>CBDBLP010000004.1:0-2162629 GCA_965207055.1 Alphaproteobacteria bacterium | reverse complement strand
CGCGGCGCACCCGGCCATGGCCGCACCCAGCGGCCCAACCTCAAGGAGCGGAGGGAAGAGAAAGCCCCGCCCCAGGACGCGCTCATCTGTTCCTGTTGCGGCGAGCCCTACGCGCCGAACGGCGCGGAGGAGACCACCATCGTCGAGATCGAGGTCAAGGCCCACAAGCGCAGGATCGTCCGTCCCCGCTGGCGCCGGGCCTGCGAGTGCGCGTCCTCGCCCCGGGAGGTGATCGCGCCTGCGGTGCCGCGTCTGTTCGACCGCACACCCTACGGGACCAGCGTCTGGGCGCACTACTTGTACGAGCGCTACGCCCTGTTTCCGCCCCGCTCAAGCGGGTCGCGGCATGGATGGCCGACCTGGGCCTGACGATCTCGCCGGGGACGCTCGCCAGCAGCGTAGAGCGCTTCATCCCCGTGTTCGAACCCGTGGCGGGCGCGATCCTCGATCACCAGAACCGACAGGCGGTCCGTCACGCCGACGAGACCGGCTGGCGTATCCAGTCGCTGCGCGAGATCGGCCGGTCGAGCCGCGCGTGGCTATGGAACTCGGTCAGCGAAGATGCGGTCTACTTCCACGCCGACCCCTCGCGCTCGGCCGAGGTCGCGAAGACCTTGTTCGGCGGGAGCGCCGTCGTCGTCTTCGTGGTCTGCGATCGCTACTCCAGCTACAAGAAGATGGAGCGCGACCTCGACGGCAAGGTGATCCTCTGCTTCTGCTGGGCCCATCAACGGCGGGACTTCATCGACTGCGCGGCCGGCCACAATCGACTGACGGAATGGTGCCAGAGTTGGATCGGGCGCATCGCATCGATCTACAGCCTGAACAAGGTGCGGCTGAAACATTACGGCCCCGCTCTGGAGCGGCAGACGCCACAGTTCGACGGCGCACAGGGCGAGCTGGAGAAGGCCGTCGACGATCTGTTCGCGGTCGCCGAAGCGGAGTTGGCCGAGCTGCCGGACGGCGCGCGCGAGGCCAAGCCGCTGCGCTCGCTGCTCAACCACCGCGAGGGCCTGTGCGTCTTCGTCGACAACCCGCAGGTGCCCATGGACAATAATTTTGCCGAGAGGGCGTTCAGGGGAGCGGTCATAGGAAGACGGCTCAGCTTCGGTTCCGACAGCGAGGACGGCGCGAAGTTCACGGCGATGATGTACTCCGTCGTCGGCACTCTCGCCATGAATGGCATCGATGTCCGGCGCTGGCTGGAGGCATGGTTGAAGGCCTGCGCGAAGAATGGCGGCAAACCGCCGGACGACTTGTCGCCCTGGCTGCCGTGGTCGATGAGCGGGGCGCGGAGGCGCAAGTTCACGGCACCGGGATGACCGGCACGATCGAGTGCCGCTATTACGGGCGCGACTTCACCACCGAAGAGATGGTGCTGCTGCGCGCGCTGATCGCCGGCCCCCCGCCGCTCAACCGCCATGCGCTGTCCAAGGAGTTCTGCCGGCGCATCGGCTGGCTCAAGCCCGACGGCGGGCTGAAGGACATGATGGCCAGGGTCACCATGCTGGCCATGCACAAGGACGGACTGATCACCCTGCCGCCGCCGAGGTGGCAACCGGGCCCGCCAAAGCCGGTCGTCTTCGGACCGGACACCGAGCCGCCGCTCTTCCCCGTCCCGACGACGCTGGACGAGGTCCGCCCGCTCAAGATGCGCACCGTCGTGCGCGGCACCCGCGAGGGCAAGCTCTGGAACGAGTTCGTCGCCCGCTACCACTACCTCGGCTACAAGACCCTGGTCGGCGCCCAGATGCGCTACGCCGTCCACGACCGCGAGGGCTGGCCGCTCGCCATGCTCGGCTTCTCGACCGCCGCCTGGAAGCTGGCGCCGCGCGATGCCTTCATCGGCTGGACGCCCGAGCTGCGCGAGAGGAACCTGCCGCTGGTGGTCGACAACCCCAGGTTCCTGATCCTGCCCTGGATCAAGATCCCCAACCTGGGCTCGCACATCCTCGCCATCGTCCGCCGCAGCCTGCCACTCGACTGGGCCGAGCGCTACAACACCGCACCCGTGCTCATCGAGACCTTCGTCCAGACCCCGCGCTACACCGGCGCCGTCTACAAGGCGTCGGGCTGGATCCGCGTCGGAACGACACAGGGGCGCGGGCGCTACGACCGGGAAAAGCGGTACGACAAGCCCCGCAAGGACATCTGGCTCCGGCCGCTGCGAAAAGACTGGAGGCGGGCCCTCAACCGCTGATTCCGGACCCTCCACGGCATTACCGAACCATTACGTCTGTGGCGCTGGATTGGTATCCGTTCCGCCAAACCGTGGAACCGACCGTTTTCGTTCGGTCACGCGGTGACGGCAGGGGATAGTGTCACCGGTTTAGAGTTCGCCGCCAGTCTTTTCGGAGTGGTTGGATCCAGATGTCCTTCTTCGGCCGGTCGCGTCTGGTGTGGCGGTCGTATCGGCCGCGTCCCTGGGTGGTTCCGACGTGGGTCCAGCCGGACGCCTTGTAGAGTGCGCCGGTGAAGCGCGGGGTCTCGACGAAGGTCTCGATGAGCACGGGCGTGACGTTGTAGCGCTCGGTCCAGTCGTCGGGCAGTTGCCGGCGCACGAGCGAGAGGATATGCGAGCCCAGGTTCGGGATGACGATCCAGGGCAGAATAAGGAACCTCGGGTTGTCGATCACAAGCGGGAGGTTCTTCTCGCGCGACTGCGGCGTCCATCCGATGAAGCGGTCGCGGGGTGCGAGCTTTCGCGCCGCGGTGCTGAAGCCGAGCATGGCGATGGGCCGGCCGTCACGGTCGTGGACGGCGTAGCGCATCTGGGCGCCGACCAGGGTCTTGTAGCCGAGATAGTGGTAGCGGGCGACGAACTCGTTCCACAGCTTGCCCTCGCGGCTGTAGCGGACGGCAGGCCGCAGATCGAGCGGGCGAACCGCGTCGAGGGATGTCGGCGCGGGATGCACCGGCGGCTCGGTGTCGGGTCCGAAGATCATGGGCCGACGCGGCGGGCGCGGCCATTTCGGCGGCGGGAGGACGATCAGGCCGTCCTTGTGCATGGCCAGCATCGTCACCCTGGCCATCATGTCCTTGAGCCCGCCGTCAGGCTTGAACCAGCCGATGCGCCGGCAGAACTCCCTGGACAGCGCATGGCGGTTGGGCGGCGGAGAGGCGGCGATCAGCGCGCGCAGCAGCGCCATCTCTTCGGCGGTGAAGTCGCGCCCGTAGTACCGGCATTCGACGGCGGCAGTCATCCCGGCGCTATCAGCGCGCGCCTGCGTTCCTCGCTCATCGACCAGGGCAGCCACGGCGACGGGTCGTCCGGCGGTCGCCCGCCATTTTCAGCGCAGGATCGAAGCCACGTCTCAAGCCAGCGCCGGACATCGATGCCGTTGGTCTTCAGCGTGGCGACGACGGAGTACATCAGTGCCGTGAACCGGGCGCCGGTCTCGCTGTCGGAGCCGAACGAGAGCCGTCTTCCGATGACCGGGCCTCTGAGCGCCCTTTCCGCGGCGTTGTTGTCCATGGGGACCTGGGGCTTGTCGACGAAGACGCTCAGCCCGCTGCGATGGTTGAGCAGCGAGCGCAGCGCCTTGATCTCGCGCGCTCCCGCCGGCAAGACGGCAAGTTCCTGCTCGGCGTCCGCGAACAGGCGCTCGATCTCCGCTTCCAACGCGGCCTGCACGACGGTAAACGCCGCCGTCTGGCGTTCGAGAGCGGGGTCGTAATGTCCCAGCCTCGCCTCGTTCAGCTTGTAGATCGACGCGATTCGTTCGATCCACGTCTGGCACCAGTGCGTCAGCCCTGCCTGACCGGCCGCACCGTGGATGAAGTCGCGGCGCTGGTGCGCCCAGCACCAACACAGAATGACCGCGCCGCCGAGTTCGTGCGCCATCGTCTTGTAGGACGAGAGACGGTCGCAGACCAGGAACAGAATGCATGCCGTGCCGCCGAACAACTGCGTGGCGACCTTGGCGCTGCGGGACGGGTCGATGTGGAAGTAGACCGCATCGTCGCTCACCGAGGTCCACAACCACGCGCGGCTCGATCGGCCTGTCTCTCTCAGCGACTCGATGCGCCAGACGCTCTCATCGCCATGACGCACCGCGGCCTCGCTCTGGTGGCTGCGGATCGCTTCGTCGAACGGCTCGAACAGCGGCAGGAAGCGGGGCACGCTGTCGGCCAGCGTCCCGACCGAGATCGGCAGTCCCTGGTCCGACATCCATGCGGAGACCCGGTGCAGAGGCCGCAGACAGGCGTAGCGCTCGTACAGGAAGCATGCCCACACGCTGGTTCCGTAGGGCGTTCTCGGGAACAGCCTCGGCACCGGGGGCGCCGATACTTCCAGGGGCGACGATGCACAGCCGCAACCGCGGCGCCACCGGGGACGGACGATCCTGCGCCTGTGCGCCTTGACGGCGATCTCGATGATGGTCGAGGAACGCTCGCCGTTCGTCACGTAGGGCTTCCCGCAACAGGAACACATGCGGGCATTCCTCGGCGGGTTGCGCTCTTCCTTCTTCTCCTCAAGCGCGGGCCGCTGGGTGCGGCCGTGGCCGGCGGCGCCGGGCTGCTGGCCGCGCTTGCGCTCCGAGCGCGGCTTGTCCTGCTGCTCGCTCCTGCTGCCGAAGAGGGCTTTCTGCAGCACGGCCGCGCTTGCACGAAGCCTTGCGTATTTCGCCTCCAGCGTCTCGATCCGGCGCCGCGATACCCTCACGGCTTCGCGCAGTCGGGCTTCCGCCTTCTCCCTGCCGGTCCTTGCCGACTTCGCGGCCTTGCGCAACCGGGCATTCTTCCTGGAAAGCAACTTGATCGCTGCCTTCTGCCGCCGCGATCTTCTGAGCGCCACACGCAGCTCGGTGGTCCTATTGGACAACGCCCTCGTCAGCGTCTCCCTGGCCGCGCGATGCCTGGCATCCCGGGCCTTGACAGCCTCTGAGGCCCGCATGGCCCTGCGCAGCCGGCGGATCTCCCTCGACTGTGACTCGATCGTCTGCTTCTGGCGCCATGATCTCGCGAGCGCCGCACGCAACTGAGGGCCCGCGATGGGCCCGGACAGCGTTTTCTTCTCCGCCAGAAGCTTGGCGAGCTTGGTCTTCATGGCCGCCTTGCCGGCCTTGGCCCCGTCCAGGGCAATGCGCAGCCAGAAGACCTCGTCGGACAGCGACCGAACCCTGTCCGATTGATCGCGCAGCCGTCTCAGCGTCGCGCGGAGTTGAATGTCCCGGTCGAACTGTTGACGTATGGTCTCCTTGTGCTTCTCCGACGCCTGTTCCTCACGGGCCAGCCGCTTGGCCAAACGGGCGACCTCCCTGTTCAGCCGGGTCACCTCCTTGCGCAGCTCGCCGCGTTCCGCGCGCAGGGCGTCGATCGTGGCCTTCCGGTGCTCGACCGGCCGCGGCGTCGCACGCGGCCCGCGGCTCTCCTTGTCGGCCTTTGTGATCGGCCTGCGCCTGGCCGGCTCGATGCCGGCTTCGGAAAGCAGCTTCTCCAGCCGTGTCACTTCGGCCTGCAACGCAAGGGCGTTCTTCGCCGCGCGGCGGACGTCCTTCGTCTCCTCGCGGGCAGCCTGCAACTTGGTCCGGTTCGCGTCGGCCTGCCACTTCAGGGAACCCGCCCTGGCGCGGGCGTCCACCTCCGCTCGCCGCAACTCGTCGCAGCGCGCTTCGGCCGCGTCTGCTCGCGAGCGCTCCCGCTCCGCGCGGGCATGTGCCTGCTCGTACAGGGACCGCCCGTCACCCGCCTCGCGCGCCGGGGCGGACGCGGAGGACGACAGAATTCCGTCGTCCCCCTCGATCAGCGCCAGGTCTGCTCCGAAATCCTCGTCGCGGCTCGCCATGCGCGGAAGCTAGCGCATGTCGAATCGCGTTACCAGTCCCGAATTTCTACATGTGGTGGTGTGGATGAAGGCAGCCCCAGCATCTGCCCCGTCACCCGGTAACCGAACGAATACAACCGACCGGCCCGCCGTTGTGCCCGATGCGCGTAGACGAAGCATGTCTGCGCATTCCCGACATTGACCAGCTCTGATCGTTCGGATCTCCACGGCCTGGCGGAACGGTTACCGACAAGGGGTAATGGTTCGGTAATGCCGTGGAGGGTCCGGAATCAGCGGTTGAGGGCCCGCCTCCAGTCTTTTCGCAGCGGCCGGAGCCAGATGTCCTTGCGGGGCTTGTCGTACCGCTTTTCCCGGTCGTAGCGCCCGCGCCCCTGTGTCGTTCCGACGCGGATCCAGCCCGACGCCTTGTAGACGGCGCCGGTGTAGCGCGGGGTCTGGACGAAGGTCTCGATGAGCACGGGTGCGGTGTTGTAGCGCTCGGCCCAGTCGAGTGGCAGGCTGCGGCGGACGATGGCGAGGATGTGCGAGCCCAGGTTGGGGATCTTGATCCAGGGCAGGATCAGGAACCTGGGGTTGTCGACCACCAGCGGCAGGTTCCTCTCGCGCAGCTCGGGCGTCCAGCCGATGAAGGCATCGCGCGGCGCCAGCTTCCAGGCGGCGGTCGAGAAGCCGAGCATGGCGAGCGGCCAGCCCTCGCGGTCGTGGACGGCGTAGCGCATCTGGGCGCCGACCAGGGTCTTGTAGCCGAGGTAGTGGTAGCGGGCGACGAACTCGTTCCAGAGCTTGCCCTCGCGGGTGCCGCGCACGACGGTGCGCATCTTGAGCGGGCGGACCTCGTCCAGCGTCGTCGGGACGGGGAAGAGCGGCGGCTCGGTGTCCGGTCCGAAGACGACCGGCTTTGGCGGGCCCGGTTGCCACCTCGGCGGCGGCAGGGTGATCAGTCCGTCCTTGTGCATGGCCAGCATGGTGACCCTGGCCATCATGTCCTTCAGCCCGCCGTCGGGCTTGAGCCAGCCGATGCGCCGGCAGAACTCCTTGGACAGCGCATGGCGGTTGAGCGGCGGGGGGCCGGCGATCAGCGCGCGCAGCAGCACCATCTCTTCGGTGGTGAAGTCGCGCCCGTAATAGCGGCACTCGATCGTGCCGGTCATCCCGGTGCCGTGAACTTGCGCCTCCGCGCCCCGCTCATCGACCACGGCAGCCAGGGCGACAAGTCGTCCGGCGGTTTGCCGCCATTCTTCGCGCAGGCCTTCAACCATGCCTCCAGCCAGCGCCGGACATCGATGCCATTCATGGCGAGAGTGCCGACGACGGAGTACATCATCGCCGTGAACTTCGCGCCGTCCTCGCTGTCGGAACCGAAGCTGAGCCGTCTTCCTATGACCGCTCCCCTGAACGCCCTCTCGGCAAAATTATTGTCCATGGGCACCTGCGGGTTGTCGACGAAGACGCACAGGCCCTCGCGGTGGTTGAGCAGCGAGCGCAGCGGCTTGGCCTCGCGCGCGCCGTCCGGCAGCTCGGCCAACTCCGCTTCGGCGACCGCGAACAGATCGTCGACGGCCTTCTCCAGCTCGCCCTGTGCGCCGTCGAACTGTGGCGTCTGCCGCTCCAGAGCGGGGCCGTAATGTTTCAGCCGCACCTTGTTCAGGCTGTAGATCGATGCGATGCGCCCGATCCAACTCTGGCACCATTCCGTCAGTCGATTGTGGCCGGCCGCGCAGTCGATGAAGTCCCGCCGTTGATGGGCCCAGCAGAAGCAGAGGATCACCTTGCCGTCGAGGTCGCGCTCCATCTTCTTGTAGCTGGAGTAGCGATCGCAGACCACGAAGACGACGACGGCGCTCCCGCCGAACAAGGTCTTCGCGACCTCGGCCGAGCGCGAGGGGTCGGCGTGGAAGTAGACCGCATCTTCGCTGACCGAGTTCCATAGCCACGCGCGGCTCGACCGGCCGATCTCGCGCAGCGACTGGATACGCCAGCCGGTCTCGTCGGCGTGACGGACCGCCTGTCGGTTCTGGTGATCGAGGATCGCGCCCGCCACGGGTTCGAACACGGGGATGAAGCGCTCTACGCTGCTGGCGAGCGTCCCCGGCGAGATCGTCAGGCCCAGGTCGGCCATCCATGCCGCGACCCGCTTGAGCGGGCGGAAACAGGCGTAGCGCTCGTACAAGTAGTGCGCCCAGACGCTGGTCCCGTAGGGTGTGCGGTCGAACAGACGCGGCACCGCAGGCGCGATCACCTCCCGGGGCGAGGACGCGCACTCGCAGGCCCGGCGCCAGCGGGGACGGACGATCCTGCGCTTGTGGGCCTTGACCTCGATCTCGACGATGGTGGTCTCCTCCGCGCCGTTCGGCGCGTAGGGCTCGCCGCAACAGGAACAGATGAGCGCGTCCTGGGGCGGGGCTTTCTCTTCCCTCCGCTCCTTGAGGTTGGGCCGCTGGGTGCGGCCATGGCCGGGTGCGCCGCGCTGCTGGCCGCGCTTGCGCCCGGTGGACGGCTTCTCCTGCTTCTCGCTCTTCCTGCCGAACAGCCTCCTGGACAGCGCCGCCCGGCTCGCGCGAAGCTTGGAGACCCGCGCTTCCAGCGCCCCGATCCGGGCCTGCGACATCTTCGCGGCCTTGCGCAGCCGGGCGTTCTTCCTGGCCAACGACTTGATCGCGGCCTTCTGGCGACGCGACCTCCGCAGGGCCTTGCGCAAATCGGCCGCAGCGGCGGACAACGCCTCCCTGTGGGCTTTCGACACCCGCAGGACCCTGGCCACCCGGGCCTTCAAGGTCTCCTCCCTGGCGTCGGCACCCTTCACCGAATGGCGCAACCAGAAGACCTCGTCGGTCAACGAGCAAACCAGATCCGTCTGATCGCGCCGCCGCCGCAACTCCGCGTGAAGCTCAATGACCTCGCCCGACAGCATCTTGCCCGTCGCCTTGAGGTCCTCCGCCCGCTGCGTCTCCCGCTCCAGCTTCTTGTTCAGACGCGTAACGTCTCTGCGTAGAGCACCACACTCCGCGCGTAGCGACTTGATCGTCTCCTGCTGCCGGCTCTTCGCCGGCGCGGGCTTGGGCCTGCCGGTGCCGGTCTCCGGCTTCCCCAGCGCACGACGCAGCCGACGAACATCGTTGAGGAGTTCCTGCACACGGGCCTCGGCCGCTCTCGCGCGCCTGAACTCCTGCTCGTAAAGAACATGCCAGTCGGGCGGTGCGCTCGCAGGGGGTGCGTCGGCCGGCGACCAGACCCCATCGTCGCCCTCGATCGACAGGTCCGCGCTGAAATCCTCGTCGCGAATCGCCATGCGCTCGACGATATCGCATCGGAAAAATCGTTACCAGCCTTCCGCGCGGGGGCACTCGGCGCCGCGGCGGCGGCCCCAGCGCGACCCTCCACGGCATTACCGAACCATTACGACAAGGGTACGCATGACTACGCTTACGTTGGAATCAATCCGCTTCCCCACCGCTTACGGAAATTTTCAGACGGACTACGTCAGGACCTCAGGATCACATATTCTTGCGTAATATCAGAGATGTACATCGCCGTGTACAAAATGACGCTCGCGAAGTATGAAGCGAGTTCTTCTGGCGACAACGGCGCTCGTGGCCGCAGGCGGATTTATCGCTACCGCCGCACAGGCTCAAGACATGATGGTACCGATGGAGATCGGGGTTGGAGGCTACTACACAATCGCCGCCATCGCCTATGATCAGGACAATGTCAGAGATAGTCGCGGCCACGGCATCAACCAGAACATGGAGATGCAGCTCAGGGCAGAGACTACGATGGACAATGGCATTACCGCTGGTGTCAGAGTTCGTTTCGCCGCCAATGATTACGAGCACAGCGATGAGCAAGAAGTCTATTTCAAAGGCGGGTTCGGCTCCTTGCACGTCGGTGCAATCGAAGGCGCCGCGCAGCAGACGGTCGTTTGGGCGCCAGGCTCGAGCGTGCCTATCGGCGGCATCAAGTCACCCTGGTTCGCCAGCATCGGCGGCATGTGGACGACGAACGACATCATGAACGAGGATGCGCTCAAGGTCCTCTACTTCTCGCCGACCTTTAATGGTGTCTCCCTTGCCGCGAGCTACGCGCCCGAGGATTCGACGGACTCGTATGCCGGAATGGGCACTGCCGACGAGGGCCAGAACTCGGAGCAGGCCTCGGTCGCGCTTAGCTACTCGGTCGACGTCATGGGCGGCAACTTAAGCGCCAATGTCGGCTACGAGGGTTACACGAACGAGGGCGGCGGTGAGGATCCATCAGGCCTGCGCTACGGGGCCACGATCAGCATCGATCAGTTCGCGATAGGCGGCGCCATGTACGATCAGGAAATCGGCGGTGTCTCGACCTCGAAGTCCGATATCGGCGTGTCCTGGACCGAGGGTCCCATGATGCTGGGCGTTCAGTACGGCGACAACGAGATGACAAACAGCAACATCGTGACCTTCAATGCCAATTACAATCTCAGTGCGGGAGTCGATGTGGGGATGCAGATCGGCGCGGGCGAGAAGGATATGGACGAGTTTACCCAGTTCCTTCTGGGGACGATGCTCAACTTCTAGTCCGGAATATTGTCGTCAAGAGTATGGGGAGCGGCTTCGGCCGCTCCCTTTTCTGTGTGCCGAGCATGACTGACAGCTTGGAGGTGCAAGTCCTCTATCCAGCCCGATGGCGGCGAAGGATTAGCGAAGCGCAAGGGCGTCAGCCTCGCCCATCTCGTTGCGGAGCTGTCCCGTTACCTCGTCGGGTGGCGGGGATACTTCGGCTTCTGCGTGCGAGACCCCTTCGGTGCTGCGTCGTCTCGACCAGTGGATCAGGCGGAGGCTTCGCGCCATCGTCTGGCGGCAGTGGAAGCGCGGGCGCACCCGCTTTGCGGCGCTGCGCCGCCTCGTCATCAACAACCACTTGGCGGCGAAAACCGCTGGTAGTGCCCGTGGCCCGTGGCGGATCAGCGCAAGCCTCGCTCCTATGCGCCGCCGAATGTCCTCTTCGACCGGCTCGGCCTCGCCACCGTAGAGGTCCGTCATGCCGCCTAAATCCGTCGAACCGCCGTGGTACGGACCCGTATGCCCGGCGGTGTGGGAGGGGTGGAGCCGCGAGGCTCCCCCCATCCCGACTGGCAGAGTTCCAGCGAGCCGCGCGCCATACCAAACTGAGGCGCCAGGGCGGGAAGGGGAAGATGACACTTGGCTGCGTTCGGATTTCGCCGGGCCTGCGTGTCGGCAGCCGCCTGGGAGGGCAGTATCGGCGCAACTACCGTCGGTCTTCCTGCACTGACCCATGAGCGGGATCCTGTGGCTCGCCTCCTACCCCAAGTCGGGCAGCACGTGGCTACGCGCCTTCTTGCACAACCTGCTGCGGAACGCGCGCACACCCTTCGATATCAACCGTATGTCTGAGTTGACGGCGGGCGACAGCCAAGCGCGCTGGTACGGGCGCCTCGATCCCCGATCGCCTGCGGCGCTGGGCGCAAAGGATCTTGCGCGCCTCAGGCCCAGAGTGCACGCACTCATCGCCGAGAGCTCGCGCGATACCGTCATGGTCAAGACTCACAACGCCCTCGTCGAAGTCGACGGCGTACCTATGATCACCCAGTCGCTCACGGCGGGGGCGATCTATGTCGTGCGCAACCCGCTTGACGTGGTCGTCTCCTACGCCCACCACCTGGGCCAGCCGCCGGACGATATCATCACGCTCATGGAGACGAGAGGCTTTCAATCGCCTGCGACCGCGGACCAGGTGCCCGAGCAACACAGCGACTGGTCCACTAACGTGAAGAGTTGGACTGCCCAGCCGCATCCGAAGCTTCACGTCGTGCGTTACGAAGACATGAGCCGCCGACCTGGTCCGACCTTTCGCACCATTTCGGCCTTCCTCGGCCTCAAGCCGCCGCGAGAGCGCTTGGAGCGTGCGGTGCGGCACTCGTCCTTCCGTTCACTGCGCGCGCAGGAGGACCGCGACGGCTTTATCGAGCGCACTCCGTCGCAGGACCGCTTCTTTCGTGCCGGCAAGGTGGGCGACTGGCGGGAGGTACTGGACGACGCGCAGGTCCGCCGCGTGGTGGAGCGTCACCGCGACCAAATGAAACGCTTCGGCTACTTGCCCTCCGGCTGCGAGGATACGGTCGAGCGGGAAGTCGGCCGATGAGCAAAGAGGTGGGTTGGGTGCTCGGTAGTGACGCTCACTCCCGACGGAGGCATGGCCTTCAGCTTCGACGACGGCTGCAGCAATCATCGTTCCGCTGTTTACCCTCCGGCCACAAGGCTGCCCGCGAGCGAGACACCGGCCGATGAGAGCTCCTCTTGTTGAGGGTAAACACGCTGACCGAAGATTGACCAAACGAAGCGCCGCCCCCCTGAAGCTCACTCGAATGGGTCTCGTGTCACCAGCTCGGGGAAGAGGAAGAAATCCCGGTCACGCGTGAGCAACGCGTCGACGCCGTGCGCGATGCAAACCGCCGCGATGCGTGCATCGTGGACGACCCCGCCTACCACATTCGGACGGTTCACGATCCGCTCCAGAACTTCAATGAAGTCGTCGGTTTCGCCGATCATGTGGTGCGAAGGCGAATCTGCCCAAGCCATGAATTGGCGCCAAGCATGGTCGGGCGAGGTCGCCTCATCCTTCCAGATGCGGCGGTTTGTGACCACGCTCATGAACTCGTAGCAGCACGGCCACGGGATAGCCCAAGCTTCGTCGCCCTCGGCGAGCCCAACCATGACGTAGTGCGCCGCCTCGCCCAGACGCGATTCTCGTCGGTGCGCGTAAACGAGTATGTTGGTGTCGACTGCGATCAAGGGGTGCCTGGATCGCTGTAGATCAGCCCGCGTAACTCCGGCCAGGAATATCGCTGCAGAGGATCGGAAGCGTCGGGATCGCCTGTCCTGAGATCAGGAAGCGTGTACTTGCGGCGACGGCTACTTGGCTCGAGCACGCGGCGAAGCCCGTCCTCTACCACGGCATGCAGCGGACGTCCCGTTGCCTTGGCGTGCTGCTCGGCACGCGCCAGCAGTTCGTCATGGATGTCCAGTGTCGTTTTCATGGTCCCATAATCTCCAAATCGCTGAAGCGGCACCCAACATGTGACTCAGTGGCCAATCGGCTGCCTTCGATCACGTATGGGCTTCACGGAAGTCCTTCACCTTGGCCGCACCGATCAAGTTCGGGGTCTTCCCGTTCGTTCTGTTGATGAAGTTGAGGAAGGGGAATTCCACGAAGTGGACCGACACAATGACCATACGGTATGTCCCTGTATTGTGTCACAGTTCAGGCGTTCGGCGAGCTTGACGTCTGCATCGAGAAGCTCTTCTTCACGTGGTTCAGAAAGGCAGCCGCAGTCTCGACGGGGTCCCGTTCACTTGTGTCGTCGGAGAGCACCCGGACTGCGTCCAAGGCAACACCGTCAGCCTCGCCGCCAGGCTCCAGGCTGGCGAGATATTCTGCGGCTTTCTCAATATCCTCGGGTTCCGCCCCCGATGTCAGGGCCGCCAGCGAACCGGCGGTAAGGCGGATAGCGTCCAGAGCCGGCACGCGCGCTTCCTCGGCGAAGCCTCCACCGGCCAGCAGCTGTGCCGCCTTGAGCTTGTGATCGGCACGGTCCGCGAGTGCCCGGGCCCGAAGCAGGTTCGCCCGCTCTCCCGCGTCTTCTTGTTCTCCGGACACGGGGAAGATCTCTTCCATGGTCTCCGTCGGTGAGGGAATCAGTCCCGACTGAGCTAGCCGCATCATCGATTCATGGGTCGCGGGATCGATCACTGTGACCGCAAGCTCCGTTAGCCCAGCCAGCCGCTTCTCTTCCTCTCCGATTCTGTTGGCCGGAAGGTCGATCACAGCCAGGATCGCCGTTCCGTTCTCATGGCCGAATATGCGGTTCAACGCACTTCCATGATCGGCGATCAGCCTGTCGCGTAGGATCTCTGCCGGGGAAATCGGCGGCGCGGCGGTTTCGTCGGGCGGCGCGGCCGGGTCAGGGCCAAGGACCGCCTTCAGGCGTTCCATGAAGGCCGTCCTGCTGGTCGGCAGCGGAATATTGGCGAGATCGCCGCGCCGGTCGAGCACACCCTCGGCCAGGGTGCGCTTCGCGTCCAAGAGCCCCAGCATCCGGTGCTCGATGGTATCTTCGCTCACCAGATTGAAGACCCTGACCGTGCGATGCTGATGCTTGCGCCACGCCCGCGCGATCCGTTGATCGAGCCTGGCAGGGTTCCAGGGCTGGTCCATGTTGATCACTGTGTCGGCGACCTGGAGGTTGAGCCCGACTCCGCCGGCCTCCGAGGACAGGAACAGGCGGCAATCCGGATCCTCGCGGAAGCGCCTGATCTCCTCGCGCCGTCTGGTCTGGGGCACGGAGCCCGTGTGCCAGGCAAACTCGATGTTGGCCTCGACCGCGAAGGCGCGGACCAACTCCAGCATCCGCACCCATTCCGAGAAGACGATGATCTTGCACTGCGGATCTTCCAGAAGGTCAGGGATCAGCTTCTCGATCTCGTCCATCTTGGGGCACTCGTCTGCATCTCCACCGAGGATGTAGAGCGTGTCGCAGACCATGCGCATGCAGGCGAGATGCCGTTGCAGCTTCTCAAACTCCTCGGCCGTCAGAGGCCGCCTTTCCGCGAGCGCCGCGAGCCTCCTGGCCAGATACTCGTAATCCTCGTAGACCTTGGTCTGTGCCTCGGTCATGGGGACGAAGAAGGTCTTGGTCGACAGTGGGCGGAGCTCGGTCTCCACGTCGTCCTTGCGGCGGCGGAGCATGACCGTGGATATCCGGTCCGCGAGCCCCTCGAGATTCTGAAAACCCTTCGGGCGTCCCCTCTCGTCGAGCTCGTAGTACTCACGGTTGAACCGGAACAGCGGACCCAGAAGTTCCGGGTCGAGGAATTGAACGATCGAATAGATCTCGTCTATGCGGTTCTCGATCGGCGTGCCGGTAAGTACGAACGCGTACCTGCTCTCCATCCTCTTGATCGCCGTCGCGGTCTTGGTCTGCCAGTTCTTGATGCGCTGCGCCTCGTCCAGAATCACGACATCGGGCGCCACGGCATCGAGCATCGCGCGCCCGTCCGCGACCACCTGCTCGTAGTTGCAGAGCGTGAAGAAGGAACCGTTTGCGTAGGCGGCGCTCCTCGACAGGAAATTGCCGTAGACCGCGGTGGCCGACAGGTCGGAGAAGCGGGCTATCTGTTCGTTCCATTCGGCCTTGAGCGAGGCGGGCGACACCACGAGCACCCGTTCGATCCCGCGCAACTCGCGCAAGAGCACGCAGGCCGCAATCGCCTGCACGGTCTTTCCGAGACCCATGTCGTCGGCCAAGAGCGCGCGCTCGCCGAAAGCCAGATGCAGCGCCCCTTCGACCTGGTAGGGCAGAAGCGCGAGCTTGAGCATGTCCATTGAGCGCCGGCCTGCCTTGAGGTCTTCCTCGAAGTGGGCACGCTCAGTCCGGCGCTCGCTTGTGGAGCGCACGTCGGCGACCCAGCTCTCCAGTCTGCGCGAGACGCGCAAATGGTGAGCGTTCTCCCGCGCGATGTCGCTCAACGCGGCGAGGGCTTCGTCCGATCCCCGATGCAACTCACCGAAGAGCTGCTCTATCTCTGCCACCAGAGCGGGGCTGGCCTGTGAGAGGCTCTCGGGCACCGACAGGCGCGGACTTCGACCGTCGCGCTCATCGAGAAAGATCTCGATGCGGCTGCTCTCCTCACGCGTGCGGACACGCCGGGTCAGGCGCCGCAGCGCGCCTTCGATGTGCTTGCAGGTGCCGAGGCGGTTGGTCCTGTGATCGGGGCACTCGCAGGAGTTGATGCGCTCCCGGATGCTGCGGATTTCCACCGTATAGGAGTTGCCGTTGGAGGACGTCACCGTGTAGTCGCAGAAGGGGCCGGCCCTCTTGTCCACCGGCCGGACTTCATCGATCTCGGTTCGTCCGCGCCATTGCCGCCGCTTGACCTCTTCCTCGTCCGTCGAATGCCAGCCCTGGAAGGTGGGGGCGACCGCCCGGTCTCGACGCCGTGTTCGTCGGTCTGAACGTTTCCCAGGCATGGCGGCGCTCTTTCCCCGAATTCTGCCGTCGCTCTCTTCGTCGGCGACGGCGCCAATCATAGCGAACGTCCACAGAAGAGACAGGTGCAGCCTGCACGAACTATCCTGCGACAACGCCCGTCACGCCACGCTCGACGGCGCGATTATCGAGGTCGTCGTCAAGGCGGGAATGTTGGCGGCCATGCACCAAGTCCGAGGGGACTGCACCGTAGCGGGTGCAGCACAAGGACGAGTGCCGGATCGAGAGGCGGGTTTGCAGAGAGGATCAAGCCAACGCTCACCTCAGCGGCAAGCGCCGGAGAACGCACACGTACCATTGGCCGAATGCCAGGCATGTCATGCCGCCGGCGGCTGGTCTCGGAGATGGCACGTTGGTCGCGACGTTTCGGCCGGAGAATCTCACTTGGCGCTGAGGATGTCTCGGCTCCATCCTCTCCGTCGTCGCTCCCCGGCTGGGCTGCGAGTACCATGAGCTGCTCGGAGAAGCGGCATGCGGATTGCATCAGCCGGCCCAGGGCGCCATCGGCAGCCAGCGGTGTGCATCAAGTGCGGTCACAGGGTATCCTGAGCCCGAGTTTGCGAGTGACAGCGTGCCGATCAGGAACAATTTTTTGTCGCGCTGAGGGCTCGTGATGGGTGAGGTCGCGCTCGCTGCTGGTGGTTCGGGGGAGCCCCGAACCGGCCTGGGCGACGTCACGGTGGTTGCCCGAAGCCGCCGGACGGCGTTTTCGGCCTCGACGGGCGGAGTGGTTTCGCCGCGCCGCCCTGCGGCACGTCCCGGTGCGGCGGTGGGTCGCGCGGTATCAGCCGATGGGCGCGATCATGATCGCGTCGAGGGCCTCCTGGGCGCGGGCGGCGTAGTGCCGGTTGGCCTCGGGTATGTAGCGGAAGCGGCCGTCGCAGCGCACGATGGCGATGGCCGCATTGCTCAAGCAGGCCAGATTTCTGGGCAGGTGGCGCACGTACGCCCGGCAACGATCTTCGTCGTAAGTGAAGTCACGCACATAGTGCAGGCGGTTCTCGATGTGCCAGTGGTTGCGCACGAGGTCGAGCAGCTCCTCGGGTCCGGCGCGCTCGGCGCCGAGCGAGGTAAGGCTCCAGGTGACCTCGATGCTGCGCTTGCCGGTCTTGAGGATCTCGCGCTCACGTTCGATGCACATCGCCTGGCGCCGCCCGTGGAGATTGGCGTAGCCGTCCCACTCGGCGGCGGAGAGGTCGACGACGGCGCAGCGCCGGCGCTCGATGCGGCCATGGCCCTTGTCGACGGTTTCGTGCCAGGCCGCATCGCTGAAGTCGATCGCCTTGAGGTCTTCGAGGATGGTCTCCTGGTTGTCCTTGACGGCGCTGACCACATAGTCGGCACGGCGCCCGAGCAGGCAGCGCGCGGTCTCGTGCTGGGCGTGCATCGCATCCATGGTGACGATCCGTCCCGTGAGATCGAGACCGCCGGAGAGTTCGCGCACGGCCGGGATTTCGTTGCTCTTGGAGTCGACCTCGACCTGCCCGAGGACGACGCCGGTGTCATGCTCCACCGCCGCGACCATCATCCTGCGCCCGTCCTCGGTCTGCTTCGAGGCGCCGCGCAGGTCCTTTCCGTCCACGGCGACGGGCGCGTGCGCGCTGTCGTGCTGGCCGGTCCACTGGCCGATGGCGTTGTCCAGGGTCTCCGGCGGCAAGGCGGCAAGGACATTGTGGAAGGTGGTGATCGCGGGTGGGGTGTAGCGTTGCTTGGAGGGGCTCCAGAAGGCGCCCACCGCCTTGAGCTGCTCCTGGGAGAGCAGGGCGGCAAACTGGGCGAATGCGTTCACCCCCCGGTAGCCGGCAAGCCGGGCGGCAACGGCAAGGGTCAGAATGGTGTTGAGCGCATAGCGCTTGCCCCGGGCATGGCGGTACTCGGGCACCTCGCCCAGACACTCGAACAGGCTGCGCAGCCGGGGCGCGGCCATCGGCTCGCTATGCTGCTCGGTGCTCCAGTTTGCCGGCATCTCAACCGTGCTCAGCGCCTCGGGGGCGCCGTCTGTCAGTTCGAACACGAAGACCTCCTTGGGCTGGCCGTGGTGACGCCAGCGCGCCGCCCCTCCGGGCTCGCGGGCAAAGCCGCGCGTCAGCCCGAGCGAGCGCCAGTTGGCCGCGCGGTAGCAGGTGCCGGCGAAACGCGAGACGTCCACAAAGGTCTCGGCCAGAAGAGCCGGATATCCGTGCGCCGCCTGCATGTCCTTCGACAGCCGCCGCAGGCTCAGCCCCAGCACCCGCGAGGCCAGGTTGGGCACCCGCTCAGGCGTCAGGATGACGAAGCGAGAGTTGTTGGCGATCAGATGCAGGCGCCGGAACTGCTGCTCGGCCGACCACCCGATCCAGCGATCGCGCGCGCCCAGCTTGAACGCGCCGGGCTGCCAGCCGATCAGTGCGAGCCAGATCTCGCCATGCACCGCGACATGGCGCAGGCCCTTGCCGATGACGCCGTGGAACGCCAGGTAGTGGTGCTCCTCGACCAACCGGTCCCAGCGCCGGTGCTCGCGCGCGCCCCAGGTCGGGCGCACCCTGACCGCGCGCAGATCAATGGACGAATCCAGAGCCGGCAGCGTCGCCATGACCGGCACACTGCCACATCGAAAACGGAATGGCCAGCCCCGACTTCAACTCACTTTGCTCGACGGGCGGACAATAAATTCGCCCTGGCGTGCCGATAGTGCGCTATTCACATCAGACAAGGTGGACGGAGGACAAGCACGATGGAGGGCGGGGCTAGAATCTTGAATGGACACTCGGATCTGCTCGCCTAGGCCATGCGCCAAGTGTTCCTAGAAGTGGTGCAAGAGGATAGCGAGTGCTTCACGCGCCTGGAAACGGATATGCATTACGGGTTCGGCGAGATGCGTCGGCCCAAGCAGTACCGCATCAGACGAGCGTTGGGGCAGCGGAATTGCGAGAGTGGTGCTCCCTGCATGAGGACTGGCGTTGAATAATGACGCAGGAATCTGACGGCCCCCGACAAGGGAAAGAGAAGTGGTTTCCTCCGTCAACATTAGATGGTGTGCATAAAGCCACTGTTACAGTTGCGGCCAGCCTCACCAGCCTCGGAATAATTGTATCTGCAGCAGTTTTCGTGTCCGGACACTTGGCCAAGCAATCAGATGTTGAGGACGTTCGGAAGCAGCTAGTGTGCGCTGAAGCGCGGGCTAATTTCGCAGATGTAAGAGTGCAAGCGGCTGCTGAATACACGCGATACATAAATGCCAAATTTAATGATATGAACCCAAAGTATTTGGAAGATAGGGACGAAATTTCTGCAAGAGAAGACCCCGATTTCGTGTGGGGTATTGTTGAAGCGCTTGAAGCGTATGCTATCCCAGAAGCGCTTAAGGAACAAAGAAGAGCCTGCCAAGAAGACGACAGAGAGGAGGACTCATGATGCGCGTTGTTGCAATCTTTCTGCTTCTTGTCGCAGTTGGCCTCGGCACGACGAGTCACGCTGTTAGCGCTACTGGCGATCGGGAATTTGTGTTTCAGCGATGAGGCGACGAGCGATACGCTGATGCGATAGTTGGTGAGTTAGGCCGTGGAGCGCAACCATGAGTAGCGCTTGTTTCACGGCCTCATGCTCCCATAGCGAAGGCTCACGGAAGCGTCAGGCGCGGCCAGCACGGAGTGTCTTGCGACGGTACCGGTCACGCCATGTTCTACGCTGGAGCGCACCGAAGCCGGTGGCGAACGTGGAGGATCGTTGGATCGAGAGCCGGGTTGCAGGGGAGATCAAGCCGGCAACAGCGGTCATTCGGACAGAAATTGCTGGAGAACGTTCGTGCGGGGAATTGGCCGGATGCGAAGCGAACCATGCCGAGGCTGATCGTGGAGAGCGCTTCGATCACCATGCCCGACTCGGAGAATCTCACTTGGCGCCAAGGGCCTCGGGCGTCTCGACCGTGTAGCCGAGGTTCTCGTATCCGCGAATGCGCTTTGCCGCCATGCGCTGAAGCGCCGGCACGGCGTCGTCGAGATAGTCGTAGACCAGCACCTCGCGCTTCTCCGGATGAATGCGATGAAGGCGACCGACATACTGAGCCAGCGTCCCCCTCCACGATATCGGCATCGTCAGGAACAGCGTGTCGAGGCGGGCGTCGTCGAACCCCTCTCCGATGTAGCGGCCGGTCGCGACCAGAACACGCTCCTCGTGATCGGGTATCTCCTCGAGACGCTGCATGATCTCGCGGCGCTGCCTCGCCCCCATGCCGCCGCGCAGCAGGATCACGTTGCGCGCGAAGCGACCGAGCTTCTCCGCAAAGTGGTTGGCGTGGTCCTTCCGCTCGGTCAGAACGATCGGCGAGCGACCCGCTTCCAGCGCCGTCAGTGCGTCGTCGAAAATCAGCGCGTTGCGATTCTCGTCGTCAGCCAACGCGCCGTATATCCGCTGAATCGGTGGTCGTTCCTCATCGGGACGGTCAGGCAGCCGGAACTTAGTCGGGCGCAGGATCGCCCGATGACTGAACGGGTGGCGGCGCGCCTCCGCCCTCGCGCTCGCCCGGAACCGGATCGGGCCGCACTGCATGAAGACGATCGGATGATGGCCGTCCCGGCGAGTGACCGTCGCCGACAGCCCTAGGACGTAACGTGCCTTGGCACGCCGCGCCACCATTTCGAACCTGGTTGCCGAGAGATGGTGGCACTCGTCGACCACGAGATGTCCGTAGTCGGCGACGATGTCGTCCACCACGTTGTCGCGCACAAGGCTCTGCAGCATGCCGACATCGACAATGCCGCCGGGCTTTCGACTGCCTCCGCCGATACGCCCGATTTCCCCTGCCGGAAGATCCAGGAACGCCGCCAGCCGTGCGATCCACTGATCCATCAGTTGGTTGCGATGAACGAGAACGAGCGTGTTCGCCTTGCGCGCGGCGATCATCGAGGCGGCGACCACCGTCTTGCCGAAGCCGGTCGCCGCCGCGAGCACGCCAGTTTCGTGTGCCAGCAAGGTCTCGGCCGCCGCCTTCTGCTCGGGGATGAGCTCGCCGAGAAAGGCGGTATCGAGAGGGTGTCCGGGGTTGCGTTCATCGCGCACGCGACAATCGATGCCGAGTCCGTCGAGCAACTGCTCCATCTCAGCGAGGCATCCGCGCGGCAGGGCGATGTGATGGGACAGGAGTTCGGCGCTGGCGACGATGCGGGGGATGCCGAAAGTGGAGCGCTTCATCGCCTGTGCGCGGTAGAATTCCGGGTTCTGGAATGCCGCGAGGCGGACCAGCCGGTTGACCAGACCCGGCGGCAAGCCCTCGCGTGGAACGTAGAGCTGATCGGCCAGGACCGCGTCGATCCGCTCAGGGAGTGCACCGGCGATCGCCGGTAGCGGCCGCCGCCGCGATGGCGGTGCCGTCCAGGGCTCCTCGTCCTCTTCTTCAATTGGCAGACGGAGGCCGACGACTCGACCTTGCCGGCTGGCTTCGTCGACGATGGCAGTGGCTTCCGCCAGGCCCAGGCGGCCAACCGAGGCCAGAAAGGCCCATTGATCGCCGTGGGGCGCGAACTCGTCGTCGATGAAGAGGCTATTGCCGCTCTCGCGAGGCCCGCCCTGCAGGGGCAGCGCGATCAGGTTGCCGAATCCCCCATCGGGCAGTGTGTCCTGGCTCGGAAAGAACCGGTCGTAGGACTTGAAGCCGACGTCCGGGTTGTCCTCCATGGCCTCGGTGAGAAGGTGGGAACCGAGGCGGCGGGCGAGTGCCGCGGGCACCGCCTCGGCGAAGAAAATCCAGACATGCCCGCCATTGCCCGAGCGTGATCGCTCCAAGGCTGCTGGAACGCCCTTCGAGCGGCACACCGCGAGAAAGGCTTCAGCATCTTTTCGCCACGTCTCCTTGTCGAAGTCGGCGGCCAGGAAGTGGCACGTGCTGTCCGCCAGCATGGCGTAGACCCCCAGCGTGTGGCGGCCACGCAGGTGGTCGACGATCATCTCGTCGCTTACGGGAAGGAAGGCCTGGTTGGTGCATGATCCGCACCTGATCCTGGGTTTGCCGCATATCTGCGGCTTCCATTCGTTGGCGCAAGCCGGCGCGTATCCGGACTTTCCGATCCGGGTGTTCTCCCAGCGCTTGGGATAGACGTCGTCGCGCCCGCGAAAGAGAGATCGGAACAGCGCCACCTTGTCACGCGCCGGCGAGCGCTCGGTGACCGGCCCGCCTGCCAAGCCGCCGCTGGGTGCGACTGGCTCCTGCGTTTCAAGCTCGGCGAGGCGTGCCTGGAGAGCATCCCGTTCGACCTCAAGCCGAGCGAGGCAGTCGCGAATGCGCGCGGCTTCGTCACTATGGGCATTCTCGCGAGTCAATGCCCTCTCTCCGCAATCATTCGATCGACGATACCAGGCCGGCGAGACGGCTTGGTTGGTTCGTATCGACAATGCTCGCCTCGGCGATGGAAGCCCTCATCGGCGGCGACCTGCGGCCCACGTAAGGGATTGCGCCGGGTCAGACCGACCGCGGCGTCGGTGCCCATCAAACGGAGTCACTCAAGAGCGGCGTGCGGCTCGATTTCCCGTTCGATCTCGCGGCGCACCGTGCGCTCGGCGACATCCAGATCGTAGCGGGTCTGCAAGTTGATCCAGAACTCCGGCGTCGTGCCGAAATAGCGCCCGAGGCGCAATGCCGTGTCGACGGTTACACTCCGGCGGCCAAGTATGAGGTCATTCAGCCGCGGCCGTGAAACCTTGAGCGCTCGCGCTACTCGGTATGCGCTGAGACCCATGGGCATCAGAAACTCGTCTCGCAGTACTTGACCGGGATGAACCGGCGCGAGCCGACCGCACGCGACGTCTGAAAAGTCAAGCAATTGCCGATCTAGGTCCGTCCTTTCTATTGGAATCGTCATGGCATCTCTCAATGGTAGTCTACGATCTCGACGTTCCAAGCCGAACTGTCGCGCCGGGTGCATGTCTCATTTGTGAGATTCACGATATTGCGCCGGCTCGTCGTTCCCAGAAGTCGTCGAAGCGATTGCTCTCGACGGCGCAGCGCAGGGCGATGATGGCGTTGGCGCCGTCGACGGTCCAGCGCA
The DNA here is from genome assembly GCA_965207055.1 of Alphaproteobacteria bacterium. Classification (GTDB taxonomy): domain Bacteria; phylum Pseudomonadota; class Alphaproteobacteria; order UBA828; family UBA828; genus WTGU01. Next base: position 2,139,780 of record CBDBLP010000004.1, on the reverse strand, counting down.
TCCCACCCTGCTTGAGGCGGGCGCCGACGATGTTCTTGCAGCCCCCTTCGAGCACGCCGCTGGCGACGCACAAGCCCATCGCACGGAACTTCGGGTAGTTCATGCGCTCGCGGTTGTTGGAGAAGTACTCGGCGTTCTTCCGGGCCTCCTCGCAGGTTTCGGCATGGCTGCGCAGGGCGGCGATCACGTCGTCGACGCGGCCCTCGTCGAGCTCCTCGCGCCGCTTCCTGGCCCATTGATGGCCGATCTCACTGCCGATCCCGTAAATCGCCTTGGCGACCTCGAACAGATGCCCCTTGGCGTGGAATATGTCGACGATCTGGACCGCGTCGGGGAAGTGCTCGTCGGCGAAGTTCCAGATCCACGGCGCGCCGTCGCCGAGGATGACCCGGCGCCCGGCCGTGTCGAAGCCGCGGCGTTCGGCTTCGCGGAGGACGCGCCGGGCGAAGGGCGCAGGCTCGATGTCGGTGTCGCGGGTGGCGATGGTCTCGATGGCGGCGTTGTAGGTGGCGGAGCCAGAGTCGCGCACGGGGCGCCCCTCCTTGTCGGCGGTCTCCGCCGACCACACGACGGCGAGCTTGGCCTCGCGGGTTCTGGCGCTGCCGTCGGGCTGCTTTCCCTCGCGGCCCTCGACCTCGGTCTTGCGCGCCGGCACGCCGGTGCCGTCGAGCCCGAGATAGAGAGTGGGGGCATCGGACGGTTCGGGTTCGACAACCCGGCATTCGTCGCCGGCGATCTCACGTCCCAGCGCCTCGGCGTGGGGCTCCACCGTCTTCGGCGCGACGGCAAGGCCGCCCAGTTCGCGCAACAGGGCGCTGGAGCCCTCGAAGCTGGTCCTGGCGGCGGCGATGCCGATCATGCGCATCGCCGCCGGCGACAGGAAGGTGCCCTCCATGCCGAGGGTGCGGTCGCGCGGGCTGAAGCCGTTGTGGCAGGAGTCGCAGTGATACCAGGCTCGCTCCAGCGTCAGAGGGCCGAGAGCGGTGGTGAAGGTCTTTGGCCGGCGGCCGGCGAAGCGCGCCTCGCCACCGCACGCGCAGGGCAGGTGCGCTCCCTTGTGGTCGGAATGATCGGCATTGAGCCTGTGGGCGACAGCCTGCCCCATGATCTGCAACGCCACCCGCCGGGCTTCGGTCTCGATCGCCTGGAAGTCATCGACGACACCCTCGCCGAGCAGCCGCTCGACCTCGGCCTCGATCTCCTCCCCGAGCGCCGCGTCGAGACCCCCCTTTTTGCCGGCATGGCCGGCTTGTCCGCATCCAGCCGCACATCGCATATCCGACCGCTGACCTCGACCAGGTCGCGCACCAGTCCGCGAAGCCGCTGGTATTCTCCGATCTGAGCCCGCGTCTGTTCGACGGCATCGGCAGGAATGGTGCGGCCTCGGGTCTTCCCCGTATCCCTGTCCAACCAAGTCAGCAGCCAATAGGGGCCGTGTCCCTGCGCGCCCTCGCCCGCGCAGTGGCAGTTGGGCTTGCCGCATTTGCGGTACTGTGTCCTGAGCGATCCTTGGCGGAGCTCCCCGATGTCTGCAAGCTCCCGCAGCAACTGGCCGCGCTGCTCGACGAGGTCGTCGTGATCGCCGGTCGCCATGCCCGCCTCCATCTGTGCCCCGATACAGGAAACAGATATCGTAGCGGAACCAAAGCATTTCTCAACCTCGCAAAATCAGGACGTGCACCCTGTCGCGCCACACGAAGCAAATTCGCCACCGGTCATTGATGCGAATGCTGTGTTGGCCTCGACGATCGCCTCGCAACGCCTCCAGCCGGTTGCCGGGCGGTGTCCGAAGATCCTCGAGCCGCCCGGCTGCGTCCAACATCAGTAGCTTCATTCGCGCTCGTTGCCGAATTGATGCGGGCAGGCTGTGAACGGCGTGACCGGAAAAGACAGCGGCGGCGCGTTTGTCAGCGAAACTCCTGATCACGTGTCAACGTAACGAACGACGGTACGTCGGATCAAGAGACGCAGACGCCGTCGTGCATCTTGAAGGCGATCGTCATGGGATGCTCTCCACTACTCCACCGTTTCGGTCACGTGCCGGTGAAGCGGTAGCGCCCGGAAGTCAGGGTTCTGGTCTGGCCGCCAGCACCTCGTCGAGGCTGGCTGCGACCAGCACCGCCACCGCCCAGGCTTCGAGCTCGGAGGCCGACGCGCCGCGAACCCGCTCGCGGACGGCCTCCGGCAAATCACCGAAACGCAGCTCCAGTTGGCGAAGAAGCAGCCCAGTTTGGCCGGTGGTGATGCCTTGGGCCAAGCCTTGCTCGACTCCTTCCGCCAAGCCTTCGGTTCGTCCGCGTTCAACCCCCTCTGCTCTTCCCTGTTCGATCCAGGCTTCCGCCACCGTGCCCATCAGCGCCTCCCAGCGGTCCGGCTTCGTCCGGCGCAACGACGCCTCCAGCAAGGGCGGCGTCAGGTTCATGCGCTCCGCGATGTAGCGAATAATATGGCGCTCGAACTCGCTCCCCGCAACCGGCCCGCCGGTCATCTGGTCGAGAATGTCAGGCGGGATGGCGTCTGCATGCACCACCTTGAGCGCCAATAGCCCGGCCCGCACCTCGGGCGTTCGGGACAGCCGGAGCGGCGCGATCTCCCCGAGATCGTGCAGCACGTAGGCGAACTCCCGCAGGAAGGGTGCCAGCTCGTCGGGCGCCTCGATCATCTCCGCCACCGAGCGGGCCGCCGTCCATCGACCCTGGCCGTGGTAGAAGACGAGCGGGATGATCGGCGGAAGCTTGTCCCTGGCGGTGCCGCCCTCGATCTCGCGGAGCCAGATGTTGGCCATGTACTTGAGAATCTGAAGGGGCGTGGAGGCATCGACGTTGCTCTTGTGCTCAAGGAGGACGTAGATGCGGGCTTGGTGTCCTGTCTTGAGTCTGACCCTGAAGAGGGCGTCGCACTGTGTCCTCGCGGCGTCTGCATCGACGAAGCTTCCCTCGACCGCCTCGGGCTGAGTGTCGGGATCGAGCAGATCGGCGACCTCTTGGGGAAGGTACTCCGCGAGCAGCGCGCCGGCGCGGGCCGGGTTGGCGACCAGCGCCCGGAACAGCGCGTCGTGCGGTGTCGAGGGAAGGCTCACCAGCCCGGCTTGCCGTCAGTGGTACCTGGCAACGGGCAGAGGATTTCCAACATGTGTGCGACGGCGATCAATTCCGACATGGCACCAGCCTACGCCGAACCGGCAGTTGCGGTCGACCGGGATGCGCGGGCTTGGCAGGTCGGGTCTTTCGTCTCCCCGATCGTGATTCGGAGAGCCAGGGTGGCGGCCTCCGAGCAGGGCACAGCGCAGGCGGCCGCGGCCAAGCGGCGCATACCGGTGATTTCCTCCCGAGTTATGGCAAGCGCGATCTCGCGCCTGGAAGGATCGTGCCGGCATCACGAAAAGTTGATCGCCGTAGTGGATCGCACTCCTGCGTACTCCTGACGGCTCATGCCGTCATATGCCGCCAATTGCTGCATCAAATCTCCTTTTATCTACAGTTGCTTAGCGGACGTCGATCCCTATATGTTCTCCTCATGAGCACAGCACTGCAAGACCACCGCACCACCCCAGGCAGGCTCCAGGCTCTCATCGATACCACCGAGGCCTGCATCGCACGCGAGCGGCTCTCGCGCTGCGCCTTCGGCGCGGCGGCTCACGGCGACGCATTCTTCCCTGGCCGGCTCGGTCGGGGCTCGGACGTGCGTCTCGGCACCGCCGATAAAGTGCTGGCCGGCATGAACCTGGAGTCGATCGGTCCCCGCTTCGTGCGGAGGGTCGAGGCCTTGCTGAAGGTGACCGGCATCGAGCCGCACGTCTTGGGCGAGAAGGCGCTGGGCAATCCCGGCTTTGTGCTCAGGCTGGGGAAGGGGCGGTCGCCGAACCTCGGCACCGTCGACAAGGCGAGCCCGGTAAGGCTTGAGGCGGCGCGGGCCGCGATCGAGGACGGCACTCCGGCCGTTCCGGTCGAGGCGGCAGCATATGAGGAGAGGGAGATGAGCAACAACACTGGCTTCATGAAAACGGCGCAGATTGCGGAGCACCTGGGCCTGAGTCCGCGCACTCTGGAGAGCTACCGCTCGCGCGGCGGGGGTCCGGCGTTCTATGTCTTCGGCAGCGTGGTGCGCTATCTGCTGTCCGACGTCCTGGAGTGGGCGTCAAAGCGGCGAAGGCGTTCGACCTCCGACGACGGCCTCCAGAGTCCGACCCCGGAAGACGGGGACGAGGAGCATGACGGGGACGAGGAAGATGTCGACGATGACCGCCCCGGGAAGTCAAGGCGATGACAGTCGGAGCCGATCTTCCGCCGGGTGCGGAATCCTGCGCTGCCGTGGAGGCGGCGCCGGCGGTTCCCGACGCCGGTCCGGCGTATTCGGAGTCGTCGCTGCTTTTGCCGGTGTTCGTTGAAAGGATGCCGTCGGAGGCTGACGCAGAGATTCCCTGCACGAGCCTGCTATGCCAGATGGACCCGGCCACCGACCTGGTGCTCCTGACGCTCTACGTGATGGTCTGCGTCGTCGTGATGATGAGCGTGCCCAGGCTCGTCGCGCTTCTGCGGGAGATGGTCTGGGAGATTCTCGACTTGCTTGCGTGTCGGCGATGACGGCCAGGGATGTCGCGCGGGTGCGGTCGCCGGAAGCTATGTGACCGGGGCAGAACCGGGCGCCTGACGGGATGGCGGCGCGGCGGCTCAAGGGGCTATGCGTCGCATGTCACCAAGCCCATCATTCGTGAGAGCGCGGCAATTCCGGCTGAGGCGGGAGCGTCATCATGATCGGCGCGTGCGGCGGCACCGGGCACGGTCTCCCGGTGCCGCCGAAGAGGAGACCTCATCATGAGCGGTTTGGGCCGCGCCATCGATCGAGGGCTGCACGTCGTCGGGCGGATCCGGGAAGACTGGAGCCCGTTCGCCTTGTTCGTTGTCCTTGTCGCCGCCGTGTTCGGGCTGGCAGCGGCGATCTGGATCACCGTCGCGAGGCACACGGCCCACGACTGGCACGTCTTCGGTGTCTACGTGCTCAGCGAATTCCTGCTTGTTGCCTTCGCCCGCGACAAGACCAAGAAAATCCGCGACCTGGATGGGGAAGTCCTGGTCTGGACCATCGACGCCATCACCAGGCACAGCTACATCCTCGATCTGCGCGACCGCATGCTGGGCGATGCCCTTGGTGCCGCACTGTGGGGCGGTGGCATCGGCGCCGGCCTCTTGATTGGAACCGTCGTCGTCAAGCGCATCGTGTATTGGCGGAAAGCCCGGAAGCGCCGCCGAGGCGCCGGAGAGAAGCGCGCGGCCGTGGCGTCCCGATGCCGGACCGGCCTCTCGTTAGATCGAATTCTGCGCTGCCTCTCGGCATCCCTGCGGTTCGTGTCGAAGGCTGTCATGAGAATTGCGTGTGCCGGCGGCACGGGGCGTTGCGACGCCAAACCGGCCGTCGGCAAACACCATGCGGTCGATGCCGCGGCCGGAGGTTTCGGGCATCGGCGAAGACTTGGCGGGCTGCTCGCACCGCTTGGTGAGCTGACTCTCAGGCTGCTGGCGGCCGTGCGGTCGGTGAGGCAACACCGGACGAAGGCTGCGGAGGCGTATTGGGAACAGCGACAGCTTGCCCTTGGCCGGCACGTCGACAGCGTGGCGCATGAGCACTCTCCCGACGCGTCCATGCCGGCGACATCGCCACCGGTGGCGACGGCCTCGGCGCCCGCCGGGCAGAGCGAGACTGCCGGCGCGGTTCGTTCCGGGCCAACGAACCGAAAGTCGTACCCGCCGGGGCAGGACTCCCACGATGTCCGGGTGCCCCAAGGTGGAGACGGCGCTCCGCCAGGGACTGGACCATCGCAACAGAGTGAAGCCGCTGCGCGCAACGATGGCTCGAATGATGCTGCGTCGCCGGCGCCTCGAAGCGAGCGCGTCGCCTCTGCTGACAAGGCGTCGGGATCGAGCGCGCGGCCGCCACCTGTCGGTACCAGGCTCGGCGCAAGAAAAAGAAATCGCCGTCGTGCCAGCCAGGACTTCTACTGATGGTGGTCTCCATCGGCGCCGTCGCGTCGGCCGCGCAGGGCGTCTCCTACTATGAGAGAGACGGGTACTACGCGAAGGACGATGCTGCCCACCGGGAGGCCAGCGCCTGGTTCGGCAAGGGTGCGGCAGCGCTGGGCCTGGAGGGCACCGTCGATCCTGACCTCTTCACCGACATCCTCGCGGGCGAGGTTCCCGACGGCTCGGGCCTGCGGCTCGGGCGCAGGAACCGGGAGGGCGGGATCGAGCACCGCCCCGGCCGGGACCTCACGTTCTCGGCGCCCAAGTCTGTCTCCCTCGCCGCGCTGATCGGCGGCGACGAGCGCATCGCAGGCGTCCACGATGCCGCCGTGCGCAAGGCGCTGGCCTGGATCGAGGAGAATGTCGCCGAGACCAGGATGATGGACCCCGATCTCGGATGCATGGCGCGCACCGGCGACCAGTCCATCGTCGCCGCCACCTTTACTCACGAGGTCTCCCGCAACCTGGACCCGCAGCTTCATACCCATGCGGTGATCGCAAACATGGTGCAGGGAGAAGACGGGAGAACGCCCCGGTCCGGGGGAACACCCCGATCCGGCAAGTGGCGCACCATGGCGAACGAGAAGCTCTATGCGTCGAAGATGCTGATCGGCGCGCTCTACCGCGCCGAGCTGGCGAGGGGCCTGGAGGAGCTGGGGTATGCCATCGAGAAAACGCATGCCGACGGACGGTTCGAGATTGCGGGCGCACCAGGGCGTTCCCCTGTGCCGCGCACGGTGATCGACGCCTTCTCCACACGCCGCGCCGAGATCGAGGCGGCGATGGTTTCACGGGGTCTCGGCGATCCTGCGGCGAACCAGCGCATGGCTGAGCGCGCTGCGCTGGTCACGCGCTCGCACAAGCGCGACGTCGACAAGGAGGCATTGCGCGAGACCTGGCAGAGACAGGCCTCGGAATTGGGCTTCGACGCACAGAACCTCGTGGCCGAGGCCCGGCACTGGCAGGCGACGTTTCCGGACCAGCACCTCTCTTCCGTCCTTCAGGACCGGGAGGCCGAGCCCGGCGTGACGGCTGAGGCGGAGCGCGCCGCCGCCTGGGCGGTGGCGCTCCTCTCCGAACGGGAGGCCGTGTTCGCCCGCACCGACCTGCTCGCCGCCACCTTGGCCTGGAACCCCGGTAAGGTGAGCATCGAAGAAGCCGAGGCCGCCGTGGGGCAGATGGAAAAGGCGGGCGCCCTCCATGCCGCGAGGACGCCCGTCCTGGGCGACGCGCTCACCACCGACAAGGCCCTCATCGACGAGACCGAGACCATCGCGCTCATGGATCGCGGCCAAGGCCGGTCGAAGCCGGTGATGCGCAAGTGGATCGCAGTGCCGCTGCTGCACAACGGCCGCCTGACCCAGGGCCAGAAGGAGGCGGTGACCATGATCCTGTCCTCGAAGGACCGGGTCGTGGGCGTGCAGGGCTATGCAGGCACGGGCAAGACGGCGATGCTGGACCGGGCACGCTCTCTCGCGGAGAAGAGCGGCTGGCGCATGGTCGGCCTGGCGCCCTCGGCCTCGGCGGCGGCGACACTCGGGAGCGAGGCCGGCATCCAGAGCGAGACCCTGCAGCGCTTCCTCGCCCGCAACGCGGGCGTGGCGGAGGGGCGGCTGAAGCCCGGGGCCGAGCGCCGGATGCGCGCTTCCTTCCGCAAGACGGTGCTGGTGGTGGACGAGGGCTCTCTCGCCTCCACCGTGCAGGCGCGCGATCTCCTGCGGATCGCCGACAGGCTCAGGATTCCTCGTGTGGTCCTGGTCGGGGACGAGAAGCAGCTGGATGCCGTGGATGCCGGCAAGCCCTTTGCGCAGTTGCAGCGGGCGGGCATGCAGACGGTGGTGATGGACGAGATTCTTCGGCAGAAGGACCCGGCGCTGAAGGAGGCGGTGCGGCTCAGCCTCGCTGGCGATGTGCGCGCGGCCTTCGGGAAGCTGGGCGAGAGCGTCGCCGAGGTGAAGGCGGACAATCTCGCCGGCGCTGCGGCGGCCCGCTGGCTGAGACTCTCGCCTGAGGAGCGTGAGAACACCGGTCTGATGGCGCCGAGCCACGCGATGCGCCAGACCGTCAACGGCCATATCCGCGAGCGCCTCGCCCGCGAGGGCGTCATTCATGGACCGGCGCTTGAGGGCGAGCGTCTGGCCTCGCGCGGCTACACGACCGCCGAGAAGATGCAGGCTGCCAACTACGCGCCGGGCGATGTCGTGGCCTTCCACCGTGCCTACAGGAGTCTCGGCGTGGAGAAGGGCGCCGAGCGCCGGGTGCTTGGGACCGGCACGAAGGGCGTCGTCATGCTGGAGGGCGCGAATGGCGAGGCGATACCCTGGCGCCCGCGCCAGGTGGGCGCTCTCCGCGGCGCGGTCGAGGTGTATCGTGTCGAGCCGATGGAGCTTCGCGCGGGCGACCGCATCCGCTGGACCCGCAACGATGCCGATCTCGGGCTGATGAACAGCCATGCGGCGGAAGTGACGGCGGTACACAGAGACCGGGTGTCGTTCCTGCTGGAGGACGGCCGCAGGCTGGACCTCCGCCGCGACCATGCGCAGCTGCGGCATGTCGACCACGCCTGGGCGTCCACGGTGCATGCCTTTCAGGGGCGCACGGTCGATAACGTGATCGCGGTGATGGAGGCCAACCATCCACACCTGACCACCCAGAAGAGTTTTTATGTCGAGATCAGCCGGGCCAGGCACCGGGCGGAGCTGGTCACCGACGACGCGAAGGCGCTGTGCGATCGCCTGGAGACCGCGACCGGAGAACGCGTGTCGGCCCTGGAAGCGGTTGCCGCCGCTGCAGCGGAGCGGGCGAAGAGTGTGGAGCGGGACGGGCAGGCGGCGGCGCGCGAAGCTGCCAGGAGCCGGGAAGTCGAGATCGGGCGGGACGCGCCCGCCAGCGAACCCGCGGGATTGCGGACGCCTACGCCGGCGAGGAGCAGGGATCGCGCGACCGAGCCCGGCGTGCCCGCCAGCAAGCCAGCCAGGCCGCCGGAGCCCGAGCAGTCGCCGCGGCCCACTCAGTCACCCAAGCCTGTGCGAACGCTGGAACCCGAGAGAGAGCAGCCGCCCGCCCCAGTACCCCGCCCCTCGCAGGCGCCGGAGCCCGCGAAGACCCCGGAACCGGTGAAGGAGCGCGCACCCAGGACCATCGAATACGAGCTCGAGCTGGAACTGTGACGAGCGGCGGCCGGCGCCGTCCTTCCGGGCGTCTCGACGCCGGTCGCGTGATCGGGGAAGCGCCCCGAAACGTCCCCAACGTTAAGGGCCGTGCCGCAACATCCCGCCTGTGCGCGTCAGCCGGCATCGGGCGCAGCAAAATCCGCTTCGGCTCCCGAGAGTTGTTCGATCCCAAAACTCTCCTGCGGGATGCGCCGTCCTTCGGACCAGAGCTCCGCGAGACCCTTGGCGAGGCCGGCGGGAAACACGTCATCGAGTCCGTCGATCTCCCCGTTTTCCGGCGTCCGTTCCAGGGGCCGCCGGAAGCCGTGCGCGAGCAGCCACCCGTAGAGGCCGCGATGGGGCCGCAGCCCCTCCCGCCCCTCGGACTGCCGGCGCCGGTTGACCCCGATCAGTATCCGGACGCCGGCGGGATCGAGGTCGCCGAGGTACAAGGCGCCCTCCGCCTGCGCGCCGGCGATCAGGTCGTCGAGGTTGCCAGCGCCCTGACGGAAGGCATTGCCGCCGCCATAGGCGATCGCCGCATAGAGCGCAGCGTCACGGTTCCACCGGCGAAAACTGTCGTAAGAGTGATAGTTCTCCAGCACCAGGATCGGCCGGCACGGCGCCCGCTTCGGGGGCGATTCTTGCGGCAGCGGCGGCGCGACGGGATAGCAGTGGAGATCGGCAAGCGTGACGCGCCCCTCGAACAGGGCCGGTTCGCCCTTGCGCAGGTCGTCGAGGCGCTTCTCGTCCCCGAATATCTGAAGCGAGCGCTCCCTCGTCGGCGCCGGCACCGGCGTCCTGCCGCGCACGGATAGCAGGAACGCGTTGACGGCCTGAAGGTCGGCACGCCGCACGGGATGGCGCTCGTCGGCGGCAAAGGCCAGGGAAGGCAGCCAGGCTTGAGGCGTCCGGGCGCGCCCGCCTTGCGCCGCATCCCGGAGGCGGGCGGTGCGCGGAAGTGCGGGAGAGCCCGAGGTGTCCCATCCCCGTCCGGGGAGATCGACCCTTCCCTCGCGCTCCAGGCCCCGCAGTGCGTCGAGAAGCAGGCGCCTCTGCTCCGGCTGGTCGCGGGCCTCGGGATGGGCGCGGAGCCAGGCGGCGCGCAGCTCGGGCAGGCCGATCCGCCGCTTGCCCAGCGCGCGCAGCTCGTCCCCAAACGAGGACATGCTACTCGGCGGCCGCGGCCGGCCTTGCAGTGTCTTCGGCCATCGGCCTGTCGATATGGGCGCGCATGGCCTCGACCTCCACATGGATGCGGCGGGAGCCCCGCGACTGGCCGATGCGCCGCAGCCGCACGATGTTCTCGAACTCGGCCAGCGCGTTCGTGTCCTGCACGCCGGTGGTATAGAAGAGCTGGATCCCCATGGCGTCCGCGAGGCCGATCTGGGTCTTCAGCAGCAGGGCCTTGTTTGCCTTGCCCAGGGGGTTGTCCATTATGAGGACACCGCCTTCGCCTGAGCCGCCGTGCATCGCCTCCGCGCGCAGCCGCGCCAGCACCAGGTAGATCATCATCGCGGCGGTCAGCAGCTCGCCGCCCGAGACGCTCACCCGGTCGATCGGCATGTGCTCGGTGTCGCCCTCGCCCTTGGGCTTCAGCAGCCGGATGCCGAGGGAGTCCCTGCCCAGCGCCGCAGTCATGCGTTCGACCAGCTCGGCGGCGATGTCCTGGCCCGTCTCGGGGATCCGGTCGGCCTCCGCCAGGTCGGTCACGTAGCTGCGCAGGATCTCCCTGCGCTGGTCGGCGGCGACCCGCGAGAGGTCGGCGCTCATGCGGAACACCGGCTGCCCGCCGAAGCGGGGCACATGGTCCGGGATGCGCCCGTCGCGGACCATCCGCCGCATGATGTGCAGGGCGGTCCGAAGCAGCCGCTCGAGCTCGGCGACGCAGGCCTCGAGGTCTTCGTCGAGGCGCGAGAGGTCGTGCTCGATGGTCTTCAGGCGGTCGTCGATCAGGCCCGCCGTCCTCTCCCCATTCTCCGCCGCGGCCAGAGGATCGTTGGCGCCGAGGTGCGCGGCGACCTCACGTTCGCTCTCGAGCTCCCTGAAGGCGTCGGAGTTCGTGAACCTGCGGATGCCGTCGTAGCTCTCGTAGACGGCCTTGTGCGCCTCGCCCAGGGCCTCGCTGGTGCGGCCGAGCGCGGCGACGGTGGCGCTGACCAGCGCGGCCACCTCGTCCTCGCGCGGGAGCTCCATCCGTTCCGCCGGGCCGGCGTCGTCGCCCAGGACGCCGCCGAGGGTCGCAGCCCAATCGCCGCACGACGCGGCCGTCCGCCCGTGCCCTTCCGCCTCTTGGCGCGCACGACGCGCGGCATCCGCCTCGCGCACTGCGATGGCCTCCTGTTCGACGACGGCCGCCTCGGCCCTGGGCGCGATTCCGGCAAGCGCCTCGGGATCGAGCGAACGCAGGTCGATCAGCGACTCGGGGCGGATATCCTGCGTGCGCCTCTCCTTCTCCGCGCGGTGGTCCTTCGCGGCGGCGTCCGCTTCCGCCCGGGCGGCTGATGCTGCATCGCGCGTCGCTTCGAGCGCCGCCTCCGCACCGGCGGCAGCCTCCCGGAGGCCGTCGCGCGCCGCCTCGTCCTCGACCCCGGCGCGCTCCAGATCGCCGAACGCCTCCGCAAAACGGTCCTCCTTCTCCGCCAGGGCGCGCTCAGTCTCCCGGCGCTGCCCGCGCAGCTCGCCCACCCGCTCCTGCTCCAGGGCCGTGAGCGCGTCGAGCTCGCGTTCGTAGGCGCCACGCAGCGCGTCGAGATCGCCGTCTACTTGCCCGCCGGGCCCCGAATACGCGATGCCGCCGGCCTCGCGCTCCACGGCCGACGCCAGGCCCGCAGCCTCTTCCGCCTCGTCCTCGCGGGCGCGGGCATCCTTCGTGCAGGCATCCCGTTCCGCCTCCTTCCCCCGGGCAAGCCGCTCGGCCGAAGCCGCCCGTTGCCGGTGAGCGAGGTGCGCCTTGCGCCAGCCGTCGACCCGCGAGCCCCATTGGGCGTGGTGCTCACCGGCGCGGCGTGCGCGCTCGGTGCACGCATGGGCCTCTCCGTCGCATTCGCCCGCCCGGCCTCGGCAGTCCCGTGCGTCGCGCCCGGCGGCCTCGATCCGCTCCGACAGTGCCGCGATTTCGCCCGCGATCTCTGATATCCGGACTTCCTTGCGCTCGGCATTCCTCCGTATCCCATCGAGCCGGCCGCCGCCGAAGCGCTCCCGCCACGCCCCGAGCTCCCGCAGGATCGACTCCAGGTGCTCGATGCGTGTCTGCTGCGTGTCGATCGAGGACGCCACGCCCGCCAGATCGGTCTCGATCCGGCGGTGCAGGTCGCGGGCCGCCGCCCGGTCGTAGGCGGCGGGCTCGTCTACGGGGAGCACGAAGCGGTCATGCGCCTCCTCTCCCAAGATGTCGCCGGCGATGGCGACGGTCACCGGCCGGCTCAGCGGAGGAGCGGATTCGAGCGCACGGCGCGCCGCATCGAGCGCGCCCCGGTTGGGAACGGCGACTCCGGCGAAGCGGGCTGGGTCGTGCTCGGCGAAACGGCGCACCTCACCCGGCGCGCGCAGGATGTCGGAGAGATAGACGGCATAGGGCTGGGCGTCTGGGATGCCGGCGTCGCGGAGCCGATCGGCGATGGTGCGCACGTCCGTGTCGATCGAGGCGAGGCCGGTGGCCTCCAGCGACTCGCGGTCGGCCTGGAGCACCTCCTGCCGCCGCTCGTCGCTACGCAGCCTGGCCGCGCACCTATTCCTCGCATCCGCAAGCAGCCTCCCGGCGGCGTCAGCGTCCGGGTCGACCTCGCTCTCGCCGCTGAGCTCGAGCAGGGTCGGATCGAAGGCCAAGCCCCGGCGCCCCTCCTCGCCCTCCCGGGCGGCCGTCCGCAACAGTGCCGCTTCGCTCTCGAGACCCGAGCGCTCGGCCTTGAGATCGCCCTGGCGCTCCCGGTGGTGCGCGGCGTCCAGGTCCGCCGCCTCGGCCCGGCGACGAAGCGCGGCGGCCTCTTCTTCCGCCGCCCGCGCAGCCTCGGCATGGCGCTGCGCCGCCGCCTCGCCGTCCTCGCCGGCCTCAAGCACCTGCTCCTCCTCGAGACCGGCACGGAAGTCGCGGGCATGGCCGAGGTCGACCTCGATCTGCGCAACCTCCCGGTGTTCCGCCTGCGCGGTCTCCGATGCCGCTGACCGCCCGGCGTCGGCCGCGCGCGCCGCCGCCGTCAGCTCCCGGGCTTCGGCCGAGAGGTCGCGCTGGCGCTCCCGCAGCGTCGCGGCGCGCCAGTTGAGGGTGGAAACGAAGTCGGCGCCGATCCCGCGGAGCCCGTCCCGGCGCGGCTGCAGGTCGGCATGCTCGGCGTCGATCGCCTCCTGCAGCGCCCTGCTCCGCTCCCGGTCGTCGAGGATGCCGCGCATCGACACCGCGGCCTGGAGAAGACGGCTGCGCCAGAGCGCCTTTGCGCGGTCTTCCTCGCGGGCCTCGGCGGCCGCCCCGGCGGCCTCGTGCCGGCGGCGCGCCGTCTCGACGGCGGCAGAGGCGAGATCGATGCGCGCCCTCCTGCTTGCCGCCTCCGCCTCGGCGGCGGCCGTCTCGTGCTCTGCCGCCGCTCCGGCGAGTTCTTCCGCAAGCCGCGCCGCCCGTTCCGCGTGCTCGTCGAGCGCCGTCTTGAGGGAGGACGCATCGCAGCTCCGGCGCGAAAGCTCTTCCTGCGCTTGCTGTGCCCTGGCGGCGATGTCCACGAAGGGCGCGAATTTTTCTTGCAGACGGCGCATCGCGTCCCGCCGCCGCTGCAGGCGCGGCAGGTCCGAGAGCTTCGCCACATGCTCGGCAAGCAGACCCCGCACGGCGCCGGCCTCCCCGTCCGGCACCGTCATCGCCAGGAACTTCTGCACGAACTGCGCGTCGCTCCGGAAATCCAGGAAATCCTCGATGCCTCCCTCGCTGCGGTTGAACTCCACCTGGGCCGCCAGAAGCTCCGTGTCGATCTTCTCCTCGGCGAGCTTCCGCTTCCAGTCCGACTGTTTGACGAAATCCTGGAAGTTGCCGGGGTGGCCAGAGCGCATCTCGTGAAGCCAGCGCTGCACGTCCTGATGGCCCCTGAGCCGGCCCCGCTCCTCGAAACCCTCCAGCCCGGGCGCAGGAATGTCGTCGAAGGAGAGGCCCGGTGCGCTCCGGAATGTGAAGAAACGGCGTTCCAGCTCGCGCTGGCGGCCCTCGCCCCGCGGCACCACCACCTGGCCCGTGACCAGGCGTTCCGCTTCCAGCAGGCCCGCCTGCCCGCTGGAGAGATCCCACTCCACCAGGATGAACGCCGGTACCTCCCCGAAATAGTCGGCGAACTTCTGGTTCGGCCGGATCAGCGTCTTCAGGAAGCGCCGCTCGCTGGTGTCGAAGCAGCTCAGCACCAGGGAAAGGAAGGACGTCTTGCCCCCCGTGTTCTCCAGGCTGAACACCGTGTGCGCGGGCTCGCCCGTGCGCGGATCGGCAAGATGGACGCTCGTGCCCGGATAGTACGCCTCGTGCCAGCCGCAGTCGGAGAGGTGGATGCGCGTGATGCACCGCATTCATCGGTCCCCGGCGTCCAGAAAATCAGGCAGGACCTGGGCGCAGCGCTCGAAGAGCTCGTGCGCAGCGAGCTCCCGCACCTGCAGCCGGTAGCGCGGCGTCGCCATCCAGGTCTCGCCGTCCGCCGTCTCAAGGCTCTGCACCATCCCGTGCTCGTGAAGCTGGTTCAGCACCAGCTTGACCATGCCGGCGAGCGAGCCCAGGCCCGCGCGCTGGCTGCCGTCGGGCCTCGTCTCAGGAAGGCGGGCGAGCTCGCGCCAGGCCTCCACCAGACCCGCCTCCTCCAGGTCGGGATCCGTGGCTTCTTCTTCGAGACGACGGCAGTGCTCGCGCAACAGCGACGCGATCCGCGCCGGCGTCGCCGACACCTCGGCACGATCCTCCTGCATCCCCGTCAGCACCGCCGCAGTCGGAAAGAAGGTCGCCGCGATCGCCACGTGAATGAGGGCGAGCGCGCCGCGCGGCATCTCGCCGAGATCGCGGCGCAGGTCCGTCAGCGTCGCGGCGAACACGCTCTCCGGACCATGCGGCGCGAGCACGATCGCGTGCTCCAGCGCGTCGACCACCCTGAGGCCGAGCATCGGCGCAAGCTCGTGCACCAGGGTCCGGAACTCGGGATCGGCACGCCAGTGAGCCAGCAGCTGGCGGTAATCCGTATCGCCCCGCAGCGCCGACGCCCGAGGCGCGAGGCCCTTGTTGAGGAGAAGGACCGCCTTCTGGGCCTCGCTCAGGTGGGTCAGGCCCGCCATCGCCCGGCATCCTTCGCAAGCACCAGGTTGTCGCCCGCCACCCGCTCGTGCGCGATCGCCCCGTCGATGGAGGCGATCACCCCCAGCGGATCGTCCTCCGGGCACCACGACCGCAGCATCAGGAAGAGCACGCAGCGCAGCCTGGACTCCGCCATGCCCTGGTCTTCCGCGAATCCGATGGCCGAACGCATGTCCAGGCGCGTGCGCGCGGCGATCGTGCGCACCAGCCAGTCCTGCGCCTCGCGGATATCCTCGGCGTCGAACTCGGGCGGAACCCGCTCGATCGCCACCAGATCGAGCTCCTCTTCGGCGCCCGCGGGGTCGCGCTGGACCCTCGGCTGCGTGACGGTCTCGAACAGAAGCGCGAGATCGAGCAGCGGCGGCGGCGACGGAGCGGCGAAGGAAGCGGCGATGTCGTCGCCCATGCCGGCCACGGTCCCCATCGGCGCGGACAGAAGCGGAAGCAGGATGCGGTCCTCGAGGTCGGGTACGTCTCGCACGAGGCGCGCGCGGAATGCGCTCACTTGCAATTGCCGGAACTCCTCCGACGCCGTCATCACCCGCTCGAAGAGCGCCGCGTGGCGCTGCTGGCAGTCGTCGATGGTCATCTTGAGCTCGACAAGGTGATCGCGCGTATCACCCTCCGCGTGCGCGATGTGCTCACGGATCGAATCGACGATCGCCGCCTCGTGCTTGCGCCGCTCGCCGAGGTGTGTTCGGGCCTCGTCCAGCTCCGGCAGCACCTCCTCGCTCCACCTGACGCGGTCGGCGGCGCGGCGCACCTGGAACAGGCGGTCCTCGATGAACTGCCGGTAGTGGATCGAGCGCATCCGCGAGCGCCGCGCCAGCGTGCGCGCGTCCTCGAAGCGGCCGCGCTCCACCGCCTTGCGGATCATGATCGCCTCGGCCTCCTGCGCAAACTCCGGCGCGATGTCGAGCATCGCAAGCGTCAGCGTCTGCGCGCCCCGCGCGAGCTTGTACCGGGGAGACCCGTCGTCGGCCGTAGAGAGCGCCAGAAGACGGAAATCCTGGAAGGAAAAGCCGCCCCGGTCCGCGTCGTAGTACTCAACGCGGAAGGTCCTGTGGCCCTCGCGCGCGTTGGAAAGGTGGTCAAGCACCACCTGTCCGGCCCTGCGGCCCTGCTTCTCGGTCAGCGCCGGCTTCATCCGCACCGCCTCGCCGGCGACGTGCTCGACGATATCGTCCGGCGAAGCGCCCGCCTCGATCGCCGAGCGCTCCATGACGAAGTCGATCGCGCTCAGCGCCAGGTACTGCACGTCGAGACGTTCGGCGAGCGCTGGGTCGTCCCTGAAGATCATCCGCCGGTCCCGGGACAGCCGGGCGATGGGCTCGGTCAGCGCCATGTTGCGCTGCTGGCGGGTCAGCGTCTCGCGCGACGCGCTCTCCGACGGGCTCATGGGACGGATTGCCGTGACGGTGGTCGAAGTTCCTTACGGAGGGCAGGAGCGCTGCATGATTGGTGGCCGCGGAATGTGTCTGCGTCGCCGCCGCGGCGGCAAACTGGGAGCGATGAGAGGCTGCTGCTCTGCTCAACCGCATTTGCAGTGAGCCCGGTGGCCTCATACAGACGGTGCATAGTGGTGGACCGTCTCCAGGCACTCGCCACGAAGCGGCGGCTGTCCGTGAGGCTGAAGATCGGGCACCTGTTGGCTGACGGCATCGACGTTCAAGCGCAAGGTCGGTGATCGCGGACGAGCTTCCTTATCGCCGCGCACGGCCCGGTTGGCAATCCCGGGCGCGCTTGGCGGGCAGGGCCGGCAAGAAATATCGCAAGTCCGGTGCGCTGACAGCGGACCGATGCCGTCAACGAAGTGCCGAAGGTAGCTGGTTTGGACGCGAATCGGAGTCGCCATCAGCCTTCGCCCTTCGAATCTTCTTGGCGGAACGTCTGCGCTTCCGCGAGTTCGCCGGTCTCGGCAGCCCGCTTGAAGGCGTCTTCCTCGCCCCGCGCGGCCAACTCTTCGTGCTTCAGGTACATGAGAAGGTGCATGCCGTGGAAGGCTCGCCTGATCAGCGCGATCAATTCCGGCGTCAGGCGGCGGTCGTCAGACTGAACGAACAAGGCTCGAAGCCCGCGTTGTAGCCTCCGGTGATCGCGACTACCGTAGGCGTCGGCGCACGGACGAGACCATCAGAGTGTTCCGCCATGAGCTCCTCCCGTTTTGACAAGGCGACCGAGAACCTCGTCAGATGGTCAGCGCGGGACGAGTGGCTGGAGCCGCAGCTGGAGATCTATACGGCTCACGTCGCACCTGTTGCCGAAATCCTCGATGTATCCGACGACGAGTTAGAAGAGCTGATCGGCGACGCCGCCGACATGCTGGGCGTCTTCATCCTGGAGGATTTCTTCACCGCCCGCTTCGGCGAGGATGGCGAGTTCAACGTCGTCGACGACTATCTGAAGCGGCGCGGCTGGCGGGAAAGCGCACCCGGCAGGCGCTATCTGGAGTCGCTCAGGGATTCCATGGTGTCGCTATACGAGGTCGTCGGCATCGATCCGGGGCGCAGCCTGACGGTCCGCGACCTCGTCCGGGGCGGCGAAGCCGTCACCGTGCACGAGAAGCTGGGCTCGAAGACGGCGGCGCCGTGGGACCGTCTGGCCGCGCGCATCGTCGAGGTGAACGGAAAGATGTACGTCACGGGCGCCGTTCTCCGCTTTCGCCACGAGTTGTCGCTCCAATTCCTGACGATGTTCGACGAGACGGCGAAGCAGATGGAGCACGATATTCCCGAGGAGGCCCGCAGAGAATTCGGAGAGTCGGCGGACATCCGGTCCGCTGTGCAGGAAGTCATCCTCCGCGGTGGACCCGGCGCTCAGATGCTCACACACGTCTGGCTGCTCGACACCATTCTGCAGGCCCAGGCTCCGTCGCCCGAGCTGCACAACACCGACGACGAGCCGATCGTCTCTTGCATGGTGCGCTTCCCCACCGTGGGTGAGGAGGCGGAAGTCGCCACCATGCTCGACGGGATCGAGTGCTTCGAGAGGGACGAGGAGGATGAGCCCGTCTGGACATGGTCCGTCCCCGGCTCGCCCTTGCACCGAATGGCACTCCGCCGCAGAGGGGACGAGGCTCCCGAACCGGAGGGCGTCATCGGCAACACGTTGCTCGGCCACGCGGAGATGGAAGCAGGGACGCTGACGCTCTTCGTCAACTCGCGTGAGCGGGCCGAGAGGGGAATAGAACTCCTGACGACCTGTCTGGGCAATCGTGTCGGGCCTCCGCTGATCTCGCACCAGAAACCGGAGAAGACGCTGGACGAACTGGCGGGGCAGTCAGACGTCGAACCCGAGGTTCCGCCCGATGAGGCCGTGCAGGTGATCCACTCCTACCTCGACGGCTACTACCGGCGCATCCTTGACGACCCGCACCCCGCGGTGGAGGGCAAGACGCTGCGGCAAGCGGCGAAGACGAGAAGAGGGCGCGAGAAAGTGATCGACTGGCTGAAGCAGTTGGAAAACACCGAGTATCGCCGCGCAGCGCAGCAGGGCCACAGGCCTTACGACACGAGCTGGTTGTGGCGCGAACTCGGGATCGAAGCGCCGCGCCAAGGGTAGCAGGGCGCCTCAGATCGACCCGCGCGAGCGTCCGCGGCATTGGGCAATGCCGTCGCGCCGCGTCCGCTGCGGTGGGGGGACCGGTCCTTGGCGCTGAGTCACCGTCAGGATGCCGTACGGCGCAGGCTCGGAACTCCTTGCAGCCGTCGACACGACTTCCGGAAGACGCTCCAGGAGTGCGCCTGGTCGCTGCACTTGGCACGTGAGCGAGCTGAGGATGCGGCCGCCAACAAGGCGGTCGACGCGTGTCTCGCCGCACTTCGCGCTCGACAGGCGGCCGCCGATCGCCGTGGCGTAGCAATCAACCTCCCTCCCGCTCCACCCGCTTCCAGGTCTGCGTCTTGCAAATGAACCAGACACAGCCGCTCACCTCGACCGTGTCGGCATCGATCACTTCCATCTCGGAGTCGTAGGTCTCCCCGTCCTCCGGGTTGTAGATTTCTCCGTCGTCCCACATTCCTTCTCCCTCGTGCTTCAGATCCCAGACCACGTCGATGCCCACGAGGTCGCGGTCGCGCAGCGATTCGTCATCGTTCTTCACGTCTTTCCGAGGCTTGCGAAGCCAGACGATCTTGCCGCACAGCCGCTGCTCATCGCGCTTGCAGGGGCCAAGCTCGACATGCGACTTGCCGCCCTCGGTCAGCCAGAGCCCATGAGGATCGGCAAGGGCGTCGGCGGCGAAGCCGGAGGTGAAGAGCGCAGCGATCCCTGCGCCACAGACGATGGTGCGTGCTCTCATGGCTCCTGCCTCCGTCGGATCGGCGCTCACCGGGCGGACGTGCGCCTGAGCACCGCGATGAAGATCAGCGCGGACCCGAACATGATCAGACTGTAGGTGGCCGCGGGCACGGCGACGAGCCCCCCGCCGAACAGCAGCGTCGCCACGGCAATCGCCAGAGTGCCGTTCTGCAGCCCGCACTCGATGGCGATGGAGATGCGCTGCTGCGGGCCGCTCGCCAGAAAGCGCGCCAGCAGGTAGCCAAGGCCCATCATCGCCACGTTCAGAACGGCCGTCACGGGTCCGGCCCGGCCCATGTATTCGAGCGCGTTCTCGCGCTCCTGGTAGATGGCGGCGGCAACGATCAGCACGAAGAGCCCTGTCGAGACCCAACGCGCGGCGGGCTGTACCCGGATCGCGAAGCCTTCGGCCCATCGACGAAGCGCGAGGCCGATCAGCGCGGGCAGGGTGACGATCAGAAAAATACCGAGCGCAGTCTCGGCCACGGAGATATCGTCGGCGTCGCCGCCCACAAGTTGGCCGTGGGCAAACACGACGATGAAGGGAACCGTGATCATGCTGAGCAGACTGGTCACGGCTGTCAGCGAAATCGACAGTGCCACGTCGCCGCGGCCGAACGCTGTCAGCAGATTGGAAGTCACCCCGCCGGGCGCCGCAGCGATGATCATGACGCCGAGGGCGATTTCAGGCGGAAGCGGCCAGATGCTGACCAGGATGAAGGCCACCACGGGCAGAAGCACGATCTGGGCGCCTGCGCCGACGAGGAAGTCGCGCGGCCGCTTCGCAACCCGCGCGAAGTCGCCCACGGTGAGCCCAAGCCCGAGAACGAGCATGATGAACGCCAGGGCGACCGGCAGCACGACATCGGTCACAATCCCCATGGTCCTGGTTCCTCCCATGGCCGCCGTGCCGCCAGGGGCCGTGCCGGACCCTTGCTCCGACGACGGCCGCGGATTGTCGAACATGATTACTGCGCGAAACGATACTATCCGCGGTGCCCACGCCAAGAAATGGGCACGCATTAGGACGCTAAACTCTCGCACCGTAAGGTTCATTTCTGAAAGCCGAAGCGGCTCCGCCGTAGACAAGGACATGGGACAGGTATGAAAGCGGGCAGCCCCAGCCAAGGGAAAGCACAAAAGGCGGGGAAGATGGGGCATTGCGCCTTGCAGGTTGCGGTGGGCACGCGGTCTTTGGTTGCGCAGCGCTGGTGATCAGGTCGGGAAGCGCCAAGCGTCTGGCGGCAGGATCGGAACCGGACATGTTGAAGGCGCCGCACGGCGGTGAGCTGAAGAACCTCTATCTGGACGGGGACGGGCGCGTCGCGGCACGCCGCCGGGCGCGGGATGCGAAAAGCTGGGACCTGACGCTGCGCCAGCTCTGCGATGTGGAACTGCTGTTGAACGGCGCGTTCTCACCGCTCGAGGGATTCATGGGACCGGCCGAGTATGCGGGCGTGCTGCGCGACATGCGGCTGCCCGGGGGCGCGCTCTGGCCGATCCCGGTGACGCTCGACGTGAGCGAGGAGTTCGCGGTGGGTCTCGAGGCCGGGGAGACGGTTGCTCTGCGGGACGCGGAAGGCTTGCTTGTCGCCGCCCTGGAAGTCGCCGAGACCTGGAGGCCGGAACCGACGGAGGAGGCCAAGGCCCTCTACGGCACCGGGGACGAGACGCATCCTGGCGTTTTTCACCTCCTGCACCGGACCCGTCCGGTCTATGTGAGCGGTCGTGTCTCCGGTATCGAGCCTGTCCCCCACTACGACTACCGGGCGTTGCGCGAGTCTCCGGCCGGGATTCGAGAGCGGTTCCGCAAGCGCGGTTGGGAGCGTGTTGTTGCCTTCCACACCCGCAGCCCTCTGCACCGTGCGCATGTCGAGCTCATCTTGCTGGCGGCGCGCGCCTGCGAGGCAAACCTGCTGCTCCATCCCGTGGTGGGAGAGGCCCGGCCGGGGGATTTCGACCGCTTCACGAGGGTTCGCTGCTACCAGCGCGTGCTGACGCATTTTCCCGAGCGGGCCACAACCCTGAGCCTGCTCAACCTCGCCATGCGCATGGCGGGTCCGCGCGAGGCGCTGTGGCACGCGATCATCAGCAAGAACCACGGCTGCTCGCACTTCATCGTCGGGCCGGATCATGCCGGACCGGGCACGGACGGAGAGGGCCGACGGTTTTACGGACCTTATGACGCCCAGGCGCTGATGGCCGAGCACGAGGAGGAGCTCGACATTGCCATGGTGCCGTCTCAAGAGGTGGTCTACGTCGAGAACCGGGGCCGGCATCTGCCCGTCGACCGCCTCTCGGAAGGGGACCGGGTGCTGAGGCTGAGCAACGCGGAGCTGCAGCACCGGCTTGCGCGCGGGCTCGACATGCCGGATTGGTACACCTTCCCCGAGGTCGCAGCCGAACTTCGCCGCGCCTGCCCGCCGCGCCACCGGCAGGGATTCGTCGTGCTGTTCACGGGGCTTTCCGGCGCGGGCAAGTCCACGCTCGCCAACGCTCTGGTCGCGATGCTGCGCGAATGCGATGAGCGTCCGGTGACGCTGCTCGACGGGGACATCGTGCGCAGGCACCTCTCGGGCGAGCTTGGCTTCTCGCGCGAGCACCGGGAGATCAACCTGCGGCGCATCGGCTTTGTCGCGGCGGAGATCGCGCGTAACGGAGGGGTGGCGGTCTGTGCCCCGATTGCGCCCTACGCGGCCAGCCGCCGCGAGTTTCGCGAGGGCATCGAGGCGGCGGGCGGATTCGTCGAGGTCTATGTTTCGACCCCGCTGGCGACCTGCGAAGCACGTGACCGCAAGGGCCTCTATGCGAAAGCGCGCGCCGGGCTAGTTCGGGGATTTACGGGAATCGACGATCCCTACGAGACGCCGGAGCACCCCGACATGGAGATCGACACGACGGAAATCCGGCCGGCCCTCGCCGCGCAGCGCATCTTCGCGAAACTGAAAGACCTCGGCTTCATCCGCTGACGCCCACCGCGGCGGGCGGCGCTCATGTTCGAACAGGGTGCACCAGTCGCACCTCCGCGCGCGCGGACAATGTGCCTCACCGTCAGATCAAGTGGCAGGCGGCGTGATGGCCGGGGGCGATCTCGCGGATGGGGGGCTCTTCGACGCGGCAGCGCTCTTCGGCCATGGGGCAGCGGGTATGGAAGCGGCAGCCCGGCGGCGGATTGAGCGGGCTCGGCACCTCGCCTGCCATGGGCTTGCCTCGTTCGCGCATGAGGTGAGGATCGGCGATCGGCACCGATCGCATCAGCGCCTGGGTGTAGGGATGTTGCGGTTGCGCAAGCACGCTTTCCTTGTCAGCCAGCTCCACCAGCTTGCCGAGATACATCACCACAATGCGCTGGCTGATGTTTCCCACGACCGCGATGTCGTGGGAGACGAAGAGATAGGCGAGGCCCAACGACGCCTGGAGGTCGCCCAGCAGATTCAGGACCTGCGCCTGAATGGACACATCGAGCGCGGACACCGGCTCATCGGCGGCGATCAGCCGCGGGTTCAATGCCAGCGCGCGGGCGATGCTGAGGCGCTGGCGCTGGCCGCCGGAGAACTCGTGCGGGTAGCGGCGCATGTGCTCGGGCCTGAGCCCCACTTGCTCGAAGAGGGCTGCCACCCGCTCCCGGCGTTCGGACCGGAACACCGCGAGCTCGTGAATCACCAGGGGCTCCGCCACCATCGTGCCCGTCAGCATGCGCGGAATTAGCGAGGAATAGGGGTCCTGGAAGATCATCTGGATCTCGCGGCGGAATGGCATGATCTCGTGCCGCTTGAACCCGCGATGTCGCGACCCTCCACGCGGATGGTCCCCGCCGTCGGCACGAGCAGGCGCACGACGAGGTGGCCCACGGTCGACTTGCCGCAGCCGGACTCGCCGACGAGGCCCAGCGTCTCGCCCGGCGCGATCGCGAACGATATCCCGTCGACCGCCCGGACCACCGGCGGTGCGCGGAAGTTGAACTCGCCCCGCACAGGAAAATGCTTGACCAACGCCTGCGCCTCCAGCAGCGGCTCGGCGCCGGCTGTCACGGCGTGGCCTCCCAGCATGCGGCCCAGTGCTCGCCCTCGACCGCCACAAGAGGGGGCTCGGCCTCACGGCAGTGCGCGCTGGCGAGTGGGCAGCGGGGCGCAAACATGCAACCTTCGCGCTTGGCGTGGATCGAGGGGATCAGGCCCGGCATTTCGGAGAGGCGGTCCCTGCCTCCGGCCGCCGCCTGCCGGTCGAACCTCGGCAGCGAGCGTAGCAGTCCCTGCGTATAGGGATGCATGGGCTTGTCGAAGAGCGCCGTGACCGGGGCGCGCTCCACCACCTTGCCGGCGTACATGACCACCACCCGGTCCGCCATCTCGGCGATGACGCCGAGATCGTGCGTGATCAGCATGATGGCGGTGCCGAGCCGGTCCTGAAGCTCCGCCATGAGGTCCAGAATCTGCGCCTGAATGGTCACGTCGAGCGCCGTGGTGGGCTCGTCGGCAATCAGCAGGCGCGGTTGGCAGGAGAGCGCCATCGCGATCATCACCCGCTGGCGCATGCCGCCGGAGAGCTGGTGCGGATACTGCTTCAACCGCTGCTCTGGCTCCGGGATGTGCACGAGGCGCAGCATCTCGACCGCGCCCGCTACAAAGGCGAGAACATCAGGGTGAAGTCGACGTGTATCGGCGGAGAGGCACTGCCTCATGCCTCCTCGTCCGATTCCTCCCAGTTCAGCGTTTCCGCCTGCGCGATCTGGCCGGCTTCGGTGGCGCGCTTGAAGTCCTCTTGCCTGCCCAGCGCGGCAAGCTCCTGGTGCTTCAGGTAGGCGAGAAGGTGCACGCCTCGAAAGGTTCGCTCGATCATTTCGATCAACGCGGGCGTCAACTTGCCGTCGTCGAGGTCGATTTCTTGTGCGGCGACGCCGGCAGCGGCCTCCCGAACGAACTCCGCCGGCTTCAAGTTCCGCCCTTCTGCCGCCTCGCAAACCGCATTCCACTCCGATTCCGAGAACCTGATCGAGCGCTGGAAGCGCGGCTTGGCCATCGACTGCCTCCGTCGTTCGCCGAAAACCGGTTCGGTGCCTGCCCGGTTGGGCGACACGAGCCGCTTCGGTATCGGGTCAACTACCCGACCTCGTCATTCGCCCGGAGTTCCGGGCGGGTCCATTATGGCGCTGGCCAATGCGCATGACACGTCGCCCGAGACGACACCCGAGCGAATGCGCCGCGAGACTTATCGCAATGCGCGCGGCCGGTAGCACAAAAGCTATGCGACGTAGGTTGGACACGTCGACAGAAATGGACGCCTTTACAGACAGTTGCGCCGTCACCCGAAACAGGGACATGTTCCCATCAAACTCCAGCGTAGCATTGAGGGCTCTGGCGTAGCCCTGCGCACTCCTGACCCCCCAAATAGCTCATGCACCAGGGGTGCGTCGGGTGTGAGATTTCAAGCGGCTCCGCCGTAGAGCCGGGACTTGAGGGCGGCGAGAAGAGGGGTCAGGGCCCAACCTCCAGAGCGAGGTGGGAGCGCCTGTCTGCGGCGGGCGGTCGTGCGACCGCGGCGAGCAGGCGACGGTTGGCCGGACGGCAACCGGGACGAAGCGCAGAGGCTCGCGATCATGGTCAGTGCAGTTGACCAATCGCCATTGTCGTCGCCAGTGTCGTGCGCGGCGACACCGGGCCGTTCAGGCACGGCGGCACAATGGTCGGGCAAGGCGTCGTGGCGCTCGTCGCCATCGGCGACGGCGCTGACGCCGAGCGTTCACATAGTGCGCGCAGTTCATCGGGGGGAAGTGAAATGCCGCAGACGATGCCGGACGCACTCGTCAGCGCACGAACGCCATCGCCATCGTAATCATCATCGTCACGGGCGCGGGCGTGCAGTTGAAGCGCACGCCTGAGCAGCGGTCGGCCACGGCAGCGTGGAGCTCGACCCTGTGTAGGCCTTTGCAGGCTGAACCGCGATCTGTCTCGCTTCCGCGAGGCAAGCGTGCGGCGACGGCGCGAATGCGCCGAGCCGGACGCGATGCCGAAGCCGCAGCGGGGAGCGGTGCGGCGCCGACTGGCGGAGCCTCCGACAGCGGCGCAGGCATAACCGCGGCTGCGCGAGCACGGCATGTCGCGGGGGTGCCGGCAGTCGGGCGCACCGAACTGCGCGCATGACGGCCGTCGTGAAGCACGAGAAAAGCGGCCGGTGCCGTGAGGCACCGACCGCTGTCTTTGTCTCAGTCGCCGATCAGACTGGCATGACCATTACGGGTATGCCCAAGCGCTTTGCCTTGTCGATCATGTTCCCGGTGATCCCGCTGCCGGGGAACGCGATGACGCCCTTGGGCAGCAGATTGAGAAGGTCGTCGTTGCGCCTGAAGGGCGCGGCCTTGCCGTGGGCGTTCCAGTCCGGGCGGCAGACGATCTGGTCGACGCCTCTGGCCTCGGCCCAGCTCGCCGCGATCTTCTCGACGCCGGGGCCGCCGCCGTGCACCAGCACCATGTTCGCGTACTTGGCGCGGGTGCGGTCCAGCGTGGCCCAGATGGCGCCGGCATCGGTGACGGTCTTGCCGCCGGTGATCGCGACCAGGGTGCCGTCCGGCAGGTGCGCCTGTGTCTCGCGGTCCTTGCGGGCTCTGCGGAAGTCGCGGGCATCGATGGCTGCGGAAGTCAGCGTGCCCGTCCGACTGGTGTGCGAGCCGTGCCTCGGGCGCCAGGTGTCGCCGGTCTCCGCACGGTAGGCGTCTGCGGCGAGGTCGCGCATCTTCTCGAAGGCGTCGCGTCGGTCGCCGAGGCTCTGCGCCCGGTCAGTGAGAGTCTGCAACTCCCATGCCTTCACCTCACTGCCGTCCTGCGCGGTCTCGAGGTCCTTCATCTCAGGCGTGATGCGGTCGACGGCGCGGTCGAGCCTCTGCACCTGGCTGTGTAGCATGTTAGTCAGGCCCCACATGAGCGGCTCGCGCTCGTCGGCCATCTGCGTGCCGTCGACGGTGATGCCGTCCACGATGACGCGGATGGCCTCGCTCAGTGCCTGGGTGGCGTCGTCCTCGTCCCAGACGACGCGGCTGTCGAGCTCGCCTTTCGCGGGTGCTGCGCCGAAGAGAGCCATGCTCTCGCAGACCGTTGCAGTTGAGGAAGCTGTAGCGCTTGCAGTGTCGATCATGACGATCTCCCTTCTGATCCACCGGGACCCTGTGCCCCGTCGTGGTGTCCTCTTTCTTCACGCGCGCGCAGTGGCAGCACCTGGCCTTAGGAACTCTTGAGCGGGGTGGTGCGGAAGGTCGCCGATGGTGCGGAAGATGGCGCTCTGGGGTCCTGGGAGGCCCGGCGCGCCGCCTTGGAGACTGGCCGCGTTCCCGGTAGGCCTTCTCAAGGACTGCTAGCGCCGGGCCGACGCGCCGGTCCCGCGCCAGGGGCCGGCGCGCCTCACACGAGGCCTTGGGGAGTTCGCGAGCGCCATCTTCTCGGTCGGCGAGCTTCACGGCCCGCTCTAGAGTTCCTTGGGCCAGGGCGGAAGGAGCGAAGCGACTGGAGCACCCTAAGGGTGGAACACCCGCAGGGTTGCGGCTGGGAGCACGCGTGGAAGAATTGGAGGACACGACGGAAGAGGATTCCATTTGATCACGCACGGCCTCCTGTTTCTTTCCTGCCCGCCGACACGGCTGCGCCGGTACGGATCAGGGGCGCGATGCGTGCGGCCAGTGCCTGCGGGCCGAGGATCACCAGGTCCTCGTTGAAGTCGCTGGTCTCGGAGACGACGACGGCGCAGTCGACACCCATGGCGGCGCAGCGCCGGCGCAGACGAAGCGCGGCGCTCTCTCCCGCGGCGTCGTTGTCGCGGGCGACAACGAGGCGGGCGATGCCTGCCGGTGGGGTGAACGCGCCCAGGCCACCGGCGGAGAGCGCGGCAGCGGCGGTGATGGCCGGAACGGCGGTGACCATGGAGAGCACCGTCTCGATGCCCTCCCCCACCAGCAGCGTGCCGGCGTCGGTGGCACCGAAGCGGACGGCATGACCGTGGACACGGCCGAGCGTCTTGCGCGGGAACGAGACGGCCGCCTTCGCGGGCTGCCGGGGATCGAGCCAGGTCCGATGGACGCCGACGATGGCGGCGTGTTCGGGGCGTTCGGCTACGTCGACGCTGACGGCGGCGACGAGGGCCGGCAGGCGGCGCACGCCGCCGGCGTCCCGGTAGAAGAGCGCGGGATGGAAGCGGAGCGCGGAGAAGCGGCAGCGGTGGATGGCGCGTGCCCTGAGGTACGCCTCGGCATGCGTGCCGTCGATCGCGCGGCAGCGCTGCCAGAGGCGGCGCGCCGCCTCTGTGGAATCGTACGTGTCGGCCGAGCCCGATGCCGGCGCAGCCGGCAGGGCGAGGAAGGCGCGGGCCTCGGCCATGGCGTCGCGCAGCGGCACGCCGCCCATGCGGTGGCGGATGAGGTCGAGGAGGTCGCCATGGGTGCCCTCGGCGGAATCGGTCCACTTTCCGGGAACGCCGGGGGGCGCGAGGCGGACGAAGAGCGAGCGGCCGCGGGCGCCGCGAATGTCGCCGGCGGTCCAGTACCTGCCCTGCCTGCGGCCGTGGGGCAGGTAGGCGCGGCAGACCTCCTCGGCGCGCTCGCCGAGGGCCTTGGCGATCCGGGTGGCGTTCATGCGGCTCCCCCGCTCTGTCCAGAGAGTGCCCGTGTTCCGGCCGGCCTCGGCCTCTTGGCGGCGGGCGGGCGGTGGGGAGGCGCGCAGCGCACCACGCCGCTGCCCGGCAGGGCGGGACTCGGTTCGTGCTGCATGCGAAAGGGGGCACGTGCCCGGTCCGGTCATCGGCGCGGGCGCGGCCCCCGGGGTGCGGGATGACGGCGGTGAGGCGGTCAGGCCTGCAGGTGCTGCTGCGCCCGCCAGGCGGGATGCATCATCGGCATCGCGGGCGCGAGGTCGCGCTCGAGAAGCAGCTCGGCGATTGTCGCGCGTACGGTGCGCGCGTCCTCGACAGTCGCGGGGCCCGCGGCGTCGTCGTAGAGGTGGACGTAGTAGACCCCGCGATCGGGAGTAGTGTAGGCGGGGCGCTTCATGACGGTGCCGACGGCCTCGCCGTCGGCGATGACGAGCCATTCATCGTCATCGCCGCAGGCGCGGAAGGCGATGTCGTCGGCGGTGAGGCTGTAGCCGGACATGGCGGGACTTCCCACGTGAAGGGCGCGCGGCGGCGCCCGGAGGGCGCCTGCCGATGTGCCGTAGTTGAAGGGAGAGGGGCCGCGCCCCGCGCAGGGAGATGACGCGGGACGCGGCCCCGGGGCGAGCGGGCGGGAGGTCACCCGCTGCGGGGACGGCCGTCAGAAGGGTATGCTGGTACCCTGGGCGTCGGCCGATGCGGGTGCCGCATCGTCCCCGTTGGCCGGCGCAGTGCCGTTGCCGTTGGTGCCGGCAGGCTTGTCCAAGAATTGAACACGTCCACCGGGGACGAGCAGGATCTCGGTCGAGAACCGGTCGCTGTCCTCGCCGTCCTTGCGCCACTTCCTGGTCTGCATCTTGCCGGCGACGTAGACCAGCCGGCCCTTCTTCGCGTGCTTGACCAGCATGTCGATCAGCCCGTCCTGGAAGGTCACGACCCGGTGCCACTCCGTCTTGTCGATCCGCTCTCCGCCGGCGTTCCTGTCGACGTAACTCTCGTCGGTGGCGATGCTCATGTTGGCCACGCGCCCGCCGGAGGCGAGGCTGTTGACGGTGACGTCGGCACCCAGGCGGCCAATGACTTCTGCGCGGTTCAATCCGAAACTCATGATCGTGCTCCTTCACGTGCGAGTTCTGACGATGGTTGACGAACGGGCCGGACCTCTCTCGATCCACCTCCCGTTCACTCCTCGAAAGCTCCTCTCCTCCTCTCGGCCGCCGCCTGCCCCGACGCCCGCCGGGAGGTCGACGGCCTGGCGGACCGCACGTCCGATCGGTCCGCTGGCGACAGGGGTCAGGGCGGCGCGGAATCGCCAGGGCCGAGGCCAGCCTCACCTGCCGGGATAGCTGCACGCGGCGATGCTGCGTTCATGGCGGGCAGAGCGCCATCAACGGAACATTGGCGCGTATCTCCACCTGGTCGGGGCGCAGCTTGGCGAAGACGATGCAGGCGGCGGCCTCGGCTTCCGTCTCGAAGGTCCCCAGTTCCTGTAGGGTCCGCAACTCGATTACGGTGATCTGCGGCGGCCACATGGACACCAGGTGGCGCTCGGGCGCGCGGGAGTTGGACCGATATGCGCAGCGGGGACAGCGGGCGACGCCACGGACAGGCGCCTTGCAATCTACACATTCCCCTCTCGCGCGCCGTGTTGCGTAGCGCCTCTTGCTGACGGCGCTTTCCCGCTCGGGCGAGACGCGCTCCTTCTCCAGCGCGAGGCACCGGCCGCAGCGGGATTGGCCCTCGAATGTGGGCTGGTGGCAGCGCACGCAAAGACCGGCGGCGCGACGGGCATCGTAGCGACGGCGGTCGTATTCGCGCCGCGCGTTACGGCACGGCTCGCAGACCGAGCGGCCATTGGCGGGCTCGCGCTGGCCGCATGACGTGCAGAGCCCTGCGTCGCGCCGTTCCCTCCGCCGCCGCCTGTCCCCGGCGCGGTCGGCGCGCCGGCACTGCTCCGGATCGCGGCCGGCGTAGGGCAGGCCGTTCTGCCTGGCCCGGGCGCGCCGGGCCCGCTCGGCGGCCCGGCGCTTCTCGGCGCATTCCCGGCACATCTTCAGGCCGGGCTCGGGAGGGGAGGTGCCGCATCTCGTGCATCGCCCCTGGGCAATTCGGTCAGCATGACGCCGACGCCGTCGCTTACGTGCACGCTCGTGGCTTTCGGACATGGCAACCTCGAAGATGTGGGTGTAGCCGGCTGCCTGGAGAGCGGCCGGAGGCGGCGGCACTCCCGGCCAGACTGCCGGTCAGCAACGCCACTTGCCGCGCAGCGCGATGCCGGCGGCCGCGGCTCCGAACAGCTGCATGCCTGCGTCGCGGCTGACGCTGGTTGCGACGATTATCTCGTTGGGTACTGGTCGCAGCCGACGGACGACGCGGTACGACATGGTCGTGCGCCGCCTGCGCCGCCCCGCGCTTTCCTTGTCGGCAGCGAGCGGACGAATCTCGCCCGAGGCCGCAATCTCGTATCTCTCGACCACATAGCGGCCTTCCTCCTGGAGGCCGCCGCCGAAGAAGTGCACCAGGTAGGTGCTGGCAGCACGCTGGATCGTTCTCGCCGTGCTCATCGCCGGTCCTCCGCGACTCGTGAGTGCTAGCGGCGGGCGCATCCTCGCGCCAGGCCGCCCGCCCCGCTGGCCCGGTCACGGCCGGGCTCTCCCTCACGGTGGCGTGTCGGCGAAGACGCTCATGGCATCGGGATCGGCGAGTGCGAACGTACGTCTGCGGTCCGGCCGCGCTGCCGTGCGCAGCCCGGTGGCCGTCAGCCTCGCGTGCCGGCCAGCTCGTAGCTGGTGCTGCGGCCGCCGGCCCCGCTGCGCGCCAGAATGCCGCGCTGCACAAGATCGCGGATGTCCCGGTTCGCGGTATCCTGGGAACAGTGGTTCATCCTTGCCCACCGCGACGACGTGAGCCTGCCCTCGAAGCCGTCCAGAAGACGGTTGAGCACCTTCACCTGGCGCGCGTTCAGCACCTCGGAGGCATGGGCCTCCCAGAAATCGGCCTTGGCCAGAACCGAAGCAAGGGTGCGGCGCGCACTTCCGACCGCGCGCCCGAGACAGCCCAGAAACCACAGCTGCCAGGCGGTGATGTCCAGCCCGCCCTTCTGGGTCGCCTCGAGGATGTCGTAGTAGGCGTTGCGCTCCAGGCGCATCTGCGCCGACATGCTGTGGAAACGCTCGGGACTCTCCTCGGAGCGGGCCAGCGCCATGTCGGCAATGGCCCGCGCGATACGGCCGTTGCCGTCCTCGAAGGGATGGACCGAGACGAACCAGAAATGGGCCATGCCGGCGGCAAGCACGGGGTCCATGGTGCGCATGTCCTCGAACCAGACCAGGAACGCGGATATCTCCTGTCCGAGACGCTCGGCCGGCGGTGCGGCGTAATGGACCCGCTGCCGCCCGAGCGGACCCGAGACGACCTGCATCGGCCCGTCCGCATCGTCGCGCCATTGGCCCACGCGGATGCGGCGCATGCCGCTGCGCCCGGTCGGGAACAGGGCCGCGTGCCAGGAAACAGCCTCTCTTCGGTCAGGGGCCCGGCGTAGTTCCGGGTAGCGTCGAGCGTCATCTCGACGACCCCGTCGACGGCGCGATCGGGAAGGTCGCCGGTATCGAGACCGAGCTGGCTTGCCATGGACGAGCGCACCCGATCCGGGGCGAGGATCTCGCCCTCGATCTCGCTGGTCTTCACCACGTCCTCGGTCAGCGTGCGCAAGGTGGCCTCGCTGCGCATCTCGAAACCCAGGGCTTCCATGCGGCCGAGCAGTCTGCCTTGCGCGTGGCGCGTCTCGGCGAGAGCGTCGGCGAGGTGGGCCCGATCCTGCTCGAAGCGCGGCTACTGGGGATGCTGCCATATGTACATGGTCCATATTCCGCATGGATAGCGGCGAATGTAGCGGCTATTCTCCGCAGCGCTAACCACCTGCGATCGTCCTGGACTGCAAAGAACGAAGCACTCTCACCGGGAAGCCCCGACTGCCGCCCGGTTCCGGCCGGCCCATTCTCTCGCCGGCGCGCGAGCAGCGGAAAGGCGCCGGCGATTGCGACGGGGCATAGTTCGCAAGAGTCGGCGGGCAACGCTGCCTCGCTGACTGGAAGATGCTCTGCGTCAATGGCGGCAGACGAATTCTGCCGTTTCAGCCCAGGCCCGGGTATGATGGGCCGCCGTCCGGCGAAGAACGCCGCCGCAACCGGCACACGGAGGGCATTCCTTACCTCCTCAAACGACTTGGAGCCCCAAAGTGAGAATAGTCCTCGCATCGCTCGCCGTGGCCGCCATGCTCGCGGCGGGCCAGGTTCGTGCCGGCTCCCTCGCGCCGGCCCCGCAGATCATCGCCGAGTACGACCGCAGCTTCATCGAGCGCTCCGGCGCCCAGACCTTCGGCGAGATGCTCGACACGGGCATCATCCGCTACTTCTTCACCGGAGGGCGCGACCTGCTCATCATGGTGAACGGGCGGCCCTACGCTACGACCGCGCACAATCTGGACTCCCTCCCGCTCTCGGCGGTCGAGCGCATCGAGGTGCTGAGAGGCGAGAGCCTGGGAACGATCGGCGGCCACGCCGCGGTACGTGGCGCATTCAACCTCGTGCTGAGAAAGGATCTGGACGGCTTCGATGTGCGCACGGTCGCCAGGATGCCGAGCCAAGACGGCGGCGACGCGCGTCAGGGCAGCGTCGTATGGGGCGGCGCGATCGGCGACGGCGGACACATGACCATCGGCGTCGACATCCTCGACCGCGAGGAGATTGAGGGCAGCACCCGCGAGCACAGCCGCTCGGAGTGGACGGAGGGCGGGAGCTTCGCCGAGGCAAAAAATGTGAGCGTCGGCGGCAACACCGTCTACATCTTCAACACGAGCACGAGGGAGCTGAGGACGGTGCCACTCGGCACATGCGACCCGGTACACGGCTACACCGGCCCGCTCAGCGACCCGCCGGGGATCGACTCGGGCGACAAGGGCTGCGGGTTCGCCTACGGTGACTTCTGGTGGGACAGCGCGAGCTACGACCAGAGAAACGCCATCCTGAGCCTCGACCACCCGCTCGGAGAGCGCGCCGAGCTCCACGTGGACGCAAACGTCACGGACGGAAGCTCGGCCTTCCGCTACGCACCGTCGATCGATGTTTTCTCGATCGCCCCGAGCGAGAGCCTGCTCGACGCAATCAACGCATCGGCGCGCAACGCCGATCCGGCGTTCGAGGCAACGGGAGAGGATTTCTTCTCGGTCGGGCACCGCTTCATCGAGCATGGCAACCGAGACTGGAGGACGAGCTTCGAGGAGTACGACGTCTCGGCAAGCGTCACGGGTCGGCTCAGCGAAGGCCTCGGCTACGACGCCCTCGTCAGCGCCTTCAGGTTCGACGGCGCGGTGAGAGGCGATACCTTCGTGGACGCCGAGATCATCCGGCAAGAGATCGCGGCCGGAAGGTACGACCTGGCCAATCCGCTGTCGATGGAGCCGGACCACCTCGGAGCGATCGAGAGTAGCAGCCTGCGCGAGGAGGAGGACCTCGGTTCGAGTTATCTGGGCGCGCGTTTCGCGCTCGAGGGCGCCGGGCCGGGCATCGGCGAGCGCGACTCGGCATGGACTGCGGGGGTCGAACTCGCAGACGTGGAGGCCCACCGCCAGCTGGCGTTCCGGGCAGCCGACGACCGGCCCCGCGACGTAAACGGGGTGCTCGGGTCGGGCGGCACCAGCTACGCCGGCGAGCGCGTTGCGGCGGGAGCCTTCGCCGAGGCGTCCATGCCGCTTGCCGAGACAGTGGAGGTGAGAGCCGCAGCACGGGCCGACGAGTACGATGACGTCGGCGGGCTGCGCGCGTGGCGCCTCGGGGCCGAGTACCGCGCGAGCGACATCGTAACGCTGCGCGGCTCGTGGAGCACGGGCGACAAGGCGCCCTCGATGCACCACCTGCACAGCACCGCGTCGCAGGACCACCCCTATGTCCGCTGCATCCCGGAGATCGGGCCGCCGCCGCGCACCTGCGACACGCCGAACTACCGGCAGGTGACGCGCCAAACCAGCGGGAACGACCAGCTCGAGCCGTCGCGCTCGCAGAGGCGCTCCATCGGCGCCGAGGCCCGCAGGGGGCCGTTCTACCTTGTCGCCGACTGGTACTGGCTCACGACCTCGGAACTGCCGGGGCAGCACGATGCCACCTGGGCGATACTGAACCACCCCGAGAGTCCGCCGGACGGTGGCGGCAGCTGGATCGAGCGCACGGCGGGAGACATCACCATCCACGAAAAGTTCGCGAACATCGTCGAGATCGATATCTCGGGGCTCAACACCCGGTTCGGAGCCCGCGCGGAGACCGGCTGGGGCTTCGTCGCATTGCGCGGGTTCTGGCGCTACGTGGCCAGCAGCGAGGAGCGCATCGCGGGCGACGTGCAGTCGTACCCGCTTCCGCGCCACGCCGTGCGCATCGTGACCTCGGTCGGGCGCGGCGACCTTACCGCCTTCTGGGCCGTCAACTACCGCGACGAGATCGAGAACCGGCGGGGTGACGGACGCTTCGGGTCCTGGATCGGCCACGACCTGACCCTCGACTGGAGAGCGCCGCTTGGCCTCGAAAGCACGCGGGTAACCGCAGGCGTGTACAACGTCACCGACGCGAAGCTCTCCACCAACACCGCGAACCCCTCCGCGACCGACGGACCCATCGCAGCCGGCTGGGGGCGCACCTTCTTCGTAACCCTCAACATGCGGTTCTGAGAGTGGTTTGGCGAGAACGGCACCGCAGCGCCGGTCTCCGAGTCGCCCTCAGACGATCTCTTCATGGAGTGAACGCATGCGCGAGGCGCCGCGGCCGGAACGCGCCGGAGAGGCGGCAGGAATCACGCGCCCGGCGCGCAGGATAGAGCGTCTACCGTCCTGCGTGGCGCCGAGGGGAGAGGCCTCAGGGCGCATCCGCTCGCGTCCTCGCCCGCGAGATGCTCACGGCTCATCCCAGCCTCCAGCCTGGTGCTTGGCCGCCCCGGCGAAGAAGGCCAGGCACGCGCGTGCCGCGGGACTCTCCTGCCCTTTCGCCGTGCGCACGGCATGGAAGTGTCTGCCGGTCTCGACGAACTCACTGCCCTGCATGACCAGGGTGCCGGCCTCCACGTACCGGCCGATCAGGTGACGCCCGCCGAGCACGAGGCCGCGGCCGGCAATGGCGACTTCCAGCGCATGGGCGTGACCGCCGACGAATTCGTACCGGGGCGCGGACGCAGGACGGTCTGTGGCCTCGAACCACCGTTCCCACGATGCCCCGTCCTCGTCCGATTCCGCGAGAGCCAGGAAGGTCAGCGCGCCCCAGCCAGAGACGGGCCCGTTCAGGACATCCGCGTGCGCCCGGGCGTAGCCCGGAGAGCAGAAGGCGGCGACCGCTTCTCTGGCAATCATGGCACGGTGTCTGGGCGCGGCACTCTCCGCGCCCCAGGTCAGGAGTACATCGGCGGTGGGTTCGGACGGCGAGGGCGGGTGAGCGTCAGCATGGGCGAGGATGCGGATCCGGATCCCCTCCCCGAGCGCCGCTTTCAGCGCATCGAACCGCTGCATCGCGAAGAGGTGCGAGGCTTCGTCCGGGCAGGCGATCGCCACTTCCGGTGGGTTGGCACCCGAGAGGTCGGCGATTTCCGCCGCAGCCTCTTGAAGAGCCTCCAGCCCGATGAGGACGGCTTCCCGATAGCGGAGCCCCGCTTCCGTCAGGCTGACACCGATCCGGGAGCGCTCGAACAGTTGTGCCGAAAGCTGCTTCTCCAGGCTTGCGATATGGCGGCTCACCGCTGACTGCGAAGTGTGCAGCTCATGCGCTGCCCGGGTAAAGCTGCCATGCCGTGCGGCGCATTCGAACGCGACAAGCATGCTGGTGGACGGTACCCGGTAGGGACTGCGATCTGTCATGGTGCCGGTGTTGGGTTCACGTCTCATGCGCTCCTGTCCGTCGCCGCTTCGGGCGGCGCCGTCTCCGATGCGGCCGGGCGGTCCTCACCTGTGACCATTGCCGACAGTGAGCCCGGTCCCAGTCGGACGCGGGACGGCATGCAGGTGGCGACCGTCGCACCGGTCCTCACCCCGTGTCGCCCGCCACGGTGCTCTTCGTCAGCGTCACCACGTTGCGGCCGTTCTCCCGCCGGTACGCCACCGCGTCCATCGTCTTCCGAACGAGATGGATGCCGAGGCCGCCCCTGGCGCGCTCCTCCGCCTGAGCGGACAAGTCCGGCTCCGGCGCCTGCAACGGATCGAAGGCCTTGCCGTCGTCCGCGATCACCATGGTCAGCGTGTGGCCCTCGAGGCGAAGGCAGAGATCGATCCAGCGATCCCCACCGTCGTCATAGCCGTAGCCGACGGTGCTGGTCACCAGCTCGTCTATCGCCAGAGAGAAATCGAAGGAAATGCCGGCCGCCAGGCCGTGAGCAGCGCAAAATGCGTCGATCCTGCTGGCAGCGCTGCTGATGCCGCTCAGATCGTTGACAACCGAAAACTCGAGATTGTCGCTGGTACCGGCCAACGCTCGCCAGACGCTTCGATCTCGATCCACGTCCCGCGCTGTGGCTGCGTTCGTCACGCGCGGACCTGCCGCTGCGCCGGCTCGACGATGATACGCCCGCGTCCGCGCCGAATCAGATAACCGCCGCGCGGGATCGCAAACGTGCCCTGCTGCACCAGCGGCCAGAGAGTGTCCACGACCAGGGCCGCGTTGTCGTCGGGCGCCGAACCTGCTGCCGCCGGCTGCGACGACAGCCATTCGAGGAAGGTCCGGTCTGCGATCTCGTCACCGATAGACTTGCGCAGCGCGGCAAGCTTGCGCGCCTGACCCTTGGTCAAGGCGGCTTCGTCGATCTCAATCGCTGCCATGGGACGGTCCTTTCGATGGTTGAAGGATCGGCACGACTTAATACCAGCATCCGCTGCCCGGCGGTGGCGGCGCCGCGTGCCGAAAGAGCGCGTGGAAACATCCTGGAAGCACCGGGCAGCGACGCCGCGCACTGCGTCCACGCCGCCAGGCTCCGGTACGAGCCGTGTGCGATCGTCGCACCGGCAAATGGCGCCCATCCGATGCGGCCAGCTCGGTGCGGCTTGGGATCGTTAGCGTGATTGCGGCGAAAGCTGGCAGCGCATAGACGAAACTCCGGCCGTGCCCTGCCCGGCGCCGTTGGAAGAGGGCGGCACCCCCCGGCCAAGCCTGGCGCGGGTCCTGTTCGAAGGCCGCGCGCCTTGGCGGGTCGGCCCGCGCTGCCGGTGTCTCAATATGCCTCGTGAAGGGCATGCTTCAGAGCACTCATCTCTTCGAGGCAACCCAAGTGTCGACTTGCAACCCTGCAACCTGCCGGCACTCTCAAGGCGTTCGAACATAGCCATCGTCGAATGCCCGTCACCGTCGCTCACTCTGCTCTTCGTCGTCTTCGTCCCTCGTCTGCTTGTTGTGCAATAGAATGACGATCATGGCGACGACCGAGAATAGCTCCGATGCATCGTCGTCTTGCACGACCTCTATGGCATGAGTGTCCCGAAGGCTGATCAGCCGCTTGTTCGCCCGGGCCACCAACGTCTCGCCCAGGGCAATCATGAACCTGACATCCCACAGGTTGCCCCTCACCTGCGCCCCGTGGAAGGGACCGCCCTTCACATCGTAGACGCGGCACAGGGAAAACACTCTGGTTCTGATCGCGAAGTCGCCCGCCTTGCCTTCCACGAGCCAGATGGGGGTCCACGAGAACAGCTTGCGCCTTATGCGCGCGACTTCCGTCTGTTCCGCAATGACGACGAACGATCTGGAAAACAAAGACGCTCGCGAGCAGCTGTAGATCACCGTTCCGGCGTCGTCGAAAATCTCGATCCGGTGCCGGAGAGACCACAGCTTGTTGCTGATGCGCAGTACTCGTGGCATGAGCCGGTCTGCAAAACTCGACGTCCTTCCCGAGGGCCAAGCCGCTTGTGGCATCGAGCGATCCGGCCGGTCAATGCCTCAGGCGGGTGGCGGCATGAAGGGCCGACTTCGAGGTGGCGACAGCGCGGCCGGCCTAACCCGGCAACCGCCGTTGGTCGATGGCGCTGTCGTCGCCGTCCGAGCCCATGGCTCGGGTAATCAGGTGGTCCGTGACGCCCTCGAAATAGTCCTCCAATTCGGTATGAAGCCGGCTGAACTCCTTCCACACGACGCGGTCGAACTCTCGCTTGCGGACGCGCACCATGACCGTCGTCCGCCGCTGCCTGGCATAGCGGTAGGGATGCACCCCGTGCTTGCGGCAGATCGCGATGAAGAGCCTCACCGACCACGTGTCCGGCAGCGAGTACTGATACTCCTCCTCCGGGTCGGGGTTCCTGTCCCAGCTGCCCAGGCGGTCATGCAGCCGGTCCATCGCGGCACCCGCTGCCTCCTTTTCCCCCGGACTGGCGGCCCGGCGGAACAGCGCCTCCACCTTGGCGAGCTTCTCCCTCAGCGCCTTGTCATCCATCATCGCAAACCATCGAATTGCATTGGGGGCCTGGACAGATTCGTCGACCTCCCGCCTCTCCGCCTACGTCAGGATCGCGGCGAGGCGCGCGAGCACCTCGTCCATGACGGCCTCCGGGACAGCCTCCAACCCCTTCCCGTTCCGGGCAGCAGGATCGAGAACGCGGGGCCGGTTGCAGCGGATCACCCCTCGCGTCCCCGTGCCGGCATCGTCGAGAGAACCCGCGCCGGCGGGTGAAGCTCCCGCCGGTGGTGACGGGCAGCACCACCGGCGTCCCGGACTGCGCGTCGAACGGCGCGGGGGAGACGATCACGACCGGATCCCGCTGCTCGTGGCCGGCCGTCGGATCGAGGCTGACAAGCCATGTCTCGCCACGCTGCACTAGAGCAGCTCGTCGCCGGCGGGGCTGGCGTCGAGCCAGGCGCGGTCTTCGGCGTCGTCAGGGGCGGTCTCGTCGCATTGCGCCAGGAGCTCTTCGAGCGTGTAGGCCGGACGTGTTCTCGGCTCGACGACCAGGCGTCCGTCCATGATGCCGGCGTTGACCGGGGTGCCGGCCCGCAGATGTAGAAGATCGAGAAGCGGCGGGGGCACCGCCAGCATGACGGAGCCGCCCACCTTGAGAAGACTGGTGGTGTGCATGTGCGCCCCCAGCGTCACGATTGGATTCGATGGCCCGCACCCACGGATGAGCGCCGACGCGCGCCGCTCAGGAGCCTGCCCGGTGAAGATGTCCGCCGTCCGCCTCGCGGTGCCTGTAAAGGTCCTCCCCGATGCTGGCCGCGACCTTCGCCGCCGACTCCTTGACGGAATCCCGCGCCAGGTGCGCATACCGTGCGGTGGTCTCGACCTGCGTGTGGCCGAGCAGCCTGCCGATCATCGGCAGGCTCTCGCCGAGCGCCAGCGCTCTGCTGGCCCAGCTGTGACGCAGGTCATGCAGCCTTACGTCTTCCAGCCCGGCGCGGCGGCGGATGGTGTCCCAGGGCTCGTTGATGTTGTGCAGATGCGTGCCGCGCTTGCGGCTCACGATCACCCAGGGATTGTCCACGACACGCGGCAGATCGGACAGCACCCGCGCCGCCGCTGGCGACAGCGGAACCGCCCGCGGGCCCGTCTTCGAATCCGCGAGGTGCAAGACCCTCGCCTCGAGGTCCACGTCGGTCCAGCGCAGGCGCAGAATCTCGCTGCGCCGGCACCCCGTCAGCATCAGCAGGCGCAGTGCGGCCACCGCGTACTTCGAGGCGCCGCCCTCGTCTGCTGCGTCGGCCAGCACGCGGCCGAGACGGCGGAACTCTTCCTCGGTCAGAAAGCGCTCGTGCTTGCGGGCCTTGTACTTCGGAAACGAGCGGCACGGATTGGTCCCCTCCGGCACCAGTTCCCACGCCTCCGCCCGATTGAACATGCGAGACAGGACGGCCACCACGTGGTTCGCCGTGGCGGGCCGGTCGCGCAGCCGGAAGTGAAGGTCGGCAACCTGCTTGCGCTCAAGCGCCTCGATGGGAACGTGGCCCAGCGCAGGAAGGATATGGTTCTTCAGCAGCAGGCGGCACAGCTCCACCGTCTTCGGCTTGCACCGGACCGACACGTGCTCCGTCAGGTAGCGCTCCGCCAACTCTGCAACCGTCGGGCCCTCCGGCCCGGGCGCTTCGGGATTCGACGGGCTCACCTCCTCTCCCGCCTTGATGCGCGTGATCATCTGCGCCGCCCGCTGACGCGCCTGCTCGGCCGTCAGCACCCCGTGCCGGCCTACCGTGACCCGCTTCGACTTCCCCTTCGCGCGGGCCTGCACGATGTAAACCCTCTTGCCCGACGCATAGGCGCGCACGCCGAAGCCCGAAAGCTCCCGGTCCCAGAAAATCGTGTCCTTGTCGACCTCCAGCGCCTCCACCATGCGCTTCGAGATCGACCGGTAGTGCAGCTTAGCCATGACGCCCGGTGTCCTCCGTGGCCGATCCCCCGGGCTTCATGCGGCTTCCGCAGCCGGAACCATGATGTCGGCCTCGATGCTGCCCGCCACCCTGGCCGCAGAAACCTTCTCCGTGTCCTGCGCCAGGTGCGCGTAGCGCGCCGTCGTCTGCACCTGCGTGTGGCCGAGCTGCCTGCCGATCATCGGCAGGCTCTCGCCGAGCGCCAGCGCTCTGCTGGCCCAGGAATGACGCAGGTCGTGGAGGCGCACGTCCTTCAGGCCGGCCCGTACCCGCAGGCGATACCAGAGTTCGTTGACGTTCCTCAGGTGCTTCCCCGGCCTCTTCCCCGCGATCACCCACGGATTGCCGGGCATCCGCGGGATCGCGTCCAGCACCGCCGCCGCCGTGGGCGTCAGCGGCACCATCCGCCCACCGGTCTTCGCATCCGTGAGGCGCAACTCGCCGGCGGTCCGGTCGACATCGTCCCATCGAAGCGTGAGGATCTCGTTGCGCCGGCATCCGGTCAGGATCAGCAGGCGGATCGCGGTAATCGCGGGGAGCCAGGCCGTGCCCTCGGCCTCCACCTCGTCCAGGACCCGGCCCAGGCGCTGGTACTCCTCGGCGCTCAGGAACCGCTGCGGCTTGCGCTCCTTGTACCTGCGCACCGAGCGGCAAGGGTTCCGGCCCTGCGGGTGAAGCCCCCAGACCTCGGCCAGGGAGAACATCTTCTTCAAAATGTCGACCGACCTGTTCGCCGAGCTCGGCCGGTCCCGAAGCGCGTAGTGCAGGTCCGCCACGTGCGTGCGCTCGACCGCGCCGATCGGCATCGACCCGAGGACGGGTAGGATGCAGTTCCTGAGCAGCCCCCCATAGCGCACCGCCGTCGCCGGCTTGCAGTTCACCGCCACATGCGCGCGCATGAAGCGGTCGGCAAGATCGGCTACGCTCGGCCCCCTGTCCCTATCGGGCTCCGCAGGCTGCGGCTCCTGCCCCGTCTTGATCCTGTCGATGATCCCGGCGGCGCGCTTGCGCGCCTGGTCTGCAGTAATCTCCCCGTGCCGGCCCAGCGTGACCCGCCTGGAGCCGCGCGGCCCCCGGCTCTGCACGACGTAGACCTTGCGGCCCGAGGGGTAGACGCGCACCCCGAAGCCGGACAAGTCGCGGTCCCAGAAGATGGCGTCCCTGTCCTCGACGGAGAGGGCATCGACGGTCCGCTTGGAGATTGTGCGCTCCCCGCACTGTGACATAAAATCACCACCCCCTTGACCATCGCGCGAGGGCGTTCGATCATGGAATGGCAGGGACGGGAGGCCTGTTGTGCCCCGCATGTGCCGGGCCGTGCCAGCCTGCGCCGGGACCTCGATCCCGTCCATCGCCGCGTGGCCGAACGCCTCGATCACGCCCGGAGAGGGTACACGATCCCGTAAGCGCCACGCAAGCGAGTGATGTCAAACTCCCGCGTACTACTGCGTACAGGAGTCGCGAATTAGGTACAGGGGCCGAGGGGAGGAGTGAACGATCAGTGTATCGAATCAGCTAGTTGTCGTAGCCAAGCGTAGCTGGGAGTACGAATGACGCATGAACGAAGCGCTTCCTCACGCGACGCGCTTCCTTCTTCATATTCCCATCCTCCTCATTCGCGCGATTATGGTGTTCCATGCATGGATACGCGACGGTACGCCTTTACACCGACGCTACCCGCCGCGTCGTGAAAATGGACCAGAGGGCGGGGGTAGTGCAACCCTTACCCGGTGCCCAGGGTGGCGGAATACGGTCAGATCCGCAATTTGTCAACTCAGTGTGGCGCAAATACCACAATTGGCGTGATCACCACCGACCAGTCGTAGGGAGTGCTCATCCCGCGCTCGCATCCAGGGCGTAGCCCGCCGAGCGGACGGTTCGGATCAGGTCCGGGCGTCGCTTGGCGTTGAGCGCCTGGCGCAGGCGGCGCACGTGCACGTCCACCGTCCGGCTTTCGATGAAGATGTCCGGGCCCCAGACCGAATCGAGCAACTGCTCCCGCGAGAAGACGCGGCCGGGGTGCTCCATCAGATGCCGCAGCAGCCGGAACTCGGTCGGCCCGAGGTGGATCGATTCGTCCCCCCGCATCACCCTGTGGGCGGCGAGGTCCATCTTGAGGTCGGCGTAGTGCAGCACCTCGTCTCCGAGCGCGGGCCGCATGCGCCTCAGGATCGCGCGAATCCGGGCGAGCAGCTCGGCCGGCGAGAAGGGCTTGACCACGTAGTCGTCCGCGCCGCCGTCGAGGCCGCGCACCCGGTCCGCCTCTTCGCCGCGCGCCGTCAGCATGACGATGGGAAGGGGCTGCGGGTCGGGTCTGCGCCTGATGCGGCGGCAGACCTCGATGCCGGAGAGCGTCGGCAGCATCCAATCCAGCACCATCAGGTCGGGGCGCCGCTCGTCGACCATGAGCAACGCCTCCTCGCCGTCCACGGCCTCGCCCACCTCGAAACCG
The DNA here is from genome assembly GCA_965207055.1 of Alphaproteobacteria bacterium. GTDB lineage: Bacteria > Pseudomonadota > Alphaproteobacteria > UBA828 > UBA828 > WTGU01. The sequence continues at coordinate 2,096,557 of CBDBLP010000004.1, read as the reverse complement.
CCCTTCTCCAGGTTGTAGCGGAGCAGCGTGAGCAGCGCCGCCTCGTCCTCGACGACCAGAATGTATGGCTTCATGGCGCCGTCTCCGTCTCGTCGCCCTCCTGGTGGAAGGAGGTCACGTCGCCCTTGGGCCGCTCTTCCTCCACCGGGGTGCCAGTCACCACGTAGTTCACGGTCTCGGCGATGTTGGTCGCGTGATCGCCGATCCGCTCGATATTCTTGGCGATGAAGAGCAGGTGCGCGCAGGTGGTGATGCGGCGCGGATCCTCCATCATGTAGGTGAGCAGCTCGCGGAAGAGGCTGTTGTAGGATTCGTCCACATCCTCGTCGCGACGCCAGACCGCCATGGCCCGCTCCACATCGCGGTCGCGGAAGGAATCGAGCACGTCCTTGATCATGCCCTGGGCGATGCCCGCCATCCGCGAGATCGTGTGGGTGAGGCGGACGGGGTCGATGTCCTGGATGGCGATGGAGCGCTTGGCGACGTTGGCGGCGTAGTCCCCCATCCGCTCCAGGTCGCTCGCCACCTTGAGAGAGGCGGTAATCACCCGCAGATCCACGGCGACCGGCTGGCGCAACGCCAGAATGCGCACGGCCAGTTGGTCGATCTCGGCCTCCAGCGCGTCCACGCGCCGGTCTTCGGTGATGACGTGGGAGGCTGCGTCGTCGTCGCGGCGGACCAGCGAGGCGATGGAGGCAGCGAGCTGCTGCTCGACGATCCCGCCCATTTCCAGGATCGCGTTGTTCATGCGATCCAGCTCCTCGTCGTAGGCCTTGACCGTATGCTCGGCAACCATCGGTCGCTCTCCTTGTCCTCGGCCTTGCCCGCGCCTAGCCGAAGCGCCCGGTGATGTAATCCTGCGTCCGCTGATCGTGCGGATTGGTGAAAATCTGCTCGGTCGCCTCGAACTCCACCAGCTCGCCCAGGTGGAAGAAGGCCGTGAACTGGGAGACCCGGGCCGCCTGCTGCATGTTGTGGGTGACGATGGCGATCGTGTAGTGCTCGCGGAGCTCGTCGATCAGCTCCTCCACCTTGGCCGTGGCGATGGGGTCCAGCGCCGAGCAGGGCTCGTCCATCAGGATGACCTCGGGGCTGATGGCGATGGCGCGGGCGATGCAGAGCCGCTGCTGCTGACCGCCCGAGAGACTGGTGCCCGGCTGCTGCAGCCGGTCGGAGACCTCGTCGAAGAGGCCGGCGCGGCGCAGGCTCCGCTCAACGATGTCGTCGAGCTCCCGGCCCTTTCTGGCCAGCCCGTGGATGCGTGGGCCATAGGCCACGTTCTCGTAGATCGATTTCGGGAAGGGATTGGGCTTCTGAAACACCATGCCGACCCGCGCTCGCAGCTGCACCACGTCGATGTCGCGGCCGTAGATGTCGCGATCGTCCAGCGTGATCGATCCGGTCACGCGGCAAATGTCGATGATGTCGTTCATGCGGTTGAGGCAGCGCAGGAAAGTGGACTTGCCGCAGCCCGAGGGGCCGATCAGCGCCGTCACCTTGTTCAGGGCCAGATCGATATCGACATCGAAGAGCGCCTGCTTGTCTGCATAGAAGACGTTGACGTCTCGGGCGCGCATCCTGATTGGCGCCGGTGCCTCGGCCCCAACGTCGGCGGCCGGCGCAGCAGCGGGTGCACCGTCCTCATCCATCATCAGTGAAACCGTCCTGTCGGTGTCGTCCGTCACGATACCACCCCTGCCCGTCTACCAGCGGATCTCGAATTTGCGCCTGAGATAGATTGCCACCGCGTTCATCAGGATCAGGAACGCCAGCAGCACCAGAATTGCCGCCGAGACCTTCTCCACGAAGCCGCGCTCGGGGCTGTCGGCCCAGAGGAAAATCTGCACCGGCAGCGCCGTCGCCGGGTCGAAGGGGCCGCCGGGAATATCGACGATGAAAGCCACCATCCCGATCATGAGCAGCGGCGCGGTCTCGCCCAGCGCCCTGGCCATACCGATGATCGTGCCCGTAAGGATGCCGGGCGTTGCCAGCGGCAGCACGTGGTGGAAGACGACCTGAATCGGCGACGCGCCAACACCGTAGGCACCCTCGCGGATGGACGGCGGCACCGCCTTGAGTGCGGAGCGCGCCGCGATGATGATCGTCGGCAGCGTCATCAGGGTGAGTGTGAGTCCGCCCACGATGGGCGCAGAGCGCGGCAAGTGGAACAGGTTGATGAACACCGCAAGCCCCAGCAGGCCGAACACGATGGAGGGCACCGCCGCGAGATTGTTGATGTTGACCTCGATGATGTCGGTGATGCGGTTCTTGGGCGCGAATTCCTCCAGATAGATCGCCGCAGTCACGCCGATGGGAAAGGTCAGCACCAGCGTCACCAGCAGCATGTAAAACGAGCCGGCGATGGCGCCGCCGATGCCGGCGATCTCAGGCTCCCGCGAATCCGCGTTGACGAAGAACTCGCCGTTGAACCCCGTCTCCACGAAGCCGGCGGCGTCAAAGGTGTCGATCCAGGCAAGTTGCTGGTCGTCAAGCCGCCGCTCGTCCTCCGGCACATCACGGGGCGCGCTCCCCTTGATCAGCATGTCGACATCGCTGGACGCGGTGAGCCAGACGCGCCGCGTCGTGCCGACGATCGAGGGATCGTCCACCAGTAGCTCGCGCAGCTCGAAGCGCGCCCCGGTGCTGACCAGCTTGAGCAGCTTGCGCCGCTCCTTCCGCGCCGTCACCTCGGGGAAGGCGGCGAAGAGGGATTCGCGCAGGAGCTTGCCGTAGTCTGCGCGCTGCAGCTCCTCTGCTGTGGGCGCATCGCCCCCGTCGAGGAGGTCAGGGTCGAAATCGATTTCGAGCGCGACCGAGGTCTTGACGAAGGCAGGGTAGCCTTCGGCGATAACGCTGCCGATCAGAAGCGCAAGAAAGGCGAGAGCGACGGCCACCGCGACGATGCCGTAGATCTTGAAGCGCCGCTCGGCGCGGTAGCGCCGGCGAAGGCGGCGCTTCGTCCACTCAGCATCCTGCCATGCGCCGCTGAGCGCCGGCCCTGCGAGGTCAGTCATATTGCTCCCGGTACTTGCGCGCGATGTGGAGCGCGAAGACGTTGAGCGCGAGCGTCACGATGAAGAGCATCAGCCCCAGTGCGAAGGCCGCGAGGGTCTTGGCGCTATCGAACTCCTGATCGCCGACGAGCAGCGTCACGATCTGCACCGTGACGGTGGTTACCGCGTCGAGCGGATTGGCGGTGAGGTTGGCGGCGAGGCCCGCGGCCATCACCACGATCATGGTCTCGCCGATGGCGCGGCTCACCGCGAGCAGGCAGGCGGCGACGATTCCATGAAGCGCCGCCGGCAGGATGACTCTGACCACCGTCTCCGACTTGGTCGCGCCCATGGCGAGCGAGCCTTCGCGCAGAGAATTAGGCACGGCGACGATGGCGTCGTCGCTCAGCGACGAGATGAAGGGGATGATCATGATCCCCATGACGATGCCGGCGGCGAGCGCGCTCTCGGACGCGACATCGAGCCCGATGGATTCGCCCGCCCCCCTGATCGCCGGCGCCACCACCAGCGCCGCGAAGAAGCCGTAAACCACGGTCGGCACGCCGGCCAGGATCTCCAGGATCGGCTTCGCCACGTTGCGGAACCGTGGGCTCGCGAACTCCGCCATGTAGATGGCGGCGAAGAGGCCGACCGGCAGCGCGACCAGCATGGCGATCAGCGTGATCATCAGCGTGCCGGTGAAGAGCGGGATGGCGCCGAACGCACCGGTGCTGCCCACCTGATCCGCGCGGATCGCCGTCTGCGGGCTCCATTTCAGGCCGAACAGGAAGTCCCAGAAGGGGATGATCGAGAAGAAGCGGATCGATTCGAAGAGCACCGAGAGAACGATGCCGATGGTCGTGACGATGGCGACGCAGGAGGAGAGGATGAGCACGATGTTCACCACCCGCTCGACCTTGTTGCGCGTCCGCAAGCCCGGCGAAATGCGCCGCCAGGCCCAGCCGAAGCCGGCGCCGCCCAAGGCCACGCCGATCGCCAGCACCGCGGCCTGGGCCGTGGATTTCATGCTGGAGTAACGATCTGCCGCAGCCTGCATGGCCGGATCGACCTCGCGGCTCACCGCGTCGCCCGAAGCCAGATTGCGCACGTCGTTGAGCAGGAGACCGATCATCGCCTCCGACTGCTCCGCTACCGTGGGACCAAGGTAGGAAAGCAGCAGCGTCTCCAGAATCGGCGCCTCGATGATCAGCCAGGCGACAAGGACGATGCCCGACGGAATGCCGCACCAGAGCGCCACGTACCAGCCGTGGTAGCTCGGCATCGAGTGGAGTTTGCCGAGATTGTCGCCGGCCGTGCTGAGCGCCCGCCGTCGGCCGAAATAAAGGCCGATGACCACGAGCGCCAAGACCGCAATGAGGAGAATGGTGAGCTGCACGCCGACGGCTGCCCCTGCCCCGTGCGCCCGGTCAAGCGAGCGCTGGTCTCACACTACGAACGAGCCAATTCAGGGATACGACAAATTCGTTACGCTTTTGTGACGCCAGTGTCCGGGGTGTCGGCTGTGTGATTGTTGGCCGACCCGTCGTCCCCCTCCGGGGCGGCGACCGCTGCCGGCTGCAGGTAGACGGTGAAGGTGCTGCCTTCGCCGGGGGTGCTGTCGATGGTGAGCGCGCCGCGGTGCCTGTTCACGATGTGCTTGACGATGGCAAGCCCGAGGCCGGTGCCGCCGAGCTCGCGAGAGCGCGCCTTGTCCACGCGATAAAAGCGCTCCGTGAGGCGCGGCAGATGCTCGCGCGGGATTCCCGCGCCGCGGTCGGCGACGGAGACCGCGATCGCTCCGTCCTTGCCCGCCCTCCAGCCGGCCGCCTCGGCGTCCGCAACCTGGTGGGCCTCCACCCTGACGGTGCCCCGGTCGTCGCCGTACTTGATCGCATTGTCGACCAGGTTGAGAAACACCTGTGTCAGCTCGTCGCCGTCGCCGATCACCGGCGGCAGGTCGTCATGGGCGTCGATGGCGACGGTCACGCCCCGCCTGTCAGCCTGCCATGCGAGCGTGTTTCGAACATGGGAGAGCAGCGAGGGGAGTGGCACCTTGTCCGTGGGCGGCGTGTGCTCGTTCATCTCGATGCGCGAGAGCGAGAGCAGGTCTTCCACGAGGCGCGCCATGCGCTTGCCGTGCTGATCCATGATTGCGAGAAAGCGCTCGCGCGCGTCCGCGTCGTCGCGGGCGGGGCCCTGGAGCGTCTCGATGAACCCCATCAGGGTGGCGAGCGGGGTCCTGATCTCGTGGCTCGCATTGGCAACGAAGTCAGCCCGCATCTGGTCGGTGCGGCGCACGGCAGTGAAGTCAACGAGCGCGAGCAGCACGGCGGCGCCGCTTTCCCTTGGCTCGGGCAGCGGCTCGACCCGCGCCGCGAAGGTGCGCTCGACCGGCGCCTGCAGGGTGAACTCGATGTCGCGCCCGCCGCCGCCCTCGACCGGCGCCTGCAGGGTGAAGCAGTGATGTCGCCGCCCGGTTGGCACGCACAACCCTGCGTTCGCCATCCAGCAGCAGCAGCGGCTCGCGCCGCCGCCCTCGATGGTCTGCTCGACCGCCTCGATCAGTTGCGGATTGCGCAGCGAGGCGGAGATATGGCGCCCGGTCACTTCGCCGCCCAGCAGTGATGTCGCCGCCCGGTTGGCACGCACAACCCTGCGTTCGCCATCCAGCAGCAGCAGCGGCTCGGGCAAGGCGTCGAGCGCGCGCTCCAGCTCGGCCCGCTCGCCGGCGAGCCGCGCTCGGCCCTCGGCTCCGAGCCGGGCCAGGCGCTCGACCGATGCCGCGAGCTCTTGCGTGAGCAGACCCGCCGGCGCCGGCCTCTGGCTGGCTTCGTCGTCGCTCCCGGCAGCAGCCTCCACGTGACGGGCGAGGGCGCCGACATCCGCAAGCACCAGGCCGGCCACGGCTGCCGCGAGCAGGCTGAGGCCAGCCCATGCCAGCACCGCCGCGATGGGCGGCGTGAGGCCGAGCACGCCAAGTGCCAGGAACGCGAGTCCTAGCGGCACCGACGCCGCGAGGCTCAGGCGCACCCAGCGCGGCTCCTCTGAGCCACGGTCTAACAACAACGCTGGGGTCGGCGACGCCGCCGCACCGTGGCGAAAATGCGGACTGGGCGCACGAAACGCTGGAAAGCGCTTGTGGTAGTGTCGCGCCATGCCCGATGACGTCCAGGCGCAGGCATCCGCCCCGCCGGCTGCCGCCCGCGTTGCCCGCCGGGGTCGCCCGCGCGCGCGTCGCGTCGAGCCCGCGACGCCGATGATGGCGCAATATCTTGAAATCAAGGGCGCCCACCCGGACCACCTCCTATTCTACCGGATGGGGGACTTCTACGAGCTCTTCTTCGACGACGCGCGGCAAGCCTCGGAGGCGCTCGACATCGCGCTCACCAAGAGGGGCCTCCACCAGGGACAGGAGATCCCGATGTGCGGCGTGCCGGTGGTGAGCGCCGAAGGCTATCTCCAGCGACTGATCCGAAAGGGCTTCAGGGTCGCCGTCTGCGAGCAAGTGGAGGACCCGGCTGAGGCCCGCAAGCGGGGCGCTAAGGCTGTCGTCCGCCGCGAGGTCATCCGCGTGGTGACGCCGGGAACGCTGAGCGAGGATGCGCTCCTGGATGCGCGCGCGGCCAACTACCTCGCGGCCCTCGCACAGGCCGAAGGCGCCCTGGCGCTGGCGTGGGCCGAGATGTCCACCGGCGAATTCGCGGTGATGGGGGTCTCCGAGGCGTCGCTGCCTGCGGCGCTCGCGCGGCTCGAGCCCGGCGAAATCCTGGTGCCCGAGCCGCTGCTCGAGACACCGGCGCTCTTCGAGCTCTTCGCCGAGTGGAAGGAAGCCCTTACACCCCAGCCGCGCTCCCTCTTCGATAGTGTCGCCGCCGGTCGCGCACTCGCGGCGTTCTACGGCGTGGCCTCCCTCGACGGTCTCGGCTCCTTCGGGCGCGCTGAGCTCGCCGCCGCCGGCGCCGTACTCGGCTATCTGCAGCTCACCCAAAAGGGTCAGCTACCGCGGCTCGCGCGGCTCCGCTCGACCGAGACCGGCGCCGCGATGGCGATCGACGCCGCGACCCGGCGAAACCTGGAGCTCACGGCGACCCTGGACGGCGGCGCGGCCGGCAGCCTGCTTTCGGTGATCGACCGCACCGTCACCGGGGCGGGCGCTCGGCTGCTCAGGGCGCGGCTCACCGCGCCGCTCACCGAGCCTGCCGCCATCGCCGAGCGGCTCGATTCCATCGGCTTTCTGGTCGAGGCGGAGGGTGCGCGGAGCGGGCTCAGGGAGCGGCTCCGCCGCTGCCCGGACGTGGAGCGCGCGCTCTCGCGCCTCAGCCTGGGGCGCGGCGGGCCGCGCGACCTCGCCGCGGTGCGCGATGCGCTCGGCCAGATTCCGGCGATACGGAATGCTCTCGGCGGCGATGACGCTGGCGGCCTGCGGACGCTGCCGCCCGCGCTCGCAGCCGATCTCAAGGCGCTTGGCCATCACCAGAGCCTCGTGGATCGTCTGAGCCAGGCACTGGTGGAGAGCCCACCGCCCGGCATCCGGGACGGCGGCGTCATCGCGCGCGGTTACGATGAGGCGCTCGACGAGGTGGTGGAACTGCGCGACCACAGCCGGCGTCTGATCGGTGAGCTGGAGGCCCGCTACCGCACCGAGACCGGCGTCAACGCCCTCAAGGTGCGCCACAACAACGTGCTCGGCTACTACGTCGAGGTGCCGCCGCCGCGTGCCGAGGCGCTGACCGAGGCCTTCATTCACCGCCAGACGCTGGCGAGCGCCGTGCGCTACACGACCGTGGAGCTCGGCGAGCTGGAGGCGCGGATTACCGGCGCGGCCGACAAGGCGCTCAGCCTGGAGCAGGCGCACTTCGAAGACCTCCGCGCCGATGTCGTCCGCCGGGCCGAGGACATCGCGCGGGCCGCAGGCGCCCTGGCCGCGCTCGACGTGGCCCAGGGGTTGGCGCAACTCGCCGTCGAGCGGCGCTATACGCGGCCTGTTGTCGACGACACGGCCGCCTTCGAGATCAAGGGCGGCCGGCACCCGGTGGTGGAAGCCATGGGCGCAGGCGGGGATACACCCTTCGTCCCCAACGACTGCGACCTGGGCGAGGACGCCCGGATCTGGCTGGTTACCGGCCCCAACATGGCCGGCAAGAGCACCTTCCTGCGCCAGAACGCGCTGATTGCGGTGCTGGCCCAGATGGGGTCCTTCGTGCCCTCCGACAAGGCCCGCATCGGCGTGGTGGACCGGCTCTTCTCCCGCGTCGGCGCAGCCGACGACCTCGCGCGGGGGCGTTCCACCTTCATGGTGGAGATGGTGGAGACCGCCGCCATCCTCAACCAGGCCGGCGAGCGCGCGTTGGTGATCCTCGACGAGATCGGGCGCGGCACCGCCACTTACGACGGACTCTCCATTGCCTGGGCCGCGATCGAGCATCTGCACGACGGCAATCGCTGCCGCGCCCTCTTCGCGACCCACTATCACGAGCTCACCGCACTCGCCCAGAAGCTCGACCGGCTTGCCTGCCATACCATGCGGATCAAGGAGTGGAAGGGGAGCGTGGTGTTCCTGCACGAAGTGGCGCCAGGTGCGGCGGATCGCTCCTACGGCATCCACGTGGCGCGCCTGGCGGGGCTGCCCGAGGCGGTTCTGACCCGAGCCGAGGCGGTGCTGGCGGTGTTGGAGCAGGGCGAGAAGGCCTCTGCCGCTGCCCGGCTCGCGAACGACCTGCCGCTCTTCCAGGCCCGGCCGGCGCCCGCGCTGCCTGAGCCTGCGCCTGATCCGCTCCGCGCCCGCCTCGCAGCCATCAACCCCGACGACCTCACGCCGCGGGACGCGCTGGAGCTCGTCTACGCGCTCCGCGCCGGGCTCGACGACGATGAGGAGGGGCCAGCGCCCTGACCGGCCGCGCCCTGCTCGCGAGGCGGCGTTCCCCCGCGCCGTTCAAGTCCGCCGCGCAAGTGCGCTACTATGGCGGCTTCGCGGGCGGCCGCAGGCCGCGCCAGCGCGGCGGAGGCCAAGGGGGAGCTGAGGGATGGAGTTCGGGATTGCCTTCAAGGGCGACATAGAGGTCGAGCGCACCGTCGCCATCGCGCGCCAGTGCGAGGTGGCGGGCTTCGACTATGTCTGGTTCTTCGATTCCCACATCCTCTGGTCCGACTGCTACACCAAGATGGCGGTCTGCATGGCGAATACCGAGCGCGTGCGCTACGGCCCGCTGGTGACCAACCCCAAGGTGCGCGACTGGTCGGTGGCGGCGAGCCTTTTCGCCACGCTGAGCGACATCGGGCGCGGGCGCTTCGACATCGCGGTCGGCCGCGGCGACAGCTCCATGCGGGTCATGGGCAAGTCGCCGGCGACGCTGGCCTACACCGCCGAGTTCTGCGATGCGATGCGCAAGATGGTTGCGGGCGATACCGTGCAGTATGCGGACTGCCCGGAGCCGGTCTACATGGAGTGGGTCGCGGGCCACCCCATGCCGGTCTGGTTTGCGGCCTACGGGCCCAAGGCACTCAAGACGGCGGGTGAGGTCGGCGACGGGCTCATCATCCAGCTTGCCGACGTGGGCCTCTGTAATTGGTTCGGCGGCCAGGCCAAGGCAGCGGGCGAGGCCGCCGGCCGCGACATGGGGGGCTACCGGGTTCTCTCGGCCGCCCCGGTCTGGGTCGGTGACAAGGAGGCCGGTGTCGCGCAAACCAAGTGGTTCCCCGCGCTGGTCGGCAACCACGTGGCTGATATCGTCGAGAAGTACGGTGCCGGCACCGACCTCGTGCCGGATAGCCTCACCGCCTACATCGAGGCGCGGCGCGGCGCGGGCGCCGGCGGTGAGGGCTACAACTACCGCCAGCACGCCGACAAGGTCTCCGACAACACCTACTACATCACGCCGGAGATCACGGATTCCTTCTGCATCCTGGGCGAGCCGGACGAGCACGTGGCCAAGCTCAAGGCGCTGGAGGCGGCGGGCGTCACCCAGTTCACGATCTACCTCACCAACGGCTCGGAGGAGCGCATCGTCGCCGACTACGGCGACCACGTGATCCCGCACTTCCGCTAAGGAAAGCGCCCCCGCCTCGCGCCGGCTCTAAATTACGGAAAGACGCGTCCGACCAGGCGCGAGATTGGCGCTGCGCGGCCCCAGAGGTGTTGTTCGGCTCGATGAACACGTGAAGTGGCTTGATCCTGCGGCGTCCAAATTTCATACCGAACAACAGCGTCTGAGGAACGTTGCTCGCGTGCCAGGAACAAGAAAGTCAGGCGCGGCCTGCATTGTCGGTGAACGTCCCGGCTGATAGCGTTCCCCCTGTCTCCAACATCGTCCGGGGAAATGGCTGATGACATTCGACCTGCTGATCCGCAACGGAACCCTGGTCGACGGCTCCGGTACGCCCCGCTACCGGGCGGACGTCGGGGTCAAGAACGGGCAGATCGCGGAAATCGGCCGGATCCGCACTCCCGCCGACGAGACCATCGACGCCGAAGGCATGATCGTCGCGCCCGGCTTCATCGACGGTCACACCCACATGGACGCGCAGGTGGCATGGGACCCGGCGGGGACGTGCTCCTGCTGGCACGGCGTGACCAGCGTGGTGATGGGCAATTGCGGGTTCGCGTTGGCGCCCTGCAAGCCGGAGGCGAGGGAGTGGTTCGCCGAATGCCTGGAGGCCGTCGAGGACATCCCCAAGAACGCCATGGTGGCCGGGATCGACTGGCGCTGGGAGACCTTTCCGGAATATCTCGACGCCGTCGACTCGTTCCCCAAGGCCATCAACTACGCCGCCTATATCGGGCACTCGGCTCTCAGGATGTACGCGATGGGGGAGCGCGCCCTGGACCGGGAGGCCGACGAGGACGATCTCGAGTTCATGGCGGACCTGGTGCAGGAGGCGCTCCTCGCCGGCGCCGTGGGCCTCTCTTCGTCGAGGGCCACGACCCACATCCGCCCCGACGGCGGCCCGGTGGCGAGCCGCATCGCCAACTGGGCGGAAATCGCGCACCTGGTGCACGCGATGGCCGAGCTGAACGCCGGCATCTTCCAGGTCGGGCCCGACGTCTCCGGCGGCGAAGCGCAGGGCGCATGCCTGGACGAGCTGGCGAAGATCGCGGTCTCGAGCCGGCGGCCGCTGATGCTGGGAGTGCTTTCGAGCCGCCAGGGCGACAATCCCCATCCCCTCGAGTACCAGTTCGAGTGGATGGAGCGCGTCGCGGCCGAAGGGGGGCGGGTGCTGGGGCAGGCCACCACGCGGTCGATCAACGCCATGTTCTCGTTGAAGTCCTACCTGCCCTTCGATGCCCTGCCGGTCTGGAGCGAAATTCGCGCCCTCCCGGTGGAGCAGCAGCAGGCCTGCTTCCGCGACCCGGATACCCGCGCCAGCCTGGTCGCGGCCGAAGCGGGGATGAAACCCAGGGGCAACGAGTTCCAGGGCGGCGGTGCTGCCACGACGGATCCGCGCAAGCCCGACTACGCCAACCTCTATCCGATGTTCGGCGTGCAATGGGACGAGCCGAGCATCGCGGAGATGGCGCGAAGGTCCGACCGGAACCCTGTCGAGGTCATGCTCGACCTGATGGCGGAAGACGAGGACCTGCTCTTCTTCCAGCCCCTGGTAAACGAGACGCCGGACGAGGTGCGCCGGATGCTGGAGAACCCCCGCTCGCTTGCCACCTTTTCCGACTCCGGCGCGCACGTGTGCCAGGAGATGGGGTCATCGCTCCAGACGCACCTGCTGAGCTACTGGGTGCGCGCCAAGCAAGCGTTTACCCTGGAAGAAGCGGTGCGGATGCTGACCTTCAACAACGCATCTGCCTGGAACATGCACGACCGGGGCCTGCTGCGCCCGGGCTTCGCGGCCGACATCGTCGTCTTCGACGAGGCGACGGTGAAGCCGCAACTGCCGACGGTTCAGCACGACCTGCCCGGCGGCGCCCGCAGGCTGGTGCAGAAAGCCGACGGCATCGCCGCCACGGTGGTCAACGGCGCCGTCACGCTGAGGGAGGGCGAACCCACGGGCGCGCACCCCGGCCAGCTCATTCGCGGCGGAGCCGCCGCCGACTGACGCGCAACCCGGGTGCCGAACAACACGGCAAAGCGAAACCGGTCGCCACCTAATCCAACCTAACCACCTCGCCGGTTTCTGCCGAGCGCTCGGCCGCGAGCGTGGTCCGCACCGCCTCCATCGATTCCCCGGGCGTGATGATGGTGGGCGGCGTGCCGTCCTGCACGCAGCGGGCGAAGTAGAGGAACTCCTCGCGGAGCGCGCCCGAGAGCCTGCCGTGCAGCTCCGGCCAGTAGGTGGTGTCCGGGCTGCGGAAGCCGTCCTTGGTGCAGATGCCGATGTTGGGGAAGGTGTCCTGGATATGGATGAAGCCCTCGGTGCCGATCACCGACATGCGCTCGTCGATGTCGAAGGGGGTTTTCTCCGGCATGCACCAGACCGTCTCCAGCGTCGCCGTCGCGCCTGAATCGAAGCGGTACATGGTCTGGCCGATGTCCGGGTACCTGAGGCCGCGCACGTCCACGGTCTGGGCGTAGGCGCTCACCACCTTCGCACCGGTGAACCAGAGCATCAGGTCGGTGTCGTGGATGGCGTCGCCGATGATCGGCCCGATCTTGTTGAGGATCTCGGGCGTCCACGCCGCCGGAATGTTGCGCCGCGAGCTCAGCGCCACGATGCGCCCGATGTTGCCGGCCTCGATCTCCCGCTTGGCCGCGGCGTAGCGTGGGTTGAAGCGGCAGATGTGCCCCACCATGAGGTAGCCCGGCGCTGCCTCCGCCGCCGCCACGATCTTCGCACAGTCCTCCACCGTCGACGCCATCGGCTTCTCGAGGAAGACGTGCTTGCCCGCAGCCAGCGCATCCAGCGTGGGCCCGGTGTGCTGGTCCCACATGGTGACGACGCTGACGGCGTCGAGGTCGTCGCGTTCCAGCAGCGCGCGGTAGTCGGTCTCCAGCACGCCCACGCCGTACTTGCGGCCGAGGTCGGCGAGCCGCGCTTCGGTCCGCGTGCAAAGGCCGGCAAGCTCCAGGCCGGGGGTGGCCCGGATCGCATCGCAATGGACCTCGCCGAACCAGCCGAGGCCGATCACGCCGATGCGCACGCTCTCCATGGCGCGGCCCTCCCGCCCGGGCGCGCCGCTCAGGCCGCCTCTTCCTTCTGCGCGGTGAAGGTGAGGCCCTTGGCCGCGAACTTCTCCTTCACGCCCGGCTGTATGGCGTCGAGCTTGACCGCGGTCGACGGCGCCATGTCGATATCGGTCATGTCGTGCACGCCGCCCGAGATCAGCACCTGCAGGATGCCCTCGCCCTCGCCGATATTGCGGAAGGCGCGGTTGACCTTGGGCGGCACCGAGATGGTGTCGAACTCGTCGAGCTCCGCCCGCCCGCTGCCGTCGTCGTTCCAGGTCACCTCGAAGCGGCCCTTGAGCACGGTGAAGGTCTCGTAGGTCTGGTGGTGGGCGTGGAGCGAGGGGCCCTGGCCCGGCGGGCAGACGGCAAGCGTCATGGTCATGCCGGCGGCGTCCACGATGGGCGCGCCGGTGTTGATCGGCGTCTCCACGTCGCCGTCGAGCCCGATGACCGAGAGCAGCTTGCGCGCGTAAATGACGTCGTTGGCCTCCAGCGGAATCTCCGGATCCTGCTGGATCGGCAGCGGCTCCAGCGCGCTGTAGCGCGAAATCCGGCTCTGCATCTCGTCCTGTGTGATCTCGATGGTCTTCATCGCATCCTCCCTGGCGCGCACCCCGGCGCCGCACCCGGAATGGTAGAGCGATCGGCGCCAGATTGGAATCGCCAGTGCGCGGAAGCATGCAGGCCCCGCGAGAGGCGGGTGGGACAGGAAATCAAATTTTTCAGGCGGGATTCGCCGGGATCAAGCGGAATGGGTGGTATTCCGCGGCGCAGGCGGCGGCCATGCCGGACAACGGAATCGACGACGAGCCGGGCCATGTTGCCTCCGCTCGCCCGGGCCCGCTCGCTCTGGCACTGTCGGTTCTTACCCTTCGTCGCGCCGATGGGCGCGCGATCCTGCCTCCGTCCGCTTGCGGCCCAATCGCTGTTGTGCCGACCGTTCCTGCCCTCCATGGCGGGACGATGGCGCCCCCGCTGTGCGAAATGCACCGCACCATGGTGCGGTACGTCGTTGAAGGCCGTAACGTGACAAGTGTCGATCTGGCCGACTGCCACTAGGGGAACAGGGGGTATATGTGTCACTTGACGCTCCTCCGTTGATGGGTAGGCTTCCCCCCTCGGTCTCGCTGGCCGAGCGCGTCATAGGAGTGCGCGGGCCAGCCTCCTTGGCGTTTCACGCTTGAAGTGAGAATTATTTCGCTTGTGCTTCTTGGGAGGGGGCGCGTGAGCCGTGACGTATGATCTCCATACGAAGGTTGTTGGCGTCACTTGGTCGAACACCAAGGCAGACGAAGGAAGAAGAGACCGGCAACGCATTATCGAAGATGCCTTGCTCAATGGTCGTCCGTTCCTTGAGTTGGTCCGTGAACCAGGGAACCCGCATGATAAGAACGCGATCTCCGTATGGTTCGACCACGAGAAAATTGGCTACCTCAGCGCAGACTTGGTGGCCGACCTCGCCCCCCTGTTCGACAAAGGAGGCAAGATCATGCCGTTCGATTGCGAGATCACTGGTGGAACCCCCGACAGTCCCATATTCGGTGTCAACATAGGGTTGGAAATCACGGACCCTAAGAACGCCTGACCTTCACCCGTGCGCTGTCGCTGTTGGAGTAGTTACGAGATTCGCCCGTTTTCGGCCATCCGAATTCGTCGAAGATTTGGTTGAGCTGCGCAAAGAACCGGCTCTTCACCATGTAGCCGCCCGTCTCGCAGATGGTCGATCCTAATCCTGCCCCGGTGCCTTCCGCATGTCCCTTACCCCGTTGATCCATAAGACAAATGTCTGTTTTCATGCCGATTGGATCAAGTCAGGTACATAATCCCCAACAGGAGGGCCGAACCATGCCCATGAAGAACCCGCCCCACCCGGGTCTCTCCGTGCGTCACGATTGCCTCGAGCCCTTGGGCCTCAGCGTGACGGAGGCAGCGCGCAAGCTCGGTGTCAGCCGCAAGCAGCTATCGGACATCGTGAACTGCCGCTCCGGCATTTCGCCCGAGATGGCGATTCGCCTCGACAAGGCCTTCGGCGGCGGTGCCGACACGTGGTACCGGCTCCAGTCGACCTTGGAGCTGGCCCAGGCGCTGAAGAAGGCGGATCAGATCAAGGTCAAGCGCCTCCCGCCTGCCGCGTGACGCCGCCCACGGCACGGGCGCGCCCGCCGCGCGCCGTGTACCGCACGATGGTTTGGGGGCACACTGCCTCGTTCAGCCAAACTCCACGTATCCATGATTTGCTACGACTTCTATATCGACCGGACTTTCCTGTTCGCAGAATACGATCAGGTTTCTGGAGGATATTTCGCGGGCGCTTGGGACCAGCAAACCATCGGCTCCGAGGAACGCACAGGCCTCGGCGACTTCCTGCGAACGCGGATACTCGCGCTCGCGCTCCACGTAGCTCAACTGGCCGAACGAGCCGACGTCGAACCCGATGGAGGCCAGCGAGTCCAGGTCGGGAAAGCGCACGACCGCACGCAGGGATATTCTCAATTCGAATAGCTCGTATCGAAGCTTTGAAGGCGGCAAGGGCTGGCCTTGATAGAGATGGAAGCGTCTCTCCCTGACGGCCGCAGTTCTCGTTTCCGACGTGTAGAGGACGTCGAGCGTCCCGTCGTCCCAGCGCCCCCCGGCCCGCCAGCAAGTCAGCGGATCGCGCCCTTCGCGGACCGAACGCCATACCCTGCCCGCGTAGGGAGCCCGTTCGATCAGCTCCAGCGCATCGAGCAGGCGTTGATCGCGGATGAGGCGAATGCTCGGGCCCATGACCGTGCGGGGTGTGCTCAGACGTAAGCGTCCGCTTCCAGGCGGTCGAGAATGGCGATGACCTCTTCGGTCCGCTCGTCATGGATCAGGTCGATTGCTCTTTGGCCCTCCAGCTGCGGATGCCGCGCATAGAGCCACGCGCGTACTTCTTCGTGGCCGTAGTATTCGCTCAGTCGCATGACCACGTACGACAAGTCCGACATGATCAGCTGGGTCTTCGGATGCGGCGATTTTTGGCCGCTTCCCCAGCGCGAGACGGTGGCTTTGGAGACGCCGGTGAAATTCGCGATGTCGGTTCCCTTCAAACCGCCGTCTTTCTGCAGCCGTGAAATGAACTGCACGACGGGTCTTGCCGCTGCCTGAGTCATGCCGAACTCCGCTGGGTCAGTGCCACGGGGACATGTCGCGTCTTCAACGGTGGGGAAGACGGGGTCACTCTCTACGTTTCTGTTTCAAACTATCTACGATATGAAACCATAACGTCAACCTTTGTCCGACGTAGCCGATCGGGCGCGCGCCCAGCCCGCCGCGCATCGCACCACGATCCGAGACGCCTGAACGGACGGCTACCCCACGGCCTCAACCACGAACGGGTTTCGGACCGTTACCGTGCCGTAGAGTCGGCCGTGCTGAAAATCTTCGGAAAGCAGCTCCTCGATCCCGTTGACTTCCGCATAGGCCCAGAGGTGCGCGTCGAACCACGAGAGGCCGTAAGCGGCCGTGCCGCGAAGCGCCGTTCGCAGCACAGCCTCGTCGGGATAGAGGATCGGAAACTGGGCCATGAGCTCCTCTGCCTCGCGCAGCGCGTCGGCAGCATGGAGCAGGCGGTCTTCCGGCTTGCCTCGTGTCGTCGCCGCGACGAACTCGACGATTGCTTGATGGGGGATACGCATGCTCCCGCTGACGATGCCCACGCGCAGAACATCGGACGCAATCGACTGCTTGTCAGGAAACCGCTCGTCGTAGCGATAAATCAGAATGTTGGTGTCAATCAGCGCGCGTGCGGCCACGCTCGTAAAGCTCCTCTCTGGTCCAGCCGCGCGAGCTTGCCGCGCGCAACGTACGGCCCGCTTCGCGCGTCCGCTGCCGTGCGGTCGCCGCGTCGAAGAGCCGAAGGCGCGCGTCCGTGTCGAGCCCTTTGGTGGGTTCGCCGGCCGCGGCGGGGACCACGCGGATGACTTCGCCCGCCTCCTCGAAGCGGATATCGTCGCCGGGGCGAATTCCGTAACGCTGTGCAAGCGTCTTGGGCACCGTGACCTGGAGCTTGCTGGTGACCTTGCTCATATCCTTACTCTAGTAAGGATATCGTCCTTGTCAACGCCGATTGACAGCAGCTAAACGCCGCCGCCCTAAATCTTCCTTTCGTGCCCCGCCCAGTACTGCTCGCGGACCTTGCGCTTCAGCACCTTGCCGACGCCGCTGCGGGGCAGCTCTTCCCAGAATTCTACCGTCTTCGGTGCCTTGTAGGCGGAGAGCTCCCGCTTGCAGAGCGCGATCAGGTCGTCCCCGCTCACCCGCTCGCCCTGCTTGAGCTCCACCACCGCCTTCACCGCCTCGCCCCACTTCTCGTCGGGCACGCCGATCACGGCGCAGTCCTGCACCGCCGGGTGGCTCCAGATCACGCGCTCGATCTCGATCGGGAAGACGTTGAGCCCGCCCGAGATGATCATGTCCTTCTTGCGGTCGACGATATAGACGAAGCCGTCCTCGTCCTTGTAGCCAATGTCGCCGGTGTGGTGCCAACCGTGGGCCCGGATTTCCGCTGTGCCTTGCGCGTCGGCGAAATAGCCGAGGGAGACGAAGGTGCCGCGCACCACGATCTCGCCCCACTCGCCCGTGGGCATCAGGTTGCCGTCGTCGTCCATCATCTCGACCTCGACGAAGACGGGCGGGCGGCCGCAGCTGAGCAGCCGGTGGCGCTTGGCGGGGTCGGCAAGGGCCTCCAGGTGGTCCGCCGGCGTCAGGATGCCGATGGTGCAGGGGCACTCGGCCTGGCCGTAGATCTGGGTCATGCAGGGGCCGAAGAGGTCGATGGCCTCGGCCACCTTGTCGGCGGACATCGGCGCGCCGCCGTAGACGAAGTAGTCGAGCGTGGAGAAGTCGAACTCGCGCGCCCTGGCGTGGGCGATCATCATGTAGATCACCGTCGGCGGCATGAAGGTGTGGGTCACGCCGTGCCGGTCGATCGCCTCCAGCACCGCGAGTGGATCGGGTTTCTGGATGCACACCGTGGTGCCGCCGAAGGCCATGGCGGGCCAGGCGAAGACGCCCGCGCCATGGGCCATCGAGGTCGCCACCAGGTGCACCGGCGGCTTCTTGATCGGCAGGTGCGCGTAGACGTTGGCGCACCAGGCCTCCCAGATCAGGTTGGACCACATCGCGCCCTTGGGCCGGCCGGTGGTGCCGCCCGAGGTGAAGTGGCTGATGACGGCGTCGCGCTCGTCCGGAAGCTCCGGCGCTTCTTCCGGTTGGCCCGCGATGAAGTCCTCGAAGGAGGGCGCGTCCGCGCCGGCGCGGTCGAGGCAGACCAGGTGGCGGAGCTTCGGGCACTGGGCGCGGATCTGCGCGATCACCGGCTCGAAGCTCGAATGGTAGAAGAGCCAGGCGGCCTCCCGCTGGTCGATGACGTAGGCGTTCTCATCGGCCGATGCGAGCGCGGCGAGGCCGACCCAGACGCCACCGGCGCGCGCGGCCCCGATCCAGGCCTCGAAGGCGCGGCTTGCGTTGGGGCTCAGGATCGCGACCCGGTCGCCCCGTTCGAGCCCGCCCGCGATCAGCGCGTTCGCGGTGCGATGGCTGCGCCGGGCCACCTCGCGATAGCTGAGCTCGCCGGTGCCGTCGATGAGACAGGCGCGGTCCGGATAGTACCGATGCCCTCGCTCGAAGTAGTCGATCAGCCTCATGCGGCCCCTCCCGGATCGCCTTTCGTGTGCCCGATTTCCCGCAGCGCGCGACGCCACGCTCTACGCGGAATTGACTCGGATTTCAAACAAGTGTTTGCTCGGCACCCCGCCGCCCGGCCGCCGCAATCGGAGAGAGAGACGCCATGCTTTCGCTGCCCAAGCAGGAACTCAAAGGGCACTTCACCATGCTGCCGATGGACGAGGTCCATTTCGGCTCCGGCAGCCTCGACAATCTTTCGGCCGAGCTCGAGAAGCAGGGCGTGAACCGGGCCGTCATCATCACCGGCAACACCTTGGCCCAGAAAACGAATCTGGTGGACAAGGTGGCCGCCGCCGCCGGCAACAAGTGCGCGGGCGTCTTTCACGAGACCTCGCAGCACGTGCCGCGCCGCACCGTGATCGCCGCCGCCGACTACGCGCGCGAGCGGGAGGCCGACGCCCTCATCAGCTTCGGCGGCGGCACGCCCAACGACACCACCAAGGCGGCGCTGATCTGCCTCGCCGAGGGCATCACCGAGCCCGCCGGCCTCGATCAGTACATGATCAAGTTCACCTACCCGGACAAGGTCGAGATCCCGTCCCTCACGAACGACCCGATCCCGATGTTCGCGATCCCGACCACGCTGTCGGCGGGCGAGTTCACCTACTTCGTGGGCGTCACCGACGAGGAGCGCAAGGTCAAGGACCTCTACGTCGACCGGCGCATCACCGCGAAGGCGGTCATCCTCGACCCCGAGCTCACCATGGAGACGCCGGAGCGGCTCTGGCTCGGCACCGGCATGCGCGCGGTCGATCACTGCATCGAGGCGATGTGCTCCACCACCGCGCAGCCCTTCATCGATGCGCTCGCCTACCGGGCGCTCAACATGCTGGTGCGCCACCTGCGCGAGACCAAGGCGGACCCCGGCGATGCCGCGGCGCGCGGGCAATGCATGGTGGCGGCCTGGATGTCGGTCTGCGGCCTCGCCAACGTGACGCTGGGCTTGAGCCACGGCATCGGCCACCAGCTGGGCGCCCGCTGCAACGTGCCCCACGGCGAGACCTCGGCGGTAATGATGCCGCACGTCATGGCCTTCAACCGCGCAGTCACCACGACCCGCCAGGCCTGGGCGGCCGAGGCCATGGGCGTCGACATCGCCGGCATGAGCGAGGAGGAAGCCGCCACCGCCGCGGCCGACGAGGTGGCCAAGCTGGTGCGGGAGGATATGGACCTGCCCTGGCGGCTCCGCGATGTCGGCGTCACCCACGAGGACTTCCCCGGCATCGCAACGGACGCGCTGGAGGACATCATCGTCGCCGGCAACCCGCGCCAGGTGACGTCCGAGGACGAGGTCATCGACCTCTTGCACAAGGCCTGGTAGCGCAGGCTTGCTTCCGGGCTAGGGGAGACACCCATGGGCTATCGCATTGCCGTCGATACCGGCGGCACGTTCACCGATGTCGTGGTCGCCGACGAGGCTGGCCAGCTCACCGTCGGCAAGGCGCTGACCACGGCCGAGCGCACCTTCGAAGGCTTCAGCGGCGCGCTCGCCAATGCCGGCGACATCGCGGGCGTCCCCTACGAGCGCCTGCTGGCCGAGACCGAGATGCTGATCTACGGCACCACGCGGTCAACCAACTCGATCATCGAGAGCAAGGTTGCGAAGACGGCGCTGCTCACCACCGAGGGCTTTCCGGACACGCTGCTCTACCGCCACGGCGGCAAGCGCGAGCCGCTCAACCTCGCCATGGAGTTCCCGCCGCCCTACATCCCGCGGCGCCTGACATTCGAGATTCCGGAGCGGATCAACGCCGAGGGCGGCGTCGAGCGCGAACTGGACGAAGCCGCGGCGCGCGCGATCATCGAGGGCCTGCCGCGCAAGCAGATCGAGGCGGTCGCGGTCGCCCTGCTCTGGTCGATCGTGAACCCGGACCACGAGCTTCGCGTCGGCGCGCTGATCGCCGAGATCATGCCGGGCGTGCCCTACACCCTCTCGCACCAGCTCAACCCGATCATCCGCGAGTTTCCGCGCACCTCGTCCACCGCCATCGACGCCTCGCTCAAGCCCCTGATGCAGAGCCATCTCTCGGAGTTCGAGAGCGACCTGCGCGCTGCCGGCTGCGAGGGCGAGGTGTTGATCTCGACGTCGTCGGGCGGCGTCATGCACGTGGACGACGTGGTGGCGAAGCCGATCTACACCGTGAAGTCGGGTCCCGCGATGGGGCCGCTCGCCGGCATCGCCTACGCCGGCACCGAGGACCAGGGCGACGACGTCATCATCGTCGATACCGGCGGCACCACCTTCGACGTGAGCCTGGTCCGCAGCGGTCAGGTCAAGTACACCCGCGACACTTGGCTGCTCGGCGAGTGGATCGGCCACAACCTCGGCCTCTCCTCGGTGGACGTGCGCAGCGTCGGCGCCGGCGGTGGCTCCATCGCCTGGATCGACGCCGGCGGGCTGCTCCGTGTCGGCCCGCAGAGCGCAGGCGCGCGCCCCGGCCCCGCCTGTTACGGCCAGGGCGGCGAGGAGCCCACCGTCACCGACGCCGCCGTGGTCCTCGGCTACATCGACCCGGACTACTTCCTCGGCGGGCGCATGAGCCTCGATGTCGCCGCTGCGGCGAGCACGATCGAGAAGGTCGCGGCGCCCCTCAAGCTCTCCGCCGACGAGGCCGCCTCGGCGGTGCTCACCTTGGCCGGCGAGCAGATGATCAAGGCGATCCAGGAGATCACGGTCCAGGACGGCGTGAGCCCCGGCGAGAGCATCATCGTCGCCGGCGGCGGCGCAGCCGGGCTCAACATCATCCCCATCGCCCAGGCGCTCGGCTGCCGCCGGGTGCTGCTGCCGCGCACGGCGGGCGCGCTCAGCGCCTGCGGCGGGCAGTTCTCCAACATCGTCACCGAGTTCAGCGGGAGCCGCTACGCGCATTCCAACACCTTCGACTTTGACGGCGTGAGCGCGACCCTTACCGGCATTGCGGCGCGGATGGACGAGTTCGAAGAGAAGTTGCGCGACCGCAGCATCGAGCGCTTCGAGCGCGAGTATTTCGTCGAGGCCCGCTACATCAACCAGCAGTGGGAGATGGAAATCCCCATGCCCATGGACCGCTTCGAGGGGCAAGCGGACGTGGAGCGGCTGGTGGAAGCCTTCCACGACGTCCATTTCCGCCGCTATGCGGTGAAGGAAGAAGGCGGCGCCATCGAGTGCATCAACTGGAAGGGGCGGATCACGGCCTTCCTCGACAAGCCCTCGTTCCCGGCCGAGCCGACGACCGACGCCGCCCTGCCAAAGCCGCGCCGCACCACGCGCGCCTACTTCGGCGAGGCCGGAGCCTTGGACACGCCCTTCCATCTCGGCGATGATCTGTTGCCCGGCATGGTGCTGAAGGGGCCGGCCATCGTCGAGGAGCCCACCACGACGATCGTCGTCTATCCGGGCTCGTCGGCGACCGTGACCGCCGGACGGAACTACCTGCTGGAGACCGGCGCCGCCGGCGCCTGAGGGAGGAATCGATGGCACAAGCACTCGCCGAGGCTGGGCGGGAGAACCGCATCAACCCGGTCCTGCTGCCGGTGATGGCAAACCGCATGGACGCGGTCTGCCGCGAGATGACCAACACGATGCTGCTGGCGGCGCGCTCTTCCGTCATCGGCATGGCGCGCGACTTCTCCTGCGCGGTCATCACGTCCGACAACCAGGTGCTCGCCGTGGCCGAGGGCTTCCCCATTCACGTCTGGGGCACCAACATCCAAACCAAGTCGATGCAGGACCTGCATCCCGACTATGCCGAGGGCGATGCCTACCTGCACAACGACCCCTATCTCGGCAACACGCACCCGGCCGACCACACCATCCTGGTGCCGGTGTTCCACGAGGGGGAGCACTTCTTCACGGTCGCCGTGAAGGCCCATCAGGCCGATGTCGGCAACAGCCTGCCGACCACCTACATGGCGCAAGCGGCGGACGTCTATCAGGAAGGGGCGCTGATCTTCCCCTGCGTGCAGGTGCAACGCGACTTTCAGGACATCGACGACATCATCCGCATGTGCGAGCGCCGCATCCGCGTGCCCGAGCAGTGGTACGGCGACTATCTCGCCGCCGTCGGCGCGGCCCGCGTCGGCGAACGCTCGGTCAAGGCCTTCATCGCCAAGTACGGCGCCCACACGGTGCGCCACTTCACGGAGGAGTGGTTCGACTATTCCGAGCGCCGCTGCATCGAGGCGATCCGCGCGCTGCCCAAGGGCAAGCTCCAGGGCGCGCAGAGGCACGACCCGGTCGAGCCCTGGGTGCCGGAAGGCATCCCGATCAACGTCACCATCGACATCGACCCGGACGCCGCGAAGGTGACGGTGGACCTGCGCGACAACATCGATTGCATCGACGCGGGCCTCAACCTCACCGAGACCACGTCGACCATGGCGGCGGTGCAGGGTGTGCTCACCTGCCTCGGCGAGGACCTGCCGCCCAACTCCGGCACCATGCGCCGCATCGAGGTGCTGCTGCGCGAGAACTGCGCGGTCGGCATTCCGCGCTTCCCGCACAGCTGCTCGGTCGCGACCACGAACCTCACCGACGTGATCGTGAACGTGACCCAATCCGCCTTTGCCGAGCTCGGCGACGGCCAGGGTTTCGCCCACGGCAACTACTGCAACTCCGCCGCAGCCGGCGTCGCCTCGGGCACCGACTGGCGGCGCGACGGCGAGCGCTACATCAACCAGATGTTCATGATGGGCGGCGGCGGCGGCGCCTCGGCCGAGAACGACGGCATGCACTATCTCTTCGTGCCGGTGGCGGCGGGCCTGCTCTACCGCGACAGCATCGAGATCAACGAGCAGCGCTTCCCCGTGCTCATCGACAAGATGCACGTCGTCACCGATTCCATGGGCCACGGCCGCAGGCGCGGCGGGCCCGCGACCGAGGTCATCATGGGGCCGCGCAACGACCCCATGCGCATCCTCCACGTCTGCAACGGGCTCGAGAGCGCGCCCAAGGGCGTGCGCGGCGGGACCGGCTCCCAGCTCGGCGGCAACGCCAAGATCGACCGGGACGGCAGCGAGCACCCCTATCCGGCGGTGATGGTGTGCGATCTGGAGGGCGGCGAGCGCCTGCGCGCCCGCGACCAGGGCGGCGGCGGCTACGGCACCCCGCTGGAGCGCGAGACCCATCGCGTGCTCAACGACGTGGCCGAGCGCTATATCACCGTGGAGACGGCACGCGAGACCTACGGCGTCGCCATCACCGGCAGCGTGGATGACGACACGCTCGTCGTGGACGAGGCCGCCACCGCCTCGCTCCGGGCCTCGATGAACGGCGGCGGCGCCCAGGCTTAGTCGCTCCCACGGCATCGCCGGCCGCGACGCGGAGACGCCCATGCCGATCGGCCTCGCCGGCAAGACGGCGATCGTCACCGGCGCCGGCCGCGGCATCGGCAAGGCGGTGGCCGAGGTCTTCGCCCGCGAGGGCGCGCGCGTCCTCGTGGTCAACCGCAGCGCCGAGGCCGGCCAGGCCGCCACCGACGGCATCGTGGCCGAGGGCTTCGACGCCTCCTTCCTCCAGGCCGACGTGCGCAGGAAGGCGGACATGGAGCATATGGCCCAAGTCTGCATCGAGCGCTACGGCCGCATCGACATCCTCTGCCTCAACGCCGGCATCTACCCCAACGCGCTGATCGCCGACATGAGCGAGGCGATGTGGGACGACGTGATGGACACCAACCTCAAGGGCGTGTTCTTCGCGGTCCAGGCGTGCCTGCCGCAGATGAAGAGCCAGCGCGCAGGCCGGCTCCTCGTCGTCTCGTCGATTACCGGCCCCCGCGTGGGCCTCCCCGACGTAAGCTGCTACATGGCGTCGAAGGGCGGCGTGAACGCCTTCGTGCGAGGCGCGGCGCTGGAGCTCGCACCCTACGGCATCACCGCCAACACGGTCTCCCCCGGCTCGATCCTGACCGAGGGCATCGCCCAGGCGCGCGGCGACGAGGCGGTGAAGGAATTCAGCCGGGTGATTCCCACAGGCCACCTGGGTGACCCCGAAGACGTGGCCTACGCGCTCCTCTATCTCGCGTCCGACCAGGCCCGCTTCGTCACCGGCCACGACATCGTCCTCGACGGCGGCCAGATCCTCCCGGAAAGGCCGCTCGGCTGAGCAGCGGCGCACGCCATTGACAGGCCTTGCCGATGGCCCGACTCTCGGGCCGCTTTTTTCGGGCAGGGCTGGAGATCCCATGGGCAGGGTGAGCGGCATCGATTTCGCCTTCGTTGCGGCGCCGGTGGGGGAGGACGGGCTCTCCGACGGGGCGCTCTACAAGGAGATTCTGGCGGACTGCGCCTTCGCCCACCGGGCCGGCTACCGGGCTGCCTGGATGATCGAACATCACTTCTCCGACTACTATCCCACGCCCAACCCCCTGGCCTTCCTCTCCCACATCGCCGCGCGCTTCCCCGATTTCGCGCTCGGCACCTGCGTGCTGGTGACGCCCTGGTACGAGCCGCTGCGCCTTGCCGAGGAGATCGCCCAGCTCAATTTGCTTACCGACCAGCCGCTTCACATGGGGCTCGGGCGGGGCACGGCGAAGTACGAGTACGACGCCTTCGGCGTGCCGATGGAGCAGAGCCGGCAGCGCTTTCGCGAGGTCTGGGAGATCGTCAGCACCGCGCTCGCCGGCAGGCGCTTCCGCTACGAGGGCGAGCACCTGACCGTGCCCACGCGCGTGGAGCTGCGCCCGCGCTCGGACACGAGCAAGATCAACTTCTACGGCGCCGTCGGCGGCAGCCCTGATTCGGGCGCGGTGATGGCCTCGCTCGGGCTCCCGCCGATCATGACCGCCTTCAGCAACCTGCAGCTGCAGCGCGAGGCGCTCGACGGCTGGAAGGAAGCGGCGCAGGCGCGCGGCATGCATGTCGGCGCCTGCCGCTACCCGATGATGGTGAACTGCATCATCGCGGATACGGACGAAGAGGCCTACGACCTCGCCAAGCGCTACATCCCGCGCTTCCAGCAGGCGCAGATCGACCACTACGAGGCCGACGACGGCCATTTCGAGACGCTCTCGACCTACACCGCCTGGGCCAAGATCTTCGCCAAGATGAAGGCGCGCACCGACCCCGCCAACATCCCGCCCTGGGCGGACGGCCAGTTCGTCGGCTCGCCGGAGACCGTGCGCCGCCGAGTCGAGGAGTACGTGGAGGCGGGCTTCAACAGCTTCCTCATCCTGACCGCGACGCCCGGCGTGCCGCGCCGCCACCGCCAGACCTGGCTCGGCCGCTTCGCCGACGAGGTGGCGCCCTGTTTCGAGGGCGGCGAAGCCCTGCGCGCCGCCGCCGGCGCCTGACGCTCCTCTCCGAAAGACCGACCATGCAGCTTGACCCCGCGCTGGCGGAGATCCTCGCCGGACTCGACCCGAGCGCCGAAACCCCGGTCGAGGAGATGACGCCGGAGCACGCCCGCACGGTGTGGAAGGAGGAGATGGCCGCGGTCGCCGGCAGGCCGCTGCCGGTGAAGTCGGTGAACGCGCACGAGGCGCCGGGGCCAGCCGGGCCGCTCGCGGTCCGCCTCTACGAGCCGGATGGCGCGGGCGCAGGTCCGCTGCCGATCCTCGTCTACTACCACGGCGGCGGCTGGATTCGGGGCGACCTCGACACCCACGACGACGTCTGCCGCTACCTCTGCCATTACGGGGGCTGCCTGGTGGCCTCCGTGGACTACCGCCTCGCACCCGAGCACCGCTTCCCCGCAGCGCTCGAGGACTGCGACGCCGCGACCCGCTGGGTGGCGGAGAACGCGGCACAGCTCGGCGCCGATCCGGAGCGCATGGCCATCGGCGGCGACAGCGCCGGCGGCAACATCGCCTGCGGCGTGACGCTCAAGGCACGCGAGCGCGGCGGACCCGCGATCTGCTTCCAGCTCCTGATCTACCCGGCGACCGACCTCGCCGGCGAGACCGAGTCCAAGCGCCTCTATTCCTCGGGCTACCTGCTCAATTCGATGCCCTTCTATGTCGCGAGCTACCTGGGGCCGGAGGGCGACGCAGCCGACCCGCTCGCCTCGCCGCTGCTGGCGCCCGACCTCTCCAACCTGCCGCCGGCCTTCGTGCTCACCGCCGGCTTCGATCCGCTGCGGGACGAGGGCGAGGCCTACGCCGGGCGCCTGGAGGCGGCCGGCGTGCCCACCGCGTACTGCTGCCACGAGGGCATGATCCACGGCTTCGTCTCGATCACCGGCCTGATCGAGAGCGCCGAGGCGGGTCTGGCCGATTCGGCGGCGGCGTTGCGGGCCGCCTTCGCCCGCTGAGAGAAGGAAGAGCGCGATGAGCGACGGATTCGACGGCAAGGCCTGCGTGATGACCGGCGCAGGCGGCGGCATGGGCCTCGCCATCGCCCGCGCGCTCCGCGCCGAGGGCTGCGCGGTCACCGCGATCGACCTCAAGCCCGAACCGCCCGAGTTTGCAGCAGGCGAGGGCGCCCCCGGCCGCTACGTCCAGGGCGATGCCACCGACGAGGCGCTGGTCGAGCGCACCGTGGCGGAGGCCTTCGATGCGTCCCAGCGCCTCGACTACTTGGTCAATGCGGCGGGCGTCGGCTGGAACGACCGGGACGGCTCCATCGCCGAGATGGAGATGGCGATCTGGCACCGGGTGATGGAGATCAACCTCACCGCGTCGGCGCTCATGGCGCGCCATGCCGTGCCCTTGCTTCGGCGCACCGGCGCGGGCGGGTCGATGGTCCACATCGCGAGCGTGGTGGGCCTGCGCAACATGGAGAACATCCTGGTGAACGGGCCCATCGACGCCTACCAGGCGTCGAAGGCCGGCCTCTCCGCGCTCTCGCGCTCGCTTTCCATGCAGCTCGGGCCCGACGGCATCCGTTCCAACTCCATCTGTCCCGGCGCGGTGCTGACTCCGATGACGGCGCCCGGCTACGAGGCCGATCCCAGCAGCGCCGACGCCATGATCGCGCGCACGCCGCTCGGCCGCCTCGGAATGCCCGAGGACATTGCCCACGCGTGCCTCTTCCTGCTCTCGGACAAGGCCTCCTTCATCACCGGCATCGACCTCGTCGTCGACGGCGGCATCATGGCCAAGCTCTAAGCCGGACCGCTCACCAGCGTCACGCGACCAGGGCCGCGAAGAGCGCGCCGCTCAGGATTGCGCCGGCGACGCCGAAGCAGACGTAAGCCGCGAACACCTGCCGGCGCACGAGCGACCAGACCGCGACCATGGCCGGTATGGAGCTCACCGCGCCCGCGACCATGAACGACATCGCTGCGCCTGCGCCCATGCCCTGCTCCATGAGGCCGGCGACGAGCGCGGGCGCGGCGTAGCCGTTGATGTAGGCTGGCGCGCCCACGAGTGCGCCCAGCGCAATCGGCGCCATTCCTTCCCCGCCGACCACGCCCGCAATCAGGTCGGCCGGCACGTAGGCGACCAGCAGGGCTTCGATCAGATAGGCCAGCGCAAGCCACTTGACGAGGAAGCGCCCGTTGGCGATGGCCTCGGCGCGGAATGCGGTCATCCGCGCCGGCTCACGCCAGAAGCGCCACACCGGCGCGCCATCCTCGAACCCGCTGGCGCCGCCGCAGCAACCGCCGGCGCCCTGACGGAGCGGTTCGGCGAACGCGCCGCGCCAGACCAGAAAGCGAACCCCGAAGCCGCCGAACAGGCCGAGCGCAACGGCGGCCATCGCCTTGCCCACCGCGAAATCCCAGCCGAGCGCGGCGGCGGTAATGAGCAGGGTGGAGGGGTCGATGAGCGGTGAGGAGAGCCAGAACGCCATGATTGCCGAGAGCGGGACGCCGACTGCAAGCAGGCCCGCGATGAGCGGAATGACCTCGCACGAGCAGAAGGGGGCGAGACCGCCGAGGAGTGCGGCCAGCACGATCATGCGGGTCTCACGGCCCGCGAAGGCGCGGGAGACCAGCGCCGTGGCCCCGGTCGCCTTGAGCGATGCGATGAGCACGACCGCGCCGGCGATGTAGGGCAGGGTTCCGGCGAACGCTTCGGCGGCGGTGCGAAGGATGTCCGCGAGGTTCGGCGTGTCGAGCAGGGCCACCCCGAGCGGGATGGCGAGGATCAGGGCCCAGACGGACCGGACGCCATGTATCTTCGCGCGCAGGCCGTGGACGCCGCGAAGAACGAGCGCCGTCACGGCGACGGACTCCTGAGCGCCGCGCGCGCGGCACGGGCCTGCGGCGAGGGCCTGGCATCGGCGCAGCACGCCTCCAGCAGGAAGCCGGCGAGGGCTTCGAGGCGCTCGTAGGCGGCCCGGTTGATTACCGTGCGGCCGCGGCGTTCCTGCTCCACCAATCCGCCGGCGGCGAGAATCCCCAGGTGATGGGCTAGGGTGGATGCCGGGATAGCGGTGCGCTCCTGGATCTCGCCGACGGTGAGCCCCTCCTCTCCGGCGCGGACGAGCAGGCGCAGCACCGTGAGCCTGGGCTCGGAGCCGCACGCGGCGAACCCCTGCGCCGCTTCCTCGAGGGCGACGGCGGGGTCCGGAAGGGAGTAGTGGGCGTGTGTCGATTTCATATAACTAGTTTTATGGTTGTGTCACGGAATGTCAAGGCCAGGTCCCGGCTCAGGACCCATGAGCTCGCGGGACTCAGCGGGTGTTCAGGCGGCGAAGGTGCCGAAGGCGCCGCGGGAGTAGAGCAGGGGTTCCTGCGCCGCATCGGTGCGCACCGCCTGCACGCGGCCCGTGAGTACCGTGTGGGTCTCGGCCCGAAGCGTCTGGCCGAGCAGACAGTCGAAGCTCGCGAGCGCGTCCATCAGCACCGGCGCGCCGGTTGCGAGCGTGCCCCAATGGCCGGTGGTGAAACGCTCGGGCACCCTGGACGAGGACGAGAACTGCGCTGCCAGGTCGAGGTGCTGCGCGCCCAGAACGTTGACGCAGAAGACCCGGCTCTGCAGCGTCGGGTCGTGAGCGCCCGCCTCGCGGTTGACGCAGGCGAGCAGCAAGGGCGGGTCGGCGCTCAGCGAGCAGACGGCGGTGGCGGTCAGCCCGGTGCGCTGCTCGCCGATGGAGGTGGTCACGATGGTGACGCCCGCCGCGAGCTGGCGCATGCCCTCCCTGAAGTCGCCGGAATCGACCGCCACCACGGGTGCGGCCAGGGAATCGAAGTCGAAATCGTCAAGCAGCGACATAAAGCCCTCTCCCGGCGCGGCACTTACTGTCCCCCAGGCGCCGCCCGTACATTATGAAGACCGCCGCCACGCCGGTCCACGGCACGGCGACGCTGTCGTCTGGCCGGCCGGAGTCAGTGGAAGTAGGCGCCGCCGTCGACGACGAGCGTTTGCCCCGTGACGAAGGCCGAGTCCTGCGACGCGAAGAAGATCACCGCGCCCACGATGTCGCCCGGGTGCTGATCCCGTTGGATGACCCGCGCCTGCCGCGAGATCTCCTGCAGCTTTTCCAGCTGATGGGGATTCTCGAGCACCCCGTCCGACAGGGTGAAGCCGGGCGCCACCGCGTTGACCCGGATGTCGGCGGCGCCGAGTTCCTTGGCCAGGGCCTTGGTCATCGCGTTGACGGCGCCCTTGCTCGCCACGTAGTGCAGCATGAAGGGAACGCCCTTGAAGGGCGTCCCCGACGAGAGGTTGACGACCGAGCCGCCGCCCTGCCGGCGCATCGCAGGGACGACCGCGCGGGTCGCCAGCGCCTGCCCGATGACGTTCACCTCGAGCACGCGCCGCCATTCGTCGATGTCCAGGTCCTCGAAGGGCGTCATCTGCAGCGAGGAGTAGATTCCGGCGTTATTGACCAGCACGTCGATGCGGCCGAATGCCTCCAGCGCGGCGCTCGCCATGGCCTCGGTATCGCTCTGGCTCGACACGTCGCAGGGGACGCCGATGACGCCGTTCCGCGCGTTATCGAGCGCCATCGCGGCCTCCGCTGCGCCCTCGCGATCCGCGATGACCACGCTCGCCCCTTCCGCGAGGAGAGCCTGCCCGATCGCCTGTCCGATCCCCATCGCCCCGCCGGTGACAATCGCGACCTTCCCGCTGCAACGCATCGCCTTCTTCCTCCCGCTTCCCCGTATGTCCCGCCGACTATGCCAAAGCGAGTTCGATCGGTCTCTCGGCGAACACCCGATAGGTTTGCGACTTCGGCTTGTCCCGGTCCTCGATGTTGACGTAGCGAATGGACGACGCGCCGAGCAGCGATCGCGGCAGGATCATGGTTCGAATGAAGCGGCTGGGAACCGCCATCGACGCCTGCGCGAAGACCGGCTCCTGTCCGCTCTCGAACCAGGCGCCGCCGGGGCCGTATGAAGAGGACCGGCCTTCCGTATCGATCCTTATTTCACCCTCTCGGAGGCACCTAATGCCGGGGCCCTGGTGCGTGTGCAGAAGGGCCGTCCCCCCGGGCGGGAAGGCGACGCTATCGAGCCGGATCAGGAGTTCGTCGGCGATCGCGGCCGGCTCGATCCGGCCGGCAAGACGATGGCGCGTCCGATGCGCGTTGGCGTCAGCGTCCGCATCGGCAGACCCGACCTCCCAACGCCAGACCGTGGCGCCGTCTCCGCCTGCGCGCACCGTCGCCGCGTCCGTCGAGACGAGTCCTCCATCCAACGGGACATCCGCTCCACCCACGGAGACGCTGCCGGCCGAGACGTAGATCGCCCGCGGCGCAGGACCCTCGAAGCGGACCTCCTCACCGCCGAAGAGGGTGTCCTCGAACAGGCGCATCTCATAGGGCATTCGTTGTGACCTCGCAGACGTAATAGGGACTTCCGGAGGGCCCAGCCCGCCGAGCCCTGCGGCGCATCAGTAGGCGACCGGGAGCGGGTCCAGGCTCCGCCACAGGTGCCAGACCGCCACCGAGCGCCAGGGTCGCCAGCACTCTGCATGGGCCTCGATCGCGTCCGGGTCCATCGAGACGCCGTCGCCATAGTGATTGCCCATGGCCCGGCGCACGCCGATGTCGGCAAGCGGCAGCACGTCCGGCCGCTGCAGGTAGAAGATCAGGACCATCTCGGCGGTCCAGCGGCCCACCCCCTTCAGCGCAATCAGGTCGTCGATCACCGCCTCGTCGTCGGTGCCCTGCCAGCGCGCCGGGTCGATGGTCCCGGAGACGAAAGCGAGCGCGATGTCGCGCAGGTAGCCCGACTTTTGGCGGGTGAGGCCGGCGCCGCGCAGCTCATCCTGCGTGCGGGCCGCCACTTCTGGCGGCGCGACGGTGCCGACGCATTCCTCGAGCCGCGCCCAGATACTCTCCGCCGCGCGCACCGAGATCTGCTGGGCCACGATGGAGCGCGCGAGGGTGAGGAAGAGGTCGCCCTGGCCCACCAGGCCTTCGCCCTCGTAGCGCGCGATGAGCGCAGCCATCGCCGGGTCGGCGGCGGCGAGCGCGGCCCGCGCCTCCTGCCAATAGGCCGGCTGCCCCACCGGCCCGCTCGCCCATCGCGGCATGGCGCCTCTTCTCCCTTTCCCTCGAGCCCCGGGTCAGCGCCGGGCGAAGCTTGGCATCGGCTCCTCGATGCCTTCCGGGTCGGCATGGATGAAGACCTCGGCGTGGGGGAAGGCCTCGCGGATGCGGTCCTCGACGGCGTCGGAAATCTCGTGCGCGCGGAGCAGCGTGAGCGAGCGGTCCATCTCGACATGGACCTGGATGAAGGCACTGATGCCCGCACGGCGGGTCCGGAGATCGTGGCAATCCAGCACCTCCGGGTGCTCCAGCACGATCTGGCGGATGCGCGCGCGGTCCGCCTCCGGGAGCTCATGGTCCATCAGCTGCTCGATCGCGCTCCGCCCGACCTGGTACGCGGCATGGATGATGACGCCCGCGATCAGGATCGCGATGATCGGGTCGGCCAGCCCCCAGCCCAGGGTCAGCGCCAGCACCAGCGCCGCGATCACGCCGATGTTCGTCAGGATGTCGGAGGCATAGTGCAGGGAATCGGCCTTGATCGCGGTCGAGCCGGTGAGCCGCACCACCCGGCGCTGATAGGCCACCAGCGCCGCGGTGACCAGGAGGGCGAAGACCATCACCCCGATCCCCACCGGCGCGCGCTCGATCGGCTCCGGCTCCATAATTCGGCCGATCGCTTCGACGATGAGGAAGATCCCGGACGCGGTAATGAAGACCGCCTGGCCGAGCCCCGCCAACGGCTCCGCCTTGCCGTGGCCGAAGCGGTGCTCGCGGTCCGCCGGCTGAAGCGCCTGGCGCACGGCGAAGAGGTTGATGAGCGAGGCGAGCACGTCCATCACCGAATCGGCGAGCGACGAGAGCAGGCTCACGGAATCGGTCACGAGCCAGGCGCCGAGCTTGGCGGCGATCATCAGGGCGGCAGCGGCGACCGCAAGACTGGTCGCGCGGCGCATGAGTTGGCGCGCGCGTTCGGGCTCGACCTGGGGTCCGCTCAGGGTCTCGGGTTTCACGCCGGGTGCTTATAGCACGCTCGCGAGAATACTCGTCAGCGGGGAACTCTTGGCGCAGGAACAATTTTTTGTCGCGCTGAGGGCTCGTGATGGGTGAGGTCGCGCTCGCTGCTGGTGGTTCGGGGGAGCCCCGAACCGGCCTGGGCGACGTCACGGTGGTTGCCCGAAGCCGCCGGACGGCGTTTTCGGCCTCGACGGGCGGAGTGGTTTCGCCGCGCCGCCCTGCGGCACGTCCCGGTGCGGCGGTGGGTCGCGCGGTATCAGCCGATGGGCGCGATCATGATCGCGTCGAGGGCCTCCTGGGCGCGGGCGGCGTAGTGCCGGTTGGCCTCGGGTATGTAGCGGAAGCGGCCGTCGCAGCGCACGATGGCGATGGCCGCATTGCTCAAGCAGGCCAGATTTCTGGGCAGGTGGCGCACGTACGCCCGGCAACGATCTTCGTCGTAAGTGAAGTCACGCACATAGTGCAGGCGGTTCTCGATGTGCCAGTGGTTGCGCACGAGGTCGAGCAGCTCCTCGGGTCCGGCGCGCTCGGCGCCGAGCGAGGTAAGGCTCCAGGTGACCTCGATGCTGCGCTTGCCGGTCTTGAGGATCTCGCGCTCACGTTCGATGCACATCGCCTGGCGCCGCCCGTGGAGATTGGCGTAGCCGTCCCACTCGGCGGCGGAGAGGTCGACGACGGCGCAGCGCCGGCGCTCGATGCGGCCATGGCCCTTGTCGACGGTTTCGTGCCAGGCCGCATCGCTGAAGTCGATCGCCTTGAGGTCTTCGAGGATGGTCTCCTGGTTGTCCTTGACGGCGCTGACCACATAGTCGGCACGGCGCCCGAGCAGGCAGCGCGCGGTCTCGTGCTGGGCGTGCATCGCATCCATGGTGACGATCCGTCCCGTGAGATCGAGACCGCCGGAGAGTTCGCGCACGGCCGGGATTTCGTTGCTCTTGGAGTCGACCTCGACCTGCCCGAGGACGACGCCGGTGTCATGCTCCACCGCCGCGACCATCATCCTGCGCCCGTCCTCGGTCTGCTTCGAGGCGCCGCGCAGGTCCTTTCCGTCCACGGCGACGGGCGCGTGCGCGCTGTCGTGCTGGCCGGTCCACTGGCCGATGGCGTTGTCCAGGGTCTCCGGCGGCAAGGCGGCAAGGACATTGTGGAAGGTGGTGATCGCGGGTGGGGTGTAGCGTTGCTTGGAGGGGCTCCAGAAGGCGCCCACCGCCTTGAGCTGCTCCTGGGAGAGCAGGGCGGCAAACTGGGCGAATGCGTTCACCCCCCGGTAGCCGGCAAGCCGGGCGGCAACGGCAAGGGTCAGAATGGTGTTGAGCGCATAGCGCTTGCCCCGGGCATGGCGGTACTCGGGCACCTCGCCCAGACACTCGAACAGGCTGCGCAGCCGGGGCGCGGCCATCGGCTCGCTATGCTGCTCGGTGCTCCAGTTTGCCGGCATCTCAACCGTGCTCAGCGCCTCGGGGGCGCCGTC
This sequence comes from Alphaproteobacteria bacterium, assembly GCA_965207055.1. GTDB lineage: Bacteria > Pseudomonadota > Alphaproteobacteria > UBA828 > UBA828 > WTGU01. The sequence continues at coordinate 2,061,953 of CBDBLP010000004.1, read as the reverse complement.
TGTCAGTTCGAACACGAAGACCTCCTTGGGCTGGCCGTGGTGACGCCAGCGCGCCGCCCCTCCGGGCTCGCGGGCAAAGCCGCGCGTCAGCCCGAGCGAGCGCCAGTTGGCCGCGCGGTAGCAGGTGCCGGCGAAACGCGAGACGTCCACAAAGGTCTCGGCCAGAAGAGCCGGATATCCGTGCGCCGCCTGCATGTCCTTCGACAGCCGCCGCAGGCTCAGCCCCAGCACCCGCGAGGCCAGGTTGGGCACCCGCTCAGGCGTCAGGATGACGAAGCGAGAGTTGTTGGCGATCAGATGCAGGCGCCGGAACTGCTGCTCGGCCGACCACCCGATCCAGCGATCGCGCGCGCCCAGCTTGAACGCGCCGGGCTGCCAGCCGATCAGTGCGAGCCAGATCTCGCCATGCACCGCGACATGGCGCAGGCCCTTGCCGATGACGCCGTGGAACGCCAGGTAGTGGTGCTCCTCGACCAACCGGTCCCAGCGCCGGTGCTCGCGCGCGCCCCAGGTCGGGCGCACCCTGACCGCGCGCAGATCAATGGACGAATCCAGAGCCGGCAGCGTCGCCATGACCGGCACACTGCCACATCGAAAACGGAATGGCCAGCCCCGACTTCAACTCACTTTGCTCGACGGGCGGACAATAAATTCGCCCTGGACTCTTGGCGACGCCAGCTTGCGGTGCCGCGGGTTTTGTGTAGGATGCGACAAGGCGCGGGAAATCAAGACAAAACGAGGATTCGATGGCGGATGCTTCGCCTCTGATGGCGGGCAAGCGCGGCATCGTGATGGGCGTTGCGAACGCGCGCTCCCTCGCTTGGGGCGTGGCTCATTCCCTCGCCAATCACGGCGCAGAGCTGGCCTTCACCTTCCAGGGCGAGGCGATCGAGAAGCGGCTCAGGCCGCTCGCCGAATCGGTGGGCTCGGACTTCGTGCTCCCCTGCGACGTGACCGACGAGGCGAGCGTCGATGCCGCCTTCGAGGCAATCGCCGAGCGCTGGGGCCACCTCGACTTCCTCGTCCACGCCATCGCCTACTCCGACAAGGAGGAGCTGAAGGGGCGCTATCTCGACACCACGCTCGAGAACTTCCAGACCACGCTTCAGATCTCGTGCTACTCGTTCACGGCGCTCTGCCAGCGCGCCGTTGCGCTGATGGGCGACGAGGGCGGCGGCCTGCTCACGCTCACCTACATGGGGGCCGAGCGCTGGGTGCCGCACTACAACGTCATGGGTGTCGCCAAGGCCGCGCTGGAGGCGAGCGTGCGCTATCTCGCCGCCGACCTGGGCGATCGCAACATCCGGGTCAACGCGATTTCTGCGGGCCCGGTCAAGACCTTGGCAGCCTCGGGCATCGGCGACTTCCGCTACATCATGAAATGGAACGAGTACAACGCCCCGCTCAGGCGCAACGTCACCATCGACGAGGTGGGCGGTGCCGCCACCTATCTGTTGAGCGGGCTCGGCCGCGGCGTCACCGGCGAGGTTCATCACGTCGACTGCGGCTACCACATCGTCGGCATGAAGCGGCCGGACGCGCCCGACATCTCGGTCGTCTAGGTCCGCCCCCCGCTATCATGGCCAGCAACAGCTTCGGCCTGCTCTTCCGGGTCACGACCTGGGGCGAGAGCCACGGGCCGGCCATCGGCTGCGTCGTCGACGGCGTGCCGCCGCGCATCCCGCTTGCCGAGGCCGACATCCAGCCTGCGCTCGACCGGCGCCGGCCCGGCACCTCCCGCTTCGTCACGCAGCGGCGCGAATCGGACACCGTGCGCATCCTCTCCGGCGTGTTCGAGGGCCAGACCACCGGCACGCCCATCTCACTCGTCATCGAGAACGAGGATGCGCGCAGCCGCGACTACGGCCCGATCAAGGAGACCTACCGCCCCGGCCACGCCGACTTCACCTATGACGCGAAGTACGGCATCCGCGACTATCGCGGCGGCGGGCGGGCCAGCGCGCGCGAGACCGCGATGCGCGTCGCTGCCGGCGCCGTCGCGCAGAAGATTCTGGGCGAGGGGGTGACGATCCGGGGCGCGGTCATCCAGGTCGGCGAGCATGCCGTCGATCGTACGCGCTGGGACTGGGCGGAGACGACGCAGAACCCCTTCTTCAGCCCCGACGCCGCCATGGTGGCGGTCTGGGAGCAGGCGCTCGACGCCGCCCGCAAGGCCGGCTCCTCCCTCGGCGCCATCATCGAGGTGGAGGCGGCGGGTGTGCCGGCGGGCCTCGGCGCGCCGGTCTACGGCAAGGTCGACGCCGACCTCGCTGCCGCCATGGTGAGCATCAACGCGGTCAAGGGGGTCGAGATCGGCGCAGGCTTCGCCGCCGCCGCCATGAGCGGCGACGTGAGCGGCGACGAGATCCGCATGAAGGATGGCGCGCCCCGCTTCCTCACCAACAATGCCGGCGGCGTGCTCGGCGGCATCACCACCGGCCAGCCGGTCGTGGCCCGCTTCGTGGTGAAGCCCACGAGCTCGATCCGGACGCCCCGCCGCACCATCACGGCCAGGGGCGAGGAGACCGAGGTCTCGACCGCAGGCCGGCACGATCCCTGCGTCGGCATCCGCGCGGTGCCGGTGGGCGAGGCGATGATGGCCTGCGTACTCGCCGACCACCTGCTGCGCCACCGCGCCCAGTGCGGTTAGGGCGCGTTATGTCGCTCACGGCAGCCAGCCTGTGGCTGGCGCCTGCGCGAGGGCGCCGCAGGAGCGGCGGGCCGCGGTCGCGGCCTGTCGCGAGTCCGTCACAGACGGACTCGCTCTAAGCGCACGACGTCCACCGCCAAGGGGGTGAGAGCCATGCCGGCCAAGCGAGCCGCACGCAAGGCGGAGCGTGTTCACGCGCTCAGCCTTCCCGATCAGCGCAAGAACCCGCCCGAGATCCGCGCCGTCTTTGAGCGCTGCCTGGAGAAGATCGGCTTCGTGCCCAACGTGCTCCGCTCCTACACGCTCCGGCCGCGCAAGTTCGAGCTCTTCCGCCGCTACAACAACGAGCTGATGCTGGGCGAGTCCGGCCTCTCCGCCCTGGAGCGGGAGATGATCGCGGTCGTCGTCTCCTGCGTGAACCATTGCCACTACTGCTTGGTGGCGCACGGGGCGCAGGTCCGCCTGCTTTCGGGCGATCCGGTGCTCGGCGACCAGCTCGTCGCCAACTACCGCGCGGCGCCGCTCTCCCGCCGCCAGCGCGCGATGCTGGACTTCACCTGGAAGCTCAGCGAGAGCCCGGATTCCGTGGGCGCCGCCGACCGCGCGGCGCTCAGGAAGGCCGGCTTCAGCGACGAGGACATCTTCGACATCGCCGAGGTCGCGGGCTTCTACAACATGACCAACCGCCTCGCCGCCGCCATCGATATGCGCCCCAACCGCGAGTACTACGGTTTGGGGCGCTGAAGACGCGCCAAGGGCCTGCCCCGATACGAGGCAGGCCCTTTCGCTTGGCTATGTTCTATCTGTTCTAGGCGTGCGCCACTGCGGCGGCCTCTTCCCTCTGCTTGCGGTGCGCGGCGCGCATGGCCTTCTGCAGCTTCTTGAAGGCCCGCTCCTCGATCTGGCGGATGCGCTCGCGTGAGACGCCGTATACCTGGCTCAGCTCCTCGAGCGTCTTCGGCTCTTCCTTCAGGCGCCGCTCGGCCAGGATGTGCTGCTCGCGGTCGGTGAGCACCTCGAGCGAGTCCGCGAAGAGCTGCCTGCGGTGGTCGAGCTCGTTCGCTTCGAGAACGGTGGTCTCCTGGCTCTCGTTGGAGTCTTCGAGCCAGTCCATCCACTCGCCGCCGCCTTCCTCGCGGACCGGCGCGTTGAGCGACTGATCGGGGCCCATCATCCGCCGGTTCATGGAGACCACGTCGTTCTGCGAAACGTTGAGTGCCGTCGAGATATGCTCGACCTGCTCCGGCGTCAGGTCGCCGTCGTCGATCGCCTCGATCTCGCCTTTCAGCTTGCGCAGGTTGAAGAAGAGCTTCTTCTGTGCCGCCGTGGTGCCCATCTTCACCAGCGACCAGGAGTGCAGGACGTATTCCTGCATCGAGGCGCGGATCCACCACATGGCGTAGGTCGCGAGGCGGAAGCCGCGGTCAGGATCGAAGCGCTTGACCGCCTGCATGAGTCCGATGTTGCCCTCGGAGATCAGCTCGCCCACCGGCAGGCCGTAGCCGCGATAGCCCATCGCGATCTTGGCCACCAGGCGCAGGTGGCTGGTCACGAGCCGGTGCGCCGCCTCGGCGTCGTCGTGCTCGCGCCAGCGCTTGGCCAGCATGAATTCCTCCTCGGGCGTGAGGAGCGGGAATTGGCGGATTTCGCGGAGGTAGCGGGAGACTCCGCTCCCATCCATTGTCGCCGGTATCGGAACGGCGCGCGCTGCCATTGTTCCATCCCTCCTCTATTTGAGACGCTTCGGCGTCTCTCTGGTGCCGCGCCGCACTCTCCTACCACGCCTGCGGCTCCATGAGGGAGAAATGGACCCAAAAAAGGGCGTTTTCAAGGCAATTCGTCTTATATCAAGGCTTTGTGATTCTTATGTCATCGCCCGCATTTGCCGCCTCGATCAGAGCACGCATGTCGGCAGGCAGCGCACTCTCAAAGGCAAGCGCGGCGCCGCTCACGGGGTGGACGAAACTCAAGGCGGCCGCATGCAACGCCTGGCGCGGGCAAAGTGCAAGCACTTCGCGCACGCTCGCGTCGATTCCACGACGCCGGGCGCCGCCATAGAGCGCATCGCCCACCAGCGGATGCCCTCGATGCGCCATGTGGACCCTGATCTGGTGGGTGCGCCCGGTCTCCAGCCGGCATTCGACGAGGCTCCAGAGCGGATCGAGCGGCTTCAGCACGCGATAGTGCGTGACCGCAGACTTGCCGCCGCTCTTCCGCACCGCCATGCGCTTGCGGTTGCGCGGGTCGCGGCCAATTGCGCCCTCGACCCGCCCTTGCGCCGGCCGCGGCACCCCCCAGACCACCGCCCGATAGGTCCGGCTCAGCCGCCGCGTCGCGAACTGCTCAGACAGCCCACGGTGGGCGGCGTCGTGCTTGGCCGCCACCATGAGGCCGCTCGTGTCCTTGTCGAGGCGGTGAACGATGCCGGGCCGGCGCACGCCGCCGATGCCCGAAAGGCTTGCACCGCAATGGGCGAGCAGCGCATTGACCAGCGTGCGGTCGGGGTTGCCCGGCGCCGGGTGGACGACGAGGCCCGCGGGCTTGTCCACCACGATCAGATGCTCGTCCTCGTAAGCCACCTGGAGCGGGATCGCCTGCGCCTGCGGCGTCTCGTCCACCGGCGGCGGGATCACCAGCGTCACCGCCTGGCCCGGTTTGACCCGATATCCGGGCTCCGTTATCGTCGCGCCCCCGATCGAGACCCGGCCGGTCTCGATCAAGTTCTTGAGCCGAGAGCGTGACAGCGCCGGCACATGGTCCGCCAGCAGCCGGTCGAGCCGCGCGCGAGCGTCCGCCCGAGCGACGGTGAAGCGGCGGCGCGTTTCGGCGGCGGTGCTCATATCCGGTACGGGCCATGATCACCTATCTCAAGATCATCGTCATCGTTCTCGGGGTGATGATTGCGGCGGGCCTCGTCGTGATCGGGATCAAGCTCGTCGAGAAGAGCGGCGAGCTGGCCGAGCTCAGCGAGGATGACGGCACGACGGTGACGGATGATTGGGGCGCCGGCGCCCTGTCGGAGGCCACGGCCCCCTTGCCCACGCCGGGCGGCCTGGGGCTGCCGACAGGCTCGCAGGTGCGGCGGATGACCGCCGCGGGCCACCGGCTCATCCTCGTGGTGGCCGTGCCGGATGCGGGCGAGCGGATCGTGATCGTCGACCTGCGCAACGGCGGCATGGTCGCCAGCATCGGGCTCGAGGGTGCGCCGTGAGCGTCGCGCGGGAACGCGCGCGGTGAGTGTCGCGCGGGAACGCGCGCGGTGAGCGAGCCCCGGGTCCGGCTCTCGCCGGCGCAGCTGCAGGTGATCGAGCGGGCGGCGGAGACGGCCTACCCGGAGGAGGCCTGCGGGCTGCTGGTCGGGCGCGCCGAGCCGGGTGGCGCCTGGCAGGTGAACGCAGTCGAAGCCAGCGCCAATGTGGCGGAGCCGCCGCGCACGCGGCGCTTCGAGGTCGATCCCAAGCTCCGGCTCAGGCTGGAGCGCGAGCTTCGGGAGAGCCCGGATTCGGTCATGGGCGTCTATCACTCCCATCCCAACGGCCGGGCCGAGCCCTCGGAGACGGACATCTCGATGATCTTCGAACCCGACATGATCTGGCTGATCACCGCCGTCTCGGAGGGCAGGGCGGGCGCGACCATGGCCTACAAGCCGACCGGGGACGGCGCGGCCTTCCGGCCGCTCGGGCTCGACCTCGGCGGTAAAGACGCGTGAGCCGGTAGGAGGCAAGGAGCAGATGGACTTTCGCAGCGACAACGTGGCCTCCGCCGCGCCGGAAATCGTGGATGCCGTGGCGGAAGCAGCGCGCGGCAGCGCCACGCCCTATGGCGGCGACCCCTGGACCGTGGGCCTGGAGCCCGCGTTCTCGGAGCTCTTCGAGACCCCGGTCAAGGTCTTCCCGGTGGTGACCGGGACCGCGGCGAACTCCGTGGCGGTCGCGACGCTGACCCCACCCTGGGGCGTGATCTATGCGGGCCGCGCCGCCCACGTCGAGAACGACGAGTGCGGCGCGCCCGAGTTCATGACCGGCGGCGCCAAGGTCACCGGCATCGAGGAGCGCTTCGGCAAGATCCAGCCCGAGGCGCTGGAGGCCGCGCTCGCCGCCGCCGGCACGGGCGAAGTGCACTGGTCGCAGCCGGCCTGCCTCAGCCTCACCCAGCCGACCGAGATGGGCCAGATCTACACGCCGGACGAGCTTGCGGCGCTGACTGCGATCGCGCGTCGGCACGACCTCGCGGTTCATATGGACGGCGCCCGCTTCGCCAATGCCGTCGCCGCCAGCGGGGAGAGCCCGGCGGCGCTCACCTGGCGGGCCGGCGTCGATGCGCTCTCCTTCGGCGCCACCAAGAACGGCGCACTCGCGGCCGAGGCCATCGTGCTCTTCGGCGATGCCCGCGCGGGCGAGCTCGCCTTCCGCCACAAGCGGGCGGGGCAGCTCCTCTCCAAGATGCGCTTCGTCTCGGCCCAGCTCGCGGCCTATATCCAGGACAGCCTCTGGCTCAGGCTGGCGGATCAGGCGAACAGCCAGGCGCAGCGGCTGGCCCGGGGCCTGGAGGCGGTGCCCGGCGCCTCGCTCGCGGCGCCGGCAGAGGCCAACGAGCTCTTCGTCACCCTGCCGCGCGCGGTGATCGACGGGCTCGCCGAGGCCGGCGTCCTCTTCTACTCATGGCCGGAGACCGATCCCGCGACCACCACGATCCGCCTCGTCACCCGCCACGACACCGACCCGGCCGAGGTCGATCGGCTGGTCGAGACCGCGCGCGACCTCGCCACCGCCGCCGCTTAGCCTGACGGAGCCTGCCCGGCCCCAGGGAGCCTTCTCCAGGCGAACCAGAGCCACTGAAGGAGTTGAGCCGAATGTCCAATCGGGAACTCGTCGTCGGAACCCTGGGAGCAGGCTTCATCGGCTCGTTCCATTCTTATTCGTTCGCGATGCAGAAGCTGGTCAAGAACCGGCTCCCCGCCACCATACGGCTGAAGCAGATCGTCGACCTCAACGAGGACGCCCGCAACGAGGTGCAGGACCGCTTCGGCTACGAGGAGACAGGCGACGACTGGCGGGCGCTGTTCGACGGCTCCGGCATCAATGTCTTCATCAATGCGGCGCCGAACAACCTCCACATGGAGCCGACGGTGGAGGCGGCGCGTCGGGGCATCCCGGTGCTTTGCGAGAAGCCGCTCGCCCACGATGCCGATGCGTCGCACGAGATGTGGCGCGAGGCCGAAGGGGCCGGGATCGTTCACCAGGCCGCGTTCATCCACCGATTCATCCCGGCCATCCGGTACATGCGCGAGCTGATCCAGGGCGGCACGCTGGGCGAGCCGATCCACTTCCGCTCCTGCTACCTGATGTCAGACTATCTTAGGCCGGACCTGCCCATGGCCTGGCGTCTCGACAAGGCCGCCGCCGGCACCGGAACCCTCGGCGACCTCGGCTCGCACCATATCGACACCGCACGCTACCTCGTCGGCGAGATCGCCGACGTGATGGCCATCGCCAAAGTCAACGTGCCCGAGGTCGCAGGCCACCGGGTCGAGGTGGACGATGCGTTTGCGTCCATCGTCACCTTCGAGAACGGCATGGTCGGCACCATCCAGGCATCGCGGGTGGCGGCCGGATACGGCCACTTCGGCAGCATCGAGGTGGACTGCACCGGCGGCTCGCTCCGCTACCAGGTCGGCAAGCTGAACGAGCTTCAGATTGCCGAAGGCCGCGATCAGGGCTTCCGCACCATCCAGGTCATCAAACCGGAGCATCCGCTCGCCGACTTCTGGTGGGACGGCGGCGTGCAGGGCAGCCACCCCATCGGCTGGGTCGAGTGCTTCGTGCACCAGGTCCACCACTTCGTCGGCGCGGTGATCGGGCGGCACGAGGTATCCCCCCTCGCCGCGACCTTCCGGGATGGCTACCGCGTCGCCGAAGTCGTCGATCACATGATCGCGTCGTGGGAGTCGGGCAAGCGCATCCCGGTGCACTATCGGGACGCCTAGCCCACACTCCTCACCACGAAGGAGGTGCAGGAGCGTGCCCGGCACTGCCGGACACGCTCCTGCGATCAACTCATACTTCTGTTACAGCTCTGCTCAGCGGATGCCCGCTTCGATTTCCGGAATGAGCTGTTCGATGTTGTCGGGCGTCACCAGGCCGATCCCTGTGTCGACGTCGAGGCCCGGAATGGCGTAGGTCGAGGACAGCACGCACTGAACCACCGGCAGGAAACCCTGCAGGAAGAGGTTCTGGTCGAAGAGCACGTGGACATAGCCCTCCTGCACCGCTTCGACGGCGGCGGGCACGATGTCGTAACCCGCACCGAAGATCTCGCCGGGCTCCTTGCCGGCTTCCTGCATCGCCTTGCCCAGGAATCCGGTCACCGTGCCGTGCGAGGTGATGATCGCCTTCACGTCCGGATTGCGCTCGACATAGGCAACGAGAATCGGCACGGCGAGCGACGGGTCGGCGTTCACCTCCGGGCTGATCTCGATGTAGTCGATGGTCATGTTGTTTTCTTCGTAGACGTCGAGTGCGCCCCGCTCGAGCTTGCCGCGCTCGTCCTGCGAGAGCAGGCCGTAGACCATGACGCGGTCGCCTTCCTTGAGGCCGGCGTTCTTGATCGTCGCGCCCGCGACAAGCCTGCCGGAGCGGTAGTTGTCCATGCCGACGAAGCCGAACCCGGACTGGCGGTACTCGTTGAAGAGATCGCTGAGCTGGGAGTTGCCGCTGGTCAGCACGATGCCGCGCTCACGGGCCTCGGCGGCGAGATCCCAGAAGGCATCGTTGCCGGGGTGGCCCATGATCTCGATGCAGTCCGGATTGCCGGCCATGGCTTCCTTGAACTGGTCGATCATCTTGTCGGGCTGCCAGGCGGAATACTGCTCGCGCAGGTCGACGCCGAAGGCCTCGGCCGCGGCGCGAGCGCCGTTGGTCCGCGCCAGCGTGGCGCCGCCGCCGGGATTGCCGCCCATCTGGAAATACATCACCAGGCCTTCGCCGATGGATTGGGCCTGGCTCGGGGCCGCCGCACCCGCCGCGATTACCAAGCCCGCTGCGACGGCAACGGCACTGAGATACTTGCGTGTTCCGATCATAGTCATCTCCCTTGTTGCAAGGTGAATGATCCTACCGTGCCTGAGCGTTCGAATGCATTGGCACGGGGTGGTACTGGCGCAACGCGCCCATAAGGCCGCTCAGGGCGGCCTCGTCCTTCGCGGCCGGTCGGAGCCTTCCTCGGGCCCCGGGCCGCCCATTCCGGCGATCCGTCTGATGCCGGCCAGTCCCTTCGGCTTCTCCACGCTCAGGTGGAAGGTGACGGCCGCGATGAACACGAGGCCGACGACGAGGCGTGTCCAGAAGCCGCTGATGCCGCTGCCGACGACCCCGGCCTCAACCGTGCCGACGATGAACGAACCGAAGACCGTGCCGACGATGCTGCCCTTGCCGCCGCTGATCGAGGTGCCGCCGATAAAGACGGCGGCGAGCGCCACCAGCAGGAAGCCGGTGCCCTGGGTGGTGAAGAAGTTCTTGTTCTCGAGCGTCAGCATGACGCCGGACAAGGCGCCGAGCACGCCCATCAGCGTGAACAGCTTGATCTTTTCCCAGTCGACCTTGACGCCCACCACGCGGGCCACGTTCGCATTGTCGCCGATGAAGAGCAGGTGCTCGCCGAAGCGGTGCCGGTTCAGGACGAACCACATCAGCACCGCCAGCGCGATGGCCCAGAAGAACTGAACCGGCACCGGCCCGAGCCGGCCCGTAAGCACGTCGAAGATGACGTACTCCTTGATGTCGCGGATGTTGTGGCTCAAGCCGCCCGAGGAGATGACCGTCGCCCCCTCCCAGACGAAGAGAGTCGCAAGGGTCGCGATGATGGAGGGAATCCCGATCCGCACCACGAGGAGGCCGTTGAGGAAGCCGATCAGGCCGCCGACGAGAAGCGCCACGATGAAGGCGCCCCACACCAGCAGGTCGTGCTTGTCCGCCATGTCCTCGTCGAGAGGGAAGATGGCGAACTTGGTGATCATCACGAACACCAGGCTGGACACCTTGAGCACGGAGGGGAAGGACAGGTCGATCTCGCCCGCCGCGATGACCAGCGTGAGGCCGAGGCCCAGAATCAGCGGGGGCACGACCGTGCCACCCAGCGTCGTGTACATGCGATAGCCGAGGAAGCTCTCGGGAGCCGTGATCATGAAGGCGCCGATCACGACCAGGAACGCGAGGATGATCGGCAGGCCTTCGACCCGCGTCCACAGCGTCTGATGGGTCTTGAGCTCAGGCCTCGACATGCTCGCGTTCGGTCTGCAGCTCGATGAGGAACGAGGTCAGCTCGGCGACCGTCATCTCGCCCCGGAGAACCTCGTGAACGATGGTGCCGCGGTCGATGATGACGATCCGGTCGGCGACCGCGTGCACGTGGGCGAGGTTGTGCTCGATGTAGAGGCAGGCGCGGCCCGAGGTCTTGATGTCCTGTACGAAGTCCAGGACTTTGCCCACCTCCTTCACGCCGAGTGCCGCCGTCGGCTCGTCAAGCAGGATGAGGTCGGCGTTGAAGTGCATGGCGCGGCCGATGGCGATGCCCTGCCTCTCGCCACCCGAGAGGTCTTCGACGATGGTGTCGACCGTGATGCCGGCGCCGCGGAAGCCGATCGACTTAAGCAGGATTTCCTGGGCCAGCTCCTTCTGCTTGCGGACATTGATGAAGCCCAGTCGATTGGTGATCTGACGGCCGACGAAGAAGTTGCGCCAGAGCGGCTGCTTCTCGCAGAGCGACCGTTCCTGATGGACGGTCTCGATCCCGTGCCGATGCGCCCTGAGAACGGAGTAGTTCCGGAGGTTAACCTCCCGGTCGCGGACGTAGAGGCTGCCCGCCGTCGGTCTCAGCACGCCGGTGATGATCTTGATGAGAGTCGACTTGCCGGCGCCGTTGTCGCCAACCAGGCCGACGATCTCGTTGCGGCCGACGTTCAGGTCCACACCGGTCAGCGCGCCGACATTGCCGAACCACATCTCGATGCCTTCGGCACGGAGGGCGTTCTCGTAGTCCTGGCCGCTTCTGTCCACCGGCTCCTCCGCACTCGCCGCTCAGGCCGGATAACCCGGCGCAAGAGTAGAGCAAAGCCTGCGGGCGGAGCAAAGATGCGCCGCGGCGAGTGCCCGCACGAAATGAGCCTTGTATTCTGTATGGGCATATACGTATGTCTTATGCTTATATATGTAGGTTATACGCGGTATCTGGTCCTTGAAGTTCGGTCATGGGTGAGCCATCGGCGGTCGGTCTGGAGTGGCGCCTTGCCCAAGCACGGCGAGGCGCGCTCGAGCAGGCTGGCTTCCAGGCAGCGTGCGGCGGCAGGGACTTCCCGGCTCTCGCGTCCCTGTGGTCACGCGCCCCCGGCCCGGCCCGGGCCATTGTTCGGCATCCGAGCGCTCGCCGCCCCGACGATCATGATCTGCCAATCCCCCGCGTTCCTCCGGGAAGGGAGGCGCATCCGTCATGAGCGGGTAGGAGCCGTTCGAACGCATTCTGGGCTCGTTGCACGAGGCCGTGCTCGACGACGCGCGCTGGCCGGTCGCGTCCAGCCTGATCGACGAGGCCTGCGGGTCCAAGGGCAATTTCCTGACCCTCAGCGAAGGCGCTTCTAACAGCGACACCGAAATCTTCAGAGCGCGGTTCTGCTTTCGCGGACAGCGTCGTACAGACCTGGAGCGGCTGTATCTGGAGACCTACTACCCTCTGGATGAACGCATTCCACGCATCCGGCAGCTTCCGGACAGCCAAGTGAAGCATGTCGGCTCCCTCTACACCGATGAGGAGAAGAAGAGCTCGCCTGTCTACAACGAGGCGCTGCCCCTCTCCGACGCCCAGGACAGTCTCAACGTGCGTCTCGACGGACCTGACGGCTCCCGTATCATCTGGGTCGTCGGAAACCCCTTCGATGACGACGGCTGGTCGAGCGCAGGGGTCGAGACGGTCGAGCGCCTTCTGCTCCATCTGCGTCAGTACGTGCGGGTCAGGCAGGCGCTGGTCGATGCGCGCGTGCTGGGATCGTCGCTGGGTGCATTGCTGGACAACACCCTGTGCGGGGTGATCCATCTCGATCGGCGCGGACGGATCATCGCGGCCAACGACCGCGCCCGCGGTCTCCTGCGCGGCGGCGACGGGCTGTCGGATCGGGACGGTGTTCTTTGCGCCGCCCATGCGGAGGACGATGACGCACTCCAGAAGCTGCTGGCGCGTGCGCTGCCGCGCTCCGGCAGCCGGGGCGAGAGCGGCTCGACGACGGTGAAGCGCCGGTCCGTTTCGCCCCGGCTGGTGCTGCACGCGAGCCCGGCGGGTGATGTTGGCGATCACGCAAAAGCGCGCGTATTCGCTCATTTAGACCGCTTGGCGTGGTGGAGCGTCGATCAGCGTAGCACCGTGCAGTGCTGAGCGCTGTCAGGCTTGTGGTGTGGGTCGTCGTGATCGCGGTGGCGCGAGAGCGGCCTTGCAGGTTTGGCTGAGGGGTCCTGCTGTTATTCAACTGATGAGGCGATCGTCGATCTCGAGCATATTGCCTTCGAGGTCGCGCCTGCGCATGTCGTTCCAGTCGTCGCCGTCGAGGGCGGGTCGCACGCGGACGACCCTGCTGTCCCTTCGGAACAGCCGTTCGGCGGCGTTATCGCCGCCGGGGGTAGCGTCGTAGGCACAGAAGATGCGGCGGGGGCTCCAGTCCTCGATCCAGGCGGGGAGGCTTGGCGTGACGATCCCGGTGGAGACCACGGCACATGCCCTGTGTTCGACCGGCATGAGCTGGAGGGAGAGGGCGGACAGGGCGTCGACGGCGCTCTTTGCGATGAGCACGGATTGCGGCCAGTCGAGCTCCCACGATACCCAGAAGCCGCCGCGCGCGAGCGGGGATGGGGCAGCTTCGCCGACGCCGGCAGCCGCACTGCAGTGGGCGCCGGTGGGGACGATCTCGGCGCCGGTCGCGACCCCTGCGGCGTCTCGACAGACGAACACGGCATTGCCGTGGCGGTCGGCGTGGACCAGCCCGAGGTCGCGGCACAGGGCGAGGAGGACGGGCGAGAGGCCGCGCTCGTCGACGAGGTAGCGTTCCACTGCGGGCCAGTGCCGCTCCTGCGGACGCGGCAGCCGTGGACAGAGGCACTCCGGGGAGCGCCGGGAGCGTCCCGGCAGTTTCGCGAGGAAGGCCAGGGCGTCGGGCACGGTGCATCGTTGGGCATGGACCACCAGGTCGACGGCACCGGCGCCCCCCTCGCCGCGCAGATGGTCGTAGAACATGAAGCGGTTGATGGTGACGACCGATCCGAGACGCCTCCAGCGAGCGTCGTCGTCGGGATCGCGGCGGTAGCCGAGGGCGCGGGCGACGTCTTCGAGGGGACAGCCGCGCAGCCCCTCTGCCTGCAGCCGCCGATCCCATGGGCGTAGCTGGCGCACGATTATGCCGCCTCAGACGCCCCCGGTGTCCTGCGGGCCGCCCTTGCCTGGTCTTCGGCTCGCTTTTGCCTCACGCCGGCGTCGGCGCTCTGCGCTGCGCTGCTTCTGGCGCTCCTCGGCCTCCTTGCGGCGGTAGGAATCGCCGTCGATGGCGATGATCTCGGCGTTGTGGACGAGGCGATCGACCAGGGCCACGACGCAGGTGGCGTTGGGGAAGGCCTCGCCCCACTCGGAGAAGGGGCGGTTGGTGGTGATGATGGTGGAGTTCTGCCGGGTCCGGCTTGAGACGATGTTGAACAGCAGGTCGGCGTGGCGATTGCTGTAGGAGAGGTACCCCACCTCGTCGATCACCAGCAGGTGCTGGCGGGCGTAGAAGCGCAGCTTTCGCTGGAGCATGGTGTCCGAGTCGAGGGCGGCGAGTTCGCCGAGCATGCTGGCTGCGGTGGCGAAGCGCACGGTGTGGCCCTCGAGGACGGCGCGGTGGGCGATATTGGCGGCAATTGTGGACTTGCCGACGCCGTTGGGGCCGACCAGGACGACGTTGGCGGCCTCGTTGAGGAAGCTGAGGCTCATTAGGTCCTCGACGGCCATGCGGTCGCAACTGCGCGGCCAGTCCCAGTTGAAGTCGGCGAGGGGCTTGAACTCACCGAGCCGGGCATCGGCGAGGCGGCGCTTGAGGCTGCGGGCGCGCCTCTCTTCTTCTTCCCAAGCGATCAGCGCGGTCAGCCAGTCGCAGTCTTCGACCTCGTCCCAGTGGGCGATGAGGCCGTGCAGGCCGAGCGCCCGGGCACGGTTCATGAGGTTGTCGCTCATTCTTCGCTGTCCTCCTCCTCGGCCTCGCCCGCCAGGCCGTCGTACTCCGTCAGGTCGTGGTCGCGGACGGCGATGCCGCGGACCTTGGGATCGTCGGGCAACTCGACCGGGATGGGCGGGGGCTTGTTCTGCTGTTCGCGGCGGCGGGTGAGGCTCAGGCGCACGGCGTTGGAATGGGGGACGTCGCGCTCCAGCGCCTCGTCGATGCCGGCCTTGAGCTCGGCGGCGCCGTACTCGTCGAGCAGGCGCAGCAGGGCGCCGACGATGGAGCCGAGATGGCCGCCGCGTTTGGCGGCCTCGTCGAGCAGGCGCTCGCTGTTGGGCGCAGCCTTGACCAGGCGATCCTGCCCGCGAATGCGCCGGGCGTGGCGCTTCTTCTTCGCCAACTCGGCGATGTGCTCGGGGATCTCGATGCAGGCACCCTTGTCGAAGCTGCGCGGATGGGTGGCAATGACGTCCGTGCCGTCGAGGATGCGGACCTCGTCCAGCGTCGCCATGACGACGCGGGTGTGCCGCGCATGGGTGTGGGGGACGCTGTAGTCGTTGAGGTCGAACCTGGCGTAAGGCGTCTTGCCAATGACGACCTCGACCCGTTCATCGGCGGGGAAGCGGTCGCCGGGCAAGGCCATGAGGGAGCTGCGCTCCTTCTCGAAGGCCTCGCGCACGCTGACCGAGCGGTCCTCGGGCCAGGGGCGGTCCGCGGCGATGCCCTCGCACCAGGCCTCGGCCTGGGCGTTGAGGTCGTCGATGTCGCGCCACTCCCGGGCGGCGAAGAAGCTGTCGCGTGCATAGCGTATGGCGCGCTCGACGCGCCCTTTTTCGTTGCCGCGCGCGATCGCGACAGGCCGCGCCAGGAAACGGTAGTGGGCGGCGAAGTCGAGGTAGCGGGGGTTGAAGTGGATCGCGGTCCCGCGGCGCTCCTGCACAACGCTCTTCAGGTTGTCGCACCAGATCTCGCGCGGCACCCCCTGCCAGGTCTCGAAGGCGTCGATATGGCCGCGCAGGAAGTTGTTCATGCCCGCGCCCAGGTAGAAGCGCAGGAAGATGCGGCGCGAGTAGCTGAGCACCATCACGAAGGCCATCAACGGGCGCTCCGCGCGCCCGATCCTGACCTTGCCGAAGTGGGCCCAGTCGACCTGGGCCTGCTCGCCCGGAAGGGTCTTCAGCCGCAGATAGGCCTCGGCTTCAGGCTTCGGCCGCATGGGGGCGATGACGCGGCGGAAGTGGCTCTGGCTCCCCCGGTAGCCGCGCCCGCACACCATCTCGTAGAGCCGGCTGGCCGGCAGCTTCGGATATTTCTTCAGGGTCTGCTGGATGAAGGGGATGAAGGGATCGAGCTTCGAGGGCCGCGGCTTGCGCTGCCGAGGCTCCTCGGCGTCCTTGAGCACGCGCCGGACGGTGCCGTGATGGACGCCGAGCTGACGCGCGATCGTGCCGATCTTCCACTTCTCGGCATGATAAAGCCGCAGGATCTCCGTCCTGGTCTCCCTGTCTATGGTCATCTCACCTCTCTCGTGCCGGGTGCCGCACCGTGCGCAGGCCCGGATGGACGAACACCGCGCAGAACCGGCCGCAGATGCTGCAGCGGAAGACCCCGGGGGGCTCCTCGTCCCCGAAGGGCCGTGTGCCGCGACGCCTCTTCGGCGTCCCTGGCACGACAACACGGCGGTGCTGACGGGTCGAAGGGTGATGCGTCACTTTCCGCCCGCAGGCCTCGCTTTGAGCCGTCCGGCAGCGCTGCCGGTCCCGATAGCGTCTCTGGCGTGCCGCGTGCTTGCGACGCCCCGGCAGACCGTCCTGGTAGCGCCGCCCGGCAAGACGCTGCGACGCTCGGCGCGCGTTCTCGCTGCACTCTCGGGAGCAGTAGTGGTTGCCGTGGTCGCAGCGGGGGCAGAGAACGACTTGCTGGTGGCACTGCGGACAGTGGAACAGGCGGCCAAAGTTCTGCATCGCGGCGGTCGATGAGAACGGGCTCGACCCCCGCTAAATCCCGCACGATACTGTGCATCTGGGCCGTGCCGGGCACGGCACGGGGAGTGCGGCGCCGGCTCTTGCCACCAAGCAAACGAGGCCGGCGCCGCATCGTTCTCAGCGGCCCGACTCTACCCCCGGCGATCTCGATGTCAGGTGTGCGAAGCTGGGCAAACCTGGCGACGGCAAGAGGCCTGTGGACAAGTGGACAGCCGCTCCGCGCCTGACCACTTCCCCACAGGCCAAGCAACAACAGAAGCGGTCAACTCATCGGGAACATAAACCCGTCAACCACGCCGCCACCTAAATCACGCGCCCCTAAAAAAGCGAATAAACGCGGGTTTAGACCGTCATCAACACGGGTGAGGCGGGGGCAGACATGCGCCCCAGCCGCATCGCCGCATTCGTGCTGGTGGTCGACCCGGCGAGCCGGGGACGGGTCGATGCGGGGCTGGTGAGTGAGATGCTGGGCCTCACGCCGGCGGAGAGCCAGGTGGCAGTGTTGCTGGCCCAGGGCCACACGCCTCGTGACATTGCCGTCGCGACGGGGCGGGTCGAGGGCACGGTACGCTGGCACATCCGGCAAATATTCGGCAAGCACGGGCTCTCCCGGCAGTTGGAGCTGGTGCATCTGGTGCTGTCTTTGTCCGACGTTCCGCGGACTTCGCCCTGAACTTTCCGGCGGCCGCCCGCCATCTCTGACCCAATCAATGTCCGTCCGCATCGCGCGGAATTTATTGCCAAATCCCTACAATTTTGAAGGCGCGAGAACGCGTCCGCTCAACTAGGCTCGCCGGCCGTCATGGCGGCAGAGCGCAGCGCTATCCCGGGGCCCGGGTGCGAGCGGGGACGATGCAGTGGGGATCGAACGTGACGGAGCCTAAGGCGGCGCCTTTGCCAAACGGGAACAGGAAAGCGGGAGCTGCCGCAAGTCGCCTGAAGCACACTCTGGCGCGGCCGCGGGCGCGGGGGCCGGGATGGATGCACCAGCGGTTTGGATCGTCCAGCGTGGGTGTGGCGCCCTTTGTGTCGAGCCATCGTGCCGTTCCCGGTGGGTGCCTGCACAGCGGGGCTGTTGACGGTCTCCGCGATGTGGTTCGGCGGCGTAGATTGATCCCTCGAAATCGAAACGAAGCAGCGTTTTGTCACGCGGATTGGCGCCCAACTTGGCGCCAAACAACGTACTGGTCTGACGTCCCTTTCGCAGCCTGGTTGTTCGCGTTGCCGCGTCCGTAAATGTGAGCTAACCAAGCGTGTTCCTGTCCGTGTCAGCGTCGATAGTGCGTCCTATTTTGATAGGAATTTTGTTGCTTCTTCTGGGCGCATTTACTCTGCCGGCATTCGCGCAAACTGAAGTTCCGAACAACTGGCCGCTCAAGCCTTCCGGCCTGAACGCGGGCGATCAGTTCCGGCTGCTGCTCGTGGTGGACGAAACGAAGGATGCCACGGACACCAGCATCGGCAGCTACGACAGCTTCGTGCAAGCCCGGATCAGCGCCAATGGCCACGGCTCGATCCGGGCCTACTCCAGCAGCTTCAAGGTGCTTGGCTCGACGACAAACACCGCTGCCAGGGATCACACGGGCACAACCTATACGGCGACGGACACCGGCGTTCCCATTTACTGGCTTAATGGCTCGAAACTTGCCGACGACTATGATGACTTCTACGACGGCACCTGGACCAACAAGTCCTCGGTCAAGAACGAAGCCGGCACCGACGCTGACACGTCGAACTCGAGCCCGCGTGTCCGCACCGGATCGAACGATGACGGCACGCCTTACTCCTTTACGAACAGCGGGGGCAATACGGTATACGAGGCGCTCGGCGGAAGAGGCAACGGAAGCGGGAACTGCCGGGCAGCGAGGCTTGGAGCAGCCAACGGCACGCTGAACAACCAAAGGCGTTCCTCCACGGAAGAGTTCCGCTACTTCGCGCTTTCCGGTGTCTTCGAGGTCGGCAGCGCCACCGTCGCCAAGATAGACGATCTCCAGATCACCTCTTCGGCCGGCAGCACCAGCCCCGGCGAATATGTGGCCGGCGATGACGTCGAGTTCACGGTCACCTTCAGCGAAGCGGTCACCGTCACCGGCGCGCCGAAGCTGAATTTCCACGTCAACGGCAGCAGTGGCGACGAGGAAACACGCCAGGCCGACCATGTCCCCGCCGACAGTACCTCAACAGAGCTCGTGTTCTCCTATGAAGTGGCGGACACGGACTACGACCATGACGGCATTTCCCTGCCGGCCAATCTGATCGATCTCAACGGCGGCTCCATCCGCGCACAGGCGACGGCCAGCGATGCGGACCTGGGGCGGACCGGAACCCCAAGCCAGGCCGAACACAAGATCCATCTCCCACCGAATACGGCAACGAGCACCCAGGTCATCTCCACCCCGGCCTCGGCGGCGAACGGCTATGTGACCGGAGAGACGATCCGCGTTGCGGTGACCTGGAACAGGAACGTCCGGGCCGTTACCGATCCGGTCGGAATGCCCGGCGACCCCAACCAACTGAACGGCGGCACGCCGACGCTTGGCATCATGCTCGACTCCAGCCCCCTGACTGGCGGTCCCAGTTTTGCCGCCTACTCCCAGGCGGGCAGCGACAAGACGCTGCACTTCGACCACGTCGTCCAGCCCGGTGACTTCGACGACGGGGGGCTGGTCACAAACAGCACCCTCAGCTTCAACGGTGGGTTCATCACGCGCAAGGAAGTGGCCGACAGTATCGCCAAGCATATCAGGGCGAATCAGTCAGTAGTGCCCTTGGTTCAGCAAACCGCTCACAAGGTCAACGTGAACCGGCCCACGGTCAGCAGCCTCGCCGTCACCTCCTCGTCGGCCTCGGGAGACACCTACGGGACCGGAGAAATCGTCAAGGTCGGCGTCACCTTCAGCAAGGCGGTCACCGTGGACACCGCCAATGGCACGCCGCGGCTCGAGATGGAGCTGCAGTCCGCCGGCGAGGGCGCAGCCCGAACCCGTTACCTCGACTATGCCAGCGGCAGCGGCGGCAGCACGCTCGTGTTCGAGTACGTGGTACCGGTCGGAGAATCCGATGACGACGGCATAAAGATCGGCGCCGATTCGCTGAGCGCCAACGGCGGCACGATACGCGATTCGGACGGCACCGACGCCGTGCTCGACCATTCGGCGCCGGGCACGGATGGCGTCTATTCCGGCCACAAGATCGACGGCGGCACCGTGGTTGCGGTCACCGTCTCCTTCGCCGCGGCGAGCTACACGGCCACCGAGGACGGCACGGACGCCACCGTGACCGTGAACCTCAGCGCCGACCCGGAACGCGAGGTCATCGTCCCGATCGTCGGGACCGGAAAGGACGGGGGCTCGTCGGGCGATTTCAGCTTGGCACCCGCGACTGTGACGATCGCGAGCGGCTCGACCTCCGGCACCTTCAAGGTCAGGGCGACCGACGACGACTTCGACGACGACGGCGAGACTGCCGAGCTCAGCTTCAGCGGGTTGCCGAACGGCGTCACCGCCGGCACCCAGAACACCGCAAGCGTCTCGATCACGGACGACGACACGCGCGGCGTCGTCTACAGCACCGAGTCCGTCCGCGTCGACGAGGGCAAGCGAACCGACAACATCTTCACCATGGCGCTGACGTCGCAGCCGACGCGGGCCACACTGGTGGAAATGAAGACCGCCATCTTCACCAACCGCGATCGTGTCGACATGGGGATTGGCGACCGCATTGCCGTGGTCTTTGACGGCAGCAACTGGAACACGCCGCAGCCGGTGCACATGATCAGCGCCGACCGGGTCGAAGAGAACACCACGCTCCACATCAAGCCCGTGTTCAGCAGAAGCGGTGATCGCAACAGCGACTACGTTGGACTGACCGTACCGACGGTGGAACTCACCATCGTCGACAGGAACAAGCCGCGGGTGGACGGCGCGACCATCGACGGGGATTCCCTGGTACTCACCTACGATCAGGATCTTGACGAGAACTCCGTGCCTGCGCCGGGCGATTTTGCGGTGACAGTGGCTGGCTCGTCCGTCACGGTCAGCGATGTCTCGATCAGCGGCAAGAAGGTCACGCTGACACTCGCGACGGCGGCGGCGTTCGGAGATGAGGCCGCAATCTCCTACACCGTCCCCGGCAGCAACCCCATCCAGGACGAGGACGAGAACGCCGCGGGCGCCATTGCCGACAAAGCGGTGACAAACAATACCCCCGACACGACGCCGCCGGGCCTCAGTTCGGCGAACATTGCCGGCGATACGCTTGTGCTCGCCTACGACGAGACCCTGGACTCCGCATCGACCCCCGCGGCCAGCGCGTTCACGGTGACCGTCGCGGGCTCGTCGGTCGCGGTGAGCAATGTCTCGGTCAGCGGCAAGACCGTCACCCTGACATTGGCCAGCGAAGCCTCGGACGACGATGCCGTGAGCCTGAGCTACACGGTCCCAACCAACAATCCCATCCGGGACGAGGCGGAGAACACGGCCGCGGCGCTGACCGATCGGTCCGTGATCAACAACGCGGGCGCGGCCACGGATGCCACGCTTGCCGCCCTTTCGCTGACGGACGGGAACGGCAATGCGATTTCGCTGTCACCCGTGTTCGCATCGGGCACCAGGAGCTACACGGCCGCGGTGGCGGCCGATATCGACCAAATCACCATCGTCGCGACCGCCAACAACGGCAGCGCCATGGTCGCCTACACGCCGTCAACCGACGCGGAGACGACCGAAGACGACCACCAGGTCAATCTGGCCTTCGGCGACAACACCCTGCGGGCGACCGTCACCGCGGCGGACGGCATCACATCAGAGACCTACAGCATCACGGTGACGCGCGCGCGGGCCGCCGTCGCGTACCACGCCTCGTCAATGAACCAGCAGGTCACCGAGGACGACACGTCGATCACGTTCACGGTGACGCTCACGCCCGCGATGAGCAAGAGCGTGGTCGTGAAATACGCGACCGAAGACTACCCGTCCCCGGGGGATCAACTTCACGGATATGCCGGCGAGGACTACACCGCGGCTTCCGGCAGCCTGACCTTCGCCGCGAACGAAACGTCGAAGACCTTCCAGGTGCCGATCCTGGAGGACTCCCTCGACGAGAACAACGAAGTGCTCTTCGTGATCCTCTCGTTGCCCGCAAACACGAACAACGTGGAACTGTCGGGCTCGCCCACTGCCGTACCCCTGATAATCGATGACGACCCCGAGCCGTCGATCGGCATCGCAGATGCGAACGCGGACGAGGGAGACCCGGTCGCCTTTACCGCGAGTCTGTCGGAAGTGAGCGGCAGAGACGTGACCGTGGACTATAGGACCTCGATCGGAAACGGCGACAGCGCCACCTCGGGCGTCGATTTCACGGCGGCAACCGCCGAAACCTTGACGATACCCGCCGGCGCCACGTCGGCCACGCTTTCCATCGCCACGGCAGAGGACAGCCACTACGAGGACGACGAGACCTTCACTGTCACCTTGAGCTCGCCGGTCGCCGGGACGTTGTCATCGGATCCCCTGCGGGCCAAAGGCACCATCGACAACGACGACGTGCTCGAGCAGGTCACCGGAGTCACCCCGACGGTCGGTAATGCGAAGCTCACCATCAACTGGACCGCGGTGGCTGGCGCCGGGGGCTACAAGCTGCAATGGAAATCAGGCACCCAGGAATACAGCGCCACCAGCAGCGACAATCGCCAGGCGACGATCTTATCCGGAACCACCACGTCCCATGAGCTCACGGGCCTGATCAACGACACCGAGTACACGGTCCGGATCGCCGCCACCCACAGCGACACCGATGACGGCGCATGGTCCAGTGAAGTCTCGGCGACGCCCGTCGAACCGGACACCACCGCGCCGACCCTGACGCTGGCCACCGTCAACGGCGCATCGCTGGTGCTGACCTATGACGAGGACCTGGACGCCAACTCCACGCCAGCGACAGGGGATTTCAGTGTGAACGTGGCGGGTTCGTCCATCACGGTGAGCAACGTCTGGGTGAGCGGCAAGACGGTTACCCTGACGCTTGCCACCGCCGCCGAGTACGGCAACACGGTGAGTCTGAGCTACACGGTCCCGGCCAGCAACCCCATCCAGGATAGCGCCGGGAATGACGCGGCGGCCCTGAGCGGGCAGGTCGCGGCCAATAACACGTCGGCGACGACAGTGGCGCTCACGCTGAGCCCGAGCTCGGTGGCCGAGAGCGCCGGGGCGACATCGATGACGGTGACGGGGACGCTCGACGGCGCGCCTCGCGCGGCGGACACCGCGGTGACAGTGGCGGTAGGAGACTCCGGGGACGCTGCCACGGAGGGGACGGACTACGCGACCGTCGACGATCTCACGCTGACCATCGATGCGGGCGAGACATCCGGGACGGCGACCTTCTCACTGACGCCGACCGACGACGACCTGGACGAGGACGACGAGATGGTGTCGGTCGCGGGCGCGACCGCTGCGGCGGGTCTCGACGTGACGCCGACGACGGCGACGATCGTGGACGACGACACCCGGGGCGTCGAGGTGTCGACGACGGCACTGAGCATGTCGGAAGGCGGCAGCGCGACCTACACGGTGGTCCTGACCTCGCAGCCGACGGCGACAGTGACGGTGACGCCGTCGGTGAGCGGCGATTCGGACGTGACGGTGAGTCCGACTTCCCTCGACTTCACGACCTCGGCCTGGAGTACCGTGCAGACGGTGACAGTCGCCGCGGCGCACGACGACGACTTCGACGCCGACGAGGCGACCGTGGCGCATTCGGTGTCCGGCGGCGACTACGGGGCCAACAGCGTGACGGCCTCCGACGTCGAGGTGACCGTGACCGACGACGACATCCCCCCGGCGATCGTCGCCGGTGGCGTGGAGGTCACCTCCTTCCCGCGGGCGACCTACAACACCTATGGCGTGGACGAGACCATCGCGGTCAGCGTGTCGTTCGACACGGACGTGGAGGTGAACACGACCGGCGGTACGCCCTACATCAAGGTGGAGTTCAAGAACGCCGCCGCCACCGCCACCGTAAAGCACTTCAGCTACGCGAGCGGCTCCGGCAGCGCCACGCTGCTGTTCGAGTACGAGGTGCAGGCCGCCGACAGGGACAACGACGGGTTCAGGATCGGGAGCAACGCGCTGGTGCTCGACGGCGGCACCATCCGCGATACCGACAGCCGGGACGCCCTGCTCACGCACGCCGGCGCCGGCAGGCAGGACGGGCACCGGGTCGACGGGAGGGAGGTGGTCGGGCCGGCGGAGCTGTCGGTGTTCAAGCTCAGGACGGCAGATGGCTCTACCGTCCTGCCGTCCAGCCCGGACTTCGATCCGGAGACCACGGCCTACACGGCCTCGGTCCCCTACAGTACCCAGTGGGTCGCAGTGCGGGTATTCCCGGAGGAGGGTGGCGAGAGGACCATCCTGCCGGCCGACATCGTGCCCAATACGTCGTTCCACGAGGTTGCCTTGGGCGTGGGTCCGAACGTAATCACGGTCACGGCGTCACGCACCGGCGTTCCCGACCGGATCTACACCATGACCGTGACGCGGGGGAAGCCGACCGTCACCCTCACCGCAGCCGAATCCTCCACGACCTACCGTCTCGAAGACCTGTCCTTCACGGTGACCCGGAACCGCACTATCGACGAAACGCTGGACGTGAACGTCGCGTTCGAGCAGGACCAGGACTTCCTTCCCGCATCCGGGCTGACGCACACCGTGAGCATCCCGGCCAATGAGGCTTCGGCAACGCTGACTCTCGGAACCGGCGACTTCACCGGCGGCGCCACCGCGGACGGCACCCTCACCGCGGCCATCGCCGAGAGCGACGGCTACGACAAGGGCGCCGCCGATTCCGCTGGCGTGGACTTCGTCGTGGCGGATCCGGCGCTCACGGTGCGCTTCGATCGCTACGCCTACACGTTCCTCGAGGATGCCGGCGCCGTCTCGCTCGACATCGTCGCGGAGACGGCGCCAGGCGTGGTGCTA
Source organism: Alphaproteobacteria bacterium (assembly GCA_965207055.1). Classification (GTDB taxonomy): domain Bacteria; phylum Pseudomonadota; class Alphaproteobacteria; order UBA828; family UBA828; genus WTGU01. The sequence goes on along the minus strand of CBDBLP010000004.1, from coordinate 2,037,113 downwards.
TCGGATGCGTTCTCCCTGTCCGTCCTGACGCTCGGCGACCAGGACTCCGCGGTTAGCGGAAGCGACTACAGCCTGGGCTCCGGGGGCGTGATCTTCCGGGCGGCCGACTTCGCCGCATCGAACGGCGCTCTGGCGGCAACCGGGTCGATCGACCTGACGCTGCTCGATGACAGTGCCACGGAAGGGGAGGAGTCGTTCTGGATCCAGCTCTCCGCGACCGATTTCCCCCCGGCGGCTACCCTGGTTCAGAGCGACGGAAGCGATTGCCCCATTGGTGGGTGCCGCTCGAAGGTGACGATCGTCGATGACGAGAGCCCGCCTCCCCAGGTCACCGGCGTTAAGGTCACCCCGGGGGTCGGTTCGCTGATCGTGGACTGGACCGCCGTTGCCGGCGCCACCGGTTACAAGGTGCAGTGGAAGTCCGGGACGGAGGCGTTCTCGGATGCGGCCACCGACGACCGTGAGGCGACCCTGTCGTCCGGCGCGACGACCCGCCATACCATCACCGGACTCACCGACGGCACCGCGTATACGGTGCGGGTGATCGCCACAAGGACCGGTGCATCCGGCGACGGCCTGGCCTCCGCCGAGGCCACCGGCACGGCGGGTCTGCCGACACTGACGATTGCGGACGCGTCTGCGACCGAGGGGGATGCGGTCGAGTTCACGGTGAGCTTGAGCCCGGCGGCGGACCAGGCGGTGACGGTGGCGTACGCGACGAGCGACGGTACCGCGACGGCGGACGCCACGCACGAGGACGGGGCGGACTACACCGCGCCCGCGAGCGACGCGGCGCTGATCTTCGATGCGGGCGAGACGAGCGCGACGATCAGCATCGCGACCGGCGCCGACACGGTGGACGAGGACGACGAGACCTTCACGGTGACGCTGTCGGATGCGTCGTCCAACGCAGTGCTCGGCACCGACAAGGCGGCGACCGGAACGATCGTCGACGACGACACCGATCCGGCCGAAGTCACCAGCGTCGCGTTCGAGAACGCGCCCACGAGCGGCGACTACGCCCTGGGCGACGTGATCGAGGTGAGCGTGACCTTCGACACGGCGGTGGAGGTGACGGGCGCGCCGAGGGTTCAGCTGGCGATGTCGGGCACGGCGGCGAGCGCGAGCTACGCACTCTACGACGCAGCCGCGAGCACCGAGACGGTGCTGGCGTTTCGCCGCGCGGTGACGGGCGATGACGACGACGCGGACGCGATCTCCGTGGCCGCGAACGGTCTGGAGCTGAACGGCGCCAGCATCGTGAACAAGGGGACGACGGTGGCCGCGGTGCTTGGTCACGACGCCGTGCAGGGCGGCAACATCCGCACGCGCTCGGTCGAGGGCATCGCGGTCACGTCCGAGCCCGAGGTTGGGGCACCGGCGCCGGAGGGGATCTACGGCCCCGGCGAGGAGGTCACGTTCACGGTGACGTTCGCGGCGGCGGTCACGGTGGACGACAGCGGTGGGGACCCGGGTCTGATCTTCGTCGCGAGCGACGGCGCTCGGCAGGAAGCCGTCTATGCGAGCGGCTCGGGCACCACGTCGCTGGTGTTCGCGTGGACGGTGCCATCGGACGTGCCGGGCGCGGAAGGCGCGGTCGAGGTTCCGGCGAATACGACCGGCGGTGGCACGTTGCTCAGCGACGGCGGCCTGGTCCTGAACGGCGCGACGATGGAGGACGCGCAGGGCCGGGCAGTGAACATTCGTCACGGGGACTATGCAACCAAAGCGCAGGTGGACACTACGGCTCCGGTCGTGGCGAGCGGTGCGAGCGGAGCGACGGTCGCTGGAACGACGCTGGTGCTCGCGTTCGAGAAGGCGGCCGGCGTCGCGGACCACCTGGACGAGGGCTCGGTGCCGGCACCAGAGAACTCCGCGGTCGTCGTGGCGGGGAGCGCGCGGACGGTATCCGGCGTGGCGGTAGACGGCGCGACGGTGACGCTCACCCTGGCTTCGGCGGTGGGTCACGCGCAGGCGGTCACGGTGAACTACACCCCTGGCACCGACCCGATCCGCGATCTGTGGGGCAATGCGGCGGCGGGATTCTCGGACCGTTCGGTGCGCAACGACAGCCCGGAGCCGGCGCTTTCTATTGGTGACGTGACGGTGGCGGAGGACGCCGGCAAGGCCACGTTCACGGTGACGCTGGACGTGGTGAGCGGCGAGGCGGTGACGGTGGACTACGCCACGTCGGACGACACGGCGGAGGCGGGTTCGGACTACACCGCGGCGAGCGGGACGGTGTCGATCGCGGCGGGCGCTGCGAGCGCCACGTTCGATGTGACGGTGACCGACGACAGCGTCGGCGAGGCTGACGAGGCGTTCACGGTGACGCTCTCCGACGCGGTGAACGCGACCATCGCCAGGGCCGCGGCCACAGGCACGATCACCGACGACGAGACCCCGACTCTGACGATTGCGGACGCGTCTGCGACCGAGGGAGATGCGGTCGAGTTCACGGTGAGCTTGAGTCCGGCGGCGGACCAGGCGGTGACGGTCTTGTACGCGACGAGCGACGGCACGGCGACGGTGGACGGGGCGCATGAGGACGGGGCGGACTACACCGCGCCCGCAAGCGATGCGGCGCTGACCATCGCGGCCGGGCAGACGAGCGCGACATTCAGCATCGCGACCGGGAACGACGCTGTATTCGAGGGTGACGAGACGTTCACGGTGACGCTGTCGGACCCGTCGTCCAACGCAGTGCTCGGCAGCGCGAAGACGGCGACCGGCACCATCGAGAACAACGACGACGCGTCGACCGATGCGGCACTGAAGGCGTTGACGTTGAAGGTCGGTGGAAGCGACGTGGACCTGACGCCTGTCTTCGCGGCCACCACGTACAGCTATGAGGTCGACGTTGCCAACACGGCTGCGACCGTGAACGTGATGGCCGAATCGAACCACGGCAAGGCGACCGTCGCGATTGGCGGCGACGACGACACCACCTCCCCCGGCAAGGCGGCGTTGCCCATGGCGTTCGGGGAGAACACGGTCACCGTCACGGTGACGGCGGAGGACGGCGACGCGACGCAGGACTACACCGTGAAGGTGACCCGGGCGTTGCCCGCATTGGCGTGGGACCACACCGTCTACTATCTCGGCGAGGATTCGGGCGAGGTGAGGCTCACCGTCACGCTCACGCCTGCGAGCATCGACGAGGTGACGGTCGACTATGCAACGCCGGCCGTCGGCTCCGCCACCGCCGGCGAGGACTTCGTCGCGACCAGCGGAACGTTGACCTTCGAGGCGGGCGAGACCGAGAAGACGGTCAAGGTCACGATCCTGGACGACACTCTCTACGAGCCCGACGGTGCGGACGACGTCTTCGTGGAGTTGAGCACCCCCACCGGCACCGCCGTGCTGGGCAAGGGCCTGTCGGGCGCGCTGCTCTTCATGGAGCATGGCGACAACGATGTTCCGCCGAGCGCGACGATGGAGAACGTCACGGTCGATGAGGACGCGGGGACGATGGAGTTCACGCTCTCGCTCAGCCACGGCGTCGAAGCGGACGGGCTGCAGTTCTTCCTCGCATCGAGCGGGGTGGGTGGCACCGCCACCGCGGGGGCCGACTACGAGTCGTTTCTCTCCGGCGCCAGCGCCACCCTCGCAATTCCTTCGCGTGCGACTTCGGCGACGTTCAGCGTGTCCATTCTCGACGACGACCTCGACGAGGATGACGAGACGATCACCATGCAGTGGAAGCACTCCGACCTGTACGTGGCGGAATAGTCAAAGTCCATCGACGTGACCGGCACGATCACCGACGACGACGAGCGCGGCGTGGCGGTGTCGGCGGCGGCTCTGACGGTGCCCGAGGGCAACACCGCCACCTACACGGTGGTGCTGACGTCCGAGCCTACGGACACGGTGACGGTGGCGCCCTCGCTTGCCACCGGGTCCAGCTCGGACGTGACGTTCAGCCCGACCTCGCTGACCTTCGAGACCGAGGACTGGGATAGCGCGCAGACGGTGACGGTCTCGGCCGGCCACGACGACGATGCGGTTGCGGACGCCGCGACGATCGAGCATGCCGCGACGGGCGGAGACTACGCCTCCGCGCCGGCCGGTGAGGTATCGGTCACTGTGACCGATGACGAGCAGGTATCGAAGGCGGTGGCGCTGTCGGTGGACGTGACGTCGGTGGACGAGGACGCCGGCGCAACCGCGATCAAGGTGACCGGCACGCTCAACGGTGGGACCATCGCGACGGCGACAGACGTGACGGTGTCGGTCGGCGCCGGCACTGCCGCAGCATCCGACTTCGCGGCAGTTGCTGACTTCACGCTGACGATCGATGCGGGCGAGACCACGGGCACGGCGACGTTCACGCTGACGCCGACGGACGATGACGTGGACGAGGCGGATGAGACGGTCTCGGTGACCGGCACGACCATCGCGACGGGTCTGACGGTGACGGGGACGACGGCGACCATCGTGGACGACGACGAGCGCGGCGTGGCGGTCTCGCCAATCGTGCTGACGGTGCCTGAGGGCAGCACGGCGACCTACACGGTGGTGCTGACTTCGCAGCCGACGGCGACAGTGACGCCGTCGCGCGCCTCGGGTTCCAGGGACGTGATCTTCAGCCCGGCGTCGCTGAGCTTCGTAAGCATCCGGCGGGGACCGCCTGTGCGGTGATCTGAAAATCGTCGATTGTTTGCGATCGGGAGTGGGCACCGTGGTGCCCACCGTGAAGCAGACGGAGGCGATCGCGGATGTCGGATGAACAGCAGGCAAATTTGGGCATTGAGGTCGAGGGCGGGAAACGCCGTCGGGCTCGCAAGTGGAGCGATGCCGACAAGCGGCGGATCGTTGCGGAGAGCTACGCACCCGGCGCCACGGTGACGGCGGTGGCGAAGCGCAACGATGTTCGGGCCAATCTGGTGTTCGAATGGCGGCGTCGCTTTCGCGAGGAGGATGGTGAGGCCGGGAGCGGCGGGTTTGTGCCGGTGATTGTCGCGCCGGCGGGCGATGCGCCCCCGGCGGACGGCCACCTCGACGCGGCGCCGTCGGCCGGTCGCATCGAGATCGCGCTTTCCGGCGGCGTGCGGGTGACGGTTGACGGGACGGTGGATGCCCCTGCGCTGGCGCGGGTGCTTGCGGTTGTGGAGCGCCGATGATCCCGGTTCCAGGCAGCGTGCGGGTATGGCTGGCGACCGGGGTGACGGACATGCGGCGCGGCATGAACACGCTGGCGCTTCAGGTTCAGGAGGGTCTCGGCCGCGACCCCCACGCGGGGGACCTCTACGTGTTCCGCGGACGCCGCGGCGATCTCGTCAAGATTTTGTGGCATGACGGTCTCGGGTTCTCGCTCTACGCCAAGCGTCTTGAGCGGGGCCGGTTCACCTGGCCGTCGGCGTCGGGCGGCGCACTGTCGATCAGCTCGGCACAGCTCGCCTACCTGCTTGAGGGGATCGAGTGGCGCAACCCGGTTCGCACCTGGCGCCCGTCGCGGGTGGGCTGAGGCTGGGCGAATCCACCTCCACGCGATTGGCAATTGCCGTGCGGCCGCGAATCTGATTCATTCCCGGCCATGACGGTCACGGCCCGACGCGACGTTGAAACTCTCCAGGCGGCGCTTGATGCCTCGGAGGCGCGGGCGGCGGCGGCCGAGGCGCAGATCACCTCGCTGAAGCTGATGGTCGAGAAGTTGCGCCGTGCGCTCTACGGGCAGCGCTCGGAGCGCACGGTGCGGCTCCTCAACCAACTGGAGCTCGCGCTCGACGAGCTCACCGCGGACGCGACGGAGGACGATCTCGCGGCCGAGCAGGCTGCGGGCGAGACCACCCAGGTCAAGGGGTTCACGCGCCGCAAGCCGTCGCGCAAGCCCTTCCCCGAGCATCTGCCGCGCGAGCGCGTGGTGGTGCCCGCGCCGACGTCGTGCGGGTGCTGCGGGTCGGAGCGGCTGTCGAAGATCGGCGAGGACGTGACCGAGACGCTGGAGGTGATCCCACGTCAGTGGAAGGTGATCCAGACGATCCGCGAGAAGTTCACCTGCCGGGAGTGTGAGAAGGTCTCGCAGCCGCCAGCGCCGTTCCATACGGTGCCGCGAGGCTGGGCGGGTCCGAACCTTCTGGCGACGATCGTGTTCGAGAAGTATGGCCAGCACCAGCCGTTGAACCGGCAGCGCGAGCGCTACGCGCGCGAAGGGGTCGACCTCAGTCTGTCGACGCTTGCCGATCAGGTCGGGGCTTGCGCCGTGGCGCTGAAACCGCTGCATGACCTGATCGCGGATCACGTGCTTGCGGCCGGGCGCCTGCATGGCGACGACACCCCTGTCCCGGTGTTGGCCAAGGGCAAGACCGTCACCGGGCGTGCCTGGGCCTATGTGCGGGACGACAGGCCGTTCGGCGGTCCGGATCCGCCGGCTGTTCTGTTCCGTTACTCCCGCGACCGTTCGGGCGATCACCCGGTCGAGCACCTGAAGACCTTTGCCGGGGTGCTTCAAGCCGATGCCTATGCTGGCTTCAACCGGCTCTATGTGCCGGGCCGCTCGCCGGGAGCCGTGATCGAGGCCCTGTGCTGGAGTCACAGTCGGAGGAAGTTCTACGAGCTTGCCGATATCGCGGCCGGGAAAAGGCGCGGCGAGCAGGTGCCGCCGATCTCGCCGCTGGCGATGGAGGCGGTGAAGCGGACCGATGCGCTGTTCGACATCGAACGCGGGATCAACAGCGAGAGTGCCGAGCACCGCCTCGCCGTGCGCCGGGAGGCGAGCGCGCCGCTCGTCGCCGATCTCGAGGACTGGATGCGCACCGAGCGCGCCAGGCTGTCGCGCCACGCCTCTGTCGCCAAGGCGATGGATTACATGCTCAGGCGCTGGGACGGCTTCACCCGCTTCCTCGAGGACGGCCACATCTGCCTGACGAACAACGCCGTGGAGAGAGCGCTTCGGTGCATCGCTCTGGGGCGAAAATCCTGGCTGTTCTGCGGCTCCGACCGCGGCGGCGTGCGGGCGGCGGCGATGTACACCCTCATCGGCACCGCCAAGCTCAACGACGTCGATCCCCAAGCCTGGCTCGCCGATGTGCTCGGACAGATTGCCGATCTGCCGCAAAGCGACCTGCACCAGCTCCTGCCCTGGAACTGGAAGGTGGCCCAGGGCCAGGCTCTGGCCGCCTAAGCCGAACCTCACCTCAGACACCGTCTTCCGTCCGGCCAGGTTCGCGTCTTCGCGCGGTCCACCGTGGACGTCACCGTGGCGCTGAGCGTCACTCGCCCCTCCGTGTTCGATCTTCCCGATCCCACCGTGTCACGACCCGCGATTCACCGTCTGCGGTCCTTGCCGGATGCTTACTGAGCTTCGGGACCGGGGACTGGAACACGGCGAAGACGGTGACGGTGAGTGCAGCGCAGGATGACGATGCCGAGGCCGACGAGGCGACGCTCTCGCACGCTGTCTCGGGCGGCGACTATGCCTCGGAGACGGCATCCGATGTGGCGGTGACCGTCGGTGACGACGAGACCGTCTCGACGATTGTCGCGCTGAGTGTGAACCCGGCGTCGGTAGACGAGGATGCGGAGGCGACCTCGATCACGGTGACAGGGACGCTGGACGGAGCGCCTCGCACGACGAGCACGATTGTGACGGTGTCGGTGGGCGCTTCGGGCGACGGTGCGACGGAGGGGACGGACTATGCGACGGTCGCCGACCTGACGCTGACCATCGATGCAGGCGAGACGTCCGGGACGGCAAGCTTCACGCTGACGCCGACCGACGACGAGGTCGACGAGGCCGACGAGACGCTGACGGTCGCGGGCACGCACAAGACAATCGACGTCGATGTCGATCACGACAACCTTGAGGAACTGTCGGTGACGGGGACGACGGCGACCATTGTGAACGACGACATCCGCGGCGTGACGATCTCGCCAACCACGCTGACGGTGTCGGAGGGCGGCTCGACCACCTACACGGTGGTGCTGACCTCGCAGCCGACGGCGACGGTGACGGTGACGCCGTCTCGGTCCTCGGGTTCCAGCGATGTGACCTTCAGCCCGTCGTCGCTGAGCTTCGGGACCGGGGACTGGAGCATGGCGAAGACGGTGACGGTGAGTGCAGCCCAGGATGACGATGCCGAGGCCGACGAGGCGACGCTCTCGCACGCGGTATCCGGCGGCGACTACGGCGCCAACAGCGTGACAACCTCCGGCGTGGCGGTGACCGTCGGCGACGACGATACGGCGTCGACGGTCCCGGGCCCGGTGACGGGACTGAGCGCCGAGGGCGTGGCGACGGGTGTCAGTTTGACGTGGACGGCTCCAGCCGGTCCGATTCGGGGCTACCTCATCGAGGTCTCCTTCAATGAAGGTGCCTCATGGGTGGCGATCGGGAAGGACACGCCCCCAGGGGCCACCAGCTACTTCCATCACCTGGCCATGGAAGCCGGCGAAACACGCCTGTACAGGGTGTCGACCATCGCCGACGACGGCACGACAAGCGTCTCGGCGCCGGCGGAGGCGACCGCGACGACTGAGGCCGCCGGACTGACGGCCACGGGTATCGCCGTCCAGGATGCGCCCGACGGAATGCCGGCGATCGATGTGTGCTGGACACCGGAAAACCCGTCGGTGACTTTCTTGAGGGACTTCGCTCTGCGGTTCAAGCCGACGTCGCAACCCGGCGGTTTGGGGAACAATTGGGTGCATCTCTCCGAGTCCCCCGACGGGTGTAACGGCGGCCGCGGCGTTGGCACACGAGTGACGGCAATCGTTCCGAACGCGGAATTCGACCTTCAGTTCCGCGCCAGATACGGCAACCAATGGATCGTGTCGGACGTCGCCCGGGCGATATCGCTCGATCCGACCCGAATCCTCCGCGCCGAGGTGACGGCGGGCATCAGCGACCTGTCCGGCGACACGCTCGTGCCGGACACCGTGTGTCCGGCCTACGACGATCCGGCGACGCTGGCGGACGAGGCAGGCTCGTTCTTCGTCAACATTGGTTTCACCACCGTGGACCCGGTCCACATCAACTACGAGAAGGTGGACGGTTTCGTGGTAGCCGATGACGTGACGGTGGCGAACGGGACGGCGGAACTCGTCGCCGATTCGTTCCACACCTAACTCGGATACCGGGTGAAGATCGCTCCCACGATCTGGGGTGAGGACGTGGTGGTGAGTGTGCCGGCCGGGGCCGTGACCCACCTGGAGACCTCGATGCCCAACCAGGCCTCGAACGAGTTCAGGCGGAAGACCTCAAACGGCGAAGGCTGCGCTCCCGAAGCGGTAGCGCCGATAGTCTCATTCGTGGAGATCCACGACGGCACCCCCTCGGACGGCTCATGGCCGGCGGGCGACGTGATCCGGGCAAGTTTGCGCTTCACCGAACCGATGGCGGTTTCGACAGCGGGCGGCGTCCCGACCCTGACCTTGCGCCTCGGAGGCGATGCCGTCGAAGTGCAGGCCACCTATACCCGCGTCGATACCCGAAACGACGCCTATTTCGAACATGCCGTTACGACGAGTCAGGGCTTGGTGCGCCAGGTCGAACTGGTGGAGAACAGTCTCACGCTGAACGGCGGCCGGATCACAGCCGCTTTCGGAGAGATCGCAGCGGAGCTCGCCCATCCCGGTGCCAGCAAACACCAGCTGCCCCGCGCCCTGACCGCAACGTGGGAGAAGGCGCCCCGGGTGCACCCGGGGAAGGACACGACATTCGTGGTGCGCTTGAAGTTCAACCGTTACACAACGATCAGCCCACGCAATCTCCGCGAGCATGCCGTTTCGGTGGCCGGCGGCACCATCGACAACGCGTGGAGGGTCAAGGACTCCAACGGCAACCCATCCAGCAGGCTCTTCGCCATCAGGGTGGCGGCCGACTCCGACGATCGGCCGGTGACCCTGTCGCTGACCGCCGACCGCGAATGCAGTGAGCAGGGGGCGATCTGTACGGCGGACGGGGCACGTCTCTCCAACGCGCCATCCGTCACGATTTCCAATCCTGGCGCCATGATTTCGGCGGCGGACGCCGAAGCTCACGAGGCGCCCGGTGCCGAGCTGGTGTTCGACGTGACGCTCGACAGGGCGGTAGGCTACCGGGTCAAGGTGAACTACCGGACGGTCGATGGCACCGCCGTGGCGGGCGAGGACTACACGGCAGTGAGCGGCACCCTCCGCTTCGACCGGGGCGAAACCTTGAAGATGGTGTCGGTGCCGGTGCTGGAGGACACGCTCGACGACGACGGCGAGACGCTGACGCTCGTGCTGTCGGACCCCTTCCGCGGGCGCATTGCGGACGGCGAGGCGGTGGGCACGATCAGGAACACCGATCCCATGCCTCAGGCGTGGCTGGCGCGCTTCGGGCGCACGGTGGCGGACCAGGTGATGGAGGCGGTGGAGGGGCGCGTGAGTGGCGGACGCAGCCCCGGGGCAGGCCTGACCGTGGCCGGGCAGGCCTTCGGCGGCGCAGACGCTGGCGAGGCGAGCGAGGCCGAGATGCGCGAGGCGGAGGCGCGCCTGGAGCGGCTCTCGACCTGGTTCCGGGGTGCGGACGACGATGAGAGCCTGGGTCTGTTTGAGACGCGTGCGGTGGACGGGCGCGAGCTTCTGGCGGGCACCTCGTTCGCATTGACGGAAGGCTCGGCGGAGAGCGGCTTCGGCGCGCTCTGGGGCCGGGGCGCGGTCACGCGTTTCGACGGGCGCGAGGGCGAGCTCACCCTCGATGGTGATGTGGAGAGCGCGCTGCTTGGCGCGGACGTTGTGCGGGGGCGCTGGGCGGCGGGCTTTGCGGTCGGGCATTCCCGGGCCGAAGGCGGCTACAACTCGCCGCAGGGCGACGGCGCGGTGGAGAGCACGCTCACCGGTGTCTACCCCCTACGGCCGCTACGACGTGAACGACTGGCTCTCGCTCTGGGGCGTGGTCGGCATGGGCACGGGCTCTCTGACGCTGACACCCGACGGCATGGACCCGATCGAGACCGACATGGACCTCCGGATGGCGGCGCTGGGCGGTCGCAGCGTGCTGCTGGAGGCGCCGGCGGACGGCGGCCTGGAGCTTGCGGCGACTTCGGATGCGATGGCGGTGCAGACCACGTCGGACGAGGTGCGGGGCAGCGGCGGCAGTCTGGCGGCGTCGCAGGCCGACGTGACGCGGATCCGCATCGGGCTTGAGGGGGCGTGGCGGGGGATCGGCTCGCTCGAGCCCTCCTTCGAGATCGGCCTGCGTCAGGACGGCGGCGACGCGGAGACCGGCTTCGGTGCGGATATAGGGGCGGGTCTCGCGTGGACGGACCCCGAGCGCGGTATCGCGGCGGAGGTTCGCGCCCGCGGCCTGCTCACCCACGAGGACTCGAGCTTCAAGGAGCGCGGCTTCGCAGGCTCCTTCGCCTGGGATCCGGACCCGGCATCCGATCTGGGTCCGTCGCTCACGCTGCGCCAGACGGTCGGCGCACAGGCCTCCGGCGGGGTGGACGCGCTGCTCCGGCCCGACAGCGCCGAGGAACTGATTGCCGCGGGCGACGAGGACGATCTTCGCAACCGCCGCCTGGAGGCGCGGCTTGGCCACGGCCTCTCCACCTTTGGCGGGCGCTATGTGACCACGCCCGCGCTCGGTTTCGGGCTGACGGAGGTGGAGCGCGAGGTGAGCCACAGCTGGCGTCTGGCGGAGGCACGCGGCGAGGGCCTGGTATTCGGCCTCGATATCGAGGCGGTGCGGCGCGAGCCGGTGACGGGCGATACGGGCCCCGAGCACCGCGTCGTCTTCGGCCTCGGCTGGCAGCTCGAAGGCCCGCGGCGCGAGGGCGCCGCCCTGGAGCTCCGCCTCGAAGGCGCGCACAGCGATACCGCCAACGACAACGCCAAACCCGAGACCCTGCTCGGGATCAAGATGACCACGCGCTGGTAGGTTCGGCGTGCTGAATGTCGTCAGGCGCGGAACATTAAGACGGTAGCTCAAACTACAGCGGCGATCCCGGCTCGGTGAACCGGCGATCGACCGGCGGCGCGCTCACGTACGGGCGGGCGACGACTTTATGCGGTCCATTCCGGCTCAAGGTGGCTCAAGGTGGTCCAAGGTGGCTCAAGCTGGCCCGCAGCGGGCGGCTCAAGGTGGCTCATGGCGAGCCAGGACGGCGCCTCGCGGGGGGCTGGCGATCCTGCCGCTCCGCCGGTTCTGCGTCCGCATGGTGAATTCCCTGTTCCCAATAGGCCTGGACCGCGGCTTCTCCCTCCGCTGCCGCCGACGCCCCTTGTCCCCAATAGCCTTCGACGGCGGCGCGGATGTGGGCGACGGTCTCGGCAGAAATCCCCCCGCTCTGATTCGCCTCCGCAAAGCGCCCGAAGCCCGTGCGCTCGGGGCTGCGGGCGGCGGCGCTCTCGCGGTTCGTGCCACTCCTGCCTGCGCCTTCGATACGCTGCATGGCGAGCGCGAGCGTGGCGATCCGGTCCACGTCGGGCGGCTCTTCGCCGCCGACGAGCGCGAGGGCGGAGCGCATGGCGAGAGCCCTGAGGACCTCGAGCGCGCGCTGCCCCGTGTCGCCTTCCCTATGCTCGCCGGGGGCGCCGAGCCAGAGGTCGGCGATGCCCTCGACCTCGCGCCGCCTCTGCAGCACCGCGCGCGCCCGCCTGACGTAGCGGCAGACGGCCGAGCGCGAGCAGGTGCCGCCCAGCGCGCGGATGCGCCCGGTGATCTCGTCGATGGTGGCGCCCTCGCGGATCGCCTCGTGCACCTCCGCCAGAATCCCCGGCGGCAAGCGCTCGATGGACGAGCGACCGGCCATCACCCGCCTCCCCGGGCTGGTTGTGGCCGGAACGTCTCGCCAGGGTTATGGCTTGCACACCGCATCCCCGCACCCTGCCCCCACCCGCCCGCCCCGTGCACCGCACGATGGTCACGGAAATCGGAAGACATCGGGGGCACGGCGACAGGAAGCCCAAATTTCAGGACTGTCTCGTTACCGGTTGCCTCCATATCCGACTAGTCGTATAGTCTGGTCTAACTTAATGCGGAGACGACAATGGATCAGATTGGTGCCTACGAGGCCAAGACGCACCTGCCTCGGCTGCTCGACCGTGTCGCCCGGGGCGAAAGCCTGACCATCACACGCCATGGTAAACCCGTCGCTCGGCTGGTGCCCGTGACTGGCGATCGCGAGCGGGCAAAGGAAGCCGCCGCACGCATCGTTGAACGCCGCCGTCACATCAAGCGCGCTCCCTTGGCCGACCTGATGGCGACGATCCACGAGGGACATCGATATTGACGGCCATCGTCATCGACAACTCGGTGTTTCTCTCGTGGTGCCTGGGCGACGAGGATGACGCGACGGCCACCCACGCCATGCAGCGCGTTGCAGAGGAAGGCGGGATCGTTCCACGCATCTGGTGGTACGAGCTGCGCAACGCCCTCCTGATGAACGAGCGCCGCGGCCGAATTTCCCCGCAGCAAGTGGTCGACACGCTGGCCGACAGCATGGCGTTGAGTATCGTTATCGACGACGAACACGACGGGTCGCTCCTTCTCGACATCGCCCGCGGGCACGATCTGACCGTCTACGACGCCGCTTATTTGGAAGTCGCCGTCCGCCGCAGCCTGCCACTAGCGACGCTTGACCGACGCCTCGTCACGGCAGCCAACGCCATCGGGGTCACCGTAGTTGACCATTAGCTTGCCGCGCCGCGGTCGGTGAGCATGGGGAGGTAACGGTCGTCGCCCCGGGACGTGGCGTCATCCTGGTGGTGTGTCGAGAGCGAGTTGCCGGATTACCCTAAGCCGCCCCGAACTCCAGCGCCCCACCCCCTCACTTCGGCTGTAACACCAGCGTCCCCAGCGCGTCCTCTTCCACACGCGTGCGGTCGGTGAGCATGGGGACGTAGCGGCCTTCGGCCCAGGCCTCGGCGTAGTCCTCGTAGTTGGAGGAGAGCGGGTTGCCGGACTGGCCCGTGCTTTGGATGAAGACCGAGTTCTCGGGCTCCCCTAAGTCGTAGACCGCGCGGTAGCCCGCGCCGTGGTTCTGGGCGAAGGGGCGCTCCGGGTCGGTCACGTCGAAGCCACCGGCCTTGACCGTCTCCTTCTCGCCACCCGTGGGCATGTTGACCTCGAACCAGGAGCCGATGGCCGGCACCTCGCCCAGGATCCGGCTCTGCATGCGGACCGCGTGGGCCTCGCCCCATTGCCAGTCCTCCATGTCGTGGCCGTAGGTGACGGCGAGGTATTCGAGCGAGACCTTGAGCGCCCGGCTCACCGCCTCTGTGCAGGTCTCCTGCGCGCCTTCAGTGGTCACGTCGTCGCACCAGCCCGTGCGCGCACCGAGCGCGCGGTGGATCGGCTCGGTGCGGATCTTCCAGTAGTCCTCGAACACGTCGCCCAGCTCGTCGGCGAAGAGCACGTACATCAGCTCCCTCAACCACGCCATGTAGATGAGCGGCTCGGCGCGCTCGGGCTGCATGCCGTGGTCCCACTTGGCCAGCATGGCGAGCGCGGTGCGCATGGTGTCGTTCGAGGGCTCGGCGAGGTCCAGCAGAACCGGCGTGAGCCGCCCCGCAGCATACGAGACCAGGTCCTGCTGGATCGCGGTGAAGCTACCGACGTCGTGCTTGGGCCGGGCATCGAGCAGCGCCTCAATCCGGCGCGCGCGGTAGGGCGCGGTCCAGTCGTCGGTGAGGTAGTAGGGATAGTCGTGAGCGACCATGCGGTTGTTGGCGGTGACTATGCGGCCCGAGGGCGGGTTGTTGTCCCCCGGCAGCGCCTCGAAAGGCACGTGGTCCACCCAGTCGTGCTCGCCGGTCCAGCCCGGCACCGGCATGTGGCCCTGGCCCGAGGCGCGGATCGGCACCCGCCCCGGCGCCACGTAGCCGATGTTGCCGTCTGCATCGGCGAAGACGATGGTCTGCTGCGGCACGGCGAGTTCGCGCAGCGCCTCGACGAAGCCCTCCCAGCCCTCCGCCCCGGTGGCACGCACCAGCGCCTGGCCACTCTTGTCGTCGTCCGCCAGCGCAGTCCACGAGAAGGCGAGCACGTGGCCGGTCTCCAGGTACGCCTCGGTATCCTCCAGCACGTCGGAGATCACCGGCCCGTGGCGCGTCTCGCGCACCCTGAGCTCGATCGCATCGCCGCCGCTCACCTCGATGGTCTCGGTGCGGACGTCGAAAGACAGGCTCCCCTCCGGCGCGAGGTAGCGCCCGGCATCGTCGGGGTCGATCCGCTCGATGAAGAGGTCCTGCACGTCCGGCCCGGTGTTGGTGAAGCCCCAGGCCAGCGTCCGGGAGCGGCCCAGCAGCGGGAAGGGCAGCCCCGGCAGCGTCGCGCCCACGACCTCGAACTCGGGCGTCGAGATGTGGGCGAGATACCAGACGCTCGGGACCTCCAGGCGGAGGTGCGGGTCGTTCGCCAGCAGCGGCTTGCCGGATTCCGTGTGCTCGCCGCTCACCACCCAGGCGTTGGAGCCAAGCCCGGAGGCGCGCAGCGCCGGCGCGGCGCCCTTCGCCGCGGCGTCGAGCGCCGCGAAGTCGATGCCGGCGGGCTCGAACGCCGGTGCCTCGCCGTGCGGCCCCATGGGCGGGTCGTCCGGATGCTGGGCCCAGAGGTCCTGAAGCTGCGTCCGGTCGAGCTTGCCGGCGAGGCGTGCGCGCAGCAGCTCGTCGCCAAAATTGTCGCCCAGGTCCCAGGCCATGATCTTGAGCCAGACCAGGCTGTCGGCCGGCCGCCAGGGCTCGGGCTCGTGGCCGAGCAGGATGAACTCCGGCGGCAGCAGCTCGGAGTGGGTCTCCAGGTAGGCGTTCACGCCGGCGGCGTAGGCCTCGTAGATCGCCTGCACCTCGGGCTCCAGCATCTCGAAGTTGCGCTCGGCGACGCGGTAGAGGCCCAGCGTGCGCAGGAACCTGTCGGTCTCGATGGCGGGCTCGCCCACCACCGCCGCGAGCCGCGCCTGCCCGATCCTCCGCTGCAGCTCCAGCTGCCAGAGCCGGTCCTGCGCGTGGACGTAGCCCATGGCGAAGGCGCCGTCCTTCGGCGATCGGGCAAAGATGTGGGGGATCGCGTGGGCGTCGCGGACCACCTCCACCGGCGCATCGAGGCCTGCAACCTCCTCGTCCCCGTCGTAGGTGGGGAGCGCGAACCAGGAGCACGAGCCCGCCGCGAGCAGCACGCCGAGCAGCACCAGCGCGCCGGCCGCCGCGCAGTAGGGTCGAAGTCGCCTGAGTGTGATGCCCTGCCGCCGCCCGTCCTCGCTAAAGACCGCGGCACGCATCACGAGTCTCCGTCGGCGATCACCGGCCCGTGCTCGTCGAGCTCGGGCGCGGGCGGTCGCTCGCTGGGGTCGGGGTACGCGGACATCTTGATCGGGTTGCCTGCCATCTTCACCTCCCCTGCGACCGGGTCATTGGCCCGGACCACCATGTTGCGTGCCGCCACCTGCGGGTCGGCGAGCACGTCATCCACCCGGTTGATCGGCGAGCACGGCACGCCCGCCTCCTCCAGCACCTCGAGCCAATGCGCGGTCGGGTGCGCCCGCAGAATGGCCTCGAACTCCTGCTCCAGCGCGTCGATGTTGGCGTTGCGCGCGGGGTTGTCCACGAAGCGCGCGTCCTCGGCGAAGTCCGGCCGGCCCAACGCGTTGCAGAGCGTCGCGAAGAGCGCGTTGTTGCCGGCGGAAATCACCACGTGGCCGTCGGCGGTCGCGTAGGCCTGGAAGGGCGTGATCGAGGGGTGGCGCGTGCCCAGCGGCCCCGGCACCTCGCCGGAGGCGAAGTAGCGCGCGAGCGCGTTCTCCAGGATCGCCACCTGGCAATCGAGCATGGAGACGTCGAGCTTCACACCCTCGCCGGTCATGGTGCGCCGGTAGAGCGCGCCGTTGACGCCGATCGCCGTGAAGAGCCCGGCCACGATATCGCCGACGGAGCTTCCCACCCGCGCGGGCGGCCCGTCCGGCTGGCCGGTCAGGCTCATGATGCCGCCCATGGCCTGCACCACCACGTCGTAGGCCGGCCGGCCCGCGTAGGGCCCGGTGTGGCCGAAGCCCGAGCAGGCCGCGTAGATCAGGCGCGGGAAGCGTTCGTGCAGCGCCTCCCAGCCGTAGCCGAGGCGCTCCATGGTGCCGGCGCGGAAGTTCTCGACCACTACGTCGGCGCCCGCCAGCAGGTCCTCGAAGGTCGCGCGGTCGCCCTCGTCCTTGAGGTCGAGGACGATGCTCTCCTTGCCGCGGTTGATCGACATGAAGTAGGCCGACTTCCCTTCCAGGAAAGGGCCGAAGGCACGGGAATCGTCGCCGCCCCCCGGCGTCTCCACCTTGATCACGCGGGCGCCGAGATCGGCCAGCACCATGGTGCAGTAGGGCCCGGCGAGCACCCGCGTCAGGTCGATCACGGTGACGCCGGCGAGCGGTCCATCCACGGTCATCGCGGTGGGTCTCCCTGTCCTGGAAATCGATTATACACGCCGCGGCCGCGCGAGGCCCGGCAACCGGGTGAAATTCAGGCGCGCAGGCGGCGCGCGACGTCGAGCGCGGCGTAGGTCAGCACGCCGTCGGCGCCGGCGCGCTTGAAGCCCCGCAGCGCCTCCACGATTGCGCCCTCGCCGTCGAGCCAGCCACGCTCGCCCGCCGCCTTGAGCATCGCGTACTCGCCGGACACCTGATAGACGTAGGTCGGCAGCCCGAAGGCCGCCTTCACCCGGTAGACGATGTCGAGGTAGGGCATGCCGGGCTTCACCATCACCATGTCGGCGCCCTCCTCGATGTCCATGGCAACCTCGCGCAGCGCCTCGTCGCCGTTGGCCGGGTCCATCTGGTAGGTGCGCTTGTCCCCGCCGGCGAGGTTGCCGGTGGAGCCGATCGCATCGCGGAAGGGCCCGTAGTAGACCGACGCGTACTTCGCTGCGTAGGACATGATCCGCACCCGCTCGAAGCCGGCCTGGTCCAGCGCGCGGCGGATGGCGCCGACGCGGCCGTCCATCATGTCCGAGGGCGCGATCACGTCGCAGCCAGCCTCGGCCTGCACCAGCGCCTGGCGGCAGAGCACGTCGACCGTCTCGTCGTTGACCACGTAGCCGTCCCTGATCAGCCCGTCGTGGCCGTGGCTGGTGTAGGGGTCGAGCGCCACGTCGCAGACCACGCCCATCTCCGGTACCGCCGCCTTGACCGCGCGCACTGCCTGGCACACCAGGTTCTCCGGGTTGAGCGCCTCGTCGCCGTCGGGGGTCTTGGCTGCCGCAGGCGTCTGCGGGAAGACCGCGAGCGCCGGAATGCCGAGGTCACAGGCCGCGCGCGCCTCCTCGGCCAGCAGGTCGGCGCTGAGCCGGTCTATGCCGGGCATGGAGCCCACCGGCTCGCGCCGACCCTCGCTCTCGCAGACGAACACGGTCCAGATCAGATCGCCCGGCGTGAGCACCGTCTCCGCCACCAGGCGGCGCGACCAATCGTCACGCCGGTTGCGGCGCATGCGGGTTTGGGGATAGCGCCCGAGGGCGCCCATACGCTCGACCATGACATCCTCTGCAATTCTGGGCGCTGTGCGTGCGGCGCGGACCATAGCCAGCCCGTCGCCCGTCCGCCAGCCGTTGCTCCGGCATTGCCGGCCATTGCCACGGGGGGCGCGCACCGCCATGCTCCGCCGAGCACGGTGGCCGCTCCTCTGGCATCTAGGGTCATGCGGCCAGCGGGTCAACCGCTCAGATTGCGCGAGGAAGAGAGTGATGGCGGCTGAGAAGACAATCGAGCGGATTCCGGGCTACTGCGCACTCTGCACCTCCGTCTGCGGCTGTATCTCGGTGGTGGAGGACGGCCGCCTCGTGGCTGTCGAGCCCGACCCCGCGCACCCCACCGGCAAGGCGCTCTGCGGCAAGGGGCGGGCTGCGCCGGAGCTGGTCTATCACGAAGACCGCGTGCTGCATCCGCTCCGCCGGGTGTCGCCGAAGGAGGCGCCGGGCGAGTGGGAGCGCATCGGCTGGGACGAGGCGCTCGATGAGACCGCGCGCCAGCTCAAGCGGCTCGCCGCCGAGAGCGGGTCGGAGAGCGTCGCCTTCGGCATCACGACGCCCTCCGGTACCGGCATTCAGGACGCCTATCCCTGGATCGAGCGCCTGCGCCACGCCTTCGGCAGCCCCAACGCGCCCTATGGCACGGAAATCTGCAACTTCCACCGGGACGACATCAACCGGCTGACCTTCGGCGTGGACACGCCGGTGCCGGATTTCCAGAACACCGACTGCATCATGCTCTGGGGCCACAACCCGAGCACCACCTGGCTCGCCTACGCCAGCCGTGTCGCGGAGGCGAAGGCGCGCGGCGCCAGGCTCATCGTCGTCGACCCGCGCCGCGCCGGCCTCGCGGTCAAGGCGGACGCCTGGTTGCGCGTGAGACCCGGTAGCGACGGCGCGCTCGCGCTGGGCCTCGCACACCTGCTCCTGGAGGCGGGCGCCTACGACGCGGCCTTCATGCGGGACTGGACCAACGGTCCGCTGCTGGTGCGGGACGACGACGGCACCCCGCTCCGCGCGGACCACGTAAGCCACGGCGCGGATCCCGCGCTCAGGGTCGCGTGGGATGCGGCCACCGGCGCACCGATGCTCTACGATTCGTCACAAGCCCGCTACGAGGGTGGCACACCGGCGCTCGACGGGCGCTACGAGATCGCGGGCGCGGACGGTGCGCCGATCCCCTGCCGCACCGCGTTCGAGCTCTATCGGGAACGCTGCCGCGCGTATGCGCCGGAGCGGGTCGAGGAGATCACCTGGGTGCCGGCCGAGCAGCTTCGCGCAGCCGCGCGTTTGATCGCGGACGCGGGCGCGGTCTCCTGCTACAGCTGGTCCGGTGTCGGCCAGCACACCAATGCGAGCCAGACCTCGCGCGCCATCGCGCTCCTCTACGCGCTGACCGGCAGCTTCGATGCGCCGGGCGGGAACGTGCTCTTCGACACCATCCCGGTCAACGACATCCGGGGCCGTGAGATGCTCCCGCCAGCGCAGCTCGCGAAGGCGGTGGGCGGCGCCGGGCGACCGCTCGGGCCCGAGCAGCAGGGCTGGATCACCAGCGACGACCTCTACCGCGCGATCCTCGAGGGCCGGCCTTATCCCATCAGAGGCATGGTGAGCTTCGGCACCAACATCCTGGTGAGCCACGCCGATACGGCGCGCGGCGAGGCGGCGCTGAAGGCGCTCGACTTCGCTGTGCACGTGGACATGTTCATGACTCCCTCGGCCGCTCTTGCCGACATCGTGCTGCCGGTCAACACGCCCTTCGAGCGCGAGGGGCTGTGCACCGACTTTAAGGTCGGCGCCGACGCGACGGCCTTCGCCCAGCTCCGTCCGCCGGCGGTCGAATCGCGGGGCGAGTCGAAGAGCGACGTCTGGATCGCCTTCGAGTTGGCCAAGCGCCTCGGCCTCGCCAATCGCTTCTGGGGCGGCGACATCGACGCCTCCTACCGTGAGATGCTGGCGCCTTCGGGTCTCGAGCTGGAAGACCTGCGACAGTCACCCGCCGGCGTGCGCGTGGACCGCGAGACCCGTTACCGCAAGTACGCCGGCGGCAAGGGCGGTGAGCCAGGCTTTGCGACGCCCTCGCGCAAGGTGGAGGTCTTCTCCGAGCAGCTTCTGGCCGCCGGTCAGACGCCGCTGCCGGATCATGTGGAGCCTGCCATGGGGCCGCTCAGCCGGTCCGACCTTGCTGGGCGCTTCCCCCTGGTTCTGACGTCGGCCAAGTCGCTCCACTACTGCCACAGTCAGCACCGGGGCATGCCGTCGCTGCGCCGGCGCGAGCCGGACCCCACGGTCGAGATGCACCCCGAAGCCGCAGCCGCGCGCCGCATCGGGAGCGGCGACTGGGTGCGCATCGCGACGCCGCACGGGGCCGCCCGCGCCCGCGCCGCCCTCAAGCCGAGCCTGGACCCCCGCGTGGTCAGCGCGACCCACGGCTGGTGGCAGGCCTGCGCCGCGCTCGACCTGCCGGGCTACGACGCGACCAGTCCGGAGGGAGCGAACGTCAACGCGGTCATCGGCAACGAGGGGACCGATCCCATCTCCGGCTCGGTACCGCACCGCTCCTACCTCTGCGAGATCACGCGAATCGCCGAAGCGGGGTAAACCGGCGCGGCCACGACTGCGAAAAGGCCCGCCCAGTCCGGCGCTTCCTTGCCGGCCGGCGGCGGGCGCGTATAGTCTGGCTCGGGCCGGAAGAGTCCGGAAGTGGCCGGAAGAGTACGGAGAGCGCGGCTTGCGCTACATCAGCACGCGGCAGACCGGAGGGCGGACGGTCTCGTTTGAGCACGCCCTGCTCCAGGGTCTCGCGCGCGACGGCGGCCTCTACCTCCCCGAGCGTTGGCCGGCCCTCGATACCGGTGCGCTCGCGGCACTCGGCGGCCGGCCCTACGCGGACGTCGCCGCCGCCGTCATGGCGGAGTTCACTGGGCGCGCCTTCTCGCGTACGCAACTCGCGGCCATCGCGGCGGAGAGCTACGCCGATTTCGACCATCCCGCGACGGCGCCGCTGGTGCAGCTCGACACCGACCAATGGCTGCTGGAGCTCTTCCACGGACCGACGCTGGCCTTCAAGGACTTCGCGCTGCAGATGGTGGCGCGCCTGCTCGACGCGGTGCTGGCGAAGCGCGGGCGGACGGCGACGATCCTCGTCGCCACCTCGGGCGACACCGGGGCTGCGGCGATCGAGGCCTTCCGCGGCCGCGAGGCGCTCTCCGTGGTGGTGCTCCACCCGGCGGGCCGGGTCTCCGAGATGCAGCGCCGCCAGATGACCACGGCGGCAGAGCCCAACGTCCACAACGTCGCCATCGCCGGCACCTTCGACGATTGCCAGGCGCTGGTGAAGGCGCTCTTCGCCGATCTGGCGCTGCGCGACGAGATCGGGCTCGCCGCGGTCAACTCGATCAACTGGGCGCGTGTTGCGGCGCAGACCGCCTACTACGTCTACGCGGCGCTTGCCCTCGGCGCGCCGGCCCGGCCCGTCTCGTTCACCGTGCCCACGGGCAACTTCGGCAACGTCTACGCGGGCTACGCCGCGCGGCAGATGGGCGTCCCCATAGAGCGTCTCGTGGTGGCGACGAACCGGAACGACATCCTCGCCCGCTTCTTCGAGTCAGGCCTCTACCGCAAGGGCAAGGTCCAGAGGACGCTGAGCCCCAGCATGGACATTCAGGTGGCGAGCAACTTCGAGCGCCTGCTGGCCGACCTCTCCGGCCGCGACGGCGCCGCCCTGCGCGCGCTGATGGCCGAGTTGGCCGAGCACGGCGAGTTCACCCTGCGCGGCGCCCGGCTCGCGCGAGCCCAGGCCGCCTTCGCCGCCGCGCGCGCCGACGACGATGCCTGCCTCGCGACCATCGCCGAGGTGTGGCGCGCTTGCGGGCGCATGATCGACCCGCACAGCGCGGCCGGTGTCCACGCCGCCCGCCGTCACGGCGCGGGCGCGGGGCCGATGGTGAGCCTCGCGACCGCCCATGCCGCCAAGTTCCCCGACGCCATCGAGCGCGCCATCGGCGTGTCCCCGGCGCTCCCGCCCAGGCTCGCGGCGCTCGCGGCGAAGCCTGAACGGGTGACCGAGCTGCCCGTCGATGCGGCCCTGCTCACGCGCTTCATCCGCGACCGGGTCCACGCGCCGCAGCGGGAGCGCGTCGCGTGAGCGTGCAGATCACGCCGCTCGCCAACGGGCTCCGGGTGGTCAGCGATCGCGTGGACCACGTGGAGACGGCCTCGGTCGGGCTCTGGGTCGATGTCGGCGCGCGCTGCGAGACCGAGGAGACCAACGGGCTCTCGCACCTGCTGGAGCACATGGCCTTCAAGGGCACCAAGCGGCGCAGCGCCCGCGACATCGCCGAGGAGATCGAGGCGGTGGGCGGCCACCTCAACGCCTACACCTCGCGCGAGACCACGGCCTACTACGCCAAGGTGATGAAGGAGGACGTGCCGCTCGCGCTCGATCTGCTGGCGGACATCCTCCAGCACTCGACCTTCGACCCGGAGGAGCTGGAACGCGAGCGCGCGGTGGTGATTCAGGAGATCGCGCAGGTCAACGACACGCCGGACGACCTCGTGTTCGACCGTTTTCAGGAGACCGCCTATCCGGACCAGCCCATCGGCCGCACGATCCTGGGCCCGCCCGAGCGCGTGGGCGCCTATTCGCGCGAGGCGCTCGCGGCCTACATGGGGGCGCATTACCGGGCGGCGCGCATGGTGCTGGTGGGCTCGGGCCGGGTCGATCACGACGCCCTCGTCCAGGCGGCGGAGGCAGCCTTCACCGCGCTGCCCGAAGGCTCGGTGCCGGCACCTGCGGCAGCAATCTATGGCGGCGGCGATTGCCGCATCGCGCGCGATCTGGAGCAGGCGCACCTGATCGTGGGCTTCGACGGCCTCGCCTACGACGACGACGACTTCTACGCGATGCAGGTGATGTCGACGCTGCTCGGCGGCGGCATGTCGTCGCGGCTCTTCCAGGAGATCCGCGAGCGCCGCGGCCTCGCCTACTCGGTCTTCACCTTCGCCTCCAGCTACGCCGACGGCGGCATCTTCGGCGTCTATGCCGGCGCCGGCGAGCACGAGCTGGCGGAGCTGATCCCGGTGATGGCGGACGAGCTGGTCAACGCGTGCGCCACGGTCGGCGACGCGGAGGTCGCCCGCGCCCGTGCCCAGCTCAAGGCCGGGCTGCTGATGTCCCTTGAGAGCACCCAGGCGCGGGCGGAGCGGCTCGGCCGCCATATCCTGGTGTTCGGCCGGCCGCTCACGGTCGCGGAGCTGATCGAGCGCGTCGATGCGGTCGATCGCGAGGCGGTGCAGCGCACCGCATGCCGCATCCTGCAAGGGGGCCGGCCCACCGTCTCCGCGCTCGGCCCCATCGCGGGGCTGGAAAGTCATGACTCGATCGCCGCCCGCTTCGCCTGAGCCGACCGTGCGGCCGCCCGATGCCGTGCCGGACGTTCCGCCGGACGCGGACGAGACCCTCGACGTGCGCGGCCTGATGTGCCCGCTCCCGGTGCTCAAGGCGCGCAAGGCGCTCAAGCGCCTCGCCCCGGGTGCCACGCTCGAGGTGCTCGCCACCGACCCGGCCGCGGTGATCGACTTCAAGCACTTCTGCGAGACCACGCCCTTCGAGCTCCTGGGCTGGCATGAGGATGCCGGGACCTACGCGTTCAGGATCAGGGTGCCCGGCTGATGGCGTTCCTCCGCCCTGCCAGCGATTCGTCGCGCGAGGCGACGGTGGAGACGCGCTCGCTCTATCTCCGGCCGCCGCAGATGCGCGACTGGCGGGCCTGGGCCGAGCTCCGGGCGCTCTCGCGCGAGTTCCTCAGCCCCTGGGAGCCGACCTGGCCCAGCGACGCGCTGACCCGCAGCGCCTTCCGCCGGCGCATCCGCCGTCATCTGCGCGACGGCCAGGACGATCTGGGCTACGCCTTCTTCCTCTTCCGTCGGCAGGACGACGCGCTGCTCGGCGGGATGACGCTGAGCAACGTGCAGCGCGGCGCAGCGCAGTCCTGCAGCGTCGGCTACTGGATCGGCCGGCCCCATGCGCGCCAGGGCCACATGGGCGAGGCCCTCACCGGCCTGCTCGGCCACTGCTTCGGGCGGCTCGGCCTGCACCGGGTCGAGGCCGCGTGCATGCCCCAGAACACCGCGAGCCGGAAGCTGCTGGAGAAGGCCGGGTTCCGCTGCGAGGGCTACGCCCGCGCCTACCTCAGGATCGCCGGCGAGTGGCAGGATCACCTGCTCTACGCGACGATCGCGCCCCGCAGGCCGTGAGCGTGGCGAAATACTTGGGCCGGTAATCGGTTACCGAAGTTCCTGTCCGATCCCGCACCACCCCCTCACGTCATGGCTGCGTTTGCCCCAGTCATCCACGCCCGGATTCGCTCGACGGCGGACAATCGCGGCGATGCGCCCGCGTTCAACTTCGTCATGAAGGAAGAATCTCCGATAGCCTGACGCCCCAGCAGGGTTCCGTTGGTCTCGGTGACGAGAAGGAACGCCGCGACCTCGCCCCGGAATGCCACAACGATGGTCGGCTCGACCATGAAGAGAAGCGCCCGGTCGGCGGTGTCCATGGCAGGCACGTCGCCCTTTCGGAGCATCGCGAGGAAAGGGCTGTTGCCGCTTGCGCGCTTGCCGAACTCTCCTTCGGTCAATGGCGAGCGGCAGAGAAAGGCGGTGACGAGTGTAGCCGACGGAAAGTCGCGGCGCACGGCGACGGAAAGTAACGGCGCACGCCGGAAAAGGGTTTCGAAATTGGCCCCGAAATCGAGGCCGAATTGGGCTTGAAATCGGAGCCGCAGGGGCTCGGCAGCGGAAGCGCAAGGGGCCTGCGGCGGCCGGTGGCGTTCCGCAACCGGACGAGGCAGGCCGGGGCCGTCCCTCCCTTCAGCTAACCGCGATGGCCAAGGTGATCATGGCGGCGATTGCCGCAAGGAGCGAAAACAGGGTCCAGCGATACGCGCCGGTGCCTTCTTGAACGGCCGCTTTCGAGAGCCTCATGGCTATTCGGTCCTTAGTATGGTTAGTCGAAGTGGCCCCCGACTGCGGCGGCCGACGTCGTGTCCGGCGCATTGGCGCGAAAGGAGCCCGATCCCCACGTCGACGTACTCAAACGTATTCCTGCCAATCTGGAGCAGTCCGCTTGGGAAGGCGCGCGTTTTCGATATGTTCCATATATGGGGGTCACGGCACGAGGTTCAAGGTTCCATCGCGTTTGCGTGGCTTGAGTGAGCCCATCCCGCGGCGGCAGGACGCCACGGGCAAGGCCGCCCACCAGCATGAACGGCCCATCGTACGCTTGCCCTCCTGTGTTGAGGATGTCCGTCAGGAGGACGTGCTGCCGCTTTTCAGCATCTCCGAACAGGCCTTGACGACGTCGCGATCAGCTATTTCCGATCCCGCCAGGATGACGGTGAACGTCTCCGCCAACTCGTTGCGCGCATCGCGCCCTTGGTACCCGGAGAGATCGCTGACATCGTTGCTGGCGTGCCGGTGGGCCTTGGCCAGCGAGTCGCAAATGGTGGCCTGCCCGTCGATCCAGGCGATCTGCACCTGGTCATCCCTCGAGCCGCTGGTGACGACCCAGCCAGTCGCAGAGGCTACGATGGCGATGGCAGCAGCGCCGCCCACGATGCCCAACACAAAGGGTTTAATTTGTTCGCGCTTGATCATAAATCCTCCCGTAAGGTTAGTTGAGACAACTGTGTAGTAAATACCTTACGCACAAGAGGAGCGGATAGGCAAGATTTTTATTAATTATTTCTCTAAAATAGAACCATGAATACTAAGAATCAATACGATTGTTTCATAAAATCAAGGGAATGGCTCCCAAGAAATATTCTGTAGGCCAGCATTCTATTGGTCTTTTTCGCAGTTGATCTGTCAACGCCGGTTGAAGATTGGGCCAAGGGGCGGCGCAAGAGACTGCCACCTGGGCCTCAGAGGCGCGTTACCGGCCGGGTCCGGGCGACGGCCGGCCGCAGGGGCGGGGCAGCGGAGCATCCGTGTTTGCAGTCAACCCGGACTCGGGGGTTGAAGGCGGTCTACCGGTATTTCATCCAGCGACGTTCACTGATTTCTCCACAGGCCCGACAATCATGCAGCGACCGGAGCGGGAGCGGACGGCGCCCACTCGCGGTCGTCGCGCACCAGCACGTTGGCGAGGATGATGAGCTTGCGCATGACGGCCACCACCGCAACCTTGTGCGGCTTGCCCTCTTCGGTCAGGCGCTCGTAGAGTTGCTTCATCTCGGCGTTGTACATGCTGGCTGTCATCGCGGCCATGAAGAGCACGTTTCGAGGCACGGCTCGGCCACCCTTGCAGTATCGCTTCCCGACCCTCTTTCCGCTGTCGTCTGGGAACGGAGCGACACCCACCAGGGAAGCGGCCTGGCGGCGGCCGAGCGTGCCGAGCTCGGGCATCTCGGCACAGAGCACGGCGGCGGTGACAGGGCCGATGCCGGGTATCGAGCGCAGAATGCGGTCGCGCCGAGCATGCTCGGGATCGTCGACGATGACGACGCGGATCGCGGCCTCGAGTCGGCTGATCTCCCGATTGGTGTCATTGACCAGCTGCTTGAACGCGGCGACGGTTTCCGGCGTCTCGTATTCCTTGATGGAGTTGGAGAGCGCGGTCCTGGACTTGACCAACTGTGCACGCGCTCGGGCAAGGTCGCCGAGCCGGAAGTGAGCGCCGCTGCGTGGCGGCGTCGCATCCGGGTCCATCGCCTGGCCAAGGCGCGCCAGCATGGCCGCATCGATGGGGTCGGTCTTCGCCAGTTGGCCGAGGGCCTGGGCGAAACGCCGAGCCTGTAGCGGGCTGACCACGGCGACGCGGAAGCCTGCATCGTCGAGGCTGATGTGCACCGGCCTGTGATAGCGCCCCGTGGCCTCGACTACGACGAGCTCGACCTTCGCCTTGTGCAGCATCTTGCGAAGGCCGCGGCGGCCGCCGGCGTCGTTCTGGAACTGCCGCGCCTCGCCCGAAGGGGCGATATGGACGTCGAGAGTGGCCTTGCTGACATCAATGCCGGCGACTACCTTTTCTTGGTTCATGTCCCGTGACTCCTGTCCTTGCAACTCAATCCGGGTCTCACACCCACGCATCCGTTCAGGACGCACGGAACGAACAAGGGATGAGCCGACCAAGCTCCGCTGCGGATCCGTGTCCTTGGCGAGTAGACGGTCCGACTCCTCCCAGCGGGGAAAGCGGCCGCTTTCCCCGCACTGCTTTTCCATCTAACGACGGAACCGCAGCATTCCCAAACCGTACTCAGGTGACCGGCCAAGACGTTGCGTCGGTCGCCGGAGAGCGGAGGTTTTCCACAGAATTCGCGACCGCAACAACTGTGGATAACCTTTTGTTCAAAGGGCTTAAGGCGGGTCATACAAGGCGCAAGGGGGCTGCGGCGGCGGCGCCAAGACGCCGCTGGTGGCCGTTCGCGCTGTTCCTTGGCCCGAGGCCCGGAATGGCGGGTGCGACGCCTGGTCGCGAGTTGGGGGCTACCTGGCGGCTGCCCGGCTGGTCCGCTCATGGGAGCGGCGCGTAGGGCTCCTCCGCCATCAGCGGGGCGCAGGCGCCGCATATGCCGTGCCCGCGCCAGTCGCTCTCGAAGGGCTGCTGGCAGCGCAGGCAGATTCGGCGGGCCGGATCGTGCCCAACGTCAGCGCCTATGGGACAGGCTGAGGCATTTTCATAAGGGAGGATTTCTGGCTCATCGCAGTGACCGAAGGGAACGAAGATGAGACAGAAATCCACGCGCGCCAAAGAGCCTGCCGAGAAGACGGTCCGTGACATTCGCCGCCGGACGCGCAAGCAGTATTCGGCGGAGGAGAAGATCCGCATCGTGCTGGAAGGGCTGCGTGGCGAGGACGAGGCGCACCACCTCGGCTACAAGCTGCTCGACGAGCTCCGCATCATTCGCGACCGCTCCGGCTGCGGCCTGGCGCTGCTCGCCGACAAGAGCATCACCATGGTCTTCGCCCGCTGCCAGCAGGTTGACGGGCGCATCGGGCTCAAGATCGACCTGACGGAACAGGCGGTGGCGGACGTGGAGGATATCGCCGCCGGCGTGCTCGGGCGCCAGCCGAGCAGGGCGGAGCTCAGAACCCTGAACGCCGTCGGCCGAGGCCCCGGCGGGCTTCACGCGCTGCGCCGTCTGCTCGGCCGCGCCTGGATGGTGGCGCAAGCGGCCGGGCGCGATGCGATCGAGGCCGGCGACATCGCCGCCGCCACCGATGAGGGCGTGGCGGCGGACTAGGGCGCGGGACGAGGACCTTCTCGACGAGCGCGGCCGGCGCCTGGTATGAGCCGCCGGGCGCCCGCGCGGAGCCCGATTCCGGCTCTCCAGATGCAGCTCAATCGCGGCACGAATTTTGGGGCGGTTTCCCGCCCCCTGAATCATCTCTAGTCCGGCCGTTTCAGCGGTCACGCAGGGCCATTGCAGTGCCCCGTGCGCCGCGACTTTCCGTCAGGCGCGCCTTGCCAGGGGACGGCGCCGGGCGGCCTCGGGGGCGGATAAGCCTTTGACTGGTGGGCGAATTGCGTGGCCGTCCCTCTATATATCCCGGTCCGTCCCGCATGCGCCGCGTCTTTCCGTCGGTTACAACGAGGGTCAGGAAGTTCTCGGTTAGGCTGGTCACCGCTCACCCCCGTGACGCCCTCCGGTCTTGGGTGCGCTACAGCCGGAAATCCGCTGGCTCCCGCCAGCAATAGTCCCGCAAGAAACTGGGTTCATAGATCGTGAATGGTGATCGTCGACCCTTTCATTCGTTTTCCAATGGCTGGCGCTGTCCGAACTTCACCAGGCGCCGCGTGAGTTCCCGTTCGAGCCGGCTGCGGCGGAAGGGTGTGAGCTTGGTCCATTCTCCGATCTCGGCGGCGGTCCTGCCACAGCCCAGGCACCACCCCGTCTTCGGGTCGAGGCGGCAGACGTCGATGCATGGGGATTGCACGCGCCTTGCCCTCCGTTTCATGGAAGAACCTCGACTGGAGTTTCCCTGTTCGCGCTCATGATGGAGTGCGCCAGTCGGAAAGGCTAATTCGACCGACAAAGCCGCTCTCGGTACCGAGTGCGAGATGCCGTCCATCCGCCGACCAGGCGAGCGCGGTCACAGCGCCCTTGCCGGGTCGTTTGACCAGAACCGTATGATCGCGGTCGATCTGCACGAGGATGGTGGCACCGTCCTCGTATCCGGCGGCGACCACGTCATGACGGGGGTGGGCAGCCACCACCGTCACCACACCGTCGAAGCCCCGCCCGAGGTCGAGCGGCGCCTTGCCCACGGGGCCGCCCTTGCCGTGAAATGGCCAACAAACCACGGACTCCGCGCCACCGGTCGCCAGATACCTTCCCTTCGGCAGCCAGCTCATCGACTTGACCTTCGTCGGGTAGCCGGACATCTGCATATCGGCGCTGTCGGAGACACGCCAACCGTGCAGCTCGTTCTCCTGCATTGCGGTGACGATGTACTTCCCGTCCGGGCTCCAGGTCAGACTAAGGTGCGAACCCGACCAGCTGAGTCGTTTGGGTTCCTGCGTGCTCTGCTTCGCCCACCAGAGGCTGACTCCACCATAATGCGCGGCGGCGATCCGCCGCCCTTTCGGGTGGAATGCCAGACCGCCGACTGTGTTTGCGTGATCGAACGTTCCAACCGCTCTTCCATCCTGCGCGAAAAGGGAAACAGTCTTGCCGAAGACTGCAGCGCATAGTCCGGATGCCCTGCTCGCGGCAATCGGCTCGACCCACCGCCCCGCAATGGCTGCGATTTCGGTCGTCTCGCCGTCGGTGCCGGTGCTCACCAGCCGAGCATCATCTCCGCCTGTCAGAACGCGCTGCTCCCCCAAGTCGACGGCCAGCGAAAGACAAGCCCCGTCATGCACCGAAACGAAGGACGGAGGACTCGTGCTCTCGCTGTTGATGAACGCGACCCGACCGTCCCCGAGTGCAGCAGCGAGCAGTCCGTCCTTGAGGAACGCAACGCCCACCACATAAGCGTCGAGCGAGCGACCGGTGCCGATGCGATCAAGCAGCGATGTTTTGCCCTGTTCAGCGGGCAAACTCATGCTATGCAGGCGTCGAACTGCTGACGCAGTTCCAACTCATCAATGTTTCGTCCGATGAAGACCAAGCGACTCTCTCGGTCCTCGTTTGGGCTCCACGGCTTCGTGAAATTGCCTTCCATCAGCATATGGACCGCCTGGACGACAAACTGCTTGTCCTGACCAGCGATCGACAGGATCCCTTTGGTTCGCAGAAAGTCTTGACCACGCTCGACAAGTAGGCGCTGCAACCATTCTGTGAGGCGGGTTCCGTCCAAGGGCCGGTCGGTGCGCAGGCAGACGCTCTTCACGGCATCGTCGTGTTCATGGTCGTCTTCCGAAAGAAAGTCCGGCTCGATGGCCAGTATGCGATCAAGATCGAAGGCTCGGCGCCCCAGAACCGTGTCAAGCCCCACCTCGCATCGCTGCGTGCGATGAATAACCGCCGTCGCATTAATCGAACGGATGCGAGTTTCCACCTGCGCCAGTTCATCGGGCGGCACAAGATCCGTCTTGTTGAGAAGGATAACGTCGGCAAAGGCAATCTGTTCCAGCGCCTCATGGCTGTCTTCCAGCCGCCGGACGACATGGCGGGCGTCGACCACCGTTACGATCGAATCGAGCCATGTCCGTCGCCGAACATCTTCGTCCACGAAGAAGGTCTGAGCGACTGGTGCGGGATCGGCAAGTCCCGTGGTCTCGATGAGGATTCCATCGAAGCTGCCTTGCCGTTTCATCAACCCCCCAAGGATGCGGATCAGATCCCCGCGCACGGTGCAGCAGATGCAACCGTTGTTCATCTCGAACACTTCCTCGTCGGCGTTGACCACGAGGTCATTGTCGATGCCGATTTCGCCGAACTCGTTGACAACCACGGCGTATTTCTTGCCGTGCTCTTCGGTCAGGATGCGATTCAATAGCGTTGTCTTGCCGGCGCCGAGATAGCCGGTCAGAACGGTAACGGGGATCTGGTTCATGGTTGCCGTCTCCTTCAATCTTTGAAGCCGTTCAGTTGCACTCAGCCGCCTCTACTCAGTTCGCAGATGCTGGCGAAAAGCGCTGTTCGGGACACCACCTCTTGCGCGGTGTACCGACCCGTCCCTCTCGTTCCCGGAATTCCGGCGTCCCTGCCTTTCGCAGGCTGCACCGAGCCTTACGAAGTCAGCGCCTGCTCGAGCGTCATCGCGTTGTGCCGCATCATGTCGAGGTAGGTCGGCGCCGGACCGTCCGGGCCGGACAGAGCGCCGGGATAGAGCGTGCCGCCGATGGCGGCTCCGGTCTCGTCGGCGATGCGTTTCAGGAGGCGGGGGTCCGCGACATTCTCGATGAAGACGGCGCGAATGTCCCGTTCGCATATCTGCTGGATGAGGCGGGCGACATCCTTTGCGGACGCCTCCGACTCGGTGCTGAGCCCCTGCGGCGCGATGAAAGTCAGTCCGTAGTCGCGGCCGAAATACTGGAACGCATCGTGCGAGGTAACGACGATGCGGCGGTCGGCCGGCAGTCCTGCCATGCTCTCGCGGATCTCTGCATCGAGCGCCTCGATCTCGGCGCCGTAGGCTGCGCGGTTCTGGTAGAAGTCGGCCGCGTTCGCCGGATCGGCCTGAGCCAGAGCGGCAGTGATGTTGTCGACATAGGCTGCGGCATGGCCGAGGCTCTGCCAGGCGTGCGGGTCGAAAGCGCCATGGTCATGGTGGTCGTGGCCTGCCTCGGCATGCGCCTCGTCATCGTGGTCGTGGTCATCATCATGATCGGCCTCGGCCTGGTCATCGTGATCGTGGTCATGCCCGGCCTCTTCGGCGTGGACTTCGAGGCTACCGCCCTGATCGTGCTCGTCGTCGAACCCGATCGGCTCGATCCCTTTGGTCGCCACCACCCGGATGCCGCGGAAGTCCGAAGCGTCGATCAGCCGGTCCAGCCAGCCTTCGAACTGCAACCCGTTGACGACAAGGACTCGCGCTTCGCTGACGGCCCGGGCATCCGCAGGGGTCGGCTGGTAGACATGCGTATCTCCGTCGGGGCCGACGAGCGTCGTGACATCGACGTGCTCGCCTCCGATGTGTTTCACCATGTCGCCGAGGATCGAGAATGTGGCGACCACCGGGATCGGCCTGTCGGACTGCGCGGCGGCCGGAGCGGCGAGGGACAGGGCGAGGACGGCGGTGGCGGCGTTCAGAAAGGCTCTGCGGGTGGGCATGGAAACGCTCCTTCAGGCTTCGAGGTAACGGCCCCACAAGGCCCGCGCGGCAAGACCGCCGACCGGCCCGAGGACCAGCGAGATCCCGTAGGCGAGACCGGCGACAAGGATGATCGCCGGACCGGAGGGAAGGCTGAAATGGTAGGAGAGAAGAAGACCGCTCAGGCTTGAGAGCATCCCGACGGCGGTCGCGACCGCGATCAGCGCGCCGATGCTCACCGTCCAGAACCGCGCCGCGGCAGCGGGAAGGATCATGATGCCGACCGCCATCAGCGTGCCGAGCGCCTGGAATCCGCCCACAAGGTTGAGCACGACCAGGACGAGAAGAGTGAAATGCGCCACGGCGCTGAGCCCGCTGACCGAGCGCAGGAACTGCGGGTCCGCGCATTCGAGCACGAGCGGCCGGAACAGCACCGCGAGCGTAAACACCGTAAGGCTCGCGATGGCGCCGAGCAGGATCAAGGCGGCGTTGTCGAGCGCCAACACGGTGCCGAAGAGCACATGCATCAGGTCGACGTTGCTGCCGCGGGTGGACACGATCAGCACGCCGGCCGCCAGCGAGATCAGGTAGAAGGCCGCGAGGCTCGCGTCCTCGCGCAGCGCCGTGGCGCGGGTGACGAAGCCCGCGAGAAGCGCCACGGCCATACCCGCGATCAGCCCGCCCACGGTCATCGCCCCGAGCGAGAGACCCGAGACGAGATAACCGACGGCCGCACCCGGCAGGATCGCATGAGCCATCGCATCGCCCGTCAGACTCATGCGGCGCAGCATCAGGAACACCCCGACGGGCGTCGCGCCCAGTGAAATCGCCACGCAGCCCACGAGCGCGCGCCGCATGAAGCCGAAATCGGCGAAGGGCTGGACAAGCGCCTCCCACATTACGCCGCGCTCCGCCCGCAACTGTGCGGGGGGCCGGCGCAGGCCTCGCACATCTGACGCGCGCGGAACTGGTTCTCGGCCGTCAGAACCTGCGCCGTGGGTCCGTGGGCGACGAGTTCGCGGGCAAGCATCAGCGCGCGAGGGAAGTACGCCTGCACCGTGTCGAAATCGTGCAAGACGGCGAGCACCGTGCGACCCTCGCCGTGCCAGCGCTGAACCACGCCGATCAGGTCGGCCATGGTTTTCGCGTCAACCGCGGTGAAGGGCTCATCCAGCAGGACGAGTCGTGCGTCCTGCAGCAGAAGCCGCGCGAAGAGCGCACGCTGTATCTGACCGCCCGACAACGACCCGATCGGCCGTCTCTCGAACCCTTCGAGCCCGACCGCGGCAATCGCTTCGGCGACGCGCGCGCGGTGAACGGCCCGCAAGCCGCCGAAGCCGCCGATTTCCCGCCAGAGCCCCATTCCAACGAGGTCGGCGACCGCGATCGGGAAGGACCGGTCGACGTCCGATTGCTGCGGCAGGTAGGCGATCTCGCTCCGCGTGAGCCCGCCGAAGGCGATCCGGCCCTCGAGCGGGCGGAGCGTGCCGATCACCCCTTTCAGCATCGTGGATTTGCCGGCCCCGTTGGGTCCGACGATGGCAGTCAGGCTGCCCTCGGCGATCTCGCCCTGCAGGCGATGCACGGCCGGATGCCGGTCGTAGCCGAGGCTCAGGTCTTGAGACTTGAGGGCGTAGGTCATGGCCCCCCCGGCGTGGTCGTCGCCCAGAAGAACGCGCCCCAGAGCGCGGCAACGATCAGGGTCGCACCGGCCAGCCGCGGGCCGGCGCCGAGCGGCAGCAGCCGGATCGAAGCTGTGTGCCACCTCCTCATGCCAGCGCCCCCTGCCGGGCGGCGGCGCTCACGTCCAGCCGCCGCGGCGGCCCATCCAGATTCCGGCTCTCCATGGGTGGACCTCCTCGTCCCCGTCTACGCCGCGCCGGCTTCCGCGCAGCGCGCGCACATGCCCTCGACCTCGACCGTGCGACGTGTCGCAACGAACCCGAGGCCGGCGGCACCCTCGGCAAGCAGTCCTCCGATCCGCGGATCCTCCAGCTCGACCGACGCCCGGCAGCCGCTGCAAATGAAGAACAGGCAATCGTGGTCGCGCTCGGGATGGACGCACGGGACGTAGGCGTTCAGGCTCTCGATCCTGGAAATGAGGCGCTGCGCCATCAGGAAGTGAAGCGCCCGATACACGGTCGGCGGTCCGATCGGACGCGAATCCCTGAGCTTGATCGCTTCGATCAACTGGTAGGCGCTCGTCGGCCCACCGCTCGCCCACAGCAGTTCAAGGACACGCCTCCGTAGCTCTGTCATCTGCACGCCGCGCCCCTCGCAAATCGATACTGCCAGCGCGACCCGTTCGCGCATCGAGTGCCGCCCGCGGCAATCCGGGTCGGTGCAGGGCCGCGGTCGGGTCGACGGTTTCGTCATCGCCTGTCTCACCTTGCGAGGTCGAAAAGAAATGTTATAACATAGTGTAATAGTTCGCAAGGGTGCCACGATCCAGGGCGGCCCGACATCGATGAAAGGCCGGGACATGGACAGTGCAGTTGTCGAGCATCGAACCTCGACGCCATTGCGCACCGGCTCGGAACCACGCCGTCGGCCGCGCCGCGCCGAGGCCGAGGCTGCCGTTCGCACATTGATCGAGTGGGCCGGGGACGATCCCGACCGGGAGGGGCTGAAGGGAACGCCCGCGCGCGTCGTGCGGGCCTACGAGGAATTCTTCGCCGGATACGCCGAAGACCCGGTTGCTTTGTTAGCCACGACCCTCGAGACGACGGCCGCCAATGACGAGATGATCGTCTTGCGCGATATACGCTTCGAATCCCACTGCGAGCACCACATCGTTCCAATCCTGGGAAAGGCGCATGTCGGGTATCTGCCGGCGGAACGGGTCGTGGGCATCTCGAAGATTGCGCGCCTTGTCGAGGCCTTCGCGAAGCGGATGCAGATCCAGGAAGCGTTGACATCGCAGATCGCCGACACGATGCAGGACGTGCTCAGGCCGCGTGGCGTCGGCGTGGTCATCGAGGCGGCGCATCAGTGCATGACCACGCGCGGGATCCGCAAGCCGGGAGTCAGTCTGGTAACCAGCCGCATGCTCGGCTGCTTCCGCGACGACCCGACCACGCGCCGCGAGTTTCTGTCGATGATCGGCGCCCGGGGAAGCGCGCCGCACCGGAGTTGAACAGCCTGCCTCAACGGGTTCGGCGGCGTTCGCCTCCGCACACGGTCGGGCAGGTCGAAGAGTGCCTTGCCCCGATCAGCCGGCTCTCTGTGGACGACGCCACAAACGTCGCCTCGAACCGGGTTGGCGAAGATGACGTGTGCCATCGAGGCCGCACGCGGCAGGGTTGAAGGGCGTACCGGTCAGCCGCTTGCTGGCGACGACAAAGGTCCATTGCTGGAAGGACAGGTTGGATGTGCTGACCCAATGACCTGTCGACCATGCACGCTTCGGATTGGACTCGACGCTCCAAAATGGCAATGCTTCGCCGAATGTCGCCTGCGCACGCGCGCCGCGGTCGCCGCATGTCGCGCTTCCGTCAACGACGGGCGCGCTCTAAGCCCGGCCGGCGAAGCCCGAGAGGTTGCCGGGGTCGATCCCGAGCCTGCCGACGGCGCGCTCCCACTTGCCGTCCTGGGCCTCGTCGAACACCAGCTCCTCGTCGGCCGGCACGGTGAGCCAGCCGTTCTCCTGAATCTCGCGGTCGAGCTGGCCCGGCGCCCAGCCTGCATAACCCAGCGCCAGCATGCTGAGGCGCGGGCCGTTGCCGGCGGCCATGGCCTTCAGCACGTCGACGGTGGCGGTGAGCGCGAAGTCGTCGTCCACCTGCATCGTGGCTTCGTGGGTGTAGTCGGTGGAATGGAGGACGAAGCCGCGCGCGGCCTCCACAGGGCCGCCGAAGTGCACGCGGATGCGCTCGTCCACGGTCTCGGTCTCGATCTCGAGTTGCTCGAGCAGGTCCGAGAAGCTGAGCGATTCGAGAAGCTTGTTGACCACGAGGCCCATCGCCCCGTCTTCCGAATGAGCGCACATGTAGATGACGGTATGCGCGAAGCGCGGGTCCGCCATCGTCGGCATGGCGACCAGCAAATGCCCCTCCAGGTAGGGCCCCGTCCCCTGCTCGCCGTCTGTATCCATCGCACGATATCCCCGAGCCGCCTGGCTCGCCCCGATCATCGCAAAGGGGCAGGGCGGTGACAACCGAATGTCGTGCCGGACGATGGAGCACCGGCAACGAAACGCCCCGCCCGGTTGCCCGGACGGGGCGTTGCTGTCGCCTTAGAGTTTCGAGGTTGCCGCAGGTCAGCCGCGACCCCGACCTCTCAACACGCCCGTTTAGCGAGCGATGTACTCGTAACGCTTGCCGAAGAGCACGTCCATCGGCACCGGCTCCGAGATGGTCCAGGAGTCGACGACGGCCGGCTGGTTGTTGGTGGTCTCCACGATCAGATAGGGCGCGAAGTTCTGGTGGTGGAGCTGGTCCGTGAAGGTCCGGGTGCCGACCAGCACCGGCTCCTCGCGGAAGCTCTCCAGCACCTCGACCACGGCGTCGGAGTCGAAGGTGCCGGCCTTCTCGACGGCCTTGGCCCACATCTCGAAGACCACGTAGCCGGGGAAGGCGTACTGATTGTTCACCGGCTCACCGAACTTGGCCTCGTACTTCTTGAGGAACTCCTGCACCGCTGGGCGCGGATCGTCGCCGTAGATCGACGCCTGCTCGGGCACGAAGTGGCCGGAGAGGCCGGGCACCGAATCCTGCCAGTAGACCCCGGTCATGGAGCTGCCGCCGCCGATCGGAGCCGTGACGCCGGCCGCGCGGATCTGCTTGATCGCGCTCGCCCCGCCGGGGATGTAGCTGCAGTTCTCGATGATGTCGGGCTCCTCGGGCAGCGCCCGGATGCGGTCGACCTGCGCCTGGATGCTGGGATCCTCGTTCTGGTAGACGTCATGGCCGACGACCTCGGCGCCGAGCACCTCGCGCCACATCCAGTCGAAGCCGTAGCAGATGCCCTTGTTGTACTCGAGCACGTCGTCGAGCAGCAGGTAGGCGGTGCGCCAGCCCTTCACCTTGTAGCCCCACTCGGCGATCGTCGCGCCCTGGACGGCGGCGAGGATCGAGCTCGAGAAGGAGTACTTCCCGATGCCCTGGATGCCGGCGAGCACGCTCTCCGCACACAGGAAGATCGAGATGAGGCCTGAGTTCTGCGCCTGCAGCGCGGCGGGCGCGCCGAAGTCGTAGTCGCAGTCCACGGCCATCGCCATGGCGCCGTCATTGATGACCGAGATTCCGGCCTTGGCGCTCTCCGCCCGGTCGGTCTTGGCATCTGCGAAGACCGGCCGGATCTGCTTGCCCAGGAGGCCGCCCTTGGCGTTCCAGTCGTCGATCGCGATCAACGCCGCATTGGTCGACGGACCGCTATAGGCCTGCATCCAGCCCGACTGCGACGCGGCGAAGCCGAAGACAACCTCGTGATCGTCCGCCACCGCCGGCGCGGCCGATGCCATGCCCAGCGCAAGTGCGCCGGCCGCGGCTAGTGACACCACTCTCTTCATCGGACCGATCTCCTCCCTCTAGAAAATTCCATAGCTACTGCGAGCGCCGTACCCGGCGCTCTCCAAGGCCGCATTGTCAATGCGGCGCCACCATTTGCAAGCCCCATTGCAGGGGCGGACGCACGCCCGATCAAGGGGCCGCTGCGATTTCCCCGTTGATTCGCGCCCCCGCGTTCGGTAGCTAACATCGGGACTGCGGCTGTGCGGGCGCCCGTGCAGCCGCATCGCGCGCGCAGCGGCGCGTGGAAGCGCATTGGGCAGCGGGAGTAGCTGGTGTCACAGGACGCCGGATCCGAGACGACGGCACCGAAGGGCGCGACGCTGGAAGCACGCGCGGTGACCATCCGCTTCGAGGGCCTGACCGCGGTCGACAGCGTCGACGAAACCCTGCACCAGGGCGAGATCCTGGGCCTCATCGGCCCCAACGGCGCCGGCAAGACCACCCTCGTCAACGCGATGACCGGGTTCCAGGTTCCCGCCGCCGGCGAGGTCCTGCTCAGCGGCAAGGTGATCTCGAGGCTCACGCCCCACTGGATCAGGCGCCACGGCGTTGCCCGCACCTTCCAGGCCGGGCGGCTCTTCCGCGACATGCCGGTGAGCGAGAACGTCGAGGTCGCCGCGGTGAGCCTCGGCCTCTCCCGCCGCAAGGCGCACAGGCAGGCGATGGAAATTCTGGAGTGGATCGGCCTCGCCGATCAGGCTCAGGACCCCGCCGGCGTCCTGCCCTATACCGACGAGCGCCGGGTCGGCATTGCCCGCGCGCTCGCCATGAACCCGGCCTTCGTGCTGCTGGACGAGCCGGCGGCGGGCATGTCCGACCTCGAATGCGACGACGTGATGCACCTGGTGCGCGAGATACCGGACCGCTTTGGCTGCGGCGTGCTGCTGATCGAGCACAACATGCGGGTCATCATGGGCGTCTGCGAGCGCATCCACGTGCTCGACAGCGGGCGCACCATCGCCCGCGGCACGCCTGCCGAAGTGCAGAGCAACGAGGCGGTCATCGCCGCCTATCTGGGCCACGAGTGACGCGGATGTTGCTCTCGGTGGACGACATTCATGTGCATTACGGCCGGGTACCTGCGGTGCGGGGCGTCTCGGTCGGCGTCGACGAAGGCGAGATCGTTTGCGTCGTCGGCCCCAATGGCGCCGGCAAGTCGACCACCCTGCTCACGATCTCGGGCGTGTTGCGACCGTCCCAGGGCGCAATCACCTTCGACGGCCAGCCCATCACCGGCCTTACGCCAGAGGTGGTGGCGCGGCGCGGCATCTCCCAGGTGCCGGAAGGGCGCCACGTCTTCACCACGCTGAGCGTCGAGGAGAACCTGCGGCTCGGCACCCGGATGCGCCGCGACCGCGGCGAGGTCGAGGCCGACTTCAAGCGGGTGCTGGAGCTCTTCCCGGTGCTGGCGGAACGCCGCAGGGGGGCGGCGGGCAAGCTCTCCGGCGGCGAGCAGCAAATGCTGGTGATCGGCCGCGCGCTGCTCACCAACCCCCGCATCATGACCATCGACGAGCCTTCGCTCGGGCTCGCGCCCAATCTGGTGGACCGGGTCTACGAGGTGCTGCTCGAGCTCAGGGAGTCGCGCGGGCTCACGCTGCTCATCGTCGAGCAGAGCTCGGAGCGCGCGATCAAGGCGGCGGACCGCATCTATGTGCTGCGCAGCGGCGAGATCCAGCTGGAGGGAGACGCCGTGGAGCTGCAGGACGGCGAGAAGGTGAGGCAAGCCTACTTCGGTTTCACCGAGGGGGTGGAGCACATCGGCGAGGCGACATTCTGATGGAAGTCGTCGTCCAGACCATCATCTCGAGCCTGAGCCTCGGCAGCTTCTATGCCCTGGGAGCGCTCGGGATCGGACTCCTCTTCGGGGTTCTCAGGCTGATCAACTTCGCCCACGGCGACTTCATCACGATAGGCGGGTTCTCGCTGATCGTGCCCGCGACGGCGGTGGTCGCGATTCCGCTGCTCCTGGACTTCCATCCGGTGCTGCTGATCGTCTGCGTGGTGGGCGTGGTGATCGTGTGGGCGCTCGCCTCCTACTTCCTGCTCTTCAGGCACATTCAGACGGCACCTCCCGCGGTCCTCATGATCGCCTCGGTGGCGCTCAGCTTCTCGATCCAGAACCTGGTCATCATGATCTACAGCGGCCGGCCGAAGGCGGTGGGCCTCTGGCCGGAGCTTACCGGCGTGATCGAGCTTTCCGGCAAGCTCCAGGTGCCGATCCTGCAGCTCGTGATCGTGGCGGTCACCTGGATCCTGCTGATCCTGCTCACGCTCTTCCTCAGGCGCACGCCCATCGGCGTCGAGATGCGGGCGGCGGCGGAAGACTTCAGGATGGCGCGGATGCTCGGCGTCAACGCGACCCGGGTGATCGCGCTCGCCTTCGTCATCTCGGGCGCGCTCGCCGGCATCATGGCGCTCATGTACCACACCCAGACCGGCATCCTGAACTTCCGCGGCGGCGTCTTCCTGATGCTCTACGCCTTCATTGCCACGGTGATCGGCGGCATGGGCAGCCTGATCGGCGCCGTGGTGGGCGGCTACGTGGTCGGTA
Source organism: Alphaproteobacteria bacterium (assembly GCA_965207055.1). Classification (GTDB taxonomy): domain Bacteria; phylum Pseudomonadota; class Alphaproteobacteria; order UBA828; family UBA828; genus WTGU01. The sequence goes on along the minus strand of CBDBLP010000004.1, from coordinate 1,996,435 downwards.
TCTTCTCGACCGTCCTGATCGCGGTCCTGCCCGAGGGGATGCGGGGCTTCCGCGACGCCTTCGTGTTCGGCCTGGTGGTGGTGATCCTGCTGGCCCGGCCGCAAGGCCTGGTGCCGACCAGGGCGTTCAAGGAACGGGTGTGACAACCTACAGGCAGGATTCACCTGCCGAAGCACATCTGATCAGCGTTGCTCGCTCCTCCAATAATGGCTATATTACAGGCGGTTGGAAGCCTCGTCAACGGGATTCGCGAGAGAGATAGGGGTCCATAAGGTAGAGTCCTCAATAGCCCGACAGTTGCATTCGGGGATTTAACGCATTTCATTCGAATGCCGGCGTATTACTTTGCAATCTCTCTTCTGGAAGTGGCGTACACGTTGATGTTTGAGATGCATAATGTATGTGTAAGATATGGGCTGAAGGCTATGGGATCTGTAGATGCGGCGATGGCGGATTTCGCGCGAATGGCGCGGCGTGTTACGCGTGAAATTCGTTGATCTTATAGCGACACAGGCGTGATACAGGCGAGGTCATACCAGGGGGAGGCGGACGGCATGAGCGGGGCAGCCGAGGGGCGCAAACGACAGCGCGCCGTGATGGCCACAGACAGCGACTGGCAGACGCTCAAGGAGCGCGCCGACGCGGCGGGTATGGACGTCTCGCGCTTCATATTGGAACGGCTGACGGCGCCTGCTCCGGTGCCTGTGGATCCTGTCCTGACGCGCGATCTTGCCGGCGCGGTGGCGCGCATCGAGAGGGTCGTGCGGGTGCTCTACGAGGTCGAGAAAGAGCGCATCGAGGGTTCGGCAGGGGCAGAGACCTGGCAGGCACTGGTGCGCCGTGCCGGTGCACGGATCGATGCCGAGGAGGCTCTCGGATGACCGCCGTTGAGGGGGGCGGGAAGCGGGAGATCGCGCGGGTGCGCAGCATCTATTGCTCGCCGGAGAACCGCGCATTGATCGGACGGCGGGCCAAGGAGGCGGGGATGAGCTTCTCGCGCTTCATGATCGCCTGCGCACTTCACGGTGCAGAGGCCGACGACGAGGGGGGCCCTCACCTGGTCCTGTCCGAGGATGAGCAGCGGCAGCTATACGAGCGCGTGGCGCTTCTGAACCGGTGCAACGAGGCGCTGCTGTCGCGTCTGCCGGGAACGGAGATATCGGCGCTCGGCGCGCTCGCTTTCCTGGTGCGGGAAGCAGAGTTCCGGCCACTCGATGCGAGCGGGGACGGTTCATGAGGAGACGTGGCCGGAGTCTGCCAAAGACATACTCGCTCTCCTGCACCGACAGCGACTGGGGACGCGTGCGGGTGCTGGCCGAGCGGAAGAGGCTCTCCATCTCGCGATACATGGTCGAGTGCGGGCTCACCGTGGATCCGCAGGCGGAACCCGAACCGCCGCCCCGCCTCGTGCTGGACGAGGCAGACCAGCGCGCCCTTCTCGGCCATGTAACCGCCATTGCGGAGCGCACGGTATCGGCAGAGGCGGATGAAGCGGTGATGACGAGGGTTCGCAACTCCCTCGCCTTCCTGGCCGAGGAGACGATGCGGACCATGATGCGTGAGGGCCGCGAGGAGGAGCTGTGGAAGATGCTGACGGACCTCGTCGGCGAGCAGGCGGCGGCGGCAACAGTCGACCGGCTCCGCGCGCGCGAGCGTCGAGAGTTCTGATTCGCGGTGATCGAAGGGCACCCCGCCGCCGATTGCGGGAGCCCGTCGGCGGGCCGGGAGTTCGAGCCATGAGTGATTGAGTGTAGGGCCGGCACGCCGCTTCACAGTTCAAGGCCGCCTATGTCGCGGGCTTTTGCCCGCTCTTTCTCCTGCGCTTCGCGCTCCAGTTTCATCCGTGCCTCCTTCTCCTGACGGAAGCGTTCGATCTCGGCGTTGTCCGATGCCAGGGCGGACTCGATGCGAGACGACAGGCGCTTGAGGTCCTCTTCGGCACCCGGGCGGCGCGCGAGGTGCATGCCGTAGGTCTCGGGGTCGTCGAGGACACGGCGGCAGCCGTCGAGGGCGTGGAGGGCGTCATCACGCCACTTGCCGTAGCCGGGGTCCTGGGTGACATGGGCGCCGTCGCTGGCAGCGATGGTCGCGTGCTCTTCCCGCTGCCGGATCGAGGCTGAGGCCGCTGACAGAACCCGGTCCAGGAAGCGTTCCGCCGCCTTGCGGTTCTCCTTCGTCGTCTCGTCCAGGATCGCGGCCTTCTCCACAGGCGGGTATCGGGGGACCGTTTCCGGCGGGACGGAGGTAGAAACGGGGGGCAAGCCCCCGAACTGCTCGCCGATTGCCTTGAGCGCCGATATCTCCCCGGCAGGCGCGGTCTCCAGGGCCTCGATCAGCGCCTCCCGGTCGTCCGTCAGCAGCACCACGTTGTCGCGGGCACGCGTGAGCTCCACGTAGAAGGTCGCCTGGTCGGCGACTCCCCCGCGCCCGGTATCCAGGACGGCGATGGCCCGGTCGCAGGTGATGCCCTGGGCTGCATGCACGGTCGAGGAGTAGGCGTGGTCCAGGTGGTGAAGCTGGGGGTCGTCGCGGGCCATGACGATCTCGCGACCATCCCGGGTGCGCATTCTGACGTTCACCCGGGCGATGGACAGTATCTCCGCATGCTCGCCGTTGATCAGGCCGCGCTCGGGATCGTTGCGGGTCCAGCGCACCCTATCGCCTGCCCTGAGCGCCAGCGGCCGGGTCTCGAAGAGATCGAGGCGGTATCGGATATAGCCGGAGGGGTCGATCCTGCGGTCCTTGCCGTTGGGGAAGGTGAGCACGACACGCTCGTCTCCCACCTTCGCGACAAGGCAGGCATCGCCGGCCTTCGCGCGGACGCCGTAGACGTCATGGTGAAAGATGGCGACATCGCCCTCGCGGTAGTTGGCGATATCGCCCTTCTGCGAGCGGGTCAGGTGGAGGTTGACGTAGCGCTCGATCTCCAGCTCGGGGCCGTGCAGCACCCCTTCGTCCTCCAGGCCGTGGCGGACGGCGGCGTTGATCTCGGCCCGCATCTCGTGCGTGGGTGCGAGGATCGCCGTTCCGGCCCGCAGATCGGGATCGAGGTCGAGCCAGAGTTGCGCGGCCTTCCTGCCGAGCTCGTCACCCGCCGTCTCCAGGACGCCGTTGCCGAGCTCCTCGACTGCAAGGCGCGGCTCGTCCGCCACCATGTGCAGGACTGCCTGGCGCAAGTCGGCGTCGCGCTGGCGCACCACCTCATCCATCCTGGCCGTGGGCATGCCTGCATCCTGCAGAAGAGCGAAGGGCTGGCCGGCCTCCACCGCGCGCAATTGCCGGCGGTCGCCGATCAGTGCGAGGCGCTCGACGCCGGCCTCGGCTGCGATGTGGGTCAGCGACCGCATCTGGGTCGTGCCGACCATCGACGCTTCGTCCAGAATCAGCACCGCGCCGCCCAAGGCATTGCGCGCTTCCTCCATCTTCTCCGGCGGGGCGATGCCGTCGCCCACGTCGCGGTAGCGGGTGAGGAACCATTGCAGCGTGCGCGCCGGAATATCGGCTTCGCCTCCGAGCACGCGTGCTGCACTCGCCGAGGGGGCCAGTCCGATGATTTGCCGCTCGCCCGCCAATTCCGCCACGGCGCGCAGCATGGTGGTCTTGCCGGAGCCTGCATGCCCTTGCACCCCGACCGTGACATGAGGAGAGAGTAGGATTCCGCGCACGGCATCGCGCTGGCCGGGATTCAGCCCGGCCGCGTCCAGCCGGGCCTCGACCGCTTCTGCCGGCGCCAGGTTCCGCCCGGCGTTCAGGCCCGCGCGCATGCCGGCGATGATCTCGCGCTCGGCGTTGCGCGCCCGGTCGGTGACGAAGGCCAGGTCCGCCCTTCTTGCCGTCGCTTCGATCAGGTGTCCGTCGCGCCGGAGTTGGGCGATGCCGGCGTCCAGCGTGTCGAGCGAGTGCCTGCCGGCCCCGTGCGCCAGCGCCCAGGCCCGCAGGTCGTTGGCCGAGAACACCGTGCGCCGCTCCTCCAGGTGCTCAACGGCCTGCCTCACCACCGACAGCGCCGACGGAGGCGCTCGCGGCTCCTGCGCGGATGGCGCCGACGCTTCAACGCCGTTGCGGCCCCTGGCGCGGTCGCGATCGCGTGCCGGGCCGAGCTCCTCCGCCCGCGCCTGCCATGTCTCGCGCAGAACATGCCGGTCGGGCTCGGCCTTGCGCCGCCGCGTGTAAAGCGCTGCCTGCTGTGTCCTGGCCGGCGTGTTCTCCCAGCCTCGTTCCTGCATGTAGTCCAACAACTCGCGCCTGCGGGTGGAGAACGCCTCCAGCATCGGCTTGCCGTAGCCCGCGATCTCGAACCCCGGCATCCTGCCCACCAGCGTCGGCACCGTGGCGTAGCCGATTTTTTCGAGCCCCATGCGCAGCTCGTTCCGGTAGTAAGCGCCGATCAGCATCTTGGACCGCTCAACGGCGGTGAACTCGGCGCTGCGCCACGCCCCGTTCTGGCCGCGGGTCATGTTCGCGATGACTGCATGCGTGTGGAGCTGCGGATCGAGGTTGCGGCTTGCGAGGTGACGAAAGGTCGCCGCCGCCATGCCGTCGGCCTCCACCCTGGGCCGGCGGCCGGTCGCAGGGTCGTAGCTCCGGGTCTGGAGCAGCTCGGTCTCGATGAAGCCCAGCGTGGCGCGCACCGCCTCGTCGTGCGCCTTCACCACCCGTGCGCCGGTATTGGGCCGCGCGTACACCAGCGCTTCCAGGGATACGGATTTGGGGGCGGAGAAGGTCACGTCCACGCCGGGCCGGTGCTGGTGCTCGCCATCGCGGAGCCGGCCCAGGCGGATATCGGTGCCGGGCACGTAGCCCGCAAGCAGGGCCTCGAAGCGCCTGGGCTTCACCGGGCCGTGCAGGCCGAACAAGACTGCCGCCTCGCCGTACCAGCCGCTGGCCTTGCGGTGCTCAGGGTCTCCCTTCGCGTAGTAGCCGTCCGCCTCGAAGTAGTGCACCGTCGTGGCGGCGGCCTTCAGGCGGGTGACGGTCGCGACCATGGTTGCCTACTGCTCCGCTTCGGGATCGTCCTGCTCTTCGGGCGGGACGTCGGTCAGGGTTATGTCGGGATAGAGCGGGATGGTCACGGCCAGCGATGGATAGATGCGAATGCGGCACCCGATGATCACGTTGCCGCTCCGCGCCTCCGAAGCACAGGCGGCGAGGGTCGGCGCGTAGTGCTCCGCGACGAAGTCGTTCCACGCTTGGCGGGGATCGCCGAAGGACATGACGTCGGCCTCCCGCTGCAGCACGGCGCCCAGCGCGAAGAAAATGAACGACGCGGCCGCCACGGCGAGACCGAACCGCCAGTGCCGCCAGCGCAGTCTGTCGGAGGTGCGGAGCAAGTCGTTGCCGAGGGTGCGCAGCTGGTCGTTGAGCGCCGTCGCCGACTGGTTCATGTCCGCCATGCTATGGGCGGCCACCACCGACTGCCGGTTCGTAGCGCGGATACGCTGGTCCAGGGCCTCGCCCTGCGTCTTCAGCGCGGCGGCGGCCCCGGCCAGGGCACGCGCTGCCTCCGCCGCCCCGTCCCGGCCTGCGGCCAGTTCTGCCGCCTTGGCGAGCGCGCCGCGCGCGTCAGTGACAGCCTGGATCAGCGCAGCCGTCTCGCGGGCAAGTGCCTCGGCCGCCTCAAGGTTGGGCGTCGGCACGGCCTGGAGTGCGTCGATGCGTGCGGCGGTGGCCCGCACCGTCGCGAGGATTTCACGGAGGGCTTCGGCGTGGGCATCGCCCTCTAAAGACGGCAGTGACCGCGGTGATCGCTCGGCCTTGGTGGCGGACTTATCGACCGCCTCTTGTCCCGGCCGACCGACCAGAAGGTCGCGGCCCTCAACGCTCCAGTCTCGAGACTGCGGGCCAGTACGATTTTCGCCCTGTGTTGCCATTGACCGCATCCCCATCGATGCCGGGTTGTTCGTGGTTTGTGCTAGGTCCTGTACCCGTAAAATAATTGCCGGAGAGAGCGAATCATGATTCAAGCTCCCAAATTGCGGGAGCTTGGCGATGAACCGTTACGATCTGACCGACTTCGAGTGGAGCGTGATCGAACCGTTGCTGCCGAACAAGCCGCGCGGCGTCCCTCGTGTAGACGACCGGCGCGTGCTCAACGGCATCATGTGGGTGCTGCGCTCCGGTGCGCCGTGGCGAGACCTGCCGGAGCGCTACGGGCCTTACACCACTTGCTACAACCGCTTCAATCGCTGGCGCAAGAAGGGCATCTGGGACCAGCTTATGGACGCTATCGTCGAGGCTTACGATGGCAACATACAGATGATCGACAGTTCCAGCGTCCGCGTTCACCAGCATGCGGCGGGCTCAAAAAGGGGGGTCCGGATCGTTGCATGGGTCGTTCCCGAGGCGGACTGACGACAAAGATCCATGCCGTAGTCGACGCCAGCGGCTTGCCGCTCCGCTTCACCTTGAGCCCTGGCCAAGCCCATGACAGCACGGCTGCTGAAGCTCTGCTCGAAGATCAACTTCCTGCCGACAGCTTCCTCCTCGGCGACAAGGCCTACGACGCGGAATGGATCAGAACGATGATCGAGGCGCAGGACGCCGTGGCGATCATTCCCGACCGTAGCAACGCCAAGGCTGCCCATGCCTTCAGTCACATTCTTTACCGTCTGCGTAATCGGGTTGAGCGCTTCTTCAACAAACTCAAACAGTTCCGGCGCATCGCAACTCGCTACGAAAAGCTCGCCGCCAACTACCTCGCGATGATCAAACTCGCCACAATCCGCATCTGGTTGCGCGCTAATGAGTCCACGCCCTAATACGAGTATCACAACCGATAGGTCGAATGCCAAGGGTCAACAATGGTTTGACCTGTAGCCGCCACATTGTCCCACGTCCGCATTGGCACCCGAGCTTCATGCGCGTGGGTTACGCCGGGCTGCGATTCCTAGACTCACGACTCTGCGCGCGATGATGTTCCAAGCCGAGAAATACGGCATGCGCGAACTCATCACCCAAGTTGGCACTTTTCCGCTTGCCCCATCCTTTAACGTGTTGAGTTGACACGATATTTCTCTCGGCCGATTCCAACATGGCCCGACATTTTGTGAGATTCTGTCAGCTCGTCAGGCGGGTCCTCGTGCGGTGGATGGCGGGGTCCACGCCCGCTGCCGAGGAGATTTGGGCGACCTCGGCGGCCGGGCGCGTGTCCTGGCGGTTGACGATCAAGGTGCCGTCGGTCTGGCGCAGGCGCGTGGTGATCCGCACCCAGGTCCGCATGCTCTCGCGGATCGATGCCCAGCACTTGTGGATGCCGCGCGCGGCCAGCCGGGTACGGATCAGATGCACGGCGTGGTAAGCCAGCACGGCGATCAGCAGGTGGGCCGCGATGCGCCGGTCGAGCTGGTGCCAGATCGGGCGAAGGCCGAGCTCGGATTTCAAGCTTCTGAATGTCGCCTCGATATCCGTGATCCGCCAGTACGTCCGCAGGACCGTCTCGATATCCCAGTCGACGTGGCTGGTGCGCAGCACATAGGCGCCCGCGCCCTCATCGGCCTCGTCGTATTGGGGCCTGCGCTTGAAGTGGACGGCGGCCGCGTTGGGGCCGGCATCCGCCTTCTCGACCGTGATCTCGTAGTGCCTGGCGACGGCGGAGAAGCGCTGCTTGAGGCGGCCTATGCTCTCCAGCACCCTGTCGTAGCGCTTGAGGCGGCCCTTGACCGGGAGGCCGCCGTGGAGCTTTTCCAGCGCCGCCTCGAAGCGGTTCCTCCGCAGGCCGATGATCGCGTTCTCGGCCTTCTTCTTGCCCTCGCTGACGACGTAGAGCCGCGCCTCGCCGTCCTCGCTTGCGAGGCGCCAGGCGCGCACCTCCTGGTCCGCGCTGGTGATCAGCAGCGCCTCGGGCCCGCCCTCGGGCGGCGCAGGCCTGGCGCCGCGGCTGACCGCGATCCAGTCGTAGCCCCGCTCGCCCAGCCACGCGATGTTCTCCTCGGTGGCGATGCCCGCGTCCATGACCACCGTGGGCTTGGGCGCCGTGCCGCCGCACACCGCCTCGAGCCTGACCAGCGCGTCCTCCAGCGTGCCCGGCTCGCTCACGTTGCCCGGCAGGATCTCGCAACTGCGCGGGAAGCCTGCGCCGTCGAGCGCCAGCGCCAGAGTGATCAGCGGACAATCGTCACGCTTCTGCTTGGAGCGCCCGAAGCGGGGAAGCTCGCCGTGGGTGTGGCCGTGGTAGTGGACATTGGTGAGATCGTAGAAGGCGATGGTGTCGGGGATGTCCAGCAGCGAGCGCTCACGGCTGAACAGCTCCCGCTGGATGGCGGCCCGGTGGCGCCAGAGGAGGTCGCCGATGCGGTAGAGCGTCTTGCGCCGCAGCGCCTTGCGGTCGCCTTCCAACTCGAGAAGCTCGGCGGCCGTACTGTCGTGGCGCAGCCAGCGGCTGGTCTCCCGCTCGCTGGCGGGATGGACCATCCTGGCGACGATCAGCGCGGTTGCGATGCGCCCCTCGCGGCCCTTGATGCCCAGGTCGTGGAGGATTTCGGCGAAGCCGAGATCGTCGAGGGCCTTGAGGCACAGGCGCTCGCAGCCGACCGTGCGCGGGTTCTCGTGCTCCAGGGTATCGAGGTCGACGGTGGCGACTTCGGGCTTGCGGGCCTCTTCCTGCATCGCCTCGGGGCGGAACCCCCTTGCCCTGAGCTTGGCGACGATGTCCTCGGCTGCGGCCTGCACGTCCGGCGCGGCTTCGAGCAGGGGCGGGCGGCCGTCGAGCAGCGCCTCGGCGAGCCCGGCAACTTCGCGCCATTTCTCCTTCGCCACCGGATAGTCGGTGCCGAGATTGAGGAGCGTTCTGTGGCGCACCCTGTCGCCGACGCGCTGCGAGAGCACGAGGCGATGGCTTCGGACTGGCTGCCCGTCCTTGTCGGTGTGGGTTTTGGTGGCCTTGATGTACATGGCGCCGTCGTCGCTGCGTGTCCTGTTGCGCATACACGGCGGGGGCGGCGTCTGGCAAGCGGAATATCGACCAGATCCCAAAGTCCTGGCCCCACAATTGGCTTCCAGGACCACCAATGGCAAATCTGGGGTCATGGGGTCTTGCGCCCCCAACATCTAGTGGTTCAGCGAAACGAAACCGGCTCGATCAAGCTCGGCTAACCGGAAAAAGTGCCAACTTGGGATCAGCAGCTTCTGTCGACCCAGCGACCCAGCGACCCAGCGACACACCCCCGATTGCGGACCATCGAGTGCCTGGGTGCCGCCGTGCACCGAGCGGCATGGGTTGGTCTGGGTGTGTGTGGGGCAGGGGGCGATGGTCGCTAGATCTCTGTCGGGGCTCAGGGCGAATAGTTCTTGACATGGCGAGACGTATGACCTTATATCAGCCTATACCTATGGAGCGAGGAAGTGTCATACATAAAACCCAGCGAGGTCGTCTCGCCCAAAGCGCGTTGGAAGCTCATCGCCGTACTCGGGGATGGTGGCCGAGGTGGAGTGAGTTACGCACTAGGGGAGTGGGACGGCGAAGCAATGATCGGAGCGCGATGGAATGGCGACAGCGACAACAGAATTGGCAACCCACAGAGCCGCGGATTGCCAACCTGGATGATGCTGGACCCGAAGTTATATATGTCCGTCATTCAAGGGCTACCCGCCGATGAGCAGCTTCTAGCACGTAAGTTTCTGTGCATAGAGGTAGACGCTGTGGTCGAATTGAAAATCGATTACCATTCGAGTGGACACTATACGCTGAAAAAACGGCCAGCTGGACAGAAGATGTATCAAGACGCTGTACAAGTTAGTAGACTGATAGCTAATCCCGATAAGGCAGATTTCTTGGACGCAGTTTGTGGCGAAGTCAAGGCTCATCTTGAAGATGGGACACGAGTTATTCTATACGACTTCTAATGTCCTGTTCGCGCAGTTCGTAAATTTACGAAGGTTCTACGATTCGGAGGCGCAATGATGCGGTGTTCGGTCGAAATCAAGTTGCGCAGAGCCGGACTTAGTGACTTTGAACGCTTGGCGCTGGACTGCATGTCGGAGCGCCACTCACTAACATGAACACTGAGGAGGGAAAAATCATGTACAAGCGCCCACTTACCACGAAATTCATCAATGAGCTCCATCACTTTTGCGAGTTGGTCCCCGACGATGACATTGGCCTCCCCACGATGACTTCTGGGGTAAAGGACGCTCTGCGGAGAACCGGGCAGCACTTCGGATACCAATGCTACGCAACCATCAATGAGAATCTTCTCCCGGCCGAACTTCAGCAGGGGTATGAGTGTCCAAGTGCCGGCGAATGGCTCTATGATGTCTGCCTCTGCGATGTGAGCCAGAACAACCGTTGGCACATGGCGGTGGTCGCGGAATGTGAGTGGAACAACAAGGAGTTCATCAAGGAAGACTTCGAAAAGTTACTGGTTGCTCGTGCGGGCCTCAGAGTCATGATCTACAACGGCAGGTTCATCAGGGCCCAAGAATTTTGTCAATGGGTTGACCGCCACGAGGGAAACCAAGCAGGAGACACCTACTTGCTGGCGGAGTATCAGGAGCAAGAAGATGCACAGTCTCCCTTCCAGTATAGCCATATTGTCGTTCGGACGTCTAGTAGCGAGCTGATTGAAATTGTGTAGAAGAAAGAGAGGGAATTTCCTCACGGCCCGTCGTCGGCGCAAGACTCGCTCCAGTTGGTCGTGAAACAGATTTGTTTCATTCCATTGGGTGGCTCAGCGTCGCGAAGACCATGGCCATTTGGGGGAACAGAAGCCAGTAAGTCGATCCGGCGTGCAAGTGCAAGTCATGAACCATTGGGGAGAGAATTATTAAGATTGTTTCGGGCGATTGTCTTTCGCGTAAGCTCAATTCGCAAAACGTAGGCATGGCCTCGCCATCGCCGCCTCAAGGCAGCCCCTGGGCGATGGCTGATCGCCGAGTTCGATGAGATGGAACCACCTCAGATAGCTGTCGAGGTACTTGGTGGCGATGCCGCGCCGTCCGCGCAGGAAGCCCTTGATCTGGCTGTGGCGGCTGTTCGCCGTCTGGATATGCACCGCGCCCCGAACCCGCTCGCCGGCCGAGGCGCTGATGCTCTCGTGAGGGATCTCGAGCGCCGCCGCGACGGGCGGATAGCAGCGGTTGGAGTCGGAGACCAGCAGCGCATCCGGGGCGAGGACCGGCTCCAGCACCTCCTTCACGCTGTCCGCGTTGAGCGCCGGCAGGGTATGGCTGAGGGTCTCGCCGCCGCGGTCGGCTGCGACCAGGATTGGCACCTGCTCGCGCGAAAGGCCGGGCTTTTGGGCCTTGCCGCCGCGCTTGCGCGGCTTGCGATCCAGTTTCCGCTCTCCCTTGCGGCTCTCCAGCACGAAGGTCTCGTCCGCCTCGACAAATCCCGGCAAGCCGGTCCGGCGCCTGGCGCACCGCCTTGAGAAAGCGGTGGCGCCAGCGATGCGCCGTGCTCGGCGCAATCCTGCAACGCTCGGCAGCCTCCTTGATCGTCTCGCCCTCGGCAAGCGAGGCGCCATAGGACAGCCAACGCTCCTTGTGATGAAGCCCGGACAGCGCCGTGCCCGTGAGCGCGCTGAACGTCTTCCCGCACTCCTTGCACCGGAAACGGCGCAGTCCGCGCGCCTTGCCCCGCGACACTGCCCCGCCGGCGTCGCAATGCGGACAGCGCCGCTCGTCATCCACGCCCAGCTCGATCGCCGCCAGCGAGGCCGCGCCCTCCGGCGGGTCCGAGAGCACCGCCGCCACTTCCTTGCGCTGCGTCGCCGTCAACTCATCGACGCGCGAGAACCAGTCCCGAAACCGTTCGTGATCCATCTATCTGACTCCCAAAGCGAATCGGAAAGATTCTATCACGATGCCTACGATTCACGAATTGAGCCTTCGCGTAACAGATGTCTGAGCAGTTGAGAGCACTGCCTCTTGTTGGCTCGGCGGCCGCACTGTCGCGGCGCAGCCAGCGGCTGGTCTCACGCTCGCTGGGGGGGATGGACCATCATGAGTGCTAGCTTATTTCCCAACTTGAGGGTGAATGCTACCGAATCCGCCATGACCCTGTCTCGAAGAACCGGAGAAGGCAATGAGGCTGCAGGATTTTCCTGCCGAACCGGCTTGTCAGCACCTGATTCGTCAGTGGAAACGCCTCGAAATTTGCGGCGAGCAGACAAGTTAGCGCTCATGGGATGGACCATCCTGGCGACGATCAGCGCGGTTGCGATGCGCCCCTCGCGGCCCTTGATGCCCAGGTCGTGGAGGATTTCGGCGAAGCCGAGATCGTCGAGGGCCTTGAGGCACAGGCGCTCGCAGCCGACGGTGCGCGGGTTCTCGTGCTCCAGGGTATCGAGGTCCACGGTAGCGATGTCGGGCTTGCGCGCCTCCTCCTGCATCGCCTCGGGGCGGAACCCCCTTGCCCTGAGCTTGGCGACGATGTCCTCGGCTGCTGCGGCCTGCACGTCCGGCGCGGCTTCGAGCAGGGGCGGGCGGCCGTTGAGCAGCGCCTCGGCGAGTTCGGTGACCTCCTTCCACTTCTCGCGCGGGACCGGATAGTCGGTGCCGAGATTGAGTAGCGTCCTGTGGCGCACCCTGTCGCCGACGCGCTGCGAGAGCACAATGTGGCTCCGCGGGCTCGCCGTCCTTGTCGGTGTGGGTCTTGGTGGCCTTGATGTACATGGCGCAGGCGAAGGGTTGGCGATGTGTTGCGCATACACGCTCGCCGGCGCGTCTGGCAAGAGGGATATCGACTCAACGCCAAAGTCCTGGCCCCACAATTGACTTCCAGGACCACCAATGGCAAATCTGGGGTCATGGGGTCTTGCGACCCCAACATATAGTGGTTCAGCGAAACGAAACCGGCTCGATCGAACTCGGCTGGCCGGAAAAAGTGCCAACTTGGGTTAGGGGCGTGCTTGTTGACCTCCGCCCCTTCCGGTCGGCCGACCAGGAGGTCGCGGCCGTCGATTGAGTCTCCCCCGGATTTCGGGTTGTCGCGCGTCTCGTACTCGGAAGCCATGGTCCCGGCCTACCTTCGCAGGCCGCGCAGAAACCGATATCGGTGCCAGCAGTCCGAATGGCAAGGTTCGATAGGCTTCCAGTGGAGATTGCGCGGGATTGCCTATCATGATGGATTGGGGTCAGCTGTTCGCGTCCGACATTTCGGGCCGGCCGCGGGCACTTCAGTCGCTTATTGTAGCCGGCATGTCGCTCGAGGCGGCGGCGGCAATGTCCGGCATTCTCACGCCGCCAAGGGAGTGACATGCAATGAGGACATGGATTATCGCGATCGTTGCGGGGGTCGCGATTGCGACAGCCACCAGCCATGCGTCGGATGCATGGGCGGATGATATGGAAACATCCAACTTTGAGCAGATGATAGATGAGGCGGCAGTGTTAGGCTGCGATATCTGGATGGTCCATTATACGATGTCCGACGGTTCGTCGGAAAGACTACGCGCGGTAGCCGAAATAGATAGACGTGCCACAGCAATGAGTAATAAATGGGGAGTGGAAACTTATAAGTCTGCCGTTCGCATTGCCATTGCTGAGTTGAAAGAGTGCAAAAGGACTTGCGCCAACGGTTTTGACCATCGGTCTGTCCTGATCAATCCATGTTGAAGGCTAAATCAGACGCTGCCTATCTCGTTGAGTGCGAGCGCGATGGCACGCTCTACATCCTGCCCGCGCACTCGGTGAACGGCAGCACGACGCTCTATCCCACCAAGACGCGGCTACCCGGATCGCCGCCGCGTTGACCGATGTCTATGGGGATCCGTGGCATATCCATGAGGACACAAGACATATGCATCACTGAGATGGAGAACCAACTGTTTGAAGAATGGCGCGAGGCTTGGCCGCCCGGACTTCAGGGTTCGTTCGTCAAGGACGGTATGGTTGATCCAGGCAGGCGAATACGCACACGCCCCCGTGAAGCTCTTGTTCGTGCTCAAGGAGGTGAACGATGAAGATGGCGGCGGTTTTGACCTGCGGGAGGTTCTTCGGCACGGCGGCCAATGGCAGACATGGAACACCGTGACGAGGTGGGTCGAGGCATTGAAGCGCTGCCGAAAATCATACCGTGGGACGAGAATTTACAGGGTGTTAGGTCCTGTACCCGTAAAATAATTGCCGGAGAGAGCGAATCATGATTCAAGCTCCCAAATTGCGGGAGCTTGGCGATGAACCGTTACGATCTGACCGACTTCGAGTGGAGCGTGATCGAACCGTTGCTGCCGAACAAGCCGCGCGGCGTCCCTCGTGTAGACGACCGGCGCGTGCTCAACGGCATCATGTGGGTGCTGCGCTCCGGTGCGCCGTGGCGAGACCTGCCGGAGCGCTACGGGCCTTACACCACTTGCTACAACCGCTTCAATCGCTGGCGCAAGAAGGGCATCTGGGACCAGCTTATGGACGCTATCGTCGAGGCTTACGATGGCAACATACAGATGATCGACAGTTCCAGCGTCCGCGTTCACCAGCATGCGGCGGGCTCAAAAAGGGGGGTCCGGATCGTTGCATGGGTCGTTCCCGAGGCGGACTGACGACAAAGATCCATGCCGTAGTCGACGCCAGCGGCTTGCCGCTCCGCTTCACCTTGAGCCCTGGCCAAGCCCATGACAGCACGGCTGCTGAAGCTCTGCTCGAAGATCAACTTCCTGCCGACAGCTTCCTCCTCGGCGACAAGGCCTACGACGCGGAATGGATCAGAACGATGATCGAGGCGCAGGACGCCGTGGCGATCATTCCCGACCGTAGCAACGCCAAGGCTGCCCATGCCTTCAGTCACATTCTTTACCGTCTGCGTAATCGGGTTGAGCGCTTCTTCAACAAACTCAAACAGTTCCGGCGCATCGCAACTCGCTACGAAAAGCTCGCCGCCAACTACCTCGCGATGATCAAACTCGCCACAATCCGCATCTGGTTGCGCGCTAATGAGTCCACGCCCTAGTCTTGGACGGTGCCAACAGGCACTTCGAAAGATCATCGCCGTCAACTTGAAGAAGGAACCTGGCGGGCCGCAGGCGGTCGAACATTTGATTAGGGAGCCGACGGAGCGCGACTGTCAGTTCATCCGCAGGCAGCTGGCCTTGTATGTGGATAAGTATGCGCCCAACTATGTGATCTGCTGTAGCGATCTCGTGACAGAATTGCTGTTTGGGGCGGTGTATCAACCAGCGACGCGTCTAAGCAACGCAGTCTTGCGGTCGATGCGGGATCGGGAGCGATGTACTACTACCCGCCATCGATCATAGTCGAATTGCCTCCCGAATGAAGATGGCGACTGCATCCCGGTTAACGTTGATGCCAGTTCGCGATTTGGAACACGAGCTCCGGCACCACCACCTCCCAAGATTCACACTTGATGCTATCGCGGTACTGAGGCTCCGACGCCTCGCGGCTCCAGCCCACGATGGCCGACGCTTCGGCGGAGCGGCACCGCATTTTCGTCGGCGGTCGGAAACTCTTGGCAAGTCGTCCCACCACGGAGCCCGCCGAGTCCAACAACTCCCAGCTCCCGTATTCCGTGATGCGCGTCTCCAGCGGATCGCCGGGAGATAGTGCAGCGATGGCGCGATGGGTCGTGTGACGTTCGGCAAGACGTCCCGCGAACCCAAGGTCTACGTCTCCAAGACCGGCGCGGACATGACGAAACAGCAGCGCCGGAGACGGGGGCGGGAGCTCGACCGGCGCACGCTCCACCACCGACGCGTAGTCGACCAACGGGCCCAGCATCGGATGAGGCCCGTCGAGGCGTGCGAGCGCGAGGGTCTGCCGGGCGCGCGTCATGGCCACGTAGAAGAGCCGGCGTGGCGCGTCCGGGTCTTCGTCTTGCCCCACGCGATCCCAGCCACCGTCGAGCACGGCGACGTGGTCGAACTCCAGCCCCTTGGCGCGGTGGCCGGTCAGCAGCAAAAGCCCGCGCTGCCGCCTGCGAATCTCCCGCCCCCATTCCGCCAGCCACTCGACGACATGATCCACCGGCGCTTCACCGCCGCCGGTCTCCAGCGCGTGCTCTTCGACGGCCTGTCGCAGCAGGTCGTACCAAGGGCCGGGCGGGCATCTCTCCACCCAACCGGCGAGGGCCGCTCCGCCGACGACGCGGGGTTCCCGTTGGCGAAGCCAATCGACGAAGGTGCGGGTCTCCCGCAGGCGCCAGAAGCTCGGGATTTCCTCGTTGCCCATCTGCACCGGGATACCGTGCAATTCGCAGAAGGCGCGCACCGGCTCCAGATATTTCCACTCGCGCGCGATCACGGCACAGCGCGTCCAGTCCCAATCCCGTGTTAGCGCGGAGAGACGCTGAAACTCAGCCATCACGGCCTGCGCCTGCGAAACCGGATCGCTGCCGGCGGGCAAGACTTGCACCCGCCCCTGAGCGACGGAATCGCGCTTCTCCCAACCTCCGCCAGACGATTCCTCCAGCCGCGCCTTGTCGATATGGATGGGGTGCCCGGCTTTCATCCGCTCCTGCGCCGGCTCGATCACCGCGTTGGCGGCGGCGATGATGTGACCTGTGGACCGATAGTTGCCGACGAGATAACTGGGCTTCGATCTGTAGTCTTCCTCGAAGCGGCGGATGAACTCCACCGATGCACCATTGAAGGCGTAGATGTTCTGGTCGTCGTCGCCGACTGCGAACACCGTGAGCTTGCCGGCCTCGTCCTCAAGCGTGCGCCCGGCCAAGGCCGAGATCAGTTCGTACTGATCGGGACCGATATCCTGGTACTCGTCCACCAGTATCCAGCGGAAGCCGGACAGGAGACGCTCCCTCTGCTCGTCCGCCTCCTCGGGCGGCAGGTCCTCGCCGCGCAGCAGTTCCACCGCGCGGCGCAGCACCTCCCGGAATACCTCATCGTCAGGCTGCTCCGTCCGGCCCGTGAAGCTGGCGCCGGCGAGCCGCATGGCGAGTGCGTGGCAGGTGAGCACGGTGACGCCGCGCGCATCGTCGCCGATCAGCTCATGCAGGCGGCGGCGGATGTCCACGGCGGCGTGGCGGTTGTAGGCCAGCGCAAGGATGCCTCTGGGGTTCTCCCGGCGCGCGCGGATCAGATAGGCGATGCGGTGCACCAGCACCCTCGTCTTGCCCGAGCCGGGCCCGGCAAGAACCAGTACATTAGTCTGGTCGCGGTTGTCGGAGACGATGTGTTTCTGGGCAGTGTCGTTGAGGCTCTCGACGATGGCCCGCCACGAGGCGGGCGTGGTCTCGCGGCCGATTTCCCGGTCGCGGCCCGGGAGCCAGCGGTCCAGGAACGCCTCTTCCTTCAGTGCGAAGTAATCCATCGCCAGGCGCAGGGCATCCGTCATAGCGGCAAGGCCGCGCTCGGCGAACTCAACCATCACGTGGATCTGCAGAACCTGTCCCTGGTAGTGGAGGGCCAGAGGTTCGAAGTCGGCGTTCGCGAATCCGCGCCGTTCACGATGCTGCAGGTGGACGGTCATGGCAGGGCGGAAGACCGCGAGGCCCTTGTTGAGGCGGATGACCTCCTGTTCGTGCAGCCACAGCAATGCGCGGTCCACGAGCTTGTTGGGGTGCCTCACCTTGCTCTTCAAGAGCATGTCGGACTCGACTGCCTGCAACAGCTTGCCGAGCGTGGTCTCGGCCAGCAGGTCCGTGCCCCGGCTTCCGGACGGCAGGCAGTCTATGAGGTGCTCCAGCAGACGCCCGGCCGCTTCACGCCGGAGCTGCGCCGTTTCCTCCAACGCTCCCCATTCCCGTTGGAGCGTCACCGAGGCCGTCTCGGCGTCCCGCTTGCGCACGGTCAGGCTGCCCGTTGCGCCATCCTCGCCACGGCCGTCATAGGCGATGCTGCAGAGGATGCGCCACAGCCGCTCCGGCAGGGGATCGGGCAGCCCCTGGTCTCTCAGAACCTGCGATGCGATGCGCAGGTGCAGTGACGCCGTATCTCCCTTGCCCTGATCCCACGCCTGCTCGCGCATGTGTGCGATCAGGGTGGTCTCCAGCTCTGCCGCATGCTCCAGACGCCTGGAGGACGAGCGCTCCACGCCGGCATGGACGAACGCGGTCAGCGCCGTGTCGTTGCTGGCGACGCCCAGCCGCTCGAGATCGTACAAGGCGCCGCGCACAGCCTCGGGGCTCAGGCCCGAGGCCGCCATCAGGTCGTCCGTGGTGACGCCCTCGTCCGCGCCGGCCTGGATCAACGCCATGGCGATGCGCAGCAACTGATCGCGATAGGCGTCCGTGATCGGTGCCCGCGCGAGCCTTGCGCGTGCTTCCTCGACCGAGTTTACCCGGAGCGACGACGGAAACACCTGGACGGAGTTCTCTTCGCGGGTGAGCAGTTCGGACTCTTCCAGCCAGGCGACGGCGGTGCGCACGCGCGTGTCGTCGGTGGCCGAATCGCGCTCGAACGCCTTTTCTTCATCCTCGCCGAGGATTTCGCCGGTGGTGGCGACCACCTCACCCTTGAGGCGCTTCTTGCGGTCCAGATTGCGGAGCGCTCTCAGGATGCCGTGGATCTCCTGACGGGTGAGGCGCGAGCGCGCAGACATGCCGAACTGACGCTCCACGTCATCGGCCGAATAGAGCAGCACGCAGCGCGCCGATGCGCGGTCCCGCCCGGCCCGGCCTGCCTCCTGGAGATAGTTCTCCAGCGAGCCGGGAATGTCGGCATGGATCACCAGCCGAACGTCCGGCTTGTCGATGCCCATGCCGAAGGCGTTGGTCGCCGCGATCGCGCGAAGCTCGCCGCCGATGAAGCGCCGCTGAACGTCCTTCTTGGTTTCGGGCGGCAGGCCCGCGTGATAGTGCTCGGCCGCCATGTCCTTCAGTTGAAGGAACTCGCCACCTCCTCGCTCTGCCGGCGCGTCGCGCAGTAAACGATGGCGCCACCGGTTCCGTCCGACGGCAGATATGACTCGAGAACGTGGTGAATATGGCCGAACTTCTCGCCGCCTGTGGTCGGCATCACCTCGAAGGTGAGATTGCCGCGCTCGGCGCCGCCGTCGAAGACGGCGAGCTCGATGCCGAGCTTGTCCTGAAAGTGCTGCGCGATGTCGTCGGTGACGTCCGGCTTGGCGGTGGCCGTCAGGCACAGCACCGGCGGCACCGGCTCGTTGCCGGCCCTCTCGCGGATGAAGCGGCCGACGTAGCGGTAGTCGGGCCGGAAATCGTGACCCCAGCGCGACAGGCAGTGGGCCTCGTCGAGCACCCAGCCGCCGATCTCTCGCTGATCGAGAACCCGGCGTATGGAGCGGGAGCGAAGCTGCTCGGGGGAGATGAGGAGGATGCCTGCATCCCCAAGGCGCACGCGGTCCAGCGCGTCGGCCCGCTCGGGCATCGAGAGCAGACCGTTGACGGTCACGCAAGAGCCGATCCCCCGCGCCTCCAATCCTGCGACCTGGTCGGCCATGAGCGCGACCAGCGGCGAGATCACCACCGTCAGCGCGCCGGTCTTGTCGTACCGGGACAGCGCCGGGATCTGGTAGCAGAGCGACTTGCCCGTGCCGGTGGGCAGGATACCCAGCACATGCTTTCCCGCCATCGCCGCCTCGGCGATAGCCTGCTGCATGGGGTATCCGTCTGCGTCCGCCGGTTCCGGCCGGAACTCGTCGAAGCCGAACCAGCGCTTCAACTCCTTGCGGGCATCGTGCCGCTCACGGCACCAGCCGCAGGCAAGATCGGCACAAGCCGTGTCCCTGAGACGGCGCACGAGCTGACCCGCCTCGGGAAACTGGTGACGCACCCAGGGCGGCATCACCGAGTTGCCGCCGGCGACCGAGAGCCACGCCAGCGCATAGGCCAGCGCCCATCCCTTGCTCGCCGCATCTGCCACCGCGTCCCGTCCATGGGTCGTGCAGGCGTTGCCTTCCAGCAGCCGGACTATCGCCGCGCGGGCTTCGGCATCTGCTGGCCGTCGTGCGCCGCGTATGCCGGTGAAGAGATCGTCGAGAGCGCGGTCTGTGCCGCCAAACTGCGGGGTCGTGAGCCAGTGGCAGGCCGCCAGCAGGTCGGGCTTCGCTCCACGCAGTGTTTCTCGCTCGTCGCCGAAAAGCTCCAGTGCAAGACGGGAGTCGAGCTCTGGATCGTTGATCTTCCCACGCTTGAGACCGCCGTCCTGATAGTGCTTGACGAGGTGGTGATAGGGATTGCGCGGAAACGCGAGGGGGCTGAGACGCAACGTGTCCACGGCCGGCAGGGCCAGCAGTCGCAGATCGGGCTTCACCGCTTCGAGGTGAGGCAGGTCGAAGGCGATCAGATTGTGGCCGAGAACGAAGGACGCGCCCTCGGCGAACTCATCGAGCTTCGCGAGCGCCGATGCCGACCCGTCGCCGGAATACCCCTGGCCGGTATCGGCGCGCACGGCGCCGCAGGTGCGGATGCGGCCGTCCTCCTTGCCCACCTCAAGGTCAAGCGAGAGACAGCTGGGTCCGAAGGGCTCGCTGCGGTCCGACGCGTGAGCACCGGCTTCCGATTGGCAAGGCAGCGGGACTCCGCGGAGATCGGGATCATCTTGCATGTCGATCCTCGGAGTCTCTTGTTGGAAGCCCAAGTGGCGGATGAACGCAATAGCGACGACCAGAGCAAACTTGCACTCGAATTAGTCACAATGCCCGCCGGACCGTAAGTGCGGATCCGGCGACGGAATCCTCGTATCACATAGTCGCTACACCTGCCGAATTCCAGTGGAACTACTTGTCGGGGTTCGGATTGGGCTCACCGAATTCGAGCGGGCCGAGTTAACCGCTAAAGCCGGTCGCACCAGAATTCAACGCCTGCGCGATGGCTGCTCCGATGCGTTCCGCCGCCGCTTCGGTCTCGCGATCGCCGACATGGGCGTAGCGCATCGTCATGCTCGGCCTCTTGTGTCCGAGCATCCGCGATACGACCGGCAGCGGGACGCCTTGCAGAACGGCGTGGCTGGCTACCGTGTGCCGGAGATCATGAAGGCGTACATCTTCGATCTTGGCCTCCCTGCGGATCCATTGCCAGAGCTTCAGGTCGCGCGAGAGTGGCCGCTCTGGATTCGACGGCGAGGGGAATACCCAGACACTTGCGAATCGCGGCTGCCGATCCAGAATGGCGCGGGACTGCGCATTCAGGAAGACCCGCCGCGGTCCCGACTTGGCGTCGGCCAGGTTGAGCGTGTTCCCGTCCACATCCTGCCAGCGCAAGGTCCGGATTTCACTCTTCCTGCAGCCCGTCAGCAACAGAAGGCGGATGATGTCTGCCTGCTGCGCGCGTGACGGCTGCGTGGCGGTGAAGTGGTCCAGCGCATGGTGAAGGCGCCGGACTTCCTCGTTCGACAGGAAGCGCGTGAGCTTCGGACGGGAGTTCGGCTTCACACCCCGGGTCGGGTTCGTCTGGATATGGCCGCACGCGATCGCGTGGTTCAGTATCCGGCCGAGCAGACCCAACACGTGATTGGCTCCGCCGGGCGCGGTCCGACTGTACTCGTCGAACCAGCGGGTGACGCCGGCAAGGGTGATCCGATCAAGGGGCAGCGATCCAAAAGCGGGCAGCAGGCGAGCCTTCAAGGCCCAGCGCTCGGACTTCTGCGTCGACGGCTTGCATTTATCGAGACAGACACGTCCTGCGCCTGCGACGAATTCCTCGAATGTCGGAACGGTAACATCGTCGTCACG
This sequence comes from Alphaproteobacteria bacterium, assembly GCA_965207055.1. Taxonomy (GTDB): domain Bacteria; phylum Pseudomonadota; class Alphaproteobacteria; order UBA828; family UBA828; genus WTGU01. Next base: position 1,974,898 of record CBDBLP010000004.1, on the reverse strand, counting down.
AACCGGTCGTTCTCCCGTGTCGATGGCAAGGCACCGGCTGCGTGCGTCCTCGACGCCCATCAAGACGGCGGGCCCGAGCGTGATCCTGCGCGCGCCGTTTTCACCCTTCCGGGAATACACGAAGCTCCGATGACCCGAAGGCCGCACGCGCACGCCGAGACCAGCATGGCGAGTGTCAAATACGGTGTATTCGCGCGACGCCGGCTTCAGCCTCGCAACTTTAGCATCTGTCAGACGCTGCCTCTTCACGGCCATTGTTCAGCCTCCCAGTACAACACCGACGGTGTCGACCGCCTCACGCACCATGGCATCGGACAGATGCGTGTATTTCAGCGTCGTCTCCGGGTCGCGATGCCCGAGAAGCCTGCCGATGGTCAGCACCGTCTCGCCCCGCGCCATGGCGATGCTGGCATACGAATGTCGAAGGTCATGAATTCGGACTTCGTGCAGGTCCGCTTCCGCCCTCGTGCGATACCAGAGCTGGTCGACCGCCATCGTGGTCATGCAGCGGTTTGTCCGGGTCGAAGGGAAGATCCAGCTCGACTTTCGGGGCAGGCCGTCGAGGACCGCGCGCGCGGCAGACGAGAGCCAGACCGTGCGCGGCCCAGTCTTGCTATCGGGCAAGAACAGTTTACCCTCCCGATAGAAGTGCCATTTCAGGGTGACGATCTCGCCCTTCCGGCAGCCAGTGAGGAGAAGCAGCCGTATGATTGCTGTAGCCTTCGGGTGGTCGGCCTCGTGGCGAGCCAGCACCTCTCCCAATCGGCCAATCTCGGCGGTTGAAAGGAAGCGCTGCCGTCCCTGGCGGCGATATCGCTTGATGCCCGCGCATGGATTTGTTCCCTCCGGCCTATAACCGTAGACCTCGGCCTGTCGCATGATCACCGAAAGGATAGGGGCTGACCGGTCTGCCGAGACCGGGGTATTGTGGAGCGATGCGAACCAGCGCTGGACATCGTGCGCGGTGATGTTCGCGATGGGGCGTCCTTCGAACCAGGGCAGGATATGGTTGCCGTAGTAGTTCCGGTTGACCTTGAGGGTCGAGGACTTCCAGTTCCGGGCGTATCGCCGGAAGACTTCGTCGGCGACAGTCTCGAAGGCAATGTCGGGCGGTGCTACGGCCGCGTCAGCGATTTCGTTTCGGATCGCGGCCAGCATGACCTTGGCCCGGTCGCGGGCCTCGTCCACACCAACGTCATCGGCTTGACCGACGATCTTCCAGACCCGCCGGCCGTCGTGCTGAGTATGGATGAAGTATCGCTTGGCGCCCGAGGGCAGGACTCTGACGCCGAAGCCCTTGAGTTCGGGGTCACGGATGTCGTAGGCGGACTTGCGGGACTTGAGGGCGTCGACGCGGCGTTGGCTGAGGCGAGCGGTAGCCATGAGAATTCCTCCCGAGTCCAGTTGCAGCCGGGGAGAAAATTCAGGCAGAATTCGCGTCACCCGGCCAAATTAGGAGGAAAAAAGCAACGCTGTGTCAGTATGTTAGCACTGAAAGTGCGCGAACGGGTGTGATGATCGACGCCACCACCCCGCTCATGCAGCGCATCCGGCACTACTGGCCGCTGGTCAATCTCTGCGTCGGTCTTCTCATCATCACCGCGATCGTGGTCGCGCTCGACGACAGGATCATGGCCCGCACGCTGACCGAGGGCTTGATCCGGGTCGTGATCGTGGTGGCGCTCTACATGTTCATCGGCAACTCCGGGATCATGTCCTTCGGCCATATCGGCTTCATGATGGTGGGCGCCTACGCCACCGGCTGGCAGACCTGCTGCGAGTTCACCCGCGAGATGTTCATGCCGGGGCTGCCGCACTATCTGCTGAACAACAGCCACCACTTCGTACTGGCGACCTTCCTCGCGGGGCTGCTCAGCGCCTTCGTGGCCTTCGTCGCGGGCATTGCGCTGATGCGATTATCGGGCATCGCGGCGTCGATCGGCACCTTCGCCTTCCTGATGATCATCTATTCGGTCTATCTGCGCTGGAGCACCTGGACCTCTGGCGCGAGCTCGGTGATCGGCTTGCCGCAGACGACCACGCCCTGGGTCGCCTACTGCTACGCGGTGGTCACGATCCTCGGGGCCTTCTTCTATTCGCGCTCGAAGTTCGGGCTCGCGCTGCGTGCGTCGCGGGACGACGAGGTCGCTGCGAAGGCGGCCGGGGTCAACGTCATCGGCCAGCGCCTGCTCGCCTTCGTGATCAGCGGCTTCTTCTGCGGCATGGCGGGCGGCCTCTTCGGCCACTTCTTGGGCATGCTGACGGTCGACACCTTCTTCCTAAACCTCACGCTCATCACGCTTGCGATGCTGGTGATCGGCGGCATGCAGAGCCTCTCCGGCGCCGTCGTCGGCGTCGTGGTGATGACCGTGGTGATCGACCTGCTCAAGAATCTCGAGAGCGGAATGTTCGGCAAGGACGGCTTCACGCTGCCGACCAGCAGCACCTGGGTGGTGGTGGGCGTGGTGATGATGCTGATCATCATCTTCCGCCGCAGCGGAATCACCCGGAACGCCGAGCTCTACTGGCCCTTCAAGAGCGACATCACCGCCGAAGGCGCACTCAAGCGCCAGTCCTGACCGATGTAGCTCACTCTTCGCGGGCGATGGCGGCGCAGGCCGTCGATTGCCAACGAGTTGATTCTGTCGGACGCACAGGGGCGACGTCGCGATGCAGACGGCGAGCACTCCGCGCGTCACGACGGGCTACTGTGGCTGCTGTGAGGTCGGAAATTACTGATGAAATGCGGTAAGTCTGCACGACGAAGGGAGAAGAGCGATCAACAGACTCATTGCAACCGCTGCCCTGAGCGGGCTTTTGGTGGTTGGTGCGTGTGGCGGCGGCGGAAATGGACCCGCGATGCCGGTGACCCAGCCCGATCTCGATTATTCGAGCGCGGCAGAGGAGCGCCACAGCTACACGCCATACAAAACTAGATCTCACGCACACGTGTGGACTTTGAGCGAAGACGTGTTCGAGGTCCACATTGGCGGGGATCTGGAGCCCCGCGAGAACTTACGCCATGTCCTGACGCAGAACGGCATACGCTACTTCATGGGCGCGTCTCGCGACGGTGTGGGGGTAGAGCGGCTGGAGAACTATGAGCATGACTTGACGACCCGCGACGGGAACGATCGCTTCGGGTTGCACGGTGACGGCTTCTATCCCTTCATCGTCCCGCCGACGGTGCTTGTGGATTCCGACCTCTTGGCTCTGGAAAACGCTGGAATCCTGGGGGCCCTGCACGACAGTATTTTGATCTTGAACGACGCCTTGCCGCCGGAGTTCCAACTCGTCGTATCGAGTGTCGATTACGCCGATGCCTCTCGCTGGGGCGAGAGTGGTGCTCTGCCCCCAGACGTTCTGATCGGCGGGGCGGACAACTCCGCCTCAGAGAGCATCGCTTGGGGCGACATTTTCGTCATGCTCCAATCGCCCCACTCGATCAGCGTCAGATGCGGTGCCGGGGCGGTGGCGTGTGCGCAGAACGCCATCGACCCGATGTCGGGATACACCACATCATCCGTCCTCTACATTCCCGACGACTTCGATGTGTCCGAGTACACATACCCACGCAAGGTCATCGTCCACGAGTTGCTACACGCGCTCGGCATCCAGGGCCATGTAGACAGCATCGAGTTCCCGGACAGCATCATGGGCTCATATGGCGAGTACATCCCAAATCTCGGCCACATCATCAGCAAAGTCGACCGGGAAGTGCTCCAGATCATGTACATGAGCCAACGGACCGACCTCTACAACGATTGGGGCGAGTGGTCGGACACCAGCTTCCATTTGATGGGGCGGTCAGAAGACGGCGACGTGAGATTTGGCGTCGCTCTGTTCAACGGACTGCCTCAGCCTTGGGTCACGGGCGTCATGCCAGATACCGCGCTGGCCGACAACCGTCGCCTGTTCGGCACGGCCACGTGGAGCGGCTCTCTACTGGGGTTCTCCGGGCCGTCGCCGATCGCAGGGTATGCCGAACTGGAGGTCCGCCTGGCGACGCTGGCAGACCCCGGAAACGAGCAGGACCTGCGGTTTCGGGACATCTATTTCCTAAATCGCTTCGAGTCCGACTCGGAGGATCGTTGGTTCCATACCCGCGACATCGACTACAAGGTCGCGGTCACGGGCAATTGGTTCGTGAATGTTGGCGACGACGGGTACGCGCGAGGGCACTTGTTTGGCGCGTTCCTCGGCTCGGAGCACGAGCACATGGCCGGGACCGTCAAGAGAACCGACATGGTTGGCGCCTTCGGAGGGAGTCGATGACTGTGAACACTTCGATCGCAGTTGCCGTGCTGGAGGGGACCTTGTTGGCGGCGCGTACTCGTAGCCGTTGCCCACGCCGCCCTCGGCGACGACTCAAATTGCGGTGAGGCCTGCGGCCTAGCGTCCGGATGGCCTGTTCGAGTTCCTGCGGGGAGCGATGGACATCGCGCCGGAGCTGTCTCTCGGCCAAGAAGGCGAAGAAGCGTTCGACCTGGTCGAGCCAGGAGGCGCAGTCGGCGTGACGTGGACATGCCAGCCTGGATGGCCGGCCAGCTCACGCCCTTCCAACTCCGACCAGGTGATTGCTACTGCTGCTCTGCCAACCGGTCATCCCTCCGATGCAAGCGAGGAACACATTCCAATAGATTTCTCGAGCAGGCGACTGGAGACGCATTCATGCAAGGGATTGAATAGGTCGTTCTATGCATGCCGGGCGAGGATCGGTAGCATCGATTCGCAGTTTGGGAGCCGCGTTCGATCGACTCCAGCCTTGGGGCGCATGGCACGGAATGGCGATCTGCAGCAGCTTTTCCGCCATTCGAGCCGGCGAGTAATCCGGAGAGGGGAGCCGTGACGTCGGCGACCATCAGCGTAGCGGAGAGCGCCCGCCTCGTCGGGCGGGAGCTGCTCGCGATCAGGCCCGGCGAGAACGTGGCCATCGTCATCGACGATCACAGCGCGATGGAGATGGTCCATGCGCTTGCCGGCGTGGCCGGCAGCATCGGAGCCGAATGCGCCATCCTGCACCAGCCCTCGCGCCCGCCGGAGCGAAAGAACGAGCTCAGCCCGATGATCGAGGCGGCGTTCGAGAGGGCGGACGTGCTGATCAGCCTGACCGGCTCCGGCGGCGCGCCAGCCTACGCCGCCAGCGTCAAGGAGCTGCTGAAGGCGAAGCGAATACGCACCATGTCCATGGTGATGCGCGGCCTGGACAATTTCACCAGCGGCGGCGCGCTGGCCGACTACCGGGAGCTCCTCACCGAAGGCCGGGCGCTGGCGTCGATCTGGGCGGCCGGGCACACCATGCACATCAAGACCGGCGCGGGCACCGATATCGCGGCGCCGATCGGGGCGAACGAGGTGGTCGTGGAGTGCGGCTACGCCACCGAGCCGGGCAGGAACGCGGCCTTCTCCGACGGGGAGGTCTCCTCCCGCCCGCTCGAAGGCAAGGCCGAGGGCGTGATCGTGATCGACGGGCCCGGCACGGGCATCGCCCGGCCGGCCACCCCGATCAGGGTCGAGGTGCGGGGCGGCAGGGCCGTGAGCGTGAGCGGGGAGGGGCCTGAGGCCGAGCATCTGCGTCACATCGTGGAGACGGTGCCCGACGCCGACAACATCGCGGAGTTCGGGATCGGCCTCAACGGCGCGAGCCTCAGGAACGGCAGCTTCCAGGAAGAGAAGAAGGCGCGCGGCAACGTCCACATCGCGTTCGGCGACAACATCTATTATGGCGGCACCGTGCGCTGCCCCGTTCATCTCGACATGGTGATCTACCGGCCGACCGTCCGCCTCGATGACCGCGTGCTGGTGGCAGACGGCGTCGTCCGCCTGGATCCCTGACCGCAGGCGCCGCAGGCGGGGCGACCCGCGTGCGGTGTCAGACGACCTCCCGGGCTGCCGTGTCCCGGTCGGCTGCCACACCCGCATCGACGGCGGCGGCGTGGCCCAGAGCCTGGAGGATCATGAGGAGGCGCTGCGGCGGCAGGGAGTCCGCCTCGCGCAGCATCCCGAGCAGGGCCTGCCGGGCGACGGGGTGACGGCGGCAAGCCTGATGCAGCGTGTCCGTGAACCCGCCCTCCACGAGCGCCCTTATGGCCTGCTCGACGAGGTGGTCCTGCCCGCGCCCGGCGGCGGCGTCCAGGGCCACGCCGCGAACGATTGCCGAGGGATCACCGAAGCCGCGAAGGGCCTCTTCGGGATCGGCTGCGGCAACTGCCTTCAACGCAACGGCACGCACACTGTCGTCAGGGTCGTCGAGCAGCGGGGCGAGGTGGGAGGCTGCGTCGCTCCGCGCGGCAAGCGCCCGCGCCGCGGCCGCGCGAAGGGTCGGATCGCCGTCCTTCAAGGCGACGACGGCAAGCTCGGTCAGGTTGGGCGAGAGGGGCATCGCTGCGGCGCGCCGGGCAATCGCCTCGAAGGCGGCAGCGCGGAGCGCAGGCGTCGTCGACGCCGCCGTCTCCGCCAACGCATCGTCGAGCGCGCCGCCCTTGCACGCGGCCGCCAGTCGGAGCGCCGTCAGTCGCAGGTCCTGGCTAAAGTCATCGGGCCCGTCGACCGCAACCCGCCCGTGCCGAGCTCTCTGCCTGCGCTCGGGCGATCCCGCGCCATCGTCCGAAGGGGACGAGGCAGCTTCCGACCGGGCCGCCGCGACCGGGCGCCCGCCGATCGCTTCGAGCGTCGAGCGGGGGTACGCCGGCGCGGTCGAAGCGGCGTCCGACGCCCCGTCGTCTGCGGCCGATGGCGTCGGGGCGGGGGACGGCTCGTCGTCGGGCGCCGGGGCGCCTTGCCCCGACTCGTCCTGCACCGCAGCCACAGGCGCGGGCGGGGTGGCGTCCCCGGTGCCCGCCTCCTCGGCAGGCAGCGCCGGCGCGAGGGAACCGCGCACCGCTTCCATCAGCACCGCACGCGCACCATCGCCGACGTCGGCCGGCGCGCGCCGCGTGATTTCGACCAGCGACGTGAGCGCCGCGAGCCGTACCTGACGCGAGCGGTCCACCGCCGCGCGGCGGAGCACGGCGACGCTCTCCTCGGTCCCGATCCGTCCCAGGGAACGCAGGGCGGCGATCCTCACCCCCGGCGCCCGCTCGCTGTCGTGGGCCGCCTCGTCGAGCACATTCAGGGATCGCGCGCCGGCAAGCGTCGGCAGCACCGCCGCGCAGACCGTCGCGAGCGAGACTCCGGCGGTGCGCAGCCACGCTTCCACGTTGGCGACGAGATCGGGCTCGTCATCGCCCGCAGGCTCGCTTCCGCGCGCTTCCAGCGCGGCCGCGCGCACGCTCTCGTCCGGGTCGCGGAGCGCGGAGCGCCCGACATCGGGGCGCGCCGGCGCGGCGCGGGCGAGCGCGGCACAGCGAACGCCGGCGTCCAGGTCGTTCAAGGCGAGGGCGGCGAGTGCCTCGTCGTCTTCGTCGAAGCAGTCGATGGCAAGGCGACGCACGCCCGGACCGGGGTCTCGAACCAGGGCCTCGCGCAGCGGCGTCAATGCCTCGCGCCCGGCGCCCGCCAACGCATCGAGAGCACGCTCGCGGACCCGCGCATCGCCATGCTGGAAGAAGCCGCGCAGGGCTGGAACGCCGCGCCCGGGCATCCGCGCGAGTGCTGTGAACACGACGTGGTCGAGGTCCTGGCCCATCTCGTCGTCACGGGCGTGGACCAGATCGTCGACCGCCTCCTCCGCGCCGATGGCGCCGAGCGCCTCGACCGCGGCCATCTGGACGTCGAGCCAGTCGTCCCATCCGCTGCCCGGCTCCTCCCACGCGACCTCGGCCTCGCACCGGCCTAGCGCCAAAGCGCGCAGGAGCGGAACCGAGCCCCCGTCCTTCAGCCGCGCAAGAGCCTGAATGGCGGCCACCTTGACCTCTCCCACGGGGTCGCCCGCCAGCGAGCGGCGGATGGTGGGGGCGTCCTCGGGCCGGGCGCATCGCGCGAGCCCCGCCATCGCATCCGCGCGGAGGTCCGGGTCTGGGTCCATGAGAACGTCCGCCAGCGGCGCAGCGGCGCCCGCACCGCCCCACCCACCCAGCGCACGCGCGGCGGCGCAGCGGATGACGTCATCCGGCGCGGCGAGATGGGGCGCGATGGTCTGTGCGGGATCGATGTCGGAGGCCGCGCGCACTCAGGCGATGTCGCGGCGCGCGAAGGACATGGAGCGGTACTGGCGCTTGTAGGGGCTCTCGCCGAGCCGCCGGACCCGCCCCACGCCCCTCTTGTGGCCGCAGGCGACGATGCAATAGTCGCACGCGGTCGAGATGACCTCCGCGTCCGGCGGCGGCAGCGGCACGCTCTCTTCGGGCACATAGTAGGGGGTGGCCATGCCTCTGCGTCCTCAGCCCTGAAGATTGTCGAAGCGGCCGTAGATCAGGCCGAACATGCCGGTGGCGTAGATGTCGTCGCCTTCAAGCTCCAGCAGCACCTGCGGCAGCGACTGGTAGGCCTGGCCCGAGATGAAGATGCCGTGGCGCACCAGGTCGAAGGTGGTGAGGTGCAGCGGGCAGGGGCCTAGCGCCTTGTCTTGCGGTTTGTAGGTGCCGAAGAGCGGCCCGCCCTGGTGCGTGCAGGTGTAGCTGAAGGCCACGACGTCGCGCTGCGGCCCGATCCCGCCGCCGGCCTCCGTCCCGAGCTTGACCAGCATCGATTCCGAGTATTCGCCCTCGTCCGGGTAGGTGAAGTCCACCGGCTCGTCGACGATCAGCGACGAGAACCTGGCGATGAACTTCTTGGGATAGGTGGCGACCACCGCCGGTGTCTCCGCCTGCGCGAGACCGGGAACGCCCACCATGACCACGGCGGTGGTCAGCCCGCCCAGCAGCAGGAAGCTGCGTCGGGTCATCAGGCAGGGCGTGCCGCCGGTCTCCTCGGCGGCGTCGGCGTCGGTGCCGGTCACGCCCGCAGCGATGCGGCTATCGATCGTCATGGCGCAGGCCTCTCAGTCTCGCGCGGCGAGCGGGAGCGGCTCCATCTCGGGCAGCTCCGGCTCCTCCATCAGGATTTCCTCCCCGGACAGGCTCTCGAGGAAGGCGACCAGGTCGTCCATCTCGGCTTGGCTGAGGCCGAGGGGCTGGATCAGGGAGGTCTTGGTCTCGGCGAACTCGTTCTCGCCGCCGCCCGCGTTGTAGAACGCCACCACGTCCTCCAGCGTCTCCAGCATGCCGTTGTGCATGTAGGGCGCGGTGTACGCGGTGTAGCGCAGGCTCGGCGTGCGGAACTTGCCGAGATGCTCCTTCGCCTTGGTGCGGAAGTAGAGGCCGGGGTCGTCCTTGGTGGCGCGGTAGAAGGCCTCGGTCGAGCCCTTGGCGTAGAGCTCGAAGCGGAAGGTGATCTGCGCGAGCTCGTCGTCTTCCCAGCCGTCGTAGGGCGGCACGCCGAGGTTGTAGAAGCGCTCGTCCGTCAGCAGCGGGCCGTTGTGGCAGGTGGTGCAGCTCGCCTTGCCGTCGAAGAGCGCGAGGCCGCGCTTCTGGGCTGCGCTCAGCGCGCCGCCCTCGCCCCGCATGTAGCGATCGAAGGGCGTGTCGGTCTGCACCAGGGTCCGCTCGAAGGCGGCGATCGCCATGTAGGCGTGGCGGACGTTGGGCCAGTCGTCGCCGAACACGTCGCGGAAGCGCTCGCGGTACTCCGGCACGAAGGCGAGCCGCGCCTCCATCATGTCGTCCTCGCCATTGCCGGCGACGGCACCGCGCGCCGCCGAGCGCGCCTGCGCCTCCAGCGACTTGGACGCGCCCGCCCAGAAGAGCTTCCCGTAATAGGCGGAGTTGATGATGGTCTGGCTGTTGCGCCAGTGAATGCTGCCGGGATAGCCGATGCTGACCGCAAAGGGCACGGACCAGCCGGCATCGGGCAGGTGGCAGGCCGAGCAGGGCATGCCGGCGTTGCCGGAGAGGATCGGATCGAAGAAGAGCAATTTGCCGAGCTCGATCTTCTCGTCCGACATCGGGTTGTCCGCCGGGACCGGCGGCGGGCCAAGCGGGGCGAGGCTTGCGGGCCGTGAGTCGCCCGCCACCGCGGGCGCGGCGAACAGCAGCGCCACCGCAGGCGCGGCGAGGAGCGCGGCGGCGGCAGCGGCGAGGAGGGTGCGGGGCAGGGTCACGGCGGCTTCCCCTAGTTCGGCTCGTTGCGCCAGTTCTCGATTAGCGCGTAGTCGTAGTCGTCCGCGCGCCAGACGTATTCGTCGGTGTCGAAGCTCTCGCCGCTCAGCGCCTGGAGGAAGGCGATGACGTCGGCCTTCTCGCTCGGCACCAGCCCGAGCGGCTTCAGCCGCGGGTCTTTCAGGGGATCGTCCCCGCCCCCTGCATCGTAGAAGTCCACGACCTCCTCCAGGGTCCCGAACACCCCGTTGTGCATGTAGGGCGCGGTCCACGCGAGCTCGCGCAGCGTCGGCGTGAGGAAGCTGCGCCTGTCCTCGTCCCTGTGCCTGCGCACGTAGGTGCCGAGGTCCTCGCGCAGGTTCATGTAGTTCTCGATACCCATGAACTTGGCATAGGTGACGAAGGCCGAGTGCCGTTCCGGGTCGGCCCAGATCTCGGGGTTGTCGGGGACGCCGGTGTTGTGCGGGCTGTCGTCGGTGAAGCGCGCGCCCGTGTGGCACTGCGCGCAGCCGGCGCGGCCCTCGAAGATCAGCGCACCGCGCCCTGCCGCCGACGACATGGAGCCTGTATCGATGGCGGCGCCGCGCGAGACGATGGTGCCGACGAACGCGGCCAGCGCCTTGCGGGCCCCGCCGTTGGAGGGCTCGCCGATACCCGCCGCGCCGAACATCTCGACATAGACCGGGTCCTGCTTCAGGCGCTCCTGCATCAGGCGCATGTCCATGTTCATCAAGTACGTCTCGGTGATCATCTCGCGCATCACGTCGTTGAGATTGGTGCCGAGACGGCCGTCGTGCATCCACGCGGCGCGGTGGCCGGCGTTGGCAAGGGTCGGTGTGTTGCGGAAGTGACCCGCACCCGTGTAGGCGGCGGAAAGCGCCTGGCCGTCGGTAAACGCGAATTCCGGCTGGTGGCAGCTCGCGCAGGCGAGCGAGGTATCGCCGGAAAGCCGCTCGTCGTAGAAGAGGCGCTTTCCCAGTTCGGCAAGCGCAGGCGGGGCCTCCTTGGGCGCGATCACCCCGCCGGCGTCGGCCAGTGCGGCGCCCGCCGCGACGCCAAGCCCGAGGACGCCCGCGACGATCAGCCCGACTATCCGTGTCATCGCCCCCCTCACGTCGATCCGAGCCTCACCGTCACGGCTTGCTAAATCGATCCAGTCGCCTCATCGCATGCATCCTGATTCCCTACCGCCGCACCAAGCGCGCACGGCCGAATCTACTTGCCAACGATTGTAGCGCCGCCGTGCCTGCCGATGCATGAAACAAATGCTACTTAGGCAGCGCGTCATGCGGCTTGACTTTAAATTGGATGATGAGCGCCGCCTCGGCCCTCGCCACGCCGATGTGGAAGTGGTCCGGGCTTGGAGTTGGAATGGTCCAACGTCGATAGCGAGTCCACCGACACCAGGAGCAGGTGCCCTGAAACCAGAACGGAATTTGGCGCCGGAGAAGGATAACGAAGCGTGGCCGAGGATATCCTGATTACGGGCATGAGCGGCCTCATCGGACGGGCCGTGCGCGAACGTCTGGAACCTCGTGCGCGGCTCACCGCCCTCAACCGGAGCGACGTCCCCGGCGTCGCCACGGTGCGTGCGGACCTCGCCGATCTCGACGCGATCCGACCCGCCTTCGAAGGCCGGGACACGGTCATCCACCTCGCGGCGAAGGCCGGCGACGGCCACACGTGGGAAGAGCTGCGGGACACCAACATCATCGGCACCCGCAACGTGCTCGAAGCGGCCCGGCTCGCCGGCTGCAGGCGCGTGGTGTTCGCCAGCTCCGGCGCGACCGTCGCCGGGTGGGAGCGTGAAGAGCCCTATCGCGCGCTGGTCGAGGGCCGCTACCACGACGTGCCCGCCGACTGGGTGCTGATACGACACGACATGGCGACGCGCCCCAAGGGCCCATACGCGAGCACCAAGATCTGGGGCGAGGCGCTCGCGCGCTGCTACGCGGACAGCTTCGATCTCTCCGTAATCGCGCTGCGCATCGGCTTCGTCAACGCCGAAGACCGCCCGGTGGATGCGCGGACCTTCTCGGTGTGGTGCAGCCAGCGGGATGTCGTGGACGCCATCGAACGCGCCATCGACCTGGACCAATCGATCCGCTACGACATCTTCTTCATCAATTCCGACAACAAGTGGGGCTATCGCGATCTCTCCCACGCCGCAGAGGTGCTGGCTTTCGTGCCGCAGGATGCCGCCGAGGATCATCGCGGGTGAATGGGGGCGAGCCAGCCAGCGCCCCGCTCGTCGGCGATCGACGTGAGGGCGGCCCGGTGCAGCTGATGGCGACGGCGGGGGAACCCGTTCTTGAGGCGCGCCGGGTGCTGCGAGAGGTCTTCGGCTTCGAGGACTTCCGGCCCGGCCAGGAAGCCGTGATCGCGGCTCTGCTTGGCGGGCGCCACGCGCTCACCGTGATGCCGACCGGCTCGGGCAAGTCGCTCTGTTTCCAGATCCCGGCGCTGGTCACGGACGGGCTCACCGTGGTCGTCTCCCCGCTGATTGCGCTGATGCAGGACCAGGTGGCAGCACTCAGGCTCGCGGGCGTTGCGGCGGACTGCATCAACTCCGCCAACGACCGCAGCCGGAACGTCGCCGCCTGGCGGCGCGCCGCGGCGGGCGAGACGCGGCTTCTCTACATGGCCCCGGAGCGGTTGATGACCGAGCGCATGCTGGAGGCGCTCGCCCGCCTGCCAGTCGTCCTCTTCGCGATCGACGAGGCCCACTGCATCTCCCAGTGGGGCCCGGCCTTCCGCCCGGAATACGAGGACCTGTGCCGCCTGCGCACGCTCTTTCCCGACGTCCCCGTCGCGGCGCTGACGGCGACAGCCGACGTCGTGACCCGCGACGATATCGCGGACAAGCTCTTCGACGGCCGGGTCGAGCACTTCGTGCTCGGCTTCGACCGCCCCAACATCCGGCTCACGGTGGAGATGAAGCGCGAGTGGAAGCGCCAGTTGCGGGGCTTCGTCGCCCGCCACGAGGGCGAGAGCGGCATCGTCTACTGCCTGTCACGGCGCAAGACGGAGGAAACCGCCGCCATGCTCGTGACAGAGGGCGTGCCGGCGCTCCCCTACCACGCGGGCATGAGCAAGGAAGAGCGGGAGGAGCACCAGAACGCCTTCATGACCGAGCCCGGCGTGGTCATCGTCGCCACCATCGCCTTCGGCATGGGGATCGACAAGGCGGACGTGCGCTACGTCTTCCACACCGACCTGCCGGGCAGCGTCGAGGCCTACTACCAGGAGATCGGCCGCGCCGGGCGCGACGGCGCCCCGGCCGAGGCGCACATGCTCTACGGCCTCGACGACATCAGGATGCGCCGCCAGTTCATCGAGCAGGAGGACGCGGGGCCCGAGCGCAAGCGGCGCGAGCACAAGCGCCTCGACGCGCTGCTGGGTTACTGCGAGGCGCCGGACTGCCGGCGGGTGGCGCTGCTGGACTATTTCGGCGAGCGCACCGGCCCGTGTGGGAACTGCGACGGCTGCCTGCATCCGGCCGAGCGCCGCGACGGGACCGAAGAGGCGCGGATGATCCTGTCGGCGGTCCAGCGCTCCGGCCAGCGCTTCGGCACGGCGCACGTGATCGACATCCTGCGCGGCAGCGAGACCGAGAAGATCGCCCGCTTCAACCATCACCGGCTTCCGGTCTTCGGGCTCGGTGCCGGCCGGGGCAAGAACGACTGGCGCTCGCTGATCCGCCAGTTGGTGGCGACGGGCTTCCTGCGGCTCGACATCGCGGGCTATGGCGGCCTCGCGATCACCGACGAGGGTTTCGATCTGCTGCGCGGCAACGGCACCTTCCACTACCGCGCCGTCACCGTGGTTGCGCCCTCTGCGCCTTCGCCGGGCGGGACGCCGCGAGAGCAGCCCGCAGACGCTTTGACCGATGAGCAGGCAAGCCTCCTCGCCACGCTCAAGGCCCTGCGCTTAGAGCTGGCCAGGGAGCGCGGAGTGCCCGCCTATGTCGTGTTTCACGACCGCACGCTGATCGACATGGTTCGCCGGCGGCCCGGCACGAGAGAGGAGCTGGCCGAGATCAACGGCGTCGGCGCCGCCAAGCTGGAGCGCTTCGCGGAACCCTTCCTCGCCGCCATAGACGCCGCGCGGCCCGACGCGGGCTGAACGCTACAAAGACGGGCCGCAAGCGGCTCGCAAGCGCCCCAATTCCAGCGTCTGCACGACGCCCGGCCCGCCGGCAGGGTGTGGTTGGTGCCGATGACCTTGTCGCCGTACGCCACGTTGGTCCCGTGGCCGAGGAAGAGGGAGCCATGGTTCCCGATGCGCGTCAGGAAGTCTTCGGGCGATGCGGTCAGGATCTGGACGTGCTCGAAGGCCAGCTTGTCGGCGACCTGGACGATCAGCCGGCGAGTGCCTCAATCTCGCTCTTGAGGTCCTCCAATTCGGCGCCTCCCGCCATCAGCTGCCGAATGTCCTTTTGCACGAGATCGTCTCGGGTGCCGCGTCCGATCACTTCGCCCAGCGACAGGAAGGTGTAGCGATCGGCAACGAGACGGGCGTGGCTCTCGTTGTGCGTGATGAAGATGATGGCAATGTTGCCGCGCGCACGGACCCGCATGATCGTCTTCAGCACTTGCATCTGCTGCTTCTGGCCCAGCGCCGAGGTGGGCTCGTCAAGGATCAGCACATGCGCTCCGAAGTAGATTGCCCGTGCGATCGCAAGCGTCTGGCGTTGGCCGCCCGACAGGGTCCCAACCGGCTGGCGCGGATTGGCGATGTCGATGCCGATCATTTTCATCTGTTCGAGCGCGATTTCGTCCATGCGGGCGTCGTCCAGGACGCCGAACAGCTCGGGCTGTTTCATCAGCTCGCGGCCCATGAAGAAGTTGCGCGACACCGGCATCAGCGGCGCGAGCGCCAGGTCCTGATAGACCGTGCCGATGCCCACATCCGCCGCATCGCGCGGCGAGCGGAACGCGACCGGTCGGCCGTCAACCCGAATCTCGCCAGATGTCGGAGGGTAGACGCCGGAGAGGATCTTGATCAGCGTCGACTTGCCGGCCCCGTTGTCACCGAGGAGCGCATGGATCTCGCCGGGATGGACCTCCAGGTCGACACCGCCCAAGGCTCGCAGTTCGCCGAACCGCTTCACGACGTTCTTCATTTCGACGACCAGGTCCAAGCGCAATCCTCCGCCTGCCTCGACGTCTAGTGAGGCGCGAACATCTTCGGAAAGACACCTCTGATGGCAACCAGTCCGACCAAGCATAATCCGAGCACGATCTGATAGGCAAAAATGTTGATTCCCTGCAAGATGAGCCCGTGCTTGAGCGCGAGCAGGGTGGCGACTCCCAGGAGCGCTCCCCAGACTGTGCCGGCCCCGCCCAGCAGGGCGCAGCCACCTATGATGGTAGCCGCGATCGCCTCGAACTCCATCGCCGTCGCGGTGGTCGTCGAGACCGAGGACAGGTTGGTCGCCGTGATGATGCCTGCGAACCCGGCCAAGATGGCCGAGATCATGAACGCGCGAATCTTGACCCAGCCCACCGGCACGCCTGTCGCCAAGGCCGCAGTTGCATCGCCGCCGACGGCGTAGATGTGACTGCCGAAACGCGTCCTGGCCATCAGGAAGGTGAACGCCGCAAGAATGATCGCGCAGATAAGCACGGCATGGTGAAGTCCGAACGACTTGCCCCCCAACAACTGCAACCAGAAGGAGCCACGGATTTCATCGGGAATGACGAGAGCGTAGCCGCCCGTGACGTATTCGACGAGCCCGCGATAGATGAACAGGAAGCCCAGAGTAACGAGGAGGGAGGGCAGCCTCAGCCGCCAAGTGAGGACGCCGTTGACATATCCGATCAGGGCGGCCAGCAGAAGGGCCAGCAGAAGGGCCGGCAGCGGCCCGATGTCGGCGTTCAGGAGCATGACGAAGATCAAACTGACGAAGGCGTAGACCGAGCCTACCGAAAGATCGAACTCGCCCGAGATGATGACCACGGCTTGGCCGATCGCGACGATGCCAAGCCAGGAGACGTCGCGCAAAAGGCTTGGCAGGTTATTGAACCAGGCCACTCCGATCAGCACGGCAAGAAGCGCGAAGAGCACGACCACGCTCAAGGCCGCAATCGACTCGCGACGAGCCGTCAGGACTCTCACCGTCCGCCTCTCGTCCCATCCATCGACACCGCCCCCCGCGCCCCGTGCTCCTAGTTCAAGAGCCCCATGCGTTGGTGCATGAGTTTCGACACCACGAGGAAGCCGATCAGGATGGCCCCGACGAGGGCGATGTACCAGGACGTCGGCGCCCCCATCAGCATCAGCCCGCCCTTGAGTGAGGAAAGCACGAAGACTCCCAGGATCGGCCCCCAGATCGATCCGATCCCGCCGCTCAGTGTACAGCCGCCGATTACTGCGGCTGCGATCGTCTCCAGCTCCATCTTGACGCCCGAAGTCGAATAGACGGAGCCTTCCTGGCAGACCGTCATGATGCCGGCGAGGCCGGCCAGGCCGGAGCATATGACAAAGGCCTTGGTCTTGACCGCGTTCACCGGGATGCCGTTGGCGAGCGCCGCGCTCGGCTCGCCGCCGACAGCCATAACATGGCTGCCGAAGCGAGTACGCGCTAGGATAAACACGAAGGCCGCCGTCAGGATCAAGAGGATTATGAAAGTTACGCTGATGTCAAAGACTCTATCCTTGAGGAACTGTACAAGTAAATCTTTGCGATATTCTCTTGGAATACTCAGGCTGAACCCCTGTGTGGAAATGTAGGCGATACCCCGATAGACGAACATCCCGCCCAGTGTGACGATCATGGAAGGCACACGAAAGCGCACCGTCAGCACGCCGTTGAGGAAACCGATGGCACAGGCCGTGGCCAAGGCGATCAGCATCGACGGGACAACGCCGATTCCGAGAGCATCCATGGCCCAGATGAACACGACCCCGGCGACGGCAAAGACCGAGCCGACCGAAAGGTCGACTTCACCGCTCGTCATCAAGAGCGCCTGTCCGATGGCGATAACGCCGACCGGGGCCGCTACCCGCAGCACGCTGGGGATCGAGTTCAGCCAGACGCCGTTCGTGCTGGCGGCGAAGAACAGCACGATCAACAGCGTGCCGATCACGACGCCCGTTTCCACCCGGCCCAGTAGCCGCGTCCTGACGATCAAGGCGAGACGGTCCGGAGCGCTTGATCGCGCATCGTTGTTCGGTCTCACCATGTCGTACCGCCTCGGGATCGGCGAACGCTCCCACGACTTGTCGCCGCAGCAGGACGGCACCCCATAGGGCAACCTCGAATGGATGTTGTCTTCAAGAAATCAGCCGCACGGATGCGCGGCGCAACGTCTCGACGCGGCGTCGACGAATTGCCGCTCGAAGCGCACGACGCCCAGGTCTCTGGCGCTCGCCGTGCCAGCCTGAACCCGAGCGGCTGTGCTCTTGACGGCTAAACCCCCGGACACGTCCTCTCGGACAATAGAAACGGGACCGGCGAGGCCACGTATGTGACCTCGCCGACGACCTCGCAACGAACGGGCCAGACGTGGCCTAGAAGGGTGACAAGTCGTAGTAGGCGTCTTCGCCGAGGACGGAGATCACCACGTCCTTGAAGCCTTGGGCATTACTGGCGTCGACAATCATCGGACCGGTGGCGATCGGCGTGACGGGCCACATCTGGGACTGGTTGTAGTGATAGAGCACCTCGTAGGCCATCGGCGCCTGGATCGGGAGCTGCTGGCTGAACGTCGCCAGGCACTCGCCCGCAAGCACGCACTCCAGCGACGACGGCGAGGCGTCCGCGGTCGCCACCAGGATGTCTTCGCGACCCAGTTCCTCGAGCACGTCGGTCATCCACTTGTTGGCATTCGTCGCGGCGAAGAGCGCGCCCACATCCGGGTTGGCGACAACGTAGGACCTGATGATGTCCTTCGCCTTCAGCGGCTCCTCCCCGATGGCGACCCTATCGGTGGCGACGCTTTCTGGCATGGCGGAAAAGAAGCCCGCAGCACGCTGTTCCTGACCTGCGTGGCCCAGATGGGCCATGAGGTAGGCCACACGATCGGGGGTTGCTTCCTGCAGAACGCGCTTGCCGATGACCGAGCCGACGATCGATTCGTCCGCACCGACCCAGGCCAGGTAGAGACCTTCGAGCTTGGCCTCCTCCTCCGCCTGAGGCGGATGCGAGGTCACGGAGACGAAGGGGATGCCCTTCTCCTTGGCGGCACGCAAGCCCGGCAGCAGCGCGTCGACAGACGAGATGTGCATGGCGATCCCGTCCGGATCGGCGTTCAGCACCGTGTCGAGGAACTTGGCGTGCTCGGCCGGGTCATAGTTCTCGGGGCCGACATACTTGATCTCCACGTCCGGATGCGAAGCCATGTAGGCTTCGCCGGCCTTGATGTGGAACTGGACCAGGGCGAATTTATTGTCCGCCCGTCGAGCAAAGTGAGTTGAAGTCGGGGCTGGCCATTCCGTTTTCGATGTGGCAGTGTGCCGGTCATGGCGACGCTGCCGGCTCTGGATTCGTCCATTGATCTGCGCGCGGTCAGGGTGCGCCCGACCTGGGGCGCGCGCGAGCACCGGCGCTGGGACCGGTTGGTCGAGGAGCACCACTACCTGGCGTTCCACGGCGTCATCGGCAAGGGCCTGCGCCATGTCGCGGTGCATGGCGAGATCTGGCTCGCACTGATCGGCTGGCAGCCCGGCGCGTTCAAGCTGGGCGCGCGCGATCGCTGGATCGGGTGGTCGGCCGAGCAGCAGTTCCGGCGCCTGCATCTGATCGCCAACAACTCTCGCTTCGTCATCCTGACGCCTGAGCGGGTGCCCAACCTGGCCTCGCGGGTGCTGGGGCTGAGCCTGCGGCGGCTGTCGAAGGACATGCAGGCGGCGCACGGATATCCGGCTCTTCTGGCCGAGACCTTTGTGGACGTCTCGCGTTTCGCCGGCACCTGCTACCGCGCGGCCAACTGGCGCTCGCTCGGGCTGACGCGCGGCTTTGCCCGCGAGCCCGGAGGGGCGGCGCGCTGGCGTCACCACGGCCAGCCCAAGGAGGTCTTCGTGTTCGAACTGACAGACGGCGCCCCCGAGGCGCTGAGCACGGTTGAGATGCCGGCAAACTGGAGCACCGAGCAGCATAGCGAGCCGATGGCCGCGCCCCGGCTGCGCAGCCTGTTCGAGTGTCTGGGCGAGGTGCCCGAGTACCGCCATGCCCGGGGCAAGCGCTATGCGCTCAACACCATTCTGACCCTTGCCGTTGCCGCCCGGCTTGCCGGCTACCGGGGGGTGAACGCATTCGCCCAGTTTGCCGCCCTGCTCTCCCAGGAGCAGCTCAAGGCGGTGGGCGCCTTCTGGAGCCCCTCCAAGCAACGCTACACCCCACCCGCGATCACCACCTTCCACAATGTCCTTGCCGCCTTGCCGCCGGAGACCCTGGACAACGCCATCGGCCAGTGGACCGGCCAGCACGACAGCGCGCACGCGCCCGTCGCCGTGGACGGAAAGGACCTGCGCGGCGCCTCGAAGCAGACCGAGGACGGGCGCAGGATGATGGTCGCGGCGGTGGAGCATGACACCGGCGTCGTCCTCGGGCAGGTCGAGGTCGACTCCAAGAGCAACGAAATCCCGGCCGTGCGCGAACTCTCCGGCGGTCTCGATCTCACGGGACGGATCGTCACCATGGATGCGATGCACGCCCAGCACGAGACCGCGCGCTGCCTGCTCGGGCGCCGTGCCGACTATGTGGTCAGCGCCGTCAAGGACAACCAGGAGACCATCCTCGAAGACCTCAAGGCGATCGACTTCAGCGATGCGGCCTGGCACGAAACCGTCGACAAGGGCCATGGCCGCATCGAGCGCCGGCGCTGCGCCGTCGTCGACCTCTCCGCCGCCGAGTGGGACGGCTACGCCAATCTCCACGGGCGGCGCCAGGCGATGTGCATCGAACGTGAGCGCGAGATCCTCAAGACCGGCAAGCGCAGCATCGAGGTCACCTGGAGCCTTACCTCGCTCGGCGCCGAGCGCGCCGGACCCGAGGAGCTGCTCGACCTCGTGCGCAACCACTGGCACATCGAGAACCGCCTGCACTATGTGCGTGACTTCACTTACGACGAAGATCGTTGCCGGGCGTACGTGCGCCACCTGCCCAGAAATCTGGCCTGCTTGAGCAATGCGGCCATCGCCATCGTGCGCTGCGACGGCCGCTTCCGCTACATACCCGAGGCCAACCGGCACTACGCCGCCCGCGCCCAGGAGGCCCTCGACGCGATCATGATCGCGCCCATCGGCTGATACCGCGCGACCCACCGCCGCACCGGGACGTGCCGCAGGGCGGCGCGGCGAAACCACTCCGCCCGTCGAGGCCGAAAACGCCGTCCGGCGGCTTCGGGCAACCACCGTGACGTCGCCCAGGCCGGTTCGGGGCTCCCCCGAACCACCAGCAGCGAGCGCGACCTCACCCATCACGAGCCCTCAGCGCGACAAAAAATTGTTCCTGGGAACTGGACGTTGGCGTCCACCATTCCCCACAAGATGTGGTAGAAGGTGTACTTTGTCTCGGCGAACGCTCCGCCAGAGAACAGTACCGCGGCGATTGCGGCGCTCAGTCCAAGCAAGCCGGTCTTCAATGCCTTCATGGAATCCTCCCATTTGCGCTTTGTTTGTCATGATTTAGTGGGCGCTAAGTCAGCGCCATCGGAATAGTCAGCCGTCTCCTCGCGAACTCTAGTCCTCTTGGATTGACGGGCCTATTCCAGCTCAATCGTACCGCAATAAACCGCATATTCAATGTGGATTGGGGCCCCTGGCAGAGTGGGCGCTTGGGGACGGCCGGGAAATCGAGCCCTGAGCAGGCCGTGCATGGTGCTTGCAAGGCGGCTGCAAAGGCCCTGTCCAAGCCGCCCTCACGCGCCCGCCTGGGCTGCCCTGGCGGACGCTCGACTGGCGCGCTCGTGGACCCGCAGCATGAGCTTCGCGGCCTCGCGCCAGGCCATGCGGACGCCCCGGGGCCTTGTTGGGTCGTTGCGGCGGATCGGAACGGCCGGTGTTTAGCCGGGTCGGGCGTGGTGTTTCAGGCGGCGCTTCCCGGCGCCCCTTCCGGCCGGTAGCCGGGCAGGAGGTTGCGCTTGGTTTCCTCGTCCCACTCCATCTTGAGCTTGCCGAGCTCCTTGCCGGCGTCGTAGCCGCGCCTGAGCGCCGGCCGCTGCTGCAGCGCCTTGTACCAGCGCTTTACGTGGGGGAACGCATCGAGGTCGACCTTCTGCCCCTTGTAGGTGATGACCCAGGGCCAGCAGGCCATGTCGGCGATGGAATAGTCGTCCGCGATGTACTCACGCCCTTCGAGGTGCCGGTCGAGCACGCCGTAGAGGCGGAGCATCTCGCTGCGATAGCGCTCGATGGCGTAGGGAACCTGCTCCGGCGCGTAGAGCTTGAAGTGACCGGCCTGGCCGATCATCGGGCCGAGGCCGCCGAGCTGCCATGACAGCCATTCGAGCACGGTCTTGCGCCCGCGCAGGTCGGTGGGCAGGAAGCGCCCTGTCTTTTCCGCCAGGTAGATCAGGATGGCGCCGGACTCGAACACCGCGAGCGGCCCGCCGCCGTCCTGCGGATCGTGATCGACGATCGCCGGCATCCGGTTGTTGGGGCTGATGGCGAGAAAGTCGGGCTCGTACTGCTCGCCCCGGTAGATGTTGACGGGGACGATCCGGTAGTCGAGGTTCATCTCCTCGAGGGCGATGGAAATCTTCCACCCGTTGGGCGTCGGCCAGTAATGGGCGTCGATCATGGGCCGGCATCCTCTCCAAACGGTGTCCGCGCGAACGCCGCCCTGCGGCGACGAAATATCAAGCGGCCTGCGCCGGATCGTGCGTCGGAAGCCCCTGGAACAGTTTCGATAGCCCCGGGAGCGCCATTCTCCCGGTGTATCGCTACGGCCGATCCCTCAAGGGGACGAAGCTGCGCTGCGCCGGGCCGGTGTAGAGCTGGCGCGGCCGGCCGATCTTCTGCTCGGAATCTCCGATCATCTCGTTCCACTGCGCGACCCAGCCCACGGTGCGCGCCAGCGCGAAGATCACCGTGAAGAGGTGGGTCGGGATGCCGAGCGCCTGCAGGATGAGCCCTGAGTAGAAGTCGACATTGGGGTAGAGCTTGCGCTCGACGAAGTACTCGTCCTCCAGCGCGATGCGCTCCAGCTCCATGGCGATCTTGAGCAGCTCGTCGCTGATGCCGAGATCGTCGAGCACCTCGTGGCAGGTGTCCCGCATGACCGTGGCGCGCGGGTCGTAGTTCTTGTAGACGCGGTGGCCGAAGCCCATGAGCCGGAAGGGGTCGTCCTTGTCCTTCGCCCGCTTGATGAACTCTGAGATGTTCTCGACCGTGCCGATCTCTTCCAGCATCTGGAGCACGGCCTCGTTGGCGCCGCCGTGGGCCGGGCCCCAGAGCGTCGCGATGCCGGCCGCGATGCAGGCGTAGGGGTTGGCGCCGGAGGAGCCGGCGAGGCGCACCGTCGATGTCGAGGCGTTCTGCTCGTGGTCCGCGTGGAGGATCAGGATGCGGTCCATGGCGCGCGCGTGGATCGGGTTGATCTGATAGTCCTCGCAGGGCACCGCGAACATCATGTGCAGGAAATTCTCGGGGTAGGTCAGGTCGTTGCGCGGATACACGAAGGGCTGGCCGATGCTGTACTTGAACGCCATTGCGGCGAAGGTCGGCATCTTCGCGATCAGCCGGTGCGAGGCGATCATGCGCTGCTTCGGATCGTCGATATCGGTGGTGTCGTGATAGAAGGCGGCGAGCGCGCCGACCACGCCGATCATCACCGCCATCGGGTGGGAATCGCGCCGGAAGCCCCGGTAAAGATAATTGACTTGCTCGTGCACCATCGTGTGCTTGGTGATGGTGTTGACGAAGCGATCCTTCTCCGCCGCGTTCGGTAGCTCTCCGTGGAGCAGCAGGTAGGAGACCTCGAGAAAGTCGCTGTGCGCGGCCAGCTCGTCGATGGGATAGCCGCGGTGCAGCAGGACGCCCTGCTCGCCGTCGATATAGGTGATCTTGGACTTGCACGAGCCGGTCGCGGTAAAGCCGGGGTCGTACGAGAACTTGCCCGTGCCGGCGTAGAGCGAGCGGATATCGATCACCGACGGGCCGAGCGTCCCCTCGAGGACTGGCAGTTCGACCGTACCCCCGCTCTCGCGATCGGTGAGCACCGCGCTGGGCGCGTCGTTGCTCTGCCCGGCGAGGCCTGTTTGGCGCGCCTGAGACACCCCATCTCCCTCCATGTTTGCCCCGTGCCCGCGGCCGGCCGGGGAGGCTGGATCATAGGGCCAGAGCCCGAATTTTACAATTTGCGCCCGGTCCGGCCCTGCCCCGCTCAGTGGCGCGCGCGCTCGCGCTCGACGCTGCTCACCGACGTCACCGCCCGCAAGGCGGCCACGATATTGCCGAGGTGCCTCGCGTCCTTGACCTCGACATCGACCAGCATCTCGAAGAAGTCGAGCGAGCGGTTGGTGATCTTGAGATTGCTGATGTTGCCGTTGTTCTTGGCGATCGCCGTGGTCAGCTTGCTGAGGCTGCCGGTCTCGTTCGCGACCACCAGGCTGAGGCGGCCGACGTGGATGCCCGTCTCGTCCGCATCCCCCTCCCAGGCCAGATCGAGCCAGCGCTCGGGCGTGTCGCTGAAGCTCTCCAGCGTGTCGCAGTCGATGGTGTGGATCGTCGCGCCCTTGCCGGTGGTGACGATGCCGACGATGCGCTCGCCGGGCAGCGGGTTGCAGCACTCGGCGAGATGCACGGCCATGCCGGGGATCAGTCCGCGCACGGGGATGCCGATGTCGCCCGCCTTTGTGCCGCGCCGCCCGCGCGCGACCGAGAGCGCGCGGCGCGCGATGCCCTGGAGGCTGCGGGCGGGGAAGAGAGCTTCCGCGACCTCGCCGCTGGAAAGATCGCCGCGGCCGAGGGCGGCGAGCAGATCGGCAACGGAGCGCTGTTTGAGGCTGGAAAGCACGCCCTCCAGGAGCGTCTCCGAATAGTCGGCACCGGCCTCCCGGCAGATTTTTTCCGCGACGGCCCGGCCGAGGGTGATGAACTGCTCCCGCTCCTTGAGCCGGGTGAAGCGGCGGATGCAGGTTCGCGCCTTGCCGGTCACGACAAATCGTTCCCATGCCGGCTGCGGCTGCGGCACCCGAGAGCGCAGGATCTCCACCTGGTCGCCGTTCTCCAGCTGGGTCCAGAGCGGCACCATGCGCCCGTTGACCTTGGCGCCCACCGTGGTGTCGCCCACATCGGTGTGCACCGCATAGGCGAAATCCACCGGCGTCGCCCCGCGCGGGAGCGTGATCAGGGCCCCGCGCGGGGAGAAGCAGAACACCTCGTCCTGAAACATCTCCAGCTTGGCGTGCTCGAGCAGCTCCTCGGGCCCGGAGGCCTTGTCGAGGATTTCGAGCAGGGGGCGAAGCCAGCGCTGCTGACGGTCGTCGTAAACGTCGCCCGCCTGCTTGAACAGCCAATGGGCGGCGACGCCGTACTCGGCCTCCTCGTGCATGTCGCGGGTGCGGATCTGGATCTCGATGCGCCGCTGTTCGGGCCCGATCACCGCGGTGTGGAGCGAGCGGTAGCCGTTGGGCTTGGGCGTCGAGATGTAGTCCTTGAAGCGGCCCGGCACCATCGGATAGGCGCGGTGCACGATTCCGAGCGCCCGGTAGCAGTCCTCCTCGTCCTCGGTGACGACGCGGAAGCCGACGATGTCGGTCATCTGCTCGAAGGCGAGCTTCTTGCGCTGCATCTTCTGCCAGATGGAGTAGGGGCGCTTCTCGCGGCCCGTAACGCTCGCCCGCAGTCGCTCGCTCCGCAGCGTTTCGGTCAGCGATTCGGTGACCCGTTCCACCATGCCGCCGGCCTGATCGCGCAGTGCCTTGAGCCGCGTCTCCATGGTGTGGAAGCCGTCGGGGTTGAGCTCCTTGAAGGCGAGATCTTCGAGCTCCGCCTTGAAGGCCTGAAGCCCGATGCGCTCCGCGAGCGGCGCATAGATCTCCATGGTCTCCCTGGCGATCCGCTGCCGCTTCTTCTCGTCGGGCACGAAGTGCAGCGTGCGCATGTTGTGCAACCGGTCGGCGAGCTTGACCAGGAGGACGCGGATATCTTCGGAGAGCGCGAGCAGGAACTTGCGCAGGTTCTCCGCCTGATGCGCCTGGTCCGACTGCAGCTCCAGCCGGCTCAGCTTGGTCACGCCGTCGACGAGCCGGGCCGTGTCCTCGCCGAAGAGGTCGCTGATTTGCTCGATGGTGGCGACCGTGTCCTCCACGGTGTCGTGGAGCAGCGCCGTCGCGATCGAGGTGCTGTCGAGCTTGAGCTCGGTCAGGATGCCGGCGACCTCGATGGGATGGGCGAAATAGGGATCGCCGCTGGCGCGGGTCTGGGTGCCGTGCGCCTTCATGGAGAAGACGTAGGCGCGGTTCAGCAGAGCTTCGTCCGCTGAGGGCTCGTAGCTCTTGACGCGTTCGACGAGTTCGTATTGCCGGATCACGTCCGCTGACGCGCCCGGCCGGCGCCGGTGGAAATCCGCTGTGCGGGCGGCGGCCCTGCCGCGCCCGGTGTGCTGCCGGCCGGCGCTACTCCTCTGTTTCTGCCGCCGTTTCCGCTACCGCTTCTGCCTCGATCGCCGGCTCTTCCGCCGGCTCGCCCTCGGCCTCGGGCGCCGCGGCCTCCTCCTCGACGGGCGGGGTCTGGCCGGTCACGCCGGCCCAGGCGGCCTCGGCAGCGAGCACCGCCATGGCATCCTCGTCCGGCTCGTCGATTTCGGTGTCCACCTCACGCCCGTGCTCCAGCTCATGGCGGAGCGTTTCGAGATCGATGGTCTCATCGGCGATTTCGCGGAGTGCGATGACGGCGTTCTTGTCGTTGTCCTTCTCGACCGTCAGATCCGCGCCCGAGCGAATGTCGCGGGCGCGCTGCGCGGCGAGCAGCACCAGCTCGAAGCGGTTCGGCACCAAGCCGACGCAGTCTTCGACCGTCACGCGTGCCATAAGTCGCACTCCTCATGTGAGCCAAACCGGCCCCGGCCCGGCGGCGCGCCACCCTATCCGCAGTGCCTGCCGGATGCAAGCGTCACCGCGCCATCCGAGGCGCTCGATCAGGCGGCGAGCAGGCGAAACAGGCGCTCGGCGTCGGCAGCGTCCCGGGCGATGCGGGCGCAGCGGGCGGCTAGCTCCGGGTCTTCGCCCCAGCGCTCCAGCTGAAAGCGCTCGTCGACGAGCGAGGCGTCGGCGGCAGCCCGCGCGTCCAGTCTGCCCCCGCGCATGGCGAGCGCGATCACCAGCGAGCCGAAGCTCCGGGTCGCGAGGCCGAGCCCGGCGAGGGCGAAGTCGTCCTCGCCCGCCACCGCGTCGCGCAGGGCTTCGAGCGCCGCCGGCTCCTGGGCGATTGGGGTAATCGAACTCGTGACCGCAAGGTGGGCGCCGTGGCGCTCCACCGCCCAGTCGACCAGCGGCTGCCACGCTGCGGCCTGACGGTGGGCGAGCGCCGGGGGCTCGTCGGTCCGATAGCAGACGAGATCGGTCTCGGCGTAAGCCGCGACCTCGGCCACGATGTCGGCCCGCCGCCCCGGCACCAGGTCCAGCGCGGTGCAGGCGAGACGGGTCAGCGGCATGGTCTCGCGGTCGATGGTCTCGCCCTGCGCCGCCCATTCTTCGGCGATGGCGCCCGCGAGAGCCGGCCCCGGCACCGCCAGCGGCCGGCCTGCCGGGGTGCGCACCGGCTTGCCGTCGAGCGCGATCCCGTATCCGCCTTCGGCCGCGCCCGCCTCGGCAGTCTCGTAGAAGCGCTTCGGCTTGGCCGCGCTCACGGCGCGTCCTCGAAGGGCGCGAATTCGTCGCCGGCGGGCGCCGGGTCGAAGCCGAGAAAGCGCCACGCGGCAGCCATGTGCGGGGGCAGGGGCGCGGTGAGCACCAGCGGCGCCCTGCGCTTGCGCGGCAGTTCCAGCGCGCGGGCGTGGAGGTGCAGGCGCGGCTCGAAGCCCGCCGGGAACGCCGCCTCGCCGCCATACTTGCCGTCGCCCACGACGGGGTGGCCGAAGACCGAGGCGGTATGGGCCCGAAGCTGATGGGTGCGGCCCGTGCGCGGCATCAGCGCAAGCCATGAGAGGCGGCGTCCGGCGGTCTCGATCAACGCATAGTCCGTGATCGCGCGCTGCCCCCCCTGGACCGTTGCGACCACACGCTCGCCCGCGCCCACCTGCCGCTTGGCGAGCGGCGCGTCGATCCGCCCCTGCGGCGGCTTCGGTACGCCCACGACGAGCCCCCAATAGAGCTTGCGCAGGCTGCGCGATCGGAAGAGGGCCGTGAGGTCCCGCGCAGCGGCTGCGTGGCGGGCGAGCAGTAGGACCCCGCTGGTGTCGCGGTCCAGCCGGTGGACCAGGCGGGGGGCCTCGGCCTCGTCGAAGCGGAGCGCGCCGAGCAGCCCGTCGAGATGTCGGGCGACGTGGCTCCCGCCCTGCACCGGCAGGCCCGGCGGCTTGTTGATCGCGATCATGTCGCCATCGCGGTAGATGACCGCAGCCTGCATCATCTCGGCGTCGGCCTTATCAATCGGGGAGGCGGGGCGGCGCCGCTCCTGGCCCTCGTTCCGATCGGGCAGCGGTGGCACGCGCACCCGGTCGCCCGGTGCGAGGCGCGTGCCGGCGCGGGCGCGCTTGCCGTTCACCCGGATCTGGCCCGTGCGCAGCAGCTTCTCCAGGCGGCCGTGGCCGAGGGCGGGGTAGTGCCGCTTGAACCAGCGGTCGAGCCGCTGGTCGCCGTCCTCGGGCGCGATCTCGAGCGTAGCGACGCCTGCCATCAGACGATGGCCCGCACCAGCCTGAGCCCGCAATAGAACCCGCCGACCGAGAGCACCACCGAGAGCACGATGTAGAGCAGCGCCCGGCCGACCTCGCCCCGCTCCAGCAGGCCGATGCTGTCGGCGGAGAAGGCCGAGAAGGTGGTGAAGCCGCCGAGCAGGCCCACGAAGAGAAAGCGCTGCACCACCTCGCCCCCGTCGAACGCGACCGCGAGGCCGTGCACCAGAGCACCCAAGATGAAGGAGCCCACGACGTTCACCGTCAGCGTGCCGTAGGGGAAGCCCCCGCCGATCAGCGCCGTGAGCCAGCGCTCGGCCGCGCCGATGACGTAGTAGCGCCCGACCGAGCCCAGTGCGCCGCCGAGCGCAATGGCGAGCGCGACCTTCACGCGTCGTCCTCCGTCCCCGTGTCGGCTGCGCCCTCTTCGCGCAGCTTCTGCCAGTAGGCGAGTCGCTTCCGCACCTCGCGCTCGAAGCCCCGCTCGCGCGGCGCGTAGAAGTTGCGGCGCTCCATCCCCTCCGGAAAGTAGTCCTGGCCCGAAAACCCTTCCTCGGTGTCGTGGTCGTAGACGTAGCCCTCGCTGTAGCCGAGGTCCTTCATCAGCCGAGTCGGGGCGTTGAGGATGTGCTTGGGCGGCATCAGCGAGCCGGTCTCCTTCGCGGCCTGCTTGGCCCGCCCGTGCGCGCGGTAGCCCGCGTTCGACTTGGCGGCGGTGCCGAGATAGATCACGGTCTGGGCGATGGCGAGCTCGCCTTCGGGCGATCCCAGCCGCTCGTAGGCCTCCCAGCCGGCGAGCGCCTGGGGCAGCGCGTCGGGGTCGGCGAGCCCCACGTCCTCGACCGCGAAGCGCACCAGGCGGCGCGCGATGTAGCGCGGGTCCTCGCCGCCGGCCAGCATGCGCGCGAGCCAGTAGAGCGCTGCGTCCGTGTCCGAGCCGCGCAGCGACTTGTGCAGCGCCGAGATCAGGTTGTAGTGGCCCTCCTGCGACTTGTCGTAGAGCGGCGCGCGGCGCTGCACGGTCTCCATCAGCTGCGGCACGTCGAGCGGTACGCTCGCCTCGTCGCCCAGCGGCGCGGTGGCGCCGGCCGCGAAGAGCGCCTCCGCCAGGTTGATGAGCGCGCGGCCGTCGCCATCGGCCATGGCGCGCAGCATGGGGCGGGCATCGGGCTCGAGTAGCAGCGTGCGGCCCTCGGCTTCCTCAGCGCGGGTGAGCAGGGTTTCCAGCGCGTTGTCATCGAGCCGGTTGAGCACCAGCACGGCGCAGCGCGAGAGCAGAGCGCCGTTCAACTCGAACGAGGGGTTCTCGGTGGTGGCGCCCACGAGTATCACGGTGCCGTCCTCGACCACGGGCAGGAAGGCGTCCTGCTGCGCCCGGTTGAAGCGGTGGATCTCGTCGACGAAGAGCAGCGTGCCCTTGCCCCCGGCGCGGCGCGAGCGCGCCTCGTCGAAAATCTTGCGCAGGTCGGCGACGCCGGAGAAGACCGCGCTCAGCGGCGCGAAGAGCATGTCCGTGTGATCGGCGAGCAGGCGGGCGATGGTGGTCTTGCCGCAGCCCGGCGGCCCCCAGAGGACGGTCGAGGCCAGCGTGCCGCCGCTCGCCACCATCCGCCCGAGCGGGCCGTCGGGGCGTAGCAGGTGGTCCTGGCCCACCACCTCGTCGAGCGTGCGCGGCCGCAGCCGGTCTGCCAGCGGGCGAGGAGCTGAGTCTTCGAAGAGACTCGGCGCGTCCTGGGGCTTCATGGCCCGAGTCTACGCGCTCCGCCCGCGCCATGCAGCCGGCCCGGCTTGTGAGGCGCCCGTGGCGTCGGACGCGCTCAGACCGGTGGCAGGTTGACGGCGGCGACGCGCCAGGCCTGGCCCCTCGCGGGGCCGTCCACGTGGTCGATGCAGGTGATCGAGAGGTTGTCGATGCTGAAGGCGAGCGCACGCTCCGCGTCGAGGCCGAGCGCGAGCGCCAGCGCGGCGCGGATCGAGCCGCCGTGGGCCACGGCCACGATGTCCTGGCCGGCGTGTTGGGCCGTCCTGCGGGTGACGGCAGCGGTGACCCGCTCGACCACCTGGACGAAGCTCTCGCCCTCCGGCGGCGTGACGTGCGCGGGCGCGACCCAGTACTTGTGGGCGAGGCTGCTGCCCCGCTCGGAGGCGACCTCGCTCCAGGTCAGGCCGTGCCAGGCGCCGAAATCCTGCTCGTCCAGGTCCGCCTCGATGGACCGTGCCGGCACGTCGTGGCCGGCCTCGGCAATCGCGTCGGCGGTCTGGTGGGTGCGCAGCAGGTTGCTGGTGAGCCAGACGGCATCCGCCGGCAACGCGCGGGCCAGTCCCTCGAAGCGCGGCCGCTCGCTGGTGTTGGCGGGCACGTTGGTGCGGCCGTAGAGCCGGCCGCCATGGTCGGTGACGGGTGCGTGGCGCACCCACCACCATCGGGTCACGATGGTGTTCGTCGTCATCTCACCGCTGCGAGCGTAAGGAGGAAGAGGACTTCGGCGAACTGCTGGACGCCGCCGAGCACGTCCCCAGTGTGACCGCCGACCTGGCGTTCGGCAAGCCAGGCGACTGCGGCGGTGCCGATGCCGGCGATGAGGAAGGCGACCAGCCCGCTCCAGGTCAGCAGTCCGACGGCGAGCACCGCCGCCAGGGCAACCCCGGTCCACACATGGGTCGACGGCGGCCGCCCGGCGTCGGCGGCGAGGCCGTCGGCCCGTGCCGGATCCAGCCAGAGCATGACCGCCGGCATCGCCGCGCGCGAGACCCCTGCGGCGGCGGCCATGGCGGCGATCACGAGGCCGGTCCCGTCCAGGTCGGCAATCGCCCCCACCTTCGCCGCCAGCACCACCACCAGCACGATCACGCCGTAGGCGCCGATGCGGCTGTCCCGCATGATCGCGAGCTTGCGCTCCCGCGTGCTCCCGCCGCCGAAGCCGTCCGCCATGTCGGCGAGGCCGTCCTCGTGCAGCGCGCCGGTGGCGAGCGCGCCTGCGCCCACGGCGAGCACCGCAGCCACGATGTCCGGCAGGCCGATTCCCGTGGCGATCGCGTAGACGATCCCGGCAAAGAGGCCGATCAGCGCGCCGACGATGGGGAAGGCGCGAAGCGCGCGGCCGAGCGGGAGGCTCTCGCCCTCCGGCCGCGCCGCCTTCAACGGCACCCGCGTGAGGAAGAGCAGGGCAGTGCGAAGGTCGCTCCGCCAGACCCGCACCGCGCGGTAAGCCTTCTGCTGGAGGGGAGCCTCGTCGCCGTCGTCGTAGCGCATGTGCCTCTTGCCCGGGCTGCCCCGGCCCGGCATCCTCGTTCGGCCTTATAGGCCAGTGCACAGCCGACGCCAAGAAACCCCGCGTTTTCCTCCTGCAGCAACCGGCTTGCGGAAGCGCCATGCCCGATGACCTCCAGCTCGCTTCGTTGAGCGCCTTCCGCGCGCGCGTCGCCGCCATGCCGGGGCCGGACGAGGCGGCGGCGGAGCGGGCGCGGGCGCACGATGCGCAGCTCACCAAGCCCGCCGGCGCCCTCGGCCGGCTCGAATTACTCGCCACCTGGGTGGCGGCGTGGCAAGGGCGCCACCCGCCGCGTGCAGAGCGCATCCAGGTCGTCGTCTTCGCCGGCAATCACGGGGTCGCGGCGCGCGGGGTCTCCGCCTATCCCGCGGCGGTCACGGCGCAGATGGTGGCCAACTTCGAGGCGGGCGGGGCCGCGATCAATCAGCTCTGCGGCGAGCTGGGGGCAGCGTTGACGGTCATGCCCCTCGATCTCGACACGCCCACCGAAGACATGACCGAAGCGCCCACGCTCGGCGAGGCGGACTGCGTCGCTGCGCTGGAGGCGGGGATGGCCGCGGTCGATGGCGGAGCGGACCTGCTCTGCCTCGGCGAGATGGGGATTGGCAACACCACCACCGCCGCCGCACTCGCGGCCGCGCTCTGTGGCGGGGACGGCGCTGCGTGGGTGGGGCCCGGCACCGGGGTGGATTCCGACGGGCTCGCGCGCAAGGCCGCGGCGGTCGATGCGGCGCTCGCGCGGCACGCCGAAGCACGCCGCGATCCTCTGGTCGCGCTCAACTGCGTCGGCGGGCGGGAGCTTGCGGCGATCGCAGGCGCCGTCGTCCAGGCGCGGCACCGCCGCGTGCCCGTGCTGCTCGACGGCTTCGCCTGTACCGCTGCGGCGGCAGTGATTGCGAAGCTGCGGGATGACGGCCTCGATCACACCCAGGTGGCCCACCGCTCGGCCGAGCCGGGGCATCGTCGCTTGCTGGAAGCGCTCTCGCTGGACCCGCTGCTCGATCTCGGCTTGCGGCTCGGCGAGGCCTCCGGGGCCGCGCTCGCCGCCGCGCTCGTGCGCATGGCGGTCACGGCGCACAACGGCATGGCGACCTTCGAATCCGCCGGGGTCAGCGGACCCGCGGACTAGAGCATTTTTCGAGCTTATAGAATCTTTGGAATTTTCAATCGGTTGCAGATGTGATTCAAGATGCAGGCTGGTGAAGGAGGCCAGCATGCATGACACGACCTCTTTCGAATGATCTGCGCCGCCGGGTGGTGAGGGCGGTGGTTGATGGCGGCATGTCGCGCCGAGGAGCGGCAAGGCGCTTCGGGATCGCGCCTTCGACGGCGATCAAGTGGGTGCACGCCTGGCGTCGCACGGGCAGCTGGCGGCCGAGAGCGCAAGGCGGCGACAGGCGCTCGCAGCGGATCGAGGCGCGGGCCGAGGTGGTTCTGGCACTGGTCGAAGAGACCCCGGACATGACGCTGGCGGAGATCGCCACCCATCTGGAGGACGAGCACGGGCTGCGGGTGTCCCAGAGCACCGTGTGGCGCTTCTTCCACCGCCGCGGCATCACCTTCAAAAAAAACGGCGCACGCCAGCGAGCAGCAACGCCCTGACCTGCTCAGGCGCCGGCGCGCCTGGCTCGAAGCCCAGCCCGGGCTCGACCCCGAGACGCTCGTCTTCATCGATGAGACAGGGGCGTCCACCAAGATGGCGAGACGCTCGGGCCGGGCGCTACGCGGGCAGCGCTGCCGGGCGCCGGTGCCTCATGGGCACTGGAAGACCACAACCTTCGTCGGCGCGCTGAGGCTGAGCGGAATGACCGCCCCCATGGTGCTCGACGGCGCCATGCACGGCGCCGCCTTCCTCGCCTACGTCGAACAGGTGCTGGTGCCCATCCTCAAACCCGGCGACATCGTGGTGATGGACAACCTTGCCTGCCACTGAAGCGCCGCTGTGCGCGACGCTATCCAAGGCGCCGGGGCCGAGTTGCGCTTCCTGCCGCCCTACAGCCCCGACTTCAACCCGATCGAGATGGCCTTCTCCAAGCTCAAGGCCTCCCTCAAGCGACGCGCCGCCCGCACCATCCCAGAACTCTGGGACGCAATCGGCGAAGCCACAGACAACTATACCCCCGCCGAGTGCCAAAACTACTTCACTGCTGCAGGATATGACCGTGTCTGATCGGATGGTGCTCTAATCCCTATTCGCCGATCTGGTGCAGCAGACCGCGGATGCGGGCGCTGCGCAGGAAGGCGAGGAAGGTCGCGATGCCCGCTGCAATCCAGCCGATGTTGAGCAGGCTCGCGCGCATCATGTGATCGCCGCTGAAGCTGCCGTCGACCAGGAGCGCGCGCATCCCCTCGAAAACATGGGCCGACGGCAGGATGGCGGCCACCGGCTCCAGCCAGTCCGGCAGGATCGAAAGCGGGTAGTAGACGCAGCTGAAGGGCGCCAGCGCGAAGATCAGGAACCAGGCCAGGCTCTCGGCGCCGAGGCCGTAGCGCAGCACCAGGCCGCTCACGAAGAAACCGACGGCCCAGCCCATCACGATCAGGTTCACGAAGAAGCCGATCAGCGCGAAGCCGAGATCGAAGATCGAGAAGGCGTAGAGCAGGAAGGCGAAGCCCACCGCGCCTGTCATCCCGATGAGCGTCCGGATCAGGCTGATCAGCATGAGTCCGCAGATCAGCTCCCACGGGCGCAGGGGGCTCACGAAGATGTGCCCGAGATTGCGCGACCACATCTCCTCGATGAACACCAGCGAGAGCCCGATCTGCCCGCGGAACATGACGTCCCACAGGATGACCCCGGCGAGCAGGACGCCTGCCGCCTGCGCGAACCACGAGCTGTTGGTGACGAGGAACATGGTGACCAGGCCCCAGATGATCATCTGCACCGTGGGCCAGTACGTGAGCTCCAGCAGACGCGGCCAGGAGCGCCGCAGCAAATAGGTGTGGCGCAGCACCAGCGCGCCGATCCGCTGGGCAGGCCCGCGCCACGGCAGGGCCGGTGCGGCGCCATTCCCGATCATTGCGCCGCTTCCCCGACGTTGCCGGTGCCCCGCACGATTTCGAGGAAGACCTCTTCCATCGTGTTGCGGCCGTGGCGTTCGATCATGGCCGCAGGCGTACCGCTCTCGACGATGCGCCCGCCCGCCATCACCAACACGTCGTCGCAGAGCCGTTCCACCTCGGCCATGTTGTGGGAGGCGAGCAGGATCGTGGCGCCGGTCTCGGCCCGATAGCGCTCGATCACGCCCCGCACCCAGTCGGCGGTGTCGGGATCGAGCGAGGCCGAGGGCTCGTCGAGTAGCAGCAGCTCCGGGTCGTTGAGTAGCGCCTTGGCGAGCGCAACCCTGGTGCGCTGGCCGGCCGAGAGCTTGCCCGTGGGCCGCTTGAGGAAGTCGCCGAGATCGAGGGTCTCGGCCAAGCGCTCGATCCGCCGGCGGACGCCGTCGAGGCTGTAGAGCCGAGCGTAGACGGTCAGATTCTCGCGCACCGTGAGCCGGTGCGGCAGGTCGGTGTATGGCGAGGAGAAGTTCATGCGCGGCAGCAGCGCGTAGCGGTTGGCCGCCAGGTCGCTGCCGAAGATGCGCACCGAGCCCGTGCTCGGCAGCAGGAGGCCCAGGATCATCGCGATAGTGGTGGTCTTGCCGGCGCCGTTGGCGCCCAGCAGGGCGGCGGTAGCCCCGCGCGCGACCGAGAAGCTCACCGCATCGACCGCAGTGAACTTGCCGAATCGCTTGGTGAGGGCCTCGACCTCGAGAACGGGGCCGCTCATCGCGGCCCCCGGTGATGTCCGGTCCGGGTCTCGCTCAGAACGGGGTCGGATCGGCGAAGCGGCGCAGGACGTTCTCGGTCATGCGCGAGACGTTGTTGTCGTGGTCGTTGTGGGCGAGGCTGCCACACCAGGCGATCGAGCTGGTGGAGAAGACGGCGCCGCCGTTCGCGGTCTCGTAGAACACGATGTCGGCGCGCACCAGCGGGTCCTGCGTGCCGTCGGCATTGGGCCGGTTGACGTCGAGCTCCTCGCAGACCACGAGGTAGAGATCCGTGTGCTCCTTGGAGGAGGCGAGCACGTAGGTATTGGGCGGCGTGCCCAGCAGCGGGTCGGCCCGGTCGAGCTCCAG
Source organism: Alphaproteobacteria bacterium (assembly GCA_965207055.1). Taxonomy (GTDB): domain Bacteria; phylum Pseudomonadota; class Alphaproteobacteria; order UBA828; family UBA828; genus WTGU01. The sequence goes on along the minus strand of CBDBLP010000004.1, from coordinate 1,939,647 downwards.
CCCCGCCGCACCGCCGCCGATCAGCCCGAAATCGCCGATCTTCTCGTCCTCGCCGATGCCGTCGAAAATCCAGGCGACCTCCTTCTTGAAGCTGTCCGGCTCGCGCACGTAGTAGGACGAGATGTCGAAGCCCTGCGCGGTGAAGCCGGTGCCGACGATGATCTGCGGCGGCCGGCCGTTGCGGCGCCAGAGGCCGCCGTATTCGCCGGTGAAGCTGTGATAGTACTCGCCGGGGCGCGCGATCCAGGTGCGGATGCCGTCCTCGGCGCGGCGCACCTCGATGCAGCCCGGCACCTCGGTGTGGTAGGCGATGCGCCAATACCAGCCGTTGGCGCCCATGTACATGAGCCGACCGCCGCGCTGCTGGTAAGCGTGCATCGCATCCCACATCGCCTTCGAGTGGTATTCGGGGTGCGAGCCGGAGAGCACGACCGTGTAGTCCTGGATCGCCGCCAGGCCCTCGTAGTGCAGGTCCTCGTCGGTGACGACCTCGTACTCGAAGCCCTTCGCCTCCAGCCACTCGGTCAGGTGCGTGTCGGCGTTGAACTGCCAGAGCGTCGATTCGGTGCCGCCGATCCACTCCAGCGCCTTCGGCCGGAAGTTCAGGATCGGGCGCAGGCGGGAGGAGTAGCAGATGCCGCTGCCGTCGATGTGGCTGTCGTAGAGCGAGGTGCCGTACTCGCGGTGCTCGCTGCGCTGCAGGTTCTTCTCGTTCAGCACCGTGAGACGGCCCGCGAGAATCTGTGCCGCGCCCATGTTGGTGGACATGTTGGTGTTGGCGTAGGCCATGTAGCTCGCGGTGGGCAGCAGGAAGCAGATCTTCGCGGTGGGCGCACCGCGCGGGGCGCGCACGGCGAAGGGGATGTACTCCTCGCCGCTGCCTTCGCCGCGCAGCCTCGCGGCGTAGACGCCGCTCTTCAGCCGCTTCGGGCAGGTCAGCGAGAAGTCGACCTCCCAGCGCGCGTCGTAGACGTCGTCCTCGTGGAAGTGGATCGCGCCGTACTGCTCCGGCGCGTTCTGCCAGTTCATCTCGCTGCCGTCCCAGCGCCAGCCGGTGACGGCGCGCGTCGGCATGTTGACCAGGCTGCCGTGCAGCAAATTGGCGGAGAGATCGGTCGCCGTCGTCGTCTTGATGCCTTGCGAGAAGTCCCAGGCGCCGACGATCGAGGTGGCGAGCGTGCCGTCCACCGGGCGGGTCTTGGCCAGCTCCAGCTCCGCCGGGCTCAGCACGCGGTTGGCGACGCGCGGGCTGTCGATGCGCCCGTTGTAGAAGCCGCCGCAGACGGTCCGGCCCTTGTCGACGCGCTTGAAGTAGGCGCCCATGGTGAGCGGCGCATCGTGCTTGCCCGGCCCGCTCAGGGCGGACTTCTTCTTCATGACGCGGGCGTGCTTGACGTTGGGGTAGTCGTTGAGCGGCTGCTGGACCAGCGTGATCTGCTTGGAGCCGGCGTCGTAGGAGGCCGCGACGAAGTACCACTGGTGCGGGATCAGCGGACGGTTGGTGGCGGTCACCTCGATATTGCCTTCACCGTCGCCGAGGCAGAGCGCGAGCGAGCCGTCCTGCTTGGTGATGATGAGGGCAGCGCCCGCCTTGTCGCGGTCGCGCCAGTTGGCGATCAGTGCCTGGGTGCCGCGATCGGGCGTCGTCGGCCAGATAAAGGCCTGGAAGGTGAAGCTCTCCAGCCCCTGGATCGCGGGATGAGCCGGCACTTCCATGAAGGAGCCGTCATAGCAGACCTGCCGGCGACCCTTGTAGGTGCCGCTCGCGCTGGTCCGGACGACCTCTTCCTTCACGCCCGGTCCGTCGGCGTTTTCGTCACCGCAGATGAGGCGGACGATGTCGCACTTGTAGGAGGGGGCTTCGGAACTCACCATGAAGTTGATGGTCTCCCCCGGCGTCACGCTGACGCGGTCGGCATAGCCCGCGATTCTGTTCATGTAAGGCTCCCTCACCGCCGGACGGCGGCTTCTCGATCGTCGTGAAGGCCGCTCGCGCGGCGGTTACTCAGGCAGCGCCTTGCCGGTGTGCTGCTTCCAGCGCAGGCGAAAGACGTGGCGCTCGGCGTCGTCGATATTGTTGAAGGTCTTGTCGAGTAGCTTGACCGGCTTGCCGCGCACGCCCGAGAGCTGGGCCAGGCGCCACTCGCGGCCGGGCTTGGTGCAGACCAGGCAATGCTTGCCCTTCACGTCGGCGCCCCTCAGCGTGTTGAGCACCCGCTGCAGGTCGGGGCTGTGGTGGCCAATCGGCTTGGCCATGAACTCGTCGACGACGTAAAGGTCCTTTTCCGTGACTTGGTAGGCCATCGGCTACTCCCTGTCGCGCGCTGCCCGCGCGTTCCCAAAAGCGGTGGGATTAGAACGCGAAGCACCGGGAGAGACAACACCCGCGTTGGCGCCGTGCCCGGGCCTATTCGTTGCGCTCCAGCCGCCGCCGCCGCTGGACGATCAGGAACATGTAGCCGCCGAAGAGAATGACGATGGCGCCGAACACCGAGAGCGCACCCATGGTCGGAATCATCGGCGTGTAGCCCGAGCCCATCTTGGTATAGAGCCACTCGGTCACGGTGCTGTCGGCGCCGGTGGTGAAGGTCGAGAGCGGGAAGTTACCCCAGGAGAGCAGGAAGGCGAAGAGCCCGCCGGAGAAGAGGCCTGGCGCCAGCGCCGGCAGCGTGACCTCGCGGAAGGCCTGCCAGCGGCTCGCGCCGAGATCGTAGGCGGCTTCCTCCTGGGCGGCGTCGAAGCCGTAGACCTGGATCGAGATCACCAGCGTCACGATCGGCACGATCCAGACCAGATGGGCGAAGACCGCCGCCTCCCAGCTCGGCAGCACGCCGACGAAGGTGAACCAGAGCAGGAGCGCGAGGCCGAGCACGGCTTGCGGGAAGAAGATCGGCAGCATGATCAGGCGCTGGTAGAATTGGCGCCCGCGCCAGTTGTAGCGGGCGAAGGCCAAGGCACCGAAGAAGCCGAGCACGACCGCGATCAGCGCGACGCAGCCCGCGACATAGAACGAGGTGAGGTGCAGGTCCGTGGTCAGATTGGCGCCGAGCGTCTGGTCGTACCACTTGTCGCTCCACGCCTTCACCGGAAAGCGGAAGTAGCGTGACTTGCCGAATGAGCTCGTGATCACCGAGAAGATCGGGATGTAGAGGAAGAGAGCGATCGCGCCGGTCCAGACCGCGATCAGGCATATGACCCAGCGCTTGTTTTCCATCTCAGCGCCCGCCCGCGCGTCTCATCGTCGGCCCAGCAGCCGGTCGAGATCGAGCCGGCGCATGACCAGCACCACGAGGATGCCGGTAACCACGATGGCCAGCACCGAGATCGCCGAGCCCAGCGGCCAGTTCTGGGCGTAGGTGAACTCGTGCTGGATGTCCTGGGCGATCACCGGTGTGTTCTGGCCGCCGAGCAGCTTGGCCTCCGAGATCGCGCCCACCGCCAGCACGAAGGTCAGCAGCGCGCCGATCAGGATGCCCGGCATGGCGATCGGCAGCTCGACCTCGCGGAAGATCTGGAAGCGGCTCGCGCCGAGGTCGCGCGACGCCTCGACCTGGTCGCGCGGCACCATGGAGAGCCCGAGTACGATGGGGAAGAGGGTGAAGGGCAGGTAGACGTAGATCATGCCCATCAGGATGGTGCCGGGCTCATAGAGCATCGTGCCGGTGTCGATGCCGAAGGCGACCTTGAGGCCGCCCGCCAGGATGCCGCCACCCTTGATCAGAAAGAGATACCAGCCGAAGAGGCGCACGTTCTCCGAGACGAAGAGGGGGATGACGAGCACCAGCATGACCGGCGCCGCCCAGCGGCCGAAGAGCTTGGCGAGGCCGTAGGCGATCGGGTAGCCGATCAGCAGGTTGCAGGCGACGGTGACGGCGGCCAGCGCGAACGACCAGATGAAGGAGATGTAGTAGCTCTCGGTGAAGATGTGCTCGTAGTTCTCGGTGGTGAAGCCGGCGCCGAGGTCGAAGGTGCGCTCAGGCGTGAAGCTGAAGGCCAGCACGATCACCAGGGGGCCGACGAAGCCGATCAGGAAGAAGATCAGAACGGGCGTGGCACTGAGCACGCCGGGCGAGCGCAGCCAGCCGAGCAGAAGCGACCCGACCCCGGGCTGCCGGATCAGCGGTGCAGGCGCTTCCGCGCGATCGGTCATCAGTCGGTCACGAGCACGCTGTCTTTGGCGTCCCAGCCGATCAGGACGTCGTCGTTGAGCGCGCCCTGGTAGGCCTGCTCGCGGAGCTTCTCGACGACGAACATCGAGTCGCCCGCGCTCACGTGGTACTGCACCCGGGAGCCCAGCGCGTACTCGTTGAAGAGCGAGCCCTCCAGATGGTTCTCCGCCTCCGAGGGATCGTTGAGGAAACGCATCGATTCCGGCCGGATCACGAGATAGCCGCGGCTGAAGCCCTCCGGCCGGGCCGGGCTGGTGAAGCGGCGCTCGAAGGCGGGGCAGTCGATGGCGCCGTCCGCGCCGGCCTGCACCGAAAAGATGTTCACCTCGCCCATGAACTCGGAGACGAACTTGTTGCGGGGGCGGAGATAGATCTCGTTGGGCGAGCCGATCTGGATCAGGCGCCCCTCCTGCATGATCCCGATGCGGTCGCTCATCACCATCGCCTCCTCGAGGCTGTGGGTGATGTAGACGAAGGTCTTGCCGGTGGTGCGGTGGAGGTCCTTGAGCTCGACCTCGAGCAGCTTGCGCAGGCGATAGTCGATGGCCGAGAGCGGCTCGTCGAAGAACAGGATGTCCGGGTCGGAGGCGAGCGCGCGGGCGAGTGCCACGCGCTGGCGCTCACCGCCCGAGCACTTGGTGACGGACTTGTCGTAGTAGTCCTCGGGCAGCTGAACCACGTTCATGAGCGAGAGGCCGCGCTCGCGGCGGGCGCGGCGGCTCTCGCCCCGCATCTTCAGCGAAAACTCGATGTTCTGGCCGACCGTCTTGTGATTGAAGAGCGCGAGCGACTGAAAGACCATGCAGGTCGGGCGCCGGTTTGCGGGCACCTGGTTGACCCGCTCCTCGCGGAGGAAGATGTCGCCCGCCGTCGGCTTTTCCAGCCCGCCCAGCATGCGCAGCAGCGTGGTCTTGCCGCTGCCCGAGGGCCCGACGATGGTGAAGAACTCGCCCTCCTGGATGTCGAGGCTGACGTCGTTCACGGCGACCAGTCGGCCGAACTGCTTGGTCAGGTTGACCATGCGCAGGATGGGCGCAGCATCCACCATAGTGCTGGTCTCGATCCTCTCTCCGCAAATGCGCCGCCCGGCCGGGGCCGGCCGGGCGCGCGATCAAGGCGGGGGCACGCGGACCTGGTCGCCGCGCGCCCCCGCCGCAGCCGGCCGGGTTTACGACTTCTCGCGGCGCGCCGCCGTGTAGATGTCGTAGAGCCGGTTGTAGTCCGGCACCACGTCGTACTCGACGGAGTGCGAGATGCGGTAGTCGAACTCGTCCCACTGGAAGGAGTCGAGCTCTTCCGCGGTGAACTTGTCGATCAGCTCCGGCTGCGACATCTGCCCCACGGGGAGCAGGAAGCCGCCGGCGGTCGCCACCGCGTAGGAGGTGTCGGGCTGGAGGATGTACTCCATCCAGTCGAAGGCCTTCGGGTGCAGGTCGGGATTGTTGACCACCGAGCTGAGCTCGATCCAGTTGATCCCGCCCTTGCCGTCGGCAGGCCCGCTCTTCGGCACCACGTGATAGAGGTTGGTCAGCCCGTCGAGGCGCGCTGCCGAGATCGAGTAGGTGCCGCCGCCGAAGTACATGTCGATCTCGCCGTTGACCACGGCGAGGTTCACCGCCACGAAGTCGTCCGAGACCATCTTCGCGCCGTTGATGAGCCGCCGTGCGGCCTCCTCGAAGGTCGCGACCTGGTCGTCGGTCTTCTCCTTGAAGGGGTGCAGGCCGGCGGCCATGCAGATGTGCATGATGTTCCAGTTGTCGTAGGCGAGGATGCCGTAGCGGCCGGCCATGTCGGGATTGTTGAACAGATCCCAGCCCTCGTCCTTCGCCATATCGGCCGAGATGACGTCGGTGTTGACGACGAAGTCGAAGGTGTCGACCCGCTGGCAGACCCCCAGCAGATGCTCGTTGTCGAGGCTCATCGCCCACTTGTAGGGCGGCTTGAACATCGGCAGCATCGCGTCGAAGTAGGGCTCGAAGCGGGCCCGGTCGAGCTCGACGATGAGCCCCTCCGGCCACATCATCTCGCGCGCCCACGGGTTGTTCAGGTTGATGATGTCCCAGATCGCGGTCTCTCCGGCGCGCAGCTTGTTGACCGAGTCCGGGTCTGAGGTGTGCAGCTCGTACTTGATGCCCGTGTCGTACTGGTCGGTGAAGCCGTCGAGCACGCGTGGGTCCACGTAGCCGTCCCACGTCAGCATCGTCAGATCGTCAGCGGCTCGGGCCCGGCCCGTGAGGGCGCTGCCCGCGCCGAGCGCGAGCGCGCCCGCGCCGATGCCCTGAAGCACCTGGCGCCTGGTGGCGGCGGCGCCGCGCACCGGGTCGCGCTTCACCATCTGCTTGAGAAGTTTGTCCTCGTTCATGGTCGTCTCCCCTGTGGCGCCGCACGACGGGGCCCGCGCCCAGCCCCTCGAAGGCGGCAACTGATGCTCGTGACGCGACGCACGCTCCCTGCATCGCTGCGGAAGCGACAATCCCGTCAATCTAAACACAATCGGGGCTGCGTCTCATCCCGAAATCGTGCGGAGGGGTTTGCTGCGGCGTCGCCAACCGCCGCCGGCGCGTGACAGAGGCTTGAAGTGCGCGTCAGCTGGCGCTGGCCAGCAGGTCGGCGCGGGCGCGGTCCATGTGGGCGGAGAGCACCTTCACGGCGCGGTCCGCATCGCGGCGGGAGAGGGCTGCGAGCAGCGCGCGGTGCTCGGCGTTGTAGGCGGTGATCTGCTCCGGCGTCAGGATCTTGTTCTTGATCGAGTCCCATTGCTGGTGGGCGCGTACGTGGTTGATGCGGTGATAGATCTCGACGATCAGGGGATTGTGGGTGGCCTCGGCCAGCCTCAGGTGAAAGAGCTCGTCGGCGAGCGAAAAGCTCTCCGCGTCCTCCACCCCTTCCATCTCGGCGACCGCACGCTGCAGCGCGGCCATGTCGCGCGCCGTGGCGTTGCGCACCGCGAGCCGGGCCATCTGGGGCTCGATGGCGGCGCGGACCTCGACCAGCTCCAGCGGCGAGGTGATCTCGGAGACGTCGGTCTCGCCGGCGTCGGGCTCGTAGATGACAAAGGTGCCGCTGCCCACCCGGCGCGCCACCAAGCCGCGCGCCGAGAGCGAGCGCAGGGCCTCGCGCACAGTGCCGCGCGAGGCCGAGAAGGATTCGGCGAGACTGCGTTCCGGCGGCAATCGGTCGCCCATCGCGAGCGACCCGTCGAGAATACGCCGCGCGAGCTGCGCCGCGATCGCATCGGCCGCCGAATCGGCCGGCCTCGAAATTCCGCCGTTCTGGTTACCGACCTGTGTGCCTTCGATCACCATGGCGCCAGCCCATTTCTTGTTGCGCGCCGCCCGCCGGTCCGTGCCCCCCGTCGCCTCCCAAAACGTCGCAGGTCACGGCGCAAATCGCATGCGGGCCCCTTTGCTTTAATCAATTTTGACCAATCGTACAACCTTTCATTCATATTGGTTCATAATTGGTCATTCCGGTTGGGCGACAATTGGCTTGACAAATGTGGACCTCCCGGCTTGAGTCCGCCACCGAACAAGGGCCGAGCGACGCCAGGAGTGAGGGCAGATGGCGCTTCCGGGTCACGTTAAGTATCTGATCATCGGGGCCGGGGTACACGGCCTCAGCACCGCCTATCACCTGGCACAGCAGTTGAAGGCGAAGGGCAACGGCGCCACTGCCGACATCCTGGTGGTGGACAAGACCGACATCGCCGCCGGCGCGTCGGGCATCGCCTGCGGCGTGGTCCGCAACAACTACTATCAGCCGGCGATGCGCGAGCTGATGGCGGCTTGCGTGGAGGAGTGGGAGAGCGACCCCGAGGCCTACCACTATCATCCTGTGGGCTACATGCAGATCAGCCCCGAGAGCATGCACGGCCAGATCGCCGAGATCGCCGAGCAGCAGCGGGCGATCGGCTACGAATCCGAGTTCATCGAGGGCGAGGCCGACTGCACGCGTTACATGCGGCGGCTGTTGGGCGACTGGCATGCGCCCGGCGTCACCTCGATCCTGCACGAGAAGAGGGGCGGATACGCGCACAACAAGGCCTCCATCCAGGGTCTTGCGGACAAGGCGACCGGCGCCGGCGCGCGCATCCTCACCGGGGTCGAGGTCAAGGGCTTCGGCTTCGGCGCCAACTCCAAGGCGGTAACGTCGGTGGAGACCGACCAGGGCTCCATCGGCGTCGATCAGGTCATCGTCGCCGTCGGCCCCTGGGCGCCGCGTATCTGGGACATGCTCGACCTGCCCGATCGGATCGACCTGAAGGACCTGGAAGGCAGGGTGCACCGCGACGTTGCGATGTGGCGCTTCTGGTGCCTCCAGGAAGGCACGATCGCCGTCGAGCCCTCTTACGGCATGACCGAGGATGGCTCGATGCCGCCGGTGATCCACGTCGATTCCGACGAGCCGCTCTATTCCGACGTGGACGGCAAGCTGATCACCGACGAGATGTGGGGCATCTACTACAAGCCGGACTTCAACTTCGGCGGCATCCAGGGCGGTGCCGCGCCCTACAAGGTGCATACGCCCGCGGCCGACGTGGCGATCGACCCCTACGGGCCGGAGTCGCCGGAATTCGTCGTCGACGAGTCCTTCAGGGAGATGTGGTGCTCCGCGCTCGCCTTCTGTCAGAGCCGCTACAAGGGCCAGATCGGCCACTGGCTCGACGAACCCTCGGGCGGCATCGGCGCCTTTACCGCCGACAGCTTCCCCGTCTTCGACCGCTTCCGCGAGAACTGCTACGTGATCGCCGATTCGAACCACGGCTACAAGATGATCGCCGTCGGCAAGCTGGTCGCCGATGAGCTGATGGGCCGCCAGAGCGCGCTGCTCGAGCCCTTCCGCTTCTCACGTTTCGCGGAGGGCCGCCTTCACCCGGTCTCCAACAGCCCCTTCCCGTGGAGCTGACGAGACCGGCCGATTGCCAGGGAGGAACCGGAGATGACCGACCTTGAAGCTCATGTGAACAGGGAGGGCCGCGACGAGCTGGTGCGCCAGGTGCGCGCCAAGATCGACGAGCTCGGCGTCACCTACATCTACTATCAGTTCGTCTCCGTCACCGGGCGGATCGTCGGCAAGGGTATCCCCGCCGATCACTGGGAGCAGATCGCCGAGCGCGGCTTCCAGCTGGTCTACGGCTCGACCGCGAACCTCTTCACCGACCGCCACTCCAACTACATCGGCTACGGGCCGGAAGCGTCGGAGCTGGTCGGCATCCCCGACCCCGAAACCTTCGTCCAGCTACCCTGGGACAAGCGCGTCGCGCGCGTCTTCTGCACCTGCTTCCGCAACCGGGAGGAGCGGGAGAATCCGGGCGGGCACTTGACCTCGGACTGCCGCGGCAACCTGCGGATCGCACACGACGAGTTCCAGGCCAAGCACGGGATGCAGATGCGCCACGGCACCGAGCCCGAGATGATGTGGCTCAAGCGCGGCGCGGACGGCGGCACCGACGGCGGCGTGACCAAGCCCAACTGCTACCACATCGACCAGTTCGAGGAGCTCCGGCCGATCTTCATGCAGGTGATCGAGTATTCCCAGGCGATGGGGCTCGACATGATCCAGGGCGATCATGAGGACGCGCCCGGCCAGCTGGAGCTCAACTTCATGTTCGACGATGCGCTCCGGACCGCCGACCGTCTCACCACCTATCGTCAGATTTGCGCCCAGGTCGCGCGCGAGCACGGTGTCATCGCCTGCTTCATGTCGAAGCCCTTCATGGGGGTCTCGGCGAGCGGCTGCCATCACAACGTCTCGCTCTGGAGCGGCGGCGAGCAACGGGTCAACACGCTGCATCAGGACCCGATCGCCGGCATGGACGACACCTTCAGCTATTGGAAGGGCGGCGAGAACCTGTTCATGCCGGACCCCGCGATCGATGACCACAAGCCCGGCCCGGTCGGCCTCAAATGCATCGGCGGCGTGATGGAGCATCTCGCCGCGCTCACGGCCCTCGGCTCGTCCACGGTCAACTCGTACCGGCGTCTCTGGGACACCGGCTTCTGGGCGCCGGTTTTCGCCGACTGGGGCTATCAGAACCGGACCTGCGGCCTGCGCGTCTCGGCACCGGGCCGTTTCGAGTACCGCTCGGTCGATTCGATGGTCAATCCCTACCTGATGGCCAGCGCGATTCTCAAGGCTTTCGACGACGGCATCGCGCGGGACCTCGACCCCGGCGAGCCAGAGGAGCGCAACATCTACCAGGCCATGGAGGCCGGCAAGCTGGTGAAGAAGCTGCCGATGTCGCTCGGCGACGCGCTCGACGCGCTGGAGCGTGACGAGGTGATCAAGTCCGCGCTGCCGGACGAGATGTTCCGCGTTTTCATGCATTACAAGCGCGACGAGTGGGAGCGCTTCATGTCCACGGTCACCGAGTGGGATGTCGAGACCTACCTCGACTGCCTGCCCTAACGAATTGGAAAGACGAGGCGCCCATGTGCGGGATAGCAGGACTGATCCATCGCGGATCGAGCGGCGACATCGGGGCCGAGATGACCACGATGCTCCAGGCGCTCAAGCACCGCGGGCCGGATTCCACCGGCTTCGCCATCTACGGCATCCCGGTCGGGAGCGACCACGTGATGCGCTTCAAGGTGGCGGAGCAGGAGGACATCGGCAAAGGCTTCGAAATCCACCAGCAGATCAAGGACCGCAAGGCCGAAGTGGACTCGCGCATCCGCAGCATGGATGTCGAGATCGTGGGCGAGGAAGCGGCAACCGAGTATGCGTTCCGCTACGGCCTGCGCTTCCCCGCTGACGACGACGGCGGCCAGCAGCGGCTCAAGCGCTTCGCCGACTACATCGAGGACGTCGAGGGCGCGGAGATCCTCTCCCTCGGCCGTGCGCTGGAGCTGATCAAGGACCTGGGCGACGCCAGCATCGTGAGCGAGCAGTACAGCCTCGCCGGCTTCCAGGGCACCCACGCCATCGGCCACACCCGGATGGCGACGGAATCGGACGTCGATATCCGCTCGGCCCACCCCTACTGGGCCTATCCCTTCAACGACATCTCCGTGGTCCACAACGGCCAGCTCACCAACTACTGGAAATTCCGCCGGGCGCTGGAGCACCGGGGCCATCGCTTCATGTCGAACTGCGATTCGGAGCTGATCGCCGTCTACCTCGCCGACCGCATCCAACGGGGCGACAATCTCAAGGAGGCGATGGATCGTTCGGTAGGCGAGCTCGACGGCGTCTTCACCTATCTGGTGGCGACGGCGGACAGCCTGGGCATGGCCAAGGACACGATGGCGGCCAAGCCGATGGTGCTCTTCGAAAGTGACGATTTCGTCGGCCTCGCCTCCGAGGAGGTCGCGATCCGCGGCGTCATGCCCGACGAGATCGACACCTGGGATCCCTACGAAGGGGAGGTCATGGTATGGCAGAACTGAGCCCTTCCGACGACCGGCACAAGTCCCATGACATGGGGCTGCACGCCGAGCAGCTCGCCGGCCGCACTCAGCAGGTCTTCTTCTATCCGGAGGAAGGCGACAACTACACCTATCCCGAGGGCTTCGACGTCGACTTCACCAAGAAGGCGACGATCGACGCGGCGGAGATGGAGGGGCCCGACGTCAACCTCCGTATCCGCGAGCTGATGAACGAGGGCTACGGCCACATCGTGGTCCAGAACCCGCTGGCCAAGCACTCCCTCGGCGTCGGCATCCTCAACCGGCTCAAGCTCGATTTCGAGGGCAGCCTCGGCTACTTCGGCTGCGGCCTGATCGACGGCCCCAACGTCCACATCAAGGGCCGCGTCGGCTGGTCCTGCGCCGAGAACATGATGGCGGGCGTCGTGGTGATCGAGAAGAACGCGGGGTCCACCTTCGGCGCCGCGCTCAGGGGCGGCGACCTCGTCTGCAAGGGCGACGTCGGCTCGCGCACCGGCATCGACATGAAGGGCGGCACCATCATCATCGGCGGCCGCGCCGGCGCGTTTACCGGCTTCATGATGCAGCGCGGGCGCATCGTCATCCTCGGCGACGCCGGCCCCAACCTCGGCGATTCGCTCTATGACGGCACGATCTTCGTGGGCGGCACCATCGCTTCCCTTGGCGTCGACGCCGTCCCCGGCGAGATCACCGATGTCGAGGCGAACTGGCTCGAGAAGAAGCTCTCGACCTATGGGATGGAGGCGCCCAAGGGCGTCGCGAACCTGACCAAGATCGTCGCCGGCAAGCAGCTTTGGAACTACGACAACCTCGAGCCGACCGAGAAGAAGATCGCGCTCTAGGCGAGCGCAGCCTCTCGCTATTCTGCAAGGAGCCCGTCATGGCCAGCGACAGACGCGAAGCCGTCGCCAACCGGCCCAGCCGCAACCGTCACATCCTCGGGCGGAGCAGCATCTTTTCGCCGGAGGTGATCGACGACATCCACATCAAGGCGGAGCTCGGCCGCTACCGGATGCGGGGCTTCTCGCTCTTCAAGAACATCCCGACCTTCGACGACCTCACCTTCCTGCCGGGCACGCTGACGCGCTTCGTCATCGAGGGCTACCGCGAGAAGTGCACGACCACGACCGTGATCGGGCCCAAGGCCAAGCGCCCGCTGGTGCTCGACATTCCGGTCTACGTTACCGGCATGAGCTTCGGCGCGCTCTCCTACGAGGCCAAGACAGCGCTCGCCCGCGGCGCCACCATGGCCGGCACCGCCACCTGCTCCGGCGAGGGCGGCATGATCCCCGACGAGCGCCGCTATTCCGAGAAGTGGCTCTACCAGTGCATCCAGTCCCGCTACGGCTTCAACCCTCACCACCTGAGGCTCGCGGATGCCTGCGAGTTCTTCATCGGCCAGGGCTGCAAGGTCGGGCTCGGCGGCCACCTGATGGGCCAGAAGGTCACCGACCAGGTGGCGGAGATGCGCTCGCTGCCCGCCGGCATCGACCAGCGCTCGCCGGCGCGCCATCCCGACTGGCTCGGGCCCGACGACCTCGCGCTCAAGATCAACGAGATCCGCGAGGCCACCAACGCGGAGATTCCGATCCAGCTGAAGCTCGGCGCGGCGCGCGTCTATGACGACGTGCGCATGGCGATCAAGACCGGGCCGGACAGCATCTATATCGACGGCATGGAGGGCTCCACCGGCGCCGGCCCGCACCTCGCGACCGAGGAGACCGGCGTGCCCGGCATCGCGGCGATCCGCCAGGCGCGGAAGGCGCTCGACGACCTCGGCGCCACCGGCAGCATCAGCCTCGTCTACGCCGGCGGCGTCCGCAACGGCGGCGACATCGCCAAGGCGCTCGCTTTGGGCGCCGACGCGGTCGCCATCGGGCATTCGGTGATGATGGCGCTCAACTGCAACAAGGATATCCCGGAAGCCGACTTCGAGTCCGAGATCGGGGTCGAGGCCGGCTACTGCTATCACTGCCACACCGGGCGCTGCCCCGTGGGCGTCGCCACTCAGGACCCGGAGCTGCGCAAGCGGCTCGACCCGGATGAGGCGGCGGAGCGGGTCTACAACTTCCTCCACACGCTGACGCTGGAATGCCAGATGATGGCGCGCGCCTGCGGCAAGACCGACGTGCACAGCCTGGAGCCGGAAGACCTCGCCGCGCTCACCATGGAGGCCTCGGCCATGGCCCAGGTGCCGCTCGCCGGCTCCCAGCACACCGTCGGCCGCCCCGACATGAACCGCTACTAAGCCATCAGGACCGGAGAAGCGCCATGAGCGACAAGACCGGCGACGTCGACTACTACCTGAGCCAGAGCGGCCTCGACAGCGAGCGCGAGAAGGAGATCGGCCAGCACATCGGCTATCGCTACGATGTGAACCTGGTGCCCGACTACGAGCGGCTCACGCCCTTCCTCAAGCGCTACATCGAGACCATGGGCTGGACCGACCTGAACTGGCTGGAAGACGTCCACATGGGCTACGAGGAAGGCCGGCCGGCGGTGTTCGACCGCAACATCAACGGCTGGGTCACGGTGCCCGAGGACCTGGAGCTCCCCGACAACCAGCAGGACCGCGACATGCTCGCTCGCGAGCTCCTGGTAAAGTTCCAGATGTCGCCCCGCCACCCCATGGCCGACCTCAACGGGGTGTACCGCAAGTTCTAGGCGTCGGCTCGCGGATGAGCCTGCTAGAGCCCCATTTGAACATCGGTGTTCCCTACGTTTGCATCGCCAATTGAGGCATGCATTGTGCCAAAGCTGTGCACTATCCAGCTCCTCCAGGCTCCGAGTGTCGATAGTGGTGCGTTGGGCGACTATGCAAAGCATCTTGGGAGCACTGAGAAGTGACCGCGCTCTACAGGATAACAGCTGGTAAGCTGAGCGAAGTTAAGAGTTCGTCTCTTAGCAACGAGTCGACATTACAAGGGTGGATCGCCGAAGACCCAAAATTGCTTGGGTTAGACGCCTTGGTAATTGGGAGGGAAATCACGACTGATATTGGCGGACGAATTGATATTCTCGCCATAGACCGGGAGGGAAATCTAACTATTATCGAACTAAAGCGCGATCAAACCCCGCGTGATGTGATTGCTCAGATACTTGACTACGCGAGTTGGGTTGTCCGCCTCACTACCAGCGAGGTGCATGAGATCGCCCGACCTAAGCTGGGCAAACCCCTACAGGATGCCTTCAGGGAACACTTTGGTAGTTCATTGCCAGAGAAGTTGAACAGCAGTCACAACATGCTTATAGTGGCTAGCGAATTCGATGCTTCATCTGAGCGAATTGTCAAGTATCTAGCTAATGAGCACAATGTTGCAATTAATTCTGCGTTCTTCAGTGTCTTTGAAGAGAATGGCGAACAACTGTTGGCGACTGATTGGTTGATGGACCAGCAGCAAGTGGTTGAACGGTCGGAGAGCAAAAGGAAAGCGCCTTGGACCGGCTACTACTACGTAAACGCTGGCGATATGCAGGGAACAAGGAATTGGGATGACATGTGCGAGTTTGGCTTTATTTCTGCTGGATACGGTCGATTCTATTCCCAGCCTTTAGAACAATTGGGCGTCGGTGATCCAATTTATGTGTACCAGAAGGGTAAGGGTTACGTTGGATTCGGAATAGTCATCAAGCCTGCTGTAATGGCGCAGCGCTTTTGTCTGCTGGACGGTCGACGTCTTGTTGACATAGAACTTCGCGAGCCAGGAATTTTGCACGACGAAGGTGACGCGGAGATGGCGGATTATGTTGTTGGTGTTGATTGGAAGAAGACGGTGCCAATAGGCGACGCCAAGACATTTCGTGGGGTCTTTGCCAATCAAAATGTCGTTTGCAAGCTGACGCATGTAGAGACACTGGATTTCTTGGCGGAGACGTTGGGAAAGATAGATGTAGATGGTCCGCCTGCATTCTGATTGGAAGTTCTAGGCGTCCGGTTCTGAATTTCACGTGACTTCGGGTTTGTCTCGCAGTCTCGTCTACTTGGCCACTCCCCTCGTCCTGCCCGGACGTGTTCCGGGCATCTTGTCGGGCCAGGTCGCGCCGGAGAATCGACGCAAATGGACTTCGATAAAGAGACTTAAGTCTCCACCCAGCCGTCCTTGTGCGGGGTGAAGAACTTCAGGTCGATGCGCAGGTGCTTGTAGTACCAGGTGCCGTCGACCCGGACGTAGTCGTCGTCGTACTCCGCGAGCAGCCAGCGCGCCTCCTTGGGCCCGCCGCCGAGCTCCGTCGTGCAGGGCATGATCAGCCACCACTTGCCGTTGGCGGCATCGCCATCAACCGTGATGATCGGGTTGAGCACGAGGTGGGCGGCGAAGACGATGTCGTTGGAGATGCCTGCGAAGAAGCCGTGGATCGCCTCGCGCCCGACATGGCAGCCGAAGTTCTCGCCCCCGTCCCACACGCCGTCTTCCACGAACATCGCCGCGATGCCGTCGGGGTCGTAGCCGGCGTCGCAGAGTTGGCAGTAGCGCGCCTTGAGCTGCTTGATGTCCTCGATCGCGTTGAGCCGCTCGACCTTCTCCTCAAACGTCATCGCTTCCTCCTCTCGCTCGCTCGCGGGCGCCCGCACCGGCGCCCCGACCCTTCCGGCTAGGTAGCACAAAGGCGCCCGATTCGGGCAGGGGCCGGGGGCCTTCCATGCGCTGGCGGCGCCGCTCCCGGATGACGCCTGTCGCGTTGTTCCCTATCATGCCCGCACGAGATAGTGGGAGGAAGCGATGGCACGGTTCGGCGTCGGCCAATCGGCACCGCGCAAGGAAGACGACGTACTGCTCAAGGGCCTCGGGCGGTTCCAGGACGACGTTTCGCTCGAGGGCGAGGTGCATGCCTGCTTCGTGCGCTCGCCCCTTGCCCATGCTGACATAAGGGCGGTCGACACAGGAGCGGTCGCGGCCGCCGACGGCGTGCTCGCCGTCTATACCGGCGCGGACGTGACGGCGGCCGGCCTCGGCACGCTGCCCTGTATCGCCGATGCCTTCGTGCCGCTCACGCTGCCGGACGGAAGCCCCGCCTGCTATCCGCCCAACCCGATGCTGCCGGAGGACCGCGTGCGCCACGTCGGCGAGGCTGTGGTCATGGTCGTGGCCGAGACCCTTGCCGCCGCGCAGGATGCGGCGGAGCTCGTGAGCGTGGAGTACGATCCGCTGCCGGCGGTGGTCGACGCCGCGAAAGCGCGCGAGGCGGACGCGCCGCAGCTCTGGGCGGAGGCGCCGGGCAACCTCTCCTGCGTCTGGGCGCAGGGCGATGCCGCCGCCACCGAGGCCGCCTTCCAAGCCGCGGCCCACACCGTGGAAATCGAGCTGATCAACAACCGCGTGGTGGTGAACACCATCGAGCCACGCGGCGCGCTCGGCGTCTACGACCCGGCGAGCGAGCGCTACACCCTCCACATCAACAGCCAGCACGTGCACGGCGCGCGCGCCGTCATCGCCGGCATCCTGGGCATCGAGGAGGACCGCCTGCGTATCCTCTCCCACGACCTTGGCGGCGGCTTCGGCATGAAGTACTTCACCTATCCCGAGCACGTGCTCGTGGGCTGGGCCGCGCGCAAGCTGGGGCGGCCGGTGCGCTGGCTGAGCGGGCGTATCGAGGGGTTCCAGAGCGACACCCAGGCGCGCGACCACATCACGCGGGCGGCGCTCGCGCTCGATGCGGACGGGCAGTTCCTGGGCCTGCGCGTGCGCACGCTGGCCAACCTCGGCGCCTACGTCTCCAACCTCGGGCCGATTTCGCCGACCCTGCTCTACACGCGCATGCTCGCGAACGCTTACCGCACGCCTGCGATCCATGCCGAGGTCGAAGGCGTGCTCACAAACACCGTTTTCACCGATGCCTACCGCGGCGCCGGCATTCCGGAGTCGAACTACGTTGTCGAGCGCCTGGTGGACAAGGCTGCGGTCACGCTCGGCCTCGCGCCCGACGAGATCCGCCGGCGCAACCTGATACCGGCGGCGGCGATGCCCTATCAGGTGCCGCTCGACATCACCTACGACTCCGGCGACTACGCCCGCATCCTTGACGACAGCCTGGCGCTCGCCGGCTGGTCGGGCTTCGCCGGACGGCGCGCGGAGGCGGCGGCGCGGGGCAAGCTGCGCGGCATCGGCATCGCGGTCTACGTCGAATCGACCGTGGGCGATCCTGCCGAGCACGTCGCCATCCGCTTCCGCGACGACGGCGGGGTCAGCCTGAGCGCCGGCACCCGCGCGTCCGGTCAGGGCCACGTTACCACCTATGCCCAGCTGCTCAGCGAGAGTCTGGGCATCCCCTTCGAGGCCATCGATCTCATCGAGGGGGACAGCGACGACCTGCCGGGCGGCGGCGGCAGCGGCGGCTCGCGCTCCACCTACATGGTGGCGCTCGCGATCGATGACGGCGCCGCCAAGGTGGTCGACAAGGGCACCCGGATCGCCGCCAGCATCCTGGAGGTGGCGCCGGCGGATATCCGCTTCGCCGACGGCGACTTCTCCATCGCCGGCACCGACCGCGCCATCGACATCATGACGCTCGCGGCGCAGGCGAAGGACCCGGCCAACCTGCCCGAGGGCATGGAGCCGGGGCTGGATGCGAACGGCGAGACGGAGACGCTTGAGGGTACCTTCCCCAACGGCTGTCATATCTGCGAGGTCGAGGTCGACCCCGAGACCGGCGCACTGGATCTGGTCAACTACGCCGCGGTCAACGATTTCGGGCGCATCGTCAATCCCGTCCTGGTCGACGGCCAGGTGCACGGCGGCGTGGCCCAGGGGCTGGGCCAGGCGGTGTACGAGAACTGCGTCTACGACGAGGCATCCGGTCAGCTGCTCTCCGGCTCCTTCATGGACTACTGCATGCCGCGCGCCGACGACATGCCGCCCTTCGCGCTCGCCGCCAACGGTGTGCCGACCAGCCAGAACCCGCTCGGCATCAAGGGCTGCGGCGAGGCGGGGTCGATCCCGGCGCCCGCCGCCGTCGTGAACGCCGTGCTCGATGCGCTCAAGGAGCGCGGCGTCAGCGATATCGACATGCCGCTCACCCCGGAGCGCGTCTGGCGCGCTTTGGAAAGAATTTAATCATATTCCCTCAAGCGCCGGGCGCTCGCTCCGCTCGCTTGGCTACGCGCCTTCGGCGCGGCGCGCGGTCGCGCGCTCCGGGCGACCGGTAGCGGTCGCCCGGCACCTACGTCCAACCGCGACGGGAGTATCGTTCATGGCCGTTTCGCCCGATCACGTCTTCACCGACCTGCCCAACAGCCTCATCGGCCAGAGCCGGCAGATCTGCATCGTCACCCGCAACCTCGACGCCTGCATCCGCAACTATGCCGACCGCATGGGGATCGGCCCCTGGTGGGTGCAGGAGTACGCGCCGCCGGATCTGACCGAGAGGTACTTCCGCGGCGGCCCCGGCCAGTTCTCCATGCGCCTCGCGCTCGCCTGGACCGGCGATCTCAACTGGGAGGTGATCGAGCCGCTGGAGGGGCCTAGCATCTACCACGAGTTCCTCGAGGAGCACGGCGAGGGGCTGCAGCACGTGGGCTTCCTGCTGCAGGATACGGGCCTCGACTGGGAGGGCTGCATCGCCGACATGGAGGCGCGCGGCTTCGCGCGGGTGATGAGCGGGGGCTGGCGCGGCGTGCGCTTCTGTTACTTCCGGACCGAGGACGCGCTCAAGACCACCCTGGAGCTGATCTACCGCCCCGACGGCTACCAGCGCCCGGACCCGATTTACTGGTATCCCGCGCGGAGCTAGCGTAACGTTCCGGCAATTCACGCGCTGCAGGCTTGAAGCGTCACGGCACAGGCGCGTCGGAGTAGATGCGATGGCCAACTCATACAGCGTCGATGTTTTCCGCTGCGAGGAAAGCGACGTATTCGTCGCGACGAGCGACGACATACCGGGTCTGACGCTCGAGGCAGACACGCTCGGCGGCATGCTTGAGGCCGTCATGGAGATGGTGCCGAAGCTGCTCGAGCGCAATCTGGACGTGCCGCGTGACGCTGACGTGCAGCTAGCAATGCGGCTTCAGCCGGAAGTTGCGTAGGACGCTGGGAGAACGTATGAATCGCTGAAACGGGTTCGGCCATGACGCGATAACAGCATCGTGCGAAGACACGCGAGCGATCAGAACGAAGAATTATTCCTCTACGCGACTTGGGCTATTGTGTTGTCCGAAAATGATTTCGGTCATGCGATCGACAGCATCAGGCCCCTCTCGTCGCCGTGGGTGTAGACGAGTTGGATCAAAATCTTCGGGCGCGATACCGCTCATCTGAACTTCACCAAGGCCGGCTTCGAGGGTAGCTTGCAGTATCCTGTAGCCTGCTTCACTCACACTCCTCCCAAAAGAACGAGCCGCTAGACCGGCAAGAATATCGCACAGCTGGATTGATGAATTGTCTTTCGAATCTACTGATTCTGTAGAAATTACACGTAACGGAAACTCATACAGAGTGCCACTTGCGGAGGGATGAAGCTGCCTCGGAACATTCGAATTGGTAATTCTCCGCCAGTAGTCCATACGATGGAAGAAATTAGAAGACGCATCGTGTGTTATTTCGAAGTCTTCCGTGAAGAGACTACGCCAATAACCTACAATGGCTACCATGCTCGTAAGCTGTAATTCATCTGATCCTCCAAAGCTCTCGACGCTAAAGTATTGCGTAAAGTGCCGAGCGCCGAGGGCCATAAGTTCGATAAATTGTCTCATGGGTTCTCCAGCCTCTGCAGCCAATCGTTCTAAGTCGAGGTGGAGCACATGAAGGTTTCTATGCGTAGGATTGCGGGAGAAATTCTGGTATGCTTGTAGCAATTCGAAGTGTAGGGCGTCTGGAACGAAATGTGTCAAACCAAAATGAACGTAGTTTGTATAGTTTAGACTGAAGCCGTCTGCATAGAAGTCAAACCCCGCTTCGCTCGCTGCCGGCTCTATCAAATAGTCAATCAACTTTGTGAGCACAGCAAACTTCTTGTCTACGCGCCAAATGAAGATGCGGTCGGAATACGCGCTCATTCTGCGACCGAAGTCTGGAAAGCGGCTTCTTTGCCTTTTTGATTTCCACAGCTTCAAAAATTTGAATTCGTCAGCTTGATAACCTGGGAATGCATCGCTTAGAATGCTCTTAGCGAGACTGGAGTCCAAATCCGTACTAGCGATAGCGAATGTCGGTTGTCTCTTGTCGAGAAGATTATATCCGGTAAATCCAGACTCATCAAAATACAAGTTCCGCGATGTCATTGGTTTTGTCCAGACAATCAAGTTTGAAGCCTACACAGAAGACGCACTTCTTACCAAAAAGCGGAATGTCTTCGTGGTCCGGGTGGAGTACTCGCGAGGATGCCGCGGGACGGCGGGTCACGGTTCGGGTTAGCGCGAGGCCACCTGTGGCTGACTTGCTCTCGGTGAGGGTTGCCGCCGAGGGCGTGCGGCGTCAGGAATCCTGCCAGGCCGGGTCCCGCTTCTCCAGGAAGGCCGTGATGCCCTCGCGGGCGTCGTCGGCCTGGATTGTGCGGTAGATCACCTCGCCGACATAGTCGTAGGCGTCGCCCCGGTCCATCTCCAGCTGGCGGTAGAAGGACCGCTTGCCCTGGGCGATGGCGTAGGCCGACTTCGACGCGATATGCCGCGCCACTTCGTCCACCTGCTCATTCAGCTTGTCGTGAGGAACGACCTCGCTGACCAGCCCCATGCGGAACGCGGTCTCGGCATCCATCAACTTGCCGGTGAGCAGCATCTGCATCGCGTGCTTGGGCGCGACGGCGCGGCTCACCGCCACCTGGGGCGAATGGCACCAGAAGCCGATGTTCACGCCGGGGGTGGCGAACTTGGCCTCCGACGAGGCGTAGACCAGGTCGCAGCTCGAGACCAGCTCGCAGCCGGCGGCGGTGGCGATGCTGTGAACCTTGGCGATCACCGGCTGGGGCAGGCCGATCAGGCTCTGCATCATGCGCGAGCAGGTCGCGGTGGCTTCGCGCTTGGTCTCCGGCGCTTTCATGGCCTCGACCGATTCGTTGAGGTCGTGGCCGGTGCAGAAGAGCCGCCCGGCCGCCGCCAGGATCACCACCCGCACCGAGCGATCATCCCTGATCTCGTCGAGGGTGTCCTGCAGTTCGTGCACCAGCTGGTGGGAGAGGCTGTTACCCGACTTGGGCCGGTTCAGCGTGAGCGTCGTCACGCCGTCGTCGTCCTTTCGGCGCAGCGTGCGCGCGATTCCCTCGGGCAGTTCCACGATCTCGGTCGCCATCATTCTCTCCAGCTCTCGGGCTTGCGGGCGGCATACTAGCACTCCACAGCACGGAAAGCGCAGGTGCCGGGATAACAGAAAGAAAGTGCCCCCTCCTCACCCCGGCCCTCTCCTCCCCGAGGGGAGGAGAGGGAGAAAAAGCCGGTGCCGTCTACGTCCCCCTGCGACTTGCCGGGCCGCAGGCCCGGACGGCGCGACTGCGCCGCGCGCGTAAGCGCGGAGCGTCGCGCGTCCACGCGTGGAGCGCACGATCGAACGGAGTGAGCGCCCGGCGACTGAGGGAAATGAATAAGGCTCATCTGCTTGCGGTAACGCCCGTTGTGGCCTAATTCGTGGCCTGCCGGCGCCGGCGCCGGCGCCGTCGCGGCCGGGCCGGCGCGCGTACATCCGAGAAGAAGCGGGAGATCCCATGGCACAGCTGGAAGGGAGGGTCGCCGTCGTCACCGGCGGCGGGCGGGGCTTGGGCCGCGCCTATTGCGAGGCGCTGGCGCGCGAGGGCGCGGCGGTGGTGGCCGCCGACATCCGCGACACGGCCGAGACGGTGGAGGCCATCGGCAAGACCAACGGCCGCGTCACCGGCGTCGCCCTCGATGCTGCAGACATGGCGAGCTGCGAGACCATGGCCAAGCACGCGGTCAACGAGTTCGGGCGTATCGACGTGCTCATCAACAACGCCGCGCTCTATGGCGACATCCAGGGCGGGCGCTTCGACAAGATCGCGCAGGACGAGTGGGACAAGACCATGGCCGTCAACGTGCGCGGCGTCTGGCAATGCACCAAGGCGTGCGTGCCGGCTATGCGCGAGGCGGGCGGCGGCTCCATCGTCAACATCGCATCGCTGGCCGCGGTCTACGGCATGCCCTTCGGGCTCCACTACGCGACCTCGAAGGCGGCGGTCATCGGCATGACCCGCGCGCTTGCCCGCGAGCTCGGGCGCGACTGGATCAGGGTCAACGCCATCGCGCCGAGCGCGGTGCTGACCGAGGGGACCGACGAGTTCTTCGGGGCCAAGAAGGACAAGCTGCTTCAGGCCGTCGCCACCGGCCAGAGCCTGCAGAGGAACCTTGAGACCGACGATCTGGTCGGCACCGTGCTCTACCTCGCGTCCGACGCGAGCAAGCTGGTCACGGGCCAGACCCTGATGGTGGACGGCGGCACGGTCTTTCTCTAAGGCCGGACGCGTCGCTCGGCTTCACGGAGAATTCGAAGCGGCGCTGACGTGAGTTCCGCCGGTGCAATCGGCGAAAACGAACGATTGGGAAGGGGCGCCGGGATTCGGCGGGTCCACCGGCTGGTCAGGAGGCCGGCGGCACGGCCCCGCAGGTTTCCCTGACGATGAGCTCCGTCTTCAGGACGATACGCCGCGGCGGAGCACTGGGATTGTCGATCCGCTCCAACAGCGCTGCGGCGGCCTGCCGGCCAATCTCGTCGCGGGAAACCGTCGTGACGCTCAGCGAAGGGCTCACGAGGCTCGCCTCCTCCACGTCTTCATGGCCGATTAGCGCGAAGTTCTTCCCGGAGTGGAGGCCTTCCCGTGCCAAGCCATGGAAAAGCCCGAGCGCGATCGAATCATTGTAGCAAATCGCGGCCGTCGGCCGGGGCTCGAGCCCTGCGATCCAGCGCGCCGCTCTGAAGCCTTCGATGCGTGTCGGAACAGAGGTCCGGACGAGCGAGCTGTCAAACGCGACATGCGCCCGCTCGAGGGCCGCCCGATGACCGCGCAAACGTTCGACGAAGGGACTTGTGCTGGGATCGCCGCCAACCATCGCAATGCGGCGGTGCCCCAGGGTCAGCAAGCGCTCCGTCGCCAGCCGACCCGATTCATGGTCGTCGTTCACGACATGGTCGAATGGCGAATCGAACATGGCCCGGGACACGAACACGAGGGGCGGCACGGGAACGTGCTGCGGAGAAAAATCCTCCAGAGTGGAACCGATGGCCGGGCTCACGATGATGCCGTCGGCATTGTACTCCGCCATGGTCCTGATGAAGTCGGCCTGCCGCTCGCGCGATTCGTTGGTGTTGCAGAGGAAAACCGTCCGCCCCGTCTTCGCCAGCGCGTCCTCCAGCGATGCGAGCAGAGCGCTGAAGAAGGGGTCCGAGACGTTGTTGAGGATAACGCCGACGGTGTGGGTCTTGGACGTGCGCAGGCTCGCCGCGCTACGGGCGTAGACGTACCCATGCTCTGCCAGGGCGGCCTTCACCCGATCCCGCGTGCCTTGAGAGATTCTCTCGTTGTCGCGCATGGCGAGCGACACGGTGGCCGTGGAGACGCCGAGCTGCTCGGCGATGTGGCGGAGGGTGGGTCTGGTCAACCCGGTGCACTCGCTTCCCAAGGGTTCTGCAACTTGCCATAACTTACTGGTTATGGCACCTACAGAATCGGCATAGCCACTGGCAGGATATTGAGCACCGGGTCCTCGTTCGATCAGCGTTCCGGGGCGCCACCCTCCGCGATGCGTCGCGCGACGAACGCGTCGAGCTCCTCGCCGATCGCGGGGTCGAGCGGCGGAGCCTCGTAGTCGGCGAGCAGTTGCTTCCAGATCTTCGTCGCCCGATCGGAGGCTTCCACCGCGCCGCTGCCCTGCCAGGTTTCGAAGTTGCGCCAGTCCGACAGCATCGGCCTGTAGAACGCGGTCTCGTAGCGCGCCATCGTGTGGCTGCAGCCGAAGAAATGGCCGCCGGGGCCCACCTCGGCTATGGCGTCCAGGCCAAGCTCCGCCTCCGCCGTGTCCAGCGGTTTCAGGAATTCCTGCATCATCTGGACCATCTCGGCATCGAGAATGAACTTCTCGTAGGAGGCGCAGAGGCCTCCTTCGAGCCAGCCGAAGCCGTGGACGATGAAGTTGGCGTGGCTCAGAACCACCGGCCACAACGACATCTGCGCCTCGTAGGCGGCTTGGGCGTCGGCGGCATTCGACGCCGTGGCGCTGGAGGAGCGCCAGGGGAGGTTGTAGCGCCGCGCAAGCTGGCCACTCACGATGGTCGCCTTGGCGTATTCCGGCGTACCGAAGGCGGGCGCGCCGCTCTTCATGTCCACGTTCGAGGTGAAGCTGCCATAGACCGCGGGCGCACCGGGGTTGACGCATTGCGAGAACGCGATTCCGGCCAGTGCCTCGGCATTCTGCAGAACCAGTGCGCCGGCAACGCTGACCGGCGCCATCGCGCCCGAGAGCGTGAAAGGGGTGAAAATGACGGGCTGGTTCAGCTCGGCCATCACGATCGCCCCTTCCAGCAGGCCTCCGTCATAGATCAGGGGCGAGTTGGAGTTGACGACGGTATGGATGGAGGGTTGGCTTAGCAGTTCCTCACGGCTGATTCCCCGAGCGATGCGGACGATCTCGATGGCGTCCGCCATGCGCGGGCCGCCGATGGCGTAGCCGAATTGCGGTTTGTCCGTGAGGCGGACCGCCGCGGACAACGCGTCCAGATGGCGCGTCCGCACCGGGAGATCGGTGGGTTCCACCGGATAACCTGCCAGCGAGTGTACCCCATTCAGCGCATGAGAGAGCCGGACAAGGTTCTTGTAGTCCTCGAAATTGCCGGTGACCCGTCCTCGTTCGCGATCCGAGACATTGGGTGCCGACCCCACGGTGCCCCAGATCGACATGTTGCCGCCGAATTCGACATCCCGATGGCTTGATCGACCGTGCAGGGTAAAGCTGGAGGGCACGGTCTTCAGCTTTTCCTCAATGAATTCGGGGTCGAAGCGGACGCGTTTGCCGTCTTCGCCGACCTCAGCACCCGCCTGGCGCAGGATCTCCACCGCGCGCGGCAGCTGAAATTCCATCCCGTTGTCGCGCAGGACCCGCAGCGATGCGTCGTGAAGCGCCTCCAGCTGGTCGTCGGAGAGCATCCTCATCGGGGGGTAGGGGTTGCGAACCTGGCCGAAGGGCAGCTGCGCAACGGCACCCTGGGTGGCCGCTCTTCTCTCCCGGCTCCTGCCTCGTCTCATATATCTCGCTCCTGCATCCAGCGCCGTCAGAATAACGCCATCGGCAAAAGGACGAGATACAATAAAGGACGGGCTAGAACGACGCCTCCAGCTCGTCGACGAAGCCTGCGATCACGTCGAGGCCCAGGGACCAGAACGCGGGGTCGGACGCATCGAGGCCGAAGGGAGCCAACAGCTCCCGGTGGCGAAGGCTGCCGCCGGCCCGCAGCATGTCCAGGTACTTCTGCTCGAAGCCCGCGGGCTCAGCGCGATAGACCCCGTAGAGCGCATTCACCAGGCACTCGCCGAAGGCGTAGGCATAGACGTAGAAAGGCGCGTGGATGAAGTGGGGGATGTAGGTCCAGTAGTGCCGGTATTCGTCGCGGAAACGGAGCGCCGGGCCCAGGCTCTCGCGCTGCACCGCGAGCCAGTGCTCAGAGAGGCGGTCGGGCGTGAGCTCGCCTGAGCGGCGGTCCTCGTGCACGCGGCGCTCGAAGGCGCAGAAGGCGACCTGGCGCACCACGGTGTTGAGCATGTCCTCGACCTTGCCGGCGAGCATGACCCGGCGGCGCTGAGGCTCGCTCTCGCGATCGAGGAGCGCGCGGAAGGTGAGCTGCTCGCCGAAGACCGAGGCGGTCTCGGCCAGCGTCAGCGGGGTCTCCGCCATCAAGAGGCCCTGCCCGCCCGCCAGCACCTGATGGACCCCGTGGCCGAGCTCGTGAGCCAGGATCATCACGTCGCGCGTCTTGCCCTGGTAGTTGAGCAGCAGGTAGGGGTGCGCGCCCGGCACCGTGGGATGAGCGAAGGCGCCGGGTGACTTGCCGTTGCGGACCGGCGCGTCGATCCAGTCATTCTCGAAGAAGCGCCGGCCGATGCCTCCAAGCTCGGGCGAGAAGGCGCGGTAAGCCGCGAGCACGGTCTCCACCGCCTCGTCCCAGCCGATAAGCCGATCGTCGTCTTCCGGCAGCGGCGCGGTGCGGTCCCAATAGTCGAGGCGGTCCACGCCCATCCAGCGCGCCTTGAGCCCGTAGTAGCGATGGGCGAGGCGGGGCGCTGAATCCTCGACGGCCGCAATCAGCGCGTCCACCACCTCGTCTTCCACCCGGTTGCCGAGATTGCGGGCGGAGATGGGCCGCTCGAAGCCGCGCCACTGGTCCTCGATTTCCTTGTCCTTGGCGAGCGTGTTGGTGATGAGCGCGAAGGTGCGAACGTTCTCGCCGAGCACGGTGCCCAAAGCCTGCGCCGCCTCCTTGCGCACCTCGCGCTCCTTGTCCGAGAGCAGGTTGAGCGCGTCTGCGCTGGTGAGCGTCTCGCCCCTCACGGGGAAGCGCAGCGCCGCCATGGTCTCGTCGAAGAGGCGCATCCAGGCCGAGCGGCCTGCGACCTGCTTCTCGTGCAGGAGGCGCTCCACCTCGTCCGACAGCTGAAAGGGGCGGAACGCCCGCACGTCGCGCACCCAGGGCGCGTAGCGAGCGAGCGCGGGGGCCTGCAGCTTGTCCGCGAGCGCGTCGTCCTCGATCCGGTTGAGCTCGAGCGTGAGGAAGAGCAGCCGGCTGCCGATGGCGGTGGTCTCTTCCCGCACGGTCTGGAAAAACTGTGCCGTCTCGGCATCGTCCATCGCCGTGCAGTAGACCAGATAGGCGTAGCTGGTGAGCCGCTCCAGGGTCTCCTGGATTGCCTCGTAGCGCGCGATCAGGCCGCCCAGGACCTCGCCGTCGAGATCGGCGACGCGGCCGGCGAATTCTTCGTGCAGCACCTCGGCCGCCGCAGCCGCCTGATCCAGATCGCGCCTGAGCGCGTCCGAGTCAGGGGCAGGGTAGAGGTCGGAGAGGTCCCACCCAGGCGGAGCTGCGTCGCTCTGCGCCTCCGCCGCCGCGGTGTCGTGCCCTCGCATCGCCCGCTCCCTCATCGTCGTCACCGGCTGCGGTCGAAAGTGGGCTTGCGACGGTCGCGAAAGGCCGCGAGCCCTTCGCGGTGATCGGCGGAGACGTTGGTAAGCGTCTCGTAGGCGATGGAGGCGTCCATCATCCCATGCGCGAGCTGCTTGAGGCCGACGTTGATCGAGACCTTGGTGAGCCGGATCGCCTGGGTGGCGCCTCTCTCCAGCTTGCCCACCATACGCTCGACACGGGTATCGAGCTCGCCCGCCGGCACGGCTTCGTTCACGAGGCCCAGGGCCGCAGCCTCGGCGCCCCCGATCAACTTGCCCGTCATCAGGAACTCCTTGGCGCGCGGGTAGCCGATGAGCTGGGGCCAGATGATCGCCCCGCCATCGCCCGCCGAGAGCCCGATGTTGACGTGCAGATCGCCGATCCGCGCCTCCTCGGCGGCGATGATGATGTCGCTGAAGAGCGCGACCGTGGCCCCGAGCCCCACCGCATCGCCGTTCAGGCGGCAGATCACGGGCTTCTCCAGGTCGAGCAGGCCGAACACGATCTGTTTCGCTTCGACGGCGATCCCGTCGAAGATCGTCGGATCGTCGACCGCGCCCTGGAGCCAGTCGATGTCGCCGCCGGCGCAGAAGGCACGGCCCGCGCCGGTCAGCACGACGATGTCGGTCTCTCGGTCGGCGGCGATATCGTAGAAGAGCCGCGCCATCTCGGCGTGCATGGCTGCGTTCACGGCGTTGAGCACGTCGGGCCGGTTGAGCGTCACGGTGAGCACGCGGCGTTCGCGCGCAAAGGTCATCGTGGTGTAGCCGTCGTAGCTCTTCATGCTCGTCTCCCGTGGTGCGCGCCGGCGCGAGGGTGTCAGCACACCGGCGCGAACGCAATGCAGGCTAACCTCGCTTTCTCCCCGTGGTAAGAAATGCGGGCTGGAGGGCTGGCCGCTCGATCCGCGGGCAACGAGAGGGGGTTCGATGAAGGACCGCATCGTCCTGATTACCAACGTGGAGCACTTCGTGGGCCGGCCGGTCGCGGCCGAGCTCGCCGCTCAGGGTGCGACGGTGATCTGTCACGACGAGAGCTTCATCGATGCCGCGGCGGCGGAAGAGTTCGCTGCAACCAATCCCGCGCTCGCCGTCGTCCGTGCGCAAACGCCGGTCGAGATCGTGGCGGCCGCGACCGAGCGCTGCGGTCATGTCGACGTGGTCATCTGCAACGATGCCGGCGCCGCGATCCGCGCGCCCATCGAGCGGGCGAGCGTCGACGACATGCGGTCCGCGCTGGAGGAAATGGTGGTCTTTCCCTTTCAGATGGCCAGCGCCGTCGTACCGCAGATGAAGGAGCGGAAGCGCGGCAAGATACTCTTCATCACCTCGGCGACGCCCCTGCGCGGGCTGGCGAACTACTCGATGTACGTGACCGCGCGCGGCGCCACGAACGCACTCACCCTATCGCTTGCCCAGGAGCTCGGGCGCGACAACATCCAGGTCAACGCGATCGCACCCAACTACGTCGAGAGCCCGATCTATTTCCCGCCCGAGCTGGTCAACGATCCTGACACATTCGCCAAGATGACCCGGAACATCCCGCTGAAGCGCCTCGGCAAGCCCGAGGAGGTGGCGGCGCTCGTGGCGTTCTACGCCTCCGACAAGAGCGACTTCATCACCGGCCACGTCATGCCTTTCGCCGGCGGCTGGGCCTGAGAGCCGCGCAGTCCAGGAGATGCCGGCGCGGGAGCAGGGCGCCGCCTACTGCCAGGGCGACCCGCCCGGCGAGGTCAGCGTCGTCATGGTTTCGTACCGGACCGGGCCGGTGCTCACGCAGGCCATCGATGCGGTGCTTGCGCCGGAGCAGGCTGGCGTCGGCGAGCTGATCCTCGTCGACAACGGCAACCCGCCTGAGGTGACGGCGGCCCTCGCACGCCGGGCGGAGGCGGTGCCGCGCCTCCGCCTCGTCGGTGGCCTCGGCAACGTGGGTTATGCGCGCGCCTGCAACTTGGGGGCGCGGGAGGCACGGGGACGCTACCTGCTGCTGCTGAACCCGGACTGCTGCCTTGGCCCCGGCGCGGTGCCTGCACTGCTGGCCGAGGCCGCCGCGCTCGATGGCGACTGGATGCTCGGCTGCCGCGTCCGCAACCCCGACGGCAGCGATCAGCGCGGCTCGCGGCGGGCCTTGCTCACCCCCGTCACAGCGCTGGTTGAAGCGTTCCGGCTCGACCGGCTTTCGCCGCGGCTTCTTCGGCGGCACCGGCTCAACCAGCACGATATGCCCCTTCCCAAGGGCATCGCACGCGTGCCCGCCGTCAGCGGCGCCTGCATGCTGCTGCCGGCCGCAACCTATCGCAGTGCCGGCGGCTTGGATGACGGCTATTTCCTGCACGTCGAGGATCTCGACCTTTGCCTGCGGCTGCATCGGGCCGGGACTCCGGTCTACTTCGCCCCCGACGTGCAGGTGATCCACCACGCGGGCAGCAGCCACGCCGACCCGCTCCTAATCGAATGGCACAAGACTCGGAGCCTGCTCCGGTACTTCGGGCTGCACTACCGCGCGCTCCCCTGGCTGGCGCTGCTAGGTCCCCTCGCCGCCGGGTGCTTGGCCCGTTTCGGGATCCGGGCGATGGCGTCGTGGTGGCGCCCCGCCCGGCCATAGCGAGGTACGGGGCTCAGCGACGTGCGGTAGTACCCAGCTCGCTCTCGCCCTGCTCGCCCGCGAGCCTGAGCAAGTATTCGCCGTAGCTGCTCTTGCGCAGGCGATGGCCGAGCGCGGCGAGATCCGCACGGTCGATCCAGCCGTTCAGGAAGGCGATCTCCTCGGGCACGCCGAAACGCCGGTTCTGGCACGTCTCGATGGAGTGAACGAAGCGCGCCGCCGCCGCCAGGCTGTCGTGCGTCCCGGTGTCGAACCAGGTGAACCCGGGGCCCATCCGTTCGACCGCCAGATCGCCGCGTTCGAGGTAGCGCCGGTTGACGTCGGTGATCTCCAGCTCGCCGCGGGCACTCGGCGCGACCTCCTCGGCGATGCGGACGACGTCGCTGTCGTAGAAGTAGAGCCCCGTCACCGCCCAGCGGGAGCGTGGACGCTCGGGCTTCTCCTCGATGGAGAGGGCGCGGCCGCAGCGGTCGAACGCGACGACACCGTAGCGTTCGGGATCGGGGACCCGATACCCGAAGACCGTGGCGCCCCTCCGCCGCGATGCGGCACGGCGCAGCGTTGCGTCCAATCCATGCCCGTATAAAATATTGTCGCCGAGCGCGAGTGCGCAGGCGTCGTCTCCGATGAACGCCTTGCCGATCAGGAAGGCTTGAGCGAGCCCGTCGGGTCTCGGTTGCAGAGCATGGTGCAGCGCGAGGCCCCACTGGCTGCCGTCGCCCAGCAGGCGCCGGAAGCTCTCCTCCTGCTGCGGCGCGGTGATGATCAGAATGTCGCGGATCTCCGCCTGCATCAGGACGCTGAGGGGGTAATAGATCATCGGCTTGTCGTAGACGGGCAGGAGCTGCTTGTTGACCACGCCCGTGAGCGGGAGGAGCCGCGTGCCCTTTCCCCCGGCGAGGATGATGCCCTTCATCGCGCTCCCCGCCGCCGTCGCTTCGGTCTTGCGCATCCCACGGTGAGCCCCGATCGTGGCCTCAGGCCGTCATCGCTCCAGCTTCTGACCGGCGCGCAGGTAACGCTCCAGCGCGTCCTGCCACGCCGGCATGGCGCCGAACGCCGCCGAGACCTTGGCGTTGTCGAGCACGCTGTAGCGCGGGCGCGGCGCGCGCGCCGGGTATTCCTCAGCGGAGCAGGCCTCGACGTCTGCCGCCACGCCGGCGCGGCGGACGACTTCGCACGCAAACTCGAACCAGGTTGCCGAGCCGGCGTTGACCACGTGATAGATGCCGGGCGCGCAACCGTCCTTCACCATGCGCACGACGACGCGGGCAACGTCGGCCGAGGCGGCGGGCGACATCGCCTGATCGTTCACGGCCCGGAGCCGACCCGTCTCCCGCGCCGCGCGAATCATGGTCTCGACGACGTTGTCGCCCCCGCCGCCAGTGCCCGCCACCCCAAACAGGGAGGCCGTGCGCAGGATGACGGCATCGTCGGATTCGAGGCGCGCGCGTGTCTCGCCCATCGCCTTGGAGGCGCCGTAGACGTTAAGCGGCGCGGTCGCGTCGAATTCGCGAAAGGGTTCCCGCCGCGCCGCGTCGCCGCCGAACACGTAGTCGGTGCTGACGTGGAAGAACCGCGCCTGCCTGGCGGCGCAGACCCGCGCAAGCGCCTGCACCCCTCTCGCGTTGACCGCGAACGCACCGGTCGCGTCGTCCTCGGCCCTCTCCACCTCGGTGTAGGCCGCGCAATTGACCAGCGCGTCGAATTGCGGGCCGCCGAGGACACGCTCGACCGCCCCGGGTGCCGCCAGATCAAGCATCTCGCGCGGAAGGCAAACGAGGTCGAAGGGGTCGCCCAGGCGTGCGTGCTCCATTCGAACGTCGTATCCGAGCTGGCCCTGCGGGCCCAGGAGCACCACCTTCGAGGACATCAGACCATTCTGAAGCGCGCACGCCGACGCCTGCGGTCTTCGAAGCCGCCTTCGCGGACCCCCTGCCACCACCAGCGGTTCTCGAGATACCAGCGTACGGTGAGGTCGAGGCCCGCCCGCAGATCGACGGTGGGCCGCCAGCCCAACTCGCGGCGCACGCGGCTGGAATCGATGGCGTAGCGGCGGTCGTGCCCCGGGCGGTCCGCGACGAACTCGATGAGGTCCGCGTGGGGACGCTGGGGGCTGTCGGGCGCCAGCTTGTCCATCCGGCTGCAGATCGCCCGCACCAGGTCGATGTTGGCCATCTCCGCGTTGGCCCCGATGTCGTAAGTTTCGCCGGGCTTGCCGCCCCCCAATATCTGCTCCAGGGCACGGGCGTGGTCTTCGACGAAGAGCCAGTCGCGCACGTTCCTGCCGTCGCCGTAGACGGGGATGGGTCTTCCTTCCAGAGCGGCCAGGATGACCACGGGGATCAGCTTCTCGGGCATCTGATAGGGCCCGTAATTGTTGGAGCAGTGACTGATCACCACCGGCAGACCGTAGGTGCGCTGCCACGCTCTCGCGAAGTGGTCGGAGGCCGCCTTGCTCGCCGCATAGGGCGAGTTCGGCCGATAGGGCGAGGTCTCGGTGAAAGTGCCCTCGGCGCCGAGCGAGCCGTAGACCTCGTCGGTGGAAACGTGGAGGAAGCGGAAGCGCTCCCGCTCCGCCCTCTCCATGCCCTCCCAGTATTCGGTCGCGGCCTCGAGCAGCGTCACCGTCCCCTCGACGTTGGTGCTGACGAAGTCCATGGGGCCCTCGATTGAGCGGTCGACATGGGATTCGGCAGCGAGGTGGATCACCGCATCCGGGCGTGCAAGGGCAATGATCCGGCGCAGCACGCTGCGGTCGCGAATATCGGCGTGCTCGAAGCGGTGGTTCGGCACGCTCAGAGCGGATCCCAGGGACTCGGTGTGGCCCGCATAGCTCAGCGCGTCCATGGTCGCGACCCGTTTGCCGACGCCCACCAGCCGCCGCACCACGCAGGAGCCGATGAAGCCCGCGCCACCGGTTACCAGTATCCGTTCCACGCCTCCCCCGATTCCGTCGCAAACGGGCAGTGCGCGTTCGCCCTAGGGGAACGGGCTTTCGAGTTCCTCGAGTCTTGGATGTCGTTGATCCTTGTCAGAGAGCACGGCGTCTTCCACGGGCAGCGGCCATTGGATGCCCAGTTCGGGATCGCTCCACAACAGACCCTTGTCGTGCTCCGGCGCATAGTAATCGCTCACCTTGTAGATAACCTCTGTGTTTGGTTCCAATGTCATAAGTCCATGGGCAAATCCGATTGGAATCAAGACCTGATTCCACGCGTCGGCGGAGAGAACGACACTTGCATGCAAGCCATAAGTGGTTGAACGCCGCCGCAAATCGACCGCGACGTCGAACACGGATCCCCGTACCACACGCACCAACTTGTGCTGGGCAACCGGCGGCGGCTGAAAGTGCAATCCCCGAACCGTTCCTGTCTGCGTCGAGAAGGAATGGTTGTCTTGCACGAATTCTATTTCGTATCCCGCATGCGCAAGCCTTCTCTTGTTGTATACCTCCGAAAACAGACCCCGGCGGTCTCCGTGCTTTCTCGGGCTCAGAACTTTTACGTCGCGGAGAGTAAGACTAGACATATACACTTCAATCTATTCCGAATTCTTTCGGTTGCAGTTTCGGAGCGTGTTTGGCTCTTCACATCGACGCCGCGATTTTATCGTGATCAGACGATGCGCGATGGCTGGGCTCAGTATGCCCGGCAATCTGACCGTCCCGTGTTTCCCAGCGATTGCTTTTACTTACTGGCGACAAGATATCCTGTGGTTTGGCAAGCTCCAGCTCAATCAGCTCCAGGACGCGTTTGACGCGTTGCGGCCACGAGTTCGCCTGCAGCAGCGCGCGCAGGTATGGCAGATTTATCGAGACCGGATTGCTACGAAGGCAGTCCTCGATTGCCCGAAGAAACTCTTGCGGTGTCCGGCCGATTCGCACAAAATTCTCAAAATCACCGATGTTTGCTATCGGTGTCGATATGACAGGCACAAATAGCGCGTGATATACATAGAGCTTCAGCGGGTTCATGCTCTTGGTTAGATCGTTGTCAACATGAGGAATGATCGCGGCATCGAAGTGACGGATATAGCGCAAAGCGTGTTCGTAAATGCGAACCCCCAAGAAGTGAACGTTTCCGTATTCTTCCAATTCCCTGATCTCGTCCCCCTTATGCATGGAGCCGATAAACACGAAATTCCAATTTGGCCGCTGGCTCACCACAGCTCTCAGCAACTCGAGATCAATTCGTGCGATATGAAGATTGCCGGCGTAACCGACGACGGGGCCGGTGAGACACCGGAGTTCTCGGGGCTTACGCCACGTCCTAGCCTCCTTTTCCAGGAGTTCCACGGCATTCGGCAGCAAGTGAATATTGTGAGAGAGCGTACGCATGCCCTGGTAAACACTTTCGCAGTTTGTCAGCACGAGATCGCTCCGCCCCAAGACCTCTTCATAGTTTAGACTCAGCTTCTCTCTATACGCGTCACACACCGGCCACTGGCGCTCGTCGTCGATGACGTCGGCGACCACGAGGTCTGCGCCGAGCCGCTCCTGTATCTCCGAGAAGTGAAAGTTTACAGGACAGACCCAGAGAATGGTTCGTCGCTTGCCGATTTCGTGACGCTTGAAGAGTCGACCCAGGAAATCCAGGTAATCGCCCTCTGCCGGAATCAGGTTCTTGAGGAGGCTGGGAATGCGGCCGCTCGTGGCGTAGACGAAGGTGTC
This sequence comes from Alphaproteobacteria bacterium, assembly GCA_965207055.1. Classification (GTDB taxonomy): domain Bacteria; phylum Pseudomonadota; class Alphaproteobacteria; order UBA828; family UBA828; genus WTGU01. Next base: position 1,904,729 of record CBDBLP010000004.1, on the reverse strand, counting down.
GCACTTGACCTTGCCCCCATTGGCAAGCCCCAGCCTGCGTTTCAGCGTCTGGCGGCTGACCAGCCGTGCATGGCTCCATCGTCTTGCCGGCACCGCTCTGGTCAGGCTGCCGATACATCGAGACATGCCCACTGGAGCGTCAAAGTGGAAAATTCGACTGACCCTCGGGTCCCGGGCCAAGTACTTGACGAACATATCCTGCCGTCTGCCGTAAATTCCACTGTCGTTCTGCTTCCAGAAAAAAACGATGTCCAATTTGTCGTCCACATAGCATCGCTCGGAACGTCGCCGTACCCGGACGGCCCTGCGCCGAGTCGACGACCGCCTCGCATGCTGCTTGTTACCTGATCCATGTTTTGAAATGGGTACCTTTGCAACCGTGTTGCGGAGCCCGCCCGCCGTAGGGAAGATGTCTTGATGATATGCGACCAACTCACGGAACGCGCGGGGCACCGCCTTCGGGCGACCGGAACACTGTTGAATCAAGCTTCTTAGCGTGGGCAGATTGGCCGCATAACTATAGTCTTTTTCAAATGCGCAACGATTTTCAATAGCGCGAGACTTTCTCTCGTTGTAGCTGAGGAATATTTGGTCGATCTTTTGCGCAGGCGAGGCGTCTCCAAGCAACTCTACCAAGCCGTCGTTTGCCAGGTTCACCAACGGAGGAACATTGCTCCCCAGGACAGGAATACCCATGGACAGCGCGTCCGTGAACTTGGCGGGAAGTTGATAGGTGGAAGGGAGGGCCTCTTCGTCCTGAAGAAGAGCGATCAAGTCGGAAGCGCAGAGGTAGCCGGGCAGGTCTGAGAAGGGAACGTCAGGGAGCATCGTGATGCGGTTTGGATCAACGCGGCGAAGAGCCTCGGTAACGGTGCCATCGGCGGGCGAGCCGACAATCAGGAGCTTGTAGGTCGGTCGATCCAGATCTTTCAGCGCAGCAACCAGCCGAGAAAGACCCTTGTGCATGCGTGGGGTACCGGCGAACAGAATGACCCTGTCTTCGGATGCGAAGCCGAGTGCTCGCCGAATGGCATCGCGACGATAAGGTGCGGGGTCAAAATCGCGTTCGTCTCGAATATGGGGAAGAATGGTTCCGTCATATTTCTTTCCCAGCTCCTTGTTCGAGACTGTAATGTGGTCGACATGCGGAATGAGAGTTTCGCAGTATCGGGTCCAGGCCTCGCCGTACGGAACGTCGGCATCTAGAGTTCTTCTATTGGTTTTCAGTTGCTCAAGGGACAGAGGCTCCCGGTTTGCGAAGAAGCTCAATTCGTGATCATCGATGTCCAGTATGATCGGTCTATTTCGTCTGATCTTGGCCAGAAGGGCCAGCTCCAGACTTGGCAGCCGCGGCTTTGAAACGAAGAGGACGTCACCGTCAATGTATTCGGCTAGTGCTTGCATCTTCGAGAAGTGCGCGGGGAAGTCATCTCCAGGAAATGATCGAATGGGCACTCGGCTGCAATCGCGTAAGGGTTTCCAAATGTCGTTGCCAAAGCGGGGAAAAGTGCTGCCGACGATCTCGACATCGTAATCGTTCCGCAGGACGTCAGCGATCAGGTAAGCGCGCCCAAGAGGATTATGTGCCAGGTCCCACGCGATAACGCTCACCTTGAGTCGTTTCTTGTCCGCGAGCGTATCCGGATCAACTGACGCTTCCCGGGAATGCCGGTGCCTGCTCTCCCGGATAAGCCGGGAAACGGCACTCGGCGATTCGATCGGTGCGCGGGGCTTGCTTGAAGCGGCTCGCGCGCGGGGTGGGGCAAGAGCGGAACGAACTGACTGGACAACGTGTGCAGTCCGACCGGTGCACGACAGACGTACGACCCTGAGCGCCCGCCGAAGAGTACGGAGACTCCGCCTGGAGGCGCGCGCGACCGCACGAAGAGGCTGGGTGGCTCTCCAGCTGGTGGAGTTCAGGAGATCGCGAATGGCGTCGTCGCGGGCTCTTATGGTCGCGTCGCGCGTCTCGAGAGCCGCTTCGAGGCCCTTCGTCGTCGCTCGCCGCTCGTTCACCTCAGCGGTCAGCGCGGCCGCTTGGCTCCGAAGCTCGGCAATCGTGGCCTGGTGAGCCGCAATGGTGGCTTCCTGAGCGCGCGTCGTCGCTTGCCTCTCGTCCAGCTCGACGGTCAGCGCGGTTGCCTGGCTCCGAAGCTCGGCGATCGTCCGGTTGCTGGTTGCGAGGGCGCTGTCCAGTTCAAACGCCCGGTCGTTTCGGCATTGGAGCGAATGCTTCGCTGCCTCCAGGTCGAACAGCTGTTGCCGTGCCGCCCGGGACACCGAGGCGGTGTGCTCTGGGTAGAAAACTTCCCCGCTGCGAATCGCCTGCCAGAGAGCAAGCTGCGAAGGCGAGAGGAGGTCGGGCAGCTCCTCCGCGCTGGCCCCGGGGCAATGGAGGGATGGCTCGATCAACTGTCCGAGGCGATCCTCGCTTCGAGTTTCCAGATCGGTCGCGCCGAATTCGGCAAGTCGCTCGATGAGCTCCGCCAGCGTTACTGCAGAACGAAACATGAGTGCCTCGTGGGAAGCCAGAACGCGTGGCAGGTTCTCGGACGGGTCCAAGGCGCGGGGGTTGTAGCTCTCCCACAGGGCGTTTCCCGCCGAAGTTCCGAGGTCATTGCACAGCTTCAAGAAGAGAGCTACCTCGAGTGGGTTACGAAAGGTGGAGATACAATTCGGATTCGTTATAAAGTCATGGAGAATCGGCAGTACAGGACAGCGTATCGGCTGCTTGAGGGCCGACGTTCCTCGCCCATCCAAAGCGGAGACAATCTTGGTAAATTTCGCCCGCTCCTCCTCCAGGACAGCGTGTGGAATCGCTTCAGGTTCGAAGCGCGCGACCTTCCACCTATCCGCCGCCGCCAACAAGGGGCGATTGCAAATTCCCCGCAACTCGCGACGTTCCCGGAAATCCCGGGAATTCGCGGCGTTCGCTTCCGTCATCTCCGACGTCTCGCCCACCCACGCACTGCAGAGCCCCAGGGCGCCGGTCAGGGCGCTGGTCCCGGACCGATGCATGCCGAGCACCAGTCGTGCGGATCTGGGGCAAAGCTCATAGAAGCTGGAGTCTATGGCTCTCAAGGGACGTAGGGCGAGTTATTTCAACGAATAGTGGAGGGTAGGTTAGCGAAGTTACTGTATGATCATAGTATGGGTAGTCAAGAATAATTAATTAGACGATCTCGCACCAAATGTTCCGGTATGTTGCGAATATACGAACGTTACGAGCGCGATATCTCTCGGTTCGTCCGCAGCACTTCTTCGATCGGTCCGAAACACTTGACCCTGCCCTGATCGAGCAAGACACCCGTCGAGCACACTCGCTGGAGCAGGGACATGTTTTGTGAGGCGAGCACCAATATGCCTGCGCGCTCCACAAAGTGTTGGAGCCGGCGCTGCGCCTTCTCGACGAATGCGCGGTCGCCCATGGCCAGCCACTCGTCCATCAGCAGAATTTCGGGATCGAAGCAGGTACATACCGCAAAGGCGAGCCTGAGCCGCATGCCGGCCGAGTAGGTGTGCACCGGCATCGCCAGATAATCCCCAAGCTCGGTAAACGCCGCGATCTCGTCCATGCGCGCGCGCACCTGGTCGGGCCGGAGACCCAGAAGGAGCCCCCGGGTCATGATGTTCTCGTAACCGGTCGCTTCGGCATCGATGCCGAGCGACACGTTGAGGAGCGAAGCCGTTCGGCCACGTCGTTCCACGCGACCCTGCGTGGGCTCGTAAGCGCCCGCAAGCACGCGCAGCAGTGTCGTCTTGCCTGCGCCGTTGGGGCCGACAAGGCCGATCCGATCGCCGTGCTTCATGGCGAGTGTCACATCTTCCAGAGCCCGCACCCGAAGCCGGTTGTCAGCCCCGTGCGCGATGCGTCCGCCCCTGCCACGATGGAGCAAGCGCCTCTTCAGCGAACGCGCGCCTGCACTGTAGACGGGAAAGTCGACCGTGACCGCTTCCAGCCTGAGGCTGACCATGGCGCTCAGACCCAATAGGCAATCCGCCGGCGGTAGCGGCGAAAGAACGCGAAGGTCACCAGCCAGCCCGCGGCCGTCATGCCCAGCACCGCGATCCAGGAGCCCAAGCCCGGCACTTGCCCCAGCAGCGGCGCGCGCACGACCTCCACCAGATGGAAGAAAGGGTTGACGTCGAGCACCAAGGGACGGTCCGGCATGAGCTCCGGCATCCAGATGATCGGGGTCACGAAGAAGCAGATCCGAACGATGCTCGTCACGATCGGCGGCACGTCCCGGAACCGGGCCGAAACGATGGCGAGGAGCAGACCTGCCCAGATGCCGTTCAGGCAGAGGAGCACCAGACCCGGCAGGGCGAGAAGGCCGGTCCAGCCCGGCCAGACCGCAAAGACCGCAGCCGCCACGACGAACACCGCAGCGTTGTGAACCAGGATGAGAAGGTGACGCCAGAGCAGACGGTACACGTGGATCGAGAGCGGCAGGCCCACGTGCCGAATGATGCCTTGCGCGTTGATGAACGTTGTGCAGCCCTCGGTGATGACGCCGGAGATCAGCGTCCACACGATGAAGCCGAGCGCGAGGAAGGGCACGTAGTCCGCGCTCTCGACCCCGAACAACATGCCGTAGAGCGTCCCCAGCACGCCCACCAGCGCGCTCATGCTGATGGTGAGCCAGAACGGCCCGAGCATGGAACGTCGGTAGAGGCGCCGGATGTCCTGCCAGGCGAGCAGATACCAGAGATGGTGCGTCCGCGCGCCCTGAGCGAGATCGAGGAGCGCCAGTGTTGCCTGCGACGATGCGGGCGCCTGCGTCGGTCTCGCCCGTGTGCAACGGCGAGAATCCCCATGGCCCCAGCGGCGCGGCCTTGCCTGCTGCCCGGCCCGACCGCGTTCCGGCATCGGCCGTTCCCTCGACACGCGGTGCTACGCAGCGACCTCCACCGACCAGAACGCCTTGCTGAGCCCTTCTCGGATCGAATCCAGCCGGCGCTCGTCGAGAGATGCGAAGTACACGATATCCGCATCGCCGGTGACGGGGTCGGTACCTGGAACACACAGGAACCTTGTGCCGGGACTGGCCTCACCGAAACGATCCACCAGGTCTCTCCCGTATAGGCGATAGTGCCCGTGGGGACGATCCGGATAACCCCACTCCTCCGTGACGGCGCGCGTTTGGGGAAGCGGCACCGTGAATTGGAAGAAACCCGTGGGCTTTAGAATTCGCATAGTCTCCCGAAACGCCCGCCTATCATCCCGAATGTGTTCCAGAACATGATTGCAGATGACCACGTCATAGCTGTCCGATGGCCGATCAATATTCTCCAAATTCAAAGAGTTACTCTCCCCATACTGTGAGACATACAAGGAATGAAACCACTCTTTTTCTACGGACGGATCCGCGCTGAATTGAATCGCCCTGAGACGGCTTTCCTCGTGCTCAATCACCGCATTCCAGACGGCGCGAACAATTCGATGTCGCTCTAGAGAACCGCATGACGCACAGGCGGGAAACGAGCCCCCAAGGCTCATTCTGCCCTCTGGACCCTTCCTGAACGTGGAATTACCGCATACGTTACACCGCACCATATAAATTATGACCTTCCGACAGTTTAGTTGAGTGTATCGAGATATTAATATCGTGTACAGGGGATCCATATACGGGTGTGTGCGGATGGGGAATAACCCGGAGAACCCGGGAGAATTTTGGCACTCACGGTCGGCCTTGCTGGCCATTGCCTGTTGCGCTGCGGGGGCACATGGGCGTCTCGGATGTCAACCAGGCATTGGGGACGCGCCTTCGCCAGTGGGGCGCAGGCCGCGCAAGTCCTGGAGGCAAGCTTACGGGGTGATGAAGGGGGGCGGGTGCCCGAGCGCTAGCGCGTGTAGCGGGTCCAGAGCGCCGCCGGGTCGGCGCGTTTCTCGTGCCTGGCGGCGGCCTCTGTGATCTCGGCCTCGCTCGGGCCACCGCGCTCCAGCGCCTGGAAGGCGCGCACCACGGGGCCGGCGCGGTTGGCGTGGCGCTTGGCGGCCATGCTGAGGGGCTCGTGCAGTGCACCCGAGCAGTGGGCGCAGGGCCAGGCCAGCCTCGCCATCAAGTCGGCCGCCTCGCCGTCGGGGAAGCGCTCCAGTAGCTCGACCACGGTCGTCGATCCCGTGATCGGCGCGGCCGAGGCGCCCGGGGAAGACATGCGGCCCGATCCTACTCCGCCGCGTGCGCCAGCGGCTCGGCCTCCGCCGGCATGCGGATCGCATCGCGCGGCAGCTGGTAGCGCGCGAAGGGCAGCACAGCGACCTTGGCGTCCGGCCCGTGACGGGCCATCGCGGCGGCGAAGGCATCCTCGATCGAGGTGCCGGCCTCCATCCCGATATCGGCCGCCATCTCGAGGTTTTCTTCCAGCGTCACCACGTGGAGGTGCTTGCGCACCATGACCTCGTAGATCGGCACCCAGATGCAGCCCGCCCACATCTCGATGGTGCGGGTGTGGATGTCGCGGTAGACGCGCTCCAGGTTCGCGGGCGAGGGCGGCATGTAGGGCTTCATCAGGTCCATGAGCGCGAGGCCCGGGAAGTCGCCGAGATGCGTGCTCACGCCGGGCGACGGGCTGCAATAGATCAGCGTCCCGCCGTCCTTCACCAGCAGGTCGGAGGACATGCAGCCCCAACCGGTGTGGAAGAAGAGATGGTCGGTCGGCGCGAAGACGCCGCATACGCCGATATCCGCCGGTCCGCCGGCGGGGCGATCGTAGGCGTAGATGCCGTTGAAGAAGCGGATCGCCTCACGGTGCGCGTCCGGATGCGCGCCGAAGTTGATGAAACAGAGGCTGCCCCGCGTATCCAGCACGCTGTTGAGCGTCGCCGAGAGGTCGCACATGGTGGCGGCCTCGTCGATGTCGGTCCGCATCGGCCCGGCCATGGCGCCGTAATGGGTCTTGGGCGACATCACGAAGGCGCAGTGGTTCGATTCGATGGTCTCGTCCGAGACCACGCCCGGCAGGATCAGCTTGCCGCCCCCGCCGGCGCCCCAGTGGTTGGACTGCGCCTGGCCCATGGAGAGGCTCACGTCGGACTTCGCGACCTCCTTGTGCAGCCAGACCGGCGTGCCGCCCGTGGTCATGCCGATGAAGACGTACTGATCGGGATCGCGTGGTTCGTTCTGGAAGAAGGGGATGCCCAGCCGCTCCATGCGCGCGAGGTTCTCCCGGCCCAGCTTGAGCTCGGTGTCGCGCTCCGACATGGGGAAGACCTTGCCGTTGGCGCAGACCACGCGCGCGTCCTTGACGCCGTGGGCCTCGATGGCATCGAGCACCGCCGGCAGCAGCTTGGAGGTGGGCGTCGGGCGGAACTGGTTGTCGATGATGATGGCGAGGCTCTTGTCCGGCCCGATCATCTCCGAGAACGCCGGCCCCGAATGCGGTGCCTCCAGCGCGGCCGCGCAGGCCTCGGTGGGGTTCGCGATGGGCGCGGGCTCGTCCGGAAAGAGCGCCGCCAGCAGGTTGGCCTCGGGGATGTCGAGGGTCAGCGTCTCCCGATAGACCATGGACGGATCGTCGGCCGAGCCGATGGTCAGGGGATCGAGGGATTCGTAGGGGATCACCGCGCGATAGGTGTCGGACATCGCCGCCCTCCCGTGATTGAGCCGGCCAGAGGCCGCGAAACTGGCATTCCCACGCCAAGCCGAGTGTAATGGAGCGCGGCGGTTATGCACAGGGCGCCCAGGCGATGGGGCGCCCTCGATCAGGGGGGAGCGAGACATGACGGCCTATCCACGGCTTTTCTCGGAATGGAAGATTCGCAACACCACGATCAAGAACCGGGTGGTGTTCCCACCGACCTGCCCAAGCTGGGTCTCCGACCCGTGGAACGGGCTCTTCATCGACATGGCCACGCACTACTACCGGGAGCGCGCCGAGGGCGGCGTCGGCCTGATCATCATCGGCGGGACCCATGTCCACCCGAGCTCGATCATGGCGCCGCTGCTCATGCCGCAGCTCTTCGACGACCGGCAGATCGAGCCACTCTCGAAAATCGCGGACGCGGTCCATGCCGAAGGCTGCAAGCTCGCGATTCAGCTCTGGCACTCGGGCGTGCGCGGCTTCCCCACCTTCAAGCAGGAGGCCACCTACGACCCCGACGCGACCTGGTACACGCTCTCGCCGAGCCAGGTGCCGCTCGGCGAGTTCCCCGGCGCGTCCACGCCCAAGGAGCTGGACGAGGACGAGATCGAGGAGCTGCTGGAGTCCTTCGGCAGCGCCGCGGCCCGCGCGTTCGCGGCGGGGCTCGACGGTGTCGAGCTTCATCTCAGCCACGGCTACCTGCCCTGGCAGTTCATCTCGCCGCTCTACAACAAGCGCACCGACCGCTGGGGCGGCTCGCAGGAGAACCGCCTGCGCTTCCCGGTCGAGGCATTGAATCGGATGCGGGCTGCCGCCGGCGACGACAGGTTCGTCGGCTACCGCATCAACTCGACCTCCTTCTGGCCGGGCGATCTCGAGATCGACGACGTGCGCGATATCGTCGTCGAAATCGAGAAGCGGGCGGACATCGACTACGTCGACGTCTCGGCCGGCGTGCATCACGCCTTCATCCACACGCCGATGGAGTTCGAGGCCGGGTGGGAGCGGGGCTACGCCCGCAAGATCCGCGAGGTCTCGTCGAAGCCGGTGCTGCTGGTGGGCCGCATCACCACGCCGGACGTCGCCGAGCGGCTGCTGGAAGCCGGAGACGGCGATGCCATCTGCCTCGCGCGCCAGCTCTTCACCGATCCCCACTGGGCCAAGAAGGCGCAGGAAGGCCGCACCGACGACATCCGCTCATGCGTTGCCGCCAACTTCTGCTGGAAGAGCGTGAGCCGGGGCGGGCGGGTGCAGTGCATCTACAACCCCGCCGTGGGCCGCGAGGAAGCCTGGGGCGAGGGCACGCTGATCAAGGTGGCGGAGCCCAAGTCGGTGCTCGTCGTCGGCGGCGGCCCGGCCGGGCTGGAATATGCGCGCGTCGCCTCGGCCCGCGGCCACAACGTGACGCTCTACGAGGCCGAGGGCGAGACCGGCGGCCACGTGCGGGTTCAGTCGCTGCTGCCGAGCCGGGCCGAGTACGGCGAGATCGGCCGCTGGCTCACGTCCCAGGCGGAGAAGAACGGCACCCGCATTGTCACCGGCGCGCCCGTGACGGAAGAAGATCTGGATCAGGCGCTGAACGCGGTGAAGCCCGACCACGTGGTGGTGGCCACGGGGTCCACCGTCGCGGTCGACGGCTTCCAGGGCTGGACCGGCGAGGCGCTGCCCGGCTGGGAGACCGGCAATTGCGTGGGCTGGGACGCGGTGGCGCTAGGCCAGGCCCGGCCGCGCGGCAAGGTGATGGTGCTGGACGACCTCTGCGACGTGGCGGCGCCGCTCACTGCCGTCGCTTGCAAGGATAGCGGCGCCGATGAGGTGACGCTGGTCACCCGCTGGCCCATGGTGGGCATGGAGACCATCCTGGATGTCTATCTCGACTGGATTCTGCCCAAGCTCTACCAGAGCGGGGTGACGGTCTGCGTCGACCACTTCGTCCGCCGCATCGAAGGCGACAAGGTGACGCTCTACAACGTCCACCACGATGAGGCGGAGCGCACGATCGAGGCCGACTGGATCGTGATGGCGACCGGCCGGCGCTCGGAGAACGCACTGCACAATGCGGTTGCCGCGCGAGGCGTCTCGGTCGAGACCATCGGTGACGCCACCGCGCCCCGCTCGGCCTACGAGGCGGTCTACGAAGGCCACCGCCAGGCCCGCAAGCTCTGATCTTTCTGAAACGGCACAGCCCAACCCAAGGAGCACAACCATGCCCGCCGCCTATCTCATCTCCGAATCGCAGGTGTTCGACCAAGAGCTCATGGACGATTACGCCCAGAAGGCCGGCCCCTCGGTCGCGGCCTTTGGCGGTGAGCTGATTGCCGCCACCACCAACGTCGCCCACATGGACGGCATGTCGAAGCCGCCCAGGATCGTGATGATCCGCTTCGAGAGCATGGAAAAGGCGAAGGAGTGGTACAACTGCCCCGAGTATCAGGCGGTGCTGCCGATGCGCTTCCGCGCCTCCAACAGCAGCGTCTACTTCGTCGAGGCCGTCGAGTAGTCCACCGCGCCGGCGGCCCCCGTCGCCGGCGCCACCTCTCCCGCCGTCTCAGCCGCCCTGCTGCTCGGGCAGGAAGTGCTCGATCGCGTTGGCGTAGTAGCGCAGCATGTCACGCTCGCCCTCGTTCGCGCGGTAGAGCCCGTCCGCTTCGGTCACGAAGTGGCGCAGCGTCAGCATGCGCAGGCCCACGGTGACGGCGTAGTCCCGGTCCGCCCGCGGGACATGCACGTAGGCGCCTTCGCGCTCCAGCCTGTCGATCAGCGCCTGGGTGCGACCCTTGACCTCCAGCAGATCGAGCGCCTCGTCCGCGCGGACGAACACCGTCGCCACCAGGGACACCGGAAGCACCGGGATCGCCGCGGCGATCGCCTCCAGTAGCTCGCCGCCGAGCCTTTCCACGGCCTCGTGACGGGCATCTTCCTCCAGCGTGCGGAAATCGAGCCCGTTCGCCTTCGCGTAGTCCCGCATGGAGATCGGCGCGGCGAAGTTCACGCAGGCGTAACCGAAGCGGTACCAGCGCCGCCGGATCATCAGGCTCACGTTGTGGGCGACGAAGCGGAACGCGGTCGCGAGCACGCGCGCCCGGCTGCGCCGGGGCTCGCCGGGGCCCGGCGCGCGCACCAGCATGCGGTCCTCCAGCACCCGGTCGTAGTTGATGCCGACGGGGACGAAGACCAGGTCGCGCGTGCCCTCCGGGTCGAAGGACGAGACCATGTAGTTGATGAGCCCGAGCTTGGGCTTGCGCAGGCGACCGTCACGGCTCAGGCCGCCCTCGGGGTAGACCGCCTGGACCACGCCGCCGGCGGTCGCCGCCTGTACGTAGCGGGCCAGCACCTGGCGGTAGAGGCGGCTGCCCGAGCCGCGCCGCACGAAATAGGCGCCGAGGGAGCGCACCAGCATCTTGAGCGGCCAGACCCGCGCCCATTCGCCGACGGCGTAGCTGAGCGCCGAGCGATGCGCCGCCATGTAGGCGACGATCACGTAGTCCATGTTGCTGCGGTGGTTCATCACGAAGACGACGCTGGCGCCGGGCTCGATGCGGCCGAGCGCCTCGTCGTCCGAGTAGCCGAGGCGCACCCGGTAGAGGCTCTCCACCGCCCGCCGCGCCACGTGGTAGCCGATGCGGAAATAGGCGTAGGCGTTGAAGGAGGGCACGATCTCGCGGGCGTAGCGCTCCACCTGCCGGCTCAGCACCTCGCGCGGGGTGCCGGTGGCCTCGGCCTCGGCGTCGATCGCCTCCATCACCTCCGGGTCGTAGCTGAGCTGGTCGATGAGCACCCGGCGCTTGGTCTGCTGGAACGCCGGGATCTGCAGCTCGAGCCGGGTGTTTACCTCCTCGATCATGCGGTTGAGGCGGCGGCGCAGGAACCAGCGCGCGCTCGGCATCAGGATCCGGTCCAGCGCGGCCCAGAGCGCGAGCGCGCCCACCACCGCGAGGATCCAGAGCGGCAGCGCGAGGGTGCCGGTCATGCGCGCGCCTGACGCTCGGCCGGGCGGGCTGCATCGGAGCGCAGCGGTGTCTCCTCGCAGGGGCGGTCGCGGCAGAGGGTCGTCACCGGCATGGGGGTCAACGAGGCTCGCAGCTGTCGCGTGGATGCGTTACTTATAGCAGCAATCGGGGTGACGCTGGCTGGCGCCCCTCTAGGGCGACATTGGCTGGCACCCCTTCGGGGTGACGGGCGGGCGCGGTGCCCGCCAGCTCGCGCACGGGCGTGGTGACGAACCATGACGGCGGCGAACACCAACGAAGACCAATTCGCGATCCTGCGCCGGACCATGGTCGAGCAGGTGGCGCTCCACGCCGACCATGTCGGCGGCAAGACCGGCCGCGCCGCGATCGCGGGCGATGTCATGGAGGCGATCGGGCGGGTCCCGCGCCACGCCTTCGTGCCGGTCGAGATGACACTCTACGCCTACCTCGACTCACCCCTCCCCATCGGCTGCGGCAAGACCATCTCGCAGCCCTTCATCGTCGCGCTGATGACCGACCTGCTGGAGATCGGCGCGGAGCACCGGGTGCTCGAGATCGGCACCGGCCTCGGCTACCAGGCGGCGCTCCTGGCGGAGCTTGCGGCCGAGGTCTACACGGTGGAGCTGATCGATGAGCTGGCCCAGAGCGGCCGCCGCCGGCTTGACGAGCAGGGCTACGGCAACGTGCAGTTCCGCATCGGCGACGGCAGCCTGGGCTGGCCCGACCACGCACCCTACGACCGCATCATCGCTACCGCCGCGCCCGACCTGATCCCGCCGGCGCTCCTGCAGCAGCTCAAGCCCGGCGGGCGCATGGTGATCCCGGCCGGCCTGGAGGACGACCAGCGACTGCTTCTGGTCACCAAGGACGGGGACGGGCGCTACGAGACCGACGAGATCCTGCCGGTGCGTTTCTCCCATCTGATGAGCGGCGCCGACGAGCACGATAGCGGCGACTAGGCCCTCCCACAGGAGACAGGCTTGGCCGGTTTGACGTCTGCCTGATATATGTATATATTCTAAGTACGTATATTATGGCAGGCTGAACTCATGGGCAAGACGATCGCGGCGGCCGAATTTCAGGCAAAATGTCTCCGTCTTATCAATGAGATGGGCGAGGATGGCGAGCCTGTGACCATCACCAATCGCGGCCGGCCCGTCGCCCTGCTCACTCCGGTGCGGCTCGAGGGCGAGGATCGATCCATCATCGGCGCCCTGAAGGGGTCCGTGCTGGCCTATGACGATCCCTTCCTGCCTGCCGTCGATTCCACGGGCCAGGACAGCGTGCGGTGATCGTGCTCGACACGCATGTGCTGATCTGGGCCGTGGAGGACGAACGGCGGCTCGGCGCCGATGCACGCGCCGCCATCGCCACGGCGGGTGATAGCGACGACATCGGCATTTCCGCCATCACGCCCTGGGAAATCGCCCTGCTTGTGGAACGCGGCCGCCTTCGGCTCGCGCAGGAGGTCGGCGCGTGGATCAGGTTGGTGCTCGCCCTGCCGGGCATCAAGCTGCTGCCCATCGACCCCGCGACCGCGACCGACAGCGCGCGGCTGCCTGGCACCTTTCGTGCCGATCCTGCCGATCGCCTCATCATCGCCACCGCGCGCACATGCGGCGCGCCGCTGCTCACCGCCGATTTCGCCATCCTCTCCTACGCCGCAGGCGGCCACGTCCAAACCATCGATGCCACCCGTTAGAGCGTGCCCGTTTCACACGGATACGCTCTGACTCTTTGTCGCTCACGGCAGCCGGCCTGCGGCCGGCGCCTGCGCGGGCGCGGCCTGTCGCGTGTCCGTCAAACACGGACGCGCTCTTATTCGCCCTGCATTGCCGGCACGGAACGCGGCGCTATGGTGCGCCGCCTTGAGAAACCCGGAGCGCAAGTACGCACACCATGACTGACCTCACCCTGATCATCGGCAACAAGAACTACTCGTCCTGGTCGCTGCGGCCCTGGCTGGCGCTGCGCCACGCCGGAATCCCCTTCGACGAGCGGCTGCTCCTGCTCTGCGGCGAGAACTGGAAGGAGGCCATCGCCGCCGTCTCGTCGTCAGGCCGGGTGCCCGTCCTGCTGCACGGCGAGCGCACCGTCTGGGAGACCCTGGCGATCATCGAATACGCCAACGAGCTGTTTCCGGACGCCGGCCTCTGGCCCGAGGACCGCGACGCGCGCGCCGCAGCCCGCGCGGTCGCCCACGAGATGCACGCGGGCTTCACCGCGCTCCGCAACCACATGCCGATGAACCTGCGCCGCCTGGACCTCAAGGGGAGGGGCCGCGGGCCGGGGGTCGACGACGATATCGCCCGCATCTGCGAGATCTGGCGCGATTGCCGCAGCCGCTACGGCACCGGCGGCGACTTCCTCTTCGGCGCCTTCTGCGCGGCCGACGCCATGTACGCGCCGGTGGTGACCCGCTTCGACACCCACGGGGTCGATCTCGACGAGACCTGCGCCGCCTACAGCCGCGCCGTGCTCACCCTCCCGGCCTTCGTCGAATGGCGCGATGCGGCCCTCCAGGAGCCCTGGATCGTCCCCGAAGACGAGCTCGACTGAGGAAAACCCGGCCTACGACGGGTCGAAGGCCGGGACTTCGCAGCGGGCGACGGTGACGGGGCGCGTGGTCGGCGGGGTGTTGCGGCTGCGGCCGACGAAGCGGGGAATGCCGTCGGTGATGACGGCGCCGATGGCGACCGGGTCGCCGTTGCTCATGGTCGACAGCGCATCCGGCCTGGTGGCGCCGAGCGGGGCATCGACGATGACCACGTCCGCATCCCGCCCCGGCCTCAGGAAGCCGCTGTTGAGCCCGTAGATCTCCGCCACGTTGCCGGTCGCGGCCCCGATCATCCAGGTCGGATCGAAGCCCGCAATCGAGGCGATGTGGACCATGGTGTAGATCATGCCGAGCGGCATGACGCCGCTGCCGGTGGGCGTGTCGGTCGCAATCAGAAAGCGGTCGAAGGCGTCGTGCTTGCGCGCCATCTCGGCGCAGAGCAGCGTGGTCCGCAGATTGCCGGCGGTGCAGACCTGCATGGCGATCCCGGTCTCGGCCGCCACCTGCTCGAAGTAGCGGTCCTCGATGGCGACCGGCCCGCCGTTGATGTGGAAGGAGACGGTGGGGTCGATGGCGATCAGGTCTGCGCCGGTGATGGGGAAGGAGCCGGGGATCGAGGCGCCGCCGGTGTGCAGCGTCGTGAGCAGCCCGGCCTCCCTGGCGTGGCGCACCAGCACCACGTAGTCGCGCGCCGTCTCCACCGCGCCGAAGCCGGCCTTGGCGAGCCAGACGCCGTCCCGGTGCACGTCGTCGAAGTCCGCGCGGGTGAGGCCGGGCTCCAGGATGATGGACCCGCCGTGCACGCGCATGCCGCCCGGCCGGTAATGCTCGAAGCACTTGAAGGCCGCGACCGCCAGCGCCTTGACCCCGGCGGGGTCCTTCGGCCGGCCCGGCACGTGCACCTCGGAGGCGGAGATTGCCGTGGTGGTGCCGCCGTGGACGTAGCTTGTGAGGTAGCCCACGGTGTTCTGGCGCGGCGTAAAGTCGCCGAAGGTGACGTGGACCTGGGAATCGATCAGCCCCGGGATCGCGGTCGCGCCGCCGGCGTCGATCACGACGTCGCAGGCATCGAGGGCGGCGGGCGGCACCGCGCCCACGGCGTCCAGCAGGCCGTCGGCGGCGACCAGGGCATCGCCTTCGACGAAGGGCTTACGCCAATCGCCGGAGACGATGGCGCCGAGATTGACGACGCCGACCCTCACGGCTCGCGGCGGCCTTCGTTGCCGCCCATCAGCCCCTCCAGGATGCGGTCGGCGTCGGCCCAGTCGTAGCGTCTGAAGCAATGCGCGGTGGTGACGAACTTGGCGCCCGCGTAGAACATCTCGTACTGGGTGTGGCGGCCGGCGAACTCGGAGCCCACCGCGTCCCACGCGAGCTTCATCAGCGCCATCCGCTCGGCAGCGCCCTCGCCCGGCCGCGCGGAGACCTGGGTGCGCTCGAAGAGGGGCGCGATCTCAGGGTTCTCCAGGTCCGCCACCGATGACGGCAGCATGATCAGGCCGCCGCCGGCGAGCGAGCGGATCCCGTCGATCAGGCGCGGATAGAGCGCCTGGGTCTGGACCTGTGCGGCGTACATCATGCTCGCATTCGGCACGTAGTAGTCGCCGGCCATTCTGCCCGCGCTCTCCATGCCGTAGAGCAGCCCTTCCACGGCCGCGACCTCGGCCGCCATCTCGCCGAGCTGCCCGACCACCGGCGGCATCTTGGCGGTGCCGATGGTCTCCGCGATGCGGCGCGCAAGCGCCAGCAGGAACTTGAGCTTCACCACCAGGCGGATCTGCGACTGGTAGTTCTGGAAGACGTGGCCCGGCGTGTCGTGGAACTGCGCCCGGCACATGTCGGTGTCGCCGAAGAGGAAGATCCGCTCCCACGGCACCTTCACGTCGTCGAAGTAGACGATGGAATCGTTCTCGTCGAAGCGGTGGGAGAGGGGATAGTCCCAGGGGCTCGTGGCGCTTGCCTCGTAGCTCCTGCGCGAGAGCACCTTGAGGCCGCGCGCATCGAGCGGGAGCGCGAAGGAGATGGCGAAGCGCTCCTCGCCCGGCTGCAGCGGCTGCAGGGTCGCAACCAGGATCTCCTCGGCCATGATCGAGCCGGTGCCGAGCATCTTGGCGCCGCGCACGGTCACGCCTTCCGCGTCCTCGTCGACGACCCGCATGGTCATCTCTTCGCTCTCTTGCTCGCCCCATGACCTGGAGCGGTCGCCCTGCGGGTTGACGATGACGTAGCTGAGGTAGAGGTCGTTGTCGCGCGCATACGCGTAGTAGTCGCGGAGCGCATTGGCGTAGCGCGCGCCGTGGCGCTCGAAGACCTCGATCCCCATCACCTGGCCCGCGATCGACGACGCCAGATGATCGGGCGAGCGCCCCAGGTAGCCTGCGTGAAGCTCGGCCCAGGCGGTGAGCGCCTGGCGCCTGGCAACCATCTCGTCGTAGCTCCTCGGCATCTGCCAGGCGCGGTTTACGCGCCGCCCGGTCTCGGTCTCGAAGGTCATCCGCTCGATGTTGGGCTCGACCGCCTGGAAGTCGTAGAGGGCCGCAGCCGAGCGGCAGGCGCCAGCGAAGGCCGGATGGTCGGCGACGCGCGTGATCAGCGCGCCGTCCAGATAGACCGCCCGGTCCTTGTCGAGGGCGCGCAGGTGCGCGGCACCGTCTTTCACATTCATCAGTCGATCATAGCCCGATTCCGCCGTCGACCGTGACCGTGGCGAGACGTCCGGGCTAATCTCGGCGGCGCAACTGCGGCCATGGCGGTGCCTAACCCGGAGACGTGCCGATGAACGCACCCTATCGCGGAATCTTTCCGATCGTTCCGACGCCTTTCCACGAAGACGGCGCGCTCGACCTGGGGAGTCAGCGCCGCGCTCTCGATTGCATGATCGACCAGGGTGTCGATGGACTCTGCATCCTCGCCAACTACTCCGAACAGTTCCTGCTCTCCGACGAGGAACGGGCGATTCTGCAGACGGCCTGCCTCGAGCATGTCGACGGCCGCGTTCCCGTCATCGTGACCTGCAGCCATTTCAGCACCCGCATCGCGGTCGAGCGCTGCCGCCGCGCCGCTGCGGAAGGCGCGGCGATGGTCATGATGATGCCGCCCTATCACGGGGCGCTGCTGCGCGCGGACGACGAAGGGGTCTTCCAGCATTTTGCCGCAATCTCGGAGGCGCTGGAGATCCCCGTCATGATCCAGGATGCGCCGCTCTCCGGCGTCACGCTCGGCGTGCCATTGCTTGCGCGGATGGCACGCGAGCTGCCGCGCCTCACCTATTTCAAGATCGAGTGTCCGGGCGCTGCCGCAAAGCTCCGGGCTTTGATTACCGCTGCCGGCGAGCACATCGACGGCCCCTTCGACGGCGAGGAGGGCATCACCCTGCTGGACGATCTCGACGCAGGCGCCACCGGCACGATGACGAGCGCGCTGGCCTGCGAGCAGATTCGACCGATCGTGATCGACCATCTGGCTGGCGCCTACGCCGACGCGGCGGCGCAGTACCGCCGC
Organism: Alphaproteobacteria bacterium; assembly: GCA_965207055.1. GTDB lineage: Bacteria > Pseudomonadota > Alphaproteobacteria > UBA828 > UBA828 > WTGU01. The sequence continues at coordinate 1,887,116 of CBDBLP010000004.1, read as the reverse complement.
ATGTTGCCGCTCATCAACTTTGAGAACCGGCAATGCGGCCTGCGCGCCTGCAAGACGGTGATGATGGAAGGCGGCGTCATCAGGAGCGACAGAGTGCGTCACCCCCTGGCGCCGCTTCCTGCGGAAACCCGGGCGGAGCTGCTCAGCATGGCCGCCGAGTTCGACCTGCTCGCGCTACGCTGGGGGCGTTAGAGCGCGTCCGTCTTTGACGGGCGCGCGACAGGCCGCGACCGCGGCCCGCCGCGTCAGCGGCGCGCCCGCGCAGGCGCCGGCCGCCGGCCGGCTGCCGTGAGCGACAGAAAGTCAGAGCGTTTCCGTGTAAGAAAAAGAAAGATAGAAGATGGTGGTTAGGTAGGTGATTGGGATATGCGATGGCAGTCCATTTAAGGGTTATATATCATAGAGATGACAAGTAGTCAACTATGGAATTGAGAATTGAGTGAGCTATGGTATGAAGGGTGAGTGTTGTTGTGATAGTGACATTTGGGTGTTGAGTGGTAAGAGAAAAGGCGTTGTAGGATGGGGATTGTGGGATGAAATCTGATAAAGGATATGAAAACGATATGGTCGAGCTTGCTTAGTCGTGGTAGACATGGGGAGTCTTCCATAGGGGTGCGGGCAGGCTTGTGGCGGCGAGACAAAAGGGCGAAAAGCGGAAGCAACGCTGGGTCGGTGCAACGGATGCCGAATGGACTGAAATCAGCGAAGGCGCGCAAGCGGCAGGATTGTCAAACTCCGACTACGTCATCCGGTGCTGCCTCGATGGCAAGGCGCGGACCGACCCGACCGACGCAGGTCTGCCCCCGCCGGTGCTGCGCCGGGCCGTGGAGGCCGTATTGATTCTCGAGGAACTGCAAAGGCAACGTCTCGTGAACGATGGCGAGACAGGCGAGCTGACTTGGCAGAAGTCGATTGCCAAGGTGAAGGCCTGGATGAAGGGCGAGGGCGGTCTGGGGTGAAGCGGAAGAGGCCGTGATCCTCGCGAAGAAGCGCTGCATCTACTGCTCGCCGGAGAGCCGGGAGAAGATATGGCGGCGGGCCAAGAAGGCGAAGATGCGGTTTTCGCCCTTTGTCATTCTGTGCTGCCGCCAGGCGGCGAGCGGGAACCCTCCTCCGGCACCGCCCGGTCATCCGCTGGTGCTTTCCGAGGACGCACAGCGTGGTCTTTACGAGGAAAGCCGCCTCCTCGCCCGGTCGACGAAAGTCGTCATCGATGCGCAGGAAGGTGGGAAGGTGACTCTGGCGCTGCATGAAGCGATGCGCATTCTGCTGCTCTGCGAAGAAGAGCGGGGGTCATGACGAAGCCGCGCGTCCGGAAGAAGCGAACGGAACAGACGATTTCCGCGACCGACGAGGAGTGGGACGACGTCCGCTCGGGGGCGGTCCAGGCCGGAATGACGGCGTCGGCCTGGGCCGTCCATTGCGCGCTCACGGTAGACCCCTTGCCGCGGAAGCATCGCCGGCTGGTCCTCGACGAGAAAGAGCAGAGGTCCATCCCGCGGGCCGTGGGCGGGCATGCCCGGAGCCTGATTGCGGACATCGACGCGCCGTCGCAGTTCGCGGACGACCTCGGCGCACTGCTGAAGGCGCGGCTCGAGACGATGGTCCGGGAGGGCCGGGGCAGCGAAGCCGAGGCGATCCTTCGACAAGTGCTCGGCGACGAGCGGGCGGCAGCCATCGCTGCCGCTCTCTCGGCGAAGGTACCGGCGGAGACCGCATCGGCGCAGAAACCGCGAAAGAAGGCGCCCCGCAAGAAACCCGGCCGCGACTCCGGTCAGGGCAAGCTGTTGTGATCGCTGTGAGGTCGATCGGGCGAACGGATGCGGCGGCGCGGAGAGAGGACTATCGGGTCAACCCGAGGATGCCTCTGCTCTCGTCAGGATCGGGCTCGGAATACGGGGGACGCCTCCGGTGATGACCCTTGACCGACGGGACAAAGGCCGGGTCCGAGGCGGTCCGGCCGGCCAACGAAGGGCCGGAGCGCTCGCCGCGCTGCATCGAACGCGCCCGGGCCAGGTGCTGGAACGGCGTCCTGCCCGCCACCATGGTGGGCGGCAACGTCACGCCGCTCTTGTCGCTCAAGTGAAGCGGGGGGCGTCGGAGGGACGATCATGCTTCTCGAAGTCGTAAAGGCGTTCAGCCGGGAGCACGTCCGGTGGCTCAGCCCTCTTGAGGAATGGGCCCTGGGCGAGGTCAAGGGCGCAGCGGTAGAGGGCAGGAAGGCGGAGCAGGAGGTGAAAAGGATCTACGATCCCTTGACCGAGGACCTGCGCAAGCAGAACCGCTGGATCCTGTGCAACTGCCTGCCCAAAGAATGGGAACAGCCGGTCAACGTGCTCGTCCGGGGACCGCACGGCATCCATCTCCGCAACCGTCCCAACGCTGAGGTGCCGCATGACGTGAATTGCGTCTTCCGCCTGCGCGAAGAATCGCAAGACACCTCCAGATACTTCTTCAATCCGCTGACGCACGGCCGGCAGGGTGCGGCTTCGGGGGACCGTGACCGGCGGCGCGAACCCGGGGGCCGGGGCGGCCGGGCTGTCCCGACCGTCGCCCGCATTCTCAAGTGCTTAATCCAGGAGGCGCGGCTGCACACGCTGGCGGGCGCCGAGCAGTTTCCGTCTGTGGCGGACTGGCTCGCGGAACTCGCGCGCGCCGCGGCCGCGTTCCCCGTTGCGCCGAACGTTCCGGCGTCGGAGGTGATGTTCACAGACCCCGCAAGCTGGCGCTCTGGTGAATTCCGGGAAAGGCTGGATGCCCGCGCGCAGAAATGGCCGAAGGGTTCCCCGCCCTGCGGCTTCCTGTGCTGGGTCGCGCACGACGTGGAGGACCACGAGATCAACGGCAAGAGCAGGGGCGCCGGCCACGTGAGGGTGACCTCTCCCGTGGATTCTCCGCGCGTCTACGGCAAGAGGGTGGTGGGGCCCTACCTCTTCCTGGGCGCGCTGGAACGGTCCGCGGACCGGTCCGGGTGGGAGTGCTGCATGGCCTGTGCAATGCCCATCGCCGCGCCGGAATTGCCGATCCCGGTCGATTCGGACTACGAGCGCCAGGCGGTGCTGTCCCTTCCACAGCTGGTCCGGGACCTGCGGAGCGACACGAAGCTCGAGGAGTCGCTCGGCGGGGTCGTCGGGGTCGAGCTCCAGAGGCCGCTCTTCGACATAGGGGTGCGCGGAGGCGACTGTCTGCCGGACGGCCTTCTCACCGTCACCCGCCCGGGCGGTCCAGCCCCCCGTGTCCCCGGCGGCCCCTTCGACGACAGCGACAAGGTGCGCTACGTCATCGAGGTCATGGGGTCCGGCGACGCGCAATACGAGAGGAAGAAGGAAAAGACCCACCGCCGGATGAAACGGCTCGGCCGGGTGATCCGCCTGGAGGGGCGGCAGTTCGGGTCCGCTCGCAACAGCCTGGAGCAGCAGCGTGACAGGATCGCCTTTCGGATCGCGAACGATCTCGTCCGGCGGTGGGGAGGAAGCTGACGGTTCCGGTTGCCGCGGCGGGCATCCGGCGTCCTGAAAATGCCGGACCGGCGCGTCGGAGGAGCCCGGCGATCGCCTGAGCCTCACCGGGCTCCGCGACGGCCTGGAGCGCACGAGGTAGGGCGGACTACCGGGCCCGATCGGCTGTGCGGGAATACGACGGCCCCGAGGCATCTAGGGGCGAATGCGCATGCCATGGTGCGGTCCCGGCTGTTGCAGTATGGCCCGTTTCTGGTCGAGCTCCGTATCCTGGGCGTGCTTCCTGGACCAGCGTTCATCCTCGTCCCGGAATGCGCGCCATCGCGCGAACGCGGTGAGTTCGTGGAACGAAAGGCTGAATTCCTGACAGGGCTCGTGGTCCGAACGCCAGAGTTCGCGAAGCGTGCAGTGGTCCTCCGCTTCGGTCTTCTCCGCCGTTATATCGAGCACCTCCAGCTCGATCTGCACGACCGTCGGGCGGCCCAGGCGCGAGCTCTCCGACGCCGCCCTTTCCGATCCGCCGACCTCGCTGCACCACAACCGGTCGCCCCTGGTGAGATCCCGTGAGCAATCGAGCGGATAGTTGGCCGGGGCTTCCGGCCGCTGGCGCTCCAGTTCGGCCTGCCGGAGCCTCTCGTCGCTCCACTCCGCCCGATGGACGTCGTAGCCCGCGAGCCTCAGCCCGGACATTCGTGTCACCGGCTCTTCGGGTGTGCGCCCCGTCGCCGCCGCAACCCATTCGAGCTCCACCATGTCGTTGCGGTCGCATCCGCCGGTCCTTCCGGGCTGGAGCACCACTGCCTCGCGTTGCGGCCCATCGTCCGATAGCCCCAGCGTTATCCGCTCGCCCACGAGCAGCGGTTCCTGCCCGCCCCAGCGTTTGGTGAATGCATGAGAGGCGCCGGGGTCGCGGAGCCGGGCCAGCTCCGCGCCCACCATCCGTGCGATCCGGTCCTCCTCCAGCTCGGGAATGGTTTTCCGTTCGCTTGAGTGCCGAAGGTCTTGCTCGATGCGCTCAAGAATGTCCGGGCGGCCTTGCCAGCGCTTCCGGGTGTCCTCGTCCAGTACCCACTGGACGTCTTCCTCGAACCGGAGGTTCCGTTCCTGCCATGCCGGCCATTCCGACAGCAGGGAGCGGGGAACGTCCTCGCGCGTCGCGCGTTCCTCGAGTTCGCGGTATTGCCCGTCTAGCGCATTCGCTTCGCGGAACAGATTTTGGAACGTCATCCATTCGGCTGACAGGGCGGCATGCTCGTCAACTTCGGCCTGCAGCTGGCGCCGGGCCGCTTCTTCCAGGTCCGCTTCCCTCGCCAGACGCTCCGCTCGGGCGATGGCCTGGTCGTACCCCTCGTCACCGACGGGCGATATGCCCTGCGTCACCGGGCTGGGCTTCGTTTGCTCGATCCCGTCCATCACCGAGACGAAGCGGTCGAGCAGACGGTGTCTCTCCATCCTCTCCAGCGCGGCAGCCAGTTCTTGCCTGCCGTCCGGTATTTGGTCGAGATGGGGAGCATAGGTGTCTTCGTCCTTGCGGATATTGCGTCCTGCGGTCAGCAGCTCCTTCGGGATTTCGGGGAGGGACCGGTAGCCGGGCAGGTCGGTGACGAGGAAGTCCGGGTCCTGCCGGGCGCGCCGTTTCGCTTCTTCCTCCAGGGGGTCTCTGCGCTGCCGATGGTCCTCGGCGTCCTTGAGGAAGCCGTCGACGGCGGCGCGCTCCCTGCCGAGTCGGCGGTCGTATCCCAGCACCCGTTGCGCCATTTCCCCGGCCTGGTCCGGCAAGCCCTTCCGCCGGCCAAGCTTGCGGGCCTCTTCGACGAGCTCTTTCCAGCCGGGCAGATAAAAGGCGATCACGGTCCCGGCCTTCGCCCGCTCCGCCATCGTCTGACGCTCCTGGAACACCCGCGCCCAGGCCAGGTCGTGGTCGCCGAGTTGATCAAACCCTTTGACGGCGGCCGCGATCTTCCCCGCCTCATCTTTCAGCCGGTCGAGATGGGGTTTCCATGTATCCGTATCCTTACGCTTGGCGCGCCAGTCTTTGCTTACCTCTCCGCAATGCGCCAACCATGCGGCATAGCCCTCCAGTTCCGTGGGCGGGGTGAACGCGGACCCGCCAGCCGTGCGGGCCAGGGCCTCCAGCTTGCTGCGCTCGTCCAGAAGGCCGGCCGCAGAGGCATGAAGCGCGACGATTTCCGCCTTCAGTTCTTTGCACGCCTCTGCCTGGTCAAGGACCTCCTTGGCCGCTGCCAGTGACCATGCCGGCAGATGGGGCGTCTTGGCGAGGTTCGTGGCCCGCTCGACGAGATCGCCATGGCCTTCGGCGTAGAACGAAATCGTGCCGTCCGCCGCAGCGCGCGCCGCCACCTCGCCGCGCAGCGTCTCGAAGCCGAGGACCGCATCGTCGACCGCCAGGAGGTCGGCGAGCTCCCCGAGGCGCTCGGAGATCGTGCTGCCGGCCTCGCCCACACGCGCGCCCAGCTCGGCGAGCAGGAGCTTGCCGTTCGCCGACAGACGCCCCGACATCTCTCGCCACTCCGGGTAGTCTTCCAGCCCGGCAACCGGGCGCTCCGCCGCCGCCCCGTCCAATCCTCGCCTCGTTGCGTCATGCGCATCGAGCAGCCCGAGAAACTCCACCGCCGCCCTGTCCCCCTCGCGGCAGGCGCGGTCATAGGCGAGCAGCCCGTCCACGACCTCCCGTGTCAGGGCCGGCAGGTCCGGATTTCCTGCGAGCTCCCGCGTGCCCCCGATCAGCTCCCCGTAGCCATCCACCAGGAAGAGCACCGTGCCCTCGCGCCGCGCCCGCCCTTCCAGCGCCTCCCATTCAGCGCGCGGCGACCAGACCGGCTCCTCCTCCGCCAGCAGCCGGACGATCTCCTCCGGCGCGAGCTCGAGCGGTGCGTCGACCGCCTCGATTGCCGTCGGCCGCTCCCCGGTGTTGTCGGCCAGAACCTTCACCAGCTCCTCGGCGTTGTCGGTGAGCACCACCGCCCGGTCCCGCGCCCGGCTGATCTCGACGTAGAAGGTCGATTGGTCGGTGAGCGCGCCGTAGCTCGAATCCAGCACCGCGATAACCCCCTCCGCCGTGCTGCCCTGTGCGCCGTGCACGGTCGAGCTCCAGGCGTGGTCGATATGCCGAAGCTGCGGATCGTCCATCCGCAGCGACAGCCCCCGTCCGTCCGCCAGCCGGAACCGCACCCGGCCCTTGGCGATCCCCTCCACTTCGGCCCGCTCGCCGTTGATCAGGGACCGCTTCCTGTCGTTCCGGGTCCAGCGGATCCGGTCGCCCGCGCGGATCTCGATAGGGCGGGTCTCGTAGACGTCGAGCCCGTAGCGGATCGAGGAGCCCGCAGGCCGGATCCAGCGCAGCTTGCCGTCGGGATGCAGCAGCATCACCCGGTCGTAGTCGAACCCGGTCACCGTCAGGATCTCGTCCTTCTTCAGGCGGTAGTTGACCAGGTCCTGGTGGAACACCACCAGATCGCCTTCCCGGTAGTTGCGCCGGTCGCCCTTCTCCGTCCGGGTCATGCCGAGGCTGACCAGGCGCTCGATGCGGAGCGGCTTCCCCCGCAGCACTCCCTCATCCGCCAGCGCGTCCCGGACGGTCCGGTTGATCTCCTCCCTCAACGCATGGGTGGGCGCGACCAGGAGGGTGTCGTCGCGGGTGGCGGGGTCCAGCGCCAGCCAGGCCCGCGCCGTACTCTCGCCGAGCTCTTCGTGCGCCACCTCGTGCACGCTGCTGCCGAGCAGCTCTACCGCCTCGCCGGGATCGCCCGCCAGAACCGCCTGCACCGCCGCCCGCAGCTCCGGGGTCCGCTGGCGCTGGATGTCCTTCATCGTCACTGTCGGCATCCCCGCCCGCTGCAAGAGACGGAAGGGCTGGCCCGCTTCCACCGGGCGGAGCTGTCTGATGTCGCCCACCAGCACCACGCGGGCAACGTCGAGCCGGTCCGCGGCCCGCAGGAGCGAGCGCATCTGGGCGGTCGAGACCATCGATGCTTCGTCCAGCACCAGCACCGCGCCGCCGAAGCTCTCTTTCAACCTCTCCAGCGCCTCTCCCTTCAAGCCTGCCGTCCGGCACCGCGCCAGGAACCACTGCAGCGTGCGGGCATGAATCCCGGTCTCGCGCCCGAGCACGTCCGCCGCTGCAGTCGAGGGCGCGAGGCCGATCACCGGCCTGTTCCCGGCAAGCGCCAGCACCTGGCGCAGCATCGTCGTCTTGCCGGTCCCGGCCCGGCCCTGCACGCCGACGATCCGGTCGCGCGCCAGCAGGATCGTGCGAACCGCCTCCTCCTGTTCCCCGGTGAGCCCTGCGCCGTCGAGACCGGCCGCAACGTCCTGCTCCCGGGCCAGAGCCTCACCGGCCCCGATCCCCGCCTTCATCATGGCGATCGTCGACCGTTCCGCCTTCAGCGCGCGGTCGGTGACGAAGGCCCGGTCGGCGCGCGAGAGCGTGGCCTCCACCAGGTGCCCGTCGCGAACCAGCCAGGCGATCGCCGCCCGGATCTCCTCGATCGAATGCCGGCCCGGCGAATGGCCGAGAGCCAGCGCCTCGAGATCGTGCTCGGAGAAGACCGACTGCCGTTCCTCCAGCTGCCGCATGCAGCGGCGGACGATCGCCAGCGCCGACGGGCCCTCCGGCAGCACGATCGGCTGCCCGGAGCGTGCCGCCGTGAGCGCCGTGTCCAGGCCCAACTCCTGTGCGCGGACCCGCCATCGCTGCTGCAGCTGCGCCCGCATCGGCTCCGCCTTCCGCTTGCGCGTCGCCAGCGTCGCCATTTGCATCCTATCCGTGCTGTGGTCCCAGCCCTTGCCGTCCACATAGGCCAGGATCTCGTGCCTGCGCGTCGAGAACGCTTCCCGTAGCTCCCGGTCGTAACCCGCAAGCTCGAAGCTCGGCAGCCGGCCCACCATCGCCGGCACGATCGAATAGCCCTTCGCCATCAGATGCCGCGCCAGCCGGTCGCGGTAATACGCCCCGATCAGCCTCGCATTGCGGTGAAGCAGCGTCGGCTCCACGCTCTTCCACTGCCCCTCCCCGTCCCGGGTCATGTTGGCGATCACCGAATGAGTGTGGAGCTGCGGATCGAGGTTGCGGCTCGCGATGTGGCGGAACAGCATGGCCACCATCGAGGGCGCCTTCACCCGCGGCCGCCTGCCGGTGGCGGGGTCCCAGCCCCGGGTCTCCAGCAGGTCCCCCTCGATCATGTCGAGCGTCTCGCGCACCGCCGCATTGTGCGCGCGACGGACCGCTTGGTCGCCGTTCGGGTGCTCCTCCGTCGGCAGAAGCGCCGCCAGCGACACCGACTTCGGGGCCGAAAACGTGATGTCGAAGCCGGGGCGGTGCTCGCGCTGTCCGTCGCGCAGGCGCCCGAGCTGAATCCACGTCCCGATCACATGGCCCTGAAGAAGCTTCTCGAAGGTGCCCGCCGCGACCGGCTTGCCGGGATGCAATCCCAGGGCAACCGCGCCCTGGCCATGCCAGGTGCTGGCGTTACGGTGCTCGGCCTGCTTGGCGCGAAGGTCCGCCGCGTCCTCGCCCTTCCTCAAGTAGTAGCCGGCGTCCTGGCGGAAATACTGCACGGTGGCAGAGGACGAGGTCAGGTTGTGGACCGTCGCGACCATGACGCAGGATCATAGCGGGCCGTGGGTGAAGGCGCGGGCAAAATCCGACCGTGGTGTGAAGATGCCGTAATGGGGCTCGGCGCTTACCGGCACCGTTGGAGCTTGTAGCGACGTCGGAGATTCGGGTGTCGTTGATCGACACCTCGGCCTGGATCGGGCGGCTCATCGGCTGCCCGTTGGAGAGAGCATTTCCCGGCACTTCCCAGAGCGGCATTACCGGCTGGTTCCAACCATAGTACGGTTCGAGCCCGCGAAGTGGCTCACCCGCGAACGTGGCGAGATCAGCCTTCACTCCCCTTGGCGCCGTCCGGCTGCCTGGCCGCGTAGGCCTGTCGCACGAGCTCCATCGCGTAGGGAACCTGGCGGGCGTTGTCCACCTCCAGCTGGACGTCGCCGTTGCCCCAGAGCCCGAGATTGGTGATGTCGGCGGCAAGCCCGCGCGGGTCGGAGATGTCGTCGAAGCGCATGTTGAGCGTGAGCAGGAGCCGGCGCTTCTGCGGCACGACGTCCGTGAAGTTGGTGCGCGTCTTGTAGGCGACGTAGTGCCTCGTGAACTCCTCGCGCACCTCCGGCGCGAGGCCGAGGATCTCCTGCCTGACCGCCTCGAAGAGGTCGTGCATCGGCGCGCCGGGACGCAGATGCGGGTGATGCTCGATCGTGTAGCGGCCGGCGCCGGCGCGAGGCGTCCTGTACGGTTCAAGGACACGGTCGGGAAGGACCGGACGCTTCCAGATCCCGACCGCCTCGTCAGCGAGACGCGCGCCGCGGGCGCGGATGGCATCGCCGTCCCAGCGCTCCGTCTGCCGCAGATCGGCGTTCAACCGCAGCGGGCTGTCGCGGTACCCCTTCTCGGCATCGCGCTTGTCGCGGAAGGGCCTGTTGCCCATCTCCGGGTTGAAGGCGGTGAGGGTCAGGTTGCCGAGGGTATGGCGGAGGCTCTGCCAGGTCTGCGCCCAGTCGGGCCCGAGCTCGGCCTTCCACGCGTCCGGCAGGGGTTCGCCCTGCGGCATCATGTGATCGACCGTGTAGGACGAGAGAGGCACGCGCTCCTTGCGTCCGTCGTTCTCGAGCCGCTCGAACAGGGCTTCGCAGTGTCTGAAGCGATACATGTTGCGGCTCACGAGCTCGGCCCGGAAGGTTGTCAATCGGCTTTGAAGATTGACCCCCTATTGGAGTGCAAAACTGACCCCCTTGGAGGCACGGCGGAGGTTGTCCCGGTAGCCAATAGGGGGGACCCGCGCGGCTTCGTGTAGCGTCTCACGCTACGCGGAGCGAAGCCGCGTGGGGGGTCCCTGTTGGCCCACCGGGGCAACCGGGCCGCAGGCGAGGCCGGTGCCGGATCAGGAGCGGTTCTTGAAGCGCCAGCTCTCGTTGCCGGTCTCGATGATCTCGCAATGGTGGGTGAGACGGTCGAGGAGCGCCGTGGTCATCTTTGGGTCCCCTGAAGGCTCGCGGCGATCGTATCGGCGTCGGCCTTGATGCCCCGGTGGCGGAGCGTCGCCAGGCGCTCCGGGTCACGCTCGCCGTCGATGATCGCACGCAGGATGCGTTGGCCGGTCAGTCCCGTGATGTTGGCGATCACCGAGTCGAGCCTGACGTTCATCTCGGTCAGCGCCTTCTGCATGTGCAGGACGCAGCGGGAGCGGTCCTTGGTCAGCCGCCTCATCTGGCGTGCATAGGAGCGCAGCGGGCACACCGCGTCGCCCGGACGGAACGCTCCCCGCAGCAGACCGTAGGACATCAGTTGCCAGATCCACTGGCAGTCCAGCACGTCGCTCTTGCGCCCGCCGATCTGCTTCGTCATGCGCGGCGGCACCAGCATCACCGCGAAGCCCGCGCGCTCCAGCGTCTCGTAGACCGGGATCCAGTAGACCGAGGTCGATTCCATCGCCACCTTGGTTACCCCGCACGACGTCAGCCACGCCGCCATCGCCTCCAGATCGCGGGTAAAGGAGCCGAACGAACGCACCGGCTCATCGCTGCGTTCCGGGTCGACCGCCACGAAGTGCCGGTCCTTGCCAATGTCAATCCCTGCACAGTCCGGGTTCACCACCCTGAGGCGCCGGGTTCTTCGAGACTTGCGCGCCATGGAACATCCTCCCGCCTTTCATCTCCGTCGCGAGCGGGGAGGAACCATGTTCGAAGTCTCATTCTCTTGAACGAGGTCGCGGGTAACCCGCGCCATCAGTGACCGGAGCCGACAAAATGGTTCGGGCCAAGCTTAACAGCGGGTGCCGCTACAGCACGCCAGTGCGCGAACGGCCTCTTCACCCCACCCGCCGCCAGTTCACGCCCGAGGCGTCGCAGACACAAGCCCGCGTTACTCCCGCGACCGAGCCGGAGCGCCACGCCGGTGGAGGCTTAACAACACCGGAAGGTCTCGTCCGAGGGGAAGGCGGAGGCGTCCGGGAGGCACAGGAAGCAGGCCCGGACGCTCTCGACATAGCGCTCCGGATCGACGGAGCGCGACGCCGTTGCGAATACCGGCGGCGGCGCGGCGGGCCGGTCGCGGCAGACCGCGCGGCGCATCACGTAGGCGGTGACCAGCCGGGTCAGGGTGAGAAGGTCGTGCCTGGAGAGACGCTTTCCGGCAAAGTCGCCGTAGAGGTGGAGGAGGAAGGGCCAGACCGGCTTCATGTCGAGGCAGGCGAGCTCTGCAAAGGCCTGTGCGAGCTCCGCATCGGCTTCCTCGCCGAGCACCATGGCGCGGTAATGATCGGCGCAACTGCGTAGATCGGCGCTGAGCGCCTCGGGACCCGCGTCATCGACCCGGCGCGAGCGGGCATGGGTCTTGAAGGCCGCGTACTCCTCCCCCTGCTTGGGGACCTCTCCGGTCCTCAGCGTCAGGAAGTCGCGGATGAACACATCGAAGTGCTCTTCCCCGTGGCGTTCGAAGCCGCGTTCGATGGGTCGCAGGTGATCGGCGTAGAGCCGTTCCTGGCGTTCCCGGTCGAGCGGCATCAGGATGAAGTTGCCGATCATGTCGGCGCAGGTGAGGTCCCGGCCGCAGGTGTTCATGGTCTCGAAGATCCGGTACGGGTTGTCTTCGCCCTCCTTGAGCTGGAAGGCGACGATGCGGAGCTTGCGCAGGCCCGCGCAGAGCGCCGAGACGTCCGGGCCGAGCTGCTTGATGCGTGTCTCGAAGAACGCGTGGGCATCCGTGATGCGTGATGAAGGCTCGGCCGGCAGGGGGCGGTCGTGGATCAGCGCCAGCAGGGTCTCCGCATCCCCCGCCTTGAGCAGCAGGCGGTAGTGCTGGTCACCCTTGCCGAAGGGGTTGACGAGATACTCGCTCCTGATCTGGTCGGGCCCGAAGCCGTCCGGTACGGCGTGGTCTTTCAGGTGCCGGGAGAGCGTCTTGAGGATCAGGGTGATGGTGGTCAGGCGCTGCTGGCCGTCATAGACCAAAAAGGGCGCCCAGTGGGCGTTGAGGGGATCGACGGCGGCGACGTACATGATGGGTCCGAGGAAGTGCTCGCGCACGTCCTGGCGCTCGCCGGCGTCGAGGATGTCGTCCCAGAGCTGGCGGCAATGCCGCCTTGTCCAGGCGTATCTGCGCTGGTTGACGGGGATGCGGAACTGCGGCGACTGCCTGATGAAGTCGAGGAGGAGGGTTTCCGAGGTGCGCATGGGATGCTCCGGATGAGTGGGACGCGGCCCGAGCCCACTCCGGGCTACCCGGGACCGCACCCCACTCAACGCTCCACGCGACTCATGGCGATGTAGGAGCATCGCTTCGGAGCATCGGCGTTGCCTGGCGAACGATGCGACCCTCGTTGGGATCGAGCACGGCATGCGCGATGCCCGGAGACAATCGCTCGAGGACGTCCGGCTACACTTCGGGGGTCCTCATCGGCACCATCCATCGGCACGAATGCCGGAACGAAGACCTGCGTCCGGTCTTCAGGGAGTTCCCGATCCTCGGGCCGGTATCGACGCCGGGAGCACGCGCGGCGCTGGCGTCACGGGCGCAGGGTTGTTGTTCGGCGTCCAACCCTGATCCCAGTGAATCACGTGAAATCAAAAAGTCAGGGAGCTGATCAGCGTCTAATTCACGCGCCGGTCAACAGGCCGAATCTTCAACCGGCGTTGACACCCGTGCTCTGGCCCTCCATTGGGGCCTTTCCGGTCGATCAGCAAGCGAGCCCTCTTTGCGGCTCTCGAAGCGCACGGGCACGCGCACAGGGCCACGACTTCGGGGCAGAGCTGGCTGACCTACTTCTCGAACAACGCGAAGGCCTCGAGGATGCCCGATGCCGACCGTATCATGCCGCCGAACGCGGAATTCACCGGGGAAGCTGGAAGCCACGGGGAGCTGATTGCGAGCACCGGGCTGTACAGCCGGCTCGTGGGCCAGCAGATGGCAGCAGCGGTGGGGCGTGGCGGCTGACGCGAAAATCAATTCTCGTGTAATACTCGAATGGAGTCACGACAGGGCCGCTGCCTGTCGCAATGCTGAGTCAGGTCAAAGGAAATGGAACTACGCAAGTTCAGCCTTGAACGATACAAAGGCTACGCTGAGCTGACCCAGATCGAGCTCGCCCCTCTGACCATCCTGGTCGGAGCCAACAATTCCGGCAAGACCGCACTGGCTCAGGCGATCGGATTGCTTGCAGGAGGCTTGGCTCCTTCCGATCAGGACATGTCGGAGCCGCTTCCGCTTGAGGCCAGCGGAATCCGCCACGGATTGACGTTCCGGGATTTGGTGACTGGCCGTTCGGTGCACGGTCAGCTGCGCCTGTCCGCAACTTTCTTGAACAGCGGCCGTGAGCGGTTGCTTGAGGCCACTATCAGGAACGTAGAGGCACCGAATAGGCCGTCGCGACGCCAAATTTCGAACTGGATGCTGCGGTGTGATGCTCAGGAGGTGATACTGAGCAAGGAAGGATTGGACGAGAGTTCTCCCTACAACGTCCGTGTCTCCGGCGTCGAGAGGCCTCCTCGGCAAGTAGCGTGGCGAGGCTTGCTCCCCCAACAGCCTGACAGTCTCGAAGATTGGGTTGAAGAGGCAGCCAACGACCTGAAAGCTTGGGCCGCCGGCGTACGTCACTTGCGGTGCCCTCGCCGCTTGCCGCACGGGCCCTTCCCTGTACCGGAACGCTCGCCCGGGCATCTTGGACCACATGGAGAGAATTCGGCTCTCGCACTGGCCGCAGACGATGGTTTGAGCGAAGCGGTCAGCAACTGGTACCGGAGCGTGTTTGAAGTGGTCATCGACGTGAGGGAAGTGGGGGGTGGATACTTCGATCTGCACGTACGCGTACCGACCCGCGGTGCCACCGTGCAGCTTGAGCAATCGGGACGGGGACTTTCACACGTGCTCCCGGTCGCGGTTACTGCACTGACCGCCAGCAATTCAGGTTGGGGTGTCGACGTCATCGAACATCCCGAGGCAGAGCTTCATCCTGCTGCGCATGGGGCCGTCGCAGAACTCCTGATCGGTCACCTCGCAGGAACCGCACGGCCCATGATCATCGAGACTCACTCCGAGATGGTATTACTTCGCGCGAGACGATGGATCGCGGAAGGGAAGCTGCCGGCCGAAAGTGTTCTTCTGTATTGGGTTGATGCGGACCCGGAGCATAGATCGACTCTCAGAAAGATCAGGATCAACGAACGTGGAGAGATGGACAGCTGGCCGGAGGGCGTCTTCATTGAAGATTACGAAGAGATTCTGGCCATCCGGCGCGCCAACCGATCAATGGAATAGAACTGGTGCGAATCGAGATTGATGTCAGCGCAGCAAATGATCCAGACGCTCATAGGTGGCTGGATCGGATTCTGCACAAGGTCGACGATGAGTGGCACGTGTGGGATACGACCTGCGAATCGGATCCTGAAGTTTTCAAGGCCACAGCCTGGTTTGGCGACGACGGCCGTCAAGGTGACCGTGTACACGAATTGTTTGTCGCATCGGTTCAGCGCGACGCATGGGCTTCTGGGCTGCATGGTAGGCGCATGCGAGTGACGATGCACCCCGATGAATCGGATGAGCTCAATCCAGAGGACGCCTTGCATCTTGCGGAAGAACCGCTCGTGATCCTCGTCGAGAATCGGAATAGCGACGGTGCATTCCTGTGCCGTGTCGTGACCGAACTCGACAAATCGCTTTCCAGATACTGGCGGCGAAGGGGGGAGCCCATTCGATTCGATAGCGTGGGCGGCAAGGGGGAAATGCCTGCCGAAGTCGAACGCCGAATTCAAGCAGTGCCGTATCGTCCGAGATTGGTCGCAGTCATCGATAGCGACCGCAAGTTCCCAAACGACAACGTAAGCCATGACGCAAGGAGACTGCAAAGCGCTTGCAACGCGGGAAACGTTCCGTGCTGGGTACTCGCCAAGCGCGAAGCCGAGAATTACCTTCCTAGAATTCTCCTTGCCGAGCGGGAAAACGCGGGAGAAGACCATGCACACCGGGTCGAGGCATGGAACGAACTCAGCGAAAATCAGAAGAACTTCTTTGACATGAAGGACGGTCTATCAGCAGCGCCTTGCGCGGCTGAAGCGGAGCTATTTGATGGGTTATCGAATGTCGACCTTACGACCCTCTCAAGTGGATTCGGATCAAGAGTATTCGAATGCTGGAATGTGTGGGCGGTGCAAGCCAAGAGTGAACTGATTGCGCGTGGAGAGGGTAATCTCGAGCACGGAATCGACCTGATACGAGGAGAGGTCTAAATGTCCGACCACGCTGGCGGCAGAACCGACGTTCTGCCCGAGGTCATCTTTCTAGGCAAGCTCGTGGAATACGTAGCAGCAGGCAAAATTCGGGTGCCGAGGTTCCAACGCGCCTTTGTGTGGAAGCAGGCCGACCTTCATGATCTTCTCGACAGCGTTCTGCGCGGGTTTCCGATCGGCTCGATCCTCATTTGGGACACAGAAATTCTGATCGAGAGCGCAACAACAGTCGGACCAATAGAAATCAGTTCTCGACCTGGCGGACAGGTCGGCTATCTGCTTGATGGCCAACAGCGCGTATCGACACTTGTGGGCACGTTGTGTCTGCCGGATGAGGCGGATTCGATAGTTGACGACGTCAATTGGCGCCTTTACTGCGATCTCGACAGGCGGGAGTTCCTCCCGATACCGCCGGAAAACGTCGCGCCGCGGCATTTCCCGGTTAGAAGTCTGCTCGACACAGCTGGATTCATCACCGCCTGTCGCCGCATCGAAGAGGGGGGCAAGGAACAGGGCGAGGCGCGACGGTGGCTTGATGAGGCCGACCGCTTGGCGAGCGCGTTTCGAGACTACCAGCTTCCTCTCATACGGATTCGCGAGGCGGATCTCGACAGCGCCGTGACTGTCTTCGCGCGACTGAACCGCAAGGGACGCAAAATGGCCGCCGACGAGATGGTCTCGGCGCTAACTTATCAGGAAGGGCAGTTCCATCTGGCTAGGAAGCTGGACGAGTTCAAGGACGAGCTTGACGGAAGAGGATTTGGTGATCTCGATCGCGTCCTCTTGCTCCGGTCCGTTTTGGCGGCCCTCGATCGAGATATCTACGCCAAGGATTGGGCCGATCTCATGGTCAAGCCCGAGGTTCGAGAGAGGCTTCCAGACGCCTTCGAATGGGCGGAATCAGGAATAAAGGGCGCACTCGATTTTCTGAAGGAACTCGGTGTCACGTCTGATCGATTGCTTCCTTATGGACTCCAGCTTGTACTGCTCGGCGAGTTCTTTCGGCTATGCCCGGAGCCGGACCCCGACGCGCTCGACCTGCTGCGCCGTTGGTTCTGGGTGACGGCATTTACCGGTTGGTTTGGTGGAGTCAATACCGCGCAGGCGACCCGCGCATTGGCCGAAATGCGCAACCTTGCTGATGGTACGGGAACAGAGTTCAGCGCTGTCGATCTGGGCGCGCCAGCGCGGCCGTTTCCCGAACGCTTCGATGGACGCAGTGCTCGAGTACGCGCATTTCTTCTCTATTTGGCTTCGCTTCGGCCTCGCTCGATGCAAAGTGCAGATGATCTTGA
Organism: Alphaproteobacteria bacterium; assembly: GCA_965207055.1. Lineage (GTDB taxonomy): Bacteria > Pseudomonadota > Alphaproteobacteria > UBA828 > UBA828 > WTGU01. The sequence continues at coordinate 1,870,066 of CBDBLP010000004.1, read as the reverse complement.
TCCCGGGCAATTGCTTTCTGATCACGGGACCCGGGCGGTGGGGTACGTGTCGTCCGGCTCGGATCTACCCAAGGAACTTCTGAGCAGTCCTGCCAACCGAATGTTCTTCGATAGGAATCAGGTCGGACAAGCGCTTTTGAGACTTAAGCTCTTGGATGACGACACGTTGAAAAAGGTCCTTCCGACTCACGGGTTTCCGGACGACTCACTTCGGTGGATTAGGAGTGACGAATCAGCCCACCTCATTCGAGCACGGCTCGACAAACTGATTGACGGCGAACGTGAATTCATGACGCAACACAACGTAATGCTACCGGGCGCGCGCACGGAGGCGAGCGTTGCCGACAGCGAAGCGTCCGACGACGATTGAGGCGTCGCGAATCTCTCGGACAATCCTGCGCGGCTTGAGATTGTTGATCTAGCACTGGGTCAGGCGGATGAGCTGAATTTCGGGCCCGTGACTGTTTCCTGTCTTCAGGGCCAAACCCTCAGACCCACAATCTGTAGGTAGTGGGTCTGAAGGTAGTCGCTGAGATCATTCCCATTTCACCGGAATGGCGGCAATCTGGACAACGTATTCACAAGCACGACGGGATCGCCCCGGCACGTCGGGAATCTCATGCGAATTGCCGAGGATCAACATTGAGTCTGGGGCCGACGGCGATTCCTCGCTGCCCGAGAACGAAAAGCCCGCCCGCCGTCTCTCCGTCCGCCGCATCCCCCGTCCGCACTCGCTCCGGGGAAGTTGCCCCCGCCGAACGCGCCAGCGCGGGCCGTCCGCACCTTCCATCTCATCCGGGCTGACGCATCCTGCCTCATCTCCGGGCGTTCGGAATTGCGCGACTGAAGCACTGCACGTCTATCGGCGTGACCTTTGTACCGCTTGCCTCTGGCGCGACTGAGTTACCGCGCGCGCTCCGCGCGACGCCGGCCGGCCGGGACCCTCATCCCGTAGCGACCTCGATCATCAAGCGGCAATGGTCGCTCGGGCCCCATTCGTTCGGGCGGTTGAGCGCGCGCACCTTCACCCGCTCATGGAAGCCGCGCGAGGCGATGGCGTAGTCGAATTGGCGGTTGGCCTCGTCCGGCTTGAGGCCGTTGCGCACCCATGTAGGCACGTTCTTCGTGTCGGGCGGCACGTCGGGTTGAGGCCCGGACGGCTGCCATCCATCTGGCGCCTGCGGGCCCAGGAACTCCAGGCCGAGCGCTGCCAAGCGGTCCCAGAAGGCCGTCTCGCGCTCGGGCAGCGCCAGGGTATTGCCCGTCGCGCCGTAGATCATGTTCAGGTCGCCGGCTGCGAGGATGCGGTGCCTGGACGGGTCCTCGTGGCCGATGAAGGCCGAGATGTCGGAGAGGATGCGATGCGCCGACACGTCTGAGGCGCCGACGCTCCATGACGTTCCGGTCGACGGGTGCGGCTTCATGTACCGCGCATACATGGAGACCGCGATGAACGCGTCGTCCTGCGGCCGGCCGCGCGGCGTCACCCTGGCGGCGGCGATGGTCCCGATGCCGCTCACGCCGATGTCGTGCTGGCCGAGATGGCTGATCGGCGGAACCGCCCTGAACCATTCGACCTCTACCCGGTCGGACAACTGCACGACGAGGGGCCAACGGTCATAGATCGGGCGGCCTTCGTGCTGCTGGCCCTTCCAGAATTCGTCGCTCCCGCATCGAAGCGGCTGCGCCAGATCGGGGGGCTGGTTCCCGGCTTCCTGCAAGAGCGCGACATCGGCCTCGCCACGCCGCGCCATCTCCGCCAGCTCGCGCCACGGCTCCCACTTCTTGAAGATATTCCAGCTCACCACCCTGATCATTCGGCCTACCCCTTCGTGCGGACGGAGGCGCTCGATTTGCAGCCACGTGCGCGGGGCGCACGACGCAATGCGCGCATGGTCCGGTCGTTGCCGATTGCCGATCGACGACCCGACCGAGCGCACCGATTCGATCCCGCGCTCCTGCCGTGGACTGGACGTCCGCACCTCCGGTCTGATGACCGTACTGCGGACTCTGGTCCGGTGCACGAGCGCGCCGGACGCGGGCATAGTCCGGTCGATGCGGACCACTTTCACGATCGCCCGAACGGATCGGTCGCGCGCGCGCCCGACGCCCGGATCGGCGTTGGCCGCGCTGGCCCATGGCCGGGTGGACGGGCTTCGCCGCTCAGGCGGCCGGCTCCGACCGATCGTTCCCGGTCTCCGCTCGTTCACAGTCGCACACCATCACCGAGGAGCAGATCATGCAGATGCAATGGGGGTTTCACCGCCTCGGGGAAAAGCTCGACTCGACGCGCGCCTTCGCCGCCGAGAGGCAGGCCATACGCGTCGAATGCGCCGAATTGACCCGGGGCTCGTCGCTACCGGCGCTGAAGGCGCTCACGAAAGCGCTCGCCACGCTCCACCGGGAGCTGGCGCTCGCTGACGAGATCGCCGGCGCGCTCAAGCGCCTGGCGGCGGCGATGGAGACGCTCGGCGATGCGCCCGAGCGCGCGGGGTACATCAAGTGTTGCCCGGCGCGTAGGTTCGGCGCCGCTCGGCATGGTAATACATTGATCTTGCGCCATTACGGGGGATCAACCGGGCGCCCTTAACAACACCAAGAGTCTAGCTTGCTCAATAGGTTGCAGTGCCGATCGGCGTCAGATCCCCGCGCCGTCCAACAGCCGGCCGCCCAGCTTGGCCGAGAAACAATCAATGCGTAAGGTTCGGACCGCACCACTCGATAGGGTACGGTCAACTGATCTAGACCCGCTCGGCTTCGCCAAGCGGTGACCATCTGCAAGAAAAGAATTCCAGTGAACGTTCAGGCACACGACGGGCTCAAAGCCAAAATCTGGGAAATCGCGAACCGGCTGAGGGGGCCGTACCGGCCTCCTCAATATCGTCTGGTCATGCTTCCCATGGTTGTCTTGCGTCGGCTCGATTGTGTCCTGGAGCCGACCAAGGATGCCGTCCTGAAGCGGCGCGATCAGCTGGAGGCTCAGCAGATGCCCGAGGCGGCAATGGATCGCCTGCTCGGCAAGGCCGCTGACCCTGAGCGGAAGCATCCGCTCTACAACACGAGCCCCTACACCTTTGCCCGGCTGCTCGGCGATGCCGAGAACATCGCGCCGAACCTCGTGTCGTACATCAACGGCTTTTCCCCGACCGCGCGGAGCATCTTCGAGCGCTTCAAGTTCGCCGACCAAATCGAGAAGCTCGACGCCAGCAACCGCCTCTTCATCATCGTCAAGGCGATGACCGAAGTCGATCTTCACCCGGACCGGATCGATAACCTCCAGATGGGCTACCTGTTCGAGCATCTGGTGATGCGCTTCAACGAGCAGGCCAACGAAGAAGCTGGGGACCACTTCACGCCGCGCGAGGTCATTCGCCTCATGGCGAACCTCATCTACACTGGCGAACAGGATGTCTACAGGCCCGGTATCTACCGCACGATCTACGATCCGGCGTGCGGAACGGGCGGCATGCTTTCCGAATCCGAGAAGTTGATCCTCTCGCAGAACGAGCGGGCGGAGCTCGCGCTCTTCGGCCAGGAGTACAACGACGAGTCCTGGGCAATCTGCTGCTCTGACATGCTCATCAAGGACGAGGACACGGCCAACATCGTGCTCGCCGACACCTTGGGAGACGGCAAGACAAGCGATGGCTTCGAGGGCAAGCGCTTCCACTATCTGATGGCCAACCCGCCTTTCGGCGTCGAATGGAAGGACCAGAAGGAGGTCGTCGAGCGCGAGCACAAGACCGTGGGCTTTTCGGGCCGGTTCGGCGCAGGGCTCCCGGCCATCAACGACGGCTCGCTCCTCTTCCTTCAGCACATGATTTCCAAGATGCACCCCTACGAGGAGGGGGACGAGGACCAGCCTGGCTCAAAGATCGCCATCGTCTTCAATGGCTCGCCCCTCTTCTCTGGCGACGCGGGATCGGGGCCGTCCAACATCCGCCGCTGGATCATCGAGAAAGACTGGCTCGATGCCATCGTGGCGCTGCCCGACCAGCTTTTCTACAACACCGGCATCTTCACTTATGTTTGGCTCGTGACGAACCGCAAACCGCCAGAACGACGCGGCAAGGTGCACCTCATCGACGGCACGCGCTTCTTCCAGAAGATGAAGAAGAGCCTCAACAACAAGCGCAACGAGATCACCGAAGAGCAAATCCGCCACCTGACCCGCGTCTATGGCAACTGCCGGGACGGCGAGACGGCCGAGGTGCTGATCCATGGTGAGACCGAGACCCGCGTCATCTCCCGCATTTTCGAGAACCGGGAGTTCGGCTTTCTCAAGGTGACGGTCGAACGCCCCTTGCGCCTGAACTTCGAGGCGACACCGAAGCGCATCGCGAGGCTCGACGACCAGACCGCCTTCGCGAATTTGGCGGTATCGAAGAAGCGGAAGGACGCGGCGGAGGTCGAACGCGAGATCGAAGAGGGGCGGAAGCAGCAGGAAGCCATCCGAACCATGCTCGCGACGCTCGAAGGCAACGGGCGTTACGTGGACCGGGAAGCGTTCGAGGCGGATGTGAAGCAGGCCGCAAAGCGGGCCGGCCTCAAGATCCCCGGACCGATCAGGAAGGCGATCTTCGCGGCTTTAGGAGAGCGCGACCCGGACGCCGAGATTTGCCGGGACAGTAAAGGCCGGCCGGAGCCTGACAGCGAGCTTCGGGATACCGAGAACATCCCTTTGCCGTCCAGCGCAGCGTTGCCCCTACCCCTGGACTTCGGACCGGACAAGCCCAACGACCGGCTGGTTGAGGCCTTCCGGGGCAACATCGACGCCTACATGGCGCGCGAGGTGCTGCCTCATGTGCCCGATGCCTGGGTGAACTACGACAAGACCAAGGTCGGCTACGAAATCCCGATCAACCGGCATTTCTACGTCTACAAGCCACCGCGCCCGCTCGACCAGATCGAGGCGGACATCACCAGGCTCGAAGGGGAGATCGCCGGGCTGCTGAAGGGATTGATGGCATGAGTTACTTCGCGCGCAGTGATGAACTGCCCGAATGGGCGGTACAGGTCCCGGAAGGCTGGGATAGCAACTGGCTAAAGTGGTCGGTTGACCATTCTACGAAGCGCCCAACCGAAGAGGAGCAAGAGGCGCTACCATACATCTCCAACGAGGATATCTCGTCTTGGACGGGAAAACTTCTGATCGAGGAGCCGGAACCGGCTGAAGCGGACAGCCGGAGGTTTCAGGAAAACGATGTTCTTTTCAACAAGCTTCGCCCGTACCTTGCCAAGGTCTACCACGCTACATTCGACGGAGTGGGCTCAGGAGAGCTTCTTTGCTTGCGGCCATCGCATGCGGTTGAGCCGCGCTTCCTCTTTTACGTACTCGTGTCCAAAGGCTTCATCGACACGATCAATGCGGAGAGTTTCGGGGCCAAGATGCCCCGCGCGGATTGGGAGATTGTAGGCCATCAACCGCTACCCCTGCCACCGCTCGATACACAGCGGCGGATTGCCCGGTTTCTGGACGAGAAGACGGCGCGGGTCGACGGGCTCATCGAGAAGAAGCGTGCGCTGCTGGATCGACTGGCCGAGAAGCGCCGGACCCTCATCACCCGCGCCGTCACCAAGGGCCTCAACCCCGACGCTCCGATGAAGCTTTCGGGCATCGACTGGCTCGGCGACATTCCCGCGCATTGGCGGGAGCTTTGCCTCCGCTATGCAGTCAAGAACCTCAACAACATGCGGATCCCTATCGCTGCGGAGATGAGGAAGGGGGTCGATAGAACATACCCCTACTACGGAGCATCAGGCATCATCGATTACGTAGACGAGTATATTTTTGACTTCCCGACGGTTCTTGTTGCAGAGGACGGTGCGAATCTTCTTTCGAGATCGACCCCGCTATCGTTCGTTGCAGAAGGCAAGTATTGGGTCAACAATCACGCGCATATTTTGAAGCCTGAGAAGTTTACAATATGGTTTTGTTCATCTCTCTTGGCACTCTACCCACTTGATCCATGGATTTCCGGCTCTGCACAGCCAAAGCTTACAAAGGACAATCTGGGATCCTTAAAGGTGTGGGTACCACCGCTTGATGAACAAAGGCAAATCGAAGCTTCTGTCAGAAAGGAAGCCTCTCAACTTCAGCAAGCACGTGAGCCGCTAGAAAAGAGCGTTGAAGCGCTCGAAGAGTACCGCTCTGCACTGATCACCGCTGCCGTAACAGGGCAACTCGTGGAGCTGCAGTGACCCTCGAACCACCGAAATATTTTGGGCTGCTCGCCGCACTCAAGAGAATTTTGGCATGGGAGATTTGATCCATGCCCGCCCATACCGAACACGCTTTCGAGACGGCAATCGAAGCCGGGCTGACCAGCTCCAGCGGCTATGAGACGCGGAGCCCGAGCGCCTATGACGAAGCGCTCGCCCTCTTCCCCGACGATGTCACTGGCTTCCTGAAGGAAAGCCAACCGGCCAGGTGGCAGGCGCTGGAGGCGCTTCTCGGGCCGAAGACCGCGGCGACGGTGCTGGACAGCCTGTCGAAGGAGCTGGAGCTCAAGGGCACGCTCCACGTCCTGCGGCACGGATTCAAGTGTTACGGCAAGACCTTCCGCATGGCCTATTTCCGGCCGAACACGCGAATGAACCCCGAGGCGGCGGAGAGCTACGCCAGGCACCGGCTGACGATCACACGCCAGGTTGGCTTCACCTCGGTCATGAAGAAGGCGGACGGCAAGAACCGCGGCTGCATCATTGACGTGACCTTGGCGGTCAACGGCATCCCAGTCGTCACCGCCGAGCTCAAGAACCCGCTGACCGGACAACGGGCCGCCCACGCGATGAGCCAGTACGAGGACGAGCGGGACGGGCGCGATCTTCTCTTCGCCTTCAAGAAACGCGCCCTGGTCCACTTCGCCGTGGACCCGGACGAGGTGTGGATGACGACCCGGCTGAGGGGCAGGGAGACCGACTTTCTGCCCTTCAACCGCGGCAACAACCACGGGGCAGGCAACCCGCCGGTGGAGGGGAACTGGAAGACCGCCTACCTGTGGGACGAGGTGCTACAGGCCGACAGCCTGCTGGAAATCCTACAACGCTTCATGCACCTCGAAGTGAAGGAGAAGCAGGTCAAGACCGACAAGGGCATGCGCACCGTGCGGAAGGAGACGATGATCTTTCCGCGCTATCACCAGCTGGACTCGGTTCGGAGGCTCGTCGCACACGCGAAGGCGCATGGCGCGGGCCGGAATTACCTGATCCAGCACTCGGCCGGATCCGGCAAATCGAACTCAATTGCGTGGCTCGCGCACCGGTTGGCCAGCCTGCATGACGAGCACGACGAGAAGGTGTTTCACTCCGTCGTCGTGGTGACCGACCGGCGCGTGCTCGATCAGCAGTTGCAGGAGACAATCTACCAGTTCGAGCACAAGACCGGCGTGGTCGAGAAGATTGACGAGGACACCCAGCAGCTCGCCCAAGCGCTGTCCCAAGGTACGCCCATCGTCATTACGACGATCCAGAAATTTCCCTTCATCTCGCAGGCGCTTTCGACCCTTGAGAAGAAGGGCTCCGGCGTGAAGATCGACACGGCGGGGAAGCGCTTCGCCGTCATCGTCGATGAGGCGCACTCGTCCCAGAGCGGAGAGACCGCGACCGCTCTCAAGGGCATGCTGAACAAGGAAGGGATCGAAGCGGCGATTGCCGCCCAGCTCTCAGATGAAGAGGACGACGATCTTTCCGACGAGACCAAGAAGGAGGTTCTACGAGACGCCCTGAAGCGCGCCCGGCAGCCGAACCTCAGCTTCTTTGCCTTCACAGCCACGCCGAAATTCAAGACGAAGGCCGTATTCGACGAGCCCGGCCCGTCCGGCGCGTCACCCTTCCATGAGTACACCATGCGGCAAGCCATCGAGGAAGGCTTCATCCTGGATGTGCTTCAGAACTACACCACCTACGAGCGCTTCTTCGGCCTGGTCAAACAAGTCGAGGACGATCCCGATGTGCCGCGGAGGGAGGCCACGAAGGTCCTTACGCGCTACCTGCAGCTTCATCCCGTCAATATCGAGCAGGTCGTTTCCGTGATCGTCGAGCATTTCCGGCTCAACGTGATGCACGAGCTGCGCGGGCGCGCGAAGGCCATGGTTGTCACAGGCTCCCGTCTTGCCGCCGTGAAATACAAGCTCGCTTTCGATCGCTATATCGAGGAGCAAGGCTACGCCGGCATCCGTTCGCTGGTGGCCTTCTCGGGCACGGTCGAGGACCCGGACGACCCCGGATCGTCATACACCGAAGTGGGGATGAATGACGGCCTTTCCGAAAGCGAGCTCCCGGAGACCTTCGAGCGCGACGATTGCCGGGTTCTTCTGGTCGCGGAAAAATATCAGACCGGCTTCGATCAGCCCTTGTTGCAGACCATGTACGTGGTGAAGAGGCTGGCCGGCGTTCAGGCGGTTCAGACCCTCTCAAGGCTCAACCGCATCGCGCCCGGCAAGTCGCGCACCTTCGTCCTCGATTTCGCCAACGAGGAAGACGACATCTACAAGGCGTTCAAGCCCTACTATGAGACCACGCCTGTCGGAAAGAATGCCGATCCACATCGCCTGTCGGAGCTGCAACACCGCCTGCTTGAATGGGCTATCTTCACGCCAGCCGACGTGAGCGCGTTCGCCGCAGTCTGGTATCGCGGCAGGCGCGACCACTCGGCGACCGATCATCGCGTGATGAACGCCGTCCTCGATGCTGTCGTGCAGCGCTTCAAAGCTCGCGAGGAGGAAGAGCGAGAGAAGTTTCGCGGCCAGTTGAAGGCCTATCGAAACCTCTACGCCTTTCTGTCACAGATTATCCCCTATCAGGATCCCGATCTTGAACGATTCTATGCCTTCGCAAGGAACCTCCTGGCAAAACTTCCGCTGCCAGGCGATGGCCAGGCCTTCATTCTGGACGATGAGGTGGCGCTTCGGTTCTTCCGGCTTCAGCAGTTGTCCGAGGGCTCTATCGACCTCTCGGAGGGCGACGCCGATCCTCTGAAGGGCCCGACCGATGTCGGCACAGCCCGCACCAAAGACGAGAAGGAGGCACTCTCGAGCTTGATCGAACGCCTCAACGAGCGTTTCGGCACGGCCTTTACCGAGGCGGATCAGTTGTTCTTCGATCAGATACGGGCGTCGGCAGAGAACGACGAGAGCATCGCGGAGGCCGCTCGCGCCAACAGCTTCGCGGATTTCACCGCGTATCTGGATGGTAAGCTGAACGACCTGTTCATCATGAGAATGGAGGGCAACGATGAGATATTCTCCCGCGTGATGACCGACACCGAGTTTCGTTCGGTTGCCCATGCGCATCTGGCGCGCGAGATTTTCGGGCGGGTGCGTGACGAGTACTCCTGAGAGACTAAATTCTTATTCTTGTCTCCAAGAGGATACGTATCCTTGTCTATAAAGCGATTCCAAGGGTACTTAATACACCTGTCGAACAATAGCGGATTTATAGCCGAGTACTCCCATTTGTTGGGTTCAAGAGCGTTTATGCGGGAGCCCTGACCTCTGTAATATTACGAATCCATCAAACCTGACCTTTGGAGATAAATCGTCTGCTCAAATCGGTCTGAACGGGACGGGGAATATCATCGATGTCACGCATCGCCTCGATGTGGCCGATCTCGTCTGGCGGATAGCTCAGGCTGTTGTTCAGCGTGCAACTTTGACCCCGCAGTATCGCGTTATTTCAGTAGGTTATCGCGCCGATCGGCGCGCAAACCACATGCCGAACAACATCGCAGGGCAATGCGTGTCATTTCCGAGCGGGCGATGGCGTCGGCGGCATCGGCGCGTATCAGGCTGTGTTAGCACGATCCCGCGTCCAGTTGCGTCGCGTACACCTTGTAGCGCTTGACCAGCCAGCGGTTTATCTGCGGCAGGGTCCCCTCTAACGGCGCATAGCGTCCGCGATTTGCGAAACGCGACCGCAAGCCCTTGTGAACGGCCGTGTTGGCGTCGGTATCCTGGTCGTTATAGATGACGATGCCGTCAACGACGGCCTTGAAAGTCAGGTCGAAGTTGTCCAAGGCCAAGGTGGAATGCGGAAACAGGTATCCCACGCGCAGGGTCAGGTTGTTGGCGCCGTCAGGCAGGATCATGTAGTAGAGGCAGCCGTCCGGTACCGTACCGATGAAGAGGTTGGGCATGATGCTCGCGAACATCACCCGCTGACGTTCGGCGTCGGTCAGCGTTTCGATGATCGGAAATAGAGATTGAAACCCGGCGGTGAAGCCGCCGTCCTTATAGAGAAATCCTGTGGGGTGATAGACCGCCCCGTCATCATCGTCGTCCCATTCGACGAACGTTGCCAGCCGCGACGGCGCGAAATCGTGCGGGCCCTTGTGCACGAACCACGTGTGATGCGGTTCGACGGCATTCTCTTGCATCGACTTCCAGTTCCACGGATAGCCGGAAAAGTCGCAGGTGGGCGTGGCTCCCATGTCGCCAAGATGGTGGTTGGCGATTTCCTCCGTCAGCCGCTTGAGCCGCGAATTAAGCGGCGGCGCATTGCCATCCATGTTGATAAAGACGAAACCGTTCCAGATGTCCGAGCGCAGCGTCGGCAGGCAACTGGTCCGGCGAAGCTCCTCCAGGGAGGCGTGCTCCTTCATTTGTGGCGCGCCGATCAGTGTACCGCTAAGATTGTAGGACCAGCCGTGATGGGGACAGGTGAATACATTGGTGTTTCCGGCGTGCTCGCCGAGGATATGGCCGCGGTGTTGGCACACCGCCGTCATGACGCGGACTTCGCCCGCGTGGTCGCGCAACACCAGCAAGGGGTCGTCGTTGATGGTGATGGAGAAGTAATCACCGATCTCCGGAATTTGTCCGATGTGGCCGAGGCACACCCACTCGCAGTCCCAGACAGCGCGCTTTTCGAATTCGAACCACTCTTCCGACGTGTAGACCTCGGACGGTAGCGTGATGCAGGTCTCGATGTCGGCGGTCGATGGGTCGAGCCGCTCGAGAATCGAGCGCAAGTGATCGGTCAGCTTGACATCGGGCAACGTCTTTGCGGTGTAATCGTTCATGGCGTGTGCCCTCTCCAGTGGCCCGCCCCGTCAGGCAGCCCACCGCTCAAGTTGGGATTTGGTTGGTTCGGGAGCGCATCCTGACGCGCCGGCCGATGAGCCTCTTGAGGATCGCGCCCCGCGGAATGCGCCTACTCCTCGTCTGGTATCCCCTCATCATATCATGAGGAGAATCGGATGCTGTATGGCATGGCTGGCGCGAACGGTCCTTTGTTAACGGCGGCCCGATAACGCTCCGCACGGAGCGGCCGGGAGGTCCGGTCGTGGCGGCGCAAGTTGTTAAGCGAGCAATTTCGACCCCGCAGTATCGCGTTATTTCAATAGTTTATTGCGCCGATCGGCGCGCAACCCGCGCGCCGAACAACACCGGCGCTGGGTTTACTGCGTCTGCGTCACATTCCTGATCTCGACACGCCGGTTGATGGCCGCTTCGGGCTTGTCCTCGTTGAGAAGCAGGCGCTCGCCCATGCCCTTCGACGAGATCAGGGCGGGGTCCAGGGTGAAGTTCCGGACGATGTAGGTCACGACGGCGGCGGCGCGCCGCTGCGACAGCGCGTCGTTGTACTCGATCGTGCCCTTCGCGTCGGTGTGGCCGATGATCTCGATGGCCTGGCCCTTGAGCTCCTCGCTGGAGAGCGCGCGGCCCAGCACGTCGAGCGTCAATAGGGATTCGTTGTCGAGCCGCGCGGAATCGAAGGCGAAGTTCACCTTCAGGTCGATCGAGGGCACGGCCGTCTCGCCGCCGGTGACGGTCACGCCCCTGTCGCCGGAGAGGCTGCGCACCTTGGTGAACTCGCCCGTACCGCCGCCCTTCTGCAGTGCGTCGATGATGTCCTGCTCGGTCGGTGTCGTCTGGGCAGCAGCACCGACCGCAATGAGCATCAATGCTGCGAGGGCCGCTGCCGTTGCGAAGGCGATGCTGGATGTCCTCATGACGTCACTCTCCCTGCTTCGTTTCGAGGGTAACGAAACTCGCGCTCACGACCCGCTCCGGCTGCGTGGGATCGGGCCGGGCGATGATGGCCTTCCGCAGCGCCGTCAGGAACTCGCGCTCGGTCTCGACCAGCGGGCGGTCGTCTGCGAAGAGCGGGCTCTTTGACGCAAGCGCCACGATCATCTCGTTGCCGAAGGGGGCCGAGACCGTGAACTTGGGCCGGCCATCGAGCCCGTCGCCGAACGTGAGCTGCGTCTGCGCAGGCAGGGTGGAGAGCGTCAGCGCATCGGACTCCACCAGATTGACCACGTTGCCGTCCGCCTGGATGTAGGCCAGGTGCAGGTAGCCCTGAAAGTCCGCCATCGTCACGTCGAACGCGAGCGTCTCTTCGGCCCGGTACGACGACTTGGGCAGCGAGATGGCCGGCGTGCTCGCGTGCGCCAGGGGCTTCTCGATGGTCATGAGCGCTTCGCACTGAGGCCAGGGGCGGAGGGCGACCTCCACATGGGCCTTCGACTTCGCGGCCGCCACTTGGAGTTTCGCCAGGTCCTCAGCGGTGCCGACGAAGCCCGCGATTACCTGCTCGGCGCCGCGCTGCTCGATGACAATGCGTCCGCACCCGATCTCCGGCAGGACCAGCTCGGGGACGACCGGCTCGGGCGGCTCAGGCACAGGCTTCGGCGGATCGGGGGCAGGGGGGTCGGGTGGTGCCGGTTCAGGCGGCGGCGGCTCGGGCTCGGTGAGCCGCATCGCGTATCCTGCCCTGACCCGCCGCTCAAACGTGTCGTACGAAATGCGGCCAAAGCCGCGCTCACCCCACTTCCGGCCCCAGGAGTTGATCACCGTGAAGTACTGGCCGCGCTCGGAGTAGCCGACCACGGTGACCGCATGGCCTCCTTCGTCGTCTCCTTCAGGCGGACGCGCCCGCCACACCTTGCGGCCTCTCAAGCGATGGAAATCCCGGTTCGGCACCATGCTGATCACGACCGGATGGCCGCCGGCGAGCTCGCCCTTCACCTGGTCGAGACGATCGGTGTCGACCATCAGCCAGTCGACGATCCTGAACTTTGTGGCGCGCTCGGACATCGATGCGCTCGGCCGCGGGCAGCGGTATTCGTCATAGGGATATTCGGCGTAGGTCAGGGCGCCCTTCCTCAGGAGCTGCAGGGCGTCGAATATCCGGGAGCCGCCGTCGCATGACGCGTCGGGGAGTCGGATGGTGTTGTAGATGTAAGCGGGGCTCGGCACGTCGTGCGCCGTGAGCTGCGCCCCGCCGCCAGACGGGCTGTTGTAGTAGGAGCGGGCCGCATAGCCGACCGCCCAGCCCACGCATGAGCCTTGCTCGCCTTGCTGTCCCGCCGGGGGAAAGCGGCGGCTGAGGTCGACCGACGGGGGAAGGTAGGCGCGGAAGAGAGGCGTGCGCGGTCTGTCCGCAAGCTCCTCCTCCGTCGCGAGGATCGCTCCGGTCGCGTAGACGGTGTCTTCCGGGTCGTACGCCTCCTCCGCGTGCGCGCTTCGAGCGGCCCACGGCATCGCCAGCGCCCCGGACAGTGCGAGTATCAGCCCCGCTGCCGTGAATGCAGACATCGTCATGCGGCCCACCACTCGCCGAGGTCCACAACTGCTCACCGAACTGGCTCCCGTCTGCACACCGGCCGTAGCGGCTCCCACCAAGAAAAACGGTTAGTCCAGCTTATTAATCTGTTAATATTTCATTAACAGCAAGAACGGGAGGGGGCTGATGTCGTTCGGTCGGAGCGTATCCCGGACATCGCCGTGTCCTCTCTTGGGCGCCCGCATCTCGGAAATCGTGCCCTCACGCTGGCTCCGCGTGGTGATGGTTCCGACGCTGGTCGCAATACCGCTGCTGTTCGCCTTTGCGACACCGACCTCAGCCGGTCAGCGTGTGGCGCTGGTGATCGGCAATGCGTCGTACGCCCATGCGCCGAGCCTCGCGAACCCTCTCAACGACGCCACCGACATCGGGGCCGCGCTCGAGCGCCTCGGCTTCGCCGTCACCCGCATCGACAACGCGGGCTATACCGAGCTTCGGCGCGGCCTACAGCAGTTCTCACTCGCGGCATCCGCCTCGGAAATGGCGGTGGTGTTCTATGCGGGCCACGGCATCGAGGTGGACAGGCGCAACTTCCTGATCCCCGTCGACGCGCGCCTGCTCAGCGATGCCGACGTAGAGTTCGAGGCGGTGCCGCTCGACCTGCTTTCCCGGTCGGTGGAGCGGGCCAAGGGGCTGCGCCTGATCATTCTCGACGCCTGCCGCGACAACCCCTTCGCCGTAGCGATGCAGCGCTCGGGCGCGACACGCTCGATCGGCCGTGGACTGGGGGGCGTGGAGCCCTCGGGCGAGACGCTGGTGGCCTACGCGGCGAAGGAGGGGACGGTCGCGGCGGACGGCGAGGGGCGCAACAGCCCCTACACCACGGCCTTGCTCGCCCACCTTGAGGAACCCGGTCTGGAAGTAGGACTTATGTTCCGCAAGGTGCGGGATGCGGTGCTGGCCACGACCGGAGGCCGTCAGGAGCCTTTCGTCTACGGCTCGCTCTCCAGCGAAGGAGCGTACCTGGCGGCACTGCCGGAGCCGAGAGAACCCGAGACAATCGTCAAACCAGACCCCGAGGATACCAAGCCAGAGCCGGTGGTTCCTGGCGGTGATAGGCGCTTGACGGCGGAAGAGCTTGCCGCCGAGCGGGTGTTCTGGGAGTCGGTGAAGGACGGCCAGAATCCTCAGGAACTTCAGGCCTATCTCGACCGCTACCCGGAGGGTACCTACGCGGTCCTGGCGCACAGTCGGCTGAAGGGATTGATCGGGCCAGAGGAAAAGCCCGACGTTCAGGTCGCAGTTGGCCCCGACGAGCCAGAGCCCGTGGTATCGCCCGAGCCGCCGGCGCCCACTCCGGAATTGGTGGAAGCGTCGCTCAGCCTGGAGCGTGCGGAGCGGCGGCAGATCCAGATGGGCCTAGCTGCACTGGGGTTCGATCCCGGCCCGGCGGACGGATTGTTCGGCCGGCGCACGCGCGCGTCCATCGGCGGATGGCAATCGTCGCAGGGCGGCGCGGCCACGGGCCACCTGGATGCCGAGGCGGCCAAGCTGCTGCTGGCTGCGGGAGAGGAAGAGGCGCGCAAACGCGCAGCGGAAGAAGCGGCACGCAAGCGGGCCGCGGAGGAGGCCGAACGAAGGCGGGCGGCTATGCGTCCGGGGCGCGAGTTCCGGGACTGCCCGGAGTGTCCGGAGATGGTAGTGGTGCCGGCGGGCTCGTTCACCATGGGCTCGCCATCCTCTGAGAAGGGGCGGCGGGTCTTCGAGGGCCCGCAGCACCGGGTGACGATCCGTGAGCCGTTTGCGGTGGGCAAGTACGAGGTGACGTTCGCGGAGTGGGACGCGTGCGTGGCCGCTGGAGGCTGTGGCGGTTACCGGCCGGATGACAGGGGCTGGGGCCGGGGTCAGCGCCCTGTGATCCACGTGAGCTGGGATGACGCAAAGGCCTATGTGCGCTGGCTGTCGCGGAAGACCGGAGAGCGTTACCGGCTGTTATCGGAGGCGGAGTGGGAGTATGCGGCGCGGGCGGGGACGCGCACCTCGCGCTATTGGGGCGACGACGATTGGGCGCAATGCGATCACGCCAACGGCTATGACCGCACGGCCAAGGCCGAACTTGACTACGATCGGGAGCATGCACCGTGTCGGGATGGTTCGGTCTATACGTCGCGTGTTGGCAGCTACGGCGAGAACGGTTACGGGCTTTCAGATATGCTCGGCAACGTGGACGAGTGGGTAGAGGATTGCTGGCATGGGAGCTACGCGGGCGCGCCCAGCGATGGCAGCGCATGGGTTTCGGGCGGCGATTGCGGCCTGCGCGTTCTTCGCGGCGGCTCCTGGCTCAACTTTCCGAGTTTCCTCCGCTCCGCGCTCCGCCACGGGTACTCCTTCGTGTTCCGCTTCACCTACCTCGGGTTCCGTGTATCCCGGACGCTCACCCCATGAATCCTTACCTCGTTACCTCCGGGGTCCAGGGGCGGAGCCCCTGGTCGATTATTGTGGCAGCTGCACTGCTGCTTCTTTCGGCGTTGGTGGCGCCAGCATCGGCCGGCCAGCGGGTGGCGCTGGTGATCGGCAACGCGTCGTATGCCCATGCGCCGAGCCTCGCGAACCCCCTCAACGACGCGACCGATATCGGCGCCTCCCTGGAGCGTCTTGGCTTCGCGGTCACACAGCTCCCCAACGCGAGCCGGGCGGAGCTGTGGGACGGCCTCCAGAAGTTTAGCCTCGCGGCGTCGGCGTCCGAGATGGCGGTGGTGTTTTATGCCGGGCACGGCATCGAGGTGGACAAGCGCAACTTCCTGATCCCGGTCGACGCGCGCCTGCTCAGCGACGCTGACGTGGAGTTCGAGGCGGTGCCGCTCGACCTGCTCTCCCGCACCGTGGAGCGGGCGAAGGGCCTGCGCCTGATCGTCCTCGATGCCTGCCGCGACAACCCCTTCGCGGTGGCCATGCAGCGCTCGGGGGCCACGCGCTCGATCGGGCGCGGCCTTGGCGGCGTGGAGCCCTCGGGCGAGACGCTGGTTGCCTACGCAGCGAAGGAGGGGACGGTCGCGGCGGACGGCGAGGGCCGCAACAGTCCGTACACGACCGCATTACTAAATCACCTGGAGGAGCCGGGCCTGGAGGTGGGCCTGATGTTCCGCAAGGTGCGGGATGCGGTGTTGGCCACGACCGGAGGCCGTCAGGAGCCCTTCGTCTACGGCTCGCTCTCCAGCGAGGGTGCGTACCTGGCGGCACTGCCGGAGCCTGAGCCGCCCCCGACGCCAGCGCCCGAGACGGTAACGGTACAAGGTGGGGACGATCCGAAGATCCCGGACCAGGATCGGGTCGTGGAGCGGCGCATCGCGGCCGAGAAGGAATTGCTGTTCTGGGAGTCGGTGAAGGACAGCACCCATGCGGCCGACTTCGAGGCCTACCTGGAGCAGTTCCCCGGCGGGACGTACGAGGCCCTGGCGCGCAACAAGCTGGCGCGGTTGACCGTCTCGCCGGACGAGAAGCCCGACATTCAGGTGGCGGTGACCCCCGACGAGCCGGAGCGCGTGGTATCGCCCGAGCCCTCGGCGCCTGCGCCGGAAGCGGTAGAGGCGACGCTAGAGTTGAAACGGCAAGAGCGACGCCAAATCCAGATGGGCCTGGCGTCGCTGGGGTTCGATCCTGGCCCGGCCGACGGGCTGTTCGGCCGGCGCACGCGCGCGTCCATCGGCGGATGGCAATCGTCGCAAGGCGGCGATGCGACGGGCTATCTCGACGCAGAGGCGGCCAAGCTGCTGCTGGCTGCGGGAGAGGAAGAGGCGCGCAAACGCGCAGCGGAAGAAGCGGCGCGCAAGCGGGCCGCGGAGGAGGTCGAACGCAAGCGCGAGGCGATGCGTCCGGGGCGCGGGTTCCGGGACTGCCCGGAGTGTCCAGAGATGGTGGTGGTGCCGGCGGGCTCGTTCACCATGGGCTCGCCGTCGTCCGAAGAAGGCCGATGGGATGACGAAGGCCCGCAGCATCGGGTGACGATTGCCGCGCCGTTTGCGGTGGGCAAGTACGAGGTGACGTTCGCGGAGTGGGACGCGTGCGTGGCTGCTGGAGGCTGTGGCGGTTACCGGCCGGATGATAGGGGCTGGGGCCGGGGTCAGCGCCCTGTGATCCACGTGAGCTGGGATGACGCAAAGGCCTATGTGCGCTGGCTGTCGCGGAAGACCGGGGAGCGTTACCGGCTGTTATCGGAGGCGGAGTGGGAGTATGCGGCGCGGGCGGGGACGACGGGCCCGTTCCACTTCGGCTCGACGATCTCGACCGATCAGGCGAACTACGACGGGAACGACACCTACGGCTCGGGCCGCAAGGGTGTGGATCGGGAGCGAACGGTACCTGTCGGGTCGTTTCCTGCGAACGGGTTCGGCTTGCACGATGTGCACGGCAACGTGTGGGAGTGGGTTGAGGATTGCTGGCATGGGAGCTACGCGGGCGCTCCCGCCGATGGCAGCGCATGGGTTTCGGGCGGCGATTGCGGCCAGCGCGTTCTTCGCGGCGGCTCCTGGAGCGTCAATCCGAGGTACCTCCGCTCCGCGTACCGCGACAGGTACTCCATCGAGGACCGCTACTACAACCACGGGTTCCGTGTATCCCGGACGCTCACCCCATGAGTCCTTACCTCCTTACCTCCGGGGTCCAGGGGCGGAGCCCCTGGTCGATTATTGTGGCGGCCACACTGCTGCTTCTTTCGGCGTTGGTGGCGCCAGCCTCGGCCGGCCAGCGCGTGGCGCTGGTGATCGGCAACGCGTCGTATGCCCATGCGCCGAGCCTGGCGAACCCCCTCAACGATGCGACCGACATCGGCGCCTCCCTGGAGCGCCTCGGCTTCGCGGTCACACGCATCGACAACGCGGGCTATACCGAGCTTCGGCGCGGCCTGCAGCAGTTCTCACTCGCGGCATCGGCCTCGGAGATGGCGGTGGTGTTCTACGCGGGCCATGGCATCGAGGTGGACAAGCGCAACTTCCTGATCCCCGTCGACGCGCGCCTGCTGAGCGACACCGACGTGGAGTTCGAGGCGGTGCCGCTCGATCAGCTCTCCCGCGCCGTGGAGCGGGCGAAGGGTCTCCGCCTGATCGTCCTCGACGCCTGCCGGGACAATCCCTTCGCGGTGGCAATGCAGCGCTCGGGCGCGACCCGCTCGATCGGCCGGGGGCTCGCGAGCGTGGAGCCCTCGGGCGAGACGCTGGTTGCCTACGCGGCGAAGGAGGGGACGGTCGCGGCGGACGGCGAGGGCCGCAACAGCCCCTACACCACGGCGCTACTCGCCCACCTGGAGGAGCCTGGTCTTGAGGTCGGGCTGATGTTCCGCAAGGTGCGGGATGCGGTTCTGGCGAAGACGGGCGGCCACCAGGAGCCGTTCTGGTACGGCTCGCTGTCGAGCGAGGGAGCGTACCTCGCGGCGCTGCCCGAGCCTGAGCCGGAAGAACCGACGCCAATCGTCGAGCATGGTCCGGATGATCCGAAACCGGGGCCGGTGTCTCCCGGCAACGACAGGCGCTTGACGGCGGAAGAGCTCGCCGCAGAGCGGGTGTTCTGGGAGTCGGTGAAGGACAGCACGCACGCAGCCGACTTCGAGGCTTACTTGGAGCAGTTCCCCGGCGGCACCTACGACGCCCTGGCGCGGAACCGGCTCAAGAGGCTGACTGGCAAGCAGGAGGAAGAGACTGTCGTTCAGGTGGCGGTCATCCCCGACGAGCCAGAGCCCGTGGTATCGCCAGAGCCGCCGGCGCCCACTCCGGAATTGGTGGAAGCGTCGCTCGGCCTGGAGCGCGCGGAGCGGCGGCAGATCCAGATGGGCCTAGCCTCGCTCGGCTTCGATCCCGGCCCGGCGGATGGTTTGTTCGGCCGGCGGACGCGTAATGCGATTGGGTATTGGCAGACGTCTCAAGGCGCCACGCCCACGGGCCATCTGGATGCCGAGGCAGCCAAGGCACTGATGGCCGAAGCCAAAGCCGCGGCAGAGATGGCAGCGAAGAGGAGCTTCTCGCGCGACGCCGCAATGGAATCCCTCTCCAAGGCGTTGCACGCGGTCGAGCGCATTCAAGATGACTTTGATCGTGCAACTATGTTCGCCCACCTGGCTGAGCATCAGTCGAAGGCGGGTGACGACCGCGGCGCAAGGCGATCCATTGAGGAAGCCTTGGCCGCCAAGAATAGACTGGACCACGACCACTGGGGGCACGATCTCTTGCTTGAGCGCGTCGCAGCGGCGCAGGCCGCCTCCAGCGATTTCCAGGGCGCGTTCGCGACCGCGTGGAGAATTACAGATACAGAAAACGACGACCGCGCCGTGGCGCTCGCCAATATTGCCGGGGCGCAGGCGGAAGCCGGCGATGCCCGGGGCGCGGCACGGACTATCGGCGAGGCAATGTCGATCGCAGCGAGGATCGGCGATGAGTTTTACCGGAGTTTAGCGCTTGTACATGTAGGCCGCGCTCAAGTGATGAACGGCGATATTCGGGGCGCACTGGAGACCGCGCAGAGAATCAAGGCTATGCATCCTCTTTTCTACGTACGGGCGCTTACCCACATAGCGGCGGCGCAAGTGGAGGACGGCGATGCTGTGGGCGCGGCCCATTCCATCGCCGACGCGTCCCGAGCAGCGCTGAGGATTGCTGACGAAGACGACCGGGTCAGTGCGCTTTGCTCCATCGCCGGGGTGCAAGCGGAGGCCGGAGATGCTCGAGGTGCTGCCCATTCCATCGCGAAGGCTTTGGAAGCGGCACAAAGGATCGCGGATGAATTCGGAGATGGACGCGGGAGTTTTCACGATATTGCCTATTGGCAAGCGACGATCGGCGATGTTTCCGGTGCTCTGGCGACAGTACAGCGCGTAGAACATGAGCCCGCACGCGGGTGGCCGCTGAAAGCTATCGCCGAGGCGCAGGCAAGGGCCGGCGACATTTCTAATGCCTGGACAATCACGCAGCGAATTTTGGATGGGCGAGTGCGCGCCCAGTCGTTCGCGGGCATCGCCGAAGTGCAGATGAAGGCTGGTGACACTCAAGGCGCTGCACGCTCGATTGCCGAGGCTCTGACGACTGCAGGACATATCGGAGACTACCAAGACTCGGTCTGGGCATACACCACCATCGCCGACGCGCAGTTGGAGGGGGGTAAACCGTAGGGCCGGGGTCGGCCCCAGTGCGATCCGAGCCGGACGGAGAGGTGCGGAGAGCAGCATGCACCGGTCCTGGGGGCTGCGGTTTCTTGCCAAGCGTGAACCGGACACTAGCCCGTCACGGGAAGGCAAGCGTTTTCCCTTGAGAGGCGCAGACATGGCGACGATAAAGGGCAGAAGTATGTGCAAGGCCGTGCTGGCTGTCATTCTTCTGTTGCCGCTGTTGGTGACTCCTGTACTTGCAGGCCAGCGCGTGACGCTGGTGATCGGCAATGCGTCTCACGCCTACGCGCCGTCGCTGGCGAACCCCCTCAACGACGCAAACGACATCGGCGCCTCCCTTGAGCGCTTGGGCTTCGCGGTAACCCAACTCCCGAACGCGAGCCGGGCGGAATTGTGAGACGGTCTCCAGAAGTTCCGCCTGGCAGAGCCCGCCTCGGAGGTCGCAGTGGTGTTCTACGCCGGCCACGGCATTGAGGTGGACAAGCGCAACTTCCTGATCCCGGTGGACGCGCGCCTGCTGGGCGACGGCGACGAGGAGTTCGAGGCCGTGTCGCTCGATGTGGTCTTGCGGGCGGTGGAAGGGGCATCGAACTTTCGTCTGATCATCCTGGACGCCTGTCGTGACAATCCCTTTGCGGTGGCGATGCGGCGTGCAGGCGCGACACGCTCGATCGGGCGGGGTCTGGCGAGCGTTGAGCCCCCGGGCGAGACGCTGGTGGCGTATGCGGCCAAGGAGGGGACGGTCGAGGCCGACGGCGAGGGGCGGAATAGCCCCTACACCACGGCGCTTCTCACCCACCTGGAGGAACCGGGCCTGGACGTGGGCCTGATATTCCGCAAGGTGCGGGACTCAACGGGCAGGGAGGGATCCATATGGGGAATTCCGGTTCAATTGTGGAGTGAATACACTTGGAGATCAATGAATGAAATCAAGATGGGGAACTAGATTAATTCGACAATTCTACCGCCTCAGACTCCTCACATCAGGTCGTCTTAGGCGCAAGAAACCGCTGATTATACAACTGTTCATTGGCTTCGGTCTAATGGTACCATTTTCGCATTTCATACTCAGCGATGATAAACCGATTAAGCGAACGAGTGTTGGGTTGACAATTTCGAATCACTGTAAGAACACGGTGTCCGCAACGGTTATAGTGAGACCCGGCCAGCAAAGTAATATTCGATTTGATTTTGCCTGCGAGATGGGTACTCATGTTGATCTGACAATCGACCGTACGTCAGCTAGAGTCACCTACTTTGACGCAGTGGAACGCAAACCGATGTCTGGAAATGGATGGTGCGATGAAGGTGGTCGCGGGCCTTCATGCCATTTGGGGCGCGAATACTCGGGAATGCATGTTGGAAGAAGTGGTTTGCACATCCAGTTGGCTGACTTACTCTTGGAGACGACTGCGGGATACTCATCCATTCTTGACTTAGGAATCAAGAGAAGGTCATCTTATTTTGGAGAAACAGAAGAGGTTTTTGTGTTGCGCCTCGTGGCCCCAGAAACTTTATCATTGTCTGGGTCATTGCCAAGACCGCTCAAAGTGGAATTGCCAGGGCCCAGCATCGAGAAAGAATTTCAACACTTTGATCAAGTGGCGCTAGTGTATCAATTGGGAAATATACGTGGGCGGGGAGTTGCAAAGTGGGAGTTTAATGATCGTAGAATAGTGGATGATAGGGAGAAATTCCTGATTCTTGTATCAACTATACTTGCTTTAGGCGCGACATTAGTCATTGAGGCGTCTCTGAGGATTTTCGGTTTTGTTCGACGAAGTTAACGACTCGAAAAATCTGAAGTTCATGGAGAGTCAAGTCCGAGCTGCGCTGGAAATTTTGGTTTGGCGTGCGAGAGCTGAGGCCTCTGTGTTGATCGGCGCGTAGGTTGCACGCCGATCGGCGTCCAAACTCGTTGATTTTACCTGACACAGTGGGGTCAAGGTTGGGCGCCGAACAACACCGGCTCTTGCCAGCCGCGCTGCGGGCACTGATATCAGTCTCGATATAAGCCACCAGCAACAGGTATTGGTCGAGAGTCGGCGGTCACACCGAGACGAAGTCTAGCATCGCGTACACGCCGATTTCACGGTCGTGGAAGTCGAAACCCTGGCCCGCGCAGCGTACCTTCAGGACAACGCTGCTGCTGGCGACTCGCCAGTCTCCATTGCGGCTTCGATGGCCTTTCCGATGCGCTCGGCGGCGGCCTGCAGGTCGCGGTCGCCGACATGGGCGTAGCGCAGGGTCATCACGGGGTCGGCATGCCCGAGCATGCGCGCGACGGTGGACAGGGGAACGCCCCGGGCGACGGCCTGGCTGGCAACGGTATGCCTTAGATCGTGCAGGCGGACGTCGTCGAGACCGGCTTCCTTCCGCGCCCGGCGCCAGAGGTGCAGTGTGTGCGAAAGCGGTTTGTCAGGATGCCTCGGGGACGGGAACACGTAAGGGCTTGCGGCACGCGGCTGGCGGGCGAGGATGGCCTGCGCGGCCTGGCTCAGCCAGACCCTTCGCGGCCCGGTCTTGGTGTCGGCGAGGTCGAGGCGGTCGCCGTCGACCTCGGACCATTGGAGCTTCAGGATCTCGCCCTTCCGGCAGCCGGTGAGCAGGAGCAGACGGATGATGTCGGCCTGTTGCCGACGGGAGAGCCGCTCCTTGACCAGCCGATCGAGGACGCGGTGAAGCCTTTCGATCTCTTCGGCGGAGAGGAACCGGGTGAGTTTCGGGCGGGAGTTCTTCGCGATGCCCCTGACGGGAGAGGTTCCGACATGGCCGGCGGCGAAAGCGGCGTTCATGATCTGGCCGAGGATCTCGAGTGCCTTGTTGGCGCCGCCCGGCGCGGTGCGGCTGTAGGCGTCGAACCAACGTTCGACGTCGATCCGACGGATGGCGTCCAGCGGGAGGCGGCCGAAGGCGGGGATCAGCTGCCGTTCAAGCACACGATTGGCGAATTGGCAGGACGACGGGGCACAGCGGCGGCGGTACGCCGGCAACCACTCGTCGAGGACGAAGTCGCGGAACAGGGGAGCGCCGGAGCGTCCATCAGCATTGCGCGGGACGGTTCCCACGCTGAGCGCCAATGACCGCTTCCGGGCATCCTCGACGGTCATGAGTGCGGCCGGGCCGACGGTCGCCCTGACCAACTTTCCTTGGACGCGCCCGTGCCAGACGAAGCTGCGATGCCCGGACGGGCGTACCCTCACGCCGAGACCGGGCACCTCGCTGTCCCAGACCGCGTATTCCCTCGTGTCCGGCTTCAACCTGCCGACGCCCGCGTCGGTCAGCCTGACCCTCCGCCCCTTCATGCCCGCCTCCCCGACAGGAGGGGAGACAGGCTCTCGAACGCTTCGTAGACCGTGGCGTCGGACAGATGGGCGTATTTCAGGGTGGTCGCCGCCTTCTCGTGACCGAGCAGGCGGCCGACGGCGCGCACGCTCTCGCCGCAGAGCAGCGCGATGCTGGCGTATGAATGCCTGATGTCGTGAAGGCGGACATCCTGCAGCCCAGCCTCCTCCCTCACGCCGCGCCAGAAGTAATCCAGCCACAGCCACGGGGTGCGCCGACCCGCGATCGGGAAGACGAATCCAGACGACCGGGGCAGGCGGTCGAGGACGTCGCGCGCCGCCTCGCACAGCCAGACCGTGCGCGGCCCGGTCTTGCTGTCCTGCAGATAGAGCCGCTCCTCTCGGTAGGAGCGCCATTGGAGGGTGAGGATCTCCGACTTGCGGCACCCGGTGAGCAACAGCAGGCGCAGGGCGGCCACGTGCAGGGGACGGCTGGCCTCGTGCCGGCCCAGCACGCGGGCGAGGCGGCGGTACTCCTCGGGGGTCAGGAAGCGCTCGGACCGCCCCTGCCGGTAGCGGCGGATGCCAGCGCAGGGGTTGCTGTTCTCCGGGCGGTATCCCCAGACCTCGGCCCGCTGCATGATGACCGAGAGGATCGGCGCCGAGCGGTTCGCGGCGGCGGGCGTCGCGTGGAGTGCGCGGAACCAGGTCCGCACGTCTTCCCGGTTTATCTCCCCGATGGGCCTGCCTGCGAAGAAGGGCAGGATCTGCCGGCGGAGGTAGGCCCGGTTCACGTCGAGGGTGCGCGGCTTCCAGCGGCGCCCGTAGCGCTCGAAGACCTCCTCGGCGACCGTCTCGAAGAGGGTGCCGCCGGGATCAGCCGCGTCGGGCTCCCGGCCGTCGCGCAGGGCGGCGAGCATTGACCTGGCCCTGGCCCGCGCCTCGGGCTCGGCGATCGCCGCCGCGTCGCCTATGATCTTCCAGACCCGTTTGCCCCTGTGCTGGCTATGGATGAAGTAGCGCCTGGCGCCGGAGGGCATGACCCGGACGCCATACCCCTTCAGCTCGGCGTCCCGGACATCGCGCACCTTGCGGCGGGGCGGAAGGGCGTCGACCCGGCGCTGGGTGAGTCGGATGGATGGCATGATCGCGCGTCCCCGAACTGTTGCAGCGGGGTGCGGAACGGGCTTGAATTCCGCGCCCGGTGGCAATAGAAACGGAAGACCATCGCAATCGAATCAGTTACTTAGCACCGAAGGTGCGTGTTTCCGTGTGAAAGGGATACGCTCTGGTTGCTGCAGGGCGAATCAGTCACCGGGTCGGCAACGATCTATCCAATATCGAACGGTTCCATTCGGGCAGACCCTGATATTGTTCTCGTCATCGAATGGCCTGATGCTGACAACGGTTGTGACCTCTTGCGTTCCGTCCTCGGACTCGCAGTCCGCGGTGACTCTGCAGTTCCATTTCTTGGGCTCCCGTGGCTCGATCGTTACGGTACAACGGTCCTGGCCCGTTCCTTCGTTCCACTCGTCTTCGCAGGTTCCATTGTTGACGCGCTCGTTCCATTTGCAGAGAACGCTCAAGTCCTCGCAGCAATGAATGTCACGAATCCAGTTCCAGGTCTTGTCCCTCCTCTTGTGTCCATTATTGAGATGCCACGTCAAATCGGGTCTGTTTACGATGTCAATTTTAGCGACGACCGTGCCGCCAGCGGTCGGTTGCCAGCAAAAGCTCTGGACGCCAAAAGTGGTCTTGGTAGGCCACGTATTGTTGTCCCACCAGCCGTGGAGGCAATCGGAACTCGAATGATTCATCCTGTCGCTGGAGTCGCAGTCTGCGTGGGCTTCGCCCGCAAGGCCCGCCATGAATGCGAATGCCAGAAGCGTAACTGTCAGACGGACCGCCTTCATCGCCCCCTCCTTCGGCTAGTCTTGACAGCTGGTCGGAAGCCGGGCGGCGGCGCGCCTGAAGGGTGGCCTCGGCATTGCCTGCCGCTCCCCCTCGATGCGCCGCGCGCTGAACCCGCGGTCTGCGCGCCTGAGCCCAGCCGGCGCGGTGAGGCGCGGCACCCTCGATCGGGCCCTTACCGCCGCCGTGAGCTCCGAGTCGCACTTCATGCGTGCAGCATAATCGTGTCTGCATATATATGCTCATTAGTTATATCTATGCTGCCTATCAGCGAACATTATGAGGCCGGCGGCCGGAGCCGCCGCGTCGCGCGTACACGCGCGCGGGGGCGCGCTATGTGCGCCGCAGGAACGGCGGGCCGCAGTCGCGGCCTGTCGCGCGTCCGACAATGTCGGACACGCCCTACTCGGTTATGCAGGAATCGATCACCGGCTCGTCGTCGCGCCATTCGCAGGTGATGACGGACCCATCGGTGAAATACTGGACTCCGTGCCCGTGGAACTGGCCGTCGCGATACTCGCCTTCGAAGCGGTCGCCGTTGGCGTAGGTCGTGGTCCCCGTTCCGTGCTGCATCCCGTCGCGCAGCCCGCCCTCGTAGCGAAAGCTCCCCGAGAGGGTCACCGTCCCGTTTCCGTGCATCTTGCCGGCGCGCATGGTGCCTTCGA
Source organism: Alphaproteobacteria bacterium (assembly GCA_965207055.1). GTDB lineage: Bacteria > Pseudomonadota > Alphaproteobacteria > UBA828 > UBA828 > WTGU01. Next base: position 1,843,547 of record CBDBLP010000004.1, on the reverse strand, counting down.
AGACGCCGTCCCCGCCCAGATAGGTGAGCCGCCCTTCGCCCGAGGCCTTGCCGTCCACACAGGCGCCCGACCAGTTGAAGGGCCCCATGTCGTCGCCCCAGCCGTAGTTCCACACCTGGCAGGGCTGGTTCTCCGTGATGGACCAGTCGGGGCCGAAGGGCTCGAGGGGCTCGTCAGCCGCCTGCGCGTCCGTGGACCAGACTGCCAGGGTGGCGAGCGCCACCGCCATCGGCCTTGCCACGATGGCTCTCATGGTTTGCCTCCTGGAAGCGGTGCGGCCTCGCCCGGTCGACGGCGGAAGGCGGGCGCATCTCGACCCTCTCCACATCTCCGCCGCCCGAACCGGCGAAGGCGAAGCGGGAGGGACTCGATACATCAAGTTATCTTACGAACATAACAAAATTCGTCGATATGCGATGGTCCGCAATCAACGCGTTGCCGTGCACCAGCGGGGCGACGATCTACAAGGGCAAGCACCTCGACCAGACCCTCGATACCGACATCGGCCCGGTCAAGGCGCGAATCTGGGACTGTGGCGTCGATGTCGGCAATCTGGAGGCGCTCTGGTGGCGCGAGTCCGAATGCGCCATCACCTCGGCCGAGAAGGGCGCGGGCGCCGGGGCAGGCGAGGAGGCTGACGCCGCCTGATCGCCGCCCGATCAGGTATCGGCGGCGGCCAGCGCCTCGATCTCGATCAGCCAGCGCTCATCGGCCAGCCCCGCGACGATCAGGAGCGTCGACGCCGCCTGGTGCCCCTCCAGGTGGCGGTCCCTGATCTCCCGATAGGCCCCGAGGTGGGCGCGGTCCACCAGCAGCGCCCGCACGATCACCAGGTTCGCCATGGTCATGTCGGCGGCGGCAAGCAGGGCCGCGATGTTGCGCCAGACCTGATCGCTCTGCGCCTCGAAGCCATCCGCGAGCATCCCGTCGGGCGCAGCGCCCACCTGGCCCGAGATGTGGAGCCAGCGCTTGCCCGGACCCACCTCCGCCGCCTGGCTGTAGAACGACGCAGGCGCCACGACCCTATCCGGATTATGAAGCGTGATCATGTCTTTCTCCCTGGCCGGCGTCCGTGCGCTCACACCATAGCGATCGCGTAGATTTCGTGCAGGTAGCCTTCGAGGTAGAGGCCGGTGCAGCCGATGGGCGTCCAGGCCGGGCCGCGGCCGGGCTCGAAGAGTTCGCTGCCCACCGCCATCACCGCCTCCCAGGCTCTCGGGTCCTTGTGGAAGGAGACGATCTCGACGATGTCGTCGAGGCTTGCGCCCTGCTTCTCCAGCACGCCCCGGATCTGGCTGAAGCAGTAGTGCGCCTGGGACGCGACATCGCCCCGCGCGATGATGTTCTGCTGCCCGTCCGAGGCGACCTGGCCAGAGATGCCGATCAGGCGCCCATGCTTCTTGCGGCTTGCACCCGAGATGCGCTGGTCGTGCCAGTGGATGCTCGGCAGGTTGTGCGCGACCCGGGGGCCCGCGCTGAAGTCCGCGATGGCGCGGTAGCAACCGACCTGGCCCATCCGATGGAGGCCGGTCATGCCGATCGCGGTATAGGACGTGGCCTCGCCGATGGCGAGCCCCTCGACGGTTTCGTTGCACCAGGTATCGACCGCAGCGTCCATGCCGCGGGCGTCGTGATTGAAGCAGATCATGTCGACGATATCGTCGAGCGAGCCGCCAGCCGCCGCCATCACGTCCTTGAGACGGTCGTAGCAGAAGCGCGCCTGCGCCATGTGATCGGCGGGCGCCACCACCGCGCCGCCATCGTCGGCGGCCACGATGCCGCTGGTGAAGAGGTAATCGCCCTTGCGACAGGCGGCCGATAGCGGAAGGCCCTCCATCCAGCCGAACCCCGCCGGCGTCACGCCCTGCTTCTCGCCCGCGCCCACGTGAGCGACCACGCGGACGACGACCTCGAGGCCGGGATCGTGCGCCCCCACCATGCCGAGCGCGGTCCACGCCGGGTAAGGGGCGGTGAACACGTCGCGGCCGACGGCGAAGGCAGCGTCCATGGTGCGCGGGTCCTTGTGGAAGGTCATCACGTCCAGCACGTCGTCGATGCCTGCGCCTGCCGCCTCCAATACCGCGCTCACCCTGGCGAAGGCGTTTCGCGTCTGGGCCTCGACGTCGCCTGCGTCCGCGACCCGGCCGTCGTCGGTCAAACTCCCCTGGCCAGAGAGGAACAGCAGGTCGCCGACCCCGACCGCCGCAGAGGCCGGCCGGCCGCTCATCCAGGCTTCGCTCGCGGGCGTGAGGTAGGTGCGATCATCGGCCATCGTTCGATTCTCCTCTCGGCGGTCAGCGGCGCCGGACGACCGGCAGCTCGATGAATGACGGGCGGGCCCCGTCGTGAAACACGGTCTGGTGCGCGGGCTGGAGGTCGAAGGCGTGCTCGCCGCCGATCGGCCCGCCGGTGTTGGGGTTGCGGTCGAAAGCCGGGTAGTTGCTGCTCGACACCTCGACCCGCACCCGATGCCCGGCACGGAAGACGTGGCAGATCACGCCCACATCGATGGTGAATTCGTAGACCCGGTGGGGCTCCAACGGCACTTCGCGCTCCCGGCCCTCGCGGAAGCGGCCGCGGATCACGCCCTCGAACAGGTTGATGGAGCGCCCGTCGGGCTCCACGTCGCAGAGCTTGACTGTGAAGTCGGTATCCGCGGCGCTGGTCGCGGCGCTCAGCCGCGCCCTGACCGCGCCGGCGGCGAAGCAGGGTGCCTCCAGCGGCGCCGATGTGTAGACCAGCACGTCGTTCCGGTACTCGACCGGGCGCTGGTCCATCGGTCCCATGGGAGCGGTCTGCGGCAGGCAACAGGAATGCCCGCCCAGGCTCGGGACCGGATCGAAGGGGCTGTAAATGAAGAAGTCGGGCGCCTCGTCGCCCGGCGGCTCCCGGTCCAGCGTCCCGTCCCCACTCAGCGAGTTGGCACGGCCGCCGCTATGGAGGTACCAGCGCTCGGAGTCGGTGCCCGCGAGCGGCCAGGCATCTGCGTCGAGCCAGCGGTTCTCGCCGGTGACGAAGAGGCGCACGGGCGGCAGCGCCTCCAATGCGGAGCGGTCGTCCTTCAGCCAGGCATCGAACCAGGCGCGCTCGTAGACGCTGACCGTATTCTTCGCCTCGTCGCCGAAGTCGATGGCACCGACCTGCTGGGTCCACGGGATGTGATACCAGGGACCCACGATCAGCCGGTGCTCGGCCCGGCCGGCGGCAGTCAACGCTTCGTAGGCGGCGATGGTCTGCGGGATGAAGCTGTCGTACCAGCCGCTGACGTGGAGACAGGGCACGTCGATCTGCCCGAGCCGGGGCGCGAGCTCCCATTCCTGCCAATAGGCGTCGTGGGCCGGGTGGTGCACGTAGTCCTTGAGAAAGGGCATGAGGTCCGGCGTCTCGAGGAAGGGGATGTCCTTGAGCCCGAGCGCCGCCGGCCAGCGACCGCAGGCCGCCTGCGCCGCGCCCAGGATGCCGAGGACCTCCCTGTCGTCACGCCGCCGCGCCGCATCGCCCGCGAGGATGAGCGCCCAGTCCATCACCGCCGCCAGACCGAAGGTGCCGCCCACATGGGTGAAACCCTCGTACATGCCGCCCGGATAGAAGCCCGGCACGGCGGCGACGAGGTGCGGGGGACGGAGCGCGGCGGTGAGCAGCTGGTTCACGCCGGGAATGGAGAAACCGAAGCTCCCGACCCGGCCGTTGCACCAGGGCTGCGCGGCGCACCACTCGATTGTGTCGTAGCCGTCCTCGGCATCGAGGCGAAGCGGGTAGAACTCGCCCTCGGAGGCGTAGCGCCCGCGGGTGTCCTCGATCACCACGGCATAGCCGTGGCGGGCATAGACCGCCGGGTGGTCATAAACGTAGGTCTGGGCAACGCGCTTGTCGTAGGGCTGGCGCTGGACCAGGGCGGGGAGCGGCTCACCAGAGGCCGGCCGGTAGATGTCGCAGGCGAGGTGCACGCCGTCCCGCATCCTCACCATGACATCGGTCTCGACCACGATGCCTGCAGCCTCGCGCGCGTCCGTCATATTGCGCCCTCCCCTTCGGCGCGAGCCTAGCCCGGATTTCTTGTCGAGGTCACGGTCGCGGCCTGCAATTGACTCGTCCCGGCTGCGGGCGTCACACTTCGGGCAGTGTGGATCGACCGCTGAATTCACAATCAAAAGGGAGGGAATCAGATGAGGATAAGGGCAACGAAACGCCTCGCCCGCTGGGCGATGGCCGCCGGCATGGGCGTGGCTCTCGCCGTCGGCGTGACGGCCGACAAGGCCGAGGCCAAGACCGAGGACGGCAAGTTCCTCGTCTATTACAGCATGAGCTATGTCGGCAACGCCTGGCAGACGGAGGCCAAGAACACCGTCATCGCCATGGCCAAGGCGCCGCAGTATCGGGATCGGGTCGAGCTTCGGGTCCAGGCCTCCGGCGCCGACGCGCAGAAGCAGATCCAGCAGATGAACGCGATGATCGCAGCCGGCGCAGACGCCATCGTGGCCTTCCCGATCTCGCCGACGGCGCTCAACAAGGTCATCAGGAACGCGTGCAAGCAGGGCGTGGTCGTGGCCGTGATCAACGGCGTGACCGAACCCTGCGCCTACGTCGTGAAGATCGACGGCGTGGCGCTCGGCGATTACCGCACCCAGTATGTGATCGACCAGATGGGCGGCAAGGGCAACATCGTCGCGATCACCGGCGTGCCCGGTGTCTCCTACGGCGAGGACCACCACAAGGGCTTCAAGCAGGCCGTGGCCCGGCATCCTGAGGTCAACGTGCAGGCCGAGCTCGTCGGCATGTGGAGCCACTCTGAGGCGCGCCTCAAGATGCGCGAGCTGCTGGCCACCACGAGCTGGGCCGACATTGACGGCATCGTGGCGCAGACCGGCTGCTACACGGTCTCCCAGATGCAGGTGGAGGACGGCTGGTGGCCCGACAACCCGATCATCCCGTGCGCGGGTGAGTCGGCCAACGGCAACCGGTTGCAGATGCTGCCGGTCGATTCCGGGATCGAAGGCGCACTCGGCAAGAAGGGCCAGTCGATCGGCTCCGGCCTCTGGGCCGTGTCCTACACCTTCAAGACCGCCATGGAGGTCCTCGACGGCAACGAGGACGTACCGCACCTCAGGTGGTACACTGGCGTCGAGGTCACGCAGGACAACGTGAAGCTCTGCGAGAAGGGCACGGCGGAAGAGTTCGCGGCCGGGTGCAACACCATCAAGCCCGGCATCGTCCCGCCCGACTATGCCATCGACTTCTGGTCGCCGCAGGTGCCCGAGCTCGGCTTCCGCGCGGCCACCGAAGGGATGCTGGACGACGAAACCTGAGGGATCGGCGGCTCGTCCGCCATGATCCATGACGACCGCTGCGCCGGGGCCGGCCACCAGCCGAACAGGGCCCCGGCGCACATTTTTTCGCGCGGGCACGCATGAACGAGGCGGCCCCCGCCATTGCCGTGGAGGGCCTCTCCAAGCGCTTTGACGCGACCATTGCCCTCGACGACGTCACGTTCTCCATTCCGCAGGGCGAGATACGCGCGCTGATCGGCGAGAACGGCGCCGGCAAGTCCACCCTCGTCAAGATTCTGGCGGGGCTGATCCGCGAGGATACCGGCAGCATTCATGTCTTCGGCGACGATGTGACCATCGGACGCCCGTCCCGCGCCCACGGGCTCGGAATTCAGACGGCGTTTCAGGAAATGACCCTGATCGACGACATGACCGTCACGCAGAACATGCTGCTGCCCTACGAGCCGCTGGTCGCGGGACAGATCGACCGGCGCGGCAGCAAGCGCGCCGTCGTGCGGCACTTCGCCCGCCTCGGCCTGGACGACGTGGACCCCAACGCGCTGGTCGGCGATCTCACTCTGTCCACGCGCCAGAAAATCGAGATTGCCAAGGCGGTCGCGCGTGAGCCCCGCGTGCTGCTGCTGGACGAGCCGACCTCGACGCTCTCCGCCGCCGACGTGGACTGGCTCGGCGGCCTTATCGACAGCCTCAACGCAGAGGGCGTGACGATCGTCTTCATCTCCCACCGCATGGCCGAGGTGCGCCGCTTCTGCCGGAGCCTCACGGTGCTTCGCAATGGCAGGCACGTGGGCTCCTACGAGATCGACGAGGTGAGCGACGACGAGGTGGTCAGCCTCGTCATCGGCCGCTCCCTTGGCGCCATTTATCCCGAGCGCGAGAACTACCGCCACACCGATGCGTCCGTGCCCGCATTCGCCGGCGAGGGGCTCACCATCGGCGGCACGCTGGACGATCTCTCCTTCGAGCTCTGGCCCGGCGAGGTCCTGGGCATCGGCGCGCTCCAGGGCATGGGTCAGCGCGAGCTCTTCGAGGCGCTCTTCGGCGAACGCGGCGTGGACGGCGGCACCATCGTGCTCGGCGGCCGGGCGCTCACGCTCGCCTCGCCCGCAGACGCCGTGCGCGCGGGCATCAGCATGGTGCCGGAGGATCGCAAGACCGAGGCGCTCTTCCTCAGGCTCACCGGCAGCGCCAACGCCTCGATCCCGGTCATCGATCGCTTCGCTACGGCGGGCTGGATCGACCGCAAGGCCGAGGCCGCTGCCGTGGACGAGGTGCTGAACGACCTGCAGGTGCACCCGCGCGCGCTCTACAAGACCGTCTCCTCTTTCTCCGGCGGCAACCAGCAGAAGATCGCCATCGCCAAGTGGCTGCTGGCGCGGAGCCAGGTGCTGCTCACCTTCGACCCGACGCGGGGCGTCGATATCGGCACCAAGCACGAGATCTACGTGCTGATCCGCGCGCTCGCCAAGGCCGGCGCAGCGATCCTCTACTACACGACGGAGATTCCGGAGCTCGTGAACATCTGCGACCGGGTGCTGGTCATGTACCGCGGGCGCATGGTCAAGGAGCTGATAGGCGAGGAGATCACCGAAGAGGCGATCATGGGCTACGCGCTCGGCGCCGAGGGCCCGGAGGAGAGCGCCGAGGCCGCACCAGCGGCGCAGGCAGAGTCAGAGGCGGGAGCGCCCCCGTGAGCGACGTTCCGCTCTCGCGCCTGCCGCGCCTCTCCTGGCAACAGGGGCTGGCGCGCAACCGCCGCCTGCTGGTGGCGGTCACGGCCTTCATCGGCATCTTCGTCTGCCTGGACGTGATCTCCCCCGGCCCGATCAGCTACTTCGAGATCAACTTCCTGTCCTCCAACACCGGTCCCCTGGCCTTCGCCGCCATGGGCCAGACGGTGGTGTTCCTGATCGGCGGGTTCGACCTCTCCTGCGGCGCCGTACTCTCGCTGGTCAACGTGATCATGGCGCTGCACACCACTGATTCTCTCTGGAGCCAGGTCCTGATGTGCTTCGCGGGGCTCGGCATCGGGGCGACGGTCGGCGCCATCAATGGTTTCTTCATCGCCTACATGCGGCTGCAGCCGGTGGTGGTGACGCTGGCGGTCATGTTCATCATTCTGGGTCTCAACTTGCTGCTGATGCCGGACCCGGGCGGCTACATCCCTTACGGCCTCTCGATGGTTTTCACCGGCGATCTGATCCCGGACGGCTTCCCCGCCGCGCTCCTGGTCATCCTGCTGGCGCTTGGTCTCTGGGCGCTCATCAAGCGCTCGCGCTTCGGCACCGCGCTCTATGCCGTCGGCAGCAACGAGGACGCCGCCTTCGCCAACGGCATCTCGGTCGCGCGGACCAAGTTCCTCGGCTACACGCTGGCCGGCACCTTCTATGGCGCGGGCGGGGTGTTCCTGAGCGCCCAGACCAGCTCGGGCGACCCGCTCGTCGGCAGCGGCATGCTGCTCCTCATCTTCGCCGCAACGATCCTGGGCGGCACCCGGATCGGCGGCGGCGAGGGCGGCTGTCTCGGCACGGTGTTCGCGGCGTTCACGCTGATGCTGATCTCGAACGTGCTGATCGTGCTTAACTGGTCGACCCATGTCATGCCGATCACCGAGGCGGTGATCCTGCTGCTGGCGGTGATCGGCGCCTCCATCGGGCGCGACTCCTCGCTCGCCGAGTACTGGCGGGTGACCGGCCTCAAGATTTCGGGGCTCAGGCACCGCAGCCTGCCCTCCTTCCACGGCGGCGCGAGGGCCAATACCGGCCGGCTGGCCACGAGCTGGACCCCGCGGGCGAGCGACGAGCTCAAGGGGCCGCAGCTCTGGCAATGGACCACCAAGAACTGGGACGTGCTCCGCCTGATGGTGCCGGCCTGGACGCTGCTGGTCGTGGTCTACATCCTCGTAGTCGGGATCATCGGCGGCGAGAGCGTGAGCGTCCACTACCTCAACTCGCTGCTCACGCTCGGGCTCTTCCTCGCCGTTCTCGGCCTCGGTCAGGGCGCCGTCGTGCTCACGGGCGGGCTCGATCTCTCGGTGCCGCACACATTGGCCTTCACCGGCGTCGTGCTGGCCGCGGTCTGCAACGGGATGGACGGGCCGGCCTACTGGGCGGTGCCGATGGTGCTGGCGATCGGCGTCGGCGTCGGCCTCTTCAACGGCATCGGCGTGGTGTTGTTCGGCATGCCGGCGATCGTCGTCACGCTGGCGACCAACGGCATCATGCAGGGCGCCGGTCTGATCTTCACTGGCGGCATCCCGACCGGGCGCTCGCCGCCGGCACTGGTGTGGTTCTTCACCGAGCGGCTGGCCGGGCTCGCGCCCGCCGCCTGGTTCCTCATCGGCTTCGCCGGCCTCGCCTATGTTGTGCTGCACCGCACGACCTTCGGCCGGCGGGTCTTTGCGGTCGGCAACAGCGCGCGGGTGGCGCGGCTTTCCGGCGTCCGCGTCGACTGGACCGTCCTCGGCGTCTACATGCTGAGCGGCTTCTGCTCGGCACTGGCCGGTGTGCTGATGACCGGCTTCTCCACCGTCTCCTTCCTCAACATGGGCCAGCGCTTCCTGCTGCCGGCGATTGCCGTGGTGCTGGTAGGCGGCACGCTCGCCATCGGCGGGCGCGGGCACTATCTCGGCATTTTCGGCGGCGCGCTGCTGTTGACCGCAGTGGGAACGCTGGTCTCAGGCTCGGAGCTTCACTTCGCCTGGCGCGACATCATCTTCGGCATCGTCGTGCTCGGCGCCGTGCTGACCCTCCGCGAACGCAGCACCTAAAGCGTATCCGTTTCACACGGAAGCGCTTTGGCTGTTTTATCGCTCACGGTAGCCGGCCTGCGGCCGGCGCCTCCGCGTCGTGCGTCCACGCGCGCGGGCGCCCGATGGCACCGCGGGGCGCGCCCTTGGACTACGCGGACAAGCTGCCACCAACACGCTGGAGCCGACGATCATCGCGATCGCTTGGATATTTCGTGCTTTAGAGCGTCAAGGCGTGCGTCGAGCTGGTCGTGGACCGGCTGCCAATGGGCCCATTGGATTTCGGACTTCAATGCCTGGAGCCGCCTGAGGGCGACGGACAGCGCGGTTCTTTCATCCCTGAGTTCCGCAAGCGAGAGCTGATAGACATCGCGAACGTCTCTGGCTGCCGCTTCGGGCACTGTCTCGGCAAGTTCCCCCTGATCTTCTGCCAGGAGGAACATGTCGACGAGGACGTCGAAGGAAAGCTCCGGCGAGCCCCGGGAAATCTTCCCGCTGCTATCACGGTAAGCGTACTTGATGGATCGTGATTCGTATTTGCCAGCGTCCCATGACGCCCAGCCAATGCGGAGTTCACCATCCCGGTAGGGAACCTTGTAGGTCGTGATCATCGACGGTCTCCATACTGTTATCATAGTATACAATTAGTATTGTTATAGTGTCAAAGGTGTTGCCGTGCCTTGATTGACATGCGACCGGGTACACGCGCGCCCGGGCCGGAGCGCTACCGGTATCAGCACCGGCCGAAACGCGAAATGCCGGCGCGCAGCGACCCAGAAGTCCAGTGAATTCAAAGGGTTAACCAACCTCTCCGGGTTCCAGACGCGTGACGTGCGGGCTCGGAGGTTCGCTCAACTGCCGACGCTGCTGGGAAGCCGCGAGCCCGGATGGCGGGGGATCAGCTCTTGAGTGCGACCACCGCTTCGATCTCGACCGGTATCTGGAAGGGCAACGAGCTCATGCCGACCGCCGAGCGCGCACACCGGGCCCGCTCCCCGAAGATGTCGATCATCAGGGTCGAGAAGCCGTCGATGACCCTTGGGTGGTGCTTGAAATCCGGCGCGGCGTTCACCATGCCGAGAACCTTGACGAATCGCTCCACCCGGTCGAGGTCGCCGATCGCCGCCCTGAGGCTCGAAAGAATGTTCAGTCCGCACAGGCGTGCCGCCTCGACCGCGTCTTCGACGCTCATCTCGGTCGGGACCTTGCCGGTCTGACTGCTCCCGTCCGGGCGGCGCGGCCCGTGCCCCGCGATGAAGACGAGATTGCCGGTGACGACCGCTCCGACATAGGCGCCCACGGGCTTGGGCGGCGCGGGCACTGTGATGGCAAGCTCTGCCAGCCGGGCTTCGATGATCAATTTCGTCTCCTTTTCCTGACGTCCGACCGATCGCAGTGCGCCCCTGCCCGACACGCCGGGGACCCGCGCCCTATTCGACTATCAGAATTACCAATTCGAGGCGGCAGCGCTTGGACGTCTCGGTGAAGCCAGGGTGGACCCCTGGCGACGGGACGCTAGTCCGGGTCTGCGGGCGGATTGGACAAACGATCAAGAATGTCGGCAAGACGGTTGGGATCGGCGCCCGGCATTCCGATCTCCTTGAGCAGCGCATCGACGATCGGGGCCTGAGCCCGGTAGCGTAGCGCGCTGTCGGTCAGCTGTTCGGCGTAGTTTCCCGACCCGCCGCCCTCGCTCCGGCTCCCGCCGGAGCCGCTACCGAGACCATCGACGTGCACGATCTTGATCCCTTCGATGTTCTCGAGGGGCTTGACCGTCTCGCCGATGATCTCCTGCAGCCGCTCGATGATCGCCATCCTGACCTTGAGTTCGATCAGTTCGGGCGTGAGCGCGGTATCGGCTTCGTGCATCGCGCGTTGGGCCTTGGCCTCTACCGCACTGCGCACGTCCGCGGCATCGGCCCGCTGCTTCTCGGCATCCGCCTCGGCAAACGCCAGGAGACGAACGCGGCTTGCCTCGCTCTCGGTCTGGATTTGGTTGGTCTCGGCCTGCTCCGAGGCCGCTTGCCGCCGCGCCTCGGCGGAGACCACGACACCGATCGCGGTGCGTTCTGCCTCCTGGCGCGCAGTGACCAGCTCGATCGCCTTCTGCCGCTCGGCACGCTCCACCTCGCGCACCGTGGTGACCGTCTCGCTTGCCCGAACCGCCTCCGAACGGGCCGTCTCGGCCGCGGCCTGGGCGCGCGATTGATCCTTCGATCGCTCGGCCACCGAGATGTCCCGCTCGAACCGGGCCAATTCGATCGTGGCGTCGCGGGCGATCTCGTGCTCACGAACCTTCTGCTCCGAATCGAGACGCGCCTCGTTGACGATCCGCTCGGACGTGATCTGCGTCAGTTCGATCTGCTCGCGCGCATTGACCCGAGACTCTTCCACATGCCGGTCGCGCTCCGCATCGCCCGCCGCAATCTCCGACTTCTGCTGCGCGCGGCGGAGCGCGATCTCCTTCTGCTGCTGAAGGCGCGCATGCTCTTCCTGCTTGGCGATCTCAAGCTTGAGGCGCTCCGCTTCGAGGTTCTTTTCCTGGATCGCGACCTCGGCGTCCTGCTCGATCTCGTTACGCGCCCGGCGCCGCGTCTCGATCTCCGCGGTCAGCTTGGTCAGGCCCTCCGCGTCGAAGGCGTTGTTGGGATTGAAGTACTCGCGGCTCGCCTGATCGAGGCCCGTGAGCGAAATCGATTCGAGCTCCAGGCCGTTGTGCACGATCTCTTCCGCCAACGCGTCCCGAACCGTCTGGACGAAGGCGATTCGCTGCTCGTGCAATTGCTGCATGTCCCGCTCGGCCGCGACCGCGCGCAGAGCGTCCACGAATTTACCTTCCAGCAGCGGCCTGAGTTGCTCCGCATCGAGGGTCTTCGAGCCGAGGGTCTGCGCGGCGGCGGCGATCGCCTCGGCGTTGGGCCGAACGCGCACGAAGAACTCGGCCGTGACGTTGACCCGCATGCGGTCACGAGTAATCAGCGCGTGCTCGTTCTCGCGCGTGAGGTCGAGCAGCAGGGTCTTCATGTTGACGGGGGTGGTGTTGTGCAAGACCGGCAGAACAAGCGCGCCGCTGCTCATGACGACCTTCTCGCCGCCGAGCCCGGTACGCACGAACGACATCTCCTTCGATGCGCGCTCGTAAAGCCACCAGAACAAGAGCCACGCGATCCCGATGACGGCAAGGATCACGACGATGATCAAGACTATGCCACCGGCACCCATTGCTATGACCTCCCGTGTCGCGGCCGTGGCCATTCGGCTGGCGGCCGCCCCTTGTTGCCGAAACTATTGCGGAACTTGTCCCATCATTCCAGCCTCAATACCCTGCCGGAGGGCATGACGACGCGCGGGTTTCACGGATAGCGGCAGGATCAGACCGCGAAGGCAGGCATGGCGACGCGAGCGCGAGAGGCCGCTCCCGAGATGCGGGAGCTTAGCAATTATGTCGGTGGCCGGTTCGAAGCGACGGGCTCGCTCTTCGATGACGTGACGCCGGTGAGCGGCGCAGCCGTCGCGAGGGTTCACGAGGCCGACACGGCGCTCATCGACGCTGCTGTCGAGGCCGCGCGCGGTGCCTTCGAGGGTGTGTGGCGGCGGCTTCCCATCGCCGAGCGTTGCGCCCTGCTTCACGAGGTGGCCGACGGCATCGAAGCGCGTTTCGACGATTTCCTCGCGGCGGAGGTGGCCGATACAGGCAAGCCGGCGCAGGTCGCGCGTCAGATCGATATTCCGCGCGGCGCGGCCAACTTCCGGTTGTTCGCCGACTTGATCAGGACGGCCGGAACCGACTTTTTCGATATGGACACGCCCGATGGGCGCGGAGCCTTCAACTACTCGGTGCGAGAACCGCATGGCGTGGTCGGCGTCATCGCGCCCTGGAACCTGCCGCTCCTGCTGCTCACCTGGAAGGTTGCGCCGGCACTCGCGAGCGGGAACACGGTCATCGCCAAGCCCTCCGAGGAGACGCCGGCGACGGCGACCCTGCTGGCCGAGGTGATGGACGCTGCCGGTGTACCCCCGGGCGTGTTCAATGTCGTCCACGGCTTCGGGCCGAATTCGGCCGGCGAATGGCTCTCTCGCCACCCGGGAATCGATGCGCTCACCTTCACCGGTGAAAGCAAGACCGGCGCGGCCATCATGAGAGCCGCCGCCGATACCGTGAAGCCGCTCTCGTTCGAGCTGGGCGGCAAGAATGCCGCCATCATCTTCGCCGATGCGGATTTCGACGCGGCGATCGAGGGCACGACACGCTCGGTGTTCGCGAATTGCGGGCAGGTTTGCCTGTGCGCCGAGCGCGTCTATGTCGAGCGGCCCATCTTCGAGCGCTTCGTCGCCGCCCTGAAGGAGCAGGCCGAGGCGCTCGTCCCTGCCGATCCCTGGGATGACGACTGCACCTTGGGGCCGCTCATCTCGGCCGAGCATCGCACCAAGGTTCTCGGCTACTACGATCTTGCCAGGGACGAAGGCGCCGAGGTGGTGACCGGCGGAGGCGTGCCGGACTTCGGAGACGCGCGGGACGCGGGCTCCTACGTGCAGCCGACGATCTGGACCGGCCTCGCCGATAGCGCGCGCTCGGTGCGGGAAGAGATCTTCGGGCCGGTTTGCCACATCGCGCCCTTCGACGACGAGGACGAGGCGGTCGCCCGTGCCAACGACAGCGACTACGGCCTCGCAAGCGCCATCTGGACCCGCGATCTCTCTCGCGCACATCGCGTGGCGCGGCGGATCGAGGTCGGGATTTGTTGGGTCAATTGCTGGTTTCTCCGCGATCTCCGAACCCCCTTCGGCGGCGTCAAGCTCTCCGGCATAGGCCGGGAGGGCGGGCTCCACTCGCTCAACTTCTATGCCGAGCAGAAGAACATTTGTGTCAAGCTCTAAGCCCGTCGTAATCACCGCGACGGCCCTTCCGCAGCCGCGCTTTCGCTATAGCCCCTGCGTGAGAGCCGGACCCTACTATCGTTTCGCCGGCATGATCGCGCTCGATCCGGAAACCGGCGTACTTGAATCGGGCGGGCCGGGCGCGGAGACCGCGAAGATTCTGGCCAATCTCCTCGCCGCATTGCCGGAGATCGGTCTCGGGCTGGAGGACATGATGTCGGCGACCATCTACACCACGGCGTTCGAGCGGTTTCCGGCAATCAACGAAGCCTGGGAGGCCGTGTTCTCCGAAGGCGTTCGGCCGCCGGCGCGAACCAGCGTCGGCGTCCAGGCGCTGCCGCTCGGTGCAACGGTCGAGATCGGCTTCGAGTTCTATAGGGAAGAGGCCTGAGGGAGCTATGGCCCGAGGTGCGCGTAATGGCGTATCCTCGCTCCGCGTTCGGGGATCCCGGTCCTCGCGGCGGAATGGGAGAGGCGATCGTGGCAAAGGGTGAAATCCTTGCGGGCTATCTTGCCCCCCATCCACCGCATCTCGTCTACGGCGAAAACCCGCCGCAGAACGAGCCCAAGTCGGAGGGTGGCTGGGAGCCTCTCAGATGGGCGTATGAGCACGCGCGGGAGAGCCTCGATCGCTTGAAGCCGGACGTGCTCCTCGTGCATTCGCCGCACTGGATCACCCAACTCGGCCATCATTTCCTGGGCGTCGAGACGCTCTCCGGAAAATCCGTCGATCCGATCTTTCCGAACCTGTTCCGCTACACGTTCTCACTCGACGTGGACGTCGGACTGGCCGAGGCGTGCTGCGAGAAAGCGCGGGCACGGGGCCTCGTCGCCAAGATGATGCGCAACCCCAAGTTTCGGGTGGACTACGGCACGATCACGACGCTCCACATGATCAGGCCCCAGTGGGACATCCCGGTGGTCGGAATTTCCGCCAACAACTCGCCCTACTACCTCACGACCGAGGAAGGCCTGGAGGAAATGGACCTGCTCGGCAAGGCGACGCGCGAGGCGATCGAGGAAAGCGGCCGCCGCGCCGTGCTCTTGGCCTCGAACACGCTGAGCCACTTTCATTTTCAGGAAGAGCCGCCGCTGCCCGAGGACATGTCGCGCGAGCATCCCTTCAGCCACGAGGGCTACCGCTGGGACATGCGGATCATCGAGCTGCTGCGCCAGGGACGAACCGACGAAGTGTTCGACATCCTGCCGCAGTTCATCGAGGAGGCCTTCGCCGAGGTGAAGTCCGGCGCCTTCACGTGGATGTTCGCGGCGATGGGATACCCCAAGCTGCCGGGCAAGCTGCACGGCTACGGTACCGTGATCGGCACCGGCAATGCGGTGATGGAGTGGAATCTCGCCGAGGCCGGGATGGCTCGGGTGGAAGCTGCCGCGTGAGCATGGTTTCTGCGGGATCGACCGCGCGATCATGACCCTCGCCGCCGCGTTTCTGGTTCCGGGTTCTCCGCTGCCCTACTTGCGCAAGGACAATCCGCCCTGGCTCGGTCTTGCCGCCGGCTACGAGAAGGCGGCGCGCGCGCTCGCCGCGGCCCGCCCCGATGTCGTGCTGCTCTACTCCACCCAATGGATGGCGGTGCTGGACCAGCTCTGGCAGGAGCGTCCGCGACTGCAGGGTCTGCATGTCGATGAGAACTGGTACGAGTTCGGCGAATTGCCCTTCGACCTGAGCGTCGATACCGAGCTCGCGCAGGCCTGTGTCGAGAGTGCCAATGCGCTCGGGCTGCACTCGAGGGGAATCGACTACGACGCGTTTCCGGTCGATACTGGCACGATCGTCGCCAGCAACTGCCTCGATCCCGAGGGAACACGGCGCTTCGTGCTGGCCGCCAACAATCTCTACCACGACTTCGAGACCACCCGGCGAATCGCGACCATCGCCGGCGAGGCCGCAAGCGCGCAAGGCAAGCGCTTCGCCGTGGTCGGTGTGGGAGGGCTTTCGGGCACGATTTTCCGCGAAGAGATCGACATCGCCGACGATCGGATCGCGAGCGAAGAGGATGATTCCTGGAACCGGCGCATGCTGAGCCTCCTGGAGAAGGGCGAGACTCAGGAAGTCGACCGGCAGTGCGCCGAATATGTGCAGGCGGCCAAGGTCGACATGGGTTTCAAGCACCTCGCGTGGATTCAGGGCGCGACGGGCGGTCGCTACTATGGCGCGCGCATTCACGCCTATGGCCCGACCTATGGAGCCGGCGCGGCCGTCGTCGAGTTCAAGGTGTAGAGAGCAGATACAAAAAGGGGAGAAGACGATGAGAAAGATACTCTTGCTCGCGGCGTTCGCGATGGTCGCCGCGACTTCGTTCTGGCAAGGTGCGCCGGCGAAGGCGGCCGACGATTGCGTGGTCACGGTGGGCCGGGTCGTGCCGCTCACCGGGCCCTTGCTGGACATGGGCCGTGAAACGCCCTGGCTGGACCACAACAAGGTCGATCCGATCAACGAGGCAGGCGGTCTGCAGGTGGGCGACCAGCAATGCAAGATCGAATTCAAGATCTTCGATTCGAAGGGCACGATGGCCGGCTCCGGCGAAGCCGCGACGCGGGCGATCCTGGACGACAAGGTCGACGTGGTTTTCGCGCAGGGCACGCCTGACACGACCAACGCTCCCTCGGATCTCTGCGAGCGCTACGAGGTGCCCTGCATCACCTCGAACACGCCGGTCGAGGCATGGCTGTTCGGCCCCGACGGCAAGCCGAAGACTTATTCATACACCTACCACTTCTTCTTTGGCGTGCCGGATCTCGTGGCCAATCATGTCGGCATGATCAAGTCGCTGCCGGGCGGCTTCAACGGGAAGATCGGCTACCTCTACCCGAACGATCCGGACGGCGTCGTCTTCGCGAGCCTGTTCGACCCGACCTTCAAGGGCGAGGGCTGGGAGCCCACCGATCCGGGACGCTTCGAGCAGGGCATCCCCGATTTCTCCGCGATCATCAACAAGTTCAAGCGCGGGCGGGTCGAGGTCGTGACCGGCGTGCTGGCGCCGCCGGATCTGCAGAACTACCTGCAGCAGGCGGCACAGGCCGGCTTCAAGCCGCGCATGTACATCATCGACAAGGCCACCGGCTATCCGGAGGCGATGCGGGCGCTCGGCGAATTCGGCATCGACATCCTGAGCGTGAACTTCTGGTCGCCGGCCTATCCTGGGTCGTCGAAATACGGCGGCTACTCGGGTCAGGGTCTGGTCGACGCCTACGAGAGTGCCAACCCCGACAAGTACTATTCGCCGCCGCTGGCTTACACGGACGCCTCCTACGACGTCCTCTTCGACGCCCTGCAGCGGGCCGGCACGACCGATCGGGCGGCGCTCCTAGCGGCGTTGGCCGAGACCGACCTCGACACCGTCGTCGGTCGCGTCAAGTTCAACGAGCAGCACTTTTCGGTTCAGCCGCTCGGCGGGGCGCAATGGCGCGTCGATGACGAGACCGACCGCTGGGTTAAGGACAACGTCTACAACGCCGTCTACCCGGATGTGGAGAAAACCGCGGAGATGCGTCTCTACCAGCAGTAGCGCAGCGGGACGGTGGCGATCCGCGTGCCGCCGCCGTCCCGTCGCCGGCGCTCCTGTCGGGGGTCGCCGACCGGTCTGACAGGATGACCGAAATTCTGGCCGTTTCTGAGCTCCGCAAGTCGTTCGGCGCGCTCCGGGTGGCCGATCGGATCTCCTTTGTCGTTCGGCAGGGAGAGATCCTCGGCATCATCGGCCCCAACGGCGCCGGCAAGACGACGCTCTTCGGCCTCCTGGCCGGCAATATCAGCGCCGATTCGGGGCGTATCGAGTTCGACGGTGCCGACGTGACGCATCTGCCGGCACACGACCGCGCCCGCGCGGGCCTCGCGCGGACCTATCAGATTCCGCGCCCTTTCACGCACATGACCGTGTTCGACAATCTGCTGGTGGCCGCCCGCTTCGGCGGCGACATGGATGAGGCCGAGGCGGAGAGCTGGGTGGAGCGCGTGATCGGGGCGATGGGATTGCGGGCCGAGCGCAACACGCTCGCGGGCCGATTGCCGCTGCTGATGCGCAAGCGCCACGAGCTGGCGCGCGCCCTCGCCACGCGGCCCAAGCTCGTCCTGGTCGACGAAGTCGCAGCCGGCCTGACGGATGCCGAAGTCGAGCAGTTCATCGCACTCATTCGCGGCATCCGCGATTCGGGCATCACCGTCGTGTGGATCGAGCACGTGATGAAGACCATGCTCACCGCGACCGATCGCCTCATCGCGCTGGATGCCGGGCAGCTCCTGGCCTCCGGTCCGCCCCAGGAGGTGATCAACGCATCGGAAGTTCGCCGTGTCTATCTTGGCGCCTGAGGATGACGGGCCGCTTCTGAGGGTCGCGGGTCTTTCCGCCTATTACGGCGAGCTTCGCGCGCTCACCAACATCGGCTTCGAGATCGAGCGCGGCGAAATCCTCTCGATCATCGGCGCCAACGGCGCGGGCAAGACCACCCTCCTGAAATCCCTGGTGGGCTTGATGAACCGCGGGCGCATGGCCCGTATCGAAGGGCGGATCGAGTTCGAAGGCCGCGCCATCGAGAACCGGGCGACCGAGGACATCGTCAACGCCGGCATCGCGCTCGTGCCCGAGGGCCGCCGCCTCTTCTCCCGGCTTTCGGTGCAGGAAAACCTCATGGCCGGGGCCTATCTGTCCCGCTGCCGAGGCACGCTGAAAGAGCGCCTCGACGAAATCTACGCGTTGTTTCCCGTGCTCGCCGAGCGGCGACGGCAGATCGTCTCGCAAATGTCCGGCGGTGAGCAACAGATGGTGGCCATCGGGCGGGCACTGATGTCGTCGCCGACGCTGATCCTGTTCGACGAGCTCTCGCTCGGCCTTGCGCCCTTCGTGGTCGACGACATCTACCGCAAGGTCAGCCAGATTCACGAGCTCGGTGTGACCGCAATCGTGATCGAGCAGGACATGAAGCGCGCCCTGCACGTCGCGTCGCACCTGTTCGTCATGCTCGAGGGCCACGTCGTGCTGGAGGGCAAGCCCGCGGATGTCACGGAGGAGCAGGTCAGCGCCGCCTATTTCGGCACCGGGATCGAAGGCCTCGGCTGATGAGCGAGGATCTCTACTGGACGCTCATTGACATCGCCAACGGCCTCCTCTCGGGCGCCATGCTCGGCGGCTACTACGCCCTCATCAGCCTCGGTCTCGCACTGGTGTTCGGCGTCATGCGCCTGGTCAACCTGGCGCACGGCGACTGGCTCATCGTCGCCGCCTATATCGCGGCGGTGGTCGTCCAGTTTTTCGGTTTCCCGCCCTTCGTGTCTCTGATCGTGGTCGTCCCGGCCATGTTCGCGATCGGCTACGCGCTGCAGCGCTACCTGCTGAACCGGGTCTCGGTCCAGGCCATGGAAGAGAAGGGCATGTCGTCCAACTTCGGCCTCATGTCCCCGATCCTGGTGACCTTCGGCATGTCGATCGTGATCGCTCA
The DNA here is from genome assembly GCA_965207055.1 of Alphaproteobacteria bacterium. Lineage (GTDB taxonomy): Bacteria > Pseudomonadota > Alphaproteobacteria > UBA828 > UBA828 > WTGU01. The sequence continues at coordinate 1,824,179 of CBDBLP010000004.1, read as the reverse complement.
CGCGTTGCTCGGGGTCTTCGCCTCCGACGCCACCGGCATAAGGAACGCGCTGAGCTATTCGGCGATCCGCCTGACGCAGGACCTCAGCATCTCGACTCTCCGCCTGATCTTCTTCGGCATCGCCGGCGCGATCCTGGTGAGCGTTCACCTGTTCCTGCATCGCACCCACGCGGGCCGCGCAATCCGCGCAGCCTCGGACGATCCCGAGGTCGCCTCGCTCATGGGGATGCGTACGGAGCGCATCTATGCGCTGGCGAGCGCAATCTCTCTCGCGGTCGCTGGTGTTGCCGGTGTCGCGGTCGGCATGTCGCGCACCTTTCAACCCTTCGACGGGCCGCAGTTCCTGCTGATCGCGTTCGGCGTGGTGATCGTCGGCGGCCTCGGGTCGATCGCCGGCAGCCTGGTCGGCGGCGTCCTGCTCGGCATAACGCAGGTTCTCGCCGGGACCTATTTCGGCCCCTCCGCGCAACTCGTCGCGGGCTACATGCTGATCCTCTTCGTGCTTGCGGTGCGGCCCCAGGGGCTCTTCTCGCGATGATCGCGCGTGCCCTCAATTTCGCGCTGACCGGCTGGTCGGGCCGGGGCTTGCTCGCCCTGCTCTTCGCATTCGCCATCGCCCTCCCGTGGCTGGTCGGCGACCAGAGCTATGTGACCTATCTGGTGTTCACGTTCTTCGTGTTCGCCGTGTTCGGTCACGCCTGGAACCTGTTGGCCGGCTACTGCGGTCTGCTCTCCTTCGGCAACCAGGTCTACGTCGGCATCGGCGGCTTCGCCCTTGCGATCATGTTCTATTACGGCGGCATCAACGTCTGGCTGGCGCTGCCGATCTCCGGAATCGTCACCGCGGCTTTCGCCTTTCTGCTCGCGACGCCGGTGCGGGAGAGCCTGGTGGGCATCGGAGTCTGGAAGCCCGTGGCGGTCGCCGGCGTGCTGTGGGCCGGCTACGAGGTCGCGCTTGGCTACTTTCCCGAGGCCGACATCTTCGGCGAGGTCTATATCCGCCGCGTCATCATCCTCCTGCTGATCTTTCTCGGCGCTCTCCCCCTGCTGCGCCTGCAAGGCGCCTATTTCGCGGTCGCAAGCTGGCTGATCGCCGCCGCGGTGGGCTCGATCTTCAACGAGTGGAAAGTGGTCGGCGCCGGCGGCGGCATGCAGATCAAGACCGATGCCACACAGATCGAGATGTACTACGCCGGCCTCGGGTTGCTCGTGTTCGCGACCGTGGTGATCGCACGGCTTCTCAAGAGCCGCTACGGGCTCGCGCTGACTGCGGTGCGTGACGACGAGGAAGCGGCGCGGACCGTCGGCATCGATATCCGCAAGGTGAAACTGATTGTCTTCGTGGTCGCAGGCGGGCTCAGCGGCATCGCAGCGGGCCTCTTTTACATCGACGCGGTGATCATCACGCCACCGTCCGCGTTCACGATCTTCTGGTCGGCCTACTTCGTCTTCATCGTCGTTGCGGGCGGCATGGGCACGCTGGCCGGCCCGATCATCGGCGCCGCCATCTTCGTCGTCGTCGACCGCGTGCTTTCCGGCTTCACCGAGTATCCGCTTCTGGTCCTCGGATTCGCCGCCGTGGTCATCATTTTCGTCATGCCCCGGGGCGTCATGGGCATCGTCAATGCGCTGCGGCATCTGGACGATTCGGCCACCGGCCGCAACGAGCTGCTTGAAGCGCTCGGCATCGGCGACCGACTTCAGCGCACCCTCTTCTTCGCCAGACGGCGAGACACGAAGCCGGGGGTGGTGGCGGCCCTGCTGGTTCCGGGCAGCCCCCTGCCGCTCCTCGTCCGCGACAATCCGCCGTGGAGCGAGATTGCGGACGGTCTCGAAGGCGCGGCCACTGCACTACGCGAGGCGGAACCCGACGTCATCCTGATCTACTCGACCCAATGGCTCGCCGTTCTCGACCAGCCCTGGCAGACCCGGCCGCGCGTCCGCGGCCTCCATGTCGACGAGAACTGGTACGAGTATGGCGAGGTCGACTACGACATCGAGATCGACACCGAACTCGCCGAAGCGTGCATCGGCGGTTGCCGCTCCCTCGGGATCAAGGCTCGCGGCGTCGACTATGACGGCTTTCCGATCGACACCGGCAGCATCGTCGCCAATCGCTTCCTCAACGCGGACGGTGCCCACATGGTCGTGATGGCGGCGAACAACCTCTATCACGATTGGGATCTGACCCTGAGACTGGGCGAGATGGCGGCGAACCAGGCGGTGCGTCTCGGCCGCCGGGTCGCCGTGGTCGGTGTCGGCGCTCTGTCCGGCTCCGCCTTCCGGCACGAGATCGATCCTGCCGACGATCGCATCGCGAGCACGAGCGAGGATGCGTGGAACCGGCGGATGCTCGACTTGATGGTCAAGGGGGATGCCTCGGCCATCAAGGCGCTGATCGAGGACTACGCGCGCGAAGCCCGTGCGGACATGGGATTCAAGCATTTTGCGTGGGTGCTCGGCGCCATGGGCGGCCGCTTCCATAGCGCGACGCTTCACGCCTATGGCCCGATCTATGGAAGCGGCGCGGCGGTGGTGGAGTTTCACGCGAGCGAAGAGGCCGCGGCTCTCGCGGCCACGCGGCGAAGGCGCCGGCGTCGGCGGGCTCAGCCGGGGCGGGACGCACAAGGCAGGTCACGGGACCACGCCCGCGCCGGCAGACGAGCGCTCCTCCGCTGGCTGCCGGCGGGTTCGCCGCGCGCGGCACCGACCGAACGCCCGTCGGCGCCGCCGCCCTCGGCGCCTCCGCCCCTTCCAGCGCGCCGGCCATCAGCAACGCGGACCGGCCCCGCTCTCTATCGCTCGTTCCGCTCCCAGGAGGAGATCGACGAGCAATATGACGTCGAGAACAGCGTGCCCGATTTCGGCCGTTACGTTGAATTCTTCCTCTCGAACAGCCAGCGCGTTCGCAAGAAGCTCGAGCCGCCGCTCGACGTGCCCTTCGGGCCGACGACAGCCGAGACCCTCGACATCTATCCGGCGGCACGGCCCGATGCGCCGATCCACATGTTCATTCACGGTGGCTACTGGCACTCGCTGAGCAGCAAGGAGTTCAGCTTCGTGGCCGAGGGCCTGGTCGCGGCAGGCGTGACGGTGGTGATCAACAACTACGCGCTCTGCCCGGAGGTCACGATCACGGAGATCGTGCGGCAGAACCGCGCTGCGGTCGCATGGCTCTACCGCAACGCCGCGAGCTTCGGCGGCAATCGGAGCCGTGTCTACGTCTCGGGGCATTCGGCCGGCGGCCACCTGACGGCCATGTTGCTCGCGACCGATTGGGAGCGCGATTTTGGCCTGCCCCACGACCTCGTCAAGGGCGGCACGGCGATCAGCGGCCTCTTCGACCTCGAACCCTTCGTTCATTCCTGGCTGCAACCCACACTGCGCCTGAGCGCCGACGAGATCGATCGGATGAGCCCGATCCGACAGATCCCGGACCGGGCGTCCTCATTGATCGTCACGTTCGGCGGCGACGAATCCGCAGAGTTTCGCCGGCAGTCCGAGTCTTTCCTCACCGCCTGGAGCAAGAAGGGCCTCGACGGCCGCTATCTCGATCTGCCCGGCCGCAACCATTTCACGGTGCTGGAGGACTACATGGACCCTGACAGCCCGCTCTGCCGTTCGATCCTGCGGCAAATGGGTGTTGCTTGAGAGCATGCGGAGGAGAGAGCCGGGAGCGAGGAGAAGTCTGATCCGGGCTCTTGCCGATTCTGGGGACCATGGTGCGGTGCAGCGCGTCCACCGGACGCGTCAGGGTTGGGACATGACGTGCATAAACGGACCGCCCTCAGTCGACGTCACTGTCGCCGCCCGACCCGAGAAACCCCACCTAATCCCGGCGAATCCCGCCAAGAATTAGCTCCCACATCTCGCGGGATGGGCGCGGGAGCCGCAGGGATCAGTCGACGAGCAGCTCGCTGCTGGCCACGGTCCAGCCGATCATGGCCTCGGCTCCGTCGGCGAGGTCGGGCTGGTCGGGCCGGTTGGGGACCTCCGCGACGACTTCCTGGCCTTCGAGCTGCAATCGGTAGCGGATGATCGCGCCCTGATAGCTGCGGTCGATCACGGTGGCGGTGACCTTGGGGCCGTCCACGGCCTCGGCGGCGGCGCCGATCAGCACGCGCTCCGGCCGCACCACGAAGCCGACCTCCTGGCCGGTCTCGATCCCGTCGCGGCGCGGGGCGGCGAACTCGACCCGGCCCACGGCAACGCGACACTCGTCCCCGCTCACTGCCGCGACGCGGGCTTCGAGGATGTTGGATTCGCCGATGAAATCGGTGACGAAGCGGTCCGCCGGATGCTCGTAGATCGTATCGGGCGCCCCGATCTGGACCACCTTCGCGCGGTTCATCACGGCAATCCGGTCCGACATGGTGAGCGCCTCGCCCTGGTCGTGGGTGACGTAGACGGTGGTGATGCCGAGGGAGTGCTGCAGCCCCTTGATCCAGTACTTCATCTCCTCCCGGAGCTTCTTGTCGAGCGCGCTCAGGGGCTCGTCGAGAAGCAGGATCTTGGGCTCGGTGATGAGCACGCGGGCGAGCGCCACGCGCTGCTGCTCCCCGCCGGAAAGCTCGCGCTGGTAGCGCCGCTCGTAGCCGTCGAGATTGACCTGTTCGAGCGCCTTGCCGACGCGGCCGCGAATCTCCCGCTTCGGCACCTTTCGCATCTTCAGGCCGAAGGCGATGTTGTCGAATACGGTCATGTGCGGAAAGATTGCGTAGTTCTGGAAGACGATGCCGATGCCCCGCTTCTCCGGCGGGAGCAGGGTCATGTCCTCGCCGCCGATGAAGACCTGGCCTTCGTTGGGGCGGACGAAGCCCGCGATCATGCGGAGCGTCGTCGTCTTGCCGCAGCCGGACGGGCCGAGGAGGGAGAAGAACTCCCCCTCCTTGACCCGGAGCGAGACATCCGAGACCGCGAGGGTCTCGCCGTAGCGCTTGGTCAGGCCCGAAAGCTCGACGTCAGACACGCGCGGTCTCTCTCAGTCATCCGGCCCGGCAGCGGTGGATCAGCCGCCGAAGATCTCGTTGGTGGTCTCGACGATGTCGTCCTCGTTGTCGAGATACCAATTCCAATCCGGGATCCAGAGCCCTTCCATGGCGCCGGCCGTGTTGAGCACGCCCTTGCTCGCGAGGCTTTCCGCCACCGGCGCCTTGCCGTTGGTCGGCCGCAGATAGAACGTGCCGCCGGCCTTCTCCTGGTAAGCGGGGTCGAGCGCCTCGTTCATCAGCGCGAACGCGAGCTTCTTCTGTATCGGATCGGAGTAGCGGCTGATGGTCTTGGTCTGGGTCAGGATCGGTTTGGAGCCCCAGATGACGGGAGCGACCGAGATGCCCTTGTCCATCTGCAGGTAGACCTCGCCTTCCCACTGCACGCCGAGGTGCACCTCGCCGCGTTCCACCAAGGTCTGCATGTTTCCGGTGAAATCGCTGATCTTCATCGGCTTGGCACGCTCCATGGCGTCGAAGCCGGCATCCATGTCCTCCGGCCCCTCGCCCCAAGCGGCGCTGGCGGCGATGAAGAACACCATCTGCAGGGTGTTGGAGGTGATGTACGTCGCCCGGTTGCCGGCGAAGCGGTCCTCCCAGAAGGACTTGAAGTCGGCGGGCGCCGGATCGACCAGGTCGGTGCGGTACACGTAGGCGTACTGGCCGAAGGCCCAGGTCACGCCGATGCCGTTGCCGAAGGCGAAATCCCAGCAGTCGGGCGCGTGCGGTACGTTCGCCTTGATGTCCTCGATCGGCAGGAAGTAGTCGCCGGCCCGCGCGGTCTTCATCATCTCGGGCAGGTTCCAGTTGCACATGTGGAAGGCCGGATCCTTCGGCCCGCTGGCGACGTACTTGGGGAACCAGGGCCACGAAGAATCGTAGGCGATGGTGCAGTTGTAGGTCTTCTCGAAATTCTCGATCACGGCGCCGCGGACGAACTCCTCCCAGAAGCCGCCCCACTCGCCAAGGATGAAGGTGGCGCCGCCGGCATCGAAGGGCTCGCCGTCCCAGTGCACGTCCTGCGACCAGGCGTGGTTGATGTTGAAGAGGCCGAATTGGGTCGAGGCTGCGGCTGCGCCGCCTGCCGCGAGCCCCTTGAGGACGGTGCGCCGCGACGGCTTCGAAGTGCATTTGACGGTCATCGTTCAGTCTCCCTTTGTGCGTTACGAGAACTTGATTCCGGCGAAGCGCCGGATGTTGATGAGCCGAGAGGTAAGAAGCATCGAGATCACGACCAGCGCGATCGCGAAGATGCCCGCCGCCGCCGCCGTCGGCTCGAAGGTATATCTGAGCGAAATATAGAGGGCGATCGGCAGCGGCGTATAGTTCGGCGTGCTCAGGAAGAGCGAGACGTCGAACTGCCCGAAGGACACGATGAAAGCGAAGATCGCGCCGGCGGCAACGCCCGGCCCGATGATGGGCAGCGTCACCTTGCGGAACGCCGTCCAGGGGCTCGCGCCGAGGCTGCGCGCGGCCTCCTCCAGCGCGATGTCGAAGTTGAAGAGCGCCGCCGACACGGTGCCGATCACGTAGGGCGCCGTCACCAGCACGTGGCCGATGATGAGCCCCGGCAGCGTGCGCGAGAGCCCGATGCCGCTCGAGACGTAGAAGACGTAGAGCGCAAGCCCCAGCACGATCCCCGGCAGGATCAAGGGCGAGAGAAAGTACGCCCGGAGCAGGTTGCGGCCGGGGAAGGTCATGCGCGTGAGGAAGATCGCGGCCATGGTGCCGAGCGTGGTCGAGATCACCATGACCACCACGGCGAGCCACAGGCTGAAGACGTAAGCGTCGAGGAACTCGCTCGCCTCGAAGAACGCGAAGATCCAGCGAAGCGACAGCCCCTCCGGCGGCCAGGTCAGATGGTCGCCCGAGTTGAGCCCGGCCAGCACCACGATCACGACGGGGAGCAGGAGGACGACGAAGGCGATCCACGCGCCGATCTGGAGCGGCAGCGCCACCGCCGGCTCCTCGCGCGGCCCGTTGCGCCGGCGGAAGGGCCTCCAGCCGCCGCCGCGCGGCGCGGGGCCCGTGTCGGTCACCATCTCCGCCATCTCAGGCCCGCCCGCCTGCGGTGCGCGCCGCGAAGCGCTGATAGACGTAGACCGCGATCATGCTGGTGACGAAGAGCACGACCGCGATGGTCGCGCCGAACTGCCACTTACCCATCTCGGCGATCTGCTGGTAGATGTGGAGCGGCATCACGATCACCTTCCAGCCGCCCATCAGCGCGGGCACGACGTAGGAGGAGATCGAGATGGCAAACACCAGCAGCGTGCCTGCGAGGATGCCCGGCATGCTGAGCGGGAAGGTGATGCGCCAGAAGGTGGTCCAGCGGTTGGCGCCGAGGCTTCGCGCCGCCTCCTCCAGCGAGGGGTGAATGCTCCTGATGATGCCGATCAGCGAGAGCACCATGAAGGGCAGGGTGAACTGCACGAGCCCGACCACGGCGCCGAAGAAGTTGTACATCAGCGGCAGCGGCTCGCGGATGGCGCCGATGTCCCTGAGGACGCCGTTGATGATCCCGTTGTCGCCCATCAGCACCATCAGGCCGAAGAGGCGGATCACCATGTCGAGCTGCATCGCGCTCAGCACGAGGATCATATAGAAGGTGTTGCGCCCGGGATGCCTGGTCTTGGCGACGAAGTAGGCGAGCGGGTAGCCCAGCGCCAACGTAACGACCGAGACGATCGCGGCCAGCCCGATCGAGCGTATCGCCGCCTCGTAGTAAAGCGAGCGGTTGAAGAAGCGGATGTAGTTCTTGAGCGTGAAGTCCCACTGAATATCGACCACGCCTGCGACCGACTTGTCGAAGGAGATCAGAAAGAGCGAGACGGTCGGGACGACGAAGAAAATCAGGAAGAAGACGAAAGCCGGCAGCACCAGCCAGAAGAGCCGGGAGTCGGCGAGAATGCGCCTGAGGTCGGGCAGCGGGGACGTGCGCTCCGCTTGAGCCTCGGCGAGTGCCATCGTTCCCTTCGTTCCCTAAGTGCTCAAGACGCCGATGTTGGCCCCAATGCCTCAAGCGGACCAGCCCGGCGACGTCACATCCCGCATGGGGTCAGGTCGTGACGGACGCCAAGTCTCGTCAGCAATCCGTGACCATAGCATCCCTGTTCGTTCCGCCGACATCAACGCCCATTGGCATTGCGCTATCGGGCACGGGAGACGCGACGCTCGAATCTAGGCAGCGTGCCGGCCGCGAGTCAGTCGGCGAAACGGATAGGTTCTCGACTCGTTCGGATAGGTAATCGCGCCCGAGAAAGATCTGCTGAAAGAATTGGCGCGCCCGGCAGGACTCGAACCTGCGACCCCAAGCTTAGAAGGCTCGTGCTCTATCCGGCTGAGCTACGGGCGCCGACCCCGTACCTATCACGACCGGCCCCAAATGTGATCGACCATCCGCGCTCCCTCCGGGCGCGCTCTCTCCATGGGCTCAGGCTGCGGCCGCGCGCTCCGCGAGCCAGCGCTCGATGCGGGCGATGGATTCCTCGATCTCCTCGGTGCTCGCGGCGTAGGAGAGGCGGAGGTAGCCCTCGCCATAGGCGCCGAAGCTGGTTCCGGCGATGGTGGCGACTCCGGCCTCCTCCAGCAGCCCGTCCTGCAGCGTGCGCGTATCGAGCCCGGTGCCGGTGATGTTGGGCATGGCGTAGAACGCACCGGCGGAATCGACGCAGGTGATGCCCTCGACCCGGTTGAGCGCGGCGACGATGAGCTTCCGCCGCTCGTCGAAGGTTTGGCGCATGGTCTCGACCGAATCCTGCGGGCCGGTGAGCGCCGCCAGCGCCGCGTACTGGGTGGGCGCGTTGACGCAGGAGTTGCAGTTGATCGCAAGCCGCGTGGCCTGCTCCGCCAAGGTTGCGGGCCAGACCCCGTAGCCGATGCGCCAGCCGGTCATCGCGTAGGTCTTGCTCCAGCCGTCGAGCACGATCACGCGGTCCCGAAGCGCCGGATAGTCCAGCATGGTGACGTGCTCGCGGCCCTCGTAGAGCAGCCGGCTGTAGATCTCGTCGCTCATGATCGCGACGTGCGGATGGGCCTCGAGCCCCTCGGCAAGCCGGTCGAAGGTCTCGCGGGGCACCACGCCGCCGGTCGGGTTGGCCGGGCTGTTGAGCATGACCAGCCGGGTGCGCGGGGTGATCTTGGCCAGCACCTCGTCCGCATCGAAGGAGAAGCCGGTCTCCTCGTAGAGCGGGATCGGCACCGGGGTCGCGCCGGAGAACTTGATCGCGGACTCGTAGATGGGGAAGCCCGGATTGGGATAGAGGATCTCGGCCCCCTCTTCACCGAACATCAGCGCGGCGAAGAACATCGTGACCTTGCCACCCGGCACCACCACGACATTGCCGGGATCGACCTCGCAGCGACGGTAAGTGGCGATATCCGCCGCCACCGCCTCGCGCAGCGCCGGGATGCCGTTGGCCGGGGTATAGCCGTGGTGGCCGTCCGCCAGCGCCTTGCGGCCCGCCTCGACGATATGCTCGGGCGTGCGGAAGTCGGGCTGCCCGATTCCGAGATTGATGATGCTGCGCCCGGCCGCCTGCAAGGCGCCCGCGCGAGCCAGTACGTCGAAGGCGGTCTCGGTCCCGAGCCGCCCCATGCGCTCGGCGATCTGCACGTGCGTCTCCCTGTCCAACTCAAGGCCGCGCATGATGCCATCAAAGGAGGCGGCGCGGAACCGGACCTGCGCTATCATGCGCCGCCGCCGGGGAAAGTACCGTGCCGGCCTGGCACGCTTAGGGGAGCGCGATGAAGAAGATCGAAGCCGTCATCAAGCCGTTCAAGCTCGACGAGGTGAAGGACGCCCTGCACGAGGTCGGGCTGCAGGGAATCACCGTGACCGAGGCCAAGGGCTTCGGCCGGCAGCGCGGCCACACCGAGCTCTACCGGGGAGCCGAGTACGTGGTGGACTTTTTGCCCAAGGTGAAGATCGAGATCGTGCTCGAAGACAACATGGTCGAGCGCGCGATCGAAGCCATCTGCGAGGCGGCCGCGACCGGGCGCGTGGGCGACGGCAAGATCTTTATCGTGCCGGTCGAGGACGCCATCCGAATCCGCACTGGCGAACGCGGCCGCGAAGCCATATAAGCGCGCCAGCGCGCCGCCACCGGGAGGGGAGAGGTGCGCAGAAGACAGACCGAGCGGGCGAGGGAGCGGTGCAATGAGTGATGCAGACAGCGTCTTGGAGATGATCGAGAAGAACGAAGTCCAGTTCGTGGATTTCCGGTTCACTGACCCACGCGGCAAATGGCAACACATGACCCAGGCGGTCCGCACGGTCGATGAGGACATGCTGACCGACGGGATCATGTTCGACGGATCCTCGATCGCGGGCTGGAAGGAGATCCACCAGTCGGACATGGTGCTCATGCCGGACCCGGCAAGCGCCGTGATGGACCCCTTCTCGGCGCTGCCGCAGATGATCCTGACCTGCGACGTGATCGAGCCATCCACCGGGCAGGCCTACCACCGCTGCCCGCGCAGCGTTGCCAAGCAGGCAGAGGTCTATCTGGCCTATTCCGGGATCGGCGATACCGCGTACTTCGGGCCGGAGGCCGAGTTCTTCGTCTTCGACGACGTGCGCTACAAAGTCTCTATGAACGAGACCTACTACATGCTCGACCAGGAGGAGGGCCCCTACAACACGGGCCGCGCCTACGAGGAGGGCAACTACGGCCACCGCCCGCCGACCAAGGGCGGTTACGTGCCGGTGCCGCCGGTCGACTCCATGAACGACATGCGGGCCGAGATGGTCGTCCACCTGGCAGGCATGGGCGTCAAGGTGGAGAAGCACCACCACGAGGTCGCACCCAGCCAGAATGAGCTCGGGGTCGAATTCGGCACCCTGCTCAATGCGGCCGACCAACTCCAGATTCAGAAGTACGTGGTGCAGATGACCGCCCACAGCTACGGCAAGAGCGCCACCTTCATGCCGAAGCCCATCGTCGGCGACAACGGCTCCGGCATGCACGTGCACCAGTCGATCTGGAAGGATGGCAGGCCGCTCTTCGCGGGCTCGGGCTACGCCGACCTCTCGGACATGGCGCTCTACTACATCGGCGGCGTGATCCGGCACGCGAGGGCGATCAACGCCTTCACCAACCCGTCGACGAACAGCTACAAGCGGCTCGTGCCGGGCTACGAGGCGCCGGTGCTGCTCGCCTACTCGGCGCGCAACCGCTCCGCCTCCTGCCGCATCCCTTACGCCGCGAGCCCCAACGGCAAGCGGGTGGAGGTGCGCTTCCCCGATCCCTCGGCGAACCCCTACCTCGCCTTCGCGGCGATGCTGATGGCGGGGATCGACGGCATCGAGAACAAGATCCATCCGGGCGATGCGATGGACAAGAACCTCTACGACCTGCCGCCGGAGGAGCTGAAGGACGTGCCGACCGTGTGCGGCAACCTGGGCCAGGCGCTCGACTCGCTCGACGCCGACCGGGATTTCCTCAAGAAGGGCGACGTGTTCACCGACGACCTGATCGACGGCTACCTCGAGCTCAAGCGGGAGGAGCAAACGGCCTTCCTCATGGCCCCGCACCCCATCGAGTTCGAGATGTACTACTCGGTCTGAACGGGGGGCGCGGACGACGCAGCGCGCCGGACGCGCCCAGCCCGCCTGAACGACCGCAACTGCGCCGCGGCCGTGCCAATTCAAATCGCCGTCGGCCTCGCGCTCGGGGCCGTCATCCTCTATCCGGCGTTGCGCATCTGCGCGCGCGCGGGCCTGCGCTGGCCGATCGCGCTCGTGGTGTTCGTACCCCTGGTCGGGCCGCTGATCCTGCTCGCGCTGCTCGCCTTCATGATCTGGCCCAACGATCGCTACGGAAAGCGCTGAACCGTGGTCGGCGTCCTGCAGTACCTCGCGGTCGTTGTCATCGCGATGTGGATGTTCTGGCGCATCTTCCACAAGGCCGGGCGCAACCCCTGGTGGTCCCACGTCATGGTGATTGCGTTCGTCGGCCTCTTCACGCCCCTCCCCATCGGCATGGGCCTCCTGATCGGCGTGCCGGTGCTCATGATCTGGGTCTTTGCATTCGTGCCCTGGCCCTCGATCGACAACCCGCGCCCGCTCCCCGATACGCCGGGCTACGATCCGCCGGAGCCCGAGCGCTTCAAGGGACGCTTCAGACGATTCACACGGCCGAGCGAGACGGCAGGCCGAAGGAGCCGCGGGATCACTCGCCGGCCGGCAAGGAGACGAGACGATGAATGAGGCGCCGAAGAAGGTGGTGCTTGCCTATTCCGGCGGGCTCGACACCTCGGTCATCCTGCGCTGGCTGCAGGAAAGCTACGGCTGCGAGGTGGTCACCTTCACCGCCGACATCGGCCAGGGCGAGGAGCTTGAGCCGGCGCGCGCCAAGGCGGAGACGCTCGGCGTGCGCGACATCCGCATCGAGGACCTGCGCGAGACCTTCGTGCGCGACTACGTGTTCCCCATGTTCCGGGCCAACGCGATCTACGAGGGCGTCTACCTGCTAGGCACGTCGATTGCGCGGCCGCTGATCGCGAGGCGCCAGATCGAGATCGCGCACGAGACCGGCGCCGACGCGGTGGCCCACGGCGCCACCGGCAAGGGCAACGACCAGGTGCGCTTCGAGCTTGGCTACTACGCGCACGACCCCGGCATCCGGGTGATCGCGCCCTGGCGCGAGTGGGATATCGATTCCAGGGAGGCGCTAGTCGAGTACGCGGAGAAGCACCAGATCCCGATCCCGCGCGACAAGCGCGGCGAGCCCCCCTACTCCACCGACGCCAACCTCCTGCACATCTCCTACGAGGGGAAGGCGCTGGAGGACCCGTGGGTGGCGCCAGACGAGAGCATGTTCACCCGCTCGGTCTCACCCCAGGCCGCGCCGGACCAGCCGACCACGGTCGAGATCGCGTTCGAGGCCGGCGATGCGGTGGCGGTCGACGGCGAGGCGCTCAGCCCCGCGGCGCTGCTGGAACGGCTCAACGAGCTGGGCGGCGCCAACGGCATCGGCCGGGTCGACCTGGTGGAGAACCGATTCGTCGGCATGAAGTCGCGGGGCGTCTACGAGACCCCTGGCGGCACCATCCTGATCGCCGCCCACCGCGCCATGGAGAGCCTGACGCTCGACCGCGCCGCCGCTCACCTCAAGGACGAGCTGATGCCGCGCTATGCCGAGCTCGTCTACAACGGCTTCTGGTTCGCGCCCGAGCGGCGGATGCTGCAGGCGGCGATCGACGAGAGCCAGAAGGGCGTCACCGGCACCGTTCGGCTCGCGCTCTACAAGGGCTCGGTCTCGGTCGAAGGCCGCAAGGCGCCTGTGAGCCTCTACAGCGCCGAGCACGCGACCTTCGAGGCCGATTCGGTCTACGACCAGCGCGACGCCGAGGGCTTCATCAAGCTCAACGCCCTCCGCCTCAGGCTGGGCAGGACAGGCGAGGACACTTAACTCGACTTCCTGCCTCTGGGATATTCCCGGTTTCTATCGAGGGGTGTCGGCAGCCTCCGTGCTGGCGTTCGACACGTGGGCAAGCATCCCGTGGGTCTGCGCCCACGCTCGCCACTCGACCAATTCTTCGTCCACTGCTTCGAGCTTTTCGGTCAACGCGTGGTTGTCGCCGAATATCATCAGGTTGTCGCAGGGCCAGCGGGCCGAAGGGGCGATGAGGCCGTCGAACCCCAAGAAGACAAGAGCCGCGCCGATCTTCTGCGTTCGGTCGTAGTCGCGCTCCCCAAAGCGCGCCAAGTCCACACCGAGCCCGCCAAGATCGGCACGGACAAGCCGTATCGTGCGCGCCGTCGCAACGGCGAGCCGCGTTACCTTGATCGGACGCGGCCCCGGTATCGGCGTCAGTTGCGCCAGAAACGAGGCGACCTCGGCAAGTGCGCCATCGCGTTCGAGGCTGGTGTAGAGAACGGAATGCCCGGTGTTTCCGTCAGGCGGTGGTGCCCATCGCCCGCCGCTGATGGATGCCGCGACCGGATCCGCATTCGTGCGTGTTGCCCGGAATACCTCGCCCTCGAAACGTTCCGAGCCAAACGCGCTCAGGCGATCCAGGAGATCCGGATCGTGGATCATGCTGGTGAGGGCGATTCAGCCTAAATGTAAACGCCGTCCCGGAGCTGATTGACCAACCGCCGTACTTCGTCGATTTGCCCTGCCTGAATCAACTCGGCCGGCGACCGCCCACGCAGGAGCTTCTGCGGCGCAAACATCCACTGGCGGGCTTCATTCGGCTCGTAGAAGTCCGACAGCTGGTCGACGATGAACTCCAGCTCCAGAAGGGTCTTTTCGGTTCTTGCGTGCGGATAGGCGCGGCCCTGATTCCAGCGCGAGACTGTCTCCGGTCTCGTTCCAAGCAGGTTGGCCACCTCCACGTGCCGCATCGCACCCTTGGAGGAGATCGACCCCAATCGCCGTGCGATTGCGTTTCCTGTGGGCGCCGTCTTTCTTGGTGCTGTTTTCGCAGGTGCCATCGTCCACGTCCGTCGTTTGATGGGCCGCCAGGCCCAATCGCCCGCTAGATGCGCCCGTTCCGACGCTTCATCGGCCGTCTCGTGCGCCCGCTGCCAGCCGTTCCGATATCGGGCGGGCTCAAGCCGGTCGGCGTGGGCAACCGATCCTGAGATCAGTAAGCAGTACCTGACGGCCAGATATTAGATTGCGTTTATAATTGCGTATTATATTGACATTTTAGTTGATTCTTCAAGACCGAGTCCGTCAGCTCGATAACCGCCGCGGGCGGGCCGCGCCGATGGTTCACTCCGGCTCTTCGATTCCGTGGCGGCGGCAGGCGGCGGTGAGCGTGTTTTTCAAGAGACACGCGATGGTCATGGGCCCGACGCCGCCCGGCACCGGAGTGATCCAGCCTGCGTTCTCCACCGCCTCCTCGAAGCAGACGTCGCCCACCAGCTTGGTCTTTTCGCCCGCGGGCACGCGGTTGATGCCGACGTCGATGACCGCTGCACCGGGTTTGACCCAGTCGCCCCGGATCATTTCGGCCCGCCCCACGGCGGCGATGAGGACATCGGCGCGGCGGCATTCGCCGGGCAGGTCCTGGGTGCGCGAATGGCCGATGGTGACGGTGCAGTGCTCGCGCAGCAGCAGCGACGCCATCGGCTTGCCGACGATGTTGGAGCGGCCGACGATCATCGCCCGCTTGCCCTTCAGCTCGCCCACGAAGTGACGCAGCATCAGCATGCAGCCGAGCGGCGTGCAAGGCACGAGGCTGTCCTGCCCCGTGGTGAGCCGGCCCACGTTCACGGTGTGGAAGCCGTCCACGTCCTTGTCCGGATTGATCGCGTTGATGATCGCGTTGGAATCCACCTGATCGGGCAGCGGGAGCTGCACCAGGATCCCGTGCACGGCATCGTCGGCGTTCAGCCTCTCGACCGTCTCCAGCACCTCCTGATGGCTCGCGGTGTCGGGGAGCCGGTATTCCTGCGAGTCCATGCCGGCGGCGACGGTCGCCTTGCCCTTGTTGCGAACGTAGACGTGGCTCGCCGGATCGTCGCCCACGAGCACGACCGAGAGCCCCGGCACGAGGCCATGGCTCTCCTTCAGAAGCGCGGCCTTGCGCCCGACCTCGGCCCGGATGTCGGCCGCGAATGCCTTGCCGTCGATGATGACCGCGTCGCTCATGGGTATTCCTCGCTTGGGGCTGGGCGTGCTCCGATCCGGCAGGCGCTGGGCGCGTCGATCTCGGAGGCGTTACCGGACGATGTTGTCCACGATGAGATCGCGGAGGAAATAAAGGATCAGAATCAGGATGATCGGCGATATGTCGATGCCGCCGAGATTCGGGATGATGCGCCGGATCGGCCGGAGCACGGGCTCGGTAATGCGGTGGAGGAAGCTCAGCAACGTGAACACGAAGCGGTTGCTCGTGTTGATCACGTTGAAGGCCACCAGCCAGCTGAACACCGCCGATGCGATCAGCAGGTAGATGTAGATCGAGAAGACGACGTGGATGAGTTCGGCCAACGCGTTCATCGCCGGGCACGTCTCGGTGATTGCGGGGCGGGAGGCGGAATCCGGGGCCGGAGTATATCGCAGGGACCGGCGGGTGCGAGTCCGTTATGCGCGCGGGCCGGTCAGTCCGCGTGGCGCGGGATGAAGTTCGACCAGGCCATGATGTAGGGATGGGAGCTGACCTCGACGATATTGCCCCACGGATCCTCGCAGTAGCAGACCTTGTAGGGCTTGTCGGGCCAGAGCTGCCACACCTTGCTGCGCTGCTTCCCGCCGCTCTCGTCGATGCGCCTGGCCAGGCCCTCGATGTCGGGATCGAGAATGCAGATGTGGAAGATGCCAGTCTTCCAGTAGGCGAAGTGCTCCTCCTGCGGCGCGTTGGCGAAGAACTGGAAGAGCTCGATACCGACCCCGTCGGCGGTCGCCAGATGGGCGATCTTCATGCCCTTGAAGTCGGCGCCGAAGATGTCGGCGACGATCTGGCCGAAGTAGCTGCCGTCGGCATGGCTCTCGACCGGCTCCATCAGCACGTAGCAGCCGAGGATGTCACGGTACCAGGCGACGGCAGCATCGATGTCGGGCACCGAGATGCCGACGTGATCGAGCGCCCGCGCCGGCGCTCCCGCCGGTGCCGTCTGGTGGCCCTGCCCCTCTGTCATGTCCTTGTCTTCAGCCATAGCTGCTCTCCTTTGCGGGCGGACCCTATCGAGGCGCAGCCACCGGCACAAGCGAGGGCCGCCCCGAGCGTGCGCCGTGTTTCGGACCGCGATTTGACCGCACGCGCACCCTGATATTCGATGGGTTGTCGGTCAACGAGGCACGAGGAGATCCCATGGGCGCGATCGGAAAGCTCGGTCCCAACGAATCGCTCATCGGCCAGCAGGGCTCGCGCACGGCGCTGTCGACGCCTGCGTTGGTGCTCGACCTCGACCGGCTGGAGCGCAACATCGCCTACCTCGCCAACTATCTGGGCAAGGCCGGCCACGGGGTGCGGCCCGTCGCCAAGATCCACAAGTCGGTGGAGGTGGCGAAGCGCCAGATCGAGGCCGGCGCGCTCGGCCAATGCTGCGCAACGCTGGCCGAGGCCGAAATCATGGCCGATGCCGGGATCCCGGGCGTGCTGCTCTTCTCCCAGGTCGTGACCGAGCCGAAGATTGCCCGCCTGGCCGCGCTCAATGTTCGCGCCGAGGGGCTGCTCGTCGCCGTGGACGATGCGGCCGTGGTGGACCGGCTCGCCGGGGCCGCACTCGCGGCCGGCAAGCCGCTCCGCATGCTGGTGGACTTCGAGGTGGGCGGCCGGCGCACCGGCCTCGTCACGGTGGACGATGCGCTCGCGCTCGCGCGCCACATTGCCGAGACCGAGGGCGCGGTCTACGCCGGCGTCCAGGGCTACAACGGCTCCTTCCAGCGCGAGCCCGACTTCGACGCCCGCCGCGCCGAGCAGGAGCGCTGCACGGCGCCGCTCGCCGCGCTTTGCGAGCGCCTCGGCGCGGAAGGCTTGGCGCCCGGAATCGTCTCCGGCGGCGGAACCGGCACCTATGCCATCGACGCGGCCGCCGGCCTCTTCACCGAGTGCCAGGCGGGCAGCTACATCTTCATGGACGTGAACTACGCCGACACCCCCTTCGAGCCCGACAACCCACATCCCTTCGAGACCTCGCTCTTCGTCCGCACCACGGTGATCAGCGCGCGCGACGAGTTCGCGGTCACCGACGCCGGGATCAAGGAGCTTCAACGCGAGGAGTTCCCGCCCCGCGTCGCCGCGGGCGCACACCCGGACTCCCTCTACGAGCTGGTCGGCGACGACATGGGCCGCGTCACGGTGCCGGAGGGCGAGCGCCTGCCGCAGGTGGGCGACGCGCTCGAATGCATCGCCCCGCACTGCTACCAGACGCTCCTTCTGTACGACGTCTATCACTGCGTGCGCGGCGACACGCTGGTCGACATCTGGCCGATCGAGGCGCGCTCCCAGTGGTAAGGAGTGGCGCACGAACCGCGTTGCTCTGCGCCGCTGCAATTGCGGCCGTACTCTCGGCAGCGATGAGCACAGGAGCCTTAGCGGCCGAGGAGCTCTACGAGGATCTCTATCTGCGGGTCGGAATCGGCTTCGACCTGCCGACAGAGACGGTGTTTCGCGACAAGGTGAATTGTGCGAGCACGGAGCCGGCCGCGCTTTATGGCTGTGGCCTCGGCGGCGATGGGGCGCCGTATCGCACGGTAGGCGATTTCAGCACGGCGACCGGCTTCGAGGTCGGTATCGGCGGCGCTGTCGCGCCGGCCGTGAGGATGGAGGCTATCGTCGAGTTCCGCCCACGCCTCGCCTTCTCAGGCCACGCCAACTACCTGGCGCCAGAGCGACAGCAGACTGTGGCAGTTGACGCCTCCGTTCTGTCCGGAATGGTTGCCGCCTATGCGGACCTCCCGGCGTTGGGCCTGCCGAGGCTGGGCCCCTTCGACCCCTTCTTGGGAGCCGGAGTCGGCGTCGCCAGGATCAGCACAGGCGAGACGCGGATGATGTTCCCGAGAACGACGACACTCGTTCCGGGCGGGCACCGGTCCGATTTCGCCTGGATGCTGACGGCGGGCGTCGCGACGGCGCTCGGCGAGAGCACGACGCTGGAGGTCGCGTGGCGATACAGCGAGCTCGGCACCGCCGAGACCGCCACGGGCGGCGGTCGGGTGGTGTGGCGTGACGGGAGCAGGGAGCCGCTCATGCTCGATCAGGCTGCGAGCGAGGCATATTTGAATAGCCATGGGCTTCGCCTCTCCCTGCGCCACTCATTCTAATAAAGCATAACGTCAGACGGTGGACAGGGCCGCCGCGGCTCACCACCATGGGAAAAAGGCGCTAACCAAACTCAATCGGAGGATCGTCATGCTGAAAGGATGGGCAGCTGCCATCGGGTCCGCAGCCTTGGGCCTGAGCATTCTCGTTGCAGGCGAGGCACAGGCGAAGGTGGAGGGCGATACCGTCTACCTCGGTGCCGCCGTGTCGCTGACGGGGAAGTACACCACCGCCGGCGAGCACACCCAGCGGGGCTACGACCTCGCCGTCAAGACCATCAACGACGCCGGCGGCATCACGGTCGGCGGCAAGACCTACCGGCTCGAGGTCATCTACTACGACGACGAATCGACGCCCGCGCGGGGCTCACAGCTCGCCGAGCGCCTGATCAATCAGGACGGCGTCGACTTCATGCTGGGCCCCTACAGCTCCGGGCTGACCAAGGCGATCGCGCCGGTCACCGAGCAGTACGGCGTGCCCATGGTGGAGGCCAACGGTGCCTCGCTGCAGCTCTTCAACAAGGGCTACCGCTATCTCTTCGCGGTGCTGTCGACCACCGAGCAGTACCTCGCGAGCGCGGTTGCGCTGGCGGCCGAGCTCGCCGAGCGCGAAGGGCGCGACCCGGCGACGCTGAAGCTGGCCGGGGCCTTCGAGAACGACCCCTTCAGCCAGGATATCCGCGCGGGCGTGCTCGCCGATGCCGCGAGCCTCGGCATCCAGGTCGTGATCGACGACCAGTTGCCGCCCGAGCTCAACGACATGGCGGCGACGCTCGCCAAGACGAAGGCGCTGAAGCCGGACATTCTCGTCGTCTCGGGTCATTCCAAGGGCGCTGCACTCGCCGTCAGGCAAGTCGAGGAAATGCGGGTCGACCTGCCGATGCTGGCGATCACCCATTGCGACAGCGCCGACGTGATCGGTAAGTTTGGCGCTGCGTCCGAGTACACGCTCTGCGCGAGCCAGTGGGCGCCGACGCTCTCCTACCGGGACGACGTGTTCGGCTCGGCGGCCGATTTCGCCGCGACCTTCGAAGCCGAGTACGGCTACGCGCCGCCCTATCAGGCCGCCGAATCCTCTGCTGCGGTGCTGGTGTTCGCGGACGCCTTCGAGCGCGCAGGGAGCTTCGACAAGGGCGCGGTGCGCGATGCTCTGGCGGCGACGGAGATGCAGACCTTCTACGGCAACATCAGGTTCGACGAGACGGGCAAGAACATCGCGAAGCCCATGGTGCTCTACCAGATTCAGGACGGCGCCTATGTCGTGGTCGCGCCGACCAATTGGGCCGCCTCGGAGGTCCGCCACCCGACCCCGCCGTGGTCCGAGCGGTAGGCATTCTGCGCGCGCATCCCTCGCACACGGAAGCGTAGCCGTCGCGCCGTGACAGCCGCGCGCCGGGCGCCTGCGAGATAGACCATGGCAGCCAACCTCTCGCTCCTGGGGGAGGCGCCTTTCCTCATCCTGCAGCTCTTGCTGGACGGGTTGATGATCGGCGCCATCTTCGCCGTCGCCGCCTACGGCATGGCGCTGGTCTGGGGCGTGATGAACGTCATCAACGTCGTCCAGGGCGAGCTCGTCATGCTGGGCGGCTTCATCGCCTACCAGCTCACGCTCTGGGGCCTGAGCCCGCTCTGGGGCATCCCCGTCGCGGCGATCGTGCTCTACGTCATCGGCACCGGCCTCTACTACGGCGTGATCCGGCGGGTGGCGGACCGCGACATGTTCATCTCGCTGCTCGCCACCTTCGGGCTCTCCATCCTGCTGCAGCAGCTGATGAACCAGATCTGGGGCGGCGACGTGAGGACGGCCCAGTCGGGCCTCGGAACGTGGTTCCTGCTCGACTACACGGTGACCGTCTCGCAGATGAAGGCCGCAGCCTGCGGCGGGGCCATCGCCATCGGCGGCGTGCTGATCCTCTTCCTCAAGAAGAGCAGGATCGGTCAGGCAATCCGCGCCACCGCCCAGAACCCGCGGGCCGCCCGCATTCTCGGCATCGACACCAACCGGGTCTTCGCCGCCACCTACGGCATCAACGCCGCGCTCTGCGGCGCCGCCGGCGCACTGGTGGTGATGGCTTATTCGGTCCACCCCTACATCGGGCTGCCCTACACGGTTCGCTCCTTCATGATCGTGATCGTGGCGGGGCTCGGAAATCTGCCGGGCGTGATCGTGGCGGGCCTCGGCCTGGGCGCGGCGGAGAACTTCGCCGGCTTTATCCTGGGCGTGCAGTACCAGGTGGCCTTCGTCTTCATCCTCCTGGTGGTGATCCTGGTCATCCGCAGCTCCCTACTGCAGCGGCGCAGGAAGTTCCTCAGGTGATGCTCCGCCGCCAGCCGCTGCTCATGCTGGGCGTCGCCGCCGCTGGCGTTGCGCTCCCCTTCGTGGTGCCTGACTACCGCGCGCAGATCGCGATGCTCTGGGCGCTCGTCATCATGGCCCAGACCTGGGACATCACCGGCGGGCAGACCGGCTACAACAGCTTCGGCAACATCCTCTTCTTCGGCGTCGGCATGTACGCCTCGGTCGTCGTGCAGCGGGACGTGGGGCTCGACTACTTCCCCGGCCTCGTGCTCGGCATGGTGGTGGGCGCGGGGATCGCCGCGGCGCTCGCCGTGCTGCTGGGCTCGATGATTCTGCGCATGCGGGGCCACTACTTCGCCATCGCCACCCTCGGCCTCGGCATCGCCGCCGGCGAGATCGCGGGCGGTTGGGACTTCGTGGGCGCGGGCTCCGGCCTCTCGCCGCCCTTGTTCCCGGGGCCGCCGGGTTCCGCCAACCTGTTCTTCGCCTACCTCTTTTTCGGGCTCGCCGCGCTCGTCTTCGTTCTGCTCGCGACGCTCTACCGGACACGCTTCGCCCTCGCGCTCAACGCCATCCGCGACAACGAGGACAAGGCCGAGGCGATGGGCCTCTACACCAACCTCTACAAGATCACGGCGTGGACCGTGGCCGCCTTCTTTCTCGGTCTCGTCGGCGGGGCCATGGGCAACATGCTGGGCTTCGTCGACCCGCGCGATACGGCCTTCGCCGGCGCCACCTTCGGCGTCTGGATGGTGCTCATGGCGATCCTGGGCGGCAAGGGCACGCTCTGGGGCCCCGTGCTCGGCGCCACAGTCTTCCACATCACCCAGGAGCTGCTCTGGACCCACCTGCTCGGTTGGCAGCGCGTGGCGCTGGGCGTGATCATCGTCGGCATCGTGGTGTTCTTCCCCCAGGGCATCCTGGGCTGGGCGCGGGCGCGCTGGCCTGCGCGCCACGGGTCTCACGATCGCGAGGGTGAGCGGGCATGAGCGCGCAGCTCACGGTCCAGGGCGCGATCAAGCGCTTCGGCGGGGTCACCGCCAACGACGACGTCTCGCTGGAGGTGCCCGAGGGCAAGGTGGTGGGCCTGATCGGGCCGAACGGCTCGGGCAAGTCGACGCTCTTCAATTCCATCGTCGGCTACCACCCGGTGGACGGCGGCTCGATCCGCTTCGAGGGGCGCGAGATTACCCGCCTGCGCACGGCCGAGATCGCGCGCCTCGGGCTGATTCGCACCTTCCAGCAGACCCATGTCTTCGTGCAGATGACCGGCCTGCAGAACATGGCGATCAGCGATGCCGAGGCCGGGCACGGGCTGTTCCGGCTCATGCGGCCGGTCTCGGCCGAGACGCGCGAGCGGGCGGAAGCGCTGCTCGCCTTCTGCGGCCTCTACGGCAAGCGCCACCTGATGGCGGGCGAGCTTTCCTTCGGCCAGCGCAAGCTGCTGGAGCTTGCGATGGCGCTGATGGTGCGCCCGCGCATGCTGCTGCTCGACGAGCCGACGGCGGGCATCAACCCGACGCTGATCAACGGCGTGATCGAGCGCCTGCAGCGCGCCAACCGGGAGTTCGGGGTCACGCTCTTCGTCATCGAGCACAACATGCGCGTCATCATGAGCCTGGCCGAGCACATTCACTGCCTGGCCCACGGCCGGCTGCTCGCCAGCGGCCCTCCCGACGCGCTGCGCAACGATCAGCGCGTGATCGACGCCTACCTGGGGGCGCATTGATGGCTGCCGCGCCGCCCGGACCCGGCACCGAGGTGCCGATGGACTTCGAGACCGCGCTTTCGGTCGATGCGGTGGAGGAGGCAGCGCGCGAGCTCGCCGGCGAGGGACCCGCGCGGCAAGACCTGGAGGCGCTCTGTGCTGGCGAGCCCGCCATCGACGTCCGGGGCCTGCGCGCCGGCTACGGCCGCATGGAGATCCTGCACGGCATTGACCTCGTGGCAGGAAAGGGCCAGTCGCTCTGCCTCATCGGCCCCAACGGCGCCGGCAAGTCCACCGTGCTCCACGCCGTCTTCGGCTTTGCCGACGTGATGGCCGGCAGCATCCAGGCGGGCTCGAAGGACGTCACGCGCCTCGCCTCCAGCCGCCGCCTGGCCGACGCGGGTGTGGCCTACGTGCTGCAGGACAACTCCGTCTTCCCCGACATGACGGTCGAGGAGAACCTGCTCATGGGAGGCTTCCTGCTCCACCGACGCGGCGCGGCAAGACAGGCGGCCGAGCGCGTGTTCGACCGTTACGACAGGCTGGCCCAACGGCGGCATCGAAGGGCCGGCGTGCTCTCGGGCGGCGAGCGCCGGCTGCTCGAAATCTCCCGCGCGCTCATCATGGAGCCAGACGTGCTGCTGGTGGACGAGCCCTCCATCGGGCTGGAGCCCCGCTTCATCGACATGGTGTTCGAGATTCTGGAGGACCTGAAGCGGCGCGAGGGCAAGACCATCGTGATGGTCGAGCAGAACGCCAAGAAGGGGCTGGAGTTCGCCGATATCGGCTACGTCCTTGTCTCCGGCCGGCTGGCCATGGCCGGCCCCGGTGACGCCTTGCTCGAAGACCCGGAGGTCGGCCGCCTCTTCCTGGGCGCATGAGACAACCCGGAGCATCACCCTCGTTGTCGTCGCATGGCTAACCATTGCCACGTAAGCTAAGGTTCCGCCGGCCAACCTCGTCGCCGGGGAAGGCACGCCCGCCGCCCGCGCCGCGCACGATGCGGTTCCCAGCCCCCGAGAAGCAGGACAGCCATGACCGCTTTCGACGATCTGATCGCGGCCTGGCCAGTGTGGCCCACGATTCTCGGTGCACACATGCTGCTCATTGCCGTTCCGGCGGGAGTCGCGTTCTTCGCTCTCTATGTCTGGAAGGGTAATCCCTTCCGCGAGCGCAAGATCCAGCCCGGCTTCGCGCCGTCCCACGCGATCCGGCGCGAGGTGTTCTATTCGCTTCTCACGGCGTTCATCTTCGCGCTCAACGGCGTCTTCATCTATTTCTCGATGGCGAACGGCTGGACGCTGATCTACACGGATTTCGCGGATTACGGCTGGCTTTACGGTATCTTCAGTCTGGCGGTGACCATCGTGCTTCACGATGCCTACTTCTATTGGACGCATCGCCTGATGCACCATCCGCTCCTCTTCGAACGATTTCACCGGCTGCATCATGAATCGCACAGCCCGTCGCCCTGGGCGGCTTATGCCTTTGCACCCCTGGAGGCTGTGATTCAGGCGCTGTTCCTGACAATCCTCATATTTGTCCTGCCGCTGCACGTCACGGTCATATACCTGTTCATGATCCACATGATCGTCCGGAACGTTGTCGGCCACAGCGGCTTCGAGCTCTTTCCACGTGGCATGCCGGCGCATGCGGTGCTCGGCGTCCTGACCACGAACACGCATCACGACCTTCACCACAGCTCCAGAGGGTCGAATTACGGCCTCTACTTTACCTGGTGGGATCGCCTGGCAGGTACGGAGCACCCGGATTACCGCGAGGTCTTCGATCGTGTGACGCGCGGGCAGGAGAAGCCGGCTACCGCGCCGCTGAGCGTGCCGGTCAGGGCCGTGAGGAGATAACAGCAGGCTGCGGCGGCGTGCGGTGTGGTGCAGGTGCAGGGCTGATCCGGGCCTGCGAACCGGCTTGACCAAGTGCAAGGGTGGGCTTAGGGTCCGCTCGCTTCGATAGGTTGTAACAGGCCACCCTTCGAGGAGGGACGCCGGTCCGCGAGTTTCGCGCGCCGGCGTGCCGATCGTTTGGGCGGGGGAAGCGCGTGTTCGATAGTCTGTCCGGCAGGCTGAACGGGGTCTTCGAGACGCTGGCGCGGCGCGGCGCGCTGAGCGAGGCCGATGTGAGCGCCGCGCTCCGCGACGTGCGGATCGCCCTGCTCGAGGCCGATGTCGCACTCCCCGTCGTCAAGGACTTCATCGCGGGCGTGCGCGAGAAGGCGGTCGGCGCCGACGTGCTGAAGAGCGTGGCGCCAGGCCAGCAGGTGATCAAGATCGTGAACGATCACCTGGTCGAGATGCTGGGCGGCGAGACCGCCGAGATCGGCATCGCCGCCGCCACCCCACCCGCTGCGGTCCTCATGGTGGGCCTGCAGGGCTCCGGCAAGACCACCACCACCGCCAAGCTCGGCCGCTTCCTGCGGGTGAGCCACAAGAAGCGGGTGCTGATGGCCTCGCTCGACACCAGCCGGCCAGCAGCCATGGAGCAGCTCGCGACGCTCGGCGTGCAGGCGGAGGTGGAGGTGCTGCCGGTAATCCCCGGCGAGCGCGCGGTCGCGATCGCCCGGCGCGCCATGAAGACCGGCGCGCAGGAGGGCCACGACGTCGTCCTGCTAGACACCGCCGGCCGGCTCCACGTGGACGAGGAGCTGATGGCCGAGTGCGCGGCGGTGCGCGACGTGGCCGTGCCGGCGGAAACCCTGCTGGTCGCCGATGCGCTGACCGGCCAGGACGCGGTCAATGTCGCCGGCGCCTTCCACGAGCGGATCGGCCTCACCGGGATTGCGCTGACCCGCGTCGATGGCGACGGGCGGGGCGGCGCTGCGCTCAGCATGCGCGCGGTCACCGGCTGCCCGATCAAGCTGATCGGCGTCGGCGAGAAGCTCGACGCCATCGAGCCCTTCCACCCGGACCGGATCGCGTCCCGCATCCTCGGCATGGGCGACGTGGTCTCCCTGGTCGAGCGGGCGCAGGAGACGATCGAGCGGGACGAGGCCGAACGCCTCGTCCGCAAGGCCAAGAAGGGCGGCTTCGACCTCAACGATCTCTCGAAGCAGATTCAGCAGGTCCGGAAGATGGGCGGCATGGAGGGCCTGCTCGGCATGCTGCCGGGAGTGGGCAAGGTCAAGCGCCAGCTCGCCGAGGCCAATGTCGACATCAAGATGCTCGACCGCCAGCAGGCGATCATCGACTCGATGACGCCGGGCGAGCGGAGCAACCCCAAGCTGCTCAACAGCTCGCGCAAGCGGCGCATCGCGGGCGGCTCGGGCACCACCGTGCAGGACATCAACCGCCTGCTCAAGCAGGTCAAGCAGATGAACGTCATGATGAAACGGGCCGGCAAGCTGGGCGAGAAGGGCCTCATGCGGGCCGGGATGCCCGGCATCATGCCGCCGCGCTGACGTCACGCAGTCCACAAGGAAACTGGAGAAAGCATGTCACTGAAAATTCGCCTGTCCCGCGCCGGCGCCAAGAAGCGCCCATTCTACCGTGTGGTCGTGACCGACACCCGCAACCCCCGCGACGGCCGCTTCCTGGAGCGTCTCGGGACCTACGACCCGATGCTGCCCAAGGACCATCCGGAGCGCGTGCGCCTCAACGAGGAGCGCATTCGCCACTGGCTCGGCGTTGGCGCCCTGCCTTCGGATCGCGTGGCGCGCTTCCTTGGTGCCGCCGAGATCATCCCGATGCCGGCGCAGCGCAACAATCCTCAGAAGAGCCAGCCCAAGGCCAAGGCCGTGGAGCGCCAGGCAGCGCGTGCGGAGAAGGCGGCGGCCGCCGCCGAAGCTGCGGCCAACGCGCCCGCAGAGGCGCCCGCCGCTGAGGAGGCTGCTGCTGAGGAAGCGGCCCCCGCCGACGAGGCCGCGTCCGGGGAGGCCGGTACAGGCGATGGCGAGGGCGAAGAGAAAGCCGCCGACTCGGGCCGCATACAGCGCGCCTGACGGGTCTGCTGCACCCGCAGAGCCGGCAACTCCGCGGCGGGCGGAGACGGTCTGCCTCGGGCGGATCGTGGGTGCCCACGGCGTGCGCGGCATCGTGCGCATCAGGAGCCACACGGCGAACCCCGACGACCTCACCGCCTACGGCGCTCTCGGCGACGAGACTGGCACCCGGCGCTTCGCGGTCACGGTCACCGGGCACGTGAAGGGCCTGCTGCTCGCCCGGGTAGAGGGCGTCGTCGACCGTGACGCGGCGGAGGCGCTGCGCGGCACGGATCTCCACGTCGCGCGCGCGGCGCTGCCGCCGACCGAGGGCGAGGAGTACTACCACGTCGACCTCCTCGGCCTCAGGGCCGAAAGCGAGGATGGCACCCACTTGGGCCAGGTCAGCGCCGTTCACGACCACGGCGCCGGGCCCATCGTCGAGATTCAACCGCCCGACGGCCCCTCCACCCTCGTCCCCTTCACGCGTGAGCGCGTGCCGGCCGTCGACGTCGAGGGCGGCCGCATGGTCGTTGCGGCACAGGAGGAAGATCCGTGAGTGCGGCCCGGCGCGAAAGCGGGCAATCGGGCGCCCGGCCCTGGAGTGCCCACGTGCTCACCCTCTACCCCGAGGTCTTTCCCGGGCCGCTTGGCGCCGCGCTCGCCGGCCGCGGCCTCGAATCCGGCCTCTGGCGGCTGGAAACGGTGGACATCCGCCGCTTTGCGCGCGATAAACACGGCACCGTCGACGATCATCCCTTCGGCGGAGGGGCGGGTATGGTCATGCGCCCCGATGTCCTGGCAGCGGCCATCGATTCGGTTGGGCCGGCGGAGGGTGGCGCGCCGCGCTTCCTGCTCTCGCCGCGCGGTGCCCCGCTGACCCAGGAGCAGGTGAAGGCATTGGCGGACGGCCCCGGCATCACGCTGATCTGCGGCCGTTTCGAAGGAGTCGACGAGCGTGTGTTGGAAGGCCGAGGCGTTACCGAGCTCAGCGTCGGCGATTACGTCCTGTCGGGCGGGGAGATCGCGGCAATGGCGGTGATCGACGCTTGCGTGCGCCTGCTGCCCGGCGTGGTCGGCCGGCCCTCCTCGCTGGTCGAGGAGAGCTTCGAGGATGACCTGCTGGAGTATCCGCACTACACCCGCCCTCGCCTCTTCGAAGGCCGTGCGGTGCCGGATGTGCTTCTCTCCGGCGATCACGCCGCCATCGACTCCTGGCGCCGGGCCCAGGCGGAACATGTAACCAGAACGCGGCGCGCCGATCTGTGGGCGCGCCACCAGGCGCGTCGATAGGTGGCGCGCCTGAGACCGCGAGGATAGTGCCGTGAACATGATCGAGCAGTTGAATGCCGAGGCCGTGGAGAAGCTCGTTGAGGCGCGGGAGGTTCCGACCTTCGGCCCCGGCGATACCCTCCGCGTGCACGTCAAGGTGGTGGAGGGCTCGCGCGAGCGGGTGCAGGTGTTCGAGGGCGTCTGCATCGCCCGGCGGAACCGCAGCCTCAATTCCTCCTTCACGGTCCGCAAGATTTCCTATGGCGAGGGGGTGGAGCGGGTCTTCCCGCTGCATTCGCCGCGCATTGCCAAGATCGAGGTGGTGAAGCGGGGGGCGGTGCGCCGCGCCAAGCTCTATTACCTGCGCGGACGGCGCGGCAAGTCGGCGCGCATTCGCGAGAAGCGCGACGACCGCGGCATGAAGAAGGCCGCCGCCAAGGCGACGGAGACCGCCTCGTCCGCCGACTGAGCACGCTGGCCATCGCCGCGGGAGGACACCGATGAGCGGCCCCAAGACCCTGTTCGACAAGATCTGGGAGAGCCACGTGGTCGCCGAGAACGACGACGGCACCACGCTCCTCTATATCGACAAGCACCTGATCCACGAGGTCACGAGCTGGACCGGCTTCGAGAAGATGGCCGAGGACGGGCGCCCGGTGCGTCGCCCCGATGCCACCTTGGGCGTGCCCGACCACTCGATCCCCACCAGGAACCGCGCCGCCGGCGTCGACGGTATCGGCGATCCCTTGGGCCGCGGCCAGGTCGAGGCGCTGATCGAGAATTGCGAGAAATTCGGCGTCCCCCTGATCCCGCTGACGGACGTGCGCCAGGGCATCGTCCACATCATCGGGCCCGAGCAGGGGCTCACCCTGCCGGGTGCCACGCTGGTCTGCGGCGACAGCCACACCGCGACGCACGGCGCCTTCGGCTGCCTCGCCTTCGGCATCGGCTCCAGCGAGGTCGAGCACGTGCTCGCGACCCAGACACTGAACCAGAAGCGCCCGCGCAACATGCGCATCACGGTGGCCGGCGACCTGCCCGCCGGCATCACCGGCAAGGACATGATCCTCGCCATCATCGGCGAGATCGGCACCGCGGGCGGCACCGGCCACGTGGTCGAGTACGCCGGGCCTGCGATCCGCGCGCTCTCGATGGAAGGGCGGATGACGGTCTGCAACATGACCATCGAAGGCGGCGCGCGCGCGGGCCTCATCGCGCCGGACGAGACCACCTTCGCCTATCTCAAGGGCCGCCCCATGGCGCCCTCGGGCGCCGCCTGGGACCAGGCCATGGCCTATTGGCAAACACTCGCCTCCGACGACGGCGCCGCGTACGACAAGGAAGCCACCATCCAGGCAACCGACATCGCGCCGCAGATCACCTGGGGCACCAGCCCCGAGGACGTGATCCCGGTGACCGGGCGGACCCCCGATCCGGCCCAGGCGCCGGACGAGAAGCACCGCGAGGCGATCGCCCAGGCGCTGGACTACATGGCGCTCGAGCCGGATTCGCCCATCGAGGGTGTGGCCGTGGACCGGGTCTTCATCGGCTCCTGCACCAACGGCCGGATCGAGGATCTGCGCGCTGCCGCCGCCGTCGCCAAGGGACGCAAGGTGCCGGCGAGCGTCGGCGCCATGGTGGTGCCGGGCTCCGGCCTGGTGAAGCTGCAGGCCGAGGAGGAAGGGCTCGACCGCATCTTCTTGGAGGCCGGCTTCGAGTGGCGCGATGCGGGCTGCTCCATGTGCATAGCCATGAACGACGACAAGCTCGAGCCGGGCGAGCGCTGCGCGTCCACCTCCAACCGCAACTTCAAGGGCCGCCAAGGCCGTGCCGGACGCACCCATCTGGTGAGCCCGGCGATGGCCGCGGCCGCCGCCGTCAGCGGGCGCTTCGTCGACGTCCGCGAACTTGTTTCCTGAGGAGGGCCCGTCATGCGGACATTCACGACCCTCTCCGGCCCGGCGGCGGCGCTGCCGATGATCAACGTCGATACCGACCAGCTGATTCCCAAGCAGTACCTCACCGCGATCAGCCGCGCCGGGCTCGGCAAGGGCCTCTTCCACGACTTCCGCTACGACATGGAGGACAAGGAGCTTCCGGACTTCGTCCTCAACCGGGAACCCTGGCGCGAGGCCCGCATCCTCATCGCGGGCGAGAATTTTGGCTGCGGCTCCAGCCGCGAACATGCCCCCTGGGCGCTGGAGGACTTCGGCATCCGCTGCGTGATCGCGCCGAGCTTCGCCGACATCTTCTTCAACAACTGCGTCAAGAACGGGGTCCTGCTGATCCCGCTGCCGGAAGACAGCGTGAACCTGCTGATGGACGACGCCGGAAACTCCCAGACCTGCCGGATGGCGGTGGATCTGGAGGCCCAGACCATCACGCGGTCGAACGGCGAGGTTGTGAGCTTCGAGATCGAACCCTTCCGCAAGCACCGCCTGCTCAACGGGCTCGACGACATCGGCATTACCATGACCAAGGCCGGTGAAATCGGCGCCTTCGAGGCCGCGCAGAAGGCCGCCCAGCCGTGGCTCTACGGGGGCGAGCCCCCCGCCTCCGCCGGCTGATTCGAACGCCCGCGCCTTGCGTGGGCCTCTCCGGTATCATGGGCGCGGAAATGAGATTGCCGTGATGCCGGAGTATCTGCGACCCACCGCCCTCGACGACGCGCTCGCGGCGCTCCACAGCCGCCGGCTCACCGTGCTGGCCGGCGGCACGGACTTCTACCCGGCCAGGGTGGGGGCGCCGCTCGACGACGACGTGCTCGACATCACCGCGCTGCAATCCTTGCGCGCGATCGAGGAGCATGCCGATCATTGGCGCATTCCGGCGCTCGCGACCTGGACCGATATCGTCCGGGCCGACCTGCCGCCCTGGTTCGACGGCCTGAAGCTGGCGGCCCGCGAGATCGGCGGCCGGCAGGTGCAGAATGCCGGCACCCTCTGCGGCAATCTGTGCAACGCCTCGCCCGCCGCCGACGGAGTGCCGGTGCTGCTCAGCCTCGACGCCGAGGTGGAGCTTGCTTCGCTGGAGCAGCGCCAGACGATACCGCTTGCCGGCTTCATTCACGGCAATCGCGCGACCGCGCTCGCGCCCGACCAGCTCATGGTGGCGGTGCGCGTGCCCAAGCCGCGCGAAGAGCGTGCGCGCGGGCACTTCCTCAAGCTCGGCGCGCGGCGCTACCTGGTGATCTCCATCGTCATGGTGGCGGCAGCGCTGGAGGCCGACGCGGTGGGCCGCATCGTCCGCGCCGCGGTCTCCGTCGGCGCCTGCTCGCCGGTCGCCCGGAGGCTGCCTGCACTGGAGCAAGCGCTCGTCGGCCACTCGTGCGATGCGGCCCTGGGCGATGCTGTGACGGACGCGCACATGGAGCCGTTGGCACCAATGGACGATGCGCGGGGGTCCGCCGCATACCGCCTTGACGCGGCGCGGACCTTGACCGCGCGCACGCTGGCGGAGCTCGAGAGCATGATATGAGCGAAAACAACGCCATCGCCTTCACGGTGAACGGGGAATCGGTCTCGGTCGCGGCGCCGCCGCTTCGCCGCCTCGCCGACGCGCTCCGCGACGATCTCGGGCTCACTGGCACCAAGGTGGGCTGCAACGCCGGCGACTG
Organism: Alphaproteobacteria bacterium; assembly: GCA_965207055.1. Lineage (GTDB taxonomy): Bacteria > Pseudomonadota > Alphaproteobacteria > UBA828 > UBA828 > WTGU01. Next base: position 1,792,644 of record CBDBLP010000004.1, on the reverse strand, counting down.
CGGCGCCTGCACGGTGCTGCTCGACGGCGCCCAGGTCTGCAGCTGCATGGTGCCCGTGGCCCAAGCCGCAGGGCGCCGCGTGGAAACCGTGGAAGGCCTCGCCCGGAACGGAAGCCTCAACCGCCTCCAGCGGGCCTTCCTGCGTCACGGCGCGGCCCAGTGCGGCGCGTGCACGCCGGGCATGCTGATCGCCGCGACCGAGCTGCTGCGCGCCTCTCCGCGCCCCCGCCCGGCAGAGGTGATGGACGGGCTCGGCGGCGTGCTCTGCCGCTGCACCGGCTACCGCAAGATCGTGGCAGCGGTGCTCGACGCCGCAGGCGACGCACCGCTGCCCCTGGAAGCGCCCCCGGCGGGTGCCGCCGTCGGCGCCCGCCTCGCCAAGCTCGACGGCAAGCCCAAGCTCACCGGCGCCGAGCGCTACGGCGCCGATGCCGTGCCGGCGGACGCGCTCTGGCTCCGCATTGTCCGCTCGCCCCATGACTCAGCGAGCGTCGCGCTCGGCGACCTGGAGGCAGTCGTCGCCGCCCGGCCCGGCCTGGAGCGGATACTCACCGCCGCAGACGTGCCGTTCAACCGCTTCGGCATCTATCCGGACCTGCACGACCAGCCGGTGCTGGCGGAGGGCGTCGTGCGCTACCGGGGCGATTCGGTGGTGGCGCTCCTGGGCACGCGCGCGGCGGTCACGGCCGTCCGCGACGAGGACCTGCCGATCCGCTACGAGCCGCTGCCGCCGGTGCGCGGGCTGGACGAGGCGCGCGCGCCGGGCGCCCCCCTGGTCCACGAAGAGACCGAGGGCAACAAGCTCATCGAGGGCGGGGTCGAGAGTGGCGATGCCCGGGCGGCGCTCGCCGGCTGCGCGGCGACGGCTCAGGGGCGCTTCGAGACCGCCTTCGTCGAGCACGCCTACATCGAGCCCGAGGCCGGCTGGGCGCGGCGGGTCGGTGAGCGGGTGGAGCTCTTCGTCTCGACCCAGACGCCGGTGATGAACCGCGACACGACGGCCGAGGTGCTGGGCCTCGCACCGACGCAGGTGCGGATCGTGCCGAGCGCCTGCGGTGGCGGCTTCGGCAGCAAGCTCGACGTCTCGGTTCAGCCGCTCACGGCGCTCGCCGCGTGGCTCACCGGCGCGCCGGTCGCCTGCGTCTACGAGCGGCCCGAGAGCATGATGGCAAGCCCCAAGCGCCATCCTTCGGTAATCGAGGCGCGATTCGGCTGCAATGCCGAGGGCAGACTCCAGGCGGTGGAGTTCGACGCGACATTCGATACCGGCGCCTATGCGTCCTGGGGGCCGACGGTGGCGAGCCGCGTGCCGATTCACGGCTCGGGCCCCTACGCCGTGCCGCACGTCTACGCGCGCGGCCGGGCCTTCTACACCAACGGGCCACCCGCCGGCGCATTCCGCGGCTTCGGCGTGCCTCAGGCCGCCATCGCCCACGAGACGCTGATGGACGACCTCGCGGACGGGCTCGGCATGGACCGGCTGGAAATTCGCCTGAAGAACGCGATTCGCGTCGGCGATGCCACGGCGACCGGCCAGGTGCTGGAGGCCAGCGCCGGCCTCGCGCCCTGCCTGGAGGCGCTCGCCCCGCGCTGGCAGCACGCACTGGTAGATGTGGCCCACGTCAACGCGGAAGAGGGCCGGGTGCGGCGCGGCGTCGGCATCGCCTGCATGTGGTACGGCATCGGCAACACCGCGCTCAGCAACCCGTCCGCGATGCGAATCAAGCTCGACCGCGACGGCCGGCTCACGCTCTACAACGGCGCTGTCGATATCGGCCAGGGCTCGACCACGATCTTGGCCCAGATCTGCGCGGATGCGCTGGGCGTGGCGGCGGACCGGATTGCCCAGGTCATCGGCGACACGGACTGGACCGAGGACGCGGGCAAGACCTCGGCCTCCCGCCAGACCTTCGTCTCGGGTAAGGCGGCCGAGCTTGCTGGCGCCGCGCTCCGCGCCGCGATTTTGCGCGAGGCCAATGCCGCCGACGACGCCACGATCGAACTTGCGGGCGCCAAGGTGGTGGTCCGCGAGGGCGGGCGGCGGGTGGAGATCGACCTCGCCCGGCTCAAGGCCGACGCGGCGGGCGTGGTGCTGGAGGGTGCCGGCCGCTTCGATCCGCCGACCACGACGCTCGACGCCAAGGGCCAGGGAATGCCCTACGCGACCTTTGCCTTCGGCGCCCAGATCGCGATCGTCGATGTGGACACCGAGCTCGGGACCGTGACGCCCGTCCGCATCCACGCCGCCCACGATGTCGGGCGCGCCATCAACCCGACCCAGGTGGAGGGCCAGATCGAGGGCGGCATCGCCCAGGGCATCGGCTTCGCGCTGATGGAGGAATACCTGCCCGGCCGGACCGAGAACCTGCACGACTACCTGATCCCCACCATCGGCGACGTGCCCGAGATCGAGGTCATCATCGTCGAGGACCCGGAGCCCTTGGGCCCCTTCGGCGCCAAGGGCGTGGGCGAGCCCGGCCTGATCCCCACTGCGTCGGCGATCCTGGGCGCGATCCGCCATGCAACAGGCGTGTGCGTCACCAGGGTCCCTGCCCTGCCCCACCGGCTGCGTGCGGCGCTCCGCGAGCGGGAGGCTGGGCGGTGAGTGACCAGAAGACCGCGCGCCGGGCCAAGGACGAGAGCTCGATCATCCGCTGCGACGCCTGCCCGGTGCTCTGCCGCATTCGTGAGGGCAAGATCGGCGCCTGCGACCGCTACGCCAACGTCGGCGGCACGCTCACCCGCGTGGACCCGCTGCTGGTCACCGAGCGCGCCGAGACCCTGGTGCCCTTCCTGGACGGCGCGGAGGACTGGGACGGGGGCGTCGTCGCGAGTCCTGAGCGCTTCGTCACCGGCATCGGCTCCGGCACCACTTATCCCGACTACAAGCCCGCGCCCTTCATCATCGCGAGCGAGGCGGCGGGCGTGGACATGGTGACCGTCGTCTCGGAAGGGATCTTCAGCTACTGCGGCGTCAAGGTGAAGATCGACACCGACCGCCACGTGGGCCCCGAGCAGGCCTCGGTGCGGGCGGACGGCGAGCCCATCGGCCACGTGACCACCGCCGAATACGGCTCGCAGATGCTCTCCCTCGGCGGCGTGCGGCACTTCACCGGCGGCTCCAAGCGCGAGGGCACCGTCACCTGCAGCACCCTGCTCGACCTCTGCAACGGCAAACCCGCGACGATCACCGTGGACGGCGGCGCGGAGCTCGTGGTGCAGGCGGGCGCGGCGCCGGTGGTGGACGGCCAGCACGAGGAGCGCATGCGGGCGGGCTGCGGCTCGGCCGCCATGGGCATGTTCGCCCGCCAGTGGCACGGCCACGCCGACGAGGTGATCGTGGTGGACGACCAGATCACCGGCGTGCTCACCGAGCACCAGGCCGGGCGCTTCCTCGACATGCCGCCCTCCGGCATCCGCATCCGGGGGCGGCGGTCGACGCCGGGGCGCTACTTCCAGGTGGCGCGCAAGGGGCGCGGCTGGGCCGCCACCGAGATCGCCGACCCGCTGGAGATCATCGAGAAGATCGACCCGAAGAAGGCCTGGCCCGGCCTCAGGCTCCACATGGTCTCGACCACCGGCGAGGACGCCGCCTGGTTCGAGCTCGACGAGACCCTGACGCCCCGGCCCGCCACCATGCCGGTTGCGATCGAGACCGTGGTGGACCGCATCGCGGAGAACTGCGAGCCCGCGCTCTGCACCGTGCTCTTCATGGCGGGTGCGGGCGGCTCCTTGCGTGCGGGCGTGACCGAGAACCCGGTGCGGCTCACCCGCTCGATCAAGGACGCGCTCACCCGTGTCACCGCCGGCGGGGCGCCGGTGCATGTCTGGCCCGGTGGGGGCATCACCTTCATGGTGGACGTGACCCGGATGCCTGCCGACGCCTTCGGCTACGTGCCGACTCCGGCACTGGTGGCGCCCATCGAATTCACGCTGAGCCGCGCGGAGTTCGCGGCGCTCGGCGGCCATGTGGACCGCGTCGTGCCCCTGGAGCAGGCGCTGGACGACGCGGACCACCGGGCGGAGCCCTGGCCCCGTGCCAATCCCTGGCCGCTCTCGGAGGGGAAACCCTGATGCCGGGCGCCGCCCGCATGGCGCTGCTGCCCGACGGCCGCAGGCTCCACCTGCAGCACGGGCCGATCGACATCGTGGCCGAGGCGTTCGGGGAGAGTGCTGAGGTGGAAGCCGCGTACCGCCAGGCCGGCTCGTGCTTTGCGACCATCCTCGACGAGCTGGTGGCCGAGCTTGCCCTGCTGCGCACTCCCCTCGCCCACGCCGAGCCAGCGCTGCAAGGTCCGGTGGCGCGGCGCATGCTCGGCGCCTGCTGGCCGCACCGGGCGCGCTTCATCACGCCGATGGCGGCGGTTGCCGGCTCCGTCGCTGACGAGGTGCTGGCGGCCATGAGGGCGGGGCGCAGCCTCGCACGCGCCTACGTCAACAACGGCGGCGACATCGCCGTGCACCTCAGCCCCGGCGCTACCCTCTCAGCCGGCGTCGTGAACGATCCCGACCGCCCGGGCCTCGACGAGCGGATTGTTTTCGGCGCCGAGAAGCCCGCGCGCGGCATGGCGACCTCGGGCTGGCGCGGGCGCTCGCTCTCGTTCGGGATTGCCGATGCGGTCACGGTGCTGGCGGAGAGCGCGGCGGCGGCGGACGCTGCGGCGACGTTGATCGCCAACGCCGTCAGCGTCGATCATCCAGCCGTCGAGCAGGCGCCTGCGTTGTCGCTGCGCGAGGAGAGCGACCTCGGCGAACTTCCGGTTACCGTCGCCGTGGAGCCGCTCCCCGCGCACGCGAAGGCCGCAGCGCTCGACGCCGGGCTCGCGGAGGCGCAAGCGATGCAGGCGGCCGGGCTGATCGATTCCGCCCGCCTCGCGCTCCAGGGCGAGAGCCGCACGCTCGCGCCGGCAGAAAGCGCCGGCGCCACCATAGCCGCATGAGCACACCATGAGCGGCGCGGTCGTCGGCGTCGATGTCGGCGGAACCTTCACCGACCTGATCCTCATGGAGCCCGAGACCGGCGCGGTGCGGCTCGCCAAGGTACCGTCCACGCCCGCGAACCAGGCGGCAGGCGTGCTCGCGGCGCTCGACGGCGCGGCGGCATCGCTTGCGGACGTCGGGGCCATCGTTCACGGCACCACGGTCACCACCAACGCGCTCCTGGAGCGCAAGCTCAGCCGCACGGGGCTGATCACGACCCAGGGCTTCCGCGACATCCTCGAGCTTGGCCGGCGCACGCGGCCCAACGCTTATGGCCTCACCGGCAGCTTCGCGCCGCTGATCCCGCGCGAGCTTCGCATCGAGGTGCCGGAGCGCATGGACGCCGCCGGCGAAGTTCTGGTGCCCCTGGACGAGGCGGCGGTGCGCGACGCGATCTCGTCGCTGCAGGCGGCAGGCTGCGATTCGCTCGTGATCCACTTCCTGCACAGCTACAAGAACCCGGCGCATGAGGAACGCGCGCTCGCCATCGCCCGCGAATGCTGGCCCGAGGGCCACGTCACTGCGGGACACGCGATCCTCGCCGAATTCCGCGAGTTCGAGCGGGGCGTCGCGGCGGCGGTGAACGCCTGCGTCCAGCCGCTGCTGCACCGCTATCTCGACCGCTTGCAGGGCCAGCTCTCGGAGCGCGGCTACGAGCGCGAGCTGCTGGTGATCCAGGGCAACGGCGGCAGCGTCTCGGCCCGCTCGGCAGCGGCGAAGGCGGTCAACACGGTGCTCTCCGGCCCCGCGTCAGGTGTCATGGCGGCGGCCGCCATCGGCCGCGCCGCCGGTGCAGAGCAACTGATCACCTTCGACACCGGCGGCACCAGCGCCGACGTGGGGCTGGTACTGGAGGGCGTGCCGGCGGTCTCGGCCGAGATGGAGCTCGAGCATGGCATGCCGATCCACGTCCCCATGGTGGACGTGCACACCGTGGGCGCGGGCGGCGGCTCGCTGGCGCGGATCGACGAGGCGGGGCTGCTCCAGGTCGGGCCGGAGAGCGCGGGCGCCCAGCCGGGGCCGATCTGCTACGGCCGGGGCGGCGCGCGGCCGACGCTGACCGACGCCAACCTGATCCTCGGCCGGCTCGATCCCGACGCCCTGCTCGCGGTGGAGAACCCGGTTGCGCCCGACGACGTGCGGGCGGCGTTGGCGGAGACCGTCGGCGCCCCCCTCGGCCTCGATGCGGACGCTGCGGCGGCGGCGGTGATCCGTATCGCCAACGACCGCATGGCCGGTGCGATCCGCATGGCGACGCTCGCGCGCGGCCACGACCCGCGCGACTTCGTGCTTTTCGCCTTCGGCGGCGCGGGCCCCATGCACGCCGCGGCGCTCTCTGCGGAGCTTGGTATCCCGCGCGTGATGATCCCGGCCCGGCCGGGGATCACCAGCGCCGTCGGCTGCATCACGGCCGACTTGCGCCACGACTACGTGAACACGGTGAACTCGCCGCTGGCGGAGGCGGACATGGGAGCCGTCCGCGCGATCCTCGAACGCCAGGCGGCAGACGGGCGCACGACCATCGAGCAGGAGGGCGTGGCAGTCGGCGAGATTGCATACCTGCACGCCGCCGACATGCAGTTCGAGGGTCAGACACACCTGCTCACCGTGCCGGTCGCAGGGCCGGACGTGACGCGCGAGGAACTCCAGAACGCGTTTGAGGCCGCCTACTGGGAGCGCTTCGCGGTCGCCCTCGATAAGATCCCAGCGGTGCTGGTCAACCTGCACACCACTGTCATCGGCGCGCGGCCCCCGGTACCGCTTGCGGCGCTGGGCGGCCAATCGCGGGCTTCGTCGCTCGACGGCGCGCTGATCGGGACCCGCCGCGTCTGGTTCCCCGCCGACTGGGCTGAGACGCCGGTCTACGACCGCGACCGCCTGCCCGCCGGCGCATCCTTCCCGGGCCCCGCGATCGTGCAGCAGACCGACTGCACCAGCGTGGTCGAGCCGGGCAATCGGGCCTCCCTCGATTCCATCGGCAACCTGATCCTGGACGTGAGCGGATGAGCGAGCTCGACCCCATCACCCTCGGCGTCGTGCAGAGCGGCCTGCAGCAGGTCTGCAACGAAATGGACCTCGCCTTTGTTCGCTCGGCCTTCAGCCCGGTCATCTCGGAGGGGCTGGACCGCTCCGACGGCATCTACGCCAGGGAGGACGGCAAGCTGATTGCGCAGGGCGAGCTGGGGCTGCCGGTCTTCGTCGGCACCATGCAGTTCTCGACCGAGCACCTGATCGCCACCCGGCCCACCGTGCGCGAAGGCGACATCTTCGCGGTCAACGACCCCTACCTCGGCGGCACCCACCTGATGGACGTACGCTTCGCGCTGCCCTTCTTCTACCAGGGCGCGCACTTCGCCTGGCTCTCGAACACCGGCCACTGGCCCGATACCGGCGGCATGGTGCCAGGCGGCTTCTCGGCCCGCGCCACCGAGGTGGTGCAGGAGGGCCTGCGCTTTCCGCCGGTCAAGCTCTACAAGGAAGGGACGATCGACGAGGAGATCCTTTCGATCATCCTCTCCAACATCCGCGTGCCCGAGCAGCGTATCGGCGATATCGAGGCGCAGTCGGCGGCGCTGCTGGTGGGTGCCCGGCGGATGACGGCGCTGCTCGACAAGTACGGCCAATCGCTGGTGGAAGACGTCATCAAGGAGATGCGCCAGCGCGCCGCCCGCCAGATGCGGGCCAAGATCGAGACCATCCCGGACGGCAGCTACCGCGGCCTCGCCACGGTCGATTCGGACGGCGTGGTGAACGAGCCGCTCACCATCGACATGCGGGTGCGCGTCGAAGACACCGAGCTTTTTTTCGACATGTCGCACTCCAGCCCGCCCTGCCTGGGGCCGATGAACAGCGTTGCGGCGACCACCAAGTCCTCGATCTATCTCGCAATCCGACACGTCTTCCCCGACGTGCCGATCAACGCCGGCATGTTCGAGCCGCTGCACATCACGGAGCCCAGGGGCACCTTCCTCCATGCCGAATACCCGCGCCCGGTCTCGGGCTGCGCGGCCGAGGTGAGCCAGCGAATCGCGGAAGCCGTGTTCGATGCCCTCGCCCAGGCGATCCCGGACCGCCTCTTCGCCGCGCCCGCCGGCACCTCGGGCAACTTCGCCGTGGGCGGCGGCGACCCCGCGAGGGCGCGCGACTACGTGATGTACCTCTTCACCGGCGGCGGCTACGGCGGCTCGCCCGAAGGCGACGGGCTCACCAACGGCTGCTCGACCATCGGCATCTCCAAGATGCAGCCCATCGAGGTGATGGAGCAGAAGTACCCGGTGCTCTTCCAGGAGTATTCCATGCACGAGGGCTCGGGCGGAGCCGGCCGATGGCGGGGCGGCTTCGGCGTCACCTATGCCTGCACGCTCCGCCGGGGCGCGGCCTCGGCGTCGATGGTGATGGACCACGGCCGCACCGGGCCCAACGGCGCGTTAGGCGGCGCACCCGGCGGCGTCAACACCGTGGACGTGATCCGCGCCGACGGCTCGGCCTACCGCCCGCCCCATCTCTCCAAGGACCAGGAAATCCCGCTCCGTCCCGGCGATACCGTGCGGGTCTCGACACCAGGCGGCGGCGGCTACGGCGATGCGTACGAGCGCGAGCCGGCGCTGGTGCTGCGCGACGTGATGCGCGGCTACTACACGGCGGACGAGGCAGAGCAGCGCTTCGGCGTGGTGTTTACCGGCGACCCGCTTCAAGTGGACGAGGCGGCAACCGCAGCCCGGCGCAGCGCCGGGCCTTGCGGCAAGGGCGGCTAACCCCCGCCCTCCCCCACCAGCAGCCCATCGAAGCGCTCGCGCAGCGCGGACTTGAGGAACTTGCCCGTAGACGTGCGCGGGATTTCGTCCACGAACACGTAGTCGTCCGGCAGCCACCACTTGGCGAAGTCGCCGGCGAGGTGGCTCTCGAGCGCGTCTGCGTCCGCCTCCGCCCCCTCCTTGAGAACGATGACGGCGAGCGGACGCTCATCCCACTTCTCGTGCCGCGCCGCGATCACTGCGGCCTCGCTCACCGCAGGATGGCCCATGAGCGCGTTCTCCAGATCGACCGAGCTGATCCACTCGCCGCCGGACTTGATCAGGTCCTTGGTGCGGTCGGTGATCTTCATGTAGCCCTCGGCGTCGATGGTGGCGACGTCGCCGGTGCGCAGCCAGCCGTCCTCGGACCACTTGTCGCTCAGCTCGTCGGAATCGTGGTAGGCGGCGGCGACCCAGGGCCCGCGCACCTGCAGCTCGCCCATGGTCTCGCCGTCCCAGGGCGCGGTACCGGCGTCGTTCGTCAGCCGCATGTCGACGAAGGGCAGGGCAACCCCCTGCTTCGCGCGGTAGCTGTATTCCGCGTCCTCGTCGAGCCCTTCCATGGTCGCCTTGAGGAACGCGGCCGTACCGAGCGGCGTCATCTCGGTCATGCCCCAGGCGTGGATGGTGCGGATGCCGTGGCAGTCGAAGCCCCGGATCATCGCCTCGCTCGCCGCCGAGCCTCCAACCGCGGTGCGAAGCCGGGGGTCGAGCGACCAGCGGTCGGGCTCGGCGTCCAGTGCCTGGAGGATGCCGTTCCAGATGGTCGGCACGCCGGCGGCCATCGTGATCCGCTCGGTTTCGCAGAGATCGAGCAGGCTCACCGGGTCGAGATGGGGTCCCGGCAGCACGACGCGGGCGCCGGCCGCCACCGCCGAATAGGGCAGCCCCCAGCCATTGGCATGGAACATCGGCACCACCGGCATGATGGTGTCGTGCTGGCTGATGCCGAAGGGCTCGGTCATGCACATCGCCATGGTGTGGAGCACCATGGCCCGGTGCGAGTAGACCACTCCCTTGGGCCGCCCGGTGGTGCCCGAGGTGTAGCAGACGCCGCAGGCGTCGCGCTCGTCGAGGGTGGGCAGCGCGTCGTCGGGATCGCCCGACGCCAGCAGGTCCTCGTAGTTCTCGTAGCCCTCGGGCACCGGCTGGCCGGAGAGCGCCACCACGAACACCCGCTCCGGCGCGATCTCGGGTCGGACCTTCTCGAAGAGCGGCAGGAGTACGTCGTCCACGATCGCGAAACGATCGCCCGCGTGGTTCGCGATATAGGCGATGTCGTTCGGGTGCAGGCGGAAGTTGAGCGTGTGCAGCACGCCGCCGGCGCAGGGGACGCCGAAGTAGCACTCCTCGTGCGGGTAGTTGTTCCACATCATGGTGGCCACGGGCTCGCCCCGCTTGAGCCCGGCGCGCGCCAGCGCCGAGGCAAGCTGGCGGGCGCGCCGGTGGAAGTCGGCGAAGCGGTAGCGGTGCTTCGACTTGTCCGGCAGGCGGGTGACGATCTCGCTGTCGCCCAGCAGCGAGCCGGCCCGCTCCAGGTAAGGGGTAAGGGTGAGCGGGTAGTCCATCATCGTCGCGCGCATCAATCTCCTCCGCGTGGCGCCCTTAGGCGCATGATGCCGAACGCCGGTCCGCCCTTCAATCGACACGCACCGCACCGGCCGCCCCCTCCCTTGCCAGCGCTTCCGATCGCCGTAAGCTGCCCGCCATGCTGCGGCTCACCCAGATTCTCGGCAACGCGACCGACCCGGCGATCGCCGAGCGGCTCCATGCGCTGGAGCACGACGGGCGGGTCGAGACCATCGCGCTGGATGCGGCCGATACGGCGCGCAAGCGGCTTCGGGTCGCAACCGACAAGGGGACCGATTGCGCGGTGGCCATCGCGCGCTCCGACCGTCTCGCCAACGGCGCCGTTCTTCTGCTTGAGGACGACCGCGCCGTCGTGGTCCGCATGCGCGAGACCGCGTGGCTCGCGCTCGGCCCCCGCGATCTGGCGGCGGCTTTGGACCTCGGCTATTTCTGCGGCAATCTCCACTGGCGGGTGCGCTTCGAGGGCGCGGTCCTCAAGGTGGCGCTGGACGGCCCGCGCGAGACCTATATCGCGCGGCTCGCCCAGCATCTCGCCGACGGCCGGGCGCGCATCATCGAGGAGCAGGGCGGATAGTGGCGACGGAGACAGCGCAAGACCCAGTGGGAACAACGGCGGCGCCGAGCGCGGCACGCGTGGGGATCGGCGGGCCGGTGGGCTCGGGCAAGACCGCGCTGATCGAGGGGCTGCTGCCGCTCTTCGCAACCCGCGGCACCTCCATGGCTATCGTCACCAACGACCTGGTGACGCAGGAGGATGCCGAGCGACTGCAGCGGAGCGGCCTGATCCCGCCGGAGCGCGTGGTCGGCGTCGAGGCCGGCGCTTGCCCCCATACCGTGATCCGCGAGGACCCGACGCTCAACATCGAGGCCGCCGACCTGCTGGAGGAGCAGCTCCGCCCCCTCGACCTGATCCTGATCGAGAGCGGCGGCGACAATCTCGCCTCCACCTTCTCCCTCGATCTGGTGGATTACTGGATGTTCGTGATCGACGTCTCGGGCGGGGACGACATTCCGCGCAAGCGTGGGCCGGGGATCGTCCGGGCCGACCTGCTCATCATCAACAAGTCCGACCTCGCGCCCCACGTGGGCGTCGATCTCGCGCGGATGCGCAAGGAGGCGGAAGAGGTGCGCTCCGGCCGGCCCGTGCTGCTCACCAACTGCCGCACCGGCGAGGGCCTCGACCGGGTCGCCGACCACCTCGCCCACGACGTGCTGATGGAGAGTTGAGACACCATGAACGAGTCGGCAGCCGCAGACGCGGCGACGGTGAGGACCCGGGAAGGTCTGCTTGAGCGCGCTAGGGGGATCATGGACAAGATCCGCGAGCGCTCGGATGAGACCGAGGAGACCCGCCGGCTCGCGCCCGAGACCATGCAGGCGATGCGCGAGGCCGGCATCCACCGCATCCTGCAGCCGGCGCGGCACGGCGGGGCCGAAGCGCACTATTCCGGCTTGGTCGACATCGTGGAGGCCATCTCCATCGCCTGCAGCGCCGCCGGCTGGTGCCTGATCCAGTATTCTTCCCACAACTGCCTGCTCGGCTACTGGCCGCCGGAGGGGCAGGACGAGATCTGGGGCGCGACCCCGGACGCCATGGTGGCGGGCGTGCTGATCCCGAGCCTCGGCCGGGCCGTGCGCGTGGACGGCGGCTGGCGCATCAGCGGGCGCTGGCCCTTCGCGAGCGGGGTCTACGGCGCCGACTGGTTCATCGCCGGCGCCTTCACCGAAGACGGCGACAAGCCCCGGCTGGCCCAGATGCACGCGATCCCCCGGGGCGAGTACGAAATCATCGACACCTGGCACACCGCGGGCCTGCGAGGCACCGGCAGCGCCGACGTCGCCGTGGACGACGTCTTCGTGCCGGATCGCCGCGCGCTCCCCATCGACGCCACCAAGGGCGGCGGCACCGCGCCGGGGTGCGCCGTGAACGACGCGGCGCTCTACAAGCTGCCGGCCTACGCCATGTTCTCCATCAACCAGAGCGCCTCCGCGCTCGGCGTGGCCCAGGCCGTCTACGACGACTTCGTCGCCCGCACCCGAGACCGCGTCGCGCGCATGTCGGGCCAGAGCATGGCCGACTATTCCACAGCCCAGGTCAAGGTGGCCGAGGCCCACACGGCGATCGAGACCGCCCGGCTGCTGCTGCACCACTGCTGCGACAAGGGCATGGCGATCGCCGAGAGCGGCGGCATCGCGCCGATGCCACTCAAGACCGAGCTGCGCGCCCAGGCGACCATGGCCGGCAAGCTCGCGGCCGAGGCGGTGGACCTCCTCTTCCACCTCTCGGGCGGCGCCGGGCTCTACGACAGCAACCCGATCTCGCGGGCGATGCGCGACCTCAACTGCATCCGCGGCCACATCACCCAGAACTGGGACGTGAACGCGTCCAACCACGGCCGCGTGCTGCTGGGCCTGGACTCGGCTGATCCGGGGCTCTGAGCGGGTTCTTATTCGTTTCCCTCAAGCGCCGGGCGCTCGCTCCGCTCGCTTGGCTACGCGCTTCGCGCGCGGCGCGGTCGCGCCGTCCGGGCCTGCGGCCCGGTTCCTCCATCCCGCACACCTTGCCGGCCGCCGGGGGTCTCGCGTCATGCCGCCACGAAGGTCCCGTGCAGGCCGAGGGGTAGCGGGTAGGGCAGGAGGCCCTGCCAGAGCGGGCCGTCGGCGAGGTGCTTGGCATCGAAGACGCTGAGGCCACTGGTGCCGCGCTCGAGATCGAGGAAGGGGCCGACCAGCCAGCCCTCGCCCTCCGCGTCGCTGCGCGGCACGAACACGTGCTCCTCCGGGATCAGGTGGCGCGGGTAGGACCAGCCGTCGAGGGCGCCCTGGTCGGGATCGATGCGGTCGATGCGTGAGAGCGGCCAGCCGCCGTCTTCTGTGCCGGTGAGCGCGAAGAGCGCGCGGTGCCTGAGTCCGGTGCGGCGCGGGTCGATGCGGGGGAAGTCGGCCACGGCCGTGGCCACCTGCTCGACCGTGGCGGTGCCGCCGGGCCGCAGCACCATGCGGCTGTAGCGCGGTTGAGCAGAGGGAAAGCCCCAGTCGCCCTGCATGACCGCGCGCAGGTCGTGGATCGCGAACATCGGGTCCGCCGCCTGGCAGAGGTCGAGGTGGATCGTGCCGTCGGCCTCCTCCCAGCCGTTGCCGTGGTGGAAATGAAAGCCGGGCGGCAGGTCGTAGCGGCGGACCGGGGTGAGCGTCTCCTTCTCCACCACGATCACGCGGGTGCCGAGCTCGGGCCGCCAGACATGGCCGTCGAGAAAGCTGATCGGGCCTGCAGCGAAGCGCTCCGGCTCGACCACCAAGGGCGGCACGACAAGCACCAGATGGCGCTGGGTCACGACGTAATCGTGCACCATGCCGAGCGGCTCCTCTGGCAGCGCGTTGAACGCGGCGAGCCGGCCCTCCGGGTCGATGCGGTAGAAGAGCAGCATCGGCCGGGGGAAGGTGACGCAGCCGATGTTCCAGCAGGTGCCGTCGGCCTCCACCTTTGGATGCGCCGAGAAGGGCGCACCGGCGAGGTCCGGCCGCCACGCGACAAAGTCGCCGGCTTCCAGCGTCTCGGGATCGAATTCCAGCGCCGAGCCCCCCTCCCAGAGCGCCATGAGCCGCCCGCCGTGGGCAAGCACGGAGGTGTTGGCGGCGTTCATGTCGTCGGGCGCCATGATGGGCCCGACGTCGGGCGGGAGGGTGGCAAAGGCTGGCAGAAAACGCTTGCCCGCCGCCGTCTCCCGCCTTCGCTTCGGCGTCTCCAGGACTTGGGCGCGGTGGTTCACGCCGTCTCCGCTGAAGGTGAAGGCCTGCACCATGCCGTCGCCGTCGAACCAGTGGCCGTAGCGGTGGCCGAAGCGCTCGTGCTCGGCCGGGCCGTTGCGCCAGAGCACGCCGGCAAGATCGGGCGGCAGGCGGCCCGAGAGAGTCGTCAGCGGCGCCGCGAGGGTCTCGGCTGCCGCCGTCGCGAACGCAAGCCGGCGCTGCGCGGCGGTAAGACTCGTTGCGGGATCGGCGGCGTTCCCGCTCGCCGCCCCTGCCCTGCCGGCCGCCAACACGACCGGCAGGGCTCCGAGCGCGCGCAGCACCGCGCGGCGGGAGGGTGCGGCTGTCATTGCCCGGCCCCCTCGGGATAAGCGATCGGCACCGAGACGGACGGCGCGGCCTCGTTCTCGTCCACGACCACCGCGGCATCCGCGAAGCTGGGCGGGCCCATGAAGCCCACCGCGCCGTTGGAGAAGCCGTAGCCCTCCGTCGGCATGCCCACGAAGTTCTGGTTGAGCGCGCCGTCGCCGTCGGCATCGTGAAAGGCCGCCACCGCGTAGGCGCCGGGAGCCACGTCCGCGAATATCACGCGCACGGTGCCGGAGGCGGCGGGGCGCATGATTGCGCCGACCACGCCGTTGTCGGCGGGAAACTTCGCGTCCTCGAGCTGCCGGTGCAGGGCGATACGCACGTCGCCGTCGGCCGAGCGCAGGCCCTCGATACGGACCTCGAGGTCCGCCGCTGTGGCCCCGAAAGCGAGCGAGGCTGCAGAGGCGAGCGTGGCCGCCAGTGCGACGCCCTTGATGGATGCGGTTCGAATGGTCATCACATATTCTCCTAAGCGTTGGGTTGGCTGACCGGCGCAGGGTGGGCAGGCCCGCACCGCGCGTCACCGTCCGATACGCAAACGCCAGGGGAATATTCGCGAATTGCAGGATTCGCCGTTCACGCTTCGCGAAATGCGCCGCTCGCTGGCCGGTCAGGCAGTCGCGCTCGTCGCTCTGGTGGCGTTATTCGCCTTCATCGGCCCCTTCGGCACCTACGACTCGCTCGGCGTGTCTAGCCGTATCGGCTACTGGGCGGTGGCGATGGGCGGCAACTGGCTCGTCTGCGGCAGCATCATGACGCTGGCCCTGGTCACCGCCGGCGGTCACTCGTTGCGGAGGCGCGTGCTGGTGACGGCGGTAGCGGCCCCGGTCGCCGCCGCGCCCGGCACCGGGGTCGTGTTCGCGGCCGAGGCGCTCTTCCGGCCCGGTTATGCCGAGCCGGTCGGCGTGCCGATGATCTATCTCTCGGTGGCCGTGCTGATGCTGGTGATCGGGCTCGCGGTGGTCGCCGTCATGGAAGCCCGTCGCGGGCTGGCGGAGCGGAGCGCCGCGGGACCTGCCCCGGAAGAGGCAGGCGAGTCAGGCACCCGGCCGGGCCCCGCGCCCGGAGCGCGCTTCCTCGACCGCCTGCCCGAGAAGCTCGGCCGCGACCTGGTCTACCTCAAGACCGCCGACCACTATGTTGAAGCCTTCACCACGGCGGGCTCCACCCTGGTCCTGATGCGCTTCGCGGACGCCGTCGCCGAGCTCGACGGCGCGGGCGGGCTCCGGGTGCACCGCTCCTACTGGGTCGCGCGCCGCCATGTGGAGGGCGCCGAACGCCGTGACGGCCGCACGACGCTGCGCCTCACCGGCGGTCACGAGGTGCCGGTGAGCCGCACCTACATGGCCGCGGTCCGCGCCGCGGGCCTGGTGTAATCGATGGCGACCGAGCGCACGAAAGGCGGGCGCGCTCAGCCCAGCGCCGAGCAGCGCTGGGAAGCCCGGGTCCGCGACGGTCTCGCGGCGTTCCAGGCAGGACGCATCGACGCGGCCTATGCCGCCTGGCGCTCCGCCGCCGCGATCGCCCGAGCCTTCGACGCAGCCGACCCGCGCCGCGCGGCGAGCCGCACGCACCTCGCCCTCTGCCACGCCGCGTCGGGCGAGGCCACGAAGGCGCGTCGGGCCTTCCGCCGGGCGCTCCAGGCGTGGGAGACGGCGGAGACCTGGGTCGCGCGCATGAGCGTCGGCCAGCGCGCGCGCAGCTCGGGCTTCCATCTGAGGCTCGAGCAGAAGCATCGGCCGAGCTATGACGCGCTCGCCCGCGCCGAGTGCGCCAGGCTGCTCGGCGCCGGGCGGGCCGCGGCGCTCGCCGGCGCTTTTCATCTCGCACGCAATCCGGCTGCCGCACTCGAAGAGGCGCAGGAGAGGCGGGCGGCGGGGCTCAGCTGGCGCGACGCGGACCAGGCGGCGATCTGGCGCGCGCTCGCGGCGCTCAGACAGGAAGCCGGTGACGATGGAGCCGCGCTGGAGGCCCAGAGCAAGGCCGAGGCAATCGAGCGCGACCCGGTGCATTTCGGTTCGGAGCGTCTGGCCGCCGTTGCGGACGGCGGCGCGCCCTCGGATCTCAGGCGTCTCGAGGCGGCGGTTTATCTGACTCCGGTGTGTCTTCGTCGTCGATGACCGGCGGTTTGCGCCAGTCCCGCGCGAGCTCCCACCACTCCTTGGCGCGCCGTGGCAGGCTCTCCAACCCATCGGGCAGGAACATCACGGTGAGGATCAGAATCGCGCCGTAGAAGAGCGGCCGCCATTGGTCGAGGCCGCGCAGCCCCTGATCCACGACCGTCAGCACCACGACGCCGATGATGGGGCCGGCGATGGATCGTGTGCCGCCGACGATCACCCACACCAGCACGAAAAGCATGATGTGCAGGTTGAACTGGACCGGGTTGACGGTGCCGAGATAGTGGCCGAGCAGCGAGCCGGCGAGCCCGGCGAAGGCGGACGCGACCACCAGAGCGAAGGTCTTGTACCACCAGATGTGAACGCCGACCGATTCCGCCAGTATGTCCTTCCAGTGGATCGCATGCAGCGTGAGCCCGAAGCGCGAGTGCTCCAGCCGGTAAAATATGAAGATTGTGATAATCGCCAGTGCGAGGCACAGGAAGTAATAGGAGATCGGATCCGCCGCGACGTCATACATGCCGAGCACGGGCAGCGGAATCTCCGGCGAGGGAATGAACACCAGCCCTCCGGGCCCGCCGAAGGGGTCGCGGAAGCGGTTCCAGGTGAGGCGGATCGCCTCACCTGCGGCGAACGAGCCGATCAGGAAGTAGAAGCCCTTCATGCGGAAGAGCGGGAAGGCGAGCACGAAGGCGAGGAGGCCGGTGAACGCCATGGCCAGCGGTGCGGCAAGCCAGACCGAGAGCCCGGCCTCCTTGGTGGCGAGCGCGCTGCCGTAGGCGCCCACCCCCATCATCACCACGTGACCGAGCGAATACTCCCCTGCCAGCGTGAGGAAGCGGTAGCTCACCGCTAGGATCACGTTGATGAGCAGGAAGATCAGGATGTCGATCCGGTAGATCGCGACCAGGAAGGGCAGCGCGCAGAAGAGCGCCAGCAGGGCCGTGAGGCCGCCGCTTGTTGCCCAGATCCGGCCGGACCCTTTCACCGGCTAGACCTTCTCACCCTTACCCAGGAGGCCGGCGGGCCGCACGATGAGCACGAGCAGCATCAGGAGAAGGCCGAGGATGCTCGCGATGGTCCCGTCGAGGTAGGTGGCCACGAAAGTGTGGAAGAAGGTATAGAGCACGGCGGCCAGCACGGCGCCTTCGAGGCTGCCGATGCCGCCCACGACGATGACGATGAAGGCGGTCACGATCACCGGGCCGCCGATATAGGGATAGACGCGGACCAGCGGCGCCATGATCGCGCCGGCGGCGCCTGCCATGCCGGCGCCGAGCCCCATCGCCAGCAGCGCGAGCTTGTTGATCGACATGCCCTGAAGCGCCGCCGCCTCGCGGTCCTGCGCGCAGGCCCTGAGCGCCCAGCCCAGCCGCGTGCGCTTGAGAAAGAGCCAGAACCCGATCAACAGCATGACCGCGATACCGAAGGCGACGAGCCGCTGCCACGGCACCGAGACGCCATCCATGCCGAAGACAGGCGTCGCCCCCGAATAGTCGGGCGGGATGTGCTTCATCAGGCCGACGCCGAAGATGACCGCGGCCAGAACCTGGAGGATGAAGAGCACACCCACGGACATGATGAGCCCGCCGAGCGGGTTGTCCCGCATGGGCTTGAACAGGAGCTGCTCCATGATCAGGCCGATGATGCCGACGATGACCATGGCCGCGACGACAGCGGCGAAGAAGGGCAGCTCGTTCTGCGCATAGAGCCAGAACACCACGTAGGCGCCGGCCATGTAGAACTCGCCGTGGGCGAAGTTGATGACCCGCATGACACCGAAGATAAGAACCAGGCCCACCGCCATCAGCGCGACGAAGCTGCTCTGCATCAGAGCGTTCACCAGCGTCTGAACGACAGTATCCACGGTCCCTCGTGCGGATCAGTGGCGTGTCGAGCCGCGGCCCGCCAATGGCGGAGCCGCGCAGGGCAGAGCGGCGCATCCGCTCGCCCGGTTACGAATACTACAAAGGAAAAGCCGGGGCCGCACCGCCCCGGCTTCCCCAGACGGCGGTCCGTGCTGTAGACGGACCTGCCGCGTCATGGTGCGGTCGTTGCCGCTGGATCTGGGCTCAGCCGCCGAGCGCTTCGGTGTGCTTCTTCAACAGATCGCCGTGCCTGCTATACCAGTCGATGATGTTGCGGTACTCGACGATCGTGGCCTTGCCGTTCTGCATCTGAACCACCGGCCAGTTGCCGACCAGCGCGTTGTCGATGCCCCAGAGCTCGAGGCCCCACCAGTCGGCATCGCCGAAGACGTGGGGGCCGCGGCCGCCTTCCTTCAGCGCCGCGAGCACATCCATCGGCTCGATGCTGCCGGCCTTCTCGGCCGCCAGCCGCCACATTTCGGCGATGGCGGAGTATTCCCAGGACACCGCGCTCCACGAGTCCGGGAAGCGCGTGTTGTACTCGGCGAAGAACCCGTCGGGGTTCTCGAAGTTGATGTGCGCTTCTTTCATCGCCGGGTCGTCGAAATCCGGGAACTGCCAGATCAGACCTTCGACAAACTCCGTACTCGTCTTCTCGATGATCTTGTCATAGAAGTCGAAGGTGCAGGAGATGATCTGTCCGTCGAAACCCTGCAGGAACAACTGCTCGCTGATCAGGTTGACGTAATCCGGATAGGCGGTGTCGAGGCAGACGATGTCCGGGTTGTCGGCCAGCATCGCGGTCACCACCGGCGCAAAGTCGGTGGTCGCCGGGTCGAAGAACTTGTTGTAGACGACATCGATGCCCGCCGCCTCGAAGGCCGCCAGGTAGGTCGCGACCGAAGGCCACCCGAGCTCGTCGTCCTGGGCGCAGATCGCCGCGGTCTTGAGCTCCGGCCGGTTCTCAGCCAGCCACTCGACGCCGGTTACGTTGTAAATGGGATGCACCTCGGCCGGCGCCAGGTGATAGAGCGTGTCCCGGGTGAGATCGCTAGGCAGCAGAGTGGTCGACAGCATCTTCTGCTTGGTGAAGAACTGCACCGCCGCCGGCGCGTCGGTGCCGCCCAGCATCTGGATCAGCTTGACTTCGTCCTCGAGCACCAGCTTCTTGGCGCCAATCAGCGACTTGTCCGCCAGATACTCGTTGTCGTAGGAGACGATCTCGACCATGTAGTTGTCGTCGCCGATCTTGATCCCGCCGCCAGCGTTGACCTGCTCGGCCCAGATCTCCGCCCCGTTCAGACCCGGCAGGAACCAGCCCGCGACCTCGCCGGTGAGCGGCCCGAGGAAGCCCATCTTGACCACCTTCTCAGCGCCCCGCGCGACATAGGGGGCACCGATCGACGACGCGGCAACGGCGCCGGCCGCGGCTGCGGCCGTGCCCGTAAATTGCCTGCGTGTAAGTCCCTTCTTGCCCATAGCTAGTCTCCCCGTTGGGTGCGGCCGCACGGAGGCCCAGGTTGGACGCCGCCAGCGGGGCCGCACAGTGGATTGCGCTCTTCCTGCGCAATCATCTCCGAAAACCGTATTCGGGATCATTGATCCGAGTCAAGACCGGCCGACAATGGATACATGAAATTGAACAGTTGGTTAGACCAATTAGAATGCGAATAGTTGGTTGGACCAATCAGCATGCAAGTATTTGGTTCTACCAATCAAATGTTTGTTGTATTGATTTCGTAAGTGGCAGTCGAGCGTCTACCGGCCCCGTATTCACTATGCTACTCTGCGCCGCAGTTGGCATGGTTCAATTGGCCATGGGTCGCTTCGTGCCGGCCGGCGAATGGTGGCGGGCCAGCATGGGGAGCGACGACGTGACGAACACGAGGGGGAATCCAGATGGCGCGTGATCCGAAGTATGACTGCCTGTTCGAGCCGATTCGGATCGGTCCGAAGACCATGAAGAACCGCTTCTATCAGGTTCCCCACTGCAACGGCGCGGGCTCGGAGCGGCCGGGCGCCCAGGCGGCTTTCCGCGGCATGAAGGCCGAGGGCGGCTGGGGCGGCATCTGCACGGAATACGCCTCGATCCATCCGGAATCGGACGACGTGCACCGGGTCTCGGCCCGCATTTGGGATGACGGTGACGTCATCAACCTCGGTTACATGTGCGACGAGATCCACAGGCACGGCTCGCTCGCCGGGATCGAGATGTGGTACGGCGGCGCCCATGCGCCCTGCATGGAGAGCCGTGCCGTGCCCCGGGGCCCGAGCCAGATCGCGTCGGAGTTCGAGTCGCGCACCTATCCGCGCGAGGCCGACGAGGACGACATCAAGGACCTGATCCAGATGTACGCCGACGCCGCGGTCCGCGCCGAGCGCGCGGGCTTCGACATCATCTACGTCTACGGCGCGCACAGCTATCTGCCGCTCCAGTTCCTCTCGAAGTTCTACAACAAGCGCACCGACCGCTACGGCGGCAGCTTCGAGAACCGGGCGCGCTTCTGGATCGAAGGGCTGGCCGCGGTGAAGCAGGCCGTGGGCGACAACTGCGCCGTTGCGACCCGCTTTGCCATCGACACGCTCTACGGTGCCGAGGGCGTCGAGGTCGGCGAAGACGGGTACAAGTTCGTGGAGCTCGCGACCAAGGAAGGCGTGGTCGACCTCTGGGACGTCAACATCGGCGACATCGCCGAGTGGGGCGAGGACGCGGGCCCGTCACGCTTCTACAAGGCCAACCACCAGAAACCCTGGGTCAAGGACGTGAAGAGCATCGCCAACGTGCCGGTGCTCGGCGTCGGCCGGGTCACCAGCCCGGACGACATGGCGCAGATCGTGACCTCCGGCCAGGCCGACATCATCGGCGCTGCCAGGCCTTCGATCGCGGACCCCTTCCTGCCCAACAAGATCGACGAAGGCCGCCTCGACGACATCCGCGAGTGCATCGGCTGCAACATGTGCATCTCGCGCTGGGAGATCGGCGGACCGCCGCTCATCTGCACTCAGAACGCGACCTCGATGGAGGAGTACCGGCGCGGCTGGCACCCGGAGAAGTTCGAGAAGGCGCCCGATCCGTGCTCGGTGCTCGTGGTCGGCGCCGGGCCTGCCGGCATGGAGTGCGCGCGCGTACTAGGCGAGCGCGGCTACGACGTGCATCTGCGCGAGGCCGAGGGCGAGATCGGCGGCTGCGTGCGCTACATCCAGCGCTTCCCCGGCCTCGCCGAATGGGGCCGAGTGACCAGCTACCGCCAGATCCAGCTCGACAAGCTGAAGTCGGTGGAGGTGCACACCGGTGTGGGTGAGATGGGCGCCGACGACGTACTCACCTACGGCGCGGACCGGGTCGTCGTCGCGGTCGGCTCGCACTGGGCGACGGATGGACTGAGCAGCACCACTCACGCGCCCATCCCGGGCGTCGACGCGAGCCTCGCCCAGGTGTGCACGCCCGAGCAGGTCATGGCCGGCAAGGATGTCGGCGACCGCGTGATCGTGCTGGAGGCCGAGGGCTACTACACCGGCGCAAGCCTCGCCGAGTATCTCGTCGACCAGGGCAAGCAGGTGACGATCATCACCCAGCTCGGCTCCTCGGTGCACTACACCGACTTCACCCTGGAAGCCCCCAACCTGCATCGGATGATGCACGAGAAGGGGATCAAGGAGCTGAGCTCCACCTGGGTGCATTCGATCGATACCGGCAACGAGGTCACCGTGCGCGCCTACCCGATCTTCGGCGACGGCTACCGGCGGAGCGCCGACCCGCGCACCGGCGAGCTGCCGCGCACGGCCAACACCCATATCGACGAGCTCACCTGCGACACGCTGGTCGTCGCCACGGCGCGGGTCTCCAACAGTGCGCTCTTCACCGAGCTGAAGGCGCGCAAGAGCGAATGGGCCGACGAGGAGATCGACGCCATCTTCCACATCGGCGATTGCTACGCGCCCCGGATGATCGCGGATGCGGTGTTCGACGGTCACCGGATCGCCCGCGAGTTCGAGTCCGAGAACCCGCAGTACCCCCTGCCCTGGATCAGGGAGCGGCAGATCTGGGGCGGCCAGACCTACCCCTCCCTGCCGGCCAACGGCGGCGCGTAAGGGCGGGGAGACCTCGGCCGGCGGCTGGCGAAGCGTGTGTTCTCGACGGGACCGGGCCGTGTAGCGGCCCGGTCGGCGCGACAGCGCTGCGCGCCGCCAGGCGCGGAGGCAAGCGAGCGGAGCGAGCGCCCGCTGCCTGAGGGAAATGGAGAGGAACAAAGCTTATGAGCACACGTGAATCGGCACTGGCCGCGCACCATCGGGCGCTCGGCTCCAACCTCGAGGACTGGAACGGCATGGGGGCGCCGTGGACCTACAACTCGGACCCCTGCGACGAGCACGACGCGGTGCGGGAGCGCGCGGGCCTCTTCGATGTCTCGGGGCTCAAGAAGGTTCGCGTGCGCGGGCGCGACGCCGCGGCGGTCTGCGATCATGTCGTCACCCGCGACATGTCACGCATTCCGATCGGGCGCTCAGCTTATGGACCGATCCTGCAGGATGATGGCGGCATCTGCGACGACGTCATCATCTTCAACATCGCTGAAGACGATTGTCTTTTCGTCCACGGCGCGGGCGCCGGGCTGGAGAGGCTGCAGGAGAGCGCCGAAGGCAAGCAGGTGAGCGTCGCCTTCGACGACGATCTGCACGACATCTCGCTGCAGGGGCCGGCGTCGGTGGGCTTCCTCGACCAGCACACGCCGATCGACCTGCCCGCGCTCGGCTATTTTCACCAGGCCGAGACCACCCTCTTCGGCCGGCCGGCGCTGATTTCGCGGACCGGCTATTCCGGCGAGCGCGGCTACGAGATCTTCGCCACCGCCGAGCACGTGGTGCCGCTCTGGGAGGCGATCCTCAGCGAGGGCGAGAGCGCCGGCATCGTGCCCTGCTCCTTCACCTGCCTCGACAAGATAAGGATTGAGGCGGCGCTGCTCTTCTATCCCTACGACATGACCGAGGCCAACACGCCCTGGGAGGTGACCATGGGCTGGTCGGTCTCGCGCAAGAAGGGCGATTTTCTCGGCAAGGAGGCGGTGTTCGCCCGCGAGGGGCAGGAGAAGGTGCTCATGGTCGGCATCGTCGCCGACCATGACGACGCCGTCGACGCCGGCGCCGCGCTCAGCTTCGACGGTGAAAAGGTCGGCGTGGTCAACAGCCCGGGCTGGTCGCACCGAATGCAGAAGTCCCTCGCGCTTTGCCACGTGGCCCCCCACGCGGCGGCCGAGGGCACGCAGCTCGCGCTCCAGGGCGAGACGATGCAGTGCGCGGCGACGGTCTCGCGTATTCCCTTCTACGATCCGGACAAGACCCGCACGCACTCCTGACTGCGGGACCCGGCGGAATTGAGACGCCCGGCCGGGTCAAGGGGCCGAGCCGGGCGGAAGGGATGGCTGGGGGACCAGGATTCGAACCTGGACCTACGGAGTCAGAGTCCGCTGTCCTACCGTTAGACTATCCCCCAGCAGGGCTTGGCCTGAAAATTATGGCATGGGGCAGCCGTGTCAACCGATCATCGCACAGCGTGTGCCATAGGGTGCACGGCGGCCGCATCGCCTCGGCTGCGTTGCCAGGCGGGGTCGCACGCGCTGTAATGGAAACTGAGCCGGCGCCGGGGAGCGGGCGCCCCGGCAATCGGAGCAGACACAGTGAGCGATCGGCCCGGCCCATCATTCGGCGCGCTCGACCTCGGCACGAACAACTGCCGGCTCCTCGTCGCGCGGCCGAGGGGCGCGGGCTTTCGCGTCGTCGATGCCTTCTCCCGCATCGTGCGGCTCGGCGAAGGCGTGGCGCAATCGGGCCGGCTCTCGGAGGAGGCGGTCGAGCGCACCATCGGCGCGCTCCGGGTCTGCGCCGGCAAGTTGAGACGGGGCAGCGTCAGCCGCTACCGCGCGGTGGCGACCGAAGCCTGCCGGCGCGCGGAGAACCGCCAGGCCTTCATCGACCGCGTCGACCACGAGACCGGGCTCTCGATGGAGATCATCTCGCCGGCCGAGGAAGTGCAGCTTGCCCTCGACGGCTGCACGCCCCTCTTCGACCGGACGATGCGGCACGTGCTGCTGCTCGATATCGGCGGCGGCAGCACCGAGCTCATCTGGGTCCGCCTCGATGACGGCCAGCCGCCCGCGCTCGCAGGGTGGACCTCGATCGGCCACGGCGTCGTGACGCTGGCCGAACGCTACGGCGGCGATCGCGTCGCCCGCGCGTCCTACGCCGCGATGGTCGCCGAGATCGGGGCCGCGATCGGCCCCTTCGTGGAGCCCCATGACATCTCAGCGGGTGCCACCGCCGGCACGGTCCAGCTCCTCGGCACATCCGGCACCGTCACCACCATCGCCGGCATCCACCTCGGGCTGCCGCGCTACGACCGGGACCGGGTGGACGGCTTGCGGCTCCAGTTTGGCGACGTGCGGGCGGTGATCGACACGGTCATCGATCAGGACTACGAGGCCCGCGCGGCGCAGCCCTGTATCGGCCCCGGGCGGGGCGACGTGATGATCGCCGGCTGCGCCATCCTGGAAGCGGTCATGGCCGCCTGCCCGGCCGGGCAGCTGGATGTCGCCGACCGGGGGCTCCGCGAGGGGATGCTGCTGCGCATGATGCGGGCGGCCCGTGCCGATCACGGACAGGAAGCACGCACATGAGCGCCCGCGATGAAGGCAGCCCGCAACGGCGCCGCGCCCCGGTCAAGCTCAAGCGCGCGCGCCGGCGCAAGGCGTCGTCCACCCGCTGGCTCGAACGCCAGCTCAACGACCCCTACGTCCGCGCCGCGCGGGAGGCCGGCTACCGCTCCCGCGCCGCCTACAAGCTGATCGGCCTCGCCGAGGGCGCCGACATCCTGAAGCCGGGGCAACGGGTGGTCGATCTCGGCGCAGCACCCGGTGGCTGGAGCCAGGTCGCGGCGCAGCGGGTGGGCAAGCGCGGTAGCGTGGTCGCGGTCGACACCACGGAAATCGAGCCGATCGAGGGCGTCACCATTCTCACAATGGATGCCTGCGCCGAGGACGCGCTCGAGGAGATTCACGCCGCGCTCGGCGGCCCGGCGGACCTGGTGATGAGCGACATGGCGGCGCCGACCACCGGCCACGCGGCTACCGACCGGCTGCGGGTCTCGGCGCTCTGCGAGACCGCGCTCGATATCGCGGAGCCGCTGCTCGCTCCGGGCGGCTGCTTCCTCGCCAAGCTGCGGCAAGGGGGCGACGGCGCGCTTCAGGTGCGGCTGCGCCAGGCCTTCGCGCGCGTGCGCAACGCCAAGCCGCCGGCGAGCCGCTCCGATTCCGCCGAGAGCTACGTGCTCGCCATCGGCTACCGGGCGCGGCCCTGACCCGCCGCACTAGCGGGGGCGCTGCCGCAAGCGCTCAGCGGGGCGCCTAGTCCCGATAGTCGGGCTCGGTGCGGTCGAGGATCCGCTTGATCGCCGTGAAGTGCTCGACCGCGTAGCGGTGCCTGTTGTCCCGCGACAGCTGGCGCACGGCTTCCTCCTCCATCTCGCGCGGGATCGGCTTGAGCGGGCGGCCGGTACTCATGGCGAGGATCTGTACCATCGCCGCGCGCTCCAGGTAGTAGAGGTCGTCGTAGGCCTTGGCGACGTCGTTGCCTCCCACCATTACGCCGTGATTGCCCATGAAGAGGATGTCGGCGCCGTCCATCGCACGCGCCACGCGCTCGCCCTCGCTCTCGGCCAGGGCGACGCCGCCGTAGTCCCGGTCGTAGGCGACGCGACGGCTGAAGCGGAGCGCGTTCTGGCTTGCCGGCTCCAGCTTGCCGTCCTCGAGCATGGCGAGCGCCAGCACCTGGGGCTGATGGGTGTGCATCAGGCAGCGCAGGTCCGGCCGCGCCTTGTGGAGGGGAGCGTGAAGACAGATGGCGGTCTCTTCCACGTCGCCCTCGCCCTCGATCACGCGGCCGTCCATGTCGACGACCAGGAGCGTGCTGGCGCGCACCTCGCTCCAATGGGTGCCGTAGGCGACCAACAGAAAGCGATCGTCGCTCCCCGGCAGCATGAGGGAGAAGTGGTTGCAGACGCCCTCGTTGAGCCCGTGGTGGCAGGCAATCCGGTAGGCCGCCGCCAGGTCGATCCGCGCTTCGCGCTCCGTCTCGCTCATGGTCCCTCCGCCGCTTCTGCTCGCAGGCCCACCGCTCGTCCTCGCGCGGCCGGGCCAAAGCGGGCACAATCGGCCGGCAATCGCCACACCAGAGCGCAAAGGACGGGCCGATGCCGGCCGCAGATTGGTACTTCGATTTTCTCTCTCCCTTTTCCTATCTGCAACTCGCACAGTTCGACAGGCTGCCGCCGGACCTGGAGGTGACCTACCGGCCGGTGCTCTTCGCAGGGCTCCTGGCCCACTGGGAGCACAAGGGGCCGGCGGAAATCCCGGCCAAGCGGGTGCAGACCTATCGCTGGTGCCACTGGTACGCGGCGCGCCATGGCATCCCCTTCCGCATGCCACCGGCGCACCCCTTCAACCCGCTGCGCCCGCTCCGCCTCGCCGTCGCCCAAGGCGCCGAGCCTGCGCTGATACGCGCGTTGTTCGACGCCATATGGGCCGAGGGGCGCGATCCCTCCCAAGACGATGAGTGGCAGGGGCTGACCGGGCGCCTCGGCATCACGGACGCCGACGAGATGATCGCCCGGCCTGAGGTCAAGGCGGCGCTGCGGCGGGGCACCGAGGAGGCCGCCAAGCGCGGGGTCTTCGGGATCCCCACCTTCGTCATCGGCGACGAGGTCTTCTGGGGCCTCGATACGACCGATCTGGTGCTGGATTACCTGAACGATCCGACCATGCTCAAGAGCGGCGAGTTCGCCCGGATCTCCGACCTCCCCATCGCCCAGGCGCGCAAGCTTTAGAGCGCGTCCGACTTTGACGGATGCGCGACAGGCCGCGACCGCGGCCCGCCGCTAATGCGGCGCGCCCGCGCAGGCGCCGGCCGCAGGCCGGCTGCCGTGAGCGACAAAGAATCAGATCGTTTCCGTGTGAAACGAAAACGTTCTAGCCGTAGAGCGCGGCGCAGCGTACTTCGATGCTCCAGCGGTCGGGTGCGTCGGGTTCCGTCGTCGGGTCGTCGAAGGCGCTGTGGAAGCTGAAGGTGCAGGGCGTGTCCGGGCTCTCGGAATCCGCGTGCGCGCCTTGTGAGCGCGCCAGTCCGCCGGCCGAATCCCACTGCTTGATCAGCAGCGCCTCGTCGCGGGTGAGCGCGGGATAGCAATACCAGCGATGATTGTCGGCGTGTTTCGCGAGGTAGTTCTCGCCGGTCCGATCACTGTAGTAGACCTCGAAGACCACGAGATCGTCGGGGCGGACGGTGGCGGCATCGCAGAGCCCGAGAGGTTCGGTCGCCACGGGCTCCGGGGCGATGTTCCGCCAGAGGTTGATGATCGCGAAGCGGCCTTCCTCCAGAGCGTGCGCCACATCGGCCTCGTCGAGGAGCGACTCTCCCTGGGCCAGCGCCGTGCGATAGGTGTCGTTGCCGGTCGGCGCCTTAGCCAGGTCGCGCAGGCGGCGCGGCCCGCTGGTCAACGTGTAGTCGCCGTGCACCATGTGGATCGGCGGCTGCACCTGCTGCCCGCCCTCGATGCGGCGCCCGCCCCGATTGCCGGAGACCGAGCGGATATTGTGGTCGAAGGCTGCGACCAGGCGGGCGCCGGTCTCCTGCCGGACGACGTCGGCGCAGTGCGGGTAATAGCGGCGCACGATCTGGTCGTGGTTGAAGAAGTCGATCGCCGGCTGCTCCATGGGGCGCTCGACCAACTCGAAGCCGTTGGCGTCGAGCGTGTGGCGCTGCGCCCCTGTCAGGCAGCGCGCGTCACGAACCGCCATCCGGCGCGTTTCCAGATCGGTGCCTTCCCAGGGGCTGTCATTGCCGTCGCTGTCCCGGCGCATGAACACCTTGCCGTTGTCATGGAGCGAGCTCTCCACCGAAGGCGCCAGGTAGGTGAACTCTCCGGTTCGAAGGGCATCAGTCCGTGCTTCGACAGCTATGTTCATGGGAATACTCTGCCCGGGCTCGTGGGGGCGCCCCAATCGCCGGCCCTGGGTAAGGTCTTGCCGGCGAGAGGGGCGCTCACTTGTCCTTCAATATGCTGCGCTATCGCCGCCTATGCTTCCACCTGCGCGATATAGTCCTTGTCCTCGCCATAGATGAAGGGGGCGAAGATAGTCCAGTGGAACGCGCCGCCGCCGAGGCGCAGCGTGTAGGCGTACCACTGCACGTACTGGTTGATCAGCGAGCGCTCGCGCAGGGTCGAGCCGAACCAGTGGCTGGGGCACTCGAACTTCTCGTTCAGGTAGCGCCCGATGGCCACGTTCTCCCACACGGTGAAGTCGCCATCGACCAGGATCGGCACCTGCCCGGTGGGGTTGTAGGTGTCCCGGAACTCCTGCGTCTCGTTGATGTTCGTGGTGATGTCGACGACCTCGTCCTCGAAGTCGATATCGTTCTCGACCATGAACTGACGCGCCGAGCGGCAGGGCTGGGACGCGGGGTGATGCAGGTAGCGCAGCTTCGTGCTCATGAGGGATTCCTCTCCGTCTGCGAGCGCACACTTTAATGCCGTTGGGCCTGCTCACAATAGCGCGGCCGCGCGGGGACAGGTCAGGCCGGGAGCAGGCCGAGATTTTCGCGCAGCGTGGGCCCGGCATAGTCCTCGTGGTAGAGGCCGCGCCGCTGCAGCTCGGGCACCACGAGGCGGGCGAAATCCTCGTAGGCGCCCGGCATGTGGGTTGCGGCGAGCACGAAGCCGTCGCAGGCCCCGCCTTCGAACCACGCCGCCATCTCGTCGGCGACGGCGGCGGGCGTGCCGACGAAATGAGGCATCTCGCCCAACGTGCCCCGCCGGCTGTAGGTGACAAAGTCCTCGACCGTGGGGTGAGGGTTGCCGCTCAGCGTCACGACCCGGTCGCGGATCGCCTGCAGGCCGCTGATGGAGGCCATCTCCTCGTCGGTGAAGGGCTCGCCCGCAGGCTTGGTCGCGAAATCGTAGTTGAGCGCCTCGGAGAGCAGGGCCAGCGTGTCGATGGGCTGCGCGAGGCCGGCGATGAAGGCGGCCTTCTCCTCAGCCTCCGCCCGGGTTTCGGCGACCGTGACGTAGGCCGCCGGCGCCACGCGGAAGGTGCCGGGATCGCGGCCGGCAGCGAGCGCGGCATCGCGCGTTGCCGCGTAGGCCTTGCGGCCGAACTCCAGGGTGGGATAGATCGCGAAGATCACGTCGGCCCAGCGCGCCGCGAATTGCCGCCCCCGCCCGCTCTGGCCGGCCTGGATCACGATGGGGCGATCCTGCGGCGTGCGCGGCACGGTGAAGGGCCCGCGCGAGCGCAGGAAGCGGCCCTCGTGGTCCAGGCGATGCACGCCTGCCGGGTCGGCGAAGATGCTGCGTTCCTTGTCGAGGACGATGGCGTCCGGGGCCCACGAGTCCCAGTGGCCGAGCACAACCTCCATGAACTCGTCGGCGCGGTCGTAGCGCTCGTTATGCTCGATCACCCTGTCCGCGCCGTAGTTCGCGGCCTCGGAATCGTTGAGCGAGGTCACCACGTTCCAGGCCGCCCGGCCGCCGCTCATGTGGTCGAGGGTGGAGAACATGCGGGCCACGTGGAAGGGCTGGTAGTAGGTGGTCGAGCAGGTGGCACCCAGGCCGAGCCGCGTGGTCGCCGCCCCCATCAGGGTGAGGATCGGGATCGGGTCCATCTTGACCACGCGCACCCCGTTGCGCACCGCCTCGGCATGGTCGCCGCCGTAGATGTCCGGCAGCGCGAGGCGGTCGTCGAAGAAGGCGAGGTGGAACTTGCCGGCCTCGAGGATGCGCGCGATCCGCTGGTAGTAGTCGGCGGTGAGGAAGTCCGTGGCGGAGTCCGGGTGACGCCAGGACGCCGGGTAGTTGGAGCAGTTCTGCGCCTGGAGGAAGCCCACCAGGACCATCTGCCGCTTGCTCATGCTCACCGTCGCTCGCTGGGACCGGGAGGCCGCGCCGGCCGCCGCCTGCGCGGGGTGTAGCACGGCCGGCGGGGGTTTGGCAGGCAGGCCTGGCCGGCGCGTGGCGGGCCGGCCGCCTCTGTGCCATCCTCCCCTTGGTCTGCGATCGGCGCGGAGCAAGGGGGGCATCATGGAACTGGGCATCAGTATCAAGGGCGACCTCGACGTGCGCCGCACCGTGGCGCTCACCCACCAGGCCGAGGCCGCAGGCTTCGACTACGTGTGGTTCGCGGATTCCCACATTCTGTGGTCCGACGTCTACACCCAGATGGCGGTCTGCCTGGACCACACGCAGCGAATCCGCGTGGGCCCGCTGGTGACCAACCCCAGGGTGCGCGACTGGTCGGTGGCGGCCAGCATCTTCGCGCGGCTGGTCCAGTTCGGCGACGGCCGGCTCGACGTGGCGGTGGGCCGCGGCGACAGCTCGGTGCGTGTCATGGGCCACCGGCCCGCGACGCTCGCCCAGCTCACCGCCTTCTGCGACGCGCTCCGCACCATGCTGCGGGGCGAGGCCTGCGAGTACGACGGCGCCCGCGGGCCGGTCCTCCTCGACTGGGCTGACCCTTACGAGCTGCCAATCTGGATCGCGGCCTACGGGCCGCGCGCGCTCGCCGCCGCCGGCGCGCACGGGGACGGGCTGGTGATCCAACTGGCCGATCCGGGGCTCTGCCAATGGTTCACCGAACAGGCGCTCGCGGCGCGCAAGGCGGCCGGCCTCGATCCCGCCGGATACCGAGTGCTCTCCTGCGCGCCGGCCTGGATCGGCGACCGCGAGACCGCCATCGCCCAGACCAGTTGGTTCCCCGCCGTGGTCGGCAACCATGTCGCCGACATCGTGGAGCGCCACGGCGCCGGGACGGACCTGGTGCCGGAGAGCCTGACCGCCTTCATCGCCGCCCGCCAGGGGCGCGGCGCGGACGAAGGCTACGACTACCTCAAGCACGCGGTCGCGGGCTCCGACAACGTGCACTACGTCACCGACGCCATCACCGAGTCCTTCTGCCTGATCGGCCCGGCCGAGGCCCATGTGGAGAAGCTCAAGGCGCTGGAGGCCGCAGGCGTCACGCAGTTCGCGCTTTACCTGATGACGGAAGATCAGGAACGGATGATCGCCGAGTACGGGACCAAGGTGATGCCTCACTTCCGCTAGCGGAGCGGGGGCGCGCGGACGATGCTGCGCCACCTGCTCGGCACGGACGCGACCGCCGAGACCATGCTGGAGGCGATCGCGCGCGATGCGCGGGAGACCGGCGACAAGACCGGGCGTCCGGTCTTCGGCGCTGCCGTCATGGAGGCCATGCGCACCGTGCCGCGCGCCGCTTTCGTGCCCGAGGCGGAGAAGCCCTTCGCCTTCGAGAACAGGCCGCTCCCCATCGGCCACGGACAGACCATCTCCCAGCCCTTCGTCGTCGCCCTGATGACCGAGCTTCTCGATGTCGAGCCCGGCGCGCGCATCCTGGAGGTCGGCACCGGTTGCGGCTACCAGACCGCCGTCCTCTGTGCGCTGGGCGCCACCGTCTATTCGGTCGAGGTCGTCGAGCCGCTGGCGACGGCGGCGGCGGCGCGCCTCGAAGCGCTGGGTTACGCGCGGGCCACGGTGCGTGCCGGCGACGGCCACGCAGGCTGGCCGGAGGAGGCGCCCTTCGACGGCGTCATCGTGACCGCGGCGGCGCCCTCGATCCCGCCGGCGCTGGTGGCGCAGCTCAAGCCCGGCGGCTGTCTGGTCATCCCCGTCGGCCGTGCCGCCAAGACCCAGCACCTGCAGCGCATCGAGAGACGAGCCGACGGCTCAAGCGAGGCAAAGACGGTGCTGCCGGTGGCCTTCGTCCCGCTGACCCGGGGGCAGGCTTAGGCCTCTGCGAAGGGCTCCAGGTCGTCCAGGTAGGTGAGCACCCGTTCGAGCGGCTCGACGTCGCAATACTTCATGTCGAGGTCGAAGAGGTTCCACTCGATGGCGGCGGGCACACGGTCGCCCACGCACTCGCGGACGATGACGGTGCGGAAGCCCTCGCCGAGCGCGTCCTCCACCGTGTGCCTGACGCAGCTCGCCATGGTGACGCCGGTGCAGATCAGTGTGTCGATGCCGCCGGCGCGCAGAATGCCGCCGAGATGGGTGCCGGCGAAGGCGCTCGGGCGTTTCTTGACGATCAGCGTGTCGACGCCTTCCTCCAGAGGCACGCGGTCGTCGATCTCGGTCGCAGGCGAGCCCAGCATCAGGTCCTCGAAGGGCTTCTTGAGCGGGAAGGCGCCCATGTCGAAGCGGCTGCAAAACGCGGTGGTGGTGTAGATGATGGGCACCCGCCTGGCGCGGGCGGCCAAGAGCAGGCGCTGCACGCCGGGAATGATCTGATCGTCCATGTCATCGCAGGAGAAACGATAGCCCGGCCGGGTCCAGGCGTTGGCGAGGTCGATGTTGAGGAGCGCGGGTCTCGTGCCGAAGCCCGAGCGCTGGTTCCAGCCGCGATTCCGGTAAAGCCCGGAGTCGCCGGAGAAGATGGTGTCGAGCGCCTCGCGGACCTTGTCGTCCAGTGGCATTGCCGCCTCCCGTGGAGAGAATTCCGGCCTAACGGTTGGCGAAGGGCACCAGGTCGTCGAGGTAGGCCAGCACCCGGTCGAGCGGCTCGACGTCGCAGTACTTCATGTCGATGTCGAAGAGGTTCCACTCGACCGCCGCAGGCACGCGATCGCCCACGCATTCGCGCACCACGACGGTGCGGAAGCCTTCGCCGAGCGCGTCCTCCACCGTGTGCCTGACGCAGCCGGCCATGGTGACGCCGGTGCAGATCAGCGTGTCGATGTTTCCAGCACGGAGGATGCCGCCGAGGTGGGTGCCCGCGAAGGCGCTCGGCCGCTTCTTGACGATCAGCGTGTCGACGCCTTCCTCCGGCGGGATGCGGTCGTCGATCTCGCAGGCCGGCGTTCCCAGCATCAGGTCCTCGAAGGGGGTCTTGAGCGGGAAGGCCCCCATGTCGAAGCGGCTGCAGAAGGCGGTGGTGGTGTAGATGATGGGCACCTGCTTGGCCCTCGCGCCTTCGAGCAGTCGCTGCACGCCGGGAATGACCTGCTCGTCCATGTCATTGCAGGAGAAGCGATAGCCCTGGCGGGTCCAGGCGTTGGCGAGGTCGATGTTGAGGATCGCGGGCCGCGTGCCGAAGCCCGAGCGCTGGTTCCAGCCGCGCTTCTGGTAGAGCCCGGCATCGCCGGAGAAGATCGTGTCCAGCGCCTCGCGGACCTTGTCGTCCAGCGGCATCGTCGCCTCCCTTGCTGTGCGCCTGCTGCAGGCCGGGCTACGCCAGGGGCGGCTTTCGATCGGCCCAGGGCGCCGCCTCCTCGAACGCGGCGGCGGCACGCAGAATATCCACCTCGCGGTTGATCCCCGCAACCATCTGCAGGCCGACCGGGAGCCCTTCGGCGGTGAAGCCCGCCGGGATCGAAGCCGCCGGCTGGCCGGTCAGGTTGAAGGGATAGGTGTAGTAGACCCAGGAGACGATGTTGCGCGCCCCGAGCCCCGGCGGCGTGTCGTGGCCCACGTCGAAGGCTGCGCAGGGCAGCGTCGGCGAGAGCAGCAGGTCGTAGCGCTCGAAGAACCGGCGCATCGTCTCGCGGAAGTCGTAGCGCGCGAAAACCTGGGTGAAGAACTCCACCATCGAGCGGTCGAGACCGCCGCTGAGCGTCGTGACCACGGCGGGGTCCAGCTCCTCCGGCCGCTCCGTCATCAGGCCCTTCAGCTTGGTGCCGATGCCGCCGTAGAACTCCGCCATCCAGGTCTCGACCGGGTCTTCGCCGAGCGCGTCTTCGACCAGCTCGACCTCGCAGCCCAGCGCCTCGAAGCGCATGGCTGCAGCTTCGCAAAGCGCGACGATCTCGGGCTCGGGCTGCGCGTAGCCCAGGGTGGGGCTCCAGGCGATGCGCAGGCCCTTGGCGCCCGCATCGCAGGCGGCGAGGAAATCGGGCACGGGCTCGGCGACGCCGAAGGCATCGCGGCGGTCGTGGCCCGACATCACGCCCAGCAGCAGGGCGGCATCCCGCACCGTGCGCGCGATCGCGCCCACGTGGGCGAGCGTCGGCGCGGCGGAGACCGGGAACACCGGCACCCGCGCGAACTGCGCCTTGATGCCGAAGAGCCCGCAGAGCGCAGAGGGAATGCGCACCGAGCCGCCGCCATCGGTGCAGACCGCAAAGGGCGTGAGCCCGGCGGCGACGCTCGCGGCACCGCCCCCGCTGGAGCCGCCGGGTGTCTTCGCCAGGTTCCACGGGTTGCGGGTGATCCCGGTGAGCGGGCTGTCGCAGACCGCCTTGCAGCCGAACTCGCTGGTGGTGGACTTGCCGACGATGCAGCCGCCGGCCGCCCTGACCCGCTCCACCGCCGGCGCGTCGAAATCCATCACGTTGTCCGCGAAGGGCCGGGAGCCGAAGGTCCAGGGCACGCCCGCCATCGCCACCAGGTCCTTGACCGAGGTCGGGAGGCCCGCGATCGCGCCTGCCTCGCCCGCAGCGATGGCGCGTTCCTGCGCGCGCGCTGCCTCTAACGCCACCTCCGGCGTGCGGGTGACGAAGGCGTTGATCTGGGGCTCCAGCGCCTCCTGACGGCTGAGCGTGTCCTCCACCAGCTCGACCGGCGAGACGTCGCGCGCCGCCAGCAGGCCCCTGAGTTCGATCGCCGTCTTGTACGCAAGGCTCATGGCTGGCTCCCGCTCTGGTGGCCGCTCAGATGGCGCCGAGGCCGCGGTCAAGCGTGGTCTCCCGCTTCGCCACGCAGGCCGCGAAGCGCGCCTCCATCGACGCCCTGTCGAGGTCGCGCCCGATCACCACGATCCGCGTCGCCACCTCGCCGCGCGGCCAAGCCTCGGCATAGGTCGGCGGGCTGAAGGTGGCCTGTACGCCCTGGATGATGACCGGCTTCTCGACATTCTGGAAATGCACCATGCCCTTCACGCGGAAGAGGTCCTCGCCCTTCTCCGCCGTGAGATCCAGGAAGAAGCGGAGCAGCGCGTTCCACTCCAGCGGCTCGCGCTCTTGCAGGCAGACCGCGCCGACGCCCGGCGTGTGGGCATGATCGTCGCGGGAACGATCGGCGGTTTCCGGCCGGTCGGCGCCAATCCAGGCGCCCACCATGTCGTCCCGCCGCTTGGGCTCGAAGAGGTCGAGGTCGAGCAGGCGGTCCACCGGCAGCGCGCCCTGCGTGGTCACCTCCTTGACCGAGAAGGGGCTGAGCTGCTCGACAGCCGCCACGGCAGCCCTGAACGCCTCGTCGTCCACAAGGTCGCGCTTGTTGAAGATCAGCTTGTCGGCGATGGCGATCTGCTTCTGCGCCTCCGGAGAGCGCTCGATCTGGCCCGTCACGTGCTTCAGGTCCACCACCGTCAGCACCGCATCGAGGCGGAAGGTGAGGTCGAGCTTCATGTCGGTGTAGAAGAGCCGGGCCAGCGGCGAGGGGTCGGCGATCCCCGTGGTCTCGATCACGATCTTGTCGAAGTCCACCCGGGGCTCGGCGAGGCCGATCTTGCGCAGGTAGAGCCGGTTGAGCCCGTCCATCAAATCGCCCTGGGCGGCGCAGCAGATGCAGCCGTTGGTGAGCTCCAGCATGTCCTCGTTGGCGCGTGCGATGAGGTCGCCGTCGATTCCGATCTCGCCGAACTCGTTGACGATGACCGCGATCCTGCCGGCGTCGGGCGCGCTGAGCAGGCGATTGACCAGCGTGGTCTTGCCGGCGCCGAGGAAGCCCGTGAGCAGGGTGATGGGGATTCGCTCGTCGACCGAGCGGTCGTCGATGCGGGTCATCGCCGCCTCACCCGGCCTCGAGCGCGGGCGCGCGCAACCTAGTCGTCGATGATCGCCCAGGCGCGGACCGGCGCGCCGCTGCCGTTGCCGAGCTTGATCGGCGGCCCGTAGAACATCAACTCGCCCTTGCCGACCAGCTCCTCGAGGTTGATCAGCCACTCGTAGTGGGCGATGCCGCGGTCGCGGCAGACCCGGTGGTTGGGGAAGAGGTTGTCCGACGGCTTGTCGGTGGAGGGGCCTTCGACGCCGTGGAGCTTCGAGCCGCGGTCGGCGAGCCAATGGGTTGCGGCGGCGGTGATGCCGGGGTTGCTCCACACCGATTTCACGTCCGGGTAGTGGCGGTTGTGGAGGCCCGTGTTGAGCAGCACGATGTGGCCGTCCACCTTGACGCCGCCTTTCTCCTCCGCCTCCTCGAAGTCGGCCACGTCGATGTCGCCGAGATCGGGGATATGGGTCAGATCCCAGCAGACCGACTTGCCCATGAACATGTCGAGCGGCATCTGGTCCACCGGCGCGCCCTCAGGATTGACGTGATAGAAGGCGTCCACGTGGGTGCCGATGTGGTCGATCATGCCCATGTAGGTGGTCGCGAAGGAGAGCCTGTCGCCCTCGACCCCCAGGACGAACTGCTCGCGGGTCTGTTCGTGGGTGTAGTGGGGCACGATGACGGGGCGCTGGAAGAGCTTGTGCGCCGGCATGTTGTCGGTCAGCGTCAACGTCAGGTCGACCATCCGCTCAGCCATCCCCGGATCCCCCTCTCGTTCCGCGCTTCCGCCAGCTTATCAGCGGCACCCTGCGCGCGCCACATCGCCTCCCGCATCGCGCCTTGTGTTTGGCGAGAGGCCGGCTACCCTCGCCAGCGGTCGCAGCCGAAGGGAGCACGTGATGTACAGGACCAGCGACGGGGAGGAGCTCTTCATCGTCGACGGGCACACCCATTTCTGGGATGCCGCGCCGGCCAACCAGCGCAACATTCACGGCAAGCAGTTCATCGACTGCTTCTACGCCTACCACAGCGCGCTCAGCCCCGAGCAGGAGGTCTGGCCCAAGGAGAAGTTCGAGAAGTACGACGCGGACACGATGGTCCGCGACCTCTTCGTCGACGGGCCGGTGGACATGGCGATCATCCAGCCGACCTACCTCAAGGAGTTCTACATCGAGGGCTTCAACACCACCGAGCAGAACGCCGTCATCACCCAGGCGCATCCCGATCGCTTCATCCTTAACGGCTCCTTCGATCCGCGCGAGGGCACGGCCGCGCTGGAGCATCTTCACGCGCTGAAGGAGGCCTACGGCATCAGGGGCGTGAAGCTCTACACGGCGGAATGGCGCGGCGCCTCGCGCGGCTGGCGGCTCAACGACACCGAGGCCTATCGCTGCTTCGAGCTCTGCGAGAAGCTCGGCATCACCAACATGCACGTCCACAAGGGGCCGACCATCACGCCGCTGGCCAAGGACGCCTTCGACTGCCACGACGTCGACTACGCCGCGACCGACTTTCCCAACCTCAATTTCATCGTCGAGCATGTCGGCCTGCCACGCCTGGACGACTTCTGCTGGATCGCCGTGCAGGAGGCGAACGTCTGGGGCGGGCTTGCCGTGGTGATGCCCTTCATGCACGCGCGCCCGCGCTACTTCGCGGAGGTGATCGCCGAACTCCTCTTCTGGGTCGGCGAGGACAAGCTCACCTTCGCGAGCGACTACGCCATCTGGACGCCCAAGTGGCTGGTGGAGAAGTTCTGGGCCTTCGAGCTGCCGGACGACATCAAGCAGGAGCGCGGTGTCGACCTCACGCCCGAGGTGAAGCGGAAGATCCTGGGCCTCAACGCAGCCCGGCTCTACGACATCGACATCGACGCGGCCAAGGCGAAGCTCTGGAGTTAGGGCGACGCGGCGGACGCGGTCCATGAGTGCGCACGAGGGCCAAGCCGAAGCAGGCCGCGAGGCCGAGGTGCTGGCGTCCCTGGCGAACGTCACCGACCCCGAGCTCGACGCGCCGGTGACGGACCTGGGTTTCGTGGAGGACGTGGCGGTCGGCTCCGACGGCGTCGTTTCCATCGACTTCCGCCTGCCGACCTTCTGGTGCGCCGCGAACTTCGCCTACATGATGGCCGAGGACATGCGCGACGCTGTCTCGGCGCTGCCCTGGGTGACGCGCGTGGTCCCGCGCCTGCAGGAGCACATGTGCGCAGACGAGGTCAATCGGGGGGTCGCCGAGGGCCTCGCTTTCGGCGCCGCCTTCGGTGAAGCGGGGGATGACGACTCCCTGGCGAATTTGCGCACGACCTTTCGGCACAAGGCATTTCAGGGGCGGCAGGAGGCCCTGCTGCGCGCCCTGCTGGCACAGGGCTTCGGCAAGGCCGCTCTGGTGACGTTGACCATGGCGGAGCTGGAGCGCACCGCCGTCGCCGGGGCCGAGGGTGCCGGCCTGCAGCGCCGCTACCTGGAGATGAGAGCACGCGTCGGAGGCTCTGCGGATGCGGACGCGTTGGCCTTCGTCACGGTGGAGGGGGCGCCGCTCACTGCAGCGGGCTTCGACGAGCACTTGCGAACGCTCGCGAGCGTCCGCATCGCCATGGAGTTCAACGGCGCGCTTTGCCGCGGCCTGCTCGCCGCCCGCGACCGCGCGAGCGCTTCAAAGAAGCCTGAAGATGAGGCGGCACCGGCCGCCTCCCGCTAGACCCAACCCGGAATAGGGTGGTCAGGCCTGATCGAGGGCCTGGTCTAGGTCGGCGATTATGTCGTCGAGGCTCTCGATGCCGACCGAGAGCCGCACCACGTCGGGACCGGCGCCGGCATTGGTCTTCTGCTCGTCGGTGAGCTGGCGGTGGGTGGTGGACGCCGGGTGGATGATCAGGCTCCGCGTGTCGCCGATGTTGGCGAGGTGCGAGAACATGTTGACCGTGTCGACCACCTTGAGGCCGGCCTCGTAGCCACCCTTGACGCCGAAGGTGAAGACCGCGCCCGCGCCGCGCGGCAGGTACCTCTGGGCAAGTTCGTAATAGCGGTTCGATTTCAGCCCGGCATAGGAGACCCAGGAGACCTTGGGGTGGTCCTCCAGATAGCGGGCCACCGCGAGCGCGTTGGAGCAGTGGCGCTCCATGCGAAGCGGCAGCGTCTCCACCCCGGCCAGCAGGTTCCAGGCCGCCTGCGCCGCCATGCTCGGGCCATAGTCCCGCAGCGCCACGGCGCGCACCTTCATGGTGAAGCCGAAATCGCCGAAGGTCTCGGCGAAGGTGAGGCCGTGATAGGCCGGGTCCGGCTTGGTCATGCTCGGGAACTTGTCGTTCTGCCACCAGTCGAAGCGGCCGGACTCGACGACCATGCCGCCCATGGTGTTGCCGTGGCCGCCGATGAACTTCGTGGTCGAGTGGACCACGAGGTCGGCGCCGTGCTCGAAGGGCCGGCAGAGATAGGGCGAGGCCAGCGTGTTGTCGACGATGAGCGGCACGCCGTGCCGCTTCGCGACCTCGGCGATCGCCTCGAGATCGAGCACGATACCGCCGGGGTTCGCCAGTCCCTCGCAGAAGATGAACTTGACCTTGTCGGTCATCGCCCGATCGATGTTCTCGGGCTCGGTCATGTCGACGAAATGGCAGGTCCAGCCGAGCTTCTTGAAGCTGACGCCGAACTGGGTGACCGAGCCGCCATAGAGATTGTTCGACGAGATGAACTCGTCACCGGTCTCCAGCAGCGTCGCGCCCACCAGGAACTGCGCGGCATGGCCGGTGGACGCCGCCACGGCGCCGCGCCCATTCTCCAGCGCCGCGACCCGTTCCTCGAGCACGGCGACGGTGGGGTTGGTGATGCGCGAATAGATGTAGCCGAAGGTCTGCAGATTGAAGAGCTCGGCCGCGTGGTCGGCGTCGTCGAAGGCGTAGGCCGCGGTCTGATAGATCGGCGTCGTCCGCGCGCCGGTGACCGGGTCGGGCCGCGCGCCGGCGTGGACCGCCAGCGTCTCCATCCCGTACTCGCGTTGCGGCGAGACCTTGGCGGCCTCCGCCTTGAGGGCTTGCATCTCGTTCATGCGTTGAGCGGCCTTGCCCGCTTTGCGGATACGATCCGCGAGTTGATGCCGCTCCAGCTCAGCTCGCCCGAGAGCCGGGCGAACTCGATCTTGGGGCAGCGGTTCATGATGACCGTGAGCCCGGCCTCTTCGGCGAGCTGCGCGGCATGATCGTTGCGCACCGTGAGCTGCATCCACAGCACCTCGATGCCCTTCTCGTCCTTGTTTGCGATCACGTCCTTGGTGATATCCAGCGCCTCCTCGGAGGTGCGGAAGATATCCACCATGTCGAGCTGATCGGGGCATTCCGCGAGGCTGCCGTGGACGGTCTCGCCCAGGATCGTCTCGCCGGCCCGACCGGGGTTGATAGGGATCACCCGATAACCCTTCTTGGTCAGGTACTTCATGGCGTAGAAGCTGGGCCGGCGCCACTGGGTGCTGGCACCCACCATGGCGAAGGTCTTGACCCGGCGCAGGATGCGCCGCAGGTAATCGTCGGCGTAGCCGTCGTGCTCGGGCAGGAAGACGAGCGGATGCCCGTCCGTCGACTTGATCGCGACATCGACCATTGTGAGGGTTCCGTGCAGCTGTCGGGGGCGGGAGGCGCACAAGTAGCCCCCCGGCCGCAGCCCGTCAAGGCGCGCCCGTGCGCACCCCTCCTTGTGTCTCGTCCCCGCGCCATCGGCGTCATCCTGACGGCGCTGGATGCGGGCGGGAGACCGCCCCTCCTCCGGGCGCGAAGACTGCGGTTAAGCGTGGCTCCCCGTCAGCCTCCGGGATTCGGTCCCGGATGGACGATTTGTTGAGAAATCACGGCTAATTCTGCTGACCGAAGAGGGCGGTGAGCGTGCCCTGGTTGACCGAGATTTCGTGCCGGCCGTAGAGGGCCGCGCGGTAGGCGTCCGTGAGGTCGCTGCGCCATGCGCGCGAGAGTTGGTCGCGCAGGCGGTCGCGCTCCTCGCCGGTCGCACCCCGGCCGGCATCGCTGACGCGGGTGAGCACCGCGACGCCCCAGCCATCCGCGCTTTCCGCGACGATCGGCTCGCGATCGCCTTCGTTCCGCTCGAACAACCCCCGGATCAGCGCGAAGGAGGCATCCGGGCTGGCACCCCGCCCATCGCGCCGCACATTGTCGAGGGTCGTCACGGCGAGGCCTGCGTCCCGGGCGGCTGCGGTGAGGTCTTCGCCCACCCTGACCCGGTCGGC
The DNA here is from genome assembly GCA_965207055.1 of Alphaproteobacteria bacterium. GTDB lineage: Bacteria > Pseudomonadota > Alphaproteobacteria > UBA828 > UBA828 > WTGU01. The sequence goes on along the minus strand of CBDBLP010000004.1, from coordinate 1,751,186 downwards.
CAGTGCGTTCGCCACGCGCTCGGCCGCTTCCTTCTCCTCCTCGCGCATGAGCGCCGAACGCACCTGGGGGCGCACCTCCTCCAGGGGGCGCGGCGCAGGGAGCACCACCTCGTCCACGCGCAGGATGGCGAAGCTGCCGTCGCCAAGCTCGGTGAGAAGCGATTCCTGACCCTCCGCCGTCTCGAACACGAGCGTGAGGATATTGTCCCGCTCGCTCAATTCGACGAGCACCGGCGTGCCGCCCCGGTCGAGCCCGGTGCGCGTGACGCCGTTGAGGACGATCGGCTCGACGCCGACCGCCGCAGCGCCCATCTCCAGCGAGGCGCCGCCGCCGAGCTCGTCCTCCAGCACCGTGGAGAGGCGGAAGAGCCCGGCGCCGGCCAGGTCGAGCGCCATCTCGTCGTGCAGCTCCTGCTTCACTTCCGCGAAGCTCAGGCGGCGCGCGAGCTCCACCTTCTCCACCTTGAAGAGATGCCAGCCGAAGGCGGTCTGGACCGGCTCGCTGACCGAGCCTTCGGAGAGCCGGAAGACCGCCTCGCTCGCGGCCTTGAGCGGGCCGTCTGCCTCGAAATTGGGGATGGGCAGGACGCTCGCCCCGCGCCGCTCGAGGTCGTCGGCGACGGTGTCGAAGTCCTCGCCTTCCTTGAGCCTCTGGGCGCCGTCCCGGATCAGGGCCTCGTCCTGGGCGTTGATCTGGATGACCGCGCGCCGCTCCGGCACGTCGAACTCGTCGATCCGCGCCTCGTATTCGGCGTAGACATCCTCGTCGCTCAGCTCGATCTCCGAGACCATGTCTTCGGCGGTGAGCTGCACGAGGACCGCGCTGCGCCGCTCGGGCGCCATGAAGGATGCCGTGTTCGCCTCGTAGTAGGCCTGGATGTCGGTCTCTCCCGGCTCGGCGAGGCCGCCGATACTGCGGGCGGGAATCAGCGCGAGCTGCGCGCTCCGCTCCTCTGCCCGGTAGCGGTGGACGGCGTCGATGAGCGATTCCGGAACATTTCGGTCGCCGCCGACGGCGCTCAGGATCTGGTCGCGGAGCAGGTCGATGCGGATCAGATCCTCGTACTCGGCCCGCGTCATGTTATTGCGCTCGAGCACGAGATCGTAGAGCTCGGGATCGAAGCGGCCCTGCTCGTTGCTGAAGGCCGGTGCGGACTGGAGCTCCCGCATCACGCTGGCGTCCGCCGCGCGCAGCCCGAGCCTGGCCGCTTCGGCATCCAGCAGATACTCGCGCACGAGGAGGTTGAGCACCTGGCCCGTGAGCCCGGCCTGGTGGGCCTCGTCGCGGGTGAGATCGGGGCGGCCGGAACGCTCCCGCTCGCGCTGCAGGGCGCGCTGGAACTGGCGGTCGAAGAGGACCGTGGGGACATCGACCTCGCCCACGGTCGCGACCGCAGAGCGGCTGCCGCCGGTGAACACGTCGTTGATGCCCCAGGCCCCGAAGCTCAGCGCCAGGACGATGATGACGGCGCGGCTCGCCCACGACTTGGTGGCCTGGCGCATGGATTGCAGCATCGCGGAACCCGTCGCATGGTGGGGGCGCGCCCCAGCCAGCGCGGGGCGCGCGTTGCGCCGGATAATAGGAGCGGCCGGGCGCACCGGGCAACACGCAACCTGTCGCTCCCTTCAAACGGCTCCGTGACCCCGCCACCGGCCGAAGACTTGCCCGGTGCTTCTGGCCCGCGGTCCCGGCCCGTGATAGAGCAGGGTGGTTTCGTCCGCCGCCTGTGCTTACGTAGGGGGACGAGGCACGAACACCCACAATTACCGCGTACGCCTATGCCGCCCCGACCGCTCTTCGTGGCCAACTGGAAGATGAACGGCCTCCATGCCGACGGGATCGCGCGGGCCAGTGCGCTCGCGGCTCACGCAGCGACCGGCGCGTGCGGCGGCGATATCGTGGTCTGCCCGCCGGCGACGCTGCTCTTCGCGCTCCGGGCTGTGTTCTCGGGCTCGGAGATCGCGCTCGGCGGCCAGGATTGCCACGCCGCGGCGGAAGGCGCCCACACCGGCGACGTGGGCGCGCCGATGCTCGCCGACGGGGGCTGCACGCACGTGATCGTCGGCCACTCCGAGCGCCGCGCCAGCCACGGCGAGGACGACGAGACGGTGGCGGCCAAGGCGGCGGCGGCCCATGCGGCGGAGCTTGCGGCGGTCGTCTGCGTGGGCGAGAGTGCGGCCGAGCGCAATGCCGGGCACGCGCTTGCCGTGATCGGCCGCCAGGTCGAGGGCTCGCTGCCCGCGAGCGCCACGCCCGACAACACCGCGATCGCCTACGAGCCGGTCTGGGCCATCGGCAGCGGCCGCACGCCGGGCCCGGCCGATATCGAGGCGGCGCACGCGGAGGTGCGCGCCGGCTGGGAACGGCGATTTTCGGGAGGCGGTACGGCGCTTCGCGTGCTATATGGCGGCTCCGTCACGGCGCGGAACGCAGGCGAGATCCTGACCGTGCCGGGGGTTGACGGCGTTCTGGTCGGCGGAGCAAGCCTTTCTGCGGACGCGTTCTGGCAGATTTGCCAGTCGCTCGCCTGAACCCCTGCCGGAGAAGTGACTGAGGAGCGGTAGTGGAAACGATCCTGCTCGTGATCCTGATCGTCATCGCAATCTCGATGATCGGTCTCGTGCTGCTCCAGCGGAGCGAGGGCGGCGCGCTCGGCATCGGCGGCCCCGGTGCGATGTTCTCGGCGCGCGGCACCGCGAACCTGCTGACGCGCGCCACCGCGGGACTGGCCGCGGCCTTCATGATCCTGAGTCTGGTGCTCGCCATCCTCTCCGGCAGCTGGTCGGATCGGGACTCGGTGCTGGATACCGCGGAGGAGGAGCTGCTCGCCATCGAGGCGGAGCCGCTGGCGCTGCCGGGCGAGCTCGACCTGCCCACCGATATCGAGCCGCTGGACCTCCCGGGCGACGAGAGCCCGGCCGTCCCCCGCGCCGAGTGACGCATCGCGCCGTTCCGACGGTGCATCAGTCAGTTCAGGTCATGGCGCCGCAGCCCCCCTGGCGGGGTCGGTGGGGACGAACCAAATAATCTGCATGCGGGTGGTGACGACTCGGGCGCGTTTGATAAGGTAGGGGTCCATGACGCGGTACATCTTCGTCACCGGCGGCGTGGTGTCCTCCCTTGGCAAGGGTCTGGCCTCGGCTGCGCTCGGCGCGCTCCTCCAGGCGCGGGGCTATCGGGTTCGGCTCCGCAAGTTCGACCCCTACCTCAACGTCGACCCGGGCACCATGAGCCCCTTTCAGCACGGCGAGGTCTACGTCACCGACGACGGCGCCGAGACCGACCTCGACCTCGGGCACTACGAGCGCTTCACCGGCGTGCCGGCCCGGCGCTCGGACAGCGTCACCGCAGGCCAGATCTATCAGACCGTGATCGCGAAGGAGCGCCGGGGCGACTATCTCGGCGGCACGGTGCAGGTCATCCCCCACGTCACCGACGCGATCAAGGAGGCGATCGTCCGCGACAGCGACGGCGCCGACTTCGTGCTGGTCGAGATCGGCGGCACGGTGGGCGACATCGAGGGCCTGCCCTTCTTCGAATCGATCCGCCAGTTCGCCTATGAGCACGGGCGGGACAAGGTGATGTTCATCCACCTGACCCTGGTGCCCTACATCGACACCGCCGGCGAGCTGAAGACCAAGCCCACCCAGCATTCGGTGAAGGAGCTGCGCAGCATCGGCATCGCGCCCGATCTGCTGCTCTGCCGGGCGAACCGCCCGCTCCCCGAGGCCGAGTGCGCGAAGATCGCGCAGTTCTGCAACGTGCGCGAAGACAACGTGATCGCCGCGACCGACGTGGAGACCATCTACCAGGTGCCGCTCAGCTACCACGCGCAGGGCTTCGACACCCAGGTCATGCGCTATTTCGGCATCGCCGATGCGCCGGCGCCCGATCTCTCCGGCTGGGAGAGGATCGTCAAGCACACGTTGACGCCCGAAGGCGAGGTGGCGATCGCGGTGGTCGGCAAGTACACCGGGCTGCGCGATGCCTACAAGTCGCTCTTCGAGGCGCTCACGCATGGCGGGGTCGCGAACAGCGTCCGCGTCGATACCCGCTGGATCGAGGCCGACGACCTGGAGGCCGACGGCACGGCCGGCGCGCTGGAATCCGTGCACGGCGTCCTGGTGCCGGGCGGCTTCGGCGAGCGCGGCGTGCCCGGCAAGATCGCCGCAGTGCAATATGCGCGCACGCGGGGCGTCCCCTACTTCGGCATCTGCTTCGGCATGCAGCTCGCGGTGATCGAGACCGCGCGCAACGTCGCCGGGATCGCCGGCGCCGATTCCACCGAGTTCGGCCCCTGCGACGAGCCGGTGATCGGGCTGATGACCGAGTGGGACCGGGACGGCGAGCTGGAGCGGCGCAACGCGGGCGACAACTTGGGCGGCACCATGCGGCTCGGCGCATACGAGGCCGTGCTGGAGGAGGGGAGCCGCGTGCGCTCGGTCTACGGCAATGAGCGCATCTTCGAGCGCCACCGCCACCGCTACGAGTTCAACATCGGCTATCGCGAGCGGCTGTGCGACGCGGGCATGGAGGTGGCGGGCCTCTCGCCCGACGGCTCGCTCGCGGAGATCGTCGAACGCCCCGATCATCCCTGGTTCGTGGGCGTCCAGTTCCACCCCGAGCTCACCTCGCGCCCCTTCCAGCCGCATCCGCTCTTCGCTTCCTTCATCGGGGCGGCGGTCAGGCAGGCGCGGCTGGTCTAAGGGCGAAACGAGGGCGATGTGAGCGAGACACCCGCCGATGGCCGGGTGGCGATCGGCGATTTCGAGGTCGGCAACGCCCTGCCGCTCGCGCTCATCGCGGGCCCCTGCGCGATCGAGGGGCGCGACCATGCGCTCCGGGTCTCGGAGACACTGGTCGAGATGACGGCGGCCAGGGGCATGCCGCTCGTCTACAAGAGCTCCTTCGACAAGGCGAACCGCACCTCGGCCGGGAGCCCGCGCGGCATCGGCATCGACGAGGGGCTCGCGATCCTGGAGGCGGTGCGCGAGGCCCACGGCTGCCCGGTGCTGACCGACGTGCACCTGCCCGAACAGTGCGGAACGGTGGCGCAGGCGGTGGACGTGCTCCAGATTCCGGCCTTCCTCTGCCGCCAGACGGACCTGCTGCTGGCGGCGGCGGCGACCGGCAAGGCGCTCAACGTGAAGAAGGGCCAGTTCCTCGCGCCCTGGGACATGCGCCACGTGGTGGCGAAGCTCACCGGCGCCGGCAACCGCCGGGTGCTGGTGTGCGAGCGGGGCGCGAGCTTCGGCTACAACACGCTGATCTCGGACATGCGGAGCCTGCCGCTGCTGGCGGAGACCGGCTGCCCGGTGGTGTTCGACGCCACCCACTCGGTGCAGCAGCCGGGCGGGCAGGGCTCGGTGAGCGGCGGGCAGCGGGAGTTCGTGCCCGTGCTCGCGCGGGCGGCGGTTGCGGTCGGCGTCGCGGCGGTGTTTATGGAGACCCACCCGGCGCCCGACGAGGCGCCTTCCGACGGCCCCAACATGGTGCCGCTGGACGCCTTGCCGGCGCTGCTCGACCGGCTGCTCGCCTTCGACGCGCTGGCCAAGAATACGTGAGGGAGAGAGCGATGAGCGAGGGATGCGTGTTCATCGGCGGCGAGTACGTGGCGCCCGAAGACGCCAAGATGTCGATCTTCGACGCTGGCTTCGTCTGGAGCGACACCGTCTATGACGTGACCTCCACCTGGGCCGGCTGGTTCTTCATGCTGGACGAGCACCTGGAGCGCTTCGCGCGCTCCTGCGCGGGCTTCCGGCTGGAGAACCCATACAGTGCTGACGAGATGCGGCAAATCCTCGCCGAGTGCGTGGCGCGGACGGGGCTCGACAACTGCTACGTGAAGATCCAGCTCACCCGCGGCGTGATCCAGAGTCAGACCCGCGATCCCCGCCTCGGCGCGCCCGAATTCGTGGCTTATGCCACGCCCTACGCCTGGATCTGGGGCGAGGAGAAGTGCCGCAACGGTGCTGCGCTCTACCTCAGCGGTATCGAGCGGGTCTCGTCCAAGGCGATCGACGCCCGCTACAAGAACTACAACCGCGCGGACCTCGTGCAGGCCCGCTTCGAGGCCTACGACAAGGGCTGCGACGACGCGATCCTGGTGGGCGCCGACGGCTCGCTCACCGAAGGGCCGGGCTACAACATCTTCGTCGTGCGCGACGGCGCGGTGGCGACACCCGACGCCAACGTGCTGGAGGGGATCACGCGGCGCGCGGTCGCCGAGCTCTGCGACGAGGAGGGCATTCCGTTCGCCTACCGCAGGGTGGAGCCGGAGGAGCTGGGCACGGCCGACGAGCTCTTCGCGAGCACCACCGCCGGCGGCGTGATGCCGGTGGTGCGGCTCGGCGACAAGCCCATCGGCAACGGCCACGCCGGCCTCGTTACCAGCCGCATCCAGTCCCGCTACTGGAGCAAGCGCGAGGAGGGCTGGCACGGCACGCGGGTGGAGGACATTCGCGCCGCGGCATAGGCGGGCCGGGGACCGCCCGGCCTTTCGGAGTCCCCGGACCATGGTGCGCTGCACGGCGCACGGCGCCCGCGGCACCATTACGCCATGCGGTACGCGAGCAATCAGGCCACGACACGCGGGACGGTCGAAGGAGCGGCATCCGATGCCGCGACCGTGATCCTTCAGGAGCGGGCAATCCAGTTACCGCGCGCGAGAGCCTTCGGGCTCGCGCGACTTGCGTGCGGGATATCCCGCTTATCCCACTTGTCCCAGTTGTCCCACTTGAATCCCACTTAATCCCGGCGAATCCCGCCTGAAATTTTGTGAATCCGTCCCGCTTCGCCGCCGCGCGGACACGACGAGAGACGGACGGCAGGCCCCGAGCGCGGCGGCACGAGAGGGGCGGGTCAGCGGTCCACGTAGTCCTCGATGTACTGGCGTACCACCTCGTCTAGCGGGGGGTTCCGGGGCAGGCCGAGGGCCGCCGCGCGCTCCGCCTTCGCGTAAGCCGGCCAGGAGCCGACGAGCTGCTGCACCGCCTCATTGGGCGCGTCGATCACGGCGCCGAGGCTGCGGCCCGCGCCCACGCGCTCCAGCGCCGCCACCATTTCGCCCGCCGTCGCCGAGAAGGAGGGCAGGTTGATGGTGCGGTCGTCGCCGAGTGCCGCGCTCGGCAGCTCGTGCAGGGCGAGGAGGCCATCCACGATGGTGCGGTAGCCGCCGAGGACGATGCGCGTCTCCCGGCTGACCGGGAGCTCGTGGTCGCTGCCGGCGAGCGGCTCGCGGAAGAGCCCGCTGGCGAAGCCGGAGGCCGCCTTGTTGGGCTTGCCCGGCCGCACGATCACGGTGGGCGGGCGCCCGCCGCGGCCGTCGAGCCAACCCTTGCGGGTGTAATCGGCCACCAGGTGCTCGTTGATGACCTTGGTCACGCCGTAGGTGCCTTGCGGCGTGATCTTGGTCGTATCGGAGATGGTCTCGGGCAGCGCGCTGCCGCCATAGACCGCGATGCTGCTGGTGAAGACGAGGCGGGGCAGCCCGGGTGCGGCGCGGCAGGCGTCGAGCACGTTGAGGCCGCCGGTCAGGTTCACCGCCAGCGCGAGATCGAAGTCCTGCTCGGCGCCGGCGCTGACCACGGACGCGAAGTGGAAGACCGAGAGCGAATCCCCCGCGATGAGCGCGCGCACCGCCTCGCCGTCGGAGATATCGCCCGCGACCATCGCGACCCGCTCGTCGTCGAGACCCGCAGGCGCCTGGTCCGGCACGACGGCGTCGAAGAGGAAGAGCGCGTCGATCGGCTCCTGCTCGCCCGAGGCGCCGGTCAGCGTCCCCCGGTCGAGCAGCGTCCGCGCGAGGCGCTGCCCGAGAAAGCCCAGTCCGCCCGTTATCACCACCTTCATGCGTATTCTCCGTGCTCTCGGTCTCGTTCGCGCCCAACATATCCTATTGGCAGGGCACGCCGGTATGCGGATGATAGCCGCCCGGACTGTGCCGCCCGCCGCAAGACCGCGGCAGGACAGGGAAGCAAAGCGGGGCGAGGGGAGGCGGAATGACCATATCGGCGGCGCTTGGGCCGAACGAGTCTCTGATCGACGAGCGCGAATCGCGGGCCCGCCTGATTACGCCGGCCCTGGTGCTCGATCTTGACGCGATGGAGCGCAACATCGCAACCATGGCGGCTTACGCGGCGGAGCAGGGCGTCGCTGTCCGCCCCCACGCGAAGACCCACAAGAGCGTGCAGATCGCGCGCCGTCAGCTGGAAGCCGGCGCGCTCGGCATCTGTTGCGCCACGCTCGGCGAGGCCGAGGCGCTGGCGGCAGGGGGAATCGAGGGGCTGCTCATCACCTCGCCCATCGTGGCGCCCGCCAAGATCAACCGCCTCATGGCGCTCCGCCGGGACCATGAATCGCTCATGGTGACGGCAGACGACATGGACAATCTGCGCGCGCTGGAGAGCGCTGCTGCGGCGTCCGGGTTCGTGCTGGACGTGGTGATCGATGTCGATGTCGGGCTGCACCGCACCGGCGCTCGCGATGCGGGGACTGCGGCGGCGCTGGCGGAGGTCGCGGATGCGAGCGAGAGCCTGCGATTCTGCGGGCTTCAGGGCTATGCCGGTCACGTCCAGCACATCGAGGATTTCGGCGCCCGCCGCACGACCTCCCACGGTGATCTCGCGCCGCTGCGCGAGGCCCGCGACCGGCTGGTCGCGCAGGGGATCGAGGTGCCGATCGTCAGCGGCGCCGGTACCGGCACCCACGATATCGACACGGAGATCGGGTTGATGACCGAGCTCCAGGTCGGCTCCTACGCGGTGATGGACGTCGAGTATCTCGACGTTGAGGCGCGGGACGGCGGGGACTGGCGCTTCGAGCCCGCGCTCTTCGTCCGCTCGACCGTGGTCTCCGCCAGCCACGACGGCAGCGCGACCATGGATGCCGGCCTCAAGTGCTTCGCCACCGACGGGCCGCTGCCGCGCTTCCACACCGGCGTGCCCATCGGCGCGCACTACCAGCATTTCGGCGACGAGCACGGGCGCATCGTCTTCGCGAGCGCCAACGAGCGTCTGGCCATCGGTGCGGCGCTGGAATGCATCGTGCCGCACTGCGACCCCACCGTGAACCTCTATGACCACTACCACTGCGTGCGCGGCGAGACCCTGGTGGACATCTGGCCCATCGAAGCCCGCGGCCGCCATTAGGGATAGGGAACCGGCGCTCACAATGATTTCAATTCGATCAAGTCATGCGCCCGGCGGGACTGTTCTCTCCCACCGTCATGGCCGGGCTTGTCCCGGCCATCCACGTGGTCATGCCATCCTCTCGTGGTGGCAAGAGGGCGGCGAGGCGGCGCAGTGGATGCCCGGAACAAGTCCGGGCATGACGAAGAGAGGGCAAGGCGCGACCGTCTCGTTCGATACGATCCGCGCCGCAGTTCCAGGACGCTAGGGGCGGGTCATGGCGTCGATTTCGCTTGCCGGCTTGACCAAGCGCTTTGGCGACCTGACCGCCGTCGCCTCGCTCGATCTCGAGATCGGGGACAAGGAGTTCGTGGCGCTGCTGGGGCCGTCGGGCTGCGGCAAGACCACGACGATGAACATGATCGCGGGCATCGAGACGCCGTCGGAGGGGCAGATCCTCTTCGACGGGCGCGACGTTCGCCAGGTGCCGCCCAACCAGCGCAAGGTCGGCTTCGTGTTCCAGAACTATGCCATCTTCACCCATATGTCTGTGCGGAAGAACCTGGCGTTCGGCCTGCAAGTGCGTGGCGTCCCGAAGGACGAGGTCGAGCGCCGCGTCGCCGCCATGGCGGCGCTCATGCGCCTCGAGGACCGGCTCGACTGGCCCACCGCGAAGCTCAGCGTGAACGAGCTGCAGAAGGTGGCGATCGGGCGCTCGGCCATCACCGAGCCCGAGATCTTTCTGCTGGACGAGCCGCTGAGCAACCTGGACGCGGCCTTCCGCGCCTTCATGAGGACCGAGCTCAAGCATCTGCAGCACCAGTTCCAGCAGACCATGGTCTACGTCACCCACGACCAGATCGAGGCGATGAGCCTGGCGGACCGGATTGCGGTGATGGACCTGGGCGTGCTGCAGCAGTACGGCTCGCCCATCGAGGTCTACAACGAGCCGCGCAACGTCTTCGTCGCCAACTTCATGGGCAGTCCCAGCATGAACCTGGTGTCGTGCGCGTTGACGGGCGGCGACGGCAGCTACGCGCTCGACTTCGGCGAGGGCGGCAGCGCGGCGGTGGAAGACGGCGCGCTCAAGCGGCGCTGCGATGCGGCGCGGGAGGCTGCGCTGATCTTCGGCGCCCGGCCGGAGGATCTGGAGATCGAGCCGCCGGGCAACACCGCGCCCGGCATCGAGGCGACGGTGACATTCGTCGAGCCGATCGGCCCGCGCACGATCGTTCATCTTGCCGCAGGCGAGCGCCGGCTGAAGATCGCCAAGGGCAAGCACTACGGCATCGAGCTCGGCGCTTGGGTCAAGGCGATGCTGCCGCCGGGCAAGTGCCACCTCTTCAATGCGGGGACTGGCGAGGCGCTGGGCCTCGCCTAGCCCGGCCCGGCCACCGTCACGCACCTGCGAGGAACCCGTACGGACGTCATGGCACGGCTGGAACTGAGGAACGCGAGCAAGTCCTACGGCAAGACCGTTGCGGTGAAGGACATCGACCTGGTTGTCGAGGACAACGAGTTCTTCTGCATCTTCGGCCCGCCGAGCTCGGGCAAGACGACGATCCTGCGCCTGCTGCTCGGGCTGGTGGCGCCGGACGAGGGCGAAATCGTCATCGGTGACATGCCCGTCGTCGATCAGGGGCCGAAGGAGCGCAACCTGGCGATGGTGTTCCAGAACCTCGCGCTCTTTCCGCACATGAGCGCCGGACAAAACCTCGCCTTCCCGCTGGTCGAGCGGAAGATGGAGAAGGCCGCGATCATGGCGCGCGTGGCCGAGGTGGCGGAGACGCTTCACATCACGCCGCTGCTGGACAAGCCGCCGGCGCACTTGAGCGGTGGCGAGCGTCAGCGCGTGGCCATCGGCCGGGCGCTGGTGCGGGACCCTGCGGCCTTCCTGATGGACGAGCCGATCGCGGCGCTCGATGCCAGGCTGCGGGAGGAGATGCGGGTCGAGCTCAAGCGGCTGCAGCGCGAGCTGCATCACACCATCGTCTACGTGACCCACGACCAGGAGGAGGCGATGTCGATCGCGGATCGCATCGCCGTCATGGAGGCCGGCGAAATCCGCCAGGTGGGGACGCCGGCGGAGATCTACAACCTGCCGAACAGCCGCTATGTGGCAGAGCTGATCGGCGCGCCGCCGATGAACTTCGTGGACGGCGCGCTGGTGGACGGCGGCCGTTTCGAGGGGCGCGACGTGCCGCTTGCGATCACGCTGGAGGGTGCGGAGGGGAGGGGGCCTGCGGCGCTCGCGGTGCGGCCCGAGGACCTGGAGATCGACACTTCCGGCGCCGTCGCGAGGGGCGGGGTCGAGGCTTCGATCTACGAGGTCGAGCCGCTGGGTGCGTTCACCATCGTCGATGTCAGCGCGGGCGAGCAGATCCTCAAGGTGCAGGCGCCGGGCCAGCCTCAGTTCGCCCTCGGCGAGCGGGTGAGCCTGGTCCTCCATCCCGACCGCTGCCACCTCTTCCAAGGCGAAACCGGCGACCTCATCCGATCCGCACGATAAGGGGCGCAAGAACGTTGCCTGCGGCCAGCACGCCGCGTTAGGGTAGAAAGAGGAGAGTAGTTTCTACCCTGGTGGCGACCATGAGCCTCAACATCAAGAACGACGAAACCTGCCGGCTGGCCCGCGAGCTCGCGCAGCTCACCGGCGAGAGCATGACCGGCGCGATCACGATAGCGCTCCGCGAGCGGCTGGAGCGCGAGACGCGTGCCCGCAGCGTGGAGGAACGCTTGAAGAAGATACGCGCCATTGCCGAGCGCTGCGCAAAGGATCTCCAGCCAGGACCTTCGGCTGTGGAGCACGGTGACCTGCTCTATGACGAGCGCGGCTTGCCCAAGTGATCGTCGATAGTTCGGCCCTGCTTGCCGTTCTTTTCCGTGAGCCGGACGCCGAACGCTACGAGACGGCGCTCGCCGCCGCTCCCGCGAGTCGAATGTCGCTCGCCAATGTCTTCGAGGCATCCATCGTGTGGGAAGGTCGCGGTGGCCCCGCGGCGAGCCAACGGCTGGATCTATTCTTGGATCAGGTCGGGATCGAAATGGTGCCTGTGACAGCCGAGCACATTGCGGCTGCCCGCCAAGCCTGGCGGCGCTTCGGCAAGGGCAATCACCCGGCCGCGCTGAACTTCGGGGACTGTTTCGCCTACGCGCTCGCCGAGGTGACCGGCGAGCCGCTGCTCTTCAAGGGCGACGACTTCGCTCTGACCGATATCGAGGCGGCGTAGGCGCGTCGCCTACATGTTCTGCAGCAGGTGGATCAGGCTGGAGGTGTCCCAGCGGTTGCCGCCGCGCTGCTGGACGTGGGCGTAGAACTGGTCCACCAGCATGGACATCGGCAGGAGGGCGCCGTTCTTCTTGCCCTCCTCGAAACAGAGGCCCAGGTCCTTCCGCATCCAGTCGACGGCGAAGCCGAACTCGAACTCGCCTTTCAGCATGGTCGAGCCGCGGTTCTCCATCTGCCAGGACTGCGCAGCGCCCTTGGAGATGACTTCGAGCACTGTCTCTCCGTCGAGGCCGGCGCGCTGGGCGAAGTTGAGGGCTTCGGCGAGCCCCTGAACCACGCCCGCGATGCAGATCTGGTTCACCATCTTGGTGAGCTGGCCGTTCCCCGCCGGCCCCATGTGGGTGACGTTGCGCGCGAACGCATCGATGACCGGCTGGGCGCGGGCGAAATCGGCTTCGTCGCCGCCCACCATCACCGTCAGCACGCCGTTCTCGGCGCCAGCTTGGCCGCCCGAGACCGGCGCGTCGAGGAAGCCCACGCCCCGCTCTTTGGCTGCGGCATAGACCTCGCGGGCGACGACGGCGGAATCGGTCGTGTGGTCGATGAAGATGGCGCCGTCCGCCATGCCGGCGAGCGCGCCCTCCTCGCCGTAAACGACTGCGCGCAGGTCGTCATCGGCGCCGACGCAGGCGAACACCATCTCCGCGCCCTGGGCGGCGGCGGCAGGGCTCGGGGCCGTGCGGCCAGGGTGAGTCTCGGTCCACTGGGTGGCCCTGGCGGCGGTCCGGTTGTAGACGGTGACTTCGTGGCCCGCTTTCGCAAGGTGCCCTGCCATGGGAAACCCCATCACGCCGAGACCAAGAAACGCCACCTTGGTGCCGCTGCCATCACCCATAATTCATCCTCCCCGCCTGCTTTCCGCGCCAAAGCGCGGCATCGTAGCGACGCCGAAAGAGGCGGGCAATGACAGCCCCGATGCCAATCGATTGACGCAGATCAAGGCGCGGGCGTGTGCGCGCTTCAGACTGGCTCTGAGGGCATCCGTCGCCGCACTTGTCGGGAGGCGATCGCCCACTCGCCACAACGTGCATGCCATGACATCGGGTTCGTTTACCGTCGCAAGGCGCCGCAGAGCCGCGGCGCGCACGGTCCGCCTCGGGGCCGGCGTGGTGGTATCGATGCTCTTTCTGGCGCTCCTCGTTCACGTCGCCGGCGAAGCCCGCGCCGCCGTCAAGCTCAGCAGCGCCCTCACCACGGTGGAGCCCGCCGACCTTGTGCCGGGCGCCGACCGCTTCGGCCCGGTCGAGGGCGCGCCGCCCCGCGCACAGGCGCTCGAAGGGTCCACGCTCAGGGGCTACGTCTTTCTCAATACCGATGTTGCGGGTGCGGTGGGCTATTCGGGTAAGCCCATTCACCTCCTCATCGGACTCGATACTGAGGGCACGATCACCGGCGCGGTGCTGCACGAGCACCACGAGCCCATCGTCCTGATCGGGATACCCGAGCGCCGTATCAAGAGCTTCATCGCGGGCTACGTCGGGCGCAACGTGCGCGAGTTCCTGGAGGAACGGGACGCCGGCGACCAGTCGCTCGACATCATCGCCGGCGCCACGGTCACAATCCTCGTGATCGACGACGCCATCCGCCGGTCGGCGCTGCGGATGGCGCGCGCGCTGAGCCTCGCCGGGCTCGGTGAGGCGTCCAGCACGCCGACCCGGGGCGAGATCGACGCCACCCAGGAGGGCGTGGACGACTGGATGACCCTGATCGGCGACGGTTCGGTGCGCCGGCTCAACCTCAGCGTCGGCGAGGTGACCGCCGACTTCGCGGCCGCGGGCAAGGAGAAGGCCGCCGCGCGACCCGAGAGCGACGACCCGGAGGCGCGCTTCATCGACCTCTACGCGGCGGAGGTCAGTGTGCCCGTCATCGGCCGGAGCCTGCTCGGCGACGCCGAATACGAGAACCTCCGCGCGCGCCTGGAGCCCGGCCAGCATGCATTGCTGATCGCCGCCAACGGCCTCTATTCGTTCAAGGGCTCGGGCTTCGTGCGCGGCGGAATCTTCGACCGCATCCAGCTCGTCCAGGGCGATGGCAGCATCCGCTTCCGCGACCGCCAGTACAAGCACCTCGGCGAGGTGGCGGCGGACCTGGCGCAGCCCTTCGCCGAAGTCGGCCTCTTCGTGGTGCCGGTCGACGCCGAGTTCGATCCGGCGGCGCCTTGGACTCTACAGCTCCTGGTGCAGCGGGCGATCGGCGCGCTCGACAAGGACTTTCTGCTCTACGAGCTCTCCTACACCCTGCCCGCGCGCTATTTGAAGCCGTTGCCGGGCCCCGCGCCGGCGGCCGATGCCGCGTCGACGTCTGGCGACTCGTCCCTGGCCGAGCCAGAGGCGGCACCGGAACTCTGGCGGCGGATCTGGGAGGACCGGCTCGTTGACGTGGCGGTGCTGGGCGCGGCCATGATCGCGCTCACCCTGATCTTCTTCTTCCAGGACTGGTTCGCGCGCCGGCCAAAGCTCGCGACGGGTGTGCGGGTGGGCTTCCTGCTCTTCATCGTCGCCTGGCTCGGCGGCTTCGCCCAGGCCCAGCTCTCGGTGGTCAACATTCTGACCTTCGGCAATGCGCTGATCAGCGAGTTCCGCTGGTCCTACTTCCTGATGGACCCGCTGATCTTCCTGCTCTGGTGCGGCACCGCGCTCGCGCTGATCTTCTGGGGCAGGGGCGTGTTCTGCGGCTGGCTCTGCCCCTTCGGCGCGCTGCAGGAATTGCTCAACAAGGCGGCGCGGCTCGCGCGGGTGCCGCAGCTGACCCTGCCCTGGGGCCTGCATGAGCGGATGTGGCCGGTCAAATACGTGATCTTCATCGGCATCTTCGGGGTCTCTTTCCACGACCTCGCCTTCGCCGAGCGCCTGGCCGAGGTCGAGCCCTTCAAGACCACGGTGATCCTGCACTTCGCCCACGACTGGCCCTTCGTGGCCTGGGCCGGCGTGCTGCTCGCCATCGGGCTCTTCATCGAGCGATTCTTCTGCCGCTACATTTGCCCTCTGGGAGCGGCGCTCGCGATCCCCGGCAAGATCAGGATCATGGAGTGGCTCCGCCGCCACAAGGAATGCGGGGCGCCCTGCCATCGCTGCGCCCAGGAATGCATGGTGCAGGCGATCCATCCGGACGGGCACATCAACCCGAACGAGTGCCTCTACTGCCTGCATTGCCAGCAGGTCTATCACGACGAGCACCGCTGCCCGCCGATGATCCAGCGGCGCCTCAGGCGCGAGCGCAGGCGTGCGCGCGCCTCGGCGAATATCACCATTCCACCCGCGACAAGCGCAGGCCCAACCGGCACAGCAACGAGTCCCTGATGCCAAGCAAGGAGGAGAAAGCCATGCCCAAGAAGCCATCCGATGCACCCGAGAAAACCGGCGTCACACGCCGCGATCTGATCGGCAGCACGGCGAAGATCGCCACCGTCGGCGGGGTGGTCGCTGCCGGCGTCGCCGGGGTGACTCCCGCCGACCCGCCGCGCAAGGCGCAGGCTGCGACCGAGGCAGGCTCTGCCCACGTGGGGCCAGGCCAGCTCGACGAATACTACGGTTTTTGGTCAAGCGGCCAGGCCGGTGAGGTGCGCGTCTTCGGCGTGCCCTCCATGCGCGAGCTCCTCCGCATCCCGGTGTTCAATCGCTGCAGCGCCACAGGCTGGGGGGTCACCAACGAGAGCCGCAGGATCATGACCGAGGGTCTCACGGACGAGACCAAGAAGTTCCTGGAATCCCGCGGCGGCATCTACACCAACGGCGACGCGCACCACCCGCATATGTCGTTCACCGACGGCACCTACGACGGGCGTTACGTCTGGATCAACGACAAGGCGAACACGCGGGTCGCCCGCATTCGCTGCGACGTGATGAAGGTCGACAAGATCGTGGAGATTCCCAACGCCAACGACATCCACGGCTTGCGGCCCCAGAAATATCCGCGCACGGGCTACGTGTTCTGCAACGGCGAGCACGAGATTCCGCTGCCCAACGACGGCTCCGTGCTCAACGACCCGTCGCAGTACATCGCGATCTTCACAGCGCTCGACGGCGACACCATGGAGGTTGCCTGGCAGGTGATCGTCGACGGCAACCTCGACAACGTGGATGCTGACTATCAGGGCAAGTACGCGGTCTCGACCTGCTACAATTCCGAGATGGGCATGAACCTGGAGGAGATGACTGCCGCCGAACAGGACTGGGCCGTCGTCTTCAACATCGCGCGCATCGAGCAGGGGGTGAAGGACGGCGACTACACCGAACACCACGGCGTCAAGGTGCTCGACGGCCGCAAGGGCTCGCCCTACACCCGCTACATCCCGATCTCCACCAGCCCGCACGGCGTCAACGCGGCGCCCGACGGCAACCACATCGTCATCAACGGCAAGCTCTCGCCGACCGTCTCGGTCATCGACGTGCGCCGCCTCGACGACCTCTTCGACGACAAGATCGCGCCGCGCGACGTGATCGCTGCCGAGCCCGAGCTCGGCCTCGGGCCGCTCCACACCGCCTTCGACGGACGCGGCAATTGCTTCACCACGCTCTTCCTCGACAGCCAGGTCTGCAAGTGGAGCCTGGAGGACGCGATCCGTCAGTACAACGGCGAGGATGTGGACCCGATCATCGACAAGATCGATGTTCACTACCAGCCGGGGCACAACCACACCTCCATGGGCGAGACCAAGGAGGCCGACGGCAAATGGCTGGTTTCGCTCAACAAGTTCTCGAAGGACCGGTTCATCAACGTGGGCCCGCTCAAGCCCGAATGCGAGCAGCTCATCGACATCTCGGGCGACAAGATGCAGTTGGTCCATGATGGCCCCGCCTTCTCGGAGCCCCACGACTGCATCATCGTTCATCGGAGCAAGGTGAACCCGAACCAGATCTGGGACCGCGAAGACCCGACTTGGGAAGAGGCGCGCCAGCAGGCGGCGAAGGACGGCGTCGATCTCGACTGGGGCGAGGACGTGATCCGCGACGGCAACAAGGTGCGGGTCTACATGTACTCGATCGCGCCTGCCTTCAGCCTAGAAACCTTCGAGGTGAACGAAGGCGACGAGGTCACCGTCTACATCACCAACCAGGACGATGTTGACGACCTCAGCCATGGCTGGACCCTCTCCAACTACGGAGTGGCCATGGAGGTGGCGCCTCAGGCGACAGCGTCGGTGACCTTCACCGCCGATCGGCCCGGCGTCCACTGGTTCTATTGCCAGTGGTTCTGCCATGCGCTGCACATGGAGATGCGCGGGCGCATGTTCGTGAAGCCGAAGACCGCCTGATGAGTGTGCGGCGCGCGGCGCTCGCCCTCGGCGCGGCGGTGGCATTGTTTGCTACCGCCGCGGGGGAGGTGCGTGCCGCGCCCGCAGCGGTCATCGAAGTCTCGCCCGGCGAAGGGTCGCTGCAGGCCGCGCTGGATGGCGCCCCGCCCGGCGCAGTGCTGCGGCTTGCGCCGGGCCTTTACCCGGGGCCGATCATGATCGACCGGGCGCTGACCCTTGAGGGAGCGCCCGGCACTATTCTCGACGGCGGCGGCAAGGGCCGCGTGCTCAGCGTCGCCGCGCCTGGCGTGACGGTACGTGGGCTCACCGTCCGCAACTCCGGCACGAGCCTCGCCGAGACCGACGCCGGCATCTTCCTCGACAAGCCGGCCAAGGGTGCGTTGATCGAGGGCAACCGGCTGGAGAACAACCTCTTCGGCATTTACCTGCACGGCGCCCGCAACGCGCTGGTGCGGGGCAACGAGGTGATCGGCAACCGCGACCTGCGCATGAGCGAGCGCGGCAACGGCATCCATCTGTGGGCGGCCAAGGGCTCGGTGGTGGAGGGCAACACCGTGCGCTACGGCCGTGACGGCATCTTCGTCACCACCAGCCGCAAGAACGCGTTCCGCAACAACAGCTTCCGCGATCTCCGCTTCGCCATTCACTACATGTACACCCACGACAGCGAGGTGAGCGGCAACGTCTCCCACGACAACCACGTGGGCTTCGCGCTGATGTACTCCGATCGGCTGCGCGTGTTCGACAACCGCTCAACCGGCGACCGCGACCATGGCTTCCTCTTCAACTTCACCAACAAGTCCCGCATCGAGCGCAATCTCGTACGCGCGGGCCGCACCAAGTGCGTCTTTCTCTACAATGCGAACCGCAACGTGCTCAGCGGCAATCTCTTCGAGGGCTGCGCCATCGGCATCCACTTCACCGCAGGCTCCGAGGGTAATCGCATCGCGGGCAACGGCTTCGTCGGCAACGCGACGCAGGTGAAGTACGTCGGCACGCGCCATGTCGAGTGGTCCGATGAGGGCGTCGGCAACTACTGGAGCGACAATCCCGCCCTCGATCTCGACGGCGACGGCATCGGCGACGTGCCCTACAGGCCCAACGACCTCGTCGATCAGGTGGTCTGGCGTCACCCGCTGGCCAAGCTGCTGCTCACCAGCCCGTCGGTGCGCATCCTGCGCTGGGCGCACGATCGCTTCCCCTCCATCTATCCGGGCGGCGTGATCGATTCCGCCCCGCTCATGCGCCCGCCCGAACTCGGTGCCGGCTGATGAAAGGACCCGCGCTCGCATTGGAGGCGGTGACCAAGGCCTACGGCCGGCAGCCGGCGGTCGATGCGGTGACGCTCAGCCTCGCGCCCGGCGAGCGGCTCGCGCTGCTCGGCCACAACGGCGCCGGCAAGACCACGCTGCTCAAGCTCGCCCTTGGCCTCACGCGGGCGGACGGCGGCGCGGTGACGACGCTGGGCTGCGCGCCCGGCAGCCCGGCCTGGACTGCGGCGAAGCGCTCGATCGGTTTCCTGCCCGAGAACGTGGCCTTTCTCGGCTCCATGACCGGGCGCGAGACCATCCGCTTCTATGGCCGGCTCAAGGGTGTGGGGCGCACCGCCTGCGAGGAGGCGCTCGCCCACGTCGGCCTCGCCGGGGTCGCGGGCAAGCGGGTCAAGACCTACTCCAAGGGCATGAGGCAGCGTCTGGGCTTCGCGCAGGCGATCCTGGGCACGCCCCGGCTCCTGGTCCTGGACGAGCCCACGGGAGGGCTCGACCCGGAATCGCGCCAGGCCTTCCACGAGACCCTGCATGAGCTGGCCGGCCAGGGCACGGCCATCATCCTCTCTTCCCACGTGCTGACCGAGATCGAGGCCGGGACCGATCGCATCGCGATCATGCGTGAGGGCCGGCTTGCCGCCCTGGGGACGGCCGACGAGCTCAAGCGCCGGGCCGGGCTCGCGGTCACGATCCGCGTGGCCGTGCGCCCGGGCGGCGGCGCGCGTCTTGCGAGCGTCCTCGGCAGCCGGTCGTCCGAGCGGATCAACGATCACGCGGTGGAGCTCCGCTGTGACGCCGGCGAGAAGCGCGCCCTCATCGAGCGCATTCTGAACCTCGGCGACGAGGTCGAAGACATCGAGATCGTCCCGCCGGGCCTCGATGCGGTGTACGCGCGCTTCGGCGGCAGCGGCGCCAGCGAGAGGGAGCGCGCGCCGTGACCGCGGTCGCCGCCATCGCCGGGCACGAGGTCCTGGCCGGCATCCGTAACCGGTGGATGCTCGCCGCCTCCCTGCTGCTCGGCGTGCTGGCGCTGACCCTGGCGTTCATCGGCAGCACGCCGGCCGGGCCGGTTGCGGCGTCGCCGCTTGCGATCACGGTCGTCAGCCTCTCGAGCCTTTCGGTCTTTCTGGTTCCGCTCATCGGGCTGCTGGTGAGCTACGACGCGCTGGTGGGCGAGATCGAGCGGGGCACGATGCCGCTGCTGATGACCTACCCGGTCACGCGCTGGCGCATCGTGCTCGGCAAGTTTGCGGGCCAGGTGGCGATCCTCGCCATTGCCACGGTGGTCGGCTTCGGCGTGGCCGCGCTGGTCACGGGCCTGGGCGACGGCGGCGATGCCGAGGCCTGGCGTGCCTTCGGGGTGATGGTCGGCGGCTCGATCCTGCTCGGCGCCGCCTTCATCGCGCTCGGCACGCTCTTCAGTGCCGTGGTGGCCGAGCGCGGCACGGCGGCCGGGGTCTCTGCGGCGGCCTGGCTGATTTTCGTCGTGCTCTTCGACATGGCGCTGCTCGCCATCCTGGTCGCGGACGAAGGGCAGGTGGTCTCGGGCGAGCTCTTCCGCGTGCTGCTGCTGCTCAATCCGACCGACGTCTACCGCATGTTAACGCTTGCGGGCTCGGAGACCGTGGGCGCGCTCTCCGGCATGGCGGGGGTGAGCGCCGAGGCCGCTTTCGGACACGCGCTTCTGTTCCCGGTCATGGTGCTCTGGATCGCGGTGCCGCTCGGCCTCGCGGGCCTCCTGTTCGGGAGGAAGGAGCTGTGAGACGCGCGCTTGCACTGGTGGCGATCGGCCTGCTCGCACTCTCGGGCCTTGCCGGCTGCGGCGAGGACGACGATGTCGTGGCGAAGCCGCCGCCCGTGGAGCCCACACGCGAGGCCTCCGGCCACTACTGCGGCATGATCCTGGTCGATCACAGCGGGCCCAAGGCGCAGGTTCACCTGCCCGGCGAGCCCGAGCCGATGTGGTTCTCCTCGGTGCGCGATGCCATCGCCTTCACCATGCTGCCGGAGGAGCCGCGCAACTACACCGCGATCTACGTCAACGACATGGGCGTGGCCCAATGGGAGGCGCCCGAGCCCGGCACCTGGATCGATGCGGCCGGCGCCTCATACGTGATCGGGAGCGAGCGGATGGGCGGCATGGGCGTGCCCGAGGCGGTGCCCTTCGCCACGCGCGAGGCGGCCGAGCGTTTCGTGGCGGAGCACGGCGGGCGCATCGTCGCGCTCACGGGCGTGCCGGAGAGCTACATCTTCGCCTACGCCGATGAGGACGACAGCGCAGCGCCGGCGCAGGGAGAGACCGAATGACCCGATGGCCCGGTGCCGCAACCACCCGGCGGCGCTTCGTCGCCATCGCGGCGGCCGCCGCCGGCCTGCCCTTCGCGGCGCTCCGGGCGGGCGCGGAGACGGCGCATCTGCACCGCTGGTCCGGCATCGCGCTGGGGGCCGCGGCGGAGATCGTCCTCTACGACACCGACGCCACCCGCGCGCGCCGGCTGATCGCGCGCTGCGTCGAAGAGATCGACCGGCTGGAGGACGTGTTCAGCCTCTACCGGCCCGAGAGCGCCATCCGCCGGCTCAACCGGGACGGCCGGCTCGCGGCGCCGCCCCTGGAGCTGGTGGCGTTGCTGGCCGAGGCCCGCTCCTATTCGGAGCGGACGGAAGGGGCCTTCGATGTCACCGTGCAGCCGCTCTGGCACCTCTACGCCGCGCACTTCGCGCGTTCCGGCGCCGATCCACGCGGGCCGGCAGAGGCCGAGCACGCCAGGGCGCAGGCGCTGGTGGACCACCGCGCCATCGAGATTGAGCCTAGGGAGGTCCGTTTCGCCCGGCCCGGGATGGCGATCACGCTCAACGGCATCGCGCAGGGCTATATCACCGACAGGGTCGCGGCCCTTCTGCACGACGCCGGCATGGGCGACGTTCTTCTCGACATCGGAGAAGTCCGGGCGCTCGGCCGCCATCCCGACGGACGCCCCTGGCGTGTCGGCATCCGCCGCGCAGCCGAGCCCGAGACGGTCGCACGCACCGTCACGCTGACCGATCGCGCCGTCGCCACCTCGGCCGGCATCGCGAGCGTCTTCGAGCCGAGCGGGCGCCACCACCACCTCTTCGACCCCGCGACGGGCAGGCCCGCGCAGGCGGCAGGACAGGTCTCGGTGATCGCACCCCGCGCCACGATGGCCGACGCGCTTTCCACCGCGCTCGCCGTCTCCCCGCCCGTGCAAGCCGTCGCGTTTGCCGCTCGCTTCCCCGAGATCGAGGTGCTGACCGACGGTCCTCAGAGTGCCGTGAAGAGATAGATTCCGGCGGCGACCATCGCGACGCCGCCTGCGCGCGCCACCCACTCGCCCTTGGGCAAGAGCTTCTCCGCGACGACGAAGACCGTGATCGCCGCCACCCAGGCGAGGTTCATCACGCCGCCGACGAAGAGCAGCCCCATCACGAAGCCGCAGCAGCCGAGGCAGAAGGCGCCGTGGCCGAGCCCCATGCGAAAGGCGCCCGACCGGCCCGGCCGCCAGTGCCCCATGATGAAGGCCATGGGCGAGCGGCAATGCTTGAGGCAAGCGTACTTCAGCGGCGTCCACTGATAGACGCCGGCGACGATGAACAGAATGCCGCCGAGGATCGTGCTGGTGGCGACCATCATCGGTGAGAGCAGCGCCGCGTTCTGCAGGCCCCACTGCAAGGCCGTCGCGGCCACGCTGAATGCCGCCCAGACCAGGACATAGCCGAGCGCGAAGAGCGTGGTTGCGGTGTAAGCGCGGCCCGTGCCCCGTGAGCGGTCCACGCGCGCGAAGATCAGGATCATCGGCGCCGCGCTCGGCACCATCATGGCCACCATCATCACCGCCCACATGGCCCACATCAGCAGGCCGTCGGTCACGCTCCAGGTCTGCATCTGCATCATGGCGCCGTCCGCATGCGCCATGTCGCCGCCCATATCGAGGGCCATGTCGATGAGGTAGAGCCAGGCGAGCGCGGCGGCGACCGTGAGGCCGGCCAGGACCACCAGCCGGTCGCGTCGCGCGATCCCCTCGATCACGGTTGTTCCCGGAGCGCCTTCAGTCGCACTTGGCGGTGAGGCCGCCGTCCACCACCAGGTCGGCCGCCGTGACGTAGGCGGCGTCGTCCGATGCCAGATAGAGCGCCGCATGGGCCACGTCCCAGCCGGAGCCCATGCGGCCCATGGGCACCTGGGCGTGGCGCTTGGCGACCAGCGCTTCGAGGTCGCCCTCGCCGTATTGCGCGGCGAGGCGGGACTCCACCAGGGGGGTGTGCATCAGCCCCACCGAAATCGAGTTGCAGCGCACGCCGCGTGCTGCGTACTGCAGGGCGACCGCCTTGGTGAACTGCACGAGCCCCGCCTTCGCCGCCGCATAGGCCGCGTGGTGGTTGCCGATGAAGCGGAGGCCGGCCACCGAGGAGATGTTGACGATGGCCCCCGCGCCCTGCGCCTCCATGATGGGGAGCGCGCAGCGGGTGGTGAGAAAGGCGCTGGTGAGGTTGAACTCCAACTGCCCGGCCCAGTCTTCCTCGCTGAGCTCGACCGGCCCGCCGGGCACCGAGCCCCCCACGTTGTTGACGAGCACGTGCAGCCCGCCCCAATGCTCGCAGACCGCGGCCAACACCCGCTCGATCTGGCCGCTGTCGGTCACGTCGGCGGTCTCGACGGCGCAGGCGTTTCCCTCGCTCTCGATGATCTGCCGCGTCGCTTCGGCAGCCCGCGTGTCGCGGTCGACCGCGACGACGCGCGCACCTTCGCGGGCGAAGAGCACGGCGGTGGCGCGGCCGTTGCCCCAACCGGGGCCGACCGAGCCTGCGCCCGTGATCAGCGCGACCTTGCCGCCTAGACGTCCTGCCATGGCGTCACTCTACCATCCGACCGTTGTCAGCGCAGGCGGGAGGCCTGCGCCTCCATGAAGGCCGTCGCCTCGGCATGGCTCGGCTGGGGTGCAATGGCGCCGACGCCGGTGGCGGCGAGCGCGCCCACCGCATTCGCGTACCGTCCCGCCTCGCTGAGCCCTGTCTCGCGGAGCAGGGAGAGGACGAACCCGGCGCTGAATGCATCGCCCGCGCCTGTGGCATCGACCGCGTCGATCCTCCAGGCCGGGATGTGCCGGCGCTCTCCCGTCTCGCTTTTGATCAGGCAACCGTCGGCACCGAGCTTCGCCACCGCAAGCCTCGGCCGCTCGCCCACGATGCGATCCAGGACGTCCTCCAGCGGGATCTCGCCGAAAAGATGGGTGGAATCCTCCTCGCTCAGGAACACGACGTCGGCAAGCGCCAGGGCAGCCTCGAAATTGTGGCGCAGGGTCTCTGGATTCCCGAGCGCCGGGCGCACGTTGGCATCGTAGCTGACGGTGGCGCCGGCCTTCCGCGCAATCTCCATCGCCACCCACACCGCATTCGCTGACGAGCGTGAGATCGCCTGGGAGATGCCGCTCGCGTGGAGGACACGGGCGCCCGCCACGTAGCCCTGATCGATGTCTGCGCCTGCGAGATGGCTCGCCGCCGAGCCGCGCCGGACATAGTCGAAACGGTGCTTCCGATCCTCCGAATAGGTGACGAAATAGATGCCGGTGTGATGTTCCTCGTCGCGGATGACGCGGCTTGCGTCGACTCCCTGCGTCTCCAGCATTGCGACGAAGGCGTCGCCGAACGCATCCCGCCCCACCCGCGTGACGTAGCCGCACGTGCCTCCCAGGCGCGCGGCCGCGAGCACGAAGTTGGCCGTGTCGCCGCCCCAGCCGTAGCGGAAGCGGTCGACATTGCCCAGTTGGCCAGCCGATTCTGCGGCCAACTCCACGAGCGGCTCTCCGATGGCAATCAGGTCGGGCACGCGGCGCCTCCACGATGTGAATCCGGAATCATGGTGAGCGATCCAGCCGCCGGGTCAACGGTGGAAAACTCCGCGAGTCGGCGCAGGCGCATATGCCGCGGGCCGCGCGTGCGTGATAGGGTGCGCGCGCCGCGCAGCGGGCGTGTAGTGCGGGAAGGGACGGGACATGAGGAATCAGGCGCGGGTGGTGGTGATCGGCGGCGGCATCGTCGGCTGCAGCGTGCTCTACCATCTGGCCAAGCTCGGCTGGTCCGACGTGGTGCTGGTCGAGAAGACCGAGCTGACCGCAGGCTCCACCTGGCACGCGGCCGGGCTGCTGCCGCTCTTCAACATGAGCTACAGCGTCGGCCAGCTGCACAAGTACTCGATCGACCTCTACCAGCAGCTGGAAGCGGAGACCGGGCAGGCGGTGAGCTTCCACCGCACCGGCAACCTCCGCCTCGCCACCAATCAGGAGCGGATGGACGAGTACCGCAACTACTGCGGCACCGCGAACACCATCGGCGTCCCCTTCGAGCTGATCGGCCCCAACGAGATCGGCGACCTCTGGCCGCTCTGCAACCTCGATGGCCTCGTGGGTGCGCTCTTCCACCCCCACGACGGGCACGTCGCACCAGTGGACGTAACGCAAGCATTGGCCAAGGGCGCACGCGACCGGGGCGCCGAGATCAACCGCAACACCGAGGTGACGGGCATCGAGCGGACCCGTGCGGGCGAGTGGCTGGTCAAGACCACGCGCGGCGACATCACCTGCGAGACCGTGGTGACCGCCACCGGCTCCTGGGCTCGGCAGGTGGGCGCCATGGTGGGCCTCGACCTGCCGGCGATCCCGGTCGAGCACCAGTACATCGTGACCGACACGATCCCGGAGTTGGAGGAGCGCAAGGAGCAGGGGCTCCCCGAGATGCCGGTGCTGCGGGAGAGCGATGCCTCCTACTACATGCGGGAGGAGCGCCAGGGCCTGATTCTCGGGCCTTACGAGAAGGACGCGCCGGCCTGGGCGGTGGACGGCGTGCCCGAGGGCTTCGGCCAGGAACTGCTGCCGCCGGACGTGGACCGCCTGGAGCCCCACATCGAGGCCGCGATCAACCGGGTGCCCATGTTCGGCCGCGCCGGGATCAAGGACTGCGTCAACGGCCCGATCCCCTACACGCCGGACGGCAACCCGCTCGTCGGCCCGGCCTATGGCCTGCCCAACTTCTGGCTGGCGGAGGGCTTCAGCTTCGGCATCACTGCCGCCGGCGGCGCCGGCTGGCAGCTCGCGGGCTGGATCGCGGACGGCGAGCCCTCCATCGACATGCTGGCGGTGGACCCCAGACGCTTCGGCGCCTACGCCAACAAGCACTACACCAGGGCCAAGAACGAAGAGGCCTACGCCCACGTCTTCATCATCCATTACCCGGACGAGGAGCGCCCGGCGGCGCGGCCAGCCAAGACCAGCCCCTGCCACGAGCGGCTCGCAGCCCGCGGCGCCGTCTGGGGCCAGCGCTATGGCTGGGAGCGCCCCAACTGGTTCGCGCCGGAGGGGACGGAGCCCAAAGATGACTGGAGCTTCCGCCGCACCAATTATTTCGAGCCCGTGGGCGCCGAGTGCCAGGCCGTGCGCGAGCGCGCCGGACTGATCGACATCACCAGCTTCTCCAAGTTCAGAGTGGCGGGGCCGGGGGCGGAAGCCGCGCTCGACCGGGTGCTCGCCAACCGGCTGCCGAAGGCTGCGGGCCGCATCAAGCTCGCCCACGCGCTGACGGCGACCGGCGGCGTACGCTCGGAGTTCACGGTGCTGCGCGAGGGTCCGGAGGCGTTCTATCTGGTGAGCTCGGGTGCCGCCGAGCGCTACGACCACGACTTCCTGCTGCGCCACGTGGCGGGCGAAGGAGTCGCCATCCAGAACATCACCACCGCCCACGGCGTTCTGGTGCTGGCAGGCCCGCGCTCCCGCGACATCCTCCAGGCCGTGACGGATGCCGACCTCTCCAACGAGGCCTTCCCCTGGCTCACGGCGCAGCCCATCTCCATCGGCTTGGCACCGGCCACGGCGATGCGGGTCAACTTCGTCGGCGAGCTTGGGTGGGAGCTGCACCACCCGATCGAGTACCAGAACCGAATCTTCGACGCGCTGGTTGAGGCCGGGGAGCAGCACGGGCTCGGCATGTGCGGGATGCGGGCGATGGATTCGCTCAGGATCGAGAAGTCCTACCGGATGTGGGGGCAGGACCTCACCATCGAGTACTCCGCCTTCGAGGCCGGCCTGGATCGCTTCGTGGCGCTGGACAAGGGCGACTTCGTCGGCCGAGAGGCGCTGGCGGCCCAGCGCGAGGCCGGCGTGCCGCAGGACTTCGTGACGCTCGAGGTGGAGGCCGACGATGCCGACCCCTGGGGCAACGAGCCGATCTACGATGGCGAGATCATGATCGGCCGCGCGACCTCCGGCGCCTATGGCCACACGGTGGGGCAGAGCCTCGCGCTCGGCTATGTCGCCCGCGACCACGCGGTGCGTGGCCGCCGGCTCGCCGTCGAGATCCTGGGCGAGCGGCGCCCCGCGCGGATCGTCCCCAACTCGCCGCTGGATCCCGCCAACACACGGCTCCGCGCCTGAGCGCGCGGCAGCGGCAAGCAGCACGGCAAGCAGTTTCGAGGAGGCAGCATGGCACTGGCCGAGCGCGACATCACCGTCGAAGGGCACCGGGTCCACCTCTGGGAGGGAGGCGAGGGCTTCCCCATCCTAATGCTGCACGGCTCCGGCCCCGGCGCGGGCACGGTCGGCAACTGGCGGCTGGTGCTGGAGCCGCTGGCCGCCCGCTACCGCATCGCCGCCACCGACCTGATCGGTTTCGGCGCCTCCGGCCGCAAGACGGAAGAGCCCTACTTCGATCTGCCGCTCTGGCGGCGGCAGGCCCAGGCGGTGCTCGATCTGCTGCCCGCAGGCGAGGCCGGCGTGATCGGCCATTCGCTTTCCGCGAGCCTCGCGCTCGGGCTCGCCATGGACAATCCGCGCGTGACCAGGGTGATGACCACCGGCGCCATGGGCGCGCCCGCGCGCGCCAACCGCGAGACCGAGATCTGCTGGCGCTTCCCCGAGA
This sequence comes from Alphaproteobacteria bacterium, assembly GCA_965207055.1. GTDB lineage: Bacteria > Pseudomonadota > Alphaproteobacteria > UBA828 > UBA828 > WTGU01. Next base: position 1,723,324 of record CBDBLP010000004.1, on the reverse strand, counting down.
CCCGCGAGGAGCTGCGCGAGGCGGCGGAGATCCTGGTCCACGACCCCTCGGTGATCACCGACGCCTTCCTCGACGCCCGCATGGCGATCCTCCACGACGGGGAATACGGCCCCTACTTCCGCAGCATGTTCGCCGGCGACAAGCAGCGCTACATCGACGAGGCGGTGCTGCCGCCGGACCGGCTGTCGGCGCTCGCCTGCCAGGTGATGATGCTCCATGGCCGGGACGACCGGCCCTTCCCCTGCGAGGAGAACACCCGGGTCCTCGCCCGGCACCTCCACAAGGCCGATACCTTCGTGATCGCGGAGTGCGGCCATTCGCCGGCTCTGGAACATCCTGATAAACTACTGGATGCGGCGCAGATGCTGTTCGGCTGACACCGAGCCAAGCCGAAGCGCGTGCCGACACACGACTGGATTCCGGGTGCGCGCATAAGGGTGCAGCGGCGTACCGACAAGACGATGGAGTGGGCGATGCGTAGACACATTCGATGCGGACAGCTCTTCACCGGCACAGGCGACGGCGCCGAGCGCGACCAGACGGTGGTGACGGAAGGCGAGCGGATCGCCTACGTCGGGCCGAGCGCGGGCGCGCCTGTGGTGGCGCCGGACGACGAGGTGGTCGACCACTCCGGCCATTTCGTGCTGCCGGGCCTGATCGACGTCCACGTCCACCTCTCCTACGGCAACGCCAAGACCGAGGAGGACATCGACCTCTACGCGCCGGTCGAGTTCCGCGCGCTGCGCGGGATGGAGGCGGCGCAGAGGGTGCTCGCCGCCGGCTTCACCTCGATGGCCGATCCCACCACCAGCGGCCGGGTGACGCCCTCCATCCGCGACGCCATCGACGCCGGTCTCTTCGTGGGCCCCCGCATCTCCTGCTCCGGGCGCCAGATCACCAACCGCCAGGGGCTCTCCGACTGGTACCCCACCTGGATCGGCGTGCCCGAGACCTCCATCGGCGTGCTCGCCCGCGATGCCGCCGAGGGGATCGCGGAGATCCGCACCATGGCCAAGGACGGCGTGGACTTCATCAAGATCGCCATGGACGGCGATTCGATGAACCCGATGACCAGCGTCCTCGTCGCCGGCTACAACCAGGAGGAGACCACGGCGATGGTCGCCGAGGCCCACCGGCTTGGCAAGAAGGTGGTGGTGCACGCGCGCGGCGCCGAGGCGGTGCTCTATTCCGCCCGCGCCGGAGTCGACGTGATCCTCCATGCCGCCTGGATGGACGACGAGGGCCTGGAGGCGGTGGTCGAGAAGGGCTGCATGATCTGCCCGACCTTCAGCCTGGTGGTGAACGACATCGACTTCACCCGGCCGGGCGACGGCTGCTATCCGGGCTTCCCCGACGCCCACAAGCGCGAGATCGAGGCCGCCCAGCGCTCGCTGGTCAAGGCGCGCGATGCGGGCGTCACCTTCCTCTCCGGCACCGATTCCGGCTTCGCGGTGACCCCCTACGGCGAATGGCACGCCCGCGAGCTCGAGCACATGGTGACCTACCTCGGCATCTCGCCGGCCGAGGTGCTGCGCTGCGCCACGGTCAACAACGGCACCTTCGTGCGCGAGGAAGGCCAGGTGGGCGCGCTGGAACAGGGCCGGCTCGCGGACATCCTGGTCTTCGACGGCGACCCGCTCGCCGACATCACCCAGCTGCAGGACCGCAGCCGCATCCGCGAGATCATCCTGGGCGGCGAGACGGTGAATCCGGCCATCAATCCGAAGGCGCAGCGTCTCCGCTCCGAGTTCTCCTACGAGATGTGGCATCAGGTCTACACGCAGGAGCGGATCGCCGAGATCGGCATGAACCGCCCGGTCGCCGAGGCCGCCGAGTAGCGACCGCAGGCCGCTGCCGGGGAGCAATCGGGCGGCGCGTCGGCGCGTACCGGCGGGACACCCTCCATTCTGAGCCCGACGATCTGAAACGGGGAGCACACCGCCATGCCCGTCATCAACCGCATCGCCGCCATCCACGACGACATGACGGCGTGGCGGCGCGACATCCACGCCCACCCTGAACTGGGCTTCCAGGAGGAGCGCACGTCCGCCATCGTGGCCCAAAAGCTCGAATCCTTCGGCATCCAGGTGCACCGCGGGCTCGCGAAGACCGGCGTGGTCGGTATTCTCGAAGGCGCGTCGGGCGACGGTGCCATCGCGCTCCGCGCCGACATGGACGCGCTGCCGATCCTCGAAGGCAACGACGTCGCCCACCGGTCGGTCAACGACGGCACCATGCACGCCTGCGGCCACGACGGGCACACGACGATGCTGCTGGGCGCGGCCCGGTACCTCGCCGAGACCCGCAACTTCGCCGGCACCGTCTACTTCGTGTTCCAGCCGGCCGAGGAAGGGCTCGGCGGCGGCGAGGCGATGGTGAAGGAAGGGCTCTTCGAGCGCTTCCCGGCCAGCGCGGTCTATGGCATGCACAACTGGCCGGGCCTGCCGCCAGGCGAGATCGCCGTCCGCACCGGGCCGATGATGGCGGCCTGCGACGAGTTCACCATCACGGTCGAGGGCACCGGCGCACACGGCGCCATGCCCCACCTCGGCCACGATGCCGTGGTGGCGGCGGCGCAGATCGTCACCGGCCTGCAGTCCATCGTCGCCCGCAACGTCGACCCGCTGGAGGCGGGCGTCGTCAGCGTGACCATGATCCACGGCGGCGACGCCTTCAACGTCATCCCGCAAGCCGTCGAGCTCGCCGGCACCGTCCGCACCTTCAAGCCGGAGGTGAGGAACCTGATCGCCGCCAACATCGAGCGGATTGCGGAGAGCACGGCCGCAGCCTTCGGCACACGCGCCACGGCGAACGTGGAGGCGCGCTTCCCCGCCACGGTCAACACGGCGGACGAGACCGATCGCGCCGAAGCCGCCGCCGCCGCTGTGGTGGGCACGGAGCGCGTGCACTGCGACCTCGCCCCCTGCATGGGCTCCGAGGACTTCGCCTACATGCTGCAGGCCCGGCCCGGCAGCTACATCTGGATCGGCAACGGCCTCGGCCCCGGCGGCTGCTTCCTCCACAACCCCGGCTACGACTTCAACGACGAGATCCTGCCCATCGGCGCGAGCTACTGGGCGACGCTGGTCGAGCGCGAGCTCGGGGCCGGCTAACATGAACGAGAGCGCCCAGCCACGCCCGGCCGCCTGGGATGGCGAGGCGGCGCGGCGCAAGCTCGAGGCCGAGGGCTTCTGCCACGTGCCGGGTGTTCTGGACCCCGCCGCGCTGCGGGCGACCAAGGAAGCGGCGGAGGCGGCGCTCGGCACCATCGATACCGGCCACCGCGCGCAGTGGCGCTCGCAGGGGAGCCTCGTCCCGGTCGCCGACCACCCCTCCTTCGCGCCGCTCATCGCCCATGCCGGCTTCCAGGAGATGTTCGGGCGCCTCGGCTTGCCGGGCACGCGCTTCTCCTCCGGCTACGTCATCAGCAAGCCGCCGGGCGGGCCCGCGCTCTTCTGGCATCAGGACTGGTGGGCCTGGCAGCACCCGATCTCGCGCGAGGGGCGCATCGCCCAGGTCGCGCTCTTCCTCTACATGACCGACACGACGCGGGAGAACGGCTGCCTGCGCCTCATCCCCGGCTCCCACCGCAGGCCGCATGCGCTGCACGACCTGGTCGATGCGCACGACCCGACGCTTGCCGAGGTGCGCAACCCCGAGGACGCCGCTTTCGCCCCGCACCCGGATGAGGTCGACGTGCCGGTGACGGCGGGCGATGCCGTCGTGGTCGATGCCCGGCTGATCCACGGTGCCCACCCCAACCGCTCGGACCGCGAGCGCACCAACATCACGCTCTGGTGGCACCCCGACTACGAGGCGCTGCCGGCCTCGCTCAGGGCCCGCATCTGGAAGCTCTACCAGCGCGAGGAGATCGACACGGACGCAGCCGGCAACCGCACGCTGCGCCCCGACATCTGGCCCGAGCCCGCGCGCAGCCAGGTCACGCCCTTGCTCGTGACCGACCCCGGCGCCGTCGAACCCGAGCCCTGGATCCGTACGCCCCGGTATTAGAGCGCGATCAGGAACCCGAGGCGCGCGTCAGCCACGACAGGCACTGCTGCCACAGGCGGCCGTAGCCCTCCCACGAGACGAAGTCGGGGGGGCACCAGTGCGGGCCGATGTCCGAGGTCCAGGCGATGGCGTGGCCCTTTCCGTATGTGCCCGCCGCCAGGAGGGGATGTCCGCCCGCGTCGTCCGGGACCGACAGAAGAAGCTCTGCCTCCTCCTTCAGCACGACTTCGTTGTAGCCCAGCAGCATCGGCCACTCCGGGCCGAGGCCGTCCAGGATCGGGTGAGCGGCAGGCCCGCGCACCTCCGCCCGGAATCCCTCCGGCACTTCGACACGATCGTCCCAGGGAAGGATGGTTACGGGCAGCACCTCCTCGACCGGCGTTCCCCGGTACCGGGCGCCCGCATTGATGCCCTGGAAGCTGTAATAGCCGCCGACCATCATGAGGCCGCCGCCTTCACCCACGTAGTCGCGGATGAGCTTGAGCCGGTTCGGCGTGGGCTTGCTCTCGATCCACGTATCGGGATGCAGGAGCAGGGTGTTGGAGCCGATGTCGCTGAGAATGACGGCGTCGTATTCCCGCAGCCCGGCGAGCGTCAACGGAAAGTGCGTCTGCGCCTCGTGGGCCGGCATGTAGGTGAGCGCGAATTCGCTGTCCGCCAGCGCCTCGGCCAGCGCCTCCGCGCCGCGATGAAAGGTGACCGTGGGAAACTGATCGAAGCCCTTGATGTGCGTTGCGGTGGTCACCCACGATTCGCCCGCCAACAGTATCTTCGAAGGGCCCATGCCGGTCTCCTCGCCTGGTTTCCATCGCTCCGTTCAGGCCACCCCCGCCGGGTGGCCCCGCCCGAATGCTAGTCGATGCCCGATTGCGTCTCCAGCATGGTCCCGGGCTGCCCGCGCGAGACGGGCGTAGCGGAGTCTGGGGCCGCATCGGCGAAGCCGATGGTGCCAGACGACTGTAATTCGGCGATAACACCAATTCCGGGCACAGCACGGCATCAGATTTTCTCGACAATGAGCGAAACATTGAAATAGCTTGCGCACACGCGCTACTGATGGCGGGTTATTGCGTGTAGACCTAGTACCAGCGGCTTCGTCCCCGATGTGGATAGCGGAGCGTGAGGGGAGGGAGCAAATGGAGTTATGTGATCTCGGTGATCGCCCGCCGCTGGGCGAGGTACCGGAAAAGATGCATGCGTTCCTCGTGCGCCAGGATCGCTTCGGTGAGCCCAGGGACGCATGGCGCCGCGAAATCATCGACACCCCCGAGATCGGTCCGCTCGACGTGCTCGTCTACGTCATGGCATCCGGAATCAACTACAACAACGTCTGGGCAGCTCTGGGCAAGCCAGTCGATGTCATCGCCGACCGCCAGAGGAAGGGGGAGCCGGAGGACTTTCATGCGGGCGGCAGCGACTGCTCGGGCATCGTGTTCGCAGTCGGCGATCAGGTGACAAACGTCAGCCCCGGTGACGAGGTCGTGGTCCATAGCGGTTGGTGGGAGCCGGACGACCCGTGGGTGCTGTCGGGCCGCGACCCCATGCTCGCCGAGAGCACGCGCATCTGGGGCTACCAAACCAACTACGGAAGCTATTGCCAGTTTGCCCGGGCCCAATCCCACCAGTGTCAGCCGAAGCCCAAGCATCTCTCATGGGAGGCCGCCGGCTGCTACCTGCTTTGTGCGTCGACAGCGTACCGGATGCTCATGGGATGGTCGCCGAACGTCGTCGAAGAGGGCGACTACGTCTTGGTGTGGGGTGCTGCCGGCGGGCTCGGAGCGTTGGCGCTGCAGATTGTCACGGCCAATGGCGGCAAACCGGTGGCGGTCGTGTCCGATGAAGAGAAACGGCAGTTCTGTCTCGACAATGGCGCCGTCGGCGTGATCAACCGAAACGATTTCGACCACTGGGGGCCAATGCCCGACACGAGCAGCAAGGAGTGGGGGCAGTGGTTCAAGGGCGCCCGGGCGTTCGGCAAGGCTTTCTGGGACGCGGCTGGCGAGAGAGCGAGCCCTCGCATCGTCTTCGAGCACCCAGGCGAGGCGACGCTGCCGACATCGGGTTTCCTGTGCGCAACGGGCGGCATGATCGTCATTTGCGCCGGAACAACCGGGTACACCGCGACACTCGACCTTCGCTACCACTGGATGCGGCAGAAGCGGTTTCAGGGCAGCCACCTGTCTAACGACGAACAGGCTGGAGCGGTGAATCGGATGGTCATGGACCGAAAGGTCGACCCCTGCCTGTCTCACACCTTCTCATTCGACGAGATTGGCGAGGCGCATCAGCTGATGCACGATAATCGTCACCCTTACGGAAACATGGCCGCGCTCGTCAACGCGACGGAGCCCGGACAAGGAGCATCATAGCTCCTTGAGGTAGCCTCGCCTTTTCGGACAGCCAGCGCCGCGTGCACCCGCGAGGGTGGTGGAGCTGCCCGAGCGTCTCCGGATCCCGTGCTCTAACATCACCCCTGAGGCGACGCGAATGTTCGGGGCGCTTCCGAGGCCGGGAAGCACCTGCTCCGGCTGCTCCACCTCGCGCTTGACCGGCAACCGGGGCGGGCGTAACCCGTTGCCAGCAAACGCAGGCGGGACTCGGGCGCATCATGGACGAGCGGCAACAACTCCTCGCGGCGATCGAGAGATTCTGTGAGAGCGAGGGCATGACGCCCGCCGCCTTCGGCCGCAAGGCCATGGGCGACGGGCGCTTCGTCGGCAGGCTCCGTGACGGCAGGCAGATGAGGGCGGCGACGCTCGCCAGGGCGCGGCAGTTCCTCGCGGATCATGCGCCGAAGGGCGGCGAGGCGGCTGCTGCGCCCGGCCAGCCGGCCAAGCCTGCGGGGAGCGACGAGAAGGGCGCCTTCCGCTTCTACGACAACCGCCAGAAGTACCTGATGTTCGTCAACACCTGCAGCGAGAAGTGGGTGGTCTCCGAGCGCGCCGGCATGGAGCTCGGCCACGTTCACCCGCGCCCGCCGGCGCTCCGCGTGTTCGACGCCGGCATGGGCGACGGCACCGTGCTCACCGGGGTCATGCGGAACATGCACCGGCGCTTCCCGACCTTTCCCTTCTACGTCGTGGGCAAGGAGATCTCGGTGGAGGACGTGCGCCTCTGCCTCGAAAAGATGCCGGACCGGCTCTTCGAGCATCCGGCGACAGTGCTGGTGGTCACCAATATGCACTACTCGGAGGCGCCCTCGCTTCAGCCCCGCTCGATGCAGGCCGCCGCAACGCTGAACTGGATCGAGACGCCGCTATCCGGCAACACCTCCCACGAGTTCCACGAGCAGATCGCCGCACTCCAGCCCACGCTTGCCGATACCTGGCGCGTGCGGCCGAGCCCGAAGACCGGTAATCCGCTCTACGTCCGCGCGTCGGTACTGGTGCTCTACCGCGAGGACCACAAGTTCCTGCTCGACCCCGTGATCCCGCGCCCGGGCCGGGCCAGCGACGGCTACGACCTGGTCATCGCCTCCCAGCCCTACCGGGCGCGGATGCCTGCCAAGTTCAAGGTCCAGAAGGTTCTGGCCCCGCTTTCGCGCAGCCTCGCGCCGGGCGGGCGGCTGCTCTGCATCCAGTCCCACGGCGGCGACCCCGGGCTCGAGATCGTCCGAAAGATCTGGCCGGACGAGCGGCCCTTCCAGACCGACCGCCACGTGCTGCTCAAGGCGCTCAAGGACGAGATCGGCAAGAGCCGGCGCGACCTCAGGTACAACGCCTATTCCGACCGCCGCGCGCTCTTCCGCTACGACATGCACACGCTGCCGACCGAGATCGAAGGCTCCAGCATCGGCACCTCGACGCTCTTCGCCGCCTGGAACGCGGCGATCTATGTCTCCCAGATCGAGGACGCGCGGCTGGAGGGCGTGGTCGCCGACGGCTCCTATCTGGATGCCACGCGCGAGGTGCTGAGCGCCCACAGCGGGCTCTGGTTCTACGACGAATCCTTCGTGGTCTCCCGCCGCCGCGATTGAGGGAGGCAACAGCGCTGCCGGCTTACATCCCATCGACGGACGCGGCATCGGCCGCAGGCTCGTAGAATACGAAGTCCTCGGCGTCGAGTTTGTCGGTCACCGTGTCGGCAATCTGGATCGTGCCCCCGCCCTGGCTCGTGAGGTCGATCACCGCCGTGTCCGCGTAGTTCGCGATTTGCAGATCGTCGAGGCCCGAGATCCCCGCGAACGCCGAGAGGTCGATCCTGTCCTCGCCGTCCGCGAAATCCACGACCGTGTCGTAGCCGCACCCGGCCCCGAAGGCGAAGACATCCGCGCCGTCGCCGCCCCTGAGCTCGTCGTCGCCCTCGCCGCCGTGGAGGACGTCGTTCTCGGTGCCGCCGTCGAGCTTGTCGTCGCCCTCACCGCCGAAGAGCCGGTCGCGGCCCGCGCCGCCTACGACGGTGTCGTCGCCCTCACCGCCGAAGAGCCGGTCGCGGCCCGCGCCGCCTACGACGGTGTCGTCGCCCTCCTCGCCGAAGAGGTCGTCGGCGCCTTCCTTCCCCTCGACTCGATCGTCCCCTTCGCCGCCCAGGATGGTTTCAGGCTCACCGCCGCCGATGAGACGGTTGCCGTCCGAATCGCCCAGCACGACCGAAGAACCATGCGCGTGGAAGGATGGCGGGGATCCGTCGGGCAGAGCGAAGTTCGATGCCGAGAGTTCGGCTGCGGCGAGGCCCCTCAACTCGATCGAGCCATCGAGTGCTGCGTGCGTGATGCAGACCCCGCTCCCGTCCTCCTTGTCGACGATGGAGAGGTCGGAAAACGCGATCGCCTCGGGCAACAGGCGCAGATCGATCACGTCCTTGTCCACCTCGAATTCGTAGATGACGTCGTCGTCCGCTTCCACGCCGTAGACGAAAGTATCCGCGCCGCTTCCGCCGATCATGGTGTCGTCGCCGGACCCGCCGATCAGGACGTCGTTTCCGTCGCTGCCGCGAAGGATGTCGTTGCCCGCGCCGCCCCACAGGTGATCGTTGCCGAGAGAGCCGACCAGGTGGTCGTCGCCGGTGTCCCCCAGCAAGAAGTCGTTGCCCGTGCCGCCGTTGACGAAATCGTCGCCGCTGCCGCCGCGCACGATGTCGCGGCCGGCTCCGCCCCGCACGACGTCGTCGCCCGATCCGCCGAGGACCACATCGCGCCCCTCGTTGCCGTTGAGCGCATCGCTGTAGCCGCCACCCTCGATGATGTCGTCGCCGTCGCGGCCTTCGACGGTGTCATGGCCCGCGCCGCCGATCAGGATGTCGTCGTTTTCCGTTGCTTCATTCGGGTTGGCCATCGTTGCCTCCTGTTGGCTTGTCCAAGCGTTTGCTTCTAAATCGGGTCGAGCAAGGCGTTCTCCGCGCTGTTGGAAACCCCGTCACATGCCGTCGATCGGCGCGGCGTCGGCCGGCTCGTAGAACACGAAGTCCTCGGCGCTGAGGTCGCTCACGGCAGTGTCCTGAAGCCAGATCTGGCCCCCGCCGCGGCTCGTGAGATCGACCACGGCAGCGGTCCCGAAGGCCCAGACGTGCAGGTAGTCGAAGCCCGAGATCCCCTTGAACGCCGAGAGGTCGATTGTGTTGTCGCCGCGGTCGAAGTCGGTGATCCAGTCCGTCCCGTGATCGCGGCCGAACACGAAGGTGTCGTCGTGGGCGCCGCCGGTGAGCGTGTCGTTGCCCTCGCCGCCGACAATCCGGTCGTCGTTGAAGCCGCCGGCGATGGTGTCGTTGCCCTCGGCGCCGAAGAGCCGGTCGTCGCCGAAGCCGCCGGCGATGACGTCGTTGCCTTCCTCGCCGTAGATGGCGTCGGCCCCGCTTCCGCCGTCGAGGTGATCGTCACCCTCGCCGCCGAAGACGCGGTCTTGTCCGCCCTTGGCCGAGGCGGTGCCGTCGCCCTCGCCGTTCACATAGAGCACGGCGCCGTCCGACCCGTTGTACTCATCGCTCGGCCGGACGATCCAGGCGCCGTCGATGGTGATCATGGTCGTCTCCCCATCCGGCATCTTGAAGTCCGACGCCGAAAGTTCGGACGCGCTGCATCCCCTGAGCTCGATGGAGCCGCCGAGGGCTGCGTGGGTGATCCTGACCCCGCATCCCTCCTCAACGTCCGCGATGGTGAGGTCGGAGAACCTGATCGCCTCGGGCAGCAGGCGCAGGTCGACGAAGTCCTCCCCCGGCTTGAAATCGAGGATCACGTCGTTGCCGGCGTTCTCGAAGTAGACGAAGTGATCCTCGCGCGCGCCGCCGCTCAGGAGGTCGTCGCCCTCTTCGCCGACGATGACGTCTTCTCCGTCACCGCCTTCGAGGAAGTCGTTGCCGCTGCCGCCGATGAGACGATCCCACCCTGCGTCACCCACGATGTGGTCGTTGCCGGAGTCGCCATAGAGGAAGTCGTCCCCCCCACCTCCTCTGACGTAATCGTCACCGCTGCCGCCGCGCACGATGTCGCGGTCACCGCCGCCGTCGACAACGTCGTCGCCGGAGCCGCCGAGCACGTGATCGCGGCCGCCGCCGGCCGAGAGCGTGTCGTTGCCGCCCCCGCCTTCGAGGATGTCGTGGTCGTTGCTGCCGTCGAAGGTGTCGTTGCGGCCGCCGCCGCTGCGGACGACGGACTCGTCGGTGATGGGATCCAAGGTCTTGGCCATCGCTGCCTCCTGTAGGCTGCTCTCGATACCTGACCCTTAGGTCGGTCCGGGCGAGGACGATTGCCAATAGCGTTATCCTAATGGTTCCATAAGGTTAGGCATGATGGATGACCGCATCGGCATAGCTATAAGGGCCGGCGATGTCGTCGGCCGCCGGTCTGGCCAGAACATGCCTTCGCTGGACGACGCGCGCTTTTTGGGTGAGTGCCGGCTTGAGCCGTCAAATTCCGTCGATCGACGCTGCGTCGGCGGGGGGCTGGTAGAACACGAAGTTGTCCGCGTCGAAATCGTCCGCGTCGACGCCCTCGAGTCGGACGAGGCCCCCGCCGCAACAAGCCAATTCGATCACCGTTGTCATCCCGTAGGTCTCGATGTTCACATCTTCGAAGCCGGCGATCCCTTCGAGGCTCGACAGGTCGATCAGATCTTGGCCAAGGGCGAAGTCAGTGATCGTGTCGTCGCCGTGGTCCGGCGTGAACACGAAGGTGTCGGCGCCCGCACCGCCCGTGAGAAGGTCGTCGCCCTGGCCGCCGACGAGCAGATCGTCCTCGGTGCCGCCGTCGAGCGTGTCGTCGCCCTCGCCGCCGAAGAGCCGGTCGTGACCCCCTTCGCCGAAGAGGCCGTCGTCTCCCTCCTCGCCGTAGAGATCGTCGGACTCAGCGCCGCCGAATACTCGATCGTCGCCCTCGCCGCCCAAGATGCGGTCGTATCCGCCCCTGCCCTTGGTGGTGTTGTCTTCCGCGCCGTCGAGCATGAGAGCGGAATTGTCCGATCCCATGAACGGATCAACCGGGCGGTTGATCGTGGTGCCTTCGATGGTGATCGACGTCGTCGTTCCGTCCGGCATTTCGAAGTTGGACTTGGTCAGGTCCGACTTGGTGATCCCCCTGATCTCGATCGAGCCGGCGAGAGCATCGTGCTTGACGACGACACCGCTGCGGTCATCCGTCTCCAAGATGGATAGCTCTTCGAATTCGATCGCCACCGGCAGCAGGCGCAGGTCGATCACGTCCTTTTCGACCTCGAAGTGCTGGATGATGTCGTTACCCGAATTCTCGTAGTAGATGAAGCAATCGGCGCCTGCCCCGCCGACCATCTGGTCGTCGCCTGCCCCACCCAGGAGGAGGTCGTCGCCCCCGCCCCCGGAGATGGTGTCGTTGCCCTCGCCGCCCCACAGTCGATCGTTGCCGCCGTGGCCGTGGAGGGCGTCGGCGCCGGTATCCCCAAAAAGGAAGTCCCGGTCCGCGCCACCGCTCACGACATCGTTGCCGCTTCCGCCGCGCAGGATGTTCCGGCCGGCTCCGCCGCCGATGACGTCGTCACCCGACCCGCCGAGCACGATATCGTGGCCGGCGCCGCCTTCGAGATGGTCGAGATGACTCCCGCCTTCGATGATGTCGTTGCCGCCGCGGCCCTCAATTCGGTCGTCCTCGGCACCGCCGACAAGGATATCGTCGCGCTCCGTCGCTTCGCCCGTATTGGCCATGGCGCACTCCCGTGGTCAGCGTATCGCGTCTCATCGGGAGGTCGGACCGGGCGGGAGCCATGTCCAATATGCTTTTCCTGTGGGTTCCATAAGCGCGGCCGGCCTATCCTCAGCTCTCGGGCGCGGGCGCCGTGTCGATGCGCGGTCGGGTGAGGCGGGGCCAGTAGGCCGCGAGGAAGAGGGCGAAGGCGCCCGACCAGAGCAGGGCCGAAGCGGCGAGGGCGTGAGGCTCGGCCTCAGCGCCGGCGAGCGGGCCGAAGACCCGCAGCGCCGCGCCGAGGTGAACCAGCACGTACGCCATCAACTCCGCGCGGCCTGCAGCGAGCGGCCGGCCCGTATGGCCGAGGGCGCTCCGCGTCATCATTCCCAGCATGAGCCCGCCGATCGCGCCCGCGCCCAGCGCGTGATAGGCCGCAGCCGGCGGCACGCTGACATCGGCGAGCCAGAGCGCGCGCAGGATCAGCGCCGCCGGCAGCCAGGCGTAGGAGAGCGGCAGCACCCAGAGCAACGGCTCTCGCAACGTCGCCGCCGGGTCCCAGAGCCAGAGCCGCACGCCATGCGCGCCCGCGCCGAGCGCCGCCACCACGCCGAGCCACGTTCCGCCCGGCACCCATTCGCCGAGCGCGCCCGCGACCAGCAGGATGGCGAGCGTGGCGAAGGCCGTGAACTCCACGTAGGCGTTCCGCCGGGGCCCGGCCGCCGGCACCGCATTGGCGGTAAACGCCGGAATCACCCGCCCCGCCATCAGCGTGACCAGCAGCGCGAAGAGATCCAGCCCCAGCAGCGCGCCGCCGTTCGCGCGCGCGAGCGTGATCAGGTCCGCATGGTCCAGGTGGAAGAGCAGGTTGGCCGCACCGAGCAGCGCCGGCACCGCCGCGACGGACAAGTTGCGATGGTTGCGCGCCTTCAGGACCGGCAGCACGATGACTAGCGAGACGCAGGGCAGGAACAGGCAATCCACGACGATCGCCGGGACCGCCGGCCCGGTCGCGACCAGCACCCGCCCCGCGACCCAGAGCCCCGCCAGCGCCGCGAGCGGCCAGCCGGTGGGCGTGGCGAGCCCGGTCCACGCCCGCGCCGCCGTCAGCAGGAAGCCCGTGAGCACCGCCGCGGCAAAGCCGAACACCATCTCGTGCGCGTGCCAAGCGGGCCCTGCCAGGTAGGGCTCGCCCGGCAGCACATCCCCCGGCGCAAAGTGCCAGACCGGCAGCGCGAACGCCGCAAACGCCCCTGCCAACAGGTAGAAGGGCCGAAAGCCCATGGTGAGAAGCGGGACCACCCGCCTCACCCGCACATGACCAACATCCCCGCGACATTGGCCGCGCGTCAGACACCGGTCAATCCGGCATGGCCCCTATTGCATCGCGTTCAGGAGCGAGGGCAGATCGAAGCCTCGCCTGCACAGTTCCCGTTCAGGCGATGGCGCGCTCCAGCTGAACATATTCCAGTTTGTAGGGCACGTCGGCGATCGCGCCGGCGTCGAGCTCGCGCGCGAAGCGGTGCCCCTCGTAGACCGCATGCTGGATCGTGCCGGCTGCGACGCAATCGCCGACGCGAGCGAGTGTGGTGATACCGGCCGTCTCCAGCTTCTCCGGTTCCGCCGCAAGCTCCCGATAGAGCGCGTCGTTTGGCAGTCGCGAGGTGGCAAGGACGAGAGACTGGTAGCCGAGATGTCGACGAGTCTCTTCGTGATAGACGTTGTAGATTTCGATGCTGTTGTCGCCGATGTGAGCGATGTTGTGATCGGTGATGAGCTCGATCCCCATGGAGAGGATCTGGCTCATAATCTTCTCCATTTCGAGGGTGTATTCCGTCCAGCGCGAGAGCTCCATCAAGGGCGTGACGATCGTCACCTCGTGACCCGCAGCGCGGAGCTTCTCGGCGATGACGCCGCCCATGTAATAGTGATCATCGTCGAACACGACGACCGGGCCCTCGAGTTCCTTCCCGTCCATCACGTCATCAGCGGTGAAGACCTTCTTGCCGTCACAGCCCGGAATCGGGTGGACGTTGGTGTAGGCGACGCCGTCGCCGCGCCAGCGCGAACCGGTTGCAATCACCACGGCCTCACCGCCGTAATCGAGCACATCCTGCGCCGACAAGCGCGACCCCGTGTGCACCTCGACGTTCTTCATCTTCGCGATCTGGCCGACGCGGTAATCGCGCACGCGGCCCCATGCGGCGAGGCCTGGCAGGGCGCTCTCGCGAAGCACGCGACCGCCGACGTCCTGTTCGGCCTCGACGAGATGAACCGTGTAGCCCCGCTGCCCGAGTGAACGCGCGCACTCCAACCCGGCCGGGCCGGCGCCGACGATGAGCACACCGCTATCGGAGCCCTTCGCTTCGATCCTCTCCGGGTGCCAGCCACGCCGCCACTCTTCGCCGGCGGTTGGGTTCTGGGTACATCGGAAGAGGCTGCCAGTATTCTCAGAAGCAACGCACATGTTGCAGCCGATGCATTCGCGGATGTCGTCGTTGCGGCCTTCTTCGATCTTCCTGGGCAGGAAAGGATCGGCGATCGAGGGGCGCGCCGCGCCTATGAAATCCGTAATCCCGCGGCCGATCTGGGAAATCATCGTATCCGGCGACGTGTAGCGCCCGACCGTCACGACCGGCCTGTCGGTCTTCTGCTTGACGAAGGCGACGAAGGGCTCCTGAAAGGCCTCGTCGGTGAATCGGGACGTGGCGGAATCGTAGGCCCAGTCGCTGACGTTCACGTCCCAGAGGTCGGGCAGGTCGGAGAACATCTCGACCACCGCCTGGCCTTCCTCCTGCCAGGTGATGCCGTGCTCGCCCCTGTTCTCGTCGACGGCGAACCTCAGCGCAACCGCCGCCCGGTCACCGACGGCCTCCTTGGTGTCCTCCAGAAGCTCGCCGATCAGGCGCGCGCGGTTTTCGACACTCCCGCCATACTCGTCGGTGCGGTGATTGGTGTGGGGCGAGAGAAAATGCTGCGGCACCGCGATGTCGTGCCCCGCGTAGATATAGACGATGTCGTAGCCGACATTGACCGCTCGTTTCGCCGCATCCACCTGCCAGCGTCGGAACTCGCGGATGTCAGCCTTGTCCATCTCGCGGCCCATGATGGGGTCCCAGTTGTAGTGCACCATGTTGGGCGAGGGGCCGAGCGGGATATCCTTCGTCTTGCGGTTGGAGAAGCCGACCCCGTTATGGACCAGCTCCACGGCGGCCAGCGCACCGTACTCGTGCATGGTGTCCACCCACCCGCGAAGTTGCTCGGCGTAGTCGTCATTCCACAGCCGGCGTTCGCCATAGGGTGCGGCGCAGGAGCTGGGATGAATGCTGCACTGCTCCGTGCAGATGACTGCCCAGCCGCCCTCGGCCTTCATGCGCCGATGCGCGATATCCCCGTGATGCTCTCCGTAGCCCATCGCATCGCAATGAGGCACTTGATAGAAGCGGTTCTTCGCGATCTTGGGGCCGATCTTGATCGGCGTGAACAGGATGTCGTAACGGGGATCGCGCGCCATGGTTGCCTCCCTGCAACGTAAGCAGGTCGCGCCACAGCGTCGGCGCGCCCTCTTGAACGCCCTCAGCGACAATCCGGCAGCGGACGCGCCACGCGCATGGGCGCACGGCGCGGCGCGGCCGGGATGTGTGGCCCTCGCCTAGGCGGCGAGCTGCTCGGCCTCGGGGTCGTGGATGAAGAAGACCTTGCGGACGGTCTCTTCGACCACCCAGGTCACCTTCTCGCCCTTGTCCGTGTAGAAGATGTCGCCGGCGGTGTAGGTGTGGGTCGTGCCGTCCTGCTCGGTCACGTGGATCTTGCCCTCGAGCAGGGTGCAGATCTCGTCACCGGGATAGGTGTACTCGAACTTGCCGGGCGTGCATTGCCAGACACCCGCCATCGTGCGCATGCCGAAGCCGCCCAGATCGAAGCGCCCCTGATGCTCGGGGTTTCCCTCGAGCACGTTCACGAACGGCAGCTCGTCCAGCGGCGGCCACGGCTCCAGGCCGCCCTCGTTCTTCAACGCTGCGTAATCGAGCATTCTCGTTTCTCCCTTCCTTGGTCAGCGCAAAAGTTAAGCCACTGCGAACATCGCAGAAGACGTGTCGACGCGATACTAAGGCATTTGCCGCCGATCAAGCGACCCGTTTGGGAAACGTCTCGTGCCCCCAGACTTGGCGTTCGCGGGTCCACGGCAGCGGCTGTTGCGGATCGTCGGATTCGAACTCGCGCGCGAGCCGGTGGCCGTCGAAAATGGCGTTGGCGATGATGCGGGGCGCCTGACAGTCGCCGACCCGGTAGACCGCCTGGATGCCCCGGCCGGCCCACTCCGCGTTGCGCGCCTTGACCTCGCGGAACACCTTGTCGTTGCTTACCCGGGCCGTGCACAGGACCACGCTGTCGCATTCGAGCTCCGTCACCTCGGTGCCGGCGCGGCGCGAATACTCGCCCTTCTTCGGTGTCAGTGTGCGAACGAAGCCGTCCCGATAGAGATAGAAGATGGTCAGCTTAACCGCGTTGCCGATCTCCAGCTTCTCCGCCCAGTGCAGCGTGTGTTGCTTGATCTTCTTCTCGTGCATCATGCGGCGAATATCGTGAATCTCCTCGGTATAGATGCAGTGAGACGCGACGTTGTCGAAGCTGGTGACGATGGTGACGTCGCTGCCTCGATCGGCCAGCAGCTCCGCCATGCTCACGCCGGTGTAGTAACCCTCGTAGTCGAGCACGACGACGCGCTCGCCGGTCTCCTTACCGGCCATGATCTGCTCGGGCGTGCAAATTTCGGGTAGCGCCGCATCGGCGCCCGCCAGCGGCGCCTGGGTCACGCCGCCGAGGCCGTTGGTCGACCATCGCGCACCGGTGGCGAAGACCACCTTGTCGGCGCCGTATTCCAGGACGGTGTCGGCGCTCATCTCGCCCACCCCGGTGTGCACCTCGACGTTCTTGAGCTTGTCCAGCTGGCCCTGCCGGTAGCTGATGACGCGGCCCCATTCGGCGAGATGGGGGTAGCGCATGATGTCCTTCATGCGGCCGCCGATCTCATCCGACGCCTCGCGCAGGTGGACGTCGAAGCCCCGCTCCCCGAGGACGCGCGCGCATTCCATTCCCGCCGGCCCGGCGCCGACGACGAGAACCGCGCACGGGTCCGCTGCCTTCTCGAACTTCTCGGGATGCCAGCCGCGCCGATATTCCTCCATGGACGTGGCGTTCTGCGTGCAGATGAGGGGTGTCGTCTGCCACCACTTGGAGAGGCAGATGTTGCAGCCGATGCATTCGCGGATGTCGTCGGTGCGCCCTTCGTCGATCTTGTTGGGGAGGAAGGGGTCGGCGATCGAAGGACGCGCCGCGCCGATGAAGTCGGCCTGCCCGGACTTGACGATCTGGACCATCTCGTCGGGGCTGGTGACACGGCCGGCGCTGACCACCGGCGCGCTGCAGGCCTTCTTGGCTTCCCTGATCCAGGGCGCCATGTAGTTCGACGCCGTGGAGCGCGAGGCGGCGATTTCCAGCGCGAGCTCCGAGTAACGGCCGACCTTCATGTCCCAGACGTCGCAGAGGCCCTCCCTCTCGTGCAGCTCGATGAAGCCGATGCCGTCCTCCCAGACCTCGAGGCCGTCCGGCCCGTCCATGGTGTCGACCGAGTAGCGATAGCCGACCGCGCACTCGTCGCCGTCGGCCTTTGATACCGGGGATGGCTCATGGAGGGACTGGAGCGCCACCTCAAGCTCGACGAGGGCCTCGTCAGCCGCCGGATCTTCTTCGATCCGGAGATCTACCAGTTGGAGCTCGAGCGCATCTTCGCACGCTGCTGGCTGTTCCTGGGCCACGAGTCCCACATTTCCGAACCCGGCGACTACATGACCGCCTACATGGGCGAGGATCCCGTCCTCATCTGCCGTGGCGAGGACGGCGTGGTTCGCGCGTTTCTCAACTCCTGCCGCCACCGGGGAATGAAGGTCTGCCGGGCGGACCGCGGCAATGCACGCCAGTTCACCTGCAGCTTTCACGGCTGGACCTACGCCAACACGGGGAGGCTCAAGGGCGTGCCGCTGGAGCGGGATGCCTATGGCGACCGCCTGGACCGGGAGCGCTGGGGCCTGCTCGAGGTGCCGAAACTGGCACTCTACGGCGGCATGATCTTCGGCAACTGGGACGCCGGCGCCGAGAGCCTCGATGCCTTTCTGGGCGATCTCCGCTGGTATCTGGATGTCATGATCGAGCGACAGGTGGGTGGGCTGGAGTTCGTGCCGGGTATCCAGCGCTATTCCCCTGACGCCAACTGGAAGATCGCGAGCGAGAACTTCACGGGCGATACCTACCATCTGCCCTATTCGCACGGGTCGATGTACAAGCTCGACATCCCGCAGATCAATCCGGCCAACCCGAGCTTCCGTAGCAAGGAGGACGAGTACTTCAACATCGGCCTCGACAACGGCCACGGCATGACGGGGATCGTCTTCGGCGGTGAGCGCTACGACGTCGACCGCGAGCTGGCCAAGACCTACGGACCCGAAGTGGTCGAGTACGTCGAGGAGTGCCAGGAGCGGCTCATCAAGGCGTTTCCGAAGCACCAGGCCGGCGTCTACGCGCTCTCTTTCAGCAACATGTTCCCCAATCTTTCGTTCAACGATTTCAGCGCGCTGCGGCCGATCGGCTTCTACCTCTGGATTCCCAAGGGGCCCGGCCGGCTGGAAGCATGGAACTGGTGCGCGGTCGATCGCGATGCACCGAAGGTGATCAAGGAGCAGGCACGGGTCGATTTCACGCGCATTCAGGCGGTCAGCGGGATCGCCGCGCAGGACGACACCGAGAACTTCGAGCAGGTGACCCAGGCCACCCGCGGCGTGGTGGGTCAGCGGCTGGACTTCAACTATCAGATGAACGTCGGCCAGGCGCTGCGGGATGGTCCAGAGGGCTGCCCCGGACGCTTCGCCCCCTACATTTCCGAGACCAATCAGCTGAACTTCTACCAGCACTGGGCGGCGCTTCTGAATGCGCCCTGGTCCGGGCGGTCCCGTGGTCGACGCGGCGCTGCAGCACCGCGTTGAGCAATTCCTTTACCGCGAGGTTCGCCTGCTGAGCGAGCTTCGACTGGAGGAATGGCTCGAGCTCTTCACCGATGACGCCCGCTACTGGATGCCGGCGCGAGAAACCGTGGACGGGCAACCCGACGCCGTGGCCGCCGACGGCGAAATGGCCTTTTTCGACGATGACAAGCCATTCCTCGCCGCCCGGATCCAGCGTCTGCGCTCCTCGCTGGCTCACGCTGAACAGCCGCCGTCGCGGATGCGCTACTTCGTCTCCAACGTGGAGATCGAGGAGGTCAGCGACGACGAGCTCGACGTGCGCTGCAACCTGCTCGTCTACCAGTCGCGGCTGGAGCGCACGGAAGTGCTCTATGTCGGGCGCCGCGAGGACCGGCTTCGCGCCGACGGCGACTCGTGGCGCATCGCGCTACGCAAAGTTGTTCTCGATCAGACGCTGATACCCAGGACCATGTCGACGTTCTTCTGAGTCCCGTATGGCGCAGCCGTGCCCAAGTGGAGAAACTCATGCCCCGCGATCCTCGCTTCGATGTGCTGTTCGAACCCGTGCCGATCGGCCCGGTAACCGCGCGCAACCGCTTCTTCCAGGTGCCGCACTGCAGCGGTATGGGCCACCTGTTGCCGCGCTCGGAGGCCGCCATGCGGAGCGCGAAGGCCGAGGGCGGATGGGCCGTCGTGTGCACCGACCAGTGCTCGTTCCACCCGCATGCCGAGGCAGCCCCCTACCCCGAGACCAAGCTGTGGGACCAGGACGACGTCATCCGCATGCGGCACTGGACCGACGTGGTCAAGGCGCATGGCGCGCTCGCCGGCACCGAGATCGTCAGCAACGCGTCCGCGCTTGCAAACTACTACAGCCGGGAGATTCCGCTGGGGCCGTCGCACACGCCGGTCACATACAGCCCCGACCCGGTTCAGGCGCGCGCCATGGACCTCGACGATATCCGGGAGTTCCGCCGCTGGCACCGTGACGGCATTCTGCGGGCCAGGGATGCAGGCTTCGACGTGGTCTACGTCTATTGCGGCCACGACATCGCCATGCCGATGGATTTTCTCTCCCGGCGCCGCAACCGCCGGACGGACGAATACGGCGGCTCCCTGGAGAACCGCGTGCGGCTGCTGCGCGAGCTCCTTGAAGACACCGTTGAGGCCGTGGGCGGCAGCATGGCGATCGGGCTCAGGTTCGCCACCGACGAGCTGTTGGGCGAGGACGGCATCACCTGGGAAGACGAGGGCTGCAAGGTGGTCGAGATGCTCGCCGACCTGCCCGACTTCTGGGACGTCAACGTCAGCGACTGGACCCACGATTCCGCAAGCTCACGGTTTACCTCGGAGGGGTATCAGGAGCCCTACGTCGCATTCGTAAAGGGCATCGTGAAGAAGCCCGTCGTCACCGTCGGCCGCTACACGTCGCCGGAGACCATGCTCTCGCTGATCACGAGGGGGATCGCCGACTTCGTCGGCTGCGCCCGGCCGTCGATCGCCGATCCCTTCATTCCCCGCAAGATCGAGGAGGGACGGCTCGACGACATCCGCGAATGCATCGGCTGCAACATTTGCGTGACCGGGCAGCACATGAAGACGCCCATGCGCTGTACGCAGAACCCGACCGTCGGCGAGGAGTGGCGCCGCGGCTGGCATCCCGAGAGGATCGAGCCCAAGAGCTCCGACTCATCGGTGCTCGTCGTGGGCGCCGGGCCGGCGGGCCTGGAGTGCGCGCTTGCATTAGGCCAGCGCGGCTACCGGGTCGGGCTTGCCGAGGCCTCGCGCGAGCTGGGCGGACGTGTGACACACGAATCCGCTTTGCCCGGCCTCTCCGAATGGGCGCGCGTGCGCGATTACCGCACTTACCAGATCGAGAAGCTGCACGAGACGGTCGAAGTCTTCCGCGAGAGCGAGATGACGGCCGAGACGGTGCTCGAAGCCAGCTACCAGCACGTCGCCGTCGCCACCGGTGCCCGCTGGCGCCAGGACGGCATCGGCCGCACGCATACCGCGGCACCCATTCCTGGCAGCCATGCCGCGCATGTGCTCACACCCGACGACCTCTTTGCCGGGGCCACACCGGCGTCCCCCGTCGTGGTGTTCGACGACGATTGCTATTACATGGGTGGCGTGCTCGCGGAGAAGCTCGTCAATGACGGTCTCAGCGTCATTCTCGTGACGCCCTCGCCGGTGGTCTCCGCCTGGGCCGAGGAGGCTCTGGAACAAGAGGGAATCCAGTCGAATCTCGTCAAGATCGGCGTTGAGATCGTGACCGGCCCACCCTGACGCGGATCGACGAGGGCGGCGTGAAGGTGGAGGGGGTCTACGGCGAGGGCGAGAATTCACTCGAGTGCGCCTCCGTCGTGATGGTGACGTCGAGGCTGCCGAACGACGCGCTCTACTACGCACTCAAGGGGGCGCCCGAGCGCCTCGAGGATGCCGGCATTCACTCGGTCAAGCGGATCGGCGACGCCCTCGGCCCCGGACTGATTGCCGCCGCCGTCTGGAGCGGCCACCGCTTCGCCCGCGAACTCGATGCGCCGCCCCCCGGCGATGTTCCGTTCAAGCGCGAGCTGGTGTTCGTATGATGGCGCGGACCGCCGGCGGGGGCCTCTCGCTTCAGGCGGCGCAACATCGCCGCCTGCGCGGCCGGTTCGGTCCACTCTGGAGCCGGCTGGGAAGCGAAGCGAAAGGGCATTTTGCCAGGCTAGAGCATTTTTCGAGCTTATAGAATCTTTAGAATTTTCAATCGGTTGCAGATGTGATTCAAGATGCAGGCTGGTGAAGGAGGCCAGCATGCATGACACGACCTCTTTCGAATGATCTGCGCCGCCGGGTGGTGAGGGCGGTGGTTGATGGCGGCATGTCGCGCCGAGGAGCGGCAAGGCGCTTCGGGATCGCGCCTTCGACGGCGATCAAGTGGGTGCACGCCTGGCGTCGCACGGGCAGCTGGCGGCCGAGAGCGCAAGGCGGCGACAGGCGCTCGCAGCGGATCGAGGCGCGGGCCGAGGTGGTTCTGGCACTGGTCGAAGAGACCCCGGACATGACGCTGGCGGAGATCGCCACCCATCTGGAGGACGAGCACGGGCTGCGGGTGTCCCAGAGCACCGTGTGGCGCTTCTTCCACCGCCGCGGCATCACCTTCAAAAAAAACGGCGCACGCCAGCGAGCAGCAACGCCCTGACCTGCTCAGGCGCCGGCGCGCCTGGCTCGAAGCCCAGCCCGGGCTCGACCCCGAGACGCTCGTCTTCATCGATGAGACAGGGGCGTCCACCAAGATGGCGAGACGCTCGGGCCGGGCGCTACGCGGGCAGCGCTGCCGGGCGCCGGTGCCTCATGGGCACTGGAAGACCACAACCTTCGTCGGCGCGCTGAGGCTGAGCGGAATGACCGCCCCCATGGTGCTCGACGGCGCCATGCACGGCGCCGCCTTCCTCGCCTACGTCGAACAGGTGCTGGTGCCCATCCTCAAACCCGGCGACATCGTGGTGATGGACAACCTTGCCTGCCACTGAAGCGCCGCTGTGCGCGACGCTATCCAAGGCGCCGGGGCCGAGTTGCGCTTCCTGCCGCCCTACAGCCCCGACTTCAACCCGATCGAGATGGCCTTCTCCAAGCTCAAGGCCTCCCTCAAGCGACGCGCCGCCCGCACCATCCCAGAACTCTGGGACGCAATCGGCGAAGCCACAGACAACTATACCCCCGCCGAGTGCCAAAACTACTTCACTGCTGCAGGATATGACCGTGTCTGATCGGATAGTGCTCTAGCCTTCTCGTAGCGGGCCGAGAGCCAGCGCTGGCGCAGCAGATCGAGTTCGTACTCGTTCAGACTACCCTTCAGCCCGAGCAGGAGGCGGTCGTTGCTCTGGCGCGGCGCATAGACCGTGTCCTGATCGATCAGCACCGTGTCGATCACGCGGCACAACTCGACCAACTGCTGCCAGTCGCGGCTGTTCCTCGCAAAGCGCGAGACCTCGCGCGCCGCCACGGCGCCGACCTTGCCGAGACAGACCTCTGCCACCATGCGGTCGAAGCCGGCACGGGCGACCGCGCCCGCCGCAGACCGGCCCAGGTCCTCGTCGACGACCTCGATCTGCGAGAAGCCGAACGCCTTCAGCTGGCCCGTCATGGCGTGTTGCAGGGCGCCGCTCTCGCGGTTGTGCATGACCTGGTGGGGCGAGGACTGCCGGACATAGAGCATCGCCTTGCGGCGCAGGTGCTGCGGCCCGATCTTCTCAGACATCATGACCGTCCGCCCCCGGATCGCGGGGATCTCGCGCATGCTCCAGCATCAGCCGGACCATCAGCTCGGTCGCCTTCCGGCGTGTCCTCCGGAACGCTGCTCTCCGCCTGGGCGAACAGATCGAGCTGCTCCGATCCCCTCCGGCACTTGCGATGCGCACTGTGTCGATCTCGCATAGGTCTCTCCCAGATCCTGGTCATCGGAGACCCATCCTGCGCGCGACGCCACGGATTTACCCCGCGCATCCGACACGAGCGATGCGAGAGCGGACAACGTGGAGAGGTCCACCATGGTGCGCTTCTCGACGCGCATCCCGGCGCAGGCCACGCGGTCCAACATCCACAGCGGAACTTCCTGCCAGAGGCCCGGGGCAGCCCCGTCAAGGGTGCATCGCGCGCGAGCGATGCCCGCCGTCTCTACGACATCGCGGAACCGCACAAGGCGGCCGGCCCACGGATGCCATCGATAAAGTACCCTGCGGGTGCCAGTCCCATGGGCGGTCTCAAGTTCGGTTGTACAACGAGGTGCGCTCGCATCAGGGCCGGTGGTGCTACGGAAAGACGCCGATGGCGACCTTCCTTGGCACCGCCCATGTGGTGCGGCACAGGCTCCGGCCTGCGGCGTGACCACCAACAGCTGTCATGCCTCTGACAACCCGCCAAGCCGAACAGGCAGTGATGTCAGACAAAGTCTTGGCTATTGCAGCGCAGAAGCGAGCTCATTCGTCGCCACGATCTTCGCCTCTCGCTTGACACGATCCACAAGGTGCTTGTGCGCCATGGGATCGATGTGCTCGAACGCAGATGGCCTCGGCAGAAGAGAACCAAGCGATACGCTCGTCTCGTCCCCCTGCGCGGCTCCTGCCGGGTCCGCTATCCCGTTCGGCCACATTCGTACCGATGGGTCTCTGGTTCACCTCGCACGTTGCGCTCTCGTAGAGCGCATCGAGCGCCATCGTGATGTCTTCGGCGTCGCGAAGGTATCGTTCTCTCACGGTCTCGACGAGCCCCTTGGGCAATCCGTGCAGCGGCTCCCCAACGGCGCCGGCAATCGCGGCGAGCGTGTTCGTGTCACATCGCGGCGGCGGCCCAAGCGGTCATCGAGCCGGCCCGGAAGCGGATGAAGGCGGTGCATCCCACGCTGGAGCGCAATCGCGAACGGTGTTCCGATATTACGGAAGTGCTATTCCCCGCCAGCATCCGGGAGGCGAACCTTTTTGGTCAGGAATCGTTCGATCCGGTCGAGTGCGGTGTCAAGCTCGTTGCCGCTCGCATACACTTTGTGCAAGTTGCTCAGGGCGTCGACTGCTTCGCGTTCGTCCAAGTGCGGAAAAAACTCTACGAATGTTGCCGGACTAACCTCAAAATACAGTTGGCCGCCGCTACCGCCGTCCGAAGGGTATGCGTACATCAGCATCCGAACGCGGTTGGCCGGCGGCGCGATCCTCACCGATAACTTGTGAGGCTGCACCGCGAGACCGGCCGCTTGCGCGATGTCCACGAAACGGTCGAACTGCTCACCCGCGGCTCGGTCGCGGACCGCTTCGAGAGTGAAACGGCGAGAGGGAGACGAAGGCTTGGCCGGTTCGTCGACCACCTCACGGATCAACAGCTGGGGGCCGGAGTCCAGCTCGAAAACCTCGAAGCTGACGACGCCTATCGGAACGGCGAAGCGACCGAGAAACTCGTTCATCCGCTCCAGCCCGGGGTGGACTCCGGCGCCGACAAGCAGCACCGCAATCTGGCGTTCCTCCTCTTCGTCCGCCAGTTGCCGGTTCAGTCTTTCCGACAACTGAGCGACGTCGCCGAGTTTGCTGAGGCAGGGTTCAAGCTTTCGCTTGAGTCCTCCGCCGTCGAGACGCGCGATCGACGAGGCGTAGTAGAGCGCCTGTGTCAGCGCGCCGGAGTGCAGCGTCCCGGATTTGATCTCGATCACCACCCAGCGGTCCTGCGTGTCGATGGCCAGCAGATCGAGGATCCCGTCGTCGATCCTTACCTGCCGGCCGACCAGCGTCAGCCCTTCCCCGATCAGCGTCACATCGTTCACAATCCAGTCTTCGAGTTGTTTCTCCAGTCCGATGAGGGAGCGCTCGACTCTTCTCGGTGCCGACTGCCGTGCGGCATCCTCGTCGCCCTGCCGGTCTATGGTCCACGCTGCCAGTTTCGCCATCGCCACCTTCCTTCAACGCCCTTCCGTCGAATACAAACCTTGCAGTGCGACTACAACATCCACCCCATCCTGGTTGAGGGGCGACACACCGCAAGAACCCCGCCTCCACACGATTTCTCTCTGGACCGCCGGAAGCACATATTCGTTCGAAACGATTATTCCCAAGGACTGCCTGATAGTTTCGCATTGTCGGTAAATTCTGCTTCTCTGGTGAGTTCGACAGCGCGGGATGATTCCGAAAGGCAAACGATCCGCAGGCTCCCTTGCTCCCACTGCGAAATTTGTCACGGGTTGCTGCCGGCAACCGCGAGCCAGTCCGGGTCGTCGTACTGGCACACGGTCCAGAATTCATCGCTCAAGGGCGCACCGTGTGAGGCGTGCACCGTCACTTCGAGATTCCGGTAGAACTCCATGTCCTCGCTTTTCCTGCCGTTGTACATGAGGACGGCGGTTCCGCCGGGCTTGAGAAGCCAGCGGACCTTCCCGGAGAGAAAATCAGGTTCGCCGATATGGGAGGGCACGCCGAACAGGCCCACAACAAGGTCAAACTTCTGTCCGGGCTTCGGCCAGTAGTCCTCGAAGGGGTCCGGATCAGACGGCTGCGGAATTCGGGATGCTTGTCTCCGAAGACACCCAGCATCCCTCGACTGGGATCGATGCCGGCATAGCGCTCCGGATCGATGTCCCTGAAACGGAAGTCGACGAGAGACCCGGTGCCGCAGCCGATGTCGAGAATTTCGGTTTCTGGCTCGATCTTCAATGATTCGTACAGCTGCCTGCTCCGCTCCACGTCGGAATCCCGCTCGTGAATCGCGAGGTCGTAGGAATCGCAAACGGCCGCATAGGGATCGAAAGCGGGCGCATGGATCGCCCGGTTGATGAGGATGTGGTCGAGGCTCGCCCCCATCGTCCAGTACTTGTAGCCGTTCGCATTGAACCGGCGATACCAGTAGCCCCTGAAGAATTCCTCGATACGCTCCACCGCCCGCATCTTCCGTAGCGCCTCGACGAACTCGTCCTCGGCAGGCCACGTCCTCTTGAGGGTGTAGGAATGAGGCGCGCCGGGCATCGTCCTGGCAAAGCGGTACGAATGCCGTTCCAGAAGCTCGGCCAGCTCCGCACATGTATCGAAGACCTCATGGCTCCATTCCGGAGCCGTCTCGATCGGACGAAACCTCTCTTTTTCGCCGGTCATGGTCCCTGGTCCCTGCGCAACGTCGGGCATGGTCACTAGAGGTGGGTCGAACCCGGTTGGCGATACACTACTGAAGCGCGAGCGCGTCGAAGTTCAACACGCAGCGAATGTGCGTCTGCGGCACCCGCTGCCGGGTGGATTTTGGCCGCCACCCCGAGGCGACTGGCGAGAACGGCAGCCGCAAGGCGCACCGCAAGGTCGTCTCGCGCAAGGGGCCGAGGCGATGGAGCATGCCGAGGCCCGCCGCCGCGCCCGCGACATGCTCGGAGTTGCGGCTGCAAACCGCATCGGCGATGCAGTAAGCTTCATCGATTGTGATTCGGCGCGCGAGTTGGACGCCGATCCGCCCGGTAATCCATTGATTTAGCTGGATTGCGAGGGGCCACGAGCCGCTCATAACAACACGTAGGCAAGCGAGCGGAGCTCGCGCCCGCCGCCTGAGGGAAATGAATCGGGGGTAAGAGGGCCGGACCGGACGGCCGGAGCCGGCCCTCACCATCGCGAGGAGTCGAGGGGGATCTCCGGTGGCCACAATTCGCCGCCCCAGGCCCAGCGATTGGGGCGCGCGATATGCGGAACGTCGTCCGCGTCCTGCGCTCTGCGCACGTGGCTCACATCCTGCTGCGCTCCGCGCGAGTGGCCCAAATCGTCTTCTTCGCACGCAGCTCCCTTGCCGTGAGCCTCTGGTGCGTCCTCCGGGTCGCGCTCTTCGTGCGCGTCTTCGGAGAGAAGCGCGTCCCGCGCGCCGCCCGCATCGTGCGCTCCGCGCACGTGGCCCACATCGTGCGCTTCCGGCTCTCCCCAGGCGGAAGGGTCGTCGTTCGAGTCTGGCCAAGGCTCCGGCGGGGTGGCGTCGGGCTCGGCAGGCGCGGGGGCATCCGGCCAGGGCTCCCAGGGCTTCGAGCCCAGGCGTTCGGGATGGAACGCCTCCTTGATGGCCGGGCCGAGGAGGGCCCGCATTTCCTGCGTGGAAGGTTGCTTGCGCTGGGCCTGAGTAGCAGCGCCCTCGGCCGCCGCCCGCTCCCCTTCGAGGCGGCGCTTGTCGACGACTTCGATGCGGTGGAGCGCAAGCGCAAGACACGCGATCTCGTCCGGCGAAGGCGGCGCCTCGCGCGCGGCGAGCGCGGCTATCTGGCGCACCAAGAGCGCCCGCACGCCCTCGACGGCCAGGCACGCGGTGTGATTCTCTGCACCGGGTTCCTGCCTCTCCGCCCATTCCGCCGCCTGGGCTTCGACCTCGCGCTGCAGGTCGACCAGGCCGTGGAAGTGCGCGGTGAAGGCGTCGTCGGCGGACTCCGGGCTCTCACCCTCGCGCGGATCCCCGCGGAGGAAGGCGGTCGGGCGAATACTTGCCGCGATTGCGTCGACGGCAGCGCCGTCTTCGATCTCTGCCGCACCGCCGTCGCGGCCCGCGTCCTGCGCCGTCTCGCCCGCCGAGCCCGCGCCCGTCTCGTCCGTGCCGCCCTGTCGCCTCATCATGCCCCGCCGCCTGCGTCGCTCAAGAGTCATGCCGCGATCCTGCCGCCTCCGCCTCCACCCTGTGCACCGCACCATGGTGCGGGGGGTCGCTTGCGCCCGAAGGCTCGCGAGCGCGAAACATATAGCTGCGCTATAGCCCACCCTTGAGCGGGCGCACGCTTTCAGCGGCGATCTGGGGCTGATCGGCTCGGATTAATCGAGGTTTTGGGATGGGTGCCCCCCGGCGATCTTGCAAGAAGGCCGCCGGAGGGCTTGTCTCGGTGACGGTGAAATCATCTGAGACGCCCCAATGTCGCACAAGCTGTTCCGCCACTCCATGCTTTCCGATGCCCGGGTGTGGGCTTTCCTGAAGCGGGTCGACGCGGCGGAGACGGAGACCTGCCGTGCGGCGGGCTGTCCGCGCTGCGGCGGGGCGCTTCACAGCGCGACCTACCCGCGCAAGCCGTACGGCCTGTCGGCCGATCTTCGGGACGATGCCCGACGCTTCAGCCTGTGCTGTTCGGTGTGCCGGCGCCGCGTGAATCCTCCGTCGGTGCGTTTCTTCGGGCGCCGGTTCTATGTCGGGGCTGTGTTCCTCCTGGTGAGCGCTCTGGCTCTGGCCGGCGGCGTGCGGCTGCAGACGATCGCGCGGCGGTGCGGGGTTCCGGCGTCGACGCTGAGGCGCTGGCGGCGCTGGTGGCAGGAGATCTTCCCGCTCACCCGGGAATGGCGGGCCAAGCGGGGCGCGCTTGCAGCGCCGCCCGGCGAGGCGCCGCTGCGCTGGCTGCTGGGTTCGGTGCGGGGCGCCAGCTTCCGCTCGCGGCTGTTGCGCAGCCTGGTCTGGCTGATGCCGTGGACCGGCTTTTGCACGCTCGGCGCCGGGCCGGGATCTCCCGCAGAAAGCGTTTCTTTTATGAACGGATAGGCCGCTCTACACCGGCAACTCCCCAGGACGGCGAGGGAGGGATGCCGGGATGGACAGCAACGACGGGAACGGCCGCCGCGACCGGTGGGCGCGGCTGCGGTTCGCGGTGGTCGGGCCGCTGCTGGCCTCGCCGCCGCCGGCAGGGCGGCTGCGGGCGGAGCTTGAGCGGCTGTCGCGGCGCGACTGGGAGCACCCGTCGGGCAGGGGTCCGGTGCGCTTCGCGGCCTCCACGATCGAACGCTGGTACTACCAGGCGCGGGCGGCCGAGCACGATCCGGTCAAGGCGCTGCGGCGGCGGCCGCGCGCCGATGCCGGGCGCGAGCGGGCGATGTCGCCGGCGCTGCTCGCGGCGCTGCGCGAGCAGTACCGGGCGCATCCGTCGTGGTCGGCGCAGCTGCACTACGAGAATCTCGGCGCGCTGGTCGAGGCCGACCCCGCGCTCGGCCCGATGCCGTCCTACGCGACGCTGACCCGGGCGATGCGCAGCCGTGGCCTGGTCCGCAAGCGCCGGCGCCGGCGCTTCGAGCGCGAGCCCGAGCCGGTCGCGCAGACGCGCGAGGTGCTGAGCTACGAGGTCGAGCGCAGCCACGGCCTCTGGCACTGCGACTTCCACCATGCGAAGCGCCGCGTGCTGACGCCGTCCGGCGAATGGAAGACGCCGATCCTGCTCGGGTTCCTGGACGATCGTTCGCGGCTCGGCTGCCACCTGCAGTGGTATCTGGCGGAGACCGCCGAGGTCTTCGTCCACGGGCTCTGCCAGGCCTTCATGAAGCGCGGCCTGCCGCGCGCCCTGATGAGCGACAACGGCTCGCCGATGATCGCCGGCGAGGTCGAGGAGGGGCTGCACCGGCTTGGCATCGTCCACTCCACGACCCTCGCGGGAGCCCCTTATCAGAACGGCAAGATGGAGGTCCTGTGGGCCTCGGTCGAGGGCCGCCTGATGGCCATGCTCGAAGGGGTCGAGGCGCTCACCCTGAAGACGCTCAACGATGCCACCGTCGCCTGGGTCGAGCAGGACTACCACCGCCGCGTTCACCGCGAGCTCGGCACGACGCCGATGAAGCGACTGCTCGACAGCGTCGATGCGTCGAGGCCCTGTCCCGGCGTCGACACGCTCAGGGCTGCGTTCCGGATCACCCGGAAGCGCACGCTGAGGCGCTCGGACGGAACCGTCTCGGTCGAGGGCGTGCGCTTCCAGATGCCGGCGCCATGGCGCCACCTGAACATGCTCTGGATCCGCTACGCGCGCTGGGACCTGTCCAGCGTCGATCTGGTCGACGCCCCTGACGGCGAGCGGCTGTGCACCCTCTATCCGCTGGACAAGCGCGGCAATGCCGGCGGCATGCGCCGCCCCACCGCCCCTGGCGATGACGATGGCGGCGGCAGCCCCGGCGCCGCCGGGGGCGAAGCCGCGCCGCTGCTCAGGCGCATCCTCGACAACCAGGCCGCCACGGGCCTGCCGCCGGCCTGGCTGCCCCATGCCGCAAGCCCCCGTCCCGACAAGGACGACCAACAGGGAGACCCCTCATGAACCGCGAACTGCTCACCTTCTTCGGCCTCAAGTGGAACCCCTTCTCAAGCGAGCTGCCGTTCGACGGCCTCATGGCGACCCCCGCCGTCGACAGCTTCTGCCACCGGGTGGAGCACCACCTGGTGCGCCAGGGTGGCTTCGCCCTGATCACCGGCGAGCCCGGCACCGGAAAGAGCGTCGCGCTTCGCCTGCTCGCCGACCGGCTCGCCCGCACCGACGGATTGCGCGTCGCCGCGCTCTCCCACCCGTCCTCGCGTCTCGGCGACTTCTACCGCGAGATGGGCGAGCTGTTCGGCATCACCCTGGTCACCGGCAGCCGATGGACCAGCTTCAAGGGGCTGCGCGAGCGCTGGCTCGCCCATCTCGACGACACCCGCATGCGGCCCCTGCTGCTGATCGACGAAGCCCAGGAGCTGCACGTCACGGTGCTGTCCGAGATCCGCCTGCTCGGCTCCATCGACTTCGACTCGCGCGCCATCCTCTCGGTCGTCCTGGCCGGCGACAACCGCCTGCTCGACAGGCTCGGCCAACCCGACCTGCGGCCGCTCGCCTCGCGCATCCGACAGCGCCTCGTCATGGCGCCCGCCGAACACGAAGAACTCGCCCGGTTGCTCGACCACCTGCTGCAGGAGGCCGGCAACCCGGCGCTGATGACCGCCGACCTCAAGGACGCGCTCTGCGCCCATGCCTCGGGCAACCCCAGGACGCTCACCGTCATGGCCGATACCCTGCTCGCCATCGCCGCCGAACAGGATCGCGAGGTGCTCGACGAGAAGCTCTTCCTGGAGACCTGGGGCGAGGCCCCGCCGCGCAGGGCAAATCGGCGATGAAGGGCTTCCCGACCCGAACCCCGGCCGACCTCGAGAACCGGCCGCGCCGGCAGCAGTGGCTGGTCGACGGGCTCTGGGCGCGCCAGGCGGTCGGCATCGTCGGCGGCGAACCCAAGTGCGGCAAGTCCTTCCTCGCGCTCGACCTCGCCGTCGCCGTGGCCGCCGGCGTGCCCTGCCTGCGCCGCTTCGCCGCCGAACAGCCCGGACCGGTCCTGCTGTTCGCCGCCGAGGATGCCGGCCACATCGTGCGAGCCCGCCTCGAGGGCATCGCCCGCGCCGCCGGCGCCCGGTTCGAGACCCTCGACATCGCCGTCATCGACGTCCCGATCCTCCGCCTCGACCACCGCAACGACCGCCAGCGCCTGATGGAGACCGTGGAGCGCGTCGGGCCACGCCTCGTGGTCCTCGACCCCCTGGTCCGCCTCCACGGCGTCGACGAGAACGCCGTCGCCGAGGTCGCCCCCATCCTCGGCTTCCTGCGCGACATACAGCGACGCTTCGAGACCGCAATCCTGCTCGTCCACCATGCCCGCAAGAGCGGCGCCGCCCGGCCGGGCCAGGCGCTCAGGGGATCGTCCGAGCTGCACGCATGGGGGGACAGCAATCTGTACCTGCGCCGGCGGGACAAGCAGATCGTCATGACCGTCGAGCATCGCGCCGCCCCGGGCCTCAACGATGTCGAAATCGAACTCGCCGATGACGGCGAGGGACCCGCCTTGCGCCTCCGGCGCCCGGCGCCGGCCGAAGCCGCGCCGGAGCCGGAAACCCCCGAACGGCGTATCCTCCAGGCACTCGCCGACGCCGACGCGCCGCTCTCCCAGCGCCAGATCCGCGAGCGCGCCGCGACCCGGCCGGCAACCGTCGCCGAGGCGCTGCACAAGCTCGTCCGCGAAGGACGCGTCGAGCGCGCTGCCGAAGGCGGATACCGCCTCACCGCCGACAACGCCACGCCCCCAGCCGCTGTCAATGGTCGGGGCCGCAACGACGTGTTACCGAAAACCGTTACCGCCTCGAACCCCTAGGGAGGCAGGGTAACGGTAACGGGTAACACCCCCCGCCAGCTTCCATCGCCGTACCGCGTCGAGCGATCGGCTCATGGCCGAAAGCTCTGCTTACGGCCATGGATGCACTCCGTCGGATGGACGGCGGCGGGTCACCCGAAGGGCCGGAGCGAAGCGAAGGAGCCGCGCAGCGGCTTGACGCGTCGACGGCCGTCCGACACCCCGACAGCGTTCCTCCGAACCTGACCCGGCAACCATCGAATAACCCGATCACCGCACCATCAGATACCGGAAGCGCGCTCAACCCTTGCGTTCACCACGGGCGACTTGAATCACCCGTTCCAGGTTCTCCTTCCGCGTGTACGTGCCGCCGTAGATTTCCAGATGAATAACAGTACATGGCCTTGGAGAAGGCATTCGTCATTAAAGGATTTTCGTCTCGCTGTCGATACAATTTCCCTGCACTTCTCCCAGCAGAAAATCGCGGAATGCAGCGACGTTTTTTTTCGTGCTATTCTTGGCGCTCAGCAGGTAATAGGAGAATTTCAGTGGTGTCTTGAGGTCCGGGTGAAAGGGACAGACAAGTCGCCCCGCGGCAAGATCATTCGCCACCAACTTGTCGCCGATCAAGGCAACACCCTGGCCATCGAGTGCGGCTTGTACGGCCATGCTTTCTTGCGTGAAGTGTGGACCTCGGGTCGGCTCAATGTCATGCAGACCCGCCGCCATCAGCCACATGCGCCAGCTGGCGTCCGCGTTTTTCCATTCAATATGCAGGAGAGTGTGGTGGCGAAGATCTTCGGGGCGCAACAGGGCATTGTCCCCCTCCAGAAGAGCTGGGCTGCACACAGGGGTGTTGAACTGGCTAAACAGAAAATCGACCTGCACTCCCTTGTAGTTGCCAGGCCCGTAGCGCAACGCCACGTCGACTTCGCCGCTGGTGACATCCGCCAAGCGGTCGGTGCCGTCGATCCTGATCTCGATATCAGGGTGTCTCCTGCGAAAGCGTTCGAGCCTGGGGACAAGCCAGATTGATCCGAACGACGGGCTGACACTGATCGTCAGAACTCCGCTATCGCTATAGGCGCGAATCCGCTTCGCACCCTCCACCAGCTTGTCGAATCCTTCGGTCAGCGCGGGCAAAGCCGCCTGACCCGCTTCGGTCAACCGAAGAGCGCGGGTCAGTCGATGAAAGAGAGGCACACCGAGCAGGTCTTCGAGCGCTTTCACCTGGTGGCTGACGGCCGCAGGTGTCACGTTCAGCTCCTTTGCCGCCAATTTGAAGCTCAGATGGCGAGCAGCCGCTTCAAAGGCACGCAATGCGTTCAGTGGTGGAAGGGGGCGGGTCATTTCCTACACCTGAGATAATCTAATGCATTATTCTAGTTCTTATCGTTTGTCAATCATCGTCATTATCCACATTTTATACCAGAGATAACCAGAAATTCCGCAACCGACTGCGAGCGCGAAGAGTGTCTATAGGTCAGAAAATCTATGCTGACATGGGAAGGGAGATGTCATGTGGAGTCTAATATCGAGATTCCGGGTTCGGGACAGAGTCTTGTTCTAGCCAGACGACCGCATCGTCCCGCAGCGATCACGCTATCAACTTGTGTGGCATGAACGCCGAGTTGCGATCCGGATGCTCGAAGCCCTCAACGATCGACACCGCTAAGACATCGGCATTCAGCGATCCGACATCCCGACCTTGATCGCCGTGGGTCGGAAATTGGTGGGAGCTTCCCAATGACCTCGAAAACGCGATCCGCGTACAGCATTGGGATTATGCTGCTTGTCGCCGCCGCCGTTACTTACAGCAGCGCCGGTATTTTCACCAAGGGCGTCGTGGCCGGAGCGTGGTCAGTAATCTTCTGGCGCGGTCTTTTTGCGGCCGCTTTTACCACTGGCTGGACCATTAGCCAGGGCACATTTCGGCGCAATTTCTTTGGTATGGGCTACAGTGGCTGGGCTGTAGGCATTGTCGGCGCGATTGGCACGGCAGCGTTCATACCTGCATTCAAGCTGACATCGATTGCCAATGTCTCTCTGATTTACGCCATTGCCCCACTGATCGCTTCGGTGCTTGCCTGGCGCTTCATTGGCGAACGCATCACGATCAGAACACTGGTCGGCTCATTCTGCGCGTTCTTGGGCGTGGTCATCATCGTCTCCGGCTCCGTCGGACAGATCAGCATTCAAGGCGATGCCCTTGCGCTTGTCATGACCGCGGCCATGGCCACCATAATGGTCATTTATCGCAAATGCCCTGACACACCCGGTGCAGGGCCGTCCGTTTTGCAATCGCTGATTTTGCTGCCCCCGTCATTCGCTTTGGGTGCGCCCTTTCGTACCGAACCGTTCGAGATTTGCGTCTTGGCCGTGTTCGGATTGCTGTTTGCATTTGCCTCGGTCACTTTGGCAGAAGGCGCAAAGCGCGTGCCATCGGGACAGACGGCCCTGTTGAGCGCTCTTGAAACCCCGCTCGCACCTGTTCTGGCGTTCATCGTGTTCACCGAGGTTCCGAATATGGCGACCATGCTTGGCGGCTCCGTTGTGCTGATCGCCGTGCTGATGTCCATCCGAAACGATGAAAAGACTGTTGAGCCTGCGGTTGCTGATAAAGAGCATGGTGGATGATGCCATAGAGCCTGACCCGAAAAGAGTTGAGCGCTTCCGCGAGCTCATCCGCGCCTTCTTTTGGCGCCTCCCGTCACGCGGAGCGAAGCCGGGTGGGGGTCTCTGTTGGCCCACCGGGGAGCCGCGCCGACGCTCGGGATCGTGCTCGACGATATTCAGGGTGTGTGTGGAAACAGGCTGCCGACGATTCCGGTCGGGAGGCTGGCCCGCAGATTGGGCGTATAGTAAGCACCGTGGATCGTCGAACCTTTCTATGCGCTACCGGTAGCGCAACCGCGCTGAGCTTGAGCGGCAGGCTGGGGCTGGCGCGGACGCTTCCCGAGGTCGG
Organism: Alphaproteobacteria bacterium; assembly: GCA_965207055.1. Lineage (GTDB taxonomy): Bacteria > Pseudomonadota > Alphaproteobacteria > UBA828 > UBA828 > WTGU01. Next base: position 1,687,891 of record CBDBLP010000004.1, on the reverse strand, counting down.
CACCTTGCATCGTCTCGTGGAGGAAACGCCCCGCGAACGCGTCGCCGCCGAGCTTGCGGGCCTGATCAGGGATGGTCTCGATCACCGCAGGACGCTCGCCGCCCTGACCGTCGCGACGTCACGCCGCGTCCAGCCCTTTCCCCACGTCGGCTTCAAGTACCACACGGTGCTTGCGCTGCAATCCGTGCACCTGACGGCGCTCAACCTGCCGGACAAGGAGCGATGGCTGCCGGTATTCTGGGCGCTCGACTATTTCAAGCGTGCCCAGGAGGCGGAGCGCCGCCAGAGCGGCTGGACGATGGGTCCACGGCCGAACCCCGTGGCCGGGACGGTGGAGGCGGCGCAAGAGCGCCTGATTGATGCACTGGAGCGCTGGGATCTCGAGGCCGTCGATCCCGCTGTCCTCGATTTCGCGCGGCTGGCTGCGCCGGAGCAGCTCGCCGAGCCCCTCTTCAGATACGGCATCCGGGATCTTCGTGCGATCGGTCACAAGGCCATTGCGGTGCAGAACGTGCACCGCCTCCTGCCGATCGTCGGGCCCGAATACGCGCCTCCGGTGCTTCGCTCACTCGCCGCGGCGCTCCAGAATCACGGCAGCGGCCCGAATCCCGCCACCAGCGACTTGTCTTCCGATCGAACCTGGCGGGAGTTCCAGGCGATGCTTGGGGAGATCCCGAAGACTTGGAAACAGGGCCGTCGGGACGATGTCGCACGCAATGAACTCGTCCGCACGCTGCGCGAGGTCTCGGAGCTCGACGCGGGCCGGGCGGTGATCGACCTCCTGAAACACGGTGTGTCCACCGACTCAATTTGGGAGGCTCTCTTCGCTACCGCAGCGGAGCTGGTGCTGAGACGGCCGACGGTGGTCCCGGTACACGCCCAGACATCCGCCAACGCGTTTCACTACGTGTTCCGGCACGCGCGAGCCGAGGACACGCAGCTACTGGCGCTCTTGCAGTCGGCGGCTTTCATGCCCGCCTTCCACCGCCGCGTCGGCCGCACGCATCCCGGTCTGCGCATCGACGAGCTGGAACCTCTCGCGCCCTCCGGCACCGGCGCGGACGCACTGCGCGAGGTGTTCTCCGAGTTGCCGGACGATCGCACCGCCGGCGCCCGCAAGGCATTGCACTACCTGCAACAGGGCGGCTCTGCGGGCACGCTCGTCGCCAGTGCGCGCCGGCACCTGGCGCGCAACGGCCGGCGCTCGCACGACTTCAAGTTCACCGAGGCCGCCCTGGAGAATTATGGGGAAATGGCGCCCATCCCGTGGCGGGACCGAATTCTCGCCGCCTCGATGGCATACTTCACAGGGTCCGGGGCGGCGCCGAGCCCCGTCGCTCAAGAGGCATTGCAGTTGCTCGATTAGGGGCAACCGGCCCCTGGTGCCGTGGCGCCCGAACGGCCGACGCACCCCCGATGCGTGGCAAGCCGCAAGCCGCTCCCAGCCGCACTGCGGCGGGCACGGCCCGTCGTTGCCCACGCCGCTCCTGGTCAGTCCCGGGACGTCGGCAGGCTCGAGAGCGCGAGGACGGCTTTCGCCACCTCCAATTGCCGAGAGACCCTGAGCTTGGCGAAAATGTTCTTCAGGTGCGTCCGCACGGTGCTGTAGCTGCGGCCGGTCATCGCCTCGATCTGGCGGGCGGTCCAGCCTTCGGCGAGCAGCAGCGCAATCTCGGCCTCGGTTGGCGTGAGCCCGAGCATCGCCTCCAGGAGTTCCGGCTCGACCCGCGCCCGGCTCACCGGGTCGACGATCAGCACCAGCGCAGCCACGCGAAGGGCGCGATAGCCCGCCTCCCCGCCCGCCACCGGCTTCACGTGCAACGCGAACCACGGCAGCGACGACCTTCGCCTCACCATCATCGAGCCGCTCGCTCCCGGTTCGCCAAAGCGCGGCAGCGCCCGGGCCAGCAGATGCTCGAGCCTCGCGTCGTCCTTGGGCCGAGTGGCGCGAAGCGCACCGCCTTCATCGCGCAGCCCGTCGCCGCGGCGAAGCAGCGCCCTCGCAACGTCGTTCGTCTCGATGATCCGCCCGCGGCGGTCGAGCTGGATGACGCCCGCGCCGGTGTTCTCCAGAAGCTCGGCGGCCGTCGCGGCGAGGGCCCCTGCTTCGGCGAGCGCCGCGCGCACCCGGACGTACTGGCGAAGGTGGGGGAGAACGCGCGCAACCATATCGACCCCTGCGCTCGACCAGCCGTCGCCATCGAAGGGGTTTCCGACGACCCAGATGATGCGCGAGCCGTCAGGCCCGTCGAGACGCACATTGAGACTGTCCTGGGTGTCGGAGAGGGGCAGCGCCTCGTTGTAGACTGGCGAGGTCCTCTTCTCCTCATCGGTGTAGAGGGAGCTGACATGCTTTACTTGGCTGTCCGGAAGCTGCCGGATGCGTGGAATGCGTTCATCCAGAGGGTAGTAGGTCTCCAGATACAGCCGCTCCAGGTCTGTACGACGCTGTCCGCGATAGCAAAACCGCGCTCTGAAGATTTCGGTGTCGCTGTTAGAAGCGCCTTCGCTGAGGGTCAGGAAATTGCCCTTGGACCCGCAGGCCTCGTCGATCAGGCTGGACGCGACCGGCCAGCGGGCGTCGTCGAGCATGGCCGCGTTGAGGGAGTCCACGACCCGCTCGAATGCAATGTGCTGATTCATTTCATATACACGCCATCAACCGTGTCTTTCGAGCAGGACCTTGCCGGCCCGCTCCGACGCGGACCGGAATGGCGGGCTTCAACGGGAGTGCGTGCGGCCGCGAGGCAAGGCCGATACGCTGTCGACGCCTGCGCGGCTCCCCGGCGACCGTGCTACACAAGCCAGCCTCGCAAGGCTTGCGGCCATCTTTCCCGGCGCCGCTTCTCCCACCCACCCTCGATCGATGTTAGCCAATGCAATATGTGAGATAACGATTATAATATGTTTGGCGGCCCGTACATCCTTCAACTGGGGGATAATGGGCGAAATTCCTCATCGAAAACGTGATCGCGTCCCCGGGCGTGGAGCAGGAGTTCTTGGAGCCCCGGTTATTGGGGTAACCGGCTTGCTGTAGAGCCCGCCCGCCACGAGTCTGGCGGAGGCAGCCCAAGCTACCGGACCGGTCAGCCGATATCGACGTAGACTGACCCCTTCTCGATCCGCACCGGATAGACGGCCAGATCGTCGAGAACCGGGGCACCGAGCGCCTCGCCTGTCTTGTAGTGGAATCGGCCGTTGTGCTTCGGGCACATGATCACGTCGTCGAACACCATGCCTTCGGCGAGGTGCGCCTCCTCGTGGGTGCAGTATCCGTCGGTCGCATGGAACTCGTTGTCGGGGCTGCGGTAGATCGCGAATGTCCGCCCGTCGTGATCGAAGCGGATCACGTCCTCGGGCTCGATATCGTCGACCGCGCAGGCCCTGACCCAGTCGCTCATCGAAATCCTTTCCTGACCGCCGGGCTCCTGCACCCCGCGCGTGCCGCGCGCACTCGGCCGACGCCCCCGGCGCCCGGCGCCGCGCTCACTCGGCCGCGGCTGCCACCTTTGCTTCGGCGGGGGCCTGGGGCAGCTCCTTGTGGATCCAGAGCTCCGGGTCCCGACGCTGCTTGAACAGAGTAGGAACCAGCTCCCGGTAGGCCGCCCAGACGCTCGGGCAGGGTGGCGGGCAGTCCGCCTTGATCTCCTCGTGCAGCTTGGGCAGGGCGTGGTAGGGCACCAGCGGGAACATGTGGTGCTCCACGTGATAGTTCATGTTCAGGTAGAGGAAGCGCAGCACCGGGTTCATGTAGACGGTGCGGGTGCAGAGGCGATGGTCGAGCACGTCGTCGGCAAGGGCCAGGTGCTGGGTCACCCCGAAGAAAAGCGCGATCCAGAAGCCGACGAAGGGCGGCACCAGCACGAGCGCGATGGGCAGCACCGAAGCGATCGCGATCGCCAGCGCGATGACGCCGAACCAGATCGCGATCCACACCCGCGCGGCCAGGTACACCCTCCACCACTCCGATTCCGGCACGAAGTCCTCTTCCGGGAAGGTCTTCTTGCCGCACGCGTGGATGAACACATGCCTGATCGCCTTCACTCCGATGTTGAGATTGAAGGCGGCGAACAAGAGCGAGCGAAAGTTGGGCGGCCGCGGGGTGATGATCTCCGGGTCCCGGCCGACGATGATCGTGTCGGTGTGGTGACGCGTGTGGCTCCAGCGCCAGATTGTCGGCTCACGCAGCAGGAAGAAGGACGCGAAGTTGTAGACCGCGTCGTTGAGCCACGGGATGGCGGTCGCCGTGCCGTGGCCGAACTCGTGCCAGCGCGGATCGGACGAGCCGCCGAGAATCGTGCAGTAGGCGAAATAGACGGGCACCATCCACCAGGTGCCCCAGGTGAGCCAGGTGAGGACGCCGAGCCCGGCAATCAGCGCAAACCAGAGGAAGAGATGCCAGAGCGCGGGGAAGTTGCGGCGCTTCATGAGCTCCTTGAGGCGCGCGCGCGGCACCGGCGACTGGTACCAGTCCGCCGAGACGAGGCCCTTCTCCCAGGCGCGCCTGGTCTCCTCGCCGTTCAGGCTGTAGTCCCTGCGTGCAATGGCCATGCCTGCATCCCTCCTGTGCGTTCAGCCCTGCGGCATTGAGCCGAACGCCGCCGCCTCGCGAGCAACCGCCTGCCGAGGCAAAGTGCACACAACGCTCCCGGTCCGGCGGCTCTCGACGATCCTCCGGTCGACCCGATTGCGGCTGGCACCTGCCAACGGGCCAGGATCCCAACCGGGTTGTCCGGCCCGGATTTTAGCCCATGCCCGGCCTTGCGCTCCAATTCTTCTCAGCGGCTCGGGCGGCGACCGGCAGTTGCGGCTTCCCGAGACGTCGCGCCGCGCGCCGGGTCGGCAGCGTTGTAATCCAAAATTGCGCTTGCTAGGGTTCCGAGGCGGCGGTCCTGGTTACCGTCACGGGTCCGGGCGCGCCGACGGGATCGAGGGGGAACCTCATGGCGATCACCGACCAGCAGGTTCAGCAGTACTTCGACGATGGCTTTCTCATCGTGGAGGACTTGCTGACGGACGACGACCTCCAGCCGGTCATGGACGAGCTTGAGCAGGTCGTGGACGAATGGGCCGAGAAGCTCCATCGGGCGGGCAAGATCTCGGACAAGTTTGCGGACGAGGACTTTTTCCATCGCCTGACGAAGCTCGAGGAGCAGTGGCCGGGCGCCGCCCCGCTCGTTCACAACCGGGAGCAGGTTCGGCCGGCGTTGGCGAAACTCTGGACGTCGGACAAGCTCCTCGACATTCTCGAACGCTTTCTCGGCCCCGACATCTGCGGCCATCCGATCAGCGCGATTCGGCCCAAGACCCCGAACACGCAGCTGATGACCGTCCCGTGGCACCAGGACGCGGCCTATTTCACCCCGGGAATGGAGCGCACGCTGCAGCCGGTCGCGTGGATCCCCTTTATCGATGCGAACAGCGAAAACGGTGCGCTCCAGGTGGTCCGCGGCGGGCACCGGTCGGGACAGGTGTTCCGCCACCGCAAGGAGTGCGTGGTCGGGCATCCGAAGTCCTGGTACGTCTACATCGACGAGGCCGACCTTCCGGAAGGCGAGCGTGTCACCTGCGAGATGAAGATGGGCTCGGTCCTCTTCCACAACACGATGATGCCGCACCGCTCGACCGAGAATTATTCGGACAAGATCCGGTGGTCGGTCGACCTCCGCTATCAGCGCCCGGGCGAGCCGGCGGGGTTCGACGATCGGCCGCTGGTGCAGATGCGAAGGGCCGACGATCCCGATTTCCGTATCGACGTCGCCGAATGGGCGGAGGGCCAGCTCGACGACGTCCAGGCGTACCGGGGCCTCGCCGACGACAGCTTCGAGTACTCGTGCTCCGGCCCCTGGCTCGATCGCTGGGAGGAGGCGGCCTGACGAAGGTCCTGCACGAATGCGATACGAACGACATGGGTGTTGGCGAACCCAGAACGGATGCCCGGCCGCGCTGGCCGGGTGTGCCGCGAAGACCGCCAGCCTTGAATAAGAGGGAGGAAATCAGACCATGACTCGAAACCGGATCCTCGTCGCGCTTGGAGCGGCGATCCTCGGACTGTCGTTGGCACAACCGGGTCAGGCCAAGCTGGACGACGACAATGTCGACGTGACCCTCATCGTCCACTGCTGCCCGGGCAACGTCTTCTTCGAGCCGGTGATGTACGGCGCGAGGGAAGCGGCAGAGCTCTTCAACGTCAATCTCGACATCCAGAATGCCGAGGGCGACCCGCAGCGCCAGATCAACATCATCGAGACCGCCATCGCCAACCGGCAGGACGGCGTGGTGCCGATGATCTCCGTCGAGGACGCGATGATCGAGGTCATCGCCAAGGCGCGTGACGCGGGAATGGCGGTCATCTCTTCGAACATCGACGACCCCGATACCGCGCGCCAGGCCTTCGTCGGCCAGGACTTCATCGCTTCCGGCTATATCATCGGGTCGAGGATGATCGCTGAGCACGGCCTCAAGGAAGGGGATCACTGTGTCGCGCCGGTCGAGTTCCCCGATCTCATCTACGCCGGCGAGCGCTATCAGGGCGTCAAGAATGCGCTGGACGCGGCCGGGATCACGAGCGAGATGATCGGCACCGGCGACCAGGTCGCGGAGAACCTCAACATCGTGGCCGAGTACCTGCTCGCCAACCCCGATACCGACTGCGCCATCGGGCTCGGCAACATTCCCACCTCGGTGCTGCCCCAGGCCGCGGAAGAGGCAGGGCTCGACGGCCTGCCGAACGGCGGGTTCGACGTCAATCCGCGCATCATGGAGAACATCAATGCCGGACTGACCACGGCAACCATGGATCAGCAGCCCTTCTGGCAGGGCTTCCTGCCCGTCATGTTCATCGCCTACCAGGTTCGCTACAACCTGGCGCCGGGAGGCGTCGACACGGGCAACGGCGTCGTCGATGCATCCAATGCCCAGGCGGCGACCGACTTCGCCGGAACCTATCGCTAGGGTTCCGGTCCCCGCCTGATTAGGGAACCGAGATCCCTCCCCGCGGCTGTCCACGGACGGACAGTCGCGGGGACGGGCCGGCTCGGTCTCCGCCAGGGAATTCCCGACGGACATGAGCGCATCGGAATCGAACGCCGGCACAGAAGCGGGCGCGGGTCGCTATGTTCGCCAGACGCTGTGGACGCGCTTCCTCCGATACCCCGCCGCCAACATCGTCGTCCTCTACGGCACCTTTATCCTCACCCTCATCGTCATCGGAATCGTGGTTCCCAGCGACTTCCGCTTCCTCGCCAGCGGCAATCTCGGTGTCTTGTTCCAGACCATACCGACCCTCGGGATACTCGCTCTCGGCGTCGGAATGCTGATGATTGCCGGCGAGTTCGATTTGTCGGTCGCCGGCGTCTACACCCTCGCCCCCTACTTGATGGGGCTGTCCATGAACGAGTGGAACTGGCCGCTCTGGGCGGCGGTCCTGCTCGCCCTCTTCGTCGGCCTCGTGGTCGGGATCGTGAACGGGCTCATCACGACCAAGCTGGTGATCCCCTCCTTCATCGCCACGCTGGGGATGATGTTCTTCCTGCGCGGCGTGGTCCGGTTCTTTTCATCGGACCCCAAGTCGAGTTCTTCCGAGCAGGTATCGATCTATCCCGGCGAGACCTTCGAGGCGGTCCTCACTGGTCACATCGTGGGGCCGCTCCATGCCCAGTTCCTGTGGTTCATCTTCTTCGCGGTCGTCGCCTATTTTTTCCTGAACCGGCATCGGATCGGTAATCACTTCCTCGCCGTCGGCGGCAACCGCGAGGCGGCGATCGCCGTCGGCGTCAACGTGAACCGGGTCAAACGGGTCGGATTCGTCATCTGTTCGGTGGGCGCGGCAATCGCGGGAACGATGTCGGCAACCCGGGTCAACGCGATCATCCCCGCCCAGACCCTCACCGGGCTCGAGCTCCAGGCCATCGCGGCCTGCGTCGTCGGCGGCGTCTTCCTCTTCGGCGGTCGGGGCACGGTGCTCGGCATCTGTCTCGGAGTGGCCCTCATCCTCACCGTGGACAACCTCCTCATCCTGCTGCGCGCCCCCGGCGTCTATCTGCAGGGGTTCGTCGGAGCGATCGTGATTATCGCGGTCATCGTCAACGCCTGGTTCGCCCGGCGGGTCAGCGGTTAGTCCGGAATCGGGGACCGGCATGGCAGATTCCTGGAGCGGCAACACGGCCTCCGATCGCTACGCGGGTGCGAATTTGCTCGATCGGTTCCGCGCCCATCCGGCCGGCAACGTCATCATCGTGTTCCTCGTGTTCCTCGCCGTCTGCGTCATCATCTCGCTGCTCTATCCGAGCGATTTCCGCTTCACGCACCCGGCCAACATCAGGATCCTGATGCGCGCGATCCCGCCGCTCGGGATCATGGCGCTCGGGGTCGGCCTGCTGATGATCTGCGGCGAGTTCGACCTGTCCGTGGGCGCCGTCTTCATCATCGCGCCCTACGTGATGGTGTTCGCCTACGTCAATGACGTGCCGCTGGCTCTCGCCATTCTTGCCGGCATGGTGAGCGGAATGGGGATCGGGTTGATCAACGGGGTCATCACGACCCGGTTCGGCATACCATCCTTCATAACCACGCTCGGCATGCTCTTTATATTGCGTGCCGGGGCACGCATCATCGCCGACAACCGCCCGCTCAGCTTCTTCCCGCCGGACGGTTTCGAGGAGGCGCTGACCGGGCGCCTCGGTTCGTACGTGCAGGCGCAGTTCCTCTGGTTTATCGGGATCGCGGTCGTCTGCTACTTCTTCCTGAACCGCCATCGCCTCGGCAACCACTTCTTCGCCGCCGGAGGCAACCGCGAAGCGGCGCTCTCGGTCGGCATCAACGTGGTTCAAACGAAGCTGCTCGCCTTCGTCATTTGCTCCGGCCTCGCCACGTTCGCCGGCATCATCAGCACCACGAGAATCAATTCTGCGACGTCGACTCCTGCACTCTATCTCGAGCTGGAGGCGATCGCGATCTGCGTCATCGGGGGCCTGGCGTTGGCCGGCGGCCGCGGAGCGATCGTCGGCATCGTTGTCGGGACCCTCATCCTGCAGATGGTCAAGGACGTGATCATCCTGGCCAAGCTGCCCGGCTTCTATCTCGACATGTTCATCGGCATCGTCATAGTCTTCGGGGTCGTGCTCAACCAGATCGCCCGAAAGAAGTACTGACGACGCCGGGAGAGGAAGGAAGATGGCGGAAGTTCAAGCGGCAGTTGACGAGACCGGCAGCGTCGGCGCGAGCGCACCGATCTTCGAGGTGCAGGGGGTGTCGAAGTCCTACGGCCACGTGGAAGCGCTGATCGACGTCGACTTCGAGATCTATCCCAACGAGGTGGTGGGCCTCCTCGGCGACAACGGCGCGGGCAAGTCCACCCTCATCAAGATCATGTCGGGGGTGGTGCAGCCCGACCGCGGGACGTTCATACGAGGCGGAAAGCAGATCTCCATCAACTCCCGGAGAGCGTCGGAGGCGGCGGGCATCGAGACGATCTATCAGGACATCGCGCTGGTGGGCTCGATGTCGATCATGCGCAACATCTTTGCCGGGCGGGAGCTGGTCAACAAGGCCGGCTTCCTGCGCATGAAGGAGATGCGCGACACCGCGATGGAGATCCTCGACAAGTACGTCCGCATCGCCGGCATCACCTCGCCGGAGCTGATGGTGGAAGAGCTCTCGGGCGGACAGCAGCAAGCGGTCGCCATCGCCCGCGCGGTGCACTTCAAGCACGACATGCTGCTGCTCGACGAGCCGACCAGCGCGCTCTCGGTGCGGGAGACCGAGAAGGTGCTCGGCTTCATGACCGAGCTTGCGTCAACTGGGGTCTCGTGCGTCTTCGTGACCCACAACCTCTACCAGGCCTCGCAGGTCTGTCATCGCTTCGTGGTGATGGCCCACGGCCGGGTGATCAAGGTCGCGCGCAAGGAAGAGACCACGATCGAAGAGCTGACGGAGCTCCTCGTCACGCACTAGAGCGCGTCCGACTTTGGCGGACGCGCGACAGGCCGCGACCGCGGCCCGCCGCGAATGCGGCGCCCTCGCGGAGGCGCCGGCCACAGGCCGGCTGCCGTGAGCGACAAGACGCTTTAAGCCGCATCAGCGGCTCCGTTCCGAGCCGCAGGGCAGGGTCAGCGGTAGACGATCGGCGTCGCCTGGCCCTCGATCGCCCTCTCTGCAGCCTCGATCATGCAGAGCGCGTCGCGCGCGTCCGCGAGGGTGGAGAGCGGCAGCTCGCCCGCGCCGAGGCACTTGCGAGCGAGATGCTCGTAGAGGTGCCGGAAGCTCTCGTGGTAGCCGGCGCGGTCCCAGCCCGTCAGCGGCGCATCGCGGAAGTCGACGTCGCCCCAACTGAACGAGAACCCGCCCTCGGTTCCCAGCACCTTGTAGATCATCGTCCACGGATCGCGGGTCCGGTCGTCGGCCGCGAAGCTGCCCCAGACCGTGGCGATCGCGCCGGCATCGGTCTTGAAGGCCATCAGCACCTGGTCGTCGCCCCGCGATTCCGGAGCGCGGGCGTTGGCCGAGAGAGCGACCGCAGTCGACGGGCGGCCGAGAAAGAAGAGTACGGCGTAGGCGTGGTGGATGCAGAGCTCGCGCATCGTGAGCCCGGGCGCCATTGCGCCCGCGTCGTGCGACTGGTTGTAGATCATCCAGAAGCTCGCTATGCGGCCGAACTTCCCCTCCCGGGCGAACTCGCGACCGCGCACGAGGGCGGGGTCGTAGACGTAGTTGTGGCAGGGCATGCAGAGCCGCCCGGCCCGCTCCGCCTCGCGCTCCAGCAGGTCGATCTCGTCGAGGGTGGTGGAAATGGGCTTCTCGACGACAACGTGCTTCCCGGCCCGCAGCGCCGCAAGCGCCTGCGAGACGTGCTCAGGCGCCGGCGAGCAGACCGCGACGACCTCGACGGCGTCGTCCGCGAGCAGCGCATCCTGGCTCGCGAAGGCACGCCCGCCTTGCGCGTCCACGAAGCGGCGGACGTTCTCGGGATTCCGGCTGAACGCGCCTACAACCTCCAGCCCTGCGACCGCGTTGATCGCGTTCGCATGCAGGGTGGCCACCCCGCCCGTTCCAATCAATCCAATTCCCACCGAGTTGGCCATGTTTGCGTCATCCTGATCGGGAGTTGGCGCAAGGCACTACACCTCTCCGCATAGCGGCGACATCCCACCTGCGGCGCGAGTGCTATCGGCCAGGACAGGCGACAGCGTGAAGCAGGCCCCCCGGGGTGGGAGCGGCTTGGGCACCGTCTTCGGTACTATCCGCCGCGATCGCGCTCGCTGACCTTGAGGCCGGAGGCGAAGCGCTGGAGATCCGTGTTGAACATGACGGCGGCGATGGTCAGGCCGCCCAGCGCAAGACGGAAAAACTCGATATCGATGCGCGCGATAATGAAGCCGTTGTCGATGGAGCGCACGAGCACGACGCCCACCAGCGCGCCCAGAACCGATCCGACGCCGCCGAAGAGCGACGTGCCACCGATCACGGCCGCCGCAATCGCCTCGAGCTCCAGGCCGAGGCCGTAGGTCGGCATCACGCTGCCGCCGACCCGAAACGTCTGCAGGATGCCGCCGAACCCGGCGAGGATCGAGCACATCATGAAGCAGCCGATCTTCACCCTGCGCCAGTTGATACCCAGATCCTTGGCCGCCTCGGTGTGCCCGCCGGTCGCGTAGATCCAGTTCCCGACATTGGTGCGGTGCAGGACGATACCGATGATGAGGGCGAGCCCGAGGAACCATAGGAGCGACGCGGAAAAGATCCCGAAGTCGTACACGAAGACCTCGTACGGCACGTTGTCCGGGCGGGGCGGGCGCTTGCCGGTCAACACCACCACCATGCTTCGGGCCATGAAGAGCATGCCGAGGGTGACGATGAACGATGGGATTCGCCGATAGACCGTCAGCACCCCGTTGAAGAGGCCGACCAGGGAGCAAATTGCGAGGGCGATGACGATCGCGAGCCAGGGATGCAGGCCCCCGCTCGTGTAGAGCGCGTTCATGACCATGGGGGCGAGGCCGAAGACCGACCCCACCGAAAGGTCGAACTCGCGCGCGATCATCAGGATCACCACCCCGAGGACGACCACGCCGAGCTCGGGCACGATGCTGAGAATCAGCTCGATGTTCCGCGCGTTGAGGAAGATGCCCGTGTAGAAGTGGAAGGTGAGCAGGATGATGACGAGGACGATGAGCGCGCTGACCCCCGGCATCCCGATGACACTCTTGAGGATCCGGTTCACGTGCGCGCGCCCTTCCCTGCGACCGCGCCACCGGCGGGGGTGTCATTGCTCATCCGCATCTCTCGACCCGGCACAACAACGAAATGCTTGCGGACATTGGGCCTCGCGGGCGCCGCCGAAAGATACGGCGGCGCCCGGAGGTCACGTCGTTTGAAGCGTCGTTGCGTTCGGCCTGCTACTGGAGGGTCCAGATGCGAAGGCCGGAGAGCGTCGGCGCGGACTCGGCATCCACGACGCCCTTCAGTGCCCCCTCGGTGTCGATGTTAAAGGGCGGCAGGCCCTTCGCGAGGAGATGGAGCTGCACGATCGGCAGGTAGCCCTGGAGGTACGCACCCTGGTCCTGGGTGACTGCGATCCAGCCGTCCTTGACCTCGTCGATCGCCCATTGGAACGCGCCGAAGCCTGCGATCAGGATCTCGCCCTTCTGGCGACCCTCCTCGCGCAGCATCTTTGCGATCTCGGGATGCCAGATGCCGCTCGTGAGATACACGTTGGTGTCGGGTCTCACCTGGAGATAGGCGCCCACCCGGCTCCTCACGATCGACGGATCGAGCGTCTCCTCGATCTGCTCCCAGGTGATGTTGCGGTCCGGGTTCGCGGCCGACCAGTCCGCGAGCGCCTGCTCCATTCCCTCCGTGCGCGCGATGCCCACGTTGTGCGTCGGATCGAAGTTGCCGACCAGTGCATGGATGTCGCCCTCGGCGGGGAACATCTCCGTGACCGCCGCTGCAACGTCATAGGCGGCCTTGTAGATGTTCGATCCGGTGTAGGAGAGGCGCGGGTTGCCGGCTGCGCCCTGCGAGTCATCGGTGTTCGCGGCGATGACCGGAATCCCCAGGTCGAGGGCGTCCTGGATCGGCTTGTCGAATATGTCGTCGTCGAAGATCGTCGTCACGATCCCGTCGACACCGGCGGCGACCGTGGCCTGAAAGTTGGCGATGTGCTTCGCCGTATCGTAATCAGAGCCGATCATCTGACAGTCGAGGTCGAGGTCCGCACACGCGTCCAGCATGCCGCGGTACACGATGTTCCAGAACACGCCTTCCGGCCTGTCGTGCATGAGGTAGCTGAACTTGAGCTTCTCCCCGTCGTCCTGGGCCACGACGGGCGCCGAGCCGACAAACATTGCCGCCGCTACGGCGATGGCGACGAGACGAAGTGACGTCTTGAGCTTCATGCTTCTTTCCTCCCTTAACGCGCTCGCGGAATGCCCGGAGCGTCTCCTTTGCTCAACCAAAGTCGCGAGCGTATAGGCTCCAAATCCGGAACGCAAAAGCAAGGTGGGGCTCGAAACGCACCGCCTACTCCCGAATAGCGCTGCGCTTCCGGTCTACGATTGCGGGATTGTGGGCGGCCCTCTGTCACGATAGCCTTTCGTAGTGCCTCGCCAGCGCGGCGGTTTCGGGGGTTCCAGAGCTCCAGCCTCCGATGCAGCCTTGGGTGCGGGACTTGCATGGCAGGGATCAGGGTAGCGTAACGCCTTGAACTGATTGATGGATACACCGGTTCTCCAGGGCGTGGGGCTGCACAAGTGGTACAAGGGAGTCCACGCACTCAAGGGGGTCGACATTCGGCTGGGCCGTAGCGAGGTCGTCGGGCTCGTGGGCGACAACGGCGCCGGCAAGTCGACCCTGATCAAGATTCTCTCCGGCGCCCATGCGCCCGACAAAGGCACGGTCGAGGTCGAAGGCAAGAAGGTGAGGTTCGCCTCGCCCCGAGATGCGATGACCCTGGGCATCGAGACCATCTACCAGTACTCCGCCCTCGTTCCCCAGATGAGCATCGCTCGAAACATCTTCGTCGGGCGAGAGCCGGTCCGGCTCCGGCTCGGACCGATCGGCATCCTCGACACCCGGCGGATGGCGCGCGAAGCCATGCAGGCGCTGCGCGACGTGGAGCTGCATCTGCGCTCGCCCGATACCCCGGTCGAAGAACTCTCCGGCGGCGAGCGCCAGGGCGTGACCATCGCCCGAGCCATGTATTTCAAGACCAAGGTGATGATCCTCGACGAGCCCACCAATCATCTCTCGGTCAAGGAGACCAACAAGGTGCTCGGATGGGTGGAGGAGATGAAGAGCCAGGGCATCACGTCCATCTTCATCACCCACAACCTGCACCACGTCTATCCGATCGCGGACAGGGTGATCGTGCTGGCCCGGGGCGAGAAGATCGCCGAGAGCGACAAGGAAGACACCTCGATCGAGGAGTTGACGGACCTGATCGTTTGAGCGGCGGCCTCCGGCGCCGCCACCGCTCCAACGCCCAACGCTAATTCGCGGCTGACGCAGCCCGGTAATTCTGCCACCGGACCAGCCACGGCGCGTCCGGCGCCGAATACTCGAAGTCGTCCCCCTCCAGCTTGCGGTAGCTCTGGATGCCGCCGGCCTGGTGGGCCATCCACTCCTCCCAATTCAGCCGGTAAGAGGGTTTGTCTTCGATCTTGCCCGCGGCGTAGAGCCGCTCGGCCCATTCGTCGACGATGTCCTCGAACTCGTCCATGACGGGGCGCAGCTCGTCCGCCGTGAACACGTCCTCGACGATGAGAAATCCATCCTCAAAGTATTGTGCGACCTGCTCTTCGCTCAAGCGCATGGCGGCTCTCCGATAGCCGGTCTATTCGCCAATGGTAGTGGCGGGAGTAGCCCGGCTCCAGGGTCAGGACCGGTGAAGCTCCGACTCGGCGCCCGTTGCGGGCACCTCGTACCCGCGCCTTTGTCATCGGAAAAGCACGTCGAACTTGACGGGCACGGGATGTGGGCGGAACAATCTCCCCACTAGTCGGCAACTCATAGTCGGCAGTTCATAAAGGGAGGCATACGATGAAGAACACCCACAAACTTATCGCGGCGGCGGCTGGACTGTCGCTCGCTCTCCTGGCTCAGCCCGCAAGCGCGGAGATGAAGGATCCTTCGGAAACGCTGAAGGTCAACTTCATCATCCACCAAGGGTGCGGCAACGTGTTCTATGAGCCCATCATATTCGGCGCCAACCTGGCGGGCGAGATCTTCAATGTCGATGTCACCATGCAGTGCCCCGAAGGGGATATCGAGGCGCATATCGATCTCATCGAAACCGGGGTCGCCGGCGGTGTGGACGGGATCATCGACCAGATCTCGGTCCCCGACACCATGACCGACGCCATCCAGAAGGCGCGCGACGCCGGTGTCTCGTTCATGTCGGCCAGCATCGACGACCCGGGGACGGCACGTCAGGCCTTCTTCGGCATGGACTTCGTCGCAGCGGGCTACATCATCGCCAAGCGCCTTGTCGACGAACACGGTCTGGGCGAGGGCGACTTCTGTGTCGCTCCGGTGGAGTGGCCCGAGCTGAGTTACGCGTTGGATCGATACGAAGGCGCCAAGAGGGCGCTCGACGAGGCCGGCGTGGAATCCGAGATGATCGGGACCGGTGTCGTGGTCGAGGAGAACCAGAACCTGATCGCCGAGTACCTCGTGGGCAATCCCGATACCGACTGCATCGTCTCTCTCGGCAACGTTCCGACGTCGGTCGCTCCGCAGGCGGCGGAAGAGGCCGGCTTGGAGGGGCTGCCCAACGGCGGTTTCGATGTCAATCCGCGCATCATGGAGAACATCAATGCCGGACTGACGACGGCGACCATGGATCAGCAGCCGTTCCTTCACGGTTTCCTGCCGGTCATGTTCGTGGCTCTGAATCAGCGCTACGGCATCCAGCCGAGCAGCCTCAATACCGGTGTCGGCATCATCGACACGTCCAACGCAGATATTGCCACACTTCATGCAGGGACATATCGATAGCGCGGGGGGCCTCTTCGCGCACGAGGCGAGTATCGAACAGTGACGAGTTGGGCGCGGCCTAGGAACAAGTTCGCGCCCGACTTCCTCACTTGTCGAGCCGAAGACCGCGTCCTGAGATGACGGTACCGGCCGAACGGCGAGCGACGCCCCACGGCCCGTGGGAACGCTTCCGGCGATACCCCGCGGCCAGCATCATTCTCGTCTACGTGGCCCTGCTGTTGGGCTGCATCGTGGCCAGTCTGCTGACCGCGAACTTCCCCTTCCTCGGCGAGGACAATCTGGCCGTGCTGTCGCAGAAGGCACCGCGGCTCATGCTGCTGGCCGTGGGCGCGGGTCTCCTGATGATTTGCGGGGAGTTCGATCTCTCGATCGGCGCGGTCTTCGTGCTCTCGGCCTATCTGATGGGTATCGCCCTGCATGAGGGCGAATGGCCGCTCTGGGCGGCGGTCATACTTGGCGTCGGAAGCGGCATCGTCGTCGGCACGATCAACGGGTTCATCACGACGAAGCTCCGCGTGCCCTCCTTCATCGCGACGCTGGGCATGATGTTCGCCCTGCGCGGCATAGTCCGATACGCCGCCGGCTCGGGCCGGGGGTCTACGATCAAGAGGCAGGAGCTCTATCCGGGAGAGACCTTCGAGGCAGCCCTGACCGGGCAGATCGCGGGTCCGCTCCATGCCCAGTTGCCATGGGTGATCGGCATCGCGTTCGTCGCCTACCTGCTGCTCAGCCGGCATCGCCTGGGCAATCACTTCTTCGCCGTGGGAGGCAACCGCGAGGCGGCGATTTCCGGCGGCATCAACGCGGACCGCGTGAAGCTCACCGCTTTCATCCTCTGCTCCAGCCTGGCCGCCGTCGCCGGCATCTTCAGCGCCACGCGCCTCAACGGCGCGTTCCCCGAGACCATGCTGGTCGGACTAGAGCTGCAGGCGATCGCCGCCTGCGTCATCGGCGGCGTGTTCCTGTTCGGCGGCCGGGGAACGGTGATGGGCATGATTCTCGGCGCCGCGCTCATCGTTACGATCGACAACATCCTCGCCCTCTCTCGCGCGCCCGGCGAGTATTTCCGGTTCTTCATCGGTGCCGTGCTCGTGGTCGCCACGGTGCTCAACACCTTGGTCGCCCGGCGGATCAGCAAGTAGAGGGGGACACAAACGGCGATGGCAGTCCCCGAACCCCAGCCCGCTCCCACAAGCGCGAGGTACGCGCCGAGGGATCCATGGACCCGGTTGCGGCGTCATCCGGCGGGGAACGTCGCCATCGTGTTCGGGTTTTTCCTTGCCGCCTGCATCATCGCCAGTCTCGCCATGCCGGACGATTTTCGGTTCCTCTCCTCCGCCAACATAAGGATCCTGCTGCGCGCCATCGCGCCGATCGGGATCATGGCGCTCGGCGTCGGCATACTGATGATCGCGGGTGAGTTCGATCTCTCGATCGCCGCGACCTTCACCCTTGCGCCCTATATGATGGTGCTCGCCTGGGGCGCGGGCGCGCCCGAGGTGGTCGCGGTGGTGGTGGCGTTGGGAACCGCCGCGATCGTGGGGCTGGTCAACGGCGCGATCACCCTCGGCTTCGGCATACCGTCGTTCATCACCACGCTCGGCATGCTCTTCATGATCCGATCGGGCTCGCGCCTGATCACCGACATGAGGCCGCTCAACTTCTCCGGCGCGGAAACCTGGTTCATCAAAGGCCTGGCGGGCAAGATCGGGGTCGTGCCGGTGCAGTTCCTCTGGTTCGTGGGCTTCGCCGTCATCGCGCACCTGCTCCTCAACCATCACCGCCTGGGCAACCACTTCCTGGCCGTGGGCGGCAACCGCGCCGCCGCGACCGCGACGGGTATCAACGTCGTGCGCACCAAGATGATCGCCTTCGTGCTGTGCTCGATCTGCGCGGCGCTGGCGGGAATCCTGAGCATCGCCCGCCAGAAGTCGGCGACCGTCGAGCCGCAGCTCTTCCTCGAGCTGGAGGCCATCGCGATTGTCGTCATCGGCGGGGTCATCATCACCGGCGGCCGCGGAGCGGTGCTCGGCATCGTGCTCGGCGCCTGCATCCTGCAGATGGTCAAGGACGTGCTGTTCCTGGGCCGGGCGCCGGGCTACTACCTCGACCTGTTCGTGGGCGTGGTGATCGTGATCGCGGTGGTGCTCAACATGTTCGCGGCCAAGCGGTACTGAACCAGCTCGGCGGACTCCGGCGCCGCGACCGCTCCAACCCCCAACGCTAACTCGCGGCTGACGCGGCCCAGTAATTCTCCCACCGGACCAGCCAGGGCGAGTCCGGTGCCGAGTACTCGAAGCTGTCGTCCGTGAGGCGGCGGTAATTCTGGTTTCCCTCCGCCTCGTGGGCGATCCATGCGCCCCAGTCCAGGGCGTAGTCGGGGTCGTCGGCCTTGCGCATGGGCGGCAGCCCGGTCTCGTCGGGGAAGCCGGTCGGCTCGCCGGGCCGCTGGTAGCGCAGATCGCAGGTCCAGCGCACCATGTCGGAATGGTTCTCGGTGGAGCGGTGGACGATCATGTTCTGGTGCCACAGCACCGAGCCCATCGGCATCTCGCAGACCACGCGGTCGCCCGGCGGCAGGTCCGTGTCGGCGATGTAGAGGTACCAGGACTTGGGATGCCCGATGTCCTTCTCGATGTGGTGGGGAAAGACCGTCTTGAGTTTGTGGCTGCCGCGGATGATCTGCAGCGTGCCGTTCTCCTGCGTGGCGTCGATGAAGGGGATCCAGGCCGTGGGCTGCAGCGTGTCCTCGCCGCCTTCGAGAAAGTAGCCGGCATCCTGGTGCCACGGCACGGTCATGAGCGCCGTATCCGGGGTCTTTGAGCGGAAGATGCTGATCGGGTGGCCGACGATATCGGGGCCGAGGAACTGCTCCACCATGTCGAGCAGCTTGTCCGAGGACCAGAGGGAGGCGAGCGCGGGCCCCATGCTGTTGCGCTGCGTGACGAAGGCCGCAGCTCCCGGCCACTGCTGCTCCAGCGACCAGAGCCGCGTGTACGTGTCCTCGCCCTCGTGCTTGTTGTCGATCATGCCGACGGCGTGAAGCCTCTCCGCGCAGTCGTCGACCAGCGTGTCGAACCAGTCCATCACCGGCTGCAGCTCTTCCTCCGAGAACACGTTCTCGACCACGAGGAATCCGTCGTCCATGTATTGCTGGACCTGCTCCTGGCTCAGTTTCATGGGGTCATGCTCCTCGGCTCGCCCGGCGGGCGACCCGTTCCAGTCTGCTCAATCATCGATTGCCGGCCCTGCCGCAGCCGGTTAAGCCGATGGCCGGCGTTCAGGCGTGCCGTCCCGTTACGTGGCCGCCGCCGTCTTCGCCCACTGCCGCGCCCGCAGCCGCTGCTTCATCCACTCGTGGGCTTCGGGCGAGCCGTCGTGGTAGGTGCCCATCAGCTTGTCGAGGAGCGGCAGCCCGTCGCCGCCGTAGTTGCACTCGAAATACTGGTGGTGGAGGTAGTGCATGTAGGCGCCGATGGTCACGCTCTTGCCCTTCTCGGCGCCGATCCGGTCGTAACCGGTGTGCCCCGGCGCTGCCGACAGGCCGGCGTGGAAGACATGGAACATGGCGTGGATCGGGTGCGACGCGACCACCCAGTGCACGAGGATCCCGGAGAAGTAGACCAGGTGCTCGATCGGGTGCATCGAGAGGCCCGACCACGGCCCGATGTTGACGTTGCGATGGTGCAGGTAATGGGCGGAGCGGTAGAGCGGCTTCCAGTGCAGCAGGCGGTGCACGAGATAGAAGTGGACTTCGCGAATCAGCGGGATCAGCAGGAGGAGAACCACGAACCAGACCGGATTGGAGGCGAAGTCGAGATAGGGCAGCAACGCGTTGGCGTACATCCACCAGGTCACCACCTCCCAGGCCGTCCACAACGTCACCCCGCTCGCCAACGACCAGAGGACGTTCTCACGGACCTGACGGCTGAAGTGCCGGGACTTGTCCTTCTCGGGCGGCATCCGCGTCGAGTAGCGGTAGTCCGTCCCCTGTCCCCTGAATACGTAGAAGTAGAGGTGCAGGCCACCGTACAAGAGTATCGTCAGCCCCAGGTTGCGGGCGAAGATGGCGCCGACCCACCACGCCTCGAAGGTCGCCATCTCGGCGATGGGCGGCGTCATGAAAAAATACGCCAGCAGCGCGATCCCGAGGTAGATCGCGTTCCACGGCCAGAGATACCCTCCCCAGCCGAAGAACCACTTCAGGATCTTGAGGGGGTTGGGCGGCCACACCATCGGCGCCGGTAGCTGCTCGAGATACTTGGGTGCCCAGTTGCCGCGCTTGTCGCGGTCCACAACGGTGGTATCGGACATCGCAGGCCTCCCACCCGATAG
This sequence comes from Alphaproteobacteria bacterium, assembly GCA_965207055.1. Lineage (GTDB taxonomy): Bacteria > Pseudomonadota > Alphaproteobacteria > UBA828 > UBA828 > WTGU01. Next base: position 1,667,560 of record CBDBLP010000004.1, on the reverse strand, counting down.
AGCGTCCCGCCTCTCGCTATCACACAGCCGATCCGGGATCAAGATTGGGGCCCTTCGGGCGTCGTCCGCCTCCGGGGCTCGCCGACGCGATGGCGGCGGCATTGGTCGCCGATGTCGTCCAGGCCGGGATGGCCAGTGGGTTTCCCCGCTGCGCTTGACGGCGCTCTTTGGGGGTGGGCAAGCTGCCGGGGCGTGACGCGATTTTGCGGCTCGCGAGGCAATCTCATTCCAGGGAGGAGTGACGTGAAGAAATCTATAGTGAGCTCTTTGACAGGTGCGCTAGTGGCAGCAGCCCTGCTGACGACGGGTGCCGCAACCGCAACGGCGGCTGACATATTCGTGATCGGCGGCAAGCCGGACGATCCATTCTGGTCGATCGTGAAGCGCGGCGCCGAAGACGCCGGCATCGTGGCCGAGGCGCAGGGCGGCTCGGTCACCTGGCTCGGCCCCCAGAACTACGACAACCTCGGCGTCGACGCTGCGGAACTCATCCGTCAGGCCATCGACCAGGGCGCGGACGCGGTCGTCGGCCCGAACTGGGTTCCCGAGGCCATGGACCCGGCCTTCCAGGCCGTTGTTGACGCCGGCATTCCGCTCGTTATCTACAACGCCGGCGGTATCGAAGCCGCCGACCGTCTGGGTGCGATGAACTACGTCGGCTCGAATGACTACAAGGGAGGCGTCGCGGCCGGCGAGTACCTTGGCAGCGGGGGCAACCTGAATGGTGTTTGCGTCAACACCCTGCCGGGCGCTGCCAACATCGAAGCCTTCTGCAATGGCTTCATTGAGGGCATCACCAATGTTGGCGGCGAAGGCTCGGTCCTCCCCTTGCCCGCGACCTCCTTTGGCTCTGCGACCGCCGTCGCCCAGGCCGTGCGCGCGCACCTGCTGCAGAACCCTGAAATCAACGCCGTCTTCACCATCGGCAATGTCGACTCCAACTCGGCGGTCAGCGGCATAGCCCAGGCTGGCAAGACCGGTCAGGTCAAGGTCTGCGGCATGAACTTCGATGAGTCGATCCTGAACAACATCAAGAACGGCTCCCAGGCCTGTGCCATCGACCAGCAGGGCTACCACCAGGGTTACCTCGCGGTCTCGATCCTGAACGGCTTCGTCAACTACGGCCTGACGGTCCCGACCCGTGAAATCCTGACCGGCCCGGGCGTTATCGACGCCTCCACCGTAGACGCCACGTTGGCAGGCGTGAAAGCGGGCACCCGCTAAGTGTTTGTTTGAAACTGGGGCCGCGCGACCCGTTCGCGCGGCCTAAATTCTCTAACTCGACTTGACAGGGTGGACGCGTCGATCCCGTGCGCGGGTGATCCGGAGAGCGACGATGTCGACGGTAGCCAAAGACAATCGCAGTGTGGCCAGCGCGTTCGGCCGCCTTGCGCGGCGACCCGAAGCCGGCTCGTTCCTCGGAATGATCATCGTGTTCGCCTTCTTTGCGGTTCTTGGCGGCAAAGTATTCGTCGGCGCGCCCGGGTTCTCCAGCTGGCTGAACACTGCCGCCGAAGTGGGCATCATTGCGCTGCCCGTCGGGCTCCTGATGATCGCAGGAGAACTAGATCTTTCCGTGGGATCGGTGATCCCCGCCTCGTCACTGACAGTCGCCATCGTCTCGGGTCACTACGACGCGCCCGAAGCCATCGGCATACTTGCAGGGCTCGGCGTCGGCCTGTTGGTCGGTTTCGTGAACGGCTATCTCGTCACGCGCACCAACATTCCGTCGATCATCGTCACCATCGGCACGATGTTCGGAGTCATGGGGCTGACGCTCGGTTTCACCGTCATGATTGCCGGCAGTACCGGGGTCTTCATTGTGCCCGATCCGGTGACCAAGGCGGTCTTGGGACAGTTCGTCGGCGGCATGTTTCAAGTGACGATGTTCTGGTGGGCGGGATTCATCGTCGTCATCTACTATCTCTTGCACATCTCGCGCTACGGCAACTGGATCTATGCGATTGGCGGTGACCGGGAAAGTGCGCGGAATGCCGGTATTCCGACCCGCAAGTTGACGACAAGCCTCTTCGTGCTCAGCGGCTTTGCCGCCGCATTCGTCGGCGTCAGCCAGGTGTTGACCTATCAGAGCGCGCAGGTTCTGACCGGGCAGGCCTTTATCTTCAACTCAATCATGTGCGTCGTGATCGGTGGCGTACTTCTGACAGGTGGCGCAGGTTCGGTCGTCGGTATCGTCTTCGGAACGCTTACATTTTCGATCGTAAACCAGGGCATATTCTTCAGCGGTCTCGACCCGAACATCGGCAGTGTGATCATTGGTGCGCTCCTTTTGATCGCCGTCCTCACCAATGATGGCTTCAGGAAAATGGCGTTGAGCTACGTGGCGAAGAAGAGATCTTAAGGGACCCGACATGAACACAGTCGGACCTTTCCTACGCCGGCCCGAAGCCGCATCGATTATCAGCCTTCTGGCCGTGATCCTGTTCTACGTGATCGTCGGCGGCGTGGACTTGGGCAAGCTATTTGGCGCAGCCAGCTGGCTGAACTTCGCCGCCAACCTCGGTATCGTTGCAATCCCGGTCGGACTCTTGATGATCTCGGGCGAGCTGGACATTTCCATTGGCGCGATGATTCCGGCGGGGTCGATGACCACCGCGATCCTCTCGGGTTACTACGAGCTTCCGATCGCAATTGGAATGCTGGGCGCTCTTGGCGTCGGCGTATTGGTCGGCCTCGTGAACGGTATTCTAACCGTGCGGACAACAGTGCCATCGCTCATTATTACCCTCGGCATGCTCGTTGCGATGCAGGGAATAATCCTGAGCGCGTCGGTGCTACTGACAGGCAATGCAAGTGTGCCGCTGGCCGCGCCGGACTGGGCAAAATTTGCCTTCGGGCAACTGATTGGAGGCAGCCATCAGGTCATCGTCGTCTGGTGGGTCATCCTAACAATCATCTTTGCCTTCGTCGTCCACCGGACCCGCTATGGTAATTGGATTTTCGCCATGGGGGGTGATCGGGAAAGCGCACGTAATCTGGGAATTCCGACAAGCACGGTTACGGTTATTCTGTTCATTCTGTCCGCGACCGCAGCGTCTTTCGTTGGCATGTGCCAAGCCATTCTGTTCAACTCGGCGCAGGTTTCAGGCGGCATGAACTTCATCTTCAATGCCATCGTTAGTGTCGTGGTCGGCGGGGTTCTCTTGACCGGAGGCTTCGGGTCTGTGATCGGCATCTTCGTCGGTACGCTGACATTCGCCATCGTAAGTCAGGGCATCTACTTCACGCAAATCGACCGCAACTGGTCGAACCTTATCATCGGTGTGGTTCTTCTGGTCGCCGTCGGGATGAACGGATCTTTCCGGCAAAAGGCGTTGAGCTACGTGCCGAGAAGAAAGAAGGCCTGATACCATGACCGACAAGACACCGGTTCTGGAACTTCGCGGCGTTGACAAGAGTTTCGGCCCGATCGACGTGCTCCATGAGGTTTCTCTGAAAGTGCACGAGGGTGAGGTGCTTTGCCTTCTGGGCGACAACGGCGCCGGCAAGTCGACGCTCATCAAGACGCTTGCAGGCGTGTACAAGCCGACGGCCGGCACGATCCTGATGGACGGCGAACCGGTCGAGTTCGACCGCCCCCGCGACGCCGCCGACTGCGGCATTGCCACCGTGCACCAGTTCGGCGGCACGTTCCCCTTGATGTCAATCGGCCGGTCCTTCTTCGTCGGGGTCGAACCGACCAAGAAATGGGGGCCCTTTACTGTCTTCGACCGCAAGAGAGCCAACGAGGTCGCGGTAAGGGCGGTGCAGGATTTCGGTATCACCCGGATCGACGACGGCAACCGTCTGGTCGGCGGACTCTCGGGCGGTGAGCGTCAGTCGCTCGCCATAGCCCGGGCGGTCTACTTTGGCGCCCGCGTGTTGATCCTTGACGAGCCCACCGCCGCGCTCGGTGTAAAGCAGGCGGCCCACGCGCTTCGGATTGTCAACGAGGCCAAGCGGCGTGGGCTCGCGGTCATCTTCATCACCCACCAGGTCCTTCACGCGCTCGCTGTCGGCGACCACTTCGCGGTCCTGATCCGTGGCGGCGTCGCCGCCGACTTCCGAAAGGGCGAGAAGACCCGCGAGGAGATCACCGACCTCATGGCCGGTGGCGAGGACATGTCCGAGCTGGAAGCCGAATTCGCGAGCCTCATGGAGGCGGAAGACGATCGTGGCCCGCCACCTGGCCAGTGAGCCGCCGTCAGGCGATCTCGGAGACCTGGACCAGGCGCTTCTCGCTTAGCGACTTGTATGCGGCCTCGGCCAGGATGAGGGCGCGGCGGCCGTCCTCGAAGCTCACCTCGGGCTGCTCGCCCGTCTCAATCGCGTCGACGAAGGCGTCGATCTCGGCCATGAAGGCCTCGGTGTAGCGCTCGATGAAGAAGAAGAGGTAGGGCTCGGCGCCTTCGATGCTCTTTGCCGAGTAGCGCCGCATCTCGTGGGGCTTGCGGTTGCCGGACTGCACCATGCCCTTGGTGCCCATCAGCTCGATGCGCTGGTCGTAGCCGTAGACGGCAGTCCGCGAGTTGTTGATGTGGCACTGCATGCCGCTCGCCGTGCGCATGACGATCATGGCGGTGTCGATCTCGTCCAGCTCGCCCATGAGCACGGGGTCGATCAGCGCGCCCGCCACCGCGAAGACCTCGACCGGCTCCTCGCCCAGCATGTAGCGCGCGAGGTCGAAGTCGTGGATGGTCATGTCGCGCAACAGCCCGCCGGCATCCTCCAGGTAGCCGCGCGGCGGCAGCTCCGGGTCACGCGAGGTGATGATGACCTGGTGGAGATCACCGATCTCGCCGGCGAGGACGGCGTTGCGCGCCGCCCTGTGACCGGGGTCGAAGCGGCGGTTGAAGCCGATCTGGACCGGCACCGAGGAGCCCGCGATCCGGGCCCTGCAGGCCTCGACCCGGGCGAGATCGAGGTGGATGGGCTTCTCGCAGAGCGCGGGCTTGCCCGCCTCCACCGCCATCTCGATATACTCGGCATGGGTCGGCGTCGCGGATGCGATCAGGACCGCGTCGACCTCGGGCGAAGCCAGCACCTCCTCGGCGCTCGCCATGGCACGCGCACCCTCGCGCTCGGCCACCGCTTCCGCTGCCGCCGCGTCGATGTCGTAGACCATCGCCAGCGAGGCGCGCGGGTGGCGCGCGACGTTGGCCGCATGCATCTGGCCGATGCGTCCGCACCCGAGAACCGCGATCCGAACCATGTCATTCTCCTCCTGCACATCTGCGCCCTTCGATGTCTGGCGCCGGAACGATCCGGCCGCGACGGGGCGGCGTCAAGTCTCGACCGGGAGCCAGCGGCGTTCGCGCGAAGACCGCTGGATCGTCTCCAGCAGGATCTGGGAGCGCAGACCTGCGCGGAAGTTGAAGGTCTCCGGTCTCCTGCCCGCCATGGCATCGACGAAGCCCGCCATCTCGATCGCCTTCAGGTCGTTGAAGCCGAGCTGATGGCCCGGCCCCGGGCAGAAGCGGCCATAGGGCGGATGATCCGGCGCGGCTTCGATGCGGCGGAAGCCCCGCCGCCCCGGTTCATCGTCCACCCTGTAGTAATGCAGCTCGCTGAAGCGTTCCTGGCTGAAGGCCAAGGCGCCCCTGGAGCCGTAGACCTCGAAGTCGTGCTGCATCTTTCGCCCGGTCGACATCCAGTTGCCCTCGATCGACCCGGTGGCGCCGTTCTCGAACACGACGAAGGCCCGTCCCACGTCGTCGACCTCCATCGTGCGCCGGCCACCCTTTTCGTCGGGACGCTCGGCGATCGCGGTCACGCAATGCCCCATCACCTCGGCGATCGGCCCGAGCAGATACTCCGCCGTGGCGAGCGCGTGGCTGCCGATATCGGCCAGCGCCCCGCCGCCCGCCGGCTCGTGGCGGAAGTTGGGCGGCGCCTCCGCATCGGTCATGTAGTCCTCGCAGTGGAGACCGCGGTAGCCCCGGATCTCGCCGAGCTCGCCGGACGCGATCATCTCCTTCGCGAAGCCCATCATCGGGTTGCAGAGATAGTTGAACCCGACCTGAGTCTTGATGCCTGCGGCCTCGGCCGCCTCCGTCATCGCGCGCGCGTCCTCGACCGACGTCGCCAGCGGCTTCTCGCAATGGACATGCTTGCCCGCAGCGATGGCCGCGAGCGACATCTCGCAGTGCAGCGTGTTGGGCGTGGCGACGTGGATCACGTCGATCGCGGGGTCGTCGATCATGGTCCGCCAGTCGGTCGTCCACTGCGCGAAACCCATTGCGTCGGCCGCGCCGGCCGCGAGCTCTTCCGTGACTTCGGCGACCGTGTGCATGACCGGCGCCATCGGCAGGTCCAGGACCCTCTGCGCCGTGGCATAGCCGAAGACGTGGGCCTTGCCGATGTATCCGGCACCGATGACGCCGATCTGGAGCGGGGGTTTTGGTTTTGCGCGTGGCATCAGTAGATGCTCCCGGACCTGGGCTCGGTCTGGAGGTCCTGGCCTGTGAGGCTGCGCCATGCGGCGACCGAGGCGCCTGCGGCGGCGGCGAGCAGGCGGGAGTCTGCCGCGACCGTGGTCCAGGCGTAGCCCCACTCGATGGCGCGGAGCGCATACTCGGGCGTGCCGCAGTGGATGCCCGCCTTGATGTCGTTCTTGCGGCAGACGTCGGCGATGCGGCGGATGATGGCGATCATCTCTGGCTCCTCGCGGTCGAGCGCAGGCGGAAGCCGCCCCTCCTGGGTGCCGAGGGTGAGGTCGGCGGGGCCGACATAGACGCCGTCGAGGCCGGGCGTGGCGCAGATCGCCTCGAGGTTGCGCACACCGTCGGCGGTCTCGATCATCGCCATCGCCAGCACCTCGGCATTGGCGTCCACGCCGTAGCCCGGCATGGCGACGGCCGCGCGCGTCGGGCCGAAGCTGCGCTGGCCGAGGGGCGGGTAGCGCATGTAGGAGACCAGCGCCTCCGCATCGTCCCGGGTGTTGACCATGGGGCAGATGATGCCCATGGCGCCGGCATCCAGCGCCTTCATGATCACCCCGGGCTCGAGCCAGGGGACCCGCGCCATGGGCACCACGCCCGAGGCGCGCACCGCCTGCAGCATGGGCAGGAGCGCGGCATAGTCCAGCGCGCCGTGCTGGACGTCGACCGTGATCGCGTCGTAGCCCTGCGATGCCATGATCTCGGCGGTGAAGGGGTTGCCGATGGAGCACCAGCCGTTGAGCACCGGCTGCCCTGAGGCCCAGATCTCTTTCAGCGCGTTGTGTTGCATGTCGCCTCCCTCGGCGTGCGGGCCGGCCCGGCGCGGCATCGGCGGGCCCGTCCCTCCCCTCGCTGCGCCCGCTTTCCTACCATCGCGCGCGCCGGAAGGCGATCTGCCCCTTCGCGCCTCCCGCGCTCCCCACCGGCGCTCTGCCGACAGCAGTCATTGCAACCGGCGCGCTCTGTCAATATGAGATCGTCAGTCATCGGGGATCACGCTTGCGCGGGGAGGGGACGACGATGCCACGCGATACCGTACGCCTGACGATGGCGCAGGCCCTGGTCCGCTATCTTTGCAGCCAGCACACCATCATCGACGGCGAGCAGGTTCCGCTCTTCGCCGGTGTGTTCGCGATCTTCGGCCACGGCAACGTCACCTGCCTCTCGGAGGCGCTGGAGCCGGTTCAGGACCGGCTGCCGACCTGGCGCGGTCAGAACGAGCAATCCATGGCGCTGGCGGCCATGGGCTATGCCAAGGCGAAGCGGCGGCGCCAGATCATGATCGCGACGTCCTCGATCGGGCCGGGCGCGCTCAACATGATGACGGCGGCGGGGGCGGCCCATGCCAACCGGCTGCCGCTGCTGATCCTCGCGGGCGACACGTTCATGAACCGGCTGCCCGATCCGGTGCTGCAGCAGGTGGAGCACTTCGGCGACCCCACCGTCACCGTGAACGACGCCTTCAAGGCGGTCTCGCGCTACTGGGACCGGATCGCGCACCCGGCGCAGCTGATGGCATCGCTGCCGCAGGCCATCGCCACCATGCTCGACCCTGGCGACTGCGGCCCTGCGTTCCTTGCGCTGCCCCAGGACACGCAGGAGATGGCCTTCGACTACCCGGAGGCGTTCTTCGAGGAGCGGGTCTGGACCATCCCGCGCCCGCGCCCGGATCGCGACCGCGTGGCCGAGGCTGCGGCGCTGCTGCAGAGGGCGGAGAAGCCGCTGATCATCTCGGGCGGCGGGGTACGCTACTCCGGGGCCGAGGCTGCGGTGGCGGCCCTTGCGGCTGCGCGCGGGATTCCGGTGGTGGAGACGATCGCCGGCAAGGGTGCGTTCAGCCACGACGACCCGGTCCATTGCGGCCCGATCGGTGTGGTGGGCTCGACCTCGGCCAATACGCTCGCCGAGAGCGCCGACGTGATCCTCGCCATCGGCACCCGGCTGCAGGACTTCACCACCGGGTCGTGGACCGCGTTTGCGCACGATGCGCGGTTCATCTCGATCAATGCCGCGCGCTGGGACGCGACCAAGCACCGGGCGCTTGCGGTGGTGGGCGATGCGCTGGAGACGGTGCGGGAGCTGGATGCAGCGCTCGGCGCCTGGAAGGCAGAGGGCGCCCACCTGGCCCGGGCTCAGGCGCTCTTCAGGGAGTGGGACGCGCTGCTCGACGAGCACCAGGCGCAGACCAACGCGCCGGTGCCCTCCTACGCGCAGGTGGTGGGTGTGGTGAACAAGGCTGCGGGCGAGGGTGACCATCTGATCGCCGCCGCCGGCGGCATTCCGGGCGAGGTCGCCAAGGGCTGGCGGGTCAAGCAGCGCAACACCTTCGACCTCGAGTTCGGCTTTTCCTGCATGGGCTACGAGGTTGCCGGCGGCTGGGGCAATGCCATGGCGACTGCGGGCTCGTCCACGCCGATCGTCATGGTGGGCGACGGCAGCTACCTGATGTTGAACGCCGAGCTCTATTCCTCGGTGCTCACGGGCCACAAGATGATCGTGGTGATCTGCGACAATGGCGGCTACGCGGTGATCAACCGGCTGCAGGAGTTCAAGGGCACGCCCGGCTTCAACAACCTGTTCAAGGATTGCCGCCGGGCGACGGCCGGCGACCCGCCGCTGGTGGATTTTGCGCAGCACGCGGGGTCCATGGGGGCCCATGCGCGCCACTGCGAGAGCCTTGCCGACCTCGAGGCGGCGCTGGAGTGGGCCAAGGGCACCGACCGGACGACGGTCCTCTCGATCACCACGGAGGCCTACACCTGGACGCCCGGCGACGCCGATTGGGATCTCGGCGTGCCCGAGGTCTCGGAGCGCGAGACGGTGCGCGCCGCCCGGGCCCATCAAGAGGACATTCGCGCGAAGCAGCGCGTTGGAGTGTGAGGGATGCTGGAAGCGAAGCTGGGCATCGCGCCCATCGCCTGGTGGAACGACGACCTGGTTGAGCTTTCCGACGACGTGAGCCTGGAGGAGTGCCTGCGTCAGGCCTCGGTTGCGGGGTTCAGCGGGATGGAGACCGGCCGGCGCTTTCCGATGGACATGGCGGAGCTCGGGCCGATCCTGGAGCGCTACGGGATCTCGGTCTGCGGCGGCTGGCATTCGGGCCGTCTGCTGGAGGGCGATATCGAGGCGGAGAAGGAGCGCATCCGGCCGATGATGGACTTCTTCATCGCGGCCGGGGCGCCCTGCATCGTCTATGGCGAGATCGCGGGCGCCATCCAGGGCGAGCGCAGCGCCCCGCTCACGACCAGGCCCCGGATCGCCGACGACGAGCGGATGAGGGCGTACGGCCGCACCATGACCGCGTTTGCGGAGTGGTGTGCGGAGGAGGGCATGCCGATCGCCTATCACCACCACATGGGCGCGGTGATCGAGACCGAGGCGGAGCTCGACGGCCTGATGAGCCAGAGCGGCGAGGCGCTTCGGCTGGCCTACGACACGGGCCACCTCGCCTTTGCGGGCGGCGACGGGCTGCGGGTGATCGAGCGCCATCGGGAGCGCCTCGGCCACATCCACACCAAGGACGTGCGCCAGGGCGTGGTGGACGGCCTCGACCGCAGCCGGGAGAGTTTTCTGGACGCGGTGATCAAGGGGGCGTTCACGGTGCCCGGCGACGGCGACCTGGACTTCGAGACCATCGTGGGCCGCCTCGCCGAGGTCGGCTACGAGGGCTGGTTCGTGGTCGAGGCGGAACAGGACCCGGTGCCCAACCCCCCGCTCGAGATGGCCAAAAAAGGACACGCCGAACTCCGCAGAGTCATGGCCAAAGCCGGATACAAGGTCACACAATGAACAGAACCGGCGTCCCGCTCCGGACCTGAATCCCACGAGAGCCGAAGGTACGCCCGATGCCCTGGATAGACGTCTGCTCGGCCGACGACATCGACCTCGAGGACGCCATGGCCTTCGACCACGGCGGGCGCGCGTTCGCTCTCTTCCGCAACGACAAGGGCGACATCTTCTGCACCGACGGCCTGTGCACCCACGAGGACATCCACCTTGCCGACGGCATCGTGGAAGGAAACACGATCGAGTGCCCGAGGCACGCGAGCGTCTTCGACTTCACCACCGGCGAAGTGGACTCGCCGCCGGCCTTCGAGGACCTCTGCACCTATCCGGCAGAGGTCCGGGACGGTCGGGTCTTCGTCGAGATCTGACGCCGTGACGCAGCCCTTCACGCTCGCGGCCTGCGCCGAGATGCTCTGGCCGGAGCAGCCTATCGAATGGCGCGTGCGCCGGCTCACCGAGCTCGGGTTCGGCGTCGGCCTCTGGAACTGGCCGGATCTCGACCTGGATGCGCTGGAGCGCACGGGCGCGACCTTCACGATCATGAACGGCTACCTGCAGGGCCGTCTCGCCGACGACGAGGGCGCAGACGCGCTGCTCGCCAGCGCGCGGGAGACCGCAGCGGTCGGCCAGCGTCTCGGCGTCGCCCGGCTCAACCTGCACGGGACCGCGCTGGGCGAGGGCGGAATTCCGCTTGTCCAGCGCGATGCCGTCAACGGCGCCATGTGGCTCAAGGCCCGCGACACGCTCATCCGGATCGCCGATCTCGGGGCGGAGCTGGGCGTAACCTTCACGCTGGAGAACCTGAACCCGACCGACCATCCGCGCTGCCCCTTCGGCGCCACGGCCGACGTGCTGGCGCTCGTCGCCTCGGTCGACAGGGCGGAGCTCAGGATCAACCTCGACCTCTATCACACGCAGATGGGCGAGGGAGACCTGATCGGCTGGTGCCGCCGCTGTCTCCCCTGGATCGGCGAGGTCCAGGTGGCGGATGTCCCCGGCCGCTGCGAGCCGGGGACCGGCGAGGTCAACTGGCCGGCCGTTGCGCGCGCGTTGAACGAGATGGGCTATCGCGGCCCGGTCGGGATGGAGGCCTACGCCGCCGGCAATTCCGAGGCGGCGCTGGAGGCGTTCCGCCAGGCGTTCACGATCTGAGGCGTGCGGTTCCGTCGATCCGGTGGCGTTCGGCGCGTCATCCGCTAAGCTGAAAGAGGAATTGGGGGGTCGGACAGACAGGGAGGGTCTGAACCGTGGTGGATTTTATCGACAGAAATCGCAGGACAGTGGCCGACATGCGCGCGATGAAGGCCAGGGGCGAAAAGATCACGATGCTCTACGTCCAGACGCTGGAGGAGGCGGCTGCGGCGGACCAGGCCGGCATCGACATGCTCTCGATCGAAGAACGCTTCTTCTCGCCCGAAATGCGCGAGGCGGCGGGACGTTGCTTCGTGCAAGTGGGCCTGCCCTACGGGCAGTTCGGCGACTACGTGACCGCCGAAGACTACCTGCGGGGGGCATTCCACCAAGTGCGCATGGGGGCCGATTGCATCTATTGCTCGGCGTCCTTCGACATCCAGAAGGTCCTCTGCGACAACCATGTGCCGATCGTGGCCCACGTGGGCTTTGTCCCGGCCAACGTGACCTGGACTGGCTGGCGGGCCGTCGGCAAGACGGCGGCCGAGGCGCTGGCCGTCTGGAAACACATCAAGCGGCTGGAAGCCATCGGCGCCTTCGGCGCCGAGCTCGAGGTCGTGCCCGACCGGGTCGGCGAGATGATCTCGAAGAACACCACGATGCTCATGCTCGGTATGGGTGCGGGCCCCGGCGCGGACGCGCAGTACCTCTTCACCGAAGACGTGCTGGGCCACACCTCCGGCCACAAGCCGCGCCACGCCAAGACCTACCGGAATTTCGCCGCCGAGTACGAACGGCTGCAGAACGAGCGCGTCGCCGCCTTCAAGGAGTTCATCGCCGACGTCCATTCCGGCGCCTACCCCGCGCCCGAGCACATCGTCCCCATCGCGGACGATGAGTTCGAAGGGTTCCTCGCGGGCATGGAGGACTGAAGCTCGCGAGGCCGCGCTCGTCGATAGGGGAGAAAGCGTCCGGGGTAGAGCACGCTCGGCGGCACCGGCCCGTACAAGCCCGAGGAAGCCGGGAAAGCGCCGTCTCGGTCATCATCTTGTCTTGGACACGCGCGTTCGATAGCGTGCTCGGCGGTACGGCGCGTGTCACGCCCCGCACGGTGGCCCTCAGCCGGTCCGGCCCCGGAGCAGGAGGAAGGCGTGAGGCACGCAGCCTGCGCACCGCCGATCCGGGAGAGAGATGATGGCGGATTCAACCCTCGGTACCCGTGACAAGCGCGGCAACTGGCGGCCGCCCTACATCATCCAGAAGCCGATCTTCATGACCTGGCCGCTCAAGCCGGTCGCGGTCCTCAAGTTCTTCTTCGGCTGGCCGGGCTATCTGTGGCCGTGGAACGTCCTCTTCTTCGCGTTCCCCGCGGTGGCGTGGTTCTACCTGACGCCGCCGCTGGCCGACATGCAGACCTTCGAGGCGTGGTGGATCGCCATCGTCTTCGCCCGCAACCTGGGTTTCACGGTGCTCCTCTTCGGAGCGTGGCACCTGTGGTTCTACGTCTTCAGGGTCCAGGGCACGCACACCAAGTACACGCTCCGCCCGCTTGCGAAGAACAACAAGGTCTTCGCGTTCAACAATCAGCTCGCGGACAACATTTTCTGGTGTTTGGGCAGCGGCGTGCCGATCTGGACGGCCTACGAGGTCGTCTCCCTGTGGCTCTTCGCCAACGGCTACGTACCCTTCGTCGAGCTGCGCACGGACCCGGTGTGGTTCGTCATCTTCATGCTGTTGATCCCGTTGATCCGGGAGTTTCACTTCTACTTCGTGCACCGCCTGCTGCACTGGCGGCCGCTCTATGAGCTGGCCCACAAGGTGCATCACCGCAACGTCAATGTCGGACCATGGGCCGGCATGTCGATGCACCCGGTGGAGCATGTGCTCTACTTCTCGGGCGCGCTCCTGCACTGGGTCGTTCCCTCGCACCCGCTGCACATGATGTTCCACCTGCACCACGCCTCCCTCTCGGCGCCCCAGGGCCACCACGGCTTCGAGAGCTTCGGGCCCGAGGGCAAGTCCGTGACCTTCGGCGCCTACGGCCACTACCTCCACCACAGGTATTTCGAGTGCAACTACGGCGGCGGCGACGGCCTGATGATCTGGGACGCCCTGTTCGGCACCTGGCACGACGGCTCCGACGAGGCCCACGAGCGCATGAAGCGGCGCCTGGCCGAACGCAGCTGGGCGGAGAAAGCAGCAGGCGCCGCATAGACCCGCCTTCGCCGGGCTGCCGGGGACGTTCTCGGCGCACTATCCCGAGGGGCAGGAACCGCCCTCCTGATCCCTTGCTACTTGGTTGCCTGCTCGGAATGCGGGCGCAACGCGTGTGGAAACGCCTCGCCGGGGTTGCTAGTCTAATTGGGGCTAATCACAAACCGATTAAGGGAGGAATACCATGAGGAAGATAGTCTGTGCCCTCGCCGCCGCCGGTCTCGCGACCGCAGGGCTCGCGGCCACCGACGCGCTAGCCGAGGACGAGAGCTACAACTTCATCTTCGTGCATCACGCCGCCCCCGGACACCAGTTCTGGGAGATCGAGAAGAACGGCATGGAAGAGGCCTGCGCGCTCATCAACGCCGACTGCCAGATGGTGTTCCTGCAGACCCAGGACGGCAACATCGGCGAGGTTCTGCAGAACCTGGAAGCCGCGGTCGAACAGCAGCCCGACGGCATCGCTACCACTATCATGGACCCCGAGGCCTTCGACGGCACGATCCAGCGCGCCATGGACATGGGCATTCCCGTGGTCTCCTACAACGTCGACGACGCGGACGGCGCGGCAGGCAGCGCGCGGATGGGCTACATGGGCTCCAACCTCATCAAGGCCGGTTACACGTTGGGCCTCGGCATTTCCAAGTTCTTCCCCGAGGAAGGCCCGATTCACGTCCTCATCGGCACCAACGATCCCGGGCAGCAGTGGTCGCAGCATCGGACCCTGGGCGCCGAGATGTTCATGGAAGAGTATGCGGCGGCCAATCCGGACCGCGACATTACGTGGGCCAACATCGATGCCGGCTATGATCTCGGCGTGACCGGTGCCCGCGTGAGCTCCTACATCCAGACCAATCCGAACACGACCGCCTATCTGGACAACGGGTTCTGGGAGGTCGGCGTGGCCCGCGCGCTGCGTGATCTCGGCTACGAGCCCGGACAGGTGCTGCTCGGCGGTTTCGACCTCAATACCTTCAAGCTCGAAGAGATGAAGGGGAACTGGATCCAGGTCACGGTCGATCAGCAGCCCTACCTGCAGGCGTTCCTCTCCGTCATGCAGCTTTACCTGCACAACAAGTACGGGCTGGGACACTGGAGCGTCGACACCGGCGAGCTGATCGTCACGCCAGACACGGCGGACCAGGTCCTCGGACTATCGGCGCAGAACAAGCGCTAGGTGTGACAACTCAGGTTGCCGGGTGAACCGGCGAGGGTCCCGGGCGCCGAGTGTGGTGCCCGGGCCCCGGCCGTTTCGGCTCGCCGGACCCCGACTGAGTTGACCGTCCGCCAGGACGCAGGCGCCATCATGGCTGCGGGAGTCACATGAAGGGCCTCGCGAAGACGGTCCTGTCACGGCCCGAGATCACCGCCCTCGTGGTGATGATCGTGCTGGGCGCCATCTTCTTCATCAACACGCCCGTGTTCCTGAGCGCGGGCAATTGGCGTGTGCTCTTCGGCATCATCCCCGAACTCGGGCTGCTGGCGCTGGGCGTCACCGTCCTGATGATCGCGGGCGAGTTCGACCTCTCCGTCGGTTCGATGTTCGCCCTGGGCGGCATGCTCCCGGTCCTCCTCAACCAGATGGGGGTCGACCCGTGGGCGTGCCTCGTCATCGCCACCCTGGCCGGCGCAAGCGTCGGCTACATCAACGCCTCCGTCACGCTGACCTTCGCCATTCCCTCCTTCATTACGACGCTGGGCATGATGTTCGTTGCACGCTCGGTCTCCGTGGTCATTTCGGGCGGCCACATGCCGGTGTGGACTCCCGATTTGCCCGACAAGCTGTTCACCGGAGTGATCGTCGAGGGAGGATTGTTCAGGGCTTCGTTCGTCTGGTACGCGGGCATCGCCATCGTGCTGGGGTGGATGCTGCACCGCACCAACTTCGGCAACTGGATCTTCGCCACCGGCGCCCACGTCCAATCGGCCCGGGACATGGGCATCAATACCCGGCGCGTGAAGACCGTGTGCTTCATGATCTGCTCGGTATGCGCCACATGGTCCGGCATCTTCGCCGTGATGCGCTCCCACATGGGATTGCCCAATCAGGGCGAGACCTTCGAGCTGCAGGCCATCGCCGCGTCGGTCATCGGCGGCGTGGCGCTCTTCGGCGGCTTCGGCTCGATCCTCGGGCCCATCGTCGGCGCCTTCGTCATCCGCATGCTCGACAGCGGGCTGGTCATGGCCGGCGTCGGCGCGGGCTGGTTCAAGTTCGCGATCGGCGTCTTTCTGATCGCCGCCGTGGTGTTCAACCTCTACCTCATGCGGGTCGGCCAGGGGATGCGGCTGGCCGAGCAGGAGGAACGTGAAGCCGAATCCGAGGACTCTGACGAACCGGAGGAGCGATCATGACCGCAGAGACGCACATGGCCGATGCGGCTTCGGAGGCATCGCCCACGCCTGCCGCCGCGACGGACGAGCCGCTGATCCGCTGCTCCGGGCTCCACAAGTGGTACGGCGGAGTCCACGCCCTCAAGAACGTGGATCTCGACTTCGGGTACAACGAGGTCCTCGGGCTGGTGGGCGACAACGGCGCCGGCAAGTCGACCCTGATCAAGATCCTCTCCGGTGCCCACCGTCAGGATTCGGGCGACATCTTCTTTCAGGAAAAGCGCGTCACCTTCTCCTCGCCGCGAGAGGCTATGGATCTCGGCATCGAGACCATCTACCAGTACAACGCGCTCGCGCCGACGCTCTCCATAGAGCGCAACATCTTCATCGGCCGCGAGCCCATCACCGCCCGCATTGGCCGCATCGGCAACATGGACTTCCGCAAGATGGGGCGGGAGGCGATGGACGCACTACGGGATGTCGGCCTGCATCTGCGCTCGCCCTCAACCCCGGTCGAAGAGCTCTCGGGCGGCGAGCGCCAGGGCGTCACCATCGCCCGCGCGATGTACTTCAAGACCAAGGTGCTGATTCTCGACGAGCCGACGAACCACCTGTCGATCAAGGAAACCAACAAGGTGCTGGGCTGGGTCGAGGGACTGAAGGCGCAAGGCATCACCTCGGTCTTCATCACGCACAACCTGCACCACGTCTATCCCATTGCTGACCGCCTCTGCGTGCTCTCACGCGGCGAGAAGGCGGCCGAGATGCCGAAGTCCGAGACCTCCATCGAGGAGCTCACGGATCTCATCGTGTGACATGAAGCGCCGCAGGATTCGCCCGGACGCGAAACCGTGAAAGCACTGACCAAGCTTCTGCTGTCGCGCCCCGAGATCGCCTCGATCGTCGTTGCGATCGCGCTCGCCGTGGGGCTCGGCCTCAGCGGCGAGCGCTTCATGACCGAGGGGAACTTGCGCGTGATCCTGGCCATCGTGCCGGAGCTCGGGCTGATCGCGCTTGGTGCGGCGCTCCTCATGATCTCGGGCGAGTTCGACCTGTCGGTGGGCTCGGTGTTCGCACTGGGGACGGTGATGCCCGTGATCCTCGTCGCCCAGTACGGCTTCGATCCGTGGCTCAGTTTTGCCATCGCTACCGGAGCGGCGCTCCTCGTCGGCTATTTCAACGCATTCGTGACTCTTACCTTCCGCATACCCTCCTTCATCACGACGCTCGGCACCCTCTTCATCGTCCGCTCCGCTACGGTCGTCTTTTCAGGGGGCTACCCGCCGCGCTGGCCCAAGCACATGCCCGATTGGGTGTTCGTCGGCTATCTCACCGAGGGCGGTGTCGTGCGCGCGTCGCTGATCTGGTACCTGGGCGCTGCAATCGTGCTCGGCTGGGTGCTGCATCGGACCAATTTCGGCAATTGGGTCTATTCGACTGGCGCCCACAAGCAATCGGCCCAGGACATGGGCATCGACGTGCGGCGGGTGAAGATGACCTGCTTCATGATCTGTTCGGCGCTCGCGACCTGGGCAGGCATCCTTCAGGCCCTGCGCAGCCACTCGGCGTACCCGGCGGTCGGCAGCGGTTACGAAATGCAGGCGATCGCGGCCTGCGTGATCGGCGGCGTCGCGCTCTTCGGCGGCTTCGGCTCGATCCTGGCCCCGATCATCGGCATCATCATCATCCGCATGGTCGACAACGGCGTGGTCATGGCGCGGGTCGATTCGGGCTGGTTCAAGTTCGTCATCGGCACCCTGACCGTCGGCGCAGTGGTCCTGAACGTCAGCCTGCGCCGGCGCGCCGAACGCATCCGGCTTGAGGACGAGGCGGTCGCCGAGACCGAGGAAGCGCGGGAAGACCGGGCCTGACTCGGTGGCCGGAGTCTGCCCGGCGATAGGGTTCACCGCTGGAGCGAGGAGCGAACCATGACACAGAGGATCGGCTGGGGCCTGATCGGCGCCTCGCGCATCGCGGCGGATTGGATGATCGACGCGATCCGCGCCCAGGGCGACAGCGACGTCGTCGCGGTCATGAGCAGCGATCAGGAACGAGGCAACGCCTACGCGCACGAGCACGGCATCGCGCGCGCCTACGGCGATCTCGACGCGCTGCTCGCGGATTCAGGCGTGGACGCCGTCTACATCAGCACCACCAACGAGCTCCACTGCGCGCAGACCGTTGCAGCCGCGGAAGCGGGCAAGCACGTGCTGTGCGAGAAACCGCTCGCGCTCACCGTTGCCGACGGGAAGCGCATGGTGGACGCCTGCGCGGCGGCCGGCGTGCAGATGGGAACCAACCACCACCTGCGCAGCACGGTGGGTCAACGCGCCATCCGGGACGTCGTGAGGGAGGGACGCATCGGGCGTATTCTCTCGGCGCGTATCTGCTTCGCGGTCGTGCTGCCGGAGCGCTTTCGCGACTGGCGCGTCCGCGATCGGGAGGGCGGCGGCCCGATCCTGGACCTCGGCGTGCACGCAGCGGACACGATGCGCTTCCTGCTCGGCGACGAGCCGCGCGACGTCGTCGCCCAGTCGGTGAACCACGGCATGACCGTGGCGGGTCTGGAGGACGAGGCGATGTCCGTGGTGCGGCTAAGTGGCGGCGCGCTGGTCCATTTGTTCCAGTCCTGGGCGGCGACCTACACGGAGTCCGACATCGAGATCCTCGGCAGCGAGGGCTTCGTGCGCGCCCGGAGCGCGATGATGCCGACCACGCTTGCCGAGGTGGTGGTCGGCACCGCGGCAGGCGAGACGACCCTCGATCTTGAGGACGAGCCCGTCTACGAGCGCGTCGTCCGCCTCTTCAACGCGGCGATACGGGGCGAGGGCGAGCCCTCCTGCACGGGTGAGGACGGCGTGCGCTCGCTCGCGCTCGCGCTCGCCACCCGCGAGGCGGCCGCGACGGGCACTCGCGTTACGGTCGAGACCTGAAGGCGCGGCCCAGCAGGTCTCTGGAATCGTCCCAGGCTACGAGGAACCGATCGACCAAGACGCGGTGTGTCGCGATCCTGTGCATGGGCTAGAGTGTGCGGCTCACGAACGCGGACCGGATCGAGGAGGGCTCACCATGCTGAAGCGGCACAACCCCGCCACCGTCGTCGAGGCCTATGGCGGCGGCTACAGCCAGGCGCTGGAGATCCCCGCCGGCGCCCGGGTCATGTTTACCGCAGGCCAGGTGGGCGTGGCGCCTGACGGCACGACGGCGGAGGGCTTCGCCGGCCAGGCCGATCAGACCTGGGCCAACGTGCTCGCGCTGCTCGCCGAGGGCGGCATGGGTGTCGAGGATATCGTCAAGATCACCGGCTACATCGTGGGTGCGGAGAACTTCCCGGCTTACGCCGCGGCGCGCAAGAAGGCGCTCGGCGGCACCCGCCCAGCGTCCACCGGGATCATCGTGCCGGCGCTGGCGCTCCCCAACTGGCTGGTCGAGATCGAGGCGGTGGCCGCGAAAGTGGACTGAGCGGGCACGCCGCCGGGCGCTGGCCGCGGGAGGAGTAGGACCATGGTAACGCCATCCATGCAATTGATCGGCGAGGCGCTGGCCGAGATCGCCAGCATCTCGGTGGACGAGGCGCTGGCGCTCGTGGACGGCGGGGATGCCGTCTTCGTCGATGTGCGCGAGCGGGCCGAGCACGATGCCGGCGCCATCGCCGGCGCCGTGGCTGCGCCGCGCGGCTTCCTGGAGTTCGTCGCCGACCCGACCTCGCCGATGCACAACGCCGCGCTCTCGTCCGGCAAGCGGCTGGTGATCTATTGCGCCTCTGGCGGGCGCTCCGCGCTTGCGGCCAAGACCTTGCAGGACATGGGGTATTCGGAGGTTGCGAACCTCACTGGCGGCTTCCAGGCCTGGACCGAGGCTGGCGGCCCCACCGCATGACGCAGGGTGCGTCGGTCGGAACGACCGCATCATGACTGCGTGCGGAACGACCGCGTCATGACCAAGTGCGGAACGACCGCATCGTGACTAAGTACGGAACGACCGCATCATGACTGCGGGCGGCACCTCTCCGCCGCTAGATACCGACTTCGCCCGCGCGCACTTTCCGGCGCTCGCGGGCCCCTGGGCGCTCTTCGAGAACGCGGGCGGCACCCTCGCCGCATCGCAGGTGCTCGACCGCGTCCGCACATACATGACCGAGTATCAGGTGCAGCCGGGCGCGGCCTACCCGGCGTCTGCCCGCGCCGCCGAGATGATCGCGGAGAGCCACCGGGCGATGGCCGCGATGATCAACGCCCAGCCCGATGAGGTGGTGATCGGGCCCTCCACCTCCATGAACGTCTTCCTCCTCGCCCAGGCGCTCAGGCCGGGGTTCCGTGAGGGCGACGAGATCGTCGTCACCAACCTCGACCACGAGGCGAACGTCGGCGCCTGGCGCAAGCTCGCGGCGGCAGGCATGACGGTGCGCGAGTGGCGCTTCGATCCCGACAGCATGGCGCTGGAGCCAGAGGGGCTCGCGGCCCTGCTTAACGAGCGCACCCGCCTGGTCTGCTTCGGCCACTGCTCCAACATCACCGGCGGCTTGACCGACGTGCCGGCGCTAGTGCGCATGATCCACGACGCGGGCGCGCTCGCCTGCGTGGACGGCGTCGCCTACGCGCCGCACCGCGCCATCGACGTGAAGGCGTGGGATGTCGATTTCTACCTCTGCTCCACCTACAAGCTCTACGGGCCGCACCTGGCACTCCTCTACGGTAAGCGCGCGCACTTCGAGCGAGCGGCGCCGCTCAACCACTTCTTCCTCGATGACGAGTTGCCGCTGAAGCTCAATCCAGGCGGCCCCAACCACGAGCTGAGCGCGAGCCTCGCCGGCGTTACCGCCTATCTCGACGCGCTTCATGCCCACCACGAGGGGGAGACCAATCTCCCGCTCCACGCTCGCCTCGCCGCAATCTTCGAGCGCATCGCGGTGCATGAGGAGGCCCTGGTCGCGCCGCTGCTGGACTTCCTCGCGGCGAAGCCCGGTGTCCGCCTGATCGGCAGCCCGAGCGCCGACCGGTGCTTGCGGGCGCCTACAGTCGCCTTCGCGGTGAAGGGACGGGATGCCGGCGAGATCGCCCGCGCGGTGGCTTCGCACCAGGTCGCCATCGGCGCCGGCGACTTCTATGCCGCCCGCTGCATCGAGGCCCTGTGCCTTGCCGACCGGGGCGGTGTGGTCCGCGCCAGCATGGTCCACTACAACACGGCGGACGAAGTGCAACGCCTAGTCCGCGCCCTCGACGAGGCGATCTCCGACTAAGTTCTGTCACTCACAGCGACCGCGCCCCTGATTCTGTAGCAGCAAGGCGTCCTTGAACCTCGAACCGGTATGACGCACCCTTCAGGAACTCCGGTTCAGTTCCGACAGGGGGGACGCGGGCATGGGGATCGTGACGGACGTCGTACTGCCGATTGCCCTCGCGGTCATCATGCTTTCGCTCGGGCTCGGGCTCACCGTGGGCGACTTCGCGCGAGTCGCGAAGCATCCGCGCGACTTCCTCGTGGGCGCCGTGGCGCAGGTGGTGCTCCTGCCGGCGGTGGCCTTCGGCCTCGTCAGCATCTGGCCGCTCGCGCCCGAGCTTGCGCTCGGCGTCATGATCATCGCCGCCGCACCCGGAGGGGTGACCTCCAATCTGCTCGCCGCCTTCGGACGCGGCGACGTGGCACTGTCCATCTCGCTCACCGCCGTCGTCAGTCTGCTCAGCGTCGTCACGATCCCCTTCATCGTCGTGTTCAGCTACGCCAGTCTCGTGGGTGGCGACGCGGGCGACATCTCCGTCGTCGAAACCGCGCTCGGCGTCTTCCTGATCGTCACCTTGCCCGTGCTGATCGGTCTCGCGGTTCGCCGCTGGGCCGAGGGCTTCGCCACCCGGGTCCACCCGACCGCACGGCGGATTTCGGCGCTGCTCTTCGTGCTGGTGCTGGCCGCCGCCATCTACCAGGAGCACGAGAACGCGCTCGAGTACATGGGCCAGGCCGGGCCGGTGACCGCCGTGCTGAACGTGGTGATGATGGCCTTGGCCTACCTGCTTGCGCGCTTCCTGGCCACCGGTCCGCGCCAGCGCATTTCCATCTCCATCGAGTGCGGGGTGCAGAACGGCACGCTCGCCATCGCCGTGGCGACGCTTCTCTTCGGCGGCGGGCTAACCGTGACGTTCAATGGAGAATCTTGGGTTTCTTTTGGCCATTAGATGCTGAAGCGGCTTTTACTATGCTTCTCATTTGCTCTCATAAGGGCCCCATATACAAGCCACACAATGCTATCAAAACGGCACGCAGGCGCTTGAGGGAAATCAAAGATGACAGTTCCAGAATCAAAAGTTGTATTCGACCGCACTAAGATGGAGAGGTTCAAGTCGAAAGACTACAGAAACTCGTACGTGTCCACGCGTGTGCGAAGTAGTATCGCATGGCAAATTCGGGAGCTTCGGGAATCAAGTCGCATGTCCCAATCTGAATTGGCCAAACGTATCGGCACACGCCAAAGTGCTGTATCCAGACTCGAGAATACTGAGTATGGTAGAGCCAGCGTCCAAACTCTTCTCGATGTGGCTACTGCGCTAGATGTGGCACTCGTCGTAAGATTTGTGTCCTATGACGAATTCTTATTCCAGCATGGAAACATGAATCCATCGGCATTATCTGTTGAAACATTCTCGTCCACGTACGAACGTTACGCAAATCAGGATACACAGAATGATACGCACTCGAAACTCTTGAAGCGAATTCTTGCGAGACGCGACGCGAATAGTGTTCACCCATTCTCAACCATAACTTCTGAGTCGCAGACTATTGGAAATATAAGTCGACACAAGGCATGGTCTGCACAGGCTGAAAACCGAAACTCGTATTATGTGGGTGCCGATAAAGCTCTCCCAAGGCGAGAGACAGAGAGTGTTGCAACGGTAGTAATGACACAGCAGGAACGAGCGGCATGAAGGTTATTGGGCACGCCCTGGGCAGAGTGGTTATACTGTTTCCTGCCGAGGAGATAAGGCCTATTCGCGGCACACCATTGGTGGATGCTATCGCCAATGTGAAAGAGCGATATGGCTTCTTACATGTGCCCGATCTTAGTATGCCAACAGCTCAACTTGAACAAGAGGGTTTTCAATTTTCTGACGGAAGGCTTGTTTGCAATGGTGAGGAGCTCATAATAAGGGAGTTCTCGCTTTACAATGGGGCGATTAGTGTGGGCAGCTATGATACAAGTGTAGCAGATTTGTTTTTGGAGGAGTTTTTGATGTGGGCAAGAGAAACTTTCCAAGTGAGACCTTTCGTTCGCGCTCCCCAGAAGATTTATACTAGCCAGGTTACGGTGTGCTTTGCGCAGCCGCTATCCGGTATGTTGAAGGGATTTACTGAGTTCTCAGAGTCACTGTCTGAGTCCTTGACGCTTTACGCTGGAATATCAGGCCGGAGCGATTTGACCCGAATTAGCTTTGGAGTGGACCAAACTGCAGCGGGGGCAAATAACGCAGGTTTGTTCTCGTTAGAGAGGCGGACACAGATTCCCTTTGAAGAAGAGTGGTACTTTAGCGAAGCTGCACTACCAAGCGGCGCTCATGTTCAGTTGCTAGAGGAGTTGGAAGCTTCAATTATTGCATGATCGTTCGGTCAAATCTTCTATCGTGCCAAACCACCGCTAATAGACACGTCTCGAGTAAGGGCTCAGGTGGCAGTTCGCTGTATGTGGCGTCTCGCCATACCCATCACTCCCGATACCCGGCATCCCTCTGATCCAGCATGCGCATGTAGGCCTGGAACTCGACCGCGCCGATGTCGCCTACGTGAGTGGAGAAATCGGCGATCTCGCGGAGCGACTTCTCGCAGACCTCTTCGGGCACATGCACGAGCGCCGCGTTCATCGCGAGCGCGTCCACCTGCGTCTTGCACGCGGTCTCCAGCCGGTGGAGGTAGAGGAAGGCTTGCGGGATGGTCCGGCCCACGGTGACGAGGCCGTGGTTGCGGAGGATGAGCGCGCGGTTGCGGCCGAGGTCCTGCACCAGCCGCGTCTTCTCGTCCTCGCTCACCACCGCGCCTTCGTACGCGTGATAGCCGACCATGCCGTGGAAGAGGGTCGCATCCAGGCTGATCGGCAGCAGCCCGCATTCCAGCGCCGCCACCGCCATGCCCGCCGGCGAGTGCGTGTGCATGACGCAGTGCGCGTCCGGTGCGCCTCTGTGGATCGCGCCGTGGATGGCGTAGCCGGCCGCGTTCACCGGCCATTCGCTCGCGCCCACGATCTCGCCGTCCAGCGTGATCTTGACCAGGTTCGACGCCCTCACCTCGCCGTAGCGCAGCCCGTAGGGGTTGATGAGGAAGTGCCGCTCCGGCCCCGGCACGCGCACGGTGAGGTGGCCGTAGATCGACTCGTTCCAGCCGAAATGCTCGACCAGCCGGTAGGCGGCGGCGAGCTGCACGCGAAGCTCGGCCTCGCCCGGCACGAGCTGGATGGTCCTGACCCTTGCCGCAGCAGCCTCGGCCGTGGATGTGCTCATCGCTCTCTCCTCCCCTGAGACTGAGGGCTCACGCCTCGAAGTGTACCTCGGCCTGGCCGATGGGGCCGAACTCGGCGGTCACGGTGTCGCCCGGCTGGCATTGCACCACGTCGGCCGCGCTGCCGGTGGTCACGATGTGCCCGGCCTCCAGCGTGAGCCCGCGCGCGCTCAGGTGGTTCGCGAGCCAGACCATGACGTTCCACGGATCGCCGAGCACGTTGGCGCCCGCGCCCTCGCTCACCACCTCGCCGTTCACGCGGACGATCACCGGCTGGCCCGCGAGGTCGTGGTCGAGCATGCCCGCCGCTTCCGCCCCGAGCGCCAGCAGGCAGCCAATGGCGTTGTCGCCAATCAGGTCCGGCGCCTTCATGGAGAGCCAGTCGGCGTAGCGGGAATCCGGCACCTCGATGGCGGGGTGCACGCTGGCGACCGCCGCGCGCAGGTCGTCCCGCGTGTAGGGCGCGGACCGCGGGGCGAGCGCTTGGCCCATCACGAAGTCGAACTCCGCCTCGATCGCGTAGAAGTTCACCGTCTCGGCCGGCACGCGCAGCGGGCTTTCGCCCACGTAGTCGGCGAAGAGGCGGCCGGAGAAGGGCGCGTCCACGCCGAAGCGCGCCTGCACTTGCGCGTTGGTGGCGCCGATCTTGTAGCCCGCGACGGCGAGGCCCGCGCTTGCCGCGAGCCCCTCCTGCACCGCGTAGGCCTCCTCCAGCGTCCCGGGCCGGCAGTCCGCCGGCAATGCCGTGATCTGCCTGCGCTCCTGCCAAGCTTCCCACAGGAGCGCGCCTGCGCGTGTTGCCGATTCCCGATCCATTCCCTCTCTCCTTGTCGCGTCGCCTGCTATTGGGCCGCCGGCCGCCGCCTGTCGTTCGCTTCCATGAGCCCGACGAAATTCCGGAAGAGCCGGCTGCCGTTGGCGCGCAGCGTCTCCTCTTCGCGCGTCGCGTCAGCCACCATGCGCGCGAACGCGCCCGCGCCCTGCTGGCTCTCCAGCCCGGCGACGTACTCGGGGAAGGCCTCCGTCGCCTGCACCAGCTTCGCATCCACCTCCATGTGGAACTGCACGCCGTAGGCGCGGGGGCTGAGCCGATAGGCCTGAACCGCGCAGGCCTCGGAGGTGGCGAGCAGCACCGCCTGCCGCGGCATCGCGGTGACCGCGTTCAGGTGCCACTGCATGGTGAGCGGGGCCGCCGGCAGCCCGGCGAAGAGGGGGTCGGCGCGGCCCGCTTCGGTGAGTGCGAAGTCGACGATGCCGACCTCGGCCTCCGCCAGCGGCGCCACGGTGCCGCCGTGGGCGTCAGCCAGCAGCTGGCAGCCGAGGCAGACGCCGAGCACCGGCTTGCCCTCCGCCACGGCGTCGCGCAGCAGCGCCTTCTCCGGTGCGAGCCAGGGGTAGAGGTGCTCCTCGTCCGCCTGCTGCGGCCCGCCCATGGCGAGCACGGCGTCATAGTCCTCGAGCGCAGGGAAGGGCTCGCCCCGCCAGGGGTCGCAGGGCTGCCAGGCGATGCCGGCCGCCTCCATGACCTCGCCGAAGAAGCCGGGCTGGTCGATCTCCGAATGCCGGATGACGAGCACCCGGCCGGGCGCCGCCATGCCCTACCAGAGCCGGTCGGAGGCCAGCGCCGCGCCTTCGGCGAGCGCGCCGAGCTTGGCGTAGACGATCTCCGAATCCACCCGGCCGAAGCCCGTGAAGGTGCCGAAGCCGCAGTCGGCGCCCGCCAGCACGCGCTCGCGCCCGACGATGTCGGCGAAGCGGCAGATGCGCTCCGCCACCAGCGCCGGGTGCTCGACGAAGTTCGAGACCGAATCGATCACGCCGGGGATCAGCACCTTGTCCTCCGGCAGGCCGCGCTCTTGGAACACGGTCCACTCGTGGGCGTGGCGCGGGTTCGCGGCCTCGAACGAGATCGCCTGCGGCTTCGCCTTCATCGCCACGTCGTAGATCGCGTCCAGCGCGATGTCGCAGGTGTGGGGCCCCTCGTAGTTGCCCCAGCAGAGGTGCATCCGCGCCGCCTCGGCGGGCACATTCTCCAGCGCGTGGTTCAGCACCTCGATGTTGCGCTCGGCCTGGGCGACGAATTCCGCGTCGCTCTTGTCCTTGTGGATGCTGTGCCGGGTCATGGCGAGGTCGGGGCAGTCGAGCTGGATCACCAGGCCCGCCGCGTGGATCGCCTCGTACTCGGACCTCATCGCCTCGCCCAGCACCTCCAGGTAGGCGTCCTCGCTCGGGTAGTACTGGTTGGGCTGGAAGAACGCGATGACGCCGGGGGAGGCCGCGTTCATGAAGCCCTCGGCCGCGCCGGCGCCCTCCAGCGCTGCGGCCATGTTGGCGAGGTCCTTCCGGAGCGGCGCCTCGTCCTTGGTGCCGATCTCGCCGACGCAGGGCGCGCGCCTGGGCTGCGGCGCCTCGCCCATGGCGGCGACCCGCTGCACGAAGGCCGGGAAGAGCTCGAGGTCCCGCGGAATCTTGCGCGCGCTGTCGCCCGAGAAGCCGTGCAGCCGTTCCGTGACGTAGGTGGAATAGCCGCTCTTGCTCATCTCGCCGTCGGAGACGATGTCGACCCCGGCGTCGACCTGCCGGCGCACGACGTCGGCCACGGCGCTCACCATGCAGGCGTCGAAGGCGCCCTGGTCGGCGAGCGTATCGTTCTCCTTGGCGAGCAGCATGTCGGAGACATCCTGCGGCCTCGGCAGGGAGCCCACGTGCGTGGTGAGTATGCGTTCGGTGCTGAGCTTCATGCCGTCCTCCCTCGGTCAGCGCATCGCGGCGCCTCCGCATGGAACTCGCCCGGACTATACGAGGAACCCCGCCCTATCCCAAACCGGCCTCGCTCCTTGAAGGCTCGCCGAAGGGGCAGGCCGCGACGTGATCGGGCCCAAACGCCTGCATGGCCGGCGCCTCATCCGCGCAGGCCGGGCGGGCGATGGGGCAGCGGGTGCGGAACACGCAGCCCGATGGCGGCGCGAGCGGGGAGGGCAGCTCGCCCTTGAGCGCCGTGACCTCGCGCCCGCGCTCGATTGCGGGATCCGGCACCGGCGCCGTCGCGATCAGGGCCCGGGTGTAGGGATGGCGGGGCCTGCGAATCAGATCGCTGGCCGCGCCATACTCCATCGTGCGGCCGAGATAGAACACCATGATGCGGTCGGAGATGTGCTTCACCACGCTGAGGTCGTGGGAGATGAAGATCAGCGCGAGCGCGAGGTCGCGCTTCAGGTCCTGCAGCAGGTTGACGATCTGGGCCTGCACGCTGACATCCAGTGCCGAGACCGGCTCGTCGCAGATCACCAGCCTGGGCTCGACGATGAGCGCGCGCGCAACGTTGATGCGCTGGCACTGGCCGCCGGAGAACTCGTGCGGGTAGCGGTTGATGTGCTCGGGCAGCAGGCCCACCCGCTCCAGCATCGCGGCGACGCGCGCGCGGACCTCGTGGCGGGGCAGGCGCCGCTCGTGGGTCGTGAGCGCTTCGGCGATGATCTCGCCTGCGGTCATCCGGGGGTCCAGCGCGCCGAGCGGGTTCTGAAAGATCATCTGGATGTCTCGGCGCAGCGGCCGGCGCTCCTCGGCGCCCATCGCCAGCAGATCCTTGCCCTGCCAGAGCGCCTGCCCACCGGTGGCGGGCACCGTGCCGATCAGGGCGCGGGCCAGGGTCGACTTCCCCGACCCGCTCTCGCCGACGATGCCCAGCGTCTCGGCCGGGGCGAGGTCGAAGCTGACGCCCCGGACCGCCTGAAGCGGGAGCGCCCGTGTCCAGGGCGGGCTCCCCTTCTGCCGCACGCGGAACGTGACCGAGAGGTCGCGCACCGAGAGCAGGGGCGCGCTCACGCCGCGCTCTCCAGGGGCCGGTGGCAGGCGACCAGCCGGTCCGGCGCAGGCCGGGTGCCCTCGGGCCGCTCGCGATGGCAGATGTCCTCCACCCGCGGGCAGCGCGCGGCGAAAGGGCAGCCGGCGGGCAGCAGGTTCATGCTGAGCGGGTCGCCCGGGATGGCGCGCAGCCTCTCGTCGTCCCGGTCGAGCCGCGGCACGGCATCCAGCAGGCCCCGCGTATAGGGATGGCGCGGCTGGGCGAAGACGCTTGCGACCGGCCCGCTCTCCATCACTCGGCCGCCATAGAGCACGACCATCTCGTCGCAGTTCCCCGCCACGATGCCGACGTCGTGCGTGACCAGGATCACGGCGGTATCGAACTGAGACCGCACGTCCGCGAGCAGGCGCATGATCTGGCCCCGCACGGTGGCGTCCAGCGCCGTGGTCGGCTCGTCGGCGATCAGAAGGCGTGGGCGGCAGAGCAGCGCCATCGCGATCAGCACGCGCTGCAGCATCCCGCCCGAGAACTCGTGGGGATACATGCCGATGCGTGTCTTCGCCTCCGGCACCTCCATCGCGTCCAGCAGGCGCACCGATTCCGCGAGCGCGTCCCGCCGGCTCATGCCCTTGTGCAGCGTCAGCACCTCGATCATCTGGTGCGAGATCCGCATGTAGGGATTGAGCGAGGTCATCGGCTCCTGAAAGATCATCGCGATCTGGCTGGAGCGGATGCGGTTCAGCGCCGCTTCGTCGAGGCCGAGGATCTCGCTGCCGTCGAACACGACCGAGCCGGCGGCGGCCCCGTTGCGCGCCAGCAGCCCCATGATGGCGTACATGATCTGGCTCTTGCCGGAGCCGCTCTCGCCCACGATCGCGAGCGACTGGCCCGCGTCCACCGCGAGGTCGACGCCGTTCACGGCGTTCACCCTGCCGTCGCCGGTCTCGAAGGTCACGCGCAGGTCGCGCACGCTCAGCAGCGTCACGGCTCAGCGGTCCTTCGGGTCGAGCGCATCGCGCAGCCCGTCGCCCAGGAAGAAGAACGAGAAGAGCGTGACGACGAAGAAGAAGAGCGGGAAGAGCAGCTGCCACAGCGTGCCGTACTGCATCTGGCTCGCGCCGTCGTTGATGAGCGCGCCCCAGCTCGTATCGGGCTCCTGAACGCCGAGGCCGAGGAAGCTGATGAAGCTCTCGTAGATGATCATCGAGGGCACCAGCAGCGTGGCGTAGACGATCACCACGCCCAGCAGGTTGGGGATGATGTGGCGCAGGATGATCCGGCCCGGCCTGACGCCGATCGCCACGGCGGCCTCGACGAACTCCCGGTTCTTGATGCTGAGCGTCTGCCCGCGCGCGATCCGCGCCATGTCGAGCCAGCTGATCAGGCCGATTCCGATGAAGAGCACGAGGATCGAGCGCCCGAACACGACCATGAAGAGGATCAGCACGAACATGTAGGGAATGGCCATCATCACGTCGACGACGCGCATCATCGCGCCGTCGAGCTTGCCGCCGAAGTAGCCGGCGGTGGCGCCGTAGAGCGTCCCCACCACCACCGAGATCAACGCGCCGATGACGCCGACCATCAGCGATATGCGGGTGCCCTGGACCGTGCGCGCAAAGAGGTCGCGGCCGAGCTCGTCCACCCCGAAGTAGTGGCCGTTGGCGATCGAGGGGCCGCCTTCCTCCGCCACGCTGCCGAGGATCGACCAGTCGATCTCCTCGTTGGACCACGACGCCACCAGGTCGCCGAAGATTGCGAAGGCGGCGACGAGCACCAGGACGACGAGGCTCGCCACGGCGGCGCGGTTGCGAAAGAAGCGCCTGCGGGCATCGCTCCAGAGCGAGCGGCCGCCGGCCGTGCTCTTGGCATCGGCGGCGGCGAACGCCCGGAGCGCGCGTCGTCCGAAGATGAGCGGCGACACGTCAGTACCGGATGCGCGGGTCGATCCAGGCGTAAAGCAGATCGACCACCAGGTTGAAGATGATGGTAAGCGCCCCTGCCAGGATGGTGACACCCATGATCACCGGATAGTCGCGGTTGAGCGCCGAGTTGACGAAGAACTGCCCGATGCCGCCGGTCGCGAAGAAGACGTCGATCACCACCGAGCCGGTAATCATGCCGACGAACGCCGGTCCAAGGAATGAGATCACCGGCAGCAGCGTCGGCTTCAGCGCGTGGCGGAACACGATGCGCCGCATGGAGAGGCCCTTGGCGCGGGCCGTGCGGATGAAGCCCGCGTTCAGCACCTCCAGCATGGAGGAGCGCGTGATGCGCGCGATCGACGCCATGAACGAGGTCGAGAGCGCGATCACCGGCATGATGACGTAGGGCCAGTGCCCACCCTGCCAACCGCCGCCGGGGAGCCAGTTGAGCCAGAGCGTGAAGATCAGGGTGAGGATCGGCGCCAGCACGAAGTTCGGCAGCACCTGCGCGCCGACCGAGACGCCCACCGCGAGATAGTCGAGAACCGTGTTGTGGTAGACCGCCGCGGCGATGCCGAGCGAGACCCCCACCAACACCGCCGCGAGGAAAGACCAGCCGCCATAGGTGAGCGTCACGGGAAAGCCCTGGCGGATGATCTCGTTGACGGTCTGGTCGGTGTACTGGAAGGAGGGGCCGAAATCGAACTCGGTCACGATCGAGACGACGTAGCGCCAGATCTGCACGACCAGCGGCTGGTCCAGGCCGTACTTGGCCTGCAGATTGGCCATCACCTCGGCCGGCAGCGTGCGTTCGGTATCGAAGGGGCCGCCCGGTGCTGCGTACATCAGCACATAGGAAACGACGATAAGAACCAGCAGCGTCGGGACCGCTACGGCGAGACGCTTGAGGAAGTAGTAGATCATCTAGCCCGCAATTCTCACCAGGGTCACGGCCTGCGTCGCGCCCAGGCGTTCGATCCGCCAGGAGCGGGCCGAAGAGCGTATCGGGGAATACGGTTGAGGCCCGCGACGCCGCGGGCGGGCGCCTGGGCACGACCCGAAGGGCGGCGCCTTCAGGGCGACAGGATACGTCGCGCCGTTTGCCCGATGTCCCCGCATCGCGCTGCACGACGCTCCTACCCTCTCGCCCTGAATGCGCCGCGCAGACCATGACCGTGGTGAGAAATGCGGGCTTGCGACTCGGCACGCGCACGCGTGCCGCAGCCGCATGGCGTCACTCACTTGGCGATGCGGTAGAGGTTCCTGGAATACCAGTTGTTCTCCACGTTGTTGTAGGGCCAGCCCTTGATGTCGCTGGAGAGCAGGAATGTGTTCGCATAATGGTAGATCGGGATGATGGCCATGTCCTCGGCCAGGATCTGCTCGACCTCGGCATAGATCGAGCTCGGGTCCTCGGCGGTCTTGGACGCGCTCATGAGCTCGTCCACCCTCGGGTTCGAGTACTTGCCGTCGTTCGCGCCATGCGTGGTGGTGAGCAGGTCGAGGAAGGTCGAGGCTTCGTTGTAGTCGCCGCACCAGCCTGAGCGCGCCACGCCGAACTCCTGCGCCTTGCGCAGGTTGATGTAGGTCTTCCACTCGAAGTTTGCGAGCTCCGTGGCGACGCCCAGCTTCTGCTTCCACATCTGGCCGATCACGGTGGCGATCTGCTTGTGGCTCTCCGAGGTGTTGTAAATCAGCTTGAGCGTCAGGCCCTCTGCGCCGGACTCCGCCATCAGCCGCTTGGCCTCGGCGTCCCGCTCGGCCTGGCTCAGCTGTCCGTAGGCGATCTCCGGCATCGTGAAGCCGGCGGTCTTGAGGTGGGTGAAGTTGTAGGCGGGCCACTGGCCGCCCTTCAGCAGCCGGTCCACGATCACGTCGCGGTCGATGGCCATGCTCAGCGCTTGGCGCACGCGCACGTCATGCAGCGCCGCATTGCCGCTCTCACTGTGATTGAGGGCGTAGTAGTAGGAGCAGAGGCGGGGCACGCTCGCGGCCTCGTCGGGCAGCTCCTCCTTGAGCGCGGGAAACTGCCCCGACGGCAACGGCTCCAGATGGTCGAGCTCGCCGGCGCGGTAGCGGGTCAGTGCCTGGTTGACGTCGTTGATGACGAGGCCCGTGACCCTCTCGATGATGACGCCGTCTGCGCCCCAGTAGGTCGGACTCTTCACCCGCGTGTGGAACTCGTTGAGCACGACCTCCTCGAGCACGTAGGCACCGTTGGAGACGATGTTCTCCGGCGCCGTCCACTTCGCCCCGTGGGCCTCGATGGTCGCCCGGTGCGCGGGGAAGAGCGTGGCGTAGGTCGTCATGGCCGGAAAGTAGGGCAGGGGCTGGTTCAGCTTCGCTTCCAGGGTGTGATCGTCGACCGCCCTCACGCCCAGCTCGGCGGTCGGCATTTCGCCGGCCAGGATCTCCTTGGCGTTCACGATCTGGGTGAGCTCGACGAACCAGCCGTAAGGCGAGGCGGTTGCGGGGTCGACCGCGCGCTGCCAGCCGTAGACGAAGTCATGCGCGGTCACGGGGTCGCCGTTCGACCACGTGGCGTCCTGGCGCAGCGTGAAGGTATAGGTCGTGTTGTTGTCCGACGCCGCGTAGCTCGTGGCCACGCCGGGAACGAGGTTGCCGTCTCCGTCCTGGCTCAACAGGCCCTCGAAGAGGTCCCGAATCACGTGGAATCCGGAGACATCCTGGTTGAGCTGCGGGTCGAGCGTGGGGAACTGGTCGAGCAGGCGGTAGGTGAAGCTCTGGTCGTCCGCCAGCGCCTCGCCAGTCACCGGATGGGTTCCGGCCGCCTGCGCTTGCGTGACGACGCCCAGGGTCAAGGCGACGGCGACGGCCGCCAGTCTCAATGGGACGAACAGACCCAGTCGCGATGTTCCCACCTTCCTGGTCCTTTCTCGTCGGGTGTGGCTCTCGTCGGATCGACTCGACGCGTCCGACAAATGACTATGGCACAGGTGGGCAGTGTGCGGTCACGACGACCGCCGCCGTCCTGCAGCCGCTGACAGCCTCCACCCTTCGCGAAAGCGCCGGGGCGCCCCTTGCAGTCCCCTTCAGCCGAGAAGGCACGATTGTGAATTGCGCGTGGCTCCAGTATTGCTCGCCGGCTCGTCGGGATCGGACAGTCGTCATGTCGAGAAGAACGGAATTGAAGAACCGCAAGCGTCCAACTCGACGCACCGTCATCGCCACCGCCTTGATCGTTGCCCTCCTCGCCGCGGCCGGAGGAGAGCGCGCGGCCGCCCAGGAAGAGCGGGTGATCGCGTTCGTCCAGAGCGTCGGCGCCGACGTCATCGCCATTCTCGGGAACAAGGACACCAGCACCTTTGCGGAGCGCGAGGCCGCGCTCCGCGACGTGATGGTCAGGGGCTTCGACATTCCGCTCGTCAGCCGCTTCGTGCTCGGGCGGCACTGGAAGGCGGCGAGCGATGAGCAGCGCAGGGAATTCGCGGCGATCTTTCTCGACTTTCTCGCGCGCGTCTATGCGAACCGCTTCGACTCCTACTCCTACGGCGGCGAGACATTCACAGTGCATTCCGCCATCGCCGACGAGAGCGGCGACACCATCGTGCGCGCCCGGGTCGCCCGGCCCTCCGGCGCCGACCCCGTCGAGCTCGATTTCCGGGTTCGCCCGAAGGAGGGGAGCCACAAGGTCGTCGACCTCTACGTCGAAGGCATCAGCATGCTGCTCACGCACCGGGCCGAGTTCAGCTCGGTGGTCAACCGCGACGGCATCGAGGGCCTGCTGAGCGGCCTCCGCGCGCGCGTCGAAGCGCCGATCGGGGAGGGGGCGGAGTAACCCCCAACTCCCGACGGTCCTTTACTGATCGGCGCCGGCTTGCGGGACCACCGGGGTGGGCGTGGCGTCGCTGAGGAAGGGCCGCTCCGCCCGGGGTGCGATGGCGGGTTCGGGCTCGCCGCCCTCCGCCACCCTCACCACCACGTCGAGCCGGGATTCGCCGCCGCCGAACACGGCGCCGCGTGTCGGCGCCGCATCGGCATAGTCGCGGCCCACGGCGATGCGGACGTGGCGGTGATCGGCGATGGTGTCGTTGGTGGGGTCGATCCCGAACCAGCCGAGATCCGGGAGCAGGAACTCCGCCCAGGCGTGGCTCGCCCCCTCGGGCGTCTGCTCGCCCGGCGCGCCTTCCCGGTGCAGGTAGCCCGAGACGTAGCGGCTCGGAATCCCCCACGCGCGCGCGATGGCGATTATCACGTGGGTGTAGTCCTGGCAGACCCCGCTGCGGGTCTCCAGGATGTGCTCGATCGGCGAATCCACCGCCGTGCTGCCCGGCTCGTAGCGGAACGCGTCGTGCAGCACGCGGGCCAATTCCAGGAGCGAGGAGAGGGGGTCGCCGCCCCGGCGCAGGCCCTTGTCCTCGACGAAGGCCTCGAGCGCCGGGCTCGAGCGCGCGAACTGGCTGGGCGCGAGGAACTCCCAATGCCGAAGCGGCGCGGCGAGTTCCGTCAGCGCATCCCAGGCGTCGCCCTCCATCCGCTCAGGCAGGTCCGGCGCCGGCGCGGTCTCGACCTCCGCCCGCGACTTCACGGTGGTGTGCTCGTGCGAGCGATGGACGTTGAAGAGGTGACAGGTGTTGCCGAAGGGGTCCTGGAACGCGATCGGCGCGGCGGCGGGATCGATCTCGAGGGCGAAGTTGGCGACATGCTGCCCGCCGTCCGCGCGCGGGTGCAGGCGCAGCACCATCAGGCTGCCCTGCGCCGGTTGCTCGTAGCGGAAGTCCGAGAGGTGCTCGACCCGGAAGCGCCGCGGGGTGTCGACGCTCACGGCGCGTCCTTGATTTCGTAGTTGAAATAGGCGGCCGCGATATCGTCGTGCAGCAGGCGGCAGGACGCGCCGAACTCCTGCAGCGCCTTGCGCGTGGCGTCGTCGTCCTCCCGGTCGCGGTCGGGCCAGTCGTGGTCGATGCTGGCGGCCATGCGGCCCGCGCGGCGCTCGGCTTCGATCTGCAGCGGCGGGCCGCTCGCGACGGCAGCGAGCGCCTCCACGATGCGCCCCAGCGAATGGCGGATCGAATGCGAGAGCGAGGGATCGGCGACCAGGAAATCGACCATGCGGGGCGGGCGAAGCTCCAGGGAGTAGAGCCGGCGGTACGCGAAGTGCGCCTCGCAGATCCAGAGCAGCGAGAGCCAGTCCGCTTCGCAGTCGGGGGCGGCGGTCGGGAAGAGGGCGATGTGCGCGTTCATCAGCGCGGCTATGAGCTGCGCCCGTTCGACGAAGCGCCCCAGCTGGAGAAAGTGCCAGCCGTCGTCCCGGTAAACCGTCCCCTCGGCGACGCCCGAGACGGTGCGAATGGCGCCCTCGGTGCGGTCGTAGAGGGTGCCCGGCTGGTTGTTCCAGATGGCGTCCATCTCGACATCGCGCAGATCGAAGTAGGCGAGGTTGAGGGAGGACCACATCTTGTCGGGGATGATGTTGCGGACCTGCCGGGCGCTCTCGCGCGCCGCCGCGACGCAGTTGCGGATCGCATCGGGGTTGGTCGGCTCGAAGGTCAGATCGTCGGCCAGCGTGTAGGCGTCCGCCAGCATGAAGTCTTCGTCATCGGGGAGCGGTTGCAGATGCCCGCCCAGCGGGGTGCGGCCGAGGGCCATGTAGAGGCGCCGCCAGCTCTGGTCGATCTGCTCGACCGGCCGGTCCTCGATGATGATGAACTGCTCCGCCAGCAGGTGGCAGCCGTGCTGCGCCCGCTCGAGATAGCGGCCCATCCAGTAGAGGCCTTGGGCGTTGCGGGAGAGCATGGATCTAGTCCGACAGCACCCAGAGGTCCTTGCCGCCGCCGCCCTGGCTCGAATTGACCACCAGGGAGCCCTTGACCAGCGCGACCCGGCAGAACGCGCCGGGGACCAGGCGCGTCTCGCGCCCGCGCAGGACGAAGGGGCGGAGGTCGACGTGGCGGGGTGCTGCGCCGTCGGGCGTGAGGCAGGGCGAGACCGAGAGGTCGAGCACCGGCTGGGAGACGTAGTTGGCCGGGTTCCTCCGCAATTCCTCGGCGTAGGCCGCGCGCTCGGCGGGCGAGGCCTGGGGGCCGACCAGCATGCCGTAGCCGCCGGATTCGCCCACCATCTTGACGATCAGCGTCTCCAGGTTGTCGAGCGTGTACTCCAGCGCCTCCGGCTCCCGGCAGAGGTAGGTGTCGACGTTGGCGAGCAGCGGCTCCTCGCCCAGGTAGTAGCGGATCATGTCGGGCACGTAGGCGTAGACGCTCTTGTCGTCAGCGACCCCGGTGCCCGGTGCATTCGCAATCGTCACGTTGCCAAGCTTGTAGGCATAGAAGAGGCCGGGGGTACCGAGCTGCGAATCGGCGCGGAAGGCCAGCGGGTCGATGAAGTCGTCGTCGATGCGGCGGTAGATCACGTCCACCTTCCGAAGCCCCGCGGTGGTCCGCATGTAGACGAAGCCGTTGTGGACCAGCAGGTCGCTGCCCTGCACCAGCTCGATGCCCATCTCCTGCGCCAGGAACATGTGCTCGTAGAAGGCGGAATTGTAGACGCCCGGCGTCAGCAGGACGATGCAGGGGTCGGAGACGCCGCGCGGCGCAAGCTCGGTGAGCGTCTGCCTCAGCAGCTGGCCGTAGTGCTCGATGCCGCGCACGTGGTGGCGGCGGAAGAGGTTGCGCAGGCTGGTCTTCAGCGCCCGCCGGTTGGCCAGCATGTAGGAGACGCCGGACGGCACCCGCAGGTTGTCCTCCAGCACGACGAAGCCGTCGTTGGTGCGCACGATATCGGTGCCGCAAAGCGCGACGTAAACGCCGTGGGGCACCTCCAGGCCGCGCATCTCGACCCGGTACTGCGGGCAGCCCCGCACCAGGTCCACCGGCACCACGCCCTCCTCGATGATCCGCCCCGGCCCGTAGGCATCGGCGAGGAAGCGGTTGAGCGCCTCCAGCCGCTGCCTCAGGCCCCGCTCGACCAGATCCCATTCGGCGGCGTCGAGCAGCCTGGGCAGGAAGTCGATGGGGATGATCCGCTCCTGCGCCCCGTCCTCGCCGTAGACCGCAAAGGTGATCCCCTGGTGCAGGAAGGAGCGCTCGGCATACTCCTGCATGGCGGCGATCTCGGCCGGGCGCATCCGGTCGAGCGCCTCGCAGAGCTCCCGGCAATGGGCGCGCGGCACGCCGGTGGCCTCGAACATTTCGTCATAGAACGCCGGGCGGGTCTCATACGCGGCAAAGAGGCGCTTCCCCGCTTCTGCCGGGCCGTCGCTATCGGCCTCCAAGGGCCTGCCGCGCGAATCGCGACGCATGGAACACGCTCGCCGTCTGCCGGACTCGGGCCGATTGTGGGCTGCGGCGGGGGCGATTCGCAAGCGCGGCCGCCCCCGCCGCAGCCCCGTCTCGAAGGATCCGACCCGCCTCCAGCGCCGGCCTCAGGTAGAGCGCCGCGAGGCCGTCCATCTGCGTCGTTTCGCCCGCGCTCAGGCCGTAGCGGAGCTCCTCTCCCTTTTCCGCGAGATAGAGCGTGCCACCCAGCCAGTCCCAGAGCGAGAGCACGGTGCCAAAGTTCTTGTCGTGATGCCGCTCCTCGACGGAGTGGTGGATCTGATGCTGGGCCGGCGACATCAGGACCCTCTCCAGCCTCCGCCCGTAGCCGATGCGGACGTGCGAATGGCGCAGGTTGGAGCCTGCCGCATTGAACGCGAAGAGGAAGACGCTCGCGCCGAGCACCGTGAAGAGGTCCACCGCGCTGCCGAAGAAGAAGATGAAGACCGCGACCACGCCAGCCTGCACGGCGCTGCCACGCAGGCTGAAGAGAACCGCTTCAAGCGGGTGGGTTCGGTAGACCGTGAGCGGTGTGAGAGTCGTTGCCGAGTGGTGGACCTTGTGGAAGGCCCAGAGCACCGGCCAGCGGTGCAGCGCGCGGTGCACCAGG
Organism: Alphaproteobacteria bacterium; assembly: GCA_965207055.1. Classification (GTDB taxonomy): domain Bacteria; phylum Pseudomonadota; class Alphaproteobacteria; order UBA828; family UBA828; genus WTGU01. Next base: position 1,629,563 of record CBDBLP010000004.1, on the reverse strand, counting down.
TACTTGGAGAGGTCGTCGCAGAGAAAGTGGCAGGCCGTGAAGCTCGCCACGACGAGCCAGCCGGGCAGCGTGAGCGCAGCGTCCGGCCGCCCGCCGACCAGCGTGTGCAGCCCTGTGAAGAGGGCGGTGGCGATCGCCATTCGGCCGACCAGCCGGGGGGCGATCACCATCATCAGCGCCTGGTTGAGCGCGAACATCTTGTAGTCGGCCCGCGCCGAGGCCGACCACCAGATCGCGCGAGAGAAGACCAGCCGTCGGCCGTTCGCCGCACCGGCGCGCAGGTTCCATCCTGCGGCGCCCAGCATCGCGACACAGGCGATGGCGAGCGCCGCAAGCAGGTAGCCGACGAAGACTCGCTTCTTGGGATCGACGAAGCCGTCGGCGAGCCCGCCGAGATAGTCGAGAACGATCGACTCCACCGCGTCCGCGCTTGCCTCCTATTTCCCCGCGACGTCCGCCAGCGTAGCGGACGCCGCGGCGGGGAACGACCCCTCAGTCGTTCTCGGCGCTCGCGCCGTCGCCGAGCTTCTCCAAGAGCGATTCCATGTCGGAGAGCTGATCGTTCTGGCGGGCCTCGACTGCGAAAGCGGAGACCATCAGGTCTTGCAGCTTGAGCATGTCGTACTGGTAGGTCGCGAGCGGCTTGGACTCGTCCTTCACGTAGTTGCCCTGGCTGTCGATGTCGGTGACCTGGCTCGAATTTAGAAGCACCGGCCCGAAGCCGATGATCCGGTTGAGCCTGACCGCCGTCTCCCCCAGGTTGTCGCGGCCGGTCTGGAGCGCGAGTGCGAAGCCCTTCAGCTCGCCCCAGTGCTTGGCGTAGGCGCGGAAGGCCTTGGCGGGGTCGCCGCCGGACTCGAGGATCGTCTCCAGCTTGCCCAGATCCTTGTAGACGGAGCCCGCGTACTTGAACACGGCCTCGGCGAGCACCCTCTCCCAGTTGGTGCGGATCGTCTCCGCATAGCCCTGGAGCGCGCTTCGCTGGTCGTCGGTGAGCGCCGCACCCTTTGCCTCCGTGATCACCTTGCGGCCGTCGAGGAAGGCCTGGGTGATGGTGTGGAGGTAGTCGGTGCCCGACTTGTCGAAGCCGGCGGCGTAGTAAGCCGGCCCGAAGGCCATCTCGCTCTTGAGATCGACCGCGCCGTCCTGGTTCAGATCGGCGAGGGCCAGCGCGTCTTCCTGCTTCTCCGGCTTGCTGCCCTGCTTGTTGATCTCGTAGACCGCCTGCGGCGTCAGGCTCAGCGTGTGGGCGGGCGTGCCGAAATAGCCGAACGCCTCATCCCAGGAGTGCTCCTTGCCGGTATAGGCGGCGCCCTCCTTGTAGGGCTTGTCGTTGGGCTTGGTGTCGGCGCGCAGCTTCTCGTCCAGGTAGTTGTCGACCGCCTGGTTGTAGAACACCGCGCCCAGCAGGAACTTGGAGATGAGCTGCGGGTAGTCGTAGCCGTTCGCCGCATCGAAGCCTTTCTCGGCCGCAGACGCCTTGTCGATCCAGAACGACACCAGTTCGGGCCCGGTCATGTTGTTGGGCATCCCCGGCACCGCGCCCTTCCAGGTCTTGCCTGCGAGGTTGGTGCCCTTGCTGAGCTCGTCGACACCGCTCTGCTTCACCACGAAGGGGCCTTTGCTGGCCGGCGCAATGATCGCGCGGCCCTTGTCCTTGCCCTCGAAGTAGGCGGTCATCCTGGCCTTCAGCGCGTCGTCCGGTACCCCGGTGCCCGTGCCGGCGAGCTTCTTGAGCGAGTCGTGCAGGACCTGGCGGGCGATCTGGCCGCCGTAGGAGACCGACGTCGTCGTCGAGCCCTCATATCCCTTCACGGTAACCGGAAAGCCCGCATAGACATCGTCTTGCGTGTGTGCCGTGAACGGCAGCACGGAGAGGGCGAGGAGGGCTCCTCCTGCGGCGATCGTTCGTTTCATGGTGTCGACTCCCTTGTCTCTGTCTTGGGTTGACCCGCGCCCGGACTCCCTGTCCCCGCGCGGCCGCGTAAAGGAAGGCATCCGGCCTAGTGCAGCGTGTGGGGCGCGGCCGCTTCCGCCGAGACACTCGTGGGGCAGCCCGCGCTCTCGCTCAGCATGAGCCGCTGCGGAAGCTGGAACCCGGCCTCGAGCAGCGCCCGCGAGAACGCGGCGCCATCGGCTGCTGCGCTTCGCACCCCGCCGGGGGCAGGAACCAGGAGAGGAGGGCGGCCGCGTGGCGGTGGTCGCCTTCCTGGCAGCTCGCGAGGAACGACAGGAAGAGGCGTTCGTCATTGCTGACGAAACGGCAGCACATGGGGTTGAGCCGCAGGCTGCGCACGCCCGCGCAGCCGAAGATGTCGAGGGTTCGCTCCAGCGCCTCCGCCGCTTCGACGCCTGCTTCGGGGCCGCCGGTCGGGCAGAGTGCAACGTTGAGCTCGCCGCCGACGCGGGCGCGGACGTCGTGTCGGCAGGCTGAGGCATCGGTCTCGGTGGCCGCAGCGCCATGGCCGGCGGTGGCCAGCCGGCGCGCGGACCAGAGCACGAGCTGTTCGGCGAAGGTGAGACGGGGGATCGTCATCCCCGGCGCGGCCGGGCGGCGCGGCGCAACTGGTTGACTATCCTGATGAATGACGCCGTCTGCCATGTCGTCCTCCACCCTCGGTTGGGTCCTTGCCCGATGCGATGACCACCGATGCGAATGCAATCGCGTTGCATAATCATAGCGATTTATCTAGCAAATGCAACTCATTCCTATTTGCGTGGATTGCGAGCAGCGAGAGGTCGATGCTCCCGCCCTCTACCCGCAGACTTACCGGGTGCTCGCCGAGGGCGATGCCGAATTAGTCCAGGGGTTGGGTCAGATCGCGTGCCCGACGCTGGTCATGACCGGGGAGGACGACCCCGGCAATACGCCCGCCATGGCGCGGGCCATGGCCGGGCTGATCCCCGGCGCCCGGCTCGCGATCCTGCCGGGCCTCAGGCACATGGCGCTCGCCGAGGAGCCTGCGGCGGTCAACGCGCCGCTCTGCGCCTTCCTGCGCGACGCGCTCGGGACGGCCTGAACCCGCTACCCGAACGCGGCGAGGACCCCGACGCCGCCGACCACCATGGCGACTCCGCCCCATTGCAGCCGCGAGACCGGCTCGTTCAGGAACATCCGCGCCAGCAACACCGTCACCACCGTGTAGCCCACGCTCGCCACGATCGCATACTCGCCGTTGGGGAGTTCGAGGCCGAAATAGAGCAGCAGGTGGCCCATGGTGTCGAGGACCCCGAATGCGGCCAGAACCGGCCAGGCCCGCGTCGGCAAGGGCATGCGCCGGCGGCGGGCAAGCAGGATCGCTGCGACCCCCGCGAAGCCGAAAATGCGAACCACCAGCACGGTCTGCCAGGGGCCGTAGATGTCGATGGCCCGGTCGGCGGCCGTGAGCGAGGCGGCATAGACCGCCGCCGCGACCAGGGAGTAGAGGATGGTCCGCCGCATCACGGCAGGCGCATATTCCGGTGCGGTCCTGTCCCCGGACGCCGTCGCCCGCGCCACCAGCCAGACCCCGGCCATGGTGGCAATCATCGCGCCCCAATGGAGCGGGTCGGGCCGGGCGCCGAGGGCAACCGAGATCGGTACCGCGATCGCCGGATAGCAGGCGACCACCGGCGAGGCGAGCGACACCGGGCCGTGGGTCACGGCGTGATAGAAGAGGAGCGAGCCGAGCACGGTGCCGGCGCCGATCCCGACAAGCCAGTGGATGCCGTCGAGGCGCCAGTCGAAGGGCACGCCAGACGCCGCCATGATGGCCGCAATCAGCACGCCGCCGACCGCCATCATCGTGCAGGTCGCCGCCAGCACGCCCACCGAGCGGCCGGCGAAGCGCGCGCAAATGTCCGCGAGGCCCCAGGCGAGCGCGCAGCCCGCGCCCCAGGCGGCCGCGCTCTCCATCACGAAGCCGCCGTCACGATGTCATGCAATCATGCGGGGCAGCCGTCCGCGCAGGCTCGGGCGGGCGGATGGGCGAGGGCAGTACGAAGGTGGGGCCATGGCGGCGCGGATTATGGGCGAGGGCGCCTGCAATAGCGACCCGGCCGACAGCGCGCGAGCGCAAGAATTCAATTTCCCCATCCGTCCTGAGATGTCGTAATTTGAATAAAAGGCCGAAGATGCATAACGCCACGCGCTGGGGAGGCGCCTGACCGGCGTCGATGCCATGAGGACCACCGATCCCGGAAGCCAATTCGGCTTCCTGATGGTCCCGAAGTTCTCGCTCGGTGCGCTCTCGAGCGCGATCGAGTCGCTTCGGCTCGCCAACTACGTCAGCGGCCATACGCTCTACGAGTGGCGCACCGTCTCTGCGGACGGCGAAGCCGTGGCGTCGTCGGCCGGGCTCAGTGTCGCCGCGGACCTGTCGATCGGGGGCGCTGCCGAGCGCCTGTCGACGGTCTTCGTCTGCGGCGGCATCGACACCCACCTCTTCGAGGACACGCGGCTCGCGATCTGGCTGCGGCAGATCGAGCGGCGCGGCACGAACATCGGCGCGCTCTGCACGGGCAGCCACATTCTGGCGCGCCTCGGGCTGCTCGACGGCTATCGCTGCACCATCCACTGGGAGAACCTGCCGGGCTTCATCGAGGACTTCCCCAACGTGGATGTCAGCGAGGACATCTTCGTCATCGACCGCAACCGCTACACCTGCGCGGGCGGCATGGCGGCCTCCGACATGATGCTCAGCTTCATCAACCGCGATCACGGCTACGAGCTGGCCGCGGCGGTCTCCGAGGCCCTGGTGCTGGAGCGGATCAGGGGCGAGGACGACCACCAGAGGATGGCGCTCCGCCTTCGCCTCGCGGTGAGCCAGCCCAAGCTTCTCGCCACGATCAACGTGATGTCGGAGAACATTGAGGCGCCGTTCAGCCAGACCGAACTCGCGCGGGAAATCGGCCTCTCGACCCGTCAGCTCGAGCGGCTCTTCCTGAAATACCTGAACTGCACGCCGAGCCGCTATTACCTCGAAATGCGGCTCAACCGCGCCCGTGCCTTGCTGCAGCAGACCTGCATGTCCGTGACCAACGTGGCGCTCGCCACGGGCTTCGTCTCGGCATCGCACTTCTCGAAGTCGTTCCGTCTGCACTTCGGGCACGCGCCACGCGACACGAAGCGGTTGACCAGCGGCTCGTCTCCCGTCCGCGCGGTCGATGCCGACTTGCCGGGATCGGCGCCTCTGTAACGCATCCCGGGGCGGCACGAACGGGCGATCTTGGGGCTTTGTCGCAGGCCGGCAAGCCGGCGTCGCGTCTGGGACAGACTGTCCACCCTATGTGATTGAAGAGAAAGAGGGCTAAGGTGCCGCGCCGCAGGCCTGCAACGCGGGTCTGCAACGCAAGCGTGCGGCGCCGATAAACAACAGCCCAGCGCCGTCAACGCCCGGATCAGGACAGTGACCATGCCGGACGACGAAATCATTCTCAGCGAGCTGAGCGACGCCGATCTCGTCGAGCAGATGCACGACGACCTCTACGACGGCCTCAGGGAGGAGATCGCGGAGGGCGTGAACATCCTGCTGGAGCGCGGCTGGGCGCCCTACACGATCCTGACCGACGCGCTGGTCGAGGGCATGCGCATCGTCGGCATCGATTTCCGCGACGGCATCCTCTTCGTGCCGGAAGTGCTGAAGTCCGCCAACGCCATGAAGGGCGGGATGGCGATCCTCCGCCCGCTGCTGGCCGAGACCGGCGCGCCGCGCTCGGGCAAGATGGTGATCGGCACGGTCAAGGGCGACATCCACGACATCGGCAAGAACCTCGTCACCATGATGATGGAGGGCGCTGGCTTCGAGGTGATCGACCTCGGCATCAACAACCCGGTGGAGAACTACCTCCAAGCGCTTGAGGAGCACGAGCCCGACATCCTCGGCATGTCGGCGCTGCTCACCACGACCATGCCCTACATGAAGGTCGTGATCGACACGATGAAGGAGAAGGGCATCCGCGACGACTACGTGGTGATGGTGGGCGGCGCGCCACTGAACCAGGAGTTCGCGACGGCGGTGGGCGCGGACGCCTATTGCTCCGACGCCGCGATCACGGTGGAAACGGCCAAGGAGCTGATGAAGCGCCGCCACAACGTGCGCGCCGCCTGAGTCTTGCGCACAATGACAGACGCCGCGACGCCTGAGCACACTGACCTCTCGGTCGACGACGAAGCCGCCTTCGCGTCCGCCGGGCCGGCCCGCGCCCTGGTCATCGCCTGCGGCGCGCTCGCCCGCGAGATCGTCGATTTCCGCGCGGCCAACGGCTTCGATCATCTCGACATCACCTGCCTGCCGGCCAAGCTGCACAACCGCCCGCACCTGATCCCGGACGCGGTGCGCGCGAAGATCCAGGCGAACAGGGCCGGCTATCGCGCAATCTTCGTGGCCTACGGCGACTGCGGCACCGGCGGCCTGCTCGACAAGGTGATCGAGGAGGAAGGCGTGGAGCGCATCGAGGGGCCGCACTGCTACGCCTTCTACACCGGCCAGGAGGCCTTCGCCGCCATCACCGACGACGATCCCACCCAGTTCTTCCTGACCGACTACATGGTGCGCCACTTCGACCGGCTGATCATCGAAGGCCTGGGTCTGGACCGCTGGCCCGAGCTGCGCGACGACTACTTCGGCAACTACACGAACTGCGTCTACATCTCCCAGGTCCGCGACGAGGCTCTGGAAGCCAAGGCCCGCGAAGCGGCCGGGCGCCTCGGGCTCGGCTACGTCCATCGCCATGTGGGCTACGGCGAGCTCGCGGGTTTCATGGAAAGGGCGGCGGCAGCCGGCGAGGAAGCAGGAGCGCCATGACACGCACCATCCTCAGTTCCGCCACCAGGGAGGTGGCGATCGGGTTCGACGAGCCCTTCTGCATCATCGGCGAGCGGATCAATCCCACCGGCCGCAAGCTGCTGATGGCGGAGATGGCGGCGGGCGATTATTCGCGGGTGGAGAAGGACGCGCTGGCCCAGGTCGCGGCCGGCGCTCACATGCTCGATGTCAATGCGGGCGTGCCGCTCGCCGACGAGCCCCGGATCCTCGCCGATTGCATCCGGCTGGTGCAGTCGCTGGTGGACGTGCCGCTCTCCATCGACAGCTCCATCGTGGCCGCGCTCGAGGCCGGATTGGAGGCTTACCAGGGCAAGCCGCTGCTCAACTCGGTCACCGGCGAGGAGGAGCGGCTGGAATCGGTGTTGCCCCTGGTCAAGAAATACGGCTGCGCCGTCGTCGCCATCTCCAACGACGAGACCGGCATCTCCGAAGACCCGGACGAGCGTTTCGCGATCGCGAAGATGATCGTCGAGCGCGCCATGGACCACGGCATCCCCAAGGAGGACGTGGTGGTCGACCCCCTGGTCATGCCCATCGGCGCCATCAACACGGCGGGCGTGCAGGCCTTCGCCATCATGCGCCGGCTCAAGGAGGAGCTCGGCGTCAACTCCACCTGCGGCGCGTCCAACATCGGCTTCGGCCTGCCCAACCGGCCGAGCGTGAACGCGGCCTTCCTCAGCATGGCCGCGCGCTCGGGCCTCACGTCGGCCATCATGAACCCGCTGCACGAGGCGGAGGTCGCCGCGGTCATGGCCGCCGACATGATGAACGGCAACGATCCCGATTGCGCGCGCTGGCTCAAACGCTTCCGCGAGCCGGCGGGTGCGAACGGGAGCGAAGGCCGACGCGGTCGGCGCGAAGGGCGCCGGCGCCGGCGGGAGGGCGCCGCCGTCAGCGCGTGAGCGCATGAGCGAACACCTCTTCGTCGTCTTCACGCCCTCCGGCAAGCGCGGGCGCTTTCCCACCGGCACATCGCTTCTCGACGCGGCGCGCTCCATCGGCGTCGACCTTGATTCCGTGTGCGGGGGGCGCGGCCTCTGCGGCCGCTGCCAGGTGGAGGCCGGCACGGGCCATTTCGCCAAGTTCGGGATCGAGAGCGCGCCCGGCCATCTGAGCCCGCCGGGAGAGAAGGAGGCCCGGTACGCCGCCCGCCGCGGCCTCGCGGACGGCCGGCGCCTCGGCTGCTCGGCACTGATCGAGGGCGATGTCGTCATCGACGTCCCGCCCGAGAGCCAGGTCCACAGGCAGGTCGTCCGCAAGCGCGCCGAGGCCAGGGACTACACCATCGATCCCGCGATCCGGCTGCACTATGTCGAGGTCGCCGAGCCCGACATGCACAACCCGCGCAGCGATTTCGAGCGCCTGACCGACGCGCTTGGCGAACAGTGGGGCCTCGATGGCCTCACGTCCGACCTGCATGTCCTGCAAGGCCTGCAGCAAGCGCTCCGGGACGGCGAATGGTCGGTAACGGTGGCGGTCCACCGGCTAACGCGCATCGTCGCGGTCTGGCCCGGCTTCCACGAGCAGGTCTATGGCGCGGCCTTCGACATCGGCTCCACCACCATCGCCTGCCATCTGGCCGAGATATCGAGCGGCACCGTCGTGGCCTCCGCCGGGCGCATGAACCCGCAGATCCGCTTCGGCGAGGACCTGATGAGCCGGGTCTCCTACGTGATGATGAACCCCGGCGGCGAGGCAGAGCTGACCCAGGCCGTGCGGGACGCGGTGAACGCGCTGATCGGCGAGGTTGCGGACGAAGCGGGTATCGCGCGCAGCGATATTCTCAACGCAGCCTTCGTCGGCAACCCGATCATGCACCACCTGCTGCTCGGCATCGACCCGACCGAGCTCGGCGGCGCGCCCTTCGCGCTCGCAGCCTCCGGCGGGCTCACGCTGCCGGCAAGCGACATCGACCTCGACGTCAACCCGGGCGCGCGCATCTACGTGCTGCCCTGCATCGCGGGCCACGTCGGCGCGGATGCGGCGGGCGTGGTGCTCTCCGAAGCCCCGCACCGGGCGGACGAGACGGTCCTGGTCGTCGATGTCGGCACCAATGCCGAGATCGTGCTCGGCAACCGCGAGCGGCTGCTGGCCGCGTCCTCGCCCACGGGCCCCGCCTTCGAGGGCGCGCAGATCGCGGCCGGCCAGCGTGCGGCACCCGGCGCCATCGAGCGGGTACGCATCGACCGCGACACGCTGGAGGCCAGGGTCAGGGTCATCGGCTGCGAGCTCTGGTCCGACGAGGAGGGCTTCCAGGCGGCCACAGCCGCCACCGGCGTCACCGGCATCTGCGGCTCAGGCATCATCGAGGCGCTGGCCGAGATGTACCTCGCCGGCATCCTGCTCGCCGACGGCACCATCGCCGGCGCCGCTCGGGCCCGGACCGAACGTATCGCCGAGGAGGGGCGGACCTTCCGCTATCTGCTCCACCCGGGCGAGCCGGCGATCTCCATCCACCAGAACGACGTGCGCGCCATTCAGCTTGCCAAGGCGGCGCTGATGGCCGGCGCGCGGCTGCTCATGGACCGCTTCGAGATCGCGACGGTCGACCGGATCGTGCTGACCGGCGCCTTCGGCAGCCATATCGACCCGCTCTACGCCATGGTGCTCGGCATGATCCCCGACTGCCCGCTGGAGAAGGTATCCGCCGCGGGCAACGCCGCCGGCACGGGCGCGTTGATCGCGCTGCTCGACTGTGCGGCGCGCGAGGAGATCGAGATCGTGGTGCGCGAGATCGAGAAGGTGGAGACCGCCGTTGAGCCCGCGTTTCAGCGCCACTTCGTCGACGCCATGGCGATCCCCCACGGCACCGCGGACTACGTCCACCTGCCCCAGCACGTCACGCTGCCCGCCGCGGAGACAGCACCGGCACCCGCCGGCCGCCGCCGCAATCGCCGCCGCAGCCGGAGTTAGCTCAAGCGAAGGCGTCGGGCATGGACGCCTTTTTCTTCGCGATGTACTCCTTGAGCGCCTCGTCCACGCCGGGGTCGATGGGGGGCGCCTCGTAGGAGGCCAGCATCGACTTGAAGAGATCGTGGGCCCGCTGCGCCGTGTCCTTGGAGCCGTCGGCCTGCCATTGCTCGAAGCTCGAGTTGTCGGCGACAGGGGAGCGGTAGAAGGCGCTCTCGAAGTTCGCCTGGGTGTGGGCGCAGCCGAGATAGTGGCTGCCGGGCCCGACCTCGCGGATCGCATCCAGCGCCTGGCCGTTGGGCGATAGGTCGTAGCCGTTGGCCAGCACCTGCATCATTCCGAGCTGGTCGGCATCCATGATGAACTTCTCGTAGCCGCTCGCGAGCCCGCCTTCGAGCCAGCCCGCGCCGTGCAGCACGAAGTTGGTGCCGGCGAGCACGGTCGGCAGCAGCGTGTTCGCGCTCTCGTATGCGGCCTGCGCGTCGGGCAGCTTCGATGCGGTCAGCGCGCCCCCGCTGCGGAAGGGGACGCCGAGGCGCCGGGCCAGCGCCGCCAGGCCGAAGATCGCGAGCGTCGCCTCAGGCGTGCCGAAGGTCGGCGCGCCGCTCTGCATCGACATCGAGCTCAGGAAGCTGCCGAAGATCACCGGCGACCCCGGCCGGCAGAGCTGGCCGAGAGAGATGCCGGCCATGGCCTCCGCCAGGGTCTGCGCCATGGTGCCCGCAACCGAGACCGGCGCCATCGCGCCCGCCAGGATGAAGGGCGTGATCAGGAGGCCTTGGTTGGCCCGGGCGTAGACCTTGAGCGCGCCCAGCATGGTCGCGTCGAAGGTCATCGGCGAGTTGGCGTTGATCAGGCTGACCATGACGGCCTGGGAATCGACCACGTCCGCGCCGAAGAGGATTTTCGCCATCTCCACCGAATCCGCCGCGCGCTCGGGGTGCGTGACCGAGCCCATGAAGGGCTTGTCGGAAAAGCGCATGTGCGCGTAGACCATGTCGAGGTGGCGCTTGTTGACCGGCACGTCGACCGGCTCGCAAACCGTGCCGCCGGAGTGGTGCATCGCCGGCGTCATATAGGCGAGCTTGACGATGTTCTGGAAATCCTCGAGCTGCGCGTAGCGGCGCCCCTTCTCGATGTCGTAGATGAAGGGCGGGCCGTAGACCGGCGCGAAGACCGTGTTGCGGCCGCCCATCTCGACCGATCGCTCGGGGTTGCGGGCAAGCTGCGTGAATGTTGGCGGCGCGGTCGAGACCAGATGGCGCGCGAGCCCGCGCGGAAAGCGCACCCGTTCGCCGTCGATGTCGGCGCCGGCATCCTTGAAGAGCGCGAGCGCTTCGGGGTCGTCGCGAAAGTCGATCCCGATCTCTTCCAGGATCGTGTCCGCGTTCTCCTCGATCAGGGCCAGCCCCTCTTCGGTCAGAAGCCCGACCGAGGGTATGTCACGCGTGATGTAGCGGAGCTGCTCGATCCCGCCGCCGGTCCGCTCCGCGCGCCGCGCCGCGCGCCCGCCGCCGCGGCGGCCGCTTCGTTTCGTCATGGTTTGCCGCCGTCCGATGCCTGCCCCATCCGTGGGAATCTATCGTTGTTTGGCCCAAGCCGCATCTTCGGGCCCAGAGTGGGCGCCCGCGCCGCTCCCCACTAGCGGAATTGCGACGGAATCCGGTCAAGCCCCGTCTCAGCGCATCCGGAATGCGCCACAATTCCGTCGAAATTGGGTGAGAACGTTGCCTCAACGGCCGGGGTGATCGATGTTGCGGCTTCTTCACAGGAACCGATGGAACGGAGGACACCCGCCGCGATTGCGTCGGGCGCTCGTCGTGGGCTGCGCCATGGTCCTGATCGGCTCCGTGACGGCGGTCGCCCCGGCTGACCCGGTTGAGTCCGGCGAAACGACATTACTCCACCCCTCTCCCTGGGAAGCCGCCGACGCCGAGGCCCAATTCCTGGCCGACCGAATTCTTCGAAGGGAAGGCGGCGGCCTGTTCTTGGACGACGAGAGCCAGCGCGCGCTCGGTCGCGAGGTCAAGCAGGCATTGTCGCTTGTCCGCCGCGCCTATCCGGCGATGGCGGAGGTTCTCGTGCGCGAGGAGTACATGCCGGGGAGGATCATCCTCGGACTCGAGGGTGAGCTCCGGGACATCGTTGACGACACGTGGAACGACGAGAACGCGCTCGCCCCACCGCCCACTGGGCACGCGGCCTTCGATGCCCTCAATGTGAAGTTGGGTCTCAGGGCTGCGGAGACGCTCCGCTCTGGCGGCTACGCTTTCCTGGACGTGGACGAGCGCGTGGACGTGATCGAGGCAACCTTCGCCTATTTCCTGATCGACGGCGTCGACTACGCCCGGCCCGAGTGGGCGGTAGGGGGTGGCCCCGACGTCGACGCGGCCAAGGTGCGCGATACCTGGCACTTCGTCTTTCGCAACGCGTGGGGCGACTGCCCGGCCGGTTGCATCCACAGCGAACTCTCGTTCTATACCGTGGCGGATGGCGAGGCCGAGCGCATCGAGCCCGCAGAGGCGCGCGCGATGGACCCCTTCGCGACGCTCCTCGCGGACAGGGGCTGGTACTGATCAGGAGAGAGGCGGGCCTGCGCCCGTTCAGGCGGCCGGCAGGTCGAAGTTGTAGAAGCGGGCGCAGTTGTTGAAGGTGATGTCGCGCCGGGTCTCTTCGTCGAGATGGCCAAAGACGCGCTCGATCACCGCCATCGTATTCGGGTAGGTGCAGCGCGCGTGGGGGAAGTCCGAGCCCCACATGATGGTCTTCGAGTCGATCACGTCCAGCACCTTGTCCAGGTAGGGATCGTCGATCAGCCCGTGATAGATCTGGCCCAGGTATTCCTCGATCGGCCGCTTGACCTTGGGGATGTCCAGCGCCGGGCCGAAGTCGTCCTGTATCTGCTTGGCGCGGAAGAGCCAGTAGGGCAGCCAGCAGACCTCGTACTCCGAGAGTACGAGCTTGAGTTTCTCGAAGCGGTCGAGGACGCCGCCGAAGATGAACTCGTTGGCGAGCACGGGTCCCGCCTCCGCCAGCACACCCATGGCGCTGCGCGCCACGTTGCTGCGCTCAGGCCCGTGCAGGACGAAGGGGTCGATCTCGTTGCCGGTGATGATGTGGAGCGTCACCGGCTGCTCCAGCTCCTGCGCGAGCGCCCAGAAGGGGTCGTAGTGCCTGTCCTGGAAGGGCGGCCACTCGGGGCGGGCGTCGCAGTTGATGATCACGCTCTTCAGCCCGCGCTTCGCGGTCCGCTCCAGCTCCTTGCAGGCCCAGTCGATGTCCGCCATGTGGATCATCGAGGTGCCGTAGAGGCGCTTTGGTGCATGGCTGCAGTATTCGGCGAGCCAGTCGTTGAAGACGCTGCACAGGTCCTCGACCAGCCGGTCGTCCCGCGCGCGCATCGCGTAGAGCATCCAGGTCGAGTTCACGATCTCGCCGACGACGTTGTCCTCGTCCATGCAGACGAGGCGGATCGCAGGGTCGGTGCCGGAGCCCACGAGCTTCCTCTGCAGCTCCTCGTCGCCCTCCACGATCTCGTCCACGCGGACATACTCGAAGCCCGTGAAGAAGTGATCGGCCTCGGTGCCGGCATGTTCGGACACCATGTGCGGCACGGCATCGCCATAGCGCGCGCCGAGCGGCTTGGTCCAGAGGTCCGCCGGCTCGATAACGTGAGAATCGCCGGAGATAACGGGCAGCTGTCCGTTCGTCGCCATCGCCAAACTCTGAGCTCTGGTTCTTGAGAACTAATCCCTGAGCATGAGCAGCAGCTTCTGCCGGTAGTTGTCGGCGATCACCGCGAGGATGAGCAGGATGCCGATCACCACCAGCTGCATGTAGGAGCTGATGCGCAGCAGGTTCATGCCGTTCTGCACGAGGATGATGAAGATGGCGCCGAGCACCACGTTGGGCAGCCGCCCGGTGCCGCCGAAGAGGCTGACACCGCCGATCACGCAGGCCGCGATCGAGAGCAGCGGATACTCCTTGCCGATGTTCCCCTCGCCGCTTTCCAGCCGCGCGGTCAGCATGATGGCGCCGATGGTCGTGATCCCGGCGGTCACGACGTAGGCCATGAAGAGGTAGAAGCGCGTGCTGATGCCCGAGAGCTGCGACGCCTTGAGATTGCCGCCCAGCGCGTAGAGATAGCGCCCCATCCGGGTCCAGTTGAGGAACACGTACATCAGGATGATGAACCCGATGGTGATCCAGATCGGGATCGGCACCCCGAGGCCCCGGCCGTAGCCGAGGACGTTGGCGAAGTCGTCCGGCATGCCGTAGATCGGCGTGCCGCCGGTGATCATGAGCGCGATGCCGAAGACGATGGACGACATGGCCAGCGTCATCATGAAGGGCGGCACCCGGAAGACTGCGACGCCGATGCCGTTGACCACGCCGATGCCGGTGCCGGCGCCGAAGCCCGCAAGGCAACCGATAAGGATGGCGCCCGTGGACGCGGCGCCGCCGTCCCACGCGCCGACCATGGCCATCGCCGTGATGACCGAGACCAGGGCGAACATGACGCCGACCGAGAGGTCGAGGCCCGCGGTCAGCAGAACGACCATCTGGCCCATCGAGACCATGGTCAGATAGGTCGCCTGACGCGCGACCTGCATCAGGTTGCGGCTGCTGAAGAAGTTGTCCGTGGTGATCGCGAAGACGACGACCGCGATGAGGAGGAACCAGGGGAGAACGCCCGCGCGGACGAAGATGAGCGTTGCGAAATACTCCGCCCTCTCCAACGGCGTCGGGCGCTGCTGGGCGGTATCGGCCATTAATTCTCCCTCCGGGTCACGCCTCATCCTCCTTCTCGAAGAAGTGGTGCAGCACCGCTTCCTCCGAGATTTCGGATTGATCCAGCTCCGCGCGCAGTTCGCCGCGGTACATCACGTAGGTGCGGTGCACCAGGTGTAGAATCTCCGGCAGGTCCGAGGAGATCAGGAGGACGCCGGCACCCGCCTCGCAGAGATCGCGGATGAACTCGTAGATCGCCACCCGCGCGCCGACGTCGACGCCCACCGTCGGCTCGTCGAAGACGAAGAGCTTGACGTCGCGCACCAGCGACTTGCCCACCAGCACCTTCTGCTGGTTGCCGCCCGAGAAGTGCTCGAGGTCGCGCTCGATGTTGAGCGGCATCAGGTCCAGCTTCTGCGCGATGTCGCGCACGACCCGGCGCTCGTTGGCCCGGCGCAGGAACAGGAGGTTCGAGAAGGTATTGAGCCCGAGCGAGGGAAGCGCCACGTTCTCCCGCACGTTCTGCATCATGATCAGGCCCTCTTGCCGGCGGTCCGAGGGCAGGTAGTAGATGCCGCGGTCGAGCATCCGGCGCGGCCCGAGCTTGTTCACGTGCTTGGCCCGGTCGTAGACGACGTCGCCGTCGAAGGTGATCTTGCCCGCCATGATCCGCTCGAGCCCGAAGCAGGCGCGGCCGAGGTCGGACTTGCCAGAGCCCACCAGGCCGGCGAGGCCGACAACTTCGCCACGGCGCACGTTGATCGAGACGTCGTTCACGAAGTGCTTGGCGGTGACGAGGCCCTCGACCTCCAGCAGGGTTTCGGCCGGGTTGCGCTCGATATGCGGGAAGATCTGTTCGATGACGCGGCCGGTCATCAGCTCGACGAGCTTCTGATCGGACGCCTCTTCGACGGGGATCGTGTCGATATGCACCCCGTCGCGCAGCACGGTGATGCGGTCGCCGATCCGCTTGATCTCGTTCATCCGGTGCGTGATGTAAATGACGCCGATGCCTTCGGCCTTGATCTGCTCGATCAGGTCGAAGAGGCGATCGGTCTCGCGTTCCGTGAGCGAGGCGGTCGGCTCATCGAAGATCATGATGTTCGGCCGGGTGCGGAAGGCCTTGGCGATCTCCACCATCTGCTGCTCGGCGCGGGAGAGGTACATCACCTCGTCGCGCGGCCTGAGCGGGAAGCCCAGGCGGTCGAGCGTCTCGCGCGCCTGGCGGGCGAGCGCCCTCTTGTTGAGCAGGGGGCCACGCGTCAGCTCGTCGCCGAGGAAGAGGTTCTCCTCGACCGTGAGCTGCGGCACCAGCGAGAATTCCTGAAAGACAGCGCTCACGCCGAGCTGGCGCGCGTGGTGCACCGAGTGAATGACGATCGGCTCGCCGCGCAGGTGGATGGTTCCGCCGGAGGGGCGGTGGACGCCGGCGACGATCTGGATCAGCGTCGACTTGCCCGCGCCGTTCTCACCGAAGAGAACATGCACCTCGCCCGCCTGCACGTCGAAATTGACGCGGTCCAGCGCGAGCGTGCCGGGAAATTGCTTGGAAAGATTTTCTAACCTGAGAAGGGTGTCCCCGGAGCTCTGAGGCTCCGGGGACTCCTCAAACACTGCTGATGGTTCCGCCACTGGTACGGGCCTCCATCAGTCTCGTTCTTGGTCGGACGAACGCACGCTTAGTCGGTGCTGAACACCGGCGTCCAGCCCTTCGGCGCGAGCGTCGTGGTGGTGTCGAAGTCCGCGTGGTTCTCCGGCGTCACCATCGCCGCAACCGGCTGCACATGCTCGATCATCCGGCCGGTGTCGTTGAACTCCGGCCGACCGCCGGTCGCCGACGGCTTGCCCTCGAGCAGGCGGACTGCCTGGTCGATGGAGATCCGCGCCTGAATGATCATCTGGTCGGTCGGTGCCATGGCGACGCTGCCGCGGCCGACGAACTGATGCATGCCGGGCGTGTAGTAGTAGGAGACGAGCTTGATCTCGTCCTGCATGCCCAGGTCGCGGAGCGCGGCCATGCCGCTCTCCACCGCCGGCGCCACGCCGACGATGTAGTCGAGATCGACATCGCTGCCCGAGGTCTGCGCCTGGATCACGTTCTCGACGAGGCTGAGCTGGGCCTCCTTGCTGGTCTGGGCCCACTTGGTCGAGATGATTTCGGCGTCAGAGCCGACGACCGCGTCGTGGCAGCCCTGATTGCCGGCCACTGACCAGCTGGCTCCGGGCGGGCCCGGGAACCAGGCCAGCTTGACGTTGCCGCTGCCAGCGGGGTGCTGATCGGCGATCCACTTACAGGCGATGCGGCCCATGCTGTAGTAGCTCTCGAGCGACTTGGCATCGACCTCGGTGTTGATCCCGTTGATCAGGTCGACAACCTTGATGCCCCTGGCACGCAGCTCGTTGACCTGCTTGATGTTGCCCTCGGCGGAAATGGCGGAGAGCACGAGGATCTCGGCGCCGTTGGCGATGCAGTCCTCGACCTGCGAGAGCTGCTTCTCCAGCTTGTCGTAGCCGCCGGCTTCGATCAGGGAGATCTTCTGGCCGAGGCGCTTGCCTTCCTCGATGATCCCGTAGGCCGCGCCGACCCAGTAGGAGTCCACGAGGTGGGGGAAGGACACGCAGATATGGTGCTTGGCATCAACCTCATCGGGCATCAGCGGCACGTAGTCCACGACCTCGAGGTTCTGGTTGGCGGGATCGGTCCAGCACGCCGGGTCGCCGTCGGTGCAGGACGGGTTGTAAATCTCGACCTTGGCCGGCCACCAGACGCCGTCGTCCTCGGCCTTCACGTCGGACGCGGCAAAGCCGGTCATGGCCATGCCTGCCGCGACAGCGGCACCTAGAGTCAGTTTCCACATAGTCGCTTCTCCCTCTGGTCATGGACCCGTATCGGCGAGGGCGCCGGCAACTTCACCGGCGCCCATGCCACCACGTCTCCGTGTGGAGGGCATATTACGGGCCGGCGACGAAAGCGCAAATGCCCGCTGCCCCCCCGTTTGGCAAATCAGTGGGCGGGTGCCTGCATGTCCTCCGGCACGACCGCGCCATTCTCCACGATCAGCTCGTCGTCGAGCCAGAGCGAGCAGCGCTGCATCGGCAGGTCGAGGTGGCAGGGGGTGTCGTTCTCGCCGCCGAACTCCGTGTCGGGGCCGAGCGAGAAGAGCACGTTGCCGTAGTGCGCGCGGCCGTCCATGCCGATGCCCGGCAGGTCGGGCCGCCAGATGCAGTGATGGTTGAGCCCCCAGCCGATGTGAGAGACCGCGTATGCGCGCGGGTCGTTGTAGCCCTCGATGAAGCCGCGCAGGTTGTCGGCGCGGGCGCCGCCCGAGATCTCGGTCACCATGCCGCCCTCGATATCGAAGGCGATGCGCTCGCCGGTGAACTCGCGGAGCGGAAAGACAATGTCGTCCGCCTCCATCACCACCCGCCCCTTCACGCCCTTCTCGGCGGCGAGCGTGGCGAGGAAGCCCCCCGGCCAGTGATCCCAGCGGCCCGGCTCCGTGGTAAAGCCGTACTCCGTCAGGATGAACTTGTCGCCCAGTGTGTAGGTCACGTCGGTGCCGGCGTCGTTGGTAAAGCGCAGGCTCTGCGCCGCCTTCAGCCGCCGCTCCCCGGCCTCGACGCGCGCGCGCATCTCGGCGGTCGGGAACAGGCGCTCAAGAATCTCCACGGGCTCGACGATGAGCAGGATGCGGGAGCCCGCCTCCTGCATTGCGATCTGCTCGTGCGAGAAGAGCAGGAGCATGTGGTCCAGCACCATGTCGGCGTCCTTGCAGGTCTGCATCGCCTCCGGGTGCTTGCTCAGCGCGTTCTGCCCGATGTTGGCGATCCTGACCGCCGGGTCCTCCGCACCGTCCGAGGGGAGGTGCACGTCGGCCACGTCGGCGCCGAGGTCGCGCGCGGCTGCGAGCGACGCCTCCCTGTAGTTCCCGAGCTGGTCGCCTTCCGAGAGGACGGCGACCGTCTCGCCCGGCCCCACCTCGCAGAGCTCGAGATTCTTCCGGAACAACTCCGTCAGTCGTGTCTGATCCTGCTGCGTGCCCATGAGTCCGGCTCCTATTCCGCCGCGCTCACCAGCGCGGTGTAGCCGCCGTCGCGCGGCTCCCTGTTGCGCGAGGCGCTCTCGCGCAGGGCGTCCTCGCCGTCCTGGTGGCGCCTGGCGCGGGCCTCGTCGTCATCGCTCAACAGCTTGTCGAGATAGTAGTTGAGAAGGTGGTGAATGGCGCGTTCCAGCTTGACCGTCGGCCCCGGCCGGAAGGCGCGCGAGCCGACCCCGTTCTGGAGCGATTCCAGCATCGCCCGATCCTCGTTCGCGACCAGGCGGATGAAGTCGGCGTAGATCTTGTTCTTCTCTTCGAAGGCCGGCTCGTCGAAGTAGGCGTCGGGAAGCTGGGTATAGATGAAGATCCGGGTGGTGGCGTGGTCGATCGGCAGCGCCACCCAGGGCTGGATCAGGTCGTGCCGCCCGAAAACGTTCATGGTGGGCCGGATCCAGGTGGTGCACGCGAACTTGTCCGTCACCTTGCCCTTGAGCCACGGCATGGTGTCGAAGAGCGTGACCCCCTTCGGCGCCATGGTGAAGCTCTCGTAAGCCGCGTTGTAGCCGTTCTTCTTGAGGTTGAAGCGGAAGTCGTTGACCGGGAAGTGCCCGCCGAAGGATTCCTTGTGGATCACGCCCACGTGGTACATGTCCATCAGGTTCTCGGGGATGAACTTCCAGTTGCAGGGCACGTCGAAGACGTACTTGTCCGACATCCGCGTGCTCTCGGGCTGGAGAAACGCCGCAAATTCCCTGATCCCGTCCTCGTCCAGATAGTCGGCGAGGCTCGGGCAGTCCGGGTCGAAGTTGACGAAGATGTAGCCGCCCCAGGTGTCGAGGTTGACCCGCGACAGCGCGCAGGTCGAGAAGTCGAAGCCTTCCACCTCCTTCGAGTGCGGCGCGCCGAGCAGCTTGCCCTCCAGGTCGTAGACCCAGGAGTGATAGGGGCAGCGGAAGCTCTTCAAGTTCCCTTCGCCGGTCGCGACCTCGACGCCGCGATGCTGGCAAACGTTGTTGAAGGCGTTTAGGGCGCCCGACGCGTCCCGGCAGACCAGCAGGGGCTCGCCCGCGATCCGCATGGCCCGGTAGTCGCCTTCGTTCTCGAACTCCTCCACGCGACCGATACAGAGCCACTCCTTCATGAAGATGGTGTCGACCTCGTAGTCGAAGATCTTGGGCGATGTATAGAGAAAGCCCGGCAGATGCCGCGCCTGGCCGAGGGCCCGGCGTGTCTTCCTGATCTCTTCGAGAATGCTCTCGTCGAGCGTGATGCTCCGCTGCTGCATCGCCCAACGTCCCCCCTTGTCATTCGAAGGCGGCAGTATAGCGGCCGCCCGCCGGCGAGTCCGCAGGCGCCGGCCCCTCGTTGCCCCGCCGGGGCCCTCTACAGGTAGAACGCGCGCCCCTCGACGATGTCGGATTCCCCGCTGTCGAGGTGGTGTGGCCCGCTCACCCGAAACCAGTACTCGATCGTCTCGCCGAAATAGACCTGGTAGCAGTTGGTCTCGTGCACCGTGGCCCATCGGCCCGAATAGAGCGGGCCGTCATATCGTCCCGAATAGAGCTGGTCGTCATCGTAGTCGTACCCGCGGCGCTGGCGCAGCTCGTCGACGGTGACGCAGCGGACGCCATCCTCGTCCACGGTCCACGTGCCGTTCGAGCGGTATTCTCCCTTCAGGGTCGTGAGCTGGACCTTGATCGTTCCGTCGGGGAGATAGTGGGTCACGAAGGTGCCGCCCCCGCCCGACATGGAGGTGGTGTTGCCCCTAAGCCGGGCGACGACCTCCTCGGCATTGGCCGGGCGGATGCCGCGCGCCTCCAGGGTGTCCCGCAGCCGCTGGGTCACCTGCGCTTCCATCTGGACCAGGTTCGCTCGTACGACCCGGGCCTCTTCCGGGGTCAGCGGCTTGCCTCTCGGCATGCAGGCGGCCAGCACCCCGGCCATGACCAGCGCGATGACTATGCCGCCGCGCACGACGCCCTCACACCGGGCAGCGGGTGAGCAGGCGGCCCGCATCGTCGAAGCGGAGCGCCTCGGCCTCGCCCAGCACCTCGCCCGCGCCGTTGAGCTCGGCCGCGAGCGGCGGCGAGACCAGGACCGTCTCCAGGTGCAGGGTCGAGCGGATCAGGCAGAGCCGCGCATCTGCGCCGTCGAGATGCCAGCTTGTGCCGACCGCGGCCTGCAGCGCCGCCTTGTCGGTCGCGAGCACGGCGGGGATCCGCACCCGTTCGGTGAAGGTCGCGGTGCAGGCGTTCATGTACATGGCGTAGAGATCGAGGCTGTCGGCGACCTCCTTGGTCGTGTAGTCGGCGTTTCCGACGCCGAGGCCGTTGCCGTGGGTCTCCGGCGTCAATCCCAGCACCACCAGCTTGCTGATCGTCGGCGCCGGCGGGTTGGGGCGCCCGCGGATGTCGAATCGCGCGGTGACCGCCGGGTCCATGCCGGTGCCGGAGATGTTCTTGCCCAGCCTCTCCACCGCGAGCACGTCGATCTGCTCGAAGGGCAGCCTGGGGATGCAGCCCTTGGCAGCCTTCAGCAGGCGGGCGTCGGTCGCGTAGAAGTCCTCCGGCTCGGCGCCTTCGATCACCGCCGCCTCGCGCTCGGCGTTCTCGACGATGGCGATGCCGTAGGCGACCGGTGCCTCGCGGATGGCGATTGCCGCCCATTCGGGCAGCACCTCCATGTAGCCGCGCACGCCGAGGCGATGCACGAAGCGCGCGCCCTCCGCCTTGCCGAGGCCGATGGCGACCATCTTGGTGAGCCCGCTCTCGACCTCCCGGTCGAAGGAGGTGTGGGACTTGACCCGGCCCACCACGAGCACCGCATCGGCCTCGAAGGCGCGGCGGTCGAAATGGACCGGGACGCCCGCGCTGGTCTCGCTCAGCCGGACCACCTCCATGCCGGCCTCGATGGGGCAGCCCATGGCCTCTTCGGTGAAGCCGAGCTCGGCCAGCAGCGACACCTGGCCCGAGGCGACCGCGCCGGCGTGACTGCCCATCGTGGGCACGATGAAGGGATCGAGCCCGCGCTCCTTGAGCCAGGCGACCGCCGCCTTGACCACCGCCGGTTTGCTCTTGATGCCCCGGCTGCCGCAGGTGATCGCCACGCGGGCGCCGGCCGCGAGCGTTGTGAGCTTCCGCGAGGCATCGAGCGCGGCGCGGGTGGCAGCGCCGACATCGGGGAGCGCAGGCACGTCCGGGTGGCGCAGCGCCACCGGCACTACCTGCGGCAGCGGCTCGTTCTCGAACTGCGGCAGCGCGATGGCGGGGAAGGTCGGGCTCGGCGTGTTCAGGGTCATGGCGTCACGATACACCAGATTGCCGGCTAGAAGCGGACGATGGAGCGCCCGAAAATGCGGCCCTCCCTGAGATCGTCGAGGGCGTCGTTCATCTGCTCGAGGCCGTAGCTGCGCGTCACCAGCTTATCCATCGGAAATTTGCCCTCGCTTGAGAGACGCAGATACATGGGAAAATCCTCGTCCGGTATGGACGAGCCGTGGCTGCCCCGGTACTGGCGCTGGTGAAAGACGAAGTGCTCGCCGTTGAGCTTGAACTCCTTTTGCGGCCAACCAATCATGACCGCCATGCCGCCGAGGTTGTCGGCGCCCGGGCCGCCGCCCCGCACCATGTCGAGAATCTGCTCGTGGGTGGGAACCGTGCCCACCGCATCGAAGGCGTAGTCGGCACCCTTGCCGGTGATGTCCCACACCGCCGCGATGGGATCGACCTTGCTGGCGTTCACCGTGTGGGTCGCCCCCCATTGCTTGGCGAACTCCAGCTTTTCGTCGTCCAGGTCGACGGCGATGACGGGGTAGGCCTGCAGCAGCGATGCCATCTTGAGGGCGCAGAGGCCGATGCCGCCGGCGCCGACCACGACCACGGATTCCTCGGTCCGCACCTTGGCGGTGTGCAGCACCGCGCCGCCGCCGGTGAGCACGGCGCAGCCGACAATGCTGCTCTCGGGGGTGGCGAGTTCGGGCGCAACCTTGACCGCCAGCTGGTCGCTGGCCAGGCAATGCTCGGTAAAGGTGCCGATCGGACCGTCTATCGCCTTGTCCCGAAAGGTCGTCCCGATCGGCGCAAGCCCTTCGATGAATTCCCGGCCCGGGAAGCCCCCCCGGGGGACCCAGGTCGTGATCGCCCAGTCGCCTTCCTTCAGGTGGGTGACGTCCTTGCCCACATGAGTGACCACACCGACGCCCTCGTGGCCGAGCACGCAGGGGCAGCCCTCCTCCGGAATCAGATTCAGCTCGTGGATCTGCGAGGCGCAGATGCCGCTGGCCGTCTGCTTGACGATGACCTGATTGGGTCCGGGGTCCGGCACATCGATTTCGTCGATTGTCAGCGGCTCGCCGGGGGCGGTCATGATGGCGGATCGTGATTTCATTTCAGGGCTCTCCGTGTCTCGGTTCGGCAGGCAGGGATAGCGGGCGGCATCGTCCGATGCAGTCCGGTCAGTGCAGCGGCCCGGGTGGGCGCTCGCTCGGGGGCGGCGCGGGCTGGCGTTGGCCGCCGGGTCCGGCCTGGTGGTGGACCATGCGCCAGCCGTCCTGCTCGCGGGCGAAGACATTGGTGGCAATCAGCCGGCCCTGCTCCAGCACCTCGCGACAGATCACGAAGGCGCTCGGGCCGAGGACGAACGCCCGCGGCGCCTCGCAGCGGATCTGCGGCGCGCCCGCGCCTCCCAGGATCGCGGCCCAGCTCTCCATCACCATGTCGCGACCGACCAACGCGTCCCAGCCGGGATGGATGCAGGCGACCTGTGTCTCCGTGGCCCAGAGCGCATCCATGGCCGCGAGGTCGCGGGCGGAGAAGGCCCGGTAGAACTCCTGGTTGGCGGCGAGCACCGCGTCTGCGTCCGACATCGCCTGCTCCGGCATGGCCGCTCCCTTTCGCGCCGCTTAGCCGCGCAGCGCCTCGTATTGTGCGCTATAGGCCTCCGGATCGACCGTCACGTCGACCAATGTCGGCCCGTCGTGCGCGAACGCTTCCGTCAGCACCGGCGCCAGGGCATCGGTGGCGCCCACACTCCAACCCCAGCAGCCGAGGCCCGCCGCGACCTTGGCATGGTCCATCGCGCCGAAGCGCACGCCTCGGCTCTCCCGCTGTTGGCGCTGCTGCTTGATGTCGATGAGCGAAAGCGCGGAATCGTTGAACACCACGACCGCGATCCGGCAGCCGAGGCGCGCGGCGGTCGCAAGCTCGGCGAGGCACATGTGCAGGCCGCCGTCGCCGGTCATGGCGATCACCGGGCGCGTCGGCTCCTCCAGCGCTGCGGCGATGGCCGCAGGCAGCGCAAAGCCCATGGTGGAGAGCCCGTTCGACTTCAGCACGTCGTTGGGCTCGTCCGCCTGCCAGAGGCCCATGGCCGAGAACATGTGCGCGCCTGAATCGACGGTAAGCCGCGCCCGCGCAGGCGCTGCGTGGCGCACCGCGCTCACCACGTCCTCGGCCGTGCGCCGGCCCAGGCCGGTCATCGCGAAGCCCGCGCGAAGCCGGCTGCGGAGCGCGGCGATCTCAAGCTCCGACCAGCCCGCCGGCTGCGCGTCTTCCATGAGCGCCACGGCGGAGCGGTCGAGGGGGCCGGCCAGCACCGCCGCCGGCGCGGCCGGATAGTCGTAGTCCGCATGAGCCGCCAGCGCGAGGATCGGCCCCTCGAAGCGCCAGCGGCCGGGGAGCAGCTCGATCGGATCGAGGCCGAAGAAGATCAGCAGGTCGGCCCGGTCGAGGCAGCGCGCGTCGGCCGAGGCGCCCGTGAAGCACCCGACCACCAGCGGGTCGGCGTCCCCGACGGCGCCCTTGGCCTTGTAGGTGGTCATCACCGGGCAGCCGAGCGACTGCACCAGCACCCTGAGCGCCGCGCTCGCCGCGCGGCCGCGCGTCTCCATGCCGGCGACGATCAGCGGGCGTTGAGCTTGGGCGAGCAGCGCGCGCGCCTCGGCCAGCGCGACCAGGTCGAAGTCCTTGGGCGCCTTCTTCGCCGCCCTTCGCCTCTTGGCTTCGGGTGCGGCAGTGCCCGTGGCGGGCGCGGTGGCCGCCGCCGTCGTGAGATCGAGCTGCACCGGCCCCGCCGGATGGGTCATGGCCGTCTCGAGCAGTCTGTCGATCCCCTTCGGTCCGTCGCCCGGCTCGGGCCTGTCGTAACCCTTGACCAGGGGCGCGAAGAGGGCACGCTGATCGAAGCGCTGGTGCAGCGCGTGGTGGCCCTCCGCCGCCTCCGCCAGCGCATCGGTGACGAGCAGCACCGGCGCGCGCTCCAGCGCGGCGTAGGCGATGCCGTTGACGGCGCTGGCAGCGCCCGGACCCACGCCTGTCACCACCACGCCGGGCGCGCCGCCAAGCTCGGCGGTGACCGCCGCCATCAGGGTGGCGGAGGTCTCGCCGTGGGTGAGCACGAAGTCGATGCCTTCGGCGGCGAATGCGTCGATGACGTCGAGACTGCTGGCCCCGCCCGGCACGCCGAAGGCGCGGCGCACGCCACGCTCCCGGCACGCCGCCGCGAGACCCTGGGCCAGCGTCCCGGTCATGCCACCCGCCGCCGATATCCCCTGGGACGCGCCCTCAGGGGATCAGCACCGCGCGACCCTTGACCGTTCCGGCATGGAGGTCGTGCAGCGCCTGGTTGGCGTCGGCGAGCGCGTACTCGCGGGTCGCGAGCGTCACCAGCCCCCGGTCGGCGAGCGCCATGAGTTCCACCAGTTCGGCATAGGTGCCGACCAGGTTGCCGACGATGGTCTTCTCCGAGACGATCATGTCGATCGCCGGGATCTGGACGCGCCCGCCGTAGCCCACGATGTAGTAGAAGCCGCCGTTGCGAGTCATGGCGAGGCCCTTGTCGATGGCGTCGCCCTCGCCGACGAAGTCGATCACCGCCTCCGCGCCGTGCCCACCGGTGAGCGCGAGCACCGCGTCGACCGCGCCGTCATCGGCCCGCACCACGTGGTGGGCGCCGCACTCCTTGGCGAGGCCGAGCGCGAGGTCGGAGTGGTCGAGCACGATGATCTCCGCCGCGCAGAGCGCCGCGAGCGACTGGATACCGATATGGCCGAGCCCGCCGGCGCCGATGATCACGGCGTACTCCCCCGGCACCAGATGAGCGGCGGCCTTCTTGGCGACGCGGTAGGCGGTCAGCCCGGCGTCGGTGTAGGGCGCCACGTCCTTGGGCGCGAGGCTCTCGGGCAGCTTGATCAGGGCACGCTCGCCGGTGTGCAGGAGATCGGCGTAGCCGCCCGGCGCGTTGATGCCGGGGAAGCTGCTTTCGCCCGCGTGCATGTCGTTGCCGCGCCGGCAGGCGAGGCAGTGGCCGCTGGTCACCAGCGGGTGGCAGATTACTGGGTCGCCGACCTTGACGCTCTCGACACCCGAGCCGACCTCCTCCACCCAGCCCGCGTTCTCGTGCCCCATGATGTGGGGGAAGGCGACATCCACGTGCCCCTTCCACACGCCCTCGATGATGTGGAGGTCGGTGCGGCAGACTCCCGCGCCGCCGATGCGGACGATCACGTCCGTGGGTTTCGCGATGTTTGGATCGTCCACATTCTCATAGGTCACGAATTCGGGGCTGGTGAGGGCCTCGTCGTAGCCGTGGAGCGTCGCTGCCTTCATGGGTTTCCTCCAGTGGTGGGTTCGGTTCAGTTCAAGCGTTGCCCGGTCTCGGGGTCGAAGAGGTGGACGGCGCCCGCACGGGGAGCCAGCGCCAGCGTCTCGCCTTCGTGGACCGCCGTGTAGCGCGGCAGGCGGACCGTGAGCTCCTGGCCCTCGTCGGTGGTGCTGAAGACCAGCGTGTCCGCGCCCATGGGCTCGACCAGGGTGACCAGCGCCCGAATTCTGCCCTTGTCGTCCGCGCCGTCGGGCAGCAGATCCTCGGGCCGGATGCCGACGGTGACCGCGCCCCTCGTCCCGCCGGCCGCGGCCAATTCCGTCTCGCCGATGCGCACGATGCCGTCCGCTGCCCTGCCTTGCAGGAAGTTCATGGCCGGCGAGCCGATGAAGCCCGCGACGAAGCCGTTGACCGGCCGCTCGTAGAGCTCGTCCGGCTCACCGATCTGCTCGATCCGCCCGTCGCGGAGCACCACCACGCGGTCCGCGAGCGTCATGGCCTCGACCTGGTCGTGGGTGACGTAGACCGATGTGCGCCGCATCTCCTGGTGCAGCCGCTTGATGACGGTACGGAGGCGCACGCGCAGCTCGGCATCCAGGTTGGAGAGCGGCTCGTCGAAGAGGAAGATGCGCGGGTCGCGCACCAGCGCCCGGCCGATGGCGACCCGCTGGCGCTGGCCGCCCGACATCTGGCGCGGGCGGCGCCTCAGCAGCTCGGTGATCTCCAGCCGCTCGGCGACCTCGCGCACCTTGCGGTCCACGGTCTTGCGATCGACGCCCCGAATGCGCTGGTTGAAGGCGAGATTGTCGTACACGTTCATGTGCGGATAGAGGGCGTGGCTCTGGAACACCATCGCCACGTCGCGGTCCTTGGGCGCGATGCCGGCCATGTCCCTGCCGTCGATGGAGACCGAGCCCTCACTCTGGCGCTCCAGCCCGGCGACGATCCTGAGCAGCGTGGACTTGCCGCTGCCCGACGGCCCCACCAGCACCACGAACTCGTTGTCGTGGACGGTGAGGTCGATCTCCTGCAGCGCTGCGACCGGGCCGAAGCGCTTGAAGACGCCGCTGACAACGACTTCCGCCACGGGCCTACTCCCGGATCACGCCGGCGAGCGTGCCGCGCGCAAGGTAGCGCTCAAGCACGAACGCGATGATGACCAGCGGTAGCACCGAGACCAGCGCGGACGCGCTCAGGCTCCACCACGGCACCTTGTTGGAATTCAGGATCACGATGGTGGGCGGCAGCAGCTGCACCTTGGCGAAGGTCAGCGTCAGCGCGAAGAAGAAGTCGCTCCACGAGAAGATGATGCAGAGCAGCGTCGCCACCACCATGCCCGGCGCGCAGTTGGGCAGAATGATCCGGTAAAACGCTTGGATCGGGTTGCAGCCGTCGATCAGCGCTGCCTCGTCCAGCTCGATGGGCACGGTGTTGAAGAAGTCCACCATCACCCAGACCACGATGGGCAGCAGCATCGCGACGTAGACCAGGATCAGCCCGAGGTGGGTATCCAGCAGGCCAGTGAAGCGCAGCAGCAGGAAGTAGGGGATCGCGAGCACCGCCGGCGGCATGATGCGCTGGGAGATGAAGAAGAAGGTGATGTCGTTGTTGCCGAGCGGGCCGGCACGGAAGGTGAAGCGCGAGAGCCCGTAGGCCGCGAGGGTGCCGAGGAAGAGCGCGATCCCGGTCGAGATCAGGCTCACGACCAGGCTGGAGAGGTAGGGCCCCTGCATGCTGATCCCGCCGGAGCTGGTATCGCGAAAGAGCGACGTCCAGCCTTCCACCGAGGGCTCGTATTCGAGGAAGGGGATGTAGGTCGCGCCGCCGACCACGCCGGGGTCGCTCTTGAACGAGGTGGACAGCGCCCAGAGGAAGGGCGCGACCACGAAGACCGCCCAGGCGATGAGCGCGGCGTACTTGAGCACCCGGTAGAGGTCGGCCCTGCGCCCGGTCATGGCGCCTCCGGACGCGGGCTCATGCGCGCACCGGCCCCTGACGGCCGATCATGAGGCGGCTCAAGAGGCGGGCGAAGATGGTGAGCGCGACGATCATGATCACCAGATAGATGATCGAGAGCGAGGCGGTGTAGCCGA
Source organism: Alphaproteobacteria bacterium (assembly GCA_965207055.1). Classification (GTDB taxonomy): domain Bacteria; phylum Pseudomonadota; class Alphaproteobacteria; order UBA828; family UBA828; genus WTGU01. The sequence goes on along the minus strand of CBDBLP010000004.1, from coordinate 1,601,384 downwards.
TCTGAAACTCCCGCAAGCCCCGGATGTAGAGCAGATAGCTCGTGGTTTCGGTCGACGAGCCGGGGCCGCCGGAGGTCAGCGCGTAGATCGTCTCCATCAGCTTGGAGGATTCGATCAGGCGGATGATCAGTGCGCCCAGCGTGATCGGCGCCATCAGGGGGAAGGTCACGTGGACGAAGGTGCGGATCGGCCCGGCGCCGTCGATCTGCGCTGCCTCGTAGGGCTCGCGCGGCAGCGACATCAGCCCTGCGAGCAGCAGGATGAACATGAAGGAGGTCCACTGCCAGACGTCGATGATGATGACCGCGGCGAAGGCGGGGCCGGACTTGCTGAGCCACGGCACTCCGGGGATGCCGAACCAGCTCAGCACGTCGTTCAGGGGCCCGAGGGTCTCGTGAAAGATGGTGCGCCAGACCACCGCCATCACCACCGGCGTCACGCACATCGGCACGATGAAGAGCACGCGGAAGAAGCGGCCCGCGCGCACGTCCTTCCACAGCATGAGCGCGAGCATGAAGCCCAGCAGGTATTCGAAGACGATGCAGAAGAGCACCATCAGATAGAGGGTGCCCATGGAATCCCAGAAGCGGCCGTCGGCGATGGCGCGGGCGTAGTTGTCCCAGCCGATGGAATCGAGTTCGGGGAAGTTCACGTCCCAGCCGGAGAAGCTGAGGCGCACCGTGTAGATCAGCGGAAAGATGATGATCGCAAGCAGCGCGAGCAGCGCCGGGAGCAGAAAGATATACTTGTAGCGAGAATCAAGCATGGCCGGGCGAAGAACGACCGGCGGGCCTCAGCCCGCCGGTCTCCTCATGCAAAACCTGCCGTCGGTCTCGATCTTCGCCGGTCCTACTTGACCTGATCCAGCGAAACGTTGTCTTCGAGCGCGACGACGTTCTTGTATGCTTCGCGAATCGCGTCGACGCCGATCCGGTCGGCGATGCGAGTCCACTCCTCGGCGACCTCGTCGAGCGCGGCCTGGGCCGTCATCTCGCCGGCCATCGCCTTGGCGACGCTCGCCATCATGGCGACGTAGAACTGGTTGACGCCGGGCACGCGCAGGTCGAAGACCCGGTTGGTGCTCGTGTCCATGCCCTGCAGCATGTCGGTGAAGCTCACCGCCACCGCGCGATCCCAGCCGGCTTCCTGTTCCCAGTAGTTGGGGTCCATGTGGCTGGTGCGGAAGGGGTTGACGCCGAAGCGGCCGATCAGCAGGTCGTGGTTGGTGTTGGCGTAGTTCGAGAAGAAGCAGAACCAGTCGAACGCCATCTCCTGCTCTTCGCTGTACTTGGAGACGCCGGCGCCCCAGCCCCAGGTCACGTAGGGTGCGACGGACGGGGTCTCGAACTCGTCCCACTGGCCGCTGACGCGGTTCCACACCTTGTGCGAGCCCATGGAGGGGCCGTACTGGGTGCCGACGCGGATCTTGTTGCGGATCGGCGAATCCGGCTGCATCGCCTGGATGAAGGCGTCGTCCCAGGTGACGCTCATCAGCGACTCGCCGCCGCCCCAGGAGAAGATCTCGTCGCCGATGCCGAAGTTGATCCCGCCGGGCGGCATGTAGCGGAGCGCGTCCATCCACATTTCCAGCCCCTTGACGAAGCCCGGGTTGTTGATCTGCGGGGTCATGGTCTCGAGATCGAACCAGAAGCCGCCGGTGACGTTGGGGTTCTTGGCGTAGGAGGCGACGCGGGTGATGAAGTTGGCGAAGGCCACGTCGTCGCGCTTGACGATCTCGGTCGAGCCGTACTCCAGCTCGCCGTCGCCATCCCAGTCCCAGCCGCTGAAGAAGGTGGCGACCTCGGCGTACTCCTCCCAGGTCGTCGGCACTTCGAGATCGCGGCCGTACTCAGCCTTGAACTTGGCCTGGTTATCCGCGTCCTCGAAGGGCGGCAGGATGTATTTGAAATAGTTCCGGTCGCCGTCGAAGGTGTACTGCAGGCGCTGGCCGTTCCAGCTGGCGACACCCTGATAGGACGGCGTGATGTCCTTCATCTCGTCGGTGTCGAGATATTTCTGGGGCACAGGCGCGAGATGCGGCGCCCAGTCGCCGATCCAGTAGGAGCCGCCGTAGACGATGTCGTAGACGTGCTGGCCGGTCTGGAAGGGGATCATCACCTTCTGGTAGAGCTCGCCGAAGGGGGCGTGCACCACGTTGACCGTGCCGCCCGTCAGCTCCTCGAACTGCTTGGAGTGCAGCGCCACCGGCTCGCCCATCACCGGCACGGCGTGGGTCAGAATGGTGATCTCATGCCCGCTATAGTCCTTCGCGTCGATCGACGCGTAGGAGCAGATGCCCGGATGGTCTTCCTTGATCCCGTACTTCGCGACGTAGTCGGTTTCCGCGAAGGCGGGCATCGTCAAGGCCACGCCGACCGTGCCGAGCACGCCGGCGGCCAGAACAGTTCTCGGATGCATGGCTATCTCCCTGAGTGGCTTGTTGGGCGCCGTGCAACACCGTTGCCGCGCCGGCGCCGGCTCACGGCTGGCGAGTATGCGTCATCGCCCGCAAGCCAAGCAAGGAGCGGCCCGCAGCGCGCTCCGCAGGTCGCGATTATGGCGAGAGATGCAGGCTAGATCTTGCCCTCGACCGCGGCCTCGATCAGGTAGGGCTCGCCTGCGGTGAGGGCACTCTGCACCGCCGCGGCCAGCTCGTCCGGCTCGGTGACGCGGGTGCCGGCGACGCCCATCCCGGCGGCCATCTCGACGAAGCCCAGGGGGGGATCGACCAGGTCCATCTGCACGTAAGGTTGGTTCGTCGTGACCCCGAAGCGCTTCCTGTAGATATCGAGGTTGTGCTTGAGGATGCGGTACTCGGCATTGGCGAGAATGACGAAGACGATCGGCAGCCGGTGACGTGCCGCGGTCCAGAGCGCCTGGATGCTGTACATCGCCGAGCCGTCGCCCGAGAGGCACACCATGGGGCGCTCCGGCATCGCGAGCTTGACGCCGAGCGCGCCGGCGATCCCCTGGCCGATGCCGCCGCCGCGGCCGCAGAAGTAGTCCCCGTGCCCGCCGAAGCTGAAGGCCTTGGGGATCTCGGGGCTGCCAGTGATCGCCTCCTCCACGATCACCACGTCCTCGGGCACCGCCGCCGCCAGCGCTTCCAGCATGATCGGCACCGGCATGGGCCGTCGCTCGGAGATGGCGCCGAGGCGGGCGCGCCGGTCGGCCCGCTCCTCCTCGTGAAGCGCGGCGAAGCGCTGGTTCCGCTCGGCTGCGGCGGCGGCGTAGGCGTCCGGCCGCTCCTCCGTCACCTGCGCGCAGAGCGCCTCCAGTGCGGGCGTGAGGCCCGCGATCAGGCCGGCATCGAGACCGTGGTTGCGGGCGAGCCGCGCCGTCGATTCCTCGATCTGCAGCACCGTGGCACCGGGCGGGAAGGGTCCCTCCGGCGCGTACCAGACCTCCTCGAAGAAGGGGCCGCCCACCATGAGCACCGCGTCCGCCCCGCCGAAGGTCTTGGCGATGCTGGCGGGGTCGGCGGGGATGCGGCCCCGGTAGTTGGGGTGCATGTTGGGCACCGGCTGGTGCTGGTGGATGAGCTCGGTCCAGATGCCGGCGCCGACGGCCTCCGCCAGCGCAACCAGGGCCTCGCCCGCGCCCGTGCGCGCCACATCGTCGCCGATCATGATCGCGGGCTCGTTCGCGGCCAGCAGGTGCCCGGCCATGGCGGCGACGCCCGCCGCATCCGGCGGCGGCGCGCGGTAGAGCGGCCCGGCGGCACGGGCCGCGACCTCGGTCTGCTGCTCCATCACATTGATCGGCAGCGCGACGAAGACCGGGCCCGACGGCGCATCGTGCGCGATCTTGAAGGCGCGCCGCATGATGGGCGCAATCTCGTCCGCGCTCTCGGCCTGCGCGCTCCACTTCACTACCGGCGCCGCCATGGCCACCAGGTCGTGGCCCAGGATGGGGTCGCGCAGCCGAAGCCGCGTGTCCTGCTGGCCGGCGGTCACCACCATGGGCGAGTTGGTGCGGAGCGCGCCGAAGATCATGCCGATGGCGTTGCCGAGGCCGGGTGCGACGTGCAGGTTCACCACGCCGGCCCGCCCGCAGGCCTGGGCGTAGTAGCTTGCGGCCCCGATGGCGACGCCCTCGTGCAGCGCGAGCACGTAGTCGATCCCCGGATAGCGCGCCAGGCTGTCGATCAGCGGGCTCTCGGTGGTGCCGGGATTGCCGAAGAGGTGCTGGACCCCGTGCGCCAGCAGGCTCTCCATGAAGACGTCGCGCCCGTACATGTTACTCGTCCGTTGCTGGGAAGCCGCCCGCCGCGACCGGAGCCGCGCGGGCGCGCATACTGGCAGAAAGCGCGCCGGCCGGCACCCCGGGCGGTCAGCCGGTCTTGTTCGTTTCCCTCAAGCGGCGGGCGCTCGCTCCGCTCGCTTGCCTACGCGTACGCGCGCGGCGCGATCGCGCCGTCCGGGCCTGCGGCCCGGGAGGGCGGAGAGGGAACGTCGATGGAGCCGGCCTCATCTCCCTCTCCTCCCCGGTCGGGAGGAGAGGATCGGGGAGAGGAGGGCCTTGTCGGTCGTTGCCCCGCAGCGCGCGGGGCCGCGCGCAGCCCCGCCCCGCTCGTACTCGCCTAGAAGTCGTCCGTCGCGCCGAAGTGGTAGCCGACGTAGGTCACTGTATAGTTGCCTGGCGTCGTATACGTGACGCCGTGCGTCCCGGCTACCGCTCGCGGGTTGCCCGTCGAATCGACGATCGTCGAGAATCGGCCGCCCCAATACCCCTCCGAAGAACTCCCTTGGGTGTTGAGGTTCAAATCCATCAACGTGACATCAGTTCCAACAAAGCTGCCATCCGAATTGATGGAAGTGGACCCGAGCCCGATCCTTGCTTCGGTCGGCCGGCTTCCTGCCTGCGGGGTTCCGTCATCAAGCGCACGGAAACCCACTACGAGATCACTGTGGATTTCGCCCGACACGAGGCCGCTCGAAAAATCGGCGGTCAGACGGAAATCGCCCGCATACTCGAGCGTTTCCCTTCTGAACCCGCCGGTAGTTTCACCCCTCGAAGATGCAATTCCTGAGGCGACGCCGTCATACGTGGCGGTTCCGCCAATCGGGACGCTGGCGGAGCCGGAAAACTCGGGACCGTCCACGAACGCGCCGACTTCTACTCCGTTCACGTCCCCGTCGGCCCAGTTCCCCGTCAGATGGATCCAGTATCCCCTTGACATCCACCCGCCGTAGCCGGGATCGAACTCGACAGCTCCCAATGCAAACGTAATGCTGCGCGCGTCGTAGTCGAGCAAGCGCCCAGCCGACATTTCCCTGCCCGTTACGCTCGAAGTTACGGTGGCACCATCGACCAGACGATCGTCTGTATTCAGCGACAACGTGCTCCCGTTTCTGCGCGCGATGCGCAGCGTATAGGTGTCGCCATCGAAGGATGACTGCGCGGAGTCCGTCGACACGCCCGCCGCGTCCTTGTTCGACGACTGCGTGACGCTCCCGAACGCGGGACGGGCGGTCGACGCGGCGATCCCGGCAGCGATGAGCTTGTCTTGGTCTGCTGTTTGCACCGTTTCATCAGTCGGCGGCTCTGGCATGCCGGATACGGGTCCGCCTCCGCCGCCACCTCCACCGCAGGCGGCGAGAGGCAGCAGACAGGCTGCGACCGCCAGGGTCGCCGTGTACTTTGTTGAGAGCATTCAGTTTTTCCTTCTTCGATGCTTTGGCCGAGGAGCCGACCACTGGTCCATGCGCAAGGTCATGTATAGTACGATATAACTATCTATACATGACACGATGATTCATCGCCCGGCGCTATCGACAAATCCAAGATGTTCTGTGGGTGAAATCAGCCCTTGGGGCGGGCAGCTTCAGGCGGCGGCGCGGAGCAGGCGGGTCCTCTCCTCGTCCACGACGATGTCGATGCCGTTGGCGGCGCGGACCAGCGCGACCTTGTAGACGCTGAGCGCGCGCTCGATGGTGAGCCAGCCGCGCGCGACATCCTCGGCGACCGCAGCGGGGTCCCGTTCGGTCGGATCGCCATAGCCGCCGCCGGCGACGGTGCGGTAGTGGATGGCCTCGTTCGGCGTCAGCCGCTCCTCATGGAACGAGGGGAGGGTGCGCAAAGCCCCTTCCACTTCCCGCTTGCGGTTCAGCGAGGGCGCGCCCGCCGCGCCACCGAGGACTCCCTGCGCCGGGTTGAGATCGCCGTCGCTGCAGTAGAAGACCGAGACCGGGCCGGCAAGTGAGCGGTAGGCGCCTTGCGTTGCCGGCGCGCCGTTCCAGCGCCCCGCGCCCATGGTGTCGCAGGCGATGCGCCGCTCCTCCATCAGGATCGGATACTGCGCCTCGTCGATCTCGATCGAATCGATCACCAGCACGCCGCCGCCGTCCGGCGCCTCGTAGGTAAGCCAGCCGTCGTGGCCGTGGGTGCCGGGGCCGCCCGAGAGGCCGACGCAGAACTGGTTGACGTAGGGCACGGGCGCGCCGTCCCGGTCGTCGATGCCCGAGACCACGCCGAGGCCGGCGGACATGTTGCCGCCGCCCTCCGCCAGCCCGTGGGGCGCGCCGATCTGCGCGAAGCAGCACTGCACGGCGTTGATGAGCCGGTCATTGACGTTGGTGGTGGCGACCGAGGTGCCCGCCGGGAAGGTCGGCCGCCCGACCACGCAGCCGTCCCTGAGTCTCACCTTGATGCGGCTCGCGCTGCCCTCGTTGTGCGGGATCGTCGGGTCGAGGTTGTAGAAGACGCCGATCCGGCACGAGCCGGCGGCGCAAGCCTCCGAGAGGTTGACCCCGCCCGGCACGCAGTCCGGGTTGTCGCGCAGGTCCACGGTGATGAAGCCCTCCTCGGGCTCGACCGTGACCTCGGCGGTGATCGGGATGCCCTCTTCCGCGACGCCCGGGATCGGGTCGTGGCTGCAGGTATAGCGCCAGGTGCCGGCGGGAAGTTCGCGGATCGCCGCCGCCGCCCGGCGCGCGCCATAGTCCATCCACGCCTCGACGAAGGCGCGCACGGTCTCGATGCCGTAGTGCGCGACCAGCGCCTTGAGCCTCCCTTCGCCGATCCGGCAGGCGCCCACCTGCGCGCGGTAGTCGCCGTACCAGACGTGGGGTGCGCGAATCTTCTGCAGGCCGATGCGCACGATGTCCGCCTTGTCCTCGCGCCCCTCCTGAATCCGCACGCAGGGGAAGTGCACCCCCTCCTGATAAAGCGTCGCCGCATAGGGCAGGTAGGTGGTGGGCTCCGGCGCGCCGACATCGGCGTGATGCGAGCGCGAGAGCACCCAGAAGAGCGGCTCGCCGTCGGCGAAGACCGGCACGCAAAGCGTCATGTCGGCGTGGTGCGTCACCCCGTGATAGGGGCTGTTGTTGAAGAAGGCATCGCCCTCCTTCACGTCGTCGAAGAGCTCGGTGATCGGCCGGGTCGTAAGCTCCAGCGCGCTGACGTGGATCGGCATCGCCTCCTCGACGCAGATCAGCCGGTGGTCGTAGGTGAGGATGCCGCAGGACATGTCGCGGGCGTTGGTGATGACTGCCGAGCGGGACGCGCGCATCACCGTGTTGCTCATCTCGCGGATGATCGCCTCCAGCCGGCGCGAGAGCACCGCCATCAGCAGCGGGTCGAAACGGGCGCCATTCTCTGTCATGCCGGTGCTCTCATTCGCCGCCCGTGTCGATATGGAAGTTGCCGCCCGCGTCGGTGCGCGCCCGCTGGCCGGCGAGCAGCAGGATGGTGGTCGTGTCGCTGTCGATCAGGGCGGGGCCCGCGATCTCGGCACCCGCTGGCGGCGCGTTGCCGTCGTAGACGGGAAGCGCACGGAAGGCCCGCTCCTCGCCGAGATAGACGTTGCGCGTGCCCCGCTCCCGCAGTTGTCCGCTGCCGTGTGCGGCAGCCTGTCCCGTTGCCGTTGCGGTGCCGCTCCCGGTGCCGATGGCGCGCACGGTCCAGGTCGTGAACTCGACCTCGCCCTCGTCTTCCCGAATGGTGTGGATGCGCTCGTGCATGGCGTGGAACGCGTCCGAGAGTGCCGGCACGTCGTCTGCGCTCAGCGTCCCATCCGCCGGCTCGAAGGGCGCCTCGATCTCCCAGGACTGGTACTTGTAGCGGGCTTGGAAGGCGTATTCGTATCGGCGTTCCGCCTCCGGCACGCCGGCGCGCTCCAGGAAGCGCCGCGCCCGCTCGTAGAGCGCAGCGAGCGTGCGGTTGACCGCATCCAGCGCGAAGTGGCGGTTGCTGGTGTGGAGCGTCGCGGTCTCCTCGCCCCTGATGTCCGTGACCAGCCCGCCGAAGGCGCTCAAGCCTGCCGCCACCCCCGGCACCATGAAGCGCTCGATTCCCAGGGCCTGCGCCATCTCGCCGATGTGGCAGGCGGTGGCGCCCCCGCCTGCAACCAGGAAACTCTCGCGGGGATCGATGCCCTCGTTGACGGTGATGTCTTCGATCGCAGCGATCATGTTCTCGTTGCTGGCGACGTGGATCGCGTAGGCCGCCTCCGCCACCTCCAGCCCAAGCGCGTCGGCCACCGTGGCGACGGCGCGGTGTGCGGCCTGCGCATCGAGAGGCAGCTGCCCGCCCAGGAAGTAATCCGGGTCGAGCAGCCCCAGCGCCAGGTTGGCGTCGGTCACGGTGGGGCGCGTGCCGCCCCGCCCGTAGGCTGCGGGGCCGGGATCGGCGCCGGCGCTCACCGGGCCCACCCGCAGCAGGCCGCCGGAATCGACCCAGGCGATGCTGCCGCCGCCAGCGCCCACCGAGCGCACGTCGATCTTGGGCAGCCCCAACAAATCGTCGTTGATCGGCGCTTCGGTGGTGCGGATCAGCGCGCGGGCACGGATGGCGGACACGTCGAAGGTGGTGCCGCCCATGTCGATCACGACGATGTCGGGCTCGTCCGCGAGCGCGAGCGCGGCGATGGGGGCCAGCGTCGGCCCGCTCATCACCGCGTGGATCGGGCGCGCGGCGATCTCGCCCACCGTCATCATGCCGCCCTGGCAGTTGGCGACCAGCAGGGTGCCGCCAAAGCCCGCCTCGCGCACCGCGCCTTCCAGCCGGCCGAGATAGGCGGGCACGATGGCGTGCAGCGCGGCGTCTATGGCGGTCGCGATGGTGCGGCGGTATTCGCGCGGAATCGGGTTGAGCGCGTGGCTGAGCGTCACCGGCACCTCGGGCCAGAGCTCGCCCACGATCGCGCCGACCCGGCGCTCGTGCGCCGGCTCCACCACGGACCAGAGCAGGCTGACGGCGACGGCGTCCACCGGGCAGCGCTTGAAGTGCGCCACGGCGGTGTGCACGTCCTCTTCAACCAGCGGGGTGATCTCGTTGCCGCGCGCGTCGATCCGCCCGCGTACCTCGTGGGTGCGGCTGCGGGGCACGAAGGGCCGGGGATAGTCGAGGCGCCAGTCGAATGCGCGCTTGCGCGGTGCTTCCCGCAGCGTCAGCACGTCGGGGTGGCCTGCGGTGCAGATCAGCCCGACCCTGCCGGTACGCCCCTCCACCAGCGCGTTGGTGGCGACCGTTGTGCCGTGCACGATGCGCGACGTTCCGGCGAGGAAGTCGGGGAGGGCGCGGTCGAAGGCGCGGGCGGCTAGCGACAGCGCATCCATGAAGCCCCGCTCGAACGCGGGCGGCGTCGACGGCGCCTTGACCACCGCGCGCCGCGTGCCGTCCGAGACCACGCAGTCGGTAAAGGTCCCGCCTATGTCGATCGAGACCTGATACTGGCTCAACCGCCCGGCCCCCCGCGCCCTCGTCACCCGCGCGTGCATCCTCGCAACGGGTGCACCGGCGGCGCAAGGCCCGCGCCGGCACCTCCACCGTCTGGTAATGGTTCGGTAATGCCGTGGAGGGTCGCGCTGGGGCCGCCGCCGCGGCGCCGAGTGCCCCCGCGCGGAAGGCTGGTAACGATTTTTCCGATGCGATATCGTCGAGCGCATGGCGATTCGCGACGAGGATTTCAGCGCGGACCTGTCGATCGAGGGCGACGATGGGGTCTGGTCGCCGGCCGACGCACCCCCTGCGAGCGCACCGCCCGACTGGCATGTTCTTTACGAGCAGGAGTTCAGGCGCGCGAGAGCGGCCGAGGCCCGTGTGCAGGAACTCCTCAACGATGTTCGTCGGCTGCGTCGTGCGCTGGGGAAGCCGGAGACCGGCACCGGCAGGCCCAAGCCCGCGCCGGCGAAGAGCCGGCAGCAGGAGACGATCAAGTCGCTACGCGCGGAGTGTGGTGCTCTACGCAGAGACGTTACGCGTCTGAACAAGAAGCTGGAGCGGGAGACGCAGCGGGCGGAGGACCTCAAGGCGACGGGCAAGATGCTGTCGGGCGAGGTCATTGAGCTTCACGCGGAGTTGCGGCGGCGGCGCGATCAGACGGATCTGGTTTGCTCGTTGACCGACGAGGTCTTCTGGTTGCGCCATTCGGTGAAGGGTGCCGACGCCAGGGAGGAGACCTTGAAGGCCCGGGTGGCCAGGGTCCTGCGGGTGTCGAAAGCCCACAGGGAGGCGTTGTCCGCCGCTGCGGCCGATTTGCGCAAGGCCCTGCGGAGGTCGCGTCGCCAGAAGGCCGCGATCAAGTCGTTGGCCAGGAAGAACGCCCGGCTGCGCAAGGCCGCGAAGATGTCGCAGGCCCGGATCGGGGCGCTGGAAGCGCGGGTCTCCAAGCTTCGCGCGAGCCGGGCGGCGCTGTCCAGGAGGCTGTTCGGCAGGAAGAGCGAGAAGCAGGAGAAGCCGTCCACCGGGCGCAAGCGCGGCCAGCAGCGCGGCGCACCCGGCCATGGCCGCACCCAGCGGCCCAACCTCAAGGAGCGGAGGGAAGAGAAAGCCCCGCCCCAGGACGCGCTCATCTGTTCCTGTTGCGGCGAGCCCTACGCGCCGAACGGCGCGGAGGAGACCACCATCGTCGAGATCGAGGTCAAGGCCCACAAGCGCAGGATCGTCCGTCCCCGCTGGCGCCGGGCCTGCGAGTGCGCGTCCTCGCCCCGGGAGGTGATCGCGCCTGCGGTGCCGCGTCTGTTCGACCGCACACCCTACGGGACCAGCGTCTGGGCGCACTACTTGTACGAGCGCTACGCCTGTTTCCGCCCGCTCAAGCGGGTCGCGGCATGGATGGCCGACCTGGGCCTGACGATCTCGCCGGGGACGCTCGCCAGCAGCGTAGAGCGCTTCATCCCCGTGTTCGAACCCGTGGCGGGCGCGATCCTCGATCACCAGAACCGACAGGCGGTCCGTCACGCCGACGAGACCGGCTGGCGTATCCAGTCGCTGCGCGAGATCGGCCGGTCGAGCCGCGCGTGGCTATGGAACTCGGTCAGCGAAGATGCGGTCTACTTCCACGCCGACCCCTCGCGCTCGGCCGAGGTCGCGAAGACCTTGTTCGGCGGGAGCGCCGTCGTCGTCTTCGTGGTCTGCGATCGCTACTCCAGCTACAAGAAGATGGAGCGCGACCTCGACGGCAAGGTGATCCTCTGCTTCTGCTGGGCCCATCAACGGCGGGACTTCATCGACTGCGCGGCCGGCCACAATCGACTGACGGAATGGTGCCAGAGTTGGATCGGGCGCATCGCATCGATCTACAGCCTGAACAAGGTGCGGCTGAAACATTACGGCCCCGCTCTGGAGCGGCAGACGCCACAGTTCGACGGCGCACAGGGCGAGCTGGAGAAGGCCGTCGACGATCTGTTCGCGGTCGCCGAAGCGGAGTTGGCCGAGCTGCCGGACGGCGCGCGCGAGGCCAAGCCGCTGCGCTCGCTGCTCAACCACCGCGAGGGCCTGTGCGTCTTCGTCGACAACCCGCAGGTGCCCATGGACAATAATTTTGCCGAGAGGGCGTTCAGGGGAGCGGTCATAGGAAGACGGCTCAGCTTCGGTTCCGACAGCGAGGACGGCGCGAAGTTCACGGCGATGATGTACTCCGTCGTCGGCACTCTCGCCATGAATGGCATCGATGTCCGGCGCTGGCTGGAGGCATGGTTGAAGGCCTGCGCGAAGAATGGCGGCAAACCGCCGGACGACTTGTCGCCCTGGCTGCCGTGGTCGATGAGCGGGGCGCGGAGGCGCAAGTTCACGGCACCGGGATGACCGGCACGATCGAGTGCCGCTATTACGGGCGCGACTTCACCACCGAAGAGATGGTGCTGCTGCGCGCGCTGATCGCCGGCCCCCCGCCGCTCAACCGCCATGCGCTGTCCAAGGAGTTCTGCCGGCGCATCGGCTGGCTCAAGCCCGACGGCGGGCTGAAGGACATGATGGCCAGGGTCACCATGCTGGCCATGCACAAGGACGGACTGATCACCCTGCCGCCGCCGAGGTGGCAACCGGGCCCGCCAAAGCCGGTCGTCTTCGGACCGGACACCGAGCCGCCGCTCTTCCCCGTCCCGACGACGCTGGACGAGGTCCGCCCGCTCAAGATGCGCACCGTCGTGCGCGGCACCCGCGAGGGCAAGCTCTGGAACGAGTTCGTCGCCCGCTACCACTACCTCGGCTACAAGACCCTGGTCGGCGCCCAGATGCGCTACGCCGTCCACGACCGCGAGGGCTGGCCGCTCGCCATGCTCGGCTTCTCGACCGCCGCCTGGAAGCTGGCGCCGCGCGATGCCTTCATCGGCTGGACGCCCGAGCTGCGCGAGAGGAACCTGCCGCTGGTGGTCGACAACCCCAGGTTCCTGATCCTGCCCTGGATCAAGATCCCCAACCTGGGCTCGCACATCCTCGCCATCGTCCGCCGCAGCCTGCCACTCGACTGGGCCGAGCGCTACAACACCGCACCCGTGCTCATCGAGACCTTCGTCCAGACCCCGCGCTACACCGGCGCCGTCTACAAGGCGTCGGGCTGGATCCGCGTCGGAACGACACAGGGGCGCGGGCGCTACGACCGGGAAAAGCGGTACGACAAGCCCCGCAAGGACATCTGGCTCCGGCCGCTGCGAAAAGACTGGAGGCGGGCCCTCAACCGCTGATTCCGGACCCTCCACGGCATTACCGAACCATTACACCGTCTGCCTCCTCGTGCTTCCACGAGGGAGTATGGCCGGCGCGAATTCTGTACTATTCTCTTACTGACATAGCGGCTCATGGCCGATAGCGGCGAGGGCTCAACGAGCGCCGGTCAACAAGGCGCACACGGGGGGATCCATGAGAACGCACGCGATACTGGCTGCGGCCTTTGCCGCAGCCATCACTTGGGTTGTCGGCACGAGCGCGGCGAAGGCCGACACCATCAATCCGCTCAACCATGTCATGGAGGTTGCGGAGACCTCCAATGTCCGGGCCGGCCCCGGCACTGGCTATGACGTGCGCTACGTCCTGAAGGCGGGCGCCAAGGTGCGTGTCACCGGGGCCGTTCAGGGCCGCGACTGGCTGCGGATCGACCTGCGCGGGGACGGCGACGAGGCCTTCATCTACGCGCCCCTCTTGCAGGATGCGCATGCCTCGGCAGCGACGATGCTGTCCGATTCCCGATGGTCCGTGACCGAGGACCGACCCTGTCAGGTGTGGAACGACGGCCAGAAGGACCATGGGTCCTTTACGTGGTCCGGCGCTTGCTTGGACGGCAAGGTCTCGGGGGAGGGCAGACTCGTCTGGCGAACCCGTTTCGGCAGGTACGTTTACGAAGGCCACATGGAATCCGGCAAGCTGCACGGGCACGGGATCCTGAAACGGAGCGACGGCGCCCGCTACGAGGGCGAGTGGCGCGACGGCAAGAGACACGGAACGGGCGTCTACAAGTGGGCTGCCGGCCACCGCTACGAGGGCACGTGGCACGACGACAGGCCGCACGGCTTAGGCACCGCGACCTTCGCCGATGGCGATGTCCACCAGGGCGAGTGGCGCAAGGGCTGCTACGGTGAGCGGGAGGGCATCTGGTCCGCCCTGATCGCCACCGTGGAAGACTGCGGCTTCAATTAGCGGGCCGGCTGCACCTCAAGACGCCACAGCAACTGCCGAGCGCCTCACCCGCCGGGGCGAAACCTGCTATGAGTGCGCGCAGGGCACGGTGAGGCGGGCGGGCGAATGCCGAAAGGGTTGAGCGAGGCCGAGCGGCGCAGCTTCTTCGAGACGGGCTATTGCGGACCGCTCCGCGCCCTGAGCGCGGGCGAGGCCCAGCACTGCCGCGCCGAGCTGGAGCGCTTCGAGCGGCGCTGTCCGGGCGAGCGCCACATGCTCGACCAGGGCGCCTCGCTGCTCTGCCCCTGGATCGACGAATTCATCCGCCACCCCGGCCTGCTTGACCCGATGGAGGACCTGCTCGGCCCCAACCTCCTGGTCTGGGGAGTCTCGCTCAGGCTCAAGGAGGCGGACGGCAGGACCTTCGCCGGCTGGCATCAGGACACCGCCTACTGCGACATCAAGCCGATCGTGGTGATCGCAGCCCTCGCGCTCTCGGATTGCGGCGAGGACGCAGGCTGCCTCCGCGTGATTCCCGGCTCCCATCGCGGCCCGCTGCTGCCGCACCGCGAGCACTTCGGCACCGACAGCCTGCTCACCCGCGAGCAGCAGATCGACGCTCCCATCGACGAGGATGCGGCGGTCTCGCTGCCGCTGGCGGCGGGCGAGGCGGTCCTCTTCAACAACGCGATCTGTCATTCCTCCGGCCCCAACCGGAGCGACGACCGGCGCATCGTCTTCCTCATCGAATACGTGCCCACGCACGCCTGGCAGAACGAGCCGCGCGAATCCGCGATGCTGGTGCGGGGCGTCGATCGCTTCCACCATTTCGATGTCGACCCGCGCCCGGTGGACGAGATGAGCCCGGCTGCGCGCGCGGCATGGCGGCGCAAGGTCGAGGTGCAGGCGGAGGTGCTTTATCGCGGCGCAGCGCACCCGACGCGCGCGCTGGCTTCGGGGAGTTGAAGGGCTAGGTCGGGGCTATCCCTCGCTCTGCCGGCCCGGCAGGGCGTCTTCGGGCAGGGCCTGCTTCCCGGTGTCGGTCGGACGGGGGAAGCCGGCGATCACTGCCTCCGCCGCGATGGCGCGGGCGGCGGCGGGGACTGCGGTGCGGAGCGCCGTGCGGACCACCTTCGTGGGGTCGACGATCCCCGCACGGGAGAGGTCGCGGAAGCGCCTTTCGGCGGCGTCGAAGCCCCAGCGCGGGTTGTCCTGATCCAGCGCGCGGGCGATGGCGTAGGAGCCTTCGCCGCCGGCGTTCTCCACGATCCGCCGCATGGGGGCCTTGAGGGCGGCGTCCAGCGCGCTCACGCCCATGGCCTCGTCGTCGGAGCATTCGGCGCGGACGGCGGCGAGCGCGCGTGCCGCCTGCACCAGGGCCACGCCGCCGCCGGGCACCACGCCCTCCGCCGCCGCCGCGCGCGCCGCGTTCAGCGCGTCGGTGGCGTGTTCCTTGCGGGCGCGGAGTTCCGTCTCGGTCGCGCCGCCCAGGCGCAGGTGGGCGATGCCGGCGGCGAGGCGGGCGAGGCGCTCCTGCAGCTTCTCCCGATCGAAGCTGAGGTATTTTTCGGCCTCGGCCTCGCGGCGGAGCATGGCGCAGCGGCGCGCGATTTCCTGGGCATCGCCGGCGCCCTCCACGATGGTGGTGCGGTCGCGGCTCACGTGCACGCGCTTCGCGGCGCCCATCATCGCCGGCTTCAGGTTCTCCAGCTTGTTGCCGAGCTCGTCGGTGACGATCTGGCCGCCGGTCATGACCGCGATGTCCTCCAGCATCAGCTTGCGCCAGCGCCCGAAGCCCGGCGCCTTGACCGCGGCGACGCGGAGCCCGCCCTCGCGCTTGTTCAGGATCAGCGTCGCCAGCGCCTCGCCGACCACGTCCTCGGCGACGATGAGCAGCGAGTGCGAGGACTTCGCGAAGGCGCGGAGCGCGGGCACGATGGCGTCCACGCTGGAAATCGTCTTCTCGTGCATCAGCACGTAGGCGTCCTCCAGCACTGCCGTCATGTCGTCGGGGTCGGTGACGAAATTCGGCGACACGTATCCCTTGTCGAAGCTCATGCCCTCGTGCACCGAGAGCTCGGTTTCCACGCCCTGCGCCTCGTCGATGGTCACCACGCCGTCGGGCCCGACCTGCGTGATGGCCTCGGCCAGGTGTCGCGCGATCTCTTCGTCGCCGCCCGAGGCGAGCTTGGCCACGCGCTCCAGCCCGCCCCGCGCGGGCAGCGGGCGGGATTGGCGGTCGAGCGCCGCCGTGACCGCGGCGAGCCCCCGCTCGATCCCGCGCATGACGCTCATGGGATCGGCGCCCGCCGTTGTCGCGCGGAGACCCTCGGCCATCAGCGCGGCGGCGAGCACCATCGCGGTGGTCGAGCCGTCGCCCACCTCGTCGCTCACCTTCGAGCCCACGTGGCGGATCAGGCGCCCGCCCATGTCCTCGAAGCGGTCGTCCAGGTCGATGTGGCGCGCGACGGTGTAGCCGTCGGTGGAAACCCAGGGCTGGGCGTGGCGGCGCTCGATCAGCACCGCGCGCCCGCCGGGGCCGAGAGTGGTGCCGACGATATCGCCGACAATCGCCGCGCCCCGCAGCAGTGCGGCCTTGGCCTCGGGCCCCGTGCCAACGCGCTTCGGCCCCGGAATGCCGCCGATCATCATGGCGCGTGAACTCGCCGTGGCCCCGGATGCGGGTCGCGGGCGACCGTTACGCCGCGTGTGCTCTGCGGCTCAGCCCTCGTAGTCGATCGGGGTGGCGTCGCGATCGTCCTCGTGCCGCACCCAGTAGAGGTCGCGCAGCCTTTCGGTCAGCGGGCCGGTGGTGCCGTCGCCCACCGGCTCATGGTCGATCCTGGTGACCGGCAGGATGCCCCCCGCCGTGCTGGTCACGAAGACCTCGTCGGCGCCGCGCAGGTCGTCCGGTGAGACGGTGCCGACCTCGCCCTTCACGTTCAACTCGCCGAGCAGGTCGAGCGCGGTCCGCCGCGTGATGCCTTCCAGGCAGGTGCCGCCCGGGGTGGTCGCTGTGCCGCCCTTCACGGCGAAGACGTTGAAGCCCGGCCCCTCGGCGATGTTGCCCTCGAGGTCCACCACCACCGGCATGTCGCAGCCCCGCTCGTAGCTCTCGAAGAGCGCGCGGATCATGTCGCCCCAGTGGAAGTTCTTGGCGGTGGGGTCCACCGAGCCCGGCGGGATCCGCAGGTAGGAGCTCAGGTGCAGGTTGATACCGCGCGCGCGCATCTCCTCGTCCGCGATCCAGACGAAGGGGATGGCGAAGGCGATGAAGCGGTTCTCGCAGGCTCTGGGGTCGCGGGTGCCCCTGGGCGGCATCCCGCGAGTGCAGAGCACCTCCACGTAGGCGTCGCGCAGCTGGCTGAGGCGTATGAGCCGCATAAGGATTTCGACCACCTCGTCGCGCTCGTGGGGAATGGACATGCGGACGCTGGCGAGGCTCTTCTCGAAGCGGTCGAGATGGTGGTCGAGACGGAAGAACTTGCCGCCCCAGACGTGGACCACGTCGTAGGTGACGTCGGAGCGGGTGAAGCCCCAGTCGAGGATCGGGATCCGCGCCTCGGCGATCGGCGTATAGGCGCCCTCGATGAAGGCGGCGCCGTCGGCAAAGCGGTTCTCCAATCGCACGACGCCGTCGGGCGTCGCTTCCGTGACCCGTGCCATCAGTGGTCTCCCCGGTTCGCAATTTCAGATCGGGCGACAGTGTGCCGCATCGCGCCTGCCGGCGCATCTTCGCTCACGGCAGGCGGCCGTCCTGCGATCTCGCGCGCCTGTTGGCGCGACCCGGCGCCTCCGCGAGAGCGCCGCAGGAGCGGCGGGCCGCAGTCGCGGCCTATCGCGAGCCCGTCAGGGGACGAGCTCGCTCTCGCTGACCGCTGTCACACCGGCACCCTTCCTTCGATGAGGATGCGGAGCAGGCGGCGCGGGTGGTCGCCCTCGTGCGGCGAAGCCCTGTGCATCGTGCAGCGATTGTCCCAGACCACGATGTCGTCCGGCTGCCACGCGTGGACATGGACGAACGCCGGCTGCGTCGCGTGCTCGATCAGCGCGTCGAGGAGCGCGTCGCCCTCATCCAGCGCCAGAGGTCCGCGATGCGGTCGATCCGGTTGGGGTTGATGTAGAGCGCCTTGCGGCCGGTCTCCGGGTGCGTGCGCACGAGCGGATGCGTCACCGGCGGGGTGCGCGCCTCCTCCTCGGGCGTGCGCGGCGGCACCGGCGAGCGGTTGCGCCGGGACTGGTAGGTGTGCACGGCCTTCAGTCCCGCAATCCGGGTTTTGGCCTCGTCAGCCAGCGCCTCGTACGCCCAGCGCATGTTGGCGAACGAGGTATCGCCCCCCTTGGGCGGCACGACCTCGCCGTAGAGCAGCGTCGCAGCGCAGGGCAACGCCATGTAGGAATCGTCGGTGTGCCAATGGCCGCCGAAGGTCGCCGCCTTGCCGGTGGCGGTGCTGATCCCCCGGCGGCGCTCGATCAGCGAAATCTCGGGGTACGCGGTGTCGCGCAGGACGCCCATCAGCTCCCGCTGGGGCGGGCCGAAGATGCGGGCGAGGCGCAGGAACGAGTCGGGCGTCGCCTTGCCGCTGCGGAGGCAGAGCATCGGGCTCGCCCGAAAGGCGCGGCGCAGAGCCTCGCACTCCCCGGGCGCCGGCGACTCGAGGTCGAGGCCGGTCACCACCGCGCCCAGCCCGGCGCTGCCGGGGTCCGTCACGGCTATGCCCACCGCACGCCTCGTCACTTCCTGCTGCCGGCTCGTGCCTCGTCCGTACGACGCTCGCATATCGCTGCGACTCGGGCAATTGACGGCAACATTGCGCGCCTTGCCGTTGCGCTCTTGGCTCCGGCGCGAGGGAGCGTAAAGGGAAAAAGGGCGTCAATTGGAGCGCAGGTTCTATCTGCCCGGCATATTCGTTGCCCGCACATGCATTTGGGCCTATGTTCGGGCGCTTTTCTGGCCAGGAGTACGAATACATGGTTCCGAAGAAATTGGTGAGTGCGCTCGCCAGGACGGGCGCGCTCGGGCTCGTCTTGATTGCGTTGGCGGGTTGCCCGCCCATGCAACAGGGCGAAGGCGGCGGCGAAGGCGGCGGCGGCGACATGCTGATGTCGATCCTGCCGCTCATCCTGATCTTCGTGGTGTTCTACTTCCTGCTGATTCGCCCGCAGCAGAGGAAGCAGAAGGCCCACCGCGAGATGCTGCAGAACGTGAACCGGGGCGATGACATCGTGACCACCGGCGGCTTGGTCGGGAACGTCATCAAAGTCGGCCGCGGCGACACCATACTCGTGGAGGTCGCGCCCGACGTCAGGGTCCGGGTCATGCGCAACATGCTCTCGCAGATCATGCCGCGCCATGAGCAGTACGAAGAAGAAGACGACGACGAGGACGAAGAGGACGAGCGCGAGGACGAGACCCTCGAGGAAGAAGAGGACGAGGTCGAGGACGACGACGACGACGACGACGACGAGGAGTTCGAGGACCTCGACGAGGACGAGGAGGACGAAGAGGAAGAGGACGACAGGCGGAGAAGGCGCAGGCGCTGATCGGGCCCTTCTTTTCCCGCATAGCCGATGCTCCGTACCCGTCTCTGGCAAGTCTCTGTCGTCGCGGTGATCATCGCCGCGGCGATCGTCTTCGCCGTGCCCAACCTGTTCAATCGAGCCTCGCTCGACAGCTATCCCACATGGCTGCCGTCGAGCCAGGTCAACCTCGGCCTCGATCTCCAGGGCGGCTCGCATCTTCTGCTCGAGGTGCAGGTCGGCGATATCCTGCGCGAGCGGATCACGACACTGGTCGATGACACGCGCGTGGCGCTGCGGCGCAACGGCGTCAAGTACACCGGGCTGAAGTCGGCGCGGGACCGCGTCGTCTTCCAGCTCATCGACCCCGCCCAGATCGACGTGGCCGAGGAGGCGGTCGACGACCTCGACCCCGAGGCCGAGATCGACAACGACTCCGGCGGGGCCTTCCAGATCGTGCTCACCGAGGAGGCGGTGGAGGGCCGCCGCCTCGCGGCGGTGAACCAGTCGATCGAGATCATCCGCCGCCGCATCGACGAGACCGGCGTGCGGGAGCCCACCATCCAGCGCCAGGGCGAGGACCGCATCCTGGTCCAGCTGCCCGGCGTGGACGACCCCGAGCGCATCAAGCGCCTGCTGGGGAGGACGGCGAAGCTCAGCTTCCACTTGCTCGACGAGAACGTGACTGCGGAGGACCGGCGCTCGGGCCGCGTGCCGCTCGGCTCGCAACGGCTGCCCGGCGACGAGGTGGGCGAGGAGGGCGAGGAGATCTCCTACATCGTCCGCAAGCGGGTCATGGTGAGCGGCGATTCGCTGGTCGATGCGGCGACCACGCGCGATCAGACCGGGCAGTGGGCGGTGAGCTTCCGCTTCGATTCCACCGGTGCGCGCAAGTTCGGCGACGTGACGACCGAAAACGTCGGCAAGCCCTTCGCCATCGTGCTCGACGGCCGGGTCATCAGTGCGCCGGTGATTCGCGAGCCGATCGTCGGCGGCAACGGGCAGATCACCGGCAACTTCACCGTCGAGGAGGCCAACGACCTTTCGCTCCTGCTGCGCGCCGGTGCGCTGCCCGCGCCCATGAAGATCCTGGAGGAGCGCACGGTCGGGCCCGATCTCGGCGCCGATTCCATCGAGGCCGGCAAGATCGCCTGTATCATCGGGCTGGCGGCGGTGATCGTGTTCATGGTGCTCTACTACGGCCTCTTCGGCCTGGTCGCCGATCTCGCCCTGATCCTCAACCTGATCATCATGCTGGGCGTGCTGTCGCTGCTGCAGGCGACGCTGACGCTGCCCGGCATCGCCGGCATCGTGCTCACCATCGGCATGGCGGTGGACGCCAACGTGCTGATCTTCGAGCGAATACGCGAGGAAGCGAAAGCGGGCCGGGCGCCCTTCTCGGCCATGGAGGCCGGCTATCGCCGCGCCTTCACCACGATCATCGACTCCAACCTGACGACGCTGATCGCCGCCATCATCCTCTTCATCATCGGCACCGGGCCGGTGAAGGGCTTCGCCGTCACGCTCGGCATCGGGATTGCCACCTCCATGTTCACCGCCATGCTGGTGAGCCGGATCATCCTGGTCGCCTGGCTGCGCCAGCGCCGGCCCGCAGCGCTGCCGCTCTAGGGTCCGCGTCATGTGGCGATTCCGACTCATCCCCGACAACACGAAGATCCCCTTCCTGCGGCTGCGCCGCACCTTCTTCATCGTCTCCATCGTGCTCGCGGTGCTCTCGGTCGCGGTGCTCTTCGGCCGCGGGCTCAACTTCGGGATCGACTTCGCCGGCGGCATCCTGATCGAGGTGGGCACCGAGCGGGAAGCCGATATCGGGCAGATGCGGAGCGCGCTCACCGGCCTCGGCCTCGGCGAGATCGCGCTGCAGGAGTTCGGCTCGCCCACTGAGGTCCTCATCCGCATCGAGCGCCAGCCGGGCGATGCGGGCGCCCAACAGGTCGCCGTCACCGCCGTGCGCGAGGCCTTGAGCGCGAACTACAGCGACACGCTGAACTACCGCCGGGTCGAGACGGTGGGGCCCAAGGTCGGCGGCGAGCTGATCCAGGCCGGCATCATCGCGGTGGTGGTCTCGGTCTTCCTGATGCTGGTTTATATCTGGTTCCGGTTCGAGCTGCCCTTCGCCATCGGCGCGGTGATCGCGCTGCTGCACGACGTGCTGCTCTCGCTCGGAATCTTTGCGGCGCTCGGGCTCGAATTCAATTTGCCCATCGTCGCCGCGATTCTGCTCATCGTCGGCTATTCGATGAACGACACCGTGGTCGTGTACGACCGCGTGCGCGAGAACCTGCGCAAGTACAAGACGATGCCGCTTCTCGCGCTGCTCAACCAGAGCGTCAACGAGACCCTCGCGCGCACCGTCATCACCTCGATGACCACCCTGCTCGCCCTGCTCGCGCTGCTCATCTTCGGCGGCGCCGTCATCCGCGATTTCAGCTTCGCGATGATCTGGGGCGTGATCGTCGGCACCTACTCGTCGATCTTCATTGCAGGAGCGCTGCTGCTCTACGTGCAGCCGCAGCGGGGCGGCCAGAAGAAAGCGGTCGGCCAGGCCGAGCGAACCGCCGCCCTCGACGAGGATCTGCCGCCTGCACGCTTTGCAGGCGGGCCCGAGGCCGCCCTGCCGGAGCCGGAAACGCCGGTGGCCAGTGTGGCCGACATTGCCCGGGCCGCCGAGGAAGCAGAGGCCGCGCTGACCGAAGAGGATGGCGACGCGCCCGAGCCCGAGCCCGCCGGCTCGCGCAAGCAGCGCCGTGCGAGCTCGTCACGGGATCGCAAGCGCCGGCGACGCAAGCGCGGCAAGCGCTGAGGGCGCACCGTGGATATCACGCCGCTCGTCCCCGAAGGCCGGCAGATCATCGAGAGCTACGGCGACGACGGCTTCAGAATTAGCGGCGAGCGTTATCCGGGCCCGGTCATCGTCTGGCCCGAAGGCGTGGCAATCTGGGCGGTATCGGGCATCGGCGCCGCCGCAATCGAGACCCTCGATGCGGTGTTCGCCGCCGAGCCCCCCATCGAGATTCTGCTGATTGGCAGCGGCGCCACCTTCGAGATGGCGCCGGCGGCGTTGCGCTCGGCGCTCGGAGCGCGCGGCGTCTCCATCGAGAGCATGGACACCGGTGCTGCCTGCCGCACCTACAACGTGCTGATGGCCGAGGACCGGCGCGTCGCCGCGGCGCTCATCCCCGCGCGGGAGGGCTGACCCTCCCAACCCCTTCGGGGGTCAGCTCAGCGGGATGTCGCTGTCCCCCTTCGACGCCTGATACACGGACGACAGCTCGTCGTAGAGCGCGTGCAGGCCGCGGATCCTCTGCTGCAGGCCTTGCTCGCCGCCGACGAGATCGTCGACGGACCGGCTGCGCCAGAACGCGTTCTCGCGGGCGTAGTCGCCGTTCTCGACGCGGAAGACCTCGCTCAGAATCCGCAAGTCATGGGGGATGTTGAAGGCGTCCCGGGTGTCCACGTAGCCGAAGAGGTAGTGGAAGTTGTCGAACCCGGCCCAGGTGATGGCAGACAGGCAGAGCGAGCAGGGCTCATGCGTGGACAGGAACAGGCACTCCTCGGGCGCAGGGCGCGCCTCGCCCGGCTGCGCGAAGAACGCATTGAGCGTGGAGATCTCTCCGTGGAAGAGCGGGTTCTCGGTCTCGCGGTTGGTTGCGGCGATGACCAGCGAGAGGTCCGATTTGCGGAGGATCGCACCGCCGAAGACCTTGTCGCCGCGCTCCACGCCCTTCCGCGTCAGCGGAACGATGTCGTGTTCGATCACATCCAGGAAGCGAGTGGCGAGCGCCTGATCCGAATGAGTCATGGCCCCACCTCTGACGCCGCGTAGCCCTCCAGTCGGCCGAGCAAGGCACGCTGCTCCTCCGCCGGCAGCCAGCTTGCCTCGAAGGCGTTGGCGGCGAGCCGGACGACCTGATCCCGGCTCAGGTCGGCTTCTTCCTGGGTCGCAACCAGGTTCTCCTGCACGTAACCCAGGAAATACGCGGGATCGTCGGAGTTGACGGTTGCCCGCATGCCCTTCTCCAGCATGCGCCGAACCTCCAGCGCCTTGTGGCTGCCGGTGATGCACTTGTTGGAGATCGGGCAGACCGTGAGCGCCAGGCCCCGGCGCGCGATCTCGTCGCAAAGTGCCTCGTCCTCGAGCGAATTGACCCCGTGGTCGATCCTGTCGACCCCGATGTCGTCGAGGGTCTGCCAGATGTGCCGGGTCGAGTTCTCCTGGTCCACGTCGCAGTGCATGGTCAGCCGGTAGCCCTCGGCACGCGCCCGGTCGAACACTTCCTTGAACTTGATCGGCGGATTGCCCTTCTCGTCGGAGTCC
Organism: Alphaproteobacteria bacterium; assembly: GCA_965207055.1. Lineage (GTDB taxonomy): Bacteria > Pseudomonadota > Alphaproteobacteria > UBA828 > UBA828 > WTGU01. The sequence continues at coordinate 1,577,689 of CBDBLP010000004.1, read as the reverse complement.
AGGCCGACGCCGACGATCCAGTCCCTGTAGGGCAGGGACTCTTCCAGCGTCGCCATCGCGGAATCGGCGCTCATGTCCCGCAGGAAGCACATGATGAGCTGGGTGCGGATGCCGAGCGTGTCCTGCGCATCCTCCTGCGCCCGGCGAATTCCCCGAATCACGGTGTCGAAGTCGATGCCGCGCACGGCGTGCGCCTGGGGGTCGAAGAATATCTCCGCGTAGACCACGTTCTGGGCGTGCGCCTTGGCCAGGTAGGCGGCGGTGAGATCGCAAAAATCCTGCTCGGTCACCAGGACGCTCATGCCCTCGTAGTACATCTTGAGGAACGAGGGCAGATCGTCGAAATCGTAGGCCGCCCGCATCTCGTCCACCGACCGGTAAGGCAGCTCCACGCCGTTGCGCCGGGCGAGGTCGAACTTCATCTCCGGCTCCAGCGTTCCCTCCACGTGAACGTGCAGCTCGGCCTTCGGCATGCCCTCGATAAAGCGTCTCATGTCCGTCATGACTTCAAGCCTGTGGTTCGTCGTCGACTGGTTGGTCCCTCGGATACATGAGAATTCAAGACGTTGCCACACTCTTCGGCCTCCAGCCCGCACCACCGAGCAGCGAACGGAACCACAAGTTGCCGCCGACAATTGCAACCGCCCGCACACGCACTATGCTAGTCACTCGCGATTCGTGATTGCAGGGGGGCACCAGACATGACCAACCCGCTGACGTCTCTTACCAAGACCGTGATCATGGGGGTCGCTCTCACCGTGATCATGGTCGCTATTCTCGCGGCCATCAGTTGACCGGAAGGGTAGGGAGATGGACATGGACATTCCATTCGTAGACTACTACTGGTGGGCGTTCTTCTTCCGTTGGACCCATGTCCTCGCGGGCGTGATGTGGATCGGGCTGCTCTGGTATTTCAACTTCGTCCAGATCCCGAACATGCCGAAGATCCCGGACGAGCAGAAGCCCGCGATCGGCAAGGTGATCGCGCCGGCGGCGCTCTTCTGGTTCCGCTGGGCGGCGCTCGCCACGATCGGGACCGGCATCGTGCTCGCGCTGATGAACGAGTATTTCTCGGATGCCATCACCCTCGGCATCCTCGGCGCGGCTACCGACGGGCACGTGCTGAGACACACCGCGATCGGCATCGGCATGTGGCTCGGCATCATCATGATGCTGAATGTCTGGTTCATCATCTGGCCGAACCAGAAACGGGCGCTCGGCATCGTGGAGGTCGAGGCAGGTCGCAAGGCGCGATCCGCGCGTTACGCCATGCTGGCGTCGCGTACCAACACGATGCTCTCGATCCCGATGCTCTACTCCATGGTCTCGGCGCAGCAGGGCATTTACTGACGCGATAGCGCACAGGCACCCGCCCGGCCGCCGAATCCTCCGGCACCGGGCGGGGCCCTTCCTCAGATCAGCCGGCGGCGAGTGCGCGCAGCGCGTGCTGCGCCGCCGTGACGCCCGAACGCACCGCCCCCTCGATGGTGGCGGGCAGCCCGGTCGCGGTCCAGTCGCCAGCGAGGAAGAGGTTGCGAAAGCGGGTTCCGGCCGGCGGACGCAGCGGCAGGGCAGCAGGGATCTGGGCGAAGGTCGCGCGCTTCTCCTTCACGATGCGGAAGGCCGGCGTGGCGGGCGGCCGATAGTCGAGTGCCTGGGAGACGTCGGCCCAGAGCAGCTCCGCGATCTCCGCTGCAGGGCGCTCCGCCAGCGCGCCCGCCGCGCTCACGGTGACCGACGCGATATCGCCGCGGGCGAAGATCCACTGCGCGGTGCCGCCCACCACGCCGAGGATGGCGCTGCCGCCCGGCATCGGCACCGGCCGGTCGAGGCGAAAGTGCGCGTTGACGATGGGCCGGGTCTCCAGCGGCGCCGGGATTTCGGGCAGGAGCTGCGTGCAGACCTGCGGCGTCACCGCCAGAACGGCGACATCGCCCGGCGCAAACGCCGCCTCGTCGCCATCACCGGCGAAATCGAGGGCCGTCACCCTGCGCCCGTCGTGCTGTATGGCGCGCAGCCGGCGGTTGTAGAGGAGCCGTCCGCCGCCGTGCTCCACGTAGCGCACACCCGGCTCCACCAGATCGGGGCCGAGGCCGTCGCGGGTGAGATAGGCGCGGCAGGCCGCCTCGCCCTGGCCGAAGGTGAGGCGCAGGACCGGCCAGAGCAGGCGCGCGGACGCCTCCTCCACCGAGGCGTTGAGCACGGCCACGATCAGCGGCTCCCAGAGCCGCTCCAGCAGCGGCCCGGTACCGCGCAGCCGCTCTGCGGCGGTGTCGGCGTCCCGCGCACGGGCGAGAGCGAGGCCGGCCAGATAGTGGCGCACGCGGCTGCCCGGCACGCGGCGCCCCGGCGCCATGATCCACCAGGGCAGCGGCCCGGCATTGGGGCGCACGGTCCAGCGCTCGCCCGAGCGCAGGTCGACGAAGGGGAAGGCCGCACGCTCCTGGCCGACCAGCCCGCCGCGCGCGCCGATCGTCTCCAGATAGCCGAACACCGCGGGATTGGCGCCCAGGATCAGGTGGTTGCCATTGTCGATGGTCCGGTCCAGGGTGGCGTCGTGAAACGAGCGGCAACGGCCGCCCGCTTGCGCCGCCGCTTCCCAAAGGACGACGTGCTGCCTCGCCTTCACCAGCTCCACGGCGCAGGAAAGCCCCGCCATGCCGGCGCCGATCACGTGAACGGTCGCCATGCTCCCTCGCATCCCTCCGGCGCGTCCATGTATAGGGGAGGGAAGGCCCCTGGCAAACGCGGCGACTCTTTGTCGCTCACGGCAGCCGGCCTGTGGCCGGCGCCTGCGCGGGCGCGCCGCATTCGCGGCGGGCCGCTGTCGCGGCCTGTCGCGAGCCCGTCAACGACGGACTCGCTCCACGGGGAGGGGCCTGAGTGACGCCCGCGCTCTCATCCGTAGGCGCGCTGGCGCGGGCGGCCGACTACGACCGCTACCTCTCCGCAGTGTTCGCGCCGGCGGCACGGCGCGAGACGCTGTTCGCGCATATCGCCTTCAACCACGAGATCGCGCGCATCCCGGAGGCGGTGAGCGAGCCGATGCTGGGCCGCATCCGGCTGCAGTGGTGGCGCGAGGTCCTCGATGCGGTCTATGCCGGCGAGCCCACCCGGCGTCACGAGGTGGCAGTACCGCTGGCGGACGCGATCCATGCGTGCAGGCTCGACCGCGCCCCCTTCGACGCGCTGCTGGAGGCGCGGGAGGACGATCTTGAGTCCGAAGGCCCGGCCGATCTTGCGGCGCTGGAGCGCTATGGCGCCGCCACCGGCGGGAGCCTTGCGGAGCTCATGGTGCGGGCTTGCGGCGCCGACCCTGGCCCGGCGCTGGAGGCGGGGCGGCAGGTCGGCACCGCCTGGGCGTTGGTCGGCACGCTTCGCGCCGCACCGCACGCGGCGGCCCAGGGCCGGGTCACGCTCCCGGCCGATCTGCTCGCCGAGGCGCAATTCACCGCCGACGATCTGCGGGCGGGCCGGGGGTTCGAGCGCTTCGCCGCCGTTGCCGAGCCGGTAGCGGGCCGCGCCGCCGAATTGCTCGCTATGGCGCGGCAGGCCCGGCGCGCGGTCCCCCGGCCGTGCCGCGGCGTGCTGCTGATCGCCCGCCTCGCCGATCTCTACCTGACACAGCTGCGGCGCGCCGCCTGGGATCCGCGCGACCCGCGCGTGACCTGCGGCCCGCTCCGCAAGCAGGCGGCGATGCTGAGGGGCGCAGTGTTCGGACGCTACTGACCCTGTCCCATTCAATCCCACCTATCCCGGCGAATCCCGCATTAATTTTCTTGCGCCGCCCGCATCGGGGCCCGCGCGCAAACCTGCGTCTGCGCGACGTCGCCTCCGGCGGCTACCAATACCTGCGCCGGCGTCGTCTGCGGCGCGGCTGCCGCAGCGACGCGAGCGTGATCGCCAGGACGAGCCCCGCCGTGACCCGCAGCACGAGCACCAGCAACGAGAGCCATCCAGACCGCGCCGGGGCCCGGACCGGCTGGCCACGCCGGGCGCGGCGCCAATCCTTCGGTCGCTCGAACTCTCCGGCCCACAGTCCTCGGCGCTGCCTGCGGGCCTCGTTCTCGAGGTGGCGGTACTGCGCACCGTACTCGGCCACGGCCCACCCTTCGGCCACCATCCAGGCGCACACATCGAGGGTGCGGCCGTCCCGGTGCACGAGCTCGATATGGGCGAGCTGGCGGCCGTAGCGGTCGACGTTGCCGCGGTGGCTGACGATATCCGCCTGCCAATCCCGCGCCTGCATGTCGACGAGGTAGTGCGTAAGCGCGTTCGTGGCGGTTGCGCCCGCGTCGAAGCTCCGGCCGCGTGCGTCGCTCGCCGCCTGGCCCTTCTCCGGCGCGTCGATGCCGGCGAGGCGATAGCTGATCCCGCCGAGCTTGACCGTGTCTCCGTCGATAACGCGCACAGGTACCCCACTAACCGGCCGGCTCAGGCTGCCGCGGCGCGGCCCTCCCCCAGCCAGCGGCCGAGATCCGCGCGGGCGCGCTCGACCATCGCGGCCTTGCGTGCGCGCTTGGGCACGCGGCCCGCGAGCGGCGGGAACAGGCCGAAATTGACGTTCATCGGCTGGAAGGTCCCGCCCGCGCCCAGATGGCCGCCGGTGATGTGGCTGAGCAGCGCGCCGAGCGCCGTGGTCGGCGGCGGAGGCGGGGCGGTCGCACCCGCGATCTCCGCCGCAGCGAAACGCCCGGTGAGCAGGCCGATCGCCGCGCTCTCGACGTAGCCCTCGACGCCGGTGATCTGGCCCGCAAAGCGCAGGTGCGGGGCGCGGCGCAGCCGCAGCTCGGCATCCAGCAGCGCCGGGCTGTTGATGAAGGTGTTGCGGTGAATGCCGCCGAGCCTGGCGAAGCTCGCCTGCTCCAGCCCCGGGATCAGGCGGAAGACCTGCTTCTGCGCCCCGTGCGTGAGCTTGGTCTGGAAGCCCACCATGTTGAAGAGGGTGCCGAGCGCGTTGTCCTGACGAAGCTGCACCACCGCATGCGGGCGGGCGCCGGTGGCGGGGTCGGTGAGGCCCACGGGCTTCATCGGGCCGAAGCGGAGTGTTTCGCGCCCCCGCGCCGCCATCACCTCGATGGGCAGGCAGCCCTCGAAGTAGGGCGTGTCGCGCTCCCAGTCCCTGAAGGGGATGGTGTCGCCGGCCAGCAGGGCGTCGATGAAGGTCTCGTAGCGCTCGCCCTCCAGCGGGCAGTTGATATAGGCCGCGCGGTCGCCGCCGGGCCCCGCCTTGTCGTAGCGTGACTGGAACCAGGCCCGGTCGAAGTCGATGCTGTCGCGGTGGACGATGGGCGCAAGCGCGTCGAAGAAGGCGAGGTGCTCCTCACCGGTCGCGTCGAGAATCGCCTGGCTCAGAGCCGGGGCGGTGAGGGGGCCGGTGGCGACGATGGCCGGGCCCTCCGACGCACCGGGCAGGCCGGGGGCCTCCGCGCGACGCAACCGGATTGCGGGCTCGTCCTCGATCGCCTGCTGCACGGCCTCGGCGAAGCCCGTGCGGTCCACCGCCAGCGCCTGCCCGGCTGGCACCTTGTGGCGGTCGGCGGCGGCCATGACCAGCGAGCTCGCGCGCCGCATCTCCTCGTGCAGGAGGCCGACGGCGTTGCGCTCGGCATCGTCCGAGCGGAAGGAGTTGGAGCAGACCAGCTCGGCAAGCCGGTCCGTGATATGCGCCTCGGTGCCGCGCACCGGCCGCATCTCCCAGAGCTCGACCGCCACGCCTTGACGCGCGATTTGCCACGCCGCCTCGCAGCCGGCGAGGCCGCCGCCGATGATGCGGATCCGCTCTTCCACCCGTCCAGTCTCCGAGCTCCGCCGCCGGGCTCAGGCCACCTTGCGCCGCCGGCGCCGGGGGCGCCCTGCTCCGTGATGCGCCTGGCGGGCCGGCGCGGGGCCGAGCGCGCGGCGCAGGAACTGCCCGGTGTAGCTCTCGTCCACGGCGGCGACCTCGTCGGGCGTGCCGGCCGCGACCACGCGCCCGCCGCCGTCGCCGCCCTCCGGACCGAGGTCGACGATCCAGTCGGCGGTCTTGATCACCTCCAGGTTGTGCTCGATGACCACGACGGTGTTGCCGCTCTCCACCAGCGTGTGCAGCACCTCCAGCAGCTTGCGCACGTCGTGGAAGTGAAGGCCGGTGGTCGGCTCATCCAGAATGTAGAGCGTCCGCCCGGTGGCGCGGCGTGACAGCTCCTTGGCGAGCTTGACCCGCTGCGCCTCCCCGCCCGAGAGCGTGGTCGCCTGCTGGCCCACCTGGATATAGCCGAGACCGACGCGCTGCAGGGTCTCCAGCTTGTTGCGGATCGCGGGCACCGCCTTGAAGAAGGCGGCGCCGTCGTCCACGGTCATCGCCAGCACGTCTGCGATGGACTGGTTGCGGTAGAGGATCTCCAGGGTCTCGCGGTTGTAGCGCCGCCCCTTGCACTCCTCGCACTGGACGTAGATGTCCGGCAGGAAGTGCATCTCGATCTTGATCAGGCCATCGCCCTGGCAGGCCTCGCAGCGCCCGCCCTTGACGTTGAAGGAGAAGCGCCCCGGCTTGTAGCCCCGCGCCTTGGCCTCCGGCAGCCCGGCGTACCATTCGCGGATCGGGCCGAAGGCGCCGGTGTAGGTGGCCGGATTGGAGCGCGGCGTTCGCCCGATGGGCGACTGGTCGATGTCCACCACCTTGTCGAGGAATTCGAGCCCGTCGATGTCGTCGTGCGCGCCGGGCTGCACCCGGGCCGCGAACATGCGCCGCGCGGCGGCGCGGTAGAGCGTGTCGACGATCAGCGTGGACTTGCCGCTGCCGGAGACGCCGGTGACGCAGGTAAAGGTGCCGAGGCGGAAGGCGACGTCGATACTTGCGAGGTTGTTGGCTCGCGCGCCGCGCACCGTGACTGTCTGGCCCTCCTTGCCGGGCCGCGTGGTCTCCGGCACCGGGATCGCCTCCTCCCCGCTCAGGTATTGACCGGTCAGGCTCTCCCGGCTCGCTATGATGGCGGGGGGCTCGCCCTCGGCCACGATTTCGCCGCCGTGGACGCCGGCACCCGGCCCCATGTCCACGACGTAGTCGGCGCTCCTGATCGCGTCCTCGTCATGCTCGACCACGAGCACGGTGTTGCCGAGGTCGCGAAGGTTGCGCAGCGTGCCGAGCAGGCGCGCGTTGTCGCGTTGGTGCAGGCCGATGGAGGGCTCGTCCAGCACGTAGAGCACGCCCGTCAGCCCCGAGCCGATCTGCGAGGCGAGGCGGATGCGCTGGCTCTCGCCGCCGGAGAGAGTGCCGGCGGTGCGCGAGAGCGTGAGGTATTCCAGCCCGACATCCACCAGGAACTGCAGCCGCTCGTTGATCTCCTTGAGGATGCGCCGGGAGATCTCGCGCTGCTTGCGTGTCAGGCTGTCGTCGAGTGCCGTGAACCAGCGCGCGGCGTCGGCGATCGAGAATTGCGTGACATCGCCGATGTGCAGGTCGCCCACCCTGACGCAGAGCGCCTCGGGCTTCAGCCGATGGCCGCTGCAGCTCTCGCATGCGGCGGTGCTCTGGAACTTGCCGAGCTCGTCGCGCAGCCAGGCGCTGTCGGATTCGCGCCAGCGCCGGTCCAGGTTGGGCACCACGCCCTCGAAGGGCTTGGTCGTGCTGTATTGGCGGATGCCGTCGTCGTAGGTGAAGGTGATCCGCTCATCGCCGGAGCCGTGCACGATGGTCTGCCGCACCTTCGGCGGCAGTTCGCTCCAGGGGACGGTCATGCTCGCGCCGTAGTGCTCGGTGATGCACTCCAGGGTCTGCCTGTAGTAGGGCGAGGACGAGCCGGCCCAGGGGGCGACCGCGCCTCGGGCGAGGCTCAGGCGCTGGTCCGGCACCACGAGGTCGGCGTCGAAATAGAGCCGGATGCCGAGGCCGTCGCAGCTCGGGCAGGCGCCGAAGGGGTTGTTGAAGGAGAAGAGCCGGGGCTCGATCTCCTCGATGGTGAAGCCCGAGACCGGGCAGGCGAACTTGGCCGAGAAGATCGTCCGCTCGCCGCTCTCGGCGTCCTCGGCCACCACCAGACCTTCGGTGAGCCCGAGGCCTGTCTCCAGGCTGTCGGCGAGGCGGGTGCCGAGCGTGGGCGAGACCACCACCCGGTCCACCACCACCTCGATGTCGTGCTTGCGCTTCTTGTCGAGCGCAGGCGCCGCGTCGATGTCGTGAATCTCGCCGTCGATCTTGACCCTGGTAAAGCCGCGCTTGAGCAGGTCGGCGAGCTCCTTCCGGTACTCGCCCTTGCGCCCGCGGATCACCGGTGCGAGCAGGTAAAGCCGCGTGCCCTCTTCCATCGCGAGGATACGGTCCACCATCTGGCTCACGGTCTGGCTCTCGATGGGGAGCCCGGTCGCCGGCGAGTAGGGCACTCCGATGCGGGCGAAGAGCAGGCGCAGGTAGTCGTGGATCTCCGTCACCGTGCCCACGGTGGAGCGCGGATTGCGCGACGTCGTCTTCTGCTCGATGGAGATCGCCGGCGAGAGCCCGTCGATCGATTCCACGTCGGGCTTCTGCATCAGCTCAAGGAACTGGCGCGCGTAGGCCGAGAGGCTCTCGACGTAGCGCCGCTGGCCCTCGGCGTAGATCGTATCGAACGCGAGCGAAGACTTGCCCGAGCCCGACAGCCCGGTGATGACGATCAGGCGGTCGCGGGGCAGGTCGACGTCGACGCCCTTCAGATTGTGCTCGCGGGCGCCGCGAACGCTGATGGTCTTGGCCATGGGCGCGGACAGAATGGCTCGGGGATCGGTAGCAGAATATAGGAGTTTCGCCCTGCGAAGGCGAGAGCCGCCGCTATGGGTCGCCGGCATAGTGCGGCCGGTTTGAGGCGGCTCCGGCAATCGGCTAAGAGTGGCCACCGGAACCTGTGAGCACAGAGGGAGTTTGGGTCATGGCGGGCAGCGTCAACAAGGTCATTCTGGTCGGCAACCTGGGACGCGACCCGGAAACCCGTCAGACTCAGGACGGCAGGCCCATCGTCAACATGTCGGTCGCCACCAGCGAGAACTGGAAGGACCGTCAGACCGGCGAGCGGCGCGAGCGGACCGAATGGCACCGCGTCGTGATCTTTGACGAGCGTGTCGCCGAGGTCGCGCAGAACTACCTGCGCAAGGGCTCCAAGGTCTATCTCGAAGGCCAGTTGCAGACCCGCAAGTGGACCGACCAGTCGGGCCAGGAGAAATACACCACCGAGGTGGTGCTCCAGCGCTTCCGCGGCGTGCTCACGATGCTGGACAGCCGCGCCGACAGCGGCGGTGGCTCCCGCGACTACGGCGGCGAACCGGCCGGCGCCCCGGCGGCCGCCCGCGACAGCGGCCCCTCATCCTCCGACCTGGACGACGACATCCCGTTCTAGCACGCACCACCATTCTTACTCCCAACGGACATCACGCCCGCGTAGTCCGCGTACCGCCACGCCAATTAAATTAGAGGCATCGAAGAAGGCTGCCTAGATGACCGATCTCAACAGATTTGGGAAATGGGAGGTTGTTAAATCCATCGGTCGGGGAGGACAAGGGCAAGTCTATCAAGTTCACGATACATCCGGGATGCCAAGCATAAGTGAAAGGTGTAGGAATCTTCAGAGTGCGCTGGGAGATTTGACCTCAATAGGCGTTGATTCAGTTCGCGAGAGCGCCAGTTTGCGACTTGCCGACGAGATTCGACAGATTGTAAATGAATCCCAAGCGCCCGTGGGAGCTCTCAAAGAACTGCTGCCTTTTGAAGAGGGTGTCGCCGAAGATGTGGCAACCGCTCGCGAGCGGATGAAGCGGGAGTTGGCAACCCTTGAATCAGTTAGTCATCCCTCTCTCGTGAAGGTGTTGGACAGCAACCTTGATGAGAATTGGTTCGTTATGGAATACCTTGAGGGCGGGACGCTTTCTGACCATCTAGAGAGGTACAAGGGTCGCGTGCTCGATGCGCTTATAGCCATTAGGCCAGTCATAGACGCGGTTTCTTCGCTTCACAAAGAGAAGGTTGTTCACAGAGACATCAAACCCGACAACATTTTTGTCGCGGCTGATGGCCATCTCGTTCTGGCAGATTGTGGCCTGGCGTTCAAGGTTGAGAACCAGGACCGGCTGACGCTGACGTGGGAGAATGTGGGTACTCGTGACTTTCAGCCGCCATGGAGCTACGCAAAGCGTCTGGCGGATGTGAAGCCAGCATACGACGTGTTCAGTCTAGCAAAGGTTTTGTGGGCGATGGTGTCCGGTCGGCCGAGGTTTCCTCTTTGGTACTTCGACAGTGAGGAGGACGATCTGCGCCAAATGTTCTCGGATGAGCCCGCTATCCAGTTTGTCCACGAAATTCTCAAGAAGTGCGTTGTGCAATACGAGAATCAAACGAGTCTGCGCCACGCAGGTGAGCTTCTCCGAGAGATCGACAATACGATTGCGGCAGTATCCAGTGGCTGCCAGCTGCCAGGATGGAAGCACAGGATGCAGTGTCGATTCTGCGGCATGGGGACGTACAAGAAATTGGAAAATTATCCGATTACCGGAAACATCATGACATCTTATCTACGAAACTACCTCGTATGCGACCACTGCGGGCACGTCGAGTTATTCGCTTGGCCGCAGCAACACAGGCCGCCAGCTTGGGATGAGAGCAACTAGCAACCCCAGCGAGAGGCTGCCCCAAGGGCGGAGGCGAACACGGGCGGCGCCGGTTGTGTTGCGCAGGGCGACGGCGCCACCGTGCGACCGGACCCCGTTGATGGGGCGGTCCATCAAATTTGAATTTGCGTTATTCGGTTGCGCGATGCGTTTTCACCGGACTCGGTCCAGGTAGGCATCGAACACGGTCGAACGCGAACGACCGCAGCCCGCCGGACAATGGAAAGGCGAACGACATAGCGCAGAAGCGCGCGCTCCGCTGACCCGACGGACAGCGGGCGAAGGGGCAGGGCATGAGCAGGACGGGGAAGGATCTGATCATAAGCGTGGCGGCGGGTGCTGCCATCATGGCGGTGTTCGCGAGCTTCGAACTGGTGGAGAACCTGTTCGAGATCACACGCGAGTACGAAGACTGGGACCTGGACGAGATCATCGCCTGCATCCCGGCGCTCGCCATCGTGGCGACGTGGTTTTCCCTGCGGCGTTGGCGAGAGGTCTCGGAGCTGAACAAGAGCCTGAACAGGCAGGCCAGCGAGCTCGCCGACGCGTTGGAGCAACGCCGGGCGATGGAGGAGCAGCTTCGCGAGGGATACAAGGTCGCCGCAATGGGGACGCTGGGCGGCGGCTTCGCCGGCGAGCTCCGGCGCGTGCTCGAGCCCGTCGAAGGGCTTTGCGGGGAAGGATTGGACCAGGCCACCCTCGCCCCGGACGAGAAGGCGCGGCTGGAGCGGATTTCGGACGCGGCCAAGGGAGGCCTCACGATCGTCAGTCGAATGCTCGCGTTCGGCGACGGCGGCATGCGGGTGCCGGAAACCCTCGTGGCGGCCGACGGAGTGCTGGAGAGCATTTCGCTCGCCAGGGAGGCGCTCGACCCCGCGCAGGAAGTCAGGTATCGCATCGACGACGAAGCGTCCCGCATTCACGTCAACCGCTGGGAACTCCACGAAGTCGCATCACAGATCGTCGCCAACGCGGCTGAGGCGACGGGCACAGGCGGGCGAATTCAGGTGAGCGTCGACCGCACGACGATCGATCCGCAGGGTGCCGAGGCGCGAGGCTTGGCCGCCGGCAGCTATGTCCGGGTCACGGTGGAAGACGACGGACCGGGAGTTCCGCTTGCGATTCGGAGCCATGTGTTCGAGCCCTTCTTCACGACCAAGGGAGCAGGGGACGGCAAGGGCCTCGGGCTGGCCATCGCCTACAGCCTGGTCCGGGGGTGGAAGGGCGATCTGTCGGTGGAATCCGAAGCGGGACGGGGCGCAATCTTCGAGATACTGATCCCGACGCAAGACGCGGACGAACTCTGAACACGTGGGCGGCAGAGGCTGGAACGATCAGGAGAGTCGGTCGCCGGAACCAGCCATCGAAAGGTCCGCCGGCGGCACACCGTTTCGCATCTGCAACATTGTGAATCGGGGGTGATTCCTGTAACCTGCGGGATGCGAGGACCGAGTCGCAACGCGCGGCCTAATTCCTTGTCTCTCAACAATTTTTCCGGTCATTGGTGACAGAGATACCGCCCTCCGCGCCACCTCGGGAACCGCCCGACGGCGGCGCGCCCCTGACGCCCCCCATCGCCATCGAGGAGGAGATGAAGCGCTCCTACCTCGATTACGCGATGAGCGTGATCGTGAGCCGCGCGCTGCCCGACGTGCGCGACGGCCTGAAGCCGGTGCATCGCCGCATTCTCTACTCGATGCACGAGAACGGCTACGACTGGAACAAACCCTACCGCAAGTCGGCCCGCGTGGTCGGCGACGTCATCGGCAAATACCACCCGCATGGCGACGCCGCGATCTACGACGCCATGGTGCGCATGGCGCAGGACTTCTCCATGCGCCTGCCGCTGCTGGACGGGCAGGGCAACTACGGCTCGATGGACGGCGACCCGCCGGCGGCCATGCGCTACACCGAGGTCCGCCTGGCCGAGCCCGCGCACGCGCTGCTCACCGACATCGACAAGGAGACGGTCGACTTCCAGGCCAACTACGACGAGTCCGAGCACGAGCCCGTGGTGCTGCCGGCGGCCTTCCCCAACCTGCTGGTCAACGGGGCGGGCGGCATCGCGGTCGGCATGGCGACCAACATCCCGCCCCACAATCTGGGCGAGGTCGTCGACGCCGCCTGCGCCTATCTCGACGACCCCGAGATCACCATCGATGCCCTGATGGAGCACGTGCCGGGGCCGGACTTCCCGACCGGCGCCATGATCATCGGCGCCGCCGGCATCCGTCAGGCCTATCACTTTGGCCGCGGCTCGGTGGTGATGCGCGGCCGGACGACGATCGAGCAGTCCGGCAAGGACCGCGAGGCGATCATCGTCAGCGAGATCCCCTATCAGGTGAACAAGGCGCGGATGATCGAGCGCATTGCCGCGCTCGTGAACGACCGCCGCATCGAGGGGATTGCCGACCTCCGCGACGAATCAGACCGCGACGGCGTGCGCGTCGTCATCGAGCTCAAGCGCAGCGCGATGGCCGAGGTGGTGCTCAACCAGCTCTACCGCTACTCGCCGCTGCAGACGAGCTTCGGCGTGAACATGCTGGCCCTGCGCGGCGGCCGCCCGGAGATGCTGACGCTCAAGGACATCATCGCGGCGTTCATCGAGTTCCGCGAAGAGGTCGTCACCCGGCGTACCGCCTACCAGCTCCGCCAGGCGCGCACGCGGGCCCATGCACTCGCGGGCCTCGCCATCGCGGTCGCCAACATCGACGAGATCATCGCGCTGATTCGCAAGGCAAAGGACCCCGCCGAGGCCCGCGCCGCCCTCACCGGCCGGGACTGGCCGGTGAAGGATGCGGGCCCCCTGATCGCCCTGATAGCCGATCCGCGCCAGCGGGTGACGGAGGCGGGCACCTGCCGGCTCACGGAGGAGCAGGCGCGGGCGATCCTGGAGCTGCGCCTGCAGCGCCTCACCGCCATGGAGCGCGACAAGATCGCCGACGAGCTCGCCGGCATCGTCGAGCAGATCAAGGATTACATCGACATCCTGCAGAACCGGGAGCGCTTGCGCTCCGTCCTGCGCGACGAGCTGGTCGCCACGCGTGAGAAGTTCGCCGATGTACGGCGCACCGAGCTGGGCGAGGCCGAGTTCGAGCACGATGTCGAAGACCTGATCCAGCGCGAGGAGATGGTGGTCACGCTCAGCCACCGCGGCTACGTCAAGCGGGTCCCGCTATCCACCTATCGGGCCCAGCGGCGGGGCGGCAAGGGCCGGGCCGGCATGAGCACCCGCGACGAGGACTTCGTCTCGCAGGTCTTCGTCGTCAATACCCACACGCCCGTGCTCTTCTTCTCCACCGCCGGCAAGGTCTACAAGCTCAAGGTCTACCGGCTGCCACAGGCCGCGCCGCAGGCGCGCGGCAAGGCGCTGGTCAACCTGCTGCCGCTGGCGGCCGGCGAGACCATCTCGACCATCCTGCCGATGCCGGAGGACGAGGACGAGTGGGCCAAGCTCCAGCTCATGTTCTCGACCGCTGCCGGCTCCGTGCGGCGCAACAGCGCGAGCGACTTCGTGAACGTGCCCTCCGCCGGCAAGATCGCCATGAAGCTCGGCGACGACGATCGCATCATCGGCGTGCAGACCTGCTCCGATGCCGATGACGTGCTGCTCGCCGCCCGCGGCGGCAAGTGCACTCGTTTCGCCGCCGCCGACGTTCGCCTGTTCCGGGGGCGCAGCTCGTCCGGCGTGCGCGGCATGGACCTCGCCGAGGGCGACCGGGTTATCTCCATGAGCGTGCTCGCACACGTCGATCTCAGCGCCGAGGAAAGGGACGCCTATTTCCACCGCAAGCGCGAAGGGGCTGCGCCAAAGCTCGAGAAGGAGCGCCGCGCAGAGCTAGCCGCCCAGGAGCAGTTCCTCCTCACGGTGCGCAGCGACGGCTTCGGCAAGCGCACCTCCAGCCACGACTACCGCCTGACCCGGCGCGGCGGTAAGGGTATCATCAACACGGCCATCGTCGCCGGCGAGACCGAGGTGGTCGCCGCCTTCCCGGTGGCTGAGCAGGACGAAATCATGCTGGTGACCGACGGCGGCCAGCTGATCCGCTGCCCGATCAAGGGCGTCAGCAAGACAGGACGAGGCACGCGCGGCGTGACGATCTTCCGCCTGGGCAAGGGCGAGCGGGTGGTGTCGGCGGCACGGCTTGCCGACGTGAACGGCAACGGCGCGGCGGGCGAGGCGGCAGAGAACGCTGGAGCGGCACAGGATGGCTGAGCGGATCGGTCTCTATCCCGGAACCTTCGACCCGATCACCACGGGCCACCAGGACATCATCAAACGTTCCCTCCGTGTGGTGGACAGGTTGGTCGTGGGAGTTGCCGTCAACGCCGGCAAGAGCCCGCTCTTCGACGTGGACGAGCGGGTGGCCCTCACCCGACAGGACCTCGAAGCGCTCGGGCTCAAGCCGCCGCAGCTGGAGGTCCGCAGCTTCGACAGCCTGCTCATGCGTTTCGTCCATGAGATCGGCGCCACGGTCATTGTGCGCGGGCTGCGCGCGGTATCCGATTTCGAGTACGAGTTTCAGATGGCAGGCATGAACTCCAGGCTCGACCAGGGAATCGAGACCGTGTTCCTGATGGCGTCGGAGCGGCATCACTTCATCGCCTCCAAGCTGGTCAAGGAGATCGCCTCCCTCGGCGGCGACGTGTCGAGCTTCGTCTCGCCGCTCATCGCACAGCGACTCACCGAGCGGTTCGGGACGCCGCCTCCCTGAGGCGGGCGGCGCCGGCGGCCAACGGTGCGGGTCGACGCCTTTGATTTCGAGCTCCCGCGCGAGGCGATCGCGACACGCCCCGCCCAACCGCGCGATTCGGCGCGCCTGCTGGACCTCACCACGGGCCTCGCCCACCGCGGGGTGGCGGATCTCCCGGCCCTGCTGCAGCCGGGCGACATGATGGTCTTCAACGACACACGGGTAATCCCGGCGCGCCTTGCGGGCCGGCGGGGCGAGGCGAAGGTAGAGCTCACCCTGCACCGGCGCATCGCGGACGACCGCTGGCTGGCATTCGCCAAGCCCGCGCGGCGGCTCCGGCCGGGGGACCGTGTTGCCTTTACCGACGAGTTCTCGGCCACGGTCGAGGCGCGGGGCGGGCCGGAAGTGAGCCTGGTCTTCGACCGGGGCGGCACGGCGCTCGCCGAGGCGCTGCAACGCCACGGCGCCATGCCGCTGCCGCCCTATCTCCGCCGCGCCGCAGACGCGCGCGACCGCGATGATTACCAGACCGTGTTCGCACGCTGTGAGGGCGCCGTCGCCGCGCCGACGGCGGGCCTGCATTTCACCGACCGCCTGCTGCAGGCCATCGACGCGCGCGGCATCGCCCGGCGTTTCGTCACCCTCCACGTCGGTGCCGGCACGTTTCTGCCGGTCTCGGTGGAGGACACCGCGGATCACCCGATGCACAGCGAGTCCTGCGTGCTCACGCCCGACACGGCCCTCGCCGTCAACCGCTGCCGCGCGGCCGGCGGGCGTATCGTCGCGGTGGGCACCACCGTCGTGCGGCTGCTGGAGAGCGCGGCGCAACCCGACGGAGAAGTCGAGGCGTTCGCCGGCGAGGTCGATCTCTTCATCGAGCCCGGCTGTCGCTTCAAGACCGTCGACCTGATGCTGACCAACTTCCACCTGCCCCGCTCGACGCTCTTCATGCTGGTCTGCGCCTTTGCGGGCACCGAGCGGATGAAGGCGGCCTACGCGGAGGCTCTTGTGGCAGGGTATCGCTTCTACTCCTACGGCGACGCCTGCCTGCTCGCGCGCGGGGAAGCCTCTTGAGCCTCGGCTTCACCGTCGAGGCAACCGACGGCCGCGCCAGGCTCGGCCGGCTGGAGACTGCCCACGGGCCGGTTCACACGCCTGCCTTCATGCCGGTGGGGACCCAGGCGGCGGTCAAGGGGCTCACGGTCGATGCGGTGCGGGCGAGCGGCGCCCAGATGGTGCTCGCCAACACCTACCACCTGATGATCCGCCCCGGCGCGGACCGCATCGCTCGTCTCGGCGGCCTGCACGCGTTCATGAACTGGCCGGGGCCCATCCTCACCGATTCCGGCGGTTTTCAGGTGATGTCGCTCGCCCAGCTCCGCACTGTGCAGGAGGATGGCGTAGTGTTCCGCGCACACACCGACGGCTCGCGCCATCATCTGACGCCGGCGGGCGCCGTGGAAATCCAGCACGCGCTGGACAGCAACATCACCATGGTGCTGGACGAATGCACGCCCTGGCCGGCGAGCAAGGACGAAGCCGCAGAGTCGATGCGCCGTTCCATGCGCTGGGCCGCGCGCTGCAAGGAGGCGTTCGTGCCCAGG
Source organism: Alphaproteobacteria bacterium (assembly GCA_965207055.1). Classification (GTDB taxonomy): domain Bacteria; phylum Pseudomonadota; class Alphaproteobacteria; order UBA828; family UBA828; genus WTGU01. Next base: position 1,560,780 of record CBDBLP010000004.1, on the reverse strand, counting down.
CCAGGCTACGGGCTCTTCGGTATCGTGCAGGGCAGCGTCTACCCGGAGTTGCGGACGGAGTCGGCAGCGGCGCTGACGGAGATCGGCTTCGACGGCTACGCCGTGGGCGGGCTTGCGGTGGGCGAGGGTCAGGCCCAAATGCTGGCGGTGCTCGATGGGCTCGAGGGCGCGTTGCCGGCGGAGCGGCCGCGTTACCTGATGGGAGTGGGCACCCCGGACGACATCGTGAAGGCGGTCTGCCGCGGCATCGACCTCTTCGACTGCGTACTGCCCACCCGCTCGGGCCGCACCGCGCGCGCTTATACCGCGAGCGGCGCCCTCAACATGCGGAACGCCCGCCACGCCGAGGACCCGTCGCCGGTGGACGCCGCCTGCGCCTGCCCGACCTGCGCGGACTACAGCCGCGCCTACATCCACCACCTCTTTCGCACGGGCGAAATGCTCGGCCCCATCCTGCTGAGCCAGCACAACCTCTACGTCTATCAGCGGCTGATGGCCGACTTGCGCGCCGCAATCGCCGAGGGCCGCCTCGCCGCCTTCGCGGCGGCGCAAGGAAGGGGCGGGGAGGCCGGGGAAGACGACTGACCGAAGAGGTCAGTCGCCGAAGCTCTTTACCCGCTCCGCCGTCTCGGGGTCGAGGAAGCGCCGCACCGTCGCCTCGGTCTCCAGCGCGAGCGCGCCCTCGATATCGAAGCCGCCCGCCCGGTTGAGCACCCGCTTGAGCTCGCACACCGCGCCTTGAGGCAGGGCGGCGATACGCGCGGCCGTCTCGTGCGCCGTCTCGAACACCGCATCGTCCGGCACCACGCGCCAGGCGAGGCCCATCTCGTGAGCCTCCCTTGCGCCGAAGGTCTCGCCGAGCAGGAGCAGTTCGCGGGTCTTCGCCAGCCCCACGATGCGCGGCAGGATCGCCGTCACCCCGCCGGTCGGAAACATGCCCCACCTGATCTCCGGGAAGAAGCACCGGGTGCCCTCGCCGAAGACCGCGAGGTCGCAGTTGATCGCCCACTCCAGCCCGCCGCCCACGGCCCAGCCGTGAATGGCGCCGACCACCACCTTGTCGCCCAGCACCAGGCGGCGCGAGACCTCCTGGATCGCCTCGATGAAGGCCCGGGTCTCCGCTTCGCCGGCGGTCTGGTTCTCGATCTCCTTGAGATCGTCGCCGGAGCAGAAGGCGCGCCCCGCCCCGCGCAGGACCAGCGCGCCCACCCCATCGTCGGCAAGTGCCGCATCGAGCGCCGCGCAGAGATCGGCAAGCAGCGCGTCATTGAGCGCGTTGAGCCGTTCCGGCCGGTTGAGGGTGAGCGTGGCGACTCCCGCCGCCACCTCGGTGAGCACGGTACCGGCCATCCTTAATCCTCCCGGATCAGCCGCTGCGTCTTGCCGCCGGTGCGCGGCAGAGAGCCGGGCGGCAGCAGGGTCACGTTGGCCGAGGCGCGCAGCGTCGCCTTGATCGCCTCTTCCACGCGTGCGGCCAGCGCGCCCGAGGCCTCGGCGCCTTCCGCCAGCTCGGCCTCCACCGGGAGCCGGTCGTAGGGTCCGCCGCCCTTGAGCCGGATGCGGAACTCGCCCGAGAGCGCGTCGAAGCCGCCGATCACGCCGCCGACGGCGGTGGGGAAGATGTTGACCCCGCGCACCACCACCATGTCGTCGCTGCGCCCGAGAACGCGAAAGCGGGTCGCCTCGCGCCCGCAGGTGCACATGCCTGTGCCCGTGATGGCGATCACGTCGTTGGTGCGGAAGCGCACCAGCGGTTGCGCCTCCCGCTTGAGGTGGGTCAGCACCAGCTCGCCGCGCGCGCCCTCCCGCCAGGGCACCGGCTCGCCGCTCTCCGGCTCGATAAGCTCCGGGTAGAGCACGTCCTCGCCTAAGAAGTGCAGGTCGTTGTTGGCCCAGCACTGGCTAGCGAAATTGCTGAACACGTCGGAGACGCCGTAGTTGGCGTTCCGCGCGGTGAAGCCCCAGACGGACTCCAGGCGTTCGCGGAAGCTGGAATCGTCCAGCCCCGCCTCGCCGCCGAAGAGGCCGAGCGTCAGCCCCAGGTCGCGCGGCGCGAGGCCGGGGAAGTGTTCCGCGATCGTCCGCTCCAGGGCGGCGGGGTAGGAGGGGGTGCAGTGGATCACACGGACCTTCAGGTCGAGGATCGTGCGCACCAGCAGCTGGCTGTCGCCTGCGCCGAAGGGGATCACGGTGGCCCCTGCGGCCTCGAGGGAGAGGTGGTCGCTCACGCCGCCCATCCACATCCGGTAGTTGAGGCAGTGCACCGTGAGCGTGCCGGTGGTGAGCCCCGCGGCCTGGAAGCAGCGCGCGCCGACCTCGGCCGTCTGCGCCGCGTCGGCCTGGGTCTGGGCGATGTTCATGGCCTGACCCGTTGTGCCTGAGGTGCGATGCAGGCGAATGACGAACTCGCGCACGGCCGCGAGATAATCGCCGAAGGGCGGATGCGCCGCCTGGGATTCCCGCAGCATCGCCTTGTCGCAGAGGGGGAGCGCGGGCAGATCCTCCAGCCGCTCCGGCACCGAGCGGCCGGCCCAGAGCCGGGCGAAGAAGGGCGATTGCGAGACGACGTAGGCCCGCTGGGCACGCCAGTGCTCGTGCTGGAGCGCGGCGATGTCCTCAGATGACCGAAGCGTCTCGCTCACAGGGCTCATGCGCTGCGCCCGCAAGCGTTCGGCCGTGACCGCGAGCGGCTCAGGCGATTTCGGCTTGCGCCTCGTCGACCAGCGGGTGGGACAGGCGGGAGATCATCTCGCGCGGGCAGACTTGCCAGAAGTTTCCGATCTCCAGGGTCCAGTCGGCGAGCAGGCGCTCGCTGTAGCGCGAGCGGGTCTCGGCATGGTGTTCTTCGACCAGGGCCCGGCACTCGTTTTCCCAGTAGGTGCTGGCGATGCGTTGCCAGACCACCGTATCGGCGTTGACGCGGCTCTCGAAGGAGGCGTCGGGGTCGTAGACGAAGGCCATGCCGCCGGTCATGCCGGCGGCGAAGTTGTCGCCCACGGGTCCCAGGATCACCGCGATACCGCCGGTCATGTACTCGCACCCGTTCGAGCCGCAGCCCTCGACCACGGCGCGGGCGCCCGAGTTGCGCACGCAGAAGCGCTCGCCCGCCTGGCCGGCTGCGAAGAGCTTGCCGCTGATGGCGCCGTAGAGAACGACGTTCCCGATGATCGTGTTCTCGCTGGACGCGAGCGGACTCGAGGTCGGCAGGCGCAGGACGATGGTGCCGCCGGAAAGCCCCTTGCCCACATAGTCGTTGGCGTCGCCGCTGACCACGATCTTGAGGCCCTGGACGGCCCAGGCGCCGAGCGATTGGCCGGCGGAGCCGCGCAGGCTCACCGTAAAGTAGTTGGGCGGCAGCCCCGACATGCCGAAGCGGCGGGTCAGATGGGACGAGAGCTTGGCCCCGATCGTGCGGTGGGTATTGCTGATCGTGTAGGCGAGCTGCATCTTCTCCGGCACTTCCAGCGCATCGTCAGCGTCGCTGATGATCTGTTCGTCGAGGGTGCCGGGCACCTCGATGCGGCCCTTGCGCGTGGAGTGGCGGGGGTGGCCGCCTGGATCCGCTTGTGCCAGCAGCGGGTTGAGGTCGAGATCGTCGAGGTCGGCGCTGCCGCGGCTGACCTGGCTCAGCAGGTCGGTGCGGCCGACAATCTCGTTGAGCGTCGCAGCCCCGAGCGATGCCAGGATCTCGCGCACCTCCTCGCCGATGAAGGTGAACAGGTTAACCACCTTCTCCGGCGTGCCCTCGAACTTGGCGCGGAGCGCCGGGTCCTGCGTGCAAACGCCCACCGGGCAGGTGTTGCTGTGGCACTGGCGCACTAGAATGCAACCCATCGCGACCAGCGAAGTGGTGCCGATGCCGAACTCCTCGGCCCCCAGCATGGCGGCGGTGACGACGTCGCGGCCAGTCTTGATGCCGCCGTCGACGCGGAGCGTCACGGTGTGGCGCAGGCGGTTGAGAGTCAGCACCTGATGCACCTCGGCGAGGCCCATCTCCCAGGGCACGCCGGCGTACTTGACGCTGCTCTGGGGCGATGCGCCTGTGCCGCCGTCGTGGCCGGAGACCAGGACGACGTCGGCCTTGGCCTTGGCGACGCCGGCGGCGATGGTGCCGATTCCGGCCTCCGCCACGAGCTTGACCGTGACCCTGGCGTGGGGGTTGATCTGCTTTAGGTCGTAAATGAGCTGGGCCAGGTCCTCGATCGAGTAGATGTCGTGGTGCGGCGGCGGGGAGATCAGCGTGACCCCCGGCGTCGAATGGCGCAGCTTGGCGATCTCTTCCGACACCTTGAAGCCCGGCAGCTGTCCGCCTTCACCCGGCTTGGCCCCCTGGGCCATCTTGATTTCGATCTCGCGGCAGTGGTTCAGGTACTCCGCAGTCACGCCGAAGCGGGCGGAGGCGATCTGCTTGGTCGCGGACGACGCGTTATCGCCGTTGTCGCGCGGCTCGAAGCGCTCGCGCGCTTCGCCGCCCTCGCCGCTGCATGACGCCGCCCCGATCCGATTCATGGCGATGGCGAGCGTCTCGTGCGCCTCCTTGGAGAGCGCGCCGTGCGACATGCTGCCGCTGCTGAAGCGCTTGCGGATCTGCGTGATCGACTCCACCTCGTCGAGCCCGATCTCCGGCCGGTCCGACTTGAAGCCGAGGAGGTTGCGAATCTGGATCGGCGGCAGCGCGTAGACGCCCTCCGCATACTTCTTGTAGGTGGCGTAGGAATCGGTCGCGAGCGCCGACTGGAGCATGTGGATGAGCGGCCCGTCGAAGGCGTGCACCTCGCCCGAGCGGCGGTATTTCAGGAGGCCGCCCACCGGCAGCACGACCGGGCTCTCCTCATAGGCCTTGCGGTGCTGGAAGAGCACGCGGCGCTTGATGCCGCTGAGTCCGATGCCCGAGAGCCGCGCCGTCATGCCTGGGAAGAAATCCGCGACCAGCGCCCGGCTGAGGCCGACGGACTCGAAGTTGTAGCCGCTGCGGTACGAGCTGAGCACCGAGATGCCCATCTTGGAGAGGACTTTGAGGAGCCCCGCATCGACGGCGCTGCGGTAGCGCTCCTCACACTCCGCCACGCTGCGGTTGCCGAAGAGCCCGCGTTCCTGCCGGTCGGCGATGCTCTCGAGCGCCACGTAGGGGTTGATCGAGGTCGCGCCGACCCCGATGAGGACCGCGAAATAGTGCACGTCGAGGCACTCGGCGGCACGGACGTTGATCGAGGTGAAGGTCCGGAGCCGCTGGCGCACCAGGTGGCTGTGCACTCCGCCGGCAGCGAGGATCATGGGGATCGGCGCGCGTTCCTCCGAAACGTGCTCGTCGGTCAGGATCAGGTGGTTCGCGCCGCCGCGCACGGCCTCTTCGGCCTGGCTGCGTATCCGCTCGATCGCCGCGGTCAGCCGGCCGCGGCCGGGGGAGGCGTCGAAGGTGCAGTCGATCCACACCGCCTTTTCGCCCAGTTGCTCGATCAGACCGTCGAACTCGCCGTTGGTGAGCACCGGCGAATCAAGCTGCAGCAGCGCGGTCTGCTCGGGCTCGTCGGCGAAAATATTGCCCATGCTTCCGAGCCGGGTGAGCAGGCTCATGACGCTGTATTCGCGCAACGAATCGATCGGCGGGTTGGTCACCTGCGCGAACATCTGGCGGAAGTAGTAGTGCAGGCCCCGATACTGGCCGGAGAGCACGGCTAGCGGCGTGTCGTCGCCCATCGAGCCGGTCGGCTCCTTGCCGGCATCCACCATGGGGTGGAGCACGAGTTCGAGCTCCTCCATGGAATAGCCCACCAAGCGCTGACGCAGGCGCAGCTCCTCGCGCGAGAAGAGGCGGGGCAGAGTGCGGCCCCCGACCAGCGCGCTCGCGTCCACCACGTCGGCGACCCAGGCCGCGTAGGGCTTGGCGTCCGCGAGCATGTCCTTGATCTCGCGGTTGTGATAGAGGCGCCCCTCGGCGAGATCGACGCAGATCATCTGCCCCGGGCCGAGGCGGCCGTTCTCCACGATCTCCTCGGGCGCGATCGGGACCATGCCGGTCTCCGAGCCCACGACGAGCATTCCGTCGGCCGTGACGCTGTAGCGCATCGGGCGGAGCCCGTTTCGATCCATCCCGGCGAGAATCCAGGTTCCGTCGGTTGCGGCGATGGCCGCCGGGCCGTCCCAGGGCTCCATCACGCAGTTGCAGAAGTTGTAGAACGCGCGGTGCTTGGCGGGCATTTCCGGCTTCTTGGACCAGGCGTCCGGAATCAGCAGGCTGTAGGCCGCCGGCACGGTGCGGCCCGCCCGCACCACGCCTTCCAGCACGGCGTCCAGCGCCATCGAATCCGAGGCGTCCGGCTCGATCAGCGGAAAGAGCTCGTTGTTGTGAGCGCCGAAGACGTCGCTGGCGGCCCGGGTCTCGTGGCTCGCCATCCAGTTCTTGTTGCCGCGGATGGTGTTGATCTCGCCGTTGTGGGCGAGCATTCGGAAGGGCTGTGCCAGGCGCCAGGTCGGGAAGGTGTTGGTCGAGTAGCGCTGGTGGAAGATCGCGAAGCGCGACACGAAGCGCTCGTCCAGCAGGTCGGGATAGAAGGCCGTGAGCTGCTCGGCCAGGAACATCCCCTTGTAGATCAGCGAGCGGCACGAGAGCGAGCAGATGTAGAAGCCGGTGATGTGGTTGTCGAGAACCTGCTTCTCGATGCGCCGGCGGATGATGTAGAGGTCAATCTCGAACTGATCATCATCGACCCCGCGCTCGTTGGCGATCATCACCTGTTCGATTTCGGGCCGGGCGGCGTTCGCCTTCTCCCCGATCACCGATGAATCGATCGGCACCTGGCGCCAGCCCAGGATGCCGTGACCGAAGCGGAGGATCTCGGTCTCGACGATGCTCCGGCAGGTGTCCTGCGCACCCAGATCGGTCTTGGGCAGGAAGACCATGCCGACGGCAAGCCGCCCGCCCTTGGGTCGCTGGCCGGTCGCCTCCACATGCTCCAGGAAGAAGTCCTGCGGAATCTCGACATGGATGCCGGCGCCGTCGCCGGTCATGCCGTCGGCGTCGACCGCGCCCCGGTGCCACACCGCCTTCAGCGCCGCGATCCCGGCCTCGACCACGTCGCGGCGCGGTGTGCCGTCGAGCGCTGCGATCAACCCGACCCCACAGGAATCGTGCTCGAAACTGGGGTCGTAAAGGCCAAAACTCCCGCCGGCCTGTGCGAAATCGGGACGCTGCTCTGGTTCACTCATGCGGCTGCCTCCCTCGCGCCGTCGCGCTCGTCCGCGTTCGCCTGGATATAGCGGTGGATTGAGTGCGCGGCGTCGCGCCCGTCCTTGATCGCCCAGACCACCAGGGAGGCGCCGCGCACGATGTCGCCGATGGCGAAGACGCCGTCGAGGCTCGTCATCATGGTGCTCCAGTCGATCAGCAGCGTGCCCCAGCGCGTCGTCTTGAGCGCGGGCTCGCCGAAGAGCGCGGGAAGATCCTCGGGGTCGAAGCCGAGTGCCTTGATCAGCAGGTCGGCGTCGATGGAATAGCTCGAGCCCGGTATCGCTTGGGGCGTCTGCCGACCGCTGGCATCGGCGACACCGAGGTGAATTCGCACGGCGCGCACGCCCTCCACACTTGTGTCGCCGAGCACGGCCTCGGGCGCGGACAGCCAGACGAACTCGACGCCCTCCTCCTCGGCGTGGGTGACCTCCTGCATGGAGCCCGGCATGTTCACGCGGTTGCGCCGATAGAGGCAGCGCACCGACCGTGCTCCCTGGCGCACCGCCGTGCGCACGCAGTCCATCGCCGTGTCGCCGCCGCCGACGACAACGACGTTCTTGCCGCTGGCATCGAGGGTGCCGTCGTCGAAGGCCGGCACCTGATCGCCCAGCCCCTTGCGGTTGCTGGCGGTGAGGTAGTCCATTGCCTGGAAGATGTTGCCGAGGCCGATCCCCGGCACGGTCATGTCGCGCGCGTTGTAGGCCCCGGTTGCGACCACGAGCGCGTCGTGCCGCGCGCGGAGCTCGTCCAGCGAGACATCGCGGCCGACTTCGACGTTGAGGTGCATGTGCACGCCGCCTTCCACGAGCAGGTCGGCGCGGCGCTGGACGATGGTCTTCTCCAGCTTGAAGTTCGGAATCCCGTAGATCAGCAGGCCGCCCACCCGGTCATAGCGGTCGTAGATGTGGGCCTGATAGCCCATCCGGCGCACTTCCTCGGCAACGGTCATCCCGCCGGGTCCGGCGCCCACGATCCCCACCGATTGCGGGCGCTCGACCCTGGGCTGCGGCGGCTTGACCCAGCCGTTGTGGAAAGCCGTGTCGGTGATGTAGCGCTCCACCGCGCCGATGGTGACCGACTCGAAGCCCTTTTCGATCACGCAGTTGCCTTCGCAGAGCCGGTCCTGCGGGCAAATGCGGCCGCAAATCTCGGGCATGTTGTTGGTGGCGGAGGAAATCTCGTAGGCTTCCTCCAGCCGCCCCTCCGCCGTCAGCATCAGCCAGTCGGGAATGTTGTTCGAGACAGGGCAGTGAATCTGACAAAAGGGGACCCCGCACTGGGAACAGCGCGCGGCCTGGTCGGAGGCGGCCTCCGCGCGGAAGTCGTCGTACACCTCCCCCCAGTCGCGGCGACGGAGCGCCGGCGCCCGCTTGTCCGGATGCTTCTGCTCGAGCGTTACGAACTTGAGCATGTCTGCGCCCACGCGCTCTCTCCCCTAGCGTTTCAGCGTGGCGGTCGCGGTCGGCGCTCTTCTGGCGCCCTGCCTTTCTCGCACTATAGCGGCATCCCGACTTGCGCGCTAGGCATTTCCGCTGATTTACGGCAGTATCTCTGTCTAAAATCACCCGCGAACGTTCAATCGAAGTTTCGTGGTGAGCGGTCCGACCAAAGTTCGTGTCGATTTTGGGGCCGAATCGCGACAATACGTTGGAGGAGCGTCCCGTGCCTGATCCGGCCAGCGATGGTATAAGCGCGTCGCGGCCCCGAGTCGGTCGACACTAGGCAGCAGCACGCCCGTGCCGTTCCTTCATATCGTCGTTCTCACGATCATTCAGGGCATCACCGAATTTCTGCCGGTGAGCTCCTCCGGTCATCTGGTGCTGGTACCCTTCGTCACCGGCTGGCAGGACCAGGGGCTGCTCATGGACGTGGCGGTCCATGTCGGCACGCTCGCCGCGGTCCTGGTCTATTTCTGGCGCGATCTCGGGCAAATGCTCCTCGGCTGGATCGGCGGCAACTGGCGCCGGCGGGACCGGCAGCTGGGCCGGGCGCTCGGCTTCTATCTGGTGGTCTCGGCGGTCCCGGTCATCCTCGCCGGCGGCGCGATCTACGTGCTGGGGCACGAGATGCTCCGCAATCCCGAGGTCGTCGCCTGGGCGACCATCGGCTTCGGCTTCCTGCTCTACCTCGCAGATCGCATCGGGCTCACCGTGCGAGAGGTCGAGCACATGACGCTCGGCCATGCGTTCCTCCTCGGCCTCTTCCAGGTCCTCGCGCTGCTTCCGGGCGCGAGCCGCTCCGGCGTCACCATGACGGCAGCGCGCTGGCTCGGCTACGAGCGGCCGGAGGCGGCCCGCTTCGCGATGCTCATGTCGATCCCGGTGATCGCGGCAAGCGGTGCGGTCGCCGGATACGAGGTCTGGCAGCGGGGCGACCCGCTCGTCACCGCCGACGCAGCGCTCGCTGCAGCGCTCTCCTTCGGGGTGGCGCTCGTGGCAATCGCGCTCCTGCTCGCCCTGCTGCGGCGCGTGAGCTTCACGCCCTTCGTGATCTACCGCCTGCTGCTGGGCGGGGCGGTTCTGGTCTGGCTCTATTACTGGTCGTGACGCGCCGGCGCGTCCGGCTGAGGGGTCGCGCCGGTTCAGGTCTCGCCCACCGGTGCCGATTCGGTGTTGCCGCGGCGGTAATCGCGCAGATAGGTCGGCAGAATGAGCTCGGCCGCCGTCGCCTCGACGCCGAGGTCAGCAAGCCCCGGCGCCTCGGGCGCCACGACGTTGTCGATCCTGAGCAGCTTGACCTGATCCGGCGTCAGCGGCGGCACCGGCGCGTATTGTAGAAACTTCGCCATCACCGCCGCCGCGAAGAAAGGCACCGGCACGCAGAACGCGTTGCGGCCGGTCTCGCGCGCGACCAGCGCCATGAGCTCGGCATAGCTGTAGATCGAGGGTCCGCCGAGCTCGTAGGTCTTGCCCAGTGCCGCCTCGCCGCCGAGCGCCCGCTGGGCTGCCTCGGCGATGTCGCCGACGAAGACCGGCTGGAAGCGCGTGGTACCCGCCTCGAACTCCGGCGTGAGGAAGAGCCCGTCGAGCTTCATCTTCGGCATGCCGTCGAAGAAGAGCGGCAGCACCGGGACCAGGCGCACCATGGACGCGAAGCGATTGAAGAAGTCGTCCTCCGGCCCGAACACGAGGCTCGGCCTGAAGATGGTGGCGTTGGGGAACGCCTCCCTGACCGCCGCCTCGCCGGCAGCCTTGGAGCGCGCGTAGTCCGAGGGCGAGGCCGCGTCGGCGCCGATCGCCGAGACGTGAAGCAGATGCGCGGCACCGGCCTCCGCCGCAGCCCGCGCGATGCGGTCGGCCGAGGCCACGTGGACGGCATAGAAATTCTGCCGGCCGCGCTCATGGAGAATGCCGGTCAGGTTGATGACGGCGTCCACGCCTGCGACGGCGCGCCGCACCGACTCCTCGTTTCGCACGTTGGCCTGGACCGGCACGATCTGGCCGACATCGCCGCACGGGCGCAGGAATCCGGCGAGCTCCGGCCGTCGCGTCGCAACGCGGATGCCGTAGCCCTCCTGCGCCAGCCGCTGGACGATGTGGCGCCCGAGAAACCCGGTTCCACCGAATATCGTGACGATTCGCAACTCGGCCCCGCTTACTCACCCGTGCCGTTGACGTGCCCCGACTATTAGCCCGGATGTCTCGTCCATGTCACGGCCTGCGTCGCGCAGACGTTGACGCTGGCAAGAGTTCCGGGCTAGGCAGCACGCCATGGCTCAGCACCTCCATCGCGGCGACCTGCCGCCGGGGCTCACCTTTGGCGATTCGGTGGCCATCGACACCGAGACGATGGGCCTCAACCCGCATCGGGACCGGCTCTGCCTGGTGCAGCTCTCGCGCGGCGACGGCGACTGCCATCTGGTCCAGCTTCCCCCGGGCGAGCCCATCGACGCGCCTAATCTGGCAGCGCTGCTGGCCGACGAGGCGGTGCTGAAGATCTTCCACTTCGGCCGCTTCGACGTAGCCGTGCTCGTGCACGCGCTCGGGGTCCGGTGTGCGCCGGTCTACTGCACCAAGATCGCCTCCCGCCTTGCGCGCACCTTCACCGACCGCCACGGCCTCAAGGACCTCTGCCGCGACCTGCTCGGCGTCGAGATATCCAAACAGCAGCAATCCTCGGACTGGGGCGCGGACCGGCTCTCCTCCAGCCAGCTCGACTACGCCGCGAACGACGTCCTCCACCTGCATCCGCTCAAGGAGAAGCTCGACGAGATGCTCGCCCGCGAGGGGCGCACCGAGCTCGCCGAGGCCTGCTTCGCGTTCCTTCCCCACCGCGCCCGTCTCGATCTCGACGGCTGGCCCGAGGTGGACATCTTCTCCCACGACTAGCGCGCGCCCGTCCTCGATGGACGCGCGACAGGCCGCGACCGCAACCCGCCGGGGATAAAGCGCAAAATTATTGCCGGGATTCAGCGGGATTGGGCGGGACAGGAGGGATCGGCAGAATGCCCCGCGCGCGGAATGCGATCCCGCTCGTACAACCGTTCCGCCTGTCTTCGCCTGATCGCTCGCGCGCTGCATGGCGCGACAGTGGCGCAGGCGGCACTCGCCGTGCTCCGCACCATGGTCCGGGGAGCCGGTTCAGAGCGCGATTGCGATTAGAGCGTGTCCGTCTTTGACGGACGCGCGACAGGCCGCGACCGCGGCCCGCCCGCGCAGGCGCCGGCCGTAGGCCGGCTGCCGTGAGCGACAAAGAATCAGAGCGTTTCCGTGCGAAACGGATACGCTCTAGAAATGCCGGTAGCCGGCGCGAGCGAGCGCGAGCGGCTGGCCGTCGGCGTCCACGAGGGTGACGCCCCGCCCCGGCTCGATCACGCCGATGCGGGTGAGCGCGAGGCCGAGGCGGCTGCCCAGTGCGTCGATATCGCCCCGCGCCGAGGGCGGCGCGCAGAAGAGCAGCTCGTAATCGTCGCCGCCGGTCACGAGGTCGGCGATCTCGATCTCGCCACCAGCCAGCGCGCGCCGCGCCGGGTCCGACAACGGCACATCCTCTGCCGCGATGCGCGCCGCGACTCCCGATCTTTCGCTGATATGGCCGAGGTCGGCAACGAGACCGTCGGAGACGTCGATGGCGCTGGTCGCGAGCCCGACCAGCGCGGTGCCGAGCGCGAGCCGGGGCTCGGGCAGGCGGAAGCGCTCGGCAAGGGCCGTGCGGTCTTCGGGCGGGAGCGCGGCGAGGCCGCCCTGCGTCGCGCGCAAGCCCAGCGCCGCGTCGCCAATGGTGCCCGAGACGTAAACATCGTCGCCCACGCCGGCGCCCGAGCGGGTGAGGCAGGCATCGCCCTCGACCGTGCCGAAGGCCGTGAGCGAGAGCACCGCCGGCCCCCCGCTCGCCACCGTGTCGCCGCCGATCAGCGCGACGCCGAACTCTGCCTGGTCGCGGGCAAGACCGGCGGCAAACGCCTCCACCCAGGCATCGCCGACGTCCGCCGGCAGCGCGAGGCCGAGCGCGTAAGCCCTGGCGTCAGCTCCCATGGCCGCGAGGTCCGAGAGGTTCACACGGAGCAACCGGCGCGCGAGGATCGCGGGCTCCTCGCCCTCCGGATAGTGCACGCCGGCCACCATCAGGTCCTTGGTGACGACGAGGCTCGCGCCTTCCGGCGGCGTCAGCAGCGCGCCGTCGTTGCCGAGCGCGAAGGCGCCCGGCGCGGCGCGGCTCAGCGGCTCGAAGAAGCGGGCGATGAGGTCGAATTCACCCTGCCCGCGCCGGCCGGTCATGATCCGCTCCGTCCGCCATCTCCGCCGTGCGCAGCCTGCGCGCAAGGCTGTCCAGCGCACCGTTGACGAAGGCGGGTTCCCGCTCGGAGAAGAAGGCGCGCGCAAGCTCCACGTACTCGTTGATTACCACGCGCGCCGGCACGTCCGGGCAGGCCGCAAGCTCGCAAGTGGCGGCCCGCAGGAGGGCGCGCACCACGGCGTCCAGCCGCTCCAAGCTCCAGTGTTCCGTCAGCGTCGCGGCCACCAGCGCATCGAATTCGTCCGCCCGTCCCGCCGCCTCGCGCACCGTGCGCTCGAAGTGGCGGCGGTGGGGCACCGCGTAGCGCTCGCCGTCGATCTCGTGGCCGGCGCGGTGGCTCAGAAACTCCTCGATGACCTCGTCCACCGACTGGCCGGACATCTCAATCTGATAGAGCGCCTGGACGCAGGCGAGCCGCGCGCTGCTCCGCCCCTGGCCGCGTGGCGGATTAGCCTCTGCGGCGCCGGGGGCGGCGGTCATCGCGTCTAGTCCCGCGAGGCCGCGCCGAGGGAGGCGCGGATCGCCATCATCGCGAGGCACGCTTGGGCGGCGTCGGCGCCCTTGTTCTTCCGGTCCGTCGCCGCCCGCTCCCAGGCCTGCTCGCGGTTCTCGGCGGTCACCACGCCGAAGCCGAGGGCGATGCGGTGGCGCTCGGCCAGCATGGCGAGCCCGCGCGCGCACTCGCCGCAGACATGCTCGTAGTGGCTGGTCTCGCCCCGGATCACGCAGCCGAGCGCGACGAAGCCGTCGTAGCGCCCGCTCTCGATCGCCATCGCGAGCGCCGCCGGCAGCTCGAAGGCGCCGGGCACGCTGATCCGCTCGTGGCTCGCCCCGGCGGCGTCGAGGGCGCCCACCGCGCCCGCCACCAGCTGGTCGGCGATATCCTCGTAGAAGCGCGCCTCCAGGATGAGGACCCGCTGCCCCTCAGTCATGGCCGCCGGCCATCCACGCGCGCCGCGCCTCGTCGGAGATCGGGCGCTGATCGACCACCCTCAAGCCGTAGCCGTCGAGCCCGACGATGGTCCAGTGCGTGTTGTGGAGCAGGATCATGTCGCGGACGCCGAGGTCGATCAGAATCTGTGCGGCGACGCCATAGTCCCTGAGCCCCTCGTTGTCCTCTTGCTCCGCTTCGGGCTCCGCCGCTTCGGAGAGCCGCACGGGGTAAGGCTCGCGGATCACCACCACGACCCCGCGGCCGAGCTCGCCGATCATCCTGAGCGCGGCCTGGAGCTTGCCGGTGTTCTCGCCAGCGGCGTCGCCGAGCCCGTCGTCGAGGATGTTGAAGGCGTGGGCCCGCACGGGCACCGGCTCGTTGTCCCAGACGTCGCCCTTCACCAGCGCGATGTGCTCGGCCTTCTGGACCGTATCGGCGTAGACGTACATGCGGAAGGCGCCGCCATGATGGGAGCTGAACGTGGTCTCCTTCACCCGCCGGATGATGCTGTCGTGCCGCAGCCGGTAGGCGATCAGGTCCGCAATGGTCGCGATCTGCACGTTGTGGCGCTGGGAGAAGGCCTCGAGGTCCGGCATCCGCGCCATGGTCCCGTCGTCGTTCATGATCTCGCAGATCACGGCTGAGGGGTTGAGACCGGCGAGCCGGGCGAGATCCACGCTCGCCTCGGTGTGCCCGGTGCGCACCAGCACGCCGCCGTCGCGCGCGAGAAGGGGGAAGACGTGGCCCGGCGAGGTCAGATCGTCCGGCCCGCAGCGCGGGTCGATGGCAGTCGCGATGGTGCGCGCGCGGTCGGAGGCGGAGATGCCGGTGGTGATGCCTTCGCGCGCCTCGATGGAGACCGTGAACGCCGTGTCGTGGCGGGATTCGTTGCGCTTGGGCATCAGCTCGAGGCCGAGGTCGCGCACCCGGTCGCTGCCGAGCGCGAGGCAGATCAGCCCGCGGCCGTAGCGGGCCATGAAGTTGATGGCCTCGGGCGTCGCCATCTGGGCCGGGATGACCAGATCGCCCTCGTTTTCCCGTTCCTCGTCGTCGGCGAGGATGACCATTCGCCCGTTGCGGAACTCCTCGACCGTCTCCTCGACGGACATGAGCTTGCAGGACGACGCGGTGCGCGACATCTCGACCCTTCAGTGCTCGGAATGAAGGCGCGCAAGGTAGCGCGCGATCAGGTCCACCTCAAGATTTAGCCTGCGGCCGGCGGCGCAGTCTCTGAAGGTGGTCTGCTCCAGCGTGTGGGGGATCAGATTGATCCCGAACGCATCGCCCGCCACCTCGTTCACCGTCAGCGAGACGCCGTCGAGCGCGACCGATCCCTTGGAGGCGACGAAGCGCGATAGCTCCGCCGGGCAGCGGATCGTGAGCCTGAGCGAATCCCCTTCCGGCTCCGCCCCTTCGATCACCGCGACGCCATCGATGTGGCCGGTCACCAGATGGCCGCCAAGCTCGTCGCCAAGTGCGAGCGCGCGCTCCAGGTTGACCCCTGTGCCCGCGCGCCAGTCGCCGAGGGTGGTGCAGTCCGCCGTTTCGCGGGAGACATCGACCGCAAACCACTCCGGCCCCTTGTCGACCACGGTGAGGCAAGGGCCCGAGCACGCGATGGAGGCGCCGAGCGCGATGGTGCCTGTGTCGTAGGCGGTCGCGATCGCCAGCCTGTGCCCACCGCCGGGAGCATCGGCGATCTCCCGCACCTGGCCGACATCGGTGACAATTCCGGTGAACACGGCGCGCCGCTCAGCCTGTCGGCACCAGGCTGTCCAGCACGTCCTCACCCAGCGGGGCCGAGGAGACGCGGTGGAAGCGCGGCATGTCGTCGGCGCGTTCGACGCCGAGCGCGGCCAGCGCCGGCACGCCGTCGCCGCCGATGGCGCCGGGCGCCCGGAACCACTCGATGCGATCGACCAGGTCCGCGCGCAGCAACGCCGCCGCGAGTCGGCCGCCGCCCTCTACCAGGACCCGGGTGAGACCACGCGCGGCCAGCGCTTCCAGCGCGGCTGCGAGCGAGGGCCGTCCGTCCGCCTCCGCCGCCACCTCGATGACCTCCACGCCCGCCTCGCGCCAGTCCGCGTGCCGTCCGTCGCCGCCGAGCTCCTGGGTCGAGACGATCCAGGTCGGATGCTCACCGGCACCCGCGATAAGTGCATGGCTGGCCGGCAGCCGGGCGCTGCCGTCGACAACGACGCGCACCGGGCTCTGGCCGCCCAGGCCGGGGAGCCGGCAGGTCAGCACCGGGTCGTCGGCGAGTGCGCTCGCCGCCCCCACCATCACGGCGTCGTGTTGGGCTCGCATCAGGTGCCCGCGGGCCCGCGCCGGCGCGCCGGTGATCCAGCGGCTGTCGCCGGTACGCGTCCCGATCCGCCCGTCCAGCGTGCTCGCGAGCTTGAGCGTCACGTGAGGCCGGCCCTTCTCCACGCGCGAGAGGAAGCCAGCGTTGAGCGCCCGAGCGCGGTCCTCCATGCAGCCTCGCATGACCTCGACTCCCGTGCCTTCGAGCACGGCGATGCCGCGGCCCGAAACCCGCGGATCCGGGTCTTCGAGCGCGACGACGGCACGGACAATCCCCGCCTGCACCAGCGCTTCGGCACAGGGGCCGGTCTCGCCATGGTGGGCGCAAGGCTCAAGCGTGGTGTAGCAGGTGGCGCCCTTGGCGCCGTCGCCAGCGCGGGCGAGGGCCTCGGTCTCGGCATGGGGTCGGCCGCCGGGCTGGGTCCAGCCCCGCCCGACGATGTGTCCCTCCTTGACCAGCACGCAGCCCACCGCCGGATTGGGCCACACGGTGCCGAGGCCCCGGCCGGCCAGCGCCAGCGCCAGCGCCATGAAGCGGCGGTCGAGGGCCGGATCGGCCTCCGTCACGCGTTCAGTCCCGATCGTCGGCGAGGCCGCCGATGAACTCCTCGAAGTCCTTCTTCTCGCCGAAGTTCCGGTAGACCGAGGCGAAGCGCACGTAGGCGACCTGATCGAGGCCCGCAAGCGCCTCCATCACCATCTCGCCGATCACCGTGCTCGGGATCTCGGTCTCGCCCAGGCTCTCCAGCCGGCGCACGATGCCGGTCACGATGTGATCGACCCGGTCGGGCTCGACCGGCCGCTTGCGCAGCGCGATCTGCATCGAGCGCGCCATCTTCTCGCGCTCGAAGGGGGCCCGCTGGCCGTTGCTCTTGATCACCGAGAGCTCGCGCAGCTGGATTCTCTCGAATGTGGTGAAGCGGCCGGCGCAATTGGTGCATTGCCGCCGCCGTCGGATCGCGGTGTTGTCCTCCGTCGGCCGCGAATCCTTCACTTGCGTGTCGTCATTGCCGCAGAACGGACAGCGCACGGCGAGCCTCCTCTCAGGCGTGACCGGGGTAGACAGGGAAAGCGGCGCAGAGCGCGCGGACCTCATCGCGGATCTCTGCCGCAAGAGCCTCGCTGCTGCCCTCCGCGTCGGCCTCCCGGTCGAGCAGGTCGGCGATCCAGCCTGCGACCCGCCGGAACTCGGCCGTGCCGAAGCCGCGGCTCGTCGCCGCCGGGGTGCCGAGCCGGATGCCGGAGGTGATCCACGGCTTCTGGGGATCGAAGGGAACGCCATTCTTGTTGCAGGTGATCCCGGCGTGCTCCAGCACCGCCTCCGCCACCTTGCCGGTGAGCTCCTTGGCCCGCAGGTCTACGAGCAGGAGGTGCGTGTCGGTCCCGCCGGAAACGATGTCGTAGCCGCGTTCCATCAGCGTGCCGGCCAGCACCTTGGCGTTGGCCACGACCTGCTGGGCATAGTCCTTGAACGCGGGCGTCATCGCTTCGCCCAGCGCCACCGCCTTGGCCGCGATGACATGCTCCAGCGGCCCGCCCTGGAGGCCGGGGAAGACCGCCGAGTTGATCCGCTTCGCGAGCGCCTCGTCGTCGGTCAGGATCATGCCGCCGCGCGGGCCGCGCAGGGTCTTGTGCGTCGTAGTAGTGACGATATGGGCATGCGGAAAGGGGTTCGGATGGATCCCGGCCGCGACCAGCCCGGCGAAATGGGCCATGTCGACCATGAAGACCGCGCCCACCGAATCCGCGATCGCACGGAAGCGCGCGAAGTCGATGATGCGCGGATAGGCCGACCCGCCGGCGAGGATCAGCTTGGGCTTCTCTGCCTCCGCCAGCGCCTCCACCTCGTCGAAATCGATCACCCCGTCCTGGCGGCGGACGCCGTACTGGATCGCCCTGAACCACTTGCCGGAGAGATTGGGCGGCGCGCCGTGGGTGAGGTGCCCGCCGGCCGCGAGCGAGAGCCCGAGGAAGGAGTCGCCCGGCTCCAGCGTGGCGAGAAAGGCCGCCTGGTTGGCCTGCGCGCCCGAATGAGGCTGCACGTTGGCGAAGCCGCAGCCGAAGATCGCGATCGCCCGCTCGATGGCGAGCGCCTCTCCGATATCGACGTTCTCGCAGCCGCCGTAGTAGCGCCGGCCGGGGTAGCCCTCGGCGTACTTGTTGGTGAGCACCGAGCCTTGCGCCTCCAGCACTGCGCGGCTCACGATGTTCTCCGACGCGATCAGCTCGATGGTCGTCTGCAGGCGCTCGACCTCGCCGGACACCGCCGCGTACACCGCCGCGTCGGCCTCCTGCAGGGAGCTTGTGAAGAACGAAGTCCCGGCCCCGCTCTCGGGGCGCGTGGAAGCAGCCAAGATCGTTTCCCTTTCTCTGTCGGTCAGGAGAGCTTGGCGACGCGCGCCTGGTGGCGGCCGCCCTCGAATTCGGTGTCCAGAAACGCCTGCAGGCAGCGCCGCGCGGTCTCCTCCGACACGCGCCGCGCGCCCAGGGCGAGGACGTTGGCGTCGTTATGGGCGCGCGCGAGCCGCGCCCCCTCGGCGTCGTGGCAGAGCGCGCCGCGCACCGCGCGGCTGCGGTTGACCGCGATGCTCATGCCGATGCCGCTCCCGCAGATCAGGACGCCCCGGTCGGCGTCCCCGCTTTCGATCGCCCGCGCCAGCGCCTGCGCGTAGTCGGGGTAGTCGACCGATCCGTCGCCCTCCGGCCCCAGATCGACGACCTGATGTCCCGTCGCCTCTAGCGCGGCGCGCAGCGTCGCCTTGAGGCTGACGCCCGCATGGTCGGAGGCGATGGCGAATCGCTGGTCTGACATGGCCACCCCTCGCACGGCCTGTGGCGGGCCCTGTATACGCCCATGACCAAGAGGCGGGCAACAAGTTGTTGGTGCACCCCTCCGTATGCGCTGCCCGGCACGTGGGCTACTATATTTGGCTGGACAAGGAGGGAGCCATGGACGTCGTCACGATGAACATCGTCGAATCGACGATGCTCTCCATCTGCCGCGAGATGGGCATCACCATGATGAAGACGTCCTATTCGACGATCTTCAACGAATCGCTCGACTTCAGCTGCGCCATCGCCGATGCCAACGGAGACATGATCGCGGTCGCCGACTACTGCCCGGCGCAGATCGGCGGCATGTCGCTCCTGATCAAGTCCTGCATCCGGGAGATGGCGGACGAGCCGATGCACGAGGGCGACGTCATCCTGCACAACGACCCCTACCGGGGCGGGCTGCACACGCCGGAGCACACCTTCTTCACGCCCATCTACGTCGATGGCGAGTTCATGGGCTATGCGGCGGCGATCGGCCATGTCGCCGAGGTCGGCGGCATGGTGCCGGGCGGCTTCGCCAGCGAGGCCACGGAGATCTTCCACGAGGGGCTGCGCGTCCCCCCGGTCAGGATCAAGAAGCAGGGCAAGGACGTGGACGAGGTCTGGAAGCTGCTGCTCGCGAACGTCCGCACCCCTCGCTACAACTACGGCGACTACCGGGCCATGATCAGCGCCTGCGAGCTCGGCGCCGAGCGCATGGCCGGGCTGATCCGCAAGTACGGCCTGCCGCTCTTCCGCCAGATCACCGCCGATCTCATGGACTACTCCGAGGCCCGGATGCGGGCCGAGATCGCGGCGATCCCGGACGGCCAGTACTCCTTCGAGGACTACATGGAGGACGACGGGATCGACGCCCGGCCCTACAAGATTGCCGTCGACATGGTGGTGCAGGGCGACGAGATCATCGCCGACTTCGGCCGCTCGGACGCGCAGGCGAAGGGCGCGATCAACGCGACTCTCGGCGTCACCTGCTCCGCCACCTACAACGCCATGCTGCACCTGACCGACCCGTCAATCCCGCGCAACGCCGGCTGCTACCGGCCGATCCGCGTGTTGGCGCGGCCGGCGACCATGGTCAACGTGGATTACCCGGCGCCCGAGGTGGGCGGCAACACGGAAACCCACGTCCGCATCTGCTTCACGGTGATTGGGGCGATGTCCCGCTGCCTGCCGGAACGCGCCTTCGCTACCGACGCCGGCACCCACGGCAACTTCCTCTTCGGCGGCCACGATCCCGAGAACGACGAGTTCTACGTCTGCTACGACTTCATGATCGCCGGCTGGGGCGGGCGCCCCTTCGCCGACGGCAACGACACCTGCAACTGCATCAACGGCAACTGCCGCACCGTCCCGGTCGAGGTCTACGAGAGCCGCTACCCCTGGCTCGTCGAGAACCTCTCGCTCACCGAGGATTCCGGCGGCGCCGGCAAGTACCGGGGCGGGCTCGGCTCGACCAAGACACTGGAGTGCACGGCAGACGAGATCATCATCAGCTACATGGCCGACCGCCACAGGAACGCCCCTTGGGGCCTGCTCGGCGGCGGCTCCGGGGGGTCGGCCGCGCTGCTCATCAAGAAGGCGAACGAGAACGCCTGGAAGGACGTCTGCGAGGGCCACGACAAGGTCTCGCCCAGCAAGTTCGGCAACGTCTCGGTGCGCCGGGGCGACCGGGTCCGCCTGCTCTCGGGCGGCGGCGGCGGCTACGGCCCCGTGGTGGAGCGATCGCAGGAGATGGTGGACGAAGACGTGGCCGAGGGTTTCGTCTCATCGTCCGCCGCCGCCGAACGCTACGGCCAAGCCGCGCAGGCTGCGGAATAGCCCTGGAGCGAGTGCGTCATCGACGGTCTCGCGACTGGCCGCGACCGCGGCCCGCCGCAAATGCGGCGCGCCCGCGCAGGCGCCGGCCGCAGGCCGGCTGCCGTGAGCGATAGAGAGCTAAGCCTCCGGCTTAGCTCTGGCAGGCCGGCGGGTCGCGGCCTCGACGTCCTCGGCGGTCCAGCGCCGTCCGTCGCGGGTGAGGAAGCCGCGGGCGTTGAGGTGCTGGGCCAGGGCCTCCGGGTCGTGCGCGCCGCGTGAGCGCGCGAACGCGAGTTCGGCGCGGATGCGTTCAGCGAAGTAGTCGCTCTTTCTGCCCCTACTCACGTCCTATTCCCTTCGCGACCAGGGGCCCCGAGGCCGCCGTCCCCAGGGGCCGCGTGAGCCGTCGTGGTCCTGCGGATCGCCGCCGTTGGGCCGAGCGGGGGGCGGCTCCTGCCACGGCGCGTCGCCGTCGGCTTCGGGATCGGCGACCTCGTCGGCAGGCGGCTCCTCCCATGGCCCCATTCCGGGGCTCTCGGCCGCAGGCGGCGGCTGGTAGGGCGTCCGCCTCCGGGAGCGGCGCGAGTAGCCCCGGTCGAAGAGCGGCACGCCGCGCTTTCGCAGCGGCACCACAAGCAGCGCCCCGGCGGCGAAGCCGCCGATATGGGCGTACCAGGCGACCCCACCCCCGGCCGGGCCGGCGACCAGCGCGTTGAAGACCTGATAGCCGATCCAGAGCCCGAGCACCGCCCAGGCGGGGAAGCGGATCGGCATGAAGAAGACCAGAATCCAGACGCCCCGCTTCGGGTGAAGCATGAAGTAGGCGCCGAGCACGCCGGAGACCGCGCCGCTCGCGCCGATGGTGGGGATCTGCGAGGCGGGCTCGACCGCTGCGTGGGTGAGCCCCGCCACCGCGCCGCAGAGCAGATAGAAGATCGCGAAGCGCCAGTGGCCCATCGCGTCTTCGACGTTGTCCCCGAAGATCCAGAGATAGAGCATGTTGCCGAACAGGTGCATGAAGCCCCCGTGCAGGAACATCGAGGTCACGATGGTGAGCCAGGGGGTGATGGTCACCATGTCGGGCTCGCGCCGGAGCTCGCCGAGCACGGTCACGGGGATCATGCCGAGGCGGAAGACCAGCTCGGCATCGAACTGATCCCCGCCCAGCCACTGGACCACCCAGACGATGGTGCAGGCGAGCATCAGCGCCACCGTCACGAACTGAAAGCCGATCCGGTGGAGCGGATTGTCGTCTCTGAGCGGCAGAAACATCGGTCAGCTCCTGCCCCGGCAGCGGGGCCGGCGGTCGCGCCGGGGCCGCGTCAGAGTCTACAGCATTACGGCGTCAGGGCCGCAGGACCAGCGCCCGGCGCTCAGGCGTCGAGCTTCGCGCGCAGCGCCTCGTTCACCGCCTTCGGGTTGGCCTTGCCGCCGGACGCCTTCATCACCTGGCCGACGAACCAGCCCGCGAGCTTGGTCTTGCCGCCGCGATAGTCGGCGACCTTGTCCGGGTTCTCGGCGATCACCTGCCCCACCAGCGCGTCGATCGCGCCCTCATCGCTCACCTGCCTGAGGCCCTGCTCCTCGATGATGGTGTCGGCGTCCTTGCCGGTCGAGACCATGGCTTCGAACACGTCCTTGGCTGCCCGGTTCGAAACGGTGCCGTCCGCCACCCGGTCGATCAGTGCCCCGAGGGCGGCGGCGGAGACGGGGCTCTGCTCGATCCCGATTCCGGCCCGGTTGAGCGCGCCAAAGAGCGTGCCCGTGACCCAGTTGGCGGCCTGCTTGCCGTCTCGGCCCGCGGCCACCTCCTCGAAGTAGTTGGCAATCTCGCGCTCCGCCACGAGCACGCCGGCGTCGTAGGCCGAGAGGCCCAGGTCCGCCATGAAGCGCGCCTTCCGGGCGTCGGGCAGCTCGGGCAATTCGGCGCGCTCGGCCTCTACCCAGGCAGGGTCGAGGTTAAGCGGCAGCAGGTCGGGATCCGGGAAGTAGCGGTAGTCGTGGGCTTCTTCCTTGGAGCGCATGGAGCGCGTCTCGCCCCGCTCGGCATCGAAGAGGCGGGTCTCCAGCTCGATTGCGCCGCCCTCTTCCAGCACCCCGACCTGGCGCTCGGCCTCGACCTCGATTGCCCTCATCACGAAGCGGACCGAGTTGAGGTTCTTGAGCTCGCAGCGGGTGCCCAGCTCCCCCCCCGGCCGGCGCACCGAGACGTTGACGTCGGCGCGCATCGAGCCCTGCTCCATGTTGCCGTCGCAGGTGCCGATGCAGCGCAGGATGGAGCGCAGCTTGCGCAGGTAGAGGCCGGCTTCCTCCGGGCTCCTGATGTCGGGCTCGGAGACGATTTCCATCAGCGCGACGCCGGCGCGGTTGAGGTCCACGCAGGTGGCGTCCGCGCGGCGGTCGTGGATGCTCTTGCCGGCGTCCATCTCCAGGTGCAGCCGGGTGATACCGATGGTCCGCTGCGACCCGTCCTCCATATCGAGCGTGACCCGGCCCTCACCCACGATGGGCCGGGAATACTGTGAGATCTGATAGCCAGGCGGCAGGTCGGGATAGAAATAGTTCTTGCGGTCGAACACCGAGGTCAGGTTGATCTCGGCCTCCAGCGCGAGCCCGGTGCGCACGGCCTGCGTCACGCAATGGCTGTTGATCACCGGCAGCATGCCGGGCATCGCGGCATCGACGAGCGAGACTTGCGTGTTGGGCTCGGCGCCGAAGGCGGTGGGCGCGGTGGAGAAGAGCTTGGCCTCCGAGACCACCTGGGCGTGGACCTCCAGCCCGACCGCGATCTCCCATTCGCCGTCCCGGCCCCTGATGCGGTAGCCGTCCGCGCTCACGCCGCTCCTCCGGCCCCGCTCCGGTCGGGGCGGTGGCTGAAGCCGGCGGCGCTCTCCAGCACCCCTGCAGCGCGGAAGAGCGTCGGCTCGTCGAAGGGCCGCGCGATCAGGTGCAGGCCGAGCGGCAGCCCGTCGCCCGTGAGCCCCGCAGGCACCGAGATCGCGGGGAGGCCCGCGAGGCTCGCCGGCACCGTGAACACGTCGTTCAGGTACATGGCGATGGGGTCGTCCATCTTCTCGCCGATGGCGAAGGCGGCGAAGGGCGCGGTGGGCGTCAGCACCGCGTCCACGGTCTCGAAGGCGCTCTCGAAGTCGCGCGCGATCAGCGTCCGCACCTTCTGCGCCTTCAGGTAGTAGGCGTCGTAGTAGCCGGCGGAGAGCACGTAGGTGCCGATCAGGATGCGCCGCCTGACCTCGCGCCCGAAGCCCTCAGCCCGCGTCCTCGCGTACATCTCGGTGGGATCGGCGCCCTCCACCCGCAGCCCGTAGCGGACCCCGTCATAGCGCGCGAGGTTGGAGGAGGCCTCCGCCGGCGCCACGATGTAATAGGTGGGGAGCGCGTACCTGGTGAGCGGTAGCGAGATATCGACGACCTTCGCGCCTGCGTCGCGAAACCAGTCTACGCCCTCGGCCCAGAGCGCCTCGATCTCCGCCGGCATGCCCTCCATCCGGTATTCCGCCGGCACGCCGATGGTGAGGTCGCGCACGTCGCCGGTGAGGCTCGCCGCGTAGTCGGGGACCGGGCGGTCGATGGAGGTCGAATCCTTGGGATCGTGGCCCGCCATCGCCTGCAGCATGAGCGCGGCGTCCTCGACAGTGCGGGTCAGCGGGCCGGCCTGGTCGAGCGAGGAGGCGAAGGCGATCACGCCCCAGCGCGAGCAGCGGCCATAGGTGGGCTTCATGCCGACGATGCCGCAGAAGGCCCCCGGCTGGCGGATCGAGCCGCCGGTATCGGTGCCGGTGGCGCCGAGGCAGAGCCCCGCAGCCACGGCCGCCGCCGAGCCGCCGGAGCTGCCGCCCGGCACCAGCGGCTTGTCCTCGCCCTGCCGGCGCCAGGGGTTGATGACCGGGCCGTCGGCGCTGGTCACGTTGGCCGAGCCCATGGCGAACTCGTCCATGTTGGTCTTGCCCAGCATGAGCGCGCCCGCGTCCCAGAGGTTGGCGGTGACGGTCGATTCGTAGGGCGGCTCGAAGCCGTCGAGGATCTTCGAGCAGGCCTGGCTGCGCACGCCGCGGGTGCAGAAGAGGTCCTTGACCGCGAGCGGGATGCCTTCCAGCAGACGACCTTCCCCCGCCGCGAGCCGCGCATCGGCGGCATCCGCGTTGGCGCGCGCGGCGTCGAAGGTCTCGGCGACGAAGGCGTTGAGATCGCGCCCGGCCTCGACGGCGGCGATGTGCGCGTCGGTCAGCTCGCGCGCCGAGAACTCGCGCGCTGCGAGACCGGCGCGAGCATCCGCGATGGTGAGCGCGGTGAGATCGCTCACTCGACCACCTTGGGTACGACGAAGAAGCCGTCGTCCGCCTCTGGCGCGTTGGCCAGCAAGTCGTCGGTCGGCGTGCCAGCCGTAGCGTCGTCGTCCCGTTGCGGGAGCGTCGAGGCAATGGCGCCGGTCATCGGCTCGACACCCTCGGTATCCACCTCGCCCAGCTGCTCGACCCAGGCGAGGATGCCGTTCAGCTCCTGCGCCATGGGCTCCAGCGCGTCCTCCTCCATCGCGATGCGCGAGAGGCGGGCGATCCGCAAGACGGTATCCTTGTCGATGCTCATTGCCGGCCCTGCTCCTGCCAGCGGGCGAGCACCTCGGGCGCGCTCACGTAGTCCACGGGCGGACGCGGCGGCGGGGGCTCGCCGTCGATCCAGCCGGGGAAGAGAATTTCGTAGGCCGGCATCGGGTCATCGTGCCGGCGCAGCATCTGCCGCGCCTTGATCTGCGGGTGCTCTGGCACGTCTTCGAGGCGATGGACCGGCTCGTAGCAGCAATCCACGCCTTCCATCATCTCGTTCATCTCGTCGAGGGTCTTGCCGCCCATGAAGGCGGCGACCTCTCCGATCAGCGCGTCCTGCGGCCGGGGCTCCCACTGGCGCCCGATCCACTCGGGCCGGCCGCAGGCGGTGCAGAAGTTGGCCCAGAACTTGTCCTCGAGCGCGCCGAGCGTGATGAAGCGGCCGTCGCCGGTCTCGTAGATGTTGTAGAAGGCCGCGCCGCCGTTCGGGAACTGCGCGCCTCGCGCGGCATCCCATTCCTTGTGGAAGAGCCCGTTCAGCGCCCACACCTGCCAGGGCAGCACGGTCTCGGCGATGCTGACGTCGATGGTGGCACCCCGCCCGTCACCCTTCCGGCTGCGGCCGATCAGCCCTCCCATGATGCTGAGCGCGGCCTGCATCCCGCTTGCGAAGTCGGCGGTGGGCGGGAAGGAGACGATCGGCCGCTCGGGCACGCCGGAGCGCTCCAGCCCGCCCATGAGCCCCATGTAATTGATGTCGTGCCCGCCGCGCAGGCGATAAGGCCCTTCCAGGCCCCAACCCGAGAGCGAGCAGGAGACGATGCCGGGGTTCATCTCGTGCAGCGCCTCGTGGCCGAAGCCGAGGCGGTCCAGCACGCCGGGCCGATAGGATTCGAGGAATGCGTCGGACTGCTCCACCAGGGTACGGAAGTCGCGCTTGCCGTCGTCCGACTTCAGGTCGATCTCGACCACGGTCTTGCCGCCGTTCACCATCCGGTACCAGACCGAGACGCCGGCGTCGTCCTTGGGCCCGACGCCCCGCATCGGCTCCCCGCCCGGCGGCTCGACCTTGATAACCTCCGCGCCAAGGTCGGCCAGGATCAGCGTCCCGTACGGCCCAGGGATGTACTGGCTGAGGTCGAGGACCCTCAGCCCGGTGAGGAAGGGGATGGGCACCGCGCCGAGTGCAGCCGGTCAGGTCGCGTATTCAGGCACGCGGGGGCGCTTGCCGGAGCCGCCGCGCCGGCCGGAGCCGCCGCCGCCCTTGCGGCCCGATGCATCGGGTGCCGGGAAGCTGAATGTGAGCTTGCCGTCCTTGAGGCCAACCTGCACGCGCCCGCCCTTGGCCAGCTTGCCAAAGAGGAGCTCGTCGGCGAGCGGCTTCTTGACCTCCTCCTGGATCAGCCGCGCTAGCGGCCGGGCGCCGTAGGTGGGATCGTAACCCTTCTCGGCGAGCCAGGTCCGCGCGGCCGTGCTCAGCTCGATCGTGACGTTGCGGTCGGCGAGCTGCTCTTCCAGCTGGATGATGAACTTGTCCACCACGCGCACGATGACCTCCGGCGAGAGCGCGGCGAAGCGGATCACGGCATCGAGGCGGTTGCGGAACTCCGGCGCGAACATCCGCTTGATCGCCTCTTCGTCGTCGCCCTCGCGCTCCGTCCGGGCGAAGCCGATCGGCGGCCTGGCGAGCTCGGCGGCGCCCGCGTTGGTGGTCATGATGAGGATGACGTTGCCGAAATCGACCGACTTGCCGTTGTGATCGGTGAGCTTCCCGTAATCCATGATCTGCAGGAGGATGTTGAAGAGGTCGGGGTGCGCCTTCTCGATCTCGTCCAGTAGCAGGACCATGTGCGGGTTCTGGTCGGCCGCGTCGGTGAGCAGGCCGCCCTGATCGAAGCCGACGTAGCCGGGCGGCGCGCCGATCAGGCGCGAGACCGAGTGCCGCTCCATGTACTCGCTCATGTCGAAGCGGACGAGCTCCACGCCCATCACGTGGGCAAGCTGGCGCGCGACCTCGGTCTTGCCGACCCCGGTGGGGCCTGAGAACAGGTAACAGCCGACCGGCTTGCCGGGCTCGCGCAGGCCCGCGCGTGCCATCTTGATCGCGGTCGCTACCGCGGCGATGGCCGTGTCCTGCCCGAACACGACGGTCTTCAGGTC
This sequence comes from Alphaproteobacteria bacterium, assembly GCA_965207055.1. Classification (GTDB taxonomy): domain Bacteria; phylum Pseudomonadota; class Alphaproteobacteria; order UBA828; family UBA828; genus WTGU01. The sequence goes on along the minus strand of CBDBLP010000004.1, from coordinate 1,533,224 downwards.
GCGCTCCAGGCTCTCCAGGATCGTCTTGTCGCCCCGGCTCACGTTCTTGGGCGGGATCCGGGCGATCTTTGCCACGACGCCCTCGACGTCCTTCACGCCGACCGTCTTGCGCCGCTTCGATTCCGGCAGCAGTCGCTGCGACGCGCCGACCTCGTCGATCACGTCGATCGCCTTGTCGGGCAGCCTGCGGTCGTTGATGTAGCGGCTCGCGAGCTCGACGGCGGTGCGGATCGCCTCCGCCGTATAGCGCACGCCGTGGTGCTCCTCGTAATAGGGCTTGAGCCCGCGCAGGATCTTGACCGCCTCGTCCACGCTCGGCTCGTTCACGTCGATCTTCTGGAAGCGCCGGACCAGCGCGCGGTCCTTCTCGAAGTAGTTGCGGTATTCCTTGTAGGTGGTCGACCCGATGCAGCGCAGCGTGCCGCTCTGCAGCGCGGGCTTCAGCAGGTTCGAGGCATCCATCGCGCCGCCGCTGGTCGCGCCCGCGCCGATGACCGTGTGAATCTCGTCGATGAAGAGGATCGCGCTCTCGTGGGCCTCGATCTCGGCGAGCACCGCCTTGATCCGCTCCTCGAAGTCGCCGCGGTAGCGCGTGCCGGCGAGCAGCGCGCCCATGTCCAGCGCGAAGATCGTGGCGCCGTCGAGCACCTGCGGCACTTCGCCGTGTTCGATACGCCGCGCCAGCCCTTCGGCAAGCGCCGTCTTGCCCACGCCCGCATCGCCGACATAGAGCGGGTTGTTCTTGGTGCGGCGGCAGAGCACCTGGATGGTGCGCTCGATCTCGGCGTGGCGGCCGATGAGCGGGTCGATCCGCCCGGCATTGGCCTTGGCGTTCAGATTGACGCAATAGGCGTCGAGCGCCGCGGGCCCCTCCTTGACGATGTTCTCCTCGCGGGCGTCCTCGTCGGCGCCGGAGACGCCTTCGCCCGGCCCCGACTGCCCGGGGACCTTGGCGATCCGGTGCGAGATGTAGTTGACCGCGTCGTAGCGCGACATGTCCTGCTCCTGCAGGAAATAGACCGCATGGGATTCGCGCTCGGAGAAGATCGCCACCAGGATGTTGGCGCCGGTGACCTCGGAGCGGCCCGAGGACTGCACGTGCAGGACCGCACGCTGCACCACCCGCTGAAAGCCGGTGGTCGGCTTGGCCTCGACCGCCTCCTCGGCGGCCAGGCTCTCCAGCTCCTCATCGATGAAGGCCTCGAGCTCGCGCTCGAGCCGCTCCAGATCGACGCCGCAGGCCTTGAACACCGCGATGGCGTCGGGATCCTCCAGCAGCGCGAAGAGCAGGTGTTCGAGGGTCGCAAACTCGTGCCGCCGCTCGACCGCGAGCGCCAGCGCGCGGTGCAGGCTCTTTTCGAGATCACGGGAGAGCATGCGCCGGTTACTCCTTTTCCATCGTGCACTGCAGCGGGTGCTCGTTGCGCCGCGCGAACTCGCAGACCTGCTTCACCTTGGTCTCCGCGACCTCATAGGAATAGACGCCGCAGACGCCCACACCCCGCCTGTGCACGTGGAGCATGATCGTCGTCGCCCGCTGCTCGTCCATCCCGAAGAACCGCATCAGCACGATGACCACGAACTCCATCGGTGTGTAGTCGTCATTCAGCAGCAAGACCTTGTACATCGACGGCTTCTTGGTCTCGCTGCGGGACTTCGTGATGACCGAGGAATCGTCGCCGGGCCGACCCGTTTTCCGTTCATCCGACATCGCTCACGTCATCCCGCGTTCGCCACGCGAACGACACCCCGCGTTCGCCGCGCGTGCCGACCAGCACTATAACACGGGGAGCAGAACAGGATGCGCAACGTCAGCCGACGATATCGGTCTGAGCAAAGAAGAACGCGATCTCGACGGCCGCGTTCTCCGGCGAATCCGAGCCGTGCACGGAGTTGGCCTCCACCGACTCGCCGAAGTCCTTGCGGATGGTTCCCTCGTCGGCATTGGCCGGGTTGGTCGCCCCCATGATCGTGCGGTTGGCCTCGACCGCGTTCTCGCCCTGCAGCACCTGAACCACGACGGGGCCCGAGGTCATGAAGGCGCAGAGGTCGTCGTAGAACGCGCGTTCCTTGTGGACCTCGTAGAAGGCGCGCGCCTGGGCCTCCGTCAACCTGACCCGGCGCTGGGCGACGATGGAAAGCCCGGCTCCCTCGAAGCGCTGGTTGATGGCGCCCGTCAAGTTACGGCGGGTGGCATCGGGCTTGATGATCGAAAGGGTGCGCTGGGTCGCCATGGGTTCTCCCCCGTGCTGTGACGGCGGGCCCTTATAGAGTTTGGGCACCCGACCGGCAACGGCGGGAATGGGCGTGCGAGCCGTTACCGGCGCGCCTCGAAGAAGCGCCGCAACAGCTCCGCGGCGCGGCTTTCCTGAATACCGCCGATGACCTCGGGCCTGTGGTGGCACGTAGGCTGCTGGAAGATGCGCGCGCCGTGCTCGACCCCCCCGCCCTTGGGGTCCGCCGCCCCGAAGTAGAGCCGCCTCAGCCGCGCGAAGGCGATGGCCTGCGCGCACATGGCGCAGGGCTCCAGCGTGACGTAGATGTCGCAATCCGCGAGCCGCGCCGTGCCCCGTGCGGCTGCGGCGGCGCGGATGGCCAGCATCTCGGCGTGCGCCGTCGGGTCGTGCGTCGCTTCGGTCTCGTTGCCGGCCCGCGCCAGCACCGCGCCGGTGCGCCCGTCGACCACGACCGCACCCACCGGCACCTCGCCCCGATCGCGCGCCGCCTCGGCCTCGGCCACGGCAAGGTCCATCGGGGAAGGTGGCGATGTCACGGCGTCGCCCCGTCCCGCTCGATCGCCCGCCGGCGCGGTGCCGCATCCGGCTCTGCCTGCGGGCCGCGGTCCTTGCCTGGGTCGATGAAATGATTCGCGTGCCGCAGAATCCTTCTCATTGCCAGCCCTGGCGCAGGCGTTCGACGTAGGTATCTGCGTCCTCGTCTGCCCACGTTTCCCTGCCTGTCCCGCGCAGGGCCAGGATTGGATCGCTGGCATCCCGGCACTTCTTGCCGACGTGCCCGCGGTGGAGCAGCGCGGCCACAATCCGCACCACTTCGACGACACGAATGCGCAGCATGACAACCTCAATCCCGTATTTGACACGAAACAAGTTAGTTGAACCCTTCCTCCTTGTTGACCCGTAGCGGCGGCCGGCGCGCCCTCCCCCCGTCGACGAATGCACGCTAGAGTTTACTGATGGCAGCACCCGTCATCGGCCTTACTCTCGATTCCGAGCCGCCCGGCGGCTATTCCGGCGAGCCCTGGTACGCGATCCGCGAGAATTACTGCACGGCGATCGCGGCAGCCGGCGGGGTTCCCGTCGCGCTGCCGCACGAGCCGGAGCTCGCCGAGCGCTACCTGGAGACGGTGGACGGCCTGATCGTCACCGGCGGCGCCTTCGATGTGGACCCGGCTCTCTTCGGCGCCACTTCACGGCACGAGACCGTCACCACCAAGGACCGGCGCACCGCCTTCGAGCTTGCCATCACCCGCAACGCGCACCGGAGGGCGGTGCCCTCCCTCGGCATCTGCGGCGGCCAGCAGCTGATGAACGTGGCGCTCGGCGGCACCCTCATCCAGCACATCCCGGACGCGGTGCCCGATGCCCTGGCTCACGAGCAGCCCAACCCGCGCACCGAGCCGGGCCACGCGGTCTCGCTGGCGGCTGGCAGCATGCTGCGGGCCATCGTCGGCAGCGATGCCATGCAGGTGAACAGCGCCCATCACCAGGCCGTGGCTGAGGCGGCGCCCGGCCTCGTGGTCAATGCGCTGGCGCCTGACGGCGTGATCGAGGGCATCGAGGACCCGACGCACCGCTGGTTCATCGGCGTGCAGTGGCACCCGGAGTACGCGATCGACCCCGGCGATGCCCTGATCTTCTGTTCGCTGATCGAGGCCTGCGGGACCTAGATTCCGCGCGCTCCAGGCTTCGTGGGCAACCTATACTCCGCGCGCGCCAGACTTCGCGGGCGCGCGACTAGGGCTGCCAGTCGAAGGGCGCGTAGTGGCCGTTGTGGCCGCCCGCCGCATCGTTCCAGTCGATGCCGAAGGCGTTGAGGTGGCTGTGGGTCCCGATGGCGAGGTGCAGCCGCTTGTTGGCGGGATGGGCGGTGTTGTCGATCATGATGGTCTCGGAGGGGTCGGGCAGGCCGGGCACGCCCTCGGCCCCGTGGCTGAGCAGATCGCCGGCGGTGATCGAGAAGCCCATCTCCCGCCGCTCGATCTTGATCGGCGCCCGCTCGACGCCGGCGAAGGTACCGACCAGCGGCGCCATCAGCGCCATCGGGCCGCCCTCGTCGCCGGAGCAGATGCGGCCGATGGCCTCCACCTGCACCTCGCTCGCTCCCTCGTCGATGATGAGGCCGAGGGTCCAGTTGCCGTCGCCCATGGGCCCCGCCACCATCGCCGCCGTGACGAAGGCCACGCCGTCGAGGCGGGTGTCGCCGTAGTGCCCCTCCGTAATGTCCAGCACGATCGCGACCTCGCAGATGCCGTCGGTCGGCATCGCGGTCATGTTGGTGAAGATGCAGGGGCAGAGGTAGTCGCAGCTGCAGGTCTCGAAATAGTCGCCCTTGATGTGCCAGTCAGTCCCGCTCATGGCCGTTCCTTCCATCGCTCCACTGCATCACCATAGCACGGCCCGCGCAGGCGGCGCTCAGAGAAGTCCGAGAGCGCGAAGCTCGGCCGCCATATCCGGCGGGAAGGCGTCCTCGGGAATTTCGACGCTTCCCACCGGGCCGAGGTCGCGCGGCGCGGCGGAGCCCTCCAGGTAACGCCAGCCCTGGTGCGGGCGGCGGTGCACCGGGTCGGTGGCGATGAGCTCGGGATCGAGCACGATGGCGCACTTGGGCTTGCCTGCGGCCTTCGTCTCGTGACGGTCCAAGCCCAGAATGCGCTGGCGCACGCGAATGCGGTGCCTGATGACCCAGTACATGGAACCGCCGACCAGGATCTCATCGGCCCGGCGCGGGCGGAAGCGGGTGACGTGGATCAGGCGGCCGAGCCGCTCAAGCCGCGCCGCCTGGACCGCGCGTAGGTGATCGACGCCGTCAATACCGACCGCAAGTTTCAGAAGATTTAGCGCCACCACGCTTGCGGGTTCAGGCCCACCATCCGGGCGACCGCTTCTCCAGAAAGGCGGCGATGCCCTCCTTCCCGTCGTCCGACGCGCGCGCATCGGCGATCCGGCGCGCGACGTCGTCGGCCAGCGCTTCGTCGATCGGCCGGCCCGAGACCGCGTCGACCAGTTCCTTTGCCCGGCGCTGCGCGTCGGGGGAGCATCGCAGCAGGGTCTGAACGACCTCTTCGCCTCGGTCTTCGAGGGCCTTGGCGGGCACCACCTCGTGCACCAGCCCGATCCGGAGCGCGGTCGCCGCATCGAAGCGCTCGCCCGTGAGCATGAAGCGCCGGCTATGGGAGTCGCCGATCGCGCGGACCACGAAGGGGCTGATCACTGCGGGGATCAGCCCGAGGCGCACCTCGGTCAGCGCGAAGCTCGCGCCCTCGGCCGCGATGGCGATATCGCAGGCGCTGACCAGCCCGACGCCGCCGCCGTAAGCCGGCCCCTGAACCAGCGCAACGGTGGGCTTGGGCAGGCCGCCCAGCACCATGAGGAGGCCCGCGATCGCGCGGGCATCGACGATGTTCTGCGCCTCCGAGAAGCTTGCGGCCTTCTTCATGTAGGCGAGGTCGGCGCCGGCGCAGAAGGACTTGCCGCGGCCGGCGAGGACCACCACGCGCACGTCCTTGCGGCCGCCCAGATACTCGAAAGTGCGCGTGAGCTCGGCGACCAGCGCGTCGTCGAAGGCGTTGTGCGCCTTGGGCCGGTTGAGCGTGACGGTGGCGACGGCGCCATCCATCCCCACCAGCACGGTGTCGTCGGCCATGGCCCTGCGCTCCCTGCTACATCCTGAAGACGCCGAAGCGCGTCGCCTCGGTCGGCCCGCCCGTGACGATACCTAAAGCCCGCGCCAGCACCTGCCGCGTCTCCGCCGGGTCGATCACGCCGTCGTGCCAGAGCCGGGCTGCGGCGTAGTAGGGATTCCCCTGCTCCTCGTACTGGGAGCGGATCGGCGCCTTGAACGCCGCCTCGTCGTCCTCGCTCCATTCGTCGCCGCCGGCCTCGATCCGGTCGCGTCGGATGCGGGCGAGCACGCTCGCCGCCTGCTCGCCGCCCATCACCGAGATGCGCGCATTGGGCCACATCCAGAGGAAACGCGGCCCGAAGGCGCGCCCGCACATGCCGTAGTTCCCGGCGCCGTAGCTGCCGCCGATGATCACCGTGAGCTTGGGCACGGCCGCGCAGGAGACTGCGGTGACCAGCTTCGCCCCGTCCTTGGCGATGCCGCCCTGCTCGTAGCGCTTGCCCACCATGAAGCCCACGATGTTCTGCAGGAAGAGCAGCGGGATGCCGCGCTGGCAGCAGAGCTCGATGAAGTGCGCGCCCTTGAGCGAGGACTCCGAGAAGAGAATTCCGTTGTTGGCGAGGATGCCGACCAGGTGCCCGCCGATGTGCGCGAAGCCGGTCACCAGGGTGGCGCCGTAGCGGGCCTTGAACTCGTCGAAGGCGCTGCCGTCCGCAATGCGCGCGATCACCTCGCGCACGTTGAACATGGTCCTGAGCGACTGCGGCACGATTCCGTATATCTCTGCCGGGTCGTAGGCGGGCTCGGGCGCCGTCGCCGGCGCAGGCGTCGTCGGCGTGGCATCGAGGCGGGCGACGATGGACCGCGCGCGGCCAATCGCATCGGCATCGTCCGCCGCCATGTGGTCGGCGACGCCCGAGAGCCGCGTGTGCACGTCGGCGCCGCCCAGCTCCTCCGCGCTCACTTCCTCCCCGGTCGCGGCCTTCACCAGGGGCGGCCCGCCGAGGAAGATCGTGCCCTGCTCCTTGACGATGATGGTCTCGTCGGACATCGCCGGCACGTAGGCGCCGCCCGCCGTGCACGAGCCCATCACAACGGCGACCTGGGCGACGCCCTTCGCCGACATGCGCGCCTGGTTGTAGAAGATGCGCCCGAAGTGCTCGCGGTCGGGGAACACCTCGTCCTGGTGCGGCAGGTTGGCGCCGCCCGAATCCACCAGGTAGACGCAGGGCAACCGGTTCTGCTCGGCGATCTCCTGGGCGCGGATGTGCTTCTTGACGGTCAGCGGGTAGTAGGTGCCGCCCTTGACCGTCGCGTCGTTGGCGATGACGACGCACTCGCGCCCCTCGATCCGCCCGATGCCGGTGATGATGCCGGCGGCCGGCACCTCGGCGCCATAGAGGCCGTCCGCCGCCAGCGCCGAGAGTTCCAGGAAGGGCGAGCCCTGGTCGATCAGCGCCGCGACCCGCTCGCGCGGCAGCATCTTGCCCCGCTCCCGGTGCCGCTCGCGCGCACGCGCCGGGCCTCCCTCCAGCACCCGCGCGTGGCGCGTGGCGAGGTCGTCGACCAGCGCCCGCATGGCCGCCTCGTTGCCCTTGAACTTGTCCGAGGCCGGATCGACCGTCGAGCGCAATACGTCCATCGCCTCCTCGCTGGCTGGCGCCGCCAAGGTACAACTGGTCGCGCACGCCTGAAAGGTCGCGCACGCCCGAAGGGTCGTGCGCGCGGATAGATAATCCGCGCGCAGAGAGGCTTCCCAATGCTGATGCAACCGTGTGGAAGAAAGATATAGGTGAGACAACGTGAGATTTGTTGAGACAAAGTGAGAGTCCGCGGGAGAGGTGCGGGCCAGGACCGCGGCACGCACCTCGTCTTAGCGGCTCCCCTGGAGCGAGCGCCTTGGTTAGGATGCGCTCCGCGTGACCCCGATTCCCGCCGAGCGGACGCCCGATGGCCGTCTACACCGAAGTCTCCGACGACGAGCTCGCCGCCTTCATCGCCGACTACGACATCGGCACGGCGGTCTCCTGCAAGGGCATCGCCGAGGGCGTCGAGAATACCAACTACCTGTTGCTGACCGAGGGCGGCCCCTACATCCTCACGCTCTACGAGAAGCGGGTCGACGCCAGGGACCTGCCCTTCTTCCTCGGGCTGATCGAGCACCTGGCGGCGCGCGGCGTGCCCTGCCCGGTGCCGGTCCACGGGCGCGACGGCGCGGTGCTGCGCACGCTCTGCGGACGGCCGGCGGCGATCACGAGCTTCCTCGCAGGCGTCTGGCCGCGCCGACCCCGGCCCGTGCACTGCGCCGAGCTGGGCGAAGCGCTCGCGCGGCTGCACCTGGCGGGCCTCGACTACGAGCCTGAGCGCGCCAACGCGCTCTCCGTCGACAGCTGGCGCCCGCTCTTCGAGCGCTGCCGCGCCGGCGCGGACGACGTGGTCCCCGGCCTCTCGGCCGAGGTCTCGGCGACCCTCGACCGCATCGAGGCGGAATGGCCGCGCGATCTGCCGCGCGGCGTGATCCACGCCGATCTCTTCCCCGACAACGTCTTCTTCGAGCGCGACCGGCTCAGCGGCCTGATCGACTTCTACTTCGCCTGCAACGACGCGCTGGTCTACGACCTCGCGGTCTGCCTCAACGCCTGGTGCTTCGAGCCCGACCTGAGCTTCAACGTGACCAAGGCCCGCCTCATGATCGGGCGCTACCGGGCGGTGCGCCGCTGCTCCGAGGCCGAGATCGCGGCCCTTCCCCGGCTCGCCGAGGGTGCCGCGCTGCGCTTCCTGCTCACCCGCCTCTACGACTGGATCAATCAGGTGGACGGCGCCCTGGTCAAACCCAAGGACCCGCGCGAGTACCTGCACAAGCTCCGCTTCCATCGCGGCGCGTCGGGCCCGGGCGCCTACGGCATCGAGCCGTGACCGTCGCGATCTATACCGACGGCGCCTGCAGCGGCAATCCGGGGCCGGGCGGCTGGGGCGCGGTGCTGCTCTATGGCGAGCACCGGCGCGAGATCAGCGGCGCGAGCGCGGACACCACCAACAACCGCATGGAGCTGACCGCCGCGATCCGGGCGCTGGAGGCGCTCAAGCGCCCTTCGGACGTCGCCCTCTACACCGACAGCACCTACGTGAAGGACGGCATCACCCGATGGCTCCCCGGCTGGAAGGCCAAGGGCTGGCGCACCGCGTCCAAGACGCCGGTCAAGAACCGCGACCTGTGGGAGGCCCTCGATGCCCTGGTCCAGCGCCACGACGTGTCCTGGCACTGGGTGCGGGGCCACGCCGGCAATCTGGAGAACGAGCGCGCCGATACGCTCGCGCGCGAGGCGCTGAAGGCGGGTTAAGCGTTATCGCTCACGAGAGACGGCCTCGCTCCAAGAAAGTGTCGTCGCGCCGGCGCACGGCCGCCGGGAGCGCTATTCAGCCGCGCTCACTTGCGGTGCGGGGGCGCGGAAGGCGGCTAGCAGCTCGGCCTCGCGCTCCTTCGCGCAGGCGATGTTGGCCTCCTTCACGTGGCCGAAGCCCCGCATGGCGAGCGGCACCTCCGCGATCTCCACGGCAAGCCCGTGGTTGTCCGACTCCAGGCCGGCAATCAGGGTCTCCACCGAGGCTTCGTACTCCCCGATCAGCGCGCGCTCCCGCCGCCGCTCGGCCGAGTAGCCGAAGAGGTCGAGCGGGGTCCCGCGCAGACCCTTGAACTTGGCCAGAAGACCGAAGGCCGAGAGCATCCAGGGGCCGAAAATGCGCTTCTTCAGGTGTCCGGTATGGGGATCGCGGCCTGCGATGAGCGGCGGCGCCATGCTGAAACGAAGCCCGACCGGCCCCTCGAACTCCGCCGCCACCTGGCGCTTGAATCGGCCGTCGGTATAGAGCCGGGCGACCTCGTACTCGTCCTTGTAGGCGAGCAGCTTGTGATAGGCCCGGGCGACCGCTTCGCCGAAGCCCTCACGGCCCGGCGCCCGCGCCCGCTCGGCCTCCCGCGCGCGGCTCACCAGGGCGCGGTAGCGGGTGGCGAGGGCGGTGTTCTGATAGGCCCTGAGGTCGGAGGCGCGCCGCTCGATCAGCGCGTCCAGCCCTTGCGCCTTGGGCTCCTGGGGCAGGGTGCCGGTCTCGGCCGCCGCGGCGGCGACCGCATCGGCATCGTGCGCGGCCGCGCGGCCCCAGCGGAAGGCGCGCAGGTTGGCCTCCACCGCGACCGCGTTCAGCGTAATCGCCCGCTCCAGCGCGTCTGCACCGAGCGGGACCAGGCCGCGCTGGTAGGCGAAGCCCAAGAGGAAGAGGTTGGTGTAGACGGCATCGCCGACCAGCGCCGTGGCCAAGCGGGTCGCGTCCACGACATCGAGCGTGCGCGCCGCCGCGCCGATCACGCCTTCGAGCTGAGCGCCGGGGAACTCAAGGTCGGGCGTGCGCGTGAAGTCGCCGGTCGTGATCGGGCCGCCGTTGACCACGGCGTGGGAGGCGCTCTTGTCGAGCCGCGTCACCGCCTCGCGGCTCGCCGCCACCACCCGGTCGATCCCCAGCAGCAGCCTCGCGCCGCCGACGGCGATGCGGACGGCGTGCAGATCCTCGGGCCGCTCGGCGATGCGGATATGGCTGGTGACGGCGCCGTACTTCTGGGCGAGGCCGGCCTTGTCGAGCACCGTGGCCCCCTTGCCCTCCAGCCGTGCCGCCGTGCCCAGCAGGGCGGCGAGGGTGACGATCCCGGTGCCGCCGACGCCCGCCAGCAGGATGCCGTAGGGCTCGGTAAGGGTGGGGCGTTGGGGCTCCGGCAGCGCAGCGATCGGCCGCTCGGAGACGCCGGCAGATGAGCCCGCGCGCCGCTTTCCGCCCTTGACCAGCACGAAGCTCGGGCAGAAGCCCTTGATGCAGGAGAAATCCTTGTTGCAGGCCGATTGGTCGATCGCCCGCTTGCGCCCGAACTCGGTCTCCAGCGGCACCACCGAGAGGCAGTTCGACTGCACGCCGCAATCGCCGCAGCCCTCGCACACGTCCGGGTTGATGATGACCCGCCAGTCCGGGTCCTCCAGCAGCCCGCGCTTGCGCCGGCGCCGCTTCTCGGTCGCGCACATCTGGTCGTAGACGATGGCCGAGACCCCCTCCCACTGGCGCAGGTCGCGCTGCACCTGGTCGAGCTCGTCCCGGTGGTGGATCGTCACACCCTCCGCGAACTGCCCGTCGAAGGGATATTTCTCCGGCTGGTCGGTGACCACCGCGATGCGGCCGACGCCCTCCGCGTGGATCTGGCGGGTCACGCGTTGGACCGAGAGCGGCCCGTCCATGGGCTGGCCGCCGGTCATCGCCACCGCGTCGTTGTAGAGAATCTTGTAGGTCATGTTGACGTTGGCGGCGACCGCGGCCCGGATCGCCAGGATGCCGGAGTGGAAGTAGGTGCCGTCGCCGATGTTCTGGAAGATGTGCTCGGTCTCGGTGAAGGGCGCCTGCCCGATCCAGTTGGCGCCTTCGCCGCCCATGTGGGTATAGGTGTCGGTCTCACGGTCCATCCACTGCGCCATGTAGTGGCAGCCGATGCCGGAGAGCGCGCGGCTCCCTTCCGGCACCTTGGTCGAGCTGTTGTGCGGGCAGCCCGAGCAGAAGTAGGGCACCCGCTCCATCGCCGCGGGTTCCCCGGCGGCGCTCTCGGCCCACCGGGCGCGCAGGCGGGCGAGGCGCGCCTCGATGTCCTCGTCCGCACCCAGGCGCAGGAGCCGGGCGGCCATCGTCTGCGCGACCCCGCCGGGGTCGAGCTCGCCCGAGGCGCGGAGCAGCGGGCGCCCCTCCTCGTCGCACTTGCCGATGACGCGGGGCCGCGCGCTCGCAGGCAGGTTGTAGAGGGTCTCCTTGATCTGGTCCTCGATGAAGCCCCGCTTCTCCTCGACCACCAGGATCTCGTCGAGCCCGCCGGCGAAGCGCCTGATGCCCTCCGGCTCCAGCGGCCAGCTCATGCCGACCTTGTAGAGCGCGAGCCCGAGCCGCCGTGCCGTGCCCTCGTCGATGCCGAGATCGTCCAGCGCCTGGCGCACGTCGAGATAGGACTTGCCGGTCGTCACGATGCCGAGCCGTCGCCCCGGCCCATCGATCACCGTGCGGTCGAGCCCGTTCGCGCGGGCATAGGCGCGCGCCGCATCGAGCTTGTGCTCGAGCAGGCGCTCCTCCTGGTCGAGCGGCGTGTCCGGCCAGCGGATGTTGAGCCCACCTGCGGGCAGCCCATGGTCGTCGGGCATGGCGACAGTCACCCGGTGCGGGTCCACGGAGACGATGGCCGAGCTGTCCACCGTCTCGGCGATGCAGATGAAGCCCACCCAGAGGCCGGCGTAGCGCGAGAGCCCCCAGCCGTGCAGCCCGTAGTCCAGGAACTCCTGCACCCCGGCCGGGTTGATCACCGGCATGGTGGCGCTCACGAAGTTGAACTCGCTCTGGTGCGCAGTCGTGGAGGAGGCGCAGACGTGATCGTCGCCGGCCAGCGCGAGCACGCCGCCGTGGCGCGCCGTGCCCGCGAGATTGGCGTGCTTGAAGACGTCGATCGTGCGGTCGACGCCCGGCCCCTTGCCGTACCAGATGGCGTAGACGCCGTCGTGCTTCGCGCCGGGGAAGAGCCCGACCTGCTGCGTGCCCCAGAGCGCGGTGGCAGCCGTGTCCTCGTTGACCCCCGGCTGGAAGTGCACGCCGTGCTTCTCGACGAAGGGCCGCGCCTGCCAGAGCGCCCGGTCGAAGTTGCCGAGCGGCGAGCCGCGGTAGCCCGAGATCATGCAGGCGGTGTCGAGCCCGGCGGCCTTGTCGCGCAATTGCTGCATCATCGGCAGCCTGACCAACGCCTGGGTGCCGGTCATGTAGACCTCGCCCGACCAGGCGGCGTACTTGTCGTCGAGTGAGACTGCGGCGAGCGTCATCGCAATTCCTGTCCTCAGCGTCCGAATGTTCTTGGGGCTGAACCGCAAGCAACGGCCGGGGCATACCCGGTCGCTGCGTCATCATACCCCATGGCACCCCGTCGGCGCGAAGCGCGGAAGCCAGCCCGCATTAGGTCCCGCCCGCCGCCCGCCGTGCACCGCACCATGGTGCGGGTCGGCCGCGCCGGTCCGAGTCAGTGCGCCGAGAGAAACGACTTCAGGGCGGCCGTGAACGCCGGCGCCTGCTCGATGTTGGAGAGGTGGGCGGCGTCGAGTTCGAGATACTGGGAGCCGCCAATTCGCTCGTGCATCAGGCGCATGCCGGCCGGCGGGGTGCCGGGGTCCTGCGAGCCCGCGATCAGCAGGACGGGATGGTCGAGCGCGCCCAGCTTGTCCAGATTCGCGAGCGTCTGGATGGCGCGCGCGCAGCCCGTATAACCGGCGACCGAGGTCGTGCGGATCATCTGCCGCACGTCGTCGATGCGCGGGGCGCCGCTCGCCCGGTAGTCCTCGGAGAACCAGCGCTCGATGGTCGACTCGACGACGGCCTCCATGCCCTCCTCCGCGACTGCCGCCACACGCTGCTCGAATGCGGCCACGAATGCCTCTTCGCTGTGCGCCGAGGTGTTCGCCATGACCGTGGCCGTAACCCGGTCGGCATGGCTGAGCAGCAGCCCCTGCGCGGTCATTCCCCCGATCGAGAGACCCACGAAATGACTCTGGGCAATGCCCAGGTGATCCCAGAGGCCCACGATGTCGCCGATCAGATCGTCGAACGTGTAAGGCCCCTCCACCGGCGCCGACTTGCCGTGCCCGCGCTTGTCGTAGCGCAGGATGTGGAAGTGCCCAGCGAGCGCGGCCTCCTGCTCGTCCCACATGTGCAGGTTCGTGGCCAGCGAGTTCGAAAAGGTCAGCCACGGCCCGCTCTCGTTGCCCGAAATCTCGTAGTTGATCGTTACACCCCGAATGTCGGCGAGCATTCACCACCTCCCTCTTGGCATGCCCCGGTCCCGGTGCAGCTCAGGTCAAGACGTCGCGTCGGCCATCGAGTGATCCGGCGCGGGCTCATTCCAATAGCACGCCAGCCCCATCTTCGCCCGCGCTTGACCGCCTCCGCGAACGCTGCGAAAACCGCCGGGCGGCGCGGCCCGTCGCCGTCCGCCTCCGCATCATCATCGGAATTTGGGGGAAGCCGTGGGGCGAGGAGACTACCTGTTCACCAGCGAATCGGTGTCCGAAGGGCACCCAGATAAGGTCTGCGACCGCATCTCCGATGCCGTGGTCGATGCGTTCCTGGCGGTCGATTCCAACGCCCGTGTGGCCTGCGAGACCCTGGTCACCACCAACCGGATGGTGCTCGCCGGCGAGGTGCGCGGTCCCGACTCGATCACCGCCGAGGCCCTCGAGTCCATCGCGCGGACCTGCGTCCGCGAGATCGGTTACGAGCAGGAGGGCTTCCACTGGGCCAAGGCCGCCGTGGAGGTCCACGTTCACTCCCAATCGGCCGACATTGCCCTTGGCGTGGACCAGGCCGGCAACAAGGATCAGGGCGCGGGCGACCAGGGCATCATGTTCGGCTACGCCTGCCGCGAGACCGACGCGCTCATGCCGGCGCCGATCCACTATGCCCACGCGATCCTGGCTGCGCTGGCCGAGGCGCGGCACGCCGGCGATGCGCCCGGCCTCGGGCCGGATTCCAAGAGCCAGGTCACGCTCCGCTATGAGGAGGGCGTGCCGGTAGGCGCCACCTCCGTCGTCGTCTCGACCCAGCATGCCGCCGAGCTCTCCCAGGACGATGTGCGCGAGATCGTGCGCCCCTACGTCGTGGAGTCGCTCCCCGACGGGTGGATGTGCGAGGAGGACTGGTTCTACGTCAATCCGACCGGCCGCTTCGTCATCGGCGGGCCGGATGGCGACGCCGGCGTGACCGGCCGCAAGATCATCGTCGACACCTACGGCGGTGCGGCGCCCCACGGCGGCGGCGCCTTCTCGGGCAAGGATCCGAGCAAGGTCGACCGCTCCGCAGCCTATGCGGCGCGCTACCTCGCGAAGAACGTCGTCGCCGCCAACCTCGCGTCGCGCTGCACGATCCAGCTCGCCTACGCGATCGGCGTCGCTCATCCGCTCGCGGTCTACGTCGATACCCACGGCACCGGTCAGGTCGACGAATCCAGGCTTGCCGAGGCGCTCAACTCTGTCATGGACCTTTCGCCGCGCGGGATCGGTGAACACCTCGACCTCGCTCGCCCGATCTTCGAGCGGACCGCGGCTTACGGCCACTTTGGGCGCGAACCCCAGGCCGACGGCGGCTTTTCCTGGGAACGGACGGACCTCGTCGACCCACTTCTCGCCGCCGTCGGGTGACGGCGCGTTCGGCCGGCGCCCGTCCTGCCGTGCGATGGACGACCGCCGCCGCCGCGTCTACGGGCGGAGACTCGGCTACCGGCTCCGCCCCGGCCGTCAGGCGCTGCTGGAACGCGCCCTGCCGGCGCTCAGGATCGACCTCCCGGAGGACTCACGGGCTCAGATCGACCTGAATGGGCTCTTCCCGGCGCCGGTCCAGGACCTATGGCTCGAGATCGGCTTCGGAGCGGGCGAGCACCTCGCCCACCAGGTGCGCGCCAATCCGGCCGTGGGCTTCATCGGCTGCGAGCCCTTCGTCCAGGGCGTCGCCGGCCTCCTGCGCCACCTGGAAGCCGACGGCACGGCCGGGCAGGTCCGTATCTTCCCCGACGACGCGCGACTCCTGCTCGATCGCTTGCCCGAAGCCAGCATCGGCCGCCTGTTCGTGCTCTTTTCCGACCCCTGGCCCAAGAAACGCCACCACAAGCGGCGCCTGATCGATGCCGAGACCCTCGCGGGCTTTGCGCGCATCCTGAAGGAGGGCGCCGAGTTCCGCTGGGCATCCGACGATAGCGGCTATGTGGAGTGGACGCTCGAGCACGTCGCCGGCAACGAGGCCTTTGTTCTCACCGATCGGACGTCCGGCGATTGGCCGTCCCGGCCGGCCGAGTGGCCGGAGACCCGCTACGAGCAGAAGGCCCGCGCCCAGGGACGCGCGCCCGTCTTCCTTCGCTACGTCCGCAGCCCCCGATAATCGTTGGCGTCGTGCAATTCCAGGGGGTTTGCGCGGGCGTGGTGGGGAGAATCACCTTGTAGAGAATACACTAAACGCGATAGGTTAGCCGCGCTGCGCTCTTCGGGGGTGTGAGGAGCGCGGCAAAGAGTGTGCCCAGGGTTTAGGACATCGTGGTGGGCAGTGGTGGCCCGCCTTTTTTCTGTTGTGCGGTAGGACGAAGACGCGAGACGTGGACTCGGAACGGCAGATCGAACATGCGATTGCACCGGTGCTGGCGGCGATGGGCTACGAGGTCGTTCGAATCCGCCTTGGCGGGGGCAGGCAGACGGTGCTCCAGGTGATGATCGAGCGGGCCGACCGCGTGCCGCTGACCGTGGACGACTGCGCCGCCGCAAGCCGCGCCATCTCCGCCCAATTCGAGAACGACAACCTGCCGGCGGCCGATTATGCGCTGGAGGTGAGCTCGCCGGGGATCGACCGGCCGCTGGTGCGGCTCGCCGACTTCGCCCGCTATGCCGGCTTCGAGGCCAAGGTCGAGATGAGCGAGCCGCTGGAAGGCCGGCGGCGCTTTCGCGGCCTGCTGCAGGGCGCCGGCGATGGATGCGTACGCATGACCGTTGACGATCAGGACGTCTCGCTCCCCTTCGACGGGATTCGCGCGGCGAAGCTCGTGCTGACCGACGAGTTGATCGCGGCCAGCCAGGCGGCGGAGCGGGTGTGATGGCGGACAGCGACACTGCGGGCCTCGCCCGCCTCGAGCTTCTCCAGGTGGCCGACGCCGTGGCCAGGGAGAAGGGAATCGAGCGTGAGCTCGTGCTGGAGGCCATGGAGCAGGCCATCACCCACGCCGGCAAGCGGAAGTACGGGCAAGAACACGACATCCGCACGGACATCGACCGCGAGACCGGCGAGATCAAGCTGATGCGCTATCTCGAGGTGGCCGAGGAGATCGAGAACGAGGCCACCCAGATCGCGCTGAGCGAGGCGCAGGAGCGCAACCCCGCCGCGCAGGTCGGCGACTATCTGGCGGACCCGTTGCCGCCCATCGACTTCGGCCGCATTGCGGCGCAGACGGCGAAGCAGGTGATCGTCCAAAAGGTGCGCGAGGCCGAGCGCGCGCGGCAGTACGAGGAATACAAGGACCGAGTGCAGGAGATCGCCAACGGCCTCGTCAAGCGCACCGAGTACGGCGGAATCACCGTCGACCTGGGGCGGGCCGAGGCCGTGATCCGGCGGGAGGACCTGCTGCCGCGCGAATCCTTCCGCAATGGCGACCGGGTGCGCGCCTACATCTACGATGTTCGGCGCGAACCGCGCGGGCCGCAGATATTCATGTCCCGCACCCACCCGAACTTCATGTCCAAGCTCTTTGCCCAGGAGGTGCCGGAGATCTACGACGGCATCATCGAGATCGATGCCGTGGCCCGCGACCCCGGCAGCCGCGCGAAGATCGCCGTGCACTCCAACGACAGCAGCATCGACCCCGTCGGCGCCTGCGTCGGCATGCGCGGCTCCCGCGTGCAGGCCGTGGTCGGCGAGCTTCAGGGCGAGAAGATCGACATCATCCAGTGGTCGCCCGATCCTGCGGCCTTCATCGTCAACGCGCTGGCGCCCGCCGAAGTCACCAAGGTGGTGCTCGACGAGGAAGCGAAGCGCATCGAGGTGGTCGTACCGGACGAGCAGCTCTCGCTCGCCATCGGCCGGCGCGGGCAGAACGTGCGGCTCGCGTCCAACCTCACGGGCTGGGACATCGACATCCTGACCGAGGCCGAGGAATCGGAACGCCGTCAGGAAGAGTTCCGCACGCGCTCCGAGATGTTCATGGAAGCGCTCGACGTCGACGAGGTGATCGCCCATCTGCTGGTCACGGAGGGGTTCTCCACCGTGGACGAGGTGGCCTTCGCCCCGATCGAGGAGCTGGCCATGATCGAGGGCTTCGAGGAGGAGCTGGCGGTCGAGCTTGCGAGCCGCGCCGCGGCTTACGTCGAAGCGATGAACAAGGCGCTCAACGAGCGCCGGATCGAGCTCGGCGTCAGCGAAGAGGTGGCCGCCATCGAGGGTCTGGACCCGGCGATTCTCGTCGCCCTCGGCGAGAACGAGATCAAGACGCTGGACGATCTCGGCGATCTCGCCGGCGACGAGCTCATCGAGATTCTGGGTAACCTGGCCCCGTCGATCGACGAGGCCAACGCCGTCATCATGGTGGCGCGGGCCCACTGGTTCGACGACGAGGAGCCGGCAGACGGGGCGGAGGCCGACGAGGCCAGCGCGGCGGACGAGCCCGCAGAGGCCGTCGCCGAGGAGCACGAGAGACCGAACGTTTGACAGCATCGGCACACATCCGCAATCGCCCGGCCTCGCCGGACGCCGGCTCCCGGCGCTGCATCGCGAGCGGTGCAAGCAAGCCGCGCGAGTCGTTGCTGCGTTTCGTGGTCGACCCGGCCGGCGCGTTGGTGCCGGACCTGGGCGAGGCGCTGCCGGGCCGGGGGCTCTGGGTCTCCGCCGAGCGCGCCGCGCTGGAGAAGGCCTGTGCACGCGGCCTGTTCGCCCGCGCCGCGCGACGGCCGATCGCCGTGACGCCCGACCTGATAGACGAGGTGGAGCGGCAGTTGAGCGCAAGGGTGCTGGATATTCTCGGGCTGGCACGGCGCGCTGGCGCGCTGGTCACGGGTTTCGACAAGGTGCAGCGCGCGCTCACCGAGCGCCGCGTGGCCGTCTTGGTCGAAGCGAGCGATGGCGCCCGTCACGGCCGGGCGCGCCTCGGTGCGCTGGCGCGGGACATTCCCGTGATTGCGCACTTCGATGGCGCTGCGTTGAGCCGCAGCCTGGGCCGTGAGAATGTGGTGCACGCCGCACTGGCGCCAGGCCGGCTTGCTGATCGGTTCCTTCAGGAATCCGCGCGGCTTGCAGGCGTGCGCGCGGAGCCCGGCGACCGGGATATGGCAAAATGAGTGACGAAATCGAAGCCGGTGATCAAGAGCGGCGCAAGCCTCTGTCGTTGAAGCGGCCGGGGCGGCTCGAGCTCAAGAAGACGGTCGATGCCGGCCAGGTCCGGCAGAGCTTCTCGCACGGCCGCAGCCGGGCGGTCGCCGTCGAGGTCCGCAAGAAGCGGACGCTGAAACGCGGCGCCGTCGCAGATGGCGTGCCGGCGCCCAAGGCGAAGGCGCCAACGCCCAAGGCGCCGCCACCCGAGCCTGTCGCCGAGCAGGCGCCACCGCCTCAGGACGACGTGCATCAGACCTCCATGGCTCCACGCTCGCGGGTTGTCCTCCGCACGCTGACGACTGACGAGAAGGCTGCGCGTGCGCGTGCCGTCGGGGACGCGGTGCGCGCCGAGCGTGAGGAGCGGGCGCGGGCGGAGGAGGAAGCGCGCCGCCGCGCTGTGGAAGAGGAGCGCCTGGCTGCCGAACACGCCCAGGCGGAGCGGCGGAAGAGCGAGGAGGACGCCCGCCGCAAGTCCGAGGAGGACGCGCGCAAGCGGGCGGAAGAGGATGCCGCACGCAGGCTTCCCCAGCCGGAGGAACCCAAGCCGGAAGAATCCGCCGCTCCGGAGGCGGCGGGCACGGCGCGGCCCAAACCCGCCGCCACCCCGGCGGAGGAGGAACGTGGCAGGCCCCGCCGGCGCGGCGAGCAGCGCCGGCCGGCGACCCCCTCGCGGCGTGACCAGCCGCGCCGGCGCGGCGGCAAGATCACGCTTTCGGAAGCCCTCGACGGCAGCGTCGGCGAGCAGCGCGGGCGCAGCCTCGCGTCGCTGCGTCGTCAGCGCGAGCGCGAGAAGCGCCTTGCGCGGGAGGCGATGCGCGCGGACGAGCTCAAGCCGGTGGTGCGCGAGGTCGTGGTCCCCGAGGCGCTCACCGTGCAGGAGCTCGCGAGCCGCATGGCCGTGCGCGGCGCCGAGGTCGTGAAGCGCCTGATGGAGATGGGCACGGTCGTCACCATCACCCAGACGATCGATGCCGACACCGCCCAGCTTGTCGTCGAGGAGTTTGGCCACAAGGTAAGGCGCGTCAGCGAGGCCGACGTCGAAATCGGGCTCAAGGGCGAGGACGATGCCAGCGAGGCCCTGATTTCCCGCTCGCCCGTGGTCACGGTCATGGGCCATGTCGATCACGGCAAGACCTCGCTGCTCGACGCCATTCGCTCCAGCGACGTGGTGTCCGGCGAGGCGGGCGGGATCACCCAGCACATCGGCGCCTACCAGGTGGAGACGCTGAAGGGGTCCCGCATCACCTTCATCGACACGCCCGGCCACGCCGCCTTCACCGAGATGCGCGCGCGGGGCGCGAGCGTGACCGATATCGTCGTGCTCGTGGTCGCAGCGGACGACGGCGTCATGCCCCAGACCGCCGAGGCGATCAATCATGCGCGCGCAGCAGGCGTCCCGATCCTGATCGCCATCAACAAGATGGACCGGCCGGACGCCGATTCCAACCGGGTGCGCCAGGACCTGCTCCAGCACGAGATCGTGACCGAGGCGATGGGTGGCGACGTGCTCGCGGTCGAGATTTCAGCAATCAAGAAGCAGAATCTCGACAAGCTGGAAGAGGCGATCCTGCTGCAGGCGGAGCTCCTGGAGCTCACCGCCAATCCCGAGCGCGCCGCCGAGGGTATCGTGATCGAGGCCAAGGTCGAACGCGGTCGCGGCGCGGTGGCCACCGTTCTGGTCCAGCGCGGCACCCTCAACGTCGGCGATATCGTGGTCGCCGGCGCGCAGTGGGGCCGGGTGCGGGCGATGTACGACGACCGCGGCGGCAGCGCCAAGTCGGCCGGGCCGGCAGTGCCGGTCGAGATTCTCGGGCTCAGCGGCGCGCCCTTGGCGGGCGATGAGGTCGTGGTGGTCGAGAACGAGCGCCGCGCGCGGGAAGTTTCCGAGTTCCGCCAGGCGCGCGCCAGGGAGAAGGAGGTCGCGCGCGGCGCGCCGCTCAACCTGGAGCAGCTCTTCTCCGAGATCAAGGAGAGGGAAGACAAGAGCGAGCTTCCGCTCGTCATCAAGGCCGACGTCCAGGGCTCGGTCGAGGCGCTCGTCGGCGCGCTCGGCAGGCTCGGCACGGACGAAGTGGCGGTGCGCGTGCTCCATTCGGGCGTCGGCGGCATTACCGAATCAGATGTGACACTCGCGGCCGCGTCGGACGCGACCATCATCGGCTTCAACGTGCGCGCCAACGCTCAGGCACGCGAGCTCGCGGCGCGCTGCGCCATCGAGCTTCGCTATCACGCCGTCATCTATGACGTGGTCGACCAAGTCAGGGCCAATCTCGAGGGAATGCTGCGCCCGGAGGCGCGCGAGCGGAATCTGGGCAGCGCCCAGATCCTCCAGGTGTTCGAGGTGGGCCGCGTCGGAAGGATCGCGGGCTGCCGGGTGACCAACGGCCTCGTGCGCCGGGGTTCGAAGGCGCGGCTGCTGCGCGACGATGTCGTCATCCACGACGGCTCGCTCAAGACGCTTCGCCGCTTCAAGGACGACGTGCGCGAGGTGAAGGAAGGGTACGAGTGCGGCATGTCGTTCGAGAACCACACCGATCTGCGCGAGGGCGACGTCATCGAGCTCTATGAGATCGAGGAGGTCGCTCGTACCCTCGACGCGTAGCGCGCGCCCGCCTGACGGTCGATGACGAGGCGGAGTGGCCGCGCCGGCGCGCCCAGCCAGCGGCAACGGCGGGTTGGCGAAATCATCAGGGGGGCGCTGTCCGAGGCGCTCGCCCGCGGCGAGTTTCGCGATCCCATCCTGAACGATGTGCGTTTCACCGTGACGGAGGTTCGGCCGGCGCCGGACCTGCGCTCCGCCAGGGTCTTCGTGATGCCGCTTGGCGGCGAGCGGGAGAGCGAGGCGCTCGACGCCCTGCAGCGCGCCGCCGGCTACCTGCGCGGCGAGGTGAACCGCCGGGTCCGGCTCAAGTTCTCGCCCTCCCTCAGCTTCGAGATCGACCGCAGCTTCGAGCATGTGCAGCAAATCGACAGGCTGCTCGATGCCGACGGCGGCTCCGATGAGTGACGGCACGCCCGCGCGCGGCCCACACGGCTGGCTGGTGGTCGACAAGCCGCGCGGGATCACGTCCGCTGCTGCCGTCGCCCGCATCAAGTCCCTCGTCGGCCGCGGCTCGAAGGTGGGGCATGCCGGCACGCTCGACCCCATGGCCACGGGCGTTCTGCCGGTGGCGATCGGCGAGGCCACCAAGACGGTCTCGTTCATGATGGACGCGCCCAAGCGCTACCGTTTCGGCGTGCGCTGGGGCGAGCAGCGCGACACCGACGATGCCGAGGGCACGGTGATCGAGACGAGCGTGAACCGCCCCTCCAGGGAGGCCATCGCAAACGCGCTTCTGGCCTTCGTCGGCCGCATCGAGCAGGTGCCGCCCGCATACTCGGCCCTCAAGGTCGGCGGCGAGCGCGCCTATGCGCTCGCGCGCCAGGGCAGAGCGCCAGAGCTGGCGCCGCGCACGGTCCACATCGAGAGCCTGACGCTGATCGAGACCGGTGACGACGAAGCCGCGTTCGCGGTCGAGTGCGGCAAGGGCACCTACGTCAGGGCGCTGGCTCGCGACATCGCGCGTGCACTGGGAACGGTCGGCCACGTGAGCTGGCTGCATCGCGCCGCAGTCGGGCCCTTCACCGACGACGATGCGAATCCGCTGGATAAACTGGTCGCGCTCGGGCATAGTCCGGACCTCGCCGAAAGCCTGCTACCGGTCGATGCAGTGCTGGCCGACATCCCGGCTCTGCCACTGACCGCACGCGAGGCAGATCGTCTGCGCCACGGCCAGCCCGTGCCCGCGCCCGGCGCTGAACCCGGAAGGGTCCGCGCCGTTGCCGGGTCACGACTCGTGGCGTTGGCCGAAGTCGGCGCGGGCCGGGCCCGCCCGTTGCGGGTCTTCAACATGTAACAAGCGGAGTAACCAGATGTCGATCACCGCGGCGCGGAAGACCGAGCTGATATCAGAGTACGCAACCAAGAGCCACGATACCGGCTCGCCGGAGGTACAGGTCGCGATCCTGACTGAGCGGATCAACAACCTGACCGAGCATTTTCGAGGCCACAAGAAGGATCTCCATTCGAGGCAAGGCCTCCTGAAGATGGTCAGCCGCAGGCGCCGCCTGCTCGACTATCTGAAGCGCAACGATCAAGAGCGCTATGCCACCGTGATTCAGCGGTTGGGTCTGCGCAAATAGAATTGGCGTTCGCGTGGTCCGCCAGGATGCGGCACGCGGGTCAAGAGGGCACGGCGGGAGGCGCGGCATGGGCCGCCGCCACCGGCGTTGCGCCTGTGTAGGGGCGAGCCGAATGGGCGGCTCGCCACGGTAACGAAGGAAACAACATGTTCGATATCACACGTCGTGAGGTCATGTGGGGTGGGCGCAAGCTCGTCCTCGAAACCGGGCGCATCGCCCGCCAGGCGGATGGCGCCGTCCTCGCGAGCTACGGCGAAACGGCGGTGCTCTGCACCGTCGTCGGCCAACGTACAGCGAGGGAAGGGCAAGACTTCTTCCCGCTGACCGTCAACTACGAGGAAAAAGCGTCTGCCGCCGGCAAGATTCCCGGCGGCTTCTTCAAGCGCGAGGGACGCCCGAGCGAAAAGGAAACTCTGGTCTCCCGTCTCATCGACCGGCCGCTTCGGCCCCTCTTCGTCAAGTCGTTCCGTAACGAGACCCAGGTCATCTGCACGGTGCTCTCGCACGACCTGATCAACGATTCCGACATCGTCGCCATGATCGGCGCTTCGGCCGCGCTCACCATCTCGGGTCTCCCCTTCATGGGGCCGATCGCGGGGTGCCGGGTCGGCTTCGCGGACGGCGGCTATGTCCTGAACCCGACCTACGAGCAGCGCGCGGCCTCCGACCTCGATCTGGTCATGGCCGGCACCCAGGAGGGTGTGCTCATGGTCGAATCGGAGGCATCCGAGCTCTCCGAGGATCAGATGCTGGGCGCCGTCACCTTCGGTCACGACGCGATCAAGCCTGTGATCGACACCATCATCAGCCTCGCCGAGTCCTGCGCGAAGGAGCCCTGGGAGCTGCCCGTGGAAGAGGTGGACACGGCGCTGGTCGAGCGGATCCGCTCGAGCGCCGAGGGTCCGCTGCGCTCGGCCTACGCCATCGCCGGCAAGACCGAGCGGCAGGAGAAGGTGTCGGCGGCCAAGGCCGAGACCGCGGCGCAGTTCCGCGACGACGACGCTGCCGCCGGCATTCTCGGCGGCACGCTGAGCGGGCTCGAGAAGGACATCGTACGCGGCCAGATCCTCGATAGCGGCGTGCGCATCGACGGCCGCACGACCAGCGATGTTCGCGCCATCGAGTGCGAAGTGGGTGTGCTGCCGCGCAGCCACGGCTCGGCGCTCTTCACGCGCGGCGAGACCCAGGCGCTGGCCACAGCCACCCTCGGCACCGGTCAGGACGAGCAGATCATGGACATGCTCGAGGGCGAGTACCGCGAGCGCTTCATGCTGCACTACAATTTCCCGCCTTATTCGGTGGGCGAGGCGCGCTTCCTGCGCGGCCCCGGCCGGCGCGAGATCGGCCACGGCAAGCTCGCGTGGCGGGCGGTTCATCCGCTTCTGCCCGAAGCCGAGGCCTTCCCCTACACCATCCGCGTGGTCTCGGAGATCACGGAGTCCAACGGCTCGTCGTCGATGGCGACGGTCTGCGGGGCCTCGCTCTCCCTGATGGACGCCGGTGTTCCCCTGGCCCGGCCGGTCGCCGGTATCGCGATGGGGCTAATCAAGGACGAAGACCGCTTCGCCGTGCTCTCCGACATCCTCGGCGACGAGGACCACCTCGGCGACATGGACTTCAAGGTCGCGGGTACGGAGCAGGGCATCACCTCCCTGCAGATGGACATCAAGATCACCAGCATCACCGAGGAGATCATGCGAACCGCGCTCGCCCAGGCGCGCGACGGCCGGCTGCACATCCTCGGCGAGATGGCGAAGGCGCTCGGGCACGCGCGCGACAGCGTGAGCGACAACGCGCCCCGTATCACCACTTTCTCGATCTCGAAGGACCGCATCCGCGAGGTCATCGGCCCCGGCGGCAAGGTCATTCGCGAAATTTGCGAGACCACCGGGACCAAGATCGACATCGAGGACGACGGCACCATCAAGGTGGCGGCCGTCGAGGGCGAGGCTGCCACGGCCGCAATCAACATGATCCGCGACATCGTGGCCGAGCCCGAGGTCGGCGTAATCTACGACGGCAAGGTGGTCAAGATCGTCGACTTCGGCGCCTTCGTGAACTTCATCGGCAAGCGCGACGGCCTCGTGCACATCAGCGAGATCGCGCCGCGCCGGATCAAGAGCGTGAGCGACGTGCTGAGCGAAGGCGATAACGTCAAAGTGAAGGTGCTCGGCATCGATGACCGCGGTAAGGTCAAGCTGAGCATGAGGGCCGTGAATCAGGAGAGTGGAGAGGACCTGAGCGCGGCCGAGGAGACGGCGCAGGCCGGGTAGGGAACGCCGCCGAGAGAAGCGACACCTTGCAAACGGCGCCGCCGCCGCTCACATCTCGGCGTAGCGGCGGCGCCAGCTCGTTGCCCTGCGCTGCTGCGTTGGGCGGATCGAGCCAGGCGCAACGGTGGACGGACCGACCATGAAGGCGTTGAACGCAATCAGGTTGTCGGGTCGCGAGGTGCTGCCCTTGATCGAGGGCGGCAAGGGCATCGGCGTGACCAACGGCCTGAGCTCCGGCGCCTGGGCCGCCGCCGGCGGTGTCGGCACTTTCTCAGGCGTCAATGCCGACTACTACGACGAGCACGGCCGGGCGATTCCGCAGACCTACCGCGGCCGCACCCGCAAGGAGCGGCACGAGGAGCTGGTCGACTACGCGATCAGGGGCGGCATCGCCCAGGCGCGCATCGCCCACGAGGTCTCGGGCGGCGACGGGCGCCTCCACATGAACGTGCTGTGGGAGATGGCCGCCGCCGAGCGCATTCTCCACGGCATTCTCGAGGCCACGCGCGGCATCATTCATGGCGTGACTTGCGGCGCCGGCATGCCCTACCGCCTGGCCGAGGTCGCCGCGCAGTACGATGTCCAGTATTACCCGATCATCTCGTCGGCGCGGGCCTTCCGCGCGCTCTGGAAGCGCGCCTACCATCGCTTCTCCGACTGGATGGGCGGCGTCGTCTACGAGGACCCCTGGCGCGCCGGCGGCCACAACGGCCTCTCCAACAGCGAAGACCCCGAACAGCCCGAGCCCGCCTATCCGCGGGTCGTGGCGCTGCGCCAGCAGATGCGGGAGTACGGCCTCGACGACGTTCCCATCGTGATGGCGGGCGGGGTCTGGTTCCTGCGCGACTGGGAGGACTGGATCGACAACCCCGAGCTCGGCCCCGTCGTCTTCCAGTTCGGCACCCGCCCGCTGGTGACCGAGGAGAGCCCGATCTCCGAGCAGTGGAAGCGCAAGCTGCTGTGCATGAGGGAAGGGGACGTGAAGCTCAACCGCTTCAGCCCCACCGGCTTCTACTCCTCGGCGGTACGCAACGACTTCATCAGGGAACTCGCCGAGCGC
Organism: Alphaproteobacteria bacterium; assembly: GCA_965207055.1. Classification (GTDB taxonomy): domain Bacteria; phylum Pseudomonadota; class Alphaproteobacteria; order UBA828; family UBA828; genus WTGU01. The sequence continues at coordinate 1,506,899 of CBDBLP010000004.1, read as the reverse complement.
GAGCAGCGTCAGGTCGCCTACACCGCAGAGCCCATCGGCGACCACGACCAGAAGTTCACCCCCGGTCCACGCGGGCGCTCTTTCTATGTGACCAAGGGCGATCTGGGGCGGGCCGAGGCGTGGATGGACGAGGGCTTCACCTCCGTGTTGAAGACCCCCGACACCACGATCATCTTCGTCACGAACGATAAGGCGCGCGAGATCCGGGCCGATCAGGCTGCCTGCATGGGCTGCCTCAGCGCTTGCCGCTTCAGCAACTGGGCGACCAACGAGCTGGGCTCGACCGGCAAGAAGACCGATCCCCGCAGCTACTGCATCCAGAAGACGCTGCAGGAGATCATCCACGGCGAAGACATCGACAACCAGCTCATGTTCGCAGGCCACGCGGCCTTCCGCTTCGCGAACGATCCCTTCTACTCGAACCGCTTCATTCCCACCGTGCGCCAGCTGGTGGAGCGCCTGCTCACCGGCGACTGACCGCCGCCGCAGCGCCTGCGGCCGACTGCTTCAACGCTCCTTCACATAGGGAACGCCGCTCGCCTTGGGCGGCACCGCCTTGCCGACGAAGCCTGCGAGCAGCAGCACCGTGAGCAGGTAGGGCAGCGCCTGGATCGCCTGCACCGGGATCACGCCGACGCCGGGGATATCCACCCCTTGCAGCCGGGCCTGCACGGCATCGGCGAAGGCGAAGAGGAAGCAGGCGAAGAGGGTCGGCACCGGGCGCCACTTGCCGAAGATGAGCGCCGCAAGCGCGAGGTAGCCCATGCCCGCGCTCATGTCGCGCACGAAGAGTGCGTTCTGGGCGATCGAGAGCGACGTGCCGGCAACGCCGCAGAGGATGCCGCAGACGATCATCGCCCGGTAGCGCATGCCGGCGACCGAGATGCCCGCGGTGTCCACCGCCTCCGGCGCCTCGCCCACCGCGCGGAGCCTCAGCCCGAAGCGGGTCTTGTAGATGAACCACGCCGCAAGCGGGACCATGCCGAGCGCGATATAGACGATCAGGTTGTGGCCGCTCGCGATCTCCGAATAGATCTGGCCGATGAAGGGCACGTCGCTCAACCGGTCGGCGAAGGGGAAGTGAATCGGGCGGAAGCGCGCGCCATCCCCCACCAAGGGCGTATGCCCACCCTGGCCGAACCAGGCGAGAGAGAGCACCGGCCCGAGCCCCGCCACCAAGATATTCAGCGCCATGCCCGAGACCACCTGATCGCCCCGGTGTGTGACGCAGGCGAAGGCGTGAACCATCGCAAGCGCGACCGAGGCGCCCACGCCGGCGAACAGGCCGACCCAGGCCGAGCCGGTGGCGTAGGCCGCCGCCGCCGCCGCGAAGGCCGCGCCCAGCAGCTTGCCTTCGAGCCCGATATCGACCACGCCCGAGCGCTCGGCGAACATGCCGGCGAAGGCGGCGAGGATGAGCGGCGTGGAGACGCGCAGCGTCGCGTCGAAGACGAGGACGATCCAGGTCACCGATTCCATGGCTACGCCGCCACCGCCCGCGCGCGGCGCGCGAAGAGACTCTCGATCCGGCCGCGGAACATGTGCTCCAGCGCGCCGGAGAAGAGGATCACCAGCCCCTGCAGTACCACCACCATGTCGCGGGTCACGTTGGGCATGTCGAAGGCGAGCTCCGAGCCGCCTTGGTAAAGCACGCCGAAGAGCAGGGCCGCCAGAACGATGCCCACCGGGTGGTTGCGCCCCATCAGCGCGACCGCGATGCCGACGAAGCCGTAGCCTGCCGTGAACTCCAGCAGCAGCCGGTGGTGGACTCCGATGATCTCGTTGACGCCAACGAGGCCGGCGAGCCCGCCGGAGATCGCCATCGCCAGCATGATCGAGCGCGCCGGCGAAATCCCGCCGTAGACCGCCGCCGATTCGTTGTGGCCGACGGCGCGAATCTCGTAGCCCCAGCGCGTGCGCCAGACGAAGAACCAGAAGAGCACGAGGCAGACCGCGGCGACGACGATACTCAGGTTGAGCGAGGAGCGGCCGATGTTCGCGCCGAAGGCCGCGAAGACATCGTGGACGAAGGGGAGCCATACACCGGTCTCGAAGGTGCGGCTTTCCGCCGCTTGCTGCCCCGGCTTGATGAAGATCTCGACCAGCAGGTAGGTCATCAACGCCGCGGCCAGGAAGTTGAACATGATCGTCGTGATGACGATGTGGCTGCCGCGCTTCGCCTGTAGCCAACCGGGGATGAAGGCCCAGAAGGCGCCGAACGCCATGGCGCAGGCGATCGCGAGCGGAATCACCACGGGGGCCGGCCAATGGCCCAGGTAAAGCCCGATCAGGCCTGCGCCGAGCCCGCCGAGGTAGGCCTGCCCTTCGCCGCCGATGTTGAAGAGGCCGCAGTGGAAGGCGATGGCGACGGCGAGCCCGGTGAAGACGAAGTTGGTGGTGTAGTAGAGGGTGTAGCCGATCGCCTCTGGGTAGCCCACCGCACCGAGGACGAGGAGCCTCAGCGCCTCGATCGGGTTCTCGCCGATCAGCGCGATGATGATGCCCGCGATGAGGAGCGCGAGCCCCAGATTGATGAGCGGGACCAGCCCGTGGGTGACCCAGGCCGGCGCCTGGGTCGGCCCGCCGAAGCCCTTCACGGCCCGGCGACCTCTGCGCCCTCTGCCCGCTCGCCCGCCATCATCAGGCCGAGCGTGCGCTCGTCCGCCTCCGCCTGCGCCACCTCGCCGACGATCGCGCCGCCGAACATCACCAGGATGCGGTCGGAGAGCGACATGATCTCGTCGAGCTCGACCGAGACCAGGAGGATCGCCTTGCCCGCGTCCCGCATCTCCACGAGCTTGCGGTGGATGAACTCGATGGCGCCGATATCGACGCCCCGCGTGGGCTGGCCCACCAGGAGCACGTCCGGGCTGCGGCTCATCTCCCGTCCGACCACGATCTTCTGCTGATTGCCGCCCGAGAAGTTGGCCGTGCGCAGCCTGGGCAAGGGCGGGCGGACGTCAAAATCCTCCATCGTGCGCCCGACCCCATCCACCACCGCACCGCGGCTCATCAGCGCGCCGCGGTTGTAGTGCCGCTCCCGGTGATGGCCGAGGACGCCGCTCTCCGAGGCATCGAAGGCCGTGACCAGGCCCATACGCTGGCGGTCCTCGGGCACATGGCCGAGCCCGCGCCGGCGCATGGCCCGCGCCGCTTCGGCCCGCCCGCCGGGAGGAACCGGCGCGCCCCCGATGACGATGGTGCCGCTCTCGCGGGCGAGGGTGCCTGCCAGCGCCTCCAGCAGCTCCGATTGGCCGTTTCCGGCGACGCCGGCGATGCCGACGATCTCGCCGGCGTGCACGGTGAAGCTCACGTCGTGCAGGCGCAGCACGCCGCTGCGGTCCCGCACCGCCAGGTTCTCGACCCCCAGCATGGCCTCGCCCGGCGCTGCGTCCTCCTTGTCCACGCGGAGCAGCACGCTGCGGCCCACCATCATCGCGGCGAGCTGCGCCCGGTCGGTCTCCGCCGTCGCCACGTGATCGACCACACGACCGGCGCGCATCACGGTGACCCGGTCGGTCAGCGCCATGATCTCGCGCAGCTTGTGGGTAATCAGGACGATGGTCCGGCCCTGGTCCCGGAGCGCGCGGAGGATGCGGAAGAGGTCGTCGACCTCCTGCGGCGTGAGCACGCCCGTGGGCTCATCCAGAATCAGGATTTCGGCGCCGCGATAGAGCGCCTTCAGGATCTCCACCCGCTGCTGCAGGCCCACCGGCAACGAGCCCACGATGGCGTCGGGATCGACATCGAGCCCGTACTCGCGCTCCAGCCGCTCGAGCTCCTGCCGCGCCTCGCTCAGGGTGGAGCGCAGCAGGTAGCCCTGCTCAACTCCGAGCACCACGTTCTCCAGCACGGTGAAGGTATCCACGAGCATGAAGTGCTGGTGGACCATGCCGATGCCGTGGCTGATGGCGTCTTCCGGCCCCCTGATGGTGACCGGCGTGCCGCCAACCCTGATCTCACCGCCGTCGGCCTGATAGTAGCCGTAGACGATGCTCATCAGGGTCGACTTGCCGGCGCCGTTCTCGCCGACGATGCCGTGGATCGTCCCGGGAGCGACGACGACCGAGACGTCGTCGTTCGCGTGTACCGAGCCGAACCATTTCTGGACGCCGACGGCCTCGAGCGCGGGCACACTCTGCCCGTCCGAGGGGCCGCGCTCTTCCGCAGCCCCCCGGTGCGCCTCGTCCGCCACGGGGACTAAGCCTTGGGCGCCGGCGCCCGCGCGCTACTGCGCCATGTAGTCGGTCACCGCGATGTTGCCGGCGATGATGTCCGTGCGCGCCTGCTCGACCGCCGCCTCCATCTCGGCCGAGACGAGGCTGCGGTTGTGCTCGTCCAGCGCCCAGCCGACGCCGTCCTCCGCCAGCCCGAGAATCTGGATGCCGCCCTGCCAGGTACCGTCCTTGGCAGCCCTAAAGGATTCGTAGACCGCCACGTCCACGCGCTTGACCATCGAGGTCAGCATCGTGCCGGGGTGGATGTAGTTCTGGTTGCTGTCCACCCCGATGGCGAGCTTCCCGGCGTCCTTCGCGGCCTGGTAGACGCCGATGCCGGTGCCGCCGGCGGCGGCATAGACAACGTCCGCGCCCCGGTCGAACTGGCTGCGCGCAAGCTCGCCGCCTTTGGTCGGGTCGTTCCAGGCGGAGGGCGTCGTGCCGGTCATGTTCTGATAGATCTCGATGTCCGGATTGACGTGCTGCGCGCCCTCCACGTAACCGAGCGCGAACTTGCGGATCAGCGGGATGTCCATACCGCCGACGAAGCCGACCTTGCCGGTCTCGGACGCCATCGCCGCGGCCATGCCGACCAGGAACGAGCCCTCGTGCTCCTTGAAGATCACCGACTGCACGTTCGGCAGATCGACCACCATGTCGATCAAGGTGAACTTGGTGTCGGGAAACTCCTGCGCCACGGTCTCGACCGCTGCCGCCTGGGCGAAGCCCATCGCCACTACCACCTGCGCGCCGCGCCGCGCCATGTTGCGGAGCGCCTGCTCGCGCATGGAGGGGTTCGTGACCTCGAAGTCTCGGTACTGGATGCCGGTGTCCGCCGTGAACTTCTCGGCGCCGTTGAAGGCGGCTTCGTTGAATGACTTGTCGAACTTGCCGCCCATGTCGAAGACGACGGCGGGCGTGAAGTCCTCGGCCTGGGCCATGCCGCCCGCGGCGATTCCGACCGCGGCGAGCGCGGCGACGATGAGTCGTTTCATGGGGAGTCTCCCTCGGATTTTGGCGTGTATCCTGACTGCGCCCAGCTTAACCGAGCATCGGCGCGATGTCTGTCTCCGCGCCCTATTCGGCGGCTTCGGCGCTGGCGCTCTCCGTCTTCTCCAGCGTGAGCTCGACCGGCACCGGGTTGGAGACGATGTCGAGCACCGGGCAGTGCGCGTTGACCGCCTGCTGGAGCGTTGCCAGCGTTGCTTCATCCGCCGACGAAACGACGCGCACCGTGCCGCGCAGGCCCTGGTAGCCCGGCCTGATGGACTCGTCGACCGCGAAGAATCCGCGCAGGTCGATGTCGCCCTCCAGCGTCACCGAGACATGCTCCAGCGGGATGCCGAGCGCTGCCGCGTAGGCGCGATAGGTGATCTCCTGGCAGGTGCCGAGCGCCGCCAGGATCAGCTCGACCGGGTTGGGGCCGGTGTCGGTGCCGCCCAGGCTCTCCGGCTCGTCCACCACCAGGCGGTGCTCGCGCAGCGCCACTTCGGAGCGGAAGCCCTCGCCGAGCGACGACACCGATTCGAAGGTCGCCTGCGCTCCCGCCGGGTCGGCGCGAAAGGCGTCCTGGGTTTCAACGATCAGATTGCGCAGCTCTTCGCTCATGGTCCATCTCCCCTAGGCGGCCACTTGGGCGGCCAGCGTTGATACGCGTCTTGATCCATCAATACGTGCTTTTGCGTGAACTTGGGAGTCATCGCCCCGCGTCCGCCGTGGCGACCGCGCCCATGTAGGCGGCGAGCTTCGCGGCATCGAGGGCGCCGTCGGTGCGGACGCCGGTGCATAGATCGACCCCGTAAGGGCCCACGTGGCGGATCGCCTCGGCCACGTTGTCGGAATTGAGCCCGCCGGCGAGGAAGACGGGGCAGGGGGCTTCCGTCACGATACGCCGGCTCAGCGCCCAGTCGTGGACCCGCCCGGTGCCCCCCAACTCCTTCACCGGCGCGTTCGGATTGCCGGAATCGAGCAGCAGTCCATCCACCATGGAGGCAATGTCCACCGCCTCCGCGACCGCGCTCTCGCTTCGCACGTGAATCACCTGCACCAGCGCGATGCCGGGCAGCTCCTGCCTCAGCGCCGGATAGGCGCTCGCGTCGAGGGCGTCGCAGAGCTGGATGGTGTTGACCCCGCAGCGGCGCTGCTGGGCGGCGATGGCGGCGGGCTCCACTTCCGACGTGAGCAGGAAGGTGCCCAAGGCCGGCGGTGCGGCGGCGGCGATCGCGGCGATCAGGCCTTCCCCGATCACTCCCGGCCCGCTCGGCATCGCCGACACCAGCCCGATCGCATCGGTACCGGCGGCAACGGCCGCGTGCGCCTCCGCGACGCTCGAGATGCAGCAGATCTTGACCCGCGTCCGCATGTGCCCTGGTGGACTGGTCGCGCCGATCGCGTTGGGCGCCGACCCTGCGGGCAGCCTAGGCCGCCGCCCGGTCGCCCAGCGCGCGCCTCAGCCGCGGTATGACCTCGTCGGCCATGAGCCGCATCGACGTGAGCTGGTGCGCCTTGTGGGTCTCGTTCAGGCAATCGGTCGCCGTCATCAGGATGGTGCCGAAGGGCCCCACCTCTTCGCGCAGCGCGAGGATCTGCTCGGCGACCGAGTCCGGGTCGCCGGCGACGGAGAAGGCGTCGCAGGCGTACTCCGGCGTCACGTCCTCGTCCGCCATCTCGGGCCCGCTCTTCATGATGGCGTGGAAGGCGGCGCGCCTGACCAGCGTCACCAGGTAGCCGTAGTAGTGGGCGAAGGGGCCCTCGGGGTCGCGCACGTAGGCCTTGGCCCAGGCGTCGTCGTCCGCAACGAAGATCGAGCGGGCGACGCGCCAGTCCGCCGGCCCGGGCTCCCGGCCGGCCCGCGCGCAGCCGTCCGCAAAACCCTGCCAGTGGTTCTTGATGGTGGACTCCGGCACGAAGTTCGCCGAGATCACGCCCCAGCCCCGCGCCGCGGCGGAGCGCACGCCGCCCGAATCCGGGCTCATGGCCGAGGCGACGAGGGGCGGATGCGGCTTCTGGTAGGGCTTGATCATGGCGCCGACGCCAAGGTCCGGCCAGTGATAGTCCTCGAGCCTGAGGGTCCAGTACTTGCCCCGGATGTCGTAGGGCGGCTCGGTGGACCAGAGCTTGAGCACGGTCTCGATGGCCTCACCGGCCATCTCGCGGCGCACCTGGAGATCGGTCACGCCGAACATCTCGAAGTCGCTGACCAGCCCGCCGGGGCTCACGCCCAGGATCAGCCGCCCGTCGCTCAGGTGGTCGAGCAGGGCGGCGTGGGCGGCGGTCTGCACCGGGTGGCGCTGGGGCAGGTTGACCACGCCGGTGCCGAGCTTCATGCGCTCGGTGCGCGCGATCAGGTTGGAGAGGAACATGAAGGGGCAGGTCACCGGCTCGCTCAGCGTCGTGTAGTGCTCGCCGATCCAGAACTCGTCGAAGCCGAGGCGATCGCAGGCGACCGCGATCTCCACGTCCTCCTTGAGCACCGTGTGGGTGTCCCGCCGGTGATCGTTCACCGGCATCATGAACATGCCGAGCTTCATACCGCCCTCTCCCTGAACCGGGCGGGACTGAAACATGGAGCGCGGTGCCGAGCAAGCGCAGACCCCGGCCGATACCGGCGCAGGATCAGCACTCTTCGATCGTGCCGCCGGCCTCGCGCCAGGCGGCGATGCCGCCGATCATGTGGCAGACGTTCCCGAGCCCGCCCTCGCGCGAGGCATCGACCGCCATCGCCGAGCGCTCGCCGAAGGCGCAGTAGTAGACCAGCCGATGCCCGGGGCGCGCCGCCAGCGCGCGCAACGCCCCGCCCGGGCCGATCATGCCGGTGAGCTGGCCGTAGGGTGCGTGAATGGAGCCCGGGATCGCGCCTTCCCGCCCGCGCTCGCCTTCCTCCCGCAGGTCGACGAGGATATCGTCGGGCCGCTGACCGTGCATGACTTCCTGTGCGGTCATCGCGCACTCCGGATGCGCCTCGTCCTCCTGACCGCGGCCGACCTGCAGGTTCGCCGGCACCGCCACGTCCATCATCTTGGGGTTGGCGAGGTTGAGACCCTTCATCAGCGCTGCGTAGTCGGCGGGCGAGGCGACCTGGAGGCGCGGGTTGAAGCGCCGCTCCTCGCCGATGGTGCTCACCGTGTCGCCCTTGTAGTCGTGGCCGGGGTAGACCAGCGTCTCGTCGGGCAGCGTCAGTAGCTTGTTGAAGAGCGAGTCGTATTGCTGCAGCGGGTCGCCATTCTGGAAGTCGGTGCGGCCGGTGCCCCGGATCAGCAGCGTGTCGCCGGTGAAGACGCGGTCCTCCATGGCGAAGCTGTAGGACTCGGCCGTGTGGCCCGGCGTGTGCATCGCGCGCAGGCTAACCCCCTCGATCTCGACCGGATCGCCGTCGCCGACCCGCATCGAGACCACGTCCACCGGCGCCTCCCGGCCGATCACGGTGACGCACTTCGTGCGGTCCCGGAGATCCGGCATGCCGCTGATGTGGTCGGCGTGGACGTGGGTATCCACGACCTTGGCGAGGGTGAGATCGAGCTCGTCGAGCAGCGTCAGGTAGCGCCCCACCTGCTCCTGCACGGGGTCGATGATGAGCGCCTCGCCGCCCGCGCGGCCGCCCAGCAGGTAGGTATAGGTGCCCGAGGTCATGTGGTAGAGCTGGCGAAAGATCATGGCCCGCCATCCGCCGTCCTGTTCGATCGCTCCATTGTAAGGCTTCGTCCCACCCTCAGGCCACCGGTGAGCGCCGCCGCCCCGGTGCGGACAAGCCAAAGCATGTTTTGGTGGCCTGTTCCGGCTTACTCCGGCTCAAAGTGGTCCAAAGTGACCCAAGGTGGCCCGCAGCAAGCGGCTCAAAGCGGCTCATGGCGGGTCAAGGCGGTGCAAAGGGGCCGCGGAAGGGGGTGAATCGCAGATGTTCGAGGGGCAGATCGAGGCACCTGCGGTACGCCCGCAAAGTCCGGGTTGCCGGATCGGTTCCGTCACAGTGGCCTTACGTCTCATGCCGGCATGTTGCGCCCTCCGCCCCCGCCGTCCACCGCACCACGGCCCGGTGTAAGAATTGCGGGTTAGGCCAGCCCGTCCGCCACGTCGATCACCACCTTGCCGACGGCCCGCCCGCCTTCGAGGTGGCGGTGGGCATCGGCGACCGAGGCAAGGTCGAATCGCCGCGGGTCCAAGTGTGGGCGAAGCCTGCCGGCATCGGCCAGCGCCGCGGCCTCCCGCAGGATGCGCCCGTGCTCGGCGCGGTCCACATCGTGCAGCATCGGGATGAGCATGAAGACCACGTGGAGCGTGAGCCCCTTGATGTGCATGGGCGTGAGGTCGGCCTCGTACATCGAGACGATGGTCACGACCTGCCCGTTGAGCCGCGCGGCCTGGAAGGACGCCGCGATGTCGCTGCCGCCGGTGGCGTCGTAGACCACGTCGAAGCCCGCGCCGCCCGTCAGCCGCGCGACGTAGTCGTCCACGGTCTCGTTGCGATAGTCGATGGTGTGGTCGGCGCCGAGGCTGCGGGCCAGCGCCGCTTTCTCCTCCGAGGAGACGGTGGTGGAAACCACGGCACCCCGCGCCTTCGCGAGCTGGATCGCCACGTGGCCGACCCCGCCCGTCCCGCCGTGCACCAGCACCGATTGCCCGGCTCGCACACCCGCCCGGTCGAGCCCTTCCCACGCGGTGATGGTGACCAGCGGCAGCGCCGCCGCCTCGCGCAGCGTGAGCGACGCCGGCTTGGGCGCGAGCAGCCGCGCGTCGGCCGCGATCATCTCGGCGTAGCAGCCCGGCACTCCGCGCACGCCGCCGACGCAGCCATAGACCTCATCCCCCGGCGCGAAGCCCTCCACACCGTCGCCCAGCGCCAGAACCCGCCCCGCCGCATCGCAGCCGAGCACCGCCGGCAGCGCGGGCGCGATCGGCGGGCCGGCCTGGCGCAGCTTGTGGTCGGCGGGGTTGACGCTGGTCGCGGCGATCTGCACCAGCACCTCGCCGGGGCCCGGTGCGGGATCGGGCAGGGTCGCGGCCTCGAAGTTCTCGGCCCCGCCCCATGCAGGGATGATCTGTGCTCTCATGGCTTTCTCCCGGTGAAGGTCGATCAGGTCAGGCTGTCGTCCGGATGGCCTCGGGCTTGCGCCAGACGGTCGCGAGCCAGGGCTGCTGGTGGCGCGGGCGGCCGGGCGGCCGGTAGTAGTGGTGCAGCTCGGCAAGGCCCGCATCGGTGACCAGGGCGCGCCAGGTCTCCAGGTCGTAGAAGCAGCCGTAGCGCCCGCCGACCCAGCCCTCCTGGTTGTCGCCGCGCGGGTTGGAGCAGAAGAGCACGCCGCCGGGCTTCAGCGCCGCCGCGAGGTCGGCGAGCACCCGCGCGATCTGGCTGCTCGGCACGTGGAAGAGCGAGGCGTTGGCGAAGATTCCGTCGAAATGTGCGGCCGGCAGGTCGAGCGCCAGAAAGTCCTGGAGCAGCACCGCGCAGCCGGTCTCGGCGCGGGCGAGGGCGACCAGCTCGGCCGCGCCGTCTAGCCCCGTGACCTCATGCCCGAGTTCGGTGAAAACGCGCAGGTCGCGGCCCGGACCGCAGCCGAGATCGAGAATCGCGTAAGGCGGTGCGCCCTCGATGGCGTCGAGCAGGGCCGTGATGTTCTGGCTCACGTCGTGGTCGGCGGTGCCCAGGCGGTAGGCCTCCGCCATATGGTCGTATTCCGCGAGCGTGATGGCGGCGGCCTCCCGCGCTGCCGCGTCGTCGTCGCGAAGGCGCGCGCTCACCGGCGCCTTCCGGCGGCGCGATGGCCGCGCCTGCACGTCTGCGCTAGACTTGCGGTTGGGGAGGACCCATGAGCCAGCTCGTCAACAGGCCGGCCGTCGCGCCGGAGACGCTCGCCTGCCTCAACGCGCTTGAGCGCAAGGTGCTGTGGCTGTCGTCGTGGATGGTTCACAACGCCAACCATCTGCGCCCGGTGCGCGACGGGCTCAAGGTGGGCGGCCACCAGGCGTCCTGCGCCTCGGTGGCGACGCTGATGACGGCGCTCTACTTCGACGTGCTCGGGCCGAACGACCGGGTCGCCGTGAAGCCCCATGCGAGCCCGGTGTTCCACGCGATCCAGTACCTCTTCGGCAATCAGACCCGCGAGAAGCTCCAAGACTTCCGGGCCTTCGGCGGCGCCCAGAGCTATCCCTCGCGCACCAAGGACAGCGACGACGTCGATATCTCCACCGGCTCGGTCGGGCTCGGGGTGGGTATGACGCTCTTCGCCTCCATGGTCCAGGACTACGTGCGCTTCCACAAGCTCTCGCCCGACCAGCGCCCGCCCGGCCGCATGATCGCCGTCATGGGCGATGCCGAGCTCGACGAGGGCAACGTCTTCGAGGCGCTACTGGAGGGCTGGAAGCACGATGTGCGGAACCTCTGGTGGATCATCGACTATAACCGCCAGAGCCTGGATCGTGTGGTCTCCGATCGCCTCTTCCAGAAGATCAAGGACTTCTTCCAGGCGGTCGGCTGGAAGGTGGTGATCCTGAAGTACGGCCTCCGCCAGCAGGCCGCCTTCGCCAAGCCCGGCGGCGAGGCACTCCGCCAGTGGATCGACGACTGCCCCAACGAGCTCTACTGCGCGCTCACCTTCAAGGGCGGCGCCGCCTGGCGCGAACGCCTCGGCCAAGACATCGGCCACGTCGCGGGCATGAAGGCGCTGCTCGCGGATTACGACGACGACGGCCTGCAGGACCTGATGACCAATCTCGCGGGCCACGACATGGAGGCGGTGCTGGAGGCGCTGCGCGAGGTCGATTCCGACCTTCCCCACTGCTTCATCGCTTACACGATCAAGGGCTTCGGGCTGCCCTTCGCCGGCCACAAGGACAATCACGCCGGCATCATGAACGAAGAGCAGATGGCCGACTTTCGGGCCGCGATGGACGTGGACGAAGGCGCCGAGTGGTCGCGCTTTGCCGGCCTCGGGCTCGACGAGGAGACCCTGGAGACCTTCATCGGGGCAGCCCCCTTCAACCGCAAGCCGGGCCGGCATTCGGCGCCGGCCGTGCCGCTGCCCGACGCGCTGCCCTTCCGCCCCGGCCCCCGCATGTCCACGCAGGAGGCCTTCGGCCGCATTCTTAACGAGCTCGGCAAGGGCGAGAGCCCGCTCGCCGAGCGCATCGTCACCACCTCGCCCGACGTCACGGTCTCGACCAATCTCGGCGGCTGGGTGAACCATCGCGGTATCTTCGACCGCGCCGACCGCGAGGACGTCTTCCGTTCCGAGAAGGTCGTCTCGATGCAGAAGTGGACGCTCAGCCGGAACGGCCAGCACATCGAGCTCGGCATCGCGGAGAACAACCTCTTCCTGCTGCTCGCTGCGCTCGGCTTGAGCGACGACTTCTTCGGCGCCCGGCTGCTGCCGGTGGGCACGGTCTACGACCCCTTCATCGCGCGCGGCCTCGATGCACTGACCTACGCCTGCTATCAGGACGCGCGCTTTTTGCTGGCCGGCACACCGTCGGGCATCACGCTCGCGCCCGAGGGCGGCGCGCACCAGTCGGTCGGCACGCCGCTGCTCGGCATGGGCCAGCCGGGGCTCATCTCCTTCGAGCCGGCGTTTGCCGACGAGGTCGCCGAGATCATGCTCTGGGGCTTCGGCCACCTGCAGGAGCCGGACGGCGGCGCGCTCTACTGCCGCCTCTCCACCCGCACCATCGACCAGCCCGAGCGCGAGATCGACGCGGCACTCCGGCACGATCTGCTGGCCGGCGGCTATTGGTTGGTGGAGCCCGGCCCGGGCGCCCCCTTGGCGCTGGCCTTCTCCGGCGCCATCGCGCCCGAGGCGCAGGAGGCCCACGCGGCGCTGGCCGACGAGGTGCCCGGCGTCGGCCTGCTCGCCGTCACCTCTGCCGACAGGCTCTACGGCGACCTGACGGCCGCGACCCAGGCCCGCGCACGGGGTGAGGCAGTGCCGCCGACCCACGCCGAAACCCTGCTCGGCAGGCTGTCGCCCGACGCGGCGCTCATCACCGTGCTCGACGGCCATCCGGCGGCGCTCTCCTGGCTCGGCACGGTCGCCGGCCACCGCGCCTATCCGCTCGGCGTCACGGGCTTCGGTGAGTCCGGCGATATTCCCGCGCTCTACGCCAAGCACCGGATCGACACCGACTCCATCCTCGACATGGCCGCACTCGCCTGCGTCGACCAGGTACGGCGCCGCGCCTGATCCACTCTCCAGCGGCGGTCCACCTTAAGCCGCCGTATCCGCCTCGTTGCGCAGGTGGGGCGGCATCCAGCGGACCTGATCTTCGGTGCCGTAGGCGTAGAACTCGGAGGGTTTGCGCCGCTGCTTCAGCATCCAGGGGTGCAGGATCGGCAAGTTGTAGTAGATCCGCGCCGCCCAGTGCGGCCAGAGAATGAGCGGCCATGTGATCGTAGACCAGAGCTGCGTGTGTTCGGAGATCGGCCGCTGGCGCGCCTCCCAGCGCGCGAGCACCTGATCGATGTCATCGGATTCCTGCAGCATGTTGGCGAGCGAGAGGGCGTTGGAGATCGCCGTGCCGCAGCCCTGGCCGAGCCCCGGCGACATGGCGTGGGCCGAATCGCCAACGATCGCCACCCGGCCCTTGCTCCAGGCCTTCAGCTTGATGGTCTCGAAGCGGTCGTAGCGGCCCTCGTCCGGTACCCGGTTGATCATCGATTCGAGGTGCGGGAAGGCTTCGGTCCAGAGCGCCTTCGCCAGGGGCAGCCGCGACGCCTCGGTGTCGCGCGCGAGCATGATGAAGGCCAGATAGAAGACATCCCGGGTGCACGGCGTGTAGAGCACCCGGCGATAGCCCTTCCACCACTCGCGGATGGTGCGGCCCTCCTCGGTGTCGGCATAGCCCGGCTCGTGCGGCACGAGCACGCGGATGGCGCCATCCACGTGGGGCTTGCGGCTCTTCAGCAGCCCGAGCGAGTCGCGCACCTTGGAGTTGATCCCGTCGGCGGCGACGACCAGGTCCGCCGGCCATTCGCGCCCGTCCTCGGTGATCAGCGTGCCGTCCGGCCGCGCGCCGGTCGCCGTCGAGCTCGTGACGATCTCGACGCCTGCGCGCTCCGCCGCGCCCAGGATCGCGCTCAGGAGCTGCTGGCGGGTGATGCAGAACATGCGCGAGCGGTCGGTGCTGGTGATCGGGGCGAAGGGCACCTCGTCGATGTAGCGGCCCCTGGCGTCCCAGCTGATGTAGGTCGGCGCCTCGGTACAGCCGTCGAGCGCGTGGTCGGCGGCGCCGATGGCCTTCAGCACACGCACGCCGTTGTCCCAGATCCAGATGCCCGCACCGAAGGCGCGAATCTCCTCCGTGCGCTCGTGCACGCGCACGGTCCAGCCGGCCTGGGCCAGCACCGCGCCGATGGTGAGGCCGGTGAACCCGCCGCCCGCGATCTCCGCGTGTCGCGCCATGCTCTCCCCGCGCCGCGCCGTCCCGCCTACGCGGCCGCCTCGGCCTCTCCGCGCATGTGAGGCGGCATCCAGCGCACCTGCTTCTCGGTGCCGTAGGCGTAGAACTCCGAGGGCTTGCGCCGCTGCTTCAGCATCCAGGGATGCAGGACCGGCATGTTGTAGTAGATCCGCGCCGCCCAGTGCGGCCAGAGCGTGAGCGGCCAGGTGATCGTCGACCAGAGCTGCGTGTGCTCCGAAATCGAGCGCTGGCGCCTCTCCCAACGCCGCAGAGCCTGCTCGATATCGTCGGATTCGCGCAGCATGTTGGCGAGCGAGAGGGCGTTCGAGATCGCCGTGCCGCAGCCCTGACCCAGCCCCGGCGACATCGCATGCGCCGAATCGCCCACGATCGCCACCCGGCCCTTGCTCCAGGCGTTGAGCTTGATGGTCTCGAAGCGGTCGTAGCGGCCTTCGTCCGGCACCCGGCTGATCATCGATTCGAGGTGCGGGAAGGACTCGGTCCAGACCGCCCGCGGCAGGGGAATTTGGCTCGCCTCCGCATCGCGCGCGAGCATGGTGAAGCAGAGGTAGAACACGTCGCGGTTGCAGGGCGTGTAGAGCACCCGCCGGTAGCCCTTCCACCACTCGCGGATGGTGCGGCCTTCTTCGGTGTCGGCATAGCCCGGCTCGTGCGGCACAAGGACGCGGATGGCGCCGTCCACGTGGGGCTTGCGGCTCTTCAGCAGGCCCAGCGAGTCCCGCACGTTCGAGTTGATCCCGTCCGCGCCGATGACCAGGTCCGCCGGCCACTCGCGCCCGCCCTCGGTGATAAGCACACCCTCGGACCGCGCACCGGTCGCCTGCGATCTGGTAATGATTTCCACGCCCGCGCGCTGCGCCGCACCCAGGATCGCGGCCAGGAGCTGCTGGCGCGTGATGCAGAACATGCGCGAGCGGTCGGTGCTGGTGATCGGCGCGAAGGGCACCTCGTCGATGTAGCGTCCCCTGGCGTCGCGGCTGATGTAGGTCGGCGCCTCGGTGCAGCCCTCCAGCGCGTCGTCCGCCGCGCCGATGGCCTTGAGCACGCGCACGCCGTTGTCCCAGATCCAGATGCCGGCGCCGAAGGCGCGGATCTCCTCCGTGCGCTCGTGAACCCGCGCGGTCCAGCCGGCCTGGGCCAGCGCCGTTCCCATGACGAGCCCGGTAAACCCGCCGCCCGCGATCTCCACATGTCGCGTCATGGTCGTCTCGTCCGCTTCGCTTGTCGTCTCGCCGCCCTTCGTGCCGAACTATACCCTCACGCAATCCAGCAGATGCTGGGTATAGGGATGGCGGGGGGCGTCGAACAGGCGGTCGGTCTCGTTGATCTCGACGATCCTGCCTGCCTGCATCACCGCGACGGTGTCGCAGTAATGCGCGGCGATGCCGAGGTCGCCGGTAATCAGGAGACGTGCCGTGCCGGCCTCCTCGGCCAACGTGCGGGTAAGGTCGAGCACCTGGCGCTGGATCGTCACGTCGAGCCCTGCGGTCGGCTCGTCCGCGATGAGCAGCTTGGGCTGGTACATCAGCGCCATGGCGAGGCACACCCGCTGAGCCATGCCGCCGCTCAGCTCGTGGGGGAAGGCGTTCAGCCGCTGCGCCGGATCGACGATGCCGACCATCTCCAGCAGCTGGATCGAGCGGACCTGCGCCTCCTTCGCGCTGATCTTCTCGTGGGCCTGCAGCGCGCTGCGCAGCATGTCGCCGACGTTGGTGAGGGGGTTCAGCTGCGACTTCGCGTTGGGCAGGATCGCCGCGATCTGCGTCGTCCGCATCGCCCGCATCGAACCCTTGCTCATCGTGAGCAGATCGTGGTCGAGGTAACGCACGGAGCCTGAAGTTACGGCAAGCTCCGGCGGCAGGAGCTGCAACAGCGCCTTTACCAGCACCGACTTGCCCGAGCCGGACTCGCCCACGATCCCCATGCTGTGGCCGGCCTCGAGCGCGAGATGGATCTCGCTCAGCAGCGCCTGGCGCGAGTCGACCGCGACGACGCCCAGGTGCTCGACCGCGAGCACCGGCTCGCTCATGTGCGAGACGGTGACGGTGGGGGCGTCGGGCACCTCGGGCTCGTCGCCGCCCGTCTCCAGCGCGTGCTCGCGGCGGCGGTCGGTCTCGCGCCTCACGGCCCGCGGCTCCATCACCTGGGTCATGATCTCGCCGAAAATGCCGAAGGAGAAGACGACCAGCCCGAGCGCGATGCCCGGGAAGAACGCGGCCCACCACTGCCCGATCTCCAGGAATTTCGCGCCGGACGCGATCATGGCGCCAAGCTCTGGCGTCGGCGGCTTGACGCCGGCGCCGACGAAGCTCAGGCCCGCAGTGAGCAGGATGGCGAAGCCCACCGTCACCGAGACCTGCACGATCACCGTCGGCAGCGCGTTGGGCAGCACGTGGCGGAAGCCGATGCGCACCTCGCGGTTGCCGACGGCGCGCGCGGCTTCGGCGAAGGGTCGCTGCACCAGCGAGAGCACGTCGGAGCGCACGATGCGTACGAAGACCGGCGTGTTAACGAAGGCGATGGCGATGATGATGTTGGTGACGCTGCCGCCGAAGACCGCCACCAGCACCATCGCGAAGACAAACACGGGGAAGGACTGGATCACCTCCAGCACGCGCATGAAGGTCTCGGCGAATGCGGTGGACCCGGCGCCGCCCCGGCTCTCGTAGAGCGCGACGATGACGCCGAGCGGCGTGCCGATGAAGACCGAGATCGCGGTGGCGACGACGCCGATCACCACGTCCGTGCGGGGCGCCGCCAGCACGCGGGAGAAGATGTCGATGCCGTTCTCGTCGGTGCCGAAGGGGTAGGTGCCGCTGGGCGGCAACAGGCGGGTGGTGGGCTCGGCGACCTCGGTGGGGAAGGGCGCGAGATAAGGGCCGAAGATGGTGAGGAAGATCCACCCGAAGAACATCACCAGCACGGCAAGCTGCCATTTCGGCAGCGCCCAGAGCGTGCGCCTGATGCGGAGCCAGAACATTCCGCGCCGCCCCTAGGCCTGGGTTCCGCCGATCTTGATGCGGGGGTCCATCGCGAAGTGGATCAGGTCCACGGCGAGATAGACCAGCATCGTGAAGATCGCGGCGAAGCAGACGAAACCCTGGATGGGTGCGTAATCGGCGGTGACGATGCCGTTGATCGCGTACTGGCCGAGCCCGACGTAGTTGAACACCCGCTCCACCAGCACCGCGCCGCCGAGCAGGAACATCACCACGACGCCGGTAATCACCAGCGTCGGCCCGGCGGCGACCCGGGCGGCCCGTGTGAGCACGATCGTGGGCGCGAGGCCCACGGCCTCCGCATAGGTCGTGTAGTCGGCCTTGAGGGCGCCCTCCATCTGGCTGCGCAGCATCTTGAAGATCGGTGCGCCGTAGACGAAGGAGAGGGTGAAGACCGGCATGATCAGGTGCATCAGACCCGACCAGAAGATCTCCATGTCGCCCGCGATCAAGGAGTCGATCAGGATCGAGCCGGTCACGAATGGCGGCTCGAAGTCGAGGATGCCGAGCCGCCCCTCCGGCCCCGGCAGAATCTCCGCCGGCATCAGCCCCGCTGCGCCCGCGAAGAGGAAGAAGATCAGCACCAGGCCGAGCAGGAAGTCCGGCAGCGCGCCGGCCAGCATGCCGTAGCCGAAGGTGATGTTCTGGAAGATCCGTACGATCCAGTTCCGGGTGCGACTCGCGGTGATGATCGCGAGCGGGACGAGCACCAGGAAGACGACGAGCAGCGAGAGGAAGATCAGCTCCAGGGTCACCGGGATGCGTTGAACCAGATCGTCGATCACCTCGGTGTTGTTGACCCAGGACGCGCCGAGATCGCCCTGAAAGGCGTTCTCCAGCCAGATCACGTATTGTTCGGGGATCGGCCGGTCCAGGTACATCTTTGCGCGCAGCGCCTCGACCGAGGATTCGGGCGCAAGCGGGCCTAGCGAAAGGCGCGCGGGATCGCCCGGCAGCAGCCGCACCAGCACGAAGGTGATGAACGAGATCAGAAAGACCTGGGGAATCAGGAAGAGAAAGCGGCGTCCGATATAGAGTGCGAGACGCATGGCTGCGCCCGCCTAGCCCGCGACGCCGCGCCCGGCAGGCGCGTCACGCGCTGCCGAAGCTGCAGGCCGGTACGAAAGCCGGGGCGGCGGGGGGAACCCGCCGCCCCGGCCGGGCGCTTTCATAAGCGCTCGTCCCGAGGGACGCTCTACAGCAGCCCCATCAGTCGGCGATGCTCATTTCCGCCACGTGGTAGTACTGCGTCGTGTACCAACGGAAGTTGCTGACCTTGCGCGAGAGGCCGACGGCGAAATAGTGCTCGCCGATCCAGCCCAGCGGCGCGAGGTCGTGGATATACTCCTGGATGCCGGCGTGCGCTGCGATGCGCCCATCCGGGTCCACCACGCCCTGGCCGTCCTGAAGCACTTGGTCGACCTTCGCGTCGGAGAAGTTGTGGTAGTTGACGAGCGCGTTGGTCGGCCACACCAGCTTCAGAGCGTAGTTGATGTCGGGCTGAATGGGCATGTCCGTCCAGAGCGCGAGCGAGCCCTGCTTGCTCATCACGTTGTCCGAGTTCGCAGCGGTCGGCAGCTTCCTCAGCGAGAGGTTGATGCCGGCCTTCCTGAAGTCGCTCTGCAGCAGGACGCCGATCGATTCCATCGCCGCCACGGCTGCGTCGAACGAGAGCTCGGCGTCGAAGCCGTCGGGATAGCCCGCCTCGGCGAGGAGCGCCTTGGCCTTCTCCGGGTTGAAGTCGTACTTCAGGTGCCCCTCGTAGCCCGGATAGGTGCTGGGCATCACGCCCTGCCACGCGTTCATCATGCCGTGGTAGATGTCGCGGATGATCGCCTCCTGGTTGATGAGGTGATTCATCGCCTGGCGCACCTTCACGTTGTCGTAGGGCGGCAGCGTGTTGTTGATCATCATCCACATGGACTGGTTGCCGCGTACGGCAACGCCCCGCGCATTCGGATCGTCCGCAAGCGACACGATCTCGTCCGGAGACAGGCCCTCCGCCATGTGCACCTTGCCCTGCTTGAGCAGTGCGACGCGGTTGGCCGATTCCGGCACCACCAGATAGATGATGCGCTTGATCTCCGGCGCGCCGCGCCAGTAGTCCTCGTTGGCCTCCATGACGACGCGCTTGCCGGCGCTCCATTCGGTCACCCGGTAGCCGCCGAAGCCGCCGCCGTTGGTCGCGACCCACTTGTCGCCCCAGGGGTCCTCCTCGGTGGCGTGGCTCATGATCTCGGTGGAGTCGAGCCAAGCGTTGTAATAGTTGGTCAGCCCCTTGCAGGCGAGCGGCATGGGCCGGGACGAGGTGAGCTCGACGGTATAATCGTCGATCTTCGTGTAGCCGCCGCTCTCCGGCGGGTCGATGGTCTGGCCCGGCATGCTAAGCAGGAACTCGAGGAAGTTGTTGATCGCCTGCGTGGCCTTGCCGCGCTCGATCCGCCATAGCACATCGTCGGCGGTGAACTCGTTGCCCCAGGGCGAGATCACGCCCTTGCGCAGGTGGTAAACGGCGCGCAGGCCGTCCGGCTGCATCTCGCACTTCTCGATGATGCCCGGCACCAGGGTCTTCTGACCCATGTAGTCGGGATACTTGAAGCCCGGGATGGTGGAGGGGTCCCAGGCATCGCCGGTCGAGAATGGGAAGTCGATCGACTCCCAGTTCATGCCGTCCTCGAACACCTGCGCGCCCATGCTCCAGGTCTGCGGGCTCACGTGCTTGTCGAGGTCGATGCCCTGCGGCAGGGCGCCGATGGCGATCACCATCGTGTCCTGATTTGCGGCTGCCGGCTTCGGCGGGGCCGCTGCCACCAGCGCGGCGAGCGCTGCTGTGGCCGCGACAGCGAGGCCGCGTCTCGTGATGTCACCCAAGGTCATGTCGTCTCTCCTCAGTCTCCCTCTGCACCGCAGGGTCGGCCCGCGCGCGCAGGCGCGCGCATCGCGCCACGCGGCCGGATATTAGAAGAAAATTGAAACAAGCGCTCGTTCAAATTTTGGCGAGGGCGAAATAAGGCGGTTGGAGTGCGACTCGGGTGCTGCGATTCGCTACGCAGCACCGCGTGCGTCAGCCATCGAGGCCGCGACGTCGTCCCAGCGCCGGCAGGCGGAATAGTGCACCGCCTCCACCTCCACCAGCGGCGGCACCGCGTCCTGGCAGGCGTCTTCGCGGATCGGGCAGCGGCCGTAGAGCGGGCATTCGGGCTTCGGGTTGATCGCCGTCGGAATCTCGCCCTCGATCACGTAGGGGTCGGGCCGGCGGTGCGGATCGGGGAAGAGCACGGCAGAGAGCAGCGCGCGGCTGTAGGGGTGGCGCTGGCTCTCCATGATGATGTCGGTGGGCGCGTGCTCCACGATGTGGCCGAGATACATGATCGCGATGCGGTGGCTGATCTTCGCAACCGAGGTCAGGTCGTGGGAGATGAAGATGTAGGCGGTCTCGGTCTCGTTCTGGATCGCCTTGAGCAGGTCCAGGATTTCGGCCCGCGCCGAGGGGTCGAGCATCGAGGTCGGCTCGTCCAACACCACGAACTCGGGCTCGGTGACCAGCGCGCGCGCAATCCCCACCCGCTGCTGCTCGCTCGCGGTCAGGTCCGCCGGATAATAGTTGAAGACGTCGCTGCCGAGCCCCACGCGCTCCAGCATCGCGCCGACACGGGGCCTGCGCTCGGCGCGCCCCACGTCGTGCAACGCGAGCGGCTCGTCCACCGTCTGGTAGACCGTGAGTCTGGGGTTGAGCGAGCCGAAGGGGTCCTGGAAAACGAGCTGCATCCGCGCCCGGAGCGCCCTCAGCCCGGCCGGGTCGAGTTCGCTGATCTGCTGGTCGCCGAGCGCGATCCGCCCTTCAGTGGGCTCGATCAGGCGCAGCACGCAACGGCCCACCGTGGTCTTGCCCGAGCCGCTCTCGCCGACCAGGCCCAGCGTCTCGCCGCGCTCGAGCGTGAACGAGACGTTGTTGACCGCGATCAGGTCCTCGTCTTTGCCGACCGTGAAGATCTTGGTCAGATTCTCGACCGTGAGCAGCGCCACCGCCCCTCGTCCCGCCGTGCGCGGCGCGCCGCATCCGCCGCTCGCTCGTCTCCCTATCGCAACGGCCGAGCCCGGGCAAGGGCGGCACCATGCGCGGCCGAATTCACCCCTTCTAAGTCGGGCTCTGCGCGGCTATGACTGCCCCCATGACCGAGCAACCCTTCTCCTCCGACGAGATGATGACCGTCGCCGCAGCGCGGCTCATCGATAACGGCACGGTGTGCTTCGTCGGCATCGGCCTGCCGAGCGCCGCTGCCAACCTCGCCCGCGCCAGCCACGCGCCCGACGCCGTGCTGATCTACGAGTCCGGCACCGTCGGCGCGAAGCCCGCCGTGCTCCCGCTCTCCATCGGCGACAGCGAGCTCGCCGAGACCGCCGACTTCGTGGTTTCCACCGCCGAGATCTTCCGCTACTGGCTGCAGGGCGGGCGCATCACGGTGGGCTTCCTCGGCGCGGCGCAGATCGACCGCTTCGGCAACATCAACACGACCGTGATCGGCGATTACGCGCAGCCCAGGACCCGCCTTCCCGGCGCCGGCGGCGCGCCGGAGATCGCCGGGCTTGCCGGCGAGGTCTTCGTCATCATGCGCCAGTCGAAGCGCGGCTTCGTCGAGAAGGTGGAGTTCGTGACCTCGGCCGGCCATCTGACCGGCGGCGACTGGCGCGAACGTTCGGGTCTCCCCGGCCGCGGGCCCAGCACGGTCATCACCGATCTCGGCGTGCTCGAACCCCATGCGGAAAGCCGCGAGCTGGTCCTCACCCACACCCATCCGGGCGTTGAACTCGACGACGTGTTGGCGGCCACCGGCTGGCCGCTCAAGGTCGCCGACGACCTCACCGTGACCCCGGCACCGACTGCGGACGAGTTGCGCGCGCTGCGCGGGCTGCACGAGCGCACCGCCGCCGCCCGCGCCCTCGCGGGCTGACTCTTTAATCGCTCACGGCAGCCGGCAAGTCTGCGGTTCCGCGCGCCTGTCGGCGCGACCGACGCCTGCGCGGTCGCGGCCTGTCGCGCGCCCGTCAGAAACGGACGCGCTCTAATCTTCCCGAGCGAGCAGCGGAAGCGCGCGCAGCGCGGCGCAGGCGGCGCCGTAGCCGTTGTCGATATTGACCACCGCGACCCCCGGCGCGCAGGAGGCGAGCATGGCCATCATCGCCGCCGACCCGCCGCTCGCGACGCCGTAGCCGGTCGACGTCGGCACCGCGATCACCAAGCCCGGCACCAGCCCGCCCACCACCGAGGGCAGCGCCGCGTCCATGCCGGCAACCACGATGACGACGGGATAGGCTCTGATCTCGTCGATCCGGTCCATCAGCCGCCACAGGCCGGCCACCCCCACGTCGCCGATCTCTGCGCAAGCGTGGCCGTGATAGGCGAGAGTGCGCGCGGCCTCGCGGCAGACCGGCTGGTCCGAGGTTCCGGCGGAGACGATCGCGACCCGCGCCTCGCCGGCAGGTGCGGCGACCGTGCCGAAGACGCCGGTGCGCGACAGCGCCTCGTAGTCGATGCGCTCGGCCAGCGCTGCGGGCAGGGCGTCGCGCTGGGCCGCGCTGAGACGGGTCAGCAGCAGGCTCCGCTCCGCCTCCTCCGCCCGCGCGAGGATGTCCGCCAGCTGCTCTGCCGTCTTGCTCTCGCAGAGCACGGCCTCCTCGATGCCGATGCGCGCGCGGCGTTCGAGATCGAGGGTGATGGCAGTGGGCGTGCTCACGCCGGCCGCGCGGGCCTCAGGAAGGCGCTGCCCAACCGGTAGGGGGCGAAGCTCACCGGTCTGGCCGCTTCGCCCGCGGCGAACATACCGGCGACGGTATCCCCGAGCGCGGCGCGGCGGCTCTCGCTCAGTGCATCGAGGGTCGGCGAGTCGAGCTCGATCACGATGCCGGCCTTGCGGCTGCGGCAGCGTACCGTCTCGGGCTCCAACTGCCGTAGTTGCCGCGCGAGATAGCGCTCGGCAGCGTGGATCGAGGCGAGGTCGTCCGCCTCCACGCGGAGCCCGGTTTCGACGCGGCTGGAGAGGCAGGGCGCGGCCGGCAGCTGCGACAGGTCGTCGAATCCCAGGCCCGCAGCGATGGCGCGAACCCCCGCCTTGTCGATGCCGGCCTCGACGAAGGGATGGCGCACGCCGTGCTCCCCGGCGGCCTTGAGCCCGGGCCGCCAGTCGCCCAGATCGTCCAGGTTCGTGCCGGAGAGCAGCGTGGCGTCGGTGCGGGCTGCGAGCGCGCCGTAGAGGTTGGTCTTGCAGAAATAGCAGCGGTTCGCCGGGTTGGCGCGGTAGGCGGGATCGTCGAACTCGCCGGCATCGAGGACCGTGAGCCGCCATCCCTCCCGCGCGGCGAAGGCGCGCACCCGCTCGGTCGCTTCCGGCGGCACCGCAGGCGAGACGGCGTGGAACATCGCGCTCTCTCGACCCAGGCGGCGTCCGGTCAGCAGCGCGAGCGTCATGCTGTCCACCCCGCCGCTGACCGCGACCGCGGCCCGGCCGATGCCGTCGAGCACCGCGCCCAGCGCGACTGCGCCGAGGGAAGCCGGCTCAGTCATCGCCGCCCCGCGCCAGCGCCGCCGCCTCCGCGTCGCGCCTGCGCTCCTCGCGCACCGCGTGGCCCGCGCTGCCTGCAAGGTCGTCAAGCTCCGCCTTGGCGGTCACGGCGCCCGCCGGCCGGCGCACGCGCTTCACCCGGATCGTGCCGAGCGCATCGCTGTGCGACGCCGCATCCCGCGCAAGCGCGCTGCGGGCAAGCGTGGACCAGCGCACGCCGAGCGTGGTGGTCTCGTCGAAGACCGCATCGAGCGCCCCGTCGAGCGCGTCCGCCTCGGCAAGCACCTGGACCGCGGCCACCATGCGGCCCTTCTTGCCGTAGGCCGGCCATTGCAGGACGTCGAGGATGCCGGCGCGCGCCCGCAGGCGGTCGAGACCCAACGCGAGGTCTTCCGGCGTCTGGTCGTCGATCTCGCAGCGCAGCACCGCGACCTGTTCCTGCCTCGCGGCCGGCGCGACGGGCACGAACTCCAGGACGCGCAGCACGTTGCTGAGGCCCGGCAAGGTGCGGCTGCCGAAGCCTGTGCCGACGCCTGCCAGCGTCTCCGGCTCTCTTGCCGGCACCGGGTCCGGCGCAAGATGCTTGAGAATGGCCGCGCCGGTCGGCGTCACCCGCTCGCCCTCGATGCCGTCGTCGTGTGTGACCAGCCCCCGCAGGAGATGCACAACGGCAGGCGCCGGCACCGGCAGCAGGCCGTGGGCACAGCGCACCCGGCCCGAGCCGAGCGGAACGGGACCGACGGACCAGCGGGCCGGGCCCACCGCCTCGATCAGGTACCCGGCTGCGACGATATCGACGGTCGCATCCCAGGCGCCGACCTCGTGAAAGGTGACCTCCGCCGGGTCCATCCCGTGCACCGCGCCCTCGGCCTCGGCGAGCAACACGAAGATCGCGAGCGCCCGCGACCGCAGGGCGGGCTCGATGCGGGCTGCCCCCAGCCGCGCGCGTACCTCCGCCAGCCGCACGTGGCCGTGCCCGTCGTCTTCGGGCGCCGTCACCTTGAAGCGCACACCGGCCAGCGCCGAATCCTGGTGCGGGTCGATGGCGATCTCGACGGAGGCCGGCAAGTCCAGCCCGGCAAGCGCAGCGCGCAGGCCGTCGGCAAGGTCGGGCCGGGCGTCGAGCAGCGCCGCGGCGAACATGTCGCCGGCGATGCCGCCCACTGGGTCGAGGTGAAAGCGCCGGAGGCGGGCGGGCGAGGCCGAGACTTCCGACACGTCCGTGTCGGCGCCCGTCGCTGCGGGGGGCGGTGCGTCGTCCATGCGACCGCTACTCTCCCTTGAAGACCGGCTTGCGCTTTTCGGTGAAGGAAGCGACGCCTTCCGCGAAGTCGGCCGATGAGCGCAGCCTACCATAGGCCTCGCCTTCCAGGGCGATGGCCACGCTGAGCGGCGCGTCCTCGGCCTCGTTGAGGAGCTTCTTCGCTGTGCGCTGGGCGAGGGGCGAGAACCCCTTGAGCTCGTCCGCCAGCGCGTCGGTCGCGGCCGCAAGCCGGTCCTCGGCCACGCAGTCGAGCGCGATGCCCCAGGCATGCGCCTCCGCGCCCGTGAGCCGCCTTGCCCGCATCACCATGTCCTTGGTGCGCCCGATGCCGATCATCCGCGCCAGCCGTGCCGAGCCGCCGGAGCCCGGGATCATGCCGATTCGCTGCTCCGGCAGCCCGAGCAGCGCATTCTCGGTCACGATGCGGAAATCGCAGGCGAGCGACAGCTCGAACGCGACGCCGAAGCAGTAGCCGTGGATCGCCGCGATCACCGGCTGGCGGCAGCGCTCGGGCGCGGCCACGTTGCGCGCCAGCACCGCGAGCTGCTCGGGCGTGCGCGTCATGAAGCCGGGGATATCGCCGCCGCTGGAAAAGTGCTTTCCCTCAGCCCGGAGCACGATCACGCGCACGGCCTCGTCGGCGTCGAGCGCGGCGAAGACGGCGGCAAGCTGGTCCCGCTGCGGCATGCGCACGACGTTGAGCGGCGGGCGGTCGAGCACGATGTCGGCGCGCGCCGCCGCGTGGTCGACCTCCACCCGAAAGCCGTCGAGATCGTCGAAAGGACTCTTGGTTGTCACGCGCTTCTCCCGCCCCCGCACTCACTGTCCTCGTCGTACTCGCCCGCGATCAGCTTGCGCCGCAGCACCTTGCCCACCGGGGACTTCGGGATGGCGCGGACGAAGACGTAGGCGCGCGGCCGCTTGAAATCGGCCAGCACCGAGGCGCGGCAGTGGGCGTCGAGCGCCGCCGCGTTCACCGGGCTGCTCCGCACCACGAAGGCCGCGACTTTCTGCCCCCAGCGCTCGTCCGCGACCCCCGCGACCGCCGCCTCCGCCACCGCCGGGTGGACCGAGAGCACGCTCTCGATCTCGGCGGGCAGCACGTTCTCGCCGCCCGTGATGACCATGTCGTCGACCCGCCCCGTCACGAAGAGATCGCCGTCGCCGTCGCAATAGCCGACATCGCCGGTGAAATACCAGCCCTGCTTCAGCGCGCGCGCGTCCGCGTCCGGCCGCTGCCAGTAGCCCGCGAAAGCCTCCTCGCTCTCCAGGCTCGCGATCACCTCGCCTTCGACGGCCGCATCGACGGTGCGCGCCGGGTCGTCCGTGCCGATCTCGACCACGCGGATGCGCTGATTGATGCCGGCCTTGCCCGCCGAGCCCGGCTTGGCCGCCGCGTCCTGGTCGATGGTGAAGGTGTAGATTTCCGACGAGCCGTAGTGGTTGACGAAGAGCTCGGGCCGGAAGGCTTCGGCGACCCGGCGCAGCAGTCCCTCGGCCATCGGCGCACCGGCGAAACCCAGCTTGCGCACCGTGGAGACATCGGCGCCGTCGAACCCCGGGCTGCTCAGCAGGTCGTAGTAGAGCGTCGGCACCAGGTAGAGGGCGGTGATCCGCTCCGCCTCGATCAACCGCAGCGCACCGGCCGCATCGAAGCGGTGCTGGCAGACGAAGGCGCCGCCCACCGGCGCCATCGCGAGCAGCGAGCGCACGCCCATGGTGTGGTAGAGCGGCATGACGCCCAGGGTGCGCTCGCCCGCGCGGTAGCAATTCTGCGCGATGTGGGCGAGCGCCGAGGCACGCTCGGCGCGGTGCGTGCGCGGCACGCCCTTGCCGCGCCCGGTGGTGCCCGAGGTATAGAGCATGAGCGAGAGGTCGTCTTCGCCTGCGCGCGGCGTCGCCTCTGCCGGCGCCGCCAGCAGCTCGCCGAAATCGACCATGCCGCCCGGCGCATCGCCGACCCCGATACGGCGAAGCCCGGCGGCGCAGGTGGAGTCCGCGACGGCAGCCGCAGCGGATTCGTCGAAGGCCAGGGCGGCGGCGCCCGAATCCTCAAGGAAGTAATCCAGCTCCTCCGCACTGCTCCGCCAGTTGAGCGGTACCACGACAGCGCCTGCAAGCTGGCACGCCCAGTGGAGCGCCGCCATCTCCCAGCAGTTCTGCATGATGACGGCGAGCCGGTCGCCCTGCCCGAGTCCGAGGCCGCCGAGGCCCGCAGCAAGGCGCGCGGCCGCATCCAGCCACGCGGCATAATCGAAACGCCGCTCGCCGTCGACCGCCGCAAGCGAGCGCGGGGTCCGCTCCGCCGCCGCGATCAGCGTGCGGCCCAGGTCGGTCATCGGTCAGTCGTCCTCGCGCTGCCGCGCCTCTGCGACGTCGAGCGCCGCCGCGACGATCCCCGAATAGCCGGTGCAGCGGCAGAGGTGGCCGCTGAGCAGCGCCCGGACTTCGCCCTCGTCCGGTGCGGGCCGGCTTTCGAGCCAGGCGTCGAGGGACATCAGGATGCCGGCGGTGCAGAAGCCGCATTGCAGCGCGTGGTGGCGGCGGAACGCCTTCTGCAGGTCGTTCAGCTCGCCCTCCGGTGCCAAGCCCTCCACCGTGTCCACGCGCCGGCCTTCTGCCTGCACCGCGAGCGTCAGGCAGGCGCGCGCCGGGGCGCCGTCGAGGCGCACGGTGCAGGCGCCGCAGACCCCGTGCTCGCAGCCCACATGGGTGCCGGTGGCGCCGAGCTCGTGTCGCAGGAAATCGCTCAGCAGCATGCGCGGCTCCGCCCAGCCACTTGCCACGCGGCCGTTGAGGGTGAGCGCCACCCGATGGCGGCTCTCCTGGCCCAGCCGCTTCACGGCCGAGCCTCCAGCGCCGCGCGTACCACCTGCTTGCCGAGATTTCGCACCAGCTCGCGCCGGTAGCGGGCGCTGGCGTGGACATCGTCGGCGGCATCCAGCGACCAGGCCAGCGCGTTGAGCGCATCGTCCAGGGCGCCGCCGGAAAGCGCCGGCCACTCCTCCACCGCCGGCTTCTCGGCGACACCGCCCACACCGATCCTGATGCCCTTCGCCCGCGCGATGGCGGCAACGGCGACGATGGCGAAGTCGCCGTGCCGGCGGGCGAACTCGGTGAAGGCGTAGTCCGCGCCCGGCTCGGCGGCAGGGAAGCGCACCGCCGCCACCATCTCGTCCTCCCGGCACGCGGTGGACAGCATCCCGGTCTGGAACTCGGCGGCGGGCAGCGTCCTCTTGCCGGCACGCGAGCGCAGCACGACCTCGCCCCCCAGCACGGTCAGGCAGAGCGGCAACTCCGCACTCGGGTCGGCGAAGGCGATGGAGCCGCACACCGTGCCCCGGCTCCGGGTCTGGACATGGCCGAGCAGTGGCAACGCCTGGGCCAAGAGCGGCGCGCGTCGGCCAAGCGCGGGCCAGGCTTCCAGATCGGCCTGGGTCACCGCCGCGCCGACCTCGATGTGGCTCCCCTCGTCGCTGATACCGGCGCGTCCCGACAGGCCAGAGATATCGATCAGCACCGCCGGCTCCACCAGCCGCATGTTGAGCATCGGCATCAGGGTCTGGCCACCGGCGAGCAGCCGCGCGTCGTCCCCCGCCTCGGCGAGGGCCTCCAGCGCCTCCTCCTCGTCGTCGGGCCGCAGATAATCGAAGGGCGCAGGCTTCATGGCGTCCCTATACCCGGATCGGGGGCACGTTGGTATCATGGCGCGGTCCCCCGAGCCCGCCGGCAGGGCGGAATCCGCGAGGAGCGAGCCATGAAACTGAAGGTGATCGTGCATGAGGCGGAAGAGGGGGGATACTGGGCCGAAGTGCCCGCAATCCCCGGCTGTGCGACGCAGGGCGAGACCTTCGAGGAACTGCTGAGCAACCTCTATGAGGCCGTCGAAGGCTGCCTCTCGGTGGATGTCCGCGATATTCCCACCTCCGGTAGCGACCGAATCGTCGAGATCGTCGTGTGAAGACGGTCAGCGGGAAGCGATTTTGCCGCGTGTTGGAGTTGCGGGGATGGAGGTTGATGCGTACCAGCGGAAGTCACCGAATCTACGCGAAGTCGGGGGCGGACGTTCGCGTCTCAGTGCCGGTTCACGGCGCTACCGCGCTTAAGCGCGGCTTGCAGCGGCATCTGATGAAGCTTGCCGATATCCAGGATTCTGACCTCTAGTTTCCGGCGTGACGCCGCGCCCCTTGCCTAGGGCGCCGGCTCCTCAGGCCCGAAAGTCAGGGCGCCGATGCGCGCCGGCGTGAGCGGCAGGTCGAGGCTCTCCGCGCCCAGCGCGTCGGCCACGGCGTTGGCGAGGCAGACGGGCGTGGTCATGCAATTGCCTTCGCCCACTCCCTTGGCGCCGAGCGGCGTCACCGGGCTCGGGGTGTCGCGGTGCAGGATGAGCGGGTCCGGCACCTCGCAGGCGGTCGGCACCAGGTAGTCGGCGAGGGTGCCGGAGAGGAAGCTGCCGTCCTCGGAATAGGCGAGCTCCTCGTAGAGCGCCGCACCCACGGCATGGGCGAAGGCGCCGCGAATCTGGCCGTCCACCAGCGCCGGGTTGAGGCGCCGGCCGGCGTCGTGGGTGGTGACGTAGCGGTCGATGGCGACGGCGCCGCTCGCGCGGTCGACCTCCACCCCGCAGAAATCGAAGATGAAGCTGTAGGCCGCCGAGCTGTTGACCCGGTCGTCTTCGTCGGGCGGCGTGAGCTCCGGCGGCGTCCAGCGCGCGGTCTCGCGCAGCGCAGGCGGCACGCCCTCCGGGAGGCTGCCCGGCGACCAGTGGGCGAGCGACGCCACCCGGCGGAAGTCGAGGTCATTGCCGGGGTTGCCGGCGGCGAAGATGCGCCCCTGCTCGAAGCGCACGTCCTCAGGCCGCGCGTTGAGCTGCTGGCTGGCGATCCGCGCCAGGCGCTCGCGCACCTGTACCGCCGCGAGGTGCGCCGTCCCCGCGACCGCACCGGAAAAGCGGCTCGAATAGTTGCCGGCGGCGATGGACCACGGGTCCCGCTGGGTGTCGTGCTCCAGTGCGACCGTGATCTGCGCGGGTGCGAGGCCCAGTGCATCGCCCACCACCTGCGCCAGCACCGTGCGGTGGCCTTGCCCCTGCGGGATCGAATCGGCGGTCACGGTGACGGCGCCGAGGGGATCCACCGCCACCGTGGCGTGGCTGACGGCGCCGTCCTTGGGCCCCGCTTTGCGGCGTTCTTCGGCGCTGAGCACGGTGGTGATGTAGCCCATGTTGGAGATGCTGGACTCCACCGCCGCGGCGAAGCCGATGCCGTAGAGCCGGCCCTCCGCCCGTGCCTCCGCCTGCTTGGCGCGCAGCGCGTCGAGCGCTCCCTCGACGGCGCCATACTCGACGGTCTCGGGAAAGTTGCCGGCATCGAGCACGGCGCCGGCGGCAGCGCGGTAGGGCATGGCGTCCGCCGGCACCAGATTGCGCCTGATCACCTCCAGCGGGTCGAGGTCCAGCGTCGCCGCGATGCGCTGCATCAGCCGTTCCAGCGCGTAGTAGAGCTGCGGCCCCCCAAAACCCCGGTTGAGCCCCGTGGGTGTCTTGTTGGTCACGACCACGCGGTTCGTCACCGCGAGATGGGCGATCCGATAGGGGCCCGTGAGGTTGCCGTGGTTGCGGTAGAGCGTCGCGGGCTCCGGCGCACGCAGGTAGGCGCCGCAGTCCTCGAGCTGGTCGAGGCGGAGCGCCGTGACCCTGCCGTCCGCCTCCACCGCCGCCTCGATCCGCGTCACCCGGTTGGTCGCCGAGGTGGCCGCCAGCAGATGCTCCAGCCGATCCTCGATCCACTTGACCGGCCGCGCGGCCTTCCGCGCCGCCAGCGCCATTGCGACGATGTAAGGGAAGACCGCCTGCTTGACCCCGAAGCTGCCGCCGGAATCCGGTACCGAGCGCAACCGGAACCGCGGCCCCGGCACCTTGAGCGCCCGCGCCATGACCGGATGCAGCGTGAGCGGCCCCTGGAAGTGGGAGAGCACGTCGTATGAGTCCTCGCCTGGGTCGTAGGCGGCGATCAGGCCCAGGCACTCGATGGGCGTGCAGGAATTGCGCGGGTAGCGCACCGTGGTCGCGACCCTGTGCACCGCCGCCTCGAACGCCGCCTCCGGCTCGCCGTAGCGGAACGCGCGCTCGCTGATCAGGTTGGAGCCCACCGCCTCGTGCAGCACCGGCGCATCCGCGCCAAGCGCCGCCTCGGGATCGACGATGGCCTCCAGCGGCTCGTAGCGCACGTCGATGAGCGCGAGCGCGTCCTCGGCGCGGTAGCGGTCCTCCGCCACGACGATGGCGACCGGCTCGCCGGCGTAGCGGACCCGGTCGGTGGCGATGCACCAGTGCTCCATGGGCTGGCGCACGCTGACGATGAAGGGCGTGGACCAAGCGCGCGCGTCCTCGCCCGTGACCACCGCAGGCACGCCGGGCAGCGCCTCCGCCGCCGCCGTGTCGATGCTCACGAGGCGGGCGTGGGCGTAGGGCGAGCGCAGGACGGCGGCGTGGCCCGTGCCGGGCGCCACCGGCATGTCGTCGATATAGCGGCCGCGGCCCATGAGCAGCGCCGCATCCTCGACTCGTTCCAACGGTGTGCCGAGCGTGCTCATGCGCCGCTGCGCCGTACCCGTGCTGTCATCGGCCTCGGGCGTTCTAGTCGTCGGACCAGCCGGGGATCAGGCGGTTCGACGGCAGCGACTCGTCGGCGGCCTTCAGCGCAGTCTCGACCCCGCCGACCGGCAGCCCCTCCGGCTCCAGCAAGCCGATCTGCACCAGCACCGAGGCCTGATCCCAATAGATATGCTCATGATGGAGCCTGTCGCCGCGGAAGGCCACGATGGCGACCAGCGGTACGCTGACCGTCTTGCCGGTGGGGGCCACGCCGGGGAGCATCCAGTCGATCTCCTCGTTGTGGGTGAAGCTGAAGATCAGCTCGTCCACCACCCGGTCGGCGCCCACCGTGCGCGAAAGCGGGGTTAGCGTCGTGTCCTTCGGCATCTTCGGGATGAAGTGCTCGGCATAGAAGCGGCTGAGCGCGTCGGCGCCGGTGCCGCCGGTCATGGTCGGGATGTGGTTGACGTAGGGCTCGGCGACCATGGTGGCCATGGTCTTGCCGGTGTCCCGCGTCGCGAACTCGTAGTCGAGGTGACGATCCCACAGACTCTCGAGGTCGTAGGCGGGGCCCATCGCACCTCGCAGCAACGCGATGGTGCGCGAATGCGCGACCATGGCCGAGGGCCGGTGGTAAACCTCGCTCCGATCGTGGTTGTAGAAGGCGTGATCCACGCCGGGATAGACGTGAATCCGCACCTCCGGCCGCGCCGAGAAGTGTTCCGATATGGCGTTCACGGCATCCTGCGGCACGAACCCATCCTCGCCCGCGAAGTGCATGAGAACGGGGCAGGAAATGCCGCCGGATTCGTCCAGCGCATCCTCGATGCCGACCCCGTAGAACGAGACCGTCGCATCGATATCGTGGCGCGTGGCAGTGAGGTAGGCGAGCTTGCCGCCGAGGCAGAAGCCCATGGCGGCCACCTGGCCCGTGCACTCCGGCCGCGCCCGCAAGGCTTCGACCGCGGCACCGATGTCCGCGACGCCCTGGTCCACGTCGAAGCGCTGGTAAAACCCGAAGGCCTTGGCGAAGTCGGCCTCGTCGTAGCCGAGGTCCACGCCCGGCTCCATGCGCCAGAAGAGATCGGGCACGAGGCAGACATAGCCTTCCTCGGCGTAGAGGTCGGCGATCGCCCGCAGGCTCGCGTTGACCCCGAAAATCTCCTGCTCGATGAGCAGGCCCGGCCCGCTGCCCACCTCCGGCACCGTCATGTAACCCCTGAACTCGCCGCCGCCGGCGACGGGAATGTCGATCATCGCACCTGCCATGAAAGGCTCTCCGCTCCCTTTGCAAGGCCCGCATCGGCCCATTCCATTCTGCGTCCGGCCCGCCCCCGCCGCAACGCGACCGGACCGCACACCGGCGCGGGACTGCCGCCAAGGCATATTAGGGCAACCATAAGATT
This sequence comes from Alphaproteobacteria bacterium, assembly GCA_965207055.1. Lineage (GTDB taxonomy): Bacteria > Pseudomonadota > Alphaproteobacteria > UBA828 > UBA828 > WTGU01. Next base: position 1,473,451 of record CBDBLP010000004.1, on the reverse strand, counting down.
ATAATTCCCGGGCCGGCGTTGAAGGCGCGTACGCCGACGCCAATTCCAGAATTGACAGCATAGGGAAGCGGTTCAATGTCGGAGAGCCGGAAGGGCGATCGGGAGATAAGCGGCGCACTAGCGGAGAGCCGGCGCCTCTTCGTCTCGGTCGGCCTTTTCAGCGTCTTCGTGAACGCTCTGATGCTGACCGGGCCGCTCTTCATGCTCCAGGTCTACGACCGCGTGCTGGCCTCGCGCTCCGAGGCGACGCTGGTCACGCTCATCGGTATCGTCGCCTTCCTCTTCCTGATGATGGGTGTTCTGGACCATGCGCGGGGCCGCGTGCTGGCTCGCGCGGGCGCCCGGCTTCAGGCCAGGCTCGATTCCCGCGTGCTGCGGGCGATCCTGACCCGCGCCATCGCACCCGCCGAGCGGTCCCGGCCCGCGACCGGGGTGCGCGATCTCGAAGCGATCCAGCGCTTCTTCGCAGGCTCAGGGCCCTTCGCCTTCTTCGATGCGCCGTGGACGCCGGTGTTCCTCTGCGCGCTCTTCATGTTCCACTGGATGCTGGGCGCCTTGGCGGTGTTCTCGGGCGTGCTGCTGCTGCTCATCGCCCTGCTCAACCAGGCGCGGACGGCGCGCCTGCAGCGCGAGGTGAGCGAGGCGCACAACCGCTCCGCGCACTTCGTCGAGGAGATGCGGGCCGGCAGCGAGACCGTGCACGGCCTCGGCATGCAGGACGCGGTGATCGCGCGCTCCGGCGAATACAGGGACGAGCTGCTGGAACGGTCGCTGGCGGCGTCCGACCGGAGCGGCTTTTTCCACGTGACCTCCAAGACGCTCCGGCTCTTCCTCCAGTCCATGATGCTGGGGCTGGGTGCGTGGCTGGCGATCCACGGCCAGGTGAGCTTCGGCGTGATGATCGCAGCTTCGATCCTGCTGGGCCGCGCGCTGGCGCCGATCGACCAGGCGGTGGCCCAGTGGCCTCAGCTGCAGCGCGTGCTGTCGGCGCGCCGCTCTCTGGCGGCGCTTCTGGAAGAGACGCCGCCGGAGCAGCCGCGGACAACGCTGCCCGAGCCCCGCGCCATCCTGGAAGCCCAGGCGCTCACGGTTGCGGCGCCGGGCGCAAAGGCGCCGGCGGTGCGGGGCGCGTCGTTCCGCATCGAGCCGGGGCAGGCGATGGGGATCGCGGGGCCGTCGGCATCCGGCAAGTCCACGCTCGCCCGCGCGCTCGCGGGCGTCTGGCGGCCGATAGGCGGCACTGTGCGGCTCGACGGTGCGGCGCTCGATCAATACGGCCAGACGTTGGGTCAGCACATCGGCTACCTGCCGCAGGAGGTGGTGCTCTTCGAGGGCACCGTCGCCGAGAATATCGCCCGCTTCTCGCCCGCCGCGCGCGACGAGGACGTGGTGGAGGCAGCCAAGCGCACCGGCGCGCACGAGATGATCCTGCGGCTGCCGGGCGGCTATGACTTTCAGGTCTCGGCGGGAGGCGCGGCGCTCTCGGGCGGGCAGCGTCAGCGTATCGCGCTGGCCCGCGCCTTCTACGGCTCGCCCGCGGTGGTGGTGCTGGACGAGCCCGACTCCAACCTGGACGCGGTCGGCACCATGGCGCTCGCCCGCGCGGTCCAGGGACACAAGGAGCGAGGCGGGGCGGCGATCATCGTCGCCCATCGCCAGAGCGCATTCGCCCAGTGCGACCAGGTCTATCTGATGGAAGGGGGGCACCCGGTGCCCGCCGCGCGCGGCCGCAAGGCGCCCGTGCAGAGCCTGCCGGCAGCGGTAGGCGTGAGAAAGAGGAGCGACTCTCTGCCCGCTCCCGCACGCAGCCCTGACGAGCAGATCGCTGCCACGGTCAGTCAGCTGATCGGGGAGAGTGCACCATGACATCGCGAACATCCCCTCGCCGCTTCTCGGCCGGGCGGGCGCTGGTGCTCGGGTTCGGCGGCGTGTTGCTGCTGGTGGTCGGCCTCGTGGGCTGGAGCGTGCTCGCCTCGATCTCCGGCGCGGTTGTCGCCGGCGGCCGGGTCGAGGTCGAGAACCACAACCGCGTGGTCGAGGGCGACGTGCTGCTCTGCTTCAGCGACGGGCGACTGCGTTCGGAGGAAGCCATTCTCGAAGCCCAACTTGCCGAGCTCGTGGCGCGGCGAAACCGGCTGGAGGCCGAGTTCCGGGGCGCGGCGGCCATCGTCTGGGACGATGAGCTTGCGGCGATGGCGGCGGCGGACCTCCGGGCGCAGGACATCCTCGACGGCCAGGAGCGGTTGTTTGCGGCCCGCGCGGCGGCCCGTGCCGGCGAGGTGGCGCAGCTTCGCGAGCGGATCGGGCAGGCGAAGGAGGAGATCGCCGGCCTCGAAGCCCAGGGGGCCTCGTTGCAGGAGCAGGTCGGGCTGGTCGACCGCGAGCTGAAGGCCCAGCGCACACTCTTCGAGAAGCAGCTCACGCGACTGGACAGGTTGCTGGCGGTCGAGCGCGCAGCCGAAGATCTCAAGGGCCGGATGGGGTCCGTCACGGCCTCCATCGCCCGCGCGCGGGGCAGGATCGCCGAGTACGAAATCGAGATTCTGCAAATCGACACAGGGCACATCGAGCAGGCGGAGGCGCAAGCCCGCGACGTACAGGCGCAGGAGAACGAGGTCGAGGAGCGCTTGGCCTCGGTGCGCGCCAGCCTGGACCGGATGGAGGTGCGGGCGCCGGTCTCGGGCGAGGTGTTCGGGCTCACGGTGTTCGCGCCGCAGGAGGTGGTGCGGCCGGGCGAGCCGATCCTGCAAATCATGCCGGACGATGCCGGGCTGGTGGTGATGGCGCAGCTCAACCCGATCGACGTGGATCAGGTCTATCCGGGGCAGGCGGCCAAGCTGCGCTTCTCGGCCTTCCCCGCGCGCGTGACGCCGGAGTTCGACGGCCAGGTGGTGCGGGTCTCGCCGGACGCGGTACGCGATGCGGAGAGCGGAGCCTCCTGGTACGAGGTCGAGCTTGCGCTGGATGGGCCGCTCGGCTCCGGCGGTGACGGTGTCGCGGATGAGACGAGCAAATCGGCGGGAGCAATCCAGGTGGCCGGGGATCTGGCGCTGACCCCCGGCATGCCCGTCGAGGCGCACATCCGCACTTCAGAGCGCTCGGTGATGAGCTATCTGGTCAAGCCGGTGACGGATTTCTTCTACCGCTCGCTGCGCGAGGAGTAACCGGCGGGAATACCGCGCAATCTTCTCCCGCATACCTATTACAACGACCTCTCCGGGCGATGCTGCCACTGCATAAGCCACCCTTATGCCAATTATGAGAATTCGTTATTGGACGCGATCTCGCCAGGCAGGCACTCTCGACCGCGTCGCTGAACGCCGCCACCGAGTGCAGCCCGGCGACGGGAGGTGGAGCAAAAATAGGCATCTCGTGGTCGGCGCCCCGACGTAGGAGGCGCTGGCGAGCCGAGAAGACGATAGAGCGATCCATCCCGCCTTGCACAGCGAGGCAATCGGACGCGACAGGATCGCAAATCGGTTGACCCGGTCCCGAGAGACATCGAGCTCCACGCGTAGACGAACACCGGAACCGGGCCCTGGACAGAACGCGGGCCCAGCGAGGGGGGACGACTGCCTCCACCGATCGGGGGCGGTCGTCCCTAATTTCGGGCCGCTATCTGAATTTCGGGCGTCCCGACCCACGGTTGACCGGGTCGCCGCGCCATCGTGCTGCCAGGGCTGACCTCGACTCAGGATAAGGGCGCGCAGCCGCTCTCGTTCGCGTAACGGGAGACACGCAGGGCGAGGCGACGGCACGGCGGTGGTCGTCGCCGATGTGGGCTCCAGAGTGGGCTTGCCAGAGGGCGGCTAATCCGGGTCCACTGCGCCGAGCTTCCCTCCACCGAGAAGGCCGCCCCATGACGCTCACCGCCAACTGGTCCTATCCCACCGCCATCCGTTTCGGTGCAGGCCGCGTTGCCGAGCTGCCGGCCGCCTGTGCCGAAGCAAGCATCGAGAGGCCCCTGCTCGTGACCGACCGCGGCCTGGCCTCGCTGCCCATGACGGAAGCCGCCCTCGACGTCCTGGAGGAAGGCGGGCTCGGCCGCGCGGTCTTCACCGAGGTCGACACCAATCCCACCGAGAAGAACCTCGATGCCGGCGTCGCCGCCTACCGCGCGGGCGGTCATGACGGCGTGGTCGCCTTCGGCGGCGGCTCGGCGCTGGACCTCGGCAAGATGGTCGCCTTCATGGCCGGTCAGGCCCGCCCGGTCTGGGACTTCGAGGACGTGGGCGACTGGTGGACCCGTGCGGACGCAGACGCCATTGCACCCAGCGTCGCCCTTCCCACCACTGCCGGCACCGGGTCCGAGGTCGGCCGCGCCAGCGTCATCACCAACTCCGAGACGCGGGTGAAGAAGATCATCTTCCACCCCAAGGTGCTGCCCACGGTGGTCATCGCCGACCCCGAGCTGACCGTCGGCATGCCGAAGCCGATCACGGCGGGCACGGGGATGGACGCCCTGGCTCACTGCCTGGAGGCCTATTGCTCGCCCTTCTATCACCCCATGGGCCAGGGCATCGCGCTGGAGGGCATGCGCCTCGTGCACGAGAACCTCGGCCGCGCCTACGCCGACGGGAGCGATCTGGAGGCGCGGGGCCACATGATGGCCGCCGCCAGCATGGGCGCGACCGCGTTTCAGAAGGGGCTCGGCGCGATCCACGCGTTGAGTCACCCGGTGGGCGCAGTGTTCGACACCCACCACGGCACCACCAACGCCTGCGTCATGCCCTATGTGCTCGACATGAACCGCCCTGCGGTGGAGGAGCGCCTCACCCTTGCCGCCGCCTATCTCGGCCTCAAGGGCGGCTACGCGGCCTTCCACGATCGCGTGCTGGAACTGCGCGAGACGTTGGGAATCCCAAGAACCCTCAGCGCGATGGGCGTCACCGCCGACCGCCTCGACGACCTCACAGCCATGGCGCTCGACGACCCCACAGCCGGCGGCAACCCGGTCCCCATGACGGCAGAAAACACCCGGAAGCTGCTGGAGGCGTGCTTCTAGTTGAGCGAACGCCCGCCGCGGCTTGCGGCGTCGGCGACGTGTAGGACGCTCTCCGCCAAGTAGGGGTGGCCGCGCACCTTGTCGTGGAAGCGGGTGTCCGCCGTAACCACGGGATACTGCGTCTGAATAGCCAGGGCGAGATACAAGCAGTCATAGACCGGGTGGTCGAGGTCGACCGCGAGACGCGCGGCGGCGGGGGTCAAGCGGTTCATGGAGACGGGAGTATCAATCGGCGCCGCCTGCAACGCGTGCACCGCATCTGTCATGTCATCGACATCGATGTCGCCGCGTTTGCACATTGCCCACATCGCGTTCGCGGCTTCGGCGAAGACGAGCGCAGGCGCGACGAGCGTTGCCTTGCTCTTCAAGAGCCCAGACGCTTCGTCAGAGAGGTTCTCGCTCACCAGCCACTTAACCACGACGCTGGCATCGACGACATAGCCGCTCACATCGAGCCGTCCCGGTCGCGGTCTGCCCGAATGGTTTGAGTGCTGTCGACAGAGGAGCGAAGCCGCCGCCGCAGCGCTTGGGCTCGCGCTGCAAAGTCCTCGTCCGCCCCCAACAGCGCCGCACGCAGCAGTTCCCGGTGCTCCGCCTCCGCTGACCGGCCGTTCTCAGCGGCTCGCTGCTTGAGAGCGTGAACCACTGCAGCACTGACCTTTCGCACCGTCAATTGCGCCATATTCTACGCCTTCAAAACTGCGTCTTCATTGCAGTCAAAACTATAAGCCCGCCGCGCGGGTTTGCCAAGGCCTGTGCCTCACCGCTACCGTGCCGCCGATGCCGGCAGCGCCGCCAGAGAAGAAGAACGCCACGCAAGGCGTCGCGCCGGAGAGCGGCACGGCCGATGCCGGGCGCCTGCGCGGCCGCGCACTCGTCGTGCCGACGCTGCTGCTGCTCCTCGGCGGCATCGCCTACGGCGGCATCTTCTCGGCCAACAAGCTCGCGGCCGGGGTCGCCTTCCCGGTCTTCGCCTATACCTTCTGGATCGCCCTCTTCGCCGGCCTCGCGCTGCTGATCGTGGGCGCCGTGACCGGCAAGCTGCCGCCGATGAGCCGCGCACACCTCCTGCAATACCTCCGGCTGGCCGTGCTCGCATTGATGCTGCCGGTGCTCGCGACCGCCTTTGCCGCGCGCGAGCTGCCGGCGGGCGTGATCACCCTGGTGCTCACCCTGGTGCCGGGGCTCACCTACCTGATGTCCTTCGCCATACGGATGGAGCGCTTCGAGGCGCTGAGCCTCGCGGGATTGTCCCTCGGAGCGGGCGGCGTGCTGCTGATCGTGCTGCCCGACCAGGCCCTGCCCGAGGCCGGCGCCTGGGTGTGGATGCTGGTGGCGCTGGTGGCCGCGATCGCGGCTGCGGGCTCCAATGTGGTCGCCGCCGCCTACCGCCCGCCGCAGACGGATTCGCTCGCGCTCGCCTGCGGCATCCTGCTCGTTGGCGCCCTCTGCATGCTGCCGGTGATGCTGATTGCGGACGGCCCCTATCTCTTCACCGACGCTGGATGGCAGGGCATCGGCGCCATGGTCTGGGTCGCGGCGATCCACTGCATCACCTTCTATTGCTTCCAGGAGGTGACGCGGCGCGCCGGCGCGGTCTTCTTCGCCCAGTTCAATTATCTGGTGGTCGCAGCCGGCATCTTCTGGGCGCTTATTCTCTTCGACGAGACGCTCAGCATCTGGGTGTGGGGGGCGCTGGCCTGCATGGTGGTCGGGATCTGGCTGGTCAACACCGGTGCCCGGCGCCGCACCGTCGCGGCCCCACCACGCGCGGAGGGCGGCTCGTGATCGGCGCCGCGAGCCCGGCCACGCGAGCGACGGCGCTGCCTGCTACAATCGGCCCTACATAGCGATCCTTGGAGGCGAGCGGTGCGCGCGATCTTCTTCGACTGTCCTTCCTTCCTGGCCGAGCTCTACGACGACGAGCTCAGGGCCATTGTCCCACACTTGGAAATGACCATCGACGACGTGCCGGGCGATGACGTCGCGGCCTACGTCGGCGATGCGGTCGGCGTCATCAACGACCACACCTACATGCCGGAGGAGGTGCTGGCCGCCTGCCGCGCGCTGAAGGTCATCGTCTTCATGGGCACGGGCGCATCGAGCTACATCGACGTGGCGGCGGCCGAGAAGCTCGGCATCGAGGTGCGCATCATCAAGGGCTACGGCGACGTCACGGTGGCCGAGCACGCGCTCGCGCTGATGTTCGACTGTGGCCGCCAGACCGCACGGATGGACCGTGCGCTGCGCGCCGGCTCCTGGCGCACGCTCGACGGCGTGGAGTTCGCGGGCAAGACCCTCGGCGTAGTCGGCACCGGCGGCGTCGGCCGCGAGATGGTGCGGCTCGGCGCGGGTATCGGCATGAACGTCATCGCCTGGAACCGAAGCGGCGTGCCCGCCGACCTCGCTTGCACCCCGGCCGAGACCCTCGATGCGCTGCTCGCGGAATCCCACGTTGTCTCGCTTCATCTCGGCCTCAACGACGAGACCACGGGCATCATCGATGCCCGCCGCCTCGCCCTGATGCGCCCCGACGCCATACTGATCAACACCGCGCGCGGCGCGGTCATCGACGAGGCGGCCCTGATCGAGACCATGCAGGCCGGCAAGATTCGCGCCGCCGGCCTCGATGTCTTCGCCGACGAGCCGATCGACGGGTCTCATCCCCTGGCGGCGCTGGAGAACGTGACGCTGACGCCCCACGCAGCTTTCATGACCGCCGAGGCTTCATACCGCCTGCTGCGGATGGCGCTGGAGCTGATGCGCGATGCGCTGGAGGGCATGGGACTGCCGGCGCCCGATACGGGCGCCGCCGGCGACAAATGAGCCAGGCATCCTCCCGCGGCCGGCTCGGGGTCGATGTCGGCGGCACCTTCACCGACCTGCTGCTGGTCGATCAGGCGTCGGGCGGCATGCGCATCGCCAAGGTGCCGTCGACCCCGGCGGATCAGTCTGACGGCTTCATGGCGGGTCTCGCCGCGCTCGGCGAGGCGGCAGGCGGCTTCGAGACGGTGGTTCACGGTACCACGGTCGGCACCAACGCCGTGCTGGAGCGCAAGGGCGTGCGCTGCGCGCTCATCACCACCCAGGGATTCCGCGACACGCTCGAGCTCGGCCGGCGCACCCGGCCCAACCCCTGGGGCATGTTCGGCAGCTTCGAGCCCATCGTGCCGCGCGAGCGCCGCTTCGAGGTGGCGGAGAGGATCGACGCCTCCGGCGCGGTGGTGACCCCCCTCCACGAAGACGAGGTGCGCGAGGCGGTCGAGGCGGCGCGCGCGACCGGCGCAGAGGCGCTGATCGTCCACTTCATCCACGCCTATCTCAATCCCGACCACGAGCGGCGCGCCGGCGCGATTGCCCGTGAGGTCTGGCCCGATGCCGCAATCACGCTGGGCTCCGACATCCTGCGCGAGGTGCGGGAGTTCGAGCGCGGCAGCACCGCTGCGCTCAACGGCTACATCCAGCCGATCATGACCCGCTATCTCGAGCGCATCGCGGCCCGGCTCAAGTCCGGCGCGGTCCAATCTGAGCTGCTGGTGATGCAGGGCAACGGCGGCATGATGACCGCCGGCATCGCGGGCGAGAAGGCGGTGCAGACGGTCATGTCGGGGCCGGCGGCAGGCGTCATCGCCGCCGCGCACCTGGGCGCCGCCGCGGGCTTCCCCAACCTCATCAGCTGCGACATGGGCGGCACCAGCTTCGACATCGCCATCGTGCAGGGCGGCGTGCCGGCCACCACGACCGAGAAGGACATCGCCTACGGCATGCCGCTCCGCGTGCCGATGGTGGATATCCAGACCATCGGCGCCGGCGGCGGCAGCATCGCCCGGGTCGACGAGGGCGGCATCCTGCGCGTCGGCCCCGAGAGCGCCGGCGCCGCGCCGGGGCCGATCTGCTACGGCAGGGGCGGGCAGGAGCCCACGGTCACCGACGCCAACCTGCTGCTCGGCCGCATCGACGCCGGCGCCATCGGAGGCCTCGAGAGCCCGCCGGATATCGGCGAGGTGCGCCGCATCGTGCGCGACAAGATCGCAGATCCCCTCGGCCTCGACGAGGCGGAGGCGGCGGCAGCGATCCTGCGCGTGGTGGACCATCAGATGGCGGGCGCGGCGCGGCTGGTCTCCGTGGACAAGGGGCACGACCCGCGCGATTTCGCCCTCTTCGCCTTCGGCGGCGCGGGGCCGATGCACGCGACGGCCATCGCCCGCGAGCTCGGCGTGCCCCACGTGCTGGTGCCGCGCTACCCCGGCATCACGTCCGCGCTCGGCTGCGTGCTCGCCGACGTGCGCCACGATTTCGTGCGCACCCTGCACCAGCCGCTCGAGGACGTGGATCCGGCGGCAGCCGACCGCATCCTGGCGGAGCAGGGGGCAGAGGGCAGGGCGCTGCTCGCGCAGGAGGGGGTGACCGTCGCATCGGTCGAGGTCGAGCACGAGGCGGACCTCTTCTACCGCGGCCAGAGCCACGTCTTCCGCGTGTCGGTGGCAGACGCTGGCTTCGACGCGGCGACCGTTCGCGACGCCTTCGCGGCGCTCTACCGCGAGCGCTTCGACATCGTGCTGCCGGAGATGCAGCCCATCCTGGTCAACCTGCGGACCACCGTGCGCGGCATCCGCCCGCCCCTCGACCTCACGCTCGCGGCCGACGAGAGCGGAGCGACGCTGGACACCGCGCTGGTCGAGACCCGCCCGGTCTACTTCGACGGCGCCTGGGTCGAGACGCCCATCTATCAGCGCGAGCGCCTACCGGCCGACGTCACGATCGCGGGGCCTGCGGTCATCCAGCAGCTCGACACCACGATCCTGGTGGAGCCGGGTTCCGAGGCCCGCGCCGACGCCCTCGGCAACCTGGTGCTCACGGTGCCCCAGGCTGCGGCGGAGGTTCAGGCGAGCGCCGACGGCGCCTTCGACCCCGTCACCCTGGCGGTGATCGAGAGCGGCCTGCAGCAGGTGGCGAGCGAGATGGACCTGGTGCACCAGCGGACCTCGTTCTCGCCGGTGATCTCGGAGGGCTTCGACCGCTCCAACGGGCTCTACGATCCCGAGACCGGCCAGATCATCGCGCAAGGGGAGCTCGGCCTGCCGATCTTCCTCGGTGTCATGCAGTCCACCACCCAGGCGGTGATCGAGGCGCGGGACGATCTGGAGCCCGGCGACATCGTATTGGTCAACGACCCCTACTTCGGCGGCACCCACCTGATGGACGTCAAGATGGTGCGGCCCTTCTTCTACAGGGGGCGGCTCTGGGCCTATCTCTCCAACACCGGGCACTGGCCCGACACGGGCGGGATGGTGCCGGGCGGCTTCCCCTCCCAAGCGACCGAGATCCAGCAGGAGGGGCTCAGGCTGCCGCCGGTCAAGCTCCACCGGCGCGGCGTGCTCGACAACGACATCATGCAGATCGTGCTCGCCAACATCCGCGTGCCGGAGGAGCGCATCGGCGATATCCGTGCCCAGATCGGCGCGCTTTCGGTCGGCGAGCGGCGCCTTACCCAGCTTCTCGACAAGCACGGCGAGGAGACCGTGAACGCCGCCATCGAGGTGCTCAAGGAACGCTCGGAGCGCCGGATGCGCGCCCACATCGCGTCTGTCCCCGACGGCGAGTACGTCTTTTCCAGCTACATGGATTCCGACGGCGTCGACGATGCGCCGCTGGAAGTCTGCGCCAGGGTCACCGTTGAGGGCAGCGACCTCGCGGTGGACTTCGCGGACTCCAGCCCGCTCTGCCGGGGGCCGGTCAACTCGGTCTGGGCGACGACGCTCGCCTCGGTCTACTGCGCGATCAAGCACATCTTCCCGGATGTGCCGATCAATGCCGGCTGCTTCCGCCCGATCGCCGTGACGCCGCCGCACGGCACCTTCCTCTACGCCGAGTATCCCCGGCCGGTCTCCGGCTGCGCGGCGGAGTCGGCGCAGCGGATCATGGAGGCGGTGTTCGGCGCCATGGGCCAAGCCATGCCGGAGCGCATGTTCGCCGCTCCCGCCGGCACCAGCGGCAATTTCAGCCTCGGCGGCGCAGACCCTGCCGAGGGGCGCCATTATGTCATGTACATTTTCTCGGGCGGCGGCTACGGCGGCTGGTGGGAGGATGACGGACTCACCAACGGCTGCTCGTCCGTCGGCATTTCCAAGACCCAGCCGGCCGAAATCCTTGAGCAGCATTACCCGATCCTGTTCGAGGAGTACGCGCTGCGCGAGGGCTCCGGCGGCGCCGGGCGGCATCGGGGCGGGTTCGGCGTGAGCTACCGCGTGCGCCTGCTCAGGGGCGAGGCCAAGGCGTCGTTCATGATGGATCACGGCCGCACCGGCCCGCACGGGCTCGCCGGTGGCCTGCCGGGCGCCTGCAACCGCATCGAGGTCCGCCGCGGCAACGTGGTGGAGGAGCCGCCGCATCTCTCCAAGGGCGAGGGCTATCACTTGGCACCGGGCGATACGGTGCAGGTGCGGACCCCCGGCGGCGGCGGTCTTGGCGATCCGTGCACCCGCTTGCGCTCGCGCGTCGCTGCCGACCTCAGCCGCGGCTACCTGACCGAGGCCGAGGCCGCGCGGGACTACGGCTACGACCCCGGCGCGGACGAGGCGGCGGAATAAGCCGCTTGCTAGAGGCTGCAGCGCCTCAGGGGGCCGCTTCGTTCACGGCGTGCGGACGCACCCGCGCGCGTATCGCCGGGCCGTCCTCGACCAGAGCCTTGGAGAGTTCGTACGTTTTCTGGGCGTTCATCCAGAACTCCGGGCTCTGACCGAAATACGTTCCCAGCGCGATCGCGGTCTCCGCGCTCACGCCGCGCCGCTCGTGGATAATCTCATGCAGGCGGGTCGCCGGCAGGCCGATATCCCGCGCCAAGCGGTGAACGGAAAGTTCCATCTCGCTGACTTGTTCGCGCAAGAGAGCGCCTGGGTGCGTCGCAATCCGGTTTGTCGCCGCTCTCATGGGTGTCTCCCCGATCGAGTGCGCTCACGTATACCAAGCTGGCAAGCCGTTGACTCGCGCGCGCCTTCTCTCCACACTCCGGCCGCTTGCTGAGGCCGGCCGCAGGGGCCGGACGGGAGGGAGACGGCATGCGCTTTTCGGACAACGGGTATTACATCGAACGCTACGTGAAGTGCGACAACTGCGGCGTGCTCATCTATGACGAGGGCATCTCCGCCGCGGTGAAGGGCAAGGATCAGCTCTTCTGCTCCGATTGGTGCATCCAGTGGTTCACGGCGCGGGCCGACGGCGTCGAGCAGCCGCGCATTCCGCTGCCGAAGCAGGGCATCCACGAGACCGGCTGAGCGCGCGGCACCGCGCGACGCACTCGATTAACCCACTGGCCGGCGGGGCAGGGCACCATGAGCGACCTGGTCGGGATCGACGTGGGCGGAACCTTCACGGACTTCGTTCGCTACGATCCGAACACCCAGGCCGTCGATGTCTGGAAGACCCTGTCCACTCCGGCCGATCCCATCGACGGGATTATCGGCGGGCTGGACCGCTCCGGCGACGTGGGCGCCATCGGCAATATCCGCTTCGGCACCACCATCGCGACTAACGCGATCCTGGAGCGCAAGGGCGCCACGGTCGCCTACCTGACCACCACGGGTTTTCGCGACGTTCCCTTCATCCAGCGCGGCAAGCGCAAGAGCCACTACGACATCACCTGGATCAAGGCCAAGCCGCTGGTGAAGCGGCGCCACTGCTACGAGGTGGACGGGCGGATTCTGGCGCGGGGCGAGGTCTACCAGGAACTGGACACCGAGCGCGTCCGCGCCGTCGCGCGTGAAATCAAGGCCCTCGGTCGTGTCGAGGCGGTCGCCATCAACTTCCTCTTCTCCTTCGTGACGCCCGACCATGAGCGCAGGGCGCAGGAAATCTTCGCCGAAGAGTGCCCGGACATCCCGGTCAGCATCTCCTATGAGGTGCTGCCCAAGTGGAAGGAATTCGAACGCTCGTCGACCACCATCACCGACGCCTACATCAAGCCCGTCGTGGGCCACCATCTCGGCGCCATGCGCACCCGGCTCGACGAGAAGGGCATCACCCGCCAGGTCGCCGCGATCAAATCCAACGGCGGCGAGATGACCCTGGAGGAGGCCGCCCGCCACCCCATTCAGATGACCCTTTCCGGTCCCACCGGAGGCGTGGTGGGCGCCAAGCAGATCGCCCGCAGCGTCGGCGTCGATCACCTCGTCACCCTCGATATGGGCGGCACGTCGACGGATGTCTCCACCGTGGTCGGCGGTAACGAGAGCTTCACCACGAGCTTCGAGATCGAGTTCGGCCTGCCGATCCAGATTCCCATGATCGACATCCGCACCATGGGCGCGGGCGGCGGCTCGCTGGCCTGGATCGACAAGGGCGGCATGCTGCGCATGGGACCGGAGAGCGCGGGTGCGAACCCGGGGCCAGCCTGTTACGGCCTCGGCGGCACCCAGGCGACCGCGACCGACGCCAACCTCGTGCTCGGCCGCATCAACCCTGCGAACTTCCTCGGCGGCGCCATGGCGCTCGACGCAGACGCGGCGGCGGCGGCGATCGCCAGGGTCGCAGGCGCGATCGACAAGCCGGTCGAGGAGACCGCGCTCGCCATGGTGCAGATCGCCAACAACAACATGATCGGCGCGCTTCGCTCGGTGCTGACCGAGCGCGGCCTCGACCCGCGCGACTTCACCCTGCTCGCCTTCGGCGGCGCGGGCCCGGTTCACGTCGCCGACCTCATGGTCCACGCCAATATTCCGAGCGGCATCGTGCCCAACCATCCGGGCCAGTTCTCGGCCTTCGGCTTCCTGATGACCGATGCGCGGGTTGACCTGGAGCGGACGGCGCAGATGACCTCGGCGGCCTTCGATCAGAACCACGCCAATCGCGTGCTTTCGGATCTAATCCGCGAGAGTGTCGCCGCGCTCGAGGAGCAGGGCTACAGGGAGAACATCGAGGTCCTCCGGTCGCTGGAGATGCGCTACCTCGGGCAGAATCACGAGCTCGATGTGCCCATCGCCTTCGACCGCTTCGACGAGGACACGCTGCCGGTGGTGTGGGAAGCCTTCCACCGGGCTCACCGCGAGCGCTTCAATTTCGATATCCCGGGCGAGAAGATCGAGATGACCTCGGTCAAGGTCACGGCGGTCTCGATGACCGACAAGCTGCGGCTCGCCGAAGTCGGCCAGGCCGAGGGCGCGCCCGCGCCGGCCGCGACGCGGCGGGTGCTCTTCGAGGAAGGCTGGCAGGAGACTCCGGTCCACGATCGTGCGTCACTCCGGGAGGGCCACCGCTTCGAAGGCCCGGCGCTGATCGAGGAGCCCGCCTCGGTCACCGTCATCCGCCCCGGACAGGCGGTGCGGATCGACCGCTACGGAAATATTCTGATCGGCGAGATCGCGCGCCAGGCTTGAGCCCCCCGGCGGGGAGCGCGCGGGCGAAGAAAGGAATCCGTCATGGACATGGTCACGATGAACATCATCGAATCCGCCATGGTCGCGATTTGCCGCGAGATGGGCGTCAACGTGCAGAAGACCGCATATTCGACGATCTTCTCCGAGGCCGAGGACTTCACCTGTGCGCTGGCCAACACCAAGGGCGAGATGATCGCCGTGGCCGAGTTCTGCCCGGCACAGATCGGCGGCGTGCCGCTGCTGGTGCGCTCGATGGTGAAGGAGATTTTGCTCTCCGAGATCGACGAGGGCGACGTCATCGTCCACAACGACCCCTACCGCGGCGGCCTGCACACGCCCGAGCACACCATGTTCAAGCCGATCTTCGTCGATGGCGAGATCATGGGTTTCGCCGTCGCCATCGGCCATTTCGTCGAGACCGGCGGCATGGTGCCCGGCGGCTTCCCCGGCGAGGCCACCGAGATCTTCCACGAGGGTCTGCGCGTGCCCCCGGTCAAGATCAAGAAGCGCGGCGAGGACGTGGTCGAGGTGTGGAAGCTGATGCTGGCGAACGTCCGCACCCCGCGCCAGAACTACGGCGACATCAGGGCGATGATCTCTGCCGTCGATCTCGGCGAAGCCCGGATGAAGGAGCTGATCGGCAAGTACGGCCGGGAGACCTTCCACCGCACCGTCATCGACCTGATGGACTATTCGGAGGCCCGCATGCGGGCCGAGATCGGGGCCTTCCCCGACGGCTGCTACCGCTTCGAGGACGGACTGGAAGACGACGGCATCGAGGACAAGGAATACACCATCCGCTGCGCGGTCCACGTCCAGGGTGACGAGGTGGTGATCGACTACACCGGCTCCTCGCCGCAGGCGCTGGGTCCGATCAACGCCACCCTGGGCGTTGCCTGGTCCGCCTCCTACAACGCGATGCTGCATCTCACCGACCAGACGATCCCGAAGAACTCGGGCTGCTTCCGCCCGATCCGGGTGATCGCGCCCGCGGGCTCCGTGATGAACGTGGACTATCCGGGCTCCGAGGTCGGCGGCAATACCGAGACCCACCCGCTCATCGTCGCCATCATCCTTGGCGCGATGGCGCCGGCGGCGCCCGACCGCGTGATGGCCTCCGAGGGCACCACTCACGGCTGCTTCGTTTTCGGCGGCTACGATGCGCGCAACGACGAGCCCATCGGCGCGTTCGATTTTACCTATGTCGGTTACGGTGGGCGCAGCTTCGCCGATGGCAACGACGCCACGGATTCGATCAACGGCAACTGCGCCAACACGCCGACCGAGGTATTCGAGACGCGCTTCCCGTGGATCGTCGAGGAATATGCGCTGCGGCCTGATTCCGGCGGCGCCGGCGCCCATCGCGGCGGCCTGAGCATCTCCAAGACCATGCTCTGCACCGGCGATGTGATGATCAGCCAGATGACCAACAAGCATAAGAAGGTCGCCTGGGGCCTGAAGGGCGGCAAGGAGGGCGTTGCCGGCGCCACGCTCTATCGGAAGGAAGGCGCCAACCGCTGGACCACGGTCGGCGAGGCGTTCGGCAAGATTTCCACCAGCAAGTACTCGAACGTGCCGATCCGCCCCGGCGAGCGGGTCTCGGTCAAGGCGCCGGGCGGCGGCGGCTACGGCGAGCCGCGCGAGCGCGACCCGCGTGCCGTGGTGGAGGATGTGGTGGAGGGCTATGTCAGCGCCGAGGCCGCGGCGCGGGACTACGGCTTCGAGCCTTCCTGGGTCGCGCGCCACGGGGAGGATACGCCGCTGCCGGAGGCGGCCGAATAGCCCGAGCGGGGGCCGGGGAGATGGCCGCGACCAACCGGGACGACGAGGCCGCCCAAGCCACTGTCGTCATCAAGAAGTACGCCAATCGCCGGCTCTACAACACCGCCACCAGCAGCTACGTAACCCTCGAAAACCTCTGTGACATGGTGCGGAACGGCGTGGACGTCGTCGTCCGCGACGCAAAGTCCGGCGACGACATCACCCGCCAGGTGCTGACCCAGATCATCGTCGAGCAGGAGGCCAAGGGGCAGAACATGCTCCCGCTCAGCTTCCTGCGCCAGCTGATCCAGCTCTACGGCGACAACGTCCAGGCCTTCGTGCCCGGCTATCTCGAAGTCGCCATGGAGACCTTCGCGCGCAATCAGGGGGACATGCGCGAGCGCATGAACAGCTCCTTCGGCGGTATGTTCCCGGTCGACGAGTTCGAGGCCATGGCCGAGCGCAACATGGCGCTGATGCAGCGCACCATGGAGATGTTCTCGGGCTTTCCCGCCGGCGAGCGTCAGGAGGAGCCGAAGCCCGAGGGAGACGGCGACGAGGCGGCGGATGTCGGCGACGTTCTCGACAGGCTCGACAAGATGCAGGCCCAGCTCGATGCGCTGAGCGGGCGCGGCGGCAAGGGCGACGCCGACTGAAGGCGCGCCGCCCGCCCGGCACGCACCTCCGACCGTCCAGACCAGGCCGCCGCTCCGGTTGTGCCGGTCCCACCCAGGCCCTTACCATCCCGCCACCGATCATCCGACAGGCGAGGACGGAGATGGTTGCAGCGACGAAGATGGCCGCGGCGCTGGTCGCCGGGGCAGCGATAGTGTGTGCGGCGCACATCGCGGCGGCCGAGGAGAGCGGCAGCCTTCGCATCATCCGCACCTACGTGCAGGACTACACTACCATCGACCAACCCGGTGAGAGGGTCACCGGCGGGACCTTGAACGGCGTGGCCACGATCCTGGAGAGCAGCGGCGCACCCTTCGTCGAAGGCACGCACGATCGCGCCACCTGCGTGGTCTACATCAAGCGTTCGGAGACGGGCTTCGACCTCGAGGTGCCCTGCGAGACGACCGCGCCTTCGGGCGATCGCTGGTACACCTTCTCCGAGCGGCGCGAGGGCGACGTCGAGGCGGGCAGCGGCGGGCCTGGCACCATGGAAATCCTGGGCGGCACGGGGCCTTACGAAGGGGTGACTGGAAGCTGCACCTACGAAGTCGACTACCTGCCGGACGGTTGGGTCGTCATGATCGCCGACTGCACCTGGCAGAGATAGCGCAGGGCAGGGGCCGCACCGGCGGAAACGGAGTAGAGCGATGGTCGAGCTGGTTGCCTATGTGGCACTCCAGCGCTTGATCGAAGCGGCGGAGGCGATCGAGGAGAGCCTCATGCCCAACGAGCGCGAGATGCTGCACAGCCTCAAGTCGAAGTATGCCGCGCCGATCGACGTCGATCCCTTCGACGCGACCGCGCTCGAAGTCATCCTGCGCAACGTCGAGGTGCGCAAGGGTTACGATTTCGACCCGCGCAAGGACGGCGGCCGTGTCATCGACCTGCCACGCACGGGGGACAAGAAGGCGTGAACGATGCCTCCCCAGCCCTATGGGTGAGAGACGGACGACCGGTTTGTCACGGCACGGCCCTCTGGTAACGCCAACAATCAGCCGAAAGGACATTCGAGCCATGATCAAACGCACCCTCGGGGCCGCCCTGGCCGCGGCCGTCCTGGCATTCTCGGCACCGGCAGCCGAGGCCGCCGACTACGCGATCGATTCGGCCCACAGCTTCGTTCAGTTCAAGATCTCCCACGTCGGCGTATCCTGGATGATCGGCACCTTCGAGACGGTGTCGGGCAGCTTCACCTACGATCCGGAGGCGGGGCCGGAGGCGCAGTCGATCACGGTCGAGATCGACACCGCCAGCGTCGATACCAACCACGCGGAACGCGACAAGCACCTGCGCTCGTCGGACTTCCTGAGCGTCGACGAGTTCCCCACGGCGACCTTCATCAGCACCGGCTACGAGGGCGATGCCGAGGGCGGCGTGATGACCGGAGACCTGACGCTCCACGGCGTCACTAGGCCGGTCGCCATCGCCGTCAAGAGGGTCGGCGAAGGGAAGGACCCCTGGGGCGGCTACCGCGCCGGCTTCGAAGGTTCGGTGACAATTGCCCGCAAGGACTACGGCATGGGCTACAACCTGGGTCCGGCTGCCGAATCCATGGAGCTCTCCCTCTTCATCGAGGGCGTCCGCAAATAGCGCCTGCGGGGGTTTCGCCTTCCGTCGGGAGAGACCATGTGGAGGAGCGGCAAGGACCACTACGGGCTCGTCGCCATCGGCTTTCACTGGAGCATCGCCATCGCCTTCACGGGCCTCGTCGGGCTCGGCGCCTGGATGGTGGGGCTCACCTATTACGACCCCTGGTACAACGATTCCCTCGCGCTCCATAAGGCCATCGGGATCCTGCTTCTGGCCCTGGCGCTGGCCAAGTTCGGCTGGAAGCTCGTCGACCATAAGCCCGGCTTCGGGCCGGAGGTGAAGGCTTACGAGCGGGCCGGCGCCACCGCCATGCACTGGTTCCTGGGCGCGCTCCTGGTCGTCCTGCCGGTTACCGGCTACCTGATCTCGACCTCGGAGGGTGCGGGCATCGACATGTTCGGGCTCTTCGAGGTGCCCGCGTTCTTCGATGTCACCGCAGGCACCCGCGACCTCGCCATCGATCTCCACTACTACCTGGCCTACGGTGGCATCGCCTTGGTCGGGCTTCACGCCGGCGCGGCGCTCAAGCACACCTTCATCGACAAGGGCTCGACGCTGATCCGCATGCTGGTCCCGCGCTCGCGCCGAACGCCTTGATGCGATGGCGCGCGGGCGCGTGCCGCGCAGCGATCAGGTCGAACTCTCGGCGAAGATCGCGTATATGCCCCACGACTGGCGCCCGCCGCGTCGATGGAAATGGCCCGATTCCGATGACCGAGTTTCCGAAAACGCTTCTCGACGGCTACCGTTGGTTCAAGAACGACCGCTACACCCGGGAGCATGCCCGCTACCGCGCGCTCGCCGAGGATGGGCAGAAGCCCGAGGTCATGGTCATCGCCTGCTGCGATTCCCGGGCGGCGCCGGAGATCATCTTCGACGCTTCGCCGGGCGAGATTTTCGTCGTCCGCAATGTCGCCAACCTGGTGCCGCCCTATGAGCCGACCGGCGCCCATCACGGCACTTCGGCCGCGCTGGAGTTCGCCGTCCAGAGTCTGAGGGTCCGGCATATCGTCGTGCTCGGCCACGGGCGCTGCGGCGGCATCCGTGCGGTCCTGCATCCTGCGGCGGAGCCACTCTCTCCCGGCGACTTCATCGGCAAGTGGATGAAGCTGCTCGGGCCCGCCACCAGCGAGATCGAGACCGGCGGCCCGTTGTCGGATGCCGAGCGGCAGACCGCCCTGGAAAGGGCCTCCATCCGGCATTCGATCGCGAACCTGCGGACCTTCCCGTGCGTTTCCATCCTCGAAGATCGCGGCCGGCTCAGCCTGCACGGCGCCTGGTTCGACATTGCCCACGGCGAGCTCTGGGCCCTGAACCCTGCCACCGGCGACTTCTCCAGGGCGTTGTAGCGCTCGCGAAAGCGCAAACAGGGGGAGGAACATATGCTGCTGGAAGGCTCGTGCCATTGCCGTGCGGTTCGCTTTTCGCTCCAGTCCAAGACGCCGGTTCCCTACATGCATTGCCATTGCTCGATCTGTCGCAAGACCGCCGGTGGTGGCGGCTACGCCATCAATCTCGGTGGCGATGCGGAGACCCTGATCGTCACGGGCAAGCGCTTCATCAAAGTCTATCGGGCGCGGCTCGAGGACGGCAGCGAGAGCCCGGCGGAGCGGCGCTTCTGCAACCGTTGCGGCAGCGCGCTCTGGGTCTGGGACCCGCACTGGCCGGAGCTGATCCACCCCTTCGCGTCCGCCATCGACTCGGCCCTGCCGGCCGCGCCCGAGCGCTGCCACATCATGGTCGACTATGCGCCGCGCTGGGTCAGGATCCCGTCCGGCAAGCGTGACCCGCACTTTGCGGAGTACCCGGACCAGTCCATCGACGACTGGCACCGGAGCCGCGATCTCTACGACCCTTGATGGGGACACTCCCCAACGACGACACGCTGACAGCAGGGAGAAAGGCGATCATGGCTTCGCAAGGCACGAGCGGCGGCAGCGTCAAGGCGCTCTGGCGCTACCCGGTCAAGTCCATGGCCGGTACCAAGATCGACGAGGCGCTGGTCACCGACGGCGGCATCCTGGGCGACCGCGGTTATGCCGTGATCGACCGGGAGAGCGGCCGGGTGGGGAGCGCCAAGACGCCCAGGAAGTGGGCCGGGCTGATGGCCCTCGCCGCCGAATTCGTCAGCCCCCCGCAGCCCGGCGCGCCACTTCCTCCGGTACGCATCGTCTGGCCCGACGGCACGGCGGTCTCGAGCGAGGGCGGCGACCCCGATGCCCGCCTTTCCGACACCCTGGGGCGGCCGGTCACGCTCACCACGGAGCGGCCGGAAGCGCCCAGCCTGGAGCGCCTCGACCCGCTCGCCGCCGACGAGACCATCGTCGACATCGGCGAGCTGATGATGGCGGGCCGCTTCTCGGACTATGCGGCGCTGCATCTCATTACCACGGCGACGATGGCGCGCCTCGCCGAGCTCCGCCCAGAATCGAAGTTCAATGCGCGCCGCTTCCGCCCCAATGTGACGATTGCGACGCCCGAGGGCCAAACGGGTTTCGTCGAGAACGACTGGGTCGGGCGCGAGATCGCCATCGGCGACGAGGTGCGGCTCCGTATCTCTGACCCGACGCCGCGCTGTTCCGTTCCGACCCTTGCGCAGGAGAACCTGGAGAAGGACCCGAAACTCCTCCGCACGATCGTCGAGCACAACACGCTCCCGGTCCCCGTGCTCGACGGCGAGTCTCTGCCCTGCGCGGGCGTCTACGGCTTCGTCGTCCAGGGCGGCACGGTGAAGAGGGGCGACACGGTGCGGGTGGAGTAAGGCGGCAGCGTCGCGGCGCGGAGAGCACGCGGGCTATGCGCGTTCTCATCGCCGGCGGCGGCATCGGCGGCCTGACAACGGCGTTGAGCCTGCATGAGGCCGGCATCGATGCCGTCGTCTACGAATCCACCTCCGAGCTCAGGGAGCTCGGCGTCGGCATCAATCTCCTGCCGCACGCCGTGCGCGAGTTGAGCGCGCTGGGCGTGCAGCCCGCGCTCGCGTCAACGGCAATCGAGACCCGGGAACTCGCGTATTACACCGCGTATGGCCGGCCGATCTGGCGCGAGCCGCGCGGCCTGGATGCCGGCTACCGCTGGCCGCAGTACTCGATCCACCGCGGCCGCCTGCTGATGAGTCTCGCACGCGCAGTGCAGGCGCGCCTGGGCGCATCCGCCATCCGGACCGGCCATCGTCTCGCCCACGTCGAGCAAGATTACGATGGCGTGACCGCACACTTCGTCGATCCCGCGACCGGTGCTCCGGTTGCCAGCGAGCGCGGCGATGCGTTGATCGGCGCGGACGGCATCCACTCGAAAACCCGCGCCGCGCTCTATCCGGAGGAGGGGCCGCCGCTATTCACGGGCATCACGATGTGGCGCGGCATCACCGAGCAGGCGCCCTTTCTCGACGGACGGACGATGATCGTCGCGGGCAACTGGCACATCAGGGCGGTGGTCTACCCGATCTCCCGCGAGGCCGCCGCACGCGGCAGGTCGCTGATCAACTGGGTGGCCGAGATCCGCGACGAGAGCAGGACCGAATGGCATTGGGATGACTGGCATCGGAATGGCGAGAAGGACGACTTCGTTCCCGCCTTTCGCGATTGGCGCTTCGACTGGCTGGACGTGCCGCGGCTCTTCCGCGAGAGCGAGCGGGTGTTCGAGTTTCCGATGGCGGATCGCGACCCGGTCCCGCGCTGGAGCTTCGGCCGCGTGACGCTGCTGGGCGACGCCGCGCATCCCATGTATCCGAGCGGCTCCAACGGCGCCGCTCAGGCAATTCTGGACGCGCGCGCCCTGACGCACGCGCTACGGACGCAGCCCAACGTCCCGGAAGCCTTGCGTGCTTACGAGGCGGAGCGCCTGGAGCCCACGGCGGAAATCGTCCGCCTGAACCGCGAATTTGCGGCGGAGCACGTGTTGCGCCTGGTCGGCGAGCGCTGCCCGCCGGACTGCGAGAACATCAGCGACTACGTGTCGCTGGAGGAGATGGAGGACGTTTCCCGCAGGTACAAGCGGATCGCCGGATTCGACATCGATGCGATGGATGAACGGCCGTCTTAGCCCGTAAGCAGCCGCCTACAGGTACGACTTCGAGATCGCCGCGCCCATGGTGTACTTGGGGTCGACGAAGTTGCCGAGCCTCACCTTGCCGCATTGGCTCAGCATCATGTAGGCGTCCCACTGGTCGTAGCCGTAGTCCTTGACCATCCAGCGCACCAGCTCGCGATAAGCGATCCGGGTCGCATCCTCCAGCGGTCGGGCGCTGCCGATCGTCATGATGAAGTCGTCGGCTTCGAGGCGCGGCCAGTCGATGGTCCAGTCCTTGATCAGGTCGACGGTGATCGTGGTGGTCGTGGGATACTCCACGGCCACGCCGCAGACCTCGCCGTCGCCCTGGCAGGCGTGGGCATCGCCGATATAGAGCAGCGCACCGGGCGCGCGCACCGGCAGATAGGTGACCGTGCCGGGCCCCATGTCCGGCAGGTCCATGTTGCCGCCGTGATCGTCCGGCGTGAGCGAGTTGATCGAATCGATCTGCGGCGAGCAGCTAAGCGTGCCGATATGCGGCTTGTAGGGGAGCGTGACCCGGTCGCTCCAGTAGACGTTCTCCTCGTCCACTTCCACCTTGCGCACCCTTTCGGGCAGCGGCTCGTTGAGCGTGGCCGTGTAGTAGGTGCTGGTGAGCCCGCCGAACTCCTTGATCATGCAGCAGGTGCCGCGGGGCTGGGGGCCGCGCGGCGCCATGCTCTCGATGTGGACGGCGAGCACGTCGCCCTTCTGGGCGCCGGCCATGAAGATCGGGCCGCATTGCGGGTTGAGGAAGGGCACCTCCAGCAGCTCCGAGGGCACGTCGCTCTCGCTCGTGATCTTGCCCTCGAAGGCGTCGCGGGTCTCGACGATCACCCGGTCGCCCGGCTCTATGGAGAGCACCGGGTCGGCATAGGGGCCGATGGTGTAGAGATAGGTGCCCTGCTTCTCCTCGGTCAGCTCGTGCGTGACCCCCGACGAGCCGCCGCCAACGCCCTTGCGGTGCATGATGGACCCGGCGACCCAGTCGTTCGGGTAGCTGCGCATGACCATTTCCATCGCCCGGATCTCCCGATCTTCTTGCCTGTGGCGATCGATTGTAGTCGGCGGGGCCGGGGAAGCGAAGACGAGCCCGGGAAATGGGCCCTTCAGGTCGGTGCGGCGAGGGACCCGCTGCCCTCCGGTTGCCCCGCTCCGGCGGTCAGGTGGCGCAGCAATTGCTCCGCGCGCTGACGCTTCTCCTCGTCTGGGTCGCGCTGCACGATTCGCAGCAGCGCGTCGCGCGCCGTCACGTCGCCGCTCTCCGCCATCTCGAAGGCCATCCGATCGCGGCGTTCGTAATAGCTCCGGTCGAGCGGCACGACATGGGGGGAGAGCGCCTTCCAGTAGTAGGTCTGGTCGTCGGAGGACCAGCCCGCATAGACCTCTTCCCATGTGCCGCAGCCGGAATAGGGGGTCATGTTGGTCTCGGCGATGGGCTGGCTCGCCGGCTGGTAGCGGGCGTCGAAGGACTGCCGCAACTGGTTTGTACAGTTGGGCAGCGCGCGGTGCACGGTGGTATCCGAAAAGACCAGCGCATCGCCTGCCTCGAAGGAGCCGCTCACCCATTGGCCGGGGATCGGCACGCAGATGTCCATTCCGCCGGCGCCGTTGCCGACCTTGGTGTCCAGCACGCCCGCCAGGTGCGAACCCGCCGCCACCACCAGCGTCCCTTTCTCTCTCGGGCAATCGCCCAAGGGAACCCACATCGCGTGATTGGTTGCGCCGCCGATGTGGACCTTGTCCTGATGCGCACCGGTGGTGAAGTCGAAGTTCTCGCTTTGCGGGAAGATGTTGCGTTGGACGAACATCGGATGCGCGAGCGCCGGCTCGCCGAAGATGCTCTCGAAGAGCGTCAGCACATTCCGATGCGTTCTGAGGCGATGCAGCGCTTCGTCGACCCACAGGGTCCGAAACACCTGCATGTAGCGATCCTCGGGATCCTTGCAGGACGCGGCGGTGTTGGCGATGCCCGCCTCCACCGGATGTGCCGGGTCGAGCCAGCCGCCCGCCGCCGCCTTCTCCAGCAGACGCCGACGGACCTCCAGCACGGCATCGCGCGGCAGCAGCCCGCGCAGGAAGAGATAGCCGTCGCGCCGGAGCCGCCCGGCCAGGGCCGGCCCTTCGCCGATCAGATCGGTTGAATCGAGAAATTCGCCCACCGCGTCCATTGGCGATGCTCCTGCCTGCACCACCCCTGAGGTTGCGGGAAAGGGAACGACCACGTCAAGACGAGCGTGCCGTGAAGGAGTACCGGAAGCAGGCTCACCGCCATGTCCGGCCGTCGCTCGGTTCGCGACATGCGGCGAAGGTCGCCCGCCACAACATCACTCGCGGGAGCGGTCGGCTGTCAGAAGCGCTCAGGGGGCTTTACACACCCCAAGTCGGGTCGTAGGGAGCGGCAAGTCGGGGTCATGCTGCCTAAACTGTTGTTCGGCGTGCGATTTTGAACTTGCAGTATCAAGGCGCTTCAAAGGCTTATCGCGCCGATCGGCGCGCAACTCACGTGCCGAACGATGCCCGATCAATCGACTCGTCTCGGCCGAAGGCTTATCATGACCACCGCAATGATGCCGGGGCGCCCGGTGGCGCCTCCGCGCATGCGTCGAACAAGGGAGGTAAGTCATGGGCAAGCTTGACCTGACACGGCGGTCTCTACTGAAGGCGGGCGGCTTTGGCGGCCTCGGCGCGATCGGCCTCTCGCTGGCCGGCTCGCCGTGGTCAAAGGCGCTCGCGGCCTCGGGCTCGGTGACCCTCGCCGATATCGGTGTCGGCGATCCGGCCGGCGACTGGTCGCGCTATTCGAACAAGACCGACTGGGACGTCAACCTGGTGGCGGTGGGCAACGCGCCCGCCACGATCATCAATGTCCTGCTCGGCGGTGGCGGCACGTCGACCTACGACGCGCTTCACATCGTGGGCGGCGTGCAGGAGCCGCTCGCGCAGCTCGGGCTTATCCTGCCGATCGATGCCAGCCGGATGCCGAACTGGGGCGCGAACGAGTACATCTCGCAGTACTTCGTGGACGGCGCGCCCGGCTGGCCGCACATCGCCCACGAGGGGCAGGTCTACGGGATCCCGACCATCCTGCAGGGCGAGTCGATCTGCTACTTGCCGGACGAGACCGGCGGCGTGGGTTCGGTCGACTCCTTCGGCGCCCTCTTCGATCCGCAGTACAAGGGCTACGTGGCGTTGGAGGACAACTACACCACCGCCGGCTACAAGACGGCGATCCACATGAAGGCCGCCGGGATCGCGGACATCGGCAACCCTGTCGACATGACCAAGGACGAGATCAACACGGTCGTCGATTATCTCATCGAGAAGAAGAAAGAGGGCCAGTTCCGGGTCCTGTGGACCAGCTTCGAGCAGGCGGTCAACCTGCTGCTGAACAAGGAAGTCGTCGTGCTCGACGGCTGGGAGCCGATGGTGATCGTCGCCAACAAGCAGGGCGCGAACAGCATCTATGCGACGCCCAAGGAAGGTTACCTGCTGTGGGCGATGTCGGGCTACCTCACCAACAACCCCGCGCGCTCCGAAGAGCACACGCAGGCCGTCTACGACCTCTTCGACTTCATGCTGGGGCCCTGGTACGGGGCGAAGATCAGCGCCATGCGGGGCTACATGACCAACTCGCAGGCGCCGGGCTTCGCCGCCGCCAATCCGGACGCCTTCGCGGCGGGCGAGGCCGAGGCGGCCGTGGCCAACGATGCCAACGTGAAGCGCAAGCTCGAGTTCGGCGGCATCTGGCACAACCGCTGGCCCGCCTCCTACATCGAGCACGAGGCGGCCTGGGCACGCTTCAAGGCGGCCTAGCACAGGCGGACAGGTTCCGGCTCCCCCGGGTGCTCCAGGGCGCCCGGGGGCCCGGCGTCGACGTGATGACGCCCAACGGCAGCCGGCCCGGGAACCGATAGACTCGTGCCTCTCAGGGCCCTCCCGCGTCTTGCGCTGCTGATTCTGCCGGTCGCGTTCGTCCTGGTGTTCGTGATCGGCCCGCTGGCGATCACGGTCGCGGTCAGTTTCTGGCAGCGGGTGGGCTTCACGGTGGAGCCCGCCCTCACACCCGTCAACTACCTCGACTTCTTCGAGGGTGTGCGCATCATCGTGCTGGAGCGGAGCTTGGTGGTGGCGCCGGTGGCGACCGCGATCGGCCTCGTGATCGCCTATCCGATCGCCTACTTCCTCGCCTTCCGCGCGCCGCGCCACGTGGTGCGTGTGATCCTTCTGCTGATCACCATTCCCTTCCTCGTCAACTACGTCATCCGCAATTTCGCGTGGTCATACCTGCTCGGCCGCAACGGGCCGATCAACGACTCGATCATCGGGCTGGGCTTGAGCGACGGCCCGATCGACTGGCTGCTCTTCAGCGACTTCTCGGTCTATGTCGGGCTGGTCGCCGCCTACATGCCCTTCATGGTCTTCCCGCTCTGGCTTTCGCTCGCGGGCATCGACAGGCGCCAGATCGAGGCCAGCTGGATGCTGGGGGCGAACCCCTTCCTCACCTTCTTGCGCGTGACTCTGCCGCTCTCGCTGCCCGGCCTCTTCGCGGCGGCGATCTTCGGCTTCGTCGGCGTGTTCGGGGAGAGCGCGGTCTCGCTCATCCTCGGCGGTGCCGGATACGAGCTGATGGGCAACACCATCGCGAGCGCCATGGAGGTGCTGCACTATCCACTGGCGGCGGCGATGTCGAGCGTGGTGGTGGCGGTCATGACCGCGCTGCTCGTCGCCTGGTATCTCGGCTTCGACGTGCGCTCGTTCCTCGGCAAGATCCTGATCCGGGGCGGGTAGATGGGCGACTCCCGCGTCAGCCGCGCCGTCTTCTGGATCGTCACCATGGTGGCACTTGTCTTTCTCTACGCGCCGCTGGTGCCGCCGCTGATCCTCTCCGCCACCGCGCGCTATCAGTTCGGTCAGGTGACCGACGAGCCGTCGTTCACGCTGCGCTGGTACGTCGAGATGTGGAGCAACCCCATTCTCGTCAAGTCCTTCGAGACCTCGGTGATCCTGGCGGTCATCGTCGGCATCGTGACGCCCGTGCTGGCGCTGTTGGCGGCGATGGCGGTGCGCGAGCTGAAGGTGCGCCGGCTCATCATCATCCTCATGCTGCTGCCGCTCTTCGTGCCCGGCATCAGCATGGGCATCGCCACCGCCTTCTTCTTCCGCGAGCTCGGCATTCCGTCGGCGTTCTTCTCGATCGTCGTCATCCACGTGGTCTGGGCGCTGCCCTTCGCCTTTCTCATCGTGCTGACGGTGATGACGACCTTCGACCCGGTGCTGCTCGAGGCAGCCCACATGACCGGCGCCAACCGCTGGCGCGCCTTCTTCGATATCGAGCTGCCGCTGATCTACCCCGGCGTGGTGGGAGCGGCGATCTTCTCGATGATCATCTCGTTCAACGAGACCATCAGGACCACCATGGTGCAGGGGCCCTACAACACCGTGCAGACCTATATCTGGTCGACCTTCAAGCAGATTGGCCTCACGCCCACGCTCTTCGCGCTGATGGGGCTGCTCATCATCGTGACCTTCGGCCTGGTCCTCGTGCTCAGCGTCATGGGCGCCCGCCAGGCACGGCGCGAGATGCGGGCGCGGGCCTGACGGCCCGTCACTCGGCCAGCAGGATCACGTCCTCGCGGCGGAAGCCGATGGTCAACTCGACGGGCGCCGTGTCGAGCTCGCGTCTGGTGGAGGTCGCGATTGCCTTCTGGCCGTCGCGAAACGTCAAGTGGTGGTCCACGTTGGTGCCGCGATAGATCATTTCCTCCAAGGTGACGTCCAGCCGGACCAGGGCGTTTGACGCAGCCGTGCCGAGCAGGATGTTCTCGGCGCGGACCGCGATGTCGCAGTCCCCGGGCCCGCGCTCCGCCTGCTCGCCCCGCTCGATTGTCACCGTCTGGCCTGCGATTTCGATATCCGCCTCCGACCCGCGCAGGGCGACGAGCCGGGCCTCCAGCACGTTGCAGCCGCGGAAGAAGCCGGCGACGAAGCGCGCCCGCGGGCGGCGGAACAGCGCTTCCGGGCGGTCGCACTGCACGCAGACGCCGCGGTTGAGCACGGCGATCCGGTCGCTCATGGTGAGTGCTTCCTCCTGGTCGTGGGTGACGTAGAGGAAGGTGGTGCCGGTCCCGCGCTGGAGGTGCTTGAGCTCGGTCTGCATCTCACGGCGGATCTTCTCGTCGAGCGCGGCCAGCGGCTCGTCGAGCAGGAGGATCGCCGGCCTCGGCGCGAGCGCGCGGGCGACTGCGACGCGCTGCTGCTCGCCGCCGCTCAGGAGCGTCACGTTCTTCTTCTCCATGCCGGTGAGCCCGACCAGGTCCACGAGCTCTTCGACCCGGTGCTGGCGCTCGCCCCGCGCCATGCCGCGGACCTTCAGGCCGTAGGCGATGTTCTCCGCCACCGTCATGTGAGGGAAGATCGCGTACTGCTGGAACACCATGCCGAGGTTGCGGCGCCAGGGCGGCACCGCGCCGACGTCCTTCCCCTCGATGAGGACGCGGCCGGAATCGGGCTTGGCCAGCCCGGCAATGATGCGAAGCGTCGACGATTTGCCCGAGCCGCTGGGGCCCAGGAAGGTGAAGAACTCGCCCCTCTCGATGCCCAGGCACAGTTCGTCCGCGACGACCGTGCGGTCGAAGCGCTTGGAGACGTGGTCCAACTCCAGTATGGGCGACGACGTTTCGGCCATTGTCCTTCGCCGGATTTCCTGTTCGTCTAAAGAAAAAGGCGATCGGGGGAGGATATCATGGCGTCGGACGATCTCTGCTACACCACCGCAACCGAGGCGCTGGCCAAATTCAAGTCGGGTGAGCTCTCGCCGGTGGACCTCATGTCTGCCGTGATCGCGCGGTCCGAGGCGGTCAATCCCGCGGTCAACGCCTATACCTACACCTTCTACGAGCGCGCGCTGGAGCAGGCGAAGGCGGCCGAGGCGCTCTATTCGTCGGGCGCAGACACGCGCTCCCTCGAAGGCCTCCCCATCGTCATCAAGGACTTTCATCCGGTGGAAGGGGAGATCACCACCTTCGGCTCGCGCATGTTCGAGAACCACGTGCCCGACCGCTCGGCGCCCACCGTGGCGCGGCTGTTGGAGGCGGGCGCGATCATGCATGCGCGCACCACGACGCCCGAGATGGCCCATGCGCCGCACTGCCGCAGCGACCTCTGGGGCAACACGCGCAACCCGTGGAACCTGGATTACGGCCCCGGCGGCTCGTCGGGCGGCGCAGCGGCGGCGGTGGCGGCCGGCATGACGACGCTCGCCGACGGCACCGACGGCGGCGGCTCGATCCGCATGCCGGCGGCGTGCTGCGGCCACTTCGGTTACAAGCCGCCCTTCGGCCGCAACCCCATCGACCGCGCGTACCCTCGCGAATCACTGCTGCACTACGGGCCGATGACGCGGAGCGTCGCCGACGGCGCGCTGATGCAGAACGTGATGGCGGGGCCGCACCCGGACGACATCTGCTCGCTCCGCCCCAAGCTGGAGATTCCGAGCGAGCTCGACCTTATCGAGGGGTGGAGGGTCGCCTTCTCCATGGACCTCGGCTACTACGAGATCGACGAGGAGGTGCAGGCGAACACCCGCGACGCCCTGGAGGCGTTCAGAAGCCTCGGCTGCACGGTCGAAGAGGTGGAGCTCGGCTGGGACTTCTCGGTGCTCGACGCCTGGACCACCCATTGGGAGGGCCTCTTCTGGGCCGCCGCCGGCCACCTCTATCCCCGCTGGAAATTCGAGATGGAGGGCTTCGTCCGCCGGCTGCTGGAGCGCGGCTCCCAGCACAGCCTGAGCCGCTTCTACCAGTGCAACGCCGTGCGAGGCCGGATGTACGAGACGCTGGCGCCGATTCTCGACGTGTACGACATTCTCGTCTGCCCCACCAACGCGATCCCGGCGCTGCCCGCCGACCACGACATCGAAAACACGGATCTCCGCATCAACGGCAAGACGCTGAGCGTCGCCAACTGGCCGGGCGACATCTACGTGCAATGGCAGCTCTGCTACCCCTTCAATCTGGTGCCGGAGTGCCCGATTGCCGCGGTGCCGAGCGGCTATGCGTCCTCCGGCGTGCCGACGGGTATCCAGATCGTGGGACGCACCTTCGACGACGTGCGCGTGTTCCGCGCCGCCGCCGACTATGAGCGCGCCCGGCCCTGGGACCAGCGCCGCCCGCCGCTCTGATCGGCGCGCGGCGGCCGGCGGCTCGGCGCGGAAGGGAGCGATGAGCGAAGCGCCCGCCCATATCGACACCGACGTGCTCGTGATTGGCGCGGGCGGCGCCGGCATGTATGCGGCGCTCGCCGCGGCCGAGGCTGGTGCGAGCCGGATCGTGCTTGCCGATCGCAACATGGTGGGGCGCGGCGGCGCCACGGTGATGGCGCAGATGACCGTCGCCGCCGCTCTCGGCGAGGCCGAGCCCGACACGGTCGAGGACCACCTGGAGGACACGCTGGAGGCCGGGCGGGGCTTGTGCGATCCGGGGCTCGCCGCGCTGCTCTGCGAGGAGGGTCCCACGCGCATCCGGGAGATGGACTCCTGGAAGGTCGGCTGGGCGCGCGAGGGCGGGCGCATCGCCCAGGTCACGGCGCCCGGCCACCGGCGCCGGCGCTGCTGCTACGTGGACATCCTCAACACCGGCCCCGCCGTTGCCGCCACGCTCCGCCGGCGCATCGCCCGCGCCGATGCGATCAGGCGCATCTCCGGCCTCGTCGTGACCGACCCGGTGCTGGCCGACGGGCGGCTCACGGGCGCCGTGGGTTTCAACATCGAGAGCGGCCGCGCGGTCACGGTGGCCGCGCGGGCGACGGTGGTCGCCACCGGCGGACTGACCGGTCTCTACGCGCGCACCAGCGCATCGGCCAACATGGCGGGCGAGGGCCATGCCTTCGCGCTCGCCGCCGGGGCGGCGCTGATCGACATGGAGTTCGTGCAGTTCTTCCCCATCGGCCATCTCTTCCCGCGCCTGGTCGGCATGGACCCGATCATGTGGGATCCATTCCGCTACAAGCTGGGAGGGCGGCTCCTGAACGGGGCGATGGAGGAGTTCCTGCCGCGCTACGGCGGCAGCGATGCCGGCCGCTACACGGCGACGCGCGACCTCGCCACCCACGCCATCTGGCACGAGGTCCGTGCCGGGCGCGGCTCGCCCCATGGCGGCGCCTGGCTCTCGTTCACCCACGTGGGCGAGGCCGCGCTGCGCGATGCCTTCGGGCCAGTCATCGACCGCCTCGAAGCGAACGGCATCGACCTCACCCAGTCGCCGGTGGAGGTCGCGCCCATCGCGCATTACCACATGGGCGGCATCGCGGCGGACGCAGGGATGGCCACGCGCGTGCCGGGGCTTTACGCCGCCGGCGAGGCCGTGGGCGGCGCCAATGGCGCGAACCGGCTGTCTGGTAATGCCATCACGGAGGCCCTGGTGTTCGGCCACCGGGCCGGGCGGAGCGCAGCGCTGGAGGCCGCGCGCGCTCCCGATGCCTGGCGCCCGGTCGCCGCGCGCGCTGCACTCGACACGCTGGCGGAGCGGGCGTCGACGCGGGGCGAGGGGTCGTCGGCGCTCGCGCTCTCGCGCGATCTGCGCCGGCTGATGTGGGAGCAGGTGGGGCCGCTGCGTGACGGCGCGGGGCTCGACGACGCCGTGGCGCGGATCCGCCGCATGCGGGGGGAGCTTTCCGGCCTCTCGCTGCCCCCGTGCGGCGCCTACGACACCGGGCTTGCCGACTGGTACGCGCTCCGTGCCGGGCTCGAGGTGGCGGAAGCAATCGCTGCCACCGCTGCCGCCCGGCGCGAGAGCCGGGGCGCTCACCAGCGCGAAGATATGCCCGAGAGCGACGCCGGGCTCGCGCGAAGCCAGGTCGTGACCCGTGCGGGCGAAGGTCTTGCCCCAGCCTTCGCGGCGGCGGCCTGACATGGCGCGCGCCAGCGCCACCCTGCGCATCGCCCGCAGCGGTCCCGGCCGCTCGCAGGAGATCGAGACCTTCGACGTGCCCTACGAGACCGGCGCCTCGGTGCTCGACGGCCTGATCTGGCTGCGCGAGAACCGCGACCCCTCTCTGGCTTTCCGCTACAGCTGCACCAACGCGAACGTGTGCAAGGAGTGCACCATGCGGGTCGATGGCGAGACGGCCTACGCCTGCACGGTCCGCCTCAGGCCTGGCACCATGACGCTGGAGCCCTTGCGCAACAAGCGGGTGATCCGCGATCTGGTGACCGACACCGTCCCTCCCGCAGAGAGACTCGAAAGCGATTGAGCGCCAGCGAGG
Organism: Alphaproteobacteria bacterium; assembly: GCA_965207055.1. Classification (GTDB taxonomy): domain Bacteria; phylum Pseudomonadota; class Alphaproteobacteria; order UBA828; family UBA828; genus WTGU01. The sequence goes on along the minus strand of CBDBLP010000004.1, from coordinate 1,440,736 downwards.
GGGCCAGCGGCTCACCGCCCTCGTCGGCGCAGGCTGCGGTCACTCCCTCTCCGACCATGGAGGCGGAGAGGGCCGGGGTGAGGTGGGGGAATAACGCGTCGAGGGCGTCCGGCGGAGAAGACGGGGGTGCGCGGTGACAGCCAGCTCCTATGCCTCAAGTCCAGGCGGCACGCGCAGGTGCCAGTCGGTGGCCTGCTCGTAGGCCCAGCCGATGCGGAGCGCCGTCGCCTCGTCACGGCCGCGGCAGACGATGTGCAGCGAGGTCGGCAGACCGTTCGCCGCAGCACCGTTGGGCACCACGAGGGCGCACCATTCCAGCCAGTTGACCATGCGCGTGAAGTGGGCGGGCGTCTGGTTCTGGTCGATGGCCGCGACCGCGGGCGCCGGGGTCAACGTGCCCGGCGTCAGCAGGGCGTCGAAGCCCTCCATCGCGGCAAGCGCGGCCCGCTTGTCGTCCTCGCGGGCGCGCATCATCGCCATGTATTCGACCGCGGAGACGCCGCGCCCGAGCTGGATGCGGGGGCGCACGTCGTCGTCGATGGGGAGCGACTCATCGTCCACCAGCGCGCCCACGTGGAAGTAGCCCTCCGTGCCGATCAGCTTGCCCACGCGATTTCCGTACTCGGCGGCAGAGCGCGGCATCGCCAGCGTCTCGCAGCGTGCACCCGCCTGCTCGAGAACCTCGATGGCGGCGTCGAAGCTGGCGAGCACGTCTGCGTCCACGCCGTGCCGCTCGGCCTCGGCCATGACCCCCAGGCGCAGCCCGGCGACGCCCTTCCGCAGCGTGGGAAGCGGGTCTGCAGGCACGTGGCGCCGCGTCGCCGGATCGGCGGGATCGGGTCCCTGCAGCACCATGTAGAGCCGGGCCGCATCCTCCACCGAGCGGGTCATGGGGCCGGGCGTGTCGAGCGTGTGCGAGAGCGGTGCCACGCCGGCGGCGCTGACCTGGCCGATGGTGACCTTGAGGCCGGCGAGCCCGCACCATGCGGACGGAATGCGCACGGAGCCGCCGGTGTCCGTGCCGATGGCCCAGGGCGCGAGACGCGCGGCGACCGAGACGCCGGAGCCGCTGCTGGAGCCGCCGGGTGCGCGGTGCACCTCGGCATCCCACGGGTTGCGCGGCGTCCCCATGTGCTGGTTGGTGCCCCAGCCGCCCATGGCGAACTCCACGGTGTTGGCCTTGCCGATGACGATCATCCCGGCCTCGATCAGCCGGCGCGCGAGCGTCGCGGTCGTGGGCGAGATGCGCTCCGCCCAGTGCTTGCTGCCGATCGTGGTGATGCGGCCCTCGATGTCGATGATGTCCTTCAGCGCGATCGGCACCCCGTGCCAGGGGCCGACGCCGTGGCCCGCGTGGATCGCCTTGTGCGCGGCTTCGGCAGCGGCGCGCGCGTCATCGCGGTAGACCGCAGCGAAGGCGTGCAGCCGCTCCTCGTGCGCGTCGATCCGGTCGAGCAGCGCGTCCACGAGCTCGACCGGGCTGAGCCGCCCGTCCTGGATCGCCGCCGACGCTTCGGTCGCGGTGAGGAATGCCGGATTCGATGACGACATGGGGGGCTCCCTGAAGAACGAGAATGGGTGTGGTCAGGCGGCCGACGCAGGCGCTCCGGTTTCGGGCCCCAGGTCTCGCTTCAGCACCGTCGGCCCGGTGCCGAAGAGGGTCGCGTAGAACCCGACCGAGCGGTCGGGGTCGGCGACCGTGATGTCGATGTGAACGCGCTTCATGCTCTTCACCCCGCCGCCTGCAGCCCGCGCCCGCAGTGATACTCCGAACCGCCGACCCGTGCTACTGGCGCCTACGCCGCCCTCTCGTCGCCCAGAAACTTGGCGGCGAAGCGGGGGTAGACCTCGGTGAGGGCTGCGCCGATGGGGCCGCGGATCAGCGCCATGGTCTCCGCGCTCGGGGCAGGGGTGACGGGCGGGTCGTCCGCGGCGTCGAAGTCGAAGCCGGTGGCGGCGCGCACCTCCTCGAGGCTATGGCCCGGGTGCAGCGAGGCGAGGCGGAAGCGCCCGCGCGCCGGCTCGAAGCGAAAGGCGCAGCGGCCGGTCACAAGCGCGTAGGGCCCGCCCGGCCGGTAGGTTCCGGGCGCGCTGGTTCCCGGCGCGCTCACGAAATCCACCTTCTCCACCAGCGTGCGGGGCGTGTGTTCGACGCGGAAGAGGATCACGCGGGGCACCACGAAGTAGAGGTAGGCGGAGCCGTAGGAGCCCGGGAAGCGCTTGTCTGCGGTGGGATGCGGGCCGGTGCCGATCAGGTTGATGTTGGCCTTGCCGTCGATCTGCACGCCGCCCAGGAAGAAGGCGTCGATGCGGCCCTGGCCGGCGCGGTCGAAGAGCTCCCGCCCACCGTCGGTCATGTCGCTGTGCGCCCCGCTGCCGAGCACGCTCACGTGCGGCCGGCCGCCGCCCCGCTCGCGCGCGAGCCACGCGGCCGCAGCGGGAATGGGTGATGAGGCCCCGACCGCGACACGGCCGAGCCCTTCGAGCATCCCGGCGATAACGTCGATAAGGAGCGCGGTCTCTGCCGGGCTCATTCGGCGGCGCAGGCGGCGGCCGCGCCCGTACTCTCGTCAGCTACATGCTCGTCGCAGTAGGACGCGAACCCCGCCTCGCTCGCCGCAAGCCGAGCGTAGTCGGCGAGATGGGTGCGGTCGGGCTCGTAGCGGCCGGCGAGGCCCAGGGGCCAGACGCCCTGCGGTGCTTCGGCCAGTGCCGTGATGTAGAGCGCGGGCAGGGTGCCTGCCGCCATCGTTTCGTCGGCCAGCAGGTTGCCCGGCCGCACCTCCTCGACCGTGACCAGGGTTTCCCTGGCCGCGTGGGCCATGGTCACGAGCTCGCGGCGCGCGCCAAGCCAGACGTTGCCGTGCTCATCGGCATAAGGCGCGTGGAAGAGCGCGACATCGGGCCGGAGCGCCGGCAGCAGGACGATGGGGTCGCCTCCACCCTCCGCCAGCGGATTGTCGATCACCTGCCAGTCCGGCCGGACGCGCAACAGGTCCGAGCCGATGAGCCCCCGCAGCGGCATGAAGGGCACGCCTTTCTCCGCAGCCTGGAGCGCGGCGTGGATCGCCGGGCAGGTGGATTCCTGGATCGCCACGTTGCCGCCCTCGACCGCGGCACCGAAGCGGGGCGCGTTGTCGAGCTCGCCGAGGCTCACCGCCGCCGTCTCCACGGTGGCGACGCAGCCTGCGCCGATCAGCAGGTCAGCCGCGATGCCGGCCTGCGGCACCGTGAGGAGGTGGAGACCACGCACGCCGCGCCGCACAAGCGCGCGCACCGCAGCCATCGGCACGAAGGAATAATCCGGCGGCAGCGCCAGCATGGCGCCATCGGCAACCCGGCCCGCGAGCCGGTCGAGCGAGAGGGCCTCGGTCATCGTGCGCTTGCCCCGGCTCAGAACTCCTCCGCCCCGTGGGCCATGACTGTGCCCTTGCCCGCCATGATCTTGAAGAAGAGCCCGGCGGTATCCGGCAGAATCTTCTGCACGTAGAAACGCGCGGTCTTGAGCTTGGTGTCGTAGAAGGCGTCGCCGTTTTGCTTGTCCCGGGCGCACTTCGCCATCTGGCACCACATGTAGCCGACCGCCACCAGCCCGAACATCCGGAGATAGTCCGAGGCGGCAGCGCCGGCTTCCTCCGGGTCACCCAGGCCGCGCTGGGCGATCACCAGCGTCGCGGTCTGCAACTTGCCGAGCGCCTTGCCCACGGGTCCCACGATGTCGGCGAGCTCCGGATCGTCCTTGTTCTCTTCGATGAAGGCGACGGCGGGATGGAAGAAGTGCCGCAGGTAGCGGCCGGCCCGGCTAGGCAGCTTGCGGCCCACCAGATCGAGCGCCTGGATGCCGTTCGCGCCCTCGTAGATCTGGCTGATCCGCGCGTCGCGCACGAGCTGCTCCATGCCGTGCTCGCGGATGTAGCCGTGGCCGCCGTGCACCTGGACCGCGAGGTTGGTGGCCTCGAAGCCGTAGTCGGTGAAGAAGGCCTTGATGATAGGCGTCAACAACTGGACCAGCTCGTCGGCATCCTCGCGCACCGCGGCATCCTCGTGGCTGCGCGAGATGTCGAGCTGCAGCGCCGTCCAGTAGGCGAGGGCACGGGCGCCCTCGTTGATGGCGCGCTGGGTCAGCAGCATGCGGCGCACGTCGGGGTGGACGATGATGGGATCGGCCGTCGCCTCCGGCTCCGCAGCGCCCTTGAGCCCGCGCCCCTGGCGGCGGTCCTTCGCGTAGGCCGTGGCGCTCTGATAGGCGGTCTCGCCCAGGCCCAGGCCCTGGAGGCCGACGCCGAGGCGGGCGCCGTTCATCATGGTGAACATGCAGCGCAGGCCCTTGTGCGGCGTGCCGATCAGATAGCCCTCAGCCTCGTCGAAGTGCATGACGCAGGTGGCCGAGCCGTGAATGCCCATCTTCTCCTCGATCGAGCCGCAGGAGACCCCGTTGGCCGGGCCGGCGGTGCCGTCGTCCTTGAGTCTGCGCTTCGGCACCAGGAAGAGGCTGATGCCGCGCACGCCGGGCGGCGCGTCCGGCAGCTTCGCCAGCACCAGGTGGACGATGTTCTCGGTCAGGTCGTGCTCGCCGGCGGAGATGAAGATCTTGGTGCCTGAGAGCGCGTAGCGGCCCTCGCCCGTGGGCACCGCCTTGGTGCGGATGAGGCCCAGGTCGGTGCCGCAGTGGGGCTCGGTCAGGCACATGGTGCCGCTCCAGGTGCCGTCGCCCAGGCGTGGCAGATAGGCCTGCTTCAGCGCCTCCGCGGCGTGCAGCTCGATCACCGCGGCGGCGCCGTTGGAGAGCAGCGGGTAGACGCCGAAAGCCAGATTCGTCGAGCACACCATCTCGTCGAAGACCATGCTGATGAGCTGCGGCAGCCCCTTGCCGCCGTAGTCCGGCGACATCGTGACGCCAGTCCAGCCGGCATCCACGAAGGTCTTGTAGGCCTCCTTGTAGCCGGCGGGTGTGCGCACGACGCCGTTCTCGTAGTGGCAGCCTTCCTCGTCCGCCGGGCGGTTGAGCGGAAGCAGCGTGTTTTCGCAGAGCTTGGCGCCCTCCTCGATCATGGCGTCGATTACGTCGGGCGTCGCGTCCTCGTAGCCGGGCAGCGTGGCGAGCTCGCCCACGTCGAGAAGCTCGTTGAGCACGAAGCGCATGTCGCGGAGCGGCGCGCTATAGGTTTGCACCATGGTTTCTCTCCATTCTCCGAAATGCCGCGCTCAGTTGCCGAGCGTGAGGTCGACCGTCTGGCCCATCACGGTACGGCTCGCCGGCGCGGTCGCGGCGACCAGCTTGCCCCGCTTGAAGACGTGGGTGCAGGCCGGGTTGATCCGCAGCACATCCGCCTTGCTGGCGGCGTCGAACACCGCGAGGTCGGCGCGGCAGCCGGGCGCCACGCCGTAATCCTCCAGCGCGAGGATCTCGGCATTCTTCCAGGTCACCATGTCGAAGCAGGCGTCGATCTCCGCCGTGCCCGACATCTGGCAGACGTGGAGCGTGAGCGACGCCGCCTGCACCATGTCGCCCCGCCCCAGCGGATACCACGGGTCCATGATCGAATCGTGGCCGATGCCGACGGTGATGCCGGCCTGCCACAGCTCCTTCACCCGCGTCATCGCGCGCCGCTTGGGATAGGTGTCCTCCCGCGCCAGCAAGATCAGGTTGTCGAAGGGGTTGGCGATAACGTTGAGCCCGCCCCTCTCGAGCCAGCCGAAGAGGCGGAAGGCGTAGGCATTGGCGTAGGAGTGCATGGCCGCGCAGTGGCTCGCGGTCACCCGGCCCTGCATGCCCCGGTAATAGGTCTCGTGCGCCATCACCTCGGTGAAGCGCGAGTTGGGGTCGTCCACCTCGTCGCAGTGCACGTCGATCAGGAGGCCCCGCGTCTCCGCCTCGTCGAAGATCAGCTTGAGGCTGGCGACGCCCGCCTCCCGCGTCGCCTCGTTGTGGGGGATGCCGCCGATCACGTCCGGCCCCATGTCGAGCGCGCGGAGGAAGAGCTCCGGGCCGCCGGGGTGGGAGTGGATGCCGTCTTGCGGGAAGGCCACGATCTGCAGGTCGACCCGGTCGCTCACCTCGTCCTTGACCTCCAGCAGGGCCCGCATCGAGAGCTGGCCCTCGTCCGAGGTGTCGGCGTGGGTGCGGATGAAGCCCGCGCCCTGGGCGATCTCCCAGTCGATCGCCTGCTTGGCCCGCGCCTTGACCGATTCGAGGTCGCGGATCTTCTTCTGTCGGCCCCAGACGGCGATGCCCTCGTGCAGCGTGCCGGTGACGTTGGGCTCCAGGTTCGCCGTGAGCACGGCGTCGAGATGGACGTGCGGGTCGATCAGCGGGCCCGAGACCAGCCGGCCCCCGCAGTCGATCACTTCGCCGGCTCCGCCGTGATCCCCGGCTCGACCGCCACGATACGCTCGCCCTCGATGGCGATGTCGGCCGCGCGCACCGGTTGGTCCTCGTGCGCCACGAGAGCGTTCTTCAGAATGATGTCCATACCCGGCTGTCCCCCATGTGGGCACGAGGCCCGCGTCTCACAAGCGCCGTCATTTTCGCCGAATGCGCCCGCGACCGCCAGCCGGGCGCGCCGCCGCGTCGTACGCTATCTTGGAGCACCACGCACTCTAGCAGTCTGTCGGACTTTGGGGTCGGATTTCGATTATGAGTGATTTGGCTTTTGTCTGCCGGCGGCGCGATGGGTGTTGGATGAGACGGCGAGGATGGGTTTGGGACGATCGCTGGAACGTCGATTTCCGGCACTAGCGGGCCGTGTCGGCCCATTCGCGTCGAGAAGTCGGGCCAGGAACGCCGTCACGACGCCATCGACAGCGTGAGCTTGTGCAGGCGCTTGCAGTTGTAGGCCAGCGCCACCAGGGTCCACTCGCCGGCCACCTTGTCGAGGCCGCGCAGCGAGAAGCCGGTGAAACCGAGCACCGCCTTGATGACGCCGAACACCGGCTCGACGGTTTGTTGACGCAGCCTGTACAGCGCCCGGCCCTCTTCGCTATCGAGCTTGGTCGCCATCTCCCAGAGCCAGTCGGCCTTGGCTTCCTTCACCGCCGTCCCGGCCCCGCTCGGGCGGAAGTCGTGGCGCCGCCGCCGGCGCTGCGCAGCCGTCGCCACCAGGGCCTCGATGCCGCTCGCTTCGAGCGCCGCTACCGCCGCACCGTTGGCATAGCCGTTGTCCGCCAGTACCGTCTCGGGCCGGCCCAGTCCGGCCGCGATCGCCTCGATATCTGCTACCAACTCGTTGCGGTCGCTGGCGCAGGTGCTGACCCGGGCGCCCACGATCAGCTGAGAGCCCCCGGCATCCACAACCGCCTGGGCATTGTAGGCTTGGCGGAACTCGTGCCTCTTGCTCTTGCGCATCAGCCGGCTGTCCGGGTCGCTCAGGTTGCTCTGCTCGTCCCCGCGCGGCGTCCCCTCAGGCGGCTTCGGCCGCTTGCCCTTGGCCCGGCCCTTGCGCCCGGCGCGTGCCGCTACCTTGGCCTCGTAGGCCACCCGCTCCGCCTCCGCGCGCGCCCTGGCCCGGGCCTCGAGACGCCGACGCGCCGCGTCCAAGCGCGCGCACAAAGCCTCCCGCCGCGCGATCTCCCTGGGCAGCGCCTGCGGGTCCTCGCCGGCGCCATCGTCCGCCGCCTCGGCACGCTCCATCAGAGCGGCGATCTCCAGACGCAACTCTTCGATCAGCTCACCCGCCCGGTCATACCTGACCGAGCGATGCTTGCTCGCATTGGCCGCGAACTTGCTGCCGTCCACGCTCACCACCCCCAGCTTCACCAGCTTCAGCTCCTTGGCCAGAAGCAGAACCTGAAGAAAGCTCTCGCCCACCGCCGCCAGGTTGTCGCGTCGGAAGGTCGCGATCGTGTCATGATCGGGATGGCTGTTGGCGGCCACGAAGCGCACCCCGATGTCGCGACGGGTCGCGCGCTCGATCCGACGGCTCGAAAAGATCCCGTTGGCATAGCAGTAGATCAACAGCGCCAGCATCATCCGGGGGTGATACTGCGCCGAGCCGGTGCCGCGACGGTTCACCTTGAAGGCGCTCATGTCGACGCGCTCGACCGCCTCGATCACGAAGTGCGCCAGATCATCCTCCGGAATCCAGTCCCGAAGATCGGGCGGAAGCAGAAACGCCTGGTCCCGCCCGCAGTCCACGAACTTGCTCATAGCCAAATTCTAACTGAACATCCCCCCAAAGTCCGACAGACTGCTAGGTAACGAGGAAGCGGGCGGATGCAACTCGCCAAGGTCGGGGCACGCGGTCGGACGACGATCCCCAAGAGCATTCGGGACGCGGTAGGCCTGCGCGAGGGCGACGTCATCGCCTTCGAGATCGAAGGCGACCGCCTGGTGGTGCACAAGGTGGTTCCGAGTCGGGACGAATACCTGCACGGCCTGGGCGGGGAGATGGGCGAATGGCTCTCGTCCGAGGACGAGGAAGCCTGGCGCGATCTTTGAGTCACATCCTGATCGTCTCATCCGCGCACTTCAACGACGTTCACGCGTAGACGATCCTGACCAAGATCGCCTCCGACTTGTTCTTCTGCATTTCTATACGCGAGACCGCAAATAAGCCTATCCTGTCGAGGCAATCATGGATTTCACGGAAGTGCCGAGCTACGAGTTTGGGCTGATCTTCGGCCACACACGAATTGAGTTCGATGAGAACAAAGAAACGATAAATCGCAAGAAACACGGATACTCACTTGAAAGTGCGGCACACTATTTTGAACAACTGTTGTTACCATTTCAGCCGTCTCCCCACGTGATTAGTGATGCGATTGTTGAAAACGATGAAATCCGCCATATGCATATGGGCTTAGATGACAGTGGGAATGTCGTAGTTTTCGTGACAACGATGCGGGATCAAGACACTGTACGCATAATATCGTTTCGCCGAGCTACAAGAGTGGAGTACGAAAAATTCACTCAACACACTGGTTACAACAAGCTGCCCGACTAGGGCGCACGATTAACTACATCGTGGCCACCCGACTTTCGAGACAACGGAAATGGCTTGAAAAACACTTAACCGCATCGGCGAATTCAACCGCCACAGTTTTCCTACTCGTTCACTCGCCCTCGCCTATTCCAGCTCGGATGACGGGGTCGGATGGACCCAAAGCCATCCATTCAGCATCGTCACCTTACGAAGTGGAACGAGAATGTTGTTGCTCGAACTGAAATTGCCTGACACGCCCATAGAGGCCAGGAACCTCTGGCACAGGCTTCTTCCCCATCTTTTCCAGCGAGCGCCGTAGCTCGGACTTCTTGAAAGAGTTCTTGATGTTCCACTTGAGTTCATCGAGTGCGAGTTGTACCAACGCATCATACAATCTCGGCTGAGAGTCTTTGTCCGCTTTCCGTATAGCCTCCACCAACGTGTCGGCGATCCGGTACTGGTCCACGCGCAGTAAAGCCTGCTTCATCGCCATGTCTAAACGTTTCTCGGAGTCTTTTTGTGGAGGCAGGTGAGCAACTAGAGGCGTGCCTCCATTTTTCCTGCGCAGCCAGTGCACTTCGTAGTACACGCTGGCGAGCGTGTTGCGCAGTTCTTCAGGTAAATCCATCAGACTCCCGAGATGAAGATGAAGGCTATGTGTGGCGTCTCGAAAAACGTCGTCATCGATATCCACTGTGTCATTCATTGATGTTGCCCTCATCGGTGTGCCCGAAGCGCGGTGGTCGTAACTTGTCCACTTGCTGTGCGCTTTGAACTTCTTTCCGGAGAGCCGCGTTCAACCCTCTGCTTGCGCCAGCACTTCTCGCAGAAGCCCGTGCAAATGCCCGTTGGCGGCCAGCACGTCGCCGCTTGTCATCGAGTCCGCGCCGCCGCCGACCTCGGTGACGATGCCGCCGGCCTCGCGCAGGATTATGATGCCGGCCGCGAGGTCCCACGGCTCCATGCCGAATCCCCAGTATCCGTCGAGCCGTCCGGCCGCGACGTAGGCGAGGTCGAGCGCGGTCGAGCCCGTCCGCCGCACACCCGAGGTCTCGCCAGCGAGCCGGCGGACCATGGCGGGATGGCCCGGGTAGCGCTCGCGTACCTTGAAGGGTAGCCCAGTCGCGAGCAACGCCGTCGGCAACGCGCGCCGGGCCGAGACCCTGAGCCGCTGGTTGTTGAGGAATGCGCCGGTGCCGTTCTCCGCCCAGAAGAGCTCGTCCCGCACCGGGTCGTAGATCACGCCTGCGTAGGGCCTGCCGTCGCGCTCCAGCCCGATGGAGATCGCGAAGTGCGGCAGCCCGTGCAGGAAGTTGGTCGTCCCGTCCAGCGGATCGACGACCCAGCGGTTGGAGGAGTCCTCACCCTCGATCGCGCCGCCCTCCTCGAGCAGGAAGCCGAACTTCGGACGCGCCCGGCGGAGCTCGGCGACGATGGTCTCCTCGGCCCGATGGTCAGCGGCCGAGACGAAGTCGGCCGGCCCCTTGCGCGAGACCTGCAGGTTCTCGACCTCGCCGAAATCGCGAATCAGGTCGCGCGACGCCTTGTAGGCGGCGTTGACCATGACCGTTACGAGCGGTGAGCGACGGGACATCGTGTGGCGTTCTTCATGTAATGGTATGGGGCGGACGCAAGGCGCGCCCGCGGGAGGGGCGCTCAGTCGCGGGCGCGCTCGACATAGGTCGAATCGGCGGTGCTGATCACCACGCGCTCGCCCTCGGAGACATGCGGCGGCACCATCGTCCTGACGCCGTTGTCGAGCAGCGCCGGCTTGTAGGAGGCTGCGGCCGTCTGGCCCTTCACCACGGGCTCGGTCTCGGTGACGGTCTGCACCACCGTGTCCGGCAGCGTCATTCCGAGCGGGTCACCTTCATAGGACTCGATCGTGACGATCATGCCCTCGTGCATGAAGACCATGCGCTCGCCGATCAGGTCGCGTGCGAGGCTGGTCTGCTCGTAGGTGTCCTGATCCATGAAGTGGAGCAGGTCGCCATCCTCGTAGAGGTACTGGTAGCGCTTCTGATCGAGACGAACGCGCTCGACGTTCTCTGACGCCCTGAAGCGCTCGTTGAGCTTGGTCCCGTCGCGCAGGTTCTTGAGCTCCACCTGGAGGTAGGCGCCGCCCTTGCCGGGCTGGGTGTGCTGAATTTTCACCGCGACCCAGAGGCGATCCTGATGCTCGATCACCATGCCCGGGCGGATGGCGTTGCCGTTGATCTTCATGGGTTCTGCCGGTGGCGGGAGGCAGCAGGCTATATCAACTCGCCCCCGCGCTGGCAATGGCGCCGTTGATCGCCCTGACGCCGGCCTCCGGCCCGTCCGGATGCGACCAGACCCCGCCGATCACGGCGAGGAAATCCGCGCCGTTTTCCACCAGCGGCCCGCAGTTTTCAGCCGTGATGCCGCCGATGGCGACGCAGGGCACCACCATCAGGGTGCTCCACCACTTGAGCAGGTGAAGGTCCGCCTTGGCGCGCGGTGTCTTGGTCTCTGTGGGGAAGAAGGCCCCGAAGGCGACATAGTCCGCGCCCGAGGCCGCTGCCTCCATGGCCCGGTGGCGTGAATCGTAGCAGCTGACGCCCACCATCCCGTCCGCGCCCAAGCGCTCGCGCGCTTCCGCGTAGCTCGCATCCTCGGCGCCGACGTGGGCGCCGGCGGCACCAATTTTCGCCGCGAGATCGGGCCGGTCGTTGATGAGCAGCGGCACCTCCCGTGCCTCACAGATCGGCAGCAGGCGCTCGCCCGCCCGGCGTACCGTGTCGTCGTCGGCCTCCTTCAGCCGCAGCTGAAGGCAGGCGACATCGCCCGCGTCGAGCGCCGCCTCAAGCGCGGGCGCGAAGCTCTCAAGCTCGATCTCGGGCGGCGTGATCAGGTAAAGCCGGCACGGGTCCCTCATTCAGATCACGCCCTTCTCGCGCAAGGCGTCGCGCTCTTCGGCGGAAAGGCCGAGGAGGCCGCCATAGACCTCGTCGTTGTGGGCGCCGAGCTTGGGGCCCAGGCTCTCTATCCGCCCCGGCGTCTCGGACATGGCCGGGAGAACGTTCGGCACGTGGACCTCCTCGCCGGTCTCCGGCTCGACGACCTCTTTCAGGGTGCCCCGCGCCTGGTAATGCGGGTCCTCGAAGATGTCGGCGATGGAATAGACCGGTGATGTCGGCACGCCGCCTGCGTTGCAGGTCTCCACCACCCGGTCGCGCGGCAGCGAGAGCGTGAAGGCCGTGACCATGGCCTCGACATCGTCGCGGTGCTCCACCCGCTTGGCGCTGGTGGCGTAGCGTTCGTCCTCGCCCAGCGCCTCGCGCCCGAGCACCGCAGCCATGCGGCGCCACATCTTGTCGCTGGTGCACGCGATCGCGACCCAGCCGCCGTCGCCGCACTCGAAGTGCCCGTGGGGACAGACGTTGCTGGTCATCAGCCCGAGCCGCGGGCGGACGAATCCGGTGGCGGCATAGAGCGGCGCCATCTCGTCGAGCACGCGGAAGATCGATTCGTAGAGCGCGATGTCGATTACCTGCCCGCCCGCTTCCTCGCGGCTGCGCAGCGCGAGCAGCGCGCCGACCGCGCCGTAGAGGCCGGAGATGTAGTCGGCGAGCGAGGTGGAGCCCGGCGTCAGCGGCGGCCCGCCCGGCACGCCGGTTAGGTGAGTCAGGCCGCCGAAGGCATGGGCGATGCGGGCGAAGCCGGGGCGGTCCTTGTAGGGTCCCTTCTGGCCATAGCCCGAGATGCGCACCATGACGAGGCCGGGGTTGACGGCCTTGAGCGCGTCGGGTCCCAGGCCCCACTTCTCCATGGTGCCCGGCCTGAAATTCTCGCACAGGATGTCGGCCTCCGCGACCAAGCGCTTGAAGAGCGCGGCGCCGTCCGGCTGGCGCAGGTCGAGGGTGACCGACTTCTTGTTGCGCTGCTCCGAGAGCCAGGCGTAGCCGTCGCCCCGCTTGCTGGGTGAGCCGAACTTGCGCAGCGGATCGCCGAGCCCCGGCTGCTCGACCTTGATCACCTCGGCGCCGAACTCGCTGAGCACGGCGGCCGTGAACGGCCCCGCGATGAAGGTCGCGAGGTCGATGACGCGGACGCCGTCGAGCGGAAGCTTTTGCGACATCGCGGCAGGAAGCGGCGTTTATTCCGCCGTGTCAATCGCCGCCGCGGGCCTAGTACTGCTCCTTGTGGGTGCGCAGATCGAGCTCCTGCGTCCACGCGTTGCGCGGCTGGCGGTAGAGGAAACGATAGGATTCCGCGAGCCCGTCGAGCCCGATCAGCCCGCCCTCGCCCAAGCGCGCGGCGAACTCGGGCGCGCGGGTCTTGAGCCGGTAACCGTCGATGCCGCCGTCCACCACGACGTGGCCCACGTGAATGCCCTGCGGGCCGAACTCGCGCGCGAGACTTTGGCCGAGCGCCCGGAGCCCGGCCTTGGCGCTGGTGAAGGCGGCGAAATTGGGCTTACCCCGCATCGACGCGCTCGCTCCGGTGAGCAGGAGCGTGCCCGTGCCGCGCGGCACCATGCGGCGCAGCACCTCGCGGCTGAACAGGAAGCCGCCGAAGCAGCCGATGCGCCAGCAGGTCTCGAAGTAGTCGGCCTCCATCTCCAGCGGGTTGCCCGGCATGTTGTTGCCCGCGTTGAACACGGCGAGATCGATCGGCCCCTGCGCTTCCGCCGCCTCGACCAAGGCGGTGACCGAGGCTTCGTTGGTGGTGTCGGCGACGACGGCGGTGGCCTGCCCGCCGGCCGCGCGGATCTCGTCCGCGACCGCTTCCACCTTGGCCCCGGTGCGGCCGCCGACGAAGACATGCAGCCCTTCACTTGCCGCCATGCGGCAGACCGCCGCGCCCAACCCTTCGCCCGCACCCACACCGATCACGATCGCCGTCTTGCCCATGCCGCTCTCCCTCTCGTCTCAATCCCGGCCCATCGCCGCGCGCCGGGAGAGTACCGACTTCCGCAGGCGACGCCATGCAAAATGCCTTCGAGGCATCAATGGATCAGGGCAACGCCCTCGGCTGAGGCAGCGTTCGCCAGGTCTCGGTCCAGGGTCGCCAGTCTGTTACCGCGGCGAAGGGCAGTCTCCAGGTAGGCGGCGTCGTAGGCACTCAACCCATGTTTGCGCGCGAGCGCCATGACCGTGTCCTCGTCGTGAGCGTCGTCCTGAAGCAGGCGCAAGTCCCGCAAGCGCATCAGGAACCGGGCACTGCCCGCCTGATCGATGCGGCCGCGCCGCTCGTTCACGACCAGCACATTGCGAATTTCGTATCGGAAGATGCCCGGAACCACGCCGCCAAGCCGCGGCAACTCGTCGAGTGCGCGCTCGGCAGCATCGGCCTGCTCATCGGGAAAGCACCAGGCAGCGGCGACAGACACGTCCACGACGAGCGCCATCAGGCGCGGCCCTGCTCCTTGGCGGCGCGAGTGTCCGCGGCGGTGACATGTGGCCGTTGCGCCCGTTCCTGCCGCAAGAGAGCGATGGTGTCGCCAACAGGTCGTTCCAAGGGCACGATGCGGGCTGCAGGCACGCCGTCTCGCGCGATGATTACGTCGTCGCCGGCCTCCGCACGCGCAATCAAGTGCGACAACCTTGCTTTGGCATCTGCCACATTAACTGTCCGAGGCATGATGATCTCCCGCGACGGTGCTATCGTTTCTGAGCATCAAGACATAGTGGCCGCCTCGTACTTGGTCAAGGCTTGGTCCAAGGGCAACCCGCATTGCACGAGGGTCGCTAAGCAAGCCGCTCTTGCATGCGGCTCTGTGTGCCGCCTCGGGGACAGCAGCAAAGGTGCCCAGCCTTGTCCCTGCCGCCGGGCGCGGCCATGATGCGCGCCGCCGGACCCCTCACGATCATCGTGGAGTAAGGAAAGGGAGCCATGCGCGCCGATCTCGATGCCCTTTTGCCCGCCCTTCGCGAACGGCGAGACGAGACCCGCGAGAACCGCACGGTCCTGCCCGAGATCAGGGAGATGGTGCGCGAGTCGGACGTCGCCCGCATCCTGCAGCCAGCGGCCTACGGTGGCGCCGGCGGGCCGCTGCGCGACATCGTGGACGCCGTCTCCCAAATCGGCGCGGCCTGCGGCTCGACCGGCTGGGCGGTGGTGCAGTACGTCGTTCACCCCTTCATGGTGTCCCAGTGGCCGCGGGAGGGGCAGGACGAGGTCTGGGGCGACGATCCCAAGGCCCTGGTCGCCGGCATCCTGATCCAGAGCCTGGGCCGCTACGTGCGGGCCGACGGCGGCTACCGGGTGAGCGGCCGCTGGCCCTTCGTCACCGGCGTGGACACCTGCGACTGGTGCATTGTCTCGGGCTACGAGGAGGGCAGGTTCGGCGAGCACGAGAGCCACCTGCATTTTCTCATCAGGCGCGAGGAAATCGAGATACTCGACACCTGGCACGCGCTGGGCCTGCGCGGCAGCGGCACCAACGATGTGCAGCTCAAGGAGTTCTTCGTGCCTGAGCACCGGGCGCTCTCGATGGAGGCGCTGCGCGGCGGCGAATCGCCCGGCGGCCACTGGCGCGAGACCCCGCTCTACCTGCTTCCCAGCTACCCGATTTTCGGCTGCGGCATCACCAGCGGCGCGGTCGGCATCGCACTCGAGATGGTGGCGGAATACAACGAGATCGCGCGTAAGAAGGGCTCGATCATGGCGGAGAAGCAGGTCTCCGCCTTCGCTTCGCAGCACATCCGCTTCGCCGAAGCCAAGTGCGCGGCCGATTCAGCCAAGCAGCTGCTGAGGGTCGCGGCCGACGAGATCAGCGCCATCGCCATCGAGGAAGGCCGCGTGCCGAACCTGGAGGAGCGCGCCCGCTGCCGCGCCCGCGCGACCTACGCCGGCAACATCGCCATGGACGCGGCACGCGCCATCTGGGACCTCTCCGGCGCCGCCAGCGTCTATACCAGGAGCTCGCTCGGCAACCTCTACACCGACATGATGGTCGCCAACCAGCACTTCACCCAGAACAAGGACGTGAACTTCACGACCTACGGGCGGATGCTCTACGGGCTCGAGATCGACAACCCGACGCTGTGACGGCACCCCCCGCGGCTGCGCGCTATTTCGACGAGTTGAAGGAGGGCGAGCGCTTCGTCACGGGCGGATGGACCCTCGACGAGGCGGAGATCGTCGCCTTCGCGCGCGCCTTCGACCCCCAGCCGATCCACGTCGACACCGCGGGCGCGGCCGACGGCCCCTACGGCGGCCTGATCGCCAGCGGCTTCCAGACCATGGCCCTGGGGTTCCGCCTTTTCTACGAGCTCGGCGTGATCAACCAGGCCTGCATCGGCGGGCCGGGGATCGATAACGTCCGCTTCCATCGGCCGGCGCGGCCGGGCGATACCATCCGCGCCATTGCGACCGTTGCCGAAACCCGGCCCTCGCGCTCGAAGCCCGACCGCGGCTACCTGCGCATGGCCTACGACGTCCGCAACCAGCGGGACGAGCCGGTGCTGAGCTACGAGATCGTCCACATTCTCATGCGCCGGCCGCCCTCGTCTTGACTTGCCGGCGCCCGTGTGCGGCCATCGGCGCACGCTGGAAAGACGAGCGGAGCAGGCCATGAGCAGCCTCTACGACGGCCCGATCATCGACGCCCACCATCACCTCTGGGACCTGGGCTCGGGCCGCTACTCGTGGCTCACCGACGGCCCGCGCGAGGTGGTGTTCGGCAGCACCGGGCCGCTCATCCGCGACTACCTGATCGCCGACTATCTGGCGGACATGGCAAGCATCGACCTGGTCAAGTCGGTCCACATCCAGGCGAGCTTTTTCGAGGACCCGGTGGCCGAGACCCGCTGGCTGCAGGGCATCGCAGACGAGCACGGCTTCCCCCACGGCATCATCGCCTACGCCCTGCTCGAGGAGCCGGATGCCGAGAGCGTGCTGGAGGCCCACTGCGCACACGCCAACACGCGGGGCATCCGTCAGATCCTGAGCTGGCACGAGAATCCGACCTGGACCTTCCACGAGCGCGCCGACCTGATGCAGGACGCGGCTTGGCGGCGCGGCTTCGGGCTGCTGCGGCGCTACAATCTCTCCTTCGACATGATGATCTACTCCGGCCAGCTCGGCGACGCGCTGGACCTCGCCCGGGCCTTCCCGGACACGCAGATCATCCTCAATCACACCGGTAGCCCCGCCGACCGGGACGACGAGGCCATCGCCGCATGGCGTGCGGGCATGAGCGCGCTGGCCGGCGCCGCCAATGTCGCGGTCAAGATCTCGGACCTCGGCGCCTACGATCACAATTGGACGACCGAGAGCACGCGGCCCTTCATCCGCCACACCATCGACGCCTTCGGCACGGAGCGCTGCATGTTCTCGAGCGATTTTCCGGTGGCAGCGCTGCATGGCGGTGCGGATGCGATCTACGATTCGTTCAAGACCATCGTCGCCGACCTCTCTGCCGACGAGCAGCGCGCGCTCTTCCACGACAACGCCGTGCGGCTTTATCGGTTGGGAGACTGAGCCCCGCTTCCCAGCACCTCCTCCACGAAGGCGTCGAAAAGGACGAAGACCTGCGCCCTGACTTCGTCGGTCTCCATCAGGGGTTCGTGGCGGGAGTCGGGAATGGTCTCCCGGCGGCAGTCGGGCAGCCGCGCGGCAAGGCGTTTCTGGGCCCTGTTCGAGACGACCCTGTCGGCCTCCGCGCTGATCATCAGCACCGGCGTCGCGATGCGCTCGGGATAGCCCCGGCTGCGCAGGATCGCCACCGAGCGCCGGGTGGCGGCAAGCCAGCCCACCGTGGGCCAGCCGATGGCGAGCGCCGGGTTCTCGCGCATCAGCGTCTCCATGCGCTCGTACCGTGCGCGGTCGCGGGTCAGCGGATTGCCGTCGTAGGGCGGCGGGAAGGTTCCGCGCACCGGCACGTACTGGTTCCTGAGGCCGACGCTCATGGCGGCGACCGTGAGCACCGCGCCCAGAGCCCGCTCGGCGGGGTTCATCAGGATGTCCACCATGGGGGCGGAGAGGGCAATCCCATCGGCAAAGTATGAACCGGCGCGGGCGTCGTGCTCGGCCCGGTGACGGAGCACGATGTGGCCGCCCATGGAGTGGGCCAGCACCACGATTGGCCGCGGGGCTTCGGGCACCACCAGCCGCTCCAGGAACAGGTCGAAGTCCTTGAGATAATCGTCGTAGCTGACGACGTGACCCTTGCGTGGGTTCTTCAGCACCCGTCCGGAGCGGCCCTGGCCGCGCCAGTCCAGCGCGTAGACGGCGAAGCCGCGGGCCCTGAGGTCGCCCACGGTCTCGCCGTACTTCTCGATGAACTCGGCCCTGCCCTGCAGCAGCACCACCGTTCCCCGCCCGCCGCCCGGCGGCGCGGGCCAGACGACCGTGCGGAGCGGAAAGCCGTCGTGGGCGCTAAGCGTTCCAATCTGTGCCGGCGGCTCGGTGGTCACACCTCAGGCCTTCGCCGCCGGTGCATCGACTCCCTTCACCGGCACCAGGCCGGCAGGCGCGAGGCCTGCGAGCTTGACCGTGAGCGGGCCTGGCATGCGGCCCTCGTCCTCCAGCCGCTCCTTGCGCCGGTTCGCCGCGATCACCATGCGGCCCCCGACGTAGCGCACCGGCTCGCGCGGGAAGAGCCCTGCACCCTCGCGCACCAGTCCGCACTCAGACCACTCGTCCTTCGTGCCGAGCGCGAGGGAAGCGAGGATGCGGCCGCCGACGGAGGTCGGCCCCACGCCGTTGCCGGAGAAGCCGAGGCCGTAAAGCAGGTCGTCCCGGCCACCGAGGCGGCCGAAGAAGGGCAGTCCACTGAGAGAGCGGTCGATCGGCCCGGTCCAGCTGGTCGCAATCGGCACGTCGCCGAAATCGGGGTAGATCCGGCGGAAGTAGTCCTCGACCTGGCGGGACCGCGGCGAGGCGCCGTTGAAACGGTCATCGACCCGGTTGCCGAAGGAGAGCCTCCCGCCGCCGGTGCCGAAGGCGATGCGGCCGTCGGTGGTCGGGCGATAGTAGTTCACAAGCGTCCGGGAGTCGGAGATGCACATTCCGTCGTTCCAGCCGGAGGCGGCGAGGCGCTCGGGCATCGGCCGGGTCGTCACGATATCGCTCGAGATCACGACGATGGTCCGGTGCAGCTCCGGGAGCATGGTCGCCCAGGCATTCATGGCGATGACCACTTTCTCGGCGGTCACGATGCCCCGCGGCGTCACCACGCGCGGCGGGCGGCCGCGGTGAAGGCTCATCATCGGTGTCCGTTCGTAGATGCGCACGCCCTTCGACAAGGCCACTCGGCGCAGGCCATGCGCGAGCAGGGCGGGCTGCACGGTGGCACCGGTCGGCTCGTAGACGCCGGCGATGTGCTTGTCGCTGCCCGAGCGGCGCTTGACCGTCTCCGGCTCCCAGAGCTCGAAGGGATGCAGCTGGTGGCGCTCCAGAGTGTTGACCAGGGCGTCCCATGAGCCGACCTGAGGCGCGCTGGTCGCCGCCCAGAGCCAGCCGTCGCCGCGATAGTGTGCGTCGATGCCGTGATCGGTGCAGAAACGGCCGATCTCGCCGACGGCGTCGGCCGAGGCGCGGGCCAGCCGGACCGCCTCGTCGGACGGGCAGAACTTGCTCAGAGAGCCGAACTTGGCCCACCAGCTCAGCACGAAGCCGCCGTTGCGCCCGCTCGCGCCGCTGCCGCAGAGGCCCTGCTCGACGATCGCGATATCGATGGAGGGGTCGCGTTCCTTCAGGCGGATCGCCGTCCACAGCCCGCAAAAGCCCCCGCCGACGATGCAGACGTCCGCGCGCGCGTCGCCTTCCAGCGCCGGCGCCGCGTCGTCCGGCGAAAGGCCGGCTTCGGTCAGCCAATGGCTAAGCATTCGTTTGCTCCGTCGTTCGTCCGCCGTGTCTGCTCAAGCTTGTCCCGCCGGCGGACAACTCTGTCGCTCATAGAGCACCTTGCCTTCCCGGAGCGCCCGCGCCAGCACGTGGTTGAGAGAGTCGCGCCAGTAGTCCACGTCTTCGTTGGAATAGACGAGCACGTCGGCGGCGACGGGAAATCCCGCGATTGCGTGATAAAGCCTGACCAGCTCCTTGTGGCGGCTGCGCGCCGGGCCGAAGGGCTCGGCCTCCAGCACGATCAGGTCGATATCCGAGCGCTCGCCCTCCTCGCCGCGCGCGCGGGAGCCGAAGAGGATCACCTGCTCGGGATCGACCTCCGCAACGATGGCCTGAACCATCTCGCCGATGAGCGCGTCGGTGATCGGAACCATCGGCTCACCCCTTCTCCGCACGCTCGCCGAAGAGCAGGGTCACGTTGATCCGCCGGTTCGCATAGCCGTTCAGGAAGCGCACGCCGCCGCTCTCGTGAATGAGACTGGAATCAAAGATCACCGCCCGGTTGCAGCGATAGGGAACCCGCACCGGCGCCCGCCCTTCTTGCGCGACCAGGCGCTCCAGCGGCGCCGGGTCCACATTGTAGTCCGAAAAGCCCCAATCCGGCGGCGCAGCGACATCGTTCACCACGAGGCCCGCCGCCTCGGGGTCGGGGCAGGCGCTGTCCGGCGTGATCCAGAGGTTGATGTTGATGGCGGCCTTGTCCGCGTGTTTGCGCGTGCCGCTGCCCGTCTGCCCGTAAGAGAACGCCCACATCTGCGCGAGCCGGTGCCCGCCGATGATGCCGCCCAGCCTCTCACCCATCTCGCGGGCCAGCGCGATCAGCACCGGGTGGTCGAAGCCCTCGTGCAGATAGGCCCCGAGGTAGCCGCCGTGCTCCTTGCAGTCGAACCAGATCGTCGCCTCCAGGCAGAAGCGCTGGAGCGCGGTCAGGGCCGGCGCGCTGAGCAGGTCGTCCACGACGACGACGGAGGGCGTGGTCTCGTGGTAGCGCCGCTCGATCGTGCCCGCATCCAGGCGGGGGTTGAGCGCGGGTGTAGCCGTCTCCTCCGGCGGGCGGTAGATCACCCGGTTGTAGATGGGGCCGATCAGCGCTCGCTCGGCCTCCGTGAGAGGGCGCGGCGTGCTCGGCCGGTCTTCGTTGCCGAAACCGGCGAGCACCCGGCGCAGGCTCTCGCGCGCCTCGGCAAGCGAGGGCGGAAGACGGCCTCGCTCCAGCAGATAGTCAAGCTGCGCGAGGTCGCATTCTAGCTTGATGCGCGACGCATTCTCGAAGGTCGCCTGCTGGGCGGGGTCGAGCACCGCGGTGCCGCTGGCCGGATCGGTGCCCCACCAGGCGGAGCCGCGATAGAGCGCGAGCCCCGCGCGATAGCTCTGCACCGCCTCTTCCAGCCGCCCCTGCCGCTTCAGCGCCGCTCCCAGGTTGGTGTGGGCGGCCACCGAGCCCGGCGCCTGCGCAAGGGCTGTACGAAACGCACGCTCGGCCGCCCCGTCGTCCCCTTGCCTCAGCGCCAGATTGCCGAGGGTGATGCGCAGGCTCGCCTTGTCGGGCGCCAGCGCCGCGGCGGTCTCAAAGGCCAGGCGCGCCCGGTCGAGGGCGCCGCGGTCGGCGGCGACGAGGCCGCAGACATAGTGCGCGCCGGCATCGCGCGGGTCGTGGGCGAGAATGGCGCGCCCGATGGCCTCCGCCTCGACGCCTCGGCCCGCCTGGTAGGCGGCGAATGCCGCGCCGGCGTGGGGCCGCCGTTCAGAGACGCCGCTTGAGCCCGTCACGTGTCACCTTGAACCCGGCCGCCTCGCGATCCCAGGTCGCAGGCGTGATGCCGTCTTCGCGCAGCACCACCTTGCGCACCTTCTGCGTGGGCGTGCGCGGTAAATCGGCCCTGAATTCGATGAAGCGGGGGACCATGAAGTAAGGCATCTCGGCCGCGCAGTGGCGCAGCAATGCCTCCTCCGTCAGTCCTGCGCCGGGGTTCCGCACGACCACGATCTTCACCTCGTCCTCGCCCACGTCGGCGGGGACGGCGATGGCAGCGGTCTCGGCGACATCCGGGTGCTTGTTGACGATCCGCTCGACCTCGAAGGACGAGATGTTCTCGCCCCGCCGGCGGATCGCGTCCTTCATCCGGTCGTGGAAGAAGAGAAAGCCGTCCTCGTCCATGTGGCCGCGGTCGCCGCTGTGGAACCAGAGGTTGCGGAAAGCCGCCAGCGTCGCCTCCGGCAGGCCGTCGTAGCCCTCCATCAGGATGTAGGGATGCCTGGCCCGGACCACGATCTCGCCTGACGTGCCGGGCGCTACCGGGCGGTCCATCTCGTCGAAGATCGCCATCTCGTAGTAGGGCGCCGCCCGCCCCGCCGTGCCCTTCGGCGTCCGCTCATCGGGCCGGGTGTAGACCACGATGTTGGCCTCGGTCGAGCCATAGCCCTCGGTCAATTGCAGGTCGAAGCGTGCGAGAAACTGCTCCTGAACCTCGTGCGGATTGGGCACCGAGTAGATCATGCGCAGCGGGTTGTCCGCGTCGTCCGGCTGCGGCGGCACGGCCCAGAGCATGTGACAGATGCCGCCCACGCCCACCGTCACGGTCGCGCCGTGCTCCCGCACGTCCGGCCAGAACTGGCCTGCGCTGAAGCGCGGGCGAAGCAGCATTCGGCAATCCGCGAGCATGGTGCCGAGCGTGATGAACTTGCCGGCGATGTGGAAGAAGGGGAGAAAGTTGTAGGTCACGTCATCGGCCCGGAGCGACACGATCTCGTTGAAGACCACGGCGAACGACAGCTCGAAATGGTTGTTGATGACCACGCCCTTCGAGGGCCCCGTGGTGCCCGAGGTGAACATGATGCAGGCCGTGGAAGTCGCCTCGACGGCGCGCGGCGTATCGGCACCGTCCCCCGTCGCGACCTGCTCAAGCGAAAGTACGATGCCCGGCAGCGTGCGCCGCGCATCCTCGATGTCGTCGCCGGAGACGATGAAGGTGCCGAGGCCGGGGCAACGGTCGGCGATCCGTGCGACCACGGGCACGAACTCGGCGTCCAGCACCATCGCGGTCACGCGCGCGCTGGTCACGATGTGCGTAAGAATGTCGCCCCGGTAGGCGGTGTTGATCGGCACTTCGACGACGCCGAGCTTCGCGGTGGCGAACCAGACGAAGACGTGCGCCGGCGAGTTCTGCATCATCACGGCGACGCGGGCGCCGGGCTCGATCCCGAGCGACTCCAGGCCCGCGGCGATGCGGTTGGCCTCGCGGTTGATGGCGGCGTAGCTGTAGTCCAGCCCCGACCAGTGCATCACCGGGTGGTCGGGACGCTCGGCCGCGCGCTGCTCGAGGACGCGGTGGACCAGCCAGGTCTCCGGGTCCTTGCCGATGGTCAGCATCGCGCGCCGCCGCTCGTCATGACGCCAGAATGGAGACCCATTGTTCGATGTCAACGCTCCCCGACGGGCGAGGAGTTATGCTGCGTTCGCTTTCCCGCCTTGACGGCGGAAGACCGGGTTTCCATAGTGCGCGGAAGTGTGTTCCCCGCGTCTGGACAGGGCGGAGCGGGGCCGCGAATCCCGGGCAGAAGGAGCGGAGCGCATGGCGGAGAGCGAAGCGCAGGTCAGTGCCCATCCCTGGGAAAAGTCCTATCCCGACAATGTCGACTGGAACGCGCCGCTGCCGAAGGCGCCGTTGCAGCGGTTGCTTGACGATGCGGTTGCCCGCTTCGGAGACCGCCCCGCGATCGACTTCATGGACCGAGTCACGACCTATCGGGAGCTCGGCGATATGGCGAATCGGGCGGCCGAGGGCTTCCAGAAGCTCGGCGTCCGCAAGGGCACCAAGGTCGGCATCCTGCTGCCCAACTGCACGAACTTCGTCGCCGTCTATTACGGTGTGCTGAAGGCCGGCGGGACGGTGGTCAACGTCAACCCGCTCTATGCCATCGAGGAGATCAAGAGCCAGATCGAGGATTCGGAGACCGACATCCTGGTCACCCTCGATCTCTCGATCCTCTATGACAAGGCCCGCATCGCGCTCGACCAGACGCGGCTCACCCATCTGGTGATCTGCCCGATGGCGGACATGCTGCCGGGCCTCAAGAAGCTGCTCTTCCCCCTGGTCAAGCGCAGCGAGATCGCCAAGATCCCGCGCGATGACCGCCATGTGTTCTTCCGCAAGCTGACCGACAACGCCGGCAGGCCGACGCCGATCGAAGTCGAAGTCGAAGACGACATCGCGGTGCTGCAGTACACCGGTGGCACCACGGGCACCTCGAAGGGCGCGATGCTGACCCACGGCAACCTGAGCGCGAATGTCGCACAGGGGGCGATGATGATGCCCGCCGCCGACGAAGGCTCCGAGGTGATGATCGGCGTGCTGCCGCTCTTCCACGTCTTCGCCATGGCCGTGGTGATGAACTTCAGCATCAAGATCGGCGCAAAGATGATCCTGCTGCCGCGCTTCGAGCTCGACACCGTGCTCAAGGTCATCGACAAGAAGCGGCCGACCTTCTTCCCCGCCGTGCCGACGATCTACATTGCCATCAACGGCCATCCCGACGTCGCGGCGGGCAAGTACGATCTGTCCTCCATCAAGCTCTGCCTCTCGGGCGGCGCCTCGCTGCCGCGGGAAGTGCAGGAGAAGTTCCAGGAAATCTCCGGCTGCACGCTGGTGGAAGGCTACGGCCTGAGCGAGACCGCGCCGATCGCGACCTGCAACCCGACCACGCCCGGCGGCAGCCGCGAAGGCTCGCTCGGCGTGCCGGTGCCCGGCACGGTGGTCGACATCTGCTCCGTCGACGATCCGGAGAAGGTGCTACCCCAGGGCGAGATCGGCGAGATCTGCATCTCGGGCCCGCAGGTGATGAAGGGCTACTGGAAGCGCGACGAGGAGAACAAACGCGCCTTCGCCGGCGGACGCTTTCATACCGGCGATGTCGGCCGCATCGACGAGGACGGCTACGTCTATCTGATCGACCGGCTCAAGGAGGTCATCATCGCCGGCGGCTACAACGTCTATCCGCGCCATGTTGAGGAGGCGATCTACAAGCACCCGTCGGTGCTGGAGGTGACGGTGATCGGCGTCGACGACGCCCGCCGCCAGCAGACCGTCAAGGCCTTCGTCCGCCTCAAGGAGGGCGAGAGTCTGACGGACGACGCGCTGACGGAATTCCTCAAGGACAAGCTTTCGCCCATCGAGATGCCCAAGCAGATCGAGTTCCGCGACGAGCTGCCGAAGACGATCATCGGCAAGCTCTCGAAGAAGGAGCTGGTGGCCGAAGAGGCCGCCAGGCAGGGCGCGGCTGCCGCCGGCTCCGGTTGAAGGCGGCCCGGCGCCGCCACACATAGCATCTGACAAAGCAAGAGGCCCCAGCCCATGAATAACGCCGTCATTGCCGGCTACGTCCGTTCGCCCTTTCACTTCGCCCACAAGGGTGCGCTGGTCGAGAAGCGCCCGGACGATCTCGCCGCCGAGGTCGTGCAGGGCCTGCTTGCCCAGACTGGCGTCGACCCCGCCGAGATCGAGGACCTGATCATCGGCTGCGCCTTCCCCGAGGGCGAGCAGGGCTTCAACCTGGGCCGCATCGTGGCGCTGATCGCGGAGCTGCCGATCTCGGTTGCCGGCGCCACCGTCAATCGCTTCTGCGGCTCGTCGATGCAGGCGATCCACATCGCCGCCGGCGCGGTCCGCATGGATGCCGGCGAGGCCTTCATCTGCGCCGGCGTGGAATCCATGAGCCGCGTGCCCATGGGCGGCTTCAACCCGGCGCCCAACCCCGACCTCTACGAGAAGAACGAGGGCGCCTACATGTCCATGGGCGAGACCGCCGAGAACCTCGCCCGCAAGTACCAGATCACCCGCGAGGAACAGGAGTCGCTCACGGTCGCAAGTCACGCCCGCGCCGCCGCCGCGTGGGACGACGGCAAGTACGAGGGCGAGGTGATCGCGGTCGAGACCGGCGACGGCAGGGTCGAGCGCGACGGCTGCATCCGCCCCGGCACCTCTGCCGAGATCCTGTCCGGGCTCGAGCCCGCTTTCGATGCCGAGGGCACGGTGACCGCCGGCACCTCGTCGCCGCTCACCGACGGCGCCGCCGCCGTGCTGGTCTGCACCGAGGACTACGCCCAGCGCAACGGCCTCTCCGTGCTCGCCCGTATCAAGGCGATCGCTGTGGCCGGGTGTGCGCCGGAGATCATGGGCTACGGCCCGGTGGTCTCGTCGGAGAAGGCGCTGGCGCGCGCCGGGCTCAAGATGTCCGACGTCGACGTGATCGAGCTCAACGAGGCCTTCGCGGTGCAGGCTCTTGCCTGCGTGCGCGAGCTCTCCATCGACCTGGAGCGCATGAACATCGACGGCGGCGCCATCGCCATCGGCCATCCGCTCGGCGCCACCGGCGCGCGGATCACGGGCAAGGCCGCACAGATCCTCCGCCGCGAGGACAAGCGCTACGCGCTCGCCACCCAGTGCATCGGCGGCGGCCAGGGTATCTCCACCGTGCTCGAGGCCGCCTGATGGCGATCCAGAAGGCCGCCGTCATCGGGGCGGGTCTGATGGGCGGCGGCATCGCCGCCCACATCGCCAATGCCGGCCATGACGTGGTGCTGCTCGACATCGTGCCGGAGGGCGCGAAAGACCGGAACATGCTGGCCGAGGGTTCAGTGGCGCGGATGCTCAAGACCGATCCCGCCCCCTTCATGGCGAAGTCCGACGCCAAGCGCATCACCACCGGCAATGTCGAAGATCACCTGCACCTGCTCGGCGATGCGGACTGGATCGTCGAGGCCGTGATCGAAAAGGTCGACGCCAAGCAGGCCATCTATCGCAAGATCGATGCCGTGCGGAAGCAAGGGTCGATCGTCTCCTCCAACACCTCGACCATTCCCTCCAGCATGCTGCTCGAGGGCTCGCCGGAGGCTTTCGCGCGGGACTTCCTCATCACCCACTTCTTCAACCCGCCGCGCTACATGCGGCTGCTGGAAGTGGTCGCGGGGCCCGAGAGCCGGGCGGATGCGGTGGCGGCGGTCTGCGACTTCGCCGACCGCAAGCTCGGCAAGGGCGTGGTGCCCTGCAACGACACGCCGGGCTTCATCGCCAACCGGATCGGCACCTACTGGCTCGTCGCTGCGGTGCGCGCGGCGGTCGAGAAGGGGGTAACGGTGGAGGAGGCGGACGCCGTGCTGGGCCGCCCCATCGGCGTGCCCAAGACCGGCGTGTTCGGGTTGATCGACCTGGTCGGCCTCGACTTGATGCCGCTGGTCGGCCGCAGCCTGCGGAACGCGCTGCCCGAGAGCGATGCCTTTCACGCGGTCTACGACGAGCCCGAATTCATCAAGGAGATGATCGAGAGCGGCTATATCGGCCGCAAGGGCAAGGGCGGCTTCTACAGGCTGAAGCCCGACTCGGAGAAGAAAGAGAAGGAGGTGCGCGACCTCGCCACCGGCGCGTACGGGCCCGCCCGGCGCCCTCGGCTGGAGAGCATCGAGCAGGCCGGACGCTCGCTCCGCGCGCTCTTCGAGCACCCCGACAAGACCGGCACCTACGCCTGGCAGGTAATGTCGGGCACGCTCGCCTATACCGCGGGCCTGGTGCCGGAGATCGCCGACGATGTCGAGGCGGTCGATCGCGCCATGCGCCTTGGCTACAACTGGAAGCGCGGGCCCTTCGAGCTGATCGACGAGGTCGGTGCCGGCTGGTTTGCGGACAAACTCGCAGAAGAGGGCAGGGAGGTGCCGCCTCTGCTGCAGGCGGCGGCAGAAGCCGACGGCTTCTATCGGATCGTCGAGGGCCGCGCGGACCATCTCTCGGGCAGCGGCAAGTACGTGCCGCTCACGCGGCCGGAAGGCGTACTGCTCCTCTCCGACATCAAGCGCAGCACCAAGCCGCTCACCCGCAATGGCTCCGCCAGCCTCTGGGATATCGGCGACGGGGTCGCCTGCCTCGAATTCCACTCGAAGATGAACGCGCTCGACACCGAGATCATGGCGCTGGTCGAGCAGTCGCTGGAAATCGTAGGCGGCGGCATGAAGGCGCTGGTCATCCACAACGAGGGCAGCAACTTCTCCGTCGGCATGAATCTGGGCCTCGCGCTCTTCGTCGTGAACGTCGGCGCCTGGCCGATGATCGAGGAGACAGTGAAGCAGGGGCAGGCCGCCTTCAGGGGCCTCAAGTTCGCGCCTTTCCCTGTGGTGGGCGCGCCGTCGGGCATGGCGCTCGGCGGCGGCTGCGAGGTCCTGCTGCACTGCGATGCGGTGCAGGCCCACGCCGAGAGCTACATGGGCCTGGTCGAAGCCGGCGTCGGGCTCGTGCCCGGATGGGGCGGCTGCAAGGAGATGATGTTGCGCGGACTCACCGGCGGCCAGAGTTTCGGCGGCGCGATGCCTGCGATCTCCAAGGTGTTCGAGACCATCGGCCTCGCCAAGGTCTCGCGCTCGGCCAAACAGGCGCGCTCGCTCGGGTTCCTGCGTGAGGGCGACGGCATCAGCGCCAACCGCGACCGGCTTCTGGCCGACGCCAAGGCCAGGGCGCTGGCGCTGGCGGAGGACTACACCCCGCCCGAGCCCGCCACGGTCAAGCTGCCGGGCAAGACCGGGCGCGTCGCGCTCAAGATGGCGGTCAGGGGGCTCGCCAAGACCCGCAAGGCGACGGCCCACGACCTGGTGGTGGTGGAGCATCTCGGCAACGTGCTCACCGGCGGCGAGACCGACGCGGTTCGGGAGGTGCCGGAGGACCGCCTCTCGGAGCTGGAGTGCGAGGCGCTGCTCGCGCTCATCCGCACGCCCGGCACCATCGCCCGCATGGAGCACATGTTGGAGACCGGCAAGCCGCTCAGGAACTAGCGGAGCCGGTCGCGGCGGTCGGGAGCGGCGAAGCGGGGGAGGCAGCATGAGCGGCGTGGCCTGGACTCTGGCCGTGGTGCAGATGGACTGCGCCACCGGGGACACGGAAGGGAACCTCGCGACCATCGCCCGCTTCGCCGGCGAGGCCGCGATCCAGCATGTCGACCTCGTGGTCTTTCCCGAATGCGCCACAACCGGCTACTTCCTGGGCGACCGGCTCGTCGAGCTGGCCGAGCCGCCCGATGGACCGAGCGCGCAGCGACTCGGCGAAATCGCGCGGGAGAATGGGCTCACCATGGCCGTCGGCGCCTATACGCAACGCGAGGGCGGCATCTACGATTCGCAGCTCCTGTTCGGCCCCGACGGGCTATGCCTCGCGGTCTACGACAAGGCGCACCTCTTCGCGAGCGAGCGCGAGAGCTGCCGCGCCGGCGACGAGGTGCAGGTGGTGGAGACCGCGCTCGGCAAGGTCGGGATGACGGTCTGCTACGACTTCATCTTCGCGGACTACGTGCGGCGCCTGGCCGATCTCGGCGCCGATCTTATCGTCAACAGCACCAACTGGATCGCCGACGCCTACCAGCGCGAGACCTGGGGCTGGAGCGGGCCGGTGACGCAAGGCCTCGCTGCCACCCGGGCGCTGGAGAACGGCACCTTCGTCGCCATGGCCAACCGCGTCGGCGTCGAGGAACTGGTCCCCGGCCTCTCCTTCACCAGCCTGGGCCATTCCTGCATCGCCGGCCCCTCGGGCAAAATCCTCGCCGCGCTCACCGAGGGGGAGGGGCTGGCCGTGGCGCGGATCGACATCGCGCAGGAGGACCTCGACCGCTGGCGCGCGATCGCGACCTATCGCGCGGACCGCCGCCCAGAGCTCACGTCATGAACGGCGCGCCGGAGTGGCCCGAGCGCATCGCCGACGAAGCCGCGCTCGAAGACCTGATGGCCACGCCGGACGCCGCGTTGTGCGAGGCTCTCGCGCGCGTCGATGGCGACATCATCGTGCTCGGCGTTGGCGGCAAGATGGGGCCGACGCTTGCCGGCCTCGCCAAGCGCGCCGCGCCGGAGAAGCGCGTCATCGGCGTCGCCCGCTTCAGCGACCCGCGCGTGCGCGACAAGCTCGCTGCCTGGGGGGTGGAGGTCATCCAGTGCGACCTGCTCGATCGCGATGCGGTGGCCGCCCTGCCGCGGCTCCCCAACGTCGTGTTCATGGCCGGCCGCAAGTTCGGCGCGGTGGGCGACGACGCCCTGACCTGGGCGATGAACGCCTACGTGCCCGCCATCGTCGCCGAGACCTTCCACCAATCGCGGATCGTCGCGTTCTCCACCGGCTGTGTCTATCCATTCGTCGATGTCCGCCACCAGGGCGCGACCGAGGAGACACCGCCGACGCCGCCTCCCGGCGAGTACGCCAACTCGTGCGTGGGCCGCGAGCGCCTGATCCAGTATTTCTCGCGCCGTTATGGCACGCCGGGCTGCCTGGTGCGGCTCAACTACGCGATCGACATGCGTTACGGCGTGCTGCACGACGTGGCCCGCAAGGTGCGGGACGGGGAGCCCATCGACCTCACCTCCGGCCACGTCAACGTCATCTGGCAGGGGGACGCCAACGCCATGGCGCTGCGCTGCTTCGAGCACTGCGTTGTGCCGGCCGCGCCGCTGAACGTGAGCGGGCCCGAGACCGTGAGCATCCGCGCGCTGGCGGCAGCCTTCGGCGAGCGGCTCGGCCGGGAACCCGTGTTCGCAGGCGAGGAGTCACTAACCGGCTGGCTCACCAACGCCGAACGCGCCTTCGGGCTCTTCGGCTATCCGCGCGTGCCCCTCGGGCGCATGGTCGACTGGGCGGCAGACTGGGTGGCGCGCGACATGCCGAGTCTCGCCAAGCCCACCCAGTACGAGGTGAGGGACGGCGTGTTCCAAGCGCCGGCGGCATCGTGAGCCTCGCCTGGGGCGACGTGCCGGCGCCGGTGCGGGCGACGCTCGCCGAGGGCGTGGTGATCCCGGCGCATCCGCTCGCGCTCAGCGCCGAGCGCCGGCTGGATTCCGAGCGGCAGCGGGCGCTCTCACGCTACTACATCGATGCCGGCGCCGGCGGGCTCGCGGTCGGTGTCCACACCACGCAGTTCGCGATCAGGGAGGCGGGGCTCTACGAGCCGGTGCTGCAACTCGCTGCCGAGACAGCCGACACCTGGACAGACCGGCCGCTGGTGCGGATTGCGGGCCTGGTCGGGCGGACGGAGCAGGCGCTGGCCGAGGCGGATATTGCGCTGGGCCTCGGCTATCACGCAGGGATGGTGAGCCTCGCCGCTTTCGCCGGCGCGAGCGAGGACGAACGGCTGGAGCATTGCGCCCGGCTCGCCGAGCGCATCCCATTGGTCGGCTTCTACCTGCAGCCGGCGGTGGGCGGGGTCGTGCTGGGACCCTCCTTCTGGCGCCGCCTCGCCGCGCTGGAGAACGTGGTGGCGATCAAGGTCGCGCCCTTCAATCGCTACCGTACCCTCGACGTCGTGCGGGGTGTCGTGGAAGCCGGCGCAGAGGATCGCGTGACCCTCTACACCGGCAACGACGACCACATCCTGCTCGACCTGGTCACGCCCTGGCGCCTCATGCGCGGCGCAGACTCGGTCACGGTGCGTATCAAGGGCGGGCTGCTCGGTCACTGGAGCGTCTGGGTCAAGCGGGCCGTGGAAACGCTCGACCGCGCCCACGCGGCGGTGGCGGCGGGCGCGATCGACCCGGACTTCCTCGCGCTCGACTCCCAGATCACCGACTGCAACGCCGCGCTCTTCGATGTCGCCAACGACTTCCGGGGCTGTATCGCAGGCTGCCATGAGGTGCTGCGCCGCCAGGGGCTGATGCGCGGCATCTGGTGCCTCGACCCAGAGGAGTGCCTGAGCCCCGACCAGGCGGCCGAGATCGACCGGGTCTCCGCAGCCTACCCGCACCTCACCGACGACGACTTCGTGCGTGCTAATCTCGCGCGCTGGCTTGCATAAGGATCACCCATGAACGTGGCGAAACAAGCACAGACCGACGCGGTGCGTACCGGAGCGGTGACCTACCTTGCGGCGTCGGTCGAGACCTCGCTCTACCGCAACGGCAAGGTGTTCGTGCACAGGAACACCGAAGGCAACGACACCCCCTGGGTCGGCGCCGACGTGGACAAGCGGCAAATGCCAATTCACGACGCGCGCGGTCTGGCGGAGCCCGAGCGCCGCACCCTCGAAGCCAATGGCTTCGAGATGCTAGAGCGGCCGCTGGCAGGCCTCGAGATCGACTTTCTGGACCACGAGCAGGTCGTGCGGCGCTACTACCCGCACTGTGCCGACATCGTCCGGGAGCACGCCGGCGCGCGCATCGTCAAGGCCTTCGACCACAACGTGCGCTCGGCCTCCGGCAAGCTGAGCGGCCGTCGCATCGCGGGCGGGCAGGAGGTGCAGCGCCCGGCGCAGATCGTGCACGGCGATTACACGCTGACCAGCGGCCCGCAACGCCTGCGCGATCTGGCGAATCCGCCGACCATCAACGACACGTATCGCTCGCAGCTCGCCGACGGCGAAACGCTGCTGGACGAGGCGGATGTGAAGCGCGCGCTCGACTCGGGCCGCTTCGCGCTCATCAATCTCTGGCGGAACATCGCGGAGGAGCCGGTCGCGACCTATCCGCTTGCGCTCTGCGATGCGGTCAGCGTGCATCCGGACGATCTGGTCGTGTTCGAGATTCACTACGCGGACCGGATCGGCGAGAACTACTTTGCGAAGCACGCCGACGATCATCGCTGGTACTTCTATCCCGCGCTCACCTGCGACGAGGCGCTGCTGATCAAGCAGTGGGATTCGGCAGGCGGCATGGCGCGCACTGCGGGCGCGGACGCGGACGCAGCGAGTCCCGACGCGCCCTGCACCTTCAGCTTCCACACCGCCTTCGAGGACCGGACGGCACCGCCGGACGCCCCCGATCGCTGGAGCATCGAGGTGCGCTGCATCGTGCTCTACGACTAGATTTCGCGCGGCCGCGTCGCGGCGCCTTGACAGGGGCGGGCGCGATTCTTCTAATCCCCTGCCGGGCGGGCGCTTAGCTCAGCGGGAGAGCACCGTCTTCACACGGCGGGGGTCGCTGGTTCAAATCCAGCAGCGCCCACCATTTCCGCCCCGGATTTCAAGGACATAGCAACACCCCCCCCTTGGGGGAACATCGCTGAAACTGTGCAGATGCACAGTTATTCGCCAATTTTGTTCCATGCGGGTTCCCGGTACGGCCTCCGCCAATAAGAACATCGGCGGTGAAAATCCTCTTCGGGCGCGCGCGCGAGAGGCTGCGCGCCTACCGCGGCGACCCCGGCTACGCCGACATGGCGCGGAAGCGGATCGACGATGACGCGCCGCTCCTCACTCGGCCGCAGGCTGCCGCATGAGCGATCGTCGCAACGCTCGGAAGGCCGAGGAGCACCGTTCGCCTCCGAACAACTTGGAGGCCGAGCAGGCGTTGCTCGGCGCCCTCCTGGTCAACAACGAAGCGATCCATCTGGTCGCCACCTTCCTCGAGCCCGACCAATTCTGCCTGCCGGTCCACGGCCGCATCTACGACGCCGTGATGCACTTCGTCGAACGTCCGGAACAGGCGAACCCGGTGACCCTCAAGACCTGCTTCGAGAACGACGAAGCGCTGAAAGAGGCCGACGGCGGCCATTACCTCGCCCGCCTCGCCGGCCCCCCGTCACCGTCATCTACGCCAGGTACTATGGCCGCGCCATCCAAGATCTCTATCTCCGCCGGCGGCTCATCCTCCTCGACGGGGACGTGCACGACGCTGCCTTCGACGCGCCACTCGACCAGCCGCCGCGCGAACAGGTTGAGAGCGTGGAAGCCAGCCTCGAAATGTCGTCCGAACAGCTCGGCAAGCGCGAGCTCTCGATCCGTACCGGCATCGAACACCACCTGTTGCAGACGGGGAAGGTCGAGCAGCCCAGCTTCGATTCGCTCTTTACGACCGCAAGAGGGCTCGAGGACACTATGCTGGTCATCGACGACGCCGGCCTCCAGGCCCCCGACTACATGGAGCGCAGCGCGCGCAGGCTCAAGCGCCGAATCCGGCTCGACCTCCTGAATGTGGACCACCTGCAACTCATGCGCTCGCCGCGGGAAGTGCGGCCCCAGAACCGGGTCCAGCAAATCAGCGACTTCCCTTCGTGTATGAAGGCGCTGGCAAAGAAGTTGCACATCCCCGTGCTCCTGCTCTCGCAACTGAACCGGGCCGGCGAGCGCAGCGACAACAAGGTGCCGCAATTGTGGGATTTGAGAGATTCCGGTTCCATAGAACAGGACGCCGATAGCATCCTGTTTCTCTATCGAGAGGCATATTATTTGGCGCGAGAAGAGCCGGATGAAGCCAACGAAGAAGAGCACAATGAATGGAAGAAAATAATGACAAATCTTGGCGATAATGCTGACGTTTACGTGGCGAAAACCGCCACGGACCAACCAGGAAAATGGCGCTTCTCTGGGAGGGCGTGACCATGAGCTACCATGACCCGTTGTGCGCCGGGCGGAGGGACTCATGAGCGTTCGTGTGATGACGCAGGTATGGGGCAGCGGTCGGTTCGATGGCAACCAACTGCTGCTGCTGTTGGCGCTCGCCGACTTCGCTGACGACGGCGGCGGCAACGAGTTCCCGAGCGTGCAGAAGATGGCGGAGAAGACGCGGGCAGCGCGGCGCACGGTTCAGCGGAATCTCCGCGAGCTGGTCAAGGACGGCGTGCTGGTCGAAGTGCGCCGCGCCACCCGGAACTTCCCCGCCGAGTATCGGATCAATCTCGCGAGGCTCCAGGCATCACCTCCGGACGAGGGGCGTCAAAATGACACCCCTTGGGGCAAGGAGGGGCGTCTGGTTGTATCCCCGGGCGTGGTGTATGAGTTTTGGAGCCTCCAGGTATGGGGGTGACCGGCTTGCTGCAGCGACCGTCACGAGTCTGGCGGAGGCAAGCCGGTCACTTGCAGCGGAGGCCATCGCGGTTCCGGCTTAGGGTTGGGCGATTGCAACACCAACCTGACCCTGAGGAGAACCACGATGACCGACGACATGATGACCCTGCGCACGCTTCTGGAGAAGAGCTCGGACGCGGACCTGTTGCGCGAGATGATCGGCTTTTCGGCCGAGCGCCTGATGGAGTTGGAGGTTCAAGGCCTGACCGGCGCCGGGTATGGCGAGCGGACGCCGGATCGGCTCACCCATCGCAACGGCTACCGCGAGCGCTCCTGGGAGACTCGCGCCGGCACGGTGGCGCTGAAGATCCCGAAGCTGAGGAAGGGGAGCTACTTCCCCGGCTTCCTGGAGCCGCGTCGGATGGCAGAGAAGGCGCTGGCTGCGGTGGTCCAGGAGGCCTACGTCCAGGGCGTCTCGACCCGCTCGGTCGACGACCTGGTTCAGGCCATGGGGATGAGCGGTATCTCCAAGAGCCAGGTGTCCCGGCTGTGCGCGGAGATCGACGACAAGATCAGGAGCTTCCTCGAACGCCCGCTCGAGGGCGAGTGGCCCTACCTCTGGCTCGATGCGACGTACGTGAAGGTGCGGCACGCCGGGCGGATCGTCTCGGTGGCGCTGACCGTCGCGGTTGCCGTCAACGACCAGGGCCGGCGCGAGGTGTTGGGCATGGCGATCGGCGCGTCCGAGGCAGAGACCTTCTGGACCGAGTTCCTGCGCTCCCTCGCCCGGCGTGGGCTGAGAGGCGTGCAACTGGTGATCTCCGACGACCACAAGGGGCTCAAGACCGCTGCAAGCCGTATCCTCGGCGCCACCTGGCAGAGATGCCGCGTGCACTTCACCCGCAATCTGCTGGCCCGTGCCGGCCGCCAGGGCCGGCGCGTCGTCTCCGCCTTCGTCGCCACCGCCTTCGCCCAGGAGGACGCCGAGGCCGCGAGCGCCCAGTGGCGCCAGGTCGCCGACCAGCTCAGGCCCAAGGCGCCGAAGCTGGCCGCCCTCATGGACGAGGCCGAGCACGACGTTCTCGCCTACATGAGCTTCCCTGCGGCGCATCGCGCCAAGCTGCACTCCACCAACCCGCTCGAGCGGCTCCACGGCGAGATCAAGCGGCGCTCCAACGTCGTCGGCATCTTCCCCAACGACGGCGCCATCACCCGCCTCGTCGGCGCCATCCTGCTCGAGCAGAACGACGAGTGGGCGGTCCAGAGAGCCCGATACATGACCCTCGAATCCATCGCGCCAGTGAGCGACAATGCCCCCATCAAGCTGCCACCCGTGGCAGCCTGACCATCCCGGCCCAAAACGCCGGAAGCCGCGTAGAGCGCAACGCTCCTACACCACTCCGCGGGACACAATCGCGTCTGAGGGAAATGTCCAAGCCAAGCCCAGACAGCGCGACAACGCACCACCCCTTCCCTTGTATCGTCATGCCCGGACTTGTTCCGGGCATCCATGTTCCCCGCAGGCTTAGGGCAGGGTTTCGTAAAGGTCGTCCCAGCCGGGGTTCTGGGCGACGATGAGATTCACCTTCCAGGCGCGCGGCCAGTGCTTCATGGTCCGTTCCCGCTGGATGGCTGCGGCTATTTCGTCGTGCCGCTCCGCGTAGACGAGGCAGGTCAGACGGTACCGCTTGGTGAACCCTTCAACCAGGCCCTCGCGGTGTTCCCACGCCCTGCGCACAATGTCACTGGTGACGCCGAGATAGAGCGTGCCGTTGGGTCGGTTGGTCATGATGTAAACCCAGCCCCCGCCCCTTCTCATGTCCCCATGCTGCAATCCGTGGATGCCCGGAACAAGTCCGGACAG
Source organism: Alphaproteobacteria bacterium (assembly GCA_965207055.1). Lineage (GTDB taxonomy): Bacteria > Pseudomonadota > Alphaproteobacteria > UBA828 > UBA828 > WTGU01. Next base: position 1,404,406 of record CBDBLP010000004.1, on the reverse strand, counting down.
AAGGGGTAACGAAGACACTTGATGACGCGCCTCGACGTTCGGCGACGTGTTTGAGATAAGTTGTTGGTAGATTGGCGAAAATCATTCCTCCACCGGCTTCCTGCCCCTTGCATCGACGCCACGCATCGCCCACATTGACCCCAGAACTTGATGTCGCTCGTGTGCGGTTTGATGACTGACATTCGGACCGACCGAAGGAGGGGCGATGCCGAAGCGCAGCACGCTCAGACTGACCAAGCGGATTGTGGAACGGCTGAAGGCCGACGGCAAGGACGCGATCTTCTGGGACGCCGACCTCGCCGGTTTCGGCGTGCGGGTCCACACCACCGGACGCAAGCTCTACATCGTCCAGTCCCGGGGGCCGGCCGGCCTGAAGCGGGTCACCCTGGGGCGGGTCGGCACCGAGACGGTGGATGCGCGCCGGCGCGAGGCCGCCGTTGTCATCGACCGCATCAAGCGGGGCGAGGATCCGAGACCGGCGCCGGAGCCCACCGTCGCCGATCTCGCGGAGCGCTGCCTCAGGAACCATGTCGAGGTCCGCTGCAAGCCGGGCACGGCGAAGAATTATCGACTGGCCCTGCAGAACCACATCCTGCCGGCCCTGGGGAAGAAGGCGCTCGGGGAGGTCGGGCCGGAGGACGCCGCGGCGCTGCACCACAGCCTGCGCGAGACGCCCTCGGCGGCCAACCTGGCGGTCTGGGTCCTCTCCCGGATGTTCGTCCTGGCCGAGGCCTGGGAGATGGCGCCGCCCGGCCGCAACCCGTGCCGGCATGTCCGCTACTATCGCGAGGCGTCCCGCGAGCGCTTCCTGACGCCCGAGGAGTTCCGGCATCTGGGAGCCGCCCTGAAGAGGCTCGAGGCCGAGGACTCGATGATGCCGTCGGCGATCGCGGCGCTGCGCCTCCTGATGCTGACCGGATGCCGGTCGGACGAGATCCTTTCCCTGAAATGGGACGACGTCGATCGCACGTCACGGGTCTTGCGCCTGCGCGACGCGAAGACCGGCCCGCGCATGGTGCCGCTGACCCGGGCGGCCATGAAGGTGCTCGACGGCATCGAGAGGGCCGAGGGCGTTCCCTGGGTCTTCCTGGGGGCCAAGCCGAAGTCGCGGCTGGCCTGCCTGTCCTGGCACTGGCGGCGGATCAAGCAGGAGACCGGGCTCCACGACGTGCGGGTGCACGACCTGAGACACTCCTACGCCTCGCGGGCGCTGGCGCTCGGCGAGAGCCTGCCGACGATCGGCCGGCTGCTCGGCCATGCCCGGGTCGGCACCACCGCGAAATACGCCCACCTGGTGCGCGATGCCGAAAAGGCCGCCGCCGCCCGCACCGGCGACAGCATCGGCGCCCACATCATGCCCGATCGCTCCGAAGCGGCCTGAGGAGACCGGCGATGACGGATCGGCACAAGACCCTTTCCAACCGGACCGTGGCGGCGCTCAAGGTCGCGCGCGACACGGTGTTCTGGGACCGGGTCCTTCCCGGCTTCGGGGTCCGGGTCTATCCGTCCGGTGGCAAGGTCTACATCGCCCAGGCGAGGGAACGGACGGGAAAGAAGCTGCCGAAGCGGGTGACGGTCGGTCGGCACGACGTGCTGAATGCCGACGAGGCCCGCCAGCGCGCGGCGCTCATCCTCGCGCGCATCAGGGCGGGCGAGGAGCCATTGCCTCTGCCGCTCGCCGCCAGGATGAACGGCGGACCGACGGTGGCCGACCTGGCGGCGCGCTACCTGGAGGAGCATGTAGGGGTCCGGCTGAAGCCGAGGACCCGGCAGAGCGTCCGCGGCGCGCTCCGCAACCATATCCTGCCGGCGCTCGGCAGGATCCCGGTGGCGGCGGTCGAGCGCCGCCATGTCGTCGATCTCCAGCAGTCCATGAGCGCGTATCCCGTCGCGGCGAACAGGGCGGTCAAGGTCCTGTCGCACATGTACCGGCTGGGCGAGGGCTGGGGCCTGGCGCCGGAAGGCTGCAATCCCTGCCGGTCGATCGAGAAATTCCCCGAACGGTCCCGCGAACGCTTCCTGACCGACGCCGAGTTCGCCCGGCTGGGCCAGGTCCTCGACGAGGCTGTCGCCGGCGGTCGCGGTTCGCCGGCCGCCGTGGCGGCGATCCGCCTGCTGATGCTGACCGGCTGTCGCAGGAGCGAAGTCCTCACCCTGCGCTGGACGGACGTCGATCTCGAAGCCAGCGAGCTCCGCCTCGCCGACGCCAAGACCGGACCCCGTGCGGTGCAGCTCTCCCCGACGGCCGTCCGCCTTCTCGAAACCCTACCCCGACAGCCCGACAGCCCCTGGGTGTTTCCGGGCAAGGACAAGGACGGGCGTTACAGCGCCGACGGGCTTCACCATGTCTGGCAGACCGTCCGGTCCAGGGCCGGACTCGATGACGTTCGCCTGCACGACCTCCGTCACAGCTTCGCGTCCCGCGCCCTGGCGCTCGGCGAGACCCTGCCGGTGATCGGCAAGCTGCTGGGGCACAGCGATATCGAGACGACGGCGCGCTACGCGCACTTGGCACGCGACTCGGTCCACGAGGCGGCGGAGCGGATCGCCGACAGCATCGCTACCGAGATTCTGTAGCAATCCCGCCCGGGGTGCTGCGCCGACAAGTCTCCGGCCGCATGACCTCCGGCACAATTGTGCATCGTGGTCCTCTAACATACTGATTATATTGATGTTAATGTTCTCTCTCAAAATCCGTAATCAGATAGTCACCTGATTCAATCTATTTCCAGGCGGCGCATGCCGCGCCTCCCGCCCCATCTCCCACCAATCTCGAATCGCGCGAGGGTCAGGTACCCAGGTTCAAACGACCGCCCGATACGCGCATCTGGTCCGGGATTCCATTCAGACCGCCGCGCCGCGGATCACCAGGGGCATCGGTGGGAGAACCTCGCCCCCGACGGACAGCGCGCCCCTCACGACGCGAGGAACTGACCCCACCGTCGGCCGTCGCCGTGCTCGCCGGTCGCCCTGGCTATGGCCTCAGGGTTTCGGCCGAAGCCCGTCCGCAGTTGGTGCGCCTCCCCCATCGGAAATCCATCTATGCGGCAAGGCCGTGCCGTGGAGTGGTTCACACCACCACGATTATCGAAATGCCTCGAATCAACAGGGATCTCGACTTTCTTGAGTAATTTTGCTCAATACGATAGAATGCCATTATGGCGACCTATGAACGAGCCCAGATTTCCACGCTACTCGACCGTCTACGCGAGAAGCCTCAGCGACTCACAATCGTGACCGGTCCGCGCCAAACGGGCAAGACCATACTAGTTCACCAGGTCCTTGGACAGCTGGACAGTCCTTCTCTGTATGTGTCTGTCGATGAACCGGTTCCTGCGGTCCTCCCAGCAATTCCCGACTTGGGCAGTTCTCAGCCTGAGTTCGCGGAGCAGCAATCGGCCCCGCTCGACGGCCCAAGAGACGCGCGATGGCTCGTCCTGCAGTGGGAACAGGCTCGGTTGGCCGCCGATAGTTCTGATCGTGGCCTCGTCATGGCGATCGATGAAATTCAGAAAATCCCGAACTGGTCGGAGACGGTCAAGGGGCTATGGGATGCCGATCGGCGGCTTGATCGGCCACTGCACGTCATTCTACTTGGCTCCGCCCCATTGCTCATGCAGCAGGGACTGAGCGAGAGCCTTGCCGGCAGGTACGAGACCGTCCGCCTCATGCATTGGTCGTTTGCCGAAATGTCGGCAGCGTTCGGCTTCGATCTCCAGCGCTACGTCTACTTCGGGGGTTATCCGGGAGGCGCCCCGCTCGTTCCCGAACAGGGCCGATGGCGCGCGTACATAGCCGAGGCGTTGGTCGAACCCAACATTGAGCGCGACATTCTCGCCATGCAGCGGGTCGACAAGCCCGCTTTGCTGAAGCGGCTGTTCCAGCTCGGCGCCGAATATTCCGGGCAGATCCTTTCATACAACAAGATGCTTGGCCAGCTTCAGGACGCCGGCAATACGACCACCCTAGCGCGCTACATGGACCTCTTGTCCAACGCAGGTCTGATTACCGGCCTCGCCAAGTACGCCGCCGGGGCTCATCGACGGAGATCCTCCAGCCCCAAGCTCAATGTTCTCAACACCGCACTCATGGCCGTTGCGTCGGGATACACCTTCGAGGAAGCAAAGGCCGACCGCAGCTATTGGGGACGCCTTGTCGAAAGCGCGGTGGGCGCGCACCTGTTCAATACAGGCACACCAGCGCACCGTCTGCACTATTGGCGCGAGAACGGCTCCGAAGTGGATTTCGTTCTGACACGCGGTCGACGGCTGGTTGCCTTCGAGGTGAAGAGTGGCGCGCGTAAGCCAAGGACAAGCGGGCTCGAACGATTTGCGGAGCGCTTCGACGTCCAGGCAGCCGTTATTGTCGGCGAGGGAGGCCTTCCCCTTTCCGAGTTCCTATCGACACCGGCCTGGGAATGGTTCGACAACCCATGACGTGCACCGTTCGACGGACATGCCGCGAGATCGGCGAGGGCGACTCCCATAGCCCTTCGGAGTTTACATCCCGGCCTGTTGAGCATTGGAAGGACGAGGCGGCCTATGTGCTGCTTGGTCCTCCAGGCTCCGGCAAGACCACCATTTTCAAACATCTGGCGAAACGCCAGGGCAGGCGGTGGGTTACCGCGCGCGATTTCCTGACTTTCGACGACAGGGCCGAGTGGCACGATACGACTCTCTTTATCGATGGGCTGGACGAAACACGGGCCGGAACAGCCGACGGGCGTACACCATTGGACAGTATCCGTGCCAAGCTCGACCGAATGGGGCGTCCGCGTTTTCGCCTGTCGTGTCGCGAGGCCGATTGGTTCGGAGCGAACGACAGAGATCATCTCAAGAAGGTGTCGCCCAGCGGAGCCGTCAAGGTGCTCCGCCTCGATCCCCTATCCGACCAAGACATCCACCAGTTCTTGCACGAAGTTCTCGGAATCAAAGATTCGGAGGATTTTGTCGCGGCGGCCCAAGGGAAAGGCCTCCATGGATTGCTGGTCAATCCACAGAGCCTGAAAATGCTCGCAGTTGCGGTGGACGCCGCCGGTGTCTGGCCCGACACCAGAACGCAGGCATTCGATATGGCATGCCGAACCCTGCTTCCGGATCACAGTGAAGAACGTCGCATAGCCAATCCGGATCCTGGCGGTATCACCGATCTCATCGAGGCCAGCGGGAGGCTTTGCGCAGTGCAGCTTCTGACCGGTGCCGCAGGGTACGCACTGCCGGGCGCGGAGAGCGATCAGCATTTCCTCGGACTTGATCGCCTACAGGGAACAGAGCGGGAGCTTCTTCGCCGAAGCCTGGAATCCAAGCTGTTCGAATCTCCCACAGAGCGCCGGACGGTTCCCGTTCACCGGCAGGTCGCCGAGTTTCTCGCCGCCAGATACTTGGCCTCTCTTGTCGAGAACGGGCTGCCGATCGGGCGAATTCTCGCTCTAATCACCGGATACGATGGCGTGGTGGTCTCCGAACTGCGCGGCCTCTCCGCATGGCTCGCGGCACACAGCAAATCCAGCCGAGCGGAGGTGATCCAGCGCGATCCTCTTGGCATCGTCCTTTACGGAGACGCCCAACACTTCTCGCCAGAAGAAAAGCGCCTGCTTCTGGATGGCCTTGAACGGCAAACTGCAGCAAACCCCCGCTTGATCACCACCGTCCAGCTGGATTCGCGGCTCGGCGATCTTGTGTCCTCCGAAATGGAAAACCAGGTCCGCCAGATACTGACCGCTCCGGCGCGGGAGGACTCGTGGCAATCGTTCGTCGCTATCTTGCTCGAAGCCCTTCAGCATGGCGAACCGCTTCCAAGCCTTGCCTATCCGCTGAAAGAGTTGATCCGAGATGGCACGCGGTGGCCGAGGATTCGGGATCGCGCCGTAGAACTGTTCGTGCGGCACCGCCGGAATGACATGCAGGCTCTCACCGAGCTGAAAGAACTGACCGCTGAGGTCTATGCCGGCAAGGTCCCGGATTCCGACCACGCTTTGCTCGGCCGCCTGCTGTCCACGATTTACCCTGCAGCGATATCGGAAACGGAGGTCATACGATATCTCAGGGTCCCGCAAAGACCCAACCACAGCCCCGAATACGACTATTTCTGGACCGGACAACTTCCCAAGAGATCGACACGGAGCCAGCTCGCCGTGCTCCTCGACCAAATCGTCGAACGCTACGACAATTTGCTCGCGGATGAGAGGGCACACGGACTTCCCGCTTTCTTCATACGTTGCCTGCACTACCTGTTGGCCCGGTTTCTTCTGGTATCGGGGGATGAGGTGGACTTGGCCCGCTTGTTCCTTTGGTTGGAGCCAACCGCCAAGCCAGGCGACCGGACGTACGATCCAGATATCGGCCGCGAGGAATCACCAAAGATTCGCAGATGGCTCGAAAGCCACCCCGCCGCGTGGAAGACCTTGCTGGCGATGGGCCTGGAGCGTTGCGGCGAACGGCCTGACTGCACGGAACCCTACTGGTTCAACAACTGCATGCGCGAAGAAGAGAGTGGCAGGCTCTTGGGTGTCGTACGACCCCGGGATTTCGGACTGTGGTGCCTTGACCAGGCAGTCGCTGCCAAGAACCGGATCACCGCCGACTGGCTCATCGGCGAAGTTGCGGAGTGCCTGCATTACAGCCGTTGCAATGAGGGCCTTTCCCGCGAGGCTGTATCGAAACGCCTGGTCGGCTTCGCTCGTCTTAACGACGCATTTGAAAGGAGAATGCTTGAGCTTGAAGCCCCAACTTCCGACAGGGGCATCTCCAAACCCCGCGCGCAGGCGCGGTCACGGACCGAGCACCCGAACTGGCACGACCATGTAAAGCCGCACGAGGAAGAACTGCGCGGAAACATGGCAAGGCCTCAGCTTCTGCACGAACTCGCCAAGGTATATTTCGGTGGATACCTCAACGTTCGCGGCAATTCACCGAGAGACAGGCTGAACGCTTTCCTAGCCGGTGACGAAAGCTTGGTCGATGCCGTTCTGTCCGGGTTTCGCAATGCCATCGACCGGAATGACTTGCCTTCGGATACGAAGGTCATACGCCTAGGAATCGCGAATCGGACGCACTATCTCGCGCTGCCATTCATGGCGGGCCTGGAGGAGATGGCGAAGACTGCGCCAGCAGGCGAGATCGACATAGATCACCGGCACTTGCGGCTTGCCCTGGCAGTTCACTACACCGTGCCTATGTGGCCTACTGCGCGGCATCCTGCCGACCGTCCGCCGCCCTGGCTCTCGTGGACGCTTTCCAACCGCCCCGAGGTCGCCGCCGATGTGCTCGTACGGTCCGTTCTCTCGAAACTGCGCAGGGGAGCGGAATCTCCCGCGGGCATCCATAAATTGGCGCATTCTCCGGACCATGCCCGCGTTGCCCGCCTGGCAGCGATGCCTCTGCTCAGGCAATTCCCCGTGCGTTGTGCATCCGGGCAGTTATCGAGCCTGAACCACCTGCTGCTGGCCGCCAGGCGCCACAGTGACATTGACGCGCTTCTGGAGTTGATCGACGAGAAGCACGCCGATCACCGAATGAGCGTGGCGCAGCGCGTCCACTGGCTGGTCGCAGGCTTGTGCATCGCACCGGAGTCTTACGTCGGTCGGCTGGAATCGTATGCCGCCGGCAGAGAACGCCGCATTCGTTTCCTGGCGGAGGCGGTGACCAGGCAATTCGGCATCTCACCCGATCTGAACTGCCGCCGGAGCGCGCCTGCGCTTCGGCTTCTGATCCGACTCATCGGCGCCTCCAGCCGGCCATACTCTCTTGGCGACGACTCCGATGAAGGCGTCATGGTGACGCCGGAAATGAACGCTGCCGATCGGGTCCGAGACTGCATAGAGCAACTGGCGAGCGTCTCGACGGAAGACGCCTCGCGCGCTCTTGAGGCGTTGTCGTCCGACGACGATCTGCGTCCCTGGCGTTCCCATCTCATGGACGCCGCGTACCGACAAGAAGCGGCCCGTCGCGAAGCCGAATTCGCCTATGGCGATCCTGCTCGGGTTATTGAAACCCTCGCTAGCGGCCCACCTGCAAACGTAGCCGACCTCGCGGCGTTGACCCTGGAAAACTTGAACGAGATTGCGCGCACCATTCGCGACGGCAACACCTCCGACTGGAGGCAATACTGGAATGTCGATCATCACGGTCGCCCACAGAATCCTCGCCCGGAAGACGCGTGCCGAGATGCGCTGTTATCGGATCTGCGAAACAAACTGATGCGCCTCGATATCGAAGTTCAGCCGGAAGGGCGCTACGCCAACGACAAACGGGCAGACATTCGTGTTTCTTATGCGGGTTTCAATGTCCCCATGGAAATCAAGAGAAGCTGCCATCGCGATCTCTGGAGTGCAGTTCGATCACAGTTGATTGCCCGCTACATAGTTGATCCAGGAACCGACGGGCATGGCATCTATCTTGTATTTTGGTTCGGAGACACGGAATACTGCCGACCCACGCCACCGGCGATGGGATCACCGGTGGTTACTTCCCTTGAACTGGAAGATCGCTTGTCGTCGACCTTGTCTGCCGAGGAGAGAAGGAAAATCAAGATTCGAGTCATCGATGTCTCTGATCCCAATGCAAGTTAAACTGCGGCCTCAGTACACTATCCAAGAGTCCTGATCGCACGCTGTTCATACGGCCGCGGGGAACAAGGCGCCAGATTTTTTCGGCAGGCGTCTCCCTCTCGCATCACTCCCGGCCGAGCCTGCAGGGTTTCGATCGATTGCCCTTGGCGCCAAGTGTCCCTTTCCCCCTTATTAACGAGTCGAGGCAGCAAATATTCGGTTTGCACGGCCGGGTTGACTATGCGTCATCCCCCCAATCTATCCAGTCGAGACAATCGGACGAGAACCCTTCGCTCCAGACTCGAGTCTTGGCGGGGTCTAGGAACGGAAAGCAGTTGATCGCCTGTTGCTTCGAATCAGCCAAGGTGATCAGTTGGATAGGTACCCGTCGCTGGTCCCAACCTGTCTTAACACCGCCCCGTTGGTACTCGACGAAAAGACGGCCCAAAGTCTCATAGGCGTAGTTATCATACGATGGCATCGAGTAGCCGATCATGACAATGGAAGAATAGGCATCTTGGGTCCGGTGCAGATTCTCCCATAAATCCAGGATTGGATCGTATCCGAGCAGCTTGTCGTGGGCTGGTGGAAGAATGAAGGGAACGATGTGCGCGCCAATTCTTTGCTCCATAGGGAAGTGTTTTTCGTGATTGGGGACGCGGAAGACTCGTGGAAGGAGATTACTCCCGAACACCTCCGTCAGCCCTCGCGCGAGAGGCTCTGACGGAACTGACGGATCTGGGCCAAAGATCGGATCCCGGTTCGGTACGTCAAATCCTTGCTCGGCATGGTCGCACATGGCGGCGTCAAGGTAGTAGCGGTCATACCAGTCGATCGACCCGTGGAGTTTGAGCAGATCAACGAACTTCGGCTCCCATCCACCGGGGTCCGTTTCGAGCCACGACTCCGGTGTCAGGCTGTACGGCTTGCCGATGTCGTCGAGGGCCTGCTCCAGGAGCGTGTCGTAGTTGAAGGTAAGTACGACGTCATGCGGACGAAGCCGCAGAGCGTAATCCCGATACAGAGATGGGATAGCGTTTGGCGTTGCCTGAATGAGTATTCGTTGGATCGCAGGTCGTGCAGCGACTATCGATCGGCTGCCATGTGCAAAGTATTCGTCGGAGCCTAGGAGCCGGAGGTAGTGCTTCCGATGGCTGTACGCGAGTACGCGTTCGAGGTCGATCGGGGCTTTCGGATACAGCGAGCTCCACTCTTCGATCTCCTGCTCCAGAGGACCGCCCCAACCGGCGTGCCGAGACGAGTCTCGGACATCCTGTCGGACCCGATCAAGGAGATCATTGCCCAGCGGCAGGCCAGCAGGCGCCGAAAAGCCAGCGCCGAGTACGAACAGACGGCAAGTCGGGAGATGCACGATCTACGTCTTTCACTCATCGTGGGCGGGGAGCAACGGGGCAGTTGAACCGCAATGGCTCACCAGAACAAGACGGTTCCAATCTCGTTGGTCCGCGGATTGCAGCCCTCGCGCGCCGCCCGTTCGATCAGCACGAACCTGCCGAAGACCGCGAGGTCCTCGACGCGCCCCGGCGTTTGCCGGATCCTCGGTGCTGCGGGGATCGCCATGCGAATGTTGCGACGCGTGTTCAACGGCGACGACGATCGTTCGACAAGGACACCAGATCGAAGGCTCTCATGACCAGACGGCCATCCTTTGCAGGCGATGTCACGCGACATCTACGATAATCGTCGCGACACTCACTCGGACCGATCAGATGGTGGCGGACTCAATCCTTGGCGATTTTCTCATCGAGCCAGCGCTGGACCGCATTTCGAATACGAACGTGGCCCAAATCGTCGAGCGCTGTTTTAGGTAACAGTTCGCCATCTTCGAGATCGAGCAGACGCCGTGCAGGGTGATCTGAACCGAGCAACGCCAGCAGCCGCATAGCAGCGCGACCGTCCCGTTCGGCAAGGCCATATACGCCCAGCAACAGGAGCGCGCGCCTCTTCGTCGAGTGCGCAATCCGCTCCATCGCCTCGACCACGGCGTCGACTCGTCCGTGTATCGCAAGCAGAACGCAAGCGGAGGCGGCCAGAGGCGGCGCCAGTCGCAATAGACGCCTGGCGGTGATCGCAACCAGAATGTCGCATTCGACGACATCCGCCTTGGCCAAGGCGTTGATGGCGTCCACGCGGACCCAACGGAAATGATCGAGGAATGACAGGCCCCATATCTTTTTTCGGATCGCTGGGCCACAGCATTGCGCAGCAGTGTCGAGCGCGACGATCCCGAGCGAGCGATCATCCGTGCGTTCGGCCCGAATCAACAAGGTTTCCCCGATTTCATCCGACAGGCTGCCGTAGGCTGCGAGCCCGCTTATCGCTTCGCGCGCGATCGGATAGGAAGGCGGATCATTGTGAAACATTTCGGCGTCCGACCATTTGTCGTCGATCAATCGGATGAGCACGTTCTGATGATCCACATGACGCCGATCGTTAAGGATGTCGACCAGGCTGCGCCGAACCCGGCTACCGGGATCGGATGCAAGCTCTAGAAGCTGCTGCGGCAGCGGATCTGGCAAGGAGTTCGCGAGGTGGACAAGCGCCGCCTCGCGAGCGTCTGCTCGCGAATGGTCAAGCGCAAGCCACACAAGCGCGTCGTCCTGAATGCGAATTGCGGCTTCCGCTGCAGCCTTCGCGAGTTGATGGTCCTCGGTCTCTGCAAACCATCGCCGAATGGCGGCCGATGGAGCGGAGCCACTAACGATCATCACCGGTACGATCTTGTCGAGAATAAAGGGCGGCACCGTCTCCGCAGCCTCATCCAGCAGGCATAGCGCCGTCTGGCCGACTGGGCGCGGCGGCTTATCCTTGATGGAAAGGGCCCGGAAAATCTCCTTGCCGGCACTCGGAATCGACGCCAGGAGGGGCCGCAGTCGACGCGCGTGTGTCTCGCCGGACATTCGGCGACACGCTTCATGCAAATCCCCTAGTAGATGGACGAGAGATGCTGGTGCGGCAGATAATTGCTCAAAGCAGCGGGCAAGCGTCGCCGGCGATGCCATTACGGCACAATTGATAAGCGCAACACGCAATCTCTGATTGTCCGGATTCGAAAGTATTCGCTGTTCAAGGTCGGCGTCGAGCGAAGCTTGCCAATGCTCGCGTGCCGCTTCCCAAGCTTGCTTTTCGTCCTCGCTCGATCGCGTGACGGCGATGACAGCCCGAATCTCCTCAGGCGAGACCGACCCGCTCGTCCGCAAGATTTCGTCTGCCCAAGCACGGCCTAGCTCTGACACCCGGGAATGTTCTTCCAGGTTCCGCCATCGATCGAGCGACCTGACCTTCTTCACATAGGCTGCAACGAAAATGCCGGCAGCATAGCCGTCATCTTCGTGCTGCGACTGATAGGCTTCCTCGGCAGCTTCATCGCATTCCCCGTCCTTGATCGCGCGCCACTGTTCTTCGCCCTCCCCAGCAAAGAACCGATAGTGGCCCGCGAGCACGTCAAGCGCCGCCTCAAGCACCTCTTCATAGCAATTAAGGTCCCGCACAGCCCCGGCTGCCACCGCCTCGATATTGCTGTCGAAGCCAAAGGCCACCATCTCCCGCGCCGCAGCGACAAAGGCCGGCGTGAGGCCGTTCGCGATGCGGTCGAGTTGGTTCGCAAAGTCAGCGCCAAAACCATCCCGGTCCTGGGGCAACTGCTCACGTACAAACCGATCAGCGATCACGAAAGATCGCGGATCCTTCGACACCCGCACATACCAAGCATCATCGAAAGTGGGCGGTTTCCAACGCTTGAGGAACAATTGACCACCACGCTGAATGCTCTTGATAAACCAGCGCGCAAGTTCCGACGGAATCGATGTCCGCGTGCCCACATCGGACGCCAGTTGCAGCACAGCTCCGAAATCGGATCGCGAGTCAACCAAGCTCTCTTCCAGCCATGCATCTATTGCGACACGACTGGCGTTGTCGATCTCGAATTCCATATCAAGACACTCCGCGCCCGAAATGAACTCGGTGATCGCCTTGACCGACCGGGCTGCAGTCTCAAGCCCCCATTCCCGCCGGGAGCCGCCGAGCTGGATTAAGGCGGAGATCAACGACATCAGGGTGGCCTCGCTGCACCCCCAATTTTCCGAAATATACTTCTCGAAGCCCGCGCGGACGCTTGGATGTGAGAAGCTAACGGTCTGGACTGGCTGGCGCAGATGACGCGTGGCAACGAGCACGTTCACCAACTTCTCCAGCTCGTCGACTAGAGTGCGATCTAAGGTCCGCAGTTGCCGGTTGAGACTAACTAACTGATTGCGGTCGAACTGCGATCTCGCCGCTAGCAGTGCCCAGATGATCGCTGACGCGCCGGTTCGATCATTGGCACGCAGATAGGAAACGACCGCACCTTCCACAGCGCCGCGATGCGCAACTGCGAGAATGCGGTGGAAGAAGGCTGGGCCGACCTCTCCCGGTTCCGGGCCGTCGGCCATGTGCGTGAAGAACAGGTCGACTTCGAGTGGCGTTTCGAGCGCGTCCAAAGCGTCCGTCCGAAAATCCAGCGCCTTGGCTTGCAGATCCGTCGCCAACAGATCGAGGCGTTTGTCGTAGATGGCTGCAAGTTCACCACCGCGATATTGATCCGCGTCCAGCACGACCGTCCAACGCTTAAGGTCTTCTTCAGCCTTGGCCTGATCGAGTATGTCTGTGCGTGACGTGACGACATACTGATGCCCGGGATGCGCCCCACGCAACAACCGGGGGAGTTGCTCGGTCCAAGCGTCCGCGCCGCCCCGAAGACTATACTGTCCCCACGGGTCCTCAACGTAAAAGAGCTTCGGTCCGCTGTCGGCGAACGTTCGTGTGCTCGACGGGCCATCGTTTACATTGACGTGAATGATCTCCGGCGCTGAGGGTCGCCGTCGCGCCTGATCGACAAGCGCTAGCGCCGTCAACGTCTTGCCCGTACCTGACGGACCGGTGAGAACAACCGCGTTATGGCATTCGAGTAGATCCCCCAGGACCTGATAGTTCGCTGGTGGCACGAACGACTCGAGCTGAGGGTCGCTGGCCAGGTAACCTCCACAGCCGCGGATGACGCTCAGCAGGTCCTCGCGCGTCCACACCCCTGGGCTCGTTCCGAGCATTCGTCGAAGTGCCTCGTCCCTTAGCCGCTCCCGACATTCCGCCTGCCGGCTCTTGGGCACCCGAAGCAAAGAGGTGAGGGTGTCGTTTATCTCCAGATCCAGATGGGGCTCGGTCAGAACACCCCAGATGGCGATCCGACCCTCTGGTTCATGGGGTAAGATCGCTGACAGAGTAGCTGGAATGACCTGATCTTCCGGCCATTCTTCCAAGCCGTGTACCAGCAGATTGCGAGCCACCCCGGTGGCGTCGGCGTTGGTGATTAGCAGATAGCGTGTATCAGGATCGTCAAGATGGTATCTGGCCTGTTTGCGAGTCGTACCGTGTTTCAGCAATGCATTGAACGCCTTGATCGACCAAGGACCGTCATTACGAAGCTTCACCTGCACAACGAGCTTGTAGCCCGCCGCCACATTGGCGCTGGGCTGGACCCGGCCCGGCGTGCCTGGTTCGAGGTCTGCCTCCAAGCCTTCCTCATTGGCGGGTTCGAGTGTTATCCGGGTCGACGACTTGGTAATCAGCATCAACCGCAGAGCCGCTAACACCGAGACACCGACCTGGTACTCAAAGCCTTTGAGTGCCGCGTTCGCCCCACCCGCCGCATGTGTTCGACCTGACGTGTTCAAAACCCAGCACTCCGCAACGATGATCGCTCAAGAATTGGAAAATGTGCCAGATAGTTCATTTTACCTTCTTCGTAAGAGCTAGTATTGGCGGTGCAATGTCGACATTCGTATCAGGCGGTCTTCCAGTACCTCTCCACCAGTTCAAGGATTGATTCCCGATCCAGAAAGAGCATCGATCCGTGAAGCCCAGGAGACGCTTTGTGAATTATCTTTTCTCGAGCGTTTGCGGTGAAACGCCCGCTCGCTGCTACAATAAACGTAGAAATGTATCGGGGCTCCGCAGAAGACAAATCGTAGTATGGCATCTTGAATGCGTCATCCACTTGACCCACAATTTTATCTATGACTGAATTCACCTCTCCGGTTATGTCGCCTGCTTTTGCTTGAAGACCGTAATGCCTCATTGTTCCGAATGCGGTTATTTCAGAAAAGGTAAAATCTTTACCATACTCTCGATCACCTTGCGTATACCTTACGGACACGAACTGCATTCTTCTCAATAGTGGTGCCAAGACTTCCTCGCAAAATGCTCGCTCGTTGGTAGAGTAATTCGGTTTCCACACCACGCTGCCCAAAGCGATTTCTGCCTCGCGGATAATATGCTTCAGTCTATTCGCGCCTCCGCTTAACGCCTCCACCGTAGAACTTCCTTGAAGACCTGTTCTCAGCGTCAACTGCTTAAAGTCGTCGTCTACTTCAATATCCGTGAGCCTCACTTCATTACAAAACATAACTTGGTCTTTAATTGCGACCAAAAAAGTAGACAGGCCCCATGTCCCTTCCCAAAACTTGTTCGGTTGATGGCAGATATAATCAGCTACTATTTCGCCGCTATCTTCTTTGAAAATTTCCGCCTCATGAAACAGGAATGTGCCGAAACCATCTGAGCTATGCACACGCACCGAAAAAGATTCCGGAAAAGCATCGAATGAGGCCTCGGAAAGCGCTACGTAGTCACATTCTGCTGTCACGTGACCATGCTCATCAACTTCGATGATTTCCAGCTCTGTATTGCCAACAAGGGCTCTTGGACAGTCCTCTGTATTGTCTAGCACGAACATGATTCAGGCGCTGGGTATTTTGCGACAAGTCTTAAATGGACGGTTTCTGCATCAGTGAAAGGAATCAGCAGTTGCACTTTTCCAACCGGAGAAATTGGACCATCTCCTTGCCTCATACGCCACCCGGTATGCTGACCGTTGGCTGCCCAGCCCTAGACCCGGTGGTCGCGCTGGGCTTTCCCGGCCGTTGACCGCCACGGCAGCATAAGCCCGTCATCGCAGAGTAACCGGTCGACTTCCATATCCAGCCGGCACATGGCGCCCTCGCACGATATTCTTGGACATCCGGCCTCCATGGCGCGATGTCCCGAGAACGCCGCAATCGCCGTTTCTCTCTTTCCCAATGTGCCGTCCGTTCGCTCACTCATGCCCTCTCAGCGGTTCCTCGTTTACCGAAACCCTGTTCGTCCTCTTCCAGACATACTCCATGATGGGGATCGTCTCCAGCGTTCGGCCCTCCAGCAGGCGATGTCGGCGTGGGTGGCCGGGATTCTTCCTCTTGGTCCCTTCACCTCTCACAGCGGCTCGGTGGTCTCGGAGCGCGCCTTCACGACGTGTAGAGCGACGCCATCCCGACATGCTTGCGCGGGGCATTGAACGGCCCATCGAGGAAGAAAGCGAGATATTCGGCGACGAGGCCGAGCTCTTCCTGTTCCTCGTCTGCCGACGCGCGCCCGAACATTTCCAGGGCAGCCGCAAGCAGGCGGTCGAAGGGCCGCGGATGAATCACGAAGCGGGGCGACAGGGGAAAGCCGAATTCCGTCGCCATGACCGCGAAAACCGCGCGTTGAACATGGCCGTTGCCGTCGAGGAAGGGATGAATCTTCCCGAATCGGCAGAAGGTGTAGGCCAGCGCGATCAGCTTGTCGTAATCCTCCCGATCGGGCTCATAGAGCAATGACCGGGTGTTCAGCCGCAGTTCCGTCATGAGCCAGGGCACTTCGCTGGGCGGGCAGAATTCGTACACGACATCGGGATCGATCTGGCTCGGCGCGGACATCCGTATGTCGGCGAGCGCCGTGTCCGGCGTGCCCCGGTACGTGCCGGCACACTCGGGATAACCCGCCGGCGTGAATCCGGCAAACAGTTCGCGGTGCAGATCCCGCGGATCGGCCAGAATGGCCTGGCGGCGGTCGGAATCCGCGACGATCTCGGCCAGAAGCCGGCCGCACCGCGCGGTCATTGCATCGTCATAGCCGCTTGCGAGGTGGGCCTGCCATTCGGGCGCTTCCTTCGGCATCGGTCGGCCCTCTCTCGTTTCGCGACACACGACCTGGATCGGGAACGGCAGTCGAACGCCGAGTGCGCCGGATCTACGACGCGCCTCCCGCGTTCACGGCATCCCTCAACGGCTTGCCGGGCTTGAACGTCGGTGCGGTCGAGGCGGCGATGTTCAGGCTTTCGCCGGTCCTCGGATTGCGCCCCGTGCGGGCGGGACGGCTCCTGGTGCCGAAGGTGCCGAAGCCGGCGATCCGCACATCCTCGCCCTTGCCAGTGCCTCCGCGATCGCCTCGAACACGGTATCCACGGCGTCGCCGGCCGCCGATTTGCCTACTCCGGCCCGGCCGGCCACGCGACCGGCGATGTCCGATCTGTTCACTCGTTCTCTCCCTGCTTTGTCGCGTTCTCCGGACGCCCGGCTCGCCCGATCGGCGGAAGCCGAGGCCGGCGCACACGGTTAACACGAAACCCCCGCCTCTTCGATCCCGGTAGCGCCGGACCGTCCCCTTCGTGCCTTGGCGCCGTCTGCGGCGTTTCGCACTGCCAGGTCTCGCCACGCAGCTCCAGGCGTTCGAGGCCGGCGGCCTCCGGGCGATTCGCGGGGGCTGCGGAGCGGCCCCTCGTGCCACCGCCGCGGAGGCCGATCCATGTTCGGCCCTCTTGCTGACGCGATGGGTCCACGCCGCACCCGACTCCGGCAAATGCCGACGCGGCGGCCCCTCGCACGGCGCAGCAGTTTCAAGCCTCCATGTCGGAGGAGGGGAGCGGCGCTGCCGGCCGGACGAAGGCGCGGAGACCCGGAGGGGGTGACCGCGCCCCCGACCCGCCGATCCGGAGGCCGCCGATGACCGATCCCGACACCGTTTCCGCCGACTACACACTGCGCCCGAGCGAGCTCGCCGCGACCCTGGCGCTACTGGTCGAAGCCCGCCAGCCCACGATCTTGTGGGGCGCTCCGGGCTGCGCCAAGAGCGCGCTCGCCCAACAGACCGCGGCCGGGGCCGCGCGCCGCTATGTCGACGTGCGCGCGCTGCTGCTCGACCCCGTCGACCTGCGCGGCATCCCCTGGCGCGATGCGGACGGCCGCACACGCTGGGCGCCGCCGGCCTTCCTGCCGCCCGCCGGCGATCCCGGCCGCTGGCTCATCAACCTGGAGGAGCTGCCCTCGGCCGTGCCGATGGTGCAGGCCGCGCTCTACCAGCTCGTGCTCGACCGCAAGGTGGGCGAATACGAGCTGCCGGAAGGCGCCTCTCTGATCGCCTGCGGCAACCGGGAGAGCGACCGGGGCGTGGTGCACCGGATGCCGACACCGCTGGCGTCCCGCTTCGTCCACCTGGAGATCCGGGTGGACGCGGAGGACTGGCTGGCCTGGGGGGCGGCACACGGCATCGCGCCTGAGGTGCTGTTCTACATCCAGATGCGCCCGGACCTGCTGCACGCCTTCGATCCGCAGGCGAAGGAGAAGGCATTCTGCTGTCCCAGGACCTGGGAAATAGTCTCCAACGTCGTCAACCAGCGCGGCAATCTCGATCCGACGGTGGAACGCGCCCTCTTCCGGGGCACCGTGGGCGAGGCCGCGGCGGTGGAGTTCTCGGCCTTCCTCAAGGTCTGGCGCGAGCTGCCCCATCCCCGGGCCGTGCTCGACGATCCCGAGAACGCGGTCGTGCCGGACAATGCGAGCGCGCTGATCGCGCTCTGCGGCTCGCTCTACCGCATGGCCGACGACATCACGCTGGCCTCGATCGTCACCTACGCCCAGCGCCTCCGCCGCGAGGTCGGCGAGTTCCTGGTGGGGTCCTGCATCCGGCGCGATCCCGACCTTCAGCACTCGCCTGCCTTCATCCGCTGGGCCGCCGCCCGCACGCAGTAGCAACCCTATCGGGAGAATCCCACACCATGAATCTCACCCATGACGCCATGCTGGTCAGCTTGCGCATCGCCGCCTGGTCGGGCCGCCAGTACGACCGCAAGGCCAGCACCCACGTCGCCGTCCACCACGAGGCGAGCGTCAGCGCAGGGCGCTACAACAAGTGCCTGCTGCCCAAGGCCGCCTTCGCCGCGCTCACCGCCACCATGAGCGCGGCGCGCAGCGCCCACTACGCCCAGACCCTGCCCTGGGACGACCAGGGGAGCCGGCTGCTCACCGTCGCCAACTACGAGGGCTACACGGAGCTAATGGACGGGTTGCGCGAGCGCATGGTCCGCGAGCGCACCCGCTTCATCGAGGACTACGACGACAATATCGACAAGGCCCGGCTCGACCTCGGCAAGCTGTTCCGCATCGAGGACTATCCCTCGAAGGAGGCGCTCCGGGGCAAGTTCGGCCTGCGCTACCGGATTATCCCGGTGCCGGACGCCGACCACTTCATGGCCAAACTCGCCTCCGACGACACCGACCGCGTCAAGCGCGACATCGAGAGCCAGATCGAGGAGCGCCTGCACGACGCCGTGGGCGACCTCTACCGGCGCCTCGGCGAGGCCGTCGAGCGGGTCTCGGAGCGGTTGCAGGAGGACGACGAGGGCAAACCGCTGGTGTTCCGGGACTCGATGATCGGCAACATCCGCGATCTGGTCGACGTCGTGCCGCGGCTCAACATCTTCGGCGACGGCGAACTCGCGCAACTCTGCGAGCAGGTGAAGGAGAAGATCGCCGGCGTCGAGCCGGACGCGCTCAGGCCGTCGAAGAGTTTCGATCCGGTCGCGCGGGCCCGCGTCAAGCGCGACGCCGATGCGCTGGCGGAGCGGTTCGCAGGGTATTTCACGCCGGCGGCGGCGGTTCCCGCAGAGCCCGCGCGGGAGGCCGCGTGATGGCCGCCCGCGTGCGCTCGGAATCGGCGCAGCGGGTCAGCGGCTGCGTGACCGCGCTGCTGAGGGAGCAGCCCTTCTTCGGCAGCCTGGCACTCCGCCTGCCGGTCCGCGCCGACCCCGGCCGCGAGACGCTGGCGAGCGACGGGCGGGAGATCCGCTATTCGCCGCAATGGATCGCGGAGACCGACGCCCACCTCATCGAGACCGCGATCGCCCGGGTGGTGCTGGCCTGCGCCCTCAAGCACCACACGCGGCGGGGCGAACGCGACCCCGATCGCTGGCAGCGCGCCTCCCAGCTCGTCACCCACGGGCTGCTGCGGGACGCCGGCTTCATCCTGCCGCCCGACGCCGTGGCCTGGGATGGAATCAGCGTCGAGGAAGCCTATGACCGCCTGCCGGAGCCGGACGAAGACGATTCCGGCGACGACAATCCGCCGGACGGCGGGGGAGGTTCCGGCGCCGATGCGGCCGGTGCTCCGATGTCCGACGGGGGCGACCCGGCCGACCAGGGCGATAACGGCGATCAATCCGGTGACGGCGATGGCGAGGAACCCGGCGGTTCTCCCGAAGCGTCGGACAATGACGGCGCCGCCGGCAACAACAGCGACGGCACCACTGCAAGCTGCGATCCCTCGGGCACCGGCGAGGTAATGGACGCGCCGGCGGGTGGCGCCGGGGACGGCGGCAGCGATTCCGCACCTTCGCCGGGCGACATGACGCAGGAGGAACAGGCCTGGGACGAGGCCATGCACCAGGCGCTCAATCTCGCGAAGGCCGAGGGCAAGGCGCCGGGCGCGATCGAGGAGACCGTCCGCGGTGCACATGCCAGCACGCTGGACTGGCGCTCGCTGCTCCGGCGCTACATGACCGACGCCGTGAAGAGCGACTACAGCTGGAGCGTCCCCAACCGCCGCTTCATCGACTCCGGCCTCTATCTCCCCTCAATCCGTTCCGAGGGCATCGACGCGATCGCGGTCATCGTGGACACGTCGGGTTCGCTGCCCGCCGAGACGCTGGCCGCGTTCTGGGCGGAGCTGCGTGACGTCGCCGCCGAGATCCGGCCCGGGCGCGTCGTCGTGCTCCAGGTCGACGCCGCCGTGCAGGACGCGGCCGAGTACGCGCCCGACGAGCTTCCCGAGGAGATCGTCGTCAAGGGTCGGGGCGGCACCGACTTCCGGCCGGGCTTCGAATGGCTCGACGAGCAGGGCATCCGGCCCGGGGTGTGCCTGTATTTCACGGACATGGAGTGCTCCCGCTATCCGAAGACGGAGCCCCCGTTTCCCACGATCTGGGTGAATTATTCGCGCCCGCCCGAGGACTGGAACCGCGAGCCCTGGGGCGAGCGCATCGACATCGCTACCTGACGACGCCTCGACACCGCCGCACCGTTTGAGAAGTACCGCAGCCGCTCCTCGCCCCTGCCCGCAACGCCGCCGAGAGGCGGAGCGGGGCCGGGGTCCGGGCGACGCGGGCGGGCCGGCGGGAGCCGTTTCCGACCCCGCTTCCGTCTTTTCCACACACCATCGAGGGAGGTTCGCATGAACTTCATCGCCCCCAGGGCCGAGCCGCTCATCCGGGAGATCCCGCTCTCCCGGCTTGCGCTCGCCCCCGAGAACGTCCGCAAGACCCCGCCCGATCCCCGGGCCGACGCCGAGCTCAAGGCCTCCATCGCCGCCCTCGGACTGCTGGAGAACCTGGTCGTCCGCGCCGATGAGCCGGGAGAGGATGGAGCGGACCGCTACGCCGTGGTCGCCGGCGGACGCCGCCTGAGGGCCATGCAGGCGCTGGTCGAGGACAAGGTGCTCGACGCCGACCATCCGGTGCCCTGCCAGGTCAGGTCCGGGGATGCCGAGTCCGGCGAGGTCTCGCTCGCCGAGAACGTCATCCGCGTGCCGATGCACCCGGCCGACCAGGTGGTCGCGTTCACAAGGCTCGCCGACGCCGGCCAGTCGGTTTCCTCCATCGCGGCGCGCTTCGGCGCGTCGGAGCGCATCGTCGAGCAGCGGCTCCGCCTCGGCAACGCCGCGCCGGAGCTGCTGGATGCCTACCGCGCCGACGAGATCGACCTCGAAGTGCTGAAGGCCTTCGCGGTCACCACCGACCGCGAGCGCCAGATGGCGGTCTGGGAGCAGATCTCGGGACAGGGCTACCGCCCGTCGGCCTGGCAGGTGAAGCGCCTCCTGACCGAGGAGCGGGTGCCGGGCGCCACGGCGATCACCCGCTTCGTCGGGGTCGAGGCCTATGAAGCCGCCGGCGGCCCGGTCATGCGCGACCTGTTCGCCCGCGACGACGAGAGCGGCGTCTGGTTCGAGGACCCGGTGCTGCTGGAGAAGCTGGCGACCGGAAAGCTCCAGGCAGCCGCCGACGAATTGGCGACCCGCTGGAAGTGGGCGACGGCCATGATCGAGGTGGAGTGGAGCGACACCGCCCGCTACGGCCGCATCGAGCCCCAGCCCGGCACGCCGACGGACGAGGAGCGCGCGGAGATCGAGAAGCTGGAGGCCCGCCAGGCCGAACTCGCCGAGCTCGACGACGACCAGTGGACGGAAGAGCTTCTGTCCGAGGCCGAGTCCATCGAGACGCGCCTCGACGGGATCGAGGGCGCCGTCGAGGCCCGCGCGGTGTTCCGCCGCGAGGACTTCGCCATGGCGGGCTGCATCGTCACCGTCGGCCATGACGGCGCGATGCAGCTCATCCAGGGGCTGGTGAAGCCCGAGGACATGCCGAAGCAGACCGAACCGGACGATACCGGTGCGGTCGCCGGCAACGGCCACGATCCCGAGGCCGTCACCCACCGCGTCAATGTCCCCGGGGCCTCCGTTTCCACGCCCATGGCGCCGCCGCCCGACCGCGAGGCCGAGGCGCGCAAGGAGGCCGGCGTCGGCATCGGGCTCGCCGACGATTTGCGCTCGATCCGCACCGCGCTGGTCAAGGCGAAGCTCGCCGGGGACTTCGAGGCCGCCTTCGACCTCGCGCTGTTCCAAATGGGCCGCGCCGTGTTCGCGCCGGGCTACCACGAACACGCCCTGGATATCGCGGTCAAGGAGACCCCGGACCGGCCCAACACCCGCGTGAACGACGCCGACTTCACCGACTGGTCGCCGGGCGAGGCGATGCTGGAGCATCGCTCGCACCTGTCGATGGACTGGCTGGAGATCGAGGACGATAGCGAGTCCTTCGCCGCTCTGCGGGCATTGCCCCGGGCCGAGAAGGAGGCGCTGTTCGCGGCCTGTGTCGCGCGCACGGTGAAGGGCCAGCTCGCGTTCGAGCCCGAGGCGCGGCCCGAGCTCGAAGCCACGGTGGCCCGGCTCGACATCGACTTCGCCAGGCATGTCCGCCCGACCGCCGACATGCTTTGGTCGCGGATCGCCAAGGCGCGCGTCCTCGACATCGCCCGCACGGTGTTCGGCCTGAACTGGGCGTCGGCGCGGTCCAAGTACAAGAAGCCCGCGCTCGCCGAAGCGATGGAGGCCGCCTTCGCGGCCGGCGACCCGCCGGTCGGCGTCAGCGCCGCGATGCACGCCGCCGCGCTCGCCTGGACGCCGCCCGGCTTCACGGCGTTCGACACGGGCCGGACGGTCGGCGACGCCGGGGATGCGGCGACGGATGCCGCAGTCACCGCGCCGGCCGGCGAGCCGGAGTCCGCGGATCCCGCCGCCGATGCCGGAACCGCGCCGCCGGATGCGCCGCCCGCCCCCAACGGTAACGGCCACACGCCGGCGCCCGAAGCCGGGCCGTCGGACGGCGATCCCGCGGACGCCCATCGCGGCGACACCGGCGAGACCGAATCCGACCCGACCGTCGAGGCAGGGCCGGACGGCATCGCCGTGACCGGTCCGGTCAACGGCCACGACGCCCACCCTGACCCGATGGAGATCCCGGAGTTCCTCCGCCGCGTCCAGTAGCCCTCCTGCCCCCTGAAGCGCCCCGCCGGCATCTCGACGCCGGCGGGGCGCTTCCCTTTCCGCAATTCCATGGAGGTCCGCCCATGAACCGGACGATCCGCGCCCGCATCCACGAGAGCGCCGTGAAGCGGGTCACCCGCATCTATGCCGCAACGCTTGCCGACATCTTCGCCGAGACCCTGCAGAACAGCCGCCGCGCAGGCGCCGCGCGGGTGTGCATTGCGGTTTCCGCGCCCGCCCGCCGTCCCGCGTACGACACCCCGGACACCGACGAGACCCCGCTCACCGTCACTATTTCCGACGACGGCGCGGGGATCGCCGATCCGGCCGTCCTGCTCAGCTTCGGCGAGAACGGCTGGGATGACGAGCTGGTCCGGCGCGAGGACGCCGCCGGATTCGGCTTCGCCAGCCTGGCGCGCCGCAATTGTGCTGTCTCGTCCAGGCCGCGATCACCAAACGCACAGATGTCGCGCGGCTGGCGCGTCGAGCTGGAACCGGAGCATTTTCTCGGGGAGACCGAGGCCGAGGTGCATGCCGACGACGAGACCCCCTATCCCTGCGGGACGGCGATTTCGTTCCAGGCGACCGAATCAATCTCCGCCATCCGCAACGCCGCCGAGACCGCTGCCCGCCATTATCCGTTGCCGGTTGTCTTCGAGGACGGCACGGAGGAGGGAGCCGCCGCCGAAGAGCTGCCACGCCGCGTCTTCCTCGATGGCGCCGTTCATGCCGAGCTGTGGCGGGGACTCGTGTTCGGGGTCTTCCGCAATCGCCATACCGGCTACCGGGACCCCGACCTCAGCTTTTTCGGCCTGACCCTGACGGTCAGCCTGCCCACGGTCGAGACCGTCCACGGCGCGACCTGGACCGTCCTCGCCGACGTTGACGACTGCCCTGACCTCGAACTGGTGCTGCCGGCCCGCAAGGAGGCGGTGGAGAACGCCTTCCTGAAGGAGATGCGTGACGCCGCGCGGCTGGCAATCTACCGCGCGATGGCGGCCGATCCCTCTCCGCGCCCGGCCTTCGAGGACTGGACGCGGGCGCGCGAAGCCGGCATCGAGATAGCGCCGCCGCCGGCCCTGCTGCGTCCCTGGCGGCCCTCCGTCGCCAACGTCGACGACTGGCGCGACCCGCCGAAGCTCGCCGCCGTGGGTCAGGACGCTCTGGTCATGGACTGCGATCCGGAGCCGCCGGTGGCCCAGGCGCTGTGGCGCGCCGCCGAGCGGGAGGGTGTCTCACACCGCCTGTTTGAAGCCGACCGCAGGCTGGAGGGCTACGGCTGGTACGACGGGCTCCACCGGGCGACCGACATCGCCGTCAAGGTCACGCTGGACGGCAAGCGCCATGCGCTCGACGACGCCCCGCTGCCGGAGCGGACGGGGCCCACCGCGGCGGAGCTGCCGCCCAGACCAGAAGCGGTCAGCATCGAACTCGCCGTCCGGGCCGCGGACGGACGGCCAGACACCCTCCGTCTGCCGGCCGATCTGGCCTTCGCGGGCGAGGCCTGGAGCTGGCTCCAGGACGCCCTGCCGCTGGTGACCGCAGACAGCGCGCTCCAGCCCCACGAGCTCGCCGCGCTGCTCCGCAACGGCTTCTTCTCGCCGTCCGACGACGCCGGGGCGGACAGCTACGAGACCCAGCGCGACCGCTTCGACGAGGACGCGCTGCACCTGGCGACGCGGCTGCTGCTCAGCGACGACGAGGCCTGCCGCACCTCGATCGCCGAGGCCGTCCGGCGCGATCTGATCTGGTTCTGCCCCCAGGGCCGCACGGTCGAGATCAGCGTCTGTCGGCCCGACGTGGCGGTAACGCTGGCCGCAGCCGGGGAGGCCGCGCCATGAGCCGGCCCTGGAGCGTGCAGGTCGGCTACAACGCGCACCATTGCAACACCGTCACGGTCGAGGCCGGGACGATCGAGGAGGCGCTGGAGAAAGCCGTCGCGGCCGCCAACGAGGACGCCGCCGGCTGGCGTTCGACGGACCATTGTTCCGACTCGTTTTGCGATGCCGTGAGCGAAGGCGCGGGCGTCGACCCGTGGGGCGAAGGCTCGCTGCCCGTCCCCGCCCGCTTCTCCGAGCATGGCGAGCCGCCGGTCGTGACCCTCGCCGGCCCGGTCCCGCCGGGCGCCGTGCGGGTCTCCGGCGGCCGGGTGACGGTCCGCTTCGAGACCGAGGCCGGAACCATCGCGGCGGAAATGCGCGATCCGCCGCTTCCGCCTCGAAACAAGCCCCTGGTAACGGTGTCCGTCGCACCCGACGGCAAGCCCCGTGTCGAAGTCACCGGCGGCAGCGCCCGGGTCCGCATCCTCGACGGCTGATCCGGCCGCCGGCCGGTCGCCGCCGCCGGTCCTTTCACACAGATGGCGCCCTCCGCTCCTCCCGGAGCGGGGGTCGGCATGCGTCCGGACGAGGCGGTCAGGGGCGCCGGATCGGACCGGTTCCGCATGTCCGGCGTTCAGCAACAGGAGGCCCAGCCCATGCAGCAATCCGCCGCCCATATCCCCGATCCCGCCGCGCCGGACCGGTCCGGCGACGAGGCGCAACTGCGGCGGCTGGAGGCGCGGCTCGGCTATGGCTTTGCGGCCTTCGGCGATCACTTCACCGCGACGCCGGAGATCGCCGTCGGCCTGTCCGATGCCGGGCGGGATTACAGCCTGGGCTGGCGGCTGGCGGGCGATGACGGGACGCCGGACGGCAACGCGCTGGAACTTGCCGTCGAAGTCCGGCGGCACGAGAGCACCGCCCACGATAATGCTCCGCCGGAGCACGCCGCCGCCATCCGCGCGACTTCCCGGTTCTAGACTGTCAGGCGGCCTTCGCCGGATGGTTACCCTAGATCCGGCAGTTAGGGGCGATGATCGGCCGATTCCCGGGCTCAATTACAGCCTGCCAGCGCCGGTCGGGGCGGCGGAATCCAGGGCTGACGACCCGGCTGGCGGCCCCGGAGGTACTTCTTCAGCGCTTCCGCCAAGATCCGGCGCCAGCGATCCTCAGCGCTCAACTGCTCCGCACTTCGCATCAGCGTCCGGAAGAAGCCGGTGATCGTAACCCTCCGGCGTAGGCCGCCTGTTCGGATGGGGTGAGGTTGGATGTTGTTAAGCGTCGGGTCTTGCCCCCCCAGAGTCGAGCTTTCTCAATATGTTACAGCGCCGATCGGCGTCCAAACCCCGCGCCGATCAACAAGCGAAGGGGCGCCGAGCCCCGATCACCCAAGCTCGTTCAACCCTCAGCCCAATTACAACCATCCTCAGATCCCGGCGCCAAACGGCGGCGCAGGACAACACGCGCCGTCAACCAAAGCTCATATCCAAGACAGACCGTGAATAGGCCGGGTTAAGTCCGCAGATTGGACGCCGATCGGCGTGGTAACACGTTGATTCACTTCGATTCAGGGAGGTCAAGCAGCGATGCCGAACAACAGCGAGGGCGCGCCTACCGCGCATTGAATTCGGCGCCCGTCTTAGAGTTTGAATCATAAGTCATTCTTGTAGAGTTTTTGTTGTTTATCAGGTGTTTATCTCTCGCGCGACCCTGCGCATCAGAAAGCGGCATGCGGCCAGCCTCGCCCATGCCAGGGAACTCGCTTCGTTCCGTTCGAAGTCCTTTGCCAAACGTCGGCAGCGACCCATCCAGGCAAACGTTCGTTCCACGACCCAGCGCCGGTGGAGAACGGTGAAAGCCTTGATCTGCCGGGGCTTTTCGACGATCTCGACGAGCTCCGACACACCCCGCCGGGCCAGGGCATCGCGCAGCTTGGGTCCGCTGTAGCCGCCGTCGGCAAACACCTTCGAGACCTCGGGTGCCTTGCGCAACAGCCCCACAATCACCTTCGGTGCCGCGTCCCTGTCCTGAACCGCGGCGCTGTGCACCGCAAGGACAATCGGCGAGCCCTCGGTGTCCACCGTCAGGTGACGCTTGCGGCCCTTGATCTTCTTGGCCGCATCGTAGCCCGAAGGGCCGCCGCTTTCCGTCGTCTTCACGCTCTGACTGTCGATCACGGCGGCTGTGGGGTGAACGGAGCGGCCCGACAGACGGCGCGCCCGGTCCCGCAACGCGTCGAGCATGCGCTCCAGAACGCCGCCGCGCGACCACGCATAGAAGTAGTTCTGAACCGTCGAAAAGGGCGGATAACAAGGCGGTATCAGACGCCACTGGCAGCCCGACGCAAGCATGTACTGGATCGCATCGAACACACGGCGCAGATCCGTCGAGCGAGGCCGACCCATCCGGCCCTGCTCCGGAAGCAGCGGCGCAATCAGAGCCCACTCCTCGTCGCTCACATCGTTTTGTCGATGGTCATGCGCTCGTCTATAGTTCACTTGGGTGGCCTCAGTCCAAGCCACGGTACCCTCCATATCGGTCTCAACACCCGAACAGGTACCATGTCTTGAGGCCACCCCCGACTTTAGGAACAAGCTCTTAGATGCGGGGCGGGCGCCGGACGCGGCGGTCCAGATGGTTTGCTGATCGGTCTGAACCTCCGCACCCCTCAAGACGAATTCGCGCCACGTATTGCGAGGAAAGCGCCTATCGCCTTCGGATCGTCCGCCGAAAGCTCGCCATGATAGATGGCGTCGCACACCTCGTGGATCGCGTCGCGCTGATCGTCCGTTGCATCGCCCTCACCGGGCATTAGCTCGGCGTATTCGTCGGCGAGACCCAAAGAAATTTCACGCGTCTCGGACTCTGCCCAGCCGTTCCCGTCACCTTCATCGGGGCCGCTGGCCCCGGCAGAGTACCCCTCTTTCCATGTCCTGATCATGAGCATATTGAGCGCGAGCATGTCGCCTGCAGTCTTGATTGCCATTGCTGACTCCTGTTCGTGAACGTGGCTACTCGGAAACTGCAAGGCCATTTGAGTGTCACACAATAAGCCTTGACGCAAGCGCTAATCGAGTGGTAGTCAATAACGATGCAGGGTAGCAAGTTCGACCGGCTCGTGGCGAGCGCCTACCGAGTCGAGGAAAAGACGGTTCGGCACTTCACGCGGCTGCTGAAGGAAGCTGGACTGCTGACCACGGGAGCGCGTGGTGTCAACGCTCCGCACATGGTGCCGCGGGACGCGGCAAGAATCACCATCGCTCTTCTAGCAACAGACAAGCCCTCTCGGGCGGTCGAAATGGTCAGGCGGTTTGCGGAATTGCCGTACCGATCCGACCGCTCTCACGGCCCACATCCTGAGAGTTTAGGCATAGCAGACGGCAAGGTGCTCGAAGGAGTGTTGACGAACATCTTTTCCGAGCCTGGGAGTGACGCCGACGTCGCCCCTTACGTCGAAATCCAAGAGAACGCCCGCACTGCAACTATAGAGCACAGGAACGGCAAGGCGCTCTTTGCGGACGCTAGGCGTTCGGAGGAGCTGCGCAAGTCTGATGTGAAGGACCTATTCGGCATTCGACGTGCCCGCGGTGTCGCAGGTATTGAAATCTTGATCTTGCAAACTGCCTTCTATGTCGAGCGCGCGCCAGATGACGAATCCGCCCCGCTGCGGGCCCACGTTGTGGAAATCGTCACAGGAAGTGCCGAGGCTAAGAACTGATGCCCAGCCCGAAGGCCAGTCTGTCGCAAGCCGAGATCCGCCGCTACCTGCGGGCCATGCGGGAGGCCGGAATTGATGAGGGCCAGCTGGAAATCGCCAAGCCGGACGGCACGACGATCAAGATCATCGCTGGTCGGGCTGGCGACGTTGCAGACGAGGGCGACGAGATCGACGACATGATCGAGAAGGTGCCCAACCCATGAAGCGCCGAAAGAATCCCTTCCGGGGCGTCAACACCGTGGAGGATCGCCACGGCACGCTACGGCACCGGCAGCGGCGTTCGATCCGGGGCTGTTGTTAAGCCTCCACCGGCGTGGCGCTCCGGCTCGGTCGCGGGAGTAACGCGGGCTTGTGTCTGCGACGCCTCGGGCGTGAACTGGCGGCGGGTGGGGTGAAGAGGCCGTTCGCGCACTGGCGTGCTGTAGCGGCACCCGCTGTTAAGCTTGGCCCGAACCATTTTGTCGGCTCCGGTCACTGATGGCGCGGGTTACCCGCGACCTCGTTCAAGAGAATGAGACTTCGAACATGGTTCCTCCCCGCTCGCGACGGAGATGAAAGGCGGGAGGATGTTCCATGGCGCGCAAGTCTCGAAGAACCCGGCGCCTCAGGGTGGTGAACCCGGACTGTGCAGGGATTGACATTGGCAAGGACCGGCACTTCGTGGCGGTCGACCCGGAACGCAGCGATGAGCCGGTGCGTTCGTTCGGCTCCTTTACCCGCGATCTGGAGGCGATGGCGGCGTGGCTGACGTCGTGCGGGGTAACCAAGGTGGCGATGGAGTCGACCTCGGTCTACTGGATCCCGGTCTACGAGACGCTGGAGCGCGCGGGCTTCGCGGTGATGCTGGTGCCGCCGCGCATGACGAAGCAGATCGGCGGGCGCAAGAGCGACGTGCTGGACTGCCAGTGGATCTGGCAGCTGATGTCCTACGGTCTGCTGCGGGGAGCGTTCCGTCCGGGCGACGCGGTGTGCCCGCTGCGCTCCTACGCACGCCAGATGAGGCGGCTGACCAAGGACCGCTCCCGCTGCGTCCTGCACATGCAGAAGGCGCTGACCGAGATGAACGTCAGGCTCGACTCGGTGATCGCCAACATCACGGGACTGACCGGCCAACGCATCCTGCGTGCGATCATCGACGGCGAGCGTGACCCGGAGCGCCTGGCGACGCTCCGCCACCGGGGCATCAAGGCGGACGCCGATACGATCGCCGCGAGCCTTCAGGGGACGTGGCGCGAGGAGCACCTCTTCGCCCTCGAACAGGCCATGCAGCGCTACGACTTCCTGACCCGGCAGATCGTCGACTGCGAGGCCCGGGTGATGGCCGAGATCGAGCGCCTGACACCGCCGGACGATCTCCCGGACGACGGCGCGCCGGCCCCTGCCCCCGGAACGACCTCCGAAACCGCGTCCAGCCGCTCTGCAAACGCCGCAAGCAACGACACCGGCAAGGAGGGCATCCAGACCCTGGCGTTGCGCAAGATGATGGGCGTCGACCTCACCGCGATCCCCACCGTCGGCCCCGGTACCGCACTGGTGATCGCCTCGGAGATCGGCCCGGACTTCTCCGCCTTCCCCTCCGCCCAGCACTTCTGCTCCTGGCTAGCGCTCGCACCGGGAACCAGGATCAGCGGCGGCAAGAACCTCCCCGGCACGACACCGAAGGCGGTCAACCCCGTCGGGCAGGCCCTGCGCATGGCGGCCATGGCCGCGCGCCGCAGCCAGACCTTCATCGGCGCCAAGCACCGCGCAAGGCTCGCCCGAATGGACACCCCCGTTGCGATCAAGGCGACCGCCCGCGAACTCGCCTGCCTGATCTACCTGATGGTGACCGAAGGCCAGGAATACGTCGAGCAGGGCATCGGCGCCTACGAGAAGCGGCGCCTCAACAGGAGGTTCGCTCATCTCGACCGCCAAGCCCAAAAGCTCGGGTTCCAACTCGTCCCGAAAACGCAAGGAGAGGAAAAACAGAACCCAATGCCGTCAATCGCTTAGGTATCTGTTACTCAAGAGCCTCCACCGTCGCGGCGCGTCGGCTCGGTCGCGGGAGTAACTGCGACGCCTCGGGCGTGAACTGGTCGGGTGTGGGGCGAAAAGATCGCAAAACGACAAAACCCAAAACCCAATGCCATCAATCGCTTAGGCATCTGTTACTCAAGAGCCTCCACCGGCGTGGCGCTCCGGCTCGGTCGCGGGAGTAACGCGGGCTTGTGTCTGCGACGCCTCGGGCGTGAACTGGCCGCGGGTGGGGTGAAGAGGCCGTTCGCGCACTGGCGTGCTGTAGCGGCACCCGATGTTAAGCTTGGCCCGAACCATTTTGTCGGCTCCGGTCACTGATGGTGCGGGTTACCCGCGACCTCGTTCAAGAGAATGAGACTTCGAACATGGTTCCTCCCCGCTCGCGACGGAGATGAAAGGCGGGAGGATGTTCCATGGCGCGCAAGTCTCGAAGAACCCGGCGCCTCAGGGTGGTGAACCCGGACTGTGCAGGGATTGACATTGGCAAGGACCGGCACTTCGTGGCGGTCGACCCGGAACGCAGCGATGAGCCGGTGCGTTCGTTCGGCTCCTTTACCCGCGATCTGGAGGCGATGGCGGCGTGGCTGACGTCGTGCGGGGTAACCAAGGTGGCGATGGAGTCGACCTCGGTCTACTGGATCCCGGTCTACGAGACGCTGGAGCGCGCGGGCTTCGCGGTGATGCTGGTGCCGCCGCGCATGACGAAGCAGATCGGCGGGCGCAAGAGCGACGTGCTGGACTGCCAGTGGATCTGGCAGCTGATGTCCTACGGTCTGCTGCGGGGAGCGTTCCGTCCGGGCGACGCGGTGTGCCCGCTGCGCTCCTACGCACGCCAGATGAGGCGGCTGACCAAGGACCGCTCCCGCTGCGTCCTGCACATGCAGAAGGCGCTGACCGAGATGAACGTCAGGCTCGACTCGGTGATCGCCAACATCACGGGACTGACCGGCCAACGCATCCTGCGTGCGATCATCGACGGCGAGCGTGACCCGGAGCGCCTGGCGACGCTCCGCCACCGGGGCATCAAGGCGGACGCCGATACGATCGCCGCGAGCCTTCAGGGGACGTGGCGCGAGGAGCACCTCTTCGCCCTCGAACAGGCCATGCAGCGCTACGACTTCCTGACCCGGCAGATCGACGACTGCGAGGCCCGGGTGATGGCCGAGATCGAGCGCCTGACACCGTCGGACGATCTCCCGGACGACGGCGCGCCGGCCCCTGCCCCCGGAACGACCTCCGAAACCGCGTCCAGCCGCTCTGCAAACGCCGCAAGCAACGACACCGGCAAGGAGGGCATCCAGACCCTGGCGTTGCGCAAGATGATGGGCGTCGACCTCACCGCGATCCCCACCGTCGGCCCCGGTACCGCACTGGTGATCGCCTCGGAGATCGGCCCGGACTTCTCCGCCTTCCCCTCCGCCCAGCACTTCTGCTCCTGGCTAGCGCTCGCACCGGGAACCAGGATCAGCGGCGGCAAGAACCTCCCCGGCACGACACCGAAGGCGGTCAACCCCGTCGGGCAGGCCCTGCGCATGGCGGCCATGGCCGCGCGCCGCAGCCAGACCTTCATCGGCGCCAAGCACCGCGCAAGGCTCGCCCGAATGGACACCCCCGTTGCGATCAAGGCGACCGCCCGCGAACTCGCCTGCCTGATCTACCTGATGGTGACCGAAGGCCAGGAATACGTCGAGCAGGGCATCGGCGCCTACGAGAAGCGGCGCCTCAACAGGAAGTTCGCTCATCTCGACCGCCAAGCCCAAAAGCTCGGGTTCCAACTCGTCCCGAAAACGCAAGGAGAGGAAAAACAGAACCCAATGCTGTCAATCGCTTAGGCATGCGTTACTCAAGAGCGCGCCCGGTTGACCCCCCTGAATCGAAGTGAATCAACGTGTTACCACGCCGATCGGCGTCCAATCTGCGGGCTTAACAACAGATCGGCGGGGCGGCAGGCGTTTTCTCCGCGACCGACGGCGGCGCCTCGGGCAACGGTTTTGAGGGTGCCCGGGGGCGCCTCGCGCTCGGGCTCGACTACCGGCTAGACGACGCCTACGGGGTCGGGCTGAAGGGCTACTATGACGGCATCGGCGCACCGGGCTATCAGAGTTACGGGCTCACCGGCGATTTGAAGATCCGGTTCTAGCAGTCTGTCGGACTTTGGGGGGATGTTTGGTTAGAATTCGGCTATGAGCAGATTCGTGGATTGCGGGCGGGACCAGGCGTTTCTGCTTCCGCCCGACCTTCGGGATTGGATTCCGGAGGATGATCTGGCGCACTTCGTGATCGAGGCGGTTGAGCGCGTCGACATGGGCGCCTTCAAGGTGAACCGTCGCGGCACCGGCTCGGCGCAGTATTACCCCCGGATGATGCTGGCCCTGTTGATCTACTGCTATGCCAACGGGATCTTCTCGAGCCGTCGGATCGAGCGCGCGACCCGTCGCGACATCGGGGTGCGCTTCGTTGCCGCCAACAGCCATCCCGACCATGACACGATCGCGACCTTCCGACGCGACAACCTGGCGGCGGTGGGCGAGAGCTTTCTTCAGGTTCTGCTTCTGGCCAAGGAGTTGAAGCTGGTGAAGCTGGGAGTGGTGAGCGTCGACGGCAGCAAGTTCGCGGCCAATGCGAGCAAGCATCGCTCGGTCAGGTATGACCGGGCGGGGGAACTGATCGAACAGTTGCGTCTGGAGATCGCCGCTCTGATGGAGCGTGCCGAGGTGGCGGACGATGGTGCCGGCGAGGACCCGCAGGCGCTGCCCAGGGAGATCGCGCGGCGGGAGGCTTTGCGCGACCGCTTGGACGCGGCGCGTCAGCGTCTCGAGGCCCAGGCCTGGGCGCGCGCGGAGGTGGAGCGGGCGGCCTACGAGGCCAAGGTGGCGGCACGCGCCGGGCACAAGGGCCGGGCCAAGGGCAAGCGGCCGAAGCCGCCTGAGGGGACGCCGCGCGGGAGTGGACTTGCCCCGCCGATGGAGAGCTTCCGGCGCGGCCGCGACTTCGCCGCTTGGGTCGGCCTCGTGCCGCGACAGCACACGACCAGCGGCAAGCCGAGGCTGGGCAAGATATCGAAGATGGGGCAGCGCGACCTCAGACGGCTCCTGATCACGGGTGCCATGGCGGAGATCCGATGGGCCATCCGGCGGGGGATGCCGGAAGGCTCATGGCTGGCGCGGATGCTCGCCCGCAAGCCTCGAAAGCTGGTTGCCGTAGCGCTGGCCAACAAGATGGCGCGCATCGTCTGGGCGCTTATGACGAAAAAGGAGACCTACCGGAATCTCGAGACGGCTAACGCCTGAATGGCTGCAGCCTATCGGGATGACGTCGGGGATGTGAGCAGGACGGAGGACAGGTAAGGGCAAACGGTCAATGAGACGGGATCAGAAAACCAGTTCTATGGACCGAGCATACAAGCTCACGGAGGCGATATTGGATCCGATCCCCGCACCTCCATACTGGCCCGCAGCGCATCAAGCCGCCTCGTTGAGGCCGGACATACGTCAGAACCTGACCACATGCCAAACTTACCTGACCGAAAACTGCTTGCGTCCAAAGGGGGCGTCCACATACGTCCATAGATGTTCGGCGCCCAACCTTGACCCCACTATGTCACGTAAAATCAACGAATTAGGACACCGCTCGGCGTCCAACATACGCGCCGATTAACGCGCGAGAGTTTCTTGAGACGCGCCCATCATGATTGATGGTCTCAACGGGTGCCGTTTCCCCTATCGTCGGCGCGGTCATAGCGGTTCCGTGGTTATCTGCATGACCGTTCCTTCGCTTCAGTGAGTAAAGGCATGTCTGACGACTACGCCAAGGACACGACAACGACGGGGTCTGTCGCGGTCGGCGGCACGGCGGCAGGCACGATCGAGACGGGCAACGACTTTGACTGGTTCCGGGTAGAGCTGGTCTCTGGCAAGACCTATGTCATCGACCTGGAAGGGTCCGACAGCGGCGGCGGCACACTGGACAGCACGGTGTTGCGCGGCCTTTACGACGCTGACGGTGCCCGCATCGCGGGCACCCAGACGAACGATGGCGGCGACGGCGACGATGCCCGCCTCATGTTCACGGCGAGCGAGAGCGGGACCTACTACATCGCGGCGCGCGGGTACGCGAGCACGACCGGCACCTACACGGTGCGCGTCACCGAGACCGTTAGCGACGACACGCGCGATGGGGCGACGGATCTCTTCGACATCACCGACCTCGGCGGACCAAGGTTCCCGAGGGCGTCGCTCGACGGCGAGGTCGGCGAGGTCGACTACTTCAGGTTCACGCTGAGCGAAGCGAAGGAGGTGGGTCTGGGGCTGCGCCAGCTGGACGCGGACGCGGATCTGATCCTGGAAGACGCCGAGGGCCGCGTGCTCCACAGGAGCGAGGAGGACGGCACTGCCAACGAGTGGATCCGCGAGACGCTGCTGGCGGGGACGTACTACGTGCGGGTGGAGGCGCAGGAGGCAGGCGAGAACGCCTACCGGCTGCGCTACGGGGTATCGGATGCGGACCCGGAGAAGGTGGCGGCACTCGAAGCGGCGCAGGAGGGGGACACCAACGAGGCGCCGGCGTTCGCGGAGACGAGCTACGCGTTCGACCTGGCGGAGAACGCGGACGGGAGCACGGATCGTGTGGCGCTGGGCAGTGTCTTGGCGAGCGATCCCGAGGGCGCGGCGCTGACCTACAGCATCGCGGAGGGCAACGACGCGGACCTGTTTGAGATCGACGCGTCGACCGGGGCGCTCTCCTACAAGGGCACGGGCGAGGACCACGAGTCCGAAACGACGAGCTACGCGCTCACGGTGCGGGCGAGCGACGGCAGCCTGCATGCCGATACGACCGTCACCGTCAGCGTCACCGACGTGGCGGAAGCGCCTGCGTTCGCGGAGACGAGCTACGCGTTCGATCTCGCGGAGAACGCGGACGGGAGCACGGATCGTGTGGCGCTGGGCAGCGTCTTGGCGAGCGATCCCGAGGGCGCGGCGCTGACCTACAGCATCGCGGAGGGCAACGACGCGGACCTGTTCGAGATCGACGCCTCGACCGGGGCGCTCTCCTACAAGGGCACGGGCGAGGACCACGAGTCCGAAACGACGAGCTACGCGCTCACGGTGCGGGCGAGCGACGGCACCCTGCATGCCGATGCGACCGTCACCATCAGCGTCACCGATGTGGACGAAGCGCCGGCGTTTGCCCAGGCAAGCTACGCGTTCGATCTCGCGGAGAACGCGGATGGGAGCACGGATCGTGTGGCGCTGGGCAGTGTCTTGGCGAGCGATCCCGAGGGGACGGCGCTGACCTACAGCATCGCGGAGGGCAACGACGCGGACCTGTTCGCCATCGACGCGTCGACCGGGGCGCTCTCCTACAAGGGCACGGGCGAGGACCACGAGTCCGACACGACGAGCTACGCGCTCACGGTGCGGGCAAGCGACGGCACCCTGCATGCCGACACGACCGTCACCGTCAGCGTCACCGACGTGGTGGAAGAGACCGAGGCGCCGATCGTGCAACTTCAGACGGCGCTGCAAACCGTGTCCGAACCGGATGGCGAGGACTTTTCCGAGGACTCCTCCACACGGGGCCGGGTCGTGGTCGGAGAGTCGGCCACCGGCGAGATCGACTACGATAGGCACGCGTACTCGATCAGCGAGTGGATCGAGGCGGTCGCGCGTGGTTTGGATAGGGACCGCGACTGGTTCGCGGTCGAGCTCGAGGCGGGCAGGCTCTATCAGTTTGATCTTGAGGGCTCGGATACCGACGGCGGCAGCCTGAGCGACCCATACCTGTACGGGATCCACGATTCGGACGGCAACCGCATTGCCGGCACCCAGAACAACCGCGGCGGCGAGGGCGACAACAGCCGGGTGTTCTTCAATGCGACAGAGGGCGGCACCTACTACGTGTCCGCCGGCGGCTATCGATACTATGAAGGTACCTACACGCTGTCAGTGAACGATGTCACGGACGAGTATTCGGCCGATTTCACGGCCGATACCGGCACGGCAGGGGTGGTAGCGGTCGGCGGTTCAACCATGAGCAAGGTCGATTACGATGGCGACCGCGACTGGTTCGCGGTCGAGCTCGAGGCGGGCAAGCTCTACCGGTTCGACCTGAAGGGCTCGACCTACGCTGGCGGCACGGAGGACGGCACCCTGAGTGACCCGTACCTGTACGGGATCCACGATGCGGAGGGCAACCGGATTGACGGCACGACGGACGATCACGACGGCGTCGGCTGGAACAGCCAGGTGTTCTTCTCGGCGAACGAGGGCGGCACCTACTACGTGTCCGCTGGCGCCAATAGGGACAACACAGGCACCTACACGCTGTCGGTGAAGGACGTCACGAACCAATATTTGGACGATTTCTCGTCCTGGACCGACACGACCGGCGCGATCGCGGTGGGCGATTCGACCGCGGGCAGGATTGAGTTCAATGGCGACCGCGACTGGTTTGCGGTGACGCTGGAGGCGGGCAAGTCCTACCGGATCGACCTGAAGGGCTATGAAACCGACAGCGGTTCCCTGCAAGACCCATATCTGCGCGGGATCCACGATGCGGAGGGCAGCCTGATTGACGGCACGGCGAACGACGACGGCGGTGTCGGTAGTAACAGCCGGTTGATCTTCACGGCGCCCGAGAGCGGCGACTACTACCTATCCGCCGCCGCCTATAAGCGACATGAAGGCACCTACACGCTGTCGGTGGATGAGGTCGCAGAAACGATGTAACGCCCAAGAAAGGTCAAGCCAATAGAAACCAATCGGAATTTCGATCCGAGGAATAGGGGGACTTGTGGCTGACGATTACGCAAGAGACACGACAACGACGGGGTCTGTCTCGGTTGGCGGCACGGCGGCAGGCGAGATCGAGACGGGCAACGACTTTGACTGGTTCCGGGTAGAGCTGGTCTCTGGCAAGACCTATGTCATCGACCTGGAAGGGTCCGACAGCGGCGGCGGCACACTGGACAGCACGGTGTTGCGCGGCCTTTACGACGCTGACGGTGCCCGCATCGCGGGCACCCAGACGAACGATGGCGGCGACGGCGACGATGCCCGCCTCATGTTCACGGCGAGCGAGAGCGGGACCTACTACATCGCGGCGCGCGGGTACGCGAGCACGACCGGCACCTACACGGTGCGCGTCACCGAGACCGTTAGCGACGACACGCGCGATGGGGCGACGGATCTCTTCGACATCACCGACCTCGGCGGACCAAGGTTCCCGAGGGCGTCGCTCGACGGCGAGGTCGGCGAGGTCGACTACTTCAGGTTCACGCTGAGCGAAGCGAAGGAGGTGGGTCTGGGGCTGCGCCAGCTGGACGCGGATGCGGATCTGATCCTGGAAGACGCCGAGGGCCGCGTGCTCCACAGGAGCGAGGAGGACGGCACTGCCAACGAGTGGATCAGCGAGACGCTGCTGGCGGGGACGTACTACGTGCGGGTGGAGGCGCAGGAGGCAGGCGAGAACGCCTACCGGCTGCGCTACGGGGTATCGGATGCGGACTCGGAGAAGGTGGCGGCACTCGAAGCGGCGCAGGAGGGGGACACCAACGAGGCGCCGGCGTTCGCCGAGTCGAGCTACGCGTTCGACCTGGCGGAGAACGCGGACGGGAGCACGGATCGTGTGGCGCTGGGCAGTGTCTTGGCGAGGGATCCCGAGGGCGCGGCGCTGACCTACAGCATCACGGAGGGCAACGACGCGGACCTGTTCGCCATCGACGCGTCGACCGGGGCGCTCTCCTACAAGGGCACGGGCGAGGACCACGAGTCCGAAACGACGAGCTACGCACTGACGGTGCGGGCGAGCGACGGCAGTCTGCACAGCGACGTGGCCGTCACCGTCAGCGTCACCGACGTGGCGGAAGCGCCTGCGTTTGCCCAGGCAAGCTACGCGTTCGATCTCGCGGAGAACGCGGACGGGAGCACGGAGCGTGTCGCGCTGGGCAGTGTCTTGGCGAGGGATCCCGAGGGCGCGGCGCTGACCTACAGCATCACAGAGGGCAACGACGCCGACCTGTTCGAGATCGACGCCTCGACGGGGGCGCTTTCCTACAAGGGCACGGGCGAGGACTTCGAGTCCGAAACGACGAGCTACGCGCTCACGGTGCGGGCGAGCGACGGTAGCCTGCATGCCGACACGACCGTCACCGTCAGCGTCACCGATGTGGACGAAGCGCCGGCGTTCGCGGAGACGAGCTACGCGTTCGATCTCGCGGAGAACGCGGACGGGAGCACAGAGCGTGTCGCGCTGGGCAGTGTCTCGGCGAGCGATCCCGAGGGCGCGGCGCTGACCTACAGCATCGCGCAGGGCAACGACGCGGACCTGTTTGAGATCGACGCGTCGACCGGGGCGCTTTCCTACAAGGGCACGGGCGAGGACCACGAGTCCGAAACGGCGAACTACGCACTGACGGTGCGGGCGAGCGACGGTAGCCTGCATGCCGATGCGACCGTCAGCGTCACCGAGACCGTGAGCGACGACCCGCGCGCTGGCGCGACGGATCTCTTCGACATCACCGACCTGGGCGGACCGAAGTTCCCGAGTGCGTTGCTCGACGGCGAGGTCGGCGAGGTCGACTACTTCAGGTTCACGCTGAGCGAAGCGAAGGAGGTGGGTCTGGGACTGCGCCAGCTGGACGCGGATGCGGATCTGTTCCTGGAAGACGCCGAGGGCCGCGTGCTCCACAGGAGCGAGAAGGACGGCACCGGCAACGAGTGGATCAGCGAGACGCTGCTGGCGGGGACGTACTACGTGCGGGTGGAGGCGCAGGAGGCAGGCGAGAACGCCTACCGGCTGCGCTACGGGGTATCGGATGCGGGCCCGGCGAAGGTAGCGGCACTCGAAGCGGCGCAGGACGGGGACACCAACGAGGCGCCTGCGTTCGCCGAGTCGAGCTACGCGTTCGATCTGGCGGAGAACGCGGACGGGAGCACGGAGCGTGTGGCGCTGGGCAGCGTCTCGGCGAGCGATCCCGAGGGCGCGGCGCTGACCTACAGCATCGCGGAGGGCAACGACGCGGACCTGTTTGAGATCGACGCGTCGACCGGGGCGCTTTCCTACAAGGGCACGGGCGAGGACCACGAGTCCGAAACGACGAGCTACGCGCTCACGGTGCGGGCGAGCGACGGCACCCTGCATGCCGATGCGACCGTCACCATCAGCGTCACCGATGTGGACGAAGCGCCGGCGTTCGCGGAGACGAGCTACGCGTTCGATCTCGCGGAGAACGCGGACGGGAGCACGGAGCGTGTGGCGCTGGGCAGGGTCTCGGCGAGCGATCCCGAGGGGACGGCGCTGACCTACAGCATCGCGGAGGGCAACGACGCGGACCTGTTCGCCATCGACGCGTCGACCGGGGCGCTTTCCTACAAGGGCACGGGCGAGGACTACGAGTCCGACACGACGAGCTACGCGCTCACGGTGCGGGCAAGCGACGGCACCCTGCATTCCGATACGACTGTCACCGTCAGCGTCACCGATGTGGTGGAAGAGACCGAGGCGCCGATAGTGCAACTTCAGATGGCGCTGCAAACCGTGTCCGAACCGGCAGGCGAGGACTTTTCGGAGGACTCCTCCACGCGGGGCCGGGTCGTGGTCGGAGAGTCGGCCACGGGCGAGATTGAGTTCCATGGCGACCGCGACTGGTTCGCGGTAACCCTCGAAGCGAACAGGGCCTATCAGTTCGATCTGGAGGGCTCGGAAACCGACGCCGGCACCCTGATGTTCTCCTACCTGTACGGGATACACGACGCGGACGGCAACCGGTTTGACGGTACGACGAACGACCACATCCTTTACTACGCCAACAGCCGGGTGTTCTTCACGACGTTCGAAGCAGGCACCCACTACGTGTCCGCCGGCGGCAGAGAATGGACAAGAGGCACCTACACGCTGTCGGTGAACGAAATTTCGGACGACTACCTAGACAGGACCGACACGACCGGCGTGGTCACCGTCGGCGGCTCGGCCACGGGCGAGACTGAGTTCCATGGCGACCACGACTGGTTCGCGGTAACCCTTGAAGCGAACAAGATCTACAGGTTCGACCTGGAGGGCGCCCCCAGCGGAGAAGGAACCCTGCTCGACCCCGACCTGGGCGGGATCTACGATGCGGAGGGTAACGAGGTTCACGCCACGATATTCGACTACGTCAACGGCTACGACTACAACTACAACAGCCGGGCATTTTTCTGGCCAGCCGAGGACGCCACCTACTACGTGTCCGCCACCTCCTTTTGGCGGTATGTAGGCACCTACAAGCTGTCGGTGCAGGAAGTTGCTATCGAGGATTCGGCCGATTTCACGGCCGATACCGACACGGCAGGGGTTGTAACGGTCGGCGGTTCGGCCATGGGCGAGGTCGATCACGATGGCGACCGCGACTGGTTCGCCGTGGATCTGGAGGCGGGCAGAACCTACATGTTCGATCTGCAAGGCAGGTGGACCGCCGACGGCAAACTGAGCGACCCCTACCTGTACGGGATCCACGATGCGGACGGCGATCTGATCGACAACACGACGAGAGACGACTCCTGGTCCTCTCTTCACTTCAGCTATGACAGCCGGGTGTTGTACCCGACCAGCGGGGGCGGCACCTATTACGTGTCCGTCGGCGGCGATGAAGGCGAGGAAGGCGCCTACACTCTGTCGGTGACGGACGTCACAGAGAATTTTTCCGACGATATCTTTGACAACGATATCACGGCTTGGATCGACACGACCGGCGAGGTCACCGTCGGCGGCTCGACCACGGGCGAGATTGAGTTCCTTGGCGACCGCGACTGGTTTGCGGTAACCCTGGAGGCGGATAAATCCTATCGGCTCGATCTGGAGGGTTCCAGAACCGATAGCGGCACCCTGAGGGACCCGTACCTGCGCGGGATCCACAATGCCGAGGGAGCCCTGATTGACGGCACGACGAACGACGATATCAGGCCCTACAACTTTAACAGCCGGTTGACGTTCTCGGCGACCGAAAACGCCACCTACTACGTGGCCGCTGGCGGTGGCCCCTTTTCACACGATGTAGGTACCTACACGCTGTCGGTGGAAGAAGTTGCAGACACGATGTAACGCCCAAGAAGGATCATGCCCGTAGAAACCAATCGCAGTTTGTATTCGAGGAAGAGGGGGCTTGTGGCTGACGATTACGCAAGAAGCACATCCACGACGGGCTCGGTCGAGGATGGCGGCATGGCGGCAGGCACGATCGAGACGGGCAACGACTTCGACTGGTTCCGGGTAGAGTTGGTCTTTGGCAAGACCCATGTCATCGACCTGGAAGGGGCGGACAGCGGCGGCGGCACGCTGGACAGCACGGTGCTGCGCGCCTTTCCGACGCTGACGGCGACCGCATCGCAGCCACCCGGACTAACGATGGCGCCGCCGCCGGCGATGCCCGTCTCAGCGTCACGACGAGGGAGGGGGGGACCCACTGCAAGGTGGCGCGCGGGTACGCGAAGGCGACCGGCACCTGCACGGTGCGCGTCACCGGGACCGTTAGCGACGACACGCGCGATGGGGCGACGAATCTCTTCGACATCACCGACCTCAGCGGACCGAAGTTCCCGAGGGCGTTGCTCGACGGCGAGGGAGACGAGGTCGACTACTTCAGGTTCACGCTGACCGAGGCGAAGCAGGTGAGGCCGCGCTAGCACCTACACCCCGAGCGAGGACGGTACGCAATACGTGGCGGTCCAAGGCGGAGCCTAGAACCCCATTGGCCATTACGAAGTGGCTGCCGAGGAGCTGACGGACGCGATCTGATGCGAGCGGGAGTCTCTCCACAGGGCGCGGTCGGCGCGCATCGCTGGCGCTACGGGTTCGCATGACCCATGTGCGAGCGAGCCTCCCAACTCGAA
Organism: Alphaproteobacteria bacterium; assembly: GCA_965207055.1. GTDB lineage: Bacteria > Pseudomonadota > Alphaproteobacteria > UBA828 > UBA828 > WTGU01. Next base: position 1,361,716 of record CBDBLP010000004.1, on the reverse strand, counting down.
CGGGAGCCCTCTTGACGTGGGGCGGCGCGCGTCTGGCCCGGTTCCGGTCGCCGGGACTCCGCGGTGATTGGGCCCGGCAACGGATGCGGGCCGTGAATTCCGTCCATGGCTGAGCAAAGGGATGCGCCGCCGGCGAACGGTGGCAATGGCCGCCGAGAGATTGCATCGGCGCTCGGCGAAAGCCGGCAGCTGTTCGTCTCAATCGGACTGTTCAGCGTCTTCGTCAACATTCTGATGCTGACGGGACCGCTGTTCATGCTGCAGGTCTACGACCGCGTGCTGACGTCGCGCTCGGAAGCGACCCTGGTGGCGCTCATCGGAATCGTCGCCTTCCTGTTCCTGATGATGGGACTCCTGGACCATTTCCGGGGGCGAGTGCTGGCGCGAGCCGGCGCCCGGTTTCAGTCGCGGCTGGACCCGCGCGTACTGGGCGCGATCCTGACTCGGGCGGGCCGCTCGCCCCAGGCACGTTCGGCGCCGGCGACCGGGCTGGCCGACCTCGAGTCGATGCAGCGCTTCGCCTCCGGGCCGGGACCGTTCGCCTTCTTCGATGCGCCCTGGACGCCGGTGTTCCTGTTCGTGCTGTTTGCCTTCCACTGGCTGCTCGGACTGCTGGCGGTGTTCTCCGGCGTGCTGTTGCTGCTGCTTGCGCTTCTCAACCAGATGCGCACCGCACGGCTGCAGGCCGAGGCGGGTCAGGCCTCGGCGCGCGCGTTCGCGTTGACCGAGCAGATGCGCGCGGGCGGCGAGACGGTGCGGGGGCTCGGGATGCGCGGCGCGGCAATGGCGCGATTGGCCGCGGTGCGAAACGGCGCGCTCCTCCACACCCAGGCCGCCTCGGACCGCGGCGGGGCGTTTGCGGTCACGTCGCGGACGCTGCGCCTGTTCCTGCAGTCGATGATGCTGGGACTCGGTGCCTGGCTCGCAATCCAGGGCACCATCACGCCCGGGATCATGATCGCGGCGTCGATTCTGCTGGGCCGTGCGCTCGCGCCGATCGACCTCGCGGTGGGGCAGTGGCCGGTGCTGCAGCGCGCGCTTGAGGGTCGGCGTTCGCTTGCACGCCTGCTGGCCGAAACCCCGGAGGAGCCGGAGCGTACGCCTCTGCCAGCGCCGAACCCGGGGGAGCTGCGGGAGAACGAAGAGGCTCTGCTTGCGGCCGAGGGGCTTGTGGTAGGGGCACCGGGCGCCGACGTGCCGGCGGTACGCGGTGTGACGTTGCGGGTGGAGCCCGGAAAGGCCTTGGGGATCGTCGGGGCGTCGGCATCGGGTAAATCAACCCTGGGGCGCGCCCTGGCCGGCGTGTGGCCGCCGCTAGCCGGGCGGGTGATGCTCGGAGGAGCGGCGCTCGAACAGTACGGGGAGGAGGTGCTCGCGCGGCACATCGGCTGGCTGCCGCAGGATGTCATTCTGTTCGAGGGTACGGTCGCAGAGAACATCGCCCGGCTCGATCCGCAGGCGGACGCGGACGCAGTGATCGCAGCGGCGCGCCGGGCGGGTGCCCATGAAATGATCCTCGATCTGCCAGACGGGTACGACTTTGCGGTCGCGGCGGGCGGGGCTGCGCTTTCGGGCGGACAACGCCAGCGCATTGCGCTTGCGCGGACGTTTTTCGGCGACCCCCTGGTCGTGATTCTCGACGAGGCGGACGCGCATCTCGACGGCGCAGGAGTGGCCGCGCTTACGCGCGCGGTACGCGAGTTCAAGGCGAAAGGCGGCGCGGCGGTCATAGTGGCGCACCGGCCCGATCTCTTCGGCCAGTGCGACGAAGTCCTGATGATGAAGGACGGCCGGGCTCACGAGGTGGAAATGGGGCGCGAGGCGGCGCGAGAGGAAAGGGCGGGCCGCCAAGTGCGGGTGATGCCGAGTGCCGCGCCGAAGCGGCTGCAAGGGGCGTCGCCTGCGACGGATGCCGAGACGTGACGGGGACGTTGCCCATGGGTCTTTCGGGCCGGGGCGGCATGTCGGCGGTCCGCCCGTCGGTCCCCCGGTTCTCCGCGCGGCGCCCGGTGGCCCTGGGGTTGCTGGCGGTGGCGGTGCTGGTCGGGGGTGTGTTCGGTTGGGGCGCATTCGCGTCGATCTCGGGGGCGGTGATCGCCACGGGTCGCATCAAGGTGGAGACCCGGGACCAGCCGGTCGAGCACATAGACGGCGGCACGGTCGGGGAGATTCTTGTTCGCGACGGCGATCGGGTGGAGGCCGGGGCAGTGCTCATCCGCCTGGATGACGGGCGGCTGCGCACCGAGGCGGCGCTGCTCGAATCGGAAGCGGCAGTGCTGGCGGCCCGTCGCAACCGTCTCGAAGCGGAGTTCGGGGACGCATCGGAAGTGAGTTTTGACGACTGGCTGCTGGAGCGGGCGGAGCAGGACGCGTCGGTCCAGGCTATTCTCGAAGGGGAACGGCGCTTGTTCGAGGCGCGCCGATCCTCGAGGGAGGGTCAGGCGAAACAGCTGCGCGAGCGGGTCGGACAGACGCGCAAGCAGATTGCGGGACTGGAGGCGCAGGCAGAGGCGATCGAGCGGCAGAGCGGCTTCATTACTCGGGAGCTCGAGGCGCAGCGGTCGCTGTACGAGAAGGGGCTGACGGAGCTTCCGAGACTGCTGGCCATCGAGCGTTCAGCGGCGCAACTCGACGGCCAGGCGGGAGACATCGCGGCGCGCATCGCGGGCGCGGGCGGACGCATTGCCGAGATCGAGATTCAGATCCTCCAGGTCCACGCCGCGCTGGTGGAGGAAGCCGAAGGCCTGACACGCGAGGTTCAGGCGCGGGAGCAGCAAGTAAGCGAGCGTCTGGCCAGCGTGCGGCGGCGGCTTGGGGACATGGAGGTGCGGGCGCCGGTAGCGGGGGAAGTCTACGCGATGGGTGTGAGCGTACTCGGCGAAGTCGTTCATCCGGGCGAGCTGATTCTTAAGATCGTGCCGGACGATGCCGGGCTGGTCGTGGTCGCGCAGCTCGAACCCATCCATGTCGACCAGGTGTATGCGGGTCAGGAGGCGGTGCTGCTCTTCTCAGCGTTTCCGGCCCGGGTGACGCCGACCTATTCCGGCCTCATACGGCGGGTGTCGGCAGATGTGTCGCGCGACGAGCGTAGCGGTCTTGAGTGGTACGAGGTCGAGGCGGCCATCGGTGATCCTGTCGAGTCGGAGGGAGAGCTGGATGCGGCGGGATGGACGGCCTGGGTGACGAGAGAGGCGGCGGGGCTGCTGCCCGAGGGGTGGATGAGAGAGCAGGTGGAGGCGTTTTCGGAAACTCTGCGAAGGCCCAAGGAGAGTGAGGCTCGGGCGACGCCCGAGCTGGCGCTGACTCCGGGTATGCCGGTGGAGGTGCATGTGCGCACCGGTGAGCGCTCGCCGCTGAGCTACCTCGTGAAGCCAATCACTGACTATTTCGGCCGCTCGATGCGCGAGGAGTGAAACAGGGCCATGAACGAATCAGGTGGCCGGTGAGCGGGCGCACGCTTTCAGCGGCGATCTGGGGCTGATCGGCTCGGATTAATCGAGGTTTTGGGATGGGTGCCCCCCGGCGATCTTGCAAGAAGGCCGCCGGAGGGCTTGTCTCGGTGACGGTGAAATCATCTGAGACGCCCCAATGTCGCACAAGCTGTTCCGCCACTCCATGCTTTCCGATGCCCGGGTGTGGGCTTTCCTGAAGCGGGTCGACGCGGCGGAGACGGAGACCTGCCGTGCGGCGGGCTGTCCGCGCTGCGGCGGGGCGCTTCACAGCGCGACCTACCCGCGCAAGCCGTACGGCCTGTCGGCCGATCTTCGGGACGATGCCCGACGCTTCAGCCTGTGCTGTTCGGTGTGCCGGCGCCGCGTGAATCCTCCGTCGGTGCGTTTCTTCGGGCGCCGGTTCTATGTCGGGGCTGTGTTCCTCCTGGTGAGCGCTCTGGCTCTGGCCGGCGGCGTGCGGCTGCAGACGATCGCGCGGCGGTGCGGGGTTCCGGCGTCGACGCTGAGGCGCTGGCGGCGCTGGTGGCAGGAGATCTTCCCGCTCACCCGGGAATGGCGGGCCAAGCGGGGCGCGCTTGCAGCGCCGCCCGGCGAGGCGCCGCTGCGCTGGCTGCTGGGTTCGGTGCGGGGCGCCAGCTTCCGCTCGCGGCTGTTGCGCAGCCTGGTCTGGCTGATGCCGTGGACCGGCTTTTGCACGCTCGGCGCCGGGCCGGGATCTCCCGCAGAAAGCGTTTCTTTTATGAACGGATAGGCCGCTCTACACCGGCAACTCCCCAGGACGGCGAGGGAGGGATGCCGGGATGGACAGCAACGACGGGAACGGCCGCCGCGACCGGTGGGCGCGGCTGCGGTTCGCGGTGGTCGGGCCGCTGCTGGCCTCGCCGCCGCCGGCAGGGCGGCTGCGGGCGGAGCTTGAGCGGCTGTCGCGGCGCGACTGGGAGCACCCGTCGGGCAGGGGTCCGGTGCGCTTCGCGGCCTCCACGATCGAACGCTGGTACTACCAGGCGCGGGCGGCCGAGCACGATCCGGTCAAGGCGCTGCGGCGGCGGCCGCGCGCCGATGCCGGGCGCGAGCGGGCGATGTCGCCGGCGCTGCTCGCGGCGCTGCGCGAGCAGTACCGGGCGCATCCGTCGTGGTCGGCGCAGCTGCACTACGAGAATCTCGGCGCGCTGGTCGAGGCCGACCCCGCGCTCGGCCCGATGCCGTCCTACGCGACGCTGACCCGGGCGATGCGCAGCCGTGGCCTGGTCCGCAAGCGCCGGCGCCGGCGCTTCGAGCGCGAGCCCGAGCCGGTCGCGCAGACGCGCGAGGTGCTGAGCTACGAGGTCGAGCGCAGCCACGGCCTCTGGCACTGCGACTTCCACCATGCGAAGCGCCGCGTGCTGACGCCGTCCGGCGAATGGAAGACGCCGATCCTGCTCGGGTTCCTGGACGATCGTTCGCGGCTCGGCTGCCACCTGCAGTGGTATCTGGCGGAGACCGCCGAGGTCTTCGTCCACGGGCTCTGCCAGGCCTTCATGAAGCGCGGCCTGCCGCGCGCCCTGATGAGCGACAACGGCTCGCCGATGATCGCCGGCGAGGTCGAGGAGGGGCTGCACCGGCTTGGCATCGTCCACTCCACGACCCTCGCGGGAGCCCCTTATCAGAACGGCAAGATGGAGGTCCTGTGGGCCTCGGTCGAGGGCCGCCTGATGGCCATGCTCGAAGGGGTCGAGGCGCTCACCCTGAAGACGCTCAACGATGCCACCGTCGCCTGGGTCGAGCAGGACTACCACCGCCGCGTTCACCGCGAGCTCGGCACGACGCCGATGAAGCGACTGCTCGACAGCGTCGATGCGTCGAGGCCCTGTCCCGGCGTCGACACGCTCAGGGCTGCGTTCCGGATCACCCGGAAGCGCACGCTGAGGCGCTCGGACGGAACCGTCTCGGTCGAGGGCGTGCGCTTCCAGATGCCGGCGCCATGGCGCCACCTGAACATGCTCTGGATCCGCTACGCGCGCTGGGACCTGTCCAGCGTCGATCTGGTCGACGCCCCTGACGGCGAGCGGCTGTGCACCCTCTATCCGCTGGACAAGCGCGGCAATGCCGGCGGCATGCGCCGCCCCACCGCCCCTGGCGATGACGATGGCGGCGGCAGCCCCGGCGCCGCCGGGGGCGAAGCCGCGCCGCTGCTCAGGCGCATCCTCGACAACCAGGCCGCCACGGGCCTGCCGCCGGCCTGGCTGCCCCATGCCGCAAGCCCCCGTCCCGACAAGGACGACCAACAGGGAGACCCCTCATGAACCGCGAACTGCTCACCTTCTTCGGCCTCAAGTGGAACCCCTTCTCAAGCGAGCTGCCGTTCGACGGCCTCATGGCGACCCCCGCCGTCGACAGCTTCTGCCACCGGGTGGAGCACCACCTGGTGCGCCAGGGTGGCTTCGCCCTGATCACCGGCGAGCCCGGCACCGGAAAGAGCGTCGCGCTTCGCCTGCTCGCCGACCGGCTCGCCCGCACCGACGGATTGCGCGTCGCCGCGCTCTCCCACCCGTCCTCGCGTCTCGGCGACTTCTACCGCGAGATGGGCGAGCTGTTCGGCATCACCCTGGTCACCGGCAGCCGATGGACCAGCTTCAAGGGGCTGCGCGAGCGCTGGCTCGCCCATCTCGACGACACCCGCATGCGGCCCCTGCTGCTGATCGACGAAGCCCAGGAGCTGCACGTCACGGTGCTGTCCGAGATCCGCCTGCTCGGCTCCATCGACTTCGACTCGCGCGCCATCCTCTCGGTCGTCCTGGCCGGCGACAACCGCCTGCTCGACAGGCTCGGCCAACCCGACCTGCGGCCGCTCGCCTCGCGCATCCGACAGCGCCTCGTCATGGCGCCCGCCGAACACGAAGAACTCGCCCGGTTGCTCGACCACCTGCTGCAGGAGGCCGGCAACCCGGCGCTGATGACCGCCGACCTCAAGGACGCGCTCTGCGCCCATGCCTCGGGCAACCCCAGGACGCTCACCGTCATGGCCGATACCCTGCTCGCCATCGCCGCCGAACAGGATCGCGAGGTGCTCGACGAGAAGCTCTTCCTGGAGACCTGGGGCGAGGCCCCGCCGCGCAGGGCAAATCGGCGATGAAGGGCTTCCCGACCCGAACCCCGGCCGACCTCGAGAACCGGCCGCGCCGGCAGCAGTGGCTGGTCGACGGGCTCTGGGCGCGCCAGGCGGTCGGCATCGTCGGCGGCGAACCCAAGTGCGGCAAGTCCTTCCTCGCGCTCGACCTCGCCGTCGCCGTGGCCGCCGGCGTGCCCTGCCTGCGCCGCTTCGCCGCCGAACAGCCCGGACCGGTCCTGCTGTTCGCCGCCGAGGATGCCGGCCACATCGTGCGAGCCCGCCTCGAGGGCATCGCCCGCGCCGCCGGCGCCCGGTTCGAGACCCTCGACATCGCCGTCATCGACGTCCCGATCCTCCGCCTCGACCACCGCAACGACCGCCAGCGCCTGATGGAGACCGTGGAGCGCGTCGGGCCACGCCTCGTGGTCCTCGACCCCCTGGTCCGCCTCCACGGCGTCGACGAGAACGCCGTCGCCGAGGTCGCCCCCATCCTCGGCTTCCTGCGCGACATACAGCGACGCTTCGAGACCGCAATCCTGCTCGTCCACCATGCCCGCAAGAGCGGCGCCGCCCGGCCGGGCCAGGCGCTCAGGGGATCGTCCGAGCTGCACGCATGGGGGGACAGCAATCTGTACCTGCGCCGGCGGGACAAGCAGATCGTCATGACCGTCGAGCATCGCGCCGCCCCGGGCCTCAACGATGTCGAAATCGAACTCGCCGATGACGGCGAGGGACCCGCCTTGCGCCTCCGGCGCCCGGCGCCGGCCGAAGCCGCGCCGGAGCCGGAAACCCCCGAACGGCGTATCCTCCAGGCACTCGCCGACGCCGACGCGCCGCTCTCCCAGCGCCAGATCCGCGAGCGCGCCGCGACCCGGCCGGCAACCGTCGCCGAGGCGCTGCACAAGCTCGTCCGCGAAGGACGCGTCGAGCGCGCTGCCGAAGGCGGATACCGCCTCACCGCCGACAACGCCACGCCCCCAGCCGCTGTCAATGGTCGGGGCCGCAACGACGTGTTACCGAAAACCGTTACCGCCTCGAACCCCTAGGGAGGCAGGGTAACGGTAACGGGTAACACCCCCCGCCAGCTTCCATCGCCGTACCGCGTCGAGCGATCGGCTCATGGCCGAAAGCTCTGCTTACGGCCATGGATGCACTCCGTCGGATGGACGGCGGCGGGTCACCCGAAGGGCCGGAGCGAAGCGAAGGAGCCGCGCAGCGGCTTGACGCGTCGACGGCCGTCCGACACCCCGACAGCGTTCCTCCGAACCTGACCCGGCAACCATCGAATAACCCGATCACCGCACCATCAGATACCGGAAGCGCGCTCAGCCGGCAGCGCCGGTGCGAACGACTGTGATGGAAAGCGGCGACCGGGAACAGCGTTTGTTGATGGCAAATTTCCTCCCGTGTTCGTGTTCAGCACCGGCCGGTGCGGATCCACGATGATTTTGGAAGTGCTCGACAGGCATCGGTATCCTTCCGGGTTGGCGTGATCGGGATGCTGCTGAGCGCGGCGGTATGATGCTGACCGTCGCGACGGCGAAGCCGGCGACGGCGCGGTTAGACGAACCCACCGCGTTCAAGATCGGGTTGCTGATGGACTTCAGCAGAGGATCGACCGAGGTCCTGAGGGACCGACGGCGGGCCTTCGAGCTCGCGATCAAGCATGTCAACGGAGGCGGGGGCGTGTTCGGCTTGCCCGTGACGGTCGCGTTCGGCGACATCACGGCGGACCCGGAGAAGGCGGTCGCGGCGGCGCGGCATCTCGTCGAGGTCAACGGCGCGCATGCCATCGTCGGCCTCACCGAAGACAGCGGGAGCTTGCCCAGTTCGGACAGGATGTAGCGGTCGAGCAGGAGACCGTAGACCTCGATCGTGGCGGGCCAGTTGCGGACGCGAGATGATTTCAGGTCAGGCGGCAGCGGAGCGGCAGGGACTTGAGGCCGCGCAGCACCACGCCGGCCCGGAAGCGCGGGCGTTCGTCGGCCAGGCCGATCTCCGGGAACCCCCCCAGCAGCATCTCCAGGGCGATCCGGCCCTCGAGCCGCGCCAGCGGCGCGCCCATGCAGTGGTGGATCCCACGCCCGAGGCTGAGGTGCGGGCACTTGCTGCGGCCGATATCGAGCCGGTGCGGGTCGTCGAACGCCTCGGGATCGCGGTTGGCGGCGCCGATCAGCACCACGATGTTGTCACGTTCGCGCAGCTCGAACCCGTTCACCTCGCAGTCGCGGAGCACGCGCCGGAACGTCGCCTGCACCGGCGTGTCGAAGCGCAGCAGCTCGTCCACCGCCGACGGGATCAGGCCGGGGTCCTCTCGGAGCCGGCGGAGCTGGTCGGGGTTGCGCAGCAGCGCCAGCATCCCGTTGCCGATCAGGTTGGTCGTGGTCTCGTTGCCAGCGATCAGGAGCAGGCGCAGCATGTTCAGCGTCTCGCGCTCCGTCAGCCGTTGGCCCTCGTCCTCGGCCTGCACCAGCGCGCTCAGGATGTCGTCGCGCGGCTCGGCCCGCCGGGCCGCGATGATCTTTCGGAAGTACGCGTCGAACCCGCGCGAAGCGGCTTGCCCGATCTCGCGTTCGCGGGGGCTCAACGTTGGCTCCACGAGGCGCGCGCGCTGCACCGACCAGGTCTTGAATTGCGCGCGATCGGCAGGCGCCACCCCCAGCATCTCGGCGATGACCATCATCGGCAGCGGCTGCGCCACCGCCTCGATCAGGTCGAAGCCGCCGGGGTCCTCAATGGCGTCGAGCAGGGACGCGAGGATGGCGCGGATGTGCGTCTCGATGGCGTTGACCGCGCGCGAGGTGAACGCCTTGTTCACCAGCGCCCGGAGCCGCCCGTGGTCGGGCGGGTCGAGAAGCAGCAGCGTGTACTCCTCCGGCGGCGGCAGCATGGCCTGCTGGCGCGCAGTTAGCGTGCCCTTGCGCGGATCGTTGCCGAAGTTGCGGTGGTCGCGCAGGATCGCGTCCGCGTCCGCGTGCCGGGCGAACAGCCAGGCGTTCAGCAGCCGGCTGCGGTGCACCGGGCTCCGCCGGTGCATGGCCGCATAGACGGGATAGGGGTCCTGCGCCATGCGCGCGGACAGCGGGTTGTAGGCCACGCCGCTGCGCCAGCGCTCGCCCGCCGCCACCGCGTGGGCCAGCGCCGAGCGCATAGCTGCGTGCATCGGGATCATGCGTGCTCCCTCCCCCCGGGTCGCAGCCGTGCACCCGGCGCTGCGGTCCCGGCGCACGTTTGCACCTCCCGTCGGCCCGCAGATGCGTCCGCCGGTCCTCTCACGGCCCGCCACCGGTGTGCCCGGCCAGCGATCGCACCAGCTGCACCAGCTGATCGAGCCGGCTGAGCCCGTGCTTTTCGAAGATCTGCCGGATATGCCAGCGGATGGTGGCCACGCTCCGCCCGGTCGCTTCGGCGATCTCGCGCACGGTCTTGCCCCCGGCCAGCAGCACGGCGACCCGGCTCTCGGCCGGCGACAGGTCGAGCGCCGCCTCGACCAGCGCGCGATCCACCGGGAGCTGGACGTAGGGGTCGACCACCAGCACGAGCGCCGCGACATCCCAGGACGGGACATCGTCGTCACGGCGACCGACCGGGGTGATGTGCAGCACGGGGCGCGACAACCCGAGCGGGCGGGCCACGACCATGGAGCCGGCAGCGCCCTGGCCACCGGAAGGAGGAAGGGCCCGCGACAGCAGTGCCTGGAGCTTGTCGTTGTCCGCCGGCGCTTCGGCAAACAGGAAGCCGCCCCGGTCCAATAGCCCGTCCTGCCGCTTGAGAGTGTTGCGGGCACGGTCGTTCATCGCCACGATCCGCCCCCGCCGGTTCAGTTGGATGACCCCGGTGGCGCCGAAGTCGAGCTGCGCCGCGAGGGAGGCTGTCAGGCCGCCCATCTCGGTCAGCACCTGGCGCACGCGCACATATTGGCGCAGATGCGGCAGCAGCCGCTCGATTGTGTCCGTCCGGTCGGAGGACCAGCCGTCCCCGTCCACCGGGTCGGCGAACGCCCAGACGATGCGGGATCCGTTCGGACCGTCCATTCGCACCATCAGGCTGTTCTGCGTAAAGGATTGGGCAAGCAGGTTGTAGGTCTCCGAGGTCTTCTTCTCCTCGTCGGTGTACAGGTCGCAGACGTGGACCAGCTGGCTGTCGGCCAGGGCCCTGATGCGCGGCACGCGCTCGTCTGTCGGGTAAAACTCTTGCAGGTACCTGCGCATCAACTCTTGGTTGCTCTCGCCGCGGTAGTAGAGCCGGGCCAGGTAGATGGGCACGGTCGGATCCAGACCGCCGCCGCCGTAAACAAGCGTGTTGCCCTCTATCCCGCAGGCCTCGTCGATCAGTGCGGCGACCTCCGGCCAGCTTGCATCGTCGAACGCCGCATCGTGCAAGGCCCCCAGGACGCGGTCGAACGAGTCGCGCCGACTCATGCCGGGCGGACCGAGCGGGCGGTGCAGAGAAGTGCGTCGCAAGCGATGGTGCCGAGTCCCGCCGCACGTCGCGGGGCGCCGCGTGCGCTTGCGTAGCCGACTTCCGCCCCGTTGACCGGGCGCCTGCGACACAGGTGAAACGTCCTGCGCGGCGGCGCATGGGACGGGAGTTCCCGGCCCTTGTCTTGTCGCGACGCGCCCGAGAGCCCGTTGCCCACACCGCTCCCGGAGCACCACGCCCGCGGACCGCGACGCCGCACGCGGTTGCGATCATCGGCCGTCCGTCGCGCGGCAAATGTTGCAGGCGAGCAGCGGCCGAACGCCGTAGCGCCGAGCGACGCGCGCGTCGCCCGCTCTGCGATCCAAGGCCCGACAATCGCTGCGCACCGGCCACATCCGGGACCGCTCGTGCGGGGCGTCCGCGCCGCGCTGAGGAGACCGCAACTCCGTGCGGCAGGTTCCGCGCCCATCGCGGACGGCGCGCGGGCTCGACCTGCCGCCAGTGCGCCCGGCTCCGGACCGTGCGCGAAGCGCCGCCCGCCCTCGACGCGCTGTCCCACCGCGTCCCCTCGGTCGAACTGCGCCACCATCCATGCCACCGGCCCAAAGGGTGCCGGTCCGTCCAATTCCGTCCTGAACACCCTTGTTCGAGCCCTCCCTGAGCGCGGAGCAGGGTCTTCTTCACGCCGTCAAATTTGATGGCGCTGTCCGAATTCTCGATTCACGGTAGGAGGTTGCACTTCCGTTGTACCCATCATTCGTGATGGGCTGTACCCAAATGATTGGATCATTGCCGGGGTTGCGCGGAAGCCCGGGCGCCGTCAGCTGCGGCGGAGCGCAGCCAGCTCTGCCGGTCGGGAGCCGCACGGGCCGGAGCTCGAACGCGGCATGGCGCATGCCGCCGCCGGGGTCGCATCGACGTGGCCGCCGGAGGGTTGGACGTTGCCGCGACGGGCGTCGCGCGCACAGCCTGGATTGGGTACGAGGAGACGGAAGCGGTTCCTTGGGTGATGCCAATCTGATCTCTCGCATCACGATAACATTATAAATTGTTCGTTAATACGAACCTGCGAACGGTAGTTGTTGCAGAAGCCCTCTGTCAAGAACTAAAGGTGGCCGAGGGAGCGAACTTCGCGATTTGCCAGGAGGTCGTCCTTGCCAACTCCCTTGGGAGTGCGCGTGCGAGAACTCAGAGTGAAGCGCGGCTTGACGCTGGAAGCGTTGGCCGCACAGGTGGGCTCGAGCAAGAGCTACATGTGGGAGATCGAGAACAAGGAAGTCGCCCGCCCGTCGGCCGAGATTCTGCACCGGATCGCCGGCGCGCTCGAAACCACCGCCGAGTACCTGCTCTCGGCTGAGGAGCGGCCCGAAGCCGACGCGACCGACATGGCCTTTTTCCGCAGGTACCGGAAGATGAAGCCGAGAGGCAAGCGGCAGCTGCGCGAGATTCTCAGGATCCTCGACGACGAAGAGGAGTGAGACGGGGCTCGGCCGTAGGACCCTGCGAGTCGGCATGCACGCGATTCTGGAGGAGGGATTGCGGTGTGACGGCGTCCGTCCCGTCTACTGCGCGGCAAATGCACCGCGCCGGGATGGCGCAACACTGCGAAACCCCGGTCATCCGGCCGGCGCCGTGTGACCGCCCTGGCGAGTGTCGGCCGCTTCGCACTCGGCGCGAGGCCGGGTCCCGATCGGCTAGAGGATGCATCGGTCGTGGAACTCATCCCTTGTAGAGGAATGTGAACGCCGCGGGCTGCAGGGCTCGTTTCAGGAGCGGCGGCGTGGAATCACCTCGCTCTTCGGCATCGCGGCAATGGAATCGGCCGCGGCGTTGTCGCGTGAACGGGCGGCCGTCACGCGGCGGCGGCGGGCGAGCATTGGCGGAGCGGCGTGGACCGGAACCCGCTGTCCGCGCGATGGCTCGCAACCCCCGTCCCGCCCATGGCGGCCCTGCACCGCCTGTACCGGAGCGCACCGAAGGCGGTGCTGAGTGGCTGTCTGTTGTCGCGGAACGCGGACGGGGATGCGATCCTGCGCGATCACAGCAATACGGGTAGCGACCCCGTGCAAGCGCATGGAGACGGCCACCGGCGAGCGCATATCCGCGTTGCAGGCCATTGCGACGAAAGCGGAGGACATGGCGGCAAAGGTGACCGGCGTCGGAGAGCGTGAGCCGGCGCGGGAACGGGAGCGAAGCGGGATGGAACGTGCGCCGCTCGAACGCGGAGAGGACGGTCGCGCTTCAAGGGAGCGTCAGCCGACGGAACAGGTACGCGAGAGGTGCGTCGAGCTGGAGATGGAATTGGAGCTGTAGCTGTTGTCGGGCAGCGATGGCTTCGAGCGTGACGCGAGGCCAAGCGAAGGGATCGCGGTAGGGATTCCCATTGACGGGGAGCTGCCGCACGGATGCGGACAAGTCCGCTTAGGCACCCTGTTGCCCAAGGCGCGAACCGGGTTTGACCGCCCGGGGGCCGCTCCAGACGCAAGGCCCGCCGCCCCGCCAAAGGCGGCGGGCCAGCTCCCGGCCAGAGGCGTTCGTCAGTCCCGTGCCGGGCGCCAGGATTGCCGGGCAGGCCGCCAGGTCCGCCCGGCCGAGGGCTGACGGCGGCCGGGCCGCCTCCTTCCGGCAATACGGGCAGACCTTCGCCTCGCGCCGGATGTGCTCGGAGCAGTTCGGGCAGCGGCTCCAGCCCTCCGCCCGCGCTTTCCTTTCCAGGTCCCGCTCGGCGCGCCCGATGCGCAGGAGATGCACGAGGGCGAGGGGCCAATTGACGGGGGCGTAGACCGTCGAGCCGATGAAACTCCGCCGCCTTGGAGACGGCTATGAGACCGACGACCGCAGCGATCAGAATCCAGAGGACGATTCCGGTCAAGAGCATTGAAGCGCCTCGTGTGGTGAAGTTCCCACTTGCCCCCCTTCCGTTACTGGCGCCGAAGGACAAAAGCGCCCGCGATCTGGTCGCGCTCAAAGATACCGCCCGCCTCCTCGTGGCTGGGGCCATAGAAGCGGCCGTCGAGCCCGGTGGCAGCGAAGGCGCCGTCTGCCACGGGAACGTCGTTCCAGCTAAGCACTTGAAGGGCGGCATCGCTGCCAAGGCCGCTCACCGGGTAGGGCACGAACGTCAGACCGAGAGTCGAGCTGTCGAAATCGAGCTCCAGCTCGGCGTCATAGCCCAACCGGACGCCGATGTGACTCGGGTTGAGCTCGCGCGCGACCGCTATGCCGCTCCAGGAGGCGCTCCCGGAAACGGGGCTGGAGCCGCTCGCCGCTCCCCCGGACAACGACAGCAGCAAGTCATTGTTCGGCCCTGTTGGCGGGACTGATTGGTGGACGATGGCGGCGAGGCTGTAGAAGCCCCAAGCTCCCCATGCGTCAATAGCGAATCTGTCCAATTGGAGGTGCGCGAGGGAGACGCCGTTCCGCGACCGCTGCTCCAGAATGTCCCGGTCACTCACGGCGCTCGGGCCCAAGCCGCGGAAGTCGATGCGCGCCGTACTGTCCCCTATTGTGGCGTCGCACGACAAGCCAAGACATGACGAGTGGCCGCGCACCAGCTGGCCGTTGAAGAAGCTTATTGGGTCGCCGAGGAAGATTGTGTCGACGGCCGCGATAGGCACCTCCTCCAGCGTGGGCGGCTCGCCACCGGTCACCGTCGGCGCGTTTCCGCCGCCCCCGCCGCAGGCCGCGAGAAGCGGCAAGGCCGCCACCGCCACCAGTAATGCAAGGCGTCTCATCGTGCTGTCTCCTCGGTCAGTTGCGAGAGCCCGCCCGGAGGCGGACGGGCGATCAGTCGTAAGGACCGAGGCGCCTGAGTCAACGGCGGCGAGGGCTCGCCGCCGGGTTGCTATAGATTATTGAAATCAGGGCATAACTTGCCGGTCGGACTCACCCCTGCAGGGTGCGCAACACGCGGCGCAGGGGGCTTGGTTTCTCCACGCCGTTGCGCACTCGACAACGCTGCCAGACATGCTGCGCGGCGACGAATCGCGCATGATCGTTTGGGATGAGGAGGCCGGCACGGTCTCCGGAACGCACTCCGTCTTGGCGCGCGTCCGCCGCGCCCTCGACACTCCCAAAGCCGTAGAGGCAGGCGTGGTCGGTCGCGTGTGGAGCCTGGGCGATCCGGCAGAGTTTCTCGTGCTGCTCCATATCGCTTATTGGCGCGCGCCATCGGTTCGCCGCGGGCGCATCCGCTTTGTCACGCCGCATCGGTCTGATTGTTCTGGCTCGCAAGGGCGCTGCATACGTTCGGTGTGGCATTGTGCAACCGTATTCCCCGAACAACGTCACCCGCCCGGATTGAGAGACATTTCTCGTCGGATCGCAGCCAGGGTCGCGCGTACTGTTCCAAGGCGTACGCTCAAATTTCGTCTGCCTTGGAAAACATCGGAGAGACTCCATGGAGCATCAGGGAGTGGACCATGGTTTGTCGGCTGCCCTGTCAGGACCTCCCACGTATTGTGGGTTGAGGGCAAGTTGGCTTCGTATTTTGCGGACCGCATCCGCAAGTCCGACAGACTGCTAGCTTGGCACTTGCTGGGTGTGTCGCTCACGGTATCGACGATGCTCCGACCAGGTCAATCGCCGTGCACCGCGTCACGCGGGCGACGCCCGATGGCCACATTGCCACCGTCGCAGATGCTCCTCAATTTGGGAATTCTACGGCTGGTATGGATTTACCCTGTCACGTCGCCTTCGTGACCATCGAGGTCGCCTTCGTCAGTGTGCCGGGTTCAGGGCGCGGCGGGCATGATTCGCGACCGTAGATCTCTTCGAGTTCCGTTGGTTGGCTACCAACTGACGCCACTTCGTCGTGGAGCGATCCATCTGCGCGGCCTTGGCCGCCGGCATCTCGACACCATCAACGACCTCGACCCCGATGACGGCAGCCTCATCCGCGCCGCCCGACGCGGCGTGAATCCCGCGACCGGCGAGCCCATCGTCACCGCCGCCTCGGGCTCGCCGGCATTCAAGGCCGGAAAAGCGCTGCGCGACGCCGTCAACCGGTAAACCACGGAACCGCACGATCATCAACCGATCCGCGTGATACGAACACCGCGCAGCGTTGCACCGCGGGTGGTCGTGCCCGTGCCCGTCCACGAGGCGTGGCGTGAGGCCGTCGGCGCGTCAAGCCGGTGCGCGGCTCCTTCGCTCATCGGCCCGGATTCGCACCTGAGGCGTAGCATGCGGCGTCAGGGTTATGGGTAGGCGGGTGATGTTGGTATAGTGTTGACACGAACTTGGTTGTTTCCTGCAATCCTCATATAAAGTATTGTATTGACAACCTATTTGACTCCATTGCCACTGGACCCCGAATATCATCTGGTACATGGACCGGACATAACCCGTGTTACCGACGAATACGAGGCGAATCGATTGAATTGGTGTCGAGCGAAGACGATAGTGCGCCGAAAGCGAGAACACGCGGGAGGGGACGGCAGGAGCATCGGTATCGGCAACTTGGCTGTTGCGCTGCTGGCGGCGCTCGTGACGACCGCCGGCACGCCCCTGCCGATGGCACAGGCCGAAGAGGCCCTTGAGGTCTACGTCAAGATCGTGTGAGCGGCCAACGAGCGAACGTGCGGGCCGGCCCGTCGACAGGTTACGAGAAGGTCGACCTGCTCGAAGCCGGCGAAAGGATCCACGTCGTGGCAAGGACCGGCGGGTGGTTCAAGCTGAATTCGCCGGCAGGGAAACCCAGGCGCTTCGTCTACGCGCCGTTCCTTACCGATGTCAGACCCGCCGCATCGCAGCCTGCTGGCTCGCAGTCCGCCGTCAGGACGATTGCCTTCCATGGCGGCTGGTATCGGGGGCCGACGCGCAACGGCCGCCCGCACGGTCGCGGCGCCGTCACCTGGGCCGACCGTGATCGCCCCCAAGACAAGTGGCCCGTCGGTCGCAGATACACGCTCCTCGAATCAATCGCTCACAAGAGGGACAAAATGACCGTCAAGTTGCTCGCCAGGGCAGCCTTAGCGTCCCCGGCCCAAACCGCCTGATACCCCGCGAAGAACGTCCGTTTCTTGCCCCACCGGCAGGTACACGATCCCTGCAAGGGAACGCTCTTGGGAAGAGGAGACACCGCAATGTTCAAGCATCAAGTCGTTAGAGCGCTTGGAATCGCCTGTCTTGTCCCCCTCGCTCTTGTCCTGATGATTTCCAAACATGGCCTCCACGCGACAGACCACTTCGATCCGTCTCTTGCGGTGTGGAGGATACACAATGAGGAGGGGACGTCCCAAGGTACCGCCTTTGCCATCGGTCCCAACCGATTCATGACGGCTGCCCATGTGGTGAAGGACCTTCGGGACAAGAAGAGTACAACGATATACCTCACCTGGAAGAATACGGATATACGGGTGACATGGAGTCATTTGGTCGTAATATCCATGACACATGGTTTGGCTATTTTTGAAACCTATGAATCAGTGAAACACTATTTGCGCCTTGCGGATGACTTCTTTGTGGAGTCGGCTGAGAGACTCTATACCCTGGGCCATGATCGGGACTCTTTTAAGATGCTAAGGCAGACGGAAAAGATCCTTCTTCATGATGAGCGGTCATACAGAATACCCGTGAGCGGCAAACTTCATCCTGACTTTAGCGGAGCTCCTGTTCTACAAGGGACGAGGGTGGTAGCGGTTGTGGAAAGCTCCGTGTCGAATATTGCCTTTGCGACGAAGCTACGGAGACTGAAACAGGTTGTGAATGAAGAGGTGGGATTAATTTGCTCTGACTTCAGCTTCTCACAGTGTGTGGAAAAGGAGTTTCAGGAGGTGAACCGGTCAGCCGAAACGATGTGGGCGGCCAAAAGGGCGAACGTGCGAGCCGGTCCCTCAACGGATTACGAAAAGGTCGGTCTGCTCGACGTTGGTGAAATGGTGCATGTCGTGGCAAGGACCGAAAACTGGCTCGAACTGAGCCAGCTGGCAGGGCAGCCGAGGCGCTTCGTCTATGCATCGCTCCTGAGCCACGGTGACCCCGCCAAGACGCAAGAGACTGCTCCGGAATCCGTCGTCGTCACGACGAACTCATTTGATGGCGGTGAGTATCGGGGGCCGACGCGCAACGGCCGCCCGCACGGCCGCGGCGTCGTCACCTGGCCCAGCGGCAACCGCTATGAGGGCGACTTCGTTGATGGAAGTTACACAGATTACGGCACCCTGATCTGGGCCGACGGCGACCGCTACGAGGGCAAGTGGCGCGGCAGCAAACGCACTGGGCGCGGCGTCTTCACGTGGGCCAACGGCGACCGCTATGAGGGCGGTTTTGTCGATGGTAAGCGACACGGCCGCGGGGTCTGGGCGTCAGCGAACAAGAA
The DNA here is from genome assembly GCA_965207055.1 of Alphaproteobacteria bacterium. Classification (GTDB taxonomy): domain Bacteria; phylum Pseudomonadota; class Alphaproteobacteria; order UBA828; family UBA828; genus WTGU01. Next base: position 1,343,433 of record CBDBLP010000004.1, on the reverse strand, counting down.
GGCGCGTGTCCAGCGATATGAGGGAGACTTCCGCGACGGGGTCTTTCATGGCCGCGGAGTTGCCATTTACCAAAATGGCAGCCGTTACGAAGGCGAATTCGGCGGCGGGAAACGAAATGGACGAGGAACCTACCTCTATACCGATGGCACACGAATTGTGGGCCGCTTCGAGGATGGGCAGCCGCAAGAATATGCGACGACTCAACAATTGCGGAATGCAAAGGCCTGTATTGATCGCCTGGGCAACGACAAGTACAGAAACATATGCAGAGAAAATCTCGCGTTCTCCTACTGCTTCACGGAAACAGACGGATATATTGAGACTTGCGGTCGCCCGGCGGTGAAGGAACTGCGTGGCAAGCCCGAACACTACTACACGCACTTGGAGCACTTGAGTCCGGGCGAGACGCACAAGGTGCCCTTCGGAGACGAGTTACCCTACCGCTGGGCCGTCTGCCCCTATACGAGCTATGGGGCGCCCTACGTTGCGACCAGTGAGCGCAACAACAAGTATGGCTGCAGGACTCACTGGCGCAGCTTTTCGAACGACAAGCAGGCAGCACATTCCAAGCTGGTCCGCCGTGCCGAGCAACTGGAGCGTCAACGCGAACGAGAGAGGGAACTGGCGCGCCAGCGCGAACGAGAAAGGGAACGACAAGAAGCGGAATGGGAAGCCGAAAGGGAGCGGGAAAGGGCTGAGACCTGGAACAATATCAACCGGAATCTGCAGAATACGTTGAACACGTTGCAGATGCTGAGGAACAGTGGAGGCAACCGGAACCGTACGGGAGTTCAGCCTCAAGGCGATTACCAGGGAGGATATGGAGACTGCCCGCCCCCGGAATACAGAGAGAACACTTGTACGCCGTAACGTCGACTGAGGCTGCAAGTGCGTGTACCAGCTTCTAGCCTGGATTATTCGGTGCGCCGTGGAAGGCGCTGTCCCTCAGCGGGCTTCGAGACCCGCCCGGCAACTGTCGCTCCAGCCGGTAGCAATCGGGGCGGTTGAAGGAGGTAACGACTTCGACTGAAGCACTTCGATGCAACGGGCCGCCTTTGGGGCGGCTCAGCGACCATGCGGGCCGCAACGCGAGTGAACGTCGAGCAGGCCTCGAAACGGGCAACGCGGAGGCCGACCCGCCCGAATAACGGGGAAGTGTTGGCGATCACGCAAAAGCGCGCGTATTCGCTCATTTAGACCGCTTGGCGTGGTGGAGCGTCGATCAGCGTAGCACCGTGCAGTGCTGAGCGCTGTCAGGCTTGTGGTGTGGGTCGTCGTGATCGCGGTGGCGCGAGAGCGGCCTTGCAGGTTTGGCTGAGGGGTCCTGCTGTTATTCAACTGATGAGGCGATCGTCGATCTCGAGCATATTGCCTTCGAGGTCGCGCCTGCGCATGTCGTTCCAGTCGTCGCCGTCGAGGGCGGGTCGCACGCGGACGACCCTGCTGTCCCTTCGGAACAGCCGTTCGGCGGCGTTATCGCCGCCGGGGGTAGCGTCGTAGGCACAGAAGATGCGGCGGGGGCTCCAGTCCTCGATCCAGGCGGGGAGGCTTGGCGTGACGATCCCGGTGGAGACCACGGCACATGCCCTGTGTTCGACCGGCATGAGCTGGAGGGAGAGGGCGGACAGGGCGTCGACGGCGCTCTTTGCGATGAGCACGGATTGCGGCCAGTCGAGCTCCCACGATACCCAGAAGCCGCCGCGCGCGAGCGGGGATGGGGCAGCTTCGCCGACGCCGGCAGCCGCACTGCAGTGGGCGCCGGTGGGGACGATCTCGGCGCCGGTCGCGACCCCTGCGGCGTCTCGACAGACGAACACGGCATTGCCGTGGCGGTCGGCGTGGACCAGCCCGAGGTCGCGGCACAGGGCGAGGAGGACGGGCGAGAGGCCGCGCTCGTCGACGAGGTAGCGTTCCACTGCGGGCCAGTGCCGCTCCTGCGGACGCGGCAGCCGTGGACAGAGGCACTCCGGGGAGCGCCGGGAGCGTCCCGGCAGTTTCGCGAGGAAGGCCAGGGCGTCGGGCACGGTGCATCGTTGGGCATGGACCACCAGGTCGACGGCACCGGCGCCCCCCTCGCCGCGCAGATGGTCGTAGAACATGAAGCGGTTGATGGTGACGACCGATCCGAGACGCCTCCAGCGAGCGTCGTCGTCGGGATCGCGGCGGTAGCCGAGGGCGCGGGCGACGTCTTCGAGGGGACAGCCGCGCAGCCCCTCTGCCTGCAGCCGCCGATCCCATGGGCGTAGCTGGCGCACGATTATGCCGCCTCAGACGCCCCCGGTGTCCTGCGGGCCGCCCTTGCCTGGTCTTCGGCTCGCTTTTGCCTCACGCCGGCGTCGGCGCTCTGCGCTGCGCTGCTTCTGGCGCTCCTCGGCCTCCTTGCGGCGGTAGGAATCGCCGTCGATGGCGATGATCTCGGCGTTGTGGACGAGGCGATCGACCAGGGCCACGACGCAGGTGGCGTTGGGGAAGGCCTCGCCCCACTCGGAGAAGGGGCGGTTGGTGGTGATGATGGTGGAGTTCTGCCGGGTCCGGCTTGAGACGATGTTGAACAGCAGGTCGGCGTGGCGATTGCTGTAGGAGAGGTACCCCACCTCGTCGATCACCAGCAGGTGCTGGCGGGCGTAGAAGCGCAGCTTTCGCTGGAGCATGGTGTCCGAGTCGAGGGCGGCGAGTTCGCCGAGCATGCTGGCTGCGGTGGCGAAGCGCACGGTGTGGCCCTCGAGGACGGCGCGGTGGGCGATATTGGCGGCAATTGTGGACTTGCCGACGCCGTTGGGGCCGACCAGGACGACGTTGGCGGCCTCGTTGAGGAAGCTGAGGCTCATTAGGTCCTCGACGGCCATGCGGTCGCAACTGCGCGGCCAGTCCCAGTTGAAGTCGGCGAGGGGCTTGAACTCACCGAGCCGGGCATCGGCGAGGCGGCGCTTGAGGCTGCGGGCGCGCCTCTCTTCTTCTTCCCAAGCGATCAGCGCGGTCAGCCAGTCGCAGTCTTCGACCTCGTCCCAGTGGGCGATGAGGCCGTGCAGGCCGAGCGCCCGGGCACGGTTCATGAGGTTGTCGCTCATTCTTCGCTGTCCTCCTCCTCGGCCTCGCCCGCCAGGCCGTCGTACTCCGTCAGGTCGTGGTCGCGGACGGCGATGCCGCGGACCTTGGGATCGTCGGGCAACTCGACCGGGATGGGCGGGGGCTTGTTCTGCTGTTCGCGGCGGCGGGTGAGGCTCAGGCGCACGGCGTTGGAATGGGGGACGTCGCGCTCCAGCGCCTCGTCGATGCCGGCCTTGAGCTCGGCGGCGCCGTACTCGTCGAGCAGGCGCAGCAGGGCGCCGACGATGGAGCCGAGATGGCCGCCGCGTTTGGCGGCCTCGTCGAGCAGGCGCTCGCTGTTGGGCGCAGCCTTGACCAGGCGATCCTGCCCGCGAATGCGCCGGGCGTGGCGCTTCTTCTTCGCCAACTCGGCGATGTGCTCGGGGATCTCGATGCAGGCACCCTTGTCGAAGCTGCGCGGATGGGTGGCAATGACGTCCGTGCCGTCGAGGATGCGGACCTCGTCCAGCGTCGCCATGACGACGCGGGTGTGCCGCGCATGGGTGTGGGGGACGCTGTAGTCGTTGAGGTCGAACCTGGCGTAAGGCGTCTTGCCAATGACGACCTCGACCCGTTCATCGGCGGGGAAGCGGTCGCCGGGCAAGGCCATGAGGGAGCTGCGCTCCTTCTCGAAGGCCTCGCGCACGCTGACCGAGCGGTCCTCGGGCCAGGGGCGGTCCGCGGCGATGCCCTCGCACCAGGCCTCGGCCTGGGCGTTGAGGTCGTCGATGTCGCGCCACTCCCGGGCGGCGAAGAAGCTGTCGCGTGCATAGCGTATGGCGCGCTCGACGCGCCCTTTTTCGTTGCCGCGCGCGATCGCGACAGGCCGCGCCAGGAAACGGTAGTGGGCGGCGAAGTCGAGGTAGCGGGGGTTGAAGTGGATCGCGGTCCCGCGGCGCTCCTGCACAACGCTCTTCAGGTTGTCGCACCAGATCTCGCGCGGCACCCCCTGCCAGGTCTCGAAGGCGTCGATATGGCCGCGCAGGAAGTTGTTCATGCCCGCGCCCAGGTAGAAGCGCAGGAAGATGCGGCGCGAGTAGCTGAGCACCATCACGAAGGCCATCAACGGGCGCTCCGCGCGCCCGATCCTGACCTTGCCGAAGTGGGCCCAGTCGACCTGGGCCTGCTCGCCCGGAAGGGTCTTCAGCCGCAGATAGGCCTCGGCTTCAGGCTTCGGCCGCATGGGGGCGATGACGCGGCGGAAGTGGCTCTGGCTCCCCCGGTAGCCGCGCCCGCACACCATCTCGTAGAGCCGGCTGGCCGGCAGCTTCGGATATTTCTTCAGGGTCTGCTGGATGAAGGGGATGAAGGGATCGAGCTTCGAGGGCCGCGGCTTGCGCTGCCGAGGCTCCTCGGCGTCCTTGAGCACGCGCCGGACGGTGCCGTGATGGACGCCGAGCTGACGCGCGATCGTGCCGATCTTCCACTTCTCGGCATGATAAAGCCGCAGGATCTCCGTCCTGGTCTCCCTGTCTATGGTCATCTCACCTCTCTCGTGCCGGGTGCCGCACCGTGCGCAGGCCCGGATGGACGAACACCGCGCAGAACCGGCCGCAGATGCTGCAGCGGAAGACCCCGGGGGGCTCCTCGTCCCCGAAGGGCCGTGTGCCGCGACGCCTCTTCGGCGTCCCTGGCACGACAACACGGCGGTGCTGACGGGTCGAAGGGTGATGCGTCACTTTCCGCCCGCAGGCCTCGCTTTGAGCCGTCCGGCAGCGCTGCCGGTCCCGATAGCGTCTCTGGCGTGCCGCGTGCTTGCGACGCCCCGGCAGACCGTCCTGGTAGCGCCGCCCGGCAAGACGCTGCGACGCTCGGCGCGCGTTCTCGCTGCACTCTCGGGAGCAGTAGTGGTTGCCGTGGTCGCAGCGGGGGCAGAGAACGACTTGCTGGTGGCACTGCGGACAGTGGAACAGGCGGCCAAAGTTCTGCATCGCGGCGGTCGATGAGAACGGGCTCGACCCCCGCTAAATCCCGCACGATACTGTGCATCTGGGCCGTGCCGGGCACGGCACGGGGAGTGCGGCGCCGGCTCTTGCCACCAAGCAAACGAGGCCGGCGCCGCATCGTTCTCAGCGGCCCGACTCTACCCCCGGCGATCTCGATGTCAGGTGTGCGAAGCTGGGCAAACCTGGCGACGGCAAGAGGCCTGTGGACAAGTGGACAGCCGCTCCGCGCCTGACCACTTCCCCACAGGCCAAGCAACAACAGAAGCGGTCAACTCATCGGGAACATAAACCCGTCAACCACGCCGCCACCTAAATCACGCGCCCCTAAAAAAGCGAATAAACGCGGGTTTAGACCGTCATCAACAGGGAAGGCTGCCACCGGCCGGGAAGCGAGCGACGCGCGCACCGGCTGGCTCCGCCGGGGTAGTGACGGCGGCACGCATGGAAGAGGGGGACGGTAGCAACACGGGAAGCCCTGCCGGTGGTGTGCACGCACCAACCGGAACCCCGCGAGGGGCAGGCCGGGCCGGCTGGGTGGCGGATGGGCTCGTAGTACCGCGGAAGCCGGGTAACGCCGGCGGAGGAAAGGAGCCCTGGTTCGAGAGCGATGCGGAAAGGGGGAAGGGCATGACCACTGGCGAGAGCCTACCAGGGTCCGAAAAGGTCCGGCGACTCCAGACCGTGTTACATGCGAAAGCTAAGGAAGAACCGGACCGGCGCTTTCACGCGCTGATCGACAAGGTGTGGCGCGAGGACTTTCTCGCCGAAGCCTGGAGGCGGGTGCGCCGTAATGGCGGGTCCGCCGGGGTGGACGGAGAGACCTTCGCGGACATCGAGTCGCATGGCGTGGGGCGTTGGCTCGGGGTACTGGCGAGGGAACTGAAGGATGGGGCGTACACACCGAAGCCGGTACGGCAGGTGCTCATCCCGAAGAAGCAGCCTGGCAAGTTCCGGCCCTTGGGCATTCCCTGCATACGGGACCGGGTGGCACAGACATCGGCCCTGCTCGTGCTCGAGCCGATATTCGAAGCCGACCTGCAACCGGAGCAATATGCCTACAGGCCGGGGCGGAGCGCCCACGACGCGGTGAGACGCGTGCATGGCCTTCTGAATATGGGGCACAACGAGGTGGTCGATTGCGACCTGTCCAACTACTTCGGCGAAATCCCGCATGCCGAGCTTCTGAAGAGCTTCGCCCGGCGCATCAGCGACGGGCGGATGCTCAAGCTCATCAAGGCGTGGCTGGAAATGCCGGTGGAGGAGGACGACGGCAAGGGCGGCAAGCGCCGCACGAACCGGGCGCGCAGGGAGCGGAAAGGGACCCCACAGGGGTCGCCGATCTCGCCCCTTGCCAGCAGCCTCTACATGCGGCGCTTCATACTGGGCTGGAAAACGCTGGGCCATGCCCGGCGCTTCCGGGCGGAGATCGTGAATTATGCCGACGACCTATGCGTGCTCGGCAAGGCCCCGGCGGCTGAGATGCTGGCGGCGGTCGAGCGGCTCGTGACGGGTCTGAAGCTGACGGTCAACGAACGGAAAACCCGATGCTTGAGATGCCCCGAGGAACCGATGGAGTTCCTCGGCTACCGGTTCGGATGGAATTACCGCCCGCACGGTGGCCACGCCTATATCGGCAATCGACCGAGCAAGGCGAGCGTCCAAAGCATCTGCCGCAAGATCAGCGAGCGCACCGACCCACGATGGGAACAGCAGGCGCCGGACCGACTGGTGGGGGAGCTCAACCGGATGATCTCCGGCTGGGCGCGCTACTTCCGGTTGGGTCAGGTAAGCCCGGCCTATGCGGCGGTCGATGCCCACGCGGCGAAGCGGCTGCGACAGTGGCTCTGTCGGAAGCATAAGGTAAGGAGCGGGAAGTACGTGCGCTTCTCCAGCGACCGGCTGTGGCAGCACCACGGCCTCATCCGCCTTGCGCCGACGACCCGGGGCCTTCCGTGGGCGAAGGCATGATCTCGTCCGAAAGCCGGATGCGGGAAATCCGCACGTCCGGTTTGATGAGCGGGGACTGGAAACGCGGCCATGGGAGCCGGACTGAGGCCCGGCGCGAAAGCGCCGGACAAGCCACCGGACCCTAAAGCTGGCGCGCCAGTCCTCGACTCTACTGTCTGGTCTGATTTTGGGGTGGCGGACGTAGCGTAAGGCTGTTGTTAAGCCCGCAGATTGGACGCCGATCGGCGTGGTAACACGTTGATTCACTTCGATTCAGGGGGGGCAACCGGGCGCGCTTAACAACAGGCGTGGCTTTCAATTAACTGCCTGCGTCCTGGCAGAATTTTGCATGTTCGCGGCGCCTATAGCGATGCGTGCGTCCCGGTAGTAACCCAGCGCGATGATGAGCGACTGCGCCAGCACGATCGGCGCCGCCAGGGGCCGGAAGCGGTGTACCTCCGCGTCGCGGACCTCGAAGTAGAGGCTGGAGTTGCGAGCGAGCGGGCTCGCCAAGGAATCGGTGATGGCGAGCACGGGGACCTCGCGGATGTGGGCGTCGGAGACCACGTCCACGACCGGCTGCGCGTACTCGGCGAAGCTGACGGCGACCAGCAGGTCGTCGAGACCGATGGTCGCCACCTGCTGGGGCAACATGCCGCCGACAGAATCGAGCAGGTGGCAGCGGTACTCGAGCCTGATCAGGCCGTACGACAGATAGGCGGCAACCGGGAAGGCGCGGCGCTGGCCGATGACGTAGATCGACTTCGCGTCGTCCATCATGCGGACCGCCTGCCTGAGCGCCTCGCCGTCGATGTCCGCCTTCAGGTGTTGCAGAGCCAGGACGGATGCGTCGGCGAACCCGTTCAGGATGGCGGAGGGATCGTCCGCGGCCGCCTCTTCCAGCCTGCCACGGTGCTCGTGGATTTGGTCCCGGAATGACGACGCGCCCTCGATGAGACGCAGGCGGAAGACGCGCTGCATCTCGGAGAAGCCCGAGAAGCCGAACTCCTTTGCGAAACGGATGACGGTGGAGGGCTGAACGTCGGTCTCCCGCGCCGTCTCCGCCACCGTCTGCAGCGCGAAGCGGTTGGGGTCTCCCAAGGCGAAATGGGCGATGCGCTGCAGGTGCGGGCTCAACTCCTCGTATCGGTGCTGGAACGCCTCGCGCAGCCGGTCGAAGTCCTGAGGCGGTTCGGCGCTCGCCATGGCTTCCTCCGCCGCGTGGTTCTCTGGCCGGTCATTCAGGAAGCGACAGTCCCATAAATTGAACAGGAATTCAATAGTTTGCCTGAGCGTCAATTAGAACGAATATTCGCTCTTGACATCGACAGCGAACCACCGTTGAAATTGAACGTACGTTCGCGCACAACGGGTTTCTCGAACGATCATGCTGATCGCGAGGAAGGTGATCATGGCGGAGCGCGTGGGATTTGCCGGCACCGGCCTGATGGGGCGCGGAATGGCGAAGAACATCCTTGCTGCCGGATACCCCCTCGCCGTCGTGGCCCACCGCAACCGGACCTCGGTCGATGAGCTGGTCAAGACGGGTGCCACGGAACTCCCAAGCTATCGCGAGCTCGCCGCCGACTCCGACCAGGTGCTGACTTGCGTGACCGGCACGCCCGAGGTGGAGAGTATCGTCCATGGAGCGGACGGGCTACTGGAAGGCGCGCACGCCGGCCTGATCGTGGTCGACTGCTCGACGAGCGAGCCCATCTCGAGCGCGCGGACTGCGGCCGCGCTGGCCGAACGGGGCGCCTCCTTCGTCGACGCACCCCTCGCCCGCACGCCGGTGGAAGCCGAGGCGGGCCGCCTCAATGCCATGGTGGGCGCGGCGGACGCGGATTTCGCGCGGGTCCAGCCGGTGCTGGCCGAGTGCTGCGAGAACATTTTCCACATGGGAGCGGTCGGGTCCGGCCACAAGACGAAGCTCATCTACAACCTGATCACCATGGGCTACGCCGCGCTCATTTCCGAGGCGCTCTGCGCCTGCGCGGCCACGGGGGTCAATTTGAGGCGTTTCGCCGATCTCGTTTCGGCGGGCGGAGCCAACAGCGGGATCTTCCAGTTGATCGTGCCGAAGGCGATCGAGCACGGCGACTGCTCTGGCCTCAACTTCAGCCTGGCGAACGCCGAGAAGGACCTCCGCTACTACAACCGCCTGGTGGACGCTGTCCCGCTGTCCGGGCTTCTCGGACGGGCGGTCCAGCACGCGCTCATTCAGGGGCTCAACCTCGGCTACGCCGACGGTCTTGTCGGCGACCTGCTCCGCGTCCAGGAGAAGCTGAATGGGGTCGAGATCCTGAACCAGCAACCGTCGACACCTCTGCCCTCCGCCGGCGAGCCGGAAGCGGCATGAGCGGCGGGTGATCGCATTTTGGAGAGTGATGTCACGAGAGGGAGAACGACGATGCCACGGATGAAACTCACACGACGGTCATTGCTCAAGGGGGCAGGCCTGCTCTCGGCAGGCACCGCGATTACCTTCATGGGGCCCTGGCGCCACAACCGCGTCTATGCCGCAGCCTCGGACGGAAGTGTTGACTGTTGCGGAAAATGCAGATGGATACATGCGCGACGCTCTGCTTAGTCGAGCCGCCGATGTTCAGGCGAATGTAGGTGACATACCAGCGGCATTGCTAACCGCGCAAAGAATCAATAGCGAAGACAACCAAGCCAGAGCGCTCGCCTTCATCGCCCTTGTGCAGGCGAAGGCGGGCGATGTTCGAGATGCCGCTCGGTCGGTTGCAGAGGCGTTGACAATGGTGCGGGGCATCAAAGAGGGGTCGGTGCTTGATATTATCCTTTGGGCGCAAATAGAGATGGGCGATGTCCAAGGCGCTCTAGCGACCGCGCGGAGGAATGAGCACGAAAATTCGCGCGTATTGGCTCTCACTCTAATTGCAAAGTCTCGGGCGAAGGTGGGTGACACTCAACGTGCTAGTCGTTTTCTTGACGAGGCCTCTTTGATCGCAAGACGTATCGAATACGACGACTTACGCTCCCAAGCATTCTCTTGGATTGCAATGGCTCAACTGGAAGTGGGTGACTCCCGCAGCGCCGCACGCTCCATTGCCGAGGCATTGGAAAACACTCGGGGAATCACGAGCGATAACGATCGCTACGGGGCGCTAAGTTACATTGCTCAAGCGCAAGCGAAGGCTGGAAAAATCGAGAAAGCTTTGGCGAACGCACAAAGTATAACAATTGAATTCTATCGTGACAACTCGCTAGTCACTATTGCCCTAGAGCAGGCGAAAGCTGGCGACATTTTGGATGCCTTGGCGACGGGGCAGAAGATAGCGAGTGACTCTGATCGTTCTCTCGCACTCGCCTTGATCGCCGAAGTGATAGCGAAGGTCGGTGACGCTCAGCGTGCCCTATCCGTATTCGCCGAAGCCTTGGCGACCGCCCAACGTATCGGAGACGTGGGCGAGCGCTCTGGGGCCCTTATCCAAATTGCCTCTCTAAAAGCAAGTGCTGCCACACGATGAAGCCGCGACGACGGTCCCGCTACTGTCGGTGTTCAGAACGCCAGCATCGGCCGGCCAGCGCGTGGCGCTAGTGATCGGCAATGCGTCCTATGCCCATGCGCCGTCGCTGGCGAATCCCCTCAACGACGCGAACGACATCGGCGCTGCCCTCAAGCGCCTCGGGTTCGCGGTCACACGGCTCCCCAATGCGAGCCGGGCGGAACTGTGGGACGGTCTCCAGAAGTTCCGCTTGGCGGCGTCGGCCTCCGAGGTCGCAGTGGTGTTCTACGCCGGCCACGGCATCGAGGTGGACAAGCGCAACTTTCTGATCCCCGTGGACGCGCGCCTGCTGGGCGACGGCGACGTGGAGTTCGAAGCCGTGTCGCTCGATCTGGTCTTGCGGGCGGTGGAAGGGGCATCGAACTTCCGTCTGATCATCCTGGACGCCTGTCGCGACAACGCGTTTGCGGTGGCGATGCGGCGTGCGGGCGCAACGCGCTCGATCGGGCGGGGTTTGGCGAGCGTTGAGCCGCCGGGCGAGACGCTGGTGGCCTATGCGGCCAAGGAGGGGACGGTCGCGGCGGACGGCGAGGGCCGCAACAGCCCCTACACCACGGCGCTACTCGCCCACCTGGAGGAGCCTGGTCTTGAGGTCGGGCTGATGTTCCGCAAGGTCCGCGACGCGGTGCTGGCCGAGACCGGGGGGCGGCAGGAGCCCTTCGTCTATGGCTCTCTCTCGAGCGAGGGTGTCAACGGCGGCGCGGACGCGAACCTCGTTCCACGACAATCGCATCAGGCCGCGCCGCCCGCTCTGCGTCGCGCACCGGACGGTGTGCAATTGGTTGGAAATGGATGAAGGGAAGCCGCCGGATCAGTTGCTCGTACGTCCACGATGGCGCGACAAACGATCATGCGCGCAGCGCGCCCGCACGCCGTTCGGCGGCGACTCTCTCGCGACGCGCCTGTGCAAGCTCGTAGCTCGCCTGCATCCGCATCCAGTGCTCGGCGGAGCCCCAGCCGATGTCCTCCAAAGACAGCGCCATGTTCGCGGACATTCCCGCCTTGCCGTTCAGCAGCCGCGACAGCGTTCCGCGCTCGCAGCCGAGCCGCGCCGCCGTCTCGGTCACGTTCCAGCCCACATCGTCCATGCTCTCGCGGATGAGTTCGCCCAGGTGCGGCGGGTTCTGCATCGGGCCGACGTGATCGTTCGCAATGTCGTTCATGGTCAGCACTCCCTCCGGTCAGTGGTAGTCGATCAGGTCCACGTCCACGGCCTCGCCGTCCTCGAAGCGGAACACCACGCGCCAGTTGCCCGAGACGCGAATGCTCCACTGGCCCGCGCGGTCGCCCTTGAGGGGATGCAGCCGGAAGCCCGGCGCGTCGGCGCTGCCCGGATGCGTCGCCTCTTGCAGACGGAACAGGATACGCCGAAGCCGTAGCGCGAGACCGGCGGGCAGCCGCGCCGCGTCGCCGCGCTCGTGCAGCGCCCGCAGGCCCTTGTGCCTGATCCTCATGATTCACTGTAGCGCGCCACGTTACACGCCGCAATCGCCCGGCGCGCCGTCGCGACCGGCGGCAACGCTGCGAAGAGGTAACGTGTGCACGGCCCGGCGCTGCGGTGCGGGAACATGAGCGGTGGCCAGTGCTCAGCGGCAGTAACGAGCGAGCCCGCACCGACGCCGACAATGCGGGCCGAGTCAGTGATGCTGCCGGTGCGCCTGCCCGCTCGCATTGATCTGTTACCTCGTGCTTCCTATAGTGCCGCCCGGAAGCCGCGCGGCGGTTCGGGGACTGTCTCCGCAAGTGCGCGGCGGGCGCTGCCGCTCAAGCGCCGCTCGGGCTAAATGCTGGTTGCAAAACGGCTTTCATCGTCCGACGGATTGAGCGGTCAGGAAGCGCGATCAGGACGCCCTTCGGCGCGTGGTTCTCATACCCGACGCATCTGCGAAGGCGCATTCTAGGCGCGCAAGAGGGTTGCGATGGCTTGCCCGACCCTCTCGGCTGCTGCCGCGATTTCCCGGTCCCCGAGATGGGCGTAGCGCAGCGTCGTGCGGACATCGGAATGGCCGAGCAGGCGGGCGACCACCGGCACAGGCACGCCGTTCATCACCGCGTGGCTGGCATGAGTATGGCGCAGATCGTGAAGGCGAACGTCCTCGATACCCGCCTCGCGCCGGGCGCGATACCAGAAAGGAAGGTTGCGGCTGCGTGGCAGGGCGGGGTCTCTCGGGGACGGAAAGACGAAGGGGCTTGCGCCGCGTAGCCTGCGTTCGAGGATCCGCCGGGCCTGGGTATTGAGGGTAACGGTCCTCGGCCCCGTCTTGCTGTCGCGCAGGAACAGCTTGCCTTCGCGCCGGTAGCGCCACTTCAGCGTGCGAACTTCGCTCGCACGACACCCGGTCAGCAACAGTAGCCTGATGATGGCGACCTGTTGTGGACGGTCGGCCTCGAAGCGGTCGAGTACCGCCGCCAAGCTGCGCATCTCCTCCGCCGACAGGAACCGTTCGCGTCCCTCGCGCCGGTAGCGCTTGATGCCCTTGCACGGGTTGCTGCCTTCCGGGCGATAGCCGTAGATTTCGGCCTGGCGCATGATGACGGACAGGATCGGAGCGGACCGGTCCGCCGACGCGGGCTTCGCGTGGAGCGAGGCGAACCACTGCCGCACGTCGCGGCTGTCGATGTCGGCGATCGGGCGGCCCTTGAAGCGCGGCAGGATATGGTTGCGGTAGTAGTTCCGGTTGACCTTGAGGGTCGAGGGTGTTTCCAGTTTCGGGCGTAGCGCCGAAAGACCTCTTCGGCGATCGTCTCGAACGCGATGTCCGGTGATGCCGCGACCTCTTTCTCACTTCCTTCCCGGATCGCGGCGAGCAGGCTCTTGGCCCGAGCGCGGGCCTCGTCCGCACCGATGGAGCCGGCTTCACCGACGATCTTCCAGACCCGCCGGCCGCGGTGCTGGCTATGGATGAAGTAGCGTTTGGCGCCCGAGGGCAGTACCCGGATGCCGAAACCCCTGAGCTTGCCGTCGCGAATGTCGTAAGTGGTCTTGCGCTTCTTGAGGGCCCTGACGCGGGCGTCGGTGAGGGCGATCCTGGGCATGTGCATCCTCCTGCATTCTGTTGCAGCCGGGGAGAAAACGCGGACCGATTCCGCGTCTCCCGGCTAAACCAGGAGGAACAAAACAACCTTTTATCAGTACGTTAGCACCGAGGGTGCGCGCTAAGGTGTACCCAGGGGCGCGGTCGCTACGACCGCGACGAGCGCTACGACAAACCCCGCAAGGACGTCTGGCTCCGCCCTCTCAGAAGGGATTGGCGGCGCGCCTTCAACCGCCAGAATCCAAGCCCCACGGATCGAGCATGCGCGCAACCGTGCCAACGACAGGATGACCTTCTCCACGGCCTGGCGGAACGCCAACAACGAAAACCGCAAAATCGGCAATCCAGTAACCGTTCCGCCAGGCCGTGGAGATCCGAACGATCAGAGCTGGTCAATGTCGGGAATGCGCAGACATGCTTCGTCTACGCGCATCGGGCACAACGGCGGGCCGGTCGGTTGTATTCGTTCGGTTACCGGGTGACGGGGCAGATGCTGGGGCTGCCTTCATCCACACCACCACATGTAGAAATTCGGGACTGGTAACGCGATTCGACATGCGCTAGCTTCCGCGCATGGCGAGCCGCGACGAGGATTTCGGAGCAGACCTGGCGCTGATCGAGGGGGACGACGGAATTCTGTCGTCCTCCGCGTCCGCCCCGGCGCGCGAGGCGGGTGACGGGCGGTCCCTGTACGAGCAGGCACATGCCCGCGCGGAGCGGGAGCGCTCGCGAGCAGACGCGGCCGAAGCGCGCTGCGACGAGTTGCGGCGAGCGGAGGTGGACGCCCGCGCCAGGGCGGGTTCCCTGAAGTGGCAGGCCGACGCGAACCGGACCAAGTTGCAGGCTGCCCGCGAGGAGACGAAGGACGTCCGCCGCGCGGCGAAGAACGCCCTTGCGTTGCAGGCCGAAGTGACACGGCTGGAGAAGCTGCTTTCCGAAGCCGGCATCGAGCCGGCCAGGCGCAGGCCGATCACAAAGGCCGACAAGGAGAGCCGCGGGCCGCGTGCGACGCCGCGGCCGGTCGAGCACCGGAAGGCCACGATCGACGCCCTGCGCGCGGAACGCGGCGAGCTGCGCAAGGAGGTGACCCGGCTGAACAGGGAGGTCGCCCGTTTGGCCAAGCGGCTGGCCCGTGAGGAACAGGCGTCGGAGAAGCACAAGGAGACCATACGTCAACAGTTCGACCGGGACATTCAACTCCGCGCGACGCTGAGACGGCTGCGCGATCAATCGGACAGGGTTCGGTCGCTGTCCGACGAGGTCTTCTGGCTGCGCATTGCCCTGGACGGGGCCAAGGCCGGCAAGGCGGCCATGAAGACCAAGCTCGCCAAGCTTCTGGCGGAGAAGAAAACGCTGTCCGGGCCCATCGCGGGCCCTCAGTTGCGTGCGGCGCTCGCGAGATCATGGCGCCAGAAGCAGACGATCGAGTCACAGTCGAGGGAGATCCGCCGGCTGCGCAGGGCCATGCGGGCCTCAGAGGCTGTCAAGGCCCGGGATGCCAGGCATCGCGCGGCCAGGGAGACGCTGACGAGGGCGTTGTCCAATAGGACCACCGAGCTGCGTGTGGCGCTCAGAAGATCGCGGCGGCAGAAGGCAGCGATCAAGTTGCTTTCCAGGAAGAATGCCCGGTTGCGCAAGGCCGCGAAGTCGGCAAGGACCGGCAGGGAGAAGGCGGAAGCCCGACTGCGCGAAGCCGTGAGGGTATCGCGGCGCCGGATCGAGACGCTGGAGGCGAAATACGCAAGGCTTCGTGCAAGCGCGGCCGTGCTGCAGAAAGCCCTCTTCGGCAGCAGGAGCGAGCAGCAGGACAAGCCGCGCTCGGAGCGCAAGCGCGGCCAGCAGCCCGGCGCCGCCGGCCACGGCCGCACCCAGCGGCCCGCGCTTGAGGAGAAGAAGGAAGAGCGCAACCCGCCGAGGAATGCCCGCATGTGTTCCTGTTGCGGGAAGCCCTACGTGACGAACGGCGAGCGTTCCTCGACCATCATCGAGATCGCCGTCAAGGCGCACAGGCGCAGGATCGTCCGTCCCCGGTGGCGCCGCGGTTGCGGCTGTGCATCGTCGCCCCTGGAAGTATCGGCGCCCCCGGTGCCGAGGCTGTTCCCGAGAACGCCCTACGGAACCAGCGTGTGGGCATGCTTCCTGTACGAGCGCTACGCCTGTCTGCGGCCTCTGCACCGGGTCTCCGCATGGATGTCGGACCAGGGACTGCCGATCTCGGTCGGGACGCTGGCCGACAGCGTGCCCCGCTTCCTGCCGCTGTTCGAGCCGTTCGACGAAGCGATCCGCAGCCACCAGAGCGAGGCCGCGGTGCGTCATGGCGATGAGAGCGTCTGGCGCATCGAGTCGCTGAGAGAGACAGGCCGATCGAGCCGCGCGTGGTTGTGGACCTCGGTGAGCGACGATGCGGTCTACTTCCACATCGACCCGTCCCGCAGCGCCAAGGTCGCCACGCAGTTGTTCGGCGGCACGGCATGCATTCTGTTCCTGGTCTGCGACCGTCTCTCGTCCTACAAGACGATGGCGCACGAACTCGGCGGCGCGGTCATTCTGTGTTGGTGCTGGGCGCACCAGCGCCGCGACTTCATCCACGGTGCGGCCGGTCAGGCAGGGCTGACGCACTGGTGCCAGACGTGGATCGAACGAATCGCGTCGATCTACAAGCTGAACGAGGCGAGGCTGGGACATTACGACCCCGCTCTCGAACGCCAGACGGCGGCGTTTACCGTCGTGCAGGCCGCGTTGGAAGCGGAGATCGAGCGCCTGTTCGCGGACGCCGAGCAGGAACTTGCCGTCTTGCCGGCGGGAGCGCGCGAGATCAAGGCGCTGCGCTCGCTGCTCAACCATCGCAGCGGGCTGAGCGTCTTCGTCGACAAGCCCCAGGTCCCCATGGACAACAACGCCGCGGAAAGGGCGCTCAGAGGCCCGGTCATCGGAAGACGGCTCTCGTTCGGCTCCGACAGCGAGACCGGCGCCCGGTTCACGGCACTGATGTACTCCGTCGTCGCCACGCTGAAGACCAACGGCATCGATGTCCGGCGCTGGCTTGAGACGTGGCTTCGATCCTGCGCTGAAAATGGCGGGCGACCGCCGGACGACCCGTCGCCGTGGCTGCCCTGGTCGATGAGCGAGGAACGCAGGCGCGCGCTGATAGCGCCGGGATGACTGCCGCCGTCGAATGCCGGTACTACGGGCGCGACTTCACCGCCGAAGAGATGGCGCTGCTGCGCGCGCTGATCGCCGCCTCTCCGCCGCCCAACCGCCATGCGCTGTCCAGGGAGTTCTGCCGGCGCATCGGCTGGTTCAAGCCTGACGGCGGGCTCAAGGACATGATGGCCAGGGTGACGATGCTGGCCATGCACAAGGACGGCCTGATCGTCCTCCCGCCGCCGAAATGGCCGCGCCCGCCGCGTCGGCCCATGATCTTCGGACCCGACACCGAGCCGCCGGTGCATCCCGCGCCGACATCCCTCGACGCGGTTCGCCCGCTCGATCTGCGGCCTGCCGTCCGCTACAGCCGCGAGGGCAAGCTGTGGAACGAGTTCGTCGCCCGCTACCACTATCTCGGCTACAAGACCCTGGTCGGCGCCCAGATGCGCTACGCCGTCCACGACCGTGACGGCCGGCCCATCGCCATGCTCGGCTTCAGCACCGCGGCGCGAAAGCTCGCACCCCGCGACCGCTTCATCGGATGGACGCCGCAGTCGCGCGAGAAGAACCTCCCGCTTGTGATCGACAACCCGAGGTTCCTTATTCTGCCCTGGATCGTCATCCCGAACCTGGGCTCGCATATCCTCTCGCTCGTGCGCCGGCAACTGCCCGACGACTGGACCGAGCGCTACAACGTCACGCCCGTGCTCATCGAGACCTTCGTCGAGACCCCGCGCTTCACCGGCGCACTCTACAAGGCGTCCGGCTGGACCCACGTCGGAACCACCCAGGGACGCGGCCGATACGACCGCCACACCAGACGCGACCGGCCGAAGAAGGACATCTGGATCCAACCACTCCGAAAAGACTGGCGGCGAACTCTAAACCGGTGACACTATCCCCTGCCGTCACCGCGTGACCGAACGAAAACGGTCGGTTCCACGGTTTGGCGGAACGGATACCAATCCAGCGCCACAGACGTAATGGTTCGGTAATGCCGTGGAGGGTCCGGAATCAGCGGTTGAGGGCCCGCCTCCAGTCTTTTCGCAGCGGCCGGAGCCAGATGTCCTTGCGGGGCTTGTCGTACCGCTTTTCCCGGTCGTAGCGCCCGCGCCCCTGTGTCGTTCCGACGCGGATCCAGCCCGACGCCTTGTAGACGGCGCCGGTGTAGCGCGGGGTCTGGACGAAGGTCTCGATGAGCACGGGTGCGGTGTTGTAGCGCTCGGCCCAGTCGAGTGGCAGGCTGCGGCGGACGATGGCGAGGATGTGCGAGCCCAGGTTGGGGATCTTGATCCAGGGCAGGATCAGGAACCTGGGGTTGTCGACCACCAGCGGCAGGTTCCTCTCGCGCAGCTCGGGCGTCCAGCCGATGAAGGCATCGCGCGGCGCCAGCTTCCAGGCGGCGGTCGAGAAGCCGAGCATGGCGAGCGGCCAGCCCTCGCGGTCGTGGACGGCGTAGCGCATCTGGGCGCCGACCAGGGTCTTGTAGCCGAGGTAGTGGTAGCGGGCGACGAACTCGTTCCAGAGCTTGCCCTCGCGGGTGCCGCGCACGACGGTGCGCATCTTGAGCGGGCGGACCTCGTCCAGCGTCGTCGGGACGGGGAAGAGCGGCGGCTCGGTGTCCGGTCCGAAGACGACCGGCTTTGGCGGGCCCGGTTGCCACCTCGGCGGCGGCAGGGTGATCAGTCCGTCCTTGTGCATGGCCAGCATGGTGACCCTGGCCATCATGTCCTTCAGCCCGCCGTCGGGCTTGAGCCAGCCGATGCGCCGGCAGAACTCCTTGGACAGCGCATGGCGGTTGAGCGGCGGGGGGCCGGCGATCAGCGCGCGCAGCAGCACCATCTCTTCGGTGGTGAAGTCGCGCCCGTAATAGCGGCACTCGATCGTGCCGGTCATCCCGGTGCCGTGAACTTGCGCCTCCGCGCCCCGCTCATCGACCACGGCAGCCAGGGCGACAAGTCGTCCGGCGGTTTGCCGCCATTCTTCGCGCAGGCCTTCAACCATGCCTCCAGCCAGCGCCGGACATCGATGCCATTCATGGCGAGAGTGCCGACGACGGAGTACATCATCGCCGTGAACTTCGCGCCGTCCTCGCTGTCGGAACCGAAGCTGAGCCGTCTTCCTATGACCGCTCCCCTGAACGCCCTCTCGGCAAAATTATTGTCCATGGGCACCTGCGGGTTGTCGACGAAGACGCACAGGCCCTCGCGGTGGTTGAGCAGCGAGCGCAGCGGCTTGGCCTCGCGCGCGCCGTCCGGCAGCTCGGCCAACTCCGCTTCGGCGACCGCGAACAGATCGTCGACGGCCTTCTCCAGCTCGCCCTGTGCGCCGTCGAACTGTGGCGTCTGCCGCTCCAGAGCGGGGCCGTAATGTTTCAGCCGCACCTTGTTCAGGCTGTAGATCGATGCGATGCGCCCGATCCAACTCTGGCACCATTCCGTCAGTCGATTGTGGCCGGCCGCGCAGTCGATGAAGTCCCGCCGTTGATGGGCCCAGCAGAAGCAGAGGATCACCTTGCCGTCGAGGTCGCGCTCCATCTTCTTGTAGCTGGAGTAGCGATCGCAGACCACGAAGACGACGACGGCGCTCCCGCCGAACAAGGTCTTCGCGACCTCGGCCGAGCGCGAGGGGTCGGCGTGGAAGTAGACCGCATCTTCGCTGACCGAGTTCCATAGCCACGCGCGGCTCGACCGGCCGATCTCGCGCAGCGACTGGATACGCCAGCCGGTCTCGTCGGCGTGACGGACCGCCTGTCGGTTCTGGTGATCGAGGATCGCGCCCGCCACGGGTTCGAACACGGGGATGAAGCGCTCTACGCTGCTGGCGAGCGTCCCCGGCGAGATCGTCAGGCCCAGGTCGGCCATCCATGCCGCGACCCGCTTGAGCGGGCGGAAACAGGCGTAGCGCTCGTACAAGTAGTGCGCCCAGACGCTGGTCCCGTAGGGTGTGCGGTCGAACAGACGCGGCACCGCAGGCGCGATCACCTCCCGGGGCGAGGACGCGCACTCGCAGGCCCGGCGCCAGCGGGGACGGACGATCCTGCGCTTGTGGGCCTTGACCTCGATCTCGACGATGGTGGTCTCCTCCGCGCCGTTCGGCGCGTAGGGCTCGCCGCAACAGGAACAGATGAGCGCGTCCTGGGGCGGGGCTTTCTCTTCCCTCCGCTCCTTGAGGTTGGGCCGCTGGGTGCGGCCATGGCCGGGTGCGCCGCGCTGCTGGCCGCGCTTGCGCCCGGTGGACGGCTTCTCCTGCTTCTCGCTCTTCCTGCCGAACAGCCTCCTGGACAGCGCCGCCCGGCTCGCGCGAAGCTTGGAGACCCGCGCTTCCAGCGCCCCGATCCGGGCCTGCGACATCTTCGCGGCCTTGCGCAGCCGGGCGTTCTTCCTGGCCAACGACTTGATCGCGGCCTTCTGGCGACGCGACCTCCGCAGGGCCTTGCGCAAATCGGCCGCAGCGGCGGACAACGCCTCCCTGTGGGCTTTCGACACCCGCAGGACCCTGGCCACCCGGGCCTTCAAGGTCTCCTCCCTGGCGTCGGCACCCTTCACCGAATGGCGCAACCAGAAGACCTCGTCGGTCAACGAGCAAACCAGATCCGTCTGATCGCGCCGCCGCCGCAACTCCGCGTGAAGCTCAATGACCTCGCCCGACAGCATCTTGCCCGTCGCCTTGAGGTCCTCCGCCCGCTGCGTCTCCCGCTCCAGCTTCTTGTTCAGACGCGTAACGTCTCTGCGTAGAGCACCACACTCCGCGCGTAGCGACTTGATCGTCTCCTGCTGCCGGCTCTTCGCCGGCGCGGGCTTGGGCCTGCCGGTGCCGGTCTCCGGCTTCCCCAGCGCACGACGCAGCCGACGAACATCGTTGAGGAGTTCCTGCACACGGGCCTCGGCCGCTCTCGCGCGCCTGAACTCCTGCTCGTAAAGAACATGCCAGTCGGGCGGTGCGCTCGCAGGGGGTGCGTCGGCCGGCGACCAGACCCCATCGTCGCCCTCGATCGACAGGTCCGCGCTGAAATCCTCGTCGCGAATCGCCATGCGCTCGACGATATCGCATCGGAAAAATCGTTACCAGCCTTCCGCGCGGGGGCACTCGGCGCCGCGGCGGCGGCCCCAGCGCGACCCTCCACGGCATTACCGAACCATTACCCACAGACTGCCGCCACGCGACCCCAGATTGAAAAAATCTGCATTCGATTTGATGACTGATTCAAGAATTCCACTCTCATTCAGTCCACGAAGGACAATTATAATCAATGTTTTTAGTAGGTTATGGAGTTTTGGTACAAATTGCTCCGGCTTTAGTCCGGGCATGACGACATGGGGGAATGGCCCGGTCTCGGCTCAGGACTCCACGCCCTGCTCGGTCGCAGAGACCCGCGCGCGGCAATACGGCTCGCCTATTGCCGTCCCCTGTATCGTCATGCCCGGACTTGTTCCGGGCATCCACGCGTTCGCACACGCTCCGACGGCCCCGGCTCAGAAAAAAAATGGATGGCCGGGATAAACCCGGCCATGACGACGCGAGGGAGCATGCGGGCCGGAGACCGTCGCGAGAAGTACTTTGCCGGCCTATTCCGACCCATTCCGGCTCAAAGCGACTCAAAGTGGCCCAAGAAACCGGCTCAAAAGCCGGCCCATAACGGCTCGCGATCGCTCAATGCGGCGCCCGCCCTCAACACGGCAAGAAGGCCGCAGAGCCCCGCGCACCCCGCTTTCCTCAACCCGCTTTTTTCCGCCTGCGCCCATCATGCCGCAATCCTGGCACGGGCGCCGCGCGCCATGCACCGCACCATGGTCCGGGGACTCCAGTCCAATCCCTTCGCTGAGTGCCTATAACCCACTCTCCCTGACCAGCATTTCCAGATGATCAAACCGAACACTTACGCGACAGCATCTCCGCTGTACTGGAGGATCCACACCCCCAACTTGCCCTTTCACCGAAGTCTCCGCTGAATCGTCGTACCCCTCATTCCCATCGTGATGCTCATTACCCAAGAAGCTGTGCACATAGGTCACCAAACAAACTCCGAACGAACCCCAGCTCCTCCGCATCCTCAGTCATCAAATGTCTTACTGACTTTTCATAGTCTCCTTGCTTTCTGAACTTCAACGCCATCGTCACGCTTTCTAGCGCATTCGACTCCCGAACTGGGCAGGTCGCCAAAACCACCTTCCAATTTGCCTGCTTCACTGCCTCGTTCAATCGCTCAGAATGCTCTGCGTGCAAGCCCATTGCATCATTCACTATATGAAGATTTTGGCCCAGCATAAAATCGTCATCATTCGGGATTTGCGTCAAAACAGCTTCTCGGACATTCTTTTTTGTGATTTTTTGGCTCAAGCGACTCGTTTGGTCTCTAATGGCATTGATTCCCGCGTCTATTGCTGACCGTACCAAGTCTTCCGCATCGCACCCCATAACCCCGGCCTGACGAGATGCTATCTTGCGGATGATTCTAGGATGATAATATATTGCTTCTACTGAGTAGTAAGGTACAACATAAATGCCTCGTTCGCGTTTGACCGAAATTTCTTCTTCATTTAGTCCATCGCTATCCGTAATTCCAAATACTTCTAGCCAGTGGAGTTCTTCTGACGCTCGTGCTCCAGTAACTGCCTGCTCAACAGAATATCGGTTACCCTTTGGTATGACCGATACCATCGGAAAGACTAGACTGTAGAGTGACTTATCGAGACTTCTTTCGGTTCCCTCCACAAACAGGATCTTTCGACGCGCACCAATCAAGTCCCGCTTGAGGACATCATCAATCGGGGCAGATACAGGTAGCTCGTCCGCTTCCCAATTTCTGGCCGTACGGCCATCGAAACTACACGACCTAAGCAGCAGCGTGCGCGCTTCGGGACTTTCAAGCGAGAGGTCATGATCGTGGGTAGACACAACAAAACTGCAGTCAGGCCGCCGCTCAAGCAATTGGCCGAGAAGAGGAGCAATTATGGAGCGGTGCAAATGGCGTTCCGGCTCATCAATGATTAGAAGGGTTCCTGACGGCGCAGTGAGAACAGTGCCCGCAATCAAGAGGGCATTTCGCTCGCCGTCAGATAGTTCCGCAGCGCTGTACTCTGGTCCACCACTCTTACTCGCCACAATTCGTTCATTGGCCTCTATTTTAATTTGGATGGGCAAATTTGATTGTAAGAGTAGTTCATTAATGGCCGTAATGGGCGCCTCGACTTTGCCAGCTTGGTCAAGAGCCTTCGAATTGCGAGCGTCATATGCGGCTGCAATCGCGCGTGCGCGAACGTTTTCCGCGTCGATAAGTTCATATATGGTCATACTTGCTCTTTGAGCGGCGTATGAGTCTCGGTATCTAGACTGAACGTTTTGGTCGTCATTCTGAATATGTTTCTCCGTTTGAACTTTGGCAGACGGTGTTAAATCAAGAGAATCCGAGTTCATCCATGTTTGCCGATGGGCAGAGATTTTTCTGACTTGTCCGCGGTGTTGGTTATTGAAGTGAAACATCAAGCTGGATTTGCCTGTTCCATTTGCACCGAGCACAAAAAGCATTTCTCCAGCATCGAGCTTCAGTTGTCGAGGTTCACCGCTGAGAGATGGAAAAGTTAGGTCGAAAGACATGCGTTCCTCTAGTTTCATCGGATGCTGGCGCAAAGAGTGCAGCTGTGTAGGTCAGTGCGGTTCTCCAGATGTTTAGGTGAAGGTGTCTCGGCAGTCAACGCGGGGTGGACGTCACATGCATTCGAGTCGGGTTTGCAGAGTTGTGCGGTATCAACCAGGAAGTGTGCTATCTTGGGTACTTCCTCGGTGAGGGACCATTCGGAAGCACCCATGACCTCCAATCGTATGCCAGGCCTGAATTTCGGGCTGGGTGAGACCGCCGACATGATCCGCTCTTCCGTGGAGAGCTTCGCGCAGGCGGAGATTGCGCCGCGCGCCGAAGAGATCGACGTGAGCAACGAGTTCCCGCGCGACCTCTGGCCGCGGCTCGGCGACCTCGGGCTGCTCGGCATCACCGTGGAGGAGGAGGAGGGCGGCAGCGGCCTCGGCTACCTGGAGCACTGCGTCGCCATGGAGGAGGTGAGCCGCGCGTCCGCCTCGGTCGGGCTCAGCTACGGCGCGCACTCCAACCTCTGCGTCAACCAGTTGAGGCTCAACGGGACCGACGCCCAGCGCGCCCGCTACCTGCCCAAGCTCATCTCGGGCGAGCATGTCGGCGCGCTCGCCATGAGCGAGCCGGGCGCGGGCTCGGACGTGGTGGGCATGCGCACCCGGGCCGAGCGCCGGGGCGATCGCTACGTCCTCAACGGCTCCAAGATGTGGATCACCAACGGGCCGGACGCCGAGGTCCTCGTGGTCTACGCCAAGACCGACCCGGACGCCGGCAGCCGCGGCATTACCGCCTTCCTGATCGAGCAGGGCATGGCCGGCTTCTCCACCGCCCAAAAACTCGACAAGCTCGGCATGCGCGGCTCCAACACCTCGGAATTGGTGTTCGAGGACTGCGAGGTGCCGGCGGAGAACGTGGTCGGCGAGGTCGGCGGCGGCGTGCGCGTCCTGATGAGCGGGCTCGACTACGAGCGCGCGGTGCTCGCCGCCGGGCCCTTAGGCATCATGCGCGCCTGCATGGACATCGTGCTGCCCTACGTCCACCAGCGCCAGCAGTTCGGCCGGCCCATCGGCACCTTCCAGCTGATGCAGGGCAAGATCGCGGACATGTACACCGCAATGAACGCGGCGCGCGCCTACGTCTACGCCGTGGCGCGCGCGTGCGACCGGGGCGAGACCAGCCGCAAGGACGCCGCCGGCGCCATCCTCTTCGCGGCCGAGAAGGCGACCTGGATGGCGCTCGAAGCGATCCAGGCCTTGGGCGGCAACGGCTATGTCAACGAGATCGCCACCGGCCGCCTCCTGCGCGACGCCAAGCTCTACGAGATCGGCGCCGGCACCAGCGAGATCCGCCGCATGCTCATCGGCCGCGAGCTCTTCGACGAGACGGGGTAATAGTTTTTCCTTTTCCCTCAGTCGCCGGGCGCTCGCTCCGCTCACTTGGCTCTCGCGCCGATGGCGCGGCGCGCGGTCGCGCGCTCCGGCCCGCTTCGCGGTCCGGTCCGTTACTCTCCAGCATTTCGGGGGCGCCGCGCGGCAACCCGACGAGGTGTCTGCCATGACATGGGCCGGGCCGTCAGGCCCGGACGGCGCGACTGCGCCGCGCGCGTAGCGCGTAGCGCGTAGGCAAGCGAGCGGAGCGAGCGCCCGCCGTCGAGGGAAATGAAAAGACCAGCGCCCGCCGTCGAGGGAAATGAAAAGACCAGCGCCCGCCGTCGAGGGAAATGAAAAGACCAGCGCCCGCCGTCGAGGGAAATGAAAAGACCAGCGCCCGCCGTCGAGGGAACTGAAAAGACCAGCGCCCGCCGTCGAGGGAACTGAAAAGACCAGCGCCCGCCGTCGAGGGAACTGAACGAGTCTCCCGCGCCGCTTGCCGCTATCCGCCGCGCTTTCTATCGTGTGGCGCAGCGTCCCCCGGCCCGCGTGGCGGAATTTGGTAGACGCAACGGACTTAAAATCCGTTTCCCGACAGGGAGTCCCGGTTCGAGTCCGGGCGCGGGCACCAGGACCCTGTTTCGAGTGTTCACACACTTTCCCCAAATAGATTATAACCCCTTCTCGCGAAGGGGTTTTCGTGCTAGAATGTTGCGTTTGATTCCCTTAGGTTCTCTCATCGAACTGTAGGAATCGCGTGGGGAAAGCATGAATCGGCTCACCGTGACGCAAGCCCGTGCGCTCAAGAATCGGGGCATGTACCGGGCCGATCCGACCCTCTACCTGAACGTCGCACCGGGCGGATCAAAGAGCTGGATACAGCGGCTCACCATTAAGGGAAGACGCCACGACATCGGCCTTGGCTCGTTCGAGCTGGTCACGATGGCCGAGGCGCGGGATACGGCATTTCGGAATCGTCGGCTTGTGCAAGCCGGCGGCAACCCGCTCGCCGAGAAGCGCAAGGCCAAGGTGCCGACTTTCCGGGAAGCGGCCGAGGCGACGTTCGAGGCCAATCGGCCGCGCTGGCGTAACGCCAAGGTCGCGGCGACGTGGATGCAACAGATTGAGCGCCACACCTTCCCGCGCCTGGGCGACATGCCGGTGAATGAGATCGGGCGCGAGGACGTGCTTGCGGTCCTGTCACCGATCTGGACCACGAAGCCGGAGGTCGCGCGCAAGCTTCGCCAGCGCATCCGCGCGACACTGAGGTGGGCTGAAGCTCATGGGCACGTCCAGACCAACGTCGCGGGCGATGCCATCGACGGCGCGCTGCCGCGCCAGCCGGCCGTCAAGGCGCACTTCCGGGCACTACATCATCGCGAGGTCGGTGCTGCGCTCGAAACGGTGGAAGCGTCCGGGGCGTCGCTGGCGTCCAAGCTCTGCTTCCGGTTTCTGGTCTTGACGGCGGCGCGGAGCGGCGAGGCGCGCGGTGCGGCGTGGGACGAGATCGATCTGGAGGCGAAGGAGTGGCGCATTCCCGCCGAGCGCATGAAGGCCGGCCAGCCGCACCGCGTCCCCCTGTCCGATGTGGCGATGGAAGTGCTGGAGAAAGCTCGACCGCTTAGTGGGGGAGTGGGCTTGGTCTTCCCATCGCCACGATCGCCGGGCCGTCCGCTATCCGACATGTCGTTGACCAAGGTGCTGCGGACAACCGGCCTGGCCGAAAGGACCGTCGTTCACGGCTTCCGGTCAAGCTTCCGATCCTGGTGCGCCGATTCAGGTAAGCCACGCGAGCTCGCCGAGGCCGCGTTGGCGCACGTCGTGGGTGGCGTCGAAGGCTCGTATCTTCGGACCGACGTTCTCGAACGACGCCGCGTTCTCATGCAGGCATGGGCGGGCTTCGTGACCGGCGACGGCGCAGACGTGGTGCAGCTCCATGGCTGACCTGAAGGCCCTCAGGCGCCGGATTAGTGCACACCCCGCGTCTAGTGGCGGGCCGGCAGACGAAGGCTATTGGCTCGACCTCCTCGAGTTCGAGTTGGCGACCTCCGGGTCATATGAACTCATGGTCAAGCGCCTTGCGGGTTTGTGCGAGCAGCAACCCGAAAAGCTGGCCGCCTACATTGAGGCGTCAGAGCGTGGTCGTCTTCATTGGGATGTACTGCACGCTCTCGTGCAGAGACTTCAAGCCAAAGAAAAGGATGTGCCGCCTAGCCTGACCAAGTGGTGGCTGGACGCTACGACGGGGAACCGCAATAAACCAAAGCAAGGCGGCAGGACCAGACACCGCAATGCCATGCGCGACGCTATGATAGTGGCGGCAGTCAACGGAATCCGCAACGTGACTGACTTGCCCTATGAGTTTGACGAGCGCAAGTCGGGCGAACCGCGCTCGGCTTGTCACGTAGTCGCGGAAAGACTTGGCATGCGATACGCCACCGTTCGAACAATTTGGCGGAACAATCGACCACTTGTAGAGCGTCTACGAGAGCTCAAGCTCCTTCCACCTGAGCGCAAAGGGACAAGGCGACCTTGTTGTTAAACCCCTAAATCGCAGCTGTAGCGTTGGGGATGCGGCGTGCAAGACACCGGGGGTAAGGGGCGGGTGCGAAATCCCCTACGTTCCCATCGGGAGCGTTGGTATTATGTGGGGAAGGACGGAAGTTCGTTATAGATGTCGTATAAATAACAATGGTATAAGTGGAAAGTCCGAGTCCGGGCGCGGGCACCAATCACATCTGTTCCGATTGCCCATGCGTTTCATCCGGTGACGCGGGCTTGATGGCGCATGGGCCGGCTCGCGCGTCATGCGGCGGTCATTGCCGGCTTGACCTTCAATTCGAACTGGACTATTAGAACGATCTAATCGCTTATTCGCTTGATATGGCCGCTTTGGCGCCGCCCCATTACCTCACAATTTAGAACGTTCTTAGGACTTTGGGACAAACCGGACCACCCGAAGAGCGCAGCGCATGAGCCTCGAAACACAGGAATCAAGCCGGAAAGGCCGGCGCGTCACGGTGACCGACGTGGCCAGCGCCGCCGGCGTGTCCCGGTCGACCGTCTCGCTGGTGCTGCGCGACAGCCCGCTGGTCAAGCGCGAGACCAGGCAGCGGGTCGAAGCCGCGATCCACCGTCTCGGCTACGTCTACAACCGCAACGCCGCCAATCTGCGACGCCAGACCAGCGACATGGTCGCCATGGTCATCAACGACCTCACCAACCCCTTCTTTGCGGAGCTGGCGGTCAGCCTGGGAGAAGCGCTGGAGGCCGCCGGCTACGTCTCGCTGATGGCCAACACCGGCGAGGACCCGACACGCCAGCGGCGGGTCATGGAGACCATGCGCGAGCATGACGCGGCGGGCTTCATCCTCTCTCCCGCCACGGGCACCGAAACCCGCCAGGTCTCGGCGATGATCGATTGGAGCGTCCCCGTCATCCAGGTCATGCGTTGGCTGCCGGGGGCTCGGCTGGGTGCGGTCGTGCCCGATTATGCGCTCGGCATGCGCATGGCTGCCGAACGCCTGCTGGCGCTCGGCCATCGGCGTATCGCCTTTCTCGGCGGCATCGAGGGCAACGTCGTGACCACCGAGCGGGTCCGCGGCTACCGGGCTGCGCTGGAGGCCGCCGGCATTGCGGTCGACCCCGCGCTGATCGTCCCCGCAGCGGTCAATCCTGGCGGCGGTGTCGAGGCGGTGCGGACCGCCCTCGCCCTCGAGCGCCCGCCGACGGCCGCCCTCTGCTTCAGCGACGTGGTCGCCTTCGGGGTGCTGGATGCCTCGGCTGCGGCGGGCTTGAGAGTGGGCCGCGAATTCAGCGTGATCGGCTTCGACGATATCGCCGCCGCCCGCCACACCCTGCCGCCGCTCACCACCGTCGCGGTGTATCCGCAGGAGCTGGGCCGGCGTTCGGCAGCGGCGCTGCTGCGCCGCATCGCCGACCCGAGCGAGCCGCCGCAGCAGGAGATCCTGGCGCCCTCGCTGATCGTGCGCGGCTCCTGCGGTCCCGTGCCGAAGGGGGAGGGGAGGGAATGACCGATACCCTCGGCTGGGCCCTCGTCGGCGCCAGCACCATCGCGGCGGAATGGATGATCGGCGCGATCCGCGCCCAGGGTGACAGCGACGTCGTCGCGGTGATGAGCAGCAGCCCGGAACGCGGCGCGGCTTACGCGCGCGAGCACGGCATCGGCCGCTCTTGCGATACCGTCGACGCGCTGCTGGACGACCCTGCCGTCGACATCGTCTACATCAGCACCACGAACGAATTGCATCTGGAGCAGACGCTCGCGGCGGCCGCTGCCGGCAAGCACGTGCTGTGCGAGAAGCCGCTGGCGCTGACGGTGCCCGACGCCCGTCGCATGGTCGAGGCCTGCGCGGCGGCGGGCGTGCAGTTGGGCACCAATCACCACCTCCGCAACGCCGCCACCCACCGCGCAATCCGCGACGCGGTGCGAGACGGCCGCATCGGCACGCCCATTGCCGCACGGGTGTTCCACGCCGTTCACCTGCCGCCCCACCTGCAGACCTGGCGCGTCAAGAGCCCCGAGGCCGGTGGCGGGGTCATCCTCGATATCACTGTGCACGACGCCGATACCCTGCGCTTCGTCCTCGACGACGAGCCGGAGCACGTGGTCGCCCAGACGCAAAGCGCCGGCATGGCCGAGTCAGGGCTGGAAGATTCCGCCATGGCGGTCGTGCAATTCCGGCGCGGCGTGATTGCGCAGGTGCACGAGGCCTTCACCATCGCCCACGCCGGCACGGGGTTCGAGGTCCATGGCAGCGAGGGCTCGATCATCGCGCGCGACGTGATGACCCAGCGGCCAGTCGGCACCGTCGTGCTGCGCAATGCCGACGGCGAGACGCCGCTTTCGTTCACGCCAAACAACCTCTACGAGCGCTCGGTGCGCTGCTTCAATGATGCCGTCCGGGGCCGTGGCAGCCCCGCCGCCACGGGCGAGGACGGCGTGCGCTCGCTCGCATTGGCCCTCGCCATACGCGAAGCGGCCGCACGCGGCACGCGCGTCACGGTGGAAGAGTGAGGGCGCCGTGGCCTGCGTGATTTCGCCCGACGAGGCGGCGGCCCTGATCCCCGACGGCGCCGTAGTCACGGTCAGCTCTTCCAGCGGCCTCGGCTGCCCCGATCGCGTGCTGCGTGCCATCGGTGAGAGGTTCGAGAACGCCGGCAGCCCGCGCGGGCTGACGACGCTGCATCCCATCGCCGCCGGCGACATGTACGGGATCAAGGGGATCGACCATCTCGCCAGGCCCGGTCTTCTCGCCCGCGTGATCGCCGGCTCCTTTCCCTCAGGCCCGTCCTCCCTGCCGATGCCGGCCATCTGGCGCCTCATCGAGGACAACGCAATCCCGGCCTACAACGTGCCGAGCGGCATTCTCTTCGACATGACCCGCGAGGCCGCCGCCAAGCGGCCGGGCGTGCTCACCAAGGTTGGCCTCGGCACCTTCGTCGATCCGGAGCTGCAAGGCTGCGCCATGAATGGCGCGGCCGCGGCAGAGCCAATCGTCCGCCGCACCGAGTTCGACGGCGACACGTGGCTCTACTTCCCGGCGATCGTGCCCGATGTCGCCATCATCCGCGGCACCACGGCGGACGCGCGCGGCAACATCTCCTGGGAGCACGAGGGCGCCTACCTCGGCGCGCTCGACCAGGCGCTGGCGGCGCGCAACAACGGCGGCATCGTCATCGCCCAGGTCAAGCGCCTTGCCGACGCCGGCACGCTGAAGCCGACGGCCGTCCACGTGCCCGGCGTGCTGGTCGACCACGTGGTCGTCGAGCCGGAGCAGTGGCAGACGACGCAGATCGTCTTCGACCCCGCCATCTGCGGCGAAACACTGCGGCCGGAGGGCGACTTCGCAGTCCCTGAGTTCGGGCCGGAGAAGGTGATCGCCCGCCGCGTCGCCATGGAGCTGGCCCACGGCATGGCGGTCAACATCGGCTTCGGCATCGCCGCCAACGTTCCCCGCATCCTGCTGGAGGAAGGCGCGCACGGCGCCGTCACCTGGGTGCTGGAGCAGGGTGCGGTCGGCGGCGTCCCGCTCCTGGGATTCGAGTTCGGATGCGCGGCCAACGCCGAGGCCATCATCCCCTCGCCGCATCAGTTCACCTACCTGCAGGGCGGCGGTTTCGACGCCTCGCTGCTCTCGTTTCTCCAGATCGACCGGGCCGGCAACGTCAACGTCTCCAGGCTGGCTGCACGCCCCCAGGTCACTGCAGGGGCCGGCGGCTTCGTGGACATCACCGCCAACGCGCCGCGCATCGTCTTCGCCGGCTACTTCACCGCTGGCGCTAGGCTCGCCATCGCCGACGACGCACTGAAGATCGAGACCGAGGGTCGGGTGCGGAAGCTGGTCGAGGAGGTGGAGCACGTCAGCTTCAGCGGCCGGCGCGCCTGCGCACAGGGTCAGGACGTGCTCTACGTCACCGAGCGCTGCGTCCTGCGCCTGGGCGATGACGGCCCGGAGGTGACCGAAATCGCTCCCGGCATCGACCTGGAACGCGACGTGCTGGCCCGGTCCGCATTCCCGCTGACTGTCGCGGACGACGTGAAGCCGATGCCCTCCGACCTGTTCCGGCCCGAGCCCATGGGTCTGGCTCTCCAGGAGCGCGCGGCATGAGCGACGGGCGCATCATCTTCGCGCTCCATGGCGCAATCGCCCGCATCACGCTGGACCGTCCGGCCAAACTCAACGCGCTCACGCCGGCGATGCTGGCGGCGCTGGGGGATAGGGTCGGCCGCATCGACGCCGACGATGACATCCGCGTCGTCGTTCTGGACGCGACCGGCCCGCGCGCCTTCTGCGTGGGCGCCGACATCGAGGCCTGGGGAGACGCCAATCCCCTTCGCATGTGGCGCCACTGGGTGCGCGGCGGCCACGCCCTGTTCGACCGCATGGCCCGGCTGCGCCCCCCCCTCATCGCCGCGATCGAAGGCCTGGCGCTTGGCGGCGGGCTGGAGCTCGCAGCCACGGCCGACCTGCGCATCGCCGGCGCCGACGCCGCCTTCGGCCTGCCCGAGGCCGACGTGGGCGTGCCGCCCGGGTGGTCCGGCACCCAGCGTCTCGTCCACACGATCGGGCCCGCGCCGGTCAAGCTGATGGCGCTCGCCGGCGAACGGCTCGACGCCGACAGCGCGGTACGAAGCGGCCTGGTGCACCGGGTCGTGCCGGCGGGCACGGCAGTCGATGCTGCGCTCGACATGGCTGAGCGCATCGCCGCGCGCGCCCCCGTCGCCGTGCAGCTCGCCAAGCAACTCATCAACGCCGCCGTCGGAGAGGACAGGGAAGCGACGCTGGAGGCTTTCGCGGCCGGCGTCGCCAGCGGCACGCAGGATAGTCGCGAAGGTGTGGCCAGCTTCCGCGAGAAGCGGCCGCCGGAGTTCTCGAACCGATGAACGACAGCGCAACCAGGGCAGTGCTCCCGATGGAGCATCGCCCGCAGAACCGGACCGGCTCCCAACCGAATGCGCGGGACAGCCGGCCGAACCAAGTGTGAGAAGCGCATTCAACCAACCGATGGGAGACCTATCATGAATATCCGATCTGTCCTGACTGCGGGCGTCGCCGGCGCCGCCATGACGCTTGCAGTCGGCCTTGGCTCGACCGCCCAGGCCGCCGAGGAAGTCGAGGTGCTGCACTGGTGGACGTCGGGCGGCGAGGCGGCCGCCCTCAACGTCCTCAAGCAGGACCTGGAAGGCCAGGGCGTCACCTGGCAAGACATGCCCGTCGCCGGCGGCGGCGGCTCCGAGGCGATGACCGTGCTGCGTGCGCGCGTCACCGCTGGCAACGCGCCGACCGCCGTGCAGATGCTCGGCTTCGACATTCAGGACTGGGCCGCAGAGGGCGCGCTCGCCGACCTCAATGCCGTCGCCGCGGCGGAGGGCTGGGACGCTGTCGTGCCGTCGGCGCTTCAGCGCTTCGCCAAGTACGACGGCAAGTGGATATCGGCCCCGGTCAACGTCCATTCGACCAACTGGGTGTGGGCCAACAAGGCGATCCTGGACGAGCTCGGCCTCGCCGCGCCGACCACCTGGGACGAGCTGGTCGCCGCCCTCGACGCGATCCAGGGCGCGGGCTACGTCGCGCTCGCCCACGGCGGTCAAGCCTGGCAGGATGCCACGATCTTCGACGGCGTCCTGATGTCCACGGGCGGGCCCGAGTTCTACCAGAGGTCGATGGTCGAGCTCGATCCTGACGCGCTCGGCTCGGATACCATGAAGGCGGTGTTCGATCGCATGGCGACGTTGCGCTCCTACGTCGACGACAACTTCTCGGGCCGCGACTGGAACCTCGCCACCGCCATGGTCATCGAGGGCCAGGCGGGCATGCAGATGATGGGCGACTGGGCCAAGGGTGAGTTTCTGAACGCCGGCAAGACACCGGGCGTGGACTTCGTCTGCTTCCGTCATCCCGGCACGCAGGGCACGGTGACCTTCAATTCCGACCAGTTCGCCATGTTCGCCGTCGGTGAGGAGCGCCGCTCCGCGCAGGAGAAGCTGGCGTCGGCGATCATGTCGACCTCCTTCCAGTCCGCCTTCAACGTGGTCAAGGGATCGGTGCCGGCGCGCACGGATGTCTCCGACGAGGCCTTCGACGATTGCGGCAAGAAGGGCATGATGGACCTGGCCGAGGCCAATACCAACGGCACGCTCTACGGTTCGACGGCCCACGGCCACGCGAGCCCGGCGTCGGTGAAGAACGCCATCTATGACGTCGTCACCGCGCACTTCAACGGCGAGTTCGATTCCGCGACCGCCGTCGAGGAGCTGGTGAACGCCGTCGACTCGGCGATGTAGTATTAAGGCCGACCGGCCCCGGCCTTCGCGTCGGGGCCGGTCGACCGCCGTCACGGGGCAGCGAAGGATACGGGTGTGTCCAACGTAGTGGATCATGGCCGTTACCTGCGCGGTTGGACGCAACAGGCGCTGCCGCGGCTTGTGCTCGCGCCGAGCTTCGCGGCCATCGTTCTATTCGTTTACGGCTTTATCGTTTTCACCGTTTACCTCTCGTTCACCGACTCCCGAATTCTACCGAAATACAACCTGATCGGCTTCGAGAATTACGAGAAGCTCTTCGGGCTGCGCCACTGGTCGACGGCAGTCGAGAACCTGGTGATCTTCGGCGGTCTCTACATCGCCATCTGCACCGTGATCGGCCTGACGCTGGCGATCCTTCTCGATCAGAAGATTCGCAACGAGGGCGTGTTGAGGCCGATCTACCTCTACCCGATGGCGCTCAGCTTCATCGTCACCGGCACGGCCTGGAAATGGTTCCTCGACCCCGGCATCGGGCTCGAGCAAACGCTGCAAGGCTGGGGCTGGGAGAGCTTCGAGTTCGACTGGATCAAGAACCGTCAGATGGCGATCTACACCATCGTGATCGCAGCGGTGTGGCAGACCTCGGGCTTCGTCATGGCCATCTTCCTGGCCGGCCTGCGCGGCATCGACAACGAGATCATCAAGGCGGCGCAGATCGACGGCGCCTCGAACCTCAAGCTCTACGCCCGGATCATCATTCCCCAGCTCCGGCCGGCGTTCCTCTCCGCCTTCGTCGTCCTCGCCCACATGGCGATCAAGTCCTACGACCTGGTGATAGCGCTCACAGGCGGCGGGCCCGGGCGGGCGACCGAAATGCCGGCGACCTTCATGTACTCCTACACCTTCACGCGCAACCAGATGGGCATCGGCGCGGGCTCCGCCGTGATCATGCTGATGATGGTCGCAGCCGTCATCGTGCCCTACCTCTACGCCGAGCTGCGGGAGCCGAATCGTGGCCGCTAACACCATCGAGACTGCGGTCCGCACCGGCCGGCTGACGCGCGCCCTGATCTACGCCGTGCTGCTGGTCTTCGCCGTCTACTACCTGCTGCCGCTCTTCGTCATGATGGTGAACTCGTTCAAGGAGCTCGACGAGATTCGCGGCGGCAACATGCTGGCGCTGCCCGAGATGGTCACCGTCGCACCCTGGCTCAAGGCCTGGAATCAGGCGCAGATCGGCGTCCAGCCGACCGGCCTCGCGCCCTACTTCCTGAACTCCATCAAGATGGTGGTGCCGGCGGTGGTGATCTCG
The DNA here is from genome assembly GCA_965207055.1 of Alphaproteobacteria bacterium. Classification (GTDB taxonomy): domain Bacteria; phylum Pseudomonadota; class Alphaproteobacteria; order UBA828; family UBA828; genus WTGU01. Next base: position 1,308,696 of record CBDBLP010000004.1, on the reverse strand, counting down.
ACCCTGCTGGGCGCGCTCAACGGCTACGTTCTGACCAAGTGGCGCTTCCCGGGCGATACCCTGGTCTTCGCCCTGATGCTCTTCGCCTGCTTCATCCCCTTCCAGATCGTGCTCATCCCGATGGCCCGCGTTCTGGGCTTCCTGGGAATCGCCGGCACGACCTGGGGCCTGGTTCTGGTGCACGTGGTCTACGGCCTCGGCTTCACCACTCTCTTCTTCCGCAATTACTACGCGGCGTTCCCGACCGAGCTGGTGAAGGCCGCGCAGATCGACGGCGCCAACTTCCTGCGCATCTTCTACCGCATCCTCCTGCCGAGTTCGGGCCCCATCATCGTGGTCACGGTGATCTGGCAATTCACCAACGTATGGAACGATTTCCTGTTCGGAGCATCGTTCAGCGACTTCGACTCGCAGCCGATGACGGTGGCGCTCAACAATCTCGTCAGCTCGTCGACCGGCGTGAAGGAATACAACGTGCACTTCGCCGGCGCGATCCTGGCGGCGATCCCGACGCTGCTGGTCTATATCGTCGCCGGCCGCTACTTCGTGCGCGGCCTCATGGCCGGCGCCGTCAAGGGGTAGGCTCATGTCTTTCCTGGTGGTCAACAGTCTCGAGAAGCGCTTCGGCGCGGTCGAAGTGCTCAAGGGCATCGACATCAGCGTGCCGCGCGGCGGCTTCCTCGTGCTGGTCGGGCCTTCGGGATGCGGCAAGTCGACCCTGCTGAACACCATCGCAGGCCTGGAGACCGTCTCCGCCGGGGAGATTCTGATCGACGGCGCCCGGGTGAACGAGCTTCACCCGTCGAAGCGCGACATCGCCATGGTGTTCCAGTCATACGCGCTCTACCCCAACATGAACGTCGCCAAGAACATGTCCTTCGGCATGGAGATGCGGGGCGTGGCCAGGGCCGAGCGCCAGCAGGTCGTCGCCAGGGTGGCCAGCATGCTGCAGATCGAGGACCTGCTGCATCGCAAGCCGAGCCAGCTTTCCGGCGGCCAGCGCCAGCGCGTCGCAATGGGGCGCGCGCTGGTGCGCGACCCGAAAATCTTCCTCTTCGACGAGCCGCTCTCCAACCTCGACGCCAAGCTCCGCGTCGAGATGCGCACCGAGATTCAGAAGCTGCACCAGCGGCTGGGGACCACCATCGTCTACGTGACTCACGACCAGATCGAGGCGATGACGCTCGCCACCGTGATCGCGGTGCTGAAGGACGGCGTGCTGCAGCAGGTCGGCAGCCCGGCCGACATCTACAACACGCCGAACAATATCTTTGTGGCGGACTTCATGGGCTCGCCCTCGATGAACCTGGTGCCGGCACACCTCGACAAGGCCAACGGGGCGCTGGTCGTCAACCTGAAGCGCGCCGACGGCTCCACGACGATGCTGCCCCTCCACCAGCCCTCCGCATCTGCCGAAACCTTCGTCGGCCGCGACGTGATCCTGGGGCTCCGGCCCGAGAACATCGACGATGCCACCGAGCTCAACGCCGGCAGCGGGTATCACCATCCCCTCGAAGCGCACGTGGAGGTCACGCAGCCGACCGGCGCCGATACGCTCGCGATGATCAGGCTGGGCGGCAGGGAGTCCGTCGCTCGTCTGCGGGCCGAGACCGGCGCCCGCGCCGGGGAGCGCCGCAGGTTCATGGTCGACATGTCCAAGGCGGTTCTCTTCGATCCCGAAACCGAAGTGAGACTCTGAATCGGTGGCCGACGGTTTCGATGTAGTAATCATCGGGTCCGGCGTCGGCGGTGGCTGCATCGCTCAGGTTCTGGCTCCCACCGGCGCCCGCATCGCGATCCTCGAGCGGGGCTCGCGGCTGCCGCGCGAAGAGCGCAACTGGGATCCCGAGGCGGTCTACGCCGATGCCGCCTACAGGTCCGACGAGCGCTGGCTCGACGGCAGCGGCCGCAGCTTCCGGCCCGGGCAGTTCTACTATGTCGGCGGCCACACGAAGGTGTTCGGCGCCACCATGTTCCGCTTCCGGCGCGAGGATTTCCGGGCCATGGAGCACGCCGGCGGGCTCTCGCCGGCCTGGCCCATCGACTACGACACGCTGGAGCCCTACTACGCCCGCGCCGAGCGCCTCTTCGGCGTGCACGGCGAGGCCGGCGCCGACCCCACGGAGCCGCCGCGCTCGGGCCCCTATCCGCATCCGCCGCTGCGCCACAACCCGGTGATCGCCGAGGTCGCCGAGCGCTTGCGCGCCCAGGGGCTGCGCCCCTTCCCGATGCCGTCCTCGGTGCAGGACCACGAGGGCGGCGCCTGCGTGCGCTGCAACACTTGCGACGGCTTCCCCTGCCGGCTCGGCGCCAAGGGTGACGCCGAAACCCGGCTTGTCGACCCGGTGCTGCAGCACGAGAACGTGGTCCTGCGAACCGAGGCACAGGTCGTCCGCCTGCGCGCCGACGCGAAGGGCCGGCGCATCGTCGCGGCCGAGCTGCTCGACGGCACGGAGGTCCGCGGCGATCTCTTCGTGCTGGCGGCGGGCGCGGTCAACAGCGCCGCGATCCTGCTTCGCTCGGTCCACGCGAAGCACCCGAGCGGCCTCGCCAACGGGTCCGGCATGGTCGGGCGCCATTACATGAACCACAACTGCACGGCGGTCATGGCCATCAGGCCGCTCCGGGCCAACCGGGAAACATTCCAGAAGACGCTGGCGCTCAACGACTACTATCTCGACGACGGTGCGGGCGGCCCGCCCCTCGGCAACATTCAACTGCTCGGCAAGATCATGGAGCCGATGCTGCGCAGCGAAATCCGCCGGGCACCGCGCTGGGCGCGGGCCTGGCTCGCGGCCCACAGCGTCGACTGGTACGCCATGTCGGAGGACCTGCCGCATCCCGAGAGCTGGGTGAGAGTGCGCGACGACGGCACCATCGTTCTCGACTGGCGGCGGACGAACCTGGCCGCGCACGCGACGCTGGTCGCCAAGGCGCGGCGGATGCTGCGCGCGGCGGGCTTCCCCATCGTGCTGAGCAAGGCGTTCTCGAAGGAGACGCCATCGCACCAGTGCGGCACCCTGCGCTTCGGCCACGACCCGGCGGCCGCGCCGCTCGACCCCTTCTGCAAGGCCTTCGATCTCGATAATCTCTACGTCGTCGATGCCTCGTTCTTTCCCTCGTCCGCTGCCGTCAATCCCGCGCTCACCGTCGCCGCCCAGGCGCTGCGGGCGGGTGAGCACATGGCGTCGACCGCGCTGCACTAGCGGGCTCCCGTGACCGACACCCCGATCACCTCGCTCGCGAGCCGCCCCATCGCGCTCGTCACCGGCGGCCGGCGTGGCATCGGCGCAGCCATCGCCGTCGAGCTCGCCGCGACCGGCTGCGACGTTGCCTACACGGACCTTCTGCCCGCAGAGGCCGGCGATCCGGTCCGGGCCGGAATTGAGGCGGCCGGCGGCCGCGCGCTCTACGTCGAGAGCGACCTCGCCGACCTCGACGGCCACGCACCCCTGATCGAGACGGTGACAAGCTGGGGGGGCGGGCTGGACGTTCTCGTCAACAACGCAGGCATCGGCTCGCCCCGGCGCGGCGATCTGCTCGCGCTGACGCCGGAAGACTTCGACCGCGTCTTGGCGGTCAACCTCAGGGGCACGTTCTTCCTAAGCCAGCGCGCCGCCTCGTGGATGGCGGCGCACCTGCGCGGCGACCGCTTCCGCCGCTCCATCGTCACCATCGGCTCCGTCAGCGCGGAGATGGCCTCGCCCGAGCGCGGCGAATACTGCATCTCCAAGGCGGGGCTCGCCATGGCGACCAGGCTGCTGGCGCTGCGCCTCGCGGACCACGGCATCTCGGTCTTCGAGATCCGCCCTGGTATCGTCCGCACCGACATGACTGCTGGCGTCGCCGAGCGCTACAACCGGATGATCGCCGACGGGCTGAGCCCGATCCGGCGCTGGGGCGAGCCCGCCGATGTCGCGCGGGCCGCGGCGGCGCTGGTGCGCGGCGATTTCGCCTTCGCCACCGGCAGCGTCCTCCACGTGGACGGCGGCCTCTCCATCCAGAGGCTCTGACCGTGCGCGAATACGACTACGTCATCGTGGGTTCGGGCCCGGCGGGCTGCTGCCTCGCGGCGCGGCTTTCCGAGGACCCCGATGTCTCGGTCCTGCTTCTGGAGGCGGGCGGCTCCGACCGGCACCCCTACATCCACGTGCCGGCCGGCTTCGCCAAGCTGACCGGCACGTCCCACACCTGGGGCTATTCCACCGCACCCCAGCGCGAGGTCGACGGGCGCGCGATGTGGTACCCGCAGGGCCGCGTCCTGGGCGGCGGCAGTTCCATCAACGCCATGGTCTACGCGCGCGGCAACGCCAAGGACTACGACGCCTGGGCCGAGGCCGGCTGCACCGGCTGGAGCTACGCCGACGTGTTGCCCTACTTCAAGCGGCCCGAGGACAACGAGCGTTTCCACAACGACTATCACGGGTCCGGCGGTCCCCTCGGTGTGAGCGACCCGGTCCGTCCCCTGCCGGTATCGGCGGCATTTCTGCGTGCGGCGCAGCAGGCGGGGCTACCGCTCAACTCCGATTTCAACGGCGCCACGCAGGAAGGCTGCGGCTACTACCAGGTGACCAACCGCAACGCCCGGCGCTGCAGCGGCGCCGTGGCCTATCTGCACCCTGCGATGGCGCGTCCTAAGCTCGCGGTAGAAACCCGTGCCATGGCGACCCGCGTGATCGTCGAGAAGGGGCGCGCCGTCGGCGTGGAGTACCGGCGCCGCGGAAAGACTGCGACAGTACGGGCGACGCGCGAGGTGCTCGTTGCCGCCGGCGCCATCGGCTCCCCCAAGCTGCTCATGCTGTCGGGCATCGGCCCGGGCGACGACCTGAAGGCCCTCGGCATCGACGTGGTCCACGACCTGCCCGGCGTCGGGCAGAACCTGCAGGACCATTTCGACGTCTACGTGGTGAGCGAATGCCGCGGCGACTTCAGCTACGACAAGGTCGCCCGGCCCCACCGCACCCTCTGGGCCGTCGCGCAGTACCTCCTGTTCCGGCAGGGCCCGATCGCGTCGACCCTGATCGACGCCGGCGGCTTCTGGTATGCCGATCTGGACGCTAGATCGCCCGACATCCAGATGCACTTCGTGCTGGGTTCCGGCCTGGAGCACGGCCTGGCCAAGCTGAAGAACGCCGGCGTCACGCTCAACTCCTGCTTCTCCCGGCCCCGGTCGCGCGGCACGGTGACGCTGCGGGATTCCGACCCGCGCACACCGCCCGCGATCGATCCCAACTACTGGGGCGATCCTTACGACCGCGAGATGTCGCTGCGCGGCTTCAAGCTGGTGCGCGAAATCATGGCGCAGGAGGCCTTCCGCCCCTTCATCCTGTGCGAGCGCTATCCGGGTCCGGAAGTGCGGAGCGACGCCGACATCGCCGCCTACGCCCGCAAGGTGGGCAAGACCGATTACCATCCGGTCGGCACCTGCAAGATGGGCACCGACGAGCTTGCCGTGGTCGACCCGGCGCTGAAGGTGCGCGGCCTGGAGGGCCTGCGCGTCATCGACTCTTCCGTCATGCCGCAGCTCCCCAGCAGCAACACCAATGCGCCGACGATCATGGTGGCGGAGAAGGGCGCCGACCACGTCCGCGGCCTGATCTGACGGTTGCGTGGCCCGATGACCTCTCTCGCCATCGACCTCCCCGACGAGACCGGCCGCCCGGTCACCTACGCGTTGAAGGCAACGCCGATCGAAGCGCCGGCCGGCCCGCACCGCTTCAACCGCACGGCCTTTTCGGCGGTGCACGTGGTGGCCGATCCCTTCGCCGCGCAGGAGCCCGGCCTCGGTCCCGCCATCGATTGGGACGCCACGCTGGCCTTCCGCCGCCACATCCTCGACCTCGGCCTCGGCGTCGCGGAGGCGATGGACACGGCCCAGCGCGGCATGGGCCTCGACTGGCCCGCCGCAAGGGAGCTGATCGAACGCTCGCTCGCCGCTGCGGCCCCGGCCGAGCGGGGGCGCATCGTCTCAGGCGTCGGCACCGACCACCTCGCCCCCGCCGACGCACGCTCGCTCGACGACGTTATCGCCGCCTACCTTGAGCAGTTCGCCGCCGTGCAGCAGGCAGGCGGGCGGGTCGTCCTCATGGCGAGCCGCGCGCTCGCCCGCATCGCGACCGGCCCCGCCGACTACGAGGCCGTTTACGCCCGCGTGCTGGCCGAGGCCGACAAGCCGGTGATCCTGCATTGGCTGGGCGAGATGTTCGATTCCGCGCTCGCGGGCTACTGGGGCACAGGCGACTTCCCGCCCGCGCTCGAGACCGCTCTGGCCGTGATCCATGCCAACGCCGCGAAGATCGACGGGATCAAGCTGTCGCTCCTGGACGATCGCAAGGAAATCGAGATGCGCCGGCGCCTGCCGGAGGGCGTCAGGATGTACACGGGCGACGATTTCAACTACCCGGCCCTGATCGAAGGCGACGACCGGGGCCACAGCGATGCGCTGCTCGGCATCTTCGATCCCATCGCGCCTGCGGCATCGGCGGCCCTCTCGGCGCTGGCAGAGGGCGAGGTTCCGACCTACCGGCGGATCCTGGAGCCCACCCTTCCGCTCTCGCGCCTGATCTTCCGAGCGCCGACCCAGCACTACAAGACGGGGGTCGTGTTCCTGGCTTACCTCAACGGCTTCCAGGACCATTTCGTCATGATCGGCGGTGCGCAGGCGATGCGGCCCCTCCCTTACTTCACCGAGCTCTTCCGCCTGGCCGATGCCGCCGGCTTGTTGCGTGACCCCGAACGCGCCGTCGCACGCATGCGTTCGCTCTGCAGTCTCTACGGCATCGAAAACTAGTTCGCGCCTTCGTTCGGCCGCAGAGCGCCTCCCTTCGGGTCGCGCCTTGGCGGCGGTGCGGGCTCGGGATCAGGCGAGGAAGGCTTCCACCAGCGCGTTGAACTTGGTCGGGTTCTCGTAGCACATGAAGTGTGAGCCGCCCTCGTCGGCCTTGAAGATCTCGACCTCGGCTCCGGGGATCTGCGCCCCGATCCAGCGCTGCGATTCCGCCGAGAAGATGCTGGCTTCCGCGCCCACCACCAGCGTGGGCTTGCGCACGCGCTTGATCACGTCGCGCCAGTCGAGACCGCAGTGGTCGTGGAGCAGGTCCGCCGCGTGCCGGCGCGGCAGCTTGCAGATCTCACGCGCGAACCAGAGCAGCTCCGCCGCCGGCAGCGAGGGCGAGAAGAGGCGCGCGATCACCGGCACCGTGGCCTCGGGGGTCTCCGCCGCCAGCACCTGCAGGTAGAACTCGGCGAGCGCATTGAGGTCCGGCAACAGGCAGCCGTAGGTGACGCGGTCCTCCGCCGACCAGTCGGCCTTCGCGGTGACCGACGGCGCCTGGTCCACGAAGACGAGGCGCCCGAGCCGGTCCTCGCCAAAAAGGTCGATGTAGCTCCAGATGATCGACGAGCCGATGGAATGGCCCATGAGATCGACCTCGTCGAGCTCCAGCCGCTCGATCACGGCGCGCAGATCGGCCGCAAGCCGGCTCACGCGATAGCCGCCCGTCGGCGTGGTCGACTCCCCGTGGCCCCGCATGTCGAAGGCCATCACCCGGCGAGTAGATGACAGCGCCTGGAGCTGATGCCGGTAGGCCGCGCCGGTGAGCGACCACGAGGGAATGATGATGAGCGGCCTGCCCTCGCCGGCCTCCACATAGTGAAGGTCGATGCCGTCTCCGATGGACACGATCCGGTCGACGAGCTGCGCGGCCATGGCCCTCCCCCCATGGTGCAGGAACGGCTGCATCCTAAGTCAACATCCGGCCTCCGCGCATCCCACTTCCGCGTGATTGCGGCGTGAACCGCTCGGCATAACTTGCGCATTGGACATGGCCGCGCCTTTGTGGTCGATGGGGGCAGGCTCGACGGACGGCGCGCATGTATTTCGATCGCAGGTTGTGGCAGTTCACCGAGGGCTTGCGGCTGCGCATCGCGGGCGCGGTCGTGCTCGGCCTGCTGTCTGCTGCAACGGGAATCGCCCGGCTTGCGCTGCTCGGCTGGCTGCTGGGGCGGGTCTTTCAGGGCGAGGGTCTTGGCGACTTGATCCTGCCGATCGTCGCCGTGGCAGCGGCGATGCTGGCGCGCGGCGTGCTCGAATACTGGCGCACCATGGTGGCGCACCACACCGCAGCCCTGGTGCAGCTCCAGATCAGAGCGCGGCTCTACGACCATATCGCGGCGCTCGGCCCCGGCCAGTTCGGCGGGCAGCGCTCGGGCGACGTGCTGCTCAGCGTGATCGACGGCGTCGAGCAGCTGGAGACCTACTTCGGCCAGTACCTGCCGCAGCTCTTCGTCGCCGCGGTCACCCCCTTCGGCATTTTCGCCTTTGTCGCCTTCCTCGACCTGCCGCTCGCGGGCGCGCTGCTCGGCTTCGCGCTGCTTACCCTGGTCGCGCCCGCAGTGTTCAACCAGTGGGATCAGAAGTCGGCGAGGGCGCGGCAGAAAGCCTATGCGGCCTACGGTGCCGAGCTTCTGGACTCCGTGCAGGGGCTGGCCACGCTCAAGGCCTTCGGTCAGAGCAAAGCGCGCGGGCGCTTCCTCGCCGAGAAGGCCCACGACCTCTTCCGCAGCACGATGTGGGTGCTGGCCAGCAACTCCGCCTCGCGCGGCATCACCGACGCCGGCATTGCGGTCGGCGCGGCGGCAGCGCTGGGGGTCGGCGCGGCCAGGGTGGCCGAGGGCGCCATCGGCATCGAGGTGCTGCTGATCGTGCTGATGATGGGCGTCGAGGTTTTCCGGCCCATGCGCGACCTCAGGGCGCTGCTGCACACGGGCATGCTCGGGCGTGCGGCGGCGGCAAGCCTCTTCCGCCTGCTCGACACCAGGCCCGCCATCGAGGACGCCGACAGTGCTGCGGACGCGGCGGCGCTGGCGCCGACGCTCGCCTTCGAGGACGTGCATTTCGCCTATCCCGGCGGCCGGCGGCCCGCGCATGACGGGCTCTCCTTCAGCGTGGGCGCGGGCGAACGGGTCGGCATCGTCGGCGCGAGCGGCGCCGGCAAGTCGACCATCCTGCGCCTGCTCATGCGCTTCGACGACCCGCAAGAGGGGCGCATCCTGCTCGGCGGCCAGGACCTGCGCACGCTGGACCGCGCTGCGCTGCGCGCGCGTTTCGGCGTCGTGAACCAGGACACCTATCTCTTCCACGGCACGGCAGCGGAGAACATCCGCTTCGGCAAGCCGGACGCGAGCGATGCCGAGATCGAAGCGGCCGCGCGGGCGGCAAACGCGCACGGCTTCATCGCCCGCCTGCCGCAGGGCTACGACACGGTGATCGGTGAGCGCGGCATTCGGCTTTCCGGCGGGCAGCGCCAGCGCATCGCCATCGCCCGCGCGCTGCTGCAGGATGCGCCCATCCTGCTGCTGGACGAGGCGCTCTCGTCGGTCGATGCTGAGAACGAGGCGGTGATTCAGGACGCGCTCGGGCGCCTCATGGGTGGGCGGACGGTGCTCATCATGGCGCACCGGCTCTCCAGCGTTATCGACGCCGACCGCATTCTCGTGCTGGACGAAGGCCGCGTGGTGGAGAGCGGACGTCACGCGGAGCTGATGGCGAAGAGCGGCGTCTACCACCGCCTGATGGCGGACCAGGTGCGCGAGGGCCTGGAGGCACCGCCGCCGGCGGCAGCGACCGGAGCGGAGCCCGCAATCGAGCCCACCACCGAGGATCGCCGCCTTGCCGCGGCCTCGACCGACGAGCCCGACGACGAGGTGCTGCGAGCCGAGGGCCTCGGCTGGTGGAGCGCCTGGATGCGACTGCTGGGCCTGGTGCGGCCCTTCCGCAGCCGCGTCAACCTCGCCTTCGGGCTCGGCGTCGCGCGCGTGGTGGCCTTCATCGGCGTCGGCGTTCTGAGCGCGCTGGTGGTGGCGGGGATCAAGCAGGGGACGCCTGTGGGCGGGCTGCTGATCGCGCTCTATGCCACAGCCCCGCTGGCGGGCGTGCTGCACTGGCTCGAGTCATGGGTCGCCCACGACATGGCCTTCCGGCTCCTCACCGAGATGCGGATCGCGCTTTACGACAAGCTGGACAGGCTGGCGCCGGCCTACCTGCTGCGCCGGCGCACCGGCGACATCGTCGGCATGGCGACGCAGGACGTGGAGCTGGTGGAGTACTTCTTCGCCCACACCGTGGCGCCGGCCCTGGTCGCGATCCTGGTGCCGGCGGCGGTGGTGGGGACGCTGCTGGTCTACGGCTGGCCGACGGCGGCGGCGCTCGCGCCCTTCATCCTGCTGGTCGGGCTGAGCCCCTTCCTCCTGCGCAAGCGGCTCGACAAGCTGGGCGGGCGGGCGCGCGAGATGCTGGGCCTGCTCAACGCCCATGCGGTGGACACGATCCAGGGGCTGACGGAGCTTCTCGCCTTCGGTCAGCAGGGGGCGCGGCGCAAGGTGTTCCTCGATATCGTGCGGGGCCATCACCGCGTGCGCCTTCCCTACTACCGCGACCTCACGTTTCAGATGGCGCTGATCGAGACGGCGACCGGCCTCGGCGGGCTTGCCGTTGTGATGGCCGGCACGGCCTGGATCGCGGCGGGCTGGCTGGAGGCGGCGATGCTGCCGCTGCTCGCGATCCTCGCCATGGCGACCTTCCTGCCGGTCTCCGAGATCGCCCACATCGGCCGGCAACTGGCGGACACGCTGGGCGCGACGCGGCGCCTCAATGCCGTGCACAGCGCGCCGGTCATGGTGGCGGACGGTCCCGGCGTGAGCCCCACGCCGGGCGCGCCGGCGCTGGAAATGGAGGGCGTGAGCTTCACCTACGTGGGCACAGGGCGGCCGGCGCTCGACGGCGTCACGCTCACGGTCCGCCCCGGCGAGACGTTGGCGCTGGTGGGTCCCTCGGGCGCCGGCAAGACCACCATCGCCCACCTCTTCATGCGCTTCTGGGACCCGTCTGAGGGCACGGTGCGGCTGGATGGCGAGGACGTGCGCCAATGGACGCTCGATGCGCTCCGCGCCCGCATCGCCCTGGTGGCACAGGACACCTACCTCTTCAACGACACGCTCCGCGCCAACATCCTCATCGCCCGGCCGGGCGCGTCCGAGGCCGAGCTTGCCGAGGCGGTGCGCCGCGCGGCGCTGGAGGACTTCGTCGCCGCGCTGCCCGAGGGGCTGGAGACACGGGTTGGCGAGCGGGGAACGCAGCTCTCGGGCGGGCAGCGCCAGCGCGTCGCGGTCGCTCGCGCCGTGCTCAAGAACGCGCCGATCCTGATCCTCGACGAGGCGACCTCGCACCTCGACGCGGTGAACGAGGCTCTGCTGCGGCGCGCGCTCACGGAGCTGATGGCGGAGCGCACCACGGTGGTCATCGCCCACCGGCTATCGACCGTGCGGGATGCCGACACCATCGTCGTGCTCGACGACGGCCGCATCGCCGAGACCGGCACCCACGACGCCCTGCTCGCCCGCGCGGGCCTCTACAGCCAGCTCGTCACCCGCCAGCTCGCGGCTGCATCCGGTGGAGGGCAGTGAGCGACTGACGCGCTAGCTCGTCGCCGCACTGTCCGTACGGCTGATCGTCACCGGGGCACCACCCGTCAGCGTCTGGTAGACCACGCAGTAGCGCTCGGTGAGCTTGTAGAGCCGGTCGAGGTCCTCCGGTGTGGCGTCGCTTTCCAGCGCGAAATGCAGGCGGATCGCCCGAAAACCCACCGGCGCATCGCGATCGACGCCGAGGGTGCCGCGCACGTCGAGATCGCCTTCAGCGCTCACCTGCGCGTCCCTGATGTCGATGGAGAGCGCGGTCGCGACGGCTCTCAGCGTCACCCCGGCGCAGGCGACGAGGGCCTGGAGCAGCATGTCGCCGGAGCAGGCTTGCAGGCCCGTGCCGCCTCCCGAGGGGTGCAGGCCGGCTTCGACCAGCGCCTTGCCGGTATCGACCGAGCACGCGATGTCCGATTCGTCCACCGCGCCCGAGGCCTTGAGCACGATGAGTGCGGCGTCGGCGTCCTCGCGGTAGCGGTCCTTGAGTGGCGCCTGCAGCGTTCTGAGTTGGTCGGCGTCCATGGCGTGAGTCCTCCCTAACGTCGATAGGCGGCGGCGGGGTGGCGCGCCGAAAGGCGCGCCTGCCCGAACAGTTTTTCGCGCAGCGTGCCCGGCGCGTACTCCGATTGCACCAGCCCGCGCCGGCGCAGCACCGGCACCACGCCCTCGATGAAGTCCGCGAAGGTGCCGGGCGTCACCGCATAGACGATATTGAAGCCGTCTACGCCCGCCTCGTGCCAGGCCTGGAAGCGGTCCGCGATCTGCTCGGGCGTGCCGGTGAGGAACTGGCCGGACGCGCGGGAGCGCACGAGGTCTCGGAAGGTCAGCGACTTGTCCGGCGCCGATTCGATCAGCCCACGGACGACGCCCTGCATGGCGTCTGTCTCGAGGCTCGCGAGAGGCGCGTCGAGATCGATCGCGCCGAGGTCCACGCCGACGCTGCCGCTCATGTGCGCGAGGCCGCCTTCGACGCTCGACCGCGCCACGTAGTCCGCCGCCTTGGCCTCGGCCTCAGCCTCGGTCCCGCCCACCACCGGGGTCACGCCCTGGAAGAAGAGGATGTCGTCGGGCCGCCGCCCGCGGCGCGCGGCGCGGGCGCGGATGTCCTGCACTACCCCGGTGGATGCCTTGAGGCTCCGCATGGAGGCGAACATGAAGACGCACTCGGCGTGGGTGGCGGCGAACTCCCGCCCGCGCTCCGACGAGCCCGCCTGGAAGAGCAGCGGCGTGCGCTGCGGCGACGGCTCGGAGAGATGCGGCCCCTCGACCTCGTAGTACGCGCCGGCATGGTCGATGGGGTGGATCCTGGCGGGGTCGGCATAACGGCCGCGCGCGGTGTCGCAAAGCACCGCGTCCTCCTCCCAGCTTTCCTCCCAGAGCTTGTAGGCGACCTCCAGATACTCCTCCGCGCGGGCGTAGCGCTCGTCATGAGGCGGCAGCCCGCCGAAGCCGAGATTGGTGCCCGCGTTCGGCAGATACGAGGTCACGATGTTCCAGGCGATCCGCCCCCGCGTGATGTGATCCAGCGTCGAGATCTGGCGGGCGAAGGTGAAGGGCGGCACCTGGAGCACGGAGCTGGTGAAGGCGAAGCCCAGATGCTGGGTCGCCGTCGCCATGGCCGGGATCAGCGGCATGGGGTCGTTCGCCGGGATCTGCACGGCCTCCTGGATCGCGGTCTCCGGCCCGCCGCGATAGAGGTCGTAAGTGCCGATCACGTCGGCGAGGAAGAGTGCGTCGAAGCCGCCCCGCTCCAGCAGCCGAGCGAGTTCGATCCAGGGCTCGATCCGGTTGAACTCGCGCTGGCGCGTGTCGTCCCGCACCCAGAGGCCGTGCTGGATGTGGGAAACGCAGTTCATCGAGAACGCGTTGAGGTGGATGCGTTTGCGCATCGGCGTCCGCCTCCGGGTCCGCAAATCAGCATGGCACGCCCGCGCCCGCTGCGGAAAGCGGAGAGCGCCCCTTGCTATGATGATTGCGCTGGGGACGAGTCGTTCGCGCGCGCGGACGAAACCGGGCACAGACAAGGTTGGGGGGAGGCGATGGCGGAGGATCGCGCGGCGGAGCAGACCGTCGGCGTCGACGGCAAGGTGGTGCTGGTCACCGGCGCATCACGCGGCATCGGCGCGTGCTGCGTGCGCACGCTGCTTGATGGCGGCGCCTCCGTCGTCATCCACTACAACACGCGGAGGGAGGCGGCCGAGACGCTGGCCGAAGCGGCGCCCGAGCGCTGCCACCTGGTGGGGGCCGATCTCTCCGACGAGGCCACGCCGCAGGCGCTCTGGCAACAGGCGCTCGCCTGGCAGGGCCGGATCGACGTGCTGGTCAACAACGCGGCGGCCTACGAGGCCGAGCCTGCCTTCGCGGACGACGACGCCTGGCCCGAGGCCTGGCGCGCGGTTTGGCAGCACACGCTGCAGCTCAATCTCCTGGCGCCTGCCGAACTTGCCACCCGCGCCGTCGCGCATTTCCGGGCGCGCGGCGAGGGCGGTATCCTGATTCACCTCTCGAGCCGGGCCGCGCATCGGGGCGAGAAGCCGCTGCTCGGCTCCTACGCGGCCAGCAAGGGCGCCCTCAACGCGCTGAGCCACACCTTCGCCCGCAACCATGGCGGCGACGGCATCCTCTCCTACGCGGTGGCGCCGGGCTGGGTCGGCACCGACATGTCGTGGGACTACATCAACGAGACCGGCGATCGCGGCCCGCTCGGCGAGAACGCGCTCGGCACGCTGATCCCCCCCGAGGAGGTGGCGAACATCGTCACCTTCCTCGCCTCAGGCGCGGCCCGCCACGCCACCGGCACCGTCATCGACATTAATGGGGCTTCTTTCCCGCGGTAGGGGTATAGGCGACAGCGAGGCATTTCGCTAGACTTTGTTGATGAGCAGTTCGGAGGAGATAAAGAGCGAACTAATGTTAGGTCAGTCGGTGCCAATCTTTGTGCCAAATTCGTTTTGTAAGCGACGTGCTGGTATTGACAGAACGTACTGAGGAGAACGCATGGAACTTAAGGAATGATTGAGTCCGTTGGTCGCGGGAATCCTGGGAGGGCTTGCCGTAAAGTTCTTCGATATCGCTTACCAGGAATTTCGACGTCGATCTGATAGTTCCCAAGCCGCGAAGCAGTTCGTCGATGAACATTTGGACCCGTTGCTCAAAACCGCCGATGAGTTAGTGGGAAAACTCTTGTCGCTATCGGGTGAAGACTTCAAGAGCATGCGAGACGTTTATGCATGCGAAGATGCGGATCGTTATGAGAATAAAGATTTCTGCAGTTTAATTTTTCTTACGGCTAAACTGTGGGCACATATAGAAATAATTCGTCGGGAAGGGCTATCTGTGTCGTTAGTTGCGGACGAAAGAGGTGATCGTCTGCAAAGCTTTATTGATTGCAGCCAAACTCGTGGGGTTCGAATCGTCGATAGAATATCACAGCGTGCAGTGGGAGAGATTATGTTGACTCAGCGTAAAGATGGATCATCTGATACAATCTTCTTTATAGAATTTATGAGGCTATTGAAAGGCGATGCTGAGGCGCAAACGTGGCTATTGCCCCTGACTCATGTGTTGTCCAGAACACTACATACTTCTGAACGCCAGAAACTCCTTCGATACGGAATTGTAATTCATGCAATGATCGACACACTTGATCCTGACCATCAAGTTACGCGCCTCAGGCCTTCCTATCCTGACAAGCTATCAAGGAAGTCGTGGAGAGATCTAAAGTACCGTGTCTTTGGGAAATATTTAAAATGTGTTCCTGAGCCGCAAAAGTACTTGGGGCCGCCCAAAAAGGGCGGCCCCGGTAGGAAAAGGCGGCGCTAGGGGACTTTGGTTTTCTCTTAGAGAAGAAAACGGAACGTCCGTCGGGCCGCCTTTATTTCGCTGATGTGATCTTCACATCTCCCTGCCTCATGTATTCTACGCGCTTCAAGATGTCAACCCTTGAGAGCTAATTCTGTCGCCGCCTCCCGCGCTCGTAGACGTTCGCTCTCGGGGTGGCGCCGATGCGGCGGGCGATGGTTTTCCACTCTGCACCGTGGCGGGCTTCGGGGCCGGCGAGCGCATGGGCGATTTCGTGCAGGATGGTGTCCCTGATCTCGGCTTCGCTCGCGTCGAGCGCGTGGGCGCGGCCGACGCGGATCACACGGTCCCCGAAATGGCAGTCGCCGAGGCGCCGCTCGGCTTCGAGGAAGGCGAAGGTCCACGCGTCGAGGCCGTGCTCGTCCATGAGCGCGCGGGCTGTCGTGGCAATGTGGCTCAGGCGCTCCGCACCGTTCCTCAAGCGCCCCTTGCCGGTGCCCGCGTCGCCGAGACCGGCGTAGGGCACGTTCCACAGGGTCCGGCCCGCACGCACTCGGGCCTGGGTCGGGTTGAGCTTCACGATCTTGCCCTGAAGCGCCCCGTCGGTGCTTGCGAACGTCACCCGATCGCCCACCCGCCAGCGTGCGCGCGCCGCGTCTTGCGGTGTCAGCATCGTCGCACGGCGGGCGCGGCCCGAGGGCGAGAGCGCTGCCTCCGACACCTTCCAGAGCCCCTCGTCCGCGTCGATGACCGTGGCAAGCCGGCGCCGCCCCTGCCGGCGCAGCAGGTGTCCGTGGATGGTCCGCCCGCGATGGCTGAAGCGCACGGCGTCGCCGATGGAGAGCGCCTGGTCCTTCCGCCGCTCGGACACTCGCCAACTCCTCTCCGGCCCCATCGAATCCGCCGCTTCCGCGGTGCCCGGCATGGGCCGCGACTCGGCGATCGCATTACGAAGACTTGTACAGGATTCGACGTCGCAAGGGACGAATCGTCGGCAGAGTCCGAGGCGGCATTCCCGTCGCTGCCGTGAACGCCGATTCGTCCAATTTGCCTTGTTTTACGGGCATAAGCTCAGAATTGCGCATTGGGTGATAGCTCAAAGCCCGAAGCCGTTCTACGCGTTGACGTATTGACAATTGGTATCGCAGGGTTACAAGCCCAGCCGTCATGTTCAGCGCCCGGTCGATTCGCGAGAACGATGCTGCGTTCGACGCAGGCCTAGCCCGGCGCGGCGTGGAGCCCCATGCAGAACGGGTGATCTCGCTCGACGCGCGCCGGCGCGAGGCGTTGACCGCGCTTCAGGACTGCCAGACGGCGCGCAACCGGATTTCAAAGGAGATCGGTGCCGCCAGGGGCAAGGGCGAGGACACGCTGGCCCTTCGCCAAGATGTCACGGCGCTAAAGCTCACGGCCCAGGAGCTCGAGAAGCGGGAAAAGGCGCTGGGCACGGAACTCAACGAGTTGCTCTCAGGCCTCCCTAACCTGCCGGCTCCGGAGGTGCCCGACGGCGACGACGAGAGCGCCAATGTCGAGATCAGGCGCTGGGGCGAGCCGGCGCATGTGGATGGCGACGCCCGCCAGCACTTCGAGATCGGCGAGGCGTTCGGGCTGATGGACTTCGAGCGGGCAGCCAAGCTCTCGGGCTCGCGCTTCGTCGTGCTCTCGGGTGCCCTGGCGCGGCTGGAGCGGGCGCTCGCCGCCTTCATGCTGGACATGCACACCACCGAGTTCGGCTACACCGAGACCGCGCCGCCGCTGCTGGTCCGTGACGCCGCCGCCTACGGCACCGGCAACCTGCCGAAGTTCGAGGAGGACCTGTTCCACACCGACGACGGTTTCTGGCTGATCCCGACGGCAGAGATGCCGCTCACCAATCTCGTGGCCGGCGAGATCCTGGAGGAGGACGCGCTGCCGCTCCGCTTCACCGCCTACACGCCCTGCTTCCGGGCCGAGGCGGGTGCTGCCGGCAAGGACACCCGCGGCATGTTGCGCCAGCACCAGTTCTCCAAGGTCGAACTGGTGAGCGTGACCCGGCCGGAGGACTCGGAGGCCGAGCACGAGCGCATGATCGCCTGCGCCGAGGAGGTGCTGAAGCGCCTCGGCCTCGCCTACCGGGTGGTGGTGCTGTGTGCAGGCGACATGGGTTTCTCGGCGCGCAAGACCTACGACATCGAGGTCTGGCTGCCGGGGCAGGGGCGCTACCGCGAAATCTCGAGCTGCTCCAACTGCGGGGATTTTCAGGCGCGGCGCATGAACGCCCGCTTTCGCAAGGCCGGCGAGAGGCAGACGCACTTCGTCCACACCTTGAACGGCTCGGCGCTCGCGGTCGGCCGCACCCTGGTCGCGGTGCTCGAGACCTACCAGCGTGAGGACGGCGGCGTGACGGTGCCCGAGGCGCTCCGCCCCTATCTCGGCGGCCTGGAGGCGATCGACTGATGCGCATCCTCGTCACCAACGACGACGGTATCGCCGCGCCCGGGATCAAGGTGCTGGAGCGGATCGCACGCGGCCTCTCCAAGGACGTGTGGGTGGTGGCGCCCGAGACCCAGCAGAGCGCGTCCTCCCATTCGCTCACGCTGCACCGGCCTCTGCGCCTCCGCCGCATCTCCGGACGCCGCTACGCGGTCAACGGCACGCCCACCGACTGCGTCTTCCTCGCCTTCAACAAGATCCTGGCCGACGGCCTGCCCGACCTGGTGCTCTCCGGCGTCAACGACGGCCCCAATGTCGGCGAGGACGTGACCTATTCCGGTACCATCGCGGCGGCGATGGAGGCGACGCTCTTCGGCGCGCCGGCGGTGGCGTTCAGCCAGGCCTACGGGGACGGCCGCAAGCATCATTGGGCGACCGCAGAGCAATGGGCCGGGCGTCTCCTGCCGAAGCTGATCGAGCGCGGCTGGCCCAAGCGTGTCCTCATCAACGTGAACTTCCCCGACCTGCCGGCTGCCGACGTGCGCGGGATCAAGGTCGTGCGTCAGGGCTTGCACGCGCTCGACGATACCCTGGAGGAGCGGATCGACCCCCGGGGCAGACCCTACTACTGGATCGGTGCGCAGTTGCCTGCGGCTGGCAGCGGTCAGCGCGGCACCGACATGAGCGCGCTCGACGAGGGCTACGTCTCGGTCACTCCGCTTCATATGGATCTCACTCATCGGCGAACCCTGACATGGCTGCGGGAGGTCATCGAATGATCGGCTGCACCCGTGAGACTGGACTGGCCGCGCCGCTTGCGGGCGGCGCCCTGATGGCAACCGTGCTCTTGGGGATCAGCGCCTGCGCGGGGCTTCCCTTCAGCCTGGGCGAGCGGACGGACGCAGCGCCCATCGAGGCCGACGCGGCAACGGAGGCGGCACAACACGTCCCCGCGCCGGAGGAGAGGATGCCGCCACCCTTCCAGGCGGCAGAGCCCCAGTCGGCGCCGCCGATGCCGCGGGAGAAGCCGGCGCTCGTACTGACGGTCGAGTACGGCGACTCCCTCGGACACATTGCCCAACGCTACGGCGTGGCGGCAGCCGCGATCATCGTGCTCAACGAGTTGAGCCACCCCTACTGGCTGCACACGGGCCAGCGGCTCGCGCTTCCTCGCGCAGACTTTGCCCTCGCCCGCCTCGATGAGCCGCCGGCAGAGGCACCCCGCTATGCCAATGGCGAACCGGCCATAGCGGTGTTCGAGATCGAGGCCGATCCCGCGACGCCGGACAGCGTGGAGCCTGAAGAACACGCGCATGCGGAGTCTGCTGCGCACGTTCCGCGGACCCGCGCGACGCTCGCTTTGCGAATCGACCTAAAGCCCGAGGAGCCCGCGCCGCTGATCCGGGTGGAGCCTGAGGCGCCGGAGCCGCCGCGTTCCCCCGGCGTGCGCGTGGCACGGGCGGAGCCGGAAGCGACGCCGCCCCGACCCACTCTCTACGCACTGGCGCGGCAAAGCGAATCGAACAACGTGCCGCTGCCGCCCACGCGCAACACCTTCCTCTGGCCGATCGAAGGCCGGGTGATCTCCGGCTTCGGCGCCAAGCCCGGTGGCAGGCACAATGACGGGATCAACATCGAAGCGCCGGTCGGCAGCGCAATCCGCGCCTCACAGAGCGGCGTGGTGGCCTATGCAGGGAACGAGCTCAGGGGCTACGGCAACCTCGTGCTGATCCGGCACAACGATGGCTGGATGACGGCCTACGCCCACAACGACTCTCTCCTGGTGGGCAAGGGCGACGTGGTGCGGCGCGGCCAGGTGATCTCTCACTCGGGCAGGTCGGGCGGCGTCTCCCACCCGCAGGCCCATTTCGAGATCCGGCGCGACGGCGAGCCGCAGGATCCTCTGCGCCTGCTCACCCGCAAGTAGAGAAGTTTAGGTCGAGCGCCTGTCGGCCGGTGCGAGCTCCACCCCGAGCCGCCCGGCGAGGTCCTGCACGAACTGCCAGGCCACCCGGCCCGAACGGGCGCCGCGGGTCATGCTCCACTCGACGGCTTCGGCATGCAGGGTCTCGCGCTCGACGGCTAGGCCGAAATGGTCGGCATAGCCTTCGACCATGGCGAAGAACGTCGCCTGGTCGCAGGGATGAAAGCCGAGCCAGAGGCCGAATCTATCCGAGAGCGAGACCGACTCCTCCACCGCCTCGCCGGGGTGAATCGCGGTCGAGCGCTCGTTGTCGATCATGTCGCGCGGCATCAGATGGCGGCGGTTCGAGGTGGCGTAGAAGAGCACGTTGTCGGGCCGCCCGCTGATGCCGCCTTCCAATGCGGCCTTGAGCGACTTGTAAGTCGTGTCCTCGGACTCGAAGGAGAGGTCGTCGCAGAAGAGCAGGCACTGCTGGCCGCAGCCGCGCAGGCGCCCGAGCAGGATCGGGAGCGAGGATATTTCCTCCCGGTGAATCTCGATGAGCTTGAGACCGCCCGCAGCGTCGGCGGCCACCACGCCGTGCACCGCCTTGATCAGCGAGCTCTTGCCCATGCCCCGGGCGCCCCACAGCAGGGCGTTGTTGGCGGGCAGGCCGCGGGCGAATCGCCGCGTGTTGTCGAGCAGGATGTCGCGCACGCGGTCGATGCCCTTGAGCAGCGGGAGCTCCAGCCGGTTGATCCGGGGCACGGCCTCCAGGCGCGCACCATCGGCATGCCAGACGAAGCCTTCCGCCGCATCGAGGCCGGCGTCCTCCGTCCCGGCCGGCGAGAGACGCTCCAGCGCTTCCGCGACCCGCTTCAGCAGGGGCGCCAACTCCGAGTCCGACATGCGTGCACCGGCTGGTTGAAAGGCGCGCGGACCCTAGCCCGGACCTCTCACCAATGTCACGGCCTGCGTCGTAGCAGCTAAGCCTTCGGACCGACGAATGTGCGGGTGATCTCGACGGCTTCGGCAAGGCCCACGCGCTCCACCTCGACGCCGGCCGGGAAGGCGCCCTTGAGCCGGCTCGGCAGCGCGGGATCGAGCAGGACGAAAACGCCGCGATCGTCCGCCCGCCGAACCAGCCGGCCGTAAGCCTGCCGGAGCCGCCCGCGCGTCAGCCGGTCGTCGTAGCGCCCGCCGCCGAAGACCCGGCGGCGCGCCTTGTGCAGGATGTCGGGCCTGGGCCACGGCACCCGGTCGAAGACGATGAGCCGCAGGCTCCGCCCGGGCACGTCGATGCCGTCCCGCATCGCATCGGTGCCGAGCAGGCAGGCATCGGTCTCGCTGCGGAAGATGTCGACCAGCGTGGTCGGGTCGAGCGGGTCCACGTGCTGGGCCCAGAGCGGGAGGCCGGCCTCGTCCAGCGCGCCGGCGATACGCTCGTGCACTCCGCGCAGCCGCGCGATCGCGGTGAAG
Organism: Alphaproteobacteria bacterium; assembly: GCA_965207055.1. Taxonomy (GTDB): domain Bacteria; phylum Pseudomonadota; class Alphaproteobacteria; order UBA828; family UBA828; genus WTGU01. The sequence continues at coordinate 1,287,626 of CBDBLP010000004.1, read as the reverse complement.
AGACCGAGCGCTCCGCCGCCGGAGGCGGTGAAGAGAGCGCGGTAGGCCGTCGCCACCCGGTCGGGCGCGCCCCGTTTGACGTCGGTCACCACGAGCACGCGGGTCTGCGCGCCATAGTCGAAGGGGGAGGGGAGGGCCGCGCGGATCGCAGGCGCCTTCAGGTGGCGCCCGCCCGTCGTCGCCTCTGCCGCGGCCCAGTCGTGCTCCGGATCGCCGCTGCCGTCCCGCAGCGTCGCCGAGGTGATCAGCGCGCCGTGGGAGCGGCCCGTGACGAACGCGGCGAAGGGGATCGTCGGGTCGACGTGATAGCGGTGCATGCCGACATCGACATCGCGCCCGTCGATGCGGGAGATCGCGAACCAATCGACGAAGCCTGCGGGGTCGGCGGCGTCTTCGATGTCCTGCGAGAGCTCCTCGTCGGCCACTGGCGCGGCGGTCATGTCCGCGAGCATGGAGCGCCACGAGTCGAGCTGTTCGCCGACCCGCCGCTCGATGCCGCGCACCACGGCCTCGATGCGCTGGCGCTCGGCGGTCTCCAGACTCTCGGCCTCCGCATCGAGGTGCGCCGCGAGCGCCGCCGCGAGCTTCCCCAGCGGCCGGGCGATCCCGGCCAGCGCCGTCTCGAGGGCCGCCGCGGCCTCCGCGATGCCCGGAATGAGCGGGTGCACCGGCGCTTCGATGCCGTAGCCGCTGCGGGGCTCCGGCGCGCGCGCCATGACCTGGCTCCGCACCAGCGCGAGGAAGCGCTCGCACGCCCCCTGCGCCGATCCGGCCGCGAGCCGCTGGTGCCAATCGGCGCCGGGCAGCGCGTGCGCAGCCTTCAGCGCGTCGTCGAGGGCCTCGCGCGCCGCATCGCGGTCGGCGATCAGGTCCTCGATCCGGCTGCGCAGTCCCCGCGCGCGGCCGGCATCGCCGCGACCCCGCGATTCCGGGCCGAGCAGCCAGCGCCTCAGCTCGAGTGCCTCCTTGCCGGAGAGATGGGCGGAGAAGGCGCTGTCGGCTGCGTCGAAGAGATGGTGCCCCTCGTCGAGCACGTAGCGGGTCGGCACGCTCCGCTCGTCGCCGGTGCCGAAGACCGCGCGCGCCGCCTGCACCATGAGCAGCGCGTGATTGGCGATCACCATGTCCGCCCGCCGCGCCTTGCGCTGGCTCTTCTCGATGAAGCAGCGGCGGTAGTGGGTGCAGGCGCTGTGGATGCACTCGCCGCGCCGGTCCGCGAGGCCGAGGGTGCGGCCGTAGCCGAGCAGGTCGGCGAGCCAGGCCGGCAGATCACCGCCGGTGATGTCGCCGTCCCGCGTCGCGGCCGCCCAGCGAGCCATGAGGCCCAGGGCGATGCGGTCCCCCGTCATCAGGGCGCTGCGTCCGAGCGCTTCCTCCATGTTGAGCAGGCAGAGGTAGTTCTCGCGGCCCTTGCGCAGCACCACCTTATCCGCCTTGACCTTGGGCTCCGGGTAGAGCCGGTCGAGCTCCTGGTCGATCTGGCGCTGGAGGTTCCGCGTGAAGGTGGAGAGCCAGACCGTGCCCTCGTTGCGCTCGGCCCAGAGGCTCGCCGGCGCGATGTAGCCGAGGGTCTTGCCAACTCCGGTGCCGGCCTCGGCCAGCACCACGTGGGGCTCTTCTTCCGCCTCGATGGGATCGAAGGCGGCGCAGGCGGCAGAGGCAAAGTCCGCCTGCTCGGGTCTGGGCTCCGCGCCCTCGCCCAGCAGGAGCGCGAGGCGCTGCCGTGCAGCCGCAGTCGCCACCGGGTCGTGGCCCGGCGCCGGCGGCGGCGCGCTCTCCTGCCACTCCTTGAGCCGGGTCCAGACGGCGAGCGCGCCCCCGTCGCCGGTGCGGCCCGCGTCCGGTGCGGTGCGCCCGCCGGCCTGCAGAGCCGCCACCACCGCATCGCCCCAGAGCCAGCCCGCGCGGGCCATCGTGCGTGCGATGGCGGGCGCCTCGTCCGCGCCTGCAAGCCCCGGCGCGGCCAGCGCGGCGAGGAGGGTTTCGGCCGCCCTGAGCAGGGTCGCCGCCTCGTCCTCGATGGTTGCAGGCAACGTCAGGTCGAGCGCCCGCGCGAGCCCCCGCACTGTTGGCACGGCCTGGCGAGCCGGATGCACGAAGGCGAAGAGCTCCAGAACGTCCAGCGCGGCCAGCGAGTGCAGGCCCAGCCTGCGGGCAGTGGCCTTGGCATGACAGACGTAGGGCGGGCGGCCGTCGGCGGCCAGGCGCTCCGCCGCCCCGTCGTGGGAGAGCCGCGCGAGCGCGCCGTGCTCATCCAGCCAGGCCGCGTGACGCGGCGACACCGCGAGCACGGGCGCACGCGGCAGCAGCGGCGGCGGTGGCGAGGCAGGGGCGGGAGACTCGAAGGTGGCGGGCATCGACACGAGTATAGCGGTTGACGCATGCCGGCGGCCCGGCGCATGTTCCGACGGCTTTCGGATCGGGACGATGAACGACACGGCACACGACCTGCGGGTGCTGGCCCAGAATGCCAAAGCCTGGCCCTTCAAGGAGGCCGCGGCGCTCCTGAAGCGCATCGGCGGCAAGACGCCGGCGAAGGGCTATGCGCTGTTCGAGACCGGCTACGGTCCCTCGGGCCTGCCCCATATCGGCACCTTCGCCGAGGTCGCGCGCACGACCATGGTGCGCCACGCCTTCGCGATACTGAGCGACATTCCGACCCGCCTCGTCGCCTTCTCGGACGACATGGACGCGTTGCGCAAGGTGCCGGACAACATTCCCGAGCGTGCGATGGTCGAGCAGCATCTCGGCAAGCCGCTCACGCAGATACCCGACCCCTTCGGCACGCACGAGAGCTTCGGGGCCCACAACAACGCGCGGCTGCGTGCCTTCCTGGACGATTTTGGCTTCGAATACACCTTCAAGAGCTCGAGCGAGGCCTATCGCTCGGGCGAGTTCGACGGCGCGCTCATGGACGTGCTGCGCCATTACGACGAGATCATGCGCATAATTCTGCCGACGCTGGGGGCGGAGCGACAGGCGACCTACAGCCCCTTCCTGCCACTCTGCCCGAAGACCGGCCGCGTGCTGCAAGTGCCGATCACGGCCCGCGATGAGGACGCGGGCACCGTGAGCTACGTGAACGAGGACGGCGAGACCATGACCGTCCCAGTCACGGGCGGCCGCTGCAAGCTGCAGTGGAAGGCCGACTGGGCGATGCGCTGGCATGCGCTCGGCGTCGACTACGAGATGGCGGGGAAGGACCTGATCAGCTCCGTCGAGCTCTCGGGGAAGATCTGCCGCGCGCTGGGCTCAAGGCCGCCCGCCGGCTTCATCTACGAGCTCTTCCTCGATGAGAACGGCGAGAAGATCTCGAAGTCGCGCGGCAACGGGCTCACCATCGAGGAGTGGCTGACCTATGGGCCGCGCGATTCGCTCTCGCTCTTCATGTACAACGCGCCGAGGCGCGCCAAGCGGCTCTACTTCGACGTGATTCCGCGCCATGTGGACGACCACCTGACCCATCTCGCGAAGTACCCGGAGAAAGAACCGTTCGAGCGGCTCGAGAGTCCGGCGTGGCACATTCACGCCGGCCACCCGCCCGCGCCCGAGACCGGATTGAGCTACGGCATCCTTCTCAACCTGGCCAGCGTCTGCAACACCGAGGACCCGGCAGTGCTCTGGGGCTTCATCACACGCTACGTGCCGGGTGCGTCGCCGGAGACCGCGCCCATCCTCGACGCGCTGGTCGGCCACGCCATCACCTACTACCGCGACATGGTGAAGCCGACGAAGGCGTACCGCGCGCCGCTGCCGGAGGAGCGTGCGGCGCTCGACGACCTGCGGACCGTGCTCGCCGCGCTGCCGGCGGATTCGAGCGCCGAGGATATCCAGACGGAGGTCTACGAGGTCGGCAAGCGCCACCCCTTCGAGTCCCTGCGAGACTGGTTCCGGGCGCTCTACGAGATTCTCCTCGGCCAGAGCCAGGGTCCGCGCATGGGCTCGTTCATCGCGCTCTACGGGCTTGCCGAGACGGTCGCGCTGATCGACCGCGCGCTGGCCGGAGAGGACCTGGCAGCGTAGCAGGGGCGCTCCCGCCGCGACATCCCGCCCTCCACCGTTGCCGCCGCCCGGCGGCGCAAATGATCCGGACGAGAGTGCGTCCGGCATGTTGGTTTTCGTCGTCAGCTCTTGTTTTGAGCGAAGCATTATAACTGGTATTCGGTTCGATTGTACTTTGGGTAAGTCAAACGTACCAAATATAAATTTGTAGTGGGTCGAATATATAGAATATTAATGAGTAGTTCTATTTAGGATATCGTCCAATTAACTTGACAATTATTGCGGCACCATGATTGCGTTATAGTCATGGCACGGGCCATGAGCGGATCGGCGGTTGTTTCGGCGCTGGAATGCGCGGACGAAGAGGCGTGGCCCTATCGCCACTGGCTGCTTCGCGACGTGCTCGATCCCGACACGCTCGCGGGCCTCAAGGCATGGCCGCACGCGGCGCCCAGGGTCCGATACGCCCTCGGCCGACGAGAAGAGAACAAGCCTAGCCGGCGCTACGTGGATGCCGACGCGATCGCGCGTATTGGGCCCGCCAGGGCGCTGGCCGAGGCGTTTCAGGACACCCGGGTTGTCTCCGCCGTCGAGGCCCGGTGCGGCACCAGCCTCGCCGGCACCAAACTCCGGATCGAGTACGCCCAGGACATCGCGGGGTTCTGGCTTGAGCCGCACACCGACATCGGTGTCAAGGCCTTCACCATGTTCATTTACCTGGACGACGGCGACGAGGTCCGCGATTGGGGCACGGACCTTTATTCCGACATGAACACGCCCGTGAAGCGGCTCCGCTTCGCCGATAACGCGGGCATGATCCTCATCCCCGGTGCGGACACGTGGCATGGCTTCCTGCCGCGAGAAATCGACGGCGTGCGCCGAACCCTGATCATCAATTTCGTCACGAGCGAATGGCGTAGCCGCCACCAGTGTGCCTATCCGGACAGGCCCGTCGGTTAGAACCGTCTGGGCACTCACCACCGGCAAAGCCGGCATGGTGTCTCAGACGGAGGGCTTGGCCGAGGCGCTCGGCTGGCCCTTCGAGAGCATCGTCGTCCGGCCGCGCCGGCCCTGGTCGTGGCTGCCGGCGCATCGGCAGCCGCCGGGTCTCCTGCGCTACGGGTCGGACGAGAGACTCCCGCAACCCTGGCCCGAACTGCTGATCAGCTGCGGCCGGCGCAGCGCCCCGGTTGCGGCTGCGGTCCGGCGCGCTGCCGGCGGTCGGACCTTCGCCGTGCACATCCAGAACCCGCGAACGCCTCTTCGCTGCTTCGACCTGATCGTCCCGCTGGAGCATGATGGGCTCACCGGGCCGAACGTGGTGGCGTCGCGGGCCGCGCTGCATCAGGTAACGCCAGAGAAGCTCGCGGCCGCGGGGGCGGCGTGGCGGTGCCGGCTCGGGGATCCAAGCGTTGCGGTCCTGCTCGGCGGCCGGACGCGGTCGTACCGCTTCACGCGAGAGACGGTCGATGCGTTGGCGCGTGGCCTCGCCGCTCTCGACGGAGACATCGCTGTGACGGCGTCCAGGCGGACGGAACCAGGCGTCATCGACGCGCTCAAGGCTCGCCTGCCCCGAGCCTGGTTCTGGGACGGAACCGGCCGCAACCCCTATGTCGGCATGTTGGCGTCGGCCCGCCATATCGTGGTCACGGAAGACTCGGTTTCCATGATCAGCGAGGCCATCTCCACCGGAACGCCGGTCTACGTCGCCAAGATGGCAGGCGGCAGCCGTCGCCTCGCGCGCTTTCATGCCTCTCTCAGGGAAGACGGCATCGTCCGACCCTTCGATGGCCGGCTCGCCGAATGGCACTACGAGCCGGTCAATGAGACGCCGCGCATCGCTGCCGAAATGCGCCGGCGGATGGAGGCTGCACGGGCCGCCTCGCCGTCCCCCTAGACCCATCGCCGGGCTATGCCTCTCTCGCAGGGTTTGGGAAGGTCTGCTAGGGTCTGGCCTGAGTTCATGAACTCCGTCAGCGGGAGAGGAGGCACGCCGATGAAGCATGAGAGCCGCAGAGCCAAGGGTGCCGGGCGCACCCGTCGCGAAATCCTGAAAGCCGGCGCCGCCGGCGCCGCAGGGACGGCCGCGCTCAGCGCGGGCTTCCCCTCCATCGTCCGCGCCGCCGACACGGTGCGGATCGGCTACGTCAGCCCCAAGACCGGGCCGCTCGCGCCCTTCGCCGTTTCCGACGAGTTCAACGTCGCCACGGTGCTGGAGGCCATCGGCGGCAAGGTCCAGTCCGGCGGCAAGAGCCTCAATGTCGAGATCATCGTCAAGGACAGCCAGTCGAATCCGAACCGCGCGGCCGAGGTGGCGAGCGAGCTGATCCTCTCCGACGAGGTGCACCTTCTCTGTGCCGGCAACACGCCGGAGACCACCAACCCGGTCTCCGACCAGGCCGAGATCAACGAGGTCCCCTGCGTCACCACGCTCTGCCCGTGGCAGCCCTACTTCTTCGGACGCGGCGGCGATCCGGCGACCGGCTTCCAGTGGACCTATCACTACTTCTGGGGGCTGGAGGACGTGATCGCGGTCTTCCTCAACCTCTGGGCCAAGATCGAGACCAACAAGGTGGTGGGCGGGCTCTTCCCCAACGACGGCGACGGCAACGCCTGGGGCCATCCCGAACTCGGGTTCCCGAAACCGCTCGCCGGCGCCGGCTATACCCTGATCGATCCGGGCCGTTATCAGAACCTCTCCGACGATTTCTCGGCCCATATTTCCGAGTTCAAGGAAAATGGCGTCGAGATCGTCACTGGCGTCGTGCTGCCGCCGGACTTCACCACATTCTGGACCCAGTCCGCGCAGCAGGGCTTCAGGCCCAAGGCTGCGACCGTGGGCAAGGCGCTTCTCTTCCCAGAGGCGATCGAGGCACTGGGCGATGCCGGGCACAACATGAGCTCCGAGATCTGGTGGAGCCCCTCGCACCCCTTCAAGTCGAGCATCACCGGCCAAACCTGCGGCGAGCTTGCCGCCGCCTTCACCGCCGCCACCGGCAAGCAGTGGAGCCAGCCGGTGGGCTACGGCCACTCGATCTTCGAGGTCGCCCTCGACGTGGTGAGCCGGGCCGAGGACGTCAACGATCCCGAGGCGATGCTGGCGTCTATCGTTTCCACCAACGTCTCGACGATTGCAGGGCCGGTCTCGTGGGGCTCGGGCCCGGTGAAGAACGTCGCCAAGATGCCGCTGGTGGGCGGCCAGTGGAGGCGCACGCCGGATGGCCCCTTCGCCTACGACCTCACCATCACGTCGAACGAGACGGCGCCCGACATTCCCACCAACGCCGAGATGGAACTGATCGGCTAGCCCTCAGGACCTGCGGACGGCGCCCCCGGCGCCGCTCCGCAGGCGCGTGCCGGCATGGCGGCGCTGATCGCGCTGGAGGGCGTCTCCAAGAGCTTCGGCTCGGTCAGGGCGACCGACCAGTTCAGCATGGAGCTCGTAGAGGGCGAGGCGCTCGGCGTCATCGGCCCCAACGGCGCCGGCAAGAGCACGATGTTCAACATCATCACGGGCGCGGTGCGGCCGAACGAGGGGCGCGTGCTCTACGGCGGCCGCGACATCACGCGAGCGCCGGCGCACGAGCGCTGCCGCATGGGGATCGGGCGCTCCTACCAGATCCCCCATCCCTTCGCGAACATGACCGTGTTCGAGAATCTGCTGGTGGGCGCGGCCTTCGGCGGCAGCCGCTCCGAGGCCGCATGCTATGAGGAGTGCCACGAGATCCTGGGGCGCACCGGTCTCCTGGAAAAGGCGAACGCGCTGGCCGGCGCGCTCACCCTGTTGGAGCGCAAGCGGCTGGAGATGGCGCGCGCGCTCGCCACCCGGCCTCGCGTGCTGCTACTGGACGAGATCGCCGGCGGGTTGACGGAGCACGAGTGCCTGGCGCTGGTCGACACCATCAAGGCGATCCACCGCACCGGCGTCTCGATCGTCTGGATCGAGCACGTGGTCCACGCGCTGCTCTCGGTGGTGAGCCGCCTGATCGTCATCAACTTCGGCCAGAAGCTCGCAGAGGGCGACCCGCAGCAGGTGATGGCGAGCACCGAGGTGCAGGAGGTCTACATGGGGATCAGCGCCGAATGAGCGCGGCGCCAGAGACGGTGCTGGCGACCCACGAGCTCACCGCGTCGTATGGCGACTTCCAGGCGCTCTTCGGCATCGACGTGCATGTCGCGCGCGGCGAGACCGTCGCCATCATCGGGGCCAACGGCGCGGGCAAGTCGACCTTCCTCAGGAGCGTGGTTGGGCAGCTCCCGTCCGCCCGGGAACACGTCACATTCGAAGGCGAGCCCATCGGGCATCTGCCGGCCCACGAGATCGTGCGCCGCGGCGTGGCACTCGTGCCCGAGGGGCGGCTGCTCTTCCCCTCGCTCTCGGTCGAGGAGAACCTGCGTCTCGGCGCCTACGGCAAGCGCGCGGGGCCGTGGCGGATCGAGCGTGTCCACGAGCTCTTCCCGGTCTTGCGGGAGCGCCGCGCGACGCCGGGCACCGCGCTCAGCGGCGGCGAGCAGCAGATGTGCGCCATCGGCCGCGCGCTGATGAGCAACCCGACGCTCCTGCTCTGCGACGAGCTCAGCTTGGGCCTGGCCCCCGTCATCATCCGGCAGATCTACGCTGTGCTGCCTGTGATCGTCTCGGAGGGAACAACGATCGTGGTAGTCGAGCAGGACATCAACCAGGCGCTGGCCGTCGCTGACCGCGTCTATTGCTTCCAGGAGGGCCGCGTCTCGCTCCAGGGCAGGCCAGACGAGCTCTCCCGCGAAGACGTCGCAACGGCCTATTTCGGGGTCTAGTTCGGATGACCCGCACCTGCGCCCGAGCCGCCTGAGCCTGCGATGGAGTGGCTCGACGCCATCATCCAGGGCGTGCTGTTGGGGGGGCTCTACGCGCTCTTCGCCACCGGGCTCTCGCTGATCTTCGGCGTGATGCGGCTGGTCAACATCGCCCACGGCGATCTGATCGTGCTCTCGGCCTTCCTCGGCCTTGCCATGGTCAACGGCACCGGCGTGCACCCCCTCATCAGCCTGATCGTCATCGTGCCGGTGATGGCGGGGATCGGCTACGCGCTCCAGCGCGGCATCCTCAACCTCACGCTGGGCCGCGACATCCTGCCGCCGCTGCTGGTGACCTTTGGTCTCTCCATCATCATCCAGAACGTCCTGCTGGAATTGTTCTCGGCCGACACGCAGCGGCTCAAGGCCGGCGCGCTGGAGACCGCGAGCATCGCCATCGGCGACCAGATCGCGATCGGCTGGTTCCCGCTCATCGTCTTCCTGTCGGCGGTTGGCGTGATCGCGCTCCTGCAGCTCGTGCTCTTCCGCACCCGGCTGGGGACAGCCTTCCGCGCGACCTCCGACGACCACGAGACGGCGGCGCTGATGGGCATCGACAACCGCCATGTCTTCGGGCTCGCGATGGCGCTGGCGCTCGCCGTGGTCGCGCTCGCCGGCACCTTCATGGCGATCCGCACCAACTTCTCGCCCGCCATCGGGCCGGCGCGGCTACTCTACGCCTTCGAGGCCGTGATCATCGGCGGGCTGGGGAGTCTCTGGGGCACCCTCGCCGGCGGCGTGATCCTGGGCGTAGCCCAGGCCATCGGCGCCAAGTTCCATCCCGGCGGGCAGATTCTCGCGGGCCATGTTGCCTTCCTGATCGTGCTCGTGCTCCGGCCCAACGGGCTCTTCCCGCGCACGAGGGACCGGTGAGCGAGGGCACAGCCAGCTACCGGGTCGAGCGCGGCACGCGGGCGAGCCGCTACGGCGCGCTGATCGGGATTCTCGTCCTCGCGGTCCTCATCTCGCTCCCCTTCTGGGGCGGGCGCGCGGACATGCGGACGATCGTCGAGATCGCCTACTACCTCGCCCTCGCCCAACTCTGGAACCTGCTCGCGGGCTATGCCGGCCTGGTCTCGGTCGGCCAGCAGGCGTTCCTCGGGCTCGGCGGCTACGCGCTCTTCGTCTTCGCGATGAATGCGGGCGTCCACCCCATCGCCGCGATCCCGCTTGCCGGCATCGCGGCCGCGCTCTTCGCCGTGCCGACGGCGTTCATCGTGTTCCGCCTGCGGGGCGCCTACTTCGCCATCGGCACCTGGGTTGTCGCCGAGGTGTACATGCTCTCCTTCGCGCAGGTGTCTGCGCTCGGCGGCGGCTCCGGCATGAGCCTGCCGGCAGCGGTGGTGAAGGGAATCGCCGCAGGCCGCATGTGGCGGGAAACAGTTATCTACTGGACCGGGCTCGTGATCGCGGTCGGCGCCATTGCACTGGTCTACTTGTTGCTGCGCTCGCGCCACGGCCTCGCGCTGACCGCGATCCGGGATTCGGAGGAGGCGTCGGGCAGCCTCGGCGTCGACAATTTCCGCACCAAGATCTGGGTCTATATCGTCGCCGCCTTCGGCACCGGCATGGTCGGCGCGCTGGTCTTCCTCACCAAGCTCCGCATCTCGCCCGAGGCCGGCTTCAACGTGATCGACTGGACCGCCAACGTCATCTTCATCGTCGTGATCGGCGGCATCGGCACCATCGAAGGCCCGATCATCGGAGTCATCATCTTCTTCGTGCTGCGCGAGCTGCTCGCGGACTTCGGCAGCTGGTACCTGATCGTGCTCGGCGCCGCTGCGGTGCTGATGATGCTGCGCGCGCCGCAGGGTGTCTGGGGGCTGGTCGCCGAGCGCTTCGATATCCGCTTCTTCCCGGTGCAGCGCCGCCTCGTGTTCGATCCCGCGTCCTTCAGCTTCGTCGCGGACTCCCGAGACGAGATCGACCGCAAGTCGTGATTCTCAAACGGGTGTGAGGCTTTTGGTCTGCGCCTACTTCACGGCGCCCAGCGCGAGGCCGCGGATCATGTGCCGCTGGATCAGAAACACCACGATCAGCATCGGCACGAGCTGGATCACCACCGCCGCAGAGAGCGGCCCCCAGAGCACGTTGTAGAGGTCGATCATCTTGGCAATTTGCACCGGGATCGTGACCGCCTTGTAGCTCGTGAGATAAAGCGCGAAGAGGAACTCGTTCCAGGCGAAGACGAAGGTGAAGACCGCGGTGACCGCGATGCCCGAGGTCGCCATCGGCAGCATGATGCGCCAGATGATCGAGAACCAGCCGAGGCCGTCCAGCCGCGCCGCCTCTTCGACCTCGCGCGGCAGATCGAGCAGGAAGCCGCGCAGCAGCCACACCGCGAAGGGCAGGCCGTAGGCCACGTAGACGATGATCATGCCGAGGTGGCTGTCGGTGAGCCCGGTCCACTGCGCCATCAGGAAGTAGGGCAGTGCGATCACCACGCCCGGCATGAAGCGGAGCGAGAGGATCAGCAGCGACATCCCGTCGGCGCCCCGCATCTTCATCCGAGCCAGCGCGTAGGCCGAGATCAGCGCCAGGAACATCGTGATGATGGTGGAGACGATGACGATGATCCCGCTGTTGAGGATGGCCTGCGCAAAATCGAAGCGCTCGAAGGTCGTGTGGTAGTGCTCCAGCGTCGGGTCGAAGGCGAATCGCGGCTTCGGGGCGTTGATCACGTTGGTCGGTTTCACCGAGGTCATCGCGATCCAATAGAGCGGCGCGAGGTAGACCGCGACCACGACCACCGCGCCGACGTCCAGGAATCTCCGGAGCGGCGTGCGCATCAGGCCCCGCCCACCTTTTGCCGCGTCGCTCTCTCCTGGCGATGCAGGACGCGCAGGAAGCTGATCACCACGATGTTGATGGCGATCACCATGAGCACGCCGTAGGCCGCCATGACGCCCAGCCGGCCGGCGTGGAAAATCGAGTAGATGTTCATGCTGGCGAGCAGCGTGGACGAGCCGGGTCCGCCCCGCGTGATGATGAGGATCACGTCGAAGATGCGAATCTCATCCACCAGCCTCAGCAGCAGCACCACCGTCACCACCGGCCAGATCAGCGGCAGCACGATGCGGCGCAGGTAGGTAAGGCCGCGCACGCGGTCGAGCCGCGCGGCCTCGACCACTTCGGGGGAAATTCCCTGCATGCCCGCAAGCAGGATGAGCGTGACGAAGGGCGTCCACTGCCATATGTCGACGATCATCACCGAGAGCAGCGCCGTGTCCGGGTGGGTGTGCCACAGGCTCTTCTCGAGGCCCACGCCCTGGAGCAGGTAGTTGAGCAGGCCGCCAATGGGCTCGAACATAGCCCGCCAGGAGAGCCCGAGCGCCACCGGCGTGATGAACACCGGGATCACGATGAGGGTTCTCAGGATGCCGATGCCGCGCATCGACGTGTCGAGCAGCATGGCGAGGAAGAGGCCCAGGATGAGCTGGACCGGCACCGTGATGGCGCACCAGATGCCGGCGAGCCTGAGCGTCTTCCAGAACGTGTCGTCGTTGAAGAAGAGGAACTCGAAATTGCGCGGGCCGACCCAGCGCGCCGCCAGTGGGTTGAACAGGTTGTCGCTGCGGAACGCCGTGGCCAGCGTCCAGCCCAGGGGATAGACCGCAAGCCCGATCAGAATGAGGAGAGTCGGAAGGACGAGAAGGTACGCGATCCGGTTCTCGCTCAGCTGTAGAAAAGGCTGGCGGCGCACCCTGGGGGTGCCCGCCAGCCCTGGTACCGTCATGCAGCGAACGCTTAGTCGTAGTAGCCGTTATCCGCCATGATCTGGCGCTGCGCCGCGTCGATGTCCACGAGCGCCTCTTCCATGCCCTTCTCGCCCGCGATCACCGCGGCGACGTCGTTGCCGAGCGTGTCGGCGAGCGTGAAGGTCGGCGGCACCCAGACGAAGCCCGGCGTGCAGATCGGGATCGACTTGGCGAGCGCGTCGAAGTAGGGCTGCTTGTCCGCATACTTGTTCAGCAGCGAAGTCCGCGCCGGCTGCCCGGCCGCGCCGACGAACTCCTCGCCGATGCGGGTGTCGACATAGTCGCCCGAGCTCATGTGCTTGACCCACTCGAACGCCGCCCGCAGGTCGTTGCCGAAGCTGTTGACGTAGAAGCCGAACCCGCCCATCAGCGGTTCCTGTTTGCTCTCCGGCGTCTCGCCCCCGGGCACGACGTCGGCACGGAAGTGCGCGTGGTGGTCCGTGAAGTTCGGATCCTGCAGCACCGAGGTGCCCCACTCCATCGGCGCGAACACGGCGGTGCCCTTGGCGAGCACCGAGTTCGCCTCCTCGTCGGTCGCGTTCATGGTGATCGGGTGGCGGTACTCCATGAGCTTGAGCAGCATGGAGAACGCCTTGTGACCGATCTCGGTGTTGAACTGCGGCTCCCAGTTCTCGTCGAACCAGACGCCGCCGTAGGAGCGGACCATCTGGTAGAGCTCGAGGCCGGCGAAGAGGCCGCGGCGCCCGGTAGTGACGAAGCCGTAGATGTCGTTGTCAGGATCGTGCAGGGCCTTGCAGACCTCGATGGTCTCCTCCCAGGTTGTCGGAACCTGGGTGATGCCCGCCTCGTCGAACTTGTCCTGGCGGTAGTACATCAGCTTCGTGTTGCTATCGAAGGCGATGGACGCGTGGTGGCCCTCCGGCGTCTGCGGGAAGTTGTAGCCCACGGTGACGTTGGCCGGGACGTCGGCGTGGTAGTCGTCTGTCCACCCCTGGTCCTCGGCCAACCACTCGTCGAGGTTGAGCGGCGTGCCGATGGTGCCGATCGACGACATCACGTTGTGGTCGTTGATGGCGCAATTGTAGGAGTCGGACTTGGACGCCGCGTAGATCTGCATCTTGGTGTAGGCCTCGCCGATCGGCTCCGCGATGATCTTCACGTTGACGTTGGGGAAGCGCTCCTTGAAGGTCGCGACCACGGCCTCGAGCGGCAGGCCCCAGCGCTGGCCGGCGAGAGTGTAGGCCACCACGTCGCCTTCCAGGCTGTCGTCGGTGTACCAGCCCGGTCCGTTGGTGTCGGACGAGCGCGCCCACTTCGGCGCGACGCCGACACCGGCCGCCGCAGCCATGGCCGCCGATATCTGGAGCATCTGCCGGCGCGTCAGCTTCGCCCGCATGTCGCGCGCGTGCTGCATTGACTGTTTGTAAAGAGTCTCTCTGTCCGTACCCATGTGATCCTCCCCTGTGTTTTTTGTGTTTTGTCGCGATGACTATAGCGCTGCCTCGTGGGGGGTGTATACGCTGACGAAGCCCTAGAATCGGCGGCCAGGCAGCGGAGAACCCCATGTCCTACTGGATCAGTCAGAGCGTCGATGGCGCGCCCCTGACCAAGGCGGTTCGCGCCGAAGGCGTCTACGTCTACGGCGAGGACGGCAAGCGCTACATCGACAGCACCGGCGGGCCGGGGCTGTTCTCGCTTGGCCACGGCCATCCGGAGGTGACGGCGGCGATCAAGGACCAGTTCGACCAGTTGGCCTACGGCTTCAGCATGACCTTCACGACTGACGTGGTTGAGGAGCTCTCCGAGACGATCGTGACCGCCGCCGGCGCGGATCACTTCGGCGGCGTCTTCTATTCGTCGAGCGGGTCAGAGGCCAACGAGCACGCGCTGAAGGCCGCGCGGCAGTATCACCTGGCGCGCGGCGAGCCCGAGCGGACCCACTTCATCGGCCGCAAGCTATCCTGGCATGGGGCGACGCTTGGCGTGCTCGACGTCGGCCATCACCTTTGGCGGCGCAGCCTCTACGAAAGCGAGCTCGGCCGCGCGACCCATGTCTCCGCGCCGATGCTCTACCGCCCGCCCGAGGGCGTGGCGCCGGAGGACCTCACGCAGCACTATGCGGACGAGCTCGACGCCGAGATCCGGCGTGTAGGCCCCGCGCGTGTCGCGGCCTTCATCTTCGAGCCCATCGGCGGCGGCACCGGCGGCATCCTGCCGCCGCCCGCAGGCTACGCCCAGGCCATGCGCACGGTCTGCGACGACCACGGCGTGCTCATGATCGCGGACGAGATCTTCTGCGGCGTGGGCCGCACCGGCAAATGGCGGGCGCTGGAGCACGAGGGCGTGCAGCCCGACATCATGACCATCGCCAAGGGGCTTTCCGGCGGCTACATGCCGCTCAGCGCTTGCGTGCTCTCGCGCGCGGTGCGGGAGGCGATCGACGGCGCCTACGGCAATCTGGAGGCGGCCCGCACCTATTCTGGCCACACCGCCGCCTGCGCGGCCGGGCGCGCGGTGCTGGGCATCATCGAACGCGACGGGCTGGTGGAGAAGGTCGCGGTCGACGGCATTTACCTCAAGGAACGGCTGGACCGGGCCCTGGGCCAGGACGACGCGGTCGGCGATATCCGGGGCTGCGGCCTCATGTGGGGGATCGAGCTGGTCAAGGACCGCGACGTCAAGGAGCCCTTCGATCCCTCGCTCCAGGTGTGGAAGCGCTACCGGGACGCTGCGCTGGAGAACGGCATGCTCAGCTATCAGGGCGGCGCCATCATCGACGGTGAGCGCGGGGATTACGCTCTCGTTACCCCGGCCTACACGGCGACACGGGAGGAGCTCGACGAGATCGTCGACAAGGTTGCCCTCTCGATCCGCCAGGCCGTGGAATCGGCGCGCGACGCGGCGTGATCAGACGAATTGACCCGCCGCTTCCCCCGTTCACGCGCCGGTGAGGCGAGGGGGCTTCCTCAGGCGACCTGGAACTGCTCGACGGCTTGCTCGTTGAGCGAGATGCCGAGTCCCGGCTCGGTGGGCGCCGGGATGACGCCGTCGACGAACGTGAACTCTTCGGCGGTCAAGTCGCTGCGCAGCCGCGAGTCCGCGAGCGCCGGCGGCAGGAACTCGATGAAGGGGCAGTTGCCGGCGACGATGGCGAGATGCAGGGAAGCGGCGATGCCGATCGCCGACTTCCAGCAATGCGGCACGACGATGACGCCGCGATCGCGCGCCTGCTCGGCTACGCGACGCGCCTCGGTAAGACCGCCGACACGGCCGACATCGGGCTGGATGACATCGACCCCGCCCCGGTCCATCGCCTCCAGGCACTCGAAGCGGGTGTTAAGCCATTCGCCGACGGCGACGCGCATGGGCGAGACGGCGCAAAGCTTGCTGTACCCCTCCAGGTCGTCGGTGGGCAGCGGCGTCTCGATGAAATAGATATCGGCGTCAGCAAACATCTCGATCGCCCGCAGGGCGGCCCGCCAGTCTGGCCAGCAGTAGGCGACGTCGACGGCAAGAGTCATCTCCGGTCCCACGGCCTCGCGGCAGGCGTGCACCACGTCGGCAATCGCGCGGTCGTCCTCGATCTGGATCGCGTTGTGGGAGTAGGGACCCTTGATGCAGACCTCGAGCTTGGCAGCGCGGAAGCCGAGTTCCTTCGCCCCCTTGGCGCGCGCCACGAGGGACTCCGTATAGGCGTCGAGGTCGTCGCCCTCGGGCAAGAGCGAGGCGTAGGGCACGGCATGGGGCTGGCGCTTGCCGCCCAGGACCTCCCAGACCGGCTTGCCTTCGGCCTTGCCCCGCAGGTCCCAGAGCGCCATGTCGAGCGCGCCGATGGCGCAGATGCCGAGCCCGCGGCGTCCGGTCATGGCGGAACCGGTATAAAGCCGCTCCCAGATGCCCTCGACATCGCGCGGATCGGCACCCATCAGCATTTCCTTCAGGCCCAGCCCCATGCAGTGGGTGCCCGGCGCCTCGATGGTCGCCTTGGCGGCCCAGGGATTGGTGTCCGTTTCGCCGATGCCGATCAGACCCTCGTCGGTATGGATCTTGACGACCAGATCGTCCTGGGCCGAGCTGCAAGCCTCGGCGTCAAAATCGGGCACCAGCAGAACCAGGCATTCAATATCGGTGATCTTCATGGCCGTCTCTTCGTTTCGTTGGGATGGGACGCGGGTGCCTGACTCTGGAACCGTGTTGTCTGCCGTGCCTCGACGAGCCGGCGATGGCAGCGGATACGGTTGGCGAGACGGGACAGACCCTTCTTATCGCACACCGCGCCAAGCGGCCAAGTCCACGCGGCGCATGATGCGCGCGGCCCTTTGGCGCGGCATAGTGGGGAAGCGGCGGCTGCCGTCCGCAACGTGCAGCGGGTCAGATGCGTTATGGGGACGACGATTCGACTCAAGGGGCTTACCTGGGACCACCGCCGGGCCATCGACCCAATGATCGCGGCGGCGAAGGCCTTCGCCGAGCAACTGCCGGACGTGGAGATCGCCTGGGACGTGCAGCCGCTCTCGGGCTTCGAGTTCCGGCCGATCGATGACATCGTCCGGGACTACGACCTGCTCGTCTTCGATCATCCCCATGTCGGCCATGCCGCCGAGGCGGGCCTGTTGCGTCCCCTCGATCACCTGTTGCCGCGCGATACGTTCATCGGCCCGTCCCTTGCGACCTATCGCTGGCAGGAGGCGCTGTGGGCGGTGCCGATCGATGCCGCCTGCCAGACCGCGTGCTACCGGCCCGATCTGCTGCCCGAAGGGCCGCCCACAACCTGGTCGGAGATGATGGCGCTGGCAGGCACACGCCGGCTCGCCTGCGGCCTCAAGGGCGTCCACGCCTTCATGTGCTTTCTCACCCTGGCCGCCATTCTGGGCGATCCCTCCAGGCAGGAGAAGGCGGGACCGCTGGTCAGGCGCGAGACGGCAGCGACGGTGCTCGCCATGCTGCGGGAGCTTGCCGCCGCCTGCCCGCCGGAGGCGCTCGACTGGAACTCAATCGCGCTGCAGGACGCCATGTGCGCGCGCGACGACCTCGCCTACTGCCCCTTCGTCTATGGCTTCGCGACCTATGCCGAAGCCGACCGCGTGCCGCGACTGGCCTATGCCGATATTCCGGATGCAGGCGGCCTGGGTCCGGTCGGCTCGACCATTGGCGGCGCGGGCCTTGGCGTGTCGGCGAGGACGCGCGAGGCGGATGCCGCCGAAGCCTTCGCCGCCTTCATGGCCGAGGGTGCCACCCAATGCGGCATCGTCGCGCGCTGTCACGGACAGCCGGCCCACCGCGACGCCTGGAATGACCCCGAGATCGATGCCCGGTTCGGTGGCTTCTTCAGGGCGACGCGGCGCACCATCGAGGCAAGCGCGATCCGGCCGCGCCATGCCGGCTACATGACACTCCAGGCTGCTGCCGGACCGCTGATCGAAGGCCACCTCCGCGGCGAAGTCGCCGAGGCCGCGGTGCTCGCCGGCCTCGGTATTGCCTGAGAGTGAGTTCAGGAGGCCACCAGCCGATTGTCGCGTGACATCTCCTGGATCTCGTAGAGCGAGGCTTCCTTGACCGAATAGATCGGAATCGGGAAGCGCTTGAGGGTGAAGCGCGCCTCGTCGGCGGGGCGGCCCCTGACCAGGCGCGTGAACGCCTCGACTGAGTCCGTCCGGTTGTCGATATGGACGGGGAAGCAGTCGGCCGCGCGGTAACTGATGATGAGCGTGCGGCGCGGTCTGCGCGAGCGGTTCTGCACCGAGGAATGGGGCGTCATCCCGTGCAGAAAGATCCCCGCGCCGGCCTTGCCGGGTAGGTTCCGGGCCTTGGACTCATCGACCGGAGCGGTGATACGGCCCTGGAACACGCCTTCCGTGGTGTGATCCATCAGCTCGTCCTGGTGCCGGCCGGGCAGGACCCTCAGGCAGCCGTTCTCCTCGTCCGCGTCGTCGAGATAGAGCAGGACCGCGAGCGAGTCATGGTTGGTGAGCGGGTAGTAGGCGATGTCCTGGTGCCACTCGACGACGGAGCCGCGCTCGGCCGGCTTCATGTTGAGCTTGCTGTAGTGAAGTAGCAGATTGGGGCCGATCAGCTGCTCGACCGCATCGAGAATCTCGGGCGCTTCTGAGTAGTCCCGGAACGCCGGATAGTACGCGCACGGCTCGTACATGCGCCGGATGCTTTTTCCCGCGGGATCCTGGTTCGGCTCCATCTCCACCCGTTCAGGGTCGAAGTCGGCGGCCGTCGACGCCGCGGTGAGGCGATCGGCTTCGGCGCGGAATGCGTCGATCCATTTCGGCGCTATAAAGCCCGGAACCGAAAGGACCCCTTCGTCGTTGTAACGGGCAATCTGATCGTCGGTGAGTCTCATGGCCTCGAACCTGCCTCTCCGCTGTCCCGTCACAGCTTGGGGTAGCGCACCGGCAGTCCCGGCACGTCCACCCGAGCGGTGTGCAGCGACCAGCCGCACAGGCTGGCGATGATCAGCGTCTTCATGTCCTTGCCGCCGAAGGCGACGTTAGTCGGCGCCACGAGCTCCAGCTGCTCCCAGTCGTCGATGAGGGTGATGAGTTCGCCGCCCGGCGTCAGCATGTAGATGATGTTGGGCGTGTAAAGCGAGATGTAGAGATTACCGTCTATGTCGAGCGCGACGCCGTCGGGGACCTGCCGGGGCAGCTCGACCAGCACCGTGCGCTCGCCCGCCGAGCCGTCGGTCCGGATTTCCACCCTGGAAACGAGGGGCGGCGACGATTCGACCACGTAGAGCGCCCGGCCGTCCTCGGAGAGGCACATGCCGTTGGTGAAGCCCTTCGCCGAGCGGTCCCATATCTCCGCGGCGCCGCCCGGACGCACGCGCCAGATGAATCCGTTTCTGGCACGGAAGTCGCCGGAATCGGAGACGAAGAGATTGCCGTGATCGTCGAACACGGGATAGTTCGGCACCCGCATCGCCTGGTCGGCGTTGCCGCTGGCGTACACCGAGACCCCGCCATCGGGCGTGATCCTGTGGACCCGCGCGAGGCCCTCGTCGCAGGCATAGACGTTGCCGTCGGCATCGTGCGCCATGCCCAGGACGAAGCCGCCCTCGACCAGGGCCGCCTGCTCGAAACTGCCACCGTCGAGCCCCATGCGGTAGAGCTGGCCCAGCTCGCCGCCAGCGTAGACCATGCCGTCCGGTCCCCAGGCGACGGCCTCGGGGTGATCCAGGTGATGCCCCAGATTGGTCAAGGTCAGCCTGTTCGTCTCGTCGGCCACTGTCGTTCGTCTCCAGGATCGCCGGCGGTGCCGTGCTAACGGGTGCTTCCGGACGCCGGCCACTCTTCTGGGACTGTCCGCCCCAGACTACCCTTCCCATCGCTATCTTGGATAGTTACGCTGCCCAAGATCAAACGGCGGCATTCCACAATATCAAGGGAATGTGCGAGGGAGAATGAGGCTCGCCGGCATCGCGATGGGCATGGCAGCCAGGATCATCGCTGGAATGCGCTGATGGGCTTGCTCACGGACAAGGTCGCGATCGTGACCGGCGCGGGCCAGGGGCTCGGCAGAGCGGTCTCCCTGGAGTTCAGCGACGAAGGCAGCACGGTCGCGCTGCTCGAGCGCAATCCCGAAACGCTCCAGGAGGCCGCTGCGGAGATCAAGGCGAGGGGCGGTGTGTGCGAGCCCTACGAGCTCGACATCACCGACTACGACGCCTACCGCTCGGTCGTCGACGACGTCATCGCGAGGTTCGGCAAGATCGACGCCATCGTGAACAACGCCGCGGTCACGCTCGCCTACAGCACGATTCTGGAGGACACGCTCGAGGACTGGCGCCGCACCATCGCCATCAACCTGGAGGCGGTCTACATGGGCTCCAAGCTCGTGGCGCCCCACATGGCGGAGCGGGGCAGCGGGCGCATTATCTCGATCGCATCAGTTCAGGGGTTCGCAGCCAGCGGCGAGGTCGGCCCCTACAACGCGGCCAAGGGCGGCATCATCGCGCTCACCAAGTCGATGGCGGTGGAGCTCGGCCCCAGCAACATCCTCGTCAACGCCGTGGCGCCGGGGTTCATGCGGACGCCGATGTCGATCATCGACGGCGTCGACGAGACCGAGGCGCCGGAATTTCTCGAGTGGTACGTGGAAAAGAAGAGGATTCCGCTGCAGCGCACCGGTTATCCCGAGGACATGGCGGGCACGGTCGTCTTCCTCGCATCGAAATACTGCCGCTACATGACGGGCCAGGTGCTCGTCGTCGATGGCGGCCTGACGAGCACGTTCTAGTTGCCCTGCCGGGTTACGACGCACCGGCAGGGTATCTTGGCCACAATAACAAACAGGAAGGACACAACGACATGACGAGGGACAAGGGAAGGCGCTATCCGATTACCCGCCGCGGGCTCCTGCAGGGATCGGCGGCGCTCGGCGCGGGCGCAGCACTTGGCGGCCTCATGCCATCGCTGTCGCGCGCACAGGACGCGTCGCTCACGATGTGGTGGTGGGGCGAGCAGGAGCTGCCCGGACTGAAGGCCTTCGTAGACGATTCGGTCGCCAACTACACGGGCGCGACCGTCAACACCATGCTGCAGGATACTGCGGTCGTCATCTCGCAGTTCCAGACCGCTGCGGCGGCTGGCGAGGCGCCGGACATGCAGTACTTCTGGAACGGCATCTATCACATGGAGAGCGTGTGGTTCGGCTATGCCCAGCCGGTCAACGGGCTGGTCAGCGATGATTTGCTCACGGCCACGAACCCGACGCTGCTCAGCAACTACGACGGCAACGTCTATCGCGTCGGGTGGTACCCGATTCCGATGGTCTGGTACTACAACAAGGAGCTCTTCAACAAAGCCGGCCTCAACGCCGATTCGCCGCCCTTGACCTGGGACGAGCTCCTCGATGCCTGCGACAAGCTGAAGTCGGCCGGCATCGCGCCGATCGGAGGCGGTATCCAGGACGGCTACTGGGGCGAGTGGTATCTGGGTCACGCGCTGCCGCAGAACCTCGATAGCACCGGCGAGGCGCTCGATCTCTTCATCGGCGATCGCAGCTTCCGCGAGCCCAAGTACCACGAACACTGGACGCGCCTGCAGGAGCTCCGTGACCTGGGTTTCCTCAACAAGGACATGTCGTCGCTGGAGCTCTATCCCGGCATCGACCTGATCGTGGCGGGCGAGCTGGCCATGGGCGAATCCATCGGAACGCGGCTGCCGGCCGACAGCACGGCCACCGGCGGCCAGATCGGCTGCATGGTGATGCCGGTCTACGGCAGCGGCAAGATGGCGGGCATCCCGATCCTCGACGTTCAGGGCATCGGGATTTCAACCGACTCGGAGAACCCGCAGGCGGCCGCTGCGTTCCTCGAATACCTGCACACGCCGGAGCGGCTGCAGGCGTTCTGGGATGCCACCGGGTGGATCCCGTCGAACACCAACTTCGACGATAGCATCATCGCGGACGAAACGGTGCGCACCATGTGGCAGAACTGGGGCCTGTCTGCGAACATTCCCTATGTCGCCAACCTGACGCCCGGCCAGTTCTACGAGCAGGCGCTGATCCCGGCGGGTCAGCAGGTTGTCGAGGGCACGCTCACCGGCGAGGAGGCGGGCGATCTCGCAGCCCGCGTGGTCGAGGAGTGGCGTTCGTTCAATCCGGACCTGGTCGAGAAGTATCAGAAATGGGCGACGGACCTGACATAGGTCCGTTGCCAGTCGTGCCGGGGGCGTGCGCTGCGCGCTCCCGGCGCGTTCGCCCTGCCTGAGTGCGGTCAGCCCGCAGGGGCCACAGCGCTTTGCACACTTCCCGCAGGCTGACGCCCTTTCTATTTGTCCTGCCGCTTCTGGCGCTGCTCGCCTTCGTCTTCGGCTATCCGCTCGTCCGTATCTTCGAGTTCAGCTTCAAGATGGTGCGTGGGATCGACGGTCCGTGGATCGGCGTGCGCAACTACGAGCTCGTGCTGAACCAGCCGCTCTTCTGGGAGTCGGTCACCCACAACCTGATGCTCTTGCTCGCGATCCCGGTGATGGTGGTCGTGGCGCTCCTGATCTCGATCGTGCTCTATGAGCGGGTGCAGGGCTGGAAGATTTACCGCGTCGTTCTCTTCCTGCCTTTCGTCCTGGCGGTCCCCATTATCGCCGTTGTGCTCAAGAAGATGTTCCAGTTCTCGGGCCCGGTGAACCAGGTTCTGCACTGGCTCAGCCTCGACTTTCTGGCGCTCGACTGGATCGGCTCCACCGACGTCGCCCTGTGGACCGTGATCCTGGTCATCATCTGGCGCGAGTCCGCGCTCGGCATCATCCTCTTTCTCGCGCGGCTCCTCAGCCTCGACGAATCCCTGTTGGAGGCGGCCAGGATCGAAGGCGCCAATTGGTGGCAGCGCGTCTGGTACGTGATCCTGCCCCAGATGAAAGGCGTCATTGAATTCTTCGTCGTCGTCAGCATCATCACCATGCTGGCGGCGGTCTTCGCCTACATCTACATGATCGGCGGTGGACGCGGCGGACCGGGCACCTCGACCTGGGTCCTCGAGCTCTACATCTTCAACGCGCTGATTCGCACCAGCCTGCCCGGCATCGCGTCTGCGGTCGCGGTCATGGTGTTCGTGGTCTCGATTCTGCTCATCTTCCCCCTGTTCGCGGCACGCCGGAGGGCCCGTGAAGAAGAAATGGATTGAGCGGAAGCGGCAGGCGGGGGCCGGACCGTGACGCCCGGTCGCGCCCTCCAGCACGGCATCCTGCTCACCGCCGCGTTCATCGCGCTCGTGCCGACGATCTACATGATCTCGACCGCGCTGAAGTCGCAGGAGGAGTACGTCCTCGACAAGATCGGCTTCCCGGCCCAGCCTGTGCTCGATCACTTCAAGTCCGCTCTCATCGACAGCCCCTTCCTGCTGTGGATGGCGAACAGCGTGACGCTGGTCGTGGGCGCCGTCGGCCTGAGCACCATCGTCTCCTGCCTCGGTGCTTACGCCATCGCGCGCATGCGCTTCGCCGGCAAGGACACGCTCTTTGCCACCAGCACCTCGCTCATGGCCGTGCCGCCGGTGGTCATGATCGTGCCGCTCTTCGTGCTCTACACCCAGCTCGACCTGATCAGCACCTTCCATGGCGCGATCCTGATCTATGCCGGCCTGATCACGCCCTTTTCCGTCTACTTGCTGACCACCTTCTTCCGCACTCTGCCCAGGGAGCTCTTCGAATCCGCGCGCATCGACGGCGCCCGCGATTTCGGCATCCTGTGGCGGATCGTCGTGCCGCTGTCGCTGCCGGCGTTGCTCACGCTCGTCGTGGTCAACTCCCTCTTCGTCTGGAACGATCTGCTGATCGCCATCATCTTCCTGCAGGACGATTCGAGCCGGACCCTGATGGCTGGCCTCAGCGTCTTCCAGGGCCGCTACAACAATCAGATTCCGCTCACCATGGCAGGCATGGTGATTGCCAGCGCGCCCATGGTGATTCTCTACATCGCGTTTCAAAGGTACTTTGTCCGCGGCCTCATGGCCGGCACCCTCAAGTAGCGGATGCGCTCATGACCGGAACAGGGCAAGACGATCCGGTGGTGCTCGAAGGCGGCGCGCTCCGCGTCGTCGTCGACCCGTTGATCGGCGGCACCATTCTCTCAGTCGCTCACAAGGGCCTGGGCGCAGCGGTTCTGGGCCGCGCGCCCTGGGACCCGCTGCGCGTGCCCTACGTCTCGGCAACGCCGGCGGATGAGCTCGGCTGGCTCACCCATTATGGCGGCGGCTGGCCGCTCCTCTTTCCCAACGGGGGCGCCGGCTGCACCTTCGAGGGCGTGCAGCACGGCTTCCATGGCGAGGCGTCGCTCGCACCCTGGCGGGCCGAGACGGAGGACGGCACCCTCCGCCTTGTCCGCCGCTTCTTCACCGTGCCGGTGACGATGGAACGCGCCATTGCAATCGAGGACGACGTGCTCGTCGTCGACGAG
Source organism: Alphaproteobacteria bacterium (assembly GCA_965207055.1). Taxonomy (GTDB): domain Bacteria; phylum Pseudomonadota; class Alphaproteobacteria; order UBA828; family UBA828; genus WTGU01. Next base: position 1,263,162 of record CBDBLP010000004.1, on the reverse strand, counting down.
ACGGTGCGCATGGAGGGCGCCCGGCCGGCGCGGGTGCTGTGGAATCACCACCCCACCTTCGGGGCGGACCTTCTGGCCGACGACTTCGCGATCGAGACGTCGGCCGCTTCCGTCACGGTCGATGACACCTACGATCCGCCGGCCAATCCGCTACGACCGGGCGCCACGGGGACATGGCCTACCGTGCCCGGCAAGGCGGGACCCTATGACTTGAGCCAGCCCAGGGCGCCGGCCGCGTCAGTCGCCTACCTGAGCGACTTCGATCCAGCCTGGGTCGCGCTGCGCCGGCTCGACGGCATGATCGGCGCGGCGCTCTCGTGGGATGCCGCCCACTTTCCATACGCCTGGCTCTGGCTCGAGCTCGCCGGCAACTCCGAGGCGCCCTGGTATGGCCGGGCCCACCTGATCGGCGTCGAGCCCAGCACCTCCTGGCCCGCGACCGGCCTCGCCGACATCGACCGGCGCGGCGGGCCGCTGCTGACGCTCGAGCCCGGGGACGTCATCAGGACGACGCTTCGCCTCCACGTGTTTCAGCCGCAGGGCCCGGTCCGGGGCGTGGACGCCGGGGGCCGTGCCATGTTCGATCGGGACCAGTGATGAAGATCGCCGACGTATCCGCGCTCGTGCTCCGGCTGCCGCATGTCACCGATGCCTGCGACGGCAGTCAGGACACCTGTCTCATACGCATCACCACGGAATCGGGCCTGGTCGGCTGGGGCGAGGTCGATTCCTGCCCGACCGTCGTGAAGGCGGTGATCGATGCGCCGCTCTCGCACCAGATCTGCAACGGTCTCGCCAACATCCTGAAGGGCCACGACGCAGGCGATATCGAGGGCTGCATGCGCGCGATGTATGTCGGCGCCAACTATTACGGGCGCGTCGGCGTCGGTGCCCACGCCATGGCGGGGGTCAACATCGCGCTCTGGGACATCGCCGGCAAGGCTGCGGGCAAGCCGGTCCATGCGCTTCTCGGCTCCGCCGGTCCGACACGCTTCAGGGCCTATTGCTCGATCCTCTTCGGCGACACGCCGGCGGAGACCCGCGACCTCGCCCGTCGCCATGCCGACATGGGCTTCACCGCCATCAAGTTCGGCTGGGGGCCGATGGGGCAGGACGAGAAGGCCGATATCGCGCTCGTGCGCGAAGCCCGGCGCGGGGCCGGCGACGACGTCGACATCCTGATCGACGCGGGCCAGGTGTGGGACTGGCAGACGGCGCTCACGCGCGCCCGCCAATTCGAGGAGTTCCGGCCCTTCCTTCTCGAAGAGCCGCTGCAGCCGGAGGACATCGACGGCTATCGCCGGTTGACCGCCGAGAGCCCGATCCCGATCGCGACTGGGGAGGCGGAGTCGGAGCTGGCGGCCTTCCAGCGACTGGTCAGCGACGGCGGGCTGGACTGGATCCAGCCCGATCCGGGCCGCTGCGGCATCTCGACCTTCGTCGCAGCCGGCCGCTATGCCGGCGAGCACGGGGCGCGGGTCGCCAACCACAGCTTCAAGAGCGGCATCACCATCGCGGCGTCTCTTCATGCACTCGCCGCCGTGCCCAGCGGCGAGATCTTCGAATACTGCATGTCGGAATCGCCGCTGCGCCACGAGGTCACCAACGAAACCTTCGATCTCGTCGATGGCTTCGTCGCCGTGCCCGACGAGCCCGGCCTCGGCGTCACCATCAACCCGAAGACCCTGGAGACCTACCGCGTCGCCTAACCGGGGGCGGCTCAGGCTGCGACCCGGCACACCGTCTCGTTGCCGCGCCCCGTGATGACCCGGCGCCAGCCGGCGAGCGCCCGGTCGAGGTCGGGATCGCCGGTGTCGACATGAAGCGTGCCCTCACGCAGCGACGCGATTTTCTCGGGCGTCGCAGCGACGAGCAGCCGGTCGAGGCCCACCGCCCGCACCACGCGCGCTCCGATCTGCTGGTTGCCGCGCCCGAGAAAGTGCCCCTGACCGCCGATGGGCGTGACCACGATGGCGCCGGGCCGGCTCTCCGTCAGCGCGCGCAGAATGCCCTCCTCGGTGGCGTCGGCGCCGATCACCGCCCCGTCCCGCACCAGGTCGACGCCGAGCAGGGTCTTGGGCAGGCCGAGCGTATCTGCGATCGCGCGCGTGGTGGTGCCGGGTCCCAGGATATAGAGCCGCCCAGTCTCCATCCGACCCGCGATCTCGGCAGCGATCCCGCCGAGCGCCTCGCGGTCGCTGCTGACCCCGCCCGCCTTCACGCTCTGGGTCAGGTCGGGGGCGTAGGGAACCCGCATGTAGCCGTAGAGCCTTGCCGAGACGGCGCCGGCGCGAAACGCCTCCTCGTCGATATCCATCACCTCGCGCGGCCGCGCGTCGATCTCCTGGGCCAGCGCCCGGAGCGCGAGGTCCGCGGCGGCGCGGGGGCTGGTGGCGTAGACCGCCGAGTGCATCTTCACGCCTGCCGGCACGCCGATCACCGGCACCCGGTCGTTCAGGACGGCCGCCATGTCGCGTGCGGTGCCGTCGCCGCCGGCGAAGACGATGAGCCGCGCGCCGGCGGCCGCCATCGCCTCGGCCGCAGCACGCGTGTCCGCCGCGCCAGTCTCGCCCTCGGCCGGGGCGCCCACGACGGCCGGGCGCAGGCCCGCGTTGCGTGCGATCCGCTCCCCCATCGCGCCGGGAGCCGCCAGGAGTTCGAGCCCGGGCCGTGCGGCGGCGAGCGCGTCCAGCACCACAGCCGCGCGTTCGCCCGCCTGCGGCACCGCGCCGCGCGCGCGCGCCTCGCCCAGGATCGCTGCCGTGTCCGTGCCCTTGAGCCCGACGCTGCCGCCCATGCCGGCGATCGGGTTGACGATCAGGCCGAGAGCCGGCCCGGCCATGGCCCGCCGCTCAGCTGTAGCCGCCGCCGTGGCCGCCCAGGCCGCGCTTGACGTTGGCCCAGTTGCCCCGCTTGCGCCGATAGGCGCGCGATGTGAAGGCCCAGCAGTCCGGGTCCTCCGGCACGTCGCCGTCGATCGGCCGGATGGCGGCGCTGTGCGGGGCCGCCGTCACATGCTCCGGCGTAGTGCGGGCCTCCTCGGCGATCCGCCGCAGCGCGCCGAGCACGTGATCCATCTCCGCGATGGTGAGCGATTCGCCCGGCTCCAGGGTGAAGGGCTGCGGCACCAGCATCGGCACGTGGCTCTCCATGTAGTGCTGCACGCCGAAATCGACCATGCGGTTCAACACGTCGTGGCTGGCAACGCCGGTCTCTTCGTAGAGCGGCTCCCAGCTGTAGCGGACCTGCTCCAGCTTGGGATAGGTGTTCTTGGGCCAGGGGATCGTCGTGCCCTCGATCTGCCTGATCTTGTGCAGCATGTAGTTGTTGTTGAGCACTGCGGTCTCGGCGACCGCGCGCAGGCCCTCGGCACCCAGGCTGCGGACCCAGGCATAGGCCTTGAGCACGGCGTGCACGTTGCCGATGAAGGCGCGGATCTTCTCGATGCCCTCTCCCGGCTCGTGGTCGAGGCCGTAGCGCTCCCCGTCGTAGGTGACGATGGGGCGCGGCAGGAAGCGCTCCAGATGCTCCTTGACCCCAACTGCTGCGCAGCCGAGACCGAGCGCGCCGTGGGGCGCGGAGAAGGTCTTGTGCAGGTTGAACTGGCACATGTCGAAGCCGGTATCGCCCGCACGCACGATCCCCAGCAGCGGGTTGCCGTTGGCCTGATCGTAGGCGCAGAGCCCGCCCGCCTCGTGCACGATGTCCACGAACTCGCGGATGTGCGGGTTGTACTGGCCGGTGTCCTCGGGGTTCGTCAGCATCAGGCCGGCGGTGCGCTCCGAGACCGCGGCCTTGAGCGCATCGACCTCGGCGAAGCCCAGCTCGCCCGGCATGAGCGTGATGACCTTGAACCCCGCCACCGCCGGGGTCGCCGCATCGGCCGGATGCGAGAAGGCGGTGGTGATGATCTCGTCCCGCTTGCCGCCGTCGCCGCGCGAGGCGTGATAGGCGCGGATCAGGCAGGCGTTGGTGTAGATGCCCTGCGCCCCGCTCGCCGGCTGGAAGGTGAAGGCATCCATGCCGGCGATCTCGCACATCATGCGGTTGAAGCGGTAGAGGATCTCCAGCGTGCCCTGCAGCGTCTCCGGATCCTGCAGCGGGTGGACGTCGGCGAAGCCCGGCAGGCGCGCGACATACTCGTGCACCTTGGGGCTGTATTTCATGGTGCAGGTGCCCATCATGTCGACGGTCACGTCGAAGCCCATGGCCATCTGCGAGAGCCTGAGGAAGTGCCGGAGCACGCGATGCTGCGGCAGTTCCGGCAGCGCCGGCGGTGCTGCCCGCCGCACTCCATCGGGCAGCGCCGAAGCGACATCGCCGACCGCCTCGGCGATGGCGTCGTCCACCGTGGGCGGCAGCAGGCCGCGCCCGCCGTCGCCCGGGATCTCGTCGATCAGGGGCTCGTCCCAGTGCGCGGCGTGGAAGCCGCTTCCCATGCGATCTGTCATCGGACCGCCTCCCCGAGCGCAGAGACCAGTCTTTCGATCTCGGCCGCCCCGTGTAGCTCGGTCACGCAGTAGAGCGCCGATTGCCCAAGCGCCGGGAACTCGCCGCTCAGGTCCTTGCCGCCGTGAATCTCCGCCTCAAGCAGCGCCGCGTTGATGGCGGCGACCGTCTTGCCCGTGCCGGAGAAATCGACCACGAACTCCTTGAAGAAGGGCTGTCCCAGGTGCGGCACCGCGACGCCGGGGAGCGCCGCGATACGCTCCGCCGCATAGCAGGCGCGCTGCATGATGCCGCGGCCGAGCTCGGCCATGCCCTTCGGCCCCATCAGCGACAGATAGACCGCAGCCCCGATGCCCCAGATCCACTGTGTCGTGCCGGCGTAGTCGGTCGCATCGTGGCGGGTGTCGTAGGAGGTGCGCTCCATGGTGGACCAGGCGAAGCCGAAGCCTTCGCCCTCCGTCGCCGGCGCGATGCTGAAAATAATTGAGGGATATTCCGAGACAAAGCGGGCTTCGTCGCGGCTCGCGATGAAGCCGCCGTTGCCGCCGCCCGCATACATGTGGATGCCGAGCGGCTGCAGGTCGCCCACCACGAGGTCGGCGCCGTAATCGGCGGGCGCTGCGAGCACGCCGAGAGAGATCGGGTCGACACCGGCGATCAGCATGGCTCCGGCCGCGTGGGCGATGTCGGCGATCGCCTGGGCCTGGGTCTCGATCAGGCCGAGATAATCCGGACTCTCCATCACCACAGCGGCTGTTTCGGCCGAGACCTTGGCGCGGAGGTCGGCGAGGTCGATCAGCCCGGTCGCGGGATCGTGGGCCACCGTCTCTATTGTCGCGAAGGGCTTGGTGAAGCCCTGGAGCTGCGAGCGCCGGTCGGCACTCATGGTCTCCGGCACCAGCACGCCGCGCCGGCCGGTGATACGGCAGGCCATCGTCGCGGCGCTGCCGGTTGCGGCGCCGGCGTCGTAGGTGGGGGTGGAGACCACCTCCATGCCCACCAGCTCACCGATCAGGCTCTGAAACTCGAAAAGCGCCTGGTTCTTGCCGTGGTCGGAGTAGGTGCCGCCGCCGTAGGCCGTGAGAAACTCGCCGCGATGGACGATCTCGTCCACGATCGCCGGTACGTAGTGCTGGGCGCAGCCGGCGCCGCAGAAGTTGAGCCACGACCCGGTGCAGGGCTGGTTGCGGGCGACGATCTCCTCCAGATGCCGCCGCAGGTCCTGCTCGCCGGGCAGCGCCGGAGGCAGGTCGAGCAGCCCCTTCACCCTGAGCGCCTCCGGAATCGCCGCGTATAGCTCTGCCACGTCGCCCGCGCCAATGGCATCCAGCAGCTTGCGCCGCGGCTTTGGTGCCGCGTTCGGCACGTAGGGATGTGTGAACCCGTCGCCCATGTTTCGCCTCCCCTCCCGATCCCGGCCAGTCTATCCCGCCGCGGAAGGCGCTCCAACGGCGCCCGGCCCGCTTTGACTGTCTGGCTACGCCCGTGCAGTGTTTCCCGCCGAAACGGATCGGGAGCCCGCCATGGCGATCACCATCAACTGCGACATCGGCGAGGGGTACGGCCTCTACACCTTCGGCAATGACGAGCGGATCATGCCCTTCATCAGCATCGCCAATGTCGCGTGCGGCTTTCACGCCTCGGACCCGTCGGTGATGCACGCGACCGTGCGCCTTGCCCTCGAGCACGGGGTCAAGGTCGGCGCGCACCCGTCGCTGCCCGACCGCCAGGGTTTTGGGCGGCGGGAGATGCAGATGGAGCGCGACGAGCTGCGCGACCTGCTGATCCACCAGGTGGGCGCGCTCAGCGGTTTCCTGATGGCCGTCGGCTCCAACCTCAACCACATCAAGCCCCACGGCGCGCTCTTCGGCATGACCTCGAAGTACGAGCACTGCGCCGAGGCCGCAGCCGATGCGGCGGAGATCTTTGGCGTGCCGCTGATCGGCCAGGGCGGCACGATGCACGACACGGTCTACACCCGTCGCGGCCTGCCCTGGTGGCCCGAGTTCTACGCCGATCTGGAGTACGACCGGGACTGCAACCTCATCATCACGCGCGAGCACGAGCCTTACGAGCCGGCCGCGACGGCCAGGCGGACTTTGCGCGCCATCGAGGACGGCATGGTCACATCGGTCGAAGGCGTCGACGTGGCCATCCGCGTCGAGACCGTGTGCATCCACTCGGACACGCCGGGGATCGACGCGGTCGCACCGGTGCTGCGCGACGCGCTCGCACCCCACATGGCGTGAGCCGCTCCCGGGCGCCGGCAGCCCGGGGCACCGGCCACTCGACCGCGCTACGATAGAGGCAAGGCGATGGCGACCTCGAATCTGACGCTCGGCGAGCGCGACGAAACCGCAATCGCCGGCATTCAGAAGCTCCGCTTCAACCCGTTGGCGGCACGCGGCGGTCACGGCTCCTACCTCACGGCAGATGACGGGCGCGCCATCCTGGACCTCTCCGCTTCCGCGACGGCCGCGAGCCTCGGCTACGGCCATCCCGCCGTAATCGAGGCCGTGACCAAGGCGATGGCCGACATGGCGGGCGCCAGCTTGCTGATGTATCCGAACGAGCCTGCCGCCGCGCTCGCTGAGGTGCTTCTGCAGACCCTGCCGGGGGACTTCGAGCGCCGCGTCTGGTACGGCCATTCCGGCTCCGACGCCAACGACGCGGCCTCCCGCGTGCTTGAGGCGGCAACCGGCCGCCACCGCTTCATCTCCTTCATCGGCTCTTACCACGGCGGGGTGGCGGGCTCGATGAGCATTTCGGGCCACACGGCGATGACCCATACCCTGCCCCGGCCGGGTCTGGTGCTGCTGCCCTACCCCGACCCCTACCGGCCTCGTTTCAGCGCCAACGACGTGCTCGACATGCTGGACTACCAGTTCGCGACGACCTGCCCGCCCGAACAGGTGGCGGCCGTCTTAATCGAGCCGATCATGTCCGACGGCGGCCTGATCGTGCCGCCTGCGGGCTTCCTCAAGGCCCTGGAGGAGCGCTGCCGGCGCCACGGCATCCTGACCGTCCTCGACGAGGTCAAGGTGGGCCTAGGTCGCTCGGGCGCGCTCCACGCCTTCAGCCACGAGGGGCTCGAGCCCGACATGGTCGTCCTCGGCAAGGGCCTCGGCGGTGGCCTGCCGCTCTCTACGCTGATCGGGCCTGCGGCGATCATGGACCACCGCCCTGCCTTCGCGATCCAGACCACGGGCGGCAATCCGGTCTGCACCGCCGCAGGCCTCGCGGTGCTCCGCACCGTGCTCGACGAGGATCTCCCCGGCCGTGCGGAGCGCGTGGGCGGGGCGCTTGCCGACGGTCTCAGGCGGCTCGCCGAGCGACACGAGACGATCGGCGACGTGCGCGGCCGCGGTCTCGCCATCGGGGTCGACCTGGTGGAGGACCGCGAGAGCCGCACGCCTGTCCCCGCGACCACGACGGCCAAGGTGATCGTCCGCGCCTACGAGCTCGGCGCAAGCTTCATCTACGTCGGGCTTGAGGCGAACGTGCTTGAGATCACGCCGCCGCTAACCCTGAGCGACGCGGAGTGCGAGGAGGGCCTCGCCATCATCGACCGGGCGCTGGCCGATGTCGCGGCCGGGCTGGTCCCGGACGAGGCCGTGCAGGCCTACATGAACTGGTAAGGACGAACGCCGATGCCCACCGCCTCTCGCCCCGTCGGAGTCTTCATCCTCGGCGACGTGGCGCCAGGGGATCTGGTCGGGCTGAGCCAGCAAGTGGAGCGCTGCGGCTTCTCCGACCTCTGGTTCGCCGAGGACTACTTCATGCTCTCCGGCTTCGCGAGCGCAGGCATGGCGCTGCAGGCAACGGATGCGATCGACGTCGGCATCGGCGCGGTCTCCAACCGGGTGCGGCATCCGGCGGTCACTGCCATGGAGGCATCGACGCTTGCCAACGCCTATCCCGGCCGTTTCACCCTCGGCATCGGCCACGGCGTGCCGGCCTGGGTCGCGCAGATGCACCTGACGCCGAAGTCGGTGCTGGGTTCGATCGGCGAGGCGATCGGCGACGTGAAGCGTCTGCTCGCGGGCGAGAGCCTGACCCAAGCCGGCGATTACTACGGCTACGACAAGGTCGCGCTCACTCATCCGGCGCCCGACCTCAAGGTGCTGGCCGCCGTGGTCGGGCCGCGATCGGTCGACCTCTGCGCCGGGATCGCGGACGGCATGGTGGTCTCCGTGCTCGCGGGGCCGCGCTACGTCGCGGCGGTGCGGGAGCGGATCGCCGCGGTCCGCCATGCGCGTGGATTGTCCGAGGACTTCGAGATCGTGGTCTACGCGCTCGCCTGCGTGGGCGAAGACCGCGCCGCGGCCTACGCCAAGGTCCGCCCCGTGACCGCCTTCTACCTGGAGGCCATGGGCCCGACGCTGATCACCGGCGTCTACGACGCCAACGAGGCGCTGGCCGGTATGATCCAGGCGGGCGGCGCCGCGGCGATCGCGGCCGACATGCCGGACGACTGGCTGGACTGGCTCGCAGTCGCCGGCCCTCCGGACGACTGCCGTGCCGGCATCGAGGCGCTCTTCGAGGCCGGCGCCACCCGGGTCGTGCTCTGCGTCGTCCCCTCGGAAAAGCTGCCGACGCAGCTGGAGATTCTCGGGAGCGAGGTACTGCCGGGTCTTTAGCTCTCTGTCGCTCACGGCAGCCGGCCGTCCTGCGATCTCGCGCGCCTACCGACGCGACGGGCCGGCGCCTCCGCGAGGGCGCCACTGGAGCGGCGGCCCGCAGTCGCGGCCTGTCGCGAGTCCGTCCAAGACGGACTCACTCTAGCTAGGGGTTTAGGCCTCGGCGTTGTCGATCACCGCGAGCGCCGCCTCTACCCCGGCCCCCACGTCGGCCTTTCCGCCCAGCGCCGCGATGGCGCCGCCGAGCGCGGTCACGGCCACGGTGGCGAAGATCGGCCGCGCCACCGGCCCCATGTGCCCGATCCGCACCAGCTTGCCCAGCAGCGAGCCGCGCCCGGCCGAGAAGACCACGCCGTAGAGCCGACGCGCCGCCTGCCGGATCGCTGCATCCTCCAGCCCCTCCGGCACCCGTACCGTGGTCGCCGTGTCGGCGCAGATGGCTTCGCGCGCGGGCCAGAGCTCGAGGCCCATGGCGCGCACGCCCGCGCGGAAGGCGCGCGCCGTCAGCGCATGGCGCGCCCACACCGCCTCCGGCCCCTCGTCGAGATAGTTCTGGACCGCGGCGTCCAGCGCATGAACCTCGGAGACGGAGGGCGTGTATGGAAAGAGCACGTCGGCCCGCCAGGCATCCCGCCAGTCCTTGAGGCTCAGCACCGAGTCCGTCGGCGCGGCGGGGTTGGCGTCGATCTTCGCCCAGGCGCGCTCGCTGACGTGGACGATGGAGAGCCCGGTGCTGCCGCCGAGGCACTTGTTGGGGCCGGTCACGAAGATGTCGGCGTGGATATCCTCCGGGTGAACGTCCATCCCGCCGAAGGAGGAGACCGCGTCCACGATGGTAAGCACGTCGTGGTCACGGCAGATCGCGCCGATCTCGTGCACCGGATTGACCGTCCCCGAGGGCGTGTCGTGATGGCAGACGGAGAGAATGCGGATATCCGGCCGGGCCTTCAGCATCTCTCTCACCGCGTCCGGATCGATGGCGTCGTCGTAGGGAGCCACGATCTCGACCAGCTCCCGGCAATGGCGCGCCGCCCAGAGGCCGAAGCCCTTGCCGTACTCGCCCGAGGCGAGGTTCAGCACCACGTCATCGGCGCCGATCAGGGCCGCGGCGGCGGCTTCGAGCCCCAGCACGGGCTCGCCCATCAGGATCACCGGCGGCAGCGCGGTGCGCAGCGACTCGGCGGTCTTGCGGACGGTCGATTCGTAAAATTGCTGGAATGAGGGGTCGAAATCGTAGGTGACGGGCCGTGAAAGCGCCCGCAGCACAACGGGGTACGCGTCGACCGGCCCTGCGCTGAGCGTGATGATCGGAGGATCGTCGTCGAAATTCCGCATTTTCGAGGCTGGCTCAAGGGCTTGGACGAAAAGCCAGAATACATCGCCGGACTGCCTTCCCCAAGGCGGTCCAAGGTGCAATTATAGCGCCCGATGCTGGCCCACATCGCGCTCACGCACCGGTGGTGGCGGCCTATAACAGGTCGATTGACGCTTATGCCCGTTGTAGTACGTTTGTCATGCTGGTCTCGTGAGAATCGGGTCGCGCGACGGGCTGAACGGTGACTCACCAGAGAGAGGGAGCCATGCCGGAGACGCCGCATCTGGACCGCGTGAAGAGCCCCGAAGACCTACGCAACCTCTCGGTCAAGGAACTCAAGAAGGTTGCCGAGGAGCTTCGCGCCGAAACCGTCGACGCCGTCTCGGTCACTGGCGGTCATCTGGGCGCCGGGCTGGGCGTCGTCGAACTGACGGTCGCCCTCCATCATGTGTTTGACACACCCCGCGACCGTCTGATCTGGGACGTCGGCCACCAGTCCTACCCGCACAAGATCATCACCGGGCGGCGCGACAAGATTCGCTCCATCCGCCAGCCGGGCGGGCTCTACGGTTTCACCAAGCGGACCGAGAGCGAGTACGACCCTTTCGGCGCGGCGCATTCGTCCACCTCGATCTCCGCCGGCCTCGGCATGGCGGTGGCAAGCGGGCTGACCGGCGAGGCGCGCAACGTCATCTGCGTCATCGGCGACGGCGCCATGTCCGGCGGCATGGCCTACGAGGCGATGAACAACGCGGGCTCGATGCCGCCCCGCCTCATCGTCATCCTCAACGACAACGAGATGTCGATCGCGCCGGCAGTGGGGGCGCTCAACGCCTATCTCTCGCGGCTGCTCTCCAGCCACCAGTTCCGCAGCCTGCGCGAGCTCGGCAAGCAGTGGGCGCGCCGGCTGCCCAAGGCGATGGGCGACGCGGCGATGCGGGCCGAGGAGTACTCCCGCGGCATGGTCACCGGCGGCACCCTCTTCGAGGAGATGGGCTTCTTCTATATCGGGCCGATCGACGGCCACAATCTCGACCATCTGGTCCCGGTGCTGCGCAACGTGCGCAAGGACGAGACGCCGGGGCCCGTGCTGCTCCACGTCGTCACCAGCAAGGGCAAGGGCTACGAGCCCGCCGAGAACGCGCCGGACCGCGGCCACGCGCTCGGCAAGTTCGACGTGGTGACGGGCGAGCAGAAGAAGGGAACGCCCAAGGCGCCGAGTTACACCAACGTCTTCGCCCAGAGCCTGATCAAGGAGGCGGACCGCGACGAGAAGATCGTGGCGCTGACCGCCGCCATGCCGTCCGGCACCGGGCTCGACAAGTTCGCGAAGGCGCATCCCGACCGCTGCTTCGATGTCGGCATCGCGGAGCAGCACTGCGTCACCTTCGCGGCAGGGATGGCGACTGAAGGGCTCAAGCCCTTTGCTGCGATCTATTCCACCTTCCTCCAGCGCGCCTACGACCAGATCGTGCACGACGTCGCGATCCAGAAGCTGCCGGTCCGCTTCGCCATCGACCGCGCCGGCCTGGTCGGCGCCGACGGCCCCACCCATGCGGGCAGCTTCGACGTCACCTATCTCTCGACCCTGCCGGGCTTCGTCGTCATGGCCGCGGCGGACGAGGCCGAGCTGGTCCACATGGTGCACACGGCGGCGAAACTCGACGACTGCCCCAGCGCCTTCCGCTACCCGCGCGGCGAGGGTGTCGGCGTGCCGCTGCCCGAGACGCCCAAGATGCTGGAAATCGGCAAGGGGCGGATCGTGCGTGAGGGCACGGCGATCGCGATCATTTCCCTCGGCGCCCGCTTGCAGGAAGCGCTGAGCGCGGCCGACGAGCTGCAGACGCGCGGGCTCTCGACCACCGTCGCCGATGCCCGCTTCGCCAAGCCGCTCGACGAGGACCTGATCCGCAGGCTGGCGCGGGAGCACGAGGTGGTCATCACCATCGAGGAAGGCTCGATCGGCGGCTTCGGCGCGCACGTCATGCAGTTCCTGGCGACGGCGGGCTATCTCGACAGCGGCCTCAAGATCCGGCCGATGCTGCTGCCCGACCGTTTCGTCGCCCACGGCACGCCCGCCGGCATGTACGAGGACGCGGGGCTCACCGCGCGCGATATCGTCGACACGGCGCTCGGCGCGCTGGGCAGCAACTCGGCCACCCTGCCGCAACGCGCCTGACGCCCATGGAGGTTGCGCGCGCCGGGCCAGACCGGCGGAGTGAAACCCTCGTCCGCCAGCCGTCGGACAGTCAGGACGGCACCGTTCCCGCCCCCGACATCGAGCAGGTCATCGAGGACGCCGCCGCCGGCCTGCGCGGCCTCCAGCATGAAGACGGCCACTGGCTCTTCGAGCTCGAGGCCGACGCGACCATCCCGGCCGAGTACGTCCTTCTCAACCACTTCTTAGACGAGATCGACGACGAGACCGAGGGGCGTCTCGGCGCCTACATTCGTGCCCGTCAGGCCGGTCACGGCGGCTGGCCGCTCTTCCCCGGCGGGGCGTTCGACATCAGCTGCACCGTCAAGGCCTACTACGCCCTCAAGCTGATCGGCGACGACCCCAAGGCGCCGCACATGGTGCGGGCGCGCAAGGCCGTGCTCGCCGCCGGCGGCGCCGCGCGCTGCAACGTGTTCACGCGGATCAGCCTCGCGCTCTTCGGCCAGGTGCCGTGGCGCGCCGTGCCGTCGATGCCGGTGGAGATGATCAACCTGCCGCGCTGGTTCCCCTTCCACCTGGACAAGGTCTCCTACTGGTCCCGCACCACCATCGTGCCGCTCACGATCCTGCTCGCGCTGAAGCCCCGCGCGAAAAACCCGCGGAGCATCGGCATCGCTGAGCTGTTCACCACCCCGCCCGAGCGGGATTGGCACTACTTCCCGAGGGATACCGTCACCCAGTGGTGCTTCCTGACCCTCGACCGCGTGCTCTCGGTCGGCGAGAACGCGATACCGGGCGGGGTGCGGCGGCGCGCGATCGACAAGGCGCTCGACTGGTGCATGACGCGCCTCAACGGCGAGGACGGCTTGGGCGCGATCTTCCCGCCGATGGCCAACGTGGTCATGGCCTTCGATGCGCTGGGCTACGGGGCCGATCATCCGCCGCGCCGCACCGCCCGCCGGGCGGTCGACCTCCTGCTGACCGAGCCCGCGAACGGCGATCAATACTGCCAGCCCTGCGTCTCGCCGGTCTGGGACACCGGGCTTGCCGCGCTGAGCCTCCTGGAATGCGACAGTGAGGACGACCGCCGTGCGGCGGACGATTCCCTCCCCTGGCTCGCCGACCTCCAGATCCGCGATGTCGCGGGCGACTGGGCGGCGATGCGGCCGGACGCCTCGCCGGGGGGCTGGGCCTTCCAGTACCGCAACGATTACTACCCCGACGTGGACGACACGGCGGTCGTCGCCATGGCGCTCCACCGCGCCGATCCCGAGGCGCACCGCGAGGCGATCGAGCGGGCGGCTAACTGGATCGTCGCCATGCAGAACGAGAACGGCGGCTGGGGCGCCTTCGACGCCGAGAACGAGCACTACGCGCTCAACCACATTCCCTTCGCCGACCACGGCGCCCTGCTCGACCCCGCAACCGCAGACGTGAGCGCGCGCTGCGTGAGCTTCCTCTGTCAGATCGGGTATTCCAGGCAACACGCCGCCGTCGCCAAGGGCCTCGCCTATCTCCGCGCCGAGCAGGAGGAGAACGGCTCCTGGTTCGGCCGCTGGGGCACCAACTACATCTACGGCACCTGGTCGGTGCTCTGCGCCTTGAACGCCGCCGGCGAGGACCCGGCATCGCCCGCCATCCGCAAGGCGGTCGCCTGGCTCGAAGCCAGGCAGCGCGCCGACGGCGGCTGGGGCGAGACCGGCGACAGCTACTACGCCGAGCGCATCGAGCGCTCGTTCGACGTGGTCTCCACACCGTCGCAGACCGCGTGGGCCGTGCTCGCGCTCATGGCCGTGGGCGAAGTGCGGAGCGACGCGGTGCGGCGCGGCATCGACTATCTCTGCCGCGCCGAGCGCGAGGGCGCGAAGTGGCTGGAGGACGACTACACCGCCGTCGGCTTCCCGCGCGTCTTCTACCTCCGCTACCACGGCTACAGCGCCTACTTTCCGCTCTGGGCGCTGGCGCGCTACCGCTCCCTCGTGCGCGGCAACGACCACCGCCCGCGCCACGGCATGTAACCGGGTCGAGGGCGGGGCGCGTCATGGCTGACCGGTCCCGCGTCGGCATCGTCACAGGCCTCGTGGCCGAGGCCGAGACCCTGCCCGAGGGCGATTTCTGGATCGCGGTCTCCGGCGCGAGGCCCGAGCGCGCGGCTCAGGCGGCCGATGCGATGGTCGCGGGCGGCGTGCGGCTGCTGGTGAGCTACGGCTTCGCCGCCGGGCTCGATCCGCGCCTTGGCCCCGGCGACCTCGTGCTGCCCGAGGCCGTCATCGTCCACGAAGGGGAGGTCGAGGAGCCCAATCGCGGCGGCGTGCGCGACCAGCTCCAGCGCCTCACCTCCTTCAAGCGGGACAGCGATTCCGAGCCGCCGCCTGCACCCACGGACGATGACCTCATGATGGCGGATGCGGCCTTGCGGGAGGCGCTGGGCCGGGAGCTGGAGGAGCCCGATGCGGGCGGCATCGTCGCCGGCGTCGACCGCCCGCTGACGAACGGCAGCCAGAAGCTCGCCCTTCTCGCTCAGACCCGCGCCAGGGTCGCGGACATGGAGAGCCACGTGGTCGCGCGCGCCGCGGCTGCTGCCGGGGTGCCCTTCGTCGCGATCCGCGTGGTGAGCGACCCGAGCAACCGCGCGATCCCACTCGCCGCCCTCGCCGGGCTCACCGATGAGGGCCGCGTCGACGGCCGCGCGGTCGCAGGCACGCTGCTGCGGCGCCCGTGGGAGTGCATCGATATGCTGACGCTCGCGCTCGACGGAGCGCAGGCGATGCGCCGGCTACGCCGCGTTGGTCGCCGGGCGGCGCCCCTTCTTCTCGCGAGCCTCTGAGGCGGCCTCTTCGGCCAGGCGGATCTCGCGCAGCTTGTCCTGCACGTGCCGGTCGAACATGTACTGGGCCGGGCGCGCCTTGGTCAGGTCGATCTCCGGCACCATCGGCCCGGTCGTCCTGATCCCCCGCAGCTTGACCATCAGCGCGGCCCAGGGCTTCGACAGCGAGTGCTCCGCCGCGGTCGGCTCGTAGCCGCAGTGGACCATGCAGTCGGCGCACTTCTCGTAGCGGCCGGTGCCGTAGGAGTCCCAGTCGGTCTCCTCCATCAGCGCGCGGAAGCTGCCGGTATAGCCTTCGCCGATCAGGTAGCAGGGCTTCTGCCAGCCGAAGACGTTGCGGGTTGGGTTGCCCCAGGGCGTGCACTGGAAATCCTGGTTGCCGGCCAGGAAGTCGAGGAAGAGGCTGGACTGGCTGAAGCGCCACTTCTTGCCCGCGCCGCGCGCGAAGATGTCGCGGAAGAGCTCCTTGGTCTTGCTGCGGTTGAGGAAGTGCTGCTGGTCCGGCGCACGCTCGTACGAGTAGCCGGGCGAAACCGTGATCGCGTCGACACCCAGCTCGTCCGTGGCGAAGTCGAAGAATGCGGCGAGCCGCTCCGCCGGGTGGCCGTCGAACACGGTGGCGTTGACGTTGACCCGGAAGCCGCGGCTCCGGGCCTCCTTGATCGCCGCGACCGCCCGCTTGAAGGTGCCGGGCTGATCGACCGCGTGGTCATGCTCCTCCTCCAGCCCATCGAGGTGGACGGAGAAGGTCAGGTACTTGCTCGGCGTGAACTGATCGAGCTTCTTCTTGAGCAGCAGCGCGTTCGTGCAGAGATAGACGAACTTCTTGCGCGCGATGATCTTGGCGACGATCTCGCCCATCTCGGGGTGGATCAGCGGCTCGCCGCCGGGGATCGAGACCATCGGCGCGCCGCACTCGTCGACCGCCTGCAGGCACTCGTCGACGCTCAGGCGCTGGTTCAGGATCTCGGGCGGATAGTCGATCTTGCCGCAGCCGGGGCAGGCGAGGTTGCAGCGGAAGAGCGGCTCGAGCATGAGCACCAGCGGATAGCGCTTCTCGCCCGAGAGCTTCTTGCCGACGATATAGGCGCCGACGCGGATTTTCTGGATCAGCGGGACGGACATCGGACCCTACTCGGCAGGCGCCGCGCCGGCAGCCGGCTCCTGCGCCTTGCCGTTGCCGCTCGCCTCGACCAGCTCGGCCGGCAGCTTGAAGCGCACCCGCTCCTTGATGCCGTCCTGGATCTGCAGTTCGACCGCGTTGATCTCCCGCAGCCTGGCGACCAGGTCCTGCACCAGCTCTTCCGGCGCCGATGCGCCTGCGGTCACGCCCACGCGCCGCACGCCGTCGAACCAGGTCGGGTCGAGGTCGCGGGCGTCGTCGATCAGGTGGGTCGGCACGCCCATCTCCTCGCCGATCTCGCGCAGGCGGTTGGAGTTGGAGCTGTTGCGCGCGCCCACCACGAGGATCAGCTCCACGTCTTCCGCAAGCTTGCGCACCGAAGCCTGCCGGTTCTGGGTCGCGTAGCAGATGTCCTTCACGTCGGGGCCGGAAATGCTCGGGAAGCGCGAGGTCAGCGCCTCGATCACGTCGCGGGTGTCGTCGACGCTGAGCGTGGTCTGGGTGACGTAGGCCACCTTGTCGGGATTGGCCACCTCCAGCTTCGCGACGTCGGCCGGCGTGGCGACGATATGCACCCCGTTCTTCACGCGGCCGCTGGTGCCCTCGACCTCGGGATGCCCGTCGTGGCCGATGAGGATGATCTCGCGGCCCTCGCGCTCGTAGCGCCTGGCCTCGATGTGCACCTTGGCCACCAGCGGGCAGGTCGCATCGATCACCGGCAGGTTCCGGCCCGCGGCCTCGCTCTCCACCTTCTCTGAGACGCCATGGGCGCTGAAGATGGTGACCGCGCCTTCGGGCACCTCGTCGATCTCCTCGACGAAGACCGCACCCTTCTTGCGCAGGTCGTCCACCACCCGCTTGTTGTGCACGATCTCGTGGCGGACGTAGACCGGCGGGCCGAAGACCTCGAGCGCACGCTCGACGATCTCGATCGCCCGCTCGACGCCCGCGCAGAAACCCCGGGGCTCCGCCAGGATGACCTGCATGCTGCCGTTGTCGCCCACCTTAGGCCCTCGCTCACTCATGGGGGTGCTCGGGGCGGGACCGTCGACTCCGCACCCAAAGCCGCCACCACACCCTATCGCAGACCCGCGATTCCGACAACACGCGCCTTCCCTGCCGGCAGCCCCGTCGCGGCCGACTCCCGCCCCCCGTCAGGCGCCACGCGGAGGCCGCGCGAGTGCCGAACATCCGGCGCTCCGCGCGAGAGAAGAAAGTGAGATTTTGTGAGATAAAGTGAGATTCGGGGGTAAGGCGGGGTCGGCAGCGGCGGCAGCATGAGAGCTCCTCTCTGCCCCTGCCGCTTCAGGTGGAGGGCTTGCGCGGAGTCGCGGCGCTCGAGCCACCAGACTGACGGGCAATCCGTTCGCGCACCTTCGCCAGCACCGCGTCGGGCGGGCGGGCCGGGGTCCAGTCGGGGCGGTCGGCGGCGGAGGTGGTGGCGTCGATCCCGAGCTTGCCGACGACGCCGTCCTTCTCCAGCGGCTCGGCCCGGTCCGCCTGAACGCCCGGCACGACGATCAGGTCGCGTTCGGGCCGCATGCGGGTCGCCACCGCATGTTCCACGGCAACGGGGTCCCACGGGTCGACGTCGCCATCGACCACCGTCACCTGCTTCACGAGGCTGACCGCGGCCCAGACGGCGAAGATCACGCGTCGAGCCGCTCCCTCACGTGCGCCTTCGAGGCTCACGACGGCATGCAGCCGGCCCGCGCCACCCGCCGTCACGGCCACCTCGCACACCGATGGCAGGGCCCGGTGCAGCGATCGCCGGAGCCCGGCCGCGATCGCCTCCGCACCGAGCAGAATGTGCTCGCCCGCATAGCCTGGAAGCACGCACTGGAAAACGGCGTCGCTGCGCCGGGTCATGTGCGAGAAGGTCACGACATGACCCGCACCATAACGCTCGTACATGCCGTGAAACTCGCTGATCGGACCCTCCTCGACAGTCTCGCCGGGATCAAGCACGCCTTCCAGGACGATCTCGCAGTGCGCGGGTACGGCGAGATCGACGCCCCGGCCCGGCACCACCTCGAGCGGCTCGCCGAAGAGCGCGCCGGCGACCTCGCACTCGTCGTCGCCCAGCCCCAGATAGAAGCAGGCCGCCAGCATGACCGCCGGATGATTGCCCAGCGTCACGGCGATCTCCAGCCGCTCGCCGCGCTCCTGTGCGGCGCGTGCCAGGACGGCGAGATGATGGTTCGGCGCAATGCCGATGAACGCGCGACTCCCGCCGAGGGGCTTCAGGCGCGCGATCGAGAGGTTCCCGCGTCCCGTGACGGTGTCCTTCGCAATGATCGCACCTGCGGTGATGTAGGGCCCGGTCTCGTGCTCGAAGAAGGTGGGGATCGGTAGGTCGGCCAGATCCGGGCCCGGCACGACAAGCTCCTGACACCGCGCATCGCCGGCAACGATGCGCGGGGCGAGCGGGCTCTGCACGGCATCGACGAGCCGGGCCTGCAACCGATCGGTCTCGACGCCCAGCGCCCGCGCCGCCTGCGCCCGTGTCGTCAGGTGATTGCCGGTCACGGCCATGGCGTGCCCGGCGACGTTCTCGAACATCACCGGGCCCCGTCCATCGAGCAGCGACAGCCAAGCCGCGATCTCGTGGACCGGATCGACCCGCTCCGCGATGCGGGTCAGCCCGCCGGCCTCCTCCGCCATGGCAAGGAATGCGCGCATGGATTGCCGGTGGTGCGTCGTCATGCCGTGACTCCCCGTCCGACGCGGTCGTCGGCGAAGATGCGCGCCGTCAGATCGCCCGTGAGGCGCTGCATCTCCGGGCCGAGAACCCGGTCGGCGTCCACCGGCGGCACGCGGCTGCGGACCAGGGAAAGGAGGGCGACGAGCCGCTTCGGCACGCGCGCGCGGTTCTGGACATGGAGCGCCTGCGAGGCAGCGACGGCCAGGACGGCAAGCGCCGAATCGAGCGAGAGACCTGCCGCCATGCACTTGGGCCAGGCGAGAAACGCGGGCGCTCCCACATCGTCCTGCCCGAAGACGCTCGCGTCCGCGGCCGGAATGAAGGTCCGCGTGGCGGCCGCGCGCGCCTCTTCGAGGAAGCCCGCGATCGCCATCGGCAGGTATCCGACGGCGCCGTGACCGTCGGTCTCGCCCGCGCTGCGTCCCGCCAGCAGGAAATCGGGAAATCCGGACACGCGCCCGTTCATCAATCCGGCGCAGAGACGCAGGCATATCAGGCAGAGGTCCGCCCAGGCGCCGGCAATGCCGTCGATGGCCGGCGCGGCCACCGAGTTGTGAAAGCCGCCGGTGCTCAGGCAGCGTCCGTGCGCGTGCGTCTCGTCGGGAGCCAGATAGACCGGATTGTGGGTCACCGCCGAGAGGCTCTGCGCCGCGAGTTCCTGCGCGAAGCCGATCGCCGCATGGGCCTGCGCCAGCACGTGGGGCACGATCCGGTAGCTCACCGGCCCCTGATGGGGTCGCGGCTCGCCGCAGTCGGTCATGCCGTCGAGCAGGGCAGCCAGCCGGGCGAAGGCCCGTCGGTGGTGCTCGCTGCCCAGCAGCTCGCCCAGAACCGTCTCGTAATGCTCGGCCGGGGCATTGAACGCCATGATCGCCAGCGCCAGCACCTCCTCGGCCACCGCGACCCGCCGCTCGGCGGTCAGCGCCGCATCGGCCAGGACCGCGGCTGCGGCAGGGGATCCGTTGATCAGCGCACCGCGCTCTCCGGCCTGCAGCTCGAGCCGCTCGGACAACGCGACGAAGAGCGTGTAGAGGACCAGGATTTCGCCCGGTCCGCCCTGACCCTGTCTCGGCACGCAGGGGATAGGGCCGCGGTTCAACATCCCGGCAAGCGCCTCGACCAGCCGCGGCGTCGCCATCCCGTGACCGCCCAGCAGATTGGCGAGCCGCGCAAGGACCATGGCGCGCGTGACGCGACGCGGGTAGGGCTCGCCGAACGCCACGGCCGCAGCGAGTGGTTTCAGGCGGGCGAGGCGCCGCCGATCCTCCTCGTCGAGTGTCCGCCCGACCATCTCGCCATGTCCCCTGTTCACGCCATAGACCGACGCACTCGGGTCTTCGTCGAGGTAGCGCATGAAGGCGGCCCGAGACTCCGCGATCCTGCTCAGAGCCGCAGCATCCATGGCCACCGGCTCACCCTTCCAGGCGACGGCCAGCACTGCCTCGGGCGTGATGTCGAAGCGCGAAGCCAGGACCACCGTCATGGCGCACGCCGCCCGCTGCGTGCAGGTGCGTCTCGGAACGGCCCGGCTCTGCCGGCGAATTCGAGAGCATCGCCGTCGTGCATGGGATCACCTCGCAGGGGCTCGATGAACGATGAACCGCCCGTGCGCAGAAGTCGAGATGGTAGCCGATGCGTCGGACGGTGCCGTGCCTTTCAGGGGGCAAATTCGAGGCCGATCCACAGGACACAGGCGCTATCGACGGAAGCAGATCACCGCTTCGAGATCATCGACGCGATTCGGGTGGGCCCGGACAAGTAGCTTGTGGCCTGCGATCGGAAGCGCCCGCCCTGCTGCAGCCCGCAGAACAGGATTTGCGACGTGCTAATGTCCGAAGGTGAAGAGGCCGTCCGGCAGTCCGGGTAATCGACGATGCGCACGAGCACGAACTTCCTGAACGAGGCCGCATGGCGGTACTTCTGGCACCCGGTGTGCACGGTCGCGGAACTGCGCGCCGCGGCGGCAGACGGGAATCGGCCGCTTGCCGTAACCCTGCTCGGCGAGAGGCTGGCGCTGGCGGAAATCGGGGGCCGCGTCGCAGCGCTCGACGACCGCTGCATCCACCGCTCGACCAAGCTCTCGGTGGGACGCGTCGAAGCCGGAGGACTGCGCTGCGCCTATCACGGGTGGCTCTACGGAGCGGACGGGCGGTGCCAGGAAATTCCCTCGATGCCCGACCACTCGATCCCCGACGACTGCAAGGTCGGGGCCCACGACGCGGCCATCGAATACGACCTGGTCTGGGTCCGGCTCGAGGCCTCGCTCGATACCCGAATTCCCGGCTGTCCCGCGTTTGGAGATGCCTCATTTCGCTGCGTGGCCGGCGAGCCCTACACCTGGCCGACATCGGCGGCGCGGCGGCTGGAGAACTTCGTCGACCTCGCACACTTTCCCTTCGTGCACGACGGCTCGCTCGGGGACCGGCGCCAGACGCGCGTTCCCATCGCCAGGGTCGATCGGCTCAACCGGGAGCTGCGCTTCCAGTTCGTGCCGTCGCCGGAGATGCAGCTTCCCGGCGTCGCCCTCATGGCGCCCACCGACTATCGCCTCTGGGTGCCCTTTACCGTCAATCTCGAGTTCTTCTTCCCCGACGGCGAGCGCAGCCAGCTCTGGATGTCCGCCTCCCCGGTCGAGTCCGGCGTGTGCCGCAGCTTCTGGTTCACCAGCCGTACTGCGGATCGGGACGGACCCGACCAACCGCACCTCGACTTCCAGGCTCTGGTGCTGAGCGAAGATCTGCCGGTGATCGAGGCGCAGGAGCCGCCCGAAGTCCCAGCCCCCTCCGAGGAGTATTCCGTGCGCACCGACAAGGTCTCCGTCGCCTATCGCAGGTGGCTCAAGGAGTTGTCGAGAGCCGCGGAGACAAGTGCGGATGCGCTGGCCCGCTGCCTCGATTCGGTGCGCATCGAATCCGACCGGAGCTTTGACGACATGCCGTCTCCCGCTTCGGGAGCGGGCGATGGCGCTTCCGCCTCGGCGGCGGAGTAAGGCCGAGACGGCTGCCTCGCGCGGTCACGATCGACGGCACGGAAGAGAGCCAAGGGCAGATGGGGAGCATCAAGTATCACGTCGTGGGCGAGAGAGCCGAGCTCCGCGAGGGCGAGGTCAGGTGTGTCGTCGTCGAGGGAAGGGAAATCGCGCTCTACAGAATCGGCAGCGAGTTCTTCGCGACCGACGACACCTGCACGCATGCCCACGGCTCCCTGAGCGAGGGATACGTGGAAGGCGAGGAAATCGAGTGTCCGCTTCACGGCGGCTGCTTCAACATCCGCACCGGCGAGGCGACCTGCCCGCCGGCCACGGAGGCCCTCGCCACCTACGAGGTGAGAGTCGAAGGCGAGAACATCCTGGTCGGCATTCGTGCCTGAGTGTCGCCGCGGGCGGGCTCCACGGCGCTGTGCGCCCGCAACAAGAATTTCGTACGAGAGGACCGACAATGGCAGCCCGGCTACAGCGAACGATCGAAGCCGACATCCAGTCCGGCCTTTATGACGGAGCCGCGACGATCGTTGCCGTCGGCGGCGAGATCGCGTTCGACGAGACGATCGGATTCGCTGATCGCCCCAATGAGACGCCGCTCCGCCATGACAGCGTCTTCCCGGTGTTCTCGATTTCGAAGGCGCTCACCGCCGTTGCCCTCTTGCAGCGCATCGAGCGCGGCGAAGCCAGACTTGATACCCCAGTCTGCGAGGTGATTCCCGAGTTTGGGGTCAAGGGGAAGGCGCGCGCCACGCTCGGGCAGCTTCTCTGTCACACGGCGGGGGTGGCCCCCGGCTTTCCGGCTGTCTCCGCAGACAAGCAAGGCGATCTCGAGGCGGTCGTTGCGGCCGTCTGCGACACGCCTGCGGTCTCAGTGCCCGGAGAGGAGGCGAGCTATTCGCAGATCATGGCACACGCGGTGGCGGCAGAGTGTGTCCGGAGGCTGGACGCGAGCGGGCTTCGCTTCCGCGATATCGTGACGCGCGACATTTGCGCTCCGCTTGGTATTACGGACACGTGTCTCGGCATGCGTGCGGATCTCGCGTCCCGCGGCATTGTCCCCCGTTGCACGGATCGCAGCCCCGGGCTGTTCGATCCGGACGCCCTCGTCGCGGCGGCAGGGGACATCATGAACCCGGCGCTCGATCACGAGATGCCTGCCGCCGGCTTCGTCTCGACGCTGAACGACATTTATGCATTTGCAGAGGCGCTCCGGTGCGGAGGAGGGCGAGGCGACGCGCGCATGCTCTCCCCTGCCATGGTCGCGTTCGCGACCAAGGTTCATACGGGGACCATGGTCAACACCCAGTGGCATTTCGCGCGCGAGATGAAGGGCTGGCCCGCGTTCCCCGCCAATCTCGGTCTCGGTTTCTTCATCCGTGGCGAGGGCATGATCCCCACGTATTTCGGGCATCTTTCGAGCCCGGAAACGTTCGGCGCCTTCGGGGCCGGTTCGACGAATATGTGGGTCGACCCGGCACGGGACATGATCATGGTCTGCCTGACGACCGGCATTCTCGAAGAGACCAACAGCGCCGCTCGCTTTCAGCGCCTCTCGGACGTCGCAATCGCTGAATTCTATCGCTGAAGCGCTCCGAGCGGCGCGAGGCAAGCGAGGCGCCGCTATCGATGGGGCCCTCGAATGGGGGCCGACGACCGGGCCGGCCCATGCAGCCCGGACGGAACAGTGAGCCCTTTGACTCGACGCGTTCTCACGGATTCAACACCGTCGCTCCGAGTGTCGTGGCGCCTCCCCGTCAGCGGTCGGTGCGGTAGAAGGCGGGCGCGTCGCATTCGCCGATCCCGCTCAGGCCCTTCTCGTCGGTCAGGCGGACAACGACGGTCTCGGTCGTGCCGTCCAAGTCCTCGGGCTTGGCGTCGGGATTGGCGAGCGGAATGACGTCGATCGACGCGATGGGAGTCATGGGATCACGCCTCCGCTTGAGTGCCGGGCCCCTACCGAAAGAACGGGAACGGCCCGCTCCGAACCTACGCGCACCATGGCCCCCGTGAAAGGGCAGCGCGCTTCTTCGCGTCGCCGCCGCCCGGGACTGCGTCGTGTTGACCCTCGTGGCGGCTCTGGATACCGTCCGAGCGGAACCCGGGGCCGAATTCCGGAGTTCCGGGAGACACGTCGGGGTACCGGCCACCCGCTGATCGGACCGGCCCGCTTCGCGAGCAGCGAGACCCATGGCCTACGTCGAAATCAGATCTGTGGCCAAGAGTTTCGGCGAAACGGAGGTCCTCCACGGCGTCGACCTCGATATCGAGGAGCAGGAGTTCGCCGTCTTCGTCGGCCCCTCCGGCTGCGGCAAGACGACGCTTCTCCGCCTGGTCGCCGGCCTCGAGGAGCTCAACGGCGGCACCATCGCGATCGGGGGCGAGCGGATCGACCGTCTGCCGCCGGACAAGCGCGGCATCGCCATGGTGTTCCAGAACTACGCGCTCTATCCGCACATGTCGGTCTACGAGAACATGTCCTTCGGGCTCAGGCTCGCCCGCACCGACAAGGCCCTCATCCGCAGGCGGGTTGCCGAGGCGGCCGACATTCTGCAGATCTCCGAGCTGCTGAAGCGAAAGCCGAAGCAGCTCTCTGGTGGCCAACGCCAGCGCGTCGCCATCGGCCGCGCCATCGTGCGCGAGCCCAACGTCTTTCTCTTCGACGAGCCGCTCTCGAACCTCGATGCCAAGCTCAGGGTCCAGATGCGGGTCGAGCTCACGCGCATCCATCAGCGCCTCAAGGCGACCATGATTTACGTCACGCACGACCAGGTCGAGGCGATGACGATGGCGAACAAGATCGTGGTGCTGAACGACGGCAACGTGGAGCAGGTCGGCGCGCCGCTCGACCTCTACAGCACACCCAGCAACGTCTTCGTCGCCGGCTTCATCGGCTCGCCGGCCATGAACTTCCTGGACGGCAAGATCGTCGGCATCGAGAGCGGGCGCATCGAGGTCGAGCTCGACGGCGGCTATCGCGCGGTCACGCGCTGCCGACCCGATGGAGGCGCGGCCCAGGGAGCGCCGGTGACGCTCGGGGTACGGCCCGAGGCGCTCAATCCCGACGGCGCCGGGGACACCACGGTGCCCGGCAAGGTCTACGCGGTCGAGCGCCTCGGCGGCGAGACCTATGTCTACCTCAACACGCCCGAGGGCCGGGAGGTCACGGTGCATGCGCCGGGCGACAAGGTGATCGCCATGCGCGACGACGTCAGCATCGGCTTTGCCGCCGACAGCTGCCATCTCTTCGATGAGAGCGGCCGGGCGTTCGAACGTGTACACACGTAAGAGCGCGGGTTTGCCGGGGCGGGGAGTAGGGAGATGAAGGAACTTTCCTGGGGCGTGCTCGGCGCCTCGTTCTTCGCCATCGAGCACATGATTCCGGCGCTACAGCAGACCGCTGGCCTCCGCGTCCACGGCATCGCGAGCCGCGAGCTCGCCAAGGCGGAGGCGGTGGCCGAGCAGTTCGGCCTGGCGCAGGCCTATGGCGACTACGAGTCCATGTTGGCCGATCCCGCCATCGACGTGGTCTTCAACCCTTTGCCCAACCACCTCCACGTGCCCTGGACGGCGAAGGCGGCGCGCGCCGGCAAGCAAGTGCTTTGCGAGAAGCCCATCGCGCTCGACGCGGACGAGGCGGCGCAGCTCATCGCCGTCCGCGACGAGACCGGGGTGCAGATTCAGGAGGCCTACGTCGTCATCCACCACCCCCAATGGAAGCGGGTGCGGGAGCTGGTGCGCGCGGGCCGCATCGGCCGCCTGCGGGCGATCCAGGGCTGGTTCAGCTACTGGCTGGATGACCCCGGGAACATCCGCAACAAGCGGGAGATGGGCGGCGGCGGGCTGCTCGACGTCGGAGTCTATCCGCTGCTCACCGGGCGCTACGTCTTCGAGGCCGAGCCGATCCGCGCCTTCGCCGCGATCGAGCGGCACCCCGAATGGGACGTGGACGTGCTGAGCCACGCGGTGCTGCAGTTCCCCTCCGGCATCCTGAGTTTCACCTGCGGCACGCTGCTCGCCGTCCATCAGCACATGGCGATCCAGGGCACCGAGGGGCGGATCGAGCTAGCCGACCCCTTCGCCCAGTCGCCGACCCGCGAGGCCCGGATCTCGATCCTCGGCCCACGCGAAATCTGGGAGCCGCTCAACGAGGAGGTCGAGACCCTGGAGCGGGTCAACCAGTACGTGCGGCAGGCCGAGGCGTTCTGCGCGGCGGTGCGGGGCGAGGCGCCGCTGGTGTTCCCGCTGGAGGAGTCGGTCAAGATGATGCGGGCGCTGGATGCGCTCGCGCGCTCGGGCGAGAGCGGCCGGTGGGAGGAGGTCGGCGCCTGAGCGCCGGTGCTGCGGGCGGCACACGCTGCTATAACGGGCCGGATCAGACCGGGCAGGGAAGGGGACATGACCACGGCACCGAGCGAGGCGCTCACGCTCTACGGCACCGAGCAGGAGAGGCCGGAAGCGCGGACTCTCACCGCAGGCGCGCTCACGGCCGAGCTCGAGGCCGGCAAGCTGCGCTGGATCCGCTACGGCGGCACCGAAGCACTGCGCGGCCTCGCCTTCGTCGTGCGCGGCGGGGGGTGGGAGACCTATGCGCCCCAAATCGCCAACCTGGAGATCGAGGAAGAGGGCGGCGGCTTTCGCGTGGGCTACGACGGGCGTATCGACTCTCCTGACGGCGCGCTCAGCTACCGGGCCGACATCGTGGCGGAGAACGAGCGGAGCCTGGTCTTCACGGTCGAATTCGAGCCCGAGACCGAGTTCAGGACCGGCCGGACGGGCTTCGTCGTACTGCACCCCGTGGAGGGCGTGGCGGGCGAGGCCTGCACCATCACCCACAGCGACGGCACCGTGGACGAGACCGCGTTCCCCGGCCTGATCATGCCGCTGCAGCCCTTCTTCGACATCGCCGCCATGCGCCACCGGGTCTCGCCGGGGGTCTGGCTCACCTGCCGCTTCGAGGGCGCCGACCCTTGGGAGACCGAGGACCAGCGCAACTGGACCGACGCTTCCTACAAGACCTACTACCGCCCGCTGGAGCTGCCCTTCCCTTACACGCTGGCGGCCGGCGAGCGCCTGCGGCAGGTCGCGACGCTCAGCATCGAGGGCGGCGCCGCAGCCGTCGCGACGGGGGCCGGCGATGACGGCGCGGTCGATATCGCCCTCGGCGGCGCGACCGGAACGCAGATGCCGGAGATCGGACTCGGCGTCGGTAACTTCGAGCGAGACCACCTCGATCACGGGCTCGACCTGCTCAAGGCGCTCGGGCCCGGACACCTCGTCTGCGAATGCGACCCGCGCGATCCACACGCGGCAGACGCGCTCGCTGCCGGCAGGGGCCTGGCCGAGGCTCTCGATGCCGAGGTCGTGCTGGAGATCACGGTGCCCTGCGAGCAGCCGGTGGCCGACGAGCTGGCGCAGGCCGCCGAGGTCGCGGGCCGCGCCGGGCTTGCGCCGGACGCCATCGTGCCAGAGCAGGCGCGGCTCCTGAAGTTCACCCTGGAGAAGATTCCGGCCCTCGGCATCCCCGACTTCGACGAGGTCTACGGCGCGGCCCGCGCGGCCTTCCCCGGCGTGCGGCTCGGGGGTGGCGTCTTCACCAACTTCACCGAGCTCAACCGCAACTGCGCCACGACCGACCTGTTCGACTTCCTCACCCATGCCACCTGCGCCGTGGTGCACGAGCCGGACGACCTCTCGGTGATCGAGACGCTGCAGACGCTGCCGGATATCGTCGCCTCGGCCAAGGCCTGGGCCGGCGGCAAACCCTACCGGATCGCGCCGAGCGCCATCGGCATGCGCTTCAACCCCTACGGGCCGGACGTTCACCACAACAGCGACAACGGGCGCTACTCTTTCAACCGCCAGGATCCGCGTCACCGCTCTCTGCTCGGTGCCGCCTTCACCCTCGGCTATGCCGCGCGTGTGGCGCCGCTCGGCCTGGAGGCGCTGGCGATCGGCCAACCTTCCGGCGCGCTCGGCATGGTCTATCGCAGGACCGAGCACCCGCAGCCCTGGTTCGACGATCTCGACGGGCCGGCGGTGATGCCGCTCTATCACATCGTGGCGGCGCTGGCGGCGGCGAAGGGGGCGGCGGTTCGCGCGGTGACCAGCGGCGATGCGACGCGCGTGCTGGGCCTCGCCTACGAGCACGGGGGCGGCACCCTGCTCTGGCTCGCCAACCTCACGCCGGCACCCCAGACGGTGACCGTCTCGGGCCTCGCGGGCGGCACGGCCGCCATCGGCCGGCTGGATTCGAGCAACTTCGTGGACGCGGTGACCGACCCGGCGGGCTTCGCCGCGAGCCCGGGCCAGCCGGGCGACCCCAGCCGGCTCGAATTGGCGCCCTTCGCGGTCGCGCGTATCGAGATTGGCGCATAGCCGACAGAGCATTCCGACGGATCGAGACGGGTAGGAGAAAATGACAGAATTCGCCCTCAAGGAGATGTCCCGCCACGGCCGGCTCAAGGTCGGCACCTTCGTGGTTGAGTTCGGCACACCGGGGATCGGCCAGATCCTCAAGGCCGCCGGCTGCGACTTCGTGCTGCTCGACATGGAGCATTCCGGCTTCGGCTTCGACACGATCAAGCAGGTGCTGCGCTACATGCAGGCGGGCGACATGCCGACGATCGTGCGCGTGCCCTCCCGCGAATACCACCACGCGGCGCGCGCCATGGACATGGGGGCCGAGGGCATCATGCTGCCGATGGTGGGCTCGCCGAAGGTGGCGCGGGAGCTGCTGAGCTACGTCAAGTACGCGCCCGACGGCGAACGCGGCGTCGCGCTGCAGATCGCGCACGACCGCTACGCGCCGGGCGACGTGAAGCAGAAGCTGCGGAACGCCAACCGGCGCTGCACCTTCGTCGCCCTGATCGAGACCGGCGAGGGGGTCGAGAACGTCGACGACATCGCGGCGATCGAGGACGTCGACCTGCTCTGG
Organism: Alphaproteobacteria bacterium; assembly: GCA_965207055.1. Taxonomy (GTDB): domain Bacteria; phylum Pseudomonadota; class Alphaproteobacteria; order UBA828; family UBA828; genus WTGU01. The sequence continues at coordinate 1,234,029 of CBDBLP010000004.1, read as the reverse complement.
ATCGGCCACTTCGACCTCTCGGTCTCCATGGGCATCGCCGGCCAGTTCGACCACCCGGATTTCGTTGCGGCGGTGGCGCGGATCGCGGGCGCGGCGAAGAAGCACAACAAGTCCCTCGGCCGGCTGGTGCCCAACGTCGAGACCGGCGTGGCGCTCTTCAAGGAAGGCTTCGACTTCATCTGCTATTCGGGCGATGTCTGGCTGCTGCAACAGTCCATGCGCGAAGGCGCGGAGGGCTTGCGCGCCCAATGCAAGCGCGGCCGGCGGCGGCCCAAGAGATAAGGGAGATCAACAGGTTATGGCCGACAAATTCAGAATCGCACTGAGCGCCGACTATCTCACGCCGGAGGGCGAGCCGCTCTTCCCGATGTTCGACCGCCGGCCGCTCGACGACGATCCGGACATCGAGTGGAGCTACCTGAAGAACAGCGAGGGGCCGGTGGATGCGGCGGAGCTCGCCGGGCATGACGCGCTGATCCTGCTGGCCCAGCGCTTCGAGCGCTCCAGCGTGCCGGCCGACGGCAGGCTCGCCATGGTGGCGCGCTTCGGCGTCGGCTACGACAGCGTGGACGTGCAGGCCTGCACCGACAACGGCATCGCGCTGATCATCACGCCGGACGGTGTGCGCCGGCCGGTCGCCGTCGCCATCATCGCGTTGATCCTCGCGGTCACCGGCAAGCTCCTGATCAAGCACCAGCTGACCATCGAGGGCCCGGCCGGCTTCGCCCGCAGGTCCGGGTACATGGGCGTGGGCATCGTCGGCAAGACGCTCGGCTCGGTCGGCATCGGCAACATCGGGGCCGAGATGTTCCGCATGGCCGCCCCCTTCGACATGAACTTCATGGCCTGCGACCCCTACGCCGACCCGGCGGTGGCGGAGGAGCTGGGGGTGAAGATGGTCGATCTCGACACGCTCTGCCGGGAGTCGGACATCCTGACCGTCAACTGCCCCTTGAGCGACGCAACCCACCACATCGTCGATGAGCGGCTGATCGGAATGATGAAGCCCACGGCCTATCTGGTGAACACCTCGCGCGGCGGCACGGTGGACCAGAAGGCGCTGACCGTGGCGCTACAGGAAGGGCGGATCGCCGGCGCCGGCCTCGACGTGCTCGACCCCGAGCCGCCGGACCCGGACGATCCCATCCTCAAGCTCGACAACGTGGTCCTCTCGCCGCACGCGCTGGCCTGGACCGACCAGTGCTTCGCCGGCCTCGGCGCGGGCGACGTCATCGCCTGCCAGGCGCTGAAGCGGGGCGAGCCGCCGAAGGCCATCGTCAACCGCGAGATTCTCGACAACGCGGCCTGGCGGGCCAAGCTCGCACGCTACGCCGAGATTTTTGGCGGCTGATCACGCGCGCCCCGCTGCTGGTTCTTTACCGATTGGCTATCGGTAAAGAATTGGATATTGTTCGTCCGAATAGGTGATGTCGAGGAGCACGACGCGATGCCGCGCGTGAGCGCCAAGCGCCAGATTACGCTTCCCATCGATCAATGCCGGGAAGTGGGCATTGAGCCGGGCGACGAGTACCGCAGCTTCGTCGCCGATGGGCGCATCACCATCGTGCGGAAGGCCGCCGGCGCAGCCAGAGGCATTTTGTGCCACGTGGACGGCGCTTCCGGGGTCAGCGACGAAGAGTCCTTGGAGGACGCACTCGACGAGTCGATGCCTTGATCGCCGTCGACACCAGTGTCTTGCTCCGGTACTTGCTGAACGACGACGAGGCCCAGGCGGCCCGCGCGGCTGCCGTGTTCGATGCCGCGGAGAGCGTCCTGATCTCCGACGTCGTACTGGTGGAAACCGTGTGGACGCTTTCCGGCCGCAAATACCGACTGGCCAAGGCCGAGCTGGTGACGGTCCTCGAACGGCTGTTCAGCGAGCCGAATATTCGCTTCGAGGACGATCAGGTGGTTTGGCGCGCCCTGCAAGCGTACCGAAGTGCCACGCCCGCGGGCGGGGCTGGGTTGGCGAAGGGCGCCGGTTTTGCCGATGCCTTGATCGTTTACAAGGCGCTGCGGGCCGCATCGGACGCGGGCGAGGTGCTCAAGGGCGTCTACACCTTCGACGCGGCCATGCAGCGGTTGCCGCATACCGCATCGCTCTGAAGGCGCCGCGAAGATCATGATTTCGGTCGAACATGCGGGCTGAAGACACGCCGTGACCGGATTCGACTTTCCGCCGCCGGCGCTGCCGCCCGGCACCGATGCGCTGCGCGACGAGGTCCGCACGTTCCTCGCGGAATCGCGAGAAACGCAAGGCTGGCGGCCCGATTCCGACTTCGGCTCGGACTGGTCGGCCTCCTTCAGCCGCGCGCTCGGCGCGCGGGGCTGGATCGGCATGTGCTGGCCCGGGCGCTACGGCGGGCACGAGCGCTCGGCGCTCGAGCGCTACGTCGTGATCGAGGAGCTTCTGGCGGCCGGCGCGCCGGTCTACGCCCACTGGGTGGCGGACCGGCAGAGCGGCCCGCTGCTGCTGCGCTTCGGCAGCAAGGAACAGCGCCGGGCGATCCTCCCCCGAATCGCCGCCGGCGAATGCTACTTCGCCATCGGCATGAGCGAGCCCGATTCCGGCTCCGACCTCGCCTCGGTCCGCACCCGCGCGAAGCGGACGGCGGAGGGTTGGCGCATCGACGGCACCAAGGTGTGGACCAGCAACGCGCACCGCTCGCAGTACATGATCGCGCTCTGCCGCACGGGCCCCGCCGGCGAGAGCCGCCACGAAGGCCTCAGCCAGTTCCTGATCGACCTTGAAGCCGACGGCGTGCAGGTGAGCCCTATCGTGAACCTCGCCGGCAAGCACGACTTCAACGAATGCGTCTTCGAGGACGTGGTAATTCCGACCGACCGGCTGATCGGCCAGGAGGGCGACGGCTGGCGCCAGGTCACCGGCGAGCTTGCACTGGAGCGGAGCGGGCCCGAGCGCATTCTCAGCACCTTCCATCTCTTCGCGGCGCTGGTCGAGGCGGCGGGGCCGGAACCGGAGCCGCGGCTCGCCGAGGCGATCGGGCGGCTCACGGCGGAGCTCTATGCGCTCCGCGCCATGTCCCTCGCCGTCGCCGGCCAGCTGGAGAAGGGGGAGCTCCCGGAGGTCGAGGCCGCCATCGTCAAGGACATGGGCACCCGCTTCGAGGCCGAGGTGGCCGAGACGCTGCGCCGCGCCCTGCCGCTGGAGCCCGTGGCCGGCGGAAGCGCCAACGCGCCGTCGCTCGAGGCCGCGCTGGGTGCCTCGGTGCTGGGGCTGCCCTCGTTCACCCTGCGCGGCGGCACCAACGAGGTCCTGCGCTCGATCATCGCCCGCGGCCTGGGTGTCCGGTGAGGGGGCGATGAGCGACGAAACGGCGCGCCTGGTCGAGCAGACCGCCGACGACCTGTTCGCGGCGGAGAGCGAGGGCGCGCGTGCGGCGCTCGCGGAAGGCTCCTGGCCCGAACAGCTCTGGCAAGGCTTCGACGAGACCGGGCTCGCGCAGGCGGCATTGCCGGAGGAGGCAGGCGGTGCCGGCCTCGCGGCGGGGCTTGCCGTGCTGCGCGCGGCGGGCCGCCATGCGGCGCCGATCCCGGTCGCGGAGACCATGGTGGGGGCTCTGCTCTGTCATGCGGCGGGCATGGAGGCGCCGGACGGCCCGCTTTCCGTGCACGTGCTGCCGGATGGAAGGGGTGCCGGCGACGCTGCGACCCTGCCGCGAGTCCCGTGGGCTCGCTTCGTCTCCGCCGTCGTGGTCGCCGCTCCAGGCGAGGGGTTGACCTCGTGCAAGCCGGTCGACATCGGCGAGGGCGCCAACCTAGCTGGCGAGCCGCGCGACGACGTCACGCTTGCCGGCCCGCCGGACCGCTTCGTTGCGTTGCCGCCGGAGGTGGACGGCTTCGCGCTGATGGCGCTCGCCGGCGCCGCCCAGCTGCGGGGCGCGATGGAGCGTGTGCTCGACATGAGCCTGCAGTATGCGCACGATCGCGTGCAATTCGGCCGGCCGCTGGCGCGCTTCCAGGCGATCCAGCACCATCTGGCCGAGATGGCGGGCGAGGCGGCTGCCACCGGTGCGGCGGTCGATGCGGCGGCTGAGGCGGGCACTCCCTTCGCTTTCGCCGCCGCCAAGGCGCGGGCGAGCCAGGCGGCAGGCACGGTCGCCCGCCTCGCGCATCAGGTGCACGGCGCCATCGGCTACACCGCGGAGCACGACCTGCACATCTGGACCAAGCGGCTCTGGGCCTGGCGCGACGAGTGCGGCAACGAGGCCCACTGGTGGCAGGTGCTCGGCGCCGAGACCGCGCGGGGTGGCGGCGCGGCGCTCTGGCCGACGATGGTCACTGCAAGTGGCGCGGCAGCAGAAGAAGGAGCCCGCCCGTGAGCGACGAGATCCTGCTGGAGGTCGCGGAGCGTATCGCGACGATCACGCTCAACCGGCCGCACAGGCGCAACGCCTTCACCCGCACCATGATCGATGCCTGGGCCGCAGCGCTCGCCGACTGTCGCGATCGCGAGGACGTGCACGTGGTGGTGGTGACCGGGGCGGGCAAGGCCTTCTGCAGTGGCGGCGACATTAAGGAGCTGATGGGGGAGGGGCTGGAGCAGGCGCCGGCCGAGCAGCGTGCGATGATCGGCGAGCACGTGCATCGCATCCCGCTCACCCTCGCCGACATGGACAAGCCGGTGATCGCGGCGATCAACGGTGCTGCCATCGGTGCCGGCCTCGACCTCGCGCTCGCGATGGACCTGCGCTTTGCCGCGGCCTCGGCCAGGTTTGCCGAGACCTACGTCAAGGTCGGGCTCGCGCCGGGGGCCGGCGGCGCCCATTGGCTGCCGCGGCTGGTGGGCCAGGCGAAGGCGCTGGAGCTGCTGTGGACGGGCGACGCCATCGACGCGGCCGAGGCCGCGCGCATCGGCCTCGTCAACCGGGTCTGCGCCGACGACGAGCTGATGTCGCAAACCATGGAACTCGCGCGCCGCCTGGCGGACGGCCCGACCTTGGCCGTCCGCGCCATCAAGCGGCTGGTGCGCGACGGCATCGGCGGCGATCTGCGCGCCGGGCTGGACCGGGCCTCCGCCACCTACGGCGTGCTCGGCTCCACCGACGATCACCGCGAGGCGGTGAGGGCCTTCGTCGAGAAGCGCACGCCGCGCTTCCAGGGTCGGTAGCGCGGTGGCGGCGGAGAGCGAGGCGCCGCCGGACCTCGCTGCAATCGAGGCAGCGCGGGCCGCACTCGGCGATCTGATCGAGGAGACCCCGGTGCAGCGCTGGCGGGCGGCGGCGGTCTCGGATGTTCTCGGGCCGGAGAGCGCGGTCTTCCTCAAGCTCGAGCTGTTCCAGCGCACCGGCACCTTCAAGGCGCGGGGCGCGCTGCTCAACGCGCTGGCTCTCGACGAGGCGAGGCGGAAGCGCGGCGTCACCGCGGTGAGCGCCGGCAACCACGCCATCGCAGTGGCCTTCGCCGCGCACCGCGTCGGCACGTCGGCCAAGGTGGTGATGATGGAGGGCGCCGACCCTTTCCGCGTCGCCCAGGTGCACCGCTATGGCGCGGAGCTTGTCCAGGTGCCGGACGTGCACGCGGCGTTCGAGACCGTGCGCGCCATCGAGGCCGACGAGGGCCGCGCCTTCATCCATCCCTTCGAGGGGCGGACCATCGCGCTCGGCACCGCGACCGTGGGCCTGGAGCTCGCGCGGCAGGTGCCGGCGCTGGATGCGGTCGTCGTGCCGATCGGGGGCGGCGGCCTCTGCGCCGGCGTCTCCTGCGCCATCAAGACCGTGCAGCCGCAGTGCCGCGTCTATGGCGTCGAGCCCGAGGGGGCGGACACCATGCACCGAAGCTTCGCCGCAGGCTCGCCCCAGGCCATCGACAGGGTCGCCACCATCGCCGACAGCCTCGGCGCGCCCCATGCCGCCCCCTATTCTTACGGGCTCTGCTGGCGCTACGTCGACGAGCTGGTGACGATCGACGACGAGGCCATGCGCCGCGCCATGGGCCTGCTCTTCGCCGAGATGAAGCTCGCCGTGGAGCCGGCGGGCGCGGCAGCGACCGCCGCGCTGCTCGGCCCGCTCGCCGGCCGGCTGCGGGGTCAGCGCACCGCAGTCATCGTTTGCGGCACCAACATCGACGCAAAGAAGTTCATGGCCCAGGCGCTCTTCGCCTGAGCAGTTCGAGCCGTCGGCGAGCGGCAAGCGGCAAGCAGCGTGGGGGGACCGCGCCTCGGTCGGAATTTCGGGCTGAGACCCGTGAAGACAGGCGCTCAGAGCGCCTTGAGTGCGTCGGCGATGGGCGTTTCGCCGCCGATCATCTCGAAGGTCTTCTCGATAGTGTTGTCGAGGTTGAGGCAATCCACCAGCACGCGCGCCACGTCCTCGCGGGTCACCGAGTGGGTCTCCTTGGCGATCGGGCCGAGATCGTCGCCGGTGGTAATGGCGCCGGTGCCGGGCTCGTTGGTGAGGAAGCCCGGCCGCACGATCGTGTAGTTGAGGCCGCTCGCCTGCAGGTGACGATCGGCGATCGCCTTGGCCCTGAAATAGTGATGCAGGCTCTCGGGCCCGCGCTCTGGCTTATCCACGGCAATCGAGCCCAACATGACGAAGCGGCGGGCGTTCATGCGCACGCAGGTATCGATGAAGGCCATCGCACCCTTCTGGTCCACGTCGATGGTCTTTTCCGGCCCTGTCTTGGAGCCGGAGCCGGCGGCGAAGATGGCCGCCCGGCAGCCGCGAACGGCGTAGCCCACGGGCTTTTCCAGGTCACCGATCCGGCACTCCGCGCCGAGCGGCTCCAGTTTCTCGCGCTGGGCGAAGTCCCGGATCATGGCGACCGGCTGGTGCCCGGCCTCCGCCAGCATCCTGAGCACGATCCGCCCGGTGAGCCCGTTCGCGCCTGCCACCACCACCTTCATCCCTGTCTCCCCATTTGCGCCGGCCGGATCATGGCAGACGCGCGCCGCCTTGCCCATCCCGCGCCCGGCCCCTATCAAGGGGCGCCGGTGCCGAGGGGAGGGGGCGAGCATGGGTGCGATCACCGATATCCTTGCGCGGGAGATTCTCGATAGCCGGGGCAACCCGACCGTCGAGGTCGATGTCGTGCTGGAAAGCGGCGCCGAGGGGCGCGCTGCGGTGCCCTCCGGCGCGTCGACCGGCACGCACGAGGCGGTGGAGCGGCGCGACGGCGGCGGGCGCTTCGGCGGCAAGGGGGTGCAGGACGCCGTGCGCGCGGTCAACGAGGAGATCTTTCCGGCGTTGAGCGGCATGGAGTCCTCGGAGCAGGCCCGCATCGACGCCACGCTCAACGCCCTCGACGGCACCGAGAACAAGAGCCGGCTCGGCGCGAACGCGATCCTCGGCGTCAGCCTTGCCGCCGCCAGGGCCTCGGCAGTCGAGCTGGATCAGCGGCTCTTCCGCTACGTCGGCGGCGTCGACGCGCGGCTCCTGCCGGTGCCCATGCTGAACGTCCTCAACGGCGGGGCCCACGCCGACAACGCCATCGACGTGCAGGAGTTCATGGTGATGCCCGTCGCCGCCGGCAGCGTTGCGGAGGCGATCCGTGTCGGGGCCGAGATCTTTCACGGCCTGGGCAAGCGGCTCTCCGACGCCGGCCATTCAACCAACGTCGGCGACGAGGGCGGCTTTGCGCCGGCGCTGGACAGCACCGATGCCGCCCTCGGCCACTTGATGAAGGCCATCGAGGCGGCGGGCTATCGGCCCGGCGAAGACATCTTTCTCGCGCTCGACGCGGCGGCGAGCGAGTTCTACCGGGACGGCGCCTACAGGCTCGCGGGCGAGGGTCGTACCCTGGATGCCGGCGGAATGGTCGCCTACTACGAGGACCTGGCGGCGCGCTACCCCATCGCCTCGATCGAGGACGGCCTCGCCGAGGACGACTGGGAAGGCTGGGCCGCGCTCACGCAGGCGCTGGGTGCACGCATCCGGCTGGTGGGCGACGACCTCTTCGTCACCAACGCGGCGCGGCTCGGGCGCGGGATTTCGGAGGGCGCGGCCAACGCAGTCCTGGTCAAGGTCAACCAGGTGGGCACGCTCACGGAGACCCTGGAGACGGTCTCGCTCGCGCTCCGGAGCGGCTTCGGCGCGGTCATGTCGCACCGCTCGGGCGAGACCGAGGACACCACCATCGCCGACCTCGCGGTCGCGACCGGATGCGGCCAGATCAAGGCCGGCGCGCCGTCCCGCACCGACCGCACCGCCAAGTACAACCAGCTCATCCGCATTGAGGAGAGCCTCGACGACACCGCCCGCTACGCCGGCCGTTCGGTGCTCCGAACCTCATGATTCGGCGGTCGAACGCTCGGCGTTCGGCGGTTTAGGCCAGCACTACCGTCTTGACAGCAGCCCGCGCCGGCGTTGATGTCGTATGGCCATGGCCGAGCGATTCGCGCGCGTTCGCTACCGGACGATCATCGTGCTGCTCACCTGCGCGCTGGGCCTGCTCTACGTCGGCTACCAGAGCGTGCAGGGCGAGCGCGGGCTGCTTCGCTGGGTCGAGCGCTCCGCCGAGGCGGAGCGGACCCGCGCCGAGGTGGCCGCGCTCGCCGAGGAGCGGCGCAAGCTGGAGCGCCGCGTCTCTCAGCTCCGGGCCGAGAGTCTGGACCTCGACCTGCTCGACCAGGAGGCCCGCCGGACGCTCAACCTGGGCCACCCAGATGAGGAGGTGCTCTTCCTCGACGGGCCAGCGCAGCCCGCGCCCGATCCCGGCGAGTGACGCCGTCCCCGACTGGGAGCCCCAAGTGCTTGCCATGGCAAGCACTAATCTCCTCACCCTTGTCAGCCCACCGCGTTTGCCCTAGCGTGCCTTGAAGTTCCGCACCAGCCGACTACGTGACGGGTGGAGCGGGCGTCGGACGCGAGGAAGAGATGGCGACTGCCAGGAAACGGGCCCGGAGCGGGACTGCGGCCGCCCGCGAGGCCGCGATGGAGCCGGAGACGCTGCATCGCGCATTCCGCGACATGCTGCTGCTCCGCCGCTTCGAGGAGAAGGCCAGCCAGCTCTACGGCATGGGGCTGATCGGCGGCTTCTGCCACCTCTATATCGGGCAGGAGGCGGTGGTCACGGGCATCCAGTACGCGCTCGGGCCGGGCGATTCGGTCATCACCGGCTATCGCTGCCACGCCCACATGCTGATCGCCGGCGTGCCTCCCAGGGAGGTCATGGCGGAACTCACCGGGCGCGCCGCCGGGGCGTCGAAGGGCAAGGGCGGCTCGATGCACCTCTTCGCGCCCGAGAGCGGCTTCTACGGCGGCCACGGCATCGTCGGCGCCCAGGTGCCGCTCGGCGTCGGCCTCGGCTTCGCCCACAAGTACCGCGCTTCGGACCGCGTCTCCGTCACCTACTTCGGCGACGGCGCGGCCAATCAGGGCCAGGTGTTCGAGGCCTTCAACATGGCGGCGCTCTGGCAGCTCCCGGTCCTCTTCGTGATCGAGAACAACCAGTACGCCATGGGGACCTCGGTCGAGCGCTCGGCGGCGGTGTCGGAGCTGCACGAGCGCGGCGCGGCCTTCGGCATTCCCGGCGGGCGGGTCGACGGCATGGACGTGGCGGCCGTGTATCAGGCGGCCGAGGAGGCGGTCGCCGGTCTCCGGGTGGGCAACGGGCCGCTGCTGCTCGAAGCGATGACCTACCGCTACCGCGGTCACTCGATGTCCGATCCGGCCAAGTACCGTAGCCGCGATGAGGTCAGCAAGGTCCGCAAGGAGCGCGATGCCATCGAGCAGGCGCGCCAGGCCCTGATCGAAGGCGGCCACGCCGACGAGGACGCGCTCAAGGAGATCGACCGGGAGATCAAGGCCATCGTCAACGACGCCGCCGATTTCGCTCAAGGCGCGCCCGAGCCCGCTCCGGTCTCGCTCGAGGCCGATGTCGTGGCCCGCGCCTGACGCTCACACGGAAGATCCGCGACTCATGGCACTGCAGACCGTTCGAGAGGCGCTTCGCGACGCGATGGCGGAGGAGATGCGGGCCGACCCCGACGTCTTCCTCATGGGTGAGGAGGTTGCGGAGTACCAGGGCGCCTACAAGGTGAGCCAGGGCCTGCTCGACGAGTTCGGCGCGGGCCGCGTGATCGATACGCCCATCACCGAAGCCGGGTTCGCCGGCATCGGCGTCGGCGCCGCCATGGGCGGGCTCAAGCCCATCGTCGAGTTTATGACCTTCAACTTCGCCATGCAGGCGATCGACCATCTGATCAACTCGGCCGCGAAGACGCTCTACATGTCGGGCGGCCGGCTGCCGGTGCCGGTGGTGTTCCGCGGACCCAACGGCGCCGCCGCGCGGGTCGCCGCGCAGCACTCCCAGTGCTATGCGAGCTGGTTCGCGCATGTGCCGGGCTGGCGGGTGATCGCGCCCTATTCGGCGGCCGACGCCAAGGGGCTGCTGAAGTCCGCCATCCGCGATCCCAACCCGGTGGTGTTTCTCGAAAACGAGTTGCTCTACGGCCAGAGCTTCGAGGTGCCCGAGGGCAACGATCACCTGGTGCCCATCGGCAAGGCCGCGATCGCGCGCGCCGGCAGCGACGTCACCGTCGCCGCCTTCTCGATCATGGTGGGCCGTGCGCTGGAAGCGGCGGAGACTCTCTCCGCGGAGGGAATCGACGTGGAGGTCATCGACCTGCGCTCGCTCCGCCCGCTCGACGGTGCGGCGGTGCTGGCCTCGGTGGAGAAGACCAACCGTCTGGTCACGGTGGAGGAGGGCTGGCCCTTCGCCGGCATCGGCGCCGAGGTCGCCGCTCTGGTCATGGAGCAGGCGTTCGACATGCTCGATGCACCGGTCGCGCGGGTCTCGGGCGCCGACGTGCCGATGCCCTACGCCGCCAATCTGGAAGCTGCGACCCTTCCGGGCGCGAAAGACATCGCCGACGCCGTCCGCCGCGTCTGCTACAGAAGTTAGGGAGGCACCATGCCGATCCAGATCCTCATGCCGGCCCTCTCGCCGACGATGACCGAGGGCAACGTCGCGAGCTGGCTCAAGAACGAGGGGGACTCCGTCCAGGCCGGCGATATTCTGTGTGAGATCGAGACCGACAAGGCGACCATGGAGGTGGAGGCGACCGACGAAGGCACCCTCGCCAGGATCGTCGCCCCCGCAGGCTCCGAAGCTGTGCCGGTGAACGCGGTCATCGGGCTGATCCTGGAGGAGGGCGAGGACACATCCGCGCTGGAGGGCGCGGATGCCGCGGCGCCTGCGGCGGCACCCGCAGCTCCACCGGCTGCGCCTGCCGCTGAAGCCGCAGCCGAATCCGCGCTGGCGGCGAGTGCAGCGCCGGCATCAGCCCCGGCTGTGACACCAGTGTCCGGCGGAAACGGTGCGGCGCCACCCGCGCCCGCGCGCGAGCCCGGCGCGCGCATCTTCGCGAGCCCGCTGGCGCGGCGCATGGCGAAGCAGGCCGGCCTGGCGCTGGAGGCGATCGCGGGCACCGGCCCCAACGGGCGCATCGTCAAGGTCGATGTCGAGGCGGCGATCGCCGCCGCCGCGACCGCGCCTGCTGCCGCCGCGGCTCCCGCCCCTGCGGTGGCGGCAGCCCCCGCCGCTGCCCCGACCCCGGTCGCTCCCGCGGCCCCTGCCGCCGCCTACCAGGACGCGCCGGCGAGCACCATGCGCAAGGTCATCGCGCAGCGGCTGCAGGAGGCGAAGCGCGAGGTCCCGCACTTCTATCTGACCATCGATTGCGCAGTCGATGCGCTGCTGGAGACCCGCGCGCAGCTCAACGAGCGCTCGGACGCCTACACCCTCTCGGTCAACGACTTCGTCATCCGCGCTGCGGCGCTGGCGCTGCGCAAGGTCCCGGCCGCCAATGCGTCGTGGGTCGACGGTACGCTCCGCCAATACGCAAGTGCAGATGTCTCGGTGGCCGTCGCCATCGAGGACGGACTGGTGACGCCCATCGTGCGCAACGCCGACGCCAAGGGGCTGGCCGAGATTTCCGCCGAGGTGAAGGAGCTCGCCGGGCGCGCCCGGGCCAAGCCCATGGGGCTCGCGCCGGAGGAGTATCAGGGCGGCACCTTCAGCGTCTCCAATCTCGGCATGTTCGGCATCAAGGAGTTCGCGGCGATCATCAACCCGCCGCAGTCCATGATCCTCGCCGTCGGCACCGCCGAGCAGCGGCCGGTGGTCAAGGACGGCGCGCTCGCCGTCGCCACCATGATGTCGTGCACGCTCTCGGTCGATCACCGCGTGGTCGACGGCGCGCTCGGCGCCCGGTTCCTGCAGGCGTTCAAGGGCCTGATCGAAGACCCGCTCACCATGCTTCTGTAGCGCGGGCCGGCCCCGCCGGCCCCTCACGCTTACCAGACCGGAGGACATCATGGCCGATCCGTCCTTTGACGTTGTGATCGTCGGCACCGGCCCCGGCGGCTATGTCGCGGCGATCCGCGCCAGCCAGCTCGGCTTGAAGACCGCCGTGGTCGAGCGCGAGCACCTCGGCGGCATCTGCCTCAACTGGGGCTGCATTCCGACCAAGGCGCTGCTCCGGGTCTCGGAGCTGCGCCACACCCTCGACCGGCTCGGCGATTTCGGTATCAGCGTGGGCGAGGTCTCGGTCGATATCGAGAAAGTCGTCGCCCGTTCGCGCAAGGTCGCCGATCAGCTCTCCCGCGGCGTCGCTTACCTGATGAAGAAGAACGGGATCACGGTCATTGAGGGCCACGCCCGGCTCGCAGGCGCCGGTGCCCTCGAGGTCACCAAGGAGGACGGGGCGGTCGAGACCGTCCGCGCCGCGCACATCATCCTCGCCACCGGAGCGCGGGCGCGGGTGCTGCCGGGTCTGGAGCCCGACGGTGAGACGATCTGGACCTACAAGGAGGCGATGGTTCCCGCCGCACACCCGGCATCGCTGCTGGTGATCGGCGCCGGCGCCATCGGCATGGAGTTCGCGAGCTTCTACGCCGACCTCGGCAGCGCCGTTACCGTGGTCGAGATCCTGCCGCGCGTGCTGCCCGTGGAGGACGAGGAAATCTCGGCCGCCGCCCTCAAGGGCTTCGAAGCCCAGGGCATGACCATCCACACCGGCGCGCGGGTGAACAGCCTCGCGCCGAAGGGCGGCGCGGTGCAGGCCGCCATCGAGACTGCGGACGGCAAGGCGCAAGACGTCACGTTCGACCGCGCGATCCTCGCCGCCGGCATCGTCGGCAATGTCGAGGACATCGGGTTGGAGGGCACCGGCGTCGTGGTCGAGAAGGGCCATATCCGGACCGACCCCTGGATGGCGACCGGCGAGCCGGGCGTCTACGCCATCGGCGATGTCACAGGCCCGCCCTGGCTCGCCCACAAGGCCAGTCACGAGGGCGTGCTCTGCGTGGAGAAGATCGCGGGCGTGGAAGGCGTGCACCCGCTTGACACCAGCCGGGTGCCGGCGTGCACCTACTGCCGGCCCCAGGTCGCCTCGGTCGGGCTTACCGAGGCCGCGGCCAAGGAGGCGGGGCACGCCGTGCGGGTCGGGCGCTTCCCCTTCATCGGCAACGGCAAGGCGATCGCGCTGGGTGAGCCCGAGGGCATGGTCAAGACCGTGTTCGACGAGGCGACCGGCGAGCTGCTCGGCGCCCACATGATCGGCACCGAGGTAACCGAGCTGATCCAGGGATACACGGTCGCCCGCTCGCTGGAGTGCACTGAGGCGGACCTTGTCGAGACGATCTTCCCGCATCCGACATTATCCGAGGCGATGCACGAATCGGTGCTTGACGCCTATGGGCGCGTCATCCACATCTAGGCGGTAATCGGGGAATCTCTCATGGCTGAGTCGCAGGTCACACCGCTGAAGTCGCGTAGCGACCGCGAGCCGAAGCCGCGCTGGCTCCGGGTCAAGGCGCCCACCTCGCCCGAGTACAACGCGACGCGGAAGCTGATGCGCACCCACCGGCTGAACACCGTGTGCGAGGAGGCCGCCTGCCCCAACATCGGCGAGTGCTGGGCCAAGGGCCACGCGACGGTGATGATCCTGGGCTCGGTCTGCACCCGCGCCTGCGCCTTCTGCAATATCGCGACCGGCCGGCCCGATCAGCTCGACCCGCACGAGCCGGACGAGCTTGCACAAGCGGTCGGCGCGCTCGGACTCGACCATGTGGTCATTACTTCGGTCGACCGCGACGATCTCGATGACGGCGGCGCCTTTCAGTTCGTGCGCTGTATCGAGCGGCTGCGCGAGACCGCGCCGGAGACCACCATCGAGGTGCTGACGCCGGACTTCCGCAACAAGCCCGGCGCCATCGAGGCGGTGGCGGACGCGAAGCCCGACGTCTACAACCACAACCTGGAGACGGTGCCGCGCCTCTATACCCAGGTCAGGCCCGGCGCGCGCTACTACCACTCGCTCCGCCTGCTGGATACGGTGAAGCGCCGCGATCCCTCGATCTTCACCAAGTCCGGCGTCATGGTGGGGCTCGGCGAAGAGCGCCGCGAGATCCTCCAGGTGATGGACGATCTGCGCTCGGCCGACGTGGATTTCTTGACCATCGGACAGTACCTGCGCCCGACCGAACGTCATCACGAGGTGATGCGCTACGTCACGCCGGACGAGTTCGCTGAGTACGAGCGGCTGGCCTATGCCAAGGGCTTCCTGATGGTCTCGTCCTCGCCGCTCACGCGCTCCTCCTACCACGCCGGCGACGACTTCCAGACCCTGCGGGCCAACCGCGAGGCCAAGCTCGCCGCGGCTTCCACTGACTCTTGAATACCCGCTCCGCCCATGCCGCAGCACGTCGAGCGCCGCTTCCTGCCCTATAGCTCGGCCCAGATGTTCGATCTCGTGGCCGAGGTCGAGCGCTATCCCGAGTTCCTGCCCTGGTGCCTCGGGACCCGCGTCACCAGGCGAGAGCCCGGCGAGCCCGGTATCGTGGAGGCCGACATGCTGATCGGCTTCATGATGTTTCGCGAGCGCTTCGGTTCACGGGTCCAGTTACACCGCGACGAGTACCGGATCGAGGTCAACTACACGCACGGGCCCTTCCGCTACCTGGTCAACCGCTGGCGCTTCGACGAGCGTAGCGACGGTTGCGAGGTCGATTTCTTCGTCGATTTCGAATTCCGCTCCAGGCTGCTGAAGCGCGTCATGGGCGGGCTCTTCGCCGATGCGGTGGACCGCATGGTCCGCGCCTTCGAGGTCCGCGCCCGCCAGCTCTACGGCACCCCGGCACTGGAAGCCGCGGGCTAACCCCTCCACCTCGCGCGCGTCTCTGGCGTGGGGACTTGCGCCGTGCCAGAGTGCGCGCCGCGCGCCTCCCGTGCCGGGCGGAGAGCGGCGAGGGGAGGGCAGCCATGGCGATCAAAGCACCCACCACCGACCAGATCGTTGAGGTCGGCGCGCAGCTCGGCATGAGCCTCTCGGAGGACGAGGCCACCCAGTATCTCGCAGCCATGCAGCCGATGCTCGCGGGCTACGGCGTCGTGGACTCCATGGCGGACGAGCTGCCGGAGGTCAGATACCCGCGTGTTCCCGGCCACCGGCCCACGGGCGACGACAACCCGCACAACGGCTGGTACTGGAAGACCGCCATCAAGGGCGCGTCGGGCGGAAAGCTCGCCGGCAAGCGGGTCGCGATCAAGGACAATATCTGCGTCGCCGGCGTGCCGATGATGAACGGCGCCTCGGTCCTCGAAGGCTACGTGCCGGAGGTGGACGCCACCCTGGTGGGCCGCATCCTCGACGCAGGCGGCGAGATCGCGGGCAAGACCGCGTGCGAGTATCTCTGCTTCTCCGGCGGCAGCCACACCAATGCCACCGGCAACCCCGTGCACAATCCCTGGAAGCAGGGCTACACCTCAGGCGGCTCCTCGTCCGGCTCCGGTGCGGTGGTCGCGGCCGGCGACGTGGAGATGGCGATCGGCGGCGACCAGGGCGGCTCGATCCGCATCCCTGCATCCATGTGCGGCATCGTCGGGCTCAAGCCCACCCATGGCCTCGTGCCCTATACGGGCGTGATGCCCATCGAGCTCACCATCGATCACGTCGGGCCGATGACCGACACCGTCGCCAACAACGCGCTCCTGCTCGAGGCGATTGCCGGCGTCGACGGCCTCGACCCGCGCCAGATCGGCGTGCCGGAGATCCCGTCCTATACGGCTGCGCTCGGCCAGGGCGCAGAGGGGCTGACCATCGGCGTCGTGACCGAAGGCTTCGGCCACCCCAACTCGGAGCCTGCCGTCGATGAGACAGTCCGTGCCGCCATCGCCCGGTACGAGGCGATCGGCGCCACCCTGCGCGAGATCAGCATCCCTGAGCACCTGGTCAGCGGCGCCGTCTGGACCCCGATCGGGCTCGAGGGCACGGTCGATTTCATGATCAACGGCAACGGCTTCGGCACCAACTGGAAGGGCCTCTTCGTCACCAGTCTGATCGACCGCTACGCCCGCTGGCGCGAGCGCGCGGACGAGTTCCCGCACACGCTGAAGTACGCGATCCTGCTCGGCCAATACATGCTGAACCAGTACGGCGGGCGCTATTACGGCAAGGCGCAGAACATCGCCCGCCGCATTCGTGCGGCCCACGATCGCGCTCTCGACGAATGCGACGTGCTGGTCATGCCGACGCTCCCGATCGTGGCGACGCCCATTGCGCCGGCGGACGCGCCGATCGACCTCTACATCCAGCGCGCTCACGAGATGCTGACCAACACCGCCTGCCACAACATCACCGGCCACCCGGCGCTCACCATACCGTGCGGCCTGAACGACGGCTTGCCGGTCGGCCTCCAGCTGATCGGCAGGCATTTCGACGAAGCGACCATCTACCGCGCCGCCCACGCCTTCGAGCAGTCGGTCGACTGGAAGACGCTCTGAGCGGCAACGGCCATCGAGGGAGAATCCAAGACATGAAGCTCTACGAATTTTCGCTGGCGCCCGGCCCGCGCCGAGTGCGCATGTTCATCGCCGAGAAGGGGATCGAGATCCCCGACGTTCAGATCAACACCCGCGAACGGCAGCAGTTCACCGACGAGTACCGCGCCGTGAACCCGAGCTGCGTGGTGCCCACGCTGGTGCTCGACGACGGCACCTGCATCGGCGAGACGGTCGCGATCTGCCGCTATCTGGAGGAGACCCAGCCCGAGCCCAGCCTGATGGGCCGCGACGCCAAGGAGAAGGCGGTGATCGAGATGTGGAACCGGCAGGCGGAGCTCGAGGGCTATCTGGCGGCGGTGGAGGCGGTGCGAAACAGCGCGCCGATGTTCGAGGACCGCGGAGTGGCCGGCGTGACGGGCGGCGTACCCCAGATTCCGGCATTGGCCGAGCGCGGCAAGCAGTCCATGGGGCGCTTCTTCGCCAAGCTCGACCGCCGGCTCGCAGGGAGCAGCCATCTCGCAGGCGACACCTTCTCCATCGCCGACATCACCGCCTACATCACGATCGATTTCGCCAAGCGCGCCGAGATCGAGATCCCCGAGGACTGCCCCAACGTCGCCCGCTGGTTCGCCGAGGTCGGCGAAAGGCCGAGCGCATCGGCCTAAAGCGGCTTCAGCCCCCGGGCCCGCTAGGTCCGGAGCGCGCGACCGCGCGCCGCGCCGAATGGCGCGTAGCCAAGCGAGCAGAGCGAGCGCCCGGCGCTTGAGGGAAAGGACTAAACCAGCGCCCGCCGACTGAGGGAAATGAACTGACCTAGACTTGCCGCCGTCGCGTGGCCGCGCTATGAGGCCGGGCGATGGACGTGCGTATCTACAGACCGGCGAAGACGGCGACCCAGTCGGGTCGGGCGAAGACCAACCGCTGGGTGCTTGAGCACGCGCCGCGCGGCCACCGCGCGGTGGACAGCCTCATGGGCTGGACCGGCTCCGACGACACCACGCAGCAGATCACGCTGAGCTTCGCGACCAAGCAGCAGGCGATCGCCTACGCCAAGCGCAAAGGCCTCGCCTACGTGGTGGAGGAGCCGCAGTCGCGCCCCACCCGTCCCAAGTCCTACGCCGACAACTTCATCCGCAAGACCTGAGCCGGGGATCACTCACCCCGCGAAGCGTGGCTCCGGGATCCCTCTGATGCCGAGGCCGGTGACTGCGAAGAGGCCGCCGGCGAGGAACTGCGGCTTGGCCTCCACCGCGAACATGTCGTGCACCGCCGGGTGCTGCACGCGGGCCATGGAGGTGACGTAGAGCACGTCGAGGTCGTCGCCGCCGAACATCACGCTGGTGACGTTCTTCACCGGCATTCCGATGCGGCGCTCGACCGAGCCGTCCGGCGCATAGCGCACCAGCTCGCCGCCGATCACCTGCGCGTTCCAGAGGCAGCCTTCCTCGTCCACCGTCGAGCCGTCGGCGACGCCGGCGTCGTCCCTGGTCGAGGCGAACACCCGCTTGTTGGAGAGTGTGCCCGTCTCGATGTCGTAGTCGTAGGCCCAGAACTCATCCTGGAAGCTGTCGGCGAGGTAGAAGGTCTTGTCGTCCGGGCTCCAGCAGGGGCCGTTGGTGCAGATGATGCCGCCGTCCACCTTGGTGACGCTGAGGTCGGGGTCGAGCCGCCAGAGGCCGCAAATGGTGAGCTCCTCCTTGTCGTCCATGCCGCCCGCAAAGAAGCGCCCGCGCCGGTCGCACTTGCCGTCGTTGAGCCGGGTGCGCGGCTGTTCGGCGTCGACCTTGGTGATCAGCTCCATCTCCGCCCTGTCGTAGTCGAAGAAGTAGAAGCCGTCGTCCAGCGCCATCACCGCGCCGCCGCCGGCACGGAGCGCCATCGCGCCGACATCGTGCTCGCCCAGGGTCCAGTTCTCGACCTTGCCCGTGCGCGGGTCCATCCGCCAAAGCTCGGGCTTGCCGACCCGGCGCCCGGTTCCGTCCACCCAGTAGAGCCGGCCTTCGTCCACGTCCCACACCGGGCCTTCTCCCAGATGGTTCCCGCAGTCGAGGATGCACTCGATCTTGATGCTCATGCGCGTCACCTCTTGGTTTGCCCGATGGTGGCGGCGGGCGGCGGTGGGCGCAAGGCCGCGCATTGTCACCGGGCGGTGCGGCGGCTAAGAGGGAGCAGGGAGGACCGCATGACCGCTCACGACATCGATCTCGCGGCGCTTGGCCGCTACGACACGCCCACCATCTGCAACGCGCTTCTGGCCATCGCGCCGGAGGCCGCGGGGCGCTCAACCAAGATGACGCTCCATTGCGCGCGCCCCGACCTGCCGCCCATGGTGGGCTTCGCGCGCACCACGCTCTACCGCACGCAGGAGCCCGGAACGCTCGACGCCGAGGCCGAGAAGGCGCAGGACCTCGCCTGGTTCGACTATGTCGCCGCCGGCCCCGAGCCCCGCATCGTCGTGGTGCAGGACGGCGATACGCCCCACGCCGCCACCAACGCGATCTTCGGTGAGGTCATGAGCTTCATGCACAGCGTGCTCGGCTGCATCGGCCTCCTCACCAACGGCGCCGTCCGCGATGTCGCCGGCATGGCCGAGGGCTTCCAAGTGCTTTGCGGCGGCATCGCGCCCAACCGCGCCGGCTTTCACCGCGTGGATTTCGACTGCGAGATCAACGTCGCCGGGCTTTACGCGCGTACCGACACCCTCATCCATGCCGACGTCAACGGCGCCGTCGTCGTCCCGCCCGAGCTCGTGCCGGAGATCCTGGAAGCGGCGGCCGCGGTCACCAAGAAAGAGCAGAAGATCATCGACTTCTGCCGCGATCCCGACGTCACGGCCGAGAGCTTCAAGCGCTTCTGGCGCGAAGGCTGAACGCCGGTGCGCATTCTTCTGCTCCAGAACCACGAGAGCTCGGGACCGGGTTACCTGGAAGAGCCGGCGGCGCGCCGCGGCGCGCGCTTCGAGGCCTGCATGCCGCACCTCAATGCCGACCACCGGCTGCCCGAGGACGATTCAGGCTACGACGGCTTCCTCCTCATGGGGGGCGCGATGCACGCGGGCCACGTGGAGGAGCATCCCTGGCTCGAGGATGCGGCGGCGCTGGTGCGGCGCTTCACCGAGGCGGAAAAGCCCGTGCTCGGCGTCTGCCTCGGCTCGCAGATCGTCGCCCGCGCATTCGGCGGGCGCTGCTACGACATGGCGGTGCCCGAGGTGGGCTTCGTACCGGTCCGGCTGACGGTTGCGGCGGAGACCGATCCGCTACTCGGCCAGTCCTTCGACAATCCCGTCCATCTCGCCGAATTCCACAGCCAGACCTTCGACCTGCCCGAAGGCGCGACCCGGCTCATGGTCGGCGACGCGGTGCCCAACCAGGCCTTTCGCATCGGAGCCGCGACCTATTCCTTCCAGCCCCACTTCGAGGTGACGCCCGAGATGATGACGTACTGGGTCTCGATCTCCGACGAGGTCGTGCCCAAGTACGCACCGACCCTGCCCCAGGCGCTGCCGCACCAGCTGCAACTCCACCACCACGCCTCCCACGATTTCTGCTACCGCGTAGGCGACGCCTGGCTCGACCTCGTCGCTGCGCGGACGAGGCGCAACGGGGAGGGCGGTTGACGGCGCTTACCGCTACGCTGTGAGTCTGCGCGCGGTCTCTCCGATCCAGCCAACCCACATCTCGTCAAGCCCGGAACGGTTCCGGGCATCTTTCTCGGTCAGGCCCGCCTTCCGTCATGCAAACGCGCGGATGGCCGCAACAAGTGCGGCCACGACGTGCTGGGGGCGTTCCGCGCACAAATAGAAACGTCTCGAACGGGGCGTCAGGCAGCGTCAACCCGTTCAATCTGTATCGTCTGCTCGAGGTGGCGGGACTGCGCGAGGTCGAAGGCCAACTGCATGCCGAGCCAGGTCTCAGGCGTCGAGCCGAAGGCCTTCGACAGGCGATAGGCCATCTCGATGGAGACGGAGGCCTTCTCGTTCACGAGGTTGGAAAGCGTCTGGCGCCCGACGCCGAGCCGCTTCGCGCCTTCGGTGACGGAGAGACCCAACGGCTTCAAACAGTCTTCGCGAACGATGGCGCCGGGATGCACGGGGTCATTCATGGCCATCGCTATTTCTCCTAGTGGTAGTCCAGATAGTCGACGTTCACTGCATGTCCGTCTTCGAACCGAAACGTCACCCGCCAGTTGGCGGAGACGGATACCGCATAGTGCTCCAGAAGGCGGCCCCTGAGCGGATGAAGCCGAAAGCCGGGGATGTCCATTCCCTCGGGTCCACTGCTGCGGTCCAGGGCGGTCAGTATGCGCTGCAGTTTCCGGACGTGCTGCTGCGCCACCCCCGCTGAACGACCCTGCTCGTAGAGCTCCTTCAAGCCGCGGTGCCGAAAGGACCTAATCACATTCCATGTGTACGGCGTCTGTCGACACTAGTCAATCAACGTGAGGTAGATAGCCATATCACCCGACTAGACCTCGGCATCCGGCCCCCCACTATCGAGCTTCGATAAGGGATCCTCTCGACGTAGCGCGTCGAGTCCACGCCTGGCTCGACCTCGTCGCCTCACGGCCGCGGCCCAACGGGGAAGGAGGCTGATGGTGGTCCCTACGGTAACCATATTAGGGTCCTCTAGAGTTCCATAACGCCTCGTGTGTATCTGCAACGCATTGAGATAAAGACATTTTCGTATCTTGACGTGTCATGGCGTCTCGTGTAGTCTATCTGAAATAGTGATAGCAGAGATGATATTACATTGGCCCGCCCCAAGACATTGAGTGCCGCATTTGTGCGGACCATCACCGCACCTGGGCGGTATGGTGACGGTCGCGGTGGGCATGGCTTGTCCTTGTTGGTGAAGCCCATGAGCAACGGGCGCACGTCGCGCACGTGGGCGCAGCGCCTCACCATCAGCGGCAAGGTGACCAATATCGGCCTCGGCAGTTTCCCCCGTGTCACCCTGGCCGGCGCGCGGGGCAAGGTGCTGGCGAACGCGCGGGAGGTTGCGCAGGGTCGCGACCCGCGCGGCGGTGGCATCCCCACGTTCGCCGAGGCGGCCGAGGTTGTCATCGAGCTGCACGAGCCGACGTGGCGCAACGGCACCCGCACGGCCGCCATATGGCGCGCATCGCTGCGGGACCATGCCAACCCCACGCTGGGCCGCCGCCGGGTGGACCAAATCCGAGTTCAACACGTTCTGGAGGCCCTGCTGCCAATCTGGCACGAGAGGCCGGAGACCGCCCGGAAGGTGAGACAGCGCATCTCGACGGTGATGAAGTGGAGCGTGGCGCAGGGTTTGAGGCAAGACGACCCGGCAGGGCCGGCCATCAATGCCGCGTTACCACGCAACGCGACGCGGGCCTCGCACTACAAGGCGCTCCCTTATCGGGAGGTCGCCACGGCGCTTGCAACCGTGGATGCGTCGCAGGCGTGGCCGACGACGAAGTTGTGCATTCGCATGGTCGCGCTGACTGCCGTCCGGTCTGGCGAGGCGCGCGGTGCGACGTGGGACGAGATCGACATGAAGGCGGCGGAGTGGCGAATTCCCGTCGAGCGCATGAAGACAGGTGTGGAGCATCGGGTGCCGTTGAGCGATGCAGCTATGCAGGTACTTCTTGAGGCGCGGGACCACCGAGACGGCTCAGATTTGGTCTTTCCTTCGCAGTCCGGCCGGGCGCTGTCCGACAACACGCTGTCGAAGCTATTCCGTCAGAATGATATCGCATCGACCGTACACGGCCTCCGGTCAAGTTTTCGGGACTGGTGCGCCGAATCTGGCCAGCCGCGCGAGATCGCCGAGGCCGCACTGGCTCACGTTGTCGGCGGGGTAGAGGGCGCTTATTTTCGCTCAGACTTATACGATCGCCGTCGTAAGTTGATGCAGGATTGGGCGCAGTTCTTGACCTGCTGACGACAGTTGCAGCCATGCAGTGCCGCACAGGCGTTTCACAGTTGGTCCAGACAGGGAGAAATCAGCGGAGGCCTCTGTGCCATCCCAGCTATACCAGTGATCGCTCGGGCAGCGCGTCGCACCATACTGCAAGCCTCGTCGCTGCTTCTGCCACTGTCAATCCGAGGCGTGGATCGGCGGCGCCATTTAGGGATCCGCCTGCTCTCGCTCGATACCGGCCACCAGCGCGACTACGCCGAGGGGTGGAGTGGGCCCTAAGGGCCCACTCCAAATTGGGCACCGATTTTTCATAGAATTGCACCTCGCCCGCACGGTACGAATCGAGGTCCAGGCCGCCCACAGGCGGACCGACCTCTTCGAGGGTCGCCGCACGCTCATGAATCAGTGAGCCTCTTGCCCCGACGGCACGGGCGGCGCCGTCGTACCGATGGTGCGTCATGATGGACGATCAGGAAAAAGAAACAGCGTTCGAGAGGCTGAACGCGGAATTGCGCGACAACGTGGAGGCTCGCGAATTCCTGCAGCGACTGGCGCTCACGCAGTACAAGCCGCGTGAAGACAAGAATCTCGCAGGGCAAGTTGGTGACTTACAAGCAATCTCCTGGGAGGCAATGATCGCCGCTGGCGACGACTACATTCCGGTCGTCGGTCATCCCGACCCCCAGGTGTGCGACTACATCTTGAGGTCGATGCTGGCCCGCCTGCAGGCAGAGGGCAGGCCGGTTCCTCGTCTGTTGCGGAAACTCAGTGAGGACCTCATAGCCGGTCCCGTGTTGAATGAGCCGGACGTGATCGAGGTGGATCCAGAGACCGAGGACTCTCCCGAACGGGCGCCGGAGAAAACGAGGATCAAGGGCACGACGTTCTGTGTCTTCATGCTGGTGCGCATCGGCACGCGATGCGAAGCCGCCATTGAAGGTGGCCTGACTGCCACGAGAAATGACGCCTCACTGGAATACTCGGTCTGCGACGCAGTCCGTGAGATTCTGGACGAGATCGGTCATGAGCTGAGCTACTTCGGTGTGGCGCGGTGCTGGCGGCAAGGGAGGAGGGAGTTCACCGACCTGGCCTGACCGTCTCCGTAGTACACTTTGCGTCGAAACCGTACTTCGCCAGCTTGATTATTCGGGCGTAATTCCCTTCGCGCACCGGGGCGTTTCACGGCGTCCAACCTCGAAGGGAACAGTTCGATGAACGAGACAACCATCCTCCGCCTGCCCGCCGTTCTAGCCATGACGGGAATTTCTAAGTCCAGAATTTACGAGTTCATGAAGCGCGAGAGCGATGCCTTCCCGCTACCGCTCAAGCTCGGGATTCGTTCCGTTGGGTGGCGCAAGTCCGAAATCGAGGAGTGGCTACGCTCACGAAGTCGGGGCGGATCGGCCAGGTCCTGATCTCATGGCCCGCGACCGGAAGCGCCCGCCCGGAACTGCCATCCGGAACGGGCGCGGCGTGTCTCAACATCGGCGAGAGCACGCCAAGACCCTAGCCCACAGCGGCGGACATCGAAACGCTGCGGTCGACGGCGCGATCAATGCTGCCGCGCTGGCCCGGGTGCTCAGGCTGTCGTCATGACCGGCCTCGGAGACGGCATGTTCGAGCTGCTGAGCGATGCCGAGCTTCGAGAGCCAGAGCGTGCCGTACCTGTTGAGGAGAGCAAGGCTTTCCCACCGATCGTCCCGGTTCTCCGCCTCCACAAGGCGGCGGCAGGAGCAAGCCCGGCAACGGCGGCGCAGCGGTCTGGCCGGCGGCAACCCCGGACCCGACGCCTGTGCCCCTCGATGACCCCAACAGGTTCTGGGTCGGACCGATGACTGAGCCAGCTGGCCACATCTCCGAATGGCTTGGGGCGCTGCGTTCGCGCGGCTGCAGCCCCAGGCCCGAAGGCCGCGGGTGGCGCGCATCATGCCCTACCAACGCGCACGAGGGCGGCAACAAGAAGAGCCCGGCCTTGCATGTAGAGGAATCCAAGGGCGGCACGGTTCTCGCGACCTGTCACGCCGGCTGCGAATTTGAGGACGTACGGGCTGCGCTTGGACTCGACCCGCGCCCGAGCAACGGCACGGCATGGACGCCCCGCAAGACAGAACGATCCGCGCCGATCCCGGCGCCCACCTCACGGAAATCGCTCTCGCGCGCAGTGCCCGACGAGCGATACGAATACACGGATGCGAGCGGCAAGGTTCTCGTGACTGTTTGCCGTTTGAACGCTCGCGATGGCGAGCCGAAAGACATTTGGCGAGAGCCGGCTGGCGTGACCAGGCCGCCGCGCGGATACCCACTCTTCCGCGAGCTGAGTCTATCGGCGAACACCGACAAGCCGCTACTCGTGGTCGAGGGCGAACGGACGGTGGAGTGCGCACAGCTCCTGTTCGGAGATCGCTACGAGGCGACAACCTCGATAGGCGGAAGCGGAAGCGCCACGCGTTCGGATTGGACGCCCGCCAAGGGGCGCGCGGTCATCGTATGGGCGGACGCGGACGCGCCGGGCGCCGATTATGCCGACGAGGTTGCGAGGCTCTGCCACGAGGCCGGGGCTGCCGCCGTCTTGCGTGTCAGAACCGACGATCTGCCGGACGGTTGGGACTTGGCGGACGCCATTCCAGAAGGGTTCGATATCGAGGCGAGGCTTGCAGGGGCGGCACCTGTGCCGCCTCCCCCCGAGGTGACCGAAGGCAAGGAGTCCCTGCCGCTCGCCGAGCGCTATGACTGGACGAGTCCCGTTCCCATCCTGCCGGAGCGGTCGGACTGGTCGGTTGCTCCACCGCGCAGAGAATGGCTGATCGAAGGATGGCTGAGCCGAGGCCGCGTCGCCCTACTGAGCGGCCGCGGCGCCGTGGGCAAAAGCAAACTGGGCATTCAGCTGGGCCACGCCATCGCAGCGGAAAGCGCCGGCCAGGACGGCGCCCGGCGATGGTTCGAGGGCGGACCCGAAATCAACATCGGTGAGGAGCACGTTGTGTTCGCCACCTGGGAAGACGACGCGGACGAAATCATGCGGCGCATGCTTGACCACCCTGCCTATGCCCACGGGAACGGTGCGGCTGCCCTGAACGCTGATCTTGCCGATCGGTTCCACGTCATCGATCTGGCCGGACAGGGGCCGCTTTGGGAGCAGAGCGAACGAGGGCATGGTCGGCTCACAGAAACCGGCATGGCGCTCCGCTTGCGGTGCGAGGCGGTGGGCGCGCGCCTGTTGATCATAGACCCGCTGGCAGCGGCCTATGCCGACTCCGAAATTAGTCGGGGCGCCGTGCGCGCGTTCATCGGCAGTTGGGACGCATGGGGGCGGAAAGCTGATTGCACCGTCTTCATCGTCGCGCACCCGCCCAAGGGCCAAACCGGTGACGATGCCCGCTATTCGGGAAGCTCTGACTGGCGTAACGCCGTGCGCTCGTTCCTGTTCCTGGAGCGGATGGACGGCATGCAGGACCGTGCAACCCTGGTTGCCGACAAGACGAGCTACGGGCCGCGACCCAAAGATATCGCCCTGGAGAACTGGCTCTGGTGGAAGGCGCTGCCCTGGAGCGAAACGCCCAAGGGCGCGGCTGAGGCCGACCGGGAGGACCAGATAATCGAGCTACTGGAAGACGAACAGCCCCGCTCGCAACGCGAAACCATCAGGGAGGTCGGCGGCAACGCGCAGGCTGTCCGCCGCACCCTGAAACGCATGGTGGTGGACGGCACGTTGATCCAGGAAAGCGAGGGTAGGAGCTTCCAATACACCTTGGCGCGGATGCCATGACGCCCAGCGTTTCCATGCGTCCGATCGTTTCCGGCCGTTTCCGGGAAGCACTGTTCGTTGACCGTTTCCACGTTTCCCACCCTATAGGGAAACGTGGAACGGAAACGGTCGCATATCGTCAGGGACAGGAACCACCGTTTCCGCCTTCCCTAGACGAACGAGCCACGACCGAGCGGACGCCATGACCAGGCGCCGCGCCTCCCGAGGCGACGTGGTGGCCATCACGTCTTGGCGGTCAAGTGTCATCGCGGACGAGGACAACCTCGCTCCCCGTGAACGGGGCGCCCTCGTGCGGTGCTGCAACTGTAGGCGCATGGCTCCTGTTGCCAGCGCGGTGGACCCGCGCACCACACGACGGCCGCCCAGTGGTAGCCCGTGGCTATGTCGGCCCTGCATCCGGGAGGTGGGGCAGAAGCTCAAGGTGTCGGGAGCCGCAATGACCGCGATGAGGGGGTGATGGTTGGGCGCCTGCCCCTGCGTCGCGCGCGGCGGCGCTCTCGACCCGATGAGGGCGAAGGCACTCTGCAGCGTCACCTGATAAAGCTGGCGGAAGCCGCAGGCTGGCGGGTCTACCATGCCCGCGATCTGAAGCGCCGACTCGTGAACGCTTCCGGTCGGGGCTTCCCCGATCTGATCCTTGCCCGGCCTCCCCGATTGGTCGCGATGGAGCTGAAGTCCGATGGCGAGCGCCCGCGCGGCGATCAAGAGGCATGGCTTGACGCATGGGCTGCATGCCCAGGCGCGGAGAGCTACGTATTTGAGGCTTCTCAGATCGACGAAGCCGAGAAAGTGCTGACACGGCGATGACAGATCGCGCTGACACGTTGCCTGCCTCCAACGGCGATGCCAGCTCGGTGAGTGGCGAAACCGACACGCCGAACGACATGCTGTTGAGTTGGGTGTTCGAGAGCCGCGGTCCGGACCTCGAATTCCTGAATCATGTTGGACGCCTCGACGTCTTCGTCGACTGCGCTGGAGTCGAAACTGTCGATCCAGATCCGGATCAAGGTGCGGGACAGTTCGCGGCGGCGCGCCAAGCCGTGGAGCATCTCGCCGGCGAGATGCTCCTGATTGACCTGGCCCTCGAACGCGATGTTGTGGGGCCGTTGCTTCGCCGTGGACGTCGACCCTTCCTGTTCCCGGCGCCAGCGGTCGAAACATTTCAAACCGCCTGTTCGATTCCAGGGGCCATGCCGAGAATCTCTAGCGCACGGGCCACTGGTATCCGTGCCGCAGTGCGAATCGCTTCGCCATCATTTTCGCCGACTGGCCTCCATTGTCGGTCGAGTAGCCGACCTCGTCCGCGATTTCATGCCAGCCCATCCCGATGAGCATGCGCAGCTCATACGC
Source organism: Alphaproteobacteria bacterium (assembly GCA_965207055.1). Classification (GTDB taxonomy): domain Bacteria; phylum Pseudomonadota; class Alphaproteobacteria; order UBA828; family UBA828; genus WTGU01. The sequence goes on along the minus strand of CBDBLP010000004.1, from coordinate 1,206,282 downwards.
CCGACGCGCGCGCGGCAGTGCCGTCCGGCGCGGTCCCCTCCGCCTCTTTCTGGGAAGCCTCTTTCGCGCCGCCTTGACCTTTGACTTCGCTGGCTCCCCTTCCAGGTGCGGATTGCTTCCCTTGGCCGCACATCGCCCAACACGCACGGGAGGAGGGCCGGCCGGCTGCAGTGCACACTTGTCGTTGTCGCCGCTCTCGACGCAGCTGCCCCGGCCCTCAGTACCCACGGGATGCTGACCGTCGGTAGCGCCGCCTGTCGCCGCAGGGGGCTGCGGGCGCTCGACGGACGCTTGGCGGTCATCCTGACCTCCCATGTCTCGACGGAGGCGAACTTGCAGACTCCGGCGACCCAACGTGCCAGCCGGCAAGCCGACCTCGCGTTCCGCCTGCCGGCGAGCCTCTACGATGGAACGCTCGCTTGCCTCAACGGTGGAACATCGCGTCTCCTGGATCAGCTCCCACATCCGCTGCCGGGCAAGTTCTCGTCGGAGTGCGCGGACGGCCGCTTTGAGCTCTGATCGCAGATCGCGTGGCGAGTGCTCGAACCGGGATTCCAGCGACTCCAGTCCCTCCGCGATCACCCCGGCCAGCACGCTTGAGCGATGAAGGCGGCATCCCTTCGCGATCTTGTCGAGCCGCGACACCACGGCACGGTCGAGCGTCGCAGGGATGCTGCGTTTGTGGGTGGGGATGGACATGAGCACTCTTAACGCGGAACGTGATCGGCTTCAACAAACCTTAGACTTATTCTAAGTAGTTGCTCTCACGCTGCTGCGAGAGGCCTGTAACCGCTTTACTTTTGCGGGGTACGTGCAGGGGTATCAGGCACCCGAACTCCGGCGCCGCATGGACTCTAAGAGATTGAATTAGCGTGATTCTTCAGCCCGCACACCCTCCGTGGGCCTTGTTTTCCAACAAAATTTTTTTCACTCGCGCGCGTGTGCGTCACGAGAATGGCCGCATTCGGGCACTTTGGACTACATGGGCGCCCGATCTTGAAGCTGCAGCGAGACCATTGTGCGTGAATATCGGTCACCATGAGGGGATCATGCAGCGATTCGGGGTGCGTTGGCAGGGGGACGATGTTGCGTCGGGAGACCCACGGATAGCAGTTTACCCCTTGCTCGATTTTCAGTGCCGCCGGCAATGGAGGCGCTCGGGAATTCCCCGGAGATGTTAACGCCCGCGTCGCACTGCTTCTCTCGCGCAACGGAATTGGCCAAGGTCGCCCGGAAGTGCGGCCCGACGAAGAGCCGGCACGGCCAGCCGGTATTTCGGGAAGTCAGGTCTCTCTGCCGGCAGGATTCGGGGATGTCTGGGGCGGCGTCGCGGGGAGCGAGTGCGAGCCAGCCGGACGATTACAACTGGCTCTGGACCTGTCGTTTGCTTCCGGCGCCTGCCATCGATCAAGCGGCCCGATCCACGCAAGCCCGGTCGCCTCTCGCCCCGCGCGCTGCTACATCGGGTAAGCGATGGGTGCACACGGGCGCCATGCACCGAGGCCTCCATCCGCAGGAAGAAGGCGTTGCCGCATGATCAGGGTCGTGAGCTGGAATGTCTTCAAGAAGTGGTCGCCGTGGCGCGAGCTGGTCGAGATGGCGCGGCGGGGCGAGGCCGATGTCGCGCTCTTGCAGGAGGCGGGGAACCCGCCCCCCGACCTGGCGCATCCGGTTCCACGCGGGAGTGAAGAGTTCTGGAAGAATCGTCCCTATGAAGGCCGCCCGATCTTTGACCGCTGGCCCCTGGTGGTGCAGTTGTCCGACCGGGTGGAGGTCGAATGGTTCAGGGCGGTCCCGCCGATCAGCGAGTTGGGAGAGCACGACATCGCGATCAGCGGCATCGGGACCATCGCTGCCGCTAGGGTGACGCAGCGCGGCTGGCCGAAGGACGACGCGTTCATCGCGGTGTCCATGTATGCGCGGTACATGAAGCCGCACCCGTCGACCGGCACGCCCTGGCGGGTCGGCGCGCCCGACGTGTCGGCGCACCGCATCCTCTCCGATATCTCGGCCTTCATCGGCCACGAGGACCCGTCCAGGCACCGCATCCTCGCTGCCGGCGATCTGAACATGATCTATGGCGCGACGGGCAACACCCTGGCGCTGCCCGAGCGCGAGCGCGCTTTCTGGGACCGGGTAGCGGCGCTCGGCCTGGAATTCTTGGGCCCGCAGGCTCCGCATGGATGCCAGCCGTCGGGGCCTCAACCCGATGTACCGCCCGACACGAAGAATGTGCCGACGTGGGTGCGAAACGGGCGCCCTCCGGAAGAGGCCAACCGCCAGTTCGACTACGCCATCGCCTCGCGCGGCTTCCATGAACGGGTGAAGGTGCGCGCGCTCAACAGGGCGGACGAATGGGGCCCCAGCGACCATTGCCGGCTGCTGATCGAGGTTGCGGCGGGATGAGGCGGGTTACCCAACTGCGTAGGGTCTGCCGCCGGCCCCGCGGGGCAGGTTGACTACTTGCCGCAGCTTGCTGACGATCTTCCGGAACCATCCGAAGTATCCTCACCACGCAGCGTCATTTCGCCTCTCCTTGGGATAAACGGTAGCTCATGCGCGAGAACCACTTGACCTTCCTTTCGCGGGCTTACTTGCGCTCGCAATGGAACCTCGACTACGAAGCCTTCCGGGATTCGCCAGAAGAGGCGGCTCTATGCGAGCGTCTTCAGCGCTGGTCGCTTCGGACCGACTTGGGTGAGAGCTCGGCCGAACCCGCCTTCCTTGATGAGTTCTTCCGTCAGACCTGGGGTTACGTCCAAACGGGCCAGGCAGGAGGAGAAATGACGTTCAGTCTCTATCCGGAGTTTCCCGTCTCTGGCGCTGGTGCCGGCGGCGGTACCGGAGCTGCCGACGCCGCCTTGGGCCACTTTGACGAAGGAAGGCAACCCTACGTCCCGCAGGTGCTCTGCGAATTCAAGGATATTCGAACCGACCTCGACGCGCGGCAGCGCCGCAAAGGCGGCTCCCGGAGCCCCGTGCGGCAGGCTCTCGACTACTTGTCCGGTGCACGGCAGGGAATGTTTGGCGACGAACCCATCCTGCCGATGTGGGCCCTCGTCACCAACATGAATGAATTCCGTCTATACTGGCACGACCGCAGCGGTCGGCAATTCATTCGCTTTCTTATCCATCGGACGGGCCTGTTTGACGAAGCCGCGCTGCTTGACGAGAACGAAGACGCGCGTTTTGATCGCTTCCTCTTCTCTCGCGTGTTTCACAGGTCAATGCTGATCGTTGAAGGCGTAAGCGGTCGGCCGCCTCTATTCCACCTCATTCAACAGCAGCGTTATAGACAACGTGAACTAGAGAACGAGTTTTATCAAGATTACCGGGAATACCGCGCATTCCTCTATGAAGTTATGTTGCAGAATAACGACGAGAACAGCGCGCGCTTTCCCGGCACGCGTGGCCGTCTGGTACGTCTCGCTCAAAAACTTATTGATAGATGCATTTTCATTTTCTTCTGCGAGGATATGGGGCGCGCCCTAGGCTTTCCCCCTCAGCTGCTGAGAAACTTTCTTGCGGACCGCTCTGATGACCGATTCTTAGATCCAGAAGGTGGTACAATTTGGGAAGATCTCAGGTCCTTGTTCCGAGCCATGAACGATGGCCGAGCTTTCGGGGGTGAGCAACTAAATCAATTCAACGGTGGCTTGTTTGAGCCGGACCCCGACCTTGAGCAGCTCCATATTCCTAACATCGCATTTTGCGAGCAGGGCCAAGGACAAAACGAAGCCAGCCTTTACGGTAACAGACGAACACTGCTCTACCTGTCGGCCGCCTACAATTATGCAACAGGTTGGGCGGACGGCCTCACACGAGACGACCGCGGCCGAGCCGACCCGACCCGCAGCCTTGGGCTTTACACACTGGGGCGCATTTTCGAGCAATCTATCACGGAACTGGAGATACTCGAAGCTGAAGCGGATGAGCGCCCGTCGGTCAACGCCTTATCAAAGAGGAAGCGAGACGGTGTCTACTATACGCCTGAGTGGGTGGTCGAACGCATCGTTGTGGAAACGATCGGCCGGCGTCTTACGGAATTGAAGCGTGCGTGCGACTGGCCCGAGCCCGACGAAGATCGTTTACCTGATGAAGCCGCACTCGATTTGTACGAAGCCGAACTCAGTGAAGTTCGCGTGGTCGACCCCGCCTGCGGCTCAGGAGCATTCCTCATAACATCATTGCGCTTCCTCTTGGAGGAATGGCAGGCGCTTCAAGGTCTGCGGAAGCAAGTGAATCGGAACTATAGAGACCGAGAGAGTATCGAAGACGAGGTCGTACGAGACCTTCTTCGCAGGAACATCTATGGCGTCGATATCAATCCGGCTTCCGTTGAAATTACAAAGCTCGCTTTATGGTTGCATACGGCACGTGGCGACCGGCCCCTTTCGTCGCTTGACGAACACATCAGAGAAGGCAATAGCCTCATCGGACCGGAGTTCTACGAAGGTCTTGCTCCCTACGATGCCGACGAGCGAGAACGCATCAACGCCTTTGACTGGCAGGCGGAATTCCCTGAGGTTTTCTCGCGAGGCGGATTCGATGTGGTCGTCGGCAATCCACCTTACGTCAAACTTCAGAACTTCCGGCGCGTCCATGGCGACATGGCAGAATTTTTGCGACGCCCGATAGCGGAGAGTGGACAGTACACCAGCACGCAGACTGGTAATTTTGACCTGTACCTTCCTTTCATCGAGAAAGGAATCAGGCTCCTAAACGAGCACGGACACCTCGGGTATATTGCACCCAGCCTTTGGACCCTAAATGAATACGGCGAGGGGCTCCGCAACAGCGTCATGGCGGGTAATCACTTATGGGGCTGGATCGGTTTTGGTTCATATCAGGTATTTGATGAGGCGACAACTTACACAGCTCTCCAATTCTTCTCGCGTGCACCAAACAACTCGGTCGCCGTAGTATCGGCACACGACGGAGTTATTCCTGAGGAACCCTGGGCGACTAGGGAGGGGAGTTTGACGTATGACCGTCTCGCCTTCGGACAGCGTTGGTTGCTTGTGACGGGAGCCGATCGAGAGTTAATCGACCGCATTGCGGCAAACTGCTTCACGCTTGACGATCGCCGCATCACGCAGCACGTCTTCGTAGGCATCCAGACAAGCGCAGACGCTATATTCCATTTGCGTAGAATCGGGCCCGGACGATACGAATGTGCTCCGAAGGGTGATGACGCGCCGGCAGCTTACGAGGTACGGATCGAAGACGGGATCATGAAGCCGTTGGTTTCCGGCAAAGAGGCGAAACGCTATGTGGAGCCGCGAACAGACACATACCTGCTCTTCCCCTACCAGATCGATCAGCAAGGGGCGCACTTGATCCCGGCCGACGAAATAGCTGAAGCATTTCCCAACGCTTGGCTCTACCTGTCTTCTTGGGAAACCGAATTGCGTCGTCGGGAAGGCGGCAAGATGGATCACGATGATAAATGGTGGGCATACAATTACCCAAAGAACCTTGCCAAGCAGGAAATCGAAAAGCTTATCGTTGCACAAACTGTGCCATCCCTTCGGCTGTGCAGTGACTCTAATGCGCAACACTATCTCAATAATGTACGTGTAAACGGTATCGTTCCCGCGCGCGGTGTCAGCGCTTAGTATCTCTTGGGTGTGATGAATGGCAAGGTTTGCGATTACGTCTTTCGGCGAATTGCCAAACCGAAAGACGGCGGCTGGTTCGAAGCCAACAGGCAGTTCATCGCGCCACTCCCCATCCCCGAAAGCAGTCCTGAATCCATGCAAGCCGTGGCGGACTGGGCACAACGCCTACAGGCGCTCTACACCCAGCGGCGCAACATTCTCGACGACATCGACCTTCGCCGTTCCGTCCTCCGCAAGCGAAGCCGCCGGGAATCGTGGCTGTTCACCGACCTTCCGCGGCTCGAGGAATTGGAAGCCCAAGCACCGCGCGCACTCGATTCAGAGCAGCGGAGCGACTGGGCGCGCCAGCGGTTCAACGAAGAGTTGGACGCGCGCCACGAGCGGCTTGGCGAACGTCTAGATCCTGGCGTTGAGTTGTCCGCGGAACTGGTGAGCGGAGAGCTGCGCTTTTTGATCGGTGGTGTCGTCGTGGTAGACCGTGTATTCGTGGACGATGAGGAGGGGCCGTTCATAGTCGCACAATGGAAGGTGCTTGCCGCGACCATTCGGGTGACTGCATCAAGCAACGGCAAGCGGCTGTCGTCGTCACTTCGCCGCTTGGCCGTCGCCACCGACAATCCCGAGGCTGCACGGCAGATCATAGAGCGCGAACACGAATTGGAATCGATCGAAGGCCAGATCGCAGATGCTGAAACTCAGATAAACCAGCTACTCTACAACCTGTACGGCCTCGATGAGGACGATATTCGACAAGTAGAACAAGGTTGAGTATGACGTACTGCAGCAAAACACCATCGAAGTTGTACCCACCGCCTATCCACAAGCGAAGATTACGATAATGAATTATTCCTCATGAAGAAGTTCAGTAATGGCGTCGCCGAACAGCTAAGGCACTATGTTTATCGACTGATCGACCCAAGAGACGGACAAACCTTTTATATCGGGCGAGGACAGCGAGACAGGATATTTGCCCACATCAACGAAGAGTTGAAGGAAGACAACCGAGAAGATGAGGTTACCGCGAAAATTGAAGTTATTCGAGAGATACGGCGAGCAGGGTTGATGCCGACTCATGTAATTCATCGTCACGGCCTGGATGAGGATACAGCGAAAGAAATCGAAGCTGCCCTTATTGATTATACTCCCGGCCTGACCAACATCGCCTCCGGCTACGGCAGCAAACGCGGTCCGGCTAATGCTGTCGAACTTGAGCGTCATTACGCGAGACCTACAATGGTTCCGGATGCAAACCATAAGCTGCTATACATCAAGACGGGGGAAGATACGATCAAGGAGAAAGGGTCCTTATACGAAGCCGTGCGACAGAGCTGGAAATTGAAACCGGAAAGTGCGGCGCAAGCTGACTACGTTATCGCCGTAATCGAGCAAGTGTGCAAAGGCGTGTTCAAGCCAACGAAATGGACACCGTCCGACGATAGGGAGGGTCGATGGGTTTTCGAAGGTGATGAGATCTTCGGTGAGGTAGCCGCCGAATATCTTGACAAGCTAATTCCTGAGGACAAACGGAAGCTCGGACAGGCTAATCCAGTAAGGCACGGCTTCAGACCTCGCCGCACACCCAGCCGAAGAAAGTCGGCGAGCCGAAAGAAGAGCGCGTGAAGAAAACATCTTCTATTGCAGGTTCTCCCGCGCATGCGTTTTCGTCATTCTCATAGAGCATAGAGCTTCTAACGGTTAGGCGAGCGTGAGGCTCACTTTGCCCCCGCGCGGGCGAGGCGATCGTCACCGCTGCCCCGACGCCCACCCGGTACTCAGCGATCCATCGCCGTCATGATGTTGTAGAGCTTCTTGAGGTTCTGTTCGCCGTGCCCAGCCCAAGCCGCCGCCTCTCCAGCCGTCGATTAAGCGTCAGGCCGGAACCACCGGACGCGCTACGTTCCGGCGGGTGCTCGTCCGCTTCGCCGCGCGCTCGCCGCTGCGGTCGGAGCCGGTGAAGAGCCAGGACTTGCGTCCGAGGGCAAAGGGCTTCACGTCGATCGGCGGAACCAGCCTCACATCGTGGCCGAGCTTGCCCATCTCGTGAGCGCTCACGCAGGCCTCCATTGCCACCACGCAGCGCGGCTACGCGCCCAACGAAATTGAGCATCGTCTCCCGGTGCAGCTTCTTGCGGAACGCGAACGAACCGTCCAACTGAGCTCCGCGAAGCCGACAGCTGCGTTTCGCCAGAGCGGTCCCCATGATGCTAGCCTAGTCCACGGATGCTTCCTCCTTCAGGGAGTCAAAGCACAACACCACCTTGGCACATCGCGATGCCGTCGGGAGATGGCATTTTCTTCATCAAATTTGCGCCGCTGACCCGATACAACATCACGCCGCCGCTGACACGCCGCACCGGAAAGGCAACCGCATGAACGAGGGAAACAAGAAACCGTGCGCGGATAACGAAGACGACAGTCCGGCGAACGCGGCGAATGTCGGAGAGCCCGCCACGTTGCAGACCAACTTCGAGCGGCTAATCGCGCATCTACCCGAGAACAGCCTCGCCGCGAAACTCGTGACCGCATACGCGGCGCCAGGCGCGGCAGCACCCGTGGATGCCATTGCGAAGGTCGCGGAAACCCGTCTCGATGAACTGAAGCGGAGCCATAATGACTCCGAAAATCAACAAGATTGAGATTCAAGGCTTCCGGGCGTTCGGCCGAAAGGGACAGACGCTCTCGTTCGGCTCGGCGCTTGCCGCCATCTGGGCGCCCAACAGCCAGGGCAAGACCAGCCTTGCCGAGGCGTTCGAGTTCCTGCTGACCGGACAGATCGTCCGACGCCAGCTTGTGGCCAGCAGCCAAGATGAATTCGCCGACGCCCTGCGCAACGCTCATATGCCCGTCGCCACGCAAGCATATGTCGAGGCAGAGATCACCGACAGGGACGGCAAGCCGCACAGGGTCAGACGGACGCTGATCTCGGACTACGCCAAGCGGAAGGACTGCCAATCAGCGCTGCAGATCGACGGCGGGGACGCGAAGGAAAGCGATTTTGCCGCCCTCGGTATCGTGCTCTCGCAACCGCCGCTTGCCGCACCGGTCCTCGCCCAGCATACGCTCGGTTATCTCTTTTCCGCCCGGCCGCAGGACCGCGCCACATATTTCAAGAAGATCCTCGAGGTCACGGACCTGGAAGAGCTACGCGGCGCGGCGGCGGCGCTCGACGCCAAGTTCAAGCCCGATGACAGCGACCGACAGTGGATACGGCTTGCTGCTGCCGCAGCCATCGAAGACGCGGAGCCACTCCTGACGCCTCTCAAGACGTCCGTGCCAGGGTCCGTCGATCTTGCCGCCGCCATCGATGGCGCGATCACAGCCATCCTGACCGCCGCGGCCGGGGATCCATTGCCGACAACGCCCGCGGAGCGCTTGGCTGCACTCGAGGGATTGTTGCTGGAGCGACGGGCCAAGACGTTCCCGATCGATGGATTCCACAGGAGACCGCTCGCCGACTGGACCGAACCCGCCCAGGGAGAATGGGACAAGCTCGATGCCTACTTGGCCGAGCGCGAGACGGTCGAAGAAGAGGCGCGCCGGCTGGCCGCGCTGTTCAGGGAAGCCTTAGCCATCCCTGCCGTCGATGCCGCGACGCAGCCCATCGACTGCCTGCTATGCGGCACAGAGGATAGCCTGACGCCCGAGCGTATCGCCCTTATTCGCTCACGGACGCGGGAGACCGAGGACTTTCAGGGTGCTGAAACGGCTGCCATTTACACTTTGCGCGGCCTGGCCGTGTCCGCCCGTGGGTTCGATCGGGCTGCCGCTTCCACCTGCCCACGCTTCCTCGCCATGAACCCAAGCGAGCATCGGCAAAAGGGGTTCCGCGTGGAGCGCATCCGGACGTTGCTGGGACCGGAAGCCGCTGCCGTCATCGATCCCTGGCTGACGGCGCTGCGCAGCCTCGCCCGCGCGCGGGCGACCATCGACTCCACCGCCAGCACTCTCGCGGCCGAAGTAGAAGGTTATGCGGAGAAACCGGACACCCGGAACGATCCGCAGCCTTTGAGGACCAGCTCCGGCAACGCCGCCACCGCTCACTCCGGTTTCGCGGTCCAACTAGAGTTCTACGCCGATGCGGAAACAGCCCTCTTGGAAAGGCTCACGGCCGTCATCGATGCCGCCAGCGACACGGACGGCTGGCAGGAGCTCATCGATCTCGCTGGCGGTCAGGGCGCGCTTCGCGCGAGCCTGATTGAGCGCCAGGCCCGGGCTGACCTGCAAGGGGAATTGAACACGACTCTGCGTCAAATCGACAGGGGCAACGAGAAGGTTCTAGACGATAAGTTCGCGGATCTGAGCGGCGGCATCCAGCACTGGTGGGACCTGCTCCGTCCTGACGAGCCGACCTTCTTCTCCGCCGTAAGACCCCGCAGGCGCACACGGCGCACCGTGGACTTCAAAGCCGGCCTGTCGCTCGACGCTGACCGCAGCGCTCCGAAAATGCGCGATGTCATCGCCGTGTTCAGCCAGTCCCAGCTTCACTGTCTGGGCCTCGCGCTGTTCATCGCCCGCGCCCTGCAAGAAGGAACCGGCTTCATGGTATTGGACGACCCGATCCTAGCCAGTGACGAGGATTACCGGGCCTATTTCACAACTGACGTCCTGGAGGAGCTGATCAGCGCCGACATCCAAACAATCGTCCTCACCCAGGACCAGAAGACATGGAAGGACCTGGAGCATCGGTATCTACACAAGAACATCGACATGTTCCAGATGGCCCTTACCGACCGAGCCGACGGCACGGCGGTTACCAATACAGGCGATGACCTCATGACTATGCTTGCCCGTGCTGACGTGCTGGCACGGGGCGATCACATCGAGCTTCGCAAACAGGCGGGTGAGCTCCTGCGTAATGCCGCCGAGCGCTTCTGCAAGGAAATGCTGGTCAGGGACCGGTGGGCCGAGGGCGACAGCGGCGCCGCGCTGAGCGACTATGACGGCAAGAACCTCGGGCAGCTCGAACCCAAGGTGGAGCCGCTGCTCACGGCCGACCCGTCGCACCCCGGAAAGCTGCGCACGATCGGGAGCCCGCTCAACCCCGCCAAGCACGACGATGACACGCCGGATCGGGGCACAATCAAGGTCGCCCTCGGCGATCTGAAGTTTCTCAAGAAGCAATACCTGCCCATGTAGGCGTTCCCCGTCGAATTCGGCTCGCGATGCGGTCCGCCGTGTGCGCGACCCACAATCCGCCTTGCGCCAGCCGCTCTCGCTCATTGATCACCATATCGGCACGTCGATACGGGAAGGCAGCCCGTCGAGTTCTGTCCCCCCGATGGTCGCAAAATTGGGCTGGAGTCTGTGCCGACCCGACAACAGGGGGGCGCCCGGTCCGCGCCGGGCCTCCCCCCCTCCCTGCGGTCGGGCATGTGCGGCAAGCTGCGGCGGCGGCGCGGGCGCGCGCGGCGGGGCGTCGGATCTGACCGGGCGGCCGGTCGAGGCGCCGGCATGCGCTTGAGGCCGGCAGGGCGCGCCGCCGGCTCCCGTCGAGATGGTAGAGCGGTGCCGGAATGTTAGTAAGCATCCGGCAAAGGCCCCCCGGCGTCGTTGGGAGAGTACGGTGGCGGTGACGGGACACGTGGCGAACGCGGAGCAGCCGGGCCGGCAACTTCGGAGACGCGCGCGATCCGACACGAATCATTGGAGTTCGACATAGCCTGCTGCCCGATCGACCCGGGCGGACGGGCTTGGGCCGGCCTACCTTGAGTCCGTCAGCGCGATCACACTGCGACGGAGAGACTGCAGGAGTTCATCGAGCGCGCTTCGATCCCCGGCCCCGTACTTAAGGCCCATCGCAACGGTGACCACAAATCGTGCCAACTGGGCGGGCGTTTGGCCGGAGCGGGCGATGGTATCGGCGTAAGGCTCCAGCAGTTCGGCAATCAGCGCCGCTTGACGGGCGTGGGCCTCCCTGATCGCCGCCTTGCCCGCCTGGTTGTGACCGCTAATCAGGTCCTCCGGGTCGCCTGCCTCCTGCAGCATCTCGAAGGACTTCACCACCGTCTCCCCGAAATAGACGTCGAGCCGTTCGCCCAAGGTGCCGCAACTGCCGAGCCGCGCCCGGATCGCCGCCAGCGACGCCTCCGAGACGTGGCGGATGCACGCCACGATGATCCCATCCTTGTCGCCGAAGGACGCGTAGACGGTTTGGCGCGACACCCCGGCCGCCTCGGCAATATCCGCCATGGTCGTCTTCTTCGCGCCATAGCGGATAAAGATGCCGATCGCGGCCTCGACGATCCGCGCTTCCGTCTCGGTGAGGGGGATGCGACGCAAGCTGCTCATCCAACGGGAGATATCTCAGGATTCACGACTTGACAAGATGTGGTGACTTGTAAGATATACTATACATAACGTCACAATCTGTCTATATGTAAGGAGACGTCATGACCCGGACCGTTCTCATCACCGGATGCTCCAGCGGGTTCGGCAGGCTGAGCGCCCAGACCTTTCAAGACGCGGGCTGGAACGTTGTCGCCACCATGCGCGCGCCCGAAAGGGTGCCTGAGCTTGCCGACCATGACCGGATGCTGGTCCTGAAGCTGGACGTCACCGACCCGGACAGCATCTCCGCCGCCTTCGCCGCCGCGCGCGCACGATTCGGTCGCATCGATGCCGTCGTGAACAATGCCGGTTACGGAGGCGATGGCCTGTTCGAGCAGGCCAGCGACACGGATATCCGCGCGATGTTCGAGACCAACGTGTTTGGCCCAATGAACGTGATGCGCGAGGCGCTGCCCGAGATGAGGGCGGCGGGGAATGGCGCCATCGTCAACGTGACCTCGATGGCCGGCCACCTGGGCCTGCCGGGACATGCTATCTACGCCGCCTCCAAGCACGCCTTGATCGGCCTGACCGAGAGCATGGCGCTGGAATACAAGCCCTTGGGGGTGCACATCCATTCGGTCGCGCCGGGCGCCTATCCGACCACCGCGTTCGGCGTCAATACCGACGATCGGCTGGAGGTGGGCGACGCCCAGCTCGTCGCGTTCTCCAAGCGCCTGCGGGCGCAGATGACCGCGGTGGGCGAGCAGATGGCGAACCAGGGCGGGAATCTCGCCGATCCGCAAGAGGTCGCGGACCGGATCTTCCAGTGCGTCTCGGGCGATGCGCCAATCAACAATCCGACCGGCGCCGACGCGGAGATGCTGATTGCGATGATGGGGCAGAACAAGCGCCAGGCTTTTCTGGACCAGCTCGGCGCCATGCTCGTGCCCCCGTCTGCCGCCTGAGCGGCCGTGCTCCCGACGACCCGATGGGCCGGTTCGCCAGGCTATGTGAGATGTCAAAGCCCCGCTCCCTCGTCAAATGGGGCGTCCCAGCCGCCGTCCTGATTGTCCTGATTGTCGCGGTGACGGGCACGCTCGCCACCCGCAAGACCTTCCTTGTGGAGATATGGATCCCCGCCCCGCCCGAGGCTGTGTGGGAGGTTCTGATCGACACGCGGGCCTACCCGCAGTGGAACCCGGTCTTCGTTGGGGTCAACGGCGCCTATGCGGAGGGGGAGACGGTGCTGAACAGGGTCCGCGAGCCAAGCGGCGCCATCCTGGAAATGACCGCGACGGTGGAGACCCTTCTCCCAAGTGCGGAGCTGCGCCAATCTGGGGGCATCCCCGGCATTTTGACCTTCGACCATCGCTGGCTTCTGGAGCCCGTGGAGGGTGGGACAAGGGTCATCCAGCACGAGGTGGACCGCGGCATCGGTCTCTGGTTCTGGAGCTCGGACTGGATCGAGCCCGCCTATGCGGCCGCCAACGCAGCGTTGGCAGAGAGGGTGCGATCAGTGATGGCGAAGCCGGGCAACTGAGCTTCCGCATCTCGTCGAAGGACTTGTTGCCACCGCCAAGGTGTCGCGCCGGTCGCTCACTTCGGTCAATTCTGCAGCCTGTCATGCGGCTGTCGAAGCGGTCGTGACGAACCCGACCTTCCGGCAGCTATGCAGCGAGGGCCTGCTGCCCTTCGGCCTTCCAGTGCCAGGGGAGGAGTTCGTGCAGCCGGGTCTGCGACTGCTCGGCGATGCGATCGAGGACGTCGGCGAGCCAGGCCTGGGGGTCGACGTCGTTGAGCTTCGCGGTGCCGATGAGGGTGTACATCACCGCCGCCCGCTCGCCGCCGCGATCGGAGCCCGCGAAGAGCCAGGATTTGCGTCCGAGCGCGATGCCGCGCAGCGCCCTCTCTGCGGCGTTGTTGGTCATGCAGATGCGGCCGTCGTCGAGGAAGCGGGCGAAGCCGTCCCAGCGCTTGAGCATGTAGTCCATGGCCTTGGCCACGGCGGCGTGGCGTGAGAGCCCGGCGCGTTCCGTGCGCATCCAGTCCTCGAGTTCTGCGACGAGCGGCACGCTGCGCTCCCGGCGCACGACGAGGCGACGCTCAGCACTCTCGCCGTTGATCGTGCGCTCGATATCGAAGAGCGCGTCGATCCGATTCACAGCCTCCAGCGCAAGCGGCGAGATCGGTGGCGCGCGCTTGCCGCGCCTCTTGTTCGCCGCGATGTCGGCGAGCTCGTAGAACTTGCGTCGGCCATGGCTCCAGCAAAGCGCCTCGGTCACCGACCCCGGCGAGCGGCCGGGCTCGTAGAGCCGGCGTTAGCCAGCATAGGCGTCAGCCTGAAGGATGCCTGTGAAGGTCTGCAAATGCTCGACCGGGTGATCGCCCGATCGATCCCGCGCGTAGCGGAACAACGCCGCAGGCGGGTCCGGACCGCCGAAGGGCGCGTCATCGCGCACATAGACCCAGGCGCGCGCGGTGTCGGTCTTCCCCTTGGCCAGAACCGGCACAGGCGTGTCGTCGCCGTGCAGGCGCTCCGCTGCCAGCACGTGGGCCGCGATCAGGTCGTGCAGCGGCTTCAGCGCCACAGCGCACGCGCCCACCTGGTCGGCCAGTGTCGACAGGCTCAGATCGACGCCCTCTCTCGCGTAGCGCTCCCTCTGTCGGTTCAGAGGCTGATGCTGCCCGTACTTCTCGAAGATGATCGTCGCCAGCAGTTTCGGCCCCGCCCAGCCCCGCGGTGTCGCCTGGAAGGGTGCAGGCGGCTGGGAGATGGTCTCGCACTCCCGGCAGGTGAACTTCTCGCGCACCGTCTGGATCACCTTCCACCGGCGCGGGATCGCCTCGAGCGTCTCGGTCACGTCCTCGCCGATCTTCGACAGCCGCTCCGACCCACAGCACGCGCAAGCCATGGGCCCCGGCACCAACACGCGTTCGCGCGGCAGATGATCGGGGAAGGGCTTGCGTGCCGGCTTGCGGCGGACGAACCCCTTGACCTCGGTGCTCCCGGCCGCCGCCTTCTCGGCCGCGAGATCGTCCTCGGTCTTGCTCGCCGTGACGTCGTCGAGGGCCAGTTCCAGCTGGTCGAGAAGACGCTCACTGCGCTCGGACCGCCGCCCGTAGAGCGCGCGGCGCAGCTTCTCGATCATCAGCGTCAGAGCGGCAACCTGCGCTTCCGCGTCGTGATCCTCCCCCATCGAATTGGTCCACCCATAGGTTACGGAAAGAGGAGGACCGACGATGGCAAGGAAGCGTTACAAGCCGGAGGAGATTGTGAGCCTGCTGCGGCAGGCAGAAGTCCTGCACGGCCAGGGCGTGTCGATGGCGGCCGCGATCCGGCAGCTCGGGATCAGCGAGGTCACGTTCTATCGCTGGCGCAAGGAGTATGCCGGGATGAGCGGCGACCAACTCCGTCGCCTCAAGGAGCTCGAGAAGGAGAACGAGCGGCTGCGCCGTGCGGTTTCTGACCTGACGCTGGACAAGCAGATCCTCAAGGAGGCCGCAGGGGGAAACTTCTAAGCCCCTCGCGCCGCCGCCAGTGCATCGATCATGTCCGCGACCGGCTCGGGGTCTCGGAACGCCGCGCCTGCCGGGTGCTGGGGCAGCATCGCTCGACCCAGCGCCGCATCCCGCGCGGCCGTGCCGACGAGGACCGCCTGGTCGCGGACATGATCGAGCTGGCCCGCCAGTATGGCCGCTACGGATACCGGCGGATCGCCGCCCTGCTGCGCGACGCCGGCTGGCAGGTCAACGACAAGCGGGTCGAGCGCCTGTGGCGGCGCGAGGGGCTGAAGGTGCCCGGCAAACAACCCAAGCGGGGCCGTCTGTGGCTCAACGACGGCTCCTGCATCCGGCTGCGCGCCGAGCGGGCGAACCACGTCTGGTCCTATGACTTCGTCCATCACCGGACCGACGACGGCAGGGCCTTCCGCATGCTCAATGTCCTGGACGAGTTCACCCGCGAGAGCCTGGCGATCCGGGTCCGGCGCAAGCTCTCTTCGACAGATGTCATCGACGTGCTGA
Organism: Alphaproteobacteria bacterium; assembly: GCA_965207055.1. Classification (GTDB taxonomy): domain Bacteria; phylum Pseudomonadota; class Alphaproteobacteria; order UBA828; family UBA828; genus WTGU01. The sequence goes on along the minus strand of CBDBLP010000004.1, from coordinate 1,190,368 downwards.
CCGATCTGTTCATCCTGCGCGGCATCCCGGCCTACATCCGCTCCGACAACGGACCGGAGTTCGTCGCCGAGGCCGTCAGGCGGTGGATCGCCGCGGTCGGCGCCCGCACTGCCTTCATCGAGCCGGGATCGCCCTGGGAGAACGGCTACATCGAGAGTTTCAATGCCCGATTGCGCGACGAGCTCCTGAACGGGGAGATATTTTACACCCTCAAGGAAGCCCGGGTTCTCATCGAATCCTGGCGGCGCCATTACAATCCGGCATTACAACACCCATCTGTCTATGCCATTGAAGAGAAGAGGTTTTGTTGATCGGGATGCGGTCCCGCGGGGTGTCTGGGGTGTGATCTGGCGCGCTCGACGAGGGCTTTTCCCGCTTCGCCTTCGAGAACCGGCCGGCTGAAGATCCACGGACCGTCGGCGAGCGGATGGACGGCGTCGATCTCACCGTTCTCTGCGGCCCGCCTGAGTGTCTTGGGGGTGATGTGAAGAAGCCTGGCGGCCTTGGTCAAGTTGAGCCAGGGCTCAATGCCGTCGGGTGCCGGGCGATGGACCGGGATCCGGTGGTGGGATCGCAGCGAGGTCACCCGCTCCCGTGTCCAGCGATTGCCATTGCCGGTGACCAAACCGTTGCGGTTCAGAAGCCCCGCGATCAGATCGTCGCCGGCGATGCGGACCAGCAGGCGGACGGCTTCGATGATATCGGGCGCGGTGCTGTTGCGCTGCCCGCGCCGCCGCTTCGGCAGGCGCCGTTCGGTATGGACGCCGCCCGCCCAATGAACGGTCAGCACGATCTCGCTGGCGCCCTCGTCAATGTTGGCAACCACCTCGCGGATTACGGTTCTGACGATGCGTTTCTTGAGCCGGGCATCCGTCGTCGGTGCGGCCCAGAGATCTTTCAGATCGTCGGCCAGACTGGCGAAGGAGGCGGGTGACAGCTCCTCGCATGGCGGCGCGCTCGCATCGTGTTCGGCGATCTTCGCCTCGATCCCGGCGACGTCGGCGAGCGCGGCGTTCCAGCGCGCCTCCAGTTCGGCCGCCACCAGGCGATTGGCGGGATCGGTGGCATCGTATTGGCGGAAGGCGCGGTCCGCCGCAAAGCGCGCCGCCTCGAGATCGCGGACCAGCATCTCGCGAGCATGATCGCGTCTCTCGGCCTGTCGCGCTTCGGCCTCCACGGCCGCCGCGATCGCCCCCGGCTCCACCACTTGGAGCAGCATCTCCTCGATCGCGTCGTCGACCCGCAGTCCGCCGAACGCGATGCAGCGGGGCTCGCCATTGTCGAGCCAGCCCCGGGTACAGCTGTAGCGCGGGATGTTGTGCTTCTGTCCAGTATAGCGAACCGTCAGCTTGCGGCCGCAACGGCGACAGCGCAGGAGGCCCGCAAGCAGGGCATCGCCGTGCTTGGGCGCGCCGTGATGACGGCTTGCGGAGACATTGTCGCTGACCATCTTGCGTATCGCCTCCGCGCGTTCCCACTCGACATAGCCCTCGTGCGCGCCGGGCTTCAGCGTGAGCCACTCGGCGCGCGGCTTGCGCCGTATCCTCGGCCGCGCCCGTGCCCCATCATAGCCCGGCTCCACGGTCGTCTTGCCATAGGCATAGCCGCCGCCATAGGCCGGGTTGACGATCATCCGATGCAGGGTGGCGTAGCTCGGCCGGCGCCACACGATGTCGCCGTTGCCCTGCCTCGCCGGCAACTTCAGATCGTGCTCGTGGAACCACAGCAGCGCCTGTCGCGCGCTACCCAGCTCCTCGACCTTGTCGAAGACCAGTCGGATCGCCTCCTGCACCCTCCGGTCCGGGTCCTTCTCCAGCCGGTCGCCCGCCTTGACGAAGCCAACCGGCGCGCCGACCACGAGCTCGCCGCGCCGCGCCTTCTCGTAGCGGGCCGAGAGCAAGCGCTGGCGCAGCAGGTCGAGCTCGTACTCGTTCAGACTGCCCTTCAGCCCGAGCAGCAGGCGATCGTTGCTCTGGCGCGGCGCATAGACCGTGTCCTGATCGATCAGTACCGTGTCGACCACGCGGCACATCTCGACCAGCTGCTGCCAGTCGCGGCTGTTCCTTGCAAAGCGCGAGACCTCACGCGCCGCTACGGCGCCGACCTTGCCGAGACAGACTTCGGCCACCATGCGGTCGAAGCCGGCACGGGCGACCGCGCCAGCCGCGGAACGGCCCAGGTCCTCATCCACGACCTCGATCTGCGAGAAGCCGAACGCCTTCAGCCGACCCGTCATGGCGTATTGCAGCGTGCCGCTCTCGCGGTTGTGCATGACCTGGTGAGGCGAGGATTGCCGGACATAGAGCATCGCCTTGCGGCGCAGATGCTGCGCTCCGATCTTCTCAGACATTATGACCGCCCGCCCCCGGATCGCGGGGATCGTGCACGTGGTCCAGCATCAGCCGAACCATCAGCTCGGTCGCCTTCCGGCGTGTCCGGCCCGGAAGCGCGCACCATGTCGGCGTGTCCTCCGGACTGCTGCTCTCCGCCTGGGCGAAGAGATCGAGCTGCTCCGATCTCCTCCCGCGCCTGCGATGCGCCCCGTGTCGATCTCGCATGGGTCTCTCCCCGATCCTGGTCATCGGAGACCCATCCTGCGCGCGTCGCGGGAGCCTTACCCAGCGCATCCGACACGAGCGATGCCAGAGCGGACAACGTGGAGAGATCCACCTGGCCACGCTCCTCAACGCGCGTCCCCGCGCAGGCCACGCGGTCGAACATCCAGAGCGGAACTTCCTGCCAGAGGTCCGGTACAGTTCCGTCGAGAGCGCATCGCGCGCGGGCAATGCCCGCCTTCTCTACGACATTACGGATCCGGACAAGGCGGCCGCTCCAAGGATGCCACCGATAGAGCAACCTGCGTGTGCGGGTCCTATGGGCGGTCTCGCGCTCGGTTGTACAACGCAGTACGCCCGCACAGCAGCCTGGGATACCGGCCGCCGGCACCGAGACGATCATTCCGCCAAGCTGGCCGCCCGGCTCCGCTACGCTCCGCCGGCCATCCAGCTTGGCCGAGAAGCCGGCTATGCACTAACATTCGAAGTGGACCAGTCGCCGGGGGCAGGTCAATGGTGCCAACATGAAACTCATAGCCCGTACCCTCTCCGCCGTGGCCTTCGTAGCCGCTTCGCTTCTTGCCAGCCACGGAACAGCCGGAAGCGTGGATGATGTTGTAAGGCCAGCAGAAGAGATTGCGCTGCATGACGCAGCGGGCCGTGTCGAGGCAGGCGGGCGTGCGGGGTTTGTTCCGACGGCGCTGCTGGCCGAAGCGGAAGTGGGGCCGAAGGCGGGGGAAACATTCCGGGATTGCCCGTCCTGTCCGGAAATGGTGGTGGTGCCGGCGGGTTCGTTCGTCATGGGCTCGCCGAGGTCGGAAGTAGGCCGTGACGGAGATGAAGTCCTGCAGCATGAGGTGACGATCTCGCAACCCTTTGCGGTGGGCAAACACGAGGTGACGTTTGCGGAATGGGATACCTGCGTATCCGCTGGCGGGTGCGACGGGTATCGCCCCGATGACAAGGGCTGGGGCCGTGGAAGTCGGCCGGTCATCCATGTGACCTGGAACGAAGCGCGGTCGTATGTCGCGTGGCTGTCGCGGAAGACGGGGAAGGAGTACCGGCTGTTGACGGAGGCGGAGTGGGAATATGCGGCGCGCGCGAAGACGCGGACGCGCTATAGCTGGGGGGATTCGGTGGGCCGGAACCGGGCGAACTGCCGCGGCTGCGGCAGCCGCTGGGACGGCCGTGAAACGGCTCCGGCGGGTTCGTTTGCGGCGAACGGTTTCGGCTTGCATGACATGTCGGGCAATGTATCGGAATGGGTCGAGGACTGCTGGCACAATGACTATGCGGGCGCGCCGTCGGACGGCAGCGCTTGGGTGGCGGGCGGTGATTGCGGGCAGCGCGTATTGCGCGGCGGTTCGTGGAGCAACATACCGTGGTTCCTCCGTTCCGCCATCCGCCTCGGGTACAGCGTCGGGAACCGGGTCGTCACCTTCGGCTTCCGCGTTGCCCGGACGCTTACGCCTTGAGTCCTCACTTGTTTACCTCGGGGGTCCGGGGGCGGAGCCCCCGGCAGGATTATTTCGCGGGGCCTCGTGCCGCCTCGACGACTATCGGCACGAACCGGCCGACCCCGACATCGCCCGCCGGCTCGCGAAACAGCCGACGCCACCTGAACACCTGATTGGCGTTGAGGTTGTAACGCTGCGCGACCATCGGCACCGAGACCCCAGGCTCATGGGTCTCCGCCACGATCTGCCGCTTCTGCGCCTCGCTCCACCGCCGACGACGGCGGCGACGCACGACACCGCCGTCGCCCTCCGTGCCTCGGTTCTCCTCGAAAATCGACATCAGCTAAGTGCCCACTTAGCAATAAGTGGACACCTACAAGGCGTCCACTCCTCGAGCGCTCAGCCTGACAAAACTCCCCAGATCCGAACAGGCGGCCTACGCCGGATGGTTACGAATGTTAGAGGTGCGCGTCCGCACCAAGTGTGTAGGGTTGGCGGCTGAGGTCGGATGCATGCGGGCCGCGGCCCGCTGGTCCGGCTGATCGAGGCGGAGTTGCGGGCCAAGCTGGACACCGGCCTGTCGCCGGAGTTTGACAGCTACGCGCTCGATATGGTTTCAAGGGCGAGCGTCGTGCAGAAGCTCACGGGCGCCGGGGCCGACTTGGCGTGGCTATGACAGCGCTAGGCCTCGCGGACAACCAATGGCCGGCAGCGGTATATTGTCATACATGAAGTCATAACGAGAAAACAGTAATCCGCATGTTACGTTATTTATCAATATGTTAGATATGAAGCTTGGTGACCCCTACGGGAATTGAACCCGTGTCTCCACCTTGAAAGAGTGGTGTCCTAACCTCTAGACGAAGGGGTCAGCGCCTTGGGCCGCGCTATGTAGCGGGCGTGGCGCCTCAAAATCAAGGGTTTGATGGCGGCGGGGCGGGGGCGCCGTCGTCGATGTGCAGCTCGACGGCGCGGGTGCCCCGGCGGCGGTCCAGGCGGAGGCGGCCGGCCAGGTGGAAGGGGTGCTCCGCGCCCGCGAGCAGCGCGTGGCCCAGCGCGTTGTCGGCGGCGCGGAAGGCGATGCCCTTGAGCCGCTTGCCCGTTCGGCCCGCAAGCTGGCAACGCACGTGGCCCCGGCCCACGATATCGGCGCGCAGCAACTGGGCGCCGGCGACCGCGAAGCGCGGCTCCGGGTTGCCCGCGCCGTAGGGGCCGGCCGTCTCCAGCATCTCCAGGAGCTCCGCCGTCGCGCCCTCGACGCCGAGCGCGCCGTCGAGGCCGAGGGTCGGAATTCGGGCGGCCTCGTCTGTATCCGTGCCCAGGCGGTGATGCAGAAATTCCTCCAGCGGCGAGAGCTTCGCCTTTTCCACGGTGAAGCCCGCCGCCATGGGGTGGCCGCCGCCATTGACCAGCAGCCCCGCCTGCCGGGCGGCGGTGATCGCGGCGCCGATGTCGACGCCCGGCACCGAGCGGCAGGAGGCCTTGCCGATACCGTCCGCGCCATCCTCCCAGGCGACGACGACAGCCGGCCGGTTGTAGCGCTCCTTGAGCCGGCTCGCGACGATGCCGATCACGCCCGCATGCCAGCGCTCTTCATGGGCGAGGACCAGGGGCGCCGACGCAGGCGTGCCGCCGCTTGGCGACTCGACCTGCTCAATGGCCTCCTCCAGCACCGCCTGCTCGATGGCCTGACGCTCGCGGTTGAGTGCATCGAGATGCTGGGCGATCTCCCGCGCCTTGTCGTGCTCCTCGGTGGTCAGCAGGCGCGCGCCCAGACTGGCCTCGCCCACCCGGCCGCCGGCATTGACGCGCGGCCCCAGGATGAAGCCGAGGTGGTAGACCCCCGGCGGCTCCTCCAGCCCGGCGACGTCGCCGAGCGCCCTGAGCCCGACGTTGCGGCGCTGCCGCATCATCGTGAGCCCCTGGCGCACGAAGGCGCGGTTGACCCCGGTGAGTGGCACCACGTCGCAGACGGTGCCGAGCGCCACCAGGTCAAGCCATTGCAGGAGGTCCGGCTCCGTCCGGTCGCGGTACCAGCCTGCCTCGCGCAGGTGGCGATTGAGCCCGACCACGAGAAGGAACGCCACGCCCACGGCGGCGAGCTGGCCGTGCGGGCTCTCGTCATCCAGCCGGTTGGGGTCGATCACGGCGCAGGCCTGCGGCAGTCGCGCCTCGGCCACGTGGTGGTCGACCACGATCACGTCGAGGCCCGCGTCGGCGGCGTCCGCGAGCGCATCGAAGGCGCTGATTCCGCAATCCACGGTGATGACCACGCGCACGTCCTGCGCGGCCAGCATGCGCATGGCCGTGCCATTCGGGCCGTAACCCTCGCGCAGGCGGTCGGGGATGTAGATGGTCGGCGGGTTGGAGACGGCCTCGAGGAAACGGCTGAGCAGCGCGGCGGAGGTCGCGCCGTCCACGTCGTAGTCGCCGAAGATCGCGATCTTCTCGCCCGCTTCCAGTGCGCGGGCAATGCGCGCGATGGCCCTCTCCATGTCCTTGAGGTGGAGCGGGTCGGGCAGGAGCCGGCGCAGCGTCGGGTCGAGGTAATCCGGCGCGTTTTCCGCCGCGATGCCGCGGGCCGCGAGCACGCGCCCGACCAGCTCCGGCGCCTCGATGGCCTGGGCGAGAGAAAGCCCGGCCACCGAATCGGCGAGCCTTGCGCGCCAGCGCTTGCCGAGCAGCGACCGCTCGACCCCGAGCATCGCCGCTCCGTTGTTCATCGAGTCAGGTGCCGGGGCCAATCACGCGCCGATGCGCTCGGGCGCGCGTGAGAAATCGTGCTCGGCCTCGATCATGCGCAGGGTGCCGGTGCGCGAGCGCATGACCACCGAGCTGGTATGTGCACCGTGCGGAACCCGCGAGACACCGCGCAGCATCGCCCCATCGGTAACACCAGTCGCGCAGAACATCACCTCGCCGCCGGCGAGCTCGTGCAGGGTGTACTTGCGGCTCAGGTCGGTGACGCCCATCGCCCGTGCGCGCCGCTTCTCGTCGTCGTTGCGGAAGACCAGCCGGCCCATCATCTGGCCGCCGATGCAGCGAAGCGCCGCGGCGGCGAGCACCCCTTCGGGCGCGCCGCCGATCCCCATGTATATGTCGACGGTGCGGTTGAGCCGTGTGGTCGCGATCACGCCCGCGACGTCGCCGTCCCGGATCAGCTGGATGCGCGCGCTGGTCTCGCGCACCTTGGCGATCAGCTCTTCGTGCCGGGGACGGTCCAGGATCAGCACGGTCAGCTCGTTGACGTCGCAGTGCTTCGCCTTGGCGAGCTTGGCCAGCGCCGTGGCCGGCGGGTCGTCGAGGTCGACCAGCTCGTCCGGTAGCCCGTCGCCGACCGCGATCTTGTCCATGTAGGTGTCGGGCGCGGCGAGGAAGCCGCCTTTCTCCGCCATCGCGAGCACGGCGAGCGCGTTGGGGCCGCCGGTGGCGCAGATGGTGGTGCCTTCGAGCGGGTCGAGCGCGACATCGAGGCTGGGCCCCTTGCCGGTGCCCACGCTCTCGCCGATGAAGAGCATCGGCGCCTCGTCCCGCTCGCCTTCGCCGATCACCACCGTGCCGTCGATGTCGAGCGCGTTGAGGCCGCGCCGCATGGCGTCGACGGCGGCTTGATCTGCCGCCATCTCGTCGCCACGGCCGATGAGCCGGGCCGCCGCACGGGCCGCAGCCTCGGTCACGCGCACCGCATCCAGCGCCAGGTTCCGGTCGAGGGAGACGATCTCCTCTGCGCTCTCCTTCCCCACCGGCGCCCCCTAGAACGCTTCAATCCGGATCATGCGCGGCGGCTCCAGCACCGTGTCGAGACGGTCGATCGCGGCGAGCGCGCCCACCACCGCCGCCTCCTGCGCCTCGTGGGTGGTGAGCACCACGGGGACCAGCTCGCCGGGGTTCCGCCCGCGCTGCAGCATGGCTTCCACGGAGACCTGCTCGTCGCGCAGGCAGGCGGCGATGCCGGCAATCACGCCCGGCTTGTCCACTACCATCAGGCGAATGTAGTAGGCGCCGACGAGGTGGTCCATGGGCTTCGCCGCCGCCCGGGGCGTGCCTGCCGCCGCGGCGGGAAAGGCCGGCATGATCTGACCGCGGGCGATGTCCACGAGGTCGGCGACCACCGCCGATGCGGTCGGGCCGGCCCCGGCGCCGGGGCCTTCGAAGAGCGCGCTGCCGATCCGGTCGCCCTCCGCCACCACGGCGTTGAACACGCCGTCGACGCGCGCAATGGGCGCGGTCTCGCGGATCATGCAGGGGTGCACGCGCTGGGTGATGCCGTGCTCGCCGGCGCGGGCGATGCCCAGGAGCTTGACCCGGTAGCCGAGCTCGATGGCGAAGTCGATGTCGAGCGCGCTGACGTGGCGAATGCCCTCGACGTGCACGGCGTCGAAGTCGACCGGGCAGCCGAACACGACGCTGGTGAGGATGGCGAGCTTGTGCGCGGCGTCGATCCCGTCGATGTCGGTTGAAGGATCGGCTTCCGCGTAGCCGAGCTCCTGCGCCTCCTGCAGCACGGAGTCGAAGTCCCGCGCCTGGCCGGCCCGCACCGACTCGTGCATCGCCGTCATGATGTAGTTGCAGGTGCCGTTCAGGATGCCGTAGACACCGCCGAATCGATTTCCGGCGAGGCCCTCGCGCAGCGCCTTGACGATGGGGATGCCGCCGGCCACCGCGGCCTCGTAGCCGAGGTGGCGCTCCGCTTGCCGGGCGGCCTCCGCCAGCGCCGCGCCGTGGTGGGCGAGCAGGGCCTTGTTGGCGGTCACCAGGTGCTTTTGGTTGGCGAGCGCGGCTTCGGAGAGTACCCGGGCCGCACCCCCGGCACCGCCGATCAGCTCGACCACGACATCGACGGCGGGGAGGGCCGCGAGCTCCAGGGCATCGTCCCGCCAGTCGAGCCCGTCGAGCGAGACCCCGCGATCCTTGCCCTTGTCGCGTGACGAGACCGCGACCACCTCGATCGGCCGGCCGGCCCGTTGCTCCAGCAGCGTGGCGTTGTCGCGCAGCAGCGCCAGCACGCCGCAGCCGACCGTGCCCAGCCCGGCGATGCCGATTCGTAGCGGCTCAGGCATGTGTGTGTGCTGCTTTCTGTTCGTTTCGCGACGGGAGGGAGGGGCGACCGGCTCGATCCTGGTCGCCCGGCGCACGGTGAAAGCGGCGGATCACGACGGGGTAAGGGTCTCGGCGAGCCGGTCGCGTGGCAGGCTGCATGGCACGCTGATGGCGGCCCGCATGTCCTTTGCACAAGCCGAGAAAGCGGCTGGCACGATCATCCGCCCTTCACCGGAGCGGGCTCCGCCTACTCCTCCGCCGGCTGATAAACGGCGCGGACCTGCATCATCGGCTCTTCCTCCTCCACACGCGCGCGGAGTTCCTCTGCCGTGTGCTGCGCCTTCTCGCGATCTGCCACCAGACCGGCCGTCAGCTGGATGCGCTCTTCCTTGCTCGAGACGGCGGGCGCTTCGCTCGGCACCTCGCTGAGGGAGCGGTAGGGCTCGTCGCCGCCGGGGACGGCTTCGGCGGCAATGACCTCGTCGCCGTCCTCGACGTGGCTGAACAGGTCGCCGATGTAATCGGTCGTGTCCTCGATCGCCGAGCATCCGGTAACGAGGAGGCCGAGAGCGATCGGCCCGATTGCGAGAAGCGCGAGCGGCCGCATCCGCTGACGCTGGCCAGTCCGCGTTGTCGTCTGATGGCTCTGAGAATCGTGCATGGGGCGTTCTCCTGGTTGGCTGGCGATGCCATGCAATCGCCAGCATTGAGGACCGTTCGACTCGCGGGTAGCATATACCCAATTCCGATCATTCGCATTGGCCGGTGGCCGGCAGGCGCGCCCGCCAACGCACTCCATACGGACCCTGCACACGATGCCTGACGACTCCCCCGCCGCAGACGCGACGGAACACGACACGGCCGACCGTCTCGCCGCCATCACGGAACAAAGCCAGCGGATCGCCGCACGCTTCTTGAGCGGGCAGGGCGCGACCGGCGCCGGGGCGGCTTCCGACCCCCTCAACCTGAGCGCCGCCCTGGGGGCGATGGCACGGAGCCTGGCCGACGATCCCTCGCCGCTGATCGACGCGCAGATGAGATGGTGGGACGGCTATCTCAAGCTGTGGCAGCAAGGCGCGGAGCGCCTGCGAGGCGAAGAGCCGGCCGAGCCGGTGGCCGCGCCCGAGCCAGACGACCGCCGCTTTCGCGATCCGGCCTGGACCGAGAGCTGGGTCTTCGATCATCTCAAGCAGTCGTACCTGCTGACGGCTGCCTGCGTGCAGTCGACGGTGGGCAATCTGCGCGGCCTCGACGAGAAGGACGCCGCCAAGCTCGCCTTCTACACGCGCCAATTCGTCGATGCCCTGGCGCCGACAAATTTCCTCGCCACCAACCCCGCAGCACTCAAGGAGACCGCCGAGACCAGGGGCGAAAACCTGCTCCGGGGCCTGCGCAACGTGCTCGACGATCTGGAGCGCAACGAGGGCCGCTTCGCGCCCCGCATGTCGGACGAGGAGCATTTCACCCTGGGCGAGACCATCGCCACGACGCCCGGAAAGGTCGTCTTCCAGAACGAGCTGATGCAGCTGATCCAATACACCCCGAGCACGGAGACGGTGTTTCGCCGGCCGCTCCTCATCGTGCCACCCTGGATCAACAAGTACTACGTACTCGATCTGAGGCCGAAGAACTCGTTCGTCAGGTGGGCGCTATCGCAAGGCTATACGGTCTTCGTGATCTCGTGGGTCAACCCGGACGAGCGCCTCGCGAAGAAGACCTTCGAGGACTACATGGTGGAGGGCCCGCTGGCCGCGCTCGATGCGGTCGAGCAGGCGACGGGCGAGCGCGATGTCGCGGCGATCGGCTACTGCCTGGGCGGCACGCTGACGGCGGCGACCTTGGCCTACCTTACGGCCAAGGACGACAAGCGGATCAGGAGCGCGACCTTCTTCGCCTCCCTCGTCGATTTCGCCGAGCCCGGCGATCTCGGCGTCTTCATCGACGATGCCCAGCTCGAGTCGCTCGAGACCACGATGGCGGAGCAGGGCTATCTCGACGGCCGCCACATGGCGACGACCTTCAACATGCTGCGGGCCAACGACCTGATCTGGTCATTCGTGGTCCACAACTACCTGCTCGGCCGCGAGCCGCTGCCCTTCGACCTGCTCTTCTGGAATTCGGATTCGACCCGGATGCCGGCGGCGATGCACGGCTTCTACCTGCGCAAGATGTATCAGGAGAACCTGCTCGCCCAGCCGGAGGGCCTGAACCTCGCTGGCGTTCCCATAGACCTCCGCCGCGTCGACATCCCGACCTATATCGTGGCGACGCGGGAAGATCACATCGCGCCGTGGCAGTCCTGCTTCGCCGCGTGCGGGCTCTATCGGGGGCAGCGCCGCTTCATCCTCGGCGCCTCCGGCCATATCGCCGGCATCATCAACCCGCCGGCGGCCGGCAAGTACGGCTACTGGACCGGACCCGTCGTGGAATCGCAGGATGCCAACGCCTGGCTCGCCGCCGCCGAGCACCACGATGGCTCGTGGTGGGACGACTGGCACGCTTGGCAGCGCCGCCGCGCCGGCGGCAAGAAGGTGCCGGCGCGCGTCCCCGGCGGGGGTGCACTCAGGCCGATCGAGGACGCGCCGGGCGCCTACGTCCTGGCGGGGTAGCCGCGGCCGCTCGCTGCGGCGGGCCCGAGGATGCCCGGTACTCGCCGGCGCGGTTGGCGTAGCGGCGGGCGATGGAGGTGATGGTCTCGCGCTCGGCGTTGCTCACCTTGCGCACCGCCTTCGCCGGCCGGCCCATCCACATCTCGCCGCTCTTGACCCGCTTGCCCGGCGTCACCAGCGCGCCGGCGGCAACCCAGGCACCGGTCTCCACCACCGCAAAGTCCATCACCGTGGCGCCCATGCCGATCATGCAGGCGTCTTCCAGAATGCAGGCGTGCAGCAGGCACATGTGCCCCACCACCACGTCGTCGCCGATGAGCGTGGGGCCGTCTGCCGTGGCGGTGTGGATGATGGTGCCGTCCTGGACGTTGCTGCGTGCGCCGATGCGGATGTAGTTTACGTCGCCCCGCAGGACGCAGTTGAACCAGATGCTCGACCGCTCCCCGAGTACGACGTCGCCGATCACGTTGGTGCCGGCGGCGACGAAGGCGTTCGGCGCCACCTGCGGCCAGCGGTGGTGATAGGGGAGCAGCAGACCGGCAGACATGGGCTCCCGTCTCCCTAGGGGAAGAGCGGCGCCTGCTCCAGCCCGGTCGTCTCCGGCAGGGCGTGCATCAGGTTCATGTTCTGTATCGCCTGGCCCGAGGCACCCTTGACCAGATTGTCGATGGCCGAGATCAGGATGGCGCGTCCCTCGATCCGGTCGTTGAAGACCCCGATGAGGCAGTGGTTGGAGCCCCGCACGTGGCGCGTCGCCGGCGCAGCGCCCGCGGGCAGCACGCGCACGAAGGGCTCGTCCCCGTAGCGCCGGACGAGGGCATCGCGCAGGGCATCCGCACCCGCGCGGCTGCGCACGTAAATCGTCGCCAGGATGCCCCGGTTCATGGGCATGAGATGGGGCGTGAAGTTAACCCGCACCGGCGCGCCGGCTGCGGCCGAGAGCCCCTGCTCGATCTCGGGCGCGTGGCGATGGGCGGCGATGCCGTAGGCGTGCACGCCTTCGCCGACCTCGGCGAAGAGGGTTGCCTGCTTGGCCTCGCGTCCCGCGCCGGAGACTCCCGACTTGGCATCGATGATGATGTCGTCGCTCTCGATCAGCCCGCCTTCGAGCAGCGGCGCCAGCGGCAACTGCGCGGAGGTCGGGTAGCAGCCGGGGTTCGCCACCAGGCGGGCACCCTTGACCTCATCGCGCGCTAGCTCGGTTAGCCCGTAAACCGCCTCGGCCTGCAGCGCCACGGCGCCGTGCGCCCGTCCGTACCATTCGGCATAGACCTCGGGATCCGCGAGCCGGAAGTCGGCCGAAAGATCCACCACCTTCAGATGGTCGGGGAGCGCGGCGATGACCTCCTGCGTGGTGCCGTGAGGCAGGCAGCAAAAGACCGCGTCGAGCGAATCCCAGGCGGCGTCCTCGATCTTGACGAGGTCGGGGAAGCCCGCCCCGTCGAGATGGGGAAAGACCGCGCCAAGGCTCCGGCCCGCGCGGCGATCGGCGGTGAGCAGGCCGACCGAGAAGCCGTCGTGATGCGCCAGCAGGCGCAGCAGCTCGCCGCCGGTATAGCCGCTCGCGCCGAGCACGCCGACGCGCGCGGTGTTGCCCGTGCCGGAGGGGGAGGCGCTCATGGGTGGCCTATTGCGATCGCGGTAGCCGGAGAAGCAGGCGCGCCGGCAACGCCAAGCTCAGCGTTTGGAGAACTGGAAGCTGCGGCGGGCCTTGCGCTTGCCGTACTTCTTGCGCTCCACGACGCGGCTGTCGCGGGTGAGGAAACCACCCGACTTGAGCATCTTGCGCAGCTCCGGCTCGCGCGCCGCGAGCGCCCGGCTGATGCCGTGACGAAGCGCCCCGGCCTGGCCCGAGAGGCCGCCGCCCTTGACCGTGCAGATGACGTCGTACTGGGTGCGGCGCCCGACCAGCTCCGCCGGCTGGTTGATGATCATCCGGAGCGCCGGGCGGGCGAAGTAGGTCTCCACCGGGCGTTTGTTGACCGTGATCGTGCCGACACCGGGCCGCAGCCACACGCGCGCAACCGCATCCTTGCGCTTGCCGGTCGAGTAGGTCCGGCCAAGCCGGTCAATCTGCGGCTCCGGCTCGATGTCAGCGTCGGGCAGGGCGACCTCGCCGAGCTCGGCAAGGCTGGTCAGAGTCTTCGGCTCGTCAGCCACGGAGCGTGCTCCTCGCGTTCTTCGGATTCATCGCGGCGATGTCGAGAGGCTCGGGCTGCTGCGCCTCGTGCGGATGCTCCGGGCCGGCGTAGACCTTGAGGTTCGACATCTGCTGGCGGCCCAGGGGGCCCTTGGGGATCATCCGCTGCACCGCCTTGATCACCACTTCCTCGGGGCGCTTGCTCCCGAGGATGCGGGCCGCCGTGCGGGTCTTGAGGCCGCCCGGATACCCGGTGTGATGGTGGTAGAGCTTGTCTTCCCGCTTGCGCCCGGTGAGCCGCACCTTTCCGGCATTGACGATGACGATGTTGTCGCCGCAATCCATGTGTGGAGTGTAGCTCGGCTTGTGCTTGCCGCGCAGACGGGTCGCGACGATGCTGGCGAGCCGGCCGAGGACGATGTTTTCAGCGTCCACCAGCATCCACTTCTTCTCAATTGTGGCAGGCGTTGCCGAGAAGGTTTTCATTTCGCTCACGACGATGGGGTATGACAGGACGGCGCGCCGACCCGTTCGGCTCTCGCCGGCCAGCGCGCCGCCGGGAGTATGCCACAGGACTTTGCCCAGTCAACGGCAGCGTTGCGTGGCCCGGGGCGTTCGTCTCGTTGGCCGACAGCGCCGCACAGACCCTCACGTGCGAGAGCGAATCCTGCCGAGCGGCCTTTACGACCGTAACGGGCTGGGAGACCCTGGTTTCAAGCTTACGTCTCCCTCTCGGGTGCCGCGGCTGGGAGAGAGGGAGGCGAGGTTGTATGCTGGTATCAATCACTTATCCAGCATCGTTGTTTGCTGAGGTCGAGTGGCGGGGGTGTGATGTCGATCTTGATTACAGGCGGAACCAAGGGCATCGGGCGGGCCATTGCGCTGGCTTTCGCCGAGCCCGGCGTCGACGTGTTTCTCAACTATCGCGGCGATGACGATGCGGCGCACGAAGCCCGGACACTTGTCGACTCGAAAGGTGCGCGCTGTCATCTGATCAAGCAGGATGTCTCGACGCCGGGGGGCTGCCGGGCCGTGCTCGCCCAAGTGGCGAGGCGCGTCGACCGGCTCGACCAGCTCGTGCACTGCGCGGTCCGCGCCATTCCGAAGCCCGCGCTGGAGTGCGATGCGGACGATTTCACCGCAGCGGTCAATCTCAACGGCACGGCACTGCTCTATCTCGTGCAGGCGGCCGATCCGCTGCTCCAGCGCGGCAGCACGGTGTTCTTCCTCACCAGCCGGGGCGGGCGCACCGTGGTGCCCAATTACGCCGCCATCGGCGTTGCCAAGGCGCTGGCGGAATCCTTGGTGCGCTATCTCGCGAGCGAGCTTGCGCCGCGCGGTGTGCGCGTCAACAGCGTCGCACCGGGCGTGGTGGATACGGATGCGGTGCGGGCGCTGTTCGGCGACCAGGCGAGCGAGATCGTGAAGCACGCCGCCGAGACGAATCCCAGCGGGCGCGGCGTGCAGGACGAGGACTACACCAGCGTGATCCGCTTCCTCGCGAGCCCAGAGGCCGCGTTCGTCCAGGGGCAGACGATCTTCGTCAACGGCGGCCACTTCCTGGCAGCGTAGGCGGCGCCCTCAAGCCAGCCGCTCGATCAGCGTCGCGTTGGCCATGCCGCCGCTCTCGCACATGGTCTGAAGGCCGAGGCGACCGCCGCTTTCTTCCAGGCTGCCGATCAGGTTGGCCGTGAGCCGGCCGCCCGACGCGCCGACGGGATGGCCGAAGGCGATCGCGCCGCCGTTGACGTTGACGCGGTCGAGGTCCGCGCCCAGCGTCTCCGCCCAGGCCAGCACCACCGAGGCGAAGGCCTCGTTGACCTCGAAGCGGTCGATCTCGTCCAGGGTCCGGCCGCTTCGTGCCAGCAGCTTTTCCGTCGCCGGGATGATCCCCGTCAGCATGAGCACGGGGTCGTCGCCCGAGACCGCGAAATGCGTGATCGCAGCACGCGGCGTTAGGTCCAGCCGCTGCGCCGCTTCCTCCGATGCGATCAGCAGTGTCGAGGCGCCGTCGGAGACCTGGCTCGAATTCCCCGCCGTCACCACCCAGTCGATCTCGGGAAAGCGCTCGGCCGTGCCGGCATCCACGAACGCGGGCTCCAGCGCGGCCAGCTTCTCGGCGCTCGTGGTGCGGCGGATGCCCTCGTCCGTCGAGGCCCCGTCGATGTACAAGATGTCGCGCGCGAAGAGGCCGCGATCCTCGGCCGCCGCCGCGCGCCGGTGCGAGCGCAGCGCGTATGCATCGAGCGCTTCGCGCGTGAGCCCCCAGCGGGCGGCGATCAGCTCGGCGGATATGCCCTGGTGCACCAAGCCTTCCGTATAGCGCCGGCGCAGCATCGGCCCGAGATGGTCCTTGCCGCGCCGGTTGCTGCCCATGGGCACGCGGCTCATCATCTCGACCCCACAGGCTATGGCGAGGTCGTAGGCGCCCGCCATCACACCTTGGGCTGCGAAGTCCATCGCCTGCTGCGCCGAGCCGCACTTGCGGTCGATGGTGACGGCGGGAACGGTCTCGGGAAAGCCGGCCGCGAGCCACGCCTGGCGGCCGATGTTGGCGGCCTGCTCGCCCACCTGGATGACGCAGCCTGCGATCACGTCGTCGACCGCGCCGGGGTCGATACCGGCGCGCGCGATGAGCCCCTTCAGCGTGTGCGCCAGCAGGTCGACCGGATGAACCGCGCTCAGCGCACCATCCGCCCGCCCCTTGGCGAAAGGCGTGCGGATGACATCGACGATGAGGGCGCGGCGCATCCTAGCCGGCTCGGCGGAGCGAAACCGAGAGAGTGGCGGTCTCCACCTCGACGTACTTCGAAGTGGAAAGCGCCATCAACTTGCGCACTTGCTCGAGTTCCGGCGTGGAGAGAATTGGGAAATCCTGCTTCACAGGGCCCGCGGCCCGCATTCTTTCGAGGTCCGCCGCCGGGACCAGGGCGCGCAGGATCAGCTCGTCGTCGTCCTCGGTGCCATGGCGCTTGCGAAGCTCGGCGAGCGTGGGCTGTTCCGGCGGCTCGGCCAGCACTTCCTTGGCGCGGGGCGCGGCCATGATCCGGTCCAGCACGTCCGGATCGATGGGCGCCACCGGCTCGCCGTAGTGCCCGCCGGCATACTGGATCACCTCGTCCGGAATCACGGCGTAGCGCTCGCCGGTGACGATATTGAGCACGGCAAGGGTGCCGACGAGCTGGGAGAAGGGCGTCGCCATGCCGGGATAGCCCAGCTCGCGGCGCACGCGGCCGGTCTCCTCCAGCACCTCGTCCAGCCGCTCCGCCATCTCGTGCTGGACAAGCTGGGCCTTCAGCGTCCCCATCATCCCGCCCGGTATCTGGTGGCGCACGGAGAAGAGGTCGTATTCCTGCGGCACGCCGATGGGGAAGCCAGCGGCCGTGGCCACGCTCTCGAAGTGCTCCGCGATCTGCGGCAGGAGCGAGCGGTCGATGTTGTGGGTGTGGCCGAGATGCTCGACGTTCCGCATCATCACTTCGACCGAAGGGACGGACGGGCCGTTCGCCATCGGCCCGCAGGCCGTGTGCAGGATACGGATGCCGAGATTGATCGCCTCGACGTAGGCGCGGCCGGAGGCACCCAGGAGGTTATTCGAGTGGAACTCGATGGGCTTGCTGCGCGCCTTCGCCATGATGGCCGGCACCAGCGTGCGCATGCGGTCAGGCTCCAGCACCCCGCCCGTATCGTAGAGCAGGAGCGTGTCGATATCCGGCGAGGCCGAGAGCCTGTCCGCCTTGTCGGCGTAGTAGTCGTCGGTGTGCACCGGGCTCAGCGTGAACATGATGGCGCCCGCCACCTCCGCACCGAACTCCTTGGCCACCCTGGCGAGGCGGTGCGTCTTGTCGATGTTGAAGAGCACGTCGTAGATCCAGAAGCTGCGGCAGCCGTGCACGCAGAGCTGCCGCATCCAGACGTCCATCAGGACATCGGGCGTGACGCCGAAGGTGACGCTCGCATTGCTGCGCATGCCGCCCCGGATCGTGCTGTTGGGCATGGCGTCGACCAGGAGGTCGAGCCCCTCCCACGGGTTCTCGCGGCAGTGGCGGATCAGGACCTCGAAGAGGCTCGAGCCGGTGAGGTCCACCACCCGATAGCCGACCCGGTCGATCACCGGCGCAATGGGAAGCGCCATGCCGGCCTGCATGCGCATGCCCCACAGGCTCTGCTGCCCGTCCCGCATGGTCTCGTCGAGAAATTCGATGTGCGCCATCGTCGCTCCGCTCAGTGCATCAGCGAGGGCATGAAGACATCCTCCAGCCAGCGCGTGTTGAGCCTGTTGGACGCGAAGTCAGGGTGCCGCACCAGGCGCGCCTGGAACGCGAGGTTGGTGTCGATCCCGCCGATCTGAAATCGGTCCAGCGCGCCACCCATGCGCTCCACCGCTTCGGCGCGGTCGCCAGCGCGCACGATCAGCTTCGCGATCATGCTGTCGTAGAAGGGAGACACGAAGGCGCCGGCGCGGCAGTGGCTGTCGACGCGAATGCCCTGTCCCTCCGGCGCGCACCAGGCGTCGATCAGACCGGGCGAGGGTGCGAAGTCGCGCGCCGGCGCCTCGGCGTTGATCCGGCACTCGATGGCATGGCCGGCCAGCGTGATGTCCTCCTGCGCGACGCTGAGCCCGCCGCCGCCGGCGATGCGCAACTGCTCCTCGATCAGGTCGATGCCGGCGACCTCCTCGGTCACGGGATGCTCCACCTGGATGCGGACATTGGCTTCGATGAAATAGGCCTCGCCGCGGTCAACGTCGTAGAGGAACTCGACCGTGCCGGCGCTCCGATAGTCGAGGTGCCGGGCGAGACGGCAGGCGGCATCGTGGATCTGCGTACGCGCCTCCGCCGGCAGCGCCGCTGCCGGCGCTTCCTCCACCATCTTCTGGAAGCGCCGCTGCACCGAGCAATCCCGCTCGCCGAAATGGACGACCGTGCCGGCGCCGTCGCCCACGATCTGCACCTCGACATGGCGCGCGTCCTCGACGAATCGCTCGATGAAGAGCGTGCCGTCGCCGAAGGCAGCCCTGGCCTCCGCCGATGCGCGCTCGAAGCCATCGTCGATGTCCACGTCCGCGCGCGCCACGAACATGCCGCGCCCGCCGCCCCCTGCGCTGGCCTTCATCAGCACGGGATAGCCAACGGAGGCGGCGAAGGGGCGGGCCTCGGCCGCCGAACGGATACGGTCGGAGCCGGGGACGATGGGCACGCCCGCTTCGATCGCGATGGAGCGGGCGGTGAGCTTGTCGCCGAGCCGCTCGATGGTCTCGGCCCGCGGCCCTACGAACGCGATTCCCTCCCGCTCGCACAGGTCGGCGAGAGCCGGAGACTCGGAGAGGAAGCCGTAGCCCGGATGAAGCCCGTCGCAGGCGGTGGCCTTGGCCGCATGCACCAGCAGGTTGGCGTTGAGGTAGCTGTCGCGCGCCGGCGCCGGCCCCAGCACCACCGCGCGGTCCGCGAGCTCCGCCGCCATGCCCTCGCGGTCCGCGTCCGAGACCCCGACGACGCTCTCGAGCCCGAGCGCGCGGCAGGCGCGGACGATGCGCACGGCGATCTCGCCCCGGTTGGCGACGAAGACGCGCGAGAGGGCCATCACGCCGTCTCGGCCGTTTCGGCCTCCGGCTCGACGAGAAAGAGCGGCGCGCCGAACTCCACCATCTCGCCGTCCTCGACGCAGGCCCTGGCGATCCGGCCGCTGATCCCGGCCCGCACCGGCGTGAACAGCTTCATGACCTCGATCAGGCAGACCTCGGTCGCCTCGCTGACCTGCTGGCCGACCTCCACGTAGGGTGCGACCCCCGGCTTGGGCGCGCGGTAGAAGGTACCGAGATTGGGCGCCGTGATCGGTACAAGTCCATCGGCCGGCGCCGCGTCGGCCGGAGAGTCGGCCGGATCGGGCGGGGCCTGCTCCGCCGAGACTGCGGCAGCCTCCGCCGCCGACCCGAGCGCCGCCGCATCCGCGTCCTTCGAGAGCACCAGCTTCAGGCCGTCGGTCTCGAGCCGGAGCTCGTGCCAGTCCGACCGCTCGAAGAGGCGGATCAGCGCCTCGACCTCCTTGCGGTCGATGGTCATGCAGCAGTCTCCGCGCGCGCGGCGGCACAGGCCGCAAGCAGCGCCGGCAGGGCGTGACGCACGACGATGAAATCGAGACCGGCAGCGACGGCGGCCGCGACACCGGCATCGCTGGCGAGCGCGCCGCCCTTTGCGCCGTGAGCCCCCGCGAGCAGCGCGGGCAGGCGCTCCGGGTCTTCACCGCCCGGCAAGCGGTCGAGATCGACCGCGCCTTCCGGCGCTGCGTCGCCCGCACGATAGACCGCAATCGGGGCGGCCGCGCGGGCCCATGCCGTGATTTGGCGGAGGTAGGGATCGTCCGTCTCCGAAGGAGCGCTCACCGGCATTGCGCCGTCGAACACCTTCCCCGCCTTGCCGTCCACCGTCACCTCCCTGCCTTCAAGCGCTGCACCCACACCTTCGCCGCAGCCGACGACGCAGGGAACGCCGAGGGAGCGGCTTACCACGGCGGCGTGGGAGGTCGCACCCCCGGTCGCCGTCACGACGGCGCGGGCGGCGACCATGCCGTGCACGTCGTCCGGGCTGGTGGTGGGGCGCACCAGCACAATGTCCTCGCCGGACGTGCCGTGCGCCTCGGCCGCATCGGCGTCCAGCACGACCTTGCCGATGCCGATGCCGGGGCTCGCTCCCTCTCCCTGAGCGAGCAGGACGGTGTTCTTTCCGGCGCCGTCGTCAAGGCGGGGCATGAGCAGCGTGCGGACCTGGGCCGCGCTGACGCGGGAGAGCGCCTCGTCCGTGGAGATCGTTCCCTCGTTCACCAGATCGACCGCGACGCGCATGGCCGCGGCGGGAGCCCGCGCGGCAGTGCGGGTCTGCAACAGGTAGAGCACGCCCTCTTGTACCGAGAACTCGATGTCCTGCACATCACGGTTCAGCGCTTCGAGCCGGCGCGCAGCGTCGATCAGCGCGGCGTGCGCCTCCGGCAGGGAAGACGCCAGCGCATCCAGTCCCTGCGGCGTCCGCTGGCCGGAGACCACGTCCTCTCCCTGGGCGCGGGCGAGATACTCCCCGTAAGGCGCAGGTGCGCCGGTGAGCGGGCTGCGGCTGAAGAGCACACCCGTTCCACTCTTCTCGCCGAGGTTGCCGAACACCATGGCCTGAACCGTGACGGCGGTCCCCGCGTCGTCCGGAAGCCCGTGATGCCGGCGATATCGCTTCGCCCGCCGCCCGTTCCAGGACTCGAAAACGGCGCGGACCGCGCCTAGAAGCTGATCGGCCGGCGCCTCCGGCACCCCGCCTGTGGCTCCCGCCTCGACCACGGCGGCGCGCCATTCTTCGACGGACCCTTCGGGCGCAAGCCCGTCGATCCCCGCCCTGAGCACGATGCGCGCGTACATCTCGTGGAAGCGCCGGTGCGTGTCGCGGGCGAAGACGGCATCGCCGCTCTCGGCCGCGAGCGCCGCCTCGATCCCCTCGTCGATCCCGAGATTGAGCACCGTGTCCAGCATGCCCGGCATGCTGACGGCGGCGCCGGAGCGAACGGCCAGCAGCAAGGGGCGTTCGTGCGCGCCGAAACGGCGCCCGGTCTCCGCCTCCAGCAGAGCGATGCCGGCGTGAAGCTCGTCGACGAGGCCGTCCGGCAGCGCGCCCTCGGCGAGATAGGCGCGGCAGGCCTCGGTCGTCACCACGAAGGCGGGCGGCACCGGCAGGCCCTCGCGGCGCATGACGGCGATGCCCCACGCCTTGCCGCCGATCAGCGCGCGGTCAGGCTGCGCCGCGCCGTCGAGGGGGAGCACCCAGCGGCCGGCAGCACCCATGCCTATTCCTGCCGCGTGCGGCCGAGGATCCGCAGCAGGTCTTCGTGAAGCTCGAACCACACCGTGTGATAGGACTCGATCCGCGCGCCGCTGACCCAGTCGATGGCGCCGTCCTCGGCCTTCTCCAGCGCCGCTTCCAGCTTGCGCGCGTAAATCGCGAGGCGCGGCAGCCCGCCGCTTAGCTGCTGGAGGATCGCCTCCGCCCGCTCGTGCAGGGCGCCCAGGCGATCAATCAGCCTGTCGTCGTAGTCCTTGTTGGCGTGATCGTTCAGCACGCTCTCGCCATCGATCTCGATGGTCTGCCACGCGGTCATGAGCTGCTTCAGGTCTCGATTGATCGCCTCGAAGCGCTCGTAGGCGGCGACGAAAGCCTCATCGCCCCGCTGCGTGGCAAAGAGCCGGGAATAGGCGCCGTCCAGCGCCACGCGTGCGACAGGCGTCAGGGAATAGGCCTCGCCGGCGCGCGCTGCGCGGCCTTTCGCCACCGCATCGTCCAGCACGGCGCGCACTTCGGTCTCGTCGAGACCGACCGCGGCGGCGATCGCCGCGGCATCGGCATGCTTCTTGATCGCGAGGCCGTGGAGGACGAGATAGGTGTCGGTCATCGCTCAGGCACTCTCCCGATCGGCCGTCGTTTTGGCCGAAGCGAGGACGCGGTCTCGGACCGCGCGCCGTAGGAGCTTGCCTGCTCCGCTCTTGGGCAGCGTGTCCCAGATCTCGACGCTCTTCGGGCACTTGTAGCCGGCGAGCCTCTGGCGACAGAACTGCCGTACTGCCTCCGGGTCCAGGCTCGGCCGCCCGGCAACGACGGCATGGACACGATCGCCCCACCTCTCGTCGGGCAGGCCCACCACTGCGGCCTCGACGACGCCCTCGTGGGCCAGCAGCACGTCCTCGATCTCGCGCGGGTAGACGTTGTAGCCGCCGCTGATGAGCATGTCGTTCTTGCGGTCGAGAATGTAGAAGAAGCCCTCCTCGTCCATGCGGCCGATGTCGCCGGTATGGAGCCAGCCGTTGCGGAAGGCCTTGGCGGTCTCCTCCGGGCGGTTCCAGTAACGGGCCATGAGCTGCGTGCCGCGGCAGACGATCTCGCCCCGCTTGCCGGTGGGCACCGGCTTGTCGTCCTCGTCGAAGACGGCCACGTCCGCGGTGGTATAGGGCCGCCCGCACGAGCCCACGCGGTCGTGATCCTCCGGCCCGAGATAGGTAATCACCATGGGGGACTCAGCCTGGCCGTAGGTCTGGGCGAAGACCGGGCCGAAGCGGGCCATGGCGCGCTCCAGCAGGCTGGGCGCAATGGGCGATGCGCCGTAGCAGATGCGCTTGAAGCGGAGATCCGCCGTCTCCATCGCGGGCTCCTCCATGATCATCGCCAGCATGGTCGGCACGAGAAAGGTGTGGGTTGCCTGCCCCTGCGCAGCCATGGCGATGAAGCCGGCGGCGTCGAAGTGCGGCATGATCCACTGGTGGACGCCCCGCACCAGCGAGGGCAGGAAGAAGGCGCCGCTCGCGTGCGCGATGGGAGCGGCGTGGAGGAAGCGGTCGCCCGGCGCAAGGTCGGGCACCAGGTCCATGAGAAAGGCCGAGAGCTCGGCAGTCTCGCCCAGCGTGGTCAGCGTGACCGCCTTGGGCGCGCCGGTGGTCCCGCCGGTGAAGCCCAGGCGATAGGGCGCCTCAAGCTCGCGGTCCACGCGGCAGGTGCCGTGTGGCCCCTCGTCGATGAGTCGGCGAAGCGCATCGGCGCCGTAGACTATGGGCGCGCCGAAGCCCTCGGCGCCTTCGACATCGTCGTGGATGAGGCCGCGGGCGCCGCTGTCGCCGAGCTTGTAGCGATGGTCCGCCGCCGTCTCGCGCACGTTGAGCGAGACCCGCACCAGGCCCGACTTGGCGAGCGCGTAGTAGGCGATCAGGCAATCGATCCCGTTGGGCAGCAGCACGCCGACGCGGTCGCCCGGCTCGAAGCCCTCCGCGAACAGCGCGTTGCCGAGCCGGTCCGTCGCCGCGTCGAATTCGCGGAAGCTCAGCGTGCGCGCGCCCTCGGTCAGCGCCGGCGCCTCGCCGAACATGGCGCCAGCGCGCCGGATGTACTCGCCGATCTGCATGATCTCAGGCCGCCTGGACGTGTGGGAGCGGGACGCGTCCCTAGTCGCGGGGGAGCGCCGCGAGCTCCGCAGCGCCGAGCGACGCCCCGCGACCCTGGATCTTGCGCGCCCGCTCCTGCTCCAGATGGTACATCTCGTCCGCGCGCGCCGCGTCGTGGTTGTACTTGAGCCAGGTCTCGTCCAGGAAGCGATAGCGGTCGGACTGCGGCCCGAAGGCGCGGACCCGCGCGTTGTACTCCTCCAGCGTCAGCACGCCCTGGCTCGTGCGGTAGCGGTCGGCCTTGGCCGGGAGTGTGGTGGCGCCAGGATAGACCGGGCCGCAGGTGGGCACGTACTCCTCGCCGTCCAGGATCGCGTAAGGGATCGGCGTGTACATGCGGGTCGGGCCGTTGCCGTGCTGCATCATGCTGTAGGACGAGAGGCGATGGCTCGGCAGCGTCAGCAGCCCGACCAGCTCGCCCAGGCAATCGCGGCTGAACTCGTCGTTGAGC
This sequence comes from Alphaproteobacteria bacterium, assembly GCA_965207055.1. GTDB lineage: Bacteria > Pseudomonadota > Alphaproteobacteria > UBA828 > UBA828 > WTGU01. The sequence continues at coordinate 1,166,155 of CBDBLP010000004.1, read as the reverse complement.
AGGGGGCGGAAGCGCTCCGCCCGCTCGTCGATCAGCATCCAGTCCTCTTGGGCGTAGACACCGGCGACGTGGGCGAGGTCCTTGCAGATGCCGAAGTAGGTGAGCGCGCCGGCGTCGAGCATCTGGTCGCGGCTCCAGCCCGCGATGCGCTTCCAGAGCCGCGCCGTCGCTTCCTTGAAGAGCCCGTCCAGCGTGCGGAAGGTCTCGGTCAGGGTCTCGCGGCTCTTCATCCCCACCGGAACGTGCCCCTCGGTGAGCGGGTCGGAGGTGTAGAGGCCGACACCGATGATGCTCTCCGCCCTGAACTCGGGCTCGGACTCGAAGCTTCCCCAGTCGTCGACGAGGTAGAAGTGGCAGTCCTTCACCAGCATCGGGACGGTGAGGTTGTTGTAGGGGATGTTGGCCGCCACGTCGTCGAGCCAGGGGAAGTCGCCTTCGCCGAGGTCCATGAAGTCGCGGACGATCATCTCCACGCCGTCGGCGACCTTGTAGGGCCCGGTGTTGAGCAGGCTGATGCGGCTCTCGCAGCTCACCAGGAAGCCGTATTGCGCCGCAGACGCCATGAACTGGGTGGCCGCACTGTGCAGCGCATCGCCGGCCTCGCAGCCGTAGGCGTCGGACTCGAAGACCTGAAGCCGCCGCTCCGGCAGGATCTGGCAGCGGTGGCCGAACTCCTTGTTGGTGATGTGGCCGTCGTTACGGTGCCATGAGAGTTGCAGGCGTTTCCAGAAGTCCATCAGGTAGACGAGGTCTTCCACGGCATCCTGCGGGCGCAGAAGGCCCATGTTGATGAGCCACTCGCGGCCGAGCAGGTAGAAGCCCGGCATTCCCCAGCCCATGGCGCTCTTGCCCGGCGGGCGCCCCTCCCGGGCGCGATCGCCGATCTCTTCCGCCGTCATCACGCTCTCGACCTTCCGCAAGAGCGAGGGGTAGCGGTAGAAGGCGTTGAGGTAGGAGAGCAGCATGTAGGGCGGCACCGGGAAGAGCTTCGATTCCTGCACGGTGCGGGTGACGCAGAGCCAGTAGGTCTCGTCGGTGAAGGTCTGCAGGAGGTTGTTGGTCTCCAGCAGCTGGGCGTAGGAGAGGCGGGGCGCGCCGACCATCACGAAGCCTCCCGGGCCAGCTTCCAGATGTTGGCGGTCATTTCCTCGCCCTTCTGATAGGCCTCCGCCGTCTTCGCCGCCGCTGCGGTCTCCATCTCCAGGCGCTGGCCTTCCTTGATCCCGGTGATCTTGGCGTTCATCAGGCAGGGAATGCCGTATTCCCGTGCGAGAATCCCGAGGTGGGATCGCACGGTGCCGCCCATGCAGATGATGCCGGTAAATTGCTCCAGGATCGGCGCGGTGAGGGTGCCGCCGGAATCGTCGATGATGGCGATGGTCTCGGGCGGCACGCCGTCGCCGAGATAGCGCATCACCTGGCTGCTGGAGCGAACGTAGCGCGCGGTGCCCACGGTGTTCCCGGCGACGCGCATCACGTTGTCGCCGACGCCGCAGAGGGCGCGGCCCTCCGCATCGGCTTCGCCCGAGGGCGCGTCCGGGTGCTCCATGGTCCAGTCGGGGTCGTCGCCCAGGATGCCCTCGGCGGGTTTGTAGGCCTCGGGCCGTTCGTTCACCGAAATCACCGCCGAGAAGTCGTAGCGGTGGCCGGCGTCGAGCAGCTTCCCTTCGATCTCCTCGAAATCGACCGCGCTGATCAGATCGTAGGACTTGTCGAAGACGAAGCTGTTCCAGTCGACTCCGCTCTCGCCGAGGCGGCGCCTCACCAGGTCCTTGATCGCGCTGTGGAAGGCTTCGACGGTGGGCGAGTGCGCCTGATCGCCGTACTTGTCCGTGTCCACGTAAAGCTTGGCCACTCTCTCCCCCAGGGCAGGCTCGCCGGAACGGAGGCGCCAACATGCGGATTGGCCTGTCGGCTGTCAATCTGGCTATCGATCTTGCGCCCGGTGGACGCCCCGAAGAGACTGCGGCCCCCGGCACGAGCGCCCAAAGGATCCCCGCCATGCCAGCGGAGAGCGATCTCTCGCACCACCGCATCCTGGTCACCAATGACGACGGCATCCACGCCAGGGGGCTGAAGATTCTCGAGGCGATCGCGCGGAGCCTGTCCGACGATGTCTGGGTCGTCGCGCCGGATCACGAGCGGAGCGGCGCCGGCCATTCCATCTCGATGCACACGCCGATCCGTCTGCGCCAGATGGGGGAGAAGCGCTACGCGGTGGACGGCACGCCCACCGACTGCGCGCTCATGGCGATCCATGAGCTGATGACCGAGAGCCCGCCCACGGTTCTCCTCTCCGGCATCAATCGCGGCGCCAACCTCGCGGAGGACATGACCTATTCGGGCACCATCGCCGCCGCGATGGAGGGGACCTTGCTCGGCATCCGCTCGATCGCGCTCAGCCAGGTGTTCACCATGGGCGGCGAGGCGCTCTGGGCCACGGCGGAAGCCTTCGCGCCGGACGTGATCCAGACCCTCATGCGCCTGCCGGACTGGCCCGCGGGCACACTGGTCAACGTCAACTTCCCGGATGCGACACCGGAATCCGTGAGCGGCGTCCGCATCACCACCCAGGGGCAGAGGCCGCCGGGCTCGTTCACCATCGACGGGCGGATCGACACGCGCCACGTGCCCTACTTCTGGGTGGAGATCAGCTATAAGGACGGCGGCAAACACCCCGGGACCGACCTCCAAGCAATCCACGAGAACGCGATATCGGTCACGCCGATCCAGCTCGACATGACCAATCATGGTTGGCGCGGCCGCTTGACGGAGGCGTTCGGCTCGTAGCTTGCCCGTCGATTGACACCCTTTTGGGTGCTCACCATACTCCGTCGCCAATTGTGTATCGTTCTGTTTGGCGCCCGTGGCGCTAAATCAAGGGAGAGGGAGATGACACTATCATTTGGCGCAATTCGGGCAGGGCTGCTTGGCGCGGCCCTGTGTGTGGGCCTCGTGGCCGGCCCGCAGCTGACCAAGGCCGAGGACACCTTCAAGTTCGGCGGCGTCTTCACGCTCTCGGGTCCGGCCTCGTTCCTCGGTCTCTTCGAGGAGGCGGCCGTGAGACTCGCCGTCGAGCAGTTCATGAAGGGCGACTGCATCGTCGAAGCCGTTCCGCCGCAGCCCTGCGAAGGCGGCGGCCTCAAGATCGGCGACAAGGTTATCCCCATCGAGTGGACGGCCTATGACGACGTCTCCGAGGACAAGAAGTCGATCGACGCCGTCATCCGCCTGGTCGAGCAGGACGAAGCCCGCGCGATCTGGGGCCCGCGGATGAATTCCGCGTTGCTCTCGGCTGCGTCGATCCTCGATCCGCAGGGCATCATCAGCATCTGCGCGATCTGCTCGAGCCCGGCGATGACCGTGGGCCGCAAGTACGGCCACGACATCACCGATACCGGCGTGATCGAGAAGCACGGCATGGGCGAGTTCATCCACGAATCGCCCGAGAGGCTGGCGGAGCACGGTATCGATCCCGCGCTCTTCGATGGGCGCAAGAAGCTCGGCTTCATCGGCCGGAACGAGCTCTACACCGTGCACGGCTCCATCGGCTGGCAGGAAGCGGTGGAGAAGGGCGGCGGCAGGTACGAGTACCAGCACGACTGGGCGGTGCTCTATCCCTTCGGCACCACCGACTTCGCGCCCCACGTCGCCAAGCTCGCCGAGCAGGATCCCGACATCGTGTTGATGGATGCCTACATCTTCCCCGACATGCTGGCGCTCATGAGTGAGATGAAGAAGCAGGGGCTCGACTACGAGACCGGCGAGATCATCCTGCTGGGCAACGACGTGCTGATGCTACAGGTCTTCGTCGACGTGGCGAAGGATCAGGGCATCAACATGTCGTCGGGCTACGTCTGGGGTTGGCAGGAGCATAACCCGGCGCAGGACGAAGCCACGCTGGCGCGAGTCGAGAAATACGTGCCCATCTACAACGCGAAGTACGGCGACACCGAGGTCGGGAGCTCGAGCCCCTTCGATCGCGGCGCCTACGACGCCGCCATCTGGTTCCTCTACGGCGTGCAGGCCTCGGGCGACCACACCGACAACGACAAGATCGTGGAAGCCTGGCGCAGCCTGAAGATCAACGGCCTGCGCGGGCCGACGAACGAGTTCTTCACCCGGCCCGATACCGGCGAGAAGACCGGCCAGCTCTTCGCGACCGAGTACATCATCGGCGTTGCGGACGAGAAGGTCTTCTACACTGGCATCAGCTATCGCGACGAGCTCTTCTACGGGCCCTACGTCTACGGCGACAAGCTGCCGAAGTAGCCCTGCGGCGGGGGCGGTCCAGGCCGGGTTCCGCAGGTTGAGAAGTCGTTGGGGCGGCGCCTGCCCGCGAGGGTGTGCGCCGCCTCTATTTTGCCCTCAATCGCCGGGCGCTCGCTCCGCGAGCTTGGCTCCGCGCCTTGCGGCGCGCCGGCGCGGCCGCGCTAGCCAGACCGCTTCGCGGCCCGGTTTTTCTGACGTCCACACTTTGTCGCCTGCCGGCAAGGCCGCGATCCCGTGACCGCGTTCGCCCAGCAGCTGATCTACGGCGCCTCCTACGGCATGAACCTTGCCGTGGCGGCGGCGGGGCTGGCCCTCATCTTCGGCGTCTACCGGGTCATCAACCTCGCCCACGGGCAGCTCATCATGCTCGGCGGCTTCGTGGCCTACGTGGTCGCGACGCAGCTCGGCACGCACTTCTTCGTCGGCTTCTTCGCCGCCATGGTGGTCATGGGGCTGCTCAGCATCGTGCTGGAGAACGCAGTCTTCCGCTTCCTCCAGCGCCGCCCGCTCACCGACCAGCTGCTGGCGTCACTCGGCATCTACATGGTGCTCGGCACCACGGCGCTGCGTATCTGGGGGGACTTCGAGGCCCGGCCGATCGCCATGCCAGGCGAGGACTGGGCGCTGACGGCGGGCGATATCCGCATCGACGGTGCGCGACTGGTCACCATCGGCATTACTCTCGTCCTCTTCGCGCTGCTCTATTTCGTCGTCTACCGCACCCATCTCGGGCGCACCATGCGCGCCACCGCCCAGGGGGAGGAAACCGCCGCCCTGATGGGCATCAAGAAGCGCCGGGTGGCCGCGATCGTGTTCTTCTTGGGCGGCGCGCTCGGCGGCGCTGCCGGCGCCATGCTCGGCGCGCTCTTCAACGTGCGGCCCGACATGGGCTTCCAGCCGCTGCTGATGGCGCTCGTCATCATCATCTTTGGCGGCATGGGCAGCATCGCGGGCTCCATCGTCGCCGGCCTCATCCTCGGCATTCTGTATAATCTCACGGTCTTCTACGTCGGCTCGAAGCTGGGCGATCTGGTGCCCTTCCTGGTGCTGCTGGCGATTCTGATGATCCGCCCGCAAGGGCTCTTCGGCCTGCCGGATCGGAACGCATGACGATGCTCCAGGGCCGCCGGATATCGCTTCGGGACCGGCGCACGCGGGCCGTGATCGGCTGGCTCGTCCTCCTCGCCTTCCTCGGCATCCTGTGGGCGACGGTCGACAACAACTATCACCTGCGCCTGCTGGTGGGCACGGGCACGGCGATGATCGCGGTCATCCCCTTCGGGCTGCTCATGGGCCACATGGGCTACCTCGCCATGGGGCAGGGCGGCTTTGTCGGCGTCGGCGCCTACGTGGTGGGCGTGCTTACGGTGCAGCAGTTCGAGTTCGACTTCTGGGCTGCGCTGCCCTGCGCCATCATCATCACCGGCGCGCTCGCCTATCTGCTGAGCTATCCGCTCTTCCGGCTGCGCGGCTACCACTTCGCCATCGGCACGCTGGCCGTGGGCCAGCTGCTCTACATCATGTTCGACAGCTGGGAGTGGTTTACCGGCGGCCCGCACGGCACCGCCGGTATCCCGAGGCCGGCGCTCGGCGACTACGCCTTCGTCACCAACGCGCGCTTCCTCATCGTGGTGCTCTTCTTCCTCGTGATCGCGGCGTTCTCTTCGTGGTGGCTCGCGCGCGGGCACGTGGGCCGCGCCTTGAGCGCGATCCGCCAGGACGAGGACCTCGCCGCCGCGCGCGGCCTCGATGTCTTCCGCTACAAGCAGATTGTCTTCGTCTTCGCCGCGGGCTTCGCGGGCCTCTCCGGCGCCCTCTACGCCTCCATGCAGATCGCCATCGACCCGAGCTCTTTCACCATCTGGAGCTCCTTCCAGTACGTGATCTACGTCATCATCGGCGGCTCGGGCACGCTCTTGGGGCCCGCCATCGGCGTCGTCTTCCTAGTGATTCTCGATCAGTTCATCCAGGACTTCGGCAAGTGGAACCAGATCGTGCTCGGCGGCCTGATCGTGGTGACGGTCCTATTCTTCCGCGGGGGCCTCTGGGGCGGCACCAATCTGCTATGGCGCTTCGCCCTCGACTCCGTCGGCATCAGGCAGAAAGTGGCCGATGCGCTCGGCGCCGCACCGAGGGGGCGGTAGCGGCCGATGGACGCGATCCTCGAGGTCCGCAACCTGAGCAAGCGCTTCGGCGGCGTCGAAGCCGTGCGCGACGTGAGCTTCGACGTGCCGCGCGGCGCGCTGGTCGGCCTGATCGGGCCCAACGGCGCCGGCAAGACCACCTTCGTCAACCTCGTCACCAAGCACGCAGCGCCCGATGCCGGCACGGTGACGCTGGACACGAAACCGATACACCGCCTGCCGTCCTACAAGGTCGCGCGCAGCGGCCTCAGCCGCACCTACCAGAAGAACCGCCTCTTCACCGAGGAGTCGGTTGAGGAGAACATCAGGACGGCGATGATCTGGGGCGGCCGGCACGGGGGCCGCGACCTCAGCTACCCCGGCTGCGCCGGCGACGAGGACGCGCGGTGCGACGCGCTGCTCGAATTCTTCGAGCTGGAGGCGGTCCGGGGCGACCTGCCGACCGATCTCAGCCACCTGATGCGCCGGCGCGCGGAGATCGCACAGGCGCTGGCGCTCGGCCCCAAGGTCCTGCTGCTCGACGAGCCCTTCGCCGGCTTCAGCCGCGAGGAGTCCTTCGACCTGATCGAGCACCTGCGGGAATGCCAGCGCGGCGGGCTCACCATGCTCCTGATCGACCACAACATGGAAGTGGTCATGGACGTCTGCGAGTACCTGTTCGTGATGCATCACGGCGCGCTGCTGGTCTCGGGCACGCCCGAGGAGATCCGCGCCAACGAGCAGGTGGTCAGCATCTATCTCGGCGGCGAGCACTGAGATGCTGGAGATCGAGGACCTGACGCTGGCCTACGGCGTGAACCGCGTGGTGCGGGGCGTGAGCCTTTCGGTCGAGCAGGGCGAGGTCTGCGCACTGCTCGGTCCCAACGGCGCCGGCAAGACCTCGATCCTGCGCGCGATCAGCGGCCTCATGCAGCCGGTCGACGGACAGATCAATTTCGAGGGCAAGTCGCTGCTCAGGCGCGCGCCGGACAGGATCGTGCTCGACGGAATCGCCCACGTGCCCGAGGGGCGGCGCATCTTCCCGGAGATGAGCGTGCTCGACAATCTGCTGGTGGGCGCCACGGTGCACATTCGCGAGCGCCAGAAGACGCGCGAGCTGATCGAGCGCAACTACGCGATGTTCCCCATCCTCAAGGAGCGCGCCCGGCAGGCGGGCGGCACGCTCTCCGGCGGCGAGCAGCAGCAGCTCACCATCGCGCGCGGCCTGATGGCGCGGCCCAGGCTGCTCATGGTGGACGAGCCGACGCTGGGGCTCGCGCCCGCCATTATCAACACGCTCGTCGACACCTTCCGCGCGCTCAAGTCGCTGGGCCTTACCATCGTCGTCGCCGAGCAAAACGCCGAGTTCGCGTTTCGGGTCGCCGATAACGGGACCGTCATCTCCGGCGGTGAGGTGAGCTTCCGCGGCACCGTGGACGCGCTCAAGGATTCGGATCGTCTCAAACGCGCCTATCTGGGCGCCTGAGCGACGCTCGCCGCCCCAAACAGGAGGATCGCGCCATGGGCTTCGTGAAAACGCCCGATGAGGTGAAGCGCATCGAGGCGGTGCTGAAGCGGCCGCGCTTCGTCGGCGCCGAGATGCTGATGATCGAATTCCTCACGCGGACGGAGATCGTGGCCGAGGTGCTGCCGCCGGGGCTGGAGCCCGTGGCGGAGCCGTCGGTGACGGCGATGGTGGGCCGCTGGCGCTCCAACTGCGTGGCCGATTTCGCCGGCGGCGCGATATACGTCATGGCCCGGCACGGGGACATCGAGGCGCCCTACGTGCTCGCGATGTTCATGGATCAGGACCACGCGATCATCTTCGGGCGCGACCTCTTCGGCGAGCCCAAGAAGCAGGCCACGACGCGCCTGCAGCGGCGCGGCGATGCCATGCACGGCTACGTCGAGCGGCTCGGCACACGCGTGATCGAGATCGAGGCGACGCTGCCGGACGAGCGCGAGCCCGGCCGCGAGAAGGGCGCCAACTTCAATATCAAGGCGCTGCCGTCCTGCACCGGCACGGGCCTCGAGGACGACCCCGTCCTCACGCTGGCCGAGTTCGACAACCACCTGACCCTGCGGCGGGAGGGGACCGGCACGCTCGCACTCCGCTCGACCGTGCACGATCCGCTGGCCGACATCGAGGTCTGCGAGGTGCGCGGCGCCTCCTACATCGAGGGCGACCTGCACTCCACCTGCCGACCGCTGGCCCGGCTGCCGGCCGATGAGTTCGTGCCCTACCTCTACGGCCGGCTCGACGACTGGTCAGCGCTCGACACGGAAAACGGCTAGGCGCTTAGGGAGACACACGATGGATATCGCCACCTTCAAGCGCCATTTCAGCATGCCGCTCGGCGGCCCGATGTATGAGGCCCCGCCCTATCCCTTCCGCAACGTGCAGGACCTCATGATCCGTTACGAGGCCGACGGCGCGGCGGTGAGCGAGCTGTTGCCGCCCCATGTCGAGCCCGCCGACGATCCCGCGATCTGCACCGCCTGGGCTCGCTGGATACCCTTCTCGGCCTTCGGTCCCTATCACGAGGCCTTCGTCATGGTCGACGTGATGCTGGAGGGCACGCGCTACATGTATCAGCCGGCGATCCTGGTGGATAACGACATCCCGCTCGGCGCGGGCCGCGAGATCTGGGGCTACGCCAAGAAGATCGCCGTGATCGAGCACAACTGGGGCGGCGATGTCATGCCCTATATGGAGCAGCTCCTGCTCACGGTGGAGCGGCCGCGCGGGCAGCGCCTGATGACCGCCTCGATGGTGTGCGACCGCAAGGCCTCGCCCGACGAGCTGGACGAATCGCCGGTGCTCTCCTACCGCCATATCCCGAGCGCGGAAACGGCCGAGCGGCCGAGCGTCTCGGAGCTGGTGCGCCTCGATGTCACCGGCGCGCTGCGCAAGAGCGCCGACGGCAGCCCCGAGCTCTACGCTGGCCGCGCCGCGCTCGCGCTGGCGAGCACCGCCGCCGACTCATGGCATCAACTGGCGCCCCTGCGCATCCTTGGGGGCTTCTTCGCCGTCGTCGACTTCGACCTCGACTTTGGCCGCGTGGTGCACAACTACCTCCAGGACCCGGCGGTCTGGGGCTGAGGATCGGCGGCCGTCTCGATCGGGCAATGCGTTTCTTCGAGCTGGAGCATCGCCAGCATCCGGCCGAAACCGATGTACTGGCCGATCATCATCATCAGTTCCAGGATCTCGGCCTGCGAGAATTGGCGCTGCAGCGCACGCATTGCATCGTCGTCGTAGCTCAGGTGATCGAGCGCCATCTGCTCCGCAAGCGCGAGCGCGGCCAGCTCCCGCTCCGAGAATTCCGCTGCGGCCGGCTCGTCGACCCCGAGCGCGGCCTCCCGCTCGCTCACGTCGCTCGGTGCGAGCCGCGCCGCCTTGCAGGTCTTGCAGCCGTTGAGGGTCGCGATGCGTAGTCTCACCAGCTCCTTGATGCGGCTCTCCAGCAGGCTTCCCGGCTCGCTCGCGTGGAAGGGATAGTAGAAGGCGAGATATCGCTCGAGGATGTCCGGATGCGCCGCGAAGGCGCGGGCGCAATGGCGGGTGGACCAGTCGGTCTCCGCCGCACCGTCGTGCATGGTCTTGAGGAAGGGCGGCAAGTCTTGCGGATCGGCGAGCGGCAGTCTGGACATTCGCAACGCTCCTTCGACGAGGCAGGGGCGACGTGTGACACTATCGCACGGAATCACGAGGGAGAGTTTGGACCATGTCCGACGTAGCGGGGAAGGTTGCACTCATCACCGGCGGCGGCACCGGGATCGGCAAGGGCATCGCGCTGCTCTTCGGGCGGGAGGGCATGAAGCTCGCCCTCAACGGGCTGGAGCATGCGCCGACCGCCGACAATCAGTACGAAACGAAGCACATCGGCGGCTACTCTGCAGCGCAGGCCGTGGCGAACGAGATCGGCGGCGGCGCCATCGCCATCGATGCGGACGTGTCCGACGCCGCTGCCGTCGAGGCCATGTTCGCGCAGACGATCGAGCGCTTCGGCCGGGTCGATGTCGTGGTCAACGCGGCCGGCGTGATCACCGCCCGCCCGATCGAGGAGATGAGCGAGGCGGAGTGGGACAACATCATGGACGTGAACGCCAAGGGCACCTTCCTCGTGAACAAGGCGGCGGTCATCCAGATGCGCGCGCAAGGGGAGGGCGGGCGGATCATCAACATCTCATCGGTCGCGGGTAAATTCGGTACGGCGACTCTCTCGCACTACTGCGCGTCCAAGTTCGCGGTCATCGGCTTCTCGAACGCGCTCGCCAAGGAAGTCGCGCGCGAGGGCATCACGGTGAACTGCATCTGCCCCGGCATCGTGGGCACGCAGATGTGGACCCTGCTCAACGACGCCTTCGCGGAGCCGGGGGAGACGCCGGAGCAGGTCTATGCCCGCGCAATCGAGCGCTTCATTCCCCAGGGCATTCCGCAGACCGAGGAAGACATGGCCGACCTCGCGCTCTATCTCGTCCGCGCGCCACATGTCACCGGCCAGGCCATCAATCTCGACGGCGGCGCGGCTCTGTAGAGCCTGAGCCGGGCCACCCCACCACAGTCACGTCCCGCGGATCAGGTCGGCGGCCTTCTCGGCGATCATGATGACCGGCGAGGCGGTGTTGCCCGAGGTGATCCGGGGCATGATCGAGGCGTCCACGACGCGCAGGCCCTTCAGCCCGTGCACGCGCAGGTCCGAATCCACGACCGCGTGCGGGTCTTGCCCCATCTTGCAGGTCCCGACCGGGTGGAAGATCGTGGTTGCGATGTTGCCGACCTCTTTCACGAGGTCATCGTCGGACCGGACCTCGGGGCCGGGTAGAAGCTCCGTCGGCGCGTAACGCTCCAGCGCCTTGGCCGTCATGATCCGGCGAACCTGCCCGATGGACTTGACCGCGATGCTGCGGTCGTGCGCGGTCGAGAGATAGTTCGGCTTGATTTCGGGCTGCATGGCCAGATCGGTGGTGGTCACGTGGCAGGTCCCGCGGCTCTCCGGGCGCAGGTTGCACACCGACATCGTGATGGCGGGGTAGGGGTGGAGCGGGTCGCCCAGCCGGTCGGTGGAGAGCGGCTGGACGTGGTACTCCAGGTCGGGCGTGGCCAGCGCCGGATCGGACTTCGTGAACATGCCGAACTGGCTCGGCGCCATCGACATCGGGCCGCTCCGGCGCAAGGCGTATTCGAGGACGATGCCCGCCTTCCCCCAGAGACTGTTCGCGAGCGTGTTCAGCGTCCGCGCGTTCTGCACGCCGTAGACCGTGCGGATCTGCAGGTGATCCATCAGGTTCTCGCCGACCCCGGGGCTCTCGTGAGCGACCTCGATGCCGAGCCCGGCGAGCCGTTCGGGCTGGCCGATGCCGGAAAGCTCCATGATCTTGGGTGAGTTGATGGACCCTGCGGCGAGCAGCACCTCGGCCTCGGCGTGCGCCTCGCGCCGGGCCCCCTTGTGGCGATAGACCAGACCACGTACCGCACGGCCTTCGAGGATCAGCCGCTCGGTCTCGGCCTGGAGGACGACGCGCAGGTTGGGTCGCTTCATCGCAGGCTTGAGGAAGCCGCGGGCCGTGGTCCAGCGCACGCCCTTGCGCTGGTTCACCTCGAAGAAGCCCGAGCCCTCGTTGTCGCCGTCGTTGAAGTCGGTGCGGGGCTGGATGCCGAACTCCTTCGCACCCTCCTGCACCGCTTCCAGGATGTCCCAACTCAGCCGCTGCGTGGTGACTTTCCAGCCGCCGCCGGTGCCGTGCATCGGGCTCGCGCCGGCGTAGTGGTCCTCGGACTTGAGGAAGTAGGGCAGGACATCGTCCCAGCCCCAGCCGAGGTTGCCGAGCTGGCGCCAGTGGTCGTAGTCCGCTGCCTGCCCGCGCATGTAGATCATGCCGTTGACCGCGGTGCAGCCGCCCAGCACCTTGCCGCGGGGATAGACCAGGCTGCGTCCGTTGAGGCCGGGCTCGGGCGCCGTCTTCATCATCCAGTCGGTGCGCGGGTTGCCGATGCAGTAGAGGTAGCCCACCGGGATATGGACCCAGTGGTAGGCGTCGCTGCGGCCGGCCTCGAGCAGCAGCACGCGGACGCGCGGGTCTTCGGTCAGGCGGTTGGCGAGCACGCAACCGGCCGTGCCGGCGCCCACGATGATGTAGTCGTAGCGGCCGTCGAGCGGTGCAGGGGCTGCCACGTGCGTTGCCCCGCGCTACATCGAAAGGCCGAGCCGGCCGCGGGTGAGCTGGAACTCGGTGACACCGCGCGACCAGAGCGCCGGCCGGTAGCGGGCGGACGCCACGTCGGCGATCAGCGCAGCCAGTACGGCGACCGTCTCCTCGATGCCCTGTTCCGGTACCAGGACGCGATCCAGGTCGCTGACGTAGTGCGTCGCGACCTCAGGCTCGGCCGTCACCTGGACCAGGGGAAGCATCGGATGCCCCTGCAGCGGGGTCTGCCCGACGTGGCAGAGCATCAGGTCAACCCCAGTCGCGCCGAGGCCCGTGAACGCCTCCACGGGGTTCTGCGTCGGGGTCTCCATGATGTGGAACCCGGCGTCGGCCGCGGGCCGGCCGAACGCGAGCGAGGCCGGGGGCGCTATGCCGTCAGCGAAAACGGTGCGTCGGAACCCGTCGTTGCCGAGTAGGCCTTCGCTGTCGGGCACGACCACGGTGGCACCCGCCCCGACGAGACCCGTGGCGAGGTGGCCGAACGCTTCCCCCATCGCTTGCGTCAAAGGCCCATGTGCGGCAAGCGCCACGCGTATTTCATCCGCGCCGACGCGCCGCCGCTCGGATGCAGACGCGGCGCGGGCCGCCGCCATCGCCTCGAGCTGCCGGGTCACCTTGTCCTGGACGCTGGCAATGCCGCCGTCCAGCTGCACGCTCGCCCAGCCGAAGCGCTCCGCCGCGACGCCGTGTGCCGCCAGGTGATTCCGCACCGCGTCGTTGTGGGTCATCTCGCAGCCGTGCTCCAGCAGCACCGCGTGGCGCACGCTCCGATGCGCGAGGTGGCCGGTGAGGGTATCGAGATAGAGGCCGGCGCCGTTGGCCGAGCCGCAGCCCTCCGTGTGCACGAGGGCTACGAAGCGCGACACGTCGCTCCAGGGCGGCGGGTTGGCATCGAGCTCTTCTGCGATAAGGCGCGCGACCTGACCGGAGCAGAGGCTTGTCGGCATTACCAGCGCAATCTGGTCCGAGGCCACGCCCTCTTCGGTGACGACCGCATCGAAGGCGAGGTCGAGCGGCGGCGCATCCCTTACCGCTACGGACTGTCCGCTCGGGACAGGACGCCCGCGCGCCTCCTCCAGCCCGTGCCTGTCGGTGCGCGGCCAGTCGCGCCAGATCGAGACCTGCGCGTGGCCGGCGAGCTCCCCCTTGCTGCGCTGGCCGGAGGCGACGTCGAGCGCGAGCTCGAAGGTCTCTGCGCCGAGCACGTCCATCTCCATGCCGTCGTTGTAGCGGCCGGCGTTCACGTCCATCTCGTTCGCGAGCAGCTCGAAGCGCCCGGTGGTGGTGACGAACTTGAGGGTCGGCACGAAGGGGAAGTTGGTGATCGAGCCGTTGCCCGTGATGAAGAGGATGAGGTTGGAACCGGCGGCCACCTGGCCCGCAATGCTCTCCAGGTCGTTGCCGGGGCTGTCCATGAAATAATAGCCCGGCGCGCGCATGGGCTCGCCGTAGTCGATGACGTGGTCGAGCCGGACCTCCGGCGCCTTCTTGCGGGCGGCGCCGAGGGACTTCAGCGCGATGTTGTAGAGACCGCGGAAGTTGTTCCCGCCCGTGGGGTTCCCTTCCGCCGTGGCCCCGTGGTTCGCCGCGTAGCGCTTGAAGTTCTCGATCTTCTGCAGGAACGCGCCGGCCGTGGCGGCATCGCGCACATTCTCCAGCACGTAGGGCTCCGCGCCGATGAGCTCGTCGGTCTCGGCCAGGTTCGCGGCGCCGCCGTGGCGGATGACCTCCTTGGCCACCCAGCCGGCGAGCGCGTTGCCGGAGACGCCCGAGAACGCGTCCGAGCCGCCGCACTGAAGAGCGAGACGAATGTTGCCTGCGGGCTCGGGCGTGCGGCGCGCGGCCGCGACCTCGGGCAGCCAGCCTTCGATCAGCGCCGTCGCGCGCGCGACCTCGTTCTCGAACCCGCCCTCGACGCGGAAGAACGCGTGGGGCACGTGGTCGAGCGGGTCGTTGCGGTCCGCCATGAAGCGCCGCAGGTCGTCGTTACCGTAGGTGCCCGCGCCGTCGTCGCCCGCGAGTACCGCACCCACGTTGGGGTGCACCATGAAGCCCGCCAGCACCCGGAGCACGTGCCCCAGGTTGTTCGGCCGGCCGGCGCCGCTGCCCTCGGTATGGGTGACCGCGACCACGCCGTCGATCCCGGCGGGCGCCTTGGCCGCGGCGCGATCCGCGACCGCGCGCACGAAGCCGTTGGCGCGCGACGTGGTGGCCACCACCACGACGAAATTGCGGGTGCCGACACCCCGCCCGCCGGAGCGGCGGAAGCCCTCGAAGGTGGCGCCGTCATCGGCAGGCGCGACCTGCGCGCCCGGCGTGAAACAGGTCTCGTCCAGCGAATAGGTCTCCATGGTGTCGACGAAGTTGGCGGCGTCGGGGAGCGCGAAGTCGATATCGCGGGCCGCCAGTGCCCCCAGAATCCGCTCGTTGCAGACGTATTCGCCGGGCTCCAGCGCGCGGGTGGCGATGCCGAAGGGGAGTCCCCAGGAGGTCACCTGCGCGCCTTGCGGGACCGGCACGCGGACGAAGCGATGCCCTTCTAGCACCGTGTGGGGCAGGCGGAACTCACCGGTCCCGTCCGCAACGAGGGTGCCGGCTTCCAGGCGCCGCGTCGCGATCGCGACGTTGTCCGCCGGCGCCGGAACCCGGGCCACCCGGTCGAATTCCAAACGATCACCCATTGCGTCTTCCCTGGTTCGGCGTGCCGCCTGTGGCACGGCCGCCTTCATTATCGGGAAACGCCGCCGAAGGGGAGTCTCGGAGAGCCGCGGGATGCTGCCTCGCCCCGGTTTACGCCCGCGTTGCTGCGCCCTATCGTCCGCCGCAAGAGAGGCACCTTGGCGGAGGGCGGCAGCGCATGGCGATCCACTTCACGAGGGACGAGTTCGACGAGCGTCGCGACGCGGTGGTCCGCGCGCTGAGGGGGCGCGGCCTCTTCGGCATCCTGCTCTTCAAGCAGGAGAGCATGTACTACCTGACGGGCTACGATACCTTCGGGTTCTGCTTCTTCCAGTGCCTCTGGCTCGGCAGCGATGGGCGAATGACCCTGCTCACCCGCGCGCCCGACCTGAGGCAGGCGCAGCACACCTCGATCATCGCCGACATCCGCATCTGGGTCGACGAAGCCGGCGCCGACCCCGCCGGTGCGCTGCGCGACGTGGTCACCGGGCATGGCGGGGCCGGCAAGCTGATCGGCGTCGAGCGTGAGACGCAAGGGTTGACGGCGGCGAACTGGCTCAAGGTCGAGCGGGCGTTCGACGAGTTCTGCACGCTGGAGGACGCGTCGGACCTCGTCTCTGCGCTCCGCCGGGTCAAGAGCGACGATGAGCTTGCCCATGTGCGCCGCGCTGCCGAACTCGCCGACGACGCCCTGGCGGAGGCCGAGCGGCTGGCCGCGCCGGGCGCGTTCGAGGGCGATATCCTCGCGGCGATGCAGGGCGCGGTCTTTCGCGGCGGCGGCGAGTATCCCGGCAATCCCTTCATTCTCAGCTCCGGTCCCGACGCGCTGCTCTGCCGGGACAAGGCCGGGCGGCGCCGGCTCGCCGAGCAGGACCAGCTCACCCTCGAGTTTGCCGGCGCCTATTGCCGCTATCATGCCGCGCTGATGCGCACGCTCGTGATCGGCCCGGTCTCCGACGAGCACAAGGCCATGCACCGCGCGTGCGGCGACGCTCTCGACGCGTGCCGCGATACCCTGCACCCCGGCCGGCGCTTCGGCGAGGTTTTCGACGCGCACGCGCGGGTGCTCGACAAGGCCGGCTATCGCAAGCATCGCCTCAACGCCTGCGGCTACAGCCTGGGCGCGACCTTCGCCCCGTCGTGGATGGACGGGCCCATGTTCTACACCGGCAATCCGCAAAGCGTGGAGCCCGGCATGGTGCTCTTCGTTCACATCATCCTTGCGAACAGCGATGACGGGCTCGCGATGACACTCGGCGAGACCTATGCCATCACCGATGACGGCCCGGAGTGCCTGAGCCGGGCGCCCCACAATCTCGCGCCGGGCGGTGAGGAGGCCGCCGGATAAGCCATGTACGAGGTCGCGCTCACCGAGGCCTACTTCCCGGCGCAGACGGATGTCGACGTTCGCGAGATCACCGTGGGCGGGCTGCTGCGCGAGATGGCGGCGTGGCGTCCCGATGCGGAGGCG
Source organism: Alphaproteobacteria bacterium (assembly GCA_965207055.1). Taxonomy (GTDB): domain Bacteria; phylum Pseudomonadota; class Alphaproteobacteria; order UBA828; family UBA828; genus WTGU01. The sequence continues at coordinate 1,149,397 of CBDBLP010000004.1, read as the reverse complement.
CTGGTCGAGGTCCGGCAATCCGGCGAGATCGGTCGGCGCTGGAGCTACGGGGCGTTGCTTGCCGATAGCGAGCGGCTGGCGGGCGCGCTAGCCGCGCGCTTCCGCCCCGGCGAGCGGGTCGTCGTCTGGGCGCCCAACAGCCCGGAATGGGTGCTGATGGAATACGCCTGCGCCCTTGCCGGGCTGGTGCTGGTCACGGCGAACCCGGCCTACCAGGCGCGGGAGCTGCGTTACGTGCTCGAGCAATCGGGAGCCGTGGCGTTGTTCCTGGTCCGTGAATTCCGGGGCAACCCGATGGCCGAGATCGGCGCCGCTGCTGCCGACGGCCTCGCCGCGGTCCGCGAAATCGTCGACATGAACGACGCGGCCGCCCTCCATGCCGGGGGCGGGGAGGGGGCGCGGGCGTTGCCCGAGGTCGCGCCCGGCGATGCAGCGCAGATTCAGTACACCTCGGGCACGACGGGCTTTCCCAAGGGCGCAGTGCTGAGCCATCGCGGGCTGGTCAACAACGCGCGCTACTACGCGGGCCGCTGCGGCGTGACCGAGAGCACCACCTGGATCAACCCCATGCCGATGTTCCATACCAGCGGGTGCGGCATGTTGACCCTGGGCTCGCTCCAGGCCGGCTGCCGGATGGTCCTGGTCAGCCTCTTCGACCCGCACGTCATCGTCGGCCTGATCGAAAGCCAGAAGGCCAGCATCGCCCTCGGTGTGCCGACGATGATTCTCGCCATGCTGGACGCCCAGGAGGCGTCTCCCCGCGATGTCTCGACCCTGGAACTCATAAGCAGCGGCGGCGCCATGGTGGCCCCGGAGCTGGTGCGCCGCACGCAGCGGACCTTCGGTTGCGCGTTCTCGACCCTTTACGGGCAGACCGAGCACAGCCCGGTCATCACCCAGCACCACGACGGTGACAGTATCGACGACATCTGCAACACGGTGGGGCAGCCCGTTCCGCAAACCGAAGTCTCGATCCGGCGCGTTGCCGACAACCGGACCGCAGCCATCGGCGAGATCGGCGAAATCTGCGCTCGCAGCCCCAGCGTCATGCTGGGCTATCACGACAACGACGAAGCGACGGCCGAAGCCATCGACTCCGACGGCTGGCTGCACACGGGCGACCTCGGGCGCATGGATGCGCGCGGCTACGTCACGATCACCGGCCGGGTGAAGGAGATGATCATTCGCGGCGGGGAGAACCATTTTCCCGCCGAGATCGAGAATGTGCTGCTGGAGCACGCGAGCGTGGCCGAGGTCGCCGTGGTCGGGCTCCCCGACGAGACCTGGGGCGAGGTGATCGCCGCCTTCGTTCGGACCGAGGGCGGCCTGGAGCTCGATCGGGATGCCCTGCATGCCCATTGCCGGGCGCGCCTCTCGCCCCAGAAGACGCCGACCCTCTGGTGCCGTGTCGACGCATTCCCGATGACCGGCTCGGGCAAGATCCAGAAGTTCAGGCTGCGGGACGGGTACGTCGCGGGGCAGTACCGAGGGGGACCACGATGACGACGCCAGTCCTCTACGAGCGCGACGGACGGATCGCGCGGATCACCCTGAACCGGCCCGAGGTGCTGAACGCCATCGACGGCGAACTGCCGGGCGCGCTCGCGTGTGCCGTCGCTCAGGCCGATGCCGATCCGGCAGTCCACGTCATGGTGCTCGCGGGCGCAGGCCGCGCCTTCTGCGCCGGCTACGATCTCACGCGCTATGCGAGCGGAGACGTTAGCGAGGACGACGGCGGATACAGGGGCCAGGATATGCCCTGGGACCCTATCCAGGACTACGCCTTCATGTGGGTGAACACGCAGCACTTCATGGCGCTCTGGCGGGCGCTGAAGCCTGTGATTTGCAAGGTGCACGGCTTCGCGCTCGCCGGTGGCTCCGACATCGCGCTCTGCGCCGACCTCACGCTCATCGCCGAGGACGCCGAGATCGGTTACATGCCGGCGCGGGTCTGGGGCTGCCCCACGACCGCCATGTGGGTCTATCGCCTGGGGCCCGAGAAGGCGAAGAGGATGCTCTTCACCGGCGACAGGATCACCGGCAGGGAGGCCGCCGACATGGGCCTCGTGCTGAAGGCCGTGCCTGCGGCGGCGCTCGACGACGAGGTGGAGGCGCTGGCCCGGCGCATGGCGAGCGTGCCGATCAACCAGCTGGCCATGCAGAAGCTGGTGATCAATCAGGCGATCGAATCCACCGGCCTGATGAATACCCAGCGGCTCGCCACGATCTTCGACGGCATCACGCGCCATTCGCCGGAAGGGGTGAACTTCAAGAAGCGGGCCGAAGAGGTCGGCTGGAAGCAGGCCGTACAGGAACGCGATACCGGCACCTTCGATTGGACCCTCGACAGGCCGATTGAAGACTCCGACTGACCCCACGTTGCACCGGCCATGAGATGCCGCAATCAGGCGGTGTGATCGCTCCGCTTTCCGTCGCCGGCATTGCTCCCGGCCATGGCGTTTGCTTGACGGTCTCCAACCCGAGGGATAGCCTCATGAAATAGGTGGTCCGGGATGTGGGAGGCACGAAGGCCATGTTAATGAAATCAAAGCAAAAATTGAGCTTTCGGGGATGGCTGAAGCGGTCGTTCGCGATGGCGATAATTGCCGGGGCGGTTGCAATCGCAGCGCCGGCACAAGCGAACGACACCATCAAGATCGGCTTCAGCATGGCGCTCACCGGCGGTCTCGCAGGCGCCGGCAAGGGTGCCTTGATTGCCATGCAGGTGTGGGCCGAGGACGTCAACGCCAAGGGCGGTCTGCTCGGCAAGCAGGTCGAGCTCATCTACTATGATGACCAGACCAACCCGGCGACCGTACCGGCGATCTATACGAAGCTCCTCGACATCGACGAGGTCGACTTCGTGGTGTCCGGCTACGGCACGAACCTGATCGCGCCGGCGATGCCGATCGTCATGCAGCGCGGTCTGGTCTTTCCCTCGCTCTTCGGCTTGGCGGTCAACGAAAAGTTCAACTATCCGAACTATTTCCAGATCATGCCGTCGGGGCCGGAGCCCATGACGGACTGGTCGCGGGGCTTCTTCGAAGTCGCCATGGCGCAGGACCCGCCGCCGAAGACGATCGCGCTCGTGGGCGCCGATGCCGAGTTCGCCAAGAATGCGGTGAATGGCGCGCGCACCAATGCGGAGAACCTGGGGCTCGAGATTGTCTACGACGAGTCCTATCCGCCTAGGACGGCGGACTACACGCCGATCGTCAATGCGATTCAGGCGCGTAATCCTGACATCGTCTACGTCGGCTCCTATCCGCCGGATTCGGTCGGGATGGTCAAGGCGGCCACCGAGGTCGGGCTCAAGGCCAGGATGTTCGGCGGCGGCATGGTGGGGCTCCAGTTCGCCTCGATCATGACGGCGCTCGGTCCGAAGCTGAACGGCATCGTCAACTACGATTTCTGGGTGCCGGAGCCGACGCTCAAATTCGAAGGCGTCGAGGCGTTCCTGGCCAAGTACCAGACGGCCGCCGAGGGCCAGGGTGTGGATCCGCTGGGCTATTACCTCCAGCCCTACGCTTATGCGTACCTGCAGGTGCTGGAGCAGGCGATTGCCGCCACCAACAGCGCGGATCACGCGGTGATCGGCGAGTACATTCGCAACTCCGAGTTCGACACCGTCGTCGGCAAGGTGAGCTTTGCGCCGAACGGCGAATGGGCGAACACCCGCGTGCTGATGGTGCAGTACCAGGGAATCGCGGATAACGAGCTCGCGACCTTCACCAAGACGGGGACGCGCGTCGTGCTCTATCCGGCGGAGTGGAAGTCAGGGGACATCAACTACCCCTACGCCGAATAGCCGGCGCTCCCGAGAGGAGCCCAGCAGCGACAGTCGATGGAAATGTCATCCCGCACGCGACGGGATGACATTTCCTGTTTCCGGTAGGACGGTCGTTCGTTGTTCACTGTCGATCTCCTGTTTAATGCGCTGATCGCCGGCGTGCTGCTCGGCGGCTTCTATGCTGCGGTGAGCCTCGGGCTCACCGTTTCGTTCGGTCAGCTCAACATCGTCAACATCGCCCATCCGGCTTTCATTATTCTGGGCTCCTATATCGCCTACATGTTCAACAGCCTGTGGGGGCTGGATCCGATCCTGTCGGGAATAATTTGCATTCCCGTGTTCTTCCTGATCGGTGCCGGCGCTTACCGGCTTTACTACGAAAGTTTCGAGCGCAAGGACGATGAAGCGCTGCGCGGCCTCGCCTTCTTTTTTGGCGTCATGTTCATTATCGAGGTCGCGCTCATCATGGTTTACGGCGTGGACTTCCGCACCGTGCAAGCCTCCTACATCGGGCAGAGCTGGAAGGCCGGCGGGGTCGGGGTGCCGACCCGCATGTTCGTGCCCTTCTGCGTCTCCGTCGTCATGTTCAGCGCCGTCTACCTCTACATGTCGCGCACCTTCAACGGCCGCGCGATCAAGGCGGTGGCGCAGGATCGCCTGGCGCTGCAGCTCATGGGCGCCGATCCGGTCAAGATCAAGCAGCTTGGCTTCGGCATCAGCATCGGCACCGCCGCGCTGGCCGGGGCGCTGCTGATCATCATCATCCCGGTCGAGCCCTCGGTCGGCCGGCTCTACATCGGGCAGGTGTTCGCGATCGCGGTGCTTGCGGGTCTCGGATCGATTCCCGGCACGCTGGTCGCAGGCATCGTGCTCGGTATCGCCGAGAGCCTGGTCTCGACCTTCTTCGGCCCGTCCTGGGCGCCAGCCGTGGCCTTCGGCATTCTTCTGCTGGCGCTCGCGTTCCGGCCGCAGGGATTGTTTGGCCGATGAGAATGCCTGCGCTGAAGCTCTCGCCATTCTGGATCTGCGCCGCGGTCGTCGTGCTGGTGGGTGTCGCGCTGACGATCTTCGACGTGATCGCCATCAACAAGTTCATCTTCTTCGCCGGCTATGTCGTCCTGCAATACGTGGTGCTCGCGACCGCCTGGAACATTATGGGCGGCTACATGGGCTACGTTAATTTCGGTACGGCCGGGTTCTTCGCGGTGGGCGCCTACGCCTCCGTCGTCCTCTACAACCTGATCGAAGCGCCGCTCGCGTTGATGATTCCCTTCTCGGGCGTGGTCTGCGGCTTGCTCGGGCTCGCCATGGGATACCTGACGCTGCGCTTGCGGGGTGTCTTCTTCGCCATCGCCACGCTCGCCATGGCCATCGTTCTCGAGACCTTGATCATCAATTGGGATTTCGTAGGCGGTGCCACCGGCGCCTACATCCTGCGCTCGCGCGAGATGGCGCCCTTCGGCGATTACATCGAGTTCCTTTTCTTCGTGATGCTCCTGCTCGCGATCTTCGCGGTCGCGATGGCGCGCTGGCTCGAGCTGTCGAAGACGGGACGTGGCTTCACCGCCATCCGCGAAGACGAGATCGCCGCCGAGTGCGCCGGCGTCCCGACCCTCCGGCTCAAGCTGATCGCGACGACGGTGTCCGGGTTCCTGATGGGCGTCGCCGGCGCGCCCTTCGCGCTCTACGTGGGCTTCATCGAGCCGTCGTCGGCGTTCAACCTGGTCTATGCGGTGAACGCCATCGCGATGCCGATGATCGGCGGCGCCACCACGTGGCTCGGCCCGCTGATCGGCGCGCTCCTGCTCGGCACCGTCCAGCAGGTCGCGACCGTGACGATCTCGTCCGAGCTCAACCTCCTGATCGTCGGCGTCGTCCTGGTGTTCTTCGTGATCGTCGCGCCCGAGGGGATCGTGGGACTGCTCAAGAAGTGGTTGGGAGGCCGTCGCGATGACCGCTGACCCGCTGCTCGACGTGCGCACCGTCACCAAGCGCTTCGGCGGTTTCACGGCGCTGGACCAGATCAGCATGGAGGTCAGGGCCGGCGAGCGCTTCGGCCTGATCGGCCCGAACGGCTCGGGCAAGACCACCATGATCAACTGCATCTCGGGCACGCTCGCCAACGAGGGCGGCGAGATCGTCTTCAAGGGCGTCAAGCTCGATGGCAAGAAGCCCCATCAACGCACGCGGCTGGGGATCGCGCGCTCCTTCCAGATTCCCAAGCCCTTCCGCTCCATGACGGTGCTGGAGAATCTGGGTGTCGCGCTCGAATTCGCGTCCGATTCGGCGCCCGGCCAGGTGCGCGAGCGCGGCATGGCGATCCTGGAGACGATCGGGCTTGCGGACCGCGCCGACGAGAACGCAGGCGCGCTCACGCAAATCGACATGCGCAAGCTGGAGCTCGCCCGCGCGATGGCGACCCAGCCGGAGTTGCTGATCTCCGACGAAGCGATGGCCGGCCTCTCGTCGACGGAGGTTGACGACATCCTCGACATCCTGTTCCGGCTGAACGAAGCCGGCATCACCATCATCATGATCGAGCACATCATGCGGGCGGTGATGCGCTTCTCGACGCGCATCGTGGTGCTGGACGCGGGGCAGAAGATCGCGGAGGGCACGCCCGACGAGATCGTCAACGACCCCGAAGTCGAAAGGGCCTATCTCGGTGAGTAGGATCGTCGTCGATAACGTCGAAGCCGGGTACGGCTCGGTGCGCGTCCTGCACGGCGTCTCGGTCTCCGTCGATTCCGGTGAGACGGTGGTGCTGCTGGGCACCAACGGCAACGGCAAGTCCACACTCATCAACTGCATCATGGGGATCGTCGCCCCCACCGCCGGGTCCATCACCTACGAGACCGACGAGGGCGAGAAGATCGAGCTCGTGGGCAAGACGCCGCAGGACGTGGTCGAGCTCGGCATTTCCCTGGTGCCGGAGGGACGGCGCCTGTTCCCCCAGCTCACGGTGGCGGAGAACCTGACGCTGGGTGCCTATCGTGCATCCGCGCGGAAGCGGATCGGCGCCAATCTGGAGTTCGTGTTCGAGGCCTTCCCGGTGCTGGCCGAACGCCGGCGTCAGCTCGCAGGCTCGATGTCAGGCGGCGAGCAGCAGATGCTGGCGATCGCGCGTGCGCTGATGTCGGAACCCCGCATCCTGGTGGTCGACGAGCCCTCCGTCGGGCTTGCGCCGATCCTGGTCAGCCGTGTGATTGCCAAGATCAGAGAGCTGAAGGAGCAGCGCAGCCTGACCGTGCTGATGGCCGAGCAGAACTTCAACCAGGCGATCAAGATCGCCGATCGCGGCTATATCATCGTCCACGGCGAGATTGCTTTCGCCGCAGCCTCCGCCGCCGATCTGTCGGAGAACGAGATGGTCAAGCAATACTACCTCGGCGCCTGAGGCGGGCGCCGGTCGCGCGTCGCCCGTACCGTTGCCGCGAGAGGCGCGCTGACATAGGCTGCCGGCCCCGGCTGCCGTCTGGTCCGACCATTGCGGCGGCTTGCCCGCCCTCGAACATTGGAGACGCAGCATGTCGCTCGATCAGACCCAGAACATCTCCCTGGAGGAGCTCGACAAGCAGGTCATGCTCCACCCGGTCACCTCGATCGCCGAGCATCAGGATGTTGGTCCCGTCATCTACGGGAAAAGCGGCGGGGTGAAGGTCTACGACCGGGAGGGCAAGGGCTTTATCGACGCGGCGGCGGCGCTCTGGTGCGTCAACATCGGCTACGGGCGGACCCGGCTCGCCGAGGTCGCGGCCGAGGAGATGTCGCGCATCGGCTTCTTCCACACCTTCGGCGGCGCCTCCAACGAGCCGCAGATCAGGCTCGCCGAGAAGCTGCTCTCGCTGCTCCACGAACACGCCGATTGCCACCACATCGGCAAGGTGTTCTTCGGACTCTCGGGCTCGGACGGGAACGACACCCAGTTCAAGCTGGTCCGCTACTACAACAACCTGCGCGGCCGGCCCGAGAAGAAGAAGATCATCTCGCGCCTCGGCGCCTACCACGGCGTCACCGCGGCGGCCGGCAGCCTCACCGGCATTCCGCTCTACCACAAGGCCTTCGACCTGCCCTTCGAGGGGGTGCTGCATACCGATTGCCCGCACTACTGGCGGGAGGGCCTGGAGGGCGAGAGCGAGGAGGAGTTCGCCGACCGCATGGCCGCATCGCTGGAAGCCATGATCGAGCGGGAAGGGCCGGAGACCATCGCGGCCTTCATCGCGGAGCCGGTGATGGGCACCGGCGGCGTGATCATCCCGGGCGGCGGCTACTACGACAAGGTGCAAGCGATCCTCAAGAAGCACGACATCCTCTTCATCGCCGACGAGGTGATCTGCGGCTTCGGGCGCCTCGGCACCTGGTTCGGCGCGAGCTACTTCGGGCTCAAGCCCGACCTGATGACCTTCGCCAAGGGGCTCACCAGCGCCTACTTCCCGATGTCGGCGGTCGCGATCTCCGATGAGGTCTGGAAGGTGCTGGCGGACGGCACGCCCGAGGTCGGCATGTTCGCCCACGGCTTCACCTATTCGGGCCACCCGGTGGGCGGCGCCGTCGGCCTCGCCAACCTGGAGATCATGGAGAGCGAGAACCTGGTCGCCAACTCGGCCGAGGTCGGCGCCTACTTCAAGCAATGCCTGATCGAGCGGGTGGGCGATCACCCCAATGTGGGCGACATCCGCGGCGCGGGCCTCATGCTGGGCGTCGAGTATGTCGCCGAGCCGGGGAGCAAGGCCGCGCCGGACATGACTCCGCCGGCGCACCGGCGCGTCTCGGCCGCCGCGCAGGAGCGCGGCCTGCTCACGCGAGGGCTGCCCTTCCTGCCGGTCAACGCCTTCTCGCCGCCGCTCACCTTTACACGGGCGGATGTCGACGAGACCGTCGGCATCTTCGGCGAGGCCGTGGAGAGCGTCTTCGGCAAAGGCTGAGCCCTCGCCTACAGGGGCTCCGTCATGGGGCTCCGAATCTCCGTCGATACCGGCGGCACCTTTACGGATGTCGTGGCCGGGGGCGACGGGCGGGAGGTGGTCGGCAAGGCGCCGACCACGCCCGACCGCATCTTCGTCGGCATGCAGGGCGCGCTGGAGAACGCGGCCGAGCAGCTCGGCCTGAGCTTGCCCGCGCTGCTGGGTGAGACCGAACTACTGATCTACGGCACGACGCGGGCGACCAACGCGATCGTGCAGGGCGCGGTGGCCAAGACCGCGTTCCTGGTCACCGCCGGCTTCCCCGACATCCTGGTGCTGAAGGAGGGCGGCAAGCACGGGGTCCACGACTTCGAGACCGACTACCCGGACCCCTACATCCCGCAGGCCCACACCTTCGAGATCGACGAGCGGATCGACGCCGAGGGCGGTGTGGTGGCCCCGCTGGACCGCGCGCAGGCGCGTGCGGCGCTGGGGCTGGTCAAGGAGCGCGGCTTCGAGGCGGTGGCCGTGTGTCTCCTCTGGGCGGTCGCGAACCCAGCGCATGAGCAAGCCTTGGCGGCGCTGATCGAGGAGGTTCTCCCGGGCGTTCCCTACACGCTCTCGCACCGGCTGATCCCCATCGTGCGCGAGTATAGGCGCGCGTCGGCCACCGCCATCGACGCCTCGCTAAAGCCTCTGATGCAGGCGCACCTCCAGGGCATGGAGGACGATCTGCGCGACGCCGGCTGCAAGGGTGAGATCCTGGTAAGCACCTCCGTCGGCGGTTGCATGCACGTGGACGAGCTGGTCGAGCGCCCCATCCACACGGTCAAGTCGGGCCCCGCGATGGCGCCGGTGGCAGCTCTGGCTTATTCGCAGGTGGAAGGCTTCGGTGACGATGTGATCGTCTGCGACACCGGCGGCACCACCTTCGACGTCGGCCTGGTTCGCGACGGCGCGGTCAAGCAGACCCGCGAGACCTGGATCGGCGGGCAGTGGGTCGGCCATATCCTCGCGATCTCGTCTGTCGACGTGCGCAGCATCGGTGCCGGCGGCGGCTCGATCGCCTGGATCGATCCGGGCGGCCTGCTGCGGGTGGGCCCGCGCAGCGCGGGCGCGGTGCCGGGGCCGGCCTGCTACGGCACCGGCGGCACCGAGCCCACGGTGACCGATGCGGCGCTGCTCCTGGGCTATCTCGACCCCGACTATTTTCTCGGTGGGCGCCTTGCCCTCGACATCGACGCGGCGCGACGTGCTGTGGGCGCGCTCGCCGATCGGCTCGGCAAATCCCTGGACGACGGCGCGCATGCCGTCATGAGCCTCGCCAACGAGCTGATGATCAAGGCGATCCAGGACATCACCGTCACCGAAGGCTTCAATCCGCGCGAGTGCACGCTGGTCGCGGGCGGCGGCGCGGCCGGCCTCGGCGTCATGGCGATCGCGGGCGAGCTCGGCTGCGAGCGGGTGATCCTGCCGCGCACCGCCGCGGTGCTCAGCGCCTGCGGCATGCAGGTCTCGGACGTGATTCACGAGCACTCGGCGAGCATGGTCACGCGCTCCGCCGGCTTCGACTTCGAAGGGGTGAACGCCGTGCTCGATTCGATCGACGCCGAGCTGGAGCGCTTCGCCGCGACCCTCGGCGAGCGCGGGCTCGAGGCCGTGCGGATCGAGCGCTTCGTCGAGGCGCGCTACCTGTTCCAGGTGTGGGAGCTCGACGTGGCGCTGCCGGTCGTGCGCTTCGAGAATGAACGTGACGTCGCCGCCCTGGTCGAGCGCTTCCACGCCACGCACGAGCAGGTCTTCGCCGTGCGCGATCCCGACAGCATCCTCGAATGCCTCAATTGGAAGGGGCGGGTCTCGGTCGGGCTCGACGCCGCCGCCCGGCCGCCGTCAATCGCCGGCGCTGCCGGGCCGCCGGAGCCGGACAGCCGCCGCCTCGCCTACTTCGGCGGCGGCGCGCGCGTGGACACGCCTATCTATCTCGGCCGCAACCTGAGCCGCGGCGCCGCGATCGAGGGGCCAGCGATCATCGAGGAGCCGACCACCACCATCGTGGTCGACCCCGGCACGCGGACCCGCCTGAGCGAGGCCGGCAACTTCATCCTGGAGGCCTGCTGAGATGACGCAGCCCGCGCAACCGGCCGAGGCGCTGGACCCGGTCCTTCTCTCGGTGCTCTCCAACCGGCTCGACGGCATCGTGCGCGAGATGTCGAACACGCTGCTGAAGGCCGCGCGCTCGGCGGTGATCGCCGTGGCGCGGGATTTCTCCTGCGCGATCTGCACCGCCGACAACCATTTGCTGGCGACGGCGGAGGGCCTGCCGGTCCATATCTTCGGCTCGCACCTGCAGACGAAGGCCATGACCGAGCTGCACGGCGATCTCGCCGAAGGCGACGCCTTCCTCCACAACGACCCCTACCTCGGCAACACCCACCCGGCCGATCACGCGGTGCTGGTGCCGGTCTTCATCGACGGCGAGCACCTGTTCACGGCTTGCGCCAAGGGGCATCAGGCGGATATCGGCAACAGCATCCCGACCACGTATCACGCTGCGGCGAAGGACGTGTACGAGGAGGGCTCGCTGATCTTCCCCTGCGTCCGTGTGCAGCGGGACTACGAGATGGTGGACGACGTGATCCGCATGTGCCGCCGACGCATCCGGGTGCCGGAGCAGTGGTACGGCGACTTCCTGGCCGAGCTTGGCGCGGCGCGCATCGCCGAGCGGCGCCTGAAGGAGCTCTGCGACAAGTACGGCAAGGACACCATCAAGACCTTCATCCGCGAGTGGTTCGACTATTCCGAGCGCCGCATGGTGCAGGCGATCCAGGCGCTGCCCGAGGCCGAGGTCGCGGCCGAGGGTGCGCACGATCCCTTCGAGCCCTTCCTGCCCGACGGCATCCCGATCAAGGTCGAGCTCCGCATAGACCCGGACGCGGGCCGGATCACCATCGACCTGCGCGACAACATCGACTGCGTCGATTGCGGCCTCAACGAATCGGAGGCCTGCGCCATCAACAACGTCGTGGCCGGGCTCTTCAACTGCCTGGGGCCGGAGATTCCGCATAACGGCGGGTCGTTCCGGCGCGTGGACGTGCTGCTGCGGGACGGCTGCGTGGTCGGCCGCCCCTCCTTTCCGCATTCGACCTCGATGGCGACCACCAACGTCGCCGACCGCCTGGTCAACATCACCCACTCGGCGATGGCTAAGCTCGGCGACGGCTTCGGCCTGGCGGAGGGCGGCAGCGCCATGTGCGCTGCCACCGGCGTGCTGAGCGGCAAGGATTTCCGGCGCGGCGGCGATCCCTACATCAACCAGCTCATGATGGTGGTGAACGGCGGCCCAGCGGGGCCCAAGGCCGACGGCTGGGTCACCTACGTGCTGCCCGTGGTCTCCGGCCTCATGTACCGGGACAGTATCGAGCTGGCCGAGGTGAAGCACCCGATGCTGTTCAAGACCGTGCGCCTCATGGCCGGCACCGGCGGCGCCGGGCGCCATCGCGGCGGCCCTGCCTGCGAGGTCGTCTACGGGCCGCGCGAGGACCCGATGACCGTGGTGATCCCCTCCGACTGCCAGATCAACCCGGCGCGGGGCGCCCAGGGTGGGCACGACGGCACGCCGGCGGTGCAGTTCAAGGTCGGCGCCAATGGCGATCAGACCAAGCTCCCCAACGTCGTGCAGCTCGACCTCCTGCCGGGCGAGCTGATTCGCGGATTCGATGCCGGCGGAGGCGGGTACGGCGACCCCATGGAGCGCGATCCGGAGCGGGTGCGCCTGGATGTCGCGCGCGGCTGGGAGACGCTCGAGCGTGCCCGCGAGGTCTACGGAGTCGTGCTGACCGGGGAGCGGGAAAGCGATTCGCTTGCGGTGGATCGGGCGGCGACCGAGGCGCTGCGGGCCCCGAATTCCTAGGGCCAGCCGCAGGTGTTCGGGACCCCCGTCTTAGCGTCTTGCCCTTGCCAACGGCCCGTGCTAACCCTGTCGCCGCTCGCGGCAACCGCCGCGAGCATGTCGTGACAGTTGCTCGATTCCGGGTTCTCGAAAGCAATCCCGTCAGGCAATCCGAAGGGTTCGACAATGGCAGACGCCGCGCCGCCCTCAGATAGCTCTTCCGAGCACGCGGGCACGCGACGCGACTTCTTGGTCCTCGCGGCCGGCGCCATGGGCGGCATGGCGGTGGTGGGTATTACCTGGCCGCTGATCGAGACCATGAACCCGTCGGCCGACGTGCTCGCGCTGGCGTCCACCGAAGTCGATCTCTCCGCAGTCGAGGAAGGCCAGACCATCGTCGTGAAGTGGCGCGGGCGGCCGGTCTTCGTGCGCCACCGCACGGCAGACGAGATCGCGGCGGCGCAGGACGTCAATGTCGGCGACCTCTCGGATCCGCAGCCGGATTCGGAGCGGGCGCCGCAGGCGCAATGGCTGATCGTGGAGGGTGTTTGCACCCACCTCGGCTGCGTGCCGCTCGGCTCCAAGGTCGGCGACCCGCGGGGCGAGTTCGGCGGCTGGTTCTGCCCCTGCCACGGCTCGCACTACGACACCTCCGGCCGCATCCGCAAGGGGCCGGCACCGGCCAATCTCCCGGTGCCGAGCTACGAATTCCTCGACGAAACGCTGGTTCGGATCGGGTAGGGGACCGCGCCGGATGACGACACCCGTACCGCAGAACCGCGTCGCCCAGTGGATCGAGTACCGGCTGCCGATCTTCAGCTGGACCAATGCGCACCTCATCGACTATCCGGCGCCGCGCAACCTGAACTATTGGTGGAACTTCGGTTCCCTCGCCGGAATCATGCTGGTGGTGCAGATCATCACCGGCGTGGTGCTGGCGATGCACTACACGCCGCATGCAGACCACGCCTTCGATTCGGTCGAGCACATCATGCGCGACGTGGAGTGGGGCTGGCTCATGCGCTACCTCCACGCCAACGGCGCCTCGATGTTCTTCGCCGTGGTCTACATCCACCTCTTCCGCGGCCTCTACTACGGCTCCTACAAGTCGCCGCGCGAAATCCTGTGGTGGATGGGCGTCATCATCTTGCTGCTCATGATGGCGAGCGCCTTCATGGGCTACGTGCTGCCGTGGGGGCAGATGAGCTTCTGGGCGGCGACGGTGATCACCAACATGACCTCGGCGATCCCGTGGATCGGCGAGACGGTCGTCACCTGGCTGTGGGGCGGCTTCTCGGTCGATCATCCGACGCTCGTCCGCTTCTATGCGCTGCACTATCTGTTGCCCTTCGTGCTCTTCGGCGTGGTCTTCATCCACCTCTGGGCGCTGCATCACCGCAAGTCGAACAACCCGCTCGGCATCGATATCAAGAGCAAGAAGGACACCATCCCCTTCCACCCCTACTACACGGCCAAGGACTCGTTCGGGGTGGGCGTGATGATGTTAATCCTGCTGATCTTCACCTTCTACATGCCGAACGCGCTGGGCGAGGTGATCAACTACGAGAAGGCGAACCCGCTGCAGACTCCGGCGCACATCGTGCCGGAATGGTACTTCCTGCCCTTCTACGCGATCCTGCGCGCGATCCCCGACAAGCTCGGCGGCGTCGTGGCGATGGTCGCCTCGATCTTCATCCTCTTCATTCTGCCCTGGCTCGATACGTCCCGGGTGCGGAGCGCGCGCTTCCGCCCGATCTACAAGTGGGCGTTCTGGGTCTTCCTCGTGGATTGCATCGCGCTCGGCTGGGTCGGCGCCAACTCGCCCGAGGGCAACTTCATCTGGATCGGGCAGGTGACCACCGGCTACTACTTCGCGCACTTCCTCATCATCCTGCCGCTGATCGGCAAGTTCGAGCGGCCCACGAAGCTGCCGGAGAGCATCCATCAGGCGGTGCTGAAAGGCGGGGGCGGAGATGAGGCGGCTGCAGCGCCAGCGGATGCTGCGGCAGCCGCGCCGGCGGCGTTCGGGGAGAAGTCGTGATGCGCGGCGTCCTGCTGGCCGGGCTGATCGGCGTGTTCGCTCTCTTCGGCGGCAACGCGGCGCTTGCGGCCGGCGATGCACCGGACATCCCCGGTCAGGACTGGCAGCACGAGGGCGTCTTCGGCACCTTCGACCGGGGCGAGCTGCAGCGCGGGTTCCAGGTCTTCCAGGAAGTCTGCTCCGCGTGCCACTCGCTTCAGTACATCGCTTTCCGCAACCTGGTGGAGATCGGCTTCACCGAGGAGGAGGCGAAGGCGATCGCTGCGGAGTACGAGGTCGAGGACGGGCCCGACGACGAGGGCGAGATGTTCGACCGGCCGGCCCGGCTCTCCGACTACTGGCCCTCGCCCTTCGCCAACGACAACGAGGCGCGGGCCTCCAACGGCGGCGCGCTGCCGCCGGATCTCTCGCTGATCATCAAGGCGCGGGCGGGCGGGCCGGACTACATCTACGCGCTGATGACCGGTTACGAGGAAGAGGCGCCGGAAGGGATGGAGCTTACCGACGGCATGAGCTTCAACCACTTCTTCCCGGGCCAGCAGATCGCCATGGTGGAGCCTCTCTACGACGAGGCGGTCGAGTACGTCGACGGCACGCCCATGACCCTCGAGCAGCATGCGCGGGATGTGACCGCCTTCCTCGCCTGGACTGCGGAGCCGGAGCTGGAGGAGCGCAAGCAGACCGGCCTCAAGGTGCTGATCTTCGTCTTCGTGCTCACGGCGGTATTGTTCGTCATCTACAGGCGCGTCTGGGCCAGGCTGCACTAGCGCATCGTCACACCCCCTCGTCGGGCCGGGCGTGACGGCGGGGCAAGCCGCCGGACCGAACGCTGAGGGGAGTGAACCATGGCCCAACCCACAGGCTCACAGCACACCGATCCCAAGAGCGATATCGATATCGCGCGGGCGGCCACCAAGCGCCCGATTCTCGAACTCGCCCAGGACCGCCTCGGCATCGCGGCGGAGCATCTGGTCCCCTACGGCCACGACAAGGCGAAGATCACCCTCGACCACATCGGCTCGCTGCAGGACCGGCCCGACGGCAAGCTGATCCTGGTGACGGCGATCACGCCGACGCCGGCGGGCGAGGGCAAGACCACCACCACAGTCGGCCTAGGCGACGGCCTCAACCGGATTGGCAAGAAGGCCGTCATGGCGCTGCGGGAGCCGAGCCTCGGCCCCTGCTTCGGCGTCAAGGGCGGGGCGGCCGGCGGCGGCTATGCCCAGGTTGTGCCGATGGAGGACATCAACCTTCACTTCACCGGCGACTTCCACGCCATCGGCGCGGCCAACAACCTGCTCGCGGCGATGGTGGACAACCACATCTACTGGGGCAACAAGGCCGGCATCGACCCGCGCCGGGTAAGCTGGCGCCGCGTGGTCGACATGAACGACCGCGCCTTGCGCAGCGTGGTCTCCTCGCTCGGCGGTGTGGCCAACGGCTTCCCGCGCGAGGACGGCTTCGACATCACCGTCGCCTCCGAGGTGATGGCGATCTTCTGCCTCTCGCGCGATCTCGACGATCTGCGCGCGCGGCTCGACAACGTCGTGGTCGGGCTCACGCGCGAGCGCGAGCCGGTGCGCGCCAGCGCGGTGAACGCGGACGGCGCCATGACAGCACTGCTCAAGGACGCGCTCGCGCCCAATCTGGTGCAGACGCTGGAGAACAACCCGGCGCTGATCCACGGCGGCCCCTTCGCCAACATCGCCCACGGCTGCAACTCGGTGATCGCGACCAGAGCCGCGCTCAAGCTCGCCGACTACGTGGTGACCGAGGCGGGCTTCGGCGCCGATCTCGGAGCCGAGAAGTTCTTCGACATCAAGTGCCGCAAGGCCGGGTTGGCGCCGGACTGCGCGGTGATCGTCGCGACGATCCGCGCGCTCAAGATGCACGGCGGCGTCGCGCGGAGCGACCTCGGCAGCGAGAACCTGGAGGCGCTGGCCACGGGCATGGAGAACCTGGCGCGGCACGTGAAGAACGTGCAGGGCTACGGCGTGCCGGCGGTGGTGGCGATCAACCGCTTCTCAGCCGATAGCGAGGCCGAGCGCGCGCTGGTGGCGGACGCTTGCGCCGAGATGGGCGTGACGGCCGTGGAGTGCGATCACTGGGCGATGGGCGGCGCCGGCTGCGAGGCGCTGGCGCACGAGGTCGTGGGCACGATCGACTCTCGACCCTCGTCCTTCCAGCCGCTCTATCCGGACGATCTCACGCTCTGGGAGAAGATCGAGACCGTCGCCAAGCGGATTTACGGTGCCGACGGCATCACGGCGGACGCGGCCGTCAGGCGGCGGCTCGACGAGCTTCAGGCTGGCGGTTTCGGACACTTCCCCGTGTGCATGGCGAAGACGCAGTACAGCTTCTCGGCCGACGCGGCGCTCAAGAATGCGCCCAGTGGCTTCGAGGTGCCGATTCGCGAGGTGCGACTCTCGGGCGGCGCCGAGTTCGTGGTGGTGATCTGTGGCGCGATCATGACCATGCCGGGCCTGCCCCGCGTGCCCGCCGCAGACAACATCGCCGTCGACGAAAACGGTCACATTACAGGATTGTTTTAGTTGGCAATTCGTCGCTGGAGACGATGACCTGACTCGAGCAGGAATTTCTGCCCGTTTTCTAAGCCGCAAGAGCATAGAATAAAGTCATAATTGTCTGTCCGGCGAATCCATGTATCAAGCTCCCAAATTGACGGGAGCCCAATAATGATTCGCCCGACCCTGTACCTATCTCTGCCAATTCGGGTTCTTCGGCCTTCGGGACACGTGTTCCGCGTCGCGGTTCCTCTCTGTCTCGTCATCCCGATGTTGGCCGCTTGCCACATTCTTGTAAGCGACGAGGAGGAGCAAGAGGAGCCCTGCGTTCAGACTCATGACGAGGGTTGCCTTTCCGAACCCGAGTTCGAAGCCTTGGTGCAGGAAATCGCAGGCGAATACGCAGAGCCGTCGAGCTTCCAGAACCAGTGGGGCCTGGCCGCGATCAATGCCGACAGGGCGTATGCGAATTTGGAGCTGGAGTTCGGACCCGACGTGGCGCCCGGCGAAGGCGTTACCGTCGGCGTACTGGATACGGGGATCGACAATGCCCATCCCCAGTTTCGGAACAAGACCGTCCCTGAGAGGTTTCTTGCGGGTGCGACCGGCGATGACGGAAGCGAGTTTTCTCACGGCACAGCGGTGGCAAGCGTTATCGCTGGAGAGGATATTCCCGGATTCCCGCACGACGCGCATGGCGTGGCCTGGGGTGCCGATCTCGTCGTCTTTGCCATTCCGCTGGGAGAAGCGCCCGAATTGTATGATCCGATCCAGATAAGCGAGTTGCCGGGAACCGCAGAGTACTTTGCGGACAGACTCGACGAGATACTCGGTTGGCGGTTCGGATCCCGAAGCGTCGATTTGCTGAACTTGAGCCTTGGAGTCTCGGGAATCATCGAGAATTACAGCGAAGAGGTGCTTCGCGAACCCTTTGCGCGGATGATCGCCTCAATTCTTCAGGAAAGTTCCGAAGACAAGGTCGTCTTGGTGTGGGCAGCGGGAAATTCGCATGGCACGACATGCGATATCCCTATACCTCAATGCGTAGACGGCGCGGTTGAAGCGAGCTCGATCGACCTGTTGCCGGGCTTGGCCACACACTATCCGGAGTTGCAAGACAATACGGTCGCCGTCGTGGCCATACGCCCAGACGGAGAAATTGCCGACTTTTCAAACCGCTGTGGCATCGCGGCTGAGTATTGCTTGGCGGCGCCGGGAGAGCAGGTCCGCGCGGCGTATTTCGGCCCAGACTTGGAAGACTCCCCAGGCTTTCGGAGTATCCATCCCGCCCTGCGCGGTACGTCGTTTGCCGCGCCGATGGTGACCGGCGGCCTTGCGCTGATGAAGCAGTATTTCCGGGGGCAGATCTCCAACACCGATCTGCTCTCGAGGCTTCTGGAGACGGCGAACAGCAGCGGCATCTATGCCGACTCGGCGATCTACGGTCGCGGTCTCATGGACTTGGCCGCTGCGACCTCGCCCGTGGGTGAGACGGTCGTTGCGATGGGCGATCGGGTAGAAAGCGCGGGTGCCGCTCTGAGCGATTCAGTCTTGCAGCTCGGCCTCGCCTTCGGCGAAGCACTCATTCCAGCGCTCGAAGATCGCGAGGTCGCCGCCTTCGATACGCTTGGCGCGCCCTTTTGGTACGACATCGACAGCATGGTGAACGTTGCCGCAAGACCTGCGCTGCACGATCGCTATAGCGACTTTCAACAGCTATCGCTGTCGGAGCAGCACGGCTCCCCGGCGGATGCCATCCGGCTTCCCATCCTCGAGACACGCGACGCACCTCACGGCACGCTCCCCGCCTTGTATCTGGCGAAGTCTGGCGTCTCCCTCGCCGCGAGCGCCAGCCACTTCGCCCTCGCCCGACACAGCGTCGTCGCAAGCCTGCCGGTTGCCGCCAACCTGAGCGCCACCTTGCTCACCACGGAGGGCCTTGCCCGGCAGGAGCCCGCGTCGGGTGCGGCGCTCACCTGGCGTGAGCCTGAAGCTCCGATCGGTCTCCGGGCCGGCTGGATGGGCGAGCGTCAGACCCTGCTCGGCAGCGAGGCCGACGGCGCGTTCGGGGACCTGGAGGCGCACGCCGCGTTCGCCGGGATCGAGGCGGACACCGAGCTCGGTTCGTGGCGCCTTGGCGGCACTGCGGAGATCGGCACCGTGACTGCGCGGGCGCAAGGCGGTGTGTTCCAGGAGATCTCGCCGCTCGCCACCAGCGCGTTCGCGTTGCACGCCACCCGCCAGAATGACGACGGCAGTGCGTTTCGCGTGTCGCTGTCGCAGCCGCTCCGCGTTGAGGGCGGTCAGGCGTCGATTACGATTCCCTCAGGTCGAACGAGAGCGGGTGAGGTCATCCGCAACACCCTGACTGCGGATGTCGAGCCCGGCGGCCGGCAGGTTGACTTGGCGCTGCAGTGGCAGCAGCCCCTGGAGATCGGAGAGTTGCGCCTCGGCGCGACACTCTCGCACGAGCCGGGCCATCGCAGGAATGCGGACGCAGAGCTAATTCTGCTCTCGGGCTGGCGCCACTTCTTTTAATTCGGGCTAATTCGGGCGGTCGCTGGCGCGCCTCGCCTTACGCCATTGCGCTGCGCAGGCGGCGGTCGATTGCGTCCAGAAAATCCTTGGAGTTGAGCCAGCCCTGGTCGGGGCCGATCAGGATGGCGAGGTCCTTGGTCATCTCGCCGGCTTCCACGCACTCGATGCAGCAGCGCTCCAGCGTGTCGGCGAAGTCCACGAGCGCCTGGTTGCCGTCGTGCCGGCCGCGGTGCTTGAGGCCGCGGGTCCAGGCGAAGATCGAGGCGATCGGGTTGGTCGAGGTCTCCTCGCCCCGCTGGTAGGCGCGGTAGTGGCGGGTGACGGTGCCGTGCGCCGCCTCGGCCTCGACCGTCTTGCCGTCGGGCGACATCAGCACCGAGGTCATCAGGCCGAGCGAGCCGAAGCCCTGTGCCACGGTGTCCGACTGCACGTCGCCGTCGTAATTCTTGCAGGCCCAGATGAAGGCGCCCTCCCACTTGAGCGCGGCGGCGACCATGTCGTCGATCAGCCGGTGCTCGTAGCCGATGCCGGCGGCCTCGAAGCGGTCCTTGAACTCGGCCTCGAAGACCTCCTCGAAGAGGTCCTTGAAGCGTCCGTCGTAGAACTTGAGGATCGTGTTCTTGGTCGACATGTAGACCGGCCAGCCCCGATCCAGCCCGTAGTTCATGCAGGAGCGCGCGAAGTCGCGGATCGAATCGTCCAGGTTGTACATGGCGAGCGCGACGCCGCCGCCGGGGAAGTCGAACACCTCGCGCTCGATTACGTCGCCGCCGTTCTCGGGCTCGAAGCGCACCGTGAGCTTGCCCTTGCCCGGCACCACGAAATCGGTGGCGCGGTACTGGTCGCCGAAGGCGTGGCGGCCGATCACGATGGGATATTCCCAGCCGGGCACAAGGCGCGGCACATTGCGGCAGATGATCGGCTCGCGGAACACGGTGCCGCCCAAGATGTTGCGGATCGTACCGTTGGGCGAGCGCCACATCTTCTTCAGGCCGAACTCCTCGACGCGGTCTTCGTCCGGCGTGATGGTCGCGCATTTGACGCCGACGCCGATCTCCTTGATCGCCTCGGCGCAATCGACCGTGACCTGATCGTCGGTCGCATCCCGATGCTCGACGCCGAGGTCGAAATAGAGGAGGTCGATATCCACATAGGGCAGGATCAGCTGGTCCTTGATCCAGGCCCAGATGATTCGCGTCATCTCGTCGCCGTCGATCTCGACGACGGGGTTGGCGACCTTGATTTTCGCCATCCGAAGCTCTCCAGGAATGCGTTGTGGGCAGGGGGCGCCGGGAGGAATAGGTCGGCTGCCGGCGGGGCCGCGCGCACCTTAGCAAAGCGGTCCGACCGGTCAAGGACGGGGCCACCGCGAAGGACGGCTCGGAAAGGCGGCTACGCCTCCCCGTTGTCGAGGGCGCGGAAGAGCTCCTCCGTCGAGCGGACCACGGTGGCGAGGCCGGATGTGGCCGGTGGAGCAAATCCCTCGGCACTCACTTGGTCGAGCAGGTCCAGCAGCGGCCCCCAATAGCCTTCGCTGTCGAGGACGACGATCGGCTTGTCGAGGAGCCCGAGCTGCCTCCAGGTCAGCACCTCGAAGAACTCGTCGAGGGTGCCGTAGCCCCCCGGCAGGATCACGAAGCCGTCGGCGCGGTCGAGCATGATCCGCTTGCGCCGGAACATGTCCTTGGTGACCACCGTCTCGGTGAGACCAGGATGCGCCACCTCGAGGCTCTCCAGTTTTTCAGGAATCACGCCGATGGCCTTTCCGCCACCCGCCAGCACCGCATCGGCCACCACCCCCATCAGGCCGATGCCGCCGGCGCCGTAGACGAGCGTGATCCTGCGCTGGGCAAGCGCCGCGCCCAGGCTGCGGGCGACCGCGGTGTACGCCGGGTTGCGGCCCGTTTGAGAACCGCAGAAGACGCAAAGGGACGCGATCGCCGCCATCGCCGATCCGATCCGATTCAGTGGTTGGACGTTTGAGAGCGACGCTCTGTAGCAGAGACCGCCGCCGGCCGCCAGCCGTGATGACGGCCGGGGCTTGGTTGTAACGCCCACTGAAGCGACTATGTCAGACTATGGACCCCAAGTGCCGAGGGCAGGACCGAGCGCGGGATCCCATGGAAGGGTTCAACATCCGTTTCACCCATCGCATCGCCTGTCTGCTGCTGGCGCTGCTGGCGAGCGCCCTGCTCGCCGCTGCGGCTCCCGCGGCGGAGCCCGCGATCGAGCCCGATCCGGCGAGCGCGGATCCGGCGGCTCGCGGCGCCTACGTCCTGCGCGCGGCGGGCTGTGCGACCTGCCACACCGACGTCGCGGGCGGTGGCGCCTTCCTCGCCGGCGGGCGCATGCTGTCTTCGCCCTGGGGAGCGATCGCCGCGCCCAACATTACGCCGGATCCCGAGACCGGCATCGGCGGCTGGTCCGACGAGGACTTCGTGCGCGCGCTGCGCGACGGCAAGTCGCCCGAGGGCCGTACCTACTACCCCGCGTTCCCGTACACCGCATATTCCGGCATGCGTCACGAGGACATGCTCGACCTCAAGGCCTACCTCGACACGGTTGAGCCGGTCGCCGCCCCCAACAGGCCGCACGCGCTCAGGTTTCCCTTCAACGTGCGCCTCTTTCTCCATCCCTGGCGCTGGCTCTTCTTCGATCGTGGGCCCGTCAGCGCTGATCCAGGCGGGGACGAGCGCCTGGCGCGCGGGCGCTATCTCGTGGAGACGCTGGGCCACTGCGCCGAATGCCACACTCCGCGCAACATGCTGGGCTCGCTCAAGCGCGACCCGCACTTGGCGGGGTCGCGCTTTGGGCCCGGTGGCATCTCGGTGCCGAACATTACCCCCGATCCCGAGACCGGCATCGGCTCGTGGTCCGAAATCGATCTGGCGTTCTTCCTGCGCACGGGCTTCACGCCCTATGGCGACGATGTGCAGGGCGAGATGCGCGAGGCCATCGACGACGGGCTGCGCCATCTGACACAAGGCGATCTGGAGGCCATGGCCGCCTATCTCAAGTCGCTGCCTGCGATCCGCAATCCGGTGAGCCCGACTCCGTCTCCGCCGCCCGCGATTTCGTCTGGCGGCGACTGGTAGGGTGCCAGTTGGGGTAAACTGTCGCGCCTCGAACGACTCGTGTATCGTGGCGCCGCGCATCACTGCTAGGCGTATTCTGTGAGCGAGACAGGCACACTCACCAGTCGCGTGGCCGCTGCGTTGCGGCGACGCGAGACACTTCGCATCGCGGCCCCTGCCGGCGTCGCCGTCGTGGTCGTCGGCGTCCTGCTCGGCGTGTTCCTCACCGGCGGAGACGAACAGGACGGAACGTCAGGGCAGTCCGTCGACATCGCCGACCGCAGGGCCGAGAGCACCGTGGACAGCGTATCGCCGGCCGAGGAGAAGCCTGCCACGGCCGATGCAGGCGTTCCCGCCCCGACCGAGTCACAGCCGGCAGAGACGGCTGAAGCGCCACCGGTACCTGCCGACGTTCCGGGCGGCGACATCGGTGCTGGCCCGGAGGACGAAGACACGGCTGAGCCGGCTCTGGCAGCGCCTGAGAAGCCGACCGAGGCTGAAGCCGGTGAGATGGCTGAGGCGACTCCGACTCCGGCTGACCCGCCTGCGGGCGACGTCGATACCGTTGTGCGGGAGGAAGAGACGGAAGGGCCGGCAACAGCCGACGATGGCGCGCCTGCGGTCACACCGATGGAAGACGCTGCCGAGACCGACGTTGCCGCCACGACTGGTGACGGCACCGAGCCCGCCACCGAAGAGGACGAGGAAGTTACGGCCGACCCGGGGGCAGCGGAGGACGCGGCGAGTACCGGCACGATGGCGGAGGGCGACGATGGCGCCGCGCCTGCCGACGAGGACGACACTGCGGCTTCTGCTGAGACGGAGGCTGGGGACGACGCGACCGACGCCGACGATGCCATGGCGGAGGTTGAAGACGGCACCGAGGAGGGTGAGGCGGCTACGGCTGAGACGGGGTCTGGGGACGACGCGACCGGCACCGATGCGATGGCAGAGACCGATGACGGCACCGCATCTGCGACCGAGGAGGATGAGGCGGCTACGGCTGAGACGGGGGCTGGGGACGACGCTGCCGGCACCGACGCGATGGTGGAGGCCGAAGACGGCACCGAGTCCGCTACCGAGGAGGATGAGGCGGCCACGGCTGAGACGGGGGCTGAAGACGACGCAACCGACACCGATGCCATGGCGGAGGTCGAAGACGGCCCCGCGCCTTCCGCCGAGGAGGATGAGGCGGCTACGACTGAGACGGGGGCTGGGGACGACGCTGCCGGCACCGACGCGATGGCGAAGGTCGAAGATGGCGCCGCGCCTGCCACCGAGGAGGACGAGGCGGCTACGGCTGAGACGGGGTCTGGGGACGACGCGACCGGCACCGATGCGATGGCAGAGACCGATGACGGCACCGCATCTGCGACCGAGGAGGATGAGGCGGCTACGGCTGAGACGGGGGCTGGGGACGACGCTGCCGGCACCGACGCGATGGCGAAGGTCGAAGATGGCGCCGCACCTGCGACCGAGGAGGACGAGGCGGCTACCGCTGACACGGGGGCTGGGGAGGACGCGACCGGCGCCGATGCCATGGCGGAGACCGAAGACGGTACCGCACCTGCGACCGAGGAGGATGAGGCGGCTACGGCTGAGACGGGGGCCGGGGACGACGCGACCGGCACCGACACGATGGCGGATGTCGAGGACGGCGCCGCGCCTGCGACCGAGGAGGATGAGGCGGCTTCGGCTGAGACGGGGGCTGGGGATGACTCGACCGGCTCCGACGGCATGGCTGAGACCGAAGACGGCACCGCGCCTGCGACCGAGGAGGACGAGGCAACTTCGGCCGAGACGGGGGCTGGGGATGACGCTGCCGGCTCCGATACGATGGCAGAGACCGAAGATGGCACCGCGCCTGCGACCGAGGAGGATGACGCGGCTTCGGCTGATGCGGAGGCAACAGGAGCCGACGCTGCCGGCTCCGACACGATGGCTGAGACCGAAGACAGCGCCGCGCCTGCGACCGAGGAGGATGAGGCGGCTACGGCCGAGACGGGGGCAGGTGACGACGCAACCGGCGCCGGCGCCATGGCAGAGGCCGATGGCGGCGCCGCGCCTGCGACCGAGGAGGATGACGCGGATTCGGTTGAGACGGGGGCTGGGGACGACGCGATCGGCACCGACACGATGGCGGAAGGCGAAGACGGCACCGCGCCCGCCGCCGAAGAGGATGCGGCGGCTTCGGCTTCGGCTGAGACAACGGAAGACGACACGGCCGGCACCGACACCATGGCTGAGGGCGACGACGGCACTGCGTCCGCCGCCGAGGTGGATGAAGAGGCGACCGAGTCCGCGGCGACGGCTGACGGCACCCAAGATGCGGCCGACGAAGGCGCGGCCGAGACTGCCGCTGGTGATCTCGCGCCCGCCGGTGCTGAGGAGGGAGACAAGGAGGCGGAACAGGAGATCGTCGAGACGCGCGTCGTACCCGACGAGCCGGTGGAGCAGGCTCAAGAACCGTCGACCGTTGCGCCGGATGTATCGGAGGAGACGACGCCTGACGAAGAGCTGGCGCCGGCGGTGGCGCCACCCAGTTTCGATACCGTGCGAATCAAACCCGATGGCAGAGCGGTGATCGCGGGCCGAGCCCCGCCCGGCTCCGAGGTCACGGTGAAGAGCGAGGACGTCAACCTCGGTTCGGAGACCACCAACCGGAGCGGCGAATGGACGCTCGTGCCGTATATCCCCATCCCGCCGGGCGACCACCAGTTCTCGGCAGTCGCGACCCTGCCTGACGGCGCGCAAGTGGAATCGGATGAGGTGCTCATCGTCTCCATCCCCGAGCCCGATGAAGACCCGGGGTCGGTGCTCGCTCTCCTGGCGCCACGTGACGGCGAAGGCGGCAGCAAGATTCTACAGAAGCCGGAACCGGCTGCAGAGCCGGAGCCGGTTCAAGAGATGGCAGAACCGGCACCGGCTCCCGAAGTGGAGGAAGAAGAATCGATTGAGTTGGCGCGCCCCGATGAGGCGCCCGGTGATGAGGCCGGTCCCGGCGAGGAACAGCTGGACGAGGCCCGCCCGGAAGAGACTCCGGAAGAGGAGCCGATCGACCTGGCCAGCCGGGACCCGGCTGGTTCGGACGAAGCGGGCTCCGACGAAGCCGCCGCCCCGGACGAAACCATGACGGCCGCAGCTCCCACGGACGAAGCGCGGTTGGACGAGGACGGCTCAGACGAACCCGGGACAGGGACCGCTTCGGAGGCCACAGAAGAATCGCCCGCCGCGCCGTCCGAAGACGAGGATCAGGGCCCGCTCGCCGTGGACGCGGTGGATTACGACGATAAGGGCGACATCACCATTACCGGTAAGTCCGAGCCGGAGGCGGACCTGCACGTCTATCTCGACGAGCGGCACGTGGGGACCGTCGAGAGCGACGCGGCAGGCGAGTGGGAGCTCGACCCGGACGAAACCGTCGAGCCCGGCAGTTACACGCTCAGGGTCGATCAGATCGATCCCGCCGGCGTGGTTCTCGCCCGAATCGAGACCCCCCTGGTCCGGGCCCGGCCCGAGCTGCTCACCCTGGGCGATGCCATCGTTGTGGTTCAGCCGGGCAACAGCCTCTGGCGCATCGCCCGGCGCACGCTGGGCGGCGGCATCCACTACACCGAGATCTACGAGGCCAACAACAGCCAGATCAAGGATCCGGCGCTCATCTATCCGGGCCAGATCTTCACGGTTCCGGGTCTCGACTGACGCCGGCGGTGCCGGCTGCCGCCGGGCCGCTCAGCTTAGCCGCGCGACGACATAGCCGAGCAGGCTGAGCAGGCGCTTCTTCTCGTCTTCGGAGAGACCGTGGGTCGCGAGCGCGTTCACCTCCAGCGCGGCCGGCACAAGCTCGCCGCACAGCTCGCGGCCCCGCTCCGTCAGCACCACGCGACGCTGACGCCCGTCCCTCTGGTCGGGCACGCGGCGGATCAGACCGTCGCGCTCCATGCGCTGCAGGGTTCGCGCTGTCGTGGGCTCCTCGATCTGCTGCCGGCGGCTCAGCTCCTTCTGGGTGAGGCTCTCCTCCTCCCAGAGCAGCAGCAGCATCGACCATTGCGCGACCGAGACCCCGTAGCGGCCCAGCCGCTCCTGCAACGCACGGGAAAAGAGGCGCGAGGCCAGCGAGACGAGGTGGGCGGTGCTTTCCTCGATCACGAAGGGCGTGGCGCCGCTCGTCTCGTCTCCGCCCCGTGCCGGCGGCCGGCGGCGTATCACCGCGTATGACACGACACTCGCTCCCTTGGCAGGTCGCTTCAATCCTATGGTGCGCCGGCAGGCCCGGACAAGGAAGGGGTGTGGCAGGGCGCTATGCCGCCTGCGCCCAGGGCCATGCGGAAAACCATTCAAACTGCACGCCATCGCTGGCATAGTGCGCGCCGCGTCGCCGCCTGCATTGGCGGTGTGCCGGGGAGGCGAGGGGGGACATGACGCTTAACGTGGCGATCGTCGGTTCAGGGCCGGCGGGTTTCTATACGGCCGATGCGCTCCTGAAGGCGGACCCGGAGTGCCGGATCGACATCATCGACCGGCTGCCGACGCCCTACGGCCTGATCCGCTTCGGAGTCGCGCCCGATCACGAGAAGACCAAGAACGTGATGCGCGGTTTCGCGCGCACGGCATCCAACGAACGCGTCAACTTCTTCGGCGATGTCGATATTGGCGAGGCGCTTTCCCTCGACGAGCTGCGCGAGATTTACGATGCCGTGGTGCTCGCGGTGGGCGCCGCCCATGACCGTAAGCTTGGCATCCCGGGGGAAGACAAGGCCGGCGTCGTCGGCTCCGCGAGCTTCGTCAACTGGTACAACGCCCACCCCGACTTCGTCGATCGCACGCCCGATCTCGATACCTCGAGCGTCGTCATCATCGGTGTCGGCAACGTCGCCGTCGACGTGGCGCGGGTGCTGGTCAAGACGCCGGCGGAGATGGCGGCGACCGACCTGCCGGACTATGCCGCCGGCCCCATCCAGAGCGCGCCGATCAGCGACGTCTACATGGTGGCGCGGCGCGGGCCGGTCGAGGCCAAGTTCACCAATGTCGAGCTGCGCGAGATGGGCCACCTGGAGCAATGCGTGCCGCAAGTCGCGGCCGCCGACCTGCCCGACGAGGTGACCGGCGAGATGTCACCGCGCGACCGGCGCGTGCGCGAGAAGAACCTGGAGACGCTGCGCGCCTTCGCCGGGCGCGAGGCCGACGAGATGCCCAAACGGGTACACTTCGTCTTCTTCGCGAGCCCGGTGGAAATCCTGGGTGGCGAGCATGTGGAGGCGGTGCGCTTCGAGCGGACGCGGGTCGAGAAGGGCCGCGCCGTCGGCACCGGCGAGCACTTCGAGATCGCCTGCGGCCTGGTGGTCGCCGCCGTGGGCTACCTCTCGCTGCCCGTGGATGGCGCGCCCTTCGACCACAAGTATGGCGTCGTGGTGAACGACGAGGGCCGGGTCGGGCCTGGCCTCTACGCGGTCGGCTGGATCAAGCGCGGCCCGACCGGGGTGATCGGCACCAACAAGCCGGATGGCCGGGACGCAGCCCAGCAGATCATCGACGATCTCGGCGCGGGCGGCGGTAAGCCCGGCCGCGAGGGGCTGGAGGCGTTGCTGCGCGCGCGGGGGCGCCGCTGGGTCGATTTCGAGGACTGGCAGCGGATCGAAGAGGCGGAGATCGCTGCTGCCGCCGAGGGCGCGCCCCGCCGCAAGCTCTACCGGCGCGAGGATTTCCTGGCCGTCCTGGACGAGCAACGGGCCGCCGGCTGAGCGGCGCTCCCCAACGTATCTGCCCGACAGGGAAGGGGGGCGGGGGTGCCTTAGATCCTCCCGCCCGGGATTGGTGAGCCGGGCGGGAGGGTGACGGTCTCTACTTGAAGTCTTCCGCGTTTTCCATGGTCACGAGGACCGTGCCTGTATCGATGATCGGAGGAAGCTCACCGCCGCCGATCAGCGTCATGACGCTCTCGACCCCGATTGCACCCATGTTGTAGGGGTTCTGCGCAACAGTTGCCGACATCTCGCCGGCCAGTACGCTCTCGGCCGCATCCGGATTGGCATCGAAGCCGACGACGAATACCTGGTCCAGCATATCCGCGTTCTTGAGTGCTTCGATCGCCCCGAGGCCCATGTTGTCGTTGCTGGCGAAGACAGCCTTGAGGTTCGGATTGCCGGTGATGATGTTCTCCATCACTGCCAGCCCTTTCGCCCGGTCCCACTCACCGGTTTGCTCGGCAACGATGTTGAGGCCGCAGGCGGCGAGTCCGGCACTCGAACCGTCGGCGCGCTGCTTGCCGGTCGACTGCGTGAGGACGCCCTGCAGGATGGCGACATCAGAACCGGCGTCCACATTCGCGCAGATGTGCTCGGCAGCGAGGCCGGCGCCCACCAGGTTGTCGGTGCCGATATAGGTCACGCCGGCATTCGAGCCCTTGGTATCGATGAATACCACCGGAACCCCGTCAGCGAGCGCCTCGTCCACGAAGGGAGCCAGTGCGTTCGGGTCGGAGGGTGCAAGGACCATGGCGCTGATGCCCTTGGCAAGCTGATCCTCGATCTGCGCGATTTGCACCGCAACATCGGATTCGGTCGTTGGTCCAAGCACGACGACGTTCACGCCGAGTTCGGCGCCCTTTTCCATTGCACCGCGCTCGACGGCGGCCCAGAAGGGGTTGCCGGCGCCCGGGCCCTTCACGCTGACGAAGATCGTGTCTTCGGCCGCGGCCATCGGGGCGAGGCCTATCAGTACCGTTGCCGCGACCGCGGCCAATGCACCTTGTAGCTTGTTCACTGTCGTCTCCCTCCAAAATAGGTTTGCTGACATGATTGAACGCAAATTCCCGAGCACGGGCAGGTCAACCAAGTCCGGAGCGCACATAACTATAGTCTCTAGTGACGCGTGCCAAGGTCGCGCCGCAACACGTCGATGAACACCGCGAGCACGATGATCGCACCGATCAGAATCTGCTGCCAGAACGAGCTGACATCGTTCAGGTTGAGACCGTTCCTGATCAATCCCATGATCAGCACGCCGCCGAAGATGCCGAGCACCTGTCCGCGGCCGCCGAAGAAGCTCGCCCCGCCGATGATGACTGCGGCGATCGCTTCGAGCTCCATGCCGAGGCCCGCATTGGGAAATCCGGAATTGGTCCGCCCGGCCATGATCAGCCCGGCGATGCCGGCCATGCATCCGCATATGGAGTAGACGATGATCAGCGTGCGATCGACGTTAATTCCGCTGACCCTGGCCGCTTGCGGATTGCCGCCGATTGCGTAGAGGCGCCGACCGAACACCGTATGCTCCAGCAGCACCCAGAAAACCAGGTAGACGACGACAGTAAAGATGAACACAACCGGCAGGTTCAAGCGTGTTCCATCGACCTCGCCAAGGAAAATACGGGCCGATCCGAGGAAGCGGATCGGGTCGGGTAGCCCGGAATAGGGCACACCTCCAGATATCAGGTTCGCCAATCCACGGGCCATGAACAACATGCCCAATGTCATGATGAAGGGGTGCGGCATGCGGAGCTTTGTAATGCCGACACCGTTCACGAATCCCGCGGCAATCCCCACAAGCGGCGAAAGCACCAGCACCACCGGCCAGGGAACGCCGGACGCGCTGGACACCGCAAGAGTCATCATGCCCAGCGCCATGACTGAACCGACCGACAGATCGATGCCCGCAGTCAGGATCACCAGGAACATGCCGATCGACAGCATCCCGTTGGCCGCGGTCTGCTTGAAGACGTTGGTGATATTGCGCCACGAAAGGAAAACGTCGGGTTGCAACGCCCACAACACGACGCACATCACGACGATGACGATCAGGATGCCGTAACGGTCGAGGAAGGGCATGAGACGGACCCGCAGCGGGTCCGAATCTTTGAACTCCGGCTCGGTGCCGACTGGATCACTCGGCACGGTGATGTGCCGGTTCCTTCGCGTTTTCCTTCGTTCCCATGACCCAGCCGATGACTTCGCTGCGGGTTGTCTCGGCCAGTTTCGCCTCGGCGAAGTTCGTTCCGTGGTACAGGGCCATTACCCGGTCGCAGACGTGGAATATATCGTCCATGCGGTGGCTGATGATCGCGACCGAAATGCCGCGGTTCTTCAGGCCGATGATGAGATCGAGCACCTTGCCGACCTCCTTGACCGCAAGCGCCGCAGTCGGTTCGTCCATGATCACGATGCGCGCCTGGAACGCGATCGATCGTGCAATCGCGACCGCCTGCCGCTGGCCGCCCGACAATTCCTCCACCTTTTGCTCCACGCTCTTCACGTGGATTTTCAGATTGTCGAGATGCTCTTTTGCCAATTCCCGCCCGCCGCGATGGTCGAAGAGCGACACCAGCCCGCCGAGCAGTCTGCGCTTCGGCTCGCGGCCGAGATAGATGTTCTCGGCAATGTTCATGTTCCCGGCAAGGGCCAGATCCTGGTAAACCATCTCGATTCCGAGATTACGGGCATCGCGCGGGCTGTGGAACCGAACCTGCCGGCCATCAAAGATCAGCTGCCCTTCGCTCGGCGGGTGCAGGCCTGACAGGACTTTCATGAGGGTCGACTTGCCGGCGCCATTGTCGCCGACGACACCGAGCACCTCACCCGGCCAAAGCTCGAGATCGACATCGCGCAATGCCGTAACCGCACCGAAATACTTCCAAATTCCGCGGGCCTCGAGCAACGGCTGCGGCGCTTCTTCGGTGCGTTCGCTCAAATGTCCACCCGCCTGCGCAATAGGGATTGGCCCTCGCGCGGACCATAGGTTGATCGCGTTTGAACCGTCAAGGCTGGCCCCGCCAGCTACCGGCCGGGTTCAGCCGGCTGGCCAAACCTGACTTCTCGGGCGCATGCACGCCCCGGACCGGCCTGAAAAAGGTCGGACCACTAGACATCGGGGGCCGGTGGGAGTAAGTGAATCGTCCCGCCCCAGTCGACTGACTCGGCGGGCCTCATGGAGAATGACAGGGCCATGGCAGAAGCAGCATTGACGCTCGACGAGGTGCCGCGCGAGGAGCTGGAATCCGCTGTAATTCGCTTCGCCGGGGATTCCGGCGATGGCATGCAGCTGACCGGTGGGCGCTTCACCGAGACCACGGCGCTCGCCGGAAACGACCTCACCACCTTCCCGGACTTTCCGGCCGAGATCAGGGCGCCGATCGGCACCACCTACGGCGTCTCCGCCTTCCAGATCAACTTCGGCTCGCGCAACGTGATGACCTCGGGCGACCTGCCGGACGTGCTGGTCTGTATGAATCCCGCCGCGCTCAAGGTCAATCTCTCCGAGCTCAGGGAAGGCGGCCTGGTCATCGTCGATAGCGGCACCTTCACCGACAAGAACCTGCAGAAGGCGGGTTATGCGGCCAATCCGCTCGACGACGGCAGCCTCGACCGTTATCGGGTCATGGCGATCGACATCTCGAAGCTGACCCTGGAGGCGGTCAAGGACTGCGACGTCTCCAAGAAGGAAGGGCTCCGCGCCAAGAACCTGTGGACCCTCGGCCTGATCTACTGGATGTACGACCGCGACGTGGCGGCGACGGTGAAATGGCTCGGCACCAAGTTCAAGAAGCTGCCCAACATCGCGGCCGCCAATATCGCCTGCCTCAAGGCGGGCCATGCCTTCGGCGAGACGGCCGAGCTGCCCGACGGCGCGCTGGTCTACGAGATCAGGCCCGCAACCTTCAAGCCGGGGCTCTACCGCACTGTCACCGGGACCGAGGCGATGGCCTGGGGCCTCGTGGCGGGATCGCAGCTCGCCGGGCTCAAGCTGGTGTTCAGCTCCTACCCGATCACGCCGGCGTCTTCGGTGCTGCACGTGCTCTCCCGGCTCAAGGCCTATGACGTGGTGACTTTCCAGGCCGAGGACGAGATCGCCGCGGCCGGCGCCGCGATCGGCGCCTCCTACGCCGGCGCCCTCGGCGTCACGTCGAGCTCAGGCCCCGGCGTGGCACTCAAGACCGAGGCGCTCGGCCTCGCGATTACCGCCGAGCTGCCGCTGATTCTGATCAATTCCCAGCGCGCCGGCCCGTCTACGGGCATGCCGACCAAGACCGAGCAGTCGGACCTCTACCTCGCCGTCTACGGGCGCAATGCCGATGCGCCGCTGGTGGTGCTCGCGGCGCGCTCGTCGGCGGAGGCGTTCGACGTCGCCATCGAGGCGGTGCGCCTGGCGACCCGCTACATGACGCCGGTGGTGGTGCTGAGCGATACCTTCATCGCGAACGCGGCGGAGCCGTGGCGGCTGCCCGACGTCGGTACGCTCGAGCCCTTCCCGGTGACCTTCCACACCGATGCGGAGGGCTTCCAGCCCTACCGGCGGGATGAGGAGACGCTGGCGCGGCGCTGGGTGAAGCCGGGCACGCCCGGCCTCGAACACCGCATCGGCGGGCTGGAGAAGGACTACACGACGGGCAACGTCTCCTACGACCCCGAGAACCATCAACGCATGACCAACGTGCGGCACGAGAAGATCGCCAATATCGCGGACGACATTCCCGAGCAGGAGGTCGATCAGGGGCCCGACCATGGCGCGATCGCGGTGGTCGGTTGGGGCTCGACCTACGGGCCGATCAGCCGGGCCGTCGAGCGCAGCCGGGACGAGTACGGCATCGACGTTGCGCACATCCACCTGCGATACCTCAACCCGCTGCCGCGCAATCTTGGCGACCTGCTCGCGAGCTACGAGACGGTGCTGGTGCCCGAGATGAACATGGGCCAGCTCACCACGGTGCTGCGCAGCCGCTATCTGGTGCCGGCGGTGAGCGTTCCCAAGGTCACCGGCAAGCCCTTCAAGATCGTCGAGATCATGGACGCGATCCGCGCCCATTCGGAGGCATGAGATGAACGATACGGTCGCGATCCCCGCGCTGACGCCGCAGGACTTCACCTCGGACCAGGAGATCCGGTGGTGTCCGGGCTGCGGCGACTACGCCATCATCAAGGCGGTGCGCAAAGCGCTCGCCGACATCGGCACCGACACCAAGGACGTGGTGTTCGTCTCCGGCATCGGCTGTGCGGCGCGCTTTCCCTACTACATGGCGACCTACGGGTTTCACACCATCCACGGCCGCGCGCCTGCGATCGCGACCGGGGTGAAGCTCGCCAATCCCGAGCTCGATGTCTGGGTGGTTTCGGGCGACGGCGACGGGCTCTCGATCGGCGGCAACCACACGCTGCACGCGCTGCGCCGCAACGTCGATCTCAATATCCTGCTCTTCAACAACGAGATCTACGGCCTGACCAAGGGGCAGTATTCGCCGACCTCGCGCGAAGGCACGCGCTCGCCGTCGACGCCGCTCGGCTCGGTCGACCATCCCTTATCCGCGACCCGCTTTGCCCTCGGCGCCGGGGCGCGCTTTGTCGCCCGTGCCATCGATACCGACCAGAAGCGGCTCCCCGACATTCTCAAGGCGGCGCACGCGCACAAGGGGACCTCGTTCCTCGAGATCTTCCAGAACTGCATCGTCTACAACGACGGCGCGTTCGACGCCTTCGCCGAGCGCAAGAACGCGCCCGAGACGCAGATCTTCCTCGAGCACGGCAAGCCGCTGATCTTCGGCAGGGGGCGGGACAAGGGACTCAGGCTCGCGCCCGGCACTTTCTCGCTGGAAGTGGTGCCGCTGGGCGAGGACGGCGTGGACGAGTCCGATCTCCTGGTCCATGACCAGACCAACCGGCCGCTCGCCGGCATCCTGGCGGAGATGGAGCCGCCGGACTTCCCCGTGGCGCTCGGCGTGCTCTTCTGTAGCCCGGAAGAGAGCTACGAGGCTGCCGTCTACGCGCAGATCGAGGACGCCAAGGCGAAATCCAAGGCCGGCGGGATCGACGCGCTGCTGCGGAGCGGCCATACCTGGTCCGTCGAGGCGCGCTGATCGCCGATCCCGCGGCCCCGGCACCCCGCTTTCACTAAGTGGCCCATGAGGCCGCACTGAGACCGCGATGATCGAGGCCCTGATCTTCGACGTCTTCGGCACGGTGGTCGATTGGCGCAACGGCGTCGCCCGCGAGACCGAGGCGTTCTTTGCGGGCTCGGACCGGAGGGTCGATCCAATCGCCTTCGCCGATTCCTGGCGGGCCAAGTACCAGCCGTCGATGGAGGAGATCCGCTCCGGGCGGCGCGGCTACACGGTGCTCGACGTGCTTCATCGCGAGAATCTCGACGCGACGCTGGCGGAATTCGGGCTCGACGACGCCGTGGACGACGAGGGCCGCGCCCGCCTCAACCGGGCCTGGGAGAAGCTCCCGCCCTGGCGGGACGTCGTGCCCGGCCTCGAGGCCATGCGCAGCCGCTATTTGCTCGCACCCTGCTCCAATGGCTCGATCGGGATGATGGCGCGGCTCGCGCGCTTCGCCGGGCTGCCCTGGGACGCCATCGTCGGCGCCGACATCGCGCACGACTACAAGCCGCAGGCGGCGGTCTACCGCGCCTCCGCCGCCGCGCTCGGCCTCGCGCCCGAGGCGGTGATGATGGTCGCCGCGCACAACTTCGATCTGGCGGCGGCGCGTGAGGCGGGCCTGGCGACAGCCTTCGTATCGCGCCCCGACGAATACGGAGACGGCCCGGTCGGCACCCCCGATCTCGCCCCCAGCGACGACTGGGAGGCCGTGGTGCCGGACTTCATGACCCTCGCCCGGCAGATGGGGGCGGGCGGGTAGCTCCCGGGAGTTTTCCCGTTCCTGTCGTTCAGCCTGCACCTTCGGACTGATCGAGAGGATGGTGCTCGGCTTCCCAGACCTCAACGAGCGTCACCAGAGCGTCGAGTCGGTCGCCCTCCGGCGTGTTGGGCTTCGCCGCAATCAGGCTCTCAATCTCTTCCAAGGCCCGTTGGTGGTCTCGTTCACTCTTGATCGTATCGGTACCCATGACTCTATGCTCACCCTTGCTCGGGCAGGAGTCCATGGCGGGCCAGGAATTCGAGGACGTAGGTGGGCAGGCCGAACTCGGGGAGGTCGGCGTGGTCGGCGTCGGGGATGAACACGGCCTCCTTGGGCTCGCGGGCGCGTTTGTGGAGCTTGCGGGCGAGGCGCACGGGTATGGTGCGGTCGCGCTCGCCGTGCACGATCAGGACCGGTGCCGCCACCTTGCCGATCTTGGCGGCGGAATCGAAGCGATCCACGATCAAGGGGCTGACCGGGAGCAGTGGGAAGCGGCCTGAGGCGATATCAACGACCGAGCTGAAGGGGGCCTCGAGCACCAGGGCCGCGGGCGTCGCCTCGCGGGCCAGATGGACCGCGACGCCGGTGCCGAGCGATTCGCCGTAGAGGACCTGGTGGTCGTCACTGCAGCCGCGGGCGCGCAGGAAGGCCCGTGCGGCGCGCCCGTCAGCGTAGAGGCCGTCTTCGGTCGGCGTGCCGGGGTTGCCGCTGTAGCCGCGCCAGGTGGTGAGCAGGACGCCGAGCCCGGCGTTGAGATAGGCCCGCACCTTGAAGCCCCGCATGCCGATGTGGCCGGCGTTGCCGTGGAAATAGATCAGGCTCGGCGCGCCCTCGGCGCGGGGCGGGGCGTACCAGGCGAGCAGCGAGAGGCCGTCCGCGGTCTCCAGCGTGACTGGCGCGAGCTCGGGAACGCCCGAGTCTGCCGGCGTCGGCCGGGTGCGGTCGGGATAGTAGGTGAGCGAGCGCTGGAACGCCGCCACCGGACCGGGCGGTCCCTGACGCCACAACCATCCGAGCATCGTTGAACGAAAAGGGCACCGGGCGTTGGCGGCCCGGTGCCCTCCGTCCCTATCCGGCCCCGTCGCTATTCGCGTGCCGCGCCAAAGAGATGCAGCAGCAGGATGAAGATGTTGATGAAGTTGAGGTAGAGCGAGAGCGCGCCCATCACCGACTTCTTCACCATGACCGCCTGGCCGTCGGTCTCGCGGTAGACGTCCTTGATCCGCTGGGTGTCGTAGGCGGTGAGGCCGAGGAAGACCAGCACGCCGATCACCGAGATCACGAAGTGAAGCAGATCCGACTGCAGGAAGATGTTCACCACCATCGCGATGATGACGCCGATCAGGCCCATGAAGAGGAACGAGCCCCAGGAGACCAGCGAGCGCTTGGTGGTGTAGCCGTAAAGGCTCATCGCGCCGAACATGCCCATGGTGATGAAGAACACCCGGACGATGCTGGTCGCCGTGTAGGCCATGAAGATGTAGGAGAGCGAGGCCCCCATGAGGATCGAGAAGACCCAGAACAACGACTGCGCCGTGGTGTGCTTCATGGTCTGGATCTTGATCCCCAGGAAGAACACGATGCCGAGCGGGGCCAGCATGACCACGAAGCCGAGGCCCGAGCCGTAGAGCACGTTGAAGAGCCCGGTATTGGCGATCACGTAGGCGGTGACGCCCGTGAGCGCCAGGCCCGAGGCCATGTAGTTGTAGACCCGGAGCATGTAGCTCCGGAGACCCTGGTCGATCTGCTCCTGGGTCAGAGTCGTGCCAGCGAACGGCTGGCCTTGCGTTCCGAGTGCCATCGAAGCGTCCTCTAGTGCGACGAACTGTAGGATTCGAATACTATATTAGGAAGCCCGGCGCTCACTTTCAACGCCTGGGCGAATTACCTTTTCTCCAGCGACGAGCCTGCAAGCGGCCGGTCAGGTCGCCGGCGGGGGGCTGCCTGCCGTTCCGAGCGGGGCGACCGGCGTATTGAGCTTGCGGTAGGCCACCGAGACCACCGCCACCGGGATGCTGACGGTGAGGAAGGTGAGCGCATTGAAGAACGACACCATGGCGCCGGGGCCGAACGTGGCGAGAATTAGCGAGCCCAGCACGCCGCCGAGCAGGAAGAGCAGGACGGTAATCGCCACGAAAGAGAGCAGGATCGCGCCCACGAGCTGAAGCGTGGCGCCGCGCAGCATGCGCCGGGAGGCGAGGAGACCCTGGTAGTTGTCGACCGCCGTCGCCGGGAAGGCCAGCGCAAACGGTGCGGCGATGAAGAGCGTGATCAGCAGCAGCACCAGGACCAGCATCAGGTCCTGCGCCTGCATCGCCAGCAGGATGATCTCCTGCGGCAGCAGGAAGAGAATCAGCCGGCCGAAGTACTTCACGTCCCGAATGCCGGGCCAGAACTGGATCGGCACGGCTGTATCGCGCGTCCCCAGTAGCAGGTAGCGGTGCCAGGCGACCGCGAACACCGAGAGCAGGAAGAGCCGGGCGAGCGCGTGGATGACGAGCAGCTCTTCGGAGGCCATGCTCTCGAGGTCGAGCCGCATGACCGCCGGCAGCAGCACCGCCAGCACCATCGGCGCCAGCGCGAGCCCGAGCATGGTGCGGAAGTTGCGGAAGGTGAGCCGGAAGGCCTCACCCACCGTTTCATACACCCTGAGCCTCGGCGGCGAGGGGGCTCCTTGGCCGTACATCTATTCCACTCGCAGGAGGGGCGCGGCCTTTCGGCCGAGCGCACGCCATGTGCTCGCGAATCCGAGAACGAGCGTCATGGTTATACAGGCTGCGGCGGTCACGGCCACATATTCGGGCAGGAAGCGCCATTGCAGGTCGAGCACCTGGGTCACGAAGGCCCAGGCGGCCAGCGTGCCGATGCCGATGGCGAGCCCGGCGATGGCGCAGCCGAGCAGGATGTGCTCGGCGAGGAAGGCGCGCAGCAGGTCGCCGCGTCGGGCGCCCAGCACCTTGAAGACGACGGCATCGTGGACCCGGCGTTCGTGGCCGGCGGCGGTCGCGCCCGCCAGCACCAGCAGGCCCGCTGCCACCGTCAGTCCGGCCACCGCCTGAATCGCCGCGCCGATGCGTCCCATGAGCTCGTCCAAGGCCTCGATGATTGCGCGTATGGGGATTGCCGTGATGTTGGCGAAGCGCTCCGTCACCGCGCGCTCGAGCACGGGTTCCGCCTCCGGTGTCGCGTGCGCGGTGGCGAGCTGCGTCTGCGGCGCTCCCTCCAGGACTCCGGGCGAGAATATCACGACGAAGTTGATATCGAAGGCCGTCCAGTCGATTTGGCGCAGACTCGCGACCTCGGCCGTGAACTCGCGCCCGAGCACGTTGATCGAGATGGTGTCCCCGAGCTCCAGCCCGAAATCGATCGCCTCCTCTTCCGAGAGTGAGACCAGCGGCGGCCCGTCGTAGTCCGCGGGCCACCATTTCCCGGCCGTGATCTCCGCATTGGGCGGCGGCTCGGCGGCGTAGCTGAGGCCGATATCGCTCTGCATCACCCATTCCGAGCCCGGCGCGACCTTGGCCTCCCGCACCGGGACGCCATCGATGCGGACGACGCGGCCGCGCAGCATCGGCACCCGGCGGCCCTGGTCGACGCCCGCCGTCTCTTCGATCAGCCGCTCGAAGGGTGCGATCTGCTGCTTCTGGATATCGAGGAAGAAGAACGCCGGGCGCTCGTCGTTGCGCTGCTCGCTGATCATCGCGCCGAGATTGCCCTCGACCAGCGCAATCGAGACCAGGACCGCGAGGCCGGTGCCCAAGGACATCGCAACCGGGACCGTGGGCGCCCCCGGCCGCGCGAGATTGGCGAAGCCCAGCCTGAGCGCAGGGAGCCGCCGCGGGCGCGTGCGCCGCGCCAGGACAACCACAAGGGCGGCTGCGGCCCTGAAGATCGCAAGCGCCACCGGCGCGCCCAGGACGAACCCCAGTGCGATGCTCATGCGGGGCGCGGTGCCGACCGCGATGCCGGCAAGCGCCAGCGCGGCCAGCGCCGTGCCCGCGATCGCTGTCAGCGGCGGCCAGCCCGAGGCCGGCGCGGCGGCGCCGCGAAAGAGCACGCCGGGCCGGGTCCGGGCGGCGCGCCCGAGCGGCCAGAGCGAGAAGGCGAGCATGGTAAGCGCGCCGTAGGCCGCGGCGAGGGCGAGCGGCGCCCCGTGGATCACGCCCGCCAGCGGCACCGGCAGCGTGTCGCCGAAGAGGGCGGAGAGGACGGGCGGCGTCGCAGCGCCGAGGACCAGCCCCGCCGCGATGGCCCCGAGCCCCAGCATGCCCAGCTGCAGCAGGAAGGCGCGTTGCACGGTGGCTTGCGTGGCGCCCACGCACTTGAGCGCCGCGATGGTGTGGAGCTTGCCGTGCAGATGGCTCGAGACGGCGCTGGCGACGCCGATGCCGCCGACCAGCAGGGCGGCAAGCCCAGCGAGAGTGAGGAAGAGCCCGACCCGGTCGAGCTGGCGCCGGAGCGAGGGGTTGGCGTCGCGGGTATCGCGCAGCCGCCAGACGGCATCGGGAAACGCGGTCTCCAGGTCCGCCACCCACCCAGCGACGGCCGCGCCCTCGGGCACGAGCGCGCGGTAGCGGTGCCGCACCAAGGTGCCCGGCTGCACCAATCGTGTCTCTTGCAGCGACGCATGATCCATCATCAGGCGGGGGCCGAGCGAGATGCCGCCGGTGAGCCGGTCGGGCTCGCGCACGAGCACGCCCCGCACCGTCAGGAGCGCCGCGCCGATCCGGATCCCATCGCCGATGCCGATGCCGAGCCGGTCGAGCAATCCCTCCTCGACCGCGGCTCCACCGCTGGCGAGCGCGTCGGCAAGCTGCGTGCCGTCCTCCAGGCGCGCGCGATCGACCAGCGGATAGGCACCGTCCACCGCCTTGAGCTCGACCAGAGAGCGGTGCGCGCCGTCCTCGTCGCGGGCCATGCCGCGCATGGTGACGACATGCGAGAGCGCGGCGGTGTTCGCCTCGAGGTAGGCCATCGCCTCCTGGGCGAGCGGCTGCGAGAACTGCACCAGCTCCACGTCGCCGCCGAGGATCATGCGGGCGTCGCGGGCGAGGCCGGTCTTGAGAGCCTCGCCGAGCGAGCCGACGGCGGCGGTAATGCCGACGCCCAGGATCAGGCAGGCGAGGAAGACGCGAAAGCCGCGCACGCCGCCCCGAAGCTCGCGCCGGGCAATGCGCCACGAGGCCGGCGCCTGGCGAGGAAACGCCATCGGGGATCAGACCTCGGCGGGCGCCACGATGCGCCCGTCGGCGATGTGCACCTTGCGATCGCACTGCGCGGCGAGCGCGTGGTCGTGGGTGACCAGGATCAGCGTCGAGCCTCCCACCGCGCGCATGCGGAAGAGCTCACCCATCACCGCGTCGCCGGTCTCGCCGTCGAGGTTGCCGGTGGGCTCGTCGGCGAGGAGCACGTCGGGTTGGGGCACGAAGGCTCGGGCGAGCGCCACCCGCTGCTGCTCGCCGCCGGAAAGCTGGCTCGGGTAGTGCTGCAGGCGCTCGCCGAGGCCGACGCTCTCCAGCGCCTCCCGCGCCGCGCCGAAGGGGTCGCCGTGGGTGCCGAGCTCCAGGGGCAGTGCGACGTTCTCCAGCGCCGTCATGGTCGGGATCAGGTGGAAGGCCTGGAACACGATGCCGACGGCTCTGCGCCTGAAGGCGGCCAGCGCGCTCTCGCCCAGGCCGCCGATCTCGGTATCGCTCACGACGACGCGGCCCTGGTCCGCCCGCTCCAGGCCGGAGATGATCGCGAGCAGGGTCGACTTGCCGGCGCCTGAGGGCCCGAGCACGGCGATACTCTCGCCCCGCTCGGCGGTGAGCGACACGCCCCGCAGGATGTTGACGGGACCGGCCTTGCTGGTCAGGGTGAGGTGCACGTCATCCAGCACCACCGCCGGCTCGCTCATGTCATCCCGCCGCTCCCCCGGCCGCGTCGCAACGTGGATCGGAGCCGCCTTCTGCGCCTGGCTCCTGCTTCTCGGCCCGCCGCCCGGCGCCGCCGAAGAGCCCCGCATCGCCGTGCTCGGCGACAGCCTGACCGCCGGCTACGGATTGCCGCGCGAGGACGCCTTCCCGGCGCGGCTGGAGGCCGCGCTCAGGGCCGAGGGCCACGCCTGGAAAGTGATCGACGCCGGGGTCTCCGGCGATACCAGTGCCGGCGGACTGGCGCGGCTCGACTGGGTGCTCGCCGATGAGCCGGAGATCGTGATCGTCGAGCTCGGCGCCAACGACGGCCTGCGCGGGCTGCCGACGGACCGGATGGAGGCCAATCTCGACGCGATTCTGGCGCACATCCTCAAGTCGGGATCGACGGTGTTGCTCGCCGGCATGCGGGCGCCGGCCAACTTCGGCCCCGACTACGAAGCCGCGTTCCGCACGGTCTATGAGCGCCTCGCCGCCAGGCATGGGGTCCCGTTCTATCCCTTCTTCCTGGAGGGGGTCGCCATGGAGCCCGATCTCAACCAGTCGGACGGTATTCATCCCAACGCCGACGGGGTCGCCGAGATCGTGCGGCGCATAGTGCCATATGTGGTGGCCGTCATCGCCGGGCACAAGGGCGGCTGAGGGGCAGGGGAGGAGGGCCGCCCGATGACCCGCCTCTTCGTCGCGCTTTCGCTGCCGGAGGACGTGCGCCGCCGGCTCGAGATGCTGCGGGGCGGACTGCCGGGCGCGCGCTGGCAGAGTGCTGAGCAGATGCACCTCACGCTCCGCTTCATCGGCGAGGTCGATGGCGCCGCCTTCGCCGAGATCGGGGACGCGCTCGCAGACATCGAGGTGGACGCCTTCTCGCTCACGCTCGAAGGCGTGGGCCACTTTCCTACGCGCGGGCGGGTGCGAATCCTGTGGGCCGGCGTGGCTCCGAACCCCGCGCTCATGCGCCTGCGCGAGCGCACCGAAGCCGTCATCACCGGCCTCGGCTTCGAGCCCGACGGCCGCAACTATGCGCCGCACGTCACCCTCGCGCGCTTCGCCTCGCGGGTGCCTGCGCACCGGCTTCAGGAGTTCGTTTCCTATCATGGGCCCTTCAGCAGCGGGCCCTTTGACGTGCGCTCGTTCGAGCTTTTTTCGAGCCACCTCGGCGCGGGCGGCGCGCATTACGCGGTGGAGGCGAGCTATCCGCTGCTGGCTGCACCGCTGGCGGATACGTAGGAACCCGGGCCGGAATTCGCGCACCCCGCGTCATCCGGCTTCCTCGATGCGTTCCATGTCCTCGTCCGAGAGGCCGAAGTGGTGGCCGATCTCGTGGATCAGCACGTGGCGGACGACCTCCTCCAGGCTGTTGCCGGTCTCGACCCAGTAGTCGAGGAGCGGCCGGCGGTAGAGGAAGATCATGTCGATATCTTCGCGGATATCGTGAACCCCGCTCTGGTCGAGCGAGACGCCCTGGTAGAGGCCGAGCAGCTCGTAGGGGCTCTCCAGCTCCATCTCCTCCTGCACCTCGTCGCTGGGAAAGTCCACGACCTGGACCATCACCGGGTCGACCTTGTCGCGCAGGAACGCGGGAATGCGGCGGTATTCCTGGTCCGCGATCTGCTCGATGTCCGCCGCGCTCGGCGCCTGGGAGTTGCGTTCGCTCATGGCGGCAAGCCTAAAGCCAATGCGGCCTTAGAGAAATCGTGCGGGGCGCTATACTGCGCCGCTTCCAGGGAATGAAGGCTGGGGGAGGCCGGTAGGGTGAGCAACAGAGAGGCGCTGCTGCGGGGGCTCTGCGAGCAGGCGCTGCAGATCCGGCGCAACACGTGGCGGGCGCTGCGCGCGGCGGGCTCCGGCCACATGGGGGGCTCGCTCTCTGCGGCCGACCTGCTGGCCGCGCTCTACTTCCACTACCTCAGGCTGCGACCCGACGAGCCCGACTGGCCCGAGCGCGACCGCTTCGTGCTCTCCAAGGGGCACGCCAACACGGCGCTCGGCGCGGTGCTGGCCCAGGCCGGCTTCGTGGACGACAGCTTCATCGATACCTTCTACGGCTTCGAATCGCTCTTCGGCATGCATCCCGACATCAAGGTGCCCGGTGTCGAGATGTCGACCGGCGGTCTCGGCCACGGCCTCTCGGTCGGGCTCGGCATGGCGCTCGGCGCCAGGCTGCAGCGGAAGGGCGCGCGCACCGTGGTGATGCTGGGCGACGGCGAGCTGCAGGAGGGCTCGAACTGGGAAGCGGCGATGGCTGCAGCCCACCTTGCGCCGCTCTCGCTCACCGCCATCGTCGACTACAACAAGGTGCAGCAGAGCGGCCATGTCGCAGAGATGCTGGGGCTGGAGCCGCTCGCCGACAAGTGGCGCGCCTTCGGCTGGTCGGTGCGTGAGTGCGACGGGCACGACATGGAATCGATCGTCGATGCCCTGGACGCGCTGCCCGCCGCGCTGGACAAGCCTTCGCTGCTCATCGCCCATACCGTGAAGGGCAAGGGCGCGAGCTTCGCCGAGGATACCTACCTCTGGCACAACAACGCGGTGAGCGACGAGGTCTACGAGAAGGCCATGGCCGAGCTGGGAGAGCCCGCATGAGCGCGCCGCAGCAGGGCAACGGGGCCGAGCCCGCCTGGGTCAAGGCCGCGGCCAATCAATCGCGGCTCGCCTTCGGGCTTGCCGTGACCGAGCTCGGCCGGCGCGACGAGCGGGTGGTGGCGGTCTCCGCAGACACGCTCGACCTGATCGGGCTCCGGGGCTTTGTCGAGCACGCGCCCGAGCGCGTCATCGACGTCGGCATCGCCGAGCAGAACGCCATGGGCGTGGCCGCGGGCCTCGCCACCACGGGCCTGCGCCCCTTCGTCTGCGGCTACGCGCCCTTCATTTCGGCGCGCTCCATGGAGCAGGTGCGGAACGAGGTCGCCTATGCCGATCAGCGTGTGGTGATCGGCGCGGCTGCGAGCGGGGTCTCGCTCGCCGTCTCGGGCGGCACGCACCATGCGCTGGAGGACCTCGCGCTGATGCGGAGCTTCCCGAACATGACGGTGCTGGTGCCGGCGGACGCCCACGAGGCGTGGCACGCGACGCTGGCGAGCGACGAGATCGACGGCCCCGCCTACATTCGCCTCGGCGGGCGCGTGCCGGAGCACCCGGTGACGCCGGTCGACGCGCCCTTCAGCCTGGGCAAGGCCGCGTGCCTTGCCGAGGGCGCGGACGTCGCCGTGATCGCGTGTGGAGCCTTGGTGGCGCCGGCCGTGGACGCCGCCGAAGAGCTGGCGCGGCAGGGCGTCGGCGCGCGCGTCCTCAACATGTCCACGATCAAGCCGCTCGACGAGGATGCGATCCTCGCCGCCGCCGAGGAGACGCGGGGCATCGTCACCGCCGAGGAGCACCATCTGACCGGTGGGCTCGGCGGCGCGGTGGCGGAGCTTCTCGCCGTCAAGCGGCCGACGCCCATGCGCATGGTCGGCATGCCCGACG
The DNA here is from genome assembly GCA_965207055.1 of Alphaproteobacteria bacterium. Classification (GTDB taxonomy): domain Bacteria; phylum Pseudomonadota; class Alphaproteobacteria; order UBA828; family UBA828; genus WTGU01. The sequence continues at coordinate 1,104,630 of CBDBLP010000004.1, read as the reverse complement.
AGTTCGCCGTGGTCGGCCCGACCGACCGCGTCCGCGCGCGTTACGGCATGAGCGCCCAGCACATCGTGGAGGCTTGTCTCGACTTGTTGAAGTAGGGGCGCTGCGCCAAGGGCACAATGCCGTTGCGGCACTGATGCCGGCGGCAAAGAACGATGCGATGCGAAAACTCGCATCTGTTTCCGTCACCAGGGAGACGGGAAATGAGACGGATCGCAGTTCTGGGATGCACACTCTTGCTCGTGGCCGGTTGCGGCGGCGGGGACGGCAGTGGCGTCGAGCAGATGGTGACCACAGGTCCGCCTGAGACCGAGTCGAGCACCGGCGGCGAGGAGATGGGGACCACAGGGCCGCCCGACACCGAGTCGAGCACCGGCGGCGAGGAGATGGGGACCACAGGGCCGCCCGACACCGAGTCGAGCAACGGCGACGAGGAGATGGTGACCACGGAACCGACCGAGCCCGAATCGAGTCCGACGCTGGAGACCCTGGGCGACTATCGGCTTGCCCAGATCGATGAGGTCGGGGATGTCGTGACGGCCGAATTCATTCGATGGGGGATATGGGGAGGAGTCCTCAGAGACGACTATGTCACGTGTCAGGCGATTGGCTGTCCGCCGCCGGGTGAGACGATTTTCATGGCGTTCTTGAACCACGAGAACGATGGGACCGTGAGCACGGCGACGCAAGGCACGCAGTCGGGAAGCTCGCCGACGAGCGGGAGCGCCGTGTGGAGTGGCGATGTCCGTGCCTATGAAACGGAAGACGTCGTGAACTCCGAGGGAACGTCCGTCACGACACTTGCGCCAGTGGAAGGCGATGCGCGGCTTGAGGTCGATTTTGCAGCCGCTACGCTCGATGTCGACTTCACGGACTTCGACAACAGCCAGGCAGACATGTCCTGGGACGGGCTCGCCATGGACAATGGCGTGTTCGGGGTTGGAGTCACCAGCATTGACGGTGCGTTCTACGGCACCGACCATGAGGGCGCTGCCGGCACCTTTGCCCGCGACGGTCTCACCGGAGTGTTCGGCGCCCTCCGCTCCTCCGAGTAGCCGGCGGCGGTGATTCCGCTGTCGTCACCCGCGTACTCCCTGTGCCTCACAACATAGTGCGGTGCACGGCGCGTGGCCTGCGCGTCATGGTCGCGCCATGCGGATCGAGGGCGGGCAGAGCGCGATAGTTGCGGCAAGCGGGTGCCTCTCGGCCGAGGCGGTGCGGCGCGCACCGGCCGCCGCTCGTCGCCCGGCATCCCACTTGAATCCCACTTAATCCCGGCGAATCCCGGTTAAAATTTGTTGCGCGTTGTTGGGACGTTGGCAGGTGTCGCCTCGGCGCCAGCGCCGTTCCGGTATGATGCCGGGTGGGCTGACGGGCATGACGAGAAGGAGGACGAGCCCATGATCAGGAGGCACAAGTAGGCCGCGCTGCGGGGAGCGCACGGATGGTGGAGATACACGGCCATCGCGGCGCGCGCGGGTTGCTGCCGGAAAACACGCTGCCCGGGTTCGAGCGCGCCATCGCTCTCGGCGTCGATGCGCTGGAGCTGGACGTCTGCATGACCCGGGACGGCGTTCCCGTCGTTCATCACGACACGGCGCTCAACCCGGACCATACGCGCGACGCCAGCGGGGTGTGGCTCGAACCACCGGGGCCCTTGCTCAAGGAGCTGGATTTGGCGGAACTGCCGGGCCTCGACGTCGGCAGAGCCAGGCCGGGCAGCCGGACATCCTTGCGCTTTCCGCACCAGGAGCCACGCGACGGCGCGCGGATCCCTACCTTGGCGGACGTTCTGGCGCTGGGGCGGCGGCCGGCAGCCGGCGCGGTCCGCTTCAATATCGAAATCAAGTCGTCACCGCTCGAAGCGCACGAATCGGCGGGGTCCGAGGCGCTCGCGCTGGCGGTTGCGGCGGTGCTGAGGGCGGAAGGGATGATCGGCCGGGCGACCGTCCAGTCCTTCGACTGGCGCGTGCTTCGGGAGATGCGCACGATTGCGCCGGAAATCGCCATCGCCTGCCTGACCTCCGAACGAGGCTGGCGCGACACCCTGCTGCGCGGCCGGGCCGAGCCCTCGCCCTGGACTGCGGGCCTGAGTGTCGACGCGGATGGCGGCTCGGTACCGAGGCTGGTCCATCGATTCGGGGGCCCGGTATGGATGCCCTACCACGCCGACCTGAGGGCGGAGTCGCTCGCCGAAGCCCGGACGCTCGGCCTCAGGGTCATCGTCTGGACGGTGAACGAGATCCCCGACATGGAGGCGCTGGCTCGCCTCGGCGTCGACGGCATCGTGACGGATTATCCGGATCGCGCCCTGGAGGCATTGGCACCCGGGCGCCGCGAAACGCCGCAGATCGCTTGACGACAAGTCGTGAAGCGCTCCGGGCTCCTTGCTTGCGTCCGTCCCTCGATGACATGACAATGGCGGGTGTTGCCGAGGCGGCGGTGAAAAGCCGCGATGCCGCGGAACCGTTGGCGTGTGGGAGGTTGGCGATGCTCGAACGCTCCGAGTGGTACGATATCGCGCGGGATACCAACTGGACGCCCTCCTACGTCTCGCAGGAGGAGCTCTTTCCGCCCGAAATGGGCGATCCCTACGGCATCCCCACCGAGGAGTGGGAGACCTTCGACGAGCCCTACAAGGTTTCCTACCGCGAATACGTGAACATCCAGCGCGAGAAGGATTCGGCCGCCTACTCGGTGAAGGCGGCGCTGGCGCGCTCGAAGTTCTATGACCAGGCCGACGAGGGCTGGGCGAGCGTGCTCAAGCTGCACTATGGCGCAGTGGCGCTCACCGAGTATCAGGCCTGCCAGTTCCAGGCGCGGATGTCGCGCTTCGGCCCCTCTCCGGCGATGCGCAACATGTCGGTCTACGGCATGCTCGACGAGCTGCGGCACACCCAGCTGCAGCTCTTCTTCCCGCACGAGCTGGTCCACCTGGACCGCCAGTACGACTGGGCCCATGAGGCCCAGCATTCCAAGAACTGGGCGGTGCTCGGCGGCCGTCACGCGTTTGACGACATCATGATGACGCGTGACGCCGTCACGTCCTCGGTGATGGTCTCCTTCGCGTTCGAGACCGCGCTCACCAACCTGCAGATGATCGGCCTCTCCACCGACGCCGCCAACATGGGCGATCACACCTTCGCCAATCTGATCACCAGCATCCAGTCGGACGAGGCCCGTCACGCCCAGCTCGGCACGCCCACCATCGAGATCATGATCCGCAACGGCCGCCAGAAGGAAGCGCAGCAGGCGATGGACATCGCGCTCTGGCGGGTCTGGCGGCTCTTCTCGATCACCGTCGGCATCCCGATGGATTACTACATCCCGCTCGAGCAGCGGCACATGTCCTTCAAGGAGTTCATGCACGAGTGGGTGATCAACCAGTGGGAGCGGCAGGTCCATGACCTCGGCCTGGAGCGGCCGTGGTACTGGGACATCTTCCTCCTGGACATCGACAACCACCACCACTGCCAGCAGGGCGGCATCTGGTCGTGGCGGCCGACGGTCTGGTGGAACCCGCCGGGCGCGGTGGGGCCCAAGGAGCGCGCGTGGCTGGAGGAGAAGTATCCCGGCTGGAACAGGAGCTACGGCAGTTATTGGGACGTCATCACCAACAACCTGCTCCAGGGCCACGAGGAAAAGACGCATCCGCAGTGCATTCCGATCATCTGCAACATGTGCCAGATCCCGATCTCGCACCGGCCGGGCCCGGAGTGGGGTGCGCGCGCCTATCAGCGCGAGTACGGCGAGCGGCGCTACAACTTCTGCACCGAGGTGTGCCGCTGGATCTTCGATACCGACCCGGAGCGCTACAAGGACCACGAGACCATCGTGGACCGCATGTATTCCGGCGAGATCGATCCGCCGACGCTGGAGAACGTGCTCAAGTACATGGGCATCGGCGTCATCAGCGAGGGCGGCCGCGACGGCCACGACTACGGCTGGGTCGAGGGTTTTCGGGCCCAGGCTGCGGAATAGCCGAGCGGCATCCGTAGCGTTACCGAGAGCGGCATGAGCGCGTTCCCGATCCTTTCGCGCTTCCAGCAGGATGCGCACATCAAGACGGTGGAAATCGAGTCCGGCCAGACCATGGACGAGGTGGCGGCGACCTGCGCCTTCCACTCGATCGGCCTTCACGTGGCGGAGAAGCCCGGCCGGACCCTGCGCGTGCGGCCCACCACCGAGGACGACTCCGCGCCGCCCTGGCCGCGCGATCTCACGGTCGAGAAGGCGGGCATCCGCTTCTACGACTGCATCGACATCTATTTCGAAGAACCCTAGGCGCCTACGCGCACCGGGAATGGAGTGACCGACGCATGGCGTTCAAGAAGGCCTGCACGCTGGACGACATCTGGGAAGGCGACATGGAGACCTTCGACGTGGACGGCACCGAGGTGCTGCTCGTCCATGTCAAAGGCGAAGGCATTCAAGCGATCCAGGCGCAATGCCCGCATCAGGAGGTTGACCTCGTGGACGGCGATCTCGAAGGCCGGGTGCTGACCTGCATGATGCACCTCTGGGAGTTCGACGTGGTGGCGGGCAAGGGGGTGAACCCGGGTCACGCCGAGATCGCCCAGTACCCGGTCAAGATCGAGGGCGAGGACGTCCTGGTCGACGTCGAGGGCATCGAGCCCAAGCATGCCAAGCCCTGAGGGCGCGAGTAGGGGGAGGAGCGGCGATGAGCGGTGACGGCGTGGCCCGCAAGAATTCGGTGGGGCCGGTGCTGCGCGCCGGCGAGGTCGCCGACGCCGTGGTCGAGGCCCTGCAGGAAGACAACCCCGGCAAGGAGTTCACGGTCGAAGACCGCGTCGCCTACGTCAGGGCGGAGACCGAAGGCGAATGCGTGGTGCGGGCCGAGACCGTGGCGAAGGTGCTCGGCCGGCCCTTCAAGATCGCCGAGCTGGAGGTCAATCTGACCTCCTTTTCCGGCCGGATCGAGACCACCGACGACACCATGCGCTTCTACTTCGAGAAGAGGCTGTAGTGGCGTTCCGGAAACACTCGCACTGTCTCGCGCGGTGCCCCCACCTCGTCATGGCCGGGCTTGTCCCGGCCATCCACGCGTTTGCCCAGCGTCCGGTGGGTCTGGTTGAGGGAGATGCCCGGAACAAGTCCGGGCATGACGATGCGTGGGGTGGCCGGGTCGCAGTCGGAACGATGCATGGTGGCTGAGACCCCGGGCGAGCCAGCGGAGGGCCGCGTTCAGGCCGCGATCCGCCAAAAGCTGAGCGAGGCGCTCGCGCCGAGCCGCCTCGACATCGTGGACGATTCCGGGCGCCACGCCGGCCATGCCGGCGCGCGGCCCGAGGGCGAGAGCCACTTCATCGTCGAGATCGCCTCGGCGCAGTTCGCGGGCCTCTCCCGCGTCGCGCGCCAGCGCCTGGTCTACAGCGTACTCGAAGACGAGCTGCGCACCGACGTGCACGCCCTGGCGCTCAAGACCGTCACACCCGAGGAGGACGCCGCGGGTTAGTCTGCAGCCATCAGCGTCTCGACGTGGGCGGCGGCGCTGGCGCCGAGAGCGCGCAGGTTGTAGCCGCCTTCGAGGGTCGAGACCACGCGCCCGTCGCAGACCTCGCCCGCAAGCCGGGTCAACTCCGTGGTGATCCAGCGATAGTCGTCTTCGACCAGCTCGAGGTTCGCCAACGGATCGTCGCGGTGCGCGTCGAAGCCGGCCGAGATCAGGATCAGCTCGGGCCGGTGGGCGCGCAGCGCCGGCAGCATCCGGCTCTCCATCGCGTCGCGGAAGCCGGCAGAGCCCGTGCCCGCCGAGAGCGGCGCGTTGACGATGTTGCCGACGCCGGTCTCGCTCGCCGCGCCCGTGCCCGGATAGAGCGGCGATTGATGGGTGGAGCCGAAGAAGAGGTCGCCGTCCTGCTCGAATGCGGCCTGGGTGCCGTTGCCGTGGTGGACGTCGAAGTCGACCACGGCGATGCGGGTCAGCCCGTGGGCGCGCCGCGCCCGCTCGGCCCCGATCACGACATTGTTGAAGAGGCAGAAGCCCATCGGCCGGCGGGGCTCGGCATGGTGGCCCGGCGGGCGCACCGCGCAGAAGGCGTTATCCGCCTCGCCGGCGAAGACCGCGTCCACCGCAGCCGCGACCGCGCCCGCTGCGCGCCGCGCCGCCTCGCCCGAGGCCGGCGACATCACCGTGTCGGCGTCGATGGCGACACGCCCTTCATCGGGCACATTGGCGAGAATTGCGTCCACCAGTTGCTGGTCGTGCGCCCAGGCGAGCGTCTCGGGCTCGCCCACCGGCGCCTCACGGCGATCGAGCGCTGCAAATGCGTCGGCGGCGAGCGCGTCCTCGATCGCCCCCAAGCGCGCGCCCGACTCCGGGTGCCGCGCGCCGGGGTCGTGCTCCGCGCACACGGGATGGCTAAAGTAAATCGTCTTTGCCACGGCCTGCCCTCCTGTTGCTCCGAACGTAGCACGGCTCCGGGCGGGGCGCGGCTATATCGGCGATTTCGTTCCGGGGCGAATTTTGCGGCTCTTTGGGGCTGGACCTGCGCCAGATAATCGCCACATTGGGGTCTAACGATTCAAGGGAGGAATCGATGCGCTTCCCGCTGCTGCTGCTCACCCCCATTCTTCTCGCGATGACCCTTGTCATCGCGGCTCCGCCGGCACACGCGCACGTGACGGCTGAAGAGATGCCCTCGCTCGCGCCGCTGGTGAAGGAGATCGGGCCTGCGGTGGTCAACATCCAGGTCACGGGCGAGCCGAAGCAGATTCAGTCGCGGCCGCAGCAGCCCCAGCAGCCGCATCCCTTCTTCGACCACCCCTTCTTCAAGGAATTCTTCGGAGACCGCGAGTTCGAGCGCCGGCGCCCGCAGATGCGGCGGCCCAGCGCACTGGGCTCCGGCGTGATCGTGGACGCGGAGAACGGCTACCTGCTCACCAACAATCACGTGGTTGAAGTCGGGGAAGAGATCACCGTCACGCTGACCGACCGCCGCGTGTTCAAGGCCGAGCTGGTGGGCGCCGACCCTGAGACGGATGTCGCGTTGCTCAAGATCGATGCCGATTCGCTTTCTGCCATGCCGCTTGCGAACTCGGACGGCTTGGAGGTCGGCGACTATGTCGTCGCCATCGGCAACCCCTTCGGCCTCGGCCAGACCGTCACCGCCGGAATCGTGAGTGCCATCGGCCGCTCCGGCCTTCGCCTCGGCCCCGATTCCTACCAGGACTTCATTCAGACCGACGCCGCCATCAATGTCGGCAACTCGGGCGGTGCGCTAATCAATCTCAAGGGCGAGCTCGTCGGCATCAACACCGCGATTTTCACCGGGGGCGGCGGCAATATCGGCATCGGCTTCGCCATCCCGATCAACATGGCGCGTCAAGTCATGGACCAGCTGCTGACCCATGGCGAGATCCAGCGCGGGCGCATCGGCGTGCAGATTCAGGACCTCACTCCCGAAATCGCCGAGGCGCTCGGGACCACCTATCAGAAGGGCGCTCTGGTCGCCCAGGTGTTACCCGACACGCCGGCGGAGGCGGCCGGGATTCAGCGAGGTGACGTGGTCGTCGAGATGAACGGCGATCCCGTGACGGGTTCTGCCGATCTGCGCAACCAGGTCGGCATGCTGCGGGTGGGCGATGCGGTTCGACTCACCATCGTCCGCGAGGGTGAAACCATGACCATCGATCTCGCGGTCGGTGAGGCCGGAAAGGTCGCCCTCGGCCTTGGCAGCCAGGTACCGGAGCTGAAGGGCGTCGTGCTCGGCCCGATCGACCCCTCGTCGCCGCTCCACGAAGAGGTGGAGGGAGTGATGGTGATCGAGGTCGAGGAAGGCACGCCGGCCTGGGAGGCCGGCCTGCGTGCGGACGATGTCATCGTCCAGGTCAACCGGCGCGAGGTGCGCGAGCCCGACGAGATCGTGGCGGTGGTGGAGGAGACCGGCCTTCCCATCCTGCTGAACGTCAGGCGGGGCGAGGGGGCGCTCTTCCTGCTGATCCGCTGACGTCGTGGGGTACCCGGCGGCCGCTTGGCCGCAGGCGCCGCGCGCTCAGGCGGTGATGCGCATCCGGATGGGGCCTTCAGCGCGCTGGTTGATCAGTTGATCCAGGTGGGCGCTGCCGCTCTCGTCGATCTCGTCGGCGGCGCCCTGCCACATGATTGCGCCCTCATGCAGCAAGGCGAGCCGGTCGAAGCTCTCCCGCGCGACGCTCATGTCGCTCGTGACCGTGAGCGCGGTCGCGCCGCTTCGTTCGATGGCGCCCCGAATGAGCGAGACGATCGTGCCGGTCAGGATCGGGTCGAGCCCGGCGGTCGGGTCGTCGAGCACCAGGAAGCGGGGCTCGGCGGCGATTGCGCGGCCCAGGGCGACGCGCTTCTGCATGCCCCCGGAAAGCTCGGCCGGCGAAAGGTCGGCGACGTCGGGCTTGAGGCCCACCGATGCGATGGTCTCCAGCGCCCGCTGCCTGGCGGCCGGTCGCGCCATCCCCTGGCCGTGAATCAGGGTGAAGGCCACGTTCTCCCACACGGTGAGGCTGTCGAAGAGGGCGTTTTGCTGAAACAGCACGCCCACGTCGCGCATCAGGCGCTCCAGCCCGCTCTTGTCGAGGGTCGCGAGAGCGGTGTCGCCGTAGCGCACGGAGCCGCCGTCCATCGGCATCAGCCCGAGCAGGCACTTCAGCAGCACCGACTTGCCGCTCGACGAAGGGCCGACCAGGACGGTCGAGCGCCCCTCAGGCACGTCGAGATCGACCCCGCGCAGCACCGGCTTGCCGTCGAACGCCTTGACCACGCCGCGTGCCGTGACCGTAATGCTCATGACATTTCTCTAGCCCGGCCCGTGCCCGCGGGTAAAGGCGAACCATCCCATCGAAATGCGGCCGAGGCTCCACCGGCCGTCACGTGAGGATCCCGACCATGTCTGACGACACGTTGCTCGAACGCCGGCATCGGCTGCTCGGCGCCGGCGCGCCGCTCTTCTACGACCGGCCGCTTCACCTGGTGAAGGGGGAGGGGGCCCGGGTGTGGGACAGCGACGGGCGCGTCTATCTCGACGCCTATAACAACGTGCCCCACGTCGGCCATTGCCATCCTCATGTGGTGGAGGCGCTGGCGGATCAGGCCGGGCGGCTCAATCTTTCCACCCGCTACCTGGACGAGCGCATCCTCGACTACGGCGAGGCCCTGGCTGCAACCTTCGCGGACGAGCTCTCCCGCGTCTCGCTCGTCTGCTCGGGCACCGAGGCCAGCGAGCTCGCGCTCAGGATGGCCCGCGCCTGCACGGGCAACGAGGGCGTCATCGTCACCGACTTCTGCTACCACGGGAACTCCGCCGTGGTCGCCGGGCTCTGCACCGCGTTCGAGATGCCCGAGGGCATCGATCCCAGGGTGCGCACAATCAGGGTGCCCGAGGCCGATGACGACCCGGCCATGGCGGTGGCCGAGGTGGAGGCCGCCATCGCCTCGATGGACGAGGCCGGCATGAAGCCGGCCGCGATCTTCTTCGACACGATCTTCGCGACCGAGGGTATGCCGGCGGTGCCCGCGGGTTACGTGGAGCAGGTTGTCGCGCTCACCCGCGAGGCCGGCGGGCTCTATATCGCGGACGAGGTGCAGCCGGGTCTTGGCCGCACCGGCACCGGGATGTGGGGGCATCAGCTTTACGATGCCCTTCCGGACCTCGTGACCCTGGGCAAGCCCCTCGGCAACGGCCATCCGCTGGCCGCCGTCGTCGCCCGGCCGGCGTTGATCGACGACTTCGCGGCCAAGGCGATGTATTTCAATACCTTCGGCGGCAATCCGGTCTCCTGCGCGGTGGGCCACGCGGTGCTGGAGGTGATCGAGCAGGAAGGCCTGATGGAGAATGCGGGCAGGGTCGGCGCGCATCTGCAGGAGGGGCTGCTCGCTCTCGGCAACAAGCACGCCATGATCGGCGCACCGCGCGGGCGGGGCTTCTTCACGGGCGTTCCCTTCTTCGCCGAGGGGGATCGGGAGACGCCGGCGCCGGACCTGACCAAGGCCGCCGTGGACGGGATGCGTGAGCGCGGCGTCCTGATCAGCCGCACGGGCCGGCACGACCACGTGCTCAAGATTCGCCCGCCCATGCCCTTCTCAGCAGCGGACGCGGATCAGCTTCTCGCAGCCCTCGACGAGACCCTCGACTTGCTCGCGTGACAGGGCGCCCATGACCGACTTCTATCGCCTGCCGCTCGATGAGCGGGCCGAGCGTCTGCGGACGCTTGCGAGGGATGCGCTCCTGCGCTGGGGCGTAGAGGATTGCGAGCCCGAAATCGTCAAGTACCGCGAGAATGCGGTCTTCCGGGTGGAGACGGCCGGCGGGCGCGACGCGGTGCTCCGCGTTCACCGCCACGGCTACCATAGCGACGCGGCGCTCCGTTCCGAGCTCGCCTGGATGGAAGCGCTGCACGCCGAGGGCATCGACGTGGCAGCGGTGATCCCGAGCGCCGCCGGCGAGCGCTTCGAGACGGTGCGGAGCGCGGGCGTGCCCGAGCCGCGCCAGGTGGACATGCTGACCTGGATGCCGGGCATTCCCATCGGCACCCTGGAGGAGGGCCTCAACTCGGCAATCCAGGACGTGCACACGGTCTTCGTCGGGGTCGGCCGGCTCTGCGCCCGACTTCACAACCAGACCGAGGCGTGGACCCCGCCTGCCGCTTTCACCCGCCACGCCTGGGACCGCGAGGGGCTCGTAGGCCCGGAACCTCTCTGGGGCCGGTTCTGGGAAGCCGCCGTGCTCGGTGCCGGGGAGCGCCGCCTGATCGAGCGTGCCCGTGCCAGCGCAGACGAAGCGCTGACGGCATACGGCCGCTCGCCGCGACGCTTCGGGCTGATCCACGCCGACTTCAACCTCGACAACATGCTGCTCGACGGCGACCGGGTAATCCCCCTCGACTTCGACGATTGCGGTTTCGGCTGGCACCTCTTCGATCTGGCGACGGTCTGGACCATCTATCACGGCAGCGAGATTGCCGAGGCGATCCGCGCCGGCGTCGTCGAAGGCTACCGCAGCGCGCGCGACCTGCCGGACGAGGAGCTCGCCCAAATGCCGCTCTTCGAGCTCGCGCGCGCCTTAAGCTACCTGGGCTGGGTTCATACGCGGTCCGAGACCGCCAGTGCGCAGGCTCTCGCGCCCGAAGTCGGCCAGCTCGCGTGCACGCTGGCGGAAGCGTACCTCAGGGCGTAGCGGGCCGCGCTATGGGAAGAGGGTGAGGACGCCGGTGTAGCCGTAGAGCCGGTTGTGCGAAATCTCACCGTTGCAGAAGAAGCCCACCAAGGGTACGTCGCCGAGGGTGCGTTCGATCAGCCGCAGCTCCTCGGAGGCTTCGCCGAACATGTTGGGGCCGCGGGCGAGGCAGGTGAAGTAAAGGGCGCCGCGCGGTTCGTCGCCGGCCCGGCGCTTCACCGATTCCACCATGCGGCCGAGGTCTTGCTCTGCAGCGGCCGCGTCGCGGCGGCAGAACTGCAGCGAGGTGCCGCGCTCCACCAGCTCACCGATGCCGATCAGGCCGCGGTCGACGTCGAAGCCTACGATGTTGCGCACCAGGTAGTCGCCCGTGTCGCTGCCGGCGACCGGGAGCGAAGCGAAGATGAGACCGCCGACCCGGCGCAGGTCGCTGGCGAGCTCCGCGCCGATCTCCTCCTTGAAGACCTCCAGTGCCGGCCGCCCGTCGAGCTCGATCAGTATGTTGGCCCGACAATCGGTAATCTCGTGGCTCGGGCCGATCGGCATGCAGCTCTGGCTGAGCGCAGTGGCGACGGTGACGGTCTCCGACAGCAGGACGCCGGAGACCCCGCCCTCGGTCACTGCGCCCGCAATCTGCGCGGGCACCGCGCGCGACGAGGAGAGGCCGCCCACCAGGAAGCCGTCGAGCTCCTCGGCGAGGTCGGCGATGATGTCGCCCGTGCGCTGGTTGCGGGGGTCGGCGTGCACGATGCCGAAGCGCGCAGGCGCGCGAGCGATCCAGGCGCCGTTGTCGCGGCTGAACTCGCCGAGGTCGTCGCGGATGGTCTCGAACACCCGGTAGCTGGTCGGGTCGAGGTCGGCGACCATGACCGCTGCAGCCGGCTCGTCGAAATATTCCCGCCCGGTGGCGCAGATGCCGACGCCCACCGAGCCCACCCACTCGTCGATGCCGGTCGCGCGCTTGAGCCTGTCCAGCGCGGCCGGCAGGTGATCGCCGATCGCATCGGTCACGTAGAGCATGCCGAGGCCCTGCTGCGGCAGCGTGGACCCCAGCCGCTCGATGCAGGCCTCGATGGCGGCTTCGCCGCTGGACCCGCCGGCGTGGGCGAAGTGAAATCGCGTCATGCTTTGCGTCCCGGCGCTATGGCGCGCCCAATGGTGCGCTCACTGGCGTGCCTCCTGCAAGCGGCCGGCGCACCAAGTCGCCGCGCGCAGCGTCGTCGCATCGGCGCCGAAGCGCCCGACGACTTGCAGGCCGAGCGGCAGGCCATCCACCGTGAGGACCGGAACGTTGACCGCAGGCACGCCGAGCATGGTCCAGAGCATGGTCTGCTGCCGGCTTCCGGTGAAGGCCAGGCCCTCGGGCGCGGCACCCGGCGCGGCGGGGGTCAGCGCCCCATCGTAGGGCCGCATTGCGTGCTCGAAGGCGCGCCGCATCGCATCCGCCACATCGAGCAGGGCAAGATAGTTGTCGGCGTCGATCTCCCGGCCCGCCTCGATATGCTTGCTTATGGTCTTGGAGAGGTCTGCCGCGCCGCGCTCGTACCAGGGCGCAAGCGCGTGAGCGACCTCGCGCCGCATGATGCCGATATGCGCCGCCCCCGCTTCGTCGAAGGGAGCGCCCAGGGTGAGCGGCTCCGCGCCGCAGGCTTTCGCTGCGGCCTCGAGGGCTGCCGCGGCGTCCGGCCCGACCTCCTCCCAGGCCGGTTGCCTGACGAAGGCGAGCCGGGGCCGCCCGAGCGGCAGCGCGAGGGCGGCGGCGAGGCGGGTCGGTGCCCGTCCGGCGCTTGCCTGATCCAAGCCGTCGTCGCCGGAGATGGTGTCGATGCCGAGCGCCACGTCCTGCGCCGAGCCCGCGAGCACGCCCGCATGATCGAGCGTGCGCGACAATCGCGTGATCCCGGTGCGTGGGATCGTGCCGTAGCTCGGCTTCATGCCCCAGACGCCGCAGAAGGCGGCGGGCCGTACCACCGAGCCCGCAGTCTGGGTGCCGAGGGCGAGCGGCACGCCGCCGGCCGCCACGGTGGCCGCCGAGCCTGACGACGAGCCGCCCGGCGTGCGCGAGAGCGCGTGCGGGTTGCGGGTGGCGTTCGCGGCGCCGCAGGCAAGCTCGGTGGTCACGGTCTTGCCCAGGATCAGCGCGCCTGCCGCGCGCAGGCGGCGCACGACCGTGGCGTCCGCGCCCGGCCTGCGTCCTTCGTCAAGCGGGGTGCCGTTCTCGGTCGGCTGGTCGGCGGTATCGATGATGTCCTTGATGCCGACGGGGACGCCGGCAAACGCGCCGCGTGGGCCGGCAGCGTCGATCGCCTGCGCCCGCGCCGCCGCCTCGGCGGCGTCGAGATAGTGCCACGCGTGAACTGCCGGCTCCGTCTCGGCAATGCGGCCCAGAGCCGCGTCACAGGCTGCCATCGCGCTCTGGCGCCCGGCGCGGACCGCGGCCGCGATCTCCGCCGCACTCGGGCACTTCGGTCGTTCTGGCCCGGCCTCTTCGCTCGATCCGGTCGTGGTCATCGCCTTCTCATCGGTCCAGGCCGATCCTCGCCTATCCAGCTTGGCCCGGCCAGTGTGGGGCTTGCTTGGCAAGCCATGCGGGCAGGGCTATAAGCCGACGCATGCTTGTCACCCTGGTCGACGACTCTATCCCATTCAACGGGATGACCCCCGCATATCAACCGATTGGAGGCGCCGAGAAGGCGTTTGCCAGCCTGCCGGCGGCACTCGCGCGCCAGGGCCATGTCGTGCGCGCGGTCAATCGGAGCCCGAACAGCCTGAGTTTCGAGAACGTAAGCTGGATTCACTGGGATGGCCGCAAGCCGCCGATCTCCGAGGTGCTGATCGCGTTTCGCAAGCCGGCGCTGCTCGAGTTCACGCGAGCGACCCGCGCGCGCATTCTCTGGGTTACCGGACCGCCGGATTATCTCCACCGGCCACAGGTTCACGAGGTGCTGAACCGCACCGACGCCAAGGTGGTGTTCCAGGGCAATACCCATTCCGAAGCCTATCGGACCCAGGGCGAGGACTTGGTCTACTACCGCTCGATTGCGCCGGGCGTGCGCGAGGAATACCGCAGTAAAGAGGAGATGTCGCCGGAGGAGCCGCCGACTGCGGTGGTCACGACCCACCCCAAGCACGATCTCGATTGGCTGCTCGACCTGTGGATCGAGCGGATCCGCCCGCAGGCGCCGAACGCCCAGTTGCAGATCTACTCGGCTGCCTTCAAGCGCGCCCAGACCGCCGGTGACACGCTCGCCGACGATCTCCAACCGATTTTCGAAAAGGCAAGCGCAGGCGCCGATCACGGGGTGACGATCATGGCGCCTGCCGGCGACCGGGACATGGCGAAGGCGTACGCCAGAGCCCGGGTGCACCTCTATCCTGGCTCCGAACGCGAGATGTACTGCTCGACGCTGGCCGAATCGCAGGCCGTGGGCTTGCCGGCGGTGGCCCGGCCGGTCGGGGCCGTGAAAGAGCGATTCACCGATCGTCAGTCGGGCTTTCTCGCGCCCGACGACGATGCCTTCGTCGAGAACGCTCTGGCCATGTTGAAGGACGACGACGCCTTCGCGGCCACAAGCAAGATCGCCCGTCGAAGCGCCCGGAGCCGAAGCTGGGATACCGCCGCAACCGAGTTCGAGACGCTCTTCCGCTAGAGCGCCCTTCAATCACCGGCCAAGGCCTTACATGACGCCATATTTCTCCCAGGCCTCGGTGGTGGAAAGGCCGGCCTCGATCTCCTGGGCGATGACGTTTTCCATGCGGCGCTTCTCCAGCGCTTTCTCCACGCATTCGGCTGCGACGTCGCTCGGGACCACGAGGACGCCGTCGTCGTCGGCCACGATCAGGTCTCCGGGCCGGACCGCGACTTCGGCGATGCGAACCGGCTCCCGATAGGCGACCACCCGGCCCCGGCCACGCTGGTCCTGCGCGTAGGAGCCGCGCGCGAAGACCGGCAGCGTCATGGCGCGGATTTCCCGCGTATCGCGCATGTAACCGTCGAGAACGGCCCCCACCGCGCCCTGTGCCAACGCCCGCGTGGTCATCAGCTCGCCCCACAGTGCGAAGGGCGGCGCGCCGGCGGCGGCGACATACACCTCGTCCTTCCCGAGGGAGTCGAGGGCCTCGAACATCAGGCCGAAGCTTTGATCGTCAGGCGTGGCCGCGATCTCCAGCAGCGGCATCGCCCGGCCGACCAGCGTGGCGCCGGGCATGGCCGAGCAGATCTCGGGCGGGAGGAACTGATGGCGGCGGTCGAGAGTGTCCAGCACGTCCCCCAGCTGCGCGGTGGAAAGCTCGGCACGGACCGTTGCGAGAAGCGTGTCGGAAACCTGGGTCATGGTGTTTCTTCCTCCGGCTGGGTCGGGCGCGTGCGGTCGATCAGGGTTGCGACGACGGGATGGTAGCGCGCGCCGAGCCCCCGCTCGATGGCTTCGGTGAACAAGGCTTTGACCAGCGCCGCGCCCTCAGCGACGAGTCCCGATTCCTCGGCGAGATCGAGAGCATAGTCGAGGTCCTTCATCGCATAGGTCACCGGAAAGGCGCCCTCGGGGTAGCGTTCCGCCAGCATCGCCTTCATGCCGTGGTTGCGCAGCGCGAAGCTGTCGCCCGAGCTGCGGCCCACCGCCTCCAGGAAGGTCTGCGCCTCGATCCCCTGACTGCGCGCGATTGCGAGGCCCTCGGCCAGCGCCCTGACGTTCTGGAAGAGGATCATGTTGTTCAGGATCTTTACCGCCTGCCCGCTGCCGACCGGGCCGCAGTGTGTCACGTCTTGCGCGATGTGAAGGAGCAGGGGGCGCAGTCGCTCCACCAGCGCCCCATCGCCGCCCACCATGATGCTGAGCGTGCCGTCGATGGCGGCCTGGCGCGTGCGCGCAATCGGCGCATCGGCGAAGGCGATGCCGCGTGCAGCGAAGGCGCTTTCAAGCTCGCGGGCGAGCGCGGGCGGTGCGGTGCTGGTATCGACCACGGTGCGCCCGGTGCCGATGTGCTCGATCAGGCCGCCGTTGCCGAGGCACACGGTCCGGACCTCGTGGCCCGAGGGGAGCGACAGGAAGATCAGATCGGCGACCTCGGCGAGCGCCGCAATGGAGGGCGAGATCCCCGCTCCATCGGCGGCGAGCCTCTCCAGCGGTGCCGGGTCGAGGTCGTAGGCGGTGACGGGCCCGTCGTGCTTGCGCACGAGGTTGCGGCACATGGGCTCGCCCATGACGCCCGTGCCGATGAAGCCGATGTGCTCGCCGCTCACAGGGCCGCTCCCTCCTTTGCGAATTGGGCGGCGCCAGCGCCGGCGAGGCGGCCGAAGACCGCGCCCGAGACCAGGCCCGTGCCGCCCGGATAGTTGCCGTAGAAGAGCCCGCCGACCAGCTCGCCCGCCGCGAAGAGCCCCGGAATTGGCGCGCCGGAGACAGCCTGCACGCGAGCACTGGGGTCGATGGCGAGCCCGCCGAAGGTGAAGGTGATGCCGCAGGTGACGGCATAGGCCTCGAAGGGCGGAGTCTCGATCCGGTTGGCCCAGTTGGACTTGGACGGCGCGATGCCGCGGGTGCCGCGGCCGTCCTTCACGGTCGGGTCGAAGGGCACCTCTGTCATCACGGAATCGTTGTACGCCCGCACGGTCTCGAGGAAGCGCGCCCCGTCGATGCCCTCCATGCGCGCCGCAAGCTCCTCCAGCGTGTCGGCCTTCGCCTTGGTGACTTGCCGGATGCGGTATTCGTCGCGAAGCAGGTGGGTCACGCTCGCATCGAACACCTGCCACGCCACCTGACCGGGCTGCTCCAGCACGCGGTGGCCGTAGGCGGCGTAGGTGTAGTTTCGGAAGTCCGCGCCCTCGTCGACAAAGCGCTCGCCCGCCGCGTTGACGATGATCGAGAAGGGGTAGCTGTGCTTCTGGAAGCCGTCGCCGACGGCGAGGTCGCCGAATTCCGGCGCGTTCCGGTCCCAGGCGACCGCGTGGCAGCCCGACCAGTTGCCCGCCGGCATGGCGCCGGCGTCGAGCGCCATGCGGATGCCGTCGCCCTGGTTGAAGCGGGTCCCGCGCACCTTCGCGAGGTCCCATCCGGTGCCTAGGTAGCGCGCCCGCCACGCGGCATTGGCTTCGAAGCCGCCGCAAGCGAGCACGACAGCCCGCGCGCGGATGTCGACCGTGCGCCCCTCGATCCGTGCGCGCACGCCCCGCACGCTGGCGTCGTCTGTGAGTAGGGAACGCCCCGGCGCTCGGTAGTGAACGGCGATGCCCGCCTTCGCAGCGGCCTCGTAGAGCGCCGCGACGAGGCCCGGCCCGCCGCCCCAGGCTTCGACCGCGAGCCCGCCCCAGAAGCGAAAGCGTCCATCCTCCCGCTTGAATGCCTGGCGGCCGTAGCTCGGCTGAAAGCGCACGCCTTTCTCGCGCATCCAGAGCAAGGTGCCGTGGCTGCGGGTGACGAGCTGCTCCACGAGGTCGGGGTCGGCGCGGTACTGGGTGAGTCGCGCCATGTCGTCGTAGTATTCGGCCTCGGTGTAGGCGCCGAAATCGGTCTCGGCCAGCTCGCGCTCGGAGAGGTCGGGCATCAGCGCGCTGAGCGAGTCGGGCCCGTCGAAGACCACCCGCATGGCGCCTGCGGTATAGGTGCTGTTGCCGCCGCGCTCATCCTCCGGCGCGGCCTCGAGCAGCCGCACGCTGGCGCCAGCCTCCGCCGCGGCGAGCGCTGCCGTGAGCGCGGCGTTGCCGCCGCCCACGACCACGACATCGGCCTGGAGCGCGTCGCTCATCTTACCTCTGCGTGTCTGCTTGCCCCGCCGCGCGCGGTCCGGCGCGACGTGAGCCTTCCGAGAAGGGGCAGTGTACTATCCCGGCGACCAAATTCGGGAGGGGACGAATGAGCACAACGGCAGCCGAGGGAAAGGGATCCGAGCTTCGTCTGGTCTGGGAGCCGCTGGAGATCGGCTCCACGCGCGTGAAGAACCGGATCATGATGACCGCCCAGACCACGCTGTTCGGCAAGGACAACATCCTCGGCGACCGGCACATCGAGTTCTTCCGGGAGCGCGCGAAGGGCGGCGCGGCGCTCTTCATCACCGAGCAGCAGGCCGGTCACCGGATCGGCAAGGGCTCGTTCGTCGAAGGCTGCTCTGCCTGGGAAAAACGTGCCATCCCCCAGTACGCCAAGCTCGCCGACGCGGTGCACGAGCACGGCGCGCGGCAATTCGTCCAGCTCTTCGGCTGCGGCGTCCACGACAAGGGCACGATGATCATGGACGAATGGCACCCGCTCTGGGGTGTCTCCAAGCTGCCCTCGATCGTGCACCACGAAATCCCGCTGGTGATGGAGCAGGAGCACATCGACGACGTGGTCAGGGAGTTCGGGGAGGCGGCGCTCAACGTCAAGGTCGCGGGCTGCGACGGGGTGGAGCTGCATGCCGCGCACAGCTACCTGCTCGGCCAGTTCCTGAGTCCTCTCCACAACGACCGCACCGACCGCTACGGCGGCTCGGTGCGCAACCGCTGTCAGATATTGCTGGAGATCGGCGAGTCGGTCCGTGCGCAGGTCGGCGACGGGTTCACGGTCGGCGTCCGGCTCTCCTTCGACGAGTTCATGGGTGAGGCCGGGATCACGCCGGACCAGGCCGAGGAGCAGCTGGAGATTCTCTCGACCACCGGGCTCTTCGACTTCTTCAACATCTCCGGCGGCGGCTACTACACATTGCACCACGCCGTGGCGCCGATGGATGTGAAGAACGGCTTCATGCTCCCCTTTGCGAAGCGCGCCAAGGCCGTGGTGGGCAACCGGGCCAAGGTCTTCGTCGTCGGCCGGATCGTCGACCTGCACCAGGCGGAGCAGGCAATCGCCGAGGGCACCACCGACATGGTGGCGATGACTCGCGCGCAGATGGCCGAGCCGCACCTGGTGAAGAAGACCCGCGAGGGCCGCCAGAAGGAAATCCGCCGCTGCATGGGCGCCAATGAGTGCGTTGCGCGCCTCTTCGACAACAAGCCGGTCACCTGCGCGGTCAATCCGAGCGTCGGCCGGGAGGCGCGGTGGGGGAGCGATACGCTGCAGCCGGTGGCGCCGGAGGCGGCGAAGCACATCCTCGTCGTCGGGGGCGGCCTCGCCGGGATGAAGACCGCTGCGGTCGCCGGGAGCCGCGGCCACAGGGTGACGTTGCTGGAGCGCGAAGAGCGCCTCGGCGGCCATCTGAACCTGCTGATGGCGCTGCCCACGCGCAAGGAATGGGGCACCGCCATCGACAATCTGGCGCGGGCCATGGAGGTCGCCGGCGTGGAGGTGAGACTCGGCGAGGAGGCGACGCCTGAGACAATCGAGCGGGAGAAGCCCGACACCGTGGTCGTCGCCACTGGATCGCGCTGGGACTGCGACGGCCGCAGCCAGTTTCGTCCGGGACAGGCGCGCCTCGCGGGGACGGAGCAGGAGAACGTCATTGACGTCGGCACGGCGACCCAGCGGGTGCTGGCGGATGCGGGCGCGCTCGGGCAACGGCTCGTGATCCTGGAAGAGACCGGCTTCTATCTGCCGCTCGGGCTTGCCGAAATCCTGGCGACCGGCGGTGCCGAGGTCGAAATCGTGACGCCGCGCGCCATGGTGGGCGAGGATGTCATGCGCACCCTCGATCTCTCGTTCGTGATGCCGCGCCTTGAAGAGGCGGGTGTGATCTGCACGCCACATACGAACGTGGACAAGATCGAGGGCGATAGGGTCCATGTCCGCTCGGTCTGGGGTGGGCAGCCGCGCGTGATCGAGGGGGTGGATACCGTCGTCGTCTCGATGCTGCGTTCGCCCAACGACGCACTCTATCGGGCGCTGGAAGGGCGTGTCGCCGAGCTGTACCGGGTCGGCGACGTGCTCGCGCCCCGCCGCCCGGTCCAATCCATGTACGAAGGCGAGGAGCTCGGCCGCGCGCTCTGACTCGCCGAAGGCGGGAGCGACCCTCCCGCCTAGTCACTCCGTTGCTCGCTCGCTGAGCCGCGATTGCAGCGCGGCGCAGAGCGTCCGCAGGACTTCGAGGCGGGCGTGCCTCTTGTTGTTGCCGGGGACCAGAGTCCACGGCGCCTCGCGGGTGCTGGTGCCGGCGATCATGTCGTTGGCGGCGTCCTCGTAGGCCTCCCACTTCGCCCGGTTGCGCCAGTCTTCCTCGGTCAGCTTCCAGCTCTTGTAGGGATTGTCCTTGCGCGCAAGGAAGCGTCGCTCCTGTTCGTCCTTGTCGATGTGGAGCCAGAACTTCATCAGCAGCGTGCCGTGGCCGATGATCTGCTCTTCGAAGTCGCGGATCTCGGCGTAGGCGCGCCGCCATTCCGCTTCGGTCGCGAAGGACTCGACGCGCTCCACCAAGAGTCGCCCGTACCAGCTTCGGTCGAACACCGCGATCTGCCCGGACTCGGGCAGGCGCCGCCAGAAGCGCCAGAGGTAGTGATGGGCGCGCTCCTCGTCGCTCGGCGCGCTTACCTGATGCACGCGATAGCTGCGGGCATCCAGCGCCGAGACCATGCGCCGGATGGCGCCGCCCTTGCCGCCGGCGTCCCAGCCTTCGAACACGAGCACGACCGAGAGGCCGTGCAGGAGGTTCTGCGCGGCGAGCCAGTAGAGATCGGCCCTGAGGCGCGCCATCGACTTCTCGTAGGCCTTGCGGCCCACGACGTTCGAATGATCGATCGTCGCGAGCGGCTTGACCTCCCGCGCCGTCGCACCGACCACCGCCGGGCTCGCCACCGGCGCACGGGCGCGGAAGCCCGCATCCGGCGGCGGCAGGCCGGCCAGGCGCGCTTCGATCGCCCGGTTCACCATGCCCAGCACCCTGAGCGAGCGGTAGCGCGCGTGGCGGCCGTCGACCACCAGCCACGGCGCCTCGGCGGTGCTGGTGCGGGTGATGATGTGCTCGGCGGCCTCGTTGAAATGCTCGTAGCGGTGCCAGTTGCGCCAATCCCACTGCGAGATACGCCAGTGGTGGCGCGGATGCTTCTGCAGCGACTCGAGGCGTTGCTGCTGCGCCTTCCTGTCGAGGTGCATCCAGAACTTGAGGATCAGCGCGCCGTCATCGGCAAGCGTCCGCTCGAACGCCGCGATGCGCGAGAGCCGCCGGTCGAGGGCGCTCGGCCCGATGCGTCCGTAGGCGCGGTCCAAGAGAGGCTCGGAATACCACGCGCTGAGGAAGAGCCCGATGCGCCCGCGCTCCGGCAGGTCGCGCCAGTAGCGCCAGAACTCGGGCCGCTGGCCTTCCTCCTCCGTGAGCCGGTCGTAGGCGTGGGTGACAATCCGGCGCGGGTCGAGCCACTCGGTGATCAGGTCGACGGTCTCGCCCTTGCCGGCGCCATCGACGCCTGCGAACAGCACGACGACCGGAAAGTCCGCGCCAGCGAGATTGCGCTGCGCCTCCACCAGGGAGATCCGGAGAGCCGCCGCCTGCTCTTCGAACACGGACTTGGAAATCTCCCGTGTCCGCTCGCGCTCCACCTCCTCGAATACCCGAGCGCTCATCGCCGTCTCCGCCGAAGTTCATCTCCCAACAGGCGCGCGACACATGCGCAGAGGGCGCGCGGCAGTCTTGTCACTGCCTTGCCCCGTGCCCGCGCTCTCGAACCGTAGTATGCCGGCGCGATCAATGCGACAGGGTTTTGGGCTGGCCCGCATTTCTCACCACGGTCATGGTCTGCGCGGCGCTGTCCGGCCGACAGGGTAGGAAAGCTGTGCAGCGCGATGTGGGGCATCGGGCAAACAGCTTGACGCACACTGTCGACCGGAGAGCGCCGCCCTTCGGGTCGCGCCCAGGCGCCCGCCCGCGGCGTCGCGGGCCTCAACCGTATTCCCTGATACGCTTTTCGGCCCGCTCCTGACGGATCGAACGCCTGGACGCGACGCAGGCCGTGACCCTGGTGAGAAATGCGGGCCAGTGGCCCGCGTCGCTCACGAGCCCCCGGGTCGTGTCAGCCGTGGATGTCCTCTGTTTGCGCGCTGGGCGTGCCGTAAGATTGGTCTATACGCCCCGGCCTGCCACAAGCCTGAGCGCTAACCCGGATCGGTGCGCCTATTGCCCGGCCTGTTCGGCCGTGTTCTTCCTCAGCGTGATGACGTTGAGCTCTTCGCGTCGCTGGTAGGTCACGTCGTCCATCATTTTCTGGACGAGGAAGAGGCCGAGACCGCCGAGGGCGCGCTCCTCCAGAGACGACTCGATATCCGGGTCCCTCTCCAGCGAGGAGTCGAACGCCCGGCCGTCATCCACGATCTCGATGACGAGCACATCACCCTTCATGCACATGGAGAGTCCAATCCGATGCTGCTCATCGTCCTCGTAGCCGTAGCTGATGGTGTTGGTCAGGATCTCGTCGATCGAGAGATTGACGGCATAGGCGATCTGCGACGTGATCTCCCGCTCTTCGCAGAACGCGTCGATCCTTGCAGCAACAGCGCCGATCTCCCGCAGGTCGTTGACCAGCGAGAGCTCCAGCGTATCGTCGTGCGTGTTCTCGTCCATCGGCCAAACGTGTCGCGATGCCCGCAGGGCTACGTATCGGCCCTCCCTACGGGCACCTTTACGCCTATTCGAGCGAACATGACAACAGGTTTGCGCCAGCGCGAGCCTTGATGCCTCAAGGTCTGCCTCACTTGATCGAACCCGCCCTGCCCGCCACACTGGCTTCAGAGGGTTGGCCGAGCGGGTCCGCGCACGGTCGCTACAGGGAGGAACGACCGAGATGTCCAACGACGCCGAATCTGCGCTGCTCGATCGAGACAACGCGCACCTGCTCCATCCGCTGCACAGCCGTGCCACTCATGCCACCGGCAAGGTCTGGGTCGGTGGGGAAGGGGCCTTCCTCGTCGATGCGAACGGGGACCGCTTCATCGACGGCCTTTCCGGCCTCTGGAACAACACCGCAGGCAACGGCTGCCGCGAGCTGATCGAGGCCGGAAGCAAGCAGCTCGCCGAGATGGCGTACGCGTCCGGGTATGCCGGCAGCACCAACCCGCGCGCGATCGAGCTTGCCGAAAAGCTCGCGCGGATCACCTATCCCAACATCAACCACTTCTTCTTCACGTCGGGCGGCGGCGAGGCGACCGACAGCAACATCAAGATGGCCCGCTACTACTGGAAGCTGAAAGGCCAGCCGGAGAAGACCAAGGTCATCTCCCGCATCTGGGGCTATCACGGCGTCACGCTTGCTGCCATGTGCGCCACGGGCATGAGCATCTACTGGCCGAGTTTCGAGCCCCGCATGCCGGGCTTCGTCCATATTCCGAGCCCCTATCCCTATCGCTACGAGGCGCCGGAGGGGGCGGCGAGCCAGGGCATCGCCGCGGCGGACGAGCTTGAGAAGGCCATTCTCGCGGAAGGGCCCGAAACGGTGGCGATGTTCATCGCCGAGCCGGTGCAGGGCGGCGGCGGCGTGATTCCGCCACAGCCCGACTACTTCCCGCGCATTCGCGAGATCTGCACCAAGTACGACGTGCTGATGGTGTCGGACGAGGTCATCACCGGGTTCGGCCGCACCGGCAAGATGTTCGGCCTGCAGCACTGGGATGTCGAGCCCGACATGATCCAGTTCGCCAAGGCTATCACCTCGGGTTACTTCTCCCTCGGCGGCATCGGGATTAGCGACGAGATCGCCGACACGATGCACGAGAGCGGCAAGCCCTGGATGCATGCCTACACCTACAGTGCGCATCCCACCGGCTGCGCTATCGGCTGCGCGATGCTCGATCTGGTCGAGCGGGAGGACTTTCCGGGCCAGGCCGCGGCGAAGGGCAAGCGCCTGCTGGTCGGCCTCAAGGACGCGCTCGCCGACCATCCCCACGTCGGCGACATTCGCGGGCTCGGGCTCATGTGCGCCGTCGAGTACGTGAAGGACCGGGCGACCAAGGAGAGCTTCGATCCCGGCGACGGCATCGCCGCCAAGATCAACGCCGAAGCGGTGGCACGCGGGCTCTTCAGCCGCTTCCGGCCGGACGTCTACATGGTCGCGCCGCCAATCGTCATCGACGACGAGACCATCGACCGGATGGTGGAGATCACTGCCGAGTCCACGCGCGCCGTCCTTGGCTGAGAGCGCCAATCAGGCCGTGCCGGGGCGGGACCGCCCCGTGCCACGGCCGCCCATCGACTGGGAGGCGCCCGCGTACCTTGACACAGGTGCGCTCGACGATGAGCTGCGACGCGTCGCAGGCGTGTGCCACACTTGCCGCCGTTGCGAAGACCTCTGCGAGAGCTTCCCGAGGCTCTTCGACCTGATCGACGACGCGGGCAGCATCGGCGCGGTGAAGAGCACCGGCTTCGAGAGCGTGGGTGCGGCCTGCACGCTCTGCGACATGTGCTACCCGGTTTGCCCCTACACGCCGCCGCACGTGCACGCGGTGGACTTTCCCGCTCTGATGATTCGCCAGCGGGCGCATGCGCTGCGGGGTAGCGCGGTCGGCCTCATGGAGCGCGCGCTGGGCGAGACCGATCGCAACGGCCGGTGGCTCGGGGCTTTCGCGCCGTTCGCCAACTGGGCGGCGCGCCGGGGCAACCGGCTCACCCGGTCGCTCATGGAAGCCTTCGCCGGCATTCACCGCGATGCGGCGCTGCCGCGCTTCCATGCCCGGGGCTTCAGCCGGTGGGCTAAGGCTTCCCCGCCGCCGGTGAACGAGAGCGCACCGGCTGCCGGCCGCAAGGCCGTGATCTATGCGACGTGCTTCGTCGAGTACAACAACCCGGGCGTCGGCCGTGCCGCCCAGGGCGTGCTCGCGAAGAACGGCGTCAAAACCCGGATCGTCTACGACGAATGCTGCGGGATGCCGCAGTTGGAACGCGGCGATGTCGGCGAGGTTTACCGGCGCGCCCGTCGCGTTGCGATCGCGCTCGGCTCCTGGATCGAGCGGGGCTGGGACGTGGTCGCGCCCATCCCATCGTGCGCGCTGATGATGAAGACGACGTGGCCGCAATACCTGCCGGACGATCCGGCGGTGGTGTGCCTCGCGGAACACACCAGCGACATTTCGGAGTACATCGTGGGCATCGCCCGCGGCGAGGGGCTCGCCGAGGGAATGGCGCCGCTCGACGGCGATGTCGCGCTCCACCAGGCCTGCCACGCCAGGGCCCAGAACATCGGTGCGAAGGCTGCGGTCATGCTGCGCATGATCCCGGAGAGCAACGTACTGATGATGCAGCACTGCGCCGGGCACGGCGGCACCTGGGGCATGATGAAGCAGAATTTCGAGACCGGCATGAAGGTCGGCGAGCCGGTCATCCGGCAGGCGGCGGAGAGCGGTCGCGCTTACCTCGCTTCGGAGTGTCCGCTCGCAGGCGAGCACATCGTGCAGGGGATGGAGCGGGTCGGCGCAGGCCGCGCCCGCCCGACGCGCGCCCATCACCCGATCGAGCTGATGGCGATGAGCTATGGCATCGACACCTGAGGGGATGCTCGACAAGCACGCGCAGGCGACGCTGACCGCGATGGCGCGCGCGCTCTACCCGCACGACTTCCTGGAGGACGCGCCTTACCGCCGCGTGGTCGATATCGTCGCAGGCGAGGGGGGCGCGGCCCAGCGCACGCTGCTGGCGGACGGGGTGGCGGCGCTGGATGCGGTGCTTGAGCGCCCCTTCGTCGCGCTCTCGGAGAAGGAGAAAGTGACGGCACTCTATGCTGTCGAGGGCTCGCAGTTCTTCGAAGTCGTGCGGGCCGCCACGGCGCGCCATCTCTACGCCAATCGCGATCTTTGGCCCCGTTTTGGCTACGAAGGGGCGTCGTCCCATCTCGGCGGCTACATCCAACGCGGCTTCGACGACATCGACTGGGTCTCCGAGGACGAAGTGGAACCGGAGACCGAGCGATGACCACGCCCTATCTCGATGATGAGGACGTCCCCGCCGTCACCTACGACCTGAACGACGACAGCGCCGTCGTCATCATCGGCTCGGGCGCCGGCGGCGGCACCATGGCCGACGAGCTGACCCGGCGGGGGATCGACGTGGTCGTGCTGGAGGCCGGGCCGCGCTTCAAGATGAGCGACATCGTCAACGACGAGTGGGCGATGTACGACCTTCTTACCTGGAAGGACGAGCGGGCCTGCACCGGCGGCTCGCCCATCGCCCGCGATTACCCGACGGCGCCGACCTGGACCTGCAAGGGATTGGGCGGCACCACGCTCCACTGGGCGGCCATGTGTCCGCGCCCGAATCCTTACGAGTTCAAGGTGCGCTCCACTTACGGCGAGATCGAGGGCGCTGCCCTGGAGGACTGGCCGGTCGACCATGAGGAGCTGGAGCCCTTCTACCGCGAGGCCGAGAGCAAGATGGGCGTCACCGGTCGGCACGGCGTCCCACACCACCGGCCCAATAACGCCTGCCGGGTCATGGCGCTCGGCGCGAAACGCATGGGCTATCGCGACTATGGCCCCAACAACGTGGCGATCAATGCGGTGCCGCGCGACGGGCGCAACGCCTGCGATCACATCGGGTTCTGCATGCAAGGCTGCCGCTCGGGCGGCAAGTGGTCCACCTTCATCTCCGAGCTGCCGCGCGCAGAGGCCACGGGCCATTGCGAGATTCGCACGCGTTCGATGGCGCTCCGCATCGAGCATGACGAGCGCGGCAGGATCAGCGGCGTGCTCTATGCCGATGCCGCGGGGTGCCATCACCTGCAGAAGGCGCGGCTGGTCTGCGTGGCGGCGAACTCGATCGAGACCGCGCGGCTGCTGCTCAACTCGGAGTCGAGCGCGTGGCCGGACGGCCTTGCCAACGGAGAGGGCGCAGTCGGCCGGCACTACATGCGTCATGTGACGGCCTATATGTACGGCGAGTTCCAGAAGCCGGTGCGCATGTACCGCGGAATGACCGTCGCCGGAATCATCCGCGACGAGGCGCGGCACGACCCGGCGCGCGGCTTCGCCGGCGGTTTCTATTTCGGCTCCATGGGCCTCGGCCTGCCCTACTTCGCGGCGTTCATGAGTCCGGGGCGCTGGGGCCGCGACTATGCGAGCTGGATCGAGGCCTATGAGCGCGTCGGGGGATTGTTCGTAAACGGCGAGGACATGCCGATCGCCTCCAACCGGGTGACGCTGCATCCGAGCGAGAGAGACCGGCATGGGCTACCCATCGCCTGCCTCAATCTCGACGATCACCCCAACGATCTCGCGATGAAGCGTTACGCCTACCGCAACGGGATCCCGATTCTGGAGGCGGCCGGTGCGTTCCGCATCTTCTGCTCTCCGCCGCTGCCGGTCTCGCACAATCTCGGTACCTGTCGCATGAGCGCCGACCCTGCCGCCGGCGTGGTCGACCGCTGGGGCCGGAGCCACGAGATCCCCAACCTCTTCGTCTCCGACGGCAGCCAGTTCACCTCGTCGCTCGCGGGCAACCCGACGCTCACCATCGTCACCCTCGCCATCCGCCAGGCCGGCCACATCGCCCGCCTGATGGGCCGCGGAGACATTTGACCCGCCGCTTCAGGCAAGGCTGGCCGCGCGCCGGCATTCAGGTTATCCCGGCGAGAGGCGCACTCACATCATGGAGGAGAGCATGGCGACGGTCGCGATGGTGGAGTACGACGACGCCCCGCCGGAGGTCCGCGCGGTCTACGACGACATCATGGAGACCCGCAAGACCGACTGGATCAACAACTTCTGGAAGGTGCTGGCCAACGATCCGCCGACACTCGCGCGCACCTGGAACAGCATCAAGGAGGTGATGGCGCCCGGCGCCCTCGATCCCCTCACCAAGGAGCTGATCTATGTCGCCGTGAGCGCCACCAACGGCTGCGAGTACTGCATCCGCTCCCACACCGCAGGCGCGCGGCGGCAGGGGATGACCGACGCCATGCTGGCAGAGCTGATGGCGGTGGTGGGCATGGCGAACGAAACCAACGCGCTCGCCAACGGCTACGCCGTCGATGTCGACGCTGCGTTTCTGAGGGAGGCCAAGTAAGCCGGCGTGGTCTTCTCGACCTTGCGGCGCCCGGATCGCCGGCTCGGAGGGCTGGTAGCGGGGGAGGGACTCGAACCCCCGACCCATGGATTATGATTCCACTGCTCTACCGACTGAGCTACCCCGCCCCAGGAGCCGGAAGCGCACCGCTATACGCGGCGCCCTCGCCGCCTGTCAAGCGTACCGCAGAGAGGATAGCGTCGCTCAGAGCGTATCCGCTTCACGCGGAAACGCTCCGATTCTTTGTCGCTCACGGCAGCTGGCCTGCGGCCGGCGCCTGCGCGGGCGCGGCCTGTCGCGCGTCCGTCAAAGACGGACATGCTCTACCGGAACGGGGGCGAATAGAGGATGCCGCCGTCGCGATAGAGGGCGCTGAGGCCGCGCGGCAGGCCGAGCGGGCTGCCTGCACCCAGGTTCTCTGCGAAGATTTCGGCGTAGTTGCCGCCCGCCGCGATGGCGCGGGCAGCCCATTTGGCATCGAGGCCAAGCATCTCGCCCAGAGAGCCTTCGGTGCCCAGCATCCGGTTGACTTCCGGGTGATCCGTTCCCTCCGCCATCTCCATGACGTTCGCCTGGGTCACGCCAAGCTCCTCGGCGGTGATCAGCGCGTTCAGCACCCAGCGCGCGATGTCCGCCCACTGATTGTCGCCGTGGCGCACCAGCGGTCCCAAGGGCTCCTTCGAGATGATCTCCGGGTAAATCTCGTGTGCCTCCGGGTCATCGAAAGTCGATTTCGTCGCCGCCAGGCCCGAAACGTCCGTCGTGTAGGCGTCGCAGCGCTCCGCCTCGTAGGCCGCGCGGGCTTCGGCGTTGGTTTCCAGCGGCACGGGTTCATAGGTGATGCCGTTGACGCGGAAGAAATCGGCGAGGTTGAGCTCGGTGGTGGTGCCAGTCTGGATGCAGATCGAGGCGCCGTCGAGCTCGGTGGCGCTCTCCACGCCGAGTTCTCTCCGGCCAAGGAAGCCCTGGCCGTCGTAGTAATTGATGCCGACGAAGGTGAAGCCCAGATCGGCATCGCGCGAAAAGGTCCACGTGGTGTTGCGCGACAGGATGTCGACCTCGCCGGAGGCCAGGGCCGGAAAGCGCGTCTTCCCGGTCAGGGTGACGAAGGAGACCTTGTCCGGATCGCCAAGCACGGCCGCCGCCAATGCGCGGCAGTAGGCCGTCTCGAAGCCGGACCACCGGCCCGTGTCGTCGGTGTGGGAAAAGCCCGGCAGGCCCGGATTGATGCCGCACCTGAGCCGGTCGTTGACCCGTACGTCGTCGAGTGTCGCCGCCTGCCCCGGGAGCCCGGCCGCAATCGATAAAGCACCGGCCACCGCAAGGGCTCCAGCGATCTTGAAGAGGCTCACCCTTCTCCTCCAAAATTCTGGCGTTTTGAGAATCATGATGCAGTCCATATACGCGATACATCAGAAGAAAGACCAATGAGATTTGTTGTCGGGTGTCCATAGCTATCTCCTATAGCGGACAGGTCCGCCACGCTTCCTGAGCTTCAGCCCATGGAAGCGGCCTTGCGTGCTTCCGGGCGGACGGGGACAATCGCCTCGCCCGGTGCGCCTCTGCGCCACGTGCGCCTACACGGCTGCGGTGACCATCCCATGAGCGACCAATCCGACCTGTCGAAGCCGCTGAAGACCTGGAGCCATCTCGCCGGCAAGCGGCGTAGGCCGAGCGAGTACGAGATCGTCTCGACCAACCTGCTCTGGAGCACGGACGACGAGATGCCGTGGGCGCTTTCGCCCGATATCGACATGAACAAGTGGTATCTCCGATACCGCAACAACTCGCCGCTCAGGCACGACGACTGGGACGCCTTCCGCGACCCCGACGAGATGGTCTATCGCTCCTACAACGTGATGCAGGACGGGCACGAGACCTACGTGGACGGCCTGATCCGCGACCATGCGAAGAACGACCACGACGCCAGCCTGAGCGCGGACTGGGTGGCGGCGCTGGCGCGGCTCTACACGCCCACGCGCTATCCGCTGCATTGCGTGCAGATGGGCTCCGCCTATCTGGTGCAGATAGTGCCGGCGAGCACGATCGAGAACTGTACGATGTTCCAGGCGGCCGACCAGCTCCGCTGGGTCTCGCGCGTCGCCTACCGCACGAAGGAGCTCGCCAATACCCACGCCGACACGGGCTTCGTCGCCGGCGAGCGCAAGGCCTGGGAGGAGGACGCTTGCTGGCAGGGCTTTCGCGAGCTGCTGGAGCGCGTCCTCGTCGCCTACGACTGGGCGGAGCACTTCATAGCGCTCAACGTCGTCGCCAAGCCGGCGTTCGACGAGGCGTGCATCCGCCAGCTCGGGCGCCCGGCGCGGAGCAAGGGCGACACGCTGCTGGCCCAGATGCTCGACGCGCAGTGGGAGGACAGCGAGCGCGCCAGGCGCTGGACCGGGGCGTTGGTCGAGTTCGCGCGCGAGACGGAAGGCAACGCGGCGGTGATGGCGGACTGGGTTGCGAAGTGGGTGCCCCTGGGCGATGCCGCCATCGACGCTTACTGCGCCGCGCTGCCGGCGGGGGAGGACGCGGCGGCAGAGGCCAAGGGCGCCGCAAGCGCCTACCGTGCCTCGCTAGGATTCGGGGCCTGAGGCGTAACAGGCTCGCGGCCAGAATTTTCGGAGGGAGAACATGCGAAAGGTGATGATCGGCGGGACCGGGATGACCCGGTTCGGCAAGTTTCTGGACACGAACCTGCGCGCGCTTGCCGCCGAGGCGGCGACGACAGCGTTATCCGACGCCGACACCACAGCCGACGAGGTCGGCATGGTCTTCTTCGGCAACGCGGCAGGCGGGCTCTTGAGCGCGCAGGAATGCGTGCGCGGACAGGTGGCGCTGCGCCACTCCGGCCTGCTGGGCAAGCCGATCGTCAATGTCGAGAACGCCTGCGCCTCGTCCTCCACCGCGTTTCATCTGGCGGTGCTGGCCGTGGGCTCCGGACAGTGCGACGTGGCGCTCGCGGTCGGCGCCGAGAAGATGAGCAACGAGGACAGATCCGTGCCGATCAAGGCGCTGGAGGCGGCGGCGGACCGCGACGAGTTCGAGGAGTTGAAGAAACGGATCGCCCCCGGCGGCGCGGGCACGGGCTCGGTCTTCATGGACCTCTATTCGAGCCTGGCCCGCGACTATGCGGAGCAGACCGGGGCGACGCCTGCCGATTACGCCCGTGTCTCGGTCAAGCAGCGGCGCGCCGGCGCGCTCAACGAGAAGGCGCAGTTCCAGGAAGAGGTCACGCTGGAGGACGTGCTGGAGAGCCGCATGATCGCGGAGCCGCTCACGCTTATGATGTGCTCGTCGATCGGCGATGGCGCTGGCGCCCTGGTGCTGATGAGCGAAGACTACGCGCAGCGCAAGGCTGTGCAGCCGGTGGCCGTGCTCGCGAGCGTGCTGCGCTCCGGCCAGGGCGACGATCCCGAAGCGTTGCCGGTTGCCGAGGCCGCGGCGAAGGCAGCCTACGAGACCGCGGGGCTCGGGCCCGAGGACATTAGCGTCGCCGAGATCCATGACGCCGCGGCGCCGGCCGAATTGATGCTCTCCGAGCAGCTCGGTTTTTGCCGGCCGGGCGATGCCGTCGGGCTGTTGCGGGATGGCGTGACCGCGCTCGACGGGCGCATGCCGATCAACCCGAGCGGCGGGCTCATCAGCAAGGGGCATCCGATCGGTGCGACCGGCGCGGCGCAGCTCGTCGAGCTGGCCGACCAGATGCGCGGGCGCTCGGGCGCGCGCCAGCGCGAAGGTGCCCGCTTCGGCCTCGCCGAGAATGCCGGCGGCTGGATCGGCGCGGATGCGGCCGCAGCCTGCGTCACCATCCTGGGGTCCGCCCGCCATTGACGCACCGGCAGCGTCCGGGATTGCGCGTCAACACCAGCCAATCAGGGAGAGGGGCATGAGCGAGAGCGCCGTGCTGGTCGAAACCGCGGGCCGGGCAGGGGTCATCACCATCAACCGGCCGGAGCGCCTGAACGCACTCGACGTGCCGACTTGCGGCGCTCTCGACGACGCCGTGAGCCAGGTCGAGGCGGATGAAGCGGTGCGGGTCGTGGTGCTCACCGGCACGGGCCGCGCGTTTGTGGCCGGCGGCGACATCGCCGACCTCGACTCGCGCCGGGGCCTCGCCCACTACGAAGAATTCGCGGTGCCGATCCATCGGCTCTTCCGCCGGATCGAGACCCTGGACAAGCCCACTATTGCGGCGGTGAATGGCTTTGCCCTCGGCGGTGGTGCGGAACTGATGCTGTCCACCGACATCAGGGTGCTCTCCTCGGCGGCGAAGATCGGCGTGCCCGAAATCAATCTCGGGCTCTTCCCCGGCGCCGGCGGCTCGCAGCGCCTGATCCGCCAGATCCCGCTCTGCCGCGCGAAGGAGATGATGTTCTCCGGCGCGCCCATCGGCGCGGAGGAGGCGGTGGCGCTGGGGCTCGCCAACCGGGTGGTCGAGCCCGAAGCGCTGATGGAGGAGACGCTGGCGCTCGCCGAGAAGATCGCGGACAAGTCGCCGCTCGTGCTGCGCCTGCTCAAGCGCACCATCGACGCCGGCGCCGACATGCCGCTGCCGGCCGCGCTCGCCCACGAGCAGGCCATGATATCGCTGGTGCTCGACAGCGAGGACGCGCACGAGGGCTGCCAGGCGTTTCTGGAGAAGCGCAAGGCCAGCTTCAAGGGCGCCTGAGCGGTGGAGGTCCAGCTCACCGAAGAACAGTCGCTCATGCTCGAGACGGCGCGGCGCATCGGCGCCGAGTACGGTCTCGACTACTGGCGCGCGCTGGACGAGCAGGGCGCCTACCCGAGCGCGATGTGGCAGGCGATCTGCGACGCGGGCTTCGGCGGCATCGCGCTGCCGGAGGAACATGGCGGCGCCGGACTCGGAATGCTCGACCAGGCGCTGGTGATCGAGGCGCTCTGCGAGGCAGGCGCGGGCAGCACGCTCGCCCAGGTATTCATGGTGAACCCGATCTTCGGCGGCGTCGCCATCGCGCGCTACGGCTCCGACGCCATGCGCCACGCGCTGCTGCCGCCCCTCATCGCCGGCGACATCCAGAGTTGCATGGCGCTCACCGAGCCGGACGCCGGCACCAACAGCCTGGAGCTTCGCACCTTCGCCCAGGCCCACGGCAACGGCTGGCGCCTCAACGGGCGCAAGATCTGGATCTCGGCGGTGCCGACGGCGGACAAGATGCTGGTGGTGGCCCGCACCAAGAAGGTCGAGGAGTCGGAACGACGCACCGACGGCATCTCGCTCTTCCTCATCGACGTGGAGCGGGACGGGCTCAGCCATTCCACCATCGAGAAGGCGGGCACCCGCTGCGTGCCGGCGAGCAACGTCTATTTCGAGAACACGCCGGTGGCCGGTGACGAGCTGGTCGGCACGCTCCACGGCGGCTGGAAGGAGCTGCTCGACGTGCTCAACACCGAGCGCATCGTCACCACCGCCGGCCTCGTCGGCACGGTGCGGCTCGCGCTCGGGCTCGCGGTGGATTACGCCAACGAGCGCCGCGTCTTCGGCGACCGGCCGATCTCCTCCTACCAGGGGCTGCAGTTCCCGCTTGCCCAGGCCAAGGCGGAGATCGAGTGCGCCGCGGTGATGAACCACAAGGCCGCCGCCCTGCACGACGCGGGCCTGCCCTACGGCGCGGAGGCCAACATGGCCAAGCTCATCGCGGCACAGGCCGCCGCCGAGGGGCTGGAGCGTGCGATGCAGGCCATGGGCGGCATGGGCTACGCCAAGGAGATGCACCTGGAGCGGCTCTGGCGCGACGCCCGGCTCTTCCGCTTCGCACCCGTCTCGGAGGAGATGATCCTCAACTACATCGCCGTGCACGACCTCGGCATGGCGCGGGGGTATTGAGGCAGGCGCGGTCAGGGGCCGCGCCACCCCCTACCGGTGCTTATCCAGGAAGAGGCTGACGGCGGCGTGGTAGCCGTCGGGGTTCTCCCAAAAGGGCATGTGGGCGCAGCCGGGGAAGAACGCGTACTCCGAGTTCGGCAGGTACTGGCAGGAGACGGCGCAGAGCTCCGGCAGCACGTAGTCGTGCTCGCTGGCGACGACCAGCACGGGCGCCGTCACGCGGTGCAGGTCGCCCACACGGTCGTACCAGCGAAGCGTGCCGGTGCAGTTGAAGAGGTGCGGCCCGAACATATGCCGCAGCGGGCCCAGGCCGATATCGCTCAGGGACTGCTGCACCGGCTCGGGCCAGGTCTCCATCCGGCACATGTGCCGGTAGAGCAACATCGTCACGGCCGCCTGATATTCCGGATGCTCGGCGGTGCCCTCGGATTCGCGGCGCGCCATCATGCGCACGGTCTCGTCGCCGAGGTTCTGCTTGCAACGCAGGAAGCCGGCCTGGATCTCGCGGAAGTCGTAGGCGATGCTGCTGGTGACGAAGCACTTCACGTTCTCAGGGCGGGCTAGGCAGTATTCGAGGCCGAGCATGCCGCCCCATGAGTTGCCGACCACGGCGACGCGGCCGAGACCGAGGGCGCTGCGCACCGTTTCCATCTCCTCAACGTAACGCTCGACGGTCCAGAGCGCATCGTCGTCCGGCCGGTCCGATTCGCCGCAGCCAAGCTGGTCCCATGAGGCTACGCGGTATCCCTGATCGGCGTAGCGCAAATGGGCGTCGCGCACGTAATTCGACGGGACGCCGGGCCCGCCGTGAACCACCAGAATTACGTCATCGCCCTCGCCTTCGCTGAAGGCGGTCACCGTGTGGGCGCCGACGCGCACCGGAATTCTCTCCATCTCAATCTCCTTGCTCACCACTGCGGGCGTCGTCGAGTTTGGCCGGCGTCCGCCCGCGCCGGTGCGGCGCGCGGTTATTCGGCGCTTGCGACGGTGCCCACCCGACGAAGGGCAGCGGTTGCGGCTTCGTCGAGCGTGCCGTCTGTCGAAACGGCGACCGCGTAGTCCCGCCGCGCCGCGTGGGGCGAGACCAGGTCGTTCCGCACGTCGGCCGCCACGTCCTCGGCGGCGCGACGACGGGGATCGCCGTAGCCGGCCCCGCCGGGGAGCACCAGCTTGAGGCGCTGGCCCGGCGGGATGGTCTGCTGCCCCTTGCCGCGCAGCTTGGTGCCGTCGTCGAGCGCGACCGTGCCCGCTCCGCCATCGAGCCCGCCGCCCCGGCCTCGTGCGGGGTTGTCGATGCGCTCGAACTGCGCGAGCACGCTGAAGGGCGCACCGTCCGCGCCGCCGATCTCCATCACCTGGCCGAGCCCGCCGCGCAGCAAGCCTGCGCCGCCGGTATCCTCCGCGAGCTCCTTCCGCCAGATCACGATCGGCGCGACCGTCTCGGTGGCCTCCGCCGGGATGGTGCGCACGCCGCTTGGAAAGGCGGTGGCAGAGAGGCCGTCCTTGGTCGGCCGCGCGCCGGCGCCGCCCGAGTTGAAGAGCGCCACTTCGAACTCCGGCGGCTCGAACGACGCGTTGCGCCGGGCCTCGCTGTCGATGGCGGTCGCACCGCCCCGCAGCTGCACGATCCAGAGCGAGGCCGCGCCCTCCGCCGGCACCCGCTCGGGGATCGCCTGATGCAGGCAGCCGAACACCAGGTCGGGCAGCATGTGGCCGATGACGTGGCGGGCGGCGACCGGCCAGGGCCTGGGCACGTTGAGGATCGAGCCCTCAGGCGCCGAGACGGTAAGCGGTGCAAGCGAGCCCGCGTTGTTCGGAATGTCTTTCGCCACGATGCACTTGAGGCCGAAGCTCGTGTAGGCGGTTGTGTAGTTGAGCACCACGTTGATGCCGTGGTTGCTGGCGGGCGAGGTGCCGGTGAAATCGACGTGGATTCCGTCGCCCGAGACGGTCATGGCGGCGGCCAGCGTGATCGGCTCGTCGTAGCCGTCCATGGTGAGCTTGTTTCGGTAGGTGCCCTTGGGAAGCTCGGCGATGGCGGCCAGCGTGGCCGCGCTCGAGCGCTCGATGATCTCCTCGCCTAGCGCATCGAGGTCGGTCAGTCCGAACTCCTCCATCATGGTGAGCAGACGGTCCGCGCCCGCCCGATTGCAGGCGATGAGCGAGTGAACGTCGCCTTCGAGCTGGAGCGGCTCGCGCACGTTCCAGCGCACCATCTCCAACAGGTCCTCGTTGATCCGGCCCTCCCGGCAGAGCGGCATGATGGGAATGTAGAGGCCTTCCTCGAACACCGATCGCGCATCCGGCCCGAAGCCGCGCCCGCCGATGTCGACCACGTGCGCGGTGCAGGCGAAGGAGCCGATCACCTGGCCCTCGCGGAACACCGGCGTGACGACTGTCAAATCGTGCAGGTGGCCGCAGGTGAGCCACGGGTCGTTGGTGATGTAGACGTCGCCCTCGCGCATGACCTCGTTGGGGTAGCGCTCGAGGAAGTGCTGCACCGCGATGGCCATGGAGTTGACGTGCCCGGGCGTGCCGGTGACCGCCTGGGCCAGCATCCGGCCCCTGGTGTCGAAGACGCCGGCGGAGAGGTCGCCCGCCTCGCGGACTGTGGTGCTGAAGGCGGTGCGCAGCAGGGTCTGCGCCTGCTCTTCGACCACCGAGATCAGGCGATTCCACATGATCTGCGTCTGGATCTGGGCGAGGCCGGAATCGGTGTTGCCGTTCATCAGGCGTCCTCCCCTTGCGGCGGTCGGCGTTCGAGCACGATCGCGCCCAACGCATCGACCGAGGCGGTGAATGCCGCGCTCACGACCACGGTCGTGTCAGTCTCCACGATGAGCGCGGGCCCGTCTATGCGCGCGCCGGGCGCGAAGTCTGCCCGCCGGTAGACCGCGGCCTCGACCACGCGGCCGCTCCCCGGATCGAGGACGGGCCGCGCGCCGCGCGCCGCCGGCGCGGCGGCCTCGGGTGAAGGCTCGATGGGGGCGACGGCCTCCGGCACGGCGCTGACGCCCACGGACCAGCTCACGATCTCGAGGTCGAGCCTCGGGATGATGCGACCGTAGAGCGCCTCGTAGGCGGTCTCGAAAGCCTCGCGGATGATGGCGATATCCTCCCGCGCCCAGGTGCGGTTGGGAAGCGGCACGACGACTTCGTGCCCCTGGCCCAGATAACGCATGTAGGCTGAGCGGTGCTCTCGAGTCGGTTCGCCCGGCGCTCCTCGCGCGACGATGGCGGCGGCCTCGTCGCGCATTTCTCCCAGCACCCGGTTGGCGGTGTCGGGGTTGAAGGCGCTCACCACCTGATAGGCGCTGCGCACCACCTCGTAGGCGACCGGCGCGCGAAGGAATCCCACCGCCGAGCCGACGGCTGCGGCGGTCGGGATCAGGATGCGGTCCATGTCGAGCTTTTCGGCGAGCCGGGCGGCGTGCAAGGGTGCCGCGCCGCCGAACGCGATCATCGTGCGCTCGCCGAGCGTGGCTCCGATCTCGATGGCGTGGACGCGCGCGGCGCTCGCCATGTTCTCCCCCACCATCTCGCCGACCCCAAGGGCGGCTACCTGCGGTTCCAGGTCCAGCGGCGAGCCGATCGCGGACGCGAGGGAACTGACGGCGGCCTGCTCGTCGAGCGCGATGCGCCCGCCCGAGAAATCGGCAGGGTCGATGCGCCCCATCACCAGATCGGCGTCGGTCACCGTGGGCTCGGCGCCGCCTTGGCCGTAGCAGGCCGGCCCCGGCTGGGCACCGGCGCTTTCCGGCCCCACCGCGATGCGGCCCAACCGGTCCACCGCGGCGATAGAGCCGCCGCCTGCGCCGATCTCCACCATCTCGATCACGGGGATGCGGAGCGGCAGGCCGCTGCCCTTGAGGAAGCGATGGGCGCGGGCGACCTCGAAGGCCCGCGTCGTCTGGGGCTGGGCGTCGTCGATCAGGCAGATCTTGGCGGTGGTGCCACCCATGTCGAAGGAGAGTACGCGATCGAGCCCACACTGGCGGGCGACGTGGCTGGCGAAGACGGCGCCGCCCACCGGGCCGGATTCCACCAGGCGGATGGGGAATCGGATTGCCGTCCCGATGTCGGCGACGCCGCCGCCGGAGAGCATGACGAAGAGCGGGCAGCGGAAGCCCGCCTCGCGCAGGCCGTCCTCCAGGTTGCGCAGGTAGCGCGCCATGACCGGCTGCACGTAAGCGTTGGCGCAGGCGGTGGAGAAGCGCTCGTATTCGCGCATCTCCGGTGCCACCTCTGACGACAGAGTGATCGCGAGCTCCGGCAACGCCTCGCGCAGGATGTCGCGTACCCGTCGCTCGTGCGCCGGGTTGACGTAGCTGTGCAGGAGGCCGATCGCGGCGCTCTCGATGCTCTCGGCGGCGAGGCGGGCGGCCGTGGCTTCGACCGCCGCCTCGTCGAGCGGCAGGATCGGGTCGCCGGAGGCGTTGAGCCGCTCGGGGATGGGGAAGCGCCACTGCCGGGGCACCAGCGGCACAGGCTTCTCCATGTCGATGTCGTACTGCTCGAAGCGGCTTTCCGTGCCCATCTCGATGGAATCGCGGAATCCCTCCGTGGTGATTAGCGCGGTGCGTGCGCCCTTGCGCTCGATCATCGCGTTGGTGGCGAGCGTGGTGCCGTGGATGACCAGCGCCACCTCGTACGGGGCGACGCCGCATGCCTCCATCGCCTGCGCCAAGCCTTGGCGCACACCCTCCTCGGGCGCGTCGGGCGTCGTCAGCACCTTCGCGGTGAACCGCTCAGTCTCTCGTTCGAGCACGATATCGGTGAAGGTGCCGCCGATATCGACGCCGATCCGAACCTCAACGCCCGTTCGCGTCATTCGTGACCTGCCTGCAATGAGTTGGATCGCACGGTTTGAGACGGGTCTCGGTCAGGCTTGGCCGGAGCAGCAGGGGCGGGCCCGACGAAGCAAGACTGCGGCCCAGCCGCCGACCTATTGCCGGGCCGTGGTGCCGCCGTCGATGGTAAGCACGGTGCCGTTGCAGTAGGTCGCCTCGTCGGAGCCGAGATAGAGGCAGCCGTAGGCCATCTCCTCCGGTGTGCCGGGGCGCAGCATCGGCGTGAGCCGGTCCGCCATGTCGGGATCGTCGAAGAGGTTGAGCACCGGCGCCACCATCGGCGTGTCGATGAAGCCCGGTGCAACGCAATTGGCCCGGATGTTGTCCTTGGCGTAGGCCACGCAGAGCGAGCGCGTCAGGTTGATGGCCGCCCCCTTGGAGGCGGTGTAGGTGTGAGCGACGGGAAGCCCCTGAAAGCCCGAGATGCTGGCGACGTTGACGATCGCGCCGCCGCCCTGCTTCTGCATGATGGGGACCACGCCGCGGCAGAGATAGAAGTAGGAATCGAGGTTGATCGCCATCACCTCCTGCCACTTCTCTGGCGTGGTGTTGACCACGTCGCCCATCGAATCCGGGCTTTGCTCGAGCCAGCTGTAGCCCACGCTCGCGCAGTTCACGAGGATATCGATGCGCCCGTAGGCATCCATGGCAGCCTGGATCAGCGCCTCGGTCCCTTCGTGCTGCGCCAGGTCGTGTGCGACCACGAAGCCGTCGCCGCCCGCCTCCTTCGTGAGCTGCATGGTCTCGTCGAGGTTCGCCTGGGTGCGGGAGCAACCGACGACCTTGGCGCCCTCGCGCCCGAACAGAAGCATGCAGGCGCGCCCGACGCCCGTGCCGGCGCCCGAGATGAGCGCGATCTTGCCGTCGACCCTTCCGGTCATGGTCTCCCTCCCTTCAGTCCCTCTGGGGACGCAGCAGCACCTTGCACTCGTCGGTCGGCGTCCTGAGCCTCTCGAAGCGCTCGGCCAGATCGTCGAAGCCGATCACGTGGGTGATGAGCGGCTTGGGATCGATCCGCCCGTTCGCGATCAGGTCGAGCACGACCTCGAAGTCCCTTGGCTTGTAACCGAGCGCCCATTGCAGGCACACCTCCTTTGCAAGCGCGGCGAGCGGAATGAAGCTCTCCTCGTTGGTGCAGACGCCGCAGACCATCACCTTGCCCTGGTGCTTTACCAGGTCGATGCAGAGCCCGAGCATGCCGGGCACGCCGACGCATTCGATCACGAGATCGGGCGGGCCGCCGGCAATCGCCGCGTACTGCTCGGCCACGTCTCCCGCGTTGGGGTCGATAGCCGCCGTCGCCCCCATCGCAAGCGCGCGCTCGCGTCGGTTCTCGGCAAACTCGCTCACCACCACGTGGCGGGCGCCGGCAAATCGCGCGAACGTCGTGCAGGAGAGGCCGATGGGGCCGGCGCCGATCACCAGCACGTTGGTGCCGGGCCGCATGCCGGCCTTGTCGATCACGTGATGACCGACGGAGAGCGGCTCCGCCGTCGCGCCCTCGCGGAAACTCAGGCCCTGCGGCAGGCGCAACGCGTTGCCGGCATCGACCCGGATGTACTCGGCGTAGGCCCCCGGCGCGCCGAAACCGGTGATGATGTTGTTGGGGCAGTGGATGCCCATGCCGAGCTTACACTGGCGCCCGCACTCGGCACAGGCGTTGACCGGTACGGCGGTGACGTGGTCGCCCACGTTCCAGCCCCCGCCGGCATCCGCGCCGACTTCGACCACCGTCCCGGTGAACTCGTGGCCCAGGATCTGGCCGTCCGGCACCACCAGTGCGCCCGCCTCGGTCGCGTGGAGGTCCGAGCCGCAGATCCCGCAGTACTCGACCTTGATGAGGAGATCGCCCGGCTGCGCGGCCGGCGCCTCGACCTGCTCGATCGACAAGGGATTGCCGACACCCCTGAACACTGCTGCTTCCATCATTCTCCCCCTTCGATCCGGTCGAGCACAGGCTCTGCCCCGGCTCAGCCTTCATCGTACCGATACCAGCCCTTGCCCGCGCTGCGCCCATTGTAGCCCGCCTTCACCATCTGCTTCAGCAGGGGGCGCGGCATGAAGCGCGGGCCGTAGGCCTCGTGCAGAATCTCCTGCACGTCGAGGCTGAGGTTGTTGGTCACCGCGTCCATCAGGCGGAAGGGTCCGACCGGGAGCCCCATGCCGAGCTTGCAGGCGGTGTCGATGTCCTCCGGCGTCGCTACCCCTTCCTCGACCAGCCGGATCGCCTCGATCCAGAAGATGTGGATCAGGCGATTGACCGCGAAGCCCACCACATCCTTGATCGGCACCGGCGTCTTGCCCGCCTCCTCGCAGACGGCGGTCACGGCGGCGACGGTCTCGCCCGCCGTCTCCAGCCCCGGGATCACCTCGACCAGCTTCATGCGAGAGACTGGCGAGAAGAAGTGGGTGCCGAGGAAGCGCGGCCGGCGCGCCGCCCCCAGATAGGAGGCGAGCACGCTGATCGAGATGCTCGACGTGTTGCTCGCGATCAGGCAGTCGGGGACCAGGACCTCGTCCAGCGCCTCGTAGACGCCAGCCTTCACCCGCTCGTCCTCGAACACGGCCTCGATCGCCATCTCGCAGGGCGCGAAGTCGCCAAGATCGAGGGTGGTGCGCAAATTATCCTGCACTCTGGCCTTGTCGCCCGCCGTGTAAAAGCCGCGTGCGATGCCCTTGTCCAGCACGCCGTCGAGCTTGGCCACTGCCTTGTCGAGGAGCGCCTTCTCGCGGTCGCTCAGCAGCACCGTCTTGCCCGCCAGCGCCATCACCAGCGCGATCTCCGAGCCCATCATGCCGGCGCCCACCACGCCGATGGTGTTCACGGTCATCCGTCAGCTCTCCCTCGGTGGCGAGTTGCTAATGCAGGACGCGCTCGATCAGCATGGCCAATCCCTGACCCGCGCCCATGCACATGCTGATGATGGCGGTCTTCTGTCCCGTCTCGGCCAGGTGCTGCATGGCGACGAGGGTCATGCGCGCGCCGGTGGCGCCGGGCGGATGGCCGAGGGAGATGCCCCCGCCGTAGAGGTTGCAGCGCTCGCGCGAGACCCCGAGCTGCTTCTCGGCATGCAGGTTGACGACGGCGAAGGCCTCGTTGATCTCGTAGTAGTCGACGTCGCCCACCCTCATGTCGTGCTTCTCGAGCAGTGCGCTGATTGCGGGCACCGGCCCGCAGCCCATGATGCGTGGCGGGACGCCGACGATGCACCAGTCGACGATGCGGGCGTGCGGCTCCACGCCGAGCGCTTCGGCGCGCGCGCGGTCGGCGACGACGACCATCGCCGCCCCGTCGGTGACGCTGCTGGAGTTGCCGGCCGTCACCATCCCGTCGTCGCGGAACACCGGTCTCATGCCGGCGAGCTTCTCCCGCTCGACGTCGGGGCGCGGACTCTCGTCCTCGCTCATCGTGCGGGTGGCCCGGCGCTCCCTGACCTCGATCGGCGCGATGTGGCGGCTCAGGAACGCCCGCGCCGCGCCCGCCCGGTGCTGGCTCTCGATGGCGTACTCGTCCATCGCCTCGCGCCGGTACTGGAAGTCCTCGGCGAGGTTCTCCGCAGTCTCGCCCATCAGCTCCAGGCTGAAGGGGTCGCGGTAGGCCCAGTCGAGCGTATCGACCATGGTCTGTGGCCCGCGCTTGTGGCCCCAGCGCCCGGTGGTGACCGCGAAGGGCGCGCGGGAGAAATTCTCACCGCCGCCCGCCACCGCGACATCGCCGTGGCCTGTCATGATCTGCTGCGCCGCCGAAATGATGGCCTGGGTGCCGGAGCCGCAGGCGCGGTTGACGTTGAGCGCGGCGCTCTCCTCCGGCAAGCCAGCCTTGATCGCAATGTAGCGCGCGGCCAGATAGCCCTCCTGAT
Source organism: Alphaproteobacteria bacterium (assembly GCA_965207055.1). GTDB lineage: Bacteria > Pseudomonadota > Alphaproteobacteria > UBA828 > UBA828 > WTGU01. The sequence continues at coordinate 1,062,026 of CBDBLP010000004.1, read as the reverse complement.
CGACGGGCAGCACGTTGCCCCAGACCAGATGATCGACCTGTTCGGCATCGAGGCCCGCCCTATCCAGGCACGCCCTGGTTGCGTGGATGCCGAGCGCCGCCAGCGGGATATCCTTGAGCGACTTGCCGAAATCGCCAAACGGCGTGCGCATGCCGCCGGCGAGAATAATCTCCCGCGTCATCATCCAAACCCTCTTCGTCTGCTGAGGAAGCGCGGCGCTCGCACGATCGCCGAGAGAGCCGAATACTATCGAGGGAGCGGTCCCCGTCAATCGTTGTCCCCGGGCCCGCATCCCCGGCCGCGCTCACGGCCCGCATCGCCTTCAGTCAACATTGATGGGGCGTGGTCGATCGGGGTGGTTCCGCGTCAATGGGCGTCGGCCCAGCTTGCGCCAATGCCGATATCGACGGTGAGCGGCACGTCGAGATGGGCCGCGCTCTCCATCAGTTGGGTCACGACTGCGCCGGTCTCCTCCACCTCCGCCTCCGGCACTTCGAAGACCAGCTCGTCATGCACCTGGAGGAGCATCCGGGCCCCCAGGCCCTTGGTCTCCAGCGCTCTCGGCATCGGGATCATCGCGCGCTTGATGACGTCGGCCGCGGCTCCCTGGATCGGCGCGTTGATCGCCGCCCGCTCCGAGAACGCCCGGCGTGCCGGGTTTCGGTCGTTGATCCCCGGCAGGCGGCACTTGCGGCCGAAGAGAGTGGTCACGAAGCCCTCTGCGTGCGCCGCTTTCTTGGTGCGCTCCATGTAGTCCTTGATGCCGGGATACTGGGTGAAATAGGCCTCGATAAGGCTCTTGGCCTCGCCTTGGGGGACCCCGATCTGGCGTGCGAGCCCGAAGGGGCTGATGCCGTAGATGATCCCGAAGTTGATGGCCTTGGCCGAGCGGCGGACCATGGGATCCATGCCCTCCAGCGGCAAGCCGAATACCTGGCTTGCAGTCAGCGCGTGGATATCGATCCCATCGCGAAAGGCCTGCTTGAGCGACTCGACATCCGCAACGTGGGCGAGGATACGAAGCTCGATCTGCGAGTAGTCCGCGGACATCAGCACATGGCCGGCAGCGGCCACGAAAGCACGGCGGATGCGCCGGCCTTCCTCGGTGCGAATTGGGATGTTCTGCAGGTTGGGATCGTTGGAGGAGAGCCGCCCCGTGTTGGCGGCAGTCATCGCGTAGGTGGTGTGCACGCGCCGGGTCCGGGGATTGATGTGCTCGATCAGCGCGTCCGTGTAGGTACTCTTGAGCTTGGTCAACTGACGCCAGTCGAGCACCCGCGCCGGCAGGTCATGACCCTGGGCCGCAAGCTCTTCGAGGATATCGGCGCCCGTGCTGTAGGCGCCCGACTTGCCCTTGCGCCCGCCCTTGAACCCCATCTCCTCGAACAGCACCTCGCCGAGTTGCTTGGGTGAGCCGATGGTGAAGGGATGGCCGGCAAGGGCGTGAATCTCGCTCTCCAGCGTCTCGATTCGGCCGGCGAAGTCGGTGGAGAGCGCGACGAGCTCGCCCTGGTCGACCAGGATGCCGGCAGCCTCCATATGCGCGAGCACCGCGATCAGCGGACGCTCGATCCGCTCGAAGACCGTCGTGAGCCGGTCGGCGACCAGCCGAGGCCGAATAACCCGATGGAGGCGGAGGGCGAGGTCGGCGTGCGCCGCCGCCGTGTCCCGCAGCGCCTCGGGTGAGACCGCGCCGATGGAAACCTTGCTGCGCCCGCTGCCGAGCACGTCGGCGAGCGCTGGTGCCGCGCGGTCGAGGTGGATGCGCGTAAGGTCCTCGAGCGCGTGGTTGTGCAGGCTGCCGTCCAGCACCCACGAGGCGAGCACCGGGTCGTCGATCGGACCGAGCGTTCCGTTCTCGCGCGTCAGCAAGCGCAGGGTGCGCTTGATATCGAGCCCGATCTTGAGGACACCAGGCTCGGCCAGCACCGGCGTGAGGATGGCGAGCGCCGCGTCAGGACTCAATTGCGGGACCGCCTGCTCCGCCCCGATCAGATCGGGGCCCGCGTGGCCGACGGGCACGTAGCACGCCTCGCCAGGTGCGGTGGCAAGCGCGAGGCCAACAAGATCGGTGCCTTCCCACGCGCGCGCTATCTTGAAGGGCTCCAGCGCCAGCACGCCGCTCTCGCGCGCTTTATTCACCCACTCCGCGAGCGCATCGGAATCGGTCACCAGCGGGTAGGAAGAGGGCAGGGGCGCCGTCTCCTCCGGCTCTGCCTCCTCCTCGGCCAGCGTCGCCTCTCCGTCATCCGGGTCGAGCCGTGCGGCGATCGACCGGAAGCCGTTCTCATGGAAGAACGCGCGCAGCGAGCCTGGCTCGGGTTGCCGGCGCACCAGCGCCTCCAGCGGCATCGGCAGAGGCGCATCCCGGCGCAGTGTCACGAGGTAGCGCGAGACGCGCGCCATCTCGGCATGCTCGATCAGGTTCTGGCGCCGCTTGGGCTGCTTGATCTCTTCGGCGCGGGCCAAGAGTTGATCGAGGTCGCCATAGTCGTTGATGAGCTGTGCCGCCGTCTTGACCCCGATGCCAGGCACGCCCGGCACATTGTCGGTGCTGTCCCCGGCGAGCGCCTGGACGTCGATTACCCGTTCAGGCCCCACACCGAAGCGCTCATGCACCTGGTCCGGGCCGATCTCCCGGTTCTTGAAGTAGTCGTACATGACCACGGAGTCTGTCTCGACGAGTTGCATCAGGTCCTTGTCGGCGGAGACGATGGTGACCCGCGCGCCCTGCGCCCGCGCGGCGCTCGCATAGGCGGCGATGAGGTCGTCCGCTTCGAAACCCTCGAGCTCAATCGACGCCAGGTTGAAGGCGGCGGCGGCCTCGCGCACCAGCGGGAACTGCGGAATCAGCTCTTCCGGCGTCTCGCCCCTGTTGGCCTTGTAGGGCTCGTAAATCTCGTTGCGAAAAGTAAGCCGCGCCGTATCGAAGATGACCGCGGCGTGGTCCGCATCGGTCTCGCGCAGAATCTTCCACAGCATATTGCTGAAGCCGAGCACCGCGTTGACCGGCGTGCCGTCGGAGCGGGTGAGCGGCGGCAGTGCGTGGAAGGCGCGGAAGATGAAGCCCGAGCCGTCAATCAGGTAGAGGTGGCGCAGTTCGCTCGCTTCGGCAGGGGCGACGTCGTTCACGGTCAGAGCTCCGGCTCCCGGATGGTCACGGGTGCCCTTGCGGTGGGCGGTGCGCGCCACTATGCCACGCGGGCCGGCCCCGGCACAGCAGGCCGGCGCCCTCCCGTCACCAACCGCCGGCAACTGAGAACCCACCCGTGTCCGCCCCGAGCGCTCCCGTCCCCTATGCGGCACCGCGTGTCTCTGCCTTTTACGCGGCCTACTTCCTGGTGGCGGGGGTGGCGTTGCCATTCTGGCCGCTCTACCTGCAGGCGCGCGGGCTCTCGGTGACGAAAATCGGGCTGATGCTCGGGCTCACGCTGATGCTTCGGGCCGCCGCCGGTCCCTTCATCGGCCGTTTCGCTGACCGCCGCGACAGCACGCGTGGGCCGCTCGTCGCCTGTGCGCTGAGCGTGCTGCTGGTTGCCGCTGCCTTCTACTGGACTTGGGGTTTCTGGCCGATCTTCGTGGTCAGCACGGTCTTCACCCTGGTCTACGCCGGTGTTCTGCCGCTGGGGGAGACCATTGCGCTCCGCACCGTCTCGGCCGAGTCCGGCTACGGCCGCGTGCGATTGTGGGGCTCAGTCTCCTACCTCATTGCCGCGGCAGTCGGCGGCGCGGTGCTGGAGATCGACAAGGTACCGTCCGCCGACCTGATCCTCACCATGATCCTTGTGACCATCGTGGTGATGATCGCAGGCTCCTTCGCCATGCCGGACAAGCGCGGCGGCAGCGCACCGCCGGCGGCGCCGATCCTGAGCGTGCTGGGGGATCGCCAGTTCCGCCTCATGGTGCTGGCGACCACCGCGATTCACGGCGCGCACGCGGTGTTCTACGGGTTCTCCACCCTGCACTGGCTCGCGGCCGGACTCTCGGAGTGGGTGATCGGTCTCCTGTGGGCGGGCGGAGTCGTTGCCGAGGTGATTCTCTTCGCGTGGAACGCGCCGCTCGTGCGCCGCATCGGGGCGGTTGGGCTGCTCGGTGCAGCAGCGTTGGCTGGGGTCGTGCGCTGGACGGTGCTGGCGCTGACGACGGAGGTCTGGGTACTGGCGCTTGCCCAGTGCCTGCACGCGTTCACCTTCGGCGCCATGCACCTGGGCGCGATGGTGTTCATCGCCCGCACTGTGCCCGCGGGATCGTCGAACACGGCACAAGCGCTCTTCGCTGCCACGACCAACGGCCTGGGCCTGGGCGCCGGGCTCCTGCTCGCGGGCCTGCTCTACGCCGCCTGGGGCGCTAATGCTTACTGGGTGTGCGCCGCGGTCTCGGGCTTGGGCTTCATCGCGGTGCTGGCCATGCGGACCGGCGCCCGATAGGCACCGGATCGGATCAGTGGCCGGCGCTGCCGGCCGCGCCCTCCTTCAGGACGAAGCGGCGGTCGCAGTAGGGACAATCGATGGCCCCATTGGACTCCAGGTTGAGGAACACGCGCGGATGGCCGAGCGCGCCGCCACCGCCGTTGCACGCGACGACCGTATCGTCGACCTCGATGATCTCGGGCGGGTCGATGGTCACGGGCCGTTCCTCATCGTCTCTGTTTGATCCGCGCCGGCATTTGACCCCGGCGGCGAGGCGATGATACCCATTGCCCGCCACCATTCAACCGGACGCCGCCGTCTGCGGCGCCACCATTCGCACCGCTGCCATCCACACCGCAGCCTTCCGCGCCGTGGAGAGCCGAGCCTGAAGGGCATCGTCCTGCACCAGACACACGCCCACGACAGGCACGCGCCATGAGCGGGGCGGTCCCTTACGTCCGCGACCTCGAGTTCACGTATGGTGAGGTGGCGCAAGTCTCGCCGCTCATACGTCGCGTCATCGCGCACAACCCGAGCGTCTTCACCTTCCACGGCACCGGCACCTACATCCTGGGCCGCGGAAATGTGGCGATCATCGACGCCGGGCCTGACCTCGCCGGGCATGTTGATGCTGTTCTTGCTGCCGTGCGCGGCGAGACCGTGACGCACCTCGTCGTGACTCACACCCATATCGATCATTCGCCGGCGACGCGCCACATCAAGGCCGCGACCGGGGCGCCGAGCTACGGCTTCGGCCCGCATGGAGGCGGGGAGGGGCCGGCGGTCGAAGAGGGCGCGGACCGCGACTTCGTGCCGGATCATCGGGTCGAGGACGGTGCGGCGATCGAAGGCGACGGCTGGACGCTGGGGGCCGTGCACACCCCTGGCCACACCTCCAACCATCTCTGCTTCGCCCTAGCGGAGGAGCGGGCGCTCTTCTCCGGCGATCACGTGATGGGCTGGTCGACCACGGTGGTCTCGCCGCCGGATGGCGACATGGGCGCTTACATGGCCTCGCTGGAGAAGCTGAAGGCGCGCAACGAGGCGACCTACTGGCCCACGCATGGGCCGCCGATCCCGAAGCCGCAGCGCTTCGTCGGCAAGCTTCTCAGTCACCGGCGCCAACGGGAGACGGAAATCCTGTCCGCCGTCGCAGGCGGCGCGGCGACGATTCCGGAGATCGTGGCCCTGCGCTACCGGGGGCTCGACCCGCGTCTCCGCCCCGCCGCCGCCCGCACCGTGCTCGCCCACCTGATCCATCTGGTCGAGAGCGGACGCGTCGCCTGCCCCGGCGAAGCGGATGAAGACGCGCGCTACCGCGCGGTCGCGTAGCGGGGAGGCTGATCCTTAGCTGGCACGCCTCTTGGGCGGCGAATCGCGGAACTCCTTGACCTGAGCGCGCGCGGCACCCTGGAGCAGCTTCACATCCTGACCACAGACGACCAGATCGTAGCCACGCTCGAACGTCCACTTGACCGACTTGCCGGGGCGCGTGACCGTGGCCAGCAGCTTCCCCGTCGCCCGCATCTTGCGCTCCGCCTTCTGGATCAAGCGGATTACCGCCGGTTCCGTCATGTCCAGCATGTGGCCGATGCTCGCCGAAACATCGCTCGGCCCCAGGAAGAGCATGTCGACGCCGTCGACGGCCGCGATCTCTTCGATATTGTCGATCGCCTCCTCGGTCTCGATCTGGAGGGCGACGAGCAACTCCTGCGGCATTGCCGCGCGATAGTCCGCGATCCGCGAACCCCAGCCGGAGCAACGCGCGGCATGCGGTGCCACCCCGCGCACACCCACTGTGGGAAAACGGCAGGCGGCGACCGCCGCCTCGGCCTCGGCCGCGTTCTGCACGTATGGCACGACGACACCCATCACGCCGATGTCGAGGGCGCGCTTGATGTAGACCATGTCGTTCCACGGCACGCGCATCATCGGAGTCGCGCCAGACGCGGCCGCTGCCTGCATTAGGCTGATCGCGTTGAGGAGGTCGCCGGGGCCGTGCTCGTGATCCATGATGACCGTGTCGTAGCCGGCGTTGGCGACGACTTCGGCAGCGATGGGGCTGCCCATTGCGAGCCAGGCCCCCAGTGCGGGCTCGCCAGCGAGCATCTTTCTCTTACAGCGGTTCTCGATGGTCATGCGCGGCGCCTCCCGGCTGTGTGATGATTTGGAAACAGGAGAAGCCCATCGACCCACGAGTCGTGGGCGATGGGCGCGGCCGCTTCTACCACGGCCTGTGCGGACGGGACAGGCGGAGTGTACTCAGGAAACGGGGGGAGGGACCGGTGTCTCGTGGCCGCCCAAGGGAGGCATGATTCTCACGTCCGCGTCGTCGTCCGAGGCGGCGAGCCGGTCGAGCGCCGCTTCGTCCTCATCGGTCCACTCGATGGGCACGAGCGGCTTCACCAGCGCGTGCTTCAGGATGTCGTCCACCGAGTCGACCGAGACGATGGTGATGTCCTTCTTAACATTGTCCGGAATATCGTCCAGGTCCTTCTCGTTCTCTTGCGGGATCAGGACCGTGGTGAGCCCTCCACGCAGGGCTGCAAGCATCTTCTCCTTGAGGCCGCCGATCGGCAGCACCCGACCACGCAACGTGATCTCGCCGGTCATGGCGATCGACTTCCTGACAGGGACGCCCGTGAGCACCGAGACGATCGAGGTCACCATGGCAACGCCGGCGGAGGGTCCGTCCTTGGGTGTCGCCCCTTCCGGCACGTGAACGTGAATGTCGCGCTTGCTGAGGATTGTCGGCCTGATGCCGAACTCCACCGCGCGCGATTTCACGTAGCTCTCAGCCGCCTGAACCGACTCTCGCATCACGTCGCCGAGCTTGCCGGTGGAAATCACCCGGCCCTTGCCGGGTAGCGTCACCGACTCGATGGAAAGAAGCTCGCCGCCGACCTCGGTCCAGGCGAGGCCGGTGGTGACGCCCACCATGTCCTCGTGCTCGACCTCGCCATAGCGGTACTTGCGGATGCCGGCGAACTTCTTGAGGTTGCGCCGGGTGACGCGGACCTTCTCGCGACCTTCCGCCACGATCTCCCGCGTCGCCTTGCGGGCCAGGTTCGCGAGCTCGCGCTCCAGATTTCTGACGCCCGCCTCACGGGTGTAGTAACGGATCAGGTCAGTCAGCGCTTCGTCGGAGATCGACCACTCGCCCTTCTTGAGCGCATGTGCCTTGGCCTGCTTCGGGATCAGGTGGCGCTTGGCGATCTGGATCTTTTCATGCTCGGTGTAGCCGGGGATGCGAATGGTCTCCATCCGGTCGAGCAGGGCCGGCGCCATCCTGAGTGTGTTGGCCGTGGTAATGAACATCACGTCCGAGAGGTCGTAGTCGACCTCCAGATAGTGGTCGTTGAATGAGTTGTTCTGCTCGGGGTCCAGCACCTCCAGCAGGGCGGAGGCGGGGTCGCCCCGGAAGTCGGCGCCCATCTTGTCGACCTCGTCGAGGAGGAAGAGAGGATTGGACGACTTCGCCTTCTTCATGGACTGAATGATCTTGCCCGGCAGCGAGCCGATATAGGTGCGGCGGTGGCCGCGAATCTCAGCCTCGTCGCGCACGCCGCCGAGGGAGAAGCGCACGAAATTCCGTCCCGTCGCGCGCGCCACGGACTTGCCGAGTGACGTCTTGCCGACTCCGGGCGGGCCGACGAGGCAGAGTATCGGCCCCTTCATCTTGCGCGCCCGCTGCTGGACCGCGAGATACTCCAGGATCCGCTCCTTGACCTTCTCCAGCCCGTAGTGGTCGTCGTTCAGGATCTTCTCGGCGTTCTTGATGTCCTTCTTGATCCGGGTGCGCTTCTTCCACGGGATCGAAAGAATCCAGTCGAGGTAGTTGCGTACCACCGTGGCCTCGGCCGACATCGGGCTCATCGAGCGCAGCTTCTTGACCTCGGCCAGCGCCTTCTCACGCGCCTCCTTGGTGAGCTTCGTGGCCTTGATGCGCGCTTCGAACTCCGCTGCCTCGTCGCGCCCGTCTTCGCCCTCGCCCAGCTCCTTCTGGATCGCCTTCATCTGCTCGTTCAGGTAGTACTCGCGCTGCGTCTTCTCCATCTGACGCTTGACGCGCGAGCGAATGCGCTTCTCCACCTGAAGCACCCCGATCTCGCCCTCCATCAGCGAGATCACGCGCTCCAGCCGGCCGCCGACCGAGCCGATTTCCAGCAGCTCCTGCTTCTCTTCCAGCTTGATCGAGAGGTGGGAGGCGATGGTGTCCGCGAGCTTGCCCGGCTCCTCGATCTGGTTCACCGAGACCAGGACCTCCGGCGGCACCTTCTTATTGAGCTTTACATACTGCTCGAACTGGCTCGCCACCGAGCGGCTGAGTGCCTCGAGCTCGCCGGAGTCGCCCTCGTCTTCCTCCATCTTCTCGGCGTGCGCCTCGAAGAAGGCCGGATTGTCGCGGAACTCGACGAGCCGCGCGCGGGTGCCGCCCTCCACCAGCACCTTCACCGTGCCGTCCGGCAGCTTGAGAAGCTGGAGCACCGAGCCGACCACGCCGACCGAATGGATGTCCTTCGGTGTCGGGTCGTCCTGGGAGGCGTTTTTCTGCGCCACGAGGAGGATCTGCTTGTCGTCCTTCATGACGGTCTCAAGCGCCGCAACCGACTTCTCGCGCCCGACAAAGAGCGGCACGATCATGTGCGGGAAGACGACGATGTCCCTGAGCGGCAGGACCGGGTAGCTCGGTATCGACGAGACGTCCAACATTGTTCCTCGTGCGCCTTGGGACTGCGCTTTAGAGCGGTGGCCGACGCCACCGCTCTCACCTACGCAAGGTAAGTACTGAGGGGCGGCCGTTCAAGCGGCCTCTCAGGATGCCGACGAGCTGGCGTCCTCGAGCCGGTCGGAATAGATCAGGAGAGGCTGTGCCCGGCCCTCGACCACCTCTCGGTTGATCACGACCTCCTCGACCGAATCGTAGCTCGGCAGATCGAACATCGGATCGAGCAGGATGCCTTCGAGGATGGAGCGCAGGCCGCGGGCGCCGGTCTTCCGGGCGATGGCCTTGTGGGCGACCGCGCGCAGCGCGTCCTCGGTGAAGGCCAGCGTCACGCTCTCCATGTCGAAGAGCTTCTCGTATTGCTTTACGAGAGCGTTCTTCGGCTTGACCAGAATTTCCACCAGCGCGTCCGCTTCGAGATCGTCGAGGGTTGCAAGCACGGGTAGCCGGCCGACAAACTCGGGGATCAGTCCGAAGCCGAGCAGGTCCTCGGGCTCGACCTCGCGCAGGATCTCGCCGGTCTTGCGCTCGTCTGGCGAGCGCACGTCGGCACCGAAGCCGATCGCCATGCCGCGCCCGCGCTGGGAAATGATTTTCTCCAGACCCGAAAAGGCGCCGCCGCAGATGAACAGGATATTGGTCGTGTCGACTTGCAGGAACTCCTGCTGCGGATGCTTGCGCCCGCCCTGGGGCGGAACGGAAGCCACGGTGCCTTCCATGATCTTGAGCAGTGCCTGCTGTACGCCCTCGCCGGAGACGTCCCGAGTGATCGATGGGTTGTCCGACTTGCGGGCGATCTTGTCCACCTCGTCGAGGTAGACGATACCGCGCTGTGCCCGCTCGACATTGTAGTCGGCCGCCTGGAGCAGCTTCAGGATGATGTTCTCGACATCTTCGCCGACGTAGCCCGCCTCGGTCAGCGTGGTCGCATCGGCCATGGTGAAGGGCACGTCGAGGATGCGGGCCAGCGTCTGCGCGAGCAGGGTCTTACCGCAGCCGGTCGGCCCGATAAGCAGGATGTTGGACTTGGCGAGCTCGACCTCGTTGCCCTTGCTGCCGTGGGCGAGGCGCTTGTAGTGATTGTGCACGGCGACGGAGAGCACGCGCTTGGCGTGGTCCTGACCGATCACGTAGTCGGCCAATACCTCGCAGATCTCGGAGGGAGTCGGTACGCCGTCACGGCTCTTGACCCGCGCGCTCTTGTGCTCCTCGCGGATAATGTCCATGCAGAGCTCGACGCACTCGTCGCAGATGAACACGGTTGGCCCCGCGATGAGCTTGCGCACCTCGTGCTGGCTCTTGCCGCAGAAAGAGCAGTACAGCGTGTTCTTCGAATCGCCGCCGCTGGACTTGTTCATGTCCGCTCCGTACCGTCGCCTGCCGGGACTTGCCTGCTTATGCCGTCCTTGGGCTCACGACGCTCTTCTCCAGACAACCCGAACTCCGTGAGGTTGGCAAACACCCCGGCCCGTGTCTAGGCCGAACATGCGGTGAATTCCAGGCCCAACATCTAGTGTTTCTCGGCCCCGGCATTGGGACAGGATGTACCACGCAGTGGCGTGCTCCAGCCAAATTGCCGCCTCTAGCTTCCCTTCTTGGCGCTGCCCTTGGCCTCCGAGTCGTCCGGGCTCTCCGGCCGTCGGGCCACCACATCGTCCACAATGCCGAACTCCTTGGCTTCGTGGGGAGTCATGAACTTGTCACGTTCCAGGTTTTCCTCGATCACCGCAAGGTCCTGGCCGGTATGGCTCACGTAAATTTCATTGAGGCGCTGCCGCAGCAACAGGATTTCCTTGGCGTGAATCTCGATGTCGGTGGCCTGCCCCTGAAAGCCGCCGGACGGCTGATGCAGCATGATCCGAGCATTGGGCAGGGTGAAGCGCTGCCCTTCGGCGCCCGCCGCCAGCAGCATTGAGCCCATGGAAGCCGCCTGGCCGATGCAAAGCGTCGCCACCGCCGGGCGCACATACTGCATCGTGTCGTAAATCGCGAGACCCGACGTCACCAGGCCGCCGGGGCTGTTGATATAGACGGAGATGTCCTTGGTCGGGTTCTCCGATTCCAGGAACAGGAGCTGCGCGGTGATCAGGCTCGCGACCTCATCGCCGATACCGCCGGTGAGGAATATGATCCGCTCCTTGAGCAGGCGCGAGTATATGTCGTAGGCACGCTCGCCCCGGTTGGTCTGTTCCACGACCATGGGCACGAGGGTGTTTGCGTAGGTATCGACGATATCCGCCATGGCAATGTCCCTTCCGGCCTGTCGGATTAGCTCGATTCGCCAGGCGCGGTGCTATCGCCCTCGCCGACCTCTGCCGACTCTTCCTCACCTGCAGCAGGGTCTCCGGACTGGGACGGTTTCTCGTCGTCATCCGGGTCGCGCATCAGCGTTTCCACATCCACCACTTCATCGGAGACCGTGGCGAGTTCGCCGAGGAACGCGATCACCTTGTCCTCGAACACCGTCGGACCGAAGCGTTCCAGCGCTTGCGGCTGGCTCCGGTAGTACTCGAGAAGTCGTTGCGGCTCGGGATGCCCGCGGGCGCTCATCATGGCGGCGCGAAGCAGGTCCTCCTGTTCGACCGATATGTCGTTGGCCCCGCCTATTTCCGCGATCAGGAGACCGAGGCGCACCCGCCTTTCGGCGATCCTCCGAAACTCCTCCCGTGCTTCCTCTTCCGGCTGATCGAGAATAGTGGCGATTTCCGCCTCTGCCCGCTTGGCGTCGTTTTCGATTTGCTGCCAGACGGCGTCGAACTCGCGCTCGATCATGCCGGGCGGCACGTCGAACTTGTAGCGCTCATCGAGGACATCGAGCAGCGAACGCTTGAGACGGGCCTGGGAGGCTTGATCGTACTGCTCCTGAATTTGTCCTCGCACCACGCCGCGCAGCTCGTCCAGGTTCTCCGCGCCCCGGCGTTCGGCGAAGGAGTCGTCGATCGTGGTCGGCAGCCGCTCCTGCACTTCCTTCACGGTGATCTTGAAGACGGTCGCCGCCGCTGCCGCTGCGGGCTCATCCTGCTCACCGGCTTCCGGGTCAGGCGTTTCGGGCGCGATTGTCACTTCGCGCTCCTCGCCTGCCTGAGCGCCGACGAGCTGCTCGGTCATTTCGGGCATGAGCGTTTCGGTATCGAGCTCCAGTGGCACGTCCGTGCCGCTCCGCTCTGGCGCCGGCTTGCCGTCGACCTCGACGGCGATGTCGACCAGAAGCTGATCGCCTGCCCGGGCCGCCCGCGGTGTCTCGACCGGCTCGAAACGCTTTTCGGCCTCGGCGAGTCGGCCAAGCGCGTCCTCCACCGCATCGTCGGTCACTTCGGCCTTGAGCCGGGTGACGGTCAGGTCGGAGAAGTCGCCGAGCTCGATGTCCGGCAGGACCTCCATCCCCATGGTGAACTCGAGATCCTTGCCCTCGTCGTAGGCCGTGATTTCGATCTCGGGCTGCATGGCCGGGCGCAACTCGCGCTCCTCCAGGACCTCGCGCGTGCGTGTCTCGATCGTCTGCTGCAGCACCTCGCCTAGCACGCGCGGCTGATACTGGCGGCGCACGATCGAAAGCGGCACCTTGCCGCGCCGAAAGCCCTTCATGGTCACGGTCTTGCGCAACTCGTCGAGCCGTCCCTCGACCTCGGATTCGAGATCGGCTGCCGGCACCGTCACCTTCAGCTCACGCTTCAGCCCCTCGGAGAGGGTTTCTGTTACCTGCATGGTCTAGCGCTCATGTCGTACTCCGCATGGCCCGGGCGCCCAACGGGACGCAGGTGCGGGCTCCACCGGCGATGGTGCGGGCGAAGGGACTCGAACCCCCACGGCCTTAGCCACGTGGTCCTAAACCACGCGCGTCTACCAATTCCGCCACGCCCGCGCGCCTCCGGCCAATTCCAGAATCGTAATGCGCTCCGGAGCCGGAGCGGCTTCGCGCGCCCTATAGCACAGAAGAGCGCCGATAAGCCAAGACGCCGACCAGTGTCGTTTCCGACTTGAACGAAGACACGCGGACTGATGGTATCGCGCCGCGGATGGGTGGCCGAGCGGTCGAAGGCACCGGTCTTGAAAACCGGCAGGGGCGCAAGTCCCTCGTGGGTTCGAATCCCACCCCATCCGCCATTAATATTTCATAAGATATTGTGTTACAACGAAATATTGGATGAATGTAGAGAGTTGCACCCTATTTAGAGCCGTAATTTCAGCGCGATTTCGCGGCACGCCGATAGGGGGTCAATGTTCAAAGCCGATTGACAAATAAGGACGAAAACCATAACGTTGTCCCAGACGACCTAACAAACTACAAGGTGGTCGAGCGATTCCAGTTTGCCATGAACAAAATGAAAGCATGGCAGGGATCATATGGCGTTTCAGACTATCTTGGGATTGTCAGCCCCGCTTATTTTGTCTTTGATGTACGAGGTGTCGACGCTTCTTATTTTCACAGGGCCATTAGATCCAAAGCTTATGTGCCTTACTTTGCGCGAGCTTCTGACGGCGTCCGGATCGGACAATGGGACTTGTCGACTTCAGCAATGCGGGACATCTCGTTTCTGATCCCTCCTCCCTCCGAACAAGGCGCCATCGTCCGCTTCCTTGACCATGCTGACCGGCGCATTCGGCGCTACATCCGCGCTAAGGAGAAGCTGATCGCGCTGCTGGAGGAGCAGAAGCAGGCCATCATCCACCGGGCCGTCACGGGCGGGATCGACGTCCGCACCGGCCAGCCCTACCCGGCCTACAAGCCCTCTGGCGTCGAACGGCTGGGGGATGTGCCTGCGCATTGGGAAGTCCGACGCCTCAAGTCCTTGGTCCGACGCATTGATCAAGGGGGTTAGCCCGCAGGCCGAGAATCGGCTCGCAGACAGCACTTCTTGGGGAGTACTCAAGGCTGGCTGTGTTAACGGGGGAATATTCAGAGAGACCGAACATAAGCGCCTCACACCGAAATTTGTGTTCGACCGCAGGCTTACAGTCAGAGTTGGCGACGTGCTCGTTTCGCGCGCGAGCGGTTCACCTCGCTTGGTGGGTTCGGTTGGACGCGTCTCATCTCTCAGACAAAGGCTAATCTTGTCGGACAAGACGTTTCGACTGGTTTTCAGTCAGGAGGCGGAGCCAGACTTCATGGTTTTGGCAATGAACTGCTGTTACTATCGTCAGCAAGTGGAAGAGGCTATCAGCGGCGCTGAAGGCTTAGCAAACAACCTCCCGTTATCGTCATTAAGGTCTTTTCACTTTGCCCTACCTGGGCACGACGAGCAAAACGAGATTATCAAACACTTGCAGGAGTATACTCGCCCACTAAGTGCAGGAATAGCTAGGACGGCGAGAAAAATAGCGCTTATTGGTGAACTTCGCACGGCCATGATCGCCGATGTGGTGACCGGCAAGCTCGACGTGCGCGAGGCGGCGGCCGCGCTGCCCGAGGTCGATCCCCTCGCAGTCAACGATGAGGCCGACGATCTTTTCGATGCCGGCGCCGCGCCCGCGTTCGACGAAGACCGGGAAGTGGCGGAGGTCGTGGGCTGACCATGCCGCCGCCTGCCGAGCCAAAGATCTACCACATCGTCCACGTGGACCGGTTGGCCTCGATCGTCGCGGATGGCCGCCTCTGGTCCGATGCGGAGCTGCAGCAGCGTGCACGTCCGGGAACAACCATCGGCATGAGCACCATCAAGCAGCGACGGTTGACCAATCCGGTGACGTGCCGTCCTGGGCTCAATGTGGGCGATTGCGTACCGTTCTACTTCTGCCCGCGCTCCGTCATGCTCTACCTGATCCACAGGGCCAATCATCCCGAGCTCGACTACCGCGACGGTCAAGGCCCCATCGTGCACCTGGAGGCAGACCTGCACGAGACGGTGGACTGGGCCGAGCAGGGCGAACGGCGATGGGCCTTCACCCTGACCAACGCTGGCTCTCGGTTTTTCGCCGATCGCTGCGACTTGGCGCAGCCAGACGAGATCGACTGGGGAGCAGTCAGGGCGAATTACTGGGTTGAGTGCAGAGACGAGAAGCAAGCCGAGTTCTTGGTCGAGCGTTCATTCCCGTGGACGCTGGTACGGCGCATTGGCGTGTGTACGGCCGAATCGTACAACGGGGCGTTGAACGCCATGCGGTCCGCCAATCACCAACCCGCTGTCACGGTTCAGCCGGGGTGGTATTATTGATGACGCTGAGGGGGCACCGATGATTCGCTTCACAACCGGCGACATCCTTGCCGAAGACGCCGAGGCGCTGGTCAACACGGTCAACTGCGTCGGCGTGATGGGGCGCGGAGTCGCGCTCCAGTTCAAGAAGGCGTTTCCCGAGAACTTCCGCGTCTACGCAGACGCCTGCGGGCGCGGCGAAGTGCAGCCCGGCCGCATGTTCGTGTTCGAGACCGGCGCGCTCACGAACCCGCGCTACATCATCAACTTCCCGACCAAGCGGCACTGGCGCGGCAACAGCCGGATCGAGGATATCGACGCCGGGCTCAAGGACCTCGCGGCAGTGATCCGCGCGCACGAGATTCATTCGATCGCCGTGCCGCCGCTGGGCGCCGGCCTCGGCGGCCTCGAATGGAGCGACGTGCGCCCGCGAATCGAGAAGGCATTGCGCGGCTTCACCGACCTGGATGTCGTCGTCTTCGAACCGAGGGGAGCGCCGGCGGCGGAGAGAATGGTGCGAAGCCATGCGGTGCCGGGGATGACCCCAGGCCGAGCAGCGCTGGTCGGCCTGATGGACCGTTACTTGAACGGTTTGCTCGATCCCTTCGTCACCCTGCTGGAAGTACACAAGCTGATGTACTTCATGCAGGCTGCGGGCGAGAAGCTGAAACTGAGATACCAGAAGGGGCACTACGGGCCCTATGCCGAGAACCTTGGCCAGGTTCTCAACAGGGTGGAGGGGCATTTCATATCGGGATACGGCGACGGCGGCGACGCGCCCGACAAGCTGCTGAAGCTTGTGCCAGGCGCCGTCGGGGACGCCAGAGCGTTCTTGGACTGCTCCCTTGATACCCGAGAGCGCTTCGACAGAGTGACAGACCTCGTGGACGGGTTCGAGTCAGCCTTCGGCCTCGAACTGCTCTCGACGGTGCACTGGGTGCTGGTGCGCGACAATCCCGCGTCGCAGGATGACCTCGTCCGGCTGACCTATGCGTGGAACGAGCGCAAGAAGCGCTTCTCGCCACGGCAAATCGGACTGGCGGCGGACGTGCTGCGGGAGAAGGGCTGGGCGGACGACTGCCTGTTTGCTCCCCGTCAATGACCACCGATACGAGCGAGAAGGGCCTCGAGCGCCTGATCTGCACGGCGCTCGCCGGGCATTCCTGCGATCCGCCACCGGCCAGTGCACTGATGGAGCCGCGCGCCGGCTATGGCGGGGTCGGCTGGAGCCCCGGCAGCTATCACGACTACGACCGCGAGTATTGCGTCGATCTGGTCCAGCTGACGGCCTTCCTACGTGACACGCAGCCCGAGGCTGCAGAAGTGCTCGCGCTGGACGAGGACGGACCGACACGGCGCAAGTTCCTGGCGCGGCTGCAGGGCGAAATCTCGAAGCGGGGCACCATCGAGGTGCTGCGCCACGGCATCAAGCACGGCGCGCACGACCTGGACCTGTTCTACGGCACGCCCTCGCCCGGCAACGAGCAGGCCAAGGAGCGCTTCGAGCAGAACCGCTTCACCGTCACCCGGCAGCTTCGCTACAGCCGTGACGAGACGCAGCGGGCGCTCGACATCGCTCTCTTCATCAACGGCCTGCCGGTCATCACCTTCGAGCTGAAGAACAACCTCACCAAGCAGACAGTGGACGATGCGGTCTGGCAGTACCGCAAGGACCGCAACCCGCGCGAGAAGCTGTTCGAGCTTGGCCGCTGCGTCGCGCACTTCGCGGTGGACGAGAGCGAGGTGCAGTTCTGCACCCACCTCAAGGGCAAGGCATCGTGGTTTCTGCCTTTCAACCGAGGCTGGAACGACGGCGCCGGCAACCCGCCCAATCCGACCGGGATCAAGACGGACTATCTGTGGCGCGAGGTGCTGACCCGCGCGAGCCTCACTAAAATCCTGGAGAACTATGCCCAACTGGTGGTGTCACGGGACGAGAAGACAGGCAAGAAGACGCGAACCCAGATCTGGCCGCGCTATCATCAGCTTGAGGTCGTGCGCCGGCTTCTCGTCGACGCTTGGGTGCGTGGCGTGGGACGGCGCTATCTGATTCAGCATTCGGCGGGCAGCGGCAAGAGCAACTCCATCGCCTGGTTAGCGCATCAACTGATCGGGTTGGCGAGGGACGGTGCGCCGGTCTTCGATTCCATCATCGTGGTCACCGACCGGCTCATTCTCGACCGACAAATCAACGCCACCATCCGGCAGTACGCCCAGGTCGGCGCGACGCTGGGCCATGCCGATCGCTCGGGCGACCTGCGTCGCTTCATCGAGTCCGGGAAGAAGATCATCATTTCGACGGTGCAGAAGTTCCCCTACATCCTCGATGAGATCGGCAACGAACAGCGCGGGCAGCGCTTCGCCATCATCATCGACGAGGCGCATTCCAGCCAGGGCGGGCGCACCAGCGCTGCGATGGCGCAGGCGCTCTCTGAATCCGGTGCGGAGGGGGAAGACGAGACCTTCGAGGACCAGATCAACCGCCTGATGGAGTCGCGCAAGCTCCTCCCCAACGCGAGCTACTTCGCCTTCACCGCGACGCCGAAGAACAAGACGCTGGAGATCTTCGGCGAGCCGGGGCCCCCGCAGGAAGGCAAGGTCAGGCATCGCGCCTTCCACAGCTACACCATGAAGCAGGCGATCCAGGAGCGCTTCATCCTGGACGTGCTGGCGCATTACACGCCGGTGCAGAGCTACTACAAGCTCGCCAAGACGATCGAGGACGACCCGGAGTTCGACGCCAACAAGGCGCAGAAGAAACTACGCCGCTTCGTCGAGGGCCACGACCACGCGATCCGTCTCAAGGCCGAGATCATAGTCGATCACTTCCACGAGCAGGTACTGGCCAAGAACAAGATCGGCGGCGAAGCACGAGCGATGGTGGTCACCAACGGTGTCGAGCGCGCGCTCCAGTACTTCCACGCCATCCGCGACTACCTGGCAGAGCGGAGGAGCCGGTATCAAGCCATCGTCGCTTTCTCCGGTGACCACGAGTTCGGCGGTGCGAAGGTGAACGAGGCGTCGCTGAACGGGTTTCCGTCGCGCGATATCGCCGAGAGGATCCAGGAGGACCCATATCGGTTTCTCGTGTGTGCGGACAAGTTCCAGACCGGCTACGACGAGCCCTTGCTGCACACGATGTATGTCGACAAGACGCTCTCCGGCATCAAGGCGGTGCAGACGCTCTCGCGCCTCAACCGGGCGCATCCGAAGAAGAGCGATGTCTTCGTGCTGGATTTCCTGAATGCCACCTCGACCATCGAGGAGGCTTTTGCGGACTTCTATCGCGCGACCATCCTCTCCGACGAGACCGATCCCAACAAGCTGCACGACTTGCAGGCCGACCTCGACCGCGCCCATGTCTACGCGTCCAACGAGGTCGAGGACTTTGTGCGGCGCTATCTGGGCGGGGCCGAGCGCGACCAGCTCGATCCGATCCTCGACGCCTGCGTGGCGGTCTACAAGCACGACCTGGACGAGGACGAACAGGTGGACTTCAAGGGCAAGGCCAAGGGATTCGTTCGGACCTACGCCTTTCTGTCATGCATCCTGCCCTACACGAACGCCGAGTGGGAGAAGCGTTCGATCTTCCTCAACTTTCTGATCCCCAAGCTGCCGGCGCCGCGGGAGGAGGATCTATCCAAGGGTGTTCTCGACGCGATCGACATGGACAGCTACCGGGTCGAGAAGAAGGCGATGCAGAAGATCATGCTGCCTGACGAGGACGCCGAGATCGACCCGGTGCCACCCGGCGGCGGTGGGCACAAGGCCGAGCCCGAGCTGGATCGACTCTCGAACATCATCAGGGCCTTCAATGAGATTTACGGCGGGATCCAGTGGGAGGACACTGACCGCGTCTTGCAGCTGATCACCGAGACCATTCCCGCCCGGGTAGCTGCAGACACCGCCTTCAGGAACGCTCAGCGTAACTCGGACAGGGAGAACACGCGCGTCGAGTACGACAAGGTCCTGCTGCGCGTGATCACCGCTGTGATGAAGGACGACAGCGAGCTGTTCAAGCAGTACGTGGACAACGACGGCTTCAAACGCTGGCTGAGCGACACGGTGTTCGACCTCGCCTACGAGCGGGCGGAAGCGGCTTGATCGGAGCACCGCTGCTCAGTGAAGGGGTGAGTATACGGCCGTCCTCGTTTAGTGGACGTCCTAGACTGATTGCTAGCCCGAACGCGGTCCGAGGCCATCATATTGGCATGTCCCGCTCGTGCGCGGGACAACACCAACCGCGCGGAGGGCGCGTCGCCCCGGCCAACGCCTATCGCTGGCGGCATCATGGCGCATTGGGCCGGGTGTGGCCCCATTGTCGTTGCCCTGGCGCCCGTTCGACACTTTCTTTGGATGGCTAAGTTGAGACCAACGTCGATATTGCTGCCCACCGGGAACTCGCGGATGAAC
The DNA here is from genome assembly GCA_965207055.1 of Alphaproteobacteria bacterium. Lineage (GTDB taxonomy): Bacteria > Pseudomonadota > Alphaproteobacteria > UBA828 > UBA828 > WTGU01. Next base: position 1,042,347 of record CBDBLP010000004.1, on the reverse strand, counting down.
GGCCTTGATTGACGCGAGGTTTCGGAGTGGCTGAGTCCCAGGCAACGGAGGGTTGGGAATACCGGGGTCCAAACAGAGCGGGGTTGGAGATCCTCTACCTCAAGCCAGGCCCCAAGGATCGCCTGATCGAAGTCGCAGAGCGGGAGCTGACGGGCGAACTGAGGGAGCGGTACTGGATAAAGGCAGCCGAGGACGCCGGCATCGATCGCAAATCTTGGGCCAGCTTCGCAATCACAATGCCGTGGCGGATCGAGCGACACGAACTCGGCAGGAACAGAAACGAGCCCGGCGATGGGTCCGGTACGTCTTCCGAAAGGGCAGCGCCGGAACCGGGGGGCGAGTCGAGTGGTTCGAAGTCACCGAAGTGTTCGAGGGCGTGGAGGCCAGGGATATCGAGGCGTTCATGCGCATCGAGAATGGAGGCGAGGCCGGGTTCGACTTCGATCCGGGTGCATTCTTGAATGGGTTGAACTTGGGGATGCCGTCCCGGGGTTCGCAGCAAAGGGCTGCCGACAAGGTGATTGACGCCGTTGAAAGGAAGCTGAACAAGCGATCCTACGAAGGCATGTGGCGAGAGCACGGCTACGGGACTCTCATCGTGGGTCTGCCCCTCTGGTTCGCGATGCAGCCAGAAAACCCATTGCGCGCGGAGAACGTGGTCGACCACTTCAGCACGCGAGTGCTGATTGGACTGAAGCCCTACTTGCGCCGGCTCCGAAAGAAGAGCTGCCCGTTCTGGCGGATTGTCGTGGTGTGGAGCATCTCGCCGGAGAGCATGCGTGAATGGTGCTGCAAAGCCAGGTTCGAGGTCTACGACGATCCCGCGTACCGGTCCATGCGAAGCATGCCGATCCCGTACGGAACGGTGATGCCCTTGTTGTCGGAGATAGAGGGCGAACGGGAAGACGCGGGTCCGGATGCCAACGCTTGCCCGATGGGACACTGTCCGTTTACGCGATCAGACCGAAGAAAAAGGGAAACGAGAAGTTCGTTCGGCTCCCGCCAGCGGTCGAGGAGTGGCGTCGGCGGGTGGAGGAACATGGCAAACGAAGCCGTGAGAAGCTGCTGGAACGGATCAAACTGTACGCCGCGGCTCGCTTCCTGGAGGTCTTCTGCTTCATCCGGGTTCACGGTGTGGTGGGGTTTGAACAGTGGTTGATTGCCAGGGCTTCCCCGCGTCGACGGATTGCGCTGATTGCGTCGGGACGCCGGGCACGCAGGCTCTACCGGGCAAGCCTGCGTCGGAGGTCGATGAGGGGCGGAGGCCATGCCAGCGGGTGACGGAATGTCTCCTATGCGCTAAGCGTCCAGTTTCGCCGCACTGTGGAAGTCAGGGGTCAGCTTGCCGATCTCTTCCCGGCGCGCAGTTCCAAGTCACGAGCTCGTCGATGTATTCGGCAGGGCCCTCCGGCTAGTAGCGAGGATCGCGGCGCCAGGTGAAGGTCAGGTTGGCGTTCGCGTCGTAGCGACGCGCAACCACCAAAGTGGGGACATTGGGCGGGTTGTTATGAGCGACAATCCGGGGCTTAACTTTTCCGACCAGAACCGGCGTACCCGACGCGCCGCGGCACCCCCCCTGACGATAGTGCCCAATAGCTGATACTGGGTAACCATCCGGCGGAAGCCGCAGGCTATGCGGCGAGGGCCTGCTGACGGTCGGCCTTCCAGTTCCAAGGAAGGAACTCGTGCACTTGGGGTCTGCGGCATCTCGGTGATGCGCTCGAGGACGTCGGCGAGCCAGGCTTTGGGTCGACGTCGTTGAGCTTGGCGGTGCCGATCAGAGTGTAAATCACCGCCACTCGTTCGTCGCCGCGTTCGAGGTTGGCGGCGGCGTGGCTTCTGCTCGGCGCTTGGTTTCCTTCACGCGGTTGATCGCATGCAACCAGCGGCGCAGAGGGGGCTAGCAGAGCGCGTTGAGGAACTGCCGGAGGGCCGTCTCCGCGCTACTCGTGCCCGAGCGTGGTGGCCCTGACTGCCCACGCGGCGGCGAACTTCACATCGGTCATCGCCAGTGTCTCAAAGAGCGCAACACCACAGTCATGGATAGCCTCGCCCTCGGCGTCGACGGCTCGATGCTGGATAACGTCGATCAGATTAACCCCCGTTGTGCATGAATTCGTCGGCCTCGGGGCTGCCCCTCGGGTTGAGGTCCACGACGACGCGGCACTCACGGAGTGTCATGCGGAGCCCTCTCGCCGGACTTCGCAGCCGGCTTCCTCGCCTCGTTGCTTCACTCGTTCCGCGGTGCGCTTGCTCTTCTGCTACCATGTGAGCTCGCCATCAGTCGCCGCCGTTGCCGGCTCGTCCTCGTCGAGCCAGCACTTCCCGTTGAGCCACGTCGCCGGGTGCTTGGTGTACTTGTGCTCCTTCCCGGCAACCTGGCGCACGTAGCGCTTCGCGCCGTCGATCAGGGTCTCGAGACTGATGTCGGCGCGTCGGGCCTTGGCAAACGCCTTTTCGGCCTGCCCGCGTGCAACCTTCCTCGGGTAGTGCTGATACCAGTCCTCGAATTCCACCTTCAACGCCTGAGCACTCAACCGCGCGCACCCGCGCGCGGTTGGGTCTTGTTCCTCTGGTATTGTTCCTACTGGTACTGTTTGGCTGACTGTGGAGTCACCCTCCCCCCTGTCTGCGGGGTCAGGGTCGGGGGTGTCCGACGGGTCAGTCCGGTTGGCCAAATGCGACACAAGGATGTCGAGCCGGTATGCGTTGCTCGTCTGCCGGCCGTCATCGTCGAACCGAGCCACCCGCGTGATAACGCCCGCCTCTTCAAGCTCGCCGAGGTGACGGCGGACCGAGCGTTCCTGCATCCCCACCATCCGTGCCATGGTGCGCACAGACGGCCATACGATGCGGCTCTTCCCGGCGAAGCTGGCCAGTGCCACGAACACGATCAAGGCGCTTTGCTTGAGGCCAAGATCAAGAATGTCTACGGGAACGATGGCAAAAGCGCCTTGATTCTTCATTGGTGATTTCCTCCTGCGGCAAGAGCCGACCCGCACAGCTCCAGGCACGCGAGCCAGCATCGAATGCGGTTATTCTCGATGGTCAGCCCTGCGATTAGACCATCCTCTTCGAGTACCTTTAGAATGTGTTGGAGGGCGGTGGCACTCACCCGGGAGGCGTGGGCGACCACGGGAATCGGGACGTCGGCCCAGAAATCGTCGGGGCCCCCGCTCCCGCCCGCATTGTCAGCCAGCGAAAGCAGGGCAAGCAGTGAAGCACCCGAACACGGGGCAACGCGCCACACCTCGCTAAAGCGTGAACGTGTCATGATGCCCTCCTTCGTCGTTCAACAGGTCTCGGTAGCTCATGGTCGCGGCCTCCCAGCGAAGCGGGATTTTCATGGTCGGACCGTGGCGGTTCTTGGCGACATAGACGTCGCCCTTGTCCTGATTTTCTGCCATCCACTCTTGCCATTCCGCGTGGGTGGCTTCGTCACTTACGTCGGGCTCTTCCTTCGCCAGGTAGTAGGCTTCGCGGTAGAGAAGCAGGATGCTGTCGGCGTCCTGTTCGATGGAGCCCGAATCGCGCAAGTCGGACAGCTGCGGGACCTTATTGTCGGCGCGCTCGCCGGCCCGGTTGAGTTGCGAGAGCAGGAGCACGGGGGTGTCGAGCTCCTTCGCCAGCGCCTTCATGCGCATAGTGAACTCGGTGATTTCCTGGACCCGGCCCTGCTTCCGCATCTCCTGCGGCGGACGCATAAGTTGCAGATGGTCGATGACCAGAAGATCGAGCTGGCCCTCCCGCTTGAACCTTCGCGCGCGGCGCTCGATATAGTCGGGCGTCTGGCCGCCGGTGTCGTCGATCTCGAGCGGCAGGCTCTTGAGCCGCTTGTTTGCCGCGTAGAGCGGCTCGAAGTCAGCGTGTTCAATTTGCCCCCTCCGCATGAGATCGTGTGAGAGGCCGGTGAGAATCGAGAGCGCGCGCTTGCAGAGTTGTTCGGCTGACATTTCGAGGCTGGCGTAGAGGACCGGATGGCCCGCCTGGGCGACTGCGAGCGCGATCCCGAGCGCCATGCCGGTCTTGCCCATACCCGGCCGCCCGCCGAGCACGATCATGTCGGGAGCCTGGAGGCCGCCGAGCCGGTCTTCGATGGTCGTGATGCCCACAGGGAGCCCCAGGAGCGCGCCGTCTGCCTGATAGGCCCTCTCGATGGCGGCGATGGCGCTATCCCCAGCAACGTCAATCGAGCGGCCTTCCGAGCCGGTTCCGGGCGCGCCTTGCAGGATTTCGTGGATCCTGGACACCGCCTGCTCCGCCTGTTCTGCTGGCGGCTGATCGAGCGGTGCGTCGTAGGCGGCGTCCTGCATGTCCTCGGCTACGGCGATCAACTGTCGGCGCGTATACATTTCGTAGACGGCGCGACCGTATTGGCCGGCGTTGATGACCGTCACCGCCGAGCCAGCGAGGCGCGCGAGGTATTGCGCACCGCCCGCGTCTTTCAGCGCCTCATCGTTTTCGAAGTACGGCTTGAGACGCGCACACGAGCGCCGCACGCCTCGACGCCTCGACCCCCCACATCTTGTGATCGGCCCTCGCCGTAATCGCCTCGACGGGCTAAGCCGTTGATCGGGCGCGAAACCCAATTTACCAGAATCAACATTATGCGAACTTCGCCCGCCTCGACCCCGCGCGCCACGCATGGCGCCCTCGACCGCCCGCCAGACGCCCCCGTGCGAGCTGGCCCGGCGCCTCGACGCGCACCGCGCGCGCTCGCCTCGACCGTGCCCGCGAGGGCCGGAAACCCAGCGCCACCGCGCCCTCCAGCGCCCCCGCGCGCGCCTCCGCGCGCCGCGCCCGCCCACGGCCGCGCGCACCGGGGGGGGGGGGGGGGGCCGGCGGCGGCCGGCGGCCGCATTGTGTCAGGTCGCTGCACGATCCAGTGCCCCAATCGCCCATCAGGGGGACATAATCAGAAGGACAAAATTGGGAGGACTGAAGTGGACAGTCGGGAATGCACAAAAATGGAGTGGACGCCGCCGCCGAAGGGGTCACCGGCCGATCGGGTTCTCGACAATCTGGGCCAGTTCAGAAAGCCCGTTTGGGAACGCGCGTGCCGCTGGTGTCGGGGCTGGAACGTGACCGACACGAAGAGGCTGGCCGAAGAAGCGGCGCGGGGCGGGGATCCGCGACTGTCATGGTATGTGCCTGTTGTCGAGGCTCAGGACCGCCTGCTCGCCGAGAAGAGTTCTCCCGCGCCGGACGAGGAGGCTCGGGACGTGATTCGGCGGGGTCGGCCGTACTCGGACACGGGTTGGCAGGCGTACCGGCTCAAGGCGCGCGGAAGGCGCACGTGGGCGTCGATCGCGCGCGAGCTCGGGCTGTCGGACGTGCGCAAGGGCGACGTACCGAAGCGGATGGCGAAGCGCCACGCGCAGCGCCAAACGCTGCCGTGGCCGCTTTGAAGGCGCAACTACGAGAGGCAACGAATTCGACCGCATCAACGCAAAGGCGCGCGATTAGACGCTGGAGAGGCAGAGGGAAAAGAGGTAGACGCCGTGAGCACTGATGGAAGGCCTAGCCTGGGCGACATGCCCAACGGGCCCCTGCTGCCCTCGGCGGCGCAGGTCGCCGCCGATGTCGGTATGTCCGTCAACACGTTCAAGGCCCACATCGGCAATCCTTGGCCGTCGATCCGCATGGGCAAGCGCAAGCTCTACGAGCGGGAGGCGCTCGACCGTGCCTGCGACAGGCGCGCGCCGCCACAACCCGATAATCCCGGTAGCAATAGCCGGGGATCGTAGCCCGGCTAGGACGAAGACGAATGAACCGACTTCTGACCATCGATGAAGCCGCCGACCGGCTCGGCGTGCCGAAGCGCGGGCTTCGGAAGGAGGCCGAGGCGCACGGCTTCCTCGTGCGTGTGGGGCAGGCGGTGCGACTTCAAGAAGACAAACTAGAGGAGCTTATGGACCGATGCCGCGTAAAACCGAAGGAGCGAGATTGTACCGCCGACCCGACAAGCGTGGTGCTGGAACCTACGAAATCCGCGACGGCGGAAAACGCATCAGCACGCGCACTTCAGACCGCCAAAAGGCTGAGGAAATCTACGCGCGCTACATCGCGCAACGGGGCCGTCACACCATCGGCCCCCATGATCCAGCTCAGATGACGGTGGCCGAAGCGCTCAATATCTACGCGACCGAGCGGGCGCCGCTCGTGCGGGACCCTGCCCGCATCGGCGATTGCATCCGGGCACTGGTGCCGATCCTAGGGGCGCTGCCCTTGTCGGCGATCACTGGCGAGGTCTGCCGGCGGTACGGCAAGATACACGACCGGGCGCCCGGCACGATCCGTAAGGAACTCAGTACCTTGCGGGCGGCGATCCGGCACTGCCACACCGAAGGCTACATCACCTCCGCGCCGGGCGTGCGACTCCCGGCCAAACCGGCGCCTCGCGACCGCTGGTTGACCCGCGACGAAGCGGCGAAGCTCGTGCGCACCGCCTACCGCAACCCCAAGGCGAAGCATCTGGCGCGCTTCATTCTCGTGGCGCTCTACACCGGCACGCGCACCGACGCGATCCTGCGGCTCGGCTTCTCGCCGTTCGGGGGCAGCGGATGGGTGGACACCGAAAGGGGCGTGCTCTACCGGCGCGGGCCGGGCGAGGCCGAGACCAAGAAGCGGACCCCACCCGTGCCCGTCCCGCCGCGCCTGCTTGCACACCTGCGGCGCTGGGAGCGCCAAGGCGGCCGTTTCGTCGTCGAGGCGGGCGGTGCGCGCGTGGGTAGCCTCAAGACAGCGTGGCGCACGGCGCTGGCGGCATCGGGCATCGAGCATTGCACCAAACACGACTTGCGGCACACCGCGATCACATGGGCGATGCAGAAGGGTGGCGATCGCTGGCACGCGGCCGGGTTCTTCGGCCTGACCGTCGACATGCTCGAGTCGACCTACGGGCATCACCATCCCGACCACATGCAAAGTGCGGTGGAGGCGATCAACCGGCGGGCATGATCGTTTCCGCACGCGCGTGCGGAATTACCGCCCCTGAATGGCGATGAAGGACAACAAGTGCTGACCAATACTGCAAAATATCAGTGGTTTAGCGGATTGGCCTCATCTTCGGGAGGCGGGGGTCGGTGGTTCAAATCCACTCACTCCGACCAATCTTTTCACAGACTTAGCCGGAAAAGGAGAACATCCAAAACCCGGTATAAGTGTGACCGGTCACACGAACGCGCCGAATCTGTGCCCAGATCGTTCGCGTCACTGTCCATTCCAAAGGAGAACATCGGGTCTCGCCGACGGCGAAGGTGATGCACTCGGGGCCCATCGGGTGCGCCGCATGAGCGACCGTCGCGGCGCCGAGAAGGCCGAGGAGTACAGGTCGCCTCCGAACAACTTGGAGTCCGAGCAGGCGTTGCTGGGAGCCCTCCTGGTCAACAACGAAGAGCTTTCATACTGCATCAACGTCGCGCGGGGCGCGCGGATGGATGGTCCAGCCCACTCTGTCGGCGCCGGATGCCGCCCGAACCATTGCCAAGTGATGCGGGGTGGTGTTCGACGCAATGGAGGTCGGCTCTGTCTCGATCGCTCGGATTCGCGGCATTGCCGACCGAACAATCCAGCGGCGATTCCCTAATCGATACACCAACCGGTTCGTTCTCCCGTCCGCCAGAGGCGGTCCCTTCGCGAACATGGAGCGTTGACGCGATCTATCCGCGCTCGCCCGGTATTCGATTCCCTCGTGCACGTTTCGCGTCGCGTAGCGCTTGCCAGACGCGCTCCGGCGTGACGGGCATGTCGAGATGCTCGACTCCGTACGGGCGGAGCGCATCCAGGACCGCGGCGGCCACTGCGGGCGGTGCGCCGACCGCGCCGCTTTCCCCGGCGCCCTTGACCCCCAGACGATTGGTCGTGGTTGCCTCTTCCTCGTCCAGCAGGGTCTGGAACCCCGGCAGGTCGTCGGCGCGCGGCAATGCGTAGTCCATCAGCGAGCCGGTGAGGAGCTGGCCGCTCTGCGGGTCGTAGCGGATTTCCTCGAGCATGGCCTGGCCGATGCCCTGAGCGAGGCCGCCGTGGGTCTGGCCGTGCACGATCGTCCCATTGACGACCCGGCCCACATCGTCGACGCCGCAAAAGCGGTCGATCCGAATGGCGGCCGTGTCCGGGTCAATTTCGACCTCGCAGACATAACATCCGTTGGGGAAGCAGAAGGGGGCCTCAGCCTCTCCACTCGCCCGCACCTCGCCCCCGGGCTCGGCCGCGACCAGCTCACGCACTGCGACGCGCCGGTCGGAGCCAACAATCGTCAGCGCCGCGCCGCCGATCTCGATGTCGTTCGGCGAGGCCTCGAGCCGCTCGGCCGCCAGCGCCTTCAGGCGTTCGACCAGTGTCTCGCACGCCACAGCCACCGCCGCGCCGCCGGTATAGAGCGATCGAGACCCATAGCTCCCGGGCCCTTCCGGAGTCGCCGCCGTGTCGCCCTGCACGATGTCGATCGCATCGCGGGGCAACCCAAGGATGTCGCCGGCGATCTGCGCATAGGTGCTCTTCAGGCCCTGGCCCATCTCCTGCGTGGCGGAATGGAGGCGCACCCGGCCATCGGGCGTCGCCACCGCCTCGACGCTTTCCTTCGGCGAGAGCCCGCTCGTCGAATCGATATGGTAGGCGAGGCCCCGGCCGCGCAGCAGCCGCCTCGTCCGTGCGGCGTCGCGGCGCGCCTCGAAGCCGTCCCAGTCCGCCAGCGCCAGGGCCCGCTCCAGCACGCGCGGGAAGTCGCCGCTGTCGTACGCAAGACCGGAGACGAGGCGATAGGGCAGCTCGCTCTTGCGCACCAGGTTGCGCCGGCGCAGCTCGGCTGGGTCCACGCCGAGCCGCGAGGCGGCGAAGTCCAGGATCCGCTCGATCCGGTGGATCGTCTCGGGCCGGCCTGCGCCGCGATAGGGACCGATGGGCGCCGTGTTGGTCAGCACGGTCTTCACCGCGATGTCAGCGACCGGCACTCGATAGGCGCCGGTGGCGATGCGGTTGCCGGTCGTCGTCGCGATCGGGATGCCGAAGGGCGTGGCATAGGCCCCGAGGTTGGCGTGATCGACGATGCGCAGGGCCACAATCTCGAGCCCGTCGTCGAGACCGATCTCGATCTCGGCGGCGTGGTCGCGCGCGTGATAGTCCGCCAGGAAGCTCTCGGCCCGTGCGGCGCGCCAGCGAACCGGCCGCCCAAAGCGCCGCGCCGCGTAGAGCAGCAGGCCGTCCTCCGGGTAGGGGGTGATCTTGCCACCGAATGCGCCGCCGACATCGCCGACCCTGATCCTGATCCGCTCGCGGGGGACCCCGAAGACCGCATCGGCGAGGAGCGCCCGGGCGTGGTGCGGCGCCTGGGTGGCGCAGTGTAGCGTCCAGGTCGCGCCGGCCGCGTCGTAGAGCCCGACGGCGGCGCGCGGCTCCATAGCGTGGGGAACGAGCCTGTTGTTCCGCACCTGGAGTCTGAAGCGGTGCCGCGCCCCTGCGAGGGCGGCGCCGCACACCGCAGGATCGCCCAGGCGCAGCTCGGCCACGACATTGCCTGCGCCGCCTTCCTGCACGAGGGGCGCCCCGGCCTCGGCGGCGGCCAGAACGTCCGTCACGCACGCCTGCGGTGCATAGTCGATGACGACGCGCTCGGCGGCCTCCTGCGCTGCCGGCAGACTCTCGGCCACCACGAAGACAATGGGCTCGCCGACATAGCGCACGGCCTCGCGGGCCAGGAGGGGCATGGCCAGGGTTTGGACCGGTCCGCCCCCGGGCGCGTCGACGGTGCTCATGAACGGCACTCCGCCGATGCCGTCGGCGGCGAGGTCGTCGCCCGTGACGACTCCCGCCACGCCTTCGACGCGCAGCGCCGCCGCCGTATCCAGCCGGCGCAACTCTGCCGCCGGATGGGTCGAGCGAACAACAACGCCGTGCAGCGCCTCGGCGAATTCGAGATCGTCGGTGAAGCGGCCTTGCCCCCGCAGCAGCCTGTCGTCCTCCAGGCGGCCGGAAAACTGTGCCGGCCCCTTACGGCTGGATGCGTGGGCCATTTGGCGATTCAGCAGGCGAGCGGCACCGGCCGGTGCCGCGCTCAGTCGTGTGCGTCTGGCGTCGGGCGATAGATCGGCCCGCGGCGCACGAGCCTTTCGATCATGCGATTTGTGAGATAGACCGGCGTTTCGTGCGGATCGTAAGGTGCCTTTTCCTGACCCGGATAGCCGATCAGCGCTCTCACTTCGTCGCACATGTAGTACGCCGCAGAGGCCGCGAGCGTGATGGCGTTGAAGGCCGCCGGATCCTCCTGGCTGAGCCGGTTGGCCGCCTCGCTCGGCTCGGCCGCCTGCGCGGCGGCAAGTCCGCGCAACAGGTCATCCACGATATCGGGGCGGTGGACAAGCACTTGGTCGAGCAGCGCCTCATGCGCCCCGACCTCGGTCGCGGCCGGCATGCGTCCGTGGCGTGGAATCAGCAAATCGGCCAGGCCCGCGAATGTGGCGCGCCCCTCCAGCGACAGTCTGGACGCCTGGGACATCACGCCGCCTCCACGCTTCGACGTTCCGAGATCATGTGCATGGTCTGGCGGTGGGAGACCGACATGATCGTCGCAGTCGGGTTGACGCCGCCCGACGTGGGGAACGCGCTGGCGTCGAAGACGAAGAGGTTCGGCACGTCGTGCGAGCAGCCCCATTCGTCCACCACCGAGGTGCGGGGGTCGTCGCCTATGCGCGCCGTGCCGAGCAGGTGCCAGCCCGTATCCGGTACCTGATGCACCACCACGGTCTCGATCGCGCCTGCGGCGAGGCTCGCCTCCAGCAGCCGGTCGACATGGAACTTGAGCATGTTCGACGAGTTCTCCGAGACCGTGTAATCGAGCTTCGGCGCCGGGATGCCGTCGGTATCGGTGAGCTCCGGGTCGAGCATCACGCGGTTGGACTCCTCGGGCAGGTCCTCGCCGATGATTCCCCAGACCATCGAATGGCCGAAGCGGCGATCGACCAGATCGTGGAGGTTGGCGCCCCAGCTGTCCTCGACCCTGCCGCCCTCGTCAAAGATCTTGGAGCCGACGAAGCCGGTGACGCCGAGAGGACCGCCCGCCGGCATCGCTCCCCATTTTGCGCCGCGCATGAAGCCGCGCTTTTCGTCCGTCTCGTAGAACTCGTTGCTCTCGATCAAGTGGCCGAAGGGGCCGCGCCAACTCTCCAGGTCTTCCTCGAAGACGCCGAGGACTGCCGAGAAGGGGTGCATCATCAGGCGCTTCCCCACCAACCCGGAGGAGTTGGCCAGGCCGTCCGGGAACGCGGCGCAAGCCGAGAGCAGCAGTAGCCGGGGCGTGCCGATGCCGTTGCCGCATAGAATGACCGTGCGCGCCTTCTGGTGGCGCTCGCGGCCGTTGCGGTCGATATAGGTCGCGCCGGTCACCCGGTTGCGCGCCGCGTCATAGGTGATCTCGCGCACCCTGGCGCCGACGACGATGCGCGCGCCGTCCTTGAGCGCATGGGGCCAGAGCGTGATGTTGGCGGTGGACTTTGCGCCCTCCGGGCACCCGGTCATGCAGGTGCCGCGCCGTGCGCAGGGATTGAGCCCGTTGTAAGGCACCGAAGGCATTGCGTTGGTTCCGGGCCACCAGTGCCAGCCGAGCTTGTCCATGCCTTCGGCGGCCTTCATGCCGCACTTGCCGATGGGGAGCGGTGGCGTGGGAAACGCCCTGCGCGGTGGATAGGCGGGGTTCCCCGGCAGGCCGGAAACGCCGACCACGCGCTCCATCGCTTCCAAATTGGGCAGCAGATCCTCATAGGTGAAGGGCCAGTCGTCGGCGATGCCGTCGAGGGTCCTGACCCTGAAATCGGACGGCATGAAGGGGGTCCAGTGGCCGGCATAGAGCGTCGTGCTGCCGCCGACGGCCGCATACATCAGCGGATTGATGGCGCTGTCGTCGGTGTTGATCGGATAGTCGCGGTCGCGGTCGCGGACATTCGGGTTCGGGTGCCACTGCTTCTGCGCGACCAGCTCGAATTCGGGCTTGTCGCCGGGGAACTCGGCGGCATCGGGCCAGTCGCCCTGCTCCAGCGTCACCACCGAAAAGCCGGCCTCGGCGAGATAGCGCGCGGCGACAGAGCCCGACGGCCCGGCGCCTACGATGCAGACATCGACCTCCTCGCCGTGGCGGGGCGGCCGCGCGCCGTCTGCCGCTGATGTCATGGCTCAGGCCTCCGGGGTAGGCACGAAGATCGACCCGCGATCGATCACCTGCTGCAGCATGCCGTTCGCCACGTACTCGGGCGTTTCGTCAGGGTCCGGCGGCCGCTTCACCTGGCCCGGATAGCCGATGAGCTCGCGCACCGCAGGCGTCATGTAATAGCCCGCAGACACGACGATGCCGATGGCGCCGAAGGCCTCGGCATGGTCCCGGTTCAGGACTGCGGCGGCATCGGCAGGGGGTATGCCGGCCGCCGCCGCCAATCCGCGCCGGAAGGCCTCCACCAGATCCGGGCGCAGGCCGAGAATGCGATCCAGCATCGCCCCTTGAACATCTACCGCGCTTGCTGCCGGCATCCCCTCGGCGGCGGGGATCAGGACATCGGCGAGGGCCGCGAAGACCTCACGCTCTCCGTCGCTCACCATCGTCATGACGCCACCTTCGACTGGCTGCACGCGACCTTCGCATGGCTACGGTTCTCGATCAGATGCTCGACGGCGCGGAGAGCGATGGCCGTGATCGTGCCGGTAGGATTGAAGCCGGACGAGGTTACGAAGACGCTGCCGTCGTAGATGTAGAGGTTGGGGACATCGTGGCTCTTGCCGTACTGGTCGACGACCGAGCGGGCCGGATCGTCGCCCATGCGCGCCGTGCCCATCAGATGCCAGCCGCAATCACGCATCAGCTTGGTCGACGAGATCGAGACGGCGCCGGACGCCTCCATCGCCTCCTCGGCGCGGGCGACGTGGAAATCCAGCATCCGCCTCGTGTTCTCCGAGTTCTTGTAGACGAGCCTGGGCGCCGGGAGACCGTCCGAATCCGTGAGGTCGGGGTCGAGTACCACACGGTTGTCCTCGTCCGGCAGGTCCTCGGCGATGACCCCCCATTCGAAGGAACGGCCGAAGATATGCCGGGTGTTGCGGTGGATGTTGGCACCCCAGGCCTCTTCGAGCGCCTTGCCCCCATAGGCGGCGCGCAGGCCCAGCGGCCCGCCCGACGGCATCACCCCCCATTTCGCACCGCGCACGAAGCCGCGTGACGTGTCGGTCTCGTAGAACTGCATCGACTGGATGCTTTGCCCGGTCGGGCCGAGCCAGCTTTCGAGAGGCTCATCGAAGGTCCCGGTGACCGCGGCATAGGGGTGCATCATGAGGTTCTTGCCGACCAGGCCGGACGAATTCGCCAGGCCGTCCGGGTGATGCTTCGAGGCAGACATCAGCAGCAGCCGGGGCGTGCCCACTCCGTTGCAACAGACGATGACGATGCCTGCCCTCTGGTGCGCCTCGCGGCCGTTGCGGTCGATGTAGGTCGCGCCGTTCGCGAGTCCCTGGGCGTCCACCGTGATCTCGCGCACGCGGGCGCCGGTGACGAGCCTCGCGCCGTGCTGCAGCGCCGTGGGCCAATGCGTGTGGTCGGTCGACGCTTTCGCCTTGTTCGGGCAGCCCGTCAGGCAAGTACCGTAACGCACGCACTGGTTGCGCCCGCGATAGTCACGCGAGGGGACTGAGTTCGGCCCCGGCCACCAGTGCCAGCCCAGCTTGTTCATGCCCTCGGCGGCCTTCATGCCGATGCGGCCGATCGGCATGGGCGGTAGCGGATAGTCGCGATGCGGCGGATAGGCCGGATCGCCCGCCAGCCCGGAAACACCCATCTCGTCGTCCATGCGGGTGTAGTAGGGCTCCAGGTCCTCATAGGTGAAGGGCCAGTCGTCGGCCACGCCGTCCAGAGTCTTGACGCGGAAGTCCGACGGCATGAAGCGCTGCCAGTGCGCCGCGTAAAGGATCGTCGAGCCCCCGACCGCGCTATACATCAAGGGGTTGACGTCGCTCTCGGAGGTATTGATCGGATAGTCGGCCTCGAGATCCCGGACGTTCGGGTTGGGATGCCAGCGCTTCTGCGCCATCAGCTCCCATTCGGGTTTGTCCCCGTGGAACTCGGCGTTATCCACTCGGGGTCCCTGCTCAAGGCACACGACCTTGACGCCGGCAACCGCGAGATGGGCCGCCGCTACGGAGCCCGAAGCACCGGCCCCGATGATGAGCACGTCCGCCGCTTCGCGGTTCTTCTGTCTCTGGGCCATCCACTCTCCCTTCCCAGCCAGTAGGCGCGCAATTCAAGGTCGGCGACCGCCGCCGGGATACTGCCACGGCCCGCCGAGCCCCGGCAATATCTGCAACACGATAGTTGACAAGATTGTCCGGCATTGGGGAGAGTCCGCGACGAGGGGCGGTCTTTCCGGGCCGCCCGGTTCGTTTGTGGCGTGGATTTCGCGAGGGACCGTATGAAGATCGCCGTCATTCTGCGCCTTACCCCCGACCTCACCGAAGAGCTGGAACTCACCGAGGACGGCCGCGATATCGACCGGGAATGGATCGGCCTGGTCCTCAACGAATTCGACGATCAGGCGCTCGAACAGGCGGTTCTTCTCAAGGAAGTGTCCGGCGCGGAGGTCTCGGCGCTCGCCGTCGATGGCGAGGGTGTCGAACGCATGCTGCGCACGGCGCTTGCGCGCGGAGCCGATGCGGTGCACCGCATTCCGGCAAACGAATCCCCGGCCTCCTCCCGTGCTCTAGCCCCGCTCTACGCCGCGGCCGTGCGCGAGATCGGCGCCGATCTGGCGCTGATCGGCGTGCTGGCGACCGATGACCTCTATGGCGAGCTGGCGCCCTTTCTCGCCGCCGAGTTGGGGTGGCCGCAGGCGAGCGCCGTCTCCGACGTGCAGATCGAGGGAACCAGCGTGGTCGTTCGCCAGGAATACTCGGGCGGCAGGGCAGCGCGGCTCGCGCTTCCGCTGCCGGCGGTCATCGGCCTGCAGACCGCCTCGCAGCCGCCACGCTATGTCGCCGGCAGCAAGCTGCGCGACCTGCTCAAGGTCGAGGTTCCCGAGATGGCCGTCGACGCCGCGCCTGCCGCGACCGGCGTCGAGCCCGCCATCCTCTCCCTGCCCGACCGCGGCGCCGGTGCCGTGATGATCGAAGGCAACGGCGAGGAGATCGCCGAGCGGCTCCATGCTGTCCTGGCCGAGAGAGATCTGGTCTGATGCGCATTCTCGTCCATGCCGAGCACGAGGCAGGCGCGGTCAGGGATACCGCCTTCGAGTTAATCGCCATTGCGCGCTCGCTGGGAGGCGAGGTGGAGGCGCTGGTCATGGGCGCCGAACCGGAGGCGCTCGCCGGGCAATTGGGCGGCGCCGACCGGGTGATTGCCATCGCCGATCCGGCGCTGGAGACCTATCTCCCCGATGTGCATGCAGCCGCGCTGCAAGCCGCCATCCGTGAGCGCCGTCCCGATCTGGTGCTGTTGAGCTACGGCACGGCGGGTCTCGATATCGCGCCGCCAGCGGCGCACGCCTGCGGCCTGCCGCTCATCTGCAACGCCGTCGCGTTGCGGCTTGAGGAGACGGCTCTGGCCGTGCGCGCGCAGATCTACGGCGGCAAGCTGGAGGCGAGCGCCCGCGTCCCGCTTCCGTCCATCGCAATGGCGATGCCCGGCGCGGCGCGCGCCGAGGAGGGTCGCCTGGATGGCATACCGCCGGTGGAGACCTTGTCCATGCCGCCGGGCGCTGCGGCGGCCATCCGGCTGGTCGAGACGCTGGAGCCCGAAGTAGGCGGCGTCGACCTCACCCAGGCCGAGCGAATCGTCTGCGTCGGCCGCGCCATCGGCGGCGCCGACAAGATCACCGT
Organism: Alphaproteobacteria bacterium; assembly: GCA_965207055.1. Taxonomy (GTDB): domain Bacteria; phylum Pseudomonadota; class Alphaproteobacteria; order UBA828; family UBA828; genus WTGU01. Next base: position 1,026,507 of record CBDBLP010000004.1, on the reverse strand, counting down.
CGTGGAGGAGCTGGCCGGGCTGCTCGACGCCGAAATCGCGGGCTCCCGCCCGGTCATCGACGCGGGCTGGCTCTCCAAGGACCGCCAGGTGGGCAAGTCCGGCACCACGGTCAAGCCACGCCTCTATTTCATGGCCGGCGTTTCCGGCGCGCCGGAGCATCTGGAGGGCATGAGCGACTCCGAGCTGATCGTCGCGATCAACACCGACGAGAGCGCACCGATTTTCGCCAAGGCCCATTACGGCGCCGTTTGCGATATGTTCGACGTGCTTCCCAAACTCGCTGCCCGCCTGAAAGACTCCTGAACGTCTTCCGGGTCCGGCCTCGGGGCACCAGCGACAGCATGGGCGCATGGCCACTCAGACCCTGATCCTCCTGATCGCGACACTCGGCGCGGTCGCGGCCGCCGGCTGGCGGGCCCGCTCCTGGCTCGGGCCGCTCGCACAGGCGCGGCCGGCCGGCCGTCTCGACCGGCCCTGGCAGAGGCTCGCGGGAGTCCTTGCCGATATCGGCCTGCACCGGCGCCTCCTGCGCATTCGCTTCTCCGGCGTCATGCACCTGATGATTTTTTCCAGCTTCCTGGTGCTGTTCACTGTCATCGTGCAGGCCTTCGGCGCGGGCTTCTTCCCCGGCTTCAGCCTGGAACCGATCGGCGGCCATACCTGGCTCGCAACGCTTCAGGAAGCGTTCATGCTGATCATCGCCGCCGCCCTCGGCATGGCAATCTGGCATCGGTTCGTGCGTCGGCCGGCCCGCTTCGCCGGCTCCAACCGGCGGGATGCAACGACGATCTACGTCCTGATCGCCGCCATCGTCGTTACCATGCTCCTGGAATGGGCCGCGCGAATCGCGGCGGGCGGCGATCCGTCGGAGCCGTACCGGCATCTCTCCGCCGCGCTCGCCGGCGGCCTCGGTGGGCTGGGATTGCAAGGCGATGCTGCGAAGAGCGCGACGGAGGCCTTCTACTGGGCCCACATCGCCTCGATCCTCGCCTTCCTGATCTACATTCCCGGCTCGAAGCATCGCCACATGTTCGCAGCCGCCCCGAACATCTTCTTCCGCTCGCTGGCGCCCAAGGGCCAACTGCCCCCACCTCCGCCAGTGCTCGGCGCCGAAGAACAGCCCGGCATTGTCCAGGGCTTCGGCGACTTTACCTGGAAGGACCTGCTCGACGGCCTCTCCTGCACCGAATGCGGCCGCTGCCAGGCGGTGTGTCCGGCGCACGGCTCCGGTGCCGCGCTCAGTCCGAAGCGGCTCGTCATGGATCTCCGCGACGGCATGACCGCACCAGAAGAACCGGGCGGCACCGGAGGCGCGCCGATCGCCGGCGGGACGATCAGCGCCGAGACGCTCTGGGCCTGCACCACTTGCCGCGCCTGCATGGAGGTCTGCCCGCTTCACATCGAGCACGTGCCGAAGATCGTCCAGCTTCGCCGTTCCCTGGTGGAGGAAGGCGAGATCGAACCCATGCTGCAGGATTCGCTCACGAGCCTGCAGACCCACGGCAACTCCTTCGGCAAGTCACCGAAGCAACGGGCGCGCTGGACCCGCGAGCTTTCCTTCAAACCCAAGGACGCGCGCCGGGAGGCGGTCGATATCCTCTGGTTCGTCGGCGATTTCGCCAGCTTCGACCTCCGTGTCCAGCGCCTCACCCTCTTGATCGCCGAACTGCTCGCCAGGGCAGAGGTGGACTTCGGCATCCTCTATGACGGCGAGCGCAACAGCGGCAACGACGTGCGCCGTGTCGGCGACGAGGGGCTGTTCGACCTGCTCGCCCGGCACAACATCGCCGAGCTCGAGACCTGCAGCTTCAATCACATCCTCACCGCCGACCCCCATAGCCTGAACGCGTTGCGCAACGAGTACGCGGCGATGGGTGCGCATTACGACGTGGTGCATCACTCGCGCCTCTTGTGCGAACTTGTGGAGGCCGGACGGCTCGGCCCGGTCGCTCAGGGCCGGGAGACGACCGTCACCTATCACGATCCCTGCTATCTCGGGCGCTACAACGACGAGTTCGAGGCGCCGCGGCGGCTGATCCGACGTTTGGGCCACGATCTGCACGACATGGGCCGCTGCCGGGAGAACAGCTACTGCTGCGGTGCCGGCGGCGGTCGCATCTGGATGGACGACAGCGGGCTTGCCCAGCGCCCGAGCGAGAATCGCATTGAAGAAGCTCTGGCGCTGGAGGGTGTCACGCGCTTCGTGGTGTCCTGCCCCAAGGACGTGGTGATGTACACCGCCGCCGTGCAGGCGCTCGGTGTCGATGACCGGATCGCGGTCTGGGAGATCGCGGAGCTGCTCGACGAGGCGTTGCGCGAGCCACAGCCTGGCGGCAGCGACTCCGACTGAACGCCGTCCCTTGCTTCGTCAGGCTTTGACGTGCGAGCGGCCACCCATGGAAAGCGTCAGCAGCTGGTCGTGCGTGCAGTCCGCCTTCGGCGCGCCGTGGACCAGGTGGCCGTCGTGCACGACCATCACGGTCTCGGCGAGCGCCATGACCTCCTCGGCCGCCGACGAGATCAGGATCACCGCCGCCTCCTCCCGGGCGAGGCTCAGGATGATGTCGTAGATTTCCTTGATCGCCCCGACATCAACGCCCGCCGTCGGCTCCACAAAGATGAAGAGCCGCGCCTGGGCGCTCATCCACTTGCCGATGACGGCCTTCTGCTGGTTGCCGCCCGAGAAGAATTTCACCGACCGCGCCGGGATAGGGGGGCTGACCGAGAGGCGATCGGCAATTTCCCTGGCGTAACGCAACTTGAGCTGGCCCCGAATCAGCCCGAAGCGGCTGAGCTGGCCCAGTACCGGCAGCGACACGTTGTCCGCCAGGCTGAGCTCGGGAAAGAGCGCTTGCCGGCGCCGGTCCTCCGGCACCACGGCGATGCCCGCCGCGCGCGACGCCCGGGGGCTTCGGGTGGAGACGGTATTGCCGTCGATGCGGATGGTGCCGTCGTGATGCACCACCCCGGCCAGCGCCCGGCCGATCTGCTCCATCCCGCCGCCCACCGGACCGGTGATCCCCAGAATTTCGCCGGCGCGCACGTTGAAGGACAGCGGCTCGAGATGGTCCGTTCGCAGGTCTTCGACCTCGAGCAGGACGCGCTCCGTCGCCAGCCCGGAATTCTCGATCCTGAGGTCTGCGCGGCTCTTGGCGACCATCAGCTCGGTCACGCGCTCCTCGGTGATCTCGTCACGATCGAGGGTCGCCGATACCAGACCGCCGCGCAGGATCGTGACGCGGTCGCAGATGCGTTTGATCTCGCCCAGCCGGTGCGAGATGTAGATGATCGTGATCCCCTGATCCCGGAACCGCTCGATCAGCCCGAACAGTATCTCGACTTCGGACGCCGACAAGCGCGCCGTTGGCTCGTCGAGCACGATCAGCTTGTATTGGCGCTGGAAAAGTGTCGCGAGGGTGACGAGCTGCATCTCCGCCGCCGAGAGATCGGCTGCCGGAAGGCGGACATCGAGGTCGATCCCCATCCTGTCGAGGATATTCTGGGCTTCGGCATGGATCTTTCGTTGATCGACGAGAGCGCCGCCGGGCTCGTTGCCGAGCAGCACGTTCTGCCCCACGGTAAAGCTGCTGATCACCTCGGCGTCCTGGTAGACGGCGCCGAATCCCAGCTTGTGCGCCTCCAGCGGGCTGTCGATGCGGACCTGCTCGCCGTCCAGTGAGATGCGTCCGGCACTCGGCGAATAGACCCCGGTGAGGATCTTGATGAGGGTCGACTTGCCGGCGCCGTTCTCGCCCAGCAGGCCATGGACCTCGCCACGCCGGAACTTGATCGAGACGCCGCCCAGCGCCTTGGTGCCAGAGAACTGCTTCTCCAGGCCGGTGATGTCGACCAGCGTGTCGTCGAATCCCGGCTCCGCCGCGTTCCCAACCATGGCGGCCACCCTAGATGAACTTCAGGTGGATTTCCTCGCGGTTCAGCATGGCGTTGGCACCCACCGCGAGAATCAGGATGGCACCGGCAAAGAGTTGGCGGGCCGCATAGGGGAAGCCCACCATGTTCATCCCCGAATTCACCATGTAGATGAAGAACACGCCGAGCAGCGTCCCCAGGACATGGGGCTTGCCCTTGCCCAACACGGTCGCGCCCAGGAACACCGCCGCGAACGCGCCGAGCAGGTAGCCTTCGCCGCCGACCGGCTGCGCGGACGACGAGATCGAGGTCAGCAGCACGCCGCCGATCCCGGCGGTGAGCGAGGAGAGCACGAAGGCTACGATCACCCAGCGATAGACGGGGATGCCCGAATAGAACGCCGCCATCGCATTGTCGCCGACCGCCCGGATGTAGTAGCCGACCCGCGTCTTGCCGGCGACGGCCAGGTGCAGGAGGAAGATCACGGCCAGGATGACCACCGGCACGGCGATCGCCATGCTGCGGTCGTCCGACAGCTGAAAGCGGCCTTGCCCGATGTAGCGAAACGCCTTCTCCGTATAGTCGACCGCGACCTGGTAGCCGCCGGTCAGATATATGTTGATGCCGCCGAGGACGAACATCATCCCCAGCGTGACGACGATGCCCGACAATCGGCCATAGGTGACCAGGACGCCGTTGATCGATCCGATGAGCGTGGCGGCCAGCAGGGAGAGCACGATCGCCGGCCACGGCCCGACCAGCGGGATCAGGAAGGCGCAGACGATCGATGTGGTGGTCACGCAAAGGCCGACCGATAGATCGAAGCTGCCCGCGATCACCACATAGGTAAGCCCGATCGAGACCAGGCAGGGCACGATCATGGAGAAAAGGATATTGTTGAAATTCGAGAACGTGAGGAAGTAGGGGGTCGCGAAGGAGAAACCGACCCCCGTCAGCACGATGACGGCGATGGTTCCCCAGCGCCGCAGCAGGCGCAGCCAAAGCGACTCCCCCGACGCCGAAGCGGAGGCCGGCGCGTCCTCCGGCGCCTCAGTGGACTCATCGACGGGCACCGCCATCTTCGCTCCTTCCCGGGCGACTGCTGCGAACCCCGAGTCTGTGCCCTTTGGATACCGGTTGCAAACTTGCGGCCATCTGCAACGCTGCTTCGGACTCCCGGCGACGCGGCCCTCGTGCGGCTGCCCGTCGCTGCAGCCACGCACAGAGGGGCGCGATCAACAATCGGACGAACGACGCGCGCGACAGGCGATGCACGCCCTCCGGTACGGGGCTGCTCTAGAGAGCCGCCCCGTACCGGAGAAAGCGTCGTCAAGCGGGATCAGCCCCCGTATTCGCCCAGCAGCGCGATCGCCTGACGGTCCATCTCCTGGACCTCGGCCAGCGCCGCCTCGGCTTCTTCCTGAAGGATGGCTGTCACCGGTACACGGTACTGGTGAGGCTCGACCTTCTCGCCGGCACCCATGGCCATCGCCAGCTTCGCGCATTCATGGCCCAGCGTGTGCCACGGAACGTCGGTGGAGAACTCGATCGGATAGGTGTTCGCCACCATCTCGCCCAGCAGCTGGTCCGAGAAGTAGTGGTTGAAGAGCCGCAGATCGTCGCGGCCCATCTGCTGCATGGCCTGCCCGGCGCCGACGGTCAGCGGCCACCACCAGGAAATGATGCCGGCGACCGAACCGGGTTCCGGATTGGACTGCAGCAGCGCCAGGGCGTTCTCGCGACCCTTTGAGATCTGGTCCTGGGTGGAGACGGTGCCGGGCATGAAGGGCAGCATGTCCATGTGCGGCTCGTACTTCGTCATGAGGTCGAGCATGTCGGCCTCCATGTCGAAGGGCGTGTAGAAGCCCTTGTCCTCGGCCGTCTGCACCAGCGTGCCTTTGCGCTGCAGGACGTTCTGGACGTAGTAGCCCAGCGTCGTCGCCGTCGCCCAGGTGTCCTCGACCACGGCCGGGGAGTTCTTGACCGGAACGGCGAAGCCGACGGTCGGGATGCCACGCGCGTGCGCCTCGTCGGCGATGTACTCGGTCTCGGGTTCCAGCGAGTAGATGCCCATGCAGAGCACGTCGATATCGCGATCGAGGAGGGCGCGCTCGGCCTCCTGCTCGCTCGCCTTGGTTGGCTCGCCGCGAATCGTGACCGGCTCGCCGCCCATGTCGAGAACGGTCTTCACCAACTGCCAGCAACCGCGACGCCAGGGCTGGTTGAACGGCCCGTAGGTCAGGGGAATGCCGACCCGAATCTTCTTGTCCTGGGCACTGGCGATGCCGATGTCGCTCGCCAGCGCCGTGCCGGCGACCACGGCTCCGGCGGCCGCGCCGGCCTTCAGAAAGTCGCGGCGGCTCCACTCCGCAAACTCCAGCGCCTCTTGAACCAGAAACTTACGGGCCTTGAAATCGAGCATGCTTTCCTCCTCGGGTTGATATTGGGTTATCGCAACTTACCGTCGGCCTGTGGGGCCGGCCGAGGTGACGCGGTTGCACCCTGCCGATGCGCGTCCGGTGCAGCGTGCGCGTCGAGAAACGCAAGCATCGCCTCGGTAAACGGGGTGGGCTGTTCGAGATTGGCGAGATGGGCGGCCTGGTCGATGACGATCAGATCCGCACTGGGGATTCCCTGTGCCAGAACTTCGGCCGCTGCCACCGGCGTCGCCGGATCCTGGGCACCAACGATCACGCGGGTCGGAGCGCGGATGTCACCCAGACGCGGCACCAGGCGCATCGCCTTGATGGCCTCGGCGCAGGCGATATAGCCATCAGTCGCTGTGCCCGACGCGATGCCACGGATCCAGGCAATCGTCTCCGGCGACGAGGCGTGAAATTCGGGCGTGAACCACCGGGCCATCGTTGGCTCAAGCAACGGGGCGATGCCCTTCGCGCGTGCCATCGCGATCCGGTCGTCCCAGATGCCGGCGGGCATCTCCGCAGCGGTATCGCAAAGCAGCAGCGATCGCACGCGCTCGGGTGCCTGCAGCGCGAGGGTCATGCCGATCATGCCGCCCATCGAGAGCCCGACGAAATGAACCTCGTCGAGCCCTAACGCGTCCATCAGTTCGAGCGCGTCGCCGGCCAGATCGTCGAGGCTGTATGGACCCTTCGGCACCCCACTGCCGCCATGCCCTCGCGTGTCGTAGGCGATGACCCTGTAACGTTCGGCGAGAGCCTCGACTTGGGGACGCCACATGCGGTGGTCGCTGAAGTGGCTGTGGCTCAGCATGACTGCGGGCGCGCCTTCCGGCCCCCTCTCGAGGCAGGCGGTCATAAAGCCGTTGGTCCGGTATCGTGCGGTCTCGACCAACCGACCGCGCCCCTCTCTGCGCTCAGCCAAGCAACGTCCGCTTACTCTGCGGTCCGATGTCGCGATGCATAGTGGTCGGCGCCGGCGGATTGTCAACAATCATTTCGAAAAGACAGGCGTCAATCCTGCCAACGCTGCCAGGCCGGTGGCGAGCTACGCGGTCGAGGGGGCAATGCACACCTCCTTTCACGTTTCCCAGACTGTGCAATAATCTCTCTCGGCCGTCGCATTCGCCGCGCGGCACGACCGGCAGGCATGAGAGCTTTGGCGGCGGCGAGACGGTGACACGCCCTCCGCGCGCAATGGGCGCCATACAGGAAAGCGAGGACTCCGCCGATGGCCAGCCTTGCCGAGACATTCGATCACGCCCCCGTTCCCGAAATTGCCGACATCGTGCAGGCGCTCAAGGAAGAAATAATCTTTGGCCGCCTCCTTCCACGCGAGAGGTTGGTCGAGGGGGAGCTGAGCGATCGCTACAAGGTTTCTCGCCACCTGATCCGCTCGGCGCTGACGGAATTGCAGGGCATGGGGCTGGTGGCGCGGCGGCGCAACAAGGGGGCGATGGTCCGGGACTTCTCGGTCGAGGAGGTGGACGAGATCTACGAGATGCGCGCGCTGCTCCAACGCGAAGCAGTTCTACGCATCCCCTGGCCGGTCGATCGCGCCCTGGTCCGCGAGCTCAAGGACATCCATGCGAAATACAGCCGCTGCGTGGAATCCGGCGACTTGAGGCAAGTCTGCAACCTGAACAACGTATTCCATTTCACCATGTTCGAGGCCGCGAACAATCGCTGCCTGACGGAGATGATCCAGCGTATCTGGACAGAGACCCTGGGTATCCGCTGTTACGCAATCGGCGATCCGGTCTGGCTGCGGCGTGCGCGCGATGAGCATGCCGCGATGATCGCTGAGATGGCGGAGGGTAGCCGCGAGGGCCTGCTGCGCCTCGTCGATGCCCATATCTGGCCTGCCCTCGAGCTCTACAAGCGCGCGCACGGCGGCTGGCATGCCTCGGAAGCCGGCGCATGGGGCAGCGTCGAAGCAACGTCGTAGAAGGCGCCGGATTCGCGCTGTCACGAGCACCGCGTCCTAACTTGGCGTTCGTCACGAAGCGCTTTTAGCTACATTCGTTGCTTTTGCTTTGACCGGCTTACTTGCCGACGTCTGTGGTGCAGGCACGGCGGGTAGCAAGCACGACCTGGCCCGTTCGCAGTATTCCGGCCGTTGAGGTACCGACGGCGCGCGTCGGGGCGCTCGCTACTGGGCCGCCCTCCGGATGGTGGTGCAAGCGGCGGGCCGTGACGCCATCGAAGCCGCCGACCTCGCCGCCGCCGCCGATGAGGGCGTAGCGGCAACCCAGGGCGGGGCGACGCAGCGCACCGGCAGGCAGGTGTATCCAGGGATTTGGGCCCAGGTGATCCCCGCCCAGCACGATCCCGGCAATGTCGAACTGCACCTTGGCGGCCTGGTCGGCAAAGATCGCAGGAGCGCCGGACGGGTAGGGTCCGGTCAAGGGCTGCGGCCCCGGGAATCCATCGCCGGCCGTGTCGGCCATGATCTCGACGAGGAGTTCTCCGGTTACGACAACCTTCTTCATCTACTCCCCGACCGGTCCCGCTCCCCGGGACACGAGCAGCGCGGAATTCCGATCCACGGTTTGCCCCTGTCGCTCACAAACGCGACACGGTAATTGCAACATCTTGTTGACCGCCGCCCGATCGAGGCACTAATGTCAACGAAGAAAATGACGCGCGTAAATGATTGCCACAAGTGAAACCGTTCCAGGATCGGTGATCCGGCAACCTCGCGGCGCTAACAGGGATGGGGACGAATGTCTGTCAGGAAGATCAGGAACATGGGGGAGTTCGCCGAGGTCAGCGGCATTTCGCGCCCGACGATATCGAAGTACTTCCACGATCCCGAGAGCGTACGGGAATCGACTCGCGCCCGGATCGAGAGCGCCCTGGTGAAGTACGACTACCGGCCTAACATTTTTGCAATCAACCAGAACCGGAAGCTTACGAAGACAATCGGAATCCTGGTGCCTTATCTCGCGGATCCCTTCTTTGCCGAAATCGTCCGCCTGATCGAGCGGCAGTGCATGAGTGCGGGCTACTGGCCGATCGTGTTCAGCGCGCACGGCCAGAAGAATCTGGAGAACAACGCGCTTGCCACGTTGCAGTCGCTACGCCCGGCCGGTGCCCTGATCGCGCCGCTTGGGCGAAGCTCTGATCTGGAGAGCGTGCAACGCTTTACCGAAGAGGTGCCGACGGTCGTCTTCGACAGCAACCTGAAGGTGGGCAAGGCTTTCGTGGGAACGAACAACTTCCAGAGCATTCCCTTGATCGTGCAATATCTCAGCCGCACCGGAGAGCCGCCCTGCTTTCTCGAGATGCCGCCGGTCAACCCGAACGCGAACAAGCGCCGGGATGCCTATGTTCAGGCCATGGAGCGCCTGGGTCTCGACCCCAGAGTCATTCGGGTGGCGGGCGGTGACTGGGAGTTCGAGCGAATCGGGTGTGAAGAAGGCATGCGCCTGATCGAGGAGCGCGCGCTGCCCACGGACACGGTGCTGTGCAGCAACGACCGTCTGGCAATCGGCCTGATCGCGGCGGCCTACCAGAAGGGGCTACGCGTCGGGCATGGGCCCGGATGCGCGCTCCGGGTCGCCGGGCATGACGACCATCCCTGGTCGCAGTTCACCTGTCCGCCCCTCACAACGGTCTCGCAGGATTACAAGGCGATAGCCGAGCGCAGCGTCGAGATCCTGTTTGAACTCATCGACGGTGCCGAGCCCGCCGGCGAGCGCCCGGAGGAGCTCTTCGAAGGCAGCCTGGTGCTCAGATCGTCCGCCTGACCGAGTCATGTCGTCGCAGAAGTTTCCGTGCGTAAAGTATTTGATTGACTCGACATTGCGGATGGCGTTAGGTGCCGCCGCTGCATCCACGAAGCTAACAGGGAGGAACCTGTGATGAAACTTGCAAGCGCATTGTTTGGCGCGACCGCTCTGGTGGCGGCCAGCACAGCCGCGAGCGCGGCTGAGTTGACGATTGCCACGGTGAACAACTCTGACATGATCATCATGCAGGAGTTGTCATCGCAGTTCGAAGAGGCCAGCGGACACACGTTGAACTGGGTCGTGCTCGAGGAAAACGTGCTGCGCCAGCGCGTCACGACCGACATTGCGACCGGCGGCGGGTCGTTCGACGTCATCACCATCGGTGCCTATGAGGCTCCGATCTGGGGTGCGCAGGACTGGCTGGAGCCACTCGACGACCTGGGCGACGCATACAATTACGACGACATCTTCGAGCCGGTCCGCAACGGGCTTTCGGCCAACGGCAAGCTCTTCGCGGTCCCCTTCTATGCGGAAAGCTCGTTCACCTTCTATCGCACGGACCTGTTCGAGATGGCCGGCATCGAGGCCCCCAGCGAGCAGATCACCTACGACGAGTTGTCCGAGATCGTGGCCAAGGTGCATGATCCGGACAACGGTGTCTTCGGGACCTGCCAGCGCGGCAAGGCCGGCTGGGGCGAGAACATGGCCTTTGTCGGCCCGCTTGTGAACGCCTTCGGCGGGCGTTGGTTCGACATGGAATGGAACCCGACGATCGACAGCCCCGAATGGAAGGCTGCGCTCACCTACTACGTGGACCTGATGCACAGCTACGGTCCTCCGGGAGCGGAATCCAACGGTCACAACGAAAACCGCGCGCTCTTTGCCGACGGCAAGTGCGCCACTTGGGTCGACGCAACCTCGGCTGCGGGCTACATCTACAATCCGGCTGAATCGTCTGTCTCCGACACGACCGGCTTCTTCCAGGCGCCGAAGCAGGTGACCGACAAGGGCACAGGCTGGTTCTGGGCCTGGGCGCTGGCGATCCCGGCAAGCTCGAAGCAGGTCGATGCGGCCAAGGCGTTCCTCGCCTGGTCGACGAGCCAGGAATACGTGACGCTGGTCGGCGAGACCAAGGGTTGGGTTGCGGCACCTCCGGGCACCCGTGCCTCGACCTACGCCAACCCGGCATACATCGAGGCCGCGCCCTTTGCCGAGACCGTGCTGAACTCGATTCTCGCGGCCAACCCGGCCGATGCAACCAGGGACCCGGTGCCCTATACCGGCGTTCAGTTTGTCGCGATCCCTGAATTCCAGGGCATCGGCAACTACGTCGGACAGCAAGTCGCGGCTGCGCTCGCGGGCCAGCAGTCCGTCGACGAGGCCCTGGCCAACAGCCAGCAGTTTGCAGTTCGCGAAATGACCAAGGCCGGTTACATCGAGTAACCGCCTCCCGACACGTGCCGGTCCGGAAGGGCCGGCACGTATCTTTTTCGGTTGTGTGAGTGCTGCGGCAAGGACTGCGAACTGGTCCTTGCCGCTTTGACGCGTTATGCAGTCGAGTTTCGGGGAGGTCCGCATGGCAACCAAAGCTTCCCGCGCCGATGCCAGGTTGATGATTTCGCCTGCCGTCGTGTTGCTGCTGGGGTGGATGCTGGTTCCGCTGGGCCTGACCCTCTATTTCTCCTTTCTCCGCTACAACCTGATCACGCCAGGAACCAATCCCTTTGTCGGATGGGAAAACTATTACTGGTTCGTGACCGACCCGAGCTTCAAGGCGGCGATGATCAACACGCTCCTGTTGGTCGGCGGCGTGCTGCTGATTACCGTGATCGGCGGAACGATGATGGCCCTCCTGCTCAATCAGCCGATGTGGGGCCAGGGTATTATTCGGATCTTGGTCATCGCGCCCTTCTTCGTCATGCCCACGGTGTCGGGTCTGGTCTGGAAGAACATGTTCATGAACCCGGTCAACGGGATCTTCGGGCATCTTGCGCAGGCCTTGGGCATGGAGCCGCTCTCGTTCTTCGGTGAGATCCCGCTCCTTTCGATCATCTTCATTGTATCCTGGCAGTGGCTGCCATTCGCCACGCTGATCCTGCTGACCGCCCTGCAATCGCTTGACCAGGATCAGCTCGAAGCCGCCGAGATGGATGGTGCCGCGTGGTTCTCGAGGTTCATCTACATCATGCTGCCGCACCTGGCTCGGGCAATCACGGTGGTCATCCTGATCCAGACAATCTTCCTTCTGTCGATCTTCGCCGAGATCCTGGTGACGACCAACGGCGGCCCCGGCACGGCGACGACCAACTTGACCTACCTGATCTATGTCTCGTCACTGCTGCAGTTCGACGTCGGTATGGGCAGCGCTGGCGGCGTGATTGCCATCATCCTCGCCAATATCGTCGCGATCTTCCTGATGCGCATGATCGGCAAGAACCTGGACGCGTGAAGAGGACACCATGGCACGCTCCGTCACGACATCCCGCAAGACCGTCACCACACTGGTCGCCGGCACGCTCGGTTTGCTGATGTTCTTCCCGGTGCTCTGGATCGTGATCCTGTCGTTCAAGACGGAAGGCGACGCAATCAAGGCTCCGCTGGAGGTGCTGTTCAACACCGGCTGGACTGCCGAGAGCTACGGCGCCGTACAGGCACGATCCGACTATCCGAAACACTTTTCGAACTCGGTCATCATTGCGTTCGGATCGACCCTGCTCGGTCTTCTCATCGCGATCCCCGCGGCCTGGTCGATGGCCTTCGTCCCCACAAAGCGCACCAAGCACGTTCTGATGTGGATGCTCTCGACCAAGATGTTGCCGCCGGTGGGCGTGCTGGTTCCGATCTATCTCATCTTCCGCGACCTGGGAATCCTGGACAGCCGGATCGGACTGGTCTTCGTGCTAATGATGATCAATCTTCCGATCATAATCTGGATGCTCTTCACGTATTTCCGTGAGATACCGGGCGAAATTCTCGAAGCGGCCAGAATGGACGGGGCATCCCCGCGCAAGGAGATCGTCCATGTCCTCACGCCAATGGCCGTCCCGGGAATAGCTTCAACGGTGCTTCTGAACATCATCCTTGCCTGGAACGAAGCGTTCTGGACCCTGAACCTGACATCGGCCAAGGCCGCCCCGCTCACGGCATTCATCGCCAGCTATTCGAGCCCCGAGGGCCTGTTTTATGCCAAGCTGAGTGCTGCCAGCGTGATGGCAATTGCGCCCATTCTCATTCTGGGCTGGTTCAGCCAGAAGCAACTCGTGCGCGGCTTGACCTTCGGTGCGGTAAAGTGAGGAAGGGGCGATGGGACGCATACAGCTGAAGCAGGTCAGCAAGTCCTTCGGCAACGTCGAGGTTATCCCGCCGCTGGATCTCGACGTTGACGACGGCGAATTCGTGGTGTTCGTCGGACCTTCGGGTTGCGGGAAGTCCACCCTGCTGCGGTTGATCGCGGGCCTCGAGGACGTGACCACCGGGTCAATCCTCATCGACGGCAACGACGCAACCGCCATACCGCCTGCAAAGCGTGGCCTGGCAATGGTGTTCCAATCCTACGCACTTTATCCGCACATGTCGGTCCGCAAGAACATCGCCTTCCCGATGAAAATGGCAGGCGTCCCGAAGGACGAGCAGGAGCGCCTCGTCGAGGAGGCGGCGCGCGTGCTCAATCTCACCGAGTATCTCGACAGGCGTCCGCGCCAGCTTTCCGGCGGCCAGCGCCAGCGCGTCGCCATTGGCCGCGCCATCGTGCGAGAGCCGGCAGCCTTTCTCTTCGACGAACCGCTGTCGAACCTGGATGCGGCGCTCCGCGTGGGCATGCGGCTCGAAATCAGCGAACTTCACGAGCGGCTCAAGACCACCATGGTGTACGTCACACACGACCAGGTCGAAGCCATGACCATGGCTGACAAGATCGTCGTGCTGCAGGCGGGCGTTATCGAACAGGTGGGAACCCCCCTCGAACTCTACCGAAATCCGCAGAACACCTTTGTTGCGGGCTTCATTGGCAGCCCCAAGATGAACTTCATCGAGGGCCCCGAGGCCGCCAAGCATGATGCTCACACCGTGGGCATCCGGCCAGAGCATGTCGACGTCTCCAGCAGCAGCGGCACATGGACGGGCACGGTCGGCGTGTCCGAGCATCTGGGCAGCGATACATTCTTCCACGTCGCCGTGAAGGACCTGTCGCAACCGTTGACCGTCCGCGCAGGCGGGGAGGTCGACCTGCACTACGGCGATACCATTCATCTCACTCCGAACCTGGACCACCTGCATCGCTTCGACGAAAGGGGCCTTCGCATCACATGAAACGGCTTGAAGGAAAGGTCGCCCTCGTAACCGGTGGCGCCCGCGGTATCGGGCGTGCGATCTGCGAAGCCTATGCCGACGAAGGTGCCAGGGTTGCGGTCGCGGATCTGCTGGAAGCGGAAGCGGTTCAGACGGCAGAGGCGCTCGGCGAGAAGGGCATGGCAGTTGTCATGGATGTGACCGATCTCGATGCCATCCGCAGCGGCGTCAAGGCGGTGGAGGCGCATTGGGGCGGGATCGACGTCCTCGTCAACAACGCCGGTATTTTCAACATGGCTCCGATCGGCCTGGTGACACTGGAGGACTACCGCCGCCAGTTCGACGTAAACGTCGGCGGCACGATCTTCGCGAGCCAGGCAGTGGCGCCGGGAATGAGAGAACGCGGCGGGGGCGCGATCATAAACTTCGCGAGCCAGGCGGGAAGGCGAGGTGAGGCGAACGTCACGATCTATTGTTCGACCAAGGCGGCCGTGATCTCCATCACCCAGTCGCTGGCGCTGGAGTTCGCAAGCGACAATATCCGCGTCAACGCCGTTGCGCCGGGTGTGATCGACACGCCGATGTGGAACGTCGTCGACGCACAATTCGCGGCCCTCGAACGCAAGCCCATAGGTCAGAAGAAACGGGAAGTGGGGGAGGCCGTGCCGCTCGGCCGCATGGGCGTACCAGCGGATGTCGCGGATCCTTGCGTCTTTCTCGCCTCCGACGATGCACGCTACATCACCGCGCAAACGCTCAACGTCGACGGCGGAAACTACATGAGTTGACAGTGATGCCAGTGGAACTGTCGAAGCGCATGCTCCGTCAGCTACCTGTCCGACCCCAGGGGCCTACTCCAATCGTCGGTTCAATGATTGACCAGGTCCCGGTCGAAGTGCAGAGTCCAGCGCTGATCGGGCAGATGGCCGATCCGGCAATCCGAACCATGGCCCTCACCGTCACCGGGGAAGGATACGACGTGGCACCCGCGACCCAGGGCTTCGATGCAGTCCACCCGGCCATCCTGCACGATGTTGCAAACCCGAACACGCCGCGCACTGCCTTCGGTACCATGCGCGCCTATCTCGGAGGGTGATCCGGACATGCGGGCAATCGTAATTCCGTCCCGAAACGCGGTGGAGGCCACCGCTCTCCCGGAACCGCGCCCCGGCCGGGGCGAAGTTGTCGTCGACGTTCGTGCAAGCGGAATCTGTCACACAGATATCGAGGTTATGCGCGGCAACTACGGCACTTCGGCGTTTCCGGTCGTCCCCGGACATGAATATGCCGGCGCCGTCGTTGGGCTGGGTTCGGAGGTCGAGGGCCTGCAAGTGGGCGACCGCGTGGTGGTCGACCCCAATGTCGAATGCGGCACCTGCCGCGCCTGTCGGCGGGGCTGGGCGCATCTCTGTGAGGCGCTTGGCGCCTATGGGGTCACACGGAACGGGGGATTCGCCGAGCGAAGCCTCGTGCATGCCTCGGCCGTACATCCCATCGGCACCATGCCCTATGCCATCGCCGCGCTGGCCGAACCGCTCGGCTGCGCGCTCAATGGACTGGGTGCCGCGCAGGCGGATCAAGCCCGAAACGCACTGATCTTCGGTGCAGGTTCCATGGGGCTGTTGCTGGGCGTCGGTTTGAGAATCAGCGGCGTCCCGGACGTCACCTTTGTGGAAATCGACGAGGCTCGTGTGGAGTTCGCAAAGGAGTTCGGATTCCACGCCTTCGGCAATGGCAGCCCGGAACTGCCATCCTGGGAGCGCGAGGCCGATCTGGTGATTGATGCGACAGGTGTGCCCGAAGTAGCCGGCGGCCTCATTCGCTACATTGCCGACGGCGGCACGGGACTCTTCTTTGGCGTCTGCCCCTCCGACGCCAGGATTGAGCTAAGCCCCTTCGAGCTCTTCCGTCGGCAGATCACGCTTGTCGGGTCGCACTCGCTCAACCACAACATCCCCGACGCCCTTGCAGCGTTGCGCGCATTCGGAGGCGATGCGGACCGGCTAGTATCCCACAAACTTCCGCTCGAGGAGGTCGCCCGGGTCTTTGCCGAAGGCGCACCGGCCGGAAGCCTGAAGATTCAATTCACGCCCGTGTGACAATCTCTCGGGGGTCGGTGGTTCAAATCCACTCACTCCGACCATTTCTATCAAGCATTTGACCGCCTCCTGACCATCCCGAAACCCCGCGTGGCCGCATGCGCGTGCGGAAGTCCCGCATTCGGCCGGCAGGATGCGCCCTGGCTCGCGGCGCTCGGCTTGGAAGAGGGTGCGGGCTTGCTCTAGACTGCGGCCCGACTGCGTGCCACGGCCGGCTCGCCACCGGGCGGCGGGTCGGAAGAGGGGAGAGACTGGATGAAACCGCCACCGTTCGACTACTGCTGTCCGGATACCCTGGACGACGCGCTGGCGCTGCTCGCCGAGCACGGCGACGAGGCCAAGGTGCTCGCGGGCGGCCAGAGCCTGATGCCGATGCTGAACCTGCGGGCGCTGCATCCGGGGGTGCTGATCGACATCAACCGCCTTCCCGGCCTCGATTACCTAACCCTGGAGAACGGGCAGCTCAGGGTCGGCGCTCTGGCGCGGCACAAGGCGGTGCTGGGGTCCGACGCCGTGCGCGAGGCCTCGCCGTTGATGGCTCTGGCCTACCCCTATGTCTCCCACGGGCCGATCCGCAACCGGGGCACGCTCTGCGGCAATCTCTGCCACAACGACCCGGCGTCGGAGATGCCGGCGGTGGCGTTGGCGAGCGATGCGGAGATGGTGCTGCAAAGCGCCGGCGGCACGCGCACCGTCGCTGCCGAGGACTTCTTCACCGGCACGCTCTCCACGGCGGCCGAGGCGAACGAGATTCTGGTCGAGCTTCGCGTGCCCCGCGCGCCGGCCGGCCAGGGCGCCGGCTTTCACGAGGTGAGCCCCCGCAAGGGCGACTTCGCCTACGTGGCGGTGGGCGCAACGCTCCAAGTGGCGGACGGCGCCTGCACAGGCGCGCGGATCGTCTGCGCTGGCGTGGGCGATGGTCCGCACCGGGCGCGTGCCGCCGAGGACGCGCTCACGGGCGCGGCCCCGGGCGACGATGCCTTCCGCCAGGCGGCTGCGGCGGCGGCGGAGAGCATCGACCCCAGCGAAGACTTTCACGCGGACGCGGACTATCGGCGCGATCTGGTGCGCAGCCTGACCCGGCGCGCCCTCGCCGATGCCGCCTCCCGCTGCAACTGAAGGGAGGCGGAGATGACGACGCCACGCAACGTCGAGCTTGTCGTCAACGGCGAGCGCCGCGCCGGCGAGGCCGAGCCGCGCATGCTGTTGAGCGACTTCCTGCGCGAGCAGCTTGGGCTCACCGGCACCCACGTCGGCTGCGAGCACGGGGTCTGCGGCGCCTGCACCGTGCTGGTCAACGGCGAGGCCGCGCGCTCCTGCCTGATGCTCGCCGTCCAGGCGGCGGGATCGGAGATCCGCACCATCGAGGGCCTCGGCGGTGTCGACGACATGCACCCGCTGCAGGAGGCCTTCTGGGAGAAGCACGGCCTGCAATGCGGCTTCTGCACCCCTGGAATGCTGATGACTGCGGTCGAGCTGCTTGAGAGCACACCCAACCCGAGCCTCGACGACATCCGCGAGGCGATCTCGAGCAATCTCTGCCGTTGCACCGGGTATCAGACCATCGTGGAGGCGGTACAGGCCGCAGCCGAACGGATGCAGGGAGAGGGGCAATGACCCGCGAGCGCCACTACATCCCGGAATCGCGTCAGCGCGAGAAGCCGAAGTCCGAGTATTTCGCCATCGGGCACAGCATGAAGCGGGTGGAGGACACCCGCCTGCTCACCGGCTCCGGCACCTACGCCGATGACGTGTCGCTGCCCAACATGGCGCACGCGGCGGTGCTCCGCAGCCCGCACGCCCACGCGCGCATCGTGAGCATCGACAAGTCCAGGGCGGAGGCGCTGCCCGGCGTGCTCTGCGTCATGACCGGCGCCGAGGCGGCGGAGGTGACGGGGCCGTGCGCGGATTTCTCCAGCCCCCCCACGACGCAGCACTGCATTGCCGTGGACAAGGTGCGTCACGTGGGCGAGGCGGTCGCGGCCGTGGTGGCCGAGAGCCGCTATATCGCCGAGGACGCCTGCGAGCTGATCGAGGTCGAGTACGATCCGCTGCCGGCGGTGGTCGATCTCGAGGAGGCGCTGACCTCCACCGGCGATGCCGTGCTCCATCCCGAGCGTGGCGACACCAACGTGGCGCACCATCGCCTCATCGACTTCGGTACGGTGGAGGAGGATTTCGCCGCCGCCGATCTGGTGATCGAGCGCAGGCTGCGCTGGCCGCGCTCCGGCGGCACGCCCATCGAGACCGTCGGCGCCACCGCGCACTACGACCGCGGCACGGGCAAGTTCACGATCCACGCCAACACCTCGATGTACAACTACGTCGGCTGGCTGATCGCGGTCTCGCTCAAGGTCGAGCCTCACCGGCTCAACATCGTGCCGACGGATGCCGGCGGCAGCTTCGGCAGCAAGCTCTTCTGCCACAAGGTCTGCACGCTGGCCGGCACGCTCGCCCGCGCCGCCGGCCGGCCGGTCAAGTATCTTGAAGACCGCATCGACAACATGACGAGCGGCGACGCCCACGGGTCGGACCGCCTCTACGACGCCCAGCTCGCGCTGAAACACGACGGCACGATGCTGAGCATGCGACTCAAGGTCATCGACGATTACGGCGCCTACTTCCAGTTCGGCGTCGGCCAGCACGGCAACGCCATGGCGCAGGTGACCGGCCCCTACAGGATCAACAGCGTCCAGGTCGACCTCACCGCCGTGTTCACCAACAAGTGCCAGCAGGGGGCCTATCGCGGCTTCGGCTCGGAGGTCGGCAATTTCGTGATCGAGCGTCTGGTCGATGCCGCCTGCGAGGAGCTCGACATCGATCCCGTCGAGATGCGCCGACGCAACCTGATCGGGCAGGACCAGTTCCCCTACATCATGCCGACCGGCAACATGTACGACAGCGGCAACTACCAGGCCGTGCTCGACGAGGCGCTCGGCATGATCGACTACGAGGGCTGGCGCCAGAAGCAGGCCGAGGCCCGCAAGGAGGGCCGCTACATCGGCATCGGCATCTCCACCTGCCAGGAGCGGAGCGTCTTCAGCGCCACCGAGTTCTGGATGTGGAACCCGAACGAGACCCCGGGCTTCACGCTCTCGAGCTCGCCGGAAAGCGTTGCCGTCAACATCGACCCCACCGGCAAGGCCTTCATCACGCTGAACGCGCCCTTCTGGGGCAACAGTCCGGAGACGATGGCGGTCCAGGTGCTGGCCGAGAAGCTGGAGATGGACCCGGCGGATATCTCCGTCGGCTATGCCGATTCCGACAAGGGGTTCAACTCGTCAGGCCCCGGCGGCAGCCGCTTCACGGTGATGATCGCGGGCGCCGTCAGCGGTGCAGCCGACGTGATCAAGGAGAAGATGCTGCGGGTCGCGAGCCACATGCTTGAGGCGGACCCGAGCGATCTCGAGTTCCGCGCGGGCTCCATCGGCGTTCAGGGCGTGCCCGGCAAGGAGAAGACGCTGGCCGAAGTGGCGCTCCACGCCCACTATTTCAGGCTGGACCTGCCGGAGGACCACGACCTCACCAGCGGTATCGACGCGGCCTACGTCTACGACCATCCGGTCACGACCATGCCCTCGGAGGACCGCACCGACCTCGGCATCTTCTACCCGATAGTGGGCCACATGTGTCACATCCCGGTGGTCGAGGTGGATATCGAGACCGGCAAGGTCGAGTTTCTGGACTATGTGGCCGTCCACGACTGCGGCACCATGGTCAACCCGATGACGCTCGCCGGCCACGTGCGGGGCGGCACGGTGAACGGCATCGGCAGCGCCCTCTACGAGCACTTCCACTATGACGAGAACGGCCAGCTGCAGAACGCGCTGCTGAGCGACTACCTGCACCCGACTCCGATGGAGACTCCGGTCGACATCCGCGTGGGCCACGTGGAGACGCCGTCCCCCTTCACCGAGTACGGCATCAAGGGCGGCGGCGAAGGCGGCCGCATGGGCGCCCCGCCAGCAATCGCGACCGCCATCGAGGACGCGCTCAAGCCCCTGGGAATCAAGGTGGATTCGCTCCCCCTCACGCCCAAGATTCTACGAGGCATGATCCGCGAAGCGGAGCAGGGAGCTGCCTGAACGACTGATCCGCCAATAGCGGCGCGCCAGGGGAGGGGGCCATGTATATCGGGCAGGCGATTCTGCGCCGGGAGGATGAGCGGTTTCTCCGGGGGCGGGGCCGCTTCGTCGAGGATGTGAGCCTCGACCAGCCCATCGCTCATGCCGCTTTCGTCCGCAGCCCCCATGCCCATGCGGCGGTGACGCGCGTCGATACCGCGCAGGCGGCTTCGATGCCTGGCGTGCTCGCGGTTCTCACCGGCGACGACTGGACCGCTGCTGGCCACGGCGAGGCCGAGGGCGTCTGGCCGGTCAAGGACAGGAGCGGCGCCGAAGCTCGTTCCGCCTACCGGCCGCTCATTTGCATCGATGGCGTGGTGCGCTGCGTTGGCGAGATCGTCGCCATGGTCGTGGCCGAGGACCGCCACCAGGCGCTCGATGCCGCCGAGGCCATCGAGGTCGGTTACGAGGAGAAGCCGGCCAACACGGTCACCGCCAGGGCGCTCGACCCCGACACCCCGCTCGTGCATCCCGCGTTCGGCACCAACGAGGTGCTGGTCACCGAGCACGGGAACAAGGAGGAGACCGAGGCCGCGCTGGCTGCCGCCCATCACGTGACCGAGGTCGTGGTGCCCTCCAACCGCATCACTGCCGCCTCGATGGAGCCCCGCTGCTACCTGGGCCATTACGACCGGGTCAACGACCGCTACACGGTGTGGACCACCAACCAGGCGCCGCACATCGTGCGCCGCTACTTCACCAAGTCCCTGCACATTCCCGAGCACAAGCTCAGGGTGATCGCGCCGGATGTCGGCGGCGGCTTCGGGATGAAGCTCTACCACTATCCCGAAGAGGCGCTGGTGCTCTGGGGCGCCATCGCCTGCGACCGGCCCGTGCGCTGGGTGGGCACGCGCTCCGAATGCCTGCTGGGCGACACGCACGCGAGGGACCACCACACGGTGGGCCGCATGGGCTTCGACGAGGAGGGCAAGATCCTCGGCGTGAAGTTCGAGACGCTGGCCGCCTTCGGCGCCTACGAGAGCCAGTGGCAGTTGAGCATCACCAACGGCTATCACTTCACCATGCTCTCGTGCGCCTACGACATTCCGGCGATCCACACCACGGTGCGCGCGGTCTACACCAACGCGACGCCGGTGGACGCCTATCGCGGGGCCGGGCGGCCCGAGGCCGTCTATCAGGTCGAGCGCATGATCGAGAACGGCGCGCAGGAGATGGGCATCGACCCGCTGGAGCTCCGCACCCGCAACCTGATCCCGCCCGAGAAGTTCCCGTTCCAGACCGCCCTCGGGATCACCTACGATTCCGGCGACCCGCCGGCGCTCATGGAGAAGATCAAGGCGCTCTCCGGCTACGACGCGCTCCGCGCCGAGCAGGCCAAGCTCAGGGCTGAGGGCCACTGGATGGGCATCGGCATCTCGGCCTTCTTCGACATGGCCGGCGCCGGCCCCGTGAAGATGATGAACGACCTCGGCGCCAAGGTCGGCTGCTACGACGTGGCCAGCGTCCGCGTGCACCCGGACGGGCGGATCACCGTCTTCGCCGGCAGCCACAGCCACGGGCAGGGCCACGAAACCACCTGGAGCCAGATCGCGGCCGACCGCCTCGGCTGCGACATCGACCACATCGACCTGGTGGAGGGCGATACCGACCGCGTGCCCATGGGCATCGGCACCTGGGGCTCGCGCTCACTGTCGACCGCTGGCATGGCGGTCTACACAGCCGCCGATCGGGTGGTGGCGAAGGCCAAGCGGCTCGCGGCGCACATGATGGAATGCGCGCCGGAAGACCTCGACCTCGCCGACGGCGAGTTCACGGTCAAGGGGACGGACCGCAAGCTCGCGTTCTCGGAGGTGGCCAACGCCTCCTACCATTCCGGCGACCGGCCGCCCGATCTGGAGATCGGCCTGGAGGAGACCTCGTTCTTCGACCCCGCCGACTGCACCTATCCCTCGGCCATCCACGTCTGCGTCGTGCTGGTCGATCCCGAGACCTGCGCGGTGACGCTCCGCGACTACTGGGCGGTGGACGATGTCGGCACGGTCATCAACCCCTTGGTGCTGCACGGGCAGGTCCACGGCGGGCTGGTTCAGGGCATCGGCCAGGCGCTGATGGAGGAATGCGCCTACGATGACGAGAGCGGCCAGTATCTCTCCGGCACCTTCATGGACTACGCCATACCCCATGCGGAAGACGTGCCGTCCTTCGGCCTCGATTCGCACTTCACGCGGGCGTTGGGCAACCCGCTCGGCGCCAAGGGTGCGGGCGAGAGCGGCACCATCGGCGCGCCCGCCTGCATCTGCAACGGGGTGACCGATGCGCTCTGGCATCTCGGCGTGCGCCAGATCACGCAACCGATGACGCCCAGGAAGATCTGGCGCGCCATCCAGGATGCGAAGCGGGCGCGGCACTAGGGTCGGGATCGGGGCTGAGGCAGAGGCGATGGACAAGGTGTCAGTCAGCTTCACCGTGAACGGCAGGGAGGTCACGGCGACGATCGATCCGCGCACCCTCCTGGCCCATTTCCTGCGCGAGAACCTCAAGCTCACCGGCACCCATATCGGCTGCGATACCAGCCAGTGCGGCGCCTGCACGGTGCACCTGGACGGCAGGCCGGCGAAGTCCTGCGCCCTGCTCGCGGTGCAGCTGGAGGGTGCCGAGGTGACCACCATCGAGGGCATCGCCGGGCCGGACGGGATGCACCCGATGCAGGCCGCCTTCCGGGAGCATCACGGCCTGCAGTGCGGCTTCTGCACGCCCGGCATGGTGATGATGGGGATCGACATCGCGAACCGCCACGAGGCGCCTGACGAGGCGACGATCCGCAGCGAGCTCGAAGGCAATCTCTGCCGCTGCACGGGCTATCACAACATCGTCGCATCGATCGCGACTGGCGCCAGGGTGATGCGGGGCTGAGGGGAGGGGGCGATGTATCCGTTCAGCTACCACCGGCCCGCCTCGCTCGACGATGCCAAGGCCCGGCTCGCCGCCAGCGAGGACGGCCGCCCGCTCGCCGGCGGTATGAGCCTGATCCCGACCATGCGCTTCCGCCTCGCCTCGTGCGACGACCTGGTCGACCTCAACGGCATCGAGGCGCTGGCCGGGATCGAGCGGGACGACGGTCACGTGCGGATCGGTGCGATGACGCGGCACGTGGCGGTGGCGGAGTCGGCTGCGGTCAGGGAGGCGATCCCGGCGCTCGCGGCGCTCGCGGGCTCCATCGGCGACGTGCAGGTGCGCAACCGGGGCACCATCGGCGGCTCGATCTGCTTCGCCGACCCGGCGGCCGACTACCCGGCTGGCCTGCTCGGCCTTGGCGCCACGGTCAACACCGACCGGCGCTCCATCGCCGCCGACGACTTCTTCACCGGGCTCTACGAGACCGCGCTTGAGGATGGCGAGATCGTGGTCTCGGTCGACTTCCCGGTGCCCGAGCGCGCGGGCTGGGCCAAGTTCGGCAACCAGGCCTCGCGCTTCGCGATCGTCGCGGTGATGGTATCGCTCTCGGGCGGCTCGGTACGCCTCGCGGTGACCGGCGCCAAGCCTCACGTCTTCCGCGTGGCGGAGATGGAGCAGGCGCTCGCCGCCAACTTCTCCGAAGAGGCGCTCGACGGCATCGGGGTGGCGAGCGAGGGGCTTAATGAGGACCTCCACGCCGATCGCGACTACCGGGCGCACCTCGTTGGCGTGATGGCGAGGCGCGCGGTCCGCGAGGCGCTCGCACAATGAAACCCGCACGCTTCCGCTACCTGCGCGCTGCGAGCGTGAACGATGCGCTCCAGGCGCTTGCCGACAACCCCGACGCCCAAATCCTGGCCGGCGGCCAGAGTCTGATCGCCATGATGAACCTCAGGCTGGTGAAACCCGCCTGCCTGATCGACATCAACCGGATTTCGAATATCGGCCACATCGATGAGGACGGCGACGGCGTCGCCATCGGCGCGTTGGCGCGACACAACGACGTGAAGCACTCACCGCTGGTTCAGGCGCGTTGCCCCCTGCTGACCGAGGCCTACGACTCGATCGCGCACCACACCGTGCGCAATCGCGGCACCCTCGGCGGCAATCTCTGCCACGCCGATCCTTCGTCGGAGACGCCGGCGGTGATGATCGCGGTGGGCGCCACGCTGGAGCTCCACTGCGTGCACGGCAAACGCGAGGTCGGGGCGGAGGACTTCTTCCTCGGCGCCTACGAGACGGCGCGACGGCAGGACGAGATGCTGACCGAAATTCGCACTCCCGGTCGCGGCGCCGACGGCTGGGCCTTCGACGAGATCAGCAACCGGCATGGCGACTTCGCCATCGCCGTGATTGCCACGACGCTGCGGCTCGCGAAGGGGTGCTGTGAATCAGCGCGCGTGGTGGCGAGCGGGGTTGGTGAGCACGCCGTCCGGCTCAAGTCGGCGGAAGAGGCTCTGGTCGGCGGGCCGATCGACGATGCGCACCTCAATGCTGCGGCTGCGGCGGCACGGGACGAGGTCGATCCGCACAGCGACAGCCATGCCGACGCCGCCTATCGGCGGGACGCGATCGCCGCGTTGACACGGCGCACGGTGCGCCGGGCCGCCGAGCGCTGCGGCTGAGGGGAAGGCCATGGAGCGCGAGACGATCAGCGTCACCGTCAACGGCAAGGCTTACGAGCGCGCGGTCGAGCCCCGGCGGCTGCTCAGCGACTTCCTGCGCGAGGACTTGCGCCTCACCGGCACGCACGTCGGCTGCGAGCACGGCGTCTGCGGCTCATGCACCGTGATGATGGATGGCGTGACGGCGCGTTCCTGCCTCACCTTCGCGGTGATGGCGGATGGCGCCGAGATCGAGACCATCGAGGGGCTCGGCACGGTGGACGCGATGCACCCCGTGCAGCAGGCGTTCTGGGAGAAGCACGGCCTGCAGTGCGGCTTCTGCACGCCGGGCATGCTGATGACCGCCGTCGAGCTCCTGAAGGCGAACCCCGACCCATCGGTCGATGACATCCGCGACGCGATCTCCGGCAACCTCTGCCGCTGCACCGGCTATCAGACAATCGTGGAGTCGATCCAGCACGCGGCGCGGCTGATGCGGGAGGACGGCCCATGACCGATCGCGGCCACATTCCCGAGAGCCGGCAGCGCGAGAAGCCCCGTGCCGACCTGCAGTGGATCGGCAAGAGCATGAAGCGGGTGGAGGACCCGCGCCTCCTCGTCGGCAAGGGCGTCTATGCCGACGACATCAACGTGCCGGAGATGGCGCACGCGGCCGTGCTGCGCAGCCCCCACGCCCACGCACGGATCGTCTCCATCGACGTGAGCAAGGCGGCCGCGCTCCCCGGCGTGCTCTGCGTGATGACCGGCGCCGACGCCGCAAAGGTGTGCGATCCGCTCCCCACCTGGGCCAGCCCGCCGGTGCTCCAGCCCGTCATCGCCAATGACCGGGTGCGCCATGTCGGCGAGGCGGTGGTAGCGGTTGCGGCGGAGGATCGCTACATCGCGGAGGACGCGTGCGACCTGATCGAGGTCGAATACGAGCCGCTGCCCCCGGTCGTCGATCCCGAAGAGGCGCTGACGTCCACGGGCGATGCCGTCCTCCACCCCGAGCGCGGCGACACCAATATCGGGCTCGAGCGCAAGCTCACCTTCGGGCCGGTGGAAGAGGATTTCGCCGCCGCCGACCTGGTCATCGAGCGTCGCTACCGGTGGCCGCGCTCGGGCGGCCAGCCGCTGGAGACCGTGGGCGCGGTCGCGCGCTTCGACGATGGGGCGGGCCGCTTCACCATCCAGTGCAATACGTCGATGTACAACTACTGCGGCTGGATGATCGCGAGCACGCTCCGCGTCGCGCCCCACAAGCTCAACATCGTGCCGACGCTCGCGGGCGGCAGCTTCGGCAGCAAGATGTTCGTGCACAAGGTCCCGGTGCTGGCGGCGGTTCTGGCGCGCGCGGTGGGCCGGCCGGTCAAGTTCATGGAAGACCGGATCGACAACACCACGAGCTGCGACAACCACGCCTCCGACCGGGTCTACTACGCCAAGCTCGCGCTCAAGCGCGATGGCACGCTGCTCAGCCTCAAAACCCGGATCATCGACGATTACGGCGCCTATCTGCAGTTCGGCGTCGGCCAGCACGGCAACGCCCTCTCGCAATGCGTGGGTCCCTATCGCATCAACAGCGTCGAGGTCGATCTCGCCGCGGTGCTCACCAACAAGTGCCAGCAGGGCGCCTATCGCGGCTTCGGCTCCGAGGTCGCGAACTTCGTCATCGAGCGGCTCGTGGATGCAGCGGCCGACGAGCTCGGCGTCGACCGGATCGCGCTCAGGCGACAGAACTTCATCCAGCCGGACCAGTTCCCCTATCTGATCCCGACCGGCAACATGTACGACAGCGGCAACTATCAGGCCGTTCTCGAAGAGACGCTGAAGCTTGCCGATGTGGACGGCTGGCGGGCGAAGCAGGCCGAGGCGCGCGAGGAGGGCCGCTATATCGGCATCGGCGTCGCCACCTGTCAGGAGCGGAGCGTCTTCAGCGCGACAGAGTTCTGGATGTGGAACCTGGAGCCCGGCGTCGAGTGGACCAGCTCCCCGGACGGGGTTTCGGTCAAGATCGACCCGACCGGCAAGGCTTTCGTCACCCTGCACTCGCCCTTCTGGGGCAACAGCCCGGAGACGGTGGCGGCCCAGGTGCTGGCCGAGCAGCTCACCATCGACCCTTCGGATATCGAGATCACCTATTCGGACACCGACCAGGGCCTCAACTCGACCGGGCCGGGCGGCAGCCGCTTCACAGTCATGGTGACCGGTGCCATCGTCGGCGCGGCCGGCAAGATCCGCGAGAAGCTGCTCCGCATCGCCGCCCATCTTATGGAGGCCGATGTCCGCGATCTCACGCTTCAGGACGGCGCGGTGCAGGTCAAGGGCGTGCCCGACATGAAGATGAGCATCGCCGAGCTTGCCGACAAGGCGCACTACTACCGGCTCAGCATGCCGGACGACCTCGACCTCACCAGCGGGCTCGACGCGACCTACGTCTACGACCACCCGGTGACCACGCTCCCCGACCCCGAGGAGCGGCACATGGGGATCTTCTACCCGATCATGGGCCACAGCTGTCACATCCCGGTAATCGAGGTGGATATCGAGACCGGCCAGGTGCACTTCCTCCACTACGCGGCCGTGCACGACTGCGGCACGATGGTGAACCCGATGACGCTGGAGGGGCACATCAGGGGCGGCACGGTGAACGGTATCGGCACCGCGCTCTTCGAGGAGTTCAGCTACGACGAGGCGGGTCAGCTGACCACCGCGCTCTGGACCGACTACCTGATCCCGACCATCAAGGAGTCGCCGGTCGATATCGTCGTCGGCCATGTCGAGACCCCATCCCCCTTCACCGAATACGGTGTGAAGGGCGGCGGCGAGGGCGGGCGCATGGGCGGCCCGCCGGCGATCGCGGCCGCCATCGAGGATGCGCTCAAGCCCCTGGGCGTCTCCATCGACAGCCTGCCGCTGCCCCCCAGCAAGCTCCGCGCCCTCATCCGCGAGGCTCAGGCGGGAAGCGCCTGATCCTGCCCGGCGTCCGGATCTTCCGATCCGAAGTGCGCCGCTTCCCAACCCAGCATGACGCGCTTGCGGGACTGCCCCCATTCGTAGTTCGAGATGCGGCCCGAGCGCCGGATCACCCGGTGGCAGGGGATCAGATACGAGACCGGGTTGGCGGCGACGGCGCCGCCCACGGCGCGGGCCGAGCGGGGCAGCCCCAACGCCTGGGCAAGCGCGTGGTACGACGTGATGCGTCCGGGCGGGATGCGCAGCAGCGCCTCCCACACCTTGAGCTGGAAGTTGGTGCCGCAAAGCGCGAGCCGAAGCGGTTCAGCTCCCGCCGCCTGCCGGCCGTCGAAAATGCGCGCGACGACGGGCTCGGTTGCGGCCCGATCTTCACGGAAGCGCGCGGCGGGCCAGCGATGCTCGAACTCTGCGCGGACGGTTTGGGTGTCGCTCCTTTGGTCGTCGGCGAAGCCGAGGGCGCAGATGCCCCGTTCGGTCTGCCCGACGAAGCAAGGGCCGAAGGGGCTCGGGTGCGCGCCGTATGAGATATCCACACCGTCGCCGCCCTGCTTGAAGGCGCCGGGGCTCATCGCCTCGTAGGTGACGAAGAGGTCGTGCAGCCGGGAGGGGCCGGAGAGGCCGGCGTCGTAAGCGGCATCGAGGACCGAGGCGGAGGCTTCGAGCTGCGCCTTGGCGTAGTCTAACGTGAGAAACTGGCTGAAGCGCTTGGGCGAGATGCCCGCCCAACGCCGGAACAAGCGCTGGAAATGATGGGGGCTGAGGCCGACTTTCCGCGCCACGTCATCGAGGCTCGGTTGATCGCGGAAGTGCTCCTCGAGGTAGAGAATTGCGGCTTCGATGCGAGCGTAGTCGCACGCGTTCTGCGCGACTTCCGAGGATGTGGTGGATGAGACTGTCATGGCGACCCTCCTGAGCCGCCAATCTAGGAAACACGAATGCGCCCGGCCACCCGATAGTTGCTCCCGCCCGCGACGTCTATGTCGTGGGCGTCACCGTCACCCCGTGATTGACCGGGCCGTGGCCGGCGCCCAGGCCCGGTGCCGCCTCGATCGCCGCCCGGAGATAGCGTCTGGCACGGGCTACGGCATCGACGAGGTCCATGCCCTGCGCGATGCCCGTGGCGATGGCGGAGGCCAGGGTGCAGCCGGTGCCGTGGGTGTGGCGGCTTTTGATCCTGTGCGCGTGGAAGCGTTCGATCCCGCCGGCGTGACTCAACAAGTCCGTGATCTCGTCCGACTCGAGGTGGCCGCCCTTCACCAAGACCGCCTTGGGGCCGAGTTCGTGAATGCGTTCGGTCGCACGGGCCATGTCGTCCACCGTGGCAATGGTGAGCCCGGTCAGCCGCTCCGCCTCCGGAATATTGGGTGTCACGAGGTCGGCCTGGCCGATGAGCGTGGTGCCGAGCGCGCGCATGGCAGAGTCCTCCAGCAGCGAGGCCCCGCCCTTGGCCACGAGCACGGGATCGACCACCAGGGGAATACCCTTGCCGTACCGGGCCGCAGCATCGGCGACTGCCTCGATGATCGGCGCGCTGTGGATCATCCCGGTCTTGATGCAGTCGGCGCCGATATCGGCCAGCACGACACGCATCTGCTCGGCGACGAAATCCGCCGGCACCGGATGGACGCTGTGGACCGTCCGCGTGTCCTGGGCGGTGAGCGCGGTGATCGCTGTCGCCGCGTAGCCGCCGAGCGCGGTCACGGTCTTGATGTCCGCCTGGATGCCGGCGCCGCCGCCCGAATCGGAGCCGGCGACGATGAGCGCCCGACCCTTCATTGCGCGGCCGCGCCGGTGCGCTCCCCCGCGTCGTCTGCCTCGGCCGCCGCGATCACCCCTTGGGCGACGTCCTCGACCACCGCCGTGACCAGCGCTTCATCGTCGCCTTCGGCCATCACGCGAATGACGGGCTCGGTGCCGGACGCGCGAATCACCAGGCGGCCGCATTCACCGAGCCGCGCGCGGCCTGCTGCAATCGCCGCTTTGGCCTCCGCCCTTTCAAGCACGCCGGTGTCGGCGACCCGGACGTTGCGGAGCAGCTGGGGGACGGGCTCGAAGAGGCCGGTCACATCGCTCGCGCGGCGCCCCGTCGCCGCGAGCGCCGCCAAGGTCTGAAGCGCCGCCAGCAGGCCATCGCCGGTCGTCGCATGGTCGCTCATGACGATATGGCCCGACTGCTCGCCGCCCAGGTTGAACCCGTGCGCGCGCATGTGTTCGACGACATAGCGATCGCCGACGCGGGTGCGTTCCAGGGTGAGGCCGATCCCTTCGAGGTAGCGCTCCAACCCCAGATTGGACATGACGGTCGCGACCACACCGCCGCCGCGAAGCCGCCCCGCGTCCGCCCAACTCGATGCGATCAGCGCCAGAATGTAGTCGCCGTCGATGGCCGCACCGGTCTCGTCACAGATCACGACCCGATCGGCGTCCCCGTCCAGCGCGATCCCGATATCCGCGCCGCGCTCGACCACGGCGCGGGCAAGCGCGGCCGTGTCGGTCGAGCCGCAGCCCTGGTTGATGTTGAAGCCGTCGGGCTCGGCGCCGATGGTGATCACCTCTGCACCGAGCTCCCACAGAACGGTCGGGGCCACCTTGTAGGCGGCCCCATGGGCGCAGTCGATCACGATACGCCTGCCTTCGAGCCCGAGCGGCCGTGGAAAGCTGTTCTTGACGAACTCGATGTAGCGGCCCTCGGCGTCGTCGAGGCGGCGCGCCCGCCCGAGCGCATTCGGCGCCGCCAGTCCGTGCGCCCCGGTATCGACGGCTGCCTCGATGCGGGCTTCCATCTCGTCGGAGAGCTTGTAGCCGTCCGGCCCGAAGAGCTTGATGCCGTTGTCGGCGAAGAGGTTGTGGGAGGCGGAGATCATCACGCCGAGATCGGCTCGAAGCGCGCGGGTCAGCATCGCCACGGCGGGCGTTGGCATGGGGCCAACCAGGATCACGTCCATGCCGACCGAGATGAAGCCGGCGGTCAGCGCCGGCTCGAAGAGGTAGCCGGAAAGCCGCGTGTCCTTGCCGATAACGACGCGGTGCCGGTGGTCGCCGCGCACGAAGAGGCTGCCGGCAGCGGCACCGACTTTCATGGCGGTCTCAGCGGTCATCGGCTCCTGGTTGGCGATGCCGCGAATGCCGTCGGTCCCGAACAGGGATCGCGGCGCTTCGCCCCGATCACCACCGGTGGTGCGGCTCACCGGGTCGTCTCCGCCGCGGCTGCCTCGGGGTCGCGAATGCCGCGCCACATCACGAGCGCCTGGCGGGTCTCGGCGACGTCATGCACCCGCAGGATGTGGGCGCCTTCGCCGAGCGCGTGCAGCCCTGCTGCGAGGGAGCCGGGCAGCCGTTCCTTTGGTGCCTCGCCGGCACTGAGCCTGCCGATGAAGCTCTTGCGCGACGCGCCGACAAGCAGTGGACAGCCGAGTCCGTGGAAGAGCGCAAGGTCGCGCAGGACTTCCAGATTGTGGCGGGCGGTCTTGCCGAAGCCGATGCCCGGGTCGACGATGATCTTGTCGCGCGAGATTCCCGCAGCCTCGGCCGCGCTCACGTGTGCCGCTATTGCATCGAACACATCGAGGCTCGCGTCATCGTAACGGGGCTCTCGCTGCATGGTCTCCGGCGTGCCCTGCATGTGAGCGAGAACGACCCACGCTTCGTGCCGGGCGATGACCGCGCGGGCGTCCGGATCATGGCGGAGGGCGCTCATGTCGTTCGCGATCCGTGCGCCCGCGGCAAGCGAGGCCTCCATCACCGCAGCGCGGCGGGTGTCGACAGAGACCAGAAGGCCGTCGCGGGCGAGGGCGCGAATCACCGGGATCACCCGGCGCATCTCTTCCAGCTCGCTCGGCGCTTGCGAGCCCGGCCGAGTCGATTCGCCGCCGACATCGACGATATCGGCGCCGGCTGCGGCCATGGCGCGGCCGTGCGCGATTGCGTCGTCCTCGGCCGCGAAGTCGCCGCCGTCGGAGAAGCTGTCCGGGGTCACGTTGAGGACGCCCATCAGACGCGGACGGTCGAGCGCGAGCCCACAGACCGGGCCGCGGGACGCGCTCAGGCGGGCGTTGAGTTGTGCGATTTCGTCGGCCGCTCCCGGCGCGTTCTTCTCGGCCCAGCGAGAGAGCACGGCTTGTTGCAGCCTGACCCGCCGGCGCGCAGGCATGCCCCGAAAGAGCACATCCACCAGGTCGAAGGAGAGTGCAGCGCCGGGGACCGGGTTACAGGGCCGCAAATAGACGCCGCCGACGCGCGGCTCCGGCAACGCGCCTTCGGAGTCTTCGCTCTCGGTCTGTGTCAGAGGTACCGCCGGCATGGCGGCCCAGGAGCGATCACGAGCCCGGTTGCGGATGGGGCTCGAGGTCGGGCGGTGTCTTGCCCTTGCGCCGGCTGGAGGAGGGCACCGTGCCGCGCCGCCCCTGCGTCACCACAGGCTCGTCGTCGTCCTTCCGCACGATCGATTCGCCCTTGAGGACTGCCGTAATCTCCTCGCCGTTGAGGGATTCGTATTCGAGCAGCGCGTTCGCGATCTGATGTAGCGATTCCAGGTTGTCGGAGAGAATTCCCCGCGCATGCCCGTACGCCTCGTCGATGATCTTGCGGACCTCAAGGTCGATCTTGTGCGCGGTCTGCTCGGAGACGTTCTTCTGCTGCGTGATCGAGTGGCCGAGGAAGACTTCCTGCTCGTTCTCGCTGTAGCTGAGCGGCCCGAGCTCGTCGGACATGCCGAACTGCGTCACCATGCTGCGCGCAATCTGGGTCGCCATCTTGATATCGGACGAGGCTCCGCTGGTCACTTTCTCGTAGCCGAAGACCATCTCCTCGGCGATGCGGCCGCCCATGGCGACAGTGATGTCCGCCTCCAGCTTCTCGCGGCTGACCGAGATCCGGTCGCCTTCGGGTAGCCGGACCACCATGCCAAGCGCGCGCCCGCGTGGAATGATCGTCGCCTTGTGGATGGGGTCGGAGGCCTCGAGGTGGGCCGCCACCACCGCATGGCCGCCTTCGTGATAGGCGGTGAGTCTCTTTTCCTCGTCGGTCATCACCATGGAGCGCCGCTCGGCGCCCATCATGACCTTGTCCTTGGCGTCCTCGAACTCGATCATGGTGACGACGCGCTTGCCGCGCCGCGCAGCCAGCAGCGCAGCCTCGTTCACCAGGTTGGCGATGTCCGCACCGGAGAAGCCGGGCGTGCCGCGCGCGATCGTGCGGGGCTTCACGTCCGGGGCGAGCGGCACCTTGCGCATGTGCACCTTGAGGATCTTCTCGCGCCCCAGCACGTCCGGGTTCGGCACCACGACCTGGCGGTCGAAGCGGCCCGGCCTGAGCAGGGCGGGGTCCAGCACGTCCGGCCGGTTGGTTGCGGAGATCAGGATTACGCCCTCGTTGGCCTCGAAGCCATCCATCTCGACCAGGAGCTGGTTGAGGGTCTGCTCGCGCTCGTCGTTGCCGCCGCCGAGCCCTGCGCCCCGGTGCCGGCCGACCGCGTCGATCTCGTCGATGAAGATCAGGCAGGGCGCGTTCTTCTTGCCCTGCTCGAACATGTCGCGCACGCGGCTCGCGCCGACGCCGACGAACATCTCGACGAAGTCGGAGCCGGAAATCGTGAAGAAGGGCACGTTGGCCTCGCCCGCGATGGCGCGCGCGAGCAGCGTCTTGCCGGTGCCAGGCGGGCCGACCAGCAGCACGCCCTTCGGGATCTTGCCGCCGAGCCGCTGGAACTTCTGGGGGTCGCGCAGGTACTCGACGATTTCCTCAAGCTCCTGCTTGGCCTCGTCGATGCCGGCGACGTCGTCGAAGGTCACCCGGCCCTGGCGCTCCGTCAGCAGGCGCGCGCGCGACTTGCCGAAGCCCATCGCCTTGCCGCCTCCCGACTGCATCTGGCGCATCATGAATATCCAGACGCCGATGAAGAGCAGCAGCGGGAACCACGAAATCAGGATGCCGACGATGCTGAGCCCGCCTTCCTCGACCGGGACGGCGGCGATCTGCACGTCGTGGGTGCGGAGCGTCTTGACCAGCTCGGGGTCGTAGGGCGCGTAGGTGTTGAAGGCGGAGCCGTTGGTGTAGTGGCCGGTGATCGTGTTGCCCTGGATCGTCACATCCTGGACTTGCCCGGCCTCGACCTCGGCCAGGAACTGCGAGAACGCGAGATCGGTCGAGGTCTGCCGCGACGACGACCCCTGAAACACCTGAAAGAGCGCCACCAGGACCAAACCGATGATGATCCAGAGCGCCAGATTCTTGCCGAAGCTACCCACCGATCGGCCTCCGATTATCCTCGCGCTCGTCTGCGGCCGACGCCGCTAGAGGCGAGGCACTGTTCTGGCCCCGCGCGCCATCCACACGCGCAGCCGCTGCAGTGTACACGACATTCACCGCGCGGGCGATCAATAGTCTCTTCAACGCTTTCGTCAACTGTCTTCATCCTGTAACGGCGACACGCGGAGCGTTGCCGGAAGCCCCGGCGCCAAGGGACGCGCCGGCCGAAACGACGCCGAAAATTCCGTGGTCCCGACTGCGTCTTGGTGTGAGGTCCGCCTGAATTCCAAGTGGGGAGCGGCGAGCGGGCCGTCAAGGTCGAATAGCGCAGGCAACGCAGGCCGCGCCGGTGCCGGGATGCAATCGGTCGTAAGCGGCATACCTGCCTTGCGCGCCATCGCGCGAGCCTGGGCCAAGCCGTCGGTCCCGAGTCGGCGGACGAGGAAGGACCCTGCGCCGGCAGAGGGTCCCAGTGAGACGACGAATCGGCCGTCCCAGAGCGCGCTTTCCCCCGGCTTGATCGGCTGAACTGCCGAGGCTGCAACCGCCTCCCTGCATACGACGATTCGATCATCTCGCTGCGGCACCACGCGGCATCCGCCAAGTGTCGCTGCCTTCACGCTATCGTCGAGCACCAAGGAGGCGAGTCGCTCCAGCCGCTCCTGCCGCGGCGGGTAGGGAGCGCCGGAGACCGTGGAGACGGCGCAGCCCAGTGCTCGCAGCGCCAATGCCGGCGGCGCCCGACGCAAGACCTCGCGATCCAGGGTCACGAAGCCCGCAGGTGAGGGGCGCGCGCAAGCGGCAAGCAGATCGGTGCAGAGTCGATCCAGTGCAGCGCGGTCGTTCGCGGCGCGCGCCGCGGCACTCGCCAACCGCGAAGCGCTGAGCCCCTCCGACCCGAGCCGCGCCATTGCCGCTGTCAGGCGTGGGCGGTCATGACGGGTATCGCGGTTGGTCGGGTCGTCAATCCAGGGCTGATCCCACCGGGCCAAGGTCGCGATCAGCGCATCGCGAGACACGGGAAGCAGGGGGCGAAGCAGACGCACTCCGCCGCCCGCCGCTTCCATCGCCAGGCGAGCCGGTGCCATGGCTGCGAGCCCGTCGATACCGCTGCCACGGACGAGCCGTTGCAGCGCGGTCTCCGCCTGGTCCTCCCGCTGATGGCCGAGCAGCAGGTGGAGCACGCAGGCTCTGCGGCACCAGCCTGTAAGCAGCGCGAGTCGCGCCGCCCGAGCCTGTTCCTGAATTGCCGAGAGAGGGTGTGCGCCCTTCCACCGGAGCGTTCGGTGAGCCATCCCGCGGGCCGCGAGCCAGCGCCGCACCTGGGCGGCTTCGGCTCCCGATTCGGGGCGCAGCCCATGGTCGACGGTGAGCCCGTAAGCCGCGCCTCCCCGGGCGCGCGCCCAGCGGTCGGCCAGCAAGCAGAGTGCGAGGCTGTCCGGACCACCGGAGACCGCGACCGCGATCCGAGGCGCCGGCTCGAAGGGGCCGAGCGGAGCCATGAGCGCGTCGAAAGCCGCCGCATCGATGGCTGCAGCGCTGGGATCTGTGCTTTCGGGTGTGACGATGCGTGGCGCGGCCACAGGCGGCAACACCCCGGCCGCGATCAGGGACAGTTCGCCTGGCGCCGTCCCTGCTGTGCCGCTCGGCGGATATTGAGCGGCGGATCGGAAAAAGTCTGATCGAGTTGCGCGAAGGCCCGGCACGCCTCTTCGCTGCGGCCGAGCTTGAGGAGCGCCATGCCCAGCTTGACCATGTTGTCGGGCGCCTTGCGGCCCTCCGGGTACTGGCGAAGGTTGAGCGCGTAGGACTTCGCCGCCTCCGGATACATTTTCCGAGCGTACAGGCTCTCGGCGCGCCAATAAGCGGAATTCTGCGCGAGACCGTGCTCCGGGTTCGCATCGATAAATAGTGAAAACGCCTCGTGTGCCTCCTCGTAGCGTGCCTCTTCAAGGAGGGAGAAAGCCGCACTGTACTGCTCTTCGGGCGATTGGGTGAAAGACACCACGTCGCCGTTGCCTGGTTGCACCTCCGGCACGGTACCGAGGGGGCGGGGGGCTTCAGAGGGCTCGTACCCGCCCTCCTGCCCAGGCGCGATGCTGGCGGCTGTTTGGCCCGTGGGCGTCGCTGCGGGCGCATCGACGGCGGGAGCGACCGCTGAAGCCGCCGGCGTCCCGCCCTGCTGTTCGAGGGAGGACAGCCTGAAGTCGATGTCAGCCACCAGCCGCTCGATACGGTCTTCGAGCCGGCGCATCCTGTTGTCGAACTCTTCGAATTGGCCTGTGACACGGCGGCGCCATTCCCTGGCTTCGTCGATGTCGGCCTCGAGTTCTGCCAGACGCCGGCTGTTCCGCGCCGCCTGCCCGCCGTCTGACTCCGCTTCAGACGCCGCGCCGCGCCGCGTGGTGCCGGCATGGACCGTCCGCTCCAGGTCGGCAAGCTGGGCGCGCAAGCTCCGGACCTGGCTTTTCAGTTCGCGGACTTGAGGCCGGAGGTCCGCTTGGGCGTCGGCCGGTGTCGTCGCCAACAGCACGGCGATTGCTGCGAACACAGCAACCACCGCTGCCGGCCCCGCCGTCGTCCACCACCTCCGAAGGCGGTCAGCACCGCCTGACGGGCTGGCTGCTCCGCCTCGCATCGCTCTTGCGGCTCCCCGGGCTCCTAGTCGATGACCGAGACGGAGCGTCGATTCAGGGCCCACGCCTCGTCATTGTGGCCGAGCGCGTAGGGCCGCTCCTTGCCGTAGGAGACCGTTCTGAGCCGAGACGGCGCAATGCCCTGGTCGATCAGGTACTCGCGAACGGCATTGGCACGACGTTCGCCGAGAGCGAGGTTGTACTCTCGGGTGCCGCGCTCGTCGCAATGGCCTTCGACCACCAGTGAGACCTCGGGGAACAGCCTCAGCCATTCGGCCTGGCGATCCAGAGTGCGCCGTGCGTCCGCTCCCAAGACCGCACTGTCGAACTCGAAGAATACGCGGTCGCCGACGCTCTGAACCAACTCCTCCTGCGATCCGGGAAGCGGTTGGCTCGGATCAAGGGCCGCCACCGTCGTCTCTTCCTCGATCATGATGTCGCTGGAAGAAGCGTCCGTGCCCGAATCAAGTGATTGGTCGACCCCTGCGCCGGCGCTCGACGCAGTTTCCTCAGGCGTGCTTTCGCATGCCGCCAAGCCGAGTGCTAACAGAAGCGGCAAGATCAATCTCAGTCGCATTCACACGCTCTCCTTCATCATTCGGTGGCGGCGGGATTGTCGCCATCCCACCCACACCCGGCTGGAATCCTGCCGATCCTCAAACGCCAAAGCACGGCACAGCGCACGATTGCGTGCCGTGGGGGCTGAGCCGCTGCCGAAGCGGCAGTCTCGTCGGATCGCAGGATGACTATAGCTTTGGGCCATTACTGGATCAACGGCGACCAAGCCGGATCGGAGGCCGCCGTGCTCGTGAACAGGATGCGCTCGTTGCGCCCCGTCAGATCGATGGTGACAAGCTCGGCGCTGTCGGGATCGCGCGAGCTAGACCGGAAGAACATCAGTACGCGACCGTTCGGCGCCCAGGTCGGGCCTTCGACCAGATAGTCTCGCGCCAGGATTCGCTCTCCGCTCCCGTCGGTCTTCATGACGCCGATAGAGAATTCGCCGCGATGGCTCCTGGTGAAGGCGATCAGGTCGCCGCGCGGCGACCACACCGGTGTGCCGTAGCGCCCCTCGCCGAAGGTGAGGCGGCGCACGTCGCTCCCGTCGCGGCGCATTACGTAGATCTGCTGGCTACCGCCCCGATCGGACTCGAAGGCGATGAACTGGCCGTCCGGCGAGTAGCAGGGCGCGGTCTCGATGGCCGGGTTGTTGGTGAGCCGCGTGGTCCCGCGCGAGCGCAGGTCCATCTCGTAGATCTCGGAATTGCCGCCCTGCGCCAGCGTCATGACCACGAAATTGCCGTCGGGCGAAAAGCGCGGGGCGAAGGTCATGCCCGGAAAATCGCCCAGCACCTCCTGCTGGCCGGTGTCGATGTGGCGCAGGTAGACCTTAGGCACGCCACGCTCGTAGGAGAGATAGGTAATCTCCTGAGCGGTCGGCGAGAAGCGGGGGGTGAGCACCAGATGGCGACCGTCCGACAGGTAGCGCAGGTTGTGGCCGTCCTGATCCATGATCGCGAGGCGCTTGATCCGCTTGTCCGGCGGCCCGGTCTCCGCGATGTAGACGACCCGGGTGTGGAAATAGCCGCTCTCGCCGGTCAGCCGCTCATAGATCTTGTCGGACATGGTGTGGGCGATCGATCGCCACGCTTCCGCCGAGCCGCTCAGCTTCAAACCCACCAGCTGCTGTTCCGCGAACACGTCCCAAAGGCGGAATTCGATCGTGAGCCGGCCGGGATCGCCCGGCACCACGCGGCCCGTCACCAGCGCCTGCGCATTGATGATGCGCCAGTCCTGGAAGCGCGGCCGCGCCGTCGTTCCGCCCGGCTCGCTAATGAAGGCGGCCGGATCAATAGAGCGGAACAGGCCGGAACGCTCCAAATTGCCGGTGATCACTTCTGTGATCTTGCGGCCGACCTCGGCATCCGCCTCGTTCGTACCCGCCAGATCCACGAGCGCAATCGGGAGCGGCTCCACATGGCCGCGAGTGATGTCCACGCGGAGTTCGGCCCTAGCGTCTGCGGCAATACAAAGAATTGCCAGACAGAAGACGATGGCGGCGGGGAGGGGCAAGGCGCGGCGTATCGACCGCCCGGAGTGTCCACTCAGTGTCAGCAATCGTCTCATCGTCTCACCGTCTCTTCCTCTGTCTTGATCTCGTTCAGGCACAACGAGCGCCTTACACCGGTGGACTGAAGGTCATGGTGATGTCGCGCCAACCTTCATACTTGTCCACGTGGCGCGTCAAGGCGTCGAAGGGGCTGGCCTTCAGCACGGCGCGGCGGCCGCTCTCCGCCATCGTCCGGTAGTTGGCGCCGCCGTCGGCGTCCACGATTTCCACCCGCCGAACCGACCCGTCCGGCCCCAGCTGGATCCTCAGCGTCACCACCAGCTCGCTGGCATCCAGGACGCCGGCCGGAACGCTCCAGTTCCGCTCGACCTTCTGCTTGATGGCATCGGTGATCGTTCGCCGCAAGGGCCCGGTGAGGGGCGCCGGCGCAGCAGCGTCTGGGAGCGGATCATCGTCTACGCCCGCGATGCTCGCAAGCATGTCGTCGAAGGACGGCTCTTCGGTCTTTTTCGGCGGCGGTGGGGCCGCCTCGGGCTCTTCGTCCGTAAGGCTCTGCAGCAGGGTGTCAAAGCTCGGCTTCTTCTTCACCGGCGGCTTGGCAATGGGAACCGGCGGCGGCTCGGGCGCGGGCGGTGGTTCCGGTTTCGCCTCGGGCGCCTTCGGCTCCGGCTCAGGCTCCGGCTCTACGACTGGCTCAGGCGGAGGGGCGGGCTCCGGCTCCGGCTCGATGATCGGCTCGGGCTCGATGACGGGCTCCGGGTCCAACGCGGCAAGAATTTCCGGCTCCGGTTCCGGCACAGGCTCAGGCTCCGGCACAGGCTCCGGCTCGGCGACGACCTCGGGCTCCGGTTCCGGTTCGGGCTCCGGCACGGCCTCGGGGATCGGCTCCGGCTCCGGTGCGGGCTCGGGCTCTTCGGCGGGTGCACTCGTCTCGTCGGCGATCTCGACCAGGCTGACCACGATCGGCTGGTCGCTGGGTACCAGCGCATCGCTCTCGAAGACCTGCGGCAGGCCAAGCACCGCGGCGGCGACCACCCCGACGTGGAGGAGGGCGGAGAAGAGCCAGCCGCGCTTACTCATCGCTCCCCGCCGTGCGCGGTTCCGTCACCAGCGCAAGGTTGTTGAAGCCCGCCCTGTTGAGCGCGCCCATGACCTCCATCACGCGGCCGTAGGCGATCTCCTGATCTCCTCGAATGAATATGCGGACATCGGGGCGGCGCTCGGTGATCGCCTGGAGCTTGGGAACCAGCTCATCCAGGGTCACCTCGGTTTCCTGAAGATAGGTGGTGCCGTCGCGGGCGACGGTGACCGAGAGCGGCTCGTCGTCTCCCGGCAAGGGCGGCGCGTCGGACTTGGGAAGATCGACCTCCACGCCCACCGTCAGCAGCGGTGCCGTGATCATGAAGATCACCAGCAGCACGAGCATGACGTCGACGAAGGGTGTGACGTTGATCTGGCTCATCGGCAGGCGTCGGCGACGCCCGCTGCGGCTCCGGCCGTTCAAGGGCTGATCCCATTCGGTCGCCATCAGCCTGCGCGCTCCTCAAGCTGGCGGCCGAGAAGGGCACGGAACTCGGTGCCGAAGGCCTCCAGCCGGCCGGCATA
The DNA here is from genome assembly GCA_965207055.1 of Alphaproteobacteria bacterium. GTDB lineage: Bacteria > Pseudomonadota > Alphaproteobacteria > UBA828 > UBA828 > WTGU01. The sequence goes on along the minus strand of CBDBLP010000004.1, from coordinate 985,918 downwards.
TCGGTCGAGGTCGCTGCTGAGCTTGTTGTAGGCCACCACCGCCGGGATGGCGGCCACGAGGCCGAGCGCGGTCGCGAAGAGCGCCTCCGCGATGCCGGGCGCCACCACGGCGAGGGAGGTGTCCTTGCTCGCCGCGATCGACTGGAAGCTGTTCATGATGCCCCAGACGGTGCCGAACAGGCCGACGAAGGGTGCCGTCGAACCCACCGTGGCGAGAAAGCCGAGATAGCGTTCGAGTTGATTGAGCTCCCGGTTGAGCGCGGCATCCATGGCGTAGGAAATCCGGCGCTGGAGGCCTTCCAGCCGGTCTGCTGAAAGATGGGAGCCCCGGCTTGCGAAGCGGCGCCACTCGTCCATCGCCGAGGCGAAGAGCACGGTCATGGGATGGCTGCGCTGATTGGAGAGGTTGTCGTAGAGCTGATCGAGGGAGCCGCCGGACCAGAAGGCCTGCTCGAACTCGACCGCAAGCCGGCGGGCGCGGGCATAGCGGAGGCTCTTGTCGAAGATGATCGCCCAGCTCCAGAGCGACGCGATCAGGAGGACCACGATCACGGCCTTGACGATGACGTCGGCCTGCAGGAACAGGCCCCAGAGGGAGAAGTCCTCTGCCACCGCGCTGGCGCCGATCTCTACGGCGCGGACAAGATCGGATTCCATGTTGTCTCCGCTACCGCCGGTCCACCGGCACCAGTTCTGAGAGTGCATCGCGTAAGGGCACCGGCAGCCGCACCGCGCGGCCGGTGCGCCCGACGCAGCCGAGCTTGAGGTCGATGTTGGCCAGCAGCGCTCCGTCGCGAACCACGCGCTGCTCGGCCTCGATATGGGCGCCGGCCACCGCGCCGATGCTCGTGCGCACCTCGATTTCGTCGTCGAGCCGCGCCGGCTGCCGGTAGTTCACCACGCAGCGTCTCACGACAAAGGCTGCGTCGTGATCTCCCAGCAGCGTGACGTGCGTGATGCCGGCGCCCCGCATCATCTCGGTCCGCGCCCGCTCGGCGAACTTGAGATAGTTGGCGTAATAGACGATGCCGCCGGCGTCCGTGTCCTCGTGATAGACGCGAAGCGGATAGACGTGCTCGGCACCTTCGAAGCGGCCGCCGGGCAGTCTCGTCGGGGTGTCCGGTTCAACGGCTGCCATGGCCTTCGTCGAGCAATGCGAGCTGGCGCGGTGCATCCTCAGGCAGCGCCAGACCCAGATGGCCAAAGCCGTGCCGGGTGAGCATGCGGCCGCGCGGCGTCCGCTGCACGAAGCCCTGCTGAATCAGGAAGGGCTCGATCACCTCCTCCAGCGCGTCGCGCTGTTCGGAGAGCGCCGCCGCGATGGTTTCGATCCCTACCGGGCCGCCGCCGTAGTTCTCTGCGATGCAGGAAAGATAGCGGCGGTCCATCGAATCGAGGCCGCGCTGGTCGACCTCGAGCCGGTTGAGCGCGCGATCCGCGATGGCCGCGTCGATGGTCGTCTCACCCGCGACTGCCGCAAAGTCGCGCACGCGGCGCAGCAGGCGGCCGGCGATGCGCGGCGTGCCGCGGGAGCGGGCCGCGACCTCGGCGGCTCCATCGGCGCTCAGGGTGACGTCGAGAAGCCCCGCATTGCGGGTCACGATCTCGACCAGCTCGTCGACCTCGTAGAAGTCGAGCCTGAGCGGGATGCCGAAGCGCTCACGCAGCGGCGTGGTGATGAGGCCGGTGCGCGTCGTCGCGCCGACCAGGGTGAAGGGCGGCAGATCGATCCGCACCGAGCGCGCACCCGGCCCCTCGCCGATGATCAGGTCGAGCTGCGAATCCTCCATCGCCGGATAGAGGATCTCCTCCACCGCCGGATTGAGCCGGTGGATTTCGTCGATGAAGAGCACGTCGCGCTCGTTCAGGTTCGTGAGAATTGCTGCGAGGTCACCGGCGCGTGCAATCACCGGGCCCGAGGTCGCACGAATGCCGACGCCCAGCTCGCGGGCGACGATCTGCGCCAGCGTGGTCTTGCCGAGGCCCGGCGGCCCGTAGAACAGCACGTGATCGAGAGCTTCGCCGCGCTCGGACGCGGCCGCGATGAAGATTCGCAGGTTCTCGCGCACCGCGCGTTGGCCGACGAAGTCGTCGAGCTTGCGCGGCCTGAGCCCGCTGTCGAGCCGGTCTTCGGGCTCCGCCGCGCCGGCGACGATGCGGGCCTCGCTCACTGTGCGAGCTCCTTAAGGCCGGCGCGGATCAGCGCCTCAACGGGGGCCTCTGCGCCGAGCGACCGGGCCGCACCCGACACCGCCCCGTGGGCCTCGGTCGGGCGGTAGCCGAGATTGACGAGGGCCGCGATGGCATCCGCGTTGGCCGCACCACCGGCGACTGCGGGCGCCGGTGGTGCGCCCGGCAGGGTCTCGGCCTTGTCTGCCAACTCGCTCAGGATGCGCGCCGCGAGCTTGGGCCCCACCCCCGGGGCGCGGGTGAGGCTCGCCCTGTCCTGAGCGGCGATGCAGGCCGCAAGCTCCGTCGCTGGCAGCGCGCCCAGAATTGCGAGCGCGAGGCGGGCACCGACGCTTTGCACGGTCTGCAGCAGGCGAAACCAGTCGCGCTCCTGTTCGCTGGAGAATCCGTAGAGGTGGATGTGGTCTTCGCGCACCACGGTCTCGATGGTGAGGTTCACCTCCTGTCCTCGAGGCGGCAGAGAGGCGAGGGTGCCGGCGGAGCAATAGGTGAGATAGCCCACGCCACCGACATCGACGACCGCCCAGCCGTCGCCCAGGCTGTCGAGGACTCCGCGCAGCTTCGCGATCATCGGGCCGCCTTCGACGCCGCCGGCTCCGGAGCCGGCTGCCAGCGGGCGTGTGTGCCGGCCGCGTGGGCATGGCAAATCGCGGCGGCGAGCGCGTCCGTGGCGTCTGCCGTTGCGTCGCCGACACCGGGCAACAGGTGGCGGACCATCAGCGCGACCTGATCCTTGTCGGCGTGCCCGGCGCCGACCAGCGCCTTCTTGATCCGGTTCGCGGCATACTCGTGGACGGGGAGACCGGCGAGTGCCGGCGCGAGCAGGACAACACCCCGCGCAAGGCCGAGCTTGAGAGTCGACTCGGGGTTGCGATTGACGAAGGTCTCCTCGACCGAGGCCTCGTCTGGATCGTAGTGCGCCACGATTTCTACGAGGCCTTCGTACAGGGAGCGGAGGCGCTCCGGCACACTCGCTCCCGAGTCGGTGGCGACCACGCCGTGGCCGACATGGCGCAGCCGGTTGCCCGCGGTTTCGATCACGCCCCAGCCGGTGCGCCTGAGTCCGGGATCGAGGCCGAGAACGCGTGCCACGCCGCTCGCCCCCGCTCAGGCCGAGAGCTTGCGCAGGACATCGTCGGTGACATCGTAGTTCGCCGATACCTGCTGCACGTCGTCGCTGTCGTCGAGCGCTTCCAGCAGCTTGAAGACAGCCTCTGCCCTGTTCTCGTCGATGGGCACCGTCGTCTGCGGGCGCCAGGAGATCTCGACCCGCTCCGGCGCGCCGAAGCGCGCGGTCAGCGCCTCGCTCGCCTCGCTCAGGGATTCGGGCGCGCAGATCACCTCGTGGCCGTCCGCTTCGCTTTCGCACTCGTCGGCGCCGACCTCGAGCGCGGCTTCGAACATATCGTCGCCGCTCGCCGCATCCGCGGGGAAGCGAATGATTCCAACACGTTGAAACAGGTAGTTCACAGAGCCCGTCTCGCCCAACGTGCCGCCGTGGCGGCTGAAGATCGAGCGGATCGTGGCTGCGGTCCGGTTGCGGTTGTCGGTGATCGCATCGACGATGACGGCAACGCCGCCGGGCCCGAAGCCCTCGTAGCTCAGCGTATCGAAACGCTCCTGCCCGCCGTCCCCTCCCGCCGCCTTCTTGATGGCGCGTTCGATGTTGTCCTTGGGCACGCTCTGCGACTTGGCCGCCGCGATGGCGGTGCGCAGCCTGGGATTATGATCGGGGTCGGGCGTCCCCTCTCTGGCCGCGACATAAACCTCGCGGATCAGCTTGGTGAAGCGCTTGGCCCGCCGGGCGTCTTGCGCGCCCTTGCGGTACATGATGTTGGCCCATTTGGAGTGGCCGGCCATGGGCTCTACTCGATCGCGTAAGGAGACACGGGTCGGTGACGCGAGTTGGCGGCGTCTCTCATTACCCTGCCTAAATGCTCATTGTGGCCAGATTGGGGCAGCCTCTATAGGGGTTGGTACTACATATTGTAGTGGTAGTCACCCCGAAACCCACGTTATTCAAACAAGGGAGGCGATTGGCGAAGGGTGGGACTCAGAAGCTCTCCGGCGTCCGAAGTTGGCCGGATATGCGCAGACACTACGGCGGCGCCCTGCCTTCGGCTGCTCAAATCAGGCAATAGTTTTGATTATCGGCGCCAGGAACGGCTCTTGAGTCGATTCGGGCATCGAATGTGACGAACCGCCCGCGGCGCGCAACGGCGAGTGCCAGCAGATAGATGTCGGTGATCTGTCGCGGGCCTATCAACCGACTCCAATCCGCTGCGCCCGGGCTCAGCAGGCTTACCGAATCGGGCCAGAATTCGTGATGGGCGCTTGAGGTTGCCTGCCGAAGGCGCTCGGCAACGAGGGGTACGGGCAGGTGGTTGGGGTAGGTGGATTGGGCCATGATTCTCACGCACCCGTTCTCGGTCAGCGGGCAAGTGGCCCACCCCTCCCTGATATTGTCCCGCAGCCAACGCCTTGCGGCCTCGTGGTGAAGGTGGTCGGCATCCAGCAGCGCGATGAGGACGTTCACGTCCAGTAGCGCCCGCATCAGTCGCCGGCTTCCTCGCGCAAACGGTCGATTAACTTGTTGGTTACGATCCCGCCGCGCTTGGGGAAGGGACGAAATCCGAATTCGGACTCTTGTCCAGATTTTGCCGGTCCGTCCGCATGCCCATGCGTCAGGGATTGGCGCAACAGGCTCGACATCACGTCACCCAATGACTTGGAGTCACGTCTGGCGAGTTCCTTCACGGCGATGAGCACGTCGTCGTCGATGTTCAGGGTCGTTCGCATCGCAGGTCTCCAGCGAAACGGTTTGATGCTGACTCATCACACATCAGGCATCAACTGTGAATTGTGAGGCAGCTGTGTGTTCTCGCTGCTCTGCTATCCGTCGGTGACCTTCACCGCGACGAAGCGGAGGCGCGTGTAGTCGGTAACCCAGCGGCCGTCGGGGCAGAGCCGGTCACGGGTGAGGGCGACGGTGCGCTCGATGACGGCCTCTGCGCGTCCCGGCGGCGCCGCGTCGGTAAAGTTGCGGCCGAACATGGCGATCCAGTCGGCGAGGCCGTTGGGGCAGTCGTCGAGCGGGGTCGGGCGGGCGAAATAGCGGAGCTGCGACACCTCGAAGCCGCCATTTTCCAGCAGGCCGACATAGTGGCTCGTGCGCGGGAAGTACCAGGGAAAATCGACCGACTCGGACGCCACACCTTCCTCGGCGAGCGCCCGGTAGAGCGCATCGGTGATGATCCGGATGTTGCGGTGCGCGCCCATCTCGGCAACGAAGCGGCCGCCTGGCCTGAGCGCACGGGCGACGCAGGCGATGACCCGCGTGGGCTCCTCCTTCATCCAGTGCAAGGCGGCGTTGGAGAAGACCGCGTCGGCGTGTCCCTCGATGGCGAAGTCGCGCCCATCGGCATGCTCGAAGGTGAGGTCCGGGTGAAGCGCGCGGGCACGCTCCACCATCGCCGGATCGCCGTCGATGCCGATGACCTCGGCACCGCGTGCGGCGATGTCCGCGGTCAGCCTGCCCGTGCCGCAGCCGAGATCGACGATCCGCTCGCCCGGCCCAGGCGCCAGCAGATCGACCATGTCGGTGGCGAAGGCGGAGACGAAACCGAAGGAGCGGTCGTAGAGTCCGGCGTCCCAGGTCGCCGGATCGACTGCCCCTGCGGCGTCGCCTTTGGTCGATCGCTGGCTCATTCGCTCTTGCCGCCCCGGCTCGGCCTAATCGTCCGCGGTCTGATGGTCGCGGGCCGCGTCCATCATGGCGTGGATCATCTTCGGGCGTGGCAGGGCCGGCTTCGGGTGCGCCACCGGGCTGTGGCTGTGGCCGAGGCCCAGCACCGTCTCCACCATCTTGAGCGAGAGCGGCCCGGGATTGACCACCGGGACGGGCAGGTGCTCCGAGAGGTAGGGCCCGGCTTGAGAGAGCGTGGTGGAGCCGAGGACGATCACGTCGGCACCCTTGGCTAGGCCCCTCTCGCAGGCCTCCTTCATCTTGGGAAAGACCTCCGCCTCGCGGCCCGAGAACAGCGCCCTCATGTCCGATTTCGCCTCGAAGAGCTCGACCGAGGTGCAGAACTGGGAGACCTCGAACTTCTTCATCAGGTTCTTGTAGAAGGCGAGCCAGGCGTCGGTGTACTGCGGATAGGATGGGTCTGTCTGCGCGATCACCGAGAAGCGCGTACCGAGGGTGAGCGCGTAGAGCAGCGACGACTTGCCGTTCGATACCACGGGGATGTCGAGCACCGCGCGCAACTCGGCGACGCCCGAGTCGCTCAGCGTGTTGACCGTGATGGCGTCATAGCCTTCCTCGGCCAGCGCGATGCCCGCCTCGAAGATGGCGAACTCCACCAGCATCTCGTCGTGGCGGCCGAGAAAGTGCATCGGACCCGCCTTGAGCGGCTTGTAGTCGAAGGTGACGTTGCCGGAGAGCTCGACCTGCTCCAATTCGGCACGCCTGTAGTCGAGGCCCTCCTCATCATACGGAAACGGCACGATCACTGCGGCGCGTAGCATGGCGATCCTCCCTCTGATCCTCGCTTCGTGTGTGCGGGTGCCGGCCCTACACGGGGCTCTGGGCGAGCCAGTCGGCGTATCTTCGAACGCCGTCGGCGAACGCGACCCGCGGTTGCCAACCCAGGACGCGCGCAGCCGCGGAGACATCGAAGCGCCCGTGGCTCTGGTCCTCGGGATCGACGCCCTCGCCGAGCGTGATGTTCGCCTCGGGTACCGCGAGCCGCACGGTGTCGACGATTTCGCCGAATTCAAGGCGCTGACCGCCGGTGATGTTGAATGCGCGCTGAGGCCCGATTTCCTCGGCATCGAGAGCCGCGATCACGGCACTCACCACGTCGTCGATATACACGTATTGACGTGTGAAGCCGCGGCCGTAGGGAAGCGCGGTGGCGCGCCCCGTTTGCGCGTCCTGGATCATCTCGCGCAACACACAGGAGGTGCGCCGGCGCGGCCCGTAAACCCAAGAGAAGCGCAACACGGCGGCGTCGAGTCCGGTCTGAGCCACGTAGGCGCGCGTCAGGATGTCGCCGGATGCCTTGGTGGCACCGTAGACGTCGTCGGCCGCGAGCGGCGCGTCCTCGGGCACGGGATCGAGGCCCGCGGCGGTGTTGCCGTAGGCCGATGTGGACGAGCAGAACACCAGGCGCACGCCCCGTTGGCGCGCGATCTCCAGCAGGTTGGCGGTGCCCGCGACGTTGGTCTCGATCACCGCGCGCGGGTTATCGCGGCCCAGCATGGGGCCCGAGACCGCGCCGCAATGGACGATCGCCGCGATTTCGCCGCTGCAGATTGCGTGCAGCTTGTGAACGTCGGTGAGCTCCGCATCGGTTGACGGAAACCCACCGTCCTCTCGTGGCTGGATGCGGTCGGTGCCGATGACGGTGCGCCCCTCCCGTGCGAGCCGGGCCGCGACGCCGAATCCGATCAGACCCGCCGATCCGGTTACCACGATTGCTCCCGACGCCATGGGTTTCTCCCCGCTTCGCCCGATCTTGAAGGGTGCGGCGGAGCGAGCGACCGCGTCAAGCGCCGCACGGATGGCGAAAACTTTCGCGGTTGGGCACGTCGCCCTCGCTTGCCCCGCGTGATCGTTTACAATCGACGCCATGATGCGCTTACGTCTCCCATGACCGCCCGCCCCACCCGCGACCCGAAGAAAATACGGCAAATCCTCGAGCAGGAGCGCGCCGAACTGCTTGCGCTGAGCGAGGCTGCAGCGGGCGAGCGACGCCCGGTCACGCTCGATCAGCAGAGCGTCGGCCGTGTCTCGCGCATGGACGCCATGCAGGTACAAGCGATGGCGCAAACCGTGGAGGCGCGTCGCCGCGCGCGGCTGCCGCTCATCGATGCAGCGCTGCGCCGCCTCGACACCGGTGACTACGGCTACTGCATCGACTGCGGAGAGCGAATTCCCGCCAAGCGCCTCGCCATCGACCCGACCATCGCCCGCTGCGTCGACTGCGCCGGTTAGCAGCCGAGCGAGATGGTCGCGTCCATGTAGAGCACCGCGCGGCCGGCGATCGAGACGCGCTCGCTCCGGTCCTCGCAGATCATGCGACCGCCGCGGGCGGAAAGCTGACGAACCGTGAGCCGGCGCTTGCCGAGCCGGCCCGCCCAATAGGGCACGAGCGCGGTCTGCACATTGCCGGTGACCGGGTCCTCGGGAACGGCGTTCTTGGGCGCGAAGAATCGCAGCACATAGTCCGCGTCGCCCTCGTCCCCGGGCGCTGTCGCCACGACCCCGCGACGGTCAAGCGTGGTCAGCAGCGCGTGATCGGGGGTAAGCGCCGCGACTTGGGCCGCGTTCTCGAACACCGCGATCCAGTCGGCACCCGCAAGCACCTCTGTCGGTAGCGCGCCGAGCGCCCGCGCCAACACCGCAGGTGGCGTCGCCGGGCTCGCGGGCTGGGCCGGAAAATCCATGACCAGCTCTGCGCCCTCGCGCGCGACCGTGAGCCTGCCGCTCAGCGTCTCGAACGAAACGCTCTCCGTCCCCGGCCTCAGCTCCTCGAACACGACGAAGGCGGCGGCGAGGGTGGCGTGGCCGCAGAGATCGACCTCCACGTTAGGCGTGAACCAGCGCAGGCGATAGCCCTCGCCCTCCGCCACCAGGAAGGCGGTCTCCGAGAGATTGTTCTCGGCCGCGATGGCCTGCATCGCCGCCTCGTCCAGCCAGGCGTCGAGGGGGCAGACCGCCGCCGGATTGCCGCCCAGCACCCGGTCGGTGAAGGTGTCGACCTGAAGCAGTCTGATCGTCATGCGTTCCCCTTCCACGCGAGCTATACGCGCTTGCGGCGCTTCGAATACGTGAGCAGCGCGAGGCCCGCCAGCAGCAGGGCCGCCGCGATCCACGCCCAGCTGCTCAGGCGCTCACCGAAGATCGCCGCCCCCCAGCCGAATCCCGACAGCACGACGATATAGCCGAATTGCGAGAGGAAGAGCGGACCGCCCAGCCTGAGGATCTCAAGAATGAGGTACCAGACCAGCGCGGTGACCACGGTGGCGGCCAGGATCGCGAGGTCGCCGGCAAGCAGCGGGCCGGGGAAGAGATAGGTCTCGCCGGTGCCGAGCATCACGGGGATGAGCACGACCGCGCCGCCGAGCTGGATGCCGCAGGCCAACCCCAGCGAGTGCGCCTTGGGCGGCCAGAGCAGCGCACCCGAGATGTTGAAGGCCGCGAAGCAGACCGGCGCCAGTAGCGCCAAGAGCAGCCAGCTTACCTCCGCGAAGGTCGGCAACGTGATGCCCGGCACCACCAGGATCAGAATTCCGGCAAGGCCGAGCACCACGCCGCCGGTGCTGAGCAGCCGGAAGCGCTCCATGCGGAGCGACATCGCCATCAGGTAGGTGCAGGTCGGCGAGAGGCTCGTGACCATGACCACGAGGCTTGCCGGCAGCTTGGGCGCCACATGGGCGAGCAGCGACACCGGAATCGCGATTCCGATCGCGCCGGCGACGAGGTAGAGGCGCAGATGCGCCCGGTCGAAACCGACCGGCGTGCGGGTCGCGAGACAGCCGAGCCAAAGGATCAGCGCAGCGCCAAGCGTGTGCCAGAAGACGTAGGCGAGACCCGGTACACCGTTGGTCGTCGCGAGCTTGTTGATCGAGAAGAGCAGGCCATAGAGCGAGCCCGCGACCAGGAGGTAAACGACCGCGAGCACGCCCACCCGGGGCGCCGTTGCCGCGGCAGCGCTCGTCCGCGCTTCGCCCGCGTCGGTCATGGGCAGGATGCAGGGTGCCGGTGCGCGGCGGCGCGCTAAGGTCCAGCCGCTGGCCCCGGCCGATGCGTACCGTCGGAGAAAGCTGCTACCACTTCTCGTGCTTGTAGCGTTCGGCCCAGTCCACGCCCTGCCAGGTCAACTGCGAATCGGGTTTCAGGAAGATCAGCCAGCGCGGCTCGACCAGAGTCGGTTCCAGATATTTCGGTCCGTTCTCGCCGAGATAGCGCAGTGACATCTCGGTCGCGACCTCGACCCACTTGCCGCCGGTATTGGGCTCCTCGACGATCTCGGCCTTCCCCTTGGCCATCACCTTCTGCATCGTCTCCCAGATGTCGATGCAGATGTGGACCCGCGGGTCCCGCTGGATGTGCTTGGCCCAGATGGAGCGCGCGCGCGGGACGACGTAATAGCCGCCGTCGCGGTACTGGTACCAGAGCGGCACGATATAGGGCCAACCGTCCTCATCCAGGCATGCGAGCCGGCAGAGGTGGGGCCCCTTGAGGAATTCGTCGACCTCTTCGTCGGTCATACCGCCGACTTTGCCGCGCCACGAGTCGTTATCCGCCATCCCATTTCTCCCTTAAACGGCCGGTGCGCGGCCGCTCCGCCGAGGTCCGACGATGCCGCGCTGACAGGGCATGATAGCATGGTGTGCCGCGGCCATGCCGGCCGTGCGTACAACCGTGAGCGAGGGAGGACCCGAATGCAGCTTGGCGTCGTTTTTCCACAGACCGAGATCGGCAACGATCCCGCAGTCGTTCGCGACTACGGGCAGGCGGCCGAGGCGCTGGGGTACGAGCATGTCCTTGCCTTCGATCACGTCATCGGCGGCAACGCGGCCACCCACGAGCTCAGGGGCCCCTACAAGCACACCGACGCGTTTCATGAACCCTTCGTGTTGTTCGGGTTCCTGGCTGCTGTCACCCAGCGGCTCGAGTTCGTCACCGGCATCATCATCCTGCCGCAGCGTCAGACCGCGCTGGTGGCGAAGCAGGCGGCGGCGCTCGACGTGCTCTGCGAAGGGAGACTCAGGCTCGGCGTGGCGATCGGCTGGAACCACGTGGAATACGAAGCCCTCGGCATGGAATTCGGGGACCGCGCGCGGCGTATCGAGGAGCAGATCGAGGTCATGCGCCTGCTCTGGACCAACGAGCTCGTCACCTTCGAGGGGCAGGACCATCGCATCACCGATGCCGGACTGAACCCGCTCCCGGTTCAGCAGCCCATCCCCATCTGGTTCGGCGGCCACGCCGACGCCGTGCTCCGGCGCACCGCGCGGATCGGCGACGGCTGGTTCCCGCTCTTCGCGCCGGACGAGGCGGGAGCGGCGGAGGTCGAGAAGTTCCGGGGCTACATCCGTGAGGCCGGGCGGGACCCCGGCGAGGTCGGGGTCGAGACTTGGCTCGATGTGCTGGACAAGACGCCCGAACAGTGGCGGGCGCACGCAGCAGGCTGGAAGAAGCTCGGCGCGACACACTACTCGGTCAACACGATGAACTCGGGGCTCGCCACACCGGAGGCCCATATCGAGAGCATCGAGCGGATCAAGGACGCGCTCGCGGATATCTGAGCCCGGCGGTATCGCGCAATGGACGAGGGCCGGGGGGCCGTCCTCGGAGAGGGCGAGCGCGCCTTTCTAGAAGGCCAGCGCGTGGCGCACCTTGCGACGGCAGACGGGGCGGGCATCCTCAATGTCGGGCCGGTCTGCTTCACCGTTGCCGGCGACACCGTCTACATATCGATCGATCGCAAGCCCAAGAGCGGGCGGCCGCTAAAGCGCCTGCGCAACATCGCCGAGAACCCGCACGTCGCGCTGACGGCCGATCTCTACGACGATGATGACTGGTCTCGACTCCGCTGGGTCATGGTGCGCGGCCGGGCGGAGAGTCTGGAAGGGGGCGTCGAGCACGACGACGCGCAGCGGCTTCTCCGCGCCAAGTATCCGCAGTACCGCACGATGGACCTGGCGCCGCTCCCCGTGATCGCGATCAGGATCGAGCGGGTGACGAGTTGGAGCGCGGCCGAAAGCGTAGGCGCGCGATGACCGGCAAAGCGGCGCGCCCTCGCGCTCTCTCCCTCTTCGCGTTGCCGGGCATTCCCATGGTGCAGCCCGGCGACGATCTCGCGACCTTGATCGCGGACGGTTTCGCGCGGGCCGGTGAGGCCGCGTCCGACGGCGATGTCCTCGTGGTCGCCCAGAAAATCGTTTCCAAGAGCGAGGGGCGCTACGCCAATCTGGCCACCGTCGAGCCCGGTGCCAAGGCGCGAGAGCTGGCCGCGCGCACGGACAAGGACCCGCGCATGGTCGAGCTCATCCTGAGCGAGTCGCGGCGGGTCGTGCGCCACCGCCCCGGCGTGATCATCGTCGAGCATCGGCTGGGCTTCGTCATGGCGAACGCCGGCATCGACAACTCTAACGTGGAGCCGGCTGGCGCGGACGAACGGGTGCTGCTGCTGCCCCTCGACCCCGACGGCAGCGCGCAGCGCCTGCGCGAGGGACTGCGGGAGCGGCTCGGGGTCGATTGCGCCGTCATCGTCAACGACAGTGTCGGACGCGCCTGGCGGGTGGGCACCGTGGGTCTCGCGCTCGGCGCTGCCGGATTGCCGTCCCTGCTCGACCTCCGGGGGCGCGACGATCTCTTCGGCCGGCCTCTCGAAGTGACTCAGGTGGGGCTGGCGGACGAGCTCGCCGCCGCCGCCTCGCTGCTTCAGGGCGAGGCCGACGAGGGCATGCCCGTTGTCGTGGTGCGCGGCCTCGCCGCAGCCGGTCCGGGCAACGACGGTGCTGCGCTCATCCGCGCCGAGGCCGATGACCTCTTCCGCTGACGCCGGCTACGTGGCGCTTTCTGGCGGCGTCGGAGGCGCCAAGCTGGCGCTCGGCCTCTGCGACGTGCTGGAGGACCCCGGCCGGCTCACGGTCGTCGCCAACACCGGCGACGACTTCGAGCATCTCGGGCTCAAGGTCTGCCCCGATATCGACACGCTCACCTATACCCTCGCCGGGCTCGCGAACCCGGAGACCGGCTGGGGGCGGGAGGGGGAGAGCGGCGCCTTCATGGAGGCGCTGGGCGCGCTCGGCGGCGAAACCTGGTTCTTCCTGGGCGACAGGGACCTCGCGATCCATGTGGAGCGCACCCTGCGGCTGCGGTCGGGCGAGAGCCTGAGCGCGGTCACGTCTGCGCTCTGTGCGAAGCTCGGCATCCGGGCGCGCATCCTGCCCATGAGCGACGACCCGGTTCCCACCATCGTCGAGACGGAAGAAGGGCCGCTCGCCTTCCAGCACTATTTCGTGCGTGAGCGCTGCCGCCCCCGCGTGCTCGGATTTCGCCACGAAGGGGCGGCGCAGGCCCGGCCCTCGGCCGGCTTTCTCGACGCGCTCGCAGCGCCCGATCTCTTCGCCGTCATCATCTGCCCGTCGAACCCCTACATCAGCATCGATCCGATCCTCGAGGTCCCCGGCGTGCGTGCGGCCCTCACGGCTTGCGAGGCGCCTGTGATCGCGGTCTCCCCGATCATCGGGGGACAGGCGGTCAAGGGGCCGACCGCGAAGATGATGGCGGAGCGCGGCGTTGCGCCGAATTCAGCCGCGATCGCCGAGCACTATGCAGGGCTGATCGATGGCTTCGTGCTCGACGAAGCCGACCGGGACGCAGCGGCCGTGATCGCCGCCACCGGCGTCGCGGTGGAGGTCACGGGCACGATGATGACCGCGCGCGCCGACAAGCAGGCCCTCGCCCGCGCGGTGCTCGCGTTTGCTGAACAGCTCGGCGCGGCTCGCTAATCGAGCTCCACCGCGTAGGCCGAGGCGGGCAGCGCCTCGGGGATCAGACCCTGGGCCTGGAGGAAGGCGGCGAAACGCTCGTAGCGTGCGGTGTCCAGCGCCGCCGGCCTGAGTGCGAAGCGCGGCAGCGTGTCGCGCCAGGCGCGCTTGTTGAGCTCGTCGTCGAGCTCCTCCCGGCCACGCAGGAAGAGCTGCCACGACTCGTCCGGGTGGTTGATGAGGAACTGGACGCCGCGCTCCAGCGCGTCCACGAAATTGCGGAGCGCCTGGTCGCCCTGCCGGCCGGTGTGAGCGACGACGATGAGCTCGTCATAGGGGGGCACGCCCTCCTCCTCGATGTAGAAGGCGCGGCCCGGATGGCCCTCGATGTCCATCTGGTTGAGCTCGAAGTTGCGGTAGGCGCCGATGACGGCATCGACCTGACCGGAGAGGATCGAGGGCGACAGCGAGAAGTTGACGTTGACCAGCGTCACGTCCTCGATGCTCAGGCCGTGGCGTTCGAGCATGGCGCCGAGCAGCGCGTCCTCGAAGCCGCCCACCGAGTAGCCCACTGTGCGTCCCTTGAGGTCCGCGATCGACTGGATCGGCCCGTCGGCGAGCACCAGCAGCGTGTTGAGCGGCGTCGCCACCAGCGTCGCGATTCGCACCAGCGGGAGCCCCTCGGCCACCTGGAGGTGAAGCTGCGGCTGGTAGGAGACGGCGAGGTCCGCCTGTTCGGCGGCCACCAGCTTGGGCGGGTCATTGGGATCGGCCGGCGCGATCAGCTCGACCTCCAGGCCCGCCTCGGCGAAGTAGCCCTTCTCCAGCGCCACGAAGAGAGGCGCGTGGTCGGGATTGATGAACCAGTCGAGCAACAGGGTCAGTTTCTCGGCCGCGTCGGAGGGTTTGGGCGCAATCAGGGCCGCCGCCAGGCACAAGGCGACTGCCGCCAGAAGTGTTCTCGTCATGGTCCGCATTTGTCGTCCTCCTTGTCGCTAATTCAGGTGTCAGGCTGCCAATGAAGGGCCCGGCGCAGCACGTGGTCGATGATGAAGTAGATCGCCACCGCGAAGACCGCGAGGGTGAGCAGCGCGGCGAACATCAGGTCGATTTGCATGCGCGCGTTGGCGTGCAGCATGAGGAAGCCGAGGCCCGCGCTCGATCCCACCCACTCGCCCACCACGGCGCCGATGGGCGCCACCGCCGCCGCGACGCGGACGCCCGAGGCCAGCGCAGGCAGCGCCGACGGTACACGGATGCGCCACATGGTCCGCCACGGGCTCGCACCCATGGCGCGGGCGAGGTCGAGCCAGCCCGGCTCGGTGCGCCGGAGGCCGTCGAAGAAGTTCGCGGCTACGGGGAAGTAGATGATGAGCGTCGCCATCGCGACCTTGGACGCGATGCCGTAGCCGAGCCAGAGCACGAGGATCGGCGCGAGCGCGAAGACCGGCACCGCCTGGGAGGCCACCAGCACCGGCAGGAGCCAGAGCCGCGCCGGCCGCACGTAGGTGAGCACCAGGGCGCTGATCACGCCCAGCAGGGTGCCGAGTACGAGCCCAAGGGCGATCTCCAGCAGCGTGGTCTGGGCGTGACCCAGGATCAGCCCGGCGTGCTCCCACCAGGTCACCCCGACCCGCGCCGGCCCCGGCAGGATGAAGTGGGGCGTGTCGGCGAGCCAGACCACCGCCTGCCAGACCAGGACCAGGAGGCCGCAGATCGTCGTCAGCCTGAAGGCGCGCATTCCGAGCTCTAGCCATCAGTGGGGGCGCAGGCGGGCGCCGGCATCGTCGGCCGCTGTGAGCTGTTCCAGGAGCTCGGCGTGCAGGGCCTGGAGGGAGCGGTCGCCGGGCTTGCGGGGCGGCGGGCCATCGGGCGCGGCTGCCAGCTCCAGCGAGGCAGGGCGCCCGGCCATGACGTAGATCCGCTCCCCAAGCCGGAGCGCTTCCAGCGGGTCGTGGGTGACCAGCAGCACCGTGCGCCCGGCTAGGAGGCCCGAGGCGAGCTCCTGCAGTCGCATCCGCGTGATGGCGTCGAGCGCGGAGAAGGGCTCGTCCATGAGTACGACGGGCCGGTCCTCCATCAACGTGCGGGCAAGTGCGACGCGCTGGCGCATGCCGCCGGAGAGGGTGCGGGGCAGGGCATCGGCCTCGGCGCCCAAACCCACGCGCTCCAGCAGTGCCAGCGCGCGTTCGCGGTCGGGCTTCTCGCCGCGCAAGCGCGCACCGAGGCAAACGTTTTCCAGCGCGCTGAGCCAGGGCATGAGCAGGTCCTGCTGCGCCATGTAGGCGACCGACGCACCGCCCGGGACGCTCAGGTTGCCGGACTCGAGCCGCTCCAGGCCGGCGATGACCCGCAGCAGGCTGGACTTGCCCACGCCGCTCGGCCCCAGCAGGCAGGTCCACCTGCCCCGCTCCAGGGCGAGCTCCAGGCCGTCGAAGAGCAGCGCGCCTTCGAAGCCAAAGCGAGCGCTCTCGACGCGGACGGCGTGGTGCGACTCGGTTTGCAGGTTTTCTGGCGGGGTCACGTCTCGTTTCCTACGCCGGTCCTAACCGGATCAGGTTCAAGGGGTCGTCGGAGTTGTTCCGACCTCTCAGCCGCGTACGGCTCCCCCAGAGCGGTGCCGATTGTGGCGAAGCGGCCGCTGCGTTGCAAGGGCGCCGCAGGCACGGCAGTGTTCCGGTCAGCGTCGCGCCGACGCCGATTCCGGGGGCAGGCGATGGAATGGAGCGATACGGGCATCGTCCTCTCCGCCCGCCGCCACGGCGAGAACGCTGCCGTCGTCTCGCTGCTTACCGAGCATCACGGCCGCCACGCCGGACTGGTGCACGGTGCACGCGGACGCCGGGCGCGTGGGCTCTATCAGCCGGGCAATGCGCTCACGGCCCGCTGGCAGGCGCGCCTTGCCGAGCACCTGGGCCGCTATACCTGTGAGCTGGTACGGGCACGGGCCAGCCTCGTGCTGGACGACCCGCCTCGTCTCGCAGCACTCGCCGCCGTCTGTGCGCTGGTGGAGGCGACGCTGCCGGAGCGGCTTCCCTATCCACAGGTCTACGGCGCCACCGGACGCCTGCTCGACACGCTCGAAGCGAGCGAACGCTGGGCCGAAGCGGTGGTCCATTGGGAGCTTGCGCTGCTCGCCGAGCTCGGCTTCGGCCTCGATCTCTCGGCCTGTGCGGCAACGGGCTCGGTCGACGACCTGGCCTACGTGTCGCCCCGCAGCGGGCGGGCGGTGTCGCAAGAGGCCGCGGAGCCCTATGCGGACAAGCTCTTCCCCCTTCCGCCCTTCCTCCTGCGGCCGGAGGATGACGCCGCCCCGACCGCCGCCGATATCGTCGCCGGGCTCCGGTTGACGGGATGGTTCTTCGAGAAGCACGTGTTCGGCGGACAGGGGGGACGCATGCCCGCCGCCCGCGAGCGCTTCATCGACCGCTTGCAAGCGGGGCCGCGGCCACGGTGAGAAGTCCGGGTTAACCCTCACGCCGCCTGTGCTATAGCGGCTGTCATGGCGCGAATCGCAGACGACGGCGTGACGGAGGGTGCGGTCCTCCCCGTATCGCTTGGCGATGCGCTGAGCGAGCGCTATCTCGCCTACGCGCTCTCCACCATCACCGCGCGCTCGCTGCCCGACGTGCGCGACGGGCTCAAGCCGGTCCAGCGTAGGCTCCTCTATGCGATGCGGGCCCTGAAACTGGACCCCGACGCGGGCTTCAAGAAGTGCGCGCGGGTCGTGGGCGACGTGATCGGCAAGTATCACCCGCACGGCGATTCTGCGGTGTACGACGCCCTGGTGCGGCTCGCCCAGACCTTCGCCGCGCGCTATGCGCTGGTCGAGGGGCAGGGCAACTTCGGCAACGTCGACGGCGATAACGCCGCTGCGATGCGCTACACCGAGGCCCGGCTCACGGAGGTCGCACAAGCGCTGCTGGATGGCCTCGACGAGGACGCGGTCGACTTTCGCGAGACCTACGACGGCGGCGACAGCGAGCCCGTGGTGTTGCCCGCGGCCTTTCCCAACCTGCTCGCCAACGGGGCGACGGGGATCGCGGTCGGCTTGGCCACCAGCATCCCGCCCCACAACGCCGGCGAGCTCTGCGACGCGCTCACCGCGCTCCTGAAGGACCCCAAGCTCTCGGACGACGCCCTGGTGACGCTGGTGCCGGGGCCGGATTTCCCGACTGGCGGCGTCCTGGTAGAGGACCGCGACCAGATTGCGGACGCCTATGCGACGGGGCGGGGCGGCTTCCGCGTCCGCGCCCGCTGGGAGAAGGAGAGCATCGGCCGTGGCCAGTACCAGATCATCGTCACCGAGATTCCCTATCAGGTGCAGAAGGCGCGCCTGATCGAGCGCATCGCCGAGCTTCTCCAGGCGCGCAAGCTCGCCCTCTTGGCCGACGTGCGCGACGAATCGGCCGAGGACGTGCGCATCGTGCTGGAGCCCAAGAGCCGCACCGTCGAAGCCGGGCTCCTGATGGAGATGCTCTTCCGCCAGACCGAGCTGGAGACCCGCATCGGGCTCAACATGAACTTGCTGGATGCGGCGGGCGTGCCCCGCGTGATGACCCTCAAGCAGGTGCTGCAGGCCTTTCTCGATCACCGGCGCGAGGTCCTGCTGCGGCGCACCGCCCATCGGCTGGCGGCGATCGCCCACCGGCTCGACGTGCTCGGCGGCTATCTCGTCGCCTACCTCAATCTCGACGAGGTGATCCGAATCGTGCGCGAGGAGGACGAACCGAAGCCCGCGCTCGTGGCGGCGTTCGGGATCAACGAGGTGCAGGCGGACGCGATTCTCAACATGCGCCTGCGTGCGCTGCGGCGCCTCGAGGAAGAGGCGATCAGGCGCGAGCACGGAGCGCTGGAGGCGGAGCGCGGCCAGCTCGAGAAGCTCGCAAACAGCACGCGCCGGCAGAAGACCGCGCTCATCGCCGAGATCGCGGAGATCAAGACGCGCTTCGGGCAGGAGACCGAGCTCGGCGCGCGCCGCACCGCCATCGGCGAGGCTCCCCAGGCGCAGGACGTTCCGGTGGGGGCTCTGGTGGAGCGCGAGCCGATCACCGTGATCTGCTCGGCCAAGGGGTGGATCCGCGCGGTCAAGGGCCATGCCGAGGCGGAGACGGCGGTGCGCTACAAGGATGGCGACCGCGAGCGCTTCCGCTTCCACGCCGAGACGACGGACAAGCTGCTGATCTTCGCCACCAACGGGCGCTTCTACACGCTGGCGGCGGATCGGCTCCCCGGCGGGCGCGGCTTCGGCGAGCCAGTGCGCCTCATGGTCGACCTCGGCAACGATCACGAGGCGGTCGCGCTCTTCGCTCATCGGCCGGGCCGGCGGCTATTGGTGGCGGCGAGTGACGGGCGCGGATTCTTCGTGCTCGAGGATGAGGTCGTCGCCCAGACCCGCACCGGGCGGCAAGTGCTCAACCCGGCGCACGGGGCGGAGGCGGTGGTCTGCGTCGAGGCGGCGGGCGACATGGTCGCGGTCGTCGGCACCAACCGGCGCCTGCTGGTGTTCCCCGCCGGCGAGGTGCCCACCATGACGCGGGGGCGCGGCGTCATCCTGCAGCGCTACCGCGACGCCGCGCTCTCAGACGCGCAGGTGTTCGACGGCGCGGCGGGGCTGCGCTGGCGCTCGGGCACCGGCGTGCGCACCGAGACGGCGCTAGACCAGTGGCACGGCAAGCGCGGCCAGGCGGGGCGTGCCGCGCCGCGCGGTTTCCCCGCCGCTAACCGTTTCCTTTGAGGCTGATCAGACCGGGTCCAGCTTCCGTCAGAGTGCCGCGTTGCCGCCTACCAGGAAGACGTCAGCATGCGCGCTCCCTATCGTCAGGAGCAGCGCTGCGGCAAGGCCGACGCACAACGCAACAAGCAAAAGCCCGAGACCGTAAGAAACCCTGCGCCTGTTCTTGGGGTCCTTGCCCTGAGCGGACGCCGCATGGGCACCGCTACCGACATCGCTGCTATGCCGGCTTCGCGGGGGCCCTGCATGGCTACGTTCCATGAGGGTCGGCTCCCGAGGCGGGCTTCGGCGAGGGCTGCCGCGACTGCCTCATTTGCTCCCCTGCAATCCCGGGCCGGTAGCCAGTCAGACAACGAGCTACCCACCGTCAGTCGAAAAGCGTGCGGTTCAAGTAGTGAAAGCGCGTCTCTTAGCGAGAGTTCCATAAGCCATGCCAATGTACAACCCAATAAGATATGCCGACATATCATATAGTGCACATGTCCAATCTGCATGTTCGGTAAGACACAGCCGGATTTCTTGCTCGTCACGCGAGGCTCCGACCCACGACCTAAGTCGCCATGTAATAGGGGATGACTGCTTGCTGGTGGGAGGGCGCGTCCCGCGACGGTCGTTCAGCTGCCCAGGAGGGCCAGCGCGTGTGCGAGGGGAGGGGCCTCGCGCCAGGGGGTGGCCCCTTCGGGGAGGCGCGGCACGTGCGCGATGGGTAGCGGCCCTGCGTGCTTCGCGATGGTCTCCGCCGTCTCCGCCGGCGGCACCGGACTCTCCGGCGATTCGCTGATGACGAGGCCGGCGACCTCGATGCCGCGCCCGCGAATGGCCGCGAACGTGGTGAGCGTGTGGCTGATGGTGCCGAGGTAGCTGCCCGCCACCACCAGCGCCGGCGCGCCGAGCGCGGCGATCCAGTCGAGCACGGTGTACTCGTCGTTCAACGGCACCATGGCCCCGCCGATGCCCTCGATCAGCAGCGGGTCGCCCTCGGCGGCGCGGCAAAAGGCAACGATTTCCGCCAGGTCAAGGCGGCGTCCCTCGCGGGCCGCGGCCATGTCGGGCGAGAGGGGGGCGGCGAAGCGCCAGGGCGTGATTGCGGTGACCGCTTTCTCGGTCACGGCCTCGCCCAGGCTCGCGAGGAGGACGCCGGGGTCGCTCTCTGCAAGCGTGGCCGGGTCGTAGCCGCTGAGCACCGGCTTGAGTGCGCGCACCGGCCTGCCTGCCGCACGAAGCTCGTGGCAGAGCGAGGCTGCGACCAGGGTCTTGCCGATCTCGGTGCCCGTGGCGGTAACGAAGAGCGTGCTCATCGCTCGTCCCGGTCGAGGATTCGCGCGCGCACGATCTCCGCCAGCCGCTCGATGTCGCCGTCATCGTGGCCCGCGCTGAAGGTGAGGCGGAGCCGCGCCGTACCCTCCGGCACCGTCGGCGGCCGGATTGCGGTGACGAGGAAGCCTTCGTCCTCCAGCAATCGCGAGGCCGCGAGCGCACGCTCCGGCGCCCCGAGCAAGATCGGCACGATGCAGCTCTCGGGCGCCGGCAAGTTGAGGCGGGCGCAGAAGAACGACGCCTTGCGCAGCGGCGCCGCGACCAGGCCGGGATCGTTCGCGATCAGGTCGAGGGCCGCGATGCTGGCCGCGACCACGCCCGGCGGCAAGCCCGTCGAGTAGATGAAGGGCCGCGCGCGGGTGCGGATCAGGTCGATCACCGGCTGCGCGGCGCAGAGATAGCCGCCGTAGCTGCCGACTGCCTTCGATAGTGTGCCCATCTGCAGCGGCACCTCGGTCTTCGCGCCGCCAACGAAGCTCGAGCCCCGCCCGCCGCCGACAACGCCGATGCCGTGGGCGTCATCGGTCATCAGCCACGTGTCGTGGGCTGCCGCGATCCCGGCCAGCGCTGCGACCGGGGCGCGGTCGCCGTCCATGCTGAACACGCCGTCGGTAAGCAGCAGCGCGCGCCCGTGGCCCGCGCGGTGTTCAGCCAGCAGAGCCTCTGCATGGTCGAGATCGTTGTGCCGGAAGATCTCGACCCTGGCGCGCGCGAGAGAGGCGCCCGCGCGCAGGCATGCGTGGCTCAGCTCGTCGGCCACGATCAGGTCGCCGGCGCCGACGAGGCTCGGAATAATGCCGAGATTGGCGAGGTAGCCCGAGCCGAAGACGCAGGCGTCGTCGGTGCCCTTGAGGCGGGCGAGGCGGCGTTCCAGCGCCGCGAAGAGGGGATGGTTGCCGGTCACCAGCCGCGACGCGCCGGCGCCGGCGCCCCAGCGCTCGGTGGCCTCGACAGCCGCCCGCTTGACCGCCGGGTGCTGCGACAGGTTGAGGTAGTCGTTGCTGCAGAACGAGATCAGCGCGCGCCCGTTGCGCTTCACCCCCACCGGCCCGCAGGGCGCGGTCTCGTGGAGTGAGCGGCGCAGCTGCCGCTCCGTGAGTGCGGCGAGCTTGGCCTCGGCGAAGCGTTCGAGCGTATCCATTCGCACTCCCGCGCCGAGACGGCGGTGCCGCGCGTGTGCCGGCTAGAGCTCCCCTTCGCGGCGCAACATGTGGATGGTCTCGCGGAAGGCGTCAACGGTGACGGGGAGATCGTCCGCAGTGTTGGCGGCCGAGGCCATGCCGCCTGGCCAGCCCTGAATGTCCACGCCGTTCACCAGCAGGCCAAGGCGAATTTTGTTGACGAGCTCCGGCGGTCGCTGCTTGAGCTCCGCGAAGTCGATCTCCAGGGGATCGAAGGCAGAGGGCGTGATCGCGCGCCCGCGCGGGTTCATGAAGAGGTGGAACGAGGAGAAGGTGCCGTAGACCGACCAGGGCACGCCTTCATCCTCCAGCACCCCGTTGAGCCCGGCCCGAAGCTCGGCGCCGAAGGCGGACGCTCTCTCGCAGGCGTCCGAATCCCGCACGATGGTGAGCGCGGCCGTGCCTGCGGCGGCGGAGACGGGGTTCGCGTTGAAGGTGCCGGGGTGAAAGATCTTCTCGCGGCCGTTCTCCTTGGCCGCATAGAAGTCGAGGTCGTCGAGGATATCCTTGCGCCCGGCCACGGCGCCGCCGGGCAGGCCGCCGGCGATGATCTTGGCGTGGGTGCTCATGTCGGGCGTCACGCCGAAATGGCCCTGTGCGCCGCCGGGGGAGACGCGGAAGCCTGTGATCACTTCGTCGAAGATCAGCACGACGCCGTGCTTCGCCGTCAGCTCCCGCAGGAAGCCGAGAAACTCGAACGCATGGGGCACGAGCCCGAAGGAGCCGCCGGTGGGCTCCAGGATCGCCGCGGCGATATCGTCGTCGGCTTCGAACGCGGCGCGCGCGGCCTCTTCGTCGCCGGGCGGCAGCAGGATCACCTGGGACGCGAGGTCCGGCAGCACGCCCGCCGTCGGCGCGCCGTCGAAGTGCGACATGTAGCCGGAGGTCATGTGGTCATGCCAGCCGTGGAAGTGGCCCTTGAAACGCACGATCTTGTTCTTGCCGGTGTGGGCGCGGGCGAGGCGGAGCGCCATGTGAGTCGCCTCGGTGCCGGAGGAGGTGAAGCGTACCCGCTCCGCGCATGGTACCAGCTCGCGCACGATCTGCGCCCAGCGCACCTCGCGTTCGTGATTGGCGCCGGGGTGCGTGCCGTCCGGCAGCGCCTCCTGGATCGCCGCGAGCACTTCCGGTCGGCCGTGGCCGAGCAGCAGGGCGCCGTGGCCGCCGGCGTAGTCGACGTACTCGTTGTCGTCGCGGTCCCACTTGCGCGAGCCCTCGGCCCGCGTGACGTAGATGCCGTAGGGCTGCATGTGGCGCGCATCGTGGACGATGCCGGAGGGCAGAATGTCCCTGGCCTCGGCCGCCAGCATTGCCGAGCCCGGCGTCTTCGTCAGGTAGGCCTGAACGATGCCGGAATTCGAGGCGAGCATGCCGGCGCCGGACGACGCCTCCGCCTGTGGTGTTGCTGCGCTCATGTCCTGTCCTGTTCGATGTAGGGATCGACCGCGTCGCGCACGGCCTTGGCGACCGCGACGGCGCTCGGCGTGTCCGAGTGGACGCAGATCGTCTCCGCCTTGGTCGGTACGTCCTTGCCGTTGACGGAGCGGATCACGCCCTCCTTCACCACGCGCATGATCTGATCGACCGCCTGCTCCGGCGCCACGGACTTGTGCTCGCGGGTGATGATGCAGCGGCCCTCGTCGTCATAGTCGAGGTCGGCGAAGATCTCCCACACGACATCGGTGTACTTGGGCCAGATGGTCTCGTGCATGGTGCCGGTGGTGCCGTACATGGGCACGCCGAAGACCTGCGCCGCCTCGGCGCATGCGGTCGCCACGTCCTCGTCGATCCAGGCGGCGCCGTAGAGCGCGCCGTGCGGCTTCAGGTGATTGAGGGTCATCCCCTCCATCTCGAGAAAGCCCTTGAGCGCGCCGCACTGATAGATGATGGCGTCGCGCAGCTCCTTGCGGTCCATCTTCATGTAGCGCCGGCCGAACCCGTCCCGATCGGGAAACGAGGGGTGCGCCCCGACCTTCACGCCGTGTTCCTTGGCGAGCACGACGGTCGCATGCATCACGCCCGGGTCCGAGGCATGGAAGCCGCAGGCGACGTTGGCCGAGGTGATGTAGGGCATGATCGCCTCGTCGTCGCCGCAGGTATAGATGCTGTAGGCCTCGCCCATGTCACAGTTGATGTCGATCGCCATCGTCTCCCCCGCCTCTTGTCGCATTCCTGCCCGCGGTCACGGGCGTGTAACGAAGACTGTCGGTCGAACGTAGCAGGATTGTTCTCCAATCTCGATTCCGGCGCCCGTGGCCCCGGCCTGGACCCGCGCAGGCCCGGTGACTTTTCGTGCCGGGGCCATGTGTTTATATGGCGAGGGAATCGGAACTCGAGTCGCAATGAGTGCGCCCGCCGATGCCGTGACAAAGGCCGGTCGTCGAGTGACCCGCGCGCTCGAGCGGTTGAGGAAGTATCGCCTGGCGGCGGGGCTCCTTTCCTTCGGCGGCCTCGTGCTGGGTACCTTGCGCGACCTGGCGCCGATCATCGTGGTGGTCGCGGTCTTCCAGATCGGCGTCCTGAACCAGCCTTTCCCCAATCTCGGCGGAATTGTCGGCGGTCTCGTGCTCGTGATGCTGGGGCTCGCGCTCTTCATCAAGGGCCTGGAAATGGGCCTCTTCCCGCTCGGCGAGAGCCTCGCCCAGGGTTTCGCGCACAAGGGCAGCCTGTTCTGGCTCCTCGTCTTCGCCTTCGCGCTGGGCTTCGGGACCACGGTTGCGGAGCCTGCGCTGATCGCCGTAACGGCGGAGGCCGCCCGGGTTGCCGCCGATGCCGGTGTCGTCGCGGCAGACGCGGACGCCATGGACACCTACGCCCTCGGGTTGCGCTACACGGTCGCCGTCTCGGTCGGTGTCGGCATCACGCTCGGCGTGCTCCGCATCCTCAAGGGCTGGCCACTCCACTACTGGATCATCGGCGGCTACGTCATCGCCGTCGGCCTCACCTTCCTCGCGCCGGACGAGATCGTCGGCATCGCCTACGATTCCGGCGGGGTCACGACATCCACCATCACCGTTCCCATGGTGACGGCGCTCGGCGTCGGTCTCGCCACGGCAATCCGCGGGCGCAACCCGCTGATCGACGGCTTCGGGCTCATCGCCTACGCGAGCCTTACGCCGATCATCTTCGTGCTCGTCTTCGGCATGGTGTTCTAGGGGCGCGCCGTGGAACTGCTCGCCCGCATACCTGCCGTCAGTTTGGACACGGTGCGTGATGAAGCCCCGCTGATCGGCCTCGTGCTCTTCTTCTACATCGTCGTCCTGCGCCGACGCCCGCCGAATCCGGGCCGCGTCGTCGTGGGTTTCGTCTACGTCACCATCGGGCTCGCGCTCTTCCTCATCGGGCTGGAGAAAGCACTCTTCCCTCTCGGCAAGACGATGGCGGCTCAGTTGACCGACCCGGCGTTCCTCGGCCTCGCGGAGGGCGCGACCGCGCACTGGCTGGACTATGGCTGGATTTACGCCTTTGCCGCAGCGATCGGATTCGGCACCACCATCGCGGAGCCGTCGCTCCTGGCCGTCGCCGAGAAGGCCGGTGCCGTTTCCGGCGGGACGATCAAGCCCTGGGGGTTGCGCCTGGCGGTTGCCATGGGCGTTTCGGTGGGCGTCGGGTTGGGGGCCATCCGCATCGTCATCGGGCTGCCGCTCCACTATCTGATCATGGCCGGCTACGCGATCGTGATCGTCCAGACGATCTTCTCTTCGCGCAACACCATCCCTCTCGCTTACGATTCCGGTGGAGTTACGACCTCGACCGTCACCGTGCCGCTGGTCGCCGCGCTCGGCCTCGGCCTCGCCGCCAACGTGCCGGGGCGCAGCCCTCTCATCGACGGCTTCGGGCTCATCGCCTTCGCCAGTGTTTTCCCGATCATTGCCGTGCTGGGCTACGCACAGCTCTCGTTGGCGCTGGAGGCTGCAGAGAAGCGCCGCCGCAGGCGTGCGCGCGGCACGGGGTAAAGGGTTAAGGCATGGTAGATATTCTCGTCGTCCTGCCCTCGGTCGGCCTCGATACGGTGCGCGACATCGTGCCGCTGATCTGCCTTGTGCTCTTCTTCCAGATTGTCGTCCTGCGCCAGCGCCCGGCGAATCTTGGTCGGATCGTCGTCGGCTTCGTCTATGTCGTGGTCGGGCTCGTGCTCTTCCTCATCGGGCTTGAGGAAGCGCTCTTCCCCCTCGGCAAGACCATGGCGACTCAACTGACCGACCCGACCTTTCTCGGCCTTGCGGCCGGCGCGACCGCTCATTGGCTCGACTATGGCTGGATCTATGCCTTTGCCGCCGCCATTGGCTTCGGCACCACAATCGCGGAGCCGTCGCTGATGGCCGTGGCCCGCAAGGCCGGTGCCGTATCCGGCGGGTCGATCAATCCCTGGGGCCTGCGGGTCGCGGTTGCTGCGGGCGTTGCCGTCGGCGTGGGGCTGGGAGCCGTCCGCATCGTCACCGGGGTGCCGCTCCACTACCTCTTCATGGGCGCCTACGCGATCGTGATCCTGCTGACGATATTTTCCTCGCGCAGCATCATCGCCCTCGCCTACGATTCCGGCGGCGTCACGTCATCGACCGTGACCGTGCCGCTGGTCGCGGCCCTCGGCCTCGGCCTTGCCGCCAACGTACCGGGGCGCAGCACGCTGCTCGACGGCTTCGGTCTCATCGCCTTTGCATGCGTCTTTGCCGTTATCGCGGTGCTGGGGTTTGCCCAGCTCTCGTCGGCGCTTGAAGCCAGGCGCAAGCGCCGGCTATCCGGGAAAGGAACTTAGACAATGCGTTTCAAGCTGATCATGGCGCTGGTGGATTCCGGCGAAACCGAAGCCGTCCTCCACGCCGGCCGTCGCAGCGGCTCGACCGGTGCTACAATCATCACTGGCTGCCGTGGCGAGGGACTGGAGCCCGAGCAGACTTTTCTGGGTTTGAGATTGACCGGCCAACGGGACATTGTGCTCTTCCTGGTCGAAGAACACATGAGCCGGGCCGTTCTCGAAGGTATTGCGACGGCGGCCGCCTTCGAGGAAAAATCGGGGACGGGAATCGCGTTCCAGGTTGCCATCGAAGATGCGATCGGTCTTTCCCATCAGATCGCCGAGATCAAGCACGAGATCGAGGACCAGATATGAGCAGCAAGGCGAGCACGGCCACGGCGGCGCAGCAGGGGGCTCAGTTCAACACGGTGCGCGCGGTGATGTCGGCCATGCCGGCCCCGATCAACGGCATGGCCACGGTTCACGAGGCACTCGAGCTGATGCGCGAGAACAACGTGTACTCGCTCGTGATCGAGCGCCGCCGGCCCGGCGACGAATACGGCATGGTCGTGGTCTCCGACATCGCCAACAAGGTGATCGCGCACAACCGCTCGCCCGACCGTGTGAACGTCTACGAGATCATGTCGAAGCCGGTGCTCACCATCAGCGCGGACATGGAAATCAAGTACGCGATCCGCCTGCTCGGCCGCTTCGGCCTGTCGCGCGGCGTGGTGGTCGACGGCAACGAGGCGGTCGGCTTCGTCACCCTGACCGACATGGTCTTCCGCTTCTACGAGCAGGAAGCGAGGGGGCAGGAAGCAAGCGGGTAGGTCGGGCGCAAGAAATGACATTGTCTGACGCAATGCCGCGGGCGGTGCTGGTCACCGGGGCTGCGGCGCGCATCGGCCGCATCATCGCCGAGGCCCTGGCGCACGATGGCTGGGCGGTCGCGGTGCATCATCGGGAATCCGGCGATGCCGCCAAGGAGGTCGTCGCGGCCATCGAGAGCGCCGGCGGCAGGGCCGTGGCGCTCAGGGCTGATCTCGCAGACGAGGCAGAGGTCGAGGCCCTGGTGGCGCGGGCGGCGGAAGCGCTCGGGCCGCTGGGGTGCCTCGTCAACAACGCCTCGCCCTTCGAGCATGACGACCTGCAAAGCGCGAGCCGCGCGAGCTGGGATCTTCACATGGGCGTCAATCTGCGCGCGCCCTTCGTGCTGATGCAAAGATTTGCCGAGGCGTTGCCGGACGAGGCGGAAGGCTGCGTCGTCAACATGCTTGACCAGCGCGTTTGGAACCTGACGCCGCATTTCATGTCATACACGCTGAGCAAGGCTGGGCTCTGGACTCTCACGCAGACAGCGGCGCTTGCGCTTGCGCCCCGCATCCGGGTGAACGGCATCGGCCCCGGCCCGACCCTGCCCAGCGCACGCCAGAGCCCCGAGCACTTCGCGGCTCAATACGAAGCGACGCCACTTGAGCGCCCCGTGGCGCCGAGCGCCATCGCCGACGGCATACGCTTCATCCTTGCCGCGCGCGCGCTCACCGGGCAGATGATCGCCCTGGACAGCGGTCAGCATCTCGGCTGGGCGATGCCGCAGGGGAAAGAAGTCCTCGAATGAGCACGAACGCCCCAACGCCGGCGGAGGCTGCGACCGTGCGGCGCTGCCTGCTGATCCACGATCTCGTTGTGCCCTGTGCGATCGGAGTCCACGAGCACGAGCACCACGGCACGCAACGGGTGCGGATCAACGTCCGCGTGCACGTCACGGGCGACGAGGGGCCGATCGAGGACAGCATCGCCAACGTCGTCTCCTACGAGACTATCGTGGACGGCATTCGCGCCATCATCGCCGGCGGCCATATCAATCTGGTCGAGACCCTGGCTGACCGCATCGTTGAGCTCTGCCTCACCAACCGACGCGTGGACAGCGTGTGGGTGCGGGTCGAGAAGCTCGACCTCTACTCGGATGCCGCGGGCGTCGGCGTCGAGGTGGAGCGGAGCCGCTAGTCACCTGAATCTAAAGTTCGTGGCATAAGTTTCGTTCGACCCGAAGGCAGAAGCGCTTGACGGCGGCGAGGATGTCGTCGGCGGATTTCGTCCACTTGAAGGGCTTGGGGTCTTCGTTGTGTTGTTCGATGAAGGCGCGGATGTCGGCTTCGAGCTGGCGGGTGGACGTGTGCACGCCGCGCTGCAGCTGCTTGCGCGTAAGCTCGGCGAACCAGCGCTCGACTTGGTTGAGCCACGACGCCGACGTCGGCGTGAAGTGGACGTGCCAATGCGGACGCCGGGCCAGCCAGGCCTTGACCTCCGCCGTCTTGTGGGTGGCGTAGTTGTCCATGACGATGTGGATGTCCAGCCCGTCCGGGACATTGCGGTCGATCACCTTCAGGAAGTCGAGGAACTCCCTGGCGCGGTGGCGGCGATAGCACTTGCCGATGACCGAGCCGGTGGCAACGTCGAGGGCGGCGAAGAGCGAGGTCGTGCCGTTACGCTTGTAGTCATGGGTGCGCCGCTCAGGGATGCCCGGCAGCATCGGCAGGACCGGCTGGGTACGGTCGAGGGCCTGGATCTGGCTCTTCTCGTCGACACAGAGCACCAGCGCGCGATCCGGCGGCGACATGTAGAGGCCTACGATGTCGCGGACCTTCTCCACGAAGTGCGGATCGGCCGACAGCTTGAAGGTCTCGGCCCGGTGCGGCTGCAGGCCGAAGGCGCCCCAGATACGCCAGATCGACGTGTGCGACAGCCCCGCCTCCTTCGCCATCGAGCGCAGCGACCAGTGGGTGGCGTCCGCAGGCCGCGAGGTGAGCGTCCGCTCGATCACTTGCGCCACCTTCTCGTCCTCGATGGTGCGTGGCCGTCCCGGACGGGGTTCGTCCGACAGCCCCTCGATGCGGTCCTTGACGAAGCGCCTCCGCCACTTGCCGACGGTGTGTTCGTGCACGCCGACCTCTGCGGCCACCGCCTTGTTGCCAAGCCCGTCCGCGCAACGCAGGATCATGCGGCAGCGATCCGACATGGAGCGCGCCACACGGTGGCGGCGAACCTGTGCTTCCAGAAACGACCGTTCCTCACCGCTCAAGACCAGGGCCGCCAGCGGCCGTCCCGTACCGCGCGCCATCGAGATGACCTCCTTTGTCCGACTCGGAGGGCCACCCTACAATGAACCTTAATTCAGTGCCAGGTGACTAGATGTGATCTCTCAATAGGTTGTCCATCCGGGACTGAATCTCGGAAGCTGATGGGTGATGAAATCCTGTCAACGAACCGAGAAGAGAGCCCCGGATGAACGTTCATAAGAATGCAAAACTCGCGCCGCGCGGTCGAGCCGAGATCGTGCGACGGGTCATCGACCAGGGGCAGACCCCGACCTCCGTGGCCACGGAGGTCGGGGTCTGCGAGCGCACCGTACGCAAGTGGGTCGCGCGCTTCCGGGCCGAGGGAAGTCAAGGCCTGCAGGACCGCTCGTCACGACCGCATAAGTTGCGCCGGCCGACGCCCGCGCCGGTGGTCCGCCAGATTGCCGCACTACGCCGGCAACGGTGCACCGGCGCGCAGATCGCAGCTCAACTCGGCGTCTCCACCGCCACCGTCAGCCGTGTCCTCAGGCGCCTCGGTCTCAACCGCCTGAGCGCGCTCGAGCCGGCCGAGCCGGTCCGGCGCTACGAGCGCGAGCACCCCGGTGAGCTCATCCACATCGACATCAAGAAGCTCGGCCGCTTCGACCGCCCGGGCCATCGCGTCACCGGCGATCGCACCGGCTAAAGCAACTCACGCGGCATCGGATGGGAGTATCTGCACGTCTGCATCGACGACCACTCCCGTGTCGCCTTCAGCCAGATCATGCCCGACGAGAAGAAGGAGAGCGCCACCGCCTTCCTCAAGGCCGCCCTCGACTACTACAAAAGCCTCGGCGTCAGCGTCAGCCGCGTCATGACCGACAACGGATCCTGCTACAAGGCCTTCGCCTTCCGCGACGCTTGCCGAACCCTCGGCCTCAAGCACATCCGGACCAGGCCATACACGCCAAAGACCAACGGCAAGGCCGAGCGCTTCATCCAGACCGCCCTGCGCGAATGGGCCTACGCACGTGCCTGCCGGAACTCAGGCCAACGCGCACAGCAGCTGCCGCACTGGCTCCACCGATACAACTGGCACAGGCCTCATGGTAGCTTGAAGACTAATACCCCCATCAGCAGACTTCGTCTGCCTCAGGACAACCTGTTGATGCTCCACAGCTAGAGCGTATCCGTTTCACACGGAAACGCTCTGATTCTTTGTCGCTCACGGCAGCCGGCCTGCGGCCGGCGCCTGCGCGGGCGCGCCGCATTCGCGGCGGGCCGCGGTTGCGGCCTGTCGCTCGTCCGTCAAAGACGGACGCGCGCTAACCCAGCACGCGGCCGGCGACGGCGTCGAGGCACTTCACCATTGCCGGGTCTCGTGCTTCGGGAGCGGTGATCAGCGCGTTCTCGAGCGCCCGGTCGCAGCCGGCGGCGCAGGGCTCGCGGCGGGCAGCGAGCGCTTCTCCCAGTGCCGCGACCAGGCGGCGGGCGGCTGCCGCATTCTCTTGCAAGGTCCGCACGATCGCTTCGACCGTGACCGCGACGTGATCGGGGTGCCAGCAGTCGTAGTCGGTCACCATGGCGACGGTCGCGTAGCAAATCTCCGCCTCGCGGGCGAGCTTGGCCTCGGGCATGTTGGTCATGCCGATCACAGCGCAGCCCCACTGCCGGTAGAGCTCCGATTCGGCGATTGTCGAGAACTGCGGTCCCTCCATCGCGAGGTAGGTGCCGCCGCGAACGACGCGCAGCCCGAAGCTCTCGCCGGCCGCCAGCAGGTGGTCGCCGAGGCGAGGGCACACGGGCTCGGCCATGGAAACATGAGCCGCGAGCCCGGCGCCGAAAAAGCTCTTTTCGCGAGCGAGGGTGCGGTCGATGAACTGATCGACCAGCACGAAGTCGCCGGGCGCGATGTCCTCTCGCAGGCTGCCCACCGCGCTCAGTGAGACGATGTCGGTCACACCCGCGCGCTTCAGGGCGTCGATGTTGGCCCGGTAATCGACTGCGCTCGGTGGTAGCGGGTGGCCGCGGCCGTGGCGCGGCAGGAACACCATCTCGGTGTCCGCGAGACGACCGAGGAGGAGGGAGTCGGAGGGCGTGCCGAAGGGAGAGCGGACATCGATCCGCTCGACCTCGCTCAGTCCCTCGATTTCGTAGAGGCCGCTACCGCCGATGACGCCGAGACGAACCGGCGTGGTCTGATCGGCCACGAAAGCCCGCTAGCCGATGTGGCGCCCGAGGTGGGCGAGGGATCGGTCACGCGCGAGCGCGGCGGCCTCCGAGTCGTAGTCGGCGCGCTGGTCGCAATTGAAGCCGTGGCCGGCCCCCTGATAGACGTGAACCGCGACGTCGGGGTGGGTCGTCTTGATCTCGTCCACGTCCGCCATCGGGATACCCGCGTCCTCGGTGCCGAAGTGAAGCATCGTCGGGCAGTCCGGTGTCTCGCCCACAAACTCGATGATCTGGCCGCCGTAGTAGCCGACCGCCGCGTCGATCTCGAGCCGACAGGCGGCAAGCCAGGCGAGCGAGCCGCCCCAGCAATAGCCGACCACGACCACCTTCGGCGCGCCTTCGAGGGCATCGACGCCGGCCTTGATGTCCATGACCGGGCCTTCCCAGCCGATATCGGCCTTGTGAGCGCGCCCCTCGTCGACCGTCTCGGCACTGTAGCCGAGCTCGATCCCCGGCTCCTTGCGGTCGAACAGGCATGGCGCAAGGGCGAGGAACCCTTGGGCCGCGTAGTCGTCGCAGACACCTCTGATGTGATCGTTGACCCCGAAAATCTCCTGCACGAGCACGAGGCCCGCGCGCGGCTCGCCGTCGGGCGCAGCCCTGTATGCGTTGAGAACGTGACCATCATCCGCAGTCAGCCGGACAACTGCGCCCATCGGGGGTGCCTCCCTGATCCTCCGTGATTTCGCGCCTATCCGCGCGCTGGAACTCCACATAGCAGAAGGGTCATAGCTGCGCCACTCATAGGCGGGCTAGACATTGAAGCGGAAATGCATGACGTCGGCGTCGCGCACCGCATAGGCGCGCCCCTCCTGGCGCATGCGGCCGGCGCTGCGGGCGGCCTGCTCGCCGCCGAGCGCGATCAGCTCGTCGGCCGCGATGGTCTCGGCACAGATGAAGCCGCGCGCGAAATCGGTGTGGATGCGGCCGGCCGCCTCGACCGCCGTGCTGCCGGCGGGAATGGGCCAGGCACGCGCCTCGGTCTCGGTGGCCGTGAGGAAGCGGATCAGGCCGAGCAGGCGGTGCCCGGCGTGGATCACACGGTCGAGGCCGGGCGCCTCGAGCCCGAGGGCTTCGAGAAACTCGTTCCTCTCCGCAGGATCCTCGAGCAGGGCGATCTCCGCTTCGAGCACGGCCGAGACCACGACCTGCTCCGCGCCGGCGGCGGTGGCATGGGCGGCGACGGCCTGGCTCATCGCATTGCCGGTCGCCGTGCTCGCCTCGTCGACGTTGCTGACGTAGAGCACCGGCTTGGCGCTGAGCAGGTTGAGCGCCGAGAACTCGCGCCTGGCGGTCTCATCTGGCAGGTCGAGCCCGCGCGCCGGGCGAGCGTCTTCGAGCAGAGCGAGCGCCGGCTCGATGGCCGCGAGCCGATCCTTCGCCTCCTTGTCGCCGCCGCGGGCGCGCTTGATTGCCCCCTCGCGCTGACGCTCCAGGCTTTCGAGGTCGGCCAGCATGAGCTCGGTCTCGATCAGTCCGATGTCGTGCAGGGGATCGACCGCGCCGGTGCTGTGCGTCACCTGGTCGTCCTCGAAACAGCGGACCAGATGGACCAAGGCGTCGACCTCGCGCACGTGGCCCAGGAAGCGATTGCCGAGTCCCTCGCCCTTGCTGGCGCCTTCGACGAGGCCGGCGATGTCCACCACCTCCAGCACGCTCGCCACGACCTTGCGCGAGCCGGCGAGGCGCGCGATCTCGTGAAGCGCAGGGTCCGGCACCGGCGCGCGCCCCACGTTGGGCTCGACGGTGCAGAACGGATAGTTGCCGACCTCGGCTGCGCCACTCGCGACCAGCGCGTTGAAGAGCGTGGACTTGCCCACATTGGGCAGGCCCACGATGCCGCACCTAAACCCCACCCGATGGCCCCGGGGACGTCCCGCCGCCTGCCTGCGCCGGACTCGATCCCGGCGGCGGGGCGAGAAGGGCGACCCGGCTCATGAAGGCGCTGGCGTCGCCCGCCATGATCAGCGGGAAGGCGTCGACGATGGCGCCGAGCGTCGGGTCGAGCCAGGCCCGGTCCGACGCGCCGAAGCTGGAGAGCACGTGGCCGGTCATCCGGTCCCGATCGCCGGGGTGTCCGATTCCGATCCTCACCCGCCAGAAATCGGCGCCGATATGGGCGCGGATGCTCCTGAGCCCGTTGTGGCCGGCGACCCCGCCGCCGCATTTGGCCCGCACCTTGCCGGCGGCGAGATCGACTTCGTCGTGCAGGACGATAACGGCAGCGGACTCAAGCCGGTGGAAGCGCATGGCGGCACCCACCGCGCGGCCCGATTCGTTCATGTAGGTCTGTGGCTTGAGCGCCAGCACGGACTCATCGCCGACGCGGCCCTCTGCGATCTCTCCGTGGAAGCGCGTGCGGCGCTTGAATGTGGCGAAGCCGTGCGCTGCAACCAGCGCGTCGAGCGCCATGAAGCCGACGTTATGCCGATGCCGGGCCGCATCGGCGCCGGGATTGCCGAGGCCGACCAGCAGGCGGGCAGGGGCGCCCCCCTGGGGGGCGCGGGAGCGACGACGAAACAGGGCCGTGTTAGGACTCCTCGCCCTCGGCCGCCTCTGCCTCGGCATCCTCTGCCGAAACCTCGGCGCCTTCCACCTCCTCGCCCTCTTCGCCTTCCTCGGCCTCCTCCTCCTCGACGATGACCGTGGGCGCAGCGAGTGTGGCGACGGTGAAATCCCGGTCGGAGATGGTGGGCGTGACACCCTCCGGCAGCTCGATGTGGCTGATGTGGATGCTGTCGCCGATCTCGCATTCGGAGATGTCTGCCACGAGGAATTCAGGGATCGCCTCAAGCGGGCACATGAGCTCGACCTCGTGGCGGACGATATTGAGCACGCCGCCGCGTTTCAGGCCTTCGCATTCCTCATGGCCCTCGAAGCGGACCTCCACCGAGACCGCGAGAGTCGCACCGGCGACGTAGCGGATGAAGTCGATGTGAAGCGGCGCATCGGTGATCGGATCGACCTGAACGTCACGGGGCAGCACTCGGATCACGTCGCCATTGACCCTGAGGTCGTAGAGACGGGCGAAGAAGCCCCGGCGGCCAAGCTCCCGCTCCATCACGTTGTAGTCGAGCGATATGGAGAGCGGCTCTCCGCCGCCGCCATAAACGATGGCCGGCGTGCGGCCCTCGCGCCTCAGCGCCCGCGCGCCTCCCTTGCCGCGCGGCTCGCGCGGCAGTGCCTCGATGGTTGCCTGGTCACTCATGGTCATGCGTCTCCGGTATTCTGGCCGCGCGCGTCAATCGAAGAGGCTCGATACCGAGGTCTCCGAACTGATACGGAGAATCGATTCGGCCATCAAGGGCGCGATTGGGAGCACGCGGATATTGTCCGCGCTATTTACGGCTTCGGTGGTCTGAATGGTGTCCGTCACGACCAGCGACTCGAGCTGCGACGACGAGACCCGTGCCACTGCTTCGCCCGATAGCACCGCGTGAGAGACATAGCCGTGGACCGCGCTCGCGCCCGCTTCCCTGAGCGCCGCGGCAGCGTTGCAGAGGGTCCCGGCCGAATCGACGATGTCGTCCACGATGATGCAGCGCCGTCCCTCGACGTCGCCGATGATGTTCATGACTTCCGATTGGCCCGCGCGCTCGCGCCGCTTGTCGACGATCGAGAGATCGGCATCGAAGCGCTTGGCCATGGCCCGCGCCCGCAGCACGCCGCCCACATCGGGCGAGACGAACATCAGAGGGTCGTTGTTGTAGTTCATCCTGATGTCGTCGACCATTACCGGCGCCGCGTAGAGATTGTCTACCGGAATGTCGAAGAAGCCCTGGATCTGGCCGGCGTGCAGGTCCAGCGTGAGAACCCGGTTGGCGCCGCTCGCCTCGATCAGGTTGGCGACCAGCTTGGCTGAGATCGGTGTGCGCGGTGACGATTTCCGATCCTGCCGCGCGTAGCCGAAGTAGGGCACCACTGCGGTCACCCGCTGCGCCGAGGCCCGCTTCAGGGCATCGAGGCAAATCAGCAACTCCATCAGGTTGTCGTTGGCCGGTGTCGACGTCGATTGAATCAGGAACACATCCTCGCCGCGCACGTTCTCCTGGATCTCCACGAAGATCTCGGAATCCGAGAAGCGGCGGATCGAGGCTCGAGTCAGACCCATGCCGAGCGCCGACGAGATCGCCTCAGCCAGCGGCCGGTTGCTGTTGCCGGCAACGAGCTTCATCGATGACGGTTCCCTGGAGCATGGGGTGGGATAAGGCCTGCCGGGCCGCGCCACAGGCCCCGAAGGCGCGCGGACTGTATCAATCTGGCCCTGACCTGTAAACGCTGTTACCGAACCGTGACGGAGACGGCAATCGGTGCCTCGACCAGCACCGAGTGAGCACGCGGCGCCCCTGGCTCAGGCTTGAAGTATGGCCTGGGATTCGGCCGGGCGAGCGGCAGGGGCGATGCCGCAGCCAACACCGCAGGCGGCCCAGCAGAGGCTTCGACAGGCAGTGCAAGCGGCGCTTCGGTCAGCGCCCGAGGCAGCGGTTCTGCGAGGGCCTTTTGCCGCTGCGCCACAGCGATCCGGCGTACGTCCGGTTGATCGAGCAGTTGCGCGATGCCCGGCGCGCCGGCACGGGCGACGAGCCGCGGCAGGACGCCCCACGTGCCGCTCAGCTGCTCAGTGCCAACGCGGTTACTCTGGGTGACGGTGCCGAGTCTCTTACCGTTCGGATGCACCACATCCCAGGTGAGCGTGACGGTTGCACTGTCCGCAACGGTGTCGTCTCGCTCGACCGAGACCCAGCCCTGGAGCGTCAGCATCCCGTCCTCGGGAGTATCGACGACAGTGACGCCGACGCGGGCGAGGGAATGCCTCATGGCGCGGGCGAGCGCGACCCCGCCGTCGCCCGGGGCACCGCGAACGGTCTCGACGGCCACAGGCACTTGAAGCGGACGGCCCGGGTCCCGGGTTGCCGGCGGCTTCAGCACCGCGGCGACTCGCCCGGCGGCCCGCGCCGCGATCGCCTTCAGATTGTCCGCCCCGATCCCGATAGACGACGCATCGAGCCTCGCTTCCTCGAAGCGGAGCGCGGTCTCTCCATCGGGCGCGATCAGCGACCATCTCAGCTTGCCCGCAGCGACCGAAACGGTCCCGGCCAACACGATGCTGCCGCGTCCGCCGGCGTGAGCGCTCGCCGGTATGTCCCGTAGCTGCAACGCCTCCACGACCTCGTCCACAAGCGCCCCCGACTGGTCTGCGGGCAGCCCCCCGATGGGCGGCACCAGGATGCTGCCCCAGGCGCTGTCTCCGGGAGCGGCCCACGTCTGCGTGCTCTTGTCCGCCGGCTGGAAGGGGCGGGGCAGGTCGCCGCAGGCCGCCAGCGCGACGCCCAAGACGAGGCTAAGCGCGAGCGTCATCGCGCTCCGAAGGGAGCGAGAGGCCGCGCTGTTCCGGCGCATCACGGGCTCGACACCGCCAAGGCGCAGCTCGCCACCATGCCGACGAAGAGGAGAACGCCGAAGATGATCACGTAGGGCATGTCATGAGCCGAGTGCGACGATCGAGATATTGCGGCCGTAATCGGGCTCGCCCCGGTGGACGCTCCGGCGGTAGCTGAAGAAGCGCCCGGTCTCGGCACAGGTATCGCCGCCGGTCGCTTCGACCGCCGCGAGTCCCAGGGTGCCCAGGCGGCGGGCGACGTAGCCCACGATGTCGAAGAAGAAGTGCCCGTCGCGTTTTGCCGGCGCGAACAGGTCTTCGTCCTGCGCGCTGTGCGCCAGGAATGGCGCCGGGAACTCGGGCCCGACCTCGTAGGATGTCGCGCCGATCGCGGGGCCAATGACTGCCCGTATCTCGCCCGCCCGTGCGCCGAGGCCCTGCATGGCCTCGACCGCGGACTCGAGGATTCCGTTCAGTGCGCCGCGCCAGCCGGCATGGGCTGCGCCGATCACGCCGGCCTCGCGATCTGCCAGCAGCACAGGCACGCAATCGGCGGTGAGGATCGCGAGCGCGAGACCGGGTGTCGCCGTCGCCATGGCGTCGACGCGCGGTGCATCGTCACGGGCCCAGGGCTCGGCCACGACAAGCGCTTTGGCGCTGTGGACCTGGTAGGCGGTGCAGAGCGCCGCCGGTGGAAGCCCGCAAGCGTTCATCGCCCGTGTGCGGTTCTCGTGCACGGCCTCGGGGTCGTCGCCAGAGCCGAAGCCGCAGTTGAGCGAGCGGTAGAGCCCCTCGCTGACACCGCCGCTGCGGCCGAAGAAGCCGTGACGGATGCGGACGCCGGGATCCTCCAGCAGGGCATGAGAGATGGGCTCGATCATGGTTTCGCCGCGTGCGCCGGCTGCTCGAAGCCCGGCGGGGCGCCAAGCGCCGGGTGTGCGAACGCCATCGCCTTGAAGAGCGCGCCCATTCCGTGCGCGCCCGTGAGGCGGCGCAGCGCGGCGTCGATCTCCGCCTCCTGTTCGGCGCTTGCGTTCTGCCGCAGCCGGGACGCCCGCGCGTCGATTCCCAGCGTTCTCAGGAAGTCTCCCTGGTGCACGGGCCCGAACGCATTAGCGCCGGCTTGCCGCGCTGCGGCTGACAATGACGAGAAGTCCACGTGAGCGGTCAGGTCGGCGGCTCCGGGATCGTCCAGCACGCCGTGGCGGCGGTGTTGCTTCACCGCCTGCAAGGAGTCGCCGATCCCGGGCTGCTCGTACCCGTAGTCGATAATGAGGGCCGCACCGCCATCCGCCGCCACCCGCTCGGCGAGAGTGCCAGCCAGCGCTTCGCGCGCCGGCGCACGTTCGACGATGGCGCCGGAGGGTGCACACCCGAGGCCGATTCCGACAGAGACCGAATTGGTGGCGGCGAAGCGGAGTGCCCGAGACGAGGGCGCGAGCGCGACGACACGCTCCTGCCAGGTGCCGTCGATCCGCTCGAACTGCTGGATCGGCAATGCGTCGAAGAATTCGTTCGCAACGATCAACGCAGGGCCGGACGGCACGGTCTCGAAGCGTTCGTGCCAGGTCGGTCGGGCTTCGGCGAGCCGGGCGGCCTGCTCTGCGCGCAGGCTCTCGCTCGACTCGACCAGGTGCAGGTCGATGGCGTCGCGGAAGGCCGGCACCGTCGCCGCGGCGCGCAATGCGTCGGCGAGTAGGGTGCCGCGTCCGGGGCCAAGCTCGACGAGGCGCACCCGCTCTGGCTGACCCATGGCCTGCCACACCGCCGCGCACCAGAGGCTGATCAGCTCGCCGAACATCTGGCTCACCTCGGGCGCGGTGGTGAAGTCGCCGCAAGCGCCGATGGGTCGGCCGCGGCGGTAGTAGCCGTGGGTGGGATGATTGAGGCAGAGCTCCATGTACGTGGCGACGCTGATCGGCCCGTCGCGGCGTATTCGCTCCCGTATTTCTGCCCCGAGTGGCGTCATTACCCGGCCTGCCCGCCTGCTCGTCCATCGACCCGCGGCACCGGCGGGATACGGAGGATGAGGAAGAGCCCGACCACGATCATCGGGAGCGAGAGCACCTGCCCCATGCTGATGCCGGGCAGGATGAAGCCGAGGAACGCATCCGGCTCGCGGAAGAGCTCGGCGATGATCCGGGCGACGCCGTAACCCACGAGGAAGAGTCCGGCGACGGTGCCCGGCCGCTGGACCACTCGCCGCATGTACACGGCGACCGCGAGGATCGCAAACAGGACGAGCCCTTCCAGGATTGCCTCGTAAATCTGGCTCGGGTGGCGGGGTTCAGGCCCGCCGGCCGGGAACACCATCGCCCATGAAACATCGCTCACCCGACCGTACAGCTCGCCGTTAATGAAATTCGCGATACGGCCCAGGAAGAGGCCGATCGGCACCTGAGCGCAAACCGCATCGGCGACCGAGAGCAGGCTGATTTTCATGAAGCGGCTGTAGAGGACCACGACGACGAGCACGCCCAGAGCGCCGCCGTGAAAGGACATCCCGCCCTGCCAGACCACGAAGATTTCACTGGGATTGGAGAAGAAGTATCCCGGTTGGTAGAAGAGCACGTAGCCCAGCCTGCCGCCCACCACGATACCGAGAGTGCCAAACACCAACAGGTCGTCGGCGTGGCGCTTCGTCATTCCCTCGATGCAATTTCCGGCGAGATAGCGGACGTACTGCCAGCCGAGCAGCAGGCCGACGACGTAGGACAGCGCGTACCAGCGGATCGCGACGGGGCCAATTTCAACGGCCACCGGGTCGATGGCGGGGAAGGCGAGGGCAAGGGTCATCGATTGGGGTCGTCCCTGTTTACAGTCGTCGAGAAGGGCGCGGTTCGGCCCGCGCGCAGCAAGCGCACCATCTGCGCTTCCCTAAAGTTTCGCGCGACGCGGCCGGTTATAGGGTCGTGCCCTTGCCGCCCGCAAGCACCGTCCGCGGGCGTCGACGGAGGTCCGACATGACAATTCGGTCAGATCGTCCGCAACAGCCCGCCCGTAACCAGTCGTAGTTTCTGCGTCGCCGTGAACCTGATGCGCCGGCCTGCGACCGGAAAACCCGCCCGCTCGATGCGGTCGAGATAGGCCTCGTAGACGCTGCGCATGAGGATGGCAGGGCGCATGGAGCGGCGTTCAGAGCGCGGCAGTGCCTCGCTCGCTGCGCCGAAATGCCGCCGCGCCATCCCGCCCAGAGTGCGGCAGACCGTCTCCACCCCGGGTGTGCGCCCGATCGCCTCCGGCTTGATGTCCGCGAGACCCTGCTTCGCCAGCAGCTCTTGCGGCAGGTAGATGCGGCCGCGCTTCGCGTCCTCGGCCACGTCGCGGAGGATGTTGGTGAGTTGAAAGGCCTGGCCGAGATGGCCCGCGAAGGTGGGAATGCTCCGCGCACGGTACCCGAAAATCTCGACCGAGAGCAGGCCGACGCAGCCGGCGACGCAGTGGCAGTAGCGTTCGAGCTCCGCCAGCGTCGGCCGCAACATGGCGCCGCCGCCGTCCATCTCGAAGCCTTCCAGGATCTCCATGAAGTGCTTCTCGGCGAGCCCGAAGCGCTCGACCGGGGCGGCGAGCGCTTTCGTTACCGGGTGGCGCGGCATGCCCTGGTAGAGCGCCCGGATTTCGCCGCGCCAGGCGTCGATCAACGCGCGCGACTCCGCCGGGTCCTCGATCTCGTCGGCGACGTCGTCGGTCTCCCGGCAGAAGGCGTAGAGCGCCAGCATCGCCTCGCGCTTCTCGCGCGGCAGCAGCATCATCGGCAGGAAGAACGAGCTTCCCGACGCCCGGGTCACTTCGGCGACGTAGCGCTTGGGGTCGGACGCCTCCGGGATCGGCAGGCTGACCGCCGCACTCACCATGCCTGGACGACGCTGCGCAGCACGAGGCCGACGCGGCTCACCTTGGGCACCCGGATAGGGCCGGCGAGGGGGTCGCCATGCGCTAGTCTGCGCTGGAGCGCCCAGGCCAGCCTGACAATCACCGCGCACTCCCAGCGGAAGCGCCGGCGGCGTACCGAGGGCGGCATCGCCTCCGCGCGTCTCAGCAGGTCAGCAGTGCCCGCGAGACAACGGTCGATGGCGTGGCGTACCGCCGGCGACGCACGCTGCTTCGCGAGCATCTCGACACCGCCGCCGGTCTCTTGCAGCCAGGGTTCCGGCACATATACGCGGTCGAGCGCCAGGTAATCCTCGCCGCAGTCCTGCAGATGGTTGAGCACCTGGAGGGCGTTGCAGAGCGCGTCCGAACCCTCGATATCGGCGTGCCCACTCTCGCCGTGGATGTCCATCATCACCCGGCCGACCGAGGCCGCCGAGCGCTGGCAGTAGTCCATCAGATCGTCCCAGTCGGCGTAGCGCAGCTTGGTCGCGTCCTGGATGAAGGCTGAGAGCAGGTCGCGCCCGTTCTGCGCCGGGCAACCGGTCTCGATCAGGCTCCGGTGATAGGGGACGGCCCAGTCGGGCAGCGCTGCCTCGTCCCTGCCGAGGGCATCGCTCGCCTCTTGCAGTCGGGCCACCTTCTCGGCTGCCGGGATGGTCGGCGAATCGGCGATGTCGTCGGCCCTGCGGGCAAAGAGGTAGAACGCATGGACGTGGGGCCGGCAGTCGGGCGGGATCAGAAAGGAGCCGACAGGAAAATTCTCGGTGTTCGCGCGGATCAGCGCACGGATGTCCTCCTCGCGCGCGGCCGGCGCCTGGCCGCCCGCCCTTTCCACCGCTGCGGATGCGGAAACCGTCATCGGCCGCTAGGTGTCGTTGGCGAGCAGCCGCTCGGCGTGCTCCCTCGCTGCGCTGTCCATCGCGTACACATCGTCCAGCCCACCGATGGCGCGATGGTTGGTTTGCTCCAGACAGCGCTCGACCAACTGCGCGATCTCCAGAAAGCCGATGCGGCGCTCCAGAAAACCGCCGACGGCGACCTCGTTGGCAGCGTTGAGAACGATCGGGGCGCTGCCGCCCTGGGTCAGGGCCTCCCGCGCGAGCCGAAGTGCCGGGAAGCGCACCGGGTCCGGCGGCTCGAAGGTAAGGCGGCCGAGCGCCGCGAGATCGAGCCGGGGCGAGGGCGCCATCATGCGGGCCGGCCAGGCGAGGGCGTAGGCAATCGGCGTGCGCATGTCGGGCGTGCCCAGCTGCGCGAGCACCGAGCCGTCCTCATAGGCCACCATGCTGTGGATCACCGATTGCGGATGCACCAGCACCTCGATCTGCTCCGCATCGACCGGGAACAAGTGAAAGGCCTCGATCATCTCGAGGCCCTTGTTCATCATCGTCGCCGAATCCACCGAAATCTTGGCGCCCATGTCCCAGTTGGGGTGGGCCACCGCCTGTTCGGGCGTGGCCTGCGCCATGGTTTCCATCGACGCCTCGCGGAAGGGCCCGCCCGAGGCAGTGAGCACGATCTTTTCCACGCTGTCTGCGCGCTCGAAGTCGAACACCTGGTAGATCGCGTTGTGCTCCGAGTCGACCGGAAGCAGCGTCGCGCCGCCGCGCTCGACCTCGGCCAGCATGAGCGAGCCGGCGCAAACCAGGCATTCCTTGTTGGCGAGGCCGATGACGGCGCCCTGCGCGGCAGCCGCCAGTGTCGGGCGGAGCCCCGCGGCGCCGACGATCCCGGCCATGACGAAATCGGCGGGCGCCGCTGCGGCCTCGACCAGGGCATCGCGCCCAGCCGCAGCAACGGTATCCGTGCCGGCGAGCGCCTCCTTGAGGGCGCCGTAGAGCGTGGGGTCGCCGATGACGGCCTGCTTCGAGCCGACTGCACGGGCCTGCTCGGCAAGCTGTGCCACGCTGCGCTGGGCGGTCAGTGCCTCGACCTCGAAGGCCTCCGGGTGGCGGGCGATCAGGTCGATGGTGTTGCAGCCGATCGAACCCGTGGAGCCCAGAACGGTGACGCGCCTGG
Organism: Alphaproteobacteria bacterium; assembly: GCA_965207055.1. Classification (GTDB taxonomy): domain Bacteria; phylum Pseudomonadota; class Alphaproteobacteria; order UBA828; family UBA828; genus WTGU01. Next base: position 942,690 of record CBDBLP010000004.1, on the reverse strand, counting down.
GCACCGCTCCCTCGCCGGCGGCGGGGATATACGGCTCGGGCGAGACGTCGACGGCCGCGTCCATCGGCGTCATTCACGAAGTCCCTTCGTCAGCCGGAGTCTTGGCGTAGTATGGCGAATATCTTTCCAGCCCTCTCCCGCCATCGCAACAGCAAAGGCCAGGAGACCAAGCGAGGGCCCCGCGCCGCCGGAGAACGACATGAGCCTGACGAGCAAGACCTGCGAACCCTGCCGGGGCAGCATTCCGCCGCTCGAAGAAGCCGAAGCACGGGCGTTTCTGGATCAAACGCCGGGGTGGGAGCTGATCGACGACGCCACCAAGATCCGCCGCACCTTCTCGCTCGGCAACTTCGCCGAGTCCATCGCGCTGGTGAACAAGGTCGGCGACTTGGCCGAGGACGAGGGGCATCACCCCGACATCACCTTCGGCTGGGGCTACTGCACGGTCCTGTTCTACACGCACAAGATCAAGGGCCTGCACGAGAACGACTTCATCATGGCGGCCAAGGTCAACGAGCTGGCTGGTGGGTAGCGCCCTGATCGAAGTGCCCGCATAATTCGACGCCCCGGTTCCACTCCGTTTTGTCATGTTTCTGACCGCCGATGCGACTCGGTTGACCCCGGCACGCGGCGGGTCGCCTGCACAACTCACGCTTCCAGCAACGCGTCGAGTTCGGGCATCCGAAGGATCAACATCAGGGGCTCGCGATCCGAGAAGGGACGGAAAGCGAATCGTCCGTAAAACGTCTTTGCCTGCTCGTCGATGGCCTGCACCACGATGGCGCGGGCGCCGATGATCTCTGCCGCGGCCCGGGCGCGGCGCGCGGCGTCGACCAGCAGGTCGGAGCCGAGCCGCCGGCCCTGGTAGGCGCTGTCCACCGCAAGCTGTCCCAACAGGATGACCGGGACCGGTTCCGGCATGTTGCGGCTGGCTCGAGACGAGAGACGCCCTTTCTCGATGGCGCTTGCGGCCAGGCTGTAGAAGCCGGCCACGCGTTCGCCGTCGCAGGCGACATAGGTGCGTGCGCCGCCCTTGGCCTCGTTTAGACGTGCCTTGCTCTGCAGCCAGGCGTCGAGGGCAGGAACTCCCGATGAGAATTGCGAGGTGTCGTGCCGGGGGCCGAGAGGCTCCGGCGCTGTTACCGGTCCCACTGCGGCCGGCGTGCGTAACGTTCCTTCACGGCGGGATCGGGATCCACCGGCGCGTCCAGCGCGGCGACGAACGCGTCCCAGGCCTCATCGTCTAACGTGATGATCGGACGCTCGTTCAGAATCTCGATCGCCGCCGCCTCGCTCGACCGCAGCACGAACTCGGTCCGTGTGACACCCCGGATCGCCGCCGCTCGGTCGATGAAGGCGAGGCGCTCTTCGGACATCCGGAAGTTGACCTGGGCCATTGTGGCCTCCCGTGTGCAGGTTGCGGACGCGTGACTTTCAGAGAAGTTTGTATAGCACATGTATAGACAATCGGCAATCGGACACGCGCACAGGATAGCGCGACGCTATCAGTCTGTCGGACTTTGGGGTCGGTTTTTGGTGATTTGACCTTTGTCTGCGGGCGGCACGGTCGGGATTGGATGAGACGGCGAGGACGGGTTTGAGGCGATCGCTGAAACGTTGATTTCCGGCACTGGTGGGCCGTGTCGACGCATTGGCATCGAGATGTCGGGCCAGGAACGCCGTCACGACGCCATCGACAGCGTGAGCTTGTGCAGGCGCTTGCAGTTGTAGGCCAGCGCCACCAGGGTCCACTCGCCGGCCACCTTGTCGAGGCCGCGCAGCGAGAAGCCGGTGAAACCGAGCACCGCCTTGATGACGCCGAACACCGGCTCGACGGTTTGTTGACGCAGCCTGTACAGCGCCCGGCCCTCTTCGCTATCGAGCTTGGTCGCCATCTCCCAGAGCCAGTCGGCCTTGGCTTCCTTCACCGCCGTCCCGGCCCCGCTCGGGCGGAAGTCGTGGCGCCGCCGCCGGCGCTGCGCAGCCGTCGCCACCAGGGCCTCGATGCCGCTCGCTTCGAGCGCCGCTACCGCCGCACCGTTGGCATAGCCGTTGTCCGCCAGTACCGTCTCGGGCCGGCCCAGTCCGGCCGCGATCGCCTCGATATCTGCTACCAACTCGTTGCGGTCGCTGGCGCAGGTGCTGACCCGGGCGCCCACGATCAGCTGAGAGCCCCCGGCATCCACAACCGCCTGGGCATTGTAGGCTTGGCGGAACTCGTGCCTCTTGCTCTTGCGCATCAGCCGGCTGTCCGGGTCGCTCAGGTTGCTCTGCTCGTCCCCGCGCGGCGTCCCCTCAGGCGGCTTCGGCCGCTTGCCCTTGGCCCGGCCCTTGCGCCCGGCGCGTGCCGCTACCTTGGCCTCGTAGGCCGCCCGCTCCGCCTCCGCGCGCGCCCTGGCCCGGGCCTCGAGACGCCGACGCGCCGCGTCCAAGCGCGCGCACAAAGCCTCCCGCCGCGCGATCTCCCTGGGCAGCGCCTGCGGGTCCTCGCCAGCACCATCGTCCGCCGCCTCGGCACGCTCCATCAGAGCGGCGATCTCCAGACGCAACTCTTCGATCAGCTCACCCGCCCGGTCATACCTGACCGAGCGATGCTTGCTCGCATTGGCCGCGAACTTGCTGCCGTCCACGCTCACCACCCCCAGCTTCACCAGCTTCAGCTCCTTGGCCAGAAGCAGAACCTGAAGAAAGCTCTCGCCGATCGCCGCCAGGTTGTCGCGACGGAAGGTCGCGATCGTGTCATGGTCGGGATGGCTGTTGGCGGCCACGAAGCGCACCCCGATGTCGCGACGGGTCGCGCGCTCGATCCGACGGCTCGAAAAGATCCCGTTGGCATAGCAGTAGATCAGCAGCGCCAGCATCATCCGGGGGTGATACTGCGCCGAGCCGGTGCCGCGACGGTTCACCTTGAAGGCGCTCATGTCGACCCGCTCGACCGCCTCGATCACGAAGTGCGCCAGATCGTCCTCCGGGATCCAGTCCCGAAGATCGGGCGGAAGCAGAAACGCCTGGTCCCGCCCGCAGTCCACAAACTTGCTCATAACCGGATGCTAACTGAACATCACCCCAAAGTCCGACAGACTGCTAGTGCGGCGCCGACTGTTCGGCGAGCGCGCAGAGGTCTCGCAGGATGCGCTGGACGCCCTCCAGCCGCGCCTCGGTATCGGGCCAGCGGCGCGTGGCGACGAGGCGGTTGTCGGGCCGCAGGCGCACCTCGTTCTCCGGCGCCGAGACGTAGCGGACCAGCGCCGCGGGCTCGCCGAAGCCGACGTCCCGGAAACTCAGCACCGCGCCCTTGGGCCCGGCCTCGATGCGCTCGATGCTGGTCTGCCGGCAGAGCTGCTTGATCGCCATGATCTCCAGCAGGTGGCGCACCGATGCGGGCGGCGGGCCGAAACGGTCTGTCAGCTCGTCGATGAAGGCGTCGATTCCGGCCTGGTCTTCGAGCGCGGCGACCCGGCGATAGAGGGTGAGCCGCACATCGAGATCGCGCACGTAGCTCTCCGGGATCAGGACCGACGTGCCGAGGCTGATGGTGGGCGACCAGCGCTCCGCCGGGGGCGCCTCGCCGCCTGCGGCAGCACGCGCGGTTGCCACGGCCTCCTCCAGCATGTGCTGGTAGAGCTCGATTCCGACCTCGCGGATGTGGCCCGATTGCTCGGCGCCCAGCAGGTTGCCCGCGCCCCTGATGTCGAGATCGTGGCTCGCCAGGCTGAAGCCGGCACCGAGACCGTCGAGCCGGTGGATGACCTGCAGCCGCTTGTGCGCGGTGTCGGTGAGCCGGTGCCCCGGCGGTAACGTCAGGTACGCGTAGCCGCGCAGCTTGGCGCGCCCGATGCGCCCGCGAAGCTGGTAGAGCTGGGCGAGGCCGAACCGGTCCGCCCGGTGCACGATCATGGTGTTGACCCGCTGCAGGTCGAGCCCCGATTCGATGATCGCGGTGGAGACCAGCACGTCGTACTTGCCGTCGTAGAAGTCGCCCATGATGGAATCCAGCGCGCGCGCCGCGAGCCGGCCGTGGGCGACGGCCACCTTCGCCTCGGGCACCAGCCGGCGCACGCGCTCGGCCACCTCGTCGAGATCGGCGATGCGCGGACACACGTAGAAGGTCTGGCCACCGCGCAGGTGCTCGCGCATCAGCGCCTCGCGCACGACCACCGGGTCGAAGGGCAGGATGAAGGTGCGCACCGCGAGCCGGTCCACCGGCGGGGTCGCGATGACGCTCATGTCGCGGACGCCGCTCAGCGCCATCTGCAGCGTGCGGGGGATTGGCGTCGCGGTGAGCGTGAGCACGTGAGCCTCGGCCCTGAGCTGCTTCAGGCGCTCCTTGTGGGCCACGCCGAAATGCTGCTCCTCGTCCACGACGACGAGGCCAAGATCGTTGAATGCGATCTGCTTGCCGAGCAGCGCATGGGTGCCGATGACGATGTCGATCGTGCCGGCAGCGATGCCGCGCCTGGTCTCCGCCTGCTCCTTGGCCGGCACCAGGCGCGAGAGCTGGGCGATCTGCACCGGCAGCCGGGCGAAGCGCTCGCTGAAGGTTTGCATGTGCTGGCGTGAGAGCAGCGTGGTCGGTGTCAACACCGCGACCTGCTTGCCTGCGTGAACGGCGTGGAAGGCAGCGCGCAGGGCGACCTCCGTCTTGCCGAAGCCGACATCGCCGCAGATCAGGCGGTCCATCGCCCGGCCCGCGTCGAGATCGCCGAGTGCCTCGTCGATGGCGCGCGCCTGATCCTCGGTCTCGACGTAAGGGAAGCCCGCACAGAAGGCGTCGTAGAGGGCGCCGGGCGCCGTGAGCTGCGCGGCGGGCCTGGTCGCGCGCTCGGCCGCGAGCCCGATGAGCTGGTTCGCCATGTCGCGGATGCGCTGCTTGAGCTTCGCCTTGCGCGCCTGCCAGGCGGCCCCGCCGAGACGGTCCAGCGCAACCGGGCGGTCGGCCGAGCCATAGCGCGAGAGCAGGTCGATGTTCTCCACCGGCAGGAAGAGCCGGTCGTCGCCCTCGTAGAGGATGCGCAGGCAGTCGTGGGGCGCGTGATCGACCTCAAGCGTGACCAGGCCGTCGTAGCGGCCGATGCCGTGGTCGACGTGCACGACCAGATCGCCGTCGGAGAGCGCCGCCACATCCACCAGAAACTCTTCGGTAGGCTTCCGGCGCCGACGCTCCGGCCGGCTCGAGCGGACACCCAGGATGTCCTGTTCGGCGATTACGGCGAGACCCGTCGAGACGAACCCCCGCTCCAGCGGCAGCACGGCCGCCGCCGCGATGCTCGGCGGCAGCGCGCAGGCCCCCTGCCAATCCGCGACCGGCTCGATTCCGTGCACGCCATGCTCCTGCAGCAGGCGGACCATGCGATCCCGGCTGCCGGCGCCGCCGCTCGCAATCAAAATCCGCAGGCCGCTCTCCAGGAGACGGTCGATGTGCTCCCCGACCGTCTCGAAGAGCGCTCCGTGTTGCCGCGTGCGCTCGGCAACGAAATCGCGCCCGTCGCGGGCGCCGGCGTCCGCCCCGCCCTCCGCCTCGACGAAGGGCGAGCACTGCACGACCGGGCGCCCGCCAAGCAGGCGCTGCCATTCGTCGGCATCGAGAAAGAGCGATTCCGGCGGGACCGGGTGGTAGGGCGCGTCCGCAATCGAAGAGGAAGGGGGGGTGGCACGAGCGCCGTAGAAATCGGCAATGGTCTCGAAGCGGTCGTCGCGCACTTCCGCCGCCCGATAGTCGAGAAGAACCGGACCCTCCGGGACGTAGTCGAAAAGTGTTTCCAGCCTCTCGTGGAACATCGGCAACCAGTGCTCGATCCCGGGGTAACGCCTGCCGGCGGAGACCGCTTCATAGAGCGGGTCATCGCCCGTTACGGCGCCGAACGCGCGACGGTAGGCGCCACGGAATCGGGCGATCGACTGCGGCGTCAGCAGGACCTCGCTGACCGGCGCGAGGTGCAACGCGTCGGCAGGCTCCGCGCGCCGCTGCGACACGGGATCGAACCAGTGCATGGTCTCGATGACGTCGCCGAAGAAGTCGAGCCGCACCGGGCGCTCGGCATTGGGGGGGAAGATATCGACGATACCGCCGCGCACGGCATAGTCGCCGGCCTCCATCACAGTGCCGGTGCGCACGAAGCCGTTGCGCTCCAGGTAGCCCAGCAGGGTTTCAACGTCGCGCGACGCACCGGCCGCGAGCGGAAGGGTCGCGTCAGCCAGCATCGTGCGGGGCGGCACCCGCTGCACCGCCGCATTGACGGTGGTGAGCACGACCCTGGGCCGGTCCGCGCCGTCGCTGAGCAGGCGGACAAGGACGGCGAGGCGCCGGCTCGCAATATCGGCGCGCGGCGAGACCCGGTCGTAGGGCAGGCAGTCCCAGGCCGGAATCGTGACCTGGGCGCAATCGGGATCGAAGAAGGCGAGCATCGCGGCAAGCCGCGCGAGTCTGGCGTCGTCGCGAGCGATGTAGAGCACGGGTGCTGCCTGCGCTTGCGCGAGGCCGAGCAGAACCGCAGCGGCGAAGCCCTCGGGAACCCCGCCGAGGCTCGTCGGTCCGGGCTGGCCCAGGGCACGCAGGCAGCGGTCGGGAACGAGCGCGGTCAAGGGCGGCGATCGCGGTGCCGGCTCATGGCCTCGCGCCTGAGCCGCGCCATGAAGGGCGTGTCATGTTCGGCAGGAACCGGCGCCCGCCCGCTGATCCAGTTCGTGATGTCGACATCGCTCGCCCGCAACAGGCGTTCCGCCTGCGCCACTTCCTCCGGCGGGAGGTCCTGGCCGAGCCGGGCGATGACATCGCCAACCAGGAGATCGGTCTCCTTGGTGCCGGTGCGCGCCGAACGATAGCGGAGCCGCCGGCGCCTGGTTTCGATGTCGAGGCCTTCGGGCATGGCCGGCGCGGCCTCGGTGCTGCGGGCGTGCTCAGCCCGCCACGACCGCGGCCGGGTCGCGGCCGACGATCTGGCGGTAGATGTCGGGGTCGGTCGCGCCCTCGCTGCCGATGACCAGCACCCGGGAGGCTTCGCTCAGCCCCAGGGCCTCGCGAGCCCCCGCATCGCCAGCCGCGGCGATCAGACCGGCCAGCGAGGCGGCACCGGATTCGCCCAGCACGAGGGGCGGGTCTCCGGCGGTGGGCGCGGCGGCGCGGCGCATGGCGCCGGTGGCACCGTCGTCATCGAGCGCCATGAAGGCGAAGGCGCCTCGCTCCAGCACCTGCCAGGCCAGGGGCGAGACTTCGGCGGCGGCAAGGCAGGCCATCACCGTGTCGAGATCGCCGGAGGCAGGACTCGGCTTGCCCTTGAGGGCGCTCTGATAGAGGCAGTCGGCGGTCGTCGGCTCCACCACCACGCCCTTCGGGCTGTCGGCACCGAGATCCTCGCGGAACGCGCCGATCACTGCGGCTGCGAGCCCGCCGACGCCCGCCTGGACGAATAGATGGGTCGGCACCGCGCCGGCCAGCGCTTCCCTGATCTCGTCCACCAGCATGGTGTAGCCGTGCATGACCCGGCTCGGCGCCTCGTCGCCGCCCGCGTGCGAGGTGTCCGAGACCAGCAGCCAGCCCCTGGACTCGGCTTCGTCGGCGCAGGCCTCCACCGCCTCGTCATAGCTGCCGGCGATGCGCACGATGTCGGCGCCCTGGGCGGCGATGGCACGCTCGCGGCCTATGCTCACGGGGCCGGGCAGGAACACCGTGCAGCGCGCGCCGGCGCGACGCGCGCCCCAGGCCACCGCGAGCCCGTGGTTGCCATCGGTGGCGCAGCACGCCCTCACGTTCCCCGCGCGCGTGGCGGCGCGGCCTGCAGCGATATCCGCTACGGAGACGTCGTCCCCTAGCCGCTCGCGCAACAGGTGCACCACGGCGTAGGCGCCGCCCAGCGCCTTGAAGCTGCCGAGGCCGAAGCGCCCGCTCTCGTCCTTGAGCCAGAGCGTCTCGATGCCGAGCGTGCCTGCGAGACCGTCCAATCGGTGCAGCGGGGTGGGCCGGTAGCCTTCGAAGCCGGTGATCGCGGTGCGCGCCGCGGCGCGGCGTTCGGGCAGGATCACCGGGCTGGCATCGTGGCCGCTCCCTGGTGCGGGCGCGTAGCGCGGGTTTACGTGGAGGCGGAAGGGGACACTCACGGCGCGGCCCCGGCTCAGCGCAGGTCCGCGAGCAGAGGCATGACCTCGTCCGCGAAGCGTTGCAGTTGCGACGCCTTCCCGCTCTCCGGCGCGAGCGTGTTTACCACGATATGGCGCACGCCGGCCTCGTGAAATGCACGGATCGCCCCCGCGACGTCCTCCGCTGTCCCGAGCGCGCAATAGCGCTCGGCCGCGCGGCTGAAATCCATGGCGTAACGCACGCTCAGGAACTTGGCGGCGAATTCGAGGGCGGTTTCGCGATCCTTGTCGAGCCGCGCGAAGAGCAGGTGCGACGTGCCGAAGCGGTCCAGGGTGCGCCCAGCATCGGCCGCTGCGGCGGCAATGGTCTCGAGCGAGCGGCGGTAGCGCTCGGGGTCGATGACGTAGGACATCCAGCCGTCCGCGAGCCGGCCGGCGCGGCGCAGCGCGGGGTCGGCGCGGCCGCCGCACCAGATCGGCGGGCCGCCCGGCTGTGCCGGCGGCGGATTGATCGCGACTTCGGGGAAGGGGTAGAAGCGCCCGTCATGGGCCACCGGGCGGCCGGACCAGAGCTTGCGCAGCACACGAATCCCTTCGCTGAGCCGGGCGCCGCGCTCGTCCACCGGCACGCCGCAAAGCTCGAACTCGGTGGGAAACTCGCCGCCGACTCCGACGCCGAAGATCACCCGGCCATTCGAGATCGTATCGAGGGTCGCAACCTGCTTCGCTACGGGCGCCGCATGGCGTAGCGGCAGGAGATAGACCGCCGTGCCGACGGTGAGCCGGTCGCTCAGCGCAGCGGCTTGCGCGAGCTGCATCAGCGGATCGAGAATCGGGCCCGCGAAGGCCACGTGATCGCCCGACCAGATCGAATCGTAACCCAGCGCATCGAGCAGGCGCACGGTCTCGGGCAGGTCGCGGCCGGCGGCCGCCCCCTCCTCGTCGTTGTATCCTGTCGGCGCCAGCACATTCTGATAGCCGATGCTCAGTCTCGGCTCGAGGGGTAAGTCCACAACCGGCTCCCGCGTTGGAGAAAATGGCCGCGCACTTTAGAGCGTATCCGTTTCGCACGGAAACGCTCTGGTTCTTTGCCGCTCGCGGCAGCCGGCCGTCCTGCGATCTCGCGCGCCTACCGGCGCGACCGGTCGGAGCGAATTGCGCAGCGCCGCCCGGTTCGACGGTCGCGGAGGGGCTATACGGGTTGTGCGATCCGGGCAGGATCGCCGGTGTCGAGAGAGGTGACGCGGCGCATCTCGCGCCGGTGCTGGGTGTCGTCGAAGGCGCGCGCCCGGTGCATCGTGGCGCGGTTGTCCCAGATCACAAAGTCCCCGCTTCGCCAGGTATGCCGGTACACGAGCTCGGGCCGGGTCGCGTGCTCCATGAGGTCGCGGAGGAGCAGCCGGCCATCCGGGACGGGCCGGTCGAATATCCGCGAGGCGTGCGAGGCGAGGTAGAGGGAGCGCCGCCCGGTGCGCGGGTTCTCCAGCACCAGGGGCTGGATGGCGCCCTTGAGCTGGTCGCTCTCCTCCTCGGAGAAATCGAAGCCGAGCGTGATGCGCGAATACGCGATCGAATGGTGCACGCGGAGGCCTTCGATGCGCATTTTCGTCTCGTCCTCCAGCTCATCGTATGCCGTCCGCATGTCCGCGAACTCGGTGTCGGCCGAGACCGGCGGCAGCACGAGGGCGGCGAGCATGGAGTATCGGCCGCGCGGATCCTGAAACGACGCGTCGGTGTGCCAGAGGCGGTTCGCGAGGCCGTAGAGGCGCTTCCGGTCGTTCGATTCCAGGACCTCGCCGCCCCCGCCCACGTTCGAGACGTCGGTCAGCGCTTCGTCCCCGAAGCGGCTCTTGTGCAGGACGCTGATGCCGGTCTTGCGGTGGAGCTCTCCGTCGAGCCGGGTGGCGAAGTCGAGCTGCTCGTCGCTGGAAAACGACTGATCCCGAAACACGAGTACCGCGTGCTCGTCCATGCCTGCCCGGATCTGCTCCAGGGTCTCGTCGTCGCGCACGTCGCGCAGATCGACCCGGCTTGTCTCGGCGACGAAGAGCGGGTGGAGCTTGCGGAACTGGAGTGTCATCAGGTGTCGCCCGCCTGTGGGCCGGTTTCGATCGGCAGGTCGGAGTCGTGCGCCCATTCTCCCATCGACCCGTCGTAGAGGGTGAGGTCCCGGTAGCCAAGCTGGTGGAGGAGGAAGAGGCCGACCGTGGCGGAGATGCCCCCGCCGCAATAGGCGACGACATGGCGGTCCGGGGTGATGCCGGCTTCCTCGTGAAGGCGCCGCGCCTCGTCCAGCGTCACGAAGGCGCCGTTCGAGGGATCGAGGAGGCTGGCCGCAGGCACGTTGAGGCTCCCCGGAATCCGCCCCGGGCGTCCGTAGCGGCTCGGGCCCTCGCCGAGATGGAATTCGGGTGCGAGCGCATTCACCGTGGCGGTGCCGGCGTCGCCGAGACGTGACAGTACGTACCCGCTGTCCACGAATTGGCCCGGCTGGAGCTTGGCGGTGAATTGCGCCGGCGGGTGCTGCCCCGGTTCGGAGGAGACGGGGCGCCCCTCCGCCTTCCACTTCTCCCAGCCGCCGTCGAGCACCGCCGCGCGGTCGAAACCAAACGCGCGCAGCATCCACCAGACCCGGGTCGCCCACATGATGCTGCCGGCCGAGTAGAGCACGACGCGGGAGTCGTCGCCGATGCCGAGCGCACCCATGGCATCCGCGAATTGCTCGGCGGATGGCGCCATGAACTTGAGGCGCGTGTCCGGGTCGGAAATCTGCCCCTGAATGTCGAGGAAGACGGCGCCGGGGATATGCTCCGCGTCGTATTCGGCCCGGCCGGAGACGACGCCGTAGGGGGCATCGTCGCCGGGCTCCGCCGGCTTGAGCCAGGTCGTGCAGTCCACGATGCGAAGCCCCGGCGCACCGAGGCTGGCTTCCAGGGCGCCGGTCTCGATCAGCGCCTGCGGTTCGCGCCAGTTGGTGAGGTCGGCTCGGCCTTCAGTCATCGACGGTCTCCCTTGAGCTCGGAACGCGATCCTATCAGGGCGCGGCAAGGCGGTCGCCGCAAGCCTCGACGTCCCTTCAGTGGTCGCTGAGCAGCGATCCGCAGCCGTAGATGCGGTCCTCGAACCCGTTGGCCCGGTAGGCATGCCAGACGATCGCGGCGTTGATGGCGATCACCGGCTTGCCCAGCCAGCCTTCCGCCTCGGCCGCGAGCCGAACCATCGAGAGGTTGGTTCCCACCTGCACGATGGCGTCCACGTCCGGGCCGTCGAGCTTGCGCAGCACCTCCCGGAGCCTGTCCGGGGTCACGGCCGCGATGGCCGTCGCGTTCGGACATTCGAGGTCCACGTAGCGCGTCACCGGGAAGCCCGATTCCTCGAAGTAGCGGACGATCTGCTCGCGCATGATCGGCTGGTACGGGGTGAGCACCGCGATGCGCCGGGTGCCGAGTGTCTCCAGGGCGGTGCTGCACGCTTCCGCGCCGGTCGTCACACCGAGCCCGCAAAGCCGCCGCGCCCGTTCGCGGAACGTGGCGTTGCCCGCGCGGCCGCCCCAGAACGTGGGCGCCGACATCCCCATCACCAGATAGTCGGGCTCGCAGGTCATGACGTCGCGCACCGTCGTCTCGAAGGCGCCGTCCACCTGCTCCAAGAGCGCCGTGAACGCGTCGTTCGAGTCGAGGGCCGGGCTCTCGATGTACATCCGCCCGGTGTGAACGGTGACTCCGGGAATGCGGAAGAGATGGTTGAAGTCGGCCTCCACGATGGTGTTGGTTGAAGGCACGATGGCGGCGAGCTTGGCGCGGAAAGCGGCGACGTCGGGCATGGCAGTCGTCTATTGGCCGTCCGGCATCTCGGCGCCGAGGTCGGGGTAGATGGGGAAGGCGCGGCAGAGCGAACGCACCTCGGCGCGGACGGCTTGCTCGACCGCCTCTTCGCGCCCGTCAGCCGCCGCCATGGCGTGCAGCACGTCGGCGATCCAGTCGCCGATGCGGCGGAACTCAGCCTCGCCGAAGCCTCGGGTGGTCCCGGCCGCCGAGCCGAAACGAAGCCCCGAGGTCACCCTGGGCGGTTGCGTGTCGCCTGGCACCGCGTTCTTGTTGCAGGTGAGACCGGCGGCTTCCAGGCTGTCGGAGGCTGCGGCCCCGGTCAGCCCGAGCGGCCTGAGGTCCGCCACCAGCAGCGGCGTGTCCGTGCCGCCGGCGACGATGGCGATGCCCCGCTCCATGAGCGTATCGGCGACGCGTCGCGCATTGGCCAGGACCTGGGCTGCGTAGGCCTTGAACTCGGGCTTGAGCGCTTCGCCCAGGCAGACCGCCTTGGCCGCGACCGCGTTGAGGATCACGCTGCCCTGCACGCCGGGGAAGACCGCGCTGTCCAGCTTGCGCGCGAGCGCCGCGTCATCGGTGAGGATGATGCCGCCGCGCGCGCCGCGCAGGTTCTTGTAGGTCGTCGCCGTGGTGACGTGGGCGTGGGGCAGGGGGCTCGGATGCGCGCCGCCCGCCACCAGCCCGGCGAAGTGCGCCATGTCGGCAAGCAGCACCGCGCCGACCGAATCGGCGACCCTGCGGAAGCCGGCGAAGTCGATCGCGCGGGGATAGGCCGAGCCGCCGCAGATGATGAGCTTGGGCCGATGCTCATGTGCCAGGCGCTCGACCTCGTCCATGTCGATGAAGCCTGACGCATCGGTACGATAGCGGACCGGGTTGAACCACTTGCCAGTCAGGTTCGGCGCTGCGCCGTGGCTCAGATGGCCGCCCGCGTCCAGCGCCATGCTCAGCACCCTGTCGCCCGGCTCGAGCAGCGCGAGGAAGACCGCCTGGTTGGCCTGGCTGCCGGAGTGGGGCTGGACGTTGGCGAAGGCGCAGCCGAAGAGCTGTTTGGCCCGCTCGATGGCGAGGGATTCGATGCGGTCGGCGAACGCGGCGCCGCCGTAGTAGCGGGCGCCGGGACGGCCCTCGACGGTCTTGTTGGTGATGACTGAACCCAACGCATCGAGGCTCGCACGGCTGACCAGGTTCTCCGATGCGATCAGCTCGATCCCGTCCTGCTGGCGAGCAAGCTCTCCCGCGAGGGCCGCATGGACCTCCGGGTCGACGCTTCGCAGGTGCTCGAGAAAGTAACCCGGCTCCCGCGCCGGCGATCCGGTCATGGGCCGGTCATGCAGCCGGGGAGAGCAGGCAATCGTCGGCGAGCGGCACCACGGGCGAAAAGTCGGTGTGGTGCTTGAACTCGGGCCGGTCAAACGCGGTCTGCGCGTTGGCGACCGGGTTGAGGATGAGCGAGAAGATCGCGCGGTCCCAGGGCGACATGTTGCCCGGAGAGCCGTGGACCATCAGGTCGCCGAAGATCAGGACCGTGCCGGGCGGGCCAAGCGCCGGCGTGATGCCGCCCACGGCAATGAGGTTCGTGACGGTCTCGCGATCCACCACCCAGAGGGGATAGCTCGTGCTCGTCACGTCGTGGAAGGTCGGTAGCGGTTCGTGCCGGTGGGAGCCGGGGATAAAATAAAGCGGCCCGTTGTAGTGGCTCACATCGTCCAGCAGGATGTGCAGGTTGAGCGCCTGCGGTGCCGGTACGCCGTCGTCCCGGTGATGGGTGGCGAAGTCGTAGTGCCACTGCCAGACGTCGCCTTCGAAGGCCGCCTTCACGTTGACCTTGACCTGCTGGATGTAGAGATCGGGGCCGGCGATCTGCTGTGCCGGCACGACCAGACGCGGGTGGCGCGCGAGACGGTCGAAGACGTCGCTCCGCTGGTGCAGCCCCATCATGGTTCGGGGCAGGGTGCCCACCTTCTCGCCGATATTGGCCTCGCTCTCCTCATCGAAGAGCGGCGGCAGGGCGGCGCGGATCGCCGCAACCTCGGCCGGCGAGAAGAGGCCGGGGAGGATCAGCAGGCCGTCCCGGCGGAACGCCTCAAGTTGTTCGCCGTTCAGCTTCAATGGGCCGGCCTCGCCGACTGCTCACCGCCCTGGTCGCGAGGGGCGGGGGGTTCTCCCTGCAGCGGGGCAGGGAGAACCCCCGAACCCTCTTGCGAATTGCGCGATTGCCTACTCGGCGGCGGCGGGCGTGACGATCCGCCGGCGCTTGGCGAGCGCGATCTCGTTCGGCGCGCGGTGATAGGCACCGTCCTTCATGATCATGAGCAGGTTGTCGGTGTCCTGCATGATCGAGACGTCCTTGGTCGGATCGCCGTTCACCAGCAGCAGGTCGGCGAGGTAGCCCTCCTTGACCATGCCGACATTGAGCCCCATGAGCTCGCCGCCCCACTTCGTGGCGCCGATCAGCGCCTCGGCCGGTGAGTAGCCGAAGTGGTTGACGAAGTGCTCCATGTCGCGGGCGTTGGCGCCGATGGGGTTCCAGGCGAAGCCGTAGTCGCCCCCCGGCATGGCCCGGATGCCGCGCTTCCGCACTTCCTTATAGGTGCGGATCGTGTTCTCCATCTTGTAGAACATGTTGTAGCTCTCGGCGACCTCGCGGGTGATGCCCCACTCGCCGGCCTCGTGCGCGAACGTATAGACGATGCCGAAGGCCGGTGCCATGAAGATGTCCTTCTTCTTGGCTTCCAGCATGTCGAGGGTCTTATTCGTCGCGTAGTCGGCGTGGTAGATGATGTTGATGCCGTGCTTGAGCGCGAGACGCACCGCCTTGTCCGCCCTTGCATGGGTGAGGATGTTGACGCCTGCTTCACGCGCCACTTCGGCCGCCGCAGCGACCTCGGCGTCGAAGTAGGTAATCTTCTCGGACTGCCCGGGCGCGCAGAACTCGTCGCCCGAGATGTTGATCTTCAGGTTGTCCACGCCTTCCCGCACGCAGAGCCGGCAGGCTTGGCGCACTTCGTCCGGACCGTCGGCGATGTAACCCACCGACTCCTGGTGCATGTGCCACATGCGCTCGTCGCCGAGCCCGCCCGACGACACGATCTCGGGCGAGGCCGCCTTGATACGCGGCCCCGGATAGCGCCCGGCGTTGATCACGTCGCGCAGCACCGGCTCGATGCGGATCTTGTTGTAGCCGACGCCGGCAGCCGAGAAGAGGCTCGTGAAGCCGTGGTCGAGCATCGTCCGCGCATTGTCGAGCGCGAGCACCATGTGCTCCTCGGGCGGAAGTCGCCCGATCTCTGGCAGGGTCGTCGAATCGATGTAGCAAACGTGGGAGTGGGGTTCGACCAGCCCCGGCATCAGGGTTGCGCCGGCACCGTCCACCACGGTCGCGCCGTTGGCCCTGATCTTGCCCTTGCCGCGCGCGACCTTCTTGATGAGGTTGCCCTGCAGCTTCACCTCGCCCGCGTAGGGGCGCTTGGCGTTGCCGTCGAAAATCGTCACATTCTTGAAGAGGGTCTCTGCCATCGTCTCAGCCTCCGCCTCTGGCATGCGCGGCAGCGGTCCCGCAGCCCCTGCCGCAGGGGTCGTTTCGTCGCGCCGGTCGGGGCGACGCACGCCACCGCGTATACCTTAGGCGTCAGTACCAGCGCCCGCAATCGCTAACCCGCGCCGGCGCTCGACTTCCGGGAGCCCCGGGCGCGCTGTACAAGGGTGCAGCCCCGGTCTATGACCCGCTCGCCAGCACGGAGGACAACGATGAAGCTCTATTCGAGCCCGGCCACGCCCTTCGGCCGCAAGGCGGCGATCGCGGCACGGGAACACGGCATCGCGCTCGACAACGTCAACGTGAACCCCTTCGAGTCGGAGGAGCTCGAGCGGCTCAATCCGGCCAGGCTCATTCCGGTGCTGGCGATGGACGATGGCACCCTGCTCTACGACAGCCACGCGATCTGCGCCTACTTCGACGAGATCGGCGCTGGGCCGTCGCTCTATCCCGATGACGACCGCTGGGACTGGCAGCGCCGCATGACCCTCGGTACCGCGCTCACGGAGACGAGTGTCCAGTGGCTCTTTCAGAAGCGCCAGCCGGCGGACCAGCAGAGCGTCAACCTCAAGACCCACTTCGAGAAGCGGGTGCGGCGCATCACCAGGGCGCTCGACGGCGAGGTGGACACTTTCACCGCCGCGCCCTTCCGTATCGATCATATCGCTATCATTTGCGGTCTCGGCCACCTGGAGTTCCGGCACGACGACTCGTGGCGGGCGGATTGCCCCGCGCTTACGGCGTGGTACGAAGACATACAGAGCCGGCCGAGCGTCGCCGCGACTCAGCCCACGGACTGACGCCAGGAGGAAGAAAGAGCCATGATCGATCTGCACTACTGGCCGACGCCCAACGGCAAGAAGGTGACCATCCTGCTGGAGGAATGCGGGATGCCCTATCGCCTCGTCCCCTGCCACATCGGGAAGGGCGATCAGTTCGAGGATTCGTTCCTCAGCATCAGCCCCAACAACCGCATGCCCGCGCTGGTAGACGACGACCCGCCGGGCGGTGGCGCGCCGGTGAGCGTGTTCGAATCGGGTGCGATGATGATGTACATCGCCGAGAAGGTCGGGCGCTTCTATCCGCAGGACCTGCAGGGCCGCTACGAGGTCAACCAGTGGGTCATGTGGCAGATGGCGAACCAGGGGCCGAAGTTCGGCGAGTTCGGCCACTTTCGCCGGCTGGGCGACGACCAGGGCGACCAGACCTACGCCATCACCCGCTTCGGCAACGAGGTCAACCGGCTCTACGGTGTCATGAACAACCGCCTCTACGACCGGCCCTATCTGGCGGGCGACGACTACACCATCGCCGACATGATCTCCTATCCCTGGGCCGTCTACTGGGAATCGCAGGGCCAGGACATAAACGAATTCAAATACTTCAAGCGCTGGTTTGAGGAACTGTCTGAGCGCGAGGCGGTGCAGCGCGGCATGGCAGCGGGCGAAGACCTGCCCGAGGACCCCGACACCCTTTCAGACGAGGAGAAGGCGCGGCGGCACGCTTTGCTCTACAACCAGCGGGCGCGCCCGGCGCCGGGCTGAGCGTCGGGGGCCCCTCCTCACCCCGGCCCCCAGTTTAATCAGTTCCCTCAGTCGCCGGGCGCTCGCTCCGCCAGGAATTTTCATTAGGGGACTGAGTTTACGTAACATTTAGCTTTCTTGGTAGTTTGCATCCCACGTTTTTTCCCTCATTACGGATCACATGGCTTCGGCCGCCTTACCGACTCCGGCGTTCGTCACCGCCCATCCCGATCGAGATCCGTGTCACCTTCCATTTCCGGGCCGGCCCGCGGCAGTGAAATCGCCGCGCTCGAATGGGACTTGATCAAGGACAAGCGCATCCACCTTCCCGACTCGAAGTCCGGGCCGCGCACGGTCTGTTTGTCGAGCGCCGCGCGCGCGGTCATCGACGCCATCCCGCGATACGACTCCGATTGCCTGTATCTCTTTCCCGTCTGCCTGCCGACGCGGCCCATCGACACGATTCAGCGTCAGTGGAAGCGCATTCGCGCCGAGGCGGGCCTGCCCGGATTGAGACTCCACGTTTGCGGCATAGCTGGGCGTCCACCGCCGCCATGAACGGCGTGGACATGGTGACCGTCGCCAAGCTGCTTGGTCATGCCCTGGTCGAGACTACCGAGCGCTACATCCATCCGTCCGACCGGTCCGTTGCCGACGCCGCCGACCGGGTATCGAACCGCATCTATGCGGCCTTGGCCGCAAGGGAGGAAGGGGGCGGGTGGGAGACCGGCGCTGCGCGTCCGGCCTAGGCCGGACCCGGGACCCGGCCCAAGGAAGCCGTCGGATATGTCCACATTTGACCTCACCCCGCGCCTTGCCGGCGAGAGCAAGTCCAACGGCAAGGACACCATCCAGTTCGACAAGGCAGTCACCGGATTCGGGCTGCGCATCCACCCGTAGGGCCGCAGGGTCTGGATCGTGCAGGCTCGCATCGAGGGACGCAGCCGCCGCATCGTCATCGCCCGGCATGGCGAGATGGAGTTGGCGCAAGCCTGCCGCCGGGCCCGTGATATGCTCGCCCGCATCCGCGCCGGCGGCAATCCCGCAGACGACACCAGAGGAAGAAGCAGACCCCGACGCTGAGGGCGTTCGCCGACGAATATCTGCACCGCTGCGAACCGCTCTGGAAACCCTCCGGGCGCAGAACCGTGCGCATCTACCTCAACGCCCGTACTCTGCCCGCGTTCGGCAGGATGCCGCTCGACCGTATCGGCGCGCAAGACATGGCCGCGTGGTTCGACGCGGCGAGCAGGGACAAACCGGGCGCGGCCAACCGCGCACTCGAAATCCTGCGCGCGATGATGTTCCGGGCCGAGGAATGGAGATTGCGCGAGCGGGACACCAACCCCTGTCTCGGCATTGCCAAAGTCCGAGGGAGCAGGTCGCCCGCTTCCTCGACGCCGACGAGCTGACTCGGCTCGGGCGTGCGCTCGACGCGCACGAGGCGCGCTGGCCCGAGGCCGTCGCCGCGATCCGGCTGCTGACGCTCACCGGATGCCGCCGCAGTGAAGTGCTCGACCTGCGCTGGCGCGACATCGGCGAGGATGCCATCAGTCTCGTTGATGCGAAGACGGGCCCGTGCGCGCCGCCGCGTGGCGAGGCCGCGCGGGCGCTCATCGAGGCGCTGCTCGGGGCGCGCGACCCCGAGGCGTATCTTCCGCGCTATGCCGAAGGTGGGGGGGTATCTGGATTCTGACGAAGTGCTGCCGGACGGCGTGCGCGGATGCGGAGTTTGGCAGGCTGCGCCTGCATGACCTGCGCCACACGGTGCCCAGCCACGCCGTCATGGCGGACGAGAACCTGCCGCTCGTGAGCAAGCTCCTCGGCCACCGAAGGCACCGCACCACGGCGGGCTACGCGCACCTTTCCGACGGGCACTTGGTCGCGGCGGCTGAACAGGTTGGCTCAATAGTCGCAGCGGCTATCGAATAGACCGGGCCACGGAGTGACCAGCGACGGGGTTGCCTGATCGACCGCGAAGCCCCACACTTCCCCTGCGACAACCAGCAGAGACCCGATGTCGGGTCACCTGCTGAATACAACAGCACCGATCCGGCGACGGTTTGGCCACCATCGCTTGGCGCGAATAGGCGGGACTTCTTCGCATTCTCTGCGTGGTTGTCGCATGGCCCGGCACCATTCCCGTGCCGAGACGCAATGCTGACCAAGAGGGACTGACGCATGACATCCTCGGATAGACGATTGGCGCGAGCCGCGATGCTGGCCGTTACCGCCACATTCACCCTGCTAACTCTTGCTGCCTGCGGCGGCGGCGGGGGTGGTGGACCCACAGCAACGACTCCGACACTCGATGTGGCCCTGACAAATTCGGTGACGGCGGCCAACGTGACCACCAAGATTGCGGAAGCCGCAGTAGCCCAACCCGCGCCGGGCAGCGTCACGCAATCCTCGAACGTGGACAGCAGCAACATCACAACCGACCAAGTAGAAATCACCGCGCAGCACGGGTCTGGCGGCCCCAGCTTCTCCGTTCGCAACGGAACAGCGTGGTCTATCGCCACGAGCGACGGCAATCCCAGCCGCATTTCTGATACCTCGTCTCCGTGGCAAGGTGCCGAGTTGAGCAAGCGCATCGGCAGTAAGGTACTCTATGTCGCCGCCTACACGGATATCGAAGCGCCCTCACAGGTGACGACGGGCGGAACCTACGCACTTACGTTCACGACGGTTAACGTCGGCGGCCGATACACCAATCAGAACAGCAACGTTACCCTTCCTGCCGCCCTCAATGGCGTAAACGGCACAGCGAGTTGCAACGGTTGTTCGTTCGTCTACACGACCGGACAACTTCAGATGACAGCCGGGAGCATGACGTTCACTCCCTCGGATAGTTCTGCTGCAACGACCCTCACGGCCGGAACCGCGACCAACACGGTGACGGATGCGGATTACCTCGCAGGCGGGATTTGGCTGATTGCCCCTAACGATCCGGCCAGCGCTGCCGACTACGAGTTCGGTGCGTTCGCCGACGGCAGCGATCCGTTTGTGCAGAGAAACCTTGCCGCCGTCACAGGCACAGCAATCTATATAGGCGACGCGGTCGGTGTGTACTCGCTGACGGGAGCTGGAGATACTAGCGTCGGGTACTTGGAGGCAGATGTCCGATTGAACGCCAACTTCGGCGACGCAAACGGCCTCGGAACGATCGACGGGTCAATCACCAGATTTGTTGTGGATGACTATCCCGAAGATGGCACATTGATATTGGGGGCGGCCAGCATCGGCGCACAGAACGCTGGTTTCTTCCAAGGCTCGGTTTCCGACGATGGAGCCAGCGATTCGCGTAGCTTTACCGGACAGTGGGGCGGCCAGTTTTTCGGCAACGGTGAGTCGGACGGCAAACCGGGGTCGGTCGCCGGAACGTTTGGCGCGCATTCGACTGATTTTACTGATGTCGTCGGAGGTGGTGAGTTGTCCATCGTCGGAGCCTTCGGAGCCCATAAGTAGTAGATTGCTTGCCAACTCGCTTCGGAAACGGTGGAAGGGCAGCCTCATGGCTGCCCTTTCATTTGCGCACCCGTCCCCTGCATTGCGGATGCTACCTCGTGCTTTCTCTACTGCCGCTCGGAAGCCGCGTGGCGGTTCGGGGACTGTCTCTGCAAGTGCGCGGCGGGCGCTGCCGCTCAAGCGCCGCCCGGGCTAAATGGCAAAGGCTAAACAGTTTTTGTCCCCCGACACTTTGAGTGCTCAGAAAGCGTGATCGGGACACCCTTCAGCGAGTTGTTCTCTCTCTCACCACGCATCCGAGATGTCTTCAAAGGTTCCCATGGCTCCAGCCGTCATCAAGCAAAACCCCTGCAATACAAGGTAGTATGCGATCCGACCCTTAGTCGTTCTTTTCCATTCCAGACTCCGACAACGTTACATCATCAGGACACGACTATAGCTCAGGTTGACACGAATTGCGTCGAACAATTGCGGCCGCTCATTCAGTGACGTGGCCCAACTTCCAAATATCTTTCGAGATCTGTCCATCCAGCGACCGCCTGCCCCGTGCCTCTTTTCGCAGCTCGCGCATGAGGGTAGCAAGCGAATCCTCCGTGTAGACGGCGATCTTCTCATTGCCGTGCGAAAAGCTCTTCTTAGCTTTCTCGGGCTCATAGGCGAGGACGAGGCAGCCTCGCACGAGCGTCCCGGCAGGCGCCCATTTGCGAACCGCATCTGTGTTGGCCGCTATGCGGCCCAGCACCTCGGGGAAGGACTTCTTGGGCACCTTCTTGTACTTCGTTTCGATGACCCAAATCCCCCTTGGAGTGGCGACGATGTGATCGATATCGCCCACTTTCGCGATTTCGGTAACGGAATGTGCGACTGCGCAGTCTTTTGCGGTGATCGCGTATTCGATTATCTGTCCCACTCGATTCTCTGCATCTAAGCCTTTCTGCAAGTTGTCAATGGTTCATCGTTCGGAAGGTCGATCAAGCCTGCGAACGACGAAATAGACCACCACGGTTGTACCCAAATATGCGACGACCGTCCAAATTTGACCGGCCCACATATCGACTAAATAGAATAAAGGCGCGAGGCCGAGTCCCATGAGAACCCCTGCTCCAGCTGTTCCCAATATGCCCAGCCGGATCATTCTTGATCGAAGATAAGAGCCCGCATTCCGTCTCATCGGAGCGTTCCAGAATTTCGTCCCATTGCAGCGTCCAAAGTGTCTGTCGAACTACCCATTGGTGGCCGTTGGGCGGTCTTAAGCTTGCGTTCGATTGTCACCGCCACCCTCTCGACGGCTTGGCTCAGAGTCGCGTCGTTGAGATGGACGTAGCGGTTTGTCGTGGACGCCCGCCGGTGTCCGAGCAAGCGTCCCGCGACGTGCAGGCTCTCCCCGTTCATCACCGCGTGAGAGGCGTGCGCATGCCGCAGGTCGTGAAGCCGCGCATCCGCCACGATACCGGCTGCGCGGCGCGCCTTGATCCAGAAATTGTGCAGTTCATCCTTGGTCAACGGTCCGTCTCGCTTACCTGCGGGAACCCACTCCCCGGATGCTGACTTATCGAGTCTGTCCAACAGCTCCCGCGCCGCCTCGCCGAGCAGAACGTGCCTTGGTCCTATCTTCGCGTCAATCAGGGTCAACGGTCGGGCTTGACCTCGCACCAGCGCATGCAGCGTATCTCGCCCGGCCTGCATCCGGTCAGCAGGAGCAAGCGCACCGCCGCGACGCAGACCGGGTTCTCGGCCTCGCGCAGGCGTAGCACCGCACCGAGCCTTGCAAGGTCATCCGCGCCGAGCAACCGCCCGCGCGATGCCAGCCCCCCACCCTGCCCAACACGGGAATTTGGAAACTGGCGGACCTTGCGGGTTGGCTTCATGCTGAATTCGGGCACCGCCGTCGCGCATGAGACGGTGACTTCGCTGCTCCTGTTTAGCCTAAACATGCGAGCGCCCCGGGTCGGAGCCTATCGGCCCCGAGCGCCGGTGACGATCAGCGTTCGCCGCCCTCTCCGTGCGAGACGGGCCTGTCGGCAGCCCACTCGTCGAGGTCCACCACCCGCCATCTCACGCCGCGCTTGCCGATCTTCACCGGCTCCGGGAAGCGCCCCGCGCGCATCTCGCAATAGATCCAGCTGCGCGAGACGCCGAAGCGCTCCTCGACCTCCTCGCGGCGCATCAGCTCGCGCACCATGGTGTTGCCCATCACAGGTTTCCTCCTGTCTCGTCGCGGCGGGGTTCGCATTCCCCGCCGCTTTCTCCCAAACTCCGTCACTACGGCCGCACCACCAGCGGGCAATCGATCTCGCTATTCCTCCGCATGGCCTCGCGCTCGCAATCGACGATGGTCCGGCCGTAGGTGTTCCAGATGTGCTCGCCCCATCCGTGGGTGGGGTCGTGCAGGGGAATGACCTGGAACTGCATCTGGACCAGCAGGCCGAGAAGGACGCAGGCCGGGAAGCCGACGGCCATCGCGAGACCCGCCCGGCGCCTGCGGCTTCGCCTCTCGTTCTCGGCCCAGCGCACGAAGTCGGCCTTGAAGGTCCGGAGCGCGGCCGCCAGCTCCGCAGCCGCGCCCATCGCCGCGTCCATCGGCCCCGCAGCCTCGTCCGGCGATCGCTCTGTCGCGGCAGCACCCCCACCATGCGGTTCGCCCGGCTCATCCGCGTCTTCCTGCGCTGCCTGCGGCGGTTCCTGTCCACGCCCTTCGTACTCGGCGATCTTCTCCGCGACATAGCGCGCGAAGAGCCAGGTTTCGCCGCCTGCCCGCGCATCGCCGACGCGCTTCTCCGCCGGAGCGGGGTCCGCCCCGGCATCGGGTACCGGCGGGGCCGGGCCGTCGCCGGCAGACGCGCCGCCTGCGCCTGCCGACTCATCCCCCGCGGGGTTGCCGCCGGGGGATTCGCTCCACGCCTCGTGCCGCTGCCCGTTGACGGGCTGCATCTCCGCACGGTCCGGATCCAGGTCGACGCCTTTCGGCATCGTGGGCCTCCTTGCGCTCATTCCGCACCTCCCATGGCTGTCGTCGGCCGGCGCCCTCCGCCGCCCGCAGCGGCGTTGGCCGCCGCCATCTCCTTGCGCAGCACGAAGGGGTTGGGATCGGCCAGGAAGCGCGTGTCAGGCCGCTCCCAGTAGTGCGCGTGGTGGAGGTGAAGCGCATCGCGCTTGATGTCCTTGGCCGCCCCGATCACGTACTGCCGGTCCGGCCCCAGCGTCATCAGCTCATCGGGCGTCACCAGCCGCTCGCGCACGAGGCTGAAGGACTCACCCGCCTGCCACTGCGTGTTGCCGGCGACGCGGCCGTCCGCGACCGTGCCGGACCGGCTCTCGGTCCGGCCCTCGAAGGTGGCGGTGCCGATGGCCTTCGACATCTCCTCCGCGCCCTCCGCGTCGGTGCGCGGGAAGCCCAGGATCTGGACGACCTCGGCGAGGTCCAGCAGCGTCTTGCGGTGCTCCTTGCCCCAGGTCGAATCCAATGCCGAGATCGACTGGGCGAAGCACCAGAAGTGCACCCCCTTGCCGGCGGCCATGGTGTAGCCGTCCATCACCGGCTTGAGGTAGCCGAGCCTCGGCATCTCGTCGATCACGATCAGCATGTCGCGCTCAAGCGGCCTGATGCTCGCCACGGCGTTGGGAATGGCGACCCAGAGGCGGAGCCAGCCCTTGACGTGCTCGACGGTGTCCTCCGGCACGACCACGAACAGGTCGATGTCGCCGTAGGCCAGCATCAGCGGATTGAAGCCCCTCTGCTCGGAGGTGTTGGCCAGCAGCTCCGGGTAGTTGAGGAATGAGAGCTGGTTGGCGATGGTGCTGAAGTTGGAACCGCCTTCCTCCTTGCCC
The DNA here is from genome assembly GCA_965207055.1 of Alphaproteobacteria bacterium. GTDB lineage: Bacteria > Pseudomonadota > Alphaproteobacteria > UBA828 > UBA828 > WTGU01. The sequence goes on along the minus strand of CBDBLP010000004.1, from coordinate 918,433 downwards.
ACCTGCGCCTGGCGCTCGACGGCGATGTGCGCCAGACCGCCGGCGAAGCGCTCCGTGCGCCGGACATGCTCGGCGAACTCCTCCCGCTCGCCCGGCCCCATGGAGAGCAGGCGATGGACCATGCCCAGCGTCTGGAACTCGGGCGGCTCGCGGAAGCGCACCCAGGCCATGTATCCGGCGATGATGGCGCGGGCGGACTCGTAGAAGTGCCGGCTGTTCTCCAGCGCGCCCGGACGGGGCGGCGTCAGCAGGGCGTCGAGCAGCACGTTGATGTCGCGCACCGCGAGGCCCTCGTCCTCGCGGATGAACGAGAGCGGGTTGTAGGTGACGCTGGCCACCTCCGGCAGGTAGCACCCGCCGAAGTCCTCCCCGTGCTTCCTCACCACGCCGAAGGGATCGACCAGCACGGTCCGCCGGCCCATGTTGCGGCGGCGGCGGGACGCGATGCAATACAGCTCGCCGCGCGGGTCGATGGTGACGGTGGAGCCGTCGAAGCCGCGGCCCTCGGGCGAGAGCAGGTTGAGCGCGATGAGGGCGCCCTTTCCGGCGCGGGGCGGGGCGACGGTGATGGCCGAGCCCTCGAGGGACCAGCCGATCAGGGGCGCGTTCCTTCGCTCACCCCACTGGCCGAGCAGGATGCCCCGGCGCTTCGCCAGCCGGCGCATGGAGCGACGGTCCAGCAGCGCGGCCCTGCCGTGCAGGTCGGACTTCGCGCGCTGGCGGCGCTCACCGCCGCCAGCCTCCTTCATCGCGTGGAAAGCCGCCCCGCACCAGAGCAGGGACAGCACTGGGAAGGCCGGTATCGGGAGCACCAGCATGACCAGCCCGGACCCTTCCAGCCCAAGCAGCCAGTCCAGGGCGGCGCGCCACTGGACCTCCCCCAGGGGACGCACGATGCCGGTCCAGAACGAAGCCGCGGAGACCGAGAGGCCCGCGCTGTAGATCCCGAAACGGATCCAGCCTCCGGAGCGCGTCCGGTCGGTCGCGAAGTAGGTCACGAACGACGCCGCGACCGCGAGCGCGAGAGCGGCGGCGGCCAGGTCGCCGGGCCGGTAGCCCGTGGTGAGCCAGATCGCCCAGCCTCCGCCTGCGGCGAGCAGGAGGGCGCAGATGGACAGTTCGAAGGTTCTCATTCGGTTCATCTCCCCATGTTCGAGAATGGCGCCTGCATGAGGCGGCCCCAGCACGGCGCGTGCGGCGGAAGGGACGCCGCCCCGGGCCTTGCCGGCTGCGGCGCCGATTGCGCTGCGAAACCGTGGCAAAGGCCTACAAACAGCGCGTTCGTTTCACCGATTTCCGTCCCCTTTAACATCCCCGCCAGAGCTCCCTCCGGTCGTTGAAGGCACGCAAGAAAACGTGTAAGAGACAGGCTGTCAACACGCATAGGTTGCTGATTTCATACAGTTATGGTCGCTTCGTAGTACTCCTGCGTACTCCCGGTATGAATCGCGTACGCTTGTCTACGCTGCGCTACGACGAAAAATTTATTTTCGCCCGTTGCGATTTTCCAATCCTCGCGACCGCAATTGTCGTCAGACCCGGCGGCGACGGGGCGTCCGTCCCCGGCGATGCGGCCGTCGAGGCCGCACCGCAGGTCGCGCATGCGATTGCAGCAGGAGACACAGCCTGGCTCACCGCCCCTCACCCGGTAGCGCTCCAGGGCGCGCGGGCTCGATCCCGGATGCGCCGCCGCCTGCTCCGTGATCGGATAGTCGTTGTCCGTCTTGCCCATGCCAGTACCCTCCTCTGCCCGCGACAGTCGCGGCTCATTGGAGCGGCACCTCGGAGGCTCGGGAATGGACGAATTTGCGGTTTCGCGAATTCGTCCACTGACAAACCGGGAACATCGCCAGGCACAAGCTGCCGCACAGGAGCCATGATCCGTACCCGCGGGGCGCCTCGCCCCGAGCATCCGGGCTTGTCCGGCGCCAGCGCTTGAGCGGCGCGGCGAAGCCGGGACCGCCGAGCGCTTCGGATGGGCCAGAATCAAGTCACGGATGCAGCGGTCGAGAGTATCCATTCAGGCGAACGTAGGCGGAACGTTCGCAATTGAAAGTCATCCTGGGTCGGGCACATCCTGCAGCACTCGGCATATGCGCATGGAGACGACATACACCGACCCGGCACCTTCTTTTTCCCGTCCCTCCGGCGCGAACCCGGAAAGGACGCGAGCCCGGCAAGTCCGGAATCTCCCCCTCCGGCCTCGGTGCCGCTACTGCCTCTGAACGACGAGCCCCGGCACGTGTTGGCGATCACGCATGGGCGCGGCTATTCGATCGTTTGCGGCGCACCGCCTCGCGTTGCCCGTCGCGCCGGTCTTCCCCCAAGTTGGCACTTTTCCGCTTGCCCCATCCTTTAACGTGTTGCATTGACACGATATTTCTCTCGGCCGATTCCAACATGGCCCCACATTTTGTGAGATTCTGTCAGCTCGTCAGGCGGGTCCTCGTGCGGTGGATGGCGGGGTCCACGCCCGCCGCCGAGGAGATTTGGGCGACCTCGGCGGCCGGGCGCGTGTCCTGGCGGTTGACGATCAACGTGCCGTCGATCTGGCGCAGGCGCGTGGTGATCCGCACCCAGGTCCGCATGCTCTCGCGGATCGATGCCCAGCACTTGTGGATGCCGCGCGCGGCCAGCCGGGTACGGATCAGATGCACGGCGTGGTAAGCCAGCACGGCGATCAGCAGGTGGGCCGCGATGCGCCGGTCGAGCTGGTGCCAGATCGGGCGAAGGCCGAGCTCGGATTTCAAGCTTCTGAATGTCGCCTCGATATCCGTGATCCGCCAGTACGTCCGCAGGACCGTCTCGATATCCCAGTCGACGTGGCTGGTGCGCAGCACATAGGCACCCGCGCCCTCATCGGCCTCGTCGTATTGGGGCCTGCGCTTGAAGTGGACGGCGGCCGCGTTGGGGCCGGCGTCCGCCTTCTCGACCGTGACCTCGTAGTGCCTGGCGACGGCGGAGAAGCGCTGCTTGAGGCGGCCTATGCTCTCCAGCACCCTGTCGTAGCGCTTGAGGCGGCCCTTGACCGGGAGGCCGCCGTGGAGCCTTTCCAGCGCCGCCTCGAAGCGGTTCCTCCGCAGGCCGATGATCGCGTTCTCGGCCTTCTTCTTGCCCTCGCTGACGACGTAGAGCCGCGCCTCGCCGTCCTCGCTTGCGAGGCGCCAGGCGCGCACCTCCTGGTCCGCGCTGGTGATCAGCAGCGCCTCGGGCCCGCCCTCGGGCGGCGCAGGCCTGGCGCCGCGGCTGACCGCGATCCAGTCGTAGCCCCGCTCGCCCAGCCACGCGATGTTCTCCTCGGTGGCGATGCCCGCGTCCATGACCACCGTGGGCTTGGGCGCCGTGCCGCCGCACACCGCCTCGAGCCTGACCAGCGCGTCCTCCAGCGTGCCCGGCTCGCTCACGTTGCCCGGCAGGATCTCGCAACTGCGCGGGAAGCCCGCGCCGTCGAGCGCCAGCGCGAGCGTGATCAGCGGACAGTCGTCGCGCTTCTGCTTGGAGCGCCCGAAGCGGGGAAGCTCGCCGTCGGTGTGGCCGTGGTAGTGGACATTGGTGAGGTCGTAGAAGGCGATGGTGTCGGGGATGTCGAGCAGCGAGCGCTCACGCTTGAACAGCTCCCGCTGGATGGCGGCCCGGTGGCGCCAGAGGAGGTCGCCGATGCGGTAGAGCGTCTTGCGACGCAGCGCCTTGCGGTCGCCTTCCAGGCGAAGAAGCTCGGCGGCCGCACTGTCGTGGCGCAGCCAGCGGCTGGTCTCCCGCTCGCTGGCGGGATGGACCATCCTGGCGACGATCAGCGCGGTTGCGATGCGCCCCTCGCGGCCCTTGATGCCCAGGTCGTGGAGGATTTCGGCGAAGCCGAGATCGTCGAGGGCCTTGAGGCACAGGCGCTCGCAGCCGACCGTGCGCGGGTTCTCGTGCTCCAGGGTATCGAGGTCGACGGTGGCGACTTCGGGCTTGCGGGCCTCTTCCTGCATCGCCTCGGGGCGGAACCCCCTTGCCCTGAGCTTGGCGACGATGTCCTCGGCTGCGGCCTGCACGTCCGGCGCGGCTTCGAGCAGGGGCGGGCGGCCGTCGAGCAGCGCCTCGGCGAGCCCGGCAACTTCGCGCCATTTCTCCTTCGCCACCGGATAGTCGGTGCCGAGATTGAGGAGCGTTCTGTGGCGCACCCTGTCGCCGACGCGCTGCGAGAGCACGAGGCGATGGCTTCGGACTGGCTGCCCGTCCTTGTCGGTGTGGGTTTTGGTGGCCTTGATGTACATGGCGCCGTCGTCGCTGCGTGTCCTGTTGCGCATACACGGCGGGGGCGGCGTCTGGCAAGCGGAATATCGACCAGATCCCAAAGTCCTGGCCCCACAATTGGCTTCCAGGACCACCAATGGCAAATCTGGGGTCATGGGGTCTTGCGCCCCCAACATCTAGTGGTTCAGCGAAACGAAACCGGCTCGATCGAGCTCGGCTAACCGGAAAAAGTGCCAACTTGGGTTCCGGAATTTCCATGTGATGCAACCCTCGCCTTCTCAGCCAGGCCCACCACCCTGACACGTGATGTCCGGGCCAACTCCCGGGCATTCCCGATGGCCAATGATGCCGAGGCGCGGCAGCGCCTTCGCTCGCCCCTTGTCGGCACGGCGCCGGCGAGAGCGGGGGGGGCTGGCCGGAAGCGGGGCGGCCGGGCGGCGCTGAGGAGAGAGCACCCGGCCTTCGCCATCACAGTCGAATGGGAGGCAGACCATGCCGATTCGCAGGCCGTCACATCGCAACGCGCACACCTTCCTGGTGCACGTGTTCGGGCGCGGGCTCGACGGGGACCGCTACGTGGTCGAGAGATTCCGCTCCCGGCCCGACGGCCAGATCCACCCGGTCGAGGCCGAGCGGCCGAATTCGAGGAAGGGCGGGCGCAGGCCGCGCCGCACCGTGGTCAGCGCGGGCGAGGTCACGAAGATGCAGCCCGAGCGCGATGAAATCATCATCTGCACGGCGCTCAACCTGAAGGCGTCCGGGGTGCAAATCTGGGGGACCGCGGCCGCCGGGATTTCCGCCATGCGCCACGCGCGCTGAGCAGGGGCGGCGGTCATGTCCGACCAGGCCCCCGCGAAGGAGCGGGCCAACGCCCGCTTGCGCCGGCGCCACGCGGAGCTCGGCGCGCGCGGCCTATGCACTCGATGTGCCAAAAGCCCGCCGGAGCCAGGCCTCAAGGTATGCGGGACCTGCCGCGGCAAGCGCCGTGCCGCCGACCGCGACCGGCGCGCAAGGGCCAGGGCCGAGGGAAAGCCGTACCGCGGCCGGGACCCCGATCTCTGCCGCCGCGCCGACCGCGCCCGGGACAGGCGGCGCCGCCGGGCGTGGCGTGACGCGGGGCTCTGCTCCAATTGCGGCCGCAACCCTCCCGAGGACGGCCGCTGCGTCTGCGAGCCATGCCGCGAGGCGAAGCGCGCGGTCGACCGCCGGCGCTATGCCGCGCGCAGAGCTGCCGGCGTCTGCGTGCGCTGCTCACAGCCGGCGGCCGGCGGGTCGTCGCGCTGTGCCCGGCACGCCGCGCTGGAGGCGGAACGGGTCTCCCCCGAACGCAAGAGAGCCGTCGATCGCAAACGCTATGCCAGGCGCAGGGCGCAGGGGCGTTGCACGGATTGTGGCGTCCACGCGGCCGGCGCCGCGCGATGTCCTGCCTGCGCCCGGCGGTCCAATACGCGCGCGCCCGCGTATCACGGTGCGCCGGTCGGGTCGCCCTTCTACACCGTGATCGAGCTGGATACCCGCGAGGACCACGGGACCTACGAGACCGAAGCCGAGGTTGCGGCCTGCCTCGCCTTCGCGGGGCTGCGACCCGACCAGGTGGAAATCCGCTCCAACGTGCCCCTCCTGGCGCTGGCGCTCACGGCGTTGCCGCAGGAGTGCCGCCGATGAAAGGGGGGCGCAGGCCCGAAGCGAAGAAACGCGCGGGAGCCGGACAGGGTCTCCGGCTCCCGCGCGCCCAACAGGGAAACGCAAATGGACGCAGCGAGGCTACAGCGCGCTCGCCGCGCTCCGCAAGCCCATCGCCGGCCGCACTAAGTCCGTGCCGGCTCGACTATGATGCGGCCACGTCCGCGCCTGATGCGGTAGCCACCGCGCGGGATTGCCAGCGTGCCCTCCTCGACCAACGATGGGGTGGACGCCCCCTCCCGACGGCATCGAATCGTGCCAAGGTGGTGTCGTGTTGAACCACCTGAGGAAGGAGGCATCCATGGCTGAGGTTACCATCATCGGAATCGATTTGGCGAAGCATAGCTTCCAACTTCACGGCGCCCACGCTGACGGATCCGTCGCCTTTCGCAAGAAACTGAGCCGGGAAAAGTTGCTCGATTTTCTCGCCGCGCAACCATCCTGTGTGGTGGCGATGGAGGCCTGCGGAAGCGCTCACTATTGGGGTCGTGAGGCCCAGGCGATTGGACACGAGATCAAGCTGATCCCGCCGATCTACGTGAAGCCTTTCGTGAAGCGCCATAAGAACGATACAGCTGACGCTGAGGCGACCACAGAGGCAGCTCAGCGCCCGACCATGAACTTCGTCGCGGTGAAGACGGAAGAGCAGCAGGCCAAGGCGATGCTGTTCCGCACGCGTGATCTCCTGGTACGGCAGCGCACACAGACGATCAATGCTCTGCGAGGTCACTTGGCGGAGTTCGGCCTCATCGCTCCGCAGGGGCCGGCTCACGTCAGTCGGCTGGAAGCGGCCCTCATGGACACGCACTCAAGGCTACCGGAGCGGGTTCGCGAACTGGGTGGCCTTCTGCTGGAGCAGATCGCCGGACTCAATGAGAAGATCGTTGGATTGGACAAGGAGCTCCGTGCCTGCGCGCGCCGGGACGAAGAAGCGTCGCGACTGATGACGATACCAGGGGTTGGGCCGATCACAGCGATGGCGCTTCAGGCTTTTGCACCTCCGATGGAGAGCTTTCGCCGCGGGCGCGATTTCTCTGCCTGGCTCGGCCTGGTTCCGAGACAGCACACGACCGGCGGCAAGCCGAGGCTGGGCAAGATATCCAAGATGGGTCAGCGCGATCTCAGACGGCTCTTGATTGTCGGTGCCATGGCCGAGATCTCCTGGGCAGTGCGTCGCGGCAAGACGAAGGACCCGTGGTTGGCCGGCATGCTGGAACGCAAGCCGCGCAAGGTGGTCGCCGTTGCGCTGGCCAACCGGATGGCCCGCATTATCTGGGCGCTGAACACGAAGAATGAGATCTACCAGGCTCCCGCCGCCGCCTGACAAGGGCGAAAGGCCGGAGGCCGTCGGGGATGTGAGCAGGTCGGAGGATCGGTAAGGGCAAGCGGTCGATGAGACGGGATCGGGAAAACCAGGTGTGGCCGAAGAGCTTCAAGCTCGTCCCAGCGATGTGGACCCGATCATCGCATCTCCATACGGGCCAGCGGCGTTTGAATGCCGCACGAACAGGCCGGATAGACGACAGCACCTGACCACATGCACCAAGCCGCCAAAACAAATGCTTGCATCACCGGGGGCGATGGAGTGGACGCCCCCGCCCGACGGCATCGAATCGTGCCAAGGTGGTGTCGTGTCGTACCACCTGAAGGAGGGGGCAACCGTGGAACAGGCTAGCACCATCGGGATCGATTTGGCGAAACACAGCTTTCAACTGCACGGCGCGGCAGCTGATGGATCTGTTGTATTCCGCAAGAAGCTGACCAGGACAAAGGTGCTGGGCTTCCTGGCTTCGCAACCGCCCTGCGTGGTGGCGATGGAGGCCTGCGCGAGCTCTCACTATTGGGGCCGAGAGACCGAGAAGCTCGGCCACGAAGTGAAGCTGATCCCACCGATCTACGTGAAACCTTTCGTGAAGCGACAGAAGAACGACACGACAGACGCTGAAGCGATCTGCGAGGCGGCGCAGCGTCCCACCATGACCTTCGTCACCGTGAAGGGGGAAGAGCAGCAGGCCCGAGGGATGGTGTTCCGCACGCGCGATCTTCTGGTGCGTCAGCGCACACAGACGATCAACGCGTTGCGTGGCCACCTGGCGGAGTTCGGCGTGGTAGCTCCGCAGGGACCGGCTCATGTCGGCCGACTGGTATCGGCGCTCGAGGATCCTTGTTGCACGGTGCCGAAGGAGGTCCGGGAGATGGCCGGCCTTCTCTTCGAGCAGATCAACGGCCTCACTATGAAGATCAATGATCTGGAGAGGCAGCTCCGCAATCATGCACGTGAGGACGAGGAAGCCAGACGTCTGATGACTGTTCCGGGGATCGGTCATATCACCGCGATGGCGCTCCAGGCTTTCGCCCCGCCGATGGAGAGCTTCCGGCGCGGCCGCGACTTCGCCGCTTGGGTCGGCCTCGTGCCGCGACAGCACACGACCGGCGGCAAGCCGAGGCTGGGCAAGATATCGAAGATGGGGCAGCGCGACCTCAGACGGCTCCTGATCACGGGTGCCATGGCGGAGATCCGATGGGCCATCCGGCGGGGGATGCCGGAAAGCTCATGGCTGGCGCGGATGCTCGCCCGCAAGCCTCGAAAGCTGGTTGCCGTAGCGCTGGCCAACAAGATGGCGCGCATCGTCTGGGCGCTTATGACGAAAAAGGAGACCTACCGGAATCTCGAGACGGCTACCGCCTGAATGGCTGCAGCCTATCGGGATGACGTCGGGGATGTGAGCAGGACGGAGGACAGGTAAGGGCAAACGGTCAATGAGACGGGATCGGAAAACCAGTTCTATGGACCGAGCATACAAGCTCACGGAGGCGATATTGGATCCGATCCCCGCAGCTCCATACTGGCCCGCGGCGCATCAAGCCGCATCATGAGGCCGGACATACGTCAGAACCTGACCACATGCCAAACTTACCTGACCGAAAACTGCTTGCGTCCAAAGGGGGCGTCCACATACGTCCATAGACGGCCACAGCGTGTCCACGACCAGCGCCGCGTTCGCGTCCGCCTCGGTCTTGGCGCCTCCCTGCGACGCCAGCCACTCGGCGAAGGCCCGCTCGCCGATCTCTTCGCCCACCGACTTCTTCAGCGCGTTGAGCTTGCGCCGCTGGCCCTTGGTCAGGGCGCTTTTCTCGATCCCGTTCCTCAATGCCTGATCCATCATCCTTCCCATGGCTGACCGACTCGATACTCTCCCGCAATTATAGCTTCGCCGTCATTGGAGGGCCTGTGCGTCTTGCATGGCAGGTTCGTCTATCCCCACAAAATCCCGTCCCGGGCGTCCCCACATGCCGAAGCAGCGGCGCCCGCCCGCTGTCGGTCTTGCAGCCCGTCGCGCTCGCCCTACCCCCTCGGCTGCCGGACCGTCTCGGGCCGTGCAGGTGGCTGTGAAACCGTGCGCACATTCGGCGAAGTCGGCAAGCGCCGGAATGAGGGAGAGGCCGGCCCGGACGCGGGCGGTGGGTCGGCCACGCCGAGTGAATGCGTTGGCTGGTTGGTGCCGTGCAACCGCTCGACGCCGGCTGACGCTTCTTCCGTCTTCCAGCATCGCGGATCAGCCGAATCGGCTGCCGGCAAAGGGCAATCCGCGGCCACCCGCACGCTCGTGTTCATGCGTTGTTTGCTCTTGACCAGAATCGGCATGTTCAGACCGCCCGGCAGGCCCAGGCGCACGATATCCCCCTTACGCCGGACCGCGGCGCCGAGCGCTCGAAAAACACCACAGCAATCATGCCTCAAACTTGACCCATCTTGGCGACGCATGTCAGGTTTTCGTTGACATCGCCAAGGACCTTGCCGAGTGACAGTCGTCGAGCTTGTGCAAGCGCTTGAGAAGCAGATGCGCCGTGGTCTTGATCCGCGAGCGCAGGTTCGCATCGTGGGCAATCAACGATGGTGGAGCGTGCGTGTCGAAGACGGCGGTGGTTGCGTGCTGCTCGTCGCCTACGACGAGCACGATCCGGACGACATCAGCACAATCCCTGCGGGAGATTGTGCGCCGCGCCGGCGCCCAGGATGATCGAAACGGGCCTCAACGGCAGGTAGAAGAAAGAGGCCCAAGAAAAACTCGCGGCCGACGCCGCGCTTGACCACCCCGTAGCATCAAACATGGACCGTTTGCCGGAGCCGAGGTGTTCTCGCTCATCGGTGCGATCCTGTTGTGCCTGGATGGGTGTGGTTGGAGGCGGAAACGCGTGAGCGTCCCCCTGGCGGTGACGCAATATCCGTCAAGAAACTGCTTCCACCGGTCGGCTCCGCACCCCGTACCGTACCCGGCGTTTGGCCGTGGACGCGCGCAATACGAACCGCACCCGCTCGGCGGATGCGTGTCTTTCCGACCGCTGTCCCTGCCTTCACGGTGGCAACGCCACGGCGAAATCGTGCGCCAGCGTGGCGAGAGGGCAAGGCAGAAGGCTATGAAGTCGGAAGGTCTGCACGTCGTCCGCACGCACGCGGCGGGGCTCGGCCCGGCCTCGACAGCCTCATCTCACCGCCTGAACCTGAATGATGGCGAGCACGGCGCAAGCTCCGGACATGCAAGCCATCATGATGATGAAGATGCGCATCATTCGATGCGTTTCCAGGTCTGCTCCTTGCAGATGAACCAGACGCAGCCGCTGACCTCGAGCGTGTCGGCGTCGATCTCGATCAGCTCGGAGTCGTAGGTGTCTCCGTCAGACGGGTTGTATATCTCCCCGTCGTCCCATTCCTTCCCGCCCTGGTGCTCGAGGTCCCACACCACGCGGGTGCCGACAAGCTCCCGGTCGCGGAGCCTCTCGTTGTCGTTCTTCACGTCCTTGCGGGGGTTCTTCATCCAGACGATGGTCCCGCAGAGCCGCTTGGGCTTGTTCTCGCAATCGGCCAGTCGGACGTGGGACTTGCCGCCCTCCGTCTCCCAGATGCCACGGGGATCCGCGAGGGCATCGGCGGCGCCCGCAAGCCCGGCCGCGACGACCGCCGCGCACAGAAGTGTTCTCATGCCGTCCTCCTACGGCTCGACCTTGATCAACCCGCCTCTCACCAGCCCCACGAAGATCAGGGCTGTGCCGAGGCTCAGGATGCTGTAGGTGGCCGCCGGCACGACCACGGCGGTGTCCTCGAACAGCAGCGAGCCCACTGCGATCGCGAGCGTCCCGTTCTGCACCCCGCATTCGAGAGAGATCGCGACGCGCTGCCTGGGCCCCGTGGCGAACAGCCAGGCCAGTGCGAAGGCCAGCCCCATCATCACGACGTTGAGCGCCAACGTGACCGGCCCGGACATCTCCAGATACGCCCAGGCGTTCTCGTGCTCCTGGAAGATCGCGCCGGCCAGCACCAGCACGAACAGCACGATCGAGACCCGGCGCGTGACGGAGTGGATGCGCAGCGCGATCGCCTCGAGCCAGTGTCGGATCGCGACGCCGATGGCGACCGGGACAGTCACCAGCAGAAAGACGCTGAGCGCGGTCTGGACCACGGAGACGTCGCCGGCATCGCCGCCAATGAACTGGCCATGGGCAAAGACGACGATGAAGGGGATCGTCACCACGCCGAGCAGGCTGATGATCGCGGTGAGTGAGATGGAAAGCGCCACGTCGCCTTGGCCGAACTCCGTGAAGAGGTTGGACGTGATGCCGCCCGGCGCCGCTGCAATCAGCATGATTCCCAGCGCGATCTCGGGCGAGAGCGACCAGTAGCTCGCGAAGGCGAAGGCCACCAGGGGAAGCAAGATCACCTGCGAGGCGGCGCCTACGAGGAAGTCGCGCGGCTGTTTGGCGACCCTCGTGAAGTCGGCGACGGTGAGCCCGAGTCCCAGCGAGAGCATGATCAGCGCCAGAGCGATCGGCAGAATGATGTCGGTGACGAATCCCATGATCGATCTTCCGCCGAGGGGTAAGGGCGAACTTACCCCAAGTTGGCACTTTTTCCGGTTAGCCGAGCTCGATCGAGCCGGTTTCGTTTCGCTGAACCACTAGATGTTGGGGGCGCAAGACCCCATGACCCCAGATTTGCCATTGGTGGTCCTGGAAGCCAATTGTGGGGCCAGGACTTTGGGATCTGGTCGATATTCCGCTTGCCAGACGCCGCCCCCGCCGTGTATGCGCAACAGGACACGCAGCGACGACGGCGCCATGTACATCAAGGCCACCAAAACCCACACCGACAAGGACGGGCAGCCAGTCCGAAGCCATCGCCTCGTGCTCTCGCAGCGCGTCGGCGACAGGGTGCGCCACAGAACGCTCCTCAATCTCGGCACCGACTATCCGGTGGCGAAGGAGAAATGGCGCGAAGTTGCCGGGCTCGCCGAGGCGCTGCTCGACGGCCGCCCGCCCCTGCTCGAAGCCGCGCCGGACGTGCAGGCCGCAGCCGAGGACATCGTCGCCAAGCTCAGGGCAAGGGGGTTCCGCCCCGAGGCGATGCAGGAAGAGGCCCGCAAGCCCGAAGTCGCCACCGTCGACCTCGATACCCTGGAGCACGAGAACCCGCGCACGGTCGGCTGCGAGCGCCTGTGCCTCAAGGCCCTCGACGATCTCGGCTTCGCCGAAATCCTCCACGACCTGGGCATCAAGGGCCGCGAGGGGCGCATCGCAACCGCGCTGATCGTCGCCAGGATGGTCCATCCCGCCAGCGAGCGGGAGACCAGCCGCTGGCTGCGCCACGACAGTGCGGCCGCCGAGCTTCTTCGCCTGGAAGGCGACCGCAAGGCGCTGCGTCGCAAGACGCTCTACCGCATCGGCGACCTCCTCTGGCGCCACCGGGCCGCCATCCAGCGGGAGCTGTTCAAGCGTGAGCGCTCGCTGCTCGACATCCCCGACACCATCGCCTTCTACGACCTCACCAATGTCCACTACCACGGCCACACCGACGGCGAGCTTCCCCGCTTCGGGCGCTCCAAGCAGAAGCGCGACGACTGTCCGCTGATCACGCTCGCGCTGGCGCTCGACGGCGCGGGCTTCCCGCGCAGTTGCGAGATCCTGCCGGGCAACGTGAGCGAGCCGGGCACGCTGGAGGACGCGCTGGTCAGGCTCGAGGCGGTGTGCGGCGGCACGGCGCCCAAGCCCACGGTGGTCATGGACGCGGGCATCGCCACCGAGGAGAACATCGCGTGGCTGGGCGAGCGGGGCTACGACTGGATCGCGGTCAGCCGCGGCGCCAGGCCTGCGCCGCCCGAGGGCGGGCCCGAGGCGCTGCTGATCACCAGCGCGGACCAGGAGGTGCGCGCCTGGCGCCTCGCAAGCGAGGACGGCGAGGCGCGGCTCTACGTCGTCAGCGAGGGCAAGAAGAAGGCCGAGAACGCGATCATCGGCCTGCGGAGGAACCGCTTCGAGGCGGCGCTGGAAAGGCTCCACGGCGGCCTCCCGGTCAAGGGCCGCCTCAAGCGCTACGACAGGGTGCTGGAGAGCATAGGCCGCCTCAAGCAGCGCTTCTCCGCCGTCGCCAGGCACTACGAGGTCACGGTCGAGAAGGCGGACGCCGGCCCCAACGCGGCCGCCGTCCACTTCAAGCGCAGGCCCCAATACGACGAGGCCGATGAGGGCGCGGGTGCCTATGTGCTGCGCACCAGCCACGTCGACTGGGATATCGAGACGGTCCTGCGGACGTACTGGCGGATCACGGATATCGAGGCGACATTCAGAAGCTTGAAATCCGAGCTCGGCCTTCGCCCGATCTGGCACCAGCTCGACCGGCGCATCGCGGCCCACCTGCTGATCGCCGTGCTGGCTTACCACGCCGTGCATCTGATCCGTACCCGGCTGGCCGCGCGCGGCATCCACAAGTGCTGGGCATCGATCCGCGAGAGCATGCGGACCTGGGTGCGGATCACCACGCGCCTGCGCCAGATCGACGGCACGTTGATCGTCAACCGCCAGGACACGCGCCCGGCCGCCGAGGTCGCCCAAATCTCCTCGGCGGCGGGCGTGGACCCCGCCATCCACCGCACGAGGACCCGCCTGACGAGCTGACAGAATCTCACAAAATGTGGGGCCATGTTGGAATCGGCCGAGAGAAATATCGTGTCAATGCAACACGTTAAAGGATGGGGCAAGCGGAAAAGTGCCAACTTGGGTTACAACAACAAATACGCGGTTTGAACCTAATCACCTGAGTTTTGCGTCTTGCATGGCTTTGGCCATGCCGTCGGCGACCCGCCGCTTCAGAATCCGGGAAGGCCGGAACACGACCACCCGGCGCGGCGCTATGTCCGCCTCCTCCCCGGTCCTCGGATTGCGCCCGAGGCGCGCGCGCTTGTCGCGCAGGTCGAAAGTGCCGAACCCATAGACCCTCACTGCCTCACCGGCCACCAGCCGCGCGCAGACCGCCTCGATCAGCGTGTCCACCAGCTGCGCCGCATCGCGCCGCCGGATGCCGGCTTCCTCGCGCACCGCTTCCGTCAGGTCGGCTCTCGTCACCGTGGCCATGGCGCATCCATCCCCCGGTTTGCGCGCACCATAGCCGCGCGCCGTGTCCGGTCAATTCGCGATGACGGGGCTGCTGGCTGGGGGGACACCGCGATCGGCCACTGAGACCGCGCCCCACCCCGTGTTCATGTGCAGCGCTTCGCGCCGCGAGCATGCGATCGCTTCCTCCCGCTCCTTCGATCCCGGCGCCGTGTCTGCCGCAACCGGCGGCTGTCAGCCTTCACGGCATCCTGCGCGGGTGTCCGTGCGATGGGCAGGCTCCGTGTCTCCCCGGCAGGCATCGGGGCAGACGGCAGACGAGAGTCAGGGAAGAGCCTGGAGAAGGTGAGCAGGGAAGGGGCCGGGAGAGGCTCCGACCCGCTCTTCAACCATCGTCAGCAACCTGGAAGAGAAGGAGACGTACAATGTCGTTCGGACTCAACTCCGCGCAGATCATCGGCCGCCTGGGCGCCGATGTCACCATCAACCACCTGGCGTCCGGCGGGCGCGTCGCCAACATGTCGGTGGCGACCGACGAGTCGTATATCGACCGCACCGGCAGCGGCGAGCGGATCGACAAGACAGAGTGGCACCGCGTCGTGACGTTCCAGAGCGGGCTGATCGACATGCTGGAGAAGCACGCGAAGAAGGGCCGTTTGGTCTACGTCGCGGGCAAGCTGCAGACCCGGAAGTGGCGCAAGGACGGCGAGGACTCGGACCGGTTCTCGACCGAGATCCTCCTCGTGCCTGGCGGCAGGATCCAGTTCCTCGAGGTGCGACGTGAAGCCGTGTGAGTGATTGTTTTGCTTGAGGCTCTATTACCTCGTGACAGAACCCGCCGTTCCTTCGGCGGTAGCCTAGGGGCGCGGGCATCGCTGGCAACGGCGATGTCCGAAGCCGCTTCGACAAAGTATCCCGATCCCGCAAGGGTGAAGCAGACCCCGCGAGGGGAAGCGAAGCCGCGAGCATCACGCAGCAGGGAGCTAGGCTTAGGGAGCAAGGTGAACGTAAGTGAATCGACGGTAAACCTCGTAAACTGGACCATGCCAAAGATGCTGATAGGCATGAACCAAAAGGTGAGTGGGTTGGTCTTTGGATTTTCGGGTTCCAAAGCAAGGACGAAAGCCCCACCGGGGAAGTGTCGGCACCTAACCTCCCAAGTGTCATCCACACGGAACACGGTAAGCCCGTATTCCCGCCCCTCGGGGCAAAGCGGACCGCAAGGAACGCCGATAGGAATGCGGGTATGGGATGCCGGAAAAAGCGAATGCCGTGCTGTAATGGCGCGGATAGGGGTTGAGAAAATATCCGACATCGCCCCGCCCGAAAGGGAGCAGACTTCCGGCTGGTCTCTCCTCGCAAGAGAGCTTGCAGAACCATCGTAAGGAGGACAGGCAAATGACAGCCATGACCATGACTGGTGCGGCCTCCGACGGTGAGATCGACTGGCACAGCATCGACTGGGCGCAGGCGCATCGCAACGTTCGAAGGCTGCAAAGGCGCATTGCGAAGGCGACCAGGGAAGGGCGCTGGGGCAAGGTGAAAGCCTTGCAATGGCTTCTGACCCACTCGCTGCACGGCAAAATGCTCGCCGTAAAGCGGGTCACTGAGAACCAAGGCAAGCGTACCCCCGGAGTGGATGGTGAACTTTGGTCCACGCCGGGCTCGAAAGCCAAAGCTGTTATGTCGCTCAGGAGGCGCGGATACCAACCAAGCCCCCTGAAGCGGGTGTACATTCCAAAAACGAACGGCAAGAAGCGCCCGCTCGGCATCCCGACCATGCGGGACCGGGCCATGCAGGCTCTACACCTGCTGGCTCTGCTCCCGGTCGCGGAGACCCTAGCGGACCCGAACTCCTACGGCTTCCGGCCGGAAAGAGCGAGCCGTGATGCAATCGGACAGTGCTTCAACGTACTGGCCAATCGTACAAACAGGGCTCAATGGGTTCTCGACGCTGACACTGCCGCCTGTTTCGACAAAATCAGCCACGACTGGCTTCTCGCCAACATCCCTATGGACAAGGCAGTGCTCGGGAGGTGGCTGAAATCCGGCTTCGTCTGGAAAAACCAGATGTTCTCAACGGAGGCGGGAACTCCCCAAGGCGGGATAATCTCGCCGACGCTGGCTAACATGACTTTGGACGGTCTGGAGGAAACGGTGCAACAGCACTTTACATCTAAAAGACCGTTGAAAAAGAACAAACACAGGCACAAAGTCAATCTGGTTCGTTATGCTGACGACTTTGTCTTGACCGGCGCGACGCAAGAAACGCTGGAAGAGGCAAGACCGGTCATCGAGGACTTTCTACGGGAACGGGGCCTCGCTCTGTCACCCGAAAAGACCAAGGTGGCGCACATTGATACGGGCTTCGACTTTCTCGGCTGGAACGTTCGCAAATACGATGGTGTTCTTCTCATAAAACCATCGAAGAAAAACACTCACGCGTTCCTTCGTAAAGTCCGAGAAATCATCAAGAGGTCCGCCACGGTGAAGCAGGAAAACTTGATAGCTACGCTCAACCCCATTATCAGGGGCTGGGCCAACTACCACCAGAACCAGGTGGCCAAAGATACCTTTCACAAAGTGGACCACCTCATCTGGGAACAGCTTTGGAAGTGGGCGTGCCGGAGACACCCGAACAAGTCTCGGAAGTGGATAAAACGACGTTACTTCATCCGCGAAGGGGCTCGGGACTGGATCTTCAGCACGATAGTCAAGAAAGAGGGCAAGGCGAAGAGGATTTACCTGACCCATGCCAGCAATACCCCGATCCGGCGTCACCGCAAAATCCGCAGTGACGCCAACCCGTTCGACCCAGCCTGGGACGAGTACTTCGAGGAAAGGCTCGGCTGGATCATGGGGCGGGAGTTGAGGGGCAAGAAGAAACTGCTTCAACTCTGGCAACAGCAGGGCGGGCTGTGTCCACAATGCCAAGAGCCGATCACCAAGGGCAGCGGATGGCATGTCCATCACATCTTGCCCAAAGCTCAAGGTGGAACGCACCAGTCCTCCAACCTAATGCTCCTTCACCCAAACTGCCAACGGCAGGTTCTTGCGGATTCCGGTTTATTTGACCGCCGGTTCTGATTCTATTTGACCGGGATTCTGGCAACACTTGACCGTGCTGCGGGCGCGCGCCAGCGCGCCGTCTCTCCCGGATTTAGCGGTTGGACCCTCTCCTTGGTGATGTCAGGGGGCTGGCCTTTGGCCAGCCCGAGCCGAGCGTATGCGAGGCCTCTTGGGCATGCAACGGCCGGCGGAGCGCGGCGGCAAGCTCTCACACACAGCATGCCGCCGCGCACCTCCTCCCTTGCAACCTGGAAGGCGCCGCAGGCGCCCATGGACCCCGGCCTTCAGGCCGGGGCTCTATTGCCGTCGCCGCCGCCGTCCAGTCGCGGGGGCTTGTTGCGTTTGCGCTGGGACTCGCCCTTGAGGTCGATGCGATAGGCGTTGTGGACGATGCGGTCGAGCACCGCGTCCGCGATCGTTGGCTCGCCGATCACCTCTGGCCAGCCCTCCACGGGGATCTGACTGGCGATGAGGATGGACTTGCGTCCGTGGCGCGCCTCCACGATCTCCAGCAGGTCGCGCCGGCCCTCGGCGGAGAAGCCCTGCAGCCCCCAGTCATCGAGGACCAGCAGGGAGACCCTGCCCAGGCGGCCCATCAGACGATCGAGCGTGCCTTTGTCGCGGGCACGGGTGAGCGCCGCGACCAGCTCGGGGACGCGGCGATAGAGGACGGACTGGTGCTGGCGGCAGGCCTGGTGGGCGAGTGCGCAGGCGACGAACGTCTTTCCCGATCCCGTTGGCCCACCCAGGATCAGATTGTGGCCCTGGCGGATCCAGTCGCCGGCGGCGAGCTGGGTGAGCGTGGTCCGGGCGATGCCACGTCCTGCGCGGCAGTCGATGTCCTGGACGTCGGCACGGATGCGCAACTGGGCCTGGCGCAGATGGCCGAGATAGCTCTTGTGATCGCGGTGCTCGGCTTCGCGCTCGATCATCATGGCGAGGCGGTCGTCGAAGCCGAGCTGGTCGACGTCGGCGATGTCGCGCTGCTCCTCCAGGGCCTCGGCCATGCCGCTGAGGCCGAGCTGCAGCAGGCGATCGATGTTGGGTTGTCGCAGGGTCATGGTGATTCTCCGTCATTGTTGCCGTAGTAGTCGCCACCGCGGATGTTGCCGTGGCTGGGGATGGTCTCGTCGTGCTCGGGGCGCGGCCGATCGGGCTCGCCGCCGTTCTTGAGGCGCTCCCTGAGGAAGCCGGACGCGAGCCGGTTGAGGTCGAGGGCCTCGGCGCAGAGCGCGTCGAGGCGATCGCCACCATGATCGTCGGCGAGGCGGATCATGCCCTGCACGGTGGCGAAGGCCTGTTCCGGGAAGTCGCGCGAGGCGTAGCATCGCTCGGCCCAGGCCAGGGCATTGGCTCCGATGCGGCGCGCCTGGCCGAGCAGGATGTCGCCGTAATCGGGGCGGCGGATATCGCAGACCGCCCGGTGGTGCTCGGGCATGTGCTCGGGCGTGGTGGCGTACTGGTTGCGCCCGGCCTTGCGGCGGTGGACGGCGATGCGCTCGCCGCCGCGTTCGAGGAACACCTCGACCATGCGTTCGCTGACGCGGACGTCGACCTGGCGACCGATGTAGCGCTCCGGCGCGGAGTAGTGATTCTTGTCGAAGCGGACGTGGCAGTTCGGCCCGACCTTGCGCTCGACCCACTCTCCCCATTCCCAGGGGCGAGCCGGCAGCGCGGTCAGGGCCATCCGCTCGTTCGCCTCGAAGAGCGCGCGGCGGCTCTCGCCGTGCTTGGCCATGGGGGTATCGTTGAGGCGGTCGAGCTCGCGGCGGATGGCAGCGTTCATCGCGTCGAGCGAGAAGAAGGTCTGGTGGCGCAGCGCCAGCAGGATGCGCGTCTGGACGGCCTTGACGCAGCTCTCGACCAGCCCCTTGTCGGTGGCCCGGTACTTGCGCGCAGGCAGCACCGCGATCTCGTAGTGGCGCGCGAACTCCCGGTAGGAGGGGTTGAGCCGGATATCGTCGCGGTCGGGATCGTCCACGCCTGACTTGAGGTTGTCGATGATCCACCGGCGGGGGCTGCCGCCGAAGTACTCGAGCGCGCGCCGGTGCGCCATGGTCCAGTGGCGCACCGTCTGGTCGGGAACCGCCTCGGCGTAGATCAGGTTCGAATGCGCCAGAACCGCGACGAAGATCTCCACGTCGGTCTCGCCGCGCCCGGTGCGAAGGGCGAGCGTCTTGCCGGAGAAGTCCGCCATCCCGTACAGCCCCGGCTCATAGTCGAAGTGCATCTGCGCGGACCCGCCGCCGCAGCTGCCCTGGTGCGCCTTCAGGCGCGCGCAGAACTGGCTGTAGCTGTACGCCTTCCCGCCCTGGGCCTCGGCCTCGTCGCGGTACTCCTTCCAGAGCTGGCGGCGCGTCGCGCGCACCCGGCGGCGCTTGCGCTTGGCTCGAAGCTCACCGAGCACATCATCCCAGTCCGGCTGCGCATACGTGCTCTCTCGCGGCGCCGGTGGATACAGCCGTGCGCGCAGCCCGCCGTCGTCCAGATCGGACGGCAATGGCCATGACAGACCCGCCGCCTCCGCGCGCTCCAGAACGTTCGATACCGTCCCCGCGCTCACGCTCACGGCCACCGCGATCTCCGCCCGGGGCAAGCCCAGGTCGTGATGGTGCCGAAGGATGTCCCTGATGCTCATGGTGTCGATCCTCTTCATTGGGGCCCTGCCTCCTCGAGTCGATCGGTCGATCGATGAGGCTGAGCCGGGCGAGGATCGGCGCGCCCGAAAACATGGATGTCGATGGCGCCCGCAGGGCGGTCGGGACGGGCCTCAGACCCGGCCTCCGACGGTCAAGTGCCGCCGGAATCGCGGTCAAATGTCGCCAGAACTTCGGTCAAATAAAATCGGAATCGCGGTCAAATGCGGTCAGATTTTGCAGGTTCTTAGCCGCGGTTACAGTGATGGCTTACCGGCTCCTGTCACAGGGGGCTTCCAAGAGACTTGAGCCGTATGCGGGGAAACTCGCACGTACGGTTCTTAGGGGGGAGTGGCGCAGCAATGCGCCGCTCCTACCCGACCGGCCTGCGACCGCGAACGGCAACGGCGCGCCTGCGTCCGACGGCGAGGCGATGCCGGCCGACGCGACCGGCTCCGCCGAGCCCGAAGGTGCGAGTTCGATTCCGTTCTGAGCCCCAACTTCAGCATCCTCCCTTGACCTCAAGCCGGCGCCTCGCGCGCCGGCTTTTTCTTTGCAGCCGGGCCAGAGTCTCCCGCCCGGCCGGACAGCGGCGCTCGCGCTTCGCGCATCGCCCGCCGGCCCCGCGCCGGCGAGAGGCCGGGCGCTGGCCGGGACCGGGGCGCGTCCCTCGCAGCATCCGGAGAGGTCTGGCCATGCGCTCCATTCCCGCTTCCTGTCCCGGCTCTGCCGGCCCGCGCCCGAGGCGTGCGCCGTGAACGCCGCCCAGGTCTCCGCAGCTCTCGCAGCCCGCGCAGAGGAAGTGTGCCGGCGCTACCTGCCGCAAGGCAGCAGGAGCGGCCGCTACTGGGTGGCCGGCGACATCCGCGGCGCCCGCGGCCGGTCCCTCTTCGTCCGCCTCGCACCTCCCGGCGTACCCGGAAAGTGGACGGATGCCGCCTCGGCCGAGCACGGCGATCTGCTCGATCTCGTCCGCATCGCCTCCGGCGCGGGCTCGCTCCGCGCCGCCCTTGCCGAGGCGCACGCCTTTCTCTCTATGCCGCCGTTGCCCGCCCCGGCCGGTCCCGACAGCTACGACCGGTGCGAGGCGGCACGCCGCCTGTGGCAACGCTGCCGCGCCGTCGACGGCACCCATGCCGAGGCCTATCTGCGCGCCCGGGCGATCCACCGCTGCCGCTTCTCCGCGCTCCGCTTCCATCCCGCGCTGCTCCATCGCGACGAAGGCGGCGTGCGCCGCCTCCCCGCGCTGGTCGCCGCCGTCACCGCCCTTGCAGGGGAATACCCCGGTCCGGGGGACCGGCCCGGTCCCGGCACCATCACCGGCGTTCAGCGGACGTGGCTGGATCCTCGCCAACCGGCCAAGGCGAATCTGCCGCGCCCGCGCAAGGCGCTGGGCCGCGTCCACGGCTACGCCGTCCGCTTCGGCGACCCCGCGCCCTCCACGCTGCTGGTCGGCGAGGGCATCGAGACGGTTCTCTCCATCGTGTCTGCGCTGCCGGATACCGTCGCGGCGGCGGCGCTGTCGGCCGGCAGCCTCGGCGCGTTCGCGCCTCCGACCGGCGTGACGCGCCTCGTTGTCGTGCGGGACAACGACCTGGAAGGCGAGCGCGCGGCCGAACGCCTCGCCCGGCGCTGCGCGCGGGCGGGCGTGACCGCGCTGATCGTGGTTCCCCAGGGTGGCGACTTTAACGACGACCTCGTCGCTCTCGGCTCCGCCGCGCTTCGCGCGCGCCTCGCGCCGATCCTCCGCTTCGCGGGAGGCCGGGAGCGGCGTGCATCGGGGTGAGCGAATTGCGGGAGAGAGAGCCCGCCGCAACCGCCGAACGGGAGCAATCCGATGGGACGCTACAGAACCGACCTCAGCTTCAAGCTCGCGGCCCCCGACGAGGTGCGCGTCTACCGTGACGGCCAGCACATCGGCGACATCTTCAAGGACGAGGACATCCTCGCCCCGGGCCAGTTCCACTACATCATTTGGCTCGCAGAGGACTGGCGCGGCTGGAAGCGCGTGACCGAGCGCAGCAAGCTGCGCGAGACCGTCGAGCGCTGGGTCGAGTCCCATCCGCTGTTGTGAGCCGGCACCGTTCACGGCCATCGGCTCCCGTGGGAACCGCCTCGCGGCGGTCGCGTCCGGGAGGACGCGAAGCGGCTGGCGCCGCTTTGGGGCTGAGAATGAACTGCTCCTCTTACGTGATGTCCGATCATGCCACGCGTGCTCGCTCCAGCAACCCTCCGGGTCCGTCGCTCCGCGACGGCCTGGCCCAAGACGGCCTAAGGCGCGCCGTGAAAGTCGGCGACCGTGAAGTTCGCTTGCCTGAACTCTCATAGACCGCGTGTGGGGCACGCCGGCCCCTGACGCGGGGCCGGCGTGTCGGCCCGGCGCTAGCTGTCATTGAGAAGGCCACCTCGAAACGCGGCCAATCGGCGAGGCGGCGCGCCGGGCCTCCCAAGCCACCGCCAACGCGAACTTCCGCACCGAAATCGCCGACTTTCCGCACCAACTCGCGCCTAAGGCCGTCTAGGGCCAGGTGCTTCCGCTGCGCGCGCGTGCCCTGAAAGGACATCACGACGGGGCACAGGGTCCCGGAGGATGAACAGAAGAGGAGATCGTCATGATCGACACCATCGCCACACAGACCGCTACCGCTTCCGCCACCGCCACCGTCTGCGAGAGCATGGCACTCTACGGCGCGGCGCCCGAGCGCGGCGAGCTCGACAGCAGGGTCGTCTGGGACGAGGACGACGCCATCGACGCGCTGAGCGAAGCCATCCGCATCATGGTGGACGGCGTCACCGTGGACGGCACCCAGATGGCCGACGAGCGCGAGAGCCTGCTGTGGGGTTTCGTCAACTGCCTGCATTCACAGGTCACGCGCCTCGACCGCACCGTCGACCGCATCACGCCCGAGATGAAGGACCTCGAGAAGGCCCAGGACGGCTCCGAGGTGAAGGCACACGAGTTGGAGACCCTGACCGACCGCGCGCGGAACCTCGGAGACCGGCGCGACGCCTTCGAGAAGCTGCGCGATATCGCCGCCGACGCCTACCGCGTCCACACCGGCGACGTCTGGCGTCCCCGCCACGGATCGCACGCCAGCCAGACCGGAACGCTGACCTCCGCCGCGATCGACGCGCGCGACTTCCGGCGCGCCCGCAAAGACCGCGAGACCCGCGCCCACCTGCCGGACGGCACCCTGGTGGCGATCACCGGCGGCAAGACCGTCGCCGATGCGGACGCGGTCTGGGCCACGCTGGACCGCACACGCGAGAAGTACGGCGACATGGTACTCCTCCACGGCGGCGGCCCCGGCGTCGAGAAGATCGCCGCGAGCTGGGCCGAAGCCAGAGGCGTCAACCAGGTGATCTGCCGCCCGGACTGGAGCGCGCACGGCAAGGCCGCTCCCTTCCGGCGCAACGACGAGCTTCTGAACCTGCTGCCCAAGGGCGTCATCGCGTTCCCCGGTTCCGGTATCACCGGCAACCTGGTCGACAAGGCGAAGCAGCTGGGAATCCCGGTCTATCGCGTCGCCGCGTGACGGCGGCGCTTCCTCACCTCGCAAGGGCCGGTCCTTCGCTACGGCGAGGGATCGGCCCTTTCGTCTGCTTCGTGCCAAGTGTCGCGCATTGACGCTGAGCGTCCGGCTCGCCGCATTCGCGGCTCCGCCGACCGCTCGCCTGCTCCCTTTCCAGCAAGGTGTGTCTCAGACGTTCAACCACGGCTCGCCGTGCTTCGCACGACGCATCGCCGTCCTCGGCTCGGCGCTAACGCACCTTCGCCTGCCGCTCGCTCAGAACGCGTCTCCCTCCGAGGCTTCGCCGCCAATCTGCGCCGCGATCTTCGCCGCTTTCCGCCCCGGCAGCTCCCCCTTGTCGAGAAAGGCCTTCAGACTGCGCTCGCCCAGTTCGATGCCGCGCGCCTTCAGCACCTCGTGCATCTGGGCCACCGTCACGCCCCTGGCCCGCTGCTCGAGCATGCGCTCTCGCAAACGGTCCAGCACGTCCTTCAGCGTGAGCTTAGGCGGCGCCAGCTTCGCAAGGTCTGCATCGATGGCCTCGAAATCGATATCCGATTCGTTGTATCGCCTGACCACCATGATTCCTCCGTCCACAATGTTGAGCGAGTTTAGCGTGTTCCGCATGATTCCCCGACCCTTCCACTACGTCAAGACCGGCAGCGCTCTCGACCGAATGCGCGCCTCCCCGGCCCTCCGCAGCGTTTCGATCCGGCACGAGTCTCCCGTCCGAGCGTCAATTCCCTTGACCGTCAGCGCATTCTCGTGCACCTTACTTCTCACACCTATGCACTAAAGTGCGGGGTGCCGGGATGCATAGCTCCTTATATAGTCATCCCGAGTGCGGTCGATATGGCCGATCATGGTAACCGCTTGATCCTGATGAGGAACTTGGCTCTGACAGCAAGCAAGTCCGGCCCGGTCTCAAGCTGGGAGCGGGAGTCCGACTGCGCCAGCCGGGCTTCCCTGCAGGCCGCACCATGGTAGCCACCCTCGCCCAGGCGGCGTCTGCCGCATACTACCTGGAGAGCCAGCGCTCGTTCCGGCATCCCAACGAGTACTACACGGCGGGAGAGGAACCGGACGGGGTATGGTTCAACCCCAGGGGCCTCCTCGGCCTCGAGAACGGCGGCAGGGTGGACAGCAGCGACTTCCACCGGCTCTACAGCGGCTTCTCCCCGGACGGCTCCACAAAGCTCACCAGGAACGCGGGCAGCGAGAACCGCTCGGCCGGCCTGGACATGACCTTCTCGGCCGACAAGAGCGTGTCCGCGCTCTGGGCCGTCGCCGATCCCGAGTTGCGGTCCCGCATCGAGGACGCGCACAACCACGCCGCCCGCGTGGCCCTGGAAGAGACGGTGCTGCGTTACTGCTCCTATACACGCATCCGTGACCGGGAGGGGCGGATCAGGGTGCTGCCCGCCGATATCCCGGTGGCGATGTTCCAGCACGGCACCAGCCGGGAGAACGACCCGTAACTCCATACCCACTGCGTGATCTTCAATGCGGCCCGGACGCAGGAGGACGGCAAGTGGCGGGCCATGCACCAGTACCCGGCCTACAGCTGGGCCAAGGCTGCGGGCGCCGTCTACCGCAACGCCCTGGCCTGGAACCTCCACGAGCGCCTCGGGATCCGCATGGAGCAGTACGGTCCCGATGCCGGGTTCACCCGGGTCGAGGGCATGCCGGAGGACCTGCAGGTCTTCTGGTCCAAGCGCCGCAAGACGATCGTCGCCAAGGCCGGCGAGCTGGGCATTCCGTCGCGTGGCAACGCCTCGCGCCTGGCCGGCGTCAACAAACTGACGCGGGCCGGCAAGTCCCACGACAACGATCCCGAGATCCGCCACGGGCGCTGGCGCGAGGAGGCGCAGGGCTTCGTCGAGCGCGAGGCGCTGATTCAGTCCGTGACCGGCCGTGAGGTCGAGATTGGGCGGGAAAAGATTCGGGAGCTGACCGCAAGGCTCGACGATCTTCCCGAACACCTGGCCCGGGAGGAGGCCGTGTTCCGGCGTCCCGACATGGTGGAGGCGGCGGCGAACGTTGCGGCAGGCCTGATCGGCCCCGAGGCGCTGAAGACCGCCATCGATCGGCTCCGCCGCAACCCCGAGATCGAGCGGCTGGAACCGAAGAAGCCGACCGCAGAATCATTGGCGGGCATGGCCCACACCGAGGTCTATTCCACTCGCCACAACCTCGGGCTCGAACAGGCCGTGAAGGACATGGCGTCGTCCATGGCCGCCGATACCGGCTGCGAGCTGCCGGAGGACGCGGTCAGGCAGAAGCTGAAGACCCTCTTGGCTGACGGTTATCCACTGAGCCAGGAGCAGTCGCTCGCCATTCGTCATGCGACCGTGCAGGGCGGACGCGTGGCCGTGATCGAGGGCGCGGCGGGCTCCGGCAAGACCACCACGCTCCGGCCCATCACCGATCTTCACAGGGAGCACGGCTACGAGATCGTTCCTACCGCCGTCGCGTGGCGGACGGCGGTGGCGCTCGGCGACGACTGCGATGCACGGCCCTACTGCGTCGACAATCTCCTCAAGCTCGCGGCCAGGGGGCAGATCGAGATCGGGCGCAACACGCTGATCGTGGTGGACGAGGCTGGGATGCTGTCGACCCGTCAGGCGCACCACATCCTCCAGCTCTGCGAGCGCCACAGGGCCAAGGTGGTGTTCG
Organism: Alphaproteobacteria bacterium; assembly: GCA_965207055.1. GTDB lineage: Bacteria > Pseudomonadota > Alphaproteobacteria > UBA828 > UBA828 > WTGU01. The sequence continues at coordinate 892,236 of CBDBLP010000004.1, read as the reverse complement.
CCGGCGACACCAGGCAACAGCAGCCGGTGGAGGCGGGACCGGGGTTGCGGCTGATCCGCGACGTCGCCGGCAGCGTCCGCGTCGACCGCATCCGGCGCCAGAAGGCGAACCTGGAGGACGTGCTGGTCCATGTCCACAAGGAGACGCCGGAGCAGGCCCGGTTCAGGGCGGGATTGACGAGCCACCAGGAACGCGACGCGATCCTCGTCCACTACGAGGCGATGGACAGAAAGCCCCTGTTCACGCCGTGGCAGGTGGCGGTGTCGGAGGCACTCAGGGACGGCGAGGCCGCGCAGGCGATCGAGGCGTGGCGGCTCAGGGGCCGGTTCCATCTCCACTACGACGAGGAGAAGACGCTGACCGGTCTGGTCAACGACTGGGCGCGGCACGTGAAGGCCGAGCCGGAAAAGTCCGCCGTGGTGCTCGCGCGCACGAAGGCGGAGGCGCGGGCACTGTCGTGGCTCATGCGGGAGCGGGTGCTCGGAGATAGAACGGACATCAAGCGCGCCGTGATCGAGGTGAGCCGGGATCTGGACGGGCGCGTCACCGAGCCGCTGGAGATCGCGGTCGGCGACCGCCTCCGTATCGGCGCCACGCAATGGGAGAAGCAGCTCTTCAACAGCACGGTGGTCACGGTCGAAGACCTTGAGGTGCGGCACGAGGAAGGCGCGGCGGTCTCGCGCAAGGCCCGGAACCGGGAGGCGGCAGGGAAGGGATTCGGGGAAGGCAGGGGTGGTGCTGAGTCGGAGACTTCACAGGACGAGTCCTCGGTCCACATCACGGCGCGCACCGACGACGGCAGGCGCGTTACGTTTCGCCATGACGAGATCCGCGACTACCACGACAATATCCGCCTCGACTACGGCTACGCCATGACCATCGCGTCCGCCCAGGGGCTGACGGTCGACCGGGCGTTCCTGCTGGTCGACGACCGGCCCTCGCGGGAGACGATCTACCCGGCTGCCACCCGCCACCGTGAAGGGATCGACGTCTATGTCAACCGCGCGCCCATCGTCTTCGACATCGCCGAGCACCGGCCCGAGGACGAGGCGGACATGCCCGTCACCGACAGCGAAGTGAGGGCGTATCTGGCCGAACGCTGGTCTCGCTCGCAGCCCAAGGAGGCCGCGCTCGACTACGTCGCGGACGGCGAATGGCGGGATGCGAGAGAACGGGCTCAGCTCGCAGCGAGGCTCGAAGCACAGTCCGGAGCGCGCATCGGAAGCGGCGGCACCGGAGACAGCGGCACCAGGATCGAGGGTACCGAATACGACGGTCCCGGCGAACGGACGGGCCACGCAGCCACAACGCAGCCGGCGGCGAACGACAACGCCATCGTGCGTGTCGCCCGGGAAGTCCGCCATGCGGTCAACGGCTGGCGCCACGGCGCCGCCATCGACGCGTTCGCGACAGAGCGCACGCAAGTGCTGGCGGCGTGGGACGAGCTGCGCCAGCGAGCTCGCGTCGAGGGCGATGCGGTGGCCCTGACGCCGGTTTTCCGGGAGACGCTCGACCGTCACGGCGCGCTGATGAAGCAGGCCGCATCCTTCGGCGCCAAACCGCAAGTGTTCGAACGCCTGCTGGCCGAGCGCGCCGGTGTTGGCCAGGCCGAAATCGCGGAGCTCCGCAAACAGCACGCGCGCGCCGGCAGGTATCTACGCTCCATGACGGCCAGGGCCGCACACCAAGCTCGGCAGGACGCGAAGCGCCAAGACGCACCGCGCGAAGAACCGGGGATCGTGGAGACCGCCGCAGTCGGGATTGCCGCTTCCGCCGTCGAGCCTGCTCCCGAAGAGACTTTGCCGCCCCGGACCACGGAAGCGGCCGCGCCCGGCCCGGAGCGCGAGGACCCGCCCGGCTGGCGAACGCTCTACAGTGAGCTGCAGCGGGACTGGAACGATCTCGTCGCGCGCTCCGAAGTGCCGGACCTGCCGCTACCCCTGATGGATGGGTACGACGTGCTTATCCACCGAGTCCGCGTGCTCGCCGATCATCCCGGCCCGACAGAGCATGCACGCAGCGTGATCGGCGAACTACTCGATTATCACGACGACGAGACCGTCGCCCGCGAGACCGCGGAGGGCTATCTGGCAGCGGCGGAGCGGCATGTCGAAGCATACAAGGCCCTCGAGCGTCAGGCCGGCGATCGCGGCCTTCCCGTTAACCGCCTCGACGTATGGCCCGAATGGCGCGAAGCGGCCGAAATGCTGGCAGCCACCGGCAAGGCCATTCTCGCCAACGAGGAAAGGTATGGCGCCTATCTCGACGCAATGACCATCGGCAAGGAGCGCGCGCGACTCACGGTCGAGCAGCTCCGCAACCGGCTCGACGAGAACACGCGCGCGGAGAAGCCGAACGAGCCGCACACCCAGCGCGAGCCGAAGCCTGGGCAAGAGGAAGGATTCGCACATAGGCTCGATGGACCCCGCGAGCCTCGTACTCAGCGCGGGCGAAAGAGGGAAGAAGAACAACAGGGATTCGCTCACAAGCTCGACAGGCCACCCGCCAAGCCCCTGGACCCGAGCGAGCGCCAGCGAGGATTCGCCCATATTCTCGACGATCCCGAGAAACTCAGAGAACTGCGCGAGAAGGCAGAACAGCGGGACCGCAAACTCGGCCGTCACATGCGCAGGAGTCGCGGGTTGAGCATGTAGTCTCGCGTGTCGCTCAGCAGCCTGTGGCTCCATTCCCGGATGGCCTTGACCGCTGTCATTGCCAAGCCTTGTGGGGTGAGAAGATTCTGCTGGCACGCGAATGCCTCATCGTTGGCGGCGAGACCCTCGTGCCAGCGGGACACGGTCACGGATCCTCGGCCTCGACAGCCATGATCACGGCCAGCACCGCCAGACGCTCGCTCGCCGGCAGTGCCTCGTAGCGCCCCCCAGTTGGCCGTCTTGCGCTTGATGCGCCCGCGATCGGTGAAGTTTCGGTCCGCGTAGGCCACCCAGTGCATCCGGTCGGGCACGAGTTTGAACCACACAACCACGCACGGTTGACACCTGAGCCTGGGTTGTCACCTGCAGCGCCAGCCCGCCAGCAGCTCGTCATAGAGCACAGACGAGTGCCCGAGACCATCACTTGGCAGGGCAGACCCTTGAGCAGTTCTGGAAGCGCGACACGGTCAATCTTTGGGACTTATATCGTTGAGTTGACAGCATCACGCTGCCTCCCTTCGATCCGTTTCACGGCTCGTCGGGGTCGCATGGTGCGATCGCCCCTCCCCGTGCATCTGCGCCAGTCCCCGACGCCGTATGTTGCAGGCCGCGTTCACGTCCGCATGATCGGCGTGGCCGCAGGCCACGCAGTGAAAGCTCCGCCCCTTGCGCGATGCGGCATCGACCGCATTGCACTCAGCGCAGGTCTGGTTGGTGAAGGCCGGGTCCACCTCCACGACGCTGGGAGCCTTGAAGGCAAGCATCGCATGCAGGCCGGCCCACCCGGTTGCCAGTATCTCCCGGTTCAGCCCTGCCTTCTGGCGCACGTTGGTGCCCGGCGCCTCGGCCGTGCCCCTGGCGCTTGCCGTCATCGCCCCGGTCCGGAGAGCCTCGAGTGCGACCGTGCCGCCGGCGAGAGAGCGGGACACATGGTGCTGCCAGTTGCGCCGCGCGCAGGCGATCCGACGCTTCGTCCGCGCGAGCCGCAGGCCGCGTCCGCTCCCGCCGCCGTGATCCCCGGCGCTGACACGCCAGGCGACGCTGATAGCGCTTCATCCTGGCTTCCAGCCGGCGGCTGTCAGGCGTGTCGAACACCCTGCCGTCGCTCACCGCGACTTGGTCCACGTTCATGTCGACGCCGCAGACCGTGCCGTCATCGGGGCGCTCGGCCGCGTCCGTGGCGTAGCAGACCGTGGCGTACCACTTGCCGCACACCCGCTTGACCGTGGCGCTCACAGGGCGCCCGTCGGGGTAGGGATTGCCGCCGCGCCGCGCGAGACGCATCCAGCCCAGCTTCGGGAAATAGAGCTTCCCGCCCTCGATCCGCACGTCCTGCGGCAGCGTCACACTGTCGTTGCCGCGCTTCTTGAACCTGGGCCTGCCGCCCTGCCCCTTGAAGTAGCGCTGCCAGGCGTCCGCCTGGTGTTTCAGCGTGTAGCGCACCGGCGCATAGGGCATCTCCCGAAGCCAGGGCGTCACGCGCCGCAGCTGAGTGAAGGCCTTGCCCAGGGTGAAGAAGGAGGGCGAGGGCGGCTTGGCAGCGCACATCTGCGCGATCGTGTAGAGCTGCTCCTGCTGGTCGAGCATTTCGTTCCACACGAAGCGGCATGCGCCGGCGACGGACGCCAGCTTCCGCGCACGCTCCCGCGATCCCGGAAGCTGGCGTCCGTCGCTTTGAAGCGCGCTTGGTATGAGTCCCCCAATCTAGCGTTCGTCGGGTGTCTCTTGCTCTACAGTCTCCCCTGAGCGCTCCAACATCAGTTGCACAAGCTCGGCCACCAGATAACGCCGTCGCGTCTGTGCATCCAAGTGTCCGGCGCCGCATTGTTCGACCGCCATCTCATGTATGACTTCACCCACATCGGCAGGCGTCAACGGGGCCCCTATAGCCGAAACGCTGAGCATAAAGTCAAGAATCCCGGGAGCTTCTGCGTCGATACATGTCTCCCATTGCACTCGTGCCTGTGTACGTTCTTCCTCGCTCAGCGTGGCGCATCCGGCGACGAGTACCAGCGCGGCCATCATTGAAACCATCGTTTTCATCAGATCCTCCCCTCAAGTCCTCTTCGCAACGGTACCACACTGACTCTCCGAGAGAAGAAGCGTAAGACCGTATGTCCTTCTGCGGCGGCTAGTGGTTGGGCGGTTCGCCCTACACTGGCGGCTTTCAACGAGGGTTGCTCGACGGGCAGGGCCTCAAACCAGGAGGGCGAACCATGGTCGAGTGTAGCGACGTTTTCATCGGAATGGACGTGTCAAAGGATCGCCATGCTGTCGCGGTGGCCGATGATGGACGCGATGGCGAAGTCAGGTATTTCGGCGAGATCGGCTCGGACGGCGGTTCGGTGCGCCGTTTCGTGCGCAAGCTGGAACGGCCAGGCGCACAGCTCCGCTTCTGCTACGAGGCGGGGCCGACGGGGTACGGGCTGCAGCGGTTGATCGAAGGTCTTGGCCACGAATGTGCCGTCATCGCTCCGTCCTTGATCCCGCGCCGGCCTGGCGAGCGGGTGAAGACGAACCGCCGCGATGCCGTGAAGCTGGCACGGCTGTACCGGGCCGGCGAGCTGACCGAGATCTGGACGCCGGACGAAGCCCATGAGGCGATGCGCGATCTCGTTCGTGCCCGTGAGGCGGCAGTCAAGGACCGCACCCGCAAGCGCCAGGAGATCCGCTCCTTCCTTCTGCGTCACGGCAAGATCTATCCCGGGAAGAAGGCCTGGGGCACGAAGTACTTCAAGTGGCTCCACGAGCTGAGCTTCGGCTGGCCGGCGCAGAAGGTGGTGCTGCACGAGATGATCGTCGCGGAGAGCCAGTGTCGCGAGCGGGTGGCGCGCCTGGATGTGGCGATCGAGGACGCCCTGCTCGACTGGTCGCTCGCTCCGGTGGTGGAGCGCCTTCAGGCGCTGCGTGGTGTCGGGCTGGTCGCCGCGGTCACCTTCATGGTGGAAGTCGGCGACATCCGCCAGTTCGAGAACCCACGGCAACTGATGGCCTATCTCGGCCTGGTGCCCTCCGAGCGATGAGGCCGGGGCGACAAAGCCCCGGAATTTCCGTCATTCCACCAGCTCCAGCGGCCGCGAGGGCACGCTTCAATGAGGCCGGGGCGACAAAGCCCCGGAATTGCCGGCCAACCCCGACACCGCGCGGGGCTACTCGCGGCTTCAATGAGGCCGGGGCGACAAAGCCCCGGAATTAGTGCAATCGGGTTCACCTCGTCGTCCGACATCGGCGAGCTTCAATGAGGCCGGGGCGACAAAGCCCCGGAATTTGCCTATCTCGTCCGCATAGACAAAGCGCGAGCCGACGCTTCAATGAGGCCGGGGCGACAAAGCCCCGGAATTTCGGGAGTACCTGTATCGGGGAGAGAGCGTGATAATCAGCTTCAATGAGGCCGGGGCGACAAAGCCCCGGAATTGATCTCGGCGTTGTAGATGCCGGAGACCGACTGCCGGCTTCAATGAGGCCGGGGCGACAAAGCCCCGGAATTCGCCCCGCGCGGTCACTCACTGCCCCTCCCCCGGTGGCGCTTCAATGAGGCCGGGGCGACAAAGCCCCGGAATTCGGCCGTGCCGCAGGCGGACGGCTACAAGGTGCAGTGGCTTCAATGAGGCCGGGGCGACAAAGCCCCGGAATTGTGGTCCTCGTAATTGCCGAACCCGCTGGCGATCACCCGCTTCAATGAGGCCGGGGCGACAAAGCCCCGGAATTTAGGCCGCGAGGCCCGGGTTGGCCAGCATGACCGACTGCTTCAATGAGGCCGGGGCGACAAAGCCCCGGAATTGCGCTCTACGGGCGTCATCACGAGCCGTTTTGAGGGGCTTCAATGAGGCCGGGGCGACAAAGCCCCGGAATTAACCTCACCGCCATCACCGTGGGGAGCCTCAGCGTTCGCTTCAATGAGGCCGGGGCGACAAAGCCCCGGAATTCGCCGGACCGATGTGCTGGAGTTCACATTCTTTGGCGGGCTTCAATGAGGCCGGGGCGACAAAGCCCCGGAATTGGCCGGCGTCTCGACGGACGAGGCCCGCCGGCACCTGCTTCAATGAGGCCGGGGCGACAAAGCCCCGGAATTGTCGCTCGAGGCGTTGGTAGGTGTCGAGTCGTTAAGCCAGCTTCAATGAGGCCGGGGCGACAAAGCCCCGGAATTTTTCCTTGATGTTAGGGGTTGTCCAATGCCCATACCTCGCTTCAATGAGGCCGGGGCGACAAAGCCCCGGAATTCGATGCGCGCGATCGTCCGTGTCGCCTTGTCGTAGATGCTTCAATGAGGCCGGGGCGACAAAGCCCCGGAATTCCGGCAGCCGTGACTTCGTGGCTACCGGCGTCTCCGAGCTTCAATGAGGCCGGGGCGACAAAGCCCCGGAATTCTGGCCTTCGATGTCGAGGTCGTACTCCGATTCCTCGCTTCAATGAGGCCGGGGCGACAAAGCCCCGGAATTTTCCGTCTCCTCGAGGTACGATCATTCACGATGTCGAGCTTCAATGAGGCCGGGGCGACAAAGCCCCGGAATTTGTAGCAGCACCTGCAGACGCGGCAGCCGGACAAGACGGCTTCAATGAGGCCGGGGCGACAAAGCCCCGGAATTAGGCACGGCGGGCGCTCTTGTTGAGGGCGCAGATCACGCTTCAATGAGGCCGGGGCGACAAAGCCCCGGAATTTAACGTACAAATCACATTATTCCTATGCGTAGTACCATCGCTTCAATGAGGCCGGGGCGACAAAGCCCCGGAATTAAGGCGACCACCGTTGCCGCCACGCTCCACCACGCGCTTCAATGAGGCCGGGGCGACAAAGCCCCGGAATTTGGCCCGAGACTGACGCACCTGCTCGGGAGTAAGAGCCTGCTTCAATGAGGCCGGGGCGACAAAGCCCCGGAATTGCGGAGGGAGGAGTTCTTCCATGAAAAGGCTCAAGGCCGCTTCAATGAGGCCGGGGCGACAAAGCCCCGGAATTGGACTGGGAATGACCAGGCTGAACGCCTGGATGCAAGCTTCAATGAGGCCGGGGCGACAAAGCCCCGGAATTCGGGCTGGCATTGGCCCGCCATGGGAGTCGAGCGCGAGCTTCAATGAGGCCGGGGCGACAAAGCCCCGGAATTCGTCGCCCGATCGCTGAAAGTCTCAACCCCACCCGCAGCTTCAATGAGGCCGGGGCGACAAAGCCCCGGAATTTGCCTACGTCGCAACCTCTTGTAACTTGGACCGGAATTCGAGCGATTTCGAGCGGCCTGCTGCCACCCCCCTTGAGTGGACGCTCAGGTTCCGAGTCAATGTCCTTACGATGTCAAAGAACTCAACAAAATCAACATTCAACACAGAATCGAGCGCCCCCCGGCCGTCCATCTCTGTCGCACCCCTCGAAACCGCGCGGCGGCAGACATAGGCAACTGTCGGCCCTCTGCAGTAGGCGGTCGACATCATATCACGACCGCTTGCCGCTCTATGGAGGTGAATGTCTTGCCGATGCTCTCGACCACGAGCGCGGTCCTGTCCGCCGGTCCGACGTCGATCAGCAGCACGTGATCCTCACCCGCCTTGACGAGTTCGCGAAGCCGGGTCTCGAGTTCCGCGCGCCGGCGCCGCGACAGGCGGCACTGGAACACCGAGAGCTGCAGCCACTCGCCGAAGCCGTTCATGGTCTTGAAGACCCGGCGCCAGCGCCGGGCATCGGCGATGTCATAGGTGACGATGTAGGTCCTCTCGTCGCTCACGATAAGCCTCACCGGGGCAGATAGTGGGGGCATGAAGGCAGCTCGCCCAGCAGGTGGCGGCTCAGCAGCCGCGTCTGCAGCACGAGAAGGCGGCGCATGCTGAGACGGTAGCCGAAGAGCGGGTGCGTGGTCTCCTGCGAGAGCCGCCGCTCGAAGGCGGCGACGAAGCGGCGGCGACCGCCCGTGCTCAGCGCAGTCCCGGTGGCGCCGGAGACGAAGTCGGACGCCGAGACCTCGCCGTTGTTGACCGCCGTGAGCACTGACGAATCGGCGATCACCGGCCGGAAGGGCTCCATCAGGTCGAGAGCGAGCGCCGGTCTGCCATGCCGCGGGGCGTGGAACAGGCCACGGTAGGGGTCGAGGCCGACCGAGGCGAGCGCGACAGTCAGATGCCGTGTCAGCATCGCATAGGCCAGCGAAAGCATGGCGTTCACCGGGTCGGTGGGCGGGCGGCGGTTGCGCGCCTCGAAGCGGAAGGGCGCCATGTCCCCGGTCTCGTCCTTCTCCGCCGCTGGCGGCGCCAGCAGCCCGGCGAAGGCGCGGAAGTAGGTCGCCGCGGCATCGCCCTCGCAACCCAGCAGCGCCGCAAGAGATGACGCGCGAGTCGCCGCCCGGCGCGCAGCGGCGAGTCGGTCCAGCACCGGCTTCCGCTCCTCCTTGGCGCCCCGCCAGTTGCGGCGCAGGATGGTCCTCTGGTTGACGATCTTGGCGGCGACGAGATCGCGCGCGAAGCGCAGGCAGGCGGCTTCGTCGAAGCTCGCCCGGTATTGCGCCGTGCGCACCTCGACATTGCGGTGGCCGATGCCGTGGGCGATGCCGCGGAACCAGCCGCCGTGGCTGTGGAAGGTGACCGGGATCTCGCGCTCCATCAGCGCCGCGAGCGCGGGCGTAGTAATGGCGACGTTGCCGAAGAGCGCCACGTCGGAGACCTCCATCAGGCGCACCGTGGTGTCGCCCTGCTCCTCGTCGGCGATCTTGAGCGTCTCTCCCATCTTGGCGATGCGCGCCCGCTGCGATTGCACGACCAGCGGCAGCGCCTCGTCGGCCGGCACGGCGATGGGGCGGGGCGCGAGGTCCGAGCCGCCGAGCGCGTTCATCTCGTCCGGCAGGCAGACCGAGACCAGGGCGCAGCGCGGGCACTTGGGGCTGTCCCGCAACGGCGGCGGGATGCGGCCGTGAGCGACCGTGAGGCGCAGGCGGCTTACCGCGTCGCGCGTCGCGTTCCGTAATTCCTCGTCGAGAGCGACGCGCACCCGCTCGCGGCTCTCGGCGTACCAGATCGCGCCTTCCTCCACGCGGTAGCCGTGCTCCTCCAGCAGCAGCGCCTGCAGGCAGACCTGGACGCGCTCCGGCTCGTAGACGCCGCGCGCGACATGGGGGCGCTTGCCGCGCTTGTAGTCGACCGGCGTCACCGCGCCGTCCTCGGCCTCGGCGATGTCGATCTTCGCGATCACGCCGAGCCGCTCCGAGGAGAGGGTGAGTGCGCGGCTGACGATTTTCTCCGGCGTGTCCTCCAGCGCCTCGGGCGCCGGCAGGGGCGCGTTCGCGCGATCCACGCGGGCGTGGACGCGGCGCCCCTCCACGGTGTCGCCGGTTTCCGCCCATTCGGCTTGCGCCCACATGAGGTAGGCTAGTCGCGGGCAATAGATAAACTCGTTCACCATCCGCGCCGGCACCATCGGCGCATCCCCACACGCCGGCGGCGCGGGAAGGGAGAGCTCGAGCTGGGTGATGGTCATCAGTGCGTGATGGTCATCAGTGCACCCCTATCGCTCTTTGCTCTGGCGCCGCGCTTGATGAACATTGCCAGAGTCGGCGTTGCACATGCCCCATCTCAATGAGGCCGGGCTAACGAAGCAGCCCGGAAGGGAGCACGAGAATTCGATGTCGCCTACGGCGATACCTCCTTCAATCAGGCGCCGCGTCGAAAGAGACCCACGGCCGAGAGCTCATTCCTCCGCATCTCAACCATGTCTAGCGCATGGAGGTCCAGATTGCAAGTTGATGTACCGCCGAAGGCCATTCTTGACGGCTCTGAATCCACCGATAGAATCTCGATTCGATGGCACGCACTCCACCTCCCGCCCGTGCGACGGCGCTCTTGGCGGGCAACACTATTGCCAAGCTTGATGATCGTCTTCTGGCCGTTCTCGGTGGCCAGTCGCCGATGGTACGCTTGTCCGACGAGACGGCCCGCAAGCAAGCGGAGAAGCACTCGGACGTCAAGCTGGAAGACTATGCCCGAATTCAGGACGTAATCGATCAAGGGCTAGTCGTGCGGCAGGGTGAGCGTACTCTGGTATTCGTGGCCGAGACCGAGGCGGGGCAATGGTGGCGCTTGGTAGTCAAGCGCACCGCCGATGGACGAGAGACCTATCTCGTCGCATTCCATCGCATCAAGCCGAACCAGATCCGCTCCACGATGCGACGTGGCAAAGTGGTCCGCCATGGCTAAGACCAATAGTTGGCGCCCGGAGGTGCCCAAAGTCTCCTCGCGCAGCCGAAGCTACGGGTCTAGGTCTTGGCTCGGGCGCCGACAAACATATACACCAAAATCGGCAGGTGACGCAATATTCGGAGCCCTGACAGGGTGCCACGCAACTTGCTCAGAATGCGTTAGGACGGAATGATCGTGTCGCCGACTTTCGATTTCGAGGATGCCTTCGCTGCGCTAACCGGGCATCATCCCTTTCCATGGCAGCGGCGGCTCTTCGGGGAGCATTTCCTGCGTGGCACTCTGCCCCCGGCGGTGGATATCCCAACCGGGCTCGGCAAGACCGCGGTCATGGCGGTCTGGCTGCTGGCGCGGGCGGCGGGCGCGGCCCTACCCAGGCGCCTCGTCTATGTCGTCGACCGCCGCGCCGTGGTGGATCAGGGGACCGCATTCGCCGGGGACCTGCGGGAGGCGCTGGAGCGAGAGGAAGGGCTGGCGCCGGTGCGGCAGGGCCTCCGTCTCTGCGGCCGGCGGTTGCCGATCTCCACCCTGCGCGGCCGGCACGCCGACAACCGGGAGTGGATGGCGGACCCCTCCGCGTCGGCGATCGTCGTCGGCACCGTGGACATGGTGGGCTCGCGGCTCCTGTTCCAGGGCTACGGCCTCTCCCGCCGCATGCGGCCTTACGCGGCCGGGCTGCTGGGCTGCGACACCCTGGTTATGCTGGACGAGGCGCATCTCGCCCGCCCCTTCGAGCGCCTGCTCAAGGCGATCCAAGAAGGGCAGCGCCTGCCGACGGCGGAGGGCGCGGAGGCGGCAAAGGGATATTTCGCCGGCCCGGCGGCGTGCAACGGGTTGCCGCCGCCGTTCCGTGTGCTGCCGCTCTCGGCCACGCTGGGTCTCGATTCTGACGAGACGCCGTTCCGCCTGGATGACGACGATCGGGCGAACGGGACCGTCTGCACGCGGCTGGCGGCGCGCAAGAGCCTGACGGTCGAGGACCTCGAAGCTGGCGCCCGCCTGGCCGATGTGCTGGCCGAGCGGGCCTGGAGCCTGATGCAGAGCGAGTCCCCAACCGCCGTGACGCCGCCAAGCGTCGCCGTCTATTGCGACCACCGCAAGGACGCGGAGAAGGTGGCGGAAAATCTTCGCAAGCGAGCCGGCAAGGAAGAGTTCCGGCCCCACGTAATCCTCTTCGTCGGCGGCCGGCGGGTGCACGAGCGCCAGGGAGCCGCCGAGGAGCTGGAACAGCACGGCCTGATCGGCGACGGCAAGGCCGCGCGCAGCGACCCCGTGTTCCTGGTCGCGACGTCGGCCGGTGAGGTGGGGGTCGATCTCGACGCCGACCACATGATCTGCGACCTGGTCACCTGGGAGCGCATGGTGCAGCGGCTCGGCCGGGTCAACCGGCGCGGCACGGGCGCGGCGCGGGTTCTGGTGATCGACCGGGGCCCTCCGGATGCGAAGACGGCGGGCGCAGACACCATCGCCCGTCACGAGGCCGTGCGCGCACTTCTCGACGCCCTGCCGCACGACGACGCCGGCGGACGCCAGGCCGGCCCCGGCGCCTTGGTGGATTTCGCCACCGGCCCGGCCCGGCGCGCGCGCATCAATGCCGCCACCACGCGCATGCCGCTTTACCCGGCGCTCACCCGCCCGCTGGTCGATGCCTGGGCGATGACATCGCTCGAGGACCACGCGGGCCGGCCCGCGGTCGCCCCGTGGCTGCGGGGCTGGGTGGAGGACGACAGGCCGCAGACCACCGTGGTCTGGCGCCGCTACCTGCCGCTGCGCTTTACGGTCGGCAACGCCGAGGCGCGAGCGCTGCCGACGCGGGAGGTCCAGGCGTTCTTCGCGGCGGCCCCGCCGCAGACGGCGGAACTCCTGGAGACCGAGACATCGCGCGTGGCCGAGTGGCTGCGCCAGCGCGCGCGCAAGCAATTGAAGAAATTGGATAGTGCCGCCGCACCGGCGGTCGAGCCGCCGGCCGTCCCCGACGATGATGGTGCGAACGACAGGGAGGAAGCGGTCGCGCGCAAGAAATCGCTGGCGCCGCTGACTCGGGATGCCCCCATTGCCTTCCTGCTCGACAGTGCCAACCGGCCGGATCGGCAGGAGCCCACCCTGAATCTGGCGGCTGTCGAGAGGCGCTCGAAGAAGGCGCTTGAGGCAAGCCTCGCCGGCAAACGGCTGGTGGTGGATTCACGCCTCGGCGGGCTTGCGGCTGGCCTGCTAACCGTTGGTGCCGTCGGCGATGAGTGTGCCACCACAATGGAGGACAACTGGGGCAAGCGGGACGACGAACCGGAAGAGCACCCGTGGACCTTCAAGGTGGCTGCGCTGTCCGAGGGTGAGCACACTGCCGAGGGCTGGCGGGCGGTGCACGAGGTGCCCTATTGCGTCTCGGCGGAGGGCGAGGCGGTGTCCTCTCTGATCGTCCAGAAGCGCCGCGGCGAGGGTGAGAGCGAGGACTCCAGGGCGGTGGCGCGCCGGGCGCAGCGCCTCGACCAGCATCAGCAATGGGCGGGGGAGGAGGCGGAACGCATCGCCGCTGCGCTCGGTCTCGACCCAGAGGATAAGGCGATGCTGGCCGCCGCCGCCCGCCATCACGACGACGGCAAGGCTGCCCCGCGCTGGCAGCGAGCCTTCAACGCGGCGCGGGATGGCGGCCCCTACGCCAAGACGACGAGTTCGCCGAACCAACATCTTCTGAACGGTTACAGGCACGAGCTCAAGTCGGCGCTCGACGCCGAAAGGAAGGGCCTCGACGGCCTCGACCGCGCCGACCCGCGCTTCGCTCTCGCGCTGCACCTGATCGCCGCGCACCATGGACGTGCCCGGCCCGCCATCGATGTCCGCAGCTACGACGAGCTGCCGCCGAGCGAGGCGGAAATCAGCGCGCACGCGATCACGCTTCGCTTCGCGCACCTGCAGCGCCAGTGGGGCCCCTGGGGCCTCGCCTGGTGGGAGGCGCTGCTGCGCGCCGCCGATCAGAGCGCCTCGCGGCGCCTCGACGAGGAGAAGGCAGACTGATGGCCGAGGCGTCGATCCCCGTCGATCTCACCAACCCCGGCCAGGTGTTCGCCTGCCTGGGCTTCCTCGAAGCCGCCGAGGTCTTGCTCGGCGAAGCCCGTGGCGGCTTCGACTGGCGCAACCCGGCCGATGTGCGCTTCCGCCTCGGCGCGCGCGGCGGCGGCGACCCGGTGGTCCGCGTTCTGCGCTTTCTGGACGAGGCCACGGTCACGTCCTTCGCGCCGGCGGGATCGCCCCACAGCACCGACAAGTGGAAGATCGAAACCAGGAAGGACGATACCGGCGCATTCCCCTTCAGGGACTCGGGGCCGGATGTCCTGCCGGCGCGCCTTAGCAACGGCACCGACAAGGATATCGAGATCGACTACTGGGGCGACCAGGGTCAGGCACGGCGCGACAGGGTCAAGTTCTGGGCCGGTGCCGGCGGCTATCCGGGGGTCGGCCTGGCGCGCGATGCACTCGACCTGATTCGCGGCCGGGCGGTCGATCATGCGCACGATCCCTTCTCGCTGAGCGCCGAGCAGAGCAGCAGCTTCCGCTTCGACTGGCGCCGCGACTACGTGCCGATCGATGCCGGCTTCTCGCCCAACGCCCACGGCGACGTGGTGATGAGAGGGTATCCCCTCGTCGAGTTGCTGGCCGCCATCGGCCTGACCAATGCCCGCCCCATAAGGCGCCAGAGGCTGGAGTACGGGTATGGCGTGGCCGGTCTCGCCGGCGACGACCTGTACGATCCGATCTTCCTGCGCGCGGCCCTGGGCACGGAGAATCCGCCGATTCCGGGGATGCCCTTCCGCCTGTTCACCATGCGGCTGGACTGGCCCGGGCAGGAGGGCCAGGCCCGCTGCATCACCAATGTCACCGAGGAGGCACCGCCGTCATGACCGAATTCGACACCGCCTTTGCCGAGCGCTGCGCCAACGACCGCGCCGGCCCCGTGGCGCTGACGCTGCGCCAGACCCTGCTGCCGGTGGAAGGCGGCGACGCCGTGATCTTTCCGCCCACCTACGCCGGCATCGGCTACAACATCGATACGCTCGCCGACGGCACCAGGGTCGCGACCGTCGACAGCGTGGGCGCCCAGGCCAACCGCATGGAGCCGCTCTTCGAGGAGGAGCCCTACGCCGCCCTGGTGCCGCAGGTGACGATCACCTACGGCAACGACAGGTCGATCTCCATTCTTCAGGCCGGGCACCGGCTGGGCGATGCGCTGGTGCGCTCCACCGCGCTCGCCGAGGAGGCCAACGCCGCCTTCAGCACCTTTCTCGACAGCGGCGACACCGCGCCCATCGCGCGGCTGGCGCCGACCTCGCTGGTGTTCGGCGTCTGGGACTCGCGCGACACGCAGGCCAAGCTGCCGCGCATCGTGCAGTCGGTCATCCGCGCCTGGGACGTCGACGATCTCAAGCGTTCCGCGCAGTACAACCCGCCGGTCAACTATGCCGCGCTGGAGGTGTTCAGCGACGCGGAGCAGCAGAAGCAGGCAGGGAACACGAAGAGTCCGCTCGCGCAGCGCGGCTTCGTGCACGTCCCCGCGACGGGCGAGCACGGCGGAATCGTCGTCCACGGCGAGATTCGCCGCACCGTGACCGTCAACCTGGTGGCGCTGCGCCGCCTGAGCGGCGACGACGCCCCGTCGCTGCGGCGCTACGTGCTCGGGCTCGCGCTGGTCGCGGCGACCGCGCCGCTCGACGGCTTCCTGCGGCAGGGCTGCCTGCTCACCCCCGACCCGGACGAGCCGGCGTCGTGGGCCGCGGTCGGCCGCGACGGCACGCGGGAGGCGCTGGCGCTGGACCCGGACGCCGCTCTCGCCTTCGCGCAGGATACAGCGGCGGCCTTTGGCGTGCGCGAGGGCCGCTCCGTCGCGTTCGACAAGACACGGGCCAAGGCGGACGCCACAAGGTAGGGCTGAGCCATGGAACGCGCGCTTCTCGTCGCCGTCAGGTTTCACGAGGGCCGCTACCACGGCACCGGCGGCTGGCCGCCCGCGCCGGCGCGCCTCTTCCAGGCGCTGATGGCGGGCGCGGCCAGGGGCGCGAGGGTGCCGGATGCGGCGCGGAATGCGCTTGAATGGCTGGAAGGGCTGCCGCCGCCCGCGATCGCGGCCCCGCGCGGCGCAGCGGGCCAGGGCTATACCGGGTTCGTGCCCAACAACGACCTTGATGCCGCGCTGTCGGGGAAGAATGCCTCCGACATCGAGGATGCCGTGGCATCGATCCGCGTGGGCAAGACCGTTCGCCCCATCCTGTTCGATGCCGCCGCACCGGTCCTCTACTTCTGGCGCTTCGACGGCGACGACGAGCGGGCCGCGGCGCTGTGCGAGGCGGCGGGGCAGCTCTACCAGCTCGGCCGGGGGATCGACATGGCCTGGGCCGATGCGGCCGTGCTCGACGCGGACGAGGCGCAGGGGCGTCTCTCCGCCCACGGCGGCGTCGTCTACCGCCCGTCGGCGGGCGGCGGCGGGGGTCGCGACCTGCTCTGCCCGCGACCGGGTACGGGGCACAGCCTCGCAGCCCGCTTCGACGGCATGCGCACCCGTTTCCGCAGCGGCGGCAGCAACCGCAAGCCGGTTCGCGTTTTCGCCCAGCCGCCCAAGCCGCTTCTGGCGAACGTCACATACAACGCATCCCCGCATCGCCTCCTTTTTGAGCTGAGGAAAGGAGACGCAGCGTCCGCGTTCGCCCCTCGGCCGTTGAGCGAGGCGGCGGCGCTCGTCGGCGAGGTCCGGGACCAGGCGGAGAGGAAGCTGTGCGACGCGGCGCCGGCGCGGGCGGAGGATGTCGCGCGCTACCTGATTGGCCGGGGCGCGACGGATGCGGACAAGGCCGCGCGGGTGCGAATCGTGCCGATCCCCTCGATCGGCCATCCCCATGCCGACATGGCTATCCGGCGGCTCGCGGTCTACGTGCCGCAGTCCTGCCCGCTGCGGGCGGACGACCTCGCCTGGGCCTTCGCCCAGGTCGCCTGGACCGACACCGACGGCGTCGTCGTCGGCGAATTGCAGCGCGCGGACGACGACGACGCCATAGCGGAACGCTACGAGCGCGCCGGGCGGCACTGGCGAAGCATGACGGCGCTGGCGCTCGGGGCCGCGAGACGCCGCCGCATCGATCCCGCGCGCCCAACCGAGGATGCCAAGGGCGCCGCAGAGCGGGCGCGCGAGGAGGCCCGCGCCGTCCACGCTGCGCGCCAGGCCCTGCGTCATGCCGGGGTCCGGGCGTCGCCGGCGGCGGTGCGCGTGCAGCGGGAGCCCTTCGACGGCCGCGGCGAGCGGGTCGAGACCTTCGCCGTCGACCCGCGATTCCCGAAAGAGGCGCTCTGGCATGTCTCGCTGACCTTCGCCGCGCCGCTCGCCGGGCCGCTGGTGCTGGGCGACGGCCGCTACCTCGGTCTCGGCCTCATGCGCCCCGCCGATCCGATGCCGGGCGTGCTGGCGTTCGCCATCGAGGCGGGCCTCGCCGACGGCGCGGACCCGGCTCATGTCGCCCACGCCGCGCGCCGCGCCATGCTGGCGCGGGTGCAGGCCACCTTGCCGCGCGGCCAAAGCGTTCCACGCTATGTGAGCGGCCACGAAGACGACGGCAGCCCCGCCCGCAGCGGCCCCCACCGCCACGTCGCCGTGGTTCCCGACCTGCCGCGCCGGCGCCTTCTCTTCGTCGCGCCAAGCCTGCTGCAGCGCGGCGGTGTGAGCTGGCGGCAGGTCCGTGACGACCATGCCGGGCTCGAGCGTTCGCTTGAAGGCATGAATGTACTGCGCGCGGGCCGAGCCGGTCGTCTCGTCCTTGCGCTATCGGCGCTCGAGGTGGAGAGCGACTCGCTGTTCGGACCCTCGCGGGAATGGCAGAGCGTGACCGACTATCGCGTGACCCGCCATCGCCGCCGGCTCACCGACAAAGAGTCTTTGACGGCTGACGTTGTCTCTGAACTGGATCGTATCGGCTGGCCGCGGCCGGCGTCGATTGAAGTTCTGTCGACCCGTCGCGGATCGCGCGGCGGACTCTCCGGCCGACTTCGTATCGCCTTCGCCGCGGCGCAGAGGGGACCGCTGGCAATCGGACGCACGGCGCAAAAGGGGGGAGGATTGTTCCGAGGCTTCGGATGACAAGGTGTCTCGGTTTGCCTACCGAGTTCAACGGCTGATGGCCCGAGCGATTCAGTGCGCCGTGAAAAGGCGCACTGAATCGCTCGGGCCAGTGGTTGGTCGTGCCGGCGCGCCGATGTTGGAAGTCTCGCCACCGACGACGAATTCCGACCATTGCTCCATGAGCGCCCGGCGCCGGTCGAAGAGATCGGTTCGCCGATAGGCAGCTTCCACCCGGTCGGAGTTTACATGCGCCAAGGCGAGCTCACAGACCTCGCGAGGCATGTCGGTGCACTCCGCCGCCCAGTCCCGAAAGGAGGATCGGAAGCCATGCGGCACAGCATCGATTCCTAGCTCCCGAATGAGCCTGGAGACCGTGCCGCCGTGGATCGCGCGGGCGCGCTGCGACGGAAAGACCAAGCCCGAGCCATCCGCCAACGCGCGCGCTTCATGCAGAATCTCCAGCGCTCGCGCAGACAACGGAACACGATGCTCGCGCTGCGCCTTCATCCGCCGCGCCGGTATTGTCCATGTCGCCGATGCGAAATCGATCTCGTCCCACGTCGCGAACCGGACCTCCCCGGACCGGCACGCCGTCAGCACCAGAAACTCGAAGGCGAGTACCGCAGGACGGTACGCATCCGATGTCCTCACCCTGGCGAGCGCGGCTCCGACCTCCCGGAAGGGCAGGGCGCGCTGATGCTGGCGAACGCTGCCGCCCTTGGGCAGCGCGGCGGCAATGGCGTCGCCGGCGGGGTTGTCGCCTCGATGGCCCTGCGCCACGGCCCACTTCATCACCGCCCCGATACGCTGGCGCACGCGGCGCATGGTCTCGGTCTTGGTATGCCAGTGCGGGATGAGCACCGCCATCACGTCTGCGGTGGTGATCTCGTCGACGCCCTTGCGGCCGAGCTTCAGCATGGCGTAGTCCCTGAGGCTCGCCCGCCACTGCATTTCACTCTTGCCGCCGTCCTTCCAGCCCTCGCGGTGGATGCCGATCACGGTCTCGGCCGCCTGGGCAAAGGTTGGAACGTCAGGCCTGCGCTTGAGCGTGACCGGATCACCTCCGGCCCTCGCGACCTTGCGGTATTCGAAGGCGGTCTGCCGAGCTTCGGCCAGGGTGACGTAGGGGAAGCCGCCGAGGCCGATATCTCTGCGAGTTCCATTGACGGTTCCGCGCCAGATCCATTGTTTGGAGATCGACTGGCGTTTTCGCGACTTGTAGACTCGCAGCCTGAGGCCGTGCTGATCGCCATAGACGCCCGGTCGGCTGACGGTTCGGACGAAGGCGGCGTTGAGGCGACCTGGTTTGGTGGTATTTGAGGCGGCTGCATAGGTCGTTGCCATAATTCTTCACCCACGCTGTGTCCCACGATTGGACCAATAATGGGTGAGAATGAACTGGAACGCAAGGGCCGATATGTCTGTCTAACAAACTGATCTTACACGTCATATGAGAACATCGTGGAATGGTCAAGAACCCATCGGAACGGACGCTCGCTCCGCTCGCTTGGCTCCGCGCTGCGCGCGCGGCGCAGTCGCGCCGTCCGGTCCGCTGCGCGGCCCGGCTTTCTCGTGGCCCGGGTCTTGGGCGGCGGCGCCGCGTCAGGTGACGGGCTTCCAGTCACCTGCCGGCTTGAGCTTCTTGGCTTCGGGGATCACCTCGGCGCCGAAGCGCTCGATCTGGTCGAGCTGCTCGGAAAGTTCGCCCGAGGGGCAGTCCAGCATGCAGACCGCCATCGAGAAGCCGGCGTCGGCGAACCCCGCGAGATCCTCGAGAATCTGCTCGGCCGTACCGGTGCAGGTGAGGCGGGGATTGGCCTGCGCGGCCGGGTCGCCGGCGTCGGTGATGCGCGCGGTGGCGGCGCAAAGCATCAGGAAGTCGGAGGGGCTCCGGCCCTGCGCCTCAAGCTCGCGGCGCACTTCGTCCTGGAGGGGGGCGAAGCGGCCGGCTTCGACGTGGGAATCGAGGAAGAGCGGATAGAGCCCGTTGCAGAAGCGTGCCGCGCGCCGCGCGCCCCGGATCGTGTTACCGCCGAAGACGATCGGCGGGTGCGGGTCCTGCTGCACCGGCTTCGGGTCCTGGGAGACGTCCTTGAAGCTGTAGTAGTTGCCTTCGAAGGTGGCGAGGTCGCCGGTCCACGACGCCTTGTAGATTTGGATGCATTCCTCGGTGCGGCGGTTGCGCTCCTCATAATCGATGCCGACCGCGTCGAACTCCTCGACCATCCAGCCGACGCCGACGCCCAGCATGAGCCGGCCACCCGAGAGCTGGTCCACGGTCATGAACTGGCGCGCGTCCGAGAGGGGGTGGCGGTAGGGCGCGATGAGAACACTGGTCGCGAGCTTCAGCGTCGTGGTGTGGACCGCCACGGCGCCCATGACGACGGCGGCGTCCAGCATGTTGTGACGGCGCTGGTAGGCGCGCTGGCCGGATACGTTCGCGGTGTGGAAGCTCTCGGACGCGTAGGGCATGCAGACATGGTCGGGATACCAGATCGAGTGGATGCCCGCGCGCTCGGCGGTCTGAGCGACCCGGATCGGGTCCATCTGCTCCGCCGGCGTGTGGTGAAGGAACATGTTGACGTCGTCCCGGTAGGACTGGCCGTGGGTGTTTCCGTAAAGCCCGACTTCCATGATGCTGCCCCTTTCGTTCGCCCGGTTTCCGTCGCGGCGGGATTATGCCGCCCGCACCCCTTGCCTGGAAGCGTCGTCGCGCGCGCGGTAGCCTCGAACCACCGGGCGAGTCGCGGGACCGCGCGGACCTGACGCATACGGAACGAGGGCGCTTATGCGGGTCTTCATTGCCTGTCTCGGAACCGAGACCAACACCTTCTCGTCGCTGCCGACGGGCGAGCAGACCTACCGGGACACGGCGGTCTACGACGGCGACGCGACCCGCCATGCGCCCAATCCCTTCAGCCTGCCCTTGCACATCTGGCGCGAGCGCGCCGAGGAGGAGGGGCATGGGGTGATCGAGGGGCTCTGCGCCTTCGCCCAGCCGGCGGGGCGGACGATCCGTCGCGTCTACGAGGGCTATCGCGATCGCATCCTGGAGCAGGCGCAAGCGGCGCTGCCGCTCGACCTCGTGCTGGTCAACATGCACGGCGCAATGGTGGCGGAGGGCTACGACGACTGCGAGGGCGACCTGCTGGCCCGGCTGCGCGCGGTGGTGGGTCCGGACGCGGTGCTGGGCGGCGAGCTCGACCTGCACTGCCACATCACGCCGCTCATGCTGGAGGCGGCGACGGCGCTCGTCACCTACAAGGAGTATCCCCACATCGACATCGGCGAGCGGGCGGAGGATCTGTTCCGGCTCTGCCGCGACGCGGCGGAGGGGCGCACCGCGCCGGTGATGGCCGCCCACGACTGCCGCATGATCAGCATGTGGCGCACCACGGATGAGCCGATGCGGACCTTTGTCAACGACATGAAGGCGCGCGAGGGGAGCGAGGGAATCCTCGCCGTCTCATTCGGGCACGGCTTTCCCTGGGGCGATGTGGCGGAGGTTGGCGCCAAGACCCTGGTGGTGGCCGACGGCGATGCCGACAAGGCGGCGGTGCTGGCCGCCGGCCTCGGTGCCCGGCTCTGGGCGATGCGCGAGGAGACGCGGCCCACGGCTGTCGGGATCGACGCCGCCATCGACCGGGCGTTGGCCGCCGACGGCGGGCCGGTCGTGCTGGCGGACGTCTCGGACAATGCCGGCGGCGGCGCGCCGAGCGATTCCACCTTCATCCTGGAGCGCCTGATCGCGCGCGGCGTCGGCGACGCGGCGAGCGGGCTCTACTGGGACCCGGTGGCGGTGCGCTTCTGCATGGAGGCGGGGGAGGGGGCCTCGCTCCGGCTTCGCATCGGCGGCAAGTGCGGCCCGGACTCCGGCGACCCGGTGGACCTTGCGGTCACGGTCGAGCGCATCGTCACCGGCGCCGCGCAAACCTTCGGCGCGGCCCGCAACAGGATCGGCGATGCGGTGTGGGTGCGCGCGGAAGGCGGCCTCGACCTCGTGCTCAACACGGTGCGCACGCAGGTCTTCCATCCCGACGCCTTCGATGCCGTGGGGCTCGATCCGGCGGCCAAGAAGATCGTGGTGGTGAAATCCACCCAGCACTTTCATGCCGGCTTCGCCCCGATCGCGAAGGAGATTCTCTACGTCGCGGCGCCCGGCGCGATCGCGCCCGACTTCGCGGCGATTCCCTACACCAAGCTGGCGAAGCCCTACTGGCCCAGGGTCGAAGACCCGTGGGCGGCGTAGAAAGGGGAGAGACGACATGGCGATGGACCTGATCGTGCGCGGCGCCAATCTGCCCGATGGACGCGTCGGCGTGGACATCGGCGTGCAGGACGGGCGCATCGTCGCCGTGGAGCCTGCGCTGGAGGCCGAAGCCGGGCAGGAGATCGACGCCACGGACCGGCTGGTCACGCCGCCCTTCATCGACGCCCACTTCCACATGGATGCGACGCTGGCGCGCCCTCTGACGGACGCCCTACCGCGCCCCGAGCAGTCCGGTCTCCTCTTCGAGGGCATCTATCTGTGGGATGAGCTCAAGAAGCAGTTGACCCCAGAGGCGGTTGCCGAGCGGGCGATGACCTATTGCGACATGGCGATCGCCCAGGGGATCCAGGCAATCCGCAGCCATGTCGACGTCTGCGACGCGAGGTTGACCGGCGTAGAAGCGCTGCTCGAGGTCAAGCGCCGGGTCGCGCCATACATCGACCTGCAGCTCATCGCCTTCCCGCAGATGGGCTATTACCGCTACCCGGGCGCGCAGGATCATCTGCGAAGGGCGCTCGACATGGGCGTCGAGGTTGTCGGCGGCATCCCGCATTTCGAGCGCACCATGGCTGACGGCACCGAATCGGTGACCGAGCTCATGGAGATTGCGGCGGCGCGCGGGCTGCTGGTCGACATGCATTGCGACGAGACCGACGACCCGATGTCGCGTCACATCGAGACGCTCGCCCGGGAGACCCACCGCCTTGGCCTGCAAGGGCGGGTAACGGCTTCGCACCTGGCCTCCATGCACGTCATGGACAACTACTACGTCAGCAAGCTGATCCCGCTGATCGCGGAGTCCGAGATCGGCGTGATCCCCAATCCCCTTACCAACATCGCGGCGTGGGGACACAACAACGGCAGCTACCCGAAGTGGCGCGGCATGACGCGCGTGCCGGAGCTGAGAGAGGCCGGCATTACGCTGGCCTTCGGCCAGGATTGCGTGATGGACCCGTGGTACGTCTACGGCTGCGCCGACATGCTGGAGGTCGCGCACATGGGCTCGCACGTGGCGGGCATGTTCGGGGAGAACGAGGTGCGGGCCTGTTTCGACGCAATTACGGTGAACCCCGCCAGGATGATGCAGCTCGGCGGTTACGGGCTGGAGCCCGGCTGCCACGCCGACATGGTCGTGCTGCAGGCCGCGGACCCGCTGGAGGCGATTCGGCTGCGGGCGACACGGCTCGCGGTGATCCGCCGCGGCGAGGTCGTCGCGCGTACCCCGGCGGCTGTGACGGAGCTCAGCGTGCCGGGACGGCCGAAGAGCGTGGCGTTGACCTACAAGGCGACCGACCTGGGTTAGCGCCGGTGCGCGCGTTCGCGTCGCATCGGCTCCAGGCGGTTCGATCCGCCGGGCGGATTCGTGGCCCGTCAAGGCGATGGGCGGACGCTCGGCAGCCCGAAAAATCTCACTTTGTCTCACGTTGTCTCGGTTTATCTCGCTTCCTCCCGGTACGACGTCCGCTAATGGTGTACACAGGGGCGCCAGTGCGGCCGGCGGCGGTCACGAGAACGGGAAAGGACGGAGCGATGTTGGGCAAGGTGGAGAGCGTCTGGCGTTATCCCGTGAAGAGCATGCGAGGCGAGGAGGTCGACGAGATTTTCGTCGCCTTCACCGGGCTGATGGGCGATCGGGTCTATGCGATCGCGTCCACCGCCGCGGACCCGGCGTTTCCCTGGCACACCGCGCGGGAGCAGGAGGACCTGGTGCTCTACCAGGCGCGCTTCAAGGAGCGCGAGGGCACGCTCAAGCCCGACAACATGGAAGCGGCGATGGGCCACCCCGCCAATATCCACGCGCCCTTCCCGGAGGCCGAGGCCTTCGCCGTCGAGGTCGAGCGCCCCGACGGCTCGGTCCTGGACATCGAGGACCCGGCCTTCCTGGACGGGATCAAGGACAGGTCCAAGGGCGCGCTCTCGCTGCGCTTCACTCAGCGCAGCCTGGTCGATTGCCGGCCGGTCACGCTCTTCTCGCTCCAGACCGTGGACCAGCTTGCGGACGAGACCGGCATCGATGTCCACAAGCTGCAGTTCCGCGCCAACTTCTACGTCGACTGGGCGGAGCAGGGCGGCTTCTACGAGGACGAGCTGGTGGGCCGCAGGGTCACGGTGGGCGACTCAGTCGAGCTGATGGTCGTGGAGCGCGACCCGCGCTGCAAGTTCATCACCATCCACCCCGAGACCGCCGAGACCACGCCCGTGCTGCTCAAGCACGTCAACCGGACGCGCGAGGGCTTCGCCGGGGTCTACGCGGCGGTGATCAAGGAGGGGCCGGTCAAGGCCGGCGACGAGATCGCGCTGGTGGACTGAGGGCGGCAGACCGGCCGCCCTTCTTACGATAGCGGGAGTATCGCGACATGGCTGATTCCCAGCCGCGTTGGCAATTCTGGATCGACCGGGGCGGGACCTTCACCGACATCGTGGGGCGTAGGCCCGACGGCGCCCTGGTGACGCGCAAGCTCCTCTCCGAGAACCCGGAGCATTACCGCGACGCGGCGATCCAGGGCATCCGGGAGCTCATGGGCGTTGCCGCCGGCGCGGCGATCCCCGGCGACGAGATCGACGTCGTCAAGATGGGGACGACGGTGGCGACCAACGCCTTGCTCGAGCGCCAGGGCGACCGCACTCTGCTGGTCACGACCGCGGGCTTCGCCGATGCGCTCCGCATTGGCTACCAGACGCGGCCCAACCTCTTCGACCGCCAGATCGTGCTGCCCTCGATGCTCTACGAGCGCGTCGTCGAGGTGGACGAGCGGGTGATGGCGGACGGCATCCTGCTCCGCGCCCTGGATGAGGCGGCGGCGCGGCCCTTGCTCCAGGCGGCCTACGACGACGGCATCCGCTCCGTCGCGATCGTCTTCATGCACGGCTATCGCTTCCCCGCGCACGAGCAGGCGGCGGCCGAAGTCGCACGCGAGATCGGCTTCACCCAGGTATCGACCAGCCACGAGACCAGTCCGCTGATGAAGCTCGTGAGCCGTGGCGACACCACGGTGGTCGATGCCTACCTCTCGCCCCTGCTGCGCCGTTACGTCGATCAGGTGGCGGCGGAGCTGGGCGGCACGCGGCTCATGTTCATGCAATCGAGCGGCGGCCTGACCGACGCCACGCTCTTCCAGGGCAAGGACGCTATCCTGAGCGGGCCGGCCGGCGGCATCGTGGGCGCGGTAGAGACCGCGGGGCAGGCCGGCTTCGGCAAGATCATCTCCTTCGACATGGGCGGCACGTCGACGGACGTGGCGCACTATGACGGCGCCTACGAGCGCGCCTTCGAGACCCTTGTCGCGGGCGTTCGCATGCGGGCGCCGATGATGCTGATCCACACGGTGGCGGCGGGCGGCGGCTCGATCTGCTTCTTCGATGGCGCGCGCTATCGCGTGGGCCCTGAGTCGGCGGGCGCCGATCCGGGCCCGTCGAGCTACCGGCGGGGCGGGCCGCTCTGCGTCACCGACTGCAACGTCATGCTGGGCACGCTGCAGCCGGAATTCTTCCCGCATGTCTTCGGCTCGGGCCAGGACGAGGCGCTGGACGCCGATGTGGTCCGCGAAAAATTCGCGGCGCTGGCGGCGGAGATCTGTGGGGCTACGGGCGACGAGCGCACGCCCACCGAGGTCGCCGCCGGCTTCCTCAAGATCGCGGTCGAGAACATGGCCAACGCGATCAAGAAGATCTCCGTGCAGCGCGGCTACGACGTGACCGGCTACACCCTCAACTGCTTCGGCGGCGCCGGCGGCCAGCACGCATGCCTGGTGGCCGACGCACTCGGCATGACCACGGTGCTGATCCACCCCTTCGCCGGCGTGCTCTCGGCCTACGGCATGGGCCTCGCCGACATCCGCGCGCTCCGGGAGCGGGCCGTCGAAGCGCCTCTCGACGACGCGCTGATGCCGGTGCTGACAAGGGAGCTAGACGATCTCGCCGCGCAGGCCGAGGCGGAGCTGCGCGAGCAGGACATCCCCGATGCGCGCATCGAGATCCTGCGCCGGGCGCACATCCGCTACGAGGGGAGCGACACGCCGCACCCCATCGAATTCGGCACGCCGCAGGAGATGCAGGCGCGCTTCGAGGACGCGCATCACCGGCACTACGGCTTCCTCATGCCGCAGAAGAGGCTGATCGTCGAAGCTGCGGCGGTCGAAGGCATCGGTGTGATGGCGGAGACTCAGGAGCCGGACCGGGGCGATAGCGCGGCAGCCGACACGCTGCCGCAACTCGCGACCGTGCAGGCCCACATGGAGGGGCGCACGCACGACACCCCGGTGTTCGACCGGGACGCCATGCTGCCTGGCAACCGCGTCATTGGCCCCGCGATCATCCGCGAGCAGACGGCCACGACCGTGGTCGAGCCCGGCTGGCAGGCGGAGCTGACGGCGAAGAGCCACCTCGTGCTCACCCGTGTCGTCCCACTGGAGCGTACCTTCGCGGTGGGCACCGAGTGCGACCCGGTGATGCTTGAGGTCTTCAACAATCTGTTCATGTCCATCGCCGAGCAGATGGGCGTGACGCTGGAGAACACCGCCTATTCGGTGAACATCAAGGAGCGGCTCGACTTCTCCTGCGCGCTCTTCGACCCCGACGGCAATCTGGTCGCCAATGCGCCGCATATCCCGATCCACCTGGGCTCGATGGGCCAATCGGTGCGCACGGTGCTGCAGGAGAATCGCGGCGCCCTGAAGCCGGGCGATGTCTACGTGGTGAACGCGCCCTACAACGGCGGCACCCACCTGCCGGACGTGACGGTCATCACGCCGATCTTCGACGAGGCGGGGGAGGAGATCCTGTTCTTCGTCGCGAGCCGCGGCCACCACGCCGATATCGGCGGGCGCACGCCGGGCTCGACTCCGCCGGACAGCCGGACCGTGGAGGAGGAGGGCATCCTCTTCGACAACTTCAAGCTGGTGGATGCCGGCGTCTTCCTCGAGGACAAGCTGCGCGCGCATCTGGCCGCCGGCCGCTACCCGGCGCGCCAGCCTGACCATAACGTCGCCGATCTCAAGGCGCAGATCGCTGCCGGCAACAGGGGCGTCGGCGAGGTCCACCGCATGATCGAGCAGTTCGGCCTCGACGTGGTCCACGCCTACATGCGTCACGTCCAGGACAATGCGGAGGAGCAGGTGCGCCGCGTCATCGACGTGATGGCGGACGGTGAGTTCACCTATCCGCTGGACGAGGGCGGCAAGATCAAGGTCAAGATCAGCTTCGACAAGGAGAGGCGCGAGGCCACCGTCGACTTCACCGGGACCAGCGCGCAGCGGCCGACCAACTTCAACGCACCGTCGGCGGTCTGCCGCTCGGCCGTGCTCTACGTCTTCCGCACCCTGGTGGACGACAACATTCCGCTGAACCAGGGCTGCCTGAAGCCCATCAATATCGTTATCCCGAAGGGCTCCATGCTGGCGCCGGAGTATCCGGCCGCCGTCGTGGCCGGCAACACCGAGACCAGCCAGGCGGTGACCGATGCGCTCTTCGGCGCCCTCGGCGTGCTCGCGGCGAGCCAGGGGACCATGAACAACGTCATCTTCGGCAACGACACGCACCAGTACTACGAGACGGTGTGCGGCGGCTCGGGCGCGGGCCCGGGCTTCGACGGCACCTCGGCGGTGCACACGCACATGACCAACACGCGGCTCACCGACCCCGAGGTGCTGGAATGGCGCTACCCGGTGATGCTCGACACCTTCTCGGTGCGGCACGACTCCGGCGGCAGGGGCGCCTACGTCGGCGGCTCGGGCTGCGACCGGCGCATCCGCTTCCTGGAGGACATGGAGCTGGTCGTCGTCTCCAATCACCGCATCGTGCCGCCCTACGGCATGGCCGGCGGCGAGCCCGGCCAGTGCGGCCGCAACTGGGTGGAGCGGGCGGACGGCACGGTGACGGAGCTGGAGGGGCGGGACGGCACCCATGTGGGGCCCGGCGATGTCTTCGTTCTGCAAACGCCGACAGGAGGCGGCTACGGGCCGGCGGCGGAGCGGGCGGAGCCGCTCTCGGAAGCAGCCGAGTGAGGGCATCTCCGGCGCCCGCCGAAGAATGGGAGGACTGCCATGACGCTAACGCTCGATGAAGCCAACCGTATTGCCCAGAGCGCGATGGAACACGCGCGAAGCATCGATATTTTGGTTTGCGTCTCGGTCTGCGATGCGGGCGGAAAGCTGGTCTCGTTTCAACGCATGGACGGCGCCATCTGGGCCGCCGTCTATGGCTGCCAGGGAAAGGCCGCCGCGTCGGCCGCCTTCGGGCGCCCGAGCGGCGACCTCACCGAACGCGCGGATCATCCCACCTTCCGCGGCATCGTCGCGGCCGACGGCGGCCACATGATCCTCGGCCGGGGCGGCGTGCCGATCATCCGCGACGGTCAGGTCATCGGCGCCTGCGGCGTCGGCGGCGGCACCGGCGAGGAGGATGAGGATTGCGCGCGCGCCGGCGTCGCGCGCATCTGATCAAGAGATTTGTACGGATCGGTGACTGATAGCTGCTACTTCTGAGGAGCAAAATGGCGACATACAAGGAAATACAAAATTGGGTGCGTCAACAATATGGGTGGACACCCAAGACGTGTTGGATTGCCCATTGCAAGGAGCTATCGGGTTTGGAACGAAGTGATGCCCCGAATCGCCAGGGCAGTGTCAGAAAAGTGCCGTGCCCATGCGACAAGCGCGAACCGATAGTCAGCGCATTCCGCTATTTTGAGATGCTATGAGGCGTGCACAAGGCGCCAATCAGCCGTAGTCGTAGTCGCGCCGCGCGCCTTCCGGCGTGATCCAGCCCTCGCTCAGGTCTTCGGCGATCATGCCGGGTCGCGCTCTGCCACATCGCCGTAGCCGCCCGCGCCCGGCGCGATCAGCCGGACGCGGTCGCCCGGCCCGATCGTGGCGTTGGCGAACTTGCTGGGCGAGGTCTTGCCGAAGGCTTCGGTGAAGGGGCGCCAGCCCTTGCCGCCGGCTTCCTGGTAGAAGAGCCCGCCCGTCGCGCCCGGCCCGCCGCCGAGGAGGCCCCAGGGCCGCATCTTGTGACGGTCGGAGACCGAGCTCACCGTGATCTCGGTGTCCATGCAGCGAAAGATCTTGGCCAATGCATGGGCGCCCCGGTACTGGCCGGGCCCGGCGGTATCGGGCTGCAGCGCGTACTCCTCGATCATCCACGGATAGCGCACCTCGAACACCTCGATCGGCACCATGCGGGAGTTGCCGTTGATGCAGTTGATGACTTCGTTGCCGTCGGCGAAGGGGCGCCCGCCCCAGGCGGCGCAGGTGAAGTCGTAGC
This sequence comes from Alphaproteobacteria bacterium, assembly GCA_965207055.1. Taxonomy (GTDB): domain Bacteria; phylum Pseudomonadota; class Alphaproteobacteria; order UBA828; family UBA828; genus WTGU01. The sequence goes on along the minus strand of CBDBLP010000004.1, from coordinate 862,790 downwards.
AGACCACGTAGTCGCCCGAGCGCGGGTCGGTGGCGCCGAAGAGGAAGTTGCTGTGGGTGCCCGCGTCGGTGGCGAAGGCGCGATCGGGCACGCATTGCGCGAGCGCGGCGATGATCGTGTAGGCGATGCGGATGTGGGTCTCGGTGTTGCCGCCGACGCAGGTGGCCGGATAGTCCGCGTTCACCAGAGAGCCGCCGGGCGCCACGGTCTTGATCGGGCGGAAGCAGCCCGAGTTCTTGGGGATCGACGGGTCGGTGAGGTGCAGGATCGCGTTGTAGGCCGCGGACCACGCGACCGAGAGCACCGCGTTGATCGGCCCCCGAGCCTGGCCGTCCGTAGCGCCGTAATCGACCACCACCTCGTCGCCCTGCACATGGACATCGACGTGGATCTTGTAGGGTCGGTCCTCGATGCCGTCGTCCTCCATGTAGTCGGCGAAGCTGTAGACCCCGTCGCGGAAGGCGGAGAGCTCTGCCCGCATGCGGGATTCGGCGTAGTCCATCAGGTCGTCGACGGTCTCGTGGAAGGTGTCAGGCCCGTACTTCTCGATCAGCGCGCTGAGCCGGGCGGCGCCGACGTCGACGGCGCTGATGAGCGCGCGGAAGTCGCCGTAGTTGGCGCGGGGCGTGCGGTAGTTGGCGAGCAGCATCTTCCACACCTCGACCACGTCCTCGCCGCGCTCCTTGATCTTGACCGGGGGCACGCGCATGCCTTCGTGGAAGATCTCGGTGGCCTCGCCGGCGAAGCCGCCGGGAACCATGCCGCCGACCTCCGCCACATGGCCGATGGCGACGGCGTAGCCCATCAGCTCGCCCCGGTGGAACACGGGCTTGATGAAGGTGTGCTCGGGCGTGTGCATGCCGCCCCGGTAGGGGTCGTTGTGGACGATGACATCGCCTTCCTCGACCTCGTCGTGCGGAATTTCCTGGGCCGAGGTCTGCAGGACGAGCGGCAATCCGCCGATCTGCGAGGGGTTGAACTCGGCAACCCCGATCAGCTCGCCCCGCGTGTTGCCGAGGCCGCAGGTGAAATCCAGGCCCTCATTGAAGATGGTCGAATAGGAGGTCTTCATCATCGTGATGCCCATCTCGCGACAGATGGACACCATCGTCGAATCGATGATGTTCATGGTCACCATGTCCATGGGCGGGACCTCCTGAGGGGTGTCGCTCTCCGGGCGGCGACCACAGTGGCCGAGCGTGTGCCGAGCCGCAAGCGGACGGGTGCCAAGCCGCAAGCCGGCGGGTGTCGCGTGTCGGGCTTTGGCCAGAGTCGGTCGAGGAGTGGAGTTGATCTTCGATCAACTTCGGATATACTCACGCTGGACAGATCGATTCGTGAGCGATCTGTCCTCGGGCCCATACGGCCCATTAGATTTGTGAAGTGTGTCGACTTGGCGACCACACCGAAGGGAGAGGGAGACAGAGCATGTGCATTTTGGCAATCAAGCGAATACGAACGCGAAAAGGAAACAACAATGCGAGCAGGGTCGCCATCGAATAGGTATAGCGCCTATTACAGGAAGTTTTTCCGGGATTTTCCCAATTTTGATGTCGTGCTGAAGAAACACGCCCGCTGGCGAATGAAGCAGTATGACGTGCAGTTGCTTCAGATTCGAACGGTCTTGAGGACAGGCTTTATCGTGCGTGTCGAGTCCGACATTCGGACGGGGCTCGACAAGTACCGAGTTTCTGGCCACGACGCGGATGGAAGAGCTTTGGAGGTTGTGGCTAATCTGGACGGAACCGGATCGGGCCGCGTCGTCATCGTGACGGTAATTGATCGAGAATGAACGCTGGTGGTTGTAGCTGTCGAGGGGAGGCCTGACATAGTGGCTAGAGGCCACTAGGCAGGGGAGAGAAAGGGCGGGACAACCGAGTCAGATGAAAGTTCAGACTTGGGTATGCCCGATTCGAAGGAGACATGCACAAGACGAGAGAATATGACGCCACGGTCGAGATGGGACTACCCGTGACCCTGATTGATACCGTGCTGGAAGACGATGACGGCAACGTGGAAATACCGAACCTGGATATGCTGCTGGCGACTGTCGCCGTGGCTCGCGTACTCACGCCGGTTCAGTTGGTGGGTGCGGAACTCCGCTTCCTCCGCCACGTTCTGCATCTGACGGGGTCCGAGTTCGCCCGCGCGATCGATCTCAGCGACAAGACCATCGTCTCCCGTTGGGAGAATGGCAGGTCGCGCCCTGGCGGCTATACGGAAAAGATCATCCGGCAACTGATCCTAAACGTGCTGAGCCGCCGCGCCCCGGGTGTCGATGTTCCGGAGAACGCGATCCCCGGTATGGTTATCCGTCAACGCGAGGCCTCGGAAGGTCCGCTGCCGATGGCATTTGCCCTCAAGAGCCGCTCGGGCTCGGAGGGCCGGCCCATAGATTGTTACGCCGAGGCGGCCTGATTGGCCGCGAAGGAGCCCTCCGCCGCGGAGTTCACCGCGATCAATCGAAGGGTTCGAGGTCCGCCTGTATCTTGCGCGTCAGTCCCTTGCGCACGATGCGGTAGGAGGCCGCGAGCCGGTGGCGAAGCTCGTCCTCCGGGAGATCCAGGGGGAGGTTGATCCACGAGCGGTGGAAGTAGGGAGCCTTGCGGCCGACGCCCATCTCGATGAGCATCTCGGCAGTCGCGATGCTGTCGGTCTTGATCGAGACGCCCGGCAGCTTCGAGCCGATGCAGGCGAACATCTTGCCGCCCACCTTCCAGGCGTCATGCCCGCCGCCCCAGGGATCCGACACCTCTGCACCGGGGAAGGTCCGGCAAATCGTATTGATCGTATCGCGGCTCATCCCTTGCCTCCTACCCGCCTCAGCGAATCAAACGAAGCTGCCATCCTACCGCGCGACGATGCACGTGAGCAGATCGTGAGAGGGGGCGCTCCCCAACCCCGTCATGACTCTCTGCCGCCCGTCGGCTAGCATCGGCGCCGACCCGCGCGGCGGAGGGACGCCGAGCGCGGAAGGGAGGGACCGATGGAAGGGCAAGCCGCAACCAATCTCAGCCTCGAGCAAATGGATGTGGAGACGACGCTCCACGCCTTCACTCCGATCCACGAGCACGAGAAATCCGGCCCGCATATCATCACCAACGGCGACGGCATCTACGTCACCGACAACAAGGGCGACACCTACATCGACGCGATGGCTTCGCTCTTCTGCGTCAACGCGGGCTACGGGCGGAGCGAGATCGGCGAGGCGATCGCCGACCAGGCCCGGAGCTTTCCCTACTTCCACACCATGGCGGGCCACGCCAACGAGCAGCAGATCAGGCTGAGCGACCGGCTCATGGACCTGCTGCCGGACAACATGAGCCGGATTCTCTACGCAAGCTCGGGCTCGGAAGCGAACGACGCCAATGTCAAGCTTGCCTGGATGTATCAGCGCTGCCGCGGCAAGCCCGAGAAGCGCAAGATGATCGGGCGGAGCATGGGCTATCACGGCGTCACCGGGATCGCGACCAACCTCTCCGGCCTGCCGCTCATGCACGAGGCCTTCGGGCTGCCGCTGCCGGGCTTCCTGCACACCGAGAAGGGGCACTACTTCTGGGAGGGCGAGCCCGGCGAGAGCGAGCGGGACTTCTCCAGGCGCATGGCCGCCGCACTGGAGGAGCAGATCATCCAGGAGGGGCCGGAGACCGTCTGCGGCTTTATCGCCGAGCCGGTGATGGGGGCCGCCGCTTGCGTCGCGCCGCCCGAGGGCTACTTCGAGGAGATCCAGGCGGTGCTCAAGCGCCACGACGTGCTCTTCATCGCCGACGAGGTGATTACCGGCTTCGGCCGGCTTGGCTCCTGGTTCGCGACCGAGAAGTACGGCCTCGACCCCGATCTGATGACGCTCTCAAAGGGCATCACCAGCGCCTACGTGCCGCTCTCCGCCTCGGTGATCTCGGACCGCGTGTGGGAGGTGCTGCACGAGGGCTCGAAGGACATCCCGATCTTCGCCCATGGGCACACCGCGAGCGCCCATCCGCTCGCCTGCGCCGCCGCCAACGCCAACCTCGCGCTGATAGAGCAGGAGGACATGGTGGGGAACGCGGCGTCCACCGGTGCCTACTTCAAGCAGCAGCTCGAGGAGCGCGTCGGGTCTCACCCGCTGATGGGCGAGATTCGCGGCGACGGGCTGATGCTCGCGATCGAGCTGGTGGCCAACAAGGAGACCAAGGAAGAGCTCAACCTGGAGTGGGACTGCTCACACCGGTTATTCGATCTTTGCCTGGAGGAGAAGCTGATAACGCGCGGCTTCTTCGGTCACAACTCGACCTCGTTCGCACCGCCGCTCTCGATCACACCGGCGCAGGTGGACGACGTGATCGACCGCTTCTCCCGCGGCCTCGACAAGCTGACGGCTGACCTCAAGTCGGAGTACGGCTTCAGCCCCGCGGGCTGAGCAGCATGCCATAGTGGGCCGCCACACGGGCGGTGGCCCATCCCAAATGACCGGCGTTTGTCGGAATGCCTGTTTTATGGGAATATGGCCATATGAAGACCACTATCGAGCTTCCCGATACCTTGTTCCGACAGAGCAAGGCGTTAGCCGCTGCCCGCGGCGTCACATTGAGGCGGTTCTTCACGGAAGCGCTCGAAGAGAAACTTATGCGCTGCACGGCGGACTGGAACACCGCCAACGAGGAGCCGCCCTGGATGGCTGGTTTCGGTGCTCTTTCCGATATTGGGGACGAGAACCGCCGGGTCTTAGAATTAATCGAGGATGAGTTCGAGCGGCTCTCGCCCGAAGACGTCGCGTGATCCTCGATACGAATGCCCTTTCCGCGTGGGCGGATGGCCACGCCGCGATCGAAGCCCCGCTTCGCGCGGCCGACCGCTTGGTGGTGCCGAGTGTTGTACTCGGCGAATACTACTTCGGCATCCGTCAGTCGCGATATCGAAGCCGCTATCAGGAGTGGCTCGCCCGCTATCTGCCGCTGATTGAAATCGCCGCCGTCAACGCGGCGACGGCAACTACCTACGCCGACATCCGCCTGGAATTGAAGCGGTTGGGAGCTCCCATTCCATCGAACGATGCGTGGATCGCGGCGCTCGCTCGCCAGCACGGCCTTTCCGTGCTTAGCAACGACCGCCATTTCGATGTCGTCAAGGGCGTCCGCCGTATCGCCTTCTGACCCCCGAGGGCTTTCCAAGCGAGAACCAGGGTAAGCGGCAGCTAAGCCGCCTGTTTGGACTTGAAGCCGTTCTCCTCGATCCAGCGGGTGGTGTCGTCCAGCGCCAGGGTGAAGCGGCGCATCATTTCCTCGACCTCGGCCTCGGTCATCACCAGGGGTGGGGCGAAGGCGAGGCTGTCGCCGGCGAGCGCGCTCCTGATGATGAGGCCGTGCTCGCGGGCGCGGTCCACCGCATAGGCCTTCACGCCGAAGGAGGGGTCGAAGGAACGCCGGGTCTCCTTGTCCGCCACCAGCTCGATGGCGCCCATCATGCCGACGCCGCGGGTGGTCCCCACGAGCGGGTGGTCGGCGAAGCCCCGGATGCGCTCCTGCAGCAGGCCGCCCACGCGGCGCACGTTGCCGAGCACGTCGCGCTCCTCCATCAGCTCCTGGCAGCGGAGCGCCACGGCGACCGCAACCGGGTGGCCGGTGGTGGTGAAGGCGTGCGCGAAGAAGCCCAGCTTGCGGCTCTCGGCCAGCATAGCGTCGTAGAGCTTCTGGTTGATCATCACCGCCGAGATCGGCTGGTAGGCACTGGCCAGCCCCTTGGCGAGGGAGAGGCCGTCCGGCCGAATGTTGAAGGTCTCCGACCCCAACCAACTGCCAGTCCTGCCCGAGCCGGTGATGACCTCGTCGGCGAAGAACAGGATCTCGTACCTGTCGAGGACCGCCTGCACCTTCTCGAAGTAGGTCCTGGGCGGCACGATGCAGCCGCCGCCGCCCATCACAGGCTCGGCGAAGAAGGCCGCGACGGTCTCGGGCCCCTCCTGCACGATCAGCTCTTCGAGATTGGCGGCGAGTCTCGAGGCGTAGTCTTCCTCGCTCTCGCCCGGCTCGCCGTAACGATAGAAGTGCGGGCAGTCGGTCTTGAGGAAACGCTCGTTGACCGGCAGGTCGAAGTCCGCATGCATTTGCGGGATGCCGGTGACGCTGGCGGCGCCGCAGGTGACGCCGTGGAAGCCCATGAAGCGGGAGATGATCTTCTTCTTCTCCGGCTTGCCGATGGCGTTGTGGTAGTACCAGGCGAGCTTGACCAGCGTGTCGTTCGCCTCCGAGCCCGAGTTGGCGAAGAAGACCCGCGACATCGGCACATGGGTCGACGCCTTCAGCCGCTCGGCGAGGCGGCCCATGGGCTCGGTCGTCTTGTCGATCAGCGAGTGGTAGTAGGGCAGCGCCCGGAACTGCTCGATCGCGGCATCGACCAGTTCGCTCTCGCTGAACCCGAAGTTGGCGCACCACATGCCGGCGACGCCTTCGATGTAGTCACGGCCCTCCTCGTCGATGATGGAGACACCGCTGCCGCGGGTGACGACCATCGGCGGCGTCCTCTCCAGCGCGTCGAGGTTGCCGTAGCCGTGGGCGACGTGGGCCACGTTGCGCGCGCCGAGGGAATTCGGGTTGCTGATCGGCGCGGCGCTCTCACTGCCGCCGTTATCGGATCTGCTGCTGGCATCGTCCATCACGGGCCATCTCCGTCTCTTGGGGCCGTCGGCCGGAGGCCTCTCGCGGCCGCTTCGATAATATCAGGACCCTAAGGTTCGCGCGCGGTACGCGCGCTTAGGGCCGGGTCACGTTCCAGGTGGCGTCGATCTTCGTGCCGGCGCGGGCGAGGATGACCGTCACCGGGCAGCGCTTCTCCAGGTCTTCGCGGAGCCGGGCGATGTCGGCGTCTGAGGCGGACGTGGTGACGTTCATGGTCAGCGCGATTTCGGGGAAGGGCACTGTCGCGGGCTTGGAATCGCGGACCCCCGTCGTGTCGAACGCGGCGTCGAGCGACATCGAGAGGTCGGCAATCTCGATTCCCATCTCGTCGGCGATCAGGTGCGAAATGACATTGAGGCAGGCTAGGTAGGAGGAGAGCATGGTCTCCAGCGGCGTGGCGGCGCTGTCGCTCCCGCCCCGGATCTCCGGCTCGTCGATGACCACCGTGTGCTGGCGGGTGCGGGCCTCCAGGCGGCAGCGGCTGGTGGCGGCGGCCTCCACTTGAAAGCGATGGATATGCGCCAAATCGAAGGTCACGGAGTCCTCCCGCCGGTTGCGGAGCGATGACAGAGAGCTCGCCCGCCGCCGTCCTCATTGCCGGGAGGGTAGCGCGACGACCGGGACTAGAGAAGGCGGAAAGCGTCCCGGTCGTTGGCCAATTGTCGCCGATGGGGGCGATGATGGCCGAGTGAGGACGCAGTATCATCGCGGCTCATCGATCACATTCTCGCCCATACGGGTGTGCGCATGGTCACCAAGGGCGAGATGGCGGAGGACTTCAAGCGGCGTCGGCCCTTCAACGGCACGGCTGCGTAGCGGGCCGCCACGGAACAAACGGAGCGTCCGCGCTACACCGCCGCGCTAAGCGTCCACCGCCTCCCGCATCCATTGCTGGAGCGTTCGGATGGAGTGCTCGGAGTTGAGCCCGCCGGCCGGATCGAGCACGAGTGGACCGGGTTTGTAGCCGCGGCTCTTCAGCCCCTTCGCCGCGCTTTCGACCAGCCGGACGTCCTCCGCGACCGTGGTCTGCCGGTCCTGTGCGGCAAGCTCCCGAATCACCGCGCTCTCGGCACCGCCCGGGGTGTGCCAGCCGCGCCAGACGGTGCAGCTGTCCACGTCGTGGGCGCGCCAGTGGTAGGTGTTCAACACGTTGCCGGGATAGACCTGGAACGAGAACATCGGCCAGAGGAAGAACGAGCGGTATTCGCCGGCGTGCGGGACCGACAGGTCGATCGGGTAGCTCATCCGCTCCAGGTCCTGGCACTCGGTCATGTGACGCAGGACGTAGCCCTCCGTCGCAGGCTGGATGTCGTAGGTCTCGGGCCGGATCACGCCGGTCGCGAAGGTCGGATGGCGCAGCACGCAGTGATAGCACTCGGAGTAGTTCTCGACCGAGACCTTCCAGTTGCACGCCTCCGGGACCTCTAACCATTCCAGCGGCTCTAACGCCCCGATGTCGGGCACGTACTGGGCGAGCTCCTGCCGCACGCCCGGGTACCACGCGTCCATCGGCGCGGCGTCGTCATCGAGGTTGACGAAGACGAAGCCGTGGAGGCTCTCGCTCCGCGCTTCAGTCAGGCGGATCGACGCGCCGTCGAAACCGGGAACGGATTGCACGTTCGGCCCGCTGCGGAACGCGCCGGTCAGCTCGTAGGACCAGGCGTGGTAGGGGCAAACGATTGCACGGGTCGTGCCGGCACCTTCCACCAGGCGATGCGCGCGGTGCTGGCACACGTTGTAGAAGGCGCGCAGAAGACCGTCCTGACCGCGGATGCAGAACAGGCTCTCGCCCGCAATCTCGAACGTGAAGTAGTCGCCGGGATTGCGCGCCTGGCTCTCGTGCCCGGCGAGCTGCCAAGTGCGGGAGAGCAGGCCCTCGCGCTCCTTCTCGAAGACGGCCGGATCGGTGTAATAGCGGGCGTCGAGCGAACGGACGGGCGCTGGCAGGTCTTGACCGGTCATCCCCGTCGATCCTTGTCCCTGAGGGAGATGCGGAGCAGGCGACGGGGGACACGATAGGCGAAAGACCTGTTCGCAGCCCAGCAGAAAGTCCATACAGGGTCCGTGGTTGAGGGGGTGACCGGCGAATGAGCCGCGTGATGAAGGCGATGGTGCTGACTGGCCACGGCGGCCCCGACGAGTACGCGTGGCATGAGGACTGGCCCACGCCCGAACCGGGGCCGATGGAAGCGCTGATCAGGGTCGGCGCCTGCGGTCTCAACAACACCGACGTCAACACCCGCACGGGCTGGTACTCGAAGGCCGTGACGGAGGCGACGACCGGCGCTGCCCACGACGAGGTGGGCGGCAGCGACCCGACCTGGGGCGGGCGGCCCATCGTCTTCCCACGCATCCAGGGCGCGGATGCGGTGGGCGAAGTCGTCGCGGTGGGCGCGAGCGCCGATCCGGGGCTGATCGGCCAACGGGTCATGGTCGACGGTTGGCAGCGCGACTGGTCCGAGCCCGAGAACATGGACAAGGCCGTCTATTTCGGATCGGAGATCGACGGCGGCTTCGCCGAATTCGCCGCCTGCGACGTGCGCAGCATGGCGATCGTCGATTCCGAGCTGACCGACGCCGAGCTCGCGACTTTCTCGTGTTCCTACACCACCGCCGAAGGCATGTTGAATCGCGCGAGTGCGGGGGCGAACGACACGGTGCTCGTCCCGGGCGCCTCGGGCGGCGTGGGCGGTGCGCTGATCCAGCTCGCCAAGCGCCGCTGCGCCCGGGTGATCGCGATGGCCGCCGAAGCCAAGCACGCCGACGTGGCGAGGCTCGGTCCCGATCGCATCCTGCCGCGCGCGCCGGAGAACCTGAGCGAGGCGCTGGAAGGCGAACGCGTCACCGTGATCGCCGATATCGTCGGTGGGCCCCTTTGGCCGACGCTGATCGACATCCTCGTGCGTGGTGGACGCTACACCTGCTCCGGCGCCATTGCCGGGCCCATCGTGACGCTCGACCTCCGGACCTTCTACCTGCGCGACCTCACCTTCACCGGCTCGACGGTGGTGCCGAGCCATGTCTTCAGGGATGTGGTCGGCTACATCGAGCGGGGCGAGATCGAGCCCGTGCTGGCGGCGACCTATCCGCTGCGCGAACTGTGCGCCGCCCAGCAAGCCTTCATCGACAAGCGTCACGTCGGCAACATCGTGGTCGTGCCATGACGATCACTGGTACCCGCAGGGCGATCCCCGCGCTCGCTCTCGGTCTGCTTCTCTTCGCTTCGGCAGTGCAGGCGGAGGGCGGTCCCCTCGAGCCTCTGACGATCGAGACGGGCACGGGCGTTCACGCCATAGAGGTCGAGGTGGCGCGCACGCCGGAGGAGCGTGGCATCGGCCTCATGCACCGCACGGAGCTCGCGCCGGATCGCGGCATGCTCTTCGACTTCGGGGCCACGCGGCCGGTCACGATGTGGATGAAGAACACGCTGATTCCGCTGGACATGTTCTTCGCCGAGATCGACGGGCGCATCGTCACCATCGCCGAGCGGACCACGCCGCTCTCGGAGAAGCGGATACGCTCCGGCCAGCCGGTTCGCTTCGTGCTCGAAATGATCGGCGGCAGCGCCCAACGCCTCGGCATTGCGCCCGGCGACCGCCTGCGCCACGCGCTGATCGAGCAGCCGTGAGCGCGGCACGACTCAAGACCGAGGTGCTGGTGCAGGCGGGCTTCCGTTATTGCCAGCAGGCGCTGCTCTTCGCTGCGCTCAGGCGGCGCGGCGATGCCGACGCGGGCGCGCTCCTGGTCAAGGTCAGCCGCCTCGACGGCACGGCGGCGGTCTTCGCCCGGGCTCAATCGCTCGACGGCGACCTCGCCTGGCGCCGCGCCACCGGCGAGGGCTGGATTCCGGAGGAGGAGGCCGAGGCGCGGCTTGCGCGGGAGACCGACTTCGATCCGGACGTCTGGATCGTCGAGGTCGAGGACCCCGAAGGCCGCAACCCCTTCGCGACGTTGACCGGCTGAACGGCTCACCCGCATTGCTCGCCGCGCTCGCGGCCCGGTTCCGCGTCCCACCGCCGCATGCACAAATTTTATGCGGGATTTGCCGGGATTGAGCGGGACAATTGGAATTCCCCCGGACAGGCGGCGGCGATGGCGTGGGGTGGGGGCGGTTCGCTCCTGTGCTGCATGGCGCGATCCTGGCGCAGGCGCCAAGCCTCCTGCACCGCACCCATGGTGCGGGTCAGCCTGAGCGGAGGTAGCGCACCGCCATGTCGCGCTCGAAGAGATAGAGCAGGGTGCGCAACGCCTGGCCGCGCTCCGATTCAAGCTCCGGGTCGCGCTCGAGGGCGAGGCGCACGTCGTCGCGCGCCACCGCCAGCAGCTCTTCGTGGACAGCGAGGTCGGCGAGGTGGAAGGCCGGCATGCCGCTCTGGCGCGTGCCCAGCAGCTCACCCGCGCCTCTGAGACGCAAATCTTCCTCGGCAATGCGAAAGCCATCATCGGTCTCGCGCAGGATGGCGATCCGCGAGCGCGCCGTCTCGCCGAGCGGCGCGGCGTAGAGCAGCAGGCAGGTCCCCGGCTTCGCGCCGCGCCCGACCCGCCCGCGCAGCTGGTGAAGCTGGGCGAGGCCAAAGCGCTCCGCGTGCTCGACGATCATGATGGTGGCCGCAGAAACATCGACTCCGACCTCGACCACCGTCGTCGCTACCAGGATGTCTGCGCCGTCGCCCGCGAAGGCGGCCATGGCGGCGTCCTTCTCCGGCCCCTTCATGCGGCCGTGAATCAGCGCGACGCGCGCGCCGAAGGCCTCCGCCAGCCTGGCGTGGCGGTCGGTCGCGGCGGCGAGGTCCACCGCCTCCGACTCCTCCACCAGCGGGCAGACCCAGTAGACCTTGGCGCCGGTGGCGAGCGCCCGGCGCACGGCGGCGACGACCTCTTCCAGCCGGTCGAGCGGCATGGCGCGGGTCGCGACGGCGGCGCGGCCCGGCAGCCTCCCCTCGATGCGCGAGACGTCCATGTCGCCGTAGGCGGTGAGTACGAGCGAGCGCGGGATCGGGGTCGCGGTCATCACCAGCAGGTCCGCCGCCGGCCCCTTGCGCGCGAGCAGCATGCGCTGATGCACGCCGAAGCGATGCTGCTCATCGACCACGGCAAGCGCGAGGTCCTGGAACTCCACGCCCTTCTGGAAGAGCGCGTGGGTGCCGACCAGGATATCGACCTCGCCGGCTGCCAGCGCCGCCAGTGTCCGCTCGCGGGCGCGGCCCTTCTCCCGCCCCGTGAGCAGGGCGAGGGAGACGCCGCTCTCCGCCAACATCGTACCCAGCGTTTCCGCGTGCTGGTTGGCCAGCAGCTCCGTGGGCACCATCAGGGCAGCCTGCGCGCCGGCCTCGACGGCGACCAGCATGGCGAGCAGCGCCACCACGGTCTTGCCGCTGCCGACATCGCCCTGCAGGAGGCGGAGCATGCGGCGGACCTTCGCGAGGTCTTCGACGATTTCGGCGGCAGCGGCGCGCTGGCTTTCGGTCAGCGTGAAGGGGAGGGCTTCTTCCAACTTGGCGCGGAGCTTGCCGTCGCCCTCGATGGAACGGCCGCGCCCGCCTCTGGCCGAGCGGCGGACCAGCGCCAGCGCCAGTTGGTTCGCCAGCAACTCGTCGTAGGCGAGGCGGGAGCGCACCGGGGTGTCTGGCTCCAGGTCGGCGGCGCTTTCGGGCGCGTGTGCGGCTGCAAGTGCCTGGTTCCAGGGCTGCCAGCGGCGGGCGTCCACCAGGCGAGGCTCGATCCATTCGTCGAGCGCCGGCGCTTGCGCGAGCGCGGCACGCACCGCGCGGGTCATCGGCTTCAGCGTGACCCCCGCCGCCAGCGGATAGATGGGCTCGACCGTCTGCACGCTCTCGCGCTGATCCAGCGGCGCGATGTGGTCGGGATGCGCCATCTGGATTTCGCTGCCGTAGTGCTCGACCCGCCCGCTCACCACCCGCACCGAGCCTTCGGGCAGCCGTTGCCGCAGCCAGTCGCCCTTCGCGTGGAAGAAGACGAGGGTGAGCGTCCCGGTCTCGTCCGAGCAATAGACCTTGGCGGGGCGCCGCCGGTCGGGCGAGGGTTGGTGGCGATCGACCCGGACCGTGAGCGTCGCCGTGGTGCCGGCCTCGGCCTCGGCGACCTTCGGCGCGTGGCGCCGGTCGATCAGCCCGGAGGGCAGGTGCCAGAGCAGATGCACCACGAGCGGCCCGGCCAGACGCTCGTAGGCCGCAGCGGTGCGGGCGCCGACCCCCGGCAGCACCGTCGCCGGCGCGAAGAGGGGATTGAGGATTGCCGGGCGCATGATGTCGGAACCCTATCCGGGCGGTATGCGAGCGCCAACCGGGCAGCTAAGCTGCACCGATTGGATCGAGCGGTGGAGGCATCTCATGACAGGCGAAGACACTCACGAGGCGAGGTGCGGATGCGGCCAGCTTCGGGTGACGACGGTCGGCGATCCCGATCTCGTCATCGCCTGTAGCTGCATCGCCTGCCAGCGCCGCACCGGCAGCCCCTTCGGCGTCGGTGCATATTTCCGCAAGGAAACGGTCTCGCCGGAGGGCGAGGCGGGGACCTACACGCGGGTGGCGGATTCGGGCCTGACGGTCTCCATCAACTTCTGCCCCTCGTGCGGCACGAGCGTCTACTGGACCGCGGAACTGCGCCCCGATCACTACGGCGTGGCGGTGGGCTGCTTCGGCGATCCCGGCTTGCTCGAGCCTGCGCGCGTGGTCTGGAACGAGAACAAGCATCCCTGGGTCGAATTCCCTGACGGTGTTCCGGTGTTCGACAGGGGCGCGCCGCCGCCGAAGTCGAACTAGAACCGGGTCGTCTCGCCGGAGAGTCGTGTCGTGGCACGCGCGACCATCGAGGAGGCAGAGCGCGCCGATCCCGTCGGCAGGGAGAGCCCGAGATGGACCTGATCCTGCGCGGCGGCACGGTCGTGACGGCTGCCGACACCTACGACGCCGACATCGGCATCGAGAAGGGCAGGATCGCGCGCCTCGGTTTCGATCTCGGCCCGGCGCGGAGGGAGATCGACGTCTCGGGTCTCTATCTGCTGCCGGGCGCCGTCGACGTGCATACCCACGTCGACGTGGAGTTCCAGGGCTTGCAGTCCGTCGAGGACTTCCACAGCGGCACCGTCGCCGCGGCCTGCGGCGGCGTCACCACGCTCATCGACTATGCGCTGCCCGGCCCTGGCGAGACGCCGCTGGAGACGGTCGAGGCGTGGCACGCAAAGGCCCGCGACAAGGCCGTCATCGACTACGGCTTCCACGTCGCCGTCTTCGAGCCCGACGACGCCGCCATCCAGCAGATCCCCGACGTCATCGCCGAGGGCCACACGAGCTTCAAGATCTTCATGATGGGGACCTTCGAGCAGTACATCGACGGCTTCATGCAGATGATGGCGCAGGTCGGCCGCCACGGCGGGTCGGTCAATCTGCACGTCGAGGACGCCTGCTGCCTCGAATACCTGGCGCGGCGCTTCAACGCGGATGGCAAGTACGGCGCGGCGTACTTCGCCGATTCGCGGCCCCGGGCCTCGGAAGGCATCGCCGCCATGCGGGGTATCGGCCTCGCGCAGGTGGCGGAGGTGCCGGCCTATCTGGTGCACCTCTCATGCGAGGAGAGCCTGGAGAGCCTCGCGAATGCGCGCGGCAAGGGCCAGACCGTCTACGGCGAGACCCGGCCCTGCTACCTCCACTTCTCGCGGGAGAGGATGGAGGAAGAGGACGGCATTCTCTACGCCGGCTGGCCGCCGCTCAGAGAGGCGGACCAGATGGAAATCCTCTGGCAGGGGCTGGAGAGCGGGGTTCTGCAGACCGTCGCCACGGACCATGACGGCTGGTCCTTCCAGCAGAAAATGTCGTTCGATAGGGTGGATGAGATTCTTGCCGGCATGGCCGGGCTGGAGACCATGGTGCCGCTGCTCTATTCGCAGGGCGTGCTGAAGAAGCGGCTCAGCCTCAACCGCATGGTCGAGGTCACGGCAACCAATCCCGCGCGGCTCTTCGGCCTCTACCCCCGCAAGGGCACGATCCAGATCGGCGCCGACGCGGATATCGTGGCGTTCGATCCCAGGGCCAGAAAGACCATCCGCGCCGAAGACATGCACTCGGCGGCCGATTGGGACCCCTTCGAAGGCTGGGAGGTCGAGGGCTGGCCGCGCCTGACGCTCTCGCGCGGAGAGGTCGTGGTCGACCGCGGCAAGGTGCTCGCCCGGCCCGGCCAGGGCCGGTTGCTCAAGCGGGACCGATTCTCGGAGACCGTCGCCCGGCTCTGAGGGCGCGGCCGAGCTAGAAGGGCACGCCGACGGCCTTGCACAGATAGTCGGTGAAATCGGCGCCGGCGCGCGCGATCGCCGCGAAGCGGTCGAGGAAGTCGGGGCGGACCGTCTCGGCCTCCTCCACATGGGCGATCACCACGAAATCCTTGCGCTTGAGGTCTTCGATGAGAGGGTGCTCGGGGTCGTAGCCGCGCGGCGGGCGCTTGAGCGCCTCGCCCGCCAGCCGGAAGGTCCGGCAGAAGTCGCCCCCCGTGGTGATGCGCCTCCACTCGTCCGGCTTCTCCACGATGGCATCGCGGATCCTGCCAAGCGTCGGGCTGTCCGGGTGCCAGACGCCGCAGCCGGCGAAGCACATGCCGGGCTCCAGGTGGAGGTAGAAGCCCGGCGCGTGGGCGTCCTTGCCGGCGGCGTGGCGGAAGTGCGCGCCGACGTTGGTCTTGTAGGGCGTCTTGTCCTTCGAGAAGCGCGTGTCCCGATAGATGCGGAAGAGAGAGCCGCCGTTCGTCCGTGGATCGGCGCGAAAGTGCGGGCTGATCTCCGCCAGCGGCTCGGCGAAGGCCTGGATGAAGTCGAGCATGGGGTCGCGCACCTCGGCCCGGTAGCGCGCCTTGTTCTCCTCGAACCACGGCCGCTCGTTGTTGTGCTTGAGCTCGCGCAGGAAGTCGAAGAGCGCGGGCGTGATGAGTTGCGCGGTCATGGCGTCCTTTCCGGGCGGCGGTGCATGGCGCGGCCACCATCGCACAGCGGGGGTAGCGTCCAAAGTGGCGGGCCGTCGTGGTAGAGTGGGGCCTAGTTGATCCCCACAACGACAGAGATTTCCGATGGCCCTCGCCGAAGCGACCGCCCCGCAGCCCGAACCCGCGCCGAGCGAGCCGATCGCGCGCACGCTTGCGCGCTTCGCCCGTGAGCTCACCCTGGACGATGTGCCGGAGGCCGTGGTCGAGCGCGCCAAGCTGCACATCCTCGACGCGGTGGGCATCGGTCTCGCGGCGTCGCGCTACGACTTCAGCCACAAGACGCTGACCGCCATTCAGGGCCTCGCCGGAGACGGCGCCTATCCCGTCATCGGGATGCCCGCGCGGCTGCCGCTGCGCGATGCCGCGCAGATGAACGGCTTCCTCATCCACGGCCTCGACTATGACGACACCCATGTCGGCGGTGTGATCCACGCAACGACGAGCGCGGTGCCGACGATCCTGGCCGCCGGCCAACGGCACGGCGCCTCGGGGCGCGAGATGCTGGAAGCCTATCTCGCGGCCATCGAAGGCGCGGCCCGGATCGCCGCCGCAGCGCAAGGCGGCTTCCATCGCCTGGGCTTCCATCCCACCGGCATGGTCGGCGTGTTCGGCGCGACGCTCGCGGCCGGCCGGCTTGCCGGCATGACCGAGGCGCAGCTCGCGCACGCCCAGGGCATTGCGCTGAGCATGGCGTCGGGCAGCCTGCAGTTCCTGGACGACGGCGCCTGGACCAAGCGGATGCACCCCGGCTGGGCAGCGGTCGGGGGGATCAGCGCCGCGGCCCTGGCCCAGCAGGGTTTCCAGGGCCCGGCCGAGCCCTACGAGGGGCGCTTCGGCCTCTATGCGCTCTATGGCGCCCACGATGCGGAGATCGACTGGGCGATGTGCACCGCCGGCCTCGGCGAGGACTGGGAGATGCTGCGCATCGGCATCAAGCCCTATCCGGCCTGCCACCTGGTTCATGCGCTGGGTGATTCGGCACAGGCGTTGCGCGACGAGCACGGGCTCACGCCCGCCGATGTCGAGAGCGTTGACGCGCTGATCGGCGAGGGCTGCGTCAGCGTTGTGTGCGAACCGGAGGCCGCCAAGCGCCGCCCGGCGAGCGCCTACGAGGCCCAGTTCAGCGCCCACTACATGATCGCGAGCGTGCTTGCGCGCGGGCGCTTCACCCTGGCCGAGCTCGAGCCCGAGGCCTACACGGACCCGGCGGTGCTCCCGCTCTGCGACAAGGTCAGCTACCGCGTCGATCCCGATTCGGCGTTCCCGACCTACTACTCGGGCGAGGTGGTGATCCGCACCACCGACGGCCGCACGCTGCGACACCGCGAGCAGGTCAATCGCGGCGCCGATACCCGGCCGCTCTCCGCGGACGAGATCGTTGCGAAGTTCCGCGACAACGCCGCGATGGCGCTCTCGCCCGACCGGGCCGATCGGGCGCTGGACGCCGTAATGGCGCTCGACCAGGGCTCGACTCCGGGAGAGGTCGCGGCGCTCCTCAGCCTCGCCTGACGGGGCTCGTCTCCGGCCCTTCCGGCATGACCGCGCGAATCGCCATACCCGCCGAGGGAATCGCCGCATTCTGCGAGCGTTGGCAGGTGACGGAGCTCGCACTCTTCGGCTCCGTTCTGCGGGAGGATTTCGGGCCGGACAGCGACATCGACGTGCTGGTCTCATTCGACCAGGCGGCCCGGCATACGCTCTTCGACATGGTTCGCATGGAGGAGGAACTCAAGACGCTCTTTGGCCGCGAGGTCGATCTGGTCAGCCGGCGGGGCATCGAGCGGAGCAGTAATCAACTGCGCCGAGAGGCCATCTTGGGAGCTGCTGAAACCATCCATGCATCGTGACGCCGTACACCTTGCCGACATCATCAAATCCGCGCGCATGATTCGGGAGTATGTTTCAGGAGCTTCGCGCCAAGAGTTTCTGGGAAATCCTCAGCTGCAGGACTCCGTTATCCGCCGCTTCGAAATCATCGGAGAGGCGGCGGGACGGGTGTCGCAACGGTTTCGCGACGAGAACCCCGACGTTCCCTGGTCTGAAATGAGGGGGATGCGAAATCGGGTGATCCACCGTTACGACGACATAGACATGGACATCGTGTGGGAGACGGTTGAGCGGGATATTCCCCGCCTTATCGGTCAACTCGAGGGCCTGGTCTCGGAAGAGCAGTCGTAGCCGCTGCGTTGGGCGCTACGTGTCTTCAGCGCGATGGACCGTGCCGTCGGCATCAAGGGCTTCGATCTCGTCCGGACCGTAGCCGAGCTCCGCGAGGATGGCAGCGGTATCCGCGCCGAGCGCCGGTGCCGCGCGGCGCGGCATGACGGCGCCGTCCACCGTGATCGGCTGGC
The DNA here is from genome assembly GCA_965207055.1 of Alphaproteobacteria bacterium. Taxonomy (GTDB): domain Bacteria; phylum Pseudomonadota; class Alphaproteobacteria; order UBA828; family UBA828; genus WTGU01. The sequence goes on along the minus strand of CBDBLP010000004.1, from coordinate 844,798 downwards.
GCACCATGCGCATGGTGCCCCGCTCGGGATGGGCCACCTCCTGCACCATGCGCCGGCGCTCGGCGAAGTCGCTGGCGAGCGCGCCGGCCACGTCGTTGACCGGCGCGCAGGGGAGGACGCCGGCGAGCCGCCCGAGCCAGGCCTCGGTGGAGCGGGTCACGAAAACCGCCTCCAGCCGTCGCATGACTTCGTCCCGATTCTCGTAGCGCGCGGCGAAGTCCCGCATGAGTGGATCGTCGATCCACTCCGGCCGTTCCATGGCCTGGCAGAGCGCGGGCCAGAAGTTCGCCTTGTTGGCCATCACGAAGAGCCAGCCGTCGGCGGTGCGGTAGAGCTCGCTCGGCACCAGCGAGGGATGGCCCGAGCGCGCCACCCGTTTGGGCTCGAAGCCCTCGTTGAGGTGCCAGGTCGCCGGATAGCTAAGGTTGTTCATCGCGACGTCGTAGAGGGGCGTGTCGATGTCCATGCCCTGGCCCGACGCGCGCGCCCGCATGACACCGGAGACCAGCGCGAGCGCCGCCGTGAGGCCGCCCATGAAATCGACCACCGAGAGCCCGAAGCGGGTCGGCACGCTGTCGGGCTCCCCGGTCATGGAGAGGTAGCCGGCCTCCGCCTGCATCACGTAGTCGAGGCCGGGCCAGGCGGCGCGCTCGTTGTCGCGGCCGTAGGCCGAGAGGTGCACGCAGACGAGGCGCGGGTTGATCGCGCTGAAGCTCGCGTAGTCGAGCCCGAGCGAGCCCGGCAGGTCGCCCCGCAGGTTGTTGATGAGGGCGTCGGCGCGCTTGGCCAGCCGCTCCAGAATCTCCCGGCCGCGCGGCTTCTTGAGGTCCAGCGCGATGCAGCGCTTGTTGCAGCTGAAGGTCTGGTAGAAGAGGCTGTCGCCGTCTTCGGCGTAGGGCAGAACGTGGCGGCCCATCTCGCCGCCGGCCTTGTGATTCTCGATCTTGATGACGTCCGCGCCGAGGTCGGCGAGGTACATGGTGCCGAAGGGGGCCGCGCCGTACTGCTCGATCGAGACGACGGTGAGCCCTTCGAGCAGCCGGATCGGGGCCGCCGGCGGCGGTGCGGCAGCGTCGTCGCTCACGCCGGATTACGCTCGATCAGCTGACGCGCGATGATCAGCCGCTGGATCTCGTTGGTGCCCTCGCCGATGCAGAGCAGCGGGGCATCGCGGTACATCCGCTCGATCGGGAACTCCTTGGAATAGCCGTAGCCGCCGTGAATGCGCATGGCTTCGATGCTGTTCTCGAGCGCCGCCTCCGTGGCGAAGAGCTTGGCAATGCCGGCCTCCATGTCGCAGCGCTGGCCGGTCTCGTAGGCGAGCGCCGCGCGCTCGGTGAGCAGCCGCGCTGCCTCCGTGCGGGTCACCATGTCGGCGAGCTTGATCTGGATCGCCTGGTGCTGGGCGATCGGCTTGCCGAAGGTCTTGCGCTCCTGGGAGTAGCGCACCGCCTCGTCGAGGCAGGACTGGGCGACGCCGACGCCGCGCGCGGCCACGTTGATGCGGCCCAGCTCCAGTCCGCTGAGAGCGTGCTGGAGGCCCTTGCCCTCGACTTCGCCGATGAGCTTGTCGGCATCGACCCGGTAGTCCTCGAAGGCGAGCTCGGCCGTGTCGATCCCGCGGTAGCCGAGCTTCTCGAGCTTGCGGCTGACGCGGAAGCCCTCGCCTTTCTCGGCGAGGAAGAGGCTCATGCCCTTGTGGCGGGGCTCGGCATCGGGATCGGTCTTGACCAGGAGTGCTAGGCAGGAGCCGTGGATGCTGTTGGTGATCCAGGTCTTGGCGCCGTTGATGACGTAGGCGTTGTTGCCCTCGCGCTTGGCCGTGGTTCGAATCGCCTGCAGGTCGGTGCCGCAGTCGGGCTCGGTGAGCGCGAGCCCGCCCCGCAGCTCGCCGCTGGCGAAGCGGGGCAGGTAGGAGGCACGCTGCTCGTCGGTGCCGAAGCGCTCGACGGCGGCGGCCATGATGAGGTGGGAGTTGATGAGCCCGCTCACCGACATCCAGGCGTGGGAGAGACGCTCGATAATCTTGGCGTAGGTCGTGATCGGCAGGCCGAGGCCGCCATGCTCTTCGGAGATGGTGGCGCCGAACAACCCCATCTCCTTCATCTTCTCGACGATGTCCTCCGGATAGATGTCGTCATGCTCGAGCGCGGCAACGTGGGGACGGACGTCGCGGTCCAGGAATCGCTCGATTCCGTCGAGAATCAGCGCTTCCTGCTCCTTGTCCATGGTCTCGGCATGGTCGGCCATCGCCATCAACTCCCGTCCTCCGGTGCGTGGGCGGCGAGCATATCCCGCCCTCCTGGTCGAGAAAATACTTGAGGCGGCGACGCGTGGGCGGTATGTCAATCTGTCTTGGTATGGAAGACGTGCGCCCGCAAGGAGCGGCGAGACTCCTGTCTGGGCTAAAGGGACTCGGGGAGCCATGGCGGAACGTGGCGACGTAGAAATCAGGGGCGTGACCAAGCGGTTCGGCCCCACGGTTGCCGTCGAGGATATCAACATCACGATTCCCGACGGCTCCTACTGCTGCCTGCTCGGGCCGAGCGGCTGCGGCAAGACCACACTGCTGCGCATCATCGCCGGTCACGAGGTGCCGACCGAGGGCGACGTGATGATCGGCGGCGAGTCGGTGATCGGCAAGCCCACCGGCCAGCGCGGCACGTCGATGATGTTTCAGAGCTACGCGCTCTTTCCTCATCTGACGGTGCTGGACAATGTCGCCTTCAGCCTGAAGATGAAGAGGGTCGGCAGGAACGAGAGGCGCGAACGCGCCTTCGAAGTGCTGCAGCGCGTGCAGCTCGACCCGCTGGCCGACCGCATGCCGGCGCAGCTCTCGGGCGGCCAGCAGCAGCGCGTGGCGCTCGCCCGTTCACTGATCACCAACCCGAAGGTTCTGCTGCTCGATGAGCCGCTCTCCGCGCTGGACGAGTTCCTGCGCCTGCAGATGCGCGCCGAGCTGAAGTTCATCCAGATCGACCTCGGCATCACCTTCATCCACGTGACCCACACCCAGCCGGAGGCGCTGGCCATCGCCGACATGGTCGTCGTGATGGATACCGGCCACATCGAGCAGGCGGCGACGGGGCCGGAGATATACAACCAGCCGCGCACCACCTACGTGGCCGAGTTCATGGGTGGCTGGAACGTGTTTTCCGGCAAGGTGGCGGGAGTGGAGAGTAACGTGGTGACGGTCGCAGGCACCGAGGGCGACAATTTCCATCTGCCGAGCAACGGCCACCAGGTCGGTGAGGAAGTGAATTTCGGCATCCGCCGCGACAAGGTGCATCTGGCGGGCGGGAGCATCGATCTGGACCGTGGCAACGCGCTGGGCGGCATCGTCCATGCGATCGAGTATCAGGGCAATTGGGTGAAGCTCACCATGACCCGGGAGCAGAAGCGCGAGCTGGTCGCGGTGATCGAGGACCGTGAGTATTTCGCCAACCCGACCAAGGTGGGCGACCAGGTCACCGTCACCTGGTCCAGCGAGGACGTGCGCTTGATGGAGCGCGCCTCGGGTGCCCAGAACCTGATCGGGGAGACTTTCGACTAGCGTCTATTCACTGGCGGCTGCCGGCAGCCGTCGCACTGCATCGACCGAGGAAACTCGTCCAGGCCGGCGACGGGGCGAGCATTCGAGGAACGCAGGCGAGGGAGGAAAGCATGCGCAAGACCAGTAGCGACAAGAGCAAGACAGGCGTGAGCCGCCGTTCGGTCCTTAAGGGGACGGCCGCCGTGGCTGGTGCTGCCGCGGCGACGACGCTTAGTGGTGGATTCCCGACCGTATGGGCACAGGACATCAAGGACATTACCGTCCGCACCGTCGGCATGGCGGTGTCCAACATGAAGCCGCTCGAGGACATGGCCAACGAGGCTCTCGACTTCCAGGTCAGGCAGACCGCCGCCGAGATCCCGGCGATCCAGGCCCGCGGCCTGACCCAGCCCGATTCGGGCGACCTCTTCGAGCCGCCCTACATGCTGATGAAGTTCATGTGGCCGTCGGGCAACTTCCAGGCCTGGGACACCACCAAGCTGCCCGAGTGGGATACGGTGGTCGATCTCTACAAGGCACCCGGCAAGATCTGGCCTGACGCCTGGTTCGGCGATGGCCAGAACCCGAGCACGGTGGCCTACACGTCTGGCATCGACGCGACCGACTTTGTCGAGCCGGGGTCGACCCAGTGGATCACCAACCACCCGGTGCTGCACAACGCCGACACCCTCGGCATCCGGCCCGACCTGATCGGCCGGCCCATCGATTCCTGGGCCGAGATCATCAATCCCGAGTTCGCCGGCAAGTCGGCGCTCGTGGCCTTCCCGCAGATCGGTCTGATGGATGCCGCCCAGGCGTTCCAGGCCAATGGGGAGCTCGAGTACGGCGACAAGGGCAACATGACCCGCGAGGAGATCGACTACTCGATCGACCGCCTCATCGAGCTCAAGGACGCCGGCCACTGGCGCGCCCTCTGGTCGACCTTCAATGAGTCGGTTCAGCTCATGGTCGAGGGTGAGGTGGTCATCCAGTCCATGTGGTCGCCGGCGGTGACCGCCGTGCGCGAGCAGGGCGTGCCGTGCATCTACCAGGATCTCAAGGAAGGCTATCGCTCCTGGACCCTGGGGCATCTGATGCCGAAGCACGTCGAAGGCAAGAAGCTCGGCGCCGTCTACGACTACGTGACCTGGTATCACTCGGGGCCGGCCGGGGCGTTCTTCGCCCGCCAGGGCTACTACGTGGTGACGCCCGACAATACCCAGAAGCACCTGCCCGAGGCAGAGTGGGACTTCTGGTTCGAGGGCAAGCCCGCCACGGTCGACATCTACAGCCCCTTCGGCAAGCTGATGGAGAAGCCGGGCGCGGTGCGCGACGGCGGCTCCTACAAGAACCGCATGGGCCGCGTCGCGGTGTGGAACTCGGTTATGGACGAGAACGAGTACCTCACCGACCGTTGGAACGAGTTCATCGCCGCGTAAGGGGCGAACGCATTTGGGGGTGCCGGGCGGCGTCCTGCCCTGCACCCCCACCTTCTTTTCCTCTTTGTGACGACCTGAATTGCCCAAGAGTCAGCGGTGATGGCAGCGATCAACGCCTTCTTCAGTCGCTACGCGACGGCGCTGCAAATTTCGCCGCTGCTGATCACGCTGTTGTTTTTCCTGATCGGACCGATGATCGTGATCCTGATCATCAGCCTGTGGCATTTCAACGGTTTCATGATGGTGGAGGGCGATTGGAGATTCTCCAACTACATTAAGTTATTTTCCAAGAACCTGACTCTGGACAACTATTTACAGACGCTGAAGATGCTGGCGATTACGCTGGCAATCACGACGGCTCTCGGCTTTACGCTCGCCTATTTTCTTGTTTTCGACCTTATTCTGCTGAGAACGAAGCTGCTCCTGTTCCTGCTCTGCGTCGTCCCCTTCTGGACCTCCGGCGTCATCCGCATGGTGGCCTGGCTGCCCTTCCTGGGTAAGGAGGGCATCATCAACCAGGCGATCATGGCCGTCGGCATATCGGACACGCCGCTCCAATTTCTCCTGTTCTCGGAATTTGCCGTCTTTCTGTCTTACATACAGATATTTACGCTCTTCATGATGGCGCCCCTCTTCAACGTCATGGCGCGTATCAACCGCGACTTGATCGAGGCGGCAAGGGATAATGGCGCCTCGGGGCTCCAGATCCTCATCCATGTGATCATTCCGCTCTGCAAGCCGGGCCTTGCCATCGGTGCGATCTTCGTCATCGCGCTTGTGGCGAGCGATTTCACGGCGATCCGCATCCTTAGCGGCGCGCGGGTGGGCACGGTCATGGCCTCGATGAGCAACCAAATCTACAATGTCCAGTATCCGCCGGCGTCCGCCTCGGCCATCATCCTGCTGCTGGCCGTCTTGATTATCGTCGGCATCATCATGCGCCTGGTCGACGTACGGAAGCAGCTCTAGCCATGGGCCACGAAACCAGACGAGCGCCGGGCTACTGGCCGCGAGCAGCGGTCTTCTACCTGTACCTGCTCTTCCTGTACGGGCCGATCATCATCATCGTGGTTCTGTCGTTTCAGGGCGACGGCGCCTCGCTCTCCTTCCCGATGCAGGGGTTCTCGCTCTTCTGGTTCAAGGAGGTGATTGATCCGACCTATATCGGGGACTTCCGCTGGCCCTTCGGCCGCTCCCTGATCCTGGGCCTGATCGTGATGTTCCTTACCATGGGCATCTCCTTCCTTGCCGGCCTCGCGTTCCGCAAGAACTTCACCGGCAACATCGTCGTCTTCTACCTGGTCGTCGCCAGCCTGATCTGCCCGTCGATCCTCATCAGCCTGGGCATCGGGCTCGGCTTCTCCAACCTGGGCATGACCAGCCAGTGGTGGTCAGGCGCTCTTGGCGCACACCTGAGCTGGACGCTGCCCTTCGGCGTTCTGATCATGCTGGCGGTCTTCAGCCGGCTCGACCCGAGGCTCGAGGAGGCGGCCAAGGACCAGGGCGCAACCCAATGGCAAACGCTGCGTAGTGTGATCATCCCGATCACGTTGCCGGGGCTGATCGGCGTTGCGCTCTTCGGCTTCACGCTCTCCTATGACGAGTTTCCGCGCACGTCTTCCGTGGCGGGCGAGTTCAACACGCTCCCGGTCGAGCTCGTGAACACGCTCACGCTGGCGGCGACGCCCGCGATCTACGCCATCGGGACGATGACGACGGTGTTCTCGCTCGTCGTGATTTTCATAAGCTTCTTGGCTGTCTACATCATCCAGAAACGGCGCACCGGCGCCGGGTTCAACATCGCAAAGAAAACCGGCAAGGCGTCGGACGGCTAGTCCGGGCGGCCATCGCGAGCAGACGCGGGCTCCGAGGCGAACCGGAAGCCGGCGGCTGCGGCGTTCGCCCGGCTGCGACCGGACCCGACCCCGGTGATCGGAAGGAGGAAGCATGGCATTTCGTTTGGGGGTGGACGTCGGCGGGACGTTCACCGATCTCCTGCTGATCGATGAATCGAGCGGCGGCACCTACCGCGCGAAGGTGCCGTCGACTCCGCAGGATTCCTCGATTGGCGTGCTCAACGGCATCGAGCGGGTGTGCGACAACGCGGGCGTCGAGCCGGCCTCCATCACCCACGTGATGCACGGCACCACGGTCGCGACCAACACCATCCTGGAAGGGAAGGGCGCCCGCGTCGGTATCGTGACCACGGAAGGGTACGGGCAGATGCTGCAGATCGCCCGCTCCTTCGTGCCCGGCATCCTCGCCGGCTGGATCATCTGGCCCAAGCCCGAGCCGCTGGCGCCGCTGGAGCTTACCGTCGAGGCGAAGGAGCGCACCGGCGCGCGCGGCGACGTGGTCCGCGAGCTGAACGAGGACGATCTGCGCGAGAAGCTGACCCACCTCAAGACGAGGGGGATCGAGGCGCTGACCGTCTGCCTGATGAACGCCTACGCCGGCGGCATCCACGAAGAGCAGATTCGCGAGATCGCCCACGAGGTGATGCCGGGCGTGCCGGTCTCGATCTCCTCGGAGGTCTTGCCGGAGATGTACGAGTACGAGCGCGCGATCACCACGGTCGCCAACTCCTATGTGGCACCGGTGGTCCAGGTCTACGTCCGCAACCTCGAGCAGGAGCTGAAGCAGCGCAAGATCGACGCCCACCTTCACATTCTGCGCTCGGACGGCGGGCTGGCTTCGGTCGAGGCCAGCCGCAACTCGCCGGTGAACGTGCTGATGAGCGGGCCTGCCGGCGGCGTTGCCGGCGCGCTCTGGATCGCCAAGCAGGCCGGCTACCAGAACCTTCTCACCCTCGACATGGGCGGCACGTCCACCGATGTCGCGCTGATCCTCGACGGCGTGCCGCGCAAGCGCCGCGAGACCACGGTGGGCGACGTTACCGTGCGCGCGCCCTCCCTCGACGTCCGCACCGTGGGTGCGGGCGGCGGCTCCATCGCCCACGTGCCCGAGATCACCAAGGCGCTCCGGGTCGGGCCACAGAGCGCGGGCGCCGATCCCGGACCGGCGGCCTACGGGATGGGCGGCGACCAGCCCACCGTCACCGATGCCAACGTGGTGCTCGGCTACCTGCCGAGCGAGCTGATCGGTGGCGAGATGAAGCTGGATGTCGACGCCTCCGTCACCGCGGTGCAGACCGTCGCCACGGCTTTGGATCTCGATCTCAAGCGGGCTGCGGCCGGCATCATCGACATCGTCAACGAGAACATGTTCGGCGCGCTCCGCTTGGTCTCGGTGCAGCAGGGCTTCGATCCGCGCGACTTCGCGCTGATCGCCTTCGGCGGGGCCGGGCCGCTGCACGCCAACGCGCTCGCCAAGCTGATGAACTCGTGGCCGGTCATCATCCCGCCCTCGCCCGGCGTGCTCTGCGCCTATGGCGATGCCACGACGCGGGTGACCGACGAGGCCTCGATGAGCTTCGTGCGGCGCTTCTCCGAGACCTCGGACGCCGAGGTGCGCGGCATCCTCGACGACCTCGAGGCTCGCGCCCGGCAGGAGCTCGATGCCGAGGGCATCGCGCGGGAAGACCAGTCGGTGCAGTACGAGGTGGACCTCCGCTATCACGGCCAGGGTCTGCAGCTTCCCGTGAGCTTCACGGCCGAGCAGTTTGAGCAGGACGGCCTCGCCTCGCTGGCCAAGCAGTTCGACGACGAGCACACCCAGCTCTTCACCTTCGCCCTCGATGCCGAGCACGAGATCGTGACGCTGCGCGCGATCATGCGCGGCGCCGAGACCTTCGTCGAGGCCGGTCACGTGGCCGAGGGTGGGGCCGATCCATCAGGGGCCAAGGTTGCGAGCGGCACGGTTTACGTCGACAATCGCGACCAGGAGGCCGCCATCTACGATCGGGCGAAGCTCGAGGCCGGCAACCGGATCGAGGGGCCGGCGATCGTGACCGAGATGGATTCGACCACGCTGGTCCTGCCGGGCCATGTCGGCGTGGTCGACGGCTACGGAAACATCATCATCAACCCGATCGGCCACTGAGGCGGGGAGAAGCGACATGCCAGTCACCATCGTCCAGACCAACGACGCGCCCTTCGAGCCGGTCGACATGGACCCGATCACTCTCGACATCATCGAGAGCGCGCTGCGCAGCGCCCGCTACGAGATGGACGCCGTGCTCTACCGCACCGCCATGTCGCCGGGAATCCGCGAGCAGCATGACGAGTTCCCGATGATCGCGAACCCCGACGGCAAGATGGTCGTCGGCCAGTTCGGCTCCTTCATCCACGGCTTCAAGCGCGAGTACGACGGCACCATCGAGGAGGGGGACATCTTCCTCACCTCGGATCCCTACAGCTGCGCCGGTGCGATCAGCCATGCGCCGGACTGGCTGATCCTGAGGCCGGTGTATCGGGACGGCCGCCTCATCGCCTATGCCTCGATGTTCGGTCACATGACCGATGTCGGCGGCAAGGTGCCGGGCAGCCTGCCGACCGATGCCAACCAGATTTACGAGGAAGGCGTCGTCATCCCGGTCGTCAAGATCTACAAGAACGACGAGCTGCAGGACGACGTGCTCAAGGTGATCCTGCATCAGTGCAGGATGCCGCAGTGGAACCGGAGCGACTTCAACGCACTGATCGCCGCCGTGCGCCTCGCCGAGAAGCGCATTCACGAGCTCTGCGATCGCTTCGGGGTCGATACCGTGATCGCCGCGATGGACGAGCTGCTGGAGCGCAACCGGCGCGCGATGCTGCACCTGATCCGCAACACCGTGGGTGAGGACGAAACCCTCTACTTCGAGGACTACATCTGCGACGACGGCCTCGGCATGGGCCCCTACACGATGGCCTGCAAGATGTGGCGCGACGGCGACGTCCTGGTCTTTGATTTCGAGGGCACCGATCCGCAGTCGGAAAGCTCGATCAACTTCTTCCTCAACGAAGAAATGTTCAAGATGTTCGTCGGCGTTTACATGATCAACGTCTTCGATCCGCAGATCATGTTCAACGACGGCTTCTACGACCACGTGGATGTGAAGATTCCGCCGGGGACCCTGCTCAAGCCGCTGAAGCCGGCGGCGCTCTCGTCGCGGACCCACGCGCTCGGGCGGATCTTCGACGTGCTCGGCGGCCTGCTCGGCCAGCGCGCGCCCAACCTCATGGTTGCGGCCGGCTTCTCCGACAGCCCGCACTTCATGTATTCGGGCTATTCCAGCGAAGGCGAGTGGTACCAGCTCTACCAGATCGGCTTCGGCGGCATTCCCGGCCGGCCGGCGGGCGACGGCCCCGACGGGCACTCGCTCTGGCCCTCGTTCACCAACGTGCCCAACGAGTTTCTGGAGGCGTACTTCCCGCTCCGCATCGAGGTCTACGAGACCATCGCGGACTCAGGGGGACCCGGCCTCCATCGCGGCGGCAACGGCGTCACCATCGGCTACCGCGCGCTGGAGCCCGGCGAGATGTCGCTGCACGACGACCGCTGGCTTACCTATCCGTGGGGCGTCAACGGCGGCCTGCCGGGCGGGCGCAGCCGGAAGGAAATCCACCGCGCCGACGGCTCCTTCGAGGTTCTTCCCTCCAAGTGCGACCACGTGAAGGTCGAGGCCGGCGACCTGCTGCTCTTCAAGACCTGGGGCGGCGGCGGCTGGGGCGATCCGCTGGAGCGCGATCCCGCTCTGGTGGCGCTGGAGGTCGAGCGCGGACTGGTCACGCGCGCCGGCGCCGAGCGCTACGGCGTGGTACTGCGGGACGATCTGATGGTCGACGAAGAGGCGACCACGGCCTTGCGCGACAAGATGCGCGAGGCGCGAGGCGAAGTGCAGCTCTTCGATCGCGGCGGCACCGTGGAGGAGCTGCGCGCGCGCTGCCTGGAAGAGACCGAGCTCGCGCCGCCCAAGCCGCCGGAGTTCAACCGCCGCGTGCTGCGCTTCCTGCAGGAGCGTGAAGCCAAGGCCGCCGAGGCCGGCGCCGCAGCAGAGTAGGGCACACGCACCACTTAGACTTCAAACGGATTGAGGGGGCCACGCGGCCCCCTTTTTCTTTGGTGTTATGTCAATTGACGCACCAAGCCGCCTAGCTTAGCGTCCCTCCCAGCAGGGGAGGGTGTTCCACATGAGAAGCCTAGCCATCGCAGCCGTGGCGCTCACCATATCGCTCGCCACGATCCTGGCGGCCTCGGCGGAAAGCGGGAACGCCACCCATCGTCTAATCGACGAAATCCTGAAGCTCGAAACGGAGCCCTGCGAGACGCCGCTCTACTTGGTCCAGGATGCTGCGATCAGGGGCGGATGGCAGATCACTTGCGAGGGGTGCGCCATGCGGCCGTTGCTTGAGGTGTTCGATCCGCAGGACATGGGCATCGTGATCCAGTATGCCGAGGAATGGCAGAGCGACGACGGGCGGGCCAGCATCATCGGCATGTACCTGCTGGCCGGGCGGTGCAGTGCCAAGCACCTGGATTGGTGAGATTAACGAGGCGACAGTCTGACCGCATGAGATTCTGACGCTATTCCAATGAGTGGCGAGACTAGTGTGTGAATTTTGCGGGTGGGGTGTTGTCGAAGGGGCGGTCGCGGGTTTCGTTGCGGCGGTTCTGGTTGCTGTGTTTGGGTATCTTCGAATGCGACGTGAGCGTCGGGAACAAGTCAGGTTTCTTCGCACACGTATCCTCATATGCTTCCGCGCCATTGGAGAGGTCACTGATCCTTTCGAGGTCCCAGATAGTGCACGCGAGGTAAGTGCCCGGGACGCCCGATTCGCCATGCTCCAGGCGTTGGAAGGCGTTGTGAGGCTTATCGCGGAACATCGTACTAGAGAACTAACGCCCGCTCAGATAATGGACTTGCGGGAGCTTCTTTGGAGCACGGAGACTGTCCGTCGCATGGTCCAAGAACGGGAACGGGTGCTGGCGGAGTTGGAGGATTATGGCAACATCTACCGATCTTTCGCTTCACTCAAATGGCTCGACCTACCGCCGCAGCCCCCTTGGGACACCTAGCCCCCGCCGAAGTCCACCGCGCCATCATCGCGCATGGCTTCACGGATGCGGTGCGACAGAAACCAAGCTGACCGGACCGTCACGCCCAATGTGCGGGAGAGCTGGTTGCTGCTGATGCCCTTCTTGCTGCTGGTCATCAGGTAGATCGCCCGAAGCCACAGATGCAGTTCGATGTGGCTGTCTTCGAAGATAGTTCCGATGCGGACGGTGAACTGCTTGCCGCAGCCCTTGCACTTCTTGAGGCCGTGGCGAACCTTGCCCTCGGGATTCTTCTTCGACGGCTTGGAGCGGACGCCCTTCAACTCGTAGGCTTCGCCAACAACACCGCACTTGGGGCAGGTCGGACCATCCGGCCAAAGCATCGCCTCGATGTGGGCGAATGCGGCAGTTTCATCGTGCATGTAAGGTGCTGAAAGGGCTGACATTGTGGGGTCTCCGTCGCTACCCCACTAACACGGGAGCTCACTCATGGTTTGTCAAGTGACATAACGCCTTTTCTTTGCCGGCCTTTCAAGAGCCCGCGCCAATTGCGGGTGCAAATGGGCTTCGAAACAAAACGGACTTGATTTTGTAACTTGGCGAAGGTTTTGAACTGGGTCATGATTACATCGATTCTAAACTTGCGCTTCGTAAGTTGAGAACTGGAACTATTACAAGGGGGGGGGGGGAAGTCATGAAATGCGACAAGCTCGTCGACATCGGTCGACGGCGATTCCTGCAAGGGGGAGCCGTGGCGGCCGGTGTGGCCACGCTGGGTGTCTCCCATTCGCCTGCCAAGGCGGCGCCCGCCGCGGCCAGGGTGGAATATCCGTCGAACCGGTTGGCCAACATCGCGGAGCTGAAGGTGGATGCGCCATTGGATATCCACTACCCGGACGAGGACAGCCCCGGCGTGCTGCTGAAGCTCGGCTCAGCGGTCGAGGGCGGTATCGGACCGGACAGCGACGTCGTCGCCTTCTCCGTGATGTGCCCGCACAAGGGCTGGCAGCTCCAATACAACGCCGGAGATCGGACGCTGAACTGCCCAGGGCACTTCTCGCGCTTCGACTGCGAGGCCGGCGGCCAGCAGACCTGGGGACACGCGACCCAGAACCTGCCGCAATTCGTGCTGCGGATTGACGACCAGGGCGAGATCTACGCCGAAGGCGTGGACGAGCTGCTCTACGGCCGTCTCTCCAACGTGCTCTGAGGGAGGCGATCAGATGGCTTACAAGCGACAAGTCGACCGTCTGCCGATCATCCCCGCGGACGCCAAGGAGCAAAACGTCACCTGCCACTACTGCATCGTCGGCTGCGGCTACAAGGCCTACACGTGGCCGGTCAACAAGCAGGGCACGGCCACGTCGAACAAGTTCGGCGTTGACCTCGGCAAGCAGCAGGACCAGGAGACCGAGTTCTGGTACGCGCCCTCGATGTACAACATCGTCCAGCAGAACGGGCAGGACGTGCATCTGGTGATCAAGCCGGACGTCAACTGTAGCGTCAACTCGGGCCTCGGCTCGGTGCGTGGCGCGCGCATGGCGGAAAACCGCCGTTCGGATGTCACCGGAACCCAGCAGCAGCGGCTCACGGAGCCGATGGTCTGGCGTTACGGCACGTGGCAGCCCACCTCGTGGAACGATGCCCTCGACCTGGTCGCCAGGGTCACCGCCCGCTACATCGACAAGGACAACGAGGACGATCTCTACGTCTCGATGTTCGACCACGGCGGCTCGGCGGGCGGCTACGAGAACACCTGGGGCACGGGCAAGCTCTATTTCGGCTCGATGAAGGTCAAGAACTGCCGGATTCACAACCGGCCGGCCTACAATTCCGAGGTGCACTCGACCCGCGACATGGGCATCGGAGAGCTGAACTACTGCTACGAGGACTACACGCTCACCGATACGATCTTCCTGATCGGTGCCAATCCCCTCGAGACGCAGACCAACCTCTACCTCAACCACATGGTACCGGGCATGAGGGACGGCGCCCGCGTGATTATCGCCGACCCGCGCCGCACGGTTACCGCCAACGCCTGCGAGCAGGTGGCCGGCGCCGATCACGTGCTGCATCTCGCGATCAATTCGGGCACCGACCTCGCGCTCTTCAACGCGCTCTTCACCTACATCGCCGATCAAGGATGGGTGGATAGCGACTTCATCGCCAACTCGACCTTCCAGGGCGGCGAGGCGCAGGCGCAGGGTACGGCGCATCCCTGTGCGCTCGGTTCCTTCGAGCTGGCGCGCGAGGCCTGCCGCATGTCCACCGCCGAGGCTGCCGAAATCTGCGGCGTCGCCGAGGGCGATATCGTCAAGGCGGCGCACTGGATAGCGGAGCCCAAGGCCGACGGTTCGCGCCGCAAGTGCGTGAGCGCCTACGAGAAGGGCATCATCTGGGGCAACGACAACTACCGCACCGTCGGTGCCCTGGTGAACATCGGGCTCGCCACCGGCAATATCGGCCGCGAGGGTGGCGGGGTGTGCCGTCTTGGCGGGCATCAGGAAGGCTATTACCGGCCGCCCGACGGCCATGTGGGCCGGCCTGCGCCCTATGTCGACGACCTGATCATCAAGGGCGGCGGCAAGGTCCACCACATCTGGGCCTGCGACCACTACAAGACCACGCTGAACGCCACCGAGTTCAAGCGCGTCTACAACAAGCGCACGAACATGGTGAAGGAAGCGATGGACGCGGCTGCGGGCAAGACCCGCGACGAGCAGGTCGATGCCATCGTTGCGGCGATCGAGGCAGGCGGCCTCTTCTCCGTCAACGTCGACATCATCCACACCCAGATCGGCCAGGCAGCGCACGTGATCCTGCCTGCGGTCGAGTCCGGCGAGATGAACCTCACGTCCATGAACGGCGAGCGCCGCATGCGCCTGGTCGAGAAGTACATGGACGGCCCCGGATCGTCGCAGCCCGATTGCATGATCGCCGCCGGCATGGCGCAGCATCTCGAGCGTGTGCTGAACGGGATGGGCAAGGCCGACTACGCGGCGCAGTTCCAGGGCTACGACTGGGCGACCGAGGAAGATGCCTTCATGGACGGCTATCACCAGGGGAACCCGGACGTCACCTACGATCGGCTTCGCGCCATGGGCAACAACGGGGTGCAGGAGCCTGTCGTTGGCTACGAGAACGGCCAGCTGGTCGGCACCAAGCGCCTCTATGCCGATGGCACCTTCGGCACCGGGGACGGCATGGCCCGGTTCTGCGCGGGCGCGTGGCGCGGCCTGCAGGCGCCGGGCAAGGAGGAGCAGAAGGCCAAATTCACGTACCTCATCAACAACGGCCGCTCCAACATCAACTGGCAGAACTGGTTCCTCGATCAGGACAACGACTTCGCCACCGACCGCTATCCCTATCCCTTCATCGAGATGAATCCGGATGACATGGCGGCGGTGGGCGTGGGCGCCGGCGACCTGGTGGAGGTCTACAACGACGACGGTGCGACCCAGGCGATGGCGTACCCCACCCCGACGGCGAAGAAGGGCGAGACCTTCATGCTCTTCGCCGCGCCGACGGGCACGCAAGGCAACGTCATCAACAACGGGACCAACGAGCTGGTGCTGCCCAACTACAAGCAGACCTGGGCCAACATCCGCAAGCTCGCGGACGCGCCGGCCACGGTGTCGCATCTCTCCTTCAAGTCGAAGGAGTACAGTCTGGGGTAAAGGCGCGCTGAAACTCGGGCGTCATCGTCCGAGCAGTGCGCTCGTAACGAAGCAGGCGGTGCCCCATGGGCCCGCCTGCTTTCTTGTCGATTGTGTGGCGTTGCCGAGTTTCGTACCGACCTGGGCATTACCCCATCACGTCATGGCCGGGCTTGTCCCGGCCATCCACGAGGGCACTCCGGTTAGGCCTCAACGCACATGGATGCCCGGCTCAAGTCCGGGCATGACGAAGTGTGTGGTTGACTGGCCCGGGGAGCGCACACCAGGCGCTGTTGACCTCGGGCGCGGGCGCCTACTCCGCCGCCTCCGCCTCTGGCCTGGCCCAGCGGCGTTCGAAGGCCCAGACGTCCTCGAAGCCCATGAGGGCGTGCATCTCGGGCAGCGAGATCATCGGCGCATCGACGTTGGCGGTCGAGCCGTCGCGCTTGAGGGACGCGAACGCGCTCTTCATGGCGCCGGCCGCCGGCAGCATGCCGATGGCGGGATAGATCGCGATGTTGTAGCCGAGCGCCGCGAGGCGATCCGCCGGCACGATGGGGGTCTTGCCGCTGTCCACCATGTTGGCGAGCAGCGGCTTGTCGAAGGTCTCGCCGATCCGCGCGATCTCGTCCTCGTTCTCCGGCGCCTCGATGAAGATCACGTCGGCGCCAGCCTCGGCGAAGGCCTGGCCCCGGGCAAGGGCCTCGTCGAGCCCGAGGCTCGTGCGTGCATCGGTGCGCGCGATGATCAGGAAGTTGGGATCGCTGCGCGCGTCGGCGGCGACCCCGATCTTCTCCACCATGTCCTCCACCGGAACGACGCGGCGGCCCGGCGTGTGGCCGCACTTCTTGGGGATTTCCTGGTCTTCGAGCTGGATCGCGCTGCAGCCCGCGTCCTCGTAGCCCTGCACGGTATGACGGACGTTGAGCAGGCCGCCGAAGCCCGTGTCCGCGTCGCAGATCAGGGGCGAGGCCGTGCCGCCTGCGATGGTGCGCACCCGGCCCACGACATCGGCGTAGCTCGCGATCCCCGCGTCGGGCAGGCCGAGGTGGGAGGCTGCGACGCCGTAGCCGGTCATGTAGAGCGCCCGAAAGCCCATGCCGTCGGCGACCTTGGCGGAAATCATGTCGTAGACGCCGGGGGCCACGACGAACTGGCCCTCCCGGATCGCGCCGGCGAGCGCGGCGCGCTTCTCGCTCGCATTCATGGTTGAGTTCCTTCGTCTTGGGGCGGGGCCTGCGCAGGCGTTAGCCGCGGTGGGCGTCCAGGAAGCCCAGCAGGGTTTCGAAGTAGGCCTCCGGCTCCTCGTACATCGGCAGGTGGGAGGAGTTGGGGAAGACCTTGATCCGGGAGTTCGGCAACGCAGCGTGGATCTTCATCGAGCACGCCGGCGTCAGCTCGTCGTGCTGGCCGCAGAGCACCAGCGCCGGCTGGTGGATGCGATGCAGCTCGGGCAGCCAGTTCTTGTCCTTGATGCTGCCGGTGTAGCAGAACTCGTTGGGCCCCTGGATCGCCTCGTAGGGCCCCATGTTCCAGTCGCCGAGAGAGCGCATCACCGGGGCCGGCCACGTGTCCAACCGGCAGACGTGGCGGTAGTTGAGGATGGTGATCGCGGCCTGGTAGGTGGGGTGGTCGAGGGTGCCTTCGGCCTCGTGGCGCTGCATCATCGCTTCGGTCTCGGGCCCGAGCGCATGGCGCAGCCGGTGCAGCTCGCTCACTAGATGCGGGATGTCGCCCGCGCCGTTGGCGAGCGTGATCGTCTTGAAGCTCTCGGGGTAGGCCAGCGCCCACTCCTGGCCGAGCCAGGTGCCCCAGGATTGCCCGTAGTAATGCACAGGCCCGAGCCCGAGCGCGGTGCGCACGGTCTCCGTCTCCTCGACGTAGCGCTCGATGGTCCAGAGCGAGGCGTCGTCCGGCCGGTCGGACTTGCCGGTGCCGAGCTGGTCGAAGGCCACGACCCGGTAGCCCTTGTCCGCGAGCCATGAATGGGCGTCGCGCACATAGTCGCAGGGCAGCCCCGGCCCGCCGTTGACGCAGAAGAGCACCTCGTCGCCGGAGCCGAAGCTGTAGGCCACGACGTTGAAGCCGTCGACGGTGACGTTGATGGTCTCGTCCGGCGCGCGATCGTCCATCATGGCCAGCCTCTCCCTCCCCCGCGGCGCGGCGGACTATTCCACATTTGCCAATCGCCTCCAAGCGGGGCCGACGCTGGTTCCACGCCCAGTCACGAACGGTCTTGAAGCGGGCCCCACTTGCTTCTATATCCGGGCCGCACGCCCGTTCAGGGCCGGATATAGAGACCTTGTCGAGCGAGAGAGATGAGCGAAGCGAAGAGTAGCAAGAAGGCAGCGAAGCCCAGGGCCGAATCGGCGCCCAAGGCCAAGGCCAAGGCCGAGAGCAAGAGTGCCGACACCAAGACCAAGGCGAAGGACGACGCGGGGAGCACGCCGGCCGCGTCGCCCTCCACCGAGGCGAAGTCGTCGGATGGCGCCACGGACTCCAGCAAGGAAGCCGGCAAGTCCGCCCGCGAATCCGCCGGCGGCAAGGCCGACGCTCACTACGGCTATTTCTCTAGCGTCAGGACGCCGGAGTACCGCAGCGGCTGGGACTCGATCTGGGGCAGCAAGAACGGCGATGATGCCGAGAATGGCGAGGAGGCGCCGCGCCAGCCCAGGGCGGCGCGCGCGAACCGGCCCGCGAAGAAGGCGCGGAAGCGCCGCGATCCCGTCACTGTCACCCTCGATCTCGAGGAGCTGCCGCCCGAGCTCAAGGACCGCCTGGTCGAGATCGCCAGCGCCGAGCTCAAGAAGTCCCGCGTGAGCTACGCCCGGCGCGACAAGGCCGGCGCCATCGACTGGCGCATCACCTGCCGCGCAGACTAACCGCGCAACCCGAGATCGCAGGACTTAGGGCAAGGGGAGGGGACCGGGCCGACAGGCCCGGAGCGCGCGACCGCGCGCCGCGCGAAGCGCGTAGGCAAGCGAGCGGAGCGAGCGCCCGCCGCCTGAGGGAAATGAAATAACCAGCGCCCGGCGATTGAGGGAAACGAACAAGCGCGCGCGAAATCCGTTGCAAACGGGGACGTGTCGGTTCATCTCTAGGGAGACCACGTGGGGGCTCGGGCAATGCTGAGGGTTGTCGTTTTCTGTGCCTTGCTGGTTGCTGGCGCCGTGCCGCTTCATGCGGAGGTCATCGACGTGGACAGCGCCGGGCTGCAGCAGCTTCGGGCGGAGGGGGTCGCCGTCATCGACGTCCGCAGGCCGGAGGAGTGGCGCAAGACCGGCGTCATCGAGGGCAGCCACCTGCTGACCTTCTTCGACAAGAAGGGGCGCTACGACCTGGACGAGTGGCTGCCGGCGTTCGCCGCGATCGCTGAGTCCGGCCAGCCCGTCGCGCTCATCTGCCGTAGCGGCAACCGCAGCGGCAAGGTCGCCCGCATGCTGGACGAGCAGTTCGGATACGGGCAGGTCTACAACGTGCGCGGCGGCATCCTGGGATGGCTCGACGAGGGGCGCTCCACCGTGGATCGCCAGTAGCGGCGGCTGATCGTGGGCTGCCGAATTCCGCGGCCCGCTGGCTTTTCTGGTAGCCAGATTGGAAAAAGCCGCTATATGTAGCGGGTTGGACTCGTTCGAGTCGCGACAGGGAACGACAGAGGGGCTTCCGACCATGAGCAGAGCCGCATTCATCGAGAACGTCGCCAAGAAGGGCAAGATGAGCAAGGCCGAGGCCAAGCGCACCGTGGACCTGGTGCTGGGCGAGATCGAGGCCGGGATCAAGAAGTCGAAGAAGGAAGGCCGCTACACCATCGGCAACTTCGGCACCTTCTCCATCGTCAAGCGCAAGGGGCGCAAGGGCCGCAACCCGCAGACCGGCGAAGCGATCCGCATCCGGGCCTCCAAGGCCCTCCGCTTCCGCGCCTCCGCCCAACTTCGGAGAGCCGCCGGGGCGAAGTGAGCTCTGCGCTTGAAGGCGTAGGAGGTCAAGGCGGCAGCTCTGATGCCGCCCAACATCTGACACTGAAGGCGTGTGCACCGGCCCCGCAAGTTCACGCTCGACGCATCGGTATCGGGTCGCCCGGTAACTGTCCGCAACCGTAGCGCATCAAGAAGTTGGTCAAGAGATTGAAAGAGATGTGCCGTGTTGCCTGAATTGCGTGCAGAATTTTGTTTTATGATTAGGAAGTAATCATGACGGGATTGCAAGTTAGTGAGTCCGTCAAACGTGATGACTCTGCATGGACCACCGCTCGGACGTTGGCTACGCCAGCGGCAAAGCTATATTCCGAATGGATGCTCCTTGTTCATGACTTAAAATACTCTCTTAGACGAGCGCAGCTATGGAAGGAATTGCTGACCGCAGAATTGAAGAGCGATCAAGATAACGAGATATGCGTCAGCCTAATTCGAGATGCTGTCATCTCTATGGTTTCGTGTTTCGACAATAGACTGCCAGCTTGTCTTGATCCCTTTCTAGTATACGCGAACGTTCCAGGCGGGTTGGAGTATTATAAGTGGCTGAAGGATATGCGGGATACTTGGATAGCACATAGAAGTGGACCCAATCGCCAATGCAAAGTGGCAATCGCTATTAATGAGCAATCGGGAGAATTTCACGGTATTGGGCATTTGTCCCACATGTACCTGGGCCCAAAAGCTGAGGCCAGCGATGACTTGATTAGAATGGTGAGGATTGCGCTAGAACACGCAATCGAGGAACTTAGTAAGCATGAGAAAGCCGTGAGAAGTGACGTTCAGAAGTTGAAGGATTATGAGAGACTTGGTTTACCTGTGGCACAAACGGTGGTGCCCGGATCCGGCGAAATTCATATGGGAAGAAAAAAGTTTGATAACGTTAAAAGGGTCTCCAAGCGCAAACGTCCTTCGTAGTCATGCAGTCGTCTCCTAGTGCCTCGGTTCCGAGGTTCGTTTGATTTCGCCTTGGGCGTGTGCTGTCTCCCGCCCCTCAACAACTACCGTCATGCCCGGACTTGATCCGGGCATCCATAGGGCGCGCGCCTGGTGGCGGGACGTGGATGGCCGGAACAAGTCCGGCCATGACGGAAAGGGGAACGGGGTGCCAAATCATGGGAACCTCTCGATCAGGACGCTAGAGTACAATGGAACAAAGAATAGCCGTCAATCGGGAATTCCTGGCTCCAAACTTAACTCAGCGTTCGCAACCGACTCCACACACCGCTCGTCGTCGTTCGCCGGCTTGTTGACCAGCGTGCTCACAGGGTGGAAAGCCATGGCCTCGGCGGGGTAGGGGGCGAGGGGGATTGCTTCGCCCGCGAGCCAGAGGGCGTAGGCATCTGCCGGCAGGATCACCGGCATGCGGGGGTGGATCGGGGCGAGCGCCGGGTTGGCCTCGGTGGTGAGGATTGTGCAGGTCTCCAGCACGTCGCCCGCTTCGAGTTCGGACAGATTGCCGGTTAGCGCGAGGCCCGCCGGCACGGTCCAGCTCTCCCACAGCCCGGCGAAGACGAAGCCGCCGCCCTCCTTCAGCCCGATCAGGTAGGGCTGCTTGGCCTTGCCCTCGCGCTTCCACTCGTAGAAGCCGTCGGCCGGGATCAGGCAGCGGCGCGCCTTGAAGGCGGCGCGGAACGAGGGTTTCTGGTGCGCGGTCTCGGAGCGCGCGTTGATCATCTTGTAGCCAATATTCGGTTCCTTGGCCCACGCGGGGACCAGCCCCCAGCGCAGCATGGAGAGGCGGCGGCCGCCCTCGCTCACGCGCACCGCCGCGATGGACTGCCCTGGCGCCACGTTGTAGCGTGGCCGCAGGTTCTGGGCCGGGCCGATCAGGCCGAGGAGCTCGTGAAGCTCGCGCCAGGAGAGGCGCTGGGCGAATCGTCCGCACATGGTGGTCGGGCGGCGGGCCGGAGCGCCGCCTACCAGGCGGTCCAGCCGAGGTCGATCATGAGGTGGGCGCCGTGCACCGCGTCGGCCTCCGACGACACGAGATAGGCCACGGCGCCCGAGACGTCGTCGGCCTCCATCCAGTAGCGGCCCATCGGCGCGATGGCCGCCATTTTCTCCTCCTTGCCGGGCTGGGCGCGGATCGCCGCGTTCATGTCGGTTCTCGTGGCGCCGGGCCCCACGGCGTTGACGTTGATCCCGTGCGGACCGAGCTCCAGGGCGAGCGCCTTGGTCAGCTGCATCTGGCCGCCCTTCGACGCGCAGTAGGCGGCGCCCGCGCTCGAGCCGACGATGCCGAGCGTGGACGTGATGTTGACGATCTTGCCCGCGCCCTTCGCCTTCATCACCGGCGCCACCACCTTGGCCATGAAGAAGCTGCCCTTGAGGTTGATGTCGATCTGGGCGTCCCAGAGTTCCTCGGTGGTCTCCTCCATGGGCAGCGGGTGGTAGACGCCGGCATTGTTGATGAGGATGTCGATGGTGCCGAAGGCGTCGGCCGCCTCCGCCGCCAGCCGCTCGCAGTCGGCGACCCTGGAAACGTCCGCCTGGAAGGGCGCGGCGCGGCCGCCCGCGTCCACGATCTCCTGCGCCACGGCCACCGCCCTGTCGCGCGCGGTGTGCGCGACCACCGCGATCACGGCGCCATCCGCAGCCAGACGGCGCGCGATGCTGGCGCCGATCCCGCGCGAGCCGCCGGTGACGATCGCGACCTTGCCCTCAAGCCTCATGCCCTGCCTCCCGTCGTTCCAGGCCGGCACGATAGCATGAGCGGCGCCCCCGGGGCCGTCAGGCCCGGACGGCGCGACTGCGCCGCGCGCGAAGCGCGTAGCCAAGCGAACGGAGTGAGCGCCCGGCGACTGAGGGAAATGAACGAGTCAGGAGGGAGACAGGCGGAGGTGGGAGTCGCGGCCCGTCAACTTCTAGTCGCTAAGCACCACGCCCCAGGGGAGCACCTGGTTGCCGGAAACGAGGCTCGCGCCGAGGATGCGGGTGGGTTTCAGCAGGTGGGTGGGGTCGTCGTCGCTCTGCTCGAAGCGCACCGTACCTTCGCCCCAGAGGGTCTCGGTGATCTCGGTCTCCGCCGGGAGCTGCACGACCTGGCGCTTCACCGCGTCCGGCCGGTCCGCCTCGGGCAGCGCCTTCACGAAGAGGCGGGGGAAGGTCCTGAGCGGCTCGAATTCCCGGCCGGTGGGCCGCATGGCGATCTCGATCACGCGCCGGCCCATGCGCTCGGTGAAGCCCCAGATCCGCTTGGTGTCGACGTGCAGCTCCATGGACGCGAGCTTCATGCGGAAGCCCCAGAGCTCGCGGGTGCCCGCGCACACCTGGTCGGTGCTGGTGAAGGCGTGCACCCAGTGCCCGCCGGTCTCGCCGCCGTAGCGCACCTGCGCGATCACGGCGCTGTCGTAGTAGGGGCGCGTCGGCACCGTGCTCTCGAAGTGCATGACCGTGATCTGCACGACATTGGAGGCGAGCTCCAGCGGCGCCGGCACGCGGGGGCGGAGCGCCGCCTCGTCGACCTCGCAGAAGATGCTGAGGGTGCGGAAGCGATGCTTCCAGGGCGGCAGGGGGTAGGGCAGGAGCCCGGTGTCGAGCTGCTTCTCGTTCATGATCGCACTCGTCGGGTTTGCTCGCTCGGGAGCGCAGCCGTGTGATCGCCGGGCGGTCGTGCGCTCGCCGGCGCTGGCGGCCGGCATGGATACACACTCGGGATGGCCGGATCAAATCGCACCGGGCCCAGGCTGGCGCCGGTGCATTTGGGCTCGGACCGCGCCCCGCCCGAAGGCTCGCGCCCATGTATTTCCTTGAACGAGACGGGCACTGGCGGTACTCCGGTCAGAGGCACGGCAAAGGGAGGGCCCGACGATGGCAATGGACGTAAGGGTGGTGACCCCGATCACGACCTGGGGATTTCGCGACAAGTCCGAGTTTCGCGCTCTGGAGCGGCCGGGTCTGACGATCAGCCATATCGAGATCGAGACCGGGCCGGCCTCGATCGAGTGCGAGTACGACGAGGCCGTCGCCGTCCCCGGCACGATCACAAAGATCGTCGAGGCCGAGCGCGATGGCTGCGACGCGGTGGTGATCGACTGCATGGGCGACCCCGGCATGTTTCCGGGGCGCGAATGCGTGTCCATCCCCGTGATCGGGCCCTGCGAGGCGGCGATGCACGTGGCCTCGATGCTGGGGCACACCTTCAGCGTCCTCACCGTGCTCAAGCGCCTACGGGCCCAGTTCGAGCATCAGGCGCAAATCTACGGTGTGCGCGAGAAGCTCGCGTCGGTCCGTTCGGTCTCGATCCCGGTTCTCGAGCTGGAGCAGGACCTGGAACGCACCAAGGAAGCCCTCGTCGACGAGGCGGTCCGCGCGGTCGAGGACGACGGCGCCGATGCGATCATCTTCGGCTGCACCGGCATGCTGGGATGCGCCGAGGCCGTGCGCCAGGGGCTGCTTGCCCGGGGCTACGATGTCCCCGTGGTCGATCCCATCCCGTGGGCGATCAAGACGGCCGCGAGCCTGGTGGACGCCGGGTTGAGCCACAGCAAGATCACCTACGAGCAGCCGCCGTCGAAGCCCGTGGTCGGCTACGAGCCGCTGCCGGCAGCCGGACTCGCCCGCGACGCGGCGGAGTAACGCGCCCGGCGCGACCGGGACTCAGAGCGTATCCGTTTCACACGGAAACGCTCTGACTCTTTGTCGCTCACGGCAGCCGGCCTTTGGCCGGCGCCTGCGCGGGCGCGCCGCATTTGCGGCGGGCCGCGGTCGCGGCCTGTCGCGCGTCCGCCAAAGACGGACGCGCTCTAACCGGCCGGCCGCTCGACGCTGCGGAAGGGGTGGCGGGCGCGCTGCGTGTTCACCGCGTCGAAGATGGCCGGGAAGGTCGGCCGCTCGACGTAGGCGCCGTCGCCAGCCTCGGCGCGGATCTCCGAGCCGTCCCATACGTGCCGGCCCCGGCTCACGGTGGCGCGGGCGACGCCGGTCACCGTCATCCCCTCGTAGATATTGAAGTCGTTGTTCTGGAGATGGGTCTTGGCCGAGATCGTGCGTGTGGCCTTGGGGTCCCAGACCACGATGTCCGCGTCCGCGCCCACCTTGATCGCCCCCTTGCGCGGATAGACGTTGAAGATCTTCGCGGCGTTGGCGGACGTGATCGCGACGTACTCGTTGGCCGTGATCCGGCCGGTCTCGACGCCCTGGTCCCAGATCACCGACATGCGGTCCTCGACGCCGCTGGTGCCGTTCGGGATCCTGGAGAAGTCGTCCTTGCCCATCTCCTTCTGCCAGTTGCAGTAGGCGCAGTGATCGGTCGCCGTGGTCTGCAGGTTGCCGGATTGCAGGCCGCGCCAGAGGTCCTCCTGATGGTCCTTGGGCCGGAAGGGCGGGCTCATCACGTAGCCGCGGGCGACCTCCGGGTCGGGGTCGTAGTAGACGCTCTCGTCGATCACCAGGTGCTGCGCCAGGCACTCGCCATAGACCCGCTGGCCCTCCAGGCGCGCGCGCGTGATCGCCTCCAGCGACTCCCGGCAGGTCACGTGAACGATGTAGATCGGCGCCTTGAGGAGCTGGGCGATGCGGATGGCGCGGTTGGTCGCCTCGCCTTCGACCTCGGGCGGGCGCGACTGCGGGTGGCCCTCCGGCCCGGTGACGCCGGCCTTGAGCAGCTCCTGCTGCATCATCCAGACCAGATGGCCGTCCTCGCAGTGGACGGTGCAGAGCGCACCGAGATCCCGCGCCCGCGCGAAGCTGTTCATCATCTTCTCCGCGTCGAGCATGACCTCGCCCTTGTAGGCCATGAAGTGCTTGAAGCTGTTGACGCCGTGATCGCGGGTCAGCGTCTCCATGTCCTCGTGAATCTCGTCGTTCCAGTTGGTAATCGCGACGTGGAAGGAATAGTCGGACGGCGCCTTCGCCGCGCGCTGCTGCCAGATCCGGTAGGCGTCCATCGGCCGCTGGTCGGGCGTGGGGATGACGAAGTCGATGATCATGGTGGTCCCGCCCGAGAGGCCGGCGGCGGGGCCTGTATAGAAGTCGTCGCCGGTCACGGTATCCATGAAGGGCGTTTCCATGTGGGTGTGGGGGTCGATGCCTCCCGGCATGACCAGCGCCTCCCCGGCATCGACCGTCGCCGTGCCTGCGGGCACGTCGAGCCCGGTCCCGATCTCCTGGATCTTGCCGTCCGCGCAATAGACATCGGCCGGGTAACGCTCGTCTGCGGTCACCACCGTGCCGCCCCTGATCAACGTCGACATGGCTGCCTCCCTTCTTGGCGCGGCTGGTGCCGGCGCCACGGCGCTCCCCTGGTCGGCCGGACCGGACCGTTGCCGCGCGATATTCGCTGTCCCACACTATCCCATCTGCGGCGCACAGTTGCGATCTTTGCCGAACCGGAGGCCTGGGGATGGAGAAGGACTGCGAGGGGGAGGTGCGGGGGTTTCATGCCTTCCTGCGGGATTGGCTGGCCGGTGCGGTGCCGCGCTCGGCCGAGAGCTTCGCTCGGTTTTCCGGTGTGATGGGCGATGGGCTCGAGGTCATCGGCCCGCGCGGCGGGGTGACCGGGCGGGAGGCGCTGGTCACCGAGTTCGAAGGGCTGCACGGCGAGCTCGCCGCCGATGCCGACGAATTCGAGATCTGGATCGAGAATTTCCGCTGCCGCTGGGCCGTGGGCGATCATGCGCTGGTCACCTACGAGGAGTGGCACCGGCGGCGGGGCGCGGAATCGGCGCGTCTCTCGACCGCCCTCTTCCGCCGCGCGGCGGCGGCGCCATGCGGCGTGAAATGGCTGCACGTCCACGAGACCTGGCTGCCGGGCCGCGCGCCCGAGGGCGGCGAGCGCTTCCCCGAAACCGGCTGAGCACGCCGGGGCCTGCGCGGCGGTCCCGGGCACCGGAAGGATGGCCCGGCTGTCGGTCGACGGCGCGGGCGGTATGGCATACTGGAGCTTGTCTGAGGCTTGCGTAGGGGAGGAGAGCTTGAAGGACCGTTTCGACGTTTCCGGTCGGACAGCATTCGTTACCGGGGCGAGCCGGGGAATCGGCCGCGCCATCGCGCTCGCGCTGGCCGAGCACGGCGCCGACGTCGCGATCAACCACACGTCGGCCTTCGATGCCGAGGTGGGCTTTCCGAACGCCGCGAGCGACCTGGTCGACGAGGCGAGATCCCACGGGGTCGAAGCCTTCGCGATCGAAGGCGATCTGTCGGTCGACGGCGCCGTATTCGACGCGTTCGACCGGGCGGTCTCGGCGTTGGGGCGCGTCGATATCCTCGTGAGCAACGCCAACATCCAGATCCCCGGCGCCTTCGACGACGTGACGGCCGAGCAGATCGACCTGCAATGCCGGATGAACTACCGCATGCCGATCCAGCTCCTCCAGCGCGCGCTGCCCCCGATGGCGGAACGCGGCTGGGGCCGGGTCTTGACCATCGGCAGCGTGCAGCAGACCGCCCCGATGATCGAGCTCGCTGTCTATGCCGGCCTGAAGAGCGCCCAGTACAACCTGGTCGTGAATTTGAGCCGCGAATACGAGAAGTTGGGGGTCACCATCAACAACCTCTCCCCCGGATTGATCGATACGGATCGCAACCGCTTTCTGCAGCACTCGGAGGCCGAGTGGCAGGCCACGATCGAACGGGCGAGCCCGATGGGCCGCGCCGGTCTGCCGGAGGACTTGGCGGGTGCCGCGCTCCTGCTGTGTTCCGATGCCGGCAGCTTCATCACCGGCGCCAACCTGAACGTAACGGGGGGCGCCGACCTGCCCCGTATCTGACCCTGCACCTCGGGGGCGCGCCGCAGCATGATGACGCCAACGACCATCGAGCCTTTGAGCGCCGGGGCACCGGCCGCGCCCCTCGGCGCGATCCACACGCGCGAGCGCCAGTTCACCCGCATCTTCACCACGATGTACGGGCAGAAGCAGCGCGCCCGCACCCGGCTTCCGGTCAAGACCCAGGCCGTGCGGATGCACGCGGCCGGCGGGCCGGAGGTGCTGCGGGTCGACGATCTCAGGGTGCCGGACCCCGGCGCCACCGAGGTGCGGATCGCGCAGAGGGCGATCGGGCTCAACTTCCTCGACACCTATCAACGGCGCGGCTCCTTCCCCTCGCCGGGGCTGCCCTGGGTCGTCGGCTTCGAGGGCGCGGGCGTGGTCGAGGCCGTGGGCGGTGCGGTGACGGCGCTCAAGGAGGGCGACCGCGTCGCCTATGCGAGCGCCCCGCCCGGCGCCTATGCGGGGCTTCGCACCATCGCGGCCGATGCGCTGGTCAGGCTGCCCGACGCCATCGGCTTCGAGCAGGCCGCCGCCACCATGCTCAAGGGCATGACGGCGGAGTACCTGGTCCACAAGAGCGGCGCGGTGCAGCCGGGCGATGCCGTGCTGGTCCACGCGGCGGCGGGCGGCACCGGCCTGCTGCTCTGCCAATGGCTCGCGCATGAGGGCGCCACCGTCATCGGCTGCGCCGGCGGCGACGAGAAGCGAGAGCTTGCCCAGGCCCACGGCTGCCGCCACGCGATCGACCACCGGCAGGAGGACGTCGCCAACCGCGTCACCGCGCTCACCGGCGGCGAAGGGCTTGCCGTGGTCTACGATTCCGTCGGCCGGGATACGGCCGAGGCCTCCGTCGCCTGTCTTCGCCCCGGCGGCACGCTGGTGCTCTACGGCAGCTCATCGGGCGCCCCTCCGCAGAGCGCGCTTGCCGCAGCGGCGGCGAAGTCCATCGGGGTCGTGCGCCCCGGCCTCTTCCAGGAGAACGACACGCCGGCGGCGCTCCAGGCCCGTGCCAGCGCGCTCTTCGAGGTGCTGGAGAGCGGGGCGGTCGTTCCCCTTGTCGGGCGGCGCTATGCGCTCGCCGATGCGGCAGACGCCCATCGCGACCTCGAAGCAAGGCGCACCACCGGCCAGAGTGTGCTGATCCCGGGCGAGAGCGCTTCCGCATGAAGCGGAACGCCCTCGCCTCTTGTCGCTCACGGCAGCCGGCCTCCGGCCGGCGCCTCCGCGAGGGCGCCGCACGGGCGGCGGGCCGCGGTCGCGGCCTGTCGCGACTCCGTCTCTGACGGACTCGCTCTAGCACCAGGGCGCGTTGAGAGTGCCGGGGATATGCACTATCACGGGGCCGAACTCACACCAACGCGAGGGCACGGGAGTCTTCCATGAGCAAGCCGACAGTCATGATCACGGGCGCCGGAATCGGCATCGGCAAGGCCACGGGCCTGGCCTTCGGCCGGGCCGGCTATCACGTCTACGTCACCGACGTGCTCGACGAGGAAGGGCAGGGAACCGTCGCCGCGATCGAGGCGGAAGGCGGCAGCGCGAGCTTCAGCCGTGTGGACGTGACCGACAGCGCCAACGTGAACGACGCGGTCGCGGCTGCGGAGGCCGCCACCGGCGCTCTGGACGTCGTGGTCGCCAATGCCGGCATCGCTCACAAGGTGCCGCTCACCGAGATGAGCGACGAGAAATGGAACCACACCCTCGATGTCGACCTCTCGGGCGTGTTCCGGCTGCTGCGCGCCGCGGCGCCCGGCATGCGCGAGGCGAAGCGCGGCGCGATGGTGGCCGTATCCTCGGTCATGGGCACCACCTGGGGCTGGCACGATCACGTGCAGTACAACGCGGCCAAGTCCGGCGTGGTGGGGCTGGTGCGCGGCATGGCCTGCGACCTGGGCGGCGACGGCATCCGCGTCAACGGTATTGCGCCCGGCTTCATCAAGACCGCGCAGGCGCTCTCGACCGTGCACTCGCTCGGCCTCGCAGGGCTGGAGGCAGCCGCCGAGTACATCCCGCTCGGCCGCTACGGCGAGGCCGACGACATCGCCGACGTGATCCTCTTCCTCTGCTCCGACGGCGCGCGCTACGTGAGCGGCCAGACCATCATCGTCGACGGCGGGGTGACCGTGGGGCGGTACTGAGGAGAGGGGCGAGCGGCACCTGCGTCAGTCGTCTTTCTCCGCGCCGAAGGAGCCGATGACGGCGCCGTTCGTGAACTGAGCGTCGAAGGTGCCGGCCACGGCGCTTGGGAACGTGGATTGGTTGCCTGGCGTCGCGGCGTCGCCGAAGAACCGGCCATCCCAGTCGCCCATCATGTCCTGGTCGCCCTCGGTCGCGCCGCTGAACACGTTGCCGTTCGTGCCCGTGAGAGCGCCGCTCTGTTGGCTGCCGAAGAGTGCTGCCTCCAGGGCGACAGTCCAGCTGGGGTCGATGGCTTTGCCGTCCCGGTCCACGAAGTCCTTGATCGAGCCATCGATCGAGTAGTGGCTAATGGCAGGCACGCTGCCGCCGCCGAACGTGGCCGTCAGCATCGCGTCGGCGGTGAACTGGCCGCCCATTGGGTTCTGGACTTCGCCGTCCAACGTGAAAGTCTTGATCACGTAGAGACCTGTCGCCGCCCCGGTGTAGGTCGCGCGGCCCTCCAGGTCTTGAACGGTGCCGATCGCGGACTCGACGGTTCCGCCGGCGATGGCATCCACCATGTAGGCAGGCTCGCCACCGACTTCGCTTTCATTCAGCCAGTAGCCGAAATGCACGTAGTCGGAATCTGGCACATCCACCGGATCGTTCTCGTCATCAGGTGTGAAGTGCCAAGTGCCGCCTATAGCGTCAAAGCTGCCATCGCTTTCGCCTGAAAGACTGCACCCAGAAACGCACGTGTATGTCCCCGACACTTCGGCAAACGTGCCAGCGAGAGCGTCGTCATCCGAGTATTGCACCTCGACCCGCGTACCCGCATTCGGGAAGCCAGTCACACCAGTGATTGACCCCACATTGTTCATGTCGACGATCAAGGAGTCATTTGCTGCGTCGCTGTCGGCGTCATGATCGAAGGGATAAACGTCGCTGAACGCCGTGGGCGTCGGATCGTCCTTGTTGCTGTAAATCACGAACGTATCTGTCGAATCCGACGCAGTCGTTCGCTCGTACACATTGCGGTCCCAGCCGTCGATGGTGGCTCTGTCCGGGTCGGCCGCCTCCTCGAGCATCGTGTTGTCGGCGGGTGTTCCCGAGCCGTCCGCACTCAGCAGGTTCTGTGCCGCTGACGGGGGTTCAGCGGCGATCGCCATGTCGAGCGCCTCACCGCTAAGCAGGGGCGTCGGCGGAGAGGAAGATCCGCCGCCAGAACCGCCGCCGCACGCGGCCAGTCCTCCTGCCAAACCGCCAGCCATCAGGAGTACCGTTGCTGAGCGAAGTGATCCGATTCCGCGTGTCATGGCATCGTGTTCCTCAGGTAGTGCGACTCTGCCGGCACTAGCGGGCCTGGCGAGGGAGCGCGACCGCCGGCCTGCACCGCCGGAGCGGCAGACGCTATTCGTTCAGGAGACGACCTCTCGAAGCATCCCGTCAGCGTTGCGACTCGAGAAAATCTTGGCGCAAACGGTGGGACGCTCGGCCAGGCAAGTCAACACGGAGCGGGGGAGTGGAAAGCTCCAGCCGCGGGCTTTCCGTCGAGACGGACGATGCGGTGTCGAGACTAGAGGACGGCGTCGGGTCCCAGCAGTGCCGCCCGAAGGCGGTCTTTGAGATAGGCGCCGTCGCGGGGCGGGAGGACGCGGGGGAGGGGCTCGGCGTGCACCTTTACCGTGAGGAAGGTAGGGCCCGGGGTCTCGTGCACCAGCGGCAGCGCTGCGCGGAGGCCGGCTTCGTCCGCGACCTGCCGCACCTCGGCGAAGCCGCAGGCAGCGGCCGCGGCGGCGAGGTCGGTGCGGTGCGCGGTATGCGTGGGCTGCATCCCTGTCTCGCCGTGACGCTCGTTGTCGAGCACGACGAGGGCGAAATTGGTCGGCGCCTGGGTCGCGATGGTGGCGAGGCTCGCAAGCCCCATCAGCATGTCGCCGTCGCCCGTCAGCACCAGCACGCGCCGCGCGGGCTGCGCCAGCGCGAGGCCGAGCCCGATCATCGACGCGTTGCCCATCGCGCCCCAGAGCGAGAAGTGGAGCGGGTTGTCGCCGAGTGCGGCGCAGTCCCATGTGGCGGAGCCGAGGCCCGGGACCACCAGCACGTCGTCGCGGCTTTCGAGCAGGACCGCCACGGCTGTGCGCCGGTCCAGGGTCGTCTCGGGCTGCGCGCGGCGCGTCATCCGTCGAAGCTCTTAGCGCCGATCACGCGCTGGCCGATGAGAACCGCGGCCGCCGCCTGGCTCTCGAAGGCGATGGCGGCGGCCGCCTCGATGATCTCGAAGGTACGCGCCTCGTCGTCCACGCGGGAGACGATCACGCCGCACTCTTCGAGATGAGCCGCCGTCCCCTGGCCCATGGGGAGCTGCCAAGGATTGGTTTCGCCCCACTCGCCCCGCATGGTGACGATGCCGAGGAAGGGGAAGCGGCAGGTGCGGATTAGCGAGAGCGCCGCGACGCAGTTGCCGGCCCCGCTCGATTGCATCAGCAGCGCCGCGCGCTGGCCGCCGAGCCAGGCGCCGGCGGCAAGCGCCGGGCCTTCCTGCTCATGGGCGAGCAGCACCGTGCGCATGGTCTCGTCGGCCTCGCATAGTGCGAGCAGCGCCGAGAGGCCGGCATCCGGCACGTAGGCGATCTGGCGCACGCCGGCCGCACGCAGCGCCCGATGGGCGTGAGCGCCCCAGCCGGAGGCAGTACCGCTCACCGGCGGCCCCGAACGTCGAGAATGGGGAGGAAGGCGCGCGCGGGCTATTCGGTGCTGACCTGGCTCTTCGCCTCGTCCAGCAGGCGCTCCATCTGCGTGCGAATCAGATGCGCGTCGGCCTCGATGCCCTTCTGGGTCAGATCGCCGACAACCTTGCGCACCACGTCGTCGTCGCCCGGCTCCTCGAAGTCGGCCATGACCACCTGCTTGGCGTAGGCCTCGGCATCGTCGCCTGCGATGCCCATTTTCTCCGCCGCCCACAGGCCGAGAAGCTTGTTGCGCCGGGCGACGACCTTGAACTGAAACTCCTGATCGTGCTTGAACTTCGCCTCGGCGGCTTTCTTGCGGTCGTCGAACGTGTTCATTCCCCAGGCTCCCAGCCGATGATTGGACGCGCGCGCATTGTGCCAGAGCGGCCCGCGCCGGTCCACGGCGGGTGCGGCCCCTTCGGCGGGTAAGGCAGCATGTGCACACTCGTGATCCTGCGGCGCCCCGGTCACGACTGGCCGGTCGTGATCGCCGCCAACCGCGACGAGATGATCGGCCGCTCCTGGCTTGGGCCGGGCCGCCACTGGGCCGAGCGCCCGGAAGTGACCGCCGGCCAGGACGAGCTCGCGGGCGGAAGCTGGCTGGGCGTCAACGACGACGGTGTCTGCGCCGGCATCCTGAACCGCACCGGCGCGCTCGGGCCCGCCGCGGGCAAACGCTCGCGCGGCGAGCTGGTGCTGGATGCGCTGGATCATGCCGACGCTGCGGCTGCGGCCATGGCGCTCGCCGATATCGACGGCGTGGCCTATCGCCCCTTCAATCTCGTGGTCGCGGATTCCGAGGAAGCGTTCTGGCTGCGCCACGACGGCGGCAAGGCGCCGGTCTTTCATCCGCTGCCCGAGGGGCTTTGCATGTTCACCGCGCGCGAGCGCAACGACTTTGAATCGGCGCGAATTCGCACGCATCTTGCAGACTTCGAGGCCGCGGCGCCGCCCGATCCCGAGCGCGGCGCATGGGACGACTGGGCTGCGCTGCTTGCGCGTGGCGTGCACGACTCGGGCGGCGATGCGGAGGCCGCCATGTGCATCGAGGTGATCGGCGGATTCGGCACGGTCAACGCCTCGCTGATCGCCCTGCCGCGGCCGGGACGGCCCGGCATCACCCCCGTGTGGCGTTTCGCGGCGGGTCCACCGAATCGTCATCTATTTGAAAACATTGAAATTTAGGACGTCGTCTCGGCGGCCGACATGCCCGGCCTGCCCGGCACGACCGGCGACGGGCGATTGTACTGGCCCCTTGTAACGACTATGTTGACGGGCTAACGGGCGCGCAGAGCGCCGACCCGGCGCAAAGCCCCCCACATCGAGGATCCCCACCATGTCCCGTCGCAGGCGGATCTACGAAGGCAAGGCGAAGGTGCTTTACGAAGGACCCGAGCCCGGCACCTTGGTGCAGTATTTCAAGGACGACGCCACCGCCTTCAACAACAAGAAGCAGGGGGTGATTACCGGCAAGGGCGTGCTCAACAACCGCATCTCCGAGCACTTGATGGCGCGTCTCAACGAGATCGGCGTGCCCACCCATTTCATGCGCCGGCTCAACATGCGCGAACAGCTTATTCGCGAGGTGGAGATCATCCCGGTCGAGGTGATCATTCGCAACTACGCCGCCGGCACGCTGGTCAAGCGGCTCGGCCTCAAGGAGGGCGTGCAGCTGCCGCGCTCCATCGTCGAGTACTGCTACAAGAACGACGAGCTCGACGATCCGCTGGTCTCGGAAGAGCACATCACTGCCTTCGGCTGGGCGACGCCGCAGGAGCTCGACGACATCCTCTCCATGTCGCTCCGCATCAACGACTTCCTCAGCGGACTCTTCCACGGCATCGGCATCAGGCTGGTGGACTTCAAGCTGGAGTTCGGCCGGCTCTGGCACGGCGAGGACATGCGCATCGTGCTCGCCGACGAGATTACGCCCGACAGCTGCCGGCTCTGGGACATCGAGACCAACGAGAAGCTGGACAAGGACCGCTTCCGCCGCGATCTCGGCCGGGTCTCCGAGGCCTATCAGGAGGTCGCCCGGCGCCTGGGCCTGTTGCCCCAGGCGGTGGTGCAGGAGGTGAACGGCCGCGACAACGTCGAGAGCGCGTGAGATCGCGTGCGAGCCCGAGTCCACATCACCCTCAAGGCCGGCGTTCTCGACCCCCAAGGCAAGGCGATCGCGAGCACACTCGCGCGCATGGGATTCGCCGGCGTCGAAGGCGTGCGCCAGGGCAAGTACCTGGAGCTCGATCTGGCCGAGACCGACCCGGCGGTTGCCAGGGAGCAGCTCGACGCCATGTGCGCGCGCCTGCTCGCGAACACCGTGATCGAGGACTACACCATCGACCTCGCCGAATGAGCCGGCGCACCGCAACCCCTGCCGCCAACCCAGCTTCCCCGCCGCCGCCCCGGATTGTGGTCGGGGATAGCCCTCGCATCGCCCCTGGAATCCCGGCTGTCCCGCCTAATCCCGGCGAATCTCGCATGAATTTTTCGCTCCGCGTCTCACACCTCTCCTTTCTGAAGCGCGGAGAGAACGCGTCATGCCCGGCGGCTGGGGTGCGATGAAGGCCGCCGTCATCGTCTTTCCCGGCTCGAACTGCGACCGGGATGTCGAGGTGGCGCTGGAGGCCAGCACGGGCCGGGCGCCGGCGATGGTCTGGCACGACGAGACCGCGCTGCCCGCCTGCGACCTGATCGTGCTGCCCGGCGGCTTCGCCCACGGCGACTACCTGCGCGTGGGCGCCATGGCGGCGCGCTCGCCGGTGATGGCGGACGTGGTGAAGCGGGCGAAGGAGGGCGTGCATGTGCTCGCCATCTGCAACGGCTTCCAGGTAGCGACCGAGGCGGGGCTGCTGCCCGGTGCGCTGATGCGCAACGCGGGGCTCCGCTTCGTCTGCCGCTGGGTGAGCCTGCGCGTCGAGGAGGCCGGGAGCCCCTTCACCGCCGGCTACCAGGCCGGCCAGGTGGTGCGGATGCCGGTCGCCCATCACGAGGGCAACTACTGCGCCGACGCGGAGACGCTCGCCCGGCTGGAGGGCGAGGGGCTGGTGGCATTCCGCTACGTGGGCGATGACGGCGCGACCGGTGACGCGGCCAACCCCAATGGCTCCGCCGCCGATATCGCGGGCATCCTCAATCCGGCGCGCACGGTGCTCGGCCTCATGCCGCATCCCGAGCGTGCTGCAGAGCCCGCGCTGGGCGGCACCGACGGGCGCCCCATGTTCGACCATCTGGTGGAGGCGCTCGCGTGAGCGGCGCGGTGCGGGCGATGCCGGACGTGCCGATCACGCCGGCGCTGGTGGCCGAGCACGGGCTGAGCACGGACGAGTACGCGCGCATCGAGCAGGTCATGGGCCGCGCGCCCAACCTGACCGAGCTCGGCATCTTCTCGGCGATGTGGAACGAGCACTGCTCCTACAAGTCGTCCCGGGTGTGGCTGCGCAAGCTGCCGACCGAGGCGCCCTGGGTCATCTGCGGGCCGGGGGAGAACGCCGGCGTGGTGGATATCGGCGACGGTCAGGCGGCGGTCTTCAAGATGGAGAGCCACAACCACCCCTCCTTCATCGAGCCCTATCAGGGCGCGGCGACGGGGGTCGGCGGTATCCTGCGCGACGTGTTCACCATGGGCGCGCGGCCGGTGGCGAGCCTCGACGCGCTCCGCTTCGGCGCGCCCGGTCATCCCAAGACGCGCCATCTGGTGGCGGGCGTGGTTGCCGGCATTGGCGGCTACGGCAACTGCATCGGGGTGCCGACGGTGGGCGGCTCCTGCGCCTTCGATGCGGCCTACGACGGCAACATCCTGGTCAACGCCATGACCGTGGGCGTGGCGCAGGCGGACCGAATCTTCTACGCCGCCGCCGAGAACGCGGTCGGCCATCCCGTGGTCTACGTCGGCGCCAAGACCGGGCGCGACGGCATCCACGGCGCGAGCATGGCTTCGGCCGCCTTCGACGAAGGCACGGAGGAGAAGCGCCCGACCGTCCAGGTCGGTGACCCCTTCACCGAGAAGCTGCTGATGGAGGCCTGCCTCGCGCTGATGAAGTCGGATGCGATCATCGCGATCCAGGACATGGGCGCCGCCGGTCTGACCTGTTCCTCGGTCGAGATGGCGGACAAGGGCGGTGCAGGGATCGAGCTCGACCTCGACAAGGTGCCGGTGCGCGAGAGCGCCATGACGCCCTACGAGATCATGCTCTCCGAAAGCCAGGAGCGCATGCTCATGGTGCTCCGCCCCGAGGCGGCGGAAGAGGCGAGGGCGGTCTTCGAGAAATGGGGCGTCGACTTCGCCGTCATCGGCCGGGTGACGGAGACGGGCCGCTTCGTGCTCAAGGCCGGCGGTGCCGTGGTGGGCGACCTGCCGGTGCGCCCGCTGGTGGATGAGGCGCCCATCTACGAACGGCCTTACGAGCTTACGCCGAG
Organism: Alphaproteobacteria bacterium; assembly: GCA_965207055.1. Taxonomy (GTDB): domain Bacteria; phylum Pseudomonadota; class Alphaproteobacteria; order UBA828; family UBA828; genus WTGU01. Next base: position 808,280 of record CBDBLP010000004.1, on the reverse strand, counting down.
GCCGGCGCCGCTGGCGCGCACGCCGGACCACGAGGCGTCCGCGCCCGAGCTGATGGCGGCTCTGCAAACGCTGCTCGCCGCGCCCGATCTCTGCTCCAAGCGCTGGATCTGGGAGCAGTATGACCACATGGTGATGGCGGACACGGTTCAGCCGCCGGGGGGCGATGCCGCCGTGGTGCGCGTCCACGGCACGAGCAAGGGGCTCGCGCTTACCGCCGACTGCACGCCCCGCTACTGCGCTGCCGACCCGGCCTCGGGCGGGGCGCAGGCGGTGGCGGAGGCCTGGCGCAACCTCACCGCCGTGGGTGCGCGGCCATTGGCCATCACCGATTGCCTCAACTTCGGCAATCCCGAGCGGCCGCAGGTGATGGGCCAGTTCGCGGGCTGCATCGAGGGTATGGCCGAGGCCTGCCGGGCACTGGATTTCCCGGTCGTCTCGGGCAACGTCTCATTCTACAACGAGACCGGCGGCATGGGCATCCTGCCCACGCCCTCCATCGGTGGTCTTGGGCTGATCGCGGATCTGGAGCGCATGTGCACCCTCGCCCTGAAGGTACCGGACGAGGCACTGCTGCTGGTGGGCGGTGCCGGCGGCCATCTCGCTCGCTCTCTTTACCAGCGCGAGATCGAGGGTCGGGAGGAGGGGCCGCCACCCGCCGTCGATCTCGCCGCCGAGCGGCGCCACGGTGACTTCGTCAGGCGCCAGATCGAGGCTGGAGTGGTTTCCGCCTGCCACGACGTCTCCGACGGCGGGCTGCTGGTGGCGCTCGCCGAGATGGCGCTTGCGGCGCTCGATGCGGGCCGCGCCATCGGCGCCCGGATCGCGGTGCCAGTGGGTGTGCCCAGCGCTGCCGGCTGGCTCTTCGGCGAGGACCAGGGGCGCTACCTCGTCAGCGCGCCGCGGCATCACGCAGAAGCGCTCGCGAGGGAGGCCGAAAGTGCAGGCGTGCCGGTCTCTTTCATCGGGTCCACGGGTGGCGCCGCGTTGACAGTGGAGGGCGCAAGTGCCATATCGATAGCAGCGCTCCGCCGCATCCACGAAGAGTGGCTGCCGGCCTACATGGCCGGCAAGGCGGAGCACGAGCGTTGAGTGCACCCGCAGAACGCACCACCCGGAAGAACCGCCGATGCCCATGGACGTTCAGGAGATCGAGCAGCTCATTCGAGAGGCGCTCCCTGACGCCCAGATCCATATCGACGACCTGCGCGGCGACGGCGACCACTACGCGGCGCGCGTGGTTTCGGCCGCGTTCGCCGGCAAGTCGCGGGTGGAGCAGCATCAGATGGTCTACCGCGCGCTGCGCGGGCGGATGGGCGATCAGCTGCACGCGCTCGCGCTCCAGACCAGCGTCCCAGCGGACGCGTAACTGACTGAAAGTGAAAGGGGAATTCGCATGATCGAGGCCACGACCAGCGCACCGGTCGAGAATCGCATCCGGGGCCTCATCGACGAGCACGATGTCGTCCTGTTCATGAAGGGGACGCCGGTGTTCCCACAGTGCGGGTTCTCCGCCACGGTGGTGCAGATGCTCTCGCTGCTCGGCGTGCGCTTCAAGGGATTCGACGTGCTCGAGGACCCTGAGGTCCGCCAGGGCATCAAGGGCTTCAGCGACTGGCCGACGATCCCGCAGCTCTACGTCAAGGGCGAGTTCGTGGGCGGCTGCGACATCGTCCGCGAGATGTACGAGACCGGCGAGCTTTCGGAGTTCCTGAGCACCAAGGGCATCGGCGTCGAGCCCCGCGCTTGACACCACTGCCGCCGGCGGAAATCGCCAGCTACCACGCCCACGTCTACTACGAACCGGCGACGCGGCAGACCGCCGCGGCGGTCAGGACCGGTCTGATCGCGCGCTTCCCCGTGCGGCTTGGGCGCTGGCGCGACAAGCTGGTGGGGCCTCATCCCATGCACATGTTTCAGGTGGCCTTCGAGCCGGCCCTCTTCGCCGAGTTCGTGCCCTGGCTGATGCTCAACCGCCGGGACCACTCGGTGCTGGTGCACCCGAACACCGGCGACGATCTCGCCGACCACCGCGACTACCCGCTCTGGCTCGGCGAGCGGCTCGCGCTGGACTTCAGCGTGTTCGATTGAGGGGCGCCCTCAGCCCTCCAGCCAGAGGTCGGCGACGGGGCCCCTTCCGCCTGCGAGTGGGTCGGTCGCGGGGAGCGGGACTGCGGCGATGGAGGCCCGGATCGCGGGCATTTCCGCTTCGCCCACGATCTTGAGTGTCAGGCCTTCAGTATCGTCCCTGGCGTTCGAGACCTCGGCATCCTGGTTCGACAGCACGCAGAGGTCCGGCTGCTGGCCTGGCGGGTAGGCGCCGACGCTGACGAAGCCCGGCTTGTCGTCGAGCCGGCAGTGCACCACACCCGCCGGGATCAACACGGCGTCACCGGCCTGCACGTCGACAACCGGCCCCTCCGGCCCGCCGAACTGGAGCCGCGCCGCGCCGCGCGCGCAGCCCACGACCTCGTGGGCGATGGAGTGGTAGTGGTGAAAGGGAAAGGTATCGCCGCGAAAGCCGTCGCCCCAGCCGTTGGCGTCGAAGTGCCGCTCGACCGCCGCCTCCGGCTCGTCGCCGCCGACACCGATGGCGCCACGATAGACGATGAGCGGCAGCGCCCCGTTGTTGGGACTGGTACCGGCTTCTTTCAGCAGATGATGCTCGAATGCCAACGCGCCCATCACGCTCCTCCCTTACCCTCGGATTCCCAAGGCAGACAAAAGCCGGGATGGGGCGCCCTGTCAATCGAGAGCGCCTAGGGAACTAACGGATAGTGATTATCGCGAGTAGTACTCGATGACGAGATTGGGCTCCATCGTCACCGGATAGGGCACGTCGGCGAACTTGGGCGCGCGGATGAAGCGCCCCTCCATCCGGTCGTGGTCGACCTCCAGGTAGTCCGGCACCTCGCGCTCGGGCGAATCGATCGCCTCCAGCACCAGCGGCAGCTGCTTCGAGCGCTCGCGCACCGTGATGCGGTCCTCGTCCTTCACCAGGTAGCTAGGGATCGTGACCCGGCGGCCGTTGACCAGGATGTGGCCGTGGTTCACGAACTGGCGCGCCGCGAACACGGTCGGCACGAACTTCATGCGGTAGACCACGGCATCGAGGCGCCGCTCCAGCAGCCCGACCAGGTTCTCGCCGGTGTCGCCCTTGCGGTCGCCGGCGATGTGGTAGTAGCGGCGGAACTGCTTCTCGGTGATGTTGCCGTAGTAGCCGCGCAGGCGCTGCTTGGCCGCGAGCTGCACGCCGAAGTCGGACGGCTTGCGGCGCCGCTGGCCGTGCTGCCCCGGCCCGTAGTCGCGCCGGTTGGTGGGGCTCTTGGGGCGGCCCCAGAGGTTGACGCCGAGGCGCCGGCAAATCTTGTACTTCGACTGCTGTCGCTTGCTCATCGTGCCCGTGCCGGTGGGAGAATCGCGTGCGCCCGCGGCCTCCGGCGGCGAGCCGGGCGCACTATAGCCCGCGCCGGTGCGGTGTCAATCGGCGGAGCCCGGCGGTTCGCGCCGCCGGAGCCGCTCGCCGGTGAGCGCGCGCACGACACCGCGCAGGGTCTGCACGTCCTGGCGAGTGAGCGAGATGCGCTCGAACATGGTGCGCATGTTCTGCACCATCTTGGGCCGCATTTCCGGCGTCGGGAAGAAGTCGCGGTCGTCGAGCGCGCCTTCCAGGTGCCGGAAGAAGTGCAGGATCTCGTCCTTGGTGGCGGGCCGGGCGCTCCCCGTCGGCGGCGGCGCCGGCTCGGGCTCTTCCTCCAGCGGACCGCTGGCGAGGCGCCATTCGTAGGCCATGATCAGGACCGCCTGTGCCAGATTGAGCGAGGCGAACGCGGGGTTGAGCGGAATCCTGACGATGGCGTCGGCCAGCACCAGCTCCTCGTTCTTGAGGCCGGCCTTCTCCGGCCCGAAGAGGAGGCCCAGGCGGGCGCCCTGCCGGCCCGCATCGCGCAATGCCGTAACCGCCTCGCGCGGCGCCATCTCCGGCTTCAGCAGCTCGCGCGGCCTGGCCGTGGTGGCGTGAACCAGGTTCAGGTCGGCCACGGCCTCTTCCACGCTCGCGCAGAGCCGCACGCCGTTCAGCACCGCATCCGCGCCCGAGGCCGCGCCCAGCGCCTTCACGTTGGGCCAGCCGTCGCGGGGCTGGACCAGGCGCAGGTCGGAGAGGCCGCAGTTGAGCATGGCGCGCGCCGCGGCGCCGATGTTCTCGCCGAGCTGGGTGCGCACGAGGATGACTGCCGGCGCCCCGGCATCGACATGGGCCGCGGCGCAAGCCTTGCGCCGGTCGCTCCCTGCCACGGCTCAGCCTGCCGGGGTGCGGGTCTCGCGCACGCCGCCCTTCACGCGCGGCGCCACAGCGTGCCCTCCGGCTTGTCTTCGAGGGTGATGCCCTCGGCGGCCATCGCATCGCGGATGCGGTCGGCCTCGGCGAAGTCGCGCTCCGCGCGGGCGGCGGCGCGGGCGGCGATCAGCGCCTCGATTTCGGCTTCGCTCATGCCGCCCTCCTGTTCCGCGCCGCGGAACCACGCCTCGGGGTCGGCCTGCAGCAGCCCGAGCAGGGCGCCGGAGCCGCGCAGCGCGGCCGCGGCCCGCGCCATCGCTGGCGCGTCGCCGGCCCGGTTGAGCACGCTGGCAAGGCGGTGGAGCGCTGCGAGCGCCTTCGGCGTGTTCAGGTCGTCGCACAGCGCGTCCTCGACCTCGGCATCGACGGAGTCTTCCACGCCATTCGCCGCAGCGCCCGCGTTGCGGAGCGCCGTGTAGAGGCGGTCCAGGTTGGCGCGGGCCTGGGCGATGCCGTCGGCAGTCCAGTCCATCGGATGACGATAGTGCGTGCTCAGGAGGACCAGCCGGTTCACCTCCCCCGGCGCCTCGGTGAGCGCATCGCGGATGGTGATGAAGTTGCCGAGGGACTTCGACATCTTCTCGCCCTCCACGGTGAGCCAGCCGTTGTGCACCCAGTGGCGGGCGAAGGGCGGGCCGGGGCAGGCGCATTCGCTCTGCGCGATCTCGTTCTCGTGGTGGGGGAAGACCAGGTCGAGCCCGCCGCCGTGGATGTCGAGGGTTTCGCCGAGATATGCGCGGCTCATGGCCGAGCACTCGATGTGCCAGCCGGGCCGCCCGCGGCCCCAGGGGCTCTCCCAGCCCGGCAGGGTCTCGTCGCTCGGCTTCCACAGCACGAAGTCGGCCGGGTCGCGCTTGTAGGGGGCGACCTCGACGCGCGAGCCCGCGATCATCTCGTCGCGGTTGCGGCCGGAGAGGGCGCCGTAACGGGGTGCCGAAGGCACGTGGAAGAGCACATGACCCTCAGCCTCGTAGGCGTGGCCGGCCGTGATCAGCGCCTCGATGAGCGCGATCATCTGGGGCACGTGCGCCGTCGCCCGCGGCTCCACGTCGGGCGGCAGTGCGCCGAGTGCTGCGATGTCCTCGTGAAACGCCTTGGTGGTGCGCGCCGTGATCGACTCGATGGGCTCGCCGGTCTGGCGCGAGGCTTCGTTGATCTTGTCGTCGACGTCCGTGATGTTCCTGACGTAGGTGACGGAGGGGTAGAGCCGCTTCAGCACACGGTAGAGCACGTCGAACACCACGATGGGTCGGGCGTTGCCGATGTGGGCGAGGTCGTAGACCGTCGGCCCGCAGACGTACATGCCGACATGGCCGGGGCGCACGGGCTCCAGCGGCTCGCGCTTGCGGGTCAGCGTGTTGTGCAGCGTGAGCGTCATGGCTCAGTCGGCCCCGCGGTAGCGGTTGGTGATGGGATAGCGGCGGTCCTTGCCGAAGGAGCGCAGCGTGAGCTTGATGCCCGGCGGCGCCTGGCGCCGCTTATACTCCGCGATGTCGAGCATCCGCCAGATGCGTGCCGCAGTCTCCGCCGCATGACCGCGGGCCACGAGCTCCTCGGTCGAGCGCTCCTCCTCCACCAGGCCGCGCAGCACGTCGTCCAGCACCTCGTAGGGGGGCAGCGTGTCCTGGTCGGTCTGGTCGGGGCGAAGCTCCGCGCTCGGCGGCTTGTCGATGATCGCCTCGGGAATCACCGGCCCCTGCGGCCCCTTCAGTCCCTCCATCCAGTTCCGGTTGCGCCAGCGGGACATCTCGAACACGTCGGTCTTGTAGACGTCCTTCAGCACCGAATAGCCGCCGCACATGTCGCCGTAGAGCGTGGCGTAGCCCACCGACATCTCGGACTTGTTGCCGGTGGTGAGCACCATGTGGCCGAGCTTGTTGCTGATCGCCATCAGGATGACGCCGCGCACCCGCGCCTGAATGTTCTCCTCGGTCTCGTCCGCGTCGCGGCCGGCGAAAATCGGCGCCAGCATCCCGCCGAGCGCGTCAACCGCGGGCTCGATCCCCACCACCTCGTGGCGGACTCCCAGCAGGCGCGCGCACTCGGCCGCGTCGTCGAGGGAGGACTGCGCCGTGTAGCGCGACGGCATGACGACGCAGAACACCCGGTCGGCGCCCAGCGCATCGACGGCGACGGCGGCCGTCAGCGCCGAATCGATGCCGCCGGAAAGCCCGATCAGCACGCCGGGGAATCCGTTCTTCCCGACGTAATCGGCCAGCCCCAACGTCATGGCGCGGTAGGTCGCCGCGTGGCCGTCAGGCAGTGCGGCGCGTGGGCCCGGCGCGCAGTGCCAACCGTCTGCTTCGCGCGTCCAGCGGGTGAGCACGAGCGATTCCTCGAAGGCCGGCGCCTGGGCGGCGAGGCTGTGATCGGCGTTGAGGACGAAGGAGGCCCCGTCGAAGACCAACTCGTCCTGGCCGCCCACCTGGTTCGTGTAGACCAAGGGCAGCTCGGTCTCGCCGATGCGCGCCACGGCGCAGTTGAGGCGGACGTCCTCCTTGTCGCTTTCGAAGGGCGAGCCGTTGATGACGATTACGATCTCCGCGCCCGATTCCACCAGGCACTCGGCGACCTCGGGGAACCACATGTCCTCGCAGATCATGGCGCCCAGGCGGACGCCGCGAAAGGGGATCGGACCCGGCAGCCCGGCGCGCGCGAACACCCGGACCTCGTCGAAGACGCCGTAGTTGGGCAGCTCGTACTTGTATCGTCGCGCCGCGACCTCGCCGCCGTCGAGCAGGAGCGCGGCGTTGTAGAGCTTGCCCTCGTCGACCCAGGGCGCGCCGATGAGAAGCGCGGGCCCGCCGTCCGCGGTCGCCGCCGCGAGTGCTTTCACGACAGCTCGCGACTGCTCCTGGAACATGGGCTTGAGCACGAGGTCCTCGGGCGGGTAGCCGGTCACCACGAGCTCGGTGCAGACCACGAGGTCGGCGCCCTGGGCCGCGGCCTCGGCGCGGGCGCGCAGGATCAGCGCCTTGTTGCCCTCCAGGTCCCCCACGGTGGGGTTGAGCTGGGCGAGTGCGATGGCGAGCGTGTCGGTCATGGTCGGCCGGTTATACACAAAGGAGCCGGCGCTTGCCGGCCCCGATTATCAATGTTCGCCCGGCTCGCGTGGCCCGGCGGTCGTGCCCTAGCGCGAGCGGGGCGATCCGTCCCCGCCATTGCGCAGCAGGAACTCGCGGCCGAGCTTGACCCGCGCGGTGCCGTTGTAGTCCACCACGTCTGCGGTCGCGAAGGTCTCGGACCAATTCTCGGGCAGGAACGAGCCCGTGCCGATCACGTCGATGGGCGCATTCACGCTGGCCATGACCCTGCACTTGGCCGGGCCGAAGCCGGAACTCGCGACGATCTTCACCTTCTCGAAGCCGGCCTCGTCGATTGCCGTGCGCAGGTGGAAGAGCGCCGCGGCGCTGACGCCGGTGCCGTGCAGCCAGCGCAGCTCCGCCTCGGTGCGGTATTCGCGCACCGCGTTGGGGCTGTAGCGCTCCAGCACGGCGTAGGACCTCGCCATATCCAGGCCCTCGACATAGCGGCTGCCGTGGGTATCGAGGCGGATGCTGAGCTCGCCGCGCGCGACGAGGTCGGGGAAGCGCCGGCACACGGCGAGGGTGTCGGTGATCTCCTTCCCGTAATAGTCGACGAGCACGGTCATCGGCTCGCCCGCGAAGATCTCGTGATACATCTCGGCGGCGCGGAGGGTCGAGCCCGCGTAGCCGATGAAGGCGTGGGGCATGGTGCCGTAGCCCCGCTGATTGCCGAAGTAGTGGGCGGTCGCGTCGGTGGCGTTGCCGATGAAGCCGACCGCCCCGCACTCCTGCTTCGCCGTATTCGAGCCGACGCTTGCCGCGTAGGCCATCATCTCCGCCATTTCCAGGCCCGCGCAATGGCGCGCGTCCATCGCCAGGAACGCGACCTTGGGCAGGCTCCGCGCCATGGCGCAGGCGTTGTAGGCGGCGACGCAGACGGCGCCCAGCCGCTGCAGGTAGAGCGTCTCCAGATCGACGAGGTGACGGAAGGAGCCCGAGAGATAGATGAGCGGCTCGCCCGCGCCGACCCACTCGCCCTCCTCGAATTGGCATTCGACGGTGAACTCGGTGCCACGCTCGGCAGCGACCCCTTCCAGCCACTCCGTCATCAGGCGAGGCGCGAAACAGACCGGCCGCCGCATGAAGAGCGCATAGGTGACCCGGGCGTCGCCGAAGCGGCCGATCGCTTCGCGCGTGCGCGTGAAATAGCGGTCGGTGTAGCGAGCGACCTCGCGGTCGGGGGGGCCGTTGTGGGGCATCGTCGTGAGCCCCGGCACCTCTAGCCGTGCAGCGCCCTTGGCTGGACGATGGCCGCTCGCTCCTCCCTCAGATGCTCGGAGATAAGGAAGGCGAGCTCCAGCGCCTGCGAGGCGTTGAGCCGCGGGTCGCAGTGGGTGTGGTATCGGCTGGAGAGATCTTCCTCCGTGATCGCCTGAGCACCGCCCAGACACTCGGTCACGTCCTTCCCGGTCATCTCGAAGTGGACTCCGCCGGGGTGTGTGCCCTCGGCCCGGTGCACCGCGAAGAAGCCGCGTACCTCCGACAGGACCTGGTCGAAGACGCGAGTCTTGTAGCCGTTGGACGACTTGATCGTGTTGCCGTGCATCGGATCGCAGGCCCAGAGCACGTGCCGGCCCTCGCGCTGTACCGCCCGCACCAGGGGCGGCAGCTTGCCTTCGACGGCCTCGTGCCCCATGCGCGCGATGACGGTGAGCTTGCCGGGCTGGTTTTGCGGGTTGAGCCGGTCGATGAGGGCGAGCAGGCCATCCGGCTCCAGGCTCGGGCCTGCCTTGAGCCCGATGGGGTTGCCGACGCCGCTCAGGAAGTCCACGTGGGCACCGTCCGGCTGGCGCGTGCGGTCGCCGATCCAGAGCATGTGCGCCGAGCAGTCGTACCACTCGCCGGTGGTGGAATCGATTCTGGTGAGCGCCTGCTCGTACGCGAGGATCAGGGCCTCGTGAGAGGTGTAGAACTCGGTCTCCCGAATCTGGGGCGAGGTTTCCTCGGTAAGCCCGCAAGCCTCCATGAAGTCGAGCGTCTCGCCGATCTGAGTGGCCAGAGCCTCGTAGCGCGCGCCTTGCGTGCTCTCGGCGACGAAGCCCAGGTTCCAGCGGTGCACGGCGTGGAGGTTGGCATAGCCGCCCTGGGCGAGCGCGCGCAGCAGGTTGAGGGTCGACGCGGACTGGCCGTAGGCCCGGAGCAGGCGTTGCGGCCCGGGCGTCCGCTCGTCCTCGTCGAACGCCATGCCATTGATCATGTCGCCGCGATAGGCGGGGAGCGTCGTGCCCTCCACGGTCTCGGTGTCCGACGAACGCGGCTTGGCGAACTGGCCCGCCAGCCTTCCCACCTTGATCACGGGCACCTTGGCGCCATAGGTCAGCACCACCGCCATTTGCAGCAGAACGCGGAAGGTGTCGCGCACGGTGTCGGGGTGGAACTCGGCGAAGCTCTCGGCGCAATCGCCGCCCTGCAGAAGGAAGGCCTGGCCTTCACAGACCCGTGCCAGGCGCTCGCGCAGCCTGCGCGCCTCGCCGGCGAAGACCAGCGGGGGTGACGTCTGAAGGCGTTCCTCGGCCGAGGCGAGTGCGGCTGCATCGGGCCATTGCGGCTGCTGCTTAATCGGCAGCCCCCGCCAGCGGCCGGGATTCCACGTGCCGGGCATATCGTTCTCCCGCGGAATTTATCGCGTTATTGCCGTGCTATACGCCCGAACCGTCCGTCGTGCCAGCACTTTTCTGTGCTTCATCCGAGCCGGCCCATGCCCGCGTCACGCTTGAGCGGCCTCGGCGGCGGCCGGGTCTGCGGGTTCCGGCACCGGCTCGTACATGGTGACGAACTCCTCGGCCGCGGTCGGGTGCACCGCCATGGTTGCGTCGAACTGGGCCTTGGTTGCGCCCGCCTTGACGGCGATACCGAGTAACTGCACGGCTTCGCCAGCGCCGTAGCCCACCATGTGACAGCCGACCACCCGGTCCGAGGCGCGGTCGACGACGAGCTTCATGAAGATGGTCTCTTCCCGCGAGGTGAGGGTGTGCTTGAGCGGGCGGAAGCGGGTCTTGTAGATGTCCACGGCGGGGAAGGCCTGCCGGGCTTCCTCCTCGGCGAGCCCCACCGTGCCGAGCTCGGGCGTGGTGAAGACCGCCGTTGCCACGTCGCGGTGATCCGGCTTCTGCGGGTTGTCGTTGTAAAGGGTCTCGGCAATGCAGCGGCCCTCATGGATCGCCACGGGCGTCAGGTTGATGCGGTCGGTGACGTCGCCGATGGCATAGATGTTGGCGACGCCCGAGTGCGATGACCCGTCGACCGGGATGGCACCGCCCGCGGTGGGCTCGATGCCTGCCGTCTCGAGCCCGAGGCCGGCGACGTTGGGTTTCCGCCCGGTGGCGAAGAGCACCTGGTCCGCCTCGATGGTCTCGCCGGTCGTCGTCGCGACCGCGATCGCCGACCCCTTGCGGCTGAGCGAGACCGCGTTGGTGTCGAGCCGGAGGTCGACCCCGCCCTTGCGCATCTCCTCGCAGAGCACTTCGCGCAGGTCGTGGTCGAAACCGCGCAAGGGCAGGTCGCGGCGGTAGAGCTGGGTCACCTTCGAGCCGAGGCCCTGCATGATGCAGGCGAACTCGCAGGCGATATAGCCGCCGCCCACGATCACCATGCGCTCGGGCAGCGCCGGCAGATCGAACGTCTCGTCCGAGCTGATGGCGAGCTCGATGCCGGGGATGTCGGGCATGGTCGGCCGGCCGCCGGTGGCGATCACGATGGTTTCGGCGCGGTGCGTCTCCTCCCCCACGGCAACCGTGTGGGCGTCGAGCAGGCGGCCGGTGCCGGGGATATGCGTGGCGCCGGCATTGCGCAGCAAGCGCTCGTAGATGCCTTCCAGCCGGTCGAGCTCGGTCGACTTGGCGCGGACCATCGCCGGCCAGTCGAAGGCTGGCTCGCCTACGCTCCAGCCGTAGCCCGCGGCGTCCTCGAAGTCGTGGCTGAAGTGCGAGGCGTAGACCAGGAGCTTCTTGGGGATGCAGCCCCGGTGGACGCAGGTGCCGCCGAGCCGGTCGTTCTCGATCACCGCGGCCCTGGCGCCATAACCCGCCGCCCGGCGCGCGCAGGCCACCCCGCCCGAGCCGCCACCGATCACCAGGAGGTCGAATTCCGCCATAATTCGCTCTCGTTCATTCTTGTCAGGCCCGGTGCATATACGCTTTCGCAGCGGATTGCACCGGGTGAGCGGGAGTTGGTGGGCCCGGCAAGAGCATATCATTCCTGCCAAATCAACGCCTTAGATTATCCAACCGACCCAAAGGGGAGCATTGATTCCGCCGAGGAAATTTGCGCGTTGTCCAACCTTGATTCGAGTGGGGCGGGCCATGAGCGTGCGCCCGTGAATGCTGCTGACATTTGGCGTCACGCTCGTGACTGGTACTCGGCGCGACATGCCCGACGGCAAGGGTATCCACCGCAAACCGAAGGCCGTCAAGGCACGGCAGCGTCACGATTTACGTGTCAGGCGGTGATTTGCGTTGGTTCCGCCACCTGGATTTCCAAGTCTGCCGCCTCGAGGCTCTGGGTCAGTTCCTGGCCGGGGAGCGCGTCGGTTACCAGCAGGTCCACCGCATCCAGGGGGCAGACCTGGACCAACACGCTTCGGTCGAACTTCGAGCTGTCTGCTGCAACGATACGGTGCTGGGCCTGGGCCATGGCGGCGCGCGAGAACTCCGCCTCGCAGAGGTAGTGGTCCATGAATCCCTGCGCGGCGTTCACCGCGCCAATGGAGAGAATGGCGTGGCGCACTCGGAAGCGACGGATGAACTCCAAGGTCTCTGCGCCGAACGCGGCGGCGTCGTGGGAGCGCAGCTCGCCCCCGGCCATGAACACGTGGTTGTCGGTGCCCCCGGCCAGCATGCCGGCTATCTGGGTCGAGTTGGTGACCACTACCAGGTTGGAGTGCTCGCTCAGCGCCCGAGCCACATAGACCGTCGTCGAGCCCGTGTCGATCACCAGCGAGTCGCCGTCCTGCACCTGCTGCGCGACCAGGGCCGCAATGCGCTCCTTGGCTTCCTTGTTCTCGAGCATGCGCCGCTGGATCGGCGGTTCGCGGAATTGGTGCGGCAGGATGATGCCGCCGTGCACCTTGAGCACCAAGCCTTCCGAGACCAGCGGCTTGACGTTGCGCCGAATGGTTTCGCCCGATACGTCCAGCCGCTCGGCCAGTTCGACGATGGTGCACGACCCCTGTTGCCGCACCAGCTTCAGGATGTCCGATTGTCGTGCCAACACGGTCATGGCGCCTCCTGTCCCCCAAGAGAGACAAGCCTCACGTTCGGGAGAAACCCTAGCATGGCCGCCTAAAAGCCTCAAAAAGGTTCATAAATCCACAGATAAGACGTTGAATACTTCGGAGACGCCGTTAGAATTATGTGGCGTGTCAGCCTTGCCCGGCTGTCCTCCGGGACCTCTACCGCGCGTGAGGCCAGGATGCGAGCAAGCAACCAGGGAGGCGGGAGAACGATGACGAGAGCGAGATTCGCGGCTGCATTGCTGAGCGGAGCAATTCTGATGAGCACCGCACTGGCCCCGGCCGAGGGACAGGCGGAGGTCGAATCCGAAGATCCGATCATCCTCACGATTCACGACTGGACGGGCCAGTACGTCACGACCACCATCATGGGTGAGGTGCTGAAGAAGGCGGGATACAACGTCACCTACCAGCAGGCCGACTACATCGCCCAGTTTGCCGGCCTCGAATCGGGCGATCTGCATATCGCCATGGAGATGTGGGAGACCACGGGCAAACAGGCCATGGAGGCCAGCCTCGCGACCGGGAATACGGTCGACCTGGGCGAAACCGGCATGCAGGCGATCGAGGAATGGTGGTATCCGCACTACATGAAGGAGCGCTGCCCGGGACTGCCGGACTGGACGGCTCTCAACGACTGCGCGGAAGTCTTCTCGACTCCCGAGACGGCCCCGATGGGCCGCTATCTCGGCGGCCCCGTGACCTGGGGCGGCTTCGACGACGAGCGTGCCGAGGCGCTGGAGCTGGAATACGAGGTGGTGCACGCCGGCACTGACGCGGCGCTCTTCGCCGAGTTGCAGTCGGCCTACGAGCGCGAGGACGCCTGGCTCGGCTGGATCTATACGCCTCACTGGGCGCCCATCAAGTTCAAGGGCGAATGGGTCGACTTCCCCGTCTACAGCGACGAGTGCTACGACGATCCCTCCGTCGGGGTGAACCCGGACATGGCCTACGACTGCGGCAAGCCGCGCGGCTGGATCAAGAAGGTCGGCTGGAAGGACGGCGAGGCAAAATGGCCCTGCGCCTACGAGGCTGTACGCAACTTCAAGATCGACAACGAGTCGATGGGCAACATGATCGGCCAGATCGATCTTGACGGCCATGAGCTCGACGCCGTTGTCAACGACTGGATGACCCAGAACGAGGGCGTCTGGCAGGAATGGATCGCCTGCTCCCGCTAGGGAGCCGAGACTCCCGAACGGGAAGGGGCGATCGCAGGAGGCCGGTGCCCCGCATCGGGGCATCGCCGCCTCCGCCTGTCCGCCCGGCGTTCAGCCGATGACGGTGCGCCCGGGGTAATGATCGAGGCTGTGGCGACCGAGCCGCCGGAAACCCCGGTGCGGGGTCTGGGCGACGGGGCTCTTCCCGTCAAATTCGCTTGCCGATCAGTGTGGAAGGTATTCGGCGACGGCGCCGCACGGTTCCTGGCTCGCAACAATCTGGCACTGACCGCTGCCGAACTTGCAGAGGCCGGGCTGATCGGTGCCGTGCGCGACGTCGCGGTCGATATCGACGCGGCGGACCGGCCCTTCGCCGTTCGTGACGACGGCGGACGGCTGATCGGCGAGCTCGAGCGAGACGACCTTATTGCTGTATTGATCGGCCGGGACCGACGCCATTGACGGCGGCAGTCCCCATTTGCACCTGCCCTCCGGGAAAACGGCAGTGATCGACCTGGGGCGGGCCGCGATGCGTTCTTGGCTGATGAACGGCATGTGGCTCCTGGCCGCAGCCGGCGCGGCCGTCCTCACGATTCACGGCAAGCTGCTGCCGTCGGCGACGACGAAGTATCCGCGTGGCTGGGAGCTTCCGCTCAAGGGCTGGATCTCCGACCTGATGAAGTGGCTGATCAACGACGCCACCTTCGGGTTGTTCACATTCAAGGAGCTGACGCGTTCGATTTCCTGGTTGCTCGACTGGCCGCTGCAGCTCGCCACCAGCCTGCTGTCCAGCGGCTTCATGTATGGCCAGGGTTCGAAGGCCGTGCAGGTGCTGCCATCCCTCTCCTGGATTGCCGTGACCGCCATTGCCGTGCTCACGGCGCACTACGCAGGTGGCCGCAAGCTCGCCCTGCTGGTCGGAGGCTGCTTCCTCTATCTCGCCGTCTTCGGTCAGTGGGACAGCGCCATGATCACGCTGTCATCGATCGCGATCGCGGTGCCCTTCGGGGTCGCCGGCGGTCTCATGCTGGGGATCGCCGGCTTCCGCTGGCCGTGGTTCGCGCGGCTGCTCACGCCGCTGCTCGACCTCATGCAGACGGTGCCCATCTTCGCCTATCTGGTGCCCGTCCTATTCCTGTTCGGCTTCGGGCCGGTGGCGGCGATGATCGCTACGATCATTTACGCCATGCCTCCCATGGTGCGGGTCACCATGCTGGCGTTGCAGCAGGTGCCGAGCGGTGCCATCGAGTGCGGACGCATGGCGGGCTGTTCGACGCGGCAGATGCTGTGGAAGGTGATGCTGCCGTCGTCGATACCGAGCCTGATGATCGGCGTGAACCAGGTCATCATGCTGTCGCTCAACATGGTGATCATCGCCTCCATGATCGGTGCCGGCGGTCTCGGCTACGATGTTCTGACGTCGTTGAAGCGACTCGATATCGGCGGCGGCGTCGAGGCTGGCATCGCAATCGTGGTGCTGGCCGTTGCGCTTGACCGCCTGAGTCAGGCATTCGCCCGCCGCCCGCCGCCCGAGTACCTGACGGAACGGCCGCGCGTCATTGTTGCCCGCTATCCCAGCATCTCCATCGCAGTCGGCATAATCCTGCTGACCGGCGCCGCGGGGCTCATGCTGCCCGCGCTGCAGCGCTATCCGGCAGCCCTGGAAGTTACCACCGGACCCTACTGGGATGCGCTGGTGAGCTATCTCAACATCAACTTCTACGACGAATTCGAGGCGCTGAAGACCTTTCTGCTGCTCAACCTCATGATTCCGGTGAAGCGTTTTCTGCTCGGGTTGCCGTGGCCCTATGTGGTCGTTCTGCTGGGGCTAGCCGGTTGGCGGCTCGGCGGGTGGCGCCTCGCCCTGCAGGTCTGCGCGCTTGCGCTCTTCATCGTGGTCGTGGGGCTTTGGGGAAAGGCCATGATCACGGTCTATCTCTGTGGCCTGTCGGTGGCGATTGCGGCGCTCTTCGGCATTCCGATCGGAATTGCGGCCGCAGAGAACGAGCGTGTCGGACGGGTGGTTCAAGTGGTGATCGATACCCTGCAGACCCTGCCGTCCTTCGTGTACCTGATTCCGGTGGTGATGTTGTTCCGGGTCGGCGACTTCTCCGCCATGATCGCGGTTGTCGCTTATTCCATCGTCCCGGCGATCCGCTATACCGCGCACGGCATTCGTCAGATCCCCCCGCACCTCATCGAGGCGGGGGTGTCGACCGGGTGCACCCGCTCGCAACTCCTGTTCAAGATCAAGCTCAAGCTGGCGTTGCCCGAGATCATGCTGGGCATCAACCAGACCATCATGTTCGCCCTCTCGATGCTGGTCATCACGGCCCTGGTCGGCACGCGTGACCTCGGACAGGAGGTGTACATCGCACTCACGAAGGCGGACACCGGGCGTGGCGTGGTCGCCGGCCTTAGCGTCGCCTTCATCGCCATCATCGCCGATCGGCTGATTGCCAGCTGGGCCAGTCGGCGCAAACGGGAGTTGGGACTGCCATGACCAAAATTGAGTCTGCGGAGGCGCGGGCGGCGTCTCTCGCTTGCTGGTCCGGCCCGGTGGAGCCGGAGCCCATCGCGGGCGGCATTACCAACACCAACTTCCTGGTCAGGGATCGCGGCGAGCGCTTCTTCGTGCGGATCGGGGAGGACATCCCGGTACACGGCGTTTTGCGTTTCAACGAGGTATCGGCGACGCGCGCGGCGGCGGCTGCGGGGATCGCGCCGGCTCTGATCCACAGCGAACCGGGCGCGCTGGTTAGCCGCTTCATCGAGGGCCGGACACTATCCGCGGAGGACGTGCGCGACGCTGCCATGCTGGAGCGCATCGTGCCCTTGTTGTGGCGCTGTCATCGGGACATCCCTCGCGTCCTCCGTGGATCCGTTCCGATGTTCTGGGTCTTCCACGTGGTGCGCGACTACGCCGCCACGCTGCGGGAGGGCGGCAGCCGCTACGAGCCGCAGCTCGGCGGGCTCCTCGCATGCGCCGAGGCGCTGGAGGCGGCGGTCGGGCGCATCGACGTCGTCTTCGGTCACAACGACCTGCTGGCGGCCAACTTCATCGACGACGGCGAGCGGCTCTGGCTGATCGACTGGGAATACGCGGGTTTCAACAGCCCGCTCTTCGATCTCGGCGGGCTCGCCTCCAACAGCGAGCTGGCGTCCGGGCAGGAAGACTGGCTGCTCGAACGCTACTTCGAGCGGCCCGTCGATGCGGCTGGCAAGCGGCGCTACCTGGCCATGAAGTGCGCTTCGCTGCTGCGCGAGAGCATGTGGTCCATGGTCTCGGAAATACACTCCGGGCTCGACGTCGACTACGTGGCCTACACGCGGGAGAATCTGGACCGCTTCGAACGCGCCTATGCGGACCTCCCGGGCGAATCCTGAGCAGTTACCAAGGAAAAAGAAATGAGAGACGTTCCGGCCGCCGCGCGACTCGTCATTATCGGCGGTGGCATCATTGGCTGCTCCACCGCCTACCACCTAGCCCAGCTCGGCTGGCGCGACATCGTGCTGCTGGAGCGGGCCAAGTTGACCAGCGGCTCCACGTTCCACGCCGCCGGGCTGGTCGGGCAACTGCGCACGAATGCGAACATCACCCGGCTGTTGACGGAAAGCGTCGCGCTCTACGAAGGGCTGGAAGGGGAGACAGGGCAGGCGACGGGCTGGAAACAGAACGGGGGCCTGCGGCTCGCCTGCAACCGCGATCGCATGACGGAGCTCAGGCGCCAGGCGACCACCGCGCGCTCCTTCGGCCTGGAGATGCACATTCTCAGTCCCTCTGAGGCGCGGGACCTCTGGCCACTAATGGATATCGCCGACCTGGAGTGCGCGGCCTTTCTGCCGACCGACGGCCAGGCAAATCCGTCCGACATCACCCAGGCGCTCGCCAAGGGTGCGAGGCAAGGGGGCGCGACCATCATCGAGGACTGCGCGGTCACCGGTATCGCCGTGAAGAACGAGCGCGTCGCGGGGGTGCTGACGCAGCAGGGCGAGTTGGCTGCCGAGATCGTCGTCAACTGTGCCGGCCAGTGGGCACGCGAGGTGGGCGCCATGGCCAACGTCAACGTGCCGCTGGTCTCGGTGCAGCACCAGTACCTGATCACCGAGGCCATCGACGGCGTGACGCCCGAGCTCCCGACCCTGCGCGATCCCGACCGCCTGATCTATTTCAAGGAGGAGGTGGGCGGCCTCTCCATGGGCGGCTACGAGCCCAATCCCAAGCCGTGGGCCCAAGACGGCATTCCGCCGGGCTTCAACTTCTCGCTGCTCGATGCCGACATGGAGCATTTCGAGCCGCTCATGAGCCAAGCGCTCGCGCGTGTGCCGGCGCTCGCGGAAGCGGGCGTCAAGGACATGATCAACGGCCCGGAATCCTTCACCCCGGACGGCAACTTCATCCTCGGCGAGGCGCCCGAGCTGCGTGGCTTCTATGTCGGTGCCGGCTTCAACGCCTTCGGCATCGCTTCGGCCGGCGGCGCCGGCAAGATGCTGGCCGAGTGGATTGCCGGCGGCGAGCCGCCCATGGATCTCTGGGCGGTCGACATTCGCCGCTTCGGCCGACCGCATCTCTCGATCGACTGGGTCCGCGAGCGGACGCTGGAACTCTACGGCAAGCACTACACGCTGGCCTGGCCGCACGAAGAGCACGAGGCCGGGCGGCCCAACCGCGTCTCGCCGCTCTACGGCGCCCTCAAGGCCCAGGGCGCCTGCTTTGGCGAGAAGCTCGGATGGGAGCGGCCCAACTGGTTCGCCCACGACGGCGAGGGGCCCCGCGACGTGTACTCCTACGGCCGTCAGAACTGGTTCGACGCGGTCGGCGAGGAGCACCGCGCCGTGCGCGAGAGGGTCGGCCTGTTCGACCAATCCTCCTTCGCCAAGTTCTTGATGGTGGGACCCGATGCCGCCGAGGCGCTCGGCTGGATTTGCGCCAACAACGTGGACAAGCCGCCGGGTGCGGTGACCTACACGCAGATGCTGAACGACCGTGGCGGCATCGAATGCGACCTCACAGTGTCGCGTCTGGACGATGACCGGTTCTACATCGTGACGGGAACCGGCTTCGCCACTCGCGATTTCGACTGGATCCGCCGCTCCATTCCCGAAGGCTCGCGCGCACAACTTGTGGATGTGACCTCGGCCCACGCGACGCTCTCGCTGATGGGGCCGAAGTCGCGCGAAGTGCTTGCCGCGGTCAGCGCCACCGATTTCGGGAACGAGCGCTTCCCCTTCGCGCATTGCTGTCGCATCGTCATCGGCGGCGCGCAGCTCTATGCCCTTCGGATCACCTATGTCGGCGAGTTGGGCTGGGAGTTGCATGTCCCGGTGGAACAGGCGCTCGGCGTCTACGAGCGGCTCCTCGCGGCAGGCGAGGCGTACGGTCTGGCCAATACCGGTTATCGCGCCATCGAGAGCCTGCGCCTGGAGAAAGGCTATCGCGCCTGGGGCAGCGACATCGGCCCGGATCACACGCCCTTGGAGGCCGGTCTCGGCTGGGCGGTCAAGCTGCGCAAGAACGTCGCCTTCAAGGGCCGGGAGGCCCTGGTGGCGCAACAGGCCAAACCGCTCAAGAAGCGTCTCGCATGCTTCACGGTGGACGATCCCGCGGTTGTCCTCCTCGGCCGCGAGACCATCTACCGCGACGGCCGACGCTGCGGCTGGCTGACCTCCGGAGGGTGGGGCTACACGGTGGCCGAGAACATCGGTTACGGCTACGTGCGCTCCGGCAATGGCGTCTCCGACGCGTTCCTGTATGGCGGAACGTACGAGCTCGAGGTGGCGGACGAGCGCGTCCCCTGCACGATCCGACGCGGCCCCCTTTACGATCCCGAGATGAAGCGGGTGAAGAGTTGATGCGTGGGGCGGCCGGCGGCACATCGGTGCCGGGCTGAACAACGGGAATTGGAATAGTGCCAGGAGCTCTCCCGACACAGGCGGAGATCGTGATCGTCGGCGGCGGCATCGTCGGGTGCAGCATCGCCTACCACCTCGCGAGCATGGGCAAGACCGACGTGTTGTTGCTCGAGAAATCCGGTCTCACTCAGGGCGCCACCTGGCACGCGGCCGGCGTGATCGGGCAACTGCGCCCGTCGCGCAACGTCACGCGCATGCTGGGGCTCACGGTCGCGCTCTACGACATGCTTGAGGAGGAAACCGGCCAGGCGATCGACTGGAAGCGGGTCGGCAGCCTGCGCATCGCGTCCTCCAGGGACCGTATGCTCGAATACCGCCGGGCCGCGACCACAGCCAAGAGCTTCAGGCTCGACATGCATCTCCTGGGGCCGAAGGAGACGCAGGACCTCTTTCCCATCATGACGCTCGATGGCGTGGAGGGGGCGGCCTACATCCCGTCGGACGGCTATGTCGACCCCGCGAGCGCCACCCAGGCGTTGGCTATCGGCGCGCGCCGGCGCGGTGTCAGGATCGTCGAAGGCGTGGAGGTGACGGGGTTCGGCGTGAACGGCCGTCGGGTACGCGAGGTTCGCACCACTGCCGGCTCCGTGCATGCCGAGACCGTGGTCAACGCAGCCGGCATGTGGAGCCGGGAACTCGGGCGCATGGTGGGGGTCCGCGTGCCGACGGTCGCGCTGGAGCATCAGTACATCGTCACCGAGCCGATCCCCGATCTGCCACCCGGCATGCCTACGGTGCGCGACCCCGATCTCCTCACCTACTGGAAGCCCGACGTGGGCGGCATGGTGGTGGGTGGCTACGAGCCCGATACCGTGCCCTTCGGTTCAGGCGGTATACCGTCGGGGTTCGCCCAGCAGCTGTTGCCGGAGAATTTCGACCGCTTCGCCCGGATCGCCGAACTCGCGGGCAGGCGCACGCCGATCATCAATGAGGTGGGTGTGCGCCAGCTCATCAACGGCGCGATTCCCTATTCAGCGGACGGCGAGTTCGTCATGGGCCGCGCGACGGAGCTCGACAACTATTTCGTGGCCAGCGGCTTCCTCTACGGCATCGCGGGTGGACCCGGCGCGGGCCGCATGATGGCCGAGTGGATCATCGAGGGCCGTCCGAGCCTCGACCTCTGGTCGCTCGACATCCGGCGCTTCTCGGCCCACCACCACACCCGCCACTTCCTGGACAGGCGCGCGGTCGAGCTCTACGGCAAGCACTACACCATGAAGTGGCCGATCGAGGAGCCGGAGAGCGCCCGCGGGATCAGGCGCAGCCCGCTCTATGGGAAGCTCCGGGAGAGGGGCGCCGTCTTCGGCAGCAAGGCCGGGTGGGAGCGGGCCAACTGGTTTGCGCCGGAGGGATCGATGTCGCGCGACGAGCCATCCTTCGGCCGCGCGAACTGGTTCGACGTCGTGGGCGAGGAGCATCGCGCAGCGCGTGAGCGCGTCGCGGTGATCGACCAATCATCGTTCGCCAAGATGGAGATCTGGGGCCCCGGCGCGCTGGATGGCCTGCAGCGCCTCGCCGTCGCGGATCTCGACCGGCCGGTGGGCCGCGCGGTCTACACCCAGCTCTGCAACGAGCGCGGCGGGATCGAAGCGGACCTGACGATCAGCCGGATCGCGGAGGACCGCTTCTATGTGGTCACAGGCACCGCGTTCGGGCAGCACGATTTCGGCTGGATCGCGGCCCATCTTCCGGATGACGGGACGGTCGCGTCGATGGATGTGACCTCGGCCTATGCGGTGCTGCACGTCTGCGGCCCCCGCTCGCGCGACTTGCTTCAGCAAGTTTCCGACAGCGATCTCTCGTCGGAGGCGTTCCCCTTCGCCGCGTGCCGGGACATCGTCATCGGCGCAGCCCATGTCCGCGCGATCCGACTGTCCTATTCGGGCGAGCTCGGCTGGGAGCTGCACGTGCCGTCGGAGTATGCGAGCCACGTTTACGAACTGCTGTGCGACGCCGGGCGTGAGCACGGGCTTGCCGACATCGGCTACCGCGCGCTCGACACGCTCAGGATTGAGAAAGGTTACGCGGCCTGGGCCGCCGACATCTCGCCGGACTATTCGCCCCATCACGCAGGTCTCGGCCGCTTCGTTTCGCGCCGCAAGGGCGATTTCATCGGACGGGAAGCGCTGGAGCGCATCGAGGCGGATGGGCCGGAGGAGGTTCTCTGTCTCTTCACTCTGGAGCAGCCGGCGGACGTGTTCGGTGGAGAGGCGATCCTGCGCGGCGGCACCGTCCTCGGCGTGACGTCGAGCGCGAACTTCGGCCATACCGTGGGGAAGCCCATAACCATGGGCTACGTTCCCGCGGCGGAGGCGCGGCACCGCGATTACGAGATTGAGGTGTATTCCCGATCCATCCCGGCCGTGCGCCACGATGAGCCGCTCTACGATCCTGGGGGGACGCGGCAACAAGCCTGAACTCTCTGCGAGAAGAAGGACATGACGGTGGAAGAGCTCGTTCGCGCGAAGGTGGCCGAGGTTCCGGCGTTTGGACCCAGGGCCGAGGTCGGCCCAATCGTCAGAATGGCCAGTCTGACCAACCAGAGTTTCAAGGTCGCCGTGGACGGGCAGGACTATGTCCTGCGGATCGCCGGCCAGGGTACGGAGGAATATATCGACCGCGACGTGGAGGAGCATGCCGCGCGGGTGACCGCGCAAGCCGGCGTCGGCGCACCGCTTGTCTACTATGACCGGGAGGGTGGCCTGCAGGTCACGGAGTTCATCGAGAACGGAGCTCCGATGAATGCGGACGTCCTGAGCGATCCGGTTGCGCTCGAGCGCGCCGCCGACGCGTTCCGCAGGCTCCATACCTGCGGGTCGCCCTTTCTCGGCCGCTTCGACAATTTCGAGAAGATGGACGCGTATCTCGACGTTCTGCGTCGTCACGACGCCCGTCTGCCCGAGGGGTATTTCGAGGCGAAGGCGGAGGCCGAGGCGGTGCGGCAGGCGCTCATCGCGGCAGATATCACGCTCGCGCCCTGTCACAACGATCCCTTGCCGGAGAATCTGGTTTACACCGGCGAGCGCGTCTACCTCGTCGACTGGGAGTACGCCGGAAACAACGATCCCATGTGGGATCTCGCCGACCTCTCGGTGGAGACGGACTTCGACGAGCAGCAGGATGCCATCCTGCTCGAGGCCTATTGCGGTGGCGCTCCTTCGCAGGGGATGGCGGCGCGGCTGGTGATCTACAAGGCGATGGCCTTCCTGCTCTGGACCCTCTGGGGCCTGCTGCAGGAGGTCAACAAGAACCCCGCGCCCGCGTATCACTTCGCGAGCTATTGGGACTACGCGTTGGATCGATTTGCGCGCTGCAAGGCGATCATGGGGCGGGAAGATTTCGGGGCGTTGCTTGAGGCGGTCCGCCGGGACAACGCCGACCGGCCATGAGCAACAATGCACCGAGTGGGAAGCAGCCCGGCCGATTCTTCACCCACCAGAACCCGATTGGGATACCGCTTTGGCCCGATTTTGTTACATTTTCTCGTCGTGTCTACGGTCGTGTCCCCGGGCGTGGTATATGAGTTTTTGGAGCCTCCAGGTATGGGGGTGACCGGCTTGCTGCAGCGACCGTCACGAGTCTGGCGGAGGCAAGCCGGTCACTTGCAGCGGAGGCCATCGCGGTTCCGGCTTAGGGTTGGGCGATTGCAACACCAACCTGACCCTGAGGTGGCCTCGCCTATTCGGACAGCCTGGCGGCTCGGCTAAGGTGTATTCCGGTTGAAGTTCAGGCCGCCAGAATCCCCTTGAACCGATCTTCCTGTTGCTGCTGTTGCGCCTGTGGAGATGTGGGCAAGGCGCGGAGCGGCTTGTCCATCATATCCACAGGCGTCTCGCCTCGGTAGGCCTCGGCCGGCGTCCGCCGGCCCAGCGCCATGTGCGGTCTCTCGGCGTTGTACAACCGAGCGCGAGACCGCCCATAGGACCCGCACACGCAGGTTGCTCTATCGGTGGCATCCTTGGAGCGGCCGCCTTGTCCGGATCCGTAATGTCGTAGAGAAGGCGGGCATTGCCCGCGCGCGATGCGCTCTCGACGGAACTGTACCGGACCTCTGGCAGGAAGTTCCGCTCTGGATGTTCGACCGCGTGGCCTGCGCGGGGACGCGCGTTGAGGAGCGTGGCCAGGTGGATCTCTCCACGTTGTCCGCTCTGGCATCGCTCGTGTCGGATGCGCTGGGTAAGGCTCCCGCGACGCGCGCAGGATGGGTCTCCGATGACCAGGATCGGGGAGAGACCCATGCGAGATCGACACGGGGCGCATCGCAGGCGCGGGAGGAGATCGGAGCAGCTCGATCTCTTCGCCCAGGCGGAGAGCAGCAGTCCGGAGGACACGCCGACATGGTGCGCGCTTCCGGGCCGGACACGCCGGAAGGCGACCGAGCTGATGGTTCGGCTGATGCTGGACCACGTGCACGATCCCCGCGATCCGGGGGCGGGCGGTCATAATGTCTGAGAAGATCGGAGCGCAGCATCTGCGCCGCAAGGCGATGCTCTATGTCCGGCAATCCTCGCCTCACCAGGTCATGCACAACCGCGAGAGCGGCACGCTGCAATACGCCATGACGGGTCGGCTGA
The DNA here is from genome assembly GCA_965207055.1 of Alphaproteobacteria bacterium. Classification (GTDB taxonomy): domain Bacteria; phylum Pseudomonadota; class Alphaproteobacteria; order UBA828; family UBA828; genus WTGU01. The sequence goes on along the minus strand of CBDBLP010000004.1, from coordinate 783,980 downwards.
AGGCGTTCGGCTTCTCGCAGATCGAGGTCGTGGATGAGGACCTGGGCCGTTCCGCGGCTGGCGCGGTCGCCCGTGCCGGCTTCGACCGCATGGTGGCCGAAGTCTGTCTCGGCAAGGTCGGCGCCGTAGCGGCGCGTGAGGTCTCGCGCTTTGCAAGGAACAGCCGCGACTGGCAGCAGCTGGTCGAGATGTGCCGCGTGGTCGACACGGTACTGATCGATCAGGACACGGTCTATGCGCCGCGCCAGAGCAACGATCGCCTGCTGCTCGGGCTGAAGGGCAGTCTGAACGAGTACGAGCTCGACCTGCTGCGCCAGCGCTTGCTCTCGGCCCGCTACGAGAAGGCGCGGCGCGGCGAGCTCGTGGTCGGCGCGCCGGTTGGCTTCGTCAAGGCGGGCGACCGGCTGGAGAAGGACCCGGACCGGAGGGTGCAGGAGGCGATCCGACTGGTCTTCGACAAGGTCGAGGAGCTGGGTAGCGCGCGACAGGCGCTGCTGTGGTTCCACGAGCACGATCTGAAGTTGCCGGCGAGGCAGGGCAACGGCGACATCGTGTGGCGCCGGCCGAGCTACGCCACCCTGCATCGGATGATCGTCAACCCGGCCTATGGCGGCGGCTATGCCTATGGCAAGACGACCGTGGAGCCGGGCTATGATGGGGCACGGGCGCGGCCGAGGATACGGCGCAAGCCGCGCGCCGAGTGGCTCACGCTGAAGCCCGGCGCGCACGAGGGCTATGTCGAGTGGGAACGCGCGGAGGCGATACGCAAGATGGTCAGCGACAATGTCTCCGCAAGCCGTCATCACGGCGCGCCCAAGCACGGCGATGCCCTGCTTGCGGGCCTCCTGCGCTGTCGCCGTTGCGGCCGCAAGCTGACGGTTCGCTATACTGGACAGAAGCACAACATCCCGCGCTACAGCTGTACCCGGGGCTGGCTCGACAATGGCGAGCCCCGCTGCATCGCGTTCGGCGGACTGCGGGTCGACGACGCGATCGAGGAGATGCTGCTCCAAGTGGTGGAGCCGGGGGCGATCGCGGCGGCCGTGGAGGCCGAAGCGCGACAGGCCGAGAGACGCGATCATGCTCGCGAGATGCTGGTCCGCGATCTCGAGGCGGCGCGCTTTGCGGCGGACCGCGCCTTCCGCCAATACGATGCCACCGATCCCGCCAATCGCCTGGTGGCGGCCGAACTGGAGGCGCGCTGGAACGCCGCGCTCGCCGACGTCGCCGGGATCGAGGCGAAGATCGCCGAACACGATGCGAGCGCGCCGCCATGCGAGGAGCTGTCACCCGCCTCCTTCGCCAGTCTGGCCGACGATCTGAAAGATCTCTGGGCCGCACCGACGACGGATGCCCGGCTCAAGAAACGCATCGTCAGAACCGTAATCCGCGAGGTGGTTGCCAACATTGACGAGGGCGCCAGCGAGATCGTGCTGACCGTTCATTGGGCGGGCGGCGTCCATACCGAACGGCGCCTGCCGAAGCGGCGGCGCGGGCAGCGCAACAGCACCGCGCCCGATATCATCGAAGCCGTCCGCCTGCTGGTCCGCATCGCCGGCGACGATCTGATCGCGGGGCTTCTGAACCGCAACGGTTTGGTCACCGGCAATGGCAATCGCTGGACACGGGAGCGGGTGACCTCGCTGCGATCCCACCACCGGATCCCGGTCCATCGCCCGGCACCCGACGGCATTGAGCCCTGGCTCAACTTGACCAAGGCCGCCAGGCTTCTTCACATCACCCCCAAGACACTCAGGCGGGCCGCAGAGAACGGTGAGATCGACGCCGTCCATCCGCTCGCCGACGGTCCGTGGATCTTCAGCCGGCCGGTTCTCGAAGGCGAAGCGGGAAAAGCCCTCGTCGAGCGCGCCAGATCACACCCCAGACACCCCGCGGGACCGCATCCCGATCAACAAAACCTCTTCTCTTCAATGGCATAGACAGATGGGTGTTGTAATGCCGGATTGTAGAAGCCGATCCAGTCGCCGATGACGCGACGGGCGGTGAAGCCGTCGGCGATGTCGTGCAGGTAGACCGCCTCGTATTTGAGCGAGCGCCAGAGCCGCTCGATAAAGATGTTGTCCATGCACCGGCCGCGGCCGTCCATCGAGATGCGGATGCCGGCCTCCCGCAGGCGCCCGGTGAAGGCGAAGCTGGTGAACTGACTGCCCTGATCGGTGTTGAAGATCTCCGGCGCCCCATATCGCGCCAGGGCCTCGTCGAGCGCGTCCGTACAGAAGCCCGCATCCAGCGTGTTCGACAGCCGCCAGGCCAGCACAAAGCGGCTCGCCCAGTCCATGATCGCCACCAGGTAAAGGAAGCCGCGCCGCACCGGGATGTAGGTGATGTCGGCGCACCAGACGTGGTCCGGCCGCTCGATCGCCAAGCCGCGCAGCAGATAAGGGTGTTGTTCGGCGTGCAATCTTGACCCTCCAGTATCAAGCCACTTCAATAGCTTATCGCGCCGATCGGCGCGCAACCCACGCGCCGAATAACAGATGCGTCTCGCGACATTCCTCCCGCAGCAGCATCAGCGTCACGCTGCGGTCCGACAGGGCCTTCTCGACCGACGCCCAGTCCACCTCCGGCCAGTCCGAGGCTCGAGACCTGCGATACAGGGCCGCCTCCAGGGCCGGTTCGTCCATGTCGCGGGCCTCGGCCCAGCTCAGACCCGACTCCGCAAATCGCTCCAGGGCCTACGACACCGAGCGCCGCGCAATACCGCAGTGCATCGCGATGGCGCGAGCGCTGCGGACCTCGTCGAAATGAAATCCAAGAACCTTCTTCACCTTCCTCATTGGCAGCCTTCCCTGCGCTATCCCGTACTCCCCGGACCGATCGCGAAAATCCGAGGCGTAGGACGGCACCCTGAGTCGCACCAAGATCTTCCGCCCCGACGGGGCGGCTAGCTTGGTGAGAATGGGTGGCTACCTTCCTGAGATTCGGCATGCGGCGCACAAATTCGCAAAACAGCCGCATAAATCTTCATAAATTCGCACTGTATCCCTGATCTTAATGATATATTCGCAGATGAGATGGTGCCATAGCCGCTGTGGCGCGGAGTAGCACCATCGGCAGCTTCGGCACTCTCGGTGGGCGGGTGCCTACATGTTCCGTCGCGGCGCGGTAGGGCCGCCGAGGAGACGGATATGGAGCCGTTGCCAGCGTTCAGCGCGACCGCCGCCAGGCCCGGGTCGGACGATGAAGCGCGGCGCATCGCCTCTCGATGGGGCGGTGGCGCAGGGCGAGCCTTCATGGCCGTGGCTATGAACAACTCGGAGCCACAAGTATGAGCAACTCCATTCAAGACCGGTCGAAGCAAGACCTTGTCTATGGCGGCTATTACCAAACATGGATTGGGAATAGCGATACCGAGTTGACCGATATCAGCCCGGATACGCCAAGTGGTGAGTATCTGAGGCGGTTCTGGCACCCCGTGGCGCTAACGTCGGAGCTTGGTCCGAGGCCCAAGCTGGTTCAGGTGCTTGGCGAAGATCTTGTCTTGTTTCGAGACAAGAGCGACCGCATCGGCCTGGTGCACCGCCGCTGCCCTCATCGGCGATCATCGCTTGAGTACGGCGTTCCGGAAGAACGAGGTATCCGCTGTTGTTACCACGGTTGGCTCTTCGGAATCGATGGGGCGACGCTTGAGGCACCCGGCCAACCCAAGAAGGTAGAGGAACGGATTTGCCAGACCGTGACCCTGGGTGCCTATCCGGTGAAGGAATACAAGGGGCTGATATTCGCCTATCTGGGGCCGCCCGAACTAAAGCCCGCATATCCCGTTTACGACACCTTCAATCTGCCTGGACAGGAACTCGTGCCTTACAAGGCGCCGTTCAACTGCAACTGGTTGCAGGTGCTCGATGCAATCGTCGATCCGCTTCACACCGCTTTTCTGCATTCACGCACCAGCCGCGAGCAGTTCTCCAAAGGGTTTGGTGAAATCGGTGAGATGAGGTTCTACGACCGAAAAACGAGTTTCCTGGGTACGTCCACGCGAAGGGTGGGAGAGAACGTCTGGGTCCGCATAAACGAGCTGGTGCTGCCCAATTTCACTCAGGCCGGTGCGGCTTTCGCCGCCGATGGAACCAAGCAGCGCTATTACGGACGGTCCTCCTTTGTACGCTGGGTCGTTCCTCTAAGTGAAGAATCGACGATGTGTTACGCCTGGGCGGTTTTCGGCGACCGGGCCGACCCCCCGGAATACAACACGCCGGAGGGCCCCGAACTGATCGAACAGGGCGAGCCATTCGATCGATCCGACGAGGAGAAAATGCTCTATCCGGCGGATGCCGAAGCGACCGAGAGCATGGGCACTATCACCGAGCATGAGAAGGAACATCTTGCGCCCAGCGACAGGGGAATCATCGGCTATCGCAAGCGTCTGCGTTCGCTCGTTCGCGAACTGCAAGACGGTACCGAACCGGTCCCGGTGGCGGACGGTTGGCCAAATGGCCCGATTCCAACTTATGGCGGCGATACCGTCCTCCACAAACCGCCCAACGGCATGGACGACGGCGCAGTGCTGCGAGCAGTGGGCGAAGCCGTGATGGAGGCACAATTCGAAGCCGAGGGTCTGCCTGAACACGAGCGCGTGGCAAATGTTGTGCGGCGTCTCAAGCAAATCGAAGCGGATGAGGAGGTCCACGGGGAATTCGCGTGAGCCCGATTGCCGTGATCGTGCTCGCCGGGAAAATCCGAGAAGGAGGGCTCGATGCCCGACATATTTGACCGTTACCACATTCCGCTGGACGATTGGATACAGACAGCACTGGATTATCTGGTACAGGAATACCGCTGGATATTCTATGCGGTTCGTGAGCCGGTCGGAGCAATTCTGGACGCGATAGAAACAGTCCTGTTGCTCGTACCGCCGCCGCTCTTCCTGCCGCTTCTCTTTCTTCTTTGTTGGCAGACCTCCGGGCTCAGGATTGGTATTTTCGCCACCGTGGCGATGACCTTCTTGGGATTTATCGGGGTGTGGGACGAGGCCATGACCACCATCGCCCTGGTTCTGACGTCGGTACTTTTCTGCGTTGTCATTGGTATTCCGCTCGGCATCTGGGCAGCGCGGAGCGACCGGGTAGAAGCGGCTCTACGGCCGGTTCTCGACGTCATGCAGACAATGCCGGGATTTGTCTACATGGTGCCGGTCGTGATGCTTGTCGGCATTGGCAATGTGCCTGGGATTATCGTCACCGTAATTTTTGCCTTACCGCCCGTGATCAGGCTGACAAACCTGGGGTTGCGGGAAGTCCCGCCCGACGTGCTCGAAGCAGCGAGGGCATTTGGAGCCACCGAAAAGCGGGTGCTGTTTCGTGTCCAAATTCCGCTGGCAGGACGAACCATCATGGCCGGCGTCAACCAGACACTCATGATGGTGCTTTCCATGGTCGTTTACGCTTCGATGATCGCCGTCGAGGGCCTGGGGCAAATGGTGCTGCGCGGCATCGGCCGCCTTGACATGGGGCTGGCTGCCGTAGGCGGGATCGCGATTGTCGTCCTCGCCATGATCATAGACCGAATAACACAGGCTGCCGCGTCTTCCAGTCGTGACAGAACCAACTGGAAGGAACGGGGACCGGTCGGCGTTTGTCTGCGCCTGATCCAACGCGGAGGGGTTCAATCCGCGAGTGTCTCGTAAGGGCGATCAAGCCCGATACTCCAACCCAAACCATAGGAAAGGATACACAAAAATGTCTACATTGAAGCGACTTCACCGGATCGGACGGCTGACGGCTCTCGCGCTCGTACTGGGCGGCCTGGGCGCATCGTCAGCCGCGATTGCCGGCGACAAGGGCACGGTCCGCCCGGCCTATGACGGCCTGTTGGAAGGACTGTTCCAGACGGAAGTGGTCAACATCGGCCTCGAACGCCTGGGCTTTGACCTGGAGAAAGTCAAGCACCTCGATATTCCGGCAATGCACGTGGCAGTCGGCCAGGGAGAAGCCGACTTTGTCGCGGTTCACTGGCAGCCTCTTCAGAATGTCTATTTCGACAAGGCCGGTGGAACTAGCGCTATGACCAAACTCGGCGCGCTGGTCGAGGGAGCCGGACAGGGGTATCTGATCGATACCGCTACTGCCGAGGCACACGGAATCACAAATATCGAGCAGCTCAAGGACCCGGAGATTGCCAAGATTTTCGATACCGATCAGGACGGAAAGGCCGATCTTGCCGGCTGTCCGCCCGGATGGGGCTGCGAGCGGGTCATCGAACACCATCTGGATGCCTATGGCCTTCGCGATACGGTGACGCACAACCAGGGACAGTTCATGGTGATGGCCGCCGATGTGGTCACCCGTCAGGCTGCGGGCGAGTCGGTGCTCTACTACACCTACACCCCGCTTTGGGTCTCTCAGGTCTTGCGGCCCGGAGACCAGGTGGACTGGTTGGAGGTACCCTTCACTACGCTTCCGGACGATGCTCAGGAAGACACCACTCTGCCGGACGGGCGTAATGTCGGCTTTTCCGTGAACACGATTAGAATCATCGCCAACAACGACTTCCTGAACGAACACCCGGACGCTGCACGCTGGTTCGAATTGGTCAGCATCCCGATCGGCGACGTCAACGATGAGAACTATCAGATCCGGCAAGGCGAGGACTCTTTCGAGGATGTCCGCCGCCACGCGGAAGACTGGATCGCACAAAACCAGGACATGTTTGACGGCTGGTTGGCGGAAGCGCGCAGCGCCGGTCAGTAACCGCAGTCGAGAAATTTGAAGAGGCACGCGCTGTCCGGATCTTTCACGATCCGGACGCGTGCCCATCCTTCGCTGCGGCGATAGCGGGAGCTCATAATGAGCGAACGGCCGGAAGCCGTGGTCGCCGGTAGAGACGTCTGGAAAATATTTGGCCACAATATTGACCAGGCTCTCGACGCGGTGCGATCGCAAGACCTGGACAAGGAACAGGTACTCGATGAGTTCGGCGCAATCGTCGCCGTTGCCGGAGTGAATTTCGAAGTGACGCGTGGCGAGATATTCTGTGTCATGGGGCTTTCCGGCAGCGGCAAATCCACCCTCATCAGGCACATAAACCGCCTGATCCAACCCACCGCCGGAGAGCTGCTGGTCGGCGGCGTGGACATAAACGGCTTGAGCCACAAGGAGATGCTTCGACTGCGCTCCGAGAAAATTGGCATGGTGTTTCAGAAAATGGCGTTGTTTCCCCACTGGAGCATCGCCGACAACGTCTCATTCGGCCTGGAAGTTCTGAATGTCCCGAAAGAGCAGCGACGGGAACGGTCGCAGGAGATGCTTGAGCTGGTCCAGTTGGGGGCTTGGGCAAGACATTATCCGGACGAGCTGTCGGGCGGGATGCAGCAGCGCGTTGGTTTGGCCAGGGCGTTGGCGACGGATCCGGAACTGCTGTTGATGGACGAACCCTTCAGTGCCCTGGATCCGCTGATCCGGCGGCAGTTGCAGAATGAGTTCCTGCATCTGTGGAGGACGCTCAACAAGACCTCGGTATTCATAACGCACGACTTAGAGGAAGCGATCCGCCTGGGCGACCGGATTGCCATCATGAATGAGGGGCGCTTTGTGCAGGTGGGTACGCCGGAAGAAATCGTGACCGAGCCGAAGGACGAGTATGTCGCCGAGTTCGTGAGGGGCATATCCAAGCTGAAACTGGTTCGTGCCCATTCGGTCATGCAGCCGGTCGAGCAATACGAACGTGAACATCCGGGGAAGACGGTGGCTCGCTACCGCTCCGTCCCGGACGATACGGATCTCGACAGCTTGATCAAGTTGAAGACGGTGGATCTTGAACCAGTCCTTGTCGTCAACGGCGACAATAGCCCGGTCGGGATTGTCACCGTCTCCAATCTCCTGAACGGAATACGAGGAAATGCGCCAGCATGAGCCCAGCCGATCTTTTTCGGAACACACCAAGGATCCGCAGCGCAAGATAAAGGTACACGTCAAGAACAACCACGCTTCGCCGGAGACATTCCCGTCCACACCGGAGTCGGAAGCCGTGTTCACGACGACGCCGGAGCGCTGGGCTGAAGCGGCCAGGCGGCACCCCGATGTCGCTCAGCATGTGGGTGTCTTCATCGATTGGGATTGCGATAACTTCACGCGGTCGATGCGCGACACCGAGGTGCTGTACGCCTGGGATTTTCCGACGCGGGACTTGGCCAAGATTGCGCCAAACCTCAAATGGATTCACGTCATCGGCGCCGGTGTCGAACATCTTTGCCCCATGGACTGGGTCCCCGAGGGCGTTCAGGTCGTCAACAACAAGGGCGCCCATGCAGCCAAGGCGGGCGAGTTCGGCCTGATGAGTATCCTGATGCTGCACAGCCATATGCCGGCCATTGTCACCAATCAGCGGGATGGAAACTGGCGGTCGCTCTTCTCGACGCCGATCGCCGGCAAGACGGCCCTTGTCGTCGGGGTCGGGAGTCTGGGGGGCGGCGCGGCAACACAGCTCAAGCGCCTGGGGCTCGAAGTTCTGGGCGTCAATCGCAGCGGCAGACCGCATCCCGATATCGATGAAATGGTCACGACGGAGCGGATCGACGACCTGCTGCCACGCGCGGACTACGTCTTCGTCTCGTTGCCATCCACACCGCAAACGGTGGGGCTGTTCGACCGCAGGCGGCTTGAAGGGATGAAGCCGGGCGCCGGTATCGTCAATGTCGGCCGCTCGTCCGCCATGAACTATGAGGCACTTTCGGATTTGTTGCGTGCGGGCCATCTCTCAGGTGCCATTATCGATGTCTTCGATCCCGAGCCCCTTGCGCCTGATTCGCCGCTTTGGCATGTGCCCAATCTCATCGTGACGCCGCATGTTTCCGCCGACGACGGCGACAACTATGTGCCGATTACGTTGGACATCCTTTTCAACAATCTCCGGCGCCATATCCGGGGCGAGCCGTTGCAAAACGTCGTGCGGCCGGATTTGGGTTACTGATAATGAATGGTGCATATAGTGAGCAGTATCGGAGTAATCGGACCGGGTGTTATGGGCGCGCAGATGGCAGGCCATCTCCTTGACGGCAACTCCGATCCCAACCCATCGAACTGGTCCCTCCTCCGGATGTAGCATCGCGACGCACAGACTTGTCTGGTTCAGTCTGCCACCTCGACTTCCACACCTGCCGCTTCGAGCGCTTGCGCCAGGTCCGGGCGGGGAAGCGCGTCTGTCGCCAGCAGGTCCACCCTATGACCTGCCCCCGGCGACTGGTCCACTTCGAATGTTAGTGCATTGACGGTTTCTCGGCCAAGCTGGGTGGTCGGCGGAGCGTAGCGGACCAGGGCGGTCATCCCGGTGCACATCTGGGGTGCGGCATGCAACATGGACGCCATCATGGCGGTCGCCGCAAAGCACGGCCTGCTGGTGCTGGAAGACACCTGCCAGGGCATCGGCGGCGGTTACGAAGGCCGGATGCTGGGCACCATCGGTCACGCCGGCGCCTACAGTTTCAACTACTACAAGAACATCAGCAGCGGCGAAGGCGGCGGCGTCGTGACCGGCGACGCCGAGATCGACAAGCGCGTCGCCTGCGCCATCGATCCCTGCCACTACTACTGGACCGGCCGGACGGGGGATTTCGTGCCCTTCGCCTCCAACGGCGGGCGCGCCTCCGAGCTTCTGGGCGCTGTCCTCAATGTCCAGCTCGGCCGGCTGCCGGCGATGATGACCGCGATGCGCGCCGAGAAGAAAGGGATCCTCCAGGCCACCCGCCATCTCGACAACCTCGGCCTGAGGGCCACCCCGATGAACAGTCCCGACCACGAATGCGGGACGCACGTGATGTACACCATGCCCACGGCCGACGCCGCGGAGAGGTTCGTCGAGATCATGCCCGCCGTGATCGCCGGCAAGACCGGAAGGCATACCTACACCGAGTGGGACCAGGTGCTGATGGGCGAAGGCGCGGGCCATCCGGCCATGAACCCCTATGCCATGCCGGCGAACGAGGCATGTCGCCGAAGGGTCACCAAGGACATGCTCCCGCGCTCTCTGGAGATCCTCTCCCGCACGGTGATGGTCCCGACCGATCCCCGGCACGACGATGCGCACGTCGAGAGGACCGTCCAGAGCATCGAGGCCGCCGCGCGTTACGCACTCGGCGCGATGGGCCGCGACGAAGCCCGCGCGGCCGCGGCCGCGCTCGGCAACGCCGAGAAGATCGATCCGCGCAAGTACGACTCCGACGTCGGCGCCTACGGTCTCGATTCGTAGGGGGGTCGCCAACGGTCAAATCAATTCCAACCGCCTGTCCAATTCCAGGGACCACTCCAAGAAGCTCTAGCGCAGGGGCCAATGATATCCGTGCCGCAGCGCGTACCGCTTCGCCATTTCCTTCGCCGATTGGCCCCGGTTCTCGGGCGAGTAGCCGACCTCGTGCGCGATCTCGTCCCAACCTGTGCCTTCCACCATGCGAAGCTCGTACGCGCGACGCGCGCGCGGCAGTGCCGTCCGGCGCGGCCCCCTCCGTCTTTTCCTGGGTGGCCTCTTTCGCGCCGCCTTGACCTTTGACTTCGCCGGCTCCACCTCCCGTTGCGGATCGCCCCCCTCGGCCGCGCATCGCCCGACACGCACGGGAGGCGGGTCGGCCGGCTGCAGTGCACACTTGTCGTTGTCGCCGCTTTCGACGCAGCTGCCCCGGCCCTCAGTACCCGCGGGATGCTGACCGTCGGTAGCGCCGCCTGTCACCGCAGGGGGCTGCGGGCACTCGACGGACGCTTGGCGGTCATCCTGAACTCCCGTGTCTCGACGGAAGCGAACTTGCCGTCTCCGGCGACCCAACGTGCCAGCCGGCAAGCCGACCTCGCGTTCTGCCTGCCGGCGTGCCTCCACGACGGAACGCTCGCGAGCCTCTGCGGTGTAACACCGCGTCTCTTGAATCAGCTCCCACATCCGCTGCCGCGCAATCTCGCGTCGGAGCGCGTGGACGGCTGCCCCGAGCTCCAATCGCAGATCATCCGGCGCGCGCTTGTAACGGGCCTCCAAGGACTCCAAGCCCTCCGCGATCAACCCGGACAGCACACTTGAGCGATGAAGGCGGCATCCCTTCGCGATCTTATCGAGCCGCGACACCACGGCACGGTCGAGCGTCACAGGGATGCAGCGCTTGTGGGTGGGGATGGACATGAGCACTCTTAACGCGGAACGTGATCGGCTTCAACACATCTTAGACTTATTCTAAGTCGCTGCTCTCACGCTGCTGCGAGAGGCCTGTAACCGCTTTACTTATGCGGGGTACGTGCAGGGGTATCGGGCACCCGAATTCCGGCGCAGCATGGACTCTAAGAGATTGAATTGGCGTAATTCTTCAGCCCATGCACTCTCCGTGAGCCTTGTTTTCCGCCACAAATTTCTTCGTTCGCGCGCGTATGCGTCACGAGAACAGCCGCATTCGGGCGCTTTTGAGTACTTGAGGGCCGAAGCTTGACCCGGCCGCGCGACAATGCGCGTGCGATTCGGTGACCTTGCGGGGGGGCGGGGGGCTAAGCAGCGATTCGGTGCGCATTTGCGGGGGGGGGGTGATTACGCGGCAAATGCCTCAGCGGAAGCAGTTTACCCCCCTTACTCCATTTCCAGCGCTGCCGGCGCTGGATACGCTCGGGCATTCCGTGGCGACGTTGACGCGCGCGCCGCACTGGTTTTCTCGCTGCGCCGCCGATTCCCGATTCGGAACAAACCTCGTTTGGGGCAAACGAACTTGGCCATGGTCGCCTGCAGGTGCGGGTAGTCAAAGAGTCGGCACCGCCAGGGAGCCGGTACTTCGGGAAGTCAGACCTCTCTGCCGGCAGGATTCCGGGATGTCTGGGGCTGTTGCTAAGCGTCGAAATTTGACCCCCTGGAACATAGCTTTCTCAATAGGTTACAGAGCCGATCGGCGTCAAAGACCCGCGCCGAACAACAGCGACGGGGAACTGCATGGCGGTCTCGCGTGTGCTGTCGCCCTTCGTGAAGCGGGTGGCGATCGCCAATCCGTTGCAGGTGAAGGCGATCGCGCATGCCCATGTGAAGACCGACAAGGTCGATGCGGGGACACTGGCAAGCTTGTACGCAGCGGGGTATCTGCCCGAAATCTGGACGCCGGATGCCGCCACCGAGCGGCCGCACCGGCTGGTGGCGCGACGCTACCAGGTGGTGCGACACAGGACGCGGCTCAAGAACGAGGTGCATTCGATCCTGCATGCGCACCTGATCCCGAAGTGCCCGCACGCGGACCTGTTCGACCGGCCCGGCAGGGCGTGGTTGTCGCGCCAGCCCTTGCCCGACGACGGGCGCGCCGCGATCGAGCGGCACATCCGCGAGCTTGACCGCCTTGGCGAGGACCTCGACCTCCTCGACCGCGAGATTGCGGAAAGTGTGCTGGACGATACGGCGATCAGACGGCTGATGACGATCACCGGCGTCAATCTCACGGTCGCGGTGGGACTGATGGCGGCGATCGGCGATATCGCCCGCTTCCCGAGCCCGCAGAAGCTGGTGAGTTACTTCGGCCTCAACCCGCGTGTGCGCCAGTCGGGGCTCGGCGCCGCTCACCATGGGCGGATCAGCAAGATCGGCCGCAGCCACGCCCGGGCGATGCTGGTGGAGGCCGCGTGGGCGGCGGCAAAGGCCCCGGGGCCGCTGCACGCCTTCTTCGTCCGCATCCGCGCCCGCCGCGGCCACCAGGTCGCCGCTGTGGCGGTCGCGCGCGAGCTGGCCGTGCTCTGCCGGCACATGCTCACCAAGGAGGAGGACTATCTCTGGGCCCGCCCGGCACTCGTGGCCAACCGGCCTACCAGCGCGCGGTGAGCGTGAGCTCGACGCGGTGCTCTGCGTCGTCGTTGGCGGCCTCGAGCCGCGAGCCCTCGAGCCTGATCTCGAAGTTGCCGGCGCCCGCGCCCTCCAGCCGCCAGCCAAAGCCGAGGCCGAGCCGGTGCCCGGCCGCACCCCTGGCGCTCTCCCGGCGCGCGCCCTCGATATCCAGGCCGAACGCGAGACCGGTCCGGGTCTCCTCGGCAAGCCGCCATCCGAGCACCACCTCGCGGCCCGTATCGGTCGTCCCGAGCCCGATCTCCGGCGTCCCCGTCCAGCGATCGTCAAAGAGCGCAAACCCGTAGCCGAACTTCGCCTCCAGGGTCCGTCGCTCCAGTTCGTCCCCGTCATTGTCGTTCGCTGCCTCCAGCGCCTGCGCCGTCTGCGGCTCAAGCAGCGCCTCCACCCCGCCCGAGGCCTGCGCCCCCACCGTCTGGCTGACCGACAGCGACGGTCCACGCGCCGAGCCAGGCGCCGGGTCCCAGGCGAGCGAGCCCGCAACCCCCCGCTCGCTGAAGCTCCCGTCCTCGTGGGCGAGCAGACCCCGCGCGCGCATGTCCGCGCTCAACCTCCGCGCCGGGTCGATCCACGAAAGACCCGCCCCGATGTCCGCCCCGAACCCGGTCTCCGCGTCGCCCCCGTCATGGCGCACCCCGAGCTCGACGCTCGGCACGAGGCTCGCTCCGCTCGCGAAGAGAAACGCCCGCGAGCCCTCGAGCCCGAGGCGCAGACGCGTCACGTCGGCTTCCGCCGCCGCAAGGTTGCCCGTGTCCGTGCTTACCGCCTCCGACGTCGTTCGCACCGCCATCGCGTCGGACGTGACCGCCAACTCCACGCCGCCCTCGGCCGGCGCCTCCAGCAACACCCCGCGAACCCCCACCGAGGCCATCGCGAGGTCCATGTCCGTCTCGAGCGTCGTCTGACCCTCGGGCTCCACCCTCAGCGTGCCCTCGCCGTAGCCCGCAACCCCCCAGACCGAGAGCCGCTCGCTCAGAACGTAGCGCCCGTAGGGGTAAAGACCGGTCAGGCTCGCCTCGATGCTGCCCTCGCTCTCGCCCCGGTAGCCGCCGCGGCCTTGCGCGTGCGAGAGCATCAGCCCCGCCGTAGCGCGGCCGTGCGTGAAGTCTGCGCCCAGCATCAGGTTCCCGACCTCACCGTCGAGGCTGAGCTCGCCCTCGCGCCCGTCGAAGGTCGAGATCACGCCCCGGCCCCAGGCCGACACCGTCCCCTCGCCCGGCGTGCCTCCGGTCAGAGCAAACGAGGTTCCCGTGAACAGATCGCGTGCCGACACCGTCCGCGCCCCCGAGAGCGCCGCCGGGTCCACCTCCCCGTCCTCGCCACGCAGCCACGCGGTGAGCGCAGCCCTGCGGCCATCCCCGTCGCGCGCCCCCAGCGCCTCCGTGTCCTCCGGCGCGGGGTCGAGGGAGAGCGCCTGCCCGGCCACCGTCGCCGCGAGCCCGGGCGTGCGCGCCGCGCCCAGACGCGCGTCCACCAGGTCGAGCACCTGGTCGGCCACGGTGCGCCCGAAGCGCGCGAGCCAAGCCTTCGGAATGGGACCGGTGTTCGTGATCGTGCCCGTCGCCTCCGCGCGCTTGAGATAGGCGCCGTCGGGATCTGAGAGCTTCAGCTTCAGCGTCTCGCTGCCCTCGTCCTCCGCGTCGGCATGCACCGGCACCGATACCGTCTTCTCCGACTCACCCGCCTCGAAGGTGAGCGTCCCACTCGTCTCGGTGTAGTCCCCGGGCGCCGCCGCCGTGCCGTCCGAGGTCGCGTAGTCCACCGTGACCGTGCCCGAAGCCTCCCGGCTCAGGGTTACCACGAACTCGAGCGTCGCATCCGTCCCGTCCGCCCCCTCGTCAACCTCCGCGTCCGTCACCGACAGCGCCGACGGACCCGGAATGTTTACCGGGAGCGCGCCCGAGAGCTTCCGGCCGTCCGGCGTGCAGAGCGCGTCCGTACCGCTGCAGTCACCGGTCGTCGCCGGTAGGCTCACCATCACCGCATCGTTGCCCAAAGGCTTGACCACCACCCGCCACAGGTCGCGACGCCCGTCCACGCGGCGTACCTGGCGCACCTTCCCTCCCGTCGCCGAGAGCGCCCTCGCGATCCTTCTCCCCGAGCCCCCGGGCGGCAGCGCCTCGCTGAACAGGAGCCGGAGTTGGAACTTGCTCGACCCGTCATGCTCCGCCGGCACCGACTCGAACGTGGCCGTGAGCGGTGTCGACGGCGCCCGCTGCCCCTGCGGTGGACCCGGCACGAACGCGCCCGGCGCCGTCGAGAGCATCCGTCCGTCGTTCGTGCACAGCGCACCGGTCTCCGAGCACGCCCGGTTGACCGGCACCAGGATCGTCACCGCCCCGTTGCCCGATGGCGCGACGGTCAGCTCCCACAGGTCACTGCGCCCGTCCACCTTCGCGGCCCCCGTCACCGTCCCGCCGCTCAGCAGCAGCGCGTGGTCGCGCATGTCATCTGCGCCAATCGTCACCTCCTCGCTGAACGAAACCCGGAATGGGAACGAAGTCGACCCGTCGTGCGACGACGGCGGCGGGTCCGCAAACGAGGCTGTCAGCGGCTCGGCCGCGGTCGCCATCGACAACCCGCGCCAATCCCGGCTGATGATGAGCCAGTAGATGCGCTGATGTGTGAATCTGTTCAGCTTGACCACGACGGTGACCGTTCCGTTGCGCACATTCAGCCGATCGGTGGCGGAAAACTCGGGCAGCCCGGGTGAGTTGCGATGCAACGTCAATTCGGCATTGGGGTCGACCGCTGCCGCGCTCACCGTGACATGCGTGGTTTCCCCGGACACCTCCGCGAAGTAGGTGCGGGCTTGGGGCCAGGGTTTGCTGAATGAGGTCAGCGTCCCGGAAACCGGCGTCACCGTGAGGTTCCTGATGACGCTGTCGACGGGATTCACCCGGTTGCGCTCGACGGTGTAGGTGTAGGTCCGGGTGGTCACGCCGTCGGGCGCGGTTACCGTCGCCCTCACCCGGGCGGTGCCGTCGGCGACGCGGAACGTCGCCGTTGCGCCGCCGTCATAGCGGTCCGCGGTGCTCTCGACCGTGCTGCCGCCAAAGGTCACCGTCGCGCCGGGCGTGTAGGGCGCCGCCACCAGCACCAGCCGCTCGGTGGGCTCGGGCGCCTGCGCCTCGTAGGCGCCGGTGTCGGGGGAGAATGCCGGCGATCCGCGCAGGTAGCCGCCGGCCGGGTAGGTGAGCCAGAGCGCCCGCAGCCGCGCATCGTCAGCGGTGCTCACCCAGCGGCCCATCTCGCGGGAGAATTGCTTGCCGCTCGTGCTGCAAATCGAGTGGCTCTCGCTGCAGTCCCGGGCTGCCCGCACGCGGATGCGAAGCGCCTCCGCCGAGGAAGGCGTGACAGTCATCTGGTACACGCGCGCGCTCCCGTCGCGCGCGGAAAATTCGCTCATCGTCCCGTTGTCGACCACGACCGCCGCCGAAACGTTGGCGAGCGGCGAGTCGATGGCCTCGGGGAACCCGAGGTTCACCGTGAAGGGCGTGCTCCCGTCGTGCGAGTCCGGCAAGCCGGAGAACCAGCCCTTGAGCCGGTCCCGCCGGGTCACGACCAGGGTGTAGGTCTTCGTGGTCACGTTGTCCGCGGCAGTTACCCTCACCCGGTAGGTGTTCGAGCCGATCAAGAGACGGGAATCGAGCGCGTCCGTGCGGCCAATCCGATCGTAGTAGGCATTGCCGCTGGCGCCGAGATACTCCACCGTCGCCTGGTCGTGGGACGTCGTCGCCGCCACCTCCACGTAGTCCACGCCGTGCGCCACCGTAGCCGTGTACTCCTCCGTGTCCGACGTGAAGGATGGCGTGAAGGCGACGGCGGAACCGTCAGAGGCATCCTTCAGCGTCAGCGCGCTCAGGGTGGCGTCGGCGGAAAGATCGACCAGCTTCACGGCGACCGTCGAACCGGTACCCGGCTCCGGCCAGGGTCGCCCGCTATCGTCGTCCGCAACCTCCCACCAATGCCGGACCGTGGTGATACCGGCTCCTACTTGCGTACCTCTATGAGCGTCGGAAAGGCTGAAAACGTTGCTTCCGATCTGCAGCCGCCAATTCTGCGTCCGAGAGTGGAGGTGGAATAGAGAGCCGGGGGAGATGGTGAATCGAACAGAGTTGTCGTCCCGGCTGCCTGCATCGTATCGCAGACGCTCGACGGTATAGGTCGTCCCGTCGAACTCGAAACTCGCGCCATCCGTACCGGTGAGGCTGCCAAAGGGGCAATAGGTGTCGCCCGCAAAAGCACGGTGATATGCCACCGAGCAGTAGCCCTCAGGGCCGGTCTCCGCGTCTGGTTCAGCAATGTTCAGGGTGGCCGACCAGAGTTCCGTCTGCGCCTGCACGGGGTTCGCGGTGCCGACCAGCGCGGCGAAGGCGAGCAGCAATGCGGCGAGGCCGCTCGTGGCGGACGACCGGCCGCGCGGGCGCCCGGGTCCCGGGCCCCTTGCTTCCCGTCGAAGACCCTGACGCAAGACCGCGCCGAGCATCGCCCGGACCCGGCCAGACGATGACAGGCGAGCCGGCGACGCGCCGCCGGGCCTCGACCGTCCGCCGACGCCGCGCTGCCAATCAAAGCATGGGACGGCGCCACTCGGTGGAGAATGGACACGATGGCCGCTCACGCCGGTGTTTCCAAGATTGTTGTACGGTATCGTCGTGTGACCCCTCGATATCCA
This sequence comes from Alphaproteobacteria bacterium, assembly GCA_965207055.1. Taxonomy (GTDB): domain Bacteria; phylum Pseudomonadota; class Alphaproteobacteria; order UBA828; family UBA828; genus WTGU01. The sequence goes on along the minus strand of CBDBLP010000004.1, from coordinate 766,507 downwards.
AGAGAATCAACACGTTGCCGCGCCGGCCGGTGTCCAAATTGTGTGCTCAACAAGATACTGCTCGCATTGCCTGCGGTCTTCGTTTTGGGACTAGCCTGTCAAATCCATGTCGTGGCCGGCCGCGCTCCCCTGCCGTACCGGGCGCGGCGTCTCTTATGACATGAATGATATATCTAGGTAGATATACTTTTAAGGGCGCTGATGTATTCTTCTTGGGTATAGACATCGCCTCCGGAAGGCATCCCACGCGAGAGCGATGCGGCACCGAACCCGTGGCTGTCGCTACCGGGGCAGCCCCAATTCAGACTGAAGACGGTGCCGGAATTCCTCGCCTGGCAACCGCGCTGCGTGGTGGCACCGGCGCAGGCCCCGTGCGCTTCCGCCGCACTGCCCCTGCGGCCGCGATTTCAAGCCCAATTGTGTCCCGATTTCGGGGCAAATATCCCGGCACTTTATGTCCGTGCGCCGTTCTGTTGTTCGCGCGTGGGTTTCGCACCGATCGGCTCGATATGTTGTCGAAATGGCTTGATAATGTGGGGTCAAGTTTGCACGCCGATCAACATCGTTGGCGATGGTAGAGGCGCTCATGCGCTGTAGCGGAGCGTCGCGACGACGCCCTAGCCGACGATCTGTCCGGCTGGGCTCAGTGCGTCAATGCCGCCCTGAGTTCAAGAGCGTCCTCGACCTGCGACGCCGTCATGCAGGAACGCAGCCATGGGCACAGGTCATCCAGGCTGTCTATTCCGCTGCGGTCAACATACAGATCGTTAAGAGGCGCCTGGATGCCTGGATCCGGCGAGGTCGGCACTGTCACCAGTCCGGTCAACATCTCCGCTTTGGCTGCGGCGTCCGTGTTGGCGATGGCAGCCTCAGCACCAGGCGTCAGCCACGCATAGGCGCGCACGTCGTTTCGCGGGGCGCCCCTCACAACCGTGTGGCACGTGGTAATGTCGAAACCATAGATGATTGCGACCATGGCCTGTGCGCTAGGCGACCCCTTCGCGCCTTCCTCCTTGAGCTACGCCGGTTGGTCGCAGGCGTCCTGCGACGACGCGGGGGATGCAAACGAGCATTGCCGCCACCGCAAGGATGGCAGCGCCGATGGTACGGGTGAATGCCTCTCTCACGTTGCCCTCCCAGATGCACACCGACAGAGACACCGGTCCGGTTGGTCCCGTCGTCAGCAGGACCACTCTTACCCTGAGGGCTGCTTTCATGCCGCTCTCCCGTATGTGAGTCGGCTCCGGCTGCTGCCGGGCCGTTGCGGACACTCCGCGCGTGCAAGAGACGATTTCCCTGGTTCTCCAAGCATGGGAGATTACCCCGTGGCGACTCGAGGGCTCTCTTATTCAGCAGGCGACCCGGCAAAACGGGCGGGCGCGGAATTCGTCCTGGGGAGAGCGTGGACAGTTCACAAAATGTCGTTACCGGTGGGTGAGCATGCACTCGGATCACACCTGAGTTGCCTGCAACATCCCGCCCGTTCTCAATCCAAATGTGGGAACCTATGAGGGTATGACGCGACTGGATGTGGATTTACGCACGTCATATCAATAGGTTATTGAAAATAGTTGGCGGAGGGACGGGGATTCGAACCCCGGACACCTCTCGGTGAACACGCTTTCCAGGCGTGCGCCTTAAACCACTCGGCCATCCCTCCCCGGGGGGCGAAACAATAGCAACAACATCTGGCGCTGCAATATCCGAGACACCATATTGGCCGAAAGGAGACGTCAAATGATGATTGTTCGCCTCGTCGGGGTCGTGCTCGGTCTGGTGTTCTTCGCCGCCCTCGGCCACGAGATCTTCAAGTTCGCGAGCGCCGGCGGCTACCGCCTGATCAGCGCGGGCGAGCTCTGGGCCCGGTCCGACGCCAACAGCCTCGTGGGCTTTCAGGCGCTGATCGAGAAGGGCGCAGCCCCCTGGCTCTGGTCGGACATCGTGCTGCCGGTGCTCCTCGGCCCCGCCTGGGCGATTCCACTGGTGCCGGCGGCGCTGCTGCTCGTGCTCGCAGGGCGCCGGCGTCGTCAACACGTGTAGTCCAGCGGCCGTCTACGACTCGCCCATCTTGAGTGCGGCGAGAAAGGCCTCCTGCGGAATCTCGACGTTGCCGATCTGGCGCATGCGCTTCTTGCCCTTCTTCTGCTTCTCCAGCAGCTTGCGCTTGCGCGTCACGTCTCCGCCGTAGCACTTGGCGAGCACGTCCTTGCGCAAGGGGCTCACGGTCTCGCGCGCGATGACCTTGCCGCCGATGGCGGCCTGGATCGCGATCTTGAAGAGCTGGCGCGGAATCAGCTCCTTGAGGCGGACGCAGAGCGCGCGGCCGCGCCGCTCGGCCTGGCTGCGGTGGGCGATGAGCGCCAGCGCGTCCACGGGCTCACCATTGATCATGATGGCAAGCTTGACCAGGTCGCTCTCCAGGTAGTCCTCGAGCCGGTAGTCGAAGCTCGCATAGCCGCGCGAGACCGACTTCAGGCGGTCGTAGAAGTCGAAGACGACCTCGTTCAGCGGCAGCCGGTAGATCACCATCGCCCGGTTGCCCGCGTAGGTGAGGTCGTGCTGCACGCCGCGCTTCTCCTCGCAGAGCGCGAGCACGCCGCCGAGGTGCTCGTCGGGAACCAGGATCGTGGCGTGAATCCAGGGCTCGTCGATGCGCTTGATCCGCGTGGGATCCGGCATGTCCGCCGGGTTGTGGAGGGAGAGTTCCTGCCCGTCGGTGAGCGTCACGCGATAAACGACGCTCGGCGCCGTCGCCACGAGGTCGAGGCCGAATTCGCGCTCCAGCCGCTCCTGCACGATCTCCAGATGGAGCAGGCCGAGAAAGCCGCAGCGGAAGCCGAAGCCCAGAGCCGGCGAGCTCTCGGCGTCGTAGTGGAAGCTCGAATCGTTGAGGCGGAGCTTGGCGAGGCTCTCGCGCAGCCGCTCATAGTCGTTCGAATCGACCGGGAAGAGTCCGCAGAAGACCACCGGCACGCTGGGGCGAAAGCCCGGCAGCGCTTCCGCCGCGGGCCGTCTCACTGCCGTGATCGTATCGCCCACGTCGCAGTCGCCCACGTCCTTGATGGCGGCGGTGATGAAGCCGATCTCGCCAGGCCCCAAGCTCTCGACCAGTGTCTTCTTCGGCGTGAACACACCGACCCGCTCGACCTCGTACTCTGCGCCCGAGGCCATCATCCGGATCTTCGTGCGCGGCGTGAGCCGGCCGTGCACGACGCGCACCAGGATCACCACGCCGAGGTAGGGGTCGTACCAGCTGTCGACCAGCAGCGCCGTGAGCGGCGCGTCGGCATCGCCTGCGGGCGGTGGCAGGCGGGCGATCAACGCGTCCAGCACGGTCTCGATTCCCTTGCCGGTCTTGGCGGAAACCTCTATGGCGCCCTCCGAGTCGATGCCGATGACGTCCTCGATCTGCTGCTTCACCCGGTCCGGCTCGGCCGAGGCGAGGTCCATCTTGTTGAGCACGGGAACGATCTCGTGGTCGTGATCCACCGCCTGATAGGCGTTGGCGAGGGTCTGCGCCTCGACCCCCTGGGTCGCGTCGACCACCAGGAGCGAGCCCTCGCACGCTGCCAGAGACCGGCTCACCTCGTAGGAAAAATCCACGTGGCCGGGAGTGTCCACCAGATTGATCAAATGCTCGGACCCATCGGCGCCGCGATGGGCGAGGCGCACGGTCTGCGCCTTGATCGTGATGCCGCGCTCGCGTTCGAGCTCCATCGAGTCGAGCACCTGGCTGGTCATCTCGCGCTTCTGCAGGCCGCCGCAGCGCTCGATCAGCCGGTCCGCAAGCGTGGACTTGCCGTGGTCGATGTGGGCCACGATCGCGACGTTGCGGATGCGCGCGAGATCAGTCATGGCAACGGCCCGAACCCTTTGCCCGAGCGCAGGCGCGGTCAGCCGCGCAGCACGCCGCCGGTCATCTTCGCCACGTTGGCGACAATCTTCGCCGCCGCCGCGTCGATTTCCGGATCGGTCAACGTGCGGTCCCGTGCCTCCAGGCGAACCGTGATCGCGAGGGATTTCTTGTCCGCCTCGATGCCGGCGCCGGCATAGACGTCGAACACCGTGACCGCCTTGATCAGCGTTTTCTCGGCGTTGCGCGCCGCGCGCTCGACGTCCGACGCGGGCACGCCGCCGTCGAGGATGAAGGCGAAATCGCGCTCGGCCGCGGGATAGTCGGAGGCGGCGAGGGGCGGCTTGGCGCGCGTCGCCTTGGCCTTGGGCCGGGGCAGGGCGTCCATCATCACCTCGAAGCCCACCATCGGCCCCTCGGCTCCAAGCTCGGAGACGACGCCGGGATGCAGCTCGCCGAAGGTGGCGAGCACATTGGGGCCGAGCCCCAGCGTGCCGACCCGGCCGGGGTGGTACCACGCCGGACCCTCCGCCCTGGTCTGGAGGCTGCCGAGTGAAACGCCGGCGGCGCTGAGCGCGGCGAGCGCGTCGGCCTTGGCATCGAAGGGGTCCACCTGCCGCTCCGGCCCGTGCCAGTTGCGCGGCACCGCCGCGGCGGCCCGCACGCCTGTGACGACCGTCCGTTGCTCCTCCGGCGCCGTGCCGGTATAGACCGGCCCCGTCTCGAAGAGTGCTGCGCCCGCGAAACCGCGGTCCGCGTTGCGTCGGCAGGCCTCGATCAGATTGGGCAGGATCGAGGGGCGCATGGCATCGAGCTCGGCGTTGATCGGGTTTGCCAGCACCAGCGCGTCGGGCGCATCGCCGAAGAGTGCCGCATGCTGCCGCGGCATGAACGACCATGTCACTGCCTCGAACATGCCGCGCGCCGTGAGCGAACGGCGCACGGCACTCAGCCGGCGGCGCGTGGACGAGAGCGCCGGCCGCGCCCTCTCACTCGCCGTCGGGCTGAGGGAGACCGCGGGGATCTGGTCGAAGCCCGCGATCCGCAGCACTTCCTCAACCAGATCAGCCTCGCCAAGGATGTCGCCGCGCCATGACGGCGGCGCGACGGAGACCGCGCCGTTGTCTTGCTCCTCGCAGGCGAAACCCAGAGCCGCGAGTATGCTGAGAGACTCCGACCGCTCGCAGTCGACGCCGCCGAGCGCCTTGACCCTGGAGGGGCGAAAGGCGATCTCGCGCCGCCACGCGGGCTCTGCGCCCGCGACCACGACTTCGCTCGCCTCGCCGCCGCAGAGCTCCATCACGAGCCGCGTCATCAGCTCCATGCCGGGGCCTGCGAAGGCCGGGTCGACCCCGCGCTCGAAGCGGTAGCGGGCGTCGCTCTCGAGGTTGAAGGTGCGCCCGGTCGCGGCGGTGCGGACGGGATCGAACAGCGCGATCTCGATGAAGACGTCCGTCGTCTCCATCGTGCATCCCGTGGGCTCGCCGCCCATCACGCCGGCGAGGCTGATCACGCCGCTCTCGTCGCCGATCCCGGTCATGGCGTCGTCGAGCACGTACTCCTTGCCGTTGAGCGCGTCGAAGGTCGCGCCGCCCTGGCCGAGGCGAAGCCAGATGTCGCCCTTCACCTTGCCGGCATCGAAGACGTGCACCGGGCGGTTGCGGTCGATGGTGAGAAAGTTGGTGAGATCGACCAGCGCGGAAATCGGGCGCAGGCCGACCGAGGAGAGCCTGTCCTTGAGCCAGCGCGGGCTCTCGCAGTTGCGCACGCCCCGGATGTAGCGGCCGAGGAAGAGCGGGCAGGGGCTCGGCCCGTCGCCGGGGAAGTCGAGGATCACGTCGATGGGACTCGTGAACGTGCCGGCGACGGGCTCGATGTCGGCGCTCTTGACGCGGCCGAGGCCGGCGGCCGCCAGGTCGCGGGCGATGCCGTAGACGCCGAGGCAATCGGCGCGATTGGGTGTGATCGCGATGTCGAAGAGCGGATCGTCCAGGCCCATCACTTCAGCGAAGGGCGCACCCACCGGGGCGTCCGGGTCGAGCTCGATGATCCCCTCGTGCTCGTCGCTCAGGCCCATCTCGCGCTCGGAGCAAAGCATGCCGCAGCTCTCGACGCCCCGAATCTTCGCCTTCTTGAGCACGACGCCGGTGCCGGGGATGGTGGTGCCGGGCGGGGCGAAGATGCCCTTCATGCCCGTCCGCGCATTGGGCGCGCCGCAGACCACCTCGACCTGCGATGTACCCGTATCGACCGTGCAGAGCCTGAGCTTGTCGGCGTTCGGATGTTGCCGAGCCTCGACCACGTAGGCGACGGTGAAAGGCGCGAGATCGTCCCCCGGCCGGCGGACCCCCTCCACCTCGAGCCCGATGGCGGTGAGCTTGGCCGCGATATCGTCGAGCGACGCATCGGTTTCCAGGTGCGTCTTCAGCCATGAGAGTGTGAACTTCACGCGCTGAGCCCCGCTGCCAGGCTCGGCACGTCGAAGGGCGCAAAGCCGTAGTGGCGCAGCCAGCGCAGGTCGGCGTCGAAGAAGCTGCGCAGGTCGGGGATGCCGTACTTCAGCATGGCCGGGCGCTCGACCCCGAGACCGAAGGCGAAACCCTGGTAGCGGCTGGGATCGAGGCCCACGATCTCCAGTACGCGCGGATGCACCATGCCGCAGCCCAGGATCTCCATCCAGTCGGCGCCATAACCGATGCGCAGTCCTCCGCCTTCCCGCGAGCAACCGATGTCCATCTCGGCGGAAGGCTCGGTGAAGGGGAAGTAGCTCGGGCGGAAGCGCACCGGCAGGTCTTCCACCTCGAAGAACGCCCGCGCCAGATCGATCAGGCAACCCTTGAGATGGCCCATGTGGGTGCTCTCGTCGATCACCAGCCCCTCGATCTGATGAAACATGGGCGTGTGGGTCATGTCGTAGTCGCAGCGGTAGGTGCGGCCCGGCGCGATGATTCGATGAGGCGGCGGCTCCGCCTGCATGGTGCGGATCTGCACCGGCGAAGTGTGGGTCCGGAGCAGCATGCGCTCGCCCGCCTCGTCGGCGCCGAAGTAGAAGGTGTCGTGCATCTGCCGCGCCGGGTGCTCCGGCGGGATGTTGAGCGCCGTGAAGTTGTGGAAGTCGTCCTCGATGTCGGGTCCTTCGACGACCCGGAAGCCCATGTCGGCGAGGATCGCGATCAGCTCGTCCAGCACCTGGCTGATGGGGTGAACGGTGCCCTCCGCCTCGGGGCGGGTCGGCAGGGTGACATCCACGCGCTCCGTCGCGAGGCGCTGGTCCAGGGCGGCGCGTTCCAGCGCCGCGCGGCGCACGTCGACCGCGTCGGCGAGCTTGCGCTTGATCTGGTTGAGCCGGACTCCGGCTTCCTTGCGGGCCTCGATATCGAGCCCACCCAGGCCCTTCATCGCCTGGCTGAGAGGCGATTTCTTGCCGAGCGCAGCGACACGGGCCTGCTCCAGTGCGGGCAGGTCGCCGGCCGCTTCGATCCCGGCCAGCATTTGCTCTTCCAGGGTGTGAAGGTCTTCCAAGGACCCTACTCCGACGGCCGTCCTGTGACGGAACGGCGGCCGATCAGCCGGTCGCGCCGTGCGCGCTCCGCGCCTGTTCCACGACGGCGGCGAACGCCGCCGGCTCACGGACGGCGAGGTCCGCAAGAACCTTGCGGTCGATATCCACCTTGGCGAGCGCAAGGCCGTGCATGAGCTGCGAATAGGTGAGCCCGTGCTCGCGGGCCGCGGCGTTGATCCGCTGGATCCAGAGCGCGCGGAAGCGGCGCTTGCGGGTGCGCCGGTCGCGATAGGCGTACTGCAGCGCCTTTTCGACGCGCCCGAGGGCCACCCGGTAGCTCGAATGGCCGCGCCCGCGATAACCGCGGGCCAGCTTGAGCACCTTCTTGTGCCGGGCGTGGGTGGTCACGCCCCGCTTTACCCGTGCCATGGGGATGTTCCTCCGACGCGCTCAGAGATAGGGCAGGAACTGCCGCACGATCGCCGCATCCGGCGCGGAAAGCACCTTGGCGCCGCGCTGGTTGCGCTTCACCTTCTTCTCGCGCTTGGTCAGGTTGTGGCGGTGGTAGGCGGTGCGCCGGCGAAGCTTGCCACGCCCCGTGGCGGAGAATCGCTTCTTCGCGCTGCTTTTGGTCTTGAGCTTGGACATCAGCGTCTCGCGATCTTCGTCGTTTCTCGAATGGAAAGGGCGCGCCGGGCGCGCGCCCTTGTACTCGGAGTGCCGGCCGGATTCAAGGGTGGAAGCCGACTCTTCTCCGCCACGCCAGGATTTCGGAAAGGGGGAACCTGGCGTTTCACTCGACTACAGGGTTCGGGCGCCAGTCCGGCACCCGGTGGCTACTTGCAGGCTATCACCATGGTCATCTGACGGCCCTCCATCTTTGGCATCTGCTCGACCTTCGCCAGATCCTCGAGGTCGTCGCGCACGCGCGCCAGAACGTTCATGCCGATGTTCTGGTGCACCATCTCGCGTCCCCTGAAGCGCATGGTCACCTTGACCTTGTCGCCCTCGTCGAGGAAGCGGCGGATGTTGCGCAGCTTCACCTCGTAATCGGCCGCATCGATGCCGGGCCGGAACTTGACCTCCTTGATATCGATCGTCTTTTGCTTCTTGCGGGCTTCGCTGGCCTTCTTCTGGGCCTCGTACTTGTATTTGCCAAAGTCGAGGAGCTTGCACACCGGCGGTTCCGCGTCCGGCGCGACCTCGACCAGGTCGAGTCCTGTCTCGTCCGCGAGCTCCATCGCGCGCTCGACGGCGACGACGCCGACCTGTCCTCCGTTTTGATCGATAAGGCGGACATTTGCCGCCAGAATGTCATCATTGACGCGCGGTCCTTCACGCGTCGGTGGTGCCGCGACCGGATGTCTCGCTATCCTCCGCCTCCCTTCATCATGGCGCTCATCGGGCTGGCGGCACCGTCATGTTTGGTCCAGTGCCTCGTCAACCCGTGCCCTCCCCTACGGCCAACCGACTAAGCGGGCTGGCCGCTTGCTGGCAAAGTTTAGTGACGGCCTCGTCCAGCGCAAGAATTTCTTGATCCCTGGAACCGAGCCGCCGCACCGAGACTGTCCCCTGTTCGGCCTCTCGCCCGCCGACGGCGAGGATCAGCGGGACCTTGGCCGCGCTGTGCTCGCGCACCTTGTAGCCGATCTTCTCGTTGCGCAGGTCGGCGTCGACGCGCAGCCCGGCACCCTGCAGGCGCGCTGCCACGGTCTTCGCGTAGTCGGCGTGCTGATCGGTGATGCTCGCCACCACGGCGTGCGTGGGCGAGAGCCAGAGCGGCAGATGGCCGCTGTAATGCTCCAGCAGGATGCCGATGAAGCGCTCCAGCGAGCCGAAGAGCGCCCGGTGCAGCATCACCGGCCGGTGCCGTGCGCCGTCCTCGCCGATGTAGTTGGCGTCCAGGCGCTCGGGCAGGTTCAGGTCGACCTGAAGCGTGCCGCACTGCCACTCGCGCCCGATGGCGTCGCGCAGCACGAACTCGAGCTTCGGCCCGTAGAACGCGCCTTCGCCAGGATTGTGGCTGTAGTCGATCTCCATGCTCTCCAGCGCGCCCTTGAGCGCCGCTTCCAACTGGTCCCACACGTCGTCGGAGCCGATGCGCTTGGGCGGCCGGTCGGCAAACTTGATCTGCACGTCGTCGAAGCCGAAGTCCCGGTAGATGTCGAGGCAGAGCTCGGTGACGCCCCGGCACTCCGCCTCGGTCTGCTCCGGCGTGCAGAAGATGTGGGCGTCGTCCTGGCTGAAGGCGCGCACCCTGAGCAGGCCGTGCAGCGCGCCCGACGGCTCGTAGCGGTGGACCTTGCCGAACTCGGAGATTCTCAGCGGCAGGTCGCGGTAGCTCTTGATCCCGCGCTTGTAGACCTGGACGTGACCGGGGCAGTTCATCGGCTTGACCGCGTAGTGCCGGCCGTCCTCGGTCTGCGAGGTGAACATGTGCTCGCGGAAGGTCTGCCAGTGGCCCGAGGCCTCCCACAGCACGCTGTCCATCATGTCGGGCGTGCTGACCTCGTGATAGCCGGCGGCATCCTGGCGCGCGCGCATGTAGTCGACGAGGGTGCGGAAGAGCGTCCAGCCATTCGGGTGCCAGAACGCCGCGCCCGGTGCCTCCTCCTGGAAGTGGAAGAGGCCCATCTCGCGTCCCAGCCGCCGATGGTCGCGCTTCTCGGCCTCCTCGAGCCGGTGCAGGTAGGCCTTGAGCTGCTTGCCGTCGGGCCAGGCGGTGCCGTAGATGCGCTGGAGCATCTCGTTCCGCGCATCGCCCCGCCAGTAGGCGCCCGCTACCTTGAGCAGCTTGAAGGCGCCGACCTTGCCGGTGGAGGGCAGGTGCGGCCCGCGGCAGAGGTCGACGAAGTCCCCCTGCCGGTAGAGGGTGATCGCCTCGCCCTCGGGGATCGCCGCGATCAGCTCCGCCTTGTAGAGCTCGCCCATCCCCTGGAACAAAGCGACCGCGTCGTCGCGGTTCCACACTTCGCGTTCCACCGTCTCGTTCCGGCTCTTGATCTCGGCCATGCGCGCCTCGATCAGTTCCAGATCCGCCGGGGTGAAGGGCTCGTTGCGGGCGAAGTCGTAATAGAAGCCGTCCTCGATGGCGGGGCCGATGGTCACCTGAACGTCGGGGTAAAGCTCCTTGACCGCCTCCGCCAGGAGGTGCGCGGCATCGTGGCGGATGACCTCGAGCGCGTCCTCATCGCGCGCGGTAATCACGCGCACCGCCGCGTCGTCTTCGATGGTCTGGGAGAGGTCGCGCAGCTCGCCGTCGACCTCGACCAGAAGCGCGGCCTTGGCAAGTCCGGGGCCGATCGACGCCGCAAAGTCGGCGCCGGTCACGGGGGCGTCGAACGAGCGCGCCGCGCCGTCCGGCAACGAGAGTGTCGGCATGGCGGCGGTGTCGAGCCTCTGGTTGTCCTGTGAAAGTCGCGGCACTCTATCCGCGGCGCTTCGCCTGTCAAGACATGCGGCGTGCGCGGCCGCGTCGTGGTCGACGTCAACGCCTGACCTCGGCGTTTCCTCTCCGGCCTCGGGCGCGAGGATCGGGTGAGATCTGCCATCCGGGTCTCCGGCGGCGCCGGTCTGTCGAGAACATTCTGAACTGACCGGTTTATGTACCAGATGAGTTGACCGCTTCTGTTGTTGTGGTTGGCCTGTGGGGAAGTGGTCAGGCGCGGAGCGGCTGTCCACTTGTCCACAGGCCCCGGCCGGTCGCGTCGAAGCGGCTCACGCGGCCTGCCGGGTTTGAGTGTCGATGGGCTCGCCCGTGGCCCGGTATCGGGCCAGGCATCGGGGGCCGTGGAAGACGGCCAAGGTGCCGTCGGGATACTCGTGCACCCTGACCGTGGCCTTGACGTAGTGGCGGCGGTGGCGGTCTGCGGGGAGTTGCAGGAGGCGGCGCTTGTAGCGCACGGTGTTGTCGTTGGAGACGGTGCGCTCCTCCTGGATGCAGAGGATATCGTCGAGCGCGCCGGCGAAGGGAACGAAGGCCGAGCCTTCGGCCTCGGGCGTCATCTGGAAGCGGGCGTTGTGCTGGGGCAGGTAGACCTCCTTGAGGAAGCGGTTGGCCTCCTCGATCGCGCCGATGCCGGCGAGCCGGAGTTCCTGGGGGCAGGCGCTTCTGCAGGGTGCCGAACATGCGCTCGGACCGCCCTCTGGCCTCGGGCGAATAGGCCGGGATGAGCTCGATGCGGAGCCGGTGCAGCGCGCGCCCCACCTGGGTCGGGTTGTCCTTGTCCACCGAGCCGCCTGCGTCCGGTGTGTGCCAGTAGTGGCTGGCGCGGTCGGCATAGAGCGAGCAGAACAGCCCGCGCTCGCCGATCACTTCACGGAGCGCCCGGAAGCTCGACATCGTGCCCTCTTCGGCGACGAAGAAGGCCGAGTAGATCTCGCTCGTGGCGTCGTCCATGGTGACGATCAGGTCCCACCAGCGGCCGGGAACCCATTCATGGCGCGAGCCGTCCTGGTGCACCATCATGCCGCTAAGCGCGCGCCGCGGACGCTTGCGCCGGTGTGCGCCGCGCCGGGGTGCAGGGCGCATGCGCCCACGTGCCTGCAAGGTCAGCCGCACCCAGTTGTAGCTGCGCTTGCAGCCATGCTCGGATACCAGCTTCTCGTGGAAGTGCTTGGCGGTGAAGTCCCAGTAGCGGGTGTCGAAGAGCGCAAGCGCCCGCGCCACCTCGTCCACCGGCGCGCGCCGGGCCGAGAGCCGGCCCAGGCGGCGGTCGTAAAGCCCCTCCGCGCCCTCTGCCTCAAAGCGATCGCGCCAGCGCCGGAAGGTGCGCTCCGACATGCCCAATACCTCCGCCGCCTCCGCCTGGCTCAGCTCACCGCGCACCGTGCGCCCGTAAACCTCTTCAAACTTCATCAGTCTCAGCCCCTGTGCCTGCTCCGTCCGACGCATCGCCTCCCTCCACAACGCAGAGGCGATCTAAATCCGGACAGATCATCTGGTACATGCACCGGACATATCCCGTGTTACCGACACTCCGGCGGCGCCGGTCTTGTCCCTCGCCCGCCCCGATTCTATCGTGGCCCCGCAGCGGGAGAGCAGGGGAGGAGCCGGTGTGAGCGACGATCCGGGGCGCGGGGTGCACGACATGGGCGGACTGCCTGCAGGCCCGATCGAGCGGGCGGAGCACGCGCACGCGCTCTGGGAGAAGCGGGTCGACGCGCTGATGGTGCTGCTCGGGAGCCCCGAGCGCCGCGTGATCACCGTGGACCAGCTACGCCGCGGCATCGAGCAGCTCGGCGCCGAAGCCTACGAGGCGATGAGCTATTACGAGCGCTGGATGGCCTCGATCACCAATACCCTGCTCGCCGAGGGGGTCATCACCTCCGATGAACTCGGCCGCCGCATGGCCGAGGTGGAGAAACGCGACGAGGGCGCCGGCTGATGGCGGCTCGCTTCGCCGTGGGCGACCGGGTGGCGGTGCGCCGGGCCTTCCCGCTCGGCCATATCCGCACGCCCCACTATGCGCGCGGCGCTGTCGGTGATGTGGAGCGCATCTGCGGCGATTTCGGCAATCCCGAGGAGCTTGCGTTCGGGCGCAGGGACCGTCCCAAGCAGACCCTCTATCGCGTCCGTTTCGACCAGACTGCGCTCTGGCCGGATTACGACGGCCCGCCCGGCGATACCATCGACATCGAGCTCTACGAGCACTGGCTCGAGCCCGCGACGGAGTGAGCGATGGCGACCGATAGCCACGACCACCAGCACGACCACGACCACCGGCCGCCGCCCGACGAGGACGGCCCGCTCGGCTACTACGAGACCATGGAGATCGCCGTGCGCGAGCTCCTGATCGAGAAGGGGGTCTTCGGCGCCGACGACGTGCGCGCCGCGATCGAGGCGATGGACGCCCGCAGCCCCGCGAAGGGGGCGCAAGTCGTGGCCCGCGCCTGGACCGACCCGGCCTTCAGGGAGGCGCTGCTGGCGGACGGCACCGAGGCGTGTGCCCAGCTCGGCATCGAACTCGGGCCGACCCGGCTGATCGCCGTCGAGAACACGGTAAGCGTGCACAATGTGGTCGTCTGCACCCTTTGCTCCTGCTATCCGCGCAACCTCCTGGGCCTCCCGCCCGACTGGTACAAGGCCAGGGCCTACCGCTCGCGGGTGGTGCGCGAGCCCCGCGCCGTGCTGCGCGAGTTCGGCACCGAGGTGCCCGACGACATGACCGTGCGCGTGCACGATTCGACAGCCGACATGCGCTACATTGTCGTGCCCCGGCGGCCCGAGGGCACCGAGGGCTGGGAGCCGGAGCGCCTCGCCGCGCTGGTCACCCGCGACTGCATGATCGGCGTGACGGTTCCGAAGACCCCTTGACACCGGCCTAGCCGCGCGTTCGGGCGCCGGGCGGCCCTACCGTGAGAAGGACTGAGTTGGACCATGCATGATCTGGTGATTCGCGGCGCCATGGTCGCCGACGGCGTGGGCAACCCGCTGATCGAGGCCGATGTCGCCGTCAGCGGCGAGCGCATCGTCGAGGTGGGCGACGTGACCGAGAGCGCGCGGGAGACGGTCGACGCCGACGGCCTCGTGCTCGCGCCCGGTATCGTCGACGTGCACACCCATTACGACGCCCAGATCACCTGGGAGAGCCAGGCGACGCCCTCGCCCTCGCTCGGAGTCACCACGGTGGTCATGGGCAACTGCGGCTTCAGCATCGCACCCTGCCCGCCGGACCGGCGCGAGCAGATGGCGCGCAACCTGGCCGAGGTCGAGGGCATGTCCATCGCCGCGCTGGAGGCAGGGATCGACTGGGGCTTCGAGAGCTTCCCGGAGTATCTGGACTTGCTCCGGCGCAAGGGGTGCTACCCCAACGCCGGCGTCTTCGTCGGCCACTCGGCGGTGCGCACCACCGTGCTCGGCGCCGAAGCCTCGGACCGCGCGGCGACCGATGACGAGATCGCCGCCATGCGCGGCATCGTGACGGAGGCGATGGAAGCCGGCGCCATCGGCTTCGCCACCTCCACCTCGATCAACCACAACGGCGACGGCGGTGTTCCGATGCCGTCGCGGCTCGCCGAAGACGACGAGCTGCGCGCGCTGGTGGGCGTGCTCGGCGAGCTCGGCCGGGGCATCTTCCAGCTCACCGTCGGCCCAAGCATGACGGTTGAGCGGCTGGAGAGCATGGCGGCTGCGACCGGACGGCCCATCTTCATGACCGCGGCCCTGCACAACGAGACCTTCCCGGAGCGCGCCATCGGTATGCTCGAAGACGCGGCCGCCGCGCAGAGCCGCGGCAACGGGGTGTGGGCCCAGGTCTCGTGTCAGCCGCTCCGCATGGACTTCTCGATGCGGACCGCCTTCCCGCTCCAGAGCCTCGATGCCTGGGAGCCGCTGCACACGGCATCGGACGACGATTTTCTGGCGATCGTCGCGAGCCAGGATTTCCGCAACAGGTTCCGGGAGGACCTGGAGAAGCCGAAGCAGGGCAAGATCTTCTACGGCGACTGGCGGCGCGTCGAGGTGGCGATGGCGGCGACGCCGGCGCACCGAACACTGGAAGGCGAGACCATCGAGGCCATCGCCGGGCGCGAGGGCCGCGATCCGGTCGACGTCATGTTCGACCTCGTCGTGGACGAGAGGCTGGGCACCACCTTCAACGCCGCGCTGCTGAATGCCGACGAGGCGGCGGTGGAAGAGCTGCTGCGCCACGACGCGGGCCTCATCAGCCTCTCCGATGCCGGCGCCCATCTCTGCTATCTCTGCGATGCCGGCTACGGCCTGCACCTGCTCGGCCACTGGGTGCGCGACAAGGGCCTCTTCGATCTGGCGGACGGCATCCGGCGCGTCACCAGCATGCCGGCGCAGCTCTACGGTATCGCCGATCGCGGCGAGATCGCGCCCGGCATGTTTGCGGACCTGCTGCTCTTCGATCCGGCGACGGTGGGGCGGGGTGCGATCAGGCGGGTCGACGATCTGCCCGGCGGCGAGAGCCGGCTGGTTCGTGACGCGAGCGGGGTGCACCGGGTCTGGGTCAACGGCACCCGTGTCTACGACGAGGACGGCTACCGCGACGTGCCGCCCCCCGGCCACGTGCTCGACCGCTTCCTGAGTTAGTTCAGCCGCTCCAGCCCTGGGTTGGGCGTGCGAACCAGACGTGCACCTGTCCGGTGCCGGCCGCGTTCTCGTAGTCGCTGAAGGGCGTTCCGGCTGCGGTGCAGTCGCGTCCGCCGAGTGCGGCCACCATCATCAGGTAGTGCCCGAACAGGCCTTCCGGCTTGTGGGGGCGGTAGGCGTCCATCGAGTCGATGACCGCCGCGTGGTCGCCCTCTGCCCACCAGGCCAGCCGCACCAGGTCCGCGGCGCGCGCTTCGGGCGTGCGGATGTGGATCGGGTCCGAGGCCTCGTGCCGGTCGATCTCCGAGAGCGGCCAGAAGCGGTGGCTCATTCCCCCGCTTGCGAGCAGCACCACGCGCTCCTCCGAAGCCGCGATCGCCCGCCCCAACGCTGCCCCCACCGCAAGAAAATCCTCGTCGCGCGCGGTCTGGCAGATGCTGACGGAGACCCAGCGCTCGCCCCGATTCAGGTAGTGGGCGAGGTTGACGGTGGGATAGTGGATCGGCAGGTGCGCGTCGTCGTTGGCGATGCAGGGTATGCCTGCGTGCTCACGCACGGCCGCCGCGATGCTCGCGGCGAGCGCCGGGCTGCCCGCAAGATCGAAGGGGAGGCCGTGAATCCCGCGCGGGAGCTCGCCCGACGTGTAGCGGCCCCGGCGGCGCTCATGGGCGCTCACGATGAACTCAACGGTGGTGAACCAGTGGGTGTCGAACACCACGAAGGTGTCGGGCCTGAGGTCGTCGAGGACCTCGCTGCGCAGCCGCTCCAGTCCGGGCACGAGGCTCAGCTCGCGCCCCTCGTTCAGCTCGAGCCGGACCTCCTTCGGCAGCATGATCGTAGGCACATGCGACAGGAAGCCGACGCCTGCGATATCTCCCACGTCTCCTCCCCAATCGCCTCGCCTGCGCCCCGAAGCCGACCGGCCGGCTCCGGCCTTTTCGCGCGGCGAACGACTTCGGTGGACAGGTCGTTCGCATCCGAACTATCATGACGCCAACCGGTTCGCAACCAAACGAGACCGCCATGTCCGCGCTTCTTTCTCCCGAGCCGGAGGGCATCGCCGACCTCTCCTCCCACGACTCGTTCGTCAATTGCGTGCCTCACAAGACCTTCGAGGCGCTGCGGCGCGATGATCCTGTGGCGTGGTTCGACGAGCGCGATGCCTCGGGGTTCTGGGCCATCACCCGCCACGAGGACATCACGGAGATCAGCAAGAGCTTCCGGCAGTTCACGACCCGGCAAGGAATTCGCCTGGAAGAGATGACGGCAGAAGAGCGCAACGCGCGCCTGACCATGATGGAGCAAGACCCGCCCGAGCACACCCGCTTGCGCCGCCTGGTCAACCGCACTTTCTCGCGCCGCTTCATCGACACCTATCGGGACCGGGTCCGCGCCATCGTCTCCCGCGTGCTCGACGAGGCCCTGAAGCAGGACGAGTTCGATTGCGTCGACGCGATCGCGAAGCCTCTGCCCATGCTGATGCTGGCGGGTGTGCTCGGGGTGTCGGAGGAGGACGGCGCCTGGCTCGCCGACAAGGGCGACGAGATGATGGCGAACAGCGACCCGGACTTCACCGATCACGTGGTCGACCAGACCGACACCGACGCCTTCCGCCTCATGCCCTTCCGCTCGCCGGCGGGCGCGGAGGTCTTCGAGTACGCCGAGCGCCAGGCCGCGCTCCGGCGCGGAAAGCCGAGCGGCGACGTCATCAGCCTTCTGCTCGAGCCCGATCGGGACGGCGAGCCGCTCACCGACCACGAGTTCAAGAATTTCTTCACGCTGCTGGTGGTGGCGGGCAACGACACCACGCGCTACGCGGTCGCCTCCGCCGTCGACCTGCTCGCGCGGGAGCCCCGCCTCTTCGAGCAGCTTCAGGGCGCCGACGAGGCGCTCTGGGGCACGGCGGTGGAGGAGCTGCTGCGCATCTCGTCGCCCACCATGCACTTTCGCCGGACCGCCGTGGAAGACTGCGAGATGCACGGGCGCACCATCGCAGCGGGCGACAAGGTGATCCTGTGGTTCATCTCCGGCAACTTTGACGAGCGGGTCTTCGACGATCCCTACAACGCCGATTTCGCGCGCGATCCGAACCCTCAAATGGCCTTCGGGCGGGGCGGGCCGCACCTCTGCCTCGGCCTCTGGCTGGCACGGCTCGAGCTGCGCATCGTGCTCGAGGAGCTGACGCGGCGGGTGCGCACCATCCGCCCGGCCGGCCAGGCGCTCCGGCTCCGCTCGAACTTCATCAACGGCATCAAGTCTCTGCCGGTGTCGGTGACCTGCTGACCGGCGCGGCCGCTTCATGGGGCGCTTGGCATGAGCGACTACGAACGCATTCGGGTCCTGTTCTGCGACCACCTGAACCTCGCACGCGGCAAGTACGTCCCGCGCGCCCTGGCGGAGTCCGGCACGCTCCGGCATTGCATCGGGGTCTACGCGGTGGACTACGAGCGTGCCCTGATTCCCGCCCCGGGCTCCGGGATTCCCGAGGGGTTGCCGGACATGGAGGCGGCGTTCGACCTCGACCGGGTCCGCCCCGGCTGGGAGCCCGGCACCGGCGTGGTGGTGGCGGACCTGGAGAAGGGGGGGCAGCCGCTCGCGCTCTGCGCCAGGGGTGCGCTCGCCCGCGCGATCGCCGCATGGCAGCAGGCCGACCTCACACCTTTCCTCGGCATCGAGCTCGAGGCCTTCGTCTTCGAGCGCGATTCCTCCGGTGACTGGGTGCCCTACGACACCCCCGGCGCCTACGTCTACGGCACCGGCACTGCCGTCGACCCCGCTGGCCTGGTCGACGATATTTGGTCGCAGGCGACAGCCTGCGGCTTCCCCCTGGAAGCGATCAACTCCGAATTCGACTGGCCGCAGTTCGAGTTCACGCTGCGCTACCGGGACGCCCTCGGCGCCATCGACGACATCTTCCTCTTCAGGCTGATGGCGCGCGAGGTCGCGGCGAAGCGGGGCTATCTGCTCACCTTCATGCCGAAGCCGCTCTCGGACCGCGGCGGCAGCGGCGTGCATCTCAACCTCAGCTTCACCGACCGGGGCGGGGACAACGCCCTCGCCGATCCTGCGCAGGAGGACGGTCTCTCCCAACTCGCCCGGCAGTGCATCGCGGGGCTCATGCACCACCACCGCTCGATGGCCGGGCTGATCGCGCCGACCGTCAACTCCTACCGCCGGCTCCGCCCGGCGAGCCTCGCCGGTTACTGGGCGAACTGGGGATACGATCACCGCGGCGTCGCGGTGCGGGTGCCCGGCGAGCGCGGCCCGGGGACGCGCATCGAGCACCGCGTCGCCGACGGTGCCGCCAATCCCTACGTCGCCGCCGCGGCCATGCTGCAGGCGGTGCGGCTCGGGGTGGAGAGCGGCTATCCGCTCCCGCCGGCCGAGACCGGCGACGGGCTGGAGAGCGTCGACACCGACGTGACCGTGCCCGAGAACCTGGGCGCGGCGCTCGACGCGCTCGAACAGGACGAAGCGCTGGTCTCCGCGATCGGCGATCTGCTGGTCGCGAACCACATCGGGATCAAGCGCAAGGAGTGGGACGACTACCTCGCCAGCACGACGGACTGGGAAATGTCGCGCTACCTCAACTTCCTCTAGCCCCGCGCTTCGACACGCCCGGCGTGGAACCTCCGCGACTACGCCCTCGACTTCCACAGCGACCTGAAGACCCTGCAGATCCTGGAGGGCTCTACCGCCCGAACCGCAAGCCGGTGTCGAGAGGGAAGTGAGATTTCGTGAGATAAAGTGAGATTCCCTGAGACAAAGTGCGTGTCCCCGGAGCAGAACGGCGCCCTCGACATTCCCCTCCCTTCGCCCGCGCCCCTTCGTCGTCACACGTCATGGCGCGAGTATGGCGCGCGCGCCTCGTACCGGGCACCGCACCATGGTCCGGGTCGCGCGAGCCTGAAAGGGCTCGCGCGCGGAACATAGAGCGCGTCCGATTTTGACGGAGGCGCTACAGGCCGCAACCGCGGCCCGCCGCTAATGCGGCGCCCTCGCGGAGGCGTCGGCCAGAGGCAGACTGCCGTGAGCGACAAGAAGCCAGTGCGTTTCCGTGTCTAACGGAAACACTCTGGCCTCACGACTTGCGCGGCGCGCGAATGCCGCGGAACTCCCAGTCGCCGCCGAGCGCGGTGGACATCACCTCCTCGGAAGTCGTGGGCTGGGCGCCGACATCGTCGCGAATTGGCGCCGGACCCTGGACGATTTCGTTCTCCAGCGCACCCAGCCCCTCTACCTCCACCCGCACGACGTCACCCGGCTCGACGGGCCGGCTGTTGGCGGGCGTGCCGGAGAGCAGCAGGTCTCCCGGCTCGAGGGTGATGTTGCGGGCGATGTCGGCGACGAGGTAGTGCATGTCCCACGCCATCTCGTCCGTGTTGCCGTCCTGGGCGAGGGCGCCGTTGACGTAGGTGCGGACGGACTTGCCTCGAAAATCCCAGCCGCTGACCAGCGCGGGGCCCACCGGGCAGAGCGTGTCCGAGCCCTTTACCCGCAGCATGGAGCCCGCGTCGGTATCGCGGAAGTCGTGCAGGCCGTAGTCGTTCGCGATGGTGTAGCCGGCGATGTAGTCGCCGGCCTCGTCGCGGGCGATGTTCCGGCAATGCCGGCCGATGACGATGGCGATCTCGCCCTCGTAGTTGAGCCACCGGCAGCGCTCGGGCCGTACCACCTGGGCGCCGTGCCCGCAGAGCGCGCTCACAGGCTTGTGGAAATAGGTAGGGGTCGCGGGCAGCGTCACCATGAACTCGTCCACCCGGCTCTTGTAGTTGAGGTGCACGCAGATGATCTTGCGCGGCTCCGTCGGCGGCAGGTGGACCGCATCCGCCAGCGCGACCGAACGCCCGTCCTTCGCGTGCAAGCGCTCGCCCTCTCTGGTCACGACGACGGGATAGCCGTCGAGCAGGATGCGCCGGTGCTCCCTCATGGCTGGTCCTCGGCTTGAAATCGTTCGGTCCCTGACGATAGGATCGCGGCTTGCGAAAGACAAGGAATCGTCGCGATTCCGGGAGTGATTCGTCTTGTCCCTCAAAGGCTTCATGTTCCCGCGCTCGCGCAGCGGCCGCGCTTCCGTGCTGCCGCCCGTGCCGTGGCACTACTCCGGCCAGATGCTCACGCTCGAATACCGGACCGATCCGGAGGCGGTGGCGGAGCTGATCCCGCCCGGGCTCGCGCCGGCGGACGAGGACCCCGGCGCCGTGGCGCTCATCTGGGCGGAGTGGCAGAGCTGCTCCGACACCTTCGAGGAGCTGCTCGACCCCGTCCGGGCGCAGTATCGGGAGATGTTCGTCGTCATCCGCTGCAAGTACCGGGGCCGGCACTACTCGCGCTGCGCCTACATCTGGGTCGATACCGACTACGCCATGGTGCGCGGCCATCACCAGGGCTATCCCAAGAAGCTTGGCTCGATCTATCTCACGCGCCCGGTCACGGTGGGCCGGGCCGGGCCGCGCCTTGAGCCCGGCGGGCGCTTCGGCGCGAGCCTCGCGGCCAACGACCGCCGCCTGCTGCACGCGACCTTCGAGATCGAGGCCGAGAGCGACCACGTCGGCTTCGTCAACGCGCTGCCGATGGTGCACAACCGCTGGATGCCCGCGATCGAAGGCGACGGCAGCGACAGCCTGGACGAGCTGGTGACCATGTCCGCCTTCGAGAGCGAGGTCGGCCGCTGCTTCCGCGGCAGCTTCGAGCTCTGGATCGGCGACTCTCCGGTGGAGGAGCTCACCCGGCTGGAGCCCCGCGAGCTGATCGCGGGCTACTGGCGCGAGGTCGCCATGTCCTGGCGCAGCGGCACGACGCTGGAGCGGCGCAACCTTCCCGAAATCGGGGGCGCCGGCGCATGAGCAGGGAGGTCGCGCTCACCCGCGAGGAGCGCGAAGCGCGCGCACGGGTCGAGGGGCTGGGCATCGACATCGATGCCTTCGCGGCCGTCTCGAACGTCTTTCGCGTGGCCAATGCGGTGCGCAACTACATGGAGCGCAACCTGCTCGCCGAATACCGCCTCTCCTTCTCGGGCTTCACGGTGCTTTGGGTGCTGTGGGTCTGGGGCCCGAAGGAATCCAACGTCCTCGCCGAGGAATCGGGAATCTCCAAGAGCACGCTGACGGGCGTGGTGAAGACCCTGGAGGGGCTGGGCTTCGCCGCCCGCCGCCCCCATGCCGCCGACGGCCGCCGCGTGCTGGTCGAGGCGACGGAGGCGGGGCTTGCCGCCGTGCGCGAGATCTTCCCCCGCTTCAACGCCCTCGAAGGCGAGATCACCCGCGACCTCTCCACCGACGAGAAGGAGGAGCTCGCCCGCGCCCTCCGGGTCATGCTCCACACCGTCGAAGCCTGACCGCGACCGAGGCCGCGACGGCCGCAAACCACTGCTGGTGACGTTCGCCGCCAAGGCGGGAATATCGAACCCGCTAACCCGTGTCGGCTTCGGGGATCTGCAGGCTCGCGCCGGGGACGGCGGCCAGCAGCGCCTTGGTGTAGTCGTGGCGGGGGTTCGCGAAGACCTCGGCCGCGCTGCCGGCCTCGACGATCCGCCCGAGATACATCACCGCCACACGATCGCTGATGTAGCGGATCACGCCGAGATCGTGGCTGACGAATATGTAGGTGAGCCCCAGCTCGCTCTTGGTCTGCTTGAACAGGTTGAGGATTTGCGCCTGGACCGAGACGTCGAGCGCAGACGTCGGCTCGTCGGCCAGCACCAGGGCGGGGCGCAGGATGATCGCACGCGCGATCGCCGCCCGCTGGCGCTGGCCGCCGGAGAGCTGGTGCGGGTAGCGGCTTGCGAAACTTGCGCCCAGGCCCACCAGTTCGAGCGCCTCGTCGACGCGGGAGTCGCGATCCCGGCGGCTGCCGATGCCGTGTACTTCCAGCGGCGTCCGCAGCGCGGCACCGATCGACTGGCGCGGGTTGAACGACGACGTCGGGTCCTGGAACACGCACTGGACGCGGCGCCGCATCGCGCGCAGCGGGCCCCGCGAGAGGGTGGCGATGTCGCTGTCCTCGAACCAGATCTGCCCGCTCGTCGGCCGCAATAGACGCAGGATCAGGCGCAGCAGGGTCGACTTGCCCGAGCCCGACTCGCCGACGATGCCCAGGGTCTCCCCCGGCGCCACGTCGATCGAGACGTCGGCGACCGCATCGACCACGTGGCGGCGGCCCAGCAGGCCGCGGGCACCGAAGCGCTTGGAGAGAGCCTCGCAGCGAACCAGGGGATCAGGCACCGCCCTCGTCCAACAGCCAGCAGCGGGCACCGTGGCCGGCCTCGACCTCCATGATTTCGGGCTCGCGCGTGCAGCGTTCGAAGCGGCGCTCGCACCGGTCCGCGAAGCGGCAGCCTTCCGGCAGCTCGTAGGGGGAGGGGATCTGGCCCGGGATGGAGAGCAGCTCTTCCTGCACCGTCCTCACGGTCGGCGTCGACCGCAGCAGCGCCCGCGTGTAGGGGTGGCTCGGCCGCTCGAAGAGCCGCGCGACCGGCGCCCGCTCAAGGATGGCGCCCGCATACATGACGTAGACCCAGTCGCAGAGCTCGACGATGACCCCGAGGTCGTGAGTGATGAAGAGGATGGCCGTTCCGTGGGTGTCGCGAATCTCGCGCAGCAGCTTGAGCACCTGGGCCTGCACCGTGACGTCTAGTGCCGTGGTCGGCTCGTCCGCGATCAGCAGCTCCGGCTCGAGCGCAAGCCCCATCGCGATCATCGCCCGCTGCTGCATGCCGCCCGAATACTGATGCGGGTACTCGCGCGCGCGCACCCCGGCGTCAGGAAGATGCACCGAGTCGAGGAGATCGACCGCCCGCTCGTGCGACTGCGTCCGGCCTAACCGGCGGTGGAGCTCATAGGGCTCGCCGACCTGGCGGCCCACCCTGAGCACCGGGTTGAGCGCGCGCAGCGCATCCTGCGGGATCAGCGCGACGCGGTTGCCGCGGATGCCGCGCATCTCGCGCTCCGACTTTCCGGTCAGCGTCTCGCCCGCGAGCGAGATGGTGCCCGACGCGATCCGTGCGCGCTTGGGCAGGAGGCCGAGGACGGAAAGCGCCGTCATCGTCTTGCCCGAGCCGGATTCGCCGATGAGGCCGACGATCTCCCCCGGCCAGACTTCGAGGCTCGCCCCGTCGACGACGCGCGCCGTGCCGCGCGCGCCCGAGAACTCGATGCTCAGGTCGTCGACTCTGAGCGTCGCCGGCCGGTCGTCCCTCGCGTGGGGGCGAATGTCGCGGTCGTCGTTGGGCTCGGCGTTCATTCCGATCCTACCGTTGCGGGGCTCCGGCGCGACGGCGCCATCAGGCGGTCTCGCCGCCACCGCCGCCCCGACGATAGGCTGGCGCCACGCTCATGCTGGCTTCGACCTCTTCGCTGAAGCTTCCGAGCGGATTGTCCCGCGTCGGCATCTGCGCGACGAAGGGCAGGCTCTGATACTTGGCCACCTCGTAGACGCGCCTGAGCTCCGCCACCGGATAGCGGTTCTCGTCCGCGCGCAGGTCGACATAGGGGTATTCCTCCTTCCAGTGGACCAGCAGCGCCGCCGACTGCTTGCCGCGGGCGTCGCCGCCTGCGGCCTGGCCCGCCTCCAGCGCGAGCAGCAGGCGTTCGGGCAGCGCCAGCGGCTCGGTCTTCTCAAAGGTTTCGGCCATCGCGCTCACCGTGCCGTCGCCCACCAGGATGTTGCCCTGGGCCGAGAAGTTCGCGCCGTGGCGGTGGCCGCACCAGGGGCCGCAGTCCTCGCCGGTGAACGCGGCGCTGCCGCCTTGTGCATCGACCATGCCGACCTGGCGCACCGCGCGTCCCGGGTCCTCCGCGATCAAGCTGTCGAGCGCATCCCTTGCCGAGACGCCATCGGCCATCAGCGCGAGGCCGTCGATGGCCAGGTAGGGGTTGACCCACGACATGGTTGCGACCGCGCCCGCCTTGGCGCGCACGAAGGGGCAATAGCCGCCCACCGCGGGTGCTGCGGTACACACCGCAACGCCCAGCATGCCGGTGCGGGCGCAACGGCCGACGATGGTGAAGGTGTTGAGCTGCATGGACCCCTTCCTCCGCGCCGTCAACCGACTCCGCTGCCGCCGCCGCCGGGGCGGTCCATTGGCGCAACGCTCAGACCCCAGCGCATGTCGTCGCCGAAGGCGCCGAGCGGATTGTCGCGGGTCGGCATCTGGGCCATGAAGGGCAGGCTCACCTGCTTGGCGACGGCATAGATCCGCCGGAGCTCGCCGATCGGATTGCGATGCTCGTCCGCGCGCAGGTCGACCAGCGGATAGACCTCGGTGTGCACCACGTAAACGGCGGCCGACTGCTTGCCGCGGGAATCGCCGCCTGCCGACTGGCCCGCTTCCAGCGCCGCAATCAAGCGCTCGGCGAGGTCCAGTGTCGCGGTGCGCTGGAAGGACTCCGCCATTGCCGGCACGCAGCCGCCCCCCATGAGCAGATTGCCTTGGGCGGAAAAGTCCGGTCCGGTGACGTGGCCGCACCAGTGCGGGCATTCATTGCCGGTGAAGGCGGCGCTCCCGCCCTGCGCATCGACGTAGCCTATCTGCCGCGTCTCGCGCCCGGGATCCTCCGCCAGCAGCTTGTCACACACCGCGCTCGCGCTCATGCCCTGTTCCATCAGGTCGAGGCCGTCGTAGGCGAGGTAGGGGTTGCACCAGGACTGCGACGAGACGGCGCCGACGCCGGCCCTCGCGAAGGGGCAATAGGCGCCGACGGCGGGTGCGGCCGTCGCTACGGCGGCGCCGAGCTGGCCGGTGCGGGCGCAGCGGCCGACGATCGAGAATGTATTGAATTGCACGGCTGCCTCCCTTACGCGCTTTCGCCACCGCCGCCGCCCGGCCGGTAGGCGGGCGAGACGCTCATGCTGCGGCGCATGTCCTCGACAAAGCTGCCGAGCGGGTTGTCGCGGGTCGGCATCTGCGCCACGAAGGGCAGGCTCTGGTACCTGGCCACCTCGTAGATTCGCCTCAGCTCGACGATCGGGTAACGATGCTCGTCCGCGCGCAGATCGACCAACGGATAGCGCTCCTTGTGCATGACCAGCACTGCCGCGCCCTGCCGGCCGCGGGCATCGCCGCCGGCCGCATCCCCTGCCTCCAGAGCGGCGATCAGCCGTTCGGCGAGGTCGAGCGCCTCCAGCCGCTGAAAGGCCTCGGCCATGGCGCTCACCGTCTCCGGCCCCGTGAGCAGGTTTCCCTGCGACGAGAAGTCCTGGCCCGTGACGGCGCCGTTCCACTCCGCGCAGTCCTTGCCGGTGAAGGCCGCGCTGCCGCCCTCGGCATCGACGTAGGCGACCTGCCTGATATCGCGACCGGGATCTTCGGCCACCAGCTTGTCGCAGACCGCCTGCGCGCCCATGCCCCGCGCCATCAGGTCGAGGCCGTCGTGGGCAAGGTAGGGATTGCACCAGGACTGCGAGGCGACGGCGCCGACGCCAGCGCGGGCGAAGAGGCACATCGGGCCCACGGCAGTTCCCGCCGAGGCCACCGCGCAGCCAAGTTGGCCGGTGCGGCCGCAGCGGCCGACGATCGAGAATGTGTTGATCTCCATGAGCGCCCTCCGGCTGCCGTCTATTGACCCGCGGCCAGTCTAGTCCCTGAGGTGGGGGTCGAAGAAGTCGCGCAGCCCGTCGCCCAGCGTGTTGAAGCCCAGCACGCTGAGGAAGATGGCGGCACCCGGCACGATCCCGAGCCAGGGGGCCTGCGCCATCTGGCCGCGGCCCGAGTTGATCATCTCGCCCCAGCTGGGCTCGGGCGGCTGCGCGCCTAGGCCCAGGAAGCTCAGCGCCGATTCGATCAGCACCGCATAGGCGAAGCCGATCGCACCCTGCACCATCAGCGGCGTCGCGATGTTCGGCAGGATCTCGCGGAAGAGCAGACGCTGGGTGGACATGCCCGTGGTCAGCGCCGCCTCCACGAATTGCTGGCGCAGCACCACCTGAGTCGTTGCGCGCGCCAGCCGCGCAAATCCGGGGATGAAGATGATGCCGATCGCGATCATGGCGTTGATCATGCTGGTGCCGAGGCCGGCCATGATCACGATCGCCAGCAGGATCGCCGGGAAGGCGTAGAGCATGTCCATGTTGCGCATGAAGATCATGTCGTACGCCCCGCCGAAATAGGCCGAGGTGAGGCCGATCAGAATCCCGCCGAAGATGCCGATGCCGACGGCCACGGCGCCCACCATGAGCGAGATGCGGCCGGCGTAGACGGTGCGCGTAAAGGTGTCGCGGCCGAGCTCGTCCGTCCCCAGCCAGTGCACCGCGCTCGGCCCCTGCAGGCGGTCGGGGATGTTGATCTCGTAGGGCGAGAACGGGGTGAGCCAGGGTGCGAGTGCCGCCAGCAGGATGAGGGCGAGCGTCAGCGTAGCGCCGATGATGAGGAGCCCGTAACGGCGCCACGGAAAATGCTTGCCCACGAGTCGCGCCTCAGCTCCCGCCCGCCGTCCGCACCACCCGCGGGTCGAGCCACGCGGCGAGGACATCGACGATCAGATTGGCGGTGAGCACCACCACGGCGATCAGGAGAACGCTCGCGAGAAGATAGGGATAGTCCCGCTGCGTGATGCCGATGAGCGCGAGCTGGCCGACGCCCGGCAGCAGGAAGATGTTCTCGACGATGACCACGCCGCCGAAGAGCAGGCTGAACTCCACGCCGCCAACGGTGAGGTAGGGGATCAGCGCATTGCGCAGCGCGTGACGCCAGATCACCACACGCTGGCCGGCGCCCTTGGCCACCGCCGTTCGGATGTAGTCCGACGAGAACACCTCGAGCATGCCGGTCCGCATGATGCGCAGCAGCAGCGCGGACGAGACGACGCCCAGCGAGAGCGCCGGCATGATCATGAGGCGGAGGTTCTCCAGTGGCGCCTCGCCCAGCGGCACGTAGCCGCCCGACGGCAGCCAACCGAGCGTCACCGTGAGCAGCAGGATCAGCAGGGTCGCCAGCCAGAAGTTCGGCATCGACCCCATGAGGGTCGCGAGAAAGATGAAGGTGTTGTCGACCGTTCGCTGGTGGTGGTAGGCGGCGAGGCAGCCGAGCGGCACCGCGATCAGGTTGGCGATGATGAAGGCGAGAATCGCGAGCTCCAGCGTCACATAGAGGCGCGAGAGCAGCTCCGGCCCCACCGGCGCGCCGGATTGCAGGGACTCGCCGAAGTCCCCCCGCAGGACCTCGTAGAGCCAGTTGACGTATTGCTCGTAGAGCGGGCGGTCGAGGCCGTGCTCGCGCTCGAAGCGCTCGATCGCTTCGGGCGTGGCGTTGATTCCGAGGGAAACCTGGGCAGGACTGCCGGGCGCGACGTGGATCGCGAGGAAGAGGATGATCGAGATCGCGAACAGCGTCGGCACGTACGCCGCAAGCCGCGCGGCGAGGAACCGGATCATGTCGTGCGCTGCCCTTCAGCGGGACCCGCCCGCCGCTTGAAGGGAGAACCCCGGAGGGCAAAACCCTCCGGGGCGTCTCTTACCAAACGCGCACCTACTCTTCGAGCCAGGCGTCCTTGAGTGTCTTCAGGAAGCCCGTGCGCATGGGCTTGAAGCCCTTCAGCTTGTCGGTATGCGCGTGGAGGATCAGGGCGCTGACCAGCGGGACCAGGGTCATCTGCTCCATCGACAGCTCCTGCATCCGCCGGTAGGCGTCCTTCCGTGCCTCCAGCGTGGTAGCCGAGCGGGCCTCGTCCAGCAGGGCATCCATCTCCTCGCTGCACGACCCCTGGAAGTTCATCGAGTTCTCGCACTGATAGTTCAGGGTCGTGAAGTCGTCCGGATCGGCGAGCGGGCTCAGCCAGTACATGTCGGTGATGTGGTAGTCGCGCGCCGTGAACACCTCATCCAGCCACTGTGCCGTGCCCATGGTCGAGATTTGCGCATTGATGCCAACCGCCGCCAGATTGGCCTGGATCAACGGCCCCATCGCCATCAGGGGCGGCCACTCGGTGCCGATCTTGAAGGTAATGTCGAGGCCGTCCGGGTAGCCGGCTTCCGCGAGCAGCGCCTTCGCCTTGTCAGGGTTGGCGCCGGTCTCGAACACCTTGAGATCCGCCGCGTGGCCCCAGCTCCACTCTGGCACCACGCCGCCGCGGATGGGCTTGGCGAGGCCGTAGAAGACCGCATCCACGATGGCCTGGCGATCCACCGCATGGGCGATGGCCTGGCGCACCTTGGCGTCGTTCAGCGGCTCGGCATTGTTATTGACGCCGACCCAGAACCAGCGGCCGCCTTCGATCGGAACCTTGGTCAGATCGGGGTTGGCCTCGACGGTGGCCCAATCCTTGGCCGCGATCGCGTTCGAGAAATCGACCACGCCCGAGAGCAGGGCGTTGGTAATGGCCGTCTCGTCAGCGATGGTCCGATACTCCATCGCCTCGAAGTAGGGTTTGTCGCCCTCGTAATAGTCCGGGTTCCGCACGAACTTGGTCATCGTGCCGGGCTGGTAGCTCACGAACTTGAAAGGCCCCGTGCCGACCGGGGTCGCGCCGAGGTCGTGACCCGACTCGACCATACTCTTCGAAACGATCGCCGAACCCGGGAAGGCCAGATTGACGAGGAAGGGCCCGGTCGGCACCGAGAGCCGCATCTGCACCGTGTGGTCGTCGATAACGGTGGTTTCCTCGAGCGAGGCAAGCTGGACGGCGTAGGGGTAGCCCGTCTCCGGATCCTTGAGACGATCGAAGGTGAACTTGACGTCCTCGGCCGTGAAGGGCGTGCCGTCGTGGAAGTTGACGCCCTTCCTGAGATGGAAGGTGTAGACCAGGCCGTCGTCCGAGATGTCGATGGATTCGGCGACGTCGGGGTAGGGGTTGGCGTCCGCATCGAGCGCGGTGAGCCCCGAGAACACCTGCTCGATCACGGCGTGGGACATGCCGTAGGCCGCCTTGGCCGGATCGAAGTCGCCCGCGTCATGACCGAACGCGAGCTTGAGCGTGCCGCCGACCTGCTGAGCCTGGGCGTCCTGCGGCACGGCGGATGCCGCAAGGGTGAGCGCGCCGGCAGCCAGGCACGCCCCCATAAGGCGGCCGAAGCCCCGCCGCGACACATCGAATCGCATTTTCATGTCTTCCTCCCTGAGAGACTTCGCTCTTGTCATTTTTCGAATGGCCTAACGTAGCGCGATGGCGGCACGCGTGTCATGCGGACATGGCGCCATTGCCGCAGCTCTTCTTTTCGGCGCGCTCCGCCTTGCGGGAACGGGAGAGGCTAGCGTGCGAGCCCCGCCGCTACCCGGCCGATGCGCGAAACCGCCTCACGCAGGCGGTCTGCAGGCTCGTTGGCGAAGATAATGCGCACATGACCCATCGCGGTCGATGGGCCCCAGGTGCCCATGGGCGTCACCGCGACGTTGGCCTGCTCCAGCAAGGCGTGGGCGAACGCCGCGTCGTCGGCTTCCAGTTCTCGATGGTCCAGCAGGAACCACCAGCCGCCCTCGGGCGGCACGCAGCTGAGCCCCGGCACCGCGTTGAGACCGTCGGCGGCAAGCCGCCCGCGCTCGGCAAGGATACCGGCGCAGCGGCGCAGGTAGGCGTTGGCGCCTTCGTGATCGTTCAGCAGGGCGATGACGCCGGCCTGGGCGAAGGCGCTGGTCAGAGTGCCGTTGTACATGTGCGCCTTGCCGACGTGCTCGATCACCGCCTTGTCGGCCACCGCCCAGCCGATCCGCCAGGCGGTCATGTTGAAGTCCTTGGAGACCCCGTCGAGGATGATCGTTCGCTCCCGCATGCCGGGCCACGTGGCGATGTTGGGTGCGCGCTCGACGTCGAAGGTGAGCCGCGACGTCACCGCGGAGTAAACGACCCAGAGATCGCGCCGCCTGGCGAGGTCGGCAATGGCGTCGAGCTCGTCCTGCGTATAGAGCACGCCGGTCGGCATGTTGGTGGCATTGAAGACGATCGCCTTGGCGCTCGCCTCGGCCCCCTGCCGCTCCAGCACGTCGAGGTCGAGGCGCCAGCCTCTTTCCTCGCGGAGCGGCACGAAGAGCGGCACGCCGTGGGCCAGGCGAATGCGGTTGATGATGCCGGAATAGGCGGGCTCCGGCGTGATCACTCCGTCGCCGGGGTCGAGCAGCGCGAGCAGGGTGGAGAGCAATCCCTCCTGCACCCCGTTCGTGATGATGACTTCGCTCGACCAGTCGTAGTCGAGGCCGTCGTCGCGGCAGATGCTCTTCGCGACCGCCTGCCTCAGCTCCCGCAGGCCGACCAGCGGCAGCCAGCTGTTGTAGGCATCCTCGCCGACCGTCTCGCGCGTCGCCCGGACGGCATTCTCGGGCGGCGGAATGTCGCTGTCGGCGTTCTCCAGCCGGAAGGCGGGCTCGTTGGCTCCCGTGCTGTCCTGCTCGTCGGCGAGATCGCCCATGATGTCGAGGCCGATCCGCGGCAGGCCGCCCATGCGTTCCGCGACCTTGATGTCCCGTCCTCCCCGGCAGTCGAGCCCACGGCCCGCAAGTATCGCAAAGCCCCCCAATCCCGTCGAGGCGGATCGGCAGCCACCCCGAGCCGCGCGAGGCGACCGGGACGCGCGCTTGACACCCACTCAGGCGCCCAACAAGATTCACGTGCACCGCCGTTCGGTCGGCGGCAACCAAGAACAAGAAAAAATTTCGATGCCTCGCTGCGACGCGGGCCGGGAACACCCGACCCGTTACGGAAGCCATCGACTCGTCACCCTAGGGAGGGGGAGAAATGATCCAGCAATTGAGACACACAAGGCGCTCCGCAGGCGTCGCTGCGGCATTTGCCGGCGCATTGGCGCTGTTCCTTACGACCGGGTCGCCATCCGCGACTGCCGCCGACGTCTACACGCCGGCCCCGCCGGAGCCGGGAACAGACATTCCCACGGCGGAGGTCAACTTTGGCATGCGTCCCTATGCCGACAACACCTTCTACGTCATCGCGATGAAGAAGGGCTGGTTCGCGGACGCCGGCATCACGATCGGGCCGGAAGAGCTTGGCCTGAAGGTCACCGACACCAACGTCAACGCGCTGCTTCTCAACGGTCAGCTCGATATTTCGAGCCAGTACTGCCCGTTGATGCTGCCGACTTACAAGAGCGCCAACACGCTGAAGTGCGTCGCGTTCACCGACAACTTCCTCGGCACCGCGCTCCTGGCCAACCCGGAACTCGGGCTGAAGAGCTTCAAGGACTACATCGCCGAGGGCATGGGCTTCGAGGAGGCCATCACCGCCGCGTTGGCGCCGATGAACGGCAACACCCTCGTCGGATCGCCGGTGCTGAGCAAGCGGCCCTTCGAGGAGGCCGTATCGGCGTTCTCTGGCGCGACCTGGGACCTCGATCTGATGGACGATGCCAAGTCGCTCGTGCTGGCCAAGGCCGGCCGCATCGACTTCGTCAATCCTGAAGGCGCGCCGATCGTCTACACCCTGATGAAGGCGGGATGGACCAACCTCATCGATGTCGGCGATCTCTACAACTATGGGCCTGGCGGCTTGGATTCGCCGATGCAGAAGCTGGTGACCATCGTCGGCATCGCGTCGAACTCGAACTACATCAACGAGAACCAGAACACGATCCTGCGCTTTCTCTCCGTGGCGTGGCGCACGCTCGCCGCTGTCGACGAAGATCCCTCGCTCTACGAGCTCCAGGCGCCCTACTTGAACAGCGTCGCGGGAACCGACCTGGATGCCAAGGGGGTGGAGGAGACGGTCGCCATCCTGCATCCATACTCGTCGTTCGAGTACAACGAGAAGTACTACCGCGATGAGTCGAGCCTGCTCTACTACCTGAACGCGTGGCCCGCCATCATCGCGGACTGGGCCGAGAAGGGTCTGCTGCCTGCCGATGCGGTCACGGCCGAAGAGTTCGTGTGGGGAGCTGCAATCTGGGAGCAGATGAAGGACTACCAGGCGAAGTCGGCGGCGATGATCGCTGACCTCGAAGGCCAGTCCCTGGATGCCGACAAGCAGGCGCTTCTGGACCGCGCGAAGCAGTACTTCGAGTGGTTCAACTTCCTGGATGCCTACCGCATGGCAACCGCCGCATCGTCGTAGGCACGGGCGTCTGTCCCTCGTCTGACGACGGGCTCAGGGAGGCGAATACGGCCGGCCGGCGCGCTGCGTCGGATGTGACTGGCGCGCCGGCCGCGCCGCCCGCTGCCAGGCGGGCGGCATATGCGCCAGAGCGGGGCATCGTGCAGCCGGTATTCTCGCGGTGATGGCGAGACGATTCGACATCCTCGGCCTGGTCGGCCTCGCGCTCCTGGTGGCCGTCTGGCAGTTGCTGACGCTGGCCCTCCCGCTCATCTCGCTACCGCATCCGGCGCACGTGGCGGTGCGCATCGCCGAGGACTTTGTCGTCGCCGACTATCTGCTCTTCTATGGTCTGCCCGAGACCGGCCTTCTCGACAGCATGCTCTACACGACCGGGAACGTCCTGATCGCGGTCGTCCTCGGGGCCACTGTCGGGACCGTCTGCGGCCTGGTGACGGCGCGCTTCGATCTCATCCGCTCCGTCATCGATCCGGTGCTCCTGGTGCTGGGGACAATCCCCATCCTCGTCCTGGCGCCCTTCTTCCTGATCTGGTTCGGCACTGGCAGGACCAGCGCCGTGCTGTTGGTGGCCATCTACGTCGCCGTCATCCTCTACATTTACGCCCAGCGCGCCGCCAGCACGCTTGATCCGGTTTACGAGGACGCCGCCTACACGCTCGGCGCGAGCCGCAGGCGGGTCATCTGGGACGTCCTCATCAAGGGTACGGTGCCACAGATCCTCGGAGGCATCCGGATCGCGCTTGCCGGGGCCTGGGGTCTGGAAGCCATCGCCGAGCTGCTCGGTGCGCAGCAGGGCATCGGAAAGATCGTCCAGGTCCTCGCGGGTTCGATAGATATGGAAGGCATCTTCGCGGCCCTTCTCGTGCTCGGCATTCTGGCGGTTGTCTTCGATGCGTTCACTGCCCGATTCTTCTCCTACATCTCGGCGTGGAGCGTCGAGGCCCGCACCGGCGGAGGGTAATCCATTGGCAAGGGCGGCAGACGGCAAAGACGTCATCGTGGCCAGCAACCTGTCGCGAACCTTCCGGCGGGCGGACCGGCAGACGGTGACGGCGCTCGACGACGTGACCTTCCGGATCGACCGGGGCCAGTTCGTCTGCCTGGTCGGGCCTTCCGGTTGCGGTAAGTCGACGCTGCTCAAGCTCACCGCCGGGCTCATGCTTCCGTCGTCCGGCACGCTCGAGGTGGAAGGGAAGAGCGTCACCCGGCCCGGCCCGGAGCGCGGCATGGTGTTCCAGCAGGACAGCGTCTTCCCTTGGCTCCGCGTCATCGACAACGTCGAGTACGGGTTGAAGTGCAGGGGGGTCGGCAGGGCCGAACGCCGCAAGAGCGCCGAGTTCTACCTGGAGCGCGTGGGCCTCTCGCACGTGGCGAGGGCATGGCCGCGCGAGCTCTCGGGTGGCATGCTGAAGCGCGTTGCCGTCGCCACGGTATTCGCCAACGGCGCGAACGTGCTGCTGCTCGACGAGCCCTTTGGCGCCGTCGACTACGTCACCAAGCGCAACCTGCACGATGTCCTGCTCGCGCTGTGGACCGAGGCGGGGACGAACGAACGGCGCACCGTCGTCTTCGTGACCCACGACGTGGACGAGGCGTTGATTCTTGCGGACCGGATCCTGGTCATGCACAGCGGCCGGATCGTCGACGATCTCGCCGTCGAAGCGCCGCGACCGCGCACGACGGACGGACTCATGGAGCCCACCATGGTGCAGCACAAGCACGTTCTGCTTGCGCACCTCGGACTGGAGGACGCAAAGGGCGCCGCCGAGGCGCCGGAGAACGCAGGCTGACCCATGAAGTGGCTGATCGCGCAGTTCCGCCGCCGCC
This sequence comes from Alphaproteobacteria bacterium, assembly GCA_965207055.1. Taxonomy (GTDB): domain Bacteria; phylum Pseudomonadota; class Alphaproteobacteria; order UBA828; family UBA828; genus WTGU01. The sequence goes on along the minus strand of CBDBLP010000004.1, from coordinate 732,284 downwards.
GCGTCTCGATCCTTGTCCTGCTCGCCATGGCCGGACTCTGGCAAATCCTGTCCACGATCTACACGGCAGAGGCGGTTCCGGGCGAGCCCATGGTGCCGGGGTGGCAGATCGTGTTCAGCCGCACGCTGCTGTCTCTGTCAGACTATTGGCGTGGCGGTCTGGGCGTCGCTTCGGTCGCCGAAGGCGCACCGCAGAGCTACCTCGCCGCGCTTCTCTCCATCCTGGACCACTCGGTGGACACAATCGTGCGGCTCTACGTCGGCCTCTTCATGGGCGGCATCGTCGGCTCGCTCCTCGGTATGGCGGTGTCGTGGTCGCGGTGGACCCGCCGGATCGTCGACCTGCCGGTTCAGCTCCTGCGCACCCTGCCGCTGCTCGCCATGGTGCCGATGTTCCAGCTCTGGTTCGGCATCGACTTCGTCGGCAAGATCGCCTTCGTGGGCTACGGCGTCGGAGTCATCTTCTTCGCCGGCGTGGTGAATGCGGTGAAGAACGTCCCGCAGATCTACATCGACAATGCTCGCACGCTTGGCGCCTCGCGCCTGCAGATCTACCGCACCGTCGTTCTGCCGGCGATCTTTCCAGAGATGCGGGCAACCATCCTGCTCAGCCTCGGCATCGGCTGGGCCGCGGTGCTCGGTGCCGAATACCTGGGCGCTCAATCGGGGCTTGGCTACATCATCATCTACTCCGAACAGTTCGCCTACTTGGACAGGATGTTCGTGGTGGCGCTGATCTTCGTGTTCTACGCCTCGATCAGCTATGCCATCTTCGATCGGCTATCGAGACGGCTGCTTCAGTGGACCCCACAGGCGGGGCGCGTGGTCGCCCACGGCTGATGCAATCGCGGCGCGCACCGAACCATCAAGGGCGGCAAGGAAACAGGGTGAGGGCATCGTGAGCGAATTCGATCTGGTGATCCGCAATGGCAAGATTGCGACGGCGGCGGACGTCTTCAGCGGCGACATCGGCATCCAATCCGGGAGGATCGAGGCCATCGCCGCTTCCCTCGGCCGGGGACGCGAGGAGATCGACGCCGGGGGCCGGACGATCACCCCGGGCGGTATCGACGGGCACATCCACCTGGAGCAGCGCCTGCCCGACGGGGCCGAGATCGCCGACAATTTCTATACCGGCTCGCGCTCGGCCGCCTGCGGCGGCACGACGACCATCATCCCCTTCGCCTTTCAGGACCACGGCGCATCGCTGAGCCAGGTGCTCGCCGATTACCGCGAGAGCGCGGAGGGGCGCTGCTTCATCGACTACGCCTTCCACGCCATCATCACCGACCCCACCGCGCAGGTGCTGAACCAGGAGCTGCCCTCGCTCGTGCGTGAGGGCTACACCTCCTACAAGCTCTACATGACCTACGAGGGCCTGCAGCTCACCGACCGCCAGGTGCTCGACGTGCTCACCGCGATGCGCCGGGAGCAGGCGATCAGCATGGTGCACGCCGAGAATACCGAGTTCATCGAATGGCTGACCGAGCGGTTGGTGGACAAGGGCCTCACCGCGCCGAAGTACCATACCAAGGCGCACCCCGTAATCGGCGAGCGCGAGGCCACGCACCGCGCCATGTCCATGTCCGAGCTCGTCGGCGTGCCAATCGTCCTCGTGCACGTCTCCGCCCGCGACGTGGTGGAGCAGATCGACTGGGCCCGTGCCAGAGGCCTCGCGATCCATGCCGAGACCTGCCCTCAGTATCTGCTGCTGACCGAGGACGCCTATGAGGTCGAGGGCTTCGAGGGAGCGAAGTTCATCTGCACGCCGCCGCCCCGCAGCGCCGACGACCAGGAGGCGATCTGGGCTGCGCTCAAGCGCGATGTCTTCGACATCGTCTCCTCCGATCACTCGCCCTTCCGGTACGCGGACCCCAAGGGCAAGCAGATCGCCGGAACGAACGCGGGCTTTCACAAGGTGCCGAACGGCGTCCCCGGCGTGGAGACGCGGATGCCGCTGCTCTTCTCCGAGGGCGTACTCAAGGGCCGGATCGACGTCAACCAGTTCGTCAGGATGACGTCGACGAACGTGGCCAAGCTCTACGGGCTCTACCCGCGCAAGGGCGCGATCGCGATTGGCGCCGACGCGGACCTGGTGATCTGGGACACCGACACGCCCGTCACCGTCACCAACGACAAGCTGCACCATGACTGCGACTACACTCCCTACGAGGGCATGACGCTCGGGGCATGGCCTGCCGTCACGCTGTCGCGCGGTCGGCCGGTGTGGCGCGATGGCGCGCTCTGCGCGGACGCCGGGCACGGAGAGTTTCAGGCCTGCGAGCGCCCCGCCGTCGCGCAGGCTCCGCGCGCGTCTCGAATCCCGGAACTGATTCAGTAGGCGCCGCTCGGCCGCCGAGGTGGCTGAGCGGTCTACGCCATGAGCTCCATCAGCCGCTCTCCGTCGAGGGCGCGGCAGACGTGGCCGGCGGGGCGCACCGTGGTCATGTCGTCGGCTGCGAGCATTGCGTTGACGACAGCCTCCTCGATGGCCTCGACGGCTGCGAGATAGATCGGATCGAAGGCTTCGTCGTTGATCATGACGAAGTCGCGCCGCAACGCCGCAAGTTGAGGCAGCGGGCCCCGGTTCGCCGTGCTGAACGCGAGGAAGATATCGCCCGAGTTGTTGCCGCCCGGCGTCCCGCCGCGTCCGATGCCGATCGCCGCGCGCTTCGCCAGCCGTGTGAGCTGATGCGGCGCCAGGGGCAGGTCGGTCGCGAGGATCGCGATGATCGAGCCTTGCTCGGCGTCGAGCAGTCGGCCTTCCGGCATGCGCGGGCCGAGCCGGCGGCCGAGCACCGTGAACCAGGGCCTGATGCCGTGATTGGCTTGCACCAGGGCACCCACATGGAACGCCGAGCCATCGATCTCGAGCCGGCGCGAGGCCGTGCCGGTGCCGCCCTTGAACTCGTAGCAGATCATGCCGGTGCCGCCGCCCACATTGCCCTCGGGCACAGCGCCTGAGGTCGCGCCGTCGAGCGCCGCGAGCGCGTCCGCCTCGGTGACATGCTGGCCGTTGATGTCGTTCAGGACGCCGTCGTATGTCTCGGCAACCACGGGCATGGCCCAGAGGTGCTCGTTCCGCCAAGCCTCGGCGTAGGTCCGGATCATCCACCGTGTCGCCGCGTGATGGACGATTCCGACACTGTGGGTGTTGGTGATGCAGACGGGCCCCACGAGATAGCCGCCGTCGCGGATCCAGTGGGTGCCGGTCATCTCGCCGTTGCCGTTGAGCGCGTACATGCCGGCCCAGACCGGCTCGGGCTCCGGCTGCCGGCCGAGAGGCAGAATGGCGGTCACGCCGGTGCGGACCGGGCCTTGCCCTTCGATCAGCGCTCCCTCGCCCTCGATCCTGGTCGTGAAGCCGACCTCGACGCCGGGAATGTCCGTGATCGCGTTGTAGCGGCCGGTCTCTCCGGGGAAGGGCAGGCCGAGATCGCGCCCGCGCGGCTTGGGCATGTCGATCACCCGTTCAGCTTCGCCGACGCAGGTAGAGGCCGAGCGAGGCGATGATGAAGGTAAACAACAACATCAGTGTGGCAATGGCATTGATCTGCGGTTTCACCCCGCGCCGCAGCATACCGTAGATAAAGAGAGGCAACGTGGTCGAATCCACACCGGCGATGAAGTAGGTGATCACCAGATCGTCCATGGAGATGATGAAGGCGAGCAACGCACCCCCGACCACGCCCGGCAGGATGTGCGGCAGCGTGACGCGGCGGAAGGTGACCCATTCGCTGGCGCCGAGGTCTGCGGAGGCTTCCTCCAGCGTGTTGTCCATGCCGGCAAGCCGGGCGCTGACGACGACGAAGACGTAGGAGATCAGGAACGTGCAGTGCCCGATGATGATCGAAACCAGCCCGAGCGACATGCCGATACTGACGAAAAATACGAGCAGGGCGATCCCCAGAACGATGTCGGGCATCACCATCGGCATGTAGAGCAGGCCCTGATAGAAGCGCTGCGCACGGAAGCGGTAGCGATAGAGCGCCAGCGCGGTCATGGTGCCCAACACCGTCGAAATCGACGTGGTGAAGGCGGCGACGACGAGACTGTTCTTGACCGCGGCAAGCAGCTGATCGGTCGATTCGACGTAGAGCGTCTGCTCGTTCAACTGTGTCGGATAGCCGAAAATCGTCCAGTACCAGTCGAAGGTGAAACCCGACCAGACCATCATGTTTATCGGGTTGGAATTGAACGAGAACGCGACGATCATCACGATCGGCGCGTAAACGAATACCAGGAACACCACGCCATAGGTGCTGAATAGGCGCTGCCTCAACCGCAGTTTCATGGCCTGGTCTGCATCCGGCCGATGCGCCGCAAGTAGATGAGAATTAGCAGAAACATGACGGCCATCATCATGACCGACAGCGCCGCGCCGAAGGGCCAGTTACGCGCGGACAGGAATTGTTGCTCGATCAGGTTGCCGATCATCATGACCTTGGCGCCGCCCAGCAGATCGGGAACGATGAAGTTGCCGAGGCTGGGGATGAACACCAGGACAGAACCGGCCGCGATGCCCGGCAGCGTCAGCGGCACCGTCACGCGACAGAAGGTCTGGAACGAGCTCGCGCCCAGATCGGACGAGACTTCGACGAGCGAACGATCCAGCTTCTCCACGGACGCATAGACCGGCAGGAACATGAAGGGCAGCAAGACGTAGGCCATGCCGATGAGCACGGCCGTCTCCGTGAAGATGATGTCGAGCGGCTCCGAAATCAGGCCGAGGCCGAGCAGGCTGGAATTGAGAAACCCGGTGGGGCGGAGGATCAGCACCCAGGCGAACAGGCGGACCACTAGGCTGATGAAGAAGGGCAGCGTGATCAGGAACACCACGAAGAGACGCCACTGCCGCGACAGGCTGCGTACCCAGAGCGCCGCGGGGTAGCAGATCACGAGAGTGATCAGCACATTGAACAGGGCGAGCCGGGCCGAACGCGCAAAGATCTCGGCATAGACCCAATCGAAATCTTCCCATTCGCCATCGGCCCAGCCGAGGATTCTTCCGAAATTCCAGTGATAGAGATTCCATTCAACGCCGCCGTAGAGCCCGGGCTCCAGAAAACTGAAGATGATCATCACCACGAGCGGGCCGACGAAACACGTGCCGAGGAAGAGGCTGACGGGCCCGAGCAGAAAGGCCAGACGGGACCTGTCTCGCCTAAGCGCCATCCGCCGCTTCCTCGATCAGATGCGGTTCCGTGCGCAGGTAGGCGAGCCTGAGCGCGTCGCCGGGTTGCGCCCGAAAGAGCTCTTCGTCAGCGCCGCCCGGGTTGGGCGTCACCGTGATGGCGGCGCCGTTGCCGAGCCGGCAAACCAGCTGGCGCGTCGCGCCGTAAAAGACCGACTGTTCGAGCGTCGCCTCCACGATGCCGAACGCGGGGTCCGCGTCGGCAGGCGCACCGCCGAGCTGCTCGGGGCGCAGCAGCATCGTCATCCTGCGCCCGGCCGTCGCGCTGTCGCGCACCGCGAGCCGCAGACCGTCGTCGGTCACGAGCGCCGGGTCCGGGCCGCCCTCGACCGAACCGCTAAAAAGGGCCCCGTCGCCGATGAACTGGGCGACGAAGGTCGTCGCCGGCGTGTGGTAGAGCTGCTCGGGCGTCCCGATCTGCTCAATCCTGCCGTGGTTCAGGACGACGATGCGGTCCGACATCGTCAGCGCTTCCTCCTGATCATGGGTGACGAAGAGGAAGCAGATCCCGAGCTCGTGCTGCAGGGTCTTGAGCTCGAGCTGCATCGAATGCCGCAGGTTGCGGTCGAGCGCCGACAAGGGCTCGTCGAGCAGCAGAAGCTTGGGCCGGTTGATGATCGCGCGCGCCAGAGCGACGCGCTGGCGCTGCCCGCCCGACAGCTGGTCCGGCTTGCGGCGTTCGAGGCCCTGGAGCCCGACCTGCTCCAGGGCCTGGGCCACGCGTACCGTGCGCTCGCGCCGTGGCACGCCCGTGACCTCGAGGCCGTAGGCGACGTTGGCGTCCACGCGCAGATGTGGAAAGAGCGCGTAGGTCTGAAACACGGTGTTGACGGGCCGGTGCTGCGCCGGCACGCCCGTCATCGGCTCCCCGGCGATGCGCACCTCGCCGGAATCCAGGTCTTCGAAGCCGCTGATGCAGCGTAGCAGGGTCGTCTTGCCGCAGCCCGACGGGCCGAGCAGGGTCACGAACTCACCGGCGCTGACCGCCAGGGAGACCTCGTCCAGCGCGGTCACCGTGCCGCCTTCGGGCGCAGCGAAGTGCTTTACCGCATCGAACACCTCGGCTACCGGATCGCCCGAAGGGGGCGACCCGGTGCCGTGCGTTCGGGATGACGAACTCAGGCCTTTCGCCACCGTGCGCCGATTTGAATGGCTTGCTACTGGGCCGTGCGCACCTTGGTCCAGACGCGGTTGTACTTGCGCAGATCCTTGCCGAGATCCGTGAAGATCTGAAGCTTCGCCATCACCTCGGGCGGCGGATTGGTGTTCGGATTTTCCTTCAGCTCAGGCGGCAGGAGAGCGCGCGCCGGCACATTGGCCGTGCCGTTGACCTGTTGGAGCGTGTTGAGCGCGGCGATCTCCGGCTGCATGTAGAACTCGAAGAAACGGAGCGCACTCTCCTTATTCGGTGCAGTCTTGAGAACGCAAATGTCCTCTTGGTACATCGTCGCGCCTTCTTCCGGGATCACGAAGCCCAGCCGGTCGGGTTCCTCGAGCGTGTAGATGGTCGCGCCCACGTACCAGTGCGCTGCCGCGATGTCGCCGGCCTGAACGAGCGGCACGATGTCGTAGGTAAACGCCGAAATCTTGTCCTTGCGCTCGAGCAGCCAAGCCTCGGCCTGCTTGAGATGGTCCGAATCCCCGGTGTTCACGGAGTGACCGTTCTTGATGAGAGCAACGCCGATGGTCTCGCGCAAGTCGTCGAGCATGGTGATCTTCTTGCCCTTGTCGGGCAGCGCAAAGAAGTCCTCCCAGGAGGTAAGCTCGCCGGCCTCTTCCTTGTTGTAGAAGATGCCGACCGCACCCCAGGCATAAGGCAAGCAATAGGAGCTCTCGGGGTCGACGCTGGACCGCTTGGCGACCGGGTCGATGTTCTCGAAACCCGGCAGCGTGTTGACCTTTGCGTCGTGTAGCAGCCCGAGCTTCTGCATGATGTCGCGCATATGAACCGACGGGAACACGATGTCGTAACCCGTCGCGCCCGCCTGGATTTTCGCCAGCATTTCCTCGTTGGTGCCGTACGTGTCGAGGGTCACCACGATTCCGGTGTCCTCGGTGAACCGGGTCAGCACATCGGGATTGATGTAGTCCCCCCAGTTGTAGACGTTGAGCTGGCCCTCCGCCGAAGCGGGTTGCGTGAGCAAGACGCCCGCGACACCGATTACGGCAGCGCCCGACGCTATTCCAATTTTGCGCAAAACTGTGTTCATGCTGTCCTCCCGGTTGTCTTCCGATGGTGCCACTAAATGACTAAACCTGCCAATCGTCGTCTCAAAATTGTAGAATTTGTTGCAGATTGTAAGAGGGAATACTTATTCCAGGACTTCTCCAATACTAGAATTCGATATCCATTGTGGCCTCGATGGATTGCCGGATGCTCTCTGACACACCTTCAACAATCGACCTCGCACTAAGGGGCCCCTTGTATGCCCCAGGATTCTGGTGCGATCAATCCAGAGGACAGGAAAACGACGATTTCGCCAAGCGTTAGGGCGGGGGCGCTGCCCGCCGCGCCCCGCTACCGCAGGAACAGGCGGTACGCGGGGTTGTCGGTCTCCTCCCGGTGGTCGTACCCCACCTGCGCGAGGAATGACTGGAAGTCTGCGCGTTCGGCTTGCGGCACTTGCACGCCGATCAGCACCCGGCCGTAATCCGAGCCGTGGTTGCGGTAGTGGAACATGCTGATGTTCCAGGGCTTGCGGCCCATCTGTGTGAGGAAGTGCATGAGCGCGCCCGGCCGCTCGGGGAAATCGAAGCGATAGAGCACCTCGTCCAGCTCGCCGGGCGCGTGGCCGCCCACCATGTGGCGCACGTGGAGCTTGGCCATCTCGTTGTCAGTCAGGTCCAGGACTGGATAGCCGTCGCGCTCCAGCGCGTCCATGAGCGCGTGCTTGTCGGCGCCGGCATCGCTAATCTCGATGCCGACGAAGATGTGCGCGGCCGCCTCGTCGGCGTAGCGGTAGTTGAACTCGGTAATCGAGCGGTTGCCGATCAGCTCGCAGAAGCGCATCAGGCTTCCCGGCCGCTCCGGGATCGTCACCGCGAGCAGGCTCTCCCGCTGCTCGCCGAGCTGTGCCCGCTGGGCGATATGGCGGAGGCGGTCGAAGTTGACGTTGGCCCCGCTCACCACCGCCGCGAAGCGCCCGCCGTCCGCGCCGCCCTCCCGCTCGACGTAGCGCTTGAGGCCTGCCACCGCGAGTGCGCCGGCCGGCTCCGCGATGGAGCGGGTGTCCTCGAAGATGTCCTTGATCGCCGCGCAGATTTCGTCGGTGGAGACTAGCAGAACCTCGTCCACGCACTCGCGCGCGATGCGGAAGGGCTCGGCCCCGATCTGCTTCACCGCGACGCCGTCGGCGAAGATTCCGACGCTATCCAGGACCACCCGCTCGCCCGCCGCGAGCGCCGCGTGCAGGGTTGGCGTGTCCTGCGGCTCCACGCCGACGATCCGCGTCTCCGGCCACAATGCCTTGATGTAGGCGGCGATGCCGGCGATGAGCCCGCCGCCGCCGACGCTGACGAAGATGGCATCGAAGGCTTCGCCCTGCTGGCGCACGATCTCCATCCCCACCGTGCCCTGGCCTGCGATGACGTGCTCGTCGTCGTAGGGCGGAATGAGGACCAGGCCGCGCGCGGCGGCGAGGGCCTCCGCCTTCTCCTTCGCCTCGTCGTAGGAGGTGCCGGCGAGCAGCACCTCGGCGCCGAGCCGCTCGACCGCGTCCACCTTGATGCGGGGCGCGGTCTCCGGCATCACGATGAGCGCCTGGACGGTCAGCTTGCGCGCAGCCAGCGCGACGCCTTGCGCATGATTGCCGGCCGAGGACGCGATGACGCCCCGCGCGCGCTCCTCAGGCGTGAGCGAGGCGAGCTTGTTGTAGGCGCCCCGAAGCTTGAACGAGAAGACCGGCTGCAGGTCCTCCCGCTTGAGCCAGACCTCGCAGCCGAGCCGGGAGGAGAGCTTCAGCGCACGCTCGAGGGGCGTCTCGCGCGCGACGTCGTAGACACGCGCCTTCAGAATCTTCGTGACGTAGTCCAGGGGCATGGGTCTGCTCGTTCGAATGGGTGCTGCCGCGACGGCCGACACGCCACCGCCGTCCGCGCTGCGAGGCATTCACATGGGAACGCGACGAAATCAAATCAAAGAATTCGGAGCGACCGGCAACGCGCGGTCTCGCGGGCACCTAACCGTAAATCGGGCGCAGCTGCTCGGCCATCGTCGCCAGGGGCTCGGGTCCGACGATGACGCCCTCTTCGAGGATCTGCTGCCCCTCGATCCACATCGACTGCATCGAGATCACGCAGTCGGGGTGGTTCTCGCCGCCGCCCGGCACCCAGAAGGGTAGCCCGAGCCCGATGGCGTTGTAGCCGGCCACGCGCTGGTCCTCGATGAAGCACTTGCCGGTGTAGCGCGCCGCCGGGTGGAAGCCGCAGGTGAAATGGACGACGTAGCCGAACTCGCCGTTTCCGGCCCGCGTCAAGGCGCGCCGCATGACCTTGTTCTCCGGCCCACCGCCGATGACCTCTCTCACCTTGCCGTCGATCTTCAGCGTCATCGGTTCGGCAAGCTCGGTGTAGTACTCGTGGAACATGTTGCTGGTGACGACCGAGCCCACGACCGATTCCATCTCCGGCAGCATCATCACCGTGCCGGGCACGAAGTAACCGCCGGGCTTGGTCGCGCGGGCGAAGGCGAAGCCCTCCGGCTTTCCCAGCGTGAAGCTGACATCGGTGCCGTGCCCGTTTGTGATGCGGCACTCCTTGCCGGCGGATTGCGCGAGCAACTCGCCGAACGCGTCGCCGAGCTGGAACAGTCCGTCGAGATCGGCGCCGCCCATCAGGCGGACGATCTCTTCGGCGCCGATGTCGGCACCGAGAAAGTAGCGGGCGCGGGCCCCCTCCATCGCCTCGTCGAAGGCCCCGGAGCCGGCCAGATAGGGCATGCAGAGATCGATCCAGACGTCGCACGCGCTGGTGGCCGCCTTGACGTGGTCCGGCAGGTATTCGTCCGCCAGCCCGCCCTGGAAGGGCACCGGCGGCGCCAGCGTGATCGAGGCGACCTTGGCGCCGAGCCGGTAGGCGGCATCCTGAATCGCCTGGACGCCGACGACGTCGGTCGCCGTATCGGTCGTGATGAGGACGCTCTCACCCGCCTCGATGCACATCATGTCGCGCGTGAGGACATCGGCGGCGCGCGCCAGTCTCGGTCCGATCCCTGCATCGGGCATGGCTCATACCCCCAGTCTGGAGAAGGGGACACCACTGGGCCCAACGAGTGCCCACTGGCCGGCAGTATACCGTGGTGGGAATACGGCGCTCACCCTAAGCTGCGCGCGACGAGATGCCGGGTGAGGTGTGGGCCGATGGTGAAGCGCTCGGGAGCAGAAGTTCTAGCGGAGATGCTGCAGGGCTACGGCGTCACGCATGTGTTCATGGTGCCGTCGATCCTGCGGCGGGCCCTGGTCGAGATGGAGCGGCGCACCTCGATCCGGCGCATCCAGGTTCATGCCGAGAAGTCGGCCGCCTACATGGCCGACGGCTACGCGCGGGCGTGCGGCCGGCCCGGCATCTGCATGGCGCAGGTGGTGGGTGCGCTCAATCTCGCCGCCGGGCTGCGCGACGCCCATCTCGCCAACGCGCCGGTGATCGCAATGACCGGCGGCCGCGACCCGCACACCAAGTTCCGCAAGGCGTACCAGGATCTGGACGACGTGCCAGCCTTCGAGCCGGTGACGAAGTTCAACGCGACCGTGGACGAGGTGACGCGCATTCCCGACCTGGTGCGCCAGGCCTTCCGGGTCGCCGTCTCGGGCAAGCCCGGCCCGGTGCACCTGCAGTTTCGCGGCAACGAGGGGCAGATCGACTACGAAGAAGCGGAGATGGAGCCCCTCGCGGAAGAGCTGTTCGCGCGCGTGCCGCCCTTCCGGCCGGCGCCGGCGCCCGAGCACGCGCGCGCGGCGCTCGACGCGTTGGAGGCGGCCGAGCGGCCGGTCTTCGTTGCTGGCGGCGGGGTTCGCGCATCGGGCGCAGGCGCGGAGCTGGTGGCGCTCGCCGAACGCCTCGCAGTCCCGGTCGCGACCTCGCTCCACGGCAAGGACACCATTACGGGCGATCACCCGCTATCAGTCGGCGTGGTCGGGACCTATTCCCGCGAGAGCGCCAACCGGGTCGTGGGCGAGGCCGACCTGGTGTGCTTCGTCGGCAGCGAGACCGGCGGCATGACCACGCATTTCTGGCAGATGCCGCCCATCGGCACGCCCGCGGTGCAGATCGACATCGAGCCTCAATCCCTCGGCCGCAACTACCCGCTCAAGGCGGCGGTCTGCGCCGATGCCAGGATGGCCCTCGACTGGATGCTGGCCCACGCCGATTCCCGGTCGGCGGCGCGCCGCACGGCGTGGGTTGCGCGGACGCAGCGGATCGTCGCGGAGTGGCGCGAGCGCTATCGGCCGCTCCTGGAATCCGACGCCGTGCCGATCCGGCCGGAACGAATCTGCCAAGAGCTCAGCCGCCACCTGCCGGAGGACGCCATCGTCCTGGCCGACACCGGGCACTCGGGCATGTGGATGGGCGGGATGTACGACCTGCGCGCGCCCGGGCAGAGTTACATCCGGAGCGCCGGCCATCTCGGCTGGTCCTTCCCCGCCGGCCTGGGCGCGAAATGCGCCGCGCCGGACCGCCCGGTCTTCGTGTTCACTGGCGATGCCGGCTTCTGGTACCACCTGAGCGAGATCGAGACCGCCGTTCGCTGCGGCATCAACACGGTCACCCTGGTGAACAACAACAGCTCGGGCAATCAGGGGTCGCCCGGTTTCGACCGGGCCTACGGCGGGCAACAGTCCGAGCAGGGGCGCGAGCTCTGGGCCTACAACGACGTCGACTTCGCCGCCATCGCCGAGACCATGGGGGCGCTGGGCCTCCGCGTCGAGAACCCCGCCGAGATCCCCGGCGCGCTCGAAATGGCCTTCGCCGCGGGGCGGCCTGTGGTAATCGACATGGTGAGCGATATCGAGGCCCAGGCTCCACTCGCGGTGGTCGGCGCCGGAGCCTGAGGCGCGGGGCGGCGCGCCCTCTGGTTGCGCGCCGCCCGGCCTCAAAGGGGAACGTCTACTTCTTCAGGCGGGTCCACATGGTGTCGTAGACCTCCTGCGTCGCCTGATCGCACACCGCGACGAAGGTGCCCGCAGGCGCATCGGCCGGCGGAACCGATTCCGGCGCCGAGGCCAGCTCCGGATCGAGATGCGGTGCCACGCCCGTCACGCCGGCGGCGTAGCGCGCGTAGTTGGTCACCGCGGCGATATTCTCCGGCTCCAGCAGGAAGTCCATGAACTTGATCGCGCTCGCCCGGTTGGGCGCGTCCTTCAGCAGCACGACGTTGTCCATCCAGACGACGTAGCCCTGGCGCGGATAGGCGTACTCGATGTTGGCGCCCTCGGCGCGCGCCTTGGCGCCGAAGCCGTTCCAGATCATCCCCACGGCGGCATCGCCGGAGACCAGCACGTCCTTGGCGCCATCGGAGTTGAACGAGGCCCAGTGCGGCTTGGCCGCCTGCAGCAGCGCATCGAGTTGCTTCAGCTGCTCGCGGTCGGTCGAGCACTGCGGAATGCCGAGATGGAGCGAGGCCAGCAGCATGACCTCGCCCTGGGCGTCGAGCACGTTGATCTTGCCCTTCAGCTCGTCCGGCGGGTCGTAGACGATGCTGGTGTCGTTGATATCGCCTTGATAGACGTCCCGGTTGACCGAGAAGCTGGTCGAGCCCCACTGGTAGGGGATCGAGTGCTTGCGGCCCATATCGAAGGGCACATCCACCCACTGCTGCTCCATGTTCGCGAAGTTGGCGAGCTCGCCGTCCGCGACGGTGTCGAGCATGCCTTCGCCGATCATGATCTCGACCATGTAGTCGCCCGGCACCGCCACGTCGTAGGAGCCGAGCTTGCCGGCCTTGAGCGTCGCCAGCATGGCCTCGTTGGAATCGAAGGTGTCCATGGTCACCTCGATCCCGGTCTCGACCGAGAACTTGTCCAGCAGCTCCTGCGGGATGTACTCGAACCAGTGGTAGATGGAGAGCTTCTCCTGAGCCTGGGCCGCGCCTGCGACGAAGGTCAGGGCTAATGCCGCTATTCCGGCTTTGAGCATGGTCCGCATGGATTCCTCCCTAGTTGCGGTTTCGGTGGTGGTTACGCCTCCGCCTTCGTTCCTTGTCGCCCGTAACGGCTGATGAAATAGGAGAGCGTGACGATCAGGATCGAGACGGAGAGCATGAGCGTGCTGAGCGCCATGATGTTGGGTTTGATCCCCTGCTTCACGGCACCGAATATCGCCGTGGGCAGGGTTTCGATACCGGCGCCCTTGATGAAGTTGGTGATGATGAAATCGTCCAGAGAGATAATGAACGCCAACAGAAAGCCCGCGAGAATTCCAGGCGCCATCAAGGGCATGAGAACGCGCAGAAACGCCTGGAACCGGCTCGCATAAAGATCCTGCGCGGCCTCTTCATAACTGCCGTCGATGCCTTGCAGGCGGGCCGCAATGGGCAGGTACGCGAAGGGTATACAGAAGACGATATGCGCGACGAGTATCGAGAGATAACCGAGCGTGAATCCGATGGCGCTGAAGAAGACCAGCGTTGCCACGGCGGTGACGATCTCCGGCACCATGATCGGCATGCTGATCAGCGCCAGGTTCAGCGCCTTGCCGCGAAAGGCCCCGCCGCGCACCATCGCAACGGCGGCGGCCGTCGCGATGATGGTGCTGGCGACGGCGGCAGAGAGCGCGATGGTCAGCGAGTTCCAGGCCGCGTCCTTGAACTTGGCCGATTCCGGCCCGGTGAAGATGTCCATGTACCAGCGGAAGCTGAACCCGCCCCAGCGGGTGATCGAGAGCGAATCGTTGAAGCTGTAGACCATCACCACCAGAAGCGGCGCGTAGAGCACCACCAGACAGAGGATCGTCACCGGCAGGAAGCCGGGATAGCGCTTGATATTGATCCTGTGCCGCATCTCAGGCGGCCTTCGCGCTGCGCCGCGCCTGCCGGCGCGCGTAGATGAGGAGCGCGATGAGCACGAGAGAGAGCAGGATCATCGATGCGGCCGCACCGAAGGGCCAGTTGCCGGCATTGCCCTTGAACTGTTCCTCGATGAGGGAGCCGATCAGGAAGTTCTTGGCGCCGCCGAGCAGGTCGGGCGCGAGGAACGCGCCCAGGCTCGGCACGAAGACCAGGATGCAGCCGGCCACGATGCCAGGCCGCACGATCGGCAGGATGACTTTGCGCAGGATCGTCCAGCGATTGGCGTAGAGATCCGCCGCCGCTTCGGAGAGCGCGAAGTCGTAACGCTCCACCGACGCATAGATCGGCAGCACCATGAAGGGCAGGTATGAGTAGAAGAGCCCAAGCTGCACGGCGAAGTCGGTGTTGATGAGCGCGATGGGCTCGCTGATGACCCCCATTCCCATCAGGGCCTCGTTGAGCGGCCCGTTGTCCCGGATCAGGAACTTCATCGAGACCGTGCGGATGAGCAGGTTCACCCAATAGGGCACCGTCACCAGGAAGAGCCACATCGAGCGCGTTGCGGGCGAGCGCGTGGCGATGAAGTAGGCGGTGGGAAAGCCGATGACCAGGCAGAGCAGCGTGGCGACGGCGGCCTGGATGATCGAGCGGACGAAGATGACGATGTAGGTCCACTCGATCTGCGGCGCCTCGTCGCCGAAGAGCCCGCGGTCGAAGATGAACTGGTCGTAGGCGGCGAGCGAGAACTCCCAGATCACCCCGCCCCGGAACTCCTTCGTCAGGAAGGAGTAGGCGAGCATCATCAGCACCGGCGCCACGAGGAAGAAGCCGATGATGACCCAGGTCGGGATCAGCAAGGGCGTGCGCACCGGCGCGAAGGTGCGGGAGACCGCGCGCGTGCTGGCGAGCTCGGCCGTCATCAGTCCACCAGGAGCCGGGCGCCGCCGGGCGCGATGGCGAGCCCGACCCGGTCTCCGTCGCGATGGGGCGTCGCGTCGGCGCCGACGTTTTGCGCGCGCACCAGGACGTCCGGCCCCTGATCCAGCCTGACGCCATACTGAATGTCGGTGCCGAGATAGACGATCTGGTTGATCGCGCCGGTGAGCCCGCTCTCGCACGCCGCTTCGGAGCCCAGCGACAGCCGCTCCGGGCGGATCAGCACGTGCGCGGCGGTTCCATCCTCCGGCGGCGTACCCGCGGCCTGGCAGGGAAACGCCGCACCCTTGGTCAGACGGCAGGTCAGGGAATCGTCCGGCCCGCGCTGCACGGTTACGTCGAGCACGTTGGTCTCGCCGATGAAGTTGGCCACGAAGCGATCGACCGGCGCCTCGTAGATCTCGTGGGGCGTGCCCACCTGCCGGATCTCGCCCTCCGACATCACGGCGATGCGGTCCGACATCGTCAGCGCTTCCTCCTGGTCGTGGGTCACGAACACGAAGGTGATGCCGGTTTCCTCCTGGATCTGCTTCAGCTCGATCCGCATCGCCTGGCGGAGCTTGAGGTCGAGCGCCGAGAGCGGCTCGTCGAGCAGGAGCACCTTGGGCCGGGGCGCCATGGCGCGGGCGAGTGCCACCCGCTGCTGCTGCCCGCCGGAGAGCTGCGCCGGCCGGCGGGCCGCGAGATCGCCCAGCTTCACCAGGTCCAGGATGCGGACGGTCTGGTCCTCGATGTCGGCCTTGCTCCAGCCTAGGCGGCGCATGCCGAAGGCCACGTTCTCCGCCACCGTCATGTGCGGGAAGAGCGCGTAATGCTGAAAGACGGTGTTGATCGGGCGCCGATTGGGGGGCAGCGTCCCGATGTCCTCGCCGTAGAGGAGGATGTCGCCCTCGGTGATCTCCTCGAAGCCAGCAATCAGGCGGAGCAGGGTGGTCTTGCCGCAGCCGGACGGCCCGAGCAGCGTGAAGAACTCGTTGTCCCGGATCGTCAGCGACACGCCGGCGAGCGCGGTCACAGCGCCGAAGCGCTTGACGGCGTCGCGCACGTCGATGGCGATGCTCTCCTCGGACAACGTGCGTCTCCCGGTCAGCGGCGGAGACTAACGAACGCCAGGCAAGCGTCCGATCCGCCCTTCGTTGGGACGCGGGCGGCGTGCCGGGCCGGCAATGCCGACCGACGGAAAGATGGTGCCGTCAGATCGTGCCGGATCATGGGCGCTGCGACGTCTCGGCTAACCCCAGGCAATGTGCGGTCCGGTCAGTGTCTTCAGTTCGTAGCGGGGTTCGTCGACCTCGGACAGCCCCACTCTGGACAACCAGTCCTCGGTGGAAAGCTCGAGTATTTCTGACGCCGGAGAGATGTTCGAGAACGCACCCTCTGGCAGGGTCACGTAGGGGGCGCAGGCGAGCGCACAGCCCACGTGGTTTTTCGGAATGTGGGACGCCTTCCAGCCGATATAGATTTTCTTGTAGCGCGCGCCCTGATTCTCGCCGCACAAGTACGCCGCATAGGCGATCCTGTTGAGCCTGTCATCGAGTCTGGTCCTAACGGCGACCTCTTCGTCCTCCGGGAGAGTCATGATCCCCGTATCCTCCATGAACAGGCAGGCATGGTTGTCGCGGTCTTCGGCAATCGCAAAACCGAGCGCGCACCAGATCCACATGTTGCCGTCCGAGACCATGCTCGTGCGGTACTTTTCCGCACAAACGACCATGGCACCCTCTTGCGGAGGGAAATGCCGCTCGTCGGCGACGCCGAAGAGTTGCCGGGTCGCATCGCGCAGGGGAATCAAGGAATAGATCGGAATGTTCTCGATACGCCCGACGGGATAGGTCTTGCCGATGCGGGAATCGACAGCCAGGTCATAGCCCCAAATCGCCCCGTTGACGCCGCTGAACGACGACGCCTGCAGCATGTTGACCTGACCGATATAGGAGTCGTTACACTCGGCGCGATCGTAGGACACGATTTGGGCCATGCCCTGGTCCAGATCTTCCTCGAACGGAAATCCGGGAAATTGTTCCAGGTTTACGGCGCCCGTGGATAGCAGGATGGTCGATACATAGGCTCCCGGTTGACCCGTGGCCGTGGGTTCCAGATATCCCCCGCAGCTGCTCGGCGTCGTGTTGCGGCAGTTCCGAACGATCTCTTCCAAACGAGCGTCAGCCATCGCCTCGTTTCCTCAGGCCGTGAATCCAAGTCTCTTGCCGAGATCGGCGGCGGCCTCCGCCAGTTTCTGCTTGATCCGGCTGCGTTCCATGGGGCGGAAGCGGTCCGCGAGCCCGGTGATGCCGACGGAATAGAGGACGTAGCCGCCGTTCACGCGGATCGGGTGGCCGTAGCTCAGCACGCCCGCATCGAGCTCGTTGTCGCAGACCGCCACGCCGTCTTCGCGGATCTGTGCGAGCTCGTTGCGGATGTCCGCGTCCTCGACCTTGGTCTTGTCCGTGAAGCGCGTGCGCGGGTGCGACAGATAGCGCGCGACGAAGGCCTCGTCCTGGAACGCCAGGATCGCCTTGCCGGACGCCGCCGCGTGCAAGGGCAGCTGCCGGCCGGGCTGCACGAAGGCGCGGTCGGAGCCCACCGGCTGCTCCATCAGCACGGACTCGGCGAAGTCGCCGCTCAGCCGGGCCAGATGGGCGGTCTCGCCGAACTCCGCAACCAGCCCGTCCAGGACGGACTTGGCGAGGCCCGCGTAGCCCGCGCGGTCCATGGTCGCGTGGAGCAGGGTCTGCAGGCGTGGCCCGATCACGTAGCTCTTGGTTCCCGGCGCGCTGCGCAACAGGTCGAGGTCTGCGAGCCCGCGGATCAGGCGATGCGCCGTCCCCGGCTGCAGTTCCAGCTCCCGCGCAATGTCCGTGAGCGTGAGCCCGGTGCGTGCGGCCGCGACCGTCTCGAGAACCCGGATGTAGCGCCCGAGCGGCTTGTCGTTGCTATCGGACATCGCTCTGGGTGCCGGGTTGGTCAGGACGCATCGCGCTGCTGCAACGCCGTGACCACGCGTTCCGGCGTGATCGGCATCTCGAACACGCGCACGCCGATGGCATCGGCGACGGCATTCGCAATGGCGGGTGCCACGGCGGTCATGGCCGGCTCGCCGATGCCCTTGGCGCCGAAGGGCCCAACACCGCTGCGGGATTCCAGGATGATGCACTCGACGTTCGGCATGTCCATCGCCGTCGGCATCAGGTATTCGCTGAAGGAGGGCGTGACCAGGCGGCCCTCCTCGTAGAGCATCTCCTCGCTCAGCGCATAGCCCTGGCCGTTCTGCGCGCCGCCCTGAATCTGGCCTTCGACCGCCGCCGGATTGATGCACTGGCCCACATCGTGGGCGGCCACGCTCTTCAGCACCTCGACCTCGCCGGTCTCCACGTCGACCGAGACCTCGACCGCATGGGCGCCGTAGGCATAGTCGGGATGGGCCTGGCCCTGGCCGGTCTCGGGGTCGAGAAAATCGCCGAAGGGCGCGCGGAAGATCGCGAGCTCTGAGCGATGGATGCCCTCGGCCGCACAGATCCGCACCAGGTCGACCAGCGGCATGGTCTTCTCCGGCTTGTCGATGACGAAGACCTCGTTGAAGGCCATGTCGATCTCGTCCGGCGCGACGCCGAACTCCTGGGCCGCGCGTTCGGCTAGCCGGGCGCGCAGCCCCTCGGCCGCCTGCTTGGCAGCGTTGCCGGTCATGTAGAGCGCGCGCGTCGCCGTAGTCGTGCCCGCGAGCGGGGTGACGGCGGAATCGCTGTTGTAGATGACCACGTTGTCGAGGGTGACGCCCAGCACCTCCACCGCGATCTGGCCGAGCGCCGAGATCTGACCCGCGCCGATGTCGGTGACGCCGGAGCGCACCACCACGGTGCCGTCCATCTCGACCCCGACCCAGGCCTCCGACGTGTCGTGCAGGAAGGTGAGGCGGCCGTAGCTCTGCTGGTAGCAGGCGAGGCCGCGGCCGGTCCTTATCGGCCCGTCAGCCGGCGTGGGCTCGCCCAGCCCGGCCCAGGCCTTCTCGGCGCACTGCTCGGTCCAGATCGCGCTCGGCGGCACGAAGCCGGTGGACATGGCCTCTCCGGTCTTCAGGTAGTTCCGCCTGCGCACTTCCAGACGGTCGATGCCGAGCGTCTTGGCGATCTCGTCCATCTGCTGCTCGTAGGCCGCGCAGGCCTGCAGCGCGCCGAAGCCGCGAAAGGCGCTCGTGTACATGTTGTTGGTCGCCACGGCCTGAGCGAAGACGTTGAGACTGTCGACCCGGTAGGGGCCGGGGGCCGCGACCAGCGCGTAGAGAATGACGTAAGGGCTCAAGAAGACGTAGGCGCCGGCATCGGCGATCATCTGCACGTCGAGCGCCGTGATCTTGCCGTCCTTGGTGACGCCGGTGCGGTAGGTCAGGATGAAGGGGTGGCGCTTGCCGTGGCCGACGAAGGAATCCTCGCGGGAGTATTCCAGCCGCACCGGCCGCCCGGTCTGCTTGGCGAGCAGCGCCAGGTAGACCTCGACGGTCATGTCCTCCTTGCCGCCGAAGCCGCCGCCCACCAGGGCGCCGCGCACGCGCACCTTGTTGTGCGGCACGCCGAGAGCATCGGCGATGGGCCGAAAGTGCTCGATCACCTGGGTCGAGACGCGGATGTTGACCACGTCGTTCTCGTCCACCCAGGCGAGGCCCACCTCCGGCTCCAGGAAGGCGTGCTCCTGGAAGGGCGTCCTGTAGGTGTTCTCGACGATCAGATCGGCCTCGGCGAAGCCTGCCTCGGCATCGCCCTTCCTGATCTTGCGCGTAGCGACGATGTTGTCTTCGCCATAGACCAGCGGCGCGCCCGGCTTCAGCGCCTCCAGCGGGTCGTAGACGCCGGGGATCGGCGCCAGCTCGACCTCGATCAGCTCCGCTGCGTGATCGGCGATGTCGCGGGTCTCCGCAGCGATCAGCGCGAGCGGCTCGCCGTAGTAGCGCACCCGGTCCTTCACCAGAATTGGCTGGTCGGTATCGAGCCGCTTCTGGCCGGTTTGGCCCGGGATATCGGTGGCGGCCGTGCGGTCGGCGAGGTCGTCGGCGGTGAGCACGCAGGCGACACCCCTGAGCGCCCGTGCCTTCGAAACGTCGAGGCGGGCGAGCCGGGCGCTCGCGATATCGGCGCGCACCACCCGCATGTGCAGCATGTTCGGCATCACGTAATCGCCGGCATAGGGCGTCCGCCCGGTCACCTTGCCCGGCGCGTCGGTGCGGGTCAGCGGCTTGCCGACCTGCCGGTACTGGACGTTGGCGAGCGTCCCCGGATCGATCTCGGTGCGGGTCATGGCGCACCTCCCTCGGCGCGTATTTCGTCGGCCGCGTCGGCGATAGCCTCGAAGATCTTGGTGTAGCCGGTGCAGCGGCAGAGATTGCCGCTGAGCCCCAAGCGAATGTCGTCCTCGCTCGGCTCCGGGTTCTCGTCGATGATCGCCTTGGCCGCGACGATGATCCCCGGGATGCAGTAGCCGCACTGCGCGGCGCCGCCGTCGGCGAAGGCCTTCTGCAAGGGATGGGGCGCATCCAGGTCGCCGAGGCCCGAGACGGTGGTGATCTCCTTGCCCGTCGCCATCCAGGCGAGGGTCAGGCAGCTGTCCACCGCCATGCCGTCTAGCAGCACGGCGCAGGCGCCGCAGTCGCCCTTCTCGCAGCCGCACTTCACCTCCATGTGGCCGAGGTGGCGTAGCGCCTCCAGGAGGGTGCGGTGAGCGGGGAAGCGGCCCTCTTCCTCGCGGCCGTTGATGCGGAGCGTGATGGTTCTTGTCTCTGACATGTGCGTCACTCCCTCAGGCCAGCCGATCCCACGCCTGGGTCACCAGGCGCCGGGTCAGGGCTTCCACCGTGTGGCGGCGGTAGCCGGCGGAAGCCCTGATGTCGTCGATGGGCGAGCACGTCTCCGCCGCCGCCTCCGCCGCCTCGCCGATCAGCGCGGGCGTGAGCGCCCGGCCCTCCAGCACGGCCTCGGCCTGCTTGGCGCGGAGCACGACGGGCGCGACGGAGGCGAGCGCGATCCGCGCCCTGGTACACGTGCCGTCCGCCACCGACAGCGCCACCGCCACGCCGGTGACGGTGATGGCATCGCCCTTGCGGCGCGCGAGCTTGTAGAAGGTGTTCGCCGAGTTCTCCGGCAGCCGCGGCCATGATATCCGGGTGATCAGCTCGTCCGGCCTCCGCGCATCCTGCTTGTAGCCGAGGTAATAGTCGTCAAGCGCCAGCGTTCGAGTGGCGGACGCGCTCGCCAGCGTCAGCTCAGCGTCGAGCACGAGCAACGGCGGCACGAGATCCGCCGCCGGCGAGCCGCTCGCGATGTTGCCGGCGACCGTGCCCGTGTTGCGCACCATCAGCCCGCCAAAGAGGCGCGCGGCCTCGATCAGAGAGGGTGCGTCCCGGGCGATCTCGGGCGAGCGCAGCAGGTCGCTCACGGAGGTGCGGCCGCCGATGGAAATGCGCTCGGGCCCAAAGCCCATGCCGAGCAGCTCGTCGACCTCGCCGAGGCCCACCATCCGGTCGGGCCGCTCCCGCTTCGCGCGAATATCCACGATCAGGTTCGTGCCGCCTGCGATGGGGAGCACGGTTTCGCCGCCACCCTTGGCGAGTGCCGCAAGGGCGCCATCCAGGTTCGTGGGAATGTCCAGTTCAAAGGGCGCGTACATCGCCGTCTCTCCTGCTTCACCCTTGCGGCCGTCTCACACGTCCCAGCCGCCGTCGACCGTGATCGCCTGGCCGGTGATCTGGCGGCTGTCCTCGCTCGCCATGAACAGCACGGCGTCGGCCACGTCCTGGCAGGTGGTGACGCGCTTCAGGCACATCTCCTGTACGTATTCTTCGTACACCTCGTCGATGGTCCAGCCGCGCACGCGCGCTTTCTCTTCGCAGAGCTTCTGCATGCGCGGCGTCTCGACGATGCCGGGGCAGACGGCGTTGACGTTGACGTTGTACTTGCCGACCTCCAGCGCGACCGTGCGCGTGATCCCGCGCACCGCCCACTTCGACGCGCTGTAGGCGGTCCGCATGGCGTAGCCGCGCAGGCCCGAGGTGCCGCCGATGTTGACGATCTTGCCGCTCCGCTGCGCGATCATGGTCGGCACCACGTACTTGATGGGCAGAAAGGTGCCGATCTCGTTGTTCCTGATGACGTAGTCGAAGTCGGCCACGTCGATGTCCTGCACCGGTGTCTCGATCGGCCCGGTGACGCCCGCGATGTTGACCAGGATGTCGATGCGCCCGTCGAAGGCATCGCGCGCCTGATCCACCATGACCTTCACCTGCGCGTCGTCGGTGACGTCGCAGCCCACCACATGGGCCGCGCGCCCCTGCGCGCGCACCTCGTCCGCGACATGCTCGAGCGGCGCGGTGTCGCGGGCGGTCAGCACGACGTCGGCGCCTTCACGCGCCAGAGTCGTCGTGATGGCCGCGCCCATGCCCTTCGCCGCGCCGGTGACGATCGCCTTCTTGCCGTCCACTCTCACTGCATCGTTCCCCTGGTTGCGTCGATCATCGATTCGTCGTCCCGGGTTGCCCGAAGCCGCCCCCGCCGCAGCTTTCGACGATCACCACGTCGTCCTTGTCGAGGCGCAGGTTCGCCTTGCCGGGCATGTCCTCCTGGCGGCCATCCGCACGCGCGATGGTCACGCGGAAGGGCGCCCCGTCCTCGCCGCCCTGCAGGCCGTAAGGCGGCACCACGCGGCGCTCGAACATCGAGGTCACCGACATGTCGTCGGTGAGCACCCGGTACGCGCGGTGCAGGCCCTCGCCGCCCTGTTGCCGCCCCGCACCGCCCGAGCCCTCGCGCAGACGCTGGCATTCGATGCGGATGGGGAATTCGGCCTCCACCACCTCGGCCGGGGTGTTCATCACGTTGGACATGTGGACGCGCACCACCGGTGCGCCGTCGCGGTCGTGCCGCGCGCCTTCGCCGCCGCCGTGGACCTCGTAGAGCGTGGTCCAGGCACCGTCGGCCCGCCTGCCGCCGAAGAGCACGAGGCCCGACGTGGTCGGCCCGCCGGCGGAGATCCGCTCCGGCCCCACGGCTTCGAAGGCCTTGAAGACTGCATCGGCGATCCGCTGCGAGGTCTCGTGGTTGCCGCCCACCACGGGGCTCTCCGGGGGCGGATCGAGCAGCGAGCCGGTCCGGGTCACGATCTCGAGCGGCCGATAGCAGCCGCCGCTCGGCTGGATGTCCGAGCCGAACAGGGTCTTGACCACATAGAAGACCGAGGCCGCGGCGATGAAGGGCGTGGTGTTCACCGGCCCCCGCGCCGCGTCGTCGGTCCCGGAGAAATCGAAGCGGGCGCCGTCGCCTTCGATGGTCACGCGCACGCGAACGGCGACCGGGCCGCCGCCGCCGGCATCGTCGTCCAGCCAGTCCTCGCCTTCGTAAGCACCGTCGGGGATGGCGGCGAGCGCAGCCCGCATCTGCGCCTCGGCCCGGTCGTGGATCGCGGCGATGGCGGCGAGCACCGTCTCCCTGCCGTGCTCGGCGCAGATTTGGTGCACGCGCTCCTCTGCCGCCCGGCTCGCGGCGACCTGCGCCAGGATGTCGCCCTCGCGCTCGTCGGCGCCCCGCACGTTGGCGCAGACCATGTCGAGTTTCTCGCGATCGGGCCCGGCGGCGGTGAAGAGGCGGAAGGGCGGGATGCGCAGCCCTTCCTGCCAGGCGTCGGTGGCGCCGGCGACGTAGCTGCCGGGCACTGCGCCGCCGATATCCGCCCAATGCGCCAGGCTCGCCGCGAAGGCGACGATGGCGCCCTCCACGAAGATCGGCCGGATCGCCTTCACGTCGGGCAGGTGGTTGCCGCCGACCTCGGGCAGATTCAGGAACCAGACGTCGCCGGGCGCCAGCCTGTCGCGGGGCACCCGCTTCAGGAACTCGCGCACGGTGAAGCTCATCACCCCCATGTGCATGGGGATGTCGCGGCCCTGGGCGATCAGGTGGCCGTTGGCGTCGGTCAGCGCCGAGGAGAGATCGCCCGCCTCGCGCAGCAGCGGCGAGCGCGCCGAGCGCATGACAACGAGCGACATCTCCTCCGCCGTCGCCGTCAGCGCGTGGCGGATGACCTCCAGGGTGATCGGGTCCACGGCGCCGCTCACGGGCCGGCTCCGGTGGCGATGTGGAGGTGACCGGCGTCGTCGGCAGTGAGCGAGGCACCGGGGGGCACGACCACCGTCGACCACGCGTCGTCGACGATGACCGGTCCATCGAGCGCGCTGCCAGGACCCAGGCCCGCGCGGTCGTAGCGCGGCGTCGGCACCGGCTCGCTGGAGGCGAAGGTGCAGGGCAGCGTCTTGGTGGGCGAGGGCGCTTCGTTGGTCTTGGCGGCGGGGGAATGAACCGCGCCGTTGCGGGGCGCCGAGACGCGCATCCGGATCGAGACCAGCTCCCAGGGCTCCTCCGTGGCGAAGCCGTAGAGCACCTGGTGACGCTCCTTGAAGGTGCGGCCCAGCGCCGCCGGGTTGTCCAGGGCGGCATCCGCGATCTCGATGGCGTAGCTCTGGCCGCTGTAGCGGACCATTGCCACCTCCTCGACCGCGAGCGTGTCGTCCTCATGGCCGGCTGCGGCGAGCGGCGCGGCGAGGGTCGCGCGGAGCTCCCGCCTTGCCATGTCCACGCGCGCCTGGTCCCAGGCGTCGGCGGCCACGCGGAGCGTGCGCTGCTGCGCGTAGCTCATCTCCGCGCCGACACAGCCGAGCGCCGAGAACATGCTGGAATGCGCCGGCACGACCACCTTGTCGATGGAGAAGGCACGGGCCAGCGCCACCGCGTGCATGGGGCCTGCGCCGCCGAAGGCGAGGAGCGTGCAGGTGCGCCCGTCCACGCCGCGCTCCACCGTCACCCGCCTCAGCGCCCGTAGCATGGCCGCGTTGGCCACCTTGACGACGCCCAGCGCCGCCGCCGCCGCCGTCATGCCCATGGCCGCGGCGAGCGGCGCGATCACATCGTGGGCCGCGCCGGTGTCCAGGTGGACATCGCCACCGAGGACATGGTCCGCGTCCATATACCCGAGCGCGAGGTTGGCGTCGGTCACGGTCGCTCGCTCGCCGCCCTTGGCGTAGCAGGCGGGGCCCGGGCGGGCGCCGGCGCTCTCGGGCCCCACCATGAGTGAGCCGTGATCGAGCCGGGCGATGGAGCCGCCACCCGCCCCGATGGACTCCACCGCCACCATGGGCTGGCGCAGGGGCCGGCCGCCGAGGGAGCGGTCGCTCGCAATCTGCGCCGCGCCGTCCAGGATCAGGCAGACATCGGTGGTGGTGCCGCCCATGTCGAAGCTGATGGCGCGCTCGATCCCCAACGCCTGGGCCATGCGGCCGGCCGCGGCCACGCCTGCGGCGGGGCCCGAGGCGGCAAGTCCGAGCGGCAGGTCGCGCAGCGCCGCAGGCGAGGCCATGCCGCCCGCAGAATGGAAGAGATGCAGCCGGGAGTCTCCGGGCTTCCTCGCCTCCAAATCATCGAGATAGGCCGCCGCCAGCGGCATGACGCCGGCGCTCAGCGCCGTGGTTGCCGTCCGCTCATACTCACGCGCTTCGGGATTGACCCGGTGCGAAAGCGCGACGAAGGGGAAGCGTTCACGCAGCCGCGCACCCAGGGCCTCCTCGTGCGCGGGGTTGGCGTAGGAATGCAGCAGCGAGACGGCGACCGCCTCGGCCCCACTCGCCTCGACGCGCCCGATCGCGTCCCCAACCGAGTCCGGGTCCAGCGCGGTCATGACTCGGCCGTCGTGGTCGAGCCGTTCGCTCACCTCGAAGCGGTGCGCGGCGGGCACCTGGGGTTCGAGCTTGGGCGGCAGGTCGAGGCGGTAGAGGTGGCGCCGGTTCTGGCGCCCGATGGCGAGCGTGTCTCCGAACCCGCGCGTGGCGATCAGCGCGACCTTCGCGTGGTCGCCCTGGACGATGGCATTGGTGACGATGGTGGTGCCGTGGATCAGGTCGTCCACGTCCGGCCACGTCAGATCGACCGCGTTGAGTGCCGCCACCAGGCCCGCGATGCGATCGTCGGAGCGGGAGGGAACCTTCGCGGCCCTCACCTCGCCGCGCGCCCTCTGGACGGCGATCACGTCGGTAAACGTGCCACCGACATCAATACCGACTTGCCATCCCCTCGGCATGACGCTGCCTCCGGATGCAGGATCGTCAGGCCGACCAACGCGGGCTATTCGTGGGCGCCTGATATTCGAGTTATCGAAAACTCTTTCGATAACTCGATAACGATGCGCCCTTCCGACGCCGCGTGTCAATATCAATTCGGGATGAATTCCGGCCGCAATCGCGTTTAGCGCGTCATTCCGCAGTGATCCGCGCTAATCCGCACTGAGGTGAGCCGAGGGGCGGGTGGATCCGCCGCCATGTGTTGCGGAAATCACGGCCAGGCGAATTGGATGCGACGCGTGACACGGGCCGGCGCGCGGCGCTACGGGGCGGAGGACCTATTCTCGCCATCGTCAGTCTCGTCGGCGGCCCGGTCCGCGTTGTCGGCCTCCGTGAGGGCGCTGAAGCGTTCGCCAGCCTTGAGCAAAGCCTCCTGGGAGACATCGAAAATCGTCTGCCGCTGGTCAGGCGGGACCGTGAGAAAGACCTTCAACCAACCCTCGTAGGATTTCGCCACGAGGGATATCAAGGTCTCCGCTTCCTTCGTGCCGCCGGAGCCCGGCGCGAACATGAACGCCTGCAGGACGCACAGGTGCAAGGCGAGAAGGTCGATGGGCTCGCCCTTGCGGCGCAGGCACAGCTCCAGGTCCACGACATCGGCCACGCGCGCCGCCCGCGGAACGGTCCGCC
The DNA here is from genome assembly GCA_965207055.1 of Alphaproteobacteria bacterium. Taxonomy (GTDB): domain Bacteria; phylum Pseudomonadota; class Alphaproteobacteria; order UBA828; family UBA828; genus WTGU01. The sequence continues at coordinate 705,384 of CBDBLP010000004.1, read as the reverse complement.
TGTGCGGGATTGCGGCCAGGGAGTACATCGACGTCAAGACCTTCCAAGCCATATCGCGCTCGCTCAACGACAGCCTGCGCGCGCATGACGGCGGACGCTGGCCTGTAGGCAGAGGTTGAGGCCCTGAGTCCCGCGATCCTGGTAGCCGGGTGCGTGCCGGCAAGCGGCGACCCCACCCGCCAGCAGCAGGCGCTGGCGGCCTTCGACCAGGCCCGCCTCGCCGGCCAGCCCCACCGGGCTTCCTCAGAAGCGGCCAAGCCCTTGACTGGTGGGCATTATGGCGCACCGTCCGTCTATGTCCGGCAATATCCGGGAATCCTCACGTCTTTCCGTCAGTTACACGCACCGCCTGCGCCGGCCAGCGGGCCGATTGACGGATGACGGGGCTGCGACGTAGGACCCGTGACGGTCAGACTTGTTCAGCATGCGTGTCCCATAGTCACGCAGTTCGAGCAAAGGCAGCCATGGTTGTAGTTTCGACGCCTAAGGCCGAGTAATGAGGGAAGACGATCCCCTACAGCCCGCATTGACTTGGTTTTGCGTTCGCAATGGCGGTGCGGCGCAGCGTTCCGGTTGGAAAGGCGATATCTCCCTGGCCGGTCTGGCTCAGCACGTCGGCGCGCGCCAAGGCGACGTGGTCGAGGCCTGCATTATCGCCTTACCGTAGTGTCCGTGCGTGGCTATCTCCGCCTTACCTGAGACAGGTTGAAGCTCACGATGATCCGATCGGCGTTTTTCCCCTTGGCCTTGGATCGATTGGGATCCACGCTGTGGTACAGCCAACTGGGGAAGATCAGTATTCTTCCGGCCACGGGTTTGTATTGGACCTTCGTCCAGCAGCTTCGTGGGCGCTTGGTGTTGGGGATGTATTCGACAGAACTCATCAGGTTCTGGGTGCGCGGATCGATGAACTCGATTCGACCCGAATTCCTGGGTGCCTGGACGTAGTAGACGCCGCTCCAGTTGCAGTCGGGATGGATATGGGCCCGGTTCAAGCCTCCCGGCGGATTGATGATCGACCACATGGTGCCGATTTTCAGTCGATAAGACCTGTGATATCCGAGCTCGCGGCACATCATGGCCGCCGCCTCATCGACGTGCTGAACCAATCCCGCAAACGTGACGTCCTTGTGCAGCTTGACGTGGCTGTGCCACCCCCCCCAGCTCTGGGAAGTTCGACTTGCGCACCCCTGACTCGTCGCGTTCTCGTTCGGCGTAGATCGCCTCGATCAGGTGCGCGTTCAGAACCTCGCTGTCCGGAACTTTCACGGAAAACACGAGTGTCGGAAAATAGCGTTCCACCTTGAACGCGTCTTCGGACAGACCGGACTCCAAGCTGCAGTCCGAGGCCGCTGGGTTCGGAGTCTCGCCTGTCACTTCATTTTCCCATCGTCCTGATGCGGGACCTTGCCGGCTGACATCGCAGCTCGCGGCCGACCACGGCAAGAGCACCCGAAACCTCGATCGGTCTCGTCACCACTGCAGCCGATATGCCACGCCAATGCGCCAGCGGGTCGCGCCGGGCTCGTGCCCTGCATCCCACGCGTGGGCGGCCTCGATTGCGCCCCGTCCCGGACCGATCGGCGCCTCGTGTGTGAGCGCAAGCTCAAGCTCCCGGCCCTCCGGCGCCAGCCCCAGCGTCGCTCTGTCGTAGGCGGGAGCACCATCCTCGAGCCCGGCAAGATAGGTGAACGTCGCATCGCCTGATTCGGCGCGAAGGGGCTGCGAAAGCGCGATCCGCGACCAGGCGCCGTGACCGCGCTCTCCCCGCTCGAGGCCGAAGTCCCACGTCGACAACGCGTGAGCGTCGATGGAGAGCATCGCTCCGGGCTCATGGAATGCGTGCCCCAGCGCCATCGTCGCCGAGGCCCTCAGGGTCCACGCATCGTCCAGCTCGACCCTGGCGTCGTGTCCCACCCAAGCCGTCACCGACCGGACCCCATCGCCGAAGGCGCCGGAAACGTCGCCGCCCTGCCAGGACGCCGCATCTCCAAGAATGCCCCACCTGAGGCCGTCCTCGGGTGCCCGCTCCAGACCGACCCTGTCTGCGCCCGCCAGGAGACGCACGCCGCGATCGTCCGCCGGCCCGGCGATCGTTTCCGGGGAGAACCCGAGATGCAGTTGCCCGCCGCCCTCATTCTCCGGCTCGGAGAAGCCCGGAATCGGTGAGACCACGTTGTCGATTGACTGGATGTACGCAGCCGGCGAAGACCAGAAGGGTGCTCCAAGGCTATCGAGGGACGCCACCTCCACACCCTGAAGCGCCAGTCGGTGGCCCAGCTTTCCTATGGCCGTCGGCACGCTGGCCGCAGATCGCATCGCGGCTGCGCCCGCCGAGGGAGTCCCCGTCGTCGTGGTCCCCACTGGCTGCAACGCCGCTTCCAGATCGAGCAGCCCGGCTCCGTAAACCTCGAGCTGGGCATAGCGCCCCGTATTGTCGGCCGTATCGACGACCCGTTTGACGATGGCGCTGTTTCCGAGCTGCCCCCGGAAGTGCTCCATCAGGAGCGCAATCGCGCCGCTTACGACAGGAGCGGCGAATGACGTTCCCTCAATTTCGTGGAAGACCTGTCCCCTCCCGACATTGCCGGCCGCGTTAACCGTCCCCGGTGCCGCCAGACAGAAGTGTCGTCCCCAGCGCTCTGCGTCCCAATCGGAGGGAAGCGCCCCACAGAAATTGGTGTAGGCCGCATGGCTACCGTCGTGGTCGAGCGCCATCGCGGACAGATGATGCCCCCGCACATGCGGCTCGTGGTAGGGGATGTTCGCTCCCAAGCCTCCGAACTCTTCGGACTCGTTTCCTGCCGCGTATACCACCACCGTGCGATCATCGGGGTGCGTTTCGGTCTGCATGTAGGCGCGCCACGTCCTGGGTAGAAGCTGGCGCAAATGGTCGCCCCACCACTTCGTCTCGTCATCCAGGACTTCCTGAACCTCAGCCGGATCGAATACGCCGATACCGAAGCTGCGGTTGATGATGTCGTAATGCGCGAAATCGTCCAGAACAGCGCTTGCCATTGCGGAATCCAACTCCGCCCGTTCCGAAGACGACATTTCCGAAATCATGTCCAGGACGACGCGAGAGATGTCCTCCTCCGCGCTCTGCCCGTCGGCCGTAAATCGTCTGGCGACAGGGACGATCGTTGCGCCTGGCGCAATACCGAAATCGCGGCCTGCTGCAACCGAGGCGACGGCGGTGCCATGCCGATCCTGGCTCGTGGCATGGGGAATTTCCGACCATCGACCGAGACTGCTTTCCTCATAGTGGTCATTTCTTACGAACCACCGCTCTCCCTCTCCCGGCCAACCGTTACTGGCGATCGCTGCTTGAACGGTCAGTGTTTCACGCGAGTCGAATTCGGAGCTGTGCGGAAACACCTTGCAACCGAGAGATGCGCGGGTGTTTTCGCTTGCTTGTTCACACTCTCTTGCATCAGAGGAGTCGTCGTCCCCGTCCGCTATGGGATACGTGAGCACGGCACCGTCGAATGAGACTCGCCCCGCGAATTCGGGAAGCGTGTAGTTCACGATATCGTCCTCGATGGCGATCCGCACACCGGCTCCCGTGAGACCCTTTGCATAGGCGTCATGCACACCAACCATCTCCAGCACATTCGGCTGAAACACGGTAAATCGCTCTGTCGTCAGAAAGTCATCTGCCGAACAGGCGCTCGTTTGGCAATCCATTATCTCATTTCTGACTGCAAACAGGTCTGACTCGGCCTCCAGATCGTTATTCAATTGCTCGACGACTAGTGTTGCGTGCTCAAGTCTATTCTGCGCCTCTTCCAGCTCGGACAACTTACGCTCGTGTTCAACGTTCAAAGCGGCCTGGTTCTTGAAGGCATCATATACATCGGACCAACTTATACCAGTTTCACCGTCATTTGCGCCCGACGAGGCGCTGGTAAAGGACTTGATGAAGGACGTGATCGTCGCATTCAGAGCTTCTTCTGCTTTTCTTGCATCCTCTTCCGCTTCTGCCAACGCTTGCTCGGACTCTTCGACTGCAGTCTTGGCGTGCTGCTGTGCCTGTCCCCACTCGAATGCAGTCTGCATTAGGGTCTGCCTGTAGTCGCCCTCGTCGCCCTCGTCGCCTTCGTCGCCCTCGTCGTTCTCGTCCCCCTCGTCGTTTTCGTCGCCTTCGTCGCCCTCGTCGTTCTCGTCCCCCTCGTCGTTCTCGTCGCCCTCATTGCCCTCGTCGCCCTCATCGCCGTCGTCGCCCTCGTCGCCCTCGTCGTTCTCGTCCCCCTCGTCGCCCTCGTCGCCCTCGTCCCCCTCATCGCCCTCGTCGCCGTCGTTGTGCTCGTCGCCCTCGTCGTTCTCGTCGCCCTCATCCCCCTCGTCGTTCTCATCCCCTTCGTCGCCTTCATCGCCGTCGTCGTTCTCGTCGCCCTCATCGCCTTCGTCGTTCTCGTCCCCCTCATCCCCCTCGTCGTTCTCGTCCCCCTCATCCCCCTCGTCGTTCTCGTCCCCCTCATCGCCTTCGTTGTTCTCGTCGCCCTCATCGCCCTCGTCGCCCTCGTCCCCCTCATCGCCCTCGTCGTTCTCGTCGCCCTCATCGCCGTCGTCGTCGTCCTCGTCGTCGTCGTCGTCCTCATCGTCGTCGTCGTCGTCCTCGTCGCCGTCGTCGTCGTCGTCGTCGTCGTCCTCGTCGCCTTCGTCGTCGTCGTCCTCGTCGCCTTCGTCGTCGCTGTAGATGTGAAAACCGCCGTCGAGATCACCATTCACGCTGGCACGAGCCTCCGGAGCAGAGTGAAATGGGAACTCCTCGCTCATCACCAGAGACAGCGGGATCACGGTGCTGAGCAAGACTGACGCCAGCCGGGAGTGCTTGCGGGGCGACCGTCGGCTTACACAGTGGATGGCGGTGCGCGGCTTCATGGCGGCCGTCCCCTTCGATTTGGACTGGACGCCAAGTCAAACCGCTTGCTGGAACCGCCACCAGACTGGTTTGTTATAGGGAGAGGCGCCCCCCGTAGGTCCATTGCTATACGAACAGGGGTACTGAGGTTTGTTATATGAGCTATGGTGCCATCGGCGCGGCCGTGCACCCGGCTCGCCAGGAGCCACGCGCCGGTGCATCCTTGCCCCGGCAGTGCCGGACCTGGGACCGCGGGCGGTGAGAATGATCGGGGGCCCGCAGCGAAATTTTGGCAGCCAGAGGGGACTGCTGGCCAAATGCACGACTCATCGAGAAAGGTTTTCCAGCGCCGATTACTTGCGTTAGGGGCGCTCGCGATCACGATATTGTTCTTCTTGTACGATCTGATTGTGGACATCGTGTTCGAAAATGAATTCGGCACGTTTCACTTTTTTGTCGAGCTGATCGTGTTTCTCGGTGTCACGATGGCGCTCCTGCTCGGCGCACGTGATCTGCGCCGGTTGCGTACGCGACTGGACGTGGAAGAGAAACGCAACAAGGCGGTTTCCCAGGGACTTGCCGACAGCATCGGCGAGCTGATGGACGAGTGGCGCATGACAACCAGCGAGAAGGACGTCGCCTGGCTCATCATCAAGGGATATCGCTTCGCCGAAATCGCCGAGGCGCGTGGGGTGAAGGAGAACACCACCCGGCTGCAGGCCACCGCCATCTACGCGAAGGCCGGGGTCAGCGGACGCGCCGAATTCGTCGCCGAAATCATTCAATCGTTGCTACTGCTCCTTCCCGACGAAAAACACGCCTCGCGATAGCGAGCCGCCTGAGCCGGGGAGGCTTGAGCTTGCCGTTGCTGCGGACCGGCTGCCTGCGTCGTACCGTTGCCTACATCATTCCGGTGAGATCAACGGGTTGTGGCCCATGAAGATACTGTGGGAACTCGAGCGTCCGATACTTGGGTGGCTCTACCAGGCGAGCAAAGTGGTAGCGGCATGAGCCAGAGACTTGTGTCGGGCTGAAATGTCGAGTGGTCGACCTCCTTGTGGTGGTCCAACCTCCGGGGCAAGTCCACCGTGGTTCGTTGCAACTCTAGATGTGCTCGCTGGAGGCGGGTTGGTCAGTTTCTCGCGCCGGGATAGCCGGCCAACCCCTCGGTAGCGCTTGCCGGGCTGGCCAGCGGCGGTGGTCGCAGGGCTCTCGCGCAGGTCCTTGCGGCAATGTGGGCACACCCGCGCCTGTCGCTGAATGAACTCGGCGCAGTGCGGGCAGCGGGTGCAGCCCTCGACCCGCGCCATTCTCTCCCAGCCTTTCTCCGTGCGGCCGATAAGCAGGAGATGGATCAGCGCGACTGGCCAGATCAGCAGCGCATAGAGGAACCAGCCGATAAAGCTCCGGCCTCTGGAATTGGCAACGAGGCCCACGGCCAAGGGGATGACGATCCAGAGAACCAGGAACCACGCAACGTCGATACCCATGTACTCACTACCTCCGTTGTGTCGCGCGGATTCCGCGCGATGCCCGCGACTGTGCGAGCGGAGGCAGTCCCTGCGACCGAGGTTCTGGAGTCAACGGCTGCCGGGCGCCAATGCCGTAACGGCATAAAACATTTGAATTTGGGCATAATTCCGCCTGCCCAAAGCACTGGCGGCGCGGTCCTCGCGCCGAAGGCGGGCAGTCACTGCCGCAATGGCCTACCGGCCCTGCTCTGGCACCCTGAAACAGTCATGTGGACGGCATGCAAAGGCCCGCGGCGACCGTCCCGGACCTCGGCAACAGAGCCCGTAGTCGGCGTGCCGTCACTGCGGATTGTCGCGATTCGCCATGCCGGCGCGCCGCGCCTCAATCAGGGCGAGGATGTTTTCGGGCTTGAGGGGGAGCGTCGTGATCTCGACGCCGAAGGGCGCGAGGGCGTCGCAGATGGCGTTGGCGAGCGCGCCGGGCACGGGCCCTGGCCGGCCTTCGCCCACGGCACGAACGCCCAAGGGGTGGTCGGGGCAGGGCGTCGGCGCGTGGCCGACGGTGACGTTCGGGACATCCGCAGCGGAGGCGATGCGGTAATTCTCGAAGTCCGTGGTCAGTTGCTGGCCGGTCTCGTCGTAGAGGAACTCCTCGAACATCGCGTTCGACATGCCCTGCACGACGCCGCCCTGAACCTGGCCCTCGACCACGATCGGGTTGATCACCGTGCCCACGTCTTCGCAGGTGGCGTAGTCGAGGATGGCGAACTGCCCGGTCTCGACATCGACCTCCACCTTGGCGGCGTGCGCGGTGAAGCAGATCATCGGCTTGGGCGCCTCGAAGTAGGCCGTGTGCTCGAGCCCCGGATCCTCGCCGGGCGGCAGGTTGATCGAGCCCATCACAATGCGATCCGCGAGCGCAGCGAAATCGCGGCGGATGTTGCCGTCCTTCTGGTAGACCACCGCGCCCTCCGCGAAGCTGAAATCGCCCGGGTTTGCGCCCTCCAGCCCGTGATCGTGGATCATGTAGCGCGCCATCTTGGCCTTGAGCGCCTTGGCGGCTTCGGCGATGGCGGCGACGGTGTAGGACGCTCCGCGCGCGCCGACGGTGCCGGAGCTGAGCGGTGTGGTGCCGGTATCGCCGTGGCGGACGCTGACGTCGTCGGGGTGAATGCCGAAGGCGTCGGCGGCGACCTGCGCCATGGTGGTCTCGTGGCTCTGGCCCTGCGGCGCATCGCCTTCGTGGATCGCGACCTTGCCGCGCGGGTCGATGCGCATGGTGACGACGCCGTAGCCGGGCTGGTTCTCCAGCGGCACCAGCACGTCCGACGGAATGCCGGAAAACTCGGCGCCGCAGGCGAAGCCGATCCCGATGTAGCGCCCGTCGGCGCAGGCTTCCTCCTGCAGAGCGCGAAAGCCCGCGAGATCGACCCTCTCGATCAGCGTGTCCCACGCCTTCACGTAGTCGCCGCTGTCGTGATGAACCCCGGTCACGCTGGTGAAGGGAAAGTCGGTGATCAGGTTCTTGCGCTTCAGCGCAGCCGTCTCCATGCCGAGCCTCCGCGCCAGCATGTCGAGGCCGCGTTCGAGCGCGAAGCGTGTCGGCAGCGCGCCGAAGGAGCGTGAGGGACTCAGGCAGGTCTTGTTGGTGACCGCGCAACGCAGCTTGATGTCGGCGCGGTCGATGGCATATGCGTTGGGCAGCATCACCGAGCCCAATGAGGGCATGACGAAGCCCCAGTAGACTCCCTGGCGCCCGTCACCGACGTCGCCGATGCCGCGATTGCGGAGCGCGAGGATGCGTCCCTCCCTGTCCGCCGCGATTTCGAGATCGTGGATCTGATCGCGCTCCTGACTGACCGTCATCAGGTGCTCTTCGCGGGTCTCGATCCAGCGCACCGGGCGCCCGAGCTTGCGCGCGAGATGACAGACCACCACGTGCTCGCGGTAGAAGGGCGCCTTGACGCCGAAGCCGCCGCCCTGGTCGCGCGGCGCGACGACCCGGACCTCGGCGGTCGAAAGCTCGAGGAGGTCGGCCAGGGCGAGGCGTTCGATGTGGGGGCGCTGGGTCGTGAGGTGAAGGGTGAGCCCGTCGGTTTCGCTCCAGATCGCGAGCGCGCCCCGGGTCTCGATCGGGCAGACGCCGCAGCGCTGGGTGCGGAAGCGCTGCCTGAGCACCACGTGGGCTTGCGCGAACAACGCCTCGACCTCGGCGTCGTTCCTGGCGATCTGATCCGCTTCGAAGCCGCCGGTATAGCTGGTGCCAAAAATCTCGTTGCTGTCCCAGTCGTCGTAGACACGGGGCGCGCCCTCACGCAGCGCCGCCTCGGCGTCGGTGACGACGGGGAGCGGCTCGTAGTCGACCTCTACGGCGGAAGCGGCGTCTTCGGCGACGTACTTGTCTTCGGCGACGATCGCGGCGAGCGGCTCGCCATGCCAGTACACCTCGTCCACCGCGAGTGGCCAGTATTGCCGGTAGTTGGCGGCGAAGGCGGGGATCAGCACCGGAATCTTCTGCCCCTGGATCTCCAGCGAAAGCTCGGCGCCGGTGATCGCGCCCACCACGCCCGGCATCGCGAGCGCCGCTTCGAGCCGGATATCCCTGATCCTGGCGTGCGCATGGTCTGAGCGGACGAAGCAGAGATGCAGGCAATCGGGTGCGCGGAGGTCGGCCAGGTATTCGCCGCGCCCGGTGAGGAGGCGCAGATCCTCGCGCCGCTCCAGCGAGCGGCCGATCCAGCCTGCCTCGCCGGCCGCGATCATGACGGGGTCTCGGTCTCCGCCGGTGGCGGGACCGGCTTCACCCCGTGGCGAACGGCGGAGGCGGCGAGGATCGCCTCCACGATATGGCTGTAGCCGGTGCAGCGGCAGAGATTGCCGACCAGGGCGCGGCGCACCTCGTCCTCGGTCGGGTTGATGTTCTCGTCCAGGAAGTCGGCCGCGTTCATCAGGATCCCGCTCGTGCAGAAGCCGCACTGCAGCGCGTGATACCGGCGGAACGCCTGCTGCAGATTGTGCAGCTTGTCTCTGCCGGCCAGCCCCTCGATGGTGGTGATCTCTCTGCCGTCAGCCTGTACCGCGAGCTTCATGCAGGACTTGAGGGCGCGTCCGTCGATCTGCACCGTGCAGGCGCCGCAGCGGCCTTCGTAGGTGCAGCCGACATGCGTGCCGGTGAGGCCGCACTCGTCGCGGATGAAATCGACGAGGAGGAGGCGGAGCGGAACGATTCGCGTACACGCCCTGCGGTTGACGGTGACGGTGATCGTCTTCTGCACGGTGTCAGGCTCCCGTCGCGCGGGCATGGGCCCGGGTCAGCACATCGCGGCCGAGCGTGCGGATCAGCACCTTGCGATAGTGGGCGCTGGCGAGAGTGTCGGTTTGCGTCTCGATGGCGTCGGCTGCCGCGCTCGCGGCCTCAGCGAAGGCTTCGGGCGTCGCCGGCCGGCCGCACAGGGCTTCGCCGACGCCATCGAATCGCTGGGCGGTCGGCAGGATGCCGCCGACGCTGAAGCGCGCGTCCGTGCAAACCCCGGCCTCGTCGACCTCGATCGAGGCGGCGATGCCGACGATCGGCAGTCCGTCCACCGTCGCGCCGTATTTTCCGTAGGCGCTGCCGACGCCGCGATAGGGCGCGGGGGGAAAGTTGATCTCGATCAGGAGCTCGTCGTCCTGCAGCGCGGTCTCGAGCGGCCCGATGAGAAACTCGTCGATGGGCACGGTTCTCTCGCCACCCTTCAGCGAGGCGAGAATCAGCGTCGCGTCGAGGCAGAGGCAGACATTGGGCAGGCACGAGGCCGCGTAATTCCAGCAGAGGCTGCCGCCGATGGTGCCGGCGTTGCGCACCTGGCGGTCGCCCACCGTCGCCGCCGCATCGCCGATCGCGTGCAGGGCGCCGTGCAGGGCCGAGGTCACGCTAAGCTCGCGGTAGCGGGTGAGGGGGCGCACGGTCACGCCGCGCGGCCCCTTGGCGAGGCCTCTGAGCTCCTCGACCTCGTTGAGATCGACAAGCGCGCGCGGCGTTACCAGCCGCGCCTTCATGGCCTGCATCAGGCTCATGCCGCCGGCGATGAACATGGCGCCGTCGCCCGCCTCGGCAAGGCACGTCAGCGCCTCATCAATGGTTCTCGGCGCGAAATAGGCGTCGATCGGCGCTGGATACATGGCGGCACAGACTATGCCGAATTAGCGTCCCAACCCAGTGCCGGCCCCATGGCGAGGGTCATTCATTCTGAAGGATCGGCAGTCCGAACAGGAAACGCCGACTGCCCGCCAGCTCGCGGCGCCGCTTCAGGTCCATTGTGCAGTCCTCGGCGGCATCGAGCGCGCGTACGGCGCTCTCGTAGAGCGGCAGCGCCGCGGCGACGGCGACGGAAGGCCGGATGCGCTCCACGGTGAAGTCCAGCTTCTCCCGCGCCTGCGCGATAGTGTAGCGGCCCTCCCGCACCCAATCGACGGTGATCCAGTCCAGGGTCTCCAGGAAGGAGAGCGAGTCCGCCGCTTGCACGAAATCGGCCTCCCAGCCGCCGCCGATCTCGTGCCGCAGGATGAGCCGGCGCACGCGCCGGATGAACGCCTCGTCCGGCGCCGGCGCGCGGCTGCGCAGCCATTCCTCGACGATATTCGCCGAGCGGGTGGAGTGCGCGAAGAGATAGTCGGGATCGTCGAAGCCGTTGGTGGGCGTGCTGGAAGGCCCGCCGGGGAAGAAGCGCTCGGCGTCGTGCGTCAACGCGGCGAACTTGAGCTCGGGCGAGGCCCCCGGGCAGATCTTGACCGCCCACATCCGCGTCGCGATCAGGTGCTCCAACTGATAGAAGCCGTCCAGCCACTCCATGGCGTCGTCTTCCAGGGGAGAGAGCGCGGCGTTCGCGTAGCGCCCGCGGGCGGGATAGTCCATGTCAGTCACCTCTTGCTGGCACCGAAGCCGCGGGCGTCCCGCGCCTCCGACAGCGCCTGCCAGACGCGCTCGGGCGTAAGCGGCAGGGTCGAGATTTCGACGCCGTAGTCCGCCAGCGCATCGCAGATGGCGTTGGTGACTGCCGCCGCCGGCGGGATCGTACCGACCTCGCCCACGCCTCGTACACCGAAGGGCGTGACCGTGGAGGGGACCGCGGTGTGCAGCAGCTCGATGGGCGGCACGTCCATGATGGTGGGCGCGAAGTAGTCCAGCATGCTGCCGCTTACGAGCTGGCCGGTGCCTTCGTCGTAGCGAAGCTCCTCCGCCAGCGCCGCGCCCAGCCCCTGCACCAGGCCGCCCCGCACCTGGCCCTCCACCAGCGGCGGGTTGACCACGACGCCGCAGTCGTGCGCCATCACGAAACGCTCCACGTCGAACTCGCCGCTCTCGGGATCGACCGAAACCACGGCCGCAGCGGTCCCGAAGGAGAACGACGCATGCGTGGGCTCGAAGTGTGCGGCCGCCTCCAGGCCCGGCTCCTCGTTCTCCGGAATTCCCTGCCCGATGATCGCGCGCGTGAAGATGTCGGCGAGCGGGACGGTGCGGCCGGGCTCGGCCTGCACGCGCACGGCGCGCCCGCTCACCTCCAGCGCGTCAGGCCTCGATTGCAGCACCATGGCCGCGATGCGGAGCGTCTTGCCGCGCAGCGCGCCTGCGGCCTCGCGGATGGCGCCGGCGGCCGCGATCAGGGTCCGCGAGGCGAAGGCGCCGGTGTTGAGCGGCGATGCACCGCTGTCGCCCGCGTGGACGGTGATCGCCTCATAGTCGATGCCGAAGACCTCGGCGCAGACCTGGGCGAAGGCCGTCTCGCTGCCCTGGCCGAAGCTGGAGACCCCGGTGTAGAGGTCGATGCCGCCGGAGCGGTTCGCCCGCAGGGTCACGCTCTCGTGGGCGCCGAAGCGGGAGCCCCGGCCTGCGAGGAAGCGCGCACTGGCATAGCCCGTGCGCTCGACGAAGGAGGCGAAGCCGATACCCGTCAGGCGCTGGTCGCCCCGGATGTCGCGGCGTCCCGCGCGATGGGAGCCGTAGTTGACCGCGTCGGCGGCCATCTGGAGGGTCTTCAGGTAATCGCCGTTGTCGTAGACCGCGCGGCTCGGCGTGGTCCAGGGCAGGTCTTCCGGCCGCAGCATGTTCTTCCGCCGCAGTTCCAGAGGGTCGATCTGGAGCCGGCGCGCCAGCCGGTCGATCAGGACCTCCAGGGCGAAGTTGACCTCCGGCTGGCCGTAGCCGCGATAGGCTCCGACCGGCGTTTTGTTGGTGAGCGCGACGCGGCGCTCGACCGCCGCATCGGCCACCTTGTAGGGGCCGGTGAAGACCACGCTCGAGAGCTGCGCCGAGCCGTAGGTCGAGTTCCAGGCGCCGAGGTCGGTTGTGTACTGGTTGGCGATCGCGACGATGCGGCCGTCGGCCTCGGCACCGATGCGAAGGTCGTGCACGGCCTCGCGCGCCTGGGTGCTGGCGCGGAAGAACTCCAGACGATCCTCGATCCACTTGACCGGACGCCGGAGCGCCATCGCGTGCAGCACCGCCAGCACGTCCTCGGGATAGAGGCCGAGCTTCATGCCGAAGCCGCCGCCGACGTCTGAGGCGACGACCCGAATGCAGCCCTCGTCGAGGGGCAGGCACTCCGCCAGCTGCTGCCGGATCAGGTGCGGCGTCTGGGTGGAGGCGCGGACCTCCAGCGTGCGGGCGCCGGCGCGCCAGTGGGCGACGATGCCGCGCCCCTCCATCGGGAGCGCGCTCACCCGGTTCACATGGAAACGCCCTTCGGAGACGACCGGGGCTGCGGCCATGCGGCGCTCCGGCTCGCCGGCGCGGTCCACGTTGCTGGTCAGCAGGTTGGACGGCAGCGTCTCGGGATGCAGTACCGGCGCGTCGTCAGCGAGCGCGCCGAGCGTGTCGGTCACGTGCGGCAGCGGTTCATAGTCGATGTCGATGAGCTCCAGCGCGTCCTCGGCGATGGCGCGGCTGGTCGCCACCACGCTCACCACCGGCTGGCCCTCGTGGATCGCCTCCTCGCCCGCCAGCGCGTAGTAGGGCAGCAGGGGTGCGCCGGGCACGGGCCGCAGCACCGTGAGCGGCTCGCTCGCGGCCTTGACGTCCGCGCCCGTCAGGATGTGCCGGACGCCGGGGAGGGCGCGGGCCTCGCTCACGTCAAGCGCGCTGATCGCGGCACGGGGGAAGGGGCAGCGGCCCACCGCCATCTCCAGCTGATGGGCGAGCTGCACGTCGTCGATGAAAAGGCCGTCGCCTTGCAGCAGGCGATCGTCCTCCTTGCGCGGGAGGGCGGCGCCCATGAGGCTCTGGCGGGGTGCGCTCAATCCGACTCCTCGCTGCCGGGCGGCCCTGTGGCGCGGTCCGCGTTCAGGTATTCCTCCACCGCGCGCAGGATGTTTTCGTAGCCGGTGCAGCGGCAGAGCACGCCGGCGAGTTCTTCGCGGATCTCGGCGCGGGAGAATGTGCGCCCGCCGGCTTTCAGGCTTTCCGCCAGCATCAGGAAGCCCGGCGTGCAGTAGCCGCACTGGAGCGCGTGGTGCCGCTTGAAGGCCTCCTGCGCCGCATTCAGGCGGTCGCCTTCGGCCAGGGCTTCGACCGTTGTCACCTCCGTCCCGTCGAGCTGCACGGCGAGCATCAGGCAGGACTTGATCGCGGCGCCGTCCACCAGGATCGTGCACATGCCGCAGCCGCCCTGCTCGCAGCCGACGTGGGTGCCGGTCCAGCCCAGGCGATGGCGCAGGAAATCCGCCGCGTGCATGCGGACCGGCGCCTCGGCCGATACCGCCTCGTCGTTCAGGCGGAAGGAGACGGCGCGCTCATTGCCGCTCAAGGGCCGTCTCCTCGGGCCGGGGTCCGGCGTGCGGCTCGTCTGCGGCCGAGAGCGCCTGCTCCAGGTTGGAGGCAAACGCTGCGGTCACCTTCGCTGCGTGCCTGTTGATCACGGCGCTGCCGACGGTGCCGAGCACGCCGGCGAGCGCGACCTCGCCCTCCACCGCGACGCAGGTCTCGCCGCCCTCCGGTGTGAGCGTCACCACGTTCTGCGCCCGAAAATTCCCGACCGCGCCGCGCACCGCCTTGCCGGTCGCCGTGAAGGCGATGCGCGCGCCGGCGACCCGCTCGGTGATGCGCACCTTGGCCCGGAAGGTTGTCGACATGGGCCCGAGTTTCTGGGTCGCGCGGACGGAATAGCTGTCGTCCTCGCCTTCCAGCGGCTCCGCCTCCTCGACTCCCGGCATGCAGCGCGCGACCGCCAGCGGCTGTTCGAAGAAGCGCCAGACCTTGGTGCTGGGCTCCGGCACGCGAAACTCGTGGCGATACTTCATCGCGCGTCCGCTTGCGCCGAGGCGCGCAGGTCGCGCAACACCCGCGCAACGTAGAGCGGCACGAGGTGGGCGCGATACTCCGCCGAGCCCCGGATATCGTCGGGCGGGTCGATGGCTTGGAGCGCGGCTTCGCCTGCCGCGGCGAAGTCCGCGTCGTCGAGCCGGCTTCCCTCCAGCAGAGTCATGCTGGCCTCGGCCAGAACCGGCGTGTCGTTTACGCCGCCAAGCCCGATGCGGAGCCCGCTCCAGCGGCCGTCGTCCGAGACGTGCCCGGCCGCCGCCACCGAGAGCACGCAGAAATCGTTGTGCCGGCGGCAGCACTCGCGAAAGGCGAAGTGCGGCGGATGCGGGGGGAAGCGGATCTCCGTCAGCACCTCGTCGGGCGCGAGGGTGGTGGCGTAGGCGCCCTCGTAGAGGTCTTCCATCGCGACGGTGCGCGCGCCGGAGGGCCCGAGAACGTGGACCGTTGCGCCGAGCACCAGGCAGCCCAGCGGCATTTCGCCCGTCGGGTCGCCCTGCACCAGGCTGCCCCCGATGGTGCCGCGATTGCGCACCTGGCGGTCGCCGACGAAGGCCACCATCGCCTTGATGAGCGGCAGCCGCTCCGCGACGAGCGGCGAGAACTCCAACGTGGTGTAGCGGACCATCGCGCCGATCCGCGTCTCGTCTCCATCTGCCGTCAAATGGGCGAGGTCGGTGAGCCCGTTAATGTCGATCAGGGCATCCGGGCGCCAGAGCCGCATGTTCATCATCGGTATCAGGCTCTGGCCGCCGGCCAGAACGCGGGCGCTGCCGTCGTAGTCCTGCAGATGGCGCACCGCTTCCGCGATGTTGTCCGGGCGGTGGTAGGCGAAGTCGGCGCTCTTCACCGGTCTCTCTGGCCGGGGCCCGCCGTCGCCACCCGGCCGCCCGAGAGCCTGGCGAGCACGTGTCCGACCGCGCTCCTGCTCTCGGTGACGAGGCCGGCGCTCTCCCGCTGGCTCCACACCGTCTCGGGCCGGACCTGGAGGACCCGCACCGCGCCGTCCGTGCCGATCGCCCATTCGATGTCCTGCGCCGCACCGCGATGCCCTTCGATCCGCTTGGCGAGCTTGGCGAGCGCCAGCGCCTCGGCGTCCTCGATACAGGCCGCTTGCCCCTGCTCGGACGAGAGCGGCATCAATCTCACCCTGCCCGAGGCGGCATCGAAGCGGTATTCCTCCGCTTGCGGCACGATCTCTCGCTGGACGATCTCCAGCGTCACCTTGTCGACGGTGAAGCGGCTCGGCGTGACGTCGCCCTTGACCACGCCCTCGCCGAGGCCCCAGCAGGCCTCCATGACGATCTTCGAGCGATCGCCCTTCAAGGGGTCGAGGCTGAACATGACGCCGGCAGCGCGCGCCTCCACCATCTGCTGGACGCCCACGCAGATGCCGTCGCCGCCCGCGCCCGCCGCATCGTCGCCGCCCGCCCGGTAGGAGAGGGCCGTGTCGCCGAACATGCTGGCCCAGCATGCCCTGACGAGGCGCAGCACCGCATCGGCGCCGGTGATCCAGAGGTAGGTGTCGTACTGACCAGCGAAGCTCGCATCGGCCAGGTCCTCCGCCTCGCCACTGGAACGCACGGCCACCGGCACAGCGGCCCGGCCCGTTCCCTCTTCAAGGATCGCGTAGTTGCGCCGGATCGCCGTCTCCAGCTCATCCGGCATCGGGGCCGCGCCGATGGCCTCCACGAGAGGCGCCCTCGAATCCTCGATGTCCGCAAGCGCCTTGCGCCGAACGGCCTCCCGCACGAACGCGGCCTTACCATCGAGGCCCGCGTGGGCCATGAAGACGCGATAGGCCCTTGTGGTCACGCCGAACCCGGGCGGGACGGCGAAGCCCGCCGCTGTCATTTCGGCGAGACTCGCGAACTTGCCGCCGAGCAGCGGGTTGTCCGGCGCGCTCTCGTGATCCAACCACAGAATGTGGGGATCGCGGGTCACGGCGCGGCTCTCTCCAGAACCCTCACCGTGCCTTCGTTGCCGTCGACCTCGACCCGGTCGCCGGTCTGGATCGTCGCCGTCGCGAAGCCCACGCCGACGACGGCGGGAAGCCCGTACTCGCGCGAGATGATTGCGGTATGGGCCATCATGCCGCCGACATCGGAGACCGCTGCGCCAATGCGGGAGAAGACCGTCGCCCAGCTCGGCGCCGTGATCCGGCAGACCAGGATCTCGCCCTCGTTGACGCTGTAGAGATCCTCAGAGCGGGTGATCACGCGGGCCGGCCCGGTCACCTTGCCGGCGGAGGCGGGCACGCCGCGCAGGACATCGCTGCCGGCGGCAGGGTCGACCCCCAGCCACTCCTCGATCGTCTTCTCGGTGATGCCCCACAGCATGATGGTGATGGGCTCGGTGACCACCGAGGGCGGAGTTCCCAGTGCCGGCGGTGGCGTCCACTTGCAGAGCGAGTCCCGTATGCGCCGCCGCCGCTCGACAATGGGCCGCCAGTAGACCTCGCCGCGCGGCGGCGTGCCCGTGGCCCAGCCGATCAGCAGATCGTAGAGCGCGTCATAGACCTCGTGGCGGTGCAGGTAGAAGAGGTCCTCGCGGTCGTCGAAGAAGCCGTGCGCCACGAAGACATCCGCGAGCTCCCGCACCTTCGACCAGAAGATCGTGTGATGCCAGTGCTCGACGTAGAAGTTGTGATCCTCGACGTAGGGGAAGACCTTGCAGGTGAGCGCGAGCAGGCCGTCGAAGGCCTCGCGGTCCTGATCGGTGGGCAGCAGGGCGCGGTACTCCTCCGTCACCCGTTGCCGCTCCGCCAGTAGCTTCCCGAGCGGGCGGCGGATGTCCTCGCCCCGCTGCAGCGCCTCGACGTAGCCGCGCAGCGCAATGAAGGGCAGCCGCAGGTCGTCGATCCACACCGGATCGGAGTGGTCGTAGCCGACGCCCGTGGAGAAGTGGAACCAGGGCTCCTTCGCCGCCTCGAAAGCCTCCAGCCATTCGGCCCCGCCCTCCGCCTCGGCCATGGCGGCCAGCATCGCGTCCGGGTCGTCGTGCTGCAGGACGACGTCGGCGAGGTTGCGCTCGACCGCCAGTTCCGCCAGCTCGCGGACCTTGTCGTCCGGCCTCAGCAGCAGGTTGTCGATGCCGCAAACGATCTGCGTGAGCGTGCGGTCGGTGATTCCGGGGAAGGCTTGCTGGCAGAACTCGCGGAAGGTCAGGTAGGCGCCGTAGCCGAGGTTCAGCATCTCAAAATGGTAGGAGCCCATCTCGAGCATGTTCTCGATCAGCCGGTTGTAGGCGCTGAGCAGGTCGTGGGAGGAATAGACGCCGCGGTGGCCGAAGACGTTTTCTTCGGGCTCCAGCTCCGGCAGCGGGCGGAACTCGATCTCGGTCAGGCGGGCGATGCAGTCCTTCGCCTTCTCGACCCAGTTGCCGTAGATCTCGTCCCAATTCTCGAAGTAGTGGCCGGCGCGGCGGGCGAAGTGCTCGTGCCGCGCGGCGATCTGGTCAGTGTCGGTGACGCTGTTGGGGCTGACGTAGATGTAGCCGTTGACCAGGCGCTGATCGATGCCCATGGCGACCGGGATGGGCCAGACCCGGCTCGCCATCTGGCTGGCCGCCACCCACCAGTTCTCGGTCATGATGGTGTCAAAGGGATAGAGCGGTTCCGGGTTGTGCATCCCGTCGAAGAACCAGAACTTTCCCTCCTCCATCTCGCGACGTTCGTCGCTGATCAGGCAGTAGTAGGGATAAAGCTCCTCCCAGCCTTCGGCGCCGTCGGGCGTGGGCAGCTCGAAGGGGCTCGGGAAGCCCCGGTTCGGAGGAGGATTCGCCGCTGTCGCCGGCTCCGCTTCAGTGCTCTCAGGCGTGTCGGTCATGGGTGGCGCCTCGAAATTCCTGCCTCCCGATAACGCTACTTGCGTGCCAGCGTTACTCCGCGGCGGCAGCGGCCTGCTGCGGCTCCCACTCAGGGATGCGGCCGTCGTAGTAGGGCATCTGCTCGACCCGGGGCTTCCACGAGCCGTCGTCGATGCACGTGCGAACGTGGCGCGCAATCTCGTCCATGGTCGCGAACCAGACGCCGCCCTTCTTCTGCAGCGCCTCGATCCAGGCGGCCACGCGGCGCATCCGGGCGAGCCTGCCGGAGACGAAGGGGTGCCAGACGGTGATCAGCATGCCGCCGTTCTCGTACATCGCCTCGAACTCGGAATCGAAGACCTGCATGGCCTCGTCCGGCGACTTGATGGTCATGGTGTAGTGGAAGTCGAGGCTGTGCATGTAGTGCGGCCAGTCGTCCATGCCCCAGTGGGAGGGCAGGCAGATGACCTCGCCCTTGGGCGTGTTCAGCACGTAGGGCACGTCGTCGCCCATCAGGCTCGCGTCGAAGAGCATGCCGCGCTCGGCCAGCAGCGTCGGCGAATGCTTGGACGCGTTGTAGAGCGGCGCGCGCCAGCCGCGCGGTGGCTGGCCGGTCATGCGCTTGATCACGTCGATCTGCCGGTCGAGCCAGTACTCCTGGCGATCGCGGGATTCGTCGTTGGGGTTCTCGTGAAGGTAGCCGTGGGCCGCGATTTCGTGCCCGCCCTCCAGGATCGCATCCACCAGATGCGGATAACGCTCCATGCACCAGGCCGGATAGAAGAAGGTCTGCTTGATGCCGTAATGCGCATAGACCTTCAGGATGCGCGGGATCGCCACCTCGTCGTACTTCAGGAACGAGTTGGCCGCGAGCATGTTCTCGGCCTTGTCGGGGAAATCGAGGTGCAGGATGCTGTCGGTGTCGATGTCGAAGGTGATGGCCACGGCGCAGCGCGCCCCGTCCGGCCACGGCACCGGGTTATCGATCAGCTTGAGCGTCATCGCTTCTCTCCTCGCGGCAACCGTTGCGGCGACCTTACACGCGGCATGGAGCGAATCCAAGTTTACGAAATTCGTGGATTCGAAGGCTTTCGTTGACGGATTACTAAAGGACAACTAGAGTCCCGTGAGGATTTCGGCAGACTTGGGCGTTCGCGGATCGGGAATCCGTTGACCGCGCTGGAGGGCGGCATGAGCGCCTCGAAACCACCTTCGCAGGGGAAGGGGAGCAGCCGGGAGCCCCGGCTGCGCGCGCTGGCCGAGGCCGAGCCCGCGCCGGTCATGGGCCTGCGCCAGATCGGGATGGCGGACCTGCAGGGCGATGCGGTCGCCTATTCGTCGATCCCCCATATCGAGGGGCTCAACCGGGAGATCGTCGCCCTGCTGCAGGAGGACGGCCGGATGCCCTTCTCCTCGATCGCCCGCGAGCTCGGTGTCTCCGAGGGAACCGTGCGCTCTCGCGTGGGACAGATGCACAAGGCCAACCTGATCCACTTCATCACGGTGGTGAACCCGCTGGCGCTGGGCTACACGGCCTGGTCGATGCTCGGCATCAAGGTCGCCCGCGGCGCCAGCGCCCATGAAGTGGCGTCCCACTTCCGCGATCGGCCGGAGGTCGTCTACGTCATGCGCGTCGCCGCGCGCTTCGACCTGCTGGCGGAGGTGGTGTGCGGCTCACCCGACGAGTTGCGCGATTTCCTCGACGCCCATTGCTACGGCTCGGACGACATCGCCCAGGTCGAGCCGATGATGGGGCTCGGGCTCTACAAGAGCCTGTTCAAGTGGGAAAAGCCGCTCGCCAGCGGCAACAGCCGCAGCAAAGCAGCCGGGCGCAATAGCCGGTAGCGGCCAACGCATAAGAAGAAAAGGGGAGACGAGCCGCCATGAGCAAGAGCCGCATCATGCCCGCCGGGCATTGGGACTGGAGCATGCCGGTCACGCTCTCCCAGGGCTGGCGGTTGGGCGACCTGGTCGTGGTCGGCGGCCAGATTTCGTCGGACGACAAGGGCCGCACGGTCGGTGGCGACATCGAGACCCAGACCCGCAACATCATGGAGTTCATCGGCCGCGTACTGCACGAGGCGGGCGCCGACTTCGGCGACGTCGTGAAGCAGAACGTCTACTACGTGGTCGACGAGGAGAGCCCGCCGGCGGCCGAGATCGTGCGGCGGATCGACGCGGTGCAGGCCGAGTATTTTTCCGCGCCGGGGCCAGTTACGACCGAAACGCCGGTCTCGGGCCTCGCCTACGAGGGGCTCTTTCTGGAGATCGACGCGTTTGCCGTGGTGGGGGCGGAGAAACGCCCGCTCATGCCCGAGGGCCACTGGTCGCGCAGCAACGGCATCGCCTGCGTGCAGGGCTGGCAGGCGGGCGACTGGGTCTTCGTCGGCGGCCAGCGCTCGCTCAACGGGGACGGCTCGCTCAGGGGTGCCGGCGACATCGCAGCGCAGACCCGCAACTGCTTCAACGGCATGGCGGCCGTCCTCGCCGAGGCCGGCGCCTCGATGGACGACCTCCTGCGCCTCAATACCTACTACCGGCACGAGAGCACGGGCGACGACGTCACGGATTTCTGGGAGGCGCTCACCCGGGTGCGCATGGAGCACCTGCCGAACCCGGGGCCAGCCGGAACCGGGCTCAGGGTCAAGGATTTCTCCAACCCGGGGGAGCTGATCCAGCTCGAAGGCATCGCGCATCTCGGCCAGGAGCGCCGGCGCATCATGCCGCAGGGTCACTGGGACTGGAGCATGCCGGTGCCCTTCTCCCAGGGCTGGCGGGTCGGCAACGTCGTCTTTGCCGGCGGCCAGATCTCCGCCGACCAGAAGGGGCGGACCGTCGGCCCCGGCGACATCGCCAGGCAGACCGAGAACGTGTTCGAGAGCCTGATCGCGGTGCTCAGGGAGGCCGGCGCCGAGATGAGCGACGTGGTCAAGCTCAACACCTATTACCAGTACGACGACGGCGGCGTCTCCCCCACGGAGTACTGGGAGAAGATGACCGAAGTGCGGCGCCGATACTTCCCGCCGCTCGGGCCGGCGGCGACGGCGGTCCGCGTGGACGGCTACGCCTTCGAGGACCTGTTGATCGAGGTTGAGGCAATTGCCGTGGTGGACGGATGATGCGGGCCAGGCGTTCCGCTCATGACCGCCGGTCTCTCGGGTGACATGAATGGCGCAGGGGCAGGCCGGGGGCACGCCGCCATCCGATGCGATGACGCATCCGGGCGAAGCCGCGCCCGCGCCCGTCTTCAAGCCGCCGCGCCAGCCCTTCCTGGAGGTGCTCGGCGCGCTCAATCAACGGCGCACCGTGGTGCTGGGAGTTGCCGGCGTCATCATCTTCTTCGCCGTCTGGGAGGTCGCCCACTACATCACGCCGGACGAGAAGCAACGCTTCCTGCCCGCCGTCGAGCAGGTGGTGGTCGAAATCGCCCATCTCTTCGCCGAGAAGAACTTCATTGCCGACGTCGGCACCAGCCTCTATCGCATCTATGCGAGCTTCTTCGTTGCGAGCCTGATTGCCGTGCCGCTCGGCGTCTTCATGGGTTGCTTCGTCAAGGCGCGCGCGCTCATCAGCCCCACCACCGGGGGCTGGCGCTATCTGCCGGCAGCCTCATTCGCGCCGCTCCTGCTGGTGTGGTTCGGCCCGACCGACTTCGCCAAGATGGCGCTGCTCTTCCTCGGCTGCTTCTTCTTTCTCGTGGCGCTGATCCTCGACAACACGCTCGCGGTCCAGCGCGAGCTGGTCGAGTCCGGCCTCACCATGGGAGCAAAGCGGCGGCAGGTGGTGGGCATCACCTTCCGCGCCGCAGCGCCCGCCATCCTCGATTCCATGCGCAACATGATCGCGGTCGCCTGGACCTATCTGGTGATCGCGGAGATCATCGTGGCGACCGACGGCATCGGCGCGGTGATGATGAGGGCCGCGCGCTTCCTCCATGTCGACATCATGATGGGCGGCATCCTCACCATCGGCGTGCTCGGCGTGCTGACCGATATCACGTTCCGCATCGCCAGCCGGATTCTCTTCCCCTACCTGCGGGTCAGGCGTTAGGAGCCGGCGGGATGGCGGTGTTTGGACTTGGGCGAAGGGCGGCGGCGGCGCAGACGGGTGCGAACGCCCCGATCGAAGGTGCACCGCCCTTCCGCGCCAACCGGGTCACCAAGAGCTACCTGAAGGACACCGTGATCGCCCTCGACGATGTCTCCTTCGACGTCAACGCCAATCAGGTCACGGCGATGATCGGCCCGTCGGGCTGCGGCAAGACGACCATGCTGCGGCTGATGGCGGGGCTCGAATACCCCTCGCGCGGGGACGTGACGATGTTCGGCCGGCCGATCCTGGGGCCGGGGCCCGAGCGCGGCATGGTGTTCCAGGCCTATACCTCCTTCCCCTGGCTCTCGACGCGGGCCAACATCGAGTACGGGCTGAAGCTCCAGGGTCTCTCGAAGGCGGAGCGGCGCGAGCGCGCCGAGCACTTCCTCGAGCTGGTTCACCTGGAGGGGTTCGCCAAGTCCTATCCGGCCGAGCTCTCCGGCGGCATGAAGCAGCGGGTCTCCATCGCGCGCACGCTGGCACAGAATCCGGCGCTGCTGCTGCTGGACGAGCCCTTCGGCGCGCTCGACGCCCAGGTCACCTGGGAAATGGAGGAGATGATCATCGAGATCATCGAGCGCGAGAACAAGACGGTGGTGGTGGTCACTCACGACATCCAGGAGGCGATCTATCTCGCCGACCGGATCATCTTCTACACACGCCAGCCGGGGCGGATCAAAGCCGACCTCCCCATGGAGTTCAAGGAAGGCCGCCGCTTCCGCAAGAAAGAGGAGATGCTCGTGCATCCGGGCTACGTCGACATGGAGCGGCGGCTCTACGCGATGATGCGCGAGGAGATACGGGGACGGGTCAGCTAGGGCCCGCCTCCACGGTCAACGGCACGGAAAGGGAGAAACCAACATGCTGTGGCGAACATCCATCATGACACTGGCGGCCGGCGCACTCGCGCTCGGCATCGTCGGTGCCGCGAGCGCGAAGGACACCGTCCGCGTCGCGCACTTCAGCTGGCCGGGTTACGGCTTCCTCCACATCGCCAAGGCGAAGGGGATGCTGCCGGAGAACGTCGACCTCGAGATCTCGATCATCGAGGACCCGGTGCAGAGCATGGGCCTGCTCGCGAGCGGCCAGCTCGATATCGTGACCAGCACCATCGAGTTCGGCCCCATCGCGCTCGCCGAGGACATGCCGGTGAAGCTCTTGGGCCTCACCAATCTCGGCAACGGCTCGGACCGCATCATCGTGGGACCGGACATTGCCTCGCCCGAGGACCTCAAGGGCAAGAAGGTCGGCGTCATCGAAGGCGGGCTGTCGCAGATCTACATGGCGATCTGGCTCGAGCAGCAGGGCATAAAGTGGGACGAGGTGGAGATGGTGAACCTCTTCCCGGATGCCGCGGCCGCCGCGATGATTTCGGGTCAGCTCGACGCCGCCGAGCTGTGGGACCCCTACGGCCCGCAGGTTCTGGACGAGCTTGCCGGCTCGCGCCAGATGAGCCATTCCGGCGAGGAATACTGGCTCAAGGAGGGCCTGATCGCCGACGCCATGTTCGTCTCGGACGCGTTCATCGCGGAGCATCGCGACCTGCTGGTGGCGGTGACCAAGTCCCGCTACGAGGCAGTCGAGTGGTGGCGCGAGAACCCGACGGAGGGCAACGCGATGATCGCCGAGGTGCTACAGTGGGGGGTGCCCGACGTGGAGCCCATCCTCGGCGGTGTGAACAACCCCGACGACGGCACGCTTTACATGTACAGTCTGGAGGAATCGGCGCAGTTCTGCGGCGTTGCCGAGGGCGAGCCGCCCTTTGGCCAGCGCAATGGCCAGCTGACCGACCACTGGGAGCTCACCAACAAGTGGTGGTTGACCTTCGGCCTGATGACCCAGACGGTTGAGCCGGCAGCGGGGATCGATTGCTCGATCCTCAAGGACGCGCTCGGCGGGTAAGGTTGGAGTGCGGGCGGCGCCACAGGGGCGCTGCCCGCAACGCCCGGTACCGACCAGGGAGACGATCGAATGGCGCTGCTCGAGATGCACGAATGGTACGACCTCGCGCGGGATACCAACTGGACTCCCGGCTACGTCGCCGAGGACGAGATTTTTCCGCCCGAACTCAGCGATCCCTTCGGGATTCCGGTCGAGCAGTGGGAGACCTTCGACGAGCCCTACAAGGTCTGCTACCGGGACTATGTCGAGACCCAGCGCGACAAGGACATCGGCGCCTATTCGGTGAAGTCGGCGCTGGCACGGGCGGACTACTTCAAGAACACCACGCCGCACTGGAAGGCACTGCTCGCGCTGCACTTCAGCCCGATCGGCTTCGCCGAGTTCCACTCGGCGTCGGCCTTCGCCCGCATGACTCGCTTCTCACGCGCGCCGGGGATGCGCAACATGGCGACCTTCGGCACCCTCGACGAAATGCGTCACGGCCAGATCCAGATGTATTTCGCCTACGAGTTCATCAAGCAGGACCGCGTCTTCGACTGGGCGCACAAGTCGTCCAAGACCGAGAACTGGATCATCATCAGCCTGCGCCATGCGCTGGACGATATCGAGCACACGCGAGACGCGATCAGCGCCGCGATCATGACCAACTTCGCCTTCGAGCAGGGCTTCACCAACCTGCAATTCATCGGCCTCTCGGCGGACGCGGCGAAGGCCGGCGATCACACCTTCGCCACCATGCTGCAAAGCATCCAGACCGACGAGGCGCGGCACGCGCAGATCGGTACCCCGCTCATCAGCATCATGATCGAGAACGGGCGCAAGGCGGAGGCGCAGCAGCTGGTCGATATCGGCTTCTGGCGCATCTGGAAGCAGTTCTCCGCGCTGAGCGGCATCTCCATGGACTACTACACGCCGCTGGAGTTCCGCGAGCACTCGCTCAAGGAGTTCATGCACGAGTGGATCGTCGATCAGTTCGCCCGCAACATGAAGGCGATCGGCCTCGACCTGCCGTGGTACTGGGACTACTTCCTGCACGACATCGAGACCTTCCACCATTGCCAGCAGATCGGTATCTACGTCTACCGCGCGACCCAGTGGTGGCGGCCCATCGCCTGCGTCTCGCCGGCCGAGCGCGACTGGCTGGAGGAGAAATACCCGGGCTGGAACGACACCTACGGCAAGTGCTGGGACGTGGTGATCGACAATATCCGCGAGGGCCGCTTCGAGAAGACGGTGCCGGAAGTTCCGCCGCTGATCTGCAACATGTGCGGGCTGGAGGTGACCGGCATCGCCGGCGTGGGGCGGCGGGTGAACGGCCGCACATGGAACGCCACCGACTTCCACCTCGACCACGAGGGCCGGCGCTATCACTTCTGCTCCGAGCCCTGCAAGTGGGTCTTCGAGCTGGAGCCCGCCCGCTACCAGGGGCATCGCAGCATCATCGACCGGTTGCTGGACGGCACCGTGCCGCCGGGCCCCGACGGGTTCTACGAGTACATGGGCCAGAGCTTCGAGGAGCGCGGCGTCTGCGGCTACGACTATCAGTGGATCGACGGCTACGACATGCCGCGCGCCGCAGCGGCCGAGTAGGGGGCGCGCAATGTCCGATATCCCGCTCGCCGTCCTGCTCGAAGGCGACTACGGCTACAAGGTGCAGGTCTTCGACACCGGCGACACGATGGCCACGCTGGCCGGGAAGGTCGCTGACCAGGTCGCGGGCGTCCTGGTGGCGCCCTTCCCGCCCGATGCGGTCCTCAAGGTGAGGGTGCAGGGCAGCGACGACCCGCTGCCCGACGAGCTCACCATCGCCGACGCCGGCTTCGTCGAGATGGAGCCCGTGGAAATCTTCCGCGCCGGCTGAACGCGTTTCCGAAGGAGAAGTCGAGCATGACGACGGCAGACGACGCCGGCAATCTCGTGGGCCCCGTGATGCGCGCGGGCGATATCGCGGACGCGGTGGTCGAGGCGATCCAGGAGGACAACGAGGGACGCGAGGTCATCACCGAGACCCACGCGTCCTACATCAGGATCAAGGTCGCGGACGAGTGCTTCGTGCGCTTCGAGACGGTGGGCGACGTGCTCGGCCGCACCGTCACCCTCGGCGACATCGAGTCGAACATGCCGAGCTTCGCAGGGTTCATTCGCACGGAACCGGACGGCATCCGGTTCGTCGCACGCTAGGGGGCACTACCGTGACGGTCGAAGTCAAAGGCATGAAGACGTGGAGCGGCCTCGCCAAGAAGAGGCGGCGGCCGAGCGAGTACGAAGTCGTCACCACCAACCTTCAGACCCGCACGCGGCACCCGGACCAGGCCTACGAGCTCTCGCCGGCGCCAGACCTGGGGATGAACGAGTTCTACAAGCGCAACGTCTCGGAGAGCCCGCTGCAGCATCCTGACTGGGAAGGTTTTCGGGATCCGGACGAGATGATCTACCGCGTCTATACGCGGATTCAGGACCAGCAGGAGCAGTACGTCGACGGCCTGCTCGACGAGCACAACGAGATCGGCCACGACGCGACGCTCACCGACGCCTGGCTCGACGCGCTGGAGCGGCTCTACACGCCCCGGCGCTTCCTGCAGATGGCGCTGCAGATGGGTGCCGCCTATCTGGTGCAGATCGCGCCGGCGAGCACGATCACGGCCTGCGCCGGCTTTCAGGACGGCGACGAGTTCCGCTGGCTCTCGCGCTGCGCCTACCGTGCGCGCGAGCTCCAGCGCGCGCATTCTTCGCGCGGCTTCGGGACGACCGAGCGCCGGACCTGGGAGGATGAGCCCGCCTGGCAGGGCTTCCGCGAGCTGCTGGAAAAGACCCTCGCCACCTACGACTGGGGCGAGCACTTCGTGGCGCTCAACCTGGTGGCGAAGCCTGCGGCGGACGAAGCGCACCGGCAGCTCGGCCGCATCGGGCGCCGCTTCGACGACGGGCTGCTCGGGCTGATGGCCGACAACCAGATGCGGGACAGCGAGCGCTCGCGGCGCTGGAGCGCGGCGCTGGTTGCGTTCTCGCTGGAGAACGAAGCCAATGCCGCGGTTCTCAACGGCTGGATCGAGAAGTGGATGCCGCTCGCGCGCCAGGCGGTCGCTACCTATTGCGGCGCCCTGCCGGAGCAGGACGACGCGGCGGACGCGGCGCTTGGGGCGGTCGAGGCCTTCCACCGGAGCCTCGGCCTCGACGCTTAGGCAGGTTTTCTCACCACGGGATGATCGTGCGCTCGGGCGCGTGCCAGAAGGCGGGTTGAGCGCCGGGCTCGACAGGCTCAACGTGATCGATCCGCTCGATCAAGGCGGCGGCGGCGTCCTCGGGCGGGCGGGCGTCATGGCGCTCGTCGTCGAAGGTCATGGCGGTCGCCACCATGCCGGGGTGCAGGACCACGGCGGCGATGCTCCGCTTCGCTAGGTCGTGGGCGAGGTTGACTGCGACCATGTTGGCGGCGCACTTGGAGATGCGGTAGCCGTAGAGCCCGCCCGAGTGGTTGTCGCTGAGCGAGCCGATCCGGCTGGTGATGAAGGCGACCGTCGACCCCGGCTTGAGGCGCTCCAGCAGGGCCTCGGTCACGCGGAGCGGTCCCAGCGTGTTGACCTCGAGCTGCCGCCGAATCGCGTCGTAGTCGAGCGCGCCGAGCGCGTCCCGCTCGGCGATTCCGGCGTTGTTGATGAGCAGGTCGATGGTCGTGTCCGCGCCGGCGAGGCGCTGGGCGAGGCCTTGCACCGCATCGTCGGAGGTCACGTCCACGCCGGGCTCGACCCTGATCCCGAGCGCCCCTAGCTCGTCCGAGCCGTCCAGGCAGGCCGCGATCACGTCGTCGCCGCGCGCGTGAAAGGCGCGGCAGAGCGCGTTGCCGATGCCGCGATCGGCGCCCGTGACGAGGACGACGCTCACGGGACGACGGGCGGCAACTAGGCGACGCGGAGCGTGGGCTGCTCGTTGCGCGCCTGGCCCGGCACCTCCCAGTGAGCCGCGGTGCGGCGCCTCAGCATGTCGCGGAACTGCCGGGTGGTGTTGGGCAGAAGCTCGCCCGTGCCCCAGTCCACGATCACGCCGTACTGGCGGATAAGGTCGAGTGCGTCGAGCTCCTTGCTGCGGTACTTGGCCGCAATGGCTTCGGCATCGACGTCGAGCAAGCCGTGGCGCTGGGCGCGGATGCGCTCGCGCTCGGCCTCGCTCGCCGCCTCGTCCACCTCGAACTCGGCGAGATCGGCGTCGACTTCGCGGACCACGACGCCGTAGTCCTTCTTGGCCCGCTCGATGGAGACGTAGCCGTCGGCCACGTCCTCACACACCGTGTCCGGATCGCGGGTGAGGGGGTCGCCGAGACCGCCGCCGCCAGCGGATGGCCGCGTCACGGTGTCGCCGGCTTCCACCGGCACGCCGGAGAAGATCGAGCCCAGGTAGCGCTCGCCCTGGGTGCCGGGATTGACCCAGACGCCGTGCGGGATCGACGGCAGTCCGCCCCAGAGGCCCCAGGTCACCGAGCGTTCGCGGTCGCAGCAGTAGGAGACGACCGAGCGCTCCGCCTTGGTCAGGATCGCGCCCTTCTCGACGCCGAGTCCGCCCCGCGAGTTGCCGGGCCCGCCGGAATCGACGATGAGCTCGTGGCCGGTGGTCAGCACCGGGGCGAGCCGCTCCTGCCCCTCGAAGGGCTGCGTGCCGAGCTGGACGCCGAAGACCGGCCCGGTCGCTCCCCAGCCGTCGCGGCCGTTGCGCGCGCCCCAGCCGCCGACCATCCAGTCGTACCACATGAAGTAGGGGCGATCTTCCTTGCGGCCGTCGCGCCCGCCGATCAGCAGGTACTCGAGGTTGAAGGTACACGCCATGGCGCGCTCGGGCATGATTTCGGCCCAGAGCTCGAACACCGAGTTCATGATCTTCTCGAAGGGGCCCGAGCAGAAACCCGCGACAGGCGTGGGCCAGTCCGCATTGACCACCGTTCCCAAGGGCCCGAGATCGACGGTGACCACCCGGTAGAAGCCGGAATTCAACGGGATATCGGGGGATTGCATCTTGGTGCCGGCGACGATCGCCGCAAACGCGCCGCCGTAGCAGCAGTTGAGGAAGGTCGAGATCGTCTTCGGATGCGAGTCGGAGAGATCGTAATGCACGCTGTCGCCGTCGATGGTCATCTTGATGCGGATCGGGATCAGCCCCTCACCGGCAACGGGGTCCACGTCGATGTAGTCCTCGGTCTCCCACACGCCGTCGGGCAGCTTCGCGATACGCTGGCGTGTCAGCGTCTCGACATAGTCCTGCACCTCGGCGAAGGAGGTCTGGATCACGTCGACGCCGTACTTGTCGCAGAGCCGGCCGACTTCGCGCTCGGCGACGTTGCAGGCCTCGGCCTGGGCTTGCAGGTCGCCGATGATGTCGGCGGGCGCGCGGGTGTTGTTGGCGATCAGCTCCGCCACGTCGGAGAGGTATTCGCCCTTGCTGTAGACGCGCACCGGCGTGATGCGGAGGCCCTCGGCCATGTGGTCGAGCGCGCTCACGTTGAACGAGCCCGGCACCGCACCGCCGACGTCGGCCCAGTGGCCGTTGGCCTGGGAGAAGCCGAGGTGGATGCCCTTGTAGAAGATGGGGCGGACGATGCGCGTGTCGTTGAAGTGGGTGCCGCCCTGGTAGACGTCGTTCACGACGAAGGTATCGCCGGGGTGGATGTCGTCGCCGAACTTGTTGATCACGGCCTGGGCGGTGTAGTGCAGCGTGCCCACGTGGGCGGCGATGTCGCCCGAGCCCTGCATGACGGTGTTGCCCTCGGTGTCGCAGATCGCGGACGAGAAGTCCCGTGACCAGATCACGAATGAGTAGCAGGTGCGGAAGATCTGCTCGGCCATCTGGTCGACGATGTTGACGTAGGCGTTCTTGAGCACCTCGAAGGTCACGGGGTCGAGCGTGTAGCCTTCCCTGTTCTTGCTCATCTTCTTCTCCTCGCTCTCTGCGTCAGCTTTCGTCTTGCGGGATGTGCATGACGATGGTGTGCCAGGGGTCGACCTCGGCCTTGAGGCCGGGCGGCACGAGCACGGTGGAATCGAGCTGCTCGATGATCGCCGGCCCTTCGACGACCGCGCCTGCGTGCAGACCGTCGCGGTCGTAGATCGGGGTCATGATCGGCTCAGGATTCTCGTCGAAGACCACGAGCCGCTCGGTCTCTGGCGTCGGTGCCGAGCGGTCCATCTCCTCCTTGGCGAACTCGGCCTTTTGCGAGAGCCCGGTGGCGGTAACGGTGAGGCGATAGATTTCGACCGGCGCGTCGGGTCTGGAATAGTTGTGCTCGCGGCCGTGCTCGTCGTGGAACTGGGCGATCGCGGCGTCGAGCGAGTTCGCATCCGCGTCGAGCGCGATCGACATGGAGCGCCACTGGCCGAGATAGCGCATGTCGACGACGCGCTGGAACTGCATCCGGTCCTCGGTGACGCCTTCGTGCAGCAGCCGCTGGCGGCCTTCATCTTCGAGCGCGCTGAAGGTCTGCTCGATCTCCTCGATCTTCGCGTCGTCGGTGGAGCGCAGGTACATCTGCGACATGTCGTGCTTGATGTCGACCAGCAGGCAGCCGAGCGCAGAGGTGACGCCGGGATTCGGCGGCACCAGCACGGTCGGGATCGAGAGATCGCGGGCCAGCGCCACGCCGTGGAGCGGCCCGGCGCCGCCGAACACGGTGAGCGCGAAGTCGCGCGGGTCGTAGCCGCGCCGGATCGAGACCAGGCGCACGGCGTCCGCCATGTTGGCGTTGGCCACCTGGAGGATGGAAACCGCGGCCTCCTGCACCGTGAGGCCGAGCGGGTCGGCGACGCGGCGCTTGATCGCCTCCTCGGCGAGCGAGCGGTCGAGGGTGACCGCGCCGCCCGCGAGCCGGTCGCTGATGCGGCCGAGGACGATGTTGGCGTCGGAGTTGGTAGGCTCCACGCCGCCCCGCCCGTAGCAGGCGGGCCCCGGCATGGAGCCGGCCGACTGCGGCCCGTTGCGGAGCGAGTTCGCCTCGTCGATCCAGGCGAGCGAGCCGCCGCCCGCGCCGATGGTCAGCACCTCGATGCTGGGGAAGCAGATCGGATAGCCGTACTGCACGTACCAGTCGGTGGTGACGCGCAGATTGCCCCGGTCGCAGAGCGAGACGTCGGTGCTGGTGCCGCCCATGTCGAGGCTGATGGAGTTCTCGTAGCCCGCGAGCTGGGCGACGAAGCGGCTCGCGATGGCGCCCGCCGCGATGCCCGAGGCGGCGAGCCGGGCTGCGAACTTCGCCGCCGTGCTCTCGGTCATCACCCCGCCGCCGGAGTGCAGCAGCAGAATGTCCTCGTCGTAGCCGCCGTCGCGGAGCCGCGTAGCGAGACGCGTCACATATTCACCGGCGACAGGCGCGAGCACCGCGTTGGCCACCGTTGTCGAGAAGCGCTCGTGCTCGAAGATCTCCGGCATGATCTCGCTGGAGAGCGAGATCGAGGCGCCGGGGACTTCCTCTTCGAGGATGTCGCGCATGCTGCGCTCGTTCTCGGGGTTGGCGAAGGCGTTGGCGAAGCAGACCGCGATGGTCTTCACGCCGCGCTTGTTGATGATGCGCGCGGCCTCCCGTGCCTCCGCCTCGTTCACCGGCTCGATGATCGCGCCGCTGTAGTCGATGCGCTCGGTGACGACCAGACGGTCGCGGCGCTTGATGTAGGGCGGCGCCATCTCCTTGTAGGTGTCCCAGAGGTCGTCGCGGGTGCCGCGGCGGATCTCGATCACGTCGCGAAAGCCCTTGGTGGTGACCATGATCGCGGGCGGGAAGTTGCGCGTGATCAGCGCGTTGGTGGCGAGCGTGGTGCCGTGGGCGAAGAGCACCATGTCCCTGAGGTCGACGCCGCCGGCCTTGATGCCCTCCAGCACGCCGTCGATCGGATCCGGCGTCGTGGGGGTCTTGGCGACACGCATCTGGCCGCTCGCTTCGTCCAGGACGCACACGTCGGTGAACGTGCCGCCGACATCACATGCGACGCGAACCGCCGCACTCGACATGTCATTCATTATTGATCGTTCCCTCGCTCTTGCTCTTGCGGCCGACCGCCGCCGCCTTGCCCGGCGGCGCAGCATATGCCGTGAGCGTCGCGGGATACAGGGTGAGAGTCGTCGGGCGCGCGACGCCAGGCGGCCCGAGGAGTCCCCACCTCTCTCCCCCCTGAAGAACTCCTCTGTGTAGTTGATGGAAAGACGCTGAACACACCCGAATTCGGGTCGTAGTGACCATAAGAGCAAGTTAATTCCGGGATTGCCTGGGACGAAGCGAGATGCAGCGAGGCGGGGGAAAACACCTCAACATGGCCGCCCGGCTGTCCGACGAACCGAGGCCACCTCAGAGACCAGCCTTCAGGCACAGTTCCTGAAGCCGATGGCGGTCACCATTACCTTCGGCATGATTGGCGTGACCTCAATTGTGCTGATCCTGGTGCCGTGCCTGCTCGCGGTTCAGGGCGACGGCCATTCCTTGGCCTGACCTGACCGGCTGGCGCTACGGCTGCTGTTCCCCATGGACACCCTTCGCGTCGCTGGGTGCAGGCTCCGGGTGAACCCTAACGCGGAAGAAGAAGGCGAAACCTAGCGACAGCGCTGCCGCGATGGAGGCAACGACGAAGACGCTGTCGAGCGCCTCCCACAGCGCGACGCCGAGGGATTCCATCAGCGACTGTGCCAGCGCCGCGCCGTCGGGACTCGACGCCGCCAAGTCTGCCCTCAGCTTGTCCGCTGTGGTGGTGTCCACAAGAGCGCGGGGGTCGTTCTGCAATTCTTCGAACTGTCCATCGCCAAGCGCGTCCTTCACCGCTTCTGGTGCAACCTCCTCCAGGCTCGAAGAGAATCGTGTTGCCAGCAGGACACCGAGCACTGCCAGCCCGATCACGCCGCCGACCGACCGGTAGAACTGCAAGGCAGACGTCGCCACTCCCACGACGCCGAAGGGAACGTGGTTCTGCACGCCGATGGAGAGCGTCGCCACGATGCCGCCGATGCCAAGGCCCGCGATCACGATGTAAATCAGGCTCAGCTCAAGGCCGGCCGTCTGGCCCAGTGTGGAGAGAAGGAACAATCCCGCGGTCATGAGCCCCGCGCAGACCAGCGCCTGGATCCGATAGAATCCCGAGGTTCTGGAAAGGACTTGTCCCGCCACGACCCCGCCCACGACCATCCCCAGCAGCATCGGGACGAGCAGAGCGCCGCTTTGGGCCGCCGAATATCCAAATGCGACCTGGAACAAGAGCGGGAGGAAGAGAACGCTTCCGTACATTGCGAAGCTGGCCAGCAACATGATGACAACGGAAAGACTGACCACGGGGTCCGCATAGAGTGAGAGGAGCACGATCGGCGACTTGGCCCGGGCTTCGATGGCGACGAAAACCCCGATCATCACCAGCGAGAAGAGCAGCATGCCGACGATGAGTGGCGATCCCCATTCGTACTGCACGCCTCCCGAAGACAGTGCGATCAGCAGGGGCGGTACGGCGAGCACGAGCGCGATCATGCCGGTCAGATCGAGGTCGCGGGTCTCGGGAGGGGAGGCGGGCTTCGGGAATACCCGGGCGGTCAGGAGAAGGACCGGAATGGCGGCCAGACCGATCACCAGGAATGCCCATTGCCACGACAGAGCGTCGGCAAAGAAGCCGCCGAGAATTGGCCCGACGACGAACGACACACCGTATACGGCGCTCAGCAGCCCATGAAATTTGCCTCGTTCCGTCGGGCGAAAGAGATCGGCGACGGACACGTAGCAGCAGGTCATGACGGTGCCGCCGCCGACGCCCTGCACGGCGCGGTAAACCACGACCTGGGTCATCGATTCACTGAAGCCCAGGAGGATCGAGCCGACGGCGAAAACCGCCAGGCCCAACAACAGGAAGAGCCGGCGCCCATAGATGTCGCTCAACCTGCCGACGATCGGGAAAGCGAGCGTGGCGGTGACCATGTACGATGTTGCAGCCCAGGTGTATCGGTCGAAACCACCCAGGTCGGCGATGATGAGGGGCATCGTCGTGGCGACCACGGTCTGGCTCAGTGCGCCCAGGAACATGGCCAGCAGCACGCAGGCCATCGATGCCATGGCCTGTCGTTTCGGCGGCGGCATGAAGCCGCCGTCGTCAGTGAGACCCTTGCCCTTCGGGCCGCTATCCTCGGAATCGATGCTCGCGTCCGACCTGACGCGCTGCCCCCCGCCGCTCCTCTCTACTCCGGCCATTGTCCGTTGACGTCCCTGCCCCCCAGCCGCCAAGGGGAGCCGATCAATCTCCCTTTCCCTTTCGCATACTGAGTAAGCAGCGGTACGCCTTGTAGCCGCAGCGCGACAGGATCGAGAACGCCCCGGTGGAGGAGAAGAGCCCGTTACCGGCTGGCAGGAACTCCCCAGCGTCCAGATCCTCGATCGCCGTCAACGTGCGGCCCAGCAACTCACGCGTCTGGCTCCTGAGCGCCTCGTCGCTCACGTCGATCCCGCCGGCTCCAAGCACCATGGGCATGAGGGTGCCGAGCATGTTCTGCCGGTAGCTGCGCCAACAGTCATCGCGTGAGTAGTTCTTTGCTCCCATACGACACACGATGTCGTGGTACTCACCCACCGCGTCGCGCTCGACGCGCCGCCGATCGTCGATGGAAACACTGGTCGCGAGAAAGAAGGCAACGTCGTACATGCCGCAGCCGATCCCACACCCCTGCCAGTCGATCACCGCGAAGTCGTCTTGGCCCTCGCCGCCGAAGAGCACGTTATCTCCCCTGTAATCGCCGTGAACGACGGTCTTCGGACCCTTGGCTACAGCCGCGAAATGGCCGTCGAGTCTCGATCCGAACGCCTCCGCCAGCCGGCGCGTGTCGGTCGTGAACAGCTCACCGAAGCGTTCGAACGCCAAGGGGAGGGGCAGCAGGTAGAGCGTCTGCATGATGCGGCGCTGCTTGGCGGTGAGGAAGATGCCGCAGGCGGCCAAGGCCGGCTCGTCGGTGGCCTCCCAAAACCGTCCTTGAAGTCCCGCGATTTCTCGAATGGCGCGGCGCGCCCGCTCGACACCGACGCCGACACTCTGGGGTATCGCCTCCATGCCGCCGAGGTCCTCGAGCACCAGAACGAAGCGGTGGCTGCGTGGGTCCAGATCGCCGTAGAGAAGAGACGGAACCCGCACCGGCGTGTGCGGCGCGATGTCGCGGTAGTACACGTATTCACGGCGGTGGAGAGAGAGCCATCTGGCCAACTTCAGGGCGATGGCGTTGGAGGTGGGTAACTTGACGATGACCGAAGCCGGATCGGCTGCGGCGCCGCCTCGGGCCATCACTCGGCAGCGAAAGAGATTGCCCATCGCGTTGGCCACATCCGACAGCTTCTCGATTTCCAGCGACTCAATTTCGGGGAAATCCGATGCGCCGCCGGCGGCCAGCGCCTGCTGCATCCATTCAGCCGTGATGTCGTCAGCGCGCTCGAGAAGCGGAATTCGTTTCATGTCGATAGATCCGACTGACGACGGCCGCTCGTATTCGAGCACACTCGTTTCGTGAAGGTCTCGTCATGCAGCAGCGCGGCGTTCGCCCCGGCGACGCACCAGACGAAATCG
This sequence comes from Alphaproteobacteria bacterium, assembly GCA_965207055.1. Taxonomy (GTDB): domain Bacteria; phylum Pseudomonadota; class Alphaproteobacteria; order UBA828; family UBA828; genus WTGU01. The sequence goes on along the minus strand of CBDBLP010000004.1, from coordinate 669,408 downwards.
CAGCGAGTCGTCCGGGTGGGGGGCCGGTGTGAGCTTGATCTTCAGTGGGCGCTCCGGACGGTCCAGCACGAGCTCGGTCTCGCGGATTATCGTCGCCATGGTGAGCGCGATCTGCACTTCCGAGAATCCGCTGCCGAGGCAGCGATGCCGGCCCACACCGAAGGGAGCGAACGCGCCGGGCTGCCGGTGCTGTTGCACGTTCTTCGAATAGCGCTCGATATCGAATCGTTCGGGATCGGGGAAGCACTCCGGCAGATGATGGCTAACGGTCGTGCCCAGCATGATCTGCGCGCCGGCAGGCACCTGATATCCCCCGAATTCGAACGAGTTGGATACGGTACGCGTGACAGCCGGGATGACCGGATACATGCGCAATGTCTCGAGCGCGATCCGGTGAGTCACATCCAGTTTTCGCAATCCTTCCGGAGTCGGCGGTCCGCTCTCATACATGTCGTCCACCTCCGCTCTCATTTGCTCCAGGAGATCCGGATGCTTCAGGAGGGCGTAGAGCATGAACGCGCAGACACTCGCGGACGTATCGATGCCGACCAGATAGGGGGCGAGAACGTTCGCAAACAGGTCCGTTTCCGGAAGTAGCTGAGGATCGCTTCGATTCATCTCAAGAAGATCATCGACGAAGTCCGGCTGCCGACCGGCTCGCTTTTCCGGTCGATGTGCGTCCAGTATCCCTTCATAGAACTCTTCCAGACGCCTCTTGGCGCGCTGAAACTTCGGCAACCGCTCCACCTGTCTGGGCCACCGTTTCGTCACGTGTATCGTAAGGATCGTTCCCAGAAAATGGATGAGATCGTCGATGTGTTCGCTTGGCGATACGCCGGTGCAGCACAGTCCGATCTGCTCGGCGACAATCACTTGCATGGTGCGCTGAACCCCCAAGGGCTGCCCCTGCGGCCAATTCTCGATCGCGCGCTGAGTGACATCGTGGACCAGGGCCAGATTGGACTCGATCGTCTTGGGGGAATAGCCGTTGACCTGGAGCTTGCGCATGCGGAGATGCTCAGGCCCATCCATGTTCAACATGATGCGATGGGCGCCCACTGCGGCACCGAAATCGCGATAGGGCTCGTATGATCGAAGGTGTGTGCCCGAGATCCGTCCCAGGAAGACGTTCGCTTCGGGCCCAACGAAAACGATGAACCGATAACCGAAGGCCCGGATGCGGAAGACCGGACCGTACTTCCGATAGTTCTCGGCAAGAAACGCGCGAACATCCCCCGCCATCTGGAATGCGTTGCCGGCGACCGGCAGTCCCGGCACCTCCGGAATTTCCGCGTCGGGCCGCACGATCTTCTCGGGCGGGGCGGGTGGCTCGATCGTCCGAATGCTCTCCCTGATCGTGTGACCCATCAGATCGAGCCGGGAAATAGTGTCAATCCACTCCTGCACATCGGCCAGCTCTTCTCGGCGGAGGATGCTATCGAACACGCCGCAAGCTGCCGCGAGGCCGATGATGATGACATCGCGCGGCTCCGGGATTTCCTCGCTGAAGAGCGTCGTCATCACACGGGACTGGACATCCTCCGTGATCTTTCCGCCATCGGGTGGGTAACGGTGGGTCCGCGCGACCAGGCGAGAGAGAAACACGAGGCCGGTGGGCTCGGCCTCCAGGATGCCGTGCCCGATCAGCCGGTCCAGCGCCCTCTTGCGGATGGCGCTGCCTCGCTTCGCCGCGCGCGCGATCCAGTAGGCGGTGTCGTGCGTTTCGGTTTCGCTGGCAATGTCGCGGAGGATGGGATCGAGCAGGTCATCGTCCACCGGCTTCGGGTCGATCAGGAAGAGCCGCTCGGCATCCGTATCTATACGGTTTTCGAGCGCCAGATCCGTCAGCACGGCACCGGCTATCAGTGCATCTTGCTGATGCGCCGAGAGGGAGTGTTGAATGCCGCCGCTCTCGGCATCCACGATCAATAGAAGGAGTTCTTCGGTCACTCTCAGCACGGCTGCCCAGCTCCCTGTCCGCCAAGCTTGCCAAGGTAATCGGCCCCCCTACCAAATGAGAGGCTGGTGCAAATGTTAGTTGAGAGCGGTCGGGGAGGCCACCTCACCGTACGGTCATCCATTCTCCAAGGGTATGATCGCCGTGGACTTGAAGGTTGTCCGGGACGTGTCGGCTTGATCGTCCTGTCGTGTGACGTAACCTTGCCGGCAACGCTTGAGGCATCGGAGGCGCACGATGATGAGGCTCTTGTTCATCACGGTTTTGGCCCTGGGGCTCATGGCTCCGACTGTCGGGGCTCTGGCCCATCACGGCTGGTCGTGGACGACCGGCGGCAATATCGATCTGACCGGCATCATCAAGACCGCCCGCCTGGGCAATCCTCACGGGATCCTGAAGATCGACGTGGAGGGCGAGGAGTGGACGGCCGAGGTCGGTCAGCCCTGGCGCAACGAACGCGCCGGTCTCGAGGATGGCGATCTGGCCGAAGGGGTCGAGATCCGGGTGATCGGCGAGCCGGCCGCCGATCTGTCGGAAAGACTAGTCAAGGTGGAGCGGCTGTTCCTGGGCAAGCAGGAGTACATCCTTTACCCCGGGCGCGACTGAGACCTTGGAGGCCCTGTTCGCGGCGCTCGAGGGGACCGCCCTGGCGCAGGCTCTGCGGGGTTCCCGCTGGGGCTATGCCGCCCTCAACGCCGCGCACATCTTCGCAATCGCGTTGCTGATCGGGTCCGTCGTCCCGCTCAATCTGCGGCTTCTCGGCGTGTGGCGCGCTATCTCTCGTGAAGGGGTGGTGCGGGTGCTGGCACCCGTTGCGGCGAGCGGGCTGATCCTTGCCCTGCTCACGGGACCGCTGCTCTTCTCGGTCCGGGCGCAGGAATACAGTGGCGTCGGCTTCCTGCAGCTCAAGCTGGCCTTCATCGCTGTCGGGGTGCTGTCGACGCTCGCTCTGTGCTGGACCCACGGGTTCCTGCTCAAGGACGCCCCGCGCGCCCGCCTGGTCGGTCACGCCATCCTCTCAACGCTTTGCTGGCTGGGAGCACTCGTCTGTGGGCGATTGATCGCGTTCGCGGGCGATTGAGCCAGGGGTGTTGTTAAGATGGATTAGCGCGCAGATCGGCTCCGACCCTTCACGTGATCGGACCTGACGGGACCATGCACCGGGCTTCGTAGAGGCCCGGACGACGCCCGCTACTCCCGGCTCTCCCTGATCCATCCCTTCTCGAACACCGGGCCGTCGCAGCCGCAGAAGCGGGCGATGCGGTCGAGTTCGCGACCGACGCGCTCGAGCCGCCCCTTGCCCAGGCGCACGCCGCGCTCGGGCCAAAGCGCCCGCACGCTGAGGCGGCCCTCCCGGCGGCGCATGTCGATACGCCCCATCAGCCTGTCGCCCTCCAGCAGCGGGAAGACGTAGTAGCCGTATTCGCGCTTTTCCTCCGGCACGTAGATCTCGATGCGATAGCGGAAGCCGAACAGCCATTCGGTGCGCTTGCGGTCACGCAGCAGCGGGTCGAAGGGGCTGAGCACGCGCACTCCGGCGGGTAGCTCCGGCGTCCGCTCGGCCTGCTCCCATATGTCGGGACGCGCGAACAGGTGGCGGACCTCGCCGGGCCGCGCGCCTTCCACCGCCAGCTCGACCAGCTCACCGACGTCTCGGGCGGCACACCAAGACCGCGCCTCGTTGAGAGAGGCGGTGTCCCAGAAAGCCGCGATCTCCCGGGCGGACGCGAAGCCGAGCCGGTCGAGAGCGCTCGCGCATGCCCAGTCCAGCGTTTCCCGGTCGTCCGGTACGGCAGCGCGGACGGGGGCCGGGATCACGCGCTCGGCCAGGTCGTAGACCTTCTGGAACCCCTCGCGCCGATCGATGGCGAGCGCGCCGCTGCGCCAGAGGAATTCCAGCGCCGTTTTCGACGGATGCCAGTCCCACCAGGCGGATGCGTCACGCCGTCGACCGCCCCCGAGCTCGCGCGCCATGACGGGCCCGCCCTCGCGGATGCGCTCCAGCACCTCGTCGAGACGCTCCTCGAACCCTGCCCGGCGCCATTTTCGCCAGCGCGCGCGCAGCATTTCGCCGTCGCGGCGGAAGCGCAGCCGCCAGTAGGGATAGAACGACATGGGGATGACCGACGCATCGTGGGTCCAGTGCTCGAAGAGCGTGCGCTGCCGTTCCAGCAGGTCGTGGAGCTGTAGCGGCCGGTAGCGTCTGCGCCGGGAGGCCAGGATCATGTGGTGGGCGCGCTCGACCGTCGCAATGCTGTCGATCTGGACGAAGCCGAGCCGCTCGATCAGCCCTGTGAGGTCTTCCCCCTCTGGCGCGCGCCCGAGGCCGTGCCGGTGCAGGAACAATTTTCTGGCGGCCCGGTTGGAAAGGCACGGCAAAGGCTTGCCGACACTGCCCCGCATGACAACCTCGCCCCGATCCCCCGAACCCACGCCTGATCACTCTATTCGCGTCAATGCCGGGAGTCTTGCGGCAGGGTGCCAGGGTCTGGGCGTCCCGATTCCCTTCGACGCTGTCGACCTGCGCGGCGTCTGCTGTATAACCGGCATCCCGATCCGGGAGGGCGCGTCTCCATCGACTGCACCCACCGCAGCGAAGGAGTGCCGCGCAGCCATGGACCTGCGCAACATCGCCATCATTGCCCACGTCGATCACGGCAAGACGACCCTGGTCGACGCTCTGCTGCGCCAGAGCGGCACGGTGCGGGCGAACCAGCCGATGCGGGAACGCGCCCTCGATAGCGGCGAGCTCGAGCGCGAGCGCGGCATCACGATCCTGGCCAAGTGCACCGCGATCGACTGGCGGGGCGTGCGCATCAACATCGTCGACACCCCCGGCCACGCGGACTTCGGCGGCGAGGTCGAGCGCGTGCTCGGCATGGTCGACGGAGTGCTCGTCCTGGTGGACGCAGCCGAGGGCCCGATGCCTCAGACCAAGTTCGTGGTCGACAAGGCGCTCCGGCTCGGCCTGCGGCCGATCGTGGCGATCAGCAAGATGGATCGCGCGGATGCCCGGCCCGAGATCGTGCACGAAGCGGTCTTCGACCTCTTCGACGCCTTGGGAGCGACCGAGGAGCAGCTCGACTTCCCCCTCGTCTACAGCTCGGCGCGCGACGGCTGGGCCTCGCGCGATGCGGCCGCCGCCGGGGCTGACATGGCCGCGCTCTTCGAGACCGTCATCGCGCACGTGCCGGCGCCTGCCACGGATCGGGATGCGCCCTTCCGCATGTTGATCAGCCTGCTCGAGGCGGACCCCTTTCTCGGCCGGCTGGTGAGCGGCCGCGTGCTCTCCGGCCGGGTGGAAGCCAACCGGACCGTGACGGTGCTCGGCACCGACGGCTCGGTGGTGGAGGTCGCCCGCCTCACCAAGCTCTTGCGCGCGCGAGGTCTGGAACGGATCGCAGTGGACGACGCCAGGGCCGGCGAGATCGTGACGCTCGCGGGCCTCAAGACCGCCTCGGTGGCGGACACCGTCGCCGCCTCCGGGAACTGCGCCGCGATTCCGGCCGAGCCGATCGACCCGCCGACGATCGCGATGGTGTTTTCGATCAATGACTCGCCGCTCGCGGGTCGCGAGGGAACGCAGCTCACCTCACGCATGATCGCAGCGCGCCTCGCACGCGAAGCCGAAGGCAATGTCGCGATCCAGGTGAACGGCATGGCGGAGGACGGCGCCTTCGAGGTCGCCGGTCGCGGAGAGCTTCAACTCGCGGTGTTGATCGAGACCATGCGCCGCGAGGGCTTCGAGCTTTCCATCGGCCGCCCACGGGTGCTGATGCGCGAAGACCCCAAGGGTGGTGCGCCGCTCGAGCCCATCGAAGAAATCCAGATTGACGTGGACGAAGCCTTCGTCGGCGACGTGGTGACCGCGCTCGCCGAGCGCCGCGCGGAGCTGATCGAGCTCAGGCCCTCGGGACGGGACAAGATCCGCGCTCTCTTTCATGGCCCCTCGCGCGGCCTGATCGGTTTCAATGGCGAGCTGCTCACGGTGACCCGCGGCACAGCGATCATGCATCGGCTGTTTCACAGCTATGCGCCCTTCAAGGGACCGCTCCCGGGGCGGCAGACCGGTGTGCTCATCTCAAGCGCCGAGGGCAGAGCGGTCGCCTACGCGCTCTGGAACCTGGAGGAGCGGGGGGCGCTCTTCGTCGAGCCGGGGATGCCTGTCTACGGCGGCATGATCGTCGGCGAGCACACGCGGCCGCAGGACCTCGACGTCAACCCGCTGAAGAGCAAGCAGCTGACCAATATCCGGGCCGCCGGCAAGGACAATGCCGTGCGTCTGAGCCCGCCGCGGCCGATGCCGCTCGAGATCGCGCTGGCTTATCTCGCGGACGACGAGCTGCTGGAAGTGACGCCGGCGTCTATCCGCCTTCGCAAGCGCCTGCTCGACCCTCATGACCGCCGGCGCGCCGCACGGGCGCACGCGCGGGCATCCTGATCCTTTGCCTTGCAATCGGACAAGTGCAAGACGGTCTTGAGACTTTGCCAAACGAAGTCCCTCTGGATAGCAATTCCCCCGACCCCTGCGGAGCCTCGTCAATCATGGACCAGGACATCCTCTCCGAGCTTGCACCGAGCGGCACCCTGCGCGCAGGGATCAACCTGTCCAATTTCCTGCTGGTGACGGGCAGGGCATCGTCGGGCGACCCGATCGGCGTCGCACCCGACCTGGCGCGCGCGATCGCCGATCGTTTGGGTGTCGCGGTCTCCTACGTCACCTTCGCTTCGCCCGGAGAGCTCACCGATGCGGCGGAAGGGGATCTCTGGGACATTGGCCTCGTCGCCGCTGAGCCTGCGCGGGCGAAGAGGATCGCGTTCTCTCCGCCCTACGTCGAGATCGAGGCGACTTACATGGTTCCCGAGGGCAGCTCGCTCGATGCGATCGACGACGTCGATCGCCCCGGCATCCGCATCGCGGTGTCGGACAGGAGCGCCTATGACCTGTACCTGACGCGCCATCTCAAGCACGCCGAGCTGGTGCGCGCGAAGGGTCTTGCAGCCGCCTTCGAGCTCTTCGTGAACGGGAAGCTCGACGCGCTCGCTGGCCTCAGGCCCGGTTTGATTGCGGACGCCGACAGACTCCCCGGCGCTCGAATTCTCGACGGGCGCTTCACGGCCGTTCAGCAGGCGGTGGGCACCGCAAAGACCAACCCTGCGGGCGCCGCCTTCCTGGCCGACTTCGTCGAGGAGGCCAAGGCAAGCGGTCTCGTCGCCCGCCTGATCGATCGCCACAGCGTAACCGGTCGTCTCCTGGTCGCGCGTACCAAGTCCTAGGCGCCAACTAGCGGCATCACGTCGCGCGCGAAGCGCTCGGTGCTCGCGAGCGTCTCGTCGAGGGTGTTCCGGACGAAGCTGAAGAGGACAGCGCTGACGCCGACTTCGGCCAGCGCGTCGATGTCGGCGGCGATCTCCGCGGCCTCGCCGGTGAAGATGTGGCGGCTGCCGTCATCGAGCGTGACGCGCCTGCTCTCGTCATACCAGATGGCCCAATAGTTGAGCGCGATCTCGGCCGGATCGCGACCGGCATCGCGCGCGAGGCCGGCGAGGGTCTCCGCTGCGTCGCGATACTTGGCGACCGTGTTGAGCGGGCGCTTCGGCGCGATGCCGACCGGCAGCCAGCCGTCGCCGAGGCGCGCCGTTCGCCGCAGCGCCGGCATGCTGTCGCCGCCGATCCAGATCGGCGGGTGCGGCTTGCGGACCGGCTGGGGACGGAAATAGATGTCCGCGACGCGGGCGTGCTCCCCCTCATAGGTCGGCTCGTCGCTCGTCCACATCGCCCGGAAGGCCTCGATATACTCGTCCGTCACCCGGCCGCGCGCCTCATAGGGCGGGGCACCGATCGCCTCGAACTCCTCGCGCATCCAGCCCGTCCCGCAGCCGACGGTGACCCGCCCCTCGGAGAGGACGTCGATCGTCGCGAGCTGCTTGGCCGTCAAGATGGGCGGACGATAGGGCACCACCAGCACGGCGGTGAGAAGCTGCGCCTTTTCGGTCGCGAGTGCGAGCGCTGCCATCAGCGCCAACGGTTCCAGGCAATCGCCGCCATCGAAGGTGTCGATCCGCCCGGTCGGCGAGTAGGGATAGAAGGAGTTCCAGGTCTTCGGAATGACGATGTGATCGGCAATCGCCATGAAGCCGAAGCCAAGGGCCTCGGACTGGCGCGCGATCGCGGTAATGGCGTCGCGCCGGGCAAGCGGCCCGTAGTTGGGAATGGTAATTCCGAAGTTCATCTCGCCCTCCCAAGGCCTCACGGCGGTCAGATCTGACTCAACTGGCGCATGATAGTCAGGCGCCGCGCTTCCCGAAACCGACGCCCGAGCGCCGGCCGCACGGGCGTGCTCTTTCGTGCCAGGATGACTCGCCGGAATCTGGTGCGCTCCAAATGGGTTAAGGTAGGCGACGGGTCAGACTGGAGGGCACGGTGATGAACGAAATGGATGCACTACCTGTTGTCCAGGACGAGATCGTGGCGCCGGGCGCTCCGTGGTCGGCCCGCCTGCGGCGGAACCAGGTGTTGCGCATCGTCGACCTGGAGGGTGAACAGGGCGTCGATTTCCTGTGTTACGACGCGGCTGACCCGCGCGAGCGCTACTACGCGCCGAACACGATCAAGAAGAGCGGCACTCTTCGCCTGACCAAGGGCCATGCGCTCTACTCGGACCGGGGACGGCCGCTCTTCACGATCGTGGCTGACTCCTGCGGCCATCACGACACCATCGCCGGTTGTTGCAGCGCGCCCAGCAACGCCATGCTCTACGGCGTGGAAGGGGTGCCGGGTTGCCGCGAGAACTTCCTGACCGCCCTGGCGGAGCACGGCCTGGGCTGGACGGACATCGTGCCCAACATCAACTTTTTCTGCGCCGTGCCGGTCCACGAAGAAGGCCGTCTGGCAGAGCGGACTTTCGTCGACGGCCCGTCCAGGCCCGGCGATCATGTTGATCTGCGGGCCGAGCGCGACGTCCTCGCAATCGTCTCCAACTGCCCTCAGGTCAATAACCCGGCTGCCGGAGGCCGACCGTCCCCGATCCGCGTACAAATTTTCGAAGCCGAATAGATTTCGAACGCAAGTTCGACGCGCAACATCAGCTTGAAACGGGGGCGGTCGGACTCACGAATTCTAGAAGTCGCCCGCATCGAGCGACAGCTCGCTCAACACTTCCGGGCCCCGGTCGGTGATCAGAACCGGCTGCTCCAGCTTGACTCCCTCCGGTCCATCGAGCGCTCCCACGTAGCTCTCCACGCACACGATCATGTTCGCCTCGAAACGGCCGTCGTACATGCCGTCATCCGCGTCCTCCGGATAGAGCACGAAGGGGTATTCCACCCCCAGGCCACAGCCGTGCACCAGATCGGCGTACCGGTTGGCCAGATAGGCGTCGGGCAGTCGAAACGCCTTCGACGCGTATTCCACGAACGACGTGCCGGGGCGGAGCAGGTCGATGTTGTGGACGACCTGCTCAGCGGAGATGTCGAGCAGGGTTGCCTGCGCCGGGGTCGGTCGCCGCTCGCCGATGACCCAGCTGCGGGATATGTCGTTGTAGAAGCCCATCGGTCCGATGAGGTCGGTGTCGAAGGCGAGGAGTTCGCCCGTCTGCAGAACCCGGTCGGATGTCTCCTGAAACCAGGGATTCGTCCTCGGGCCGCCGGTCAGCAGGCGGGTTTCCGGATACTCGCCGCCCCGCGCAAGGCTCTGGCCGACGAGGTGGCCGAAGGCCTGCGCCTCCGTCACGCCCGGCACCGCAAACGCATGGAGCGAGCGAACGCTTTCCTCGCAGGTGGCGAGTGAGGCCCGGAACGCCCTGATCTCCTCTACCGACTTGATGGCTCTCGCATGCTCCAGAACCTGCTTTCCATCGACGACGCGCGTTCCCAGCTCTGCCAGCGCCTGGATCATCAGCGTGTCGGCGCGGTCGACGGCGAGCCTGTCCGCCGCACAGCCATGCTCGCCCAGCGCCTCGTGTATCTGGAGGGCCCAGCGCCGCGCCATGGTCTCGGCGTTGACCCCGACCAGCATGTAGTCGAAGGGGATCGACGTGCGCACCTCGCTCACGCTCTCCAGAGCGGCGCTCAAGTGGCGGCTGGTGGCGAGGTCGAACAGCACCGTCCGCCCATCAGCGAAGACGAGCGCATAGCGGACGATATTGTGCATGGTCCAGACCTGCATGTTCCGCGTACCTGTGGCGTAACGAAGGTTGATCGGATCGACCACCAGCACCGCCCCGAGATCACGGAGGCGGAGCTCTCGCCGAATGCGCTCGGCCCGCCAGGCGCGGATCTCTTTCTCTGCGGCGATATCGATTGCAGGAGGTTGATGCACTGTCGGAAACCCTCAAAGGCCCGTCATCGTGCCGTCCGCATGTGCTCCGGGCACTGCCTGAGACTCACTCACGTCTTCCTCGCCTGTTGCCAAGCGCGCCTTGTTGACCCCTCGCAATCCAGCGGGATCAAAGGGTTACCGCGCCAATCGGCACCAAACCCATGCGCCGATAAACACCGGGAGCAGAAGCGTGCGCGCGGGGAGGGGTCAGCCGAGCGGCAGTTGGGCGCCGTCGGGGCCGCGCGGGTCGATGGGGATGTCGGTCCCGAGCGGGATTGCCTCCTCGATCGCCGCCGCCGCCCGCAGCACCGCCGCCTCGCCGCGCGGCGGCCCGAGAATCTGCAGCCCCACCGGCAGCCCGGATTCGGTGAAGCCCACCGGCACCGAGGCGGAAGGACACGCGGTCAGCGTCAGCACGAAGGTGAGGCCCAGCCAATCGACGTAGTTGTCGAAGCGGTGGCCCTCGATCTCGTCGATCCAGCGCGTGTCCACGTCGAAGGGCGGTACGATCACGCAGGGGCAGACCAGCACGTCGTGGCGTGTGAAGAAGCGCACGCAGCGCTGGTAGATGGCGCCGCGCGCGCGCTCGGCCCGCGCGATCTTGTCGGCGTCGAGCGCGAGGCCCTTCTCGATGTTCCAGATGATCTCGGGCTTGAGCGCGTCGCGGTGGGTCTCCAGCATCTCGCCCTTGTCGGCGGCGAAGAGCGCGGCGCGCAGCACCTGAAACACGTCGAGCGCGCCGGAGAGGTCCGGGCACGCCTCGGCCACCTCCATGCCGGCGCCAGCCAGCGTCTCCACGGCGCCCGCGCAGACGGCGGCCACCTCGCGATCCACCGGCAGCAGGCCCAGGTCCGGGCTATAGGCAATCCGGCCGGGCGCCGGCAGCGTCGTCAGCGCGTCCGAAAAACTCTCCGCCGGCGCTTCGATGGAGAGCGGGTCTTCGGGGTGGGCGCCGCTCATGGCGTCGAGCATGAGCGCGCAGTCCCGCGCGTTGCGCGCCATGGGGCCGTCCACCATCAACCCCTCGAAGGGGAGGTGCTTCGGTCCATGGGCGACGCGGCCCGGGCTCGGCCTCATGCCGAAGACGCTGCAGAAGCTCGCGGGAATCCGCAAGCTTCCGCCCAGGTCCGAGCCCGTCGCCAGCCAGACCTGGCCGGTGGCAAGCGCCGTGGACGAGCCGCCCGAGGAGCCGCCGCAGGTCTTGTCGGTGTTCCACGGATTGCGGGTCTTGCCGAACACCTCGTTGAAGGTGTTGGCGCCGGCACCGAACTCGGGCGTGTTGGACTTGCCGATGACGATGGCGCCGCGCGCCTCCAGGGTCTCGACCGCGATGTCCGAGCGCGGCGGCACGTGGTCGGCGAAGATCGGCGAGCCCCAAGTGGTGCGCACGCCTTCGACCTCCACCAGGTCCTTGACCGCAATCGGCACGCCGCCGAGCCAGCCGCGCGGGCGCTCGGTCTCGGGATCCTCCGCCATGATCCGCTCGGCGTGGGCGCGGGCGCGCTCGATGCAAAGCGTCGGGATCGCGTTGAGGTGGCCGTCGGTCGCCGCGATCCGCTCCGCGCTCGCCTCGACCAGCTCCAGCGGCGAGACCTCCCGCCGGCGAAGCAGATCGACGACGTCGGCCGCGCCTAGTCGCCAGAGCTCGCCCTTTGCCGCCATGCTGCCGCCCCCCTTCAGGCCGCAGGCGGCGTGCGGCTGTGCCAATCGGTATCCTGCTGGTAGGCGTGCCCCGCCTGCAGCAGCCGCTCCTCGCTGAGCTGCGGCCCCACGATCTGGAAGCCGAGGGGCACGCCCTCTTCGTCGAAGCCGCCGGGCAGGCACATCGCGGGCGTTCTCGCCATGTCATGGGGGGCGGTGAAAGAGATCAGCCGCTCCACCGAGCCTTCCTCCGCGCCCAAGGTGTCCATGAAGGCGTTGGTGGGCGTCGGGTAGGGCTGCGAGGGAATGATGATCGCATCGACATCGGCGAAGACCGCATTGAGCGCGCCGATGAACTTGTCCCGCTCGATCACGATGCGCGCGTGATCGACGCCGCTCAGCGCGAGCCCGACCTCGATCAGGCCCGAGAGCACGGGCCCGTAGTCGGCCTTGTGCGCTGCGTAGTAGGGCTCGTGCGCGATGGCCGTGTCCGCGCCGCAGAAATCGTTCCAGCGGTCGACCATCGCCGTGGCATCGGGGAAGGCGATGGGCCGGATGTCGGCGCCGCGCCCGCGCAGTTCGTCGGCCGCCTGAATCACCATGGCGGTCACGCGCGGGTCCACGCCTTCCGAGCAATAGGCCTCGTCAAGGCCGATCCGCATGCCCTCGATGCCGGCGTCGATGCTGCCGAGGTAGTCCGGCACCGGCGCCTGCACGGTGGTCGGGTCGTCGGGATCGACGCCCGCGATGACGCCGAGGATCGCCGCACAGTCGGCGGCGGAGCGGGCCATCGGCCCGATGTGGTCGAGAGTCTCGGAGAGCGCGAAGGCGCCGGCCCGGCTCACCCGGCCCCAGGTCGGCTTCAGCCCAGTCACGCCGCAGGCTTGCGAGGGGAAGCGGATCGAGCCGCCGGTGTCCGTCCCCAGCGAGCCGTAGCAGAGCCGCGCGGACGTGCCGACGCCCGAGCCGCTCGACGAAACGCCGGTCCAGTAGTCGGGATGCCACGGATTGACCGGCGGTGCGATCGAGGGGTGATGGACCGCATAGGCGCCCTCGGTCATCTGCAGCTTGCCGGCGAAGACCGTGCCGGCTTCCCTCAGCCGTGCCACGACGGAGCCGTCGACGCCCGGGCTCCAGTCGCGGAGCGCGACCGAGCCGACATGGGTGGGGGCGTCCTTCGTCAGGCAGAGGTCCTTGAGGCCGAAGGGGACGCCGTGCAGCGGGCCCCTCACCCTGCCGCCCGCGATTTCCTCGTCCGCCTGCGCCGCCTGTGCGGTCGCGACGTCGGCCATCACGGTGGCGTAGCTGCGGAGCGTGCCGTCCAGCCGCTCGATCCGCGCGAGCGTGTGGGCGGTGACTTCGGCGGCGGACACCTCCCGCGACCGAATCTTCGCCGCGACCTCGGTCAGCATCAGCTCGTGCAGATCAGACATCCGACTCTCCCCTCTCCATGGTGGCGGCCGATTGAACGCCAAAGCCGCTATCCACGCAAAGCGAATCTATGCGCTCGGCGGGGCGCCCTTCGCGCCAGGATGCGGCGCCACCATGGCTTGTCGCGTCGGCGGTATGACAGCATAATGGCGCCATAATGATGGTACGCACACAGATCTCGCTCGATTCGGAGCGGCACGCGCAACTTCGTGCGCGCGCGGCCGCGCTCGGAATTTCACTGGCCGAATACGTGCGCCGCCTCGTGGACCAGGATTTCGCGGAGCAGCCGCGTGGGGCCGATCGCTCCCTCGTCTTCGATCTCGGCACGTCGCGGGGCACCGATATCTCGTCGCAAAAGTCGCACATGATCGGGGAAGCAACGGGCGCCGGAAAGCGTGGCCACGCCGATACGCCGTGAGCATCTTCGTCGATAGTTCTGGCTGGTATGCCGCCGCCGATCGCGGCGACCGGCTGAATGGCACCGCGAAGCGCCTTCTTGCGACGGACGAGCCCCTGATCACGAGCGATCACGTTCTGGTCGAGACCTGGCGTCTCGTCCACCACTTCATCTCGGCCTACGCAGCGGAGACCTTCTGGGAGGGGTTGCGGAGCGGGGTCGCGGCGGTCGAGCAGACGACCAGCGCAGACCTCGAAGCCGCGTGGGCGATCGGTCAACGCTTTCCCGACCAGGATTTCTCCTTGGTGGACCGCACGTCCTTCGCGCTCATGGAACGGCTCGGCATCAAACGAGTGATTTCATTCGACAACGACTTCGCGATCTTCCGCTACGGTCGCAATCGCAACAGCGCATTCGAACTCCTGCGGTAGCGCTGTAGCTGGAAGGCGCGCCTGACGGCCCGTTCGCCATGCACGCAAAGCGAATCTCCCCTGCGTCTGGTGCGATTGCCCGGCCGGGCGGGCCATGATATCGACTTCAGCCCAAGAACCGCGCGGCGGCGACAGGGCCGCAACTAAAAGGCGGCAGAGGGCGCGGGCAAGGGCCAGCAAAGGCGAGGGGACATCATGGCGGAGCGTTTCGCAATGACCATCGACGGCCGCAGGGTCGTCGCCGAATTGCTGGGGCGCAAGGCGCCCAACGTCGTCAAGGCGTTCACCGAAAGCCTGCCCTGCGACAGCTTCTCGGTGCACGCCAAGTTCGCGGGCGACGAGCTGATCGTGATGCTCCCCTTCTACTGCGACTCGGAGAACGAGATTCTCAACGTGAAGCCCGGCGACATCGGCTTCTATCCGGGGCGTCAGACCGCCTGCATCTTCTATGGCGATACCAGGCCCTTCGGGAAGGTCAGCGTGTTCGCGAAGATCGTGGACGGGCTGGAGCACCTGAAGCCTGCGGGCAAGAAGATCCTCTCCAAGGGTCCGCTGCCGGTTCGGCTTGAACTCGTCGAGGAGGCGTAGGGCCATGGCTGCAACCGAGACGAGCGCGATCATCGACCGGCTGGAGCGCTTCGGCCGGCGCAACTGGAGCTCCGAGCCCGGCGATATCACCCGGCTCCGCGCCCATAGCCTGCCGCCCATGGGCAACATGCCGCCCGTGCTCTACGCCAACTTCAACACCTTCTGGATGGGCGAGAACATCCAGGTCGTCCGCCAGCTCGCGCTCGACAAGGCCCTGCCGGCACCGGCGCTCAACCAGATGGCAGCGGCGCTCCTCGACCGCCATGCCGGCCGGCTCGCCAAGTGGAAGCTCACCAGCACGGTCAAGCTCGTGCGCGAGCTCGCCGACTACTTCGAGGCGGGCGGCGCCAGCAACCATGGCGAGGTGGTGCAGGTCTGCGAAGCGGCGATGGTGGCGTTCGACCGCATCAACGCCTGGATCGACGCCATGGTCCCGTGGGCGCACCTCGACAAGAAGGTCAAGCTGCTGCCGGCGGCCGGCTGACGGCGCCGCAGGGGAGCGAAGCCCATGTGCGGCCTCGGTGGCGTCTTCTTCAAGACCACGGAGCATCATCGCCGGACCGGCGAGATCGCCTATCGCGTGCTGGACGGCATCTTCAGGCGCGGGCCGGATTCGACCGGGCTCGCCCTGATCCAGCCGGCCAGCGACGATCGCCTCTACGTCGGCATCAACTGCGAGGAGCCCGGCGGCGGCGGGCGGGCCCTCGCGCTGCTCGACGAGCTTGGCCGGGTCGAGAGCGCGACCGACGGCGAGGGCTTCATCCGCACCACGGTCCGCTACGACGGCGACGATGCGGCGCTGGTGGATGCGATCGACGCGCTCGGGCCCGCCTACACCGTCGCCAGCGTCGGCCGGCAGCTCGAAGTGGTGAAGCACCTGGGGGGCGTGGAGACCCTCGAGGAGCGCTTCTCCATCACCGATTATGACGGGCCGCTCGCCATGGGGCTCACGCGCTTCGCCACCGAGAGCGTCATCGACTTCACCCATGGGCAGCCGCTTTCCGCCAGGCTGCACCGCGATCTCGCGATCATGCACAACGGCCACATCACCAACTTTCACCACCTGCGCTATCACTTCGAGCGCGCCGGCTACACCTTCGCCACCGGCAACGATTCCGAGGTGATCGCCGTGGCGCTGATCGACGAGATGAAGAAGGGCGCGAGCTTCCGCGAGGCGCTGGAGCGATCGGTGTCGATCCTCGATGGCTGCTTCACCTATATCGCCGTCACCAAGGACGAGGTGGGCGTGGTCAAGGACCCCTATGCGGCCAAGCCGCTGGTGGTGGGCGAGACCGACCGGCTGGTGGCGGTCTCGTCGGATTGCTGGTCGCTGCGCGACGGCATCGATGAGGACATCGAGGTGTGGGAGCCGGGGGCCGGCGAGGTGGTGACGTGGCGAATTCCGCTTCACTGACCATCGACTGCGCCGGCCGGACGACGCGCGCGATCAACGACGAGATCCGCCGCGCGGCGGACGCCGGCGTGCCCGAGGTCGAGCTGCTCAACCCGCAGGCGCGGCACAATCTCGGTGTCTCGGTCCTCAAGCCCATCCACGTCGTCTATCGCGGCCACGTGGGCTCATTCACCGCCGGGCTCTGCGACGGGATCACGGCCGAGGTTCACGGCACCTGCGGCTGGGGCGTGGCGGACAACCTGATGAGCGGCGAGGTGGTCGTGCACGGCAACGCCGCCACCTCGGCGGCGCCCTCGATCCGCGGCGGGCGCGTCGTGGTGCGCGGCGATGCGGGCCCCCGCTCGGGCATGATCCTGAAGAAGGGCGAGCTCATCGTCGGCGGCAACACCGGCTACATGTCGGGCTTCATGATGCAGAACGGCCGCATGATCGTCTGCGGCGACGCCGATACCGGCCTCGGCGATTCCATGTATCAGGGCGTGATCTTCCTCGGCGGCACGGCGAAGGAGCTGGGCTCCGGGCTCGAGGAGGTCGATGCCGAGAAGGGCGAGCTCGACGAGGTGGCGGAACTGCTCGACCGCTTCGAGATCAAGGCGCCCGCGAAGTTCCGCAAGCTCCAGTCGGACCGCAAGCTGTGGCACTTCAACAAGCATGACTTCGCGGCGTGGAAGGACGTGCTATGAGCGAGACCCCGAGCACACCGGCCCGTGCGGGCATTTCCTCTGTCGAGGTCGTGGAGGACGCGGTGCCGGCGCCCAACGGCGCGTACCCGCGGCCGGACAGCTTCAGCGGGGTCTGGCCGCCCGAGGTGATCGAGGAGATTCAGGAGAAAGCCGCCCTCGGCCGCTACCAGATCCGCGGCCAGGCGACCAAGCGCCAGGGCCTGCCCTCCTTCGACGACCTCGTGTTCGTGCCGGCCGGCCTCTCGCGTATGCCGCTCGAGGGCTACCGGGAGAAGTGCGACACGCGGGTGGTGATCGGCGAGGGCAACTGCGAGAACCCGCTGGTCCTGGAGCGCCCGATCATGATTGCGGGCATGAGCTTCGGAGCGCTCTCGGTTCACGCCAAGCGCGCGCTCGGCATGGCGGCGAGCCGCTGCGGCATCTCCACCTGCACCGGCGAGGGCGGCATGCACCATGAGGAGCGCCGCTACTCCGACAAGCTGGTGATGCAGTACCTGCCAAGCCGCTACGGAATGAACCCCTACGACCTCAAGAAGGCCGACATGATCGAGATCGGCGCCGGCCAGGGTGCGAAGCCCGGCACCGGCGGCGTGCTGCTGGGGCTCAAGATGTCGGACGAGGTGGCGGAGATGCGCGACCTGCCCGAGGGCGTGGACCAGCGCAGCCCCTGCCGCCATCCCGACTGGATGGGTGCCGACGATCTCTACATGAAGCTCGAGGAGATCCGCGAGGTCACCGAATACAAGGTGCCCATCTCGATCAAGGTGGGCGCCGCGCGCATTGCCAACGATGTCCGTATCGCGGCCAAGGCCGGGGTCGACGCCATCGTCTTCGACGGCATGGAGGGCGGCACCGCGGCCTCGCCCACGATCCAGCTCGACCACGCCGGGATTCCCACGGTTGCCGCCATCGCCGAGGCCTCGGAAGCGCTTGCCGACATGGGCAAGAAGGACACGATGAAGATCATCGTCGGCGGCGGCATCCGCAACGGGGCGGACGCGGCGAAGTGCATCGCGCTCGGCGCCGACGTGGTCTATCTCGGCACAGCACCGATCATCGCCATGGGCTGCCACAAGCCGATCTACCTGGAGGACTACGCCCGGCTCGGCACCTCGCCCTACGAGTGCCAGCACTGCCACACGGGCCTCTGTCCGGTCGGCATCACCACCCAGCTGCCCAAGCTGATGGAACGCCTCGACGTGGACGAGGCGGCCGACAGCGTGACCAACTACCTCAACGCGCTCACCATGGAGATCCAGCTCTTCGCCCGCGCCTGCGGCAAGAACCGGGTGAGCGACCTCGACCCCAACGACCTCCGCGCGCTGACCCACGACGTCTCGCTCATGACCGGCGTCGACATGGTAGGCCTAGGCGGCCGCACCCCCTGGTGGAAGAAGTTCTAAACAACCCGTTCAGGGTATAAGCGAAGGATCGAGCCAGGCGTCGAACGCCTCGCGGATTGCCGCGTCGTCGGCGCCGGCCATCAGCAGGAGTGTAAGCAGCAGGCGCGCCTTGAGGCCGTCGAGCCAGCCGGCGCTGATTAGCCCGCGTGCCAGCAAGTCGATCTCCGAGCCCTTGAAGTCGTAAGTCTGGCGCAGCATCTCGCCTGCCCCGGTGCGGGAGGCCATGACCACCGGCACCTGCGCGGCCGCCTCCGCGAGCCTGTCGGCGACCCAGCCGGCGGCATGACCGCCGCCGGTGCATTCCATCACTATCCCCCGGTAGCCGGCGCCTAGCGCGCGCTCGATCAGCCTGCCGTCGTCGCCGAGCGTCACGGTGAGCAGCGCCACCGGCACGACCTCGGCGGCGCGCGCCACCGCGACCCTGCGGCGGGGACCGGGGCTGCCCACGAGCCGCACCGCGCCTTCCGCGAACCAGCCGAGCGACCCGGCCGGCATCGAGCGAAACGCGGCAGGGTTCGAGGTCACCCCCTTCTGCACGTAGCGTGCCGCGTGGATCTCGTCGTTCATGACCACCATGACGCCGAGGCCGCGCGCGGGCTCGTGCACGGCGAGGCGCGCGCTGTTCAGCAGGTTCGCCGGCCCGTCCGGCCCGGCGAGCGTCGGGTTGCGCATCGCGCCGGTGACCACCACCGGGGCGTCGACGGCGAGGATACGGTCCAGCACGAAGGCCGACTCCTCCATCGTGTCGGTGCCGTGCGTGACCACCGCGCCTTGGGCGCCATCGGCCACGGCCTGCTCGATGGCGTCGGCCAGCGCGAAGAGATCGGGGATCGTGACTTCCGGGCTCGGCAGCAAGCGGAAGGTTTGCGCTTCGACGAACGCGACCGCGGCAAGCTGCGGCACCGCCTCCACCAGCGCGTCTGCACCCAGCGAAGGTGTGACGCCGCGCTCGCCGCGCCCGGCCATGGCGATGGTCCCGCCCATGGCGAAGATTGCGACTCTGGGCAGCATGACGTGTGCCTCAGTCGCGCAGCCAGGTCTCGGACCAGGCCAGGCAGCAGGAGCTCGCCGGGCGCCCGAACATGACGTTCTCGTAAGCCCCGCCCTGGGCACGCGTTCCCGCGACCTCCAGCGTCGCGGTCCGGCAGGGCGTGAGGCAGCTGTAGACCGCCCACGGCCCGGTGTCGTCGTTGTCGGGCGGCAGCGTCAGCATGAAGGGCTCGCCCATGTCGGACCAGCTCAACTCGATGCGGCCGTCGGCCGAGTCGAGGATCTCGCGATAGGTGGAGCGGAAGGCGCCCTCGCGCGAGAACGCCGCCTCGGCGATGGGCATGGTGGTGTCGGCGAAGGGCGGGTTCAGGATCGACTCGAGCTCGCCCTGAATCCATCGCGCCATCCCGATGTTGTCGGCATAGAGCCTGACCTCGCCGCCGGTCGCGTCGGAGCGGAGGAAGAGGCAGGTGCCGGGGCCGGCCGGCGAGATCAGCGTGCGCCAGTGGGCGCAGACGGTGGTCTCCGGCCCATCGGCCTCGGTCCTGAGCCGCAGGAAGGAATTCTCTCCGGTGAACTGCACCTTGTTCGGATCGATGGCTGGCATTGCGGTCTTCTCCCCCTGATGCGTTGCCCAGAGCTTAGCCTGCATGTCTCACCGCAGACCATGACCGTGGTTAGAATTGCGGGCCAGGACCGGCTATTCTGACCGGACGATGAACCGCTCCGTAACGCGCCGATTGGCACTGACCGCCCTCGCGGCCGCCGGAAGTGCGGCAGCGGCGCCCTTCGCCGCCTGCACCGGCTGGGCCTCCCTGGACTACCCCTTTACGGGCCCGGCCGCCGACCGCGGGCTCGCGCTCGCGCCGCCTGCGGAATGCACGCCCGGCACGCGCGCCAGGACGGCCGGACCCTTCTACACCCCGCAGACGCCGCAACGGGCCATCCTGCGCGAGCCGGACACCGTTGGAGAGCCGCTGGTCTTCGAAGGACTGGTGCTCGCGCACGATTGCCGGCCGCTCGCGGGAGCCGTGATCGACATCTGGCATTGCGACGAAGACGGCCACTACGACAATCGGGGCTTCCGCTATCGCGGGCATCAGTTCACCGACGCGGTCGGCGCCTTCCGCTTCGAGACCGTCCGGCCGGGGCACTATCCGGGCCGCACGCCGCACATTCACGTGAAGGTGCAGGGCGAGGAGACCGGCGTGCTCACCACCCAGGTCTTCTTTGCGGACTTGGCAGAGGATAACGCCGGCGACTGGATTTACCGCGACGACCTCGTGATGCGCCTGGACCCTGCCGGCGAGGGCTGGCGCGGGCGCTTCGACTTCTTGCTCGCCCCGGCCTGAGGCCGCGCGACCGGGCTTTCGATTGTTGCAGCCTCGGCATGGGGCTACACTGAGCAGAGCAACCGGGGTGCATCGGATGGACCTTGGTTGGATCGGCTGGCAGGTGCGTGCTCGCGTTCGCCGCAGGGGTGGCGATGCGGGCGCGAAGGAGCGCCGGCGCAAACAATAACAAGATGAGCCCGGTGCGCTCCTGACGCCGACAGTCGAGTGGGCAAGGGGGCGACCATGACGCAGACGCTATTCACCAACATTTCGATATTCGACGGCTCCGGCAAGAAGTCCTACCGGGGCGAGGTCCTGGTCCAGGGCAACCGCATCAAGAAGGTGGTCAAGGGCAAGAAGCGCATCGAGCGAAACGGTGCGGAGGTGGTGGACGGCGGCGGCGCGACGCTCATGCCGGGCCTCATCAACGGTCACTCCCACATCGGCTATTCGGAGGAGGGGACCTCCCTCTACTCCCTCGGCGATACCCCGCCCGAGGAGAACACGCTCATCACGATGCGCCATGCCCAGATCCTCTATGACCACGGCTTCACGGCCTTGGTCTGCGCCGCGACGGGCAAGACCCGCATGGACATCGTCATCCGCAACGAAATCAACGCTGGCAGGATGGAGGGGCCCCGCGTCCTCGCGGCCTCGCCGGAGCTCACGGTCACCGGCGGCCTGGGCGACGCGCGCCAGCTCCACATGCATCACGGGGCCTTCTCGATCATCTGCGACGGGGAGGAGCAGTTCCGCCAGACCGCGCGGATGCTGTGCCGAGAAGGTGTCGACATCCTCAAGATCATGCCGTCGAGCGACGAGTTCGTTTACCCCTACGGCAGGGGCGACACGACCGTGATGACCGAAGAGGAGGTCGCCGCGGTCTGCCAGGTCGCCAGGCAGCGCAACCGGCGCGTCTGCGCCCACGCGCGGACCTCGGAGTCGGTCCGCTTCTGCCTGAAGTACGGCGTCAACATCATCCACCACGCGACCTACGCCGACGACGAGACCATCGACATGCTGGTCGAGGCCAAGGACGAGGTCTTCGTCGTGCCGGCGATCGGCATTACCCACAACACGGCCTACGAGTCCGCCGAATTCGGCATGCCGCCGGAGAGCGAGATCGCGCTCCGCCACCACCACGAGCTCGCCATCGTCAGCGAAACCGTGAAGAAGCTGCACGCCCGCGGCGTCCGCGTGCTGCCCTTCGGCGACTATGCCTTCGCCTGGGTACCCCACGGGACCGACGCGCGGGACTTCGAGCATTTCGTGAACTACTTCGATTTCACCCCGGCCGAGGTGTTGCACGCGGCGACGAAGCTGGGCGGCGAGCTCTACGCCTTCGCCAACGCGCAGGGCAGCGGCATTCCCGAGATGGGGGAGGTCAAGGAAGGCTACCTCGCCGACCTCATCATGATCGACGGCGATCCGCTGGCGGACCTCACGCTCTTCCAGGACAAGAACAACATCCTCATGGTCATGAAGGACGGCGCGTACCACAAGCCGCCCCAGCCGCGCCGCGGGGCAGCACGCCGGGTGGCCGCCGCGGCGGAATAAGGCGCCGGAGCGCGTCCGTCCTCGACGGACGCGCGACAGGCCGCGACCGCGGCCCGCCGCTCCTGCGGCGCGCCCGCGCAGGCGCCGGCTTTATGCCGGCTGCCGTGAGCGACAAAGGAGCTAGGCCGCGGCGATATCGCGCCGCTCGATGCCCCGGTGGAGGTAGAGCAGCCCGACGAGAGCGAGGCTGACGGCGCCGAGCAGCCATAGGCCTGCATCGAAGCCCCCGGTCAGGTCCCACATCGCGCCGATCACGAGCGGCCCCAGCACGCCGCCGATCTCGGCTGCCGAGAAGAAGAGGCCGACCGCCGCCCCGGTGTTGCGCGGGTCGACGCCGCGCGTCTCCATCAGCACCAGGATCAGGACCGCGATCAGCGTGCCGCGGCCGATGCCCTGCAGCACCATCGCCACCACCAGCGCCGGCACGCCCGTGGCCAGCAGCAGCACCGAGCCCGCACCGATGCAAAGCGACAGCGCGATCAGGATTGCGAAGCGCCTGGACGATATCGCGAGCCTGGGGATCAACAACGCACCCACGATCCCGACGGCTGTCGGGAGCGCCGACCAAATGCCGGCCTCGTCCGGCGCCATGCCGCCGGTGCGCAGCATCTCCGGCAGCCAGTTGGCGAGTGCATGATGAAGGAAGAAGGCGCCGATGCTCATCGCCAGGATGACCTGGATGCTCGGCAGGCGCAGCAGCGCAGCGAAGACCGCCAGCTGGCCCGCGATGGTCTCGCGGCGGCGCCCGGCCTGCTCGACCACGCGGTTGATCGGGTGGCTCCCCAGCAGGAACCAGGCGATGCCGGCGGCGAGGATGAGGCCGGAATAGATCAGCAGGACGTGGCGCCAGTTCCCGTCGAGCAGCGGCATCAGGACGCTGTTGGTCAGCACCAGCGCGAGTATGTGCCCGAGGAAGGGGCCCGTGATGTAGACGCCCAGGGCGAAGCCGCGCTCCGGACCCTCGAACCATTGTGCGATCGCCTTCGGCGCGCCGATCGAGACGAGCGGCCCGCCGATGCCGAACAGGCCGACCGCCACGAACATCGAGAGCGCGTCGACGGCGACGACGCGCAACCCGCCCGATGCGGTGATGATGAGGGCGGCCAGGAAGAGCGACCACTTGAGCCCCACACGGTCGACGAAAGCGCCGCAGGGCGCGGCCGCCACGATATAGACCAGCGGCCACGCGCCCAGGATGGCGCCCATGGTCGTGTAGCTGAGGCCGAGATCGCGGCTGATGGGGTCGACCAGCGGCGCCATCGCCAGCGACAGCAGGCCGAAGCCGAAATAGATCAGCCAGACCCCGCCGAGCATGGCCCAGCGGTAGCCATGCTGGTGGGGCGGCACGGAGGGTAAGGGAGCGGCGGGCGGCACGGGGCGCGACCATAGCGGCTAGCCCACGCAACGCATAGGCGGGCACCGGGGGCTGTAGCTGGCGCCGGCTCGGTGGCATCATTGCGCCGCAAACACGCTGACGAAGGGGAGAGCAGCATGCCGGGCAATCACGTCGATCTCAGGAGCGACACGGTCACGCGGCCAACGGCGGCCATGCGCCAGGCCATGGCCGAGGCCGAGGTCGGCGACGAGCAGCGCGGCGAGGACCCCACCGTCAACGCGCTCCAGGCGCGCGTGGCCGCGATGCTGGGCAAGGAGGCGGGGGTCTTCCTGCCCTCCGGCTCCATGTGCAACGAGATCGCGCTGCTGGTGCACTGCCGCCCCGGCGACGAGGTGATCTGCGACCACACGGCGCACATCATCACGTCGGAGGGCGGCGGCCCGGCGGCGCTCGCCGGCGCCATGGTGCGCCCCCTCGACGGCGAGGCCGGTGTCTACTCGCCGGAGCAGCTCGCCGATGCGGTTCGCGCCGTGAGCCGCTATGCGCCGCGCTCGCGCCTCGCCGTGGTCGAGCAGACCTCGAATCAGGGCGGCGGCACGATCTGGCCGCTGGAGACCATAGAGGCGGTGGGCGAGACTGCCAGGGCGCACGGGCTGCTACTGCACATGGATGGCGCCCGGCTCCTCAACGCGGTGGTCGAATCAGGCGTGGACGCTGCCCGCTACGCCGCCCCCTTCGATTCCGTGTGGGTAGACTTCAGCAAGGGTTTGGGCTGCCCGGTCGGCGCCGTTCTCGCCGGCTCCGCCGAGTTCATCGAGGCAGCCTGGCAGTGGAAGCAGCGCCTCGGCGGCTCCATGCGCCAATCCGGCATCCTCGCCGCTGCCGGGCTCTACGCGCTCGACCATCATGTCGCGCGCCTCGCCGAGGATCACGCCAACGCCCGCAGCCTCGCCGACAAGGTGCGCGCACTACCGCAGCTCACCCTCGACCAAGTGCGGGTCGACAGCAACCTGGTCTTCTTCGATTGCGCCGAGACCGGGTTGAGCGCGTCCGATCTTTCGGACGCGCTGCGGGCCAGGGGCGTGCTGATCGGCGCCATGGACCGCCATCGGCTGCGCGCAGTCACGCACCTCGATGTCGATGCGGCGGCAGTCGATGCGGCAGGCGAGGCGCTCGAGGCGGTCGTAAGCGGGTAGGAGAAGCCACCACTCCAGCGGCAAAAGGAAATTCGGGCCGATTACCCTATGTGAACATAAAGTCTAGTCACCTGGCACTGAATTAAGGTTCATTGTAGGGTGGCCCTCCGAGTCGGACAAAGGAGGTCATCTCGATGGCGCGCGGTACGGGACGGCCGCTGGCGGCCCTGGTCTTGAGCGGTGAGGAACGGTCGTTTCTGGAAGCACAGGTTCGCCGCCACCGTGTGGCGCGCTCCATGTCGGATCGCTGCCGCATGATCCTGCGTTGCGCGGACGGGCTTGGCAACAAGGCGGTGGCCGCAGAGGTCGGCGTGCACGAACACACCGTCGGCAAGTGGCGGAGGCGCTTCGTCAAGGACCGCATCGAGGGGCTGTCGGACGAACCCCGTCCGGGACGGCCACGCACCATCGAGGACGAGAAGGTGGCGCAAGTGATCGAGCGGACGCTCACCTCGCGGCCTGCGGACGCCACCCACTGGTCGCTGCGCTCGATGGCGAAGGAGGCGGGGCTGTCGCACACGTCGATCTGGCGTATCTGGGGCGCCTTCGGCCTGCAGCCGCACCGGGCCGAGACCTTCAAGCTGTCGGCCGATCCGCACTTCGTGGAGAAGGTCCGCGACATCGTAGGCCTCTACATGTCGCCGCCGGATCGCGCGCTGGTGCTCTGTGTCGACGAGAAGAGCCAGATCCAGGCCCTCGACCGTACCCAGCCGGTCCTGCCGATGCTGCCGGGCATCCCTGAGCGGCGCACCCATGACTACAAGCGTAACGGCACGACCTCGCTCTTCGCCGCCCTCGACGTTGCCACCGGCTCGGTCATCGGCAAGTGCTATCGCCGCCACCGCGCCAGGGAGTTCCTCGACTTCCTGAAGGTGATCGACCGCAATGTCCCGGACGGGCTGGACATCCACATCGTCATGGACAACTACGCCACCCACAAGACGGCGGAGGTCAAGGCCTGGCTGGCCCGGCGTCCGCATTGGCACGTCCACTTCACGCCGACGTCGGCGTCGTGGCTCAACCAAGTCGAGCGCTGGTTCGCCGAGCTTACGCGCAAGCAGCTGCAGCGCGGCGTGCACACGTCCACCCGCCAGCTCGAAGCCGACATCCGCGCCTTCATCGAACAACACAACGAAGACCCCAAGCCCTTCAAGTGGACGAAATCCGCCGACGACATCCTCGCCGCCGTCAAGCGCTTCTGCCTTCGGGTCGAACGAAACTTATGCCACGAACTTTAGATTCAGGTGACTAGTCACCTGGCACTGAATTAAGGTTCATTGTAGGGTGGCCCTCCGAGTCGGACAAAGGAGGTCATCTCGATGGCGCGCGGTACGGGACGGCCGCTGGCGGCCCTGGTCTTGAGCGGTGAGGAACGGTCGTTTCTGGAAGCACAGGTTCGCCGCCACCGTGTGGCGCGCTCCATGTCGGATCGCTGCCGCATGATCCTGCGTTGCGCGGACGGGCTTGGCAACAAGGCGGTGGCCGCAGAGGTCGGCGTGCACGAACACACCGTCGGCAAGTGGCGGAGGCGCTTCGTCAAGGACCGCATCGAGGGGCTGTCGGACGAACCCCGTCCGGGACGGCCACGCACCATCGAGGACGAGAAGGTGGCGCAAGTGATCGAGCGGACGCTCACCTCGCGGCCTGCGGACGCCACCCACTGGTCGCTGCGCTCGATGGCGAAGGAGGCGGGGCTGTCGCACACGTCGATCTGGCGTATCTGGGGCGCCTTCGGCCTGCAGCCGCACCGGGCCGAGACCTTCAAGCTGTCGGCCGATCCGCACTTCGTGGAGAAGGTCCGCGACATCGTAGGCCTCTACATGTCGCCGCCGGATCGCGCGCTGGTGCTCTGTGTCGACGAGAAGAGCCAGATCCAGGCCCTCGACCGTACCCAGCCGGTCCTGCCGATGCTGCCGGGCATCCCTGAGCGGCGCACCCATGACTACAAGCGTAACGGCACGACCTCGCTCTTCGCCGCCCTCGACGTTGCCACCGGCTCGGTCATCGGCAAGTGCTATCGCCGCCACCGCGCCAGGGAGTTCCTCGACTTCCTGAAGGTGATCGACCGCAATGTCCCGGACGGGCTGGACATCCACATCGTCATGGACAACTACGCCACCCACAAGACGGCGGAGGTCAAGGCCTGGCTGGCCCGGCGTCCGCATTGGCACGTCCACTTCACGCCGACGTCGGCGTCGTGGCTCAACCAAGTCGAGCGCTGGTTCGCCGAGCTTACGCGCAAGCAGCTGCAGCGCGGCGTGCACACGTCCACCCGCCAGCTCGAAGCCGACATCCGCGCCTTCATCGAACAACACAACGAAGACCCCAAGCCCTTCAAGTGGACGAAATCCGCCGACGACATCCTCGCCGCCGTCAAGCGCTTCTGCCTTCGGGTCGAACGAAACTTATGCCACGAACTTTAGATTCAGGTGACTAGAGAGCGAATCACATTATTCTCCTCGCCATGAGGTCTATTGACGGACTTTGAATTTGTATTCTAATCACCTTCGCCTAAGTGTTCGTTCTATTCATATTTTCCGATGTCTGTTTTTCCTATTCTCATGAGTAAATGAAAGAGTTCCGACTCGATTTTGCAAAGATATGCGCACTGATTTCCGTTTCCATTATCGCGAATTGGAGAGTACCGTCCAGGCAAGAGGGGGCGTATTTCTTCTATGTGAGTTTTCGGACGAAAAGGTGAACTCAAACTGTACCAGCGTACCGGAACACGCCAACCGTCACTATCCCAAAGTTCGCTGCTTCTGCAGAATTCACTAGGCGTAATTGCGCTTTGCGTCGGTCCAGTCACGACTCCCAAATGACCGATTTGAGATTTCGCAAAAGATACAACTCGATCTCCGTGGCAAGTCTCTCGCATGTTGTCATAAAACTGACTCTTACCGCCATTTCTCATTGTCTTTGGGGACCAAAGATAGCCACCTTCGATTTCCTGCTTTGTAGTCACATTGTGATTGACCCACCAGAAGTTCATCGGAGTTGGTCTCCTAAGTGTTGTTGCTGCGCCTCACTGGGGACACCTTCAAGGTGATCTCGCCGTTGAGAGGGGCAAGGATTGCGACCATACTGCGCAACCTCAGTGCAGATAAAGGTGGAGATACTTCCGGATCGCTGCCTCCTGGCTCGCGTTGTAGTCGTGGAGCAGGGCTCCCACGATCTCGTCGTAGTGCCTCTCGCGCTCTCCGAGAGTGATGCCCTCCGGCAGCGTGCGGGAGCGCTCGGCCTCGGCGGTGGCGCTGCCGTTGACCTCGCCATTCCCGTCGATCGCCTCGATGGTCACGCGCAGCCGCGCGTCGATCCGCTCGGCCTGCTCTTTCGTCAACAGGCCTTCGAGATCCTTGTTGGTCGCGAAGGGCGTCGATCTGGCGCTCGCTTCTTCGATCGTCACACGCAACACGCCGACATGGCCGCTCGCCCGCAGCCGGTCCTCCACCCAGAGCCGCGCGCCAACCGCCGGCGGGATCGGGAAAAGGTGGTCGACATCGGAGGGGTGCGGCGCAGCCCCGCGTTCAACGACCTCGATCCGCTCCAGGTCGAACACCAGCGGCGGCAAGTGCGCGAAGGAGGGGGGAGTGCTGTCGCGGTTCGGCAGCGGGACCTCGCAGCCGACGGCGATCACCGCCACGGCGAGCAGTGCGGCGGCGGCCACGCCGGCCCGGCCGAACCCACTACGCACCCAACCGAGACTCTTCGCCAATCCTCCGCCGATCATTGCTCGTTCCCTCGTTCCAGGTCTGCCCCCGCCCAGGCACGCGACTCCGACGAACCGCGTTGCCGTCATAGGTGCGCAGCGGCGGGCCGCAATTCAAGTCGCGTCGTGAGAGGCAGGCGCGAGGATTGGCCCGCGCGCCGCGCGCTGCGCTACACTCGGCTGCGGCGACGGAGGGGCGCGCCATGATGCCGACGCAAGCCGAAATCGAGGCCTATCGCACCGATGGCGTGGTGTGCCTGCGCGGTGTGATCGACCAGGACTGGATCGAGCGCCTGCGCGAGGGCGTTGCCGCCGAGATGGCGGACCCCGGTCCCCATGTCGAGATCTACACCGAGGAGTCCGACCCCGGCCTCTTCTTCAACGATTTCGACCTCTGGCGCCATGTGCCGGTGTTCAAGGAGTTCGCCCTCGAAGGGCCCTTGGCCGCGATCGCCGCCGCGCTCTCCGGCGCATCCACGATCACCTTCTTCTACGACCAGGTGTTTGTGAAGGAGCCGGGCACCGAAGGCCTCACCCGGTGGCACCAGGACCAGCCCTACATGGCGGTGGACGGCGAGCAGCTCTGCTCCAACTGGATCCCGCTAGACCCGATCACGCCGGAGACGACGCTGGAGTTCGTGCGCGGCTCCCACCTCTGGGGGCGCTGGTTCGCGCCCTTCGACAGCATGCTGGACGGCACCCGCCATTCCGGCGCCGCGTTCGAGCGCTGCCCGGATATCGAGGGCGCGCGCGAGGACTACGACATCGTCTCGTGGGAGCTGGAGCCCGGAGACTGCATCTTCTTCCAGGGGCTGATCGTGCATCAGGGCCGCAACAACCCCACGCGAGACACCCGACGCCGCACGCTCACCCACCGCTGGCTCGGCGACGACGTCCGCTTCATCCTGCGCGATCCGCCGGCCGAGTTTCCCAAGCATCCCACCGCGCTCCGCACCGGCCAGCCCTTCCACGAAGACCCGCAGTACCCGGTCGTCTGGCGGGCCTAACCCGCGCGCTTTCCCGTCATCGCGTCATCTGATAGGGACGGCGCAGGATTGGGGAGGAGCAGGCGATGGGTGGCGGCACGGGCGAGTTGGTCATGGTCCACACGGTGACGGGGCTGATCGATCTCTTCGACGAGCTGCGCGCCGAGATCGATCCCGAGGTTCCGGTGCGCCATGTGGTTGAGGCAGCGCTGCTGACGGACGCGATCGACGCGGGCGGACTGTCCGACGAGATCAGGGCGCGCACCTGCGCGGCGCTGCTGGACGCGACCGAGGGCGCCGCACTCGTGCTCTGCACCTGCTCCACCGTCGGCCCCGGCGCCGACGACGCGGCGGCCCAAGCCAATGTGCCGATCCTCCGGGTCGACCGGCCGATGGCCGAGGCGGCGGTGGCGGCCGGCCGGCGCATCTCCGTGGCGGCGACGCTCGCTACCACCATCGGGCCCACCGCCGATCTGGTCGCCAACGCCGCGCGCCGCGCCGGCAAGGAGGTCGAGATCGGCTCCGTCGTCTTTGCGGAGGCCCGCGCCCGGCTGGTGGCGGGCGATGCCGAGGGCCACGAGCGCATCATCGCCGAGGGCCTGCACGAGGCCGCCGCCTCGACCGATGCCATCGTGCTCGCCCAGGCCTCCATGACGCCCGCGCTCGCCCGCTGCGCCGACATCCAGGTGCCGCTCCTGACCAGTCCGCGTTCGGGGCTCGAGGCCGCCATCGCCCGCTACCGCGCGGCGGCGTAGCGGCAGCGCGGGGCGGGAGAGGGGAGGGCGCACCATGCCTGCGGCCAAGACGCTCTATCTGGCGAACCCTTACGGCTTCTCCACCCAGCAGAAGGAGGGGCCGCTCCAGGCGCTGGTCGGGGCGCTGGAGGGGCTCGGCGCCGAGGTGTGGGAGCCCTTCGCCCGCAACAACCAGATCGACAAGGCCACCGCCGGCTGGGCCTACCGGATCGGCCAGGCGGACCTGCGCGACGTGCGCGATGCCGACGGCATCTTCGCCGTGGTCAACGGCTGCCCGCCGGACGAAGGCGTGATGGTGGAGCTCGGCATGGCCATCGCCTGGAAAAAGGCGGTGTTCCTCTTCCGCGACGATTTTCGGCGCTGCACCGACAGCGAGGCCTATCCGCTCAACCTGATGGTCTTTACCGGCCTGCCCGAGGTCGGCTGGGAGGATTTCTGGTACGGCTCGGTGGACGAGATCGCCGACCCCGACAAGGCGCTCGCATGCTGGCTGAGAGGCGCCGCGCCGGGCTGAGCGGCCTGCCCTCAGGGGCCGCCGATTGCCCCTGGATTCGCCGTGGCGATGCCGGTTTACTGGGGGGCCTGACGAGCGGTTGCCCGGCTGGCAACAGGCCAGGCCGCGACCGGGGCAAAGTCGTGTGAGACGATGAAGGGGCCGCAGCGCAGCGCGGGCACAGAGGTCGCGAAGGGACGAGGCCGTTGACCCTTCGTCGGCGCGGGCGGTTGCAGCGCATCAGGCGCGTGATCGTCCGGCTCCTGCCGCACGCCGTTCTCATCGCATTCAGCGCCGCCATCCTCCTGCCGCTGCTGTGGCTGCTCCGTGTGGCGCTCACCGACAAGACGACGGCGTACAAGATCCCGCCCGAATGGGGTCAGGCGAGCATCGGCAACTTCGTCGAGATCTTCACCGGCTATCCCTTCTTCAACTACTTCATCAACAGCGTGACGGTGGCCATCGGCGCGACCGCCATCGCCCTGCCCCTTGCCGCCGCCATCGCCTATGCCTTCGCCCGCTACAACACGGGCGGCATGACGCTTCGCCTGGTCGTGCTGTCGAGCCAGATGCTGCCCCCGGTCATTCTGGTCCTGCCGCTCTTCACGCTCTTCCTCAAGGCCTCGCTGCTCAACAGCCTGCCTGGCCTGATCGCCGCTCACCTGACCATCAGCCTGCCCTTCCTGGCCTGGCTGCTGGTGGCGTTCTTCGACCGCAACATCGCCCTCCTGGAGCAGGCGGCACGGGTCGACGGGGCCACGCGCCTGCAGACCTTTCTGCGCATCACCCTGCCCGTGGCGGCGCCCGGGATTCTGGCCGCCGGCCTTCTCTCCTTCATCCTGAGCTGGAACGAGTTCCTGTTCGCGCTGATCCTCAGCGGCCCGCAGACCAACACCCTCCCTGTCGGGCTGTCGTCCTTCCAGACCCACCGCGGCGTCGACATCTCTCTTCTCTCCGCGGCAACGATCTGCGCGATTCTGCCGGTCTTCGTTCTCTTGCCCTTCATGAGGCGATACCTGATCAAGGGACTATCACTGGGTGCACTGAAGTGACGCGGCACCCCATGCTCCGGCGCCGCCGGCCCGGAGCAACCACCGGAGGAGCACGGCTCCACATCAAGGGAGGACTGACATGAGATTGTTCATCGCAGTTGCCGCCGCAACCATGCTCTTTGCGAGCGTGGCGAAGGCGGAAACCATTCGCATCCTGATGGAAACGGTGCCTGACACCCGCTACATCCAGGAACTGCTGCCGGAGTTCGAGGAAGCGTCGGGCATCGACGTGGAGATCGAGGCCATCAGCTACATCGACATGCACTCGAAGCTGGTGCCGCAGCTCATCTCGCCCCAGGGCAGCTACGACCTGATCGTGGTCGACTTCTACTGGGTCGGCGAATTCACCAAGGCCGGCTGGCTGATGCCGCTCGACGATCTCGCCGCCCGCGACGGCGTCGATGTCGACGTGTACGTACCCAAGCTCATGGATCTGGTCGGACGCGTCGACGGCGTCCTCTACATGCTGCCCTTCTACAACTACTCGATGGCCGTGATTTATCGCCAGGACCTGATCGACGATCCCGCGGAACAGGCGGCCTTCAAGGAGCAATACGGAATTGACCTGAGAGTTCCCGAGACCTGGGACGAATACTGGAAGCAGGTCCAATTCTTCACGCGCGACAATGACGGCGACGGCCAGCGCGACTTCTACGGAACCGTCATCCAGGGCCAGCGCGGCGACTGCATCTCGATGCAGTGGGCGAACTATCTCTATTCCCAGGGTGGCCGCTATCACGACGAGAACTGGAATCCGCTCCTGGACAGCCCCGAGGCCATTCGGGCCATGGAGTACTATCGTGACGCGGTGGTGAACTACAGCCCGGCCGGCTCGGAAGCCTACTGCTTCGACGAGGCGTTCAATGTCATGGCGCAGGGCAGGGCCTACAGCTTCGTCACCTTCAACATCCTCTATGCCGGGTTCGAGGATCCCGAGTCCTCGACGGTGGCCGGTAAGGTCGGCATCGCGCCCAATCCGGGCGGCGGCCTGAACGGCGGCTGGGGCTGGGCCATTCCCAACTCGAGCCCGAACGTGGAAGCGGCGTGGACCTTCATCAAGTGGGCCGAGTCCGCTGAAATCGCCAAGCGGCGCGCGCTGCTCGGCGGTGCTCCCACACAGGCGCCGATCTTCACGGATCCCGATGTGGTGGCGGCGCGTCCCTACTACCCGATCCTCGGCGAAATCCTCGCCGGCACGCAGGACTTCCCGGTCTTCACCTACACGACCGAGTTCGTGGAAGAAGTCGGCCGCGAGCTGAACCTGGCCGCGATCGGTGAAAAGCCCATTCCCGAGGCCATGGCCGATGCCCAGAGGGAGCTTCGCGAGCTGCTCATCAAGGACGGCAAGATCGCCGAGTAGCGGACCGTCCGCACGCTCATGTCACCTGCAATGGGTGGCACGTTGACGCTGACACAGCGGGACCGGCGCTTTGGGTATCTGCTCACTGCGCCGGGCCTCGCCGTGTTGGTGGTTGTCGTCACCTTCCCGCTCTTCTTCACAGTCTTCACGAGCTTTTACGACTACACCCTGCTCACCCCCAATCACGACACCTTCATCGGCGGGGAGAATTACCAGGAGGCGGCCGAGGAGGAGTACCTTCCGGGCTCGCTCTGGGTCACGGTCAAGTTCGTCCTCGCCTCGGTCGTCATCGAATTCATTATCGGCTTTGTCGTGGCGCTCTCGCTCAACGCCACCAACAGATTCAAGACGATCTACTACCTGATCCTGCTGGCGCCGCTGCTGATCAACCCCGTGGTGGTCGGGCTCTTGTGGCGCATGCTGCTCCACTCCGAGCTCGGCATCGTCAACTACGCCATCGGCCTCGTCGGCATCAGGCCGGTCAGTTGGCTTGGCGACCCCACGATCGCGTTCTGGACCGTGGTGCTGACCGACATCTGGCATCAGGTCTCGTTCATGGCGATCCTGCTCCTGGCCGGCCTCTCGGCCCTGCCGCGCGAGCCCTACGAAGCCGCGCGCATGGACGGTGCGTCGCCGCTCCTCTGCTTCATCTTCATCACGCTCCCGCTGATGCAGCCGGTTATTGCCGTCGCGCTCCTCTTGCGCATGATCTTCGCGATCAAGACCTTCGACATCGTCTTCATCATGACCAAGGGCGGCCCCGGCACGGCGACCGATCTCATCAGCTATTTCATCTATCGCGCCGCGTTCTTCGGCCTCGACATCGGACGCGCGTCGGCGATGGCGGTGGGGTTGCTCATCATCGTCGTGCTGCTGACGATCTTCTTGTACCGCTACATGCGCTCGCTGACGTAGGAGGGATGCGGAGTGGCCGAGATCGGTCTGCGGAACCTCACCAAGGTCTACGGGCAGGATGTCACTGCCGTCGACAGCATCGATCTCGATGTCCGGGACGGCGAATTCATGGTTCTGCTGGGGCCGTCGGGATGCGGAAAGTCGACGACCCTGCGGATGATCGCGGGCCTCGAGACGGTCACCTCAGGCGATATATCGATCGAGGGCAGCGTGGTCAACGATGTCGACCCGGCGGAGCGCGACCTCGCGGTGGTCTTCCAGAACTACGCGCTCTATCCGCACATGAGCGTCGCGGGCAACCTCTCCTTCGGCCTCAAGCTGCGCAAGCTCCCGCGCGAGGAAATCGACCGCCGCATTGCGTCGACGGCGGACATGCTCGGCATCGGGGACCTGCTGAAACGCCGCCCGCGGCAGCTCAGCGGCGGGCAACAACAGAGGGTCGCCCTCGGCCGTGCGCTGGTCCGGGACCCCGTGGCGTTCCTCTTCGACGAGCCGCTCTCGAACCTGGACGCCAAGCTGCGCGCAGCGATGCGCACGGAGCTGATCAAGCTTCACCGCATGCTGGGCAAGACCATCATCCATGTCACGCACGACCAGGTCGAGGCGATGACCATGGGCGAGAGGATCTGCATCATGCGCGACGGCCGGATTATCCAGGTCGGGCCCCCGCTGGAGGTCTACCGCAACCCGGTCGATACCTTCGTTGCGGGCTTTCTCGCCAGCCCGCCGATGAACCTGCTGGATGCCCGCTTCGGCGGTGCGACGGGCCTGGAGACCGTCGATCTCCCGTCAATCAGCCTGCCCCTGCTCGATGCCCACAGGGAGGCCTTGCGCGGCCACGCGGGGGAGGCGATCACCCTCGGCATTCGGCCCGAGGATCTCGACGCCGAGCCCTCCGCCGCCCAGCGCGCCGCGATCACGGTCACCGTGGTGGCGGTAGAATCGCTGGGGCCGGAAGTGATCCTGGTCGCCTCCCTGCCGGGCGGCCAGGAGGTCTCGGCCCGGCTCGACCGCGACTTCATGGCCCCGGCCGGGTCCGAACTCCAGCTCCATGTCGATCTCGAGCGCCTGCATTTCTTCGACACCGCCACGGGACGCGCCGTGACCGCCAGCTGAAGGTTGGATCAGGCCGCGGGATGGTCGGCGAGGGCGGGATACAGGGTCTCCAGCCGGCGGTAGAGATCGCGATAGATGCCGTAGGCGTCGCGGTAGGCCCCGGTCCGGCTGCCGTCGGGCTCGAAGACGCGATCGCACCGGGCATAGCGGCCGATCGCCGACCAGTCGTCGAGCGCGCCCGTGCCCATGCCCGCGACGAAGGCCGCGCCGAGACTGGAGCCGGGATGCTCGAGCAGCCGCTCGACCGGTCGCTCCAGGACATCGGCCGTAATCTGCATCCAGAGATCGCTCGCCGCGCCGCCGTCGCAGGCCAGAACGCGGCCCACCCCGCAGTCCATCTCTTCGAACACGTCCATGTGGTGGCGGAATCCGAACGCCACCGATTCGAGTGCGGCGCGCCAGATGTGGCGCAGCTCGTGGTGGAGCCCGAGGCCCACCAGCGTGCCTTTCGCGCGTGGATCGTGGAGCGGCGTCTTCTCGCCGAGGAAATAGGGCAGCAGCACGAGGCCGCCGGCGCCCGGCGGCAGATCGCTTGCCTGCTCATCCAGCCAGGCGTGTGGCGTCTGTCCCGCAGCACGCGCGGCCTCGGCTTCTCCCTGCCCGAGCTGCGCCACGATCCAGTTCAGCACGCTGCCGCTCGCGGCCATGCAGCCGTTGGAGACAAAGAGCCCCGGCACGATGTGAAAGTCGATGAACATGCGCGGGTCGGTCACCGGCCGCTCGCTTGTGAGCATGATGTCCCCGGCACCCCCAAACTTGACCACCAGGTCGCCCTCTTCGCAGGCGCCGGCAACGAACGCCGACGCGATATGATCGGCGCAGCCGGTCACCACGGGCGTGCCGGCAACGAGGCCAGTTTCCTCCGCCGCCTGCTGCGTGATCGCGCCTGCGGGCTCGCCGGACGCCCTGAGCGGCGGCAGCCGGTCGGGCGAGATGCCGCCCAGTCGAACCAGGTCCTCGTCAAGACCGCCCATCGCGAGGTTGTAGAACCCCGCCTCCAGCGCCCAGTTCCCCTCGATCGAGGCGTCTCCGGTCAGCCGGTACGTGATGTAGTCGTAGGACCCCATCACGGTCCTGGCCTGGCCGAAGCACGCGGGCTCGTTGCGCGCGAGCCAGAGCAGCTTGGGCGCCACCACCTGCTGGTTGATGCTGCCGCCGGTGCGCCGGAACCAGTCATCGCCGTCGATGCGCCCCTTCAGCTCCTCGATTTCATCGACCGCGCGGGCATCGTTCTGCTGGATCGAGGGGCGCAGCGGCCTCCCCGAGTCATCCAGAAGAATTATCGTGGGGACCATCCCGGTCACGCCGACCGCCGCGATCTCGCCTGCCTCCAGCCCGGTGTTCTGCAGCAGGTCCGGCACCAGT
The DNA here is from genome assembly GCA_965207055.1 of Alphaproteobacteria bacterium. GTDB lineage: Bacteria > Pseudomonadota > Alphaproteobacteria > UBA828 > UBA828 > WTGU01. Next base: position 632,979 of record CBDBLP010000004.1, on the reverse strand, counting down.
TCGCAGACGTTGGACCACCACAGCCCGGTATCCTCTTCGGCCCAGTTGGCATGGCGCGAGACGAGCGCGCTCGGCCGCGACGCGGTGGCGAGGATGCCGCCCTCGGTGTCGATCAGGATTCCGATTGTCGACGTCGTCCCGATATCGAGACCGAGCAGACAGCGCATCAGCCGCGAACCTTCGAGACGACCTCCATGAAGCGCGCGACGCGGTCCCGGCCGACGGCGTTCCAGGTGTCGCCGTCGACCTTGAAGTGCGTACCGACGACGCAGCCGTCGGCCACCCTCAGAATGTCGGCGATGTTGTCCACGTTGCAGCCGGTGTTGGCGAGGACCGGCGTGCCGGGGACGGCACGCGCGACGCGTTCGAGGCTCGACTGGTCCACCGCCTGGCCGGTCATCGGACCCGATACCAGAACAGCGTCGGCAAGCGATGAAAAGACGGCGCTGGCGGCGCGCGCTTCGACGGAACGGTCCCCCACCGGTGCGGCGAACTCGGCATTGATGTTGAACATGAGCTTGAGGTCGTCGCGGCCGAGGTCGTGGCGCATGCGCAGCGCCCGGGCAGCCGAGGGCTGCCAGAGGCCCATGTCGGAATCGTAGACCCCGGTGAAGATTTCGCGCGCGAAGGCGGCATCGGTCGCGACCGCAAGCGCCACGGTCGCCACCGGGTCCCACAGATAGTTGACGCCGCAGGGAACGCGGATCTCGCCCTTGACCGCCGCGATCACGGCCGCCATGGCCGCAAGGCTCTCCGGCGAGGCCTCCAGCAGGTAGGGGCGGTCGCCTTCGTTGCCGAACATGACCGCGTCGACGCCGCCCTCCTGCAGAGCCTCCAGATCCCGCGCGACATGGTCGACGATGGCCTGAATCCCGCCATCCGCATCGTAGAGCGGTGCGCCGGGCAGCGGCAGCAGGTGGGCCATCGCGATGACCGGTTTGCCCGTGCCGATGCTCTCCTTCAGCCAGGTCATGACAGTTCCGTTCCGGGCTAGTCCATCAGAACGCCGCCGCTGGCGTTGATCGCCTCGCCGGTCAAAAAGCCGGAAAGGTCGCTCGCCAGGAAGACGGCAATCGCGGCTACGTCCTCGGCCTCCTCGAGCCGGCCCAAGGGTGTCGCGGCCACGTACTCGTCGCGCACGGCCTCGGGCGTCATGCCACGCAGCTTGGCCTCCCACACGACTTCGCGGTCCTGCATGGAGGTGCGCACATAACCGGGGCAGACCGCATTGACCCGAATGCCGTGCTCGCCCACCTCCCGCGCCAGCGATTGTGTGAACCCGACCACGGCGAACTTGCTCGCCGCGTAGTGCGCGAGCAGGGGCGCGCCGATCTTGCCGGCAAGCGAGGCCGTGTTGACGATCACGCCCTTCTCGCCGGCGGCGAGAAATTGGCGTACGGCCTCCCGGTTGGACAGGAACACGCCCTTGGCGTTCACCGCCATGTTGGAGTCCCATTCCTCCTCGGTGAGGTCGACCACCGGGTTCATGGTCGAGATGCCCGCGTTGGCGGCAAGCAGGTCGAGGCCGCCCATCCACTCGGCGGCGGCGCGGAAGACGGTCGCGGTCTCCGCCGCGTCGGTGACGTCGAGCCGGTATGCGCGGGCGCCGCCGCCGAGGCGTTCGGCGAGATCGCGGGCGCCCTCGAGGCTGATGTCGCTGACCGCGACGCGCGCGCCCTCGGCCGCAAAGGCCTCCGAGATGGCTTGCCCGATGCCGGTGGCCGCACCCGTGACGAGGGCCCGCCGTCCGGCAAGCAGTCCGCTACCTTGGTTCATGACGCATCCACACCGGTTGTACCCTGCGGGCTCATGGTATCACGCGCCAATCCGGGCCGGCAGGCGGCGGCGCGCATTGCGCCCGGAGCCGGCCGTTGGTCATCACGTTCCCATCGGCTGGCTTCCCGCCGCACGGTGAGAGAGAGAAAAGCCGTCGTCATGTCAATACGATAGCGTCCACGCGCGGGCGCTTGGGCCATACCCGGTTGTTGCGGAATACGAAGCGGAAGAAACGCGCGGCGTCGCCGTCCGGCTATTTCACCCGGGTCCAGGTTTCGGTCTTGCAGATGAACCAGACGCAGCCGCTCATCTTGACCGTGTTCGCATCGATGACCTCAAGCTCGGCGTCATAAGTCTCGCCGTCCCTGGCATTGTAGACCTCGCCGTCTTCCCACTGGCCTTTGCCCTCATCCTCCAGGCCCCACAGCACCTGGATACCCAGCATCGGCCGCTTGCGCAGGGACTTGTCGTCGTTCTTGACGTCCTTTCTCGGCTTGCCGTCCTTGCCGAGGGGGCGCTTGAGCCACACGATCTCGCCGCACAGTTCATCCTTGTTGCAGGAATAGAGCTTAACGTGCGCATCCTTCCGCTCGTTAAGCCAGATGCCGTGAGGCTCTGCCGCGAGCGCACCGCTCGCGAAGCCCGCAACGATCACTGCGCCCGCCAGCGCGCCGCAAATTCCGATACGCGTCATCATTTTCGCCAGCCTCCGTCCTCGCCCGTGCCGGCCGCTTACCGGCTATTCCCTGTCGATCGGCCGGCCGGTTGCGACGCTGGCACCTGCACGCCCGGACTGTCAAGCCGGAGGCATCGAAGGCGCGGTCATCGTCGTGCCCCGAACGCGGGCGGTTTAACCCACGCGTGTTTGCCGGCTGATTCTATTGGCGCGGTCAATTTCCCAAATCGCTCCAGACGGTTACAGCGATCTCCCAGGTCAATTGTCTGAGGTGCGCCTACTCGCCTTGATTGACTCGATCCGCCCTCGGCAATCCCGACGTTCGATTTCGAATGGAGCGTGTGGTGTGGTCCATGATCGGCAAACCCCGCGTCAATCGTTCGTTGGCGTTGTCTCTGACCAAGACCCGCCGGGAACGGTCCAGAGGGCGCATATGGGGGTGGCCGGTGGTTGAAGACCTGCCGTGCTTGCCTTCTGGCAGGTCGCCCGTGCGGCACCACTTCCGACCCGAAACCGGTGTGCCCCAAGGATTGAACGAGGCATCGGTCACTTCACACGGCCGACCTCACACAAAATCGACTGACTGATTTCTTAATGTTTATTTTGATATAGTAATTATGATATAAATCCGCTGCGCCATAGGGAGCAGTTGGACATGACGACAGGGGCGGGATCGCTCCTTACCGATGGGACTGAAGCGCCGGCCGTCGGGAGCAGCTTGGCGGCTCGAAGCGTGACTGGGTGGTGAGATGTCGATTATCCGTCTGACTCTCATCAAGGACCGCCTCTACGCGCCGACAGGCTTGGGAGCGCTCGTCGATACCAAGTACGCTCGAAGCAATGGCAACAGGCGCGGTCTGCTCGAAGTAGGGGTGAACCCGCCGCACCAGGATTCACCGCTAGAGAGCGCCCTCACTCCTTCACCCGAGCTGTGTGACTACCTTCAGTTCAAGGCATCCAACGAAGCGGCAGACTACATCCCAGGTGCCGCACCGGTGACGGTGATGGTACACGGGTTTCTCTATGACCCGAGGGACGCCGTCACGGGCGATCCAAAGCAGACCGACAATCCACACGGCAGGAATTTTCACTTCAAGGAGCGCGACGAGCTGGAGGAGATCCGCCATCACACGACGAGCTGGCCGCGACAGCTCGGGTTCAGGCGCACCGACGGGGGTAAGGATGGGGTGGCCATCGCCTTCGGCTGGTACAGCCAGCCCGGCTTCGCCACCTCCCTCCTGTCGCACCACCAGAACTACTACGCGCGTGCGTACGACCTGGGCCGCCAAGCTTCGTGGCCATTGCTTCGGGTACTGCAGTCCCTAACCGACCTGGAGAAATTACACTCTCAACCGATCGACATCTTTTGCCACAGCTTGGGCTCGGTGCTGGTTATCGGGGCGCTGACCATCGCCGCGGAAAACAAGCTTCCCCTTCTAAACCGCATCGGTCGCGTCATCCTGCTCGGTGGATCCGAATACACGGACGACGCCCGCAAGATGTACACCTCACTCATGAGGTATGCCAGGCGGCAGCAGTGGCCGGAGGACGAAGGACCTCAGTTCTACAACATCGTGAGTCGCGAAAACGCCGTACTCGACGTTTTCGCAGAGAACTTCGGCCCAAGAGGACTGTTTTCCTCCAACTCACAAGTTATTGGTCATAACGGTCTTGAGGCTCGCAAGCCCACCGAGCGCTGGATCGACCTACAGATCGACGGCGATGCCCTCATGGAGTGGCTCGCAGAACACGATCTACACATATCCGGCGATAATCCCGAAGAGTGGTGGGATCACTGGTATTACTACACTTATCGAGGAAACATGGACTTTTACCGTTACATCCTGAGGGATCGACCTACTTGGGCGATTGCCGAATGTCGCCGGGGCAATTGCCCGGAAGGCGTTCAAGTATGAACCTTGGTATCGTCCATGTGTCTGCGAGCGCCAGGCGAGCTCATTGCTTTGCCATTGGGCCGGTGAACGGCGTATCGCGACCGCTCGCCGGTTCTCAACTTCTTGTGACGCACTTCGAGAGGATCAAAGCGGAGAACGAATATATCACCGGTCATGGTGGGCGTAATGCTGTCGTTGCTCGACATGGGAGGCCCTTTGACAGCGAAATCCTACACGACGACAGCGGCCTCCGCTATGCCTGCCAACCCAAGTGCGACCTGTTATGAATAGCTGTGGATAGGAAGGGAACATGACGTATCGACAGTGGGCAGAAAGAAACCACGACGCTATCGAGTCGACCAGCGCGATCGTCTCTGCAATTGGTATTCTACTTGTTGCAGCCGGTCTTGGGGTTTCCATTGAATCGTTGAGGGTAGCATCCGGAAATCTTGAGGAGAACAAGAAGGCAACGCAAGCTCAGACGTTCTTCAATATTCAACGCTTCGGCTTTGAGGTGTTTCGAGACTTATCCTCTGATGCGGACTTCCTAGATTATCTTTATACAGGTGCTCGGTCTGCGGACGTGGAGAGAAATAGCAAGGTCGTGCACCAATTTGGAGTGTTGTTGAGCGCCTATAACATAATTTCGTTCCAGCATAGCCTAGAATATGTTGGCGAGAAGGAATGGAGCTTGTACAAACAGGAACTCTGCGGAATTGTCATATCAAAAGGGGCCGATGACTATTTTGAGAAGATGCCCATTGAGCAGAGTACCTACGACCAAAAATACAAAGAGCTTATCATGAACTGTCGGAAATGAGGAGATAGACATGCGACACCTTCGCTGCCTTGCTATCGTGATCGGCTTAGCTGTTTTTGCACCAATACCAGCTCATTCAATCTATATATTCCAGAATATCCAAGATCCTAGTGATGAATCGCGCGTTGTGGGTGGTGAATTGTTGAAAGCAGTAGCCGATGTTTATGGTACCATTGCCATGGTCGAGCGTAATGTAATTTCTGATGCAGGCAACGCATTCGAGAAACTGAGCGAACGACTAATAGGAATTGCTGATGAAACTGAGAGTTTAGTTGGCAGTATAGCCACTGGTGAGGAGATACCGCACGAATTTCTTGACCAGATTGTTGGTAAGCACGCTGCGGAACAGACTAGGGAAGTGTTGAGCGCCAGATCCTATGCCAATTGGGTTCTTGGCACAGATGAGTGGTCACTAGCAATGCCTTCGAACGATGTGGGGGTATATGAGCAGTCGAGCAGGGTAATAAGGAGGTTGGCGGATTATGTGCGAGAGGCCAGCGACTTAAGGGCGCAAAGCGCAACAGTCGCTCATGTGGAGAGGTTTCGCGGTCTGAATGCTGCAATATCACAGGCCTTCGACGTCTTGGCGTTGCATTCGATCTTGCTTTCCTTACAAGATTCTAGATAGGGGATGGTGCGTCTAGGCGGCGGAGAACAAGCGATAGAAGATGTGCATCTTGGCGTGTTGCGTCACTCCGTCATAGTCTAGCCCCCGGAGGCTGGGCGGCAGCGGCCGGCCCAAGCGCGGAGGCTGCGATGGCGAGCAGCGGCATGCTGACGGGGGATTTCAAGTCCACACCCTATTGGTGGGACCTCGCGCCGCGGCCGGATATCACCGACGAGGCGCCGCCGGCGGAGGCCGAGGTGGTGGTCGTGGGCTCGGGGAACGTCGGGCTGTCAGCCGCGCTTACCCTCGCGCGCCGGGGGCGCGAGCCGGTGGTGCTCGATGCGGAGGCCGCGGGGCATGGTGCCAGCACGCGGAACGCCGGCTATCTTGGCCGCCAGGTCTGGCACAAGTATGGCGACATGGTGCCGCAGCTCGGGCGCAAGCGGGCCGCAGAGGTCTGCTGCGCGGCGATCGCTGCCCACGACTTCGCGGCCTCCCTGATCGAGCGCGAGCAGATCGCCTGCTTCTATCGCAACAGCGGCCGCTTCATCGCCGCACCCTCCAAGCGCGTGTTCGACGGCCTCGCGCGCGATCTCGCCATGATGCGGGAGGACGGTGTCCCTGTCGATGCGGAGATGGTCGATCCCGACAAGGCGCCGCCAGCCTACCGCAAGGGGCATTACCACGGCGGCCAGATCCTGCGCGGCAACGGCACGATCCACGCGGGCCTCTACCACGCGGGCCTTCTGGAGCGAGCCGCGCGAGACGGCGCGCGCATCATCGGCCACTGCCCGGTGCAGGCCATCGAGCGCACCGGCAGCGGCTTTCGCGTGTCGACGCCGCGCGGCACGGTGCGGGCGGGCCACGTGATCGTCGCGACCAACGGGTACACGCCCAAGGCCGCCCAATGGCTGCGGCGCCGCGTGGTGCCGGTCGACGCCTTCATGATCGCGACGGAGCCCTTGCCCGAGGACCGGGTCGAGCACATCGCGCCGGGCGGCAAGCCGATGGTCGAGCACCGCAACTCCCCCTGCTGGATCCGGCCCAACGAGGACGGCACGCGCATTCTCTTCGGCGGGCTCAGCGCCGAGCCGCCTGCCGACCTCACGCAGAAGGCGCGTTTCCTGCGCGATGCCATGGTGCAAATCGTCCCGTCGCTGGAAGGCGTGAAGATCAGCCATTGCTGGACCGGCAAGACCGCCTTCACCTTCGACATGATGCCGCACACCGGGAGTCACGACGGCGTCGAGTACGCCATGGGCTGGTGCGGCTCCGGCGTGCCCATGGGCACCTACCTCGGCCACAAGACCGCGCTCCGGGTGCTGGGCGACCCCGAGGCCGCAAGCCCCTTCGACGGCCGGCCCTTCCCGACCTGGCCCTTATACACCGGCCGCCCCTGGTTCTTGCCGCTCGCGGTGGCGTGGAACAAGCGCAAAGACCGCAAGCTCTTTAGGGGGTAGACTCCGGCCCCCACACCCCCCGCTGGTCGGCTGTAATTCCGCGACCCTTCACGCAAGTCCGCCATGACCGAGAACAGCGCCACGCCTGCGGCGAGACGGCAGCGCCATCTCCTCCGACGGCTCTACGACTGGGCGATGCAGAGTGCCGGCACGCGCCGCGCCGTCTGGGTGCTGGCGGGCCTCTGCTACTTGCAGAGCCTCTTCCTGCCGGTGCCGCCGGATCTGCTGCTCATACCCATGGTGCTGGCCAAGCGCGCCAAGGCGTGGCTCTTCGCCGGTATCGCCACGGTATCGTCAGTCGGCGGCGGGCTCACCGGCTACCTGATCGGCTACTTCCTCTACGACTGGCTGGGTGAACCTCTCCTGGCCCTTTCAGGCCACGCCGGCGACCTCGAGACCTTCTACGAGTACAGGGACAAGTGGGGCGCCTGGTTCGTCGCCGCCGGGGCGCTGACGCCGCTGCCCTACAAGCTGGTCGCCGTCGCCAGCGGCGCCGCACACCTGAACGTGGGCGCCTTCATCCTAGCGTCGCTCGTCGCCAGAGGCATGCGCTTCTACGTCGAGGCCGCGATACTCTGGTATCTGGGGCCCAGGGCCCAGCGCATTCTCGAGCATCGCTACGGCGCGGCGGCGGCGATCGGGCTCGCCATCCTCACCCTCGGCGTCATGGTGCTCATCCCCTTCGTCACTTGAGCGGGCGAGGGAGCCGCGCAGACACCGGCGCGGTCAATTCTCGCCCCCCGGTACCGCCCTGAGCAGCGCCTTGACCACCGCCGCCGCGTTGCCCGCTGCGAGGCCCAGGAAGACCTCCATCTGGTTCGCCCCTTCGCCGCCGCCGGCCAGATCCGCGAGGCTGCGGACGGCGAGGAAGGGCACGTCGTTGGCGTAGGCCACGTGGGCGACGGCAGCGCTTTCCATGTCCAGCACGCGTGCGCCGAAGGTCTCGAAGGCCCAGGTGCGGAAGGCCGTATTGTCGATGAAGGCGCTGCCCGAGACACCTGAGCCGCCGACAACGATCTTGGGCGCTGCCTCCAGGCACCTGTCTTCGGCCGTGCAGCGGGCGAGTGTCACATCGTTCGCCGCGCTGCCGGCGCTGGCGAGCAGCGCTTCGTCCACGGGGAACCAGAAGCGGGTTTCGGGCGCCTCGGCACCGGGGCGGAGCACGGTGACCGAGCGCGGGAACATCATGCCGAAGTTCGCGTGGGGGTACTCGAAGAAGGGCATCGTCATCCAGCCGCCATCGACTTCGCGGGCGAAGAGCATCTCCAGGTATTGCCCCCAGCGGTCCGCGATCACGACGTCGCCGATGTTGAGGCCGGGGTCGACGCCGCCGGCAATGCCGGAGAACACGATGCGCTCGATGGCGAAATGGTCCAGCGCAAGCTGCACCGTCATGGCCGCGTTGACCACGCTGATCCCGCTCAGGAAGAGCACCACGTCGCGCCCCTCCATGGCGCCGGTGGTGAAGGCGACGCCGTTCACCGACTGCGACTTCGCGCCTTCCAGCTCCCCCTGAAGGATCGCGAGCTCCGGCGCAAACGCGGAGACCACGGCGATGCGCGGGGTCTCGTCCGGAATGCCGTGCGCATCTGCGGGCGCGGTCGCCGCCAGTAGGAGGGTTGTGACGAGGCCGGTGAGCAGGATGCGAACCGTGCGGGGCAATAATGTGAGACGTGTCATCGTCGCGTGCTCCTTGTTGGAGGGAGGCCGTTCAGGGCGTCGGGGTAACATGACCGTGGTGCGAAACCCACCGGCCCGCAATCATCTCGTGCGATCGCGATACGCCTCAGTCCTCGCGGGTGATCCGCCCCTCGATCACGGGAGAGACTGTGCCGGCCGCAACGATATGGTCGATGAGCTGGCCAGCCATCAGGCTGCCGGACGCCGAATCGACCAGCACCTCGCCGGCCCTGAACACACGATAGTTGTCGCCGCCCTTCGCCAGGAAACTGTTAGTCGCAAGCGTGTAGGTCTTGCCTTCCTCCAGTGGCGCGCCGCCCACCGTGACGCTCGTCACGCGCTCGCCGGGCGGCCGGCGCGCATCGAAGGTGAAGGCGAGGCCCGAGACTTGCGGGAAGCGACCCGACGGATTCTCGGCCCGGCTCACGCCGTTCTCCAGCGCTTCCTGCACATGGGCACCGGTGAGGCGGAGCACCACAGTCTTGTTGCCGAAGGGAAGCTCGGTCAGCACCATCTTGCGGGTGAGCCTGGTGCCGGGCTGATAGACCGTGTCGCCACGAATGCCGCCGCCGTTGGTGAGCGCGATGTCGGCGCCCGTCGCCTGGCGCATGGCGTCGGCCAGCAGGTTGCCGAAGGCGGTCTCGGCCGATCCGCGCAGGAACCCGCGGGTGCTGAGTTCCACTGCGGTCTTGCCGATCACGACGTCCAGGCTCTCGTCGAGGCGCGCCTGATAGTCACGAACCCTTGCGGCCAGTTCGGCATCGCCTTCGGTGGCCGCAGTCGAGCGGAGGCGGAAGTCCGGGGTCCAGACGACCCTGGTTGCACCGCCGCGGCCTTCCACGCGGTCGATCTTCAGGGTGAGCACGCCGACGTGGCGGCCCTGGGAACCCGCTTTCATCACGGCGTGCCGGCCATCATGGTGGGCGATCAACAGATGGTCGTGGCCGCCGAGCACGACGTCAATTCCCTCGACCTTGCGCAGCAGCTCCAGGTCCGCGCCGAGCCCCTGATGAGTCAGCGCGACGACGATGTCGGCGCCCTCTGACTCCAAATCCTGGGCAAGCGCCGCACCTGCCTCAGCAACGGGCGCGAAGGCGACATCGGGGCCGGGACTAGAGATGACGGGGGTCTCCGTCGTGACCAGGCCGAGAAAGCCGATCCGGTAGCCGTCCTTTTCCACCACCGCCGTTGCCGTGGTGCCGGGGAAGCCACGGCCCCCGATCGTCACGTTGCCCGCGAGCCAGGCCGTTTGCGACTCCGCGAGCCGGTCCTCCAGCACATCGGGGCCGAAATCGAACTCGTGGTTGCCAAGGACCGCCACGTCGAAGCCGACGGCGTTGGCGAGATCGATCATGTGCGCGCCCTTGTCGATCCCTGAGAGCACGGAGGGCGAGATCATGTCGCCACCGAAGGTAACCACCGCAAGGCCGCCCTCGGCCTCCGCGCGCGCGCGTTCTTCGGCGACCACGGTTGCGATCTTCGCGGCGCCGCCTGCGCCGCCGACCCCCGCCATCTGGTCCCAGTCGTTCACGTGGACGAGGGTCAGCGAGAGCGGTGCGGCGGGGGCGGGCGGGGCCAGCACGGCGAGCGCAATAGCGCTTACGATGACGGCCGCAACGGCCATCGCGACGTATCTCAGGAGGCAGATGGTTCGCATAGGCCGGTCTCGGATATCTCTCCAGCGGCGGTCGCCAAAGGTGACGCACCGGCTTGCTCCTGTCACGCTGCCCTAAGCAGTGATTGCAACCGAGACCGCGATGCCTCTTTTCCACACCCACATCGTCGTCGACTGGTCGGCGCGGTCGAAGCCGAGTCCCGCCAAGCCCACCAAGGACGCGATCTGGTGGGCCGTCGCCCGCATCGCGAGCGGGATCAAGGTGGATGAACCGGAATACGTCCGTACCCGCCACGAGGCGCTCGATCGCCTTGCCGGCTTGGTTGCCGGCGAGCTGGACGCAGGCCGTCGGGTGTTGGTGGGCTTCGACTTTCCCTTCGGCTATCCAGCGGGTGTCGCAGAGCACCTAACGGGCAAGGCGTCTGCCATGGCCTTGTGGGACTGGCTCGCCGCGCAAATCAATGACGCACCGGACAACGCCAACAATCGCTACGATGTCGCGGCAGCGATCAATGACACCTATCCGGGTCTCGGCCCGTTCTGGGGTCGTCCGTCGTCCTGGCTGTACCCGGCGATCCCGGTGCGGGCATCTGAGCGCACCGAGCAGAATGCGCATCCGCCGGAACGCCGCATCTGCGACATCCGCGCCGCCGGCGCCAAGACCGTCTGGCAACTGGCCTATACCGGCTCCGTCGGCTCGCAGATATTGCTCGGCCTGCCTGCACTCAAGCGTCTGGTCGAGGACCAGCGCATCGCGGGCCGCGCGGCGATCTGGCCCTTCGAGACCGGTTTGCGAACGCCCGACGCGCAAGCGGTGATCGCCGAGGTCTATCCCTCGCTGCTCAGGGCGGAAGTCCGCGCACGCAGGCACGAGGACGAAATCCTCGACAGCGCCCAGGTGCGCGTCAACGCAGAGGCCTTCGCCCGACTCGACGCGCGGGACCGGCTCGCGTCCCTCTGCGCCGGTGCTCCCGGTCTCTCTGCCGAAGAACGCCGGCTCGTCGCGACCGAGGAAGCCTGGATCCTGGGCCTCGGCCACGAGGACGCGCTGAAGGCTGCTTGCCTTGTCCGCCCATGTCAGCAGCGTCTCAGATGAGTTGCGAACCCAACGGTGCACGAGACCAGTCGCCCCGTCATCTGCTGCTGCCCAATGCCTCGCCAAACAAGCCCAAATTCGTGAGTTCGCCATGCGTCGATACCTGAATCCGCTGGCCATTCTGTCCCTCCTGTTCTCCGGAGCCATATTCGGCTTCTTTTTTGCGTGGGTCTGTTCGACCATGTGGGGGCTGGACGCGGCGGACCCCAACACCGCCATTGCCGCCATGCAGGCGATGAATGCGAGCGTGCGCAACGCCGCCTTCGCTCCCGCGTTCTTCGGCACTCCCGTCATTCTGTTCGTGACAGCGTTGGTGGCATGGAGGAGCAATGAGGGCCGTGCCGCGCTTCTCTTCGGGGCAGGCGGTCTTCTCTATCTTATGGGTGGCCTGATCCTGACCGTCTTGATCCATTCACCGATGAACGATGTCCTGGCGCTGGTCGAGACGCCGCTGGAGGCGTCTCGGGCAAGGGAGGTTTGGCAAGACTATTCCGAGCCGTGGCAGCGCTGGAACGCAGTCCGCACGATTGTCTCGTGCATCACTCTCTTGCTCGCCGGTCTGGCCATCCTGAGCTTCAATCGTTCACCGTCGCCGGCAGCTTGAGGGGAGGGGGCAGGCGGGCGCTAACCCCAGAGCCGGCTGCTGGCGAGGTCGGCATCGGCTCGGAGCGCGCGGAACTTCGCCAAGCAGATGTCCTCGGTCATCATCACGTTGCCGGTGAAGACGGCGAAGCCGCAGTCCACACTCGCGAACACCCGGCTGCGATCCCCCACCGCGTCCACCGCTTTCTGGGTGCTCCAGGCGCTTGGTCATGTTGTCTACCACGCCAGGGATCAGGATCATCGACTCGGGCTCTGGGCCAGGCTGTCGGCGAGTGCGGTGAGGATCCGCGAGTCGCTGCAACGCATGGCACCGATTCGCCCCAGGTTCACGCGCTCCTCCCATAGTTATCGATCTCTTGCAGCGTCTCCACCCCGCCCCACAACGCGCTTGTTGTACGAAAGGTTAGTCCAAGTTTTTCAACGAGTTAAGGTTATTTCCCGGTGGACGTTACCACGAAATACTGCTATTTGCCCTCAGTTTTGTTGGGCCCTAACATGATTGAAATGATATGGTGCCATGTTGCTTTTCCTGCAGTAGTCTATTGGTCTAACCACTCGTAGTCATATCCGAATTGGTCGGGCCACTCAAAAGGTGGAAAATACATACAGATTCTGTATATGGTGTAATTTCAATAGATTATAGAATACGCTATGCTATATGGGATATAGCAACAGGCCAACAAAGTATATTGATTTAGCCTAAAATCCTTGTCATTTTTTCTCCTGCAACCGCTCGGTTTTAAGTTCTGGAAGTTTCCCGAATAGGGCGGAGTTTGGATAAAGCGTGTTATCGCTGTGCAAGCTGAGTACCGGCAACGACGTGAGAGACCCATGGTTGAGTTTGGAGCGGCTGGCTCGTTTAGACGTAGCCGATGGCCGAAAGTAAGGGAAGGTGTCCGCACTTGGCATCAGGAGACGCCGCGATGATCTGGACGTATTCCGTAGTCGTGGCCTGGATCACAGGCGTGGGTCTCATCCTTGCGGCGCTGCTTCTCACGACAGCGGGCGCGTAGGCCCGGACGGCCGTCTGCGGCAACGCTCCCGGAACCCGAAATCGGACAAACAACGAGAATTCGAGTGACCCCCTCATCCCCTGCTTCTCACCACGGTCATGGTCTGCGTGCCTCCCTGGCGTTCGATCCGCTGCACGCCGTCCTCTCCCTGCGGCCCGGACAGCGCCGCGCAGACCATGACCGTGTTGAGACGTGCGGGTTCACATCACGACCGCGGGGACGAACGATCGGAAAGTTCCCCGTGAGGTCGACCGGAACGGCGGCGCGGATGTCTGCCCAGTTGGTTCGGGAAAGTAAATTTGAGCCGATGGAGGACGGCTGGGCGCCTACCCTTGCCCCAACCGACAGACGCTCGGGGGCGGCACCGCGCCGCCGGTCAGTGCGGTGCGGCGCTCTGCCGCACCGGTCTCGTCGACCGGGTTACGCCGCCTGATAGAGCGGCGTCCCGCAGCTTCGCTCACTCCGCAGCGTCGCGCATCGGCAGCTGCCGCAGACACGCCGCGATGGTTTCCTCCAGCGTGCGCGCGGTGTCCATCGTCTCCCGCGTCTCGCGCCCGTAGGGCGTCGAATCGAGCAGCCGGAACGTCTCCGCCGCACCCTGGTGAAACCTGGGCGTGACGCCGGCCGATGCATAGGTCCTGGCGATTTCATCCATCTCGCCCACCCAGCGGCCGGAGTCGGCGGGAAGCCGGGGGATGGTGCCGCGCATGTGCTGCATGACCGAGGGCAGGCTTTCGTCGATCTCCGCCCGCACCGTCTCGCCCACTCCCAGCGCGTCGGCGACCGTCATCGCTGCGGTGTGCAGCGTGTTGGTGCCCTTGGTAATCGACGCGTAGCACATCTTGACCGCCGAGGCGCAGCCGATCTCCGGGCCAACCCGGCGGACCGACATGCCCTTGCCGTCCAGCACGTCCATGAGACCGGCGGCCTCTCCGCTGACATAGAATCGAGTCGGCGGTCCACCGGGGCGGGGCGCTGCGCCGATGATCCCGGCGTCGATGAAGGGAGCGCCGGTGCCCTCGAAGAGCGCGCCGATCGCCCGCGCCGTCTCCGGCGAGACCGCGTTGCAATCGGCATAGGGCGGGGCATGAGCCGAGCGCCGCATCGCTGCGGCAACATCGCGGGCCAAGCCCATTGCGGCCTCCGGCGGCAGGATCGACAGAACGATATCGGCCTCTGCCAGCAGCGACTCCAGATCGTCCGCGAGGTGGAAACCCAATCGCCTGGCGCGCGCCTGCGTCTCCTGGCTGCGGCCAGCCACGCAGGTGATCACGTCGTGGCCGTGTTTCGTCAGCGCCGCGCCAACCCCACCGCCCATGTCTCCGGGGCTCAGGATCGCGATTTTCTGTAGCCCCGTCATTGCCTCCTGACCTTCTCCACCGGCTCCAATTCGACTCGCCTTCGCCCGTCTTCAGGCGCACCCGAGGATACGCGAAGCCAGGGCGGCTCAATCCACGATGCTATCCTGAACGTCTCGCCAAGGTCATGGCCTGCGCGGCGCCGGGTTGGGGTGGACGCTCTGCGGGCCCCGCGATAGTGTCGCGCCGCCAGCGGGGGAGGGGCCTTCCATGCGTCCATCGGGCCGCAGACCAGACGAAATGCGCAAGGTCAAGCTCGAGCCGGGCGTGAACAAGCACGCCGAGGGCTCCTGCCTGGTTTGCTTTGGCGACACGCAGGTGCTCTGCACCGCGAGCGTGGAGGAGCGCGTGCCACCCTTCCTCCGCAACAAGGGGCGGGGCTGGGTCACCGGCGAATACGGCATGCTGCCGCGCTCCACCGGGTCGCGATCGGCACGTGAGGCGGCGCGAGGACGCCAAGGCGGCCGCACCCAGGAGATTCAGCGCCTGATCGGCCGCTCGCTCCGCGCGGTGACCGACCTCGAGGCGCTCGGCGAGCGCCAGATCACCCTCGACTGCGACGTCATCCAGGCGGACGGCGGCACCCGCACCGCCGCCATCACCGGCGCCTATGTGGCGCTCCACGCGGCGCTTGAGGGCCTCGTCTCGTGCGGTGCCATCGAAAGCCTGCCGCTCACGGATCAGGTCGCCGCCGTGAGTTGCGGGATCGTCGGCGGCGAGGCGGTGCTCGATCTCGACTATGACGAGGACAGCACCGCAGACGCCGATGCCAACTTCGTGCTCACCGCCGGCGGCGGGATCGTCGAGGTGCAGGGCACGGCGGAGGGCGATCCCTTCAGCGAGCCGCAGCTGCTCGCCATGCTGGGCTTCGCCCGCTCAGGCGCCGAGCAGCTCTTCGCCCTGCAGCGAGATGCCCTCGCCGGGGCAGGTTAGGCAGCATGGCCCGTCGTCTCTCGGCGGCGCGGCTGATCGTCGCGAGCCATAACGCCGGCAAGGTCCGCGAGATTGCGGCGCTGCTGGGCCCCCTCGGCATCGAGGCGGCGGGCGCGTCGGCGCTGGGCCTCCCGGAGCCGGAGGAGACCGGCGACACATTCATTGCGAACGCGGCGCTCAAGGCCCGTGCTGCGGCGGAGGCCAGCGGCGAGCCCGCGCTCGCCGACGATTCAGGCCTCGTGGTGCCGGCGCTCGACGGCGCGCCTGGCATCTATTCCGCCCGTTGGGCGGGGCCGGGGAAGGATTTTCGCGTGGCGATGGCGCGCATCGAGGCGGAACTTACGGCGCGCGGACGCGAGACCGTCGGCGCCGCGGCGTATTTCGTCTGCGCGCTCTCCCTCGGCTGGCCGGATGGTCACTGCGCCAACGTCGAAGGCCGCGTGGACGGGACCCTCACGTTTCCGCCGCGCGGCCAACATGGCTTCGGTTACGACCCGATCTTCGTCCCCGACGGCCACGGGCACACCTTCGGCGAAATGCAGCCGGAGGAGAAACAGCCGCTGACCCATCGGGCGCGCGCCTTCGAGCAGTTGCAGGCAGCCTGCCTGCCGCCTCGGCCGTGACCGACGGCGCTGAACCGACCCTTGTCGAAGCGCTGACGGAACCGGCGCTCGCCCTTTACGTCCACTGGCCCTTTTGCCTCTCCAAGTGCCCCTATTGCGACTTCAACAGCCATGTCCGCGAGAGCGTCGATCAGGCCAGGTGGCGGGGCACGCTGCTCCGCGAGCTCGACCATTTTGCCGCGCTGCTGCCGGGAGCGACGATAACCAGCATCTTCTTCGGTGGGGGCACGCCGTCCCTGATGCCGCCCGAGATCGCGACCGCCGTCATCGACCGGGCGACGGAGCATTGGACCCTCGCAGAGGACGCGGAGATCACCCTCGAAGCGAATCCGACCTCGACCGAGGCAGCGCGCCTCGAGGACTTCCGTGCGGCCGGCATCAACCGGGTCTCGCTCGGCGTGCAGGCGCTGGACGATGACGCTCTGCACTTCCTCGGACGCGGGCACGACTCGGTGGAGGCGCGGCAGGCGGTGGCGCTGGCACAGCGCATCATGCCGCGCAGCTCCTTCGACCTGATCTACGCGAGGCCCGGCCAGACCGTCGAGGCCTGGCGCGACGAGCTGAGCGAGGCGTTGTCGTTCGCCGGCAACCACCTCTCGCTCTACCAGCTCACCATCGAGAAGGGCACGCCCTTCTGGCGGGAGGAGCGTGACGGAGCGTTTGTGCTTCCCGACGACGATACCGGCCGCGCCCTCTACGACCTGACCCAGGAGACCATGGAGGCGGCCGGCTTTGCTGCCTACGAGGTCTCGAACCATGCGCGCAGCGGCGATGCCAGCCGCCACAATCTCGCTTACTGGCGCTATGACGATTACGTCGGAATTGGGCCGGGTGCCCATGGTCGCATCCCGCTTGCGGAGGGCGGCCGGCAGGCCACGCGTCAGCACGCCGGGCCCGAATCCTGGCTCACCGCCGTCAAGCGCGCCGGCCACGGCACCGCAGAGACTCGCGCCCTCGAACCTGAAGAGCAGGCGCGGGAGATGCTGATGATGGGTCTCCGACTCACGGAAGGGGTGTCCGAAGCGCACTTGAGGCAGCGCACCGGCTGCGACCCGGACCGGGTGATCGACCGCGCTGGCCTCGCCCGACTCGTCGAGGCCGGTTACCTGGAGCGACGCGAAGGGCGGCTCAGGGCGACCGCCGCCGGTCGGCCGCTGCTCAACAGCCTGCTGGCCGAACTGCTTGTGTAGGAGCCGGCGACCGTGCTGGGGCCGCTTTCTACGACGGCCTCTGTGGGCCGCGCCCTTGCATGGGATCGGCCGCGGCGCGGGCGGCCTCGCGAAGGCGCTGCAATAGTCCGAAGCCGGGCGGGCGAAAGCCGCCGAACCGCGCACGCGCGGTCTGGATTCGCATGACGTCGGCGATACGTCGGTCGAGGAAGCCCCAGGTCGCCTGCGTATCCTCGGATCCGTCGTTCAGCCAATAGAGCAGGGTGGAGAGGTAGACGCCGGCAAGCAGGGCGCGCTTGGTATAGAAGCCGAAATCGGTGGTCTTGTCGCCGACCGCGAACCAGATCGTGTCCACGGTGCGGTAGAGGGAAGAGAGTGCGTGCGGGCCGTTGGCGGGTTGCGCCAGGATGGGGAGCGCCGCGCGGATCGCCTCCCGGTGCGCCGCGTTCTGTTCGAGCCGAATGCGCACGGCATGCGCGATGCGCTCCCGCACCCGCATCGCCGCCAGATCGGCCTCTCTGAGTGCATCCTCCATGCGGCGGTCGGCGTAAGCCGCGTGATAGGCAACGAGCGCGACCGGCCCGCCGGGGAAGGCGTGGCGCGCCTCGTCGGGGTCGATGTCGAGCTCCGCCGCTGCCGCCGCAAGCGCCTTTTCGGACCAGCCGTCGAAGGGCACGTGAGGGAGTGCGGCGACCAGCAGCCGGTCGCGGGTCTCGTCCTGAGGCAGCGTCCGCCACACGGCTCAGGCCTCCTCGGCCGCCGCGCGGCCCAGCTCGCTGGTGAAGGTGAGGGTCGAGAGGTCGGTCATCCGCATCGGGTAGAGGATTCCGTCCAGGTGGTCGCACTCGTGCTGCACGACCCGGGCGTGGAAGCCCTGCGCCTCGCATTCGTGCTTCCGGCCCTCGGTATCCGTCCAACGATAGCGGATGTGATCGTGTCGCGGCACCATGCCTGCGAGGCCGGGGAGGGAGAGGCACGCCTCCATATCCTCCACCATGCTCTCACCGATCGGCTCGATCGCGGGGTTTATAAGGACCGTCGGCGACTCGAGTCCCGTTTCAGGCGCCACCTCGCTATCCCCGCCGTCTTCGTCTTCGGCCGTCTCGCGGCCTGGCGGCACGCGGAAGAGCACGAGTCGCAGCGGCACGTGCACCTGCGGCGCTGCCAGTCCGGCTCCGTTGGCGTCGACCAGCGTGTCGACCATGTCCTCGATCAGGCTCTCGATCACGGGCGCCGTCGGGTCCGCGATCGCCAATGCAGCGCGGCTCAGCACGGGGTGGCCCATGCGCGCGATCTTGAGTATCGCCATGCTCTCTATATGGCCTGCGCCGGGCCTGCCGTAAACCGCTTCGCGAGTGTGCTTGGGGTGAGGGCGCAGGGCGTACCGGGCAGGTCGGCTCTTGTTGTCGATATTGTGACCCGAAGCGGCGGGGAGAGATACTGGCGCAGGGCGAATTTATTGTCCGCCCGTCGAGCAAAGTGAGTTGAAGTCGGGGCTGGCCATTCCGTTTTCGATGTGGCAGTGTGCCGGTCATGGCGACGCTGCCGGCTCTGGATTCGTCCATTGATCTGCGCGCGGTCAGGGTGCGCCCGACCTGGGGCGCGCGCGAGCACCGGCGCTGGGACCGGTTGGTCGAGGAGCACCACTACCTGGCGTTCCACGGCGTCATCGGCAAGGGCCTGCGCCATGTCGCGGTGCATGGCGAGATCTGGCTCGCACTGATCGGCTGGCAGCCCGGCGCGTTCAAGCTGGGCGCGCGCGATCGCTGGATCGGGTGGTCGGCCGAGCAGCAGTTCCGGCGCCTGCATCTGATCGCCAACAACTCTCGCTTCGTCATCCTGACGCCTGAGCGGGTGCCCAACCTGGCCTCGCGGGTGCTGGGGCTGAGCCTGCGGCGGCTGTCGAAGGACATGCAGGCGGCGCACGGATATCCGGCTCTTCTGGCCGAGACCTTTGTGGACGTCTCGCGTTTCGCCGGCACCTGCTACCGCGCGGCCAACTGGCGCTCGCTCGGGCTGACGCGCGGCTTTGCCCGCGAGCCCGGAGGGGCGGCGCGCTGGCGTCACCACGGCCAGCCCAAGGAGGTCTTCGTGTTCGAACTGACAGACGGCGCCCCCGAGGCGCTGAGCACGGTTGAGATGCCGGCAAACTGGAGCACCGAGCAGCATAGCGAGCCGATGGCCGCGCCCCGGCTGCGCAGCCTGTTCGAGTGTCTGGGCGAGGTGCCCGAGTACCGCCATGCCCGGGGCAAGCGCTATGCGCTCAACACCATTCTGACCCTTGCCGTTGCCGCCCGGCTTGCCGGCTACCGGGGGGTGAACGCATTCGCCCAGTTTGCCGCCCTGCTCTCCCAGGAGCAGCTCAAGGCGGTGGGCGCCTTCTGGAGCCCCTCCAAGCAACGCTACACCCCACCCGCGATCACCACCTTCCACAATGTCCTTGCCGCCTTGCCGCCGGAGACCCTGGACAACGCCATCGGCCAGTGGACCGGCCAGCACGACAGCGCGCACGCGCCCGTCGCCGTGGACGGAAAGGACCTGCGCGGCGCCTCGAAGCAGACCGAGGACGGGCGCAGGATGATGGTCGCGGCGGTGGAGCATGACACCGGCGTCGTCCTCGGGCAGGTCGAGGTCGACTCCAAGAGCAACGAAATCCCGGCCGTGCGCGAACTCTCCGGCGGTCTCGATCTCACGGGACGGATCGTCACCATGGATGCGATGCACGCCCAGCACGAGACCGCGCGCTGCCTGCTCGGGCGCCGTGCCGACTATGTGGTCAGCGCCGTCAAGGACAACCAGGAGACCATCCTCGAAGACCTCAAGGCGATCGACTTCAGCGATGCGGCCTGGCACGAAACCGTCGACAAGGGCCATGGCCGCATCGAGCGCCGGCGCTGCGCCGTCGTCGACCTCTCCGCCGCCGAGTGGGACGGCTACGCCAATCTCCACGGGCGGCGCCAGGCGATGTGCATCGAACGTGAGCGCGAGATCCTCAAGACCGGCAAGCGCAGCATCGAGGTCACCTGGAGCCTTACCTCGCTCGGCGCCGAGCGCGCCGGACCCGAGGAGCTGCTCGACCTCGTGCGCAACCACTGGCACATCGAGAACCGCCTGCACTATGTGCGTGACTTCACTTACGACGAAGATCGTTGCCGGGCGTACGTGCGCCACCTGCCCAGAAATCTGGCCTGCTTGAGCAATGCGGCCATCGCCATCGTGCGCTGCGACGGCCGCTTCCGCTACATACCCGAGGCCAACCGGCACTACGCCGCCCGCGCCCAGGAGGCCCTCGACGCGATCATGATCGCGCCCATCGGCTGATACCGCGCGACCCACCGCCGCACCGGGACGTGCCGCAGGGCGGCGCGGCGAAACCACTCCGCCCGTCGAGGCCGAAAACGCCGTCCGGCGGCTTCGGGCAACCACCGTGACGTCGCCCAGGCCGGTTCGGGGCTCCCCCGAACCACCAGCAGCGAGCGCGACCTCACCCATCACGAGCCCTCAGCGCGACAAAAAATTGTTCCTGGATACTGGCGGCAGGACTTCAATTTGGTTATGGTGCGCCTCCCCTGCCAAGAGATATCCTGAGGTCATGAACGGACGATTCGCTGCACGGGTCGCTTTTCTCTTCCCGGCCCTCTTGGCTGCCTCGCTTCTCTTCGGCCTCCAGAGCGCGGACGCGCAGGTGAAGCCCGAGCCCTTGGCGGAGAACGCCCACTGGCGAGCTCACAGCTACATGAGGGACGGCACCAAGGTATGCTACATGCATGCCAAGCCGGCGAAGTCGAAAGGCAATTACAAGCGGCGCGGCGCGCCCAACGTCATGGTGACCCGGCGTCAGGGCAGCAGAACGACCGAGGAGGTCAGCGTGACCTCCGGCTATCCCTATCCTGAAGGGAAGGCCGTGAAGGTGACCATCGACGGCCGTCAGTTCAACTTCGACCTAACCCACGGGGAACATGCCTGGGTCAGTGACGAAGCAGCGGATGCCACCGTCGTCAAGGCCATGATCCGCGGCCGCGAGATGAAGGTGCGCGGGGTCTCGCTCAAGAATACGTATTCCGAGGATAGCTACTCCCTCATCGGCTTTACCAAGATCCACGACGCCATCATCAGGGCGTGTCGGTAGCCCCAAGCTCCGCTGCGGGCTCCAGGCCCGTCACGGACAACCACACCGCAAACGACGCCAGCGCTCCGGAGAATGAGCGCGAAAGCTTGATCGGGCTCTCGCGGGAGGAGCTCGCCGAGCGTCTGCAGGTTGTCGGTGTGCCGGAGGACCGCCTGCGCATGCGGGCCAAGCAGCTCTGGCACTGGATTTACCACCGTGGCGCCGTCGAGTTCGGCGCGATGACGACAATCAGCGGCACGCTCCGCGCCGCGCTCGCCGAGCGCTATACCCTGGCGCGCCCCGAGGTGGCGACGGAGCAGCGCGCGTCAGACGGCACGCGGAAGTGGCTCTTGCGCTTCGTGGACGGCCGCGAGGTGGAGACCGTCTACATCCCGGAGGAGGACCGCGGCGCGCTTTGCATCTCCTCCCAGGTGGGGTGCACGCTCTCCTGCACCTTCTGCCACACCGGCACCCAGCGCATGGTGCGGAATCTCAGCGCCGGTGAGATCGTCGCGCAGTTTCTGACCGCGCGCGACGCCTACGGCGAGTGGCCATCGCCGCGCGGTCCACGTCTGCTCTCCAACATCGTGATGATGGGTATGGGCGAGCCGCTCTATAACTACGACGACGTCGCCAAGGCGCTGCGCATCGTCATGGACCCCGAGGGGATCGCGCTCTCGCGCCGGCGCATCACGCTCTCCACCGCTGGCGTGGTGCCGATGATCGAGCGCTGCGGCGCCGAGCTCGCCGTGGGGCTCGCGGTCTCGCTCCACGCTGTTCGCGATGACTTGCGCGATGAGCTGGTCCCGATCAACCGCAAGTATCCGATCGCAGAGCTGCTCGATGCCTGCCGCCGCTACCCCGGCGCGAGCAACGCACGGCGCATCACCTTCGAGTACGTGATGCTGAAGGGCGTGAACGACTCGCCGGCCGAGGCCCGCGAGCTGGTGCGCCTGATCGCCGGCATCCCCGCCAAGCTGAACCTGATCCCCTTCAATCCATGGCTGGGCGCGCCCTACGCGTGCTCCTCGCCGGAGGCCATCGAGGAGTTCGCCGCGATCGTCAACCGGGCCGGCTATGCGGCGCCGGTGCGCGCGCCGCGCGGCCGCGACATTCAGGCGGCCTGCGGGCAGCTCAAGTCGGCAAGCATGCCGCGTCCCCGGCGGCGTGAGGCTCCGGTCCGAAGGGTGAGCGCGCCGGCGGCTTGAGCCTGGCGTCCGCGGCGGCTCTCACGCAGCCCAGTCGACGTCGGCGAAGCTCCTGCCTTCCGCTGCCAGCCGGCTCAAGAGCGGTGCCGGCTCCCAATCGTCCTGGCTCTCGTTGAAGCCGGCGATGGAATCGTGGATGGCGTCGAGCTCGACGTGGTCGGCCCAGTGCATCACGCCACCCCGCCAGCGGGGGAAGCCGTATCCGTTGATCCACACGATGTCGATGTCGCTCGCGCGCAGAGCGATACCGTCTTCCAGGACCCGCGCCCCTTCGTTCACCAGATGGTAGAGGCAGCGCTGGACGATCTCGTCCGCGCCGATGGTGCGGCGGACGATGCCGCTTTCCGCCGCGACCTCGGCGATCAGCGCATCCACCTCGGGGTCCGGTATGGGCGTGCGGCCGCCGGGCTCGTAACGGTAGTAGCCCGCGCCGGTCTTCTGGCCGAAGCGGCCCCGCTCGCACAGCCGGTCCGCCACCGCCGAGTAGCGCTTTGAAGGATCGCGCAGGTGCGCGTCGGCCTTGCGCTTGCGCCAGCTCACATCGAGGCCGGCGAGGTCCGCGACGGCGCAGGGCCCCATCGCCATGCCGAACCCGGTGAGCGCGGCGTCGATCTCGGAGGGACTCGCGCCTTCCTCCAGCAGGAAGCGCACCTGCCGGGTGTAGCCTTCCAGCATGCGGTTGCCGATGAAGCCGTGGCAGACTCCAGCCACCACCCCGATCTTGCCGAGCCGCCGCCCGAGCGCGAGCGCGGTGGCCAGCGTCTCCGGCGACGCCGAATCGGTCCGTACCACCTCCAGGAGCCGCATCACCTGCGCCGGGCTGAAGAAGTGCATGCCGAGGACGTTGCCTTTTCGGCGCGGCACGATGGCGGCCAGGTGGTTGACGTCGAGATAGGAGGTGTTGGAGGCGATGATCGTGTCTTCGTCGCACGCCGAATCGAGGGCCCGGAACACCTCCTCCTTCAACGGCATCTCCTCGAACACTGCCTCGATGACGAGATCGGCGCCGGCGACGCCCTCCATGGTTTCGATCGGCTCGATCAATCCGATACGGGCCTCGGCATCGGCTGCGCCGAGCCGGCCGCGCTGCACGCGCCGCTCGTAGTCGCTGCGGATCGCGGCCAGTGCGCGTTCGAGTGCCCCTGAGTCAGAATCCATGAGCCGCACCGGGATCCCGGCATTGGCGAAGCAGGTCGCGATGCCTCTGCCCATGGTGCCGGCGCCGATGATGGCGGCACGCTCGATGGGCCGGGCCGGCGTGTCCCTGTCGATACCCGGGACCTTGCGTACTGCCCGCTCGGCGAAGAACACGTGGCGGAGCGCTGCCGATTCGGGCGAGACCATGCATTCCTGGAAGATCTCCCGCTCCTTGCGGATCCCCTCGTCGAAGGGGAGCGTCAACGCCATCTCGACGCACTCAAGGCATGCAATCGGGGCCCGCTGGCCGCGCGCCCGCCGTTCAAGACGCTTGCGCGTGGCCGCGAAGACATCCGGGTCCTTCAACACCGGTGTCCGCTCGCGGGCGAGAGAATGTGGCGGCCCGGCGGCGATGCGCTCCGACGCGAAGGCAAGCGCGCCTTCGAGCAGGTCGCTATCGATTACCCGGTCGATGATCCCGCTCTTGGCCGCCTCTTCGGCAGCGACGTGCGTGCCGTCGACGATCATCGCGAGCGCCGTCTCCACGCCGGCGAGCCGGGGCAGGCGTTGGGTCCCGCCTGCGCCCGGCGGGAAGCCGAGCAACACCTCCGGCTGGCCGACCTCGGTTTTCCGGCTTGCGACCCGGTAGTGGCAGGAAAGCGCCAATTCGAGCCCGCCGCCCAGACAATAACCGTTGAGAGCGACGATCACCGGCTTGGCTGAGCGTTCGATCGCCTGGATCACGTCGCGCAGGGTGGGCTCCCCCTCGGGCCACGGCGTGCCGAACGAGCGAATGTCGGCACCGGCGAGCCCGCCTTTGCCCGCGCAGCGCAGCACCACGGCCTCGACCGCACTGTCGCCCTGGGCTTCTGCCAGCCGCTGCAGGATCGCGCCCGGCACACCGGGGCTCATGGCGTTCACCGGCGGGTTGTCGATGGTGATGACGCCGACCGCGCCCTCGCGCTCCAGGCTCGCGCCGCCCATTCCTCGAGTCCTTCTGCTGCTCAGTGGAAAAGTTGTGGGTAACCTGTGGAAATATGGTCGAAAACGTGCCGCAGGCGCCATCAGGCCGCACACACCTCGTCGAGCAGGCGGTGCATGAATGCCTCGCAGGCGCGGACCTCGCTCAACTCGATATACTCGTTGGGCTGATGTGCCTGGCGGATACTGCCGGGGCCGTAGATCACGGTCGGGATCCCGGCTTCCTGGAACTGCCCGGCTTCGGTGCCGTAGGCCACCACTTCGGTCTGGTTGGTACGCGCGAGCGCCATCACGATCGCCTCCGCCGGCGAGCCGTCCTCCGGCACCAGGCCCGGCACGACGGCGCGAGACTCCGTGGTGATCCCGGTGCCGGGATCGACCGCGTGCATGCGCGGCAGCACGGTCTCCTCGACGAATCGCTCGAAGCGATCGCGAATTTCGTTGGGGTCCGCCCCCGGCATCAAACGGTATTCCCAGGTGAACTTGCAGTCGAGCGGCACGATATTCTGGGCCGTGCCACCCTGCATCGTGCCCACGTGGACCGTTGTATAAGGCGGGTCGAAGCCGCTCTCGGGTTCGGCACGCGCGGCCATCTCGTCCGCGATCTCGGTCAGGAAGTGCACCAGAGTTGCGGCGTGCTGCACGGCATTCACCCCAAGGTGGGTGGCGCTGGAATGCACTTCCAGGCCGCGCACGTGGGTCCTGAAGCTGTAGACCCCCTTGTGGGCGTTCACGACCGCCATGCTGGTGGGCTCGCCCACGATCACGATATGCGGCTTGACGCCGAGATCGGAGCCAAGCCGGTCGATCATCAGCGGAGCCCCGAGGCAGCCGACTTCCTCATCGAAGGAAAGCGCGAAATGGATCGGGGTCTTGAGCGGGCGCGCAAGAAAATCCGGCACCAGCGCGAGCGCAATCGCGCTGAAGCTCTTCATGTCCGAGGTGCCGCGCCCGTAAAGCCGGCCGTCCTTTTCAATGAGACTGAACGGGTCGGTGTCCCACGGTTGGCCGTCCACCGGCACCACGTCGGTATGGCCCGAGAGCGCGATGCCGGGCACGTCTCTGGGCCCTACCGTGGCGTAGAGATTCGCCTTGTTTCCCGTTTCATCGTGAATAAGTGTAGAATCAACGCCCAGCGAGGCGAGATAATCGCGCACGAAGTGAATCAGTGCGAGGTTCGACTCGCGACTGGTCGTGTCAAAGGAGACCAACCGCTCAATCATCTCGATGGGACCGTAATGGGTGCCGGACATTCGCATCACCATTCGTTCGTCGGGGCGCGATTGTTGCTGCGGCATGGCCGCGGCACAAGGCCGCCCGCGAGCGGGTGCGGCACGCGCCGGTGGTCTCTCCGTCCCGACGAGCGCCGCGGGTTAACATTTCTTTACGGGATGGACAACGTCACGAAACTCGCGGTTGATACCAATCCCCCTGTGACCCGACTCTAACGAAGTCGAGAGGCCGCCCCTTGGCCCGTCGCCGATATCGGTTTCTGAAGATCACCCTTCCGTTGCTCACGCTGGTGGGCGCGGTGCTGGTGGTCGGCTACCTGCAGGCGACACGGCCCGAGATCGAGCGCACGGGGCCGGCGGAGCGGGCCCGTCCCATCGCCGCGTCCACCGTCCAGATCGCCGACATCCAGCCCGCCATCGACGCCTTCGGCGAGGTGGTGGCGCAGCGGGACGTGGAGCTGCGCGCGCTGGTGGCGGGCCCGGTGGTAGCGGTGGGCGAGAACTTCGAGAACGGCGGCACGGTGCGGGCGGGCGAGCTCCTGGTGGCGATCGACCCCTTCGAGTATCGCGCGGCGATGACGGAGGCGGAGGCCGCGCTGGCCGAGGCCCGGGCGCAGCTTGCGGAGACCAGGGCGGAGGTCGGGGCGGAAGAAGCGGGTCTGGTGGAGGATCGCACCCAGCTCGCGCTGGCCGAACGCGAGCTCGATCGCCGCGAGGCGCTTCTCGCCAAGGGTACGGCTTCGGAGAAGACGGTCGACGACGCCCTGGTGCGGCGGAGCGACCGGGCGCGGGCGCTGGCGGCGACGGAGCGTCGGCTGGCGGGCCTGCGCGCGCGCATTGCGCGGCAGGAGGCGGTGATTGCTCGGACCGGGGTGGCGCTGGAACGGGCCGAGCGAGACCTCGCCAACACGCGGCTGGTTGCGCCCTTCGACGGCTATCTCACGGGCGTTACGGCAGCGCTGGGCAAGCGTCTCGGGGTGAACGACCGCGTCGTCCGCTTGCTGGACCTGGCACGACTGGATATCCGGATTCATCTGAGCGATGCGGACTATGGCAGGCTGGTATCGTCTGCGGCGGGTCTGCGCGGTCGGCCTGTCGAGGTGACGTGGCGCGCAGGAGACCGCAACTTCCCCTTCCGCGCGGTGATCCAGCGTGCGGATGGGGAGGTGGATGCGTCGAGCGGCGGGGTCAGGGTCTTTGCGCGGATCGAGCAAGAGGCGTCCCGGGTTCCGCTGAGGCCGGGGGCGTTCGTCGAGGTTCGCATCCCGGACCGCGTGTACCGGGCGGCCGCGCGCTTGCCGGAGACGGCGTTGGTGGGCGGCGACACGGTCTACGCTGTTGTGGACGGCCGGCTCGAGCCCCGGCCGGTGGCGCTGCTCGCGCGCGTCGGTAACGACGTCGTGGTATCCGGCGGGATTATCGAGGGCGAGAGCGTCGCGACGACGCGCTTTCCCGAGATTGGACCCGGCGTCAAAGTCGAGGTGCGATGAGCCAGACCGGTCGCGGTCTGATCGCGCTCTTCACGCGCCACCGCACTGCCGCCAACCTGGTGATGGTGCTGATGATCCTGTTCGGCGTGCTCGGGCTTGCGCGCATGAACACACAGTTCTTCCCCACCTTCGCCGTCGAATGGGTCTCGGTCAGCGTGACCTGGCCCGGCGCCAGCGCCGAGGACGTGGACACCAACATCGTCGCGGCAATCGAGCCGGAGGTCCGCTTCCTTGACGGGGTCAAGCGAGTCTTCTCACAGTCCGTGGAGGGCATCGGCTCGATCATCGTGGAGTTCGAGCCGGGGACAAATCTCGATACGGCGCTGGCCAATGTCGAGAACTCCGTGGATCGCGTCGAGACGCTGCCGGAGGACTCCGAGAAGCCGGTCGTCAACCGCCTCTACTTCTACGAGAACATAGGCAATATCGTCATCTCCGGCCCCTTCTCCGAGGCGGCGCTGCGTGCTGCCGCCAAGGACATCCGGGAGCGTCTGCTTGCTGCAGGCGTCGACAAGGTCGACCTGTTCGGGAGCCGGCGAGAGGAAATCTGGGTGGAGGTCGGCGAGGGGCGCCTCCGCCAGCTCGACCTCACACTCGGCGATATCGCGTCACGGATCAGCACGAGCTCGACCGACCTGCCCTCCGGCATCGTCCCTGGCGGCACCAACAAGCAGATCCGAAGCCTGGGCCTTGCCAGATCGGCCGATGAGATCGGCCAGGTCGAGATTATCGCGCGCGAGGACGGGGCCAAGGTCCACCTCCGCGATATCGCGACCATCAGCGAACGCTTCAACGAGCGGGATACGGTCGCGTTCAGGGCCGGCTACCCCGCCATCGAGATGCAGGTGCGCCGAGCCAGCAGCTCCGATGCGCTGGAGCAGGCGGGCATACTCGATGCCTTTCTCGAGGAGTTGCGGCCGACGCTGCCGCCGACTCTGGTCGTCGAGCACTACGACGATGCGTCGCAGTTGATTGACGACCGCATCAACATGCTGCTCCGCAACGGCGCGAGCGGGCTGGCTCTGGTGGTGCTCGTGCTGTTCATCTTCCTGAGCACGCGGGTCGCTTTCTGGGTCACGGTCGGTATTCCCGTCTCGCTGCTCGCTACCCTCGGCGTGATGATGCTGACCGGTCAGACGATCAACATGGTGAGCCTGTTCGCGCTCATCATGGCGATCGGCATCATCGTGGACGACGCCATCGTGGTCGGCGAGCATGCCGTGACCCAGCGCGCCGCGGGTGCTGGCCCGGCCGACGCGGCGGAACTCGGCGCGCGAAAAATGTTTGCGCCGGTGATGGCGGCGACTCTCACCTCCGTCGCCGCCTTCCTGCCGCTCTTCATGGTGTCGGGCCAGATCGGAGAGATCATCGGGGCCATTCCCCTGGTGATCGTGGCCGTGCTCGTCGCGAGCGTGATCGAGTGCTTCGTGGTGTTGCCCGGCCATCTGCGCATCGGTTTGAGGGCCGATCCGCGCAAGGAAAACAGATTCGCGCGATGGTTCAACCCGCGCTTCGAGGCTTTCCGCGACGGGCTCTTCGCCCGCATCGTGCGGGGCTGCGTCGCCTGGCGATACCTGACCGTTGCCGTCGCGATCGGCCTCCTGCTGCTCTTCGTAGGGCTGATCGCGGGCGGACGCATCTCCTTCATCTTCTTCCCTTCGCCGGAAGCAGATTCCGTGCTCGCCAACGTCACCTTTGTCGAGGGCACCAAGCGGGAGACGACAACCGCCATGGTGGACGAGCTCGGGCGGGCGCTGGACGAGGCCGAGCTCGCGCTGACAGGCGGCGCCGGTGGCCTCGTGGTCATGAGCCTCGGCCAGGTCGGCAAGCCGGCAGCCCGTGCCAACAATTTCTTCCTCGGTACCGGCGACCACGTGGGTGCCATGCGGGTCGAGCTGCAGCCCTCCGATCAGCGCACCATACGCACGCAGACGCTGATCGAGGAATGGCGGAAGCGTGTGCGCCCCATGCCGGGGCTGGAGACCGTGACGATCCTCGAACGCGCGGCCGGGCCACCCGGTCGCGAGATCGACATTCGGATCGCGGGCGACGATGTACAGACGCTCAAGGCGGCGGCAGGCGAGGTGCGCGAGTTGCTCGGCCGTTTCCCCGGCGTGAGCGACATCGAGGACAACACTCCCTACGGCAAGCAGGAGGCGATCCTCACGGTCAATGCACGCGGCCGCGCGCTCGGCTTCACCACGCAGAGCGCCGCGAGCCAGGTGCGCGCCGCCTTCGAGGGCGTGATCGCGAGACGCTTCGCGCGGGGTGACGAGGAGGTCGCGATCCGTGTCCGCTTGCCGCACGACGCGCTCACCGAGGGCGATCTGCGACGCTTCTATTTGCGTAGTCCCGGGGGCGTCGAAGTGCCGCTCGCCGAGGTCGTCGACTTCGACGAGTCGACTGGATTCGCGAGCATCCGCCGCGAGGACGGCCAGCGCACGGTCGCCGTCACCGCGGAAATCGACGAATCGATCACCAACACCGACGAGGTCCTGGACGCGCTCCAGGCCGAGGGGCTGTCGGAGGTTGCGCAGAGGTACGGTGTCGGCGTCCTGTTGCGCGGCAAGGCCGAGGAGCAGGCGACGACCATGGGCGACATGATGACCGGCGCCCTGGTCGCCCTGGTAGCAATCTATCTCATCCTGGCCTGGGTGTTCTCCAGCTACAGCCGGCCGATCTTCGTCATGGCCGTGATTCCTTTCGGCGCGGTCGGCGCCGTCTTCGGTCACTTCGTCCTGGGCTACGACCTCACCGTGCTGAGCATGATGGCGCTGCTCGGGCTCAGCGGCATCGTGGTCAACGATTCGATCATTCTCGTGCGCGCAATTCAGGACCGGCTTGACGCCGGCGAATCACTGTCGGAGGCCCTGGTCGGCGGCGCGCGGGATCGCCTGCGTGCCGTCATCCTGACCTCGGTGACGACGATCTTCGGCCTCACGCCCTTGCTCTTCGAGACCAGTCTCCAGGCGCAGTTCCTGAAGCCCATGGCGGTCACCATCGTCTTCGGACTGCTCGGCGTAACAATGATCGTGCTGATCCTGGTGCCGTGCCTGCTCGCGATTCAGGGTGACATTGCCGCCGTCTTCGGCCGAACGCCGGGTGGAGGCGAGAGCGCCGTCGAGGACGATCCGTCGCCGAGCCTCAGGCTTCGCGAAAGCGACGGTTGATCGCAACCAGCGCGACCACTACACAGCGCCGTAGCTGCAGCCCGGCTTTCAGGCCCGGCGAGGCGGAGAGCGCATGGGGGGAGTGGGCGTGAACGGTATTCTCAAGGGGCTGCGCGTGGTCGAGGGCTCGGCATTTGTCGCGGCCCCGCTCGGCGGCATGACGCTCGCCCAGATGGGGGCGGACGTGATCCGCTTCGATCCGCTCAACGGCGGCCTCGACTATCGGCGCTGGCCGGTCACGCCGGAGAACGAGAGCATCTACTGGGCCGGCATGAACAAGGGCAAGCGCTCCTTCGCGGTCAATCTGCGCGAGGCGGAGGGGCGGGAGCTGGTGGCTGCACTGGTTACGGCGCCGGGGCCCGAGGCCGGCATCTTCCTCACCAATCTGCAGGTGGGGGACTGGCTCTCTTACGAGACGCTGAGCGCCAGGCGCGCGGACCTCGTCATGCTCCGCATCGTCGGCAACCCGGACGGCACGGTCGCGGTCGACTACACCGTGAACGCGCGCATGGGCTGGCCCTATGTGACCGGGCCGGCGGACCTGGACGAGCCGGTCAACAACGTGCTGCCGGGCTGGGACCTGACCTGCGGGCTTACCGCCGCCATCGGCCTGCTCGCCGCCGAGCGCCACCGCAGCCGCACCGGCGAAGGGCAGGAGGTGCGCCTCGGCCTCGCCGATGTCGCCTATCACATCACCGGCTCGCTCGGGTACATCGGCGATGTCGAAATCAACGGTGCCGAGCGGCCGCGCATCGGTAACGACATGTACGGCACATTCGGCGGCGACTTTGCCACTCGGGACGGCCGCCGGGTCATGCTGGTGGTGGTGACGCCCCGCCACGTCAAGGCGCTGGGCCAGGCGGCCGCACTCACGGAGACATTCGCCCGGATCGAGGCGGAGCACGGCGTCAATCTCGCCGACGAGGCCGACCGCTGGACGGTGCGGGAGCAGCTTCGCGCCGCGCTCAAGCCCTGGTTCGCATCACTGAGCCTGGAGGACGTCGGCGCCCGGCTCACCGAGGCCGGCGTGCTTTGGGGTCCCTTCCGCACCCATACCCAGATGGTGGCGGAAGACCCCTTCTGCTCGACGGCAAATCCGCTCTTTCAGCAAATCGATCAGCCAGGGATCGGTCCTGTGCTGACGCCGGGCTCGCCGCTGGACTTTGCTGCCGCCCCGCGCGGTGCGGTCAAGCCGGGACCCCGGCTCGGCCAGCACACGGACGAGATCTTGGCGGAGGTGCTGGGGCTCGGCGACGGCGCCATCGGCGCACTGCACGATCGCGGCATCGTCGGCGCGCCTGCCTGACGCAAGGCTCAGGCGCCTTCGACCAGAACCCCCTCGCCCCCAAGCTGCCGGGCGTCTGCTGACCCGCGCCAGGACTCCGCCGCAGCGCGGTCGTCGAATTCGAGGACAGTCATGCGGCCGTCGGGCCAGGAACCTTCCTTGACCGCAGGGGCATGGCCGCTCGACAGCACCCGCCCGCCGCAAGCCGCGACGCTTGCAGGATCGATGTCGGATGCTTCGGTCGCTCCGCGCAGGATCACGTAATGGCCGCCACCCTGTGCAGCGCCATCGCCATCGAGATGGACCAAGTGGCCAGTCGATGCGCGCTGACGGATCGCGCGTGCTTCCACGTAGGCAGGCGAATCGTACCAGGCAGCGGCACGCGCGGGGCTCTCGAACTGCAGCAGCACCAGCCGACCGGGCTGCCAGCCACCGGCGATGACCTCGTGATCGCCGCCGCGCACGAGGAAGCGCCCGTCAAAGGCCGCGATCGAGCCCGGAGTCAGCGCCCGGTAGTCCGCATAGGTCTCCGGATCGGTCACCGTCACATCGGCGATTACATAGCCCGGCATGATACGCGTCCTCAGAAGGGTTCGGGGTCGGCGAAGCGGCGGAGCACGTTGGTCGTGAGCTTCGCGATGTTGTTGTCGTAGCCGTTCCACGGCAGGCTCGCGGGATAGCAGATCGAGCCGACCGAGAACACCGCACCGCCGTTCGGCGTCTCGTAGAAGACCATGTCGGCCTTGACCTTCTCGTGCTCGGTGCCGCCAAGGCCGGAGTGGTTCACCAGCACCTCCTCGTTCACCACCATGTAGAGGTCGGTGTGGTCCTCCGAGCGCGCGAGGACGAGCGCGTGCGGGGGCGTGCCGAGGCGGGGGTCGGTGGCATCGAGCTCGTTGCCGGCCGCGCCCTCGCCGTGATAGCCGAAATCGCCCAGTAGCTCCTCCTCGCCGATCCCCTCGAAGATGAATCGCGCGCGGGGGTCGAAGCTCCCCGGCATGCGTCGGTAGTAGGAAGACTTGTCGAAGCCCTCGGCCACAAAGCCGACACCGGCCAGCCGCTGCGGTGCGAAGTCCCCCTGATGGCGCCAGATCCCGCCGTATTCGCCCGTGAAGCTGTGATAGTACTCGCCGGGGTCGCCCTCCCAGGTGCGGATCGCGGCCTCGCAGCGGCGCACCTCGATCACGCCCGGCAGCTCCTCGTGCATGGCGACGCGCCAGTAGAAGCCGTTGCCGCCGAGATACATCAGCCGGCCGCCCTGCTGGGTGAAGCCGTGGACGACGTCCCGCATGGCCTTGGAGTAGTACTCCGGGTGCCCGCCGGTGATCAGCACGTTGTAGGGCTTGAGCAGGTCGATGCCCTCGCGGTGGACGTCCTCGTCGGTGATGACGTCGTGCTCGAAGCCGAAGTGCGTGAGCCAGTCCTCCACGTACATGTCGAGGATGAATTCGCGCGCGTTGGTCGAGTCCTCACCGGCGCAGGCCCACGGCGTCTCCGCCTTGGGCCGCATGTTGAGGATGGGGCGGAGCCGCGACGAATAGCAGACTCCGCTGCCGTCCGAATGGGTGTCGTAGAGCGACGCGCCGTATTCGCGATGCTCGTTGAGGAAGAGCTGCTGCGCGTTGAGCGTGGGCAGCTGGCCGGTGAGCAGCTCGCCGAGCGTGCCGTCGAAAGCCAGATGCTCGTTGGCATAGGCCATGTACTCGACCGTCGGCAGCAGGAAGGCGATGCGCGCAGCCCGCCCCGGCGCCGGCAGCACCACGAAGGGTACGTACTCCTCGGCCCCCTTGGCCCTGAGCCGCGCGGCGTATACCCCGCTCGCCATGCGCGCAGGCAGGGTCCATTCGAAGTCCACCTCCCAATTCGCGTCGTAGAGATCGTCGTCGTGGAAATGGATGGCGCCGTACTCGTGCCGCGCGTGGCGCCAGCACATCTCCTCACCCGAGAAGTTCCAGCCGGTCATGCCGCGCGCGGGCAGGTTGACGATCTCGCCGTGGCAATGATTGGAAGATTGGTCGGAAATCCTGATCGACGTGATGTCGCGCGAGAAATCCCAGGCGCAGAGGATGTCGGGCGCGAGCCCGGCGGGGACCGCCTCGTTCCGCATGCGCTCGATCTCCAGACGATCCAGTGCGCGGGCGACCAGACGTGGCGAATCGATCTTGCCGTTGTAGAGAGAGTCCACCAGCGTGCGGCCCTTCTGGCGCCGCTTGAAAACTCCCGCCATGACGATCGGCGCGCCGTTCCCCGCCGCCGCAGGCCCGAGCTTGCGTCTCCTGGTGCCGCCGTCGTTGGCCCGCGCGTAGGGCAGGAGCGGCTCCTGATAGACGGTGACCTGGCCGGACTCGGCATCGTAGCTCGCCGCGGCGAGGTACCAGTGGCGCTCGAGCAGCGGCCTGCCGACCGAGACCGTCTCCACTGTGCCGTCCGCCATGCCGAGCCGGAGCGCGACCGAGCCCGCCTTGTCGACAACGAGCGCGAAGCCGGTCTTCCCGCGCGAATCCCACTTGCTGACGATGCCCTGCTCGCCCTTGCCGGGCGTGGTCGGCCAGATCATGGCCTGAACGGTAAAGCTGCCGAGCGTCTCCAGCAGCGGCCGGCTTTCCACCAGCGCATAGGAGCCTGCGTGAATGACCTGCCGGCGCCCCTTGTGGCGCTTGCTCACCGGCGTGCGGACCGGTCGTTCCTTGAAGCCGGGTCCGGCGGGCGTATCGTCCGCGCAGATCAGGCGCACGATGTCCGCCTGATAGGTCGGATGCTCGCAGTTGACCATGAACTTGATGGTCTCTCCCGGCCGGACGCTGATCCGGTCGGGATAGCCGGTTATCGTCAGCATGCCGCGTCTCCGCGCT
Source organism: Alphaproteobacteria bacterium (assembly GCA_965207055.1). Lineage (GTDB taxonomy): Bacteria > Pseudomonadota > Alphaproteobacteria > UBA828 > UBA828 > WTGU01. The sequence continues at coordinate 598,192 of CBDBLP010000004.1, read as the reverse complement.
GGGCCATCCTGCTGCCGCGAGCATAGTCAGAGGCCTGCGCGTGAACAACTCGACCCGACCCGTTCACGGTGCGGTCCCGGTGCAAGCTTGAACGGGATATGCAAGATAGGCGCGCGCGGCCGGGGGAGGGTCCTGCCGCCCCGATCAGAGTGGGAGAGCGAACGATGGCGACACTGATTATCCATGGCACACCGCTGAGTACCTATGTCCGCACCTGCCGCATGGCGTGTTTGGAGAAGGGGGTCCCTTACGAGCTCGATCCGCTCGCACCTCAGTCGCCGGAGCAGGTGGCGATGCAGCCCTGGGGCTCAGTGCCGGCCATGACCCATGGCGATGTGCGCATGTACGAGTCGCTGGCGATCTGCAACTACATCGACAACGCGTTCGACGGGCCGCCCCTGCAGCCGGTCGACCCGCTCGCCAACGCCCGCTGCTGGCAGTGGACGTCGGTCTTCATCCAGTATCTCTACCGGCCGGCAATCGACATCGTGTTGCAGCGCCTGGTCGTGCCCGCACAGGGTGGCGATCCCGACGAGGCGCTGGTCGAGAGCAGCGTGCCCAAGACCGACAAGGCGCTTGTCGCGCTCGACGGAGCGCTGGAGGGCCAGGCTTGCTTCGCCGGTGACGAGGCATCGCTTGTGGACTACATGGTGCTGCCCGTCCTGCACTATCTGAAGATGACGCCGGAGGGCGAGACGCTGCTGGCCCCGAGGACCAACATCGCCCGCTGGCAGGCTGTCATCGACGAGCGCGAGAGCGCGGTCGCGACGGTGCCAGAGTTCGGCTGAGGGGGGCGGCGTTAGGCGGAGAAGGCGTAGCCCGCCGAGCGCACGGTCCGGATCACGTCGACCTCGCCGTCGCCGTTAAGCGCCTGGCGCAGACGGCGAATGTGGACGTCCACGGTGCGTTGCTCGATATGCACCGCGCGCCCCCACACCGCCTCAAGCAGGTGGTCACGAGAGAGCACCCGGCCGGGATGCTCCATGAAATGGCGCAGCAGGCGGTACTCGGTCGGCCCCAAGTGGATCGAGCGCCCGCTGCGGCTGACGCGATAGCTGGCGAGGTCCATTGTGATGTCGCCGCTGGCGAGCGATTCGGCCGCGCTCGTCGGCGCAGCCCGGCGCAGCACCGCGCCAATGCGAGCGATGAGTTCGGAAATCACGAAGGGCTTGACCACATAATCGTCGGCGCCACAGTCGAGGCCGCGGACGCGGTCGCTTTCCTCACCGCGTGCGGTGAGCAGGATGACCGGCAGGTTGTGGGTCTCGGGGTCGCGCCGGATCTTGCGGCAAATCTCGATCCCGGAGACTCCGGGCAGCATCCAGTCGAGCAGCACCAGATCGGGCTTGGTCGAAGCGATCGTGCTCATCGCGTCGCCGCCGTTCTCAATCGAGGCAACGCGGAACCGGTGACTCTCGAGATTGTAACGGAGCAGGGTCGTCAGCGAGGGTTCGTCTTCGATCACGAGGATGAGCGGGCTATCCGTCATCGCGCATGCTCCTGTCGCTCTCCCTGCGGTTGGCTATTGTCTTGCGGCACTGGTTGAGAACGGCGCCCGCTCCCGGTGAGGAACGGGCGCCGCTGTAACACATATATTCAGGGTCTTGTGGCGGGCCCGGTTACATGGAGAGCTGAGCCATGCTGGTGGCTTGGTTGCGCATCGCCTCACGATCCGCATCGGGGAGCGGAATAAGCCCCTTGTCCGCCAGATAGCCGTAGGGTCCCCAGGCGTCTTCGTCGGTGAAGGTCGCGACAAACTCGTCGATGCCGGGGATCACGCCCACATGCGCCTTCTTCACGTAGAAGTACATGGAGCGGGAGACCGGATAGCTGCCGTCGGCGATGGTGTCGAAGTCCGGCTCGACGCCATTGATGCTGCTGCCCTGGACCTTGTCGCGGTTCTGCTCGAGGAAGCTGTAGCCGAAGATCCCGAAAGCGCTGGGATTGGCGTCAAGCTTCTGGACGATGAGATTGTCGTTCTCACCCGCCTCGACGAAGGCGCCGTCCTCGCGGATTGCGTGGCAGATGGACTTGTAGGCCTGCTTGTCCTCCTTCTTGAGCGCCTTGATGTCGGGGAAGGTCTTGCAGCCGCCCTCCATCGCGAGCTCGACGAAGGCGTCCCGCGTGCCGGAGGTCGGCGGCGGGCCGAGCACTTCGATCTTCGCGGCCGGCAGGGAGGCGTCGATGTCGCTCCAGGTCACGTTGGGATTGGGCACCATGCCGCCGTCCGAGGGCACGTCCTTCGCCAGCGCGAGGTAGAGCTGCTGCAGGGTGATCGAGAAGGCCTCGGTCGCCGTGGAGTTGGCGAGCACGATGCCGTCATAGCCGATCTTGACCTCAGTGATGTCGGTCACACCGTTCTCGGCGCAGCGTTCGACCTCCGAGGTCTTGATCCGGCGCGAGGCGTTGGTGACGTCTGGATGGTCGACGCCGACGCCGGCGCAGAAGAGCTTGAGCCCGCCGCCCGAGCCCGTGCTCTCGACCACCGGTGTCTTGTGCCCCGTGGTCTTGCCGAACTCTTCGGCAACGGCGGTGGCGAAGGGGAAAACGGTCGAAGACCCCACGATCCTGATCTGATCGCGGGCCTCCGCGGCGTTGGTGAGCGCAACGGACGCGGTCAGCGCGAGAGCTGCCGCCGCGGCGATGGCAAGGGGTGTCTTGGTCACGGCTATTCCTCCGGGTTCGCTTGCATCCCGGTGGCGAGAGCCACGCACACGCGCGGGGGCCCGGGATGGCAGGCGAACGCTAACGCCGGGCCAAGATGGAAATAGTACGGAATTGTGACGGTTCGTTGACTCTGGCAGACCGCTATATGTGCGCGTTTAGACCGAGACGCCCTACTTCACCTCGACTTCGACAAAGACCACGTCGTCGGTGTCGCTCGGGTTGATGACGTCGTGCTCGACCCCTTCATCCCGGTAATAGGGCGAGCCGTGGACGATCTGGACCGTGCGCTCGCCATCGGGCTCCACGAGGTGGAGGTGTCCTGTCGTCACCGGCACCACCACGTAGTCGTATTCGTGCCGGTGCCAACCCGTCGCCTCGCCGGGCTTGAAGCGCCACTCGGTGACGCGCACGCGGTCGTTGTCGATCAGCACCGTTGGCGTTGCCGCGCCCATAGCCACCTCCACTGCAAGGACTATCCGCGCCGAAGCGTTGCAGGTTGGCGCACCCTAGGCAAGCCCGCGCGCAGGTGCCCTCGTCGCCGCGTCCTGAATTCGTGGTCCCGCGGCAATCACTCCCTGTGCCAGGTGCAGTCCGTGGTCGTGACGACCTGATTGTTCGCCAGATAGCTGGTCTCGTAGGCACAGCTTCCTTTCAGCCCTGCGTAGACGCCAGTGCTGCCGGCGAGCTCCAGCAGGCCCGGCCCGCCGCCGCCCGCCTCCACATCGCCCGCGCTTCTCTTCGCTATGAGATAGAGCGTGTCGCCCGATGGGTTGACTATTGTGCAGGGTGACTCGAGGTCGACGCCGGCGGCCGATCGCTTCGCCAGGACCAGGCAGGTGGACAGACTATGCCTGCCCTCGACGAATGGATCGCCGCTGCTCGCGAGGATGGTAACGCTGCCCTCGAGGTTGCCGGCGAAATATGTCCCGCCGGCGAACTCCATCGTGGTGAAGTCGCGAACGTAGCTTGCGATCGCGCTGAAGGTGCCGCTTTCCTGCCCGAGCGCGCTCGTGGCCGCGCATAGGATTCCAATCGCGGCCGCCAGCACCATAGCGATGGTTCTGCTGGCTTTCATGTCGCTCTCCCTGACTGGCAATTGCCTCGTTGCGGGATGGTAAGGGTGACAAAACAGTCCCGACAAGCGGTGATCACGGCCTTCATTGGAAGCCCGAGCGGACGACGGGCGCGAATCCAGCCTGAATGGCCTCCTGCTCCGCGAGCGGCAGGCACATTTGCGATCGCCGCTCCGCTTTCGGGCTTGACCACTCTCAGAATGTGTACTATATACGACACATGACGCAATTCGGTCCCACGGTTCGCGACATTCGTGAGCGCCTGCGTCGCGACGACCGGCGCTACTCGGTGCGCCAGGTTGCCCAGCGGGTCGGCATCGAGCCGGCCTATCTGAGCAAGATCGAGCGGAGCGAGGTGGCGCCGCCGTCCGAGGCGACGACGGTTCGTCTGGCGGCGGAGCTGGGTCAGGACCCGGATGTGCTGCTGGCCTTGGCCGGCAAGGTGTCCGGCGACCTGCAGGAGATCATCCGCAAGCGGCCCAGGCTGTTCGCGGACCTGATCCGGCAACTGAAGGAAGCGCCCGACGACGCCGTGCTCCGCGTGGTGCGCGAGGTGAGGGACGGAGACTGGTGAGGAGAAGAGTACATGATCATTCTTGAAAACGATCGTCTGGAGTTCCGGTTCCCGGACGTTCACGAGGCAGCGCGCTGCTCGATCGAATTCCAGCGCACCCTGCGAATTCCGGACGACGGCAAGGACTATCCGCTGCCCCCGAGTCTCGGCTCGTTTCCGTTGCGGCACGTGGACGACTATGCCGCGCGGCTGCCGGAGGCGTGGCGCCGGCGCGGCGGCGTGATGACGCCGATGCACCAGGCTGAGGCGCTCTGGATCAGCTTTCATTCGCGCTACCCCTTCGCCGTGAAGGTGGCGACCGGCAAGGTCTGCGCGATCACGGGCGACTCGTGGGTCGACCATCTGAACAACGATCCGCAGGACTATGTGGTGCTGCCGGACCAGCCCTGGCTGGATGGCTACTGCGTGGAGAAGGGGATCATCCGCCAGTTCGTCGCCATGCCCCTGGGCGAGGGCCACACGGTCGAGGAGCAGCTGACCGGCGCGGCGCAGCATGGCGGCGTGCAGATCGTTGCCTATCCCATGAAGGCGGAGCGCTACGAAGCGCTCTTCAGAGGTTTGGAGGACTCGGCGGCATTCGGCGAGGTCCTTTACAGCGAAAGTCCCGGCATGGGGCTCGCGCCCGGGGGAAGGATGCGCCAGTACATCGAGAGGGACGAGCACGGGCTCAAAGCCTGGGATCAGAGGCACGGCAGCCGGTGCTTTGTCTCCATCGTCAACACGGCCCAATGGGCGGCCATCACCGGCGAGCGCCCGCCGACCGAGCCACCGACCGCCGCAGCGTACACGGCGCACGGCCTTCCCTGGTTCGACTACTATGGCAGCGACCTGACCGCGCTCGCGGGGAGCGAGACGCTGAAGGGCGTCGCCAGTGTCGCCCAGCACGCGAAGGCGACGGGGAAGGGGCCGCTGCCGGACAACGCAACGATCGCCGTCCCCCATGTCGTCGGGCTCGGCGGCGCGCCCCGGCGCCAGGTGCGCGAGCCCGCTGTGGGCGAGGCCTGGGGCTGACGGTTCCGAGTCCCCGGCGCCCGCGGGTCAGGAGCCGTCCTGCTCGGCCTGCACCAGCGATGCCGGATCGACCGCGACGCTCTTGACCAGCGCGTAGACTTGGCTGCCCGGTGCAAGGCCGAGTGTATCGGCGGAGCGAGCCGTGATGCGCGCCGTCAGCCGGGCGCCGATGTCGACCGCCACGTCGACTGAGGCGCCTCGGCGCGGTCCGATTTCGACGACCCGGCCGCGGAAGACGTTGAGGACGCTGGTCTCGCGCGGCTCGGCAATCGCGAGCGACACGTCGCGCGCCCGCACGCGCACCCTGAGCCGGCGTCCCGGCGCAAGCCCGAGGCGCGGCACGCGCAGGGTGCCGCCCGCCACCGCGAGTTCGGTGAGCCCATAGGCCGCGTCGTGGCTCTGCACGGTGGCGTCCAGCACCGCGCCGGCCGCCTCGATCCCGGCCAGCGGATCGATATCGAGCCTGGCCATCACGTCCGCTGCAGGGCCCGCCGCCGCGACCCTGCCGCCGGCCATGACCACGATCGTGCCCGCGAGCCGCGCCACCTCGTCCACGGCGTGGCTGACGAAGACGATGGGCACACCGATCTCGTCGCGCAGCCGCTCGATATAGTCGATGACCTGCGCCTTGCGGGGCACGTCGAGCGCGGCCAGCGGCTCATCCATGAGCAGGAGCTCCGGCTGGGCCATGAGAGCCCGGCCGAGCGCCACGCGCTGGCGCTCGCCGCCCGAAAGGGTGCCCGGCCGGCGCTGCAGCAGCGTCTCCAGGCCGAGCAGCGTCACGATCCTCTCCAGCGTCGCATAACGCCCGTCGCGCGGCGCGAAGCGGTGCCCGTAGAGCAGGTTGCGGCGCACGCTGAGGTGGGGGAAGAGGCGGCCGTCCTGAAACACGTAGCCGATGCGGCGGCGTTCGGGCTTGAGGTCGATCCCGGCCTCCGCATCGAAGAGCACGCGGTCTTCGAGCGCGATCCGCCCCGCTTCCGGCCTCACCAGGCCTGCGATGGCATCGGCCAGCGTGGTCTTGCCGGCGCCCGAGGCGCCGAAGAGCGCGACGACGCCGTCGGCCTCGGCGTCGAAGGACGCATCCAGCGTGAACTCGCCCCGGGTGAGCCGCGCCTGCACTGCCAGCATCATCCCTCCAGCCGGCGCTTGACGATGCGCGCGAGAAATTCGGAGCCGATCAACGCGGCGAAGGCGATGACGATGGCGATCACCATCAGGCGGAAGGCGCCGTCCAGGCCGCCCGGCACCTGGGTGTAGGTGTAGAGCGCGAGCGGCAGGGTCCGTGTCTCTCCGGGGATGTTGGAGACGAAGGTGATGGTCGCGCCGAACTCGCCGAGGCAGCGGGCGAAGGCGAGGATGACGCCGGTCAGGATGCCGGGCGCGATGAGCGGCAGGCTGATGGTCGCGAACACCCAGACCGGCGGGGCGCCAAGCGTTCGCGCCGCGGTCTCCAGCCGCCGGTCCATGGACTCGATCGAGAGCCGGATCGCGCGGACCATGAGCGGAAAGGAGACCACGGCCGAGGCCACCGCCGCGCCCTGCCAGGTGAAGGCGAGGGTGATGCCGAACCAGTCGTCGAGCCAGGCGCCGAGCGGCCCGCGCTTGCCGAGCAGCAGCAGCAGCACGAAGCCCACCACCACCGGCGGCAGCACCAGCGGCAGGTGGACCACGCCGTTGATGATCTCTCGGCCGGGGAAGCGATAGCGCGCCAGCAGCCAGGCGACGGCGATGCCGAGCGGCAGGCTGATCAGAACTGCCCAGCCCGCCACCCGCAGGCTGAGCCTGATCGCCTCGACCTCCAGCGGAGTCAGCGCCATCCACCCGCTCTTTCAGTCGACGATGAAGCCGGCGCGGGCGAAGACCGCCCGGCCCTCCGGCCCCGCGAGGAATTCGAAGAAGCGCGTCGCCAGCGGCGAGACGCGGCCCGCGATGAGGGCCACCGGATAGACGACGGGCTCATGCAGCGACGCCGGGATCGTTCCCACCACATGCACGCCTTCGACGCGGGCGGCATCGGTGGCGTAGACGATGCCGAGCGGCGCCTCTCCCCTGGCCACCAGCGCGAGCGCCGCTCGCACATCAGCCGCCGGCGCAAGCTGGCTCCGCACGTCGGGCCAGAGGCCCAGCGCTTCCAGCGCCTGGCGCGCGTAGATGCCGGCCGGCACATGGTCGGGGTTGCCGATGGCCAACCGCCCGCCCTTCAGCAGCGCAGAAAGATCGAGCGCCGCCGAGGGCTCGAAGGGCGCCATGCCGCTCTCCCCAGTGACGAACACCAGGCGATTGCCGGCGAGCACCTGCCGGCTGCCGGGCTCGATCAGGCCTTGTGCCTCCACGTGGTCCATCCACGCCGCATTGGCCGCGAGGAAGATATCGGCCGGGGCGCCGCTCTCGATCTGGCGCGCGAGTGCCGAGGTTCCGGCGTAGGAGGCCACGACACTGTCGTCAGGCCCCGCCTCGAACTGCCCGATCAGCTCGTCGATCACGTGTGCGGTGCTCGCGGCCGCGAGCACGATCACCCGCTCGGCTGCAGCCGGCCCCGCCCAGCAGGAGGCGAGCAGACTGGCGAACACCAGTCCAAGTGCTCGGAGTACCGCCGACCGGCTCGGCCGCCGGTCGCCACTTCCATGCCACACGTCGCGCGTCGCGGACCCCGCGGGGCTCGCGCCTCCTCCTCAACCTGCGGTGTGTGAGGCTGGTTCCGACTGGAGCGAGCGCTCCCGCACCTCCACGGCGCCTCGACCGTCGCCGACAAGGACCGTCCGTTCCGTCGTTCGGGCGGTCGCTCGACCCGGAGGGCCGCGTCGACCGGACGGACTGTAGCGCCGGGCAGGAAGGCGCGCAACGAGCACCCGGCGACGGAACGCGACGTGGGACGAGACAAAAAATTTAATGCGGGATTCGCCGGGATAAGTGGGGACAGGCGAGAGTCCGCGAGACACGCGCGCTCACGCGAGGTGTAGCCTGTAAGGAAGTCGGGCCGTAGGCCCGGAGTGCGCGACTGCGCGCCGCGCCGAAAGGCGCGTAGGCAAGCGAGCGGAGCGAGCGCCCGCCGTTGAGGGAAATGAAAGAGTACCGTCAGGCCTGCGGGAATCCGGTGGGGCGGGAGCCGTGGGCGTCCGCGCCGCCTGCGGCACCGGGATTGCTGTAGTAGATGGTCATCTCGTGGATGAGACCGTCCCGGCAGCGGAAGAAGTTGCAGTTGCGAAGGCGCTGCACGCCGGCGTCGCGGTAGGCCGAGTCGGGCTTCGGCGTCAGCGTCACGAGAAACATCGCGGCGCAGCGCTCGTTGGGCACATCCACGTAGTGGACGAACTCGGTGAATCCGGGCTCGTAGTTCGCCAGCAGATGCTCGAAGAAGCGCGGCAGCGGCGTCTCGCCGGCACCCGGCTGTGCCTTGAAGAGGCGCGGCGCAGCATCGCCGTGATAGATCGTGACCGACGCATCGTCCGTGAAGCAGGCGACCACCGCCGGGATGTCGGCCTGAACGACGTTGCCGAATTAGCGCCGCTCCACCAGGTCCACGTAGTCGTCTCTCGTCATCACACGCCGCTCTCGCCTGTCGGTGCTAGAGCAGGATTTCGACAAAGCCGATGGCGACCAGCACGGCGACGAGCAGGATGGCGCCGACGATGGCAGTAACCCGCAACACGCGGCGCACCGGGTTCTGGGTGTTGGCGAAGGGCACGAGATTGAAGAGCAGCCCGCCGGCCACCACCATGATGCAGCCAGCCGTATAGAGCGGCTGGTACACAGGCTGGAAGATGAAGACGATGGCCAGCAGGCAGAGCCCGATGATCGCAATCACGATCAGGCGCGCCGTGCGGCGGGACATGTTGCGCGGTGCCGGCTTCTCCTCCGCCGGCGCTTCCCGGGGCTCCACCTGCGCGTCGGTCATGACGCGATCCTCATGCCGTCGTGGTCGAACATATGGACCTGCCCCGGCGTCGGCGCCACGTGCATGGTCTCGCCGATCGCGGCCGGGTGTCCCCGGCTGGTCACGACGCGCAGGTCTTTCTCCCCGATGCGGAGATGGATCAGGGTCTCGGCCCCCATCGGCTCGATCAGGTCGATCTGGCCGGAGATCGTGGTGGGGCCCGCCTCGGATGCAGGCGCGAGTCCGCGCGGGCGCACGCCCACGGTGAGCGGGGCGTTGCGCCGTGCGACGGTGCCCTGCAGGGAGACCTCTGCGTGCAAGGGCAGGACCACCTCCTGCCCCAGAGTGTTCACGGTCGCCGTATCCTCGTCCGCGTCGATGACGTTGGCCTCCACCAGGTTCATCTGCGGCGTGCCGATGAAGCCCGCGACGAAGACGTTGGCGGGCTTGGCGAAGATGTCGTGAGGACTGGCCACCTGCTCGATGATGCCGTCGCGCATGACCGCGATCTGGTCGGCGATGGTGAGCGCCTCGATCTGGTCGTGGGTCACGATCACCGTCGCCTTGTGCAGGCCGTTGAGGAGCTGCTTGATCTGCCCGCGCATCTCCTGGCGCACGGCGATGTCGAGGCGGCTCAGGGGCTCATCGAAAAGGAAGCACTGCGGGTCGCGGATGACGGCGCGCCCCACCGCGACGCGCTGCTTCTCGCCCTCCGCAAGCCGGCCGGGGACGCGGTTCAGCGCATGGGAGAGGTCCAGAAGGGCCGCGATCTCGCGCACCCGACGGTCGATTTCCTCCGTGGTGATCTTCTCGGCGTGGAGAGGGAAGGCCAGGTTCTCCGCCACCGTAAGGCTGGGGTAGAGGGCGTAGAACTGGAACACCATGGCGATGTCTCGCTCGCGGGGCGCGAGGTCGTTCACCCTCGTGCCGGCGATGAAGATGTCGCCCGCCGTCGTGTCCTCGAGGCCCGCGATCATGCGGAGCGTCGTGGTCTTGCCGCAGCCGGAGGGGCCGAGCAGGCACACAACCTCGCCGGCTTCCACGTCGAGGTCGATGTCGTCGACCGCCGCGAGCGTGCCGAAGTGCTTGCTCAGGTTGCGCAGCTCGATGTCGGCCATGGGCCCGCTACCGCCTGATCGTGCCGAAGGTGACGCCGCGCAGCAGCTGGTTCTGCAGCAGGAAGGTCACGAACACCACAGGGATCAGGAAGAGCGTCTCGATCGCCGCCAGCAGCCCCCAACGCACGCCGATATCGCCGCCGATGGTCTGCGCCATGGCGACAGGCACCGTTCGCGTGTCGCGCCCGGTGAGCAGCAGGGCGAAGAGGAACTCGTTCCAGGTCAGGATCAGGCCGAAGACGGCGGTCGCCGCGATGCCGGCCTTCACCTGTGGCAGGCATATTCGGAAGAAGATCTTCATCTCCGAGCTGCCGTCCATGCGCGCCGCGTCTTCCACCTCGCGCGGTATCTCGTCGAAGAAGCTCTTCATCATCCAGATGGTGAAGGGCAGGTTGAAGGCGGCGTAGAGCAGGATGATGCCGATGTAGCTGCCCGACAGCCCGCTCACCCGGAACATGATGAAGATCGGGATGATGACGACGATCGGCGGCAGCATCCGGGTCGTGAGGATGATGAAGAGGTAGGTCTCGTTGCCCTTGAGCGGCCAGCGCGAGAAGCCGTAGGCCGCGACCGTGCCGATGATCAGCGCGACCGCGACCGAGGCGCCCGCGATGAAGACGCTGTTGAAGAAGAAGAGAGCGAAGCCGGTGTCCACCTCCGCGCCGCCGCGCTCGTAGGCGCGGGAGAAGACGTTGGAAAAATTCTCCAGCGTCGGCGTGAAGATGAACTTGGGCGGGGTGGAGAGCGCGTCCGTGTGGCTCTTGAACGCGGTCAGGATGATCCACAGCACCGGGAAGAAGTAGATGAAGCTGATCACCGCCGAGACCGCGGACCGGCGCCAGCCAGCCTTGCCTATTTCACGTCGTCTACGGGCCATGACCTATTGATCCTCCACGTCCCGTCGTCTGACGAAGAAGAGATAGAGGTTGGTCAGCACGATGACCACGAAGAGCAGGATATAGCCGAGCGCCGCCGATTGGCTCGTCTTGAAGTACTGGAAGGCCACCCGATAGACGTAGACCGCGATGGTCTCGGTCGAGGTGCCCGGCCCGCCCTCGGTGATCAGGAACACGATGTCGAAGAGCTTGAACGCCTCGATGGTGCGGAAGAGGATCGCCAGCAGCAGCAGGCCCCGGATGTAGGGGAAGGTGATCGTCCAAAAGCGCCGCCACCAGGAGGCGCGGTCGATCTCGGCGGCCTCGTAGAGATGCTTCGGCACGCTGACGAGGCCCGCCAGCACCAGCAGCATCACGAAGGGCGACCACATCCAGACGTCGGCGAAGATGATGCCGGCGAGCGCGCCCACCTCCGAGCCCAGCAGGATGAAGGGCTCGCCGGTGATCGACTTGATCGCCTGGCTCAGCAGTCCGAAGGTCGGCTCGTAGTAGTAGCGAAAGAACGCGCCGACCGCGACGAAGCTCAGCATCATCGGTGTCAGCACCAGCATCAGGAGCACGCGGCGGCCGGGGAAGGTCTTCTCGAAGAGGAGCGCCAGCAGGAAGCCCACCACGAGCTGCAGCAGCACGTCCACCGCGACCACGATGGCCGTCGTCTGGAAGCGCTCCCAGACCACCGGGTCGGTCAGTATCTTCTCGTAATTCTTAAACCAAACGAATTCGGGCTCTTTGATGCGGTTCGCGCGATAGCGATAGAAGCTCAGGCCGAACGACCAGAGCAGCGGAAATATGTTCATGATGAAGAGCACGGCGAGCGCCGGCGAGACCAGAAGCGGCCCGCGGTTGCGCTCGAAGAAGCGCTCCATGAGCGTGTCGTGCTCGGCGTGATAGGTGGCTGCGGCCATGACTCAGGGGCCGGTCAATGGCTTTGTCTGGGGCAATCGCTGAGAAGGAAAGGGGGGCGGCCCCTGATGCGGCGCCGCCCCCGATACCGCCTCGATCGTTAGTCCTCGATGCGTCCTGCTTCGCGCAGGAGGTCATCCTGGAAGACCGCGATGTTGTCCAGGGCCTCCTTGGCGGAGATCTGGCCGGTAATCGCCTTGTCGAATTCCTCCTGCTGCTGCACCAGCAGCTCGAAGAACTCGGGGATGTGCCAGACGTCCCTCTGCCAGTCGAGGCTCGGGCCGAAGGCGTGGTTCCACGGCCGGTACTCCATGTACTCGGGCGTGGTGTAGACGCTCTTCAGGCCGCTCTGGCCGCCGCGCGAGGCGAACTCGTGCTGGACCGGAGTGGACAGCCACCACTTGCAGAAGTCGAGCGACTCCTGGACCACCGTGTCGCTGTTCCAGGTGGTCAGCACGAAAGGCTGCCCGCCGATGTTGGACCAGCGCACGATCTCGTCGCCCACGAGCAGGCCCGGCATCTTGGCGAAGTTGACCTTGTCATGGACCTTCGAGGTGTCCGGCGAAATCGCCGACTCGCCGAAGCCGATCCACTGGATGATCCAGGCGACCTTGCCCTCGCGGAACAGCTCGTCGACCTTGAAGATGTCCATGGTGCCGGTCTGGACCACCGGCGGCATGTGCTCGGTCAGCGAGAGATAGTGCTCGAACGCCTGGACGGCGGTGTCGGAGTTGACGACGCCAAGCGCCTGGCCCTCGGGCTCCTGGGTCTCGTCCCAGATGCTGCCGCCGTACTGCCAGATGAAGCCGTTGATCTGCATGCTGGAGAAGTCGTAGCCCTTACCGGCCTGGTAGGCGATCCCGTAGAAGTCGTCGTTCAGGGTCTCGCCGGCCAGTGAGTCACCCGAACCCCGGCGGAAGAACTCGCCGAAGTCGGCCACCTGGCCCCAATGGACTTCGTTCTGTGCCTCGGGCGAGCACGGCAGGTCGTAACCGTACTTCTCCTTGAACGCGGCCATCTCGCCTTCGTGGCAGAACAGGTCCTCACGGTAATAGACCACCAGCACGTCCGGCATCTGCGGGAAGCCGTAATAGTTCTCCGTGCGATGCGGATAGGTGGAATAGGACGCGACCAGGTTGGGATGCAGATCCTCGAACACCGCCTGCAGACCGGGGTCGGCATCGATGAAGTCGTTGATCTTCATGTAGTAGCCGCCCTCGATGTTGGCGCCCAGCCACTGGCTGTCGCTGACGGCCATCTGGTACTTCTCCTCGCCCGAGGTCAGCGAGGCTGCGAGCCGCGTGTAGTAGTCGGGCCACGGAATGAAGTCGATCACGAGCTTCACTTCGTTGCCGCTCGGCGCCTTGTAGCTGGCGTTCGCCATGTCCTGCATGATGCGGGTCGGCGGCCAGTCTGGCGCGGCCATGTTGATGACGATTTCCTCGGATTTTGCGGGACCTCCCCACATGGCAGAGCCGACCAGCGCCACCGCGCCGGCGAGCAGTGCCGCCTTGCCCTTCGTCATGAGTCTCATGCTTGTCTCCCTCACTGGGTCTACTCGCGATGCGCGGCGATGCCTGCCGTTGATCGTGTCGGCCGGCCGCTCCGGCGGGCGCGCCGCATCCTATGCCACCATGGTGCCGGAGTCGCTCAGGAAAAGTCGTGTATCGGCGCCGGCAAGCGCGATCTGCACGCTGTCGCCGGCTGTATAGCGGGCGCCGGTCGCTTCCGCCACCACCATGCGGAGCGGTACGCCGGCCGCCGAAAGGTCGAGTATTGTGATGTCGCCCTGCGGCTCGGTGATCTCGATCGTCGCCGCCACGCCGTCGCCCCCGCTGTCTACCAGCGAGAGGTCGTGGGGCCTGATGCCGACCAGCAGCTCGGTTCCCGGGTCGAGCGCCTGCAGCCCATCGCGCCACGGGTCGCCGTCCAGATCCATGAAGGGCAGCTCGATGGCCGGGCCCGTATTTCCGCCATGCTTGAGCGTGCCCTTCACCAGGTTGATGGGCGGGTCGCCGATCAGCGAGGCGACGTGGCGGTCGATGGGCTTGGCATAGAGCCGTTCGGGGGTATCGACCTGGGTGATCTGCCCGTGCTGGATCACGGCGATGCGCTCGCCGATGCTGAGTGCCTCCAGCTGATCCGGCGTCGCGTAGATCGTGGTCGTCCCGAGCTCGCGGTGCAGCCGCTTGAACTCGGCCCGCATGTCGTGGCGGAGCTTGGCATCGAGGTTGGTGAGCGGCTCGTCGAAGAGGAAGAGCCGAGGGCGGCGGATGATGGCGCGCCCGATGGCGAGCCGCTGCTGCTCGCCGCCGCTGAGCGATGCCGGCTTGCGGTCGAGCGTGTGGGTGATGCGCAGCAGCTCCGCGGTCTCGCGCACGCGCGCGTCGGTCTCGGCGCGCCGCATCTTCATCTCGCGCAGCGGATACGCGAGGTTCTGGAAGGTCGTCATGTGGGGGTAGAGGGCGAAGCTCTGAAAGACCATCGCCATGTCTCGCCGCTTGACCGGCACGCCGGCCATGTCGTGCCCGTCCACGGTCAGCGACCCGCCGTCCGGCCTCTCGAGGCCGGCGATGACGCGCAGCGTCGTCGTCTTTCCCGCCGCGCTCGGCCCGAAGAGCACGAAGAACTCGCCGTCGTCGACCTCCAGGTCGACGCCGCGCAGTGCGTGCACCGAACCGTAGCTCTTGGTGAGTCCCGAGAGTCGTACCTGCGCCATTCGGCGAGTCCGCTCCGATGAGTTCGCTTCGATCCGCGAATGGCGGTCGAGCAGGTCCGCCAGGACCACGTTCGGCCACCTTTCGTGCGGCGCAACAATAGCATCATGGCCTCGCCTGCCAACCGTGCAGCGGGTGTTTTTTTCCTTGCGACAAGCGCTTGCTTCCGCGCACCGCCTGAAACGCGCTTCACAAACCGGCTGCGCTATGCGACAACCCGGGCCCGGCGGCCCATGGCGCGGCACAATTGTCCCGCGATCGGCTCCGTCGCCCTTTGAATTGAGAAGCGGCGCCCTAGCCCATGGCCAAAGAGGACTTGCTCGAGTTTTCCGGAACGGTCCGGGAGAAGCTGCCGGACACGATGTTCCGCGTGGCGCTCGACAACGGTCACGAGATCATCGCGCGCCCGGCGGGCAAGATGCGCAAGTTCCGCATCCGCGTGCTCGTCGGCGACCGGGTCGATGTCGAGATGACGCCCTACGATCTGTCGAAGGGCCGCATCATCTTCCGCCACAAGTAGACCGGGGTCGCGGGCGAAATAACACGCGGCGGCCGTGGCCGCCGGCCCGCTTGCTGTCGCAGCGTTTCGGCACACTCTGCCGGCATCGGGAGGAGGAGGGGCATGGCCCATCCGCGCTTCGGCGATATCGCGGTCTGCGTTTTCGACGCTTACGGCACGCTCTTCGACTACAACACGGCGGCCGGGCGCCACGTTGCGGCGCTCGGCGACAAGGCCGCGCCGCTCGCCGAGCTCTGGCGCCACAAGCAGCTCCAGTACACCTGGCTGCGCAGCCTGATGGGCCGCTACACGGGATTCTGGCAAGTCACCGGCGAGGCGCTCGATTTCTCCATGGGGGAGCTCGGCGTCGAGGACGACGCGCTTCGGGCCCGTCTGATGGAGGCCTACCGCACCCTGGATGCCTACCCGGAAGTGACGGAAACGCTGGCAACGCTGAGGGCGCACGGGCTCAGGACCGCCATTCTATCCAACGGTGAGCCGGGGATGCTGGAGTCGGCGGTCGAGGCGGCGGGGATTGGAGACAACCTCGATGCCGTGCTCTCGGTCGAGGAGGTCGGCATCTTCAAGCCTCATCCTTCGGTCTACCAACTGGTGGTGGACCGGCTCGGCGTGCCGCCGGAAAAGGTGAGCTTTCAGTCGTCCAACGCCTGGGATGCCAACGGCGCTGCCGCCTTCGGTTTCCGCGTCGCCTGGTGCAACCGCTTCGGTCAGGGGCAAGAGCGTATCCCGGAGGCGCCCGACGCCGAGATCAAGACGCTCGCGGAGCTCCCCCCGCTGCTGGGCATCGCCTGAGGATCGAAGCCATGCGCCTGTTGCGAGCCCTCGGCCTGATCGCGTTCCTGGCCGCGGGCGCCGCTGCCGGCACCGCGCAGGCCGACTCATGGCTGACCGGCCGGGTGCTGGTCGCGAGCGAGAACATGCCCGACCCGCGCTTCCAGGAGACCGTGATCTATCTCGTCGATCACGATGAGAACGGCGCGTTCGGGCTGATCGTCAACAAGCCGATCAGCACCGGGCCGATCGAGGGACTTCTCGACCGGCTCGGCATCGATCTCGACGATGAAGGCCTGGGCGCGCTGCGCGGCAGCTCCATCACCTTGCATTACGGCGGCCCGGTCCAGCCGGAAATCGGCTTCCTGCTCCATTCGGCCGAGTACGCGATTCGTGGAACCAGGGTTCTCTCTGGCGCGTTTGCGCTTACCACCAACCTCGAGGCGCTGCTGGACATCGCGTTTGGCCACGGGCCGCAGCGCGGCCTGCTGCTCTTCGGCTATTCCGGCTGGGGGCCCTCGCAGTTGGAGGGGGAGATCGCGCGGGGTGACTGGGCGGTGATCGAGGCCGACCAGGACCTCGTGCTCGGCACCGACCACGAGAGCAAGTGGCGCCGCTTGCTCGGCGGCATCATCATTTGAGTCTCTGCCTGCGCTCCGCAGGCAGCCAATTCCGGGAGAGGGCGGAGCTCCGGCCGCTCAGGCGAGCTTGCCGTGGCAGCGCTTGTACTTGAGGCCCGAGCCGCAGGGGCAGGGGGCGTTGCGGCCGACTCTGCCCCAGGTCTCCGGATTGCTCTGATCGAAAGCCGCACGCCGGACGGTGCTTTGGCCCGCCGCCTGACCCGCTTCGCCTGCGCGTCGTGAGGCCGGCGCACGGCCGCCGCCGGCCGCGGCCTGTGCGGGTGCCTCGTCTGCGAAGGCTCCTGCGCCCCCGCCTGCGCCAGCCCCGGCGAGGGCCGGGTCCCGGCGCGTCTCCCGCACTTGCGGCGCGCGGCGCTCCGGTACGGGCGAGTCCTCGTCGTCCGACCCGGCCATGCGAAGCTCGACATGGCTGAGCAATTGGGTCGTCTGCTCCCTGAGGCTCGAGAGCATGCTCTCGAACATCTCGAACGCCTCGCCCCTGTACTCATTGAGCGGGTCGCGCTGACCGTAGGCCCTGAGGCCGATGCCCTGGCGCAGGTGGTCCAGGGTCAGCAGGTGGTCCTTCCAGCTCTGGTCCAGGATTTGCAGCAGCAGGCTCTTCTCCGCGAGGCGCCAGACATCGGCGCCGTAGGTCGCGAGCTTGGCGGCAGCGTGGATATCGGATTCCTTGACCATGCGGTCGCGGATTTCCTCGTCGGCGATGCCCTCCTCGGCGGCCCACTCCTTGATCGGCAGGTCGATGCCGAGCAGCCGTCGGCAGGCGTCGTGCATGCCGTCGATGTCCCATTGCTCGGGGTAGGCCTTCTCCGGGATGTGGTCGTCGACGATGTTATCGACCACCTCATGGCGCATGTCGTTGACCGTTTCCGAGACATCGTCGGTGCGCATCAGGTCCTTGCGCTGCTCGTAGACCACCGAGCGCTGGTCGTTCATCACGTCGTCGAACTTCAGGAGGTTCTTCCGGATCTCGTAGTTGCGCGCCTCCACCTTCTGCTGCGCCTTCTCCAGCGCCTTGTTGATCCACGGATGGACGATCGCCTCGCCATCCTTCAGCCCGAGCTTGGACAGCATGGTGTCCATTTTCTCGGAGCCGAAAATTCGCATGAGGTCGTCTTCGAGGGAGAGGAAGAAGAGCGAGGCGCCGGGATCGCCCTGCCGGCCGGAGCGGCCGCGCAGCTGGTTGTCGATGCGCCGCGCCTCGTGGCGCTCGCTGCCGATCACCAGCAGCCCGCCGGCGGCGAGCACCTTCTCGCGCCCGGCCGCAACCTCGGTGCGGATGTTGGCGGCGGCCCGCTCCTTCGCCACCTCGTCCTCGTCGTCGCCGATTTCGTCGGCGATGCGGAAGTCCACGTTGCCGCCGAGCTGGATGTCGGTGCCGCGGCCGGCCATGTTGGTGGCGATGGTCAACGCGCCCTCGCGGCCGGCCTGCGCGATGATGTGCGCCTCCTGCTCGTGATAGCGCGCGTTGAGCACGTTGTGCTCTATCGATTCCTTCTTCAGCCGCTCCGCCAGCAGCTCGGACTTTTCGATGCTGGTGGTGCCCACGAGCACCGGCTGGCCCCGCTTCTGGCAGTCGCGCAGGAGCTCGACGATCGCGTTCCACTTCTCGCCGCCGGTGCGGTAGACCTCGTCGTCCCGGTCCTCGCGGATGCAGGGCTCGTTGGTCGGGATCTGGATCACGTCGAGGCGGTAGATGTCGCCGAGCTCGGCCGCCTCGGTCGCCGCGGTGCCGGTCATGCCGGCGAGCTTCGGATACATGCGGAAGTAGTTCTGGAAGGTGATCGAGGCCAGCGTCTGGTTCTCCTGCTGGACCCGCACGTGCTCCTTGGCTTCCAGCGCCTGATGCAGCCCTTCCGAGAAACGGCGGCCCGGCATCATGCGCCCGGTGAACTCGTCGATGATGACGACACGGCCTTCGTTCACGATGTAATCCGTGTCGCGCTCGAACATCTTGTGGGCGCGGACCGCCTGGTTCATGTGGTGCACGACCGAGACGTTCTCGATGTCGTAGAGGTTGGGGCTCTTCAGCAGGTCATGCTTGGCGAGCAGCGCCTCGACCCGTTCGGCGCCCTCATCGGTGAGCGTCGCCGCGCGGGCCTTCTCGTCGATCTCGAAATCGCCCTCGAGAAGCTCGGGGATCACCTGGTCGACCTTCTGGTACAAGTCGGAGCTGTCCTCGGACGGCCCCGAGATGATCAGCGGCGTGCGCGCCTCGTCGATCAGGATGCTGTCGACCTCGTCCACGATGGCGAAGTTGAAGGGGCGCTGGACCATGGTCTCCAGCGTGAACTTCATGTTGTCGCGCAGATAGTCGAAGCCGAACTCGTTGTTGGTGCCGTAGGTGACGTCGGCGCCGTACTGCTCGCGCCGCTGGTCGTCGCTCAGGCCATGCACGATGCAGCCGACCTTGAGGCCCAGGAACTGATAGATCTCGCCCATCCAGGCGGCGTCGCGCTGGGCCAGGTAGTCGTTCACCGTGATGACGTGCACGCCCTTGCCTTCGAGGGCGTTGAGATAGACCGGCAGCGTCGCCACCAGGGTCTTGCCCTCGCCGGTCGCCATCTCGGCAACCTTGCCTTGGTGGAGGACGATGCCGCCGACGAGCTGCACGTCGTAGTGGCGCTGGCCGAGCGTCCGCTTCGCGGCCTCGCGCGTGACCGCGAAGGCCTCGACCAGCAGGTCTTCCAGGGACTTGCCGTCTTCGATGCGCTTCCTGAACTCGGGCGTCTTGGCGCGGAGCTCCTCGTCGCTCAACGCTTCCAGGGATTTCTCGAGGCCGTTGATGGCGTCGATCTGCGCAGCGTGCGCCTTGACGATGCGCTCGTTGACAGTGCCGAAGAGTTTCTTGGATAGGCCCTGAAGCATGGCATCATCCCGACAGCTAACGTCTGCCGCCGCCCACAGCGACGCCAATGACCGAGAGATAGGCGCGCGTTCCGGTCCTGTCAACGCGGCGCGCGGTATTCGTCTCGTTCGGGCTCTGCCTGTATGGTTGCGCGGCTCGTTATCAGGAGAGGTCGATGACCGCGATATCCCCCCTTGCACCCGCCCGCTTCCCCGACTTGCCGCCCGTTCCAGGCGTTCGGCTCGCCGCCGCCGAGGCGCGGCTCCGCTACCAGGGCCGGCCCGATCTTTTGCTCGCGTCCTTCGCGCCGGAGACGGCGGTGGCAGGCACTCTCACCCGCTCGCACACGGCGGCACCGCCGGTGCTCTGGTGCCGCTCGCTGCTCGGGGAGGGCGATGGCACCGCACGGGCGCTCGTGGTCAATGCGGGCAACGCGAACGCCGCGACCGGGGAGCAGGGCCACGCGGCCGTGCGCCGGACCGCCGATGCCGCCGCCGCCCTGGTCGGGTGCCGCCCGGACGAAGTTTACGTCAGCTCGACCGGCGTGATCGGGGAGCAGTTGCCGGCAGATAAGCTGACTGCGGCGCTGCCCGCGCTCCACGCGCGCCTTGCGGACGATGCCTGGCCCGAGGCCGCCGCCGCGATCATGACCACGGACACCTTCCCCAAGGGCGCCTCGGCCAGGGCCGAGATCGACGGCGTGCCGGTGGTCATCAACGGCATCGCCAAGGGCTCCGGCATGATCGCGCCGAACATGGGCACCATGCTCGCCTACGTGTTCACCGATGCGAACCTGCCGGCGGCGGCGCTGGGGCCTCTGGTCCGGCGCGGGGTGAACCGCTCGTTCAACGCCATCACGGTGGATGGCGACACCTCGACCAACGATACCTGCCTGCTCTTCGCCACCGGCACCGCGCAGCACCCGCCGATTGCGCGGGCGGGCGACCCGCGGCTCCAGGGGTTCCGAGCCGCCCTCGAAGCCGTGCTCGCCGATCTCGCCCAGCAGATCGTGCGGGACGGGGAGGGGGCCCAGAAACTCGTCTCGATCACCGTCCGCGGCGCGGCGTCGGAGGGGGCGGCGCGCAAGCTCGGGCTCGCCATCGGCAACTCGCCCCTGGTGAAGACCGCGATCGCCGGCGAGGACCCCAATTGGGGGCGGATTGTCATGGTGGTCGGCCGGGCCGGCGTGCCCTTCGAGCAGGAGCGGCTCTCGATCTGGCTCGGCGGCGAGCGGGCAGCCAGGGACGGCGTGGCCGATCCCGCCTTCGACGAGCCGGCGGCGGCCCGTCACATGAAGGGGCAGGAGGTCGAGCTTGCCGTCGAGATCGGCGCGGGCCCCGGCACGGCCACCGTCTGGACCTGCGACCTGACCCCCGGCTACATCGAGATTAATGCCGACTACCGCTCCTGACGGGGGGCTGCCGATCGTCCTCGTGGCGGCGGTCGCGCTGGTCGATGCCGACGGCCGCGTCCTGCTGGCGCGCAGGCCGCCCGGCAAGGCGATGGCAGGGCTGTGGGAGTTCCCGGGCGGCAAGCTCGCACCCGGAGAGACGCCGGAGCAGGCGCTGATCCGCGAGCTTCGCGAGGAGCTCGGGATCGACACGGAGCAGAGTTGCCTCGCGCCCCTGGCCTTCGCCTCCCACGGCTACGATGACTTCCACCTGCTCATGCCGCTCTACGTCTGCCGGGTGTGGAACGGCTTCGTGACGCCGAAGGAAGGCCAGGAGCTCCGCTGGGTGCGGCCCGCGCGGCTCCGCGACTACCCGATGCCGCCGGCCGATGCGCCGCTGATCCCCGTGCTGCGCGACCTCCTTTAGCCCATGAAAATCGCTGCAATCGACATCACGCGTCACCGCATCCCGCTAGACCCGCCCGTGCCGGTCTCGTGGGACAGCAGGCCGCGAGAGAGCTTCACGATCAACCTCGTTCGAGTCCGCACCGATCAGGGGTTCGAGGGCGTGGCCGCAGGCGACACCATGGGCGGGTTCGCGGAACACGCCGACCTCTTTCTCGGCCGCGACCCGCGCGACATCGAGCGCCACCACGCCGTGCTCGACAACCTCTGTTTCCACTACGGGCGCTGGTGGCCGCTCGACCTCGCGCTCTGGGACCTGCGCGGCAAGATCGAGAATACGCCGGTCTATCGCCTGCTCGGCGGCACGGATAACCGGGTGCAGGCCTATGCCTCGACAGGGCTCAGGCGTGACCAGGCCGCGAGCTGCGACACCGCACAAGGACTCGTCGCTCGGGGGTTCAGGGCCATCAAGCTGCGCTTTTCCACCGAGGACTGGCGCCGCGACATCGGACGTATCGCCGCCGTGAGGGACGCCGTAGGTCCCGACATCGACCTGATGGTCGACTGCAACCAGGCCTGGCGCATGTCCTGGGACACCGCGCCGCCGTGGGAGCTCGCGACCGCCCGCAGGGTGGCGCAAGCGCTTGCCGAGCTCGACGTCTACTGGATGGAGGAGCCGCTGCACCGGGGCGATTACGCCGGCATGGCTGCGCTGCGTGCGGACGGGGGAGTCAGGATCGCCGGCGGCGAAGTGACCCGCGATGCCCACGAGTTTCACACGCTGATCGAGCGCGGCTGCCTCGACGTGCTGCAGCCGGACTGCGTGTTCACCGGCGGCATCACCGGGCTCGCACGCATCGCCGCGGCGGCACACCGGGCCGGCCTGATGTTCACGCCGCACACGTGGGGGAACGGCCTGGGGCTTCTCGCCAACGCCCACCTGACGGTCGGCACCGGCGGCGCACCCTATCTGGAGTTTCCCTTCGACCCGCCGGACTGGGTGCCGGCGCAGCGCGACTTCTGCCTCAAGGAGACCGTCGAGGCCGACGACGAAGGATGGCTGACGCTGCCGGATCGCCCCGGGCTCGGCGCCGAACTCGACGAAGACCTGCTGCGTGACACGCTGGTCGAAGGGGCGGGATGACACGGGTGCCCGCGCCAGCCATGATCCGCCCCCCAATCCACGACCGCCGAGGAGTCGCCGGTGACCGATGATCTCTGCTTCACGCCCGCCACCGAGCTTGCGCCTCTGATCCGGCGCAAGGAGCTCTCGCCGGTCGAGTTGATCGACGCCGTGCTGGCCCGAATCGAGGCCTGCGAGCCCCGCGTCAACGCCTTCGCGACGCTCACTGCCGAGCGGGCGCGGGAGGCCGCACAACGCGCGGAGGCCGCACTGATGAAGGGCGATGCCGCCGGCGCGCTCTTCGGCCTGCCCGTCACCATCAAGGACCTGACCGAGACCGCCGGGATCCCCACCCAGCGCGGCTCCCATGCGCTCAAGGATCACGTGCCGACGAAGCACGCACCGGTGATTCCGAGGCTGGAAGAGGCCGGCGCCATCATCCTCGGCAAGACCACCACCTCGGAGTTCGGCTGGTCCGGCGTGAGCCATTGCCCGCTCACCGGCATTACCTCCAATCCCTGGAAAGAGGGCTACAATACGGGTGCCTCGTCGGCCGGCGCGGGAGCCGCCGCGGCGGCGGGCTACGGGCCGCTGCACCAGGGCTCGGACGGCGCCGGCTCGATCCGCATGCCCGCGCACTTCAGCGGTATCTTCGGCCTGAAGCCCACCTATGGGCGGGTGCCCAACTGGCCGGTGCAGAACAACGATCAGGTCTCCCACGTCGGGCCGATGACCCGCACCGTGGGCGACGCCGCCCTGATGCTCAAGTCGATGGCCGGCCCCCACCCGTGGGATCACACCAGCCTGGAGGCTCCGCCCGCCGACTACCCGGCGAGGCTCGACGACGGGATCGCGGGCCTCAAGGTCGCCTTCAGCCCGGACCTCGGGCACGCCCGCGTCGACCCCGACGTCGCGGCGCTGGTGCAGAGTGCCGCAGACGCGTTCCAGTCGCTCGGCTGCAGGGTGGAGAGCCCGGCGCTGCCCTTCGGCCCGGAGGGGCCGGAGATCATCCGCCTGCTCTGGCCGATCCATCTTCACGGCTATCGCCCGCTGCTCGCCGAGTTCGAGGAGCGCATGGACCCCGGCCTGGTCGCCTGCATCCGGTCGGCGGAGGGCATGACCGGCGCGACCTACATCGAGACGCGGGCGCGCAAGCTCGCCTATGTGGAGGCCGTGCACCGCTTCTTCGAGGACTGGGACCTGCTGCTCACGCCGGCCGTCTCCGTGCCGGCCTTCCCGGCCGAGCGGCTGCAGCCGGAGCACTGGCCGTCCCATCCGTGGGACTGGATCATGTGGGCCGAGTTCTCCTACCCCTTCAACTTCAGCCAGAATCCCGCCGCCTCGGTGCCCTGCGGCTTTACCGACGCAGGCCTCCCGGTTGGCTTGCAGATCGTGGGCCAACGCTTCGCCGACCTGACAGTGCTCCAGGCCGCCCGCGCCTTCGAGCAGGCGCGCCCCTGGGCGGACAAGCGGCCCGCGCTCTGAGGCGCAGCAGGGGCCAAGGCCGCGGGGCACGCGGCGACCGCCGCATCGCTTGCCGGCTCCGCACCCCTGAGGCTATAAGGAGCGCGCGCAGGGGAGGGGGATTGACCCGCCCCCGCGCACCCTCGGTCGGAGTGTAGCTCAGCCTGGCAGAGCACCGTCTTCGGGAGGCGGGGGTCGGTGGTTCAAATCCACTCACTCCGACCAATATTTTCAAGCACTTAGACGCCTCCCGACCTTCCCCGACAGCCCCGATAACCGCACGCGCGTGCGGAAACAAGCCGGATTCGTTCCGTGAGCGTTCGCGCGACGGCCTGGGCCTTCGGGCAGCGCGTCGGCTCGCCGATGGCGAAGCTCGTGCTTCTGTCGCTCGCCGACCATCACAACGACGAGACCGGCGCCGATCCGTTCCCCGCGATTGAGACGATCTCGGTTGAGACCGAGATGCACGAGCGATCGGTGCGCCGGCACCTGGCAGCGCTCGAGGCGGCCGGGCTGATAGCCAGCCGGACTCGAGGCCGGGGCAAGGCCTATCGCCTGAGCTCGCCTCCGAAACCGGACACGAAGTCCGGCGAAGCACCGTCGTCTCCACCACCGACACAGGACTCTGTGTCCCGGACTCCGGACTCTGTGTCCGCGACACCGGACTCTCTGTCCAAGACACCGGACACAGAGTCCACCGAACCGGAAGGAACCAATTCTAACCGGAAGGGAACCGGAGGGAGGGCGCGCAAGCGCGCCTCCCGCCTCCCAGCCGACTGGCAGCCAAGCGAAGCTGATATCGAATTCGCCCGAAAGGAGGACCTGGACGATGGACACATTCAGCGGATTGCAGACCGATTCCGAGACTACTGGGTCGCCCAGCCTGGCCAGCGAGGCATCAAGGCAGACTGGGCCGCGACCTGGCGAAACTGGGTCCGCAAGGATGCCGAACAAATGCGTGGACACGGAACCGCTCGAGCCGGGGACCGCGCGATGGGACAGGCTCATGGAGGCGGCGCGGGCACGGGATGCCAAGCGCGCGGCCGAAGTTCGCAAGCTGAAAGACAGCGCGCCGTGGCACGGGGTGCCGATCGAGCGCTTCATGAAGGGAAGATGGACGAGGCCAAACGATCTAAATGCGCCTCACACAATCGAGGACACGAAATCGTCGTACTTGCGGATGGAGTATTACGAGAGCATTCCGCCGTCGCTGAGTGAGGCGCAAGCTGCCGAGGTTCGCCGTCGCTTGGCCATCGCTCGCGAGCGGGCAGCACCCGCACCCCGTGAACAGATCGCCGCGATGATCCTGAAGCTCGCCGCTGTGGTACGGATTCCCGAAATGGCGGCGATCGAGACCATGACCGGGATCATGATCGAAGAACTCTCTGACGTGTCTTCCGAAGTGCTGGAGCACACCTTTCGCCACTGGATCAGGACAGAGAAGTTCTTTCCGACGATCGCTGAGCTCATCGAGATTGCCGAGCCGCAGATGGCAACGCTCCGCAATGAGCAATACAAACTGGAGAGGCTCGCGAGCGTTGCGGCAAACCTTGCGCCCGATCTTTGGGTTACAGGCGATTGGCTTGACGAACGGAATTCGGACGCTCGCGCCGCCGTCTATCCGCCTGCGGTCAAGGACAAGTTGAACAGCCGCCGGTTGATCGAGCGGAGAAAATACTGACGGCAGGCGCGCACCGCAGGCGCTCGTGGTTCAGTGGCTTGGAATGTTGGCAAGCGTGGCTAATAGACCCCCTATTGCAGTGGGCCCTTGGGGCTTACCCCATTTCTGGACCGGAGAGAGCTGCTGGGGTGAAAGGCGAAGTCCGTGGCGCAGACGGCGATCGTGGAGAAAGCGGCAAACGCCTGACGCGCGAATAGCGAGGTCGCCTACTCCACGACGGGATAGAAGGGCTGTCCCCAGTCCTCGTGCGGGTTATCCATCATGACGTCGACGAAGACCGGCACGAGGAAGGCCAGGATCGAGGCGCCGTCGCGGACCTGGTTCCGGTTCACGGCACTGTTCCATGTCGCGCCGCCGTGGACGAGTTGGTTGCGGAGCACGTAGAGCCGGTCGAAAACGAAGCTGAGCGTGCGCGCGGTATCCTGCGCGGCGAAGGAGCGGGCGAAGGCAGCGGCCGAGGCCCTGAACCTCTCCTCCCAGTCCTCGTAGCCCTCGATCCCGTTGTGGTGCTGCCAGAAGGGGTTGAAGACGTATCGGTTCTGCATGAGCACCCGGATGGGCCCGGCGAAGCCTTCCCAGATCTCGTTGTAGATTCGCCGCTCGGCATCCAGGCGCACCATCTTCGCGAAGAAGTCGGCGAAGGCCGCCCGCTCGCCCGACGCCGGCCCCTGAAACTCCCGTTCGTCGGCGTAGGCCGCATTGAAGGCGATCCAGAGGAAGATGACCCGCGCATCGTCGTCCTCCGCGGCTTCGGCGCGGCCGATCCAGCTGATCGATCTGTGGACGCGCAGCCCCATCGTTGTTGTTAAGCCTCCACCTGTGCATTGCTCCGGCTCGGTCGCGGGAGTAACGGGGGCTTGTGTCTGCGACGCCTCGGGCGTGAGGTGGCTGCGGGTGGGGTGAAGAGGCCGTTCGTGCACTGGCGTGCTGTAGCGGCTCCCACTGTCAAGCTTGGCCCGAACCATTCTGTCGGCTCCGGTCACTGATGGCGCGGGTTTCCCGCGACCTCGTTCAAGAGAATGGGACTTCGAACATGGTTCCTCCCCGCTCGCGACGGGGATGAAAGGCGGGAGGATGTTCCATGGCGCGCAAGTCTCGAAGAACCCGGCGTCTCAGGGTGGTGAACCCGGACTGCGCAGGGATCGACATCGGCAAGGGGCGGCACTTCGTGGCGGTCGACCCGGAACGCAGCGTTGAGCCGGTGCGTTCGTTCGGCGCCTTCACCCGCGATCTGGAGGCGATGGCGGCGTGGCTGGCGTCGTGCGGGGTGAGCAAGGTGGCGATGGAGCCGACCTCGGTCTACTGGATCCCGGTCTACGAGACGCTGGAGCGCGCGGGCTTCGAGGTGATGCTAGTGCCGCCGCGCATGACGAAGCAGATCGGCGGGCGCAAGAGCGACGTGCTGGACTGCCAGTGGATCTGGCAGCTGATGTCCTACGGTCTGCTGCGGGGAGCGTTCCGTCCGGGCGACGCGGTGTGCCCGCTGCGCTCCTACGCACGCCAGATGAGGCGGCTGACCGAGGACCGCTCCCGCTGCGTCCTGCACATGCAGAAGGCGCTGACCGAGATGAACGTCAGGCTCGACTCGGTGATCGCCAACATCACGGGGCTGACCGGCCAGCGCATCCTGCGCGCGATCATCGACGGCGAGCGTGACCCGGAGCGCCTGGCGACGCTCCGCCACCGGGGCATCAGGGCCGACGCCGATACCATCGCTGCGAGCCTTCTGGGGAGCGGGATGGCGTACGAATGGGACAAGATCGTTTTCCAGTTTGACGCACTGTGGACCTGTTTGGGTACAATCGGTCAACAGGACGGTCAGATGAGATTTGAACAGAGATGTTCGGAGAAATACCGCTTATCGTAACGGCGCAGAGAGAGGTGTAATGAAGACTTTGAGCGCACTACGGAATGACTGGAGGTGCCCCCAGTGTGGCGATCAAACCACGAGGGACCAAAAAGGACAAGGATTTGTAAGACATTTGCATAACTCGCATTGCGACTTCGAGAGCGGTGAAAAAGACGAGACTGACTTTAGTGAAAAAACGGAATTCACACTCGAAGATACCTATCGTAATCGAATGTCACTTGCGACCCGGGAATGGACAAAACAATTCTACGACAGTAATCCAGTTTGGAGAAAATACATCCGCAAGAAACTATCCAATATCATGTTTAATACCAGCGACTTCGACGAAAAGGGCGCGCTCTCCCAAGAAGTAGAAGATCAGCGCATGCTTATAGTCGAGTACATTACATTAAATTTGATGATCGAAGAAATACAGCAGTGTGAGTACTATCTGCGAAGATTCCCTTTCTGGGGCCTGCCAGTTGATCGGAGTAGCCATGTCACCAACGTCTGTGAAATGTACTTCAAGAAATGCTGCCAGTTCAAAGATAGATTTAAGCGATATCTCAACACTCTGAAGACTCAAGTGCCTGACTTCGAGGTGGGACCTATTATAAGAAAGTACAGTCGGACATTTGACCGAGAATTGAAAGCCCGCAATGCGATACATCACAGAGAACGGTTTTCAGATATGACCATTGAAAAGGTTTTTCTCTACGAAAGATTTCTGACCGACGTAGCCGCTCGTAACTACGAGTACCGCAGAGCCACCAGTTTTTGGATTCGAGAGATCCAATCCACTATCCTTAGACTTAACCAGATTGTTGAAGAGGTGGCAAAGTCAACTCTTGAAGGCGTATCTTTTCTATCTGAATTTAACGTACCGCCAAGTGAGATTGACGTAACGATAGAACGTTACACGCCCCAGACCCCGAACGGAAGCTGATGCTGGGCCAACAACGAGAAGGGACACCGGTTAGGACTGACTCCGCGCTATGCTGCTCAAGAGCGTCGTCGTTCGACCCCAAGATGGACCCAGGGCGGGTCGCGAAAATAGTCCCAGGTCGCGCCGATGCCGGCGTCGACCGGTATGGCCGCGCCGGTAATCCCGGTGGCGAGCGGCGAGGCGACGTAGGCGATGGCGGACGCGATGTCGCGGGAGGTGAGAACACGGCCGAGGGGATGGCGGTCGGCATAGGAGCGGAGCACCTCGTCACCGTTGGGTATGGTCGCGAGACGGCCTTCAAGTAGCGGCGTGAGGGTGACGCTGGGGCAGACGCAGTTCACCGTGATGCCGTCCCGCGCCAGATCAAGTGCAGCGGCACGCGCCAGGTTCAGCAGCGCACCCTTGGAGGTGCAGTAGGAGAACATGCCGTGCTCGGCCTGCAACCCGTCGAGGCTGGAGAGCAGCACGATGGCGCCTGCGCGGCGCCGGCGCATATAGCGTGCGGCCTCGCGCACCACGAGAAAGGAGCCCCGCACGTTGACTCCCATGACGTGCTCGAAGTCCTCGACCGGGGTCTCGAACACCGGGCCGCCTTCGCCCAACACGCCAGCGCAGGCGATGGCCGCGTCGATATCACCGAGCGCGCGTTGCGTCGCCTCGAAGGCATCCACGACAGTCTGCTCGTCGCCGGTATCCCCTTCGATGGCGAGCGCCCGGCGGCCGATTCCCTCGATGCGCTCGGCGGCGGTGGATGCAGCTCCCGGTGTCCAATCGAGCACGGCGACGTCGGCGCCGAGATCGGCGAGGGTGAGTGCCGTCTCGAGGCCGATGCCAGAGCCGCCGCCGGTGACGAACGCGGTCCTGCCCCGATAGGAGAGGCCAGGATGGGTCGCTCGCTCTGTCATCATTCTGCATCCTTGCCGATTGTGCCGTGATGGGTCGGCGCGCCGCCGCCCGGCACGCGCAAGCGCCATAATTGGCCGTTGTAGTTCGGCTCAGTGCTCACGGCCAGAACCCCGGCATCAGTCACCCACATGGTCTCGCCGTCGAAGACGCAGTTCGTCGGTGCCCCGCCACAGTCGATGAAGCCGTCCACCGTGCCGTCTGGCTGGAGCACGAGTATCCCGCCGGCGACGAGGTCGGTCACGTAGAGGCGGCCGTCGGCGCCGACCGTCATGCCGTCCAGGATGGGATCCTCGCCCGGCATGCGGCCGAGGTCTTCCCTGATGCCGTCGGGCCTCAGGCGGCCGACATGGCCGGTGTAGGATTCGTCCCACACGATGGAGCCGTCCGCCTCGACCGCGACCCCGTTGGGGAAGACGGGCTCGGGGAAGTCGACGAGGAGGCTCGCGCTGCCGTCGGGCGCGACGGCGAAGATGTAGCTCGGGTCCGGGTCGTCGGGGTTGTAGGTGCCGGGATCGGTGAAGATCAGCCGCCCGTCGGCGTGGAAGACAAGGTCGTTGGGGCCGTTCAGCGCGATGCCGGCGATCTCGGTGACCAGGATCTCGGCCGCGCCGCCCTCGCGCACGCGCTGAATTGAGGGCGCGGTCATCTCAGCCGCGCGCCAGGGGCCGACGGTGCCGCCGTTCTGGCAGACATAGAGTGCACCGTCGCTGCCAAGGACGCAGGCGTTGGGCGCGCCCGCGGTGTAAGCGAATTGACGCGTCCCGCCGCCAACCTCGGCCACTGTGAGCTGGCTCCGGTAGCTCTCGACGAAGATCACGCTGCCGTCGGGCCTTACGGTCGGGCCTTCCGGCCAGCCGAGCCCCGAGGCCACGAGCACGGGCGTTTCTCCGCTGTTCATTTCACGGCTCCTGCTGTCAGTCCACGCACGATGTAGCGCTGCACGAAGAGGGAGAAGATCAGGATCGGCACGACGGTCACCACGCCCACCGCGGCCGCGATGTTCCAGTCGATCGGCCGTTGCGCGCTGACCAGCGTGGCGGCGCCGAGCGCAATCGTCTGGAACTCGCGCGAGTCGATGACGTAAAGCGCGACCAGAAACTCGTTCCAGATGAAGATCGCGCCGAACAGCGAGGCTGTCACCAGCCCCGGCCGCACCATGGGCAGCATCACGCGCCAGAGCACCTCGAAGCGGGTGCAGCCGTCCATGATCGCGGCATCGTCGATCTCCTGCGGGATCTCGTCGAAGAACCCGATCATGATCCAGACGACCAGGGGCAGTGAGAACGCGATGTAGGGCAGGATCAGCCCCAGGTAGCTGTCGTGCGTGCCCACCCACTGCATCATCAGGAAGAGCGGGATCGCGATGGCGACCGGCGGCATGAAGCGCATGCTCAGGATCGTGAACGCGAGGTTCTCGTTGCCGCGAAAACGGAAGCGCGAGAACGCGTAGGCCGCCGGCGTTGCGATCACCAGCACCAGCACTGTGGTGGCGCCCACCACGATGATCGAGTTGACGGTGAACTCCAGCATGCCCTGACTGAACAGAACCTCGTTGTAGTTCTTCGTGATCCGCGCCCACTTGAAATCGAGGGTCGGCGGCACCTGGGCCAATATTTCGATGCGCTTCTTCGTCGAGAGAACCCCGAGATAGACGATGGGCGCGATGCCGGCGAGCCCGAGCATGATCAGCACGAGATAGGCGAACACCCTGCCGATCCGCCGCTTCATTTCGCGTACCCCGGTCGGATCTGGACGAAGCGAAGCAAGACGATCGTGCCCACCGCGAGGATCAACAGCATCATGTACGAGGCCGCGGCGGCGTAGCCGTAGTTCTGCCACTGGAAGCCGTTCTGAAACGAGAAGAAACTCAGCGTCGTCGTGCTGCGTGCCGGCCCGCCGTAGCTCAACCCGAAAATGAGGTCGAAGGAGCGGAAGGAATCAACCGCACGGAAGACGGCCGCGAAGATGATCGCCGGCATCAGGAGCGGCAACGTGACGAAGCGGAATGTGGCGAGCGGCTTGGCGCCGTCGACGATGGCGGCCTCGAAGACCTCCTGCGGCAGCGCCTGCAGGCGCGCGTACACGATGATGAACACGAAGGGCGTCCACTGCCACGATTCGACGAGGATGAGCGTCGGCATCGCCATCTCGATGGAGCCAAACCAGTTGGGCGGCTCCAGGCCGACCGCTTCGATGCACCAGTTGACGAGCCCCCAATCCGGATTCAGCAGGGCCCGCCACATCACGCCGACCACGATGGGCGTGATCAACATGGGCAGCACCAGAATGCCGCGCACCAGCCACGCGCCCTTGAGTTGGAGATTGAAGAACATTGCGAGCGCGACCCCGAGCACAACCTGAATGGCCAGCGAGGCGCTCACCATGACCGCGCTGTTCTTGGTCGCGTTCCAGAAGTGCGGGTCGCGCAGAAGGTCGTCGTAGTTACTCAGGCCGACCCAGTCTCCGGTGCCTGCCGCCGCGGTCAGGTCCGTGAACGAGAGGCGCAGGCTGTAGAAGAGCGGAAAGATTGCAAAGGCCGCGAGGTAGAGCAGGGTCGGCGCGAGGAGCAGCCATACGACTGTCCCCGGCCGATCCAGCTTCCCGAGCTTGGTGCCGAGCCGCTCGCGACTGGCGGGAGTCATCCCGCGATCGGGTTACGCGCGGTGTCGCTCTCTCTTTGGCCTAAGCGAGATGACCCGCCTTGCGCAGAACGTCCTCCCACTGGGCCTGCACGTTGTCACACGCGGTCTTGGCATCCTGCGCGCCGATGAGCGCCGCGTTGAACTCGACGTTCATCATGGCATTCATCTGGAAGAATTCTGGAATACGCGACGTCGGGATGGTCACCGCGTTCTCGATGGCGGACAGCGCGTGCTCCAGATAGGGGAACGTTTCGAGCAGCTCCGGATCCTTGAACGCCGAGGTCCGGTTGGCGTCGATATTGTAGGCCTCGATCGAGTGGCGGTTGATCCGTTTGTTGGTGACCCAGGTCAGCGCCCGCCAGGCGGCGCCTTTCTTGGCGGGATCGATGTTCGCGGGAATGCCGACCCCCCAGCCGCCCTGGATTGCCCTTGGAGTCTGCCCTGGCCCTGCGGGCACTGGCGCAGTCCCCGTCACGTCAGCGACCAGCGAGTTCTCCTCGTTGAGAACCGGTCCGGCAATGGTCGACCAGAAGATCATTTGCGCGATCCTGCCGGTGGAGAAGCCGTCCACGTTCTCGGCAAAGCCGTACTGCGTTACGTTCTTCGGCGCGTAAGGCAGCAAGTCGATGAGCATTTGCAGCGCACCGACCCCCTCGGGCGAGTTGATCTGCGGCATGAAGTTCCCCTCATTGGGGTCGCCGCTCATCAGGCTGCCGCCGGTGGTGACGAAGCGCGTGTACCAGTCCACCGTCGCGAGCGAGAAATCGTTGGCGCCGATGAAGCTGCATCCGGCCACGTCGTCGCTGTGCAACGCCTGGGCGGCCGCCATGAACTCGTCCCACGTCGAGGCCGGCTGGAGACCCGCCTCCTCGAACAGGTCCTTGCGATAGAAGTAGATGACCGAACCCGAGTGCAGGCCGGGAACGCCGTAGACATCCGAGCCCTTGCCGACCGTTCCCGTCGCCATGTCGTAGTAGCCCACATTTCTCATGGCAGCGGGAATGAAGTCATCGAAGTCCCAGTCGGGCGGTGTCTCACTGGGATCATCGATAAAATCGTTGAGCTGCATGAAGTAGCCGCCACCGACCTGCTGCGTTGTCAGGAAGCCCAGGTACTCGATCAGCTCGAACGACGACTGCTCGGCCTTGAGGTTCTGCAACGTCTTCTCGATCAACGGGCCGAGGGCGGGCGCCGAGACCACCAGGTCGATCCCGGTCTCCGCCTTCATCTCTGGCAGCAGATCGTCGAGCGCCCGGTGATCGTTCTCGTCGCCGGTCATGAGGATGTTGATCTCGGTCCCGGCATATTTCATCGGGTCGTAATCAGCGGAGAACGCTCGCCGTGCGCCCATAAGGCCCGGAAGCGCCGCAGCAGTAACGCCGGCCGCGCCTGCACCCTTGATGATCTGACGGCGATTCACTCCGCCGCGTACGCCCTTGCTCAGATTGCCCGTTTGGCCGGACGTGCTCTTCTTGGCCATGATTGCCTCCCCTTGACCTCTTGTCGTCGGTGCTTATGCGCCGATCGTAGCGAACGCTATCACCGAAAGAACAGGGGAGTCACTCGATTGCGACGCGCGTGGAGGGCACCGCACGTCGGTCAGGCGGTCATGTAACCGTCGTCGCACATGATCGTGTGGCCGGTCACCAGCTCCGACGCATCGCTCGCGAGGAAGATTGCGGCGCCGATCAACTCGCGCGGCAGGCCCACGCGCTGCCGGATCATGCGGTCCTTGATGAAGTCGGCGGTGAGCGAAGTCGTCTGGGCGGCCTTGCGGGTCATCGGGGATTCCATGAGCGTCGGGCCGATTCCGTTGACCCGCACGCCGCGCTCGCGCCACTCCAGCGCCATGACCTTGGTCACCTGGGCGACCCCGCCCTTCGACGCGAGATAGGCGCTCGACAGTGGATAGGCGATGAAGGAGCCGATCGACGCCATGTTGATGATGCTGCCCTTCCCCTGCTCCAGCATGACGTTGCCGAACGCTTGGCAGCACAGGTATGTGCCCTTTAGGTTCAGCTCGATGATGTAGTCGAAGCGCTCCTCGGGAAACTCCTCGGCCGGGCTGCGATGGGCGCCGCCCGCGCTGTTGACGAGGACGTCGATACGACCGTGCTCGCGCAGCACCGCGTTCGCGACATCCACGCACTGGCTGCGCTTCGTCACGTCGAGCGACAACGCTTGGGCGCTGCCACCCTGCTCGGCGATGGTTGCTACAGTCTCGGCGGCGCCGTCTTCGTTGACGTCGGCGACGACGACCGTGACGCCGCATTGCGCGTAGCCGATGGAAATCGCCTGGCCGAGCCCGCTGCCGCCGCCGGTGATCACGGCCACCCGGCCTGTCAGGTCGAATATGTCGCGCGCGTATCCAAGCGGGACACTGGTTTCATCCGAGGACATCGGCACCTCCGGAACGCATGAATGCTGGGGCATTCAAGGCACGTCCCGACGCAATGCTCCATCGCGGGACGGTACCCATCGCAGCCGAAAGCCTGTATCAAATCATGAATCGACGACGGTAGTCAGGCGTTCCGGCGCGGTCAACGCACCGGGGCGCGTCGGCTCTGCGTAGGGGTTCCCGATGGGCGCAATCGGTCTGAGCGGGATCAGGAAGGTCTTTCCCGACGGCACGGTGGCCGTCAACGACGTGGACCTGGAAATCGCCGATGGCGAGTTCGTCGTGTTCGTCGGGCCTTCGGGGTGCGGCAAGACCACTTTGCTGCGCCTGATCTCCGGGCTCGAGGCCATGACCGCGGGCCAGATTCGCTTCGACGGCCAGGTCATCAACGATGTTTCGCCGCGCGAGCGAAACATGGCCATGGTCTTTCAAAATTACGCCCTCTACCCGCACATGACCGTGCGCCAGAACATCGCCTTTGCGCTTCGCGTCCGTAAGTTCCGCCAGGCCGAGATTGCCGAACGGGTCAACGAGGCGGCGCGCATTCTCGACCTCGACCAGCTACTCGACCGCAAGCCGAAGCAGCTCTCCGGTGGCCAGCGACAGAGGGTGGCCATGGGGCGGGCGATCGTTCGCCATCCGGGCGCCTTCCTTCTCGACGAGCCGCTCTCCAACCTGGATGCGAAGCTCAGGGTGCAGTTGCGGACCGAGCTGCGGCGCCTCCATGAAAGGCTCGGCGTGACCACGATCCACGTCACCCACGACCAGGTGGAGGCGATGACGCTCGGCGACCGCGTCGCCATATTCTCGGAAGGCTCGCTCCAGCAGTACGACACTCCGCAGGCGCTCTATCGCCGGCCGGCCAACATCTTCGTGGCCGGCTTCATCGGCAGCCCTTCGATGAACTTCGTTGAAGCCGAGATCGTGGAGAGCGGAGCCGGGACCGCGGTGTCGGTCGGTGGCACGGAACTCGCGCTCGCCTTGCAGGTGGCCGGAGGCGGGGCACGGTCCGGCGGCAGGGTGCTCCTGGGCTTCCGGCCCGAGCATCTGGGATGGCGCCGCAGCGAGGAAGGAGCGCCCGGCAACTTGCAGGCTCGCGTCAAGCTCATTGAGCATATCGAACCCGAGGCCTATGTCTCGGCCTCCCTGTTAGATCCAACCATCGTCGTGCGCACGGCAGACGAATTGGTCGGCGGAAACGCCGAGGACAAGACCGGGCTTGCGGGCGAGGACGCCCGCTTGCTGACCTTGCGCGTGTCGACCGATGAGGTTCCCGACCGGGGAGAGGTCGTCGACCTGGTCATCGAGCCCGACCGGGTCCACCTGTTCGACATTGCGACCGGCGACGGCCTCGGTGGATAAGGCGAGGCACGGAGGGCCGCTGGCACTTGCCGCGCGCCGACCCTGTGCACCTTTTCCACCCGGAGCGGAAGGAAATCAACACGTTGTCGCGCCGATCAGCGTCCAATTTGCTCGCCGATGAACACTGCAGAGTATGAAGGTGCGTCGGTGACCCATCAAGGCGAACAACTCGCTGGAATGCCGCAACTGCCACTCGTCGGAGTCCATGGACATCAGCCTGCAAAGCGCGCGGGCCGCCGAGGCACACGAGACCTTTCTGCTGACGGGCGAGAAGACCTGCATCGACTGCCACAAGGGCATCGCGCATCGCCTCCCCGACATGGCGGGTGTGAAGGGCTGGCAATAGCCGCCGGACCGATGACCGGACGCAGCCTGGCCTGACTGTGGTGGCCCTGGTACGGAGCCGGGGCATGGTTGAAAGCGCGCGGGAGCGGAGCCGCGAGTGTGGGCGGCCCGTCGTGCGCACTCAGTACATGTGCTGGCCGCCGTTGATCGAGAGCGTGGACCCGGTCATGAAGCCCATCTCGTCGTCGACCAGGAAGAGCACGCCCTTGGCGATCTCGCTCGCGTGCCCGAGGCGGCCCACTGGAATGGTGGCGATGATCTTCTCCAGCACCTTTTCAGGCACCGCGCGGACCATGTCGGTGTCAATGTAGCCCGGCGCGATCGCGTTGACGGTGATCCCCCTGCCCGCGCCCTCCTGGGCGAGTGCCTTGGTGAAGCCGTGGATGCCGGACTTCGCGGCCGCGTAGTTGACCTGGCCGTACTGGCCGGCCTGGCCGTTGACCGAACCGATGTTCACGATTCGCCCGAAGCCCCGCTCGCGCATCCCGTCGATCACGCAGCGCGACATGTTGAAGCAGGACGAGAGGTTGGTCTGCAGTACCGCGTTCCACTGGTCGAAGGACATGCGGTGCATCGTTCCGTCCCGGGTGACGCCGGCGTTGTTCACCAGGATACCGATGGGGCCGAGGTCCATGGCGATCCGCCCGACCGCGTCCAGACAGGCTTCGTAGTCCGATACGTCGAACTTGTAGGTGCGGATCCCGGTGCGGTCCTCGAAGCGTTTCGCCGCCTCGGTGTTGCCGGCGTAGGTCGCCGCAACGGTATGGCCCGCGTCCCGCAGCGCGACCGAGATCGCCTCGCCGATTCCGCGCGTGCCGCCGGTGACGATTGCTACGTGTCCCATGGTGATTGTCTCCTCTCGCTCGCTACCGTCAGTCGCGCTCGACGCACATGGCGATGCCCATACCGCCGCCGATGCAGAGCGTGGCCAGGCCTTTCTTCGCGTCGCGCCGGCGCATCTCATGTAGCAGCGTGGTCAACACCCGCGCGCCGGAGGCACCCACCGGATGCCCGAGCGCAATCGCGCCGCCGTTCACGTTGACCCTTTCGGTGTCCCAACCGAGGTCCTTGTTCACCGCACACGCCTGTGCTGCGAACGCCTCGTTCGCTTCCACCAGGTCGAGGTCGTCGGCTGACCAGCCCGCTTTCTCGAGGGCGCGGCGGCTGGCCGGGATCGGGCCGCTCCCCATGACCGCAGGGTCGACACCCGCCGTCGCCCAGGAGACGATGCGGGCCAGCGGCTCGATGCCCCGCGTCTCGGCGTTCGCGCGGGTCATCAGCACCACTGCCGCGGCTCCGTCGTTGATGCCCGAGGCATTGCCCGCGGTCACCGTGCCGTCCTTGGCGAAGGCCGGGCGGAGCTTCGCCAGCGTCTCCACGGTGGTGCCGTGCTTGGGATGCTCGTCGGCGTCGACCACCGTCTCGCCCTTCCTGGTCTTGACGGTGACGGGAACGATCTCCTTGGCGAAGGTGCCCGCCTTTTGCGCGCGCTCGGCTTTGCTCTGGGAGGCGGCGGCGAAGGCATCCTGCTGGTCGCGGCTGATCTGCCAGCGCTCGGCCACGTTCTCCGCCGTGTTGCCCATGTGGTAGCCATTGAAGGCATCGAGCAGCCCGTCGCGCAGCATGGTGTCTACGACCTCGGTGGAGCCAATCTTGGTGCCGTTGCGCAGGTGCACGCAGTGTGGCGCCTGGCTCATGCTCTCGTGCCCGCCCGCGACCACGATGTCGCTGTCGCCGAGCCTGATCGCCTGGTAGCCGAGGGCCACCGTGCGCAGGCCCGAGCCGCAGAGCTGGTTGACGCCGTAGGCGGTGCGCTCGACCGGGATGCCGGCGTTCACCGCGGCCTGGCGCGCCGGGTTCTGGCCCGCACCGGCAGCGAGGATCTGGCCCATGACGACCTCGTCGACCTCGTGCGCGTCGACCGAAGCGCGGCGCATCGCTTCCTCGATCGCGATCTGGCCGAGGTCGTGCGCAGGCAGCGAGGAGAGTCCCCCGTTGAACGCGCCGACGGGGGTGCGGGCGGCAGCGGCGATGACGATGTCGTTCATTCTCGTAACTCCTTCAGGGATGCGGCTTCATTCAGTATTCGCCGATTTCATCTGCGCGATTCGTGCAAGCGCCGCCTCGCGCGACGGGAACATGTCCGGGTCGAAGTTCGACGACGCTTCACGGCCGCCGCCGGCTTCGTCGTAGCGCGCGGTGCCAAGCGAATACGCCACGTTCACCCGCTTGCCGCGGTGGGCGAAGGCGACCCAGGCCTCCGGCCAGACACTGCAGCCGCCGTAGTTCACCAGGAAGTACCAACGGAGCCCCGTACGGTGGATCAACGTCTCGACGACGTCATAGAAGTCATTGACGATCTGCGAGCTGCTGAACACGAGTTCGGCGAAGTCGATCTCCACGATTTCGCGGTCGTCCAGAAAGCGGATACGCTCGGCGTATCCCGCGGTGTCGATCGTCCGTGTGCTTTCCTCCGGCGCGGGTGAGAGGGTCTGCTGGCCGGCGGCGTAGACCGTCCGTGCCAGCTCCTCGACCCCTTTCTCCAGCCGCGCGCAGCCGCGAAGCGCCGTCTCGACGAAACGCAGCCGCTCGTCTTCCCCGAGGTTCGGGAAATCACGCAGAATCTCGAGCGCGCCTCGCATCGCGGCCAGCGGCGCCACGAAGTCCTCCTCCACCTTGGTGCTGAGTGCGAGGGTCGGATGGGGGCGCACGTCGTCGTCAAGCATCGCTTCGGTCTCCGCCCACTGGCGATGTGCGACTGGCCTCGGCGCGTGGCGTGGAGGGGCCGCGGCGACTGTCGCGCAGCACAAGCACGGTCCTAGATCGCCAGGTACTGCTGGCGCAGGTCGGCGTTATCCAACACCTCCTGCGACTTGCCGTCGAACACCACCTGGCCCATGTCGAGGATGATCGCGCGGTCGGCAAGATGGAGCGCGGCGATTGCGTTCTGCTCGACGATGACGGTGGTCATGCCGAGGGTCTTGATCTGTTCGAGGGTGCGCTCGATCTCCTGCACGATCACCGGCGCAAGGCCCTCGTAGGGCTCGTCGAGGAGCAGCAGCTTGACGTCGCGGGCCAGCGTGCGGCCGATCGCCAGCATCTGCTGCTCGCCGCCCGAAAGCGTTGTCCCCTCTTGCCGTCTGCGCTCGCCGAGCCGGGGAAAGAGGTCGTAGATGCGTTCGATCGACCATCCCTGGGGGGGTGCGATCTGCGCCAGCTCCAGGTTCTCTTCCACAGACAGCCCCCTGATGATGCGCCGGTCCTCGGGCACCAGCCCGATGCCGTTGCGCGACGCCTGATGCGACTTCATCTTGTGGAGGGCCTCACGGTCGAGCCAGATCTCGCCGTGCTTGAGCTCGGGGCTGTCCAGCCGGGCGATGGCGCGCAGCGTCGACGTCTTGCCGGCGCCGTTGCGCCCCAGGAGCGCGACGATCTCGCCTTCGCGGATGTCGAAGCTAACGCCCTGGACGATGTAGCTCTCGCCGTAATAGGCGTGGATATCCCAGCAGGAGAAGAAGGCGGGCTGGCCGCCGGTGGTCAAGGTGGGCTGCTGGCCGGGCGCGGCGACGCCCTGAAAGGGGTCGTCGTCCAGCAGGACGTGCCTGTCGTCGGACGGCAGCGTCCGGTCTCTCGTCGTGCTCTGTTCGGTCATAGGTGTGCGCCTCCGAGGTAGGCTTCCTGCACGCGGGGATTGCCCTTGATCTTGTCGGGCACGTCCTCGGCGATGACGGCGCCTTGCGCCAGAACGGTGATCTTCTGGGCGAGCGAAAACACCACGTGCATGTCGTGCTCGATCACCACCATCGTGACGCCGCTCTCGGCAATGCGCTTCATCAGGTCGATGGCGTTGTTGGTGTCTGCGCGCGCCATGCCGGCGGTGGGCTCGTCCAGGAGAAGAAGCTTGGGGTCCTGGACCAGGCAGATCGCGAGCTCCAGGCGCCGCTTGTCGCCGCGGGAGAGTTGGCCGGCAGCACTCTCCGCGTGTGTCTCAAGGCCGACATCGGCCAGCATGTCCATGGCCC
The DNA here is from genome assembly GCA_965207055.1 of Alphaproteobacteria bacterium. Classification (GTDB taxonomy): domain Bacteria; phylum Pseudomonadota; class Alphaproteobacteria; order UBA828; family UBA828; genus WTGU01. The sequence continues at coordinate 558,046 of CBDBLP010000004.1, read as the reverse complement.
GCGAGCGGATTGCGCGTTGGCTCGCGACCGGCCACCAGCCGTTCATCCTGAAGGCCCCGTCGCGCGCGGCGAAGGCGGGGATCATCACGTTCTCGAGCAAGGTGAGGTCGCCGAAGATCTCCGGCGTCTGAAAGACCCGGCTGACGCCCGCCTGGTTGATCTTGTAGGGCTGAATCCCGAGCAAGGACATGCCGTCGAACGTGACGGTGCCGACGTCGGGTACGAGCCTGCCGACGAAGCAGTTGAGCAGCGTCGACTTTCCCGCACCGTTCGGCCCGATGATCGCGTGGACCGTGCCGGCCTCGACCTCCAGGTTGACCTCGTCCAGCGCGGCCAGGCCGCCGAAGCGCTTGCTCACGCCCTCTACGGACAGAATTCCCATGACGCCCTCCCTTACGCCGATCGTCCGGAGACGGCGGCGTCGCGGCCCATTCGTCTGCCGATCAGGGTGCGGATCACGTTGCCGAGCCGGTTGAAGCCCTCCATCAATCCACCGGGCAGGAAGATGACGATCACCATGAACAGTGCGCCGAGCGTCAGGTGCCAGCCGTCTCCGACGAAGAGCGACGTGAGGCCCACGAGGAAATGCTGAATCGGCCCCGGCAGGACGTCGAACGCCGCCATCAGGATGCCCTCGTTGAAGGCCGAGAAAATGTTCTCGAAGTATTTAATTACGAGGGCCCCGATCATCGGCCCGAGCAGCGTGCCGGCGCCGCCGAGGATGGTCATGAGCACGACCTCGCCCGACGCGGTCCACTGCATGCGCTCGGCGCCGGCCAGTGGGTCGGTGACCGCCAAGAGGCCACCGGCGAGCCCCGCATACATGCCGGAAATGACGAACGCCGACAGCGCATAGGGCCGCGTGTTGAGACCGGTGTAGTTCAGGCGGTTCTGGTTGGACTTGACCGCGCGCAGCATCAGGCCGAAGGCCGAGCGGAAGATCTGCATGGAAATGAAGAAGCCGAGGATCAGCACGACGGCGCAGAAGTAGAATCCGGGATAGCCGGTCATGTGGATGCCGAAGAGATCGGACGAGGGCAGGACCGCCCCGTAGTCGCGACCTGCCCACGTGTCGAGAACGCGCGGGTCCGACTGCGCGAGCTGCAGCCCGGTCTCGCCGTTGGTGATCGGGGTCAGCACCGAATAGGCGAGGTTGTAGCTCATCTGCGCGAAGGCGAGCGTCAGGATTGAGAAGTAGATGCCGGTCCGGCGCAGGCAGATGAAGCCGATCAAGGCGGCGAAGAGTCCGCCCAGGACCGTCGCAAAGACGATGGCGGGCAGCGGGTTCATGCTGAGCAGCTTGAAGGTCCAGACCGCGGTGTAGGAGCCGACGCCGAGGAAGGCGGCGTGGCCGAAGGAGAGGTAGCCCGTCAGCCCGAACAGGATGTTGAAGCCGATGGCGAAGAGCCCGAAGATCGCGAACTTCTGCAAGAGGTCCGGATAGCCCGCGCCGAAGGGCGTGAGGATGATCGGCGCGGCGAGGACCACGACCGAAAAGCAGGCGAGCAGGATCAGGTCGCTGCGGCTCGTGGCGAGCAGCTTGGCGAGCGTCGTCTTCAAGGGTGTCTTCATGGCTCAGTGCTCCATGACACCCCGGCGACCCATCAGGCCACGCGGGCGCACCAGAAGGATGACCACGGCGATCAGGTAGATGATGATCTGGTCGATGCCGGGCAGGACGCTCTTGACCTCGTTCATCGAGGCGAATCTCTGCAGAATCCCGAGCATGAAACCGGCGGCGACCGCGCCGCCAAGCGAGCCCATGCCGCCGACGACGACCACCACGAAGCTGAGCACCAGGAAGTCCATGCCCATGTGGTAGTCGGGGCTCAGGATCGGCGTGTACATGACGCCTGCGAGGCCGGCGACGATGGCCGCGATGCCGAAGACGATGGTGAAGCGCCGATCGATGTCGATGCCGAGCAGGCCGACGGTCTCACGGTCCGCCATGCCGGCGCGGACCACCATGCCGAAGGTGGTGAAGCGCAGGAAGGCGAACACCCCGGCGATTACCGCCGCCGAGAAAAGGAAATAGACCATGCGCCAGGCGGGATAGACGACGTTGCCTGCGTCAAAGCCAAGCACGACGCCGAAGTCGATCATGCCCCGGGCCGCGCCGGGCGCCGGCTGCGGAATCGGGTTCGCGCCGACCTTGCCGAGACAGACTTCGGCCACCATGCGGTCGAAGCCGGCACGGGCGACCGCGCCAGCCGCGGAACGGCCCAGGTCCTCATCCACGACCTCGATCTGCGAGAAGCCGAACGCCTTCAGCCGACCCGTCATGGCGTATTGCAGCGTGCCGCTCTCGCGGTTGTGCATGACCTGGTGAGGCGAGGATTGCCGGACATAGAGCATCGCCTTGCGGCGCAGATGCTGCGCTCCGATCTTCTCAGACATTATGACCGCCCGCCCCCGGATCGCGGGGATCGTGCACGTGGTCCAGCATCAGCCGAACCATCAGCTCGGTCGCCTTCCGGCGTGTCCGGCCCGGAAGCGCGCACCATGTCGGCGTGTCCTCCGGACTGCTGCTCTCCGCCTGGGCGAAGAGATCGAGCTGCTCCGATCTCCTCCCGCGCCTGCGATGCGCCCCGTGTCGATCTCGCATGGGTCTCTCCCCGATCCTGGTCATCGGAGACCCATCCTGCGCGCGTCGCGGGAGCCTTACCCAGCGCATCCGACACGAGCGATGCCAGAGCGGACAACGTGGAGAGATCCACCTGGCCACGCTCCTCAACGCGCGTCCCCGCGCAGGCCACGCGGTCGAACATCCAGAGCGGAACTTCCTGCCAGAGGTCCGGTACAGTTCCGTCGAGAGCGCATCGCGCGCGGGCAATGCCCGCCTTCTCTACGACATTACGGATCCGGACAAGGCGGCCGCTCCAAGGATGCCACCGATAGAGCAACCTGCGTGTGCGGGTCCTATGGGCGGTCTCGCGCTCGGTTGTACAACGCCGAGAGACCGCACATGGCGCTGGGCCGGCGGACGCCGGCCGAGGCCTACCGAGGCGAGACGCCTGTGGATATGATGGACAAGCCGCTCCGCGCCTTGCCCACATCTCCACAGGCGCAACAGCAGCAACAGGAAGATCGGTTCAAGGGGATTCTGGCGGCCTGAACTTCAACCGGAATACACCTTAGCCGAGCCGCTAGGCTGTCCGAATAGATGAGGCCACCTCAGTGGTAGCAACCACTAGACTGACGATAATACCGCCTCGCAGCAGCCACTGCCTAGACGCACGAAACGAAGTCACCTAATAGTATTCGGTTCTCGGGAGCAGGCATCCACGAACACCCTTCCCGATGCACTTCGTGATCCCCATCTTGTTGGTGTGGACTGCACAAGGGAGAAGACGCGGCGCCTAGAGACCGGAAGAATCATCTTCCCTAAAGGAATCAATGTAAGGAGAGAATGATGAGCAGAGATTCCGCAACATTTCTCAGTCAGTATGGCCCTCTTCTAGCGGCTGGCGTGGCAGCCTCTGCGGTACTGGGCGGCACTTATCTTTCAGGCACTCTTCAAAGAAACATCCTCGAAGAACAGGCGCGAATCTCACGGCTTTATGAGGGCTATGATACTTATAGCGCGGCAATGATCTCTCTGAACTATGCTAGACGAGAAATGATGGAAGATTTGGACCGGGAACAATCGTTTGAAGACCAGCCTGTATACCAGCGTTGGAAGGAGGCTCAGCTTGCGGTATTGACCGCCAGCACCAGCATGAGGATTCGCAGTGCGCCAGAGAAGATACTCAATGTGGCGGAGAAGCTAGAAGCAGCATCCAGTAGCACAGAGTTTGCCAGTGGAGATAAGGATAGGATAAAGGCCGCTTCCCAAGAGGCTCTTAGTCTTCATCAGGAACTATTGGAACTTATGCGACAAAATGTAGCTTCTGGAGGTCCATGACTTGAAGGGCTCGGCGCTACATACCATTCCCACAATTTAGCAGTGAGAGGAATGTTGAATCCTAAAGAAGATAAAGAGGAAATGCCACGACTAGTCGCACCCCTTTGAGTGAGGCAATAAAAGCCGCTCTTGCAGAGGTCAATCAGTTGAAGGAGGAGCACGATCTGTCTGATCCCGAGCGGACAAAGATCAAACCATTGCCGTTCTCAACTTCGGAAAGGTCATCGCTCCAGCCTGAGCGCGGCATCGGCGCACTTCACGCATACCGCGATGCCCGTACTCTTGGACCGCGCCATAGTTATAACCAAATTGACCAAGCTCTGGCGAGCCCGTTCAATCCCCACAAAATCAGGGAATGGCGGACAGCCCATCCTGCGGTTCAACTGAGTGTACCGATTCTAGGTATCGGGATTATGCACTCGCATACTCTACCGTTTCAGTGTTTGCAATATAGGCTACCGGAGGAATCTCTGCGGGCCATAACATCGCCCGGTCCTCCTGGTGATTTGCATTCGTACCAATGGATATCGCCCGATCCGGCAATCATAGAATGTCTTCCCGGTCCTGCATAACCGGAGCATTTCCAGCCGCGACAAGCAATGTCGTCAGGGGTATCGTATATGTAGCTAATCCCGATATTGCATCCGTTCTCGAATTTCCTCCAATCGTCACTGTCGTTGACCCGCAAGCACGTTGCCCCAGCGTACACAGGCAGGACCAACAATACGGCGAGACAGGTAATGGCGAGAAATCGCTTCATGGTCGTGTTCCTTTCTGCGGGTCCGCCGACGAGAGTATGTCCGCCACGTCATGGTGTGACCTGTTCCTGACACTCTCCGAGTTGTCGAAGTGCCGCCAGCGGTCACTGGCGGTATTTCTCTTGCCTCAATTAGCAAAACGTAGGCATGGCTTTGCCATCGCCGCCTTGAGACACGCTCTCGGCGGTGGCTGATCGCCGAGAGCGATGAGATGGAACCACCTCAGATAGCTGTCGAGGTACTTGGTGGCGATGCCGCACCGCCTGCGCAGAAAGCCCTTGATCTGGCTGTGGCGGCTGTTGACCGTCTGGATGTGCACAGCGCCCCGGACCCGCTCGCCAGTAGAGGCGTTGATGCTCTCGTGAGGGTTGTCGAGCGCCGCCGCGACGGGCGGATAGCAGCGGTTGACGTCGGAGACCAGCAGGGCATCCGGGGCGAGGACCGGCTCCAGCACCTCCTTCACATTGTCTGCGTTCATCGCAGGCAGGGTGTGGCTGAGGGTCTCGCCGCCACGGTCGGCGGCGACCAGAATCGGCACCTGCTCGCGCGAGAGGCTGCGCTTCCTGGCTTTGCCGCCGCGCCGGCGCGGCTTGCGGTCGAGCTTACGCTCCCTCTTCCGGCTCTCCAGAACGAAGGTCTCGTCCGCCTCGACGATCCCGGCAAGCCGATCCGGCGCCTGCTTGACCGCCGCCAGGAAGCGGTGGCGCCAGCGATGCGCCGTGCTCGGCGCAATCCCGCAGCGCTCGGCAGACTCTTTGATCGTCTCGCCTTCGGCAAGCGAGGCGCCAAAGGCAAGCCAGCGCTCCTTGTGGTGCAGACCCGAGTTGTTTCCCCACGCGTGGTGCAAGAGCTTGGCGTCGGTTTCGGTTCGGCCTGCAATAGCAGCAGCGTTGGCGGTAACTTGCCGACTTGCAGGTCCACGAGATAGCCGACAGTGAGCGCGAGAACCACGATATCTCAGCGGGTGCGTCCGGACGCCATCCCGGGGCGCGCCTACGGCGCCGGGCTGTGGGTCCATGACCATTGCGGCTCCGAGCTCCCACCGTGAGAGCAGTACCGGACGCATCGTCGCTTTGCTGCAGCGGCACGCGCAGCGAGGGCGATGGACCCTGCCGTCACGCCCGTGCATCACTCTTTGACAGCGCCTCTCGCCCGAAGCCCTCGACTGCCTCCAAGGTCTCACGCACGTCGTCCCAGGTCGTGGTGTGGTTGATGATGCACATCCTGAGCGCAAACGTTCCGTGCAACAGCGTCGACGACATGAATGCGGGGTCGTCCCAGAACATGCGGGCGAGCACGGTCCTGTTGACCTTGTCCAGCGCTTCTTCGCCGCACTCATCGCCCGCCGGATTGACCCGGAAGCACACGATTCCCAGCGTCGCCGTGTTCATGGCTTCCAAGACCGGACTCGCACGAACATAGTCCTCCGCCCGCGCGGACAACTCCAACCCCTTGGCGACCGCGCGCCGGAACGCCGCCATCCCGAAGGTCTGGATCGACATCCAGACCTTGAGCGCGCGAACCGAGCGGCTCAGTTGCAGGCCGAGGTTGGAGAAGTTGGGATGGTTCGCTCCCCACACCGTGTCCTGAAGGATATCGGGCCGGACCCCGAAGGCGTCCGTGAGCGTGCTCTCGTCTTTTACCAGCAGGCAGCCCGCCTCATAGGGCTGGAAGAACCACTTGTGCGCATCCAGTCCGATCGAATCGGCGCGTTCGATCCCGCGCAGAAGACGCTTGCCCCGCTCGGTCACGACTGAAAAGCCTCCGTAGGCAGCGTCGACATGCAGCCAGAGACCTTCCGCCGCGCAGAAGTCGGCCATCTTCTCAAGCCGGTCGATGGCCCCGGTGCTCGACATGCCGGCGTTGGCGGCGACCGCGATGGGGCTGAGGCCGGCGTCGCGGTCGGCGGCCACGCCGCGGGCGAGCGCATCCATGTTCATGCGGAAACGCCGGTCGCTGGGGACCATGCGGATGCGGTCGCGCCGGACCCCCACGATCATCGCCGCGCGTGAGAGCGCGCTGTGGCTCTGGTCGCTCATGTAGGCGGTGGCACGTTCAGGGTGCCCGCCGCCTCGCGCGCCGCGACGAAGGCGTCGACGCTGGCCGCCGAGCCGCCGCTGGTGAACAGCCCGCCCGCGCCCTCCGGATAGCCGATCCAGCGCCTGAACCAGTCGATGACGACCAGCTCCATTTGACTGGGGCCGCTTGCGACCAGCCAGGTGCATTGGTTGATGTGGTAGCCGGCGGCCATGAAGTCGGCCACCACGCCAGGCCAGGTGGGCGACGACGGAATGAACCCGAAGAAGCGGGGGTGATCGTTGCGATCCGTGAGCGGAAGAATGTCGCGCGCGGCCCTGTCGATTACCTCTGCGGCCGGCCGCCCGTCCTCTGGTGGGTCCTCGAGCAGCTGGTCTTCGAGCTCCTGGCGGACCTCGCCCTCCCAGGCATTCTCTCCGGGCAGGCTCTCGATCCGCTCCACCAGGAGCTCGAGGGCCTTCTGCCCGAGGTCGAGCATCTGTTCGCGCGACATCTGCAGATCGCCGGCGAACTGTGCCTCCCGACTTACCTCAGACTTGCGATCAACAGTTGAAGAGGCGTTAGCGTTGGCATTTACCGGTTCATCCACCAAATTCACCTCCCTAGCGCTTCCGGCCACTCCAATACTCTTGCCCGGGACGAAGCTTCAAGAAGCAAGACCTGCGCCCCAGCGGCACCCTCGCTCTCAACCCTCCAAGACACCGGTGTCGCTTGCTGCCCATCTGTGTTCCTCCGTCTCGCGTTGGAATACACCTTATTGACCTGTCCGAATTTCCGGGACCACCTCAGTCCACAAATGGGTCGGGCTAGCCTTTACTTGCGTTTTCTTCGAACCCGTACTCGTTGAATTTCCGTCATCATTTCAATGTGACCGTCATCTCGAAGTCGTTTTGCAATCAAGCGCGAGAACGTCGCTGGGTAGCGCTCTTTCACGCCCAAGCGCATCGCAACATCATCCAAGGAGATCCAGTCGAACTCTTTCACAATCTCAGCGAAGTAGAGGTTTTCCAGAGATCCGAGAGCCCGACCAGCTTGTTGTTGCGTTTCCATGCCACTTTCCCCTATCGCCATATCCAAGAAGTGCCAGCGAAAACCGCGACTTGGCAGAGAGGGACCAGGACAGGGACTAGAGCCTCTTCGACTCACTGCCAGTCCGGTGCCAGCCGCCGGTGGTCCGTATATTGGAAACTAGTTCCAGTCAACCCCGATTCTGCCACCGTGCGAGCCCCGTGAGCGCCTGGTAGCCTTCTTTGGCATAGGCGGCCGACACCGTACTCACTTCCAGTTATATCTGTTCTTGCTTTGTCCCCTTGAGCGAATCTGAGACTGAGAAAGTGCGCCTTCAAGCGACGCGAGCAATTGCCGAAGGAACTCCGGCGTCTCCGATCCAATGGAACCGACCGGCGCACCCTCGCGCCAAGGCCGGCTTGGAAGTCACACTGCGGGACGGATGAGGCTCAGGACGGGCATGACCTGCCCCCGGCAACTCAACTCGCGACTTCGGCAAGTCGGCTCGCGATGCGGTTGGCAGCAGCCTTGACGGGGTCATTGGCCAGATGGGCGTAGCGGGCGGTGGTCTGCACCCTGGTGTGGCCGAGCAGCTTCCCGATCATCGGCAAGCCCTCGCCAACCAATAGCCCGCCGCTGGCGAAGCTGTGCCGCAAGTCGTGGATGCGGAGGGTCTCGATCCCAGCGCGCTCCAGAATGCGGGTCCACGAGTCGTGCAGATAAGCGATGTGGCTACCCTGCTTTGCGCCGGGCAGCACCCAGGGGTCGCCCTCCCGTCGTGGGATGCCTTGCAGAACGGCGACGGCCGGCTCGCCCAGATGCACGACTTTGGAACCCGTCTTGCTCTCCGGCAGCCTGAGCTCGCCCAACTCCAGATCCACGTACTCCCAGCGCAGGCTCATGATCTCGCCGCTCCGGCACCCCGTCAGCATCAACAGACGGATGGCGGCGATCGCCTCGCGCGAGACGAAGCCCTCCTTCTCCGCATCTCGCAGCGCGGCACCGAGACGGCGGTACTCGTCGTCAGACAGAAACCGCTCGCGCCTGTGCTCGGGGTACTTCTTCACGTGGCGACAAGGGTTGACACCCTCGGGCCGCATCTCCCACACCTCGGCAAGCGTCAGCATGCGCGAGAGCACGCTCAGCGTACGGTTGGCATGACCGGGCACGTCGCGCATCTCGTGAGGAAGGGCGGCGACGTCGTTCTTGCCGATATCGCCGACGCGCCGCTTGCCGAGCCGGGGCAGAATGCGGTTCTCGATGATCTCTCTGTACAGCCGGACAGTGCTTGGCTTCAGATGGTCGGGCGCATACTCCGTCATGAAGCGCCCGCAGAGGTCCGCCATGGTCGCGCTTGACTTCTGGCCGAGGGTTTTCCCCGAGACATCCCGGCCGGTCTTCGCGAGTGTGACGATCTCGGCGGCCCGGGCCCGGGCTGCGGCCGGTGTGACCGCCCCGTGGGGTCCGATGGTGACTTTGACGGAGCGTCCCTCGTTTCGATACTTGAAGATATAGACCTTTCGTCCTGTCGGATGGACACGGACGCCGAAGCCCTTGATGTCGTCGTCCCAGACGATTCGCTCTCGTTCGGCAGGGCAAAGAGCGTCGACCGCGCGCTTGGTGATTCTCGGCATGGGTCAGGAATCCTTACCCGAGTTTAGGGAACCGAATAGGCACCTGGAAGTTGCGAATGGGAACGCATTTTACCGTGCTCGGGACTGCCTGAAAGCAGACCAACTTATCGCAAGAACGACCGAACTCGTACTTCAGCTAGCGCCTGTCATAGGTTCAAAAAAATACCATGGCACACTGCCGGCCTGAGTCGATCACCATAGGGATGCACCATGAAGGAACTTCGCATAGGCCTCGTCTTGTACGGCGGCGTCTCCCTAGCCGTTTACATGAACGGTATTTCGACCGAGCTGTGGCAGTTGTTGCGCGCCAGCAAGGCACGTGTCGACCGTACAACCGGCAACCTCGACGACACGGCAATCCTCTACGCCGAGTTTCTTGAGGATCTCCGTTGTCTGGCTGACGACGACTTGCGGGTGGTCGTCGACACGATCTCGGGCACATCTGCGGGCGGAGTCAACGGAGCCGTGTTGACGAAGGCCATCGTCAACGGCGCCGATGCGAGCATCCTCAACGACGTGTGGCTCGATGATGCGGACATATCCAAGCTCCGCGCCGAACCCGCCACGCGTCCACAATGGTGGTTGCGCGTGCTCTTTTGCATTGTCGAGTGTCTCGTTGGCCCCGTGCGCTCCCTCAAGGCCAAAGTCAATCGCATCCCCGGCGTCTCATGGGCATGGTTTCGCGATCATCTCTACGCCATGCTGGCCAACCCCGATGGCCGGTCCACGATTCTCGACGGCGATTATTTCACAAGGATGATCGCACATACGTTTGCCGACATGGGTGTCGGCGACACGCTATTGCCCAAGCGCGCGAGTTTCGACCTCTACCTCACACGTACCGACTTGCACGGCTGGCCGCGCCATCTTCCGGTAAGCGAGGACTTCCACCCCAACCCCCTCTTTGAACGTACGCATGCCCACGTGATGCATTTCCGGCGCAGGCCCAACGGCGCCGACCTGCAGGACGACTTCGGCCTGACCTACGCAACGCGGAGCACCGCGAGCTTCCCGATTGCGTTCGCACCGGTCGACTACGGCGCCACAAGAAGGGCATACGCGAACGAACGCCCCGGTGATGCTATCCCCGACGTCTCCGACTTCACCCGCAAGCACCTACCGGAACACGGGCTGTTCGGGTTCCCATCCGATGGCGCTTGGATGGTCGATGGCGGTGTTCTGGACAACAAGCCGTTTTCGCATGTCACCCGGGCGATCGAGCGCAAGCCCGCGGAACACGAAGTCTATCGAGTGGTCATCTACGTCGAGCCTGACCCCAAGCCCACGCCTGAGCCGCCCGAGGACTGCACCATTCCGAAGCCGCTTCAGGTTGCGGCCAACCTGTGGAAGCTGCTTCGCCACGAGCCCATCCACGAGGATCTGCGCCTGTTGCGCCACCGCAACGCAAGGGTCGCGGACATAAAGCGATTCCTAGATGCGAATGTGCAGAGCGCGCGATGCTCGGCCCAGGAGGCAGGAAGAAGGGCGAAGCTGCGTTACCCCCCTATACCAGCCCAGGCCAATCTCTGGAGAAGGGCCACCAACTCATACGCCGCTCAGGCTTCCCTTTCGGGGTATCCCGGCTACGTGGTGCTCAAGGCCCGCTCGGCCACACGCGTGCTGGCCGACGCGGTATGCAGAGCGTTGGACTATCCTTACGACTCCCGGCATGCCTATTTCATGCGTCAGCTCGTATCGGTCTGGATCGAGCGCAAAGGAGGGCTGGTCTCTCCAAAGAGCCGGGAGGATACGGGTTACGTCTTGAACGAGGACCAGCGTTCGCTATTGAGCGCCTTCGATATCCCATTCCGCCTTCGGCGGATACGCGCCCTGGTCCGAGCAACGAACGAATTGTACGACCCGACAAGGCATTCTGAGCGCGAATTACCGGTCAATCGTGCCGTCCTCGACATTTTCAAGTCGAACCTGGAGGACGTCACGCTCGCATTCGAAGCACTGTGGGAGGACGACGAAGCAATCAAGAATATCGTTATCGACTCGCTCGGGAGCGACGACATGCTCTCGGCCATAGATGACACGATCGCCGCCAACACCTTCGAATTTGACGCTGTGATCGATGCTCACGGTTCGCGCATCGAAGGGGGCTACGCCAACCTCTCCCGGCACTTTCGGGACGTCAGCGACCGGCAGGATACCAGGGTTGCGTATGCCATTCTCAGCTTGGATGGCGACCTCGACAGCCACAGTCTTCAGCACATCATGGAAACCTTCGTCACCTTCCCCTTCGTCGATCTCATCGCATTCCCTCTGATGGCAATGGCCGACATCGAGGATCTTGTCGAGATCGAAGTCATGCGCATGTCTCCACTGGATACAGAGCGGAAGGGCGTTCCGCCACTCGAGAGTGTGGCCTTGGGAGCGTTTAAGGGCTTTCTCGATCGCGATGCACGCGACCACGACATGAGACTCGGCAGGATTGACGGTGCCGACCGCCTGATCGAACTGCTCGTTGCAGCTTCCGGCGTCGATCGGCACCGACCGAGCTCCGCAAATCAATTGCGAAATCTCTATCTCGGGAAGTTTCGCCGAGCTATCCAAGACGGACCCGAAACCTGATTCACTCCACCAACCGGGCCGGCTTCTTCACATCGCGACGCGCAGTGCAACCTTCACCAATTGGAGCGGCATAACTCCCTTTCCAAACTCCAGCCGCGCTCGAACTCTCGCGAACCCAGCATTGTCCACGCCGGGACATGCGATACACAGCATCTGACCCGGCCAGCACGACAACCACTCCCTTACAACTCAAGCTCGAGTTCCGTTTCCATGTCCTTCCGGCGCGCCGGCTCTTCCGGCTGACGCTCCTTCGATGTGCGACCGTCCTCGCGCCGTTCAGGCAGCTTTCCGCCGTGCTCCCCACGCTCGGGTTCGGGCCGCTGCTCCGGATCGGCCACCTACGTCAAGAAGCTGCGCCGCAAGCTCGGCGACAATGCCGCGAAACCCGCCTACATCGTCAACGAGCGCGGCGTCGGATACCGCATGACCAGGCCCGGCGACCCGTCCTGAGCCGTCCGGGCGGGCGACCCGCGCGGTCACGCCGGGCCGGCGCCCTGCGCGAGCCGGGCGATTCGCGGTCCGACCCGCGCAAGCGCCGGGCCGGGATCGGAAGCGCCCTCCGCGAGCAGCAGCTCCGCGATGCACGCGCCGAGCTCCTCCATCCCGGCGGCGCCGAGCCCGCGCGTCGTCGCCGCCGCGACGCCCGAGCGTGCTCACGACAATCGACGGTGCGGTTTTCGCGTTATTCGATGGGCCTCGGCCACCGGTCGGGGCGAGCCTGGGACGCGTGTCGCGACAAGCCGGGCCGATTGACAGCGTGAGAAGGCGGCCGCACGGTGCGTGCCGCAGAATCGCCCTTCGCGGGCGCCGGGCCCGGCGTTCGTGCGGGCGTGCTTCCGGCCGGGGCTGAAGCCATGGACCCCCAACCGCTTGTCGCCGTCGCGGATGTCGAGGCCAGCAGCCGCTGGTACCGGGCTCTCCTCGGCTGCCTGAGCGGCCACGGCGGCCCCGACTACGAGCGACTGCTGCTGGACGGCCGCATCGTCCTGCAGCTGCACCGCTGGGACGCCCACGGCCATCCGCATCTGGGCAGCCCGGAATCGAAGCCGCGCGGAAACGGAGTGCTGCTCTGGTTCCAGACCGACGCACTCGATGCCGCCGTCGCGCGGGCGAACGAGCGGCCGTACCCGCGATCGCGGTCCTCGCCGCCGCCCTCGCGCTTCTGCTTCCCGCGGACCCGGCGGAGGCCTCCTGCAGCAAGGGCAACAGGGTGGACCACCGGGACGCCGAATGCCTGAGCGCGAACTGGAACAACCGGGGCGTGCTGAGGAAGAGCCCCTATCACGTCCGCAACATGTGCCCCGACTACGGCCGGGTGGTGGCCAAGGTGGACCTCAGGTCGGCGATGGACCGCACGCTCCATCTCGACGACGGCGACTGGAGGGACGGCTCCACCGTCCACAGCATCCGCGGCATCTCCTGCTGCTCCGACTCGGGCGACCTCTGCAACCGGTCCGACGTGCTCAACGACGAGGGCTGCCTGGCGCGCTTCCTGCAGGTCAGTTCCGCGGCCGCGACCTGCGAGAACGCGACCGCCCGCTATTCCGGCGAACGCGGCACCTGCACCATCGCCGCGGATTGCCTGTGGGCCGACCCCAACCGCGTGGTCCATCCCTACAAGCACACCAGGATCCTCGTTCCGTTTCCGGACCTGGACGAGGTGCGCAATTGCCACGGGCGCTTCAAGCCCGGACCCTGCGGCGAGCTGCGCGCGCACGGCTTGCTGACCCACCAGGCGAAGGGCTTCCGCCAGCACGGGTTCGCGGGCAAGCTCTCCTGGGACCCGGTGGCGGGCGGCCGCGGGCCGCGGCTGAGCCTGACCCGAACCCTGGGCTTCCCGGGCCGATCCGACGCCGGCACGCCGTTCGCGCGCGGGACGCTGGCGGGGCCGGACTCGAACGAACCCGGCATCGGATTCAGGGAACCGCGGCTGGAGGCCCGGTTCGGCTACGGCCTTCCGGCCTTCGGCGGCAGCTTCACGTCGACGCCGGAGATCGCCGTCGGCCTCTCCGACGCCGGCCGGGACTACAGCCTGGGCTGGCGGCTGATGCGCGGCGGCGGCGCGCCGGACGGGAGCGCACTGGAAATCGCCCTTGAGGCGCGGCGGCGCGAGAGTCCCTCCGGCCGCGGTACTCCGCCCGAGCATGCCGTCGGCGTTCGTGTGATATCGCTGTTCTAGGCCAATCCCAGGCAATCGCGAACAAGCGCAAGTGCTGCATCGCAAGCAGGGCGACCTGCCGCACCTCGCTGTGCCCGTTGGCACGCTCAACCGCGGGGCAGGCCGACCTCACCCGAACAGTCCGCAGCCCCCGGTCGACGGATGCAGGCAGCGCGCGGCCACCGCGATGGCGATGCTGACGATCACGGCGAGAGGGGGCATCTCCCTCAGCCCGCGCAACGCGCCGCGGCCGGCGAAGGGCAGGAACGACGTCGCCGCGTGGAACCGCCTGAACGCCGGATCGCCCGCCGCCAGCTTGCGCCGGTCCTGGTACCGGCAGCTGACGAGGGAGAAGATGGCGATACCGCCGAAGAACGCGACATCACTCGCATACCCGTTCGGGATGGCGTGGACCAGCGCCATCACGCTTGTGCCCATGAATACAGGGTGGCGCGTGATTCGGTACACCCCTGTCGGCTCTTCGCGGGGCTTTCCCGCGAACGGCGCCAGACGCTGGTTCCAGAGGCCCGCGACGAGCATCAGGAGGCCGATCGCGTTCCCGAACTCCAGGAGAAATTCGACGGCATCGGAATCCGGCACCGCCCACAGCTGCAGCCCGACATGGCGGTGCGTGAAATAGTGGTAGAAGAGCGGCACGAAGAACACCAGGGCGACGAACGAATAGGCGGCAAGGAATCGCTTTTTCCCGAGCCGCGCGACCAGACGGGCGCGGATCGACCGGCTCGAGAGCAGTATGTGGCTCGATGCGAGGAGCAGCATGAGCACGATGACAATGGCGGTTTCCTTCATCGCATCGTCTCCGGTCTGGCACCCCCCGGTCGCCAGCCATCCTGTGGATCCGCTGCCCGGAGCCCGTCCCGCCGCGTGGTCAATCGTTCGGGCCTGCTCCGGTCGCGACACGAAAGCCTTCCTCGGGCACTCCGAAACTCCAGTCCTTGGCAGCAGAACTGCCCATCGCGCCGCCCACCCAAAATTCGCCGGGGGTCATGTTGCGCGGCGCGGGGATTTGAAGTCGATCGGCACTGTAACTTATTGAGAAAGCTAGATTCTAAGGGGTCACAATTCGACGCTTAACAACAACCCAGCAGCCCCCGGGAATCCCACGACATGACGTGTCGTGCCCCGCTGACGTCACGCGGCATTCCCTGCGCTCAGGTCGCTGGAAGAAACCGGAGTCGGGCGGACGATCGACGCGGCCGACACCAACGCCTATCCGATTCCGAGCGCGATGCGCGGCAGGAAGAGCGCCAGCTCGGGCACATAGGTGACCAGGAGAATCACGGGCAGGTAGCCCAGGAGCAGGAACTTCATGGTGGGCCCCAGCATCTCCAGGAGCGAGGCTCGTCCCACGGCGCCCGCCAGGTAGAGCAGCGGCGCGCAAGGCGGGGTGACGTTACCGGCGGCAATATTGACGCCGACGATGGCTGCGAAGTGAATCGGATGGATGCCGAGCTTGGTCGCAACGGGCAGCAGAACGATGGCGGCGAGAATCGAGCCGGAGACATCGTCCACCACCATCCCGATCACGAGAAGAATGACGTTGATCAGCAGCAGCAGAACCAGCTTTTCGTCCGAGATGCCGATCAGCCAGTCCGCGATCTGATTGGGAATCTGCTCCAGCACCATGGCGCGGGTCATGACGAAGATGAAGAGCAGAATGATGACCACCGCGCCCGTCACGGATGCGCCGCGGATGATCGCCTCCGCGGTATTCTTCAAGTTGAGGCCCCGCGTGAGGAAACCCACCACGATGGCATAGGTGAAGCACACCGCCGCCGCCTCCGTCGGCGTGAATATCCCGCCATAGATGCCGCCCAGCATGATCACCGGCATCATCAATGCCGGGAGCCCGCGCCCGGTCTGACGGCCGGCATTGCCCATGAATTCCTTGAAGGTTCCCGCCGGCACCGTGCGGATGTCGTACTTGCGAAGGTGGAAGAAGTTCAGAACGCTGAAGATCACCGTCAGAACGCCCGCAGCCCCCACCGTCGAGAGGAAGCACGCGGTCACGGGGAGCCGGCCCGCCAGCGCAAACAGGATCATGGGAATGCTCGGCGGCACCAGAATCGTGAGCACGGACGATACCGCCACCAGGGACGCCACGTAGCCGCGCGGATAGCCCTCCGCCTCCATCCTGGGGATCACCACGCTTCCCACCGCCGCGATGGCCGAGGACGCGCTGCCCGACATCGCCCCGAACAATGCGCACGCGATGATCGTGACCACGCCCAGCGCGCCCTTGATATGGCCCACATAGGCGTTGATGAAGTTGATCATGCGGTCCGAGATCCCGCTCGGGATCATCACGGAGCCGGTAAGAATGAAGAGCGGCAGGGCCAGCAAGGCGAACCCGCCTGCCTGCCAGAAGGCGTAAGGCAGGAGGAAGTCGAGATCCCTCTCCGTGAGGTAGGCGAATACGAACGCGACCGTGCCGAACGAGAACGCGATCGGCAGATCGATCAGGATGAGGAGCAGGACCACGGCGATCGCACCGACGAACAGCAGCATGTCCTCTGCCTCCTGAAGTCGTCCCGCTCCGCCGGACCGGCGGGCTTTGTTCCCCGCCTAGTTCAGTTGTGCCCGCTCGGATGGCCCCTTACCGCTGACGACCAGCCACAGGTGCACCGTGAAGAGCAGCGTCGCGATGCCGAAGCCCGCCACCATCGACGACACCCAGATGGTCATCGGCCAGCTCAGGTAGGTGCTGATCCGGCCCGAATCGGCCGTCTTGATCCAGTACTGAACCGAGAAGACCAGAAAGATGGCGGAACTCGCGACGCACACGACGAGCTTGAAGATCTCTATTGCCCGCATGCTTGCCCGCCCGCGGACAAAAAGCTGCAGGACTCCGCTGCTGATATGCTGCCGGGTGCGGGTGACGTGGATAAGACCCAGAAAGTAAATCCAGAGCCCCAGCAGAACCGCGATCTCTTCGACCCCCAGAAAGGGGGCGATGAAGACGTAGCGGAGGATGATCTGAACGACCATCAGGAACGCGAGCGCCACGCAGAAGAAGACGATGAACGCCCGTTCGATCCGAATCAGGAGCTTCAAAAGCGCGCTCATCCCCTTCCGCCCCGGACGGCGCTCACCGCTCCTCGCGGGCGCACGCACGATGGCATCGACGTGCCGCCCCCGCTCTTGCGGCCACTGTTGCAGGCTTGCGCCGGCACTCGCGGGATCGACACCGGCTCACTCAGCGTCCGGTGTCGATCCCGCATCGGGGGCCCGGATGACCCTTGCTCCGTCTACTGGCCCAGTGCGGCGCGCACCTGGTCCATCGTCTCCTTGCCGACCTGCTCCTCGACCCACGGCCACTCGATTTCGTAGACGATCTTCTTGGCCGCCGCCAACTCGCCCTCGTTCAGATAATGAACCTGCATGCCGGCCTCTTCCATCTTCGCGATGGCAGCGTCGTCGATCGCCTTGAACTCCTGCCAGGCGACGGTGACGGCATGGTCTCCCGCGGCCTGAATTGTCGAACGATCTCCCTCGGACAGGCCGTTCCACCATTCCAGGTTGGCGAGCCAGAAGGAGTAGCCGCAGATGTCGTTGGTGCGGACATAGTGGTCGTAGACGTCCGCCATGGTCGCCACCGTGGCGGCGTCCTGGAAAGCGGCCCCGTCGACCGTGCCCAGCTGCAGCGCCGTGTAGAGCTCCGAGAACGGCATCGGCACCGCCGAGAAACCCAAAGCCTCGAAACGGGTGATCCCGATCTTGATCGGCGGCACCCGCAGCTTGAAGCCCTCGGCGTCGCCGGGATAGGCGGTCGGCGCATCCACGCCGTTGCGCACCGCCACCCCATACATGCCGTCCGGCAGAATCCCCACGACGTGCATGTTCAGATCGGCCATCACCGTGCCCCAGAAGCCCGCCATGGCGCTGCCCGGCTTGTAGACCTCGACGCATTCCTCCCACGTGCCCGCGGTATAGCCGAGCGTCGCCAGATCCAGTCGGGCGTCGAACTGCGACGCATTCCAGGTCTGCGACATCTCGATGCCGCCCTGCATCGTCTGCTCGAACAGGCCGACCCAGTCGCCAAGACCGCCGCCCGGATGATGCTCGACGGTGATCTCTCCACCCGACAGCTCGTCGAGCTTCGCAATGAATGCGCGCGAGGCGACGTTCTGGACGTTTTCGGCATCCATCACGTTCGCGAGAATGAACTTGGTGCCCGCACTGGCAGAGTCCGTGATCGCCGGTCCCGCCAGCAGCGCCGCGCATCCGGCCGCTGCGGCGCAGATGGCGAAAGAGCGTCGATTGATCTTCATCATGGCCCTCGTCCTCCTACGTAGCTGCCCGGCACAGCAACGACTCCGGACTGTGCAGGCAGGTCCACGTGCAGCGGGGACGGCCCTTGCCCGATCGCCGACTCGGCTTCGCTCCCATGAGAGCCAATCCCCATGTTCCTAAATGTGGAACATAAACTTATAATGTGGACGATGGTATGGGGAGGGCCATACGAGAGTCAAGCGACCTCGATCCGACGAACTCGAGTGCGGTAAGGGGCCTTGCGGCCGGCGTCAGGGAGGCGTGTAACCCATGCGCCGCGACACGGCGTTGGCCGCATCCACGACTGCGGCAGCGTACGAGGGAAACTCCGCCGCATCGTAGCGAAAGCTTGGAATGGTGATGCAGACGGACGCAACCACCTCCCCCCGGTGACCGAACACCGGCGCAGCAACACCGTGCACGCCGACGGTTTCCTCTTCTTCGTTCACTGCGTAGCCCTGATTGCGCACCTCGTTCAGATGCGCTCTGAGCGTCCGCCGCGAGGTGATGGTGTTCGGCGTAAGCCTCGTCATCGGGAGCCGGTTGATGGCATCGTTCTGCTGGTCTGCAGGCAGGTACGCCGCGATGACCTTGCCGACTGCCGTGCTGTGCAGCTCCGAGCTCGCTCCAAGCCTTGCGATCATTCCCACTGCCAAGCTGCTGTCGACAACGTCGATATAGACTGCCCTCAGATCGTCGCGAATCGCGAGATGCACGGCCTCACCGGTAAGATCGCGCAGACGGACGAGCTCGGTCCTCGCGACGTCCCGAATATCGATGTCCTCGAGCACCTGGTAAGCCAGGCTCAAGAGCTGCAGGCCCAGGTGATAACTCCGGTCGCGGCGCTCGTAGCGAACCAGTCCCTCCGCGATCAACGCCTTGAGGATCCGATGCAGGGTCCCCTTCGGCAGCCCCGTCCTCTCCTGAATCCCGGAAAAAGAGACCGGCCCTTCCTCGCCTGCGATGGTTCGCAGAACGGAAATTCCCTTCATCAGGGCCGCCGTGCCGGGGATGGGCTCCGTCATCGTGTCCGCACCCCTACCCGCACCTTGACCTTCCACTTGGGCGCGGTGTATTGCAAAAAGCCCCAAATATTGCTTTACTGTTCCACATGGTAGAAAATCGAAGGTTCCAATGATCCAGACCGACCGGGAGCCGAGCAAGCCTCTCGGCCTTATCGGCTTGATCGGCCTCGGCAATGTCGGACTGCATTACGCCGAGCACCTTCTCGGCGCAAGCCGGGCGCTTACCGTCTTCGACCAGGATCCTGAAAAGACCGCAGCGATCGCAGAGCTGGGCGCCCAGGCCGCCCGGTCCGCCCGCGAGCTCGCCCAGGCGAGCGAAGCCGTCGTTCTCGCCCTGCCCGATCCGCAAGCGGTGGAAGCGGCGCTGCTCGGCGCGGACGGCGTCCTGGCCGCACGAGGCGGGCGCGTCCTCGTGATCGATGCCAGCACCATCGACCCGGAAACCAGCCTGCTCATGCACGATCGGGCCAAGTCCGCAGGCCACCACTATGTCGACGCCCCAATGAGCGGCGGCGAGCCCGGCGGCGCCGGACAGGCAGGGGCCAAGGCCGGCACGGTCACCTTCATGGTGGGCGGCGACCCGAATGCCGTCCAGAGCGCCCTCCCCGTCCTCCAGGTGCTCGGCCGTCGCGTGATCCACGTCGGTCCGGCCGGCACCGGAACCCTGATCAAGCTGATCAGCAACCTGATCGCCGGGCTCAACATGGCCGTGATGGCCGAGGGATTCATGCTCGCCTCCGCCGCCGGGATTTCGCACGAAACCCTGCTTCACGTTTTCCGATACACCGACGCCAAGAGCTACACCATGTTCGAGGAGTTCGCGCCCCACCTGCGGGCCAATGACTACACGGGCGGCTTCCCGGTGGAGCTGATGCACAAGGACCACCGCTTGGCCGCCGACCTCGGCCACAAGTACCGCGTGCCGCTTCCCTTCAATCAACTGGCCCTGGAGGTCTACCAAGCTTGCCGTTCCCGGGGGCATGGGCGCAAGTCCCATGCGGTTGTGGTCGAGACCCTCGCGGAGCTGGCGGGCGTGCAGCTGTTCAACAAGGGCGAGCGGCCGCCGTGCAGCGCTACTCGATCTTCGGCCTCCTGAGGCGCAGCCTCGGCTCCCACCGAAGCTGGCAACCGGCGTGGCGCGATGCCGCGCCCAGGCCGGGCTACGACATCGTCATCGTCGGCGGCGGCGGGCACGGCCTGGCAACCGCCTACTACCTCGCCAAGGAGCACGGCATCAGGAATGTCGCCGTGCTGGAGAAGGGCTGGATCGGGGGCGGCAACACCGGCCGCAATACGACGGTCATCCGCTCCAACTACCTCGCCGAAGAATCGTCGGCTCTCTATGAGCACGCCATGCGGCTGTGGGAGGGACTGAGCCAGGAGCTCAACTTCAATCTCATGTTCTCGCAGCGCGGACTGGTGTTCCTGGCGCACAGCGAGCACGAGATGAACGAGATTCGACGCCGCGGCAACGCAATGCACCTGAACGGGATCGATTCCGAGTTCCTGACCCCCGAGCAGATCAAAGAGATCGTCCCCTTCATCAATCTCGATTGCCACCACCCCGTCATGGGCGCTCTCCTGCAGAGACGGGCGGGCACCGCACGCCACGACGCGCTCGCCTGGGGATTTGCCCGCGCCGCCAGCGCGCTCGGCGTCGACATCGTCCAGAATTGCGAGGTCACCGGCTTTCGCATCGAAGGCGCGCGCATCAAGGGCGTCGAGACCTCGCGCGGCTTCATCGCGTGCGAGCGCGCGGGAACCGTCGTCGCCGGCCACTGCAGCAGCCTTGCCAGAATGGCAGGCTTCGACCTCCCCATCGAGTGCGTGCCCCTTCAGGCCCTCGTCTCGGAGCCGATCAAGCCGGTCCTCGACTGTGTGCTCATGTCCAACGGCGTCCACGTCTACGTGAGCCAGTCCGATCGGGGCGAGCTCGTGGTCGGCGCCGGTACCGACCCCTACAACTCCTATTCCCAGCGTGGCGGCTTCGACGCCGTCGAGCAGGCCGTCGCGCCCCTGCTCGACCTCTGCCCCATCTTCTCCCGCCTGCGCCTGATGCGCCATTGGGCCGGCGTGGTCGACATCACGCCCGACCGCTCGCCCGTCATCTCCGGGACCGCCGTCGACGGCCTCTACCTCAACTGCGGATGGGGCACCGGCGGCTTCAAGGCGACACCGGGGTCCGGCCACCTCTTTGCGGCCTCTCTCGCCGAGGGGCGGATGCACCCCATCGCCGCCCCGTTCTCCCTGAGACGCTTCAGCACCGGAGCCCTGATCGACGAAGCTGAAGCCGCGGCAGCGGCACACTAGAGCGATGCTCCTGATCCGCTGTCCCTGGTGCGGCGAGCGTCACCAGTCCGAGTTCGCCTATGGCGGCGAGGCGCACGTCCTTCGCCCGCCGAACCCGGCCGCCGCTTCCGACGAGGTCTGGGCGGACTACCTGTTCACCCGCACGAACCCCAAGGGTTGCCACCACGAGCGCTGGTTCCACCGCTTCGGCTGCCGGCGATGGTTCTTCGCCGTGCGGCACACCGTGAGCGATCGCTTCTGGGCCTTCTACGAACCCGGCGCAGCTCCGCCGACGCCACCCGGCGACTGGAACGGCACCGTCTCGAAGGAGGAGTACGGCAAGCCCCGCAGAGCCCACAGCCGGCCATGAGCCAGCCTTGCCGGGTTCCGGACAGGGGGCGGATCGACCGTACCGCACCGCTCTCCTTCACCTTCAACAGCCGGCGCTACCGCGGCTACCGCGGCGATACACTGGCCTCCGCCCTGCTTGCGAACGGCGTCCGGCTCGTCGCACGCAGCTTCAAGTATCATCGCCCGCGCGGCATCGTCACTGCGGGCTCGGAAGAGCCGTGCGCCCTGGTCCAGCTCGAAACCGGCGGTCACACCGAGCCCAATACCCGCTCCACCATGATCGAGCTCTACGAGGGTCTCTCGGCGCGCAGCCAGAATTGCTGGCCCTCGGTCGAGCGCGACGTCCTGGCGAGCAACGCCCTGCTCGCACCCCTCCTTGTCGCAGGCTTCTACTACAAGACCTTCATGTGGCCGCGGACCTGGTGGAAGGGTGCCTACGAGCCTCTGATCCGCCGCGCAGCCGGCATGGGCCTTTCGCCCGCTGCGCCCGACCCCGACCGATACGTGCAACGCCACGCACACTGCGACGTGCTGGTCGCGGGCGGCGGGCCCTCGGGTCTCGCGGCGGCGCTCGCGGCGGGCCAGACGGGTGCCCGGGTCATCCTCGCAGACGAACACGCGGAACTCGGCGGCCGGTTGCTCTCCGACAATGCCGAGATCGAAGGCAGGCCTGCGCTGGACTGGGTCGGCGGTGCGCAGGCAGAGCTCGCAGCAATGCCCGAGGTGACGGTCCTCCCCCGCACCACCGTCACCGGCTACTACGACCACAACTACCTGACCGCGCTGGAGAGGGTGACAAACCATCTGGGGCCGCAGCAGGACGACCGGCGACCGCGCGAGCGTCTCTGGAAGGTCCGTGCCGCCCAGGTGGTCATAACGGCCGGAGCGATCGAACGCCCCGCGCTCTTCGCCCACAACGACCGGCCGGGGACGATGCTCGCGGGCGCCGCACGAACCTACCTCAATCGCTTCGGCGTCCTGCCGGGGCGCAGGATTGTCGTCTTCACCAACAACGACGACGCCTACCAGACCGCCTTCGACACCAGGGCGGCCGGAGCCTCCGTTCATATCGTCGACTCGCGCTCCGAGCAGAACGGACTGCTCGTCGAGGCTGCACAGGAGCAAGGCATCGCGGTTCATGCCGGCTGTGCGATCGTCGGCACGACCGGCCGGAAGACGCTGAGGAGCTGCACCGTCGCGCGCCTCGATCGGGACGGTTCGGCAGTCTTGCGCGCATCCCGGCGGCTCTACTGCGATTCCATTCTCAGCTCCGCCGGCTGGAGCCCGTCCCTGCATCTCTGGAGCCAGGCCCGCGGCACCCTCTCCTGGAACGAGGCAAAGGCCTGCTTCCTTCCCGAACACTGCCCGCAAAAGCTTCGCGCCGCGGGCGCGTGCAACGGCACCTACAGCCTCGGAGATTGCCTCGCCGACGGAACGCAAGTCGGCGCTCAAGCCGCATTCGAGGCCGGTTTCGGAGACGGTCTGGCCACCCCGCCCGACGCCGCGAGCGAAAGCGACGACCCCTTCCCTCCGCTCTTCCGCATGCCCTCGCGGGGCGCGGCCGAGCGCTGTCGCTGGCACTTCCTCGACCTTCAGAACGACGTCACCATTGCGGACATTCATCTCGCCGCCCGCGAAGGCTACCTCTCGGTCGAACACCTCAAGCGCTACACCACCACCGGCATGGGCACCGACCAGGGCAAGACCTCCAACGTCAACGCGCTCGCGGTCATGGCCGGAATCCGCGGCGCCGGGATTTCCGATCTCGGCGTCACCACCTTTCGCCCCCCCTTCACACCGATCTCCCTGGGCGCGGTCGCCGGGCAGACCCGGGGCAATCTGTTCGGTCCTCGCCGCAAGACCCCCATGCACTCCTGGCACGAGCGCCACGGTGCGGTGTTCCAGCCGGCAGGCAATTGGCTCAGGCCCTGGGCCTATCCACAGACCGGCGAGGACCCGGAAGCAGCCGTGCAGAGGGAATGCAGGACCGTGCGCCAGGCCGGCGGATTCTTCGACGCCTCGACCCTCGGCAAGATCGACATCCAGGGTCCCGACGCCGCCGTCTTGCTCGAGCGCGTTTACACGAACCTCTGGTCGACCCTGCGCGTCGGACGCTGCCGTTACGGGCTCATGCTGAACGACCAGGGCCTGGTCATGGACGACGGCGTCACCGCACGGCTTGGCCGGGATCGCTTCCACATCACCACCACCACCGGCGGGGCCGAGCACGTGATGACCTGGCTCGAGCAGTGGCACCAGACCGAATGGCCCGATCTCGAGGTCTATCTGACCGAGGTGACAGAGCAGTGGGCCGTCGCCGTGCTCTCGGGTCCTCGTGCCCGCGCCGTGCTCCGGGAACTGACCACACTCGATCTCGACACCGCACGCTTTCCCTTCATGTCCTTTACCGAGGGTGCCGTCGCCGGCGCGCCCGCCCGCCTCTTCCGCATCAGCTTCTCGGGCGAGCTCTCCTACGAGATCAATGTGCCCGCGCGCTATGGCCTTCACCTCTGGCAGGCGCTGATCGAGGCCGGGCGGGACCACGGGCTCTGCGTCTACGGCACCCAGGCGCTGCACGTGTTGCGGGCCGAACGCGGATTCATCGTGGTCGGCCAGGACACCGACGGCACCGTGACGCCCTTCGACCTCGGGCTTGACTGGCTCATCGCAGGACGCAAGGACGACTTCATAGGAAAGCGCTCGCTGGCGCGCCCCGAGCCCCTTCGTCCCGGCCGGCGGCAGCTGGTCGGACTGCTCACCGAGGACCCCGCCCACGTGCTGTCGCAGGGCGTTCACCTGGTCGAAGACGCCCACGCCCCGCCGCCCGCGAAGACCCTCGGCCATGTCACGTCGAGCTACATGAGCCCAAACCTCGGCCGCTCGATCGCGCTTGCCCTCGTCAAGGACGGACGCCGGCGCATCGGCGACACGGTCAACGCGCTCACCCCCGACGGCCATGTCGAGGCAGTCGAAATCACCGCGCCGGTCTTCCTCGACCCGGATGGAGCCCGCGCCCGTGCCTGACCTCGCCCATCCCACCGCTGTCTCGCCGCTCGCCCCGATGCCGCCCTTTCGGGGGCCGGTCAGCCTCATCGAGCTCACCGGCCTCGGCGCGCTCTGCCTGAGGGGAGGCGGCGCACTCTTCCTCAACGCCGTTGGCCGGAGTCTTGGGCTGTCGCTGCCGGTCCGGCCAAACAGAACGACGAGCCAAAACGGCCTCCTCGCTCTCTGGCTGGGTCCGGACGAGTGGACTCTACGCATGCCGATCGAGCGAGTCGCAGCGTGCACCGCGGCGCTTCGCGGCGTCCTGGCGGAGCAGCACGCTGCAGTGGTGGACGTCTCGGACCGCTCCGCTCTCGTGCGCCTTTCCGGCGCAAACGGCCGGAACGTGCTCGCGAGCGGCTGCCCTCTCGACCTGCACTCCCGCGCCTTTCGACCGGGCCACTGCGCTCGCTCCCTCTACCTCAAGGCCGGCATTCTCATCCATCAGGTCGACGAAATTCCGACCTACGACATCCAGGTCCAGCGATCCGTCGCCGAATACCTGTGGCACGCGCTCGTCGAAGCCGCCTCGGAAGCCCAGGCGGACCAGGCATGACCGGACGTCCGATCCCGGACCGCACGCAGACGGCGCTCGCCTGCGCCAGGCCGCATTCGATTGCCGCATGCCGACGCATCGTCATCCGGCCCGCGTCCAGGCGAGCTGAGCATCCAGGTTCGAGCTCGCGCTTCCACAGCCGGACCCAACGAACATCGAGGAGAGCGCAATGACCGTAGGCAACGCCCCCTTGCATGACGCCGATCCTGAGGTATTTGCCGCGCTCGAGCGGGAGCGCGAACGCCAGACGGCCCAGATCGAGCTCGTCGCTTCCGAGAACATCGCCAGCCGTGCCGTGCTCGAGGCTCTTGGCCACGAGATCAACAACAAGACGCTCGAAGGCTATCCCGGCAAGCGCTTTCACGGCGGCGGCGAGAATGTCGACATCGTCGAGCAGCTGGCAATCGAGCGTGCACGGAAGCTATTCGGCGCCGAGTACGTCAACGTGCAGCCGCACTCCGGGACTCAGGCCAACCAGGCCGTGCTCTTCGCCCTGGCCGGGCCCGGCAGCCGCATTCTCAGCCTGGACCTCGCGGCGGGCGGCCATCTGAGCCACGGTTCCAAAGCGAACCTGTCCGGCCGCTGGTTCGAGGCCCACCATTACGGCGTCAGCCGGGAAACCGGACTGCTGGACTACGACGCAATCGAGGAGGCCGCCCGACGGGTACGGCCGGCACTGCTCATCGCCGGCGCATCGGCCTACCCGCGCGTCATCGACTTCGAGAGAATGAAGAATATTGCCGAAGGGGCCGACACCCGTCTGCTGGTCGACATCGCGCACATCGCCGGCCTGGTCGCCGCCGGCGTGCATCCCTCGCCGGTTCCCCACGCGGACATCGTCACCTGCACCACGACCAAGACACTGCGCGGGCCGCGCGGCGGCCTGATCCTTTCGCGCTCCGACAAGTTCGCAAAGGCGCTCCAGTCCGCCGTCTTCCCCGGCGTGCAGGGAAGCCTGCATCCGAACGTGCTGGCAGCCAAGGCGGTGTCCCTGGCAGAGGCGCTACGCCCGGAGTTCAAGACATATGGCGCGAAGGTGGTCGAGAACGCACGGCGCTTGTGCGATGTCCTGAAATATCGCGGCCTGGGACTGGTCGGGGGCGGCACGGATACGCACCTGGTGGTGATCGACCTGTCCACGGCAGACGTGACGGGTCAGCAAGCCGAAGACGCGCTCGCCCGTGCCGGCATCACCTCCAACAAGAACCCGATCCCCTTCGATCCGCCGCGACCGTCGGAATGGAGCGGCCTCCGTCTGGGCGTTTCCGCGGTGACTTCGCGCGGATTCGGGATCCCGGAAATGCATGCACTCGGCCACTGCATTGCCGACCTTGTCCTCACGGAACCCGGCGCGGCTCAGGATGCGACAGTGAAGAGAGCAAAGGAGACGGTCGCGGTGCTTGCGCGCATCAAGCCGCCGGCCGACTGAGTTGCGGCGGACTCTTCGGGCGACGGGCGCCGGCTTTCTCGGAGAGCTCTTGTTCGGCATCGTCGTGTAACCTCTCAGTATTCAAGAAAATCGAAGAGTTACCGCGCCGATCGGCGCCCGATCTGCGTGTCTAACAACAGACACATATAGGCTCACATACGCGGGCGCCAGAAAACGGCTGTTGACGATGTGCTTACCCAACCCTGTCCGCCGCCCCGAGTACTATATTCTGTCCCGTTGTTCTTTACGATGAAACCGAGAGATTCAGGTCACTATTGTACTCGCCTTAGCGACAAGTCTTCTGGTCGGCCAGAAGATCGTGTAAATTCAGCCAGTCAGGTACCATGTCTGCGTGAGGTGGGTCGCCGCCCTCGCGACCTTCGCATCAACGCCTCAATTTGCGCTCGCGCCATCTTTACCTGCGAATACGATCTAGTCGGTGGGATCTCAAAGCGACCATTATCAATTTTAAGAATATAGTGAAGAAAAACCTCTCGCACCTCCGCCAACCGTCCCCTCCCATAATGCTCCTTGATACTATCGCGAGCGAACAACTCGTTCAATCCTGTAACTACCCCCATCTGTTCAATATACACTTCCGAATTCAACATCAACTCCGAGTGGGCCAAACCGCTTTCTTTTATTGCAACATTGTCCGCATCTGACACCTCGCTAGTGTTAGGGTCAAGAGCCTCGATGAGTCTACGATCATACAATCTGTTTAGCGCTCCCAACACAAACTCCTCCGCTACCCCACAAGCCTCAAACAGTTGACACAGCTCCAAGACAGGCCAATGCTGCTTTTCGATATTATCGTCCCCCTTACGTACGCTATGTCGCTTCTGCCTAAGAAGCCAAAGAACGTAGTAGCTGAGCAACGGGGGTTCAGGTCGTTCCGCATTTGTCTGAAACAGGTTTGAAATGTACTCATTGTCGCTCTCGCTAAAGCGATCATACTCCCCCTTTATTAAAGCTCTCTGAGTACGTAAAGGGTCCGCAGTCACGCTCTTTCCTCCGAACTTCGACTTTATTATCTCATCTACTTTCAGTTCTGGTGATAAGAAGATACGTTCCGCCAGTTTCAGCATTCGTCTGATGTCGAAGTTCCCCAAACGCCCAATAAAGCCTGAAACATAATCGTCTTCAACAAACACTTTACCTACTGCTTCGGCGAGGATCGCCAGATCATTCACCTCTACTTGGAATCCGCGCCTAGAAAAGTATGACTTCGCAGCCACCGGCTCGGCTTCAACTTTTAACTTCAGGAACTCTACGCGACGAGATATGATCTCCTTCGCATCTGGTACCGGGAGATAAAAGCTTCGCGCGGAGTAGCTTTGCAATGCGCCAGCGTTTGACAGTCGCCAAACTGTCCTATCGGTTATCGGAACCACGTTAAACACGGACGCCGCGCTCTCATAAGAATGTGCCATCTGATAAACGCGGTCCTGAATCCTTGCCGGAAATTGATCAGTGTTGTCAAATATCAGACACGGTAACTTTTGATGTCCTCGCGAAGCCCGGTCCAGTAACAATCTCACGTACTCGCCCGGATGGTGTTCACGCCGTTCCTCAATATGTTTCCCAAACTCATCTTTGAACTTGGTCTTGTTGGTCCCGTATAGGTGTTTGCGCGAGCCAACGGACCATCTCTGATACTCGGAAAAGAATATACCCATTAGATCATCGTAAGATGGTGGGTCGTTGCCGCACACTTCAGATTCCAGGCGCGAACGCAACTGCAGAGTCACCCAGCTCACGATGCCTTCAGGGTCACCATTGTATTCCCCAAGATCAATTCACGCCACAACGCACTTTGTGCGTAGCCTCATTGGGAGAACTTGCTCGAAGAATCGATCTATGAAAGTCGACTTGCCCGCCCCCTTGTTACCAATCAAGAGAATGGTTTCTGATGTACCTGATCTGATCGTTCGCTCTAGCTCCGCTTGAAGCTCGCCTCCTTGGCCTGTCTCTAGAGGTGTGATGGTATTCAGAACACGCTGAATGATTTTCTCCAGTTCGAGGTCGGCTTTTCGACTCTCGCTCGTCTCAACAAAGCAGTCTCTTAGCATCTCCCGATCCTGATCGTTCGAAAGTCGAGAGAAAAACTGCGAAAATAGCAGTGCGGCATCACTAGCCAGAGAATCACGTTTACGCATCCTTGCATCACGTGGGTTAAGTACGTAGTGGTGTTGCTCAGTATCAGGCATCGGCAAGCCTTCCGCCTGATTAAGGTGAGCGAAATGCAGTCGCTTGTTGATCGCCGTCATGTTCATTAGTTCGAAGTACTTCGCGAAGTTGCTTAGAACAGTATTCAAATTGGGGAATAGAACACCCTTACCATCCATGGGCGGCTTTCCGTCTGTTCGTGATGCTCTAAAAAACAGCCAAGTGTTTCCGTCGGCTACAGCCGCAACCGAAACGCCGTTTTCCATAGCATATTGCAGAGCTTGTTTGATACCCGGTATCATTGGCTTAACAACAGGACCGGTAAGTGTGACGTGCATTGCTTCTTCGCTCTTAGTGGCCGGTCTTAAAAGGCCGAAACGCTTAGCTTCTATAACTAAAATTCCCCGACGGTCACCTGTCGTCAGTAAGTAGTCAATGTAACCGGAGCCAGTGGGAGGTTCGGTGAACACGGCTTCATACTGCCAGTTGAGAACCTCAAAAAGCATGCGGTCCATGACCTTGAGGCGTGTGTCACTTTCGTTGGGCGTCTGCAAGAATAGTGCCTCGAATGCGGGTTGCAGAGAAGATAGTCTATCGTGAGCGAGCTCGATAGGGTTAGTCATGGTACTTGCCTCTTGGGCTGTGAAGGCATGTTCGTCTTACTTGGAGTGAATCGCTGAGAGGTCGATCATTTGAATCTAAAAGAGACTTTGCTCGTTAGACTGGGAGGTAGACAACTGGGCCAAGTAGCTCGTGAATTCGTTCTGTTTGTGATGAAACGTTACTCGCGCGGTGGGGGTGGTGGAATTGACAGAAGGAGGAACGGGATATGCATAGGTGTGCTCCCGGGGGAAATCAAGCGTCGTTTCAAGTTGGAGTGAGAGCTACAAGTGGTCTATAAGAATTGCTGATGGGATGGGCTCCTGTCATCATGTTTTGTTTGGATTGCTTGTAAGCAACAGGGGAAGTATGACGAGATCTCACTGATCGGGCCAGCTTGCAGGAGCACTGCCGGTGAGCGGCGCTGCCGGTTAGCTTCATAGGGAGAGGAGGGAGCTGTACTGTAGATGCGTGATCGTCGAGAAGCTTTGTACCAGCGTACGGATCGCAGCCAACGAGAAGACTCGGTTGGGGTCTTCGCGAACCGGCATGGCCTTGGAGTTCGAGGTCTAGAGAGCGGAACGTCGGGGGCGGCGGAAAGCGTTGCGATGAAAATCGGTTCGATAGGAGTGGGAGACGACATGCTCACCTTAACTGTAGCCGCGAACAATCCGCAGGATCTAGGGAAGTCCTGACTTCTCCGCCTTCCCCTCCGCACAGCACTTCAGTTCCTGGCTGGGGCTGGCGCCGGGGGAACAGGATCAGCGGCGGCAAACCGTTGCCGGGCCGTGGACCCAGGGTAGTCAACCGCGTTGGCCAGGCACTGCGCTTGGCAGCCATGACCGCTCGCACCAGCCAAACCTTCATTGGCGCTAAGCATCGCAGCCGCCTCGCCCGGATGGACGCGAACGTCGCGATTGTCGCTAGTGTCCGAGAGCTCGCCTGCCTGATCTACCTGATGGTGACCCGCGGCCAGCAATATGCGGAGCAAGGCATGGAGGTCTACGAGAGCCGGCGCCGGAGTCGCAAGTTCTCCTCGCTCCGTCGGCAGGCCAAGAAACTCGGCTGCCAACTGCTCGGCATCGACAACGACAACAAAAACACAGCCCCCGCAATATCATCGGCTTAGAGGCTAGTTACTCAAGAGATCACGGCAGGCGCCGTGGCGGCTTGACCCTCAGACTGAGATGCACGCCATAGATGGGCTCATCTTCGGGATCGTCTTCATACCCGCCCGCGATCTCGACATTGAACGGCTCGATCTCGCTCCCTTCGTCGACCTGTGGAGCGAGTTCCGCCGCCAGAGCCCTATCAAGGTGGCCGATCTTCTCCCCATCGAGCCATACGGAGATCGCGTTATTGTCGTGCCGGTTTCCCTTCTCCCTGGCAAACTCAAGCTCGACACGGCCACGGCGTGCCGCATCCCTGATGATACGTTGGCGGCTCTTTCGGCCCTCGCTACGCTTCGTGTTCGCAAATGTGACGCCCACAACCTTCGTTCGGAGTTCATGAGCCATGAAGAAAAAGTCCCGACTCTTGGGAAAATCCGCGAAAGTTACAAAACTTTCCGGCGGCGGCGATCCGCACTTCAAGGGCGCTCTACGCCCGGCGCTCTGGCCCGCGCGCTTATGCGCCGCACTCGCCCGCTAAAGCCGCCGGAGAAGCTATCTGTCCAACAGGACAACGTCAAGCCACGTATATAGCTCCCCTTATTTCGGTAGCCTGCTACGCTAGGTCAATAAGGTTGTTTACACGAGGAGAAAACCTCCGTCCGAAATTGTCAGCGAAATTGCGAAGGCCCTTTACTTTCTGTAGTGAAAGACCGTAAGTGCGACCATTCACCGTGAGACGTTCTCTTCCGTGAGCAATATCGTTCCTTAGTTGATTGATCGTATCGAGCTTCGTCACGATTGTTGGAGTTGTCGTGCGTTGCCAGGTGATTCCATTCAAGACATCCGGAATACCTATCTTTAGAAATAGAGCCTTGATGTTCACGCTATTGGGATTGCCCCAAAATCGCATTTGTTTCCAATATTCATTACAAATCTCTTCGTCGTTCAGTGCCGGCAAGGTTTCCATCGCCGCTTCTTGGAACACCTCTTCTATATAGCTTTGTAGCATAGCACTCAGCATTACAACGCAACTGCGATTTAGTGACGCTCCTATGCGGACTCCTCCTTCCACGCGAGGTGCACCTCTTTCACCGCCGTGTTGCTCAATTCGAGCATCTATCAGTTCATTTACATAAGCGAGATTTAGCTCTGCCATGTTTTTCTCCTGCGTTTATGAGGTTATACTCTTACTCTTAGCTCCTAAATTCCTATCTGCGTATGGTTTGGTGCGCATATTGTCCGCATCCGCTGGCACGCTAGGTTGCTTATGCTACTCGATCGATTGGGATCAGCTTGCACGCTGAACCACAGATGAAGTCTTGCCGCCTAGCAGATCCGCGCCGATACTAGTCGCAATCCGACAGGCAGATTCCTTGATAGAGTCCCGCGTCAAATGCGCGTAGCGCGCCGTTGTTTCCACTTGTGTGTGGCCTAGCAGTTTCCCAATCATAGGCAAGCTCTCCCCGAGTGCCAACGCCCTGCTGGCAAACGAGTGTCTAAGATCGTGAAGCCGCACATCCTCCAAGCCCGCTCGCTCTCGCACAATCTCCCAAGGGTCATTTACGTTCCGCATATGCGTCCCCGGTTTCTTGCCGGGAATGACCCAGGGATTTCCATGAACGCGCGGCAGGCTTGCCAGTACCTGCGCCGCCGTCGAAGACAATGGAACGGCGCGTGCGCCCGTCTTGCTATCGCTCAAGTTCAGCTCGCGCGTTTCAAGATCGACGTCTTTCCACTTCAACGTCAGAATCTCGTTGCGGCGACACCCCGTCAGCATCAGCAGCCTGATCGCCGCAATTGCGTACGCCGATACTCCGCCCTCCGTCTCCGCCTCTGCTAGCACCCGGCCCAGACGACGAAACTCTTCCTCGGTCAGAAAGCGCTCACGTTTACGCTCCTTGTACTTAACAGCGTCCCTGCAGGGATTTTGTCCCTCAGGAACCTCTCCCCAAGCTTCGGCCATGCCGTAAACGCGCGAGAGCGTGTCCACGACCCGATTGGCCATGGTGGGAACCTCCCGCAATTCGTAGTGCAAATTGACGACATGTTCTCGTTCAATCTCCGTAAGGGGCATGTCGCCAAGCGCAGGCAGAATGTGCTTCTCGATGGTCAGACGGTACATTTCTGCCGTCCTCGGCTTGCAGCGTACTGCAACATGCTCGTCTAGGTACCGCGCTACAATTCTTGCCACCGTCGCCCCGCCCTCCGGCTTCGACGCGATCGGCCCGGAAATGGGCTCTTCTCCTGCCTTGATCCGGGCGATTATTAGCGCCGCCCGTCGACGCGCCTGGTCGGCGGTTACGACCCCATGTCTACCGATTGTGACTCGCTTCGGTCCGTCGGGCCCTCGGGTCTGGGCCACGTAGTATTTGCTGCCCGACCTATAGGCCCGCACCCCGAAACCCGTCAGCTCGCGGTCCCAGAACACCGTGTCCTTCTCAACCTCGAGCGCCTCCACCGTGCGCCTGGAGATCGTCGCATTACGCAGCTTCGTCATGCCACCGCTCCTTCACCCCAGATTATGTCCTTTGGATCGTCTGAACCCGGCTGCCCTACGCCGAAGCCGTGTTCTCCGGCATGATGTCGGCGCCGATGCTACCGCCAACCTTGGTCGCCGAGGCCCTCTCGGTACCCCGCGCCAGATGGGCGTAGCGGGCAGTGGACCCGATCTTTGAATGACCCAGTAACCGCCCGATCATGCTCAGGCTCTCGCCCAGCGCCAGCGCACGGCTCGCATACGAATGCCGGAGGTCATGGATCCGGACATCATCCAGCCCCGCCCGTGCCCGAAGACGCCGCCACGCCTCGTCAACGTTCGACAGATGAGCGCCTGGTTTCTTGCCGGCGATCACCCAGGGGTTGTCGGGAACGCGCCGAATTCCGCTGAGCAGCTCTTCGACCGTGGGTGTCAGTGGGATCATGCGCGCGCCAGTCTTGCTGTCGCGCAATCGCAGCTCTCCCGCCGTCCGGTCCACATCGTCCCACCGCAGCATGGCAATTTCGTTGCGCCGACAGCCTGTGAGGATCAGCAGGCGGATCGCGTGGATCGAATAGGGCCAGACAGACCCTTCCGCCTCAGCCTCATCCAGCACTCGACCAAGCCGCCGGTACTCGTCTTCCGTCAAGAATCGCTCGCGCTTATGCTTCCTGTACTTGCGCACGAACCGGCACGGGTTACTACCAGGCGGTGCCAACCCCCAAGCTTCGGCCAACGAAAACATCTTGGACAACACGCCCAAGACATGGTTGGCCTGATACGGTTTGTCGCGGAGCTTGTAGTGCAGCGAAATTACCTGCGCGCGATCCACTGCACGGATGGCAAGCGAGCCGAACTCAGGCACGATGTAAGAGTTGATCGCGTGCCGATATAGCTCCACCGTCTTCGGACGGCAGTTCACCTTCACGTGCGCACTCATGCAACGCTCCGCCACATCGGCCACCGTGAGCTCCGGCGCTTGCGGCTCGGGGACCGGATCCATGCCCTGCTTGATACGGTCGATGACAGTCGCTGCTTCCTTCCGAGCCTGCTCAGCGGAGATATCGCCGTGCCGGCCGATGGTCACGCGCTTCGGGCCGCTCGGTCCGCGCGTCTGCACCACATAGGTCTTGCGCCCCGTGCGATGAACCCTCACACCGAAACCGGGCAGTTCGCAATCCCAGAAGACGGCGTCCTTGCCTTCGACTCGAAGCCCGTCCACGCTGCGCTTGGAGATCTTGAGTTGGCTCCTCTTCGGCATGACGCCCTCCCATAACTCGGGATCCGTGTCCAAGATGCGGCTCGCACATGTAATCAAACTGCAAGCGACTGCAAGCACTTCAGGGCTCATTCAAGCGGGCCCACGTCCGCGACGCAAGAAGTTTCTGACGTCGACAAAAGAAATTATTCTCGTAATATCAGAAAGATATCGTACCACAGCGTGCCCAACAGCGCTCACGACATACGCACCCAATCAAACACCATCTGCGTCGCGCCCAGGCGTTCGATCCGCCAGGAGCGGGCCGAAAAGCGTATCAGGGAATACGGTTGAGGCCCGCGACGCCGCGGGCGGGCGCCTGGGCGCGACCCGAAGGGCGGCGCTCGCCGGTCGACAGTGTGCGTCAAGCTGTTTGCCCGATGCCCCACATCGCGCTGCACAGCTTTCCTACCCTGTCGGCCGGACAGCGCCGCGCAGACCATGACCCTGGTGAGAAACAACAGTTACGTCTTGTTCCTGCTGATGCTCGTACTTGCTTAGGAGTACTCGGATACCGCTGTAACATTGGGTTTTGGCCGATATCCGACGATCCTGAGAGGCCAGGAGAGGTCAGGAACACCCCTGAAGTTACTCTCATGTGTTGTGGTTGGTGTTGATTGCGATGCCAAGCCATGCCATCATGCCCGCATGCCAAATCCTGGGAAGCGCGTCGCGCGCGTCAAGCTCACCATCGCCAAGCGCGCCATAGACAGCCTCGAGCCCGCCAACAAGCCATGGATCGCCTGGGATGACAAGCTGACAGGCTATGGCGTCCTCGTGCACCCCTCGGGCGTCAAGTCCTACATCGTCAACTACCGCCTGGGCGCGGGCGGCAGGATGGCGCCCAACAAGCGCCTCGTCATCGGACGCTGTGACAGGATGGCGGCCGAGCAGGCGCGGCGCGAGGCCCACAGGCTGCTCGGCATGGTCGCCATGGGCGAGGACCCGGCGGCCGAGCGCGCGAGGAGCCGGCGCATGTCCCCGCTCAGGCAGGCCTTCGAGCAGTACATGAGGGCCAATCCCAAGCGCAAGGCGAGCACCAACGAATCCTACCGCGACCGCTTCGAGCGGCCGCTCGCCGACTGGCTTGCCCGTCCCCTCGACGCCATTACCCGGAGCGACGTGGAGGACCGTTTCAACCGCATCACCGAGAAGCATGGCTGGGCGACGGCCAACCAGTGCATCTCGCTCTTGCGCTCGGTCTATCGCCGGCCCTGCGTGGACATCGAGGGGCTGGCCAATCCGGTCGACCTCTGGCTCGCAGGCGGCGGGAGGTTCCATCCCAAGCCGCGCCGCAAGATCCCGCCACCGGCGGAGGTCCTTCCGTGCTGGCGGAAGGGGATCGAGGACGTAGTGAGCAACCCCGCCCTTCGCGACGTGTTCTGGTTCGGCATGTACACCGGCATGCGGCTCGGCGAGGTTCTGCCGCTGCGCTGGGAGCGTGTGGACAGGGAGGCGCTCGTCTTCCGCGTGGATGAGACCAAGACGGGCGCGCCGCTGGAGCTGCCCATCAACCGGCAGCTGGGAGCCATACTCGATCGGCGGTGGCTCGAGAGCGGGCACTTGGAAGGAGGCTGGGTGTTCCCGTCCGCCTCCAGCCGAACGGGCTATTTCGTGAAGCTGACCTATTTCCATCGCCGGATCGGCGAGGCCGGCGGCGCGAAGTTCTGGTACCACGGGATGCGCAACTGTTTCATCACAGTGGCGGAGCGGGAGTTGATGCTGCCGCACGCCCTGACGAAGCGGCTGGTCAACCATGCGCCGCCCAACGACGTCACCGAGGGGTACGCCTCGGACTGGACGATCGGGCAGCTCCGCGAGCCCGCACAGCGCATCGCGGATCGCATCGAGGCCTTGATGAAGGCAGAACCCGGCCACGTCATCGGTGGAAGCGACCAGCAGAGTTTTCCATATCGCATTGATTCGAAATGAATCTCGTACCAGTCGGCCTTGGCTGATCCCACATCCAGACAGCAATAACATCGGGATTCGGTGTCCGTCCTGGGCTGTCGTCGGCGCATTCGCGCGACCTTCGGGCCTGACCGATCATCGTCTCCCCACCAGAGCCGGGTCACGCCCCACAATAGACCCCCACCACGCCGAGCCTCGAGCGTCCCAGCTCCTCCGTGATCGTGCGCCGCGCCGCGGTGTCGATCCGCCGCCTCGCCCCCCGTCAGCGAACGCCGCGGCGGTCCACCCGCCGCCGGCGCCTTCCACCCGGTGATCTCCTCGTAGCGCTCGAGTGCGTAGGTGGTGCAGATGCGAGGGCCGGCGGGCAGCGCGAAGCGCGCCACGCTCGGCGTGCACGGCGATGTCGCGCCGGACGAGGCGCGCAAGGACGCGGCGCCCGTCATTGACCGCATCAAGCGAGGTGAGGAGCCGTTTTCCCCGGCAGGCGAACCCGACGGTGGGCATTCTGTCGAATGTTCAACCTTGCTGAGCTATGGGTCTGAGGCCAGACGGCTCGAACCCGTGCCGGCATGTGAAGCGGTTCCGGGAGCAGAAGCGGGAGCGCTTCCTGTCGGATGCCGAGTATCAGTGCCTCGGCGCTGCCCTGAAGGAAATCGAGCAAGAGGGCTCGGAGACGGCTTCGGCCATTGCCGCCATTCGCCTGCTGATGTTAACCGGATGCCGGCTGTCGGAAATCCAGAAGCTCCGCTGGGAGCATGTCGACCTTGAGACGGGAGAGCTGCGGCTACCCGATACAAAGACAGGCGATTTTTTCTTCCCCTGGCCAGCCAAGTCCTCCCGGTTCCTGTCGCGGCCATGTGCGGCCTAAGTTAGCGTATCAAATAGGTTTTTCTCATTCCTCGGCACCCTCACCCCCTTGAATTGAGGCCAGAGCCGGCCTAGGCTATCCCCACAGGTTGATGCCGCTCGTTTGCGGTTTGATGACACGTTTCGATCCCTCCCAATCCGGAGCCGGATCGAGCCGCCGCGACCCCGGGGACCGTCATGCCGAAGAGAAGCACCCTCCGCCTCACCACCCGCAGCGTCGCCGCCCTGCCGGCGACCGGCAGGGACGCCGTTCACTGGGACCGCGACCTCGCCGGCTTCGGGGTCCGCGTCCAGCGCAATGGCCGCAAGGTCTACGTGGTCCAGTCGCGCGGACCCGCCGGCCTCAAGCGCGTCACCCTCGGCCCCGTCGCCGGAAAGGCCATCGACCAGCGCCGCCGCGAGGCGGCCGAGACCATCGACCGCATCAAGCGTGGCCTGGAGCCGATCCCTCCGGAGCCGGAACCGGACCCCACCGTCGCCGACCTCGCGGCCCGCTGCATGCGCGCCTACGTGAAGGTCCACTGCAAGCCGAAGACCGAGAAGCTCTACCGCACCGCCATCGACCGGCACATCGTCCCCGCGCTCGGCGACATGGCGGTGAAGGACGTGCGTTCGAGCCACGTCATCGAGCTCCACGACCGCATGCGCGACACACCGTCGATGGCCAACCACGTCGTCTCGATGCTCTCCAAGATGTTCTCGCTCGCCCAGACCTGGGAGCTGGTGCCCCGCGGCCGCAATCCCTGCAAGAGGGTCCGGCACTACCGCGAGCAGGCCCGAGAGCGGTTCCTGACCCCCGAGGAGTACTGCCGCGTCGGCGCGGCGCTCAGGGAAGCCGAGGCCGGGGGCTGGATGTGGCCGCCGGCGATCGCCGCGATCCGGCTGCTGATGCTGACGGGCTGCCGCAAGTCCGAGATCCTCACGCTCCGATGGGACGACGTCGACCGCACGGCCGGGGAGTTCCGGCTCCGCGACGGCAAGCGTGGCCCGCGCATGGTGCCGCTGACCACGCCGGCGCTGAAGGTGCTCGACGGCATCGAGCGCGTCGAGGGCAACCCCTGGGTCATCCGCAGCCAGAAGCCCGGCATCTGCCTGCCCGATCTCACCTACTACTGGAACCGCATCAAGGACCATGCCGGGATCGAGGGCGTGCGCATCCACGACCTTCGTCATTCGCACGCCTCGCGCGCGCTGGCCCTCGGCGAGAGCCTGACGATGATCGGCCGCATTCTCGGCCATTCCAAGGTCGGCACCACCGCCCGGTATGCGCATCTCGTGCACGACGCCGAGAAGGCCGCCGCGGCGCGCACCGGCGACAGCATCGGTGCCCACCTCGCGGCGCCGGACGCCCAAGCGGCATAGGGAGCGCGGGCGATGGCGGTGCTGCAATACAGGACGCTCTCCAACCGCACCGTGGAGGCGCTTTTCGTCGAGCGCGACACGGTGTTCTGGGACCGAACCCTGACGGGCTTCGGGGTCCGGGTGTACCCGACCGGCGGCAAGGTCTTCGTCGCCCAGGCGCGGGGTCCCGACGGGCCGGGCAGGCCCAACCGGCCGAGGCGGATCACGGTCGGGCGCCACCCGGTGCTGAGCGCCACCGAGGCGCGCCAGCGCGCCGCGCTCATCATTGCGCGGGTCAAGGCCGGCGAGGAACCGGTGCCCCTGCCGCTGCCGGCAAAATACGCCAGCGGGCCGAAAATCGCGGACCTGGCCAGACGCTATCTCGAAGACCATGTCGCGGTCCGCTGCAAGCCGAAGACGCAGAGGACGGCGCGCAGCGTTGTCAACCGCCACATCGTGCCGGCGCTCGGCAAGCTGCCGATCGCGGCGGTCGAGCGCCGGCACGTCATGGCGCTGCACGAGAGCCTGTGCGAAATCCCCGCGATGGCGAACATGGTCGTCGAGACCCTGACCTACATGTTCAAGCTCGCGAAGGGCTGGGACATGATCCCCGAGGACCACGACGATCCCTGCCGCTCGATTCCGATGAACCCGAAGAAGAAGCGCGAGCGGTTCCTGACCGACGCCGAGTTCACCCGCCTCGGGCAGGTGCTCGACGAGGTCTCGGGCAACGGCAGTCAGGTATCGGCCGGGGCGATCACGACGATCCGCCTGCTGATGCTGACGGGCTGCCGCAAGAACGAGATCATGACCCTGCGGTGGCAGCATGTCGATCTCGACAGGGCGGAGGTCCGCATCGTCAACGGGAAAACCGGCGACCGCACGGTCCATCTGTCGCCGGCGGCGGTGAACGTGCTCGCGGTCCTGCCGCGCGAGCCGGGCAATCCCTGGGTCGTTCCGGGCGCGAAGCCGGGCACGCACATGGCCGACATCGACGGCGCGTGGCAGAGCATCCGCGCGAAGGCCGGACTGGATGACGTGCGCATCCACGACATCCGTCACAGCTTCGCGTCCAGGGCGCTGGCGCTCGGCGAGGGACTGCCGATCATCGGCCGGTTGCTCGGCCACCGCAGAATCGAAACCACCGCGCGCTATGCGCATCTCGCGCGCGACTCGGTCAGGGACTCCGCCGAGCGGATAGCCGTCAGCATTGCCGCCGATATCCTGTAAGGAGGTGGATCGGCCCCTGATACGACTGACAACCGGCGACACGATCCGCGCCCCATGGGACGTACAGTTTCTGTCCATGCTCATTTCGGCCGCTCGGAACTGGTGCTCGCGGAGCGGTGGACGGGTAGCCTCAGCGCAGGACTGTCGAGGATTCGCAGACTGACTGTCGGCGCAGCCCGTCTTCATGTCTGAACCAGCCGAATACAACTTCGGACCCTCGCAGACATCCGTGGACTTTGACGCTCATTTCCACGTCAGTTGCTCCGGGAACCGCCAGCGAGGATTGGACAAACAAAAATCCGCTCGACCGCTGCGCCGCATGGAGTAGGATCGGTCATGGGCGATCGTCGTCAAATGCGGCGGCGCCAGCGCGAGGCATGTGGAGAGACCGTTGTCTGGGACAGAAATCTTCTTTGAAGCCCTCAACTCCTTTGAGCATTAATACCGACTATGGGCAGTCAACAATTACTCGAACGCTTGCGCCGTTTGCGCGAATCGGCAAACGACAGTGCACGGAGCTTTCGCGCGTACTTTGTCTCCTACCTTCTTATTGTCTTCTATGTTCTTGTCATTACTTCCAACACCGACCATTCTCTGCTTTTCCGGGAGGGGCATATACAGGCTCCCATTATCAATGTAGGCGTTCCGGTAGTTTGGTTTTTTGCCGTTACCCCATTGCTTTTGGTTCTTCTTCATTTCAATTTACTCCTCCAAGGGCTATTTCTTGCAAGCAGAGTACACAGGTACCAATCGGTAATCCGCACGGAACTTCCAAGAAGTGAAGAAGTGTCGGAAGCTCGAGAGCTGTTGTATCCTATTCCATTGGCTCTCCTACTTGCGAATTCGAATTCGCAGTGGGGAATACGCTTCGGTCTCCAAGTACTGATCGTCACATCCATTGTCATATTACCGGCTACAGCCTTAATTTGGATTCAAGTCAAGTTTCTGCCGTATCAAAGTGAGACCCTAACGTGGATGCATCGTTCTATCCTATTAGCTGATCTCGGTCTATTGCTTGGAATCTGGCCACGCATTTTATCACCCTTTGCCGAAGGAAGCGACAGGTGGAGGGATAGATCTTCCTCAAATTGGTCTATCGTTGCCTTCGCAGTGGTGGCGATGATTTTCGTCGTTTGTTTTGCCAATACACCCGGTAGTACGTTGGACACCATTTTACCCTACCATGAGGTGCGAGATTTGCTTGGACGAAAGTATGATCTGTCTAGAAGGACATTAGTGCGGAAAGAACCCCCAGCCGAGATATTGGCTGCCTTTTTGGAAAGCTGCAATGACTTAACGCACGAGCCTGAGGATTGGTGTAGCGCACATATCGCACCGGGATCGGTCACTTGGTGTAGGCATGCGCAACCCTTGTCGTTGAACGGAAGAAGTTTCATGTACGCCAATCTGTCTTACTCGACCCTTTGTGGAGCCGGGCTTCGGACAGCGAAGCTAAGCCATGCAAACTTGATGGGAACAAATCTGCGCGGGGCAGACCTAAGAGGGGCCAAACTTGTTAGTGCAAACTTATCGCGTGCTCTTCTCTACAGAGCAGATCTATCGCCTTGGGATGTTGGGAAGCAGGACGATACCGGCGGAGCTTGTAATATCAACATTGCCAGCATGCATCAAAGTGAAGAGCAACTCGGACGAGTTAATGAACTACAAGTAACCAAGTTGTATGCTGCCAACGTTACAAGAGCCAAATTCCACGGGGCGAATCTGTGTAACGCCGATCTTCGAAAGTTGATTGGCCATTATGCGTCATTCCACAATGCCAATTTGGATTTCGTGCGTCTTCAGGGGAGCCTGTTGAGTCGAGCTGACTTTCTTGGAACAAGATTAGAGGGCGCTAGGTTGGATGATTCGCAACTAAATGGCGCAAGAATGATCGGCGTTAATTTAGACCGCGCAAATCTCAACACGGATTACTTACGGCAACTGCAAATTCGAGGGTCCAGCCTCAACGGCGCGACGTTAAATGCAAAAGGATTGCGGAATAGCGCTAACGATAGTGTCGTTTATCTTAGCGACTTGTCAGACATCAAATGTCAACGAGCTCACGTCGCTTCCGATGTCCCCGAGAGCAACTCATTCGTTGGCGACCGAGAAAGCGTAGATGGTAGTATTTTTCAAGACAATATTTGGCGTGATAATGGTCCGAATTGTTTGATGGCGGGCGGGCGACCCCTGGAGTGGGAGAAATATTATGAGAAGCGTGCTGAGTATTTGGTTGGTGAAGGCGCCTGCGCGGATGAGTCGGGGTATTTTGCCGAAGGGTTATTTGTGCGCTTCTATCATCCCGCGATGAAACAGAGAGAAATGTACGCACGGCTCTTGCGTGAATTGGCGAAAGGCCAATGCGCTGGAGTCATGCGAGGTTGGAATATGTATAGGAGCGCGCGACAGCTCGATTAGCAATGCCGGTGCGAATGTTCGCGGGCGAGTGTCGTGTCAGGCGATGACTAAAGTCATACACCGATCAGCAGGAGTACGTTTGGTCCAATATGTTCATGGAACACGACCCTGCCGATCATTCTCGTGGCTTCGGCGGCTATATTGCGGCAAGCGTCCTGCTCGACCCAACTTCAACAGTACGATTCCAAAGTATTCCATAACTTAATAGGTTACGCCGGCGCTGCCGGGTGTATGCACTACATTTCCGGGGGGATGAGGGTCAGGCGGGGTGTTCACGCCAGTTTGGCGGCAGCGCAATGCCGGCGGCCTGGAAGACACGCCCGACCTGCCCGGAGACCGGCGTGCGCGTGGTGACGCGCTTGCCGTCCTTGTCGATCGTTGCCTCCTGCAGGCGGTCGAGATCGCGGATCAGATCGTCCCACTCGACGCTGACCTCGTGGGATCGGCAGAGGTCGGCCAGCTCCTTCTGCAGCACCAGCGCCAGGAACGAGCAGAAGACATGGCCCCGGATCGCCGCGTCGCAGGAGTGGTAGATCGGGCGCGTGCGCAACTGCACCTTCGCCCGCCTGAACAGATCCTCGACCAGGAGCAACTCCCTGTATCTGAGCACCGCATTGAGCGGCGTCATCGTGGCGTTGGTCCTGAGCACGAAGATGCCGTCGAAGCGGGCCTCCTCGGCCAGCTTGCCGGCGTCGATCTCGAACGCCGCGCCCGTGCCCGTCCTGCGCAGATAACGGCGGTAGCCGGCGTTGCCGATCAGCGCCTTGTCGCCGCCCGGGAGCCGCTTCTCCAGGTTGGCCACGATCGCCTGGCGCACGGCCCGGTCCTTCTCGGCCTCCGCCTCGTTGCGGCAGACGATGTAGCGTGCGCCATGGACCGTCACCTGCTTTACGAAGAGCTGAGTGTCGCCGCGCCCGCGCTCAATCAGAAGCGGCACAAATGGCTTCTCGTTCTTCAGCACAATCTCGCGGATCACAGCCGTGCCCCGCTCGAGCGCGCCCAGGATGTAGTCAAGGCCGCGCTCCTCCAGCGCCGCGATCGTCGCCGCCGAGATCATGCCCCGGTCCGCCACGACACAGACCCGGCCGATCCCGAAGCGCGTCCGCAGACGGTCGACCACCGGCAGCAGCACCGTCATGTCGGCGGTGTTCCCCGCCAGCATCTCGGTGCATACCGGCCGGCCCTCGCCGTCGAGGACCACGGCCAGCACCATCTGACGCAGGTCGGGGCGGT
Organism: Alphaproteobacteria bacterium; assembly: GCA_965207055.1. Classification (GTDB taxonomy): domain Bacteria; phylum Pseudomonadota; class Alphaproteobacteria; order UBA828; family UBA828; genus WTGU01. The sequence goes on along the minus strand of CBDBLP010000004.1, from coordinate 514,370 downwards.
GGTCCTTGGAATGGCCGTGCGCCCCCAGGCTCTCCCCGCCCGCGCCTTGGAACGACAAGGTGGTGGTGTCCATGAAGACCAGCGACAGGTCGGTGAAGAGGTCACGCCGGCGCTCGAACAGACCTTCCTCGATCTCGTCCTTCACACAGCGCGGCGCGAGATCGCCGTCTCCGGCCGGCTCCAGCTCCTCGCCCAACCAAGCCATCGCCCGATAGAGGTGGTGCAGGCGCAAACCGGCCGCACCGGGGATGGCGTAGTCGCTCATCCACTTCTCGCACGAGCGGTCCGAGCCGGAGACGAACAGACGGTGCAGGACGCTGACGAAGACCGCCCGCTCGAGGGCGAACTCGAAGCCGCGGCCATCAAGAAGATCGTTCACCACCGCGCCCAGCCCCAGCCGCTCCCAGAGCCGTCCGAACAAGAGCGGCCCGCCGATGCGGATGCAGGCGAGATCGCCGGCTTCCATGTCTGAAAGCACCATCGCCCGCTCAGAATGGCGCGCCAGCGAGGCGATCAGCCGGTCGAGCTCGCCGCTCGCCTGGAGGACGTCCTTGCGGCCGAGCGCGCGGATCGTGCGCTGGCGTACCTGCTTGCCCTCGCGGACGCTCTCGACGAGGTAGAGGTAGCGGTGTCCCCGGGCGACCTTTTCGCGGACGAACATTGAAGCGTTGTCCCGCCGGGATAGACCAAAATCAAGCGGAATCCGCACAAACTCCCAAAATGTTCCACTACAGCATTTTCAGACGCCGGAAAACCGGACTCCAGTATTCCCCTACTTCAACGACTTAGCCGACCCGACCAACCTCAAATCCGGGGGCTACTGTTGAAGTTGGGCTCGACGGTGGAGACCGCCTTACTTAGGCAGCTTTGACGGTCGTCAGATGCACGGTGCACATCCGACTGCTGTCCTCGTTGCCGGGTTGAAAAAGAAAATGATCGCAAATACTGCAAGGGAGCCACCAGCTCGAACATAAGTCGGAACCGTGACACTCAAGAACCCAGGCAGCATGGCACAGATACCTCCAGCCGCAAGGGCGAGCGTAATGCGGAAGACGAGAAGCTAGAGTTTAGTCGGGTATGGAATAGCAATCGCGATGCCGAACATGACCATGACGAACACGATTCCGAATGCAAATGCACTGGTGGCTTGGACTGATTTCTTCACCGTAATTTCACCTTACCCAAGAACTCATACATCGACTTCTCCAGCGATACGCTACTATCAGAGAAGCGCTTGTTCCTGCTTCTATTTGCTGATTGGCAGGGCGGTCGCTTTTCAGTGTCAGTGCGGGACTTTCAGGCACTCGCCGCCGGAAGGGCGGCGCGCCTGTCCTTATGCTAGCAGCGGCCGAACTCAATCTTGGACCCTTGCAGGCACTGTCCGGCCTCCGGCCCGCGGACCGATCAGGCGGCGACCTCCACCACGACGGCCGTGCATTGCGGCGCCGGAACCGGCTCGCCGTGCTCTCTAAGACTTTCGATGTGCAGAACGATGGCCGTTCCGATTTCCCGGATCGCCTCGTCGCGGGTCGCTCCCGTGGCCACACATCCGGGCAAGTCGGGCACGTAGGCGGCGTAGTTCCGAGGCGCCTTCTCGATCACGATCGTGTATTCCATCTCTATCCTCACTTCTTCAGTCCCGCCTGCTTCAGGATGCTGGCCCAGGTGCCCGGGGGAAGGTCGTCGCCGGCCTTGCCGGCTATCGTCACGGTCCCCGGCTGATCGGGGTGCCGGTACTGGCGATGGCTGCCCCTGACCCGGACTATCGACCAGCCCTCCCGCTCTACGAGGCGGATCGCATCACGGACCTTGGGCATGCGGCACAGACGTCAACAGCGGCACATGACGAAACTCCGGCTCCCCCGTTCGACCGGACTCACGACGAGGCGCCGCCGTTCACGGTATCACGGAGCGCTCTGGCCGGCTTGAACGTCGGCGCGGTCGAAGCCTCGACCGCCACGGGCGCTCCCGTGCGCGGATTGCGTGCGGTACGGGCGGGCCGGGCGCGGGTGGCGAACTGGCCGAACCCGCCGATCCTGACGTCCTCGCGCCGGTGAAGCGCCTCGGTGACCGCCTCGAACACCGCATCCACCGCGGCGGCCGCATCCGTCCGGCTCAATCCGGTTCGAGCAGCCACGTCGCCGACAAGCTCCGACTTTTTCATGCGCTCGCTCCCTGAAGACTTGCCCGGTCGCACCTCCGGCCGCCGTGCGCTCGCACGGTCGGATACCTCGCGACCAACGTAGCACGAAACGCGGCTACGCCGATCTCGGTTCCACGCTCATCGACAAAGCGCTGCGCCGAGCCCACCTCCAGAGCATCAGTGTGTGCGAGCCACGGACAGGACTCCACAGGCTGCCGGTCCGGTGCGGCCGGTTCGACCCAATCCATCCGCTGGAAGGCCCGTGCGCGGCTCGACCGATCCGCCGCCATCCGTATGGCCGGCCATCCTGCCGCCAGCCGGTCCATCGCCGGCCCGGCCGGGGTACGTACCGCCAGCCCGCCGTAAGCGTTCAAAGTGGACCGTTGTTTCATTTCTGAGGATTGACTGATTCACTGGACGCCTTTTATGACAGGAGGCGAATGCAGTCATGGCGAGATTGAACGGTTCGGTTCGTTACCGTCGACGCACGGCAAGCGAGTGGCGGGAGCTGGTTTCCCAGTTCGAGCGGGGCGGGCAAGGCCGCACGGCTTTTTGTTCCTCGCAGGGTCTTTCGCTCAGTACGTTCGATTTGTGGAGGCGTAAACTGCGAGGGACAACTTCGCAACGCGAACACAGTAACGAATCGATGTTTGTGGAAGTCGCGCAGGTCGAGCCGACTCGTTCGTTGTCGTGGGACGTGGAGCTGGAACTGGGCGCCGGAGTGGTTCTTCGCGTGCGAAGCTCGCAATGATATTGAATTCGGCTCCGGGCGGTCGCATCTGGCTTTGCACCGAGCCGACCGACATGCGTTGTTCATTCGATGGCTTGTCGGCGCGCGTGCGCCGGCATCTGGATGAAGACCCAACCAGTGGACACTGGTTCGTGTTTATCAATCGGCGCCGGACCATGCTCAAGATCCTGGCGTTCGACACCGGTGGATACTGGATCTGGAGCAAGCGCCTGGAGCGCGGTCAATTTGCGACGTTCGGTCACAGCCGGGAAGGGAAACGCGACTTGAATCGTACTGACTTGCTGGCGCTCCTCGAAGGGATAGATATGCAAATCATACGCAGAAGGAAACGGTTTCGGAAGACTGTCTGAGTCGTTTTCTACATGGTAGATTTTGCACCCGGTTGGCCAAGAGCATCGGGATGTCCGCTTCGCAAATTGCCGCACTCGAACACGAGAACGCCCGGTTGGCGAGCGCGCTCGAGCAATCGAATTCGGCGTTGGCTGAGCTTCAAGCGGACTACCAGGTGCTCAAGCAACAGATCGAATGGTTCAAGCGCCAGCTTTTCGGAGAGAAATCGGAAAAGCGCCTGGACATCGACCCCGCCGAGCAAGGCAACCTGCTTGGTGCACTGGGCGTTGAGGAGCCGCCTGGGGAGGACCACAGCACCACCGCGACCGTCACCTATGAGCGGCGCAACAAGGTGCGCGATGGCGCGGTCAACGACAGCGGACTTCGATTCGACGAACGCGTTCCGGTGAAGACCATCGAGGTCAAGGACCCGGCGGTGCAGGGCATCCCGGAGAACCTGCGCGAGGTCATCGGCGAGAAGGTGACCTATCGTCTGGCCCAGCAGCCCGGCAGCTATGTCGTGCTCAAGTACGTGCGCCCGGTCGTGAAGCGCAAGGACAACCTGGCGATCATGACCGCCTCGGCACCGGAGCAGGTGCTCGAACGCACCGCTGCGGACGTGAGCTTCCTGGCCGGAATGGTGATTGACAAGTTCCGTTACCACTTGCCGATCTACCGTCAGCATCAGCGTTTGCACGACAGTGGAATCGTGGTGAGCCGTTCGAGCCTGAACACCTGGGCGAGCCGGGCCATCGACCTGCTCGTACCGGTGTTCGAGGCACAGAACCACAGCGTGCTTCAAAGCCGGGTGCTGGCCATGGACGAGACCTCGATCAAGGCCGGGCGCAAGACCCGAGGCAAGATGCGAACGGGGTGGTTGTGGCCGGTGTACGGAGACCGCGACGAGGTCGTGTTCCACTACGCACCGTCGCGCGAACATCGCCACGTGCGCGCCTTTCTGGGGCAGTTCGCCGGGACGCTGCTCAGCGACGGCTATGAAGGATACGCCGCCTACGCGCGCAGCCGCGCCGGGCAAGTCATCCACGCTCAGTGTTGGAGCCATTCCCGACGTTTCTTTGAACGCGCCAAGGACATCGAGCCCGAAGCGGTGGCCGAGGCCTTGGCCCTCATCGGCACGATGTACCGCCATGAGAAGCAGATCCGCGAAGACGCGCTGACCGGCTCGGCCAAGCACCGGTACCGAAACGCTCACATCCGCCCGGTGCTCGAAGCGTTCTGGAAGTGGTGCCAGGAGAGCTGCGAACGCCCCGAGCTGCTTCCCAAGAACCCGCTGGCCAAGGCCCTGCACTACGTGCGCGAGCGCCGCGACGCGCTCGAGGTGTTCCTCAACGACCCCGACGTGCCACTTGATACGAATCACCTCGAAAGATCGCTACGTCCGATTCCCATGGGGAAACGGAACTGGCTGTTCGCCTCCAGCGAAGTCGGCGCCCGAAGGGTCGGCGTCATCCAGAGCCTGCTCATCACCTGCCGGCTCCACGACGTCGACCCCTATATCTACCTCGTCGACGTCCTTCAGCGCATCGGCAAGCATCGGGCCAAAGACGTTGCCGAACTCACCCCCCGGGTGTGGAAATCACGATTCGCCCATGACCCCTTGCCCTCCGCTCTGGGGCATCACGCGCACGACCCACCACCACACTGACCCAACAAGCGCAACCACGTCCTGGTTTGGCCGCTTACAGCCCGCCGACGGCGGAGCCGGGGACGTACTGTCCGGTCAGGCCACCTCCCCGACGGTCACGGTAAGCCGTTTGCCCAGCCGGCGCAGCGCCCGGTCGATCGTCGCCGCCTTCGTCGCATGGTCCGGGTTCAGCATGCGCCGGACCTCGCTCTCCGCGACGCCGAGGTCGCGGGCGAGCCGGCGCTGCGATATCCCGGCGCCGCGCCACGCCTCGTAGAGCGCCGCCTTGAGCGCGGTCTGCACCGGCGGGACCACCAGGGGCCGTCGCCTCCCGGCGGGCGAGGGCTTGGGTAGCGCGCCGCCCTCGCGCATCGTCGCCGCGATGAGCTCGCGCAGCAGGTCGCGCGCCTCGGCCAGCGCCTCGTCGCGGGTCGCGCCGTCGGTCGCGCCCCACCCGAAGTCGGGGAACGAGACGACATGGCGCCCGTCCTCGTCGCGTTCGATGGCGGCGGGATAGTCGTAGCTGTCGGGCATCGGTCCTCCTACAGGTCGTCCCGGTCGATCCCGAGATCGGCCAGCATCTTGCCGAGCAGCCCCCGGCCGATCTCCTTCCTGCGGTCTTTGACGGTGGTCTTTCGCTCACCGCCCACATAGAGCGTCCCGTGCGACCCGGCTCCCTCGGATGCGACGAAGCGCACCTCCACGCCCCGGACCCTCGCCCACCGGCGGACCCGCGCGATGAACTGCCGTCCGGTCATCGCCCGACGATAGACGCGAACAATTTTGCGCGCAACCGCCCAGGCAGAGTCATCGACCGTGCGCCGCTCTGCGCAGCGGACCTTTCCGCCGTGCCCCGCTCGAACCCGGGGTCGGGCTGCGGACCGGGAATCATCGCGCCCTTCGTTCTCTTCCTTGCCGCGATACCCCGTCGGTGCACGGTCGCCGCTATCCGGGCTCGCGTCGTCGAGAGGAGAGTTTGGCCGTGAGCGGGGCGGCGGGCGGGGTGTCCGGGGGAGGACATCGCCGCCGTCGCCCATCACCGGCACGAGGGAGACGACACCATGACGACAGCGATGGCGATACCCGGCAACACGGCGGACACGTTCCTGGTCCATTTCTTCGGCGGCGGTCTTGTCGACCAGCGATACGCGGTCGAGCGGTTCAAGGCGTACGCCGATGGCGACATCCGCCCCTGGCCCGGCGAAGGGGCGGCGACCGCGAAGAAGGGCGGCCGCAGGGCGAAGCGCGTCACCGCCACGCTGAAGGCGGTGAAGGAAATGCGCCCCGCCCGCACCGAGATCATCATCTGCACCGGGCTCACCACCCGCGGCGGCCAGCAACTCTGGGGGTCTCACGCCGCGGGCATCCTGTGCGACCGCAAGCAGCGCGGCTGAGCGGCGCTCTCCGGGGACGTCCGGCCGGCCCTCCAGCGGCCGGGCGTCCTTCGTCCGGTTTCCATCCACGGCAGGGAGAACGCCATGTGCGACCACGACATCATGGCCCGGCGCGAGCGGGACCTGGAGCGCTATCACAGGCGAACCGCCGAACGTCGCGCCGCTGGCCTTTGCCTGAAATGCGGAAAGCGCCCGCCGGCGTCCCATCGCAGCCAGTGCGAGCCGTGCGCGGCGAAGAAGCGGCCCGCCGACCGCGCCCGGCATCATCGCCGTACCGCCGCCCGGCTCGCGGCCGGGATATGCCCGAAGTGCGGGAAGCGTCCGCCCGCGCCCGAGCGGTCCATCTGCGATCCCTGCGCAGAGAAGACCAACCGGGCGAGCCGGGCACGGGACGCGCGGCTGCGCGCGGCCGGCCTGCCCCGGCGCGACCCCGAGCACGCCCGCGCCTACGAACGCGAGCGCTCCCGCCGGCAGGCCGAAGCGCGCCGCGAAGCCGGCTTGTGCCCGGCTTGCGGGAAAGTCCCGGCCGCGGAGGGACTCACCCTGTGCGAGCCATGCAACGAGAAGCGCCGGGCCCGTGAGCGGGCGCGCTACGCCAGGGCGATGTCCGAGGGCAAGCTCTACGGTGGGCGCCCGGTGGAGACCCGCCGACGCATCGGCCGCGAGCGCAGCCGCAAGCGCGACGAGGCCCGGCGCGCGGCCGGCCTGTGCACTTCATGCGGCACGCGTCCCCCCGTCGAGGGGGGCGCGACGTGCGAGCCGTGCCGGATTGCGCGGCGCGAGTCGGAGCGCGAGGCCTACGCCGCCAGGCGCGCCGCCGGGCAATGTGTCCGGTGCGCCGGTCCGGTGAACGGCGGCGGCTCGCGCTGCGCGCCCTGCGCCGTGCTCGAAAGCGAGCGCCGGGACCGGGAGCGCCGCAATGCCCGCAGCCGGGAGCTCTATTGGGAGAGGCGCGCCCGCTCCGAGTGTACGAGCTGCGGAGCGCCCTCGCAGGGAGCCTCGCAATGCGCCCCGTGCGCCGAGAGGTCCTACCACGGCTCCAGCTACTTCCGGGGCATGCCGGCCTGGGACCCGAGCTTCACCGTCATCGAGCTCGCCTCGGGCGAGACGCTCGGCACCTTCGACAGCGAGGCCGAGGCGTCCGCCGCGCTGGTCTTCGCCAAGCTCGGCTTCGACCAGGTCGAGGTCGTCTCGGACTTCAACCCGGTCATGCGCTGGGCCGCCTGGGCGTGACCGCTTCGCGATGGCGGTTGAGAGGAAGAGGAAAGCGCGTGCCGGGCAAGCGCCCGGCGGGATGGAGGAAGGTGGGCTTCCCCGCCGCCGGGCGCGGCATCCGGGAGGACCTGCCATGTTCGACACGTACTCGGACTACGACCCCATCGCCGCGGGCGGCGGCGAGCTGCTCGAATCGCTCGGGCTCGATGTCGGCGCGGTGAGAGACGCGCTCGCCGACGACCTCGCCCGCCGCTGTCCCGACCGCGAGGTTCCGGCGGACGTGAGGTAGAGGGAAGCGGGAGAAGAATGAGCGGAAGGGATTGGGAGCGAGAGGCTCCCGGTCCCGCCCGCTCGACCATCGTCAATATCGAACACGTGAGGAGAACCGCAATGGCATTCGGAATCAACAGGGTCGAGCTCATCGGCCGCCTCGGCGCCGACGTCGTCGTCAACCATCTCGCGAGCGGCGGGCGCGTGGCGAACTTGAGCATCGCGACCGACGAGAGTTTCCTCAGCCGGCAGACCGGCGAGAGGGTGGACCGGGTGGAATGGCACCGCGTGGTGACCTTCCAGGACGGGCTCATCTCGATGCTGGAGAAGCACGCGAAGAAGGGCCGGCTGGTCCACGCCGAGGGCAAGCTCCAGACGCGGCGCTGGAAGAAGGACGGCGAGGACTCCGACCGTTTCTCGACCGAGATTCTGGTCGTGCCGGGTTACCGGCTCCAGTTCCTCGACAAGCGCCCGAACGGGGGCGACGGAGCGGCGCAGGCGGCGGGCGAGGAGTCCGTGCCGGCCGAGACCGCCGCGTCGAGTGCGAACGGCGGCGCCCAGGATTCCGACGACTTGATTCCGTTCTAGGCGGCTCATCGTCTCCCATCTCCCACTGGGGTCGGTACTTCGGTGCCGGCCCCTTTTTCGTGCCGTCGATTTGGAGCCCGCCGCCGCCAGGTCCGCGCGTCAATCCCGGACACCGTGCCTGGCCGTTCCGCCCAAGGGGGCCGTGCCAGGGGGAAAGGGTGGTTCCTCGCTGTGCCTGATTATCGTGCCACACGTGCTCAGTGCGCCAACCCCTTCGGGGTCCTCCACTCCGCTTCGCTCCGTTACGGCCGGGACTCGGAATGAAACGGCGCTGATGCGCCTAGTCCCGATGCGGCGCGCGACCGTGGCTCAGTCGCTTCGCTCCCTGCGCCCGCACCACTCGCGCACCACATCGGGCCATTCATTCCGGCCCCGGTGGCTCCCCTGCGCGCGCGTGTCCCAACAATCCGGCACAGCGAGGCACCCCCGCCTCGCAGGCTTCAACCCCAGAATCAAGGGAGCATTCACCATGACCTTCGATATCGACACCTTCGAGAGCCAGTCCATGACCGCGACAATCTGCGAGAACGCGCAACTCTACGGCGCAACGCCAGAGCGCGGCGAGTTCGACCCCCGCGACATCTTCGACCGCGACGAGGCCATAGGCGCCGTGGGCGAAACCTTCCGCATCCTCGCCGAGAGCGTCGCACCCGATGGCGTCCAGCTCGCCGACGAGCGCGAGCACCTGCTGTGGGGCATCGTCAACGCCTTCGACGCACAGGTCCGACGCCTCGACCGCGCCGTCGACCGGCTCACCCCCGAGCTCCGCGACCTGCAAGCGGCGCAGGACGGCACCGAAGTGAAGTCCCGCGAACTCGAGCTGACGACCGAGCGAGCGCAGAACCTCGGCGACCGCCGCGACGCCTTCGAGCAGATGCGCGATGCGGCGGCCGAGCACTACCGCGCCGAGACCGGAGACGTATGGCGTCCAAGGCGCGGGTCGCACACCAGCCAGACCGGCGCGCTGACCTCCGCCGCCATCGACGCGCGCGACTTCCTCCGCGCACGGAAGGACCGCGAGACGAAGGCGCACCTGCCGAGCGGGACCCTGGTCGCCATCGCCGGCGGCAAGGACGTGCGCGACTCCGACGCCGTCACCCGCCGCCTCGACCAGACCCGGGCGAAGTACGACGACCTCGTCATCGTCCACGGCGGCGGCCCCGGCACCGACCGGCTCGCCGCCCGGTGGGCCGAGAGCAACGGCGTCGACCAGGTCGTGTGCAAGCCCGACTGGACCCGCCACGGACGCGCCGCCCCGTTCCGGCGCAACGACGAGATGCTCAACCTCCTGCCCAAGGGCCTGATAGCGTTCGAGGGCAACGGTATCACGGCCAACCTCGTCGACAAGGCGAAGACGCTCGGCATCCCGGTGCTGCGGGCCTGACCCGCAACGACACGGGCCGCGTCGCTCCCCCGGACCGCAAACCGGGACGGGCGGCGCGGCTCTCTCGTTTTGCCCGGACACCGCCACCGCCGCTCGCCTTCGCGTCGCGCGCCGCGCTGCGCGCGGCACGCTCCCCGGCGGCTTCGCCGCTTGTCGTCGGCACCAACATCAGCAGCGTTCGATTCATCACCTCCCGTCCGCCCGGCGATATCCCCGGCATGAACGTTCCGGCGCCGACCGTCTCGCTTCTGATTTCGACCGCGCGGCCTTCCCTGTTCAATATCTCGACAACACGACGCACGACGATGCACGCCGCCGATTGGTGACGGCGCCGATGAAGGTGAGCACCATCGTGTGGGCAGCGATGACGTTGACGGTGACGATGATGGGGACCGTGACGATCGCGCCGACGGTGAGGATGTCGAGCACGCCGATGCTGCTGACCATGCGTACCGATGCGGCCGAGCCTGCGATGATTCCGGGCGACCCGCTTCGCGGCCGGGCTTTCCGCTCCAATCGCCCTGCGGGCGATTTCCACTGCAATCCCTGTCGCCTCCGTTCGCTCGCGCTCACTCCGCGCTCCGCTTGGCAAAGAGCCCGCCGCGCCGTGCATTCCTCCCGGACACGATGCCGAACTCTGGCCTCGTCATCCTCGCGCCGTCGCTGCGCGCCGCGCTCGTCACGGCGGCACTCCGTACGTCGCCCGTGTCGGCTTCGCTGTCCACCGGTCTCCGCACTGCGCGGTGCATGACCCGCCGCACGAGTGTCTCCGCTCGTGCGGGCGCTCCTGCGGAGCGCGACCGCACTTCGCTCCGCACCGCGCCGGGTAGTCGTGTCCGCATGACTGCGGACAGCACCGCCTCCGCCTCCGGCAGCGTGCTGCGCACGACTGCCCGCCGCTCCGGCTGCATCGCCCGCCACTCACTCGCCGTGGCGGCTCCGATGAGCCGCTGTCGCCGCCGACGATTTCCCGAACATCGATGCTGCCGATTCGGCCGTCCCGACCGCCCGGGGCGGCTTCGGCTTCACACCCCACGCATCGTTGATGCAGGCGTGCCATGGGGGTCCATGCCGTGCCCTTGCGGGGCCTTTCGGTGCCACCGGGGGCCATGCGGTTGTTGGAGCCAGCGAGTTTCGCGCGCAACTCGCGGTTCGTCACCGCCATGGCCCCGCATGGCCTCCCGCGCGCCCCCGCGCAACTCGTGCGCAACTCATCGGGTTTCGGATTGTGTTCGGCGAGTTCCGCGTGAAACTCGCACGAGTTGCGTATGAGTTTCGCCCTGCGGCCTGGGTTGTGCCCCGTCGGGGCGCCGCTTGCGCTTAGTCGGAGGCGTCCCGCACGAGCGATTCCTGGAGCGCGCGGGCCTCGCCCACGAGCTTTTCGAGCTCCGCTTCGCGCCCCTCGCGCTGCATCGCGTCGCGTTTCTCGGTCGCCAGGAACCATGTGTAGCGGAACATCCGCTCCATCAGCGGCACCATCGAGGCCGGAACCGTCGCCCGATCCGTGCTCTCCGGGGCGCGGACGAGCGCCAGAATCCTCTCCCGGACGAACTCGGCCGCCGGCAGATCGTGCGCCAGCGCGGCATTCCTGACCTCATCCCACTCGGATTCGGAGAAGCGGATGCTCCGGGTCTTGCGATTGTCGTCCACCTTTCCGGGCGCGTTCCCGCCGCCGGCGGCCTCGTTCCGGTCATTTTCGCTCATCGATCCGGATCCTGGAAAAACTGCTGCCCCGGCTCGCGTGCCCTGTTCCGGGCCTTTCCCGCGGTTTCGAAGCGATGGCAGGCTGCCCGGAACGCCTGCGGCGTCTTGCTTTCGCCGAAGCCGTAGACCGCCAGATCGCCCTCCCGCAGCCGCTGGGCGAGCCGGGTGAAGTCGCCGTAACCGCGCCGCACCCTGGCCTCGCCGATCTTTCCGGCGAATTCGAACACCGCCCGCCCGGTGCGATCGAGCATGCCCAAATCGTCACAATCCAAGGTCCATGCCTCCCTTGCCGCGGTCGCGCACCGGCGGTTCCGGCGTCTTTTCCGGCGTCTTCATGCCCTCGCGCGCCTTTCCGGCGTCTTCGCCAATGCCACGTTCCGGCTGCATCGACCGGTCCCGTGCTGCCTCGCCTGCCTTGTCCGGCGTCTCGCGCTTCATCTCTCCGATGCCTTCGAGCGCCGCAATGCGCTCTCCGGTGACGGCCTGGAGCTGGGCCCCGAGCTCGGCCGCGTCGTCGGTCACCAGCTCTGCGCGGTCGCGCGCCCGGCTGATCTCGACGTAGAAGCTCTTCTGCGTAGTCAGATGCGGATGGCGCGCTTCCATGGCGGCGATCACGTTGTCGACCGTGCGGCCCTGGAAGGCGTGAACGGTGGACGCCCAGGCGTGGTCGAGATGGCGCAGCTGCGGATCGCCCTTGCCGAGTTCGAGCGTCTTGCCGTCCTCGAGCCGAAAGGACACGCGGCCGTTCGCGACCTTCAGAACCTCCGCCGTGCGGCTGTTGACCAGGCCGAGGCCGGCGTCGTTGCGCGTCCATCGGATGCGGTCGCCGGCGCGCAGCTCGATCTCCTCGGCCCGGTAGATCTCGCTGCCGCCCCTTCGCCCGCCGATCTCCTCCGGCTTCCAGGCGACCTTGCCGCCCTTGCCGTCGTTGAGCAGCACCGCGCGGTCCTTGTGGTCGACGCCCATGACGCGGCGCTCGTCGCCCTTCTCGACGCCGATCCGCTTGTAGGGCCGGTGGAAGGCCACCACGTCGCCCGCTCCGTAGTTGGCGGCGAGCGCCTTCTCCGCGTTGGTGTAGCCCATCGAGACCAGCCGTTCCGACGCCATGGCGGGGCCGTGGACGCGCCCTTCGCGGGCGAGGCGCTCGCGGATATGCCCGTTGATCTGCTGCCTGAGCTCGTGGGAGGGCGCCATGACGCCGGTGTTGGCCCGCGCTTCCTCGTCGAGCCGGAGCCATCGGGCGGCGACGGCGCCCGCGATATTGTCCGGCTTCACCTCCGCGACGTTGGACCCGAGCTTCTCGAAGGCGCGTCCGACGTCGCCCTTGAGGCTGGCTTCCACCGCCTCCTTCAGCGCCGGATCGCGCTGGCGCATGATCCCGTCCATCGTCGCGGTCTGCATGCCGGCGGCCTGGAGCTGGGCGAAGGGCTTGCCGGCATCCACTGCGTCGAGCTGCTTCGCGTCGCCCACCAGCACAACGCGGGGAATCCGCAGATCGGCCGCTATGCGCAGCAGGTCGCGCGCCTGCACGGTGGACGCCAGCGAACCCTCGTCGACCACCAGGATCGTCTTCGCGAACGCGGCGCGCATTTCCCTCGCGCCCTTCTTCGTGAGCCTGCCCTCGGCCACCCCGGCATTGCGGGCGAGGAACATCTGGAGGGTTTCGGTGGGAATGCCGGCCTCCGAGGCCAGCGTCCGCGCCGCCGAGGCCGAGGGCGCGAGGCCCGCCATGCGCCAGCCCTTCTTCTCCGCGAGCGTCCTCGCCCGGTTCAGCATGGTGGTCTTGCCCGTCCCGGCGTAGCCCTGCACGCCCACCACCCGGTCCTTCGCCGACAGGATCAGCTTCACCGCATCCTTCTGGCCGGCCGTGAGCGGCCCCTTGTTGAGGTGCCCCTGGACCTGCCAGCCGCGCATCGGCGCCCGGCCGCGAGCCTGGCCGCCGCGCATGAGCGCCACCGTCTCGCGCTCCTCGCCAACCGTGCGGTCGGTCGTGAGGGAGGCCTCGGCGCCGGGCAGGTCGACGGCGTGCAGCGTTCCGGCCTTCTCCAGCGCCGCGACTTCCCGCTCCACGTCCCCGATCGCCACGGCGCCGGGCGCATGGGCAAGCGCGGCCGCCAGCAGATCGGTGCGCGCAAATACCGCCTCCCGTTCCGAGAGATGCGCCATCGCCCAGGCAACCGCCTCCGCCGCGGGCGATACCGGCGCTGGTTCCGGCGCGGCGTCGCGCCCGGACGCCTGCATCCCGTTGCCGCTTGACCGCGAATCCCCGGACACCGGTTCGATCCGGGAAGCATCCGGAGCCGGCGCGCCATCGATATCGGGAAGCGCCGCAGGTGCCTCTCCGGACGATCCTGCGTCCGGTCCGGCCGTCGGCTCTACCCCGGCGTCCCGCACCGGCGCGGCGGAATTCCCTTCAGCCTCCGCAACCCGCGCCTTCGCGTCGAGACCGAGATCGGCGGCCTGCTTCTGCCACACGCCCCGGAGCTCATCGCGGTCGATGTCGCGCTTCTTCGCCCGGGTCATCAGCGCGGCGCGCTCCGCGATGCGCGGATTATCGGCGGAAGCGCCGAGTCCGCGCGCTTCCATCGCCGCCTCGATCTCGGCGCGGCGGCTCGAAAACGCCTCGATGGCTTCCCTGGAGACGCCGGCGATCTCGAAGCGCCCGTCGGCATGGGTCTTCTCGATGCCGTAGCCGAGCTTCCCGAGACCCGCCGCAAGCTCGTTGCGGTAGAGCATGCCGATCAGCTTCTGGTTCGCGTAAAGGCCCTCGTTGGCCATCGAGCGCCACTTGCCGTCCTCCCCCTGGACCATGTTGGCGATTACGGAGTGGGTATGAAGCTGGGGATCGAGGTTGCGCGAGGTGTCATGCCGGAAGGTGGCGGCGACGATCTTCTGGTTGCCGACGCGCGCCATGCGACCGGTATCGGGGTCCTTCATGCGGGTCTCGGCGGCGTTCTTCTCGACCCAGGCGAGCGTCGCCGCCACGGCGCGGTCGTGGGCGTCGACGATGCGCCTGTCGCCGCCCACCAGCGCGGCGAGCGAGACCGACTTGGGCGCGCTGAAAGTCAGGTCCCGTCCGGGACGGTGGAGGATCTCTCCGTCCTTGCCGCGCCGCCCGAGCTCGGTGCCCGATCCGTCGGGCACCTTGCCTTCGAGGACCGCGCGGAAGGTCGCGGGATCGACCGGACCCGTCAGCCCGAGCTCTTCCGCTCCCTTGCCGGCCCAGGCGCTGGCCTCGCGGTGCTCGGGATCGTCCTTCTCGTAATAGCCGTCCTGCTCGTAGTAGGACGCGCCCTGGGCCGCCGATGAGAGCGCGCCGATCGACAGCATGTCAGCCCCAGTCGGACCCGCGGCCGCTCCCGCCGTCGGAAGAACGCGGCGGGTCGGCCGGTGCGGAACCGGCGTCCGGTGCATCGTGCCGCGGCGCGGGCGCTCCGCCATCGTCGTCCGCCGTTTCGGCCGCTGCGGCGTCCGGTTGCGCATCCCCCGCCTCGCCCGGCAGCGGCACAAGATCCAGCTCCCCCTGCCAGGACGCCGGCCCGGACGGCATGCCGGGCGTATCCGGGCCGTCGGCGCGGCCGGTCTCGTCCGGCCCCGGCGGCCCCGGGATCGTCATCTCGTCATTCCCGGGACGTGCCGCGGCGGACGCCTCGCCGGACTCCGCCCCATCGTCCTTGCGCGGCACGAACCGCTCCGCCGCCTTCGGCCGGGCGACGTATTTCAGGCGGATGGAGGCGACCGGGAAGGGGCCGGGGAACTTGAGATAGCCCGAGAGGTTCTCAAGCCGCATGATCTCGGACGGCAGCGTGAGCGCGCGCAGCTCGCGCCGCGGCGTCAGGCTCACCCCGTCGCGGATGGTGTTGGCGCCGTAGGAGTAGCCCTCGGCGATTTCCTCGACCTCGCTCCGGCCGAGGCTGTCGGCCGACCACTGCGCGGTGTCCCGGTCGGGCGCGGCCAGCACCACGCGGGTGCCGCAGAGCCCGGAGATGGTCTCCGCGCCGTTCCTGCCGTAGAGGTCGCGGAGCGCCGAGGCGACCTGCACGCCAAGCACGAAGCAGCCGCCGAACTGGCGCGACTCCGCGAGGCCCGGCTGGAGCGAGGGCACCTGGTGGAGCGTGGGCAGCTCGTCGAGGATCACCCAGATGCGTCGCCCGTCGTCCTGGGCGAGCGACAGCATGGCGTTGACCGCGATCTCCAGCCAGGTCGAGATCAGCCCGCGCAGGCTGGCGTGCTGGTCACCCCTGGACGTGAGGAACAGGAACCCGTCCTGCCGCTCCCGGGAGATCCACTCCCGGATCGAGAAGGGCCTGCCCTCGTCGGGCAGGAACTCGAAGGCGGCGAGGTTGGCGGTCAGCATGGCGCGCACGCTGAGCGCGGTCTTGGGGTTCTCGGGATCGACGATGGACTGCGCCACCGTGCCCTCCATCGCCTGCGCCAGTGCCGTCAGGTCGGTCTTCAGCAGATGCTCGACCAGGACGCGGTTCTGCGTGACGCCCTTCTCGCGCAGCACGCCCGCCCCGTTGGCGAAGAGCTGGCGGGCGGCGGTCACCCAGAACGGGTCCACGGTGTCTTTCTGCTGCGGGATCAGGGCCGCGGCCATCATGTCGAAGTCACGGGGATTGCGCGCTTCGAGGAAGGGCGACCAGCAGGGGGCCCTGGCGTCGAGCGGGTTCATCAGCACGTCGCGGGCGGCATCGAAGAAGGTCGCGGTGTAGGAGCCCATCTTGTCGTAGATCACGCAGCGCTCGCCCCGGCCACGGATCTGGGCCACCAGGTCCGAGATCAGCACCGTCTTGCCCGATCCGGTGGTGCCGGAGACGATCGTGTGCTGCGTCTCGGTGCGCTCCGGGTACGGGATGCCGGCGATCGAGTACGGGCGCATGCCGCCCAGGCTGGCAGCGTGGTCGAGCAGGCGCAGGTGCGGCGGCCGCAACCGGCGGCGCAGTTCGCCTGCGGTGACCAGCTCGGCGCCCCGGATCCGCTTCTGCCGCCCGAGCTGCACGCCGCGATACCAGAAGACCGCGAGGAAGAGCGCGATCAGCCCGCCGCCGGTCTTCAGGCCGAGCCAGGCGCTCGCCAGCAGTTCGTCCAGGATCTTCTCGCGCGCCTCAAGCGCCGGGATCGACGAGGCAATGTCGCGGATGGCGAGCGCGCGCACCGTGCCGTCGGCGAAACGGATTTCCTGTCCCGAGTCCCGGTCGTAGCCGAGCGCGAGCTTGGTCTCGGCCAGCGTCGCCATGCCGGCGGCATACCATTCCGCGCCCGAGGTCGAATGCCACAGGTTCCAGGCCGGGACAGCGACGGTGGTGAAGGCGGCGAACAGCAGCGCGGCCTGGAACAGCTGGCCCCACATGCGGATGCCGTGGAAGACGGTCTGGCCGCCCCGGAGCGTGCTGCCGCCGAGGCCCCGGATCATCGCCGCACCGCGGGCCGCGCCGCAAGGAGCCGGAGGCCGGCGGGGCGCGGACCGAAGGAGACCGGGCCGGAGAGCGTCGCGCCCGAGGCGGGCGGCGGCTGCAATCCGCGCCGGCGCCGGTATGATGGAGGACCATGGACATGACGGGAACATCCACGGGCCGGCGGCAACGCCGGAACACCTGGCGGGAGCGTCTCTTCGTGCTCGGCGGGTTCGCCCTGGCGGCGCTGTACACCGCCGCGTCGCTGGCGGCCGGGTCCGGCACGGAGGCCATCGGCCCCCTCTGGATGGCCGCGATCGCCTGGACCGTGCCGGCCTCGCTGGCGCTCGCGCTGCGGCGCGGATTCGTCCACCGCGACTGGTCCGCCTTCCGCGATTACGAGCTGCCGGACGGTCGCGAGGAGAGATTCGATTGGGATACCCGTTCCGGCCGGTATGCGTACAGACGCATTGCGGAGGAACAGGAAAGGCTCCTGCTCGGGAACTGAAGGCGTCATTGCCGTCACGGCGACTGGTTTCCCCAATCCGGCGTCGGGATCGTCTTCGGCCGCTCTCCGGCCCCGTCCGGCGCGGCATTCCTCGCGCTGCCGAAGAGCTGGCCGGCGAGCCAGCCGCCGATGAAGGGCAGGTTCTCCGTCGCGTGCTCCTCGAAGGGCTTGCGCGTCTCCGCCGCGACGCCGGCCCGGCCCGCCGCCGCCTCGTCCTTCGTCACGCTCTCGCGCGCCTCACGGGCGGCGCCCCTGACGATCAGGTCGGTCTTCGTCTCCGCGCGTTCCGTCAGCGCCTCTGCCGGCACATCGCCCGGCCGGGGCGCGCCTGCATCGCGCGCCCGGTCGCGCACGCCTTCCGACCAGCCCGCATGGGCGGCCGCGGTCTCGCCGGCATAGGCCTCCCGCAACGTCCCCGTCGCCCCCTCATACTCCGCCGCGCCGCCGACACTCGACGGATCGGGTCCGGCGGGGGCGGGGAACTTCCCGGCAATGAACGCGGCGGCATGTTCCCGGAGTTGCTCGGCATCTTCCGGCGTCTGCGGCGAAGCGATGCGCATGGCGCCGGCCGCGCCGATCGCGCGCCCGTCCGTGCCCGGCTGTTCCGACAGCCAGGCGAAGAAGGGCTGGCCCAGTTCGCGCTCGATTCCTTGCGCGTCGGAACGCACCTGCGCGGCCTGCTCGGACCAGCTCTCCGACTCCTGGCGCGCCAGCGACGCCCGCTCCTGGAAGCTGCGCATGCGGGTGAGATTGGCCGACAGGCTCTCGTCGAGGCTGGAAAGTTCGCTGTCGCCGGTCTGCGTGGACCAGCGCCGTGACGCTTCCGAGACCTTCCCCCATGTCTCGGTAACGCCGTGCTGGCGGTCGTAGTCCTTCACCCGGTTCCAGGTGTCGGATTCGAAGGTCTCGCCACGCCAGGCGGCGGAGCCGTCGGCACCCAGCTTCGCGATCGCGTTCCAGCCGCCGCCGACACTGGCCTGCCCGGTGAGCACCGCCGCCTGGCTTTTCGTGATACCGGCGATCCCGGCGAGCTTCTCGACATGCGACTCCAGCGCCTGCGCCTGGCTGCTCTCGCTCTCGGTGACGCCCCTTGCATGGGCCTCGCCCGTGCTGACGTCGTGGGAGTAGCGCTCCATGAGCGCCGTCGCGTCGGTGACGGCGGCGTTGCGCGCCTGTCCGGCCTCGGCCGACCAGTGCCGCGAGAGGCCGCGGGCATGGGCCGCGCGCTGCTCGTGGCTGGTCGCGAGCGACTCCGACAGGCGTACGCCGGCGGCGGGGATGCGGCTGGTGGCGGCGCCGGCGTCGGTCACCACGGTCCCGTCGCCGGTCACCGTCATCGCGGCGCCCGCCGGGGCGTAACCGGTATAGCGGTCGGTATCGACATGGGCCGAGGTGCGGATCTGGCGGCCTTCCAGCGTGGCGAAGCGGTGCGTGTCGTAGCCGGTATTGGCGAGGGAGAGATTGCCCGTCGTCCCTTCGTGGGCAGCGGACGACGCGGCGTCCTGGCCCACGGCGAGCACGGACGTGGCCAGAACGGTGGCCTTCGACAGTCCGTAGGCGAGTGCTGCGGCGAGGAACGGCACCGACATCGACAGGTAGCCCGACATCACCGCGACATCGGCGGCGACCGCCCGGATGCCGGCCTGGGCCACCAGCGAGATGCCGATCTCGCCGTTCGGCATCGCCGCGGCGGCGGACATCCGTTCCGCGGCCTCCCCCATGCTGATCCGGTGCAGCACCGCGTAGAGCGGTCCCCAGGACTGGAGCCAGACCAGCCCGGTGACGTATGAGCGGAAGATGGTGGCCCCCGCCGGGGTCAGCATCAGCAGCACCGCCATCGGGAACGCGCCGACATAGAGGCACTCGAACACGATCCTCAAGAGCGGCACCCAGGTCTCGGCCTGCCGCCCGATGGCGCGGTAGGCGGATACCGTCTGCGCCTCCGCCCTGGCCTCGGTATAGGCCCTCAAGGCGGCCGCATTCCCCGCCTCGGCCGCCCATTGCTCGCCGGCGTCGTGGACGGCGTTCAGCACCATCTGCTGGCGCATGATCTCCCCCGCGCTTCTGGAGGCCCCTATGAGAAAGTCGTGCGCGGCCGGCAATGAGGCCAGCAGCTCGGCCCGGGCCAGAGCATCCGTCCGGGCATCGGGGAAGATGCGCCGCCCGAAGATCGTGCCGGCCCGGGCGATCTCGGCGTTCCACTGCGCGTTCAGCCTGCCCGCCGCGTCGCGGCAGGTGACGATGGTGCGCTCGACGGTGGTGGCGCCCGTGCCGGACGCCGCCTGCCTTGTGGCGAACTCGACCATGCGCGCGGGCGAGGCCCCGGCCGAGGGCGTGCCCGTCGCCGTCACCAGCCGCCAGATGTCGGTCGACTCCCTGAGATCGTCCGCCGAGACATGGCCGAGCAGCAGGGCCGGGAAGACGCACTGCCGAGCATAGTTGCGGATGTTGCGCGCGAACACCGCGTCGGTCACTTCGAGCCGGGTCGCCTTGCCGGCAAGCCTTGCCCCGAAGATCAGCCCGTGGCGGCGGTAGGCGAGATCGTTCGGCAGCGCGAAAGCCTGTTCGGTCAGGCGCGTGAGCCCGTCGCCCACCTGGCTGGTCAATGACGCGAACAGCGCGAGACCGATGGGGACGTTCGCGACCACCGCCGGCGCCAATGCCGGATCGAGCCGGTCGACCACCCTGACCGTCGCCTTCGGCACGATCATCGCGCCCCATACGGCGGCGAAGAGCAGCATCCACTTGGCGTTGTCCTTCCACGAGCCGCCGAAGGCGGTGCGGAACAGCACCCAGGCGAGACCGGCCATGCCGGCAAGCTGGGCGAGACTGACGAAGGCCCCGCCGCCGGTGATCGCCGCCACCGCGTTCAGCAGGTCGACCAAATAGGCGCCGCCGCCGAGGGTGAAGAGCTCGTACATTATATATGGGGGGCTACCGAGACCCGGCCCCGGCGCCACCGCGGGCGAAGGCGAGCGCGGCGCGGAGATCGGCGGAGAGGGCCCCGGCGAGCTCGGTCTCGATCAGGCGCAGCTTCTCGACCACGGCGAGCGCGGTGTTGAAGCGGGCCAAGCCCTCGTTGCGGTGCCGGGCGAGCGCGATGCGGTTCCGGCGCAAACCCTCCCGCCAGCGCTGCAATTGCTCGCCATCGGCGATGTCGAGGGTGCCGGCGCGCTCCTCGACCGTGCGGTGCAGGTCCGACAGCCAGACCTGCATCACGTCGAGCGCGACGGCCTCGGCCAGCGCGTCCATCTCCTGGTCGACCACCGCGCCCCTGTATGCGGCCGCCGCATTGGCGACCCGGTAGACCGGCAGCGTGGTGAGGTTGACCAGGCCGAGCGCCGGCGCGGGCGGGGCGGTGTCGTTCCTGACCGCATCGACGAGGTCGCGCAGCAGCTCCGCCACCCGCGCCCGGAAGCCCCGGTCGGCGGGGATGGAGACCG
This sequence comes from Alphaproteobacteria bacterium, assembly GCA_965207055.1. Classification (GTDB taxonomy): domain Bacteria; phylum Pseudomonadota; class Alphaproteobacteria; order UBA828; family UBA828; genus WTGU01. The sequence goes on along the minus strand of CBDBLP010000004.1, from coordinate 493,599 downwards.
TGCCGAGCGTGGGGTTGAGGCAGAGGGTGTTGGTGTCGCAGCGATAGACCGGGAGGCTGCCGCCGCCCTCCATCAGCACCTCGGTCACCCGGCGGTCCAGCGCCAGCGGCTCCAGGATACGCACGCGGGGACCGCTGGTATCGCCGTCCGAGGTGGGCGCGGTGACGATCAGCGTGCCGGTCACCGCCATGGCGAACTCGGCGAGCTGCGCGTCGCCCGCGAGGAACGAGGACGCCCTTATCGCCTTCCAGGCATAGTTGACGTTGACCGGCACCTGGTCCGCCATCGCCCCGGAGGCCGAGGCGAGCGTCGAGTTCCGCTTCCCGTCGGCGCCGCAGCCGTGCTTCGCGGCGGCGTAGTCGGAGAAGATGCCCTGCGACGTGCCGATGGCGGCACAGATCGACGCGCTCGCCCGGTCGTTCTTCGACCAGAGCGCGCCGACCAGCGCCTGTGCGGTCTCGCAGGAGTTGAGGTTCTGGGAGTTGACCCATTGCGCCAGCGCCCGGAGCTTGGCCATGGTCTCGGCGATCACCGGCGAGATGGTCTCCAGCGCCAGCTCGAAGGCGAAGCCGGCGGCGTTCTGGGCGACGGCCCGGCCGAAGGCGATCAGCTGGTCCGAGTTTATGAACGAGAACGCCCCGGCGAAGGCGTCGATGCCGCCGCAGCCGGCGCGGAACGAGGGCAGGCTCACCGTGGCGACCTGCTCCGAGCGCACCGGCGCGCGCAGATAGAGATTGCCGAGCGTCCAGTGGCCGGATGCCTGCCCGTTGAACGCGGTCGGGCCGGTGACATTGACCGCCGCGCCCTGCCAGAAGCGGTTCATCTCCGACAAGACGTCCGCGTTCGCCGGCGCGGTGGCGAACACGGTCGCGGCGAACATGGCGTGCGGCAGCATACCGAGAGCGATCCGGCGCAGCCGGAGCTGGATACCGCCGATATGAGCGCGAGCGTTCTCAGTAGTCATGTCCGGGCTCCAGGGAGGTGAGCGCGAAGATGCGCTCGGCCATCTCGTCCTCGGCCATCACGCCGAAGCCGACCGGCAGGACGCGTTTCGTCTTCGTATCGAACAGCACCAGGGCCGGGACCGGCGCATTGCCGAGGCCGAGCCGGGCGGCGCGCCCGTTGTCGGCGACCGCCTCGGGCCAGCCCTCCAGCGCCGCGCCGGTGAGCGAGACTGCCAGCACGTCGAGGCCGTGGCGCATTGCGAAGGCGCGCAAGAGCGGTCCGAATACCTTGCAGCCGGCACAGCCGGCATGGCCGAGATAGATCAGCCCGTAGCGGTCCCCGAGACGGGCCAGCACGGCATCGCGGGCCTGCCGCCGCCCGTCCGACCAGACCTGCTTGGCGAGCGCGCCAACGGGGCGCTTCAACGTGTAGTCCAGTTCGGGCGTCGCCCAGACCGTGCGCCGGAACGCGTCGGAGAAGACAGCGGCCCGTTGCAGCGTCTCCTGCTGAAGCCACAGATAGGCGGTCACCCTCTCCGGCGTCGGATCGAGGATTGCCTCGGCGCGGGCCTCCTCCAGCGCCCGGCGCAGCGCCAGGATGCGCTCGGTGGCCGACTGACTGTCCCCGGCGGCGGGCGACCCGGAGGGAGGCTGCGCTGGCGGCGGCTCGGCTTCCTGACGTTCCTCTTCCCGGTCGCAGTAGAAGTGCCAGCCGAGCGACGAGGCCGATCCACGATCCTTGCACCACGACCGCCATTCTCCGGCACGAGTGTCCCCGCCCGCCGCCGAGGCGCCGAGCACCGCCCAGATGCCAATCGCCGCAAGGACGCGTTTCACGGCCGGCCAAACGGCAGATTTGGCGGCGCGCGCCATCACGGTTGCCGCCCGTAGAAGTCGCGCACCCGGTCGCGCATGACCGACTGCGTGTCGCCCGCCTCGGGCAGGGTCACGGCCGGCTCCCGCGACCCGTCCATCAGGTCCTGCGTGAACTCGGAGAGATCGAGGCGCGCGAAGTCGATGCGCTCGACCTCGGCCACCGAGAAGCCCCGGCAGCTGCCCCAGCCGATCCCGAGCTGCGGCCGCGCCTGTTGCTGGAGGATGCGCCCGAGCTTCGAGCCGAACACGCACCAGGCCCGCGAGCGGCGGATGCAGACTCCGAAGACGCGCTTCGAGCAGTATCTGCCGAGATAATGGGTGTTGCCCGCGTTGCGTTCCTTCGCGAGCTCGCGCTCGTTCGCCGAGCAGTTGGCGAGCCCGACCAGCAGACCGCTGTTCTTGCAGCAGTTCGCCAGCCCCCCGAAATGGATGTGGCAGCGTCGGCGCTTGCCGGCGAAGAAGCGGAGGTTCTCGCGGTCGAACTCCTCCCCGCCGAGCTCCAGCGCCATGTTGAGCCGGGTCGTCGCCTCGACGAAGCCGGTATTGGCCTCCGGCTCGGTGCTGTCGCAATCCGCACCGACGCACCAGCGGACGGAACCGCAGCTCCCGCCGTCCTGCGCGTCCTGAAGCCCCGCGCTGCAGTCGGAAACGCTGCCCGAGGCGAGATTGCCGGCGCCATGGGCGGGGCTCTGCGGATCGGCGGCGATAGCCTTGCCGCGCGCGATGCCGGGATCGCCGGTCGTCACCGGCACGTCCGGGCGCACCGTCACGCCCTCGATGACGCTGCGTCCGGCCGCACCGCCGGGATCGTCCGGATCGGCGAGCCGGGCCCGGCCTTCTTCCTCCAGCGCATTGGCGCCGATATTGCGTTCCGGGACATTCGTGCCGGCGTAGCCCGGCACGGTTGCGGCGTTCGAGGCGTCCCGTGCGACCGCGCGCGCGGCGGCCGTGCCGGCATTGCCGATGGCGCGGGCTTCCGCCTTCGGGCCTGCCCCGGACAACGATCCGGGGTCGCCCGCATGGGCAGCGCCGCCCAGCACAATCCACAGAAGGAAACCCAGAACCGCCGCCATGAGCGCCCAGCCCGTCGTGCGCGTCAGCAAGGGAGCGCGCGCTTTCCGGAAAATCGGCCGCCCGGTCATGGCCGGTTTCCCTTTCTCAGCCGTCCGAGATATGCCCTCGCGGCTGCTGGCCCGGCATGGCCCCTGGCGGCAATGGTTTCCAGCGCCGCGACGAGACCGATATTGCCGGCGACGAGATCGTGCGGCGGGGCGGGATCGCCCGAGCAGCCGCGGCTCTCGCAGGGCGGCACGCCGCCGGGCACGACGACCACGGCAGGCACCCGCTCGATGCCGAACAGGCGGAACAGGCGCGGATCGATGGCGATGCCCGGTTCGTGGCCACCGAGCCGGGCGCGGATCGTCCCGGCTGTTTGCCGCAGACCGCCCACGCCGACGCCGCGCAGCACCAGGGGCACGCCCAGCGCGTCTGCATTGCGCGCCCACTGCCGCCAGCTCGCCGCCGGCACCGAAAGGCTGGTGAAGACGAGGATTTCTGCTGCCCCGGCGCGTCCGGCCGGTCCGCCGGCAATTCGGGCCGCATGGCGTTCGGCCGGGAGGGGCGCGGCGGAGGGTCCAGAGCCTGCTTCGGACTCCGATCCGGGGATCGTCCGGCGTGCGGTCTCGCCTGCGCGTTTCAGGGCGCGGTCCATGATCGAGCGCGTCCACTCGCCGAGACCGCCGTCGTCCGCCTTGCGCAGCACCTCCTCGACCAGGCGCGATGCATCCGCCTCCGGACCTGCGGCGGGCATTTCGTCGGCACGGGCCGGACAGGCGCAGGCGCCGAGCAGCAGCAGGCCCGCGACCCCAACGGCAATGCGTAGCGGCCGGCAGATTTCCGAAGGGTTCAGAGCAGGCAACACGATTTTTTTCTCCACAGCAGGTAGCCGAAGCTCTCCCCGGAGACCGGCAGTTCGCGGAGCGATTCCCAGAGCACCGAGGACCGTCCCGTCGGGTTGCAGCCCGTGCGGGGCGTGATCGCCGGCACCGGCTCGGTCATCTGCCAGCGGTATTGCGACTTCTTCATCACCGGCATCGGGTAGCGCCCGCAGAGAGCCCGAGAGCCCGAGGTACCCCAGGCGAGACCGGCGCGATGGAGGCGATAGACCAGCCGCTGGGCCGCCAGCAGCGAGGCCTGCACGCCGCCCACATGCGCCGCCACGTTGCCAGTCAGCGGATACATCCCGCCCTGGCAGCCCGCGCACCAGAACAGACCGTCCTGCGGCAGGCCGACCGAGGCCGCCGCGCAGTCGGCCGCGCAGGCCGCCTGCGCCGGCAGGTTGGCGAACAGCGCCGCTTCCGGGTTGAGCAGGAAGCTCAGCTCGTCGTCGAGCCAGGCCGGGTCGAGTTCCGAGACCCAGGCGATGTCGAGACCCCCGCCCTCCAGGCAGCCGAGATCGAGCAGCACCCCGATCCAGGACAAGAGCGGATACATGTAGTAATGCGCATGCCAGACTGAGCCCTTCGCGCCGTCGCCGCCGGAAGACCCGGTGCGGCCCCGCGCGGCGGGCAGGCCGGGATCGATGGCGAGGCCGCCCAGATTGGGGAAGCACCAGGGGGTCCTGGTGACGTCGACCAGCCGTGCCGGCTCCCAGACCCCGAGCGAGAGGCCGATGCGGGGGATGGGCGAGCCGCAGAAGCAGATCGGCGAGGAGGGGTTGGGGGTGTCGGTCACCCCGCCGGTGCTGCCGATGGTGAGCGGCCCGATCGAGATCGGGAACAGGCACTCCCAGCAGACGTCGGAGATCGGGTTGACGAACCGCCCGGTGCAGGATTGCGCCGAGGCGGGAGCCGACCAGAGAAGGGCCGCGAGAGCGAAGGCGGCAAGGGGGACGAAACGGCGCTTCATTCCGGGGGCTCCGATACGCCGCCGCTCGCCGCCCCGCTTGCATCGGCATCCTCCCGACGCCGCCCGGCGAGGACATTCACCATGCCCTGCGGCCCGGCGACGACGATCTCGGTGACGGTGCGTTCGTTGTCGTCGCGGTCGCGGTATTGCCGGGTCGCGATGCGGCCCTCGACCATGACCGGATCGCCCTTGCGCAGCATGGTGCCGACGATCTCGACGGCCGCGCCATAGACGACCACCCGGTGCCAGTCCGTGGCCTCCGCGGGCTTGCCCTCGCGGTCGGTCCACTTTTCGGCGGTGGCGAGCGGGAAGGTCGCCGCCTTGCCGCCGTTCGGCAGGGTGCGGATCTCGGGATCGCGCCCGGCATGGCCCACCAGGGTCGCGCGGTTGACGGTCAGCATCGGTTCATTCCTCCTCTTCAGGCGGTTGTCCGTCCCGATCCTCGACCGGGATTTCGGTAAGGCGCAGCATTGCGCCGTTCTGTTCGAGCAGCGTGGGCGTCGCGGCGATACCGAATCGCGCGGCGAGCCTGCCGCCGGTGTCGAAGAAGAAGGGCCGGCGATGGCGGCGCATGAGATCGAGCGGACGCCCGGCCAGCAGCACGATCTTCGCGGAACGGTCGTGGGCGAATGCCCAGGCGATTTCGACCCCGCGCCTACCGTCGACGAAGATCAGGTCGCGGGTGAGCGGCAGGCGTTCCAGCGGGTTCACCCTGGTCCCGGCAGCCGTGATGAGGGCGCCGTCAGGCGCGCGGATATCCTGTGCTACCGTGAGCGAGGGATCGAACAGGCGGCTGCGGCGTTTCCTGGCCGGCGCAATGCCGGGCACCGGTTCGGGCTCTTCCAGGCTGCGGCGGGCGCGGGTGCGGGCCTCGTCCTCCAGCCGCGCCAGCTCGCCGGAGCGCTGCAATTCCACGAGGCGGGTCTCGATCTCGACCAGCAGGTCGGGCTCCGCCACCGGCCAGGTCGCGCCCCGCACGCCCAGATCCTTCGCCGATGCGCTTGGTGCCGTCGCCGCGAGCAGAGCAGCAAGCAACAGGGATGCCGACCGTCTCATCGCCGCGCCTCCGGTTTCGCGTCCGCCCGGACATCTTCCGGCCCGACCAGCGGTCCCTTGAGGCCGAGCCAGGGCAGGTCGGGCAGGGCGACGGCGCGGCCGAGAAGGCGGGCGCGCGGCACTAGGCCGATTTCGGCGTAGCGGCTGTCGTGGCTGTCGGGATGACCGGCGTGCAGGAAGTAACGGCCGGGCGGAATGACCCCCGGCGCGATGGCTGCGAGCGGCCGCCCGTCGAGCGCGTGGGTCTTGGCCCGGCCGACCGCAACGCCATCGAGGAAGACCGTTCCGTCTTCCGCGACCGCGACCGCCATCCCCGGCAGGCCGCGCACCGTCTTGAGATAAGGGACCTTGCTGCCAACGGCCGCCGATGGCTCGAACAGCACCCGGTCGCCGATCCTCGGGTCGTCGCCGAACAGCGGCAGGGCGGCATAGCCCCAGGCCCGGTCGGACCAGCTCGCGTTGACATGCACCCGCGAGGCGAGGCCAAGCCAGAGCGCCGCCAGGGCGATCATGACCGCCAGGCCGACATGGCGGCGGCGCGCTTGGCCGTCCCGCCGCGCGAATATCGGGCGCGGCGCGGTCACGGCTTCTCTCCGTTTGCGCTCCGGGACAGAAACGCGCGATTGCGCTCCAGGATCGCCGCAAGCGTCTCCTTGACCTCGGCTGTGAGATCGGACGCCCCGGCGGCGACGGCACGGGCCGGCAGCAGAACGACGCCGTGGCGTGCGGCCACGTCATCGAGCGCCGCTTCCAGCGCCGCGCCCCAGGCTCGTACCTCCGCCGCCGACCGGCCTTCGGCTGCCGCCCGCGTCGTCCAGGCCGCCGTCATCTCCCCGAGGCGGACGCCGGCGATGCGCGGTGGCGGATCGACCCCATATCGGAGGACGGCCGCCGCGACCGCCGCCGCGACCGCGCCGGAAAGCAGCACGGCGGAAATCATCGCCGGCCACGCGGAGTCGGAACGCTTCATGTCAGCCTCGCGGCGCATCCGCCCTGTCCTCCGCCGGCGCAGCGCCAACGCCCGGATCCCTGTTTCCCGACAGCGCCCGGAACCGGGCGAGCCAGGCCTCGGCCGCCTTGTCGGGCATGATCGAACGAATGCGCCGCTTCAGCGGCGGGAAGACAACGCCGGCGCTCGCGGCGGCGTTGCCGTCCATGATGTCGCGGCGCTCGGCCGAAGCCGCCATGCGGGTCACGAAACGCAACAGCTCGCCGTGCTCCTCGTCCAGCACGGCGCCGAGCCCGGCGGCCTCGCGCACCGCGGTCTCGATTCCCGTGGCGAGCCTTCCGGCGCGCTCGGCCGCCCGCTGCGAGTCGGGCAGGCGGCCCCGGAGCCACGCCGACGGCGCGGGCGCAAGGAGCGCATGGAGGGCCAGCGTCCGGCGGTCACCCTCGGACAGCCCGTCGAGCGCCTCGATCTCCTCCGAGACGATTACCGCGTGCGCAGCCACCGAGTGGTATTGCCGGCAGCAGCCGCCCCGGCGGCAGGTGTTCGCCAGCACATGCGCCAGCGCCTCGAAGTCGATATCCGCCGCCGTCACGGTCTCCGGGTCCTCCGGCCAGTTCAGCGGTCTTTCGCCGCCGCTTGCTTTCTGCGTCATGCCGCATCCTGCGTTTCGGATGGTTCGGAATGTCCGGCGGCGGCGGGGGCGCCGCCCGCGAGGGGAGCGTCCCCGGCGAGCCGGTCGATGGCCTCGACTGTGCTGAGCCCCTCGGCCTTCAGCGTCTCGACCGCCGCGAAGGCGGGGCCGCGCGAGGAGAACAGCGCGACCGACCAGGCATCGAGCACGAGGCGGGCGACGCGCCAGCCGTCCGGGCCGTGCAGCACCAGCTCGGCATAGCGGCCGTCGGCGGTGGTGAGAGATTTCAGCGCGCGCTCCATGCCGGGATCGCAGTGGATGCGCTTCTCGGACTTGAGCAGCTCGACGGATTCGTCCTTCTGGGCGAGGAAGATCACCCAGTCGGAGTTCTCCCATGCCGCCCTTGCCGCCGGGTTGGCGTAATAGTCGTTGACCGACTGCGTGCCGGTGATGAGGGAACCCCGGTATTTTCTGGCCCGGCGGGCGGCGCCTTCGAGGAAGGCGCGGCTGTCCTCGCCGGAAAGCAGGTCCCAGGCCTCGTCGATGACGATCGCCTTCGCCCGGGTGCGGAGGCCGTGATACATGCGCTGGGTGGCGAGGAAGACCACCAGCATCAGCACCACCGCCTGCACGTCGCCGCGGCCCTTCAGTTCCGCGAGCTCGAACACGGTGAGCGCGTTCTCCAGGTCGGGGACGTTCGAGCCCGCGAACAGCCGCCCCATGGCGCCGCCCGGGCACCACGGCCCGAGCGAGGTCGCCATGTCGGCGGCGCGGCGGTCGGAGCGGGCTTCCAGGTTCTTCCGCACCGTCCCCATATCGGCATCGTTGCCGGCCTCGTCCCAGGCGGCCGCGATGGCCTCGGCGATCAGCGCCGCCTCGATATCGTCGATTCCGCCGCGGCGCCGCGCCATGCGCCCGATCACGCCGGCCAGCATGGCGAAGCATTCCTCGCGGTAATCGCTGTCGTGATTGGCTGTCCCGGCGTCGATCATGGCGAAGGGGTTGAGACAGGCCGGGTCCTTGCCGAAGGCAATGAACGCGCCGCCCAATGCCTCGGCCGTGTGCTGGAACGACCGTCCGTCGTCGATCACCACGGCCTCGCCGCCGGCGCCGATCAGCCCGGTCACCAGCTCCTGCATCAGCACCGACTTGCCCGAGCCGGACTTGCCGGTGACGGCGACGTTGTAGTTGCCGGCCTCGTTGGCGAAGGGCGACCAGCAGGCCGGCTGCCCGCGCCGCCCGATCAGGAACAGGGCGGGCGGGTTGTCCGGGTTCATCGGCTGTCCCCGCCATTCGCCGTGGATCGGGGCGAGATTGACCGCCGAGGCGGTCAGCAGGGTCTTCATCCGGCCCATGCGTTCGAGATCGGCGTCGAGCCCGCCGGCGGACGCCATGGGCAAACACGCCAGCCAGGAGGGCAGCTGCATGTAGCGCTCGGCGTTCACCCGCCAGCCCTGGCCGTGATAGATCGCGCGCACCGCCTGCTCGGCCTCGTCGAGCGCGTCCAGCGGCGCGTAGACCGCCGCCATGTAGCAGGCCCGCACCAGCCGCTCGCCGTCCTTGAGCCGTTCGGTGACGGTCTGCCAGTCTCTGGCTTTCTCGGGCAGGCCGGGCAGGTATCGGGCGATGCCGGTGCCGGCCTGCTGGGTCGCGCGGGCGGACTTCAGGAACGCCTTCTCGCCCGCCGCCTCGTCGCCCGTCATGACGGTGAGGCAGGTCAGCACCGGGCAGCCGGGCTGGAGGAAGTCGCGGTGGAAGTCGCCGATCAGCGCGTTGCCGCGCCAGCCCGGCCAGACCTCGGGAAAGGCGATGGCGCTGAGAACCCGCACGGCGATGTCTCCGGAGCCGCCGTTGCCGCCGCCGTCCGGATGGTGGAGAGTGAGGCCGGTCGGATGGACCGTGAGCGCCCGGCCCGGCGCGGTGCACTGCTCATGCAGCGGATCGCGCGGCGCCCAGCGGCGCATCGGGCGCTCGGTCCCGCCGTCGCGGTATCCGCCGATGTCGGGCGCGGTCAGCTCGGCCGCGAGCGAGAGCAGCCCGTCCGGCTCCAGCCGCCTTGTGCTCGCTCCCGCCGAGGCGAGGGTGCCCTCCAGCGCCCGGCGGAAGGCGCCGAGCGCGGTCTCGGACGCCGGGCCGGGCGGTCCCGCCAGACAGGCGGTGACGAACACCCGGTAGTCCGTGAGCGTGAAGGGCGGTCCCCCTTCATGCAGCCTGCGCCAGCCGCCGGGGGCAAGCAGGTTCCGGCGGCGTTCGCCCATGCGGTTCAGCGCCCCGCCGGTCCCGACACGCGGCTCGGCCCAGGCGCGGACGGCAGCGCCGAAGCGCGGGCTCGCCCAGTGGACGATCTGTATCGTGCAGCGCTCGGGCGCCGCATCCGCCAGCGTGCCGGAAAGCGCCCCCAGCGTCTCGGCGTCGATGCCGGCGAAGGGCGGCAGCTCCAGCACGAAGCCGACGGAGCCCGCATTGACATAGAGCTCGCTCGACTCGTCGAAGGCGCGCCAGGGCAGCAGCGCATGCAGCGCGGCCGGCATGGCGGGCGGCGACCACGGCCCCGGCGCCTCCGGCCCCTCGAACATCTCCAGCAGGCGGCCGAGCGCCCCCGCCGCCATCAGCGGAGCCTCCAGCCGGCGGGTTCCAGCACGACCCGGACATGGGACGCCTCGCGGTAGACGCCGTCGGCATCGACGAAGGGCGCAATCCAGATCCGCGCCACGACCTCGCCGGTGCGCAGATCGTCGGCGCCGGTATCTTCTTCCGCAGCCGGGGCCGCCTCGACCGCGACATCGGCGGCGGCCGCCATGTCGGCGGCGGAAGCCGTCATTGCCGGTTCGGTGTCCTGCGCGTCCGGGGGATCGCCGTCGGTCTCCTCGCCGAACAGCCGGGCGAGCCAGCCGAAGGGGTCGAACCCGCACTCCGCCTCGCAGGCGCGCGTCTCCATCGTCGGTAAATCGGCGCGTTCGGCTTCCATGTCTCGGGGCAGCAGCCGGAGCGGCTGCCCGGTCGCCCTTGCCCGCGCGACGCCCGTCTTCGGCACGGTCGGATCGGCGGCGGCGACGCTGGCGCAGGACCCTCCCTTCGCCAGCGGGCACTGCCAGTCCTCGCCGACATGGCCCGACGAGCAGCCCGCGAGCAGCAGGGCGCCCAGAACGATCGCCACGGGGGCGATCACGGCGGACGAGCCCCGGCGAGGCCCACTTGTCCTGCAATGCGTCATTTCAATTCCCTCCATCGTTCGATTGCGGTTGCACGGCGCGGCCGTCGATGCGGGCGCCTTCGAGGAACACGAGCGTCACCTTCGTGCCGGCCTGGAGCTGGATCACCGGCTGGTACTGCTCGGCGCGGCGGATCATGTAGTCGGCCACCTTCTGACCTGCGCTCGACGCCCCGGCGCCGAGGCCCGCGCGGCCGATGTCGCCGAGCCCGGTGTTGGCAACCGCGGCGCCACCCGCGCCCGTGGCCACCGCCTGCGGCTGGAAGGCCTGCGCCGCGCCCTGGCCGACGCCCGACACCACGCCGGCGAGGAACGCCTTCTCGACCAGCGCACCTTCGCGGCTCACCACCGGACCGCGCACCCCGGTCTTGCCCGAGCCGGCGACGAACCCCGCCACCGGGGTCTCGACCACCGTGCCCGGACGCGGCCCGGCGCAGGTCATGGTCTGGAGCCGGGCGTAGACCTTCTCCGAGGAGAGGTCGCCATGGGCCGCGCCGGTGACGGTGCAGCCATCGATGTCGACCTGCAGGGCGATGCCGTCCTCGGCGGCGGTCCAGGCCGGACCCGTGATGCGCATCAGCACCGGGCGGGGATCGCCCTGCGAGGAGATCCCGGCCGAGGCGTCGACGCCGGCCAGCACGATCGCCGAGGCATGCGCGCCCGCCGGCAGCCAGGCCGAGACCGGTTTCGCCACGGCGTCGGCCACGAGCTCCGGACCGCTGCGGCGATCGGTTGCCGACGACCGCGGCCCGCCTTCCAGCTCGAAGATCTCGATCATGCGCACCGGCGCGACCGGTCGCGTCCGCGCCTCTCCTCCGGTCGCGGACGCCGACGAAGGCACCCGGAAATACCCGTCATTGCCGGGGCCGGCCTGCGGGGCGGACGATGCGCCGCCCGTTGCGCCCGGCGCCCCGAGCCGGCGTTCGAGCTCGTCCATCACCGCCGCCTGCCGGTCGATCACCGTGCGCGCGTCGGCGGTGTCCCGCTCCAGCTTCGCCCGCAGGCGGTCATTGTCTGCGGCAAGCCGGCGCGCTTCCTGGCGCATCTCGCGCAGCTGCGTCTCGATCCCGCCGAGCCGGGCCTCCGAGCGCCGCGTCCAGACCTGCTCGGCCGCGTCCGGCGCCACGATCCCGGCCTCGATGCCGCCCCGCGGCGCCGGCGTCCCGCCGCCGCCCATGCCGAGCCAGGCCGCCAGCACGACCAGGAGCACGGCGGCGAGGCCCGAGAACAGCAGCAGCTGGCGCCGCCGCACCGCGCCGGGGTCGCTCCCGTCTCCGCCGGAGCCGCGAGCCTCTTCCCGGGCGCTCATCGCGGCGCTCCCGGCGCGGCGGCCTCCGTCACCGCCACCGCCAGCCGCCCGCCCGAGGGACCGCTGCCCGGCGCCCCCAGCCACAGCGCGGCCACCCGGCCCGCGCCCGGCAGACCGCCGATGGTCCCGGCGAGGCCCGCGGGCCCGTCCCCGCCGGCGGGCGCGGAACGGCCGGCCTCGAACACGAGCGCCCGGAAGCGCGGGCCCCGCCAGGTCTCGATCGGGGTGAGGCCGGAAGGGGAAGGTCCGCCGGCATGGATTTCGTAGGCCGCCAGCGGCTCGCGGCGGGCAACCGCGCGCACCAGCCGCACCAGCGCCGCCACGCGGGGGCTGTCCCGGCCGGCCGGGACGGCGGTCTCCGCATCCGGCAACACCGCCGCGTTGCGGATCAGGATCTGCGCCGAGTCGCGCGCCGACGGCGTCAGCGTCAGCCGGTAGGTGAAGCCCCGCTCCGTGCCGACGAACAGCGTGACGGGATCGCCCGCCGCGTCTCCGGAGGTGGCCGGCGCCGAGGGGCGCAGATAGAGGTCGCCCGACGCCGCGTCGTGCTCGACCGCGTAGCCGTCCGGCGCCCGCACCACCCTGGCGATCCGGTCGCGTGCAAGCGCGATCCGGTTGACGCCGGTCGCGGAGATTTCCGCGGCGAGCTCGGCATGGTCGGCCGCCTCCAGGATCTGCATCGCCAGCGCCGGGACAGGCGCCAGCAGCGCGCCCATGAGAACGAGCCGTGTCGCGAGCAGCAGCGCGAACCGCCGCCGCGGGGAAAGGAGTGTCATTTTCCGTCCTCCAGTTGCTCGAAGCGCAGAAGGCCGATGCGCCCGGCCTCGATGCGGAAGGCAAGGCGGTAGCGCCGGTCCTCGCGCGAGGCTTCCTCGCGCCCGATCCAGGTCACCAGCTCGCCCGACAGCTCCGCCGTGAGCCGTTCGGGATCGGCCTCGATGCGGCCGGGATAGAACGCGCTGGCGAGATCGCGCCCGGCCATGCGGGCGGCCTCCGCCTCCACCCAGGCGCCGATCGCGCCCCGCGCCGAGGGGTGGCTCATGCGCGCCGCCGCCGCCCGCACATGGGCCGCGTTCTCCGGCGTGAGCGTCAGCAGCGTCACCGCCACGGTGCGCGCCATGTCCTCCAGATAGCGGGCGCCGGCAGGGCCCATGCCCGCGCCGCCGCTGCCGACCTCCCATGCCGGACCCGCCGTTGCCGGCAGCAGCACGGTCACGGTCTCGCGACCGGCGAAGCCCACCGTGAGCGCGAGGTTGGCGGTCATCGACAGCACCAGCAGCCCGGCCAGCGCGAGCCGGATGTCGCGTATCCGGCGCACCGCGCTCTCGAGCTCGATACGGCGCATCCCCCCGTTCCTCAGCCGGCGAAGCGCCGGAGGTGGCTCGGCGGGGTCGCCCTGAGACGCAGCACGAAGTCGGGCAGGAACCAGTAGAGGGCGTAGCGCGCGATGTTCGCCCCGCCGCCGCGCTTGACGCGCCTGAGCAGCAGCCAGCCGCCGATACCGGCGATCAGCCCCGGCACGAACTGGTTGGCGGCCAGCCCGAGCAACGCCGGGCCCATCAGCGCGGCGGCCTCGTCGACGGTCCAGAACATCCAGCGCTCCGGATCGTCGAGCCGGCGCGGGATCGTGTGGCGCGCGGTGTCGTTCATCACACGATCGCCGTGCCGACCAGGCCGGTCACGATGCCGGTGCCGGCGCCCGCCGCGACGCCGACGCCCACCGCGCCCATCAGCTGCATCGCATTGAAGCGCAGCACCGAGCCCACCAGCGCCGCGCCGACGGCCAGTGCCGCCGCGAGCTGCCCGCCGGTGCCGCCCACGATCCCCTCCACCGTGTCGAGCGGATCGCCGAAGGTCGTGTCCGTGGTCGCCAGCGCCGCGTCCATGCCGGTCAGGACGGCTGCGGCCGTAAACGCCAGGACGGCCGCCCCGCGCCATGCGGCGCCGGAGGGACCCATGCCGGACACCGGCATCGCCGCCGCGCCCTTCATGGCGTCGCTCCCGGATCGTCTGCCCTGGTCTCCGCCCGCCTGCGCTCCCTGCGGCCGGCCCTGGCCCGCGAGCCGGGAGCGGGGGAGACGGGGACGCGCGGGGCGGGCAGCGCGCTGCCGTCGTCGACGGTCGACAACCGCCGCCGCGCCCCCGCCCAGGCGTCCAGGTCCTCGCGCCGGTAGCGCACCCGGGCGCCGAAACGGTGGAACACCGGTCCGTCGCCCGTGACCCGGTAGCGCCTGAGCGTGCGCGCCGACAGCCCCAGGTACTCGGCCGCCTCGCACGTCGACAGGTAGTTGCGTTCGTCGTTCATCGCAGTCCTCCTCGGCTTCCCGTTCCGCGCCGCCGGCGCGCGTCGCCGTCGGCCTGTCCCGCGATTGAACCGGGACCGGGCACCCGCGGGGAGGGCCGATTTGCGATTCGCCTGCGCGACCCCACCAGGCGGGGCCTCGCGCGGCCGCACGCGGCCAGCGCAGCCACGCGCGGGACGCGCGCCGGGCGGGCGAATCGGGAAGGAAAGCAACGAATCGGCACCGCGGGCGGGGCGGTGCCGGCAGATGGCGCGGGACGCGGCAGCGCTGAGCGCGGATTTCGGCATGGCGGAACACACCGGCGTCCGACCGCGGGCGCCGGCAGAACCGGAGATTGTCTCCCCCGTCGGATTCCTTGCGCACCCCCGGCTCGCGGGCCGGGGCTGGCAGTGCGCGAAGGACGGAGTGTGCGGCGGCGACGCCTCGCCACCGGTTGCTCCCGGCGGGCGATGACCGCGATGCCTGCCCCGGCACCGGCGACGAGCCGCCCGGCCCGGTGACGGCGACGGTGAATGCGGGCTCGGGCTACCTGCCGGGCAGCCCCGCGTCGGTGACGGTCGACGACGACCTCACCACGGCGGTGTTGACGGTGCCGTCAACGAGGGTTCCGGCGCGTCCCCCGCCGGTACCGCGCTCCGCCCTCAGGTCTCGCGGGAATGCCGTATCGCGGGCCTGCGGCGCCCCCCGCCGCCCGGTGTGAGAAACTCCCGGTAGCGCTCCTCCATGAACGCCCTCGCCTTGCGGATGCGGCGATACGCCTTCGAACGCTCCCCGCCGTCGGTGTCCCATTTCTGCGAGCGGTCCGCCCCCAGGACCTCCTTCGCCACCCCCTGCACCGACGCCTGCTCCAGCCGCGCGTCCAGCACCCTCAGCAGCTCCGCGTGCTCCGCCCCCGGACCCGGCTCCTCCGAGGAGGGGGCAGCCGGCCCGCCACCCGCCACAGATCCTCCACCCGGCCCACCGCCGCCTCCAGCGGAAGGCGCAAGCCCAGCTTCGCCATGATCCCGTCACCGGGGCCGAACGCCCGGCCCGACGGCACCATGATCTGCAACACCGCGTTGCCCAGCTCCGCCTTCACCACCAACCGGCCGCTCAGCAGGCGCAGCCCCTCGACCCGCGCCCCCGCCTCGGCGAGCATCCCCAGCAGCGGCGCCGGGTCCGGCCACGGCTCCGGGTCGGGCTCGCCGACGAGCATCGGGATGCCCGACCAGAACGGCGAGCGCCACGCCGCCGAGCCGGGGTCCTCCCAGGCCAGCAGCGACCATGCCTCCGCCGCCAGGTCCGCCTCGCCCTGCACCTTGATGGGGAATGCCGCCGGCTCGAAACGCACCGCGCCGGCCTGCGCCGCCCACGCCGCGCAATAGAGCGGGTCGCGCCGCATGTAGGCCCAGGCGTGCGCCCCCCGGATCGCGCCCCGCTTCCCGGCCACGCCGCGGTCCACCGCCGAGCCCCCGCCCGGCGCCTACCGGGGTGCGCGCAGACAGGGACCCGCCTCGCGCCCGCAGCAGTCATCGGCGCGCGCCATGGCTCACCAGCGCGCTGTGGCTTCGAACCCCACGGTGTGCTCCGCCTGCGCCGTATCGCTCTCCCGGCGGGTCGCCCTGAGACCGAAGGAGAGATCGGGCGCGCTCGCGGCTTCCGGCGTCAGCCGCCAGCCGAGACTGTAGTCGCGCGCGCCCGTGGCGAGCCCCAGCCCGACATGCGGGCTGCCGGTCCAGCGCCCGCCGAAGGCCGGGAAGCCGTAGGCCGCCTCCATGCTCCAGCGGCTCGTCGCCTCGCTACCCGTGCGGTCCTCCAGCGCCGCCGGCTGGAACAGCGCATCCAGTCCGCCATTGGCCTGTCCGCCGAACTCCTGGCGCAAGGACAGCGACGCACCCCGCTGCGTCGCCGGGTCCGGATCGAAGGCCAGCGAGGCCGCATAGCCCCGGTCCTTCAGGTCGTCGTCCCCGTGCGCGATCAGCGTGCGGCCCGAGACGTCGAGCGACAGGCCCAGCGCCGGGTCGCTCCACGCGATCCCGCCGCCGATCTCCACCCCGAAGCCGGTCTCCGCATCGCCGCCGTCATGGCGCGCGCCGACCTCCAGCTTCGGCGTCAGATGACCGCCGCCCTCCAGCGCCATGCGGTAACTGCCCTCCAGGCCGAGCCTGAGCCGGGTCGCGTCGGAGTCCGACGCCGCGAGGTCGCGGGTCTTCTCAGACGAGGTCCGCGTCCACAAGGCGTCCGAGGTCACCGCCAATGCGGGACCGCTTCCCTCGGCCGGGGGTTCGAGCAGGTCGCCCCGGAGCCCGGCCGCCGCCATGCTCCAGCTCGTGTCCGCCTTGTAGCTGCCGCCCATGGCGGTCTTAAGCGTCACCTCGCCGGTGCCGTAGCCCGCCGCGCCCCAGAGCTTCAGGCGCTCCGAAGCCTGCAACGCCGCATAGGGGATCGCCGCCGTCAGCGACGCCTCCACGCTGCCGTCGCCCTCGCGCACGGCGTCGCCGCACAGCGGACCCGTCCCCTCCGGGCAGCCCTGGCCGCCGGGACGGGGCGCCGTGCCGGTGTCGCGGTAATCGCCCTCGCCCGTGCTCTGTGCGAGCGCGAGCCCCACCAGCCACTTGCCGCGCGCATAGTCCGCGCCGAGCATGCCGGTCGTGACCTCGCCGTCGAGCGAGAACGTCCCCTCGCCGCCGTCGAAGCGCCCCTGCGCCGCCCGGCCCCAGAACGCCATGCTGCCGCCCGAGCCGTCCGCCGCGCCGGTCAGCGAGAAGCTCGATCCCAGCAGCGCCTCGCGGCCCGTCATGCCGCGCGATTGCGGCTGCATTCCGTCGAAGCCGCTGCCGAAGCCGGCTGTATCCTGACCGATACCGACCGCGCCGGAGTAGCCGGAATGGCTTCCGAACGCCTGTGCGACATCGGCCAGCGCCAGCGCGCCGGTCCCGCCCGCAGTGCCGCCCGGCGCATGGCTCGGTCCGGGGCCGGCTCCCCGCGATCCGGGGCTGTCGTTGGCGGCCTGATCGAACGAGAGCGCCTGCCCGGCGATCGCGCCCTGCATGCCCGGCGTGCGGTTCGCCGCCATGCGTCCCGCGATGCCGTCGAGCGCCTGCTCGGCCACCGTGCGCCCGAAGCGCGCGAGCCACGCCGCCGGCATCGGGTCGTCGTTGCGAATGATCGCGTGCGCGCGTTGCTGTCGAATGACCGCGCCCTCGGCGGACGTGATTCGCACGCGGAACTTCTCCCGGTCATCGTCGTGTGAATCCTCGTACGTCTTGACGCGAACTTCCCCGCGCGTCTCGCCCTGCGCAATGACCAGGGTGCCGGAGGCCTTCTCGACATCCTCTCCGAGGGTGGCCCGCGGGTGTTCGACCGAGGGGCGGACTCGCCATTCGACGGCCACGTCCTGGGTGGCCTCAGCGGAGAGCTCCACGAAGAACCGCGCACGCCTCCCTTCCTTCACGAACTTGGTTTTGCGGGCGTTGCGAATATCGACGTAGGGGGTGGACTCCGCGACGACAATTTCAGCCCTCGGGAGCTCTGCGTACGCCCCCTCTGTGGCCGGGTATTGGTCCACGTCCTTCGGCGGCTCACTATTCACACCCACAGGCAAGGACGACCCGTCTGTGTACGTGTAGTCCCTGCCCGGCATCTCGTGTGCGCAGATGGGGAACTTCGTGGAGCCGGGAGCCAGCGCCGGACTGCTCAACTCGTTAGACCAGTCCGCAGCCTCCCTCACCGATATGGTGACTTCGCGCGCACGCTGCTCAGGGGAGCTGCAGGCGAAAGCGGTCTGGTCGAGCGCCGTCTTGCCCGCCGAGTACCCGGTGTTGGCCGCAACGGTGGCGAAGTTCCTTCCTCCGCCTTCACCTGGAGCCCAGGCGCGCAGAATGTAGCTGAACGGAGTCGCCCGTCCCGTGCTCCACTTCAGGTGCGTGGCATGGCGCGCGAAGTATTTGACGCATGTACGGGTGGTGCCACTGCCGCCGGGCGCAGTCACCGTTCTGGTCCCGGGTGTCTCCGCGTTGCAAAAGGTTCCGTCCGAGAACCTTCTATCCTCGGCGGTGGCTGAGAGGTTGTCGAAGAATTCCTTGACCTCCACCCATGCCATCGGCGCAGGGTGCGGCTGAACCATAACGACCTCCGAATGGTCGTCGTTCACGACGGTGACGCCGATACTTTGGGCTGTCGCGCCGGGCTCCGCGGACCCGTCCTTGCGAGTCGTCTTCAGACCGATGTCAAACCTCGGGTTGGGCCCCGCCAGGCTGTCGTCATTCGTATTGATGTACAAATCCATGATGACGTGGCCAACGTGCGGCGTCCCCGGCCACGACTTCATGCAGCCGTTGGCGTCGAGCGCCTTGCCCCTGTCGAACATCAAATCCCGTAGCACCGAAGGTTCGCCCCATACGAAGCAAGGGAGAGCCTGCGATGCTGGCTTCCCAATGACTACCTTATGCGTCGCCTCCTGGCCCTCGTTCAAACTGATCGACCGCCCCCCTTCCAAGAGGGTGAACTCCGTGGCCGAGGGCGAGGTATTTTCATCGTCAATCACGCAGAGTTGGTACTTGTAACCACCCATTGAAAATACGGCACCACACCGGTCGCCAGTGAATTTATCGTCGTCCCATCCCTTGGCGGTTATCCAACCTCCTCCAGCAGTATGAAACCGAAAGTCTCCTGTCACACCCGCAGGCGCCGGGATGACGGTGTCTTCTTGCACCCCTAACCCGCTGATTCCACAGAAATATATCCCATTCTCATGATAGTTGACCACTCGAACCCAGCGGTCGTTTCCCCGAATGGTCAACGGGGATTTGTTCACAGAACCTGGCTGCGGCGTGCAATCCCTGCTGAAAGCGCTGCCAGCGTCAAGAATGGTGTAGGTCAGCGTGGACGTGCCCAACTGTAGCAATCCGCCAGGGTTGGCGGTGAGTTCCAAGGTGACCGTAACGGTCTCTGGCGCTTCGGCTACTGTGTCGCCGAATGCTCGGATGCCTAGCGCGGTAACTCCTCCTCCCACGACATTGCTCAAGACGGCGTCCAGACTGAATATCCGGCAGCCATTTGCTATGGCGACTCCGGTGCCGGGATTTTCTGCCGCAAAGTCCTCACCCGCTGTGTGCACCTTGTCTGTGCTGCGTGTTGCCGTCGTGCTGGGCGCACATATTTTTACGGTGTAATCGGCGCCGTTCGCGATTTGCGCGCCCGCTGAAACCCCGACACTGACGTAGTGCACATTCCCCAGAGCACCGTTGGCGCCTTCCAGGATGTCCTCCCCCTTACGATTCGCTTTCTCAATGAATATCGTCCGCTGGTCAGGGTTGTCACGAATGGTGTAGGTCAGCGTGGACGTGCCCAACTGCAGCAATCCACCGGGATTGTTCACAAGTTCAAAAGTGACCGTGACAGTCTCTGGCGCTTCGGCTACTGTGTCGCCGAATGCTCGGATGCCTAGCGCGGTAACTGCTCCTCTCACGACATTGCTCAAGATGCCGCCCAGACTGAACATCCGGCAGCCATTTGCTACAGCGACTCCGGTGCCGGGATTTTCTACAGCAAAGTCCTCGCCCGCCGTGTGCGTTTTGTCTGTGCTGCGCGTTGCCGCTGTGCTGGCCGCACATATTTTTACGGTGTAATCGGCGCCGTTCGCGATTTGCGTGCCTGCTGAAACCCCGACACTGACGTAGTGCACATTCCCCAGAGCACCGTTGGCGCCTTCCAGGATGTCCTCCCCCTTACGATTCGCTTTCTCAATGAATATCGTCCGCTGGTCAGGGTTGTCACGAATGGTGTAGGTCAGCGTGGACGTGCCCAACTGCAGCAATCCACCGGGATTGTTCACAAGTTCAAAAGTGACCGTGACAGTCTCTGGCGCTTCGGCTACTGTGTCGCCGAATGCTCGGATGCCTAGCGCGGTAACTGCTCCTCTCACGACATTGCTCAAGATGCCGCCCAGACTGAACATCCGGCAGCCATTTGCTACAGCGACTCCGGTGCCGGGATTTTCTACAGCAAAGTCCTCGCCCGCCGTGTGCGTTTTGTCTGTGCTGCGCGTTGCCGCTGTGCTGGCCGCACATATTTTTACGGTGTAATCGGCGCCGTTCGCGATTTGCGTGCCTGCTGAAACCCCGACACTGACGTAGTGCACCCCTCCCAGAGCACCATTGGCGCCTTCCAGGATGTCCTCCCCCTTACGGTTCGCTTTCTCGAGGAATATCGTCCGCTTCTCCACCTCCTCAGGTGCCACGTCATTTTCCTGAATGATGATATCTGTAGAACAGAAGACCTCACCATCCGGGACTGATGGCACAAGGGCCGTGATACGAAACAACTCGTTGGTCTCGACGACCTTGTCGTCCTTTATCCAAATCTCGAAAGCGCCGTCTTGCGACCAGGGCTTGAAGGTGAGGGTGCCCTTCAAAACTTCGTAATCCACCCCCTCCTCGCTGAGGTAATCGACGACCGTGCTCGTGGCCTTGACGGGGAACGGCAGCGCTCGGGACAACCGCAGCGGAAGGGAATAGACTCCAGCACCCTCCCCAACAAGGTAAGTCTTGGAGGCAAAGCAGGCTGTGTACTCGTCATCCAAGATAGTCACCTTGGTTTCCACGTCGCCAACAGGCGCAACGCCGTTCACGGAGACAACACTGACGTCGAAGTCCTCCCCGTCTCCGGCTACGGAGACGCCGTCCTCGTAGCGAGTGTCATTGAGGATCGTGATCGTGTGTGACGCCGTTCGCGACCCAGCGGGGATTGTCAGGTCGACGTCCGTGAAGCCCAGAAAGTCATCACCAGCGACCGCCGTGTTGCTGGTCGCGGAGATGCGGACGGTGGTAGAAGTCGAGCGGGTACTCGCCAACTGTGCCGTGACCGTCACCGTACCGGCGTTCTCCCATACGGGGTAATCATCCTTCGTGAAGGAGACGGAGGGCTGGACGGTCTGCGCGTCGGCCTCCCTCGCCCACAGGCTCGCGGCAAGTAGAAGCGGCAGCAAGAGCAGAACCCGGAGCAGGCCGCGCCGCGCCCGGTGAACGCGTTGGACGGCTGCGCCGCCACGAGGGAGGACGCACGGAAATCGGAGGCCGGAAGTTCGGGAAGGCCGCGGGAATGCGAAACGCCCGCCGCCGGAGTGGGAAGACTCAGGCGGGGAGGCCGGACACCGAAGCCGGCGCCGCAAGGCACCGGACAGAGTCATGGCCGGCGACCCGGCGACCCGGCGACCCGGCGACCCGGCGACCCGGCGACCCGGCGACCCGGCGACCCGGCGACCCGGCGACCCGGCGACCCGGCGACCCGGCGACCCGGCGACCCGGCGACCCGGCGACCCGGCGACCCGGCGACCCGGCGACCCGGCGACCCGGCGACCCGGCGACCCGGCGACCCGGCGACCCGGCGACCCGGCGACCCGGCGACCCGGCGACCCGGCGACCCGGCGACCATTATAGCGTCGGTGTCATCCGCGAATGTCAAGTCCCCGGACGAAACTTCGGTCACCCTGCCGTTCACGCCCAGCGCCTCCCGGACCATCGCTCCCGTCGCGCGCAGCACGTCCCTCGCGGTTTCCATCTTGGTCATGATATCGCCTCCGAACCTGTCGCCCGGCTGACCGTCCCGCGCCCCGTCCGATGCCGCACACAATCCCGCCAAGCATCGCCTGTCCCACTTGCGCAAACCGTAAACCGAACCCGGCGGCAAATCAAGACGATGAACGCCGACAGAGAGCGAACGCCGCGCGACGCACACCTTGACCACCATCGCCGACCGACGCTCAGCCGGTGCCGGGTCGGACGCACCCGAGGGGCGGACGTCACGACACGCATCCACATCAAGCGGGCCGAGCCCGAGAACGACATCTGACTCCACCCCGCTCTCGAAGGGATTGGCCGGGCCGCTGTCGAACGCCACCGGTTGGGCGGTATAGTCGTGGCCATGCTTCGCTCAACCGCCTTCGCCACGGCCGCGGTTCGCTGCGCCGGTTGCGCAGACGACACCGACGCCCGAGAGCACGACGGCGACTGCGGGCTCACGCATGGCGAGCGTCGTATCGTCGTCAGGCCAACGACATGAGACCTCCGGGCGATTTCATCATGGCGACTCTCGACGCTGGGCGGCGATCCGGTCCGGATCGGTACGAGGACCTGCCGGTGACGGCAACCCGGGGCGACTCCGCGCGATGAGCGATACCGTGAAGCTCGTGCCGCCGCTCGAGAAGGTGCGGCTTCGCAAGCTCACCGCCACCGACGGCACCGTGTATGTCGGCGTCGAGATCCAGTACCGGGAGGACGCAGGGGAGCCCACGCGCCTTCAGTTCGGGCTCGTCGCCGAGGACGCGGTGCGCCTCGGTGAACAGCTCACGCAACTCGGCGAGAAGCTGAACTCGACCGAACACTGATCGCCGCCGAAAGCGTGCACCGGCTCATCGCTGGGCTCGTTGGGGCTTGCAGCCCCAGGAACGCCCGATTCCGCCACGCGGGATCCTTGCTCCGTGCCGGCGGGAATGTATGATCGATGGATGACCGAGGCCATCGCGTTCGACACCCACCGCTTTGTGAAGCGCCTGACCGAGAGCGGCTTCACCGAGAAGCAGGCCGAGACCCTGGCCGAAGAGCATGTCGCCCTGCTCAATACCAACCTCGCGACCAAGGCCGATATCGCCAGGGTCGAGGCCGGTATCGACGCACTGCGGCAGGAGACCAAGGCCGATATCGCCAGGGTCGAGGCCGGCGTGGACGCGCTGCGCCAGGAGACCAAGGCCGGTATCGACGCGTTGCGCCAGGAGACCAAGGCCGATATCGCCAGAGTCGAGGCCGGCGTGGACGTGCTGCGGCAGGAAACCAGAGCTGCCATCGCGGCGGTCAAGGTCGACTTGTTGAAGTGGCTGTTCGGGGCGCTGATCGCCCAGGGCGGCCTGATCGTCGCTCTGGTCAAGCTCTTGCCGTGAGAGAGGCCCTACGTAAGCCTTCGGGCGAGCCGTGGAGAGGACGACGATATCAGCGATTGAGGGTTCGCCGCCAATCGCGTCGGAGGGGTCGGAGCCAGACATCCTTGCGGGGCTTTTCGTAGAGCTTGTCGCGGTCGTAGCGTCCCCGGCCCTGGGTGGTTCCGACATGGATCCAGCCCGACGCCCGGTAGACAGCGCCGGTGTAGCGCGGGGTCTCGACGAAGGTCTCGATGAGCACGGGGTTGGTGTTGTAGCGTTCGGTCCAGTCCCCGGGCAGGCGGCGGCGCACGATGGCGAGGATGTGCGAGCCGAGGTTGGGAATCGCGATCCACGGCAATATCAGGAACCTGGGGTTGTCCACCACCAGCGGCAGGTTCTTCTCGCGCAGCTCGGGCGCCCAGCCGATGAAGTTGTCGCGCGGGGCGAGCTTCCAGGCGGCGGTGGAGAAGCCGAGCATGGCGATGGGCCAGCCATTGCGGTCGTGGACGGCGTAGCGTATCTGGGCGCCGACCAGGGTCTTGTATCCGAGGTAGTGGTAGCGGGCGACGAACTCGTTCCACCGCCTGCCCTCGCGGGTCTCGCGCACGACGGTGCGGAAGTCGAGCGGGCGCACCTCGTCAAGCGTCGTCGGTGCGGGGAACAGCGGCGGCTCGGTCTCCGGTCCGAAGACCATGGGCTTGGGCCGGCCCTGCCTGCCCCTCGGCGGCGGCAGGGCGATCACTCCGTCGCGGTGCATGGCGAGCATGGTGACGCGGGCCATCATGTCCTTGAGGCCGCCGTCGGGCTTGAGCCAGCCGATGCGCCGGCAGAACTCCTTCGACAGGGCATGGCGGTTGAACGCCGGAGGCCCGGCGATCAGGGAGCGCAGCAGCGCCATTTCATCGGCGGTGAAGTCGCGACCGTAGTAGCGGCACTCGATGGCGCCGGTCATCCCGGGGCCGTGAACTTGAGCCTGCGCTCCTCGCTCATCGACCAGGGCAGCCAGGCTGACAAGTCGTCCGGCGGCTGGCGGCCATTTTCCGCACACGCCGCCAGCCACGCTTCCAGCCAGCGCAGCACGTCGATGCCGTTCATCGAGAGCGTGCCGACGACCGAGTACATGATCGCGGTGAACTCCGCGCCGTCCTCGCTGTTGGAACCGAAGCTCAGCCCCCGTCCGATTGCCGGAGCACGCAAGATTCTTTCGGCGACATTATTCGTGAGGGGCACTTGCGGGTGGTCGACGAAGACGCACAGCCCCTCGCGATGGTTGAGAAGCGAACGCAGCGCCTTGCCTTCGCGCGCGTGCTCCGGCAGAGCGGCCAGCTCCGCCTCGGCGTGCGCGAACAGGCGGTCGAGCGCCTTCTTCAGTTTGCGGGTCGCTTTCCTGAACGCCGCAGTCTGGCGTTTGCGGCCGGGCTTGTAATGTTCCAGCCGCGCATCGTTCAGCCGGAAGATCTCCGCGATCCGCTCGATCCATTCCTGGCACCATTGCGTCAGCCGTTCCTGGCCGGCCGCGGCCTCGATGTAATCGCGGCGCACATGGGACCAGCAGAAGGCGAGGATCACCTTGCCCCCGAGAAGGCGCACGAGGCGCTTGTAAGCGCTGTAGCGGTCGCAGACGATGATCGTGTCGGGCAGGGCTTCGGCGAACAGCTTGAGCGCCGCCTCGGCGCTGCGGCTCGCATCGATATGGAAGCAGACCGCGTCGCTGCTGACCGAGGTCCACAGCCAGGCGCGGCTCGATCTGCCTTCGCCGCGAAGCTCCTGCACGCGCCAGGAGGTCTCGTCGGCATGGCGCACCACCGCCTCGTTCTGGTGCGCGAGAATCGCCTCGAACAGCGGCAGGAACAGCGGCACGAAGCGCTTCAGGCTGTCGGCCAGCGTCCCCGGCGACACCGCCAGCCCCTGGGCCAACATCCATGCCGCGGTCCGGCTCAGCGGGCGCAGCCCGACACTGAGTTCGAAGAGGAAGCGCGCCCAGAAGGTGATTCCGTAGGGCGTGCCGCGGAACAGCCGCGCCACCGGGGGCGCGGACACTTCCATCGGCGAGGACGCGCACTCGCAGCTCCGGCGGAAGCGCTCGCGCTGGATTACGCGCTTGTGGGCCTTGACCTCGATTTCGACGAGGGTGGATTCCTCGACGCCGTTCGCGGCGTAAGGCTCCCCGCATTGCGCGCACACGCACGCCTCCGGCGGCGGGGCGTGGACTTCAGGGCGCTCCTCGAGCCCAGGCCGCTGGGTGCGGCCGTGACCGGGCGCGCCGCGCTGCTGGCCGCGCTTGCGGTCCGAGCGCGGCTTGTTCTGCTGCTCGCTCTTGCGCCCATAGAGCCTCTTCGACAGCACCTTCCCGGTTGCACGGAGCTTCGTGGTCTCGGCTTCCAGCGCCTCGATCCGGTTCCGCGCGCCCTTCACGGTTCTGCGCAACCGGGCGTTCTCCCTCGACAGGGTCTTGATCGTTTTCTTCTGGCGCCGCGACCGCCTCAGGACGGTGCGCAGGTGAGCCGCCTCGTCGAACGGCAACTTCGTCAGCGTCGCCCCGGCCGCGCGCAGCTTGGCAATCCGGGCCTTCAGCTTCTCCCGCCTGGCCTCGGACATCTTCAGCGCATAGCGCAGCCCGGACACTTCGTGGGACAGCGACCGGGACCGGATCTCGGCGTCTCTCAGGAACGTCAGCTCCCTGCGGAAGCTCAGGTTCTCGCAGGACAGCGCCTTGGCGGTTTCCCTGATGCTTTCCGACCTCTCCTTCTCCTCTTCCAACTGCATGTTGAGCCGGGCAATCTGGGTGTACAGCGATTTGACCGACATCTCGCGTTCCGGCGCCATTCGACTGCGCCGCCCGGCCTCGGATCGCTCAGCGGCATCCGTCGACACGAGACCGCGCATTCGACCAATCACGATGCGCGCGGATACGATCCTCGCGCCTTCGCCCGGCTCAAGGCCGGGGGCGCACAGAAGTTTCTCCAACTGCGCCAGCTCCGTCTGCAACAAGGGGACGGTCTTGACCTTGCGGCGCAGTTCCTTGGTCTCTTCCTCGACCGCCGTCAGCTTGCTGCGGCACTTGCCGAACCGCGACTTCCACGAACCGGCATCGCTACGGGCAGCCACTTCGGCCCAGCGCAATTCCTCAACGCACGCCTCCGCCGCGTCCGCGCGCGCTTGTTCCCGATCCGCGCGGGCGCGCTCACGCTGCAACAGCGTCAGCAAATCGCACGGCTCGTGCTCTGGCCGGGGCGCGGGAGAAAACCGTATCCCCCCGTCGACCTCGACCAGCGTCAGGTCTGTCGTGGCAAGGTCAGCGTCGAGAACCACCATGCGCTTGACGATAGCGCAGGGTTCTCCGCGTTACCAGCCCCCTTGCGGCACCTCGATTCGCTCTGGATCACGAACCGTTGTCGGATTTCCCACGGCTCGCCCGAAGGCTTACGGCCCTACGGGGACGTGAGGGGTCGCGGAGTTGAACCCATCCGCATGCGGTGTGATTACATAAAAGTAGATATCTCCACAATTACAATATCTTAGGGTATGTTTTCGTCTTACCGACACCAAGACGGGCGCGAAGGTGGTGCATCTCGGCGATCCGGCTGTCGCCGTCCTGCGGGGCATCGAGAGGCGGGACGGCAATCCGTGGGTGATCGCGGGACGCAAGCCGGATAGCCATCTCACTGACCTTCAACACCCTTGGCGCCGCGTCCGGGCGCAGGCCGGACTCGACGACGTGCGCATCCACGATCTCCGCCACTCTTTTGCAACTCACACTAATCCAACATCTAATAAAATGTTAATAAAACATTGGTTTATAAATAATATTTCACTCGTGTCGGACTCATATCACAGACCGGATTTCAGTTCGTAATCGTATAGTCACCGGACTGGAAGGCAATCCTGACGGGACATGCCCCGACCGGTGCCGCCAAAATCCTCCATTTCCGATTCGTGCGCGATCCCGGCACCGGCAGCTTCTGTCCCTTCATCCCCGCAACTCGGGTGGTTCCGCCAGCACAATACCGTAGTCGTCGAGGGCGTCCAGGAATTCGACATGGCAGACTAGCTCGGCGATGTCGAGCGCCTTCAGCTTGCCGAAGGCCCGGTCGAATACGGCCACGCAGGCGTCGCCGGTGAACCGCGACAGGAACAGGAACCCTTCCGCCTCCGCAACGTCGGCATAGGCGGCGGCCGAAAGGGCGCGGCCCGCCGCATGGTTGCCGTCATGCGTCACCGCACTCGGCGCCCCGATGCGCACCGGCCCGTCGCCGCGCAGGTCGATCAGGGCAAGCGGTGCGGTAGAGCCGATCGATACCACCTGCCGGGCCTCGACCTCGATCCGTGGAAGCTCACGCCGCCGGCGGCGTGTGAAGCGGTTGCGTCCGAGGGATTCCCAGAACGCGCAGCGCACGGCCTCCGAGGCGTACAGCACGGCGTAGCCGCCCTGTGGATCGCTGAACCGGCTCGGCGCTGCCACCGCCCCCAGGGGGTTCGACCGGTGGTCGCGATGAATGACGCGGAAGACACGCCCGAGACGGACCTCGCGCAGTCGCGCACGCAGGCGCTCCGGGTCGTAGCCGGCGGTCACGCAAAATCGCCCTGCCGGTCTCCCTGCGCGGCCTTCGCCACGCGGTCGATCTCGCCCCCGGCCAGCAGCGTCAACGGCATCGCGCCGTCGAGCGAGGGCCGCGGTGTCGTCAGCCATACCCAGGCGGCATAGCCGTCGCCGAACATTCCGACCACGCGGTCGAGCCCTTCGAGCGGCCGGCCCCGCTCGTCGATCTGCCCCTCCGGGAAGACATGGCCGCGTCTGGCGCCTTGCCAGCCGACGATCCGGCCCTTCTTCAGCCAGTCATGAACCGATTGACGCGTCTTGAGCCCAACCCGCGCCGCCAGTTCGTCCGAGCTCAGCAGCGCTTCGGCGGCGCCCTCGCGCGTACGTGCCGCCATTCGCCTTTCCGCCTCTTCGGCGCCGACGCGAACCGGCTCTGCGCCCGCGATGGTTTCGACTCCGGGCCGCCCCGCATTATCCGTCGAGAGCACGTCCGCTGCCACCGCCAGTGCCGAGCGCACGGCGTCGGGATGGGCGACCAGCGCCGCCACATGCGCTGGACTGAGACGACCGGCGGCTTCATGCAGCACGCCCTCCAGCTCGCGTATCGATTCGCCCCTGGGGCGAGCCATGGCAGTTCTCCGGAACGATGAAGTCTCGCTCCGATAGTGGTCTACCCCGTCTGTTCCGTCAATAGTTCCGTCCCGCGCCGCCGATATCCTCGACCGGCCCCGGCTACGCGAGGTAGAGCCCGCCCGAGCGGTCAGGCGCCACGCCAGGCTCCGGTATACGTATCGCCGTCCGTCGGCCCATGCGGTATTGCCCGGCATGGACAGCGCGGCCGGGGTTCGACCATGCTGTCGCCATTCCGATCCAGCCGGACGGCGCGCGATGATCGACGACGAGGCACTGAGAGCGAAGCTTGCCAAGGTGGAGGCGCTGTTCCGCCACGCCGGCAGTCCGGGGGAGCGCGCCGCTGCGGAGGCCGCGATGGGCCGGCTGCACGGCCGCCTGGGCGCTTCGGACAAGCGCACCGAGCCCGAGGTCGAGCTCCAGTTCTCGCTCCCCGATACGTGGTCGGTCCGGCTGTTCGTGGCGGTCTGCCGCAAGCACGGCGTGCGTACCTTCCGTTACGCGCGCCAACGGCGCACGACGGTGATGGTGCGCACGCGGGAACGGTTCTTCGACCGCGCGGTATGGCCGGAGTACAGCCGGCTCCAGTCCGAGCTGGAGAGCTATTTCGTGGACGTCACCGATCACCTGGTGGAGCGCGTCATGGGGTCCGACGGCGACGACAGCAACCTCGACGGGCAGCCGGGCGGGCCGGCGCGATGAGCGGCGACCGGATGAAGGACAGGATCGACGAGGCCGTGCTGGCGCTGCTCTGGCCCGGCATCGTCGAGCGCTACCCGACGGGTATCGATGACTGTCCTTCGCGTCCAGAGCGCTGGCGCTCGGAGAAGGGCTGCCGATCATCGGCCGGCTGCTCGGCCACCGCAGGATAGAAACCACCGCGCGCTATGCGCATCTCGCGCGCAATTCGGTAAGGGAATCCGCTGAGCGCATCGCTACCAGCACTGCCTCCGACATCCTGTAGGCGGCTCCATCGTTCTTTCGCGCAAGCACGGCACGACCGGTCGACTGCCCGGCGTCCCGACGCCACGCATCATGCAATCGGCATTCGAGGACGCCGGTGTTTCGAAGGTGGTGGGATTGACAGTGGCGCATCTACATGCGACATATTCGCTGTCGGGTGCCCTTGATGGGCTTGATATGGCTCGCCCAGCCTGACATCAACGACCCTCCGCCCGGAGGGTTTTTTGTTGGTATGAGTCCCACGCTCTGGTCGCCAGTGCGGACAGCGGCGAGCGGTCCGGCCAGACCTTCAGCCCATCGAGCGCCGTGCCCTGCCGCCGCCGGTAGAAGCTCCCCAGCACCCTCTCGAAATACGGATAGCCGACGTTCTCGTCCTTGAAGGCGCGATAGACGTTGTAGGCCAGCAGATCGGCGAGTTGGACGCCGTTCGACAGCTCGCTGCGCGTGAAGAACGGATACTCGACGATCGCCGGAAACGTCATGTTCCGGTTTCCCGTCCTCTGGAACGAGGCGTGTTTCATCGCGACCGCGCGGTTGAGCTGGCGGCTGGTGTCGTCCATCACGATCAGCGCACGATGTTTCAGGTGGTACTGCCTCATGTAGTGCTGAATGCGCTCCAGCAGGAACTCGTAGGCCGTCATGTGCAGCGTTTCGTGGGTCGCGTCGGCGTGGAGAAACCGCTTGTCGACCACGCTGGCCATGATGACGGTGTGGCGCCCGGCGACCTGGTCGAAATAGGCGCCGGTGAGCCGGTCAGCTCGGCGGCGGTCAGCCCGTGAAGAAACCGGCTGCGCTTCTCACGCTCGCCCGGAATGCGGACCCAGTTCGACTTGACCTCGCAATCGGCCAGTTCGAACCGGCCCTTGCCCTGGCGCGACAACCGGTCGGCGAGTTCGAGCTTCAGGCCGGAAATCCCGGTCTCGAACGGCCGCCATTGGCCTTCGTACATCCCGACGGCGAGAAGGACATAGAGATGGTCCTTCGGCTTCTCCGCGGTTCCGGTCGAGGGGTCGCGGGAGCCCGATTCGTCGAAATAGAAGAAATACATGGGCCGTCCTTTGTCGCCGCCGGCACTCTATCCCGGGAGCGAACAAGGCACCGCTGAATTCGTCATCGCCGCTCCATGGTTCCATCAGGAGACCAAGGTAGGCGAGGCCACTGCCCCCGTCCCCGACTCGTTCGCCGCTCCCGTCGGCACGAGTCCGGCAGCGTCACCGGCCTCATCGATCGCAGGCATCCATCGAGTCTACCGCATGCGCCCGCACGCCTCCGTCCTGCCGCGTTTCCCCGCCACGCCATCACGCCGAGAGGAGGAGAGGTTGGCCGGAAGCGGGGCGGCGCGTGGATGTCCGGGGGAGGACATCGCCGCCGTCCTCGACCACGGCAAGACGGAGATGCGCACCATGACGACAGCACTGGCGGTTCCCGGCAACACGGCCTCGACCTTCCTCACTCACATCTTCGGCGCCGGGCTCGTCGATGACCGGTACGTCGTCGAGCGGTTCAAGGCCCGGGCGGACGGCGATATCCGCCCGTGGTCCGGCGAGGCGGCGGCGAAGAAGGGCCGACGCGGGACGAAGCGCGCCACCGCCAGCCTCAAGGCGGTGAAGGAGATGCGCCCGGACCGCACCGAGATCATCGTCTGCACCGGGCTCAGCACCCGGGGCGGGGTCCAGTACTGGGGTTGGATCGCCATGGGAATCGGCGTGGACCGCAAGCAGAAGGGGTGACGGGCGCTGCGTCCGGGCGTCCGGCCGGCGCGCCATCCCGTGGCCGCCGGCCGGATGTCCGCCCCTTCCATTCCCGCACAGATGGAGGCCTGTCATGGCTTACGCCGACCCCGCCGTGCAGCGATTGAAGGATCGCGAGCGGTTCGCGCGCCGCACTGCCGCACGCAAGGCCCGTGGCTTATGTCCCCGCTGCGGAGACCGCCCTCCGGCACCCGAACGCTCGGTCTGCGGGCCATGCGCCGAGAAGTGCAACCGCGCGTCCCGCTCCCGCGACGCCCGACTGCGTGCCGCCGGCAAGCCGAGGAGAGATCCCGCTCGGGCGAAGAAATACGAACGCGGGCGCGCCCGCCGCGAGACGGCGGAGCGCGCCGCCCGGGGGAGCTGCACCCGGTGCGGCAAGCACCCGGCGGCGCCGGGGCGGAAGTCGTGCGAGCCGTGCCTGGAGAAGAGGTGCGCCGCCGACCGCGCCCGCTACGCCGCCGGCAAGGCCGCCGGATTGAAGTACGGAGGCGCTGACCCGGAAGTCAAACGCCGCGCCGGCCGTGCCAAGAGCAGGCGCCGCCAGAAGGCGCGCGTCGAGGCCGGGACCTGCATCCGCTGCGGCACGCACCCTCCCGTCGACGGGGGGACCACCTGCCAGCCCTGCCGGGACCGCAGGCAGGCGGCCGAGCGCCAGCGGTACAGGGAGCGGCGCGCCGACCGGCAATGCACTCGATGCGGTGGACCGGTCCTCGACGGCCTGTCGCGCTGCGGCCCCTGCGCCGTCATCGAGGAGTGCAGCCGGTCGCCGGAGCGCAAGAACGCACGGTCCCGCGCGCTGTACGCGAAACGCCGCGCCCGCGGGTTGTGTACATCGTGCGGAGCGCCGTCCCAGGGCGCTTCCCGCTGCCCGCCTTGCGCCGAGCGCAGCTACCATGGCTCGCAGCATTTCAAGGGCATTCCGGTCTGGGACCCGAGCTGGACCGTGATCGAGCTGGAGACCGGACGAGAGCACGGCCCGTTCGACAGCGAGGCCGATGTCGCGCTTTGCCTGGTCTTCGCGAAGCTCGACCGCGACCGGGTGGAGGTGGTCACCGACGCCTCGCCCATGAGCTCGCTGACGGCGTGGGCGTGATGGCCCGCGAGCGCGGGGGCGATAGCCGCTGTGGGGCCGGCCGCAGCCGTCTCGCCGGCCGGTGCTCCGCGGAAGTGGCGTCGCGAACCGCGCCGCGGCGCACATGCGGCCGGCCCGGCGACCGCGGGGGCCGGCCGATGGTAATCCCCGCGGTCGGCGCGCCCGCACCAGACATCTGACCGTCCCGCCAGCGCCTGGACACGGGGGCTCGGCAAGTGCATTCCCGCCCGTGCAGCCGGTGCACGGCCGTTCCGCGGCCGTGCCCATACCGATTGCCGGCCCGCGCCATGACATCGCCCAAAGGAGATCCCGCACATGAGCGTCGACACCCTGCCGGATGAGGTCGATTTCGTGTTCTTCGCCGAGGAGCTGCCGGAGGAGGACGGGCTGTACCGCATCGCCATCGCCGTCGAGGGGATGGCCGTCCCCATCCCGACGCTGATGATCGCCGTGACCCTCGACGATGCGCTCAACATGGCCGACCGGATGAACCGCCGGCTCGGCCACGACCGAGACTCCTGGACCGCGTTCGCCGCCCAGTGCCTGCGCGCGGGCGCATCCGGGCCTGACGCCGGGGGCTGATCCGCGGCGCCGGGCTGCGCAGCCGGCCCACCGTGCGCGTGCCCCCGGGGTCCTGTCGCGGCGCCGTCACGTTGACGGGCGGGGTGCCTCCTTTCGACGCCGCCACGCGAGCCACAAGGCCACCGCCCATACCGGAAGGGCGAGAACCGTCGCGCAGGCGGCGATGCCGAGCGGGCCAAGCAGGCCCGCCACGGTCGCCGCCGGGACGGTGAGCGTCCCCAGCACGATGCCCGCAGCCCAGGCCGAGCGGCGGTGTCCCAGCCGCCAAAGCCGCCGGCATCCAAGCGCCAGCGGAAGCCCGCACGGGGCAACCGGCACGAGCGACGGCGCCGACATCAACGCCTGCGTGAGCCACGCGCTGAACTCCGCCGCCGCCGCGAAGCGCACCGCCGCGAGCGCCGTCACCCCGCCAGGCAGCCACAGCAGCGCCAGTGTCCAGAATCCCCACCGTCTCGTCGGCACCGCCCGTTCCCGCCCGTCCGCGAGCCCTTCATGCGCTCAGCATAACCGGACGAGGCGGTGCGTTCGCACCGCCCGTCGTGCCGGCGGTGCCGCAAGTGGCCGGCGAGGAGTCAGAGCGAAGCGAGTGCCGGGCAAGTGCCCGGTCGATGAGAGGGAGTGGGTCCCTCGCGCGCCGGGCGCGGTGAGCGCGGAGGACCGCACCATGTTCGGCATCGACACCGACCACGACCCCATCACCCCCTCGGGCAGCGAGCTGCTCGAATCCCTCGGCCTCGACGCCCGGGCCGTGCGCGAGGCGCTCAGCGACGACCTCGTCCGGCGCTGCCCCGACCGTCCGGTCCCGGTGGACGGGAGGTAGTGGAGAGCTTGAGAAAAGTGAGCGGAAGGGATGGGGAGTAGAGACCCGGTCCCGCCCGCTCGCCAACCCATCGTCATCATCCAGACCTGAAGGAGCACGAACATGGCTTTCGGATTGAATCGAGCGGAACTGATTGGACGCCTCGGCGCCGACGTCACCATCACCCATCTCGTCTCGGGGGGCCGCGTGGCCAACTTGAGCATCGCGACCGACGAGAGCTACATCGACCGCGCCAACACCGGCGAGCGGGTCGACCGGACCGAGTGGCACCGGGTCGCGACCTTCCAGGCCGGGCTCATCGACATGCTGGAAAAGCACGCGAAGAAGGGCCGGCTCATCTACGTCTCGGGCAAGCTCCAGACCAGGCGCTGGCGCCGCGACGAGGAGGGCTCCGACCGCTTCTCGACGGAGATTCTCCTCGTTCCGGGCTCCAGGGTGCAGTTCCTGGACCGGCCGAACGGGGCCAACGGCAACGGCGCCGCGCAGCCGCCGGCTCAGCCGGTGAGCGGCCCGGCCATGCCCGCGGACGGCGCACCGGTCGAGGATGCGTCGGACCTGCCGTTCTAGGCAGGCCGTCCACCTCATCTCTCCCCTTCGGGCAGTCGGCACCGCCTCCGGTGTCGGCTGCCCTTTTTTCATGCAGCCGATTTGGAGTCCATCTCCGCCGGCGCCTCGCGCCCGCGCAATGCGCGGGGCGCTTCGCCCTCCGGCGCGGGCGAAAGCCGGAGGGGCGGCCGGTATCGGGGCGTTTCCCGTCAGCCCGAGGAGTGTCCGCCATGCCGAACCCGTGCACCGCCGTCACCGGAGCCGCGCCGTGAACTCGGCCGCCATCGCCGCGGCGCTGGCCGAGCGCGCCGAGGCCGTGTGCCGGCGCTACCTGCCGCACGGCCGGCGCCAGGGCCGCTACTGGGTCGCGGGCGACCTCGACGGCGCCCGCGGGCGCTCGCTCAATGTGAGGCTTCACGGGCCCGGCACGCCGGGCACGTTCACCGACGCCGCGACCGCCCAGCACGACGACCTGCTCGACATCATCCGTCACCGCACCCGCGCGCCGACGCTGCGCGAGGCGCTCGACGAGGCGCGCTCGTTCCTCGCCCTGCCGGCTGCGCCGGCGACGGGCGAACCCGACTCCTACGATGCGACCGAAGCGGCGCGCCGCCTGTGGCGGTGTTGCCGTGCCATCGACGGCACCCTCGCCGAGCGCCATCTCCATTCCCGGGGGCTCGCGCGCTGCCGCTTCGCGGCGCTGCGCTTCCAGCCGGCGCTGATCGCCGCCGTGACCGGCGACGACGGCGCCATCCTCGGCGTGCAGCGCACCTTCCTCGCGACCCACGCTCGCCCGCCAGGGCGGGCGTCGCGGCGCCGAGGAAGGCGCTGGGGCGCATCTACGGGCATACGGTGCTCTTTGGCCGGCCCGACGGGACGCTGCTGGTTGGCGAGGGCATCGAGACGGTGCTGTCGGTGGTCACCGCCATCCCCGAAATCACCGCCGCCGCGCTCTCGGCCGGAAGCCTCGGCGCGTTCGCGCCTCCGCCCGGCCTCGCGCGGCTGGTCATCGCGCGCGACAACGACGACGAGGGGGAGCGCGCGGCGCAACGCCTCGCCCGGCGCTGCGCGCGGGCTTGCGTCGCCGCCACCGTCGTCGTCTCCGAGGGCGGCGATTTCAACGACGACCTCGTGGCGCTCGGCGCTCCCGCGCTCGCCGCGCGGCTCGCACCGGTGTTCGCCGATGGTGAGCGCGCTTCCGGTATCTGATGGTGCGGTGATCGGGTTATTCGATGGTTGCCGGGTCAGGTTCGGAGGAACGCTGTCGGGGTGTCGGACGGCCGTCGACGCGTCAAGCCGCTGCGCGGCTCCTTCGCTTCGCTCCGGCCCTTCGGGTGACCCGCCGCCGTCCATCCGACGGAGTGCATCCATGGCCGTAAGCAGAGCTTTCGGCCATGAGCCGATCGCTCGACGCGGTACGGCGATGGAAGCTGGCGGGGGGTGTTACCCGTTACCGTTACCCTGCCTCCCTAGGGGTTCGAGGCGGTAACGGTTTTCGGTAACACGTCGTTGCGGCCCCGACCATTGACAGCGGCTGGGGGCGTGGCGTTGTCGGCGGTGAGGCGGTATCCGCCTTCGGCAGCGCGCTCGACGCGTCCTTCGCGGACGAGCTTGTGCAGCGCCTCGGCGACGGTTGCCGGCCGGGTCGCGGCGCGCTCGCGGATCTGGCGCTGGGAGAGCGGCGCGTCGGCGTCGGCGAGTGCCTGGAGGATACGCCGTTCGGGGGTTTCCGGCTCCGGCGCGGCTTCGGCCGGCGCCGGGCGCCGGAGGCGCAAGGCGGGTCCCTCGCCGTCATCGGCGAGTTCGATTTCGACATCGTTGAGGCCCGGGGCGGCGCGATGCTCGACGGTCATGACGATCTGCTTGTCCCGCCGGCGCAGGTACAGATTGCTGTCCCCCCATGCGTGCAGCTCGGACGATCCCCTGAGCGCCTGGCCCGGCCGGGCGGCGCCGCTCTTGCGGGCATGGTGGACGAGCAGGATTGCGGTCTCGAAGCGTCGCTGTATGTCGCGCAGGAAGCCGAGGATGGGGGCGACCTCGGCGACGGCGTTCTCGTCGACGCCGTGGAGGCGGACCAGGGGGTCGAGGACCACGAGGCGTGGCCCGACGCGCTCCACGGTCTCCATCAGGCGCTGGCGGTCGTTGCGGTGGTCGAGGCGGAGGATCGGGACGTCGATGACGGCGATGTCGAGGGTCTCGAACCGGGCGCCGGCGGCGCGGGCGATGCCCTCGAGGCGGGCTCGCACGATGTGGCCGGCATCCTCGGCGGCGAACAGCAGGACCGGTCCGGGCTGTTCGGCGGCGAAGCGGCGCAGGCAGGGCACGCCGGCGGCCACGGCGACGGCGAGGTCGAGCGCGAGGAAGGACTTGCCGCACTTGGGTTCGCCGCCGACGATGCCGACCGCCTGGCGCGCCCAGAGCCCGTCGACCAGCCACTGCTGCCGGCGCGGCCGGTTCTCGAGGTCGGCCGGGGTTCGGGTCGGGAAGCCCTTCATCGCCGATTTGCCCTGCGCGGCGGGGCCTCGCCCCAGGTCTCCAGGAAGAGCTTCTCGTCGAGCACCTCGCGATCCTGTTCGGCGGCGATGGCGAGCAGGGTATCGGCCATGACGGTGAGCGTCCTGGGGTTGCCCGAGGCATGGGCGCAGAGCGCGTCCTTGAGGTCGGCGGTCATCAGCGCCGGGTTGCCGGCCTCCTGCAGCAGGTGGTCGAGCAACCGGGCGAGTTCTTCGTGTTCGGCGGGCGCCATGACGAGGCGCTGTCGGATGCGCGAGGCGAGCGGCCGCAGGTCGGGTTGGCCGAGCCTGTCGAGCAGGCGGTTGTCGCCGGCCAGGACGACCGAGAGGATGGCGCGCGAGTCGAAGTCGATGGAGCCGAGCAGGCGGATCTCGGACAGCACCGTGACGTGCAGCTCCTGGGCTTCGTCGATCAGCAGCAGGGGCCGCATGCGGGTGTCGTCGAGATGGGCGAGCCAGCGCTCGCGCAGCCCCTTGAAGCTGGTCCATCGGCTGCCGGTGACCAGGGTGATGCCGAACAGCTCGCCCATCTCGCGGTAGAAGTCGCCGAGACGCGAGGACGGGTGGGAGAGCGCGGCGACGCGCAATCCGTCGGTGCGGGCGAGCCGGTCGGCGAGCAGGCGAAGCGCGACGCTCTTTCCGGTGCCGGGCTCGCCGGTGATCAGGGCGAAGCCACCCTGGCGCACCAGGTGGTGCTCCACCCGGTGGCAGAAGCTGTCGACGGCGGGGGTCGCCATGAGGCCGTCGAACGGCAGCTCGCTTGAGAAGGGGTTCCACTTGAGGCCGAAGAAGGTGAGCAGTTCGCGGTTCATGAGGGGTCTCCCTGTTGGTCGTCCTTGTCGGGACGGGGGCTTGCGGCATGGGGCAGCCAGGCCGGCGGCAGGCCCGTGGCGGCCTGGTTGTCGAGGATGCGCCTGAGCAGCGGCGCGGCTTCGCCCCCGGCGGCGCCGGGGCTGCCGCCGCCATCGTCATCGCCAGGGGCGGTGGGGCGGCGCATGCCGCCGGCATTGCCGCGCTTGTCCAGCGGATAGAGGGTGCACAGCCGCTCGCCGTCAGGGGCGTCGACCAGATCGACGCTGGACAGGTCCCAGCGCGCGTAGCGGATCCAGAGCATGTTCAGGTGGCGCCATGGCGCCGGCATCTGGAAGCGCACGCCCTCGACCGAGACGGTTCCGTCCGAGCGCCTCAGCGTGCGCTTCCGGGTGATCCGGAACGCAGCCCTGAGCGTGTCGACGCCGGGACAGGGCCTCGACGCATCGACGCTGTCGAGCAGTCGCTTCATCGGCGTCGTGCCGAGCTCGCGGTGAACGCGGCGGTGGTAGTCCTGCTCGACCCAGGCGACGGTGGCATCGTTGAGCGTCTTCAGGGTGAGCGCCTCGACCCCTTCGAGCATGGCCATCAGGCGGCCCTCGACCGAGGCCCACAGGACCTCCATCTTGCCGTTCTGATAAGGGGCTCCCGCGAGGGTCGTGGAGTGGACGATGCCAAGCCGGTGCAGCCCCTCCTCGACCTCGCCGGCGATCATCGGCGAGCCGTTGTCGCTCATCAGGGCGCGCGGCAGGCCGCGCTTCATGAAGGCCTGGCAGAGCCCGTGGACGAAGACCTCGGCGGTCTCCGCCAGATACCACTGCAGGTGGCAGCCGAGCCGCGAACGATCGTCCAGGAACCCGAGCAGGATCGGCGTCTTCCATTCGCCGGACGGCGTCAGCACGCGGCGCTTCGCATGGTGGAAGTCGCAGTGCCAGAGGCCGTGGCTGCGCTCGACCTCGTAGCTCAGCACCTCGCGCGTCTGCGCGACCGGCTCGGGCTCGCGCTCGAAGCGCCGGCGCCGGCGCTTGCGGACCAGGCCACGGCTGCGCATCGCCCGGGTCAGCGTCGCGTAGGACGGCATCGGGCCGAGCGCGGGGTCGGCCTCGACCAGCGCGCCGAGATTCTCGTAGTGCAGCTGCGCCGACCACGACGGATGCGCCCGGTACTGCTCGCGCAGCGCCGCGAGCAGCGCCGGCGACATCGCCCGCTCGCGCCCGGCATCGGCGCGCGGCCGCCGCCGCAGCGCCTTGACCGGATCGTGCTCGGCCGCCCGCGCCTGGTAGTACCAGCGTTCGATCGTGGAGGCCGCGAAGCGCACCGGACCCCTGCCCGACGGGTGCTCCCAGTCGCGCCGCGACAGCCGCTCAAGCTCCGCCCGCAGCCGCCCTGCCGGCGGCGGCGAGGCCAGCAGCGGCCCGACCACCGCGAACCGCAGCCGCGCCCACCGGTCGCGGCGGCCGTTCCCGTCGTTGCTGTCCATCCCGGCATCCCTCCCTCGCCGTCCTGGGGAGTTGCCGGTGTAGAGCGGCCTATCCGTTCATAAAAGAAACGCTTTCTGCGGGAGATCCCGGCCCGGCGCCGAGCGTGCAAAAGCCGGTCCACGGCATCAGCCAGACCAGGCTGCGCAACAGCCGCGAGCGGAAGCTGGCGCCCCGCACCGAACCCAGCAGCCAGCGCAGCGGCGCCTCGCCGGGCGGCGCTGCAAGCGCGCCCCGCTTGGCCCGCCATTCCCGGGTGAGCGGGAAGATCTCCTGCCACCAGCGCCGCCAGCGCCTCAGCGTCGACGCCGGAACCCCGCACCGCCGCGCGATCGTCTGCAGCCGCACGCCGCCGGCCAGAGCCAGAGCGCTCACCAGGAGGAACACAGCCCCGACATAGAACCGGCGCCCGAAGAAACGCACCGACGGAGGATTCACGCGGCGCCGGCACACCGAACAGCACAGGCTGAAGCGTCGGGCATCGTCCCGAAGATCGGCCGACAGGCCGTACGGCTTGCGCGGGTAGGTCGCGCTGTGAAGCGCCCCGCCGCAGCGCGGACAGCCCGCCGCACGGCAGGTCTCCGTCTCCGCCGCGTCGACCCGCTTCAGGAAAGCCCACACCCGGGCATCGGAAAGCATGGAGTGGCGGAACAGCTTGTGCGACATTGGGGCGTCTCAGATGATTTCACCGTCACCGAGACAAGCCCTCCGGCGGCCTTCTTGCAAGATCGCCGGGGGGCACCCATCCCAAAACCTCGATTAATCCGAGCCGATCAGCCCCAGATCGCCGCTGAAAGCGTGCGCCCGCTCAATGGTCCGCCGCGCAGGGAGTGAGAGGGAAGCCGGGAGAGGGGTTGAACGCCGCGCGGGCGAGAGGGAGCAAGCGCGGCAGCACCATCATGCCACGGGGAAACCACCATGAGCCAAATCACGTTCAGGAGAATCACGCCCGAAGAGTCGCGCATCTTCGACGCCGAGGGCGACCATGTCGGAGACGTCTACGCCCATGACGACATCCTCAATCCGGGTAGACGGGTCTACCTCGTCTTGCTCGACGAGGACCCGCGCGGCTGGGCGAAGGTCTACGACCGCGCCCGCATCCGCGAGGTCGCCGAGGCGCGCCTCGCGAGCCATCCGTACTTTCAGTGAGGACCGTAACGCGGAGCGGGTCGCTCGTCAGTCAGTCGGGCGAGCCGCTTCGCGGCCGCGCTCTCCGTTCCAATCGCTGGCGCGATTTCCTCTGCGATCGCTCTCGCTTCCGCGCTCCGCGCGGGGAGCCCGCCGTGAGGCCCGTGGTCAATCGGCGACGCGGTGCCGGGCCGAAACGCCCAAGGGGGCCGTGCCAGAGTGAAACAAACGCTCTCTCCTCTGTATGCCCATCGTCGCACACGTGCTCAGTGCGCCAACCCTGCGGGTCCTCCACTCCGCTTCGCTCCGTTCCGGCCGGGACTCGGAATGAAACGGCGCTACCGCGCCTAGACCCGCCGCGGCGCGCGACCGTGGCTCCGCGCTCGCTGCGCTCGCTTGTGCGCCCGCACCACTCGCGCGCCACGCCGGGTCATTCATTCCGGCCCCGGTGGCTCCCCTGCGCGCGCGTGAGTCAATGGACATACGCCGGAGCGAGCGCACCGGTGCACACGGGCCCCAACGCCTCACCCATCAATCCAAGGAGAGAATCATGTACGACATCGAGAACATCGGCACCAACGAAGCGCAGTCAGTGACCGCAACCATCTGCGAGAACGCGGCGCTGTTCGGCGCAACCCCCGAGCGCGGAGAGTTCGACCCCCGCGACATCTTCGACCGCGACGAGGCGACCGCCGCCCTCAGCGAAGCCTTCCGCATCGTCGCCGAGGGCGTCGCACCCGACGGCTTCCAGCTCGCCGACGAACGCGAGAGCCTGCTCTGGGGGTTCGTCAACACCCTCGACGCCCAGGTGCGCCGCCTCGACCGCGGCGTCGACAAGCTCAGCCCGGAACTGCGCGACCTGCAAGCCGCACAGGACGGCACCGAGGTGAAGGCGCGCGAGCTCGAGATGGTCACCCACCGCGCACAGAACCTCGGCGACCGCCGCGACGCCTTCGAGCAACTGCGCGACACGGTGGCCGAGCAGTACCGTGCCGCGACCGGCGACCCCTGGCGCCCGAGGCGCGGCAGCCACGTCTCGCAGACCGGCGCGCTGACTTCCGCCGCCATCGACGCGCGCGACTTCATGCGGGCGAGGAAGGACCGCGAGACCCGGGCGCACCTGCCCGAGGGCACCCTGGTCGCCATCACCGGCGGCAAGCACGTCGCCGACGCGGACGCCGTCATCCGCCACCTCGACAAGGTTCGCGCCAAGTACGAAGACCTGGTGCTGGTACACGGCGGCGGCCCCGGCGTCGAGAAGCTCGCCGCGCAGTGGGCCGAGCGCAACGGCATCCACCAGGTCGTGTGCAAGCCCGACTGGAACCGCCACGGGCGCGCCGCACCGTTCCGGCGCAACGACGAGCTCCTCAACCTCCTGCCCAAGGGCGTGCTGGCCTTCCCGGGCTCGGGCATCACCGACAACCTCGTCGACAAGGCGACCTCGATGGGCATCCCGGTCCACAAGGTCGCCGCCTGAACCGCACCACCTCGACGGGCCGTGTCGCTGCAACCGGCGGCGCGGCCCGTCACCCTCCCCGTCATCACCCGGTCCGGCGACGCGGGCAGCGCCGCAGCGGAATCCCGTCACTGCCCGGCGCACGTCGAGACGTGCTCGCGTCGGCGCTTCGCGCCGCGCTCGCCGTCACGAACCCCGCGTGCCCGGCTCGGGCTCGCGCTCGCTTCGCTCGCGCATCGCCCGTCGCCGCTCCGCGCTCCGTGCCGGTTGTGGTGACGATGGTCATGGTCGGCGGCTCCGGCGGCGCGGTGCGCTCGATTTCGCCGACCACCGTTCCGGCGGCGGTGTTCGCCTCCGCGTCCTTGTCGATGACGTCGTGTCCGGGCACGGTGTCGCCGTGCGCCGCGTCGATGTTCGACACCTGACCGTCATGGCGCCGACGATGGTTGCGTCGAGGCTGCCGACAGTGGTGAAGATGCCGGTGTCGAGCAGCATGCACCGTGCAGGTGACGGCAGCGTTGGAACTGGCGCCGATATAGGCGACGATGGTCGCGACCTCGCCAGTGCCGGTGGCCACGGTCATCATGCCCGAACATCGTGCCCATTGAACGTCAAGGGATTCGGGCGTCCCGCTTCGCGCTATCGCCCGGCCGCCCCGGCGCATTCGCCGAACGCCGCGATGGCGCCAGCGCCCATGCGTCCTCGCGACGGCGCTACGCGCCTCGCTCGTCGCAGTGCACGACCCGCCGCACGAGTGGCTACGCTCGCGCCATGCAGCCGTGTCCGCACTGGTGCGGGCAGCTCCGCCATCGCCTTCGGCAGCGTGCTGCGCACGACTGCCTGCGGCTCCGGCCGCACCGCCCGCCGCTCAGTCGCCGCGACGGCTCCGTCCTGTCGGGTTCCCAGGCGTTCCCGCATCGGTGTCGGCGTGCATTCGGGCGCATCCCTTCGGGACCGCGCTCTCGTGCTGCGCATCGAGCCAAGCTGCGCTTGTCTCGACCCTGGCGGGCTTCGATCGCTTGCGCGGGTCGCTCGCCTCGCATCGCCGCCCATTCCCAGCCTCGCACACGTGCTCGCTGCGCCAACCCCTGAAGGGGTCCTCCACTTCGTTCCGGCCGCTTCGCGGTGGCTCCACTGCGCGCGCGTGGCCCGGCCGGAATGGCCGGCAACGCGGCCGGCGAACCATCGGAGGACGCTCTCATGACCACGCAGACCATCGCCATCTCCACCACCGAAGACCACCGCTGGACGGTCTCGGTCGAACTCCCCCACGATACCCTCAACGCACTGTTCGCCCTCTCGCTCATCGACGGCACCGACTTCGACTCCATGGTCGACGCCGCCGAAGCGGTCCACGCCGCCATCGCCCTCGACCTCAAGCTCGCCCGGACATGAACCGGGCGTCGCTCCACCCGGCGGTGACGATGGTGCTGCTGCCGGCGCCGAAGGTGCCGGTGATGACGATGCCGCCGGCGGCGCGGGCGCGGATGAACACGATGGTGCAGACGATGCTGACCGGTGTGCCGGACGGTACGGTGAGTCTGGGCGCGTCGCTTCGCGACCGGGCTACCCTGCCGAGCCCGCTGCGCGGTCTCGGCCCTTCGGGCGGGTATCCCTCGCGCCTCCGTTCGCTTCGCTCACTGCGCGCTCCGCTTGCCCGGCGGCTCGCTACGCTCACCGCCGTTGCCGGACCGACACGCCCGGTGTTTCATTCGACCGCACCGTGCACGGCACCGCCGTGTCTTCTTCGCGATGGCGCTATGCGCCGCGCTCGTCACTGTCCTCGCCTCGCTCGCCCTGGCCGGCTGCGCCGGCAGTGGGCGTCGCCTCGGCTCGTCGCGCGGTACTCCGTGCGTCGCCGGTGTCGGCTTCGCCGCACACCGGCCTCCGCACTGCGCGGTGCACGACTGTCCGCACCGGTGCGGACGGCACCGCCTCCGCCTCCGGCAGCGTGCTGCGCACGACTGCCCGCGGCTCCGGGCGCATCGCCCGCCACTCACTCGCCGTGGCGGCTCCCCTCCGCCGGGTTCCCCGGCGTCGATTCCCCCATCTTGAATGCCGCCTGTCGGTGCTGTTTTCGACGCCGGAGGCGGCTCGGTTCTCACACCCGACGCATCGACGATGCCGTCGTGCCGGGTGTGCGCCCGCCCCGCCGGAGCCCGCCATTTGCCGCCAAACACCGCCTGGCGGCGTCCCGTTCATGTTGGATAGAGTAGATGCTCTGGAGATGCGCGGACAAGGCGCTGATATCATTGGTATTATTTCAGATCGATTCTCTGGAGAACCGGCCCCGATGCTCTGGAGCATCGCCGATTTCGGCCCGCGATGCTCCGGAGCATCGCCTCCACGGGGCCGCGGTTCTCCGGGGAACCGCCCATGCGTTCGCGGCATCGGCGGTCCGGGGGGACTTCATCGCCCTCGCCAGGGCCGTCGACGTGCCCGGGAGGGCCTCCGAACCGGGTGGAGGAATCCACCCCGGGCTGTGCCGCGACGGCCCGCGCGCGGACGATTTCAGGACCGGACCGCCGCTTTCGGGGTTTGCGGGACCCCGGTCGTACCGCCATTCGGCGGCCGCGTTTACTCGACTTGGTCGCCGCCCAGCAGTTCGTCCTGCAACGCGCGGGCGGCGGCGACGAGTTCATCGAGCTCCTTCTCGCGGCCGGCGGCGAGCATCCTGCCGCGCATGGCGCTCGCGAGCACATGGGCGTAGCGGAAGGTCCGCTCGATCAGCGGGACCAGCCGGTCGCACGAACCGGGCGCCGCAGGCGCCTCCTCCATCGCCGCGAGCGCAGCGAAACGCACGAACTCGGGC
Source organism: Alphaproteobacteria bacterium (assembly GCA_965207055.1). Classification (GTDB taxonomy): domain Bacteria; phylum Pseudomonadota; class Alphaproteobacteria; order UBA828; family UBA828; genus WTGU01. The sequence goes on along the minus strand of CBDBLP010000004.1, from coordinate 449,398 downwards.
CCGGTCAGGCCGCGACGGTCCGCGAAGGCCTCGATGCGCCGCCATTCGGGATCGAGGAACCTGATTGTGCGCGGCGTGCGCTTGGGCGCCCTGCCGGCTCCGTCCGGCACCGTATCGGGTCGGTTGCTGTCCATTCCGTGCCTCCTGATCGGGCGGTTTCACGCCGGGGGCGGGGTCTTCCATGCGCCCGCGCACGGGACCTGCGCACCGGGCCGCTACAGTCCGAGGTCCCTCTCGGCGCCCCGGCCGCGCGACGGCGCGGGCATCTCCCCGTCCTTCGAGGGCGAGGCGGGGCCGTCCGGTGTCTTCCCGGCATCCGGTCCGGCTCCGCGATCCGGCCGCTTCCCGGCATCCGGCGCGGCCCTGGCGGCCCTTTCCTTCGCCTCGCGCGCCGCCTCGCCGATCCCTTCGAGCGCGGCGATGCGCTCGCCCGTGACCGCCTGGAGCTGCGCCCTGAGCTCGGCCGCGTCGTCAGTGACCAGCTCGGCCCGGTCGCGGGCCCGGCTGATCTCGACATAGAAGCTCTTCTGCGTCGTCAGATGCTTGTGCCTTGCCTCCATGGCGGCGATGACATTGTCGACCGTGCGCCCCTGGAAGGCGTGCACGGTCGACGCCCAGGCGTGGTCGAGATGGCGCAGCTGCGGGTCGTTCGGCCCGAGCTCGAGCTTCTTGCCGTCCTCCAGGCGGAAGCTCACCCGCCCGTTCGCCACCTTCAGGACCTCCGCCGTGCGGCTGTTGACCAGCCCGAGGCCGGTGTCGTTGCGCGTCCAGCGGATGCGGTCGCCCGCCCGGAGCTCGATCTCCTCGACCCGGTAGACCTCGCTGCCGCCCCGGCGCCCGCCGATCTCTCCGGGTTTCCAGGCAGCCGTCCCGCCCTTGCCGTCTTCGAGCAGCACCGTGCGGGCTTTGCGGTCGACCCCGGCGACACGCCTCTCGTCGCCCTTTTCGACGCCGATCCGCCTGTAGCCGCGATGGAACGCGACCACGTCGCCCGCCGCATAGTTGTCGGCAAGGGCCTTCTCGGCACCGGTGTAGCCCATCGAGACCAGCCGCTCGGACTGCATCGCCGGCCCATGGATGCGGCCTTCCCGGGCGAGACGTTCCCGGATATGGCCGGCGATCGCCTGGCGCAGCTCGTGCGACGGCGCCATGACGCCGGTGTTCTCGCGTTGCTCCGGCGAGAGCCTGAGCCAGCGCGCGGCGACCGCGCCCGCGATATTGTCGGGCTTCACCTCGGCGACGTTGGCCCCGAGCTTGTCGAACGCCTTGCCGATCTCGCCCTTGAGGCTTGCCTCGACGGCTTCCTTCAGCGCCGGATCGCGCTGGCGCATGATCTCGTCCATCACCGCGGTCTTCATCCCGGCGGCCTGGAGCTGGGCGAAGGGCTTGCCGGCATCGACGGCGTCGAGCTGCTTCGCGTCGCCGACCAGCACCACGCGGGGGATGCGCAGCGCGTTGGCGATCCTGAGCAGGTCTCTTGCCTGCACGGTGGAGGCGAGCGAGCCCTCGTCGACCACCAGGATGGTCTTCGCGAAGGCGGCGCGCATCTCCCTCGCGCCCTTCCCCGTGAGCCTGCCCTCGGCGACGCCGGCATTGCGCGCGAGGAAGCGCTGGAGGGTCTCGCTCTCGATGCCGGCTTCCGAGGCCAGCGTCTGCACCGCCGAGGCCGAGGGCGCGAGGCCCGCCATGCGGTATCCCTTCTTCGCCGCCAGCACCCGCGCGCGGTTCAGCATGGTGGTCTTGCCCGTGCCGGCATAGCCCTGGACACCGACCGTGCGGTCCTTCGCCGACAGGATCAGCTTGACGGCCTCCTTCTGCCCGGCCGTGAGCGGCCCCTTGTTGAGGTGCCCCTGGACCGTCCAGCTCCGCATCGCGGCCTGTCCCCGGCCCGCGCCCGCGCGCATGCACGCCACGGTCTCGCGCTCCTCGGCGACGGTCTTCGCGGTCGCCAGCGAGTCCTCCGCGCCGGGGATGTCGACGGCGTGCAGCGCCCCGGCCTTCTCCAGGGCGGCGACCTCGCGCTCGACCTCGCCGATCGTCGACTTGCCGGGCGCATGGGCGAGCGCGGCGGCGAGCAGGTCGGTGCGCGCGAACACCGCCTCGCGCTCCGAGAGATGCGCCAGCGCCCAGGCCACGGCTTCCGCCGCGCGCGGCGGCGGCGGCGCGTTCACCGCCTGGGCGCCCGGCCCGTTGGCCGGCGCCGGGGCCGCGCCGCGCTCCGGCAGGGTAGATTTTTCGACCGCCTCCCTGACCGGCGCGCGGGCATCGAAGCCGAGATCCGCGGCCTGCTTCGCCCACACGTCGCGCAGCTCCCCGCGGCCGATGTCGCGCTTGCCCGCCCGGGTCATCAGCGCGGCACGCTCGGCAAGGCGCGGATGGTCGGCGGAACCGCCGAGCCCGCGTTCGCTCATCGCCGCCTCGATCTCGGCGCGCCGCGTCGAGAAGGCCTCGATGACTTCCCGCGACACGCCCGCGATCTCGAAGCGCCCGTCGGCGTGGGTCTTCTCGACCCCGTAGCCGAGCCGCGCCAGCGAGGCGGCCAGCTCGCCGCGGTAGAGCGCGCCGAGCAGCATCTTCGATCCGTAGAGCCGCTCGTTGGCCATGCTGCGCCACTTGCCGTCTTGCGCCTGCACCATGTTGGCCAGGACGGCATGGGTGTGGAGCTGGGGATCGAGGTTCCTGGACGTATCGTGCCGGAAGCAGCCGGCGACGATCTTCTGGTTGCCGACCCGCGCCATCCTGCCGGTTTCGGGAGCCTGCCCCGGACCCGATCCGGGGTCCTTCATGCGGGTCTCGGCGGCGTTCCTCTCGACCCAGGCGAGGGTGGCCGCCACCGCCCGGTCGTGCGCCTCGACGATGCGCCCGTCGCCGCCGACCAGCGCCGCGAGGGAGACGGACTTGGGGGCGCTGAAGGTCAGGTCGCGGCCCGGGCGGTGGAGGATCTCCCCGTCCTTGCCGCGCCGGCCGAGCTGCCGCCCGGAGCCGTCCGGCACCCGGCCCTCGAGCACGGCGCGGAAGGTGTCGGGGTCGACCGGCCCCTTCAGGCCGAGCGCTTCGGCCCCCTTGCCCGCCCAGGCGCTGGCGGCGCGGTGCTCCGGATCGTCCTTCGAATAGTAGCCGTCGCGTTCGTAATAGCTGGCGCCCTGCGACGCCGAGGCGAGCGCGCCGATCGACAGCATGTCAGACCCAGTCGGCGCGCGCGGCGGGTTCCTCCCTGCCGGCAGACGGCTTCGCCGCCGGTCCGGGGCCGGCATCGGGCGCCCCGTCGCGCCGGTCCCCGCCCGCCGTCGCCGGCGCGTCCGGCTCGCTGCCGGCCTTGCGGGGGCCGGTCCCGTCGCCGGCAGCCGCATCCGCAACGCCATCGCGGCGGGACGGGGCGATGTCCGTCTCTTCCGGAAGCACATCGACGGGCGCTTCCCGGTCGTCGGCCGCCTCTTCCGGCCGTGCGGGCAGCTCCGCGCCCTCCTCGCGCGGCACGAAGCGCTCGCCCGCGGCGGGGCGTTTCACGTACCGGAGCCGGATCGAGGCGACGGGCCAGGGGCCTGGGAACTTGAGATAGCCCTCCAGGTTCTCAAGGCGCATGATCTCCGAGGGCAGGGCGAGTGCCCGAAGCTCGCGCCGCGGCGTGAGCGAGACGCCGTCGCGGATGGTGTTGGCGCCGTAGGAGTAGCCCTCGGCGATCTCCTCGACCTCGCTGCGGCCCAGGCTGTCGGCCGACCACTGCGCGGTGTCCCGGTCGGGCGCCGCCAGCACGACCCTTGTGCCGCAGAGCCCGGAGATGGTCTCCGCGCCGTTCCTGCCGTAGAGGTCGCGCAGGGCGGACGCCACCTGGACGCCGAGCACGAAGCAGCCGCCGAACTGGCGGGATTCCGCGAGGCCGGGCTGCAGCGACGGCACCTGGTGCAAGGTGGGCAGCTCGTCGAGGATGACCCAGATGCGCCTTCCGTCGCTCTGCGCCAGCGACAGCATGGCGTTGACCGCGATCTCCAGCCAGGTCGAGATCAGCCCCCGGAGACTGGCATGCTGGTCGCCGCGCGAGGTCAGGAACAGGAACCCGTCCTGTTGCTCCCGGGAGATCCACTCCCGGATCGAGAACGGCCTGCCCTCGTCGGGCAGGAACTCGAAGGCGGCGAGGTTGGCGGTCAGCATGGCGCGCACCGAGAGCGCGGTCTTCGGGTTCTCGGGATCGACGATCGACTGCGCGACCGTGCCCTCCATCGCCTGGGCCAATGCCGTGAGGTCGGTCTTGAGCAAGTGCTCGACCAGCACCCGGTTTTGCGTGACGCCCTTCTCGCGCAGCACGCCCGCGCCGTTGGCGAAGAGCTGCCTTGCCGCCGTCACCCAGAAGGGATCGACGGTGTCCTTCTGCTGCGGGATCAGCGCCGCGGCCATCATGTCGAAGTCGCGGGGGTTGCGGGCTTCGAGGAAGGGCGACCAGCGCGGCGCCCGGGCATCCAGCGGGTTCATCAGCACGTCGCGGGCGGGATCGAAGAAGGCCGCGGTGTAGGAGCCCATCTTGTCGTAGATCACACAGCGCTCACCGCGCGCGCGGATCTGGGCCACCAGGTCGGAGATCAGCACCGTCTTGCCCGAGCCCGTGGTGCCGGAGACGATCGTGTGCTGGGTCTCGGTGCGCTCGGGATACGGGATGCCGGCGATGCGCCAGGGCCGCAGCCGCGCCGCACCGGGTGCGCGGTCGAGCAGGCGCAGGTGCGGCGGGCGCAACCGGCGGCGCAGCTCGGCCGCGCTCACCAGCTCGGCGCCCCGAAGGCGCCGCCGGCGGCCGAGCTGCGCGCCGCGGTACCAGAACGCCACCAGGAAGAGCGCGATCAGCCCGCCGCCCGTCTGGAAACCGAGCCAGGCGCTGGCGAACACCTCCGCGTGCAAGCGCTCGCGCGCCTGAAGCGCCGGGACGGAGACAGCGATGTCGCGGATCGCGAGCGCGCGCACCGTGCCGTCGGGGAAGCGTATCTCCTGGCCGGAGTCGGGCTGGTAGCCCAGCGCGAGCTTCGCCTCGGCGAGCGTCACCATGCCCGCGGCGTACCATTCGGCCCCCGATGTCCGGTCCCACAGGTTCCAGGCCGGCGCCGCCACCGTCATGAAGGCGGCGAACAGCAGGGCGGCCTGGAACAGCTGGCCCCACATGCGGATGGCGTGGAAGACGGTCTGGCCGCCCCTGAGCGTGCTGCCGCCGATGCCGCGCATGTCGGGCTCCCTTGCTCAGCGTGGGTGAATCGCCGCCCGGAGCCGGAGGCCGGCCCGGGGCGGGGAGAAGATGGCCGGGGCGGAGGAAGGCGCGCCGTCCCGCGCCGTGCGGGCCGCGCCCCCGCCCGCCCCGTAAAATGGGAGACCGTGACCATGACCCGCAGATCGACCGAACCGGACCGGGAGCCGGACACCGCCCCGGGATCGCGCCCGCCCACAGGGACCGAACGCGCCATCGTACTCGGCGGCATCGCCCTTGCGGCGCTCTACACCCCCGTTGCACCGGCGCTCGGCCTCGACATGGACACCGCCGGCGCGGCCTGGCTGGCCGCCGTCCTCTGGACCGTGCCGTCCTCGCTGGCGCTGGCGCTCAGGCGCGGGTTCCGCGACGGCGACTGGTCCGCCTTCCGCCGCCGCGCGCTTCCGGGCGACAGCGACACGCTCGACTGGTCGGCGCGATCCGGAGAGTACGCGTACATGCGCGGGGACTGAGGCCGGGATCACGGACCGCGCCGTCACGGCGAGGAGTCCTCCCAGCCCTTCTCGTCCTGCCGGGGCTTCGCGTTTCCGGCGCCGCCGGGCGCTGCGTCGGGCACGGCGTTCCTCGCGCTGCCGAAGAGCTTCCCCGCGAGCCAGTCGCCGGCCACGGGCAGGCTCTCCGTCACATGCCGCTCGAACGGCTTGCCGGCCTGCACCGCAACGCCGGCCCCGACGGACACCCCTTCGTCCCGCGTCACCGTCTGCCGCGCCTCGCGCGCCGTGCCCTTCATCACGAGGTCGGTCTTCGTCTCGACCCGTTCCTCCATCGCCCGCAGATCCGTCTCGCCCGGCCGGGGCGCGCCCGCCGCGCCGGCGCGCTCGCGCACCCCTTCGGACCAGCCGCCGTATGCCGCCGCGGTCTCGCGGCCATAGGCGTCGCGCAATTCGCCTGTGGCGGCGCCGTATTCGGCCTCTCCGCCGACCGCCGCCGGATCGGGGCCGGCGGGCGCGGGGAATTTTTCCGCAACGAAGGCGTCGGCGTATTCCCGGAGCTGCTCGGCGTCCTCCGCGGTCCGCGGCTGGACGATGCGCAGCGCGCCGGCCGAGCCGATCGCGCGCCCGTCGGCGCCTTCCCTCTCAGAGAGCCAGGCGAAGAAGGGCTGGCTCAGGTCGCGCTCGACCGCCTGGACGTTCGAGCCCGCCTGCGACGCCTGCTCCGACCAGCTCTCCGCCTCCTGGCGCGCCAGCGAGGCCCGCTCCTGGTAGCTGCGCATGCGCGTCAGGTTGGCCGACAGGCTCTCGTCGAGGCTCGCGAGCTCGCTGTCGCCCGTGTTCGTGGAGTACCGTCTCGATGCCTCGGCAACCTGCGACCAGGTCTCGGTGACGCCGTGCTGGCGGTCGTATTCCTTCACCCGGTTCCAGGCGTCGGATTCGATGGTCTGGCCGCGCCACCTGACCGAGCCTTCCGCCCCGACCGTGACGATGAAGTCCCAGCTGCCGCCGACCTTCGCCTGGCCGGTCAGCACCGCCGCCTGGTCCTTCGTGATGCCCGCCGTCTCCGCCATCTTCTCGTAATGCGATTCCAGCGCCTGCGCCTGCGCGCTCTCGCTCTCCGTGACCCCGCGCGCAAACGCCTCGCCCGTGCTCACGTCGTGGCTGTAGCGCTCCATCAGCGCGGTGGCGTCGGTGACGGCGGCGTTGCGCGCCATGCCGGTCTCGGCCGACCAGTGCCGCGAGAGCGACCGCGAATGGTCGGCCCGCTGCTCGAACCTGGTCGCGACCGCCTCCGAGAGCCGCACGCCCGCCGCCGGGATGCGGCTGGTGGCCTGTCCCGCATCGGCCACCACCGTGCCGTCCCCGGTCACCGTGACGCCCGCGCCCGCAGGCGCATAGCCGGTGTGGCGGTCGCTGTCGACATGGGCCGAGGTGCGGATCTGGCGGCCTTCCAGGGTGGCGAAGCGGTGCGTGTCGTAGCCGGTGTTGGAGAGCGAGAGATTGCCCGTGGTGCCCTCATGCGCCGCCGAGCTGGCCGCGTCCTGGCCCACGGCGAGCACGGAGGTCGCGAGCACCGTCGCCTTGGAGAGGCCGTAGGCCAGCGCCGCCGCGAGGAACGGCACCGACATGGAGAGGTAGCCCGACATCACCGCCACATCCGAGGCGACCGCCCGGATTCCGGCCTGGGCGACCAAAGAGATGCCGATCTCGCCGTTCGGCATCGCGGCGGCGGCGGACATCCTTTCCGCCGCCTCCCCCATGCTGATCCGGTGCAGCACCGCGTAGAGCGGGCCCCAGGACTGGAGCCAGACCAGCCCCGTCACATACGAACGGAATATCGTCGCCCCCGCCGGCGTCAGCATCAGCAGCACCGCCATCGGGAACGCCCCGACATAGAGGCACTCGAAGACGATCCGCAGCAAGGGCACCCAGGTCTCGGCCTGCCGTCCGATGGCGCGGTAGGCCGAGACGGTCTGCGCTTCCGCCCTTGCTTCCGTGTAGGCCTGCAAGGCGGCGGCGTTGCCGGCTTCCGCCGCCCATTGCTCGCCGGCGTCGTGGACCGCGTTCAGCACCATCTGCTGGCGCATGATCTCCCCGGCGCTTCTGGAGGCCCCTATGAGGAAGTCGTGCGCGGCCGGGAGCGACGCCAGCAGCTCGGCCCGGGCCAGCGCATCGGTCCTTGCATCGGGGAAGATGCGCCGCCCGAAGATCGTGCCGGCGCGCGCGATCTCGGCGTTCCACTGCGCATTCAGCCTGCCCGCCGCGTCGCGGCAGGTGACGATCTGCCGGTCTACGGTCGTCGCGCCAGTGCCGGAGGCCGCCTGCCTTGTGGCGAACTCCATCATGCGCGCGGGCGAGGCCCCGGCCGACGGCGTGCCGGTCGCCGTCACCAGCCGCCAGATGTCGGTGCTCTCCCTGAGATCGTCCGCCGAGACATGGCCCAGCAGCAGGGCCGGGAACACGCATTGCCTAGCATAGTTGCGGATGTTCCTCGCGAACACCGCGTCGGTCACTTCCAGCCGGGTCGCCTTGCCGGCGAGCCTTGCCCCGAAGATCAGCCCGTGGCGGCGGTAGGCGAGATCGTTCGGCAGCGCGAAGGCCTGTTCGGTTAGGCGCGTGAGACCGTCGCCGACCTGGCTGGTCAGGGATGCGAACAGCGCCAGCCCGATGGGAACGTTGGCCACCACGGCGGGCGCGAGCGCCGGATCGAGCCGGTCGACCACCCGGACCGTCGCCTTCGGCACGATCATCGCGCCCCAGACGGCGGCGAACAGTAGCATCCACTTCGCGTTGTCCTTCCACGAGCCGCCGAAGGCGGTGCGGAACAGCACCCAGGCGAGACCGGCCATGCCGGCGAGCTGCGCGAGACTGACGAAGGCCCCGCCGCCGGTGATCGCCGCCACCGCGTTCAGCAGGTCGACCAGGTAGGCGCCGCCGCCGAGGGTGAAGAGCTCGTACATAGTTAAGGTGTCACCCGTTCACGGGTCAGCGCGACCCGGCCCCGGCGCCGCCCCTTGCGAACGCCAATGCGGCGCGGAGATCGGCGGAGAGCGCGCCCGCGAGCTCGGTCTCGATCAGGCGCAGCTTCTCGACCACGGCGAGCGCGGTGTTGAAGCGGGCGAGACCCTCGTTGCGGTGCCGCGCCAGCGCGGTGCGGTTGGACCTGAGACCCTCGCGCCAGCGCTGGAGCTGCTCGCCGTCGGCGACGTCGAGGGTGCCGGCGCGCTCCTCGACCGTGCGGTGGAGGTCCGAGAGCCAGACCTGCATGACGTCGAGCGCCACGGCCTCGGCCAGCGCGTCCATTTCCTGGTCGACCACCGCGCCCCTGTATGCGGCGGCCGCATTGGCAACCCGGTAGACCGGCAGCGTGGTGAGATTGACCAGCCCGAGCGCGGCGGCCGGCGGGGCGGTGTCGTTGCGGACCGCATCGACCAGGTCGCGCAGGAGCTCCGCCACCCGCGCCCGGAAGCCCCGGTCGGCGGGGATCGATACCGTGCCCAGCGTGGGGTTGAGGCAGAGGGTGCTGGTGTCGCAGCGATAGACCGGGAGGCTGCCGCCGCCCTCCATCAGCACTTCCGTCACCCGGCGGTCGAGCGCCAGCGGCTCCAGGATGCGCACCCTCGGTCCCGACGTATCGCCGTCCGAAGTAGGCGCGGTGACGATCAGCGTGCCGGTCACCGCCATGGCGAACTCGGCGAGCTGCGCATCGCCCGAGAGGAACGACGACGCCCTTATCGCCTTCCAGGCATAGTTCACGTTGACCGGCACCTGGTCGGCCATCGCCCCGGAGGCCGACGCCAGGGTGGAGTTCCGCTTCCCGTCGGCGCCGCAGCCGTGCTTCGCGGCGGCGTAGTCGGAGAAGATGCCCTGGCTGGTGCCGATGGCGGCGCAGATCGACGCGCTCGCCCGGTCGTTCTTCGACCAGAGCGCGCCCACCAGCGCCTGGGCGGTCTCGCAGGAGTTGAGGTTCTGGGAGTTCACCCACTGCGCCAGCGCGCGGAGCTTCGCCATGGTCTCGGCGATCACCGGCGAGATGGTCTCCAGCGCCAGCTCGAAGGCGAAGCCGGCGGCGTTCTGGGCCACCGCGCGCCCGAAGGCGATCAGCTGGTCGGAGTTTATGAACGAGAACGCGCCGGCAAACGCGTCGATGCCGCCGCAGCCGGCGCGGAACGACGGCAGGCTCACCGTCGCGACCTGCTCGGAGCGCACGGGTGCGCGGAGATAGAGATTGCCGAGCGTCCAGTGCCCGGAGGCCTGGCCGTTGAACGCGGTCGGGCCGGTCGCGTTCACCGCCGCCCCCTGCCAGAAGCGGTTCATCTCGGAGAGGACGTCCGCCTTTGCAGGGACGGTCGCCGTCAGCAGCATGCCCATGGCGAGAACGGCCGCGATCTTCCTGCGTTCAATAATCATGTCCGGGCTCCAGGGCAGTGAGCGCGAAGATGCGCTCGGCCATCTCGTCCTCGGCCAGCACGCCGAAGCCGACCGGCAGGACTCGCCGCGTCTTCGTGTCGAACAGCGCCAGGGCCGGCACGGGGGCGTTGCCGAGGCCGAGCCGGGCGGCTCGCCCGTTGTCGGCGACCGCCTCGGGCCAGCCCTCCAGCGCCTCGCCGGTGAGCGAGACGGCCAGCACGTCGAGGCCGTGGCGGGTGGCGAAGGCGCGCAGCAGAGGGCCGAACACCTTGCAGCCGGCACAGCCGGCATGACCCAGATAGATCAGGCCGTAGCGATCCTTCAGACGGGCCAGCGCGGTGTCGCGGGCCTGTCTTCGCTCGTCCGACCAGACCTGCTTGGCGAGCGCGCCGACCGGGCGCTTCAGCGTGTAATCCAGTTCCGGCGTCGCCCAGACCGTGCGCCGGAAGGCGTCGGAGAAGACGGCGGCCCTTTGGAGCGTCTCCTGCTGGAGGCGGAGATAAGCCGCCACCTTCTCCGGCGTCGGGTCGAGGACCGCTTCGGCGCGGGCCTCCTCGAGCGCCCGGCGTAGCGCCAGAATGCGGTCCGTGGCCGATTGCCCATCGGTCACGGCAGGCGGATCCGGCTGCACCGGCTGCGGTTCGGCTTCCTGCCCTTCCTCCCGCCGGTCGCAGTAGAAATGCCAGCCGAGCGACGAAGCCGATCCACGATCCTCGCACCAGGACCGCCATTCTCCGGCACGAGTGTCCCCGCCCGCCGCCGATGCGCCCAGCGTCGCCCAGACGCCGACCGCCGCAAGGATGCGTCCCAGGACACGCCGGACGGCAGGGGTCGAGGTGCGCGCCATCACGGTTGCCGCCCGTAGAAGTCGCGCACCCGCTCGCGCATGACCGACTGCGCGTCGCCGGCCTCGGGCAGGGTCACGGCCGGCTCCCGCGATCCGTCCATCAGGTCCTGCGTGAACTCGGAGAGGTCGAGCGTGGCAAAATCGATGCGCTCGACCTCGGCCACCGAGAACCCCCGGCAGCTGCCCCAGCCGATGCCGAGCTGCGGCCGCGCCTGTTGCTGGAGGATGCGCCCGAGCTTCGAGCCGAACACGCACCAGGCCCGCGACCGGCGGATGCAGACGCCGAAGACGCGCTTCGAGCAGTATCGGCCGAGATAGTGGGTGTTGCCGGCATTGCGCTCCTTCGCGAGTTCGCGCTCGTTCGCCGAGCAGTTGGCGAGCCCGACCAGGAGGCCCGAGTTTTTGCAGCAGTTCGCCAGCCCCCCGAAATGGATGTGGCAGCGCCGCCGCTTGCCGGCGAAGAAGCGCAGGTTCTCGCGGTCGAACTCCTCGCCGCCCAGCTCCAGCGCCATGTTGAGCCGGGTCGTCGCCTCGACGAAGCCGGTATTGGCCTCCGGCGCCACCGTCTCGCAGCCGGCGCCGACGCACCAGCGCACCGAGCCGCAGGCTCCGCCGCGGTTCGCATCCGGAAGGTTCGCGCCGCAATCCGTGACGCTGCCCGAGGCGAGATTGTCGGCGCCATGGGCGGGGCTCTGCGGATCGGCGGCGACGGCCTTGCCGCGCGCGACGCCGGGATCGCTCACCGTCACCGGCACGTCCGGGCGGGCCGTCACGCCCTCGATCACGCTGCGCCCGGCCGCACCGCCGGGATCGTCGGGATCGGCGAGCCGGGCCCGGCCTTCGTCCTCCAGCACGTTCGCGCCGATGTTCCGCTCCGGGACAGTCGTGCCGGCATAGCCCGGCACGGTCGCGGCCTTCGAGGCGTCCCGTGCGACCGCGCGCGCGGCGGCCGTGCCCGCATTGCCGATGGCGCGGGCTTCCACCTTCGGATCGGCCGCATGGGCAGCTCCGCCCAGCACGATCCACAGAAGGAACCCCAGGACCGCGGCCATGAGCGCCCAGCCCATCGCGCGCGTCACCAGGGGAGTGCGCTCTCTCCGGAATGTCGGCCTTCCGGTCATGGCCGGTTTCCCTTTCTCAGCTGTCCGAGATACGCCTCGGAGACCTCACGTCCGACATCGCCTTCCGCGGCAATCGCCTCCAATGCGGCGGCGAGGCCGATATTGCCGGCGATCAGATCGTGCGGCGGGGCGGGATCGCCCGAGCAGCCGCGGCTCTCGCAGGGCGGCACGCCGCCCGGCACGACGACGACAGCGGGCACCCGTTCGATGCCGAACAGGCGGAACAGGCGCGGATCGATGGCAACCCCGGCCGCATGGCTGCCGAGACGGGCGCCGATCCGTTTGGCGGTCTCGGTCAATCCGCCCGCGCCGACGCCGCGCAGGACCAGCGGCGCGCCCGTGCGGACCGCGTCATGCGCCCATTGCCGCCAGCTCGCGGCGGGGACGGAGAGGCTCGTGAAGACGAGCACTTCCGCCGAGGAGGGCCGCGGGCCTGCAAGAGCGTCCGCATGGCGTTCGGCCGGGAGAGGGGCAGCGGAGGGTCCGGACGCTTCGGGGCCTGCCCCGGACTCCGATCCGGGGATCGTCTGCCGTGCGGTCTCACCGGCGCGTTTCAGGGCGCGGTCCATGATGGAGCGCGCCCAGGCGCCGAGATCGCCGTCGCCCGCCTTGCGCAAAACTTCCTCGACCAGGCGCGATGCGTCGGCCTCCGGGCCTGCGGCGGGCATTTCGCCGGCCCGGGCCGGACAGACGGCAAGCAGCAGGAAGACGGCGATCCCGAGCCGGTTCAGAGCAAACAACATGACCTTTTTCTCCACATCAGGTAGCCGAAGCTCTCGCCGGAGACCGGCAGCTCGCGAAGCGATTCCCAGAGCACCGAGGACCGCCCGCTCGGGTTGCAACCCGTCGCGGGCGTCGTCGCCGGCACCGGCTCGGTCATCTGCCAGCGGTATTGCGACTTCTTCATCACCGGCATCGGGTAGCGCCCGCAGAGCGCGGCCGAGCCCGACGTGCCCCAGGCGAGACCGGCACGGTGGAGGCGATAGACCAGCCGCTGGGCCGCCAGCAGCGAGGCCTGCACGCCGCCCACATGGGCCGCGACGTTGCCGGTCAGCGGATACATCCCGCCCTGGCAGCCCGCGCACCAGAAAAGCGGATCGAGCGGCAGCCCGACCGAGGCCGCGGCGCAGTCGGCAGCGCAGGCCGCCTGCGCCGGCAGGTTGGCGAACAGCGCCGCTTCCGGGTTGAGCAGGAACGACAGCTCGTCGTCGAGCCAGGCGGGGTCGAGCTCCGAGACCCAGGCGATGTCGAGCGACCCTCCTTCGAGGCAGCCGAGGTCGAGCAGCACGCCGATCCAGGACAAGAGCGGATACATGTAATAGTGCGCATGCCAGACCGAGCCCTTGGCGCCGTCGCCGCCGGAGGAGCCGGTGCGGCCCCGTGCGGCGGGCAGGCCGGGATCGATGGTGAGGCCGCCGAGATTGGGGAAGCACCAGGGGGTCCTGGTGACATCGACCAGCCGCGCCGGCTCCCAGACCCCGAGCGACAGGCCGATGCGGGGGATGGGGGAGCCGCAGAAGCAGATCGGCGAGGAGGGGTTGGGGGTGTCGGCCACGCCGCCGGCGCTGCCGATGGTGAGCGGCCCGATGGAGATCGGGAACAGGCACTCCCAGCAGACGTCCGAGATCGGGTTGACGAACCGCCCGGTGCAGGACTGCGCCAAGGCCGGGCCGGACCACAGGACGGATGCCAGCGCGACCGAGCAGACGGCGAGGAAGCGGCAGTGGATCATGTGTCGTCGCCCGCCCCGGACTCCGGGCCGGACTCTGTCCCGCGCCGCCCGGCGAGGACGTTGACCATGCCCTGCGGCCCGGCGACGACGATCTCGGTGACGGTGCGTTCGTTGTCCTCCCGGTCGCGGTATCGCCGGGTCGCGATGCGGCCCTCGACCATGACCGGATCGCCCTTGCGCAGCATGGTCCCGACGATCTCCACGGCCGCGCCGTAGACCACGATGCGATGCCAGTCCGTGGCCTCGGAGGGCTTGCCTTCCCGGTCGGTCCACTTTTCGGCGGTGGCGAGCGGGAAGGCCGCGGCCTTGCCGCCGTTGGGCAGGGTGCGGATCTCGGGGTCGCGCCCGGCATGGCCGAGCAGGGTCGCGCGGTTGACGGTCAGCATGGCGGATATCTCCTGTCTGTCGGTTCGGATGGATCGTCAGGTCGTGCATCGGCTTCGCAATGCCCCAACCGCGGCCCGTCCCGCTCTTCGACCGGGATTTCGGTAATGCGCAGCAGGCTTCCGTCCGGTTCGACCAGCGTGGGCGTCGCGGCGATGCCGAATCGTTCGGCGAGCCTCCCGCCGGTGTCGAAGAAGAAGGGCCGGCGGTGGCGGCGCATCAGGTCGAGCGGCTGCCCGGCAAGCAGCACGATCTTCGCGGGCCGCCCGCCTTTCCTTTCCCTGGCGAGCGCCCAGGCGATTTCGGCCTCACGCCTGCCGTCCACGAAGATCAGGTCGCGTGTCAGCGCCAGGCGCTCCAGCGGGTTGACCCTCGTCCCGGCGGCGGCGATGAGAGTGCCGTCGGCGGTACGGATATCCTGTGCCACCGTGATGGCGGGATCGAACAGCCGGCTGCGTTGCTCGGTTGCCGGCGCGATGCCCGGCACCGGGTCCGGCTCCTCCAGTTGCCGCCGGGCGCGGCTGCGGGCCTCGTCCTCCAGCCGCGCCAGCTCGCCGGTGCGCTGTAATTCCAGGAGCCGTGCCTCGATCTCGACCAGCAGGTCGGGCTCGGCCACCGGCCAGGTCGCGCCGCGCACGCCCAGACCCTTCGCCGACGCCATCTGTGTCATCCCCGCTGCCGACAGGGCGGCGAGAGCGGCGGCAAGCATCGTGGCGGCGGCGCGCGTCATCGCAGCTTCCCCGCGATCTTGTCATCGCCGACATCTTCCGGCCCGACCAGCGGCCCCTCCAGCCCGAGCCAGGGCAGGTCGGGGAGCGCCACGGCGCGGCCGACAATGCGGGCGCGCGGCACCAGGCCGATTTCGGCATAGCGGCTGTCGTGACTGTCGGGATGATCGGCGTACAGGTAGTAACGGCCGGGCGGGATCATCCCCGGCGCGATGGCTTCGAGCGGCCGCCCGTCGAGGGCATGCGTCTTGGCGCGGCCGACCGCAACGCCATCCAGAAAGACCGTTCCGTCATCCCCCACGGCGACGGTCATGCCGGGCAGGCCGCGTACCGTCTTGAGATACGGGACCCGGGATTCCAGCGCTTCGGGTGGCTCGAACAGCACCCGGTCGCCGAGCTTCGGATCCTCGCCGAACAGCGGGAAGGCGGCATAGCCCCAGGCGCCGTCGGACCAGCTCGCGTTGACGTGCACCCGCGAGGCGAGGCCGAGCCACAGCGCCGCCAGTGCGGCGATGACCGCCAGGGCGCTCCCGCGGCGGCGCGCATGGGCGTCCCGCCGGGCGAATATCGGGCGCGATGCGGTCACGGTCTCTCTCCGCCGGCGAGCGCGGACGTCCCGGACCCGCGACCCGCCAGGATGGCCGCCAGCATGTCCTCGACCTGCCGCGTCATGTCCGGCGCTCCGGCGGCGACCGCCCGGGCCGGCAGCAGCACGACGCCGTGATCGTGCGCAACCCCGTCCAGCGCCGCTTCGAGGGCCGCGCCCCAGGCGCGGACGCCCTCCGCCGTCTCGCCCCGGGATGCAGCGCGCGTCGTGTAGACGGCGGTGATCTCCGCGAGGCGGACGCCGGCGATGCGCGGCGGCGGTTCCACCCCATAGCGCAGCGCCGCCGCGGCGACCGCCGCCGCCACGGCGCCCGAGAGCAGCACGGCGGACACCATCACCGGCCATGCGGATTCGCTCCGGCCCAGGTCAGCCCCGCGCGGCATCCGCGGCGCCCTTCGCCGGCTTCCCTTCGGGAGCTTCATCGGCATCGCCAACCGTTCCGGGTGCAATCCGCTCTCCGGCGAGGTCGCGGAAGCGGGCGAGCCAGGCCTGCGCCGCCCGGTCGGGCGCGACGCTGCGGATGCGCCGCTTCAGCGGCGGGAAGGCGAGCCCCGCGCCCGCTGGCGCGCTGTCGAGGAGGTCGCGGCGCTCGGCCGCCTCGGCCATGCGCTCGACGAAACGCAGCAGTTCGCCATGCTCCTCATCCAGCACCGCATCGAGCCCCGCCGCCTCGCGCAGCGCGGCCTCGATCCTCGTGGCGAGCTTCGCGGTGCGTTCGGCCGCCCGCGCCGAGCCCGCCCGGAGCTCCGGCCGGACGGTTCCGCGGAACCAGGCCGAGGCCGCGCCCGCCAGGAGCGCATGCAGCGCCAACACCCGCCGGTCTTCCACGGAAAGCCCGTCCAGCGCCTCGATCTCCTCGCTGACGATGACCGCGTGCGCCGCCACCGAGTGGTAGTGCCGGCAGCAGCCGCCCCGGCGGCAGATGTTGGCCAGCACATGCGCCAGCGCCTCGAAGTCGATGCCGGCGGCCGTCACGGTCTCCGGATCGTCCGGCCAGGTGAGCGGGCGCTCCCTGCCGGCGTTTCCGGCATTGGCGCGCGGGCGCGCGGCGGCGGTGTTCGCGGTCATGCGGTCTCTCCCGTTGTTTCGGTCGTTTCGGAATGCGCGGTAGCGGCAGAGGCGTCCCCGGCGAGCCGGTCGATGGCCTCGACGGTGGTGAGGCCCTGCGCCTTGAGGTTTTCGACGGCGGCGAAGGCGGGGCCGCGCGAGGAGAACAGCGCGACCGACCAGGCATCCAGCACCAGCCGCGCCACCCGCCAGCCGTCCGGGCCGTGCAGCACCAGCTCGGCATAGCGCCCGTCCGCCGTGGTCAGGCTCTTCAGCGCGCGCTCCATGCCCGGATCGCAGTGGATGCGCTTCTCGGATTTCAGGAGCTCGACCGACTCGTCCTTCTGGGCCAGGAAGATCACCCAGTCGGAGTTCTCCCACGCCGCCCTTGCCGCCGGGTTCGCGTAGTAGTCGTTGACGCTCTGCGTGCCGGTCACCAGCGCACCGCGGTATTTGCGGGCGCGCCGCGCGGCGCCTTCGAGGAAAGACTTGCTGTCCTCGCCCGACAGCAGGTCCCAGGCCTCGTCGATGACGATCGCCTTCGCCCTTGTGCGGGGGCCGTGATACATGCGCTGGGTCGCGAGGAAGACCACCAGCATCAGCACCACCGCCTGGACATCGCCCCGCCCCTTGAGCTCGGCGAGCTCGAACACGGTGAGCGCGTTCTCCAGGTCGGGGACGTTCGAGCCCGCGAACAGCCGCCCCATCGCGCCACCCGGGCACCAGGGGCCGAGCGCGGTTGCCATGTCCTTCGCCCGGCGGTCGTCGCGGGCGTCGAGCTTCTGGCGCACCGTGCCGAGATCGGCTTCGTTGCCGGCCTCGTCCCAGGCCGCGGCAATGGCTTCGGCGATCAGCGCCGCCTCGATGTCGTCGATACCGCCCCGGCGCCGGGCCATGCGGCCGATGACGCCCGCCAGCATGGCGAAGCACTCCTCGCGGTAATCGCCGTCATGCTCCGCCGTCCCGGCGTCGATCATCGCGAAGGGGTTGAGGCAGGCCGGGTCCTTGCCGAAGGCGATGAAGGCGCCGCCCAATGCCTCCGCCGTGTGCTGGAACGACCGCCCGTCGTCGATCACCACGGCCTCGCCGCCGGCGCCGATCAGGCCGGTCACCAGCTCCTGCATCAGCACCGACTTGCCGGAGCCGGATTTGCCGGTGACCGCGACGTTGTAGTTGCCCGCCTCGTTGGCGAAGGGCGACCAGCAGGCCGGCTGCCCGCGCCGCCCGATCAGGAACAGGGCGGGCGGGTTATCCGGGTTCATCGGCTGGCCCCGCCACTCGCCGTGGAGCGGCGCCAGGTTGACCGCCGAGGAGGTGAGCAGGGTCTTCATCCTGCCCATGCGCTCGAAATCGGCGTCGAGCCCGCTGGCCGAGACCATCGGCAGGCAGGCGAGCCAGGAGGGCAGCTGCATGTAGCGCTCGGCATTCACCCGCCAGCCCTGGCCGTGATAGATCGCGCGCACCGCCTGCTCGGCCTCGTCGAGCGCGTCCAGCGGCGCGTAGACCGCCGCCATGTAGCAGGCCCGGACCAGCCGCTCGCCGTCCTTGAGCCGCTCGGTGACGGTCTGCCAATCGCGCGCCTTCTCGGGCAGGCCGGGCAGGTAGCGCGCGAGGCCGGTGCCGGCCTGCTGGGTGGCCCGCGCGGACTTCAGGAACGCCTTCTCGCCCGCCGCCTCGTCGCCGGTCATCACGGTGAGGCAGGTCAGCACCGGGCAGCCGGGCTGGAGGAAATCGCGGTGGAAGTCGCCGATCAGCGCGTTGCCGCGCCAGCCCGGCCAGACCTCGGGGAAGGCGACGGCCGACAGCACCCGCACGGCAATGTCTTCTCCGTCCGGATGATGGAAGGTGAGGCCGGTCGGCGTCACGGTGAGCGCGCGCCCCGGGGCGATGCACTGCTCGTGCAGCGGGTCGCGCGGCGACCAGCGCCGCGCCGGGCGCTCGGTCCCGCCGTCGCGCTCGCCATGCACATCGGGCACGACCAACTCGGCCGCGAGCGAGAGCAGCCCGTCCGGGTCCAGCCGGCGGGTCTGCGCGCCTGCGGAGGCCAGCGTACCTTCGAGTGCGCGGCGGAAGGCGCCGAGCGCGGTCTCCGCGGCCGGGCCGGGACCGCCCGCCAGACAGGCGGTGACGAACACCCGGTAGTCCGAGAGGGTGAAGGGCGGCCCTCCTTCATGCAGCCGCCGCCAGCCGCCCGGGGCGAGCAGGTCACGGCGGCGCGAACCCATCCTGGCGAGCGCGCCCCCGGCGTCGCCGCGCGGCTCCGCCCAGGCCCGGCTTGCCGCGCCGAAGCGCGGGCTCGCCCAGTGCACGATCTGGACCGTGCAGCGCTCGGGCGCGGCATCGGCCAGGGTGCCCGAGAGCGCGCCCAGGGTCTCGGCGTCGATGCCGGCGAAGGGCGGCAGCTCCAGCACGAAGCCGGTGCTGGCGGCGTTGACATGGAGTTCGCTCGCCTCGTCGAAGGCGCGCCAGGGCAGCAGCGCGTGCAGCGCCGCCGGCATCGCCGGCGGCGTCCACGGGCCGGGCGCCTCCGGCCCCTCGAACAGCTCCAGCAGGCGTCCGGGCCCGGCGGCGGGCGGGCTCACTTCAGCCTCCAGCCGGCCGGCTCCAGCACCACCCGGACATGGGACGCCTCGCGGTACACGCCGTGGCCGTCGACGAAGGGCGCGATCCAGATGCGCGCGACGATTTCGCCGCTGCGGAGATCGTCGCCGCCCGCATCGTGACCGGTCGACGCGGTTTCGACCCGTTGCGACCCGGCCGACATTTCCCCGGCCCCCGGCTTCGAGGGGCCGGGAGCCGGGGACGATGCCGATGCGCCCGGTCCGGGCTGCACGTCGCCCGGTCCGGAGACGCCCGGGTTCGGGGAGTCCCCGGCACCCGTCCGCGCGACCGTTTCAGGCGCTTCGCCGGGGCGCGCGCCGCCGCCATCCTCCGCTCCGAACAGCCGCGTGAGCCAGCCGAAGGGATCGAGCCCCGCGCCGCATTGCGCCGCGCAGAGCGGCTTTCCGGACGGCGCGCCGGCTCCCCCGGCGCCATCCCGCACCCGGTAGAGCGGCTCCGCGAGGACCGCGTTTCCGGCCTTGCCCGGGTCCGGCACCGCCGGATCGGCCGCGGCGACGCTGTCGCAGGCGCCGCCCGCGGCCAGCGGGCACTGCCAGTCCTCGCCGACATGCCCCGACGAGCAGCCCGCCAGCAGCAGGGCCGCGAGCGCGACGGCCGGGATTGCCGAGCGATGCCGCGCGTGGTTCGTTTCGTGCGTCATGTCATTTCCCTCCCCGGGCGGTTTGCGTCTGTCGGGGCTGCACGGCGCGCCCGTCGATGCGCGCGCCTTCGAGGAACACCAGCGTCACCTTCGTGCCGGCCTGGAGCTGGATCACCGGCTGGTACTGCTCGGCGCGGCGGATCATGTAGTCGGCCACCTTCTGCCCGGCCGACGACGCCCCGGCGCCGAGACCGGCGCGGCCGATGTCGCCGAGCGCGGTGTTGGCGACCGCGGCGCCCCCGCCGGCCGCCACCGCCTGCGGCTGGAACGCCTGGGCCACGCCCTGGCCGACGCCGGAGATCGTGCCGGCGAGGAAGGCCTTCTCGACCAGCGCGCCCTCGCGGCTCACCACCGGTCCGCGCACCCCGGTCTTGCCCGAGCCCGCGACGAACCCCGCCACCGGCGTCTCGACCACCGTGCCCGGCCGCGGCCCGGCACAGGTCATGGTGCGGAAACGGACGTAGACCTTCTCGGACGAAAGGTCGCCATGGGCCGCGCCCGTGACGGTGCAGCCGTCGATGTCGACCTGCATGGCCATGCCATCCTCGGCCGCCGTCCAGGCGGGACCCGTGATGCGCATCAGCACCGGGCGGGGATCGCCCTGCGAGGAGATGCCGGCCGAGGCGTCGACGCCCGCGAGTACCACGGCCTCGGCATGCGCGCCCGCCGGCAGCCAGGCCGAGACCGGCTTCGCCACCGCATCGGCCACCAGCTCCGGGCCGCTGCGGGGATCGTGCGCCGAGGACCGCGGGCTGTCCGTCAGCTCGAAGGTCTCGATCATGCGCGCCGCCTGTCCCGGCCCTCGAGCCGGGGGCGCGACGGGCTGCGTCCGTCCGTTGCCGCCGGTCGAGGGCGCCGTCGCCGGCACCCGGAAATACCCGTCTCCACCCGGCGCGCCGCCCGGCGCATTGCCCGGGCCATTGCCCGTCTGCCCGGGCGGCTGAAGGCGGCGTTCCAGCTCGCCGATCATCGCCGCCTGGCGGTCGATGACGGTGCGCGCATCGGCGGCGCCGGTCTCCAGCTTCGCGCGCAGCCGGTCGTTGTCGGCGGCGAGCCGGCGGGCTTCGTGCTCCATCTCGCGCAGCTTGGTCTCGATCCCGCCGAGCCGGGCCTCGGAGCGCCGGGTCCACACCTTCTCGGCCGTGTCCGGTCCGGCGATCCCGGCCTCGATGCCGCTGCGCGGCGCCGGGGCCTTGCCGCCGCCCATGCCGAGCCACGCCGCCACCGCGACCAGCACGAGCGCCGCGACACCCGAGAACAGCAGCAGCTGGCGCCGGCGCACCGTCCCGGGATCGGCGCCGTCCCGGGGATCCCGTTGCGCGTTCATCGCGGCTCTCCGGTCGCGGTGTTGATGACGGTCTAAACCCGCGTTTATTCGCTTTTTTAGGGGCGCGTGATTTAGGTGGCGGCGTGGTTGACGGGTTTATGTTCCCGATGAGTTGACCGCTTCTGTTGTTGCTTGGCCTGTGGGGAAGTGGTCAGGCGCGGAGCGGCTGTCCACTTGTCCACAGGCCTCTTGCCGTCGCCAGGTTTGCCCAGCTTCGCACACCTGACATCGAGATCGCCGGGGGTAGAGTCGGGCCGCTGAGAACGATGCGGCGCCGGCCTCGTTTGCTTGGTGGCAAGAGCCGGCGCCGCACTCCCCGTGCCGTGCCCGGCACGGCCCAGATGCACAGTATCGTGCGGGATTTAGCGGGGGTCGAGCCCGTTCTCATCGACCGCCGCGATGCAGAACTTTGGCCGCCTGTTCCACTGTCCGCAGTGCCACCAGCAAGTCGTTCTCTGCCCCCGCTGCGACCACGGCAACCACTACTGCTCCCGAGAGTGCAGCGAGAACGCGCGCCGAGCGTCGCAGCGTCTTGCCGGGCGGCGCTACCAGGACGGTCTGCCGGGGCGTCGCAAGCACGCGGCACGCCAGAGACGCTATCGGGACCGGCAGCGCTGCCGGACGGCTCAAAGCGAGGCCTGCGGGCGGAAAGTGACGCATCACCCTTCGACCCGTCAGCACCGCCGTGTTGTCGTGCCAGGGACGCCGAAGAGGCGTCGCGGCACACGGCCCTTCGGGGACGAGGAGCCCCCCGGGGTCTTCCGCTGCAGCATCTGCGGCCGGTTCTGCGCGGTGTTCGTCCATCCGGGCCTGCGCACGGTGCGGCACCCGGCACGAGAGAGGTGAGATGACCATAGACAGGGAGACCAGGACGGAGATCCTGCGGCTTTATCATGCCGAGAAGTGGAAGATCGGCACGATCGCGCGTCAGCTCGGCGTCCATCACGGCACCGTCCGGCGCGTGCTCAAGGACGCCGAGGAGCCTCGGCAGCGCAAGCCGCGGCCCTCGAAGCTCGATCCCTTCATCCCCTTCATCCAGCAGACCCTGAAGAAATATCCGAAGCTGCCGGCCAGCCGGCTCTACGAGATGGTGTGCGGGCGCGGCTACCGGGGGAGCCAGAGCCACTTCCGCCGCGTCATCGCCCCCATGCGGCCGAAGCCTGAAGCCGAGGCCTATCTGCGGCTGAAGACCCTTCCGGGCGAGCAGGCCCAGGTCGACTGGGCCCACTTCGGCAAGGTCAGGATCGGGCGCGCGGAGCGCCCGTTGATGGCCTTCGTGATGGTGCTCAGCTACTCGCGCCGCATCTTCCTGCGCTTCTACCTGGGCGCGGGCATGAACAACTTCCTGCGCGGCCATATCGACGCCTTCGAGACCTGGCAGGGGGTGCCGCGCGAGATCTGGTGCGACAACCTGAAGAGCGTTGTGCAGGAGCGCCGCGGGACCGCGATCCACTTCAACCCCCGCTACCTCGACTTCGCCGCCCACTACCGTTTCCTGGCGCGGCCTGTCGCGATCGCGCGCGGCAACGAAAAAGGGCGCGTCGAGCGCGCCATACGCTATGCACGCGACAGCTTCTTCGCCGCCCGGGAGTGGCGCGACATCGACGACCTCAACGCCCAGGCCGAGGCCTGGTGCGAGGGCATCGCCGCGGACCGCCCCTGGCCCGAGGACCGCTCGGTCAGCGTGCGCGAGGCCTTCGAGAAGGAGCGCAGCTCCCTCATGGCCTTGCCCGGCGACCGCTTCCCCGCCGATGAACGGGTCGAGGTCGTCATTGGCAAGACGCCTTACGCCAGGTTCGACCTCAACGACTACAGCGTCCCCCACACCCATGCGCGGCACACCCGCGTCGTCATGGCGACGCTGGACGAGGTCCGCATCCTCGACGGCACGGACGTCATTGCCACCCATCCGCGCAGCTTCGACAAGGGTGCCTGCATCGAGATCCCCGAGCACATCGCCGAGTTGGCGAAGAAGAAGCGCCACGCCCGGCGCATTCGCGGGCAGGATCGCCTGGTCAAGGCTGCGCCCAACAGCGAGCGCCTGCTCGACGAGGCCGCCAAACGCGGCGGCCATCTCGGCTCCATCGTCGGCGCCCTGCTGCGCCTGCTCGACGAGTACGGCGCCGCCGAGCTCAAGGCCGGCATCGACGAGGCGCTGGAGCGCGACGTCCCCCATTCCAACGCCGTGCGCCTGAGCCTCACCCGCCGCCGCGAACAGCAGAACAAGCCCCCGCCCATCCCGGTCGAGTTGCCCGACGATCCCAAGGTCCGCGGCATCGCCGTCCGCGACCACGACCTGACGGAGTACGACGGCCTGGCGGGCGAGGCCGAGGAGGAGGACAGCGAAGAATGAGCGACAACCTCATGAACCGTGCCCGGGCGCTCGGCCTGCACGGCCTCATCGCCCACTGGGACGAGGTCGAAGACTGCGACTGGCTGACCGCGCTGATCGCTTGGGAAGAAGAAGAGAGGCGCGCCCGCAGCCTCAAGCGCCGCCTCGCCGATGCCCGGCTCGGTGAGTTCAAGCCCCTCGCCGACTTCAACTGGGACTGGCCGCGCAGTTGCGACCGCATGGCCGTCGAGGACCTAATGAGCCTCAGCTTCCTCAACGAGGCCGCCAACGTCGTCCTGGTCGGCCCCAACGGCGTCGGCAAGTCCACAATTGCCGCCAATATCGCCCACCGCGCCGTCCTCGAGGGCCACACCGTGCGCTTCGCCACCGCAGCCAGCATGCTCGGCGAACTCGCCGCCCTCGACTCGGACACCATGCTCCAGCGAAAGCTGCGCTTCTACGCCCGCCAGCACCTGCTGGTGATCGACGAGGTGGGGTACCTCTCCTACAGCAATCGCCACGCCGACCTGCTGTTCAACATCGTCTCAAGCCGGACCCGGCAGAACTCCACCATCATCACCACCAACCGCCCCTTCTCCGAGTGGGGCGAGGCCTTCCCCAACGCCACCTGCGTCGTGGCCCTGGTCGATCGCCTCGTCCACAACGCCGAGATCATCGCCATCGACGGCGATTCCTACCGCCGCAAGGAGGCCGAGGAGCGCCAGAAGCAGCGCAGCGCAGAGCGCCGACGCCGGCGTGAGGCAAAAGCGAGCCGAAGACCAGGCAAGGGCGGCCCGCAGGACACCGGGGGCGTCTGAGGCGGCATAATCGTGCGCCAGCTACGCCCATGGGATCGGCGGCTGCAGGCAGAGGGGCTGCGCGGCTGTCCCCTCGAAGACGTCGCCCGCGCCCTCGGCTACCGCCGCGATCCCGACGACGACGCTCGCTGGAGGCGTCTCGGATCGGTCGTCACCATCAACCGCTTCATGTTCTACGACCATCTGCGCGGCGAGGGGGGCGCCGGTGCCGTCGACCTGGTGGTCCATGCCCAACGATGCACCGTGCCCGACGCCCTGGCCTTCCTCGCGAAACTGCCGGGACGCTCCCGGCGCTCCCCGGAGTGCCTCTGTCCACGGCTGCCGCGTCCGCAGGAGCGGCACTGGCCCGCAGTGGAACGCTACCTCGTCGACGAGCGCGGCCTCTCGCCCGTCCTCCTCGCCCTGTGCCGCGACCTCGGGCTGGTCCACGCCGACCGCCACGGCAATGCCGTGTTCGTCTGTCGAGACGCCGCAGGGGTCGCGACCGGCGCCGAGATCGTCCCCACCGGCGCCCACTGCAGTGCGGCTGCCGGCGTCGGCGAAGCTGCCCCATCCCCGCTCGCGCGCGGCGGCTTCTGGGTATCGTGGGAGCTCGACTGGCCGCAATCCGTGCTCATCGCAAAGAGCGCCGTCGACGCCCTGTCCGCCCTCTCCCTCCAGCTCATGCCGGTCGAACACAGGGCATGTGCCGTGGTCTCCACCGGGATCGTCACGCCAAGCCTCCCCGCCTGGATCGAGGACTGGAGCCCCCGCCGCATCTTCTGTGCCTACGACGCTACCCCCGGCGGCGATAACGCCGCCGAACGGCTGTTCCGAAGGGACAGCAGGGTCGTCCGCGTGCGACCCGCCCTCGACGGCGACGACTGGAACGACATGCGCAGGCGCGACCTCGAAGGCAATATGCTCGAGATCGACGATCGCCTCATCAGTTGAATAACAGCAGGACCCCTCAGCCAAACCTGCAAGGCCGCTCTCGCGCCACCGCGATCACGACGACCCACACCACAAGCCTGACAGCGCTCAGCACTGCACGGTGCTACGCTGATCGACGCTCCACCACGCCAAGCGGTCTAAATGAGCGAATACGCGCGCTTTTGCGTGATCGCCAACAGTCGCGGCGCTTTCCGTCACCGCCACCGCGAGCCGCCCGCCGGAGGGGCCGGTGCCC
Source organism: Alphaproteobacteria bacterium (assembly GCA_965207055.1). Taxonomy (GTDB): domain Bacteria; phylum Pseudomonadota; class Alphaproteobacteria; order UBA828; family UBA828; genus WTGU01. The sequence goes on along the minus strand of CBDBLP010000004.1, from coordinate 423,936 downwards.
GGCGCCGCCAGCCACAGCGCCGCGACGCGCCCGGCGCCCGCAAGCGCTCCGATGGTCCCGGCGAGGCCCGCCGCATCCGGCGTGCCGGCGGAGCGGAGGCGCCCCGCTTCCAGCACCAGCGCCCGGTAACGCGGACCCCGCCAGGTCTCGATGAGCCTGAGCCCGCCCGGCATGGTCCCGGCATGGATGGCCCCGGCATGGATGGCCCCGGCATGGATGGCATACCCCGGCAGCGGCTCGCGCCGCGCCACCGCGCGGACCAGGCGGACCAGCGCCGCGATCCGCGGATCGCCCGCCAATGCCGGGCCGGCGCCATCGACGCCCTGCGCCGCGCCCGGCATGGCCCCGGGGTTGCGGATCAGGATCTGCGCCGATCCCCGCTCGGCCGGCGTCAGCGTCAGCCGGTAGGTGAAGCCCCGCTCCGTGCCGATGAACAGCGTGACCGGGGCGTGGGCCGTGACCGGGTTCGCCGCGTCCGCGGGCCTGAGATAGAGGTCGCCCGAGGCGGCGTCGTGCTCGACCGCGAAGCCGTCCGGCGAGCGCACCACCCGCGCGATCCGGTCGCGTGCAAGCGCGATCCGGCTGACCTCCCTCGCGGAGATTTCGGCGGCGAGCTCGGCGTGGTCGGCCGCCTCCAGGATCTGCATCGCCGCCGCCGGGGCGGACGCCGCGAGCCCGCCCATGTAAAGAAGGGATATCGCAATCAGGACCGCAAGCGGCCGCAATCGGTCGATGAATGTCATTTTCCGGTCTCCATCTGTTCGAAGCGCACAAGGCCGATGCGCCCGGCGTCGATGCGGAACGCGAGCCGGTAGCGCCGGTCCTCGCGCGAGGCCTCCTCGCGTCCGATCCAGGTCACCAGCTCGCCCGCGACCTCGACGCCGAGCCGCGCCGGGTCGGCCTCGATACTGTCGGGATAGAACGCGCTCGCGAGGTCGCGCCCGGCCATGCGCGCGGCCTCGGCCTCGACCCAGGCGCCGATGGCGCCGCGCGCGGACGGGTGCGCCAGGCGCGCCGCCGCAAGGCGGACATGGGCCGCGTTCTCCGGCGTCAGCGTCAGCAGCGTCACCGCCACCGTGCGCGCCATGTCCTCCAGATAGCGCGCGCCGGCGCGGCCCTCGCCGGCGCCGCCGCCGCCCACCGCCCAGGAAGGCCCCGCCGCCGCCGGCACCAGCACGGTCGCCGTCTCGCGCCCGGCGAAGCCCACGGTCAGCGCCAGGTTGGCGGTCATCGACAGCGCCAGCAGCCCGGCCAGTGCCACCCGGATATCGCGGGCGCGCCGGATGCCGGTCTCCATGAAAGCGCGGTTCATCGCCCCGTCCCCGCTCCGCGCCTCACCCGGCGAAGCGCCGCAGATGGCTCGGCGGCGTGCGTTCAAGCCGCAGCACGAAGTCCGGCAGAAACCAGTAGAGCGCGTAGCGCGCGATGTTGGCCCCGCCGCCGCGCTTCACGCGCCTGAGCACCAGCCAGCCGCCGACGCCGGCGACCAGCCCCGGCACGAACTGGTTCGCGGCCAGCCCGAGGAGCGCCGGGCCCATCAGCGCCGCCGCCTCGTCGACGGTCCAGAACAGCCAGCGCTCCGGGTCGTCGAGCCGGCGCGGGATCGCATGCCGGGCGGTATCGTTCATCACACGATCGCCGTGCCGACCAGGCCGGTGACGATGCCGGTCCCGGCGCCGGCCGCGATCCCGACCCCGACCGCGCCCATCAGCTGCATGGCGTTGAAGCGCAGCACCGAACCCACCAGGGCAGCGCCGACGGCCAAGGCCGCGGCGAGCTGACCGCCGGTGCCGCCGACGATCCCCTCCACCGTGTCGAGCGGATCGCCAAAGGTCGTGTCGGTGCTCGCCAGCGCGATATCCGGTCCGGCCAGCACCGCCGCCGCGGCGAGCCCCATGACGGCGGCAAGGCGCGCGGCGCCGGCATCTCCCGCGCCCCTCATCGCCCGGACCCCGGCGGTGCGGGATCCTTCCCCGGGCCGGGGCGCTCCTCCGGACCGTCGTCCGAGGTAGAGTTTCGCCGCCGCGTCGCCGCCCACGAATCGAGGTCCGCGCGCAGGTAGCGCACCCCGCTCCGGAAGCGGTGGAACACCGGCCCGCCCCCCGTCAGCCGGTAGCGCTCCAGCGTGCGCACCGACATCCCGAGATGCTTCGCCGCCTTGCGGGTCTTCAGATACCTGGTCTTCTTCGCCATCCCGTTCCCCCTTCTCCGTTGCCTCGGTCCGAGGACCGCCCGGGCCGTTCCGGGCGCGTCCGCGGCAGCGATCGAAGCGAAGAACCGGGCGCGGGGGGAGGGTCGTTTTGCGAGTCGAAAACGACCCCCCGCAGGAGCCGCCAGGAACCGCCCGAGGCCGCCTGACGCCGACATCGCCGCGAACGGCAACGCGCGCGGGCCGGGGCGCGGGCCGGCGCACGGCGGCGAAATCGCGAATCGGGCGGCGAATCGCGCCGGAACGGTGCGATCCGGCAGACCGGGCGGGAGGGCGTTTGCGGGACCGGCGCCGCCGGCGGAGGGACGGTTGCGATTGCGCGTCACCGCCCCGCGGGCGGCGGGTGCGGCGGACGTCCGTCAGCCGTCAGTCGGATTGCGGAACATCGGCAATACCGGATCGCGGCTCCGCCGGATGGCGCCGCCCGCCGCAATTGCGGGGATCGTCAACCCGGGCGAATATTGCGGCACACGATGCCAGCCTCCGTCAGGCGCCGGGGCCGCTCCCCGGCGACCTGCAGGCGCATCCGGCGCCCCGTCCATGACGGTGACGGATGACGGACACGGCATGGGAGAGCGGGCTCCGGGGCGCGGCCGCACACACCGGGGCCCGCACCCGGCATCGGCGGACATCGGCGGCTTCGCCCGGCCCGGGCGCCCGGCGGCTCAGCCCGGCCGCGCCGCCATCGCGCGGTAGTCCCAGCCACGCCGCTCTTCCACGAACCGCTTCGCCTTGCGCAGCTGGCGCCGCGTGCGCGAACGCAGCCAACCGTCGGTCTCCCACTCCGCCGCCAGCTTCGCGCCGTAAAGCTCGACCGCGATCACGCGGGCGTCCCTCTTCGCCCGCCGCCCGTTCAGCGCAATCAGGAGCTCACGTGCCCCGCCCCCCGATTTCGCCCCCGGGAGGGGGAGCCGCCTCGCCGGCAAGCGCCCACAGCTCCAGCTCCCGAGCCGCCGTCACCGGCAGCCCCGCAATGCCGTGCCGCAGCTCGATGCCGCCGCCCCCGGGGAACGCCGCCGCATCCGCCAGTCGCAGCTGCACCGCATCGGGACCGCGCTCGATCTTCAGGATCAGCGCCCCGCCCGCGAGCCTCAGCCCGGTCACCGTGGACCCGGCCTCCTCGAGCAGCTCGACAAGCGCCGGCTCGCCCTCGCCGAGCGCGCAACCCAGCATCGGAGCGTCCGACCAGAACGCGGAGCCCGGCCCGTCCACCGCCTCCGGGTCCTCCCAGGCGAGCAGGCCCCAGCGCGCCGCATCGAGGTCGGCCTCAGACTGGACGCGGACCGGAAAGGGCGCCGGCTCGAGATCGGGCGCGGCGGCACAACCCGCACGGGCCGCCCACGCCTCGCGGTAGTCCTCCCGGTCCCGCAGCACCTGCCACGCCCACACCCCGCCGTCCTCGGGCAGCTTTCGGCCGGATCCCGCCATGGTCAACGCGCGCGCCGCGCTCACCAGCGGGCGCGGACCTCGAACCCGACCGTATGCTCCGGCGCGTCCGTATCGGTCTCCCGACGACTCGCCTTCACCCCGAAGGAGAGGTCGGGCGCGTTGGTCTCCGGCGCGAGCCGCCAGCCGAGGCTGTAGTCCCGCGCGCCCGTGGCCAGCCCGAGCCCGACATGCGGGCTGCCGGTCCAGCGCCCGCCGAAGGCCGGGAAGCCGTACGCGGCTTCCATGCTCCAGCGGCTCGTGGCCTCTGTGCCCGTGCGGTCCTCCAGCGTCGCCGGCCGGAACAGCGCGTCGAGACCGCCATTGGCCTGTCCGCCGAACTCCTGGCGCAAGGACAGCGAAGGCCCCCGCCGCGTCGCCGGGTCCGGATCGAAGGCAAGCGAAGCCGCATAGCCCCGGTCCTTCAGGTCGTCGTTGCCGTGCGCGATCAGCGTGCGGCCCGAGACTTCGAGCGACAGCCCAAGGCCCGGATCGACCCAGGCGACGCCGCCGCCGAGCTCGACCCCGAAGCCGGTCTCCGCGTCGCCGCCGTCATGGCGCGCGCCGACTTCCAGCTTCGGCGTCACATGACCGCCGCCCTCAAGGGCCATGCGGTAGCTGCCCTCCAGGCCGAGCCGGAGCCGGGTCGCATCGGAGTCCGACGCCGCGAGGTCGCGGGTCTTCTCCGACGAGGTCCGCGTCCACAAGGCGTCCGAGGTCACCGCCAGGGCCGGGCCGGACCCGGAGCCTGCCCCGGACCCCGATCCGGGGGCGGGCGGCGCCAGCAGGTCGCCCCTGAGCCCCGCCGCCGCCATGCTCCACGCGGTGTCCGCCTTGTAGCTGCCGCCCATGGCGGTCTTCAGCGTCACCTCGCCCGTGCCGTAACCCGCCGCGCCCCAGAGCTTCAGACGCTCCGAGGCCTGCAACGCCGCATAGGGAATCGCCGCCGTCAGCGACGCCTCCACACTGCCGTCGCCCGCGCGCACGGCGTTCCGGCACAGTTCGGCGGCTGGGCCCTGCGCATCGGCGGGGCAGGTCTGGCCGTCGGGACGGGGGCTGACATCGGTGTCGCGGTAATCGCCCTCGCCCTCACTCTGCGCGAGCGCAAGGCCGACCAGCCACTTGCCGCGCGCATAGTCCGCGCCGAGCATGCCGGTGGTGACCGTGCCGTCGAGCGAGAAGGTGCCCTCCCGGCCGTCGAAGCTGCCCTGCGCAGCCCGGCCCCAGAACGCCATGCTGCCACCCGAACCGTCCGCCGCGCCGGTCAGCGAGAAGCTCGAACCGAGCAGCGCATCCCGCGCCGTCATCGTGCGCGACTGCGTCCCGGTGCCGAAGCCTGCCCCGCCTGCCCCGGACACTGATCCGGGGGACAACGATTCGGGGCCGCCGCCGAAGCCGCCGCTGCCGAAGCGGTCCGCGCGGTTGTCGAAACGCCGCGCGACATCGGCCAGCGCCAGCGAACCGGTCCCGCCCGAAGCGCCGGACATACCGGCACCCGCTGCCGCATTGTCGTTGGCGGCCGGTTCGAACGAGAGCGCCTGGCCGGCCAGCGTGCCCTGCATGCCGGCCGTGCGCGGCGCCGCCATCCGGCCCGCGATCCCGTCCAGCGCCTGCTCCGCAACCGTGCGCCCGAAGCGCGCCAGCCACGCCGCAGGCATCGGGTCGTCGTTCACGATCGTCCCGACCGCAACGCCGTCGCCGATCGTCGCGCCGTCGGCGTCCGACAGCACAACCTCGAACGTCTCCGGGTCCTCGTCGTGGCTGTCGTTGTAGATGGAGACCCAAACCGTCTTCTCGGTCTGGCCCGGATAGAACCTCACCAGCTCGGACCGCAGCGGCCAGTAATCCTCCTTCGGCCGCGCCGACACCGGGCTCGAAACCCGCGTGGACGCCCGCACCCGCACCGTCTTCGCCGCCGCCGCCGACAGCCGGACCGTGAACTCCATCAGCGACATTCCGTAGCGCTGGCCGCTCTCCCTCTCCGTCGCATCGGCCACCGAGAGCACCGGACCCGTCGCCGCCGCGTCGTCGTCCGACACCGACACCGTCGCCGCGCCCTGCGAGGACGAGACCGTGTAGCCGGCGCCGTCGTTCAGCGTCACCGTGACCGAGCCGTCCGGCTCGTCCGTGGCGTCGTCCGCCGTCGCCAGCGTCAGCGTGAAGCTGCCCGCCGTCGGTATCGTCACCGTCCGGCTCGCGCCGGCGATGCCGTAGTCGCCACTCGCGGCTACTGTCACGCTCACCGCAAGCGGCGATGCCGGGAGCGGGCTCGCCGTCAGGGTGAAGACCGCATCGCCGCCTTCGGTTACCGCATCCCCGGCCGCGATCGTGACCTCGGGCAGCGGCTCGTCGTCGTCGCGGATGGCCACGCTGCCAGACGCGGAGGAGCCCACCGTGTAGCCGGCGCCGTCCGCCACCGTCACCGTGACCGAGCCGTCCGGCTCGTCCGTAGTATCGCCGGCCGTCGCCAGCGTCAGCGTGAAGCTGCCCGTCGTCGGTATCGTCACCGTCCGGCTCGCGCCGGCGATGCCGTAGTCGCCCGAGGCCGCCACCGTCACGCTTACCGCAAGCGGCGATGCCGGGAGCGGGCTCGCCGTCAGGGTGAAGACCGCGTTCCCGCCCTCGGTCACCGGCGACGCCCCCGCCGCGATCGTGACCACCGGCAGGGTCGCGGGCTGCTGCTGTGGCACCGCCGCCAGCGCGGCCAGAGCCGCCTGCACCTTCGGCAGCGTCTGGATGCCGTCCTGCCAGCCATACTGACGCGAACGCGCCAGCCACGCCGCGATGGCCGCGTCGCTCATCCCGGTCCGGCCTTCCAGCCGGTCCAGGACCAGGGTCCAGTCGCGGACGCCAGCCCCGTGGTTGCGCGCCTTGAAGTGCGCGATATGCCCCTTCACCTCCGCAACCAGCGCCAGGGGCACGCCCGGCGGCCCGGTCTGCGTCGTCACCGACGTCGGCTCGGGCGCGCCGTCGGTGTCCGCCGTGCCGCCGTCGTCGTCGATCAGCGCCACCCTCACCTTGGACGTCGCGCCCGTCCGGTAGTCGTTGCCCCACAGGATCCGGCCCACCGCCTCGCCGTCGGCCCGCGCCACGTCGTCCGACAGCGTCGTCACCGTCCACGCCGCCGAGGTCTCGCCCGCCCGGATCGTCACCATGTCGAACCAGGAGCTTCCGACCCGGTTGCCCCCCGCGCCCATCTCCTGCGCGACCCCCACGTTCACCGGCAGGTCGTATCCCGGCGCCGGGTCGGCGGTCACCGTGAACGTCACGTCGCCGCCCTCCGTCACCGTGTCCGCGTCCGCCGAGATCGTCACCGCCGGTGGCGTCGCGCCGCCCGGCGCGCCGTTCTGCTCCGAGCCCAGCCCTTCCGGGCCGTCGTCCGTCACGGTCACATCCCACAGTTTTATGTTACTTACCGTGTAGCCGGTGCCGCTCTCAATACGTACCCGGGCAATGGCGTTCGGCTCCTCCACCCCGTCGTCCACCGTCGGGATGGAAAACGCGACCCCGCGCTCGCCCGCCGGGATCGTCGCCGTCCAGGTGCCGGCATCCACGTAGTCCCCGCCCGGGGCGAACGTCCCGGGCCTCTCCCTGATGGACAGGTTCACGGGCAGGTCCGATTCCGGCGCAAAGTTGACGTTCAGGTAGAAGTGCAGATCGGTCCCTTCCTCGACCGTGCGCGGGCTGAGGCGAAGGAGCTTGACCCTCGGTAGGTTCATATCGGGACCGTCCATGACGGCGATGCTGGCGGCGGATTCGCTGCCGCGCACGGTGTAGGGGTAGCTCGCGCTGCCGCTCTTTGTGTCATGACGATCCTGCAGGACCGCGTCAATCCGACCGGAGTTGTTCGACGGGTCGGCTTTGGTGGTCAGGCTCAATGTGCCGGTGGTGGTGTTGGCGGCAATGGTGACGGCTACCGCTTCATCCGGTTCTGTGGCCAGGAAGTCTCCTCCGATCTGGCCGTAACGAACATAGACATCCATGTTTTGCGGCGGCGCCGGGGTGGCGGTGACGGTGAACGTCGCGCCGGCGCCTTCGGTAATGGATTCTGCATTCGCGGCAATCGAAACACTCGGCTCCGGGTTCGTTACGGGGTAGACGGTGATGTTTAACAGCTCGTAATTTCCAATGGGGTCGTTTACCGTGACCTGATCGAAGGTTTCGGTCGTGGTGTCTTCGTCCGCGATCGTCGGAATCACGACCGCGCCTGTGATGTGACCCGCGGGGATAATGATCTGCCAGGGGCCGGGGGCGAAGTCCGCCGGCGCCGGAGCACTGGGATTACCGAAAACCCATTCAATAGGCAGAGTGATCGGCTCCGTGCCGGGGCCGGGGACGCGCCGGGCCTTGATCTGAAGCGGCCGGCCGGCTACCACGGTGATATCTGGGTCGCTCACCAATTCGATGATTTCGTCGCTGCGGACGATGATGGAGATGGAGGGCGGGGTGGTGCCGGACGGCGGGTTGGCGCTGATTGCATCCACCCGAAAGAGCGAATTTTCGTCGAACACCGTATTGTCCGGTGCCCGAATCGCCAGATAGGCGGTCGTCTCACCCGCCGGCACAATCACGGAGTCCACCGGAATGTAGTCCGTGCCCGGCACCGCGGTCAGGTCGGTGTAGGTGAAGGTAATCGTCGTGTCCTCGCGCAAGGCCCTGGACAGGTCGACGGGGATTCTGCTGGTTTCGCCCTCGCTGACGATTTCGGTAACCGCCTGGAAACTGACCGTGTATTCATGGTCGTCATCCAGAATGGTGACACTGGCGGTGCCTTGGGAGCTCACCGGAACATCCGTGTGCGGGGCGCTGATGAACACGGTGAATTGTTCGTCATTCTCCATAAGGGTGTCTTCTACCGTGGAGATGGATACCGTGGCGCGGATCTGGCCGGCCGGGATGGTTACGTCGTGCGGGCCGGGATCAAAGTCCGCAACCGATGTGGCGCTGTTGGCTGTGGTGGCCATTCGAACCGTCGTATCCATAGCGCGGACAGCAGACAGGACCACTTCCAACTGCGCAGCGTTTCCTTCCACGACACTGTAAGTGGCGGCGCTGAACTGTACGGTCACACTCTGCGCGTAGGCCTGGGAGGAGAGCCCCGCAAGCAGCAGACACGTCAGGGCCAGGATGGACAGGCGCACGCCAGCCGCGGCGCCGCCGAAGCGGCCCGACCGGGCGGACGATGCGACGGGACCGCCGCAAGAAGAAGAACGACGGCCGCCGCCCGGACTCCGGGCGACGCTGCGGGACGGCTCAGACGGGGATGCTTGAGACCGGAGCCAGCGCCGCCATGCGCCGGACGCGTCCACCGTCAACGCCTGGACGCAGGTTGGGCGACCCGGCGACCCGGCGACCCGGCGACCCGGCGACCCGGCGACCCGGCGACCCGGCGACCCGGCGACCCGGCGACCCGGCGACCCGGCGACCCGGCGACCCGGCGACCCGGCGACCCGGCGACCCGGCGACCCGGCGACCCGGCGACCCGGCGACCATTATAGCCGTGGCGACATCTCCGTTTGTCAACCCCGATTTGCCCATCGCCGCAACGGCGGCGGAGAACGCAGCCCAAGCCCTGTTCACATATCCGATCATGGCCCTGTCCCTACTGTGTCGAGGCGGCGGCGCCCCCCAAGGTTGCAGGACGCCAAGTATCGCACGGTGGTTTTCCGCCTTCTACCACCGCCGCCGCCGCAAGGGAAGCGATTGAACCGCGCGCTGTCCGCCCGCGCCCGCCATGGCGTAGAGTCCGCCGGGTCCGCGCCCGGGTGAGACTCCACCCCAGCCGCGACACCCCGCGAGGCCGTGGAGGTTCGACGCGATGACGATGCCGCACCGTAGCGACCAACCGCCGGCGGTGACATGTCCTTGACTTCATATCACGGTAATTCCATCCTGCCGTCATGAGTTGGCGGGTCCGGATTGCCGAGGAGTTCGCACCCGAGTTGTCAGACTTGCCCCTGGAAGTACGCAGGGCGATCCTCGCGCACTCGCGGCTTGTTCGGGAATACGGACCGCAGCTTGGGCGCCCGCGCGTGGATACCCTGAACGGCTCGCGGCATGCAAACATGAAGGAGATGCGGTTCGGCGCGGCGGGCGGAGAGTGGCGCGTGGCCTTCGCGTTCGACCCCGTCCGCCGCGCCATGCTTCTGGTGGCCGGCGACAAGTCGGGCGGCAGCGAGCGGCGGTTCTACCGCGAATTGATCCGCAAGGCCGACGAGCGCTTCGACCGGCACCTTGCCCGGCTCGCCGACAGATAGAGAAGGAGAATCGTCATGGCGCTGGATGTGGAAGACGTGATCGCCGGGCTCGACCCTGCCGAGCGCCGCAAGGTGGAGGAAATGGCCGCCGAGCTGATCGCCGAGGAAATGACGTTGCGCGAGCTGCGCAAGGCCCGCGCGCTGACCCAGGCGAGCGTCGCGCGCGAGCTCGGTATCAGCCAGGACGCCATCTCCCGGCTGGAACAGCGCAGCGACCTGCTGCTGTCCACGCTGCGCAAGACCGTCGAGGCGATGGGCGGCAGCCTGTCACTGGTTGCCCGCTTCCCCGACCGCCCTCCGGTCGAGCTTGCCGGCATCGCCGAACACAACGCCCGCGATTGACGTCGATCCGGTCGGTGCAGGCGGTTCGCATACTCGCTCGCTGTCTTGCATGAACCGGGCTGAGCGTGGGGCAAGACAAGAGTACCGTGCCCCGCGCTATCGGCCCGCGCCCGCTATGGCGTAGAGTCCGCCGGGTCCGCGCCCGGGCGAGGCTCCACCCCGGTCGCGGCATCCCGCGAGGCCGTCGAGGTTCGATGCGATGACGATGCCGCACCGCAGAGACGATCCGCCGGTGCGGACGGGCCCGGCCCGGCCCGTCCGATGAGCGATGTCCCGAAGCGGGTTCCACCCATCGAGAAGGTGCGGCTGCGCAAGCTCACGACCGCGGACGGAGCAGCGTATGTCGGTGTCGAGCTCGAGTACCGCGTCGACCCGAACGAACCCGTGCGCCTCGCGTTCGGACTGACTCCCGGGGACGCCGTCGAGCTCGGAATGCACCTCAGGCAGCTCGGCGAGAAACTGGAATCCACCGAGCACTGACACGTCGGCCGCTTGCGGGCGGTGGCCATCGCGGGGCGCCGGGCGCGCCGCGGGCGCCGCGGATACCCGGGCGCCACATCGGACCCCGCAGGCCGGGCCGGCGGCCTGCGCAGTCCGTGCGCGTCATGCCGAACGCCTATGGGTCGTTCGCCCGCCCGTGCCGCTGGCGCGCACGCGAACTCGGCCGGCTCTCTCTTCAGCCATTCGCCCGGACAATTCGCCCCGGAAGTCCCGGCCATGAATCGCCCGGCACCCTCATTTCGCCGCCATTCCCGCTCATCGGCCCGAATTCGCCATGACGGTCTCGTCGCCGAGCCTCGATTCGACATGGAGCGTCACCCGCAATCCGCTATCGAGGGCCGCCAGCATCTTCATCAGCCGGTCCAGCGTGAACCGGCTGAGGTCGGCGCCGCGAATGCGCGAGAAATCCGCCGCCGCGAAACGGGTCAGCGCCCCGGCCTTGCGGACCGAGAGCCCGCGCTCGTCCAGCACCGCGACGATGCGCGCCGCAAGAATCGCCTTGGCCTGCTTCAGGTCGGCATCGGGGTCGCCGAGGTCGCGAAACACATTGCCGCTCCCCTCGACCAGCTCGAAGTCGCTCTCGCTCATGGCATCGTCTCCCTCCTCAGCCGCGCCAACCGGCTCCGGACCAGATCGATGTCGGGCCTCGGCGTCCCGATCCCGGTCTTCGACTTCTTCCGGAACGCGTGGATCACCCACAGCCGGCCCGCAACCTCCGTCACATACACCACCCGCCAGGCATCGGTCCTGTAGCGGATGGCGATCTCCAGGACCCCCGGCCCGAAGCCCTTCAACGGCTTCGCGATATCCGCCTTGCCGCCCTCGGCCGCGATCGTCAGCGCCGTGCCGACCCGGTCCCGCACCGCGGCAGGGAACGATTCGAACGCCTTCCGTGCCGCCCCGATCCAGCCGACCGGTCTCGTGTCATGATTCATGAGGCATGTTGTCAAACGTGACTACGGCAGTCAACATACCGGGCGGCGATGCACGGAGCAGCTTCCATCCCGCCGGCAATGACGGCCGTGTCGCTGCCGCGGTTCGCGATCCCGCCCGTCAACCGGCGACGCTCCCGGCCCCCGGATAGGTCGCCAGAAGGTCGCCGGCAATGCTGTCCGCCACCCGCACCGCCGATTCCTTCACCGAGGCCTCGGCGAGATGCGCATAGCGCGCGGTGGTCTCCACCTGCGTGTGCCCGAGCAGCCGGCCGATCATCGGCAGGGATTCGCCGAGTGCGAGCGCCCTGGACGCGTAGGAGTGCCGGCAGTCGTGAAGCCGCATGTCCTCGAGTCCGGCGCGCTTGCAGACGATCTCCCAGGGGTCGTTGAGGTTGCGCATCGCCTTGCCCCTGAGCTTCCCCGGTATCACGAACGGATTGCCGCCCCGCCGGGGTGTCCCGCACAGCACCGCCGCCGCCTCCGGCGACAGCGAAATTGTCCGGGGACCAGTCTTCGAATCCCGTATGCGGAGCTCGTTCGCCTCCAGGTCCACCTCGTCCCAGCGCAGGTTCAGGATCTCGCCCTTGCGGCAGCCGGTCAGCAGCAGCAGCCGGATCGCCGCCACGGCGTGCACCGATACCCCCTTGCATCCTTCCGCCTCGTCCAGCACCCGGCCCAGGCGCCGGAACTCCTCGTCGGTCAGGAACCGCTCCCGCCTGCGCTCCCGGTTCTTCACTACCTGCCGGCACGGATTGCTCGCCTCCGGGATGTCTCCACGGTCCTCGGCGGCGTTGTAGATCCGCGACAGGACGTCGACCACATGGTTCGCCATGACGGGTTTGGCGCTCAGCCCGTGATGAAGCTCCGTCACCTCCTTGTGGTCCACCGCCCGGGCCGGGCGCCGGCCGAGTTCCGGCAGGATGTATTTCGCGACGACCAGCCGGTACATGGACTGCGTCTTCGGCTTGCAGCGCACCGCCACATGCTGCTCGAGCCAGCGCCCGGCCAGCGCGCCCACGCTCGGCCCCCCGGCCGGTTTTGCGGCCATCGGCTCGGGGGTCGCCTCCTCGCCCGCCTTGATCCGGGCAACGATCAGCGCGGCGCGGCGCCGGGCCTCCTCCGCGGTGATGACGCCGTGCCGTCCCACCGTCACCCGCCTGGCCGCCCTGCCGCCCGCGCGGGTCTGCGCGATGTAGACCTTCCGACCCGTGGGATGGACGCGAACCCCGAAGCCCGCCAGCTCGCTGTCCCAGAAGATGGTGTCCTTCTCCACCTTCAGCGCCTCGACCGTCCGCCGCGAAATCTTCTTCGTCCCGAGCCGCGCCATGTCCTCTCCGTCTCCGGTCTCTTCCGGGCGCTACGCCGCCCGGCTTTCCCCGCCGCCGAGAATGTCCGCGCCGATGCTGCCCCCGACCCTGACCGCTGAGGCCTTCTCGGTGTCGCGCGCGAGATGCGCATAGCGCGCGGTCGTCGTCACCTTGCGGTGGCCCAGCAGCTTGCCGATCATCGGCAGGCCCTCGCCGATCGCCAGCGCCCGCGAGGCATACGAATGCCGGCAGTCGTGGATCCGCACATCCTTCAGCCCGGCCCTTGCCCGAAGACGCGCCCAGACCTGGTCGAGGTTCTTCAGATGGTCGCCCGGCTTCTGGCCCGCGATCACCCAGGGGTTGCCCTCGATGCGCGGGATGCCGGCCAGCACCCATTCCACCGCCGGCGTCAGCGGGAGGCGCCGCGTCCCGGTTTTCGTACAGCGGAGCCGGATCTCGCCCGCCGTGCGGTCGATGTCGTCCCACCGCAGCGTGACGATCTCGTTCTTGCGGCACCCGGTCAGCAGCAGCAGACGGACCGCCGCCACCCCCGAGGGAAGCAACCCGCCCTGCCTCCCGGCCTCGTCCAGCACCCGGCCGAGCGTCCGGTATTCCTCGGGCGTCAGGAACCGCTCGCGCCGGGTCTTCGTGTACGGCCGCACCGACCGGCACGGATTGCGCCGGGGCGGCGTCATCCCCCACGCCTCGGCGAGCCGGAACATCTTCGAGAGCACGCCGACCGTCTGGTTCGCCTGGGACGGCTTGTCCCGCATCCCGAAGTGCAGGTCCGCCACATGCGAACGCTCCACCGCCGACAGCGCCAGACGGCCGAGCTCGGGCACGATGTAGCGGTCCACGATGCGCCGGAAGGTCTCCACCGTCCCCGGTTGGCAGTTCACCTCGACATGCGCCTTCATGTAGCGCGCCGCCAGGTCCGCGACGGTGGGCTCCCGCTCGGGCGGCGGAGGGAACGGCTCCTCGCCGCGCCGGATGCGGTCGAGCACGCCCGCCGCGTCCTTGCGCGCCTCGTCGGGCGCCATCTCGCCGTGCGCGCCGAGCGTGGCGCGTTTCATGCCGCCGCCCGGTCCCCGCATCTGCACCACGTAGACCTTGCGCCCCGTCGCATACACCCTGACGCCGAAGCCGGTCAGGTCGCGGTCCCAGAACACCGCGTCGCCGCGCTCGACCGTCAGCGCGTCCACCGAGCGCTTGGAAATCCTGATCGCGTTTCGTGCGGGCATGAAAGCGTTCGGTCACGCGGTGATGGAGGGAACGATGACACTGAACGAAGTCGGGCACAGCCCAGCAGAACGTGGAGTTGGCCTCATCGTCCTCATCATCGTCACCCTTTGACCGAACGCTTTCGCGGGCATCCCGAATCCTCGAATGTTTCGGTCCCGAGGCGTAAACACATAGGAACCGACTGGTGCCGTAATCGAGCTGGTTATAGGCGGTGGCGGGCGGCGATGCAACCCTTTCCGGTCGGACCGAATATCTCATAGAGGATTGTTATACCGTGATTAATCGTAGTTCAGTCGGTACTGGTCGGCGCTGGGCGGTGGTTAGATTGAATACACGATATTTGCCACAGCTTCGCCAGTGGCGGCTTGCTGGTGGGCGAGGGTCTGCCCATGATCGGCAAGCTCCTGGGCCACACCCAAGTCCAGACGACAGCTCGCTACGCCCATCTTGCCAACGATCCCGTCAAGTCGGCCGCAAACCGCATCGCGAGCAGAATCGCCGAGGTGGCGGGATAGCCAGCCGCATCGCTACAGAGACAAGGCTTGCAACTCGCGCTTGCCTTCAGGGTAACATAGAAGTTACCTAAAGACATGTCCCTGGCACGCGACTTCAAGGAGACAATCAAGGCACGCATCGAGCGCGATCCGGCCTTCCGTGAAGAGTTGCTCAAGATGGGGGTCGAGTGCTTGCTGTCGGGCGATGTGGACACTGGCAAAGCGGTTCTGCGCGACTACATCAACGCCACGATTGGATTTCAGGAGCTCGGCAGCTTGACCGAGAAGTCGCCCAAGAGCCTGATGCGCATGTTCGGTCCTAACGGCAACCCGCAAGCTCGCAACCTGTTCGAGGTCATCGGGTGCCTGCAGGAGTGCGAGGGGCTTCAACTCAAGGTCCACGCGGTTCACTGATTTATGACCCCGGTGGGCGCCAAGCCATGACCCCGTGCTTCTAGCTAAGTCAATGATTCGAGGAGCTGATAGGCGTCGAGTCCCCGAATAGACTACCAACCACAGCTTCTTCATTCAGTGTCGGTGCTCAATCCAGCCGCCGTTGACAGAAGACTGAGGGAGCTATTCTTGCTACCAGAGCCGATACGACGACTCCGAGAATTCGGCGTGGTGCCAATTGCTGCCTCTATGACAGCCCAGATTGACGTGCCCATGCGGGCCGAACAGAGGCAGACCGAGCGCCGACTCTATGAGATCAAGGAGGCGATGCAGGTATGACCAGGCTATGGATCGTCAGGGCAGGAGCTCATGGCGAGCGCGAGCTTGCGGCCATCGACCAGAGCAAGCTGTTCCCGGGATTCCTCAAGGTGGGCGATCTGACACAGCTTGATAGCCGTGACGCCATACTCTCCCATCTTCAGGAAGTGCTGCCCGACGAGGGAACGAACCGCCTTCGCAACTTCGCGGCGCAGCTCAACCAGTTCGTGAACCGGATCGAAATCGGCGACTATGTCGTGATGCCGCGCAAGGTCACGAGCGGCGTTGCCATCGGCGTCGTCAAGGGGGGCTACCAGTTCGACGCGGCGAGCGACTTCAAGCACTCGCGCGAGATCGAATGGCGCGAGGAGGCGCTCCCCCGCGACACCTTCAAGCAAGACCTTCAGCACTCCTTCGGGGCGTTCATGACCATCTGCGAGATCAAGCGGAATTCAGCGCTTGAGCGCGTGAAGGCCGTCCTTGAGGAGGGCACCGATCCTGGCTCGCTCCTTGGCCAGCAGGGACGAGCCTCGAAGTCGCACCCCCCCCCAACAGCGTGGAGGAGGATGGCACCGAGGCTGATGACTACCAGATCGACATCGAAGACGTTGCCAACCAACAGATCATCTCGCTGATCAAGTCCGAGTTCGCGGGCCATGCGCTGGCCGGCCTCGTGGCTGAGATCATGCGGGTCGAAGGCTACACCACGAAAGTTTCGCCGCCTGGCCCAGACGGCGGTGTCGATATCCTCGCGGCAGGAGGAACCCTCGGCCTCGGCGAGGATCGCATTTGCGTTCAGGTAAAATCGGGTGATGGAGCCGCCAACCATGACGTAGTGCTCCGCTTGATCGGATCGGTCTCCAACACACAGGCGCAGACGGGGCTTCTGGTCAGCATCGGCGGAGTGAACGCCGTCGCCCAGAAGGAGCTGGACAACAACTTCTTCAAGCTCCGCCTGTGGCAGATGCCCGATCTTCTCAAGGCTTTGTTTCGGACCTATGGCGAGCTGTCCGATGAGACTCACGCCAAGCTGCCTCTGAAGCAGATATGGGCTCCAATTGTGGGAGGGGCCTCGTAACGGGCTTCACCACATGCCGTTCAGCGCCAGGAGCGAGACGTGGTATTGCCTTTGTTCAGGCAGCGGGCGAGTCCCGAGCGGTGGCAGGCGGCAGGCGGCAGGCGGCAGGGCGGGCACGAGTGAGGCGGCACATGGCGCGGGGACGACCGAGGAAGAAGCGGGAGGATGCGGCGGCACAGCCGGCCGGCGGTGCCACGACAGGCTATGAGGCCGAGCTCTGGGCAATGGCCGATACGCTGCGCGGCGCGATGGACGCCGCCGAGTACAAGCACGTCGTCCTCGGGCTGATCTTCCTCAAGTACATCTCCGACGCCTTCGAGGAGAGGCACACCCGCCTCGTGGCGGAGCAGGACCAGGGCGCCGACCCTGAGGACCCGGACGAGTACCGGGCTGAGAACTTTTTCTGGGTGCCGCCGGAGGCCCGCTGGAGCCACCTCAAGGCACAGGCGCGCCAGCCCACCGTCGGCCAGCTCGTCGACGGCGCAATGACCGGCATAGAGCGCGACAACCCGGTGCTCAAGGACGTGCTGCCGAAGGACTACGCCCGGCCGTCTTTGGACAAGCAGCGTCTCGGCCAGCTCATCGACATGGTGAGCAACATCATGGTGGGCGACGAGGATGCCCGCTCCAAGGACGTGCTCGGCCGCGTCTACGAGTACTTCCTGTCGCAGTTCGCGAGCGCCGAGGGCAAGAAGGGCGGCGAGTTCTACACACCCCGCTGCGTCGTCAAGTTGCTGGTCGAGATGCTGGAGCCCTATCGCGGCCGGGTCTACGACCCCTGCTGCGGCTCCTCCGGCATGTTCGTGCAATCGGTCGCGTTCATCGACGCCCACGCCACGGGCAATGGCAACGGCGGCAAGGCACGCGGCGACATCTCGATCTGGGGTCAGGAGTCCAATCACACCACCTGGCGGATCGCGCAGATGAACCTCGCCATCCGCGGCATCGAGGGGCAGATTGCCCACGGCGACAGCTTCCACAACGACCGCCACCCCGACCTCAGGGCCGACTTCATCCTCGCCAACCCGCCCTTCAACGTCTCCGACTGGGGCGGCGAGCGCCTCGCCGACGACAAGCGCTGGCGCTATGGCAAGCCGCCCAAGGGCAACGCCAACTTCGCCTGGGTGCAGCACATCGTCCATCACTTGGCGCCGAGAGGCACGGCCGGCTTCGTGCTCGCCAACGGCTCGATGTCGTCGAGTCAGTCGGGTGAGGGCGAGATCAGAAAGAGCCTGATCGAGGCGGGGCTGGTGGACTGCATGGTGGCGCTGCCGGGCCAGCTCTTCTACTCGACCCAGATCCCGGCCTGCCTGTGGTTCCTCGCCCTCGAGCGCGGCGGCGGCCGCTTCCGCAACAGGGCGGAAGAAATCCTCTTCATCGACGCCCGCGCGCTCGGCCGCATGGTGGACCGCACCCACCGCGAGCTCACGGACGAGGACATCGCCCGCATCGCCGACACCTACCACGCCTGGCGGGGAGAGGAAGGCGCCGGCGCCTACGCCGACATGCCCGGCTTCTGCAAGAGCGCGGCGCTTGAGGAGGTCCGCAAGTACGGCCACGTGCTCACCCCCGGCCGCTATGTCGGTGCGGCGCCGCGGGAGGACGACGGCGAGCCCTTCGAGGACAAGATGAAACGCCTCGTCGCGCAGTTGCGCGAGCAACAGGCCGAAGACGCGCGGCTGGACAAGGCCATCGCCGCCAATCTTGAAGCGCTGGGCTTTGGGGACGGCGGGTCATGAGTATGGACACGACCTTCCTGCGGCACTGCATCCAGTCCCCGGAGACCGCCCTGGATGAGAAGATGACGCAGGGGGCGGCGGACGATGGCTGACCGGCTCCACCTGCAGCCGAAGCACCGCGAGGTGCTGGAAGCACTGCTGCGGGAGCACCTGCCCGATGTCGAAGTCTGGGCCTACGGCAGCCGCGCGAACGGCAAGAGCCACGACGGCAGCGACCTCGACCTGGTGCTGCGCGGGCCGGGCCTGACGGAAATTTCGATCGGCCAACTGGGAGACTTCGAGGAGGCGGTGCGGGAGTCGACCATCCCCTTCCTCGTCGAGGCCCGCGACTGGGCCCGCCTGCCGGAGAGGTTTCACGGGGGAATCGAGCGAGATCATGTGGTGGTTCTTGGGGGAAGCAGTCAACCGTGAATCAGATGCGAGCCAGCGCTGCGATCGACGCCAACGTGATGAAGCCAGGGTATAGCGGGTGAAACTGTGAATCTTCGATCGCTTCTTGTACACACGCGGGATGGTGAGTGGGGGCGCGACCACCCTGACCAGGGTCTGGTTCCAATGCGCGTAATTCGAGGCACTGATTTTGAAGCCGTTCGACGGGGTGATCTAACAGCGGTTCCCACTCGATACGTAAGGGCCGAACACAGCGTCAGAAAAGCTCTAAAGTCAGGGGACATTCTGATCGAGACCGCTGGCGGATCGAAGGGTCGCCCCACTGGCCGTACTTTGCTTGTTCAGTCCCGACTACTGGCATCTACGGATACTCCGTTTACGTGTGCAAGCTTTGCTCGATTTCTCCGGGTAGATGAGACTCGTGTCGATGCCTCATATTTGTTTTGGTATCTCCAACATCTCTATCGAATTGGGGAGATGGAGTTGCACCAAGTGCAGCACACGGGAGTCGCCCGATTCCAGTTCACAAGATTTGCAGAGGAAATTGAGATACCCCTTCCTTCGTTTCGAAAACAACGCGCCATTGCCCGTATCCTCGGAGCGCTGGACGACAAGATCGAGTTGAACCGACGCATGAACGAGACGCTGGAGGCGATGGCCCGCGCCCTGTTCAAGTCGTGGTTCGTCGACTTCGACCCCGTCCGCGCCAAGATGGAGGGACGAGACCCCGGCCTGCCCCAACCCCTAGCCGACCTCTTCCCCGACCGCCTCGTCGACTCCGAGCTCGGCGAAATCCCGGATGGGTGGGACGTTTCAAGGATTGGAGATGAGGTCGACGCCGTGGGGGGCGGAACGCCCAACACCAAAGAACCTGTCTTTTGGAGGGGGGGCATACACAACTGGGCAACACCGAAGGACCTCTCACGACTAAGTTCGCCCGTTCTCTTGGAAACAGGAAGAAAGATAACTGACGCCGGGGTAAAGAGGATTAGCTCAGGCCTTCTCCCCGTGAGTACAGTTCTGTTGTCTTCGCGCGCGCCCATCGGCTATTTGGCCATTGCCGAAACGCCTATTGCCGTCAACCAAGGCTTCATTGCCATGGTCTGCAACAAGCGTCTACCGAACTTGTTTGTTCTATACTGGTGCCACGAGAATTTAGACCATATCAAGGGTATTTCGGGTGGCTCTACATTTGCTGAGATCAGCAAGAAGGTCTTTCGACCCATTCCCATCACGGTACCGTCAGATGAAATTCTTAGGGCCTACGAGCACGTCGTTGGATCATTTTATGCTCGGGTTGTCTCCAATACGAAGAATGTTACCACACTGGCCCAGACCAGAGACCTCCTACTCCCGAAGCTCGTGTCGGGCGATATCCGCCTTCGCGAGGCCGAGAAAGTGGTCGAGGCCATCGCATGACCCGCGTGGCCGTCAACCCCGCGCTGATCCTCTGGGCGCGTGAGCGTGCGGGGCACGCGCGGGAAGCGCTAGCGGCCCGATTCAAGAAGCTGCCGGAGTGGGAGGCTGGCGAGACGCAGCCGACGCTGAAGCAGGTGGAGGCGTTCGCCCGTGCCGTCCATGTGCCAGTCGGCTACCTGTTCCTCACCGCGCCGCCCGAGGAGACCGTGCCCATCCCGGACTTCCGCACCGTCGCCGGGCGGGCCGTGCGGCAACCGAGTCCGAACCTCCTGGATACGATTTATGCCTGCCAGGAACGGCAGAGCTGGTACCGCGACTTCGCGCGGGTCGCGCAGCAGCCGGAAGTGGGGTTCGTCGGCAGCGCCACGGTCGAGACGCCGCCGGAGGCCGTCGCGGCCCGGATGCGCGAGACGCTCGGCTTCGATCTGGCGGCCCGCCGTGCGTGTGCGACATGGGCGGATGCGCTCCGCCTCTTCATCCGCCAGGCCGACGCCGCCGGCGTGCTCGTCATGGTCAGCGGGGTGGTGATGAGCAACACCCACCGCCGCCTCGACCCCGCCGAGTTCCGCGGCTTCGCCCTGAGCGACCCCCTCGCGCCGCTGATCTTCGTCAATGGCGCGGACACCAAGGCGGCGCAGATGTTCACCCTCGCCCACGAGCTTGCGCATCTCTGGCTAGGCGCCTCGGCGCTCTCGAACAGCGAGGCTGCGCCGCGGCCGGGCATTCGGCGCGAGGAGATCTGGTGCAACGCCGTGGCCGCCGAGCTTCTGGTTCCGCTCGCCGCGTTGCGCGCCGAACTGCGCAAAGCCGAGGCGCTACCGCAGGCCCTCGCTCGGCTGGCCCGCGTCTTCAAGGTAAGCACCCTGGTCATCCTGCGGCGCCTGCTCGACGCCGGCTGGCTCGACCGCGGGCGCTTCGACGCCGCCTGGGCGCAGGAAAACGCGCGGCTGCGCACGCTCGCGCAGCGCGGCAGCGATGGCGGCGATTTCTACCGCACGACCCTCTCCCGCGTGAGCCGCCGCTTCGCCCATGCGCTCGTGGTGAGCACGCTGGAAGGGCAGACGCTTTATCGGGACGCCTACCGCATGCTCGGCGTGGCGAAGGCCGAGACCTTCAACAGGCTCGGACGCGAGGTCGGGGTGATGGGATGACCCGCTATCTCCTCGACGCGAACGTCTTCATCCAGGCAAAGAACCTCCACTACGGTTTCGATTTCTGCCCTGCGTTCTGGGACTGGCTGATCGATCGCAACCGGGCCGGAGTGGTGGCGAGCGTCGAGAAGGTGGCCGACGAGCTGCACGCCGTCGACGACGATCTGGCGGCGTGGGTCGGGGAGCGCGACGATGGCTTCTTTCTTAGGCCTGACGACGCCGTGATCCCAGCACTTCGGACCGTAAGCGACTGGGCCGGCAACGCCGGCTACCAGCCCGCTGCAGTCGCCACCTTTCTGCAGGTCGCCGACTACTGGCTCGTTGCGCACGCGCTGTCTCACGACTGCACCGTGGTGACACACGAGGTTCCCGCCGATACCGTCCGGAAGATCAAGATTCCGAATGCCTGCGTCGGCCTGGACCTGCACTGCATGAACCCTTACGAGATGCTGCGGCGGGAACGGGCCAGGTTCGTCTTGGAGCAATCAGGAGCAGCCGCTTGATACAGCACGTCTTCGAGAGCGAGCTTGAGGACGCCGCGCTCAACTGGCTTGCGGGCAGCGGCGGGAACGCGGCTCACGGCCTTGTGCGCTCTCTGCGACGCTCTGTTGCCGGAACCTATTCCGGGAGACTTGCAGCCAATCGATCAAGGAGATTGTTAGCGCAATGAATTCAAGTGATGAGCTGCATGTTGCAGCCGTAGTAAAACTACTGGACTATGTCGCTAGCGGCATAGGGAGCGTTGCCGGTCCGATGCTGGCAACTTGGAGAGCTCGGCGCGAAGCTCAAGCAATACGGATAGCGGCGAAGGGAGAAGCTGACGCTTTGCTAATTCAAGCGGAAGCTCAATCCGAGGCAAGGGAGATCCTCCTATCCCAGGACACCGAAATCTCTGGAGAATTGGATATCTCCGATGCAGTGCGTCAGAGGATTCAATTTCAAGAACGAAAAAGGCAACTCAATATCGAATCAGTGGTGAAAAAGGCTGCAACTCAACTGGGTGATACAGAGGTTTCAAACGACGAGACAGATCACGACTGGACTGCTCATTTCTTCAACCATGTACAAGATGTGTCATCGGAAGAGATGCAATCGTTATGGGCAAAAGTTCTCGCTGGCGAAGTAGAGAGGGCGGGGAGCACGTCGATACGCACATTGGGAATTCTGAAAAATATTGACCAATCTACGGCACGCCTGTTCCGGAAATTTTGCTCAGGTTGTGTATTCTTATGCATAGATGGGAGATCACTCACCGATGCCAGAGTTCCTTCACTTGGCGGCAACGCAGCTTCTAACGTCCTAAAACCGTATGGCCTGGGCTTCGGTGAACTAAATCGGTTGAATGAGCACGGGATTATAATATCCGATTACAACTCTTGGTATGATTACAGAATGAGCGTAGGACAGAAAATTGACAACCCACCGGGACTGATAAAGATTCCTTTCTGCTTTCAAGGTCGATATTGGATTCTGGATGCTGCCAATGAACACGATGTGGGTAAGGAATTTAGACTATCAGGGGTCGCTTTGACTAATTCTGGTCGTGAGTTGTCTAGAGTTGTTAGTTTGGAAAGTTTGGACAATTTTGCTCAAGCTCTAGTCACGTACTTCCAGAACAAGAATTGGAAGATGACAGAAGTTGCGAGTCATGATCCACTGCACTTTCGCATCACTTTATGAGTGCTGTAGCCGAATCAGATGTTGAGTCTGCCGCTCTAGAGTGGCTTGAACATTTGGGCTGGGGCGTCGCGCACGGCCCCGACATCGCTCCCGATACGCCGGGCGCCGAACGCGCCGACTACGGCGCGGTCGTTCTGGAAGGGCGGTTGCGTGCGGCGGTGGATCGCCTGAACCCGAACCTGCCGGCGCCGGCGTTGGACGACGCCTGCCGCAAGCTCACGCAGCCGGAGGGGGCGACGGTCGAGGCCCGCAACCGTGCCTTCCACCGCATGGTCGTCGAAGGCGTGACGGTGGAGCACCGCACCGGCGACGGCCACATCCGGGGCGCGCAGGTGCGGGTTGTGGAATTCGACGACCCCGCCGGCAACGACTGGCTTGCCGCGAATCAGGTCACCGTGGTCGAGAACAAGCACGAACGCCGCCCCGACGTGGTGCTGTTCGTGAACGGGCTGCCGCTCGGGCTGATCGAGCTCAAGAACCCGGCGGCGGAAGACGCGACCGTCTGGACCGCCTGGCAGCAGCTCCAGACCTACAAGGCCGAGTTGCCCTCGCTCTTCGCCATGAATGCGGCGCTCATCGTTTCAGACGGGCTTGAGGCACGCATCGGCACGCTCACCGCCGGGCGGGAGTGGTTCAAGCCGTGGCGCACGATCTCGGGCGAGAAGTTGGCCGATCCCGCCATGCCGCAGTTGCAGGTGATGCTGGAGGGCGCCTGCGCGCCGGCGCGGTTCCTCGCGCTCGTCCGCGACTTCATCGTCTTCGAGGACGACGGCAGCGGCACGCTCGCCAAGAAGATGGCGGGCTATCATCAATTCCATGCAGTCGGCACTGCCGTCACCGAGACCCTGCGCGCGGCCGAGTTGCAGCGGGCGGGATTGGCCGTCGCTAGGGAAGATCGAGGCCGCTACGAGGCCGGCCGCAGACCCGGCGGCGCTCCGGGCGATCGGCGCATCGGCGTCGTCTGGCACACGCAAGGTTCGGGCAAGAGCCTCACCATGGCGTTCTATGCCGGCCGCATCATCCGGGAGCCCGCGATGGCGAATCCGACCGTGGTGGTGCTGACCGACCGCAACGACCTCGACGACCAGCTCTTCGCCACCTTCGCGCGCTGCGCCGATCTGCTGCGCCAGCCGCCCGTTCAGGCGGCCAACCGGGCGGACCTGCGCGCGCGCCTTGCGGTGGAGGCCGGCGGCGTGGTGTTCACCACGATCCAGAAATTTTTTCCCGAGGAGAAGGGCGACAGGCACCCCCTGCTCTCCGACCGGCGCAACATCGTGGTGATTGCCGACGAGGCGCACCGCAGCCAGTACGACTTCATCGACGGCTTCGCGCGCCACATGCGGGACGCCCTGCCCAACGCCTCCTTCATCGGCTTCACCGGCACGCCGATCGAGCGCCACGACGCCAACACGCAAGCCGTGTTCGGCGACCACATCAGCATCTACGACATCCAGCGCGCGGTCGAGGACGGGGCGACGGTGCCGATCTACTACGAGAGCCGCCTCGCCAAGCTCACGCTGGACGAGGCGGAGCGGCCGAAGATCGACCCCGGCTTCGAGGAGGCGACCGAGGGCGAGGAGATCGCGCGCAAGGAGAAGCTCAAGAGCAAGTGGGCGCAGCTTGAGGCCGTGGTCGGGACGGAGAAGCGCCTGGCGCTGATCGCGCGCGACATCGTCGAGCACTTCGAGACCCGCCTTGAGGCGATGGACGGCAAGGCAATGGTCGTCTGCATGAGCCGGCGGATTTGTGTCGACCTCTATCGCGCGCTCGTGCGCCTGCGACCCGAGTGGCACCAAGAAGACGACGACAAGGGGCGCCTCAAGGTGGTGATGACCGGCGGGGCTTCCGATCCGCCGGAGTGGCAGCAGCACATCCGCAACAAGCCCAGGCGGGAGGCACTGGCGAAGCGTTTCCGCAACGCGGGCGATCCCTTCGGCATCGTACTGGTACGCGACATGTGGCTCACCGGCTTCGACGCGCCGAGCCTGCACACCCTCTATGTCGACAAGCCCATGCGCGGCCACGGGCTGATGCAGGCGATCGCCCGCGTCAACCGGGTATTCCGCGACAAGCCAGGCGGCCTTGTTGTCGACTATCTCGGCCTCGCCCACGAGCTCAAGCGCGCGCTCGCGACCTACACCGAGAGCGGCGGCACCGGACAGACTGCGCTCGACCAGGACGAAGCGGTCGCCGTGATGCTGGAGAAGTACGAGATCTGTTGCAGCCTCTTCCACGGGTTCGACTGGTCCGTATGGGTCGCCGGGACGGCGAGGGAGCGACTGGCACTGCTTCCGGCCGCGCAGGAGCACATCCTGGCGCAAGAGAACGGCAGGGACCGGTGCATGACCGCTGTGCGGGAACTCTCACAGGCCTTCGCGCTCGCTGTGCCGCACGCAGATGCGATCCGCATTCGCGACGACGTGTCCTTCTTGCAGCATGTGCAATCGGTGCTGGCCAAGCGGGCGACTGGTACGGGGAAGCCCGAAGAAGACTTGAACCACGCCGTCCGCCAGCTCGTCTCGCGCGCCGTGGCATCGCAAGGCGTGATCGACATCTTCGCCGCCGCCGGTCTGGAGAAGCCGGACATATCCATCCTCTCGGACGAGTTCCTGGCCGAGGTGCGTGGCCTGCCTCAGCGCAATCTCGCCGTGGAGCTCTTGCGGAAGCTCCTGACTGGCGAGCTCTCCACGCGTCGGCGCAAGAACGTGGTGCAGGCCCGGTCCTTCGCAGAGATGCTGGAGCGGACAATCCGCAAGTACCAGAACCGCGCAGTCGAAGCTGCACAGGTGATCGAAGAGTTGATCCAGCTTGCCCAGGACTTGCGCGAAGCCGACGCGCGCGGCGAGGCGTTGGGGCTTACCGACGACGAGCTCGCCTTCTACGATGCGCTGGAGACCAACGACAGCGCCGTCAGCGTGCTCGGCGACGAGACGCTGCGCGGTATCGCGCGCGAGTTGGTCGAGACCGTGCGCGGCAACGTCACCATCGACTGGACGCTGCGCGAGAATGTCCGCGCCAATCTCCGCCGCTTGGTCAAGCGCATCCTCCGCAAGCACGGCTACCCGCCCGACAAGCAGGAAAAGGCGACGCGCACCGTGCTCGAACAAGCCGAGGTTCTCTCGACGGCATGGGCCGTGTGAACATTCGCTTGAGGACATGGGTCAGCGGAGAAGGCCATCGTCCAGGCTTTGCATCACAGACTGCCGAATCCCTCCCCATTCCCATTGAACCGAACTCTTGCCACAATGGCCGCTCGTGAGGCTGGGGCCTAAACGTCGATGTCGTGCCAATTAGCCTGACGGACTCCTTGCGGAGTTAAGAATCTCACACCCGCCGCACCTAGGGTGCACAGTGCCCATTTTCGTAGACGTGGGTGCTTATGGCGGCCCGTGACATATCCAAGATGGAGAAACCGTCTTGGGAAACGCGTATGCTCTTGAGCATGCGCCATATTGCAAGTCAATTTGGTAGTGCCATTTCAAGGGCTTGGCCAAGTATGACTCCTCACATGGCGCGACGGCGTCAGGTGTGGGAAATGGCATATTTCATACAGAGCGCCCAAAATGGGCGCCGGGTGATACCAAGTTGGTATCAAGGGGCATACGGCAGATTCGAACTGAACACGCCGTCATTGAGAGCAATTTGCGGATGAAATTCGCTAATTTCTGGCCGCCTGCCGAGATTGTGAGCCGCAAAGGGCGGGCAAAAAACCGCAAGACGCGCGTCCGCTTTCCCAAAACCGAGCGGCGCCGGCGCCATGTTCCAGCACCACGTGACACATTCTTCAGCAAATTGGACTACGGTATAGGGCTTGTTGCCGGTCGCGCCGCTGCGTCACTCGTGCATGATGTGGCCGGAAGCGGCGCAGTTATCTACAGTTCCAGTTCCAGTTCGAAATCCAATTCTGGCTTCTTGTCCTTTGAATCCTTCTTGGCCTGGTGCGCGGAATCGCGTGCCGGCACGCGCGACGGCTCCGGTTCTCGCTCGCCTTTGCGCACAGGATCGTCCGGTCGATGCGCGGACTCGTGCCGGTCGTCGTCGTGCTCGAACGATTCACGCGTCGCTTCGCGCTCGACTTTGCGTGCGGATTCGCGTTCGGGGTCACGCGATGGTGAGTCTGCTCGTGCAGCATCACGGACATGAACGGCCTCTTGTGCGCGCCGATCACGGCTGGCCGCATGCTCTTGGTGCTTCCCATCACCGATCACGACCTCGAAGGTGACGTACTTCTCGACCGCGTCGAGCGCAGTGACGTGCTCGCCAGTCGCCCTTTCGAGATGTTGTGAGAGCCGCGCCGCGTCGTCGGTGACCAGCTCCGCGCGGTCACGCGCGCGGCTTATGGCGACATAGAAGGTGCGTTGCGTCGTCAGATGCGGGTGGTTCGCCTCCATCGCGGCGATCACATTGTCCACTGTGCGGCCCTGGAAGGCGTGAGCGGTCGACGCCCAGGCACGATCCACATGGCGAAGTTGGGGATCGTTCGCCGTCAGATGCAGCGCCGTGTCGTCTTCGAGACGGAACCGAACGCCGTCCCTTTCGATAGAGTCGACCTCGGCGACTTGTCCATTGAGGAGGCCCGAGGCCGGGTCGTTGCGCGTAAAGCGCACACGGTCGCCGGCGCGGAGCTCAGTTTTCTCGCTCCGGTACACCTCCACACCGCCCTTAGCCGCGGCGACAATGTAGGGCCGCCACTCGACCACGTGTCCTTCGCGGTCGCGGAGATGGACGGTGTTCCTCTCGTGATCGACCCTGGCGACCACCCGCTCGTCACCCTTCTCGACGCCGAGCGTCTTGTAGCGGCGGTTGAATACCACCGTGTCGCCCTCGGCGTAGTTCGATGGCATCGCCATCTCGGCGTTGGTCATGCCCCGCGAGACCAGTTTCTCACTTGCCATCGCCGGTCCGTGGATAGCGCCTTCCTCGATCGAGCGCGCGCGGATCCGCTCGTTGATCTCATCCCGCAGCGCGCGCGTGGGCGGGATCACGCCGGTTCTCTCGCGCTCACCGCGTGGGAGTTCCAGCCAGCGCTCAGCAACGTCGGCACCGAGATGCTCCCGCGTCACCTCCGACACCCGGTTGCCGAGCATTTGGAATGCCGTCTTGACGTCTCCCGCGAGACCCGCGCGTACCGCTTCCCTCAAGTCGGCGTCGCGCTGGCGCACGATCTCCTCCATCACCGCCGTCTGCATCCCTGTCCGTTGCAACTGTGCGAAAGGCGTGCCCGCTTCCACGCCTTCCAATTGCTTCTCGTCTCCGACGAGAACGACGCGCGCGGCGCGCAACGTCGTCGCGATCTTGAGCAGGTCGCGCATCTGCTCGGTGGAAGCGAGGGAGCTTTCGTCCACAACCAGGAGCGCATTCCGGTAAACGGATCGCAGGTTGCGAACGCCCTTGTCGGTCCCTCTGCCTTCCGCGATGCCGGCATGGCGGGCGGTGAAGCGTTGCAGGGTCTCGCTCTCAATGCCTGCTTCCCTTTCAAGTGTGCGTGCCGCCGAGGCCGATGGCGCGAGACCGGTCACGTGGTAGCCCTGCTTCTCGGTCAGGGAGCGGAGGCGGTTGAGCATCGTGGTCTTGCCGGTGCCGGCATAGCCCTGCACGCCGACCACCCGGTTCTTGGTGGAGAGGACGATCTTGACCGCCTCCTTCTGCCCCTCGTTCAGCCGGCCGCGGTGAAGCCTCGTCTCGGCAACCCAGCGTTTCATGACGGGCTTGCTCTTCCCCTGGCCGGTTTGCATCAGAGCGATGGTCTCGGACTCCTTCGCCAGCGCCGCGTCCGTGGTCCAGTGCTTGCCGTGGCCGAGGCCCGTTGCCGCGTGAAGCTGGCCGCTGTGCTGCATCGCGACAATAGCTTGTTCCGCAGAATCGACGGTGACGGCGCCCGGATCTTGTCCAAGCGTCGCGGCGAGCAGGGACGCGTGGGAGAACACCGCCTCCCGCTCGCCGAGATGGCCCGCCGCCCAGGCCGCGCTCGCGGTCGCCACAAGGTCGTAGTGCGCACCGTCATCGCGGTCGATGAAGGCATCCTCGTGGTCTCGCACCCGGCGGCGATCGGCTTCTCGCGCCGAGGCAATCTCGATGATGCTGCCAGCCGAGAAGCCCAATTCCGCCGCCTGGCGCGACCAGTCCGGGCGCAGCGCGTCCTTGTCCACATCGCGCTTGTGCGCCCGCGTCATCAGCGCTGTCCGATCCGCGAGCCTCGGATCGTCGATCGGCTTGCCGAGATCGTGCGCCTTCATCGCCGCCTCGATCTCGGCGCGGCGCGTCGAGAAGGCGTCGATCACTCCGCGCGGCACCCCGGCGAGCTCGAAGCGACCGTCCGAGTGGGTCTTCTCGATCTTGTATCCGAGGTCCGCCAGCCCCTGCGCCAGCTCCGCCCGGTAAATGGCGCCGATGGCCATCTTCCCGGCGTAGAGCCCGTCGTCGACCATGGTCCGCCACTTGCCGTCGCCGCCACGAACCATGTTCGCGATCACACAATGGGTATGGAGCTGGGGATCCAGGTTGCGCGAGGTATCGTGACGGAAGGTGGCGGCTACCATGTCCTGCCCGCCGGCGCGGACCATCGTGCCGGTGGATGGGTCCCGCATCCTGGTCTCGATAGCGTTGGCCTCGATCCAATGGAGGGTGCGCTGCACGGCCTTGTCGTGCGCCTCTACGATTCGATGGTCGCCACAGACAAGAGCGGCAAGCGAGACCGACTTCGGTGCCGACAGGGTGACGTCGCGGCCCGGCCTGTGATGGATGTTGCTGTCCTTGTCTCGACGTCCGAGCTGGGACCCGTCCGATACTTTGCCCTCGAGGATGGCGGTGAAGGTGTCAGGATCGACGGCGCCCGAGAGGCCCAGAGCATCGGCGCCCTTGCCGGCCCAAGCGCTCGCCTCCCGGTGCGCCGGATCGTCTTTGGCGTAGTAGCCGTCGCGCTCGTAGTAGCTCACGCCCTGCGCCGGCGAGGCGATCTTGCCGATGGAGGCTACCATTGCGAATACCGCCTGCCGGAGGCGTGTTTTCGGGATTCTCGCCTGCCCATGCCAACCACATATAGTCTCTTGGGGCGACGACAAGCCGAGAACTTCTTGTTTGGTAGGCGTGCGTATGCGTGGCGGTGATTGTCTATAGCCCCGAACGCATGCAACGCCGTGCACGTAAGGCGGGTTGGCTCTCACCAGTAAAAAGGGGCGTGGCCGAATGGTCCGGGTCGTGAGTTGGAATATCGCCAAGCGCTGGCAGCCGTGGCGCGACCTGGTCGAGATGGCGCGGCACGGGGAGGCGGATGTCGCACTATTGCAGGAAGCGGGAAGCCCGCCCCCCGATCTGGCGCATCCAGTTCGATACGGGAACAAAGAGTTCTGGAGGCGCCACCAGCATGAAGACCGTCCGATCTATGATCGATGGTGCCTGGTTGTGCAATTATCCGACCGGGTGGATGTCGAATGGTTCAGGGCGGTCCCACCGATCAGCGAGCTGGGCGAGCACGATATCGCCGTGAGCGGCATCGGAACCATCGCGGCCGCCAAGGTGACGCCGCGCGGCCGGCCGGAGAACGAAGCGTTCATCGCGGTCTCCATGTATGCGCGGTACATGAAGCCTCACCCGTCGACACGCACTCCGTGGCGGGTCGGCACGTCCGACGTGTCGGCGCATCGCATCCTCTCCGACATCTCGGCCTTCATCGGCCACGAGGACCCGTCCCGCTACAGAATCCTCGCTGCGGGCGACCTGAACATGATCTATGGCGCGACGGGTGGTTCTCTATCCCTGCCCACCCGCGAGACGACGGTCTGGGACCGGATGGCGGCGCTCGGTCTGGAATTCCTGGGTCCGCAGGCACCGGATGGATGGCAGCCATCCGGGCCCCAGCCCGATGTGCCGTCCGACACGAAGAATGTGCCGACGTGGGTGCAGACCGGGCGCCATCGGGAAGAAGCCAACCGCCAGTTCGACTACGCCATCGCCTCGCGCGGTTTTCATGAAAAGGTGAAGGCGCGCGCCCTCAACAAGGCCGATGAGTGGGGACCAAGCGACCATTGCCGGCTGCTGATCGAGGTTACCACGGAATGAGGCTTCTTGCCGTCCAGCACAGCGCCAAATGCCGGTATCGCGGGGTAGGTCACAGCTCGTCCGAGATCGGAGGGTCGCCATGACGACACCCCAGCACGAAGACATCTTGAACATGCTCAAGCGTCGGTACGTCGGGCCGATCATGAACAACGTCTATCGCGGCGACTATGTCGAGTGCATGATTGAATCCGTGCTTAGGCCCGACTGGCGACTCACATGGGCAGATGGCTGGGATTGGGCCGCGTGGGACTGCGAGCACACACCCTCCGGTGCCCGATTGGAAATCAAGCAGGCTGCGGCGCGGCAGACATGGGACAAGGGGCCAATCCCGCCGCGACGCAAGCCGGCCTTCGATATCGCACCCCGCACCGGTTACTGGACAAGAGAAGGAGAATGGATCGATTCCCCTGGTCGGCAAGCGGACGTCTACATCTTCGCCTGGCACGGTCGCGACGACGAACACGCCGACCACACAGATTTCGGGCAGTGGCGCTTCTTTGTCGTGGCGGAATGGGACCTTCCTAAAAGCCAGAAGAGCATCGGACTGGGGAGGTTGGAGGCAATCGCTGTCCCGTGTGGCATCACTGACCTAAGGATAGCGGTCGAAACGACGCGCCCGGCAGAACATGCCCTCAAAGCCGCCCAATGTCGCTCAGCTGCTCGCCACGGGGCACCGGCGACCTAGTGTCCAGAAAATGTTAAGCATAATTCGGGTTCCGCTCCCATCCAAAGCGACGCGGCAATTCTTTCGCTGGCACAAACGGCGGACAAAGCTACCAGCAGAGACCGCAAGAAATTCACCTGGAGGGTGCAGCCGGAGGTTCTCGAAGAAGAGACGCTGATTACGCTGTACCGCGTACTTCAGAGCGTGGGCCAATGATAGGCCACGCCTTCCCCGATGCTATGTCCGGATGGCGCGGTTCGGATTCTGGCACACCGTAATCATCTCTCACCATGTCAATCTCGATCAGATACCGTGCGGCTATATCGTTTGGCCCCCCGTCGGTCGTCATCGTCATTAGCTTTCGTCTCAGACCGACGGCAGATACCGGCACAACGTGGTAACTGCCCTCCCAGGTCTCGGAGGGCACTTGCTCGGTCACGGCCCGCTCGATTGTGATCCTAGAAGCGAAGACGCGCTTGTGCTTGATCTGCAGTTGAATCAACAGCACGAAACCGCCTTCGTCGGGATTCTCCGCCACGGCCTGCGCCAGGACAGGCCATCCCGGCGGCGGTGGTTCGCTCTCTATGGCACGATAGACGTGTTCACGCAGTCTGGGGTGTTGATCCATCAGGCTCGCTAGGCGTCTGCTCATGTCCCCCATATCGCCATGGTCATGGCGATCAAGTACCCCGTCTGCGATCAAGTCGACCAAGCGTTGCGCAGCCGACTGTGTCCCACTGCCACATACGGCGTTGCGCCACGCATAATTCGTGTAAAGGCGCGGCTCGATCTCCGCGAGCCTAAAGAGTACGTTCCGTGCCTCGTCACCGGGCGCGTGCTCCAACACTTCGACAACTGCTTCCAGAGCATCCAGTGTACGGTGTTGTTCGGGTAGCGCTGCGAAGATACCGACGGTGTCGCAAGGACGAGTTGTTAGTGGCAACAGCATCAGTAGGTTTTGGAGCTCACTTCCTTCTACAAGTATCCACGGATGCGTCTCCGCGGCTTCGAACAACTCGTTGATACCCTGCCTTACCAATTCCACGTCGATTACCTCGCCAGAGAGGGTAAGGTTAGTTAGGAGTGGACCACGGGTTCTCCAATCTGCCGTTTGGATCAGCGCGTTAACTAGGTTGCCTTGCTCACCGTGCGGAAGGGCAGCCGCAACAGTACCGAGGGCAAGCGCATGCTTCTTTGCGTCGTCCGAACTATCCTCCGCGATCAGCTGCTCCACCGCAGAGAAGATGGCGTCGGCTTCCGCCGACGACACGTCTGGCTGTCTTATTCGCGTATCCCGTTTTTCGCCGATACCAGAAAAATCCGGCGACCTCGTCCACCACCTGTCATCGCTCGGCTCGTTTGCGGCCCGCCAATGTCCTGCGAGCACCGATGCTGCAAGCCGCCCGAACTCATGGTCCAGCAGGTATCTCTCCATCAGCGACGCTGTCTCGGAGCAGCGGATCGCTAGAAATGCCCGGCGGTATTGCCAAGTCCATAACGTGCGTGCTTCATTCGTGGCAGTGCCCCCGCTGTAGCTCTCTGCACGCGCCTGCTCTGTGTACGCTCGCCAGCGTCCCAGTTCTTCGTCCAGCAACCGTTGCAAAACCGGAAGCAGATTCACCGATGGTGCATGACTTGCCAGCGTTGCGATTGATGCAAGCTGCTCGCGTGTCGATTCGGCTGAGGCTAGGAGTCGATTTGCCCAGCCCTCCACCAAGTCCATAATTGTGGCCTTTTGGGCGACGTCAAACGGTTGTCCCCGCCTGTGCGTCCTATCCCCATGACGACAGATGAGATCCGCGAATTTGGATATTCTCTGATTGTCCGTTTCGTCCGATCGCATTTCAATCGCGGCAAGTAAGTGACTTGCATGGGACATTCTGATGCGATCTCGAATGGCACGATGGCGGCTGGCTGCCTCCTCGTCGTATTTCCCATCCCCATCCAGAACCTCCTCAGCCAACTCGAGCATCCGGTCGATCAGTCGGCCCACCGCGCGAGGTCCAAGCACGGACGTCGCGGCGTCGGCGCGGTAGTCGCGATCGTCTTCGACGAGCGCAATATTGAGCAAGGCATTGTCTTCGAATGCAAACTCCGCCCCCACCATCAACTCGACTGCCTGAAGGGGGAGCTCGAGGCCTTCGCGCACGCGTCTAAGGATTCCCTCCGCCACGGCGCGCGGGAAGCGCTCCTTCGCTTGGTGAATGAGATTTACGACGCCGCTGTTTCTGTCCTTGATTTCGATTTCGGAGATCGCTGTCGCCAGTTCAGCCTCTTTATCGTCGCCTCCCGGCCCGTAGAGCAGTGAGGAGATTCGATCATAGGGCGCGACGCCCTGCACGCGGATCCGCTCGCGCGCGGCTGCGAGCCGAGCCTCGATACTGTCTTCGGTGATGTGGTCAATCAGGTTCCTCTTCGCCAGTAGAACAAAGGTTTCCTCGTCAGCATTCTGCAACACCTCTACTACGTGCTGATCGGCGCGGCGGAACGCGAGCGCCTCGACAACTGACGCCTTCACTTCCGCGACTCGATCGGCCTTGGCCACCTCAGCCACAAAGTTGAGTCCGCCTGTTCCGCTGTTGGACGCCATTTCGTCGAGAACGCGTCGCCGAAGCTCCGTAGGAAGCGCCGCAATTCGTTCGGCTCCATCGTTTCCCAGAAGCGATGGTCGAAAGCGTCTGCCAGCACGCAGAGCCGCAAGATGGACTTGATCGTTTGCGTGCGTCATCAGGGGCCACACGTGCGCGAGAAAATCTGGGCGACCTGAAGTCACCATGAAATGAACTGCGCGATCCACCTTTCCAGGGACATGCCAGCGCGCAATGAGGTCCAGCATTGTCGATCTCACGCGCTGCCACACAGCATCGGTGGATCGATAGATCATCTCGGCGGCAAAGGTGGAATCCACCTCGAACGCAACAAGAATGGCTGCACTGCAAGTCTCCTGTTGTACTTGGTCTCCGCGCGAGAGCCGCTCGCATGCGAAGAGAATAGGTTCTTCCCATGCACGCTGATCGAGAATATCCGCCTTCAATGCTTCGCGGAACTTCTTGTCATTAACACTCCTGTACATTAGCTGTTCGACGAAGTGCGAGGCGTACCATTCCTGGAATTGCTGGTGCTGGAACGAATAGCCTAGTGGCTCACCGACCTGAATTAAAACGTGATGATTGACAAGCGCTTCAAGCACCGTGCGGGGCTCGGGCTTTGCCGCAATCTGGCCCTCCACAACCAGGCTCTCGCCGGTGTTGGATATGCAGCTTCGTGCGGTGACCTCCACGATGGATGTGTTCGCGGCCTTGGTAGCTCTAGCTCCCAGGTCTGCCAGGTAACGTTCGTGCAAGCCGCCCGCGACCTCTCTGAGCGCTTCAGCCTTCTGGTAGTCCTCTTCGTGAACCTCAACGAACCGGCGCAGAATCTCTTCTTTCGTCGTCGGAAATGGTCCACCGTCCGGAAGGGCGAGCAGCGCCGTCAAATACAATGGGATCGTTACAAGCTCCTGTACACCGGTGGTGCGCCACGCTTCATCCAACAAACCTTCGCCCGCGTCGCCACGCAACGCCCGGGCAATCTCGAGCTGTTCCGACTCGCTGAGCGGTGAGAGAGCGACACTCGTGCCGTCGATTGGAACGTCAAGTGCTTGCTTGCGCGTCGCAACCAGCAGGCTCAAATTAGGCAGCTCCATTTTCAGCCGCTGAAGTTCTACCGTCGCGCGTCTACGTGATTCCCCGTCTAGTTCGTTCCAACCGTCCAGCAACAAGATTACTTCGGGGTTCGCTGCGACACGTCGGAAGTGGTCTTCTGTGATCTCCCCGAAGCTAGACCGGTTCAGAATCGATTCAAGCAGCGGCGATTCGTCCACCGACCAATCGCCAAGCGGAACTATGATCGGTGATCCATATCCATTCTCCAGAACCGCTTCCGCGATCTGAAACACTGTCGTCGTCTTACCCATCCCAGGCTCAGCGACAAAGATCAGGTCATCAAGTGTCGCAAGAGCCTCCGCCACACCCGTTGTGCTGATTTGTTTGTCAACCCCATCCACTCGAAGCGTCCTAGAAATTGCGGTGGCCGGCCAAGTGTTCGAACGGCGGAAAGAATCTATATCGTTGGCGGCGGCAGTTCGGAGAAGCGCACACAACTCGTCTTCCCCGAGCTTTGGGGATATGGCTTCATCCGAAATATCGTGGAATATGATACGTTGCCATGACCAAGCTTGAGCTCTCCCCTTCCATTCGTGAAGCAGGTCAGCTGTGAACATCGGATCTTTGCTATCTACGAGTCTGGCGTGGGTCTCACACAGCCAAATTCCGTTACTTACCGATTTACGCTCTTCTGGCGACATATCGGGATCGTACCGGGGGCCGCCGGGCGCTGCGGCGCGAATGTGAGCCGCGATCCCGACATCGATTTCGCCATCGCCTTCAGAATTTGAGCCGACGGTGGGCCGACGACACCAGGGATAGGAACAGTGCCAGCCAGCTCGCTTCCCGATCCGGTGCCTTGTCGTCTCAGTAAAGTTATCTCGCTTAGAACTTCTCATCCGTTCTCCGCGTGCTCGGACAGCACACCGTCGAACGCTTCTTGATGAACTGAATCAGCGCTATCTCAGCCTGCCCCGCCCCCAGTCTCTTCGGGATCGCTTCCAGCCGCAATGACCGGAACCCCGAGGAAGGAATCAGACGACTCGTAGGACTCCGGTCGTCGGGTGATGTCGTCATCGGCGTCAGCGGTGACTCTTTGTCCTGCCGGATCGCGGTCGCCTTGCTGCAGTGCCTTCGCCGTTGTCATGAAACCGTTCCGTCGTACGGTGACCATGCGCACCGAAGCGCCGGCGGGTGGAATGGGCAGGGGGCTCAACGACCTCATCGACAAGTTGAGGGTACTGATCATACCCTGGCTTCAAGTCAACATCCTGCCACTGCCGCCGAGGATGGCGAAAGAACCCGGCCGAGTTGGCCAAGCCACCGAACCCCCGTGGACCCTTGTTTTATGTATTCGTTCGGTTACCGGGTGACGGGGCAGATGCTGGGGCTGCCTTCATCCACACCACCACATGTAGAAATTCGGGACTGGTAACGCGATTCGACATGCGCTAGCTTCCGCGCATGGCGAGCCGCGACGAGGATTTCGGAGCAGACCTGGCGCTGATCGAGGGGGACGACGGAATTCTGTCGTCCTCCGCGTCCGCCCCGGCGCGCGAGGCGGGTGACGGGCGGTCCCTGTACGAGCAGGCACATGCCCGCGCGGAGCGGGAGCGCTCGCGAGCAGACGCGGCCGAAGCGCGCTGCGACGAGTTGCGGCGAGCGGAGGTGGACGCCCGCGCCAGGGCGGGTTCCCTGAAGTGGCAGGCCGACGCGAACCGGACCAAGTTGCAGGCTGCCCGCGAGGAGACGAAGGACGTCCGCCGCGCGGCGAAGAACGCCCTTGCGTTGCAGGCCGAAGTGACACGGCTGGAGAAGCTGCTTTCCGAAGCCGGCATCGAGCCGGCCAGGCGCAGGCCGATCACAAAGGCCGACAAGGAGAGCCGCGGGCCGCGTGCGACGCCGCGGCCGGTCGAGCACCGGAAGGCCACGATCGACGCCCTGCGCGCGGAACGCGGCGAGCTGCGCAAGGAGGTGACCCGGCTGAACAGGGAGGTCGCCCGTTTGGCCAAGCGGCTGGCCCGTGAGGAACAGGCGTCGGAGAAGCACAAGGAGACCATACGTCAACAGTTCGACCGGGACAT
Organism: Alphaproteobacteria bacterium; assembly: GCA_965207055.1. GTDB lineage: Bacteria > Pseudomonadota > Alphaproteobacteria > UBA828 > UBA828 > WTGU01. The sequence goes on along the minus strand of CBDBLP010000004.1, from coordinate 386,606 downwards.
TCAACTCCGCGCGACGCTGAGACGGCTGCGCGATCAATCGGACAGGTGAGCGCGCTTCCGGTATCTGATGGTGCGGTGATCGGGTTATTCGATGGTTGCCGGGTCAGGTTCGGAGGAACGCTGTCGGGGTGTCGGACGGCCGTCGACGCGTCAAGCCGCTGCGCGGCTCCTTCGCTTCGCTCCGGCCCTTCGGGTGACCCGCCGCCGTCCATCCGACGGAGTGCATCCATGGCCGTAAGCAGAGCTTTCGGCCATGAGCCGATCGCTCGACGCGGTACGGCGATGGAAGCTGGCGGGGGGTGTTACCCGTTACCGTTACCCTGCCTCCCTAGGGGTTCGAGGCGGTAACGGTTTTCGGTAACACGTCGTTGCGGCCCCGACCATTGACAGCGGCTGGGGGCGTGGCGTTGTCGGCGGTGAGGCGGTATCCGCCTTCGGCAGCGCGCTCGACGCGTCCTTCGCGGACGAGCTTGTGCAGCGCCTCGGCGACGGTTGCCGGCCGGGTCGCGGCGCGCTCGCGGATCTGGCGCTGGGAGAGCGGCGCGTCGGCGTCGGCGAGTGCCTGGAGGATACGCCGTTCGGGGGTTTCCGGCTCCGGCGCGGCTTCGGCCGGCGCCGGGCGCCGGAGGCGCAAGGCGGGTCCCTCGCCGTCATCGGCGAGTTCGATTTCGACATCGTTGAGGCCCGGGGCGGCGCGATGCTCGACGGTCATGACGATCTGCTTGTCCCGCCGGCGCAGGTACAGATTGCTGTCCCCCCATGCGTGCAGCTCGGACGATCCCCTGAGCGCCTGGCCCGGCCGGGCGGCGCCGCTCTTGCGGGCATGGTGGACGAGCAGGATTGCGGTCTCGAAGCGTCGCTGTATGTCGCGCAGGAAGCCGAGGATGGGGGCGACCTCGGCGACGGCGTTCTCGTCGACGCCGTGGAGGCGGACCAGGGGGTCGAGGACCACGAGGCGTGGCCCGACGCGCTCCACGGTCTCCATCAGGCGCTGGCGGTCGTTGCGGTGGTCGAGGCGGAGGATCGGGACGTCGATGACGGCGATGTCGAGGGTCTCGAACCGGGCGCCGGCGGCGCGGGCGATGCCCTCGAGGCGGGCTCGCACGATGTGGCCGGCATCCTCGGCGGCGAACAGCAGGACCGGTCCGGGCTGTTCGGCGGCGAAGCGGCGCAGGCAGGGCACGCCGGCGGCCACGGCGACGGCGAGGTCGAGCGCGAGGAAGGACTTGCCGCACTTGGGTTCGCCGCCGACGATGCCGACCGCCTGGCGCGCCCAGAGCCCGTCGACCAGCCACTGCTGCCGGCGCGGCCGGTTCTCGAGGTCGGCCGGGGTTCGGGTCGGGAAGCCCTTCATCGCCGATTTGCCCTGCGCGGCGGGGCCTCGCCCCAGGTCTCCAGGAAGAGCTTCTCGTCGAGCACCTCGCGATCCTGTTCGGCGGCGATGGCGAGCAGGGTATCGGCCATGACGGTGAGCGTCCTGGGGTTGCCCGAGGCATGGGCGCAGAGCGCGTCCTTGAGGTCGGCGGTCATCAGCGCCGGGTTGCCGGCCTCCTGCAGCAGGTGGTCGAGCAACCGGGCGAGTTCTTCGTGTTCGGCGGGCGCCATGACGAGGCGCTGTCGGATGCGCGAGGCGAGCGGCCGCAGGTCGGGTTGGCCGAGCCTGTCGAGCAGGCGGTTGTCGCCGGCCAGGACGACCGAGAGGATGGCGCGCGAGTCGAAGTCGATGGAGCCGAGCAGGCGGATCTCGGACAGCACCGTGACGTGCAGCTCCTGGGCTTCGTCGATCAGCAGCAGGGGCCGCATGCGGGTGTCGTCGAGATGGGCGAGCCAGCGCTCGCGCAGCCCCTTGAAGCTGGTCCATCGGCTGCCGGTGACCAGGGTGATGCCGAACAGCTCGCCCATCTCGCGGTAGAAGTCGCCGAGACGCGAGGACGGGTGGGAGAGCGCGGCGACGCGCAATCCGTCGGTGCGGGCGAGCCGGTCGGCGAGCAGGCGAAGCGCGACGCTCTTTCCGGTGCCGGGCTCGCCGGTGATCAGGGCGAAGCCACCCTGGCGCACCAGGTGGTGCTCCACCCGGTGGCAGAAGCTGTCGACGGCGGGGGTCGCCATGAGGCCGTCGAACGGCAGCTCGCTTGAGAAGGGGTTCCACTTGAGGCCGAAGAAGGTGAGCAGTTCGCGGTTCATGAGGGGTCTCCCTGTTGGTCGTCCTTGTCGGGACGGGGGCTTGCGGCATGGGGCAGCCAGGCCGGCGGCAGGCCCGTGGCGGCCTGGTTGTCGAGGATGCGCCTGAGCAGCGGCGCGGCTTCGCCCCCGGCGGCGCCGGGGCTGCCGCCGCCATCGTCATCGCCAGGGGCGGTGGGGCGGCGCATGCCGCCGGCATTGCCGCGCTTGTCCAGCGGATAGAGGGTGCACAGCCGCTCGCCGTCAGGGGCGTCGACCAGATCGACGCTGGACAGGTCCCAGCGCGCGTAGCGGATCCAGAGCATGTTCAGGTGGCGCCATGGCGCCGGCATCTGGAAGCGCACGCCCTCGACCGAGACGGTTCCGTCCGAGCGCCTCAGCGTGCGCTTCCGGGTGATCCGGAACGCAGCCCTGAGCGTGTCGACGCCGGGACAGGGCCTCGACGCATCGACGCTGTCGAGCAGTCGCTTCATCGGCGTCGTGCCGAGCTCGCGGTGAACGCGGCGGTGGTAGTCCTGCTCGACCCAGGCGACGGTGGCATCGTTGAGCGTCTTCAGGGTGAGCGCCTCGACCCCTTCGAGCATGGCCATCAGGCGGCCCTCGACCGAGGCCCACAGGACCTCCATCTTGCCGTTCTGATAAGGGGCTCCCGCGAGGGTCGTGGAGTGGACGATGCCAAGCCGGTGCAGCCCCTCCTCGACCTCGCCGGCGATCATCGGCGAGCCGTTGTCGCTCATCAGGGCGCGCGGCAGGCCGCGCTTCATGAAGGCCTGGCAGAGCCCGTGGACGAAGACCTCGGCGGTCTCCGCCAGATACCACTGCAGGTGGCAGCCGAGCCGCGAACGATCGTCCAGGAACCCGAGCAGGATCGGCGTCTTCCATTCGCCGGACGGCGTCAGCACGCGGCGCTTCGCATGGTGGAAGTCGCAGTGCCAGAGGCCGTGGCTGCGCTCGACCTCGTAGCTCAGCACCTCGCGCGTCTGCGCGACCGGCTCGGGCTCGCGCTCGAAGCGCCGGCGCCGGCGCTTGCGGACCAGGCCACGGCTGCGCATCGCCCGGGTCAGCGTCGCGTAGGACGGCATCGGGCCGAGCGCGGGGTCGGCCTCGACCAGCGCGCCGAGATTCTCGTAGTGCAGCTGCGCCGACCACGACGGATGCGCCCGGTACTGCTCGCGCAGCGCCGCGAGCAGCGCCGGCGACATCGCCCGCTCGCGCCCGGCATCGGCGCGCGGCCGCCGCCGCAGCGCCTTGACCGGATCGTGCTCGGCCGCCCGCGCCTGGTAGTACCAGCGTTCGATCGTGGAGGCCGCGAAGCGCACCGGACCCCTGCCCGACGGGTGCTCCCAGTCGCGCCGCGACAGCCGCTCAAGCTCCGCCCGCAGCCGCCCTGCCGGCGGCGGCGAGGCCAGCAGCGGCCCGACCACCGCGAACCGCAGCCGCGCCCACCGGTCGCGGCGGCCGTTCCCGTCGTTGCTGTCCATCCCGGCATCCCTCCCTCGCCGTCCTGGGGAGTTGCCGGTGTAGAGCGGCCTATCCGTTCATAAAAGAAACGCTTTCTGCGGGAGATCCCGGCCCGGCGCCGAGCGTGCAAAAGCCGGTCCACGGCATCAGCCAGACCAGGCTGCGCAACAGCCGCGAGCGGAAGCTGGCGCCCCGCACCGAACCCAGCAGCCAGCGCAGCGGCGCCTCGCCGGGCGGCGCTGCAAGCGCGCCCCGCTTGGCCCGCCATTCCCGGGTGAGCGGGAAGATCTCCTGCCACCAGCGCCGCCAGCGCCTCAGCGTCGACGCCGGAACCCCGCACCGCCGCGCGATCGTCTGCAGCCGCACGCCGCCGGCCAGAGCCAGAGCGCTCACCAGGAGGAACACAGCCCCGACATAGAACCGGCGCCCGAAGAAACGCACCGACGGAGGATTCACGCGGCGCCGGCACACCGAACAGCACAGGCTGAAGCGTCGGGCATCGTCCCGAAGATCGGCCGACAGGCCGTACGGCTTGCGCGGGTAGGTCGCGCTGTGAAGCGCCCCGCCGCAGCGCGGACAGCCCGCCGCACGGCAGGTCTCCGTCTCCGCCGCGTCGACCCGCTTCAGGAAAGCCCACACCCGGGCATCGGAAAGCATGGAGTGGCGGAACAGCTTGTGCGACATTGGGGCGTCTCAGATGATTTCACCGTCACCGAGACAAGCCCTCCGGCGGCCTTCTTGCAAGATCGCCGGGGGGCACCCATCCCAAAACCTCGATTAATCCGAGCCGATCAGCCCCAGATCGCCGCTGAAAGCGTGCGCCCGCTCAACAGGGTTCGGTCGCTGTCCGACGAGGTCTTCTGGCTGCGCATTGCCCTGGACGGGGCCAAGGCCGGCAAGGCGGCCATGAAGACCAAGCTCGCCAAGCTTCTGGCGGAGAAGAAAACGCTGTCCGGGCCCATCGCGGGCCCTCAGTTGCGTGCGGCGCTCGCGAGATCATGGCGCCAGAAGCAGACGATCGAGTCACAGTCGAGGGAGATCCGCCGGCTGCGCAGGGCCATGCGGGCCTCAGAGGCTGTCAAGGCCCGGGATGCCAGGCATCGCGCGGCCAGGGAGACGCTGACGAGGGCGTTGTCCAATAGGACCACCGAGCTGCGTGTGGCGCTCAGAAGATCGCGGCGGCAGAAGGCAGCGATCAAGTTGCTTTCCAGGAAGAATGCCCGGTTGCGCAAGGCCGCGAAGTCGGCAAGGACCGGCAGGGAGAAGGCGGAAGCCCGACTGCGCGAAGCCGTGAGGGTATCGCGGCGCCGGATCGAGACGCTGGAGGCGAAATACGCAAGGCTTCGTGCAAGCGCGGCCGTGCTGCAGAAAGCCCTCTTCGGCAGCAGGAGCGAGCAGCAGGACAAGCCGCGCTCGGAGCGCAAGCGCGGCCAGCAGCCCGGCGCCGCCGGCCACGGCCGCACCCAGCGGCCCGCGCTTGAGGAGAAGAAGGAAGAGCGCAACCCGCCGAGGAATGCCCGCATGTGTTCCTGTTGCGGGAAGCCCTACGTGACGAACGGCGAGCGTTCCTCGACCATCATCGAGATCGCCGTCAAGGCGCACAGGCGCAGGATCGTCCGTCCCCGGTGGCGCCGCGGTTGCGGCTGTGCATCGTCGCCCCTGGAAGTATCGGCGCCCCCGGTGCCGAGGCTGTTCCCGAGAACGCCCTACGGAACCAGCGTGTGGGCATGCTTCCTGTACGAGCGCTACGCCTGTCTGCGGCCTCTGCACCGGGTCTCCGCATGGATGTCGGACCAGGGACTGCCGATCTCGGTCGGGACGCTGGCCGACAGCGTGCCCCGCTTCCTGCCGCTGTTCGAGCCGTTCGACGAAGCGATCCGCAGCCACCAGAGCGAGGCCGCGGTGCGTCATGGCGATGAGAGCGTCTGGCGCATCGAGTCGCTGAGAGAGACAGGCCGATCGAGCCGCGCGTGGTTGTGGACCTCGGTGAGCGACGATGCGGTCTACTTCCACATCGACCCGTCCCGCAGCGCCAAGGTCGCCACGCAGTTGTTCGGCGGCACGGCATGCATTCTGTTCCTGGTCTGCGACCGTCTCTCGTCCTACAAGACGATGGCGCACGAACTCGGCGGCGCGGTCATTCTGTGTTGGTGCTGGGCGCACCAGCGCCGCGACTTCATCCACGGTGCGGCCGGTCAGGCAGGGCTGACGCACTGGTGCCAGACGTGGATCGAACGAATCGCGTCGATCTACAAGCTGAACGAGGCGAGGCTGGGACATTACGACCCCGCTCTCGAACGCCAGACGGCGGCGTTTACCGTCGTGCAGGCCGCGTTGGAAGCGGAGATCGAGCGCCTGTTCGCGGACGCCGAGCAGGAACTTGCCGTCTTGCCGGCGGGAGCGCGCGAGATCAAGGCGCTGCGCTCGCTGCTCAACCATCGCAGCGGGCTGAGCGTCTTCGTCGACAAGCCCCAGGTCCCCATGGACAACAACGCCGCGGAAAGGGCGCTCAGAGGCCCGGTCATCGGAAGACGGCTCTCGTTCGGCTCCGACAGCGAGACCGGCGCCCGGTTCACGGCACTGATGTACTCCGTCGTCGCCACGCTGAAGACCAACGGCATCGATGTCCGGCGCTGGCTTGAGACGTGGCTTCGATCCTGCGCTGAAAATGGCGGGCGACCGCCGGACGACCCGTCGCCGTGGCTGCCCTGGTCGATGAGCGAGGAACGCAGGCGCGCGCTGATAGCGCCGGGATGACTGCCGCCGTCGAATGCCGGTACTACGGGCGCGACTTCACCGCCGAAGAGATGGCGCTGCTGCGCGCGCTGATCGCCGCCTCTCCGCCGCCCAACCGCCATGCGCTGTCCAGGGAGTTCTGCCGGCGCATCGGCTGGTTCAAGCCTGACGGCGGGCTCAAGGACATGATGGCCAGGGTGACGATGCTGGCCATGCACAAGGACGGCCTGATCGTCCTCCCGCCGCCGAAATGGCCGCGCCCGCCGCGTCGGCCCATGATCTTCGGACCCGACACCGAGCCGCCGGTGCATCCCGCGCCGACATCCCTCGACGCGGTTCGCCCGCTCGATCTGCGGCCTGCCGTCCGCTACAGCCGCGAGGGCAAGCTGTGGAACGAGTTCGTCGCCCGCTACCACTATCTCGGCTACAAGACCCTGGTCGGCGCCCAGATGCGCTACGCCGTCCACGACCGTGACGGCCGGCCCATCGCCATGCTCGGCTTCAGCACCGCGGCGCGAAAGCTCGCACCCCGCGACCGCTTCATCGGATGGACGCCGCAGTCGCGCGAGAAGAACCTCCCGCTTGTGATCGACAACCCGAGGTTCCTTATTCTGCCCTGGATCGTCATCCCGAACCTGGGCTCGCATATCCTCTCGCTCGTGCGCCGGCAACTGCCCGACGACTGGACCGAGCGCTACAACGTCACGCCCGTGCTCATCGAGACCTTCGTCGAGACCCCGCGCTTCACCGGCGCACTCTACAAGGCGTCCGGCTGGACCCACGTCGGAACCACCCAGGGACGCGGCCGATACGACCGCCACACCAGACGCGACCGGCCGAAGAAGGACATCTGGATCCAACCACTCCGAAAAGACTGGCGGCGAACTCTAAACCGGTGACACTATCCCCTGCCGTCACCGCGTGACCGAACGAAAACTGTTTTATCACCGTACAACGGAACGCTCACGAAGGCTCACCCCTGAACCGTGTGTCCAACGTACGCTTGGGTTGGATTCTGGACGGTACCTATAGAGTGCCTGAGGAAAATTGGCAGTTTGGCCTTGAATCGAAAATCCCCTCTAACTATCTGTGTTAGAGGGGATTTTGTGGTTGCGGGGGTAGGATTTGAACCTACGACCTTCAGGATGAGTTTGATCACAAACTGCGTCTTAGATGCGCTGACAACGCCTGATTATTGATAAACTACTAACATACCGGACTTTTCAGATTTTTTGCGGACGCATGCGCCGCCTCCCACGCGTTACGAAACCATCCAAAATGTTTGCCAATAGTTTGCCAGTTGCTAGAAGCCCTTTCGTAACCATCCGGCGAAGGCCGCCTGACAGTCTAGAACCGGGAAGTCGCGCGGATGGCGGCGGCGTGCTCCGGCGGAGCATTATCGTGGGCGGTGCTCTCGTGCCGCCGGACTTCGACGGCAAGTTCCAGCGCGTTGCCGTCCGGCGTCCCGTCATCGCCCGCCAGCCGCCAGCCCAGGCTGTAATCCCGCCCGGCATCGGACAGGCCGACGGCGATCTCCGGCGTCGCGGTGAAGTGATCGCCGAAGGCCGCAAAGCCATAGCCGAGCCGCGCCTCCAGCCGCCGCAGTTGCGGCTCGTCGCCGTAGTCGTTCGCGGCCAGCCCCGGAAGTGTCGTGCGCTCGAAGAGCGCGTCGGCGCCGCCGTGCGCCGCGACGCCCACCGTCTGGGTCAGGCTCAGTCGCGGACCGCGCTCGCCCGCCGCCGGGTCCCAGGTGAAGGAAGCCGAAAGCCCGAGCTCCCGGAAGTCCTTCGCCTCGTGGGCGAGCAGGCCGCGCCCGCGTAGCTCCGCGCCCAGCCCGCGCTCGGTGTCTTGCCACGCGAGCCCGGCGCCGATGTCCGCGCCGAAGCCGGTCTCGGCGTCGCCGCCGTCGCGGCGCAGGCCGATCTCCAGGCTCGGCGTTAGCGTCGACCCGCCGTCGAGCCGGAAGGGCCGCGATCCTTCGAGGCCGAGCCTGAGCCGCGTCACCCCGGCCTCCGCGGCCGCCAGGTTGCCGCCGGGCTCCGACGCCGCATCGGAGGCGGTCCGCACCGCCATCGCATCGGTCTTCACCGCCAGCTCGAACCCGCCTTCCGCCGGCGCCTCCACTGCCACCCCGCGCAGGCCCACCGCGCCCATCGCGAGGTCCATGTCGGTCCGCATCGCCGGCTGGCCCTCCGGCGTCAGCACGAGTTCGCCCGTGCCGTAGCCCGCCACGCCCCACAGCGTCACACGCTCGCTCGCCGCGTAGCGCCCGTAGGGGAAGAAGCCGGTCAGCGTGCTCTCCACCGTGCCCGCCGACACGCGCCGGTAGCCGCCCTCGCCCACCGAGCGCGACACCAGAAGACCCGTCGTCCAGCGATCCCGCGCCCAGTCCGCGCCCAGCATCATGCTCGCCACCTCGCCGTCCAGCGTGAGCGCGCCCTCGCGGCCGTCGAAGCGCGACACCGCGCCCCGGCCCCACAGCGAGACCGTGCCGCCAGCCTTCGCCTCGCCGGTCAGCGCAAACGAAGACCCGGTCAGCAGCTCGCGCGGCGTCACCGCGCGCGAGCCGTAGCCCGCCCGGCCGCCATCGGCATCGGCGTCCTCCGCGCCGCGCAGCCAGGCCGCCATCGCCGCCAGCCTCGAGCGCGCCTCCGCTTCGTCCGGCTCCGCCCGCGCATCGCCGCCTCCCGGCCCGGGGTCCTCCGGCCCGGCGCCGCTCAGGCCGATCCGCTCGCCGGCAAGCGTCATCTCGGCACCCGCCGCGCGCGGCGCCGAGAACCGGCCCTCGACCGCCGCGATCACCTGCTCCGCCACCGTGCGCCCGAAGCGCGCCAGCCACGCCCGCGGTATCGCATCGGCGTTCTCGATCGTCCCCGTCGCCACAGCGTCGGCCAGATACGCCCCGTTGCCGCCCTCCGGGTTCGACAGCGTCAGCGTGAACGTCTCCGAGCCCTCGTCATGCGCGTCGTCCAGCACCGGCACCGACACCGTCTTCTCCGTCTTCCCCACAGCGAAGGTCAGCGTGCCCGAGGTCGCGGTGTAGTCCGAGCCCGCCGTCGCCGTCCCGTCCGAGGTCGCGTAGTCCACCGTGACCTGGGAGGTCGATGCACGCGAGAGCGTGACTGCGAAGTCGAGCGTTGCGTCTGCGGCCTCTTGTACCGTGGCGTCGGCAACGGAGAGTCCCGCAGGGCCCTGGACGGTGGCGCTCAAGCTGTTCGCGAGTGCCCGGTCGTCGTCGGTGCACACGGCGTTCGCGTGGGTGCACGGATGGTCGGAGCCGACCGCTATGGTGATGTCGCCCTTGCGGGTCGGTGTCACCCGCACGTTCCAGCGCCGGTTCTTGCCCGATTCAACACGGTTCACCGATGGCGTGAGCCGCGTGCCCCCCTGCTCGATGCGGAGCGTGTCGTCGCGCAGCGTCCTGTAGCTGTACGAATCGGGCGCTTCGCTGAACGCGATCTGGAAGTTGAACTCGTTCTCGCCGTCGTGCTCCGCCGGCGGCGCCGTCGTGTAGGCGACGGTGAGTGCCGGGCTCTGCGTCTCGTCGCTGTTGCGGATCGTGCCGGTCCCCTCGGGGTCGGCGATCCGCGCCCTGCGCGGGTTCGAGAGCCTCAGCACCACCGTCTCGGCCGGCTCGTCGTGTCCGTCGTCCAGCACCGGGACCGTGACCGCCTTTGCCACGTCGTGGCGCCTGAAGGTCAGCGTTCCGCTCGCCGCCGAATAGTCCGATCCCTCCGAGGCCGTGCCGTTCGCGGTGGCGTAGTCCACCTCCACCGTGGCGTCGGCGATCCCGAACAGCGTGACCATGAATACGAGCGAAGCGCCCGGACCCTCCGCTGTCTCCGCGTCCGAGACCGAGAGCACCCCCTGGCCGTCCCAGCTCTGCGGGCAGGGCCCGAGCGTCAATATGCCGTCGCAGTTGGAGATGTCGCCCACCTCGTCGAACGGCAAGGTGATGCCGGAGTGCCGCGAGAGTATGTCGACCGGGTTCATGCGCTGGCACTCCGCCATGACGACGCAGTTTTCGGTCTCGCCCGCGATGGACGTGTCGGCCGTCACGTTCCAGCAGGAGTGCCTGGCCATGCCCCTGCGATGGAACCTCGTGCGGCATCGCTCGGCGGTGACGGGTCTCGCGCCGCGGGCGAGCCCGCTGACGCCCGGGTCGGGGCTCTTCCTCAGCACGCCCCGGTTGTTCCAGTTGGCGCTCAGGCATTCGGCGTCCCGGTGGTTCACCCGGCTGCCCTCGCCGCAGGAGGCCTCCGCCGCGTGCGCGGAAAGAAGTAGCGCGAGGGCGGCAGCGAGGACCGCGATCGCGGATCCTGCCGCTCGTTTGGCATCGGGCTCGGCCATTGCCGTGCTCCTCCTCGATCCGGAGGCCGCTCCCCGAAGGGATGCGTTACCGAGTCACGTGGGGCACGTCTGCCGCCGCTACCAGACGGCTTTTCCAATGGGGACGATAGGAAATCGTTATCCGAATTCTCCGCCGGTCGGATCGGTCCAGCTGTAGGCATCCGACGAAGGCGGCAGGCTATGCGGCCAGGGCCTGTTGCCGTTCGGCCTTCCAGTGCCAGGGCAGGAGTTCGTGCAGGCGGGTTTGCGGCTGCTCGGCGATGCGGTCGAGGACGTCGGCGAGCCAGGCCTGGGGGTCGGCGTCGTTGAGCTTGGCGGTGCCGATCAGGGTGTACATCACCGCCGCCCGCTCGCCGCCACGATCGGAGCCGGCGAAGAGCCAGGACTTGCGTCCGAGCGCGATGCCGCGCAGCGCCCTCTCGGCGGCGTTGTTGGTCAGGCAGATGCGGCCATCGTCAAGGAAGCGGGCGAAGCCGTCCCAGCGCTTGAGCATGTAGTCCATCGCCTTGGCCACGGCCGCGTGACGCGAGAGCCCGGCGCGCTCCGTGCGCATCCAGTCCTCGAGCTCTGCGACCAGCGGCGCGCTGCGCTCCCGGCGCACGGCGAGGCGACGCTCGGCACTCTCGCCGTTGATCGTGCGCTCGATATCGAAGAGCGCGTCGATCCGCGTCAGGGCTTCCAGCGCCAGCGGCGAGATCGGCGGCGCGCGCTTGCCGCGCCTCTTGTTCGCCGCGATGTCGGCGAGCTCGTAGAACTTGCGTCGGCCATGGCTCCAGCAGAGCGCTTCCGTCACCGGCCCCGGCGAGCGGCCGGGCTCGTAGAGCCGGCGGTAGCCGGCATAGGCGTCAGCCTGCAGGATGCCTGTGAAGGTCTGCAAATGCTCGACCGGGTGATCGCCCGAACGGTCGCGGGAGTACCGGAACAACGCCGCAGGCGGGTCCGGGCCGGCGAAGGGCGCGTCGTCGCGCACATAGACCCAGGCGCGCGCGGTGTCGGTCTTGCCCTTGGCCAGAACCGGCACCGGGGTGTCGTCGCCGTGCAGGCGCACCGCCGCCAGCACGTGGGCCGCGATCAGGTCGTGCAGCGGCTTCAGCGCCACGGCACACGCGCCCACCTGGTCGGCCAGTGTCGAGGTGCTCAGATCGACGCCCTCTCTCGCGTAGCGCTCCCTCTGTCGGTTCAGAGGCTGATGCTGCCCGTACTTCTCGAAGATGATCGTCGCCAGCAGGTTCGGGCCCGCCCAGCCGCGCGGTGTCGCGTGGAAGGGTGCAGGCGGCTGGGAGATGGTCTCACACTCCCGGCAGCTGAACTTCTCGCGCACCGTCTGGATCACCTTCCACCGGCGCGGGATCACCTCCAGCGTCTCGGTCACGTCCTCGCCGATCTTCGACAGCCGCTCCGACCCACAGCACGCGCAGGACCCTGGCCCCGGCACCACCACCCGTTCGCGCGGCAGGTGATCGGGGAAGGGCTTGCGCGAAGGCTTGCGGCGGACGAACCCCTTCACCCCGGTCGTTGCCGCTGCCGCCTTCTCGGCCGCGAGATCGTCTTCGCCGGCGTCGGCCGTGAGATCGACGAGCGCAAGCTCAAGCTGGTCGAGCAGGCGCTCCTTGCGCTCGGACCGCTGCCCGTAGAGTGCGCGGCGTAGCTTCTCGATCATCAGCGTCAGGGAGGCGATCTGTGCCTCGGCCGCCGACACCCGCGCCTGCGATGCCGCAAGCGCTGCTTCGAGGGCTTCAACGTCGGAGCGGGCCGTGCCGGTCATGCGCGGGGAGCGAATCAGATTCGCTGACCCCTGGCAATTGCCAATCGCGATGGGCCGTCCGGATCGTGTTGCCGGGCCTCAGCCCGCCCGCGACGGCCGCCAGGTCCGCACCGGGTTGCGCCACTCGATCCCCTCCAGCAGATAGCCGAGCTGCGCCACGCTGATCGATACCGCCCCGCCCGATGTCGACGGCCAGGGGAACCGGCCACGCTCCAGACGCTTCGTGTAGAGCGATATCCCGATGCCGTCGTGCCAGAGAATCTTCAAAAGGTCGCCTCTGCGTCCGCGGAAGACATAGAGATCCCCCACATGAGGATCGCGCCCAAGCTCCTGCTGAACCTGCAGCGCCAGCGTGTTCATGCCCCGACGCATGTCCGTCACACCCGTCGCAAGCCACACCCGCACACCGCCCGAAACCGGGATCATTGCCGCTCCAGCACCGCGATCACGCGCGACAGCGCTGCCCCGTCGACCGTGCGATCGACGATCACCCGGCGATCGCCCGCCAGCACGATCTCGATCCGGCCCGGCGCCGGCACACCCTCCGCGACGACACTCTCGGATGGTGGGTGCATCGTTGCCGCAGCCGGCTCCTGGCCCGGTGGTGCCTCGACCACTACCGGCACGAACCGGCCAGCGCCGGCGGCGCGCTCAGACTCGCGAAACAGCCGCCGCCACCTGAATATCTGATTGGCGTTGAGGTTGTAGCGCTGCGCCACCATCGGCACCGAGACACCCGGCTCACAGGTCTCCGCCACGATCTGCCGCTTCTGCGCCTCGCTCCACCGACGACGCCGACGACGCACGACACCACCGTCGCCCTCCGCGCCTGCCTTCTCCTTGGAAATCAACATCGGCCAAGCGTCCACCAATGCCTAAGTGGACACTTACCAAGCACCCACTCCCCGATCGCTCAGCCTGGCCGATCTCTACCCATCCGAACAGGCGGCCTACACCGGATGGTTACGCCCTTTCCGGCGTCAAGGATTTCCGACTATGGCAAACCGCATCCCGAAACTCACCAGGCGCGCCGTCGAGGCCCTCAAGGCCAACGGCGCCGATACCGTCTACTGGGATGGCGAGCTGACCGGCTTCGGTGTTCGGGTCCGGAAGTCGGGCCGAAAGAACTACGTCCTCCAGACCCGCGTCCGCGGCAAGCTGCGCTGGTACACCATCGGACAGCACGGCCGCATCACCCCGGACGAGGCAAGGGTCGCGGCGCTGGAAATCCTGGCCCAGGCGAAAATGGGAATCGATCCGCGCGACGCGGACCCGAAGCAGAAGGCCGAGCCGGTCATGACCGAGCTCGGCAGGCGGTTCCTCGAGGAGTATGTCCCCACCCACTGCAAGCCCAGCACTCAGGGGGAATACCGTCGGTCGGTGACGCTCTTCATAGATCCCGCGATCGGCGACATGCGAATCTCCGAGGTGAAACGCAAGGACATCGCCAAGCTGCATTTCGACCTGCGCGACAAGCCTTACCAGGCGAACCGGACGCTCGGCGTGCTCTCAAAGATGTTCAATTTGGCCCATACGTCTTGAGGCTTGGCTTCATGAATCTAATTTATTGTTGTTTAACAACTTGTTGAGAATTTCTGTTCTCTCCGTGGCTGCGGCGCAACTTGGCTTGTCAACACCCACACAACACAATTAGGAATCAGTTGACATCGAGGGCGCCAGGTCGTACTCGCGTACAAGCGTGTCGGCCGGGAGCTTCCATTCCGCCGAGAGAGCCCGGATCATTGGCAAGGTCAGGGGGCGACGGCGGCGCAGCACTTCCGAGGCGTGCGGCTGCGACCCGATCACGGCGGCGAGGTCCTTCTGCCGATAGCCGCGGGCTTCCATGACATGCTCGATCATCGAGACGGGGTCGGGCGCTTCCAGCGGCCAGCGACGGGCCTCGTAGGCCTCGACAAGCGTCACCAGAACCTCAAGCCGGTCCGCTTCCGGGGTGCTTGGTGTTGCGCCCATGAGGCTGTCGATCGTTTCCAGCGCGGCATCGTAGTCCGCCTCGCATCTGATTGGCATTATGTCCATGAGCGACCTCCTAGACCGCCGCCGCATCAATTCGGTCGTACTCGGCATGAGTTCCGACGAAGCGCACGAATCCAATGCGGTGCGTATAGTCAAAGCGCACGACCAGGCGATACCTGTTCCCGCCGATGTCGAATACGACGCGGTCGCGGCCTACGATGCTGGCCCTCGCGTAGGTGGACTTGACGTCGGCGGGCGAGGACCAGTCCGCCTTGGCCGCGATCGCATGCCACGACTTGAGGGGTTGTTCGGCTCGCGGTTCCTTCTCCCAGTACGCCCTCAGCGTGCGCTTGGCGACGATGCGCATGGAACAAACATATTCATCCCGTACCGGGATGTAAACGGCCAACACCGATAGTACGGAGAGGAATCCTTCCGGTGGCTCAATCAGGTTGTGCAGCAACGCGAGGCATGTGCGGGCTTCCTCCCCCCCGACCCGAAGCGGTCAGGAGCCCCCTAGGTGTCGACCCCGCAAATGGTGCCAGGCAGCTCGGGGACGTAGCGCTTGGACATTCTTGTCTTCCAAGAGCCGTTCGCTTGGCCACTGCCGGCCGTCATCGTATTTTCGGCGTGTGCAGTCGCTCAACGGCTGCAGCGGGTAGCGGAAGCAACGCTGCGCCTGCAGGTTCCCGGGTCTGGTCTGCAGATCACCCCGTCGCTTATCGCGTTCGTCGACCGCCCCCGCCTGGCGAAACGATCGCTCTAGCGCGGCGTCGTAAGACTGGTGCAGCAATGCTGATCCCGATTGTTTCAAGTCGGCTAAGGCCACTAGGCGACCAGTCGGCGTGACCGGAGAGGCGACGGAGTCGAGTCGGCGGAGAAGCTGGACCTGGTTCTCGCGGCTGCAAGGACACGTAGCTATGGTAGGAACTCCCGCCGGGTCGAAATCGACCGGAAAGGGATGCGATCACAGATCTTCTTAGAGCCGAGAAATGACGACGAGCGCGCCCGACCGTGAAGGCCGCTTTACGCGCGACTCCACTGCCATAGCCCTACTAGGAGCTCGCTTGGCGGATCTTAACCAAGAGAACACGAGATGTGGGAAATTCTAAGTGGACTGGGCGGCATCGCGGGCATCCTTGCGCTACTGATCCTCTTAAAGGGCCCGCCGCGCCAGTGGAGAATACGGGATTGGATAAGGAAACGGGCAGATGTGGACCAAGTTCTGATTCTCTTGGCAGAACTGGAATTTGATACCGACGGTCGGTGGACGGGCGATATATCGGAAGAGCTGGCAAGACTGCAGAAGAGACAAAGACGCTTGGGAAGACCAATAAGGACGATGCTCGATAAACAGGGTAAACTTATTCTCGACGGCGGAACCGATGCACTTAGACGTCATGGTTGCGACATACTGATAGCTGGTCGAGTTGCACCGGATGGAAAAAGCGCAATTGTAAGAATAATGAACAGGCATGATGGAATATTGGATGAAGTCACTCTGAGGGGAGAAAAGGGAGATAAGAGATATGTTGAGCAACTGGCTCGATTTAATTTGTCAATCGAAGAGGGAATTGCTCGAAACATGGACGAAGAAGGATTGCTTGGAGAGAGTTCAAACAAAGGTTTGACGCAACTGGCGATTACCAAGACACGTTTAAGGAAGTTCCATCAACAGGCCATTCATCCTATGTCTGAGCGGTATTCCAAGATTAACAAAGCCGCATTGAACATCAAGTTAGGTGATGAACAGGGGAATGCCGAGTTTCTGCGTGATGCTCGTGACACCATGAAGACAGCTCATGAACACGACTGGTACGGTGAAGAAGACAACAGCGCTGCAGTTCAAGTCGCAAACACGTGGGTATTCGAGGCAAGAATAGAGAGAGATGATGAAAAGCTAAAACAGGCAAGAGATTGGTATAGAAAGGCGGCGCAACAAGCGCTGGCCGTGCGACAGTACGAACAGTGGATAACCGCACATAATGGGATGACTTGGACTGCCGTGGAAATTTACCTCTCGAATGGGGAAAAGTCTTGGTTGGAAACTGCGCGAGAGGAGCAGATCAGTGCGCTGGAGACTTGTAGAGAGCAGTTGGAAGAGGAGCAGTACACCGAGGCTATAGGGGTCATGGCAGGAATAAGGCTGGTGATTGCTACCTTGGAGGGCGATGAAGAAGGGATATTGGAGGCGGTGGAAGAAGTCAAGACTACCGGAAGGTACGATATTCTTGCTCAGGTGAATAGTGTAGGGGGAAGCAGTATTGCACGCACGTTAATGCTAGGCGCCTTTGACGAGGTTGAGTATTGGTCAACGGAATGCGCCCGGATTGATAGGGATGCAGACCCACAAGAATGGGCGCTGGCTCAAAATCGCAAGGGGATTGCGCTGGCGGAAATGGCGGAACGAAGTGGCAATGTGGAACAACTGATCGAGGGGGAGAGAGCGGTCAGAGACGCGCTCAATATTTGGACGGAAGAGCGATGGCCTTTGAAGTACGCATTGGCGATGGATAACTTGGGGCTAATGCTGAGGGCCAGATATTACTTGACGGGAAACAGGGGGATTCTAAAGGAGGCTATACAAGCGCACGAGAATGCAATCAATTATCGTTCACGCGAGACAGCAGTGCGCGAGTGGATATCGACAGTAAGAAATATGGCAAGTACTCTTATCGCTTTTGCAGAAGCGTATGGTGATAGCGGTGTTGCCAGTAGGGCGGTAGGCATTTTGCGCGAAGCCAAAGAGGAATGTAGGCGGTTGAATGAAAAATACCTTGAGCTAGAGGTAACTCTGAATCTCGGACTGGCACTTGGTGTTCTAGCAGAACTGTCTGGGAATGGAGACTATGTTGATGATGCAATCGAGGCTCTACAAACAGGGATTGAAGGTGTCGGGGAAACGCTTGGTGAAGGCAAGCGGCAGGCTATACTGAAGAAGATTGAGATGCTTAGGAGTATGCGATGAGTTGCACATTAGTAGAGGAATAGGAACCAATGAACGCATCGGTCGAGAACTGCGAGATGTTTCGGATTGAATGTCGCGATACGGGGAGGATGAAATAGGTCGTTGGGTTCTACCACCACCAGCGCCCACAACCGCTCCACATCCACCTGCTCGGATGCCGCTTTCTTGCGACCGCTCGCGTGGCGCTTCGCCGCAGCACGCCCCTGACCGGTGGGGCGGCGTGCCCCGATCACCTAACTCCCATGCAACCCACCCCCGCAAGGACAAAATTCAAATCCCGGCGCCACACGGCGTCCGGTTCCGACGCGCCCAATGAACCGAGCTTCTAGTGCAATGCAGTCCATGAAGGTCGTGCTATTGGCCCTGCGGGCCCATTTGTATTACACTTGACCCTTGGAATGCTACATCTCTGTTGGCATTGTCGCCTATCAAGGACTTAAGTGGACGAATGACCTGGGCTTGAATTTCTTCTCGACTGTTGATCGAGAACATTTTCAAGATAAAGTACCAAGTACGAAGACTCCAACGGACATCTTCCTCCTCACCGTTCCATGTCCACAAGTAAGGCGCACCCTCTGTAGGTGCTACAACTTCATCGTCAGGGTATTGGAATGGGATACCTTGATAATCGCATGCCATGTCTTCGCCCCAATAATCATTCTTCTTTGGACAATAGCCCACATAGATGAGCGGTTCTTTCGCATATTGCCAAGCGTTCTCTTGGTTAGCCACTTCCCGCCAAAGCTCCACTCCTACCGTCAAGTTAGCCGGTCCTCGGTTACGTGCTTCACCCCGCGGCACCCGACGCAACGGGTATAGGCGGTACCACGCATAGCGGCACCAGCCGTTCGGGGAGTTGGAGGAAGCCACCTCTTCTGACTCTCCAAGCTGCCAAAGGGCTTGATCACCGATCTGCTCTTCCAGGACACGAAAAAAGGATACTATAGAAGCGTCTAGTGCTCTCATGTTGGCAACAGTGTTCCACACGGTCATGCTACGAGTCCTCCGTCAAATGACCAATTAACGGCTCCGACTTCAAGAAGGTCCGGCCCTGCGTACGGTTCGAACTGCCATGGTACAATGTCAACAGCTGTGAATCTATTGCACTGAAACCCTTCGAAGGGGATAATTCCGAGTCGCCTAAGAAGGGAAAGCAGGTCTAGTCGCCAAACTTCTAAGGGTCCATCAAGGTCCCTAAATTCTGCAAGTTGGACGGCTAGCTGATACCAGGTTAGCACAATGAGACGCTGACCCCATTGCATACCGTCATTGCGTGCAGCTTCCTTTTGTTTTGCTAAAGAGTCTGCAAGGTGAAGAGGATGCTTACTCAGCAACACGTGCCTGGAACAGCTGCGGACTTCTGCGCTGTTGTTGTCATCGGTAGTAATGAACCTCCATTGGTCGATGAGTTGATTCGGGCCAAGACGAGAATTCCATTTTGTTTCAACCAAGATCGTCGCAAATAATCTATTGCCGTCCCAAGCGACAATATGCACATCGGGCTCCACGAACCTGCCTTCGCCATCGTGCCTTTGAAAGTGAGGCCAGAATCGAACATCGACAGAACTGGGACTCGAATCTTGCCTCTGAGCGCGACCAGAGTCGCCAAGGACCATCAGACTTGCTTCCCAAGCCGTATCTGGCTCCATGTAGCGCAACGGCCCGAACACACAAGACGTTAGCTGGTCCTCGAAGTTCTGTTGCTTTGCTCGGATCCAGTCCTGCATTCCTAAGTTACTCCGACAGGCAGTGTTAGCCTTTGGATTGTCTCACTACAGAGTCTTGTGACGCAAGCTGGCGGCGGCGGCGCTGTCATGTCTGTGGACGCGATGCAGTCGTCGAAACGGAGCCAATGACGGTTCTTGCTTCAGCGTCAGCGCTAGACGTTGGAATCACACGGGAATCAACTGGATTCTACTCCCAGGGCGCTCGAGACCGCTCGTGTGTTGATGACGGTCTAAACCCGCGTTTATTCGCTTTTTTAGGGGCGCGTGATTTAGGTGGCGGCGTGGTTGACGGGTTTATGTTCCCGATGAGTTGACCGCTTCTGTTGTTGCTTGGCCTGTGGGGAAGTGGTCAGGCGCGGAGCGGCTGTCCACTTGTCCACAGGCCTCTTGCCGTCGCCAGGTTTGCCCAGCTTCGCACACCTGACATCGAGATCGCCGGGGGTAGAGTCGGGCCGCTGAGAACGATGCGGCGCCGGCCTCGTTTGCTTGGTGGCAAGAGCCGGCGCCGCACTCCCCGTGCCGTGCCCGGCACGGCCCAGATGCACAGTATCGTGCGGGATTTAGCGGGGGTCGAGCCCGTTCTCATCGACCGCCGCGATGCAGAACTTTGGCCGCCTGTTCCACTGTCCGCAGTGCCACCAGCAAGTCGTTCTCTGCCCCCGCTGCGACCACGGCAACCACTACTGCTCCCGAGAGTGCAGCGAGAACGCGCGCCGAGCGTCGCAGCGTCTTGCCGGGCGGCGCTACCAGGACGGTCTGCCGGGGCGTCGCAAGCACGCGGCACGCCAGAGACGCTATCGGGACCGGCAGCGCTGCCGGACGGCTCAAAGCGAGGCCTGCGGGCGGAAAGTGACGCATCACCCTTCGACCCGTCAGCACCGCCGTGTTGTCGTGCCAGGGACGCCGAAGAGGCGTCGCGGCACACGGCCCTTCGGGGACGAGGAGCCCCCCGGGGTCTTCCGCTGCAGCATCTGCGGCCGGTTCTGCGCGGTGTTCGTCCATCCGGGCCTGCGCACGGTGCGGCACCCGGCACGAGAGAGGTGAGATGACCATAGACAGGGAGACCAGGACGGAGATCCTGCGGCTTTATCATGCCGAGAAGTGGAAGATCGGCACGATCGCGCGTCAGCTCGGCGTCCATCACGGCACCGTCCGGCGCGTGCTCAAGGACGCCGAGGAGCCTCGGCAGCGCAAGCCGCGGCCCTCGAAGCTCGATCCCTTCATCCCCTTCATCCAGCAGACCCTGAAGAAATATCCGAAGCTGCCGGCCAGCCGGCTCTACGAGATGGTGTGCGGGCGCGGCTACCGGGGGAGCCAGAGCCACTTCCGCCGCGTCATCGCCCCCATGCGGCCGAAGCCTGAAGCCGAGGCCTATCTGCGGCTGAAGACCCTTCCGGGCGAGCAGGCCCAGGTCGACTGGGCCCACTTCGGCAAGGTCAGGATCGGGCGCGCGGAGCGCCCGTTGATGGCCTTCGTGATGGTGCTCAGCTACTCGCGCCGCATCTTCCTGCGCTTCTACCTGGGCGCGGGCATGAACAACTTCCTGCGCGGCCATATCGACGCCTTCGAGACCTGGCAGGGGGTGCCGCGCGAGATCTGGTGCGACAACCTGAAGAGCGTTGTGCAGGAGCGCCGCGGGACCGCGATCCACTTCAACCCCCGCTACCTCGACTTCGCCGCCCACTACCGTTTCCTGGCGCGGCCTGTCGCGATCGCGCGCGGCAACGAAAAAGGGCGCGTCGAGCGCGCCATACGCTATGCACGCGACAGCTTCTTCGCCGCCCGGGAGTGGCGCGACATCGACGACCTCAACGCCCAGGCCGAGGCCTGGTGCGAGGGCATCGCCGCGGACCGCCCCTGGCCCGAGGACCGCTCGGTCAGCGTGCGCGAGGCCTTCGAGAAGGAGCGCAGCTCCCTCATGGCCTTGCCCGGCGACCGCTTCCCCGCCGATGAACGGGTCGAGGTCGTCATTGGCAAGACGCCTTACGCCAGGTTCGACCTCAACGACTACAGCGTCCCCCACACCCATGCGCGGCACACCCGCGTCGTCATGGCGACGCTGGACGAGGTCCGCATCCTCGACGGCACGGACGTCATTGCCACCCATCCGCGCAGCTTCGACAAGGGTGCCTGCATCGAGATCCCCGAGCACATCGCCGAGTTGGCGAAGAAGAAGCGCCACGCCCGGCGCATTCGCGGGCAGGATCGCCTGGTCAAGGCTGCGCCCAACAGCGAGCGCCTGCTCGACGAGGCCGCCAAACGCGGCGGCCATCTCGGCTCCATCGTCGGCGCCCTGCTGCGCCTGCTCGACGAGTACGGCGCCGCCGAGCTCAAGGCCGGCATCGACGAGGCGCTGGAGCGCGACGTCCCCCATTCCAACGCCGTGCGCCTGAGCCTCACCCGCCGCCGCGAACAGCAGAACAAGCCCCCGCCCATCCCGGTCGAGTTGCCCGACGATCCCAAGGTCCGCGGCATCGCCGTCCGCGACCACGACCTGACGGAGTACGACGGCCTGGCGGGCGAGGCCGAGGAGGAGGACAGCGAAGAATGAGCGACAACCTCATGAACCGTGCCCGGGCGCTCGGCCTGCACGGCCTCATCGCCCACTGGGACGAGGTCGAAGACTGCGACTGGCTGACCGCGCTGATCGCTTGGGAAGAAGAAGAGAGGCGCGCCCGCAGCCTCAAGCGCCGCCTCGCCGATGCCCGGCTCGGTGAGTTCAAGCCCCTCGCCGACTTCAACTGGGACTGGCCGCGCAGTTGCGACCGCATGGCCGTCGAGGACCTAATGAGCCTCAGCTTCCTCAACGAGGCCGCCAACGTCGTCCTGGTCGGCCCCAACGGCGTCGGCAAGTCCACAATTGCCGCCAATATCGCCCACCGCGCCGTCCTCGAGGGCCACACCGTGCGCTTCGCCACCGCAGCCAGCATGCTCGGCGAACTCGCCGCCCTCGACTCGGACACCATGCTCCAGCGAAAGCTGCGCTTCTACGCCCGCCAGCACCTGCTGGTGATCGACGAGGTGGGGTACCTCTCCTACAGCAATCGCCACGCCGACCTGCTGTTCAACATCGTCTCAAGCCGGACCCGGCAGAACTCCACCATCATCACCACCAACCGCCCCTTCTCCGAGTGGGGCGAGGCCTTCCCCAACGCCACCTGCGTCGTGGCCCTGGTCGATCGCCTCGTCCACAACGCCGAGATCATCGCCATCGACGGCGATTCCTACCGCCGCAAGGAGGCCGAGGAGCGCCAGAAGCAGCGCAGCGCAGAGCGCCGACGCCGGCGTGAGGCAAAAGCGAGCCGAAGACCAGGCAAGGGCGGCCCGCAGGACACCGGGGGCGTCTGAGGCGGCATAATCGTGCGCCAGCTACGCCCATGGGATCGGCGGCTGCAGGCAGAGGGGCTGCGCGGCTGTCCCCTCGAAGACGTCGCCCGCGCCCTCGGCTACCGCCGCGATCCCGACGACGACGCTCGCTGGAGGCGTCTCGGATCGGTCGTCACCATCAACCGCTTCATGTTCTACGACCATCTGCGCGGCGAGGGGGGCGCCGGTGCCGTCGACCTGGTGGTCCATGCCCAACGATGCACCGTGCCCGACGCCCTGGCCTTCCTCGCGAAACTGCCGGGACGCTCCCGGCGCTCCCCGGAGTGCCTCTGTCCACGGCTGCCGCGTCCGCAGGAGCGGCACTGGCCCGCAGTGGAACGCTACCTCGTCGACGAGCGCGGCCTCTCGCCCGTCCTCCTCGCCCTGTGCCGCGACCTCGGGCTGGTCCACGCCGACCGCCACGGCAATGCCGTGTTCGTCTGTCGAGACGCCGCAGGGGTCGCGACCGGCGCCGAGATCGTCCCCACCGGCGCCCACTGCAGTGCGGCTGCCGGCGTCGGCGAAGCTGCCCCATCCCCGCTCGCGCGCGGCGGCTTCTGGGTATCGTGGGAGCTCGACTGGCCGCAATCCGTGCTCATCGCAAAGAGCGCCGTCGACGCCCTGTCCGCCCTCTCCCTCCAGCTCATGCCGGTCGAACACAGGGCATGTGCCGTGGTCTCCACCGGGATCGTCACGCCAAGCCTCCCCGCCTGGATCGAGGACTGGAGCCCCCGCCGCATCTTCTGTGCCTACGACGCTACCCCCGGCGGCGATAACGCCGCCGAACGGCTGTTCCGAAGGGACAGCAGGGTCGTCCGCGTGCGACCCGCCCTCGACGGCGACGACTGGAACGACATGCGCAGGCGCGACCTCGAAGGCAATATGCTCGAGATCGACGATCGCCTCATCAGTTGAATAACAGCAGGACCCCTCAGCCAAACCTGCAAGGCCGCTCTCGCGCCACCGCGATCACGACGACCCACACCACAAGCCTGACAGCGCTCAGCACTGCACGGTGCTACGCTGATCGACGCTCCACCACGCCAAGCGGTCTAAATGAGCGAATACGCGCGCTTTTGCGTGATCGCCAACACTCGTGGCCTGACTGCCGTCCGCGCAGCGGTGGGCGCGAAGAGACGCTTCCGCACGCGGCATAAGCCCGCGAGCCTGGGCCAGCGACGGTTGGAGTTAATTGTGGCGCCGCAAGATCAGGTTATGGCACTCGAAGTGCCGGATCGCGTCGAGTGTCCTGAGGGTCAAGACTTAGGCTGACGGGGGCCGCGTAGGCCTGACCCTCAGATGGAACACCAGTGTGTTCACCATTGCGTCGGTTATGGGCTCGTGATGGCAGGCAGCGGCGAAGGTGCGTATCTGGCGGACCTGCAGGGGCCGTGGCGACTGGTTCGCAAGGCCGCCGGGCTTGAGGACGTGCGCATTCAGGACCTCAGGCACCAGTCTGCCTGGGAAGCGATGATGGGGGAAGACAGCTTGCCGATGGTGGGGCGGATTCTCGGGCACATCCAGGCTCAGACGCCGGCACGCTATGCGCATCTGGTCGACGACCCCTTGCGGAGAGCATCGGAGCGTTCGCTTCGTCGCCGATGCAGGCGATGGATGGTTAGAAGGCATTGCGTGTCGGCCGAGGGGAAGCTGGGCAACTCGCCCGTTCCTGCGAGAGTTTGCGGTGCCGGGATTGTTGCGCGCGACGGCTCCGCGAAGCTTTGGGGATCGCGAGGCTGCCGGCCCGCGGGGTCTACCGTGCGGGTGGCCGGCTTCTCTCCAGCGCGGTCTCGCGCACGGTCTCCTGGAGATGATGGAACGGGGCGTGGTCCTCGGCTGAGCGCCGAGCGATGAAGCCGGTGCGGTAGCGACTGCGGCCGAAGGTCAAGGGCAAGGGCGCGATCGGCGCGCCGGGAAGCGCGTCCAGCAGGTCGAGGGGCAGTCGGGCGAGCCAGGGGCCGGCCGCGAGGAGAAGCAGGCCGGCGGATCCCGTCCGGAGGAGGGCGCGCACGCGTCGGCCCGCACGGGCGCCGATCTCGTCGAGCAGTCCGGCAAGGGACGGACCGTCGCCGGAGGCCTGCCCGTCGAGGTCGATCCAGGGCCAGCCGGCGAGGTCGCCGGGGTCGGGCGCGGCGGCGCTGAGCGGATGGTCGCGGGCGGCGGCGACGCCGTCCGTGAGGTCGATGAAGCGCTCGCGGCGGAGGAAACCGGGCAGGGTCTCGCCGGTGTCGAGCCCGCCGCAGTGCAGGTCGCTCTCGCCGTCGGCGAGCAGGCGGATACCGTCGCGCCAGGAGGCGGAGCGGAGCCTGAGCTCGACCGCCGGGAAGGCGGCGTGGAAGGCGGCGACGGCGGGCACCAGGACGGCCTGCAGCCAGACCGGTGCCGCACTGACGCGGTAGCGTCCGGTGTGTCCGGCGAGCTCGGCCGCGACCGCCGACTCGCGCTCGCCGGTCTCGCGCAGGATGCGGCGGGCGCGCTCGACCACGACGGCGCCGAGCCGGGTAGGGCGGACGCCCGAGGGGACACGCTCGAACAGCCGTCCCCCGAACTCCCTCTCCAGGCGGGCGATGACGCGGCTCAGCGCCGGCTGGGTCATGGCGAGCCGGTCGGCCGCCGTGACGATCCTCTGCGCATCGGCGACGGCCAGGAGCCTGACGAGGTCGCTGCGCCTGTCGAACATGTCGCCACTCCTCTGCTTGCGGTGCAGCGGGACGCGTCCTCCCCAGAGTCGATTTGGGCGTCGCCGCCGCGGCTTTCGAGCGTTGCCTGGCCGCCATGGCCCCACCGGCATGCAGATTGACCCGATCGGCATTTTCTTTCGCGCGTCCGGGGCGTTAATGGCCTTGGCCCGTTGCGCGGCGCCCCGGCGGGGAGGGTTGGCACCGCCGCGCCGGGGGGCGGGCCATGGCCGGGAGCGGGCGGCGGAGACCGGGAGACGGCGGGCGCTATGTGGTGGTCGTCGAATCGCCGGCCAAGGCGAAGACGCTCTCGAACTGTCTGGGTGCCGGCCACCGGGTGATCGCAACCCGGGGCCATGTCAGCGACCTGCCGGCGAAGGCGGGCTCGGTCAGGCCCGACGAGGGCTTCGCGATGACCTACCGGACCGGGCGGGCGGCGGCCCGGAGGCTCGGGGCGATCGCCAAGGCGCTGGCGGAGGCCGACGGCCTGGTGCTGGCGACCGACCCCGACCGGGAGGGCGAGGCGATCGCCTGGCAGGTGCTGGAGTGGCTGGGTGAGCGGGATGCGCTGGCCGGCCGGCCGATGTTCCGCGCCTCCTTCGGCGAGTTGACCGGGGCTGCGGTGGGCGAGGCCATGGCGCGGCCGCGCGGCCTCGACATGGACCTCGTGCGGGCGTGGCAGGCGCGCCGCGCGCTCGACTACCTGGTGGGCTACGGGCTGTCGCCGCTGCTGTGGCGCAAGCTGCCGGGCTGCCGCTCGGCGGGTCGTGTCCAGTCGGTGGCGCTGAGGCTCTTGTGCGAGCGCGAGGCGGAGATCGAGGCCTTCGCGCCAAGGACATTCTGGACCGTCGAGGCGGAGATGGCGGGGCCGGACGGCGCGCGGTTCCGGGCGGCGCTGCGCCGGCTCGACGGCGCCGCGGTGGGCAAGGCGGGGCTGGCGACGGCGGCGGCGGCGGAAGCCGCGGCGGCGCGCATCCGGCGGTCGGTCTTCACGGTCTCGTGGGCTGCGCGCGACGTGCTGCGCCGCCCGCCCCGGCCACCGTTCACCACCGCGACCCTGCAGCAGGAGGCCTGGCGCCTGTTCGGCCTCGGCGTCGGCGAGACCATGGAGATCGCCCGGCGCCTCTACGAGGGCGTCGACCTGGACGGCGAGAGGTCCGGACTGGTCACCTACGTCCGCACCGATTCGACCGTCATGGCGAAGACGGCGCTCGCCCGGGCGCGCGCCGCGATCCGCGAAGATCACGGAGAGGACTATCTCCCCTTTCGGACGCGCAGCTTCGGGCCGCGGGCAGGCGGTCGGTCGGCGCCCCGGGCGTTCCGGGAGGGGCACGAGGCGATCCGGCCGACCGACTTCGCACGCACGCCGGACGATCTGGACGGGCGCCTCGACCGGGCGGCGATGGGACTGTACGGGCTGATCCGGGACCGTGCCCTGGCAAGCCAGGCTGCTCGACCGCTCCCGGCACGTGGATGCTCGATGCCCGCCATCGCGCGTAGGGTCCGGAGGGTTGCGCGGCCCCGACGGAAGCGGCGCCCGCGGGTACCACCTCGTATGCGAGCTCGGCAACCGGACCCCAGTCGTGGGGCCGTGCTTGCTGTGTCTGCGCGGCGGTATTCGTGCGCCTGGCGCGCACGGGCCGGGGCGCGGGCGCCTGGGCGGCTCCGGATGGCAGGAAGACGGCGCGGACGTCTCTGAACGTCCGCGGGCTCGCCCGGGCCGGAGCGCCCGCGCTCCTCCATGTGCTTCGGAGCAGTCGGCGTGCTGGATCGGGCGACGGTGGTGGACAGGCGGTCAGGCGCTCTGCGGTGCGGCTTGCGCGAGAGGGGCGCCGCCCGCGAGGCAGCCAACGCGGATGCGGCCGATCCAGGCGCCGGAGCGTACGGCCGGGTCGTCCTCGTGAAGCTGCTGCCGCAATTCCATCCACAACCGGCCAAGGACGTTGTTGCCCTCGTAGCGATCCGCGACGGGGCGCGCGCCCCACCAGGGGTCGCGGGTCGAGACCTCGACGATGGGGCGCTCGCCGGTAGCGGCGAGCACCGCGTCGATTTCGTCCTGGTTCGCCTCGCGCTTCATGCGCAGCACCCAGCGCATGACGTTGAGCCGCTGCGCGTTCCAGCCGAGGTCGATGCCGAGACCCGGCGTGCGGCCGATAGCGGCCGCTTCCCGCGCCGTGGGCGCTTGTGCGACGCGCTGTTGGACGTCGGGGTGCGCCGGAAATTTGCACGCCTGATAGAGACCCTCGGACGTGCCGAACGACCAGGGGCCCGCCGCGATCGGGACGGCGGGCGGCTGGAAGTTGCTGAATGCGCTCCACGCGGCGTTCGTGAAGCGAAACGCGCAGGCCTGCTCCTTGGTATAGATGCGCATCGGATCCTCCCGCGCGGGCGACTGGCCGAGCGGCGGGGGACTCGCTCCCCTGTCGCGGGCTTGCCCCTCCCGGTCCCGCCTCTGCCTCGGGACGCCGGGGATGCTCGCAGGCGGCGTTGGGAGCCCTATTGCTGCGGTATCGGGACTGACCGCGGGACTTGCCCGGAACCGGGGGGTTATACTCGCGAGGGCGAAGCCGCGGTCATGCAGGCGGTGGCGGAAGCGCCGCGGCGTGCCGGGAAGCTAGGGGCTCGCGGGAGGGGCACCTTCGTCTTGGAACGATCGCTGGATTGGAGGAAGGGCCGATGCACAAGGCGGCGATTGTCGCCCGCGTGGCCAGGCCAATGGGCCCGAACAAGTTCCCGTGGCACTACATTTATCGTGCCTGTATCGATGTCATCGCCCGTCCCTTAGGCGCGCGGGATACACGTCATGCCTGAATTCGATGAGATATGGGGGCGCATCCTGCTGCACCAGGGAGAGGAGTTCCACACCCGCACGGGGCTGCTCTTCACCTATAAGATTTCAGGGCAGTCGTTCTGGCAAGACCGAACAAACTGGCCGATACGCCGTAGGGACTTCGAGATCGCTTACGAATTGGTGCCGATTCCTGGCCCCGGTCATATCAATCGGATAGTCCAAGGCCCCGCGTATGTGTGGGCCGTGCTGCACGATGACCGCATTCGCCATCAGGAGTATTGACGCCCTCGACTATTGTCGTTCTGTCTTCGTCCTTCCCCGCCTGATACTCCACCGGATTTGGTGAATACCCTCCCGACTTATGCCGAACCTTATTCCCGCTACCAATTGTTCCGCAGCTGACTAAGCCAATAACTTAGATGCCATTTTCCGGATCCAATGGATAGCTGCCTCTTAGATCCATCAAAGCCTCATCCGAAACATCGATCACAATTTCCAGCCAACTCTTATTCCTGCGGTCCCCGACCGACGTCGTAAGTTTGAACACAGTTTCGCCAGGGAGCGCCAAACCATCACGTAACATGGCTTGACCCAGTCTCTCAGTGTTCTCGATACATTCGCGCCAATACTGTCGATGATCGACTAGCAGATCGTCCTCCGCCAATGCCTCCAATTTTGCCAGAAGCTCCCTCACGAATTTTGATGAAAAAAGCGCTCGCTTTTGAGTGTCTTTTCCACCCCGTGGCATGAGAACCTGAGCGTACGCACTGCCCACGCCTTCCAATTCGACCACTTGTGCCTGGTTATCTACATTCATTTTTAGATAAACCTTCACAGGCGCACCGACATCTACCGTTGGAGGAGCCGCTAATGCAACACGCGAAAGATCCGCCAACGCCAATTTTTGGATCGTCTGAGCAGGCATGGCACGCATTGAAGCAAAATACTCATACAACGTGTCATTGACGTCGAGTACGGCCGTATCCCGTATTTCGTGCGTCATGAGATCCTTGAAGTCCCATTGAATTGCCTTCGGTGAATTATGGAAGATAAGCTCCCCCGCAAAGGCACGATCCTCTTGAAGCCCGCGAATTTTCCCACCTATAGTCAGCAGACGACTTGCAGCGGGCTTTCCATTCTTTCTTGGCACCAAGTCACAGTCTGGTGAAATGATCATCCGAACGCCTTTGCCATTGGGCGCAACAAACAGATCACCGAGCCAAAAATGAACTCGCTGGCGCACTTCCCATGAGTTAAATCGCATGCGATGGAAGAATTGGGCAATCCGTACTGACGGCAATGGGTGGGCACCTTCGATCGCTTGGATCAACTCTGAATCGTTCAATCGAGTGAAGTCGTTTGTAGTCCATTCCACCTTGTTGTCGACAATAGCTCGTAGCGATTCCCCTAAGTACCATTCCAGATAGTCAGCAAACGGCTCTCCCTCGTCATAAAGACGAAATCGAAGCAGATATGCAAAATCTTTGACATCGAAGTCGCGTAACTCGCGGTAGAGTTGCTGGAGCGCCTCCTCGGCTCCCTTCTTCCAGGCCTTTAGCGCTTCCTCCAACGTACGAGCAAAATCAAAGCTGCCTGAGGTATCAATGAGCACATCTGCAGCATCACCTGATGCTGTCAGATCTTCTCCGGCACCCCGGACCCATTCCTTGTACAAGTAGCCAAAGCGCAATGCCATCACTCGATTCTCGAGACGGTGAAGATAGGTTTCCTTACGATTACCTACATCCTCCGAAGACATCAAAACCACTGCTGGCTCGACGTCGATGTCCGCGGAAAGCATCAGTTTTAGGAGCTTAATAGATCGTTCTCGGTCTCCGTCCCTTTGGCCTTTTGTAATGCCCTGAGTTGTTCTCTCAGGCGGGCTAAGATAAAAGTCCATGAAGACGACGTCCGGCCTTAGGTCTCGACAAGCAATGACCGCTGCATCTCCCGTACCGACCTTCTTTATTATTGTGTCATCGCCGCAACGGTGGAGAAGCTCCACAAGTGGATCGAGAACCTCAAGAGAGGCCCCCTTGGACTCCGCAAATACGCCGCCTGGATCGACTGCATCTGATCGCGTTTCGAGAAATACAACGTACAACGCAGCCAATGCTTCCGTGATCGCATCGTGCTCTAACTCATTGTCATTCAAAGCCGTAACAGCCGCGCTGCACACCTCCTCACAAAACGCATATTCACTTACGTGGTCGCGTAGTCCTTCTGCGGTCAAGGTCTCAAGCAGCTCTCCAGCGTGTTGTGTGTCGAACTCCGGCGGATCATAGGCATCGTCGACGAGCAGAATCCGCTCGACCGGGCTCGCCTTGAATGTATCCACGATTTGTGGTGCGTAGTTCACGGCTACCTCATTTGCAGAACGAAGCCATTTACCCGATTGGGCCGAACACGACCTGATTTCGTCTCAACGTCAAGTGACCAGTCGTGGTATTCGGCCATGTCACGGGCGATATAGAGGCCGAGTCCCTTGCCCATCCCAGTAGGCTTAGTAGTGACAAAGGGTTGGAAGATCCGATCCTTGCGAGAGACCGGTACTCCAGGTCCATTATCTTGGACAAGCAGCTGACGGCTGTCACCATCTATCGTCACAACCAGTTTCGGCACAAATTTCTCCTCGTATTCGGCTTCTCGTTTGAGCCAATATGCTGCATTCACGACCAAATTCTCTAGAATCTGGATTACCATGCCTCGCACGGCTCGGACCATGAAGGCATCTTCTGGAAGTCCAAGTCTCAATTCTATGCCGTGTCGCGAAAACTCTCGTCCGTGATTGCTCAGAACTTCTTCCACCAGCAGGCGGAGATCAAACCGAGACTTAGTCTGGCGCTTCTCCCCTGTCAGTTCATCAAAGGCAGCGACCCGCTTGTAAAGGGTTTGAAGCTGATCCTTGAGCGCGGAAACGTTCGCCGGCGTGGCGCCAGCTTCGGCAATAAGGTTTATCGTGTGGGATACGGCACGCTCTAGTTCGTGGAAGATGAACTCTGTCATCAAACCAATACCGGCAAGATACACAAATTTGTCGCGATCTTCGATGGACTGCTTTTGCACCTTGTCCAAGCGGCTCAGCACCGCCAAGGCTTCTTTTCGCAGACTTTGCGCTGTCTTCTGAACTTCCTTCAGCTCATCCTCATAGTCGCCTTCGAGTTGGCGACGCAGATCGGTAATCGCTTTGTCGAGTGTCTGCTCTGCTTTCAGGATCTGATTATTCTCAAGCTGTTCTTTGCGAAATTGAAGCCGGTACTGATCGTCCACATCATTGATGAAACTACGAAATTCACTGTCTATGATCCACGCTACAAGTCGCTTAAGTGCATCCGACACTTCAGATTGAACCAAGCCCTCTCGATTTGTCTGTTCACTGAGAAAGCGATGTGGAGTCTCGATCAGCACCCGCCCAAATACTTGCTGCCGATTAAGCTTGAAGCCCGACGCGCCGAATGCTCGCTTATCAAGAGAAAGCCAGTCGTCGTCCGGTTCACCAAATGGCAGGAGGCGGAAACCATACCGATAGAGCATTGGACCGCCTGACCAGCGAGCAATTTCCCGGCGGGAAGCCGTCTTGTTCTCCGTAAGATTCTCGATACCCTCGACGATCAGTCGATTATACCAATATATCTCAAGTTCAAATCCGCCCAGTCTCTGTAAAGCATCCAGACTTATCGGCGTTTCCGTGAACGCGGCGTGGCCACGCTTAGCCCGGCGCTTGCGGATAGTGCGATTCAACGTCATGACTTCAGAGCCACGGGCCTCAATGGTTGTTTTTCGGTGCTTTTCCCGATAGTCGATCTGCCCGTCTATGAGAGGTTCGCCCCCTTCAACGCCAAATCGCGCACGGCAAACAGCGTGTGCATGTCGCATAAGCGGCTTTGGTACCGCGGGTATCATTGCGCGCCGTCCGTTGTGCTTAGTGATAAGCAGCTTGTTGGCGAGCCCTGTCTCGAAGGGGTCAATGAAACGAGCTATTTTGCCGTCGAGTATTTCATTGAAGCGCACCCAGCTCCAGTCGGCATTAAGATTGGTGATCTGAATACTCGTTCCACTTTCAGACGGATCATCCTTCTCTTTACCGTGCTCGGGTGTTACGCTAATATCTTGGACTAGCTTGTCTTCGGAATGAGAAAAGAGGCTCCAATCGATTTCTAGAATATTCCAGTGGTCCTCGCCTGCCTTGGTCGTTTCCACCATGAGCTTGTCGCCCAAACGCATTGCCGACAGTCGACCTATTCCCTTGTCGCCAAGTTTCGTGTCGCCGCCCTCGTTTTGTCGTCTGCGATGGCGAGTGCCGATACGCAAGTAGACGTTCTCGAGATCATCAAGCGACATACCCTCGCCAGTGTCTTTGATAACGATGGTATTCAAACCGGTATAACGGTCAATGAGAACGTGCTGATATTCCTTGCGATCGACCGTGCGGTTGAGTTCATCCAACAGAGACTCGCATTCCAAATCGTCGAGATCGACCATTTTTTCGCGAAGATGGTTAGTCACTTGCGAGAGCGCTGCGGCCGTTTCCCTTAACTGCCGTAGAGCCTCCCTGTAATCGGTATACGGCAACCTACAGTGGACAATAACTTCCACCTTAGCCGATCCAGCATCCACCGCATTCTTGATCAACTCATACAGCGCGACTTCATCGTTGCTGATGAGTTCTTTGCCAAGTTCAAGCAGCGTGCGCGCCTCAAAGGTGAAGTTCATAGAGTGCCTTTCACAGAGTATAGGCTAAACAGCTACTTTCGTTCACGATGACCATTGCGCTTTAGCAATAGGTTATAATTGTCAGATATTGTCGACCTTCCCTTTCGTCGATTCGGCAGGTGTAGCGCCATCCTCGTGTCTTCATTAGCTCGATAAGCGAAAAAAAGTCACTCCCTCTGCCGCAGCGATACGCTCCCTTGTTGGGTGGCGCGGAACAAACTGCGCAATATCGCAGGACACACAACGTTTAGGCTCACAACCGAATGCAAACATCTGGGACGATCTCCCGAGGATAGGCAAGAGTCAGTCTGTCATACTGAAAAGCATTAGCCAAATGCATGTGGGACTAAAGCCTTTTGTGGGAAAGGTGGTCGTCATCCGCGTGACAGCCCAGATAGGTGATGGCTGGATCATCTCCGACAACCTGTTCGGAGGGTTTGAGATTCAACATTTTGGTGGACTGCCGTCGATTGTCAACGCTCGCAGCAGTATTGGTCAGGACATCAGGGGAAGTCAGTCGATCATCTTCGTCCAACGTGGCGGGCCAGGGCGCGCCACAGCTACGCGGAACCGAGCGAGCGTCAGTTGCTTCACCGAGAACGCTACCGGCTGGTGTCCCTGGGCGCTTTGACGAAGCACAACAAGGTGGCCTAAGACATCCGTGGAGACTGGCCCGATATCTTGGGTGAATGAGTTTGGTGGGTCCTATATCTAGTAGAGGGGGTCTGCGGTAACGACACTGCGACCTGACCTTCTGGACGAATTGCTGGCTGATTGCGAGACGCCGCAAGACCTTCTGGGCAATCACGAGCATTTCAAGCAGCTGAAGAAGGCGCTCCTGGAGGGGGCGCTGGGCGTCGAGCTGAGCGAGCACCTGAGCTACGAGAAGGGCGGCCCGGCAGGCCGCGGCACGGCCGCCAGCCGCAACGCCCATTCGGGCAAGACGGTTCTCACGGAGGACGCCGAGGTTGAACTGGCTGTTCCGCACGACCGCAACGGCACATTCGAGCCGGCGATCGTGCCCACCGCAGACTCATTGCAAACTACATGTCACAATGAACAAATCAGACAACCATCTCGAACATGCAGATCGTCCTCGGATTCCAAGCCCCCCAAGAGCTCAACAAGAGGAATACTCTTGCGCCGTGCGCGGCTACGCTCCTGTGAAGCAAGCCAGTTAGACTTTATCGCCTCCATGCGTTCCGGCTTCTCCAGCTCTGCAAGAGATTCGTTCTGGCACCAGTAAAACTTGTCACCATAGAGCTCGCTCTTTTCCTCGTATTCCTTTGCGCATTCAAAAAGTTCAGGATGTGTCTCCTTCAACCGCACCCACTCGATTTTCTGCTGATAGAAGCAAAAGTAGCACCCCGAGCGGGACCGTCCCCATTTCATGTATGGCGGCAAACCCAGTCCAGAATCTTCAAGAATGCGAATGATGTCGGCGCGAACCAGACCGTCGTCCTGAAAGGGGTAGACCGCGGTGATATTGGGTTTGGTGCTGATGTAACCAATCCGGTTCTCGTCCGCGCGGAGGCCAACGTAGTTTATGACGGGACCGTCACCAATGAAGTTTTCGAAGGGTTTCAGCTTCAACATCTTCGTGCACCATCGGCGATGGTTGGATGGCAACATACCACCAAAGACCACCAGCCAGTGGTCGAACGTGTCGACAGGAGATGTTTTCGCTATCGATTTGCCGAGAATAGCGGCCAACCGGTCCAGATAGTCGTACGTCTCGGGAAGCTCCTTGTCCGTATCGTGAAAGACGTACTCCATCTCCGGGACCTTATCGCGCATGTAGATTGCCAGCGCAGCGCTGTCCTTGCCGCCGGACAAGCTCAGCACATGGCGCGTCTTTGCTTCTTGAAGTTGAGAGATTTTCTCTTCCAGAGCGGGTGTCTTCGTCATTGTCTACTGTTCGCTTTCGGCTTGATCGAGGGCACTTCCTTTACGGCATGGAGGGACTCGGAAGCGGTCAGTTCCTTCCAGAGCAGGCGCGTCAAGACATCCAGCCTCGTGTGCCTATCCTGCGGCAGCATGTTTTCAAAGCCGCTGAAAGAAGCCTGAATGCTTGCATCGTCCTCGCTGCGGGGCTCTATGATCCGAACAAGGTCTATACCATCGCCTCTCGTCAGGTTGAGGCGTACCGCGGAGAGAACCGGCTTTTCACCACCGGTGCCGAAAGCCGTCGCTTCGACCTTTTTGAAAAGCTCAACCAGACCGGCGATCTCTTCGCAGAATCGCGCTTCGTCGGCCGGTGTCCATCGGGCGGGCGGCTTTGACGCGATAAAACTCGCTAGGGCTTCCGCCCAAGCATCGTCAGACAGACCGGGATCGCGCAGGCGTAGAGTAAAGGTTCGGAGGCGTGGCTCCCGAGCCGCGAGAGAAACGCGGGCTGCGCGTGTAGCCAAGTGCACCCGATCAAACGTGCCATGGTCTTCGTCTGCCGCCTGAGAAACGCGCTCAATGATGCGCGACAAGAGTGCGGGATAGGCTTGACGAAGCTCTCCCAGAGCGTCGCGAAACACGGAGATGAACCCGTTTACACGGTCTTCGTCGGGTTGCTCTTGGGAAGAGAAGGGAGGAAAACCGCATGCTTGCGGCAGACCGGAGAACAGCAGGGTTGCCGGCTCACGTGCGGAAAGCAGCGTGTGCCGCACGTCGAGCGCGATCGTGCTGAGGCCGGTTGTCCGTCGGGTGTAGTCGGGGAGTTGCGCCGCAAACTGGCAAAGAGGTTGGACGACGTCCAAAAGATCCGGCTGCCGCGTGTTGACGTTTCGTGCAAGCGAGACCGCGAGCCGATTGAATACTTCAAGCCTTACCCCGTCCACTTTGCAATGCTGAATCTCAAAGCTGGCGGGAGCCTTTATCAGCCGCAGAAAGTCCGACGGACCGAATTTGTGAAGGAACGTCCCGTTTTCATAGGTGGCCAGTTCGTGGCTTCGGGTCTGGAGTACGATCGCGAGAAGTAGCGGACTCAGACCATTGCGAACGCCGTAGGGACGGTTCTTCAGCGAGGAAAGCAAACTGGTAACCGGCAGCCGTTCACCGCGTGCTTCAGCGATCTGCATGACCAGGTAATCAAGGGCTGGACGAAGCCGAAGTGGATCCTCATCTCGATTGGGCTCGACGATTCTAAATCCGTCCCCGTCCCGTACATGCACTCGGCCTTTGGCGATGACAGACAGATACATCGATTTCTCGGGCGGCGATTTCTTGGGGTCGATTCCGAGTAGAGGTCGATTGCTGGCTTGGAACAGACCTTCGATCAGCCGCATGCGGGCCGCGGCAGCAGCGCTACTGAGCGTATTGCGATTGAGCAGCTCGTTCGTGACGTTGGGGGCGTCCGGATAGAGCTGATCGCAGATTCGGGATATCAAGGCCGAGAGACCGCCGCGTGGCGGAACCTGTTCCAGCACACCTGCTCGTAGCCAGCGAACGTCTTTCGCCGTAGCACGTCGGAGACCTGCGACTTTCCCCAAGCGGCTGCTCAGCGCACGACGGGCAAAGCGCAGTTGGCGGACAACTTCTGCGGATGCATACGCGTCGTGCGAGAGTTCGGGTGTGTTGTCCACCACCCATTGCCAACACATTACGTCCTGGAGATCCGGTGCAAGTCCCGCCAGGGGACAGACCACGGCGACTAACACGTCGGGGCGTTCGCAAAAGGTTGGAGCCTTGGCCGCTATTAGAGCCTTTTCGCGCTCTGCGTCGGTATCGACGAGGGCAACAACTATCAGGCCGTCCGCTTCCGTCTCTTTCTGGATCGCTTTGACTAGCTCCGCTCCGTTGGCGTAACGCACTTCGAAGTAGCGAAGCGTTCCGTACTCGATATAGTGTCGCCGCGCCAACACAGGTTCCTGATCCAAGAACGGCCTCAGTGCACTGGCCACATGCTCAACGGGACCGACTGCACGAAGTGCCGTTTCAAAGGCTGTTTCCAAGCTGAGACTGGAACTTGGCCACAGACGATATGCGTTTGCCCGGCCTCGCCGGAACAGTAGGCCGAGATCCACCAGCTTTTGGATAGCCGCATCCATATCTCGTCTGGAGCCGGGAGTGATAGAGCCTGCAATGGCGCGATCGGTGGCGAGGAGGTCCTCGACATCGAGTAGGTTGAGTATCGCGACAACTTTAAGGATACGCTCCTCAACCGGTCCAACATCAGCGGCTGCATCGATAGTGGTGACTATGCGCAGCCACTGATTGCGATAGCTGGCGCCCGCTAACCGATGTCCAAAGGCGGCTCTGACATAGTCATAGAAGTCGGCGAGGCCATACCAGGCATCGGGAGCGACACTGCGCGACGCGAAAGCTTGCACCCCGAATGGCTCGGAAGAGAGCAGAAAGCCGAATAGCGAGCGCTCGTGTTGGCCGAAGCGCGCGAAGAAGCGCACGGCGACCGGCAATAACATGGGGTGCAGTGGATAGAGCCGGGCAGTGTCGAGAGCGGCGGCGGCAGCGACATTGCCGCCGACCCACCCGGTTTTCGCGGTCGCCGACGCTGCATCTCGGGCAGCGTTATGGACGGCCTTCGGCAGCCGACGTGTATCAACATTAAGTGCGCCCGCGACCAGCGCGGCCGTGTGGGCCAGTGGTTGATCGAAGACGATTTCATCGAACCGACCCGCGACCTTGTCCCATTCGTGCCTAACGCTAGATGGAAGGCGTTCAGCGTAGGCATGAAATCCCTGGTGCAGTATTCCAAGCAGGATGAAGGGCTGGTCTCCGCTTCTGGCAGCCATTTCGCCCAGACGTTGGAGTACGAACACGTCCTCGTGTTCGTGACGCCGCGATGCGTGTTCGAGCAGCTTGCCAAGCTCGTCGATGATCAGCAGTACGCCCCCCCGACCATCGGGATAAGACCTGACCGCCTGGACAAGGTGCTCCAAACCCGCAGCGTCATTGTCGGATTCCACCAGTCGAGCTTGATCGATCAAGTGAGCGAGCGCCTTCGGTGTGCGTCCACGAGCCGGCTGTCGCTGGTGCAGACTGGCTGCAATTCCGCGAGCCAGCGCAGGAACGATTCCCTCTCGGGAGCCTGTTACAAGAATGGGGGTCAGTGCTGGCGGATCCGAGCCGTCGTTAGGCCAACCCATCCCATCGGCAATGCGGGATACCGCCAACGGCGACCTATCTTGAAATAGGTGTGCCAAGACAAGAGCGAACGACGACTTGCCGACCCCATAGTCACCGGTGATCCGCCAGGCGCGGCGTCCCGAATTGGCGCGCAGACCATCGGCGATTCGTCGGAAGGCTTCGGCCATGTGAGGTGTTACGACATAGTGATCCAGTGCGGCCACGTCGTGAAAGTCGCGCTCCAACTGGACAGACCGGAGGAATCGGCTCGGAACCTTCAATAGGTCGGAGATAGCGGGGATTTTCCTAGGGAAAGTCTGAACAACCCCATCTTTGCGGCTTCGAGGGGGAGGGGCGGCTTGGATTTGAAGCTCGACGATATTGCCGACAGGCCGGGGGCTGCTCTTGTCACGGGATCAAGGAGCGAACGGGCGATATCCGCGTCGATCCGCCTCCTTCCCCGCCGTCCCGCCAGCGCCGGGCGGACTGCTCCCCTCTCATCCCGTCGCGTGGCGGCCGGCGATCAGCAGGTTCGAGAACCCCAGCAACAACGCGATGCGCTGCCTGTTCTTCGCCACGCCCCGGTAGCGCACCTTGGCGTAGCCGAAGTGCCGCTTCACGTACAGGAAGGGATGCTCCACCTTCGCCCGCACCGACGCCTTGCGCTTCTCGGCCGCCGCTTCGGCGCCACTCTCCGCCAGCAGCCGGCGCCGGCCCGGCTTCATCGCCACACGCCACTCGACACCGCCATCCCGGTGCTCGGGACGCTTCTCCACCCCCTGGTAGCCTGCGTCGCCCCACGCCGTCGTCTCAGCGCCATGCAGCAGCGCTCCCGCCTGCGTCACGTCGCTCGCGTTGGCCGCCGTCGTCGTCAGGCTGTGCGCCAGACCCGACCCGGCGTCCACCCCGATGTGCGCCTTCATCCCGAAATACCACTGCTTGCCCTTCCTCGTCTGATGCATCTCGGGATCCCGTGCGCGGCGCCGGTTCTTCGTCGACGACGGCGCGGCGATGATGCTCGCGTCAACGATCGTCCCCGTGCGCAGCCGATGGCCGCGCGACGCCAGGTGCGCATTGATCTCCTCGAACAGACCCTCGCCCAGGCCGTGCTTCTCCAACAGACGCCGGAAGTTCAGGATGGTGGTCTCGTCGGGCAGCGCCGCCGTCAGGCGCAGCCCCACGAAGCGCCTCACCGACTCCACCTCGTAGAGCAGGTCCTCCATCCCCGGGTCGCTCAGGTTGTAGAACAGCTGCACACAGTGAACACGCAGCATCACCCTAAGCGGGTAGGGGCGCCGCCCGCGCCCCGCCTTCGGATAGAAGGGCTCGATCCGTCGCTCCAGCCGCTCCCACGGAACCAGCCCGTTCATCTTCTCAAGGAACAACTCACGCCGCGTCCGGCGCTTCTTCAAGTCGTGCTCCAGTTCCGCAAAGCTTGCCTGTGCCATAGCTCGATCTTCCAATCCGCGACCCCTGCGCAAATTATGGCACACGCAACTTGATCAGACCTTCCCTAGGCATCCACGAGCTCCGTCTCGTATATGTCTGCGAGAGCGACGGGGGTGGCACCCTTGCGGCGGGATATGAGGCCCTGAACGGCGGAAGGCTGATACAAGAACGGACTCTTGGTGTCGGATGCCGCACAGGCTTCCAAACGGGACCGAACGTCATCCTCCGACAGCTTGAAGACCTGACCGGGGGAGCAGGCCCCCAACGTGACTTCGCGCTGCGTCAACGTCTCTTCACTGTTGCGAAACCTTGCCCAGAAATCGGCAAGGCAGTACTCGAAGAGGGCTGGCGTGATGTCAGACTTGGGTTCGCGCCGAAAAGCGAGAATGGCTTCCCGCCGACCGCCATCCATTTGCCTTTCGCCGACCGATTGCAGCAAAGTCAGATCGACCAATGGCCCGTCGAGAGTGTCCTCGATGCCGACTTTGCTAGAACGACCGGAGAGATAGGTATGGAGAAACGCATCCAGATGCTGAGAGAGAGTAATCGCTGAATGGGAGTGCCCAAGCTTTGCAGATTCGCGCGCGAACGCCGCCAACGCTTCGGAGCGCGTGAGTTCCGGGAAAGGCCAATGGTTGAGCAGAAAGCGCCAAGCGAATAGAGCGCCCTCCGAGCGCGCCGACAGATTCCAGTGAAGCAGCCATAGCGTGCGGGCATCTTCTAGGTAAGGGTCGAAACCTTGAAGCCCGAACACGGCGTGAGCAAAATCGGTAAGCTCAAGCCCCCGCCTGCTGACCGGTCGAGCCATGCCCGTTGCCTCGACCCAGAACCGGAGCGCACGCACCATGTTCTTGCCGAGGCCCAGCTCGATCATGGCATTATCCTCATTGGAAAACGCCAGTTGATCCTGTTTCAGAAGCCGATACGCCTTTGGCAGCCAGGCGTGCCGAAATGCAAAAGTCTCGTGGCCGGAGAACCGAAATGACTTGCTATTGGGTTCTTCCGCCACCGAGTGCTCCATCATCGCACTTCTCCTAGAAGGCTCGCCTTTACCAGATCGACAGCGGCGATGATTTCCCGAGCAGCGCGATCGATTTCGTCTTCCGTATTGAACTTGCCCACACCGATCCGCAGTGCGCCTTCTTGAAGCCTTTCCGACAGAGCCATTGCCTGGAGAACATGTGAAGGTCCGTGCGCACCCGAAGCGCAAGCAGATCCGGTCGAAATCGCAACCTTCTTGCGGAGCCGGGCCATGATGGCGTCATTGGGGATCCCCGGCACGGAAATGTGCAGGTTGCTGCTTAGCCGACATGAAAGATCGCCGTTAACAGCTAAGTCCGGAACCGACGCGATTAGCTCCGACTGGAGGCGATCACGCAGGGCCGCGATTCGTGGTTCGTCCTCGGCCATCTCGAGGCGCCGAAGCCGGCAGGCTTCGCCAAAGCCCGCAATTCCAGGGACATTCGGGGTGCCCTCAGAAGCCCAGATCACATCGGAGACTTGAGCCCGCAAGTCTCCGACCGCGCTTATCAGGGCGCCAACGCCCTTTGGTCCGTAGAGCTTGTGGGCGCTGACAACCAGATAGTCGATTCCCCAGTCGCAGGCATGCAGCGGGATTCGGCCAGCCGCTTGAGTGGCATCGACCATGATCGCAGCACCGCACTCGCGAATTCGGAGCGCCACCTCTGGAACGGGGTAGATGGTTCCGACCTCATTATTCGCGGCCATGAGACAGACGAGGTCGACGCCGGCATCAAGCGCAGGCTGCAGGCTGTCGGGCGACAGGCACCCTTGTGCATCTACCGCGAGCCAGTAGGGCTTCACTTGCCCCAATCGAGCAGCATTCGACACCGCGTCGATGACGGCCTTGTGTTCAACTTTGCTCACGGCAACCTGGAGCGGAGAGTGTCGGCCCTTAGAAATCGCGTGCGCCAGGGCTAGCCGGATTGCTTCTGTAGAACCGGAAGTGAAATAGACGTCTTCTGGCGCGGAGCCGACGAGAGCAGCCACAGCCTCCCTCGCCGTGACGACAAGGTCGCCGGCAGCTTCGCCAAACGCATGATCGATGCTGTTGGCGTTTCCGAAGGCGTCAGTCATCGCGTGCATCACCACATCGGCGACACGTGGATCAACAGGCGTCGTGGCATGATGATCCAGATAGATTGGCTGCGACGCGTCGTGAACGGACAGCAAGTTATGCTCACATCGCACGTCAACCGACTGGATGTCGTCCATCTTCTTCCACACTCAGCGTTGCTGAATTGTTCGAGCTGTAACGGCCAATCCGAAGCTCGACTGGCCGTCCCAAGGCCAAGAGCCACCGAACGAGCTTGTCGAGACTTACACTCTCGGTCCGGCCTCTCAGAACCTTCGACAGAGTAGGCTGGTCCGTTCGACAAATCTTGGCGGCCTGAACCTGGGTGAGTTCACGATCGGTTATGGTCCCCGCAATCGCGGTGACGAGCGCCGCGCGCACATCAGCTTGCGTACCGCGTGCAGTCTTTTCTCGATCTGTGGTGAGCACCCCCATGTCACCGGTATCTCCCGACTCCTGAGTCTTCAGGGCGTGTGCAGGCGACACGGCCTCTCTACACTCATCAATATATGGTATATTTTCCATAGCCGTCAACAAGATATTGATTAGCAGGCGAGCAGAGTGCGACCTGTTGAGCCTTCTCGAAACAACTCAATTGGCATACCGGTCGAGGTCGCCCCACGGGCATCCATTCGCCGCATCCTATTTCCCCTCACGCCGGCGTCTCGCCTCAAGGCTCTTCAGCAAGAGCTCGTCGAGTTCCGGCTCGTCCCACTCCCGCGCTTCCCTCACCGCCAAATCCAGCATCCCCAAGAAGCCAGGATCGCTCGCCTTCAGATGGCAGGTGTAGAGGCCGTTGACCACCTCACGCATCAGGTCGCGAGGGAGGAGACGCGCATCCGCATCCTCCGCTCCAAGAAGGCGGGGAGATCGGCGCGAGCCGCGGGGCCGGACGGCTCGCCGCCGGCGAGAGCGGTGAGCAGGGACAGCGCGGGGTAGTCCTCGATTTCGAGCTCGTCTCTCGGCCAGTCGTCGTCGAGGATGCGCACCCCCTGAGCGAATCCTCGCGCCCAGTCCGTCAGCTCGCCGTCGCCGAGAGCGGCGAGCGCGTCCGCGGCGCCGCCGCTCTCTCCGATACGGCGGTCGAACTCGTTGTGGCGCTCCGGTGCGCGGCGCAGGAACTCCCCGGTCCCCTCGCCGCCGATGCCCCGGACCCCGTCCGCGAGCGCGTGCAGCCATTCCGCGGGACGGGGCTCCCGGGGCGCGAGCACCGCGGCCGCGACGTAGCCGTCGAGCCAGGCCAGCGAAGCAGCGCAATGCAGGTCCCCCTCCGGCCACGCCGCCGCCTCGGCAAGGGCGGCCAACGGGTCCGGACGCCCTGCGTCGCCGGAGCGAAGCCGGCGTTCCTCCTCGTGCCAGGCGTCGACGGTGGCGAGGAAGATGCTATCCATGACCGGGATGCCCTTGAGCGGGCGTCCGTCGAGCAGGGCCGACGCCACGGCCGCGAAGGAGCGCCAGTCGGCGTCGCCGGCGGCCTTCAGCACATGGGCGGCGCGCAGCACGAGAAGGGCCCAGTCGCCGCGCCTCTCTTCGAGGCGCGCCCGGAAAGCTTCGAGCGTCTGCCGTGGGCCGTCCGCGGCCTTCAGGGATTCGTCCAGCAGCGCCGTGCCCTCGAACCATGTGTCCATGATCGGCCGGTCGTCGGGCCACGCAGTGCTGCAGCGGATCAGCCCGTCCCGCTCACCGTCGGGCAGGTCGGCGATCGCGCCTCCGGGGTCGAGCTTCGCAAGCCACTCCCGCGCCGTCATCGCCCGCGGGCGCAGCTCGGAAAGGCCAAAGACGGCGGCGAGGTCGATCAGACGGGCCGGTGGAGGACGCCCTTCGGCAAGTCCATCCGCGATCGCGGCGGAAAGCGCGGTCTCGAAGGCTTCGAAGGGCACGTCGAGCGCCCCCAGCTCGTCCTCCAGGTTGGACACGGCACTCGAGGCGTCGTCGCCCCGGAAGATATGCACGATGGTGACGCCCTGGCCGGGCTTGACCACCACCACCGCGCAAGCGGGTCCGTCCGCAGAGTCGAGCGCGGCGGCGAGGTGCTGCATGCCCGAGCCGGCCGGCAGGGCGGCGAGGAAACGCGTCGGGCGGCCCGCGGGGCGCGCCATCGGGTGGAAGCGGCCC
Organism: Alphaproteobacteria bacterium; assembly: GCA_965207055.1. Lineage (GTDB taxonomy): Bacteria > Pseudomonadota > Alphaproteobacteria > UBA828 > UBA828 > WTGU01. Next base: position 343,158 of record CBDBLP010000004.1, on the reverse strand, counting down.
CGCAGCCGGGCCTCGCGCAGGGCGGTATCCAGCAAGGGACGCGCGGAATCCGCCGGCATCCAGTTCCGGATGAGCGGCACGAGCGCCGGCAGGGCGGGCTCCATGGCGTCGCCCCGCACCCGGCCGGAGAGGCCGCTGGCGGCCGCTAGGCGAACCTCGGGCGAGCGGTCCAGCAGCCAGTAGAGAGCGGCGCGGCCGTACCGCTCCTCCTCGCGCCCCGAAACGTGGTGGACGAAGGTCGGCCTGAACTCGGACGGAAGGACCGCCATCAGGTTGGCGAGGAGGTCGTGCAGCAGATGATCGTCGCCGCCCGCATGGCGCGCGAGACGGTCGATCTCCCGGTCCAGCAAGCCGGGAAACGCGGCAAGCGCCTGGCCGGTGCCGGGTTCGCCGGCGAAGATCGGGAAGAGGCATTGCGGCGCTTCCAGGCCTGCGCGGATGAAGGCGCGGGCCAGGCCGAGCGCGGCGTGGTCCGGGAGGTCGCCGCGGGCGGCCAGGGTATCGATGGCGCCGCGCGCCTCGGCGAGGAAGGGTTCGCCGAAGCGGCGGCGGTTCTCGGCATCGCGTTGCGCCCGTTCGACCAGGACCCCGAACAGGTCGAGCGGAGCGTTGCGCTCCGAGTCCGCGGTCCGCGCGATGCGGGCGGCGAGCATGGAAGCGATGCCCGTCCTGCTGAGAAGCACCGGCGCGTGCTCCTCCGCCAGCTCCCTTCGGTCGAGGAAGTCGTCGACGCCGTCGAGCTCGTCGAGGCAGGCTTGCAGAAGATCGGCTTCGGGCATGGTCGTGTCCGGGATAGAGGGCTGATGCCGGGGATCGAGACGCATCGTGCCATGGCGAGCCCGGTCGTTGAAGACAGCAGGGAGAGACGAAGAGGCGGCGGGGCGCCCGCAGCGGACACCCCGCCGACGGTGGATCAGCGGCGCCGGGCGTCGACGAAAATGCCCGCCGCGTAGCTCCCCCACATTTGCATGCCCGAGTCCGTCAGGTTGACCCCGGTGCAGACGATGACCTCGTGGCGCTCGGGCCGCAGCCGCTGAACGGCCCGCAAGCTCATCACCTTGCGCGCCTGCTTGCGTCCGCCCTTCGATCCCTTGCCGGGCCGCCAGGGCCGGATCTGGCCCTCGTAGTCGGACAGGTACCGCTCGACCACGCAGCGCTGGTCATCGAGCCCTTGCCCGAACAGGTGGGTGAGGTAGGTTCGGGCGTTTCCATGGAGTGTGCCGTTGATCTGCATGTGCCGCCTCCCGCTAGCCTGTGAGTGGAAGCGGCGAGGACGCCTCTCGCCGGACGCCGCACGCCGCGCCCCGCGCCCCGCTTCAGGCCGGGCTCTCCCTCCTGCCGGCGTGAGGGCGCCGGCGCGGAGCAAGGATCGTGATGCGGGTTTAAGGCGGGGGGCCGCACGCCGCCGGGCCGGGCGGCCCTGCGGCGCCGCCGAGGCCCGGATGGGCGACGGCATGGCTGGGCCGTGCGCGGCTGCGGAGGACGGGGCGGCGATCCCGCTGCCGGGGTTTCCGCGGGCTTTTGAGGTCAGGAGTGGTCTGGAGTTTACTTCGGGGTGGTTACTGGGTGATTATTTTCCTCGTTCCGGCGTCGGGCGCACGCTCGTGTCTTCTCCCAAACTATTGAAATGAAATGGTTATGCGCGACGGCGCGCCCAACCGTGTTGGTGGTGAGAAATGCGGGCTAGCTTCGGCGTTGCGGCGAGCGCCGGGCTCCATCGTTGGTCTCCTTTCGTGCTCCGGCGCCGCTGCAGCAAATCGCGAACAATAATTTTCTCTTCCCCCTTGACCGTTATTGGAATAGTTCTTATTTGCAAATCAGGACCCATTCCGGAGCAGGAGCTAGTGACATGCGTGTACCAGAGGTGACATTCAAGACCCGCGTCCGTGACGAGAGCGTCGAGGGGCCGAACCCCTTCCGTTGGCAGGACCGGACCAGCGCCGAGATCTTCGACGGCCGGCGCGTGGTGGTGTTCGCGCTGCCAGGCGCCTTCACGCCGACCTGCAGCAGCACCCACCTGCCGGGCTACGAAGCCCTGCACGACTGCTTCAGGGACGCCGGCATCGACGAAGTCGTCTGCCTCTCGGTGAACGACGCCTTCGTCATGTACCAGTGGGGCAAGTATCAAGGGGCCGAGCACGTCACCCTGTTGCCGGACGGCTGCGGCACCTTCACGCGGCGCATGGGCATGCTGGTGGACAAGGACAATCTCGGATTCGGCCTGCGCAGCTGGCGCTATTCCATGCTGGTCGAGGACGGCGAGATCACCAAGATGTTCGTGGAGCCGGGGCTTTGCGACAACGCGGCGGGCGATCCTTTCGAGGTCTCCGACGCCGAGACCATGCTCGCCCACATCGAAGCGCTACAGCCGGCGCAGGCCGCCTGAACGCCTCCATCCGATCCCGGCGCCGCCCAGCGCCGGGACAGGTTGCGACTGCGGCCCGCCGCTAATGCGGCGCGCCCGCGCAGGCGCCGGCCAAAGGCCGGCTGCCGTGAGCGAAAAAGATGAGAGAGTGTTTCCGTGCGAAGCGGAAGCGCTTCAATCCGCCCGCGGGTGGGCTGCCGTGTAGGCGGCGAGGAGCCCGGCTTCGTCGACCTCGGTGTAGCGCTGCGTGGTCGAGAGGCTGGCGTGGCCTAACAGCTCCTGGATCGTGCGCAGGTCGCCGCCGCCCGCGAGCAGATGGGTGGCGAAGCTGTGACGGAGCGCGTGCGGCGTCGCCGATGCCGGCAGGCCGAGCGCGCCGCGTAGCCGCGCCATCGTCTGCTGCACCAGCTTGGGCTGAAGCCGCTTGCCGCGCACGCCGACGAAGAGCGGATCGCCCGGCTCCAGCCGGTGCGGACAGGCCGCGAGGTAGTCGGCGATTGCCTCGGCAACGACGGGCAGCACCGGCACCACCCGCTGCTTGCCGCCCTTTCCGGTAATCATCAGGCTGCGCTGAGCGCCGCTCTCAGCCGGCATGTCGGCGCGGTCGAGCCCCAGCGCCTCGCCGATGCGGAGCCCGCAGCCGTAGAGCAGCAGCAGCACCGCGATATCGCGCCGGGCGGTCCAGTCGGGTGGTCCCCCGTTCCCCCCATTCAGCTCGACGACGGCCTTGGCCTGGCTCTCGGTGAGCGGCCGCGGCACGCCGCGCGGCGTCTTCGGCGCGCGCACCAGGGAGAGCGCGGAGGACACGGGAACGCCCTCGCGTTCCAGATGGCGGAAGAAGACGCGCACAGCCGAGAGCGCCCTTGCCGTGGAGGTCTTCGCGTAGCCTTCCGCCGCGCGCCGCGCAAGCCAGGCGCGCACGTCCCGCACGCTGAGCGCACCGAGCGCCGCGAGGTCGGGCGCGGCACCCCGGTGCTCCGCCAGAAAGCCCAGGAAGTCGTCGAGGTCGCGCCGGTAGGCGGCAATGGTGTTGTCTGAGCGCCGCCGCTCGTCGGCGAGGCGGCCGAGCCAGGTCTCCACCGCCGTCGCCAGGTCGGCTGCGGCCGGTAGAGGGCTGGTCATGACAGGATCGACTGCCCCGTCTTCTGCCAGTCGGCGAGGAAGGCGTCGAGGCCCTTGTCGGTGAGCGGGTGGCTCGCGAGCTTGCGCAGCACCGCCGGCGGCAGCGTCGCCACGTCGGCGCCGAGCTTCGCGGCCTCCACGACGTGGAGCGGGTGGCGGATCGAAGCCACCAGGATCTCGGTGCCGATGGTGTCGGGATAGGCGCCGTAGATCGTCGAGATCTCGCGGATCAGGCCCATGCCGTCCTGGCTGATATCGTCGAGGCGGCCGACGAAGGGCGAGATGAAGGCGGCGCCGGCCTTCGCCGCCAGCAACGCCTGGGAGGGCGAGAAGCAGAGGGTGACGTTGACCTTGGTGCCGCCCTGACTGAGCGCCCGGCAGGCCTTGAGCCCGTCCCAGGTGAGCGGCACCTTGACCGCGACGTTGGGCGCGATGGCGGCGAGCGTGCGGCCTTCGGAGAGCATGGTCTCGGCGTCGGTCGCGGTGACCTCGGCACTCACGGGCCCCGGCACGATGTCGCAAATGTTCCGGATCACCTCGAAAAAGTCGCCGCCGGACTTGGCGATGAGCGAGGGATTGGTGGTCACGCCGTCGAGCAGGCCGGTCGCGGCGAGATCCTCGATTTCGGCGATGTCCGCCGTATCCACGAAAAACTTCATGCCACCGCTCCGTGCCAGAGTTGCCAGCCGGCGCCGGCTTCTCGTGTCATCGGGCTGGACGCCGTCGCGCGAGTGATGCAGGACGAGTGCATGACCGCAGCGTCCGCGACTCGAATCGGCTTTGGGCCGGCGGCGAATTGGGCCGGCCTCATAGCATGTCCGCGGCAACGATGCCATCGCGCCGCCGCCGGTGGAGTGCCATGAGCGGGTCGGCCGAGGGCGGAGGAGGGGGCCGGGAGGGCGCGCACAAGACCGTCGCCGTCCTCATGCCGCTGCCGCTGGAACGCGCCTACGACTACGCCCTGCCTGCCGATCTCGCGCCCGCCATCGCGCCCGGCGCCTTCGTGCGCGTGCCGCTTGGCCGCGTGGAGCGTGTCGGCGTGGTCTGGGGCGAGGGAGAAGGCGATGTCGAGCCGGCCCGCCTCAAGCCGGTGACGGCGGTGCTGGAGACAGCGCCCGCGACCGAGCCACTCCGGCAACTGGTCGACTGGACGGCTGAATACACATTGACCAACCGGGGGTCCGTCCTGCGCATGGCGATGAGCGTCCCGGGCGCGCTGGAGCCGCCGGCGGTGCGCACCGCCTACCGGCTGGGGCAGGGCGAGGCGCCGCGCATGACCGCGGCAAGAGAGCGCGTCATCGCGCTGCTGCAGAAGGGGCCCCCGCGCAGCGCCACCGAGATCGCGCGCGAGGCCCACGTGAGCGCCGGGGTGGTGAGGGGCCTGGCCAGCCTCGGCGCGATCGAGGCGGTCGCGATGCGGGAGGTCGCGGCATTCGGCCGTCCCGACACGTCCCGGGCGGGTCCCGTCTTGTCCGAGGCGCAGGGAGCCGCCGCCGAGGCGTTGCGGCAGGCGGTCGCCGCCGAAGCGTTCTCGGTCACCGTCCTCGACGGTGTGACCGGCTCCGGCAAGACCGAGGTCTACTTCGAGGCCATCGCGGCCGCGCTCGATCAGGGTCATCAGGTGCTGGTGATGCTGCCCGAGATCGCGCTCAGCGCCCAATGGCTCGCGCGCTTTCGTGCGCGCTTCGGCACCGACCCTGCGGTCTGGCACTCCGAGCTCGGCACCCGTCGGCGGCGCGAGACCTGGCGCGCCGTCGCGGAAGCAAGGGCGCAGGTGGTGGTCGGCGCGCGCTCGGCGCTCTGGCTGCCCTTCCGCAGCCTCGGCCTCATCGTGGTCGACGAGGAGCACGACACCGCCTTCAAGCAGGAGGACGGCGTCGTCTACCACGCCCGCGACATGGCGGTGGTGCGCGCCCGCTTCGAGGGCTGCCCGATCGTGCTCGTGTCGGCCACGCCCTCGCTGGAGACGGTGGTCAACGTCGAGAGTGGCCGCTACCGATGCGAGCGCCTGCCGGACCGGCACGGCGGCGCACAGTTGCCGGCGATCGAGACCGTCGACCTGCGCGAGACGCCGCCGGCGCGCGGCACCTGGCTTGCACCGGCTCTGCGCGCGGCTCTCGCCGAGACCCTGGACGCCGGCGAGCAGGCGCTGCTCTTCCTCAACCGGCGGGGCTACGCGCCGCTCACGCTCTGCCGCGCCTGCGGCCACCGCTTCCACTGCCCCAACTGCAGCGCCTGGCTGGTGGAGCATCGCTTCGCCGGCACCCTCGACTGCCACCATTGCGGGCTCCAGCGCGCGCAGCCCAAGGCCTGCCCCGCCTGCGAGGCGGAGGGGAGTTTCGCGGCCTGCGGGCCGGGGGTCGAGCGGCTCGCCGAGGAGGTCGACGAGGCCTTCCCCGGCGCCCGCTGGGTGGTGTTGACCAGCGATACGGTGCGCGGTCCCAGCCAGGTCCAGGACCTGGTCGATGCCATCGTGAAACACGAGATCGACGTGCTGATCGGCACGCAGATGGTGGCCAAGGGACACCACTTTCCCCAGCTCACCCTTGTGGGCGTGGTGGACGCCGACCTGGGCCTCGCAGGCGGCGACATGCGCGCCGCCGAGCGCACCTATCAATTGCTCCATCAGGTCGGCGGGCGCGCCGGGCGCGGCGGGCGCCCCGGCCGCGTCGTCCTTCAGACCTACGCCGCCGAGCACCCGGTCATCGAGGCGCTCGCCGCCGGCGACCGGGACTCCTTCATGGAGAGGGAAGCGGCGGCGCGGGAGGCCCACGGCCTGCCGCCCTTCGGCCGGCTCGTGGCGGTCATCGCCGCCGGCCCGAGCGAGTCCGAAACCCTACGCGCCGCGTCGGCCCTGGCGCGCACCGCACGCGCCGAAGAGAAGACGCTCGGCATCCAGGTGCTCGGCCCCGCGCCGGCACCGCTCAAGCTCTTGCGCGGCCGCCATCGCTTTCGCCTCCTCTTCAAGGCTCCGCGGGGCGTGCTGCTCCAGCCGCATCTCAGGAGATGGCTCACGGCGCTCGACCGGCGCGCCCGCGCCCGCCTCCAGGTGGACATCGACCCCCACAGCTTCATGTGACGCCCGTCAGGCGGCCTCGAGCGGCGTGATGTCGGTCAGGTCGACAGTCTCCCTGGCGCGGGCGAGGTCGTAGGCCCGCTGGAGGTTCATCCAGAACTCCGGCGTGTTACCGAAGAAGCGGGCAAGCCGCATCGCGGTGTCCACCGAGAGCGAGGTTTCGCCCCTGACCAGCCGCTCGATCCGCGTGCGCGGCACATTCAGGCGCTTCGCAAGCGCGATGGCGCTCATGCCGAGGGGCGCGAGATAGAGTTCCGCAAGCACCTCGCCGGGATGGGAGGGGTTTGTCATCAGCGTCATGTCTTGCCCCGTCAGTGGTAGTCCACGATCTCGACGTCCGCCGGCCCCTGATCGGTCCACACGAAGCAGATGCGCCACTGGTCGTTGATGCGGACCGAGTGCTGACCGCTCCGGTCGCCCATTAGAGCCTCAAGGTGGTTTCCCGGCGGGAACCTGAGGTCCTCCAGGACCGTGGCGGCGTTCATCGCCGAGAGCATGGCCCGTGTCCGCTTCACCAGATCGCTCGGGAAGCCCTTGCCGTAGCGGTCCCGTACCGCGTTCGTTGCGCGCCTGCCTTTCGTGCTGACGATCACGAGAGTTATGTATCACGATATGATACATGGCTCAACGTCTGCCCGCCGTGACTCGCTCCCGTGCCTTTGATAGGTTGGCGCAGGCCTTGCCGCCGTTGCGGTCGATGGGAACGCAGGGGGGACGCCATGATCATCCAGACCCAGGCAGAAGAGCGGCCGGACGGCGCCCGCTTCGCCATCACCCTTGACGAGCATCTCCAGCTCGTGAGCCAGTTCGCCGAGAATTACGGGAACGACGACTTCGCGCAGCCCGAGCCGCGCGATTACTTCCTCTACGCCTGCCGCTGGCACGACAAGGGCTGGAAGGATCTCGACGACAACCCGCCCCTCGATCCCAAGACCGGACTGCCCTACAATCTGGTGGAGACGCCGATCCCCATCATCACGCTCACCGGCTGCCGCTCGCCCGAGTACAACGAGGCGCACCACGCCTATTGCGGGCTGCTGGACAGCATGCACATCTGGGGCCTCTACAACGGGCGCTATGGCATGTCGGACAAGGTGCTGATCGACATCGTGCCGGAGCAGCACCGGCTCGCCGCCGACACCATGCTGAACACCGAGCGCCAGCGGCAGGAGCGCCTCACCGCCGTGCTGCAGGACGACCCCGACACCGCGCCCTGGGTCGAGCATGAGCGGCTCTTCGCCAACTACAAGGTGCTGCAGTTCTTCGACACCTTCGCCCTCTACTTCAACTGCGTCCATCCGGAGGGGCGCGGCGAGAGCACCTTCGCCAACGTGCCGCGCGGTGTCGACGACGATGTCGAGATCGAGGTCCGGGCGCTGGGCGACGGCGTCTACAGCCTCGACCCCTATCCCTTCCGCGACGATGGCCTGGAAGTCTCCTTCACCGGCCGCCATCTCACGCCTTTCGGCGCCGACGACAAGCCCGACATGGCCGCGTTGATGCGGGAGACCCCGCGCGAGCGCCAGAGCGCCCGGCTGGTCGCGGCCTGAGCGCCGCGCCCTACCCATCCGAGACCGAGGAGAGACCGTGCCGGCAGCCGCGCGCCCGAGCCCCGTCGACGTGTTGGGCCTCGACCACGTCGTGCTCCGGGTCGCGGACATCGAGGCCTCGCTGGCGTGGTACCGGCGGGTGCTCGGCTGCACGGTCGAACGCCGAATCGAGAGCTTCGGGCTCTACCAGTTGCGCGCGGGTGCAAACCTGATCGACCTGGTTCCCGTCGCGAGCAGGGCCGGCAAACCCGGTGGCGGTGCGCCAGGCAAGACGCGCCGCAACATGGAGCATTTCGCCCTCAAACTCGCCGCCTTCGACGAGAAGAAGCTCCGCCGCTATTTCAAGCGGCGCGGCATCGAGGCGGGCGAGATCGCGCGGCGTTACGGCGCCGACGGCCACGGGCCCTCGCTCTACCTCACCGACCCGGACGGCAATACGGTGGAGCTCAAGGGTCCGCCCGATGCGGACCAAAGCGAGAGGGTGGCCGACGCCGAGTACCCCGGCGCAAGGCGGCGACCCGCAGCCAAAGGGAGCGTGCAGGCATGAAGGCGGTTGTCATCCACCGCCACGGCGGGCCGGAGGAGCTCGTCTACGAGGACATCGAGACGCCGGCGTTGGGCCCCGATGACGTCCTCATCAACCTCGAGACGGTGGGCCTCAATCATTTCGACCTCGACGTCTGCGACGGCATCTCCGGCTATCTCAGCCTCGACATGCCGCACATCCTGGGCGTGGAGGGCGCCGGCACGGTCGCAGAGACCGGCAACGCGGTAAGCGCCTTTCGCCCCGGCGACCGGGTGATGCCCTTCCTCACGATCACGTCCGGCCTCTGCCGGCACAGGGTGTGCAACTGCGCTCTCGGCATGGACAACATCTGCCTCGACTTCGAGAAGCTGGGCGTGACCTGCTGGGGCACCTACGCCGAATACGTGACGGTCTCCCACCACAACGTGCTCCGCATTCCCGACGGCGTCTCGGCGCTGGACGCAGCGGCGGGGCAGGTCGCCTTCGCCACGGCCTGGGAGCTGGTGGTGAAGAAGGCGCAGGTGCGCCAGGGCGAGGACGTGCTCATCAACGCCGCCGGCAGCGGCGTCGGCTCGGCGGCGATCCAGTGCGCGCGCGTTGCGGGCGCGCGGATCATCGCCACCGCCGGCTCCGAAGAGAAGCTCGCGCGGGCCCGTCAGCTCGGCGCCGACGAGGTCATCAACTACAACGAGACGCCTGCGATCGGCGATGCCGTGCGCGATCTCACCGATGGCCGCGGCGTCGACGTCTGTATCGAGATGGTGGGCGGTTCGGTGCTGCAGCAGAGCCTCGACGCGCTTGCGCTCAACGGGCGGCTCGCCACCTGTGGGGCGCATGCGGGCGAGAAGGTCGAGATCGACATGATCGAGTTTTTCCGCAAGCAGATCACCATGACGAGCTGCCACTTCGCGCCGAAGTCGACCAACCACGAGGTCCTTCGCCTGATGGAGCAGGGCAAGCTCAGGCCGGTGATCGGCGAGATTTTGCCGCTGGCCGAGATGCGCACCGCTCACGAACGCCTTGCCGCGCGCGCCGTCTTCGGCAAAATCGTGCTCGAAGTATAACGGGGCGAGCAATGGCCGAGCTTGAGCTGCAAAAAGTCGATCGCTGGCACCACCGGCGTATCATCCTCGACGAGCTGAGTTTGAAAGCACCGTCGGGCCGTATCACCGCGCTCTTGGGCGATGACGAATCGGGCCGCCTCACGGCGCTCAAGGTCATCGCGGGGATCGAGAAACCGCAAGGCGGTTCCATCCTGATCGATGGTGAGGACGTGCTCGAGCAGCGCGTCGGGATTCGGGAAGCGGCGACAGTCTTCCGGACCGCCGCGCTGATGCCGCACAAGACGGCCCTGGAGAATATCGCCTATCCGCTCAGGATCGCCCGCTTCGACCGCGAGACCATCGAGGCGCGGGTGCTTGCCGTGAGCGAGCACTTCGAACTCACCGACCTTCTCACGCTTCGTCCCAAGAAGCTCACCGACGTTCAGTGCTACAAGATCGGCCTTGCACGCGCGCTGGTGCGCGACCCCGGAGTCTACCTCTTCGAGCTGCCGACGGAGGAGGACCCGGTCCTGCGCAGGCTCGCAATCAGCGAGATGAAGCGGCTCAGGGACGAGTTCGGGCGCACCGTGGTCTATGCCACCGGCTCCGTCGATGACCTGGACGACCTCGCCGACTGGGTCGTCGTCCTCGACGAAGGCAGCAGGCTGCAAATGGGCAGCCCGAAGCGAATCCACCAATGGCCCGCCTCCCGCCGGGTCGCCAAGCTCCTTGGCGCAAGACTCCGCGCCGCCCGCGTGATGGGCACGGAGCCGGACGCGATCACCGTGCGTCTCAAGGACGGCGACATCCTCACAATTCCATGGGAGGGGGGCGAGGCGGCCGCCGGCGAACGCGCCACCCTGGCCATCTGGCCGGAGCACATCGAGCGCGAGGGTGAGACGGTGGGCTACCCGCCCGAGCACTGCTTCCTGTTCAGCGAGAAGGGCAACCTGGTGGCGGGTCCATCGGGGCCGCCGCCGAAGCGAAAGTCGAAGGGTAGCGCCCGCCGGGGCTGAGCGGCGCCTCGGCGGTCGATGGCCGCCTTCGTAGTGCGGCGAAGCCTCTCTGTCGTGCCATAGTATTTCTCGCCCAACAGCGCGCATCGTTAGACAGAAACACCAATATCTAGCGATAGTACGCCGGGTATAGCTACGACATATTGTAAGTATTGGTCATGATCGAGTCATGTTGCGGGGTCTCGATCATTGTGCCGCCTTTGCAGTTGCGTTGCCATTCGCCGGCAATACGCACTAGAATGAAATAGCAACCCCTGTCTCCAACGGATTTACCACCAGATGATCGACCACGCCGTCGCGCGCCAAAACATGGTCTCCGGCCAGATCAGGACCAACCGCGTCACCGATGAGCGGCTGATCGAAGCGATGGAGGAGATTCCCCGCGAGCTCTTCGTCCCGCGCGCCAAGCGAGGCGTCGCTTATGTGGACGAGGACGTGGAGATCGCCTCCGGCCGCTACCTGATGGAGCCGATGGTGCTCGCGCGGCTGGTGCAAGAGGCCGAGATCATGGCGAGCGACATGGTTCTCGATGTCGGTTGCGGCACGGGCTATGCCTCGGCGGTCATGGCCCGCCTCGCTGGCACCGTGATCGCGCTGGACGTCGACGAAGCGCTGGTGTCCGAGGCCGAACAAGCGTTGAGCGCCGTCGGTGCCGACAATGCGATCGTCGTGACCGGCCCGCTCGCCGACGGCTTTGCCGCGCAGGCGCCCTACGACGTGATCCTGGTTGGCGGTGCGGTCGATCACCTGCCGCAGGCGCTGGCGGACCAGCTTGCCGAGGCGGGCAGGATCGTCGGCGTCGTGCATGAGCCCGGTACGGTGGGGCAGGCGACCCTCTGGGCGCGGCACCGGGGGGCGCTCTCCAGCCGCTCCCTCTTCGAAGCGTCGCTGCCGCCGCTTCCGGGCATCGTCCGGCCGGCGCAATTCGAGTTCTAGGTCCATGCAGGGAGAGGTGCCGGCGCTCTCGGTCGGGGACTTCGCGGCACTGCGTGCCGGGCCGGAGGCCTACGCGCTGCTCGATGTGCGCGAGCCCTGGGAGGTGGCGCTCGGTGCTCTGCCCGAGGCCATGACAATCCCCATGAACGAGCTGCCTGATCGGGTCGAATCCCTACCGGCGGATCGGCCGCTGGTGGTGCTTTGCCACCACGGCCAGCGGAGCGGTCAGGTAACCGCATGGCTCCGGCGGCTCGGCTACGACAATGCGGTCAACCTGGAAGGCGGTATCGATGCCTGGGCTCGCACGGTCGATCCCGCCATGCCGACCTACTGAAAGGAGCGGCCCATGACTCGCAGACGACGGCACTCCTCGATCGGAACAATCGCGCTTGGCGTCCTGTCCGGCGCGCTCTTCGCTGGCGCGTTGGCGTTCACGCAGGGCGCTGCCGCGCAGACTCTGGAAGACGCGCTCGTCTACGCCTACCAGAACAACCCGGCCTTGCAGGCCCAGCGCGCCCGGCTCCGCGCGGTGGACGAGGAGGTTCCGGCGGCACTGGCTGGCTGGCGTCCCACGGTGGAGATCGCGGGCGACATCGGCGCCTCCTACAGCAGGACCGACGGCATGGTTCCCAACGCCGGGAGCCACACCACCGCGCCTCACGGCGTCGGACTCACGGCCACCGCGCCCCTCTACCAGGGCGGACGGGTCTCGGCTCAGATCGATTCGGCCGAGAACCGTGTCAACGCGGGCCGGGCGCAGCTCCAGGCGGTCGAGCAGTCGATCCTGCTCGACACGGTGACCGCCTACATGGACGTGCTCCGATTTCTGTCCGAGATCGAGCTCAGCCGTAGCAGCGAGAGAGTGGTGCGCCGCCAGCTCCAGGCCGCGATGGACCGGCTAGAGGTCGGCGAGGTGACGCGCACCGACGTGGCGCAGGCCGAGGCCCGGCTGGCACAGGCGGGTGCGGAACGGGTGGCGGCCGAGGGCGGCATGATGTCCGCCCGCGCCATGTATCAGCAGGTGACAGGCCAGGTGCCGAGCACGCTCTCCTGGCCGCCGGTTCCCATGGGCCTGCCCGAATCCGAAGAGGACGCGCTGGCCGCTGCCAACGACGCCAACCCCTCGATCACAGCGGCGTCGTTCATCGCACAGGCGGCGCAGGCGGATATCGGGGCGGCATCTGCGGCGCTCAGGCCACAGATCTCCATCGTCGGCGATTTGCGGCAGCGCTTCGACAACTCGAACCTCATCGATCAGACCACCGATGCCTCGATCAGGGCCAGCGTGCGCGTGCCGCTCTATCAGGGCGGTGCCGCGAACGCGCGCATCCGGCAATCCAAGCAGATTGCGGCGCAGCGGCTCCTCGAGTTGGACGAATCCCGGCGCACGGTGCAGGAGATGGTCGCCCAGGCCTGGCGGGCTCTTACCTCGGCGCGGGCGCAGATCGCCGCGTTCGAGTCGCAGGTGGCGGCGGCGGCTGTCGCGCTGGACGGCGTCGAGCAGGAGACTCGCGTCGGCCTGCGCACCACGCTCGATGTGCTGGACGCAGAGCAGGAGCATTTCAAGGCGCAGATCAACCTGGTCCGGGCGCAGCGGGAGGAGATCGTCGCCGCCTATCAGTTGAAGGCGGCGATCGGCGCGTTGACCGCGCAGCAACTCGGGCTCCCGGTCGACTTGTACGACCCGGAGGCGTACTACCGCAGCGTGCGGGAGGAGCCGGGCGAGTGGCTGTGGTCGGAGTAGTGGCCGCCCCGATGGCGGAGGAGTGAGGACATGGAGAAGCCGGCGGCAGCCGAACACCCGATCAACGACGTGATGCGTCGGCGCTGGAGTCCCCGCGCCTTCGAGCCGCGCGCGATGCCTCGTTCGGACATCCTCACGCTCCTGGAGGCGGCGCGCTGGGCGGCGTCGAGCTTCAACCAGCAGCCCTGGCACTTCCTGGTCGCGACCAGGGACGACGAAGAGCGCTTCGCGCAGCTGCTCGAATGCCTGGTGCCGGGCAACCAGGTGTGGGCGCGGAATGCCTCGCTGCTCATCCTCACCGTCACCAAGCGCACCTTCGACCACAACAATTCGCCCAACAGCTGCTGCGTCCACGATGTCGGGCTCACCGCCTGTCAGCTCGTGCTGCAGGCTACGGAGCTCGGGTACGCCACCCATCAGATGGCCGGCATCGAGGCGGACAAGATCCGGGAGGTCTACGGCGTGCCGGAGGGCTACGATCCCGTCACGGGCATCGCCGTCGGCTATCCCGGGGATCCGGATTCGCTCCCCGACGATCTCCGCGAAATGGAGATCTCGGAGCGCACGCGGCGGCCTTTCGACGAGTTCGTCTTCGCCGACGCCTGGGGCAAACCCGCCGACCTCTGACGGTCAGTGACCGAGAGTTTTTCGGCGCCTGAGCGAAGACAGCCAATCAATTCTCGGAGCGAGGGATGTCCGACTTCCACGTGAGCGTCGGCGAGCAGGTGACGTTTTCCAAGACCGTCGGCGAGAGCGACGTCTACCTCTTCGCGGGCATCACCGGCGATCTGAACGGTCTGCACGTGAACGAGCATTACATGTCCGGGACCTCCTACGGGCACCGAATCGCCCACGGGGCGCTCCTGGTCGGCTTCATGTCGACCACGTCGACCATGATGATCACACGATGCGACGAGAAGGGGGGCGAAGAGACCCCGGTCTCGCTCGGCTTCGACCGCATTCGCTTCACCGCGCCGGTCTTTATCAACGACACGGTGAACGTCACCTACACGATCGCCGAGATCGACGAGAAACGCCGCCGCGCGCTCTCCGACATCGAGGTGGTCAACCAGCGCGGCGAGACCGTCGCCGTCGCCCAGCACATCATTAAGTGGGTGCCGCAGGCGTAGGCGCCGAGAGAGAAGAGGGGGACCGCAGCATGGCGCGCGCACTCTGGCAGGGGCAGGTCGTCGCGGAGGCCGAGACGTGGGAGAGCGTGGAGGGCAACGTCTATTTTCCACCGGAGACCGTGAAGCGCGCGTTCCTCACGCCGAGTGACTCCACGACCGTCTGCGGCTGGAAGGGCACGGCCCGCTACTACTCGGTCGAGGTCGACGGCGCGCGCAACGCCGATGCCGCGTGGTATTACCCCGACCCCAAGCCTGCGGCCGAGAATATCCGGGACCATGTCGCCTTCTGGCGGGGCGTCACCGTCGAGACCTGAGCCCCGACCGCCATTCGGCTGCACGTGCGTGCTCGCGCCGCAAGGCGCGCAACAGAAGGCAGGATCGCCGATGCCTCGATACCTGAAGACCGGAATCAGCGATGTGGAAGCCGCAGAGGCGGACGAGAAGGTCCGTCGCGTCGTGGAAGACGCGCTGGATGACATCGCGAAGCGGGGCGATGCAGCCGTGCGCGAGATGTCGCTCAAGTTCGACCGCTGGGAGCGCGACGACTTTCGGCTGAGCGAGGCGGAGATCGAAGCCTGTCTGGACCGGGTGCCGGAGCAAGACCGTACGGACATCCTCTTCGCCCAAGAGCAAATTCGCAATTTCGCGCAGGCCCAGCGCGACGCGTTGCAGGATGTCGAGGTCGAGACCTTGCCCGGCGTGGTGCTGGGCCACAAGAACATCCCGGTCAACGCCGTCGGCTGCTACGTACCGGGGGGCAAGTACCCGATGGTGGCGTCCGCTCACATGTCGGTGGTGACAGCCAAGGTGGCGGGTGTCGAGCGCATCGCGACCTGCGCGCCGCCCTTCGAGGGGAGGCCCGCGCCGGCGATCGTCGCGGCCCAGCATCTCGCGGGCGCCGACGAGATCTACGTGCTTGGCGGCATCCAGGCAGTGGGCGCCATGGCGCTCGGTACAGGCAGCATCGCACCGGTAGACATGCTGGTGGGCCCCGGCAACGCCTTCGTGGCGGAGGCCAAGCGCCAGCTCTTCGGCCGCGTGGGCCTGGACCTGCTGGCGGGTCCCACCGAGACCCTGGTGATCGCCGACGAGACCGTGGACGGCGAGCTCTGTGCCGCCGATCTCCTCGGCCAAGCCGAGCATGGCCCGACCTCTCCGGCCACTTTGCTGACCAACTCCGAGACCCTCGCCCGCCAGACCATGGCCGAGGTCGAGCGCCAGCTGACCATCCTTCTGACCGCCGGGATCGCGGGCCAGGCGTGGCGCGACTACGGCCAGGTGATCGTCTGCGACACCCTCGACGAGATGGCGGCGGTTGCAGACGAGATCGCCGCCGAGCACGTGCAGGTGATGACCGAGGATCCCGACTGGTTTCTCGACCGCATGACCAACTACGGCGCGCTCTTCCTGGGCCCCCGCACCAACGTTTCCTACGGCGACAAGGTGATCGGCACGAACCACACCCTGCCCACGCGCCAGGCCGCGCGCTACACCGGCGGCCTCTGGGTCGGCAAGTTCCTCAAGACCTGCACCTACCAGCGGGTGTTGACTGACGAGGCCTCGACCATGGTGGGCGAATACTGCTCACGCCTCTGCGCCCTCGAAGGCTTCGCCGGGCACAAGGAGCAGGCCGATATTCGCGTGCGCCGCTACAGCGGCAAGAACCTTGCCTGATCCCGGGGCGGACGACGCGCTGCCCAAGACACCGTCGTTCCGGCTCGACGGCAAGAAGGCGCTGGTCACGGGCGCGAGCCGCGGTCTCGGCCGCGCCTCAGCCGCCGCGCTGGCCGAGGCCGGTGCCCACGTCGTGCTCGCGGCGCGGGGCCAGGACGCGCTGGAGCGAGCCGCGGACGAGATCGCGGAGAGGGGCGGCGCAGCGGAGACCCTCGCGCTCGACATCGCCGACGTCGAGCGGGCTGCGGCCGCGCTCGCGGCGCTCGGACCGGTCGATATTCTCGTCAACAACGCCGGCGGCAACCGCCCGGCACCGCTGCTCGACGTGACGGTCGAGGATTTCGACGCGGTCATGGGGATCAACGTGCGCGGTGCCTACTTCTGCGCCCAGGCAGTTGCGCGGGAGATGGTGGCCGCAAGGCGTGGCGGCGTCATCATCAACATGTCGTCGCAGATGGGTCATGTCGGCGGGCCGCGCCGCACGGTTTACTGCGCCTCCAAGCATGCCATCGAGGGCATGACCAAGGCGATGGCGATGGATTTGGCGCCGCACAACATCCGGGTTAATGCCATTGGTCCAACCTTTATTTCGACCCCCATGACCCGGCCCTTTCTCGAAGATCCAGCGTTCAAGGAAGACACGCTGAACCGTATAGCACTCGGCCGCTTGGGCGAGCTTTCCGACGTCATGGGGGCCGTAGTATTCTTGGCGAGCGACGCCGCCAGCCTGATAACAGGCGCGAGCCTATTGATCGACGGGGGCTGGACTGCGCAATAGAGTTATATTAGTCACAATAAGATATCGCAACAATAGTTAATTACACTCTGAGAACCCCAGAAGTTTCTGTAAATTCGGCGGTTTACGCGGTCGGATCGCCCCGCCATATACCCCGAAAATTCGTTGGTATGCTTGTTGGTAATATAAGCCAAACGGGGTATTTTCAATCGTTGACTATTCCTGATATATGGCACGCACTTATAGTTCGCCGCGTTGCACGGAGGCAAACTTATGGCGACCCCGTCTTTCGCCAGAATCGACCAGGGCACGCTCACAAAAGGGCAACTCCGCAAGCTAGAGACGCTGCGCAGATCCGTGGGCGACGAGATCGGTGAGCGCGCATTCGCCGCATGGCTCGCCACACAGCCAAAGCCGGTGGTGGTCGAGAAGGATCAAGACGCCGAATTGATTGTCGATACACTCTGGCCACTAGTCCAGGATGGTGCGTTGGAAATTCCTCGGGGTGGCTACCTGATTCGGCGAGGGCGTCATCGCGTTATTGTCGAGCCCGTGAGGCCTTAAAGCGGGACAGGCGCCGCCCCTTAGCTGGGGGGCCACCAGCCTCAAGAACGGAGCGGGTGGAAGTGTCTCAATCCTGCCCTTCCCTCCGTCACAACCTCGGTTCGTGTTTGCCTTGTAATTCCGCGCCTTGCGGTAATCAGTGGCCCGGAAGGGCGCCGTTGAATCGCGCGTGTCTGACGGTGACGCATGAACCAAGAGTGAGGTGAGAGGCACTTAACACCCCGGACCATGGTGCGGTGCACAGGGCGGCTGGCGTGGGGCAATGTCCGCGCCATGAACGCTCTCAACGCTCTCTCGCCTTCCCACCCCACCCGTCGAGGCCGCCCGTGAGCGCGCTCGACGGCTGGATCGACATCTGCCGCGCCGGAGACTGGCGCGATATTGCCGGGCGCGACGTGCGCCTCGACGAGGACCGGCTGGACCGTATCGTCGCAGCGCAGTCCGCGGCCGACCCCGCGCCGGTCGTGGTTGGCCACCCTGAGGCGAACGCGCCGGCGTTTGGCTGGGTCGACAGCTTGCGCCGCGTCGGCGACCGGCTGCAGGCGAAGCTGCGCGACATTTCCGCGCCCTTCCGCGAGGCGGTCGAGGCCGGCCGCTACGCCGGCCGCTCGATCGCCCTCCAGGGCGACACCCTGCGCCATCTCGGCTTTCTCGGCGGACGCGCACCGGCGGTGCCGGGGCTCGCTCCGACTTGTTTCGCATCTGCACCGGAGACGGTGATCGCTTTCGCCGACAGCGCCGCCGAGGCTCCGCGGGACTCATCCGAAGAACAGCCCGACTCTCTCCGCGCCCTGGAGCCGAGAGGGGGCGAAGACGGCAACAGCCTCGTCCCCCTCCGTGCCCCCCAGGGCCGGGGAGAGGGCAGCGATCCCTCCAGCGCTCCGCCCGAAGCCGCAGTCGGAGACGACGGACGGGCAGCGCTCGCCGAAAGAGAAATGGCGCTGGCGGAGCGGGAGGCGATCCTGCTCACCCGCGAGGCGGAGGCTGAGGCAGACGACAGGCGGCGGGCGGCCGAGACGGCCATCGCAACCCATGTCGAAGCGGGCCGCGTCCTGCCCGGAGAGCGGGCGGCGCTGTTTGCGCTGCTCGCTGCCCTCGGCGAGGGCCAGGGCAATGGCGACGAGGGCGTCGCAGGCGGACACGCCACCATCGCGTTCGCGTCGGCCACGGGCGACGAGGAGCGAATGCGGCCCGCTGCCATTCTGGAAGGGTTCATCGAGGGCCTGCCCAGGCGCGTGGATTACCGGACGCTCGCGGGCGGCCCGGTGCCGGGCGCGTCGGCGTCCGCGGGCACTCACGAGAATGCGGGCGAGGACAGCGAGCGGATCGCTGCCGAGGCCCGCGCGCTGATGACGGCGGAGGCGGAGAGGGGCGTGACCCTTACCCCCGCCGAGGCCGTCGACCGGGCGCGCGCAAAGCGCGGGCTCGGCACCGAAGGAGGAACGTAATGAGTCATGTGTTGATGTGGCGGGCAGCGGACGCCGGCGGCGCCGTTTCCCCGCACCGAATCGTCAAGTACGGCGACGCCGACGGCAAGGTGGTGCAGTCCGCCGCAGCCGCGGACGCCCACATCGGGGTCTCCGGCCGGGCGTCCGCAGCCTCGGGCGGGCGTGTCGAGATCGCCCGCACCGGCATCGCCGACATCGAATACGGCGCCAACGTCGCGCGGGGCGCGCTGCTCACCGCCGATGGCGACGGCAAGGCGGTGACCGCCGCCGACGGCAACCGCGTCATCGGCATCGCCGAGGTTTCCGGCGCCGCCGGCGACATCGGCCAGGTGCTGCTCGCGCCCGGCCTTCACTAAGGGAAACACCATGGATCCGCACACCGACCAACTCGCTTCCGGCCCCTACGAGGTCCAGACCCGGCTCACGCAGATCGCGCAGGCGGCGGTGCCTTCCGGCCTGATCGCCGACGATGTCTGCCCGCGCGTCCGCACCGGCTTCAAGTTCACTTACACCACGCTTGCCGAGGAGGACCTGCTCACCATTCCGGACGTGCGGGCGTCGCGGGCGTCGCGCCTCAACCAGGTCGAGTTCGGCGCGACGGACACCACCGCAAGCGTGGTCGACTACGGCCTCGAGGACCCGGTTCCCTCCCGCGACATCGAGGAAGCCCGGGCCCAGGAGGTCGCCTACGACCCGCTGGAACAGGCCGCGATCTCCACCGCCGAGCTGGTGAAGCTCGCGCGCGAGCGGCGCGTGGCCGACCTGGTGACCACCGCATCCAACTATGCCGCCAGCCACTCCGCCACGCTCAACGGCAACGCGCAGTGGAGCCACGCCAGCTCCAACCCACGCAAGGCGATTCTGGAGGCCCTCGACGTGCCGCTGGTCCGCCCCAACACGCTGGTGTTCGGCCAGAAGGTGTGGACCGCCCTGCGCCAGCACCCGAAGATCGTCGAAGCGGTGAGCGCCACCGGCGCCGGCGACCAGGCCTCCGGCATCGTGGTGAAGGAGGCGGTGGCCGAACTCTTCGAGGTCGACCGCGTGCTCGTCGGCATGGCCTGGTACCAGAGCGCCAAGCGCGGCCAGGAGGACAGCTTCGCCCGCCTCTGGGGCAAGCACGCCTGCGCGATTCACGTGCGCCGCGACATGGCGTCGTCCCGCGACCGCATGCCGAAATACTGCTGGACCGCCGATGCCCTCGGCGGGCTGCAGGTCGGCACCTATGAAGAGCCGGCGCGCGGCGTCAATCGGGGCTCGATCGTCGTCAAGGTCAGCGAGTGCGTCAAGGAGTTGGTCGCCTACAACCGCGCCGGCTACCTCTGGCGCGACACGGTGGCCTGATTCATGGCGATACTCTCTATCCCGCGCCGGCATGCGCGACCGCCAGATCACCTGTGCGGCCTCGGCTATTCGCCGGCGGATCCAGGCCAGAGCGCGGCCGAGAGCGAGGTCTGCCGGCACGCCGAGCGCCTGCTGAACATGGTCCACGCCTATTGCCAAATCCGCGATTCGTGGACCGGGTGGCTGCGCGGCGACGCCATGAGCCGCACCCTCTACGAGCGGATCGTGCCCGAGATGCGTGCGCTCCGCGACGCCGAGCGGCGCATCCTGGACACGCCGAGCGTGACCCTGCTCGCGGTGCTCGACTATTCCCGCCGCGCCCGCGAGGCGGTGCCGTCCTACACGCCCCGCAAGACCATCGACTATCCGCAGCCCTCTGTCCCGGATGCGGTGCGGAAAGCCTGCGAGCGGATGAGCGCGGACGCCGAGCAGGCCGCGCTTGCCGCCCGCCAGGCGAGCGCCCGCGCCTATGCAGCCCGGATGACGCAGGCGATCGAGCGTGAGCGGGCGGAGGAAGCGCGCCGCCAGCAAGCCATGACCGACGCCGGCGTGTCTGAGTCGCCGGAGGAGTCCAGGCAGGCGCAGGCCGCACTGGAGGCACGGATCGCGGTCTATGACGGCGAACGGCAACGCGCCCTCGCGGACGCCGGGCTCGGCCCGGATGGCGAAGTCGAGGGAGACGAGGCCGCGGCAACGGGGTCGCCGGTGCCCGAGGCGGGCTCGACCCTCACCTGGCGAGTCGTCTCGCGCGGCTGGCGCAAGACCGTGCTCGAGCCGACTTCGGAGACCGCACCGGCGTTCGCGCGCCGGCTGGTCCTGATCGATCGCGGCGCGCGCAGCGGCACGCTGCGCGCGTTCGGCGAGTCCGATCTCGACGGGCGGCGCGAGACCATCAACGGCGTCGTCGTCCGCTTCGCTCACCGGGCCTCCCTTGCCGCGCGCCTCCGGCGCGACCGCTTCGAGGCCTCACTCACTCCCACACAGGTCCGGGAGATGCGGAGTCACGCCGGGAGGCGTGCGGAAACATGACCTACGCCACGCGAGCAGACATGGAGGCGCGCTTCGGCGCGGAGGAGGCGCTGGACCTCGCCGGGATGCAGGCCGGTCGGATCGAGGCCGCGCTCGCGGACGCGGCGGCCGAGATCGACGCGGCGCTCGCCGCCGCCTATCGATTGCCGCTGACGGGTGCCTCCTGGCCGCGGCTCGTGGGGATCGCCTGCGACCTCGCTCGGCGCGCGCTCTACGACGACGTCTCGCCGGCGGAAGTGACCGCACGGGCCGAGCGGGCGCAGGCGGCGCTTATCCGCCTCGCGTCGGGTGAGGAGGCGCTGCTCGACGGGGCCGGCCATCCGGTGCCCCGCCATGACAAGGCGGCGCGTGGCGGTCCCGCACCTTCCATCACACCCGACACGTTGGCGGGGCTCTGATGGTCGCAAGAACCGCCAGCGTCGAGATCGAAAGCTCGGCGCTCAACGCTGCTCTCTCGCGCCTTGCCGCAGCGCTGGCCAATCCAGCAGCCGCCATGGACCAGATCGGGCGCTACCTCGTCGCCTCCACGCTGCGACGCTTCGAGCATGAACGGGCGCCGGACGGCTCGCCCTGGCTGAAGAGCGCCCGTGCGCTCGCCGAAGGGGGGCAAACGCTCACCGATACGGGCCGGCTGCGTGGCTCGATCGCGCACACGGTCGCCGACGGCGGGCGCGCGGTCGAAGTCGGATCGAGCGTCCTCTACGCCGCCATTCACCAGTTCGGTGGCCGCGCCGGCCGGGGCCGCAGGGTGACGCTTCCCGCCCGCCCCTATCTCGGCATCGACGAGCGCGACCGCGATGCGATTGCGCGAATCGTCTCGCGCGCGCTTGAGGGAGCGGGAACATGACACTCGCCGCGCTGGAAATGCACCTCGCCGACGCCATGGCCGAGCGCCTCACCGCGCTCAAGGCCGAGGACGGTGCGCCCGTCTTCGCAGCCGTGCTGAGCGCCCTCGATGCGGCTGCGCTCACCGCCTGGCCCAAGACGCCGGCGGCGCTGGTGCTGCCGGTCTCCGACGAGGCGGAGGAGAGCACGACGCGCCGGGTCGAGAACGCGCCCGTTCAGCACGTCGTGCGCGTCGGGGTCTCCGTGATGGTTGCGGCGCCCAACGACCGCACGGGCGCGCGCGGGCGCGGGCGCCTCTCCGCCCTTCTTGCGCAGGCCAGACAGGCGCTCGCCGGCTGGACACCGCCAGGGCAGCGCGAGGTCCTGTCCTTCCGCCGCGGGCGGCTGGTCTCACTGGAGGACGGGCGCCTGCAGTGGCTCGACGAATACGAAATCCGCCGCATCGCCCGCGCCGGCGTCGTGGAAGCCCAATAGGGAGAAATTTGAATGACCGCGCGAAACATCGACAAGCGCACCGACAACATCGTGATCGGCGCCGGTGAGGTCTATCTCGACCTCCACGAGGGCGGTGCTTCCACGGGCGAGCGCTTTCTCGGCGACGCCGTGGGGGCCGCGCTGGAGATCACCACCGAGGAGACCGCGGTCTTCTCCGGCTCGGGCCCGGTGGCTCGGGAGCTCGCGCGCATCGCCCGCAGCGTCACCCGCACGGTGACGCTCACTCTCCACGACATCAGCCTGGAGAACCTTGCGCTCTTTACGGTGGGCGCGGTGACGCGGCTCGCTGCCGCCGCCCAGGTCTCGGCCGAGCCTGCCGTCTTTCGGCCCGGCCGCTGGTATCAGCTAGGCGGTGCGGCGCGGCCCGCCGGCGTTCTCAGCCTGGCCGCGCCGGCCAGCAAGGCCGCGGCGATCAACGCCGTGACCGTCGCGTCGAGGGCGCAGGCCCCGGTGACGGCGGCGCAGGCGATCGCGGCCAGGCGCTTCGGTTCAGGCGCCAGCGAGACCGAGCAGACCGGCCAGTACATCGTGGACTATGCCCGCGCCCGCATCTTCTGGCTGCCGGCGGACCACGCGCTCCATGAGCCGAAGGCCGGCATCCAGGAGGGCACTGCGCTCGCCATCGATTACACGCCGGACGATGCGGCGCGCGACCAGGTGCAGGGCGCGCTCGGCCAGGTGACAGGGGCCTTTCGCTACATCGAGGACTCGGCCGAGGGCCGGGGGCGGAACATCTACGCGCCGCGCTGTTCGATCCAGCCGGCCGGCGGGCTGACCCTGCTCGACGGTCGCTCTTCGGAGCAGCAGATCCGGCTTGCCGTCTCGATGCTGGAGCCCGGCGGCGGCGACCCCGCGCTCTACATCGACGGGCAAAGCGCATGATGGGGGAGGGCGTGGGCGCCCCCCAGCGCGCGACTGCGCGCCGCGCCCACGGCGCGGAGCCAAGCGAGCGGAGCGAGTGCGTCGCGCGGCCACGCGCGCAAGCGCACGATGCGATTGAGGGTTACGAAAACGATCTCTCGGTGCTCTTTCCGGACCGCGAGGCGACGGTCACGGATCCCGATACGGGCGCGGCTGTGACGCTGACGGTGCGGGAGTTCCGCTTCCGCGAAGGGCTGGAGGCGACGGCGCTCGCACGCCCCCTGATCGCAGCGCTGGCAGCGCTGGTGCCCGATCGCGCCGAGGGCGAGGGGCCCGACGCGCTCGCGGTCGAAGGCGCGCTCGCTGGCCATGCGGGGCTCTGGCTGGAACTCGCCGCACGCGCCTGCAGCCGGGACGCGGCCTGGCTCGCCCGCCTGAGCGATGCGGACGGTCGCGCGCTCTCGGAGGCGATGTGGGCGGCAAACGGCGGCTTTTTTTTGCGCCGCGTGGCGGCCCAGGTGGCGGCACGGGCGACGGCGCGGGAAGCGAGCCCGTGCCGCTCCACCGCGTGCTCGACTCCCTCGTCCGCGCCGGCCACGGACGCGGCCATATCGACCTCAGCGAGCGCCTGACTTGGCGGCAGATCGTCCTCTTCTACCGTGCCGGCGACTGAGGAATACGAACAATGCCCGGTGATCTCGAGCTTGCGCTCCGTGTCCGGACGGACATGCAAGAGGCGCTGCAGGGGATCGGCGCGCTCAACCGCTCCCTCGGCGATACCGCTCGGCGGGGTGACGAAGCCGGTGCAGCGCTGGCCGGTGCGACTGGCTCAACGCAGGCGTTCACGGTGGCGCTTGGCACCCTCGGGCGAGGGAGCGAGAGCACTCTCGACCAAGCCCGGGCCGCGGCAGAGAGCGCCTTCGGCGCCATGGAATCCGCGCTCACCCGTTTCGTCACATCGGGCAAGCTCGATTTCTCTAGCTTCGTCGATTCCGTGATCGCCGATCTGGCCCGGCTCGCGGTGCGGCAGGCGGTCACGATCCCGCTCGCCAATGCCCTCTTCGGCGCGCT
Organism: Alphaproteobacteria bacterium; assembly: GCA_965207055.1. Classification (GTDB taxonomy): domain Bacteria; phylum Pseudomonadota; class Alphaproteobacteria; order UBA828; family UBA828; genus WTGU01. Next base: position 318,585 of record CBDBLP010000004.1, on the reverse strand, counting down.
CGGCAGCGCGTTCGGCGGCGCGGGCGGCGCGGCGGACGCGGGCGGCGCCGATGCCTTCCGCCGCTTGCAGGCCGGCGTCGGCCACACCGGCGGCACCGTCGGCGCGGCGGGCGGGGTCTCGCGCAGCGTGCCGGCGGCGATCTTCGCCGGCGCCGCGCGCTATCACGCCGGCGGCGTCGCCGGCCTCAGGCCGGACGAGGTGCCGATCATCGCGCAGGCCGGCGAGACCATCATCCCGCGCGGCGCGCAGATCGCCGCGCCTTCTATCGATATCACCTTCGAGAACCGAGGCACGCCGCAGCGCGAGGTGAGCCGCGAGGTGCGCCTCGATCCGCGCGGCCTGATCGTCACCGTCGTGACCGAAGACCTCGACGGCGGCGGCCCCGCGTCGCAGGCGATCGCGCGCCGCTTCGGCCTGAGGGACGCGGTGGCATGAGCGCCGGCGGCCTGGTCTGGCCCGATTATGTCGCGGTCGAGGCGGAGGGCTACGCCGTCGCCGACGATTCCAACGTGGCGCGCACGCCCTTCGACGACGGCTTCATCCGCCAGGAGCGCCGCTACGCGAGCGCGCTGACCGCGCTGAGCCTCACGGTGCTGATCGCGAACGATGACGACTATGCGCGCTTTCGCGCCTGGGCCGGCGACTGCGCGCACCGCTGGTTCGCCTGGACCGCGCCGGAAAGCGGCGCCCTGCACCAGGTCCGCGTGCGCGGCGGCGCCGGCGGGATCGAGTACACGGCGCGCATCGGCGGCGACAGCCGGCGCTCGTGGGAGGCGACCCTCACCCTTGAGGGCGTGGGGTTGTGATTCGGAATCGGATCACGAAGGGACTGGGCCGCAGGCCCGGACGGCGCGACCGCGCCGCGCGCGAAGCGCGTAGCCAAGCGAGCGGAGCGAGCGCCCGGCGACTGAGGGAAAACTGAAAGGAGACAGATCATGCCGATTGCAGCGGCGGAACAGAATCGGGCGGCACTCGCCATCGCGAACGCCGGCGACGATTATCTCGCGCTCGCCACCGCCGACCCGACGGCGGCGGGCAACAACCTGATCGCCGCCGCCGGCCGGGCGGAGATCAACCTCGGCCGCGAGGCCGGCGACCCTGACGGCGAGGTGAAGAACCTCGCGGCGGTGGACTTCGCGCCGACCGCCCTGGTCGAGAACGCCACCCACTTCGCCATCATGTCGGCCGCCGCCGGCGGCGCCGTGCGCGCCTGGGGGCCGCTGGTGGACGGCGCCAACAACGCCACCACCGTAACGCAGGCGAGCACCGACGACATCCTGCGGGTGCCGGCCGGCGCCGTCGTGGTGCGCATCCCGTCCGGCGCCTGAGCGCGGCCGGGCGGCAGGGCGCCGGGGGCCGATAGATGGCGCGCCAGGTCGTCGACCTGACGCTCGGCGGCGAAGGCTGGACCGGCGCCGTCCGGCTCGACGCCGCGCTCGTCGCCGGCGGGCAGACCGCCTATCTGCGCCTGGTCCGCGAGGTGGCGGGCAGCGTGCAATTCGAGCTCGCCATCAACGCCACCATCGCCTCGGCCGAGCCGGGGCCGCACTTCACCCCGGAGCTGGAGCGGGCGGACGAGGCCTTCACCTTCGCCGGCCCCGGCGGCTCCACCCTCGTCCTCAAAGGCCCCGATCACCCGGACAACACCTTCGCCGACCCCGACGAGCCCTATTTCTGGACGCCGGACAACGCCGCCGACGCGCAGGCCTGGTTCGTGGCCAACTCGTTTCGGAAGGTCACGCTCACGCTCGACGACGGGATCGAGGCCACGCTGCTGAGGGGCGCGGCCTCGGCCGGCGCGGCGGAGGCGCGCGCCAGGGTAGAGATCACGCAAGCGCTGAGCGTGCGCGGCCGGGCGGCCGCCGGCGCAGCGCTTGCCCGCACCCGCGTGGAGCGCGTGCCGGCGCTCACGCTCGCGGACTTCGACACAGACGGGCTGGAGCTCGACGTGCTGGCCCTGATCCGGGCCGGCGCCGCCGCCAACGGCTCCATCTTCGCCGGGCCGCCGCGCCCCGCCGTGGGCGCGCTGGTCGACGGCGAGCTCGGCCTCGGCGCCGGCGATGTGCCGATCACCCGGCTGCGCCGGCGCAACGGCAATATGTTCGTGGTGAACGACAGCGGCCCCTTCTCGGTCGCCGATTACTTCAACGCCGGCGGCGAGGGCGCCGACCTCACGCTCTACCTCCAGACCCGCGACGGCGCCGCCTCCTTTCCCGTGGCGACGCATGGGAGCACTGGCCCCAACTTCATTCAGATCGGCGCGCTCGACGCCGCCTTCCAAGCGGTGCTCGACAGCATCGCCGACGGCGACCTCTTCATCTTCGCGCTCGCGCGCCCGACCCGCACCGTGGTCGCGCTGCGCGGCGCGGCCTCGGCGGGCGCGGCCGAGGCCGCCGCCCGCGTGCTGCCGGTCACGCCGGCGGTGCACTCGATCGCCGGCCGGGCCTCCGCCGGCGCTGCCGAGAGCACCGCCCGGCTGCGCCGCATCCCGGCCCTCGTCATCCGTGGCGCAGCCTCGGCCGGTGGGGCGCAGGCCCGCGCCTCGATCCGCCTGGCGCGCCTGCTCGCCATTCAGGGCACGGCCTCGGCCGGCGCGGCGCAGGCCCGAGCCCGGCTACGCCTTGTCACCACCTGGCGGCTGCGCGGCCTTGCCGAAAGCGGCGGGGCGCAGGTCTCGGCCCACCTCCGCCGCGTGCCGCCGAGCGCCGAGCAGTATGCCCGCACGATCCGCGAAAGCGCGCCCGAGCACCGCCTGCTCACCGCGCTGGAGATACGCCACCCGGCGGTCGCGGCGCCGGTGCGGGTTATCAACGATAGTGAGGAGCGCAGGATCGAGGGCAGCCGCTACATCGCGCTCCGCTTCGACGCGCGCCTCGCCGACGACGTGGAAGGCCAGGCGCCGCAGGCCGAGCTCGCGATCGACAACGTGGGCCGCGACCTCACGCAATGGATCGAGGCGGCGGGCGGCGGCACCGGCGCCACGGTGCGCGTCATGCAGGTTCTCGACATCCCGGACCCGGAGGTCGAGTGGGAGCTCACCATGGACGTCGCCGGCATGCAGCTCGACGCCGAGCGCGTGACCGCGCGGCTCGGCTTCGATCCGCTCCTCGGCCGCGCCGCCGTGACCCTGCGCCACGATCCGCAGACCTCGCCGGGATTATTTTGATGTTCCCTCGACGGCGGGCGCTCACTCCCTTCGCTTGCCTACGCGCTACGCGCGGCGCGCGGTCGCGCGCTCCGGGCCTGCGGCCCGGTCCTCTCGTCATGGTGCCAATGCAGCGCCGGGCCGCAGGCCCGGACGGCGCGACTGCGCCGCGCGCCGAATGGCGCGTAGCCAAGCGAGCGGAGCGAGCGCCCGGCGCATGAGGGAAATGAACAAACAACATTGGGCCGAGGCCTGGCTCGGGCGGCCCTGGGTGGCGGGCGAGCATGATTGCGCCGACTTCGTGGTGGCGGTCCTGCGCGAGCAGTTCGGGCGCGCGCTCGACATGCCGGTGCATGCCGAAAGCGTGCGCGGATGGGACCGCCAGATCGCCGCCCTGCGCGAGGAGTACGCGCTGCCCATCGCGCCGGAGGCGCGCGGAGCTATGGGCACGCCGCGCGACGGCGACGGCGTGCTGATGCACGCGCGGGGCGCGCGCCGCCTGCGCCGCTATCACCTGGGCCTATGGGCCGAGGTGGGCGGCGTGGCGCACGTCCTGCATTGCCAGGACGGCGCCGGCTCGATCCTGCATCCCATCCGCGATCTCGGGCTCCGCGCCCTGGCGCTGGAGGGCATCTACCGATGGCGCTAAATCCCGGTCACATGGGCGCCACATCGCCGCTGGCAGCCGATCGCGGGCCGGGGTGCATGATGCTGCCGGGTGCCAGAGCGGGCGCTGACGGGCCGGATTCCGGCCGTATAATCACCGCCGATTACTGGCCGCACCCGCTCACGGCGGCCGGGCGCGAGACGGTGCCGGCCCTGGTGCCGCCGGGCGCCACGCTGGCCGACCTGGTGGGCGACATGCTGCCGGGCGCGTCCGCGCTCAAGCAGCACAGCGGTAGCGCGGCCGGCGTCCAGCTCGACGCCACGATCGACGGCCGGGCGGTGCCGCGCGCGGCGTGGCACGAGACCCGGCTCGGCGAGGGCCAGATCGTGACCCTGCGCGCCGTGGCCGCCGGCGGCGACGACAAGAATCCCTTCCGCATCCTGTTGCAGCTCGCCGTGATCGTCGCCACCTTCTATGTGCCGACGCTCTTTCCGGCCCTCGGCAGTCTCGGCCAGGCCGCCATCGGCGCCGCCATCTCGATCGTCGGCGGCCTCATTATCAACGCAATCGCGCCGCTGCCCTCGCCGGACCAGACCCGCACGCTGCCGGCCGATCCGCTCTACAGCCTCACCGGCGGCGCCAACCGCGCGCGACCCTACGAGCCGCTGCTCCTGGTGCTCGGCACCCATCGCGTCTTTCCCGACCTCGGCGCCGCCGAATACACAGAGATCGCGGGCGACGATCAATTCCTGCACCAGATATTCAACTTCGGCCTCGGCCAGCTTGAGATCGACGAGCTCAGGATCGGCGAGACCCCGCTCGCCACCTTCGAGGAGGTGCAGACCGAGTTCGGCGACGCGCGCGGGCGCATCGCCCTGGTCGCCGGCAACGTCGACACCACCGCCGGCGCGGCGCTGGACGATGACCAATTCGTCGAGCGCGTGACCGGCGCGAACACCGACCGCATCGGCATCGATATCGGCGGGCAGCTCTTCCGCCTCGACAAGCAGGGCCGGGTGCTGGAGCACTCCGTCACCCTGGAGATCGAATGGGAGCCGTCCGCCGGCGGCGGCGCCGCCGGGCAGGTCACGGTGCCGCTCACGCAGGACCGGCAAGGCGGCCTGCGCCGCACGCTCACCTATCACCTCGGCAGCGAGGACCGATGGACCGTGCGCGTGCGCCGCACCACCGAGCCCTCGGACGACGAGCGCACCTTCGACGATCTCGCCTGGACCGCGCTGCGCTCCTACCAGCCGGACGAGGCCGACTACGGCGGCCAGACCCGCCTCGGCCTGCGCATCCGCGCCTCGGGCCAGCTCACCGGCCGGCTCGATCGCCTCTCGGCCATCGTCCGCCAGAAGGTGCCGACATGGGACGGCGCGGCCTGGACCGCGCCGCAGCCCTCGTCCAATCCGGCCTACATCTTCCGCTGGTATGCCCAGGGCATCTATCGGGAGTCGGCCGACCAGCTCACCACCCGCCTGATCGCCGGCGCCGGGCTCGCGCCCGGCCGGATCGACGACGAGGCCCTGATCGCCTGGGGCGCCTGGTGCGAGGCGCAGGGCCTCGGCTGCGACTTCGTGATCGATCGCACGATCTCCCATGCCGAGGTGTTGACCCTGATCGCCCGCTGCGGCCGCGCCGGCGTCACCTGGCAGAGCGGCAAGCTCGGCGTGATCTGGGACGAGGAGGGCCGGCCCGCGACGGCGCTGGTGACGCCCGGCAATATCGTGGCCGGCTCCTTCCGCGTGGAATACGCCACCGGCCAGGCGGCCGAGGAGGTCGCGGTGCGCTACCGCGAGCCCGATCTCGACTGGCAGTTCAATACGCTGCGCCGCACCGTGCCGGACGCGGGCGCGCATCCCGCGTCGACGGCGACCGTCACCCTGCACGGCGTCACCGACCGCGAGCAGGCGGCGATCGCCTGCAACCTCCAGGCCGCGCGCCAGGTCTACCACCGCCGCCGCCTCACCTGGGAAATGGCGGCGGAAGGGCTCTCGCTCGCCCGCGGCGACGTGGTGACGATCACCCACTCCCTGATCGACGGCGGCGCCGCCGGCCGCCTGGTGGGCGGCACGGCCGACCGGGTGCGCCTCAATCGCGCGGTGGACCCCACCGGCGCCGATCCGCGCCTCCTGCTGCGCCTGCTCGACGGCACGGTGCACCAGACCGCCGTCTCGCGCCCTGCGGGAGAAGCCGGGGCGGTCGATGCGCTGGTGCTGGCGGACCCGCTGCCGCTCGCGCCCGGCGCCGACGGCGCGAATGCCCGCGATATCCTCTGGCGCCTCTACGACGACGCCCTGCCGCCGGTGCGCGCGCGCATCATCGCCGTGCAGCCGCGCGGCGACCGGCACGTCCGCTTCGTCGCGATCGACGAGGTGGAGGCCTATTACCAGCTCGCCACCAGCGACCTCACGGCGCCCTTTCCGCAGCTCCAGTCCCGCACGCCCCGCGTGCTCGACGTGGCCTTCGCCACCCGCCGGGTGCCGGTCGGCCGGGGCGTCATGGTCGAGCTCGAGGCGACCCTCACCGTCGCCGGCGACTGGCGCGGCGCCACGCTGCGCGCCGGCCCGAGCTTCGATGCGCTGGCCGTGGTCGCCCGCCTGGTGGACGGCGCCACCGTGGCCCGCTGGCTGGTGCCGCCCGACACCGGCCAGGCGGTCGAGATCGTGCCCGGCACCGAGGCCGCGCCCGCCGGCCCGCGCTTCCGCACCACCTGGATGCTGGAGACCGGCCCCGCGCCGGACCCGCCCGCCGACTTCGCCCTGCGCGAGGCGGCCGATGGCACCCGCGTCTTTAGCTGGACCCCGCCCGAGGCGCCGGACCTCGAAGGCGTGGTCATCCGCTACGCCGCCGACGCGGCCGCCGCGTGGGCCGCCATGACGCCGCTGCATGCGGGCTTCCTCACCGCCTCGCCTCACGAGACCCTGGAGCCGCCCGCCGGCACCTGGAGCTTTGCCGCCCGCGCGGTCTCGACCTCGGGCGCGGAATCGGCCTCCGCCACGGTGCGCGCCACCCTCGGCGGCCAGCGCGTCGGCGGCCAGCGCTGGCTCGTGGGCTCAGGCCCGCCGGCTGCGGACCTCGGCGCCGACGGCGACCTCTACCTCGACACCGACGATTCGACGGTCTGGCGCAAGACCGCCGGCGCCTGGGCGCAGATCGCCGACCTCGCCAGCGCCGACGGCTCGGTCTGGTACGGCGGCGCAGGCCTGCCGGCCGCCACCCTCGGCGAGGACGGCGACTGGTACTTCCGCACCGCCAATGCGGGCATCTATCGCAAGGTCGGCGGCGCCTGGGTATTCCAGCTCGACATCGACGGCGAGGACGGCGCGATCTGGCACTCGGGCGCGGGCGTGCCCGGCCTGGCGCTCGGCCGGATCGGCGACTGGTACTTCCGCACCGACCAGGGCTTCGTCTACGAGAAGACCGGGGCTGCGGTCTGGACCTTCCGCCGCGACATCACCGGGCCGCAGGGCATCAACGGCGCCACCTGGCACACCGGCTCAGGCCGGCCGCCGGCGGCGCTCGGCACCGACGACGACCTCTACTTCAACGTCACCAACGCCACGGTCTGGCGCAAGAGGGCCGGCGCCTGGGCGCAGATCGCCGACCTTTCCGGCGCCGACGGCGACCGCTGGTTCGTGGGTGCAGACCTGCCGGCCGCCGCCCTCGGCGCCGACGGCGACTGGTACTTCCGCACCGAGAACGCGGGCATCTATCGCAAGGTGGCGGGCGCCTGGGCATTCCAGCTCGATATCGACGGCGCGGACGGCGCCACCTGGCACGGCGGCAACGGGGCGCCGCCGCCGAGCCTCGGCGAGGTCGGCGACTGGTACTTCCGCACCGACAACGGCTTCGTCTACGACAAGACCGGGCCGGCCTTCTGGAATTTCCGCCGCGACCTCACCGGGCCGCAGGGCATCGCCGGCGCCACCTGGCACACCGGCGAGCGCGACCCGAGCACGGTGATCGGCGAGGACGGCGACCTCTACCTGCGCACCGGGGATTCGACGGTCTGGCGCAAGGCCGACGGCGCCTGGACGCAGATCGCCGACCTCGCGGGCGCCGACGGCAATCGCTGGTTCACCGGCGCAGGCCTGCCGTCCACGGTCATCGGCGAGGACGGCGACTGGTACTTCCGCACCTCGAATGCGGGCCTCTATCGCAAGGTCGGCGGCGCCTGGGTATTCCAGCTCGACATCGACGGCGAGGACGGCGCGATCTGGCACGGCGGCACCGGCACGCCTTCCACGGTCGTCGGCGAGGTCGGCGACTGGTACTTCCGCACCGACAACGGCTTCGTCTACGAGAAGACGGCCGCTGCGGTCTGGACCTTCCGCCGCGACCTCACCGGGCCGCAGGGCATCGCCGGCGCCATCTGGCACTCGGGCGAGCGCGACCCGAGCACGGTGATCGGCAGGGACGGCGACTTCTACCTGCGCACCGCCAACTCGACGGTCTGGCAGAAGGCCGGCGGCGCCTGGACGCAGATCGCCGACCTCGCCGGCTCCGACGGCGCGCGCTGGTTCACCGGCGCAGGCCTGCCGTCGACGGTCATCGGCGCCGACGGCGACTGGTACTTCCGCACCTCCAATGCCGGCATCTATCGCAAGGTGGCGGGCGCCTGGGTATTCCAGCTCGACATCGACGGCGCGGACGGCGCGATCTGGCACAGCGGCACCGGGCTGCCGTCCACGGCCCTCGGCAAGCTCGGCGACTGGTTCTTCCGCACCGATAACGGCTTCGTCTATGAGAAGACCGCCGCTGCGGTCTGGAGCTTCCGCCGCGACCTCACCGGGCCGCAGGGCACGCCGGGCACGCCGGGGCCGGCCGCGAGCCGAGGGCCGAACGTCTACCACTATCAGATCACGCTCGCCGACTTCGCCCTGCTCCAGGCCGGGCCGGCGGCGCTGCCGGCCTCGCTCGTCGCCATCGCCAACGGCGCCACCCTCGGCGACAACGTGCACGGCGACTGGATCAGGTTCTGGCGGCCCGGCTTCAACTCGTGGTGGACCTGGAACAACCCGGCCGCCGAGTGGCGCATGGCCGAGGAGTGGATCGGCGCCGCCGACATCGCGGCCGTGCGCATCCAGGCGATCACGGGCGACTTCCGCGACATCAACGTCACCGGCACGCTCTCGGCCGAGCACATCGACGCCGACGTGCGCAACGTCAAGGTGCTCTGGAGCCACAGCGTCGGCGTGAGCGTCGAGACCACGGGCTACACCGCCACCTTGTCCGACCCGCCGACCGACTACGATTACCTGGAGTTCGTGCTCGAAGAGCTCAACCCGGAGATATCGCCCTTCGGCCTCGCCTCGATCCCGGTGCCGCACATCCACGTGGGCGCCACCTTCGACAACGATTCCGCCATCGCCTACGCCATCGCGCGCGGCAGGGGCGAGGCGGACGGCCCGACCCTGCTGATCCGCCGGCCCTCGGCCACCAGCCTGCAGCTCATCATGGAAGCGACCACGGACTCGACCGGGGGCGCCCTGCACGGCGTCATCGGCGTTCGGGAGGTCGATTGATGGACGCGCGCCGGCTCCAGGCGGCGCTCGCGCACCTGGACCTCGCGCTGCCTCACGGCCTGCTGCCGGGCAGCTATCCCGGCGGCCTGGTCGAGGTCGCGGCCGATGCGGAGACCTGGGCGGCCTACCGCTGGAATCCGCCCGAGTACATGCGCGCCGGCGCGCTCTGCCGGATCGGCCCCTGGCGCGTGCTGCGCCTGGTGGCGCACCCGCGCAGGGCGGGCAGCCTTTACAACGAGTTCGCCTATCTCGACGCCGACTTCGAGGCCGGCCCGCCGGCGCCGCCGGCCCTGCCCGCGCGCAGCGAGGCGGGTGCGCTGCCCGAGGGCTGGCGCGCCTTGCCCGAGGCCTTCCCGGCCTGGTCGGTCGCGCGCCGCGTCCACCGCGTGCCGGCCGCGCATGCGCTCGACGGGCGCGACACGGATGCAGCGCCGAAGCCGGCCTGGGCCGCCCTGGTCGAGGCCGAGCGCGCCGCCCGCCTCGGCGCGCTGCCGGCCGCGCTGATCCGCCAGGCCAATGCGCAGGCCAAGGCGCGCATCGCCACGGCTTACGTCGGCACGCGCGACCGGATCGAGGAGCTCACCTGGCGCTTGAACGGACGCGCGACGGCGGCGCAGGATGCGGAGCGGGCGCGAATCGTCGCGGCCTGCCACGCGCTGGAGCGGCGCATCGGCAAGGCCAAGACGATCGAGGCGCTGGAGGCGATCGACGTCACCGGCGATGCGGCATGGACGGCAACCGAAGGGGGCGACGATGGCGACGAAGGGTAAGGCGGTGAGCCTGGCCGATCAGCTTGAGGGCGCGCGGGTCTACCTGGAGCAGGCGGCCGGGCGCGTGGCCGGGCTGGAGGCGGCGGACGCGCCGGGGCGCGGCGATCTGACCATGATCGAGGTCGCCCGCGACGAGGCGCGCGAGGCCGCAAAGCTCATGCAGCGGGTCCACCAGCGCGCCACCCGAGCCGCTGCCAGGGCAGCCCAGGCGGGCGCCTGAGGGCGGTGTGATTTCGTGTCCGCGACCTGGTTTGCCGCGCGCACGACCCTTCGGGCATGCGCGACATCCAACTTAATCCCGGCGAATCTCACAATAAATTTTACAGGCCGTCTCATGGTCCTGCGTGCGCCCATCCAAGGACGGACGCGACCTGGCGTTCAGGCCACGGCGACGGCATCGATCTCGACCTTCCACCCCGGCCGAACCAGGCCGGCCACGACGATGGTGGTCGATGCGGCCTTGTGGTCGGCGCCGAGGTGTTCCTTGCGCGCGGCCGCGAGCAGCGGCACGTAGTCGGCGTCCAGCATGTAGGTGATGGTGCGCACGACGTTGGCGGTGGTCATGCCCGCATCGGCGAGCACGGCCTCGATGTTGCGCCAGACGCACTCGATCTGCGCCGCCACGTCGTCGGGCACGGTGCCGTCGGGCTCGACACCGATCTGCCCCGATACGTGCAGCAGGCGCGAGACGTTGACCGCCTCGACGCCGTGATCGTAGTGGCCGAAGGGTGGCGCGATACCGGACGGGTTGTACGTCTTCAACACGGTGACCTCCTGATACTGTTGCGTGGGAGCATCGCGTGGTCGATCGCTCTCTCTTAGCCTGGAGGGTACGATGTTTTCGCTGAAAGGGCGGAACGCTCTGGTCACGGGAGCGGCAGGCGGGCTCGGCAGCGCAATCGTCGACGCGCTGGCCGAATCCGGGGCAAGCGTCGCGATCACCGATCTCGACGAAGCTGCTGCGGCCTCCAAGGCCCGCGCCGCGACGGCCCGCTTCGGCGGGCGGCTGTTCCCGGCAATCTACTGCGACGTGACGGATGAGCCGTGCGTGCGCGGTGCGTACGCCATTGCCGAGGAGGCGCTCGGCCCCATCGACACGCTGGTCAACGTCGCCGGCACCTTCCACGCCGTGTGCTTCGAGGAGATGAGTCTTGCGGCATGGCGTGCCCTGCTGGCCTGCCACCTCGACGGCACGTTCCTCTGCACCCGGCAGGCGCTGCCCGGCATGCTGGAGCGTGGTTTCGGGCGAATCATCTGCACGTCTTCAGTGGCTGCGGCGAACGGGGTCGCATTTGAGGTCGCGTACGGGGCGGCGAAAGGGGGCATCGACGGCCTGGTGCGTTCGCTGGCGCGCGAAGTGGGCGGGCGCGGCGTTACGGTCAACGCGATCGCGCCCGGCTACTTCGATACACCGGTGAATGTCGCGAAACCCCCGGATGAGAAGTCGCTACTCACCCGCAACATCCCCGTCGGGCGCTTCGGCAAGCCGGCGGAGGTCGGTGCGCTCGCCGTTTATCTCGCGTCGGACGAAGCCGCCTATACAACCGGCCAAGTCATCAGCCCCAACGGCGCCTTCACTTACGGCAGCGCCGACTTGGACAGTCGCTGAGCGCGCGGACAGGGGCGGGAAGGAAGCGCTCAGGCGGCCTTCCTCGGCCCTATGGGGCAATGCGCCTCGCGCTCTACCAGGTCGAAGACGAAGAGGAACTTGGCGATGCCCGTGAGCACCGCCGCCACCATGCCGAGCTCGAAGATCTCCCCGTCGTCGAAGTGCGCCGAGAGATCGGCGTGGAGGGCGGGCGTGAGCTGCCCCTCCATGTTGGGAAGCACCATCTCGGCACCGAGACGCAGCACCGCGCGCTCCTGCTCGGAGAAGACGTCGCTCGCGTCGTTCATGATGTTGTCGAGCTGGGCGTCGGTGACGCCCGCGCGCCGTGCAGCCTCGACGTTACCCTTGTTGCAGAACGCGCAGCCGTGGGTCATCGAGAGCCGGTAGCGAAGCAGCTCCTTGATTCTGACCTCGACGCGGCCGCCATAGAAGACGCCCTCGTAGAAGCTCTTGAAGTACCACTCGAGCATGTGAGGCGCGTTGGCGCCGATCTCGAAGAAGGTTGCGTCGCCGCCCTTGCTCTCCTGCAGCGCGCGACTCTCCTGGTATGCCGCGCGCAGCCAGCCATCCATGGCCTCCGGCGCGACCCTCTGCAGCAACGGATTGGGCACAATCTCCTCCTTTACGTTCTCGTCGTCACCTGAGCGCTTCGACCATGGCACTGGCGAGCGATACGGGTCTAGTCGTCCGCCTCCTTCAGGGAGGCGATGACCTCGTCCGGCTCGGCCCGCGTGGTGTAGTCGGCATCGACGAAGGCCTTGAGCACCTTGCCGCCCTTGCCGATGACGAAGGTGGCCGGCACCGGCAGGGTCTGGCTCGCCTCGCCGTTGGAGGCCTCCAGGTCGATGCCGAAGCCCTTGTAGAGCTCGACGATCGCTTCGGGCAGGCGGAAGCTGAGGCCGAAGGCGCTCGCCACCCGGTTGCCGTCGTCGCTCAGCACGTCGAAGCCGATCTCGTTCTTCTCTTGCGTGGAGAGCGCGTTGTCGGGCGTCTCCGGCGTGATGGCGACCAGGCGCGCGCCGAGCGCCTCGATCTCCGGCAGCCGATCCTGCAGGGCCTTCAGCTCGATGTTGCAGTAGGGGCACCAGCCGCCGCGATAGAAGGAAACCACGGCGGGTCCGTCCCCCCACAGCGCCTCGGAGGCGACCGGCTCGCCGTGCGCATTGGGCAGCGAGAAATCCGGGGCGGCGCTGCCCTCGCTCGTGCTCTGCTCGGCGATTCCGGAGGCGATGAGCTCCTGCGTCGCCCCCTGCATGGTGGCAAGGGTCTCGGGCGGAAACCTCTCCACGGAAGCGGCCCGCAGCTTGTCCAGCTCGTCCTTCAACGACATCGGCGTCATCTCCCTCGAATTTCGTTTGAATGCATTGCGTTGTCAGCGTCCCTTCAAGCAGCAAATGGGCGAAGAAGTCCAGGCCCAAGCGGCGCGCTCGGCTGGCCTGCGCTCGGCCCTTTCGCCCACCCCGCGAGCGGTTGCGCGGGCCCGGTGAGTGTGATACCACTCGCGCGCCTTGTCCGGGACGGGCGCCCGCGAGGCTTTTTTTGCGGCCGCGCCGCGGGCGGGAATGCAGGCGCGGCGGCGCATCCGGGGCAGACCTAGGGAGTAGCGGTGGCTGGTCAGTCGGTCGGCGGAGCCGGTCTCGCGGATCGTTACGCGACCGCGTTGTTCGAGCTCGCTCTGGAGCGCAAAGCGGTCGAGGAGATCGAGCGCAATCTCGAGGCCATCCGCGAGCTGGTGGAGGGCAGCGACGACCTGAAGCGCGTCGTCCGCAGCCTGACCCTTTCCCGCGCGGAGCAGGGCAAGGCGCTCGACGCCGTGCTGGAGCGGCTTGGAACCAGCCAGTACGTCAGGAACTTCGTGGCACTGCTCGCGCGCAACCGGCGGGTCTTCCTCTTGACCGACATGATCGCGGCGTTTCAGGCGAAGCTCGCCGATCATCGCGGCGAGGTGTCGGCTGAAGTCACCTCCGCCGTGCCGCTCAAGGCCAATCATGTGGAAGCGGTGAAGGACACGCTGCGCACCATCGTCGGCCGCGACGTGGCGCTCGAGACCCGTGTCGATCCCTCGTTGATCGGCGGGCTCACGGTGCGCGTCGGCTCGCGCATGCTCGACAACTCGCTCAGGACAAAGTTGCAGAATCTCGAATTGGCGATGAAGGGAATTTGAGATGGATATCGGTGCCGCCGAAATTTCGGCAATCCTGAAGGAACAGATCGCCAATTTCGGCTCTGAGGCCGATGTCGCCGAGGTGGGGCAGGTGCTCTCCGTCGGCGACGGCGTGGCCCGGGTCTACGGCCTCGACAATGTCCAGGCCGGCGAGATGGTCGAATTCCCTGGCGGAATCAGGGGGATGGCGCTGAATCTTGAGTCCGACAACGTCGGTATCGTGATCTTCGGCGAAGACCGCGACATCAAGGAAGGCCACATCGTCAAGCGCACCGGCACCATCGTCGACGTGCCGGTGGGCAAGGGGCTGCTCGGCCGCGTCGTCGACCCGCTCGGCAACCCGCTCGACGGCAAGGGCCCGATCGAGGCCACGGAGCGCCGCCGGGTCGAGGTCAAGGCCCCCAGCATCATCCCGCGCCGCTCGGTGCACGAGCCGGTGCAGACCGGGCTCAAGGCGCTCGACGCGCTGGTGCCCATCGGGCGCGGCCAGCGTGAGCTCATCATCGGCGACCGCCAGACCGGCAAGACCGCCGTCGCGATCGACACCATCATCAATCAGAAGGGCGTGAACGCCGGCGACGACGAATCGCGCAAGCTCTACTGCATCTATGTCGCGGTGGGGCAGAAGCGCTCGACCGTCGCGCAGATCGTCAAGACGCTGGAGGAGAACAACGCGCTCGACTACTCGATCGTTGTCTCCGCGTCTGCCTCCGAGCCCGCGCCGCTGCAGTTCCTGGCCCCTTACGCCGGCTGCACCATGGGCGAGTTCTTCCGCGACAACGGCATGCACGCGGTGATCTTCTACGACGATCTCTCGAAGCAGGCCGTGGCCTACCGCCAGATGTCGCTGCTCCTTCGCCGCCCGCCGGGGCGCGAGGCCTATCCCGGCGATGTCTTCTACCTCCATTCGCGCCTGCTCGAGCGCGCGGCCAAGATGAACGAGGACAACGGCTCCGGCTCGCTCACCGCGATGCCGGTGATCGAGACCCAGGCCAGTGACGTCTCGGCCTATATCCCCACCAACGTGATCTCCATCACCGACGGGCAGATCTTCCTCGAGACCGAGCTTTTCTATCAGGGCATTCGGCCGGCGATTAACGTGGGCCTCTCGGTGAGCAGGGTGGGCTCCGCCGCCCAGGTGAAGGCGATGAGGCAGGTGGCGGGCCGGATCAAGCTGGAGCTTGCGCAGTATCGCGAGATGGCGGCCTTCGCGCAGTTCGGCTCCGACCTCGACGCGGCGACGCAGCGGCTGCTCAACCGCGGCGCGCGGCTGACCGAGCTCCTCAAGCAGGGTCAGTTCTCGCCGATGGCGGTTGAGGAACAGGTGGTCTCGATCTTCGCCGGCGTGCGCGGCTATCTCGACGGCATCGACATCGGCGACGTGACCCGCTTCGAGCAGGAGTTCCTGAGCGACATGCGGGCCAATCACGGCGCCCTGCTCGACGAGATCCGCACCACGCAGGAATTGAGCGACGAGAGCGACAAGGCGCTCACCGCGATTCTCGACGAATTCGCGAAGAAGTTCGCCTAAGTTGCGGCGGTAAGGGAAGAAACGGGCCTCCGCCATGGCGAGCCTCAAAGACCTCCGGGTGCGCATCAACAGCGTGCGCCAGACCCAGAAGATCACCTCGGCGATGAAGCTCGTCGCGGCGTCCAAGCTGCGCCGCGCGCAGGAGTCGGCCGAGGCGGCGCGCCCCTTCTCCGAGCGGATGGAGCGGATGGTGGGCTCGCTCGCCGAGATCATGGGCGAGCGCGAGGACGCGCCCGCGATGCTGCGCGGCACCGGCAAGGACGACGTCCATCTCTTCGTGGTGGCGACCGCCGACCGGGGGCTCTGCGGCGGCTTCAACAGCTCGATCACGCGGGCGACACGGGCGCGTCTCAAGGAGCTCGCCGAGCAGGGCAAGACCACAAAGATCATCTGCGTCGGCCGCAAGGGCCGCGAGCAGCTCCGCCGCGAGTTCGGCGGGATGATCATCGACCATGTAGATGGGATCGGGCGCACCGGCGGGCCAACGTTCGAGGAAGCGGACAACATCGGCCGCGGCCTCACCAGGCGCTTCGAGGAGGGCGAGTTCGACACCTGCACGGTGGTCTACAACCGCTTCAAGACGGTGATGAGCCAGGTCGTCACCTTCCAGCAGCTGATCCCCTTCAGCCCGCCTGAGCAGGCGGCAGCCGAGGGCGGCGACGACTCAGGTGCGATCTACGATTTCGAGCCGGATGAGGAGATGATCCTCTCCGACCTTCTGCCGCGCAATCTGTCGATCCAGATCTTCCGCTCGCTGCTCGAGAACGCGGCGAGCGAGCAGGGCGCGCGGATGACGGCGATGGACAGCGCGACACGCAACGCGGGCGAAATGATCGACAAGCTGACCCTCCACTACAACCGGACGCGGCAGGCGCAGATCACCAAGGAGCTGATCGAGATCATCTCCGGCGCCGAAGCGCTCTGACCGGGGCAGCGAACGAGTTCGAGCGGGAGCAGAACAAGATGGCGACGAGAAACGCGGTCGGCAAGATCACCCAGGTCATGGGCGCGGTCGTGGACGTGCAGTTCGAGGGCGAGCTTCCGGCGATCCTGAACGCTCTTCACGTCGACAATCAGGGCAACCGCCTGGTTCTCGAGGTGGCGCAGCATCTGGGCGAGAGCACCGTGCGCTGCGTCGCCATGGACACCACGGACGGACTCGTGCGCGGCGGCGACGCGGTGGATACCGGCGAAGGCATCGAGGTGCCGGTCGGGCCGGAGATGCTGGGCCGCATCATCAACGTGGTCGGCGATCCCATCGACGAGCGCGGCGATGTCAGCGCCAAGTCCCGCCGGCCGATCCATGCACAGGCGCCGGCCTTCGTCGATCAATCGACCGAGGCCGAGATCCTGGAGACCGGCATCAAGGTGGTGGACCTGCTCGCGCCTTACGCCAAGGGCGGCAAGGTCGGGCTCTTCGGCGGCGCCGGCGTCGGCAAGACCGTCATCATCATGGAGCTCATCAACAACATCGCGAAGCAGCACGGCGGCTACTCGGTGTTCGCCGGCGTGGGCGAGCGGACCCGCGAGGGCAACGACCTCTACCACGAGATGATCGAATCCGGCGTCATCGACCTCGAAGGCGACCAGTCCAAGGTGGCGCTGGTCTACGGCCAGATGAACGAGCCTCCGGGCGCGCGTGCCCGCGTCGGCCTCACCGGGTTGACCCAGGCCGAGTATTTCCGCGATGAAGAGGGGCAGGACGTGCTGCTCTTCATCGACAACATTTTCCGCTTCACCCAGGCGGGCTCCGAGGTGTCGGCGCTGCTCGGCCGCATCCCCTCTGCGGTGGGTTATCAGCCGACGCTCGCGACCGACATGGGCACGCTGCAGGAGCGCATCACGTCGACCCATAAGGGCTCGATCACCTCGGTGCAGGCGATCTACGTGCCGGCCGACGACCTGACCGACCCGGCGCCCGCGACCTCCTTCGCGCATCTGGACGCGACCACGGTGCTCTCGCGCCAGATCGCCGAGCTCGGCATCTACCCGGCGGTGGACCCGCTCGATTCCACCTCGCGCATGCTCGACCCCCGCATCATCGGCGAGGAGCACTACAGCGTTGCCCGTGAGGTCCAGCGCATCCTGCAGACCTACAAGTCGCTGCAGGACATCATCGCCATTCTCGGCATGGACGAGCTCTCGGAGGAGGACAAGCTCACGGTGTCGCGCGCCCGCAAGATCCAGCGCTTCCTTTCGCAGCCCTTCTTCGTGGCCGAGGTCTTCACCGGCACGCCGGGCAAGCTCGTGGACATCAAGGACACGATCGCGAGCTTCAAGGCGATCTGCGACGGCGTGTACGACGACCTGCCGGAGGCCGCGTTCTACATGGTCGGCCCGATCGAGGAGGCGGTGGACAAGGCGAAGCAAATGGCCGCCGAGGCCGCCTAGGAAAGCTGGGGAGTCCGAGGAAGCGTCATGGCCGACACCCTGCAGTTCGAGCTCGTCGCGCCGGAGCGGCTGATCTTCTCCGGCGACGTCGAGATGGTGGTGGTGCCGGGCGCCGAAGGTGACTTCGGCGTGCTGCCGGGCCATTCGTTGCTGCTCTCCACGCTAAGGCCAGGCGTGATCGAGATTTACGAGAACGAGAAGCCGAAGGACCGCTACGTGGTGGCCGAAGGCTTCGCCGAGGTGACGGGCGAGCGCTGCACGGTGCTCTCCACCGAGGCCTTCGAGGCCGGCGCCATCGACCGCGCCCAGGCCGACGCGCGGCTCGAACAGGCGCAACTCAGGTTGCGCGATGCCGAGGGCGACGAGGACCGCGCAAAATACGAGCGCGAGGTCGAGCTCGCGGAGCTTCTCGCCGCCAACGCGGGCTAGTCTGCCGGAGGCGCGGCACCCGGCGCGCGCGAGTACGTTCTTGCAAAACTAAGACAAGTTCGCGTAACTCGCTGTTTTACATTATACAATACCGTTTATTCCGCCCCCGCCGCCCGGGCCCTCAGGTCCCCAGGAGATCGAGCCATGCCCAGGAACGTTTCGATCGCGGCGTGTCAGTTCGTTGTCAGGCCCGTCAGCAGCTTCGACGAGTTTGCGGCTCACGCATGCGCGCTGCTGGACCGGGCAGAGGGGGCCGACCTGGTCCTCTTCCCGGAGCTCTTCACCATCGAGCTGTTCACGACCTTTCCCGACTGGAAGGACCTGCCGGTTTCCGAACTGACCCGCATTCATGAGCACGGGAACACCAGCTACACCGAGGACTATCGCCGGCTCTTCGAAAGCGAGGCCAGGGAGCGCGGGCAGCACATCGTCGCCGGCTCTCATCTGGAGAAGAGGGAGGGCAGATATCTCAACGTCGCCTATCTCTATGGTCCCGACGGGCTGGTTCACAGCCACGAGAAGACGCATATCTTTCCGGCCGAAGCGCAGTGGTCGACCGAGGAGGGCGACACGATCGAGATGGTCGAGCTCCCCTTCGCCAAGGTGGGGTTCAACGTGTGTTACGAAGCCGAAATTCCGGAGTGCGCCGCGAGCCTTGCCGAGCAGGGCGCCGAGATCATCCTGTGCCCGTCTCTCACCTTCACGGAACAGGGCTTCTGGCGCGTCCGCCACTGCGCCCAAGCGCGCGCGGTCGAGAACCAGGTGTACGTGGTCCACTGCGGCGGGAGTGCCGCGCTCCCGCCCGGCGGGCCGCTGCCGTCTCCCTGGGGGCGGAGCTCGATTCTGAGCCCCTGCGACACGCCGTGGGATGCCCCGAACGGCGTCGTCGCGGAAGCCCCGGTGCCCAACATCGAAACCGTGGTGCGCGGCGAGGTCGACCTCGACAGGATCCACGAGAATCGCGAGAAGGGCGCCGCACCCACCTTCCGGGACCGCCGCAGGCGCGCGGACCTCTACGGGGAATGGCCCAGCCACACCAACGCGTAGCTGCGGCCGCGCGCGGCGCGGTCGGGCTCGCCACGTCGCCCGGCACTTGGCAGGCAAATGCCCTTCGAATACCTTGCCCGATGAAGAGCCCCGATGTTCCCCGTGTCGGGTGTCCTGAGCCAGGACGCGCGGCGGACAAAGAGCGATCCAGCGGCTAAGATCGATGCCCGCACCTTTGAGGTCGGTCCCATGCAGATGACGAAGTACAGCGACTATTCGTTGAGGGCCCTCATCTACCTGGGCCTCAACCGCCACCGGCGCTGCACGATCCGGGAAATCGCCGAGGCCTACGGCATTTCCGAGAACCATCTGATGAAGCTGATCCATCAGCTGGGGCAGGAGGGCTACATCAAGACCACCCGGGGCAAGAACGGTGGCCTGGAGCTCGCGATGCCGGCGAGCGAGATCAATCTGGGTGAGGTCTTTCGGGCAACCGAAGGCAACTTTCAGCTGGTCGAGTGCTTCGCAGGACAGAAAAAGAACACCTGCCCGATTGCCGGACCGTGCCGGTTGACCGGTGTGCTGGAGACGGCCCTGCAGGCCTTTCTCGAGGTTCTGGACCAGTACACGCTGGAAGACATGCTGACGCCGTCGCCGGCCTTTCGGCGCATATTCGCGGCGCGGGAAGAGGGCCGGCTGCTGTCGTAGGGCGCGCGCTACGACTCCCGCACCACGCGGAAGCCAAAGTTGGCGGGCATGGGCTTCACCGAGCAGCCGCCGGTGGACGTGTCGCGAACGAAGGTCGGCATGTAGCTTGCGTGCTCGCCGCGCAGGACCCTGATGCCGCAGTTCTCCCTGGAAACGGGGCCGTCATCGGTCCGGTAGGTCTGCTGCCAGCAACCGTCGGTCCATTCCCAGACATTGCCCTTGGTACCGACCACGCCGAACCCGTTGCTCTCGTACGAGGCCACCGGCTTCGTCTTGGCCGTTCCCTGGTAGGCCAGCAGGAAATCCTCCGCCCAGGCCAGGTCCTCGTCCCCGAAGTAGGAGGGCGGCTCGACCGGCTCCGGCGAGCCCGCACGCGCCGCGTATTCCCATTCGTCCTCGGTCGGCAAGCGGTAACGCTCACCGGTCGCAGCCGAGAGCCAGTCGAGGTACTGCGCGATATCGTCCCAGCTCACGTCGATGACGGGGCGGTCCGCCCGCCCCCAGCCCTTGTCGTCCGGGCGATGGTCGCAGCCCCCGGCCCGGTGGCATTGATCCCATTGGTCGAAGGTGATCTCGAACTTGCCCATCAGGAAGGGCCGCTCGAAGACGACGCGGCGGGGCTCCGCGTCTTCCGTCCCTGCGGACCGGCGGTCGGGGTCGCCGACCGCCATCTCGCCGGCCGGGATCAGGACGAGCTCCGGCAAGAGTTCTCCGGAACCCGAGAGGCTGGCGGCTTCGGAGCCGGTCGTGCCGGCACCGGCGAAGAGCGACACGCCCAGAATACCCGCCGCAAGACACGCGCCCGCACCCGCGCCAACCCGGCGAGGCAGCAGCCTCGTCTTCCTGAAATCCATCATGTGCTGCACCCTCCCTCTCGATCATGTCGGGCGAGGCAGGGGCTGCTCCCGGCAAGCGGGAGCAGCCCGTCTGCTGCGACGGCCTAGGCCGTCATGATGGTCGGCGGCTGAACCTGTGTCATCAGGTCGTGGTTCCATTCGCCCTCCACGACGACGATGGCCAGCGCACCGAGCTCCACGGCCTCGATCAGGTTGTGCGACAGGTACACGTACGCGCCCGGCTGGCGGAAGGTGTAGAGCGCCGCACCGGCGGACCCGCCGCGGATGAACCAGGTTTCCAGCCCCTCCAGGGGCGGGTCGACGAAGGAGCCCTCCTCCCAGACATGGTCGCCGTGGCCGCCGATCAGGTGCGGCCTGGAATCGCGGTTGGCCTGTGAGTGGATGAAGAGCACGGACTCGCCGACATTGGCGGTCATCGCGTTGTCCCCGGTGAGCGCCCCGGCCGCGCCGTTGAACACGACATGGCTTGGCGTAAGCGTGCGCATCACGTCGAAGACATCCGCCATCGCATCCGCGTGCTCTTCGTACTCCATGAAGTTGCCCTCGGCGTCGCGCGGCGCGTAGAAGTCCTGCTCGCCGATGTAGTAGGCACGATCGTAGCGGAGCGGATTGCCCTGGCGGTCCTTGAGGCCGTCTCTCGGCAGCACCATCACGGCGCCGTTCATGCCTGAGACGACGTGATAGGGGATCATCGAGCCGCCCGGCGCGCAGTGGTAGATGTAGGTGCCGGGCTTGGTCGCCTTATAGCGCAGCATGACCTGCTCGCCCGGCTGGACATGCGTGAGCGCGCCGCCTCCGAGCGCGCCCGTCGACGCGTGGAAGTCGATGTTGTGCTCGAAGATGTTGCTCGCCGGGTTCTTGAGCGTGAGCTCGATGTAGTCGCCCTCGTGGCAGATCATCAGCGGCCCCGGAATCGAGCCGTTGAACGAGAGCGTGTTGTACATGGTGCCGTCGCCGTCGATTGCGCGCTTGTCCTCGACGGGGCTGAGTTCCACCTCGATGATCTTGGGGCCGCCGGTGGCGACCTGATCGTGCGCCGGCACAAAGGGGGGCGCCACGAGCTCCTGCTTGACCCGCGGCAGGCTGCTGATGTCCGCCTCGCTGGCCGAGGCCATCATTACGGGAGTCATCGCCGATGCGGCTCCCAACGCGCCTCCGACCTTGAGAAAATCACGCCTGTTCACTTTCATCATGGCTGCACCCTCTCCTATCGGCTGTTGCCTCTCGCCTTGCCTGCAGTGCGCCACACGCGGATCGACTTAGGCATCGCCAGATTCGACGACCCGCGGGGACGACCGACCGGCACTGAAGATGTATCTTGAATGAATGTTTATGGGCGTCAAGCGGGATGTGGCATCCAGCGCCGAAAGGTGTCGGACGGCGCCCAACTTTTGGGCTTTGACCAGCCCGTCCGTGGTACTATAGGAAGCCGTCAAGCCGTCGCTGAGTTGGGAAGGGACTATGGGCCGCTGGACCCTTGACGACATTCCATGGGACCAGTTCGACCGGTCGAAGCTCGACCCGGAGATGGTCAAGATCGCCAAGGCGGCGTGCATGGTCGAGCACCACAGCGCCGACTACGGCAAGTACCTCTGCGGCGTGTTTCACGACGATCCCGGCTTTTGCGCCGACGCGCTCGCGTGGGCGAAGGAGGAGGTCCAGCACGGCGTGGTCCTGCGCCGCTACGCCGAGCTTGCGGACCCCGCGTTCGACTTCGACGCGACCTTCGCCCGATTCGTCGCGGGCCACCGCATCGACGTGGAGG
The DNA here is from genome assembly GCA_965207055.1 of Alphaproteobacteria bacterium. GTDB lineage: Bacteria > Pseudomonadota > Alphaproteobacteria > UBA828 > UBA828 > WTGU01. The sequence continues at coordinate 296,090 of CBDBLP010000004.1, read as the reverse complement.
CCAACGAGTCGGTTCGAGGGTCGCGCTGCGCCGAGATGGTGGCGCGCTGCATCGTCGAAGTCGGCACGTCCGCCTACTACAGCGCGCTGCGCGATGCTGCCGAAGAGCCCGTATTCAAGGCGATCTGCAAGCAGATCGCGGGTGACGAGTTTCGCCACTACAAGCTCTTCTACACCACCATGAAGCGCTATCGGGATATCGAGGGCGTCGGCCGGCTCGCGCGCGCCAGGGTGGCGCTCGGCCGTCTCTTCGAGTCGACTGACGACGAGCTCTGCTACGCCTACCACTGCGGTGCCGGCGAGCCCGATCCCTATGTTCGCCGCCGCGCCGCCCTCGCCTATGCGGCGCGCACGTTCCCGCTCTACCGGCGGGATCACGTTCAGCGCGGGGTGGGCATGACCATGAAGGCGATCGGCATCAAGCCGCAGGGGCGACTGGGGAGAATTACCGCCGCGCTGGCCTGGCTTGCGCTCAGGCTCTATGTCCGGCGTCTGGAGCGGTTCAGGGCGAAAGAATCGGACGGAACTCGGCAATCACCGCTTCGTAGAGCGCCCGCTTGAAGGGAACCGCATTCGCGGTCAGCTCGTCGACCGGCGACCAGCGCCAGTTACTGAACTCCGGATGGGCCGTGTCGATGTCGACATCGGCATCGGTGCCGAGGAAGCGCGCGGCGAACCACTTCTGTTCCTGACCCCGGTAGCGCCCCCGCCACACGCGGTTTACCAGGTGGGGCGGCAGGTCGTAGCGCAGCCACTCCCGCGTTTCCGCAAGGATCTTCACCTTGTCGGGTGAAACGCCGGTCTCTTCCTCGAGCTCTCTCAACGCCGTATCGCGGGGGGCCTCGCCCCGGTCGATTCCGCCCTGCGGCATCTGCCAGGCTTCCTGCACCATGTCGATGCGCTGGCCAACGAGGACCAGCCCCTGCGCGTTGAAGAGCAGCACGCCGACGCAGGGCCGGTAGGGGAGGCCGTCGGGAGCGTTCACGTTAGCCCGCACTTCTCACCAGGGTCACGGCCTGCGTCGCGTCCAGGCGTTCGATCCGCCAGGAGCGGGCCGAGAAGCGTATCGGGGAATACGGTTGAGGCCCGCGACGCCGCGGGCGGGCGCCTGGGCGCGACCCGAAGGGCGGCGCCGTCCGGCCGACATGGTGCGTCGACGCGCTTGCCCGATGTCCCTGCATCGCGCTGCGCGCCTCTCCTTCCCTGTCGGCCGGACAGCGCCGCGCAGACCATGACTCTGGTGAGAAGTGCGGGCTAGCCGGCGACGGGGCCGGGCGCGCGCGTACCGGCTCAGTTGACGAGCGCGTTGCCGGAGAGAATGCGAGCGCCGCGCAGGTGCTCTATCGCGCGGGCGAGTTGATAGTCGTCATCCGTCGGGTCGGCCTCTACCTCGGCAGTTTCTTCGGCTGGCGCGTCTGCTTCGTCCTGAATGGCGGACCCATCGTTGTCCAGGTGACCCCGCAGGTCCTCCTCCCGCCGCTCGGGCAACGCTTCTTCCTCGGGCTCGGGCCGAATCTGCTCGACGACGATATCCGGGTCGATCCCCTGTTCCTGGATCGAGCGGCCAGATGGCGTGTAGTAGCGTGCCGTGGTGAGGCGCAGTGCGCCTCCCCCGCTCCCGCCGAGCGGAAGCACCGTCTGCACCGAGCCCTTGCCGAACGAGCGGGTGCCGAGGATGAGCGCCCGCCCGTGGTCCTGCAGTGCGCCGGCGACGATCTCCGAGGCCGAGGCCGTCCCGCTGTTGATCAGCACGACCAGTGGCAGGCCGTCGATGATATCGCCCCTGTTCGCGTTGAAGCGGTAAATGCTGTCGTGGTCGCGACCCCTGGTCGATACGATCTCGCCTTTCTCCAGGAAGGCATCCGAGACCGCGATCGCCTGATCGAGCAGACCGCCGGGATTGTTGCGCAGGTCGAGCACGGCGCCCAATACCTGATCGCCCTCTTCCTCCCACAGGTCGCCCAGCACTCCGTCGAGATCGTCGGACGTGTGCTCCGAGAAGGTCGAAATCCGCGCGAGGATGACCTCGTCATTCACCACCCGCGCGCGCACCGACCGAATCTTGATGATCGCACGGGTGATCGGGAACTCGAGGTCCTCCTCCACCCCGTCGCGGCGGATGGTGAGGGTGATCTCGGAGTTGGCGGGGCCGCGCATCTTGTCGACCGCCTGCTGTAGCGTGAGACCAAGCACCGGCTCGTCGTCGAGATGGGTCACCAGGTCCCCTGCCTCGATCCCGGCGCGCTGCGCGGGCGTATCGTCGATCGGTGCGATCACCTTGACGTAGCCGCCCTCCATCGTGACCTCGATGCCGAGGCCGCCGAACTCACCCCGCGCCTGGACCTGTACTTCCTTGTAGCTCTTCGGGTTGTGGTACTTCGTATGGGGGTCGAGCGAAGCGATCATGCCCTCGATGGCGGCATCGATCAGATCCGATGGGCTCACCTCCTCGACATACTCATCCCGAATTCTCTCGAGGATGGTGCCGAAGAGCTTGAGCTGCTCATAGGTTTCCTCATCCTCATCGGCGACCGCAATGGCCGGGAGGCTGATCATCATCAGGCCGGCGAGGCCGGCCACCAGTAGTCTTCGCATTCCGTCCTTCGACCGTCGCGCCGGTTGCCGCATCTCAAGCCGGCGCATTATCAGGGCTACCGTCGGGGGCTGCCATGCCCGCCGCCAAGTGGCGCAGGCCAAGCAAAGGTCCATCTCGACGGTCCGCTATGCGGAGCACGCGCATGATATCTCTCGCTATCGAACATGATCAAATCAATATGCGCGGCCGTGTGGTCACGGCTCCGTGTGAAGCACCGCTACCGTGCCACGCCGTCGACGTTCCTCTGGCACGCCGCGACCATCACATATCGAGCGGGGCAGGGGGGAGCGGCTCAAGGGCCTGCTCATCCGCCACTGCCGCGAGCAGGGACGCGGCGCTGGCGCCGCTGACCGGATGCCGCCATTCCGGCGCCACCTCGACGAGGGGCGCCAGCACGAATGCCCGCTCCGCAAGCCGCGGGTGAGGGAGTATCAGCGCCGGCCCCTCGTCGTCGGCTTCGCGGCGAATAACCCGGCCGTGGTAATCCAGGAGGTCGAGGTCGAGAGGGCGGTCCGCACCGGCGACGCTCCGCTCGCGCCCGAACGCCGCCTCCACGGCGAGGAGGCGCGCCATGAGCGGGACGGGGGAGAGCGTCGATTCGACCCGGACCACGCCGTTGACGAACCAGGGGCCGGTGGCCGGCGCTATCGGCGCGCTGCGATACCAGCGCGATTGCGCCACGGGTCGGATCCCGCCCTCGGCAAGCACAGCAAGCGCTGCGTCCAGCCCATCGGCTGGCGTGCCATGGCGCGCGGTCGGTAGGTTCGCACCGAGTGCAATCAAAATCATTGCGACGAGACCTGCTCTTGCACTTGTCCCACTCCGCGGGAATCCCTAGTTATGGTGTGCCTGTCAGGCGGTCGCGACAGTGTGGACGACAGAGGGAGAACACCACGCGGCGACGGCATGCTCTCCGGCATTCTGACTCACCTGACCGAGAAGGACAGACTTTGATGCAATTCAATCCGCAGGAGCGGATCGGCCTCTTTATTGACGGCTCAAATCTCTATGCCGCGGCCCGTTCGCTCGGTTTCGACATTGACTACAAGCGCTTGCGGGAGGAGTTCGCGGGCAAGGCCCGCCTCATCCGCGCGCTCTATTACACGGCTCTCATCGAAGATCAGGAGTATTCGCCGATTCGGCCGCTGGTCGATTGGCTCGACTACAACGGCTACACCTTGATCACGAAGCCGACCAAGGAGTTCACCGATTCCATGGGCCGCCGCAAGGTCAAGGGCGACATGGATATCGAAATCGCGGTCGACATGATGGAGTTGGCCGACGTCCTCGACCATATCGTACTGTTTTCCGGCGACGGCGATTTTCGACGCGTGACCGAGGCCGTCCAGCGCAAGGGCGTGCTGGTGACGGTCGTCAGCACCATCCGCTCGCAGCCGCCGATGATCGCCGACGAGCTGCGCCGCCAGGCCGACAACTTCATCGAGCTTCAGGAGCTCGAGCCCGTGATCGCGCGCGAGCCCAAGTGGCGCAACGAGCGCGCCCGGAACCTGCGCGAGCCGATGGAGGATGAGTACGAAGAGTACGACGACGAGGGCGATGAGGACGACATGGCCGATGAGGTCGTGCACTCCGCGTGAGCGCGTCGGCGCCCGCTCCGCCCGTACCGGACCGGGACTGCGACCTGTGCCCGCGACTCGTCGCCTATCGTGAGGATCACCGCGCGGCCCAACCCGATTGGCACAACGCGCCGGTCCCGAGCTTCGGTAGCCTCGACGCGCGGCTGCTGATCGTCGGCCTCGCGCCCGGCCTGCGCGGAGCCAACCGCACCGGCCGACCCTTCACGGGCGATTTTGCCGGCGACCTGCTCTACGCGACCCTTGGCGAGTTCGGCTTCGCCCGCGGTGCCTACGGCGCCAACACCGGCGATGGTCTCACGCTCCGCGACTGCCGCATCACCAATGCCGTCCGCTGCGTGCCGCCGCAGAATCAGCCCAAGGGCGCTGAAATTACCGCCTGCCGCCCCTTCCTCACCGCCGAGATTGCAGCGATGAGCCGGCTTCGCGCCATCCTGGCGCTGGGCCTGGTCGCCCACGGCGCGGTTCTGAAGGCGCTCGGTCTCCGCGCCAGTGCTTGCCGCTTCGCCCACGGCGCGGTCCATCGCCTGGATGACGGCCGCCGGCTCTACGACAGCTACCACTGCTCGCGCCTCAACACGAACACCGGTCGCCTGACGCCCGCGATGTTCGCCGAGGTCTTCGCCGCAATTCGGGACGAATTGGAAGAAGCGCGCGCCTGAGCCGGCGAACCCTTCTACCTGCGCTCGCGGACCAGTCGTTCTTTCTGGCGCTGCCAGTCCCGGGCCTTCTCCGCGGCACGCTTGTCGTACTTGCGTTTGCCCGAGGCCATGGCGAGCGCCACCTTGGCGATCCCGCGATCGTTGAAATAGAGGGTGAGCGGCACCAGGGTCACGCCGCCGCGGCGCAGCGCGCCCACCAGCTTGCGAATCTCCCGCTTGTGCAGCAGCAGCTTGCGCGGCCGCAGGGGATCGTGATTGAAGGGGCCGGCGCCGTCGTATTGAGAGATGTGGGCGTTGATCAAGAAGACCTCGCCGCCGCGCTCGGTGGCGTAGGCATCGTTGATGTTGGCGCGCCCGGCTCGGAGCGACTTGACCTCCGTTCCGGTGAGCCGGATGCCCACCTCGAAGGGGCGCTCGAGATGGTAGTCGCGGCGCGCCTTGCGGTTCTGCGCGATTCGCCGGCCGCCGGAGGCGGTCTTGTCGCTCACCCTATGGGACCGGCTGCGGGGTGTTGGTCTTGGCGCCGTGCCTAGTTGAGCAGGCCGACTCGGCGCATTGCCGACTCGATCCGCTCGCGGTTCGCTTCGCTCGGGGAGGTCAGCGGCAGCCTCACCTCAGGCTCGCACTTGCCGAGGAGCGACGCGGCATACTTGACCGGAATCGGGTTGCTCTCGACGAAGAGCGTGTCGTGGAGCGGCATGAGCCGGGTGTGCCGATCCAGCGCCTCGGCGGCATCGCCCCGCTCCCAGGCGGCGAAGAAGCCGGCGCACTGGCGCGGCGCCACGTTCGCGGTCACCGAGATGCAGCCATCGCCGCCCTGGGCGAGGAAGCCCAGAATCGTGCCGTCTTCGCCCGAGAGCTGGCAGAAATCGTCGCCGATGGCTGTCCTCGTGCGCGTGGGCCGGGCGAGATCGGCGGTCGCGTCCTTGACGCCCACCACGTTGGGGAGCTCGGCGAGGCGCGCCATCGTCTCCACTGACATGTCGACCACGCTCCGGCCCGGGATGTTGTAGATGATCTGCGGGATGTCCACCGCGTCGTTCACAGCTTTGTAATGGGCGTACATCCCCTCTTGCGTCGGCTTGTTGTAATAGGGCATGACCAGCAGCGCGCCGTCTGCGCCGGCGTCTTTGGCGTGGCGGGTGAGGCTGATCGCCTCTTCGGTCGAGTTCGAGCCCGTGCCGGCCACGACCGGAACCCGCCCTGCCGCGACCTCGATGCAGATCTCGGTCACCCGGTTGTGTTCCTCGTGGCTGAGGGTCGGCGACTCACCTGTGGTTCCGCAGGGCACGAGCCCGGCGGCGCCTTCCTCGATTTGCCAGTCCACGAAATCACGGTAGGCGTCTTCATCCACCTCGCCATTACGGAACGGCGTGATCAGGGCCGTCAGGTATCCCTGGAACATGACACGCTCCCACGGTCGTGCGTTGCGCTTCGGCGAGAATAGGTTGGCAGCATGTTGGGAACAAGACCGCGTCAAGAGTCCTCACCCCTCAGTAATGCGTTGCGGGCAGTGCGCCGGGGACTTCTTGCCCTGGCGGCGCTCATCCTGCCGCTCGTCGTCCATGCAAGCGCGCATGCCGGGCCGGAGCCGCCGATGCCGCCCGCCGTGGCGCGGGCGGACATCGCACTCTACGCAGACGCCTTCAGGGCGGCGGCGCGGAGCAACTGGGGCCGCGCCCATCGTCTCGCCCGCCGTGCCGACGACCCGCTCGGCGCCACGATCCTGCGCTGGTGGGACTACAGCAGCCCCGGCACACGCGCCTCCTTCGCCGATATCGCGCGTTTCATCGACGGGCACCCGGACTGGCCGGACCAGAGACTGCTGCAAATCAACGCCGAATCGGCGATGGCGAGAGGTGTCTCCGATACGGATGTCCTGGCCTGGTACCGCTGGCGCGATCCCGTCAGCCGCGAGGGCCGCCTGCGCTTTGCCGACGCCCTGCTCGGCGCCGGCCAAGAGGATCGCGCGACTGTGCTCGTCCGCAGGGCATGGATCGAGGGACGATTCAGTGGGCCGGAGCTGCGCGAGACCTATCGTCGCTACCGCGCGCATCTGCGGCCGGAGGATCACGTCGCCCGCCTGGAGCGCCTGGTATGGGCCAATTACGCCCGTGCGGCGCGCCGCATGTACCGTTACGTCGACGAGGGGCAGCAACGGCTGGCGGAGGCGCGGCTGACGCTCCGTGCTTATTCCGGTGGCGTGGACCAGGCGATCGCGCGGGTGCCGCGCTCGCTCCGCGACGACCCGGGGCTGGTCTATGAGCGGCTGCGCTGGCGACGGAAGAAGGACCGCGACGAGGATGCCCGCGCCCTCCTGCAGACGCCGCCGCAGGACCTCGGCCCCCGACCCAAGCTCTGGTGGCGGGAGCGCGCCATACTGGCGCGCCGCGCCCTGGAGGACGGGCTGATCGATGAGGCCTACGCGCTGGCCTCCGGTCACAGTCAGACCGCAGCCGCGACCTATTCCGAAGCCGAGTGGCTCGCCGGGTGGCTCGCCCTTCGCTTCCTCGACGATTCGCGCAGGGCGTTTCTCCACTTCGAGCGTATGCACGGCGCGGTCACCCTGCCGATCAGCCGGGCGCGCGCAGCCTATTGGGCGGGTCTCGCCGCCGCGACCTCCGGCGATCCGGAGAGTGCGGATCTCTGGTACGGCAAGGCGGCGGAATATCCCGCCACCTTCTATGGTCAGATCGCCATTGCGCGCATCGCCTCGCCCGATGCCCCCTTGATTGGTGTTGCGTCCGGTGCCGCAGCCGGCGCGACCGGCGCCCCGACGCTCAACGGCCATGCGCTATTCGCGGCCGTTCGCTTCCTGACCTTTCTCGGGCGCGACTATCTCGCCGAGCCCTTCTACGAGCGCCTGAGCACGCTTGCGCGCAACGAAGCGGATCACGCCCTGGTATCGGCGCTCGCGCTCTCCGTCGATCGGCCCCAGCAGGCGATCCGTGCCGCCCAGCATGCCGCGCGGGACGGATACGTCTCCATCGAGCGGCTCTTTCCGTTGGTAAAGGTGCCCTTCGCGAAGGATGACTCCGCCCTCGAACACGCCCTGGTGCTCGCGCTGATCCGCCAGGAGAGCCGCTTCGACCGAGAGGCGCGGAGCGGCTCCGGCGCGCTCGGCCTGATGCAGCTCATGCCCCGGACCGCGCGGAGCCTCGCCCGCAGGATGGGCCTGAGCGAATCCAGCAAGCGCCTGACCTCCAACCGGGCGCACAACGTGGTTCTCGGCAGCCGCTATCTGAGCGACATGATCAGGCGTTTCGACGGTTCGTACCTGCTGGCTGCCGCAGCCTATAATGGCGGGCCGCGAAACGTCGCCCGCTGGATCGCGGCAAACGGCGACCCCAGGAACGACCCGGATGTGGACATCATCGACTGGATCGAAATGATCCCCCTCGCAGAGACGCGAAACTATGTGCAGCGGGTCCTCGAAGGAACGCAAGTCTACCGCTGGCAGCTGGGCCGGCGGCCGACGGCGGCGAGCCTGGAACGCGATCTTGCGCGCGGCATGTCCGAGCGCACCATGGCCGCCCATTGTTCGAGGATTGACAACGGCGAGCGGCGCGCCCACGTCGATTTCAATGCCCTCTGCCGCTTTTCGCGGGGGGAGGGCATCGCTCCCGCCGACCGGCAGGCGCGCGGCGAGAGCCACCCTTCGGGATTGCGGCGACGGAGGCACCCATGAGCGACGGACGCAACGCCACCTTGGACGCGGGAGCGCCGGGGCCGCTCCCTCAACCGGGCGACGTGCATGCGGCGGCGGCGCGCCTCGCAGGGCACGCGGTCGAGACGCCGCTGCTTCGGGCCGACGCCCTCGACGAGCAGATCGGCGGGCGCCTGCTGCTCAAGGCGGAGCCGCTCCAGCGCACCGGCTCGTTCAAGTTCCGGGGCGCCTGCAACCGCCTGCTGCAGCTCGATGCGGCCGCCAAGACGGGCGGCGTGGTCACTTATTCCTCCGGCAACCACGCCCAGGCCGTCGCGCTGGCGGCCAGGCTCGTCGGCGTGCCGGCGGTCATCGTCATGCCGAGAGACGCGCCCGCGGTGAAGATCGCCGGCACCCGCCGTCACGGCGCCGAGGTCGTTCTCTACGACCGCGCATCGGAGGCGCGGGAGGCGCTCGGCAAGCAGATCGCCGAGGAGCGGGGGGCTGTGCTGGTCAAGCCCTATGACGACTTCAACGTGATCGCCGGCCAGGGGACGGTGGGGCACGAAATCGTCCGGCAATGCAGTGCCATCGGCTGCCGGCCGGATGTCGTGGTCGTGCCCGCCGGCGGCGGCGGACTGATGGCCGGCACGTCGCTCGCCGTTGCCGACGCCTGGCGCGAGGCCCGCCTTCACACCGCTGAACCGCAGGGCTACGATGACCACGCCATGTCGTTCGAACAGGGTCGCCGCGTCGGCGTGTCCGGTGCACAGGGCCAGAGCTTCTGCGACGCACTCCTCGCCCCCAAGCCCGGCGCGCTCACCTTCCCGATCAACGTGGAGCGGGTGCAGAGCGGTGTCGCCGTGAGCGACGCCGAGGTCGGCGCGGCCATGCGGGCGGCGTTCATGCACCTCAAGCTCGTGGTCGAGCCGGGGGGCGCAGTGGCGCTCGCGGCGGTGCTCACGGGCAAGATCGCTGCCGCCGGGCGCACCGTGGTCGCGGTTCTCTCCGGTGGCAATGTGGATCCCGCCACCTTCCGGGCAGTGCTGAATCAGGGCGATGAACCCGCCTCTGACTAGTCGAATGAAATCGCGGGGCCTCCGGGGCCGGTTCGCCGTCGCGCTGGTCACGCTGCTCCTTGCTATCCCCGTCGTGCAGGGCTGCGCGGCCCTGGAACGGTTCATGGATGCGGAGCCCGGCTCCCTCGACAGTGCTCCGGCTGTGGAGGAACGCGGCGCGGACTGGCCGGTTCTCCCGCGCGAGGGCGGCGAGGACGGCTACGACGATCCCTTCGAAGGGGTGAACAGCGTCTTCTTCTACATCAACGGCGCATTCGACTTTCTCGTCTTCGAGCCGCTGGCGCGCTTCTACCGGGGCTTCATGCCGACCGACGCGCGGCACGCGGTCAGCCGCGCCTTCACCAATCTGGCCGAGCCGGTCGTTGCCGCGAACCACCTATTGCAGTTCGAAGGCGGGCGCGCCGCTACCAGCCTGGGCCGCTTCGCGGTCAACAGCACCGCCGGCGCGGCCGGGCTCTTCGACGTCGCGACCGACCTCGGCCTGGAGGCCGACGACGCCGACTTCGGCCAGACGCTGCACCACTATGGCGTGGGCTCCGGCCCTTATCTCGTGCTGCCCTTCTTCGGCCCGACGACGGTGCGCGACGCGATGGGCTTCGGCGTCGATGGCCTGATCGATCCGCGCGGCTACCTGATTACACCGACGACCCGACTCCAGCTCAGCCTGGGCGAGGGGGTCGTGCGCCGAGAGGAGGTGATCGACCCGGTCGATTTCCTGGTCGAGTACGCCCTCGATCACTACGACGCGGTGCGCGCCTGGAACTATCAGGAGCGCCAGCGCGAACTCACCGGCGGTTGCACCGAGCCCATCTACGTGACCTGCCCCGGCTACGCCCCGGAGTAAGTTCTCCCGGGGGCAAGAGCGCGTCCGTCCCTGACGAACGCGCGACAGGCCGCGACCGCGGCCCGCCGCTAATGCGGCGCGCCCGCGCAGGCGCCGGCCCGTCGTGCCGGCAGGCGCGCGAGATCGCAGGACGGCCGGCTACCGTGAGCGAAAAAGGCCTACAACGGCCCCTCGCCGCCCGGATAGCAGAACGAGGACCTTGGGGCGTAGAAGCCGAAGGTGACCTCCAGCGGCGACGCCGGGCGCAGCGCGTTGCACGAGTGGTCCGGCGCCGGGAACTCCAGCGAGAGCAGCTCGAAGTCGTCCGCAAGCTCGCCCACGAAGGCGTAGTTGCCGCTCATCAGCCGGCCGTCGACGGCGGTGATGTAGCGCAGGTGGCCGCGCGCCGTCTCCGCGAGCCCGGAGCCGACACGCGCAACGCTGCGGATGATCGCCCGATCGCCTGCATCGTAAGTGGTCGCCGTCACCCGGTCGCCGTAGAGATCGAGCGTCGTGCGGCCCGGCACCGCCGGCACGCCGCGCTTCGCGGCGTAGTCGCACATCACCGGGTTCGAGTTCAGGTAATGGGACCACCAGCGGCCGGGTGTGCCGTCCTCGAGGTCGAGGCCGGCGAGATCGAGCCCGGCGTAGGTGAGCGAATAGGCGCCGAAGTGCGAGGTCTGCTCGTCGCGATCGACGACGTACTGGTTGATGAAGATCGCCTGGTTCTCGGCCGGCTCCAGGCCCTCCGGCAGCAGCGCCGCCGCCGCCGCCGGGTCTTCGGGCACCCAGCAGAAATAGAGCATGCGGCTGTTGACGATTAGCTGCGGTGCGAGCGGTAGTGCCACGTCCCGGTCCTCCCAATCTTCAAGCCGCAGCCGCGGCCATCGTCTCCCTGCCGCGCGTCGGCCCCCGGCTCAACCCGACCAAAGGTTCTCGCGGACCAGGTCGTTCTGGGTCGCGATGATGCTTTCGCGCAGGGTGTCGACGAGCGTGTCGATCTGCTCGCGGGTCAGCGTCAGCGGCGGCGAGAGCACGTTCATGTGGCCGAGCGGGCGCACCAGCAGGCCGCGGCTCTGGCAGTGGCGCGTGATGCGCGCGCCGATCTTGGCGTCCGCCTCGAAGACCTCCTTGGTCTCCTTGTTCTTCACCGCCTCCACGCACATCATGAACTTCTTGCCCCGCACGTCGCCGATCAGCGGCAGCGTCAGCAGCTCGTTCAACCGCTCCTCGAAGTAGGGGCCGACCTCGCGCACGTGCCCGCACAGGTCCTCGCGCTCCATGATCTCGATGTTCTTGACGCCGGCGGCGCAGGAGACCGGGTGCCCGGCGTAGGTGAAGCCGTGGGTGAAGAGAGCGCCGTCGGACTGGGGCACGCTGATCACCTCGTAGATCGCATCGGAGAAGAGCGTCGCCGAATGGGGGATGTAGCCCGAGGTGAGCCCCTTGGCCGAGGTGATCACGTCCGGCGTGAAGCCGAACACCGGCTCGGAGGCGAAGAAGTGCCCGAGGCGCCCGAAGCCGGTCACCACCTCGTCCGAGATGTAGAGCACCTCGTACTTCTCGCACACGGCCTTGGTCCGGGCGTGGTAGCCGGGCGGGGGCACGATCACCCCGCCGCCGCCCATGATCGGCTCGGCGATGAAGCAGGCGACGTTCTCGGGCCCGAGCTCCAGGATCTTGTTTTCGAGATCGGCGACCTTCTCGTCGCAGAACTCCTCGACGCTCATGCCGTCGGGGCGCCGATAGGTGTGGGGCGCCGGAATGTGGTGCACGAGGTCGGGCGCGAGGTCGAAGCCATCATGGTCGAACTTCACGCCGGTCATGGTCATCGCGAGGTAGGTCGAGCCGTGATAGGCGTCGACGCGCGAGATGATCTTTTTCTTGTTCGGCTTGCCCAGGCGGTTGAAATAGAAGTGAATCACGCGGATGGCGGTGTCGTTCGCCATCGACCCGCCGGTGCCGTAGAACACGTGGTTGATGGAGGCCGGCGTGATCTCGGCGAGCTTCGCTGCCAGCTCCGCCGCCGGCGGCGTGCTCAGGTGCGTGAAGGTCGAGTAGTAGGGGATGCGGCGCACCTGATCGGCAATGGCTTGGGCCATCTCTTCGCGGCCGTAGCCGATATTGACGCACCAGAGGCCGCCGATGCCGTCCATGTAGCGGTCGCCCTTGGCGTTATAGACGTAGACCCCCTCGGCCTCCGCCATGATCTCGGAGCCTTCCTCCTTGAAGGTCGCGAAATCGGTCCAGGGATGGATGTTGTGGTCCTTGTCCTTCTGCCAAAGGTCGTCGTTGTCGTACTGCTGAAAGTTCCCCTTCATCGCACTCTCCTCTCGCGCCGCGCGGCTTCCGGCATCCGTGGGCCAGAGCCTATCGCGGCGCGGGCGCGACCGCCAGCGGAAGCACGACGGATTTCGCTGCCCTCCGTGGCCCCTGCCGGGGCCATCCGGCATACTGCCGCCCTCGCAGGGCAAGGGGGCCGGGGAGGCCGCAAGAGATGCTGGTGGTGTGGGGGCGCAAGAACTCGATCAACGTGCAGAAGGTGATGTGGACCGTGGCCGAGCTTGGCCTGGCCCACGAGCGGAAGGATGTGGGCGGCCCCTTCGGCGGGCTCGACACGGCGGACTACGGCGCGCTCAACCCCAACCGGCGCATCCCCACCATCGTGGACGAGGACGGCACCACCGTCTGGGAATCGCACAGCTGCGTGCGCTACCTCGCCGCCCGCTATGGCGCGGGCCGCCTCTGGCCCGAGGACCCGTCGGTCCGCGCGCTCGCCGACCTCTGGCTCGACTGGATGCAGACCACGCTCCTGCCGGACCTCGCGCCGGTCTTCCTCGGCCTCATCCGCACACCGGCCGAGGAGCGCAACACGGCGCGGATCGAGCGCTGCATCCGCGCCATGGGCGAGACCTGGCGCATTCTCGATGCCCACATGGAGGGGCGCAGCTTCGTCGCGGCCGATACGCTCACCATGGGCGACATCGCGGCCGGCGCCGCCTGCTACCGCTACCACGCGCTGGATATCGAGCGCCCCGCGCTGCCTAACATCGCGCTCTGGTACGAGCGGCTGCAGGAGCGCGCGCACTTCCGCACCCACGTCATGATCCCGCTGAGTTGAGGGTGCTCGTTCGAGAAGTTTTTATCCATCTGCGCCACACCCCCCACTCGTCATGGCCGGACTTGTTCCGGCCATCCACGGGTTTTTTGCGGCAGAGGCAAAGAACGTGGATGCCCGGAACAAGTCCGGGCATGACGACAAATGAGAGAGGCGCGGTCAGAGAGTTCTTCCGTGGCCCGCCCCCATGCATATTAGCTTCGGAAACATGACACTAGCTGGCGGCACGGTCCGGGGCTGCGCCTCGACGACACGGCCTGCGCCGCGGCCCTCGCGGCCTGAACGGACAGGCGATTTCAGGCGGGACTTGCCGGGGCAAAGTGAATTTTTTCCGGGATAAAGTGAGATATTCTGAGACGTAGGGGTGCAATTCGGCACAGGCGGCGACCCTCATCGATAACGCCGGCGGCGATGTAGCCGGCGTCAGCCGGCTGCCCCCCACGCGGCGATTGCCCGCTGGTCTAGCCCCCGCCAGACGCAGCCCGACCGCCCTCGCTCTCCATGGCGCGACCCTGACGCAGGAGCGGCGCGGCGTGCACCGCACCATGGTCCGGGGCACTCACACGCGTGCTCCCTGCGCGACGGAGGCCGCGGTTGCGCTCGGAAATTCGGCGCGTAGCTCTCGATTGCGTACACTACAGGCCGTCCGTTCTGCTATCGAAGCACTCCGAACCCGCGGCAAGTAAATCAATTGATGCACGCACTCCGGGAATTCGCGTCCGAGCTTCGCGCCGACATCCGGTCCGGGAAGACCACACCGGCGCTCTCGGCAGGCTTTACCTCGGGCCTGGGGCTGCTTGCCGCCCAGGTCGCCTTCGGAACCTTCATCTTCTCGGGACCCCTGGCTCCCTACACGTCGCAGGGCGTCGGCCTGATTCTCTTCGGGAACTTCGCCGCCTGCCTGCTCATCGCCCTCGCAAGCGGCTATCGCGGCGCGATTTCCGGACTATCGCCAGCACTCGTGATCGGGATGGCACTCATCGGCTCCACCATGGCGGCCGAAGGTCACGCGCTCTTCATCACCACCGCGACCGCGCTGATCATCGCCGCAGTCGCCACCGGCGCGTTCTGCCTCGTCATCGGCCAGTTCCGTCTCGCCAACGTGGTGCGCTTCATTCCCTACCCGGTCGCGGGCGGGTTCGTCGCCGGAATCGGCGGCGCCGTCTGTATCGCGGCGCTATCCATGATGGGCGTCGATCCGCACTGGTCGGCGGTTCCGGGGTTCTTCGATCCCGACGTGCTGTGGAAGTGGGCGCCGGGTGGGGCCTACGGGCTCGCCCTCTACCTGTCGATGAGGCGCTGGCGTCATCCCTTGATCCTGCCGGTGAGCGTCGTGATCTTCGTCGGTGCATGCCATCTCGCGCTCTTCGCCCTCGGCATAAGCGGCGAGGAGGCGAGAGCCGCGGGCCTGCTGCTCACGAGCACGGTAGAGGAGAGCCTGTGGCCGGTCCTGGCACCGGCCGACTTCGCGCACGTGGACTGGGCGGCGATGGCTTGGCAAGTCCCCGACATGCTGACTCTGATCCTGGTCGCCCTCATCTGCGTCGTCATGAACATCGCGGGCCTGGAGCTTGCGGTGAACAGCGAACTCGACTGGGACCGGGAGTTCAGGGCCAAGGGCTTCGCTACCGTGATCTCCGGCCTGGGGGGCGGCACGGTGTCGACCCTGGTGGTTCCCGCCTCGTTGCGCAGCAAGCTCTTCGGCGCAACGACGCGGCTCACCGGCGTCATCGCCGCCCTTGTTATTGGGGTAGCCCTGCTGCTTGGCGACGGGATGCTGGAGCTGGTTCCGGCACCGCTCGTCGGCGGCATGCTGGTCTTTGCCGGCGCCGGCATGCTGGACGAGGGGCTGGTGAAGAGCTGGAAGCGGCTGCCCCGGCAAGAGTACGCCATCATCCTGCTGATCTTCGCGATCATCATCGCGCTCGGGCTGCTTGAGGGCGTGGGCGCCGGCATCGCGGCGACGCTCGTGCTCTTCGCCGTTCGCCTCGGCCGGGTGGACTCCGTCGAGGCGCGCTTCACCCTGCGCGAGCGTCAGAGCAACAAGGCCCGGCCCGTCACCGATCACGCCATCCTGCTGGCGGAGGGAGACCGGGTGCAGGCGTATCGCCTGCGCGGCTATATCTTCTTCGGCAGCGTCGTGCCCCTGGCCGATCAACTCCGCCAAGCCCTGAGCGGTCCCTCGCCGCCTGCCTGTCTGATGCTGGACTTCGGCGCCGTCTCCGGCTTCGACTTCTCCGCGGTCAGCGTCCTCGGCAGGTTCCTGCAGCGAGCGGACGCGGCCGGGGTTCGGGTGGTCCTGTGCGGAGTCTCCGAGCCGCTGCGGATGGGGCTGGAGCGTACCCTGCCGCCGGCCGCGTTCTCCGCATTGCTGGTGGAGCCGAATGCCGACCGCGCGCTCGAGCATTGCGAGGACATCGTCATCGCAGCCTGGAGAGCTGACGTGGACGCGGCAGGGGAGCGGCGTGCGGAAATACTGGAGCACGCCGGCGAAGACCTGGAGCGCTACCTGGATCGGCAGATCCTCTTCGAGGACCTGGTCGCGGACCTGGGAGAGTGGCTGCAGCCTCGCGACTATGCCGAGGGCCAGCCCCTCGCCGGGCAGGATGCGCCGGACGAAGGCCTGCAACTGCTGACCTCCGGCCGGGCCTCTGCATACGATGATGGGGGTGCGCGGCTCTACCAGCTTGGCCCCGGCGATGCGATCTGGCCGGCGGGCGCGCTCGACGGGAACGCGAGCAGCGTCGTTGCGGACGAGCCCTGCCGGGCTCTGACGCTGCCGCCCGACACCCGGCGATGGCTGGAATCGCACCAGGAACATCTCACCTTCAGGCTCTATCGATACCTGCTTGCCGGGCATTTCCAGGCCGAGCCGGAAGACGGCCCCTCTAAAGAGAACACCGGCGACCAAGGGGACTCTTCGCCGTGAAACGCTTCGTCGCGGCCGAAGAGGTTGCGACCGGCGGGGACATGACCGACTCGCGACTGGCCGGGTGTAAGGGACCGGCGATGCTGATAGCGTTACAGAGGGAATGGGGAGGACTTGAAATGACCGTAAGAGTGATTCTCGACGTCAAGGCGAAGCCCGGCACAGGGGACGAGGTGGTTGCGTTCTTCAGGTCGATCCTTTCGGAGACGCGCGCCTACGAGGGCTGTACACGCGTCGAAACGCTGCAGAACAGCGCCGACGCCGACAATGTGCTCCTGGTGGAAGATTGGGACACTCACGAGCAGTACGAGAAATACCTGGCCTGGCAGCGGGAGAGGGGTGTCAGCAACCAGCTCAAGCAGGCCCTCGCCGAGCCGCCAAGCATCCGGCACTTCGACGTGACCGACGCCTGAGCCCCGAGCGGGGCGGAGGCAGCCCTAACGCCGGCGAGAGTGGTATATCGAGTATCGATATGCGATATTCCACTCGAAATGATCCGGAGCTTCCGCTGCAAGGATACCGAGCGGCTCGCCAGCGGCTATCGGGTGCGGCGCTTCGTGCGCTTTGAGCGCGTTGCCCAGCGCAAGCTCGCACAACTGGACGCGGCCGCGACCCTCGACTTCCTGAGGGTGCCGCCCGGAAACCGGCTGGAGGTGTTGCGGGGCGATCGTCGGGGCTCGTATAGCATTCGGATCAACGATCAATGGCGGCTCTCCTCCCGCTTCGTCGACGGAGACGCCTACGACGCCGAGATCGTCGATTACCACTGATGTGGTTCGAGGAGGTATCGACATGACCCGATTGGAGCCGGTTCACCCGGGCGAGGTTCTGAAGCACGACTTCATGGAGCCATTCGGGCTGTCGGCTACGGCGCTCGCGAAGGAGATCGGCGTGACGCCAGCGCGGATCAACGAGATCGTTCGCGGTCGCCGCGGCGTCACGGCCGAGACCGCGTTGCGGCTGGCGCGGTATTTCAACACCGATGCCCGCAGCTGGATGAACCTTCAGGACCGCTACGAGCTGGAAATCGCCGAGCGGGACAAGTCCGACGCCTTGCGCGCAATCCGCCCGCGCGACGTGGCTTGAGCAGGACTAAGCGGCCCGCTTCCGAGCCCCGCTAAAGCGTGTCCGTCTTTGACGGACGCGCGACAGGCCGCGACCGCGGCCCGCCGCTCCTGCGGCGCCCTCGCGGAGGCGCCGGCCCGTCGCGCCGGTAGGCGCGTGAGATCGCAGGACGGCCGGCTGCCGTGAGCGATAAATTGCTAGAGCGTTTCCGTATCTAACGGAAACGCTCTAAGCCTCGGCCCAGCCGTCCTTGTGGGCGCAGAAGGTCTTCACGTCGAACACCGTGTGGGCGAAGAGCCACTGGCCGTCGCGCTTCACCAGCCGGTCGTCGTAGCTCGCGAAGATCCAGCGCGCCTCGTCCTTGCCCTCGTCGTTCAGCGCCGTGCAGGGCATGAGCAGCCACCACTGGCCGCGCGCAGTGTCGCCCTCCACGTCGATGATTTCGTTCAATGCCAGGTGGGCGGCGAAGCTGATCTGCTCGCCGACCCCGCGCACCATGTTGCCGAAGGCCTCCGCGCCCTCCTGCCGGCCGAAGGCCTCGCCGCCGTCCCAGACCGCATCCGGGGTCATCAGCGTCATGATGCCCTCGGCGTTGTAGCCCGCGTCCGCATAGGCCATGTAGCGGTGCTTGAGGCGGCGGATCGCCTCGATGTCCTCGAGCCGCTGGATGCGCTCTTCCAGAGTTGCGCTCATGCTCAGGCCTCCACCCAGCCGTCCTTGTGCGGCTTTATGAAATGGATGTCCACGGCCAGGCTCTCGAACAACCAGGTGCCGTCGCGCCGCACGTAGCGGTCGTCGTACTCGCCGAGGAGCCAGACGGCAGTCTTGACGCCCTCCATCATGATGGTCGCCGGCATGATGATCCACCACCGCCCGCGCGCGCTGTCGTTATCCAGGTCCACGTCGATCCGCTCGTTCATCACCAGATGCCCGGCGAAGACGATCTGCGAGGAGACCCGCGTGAAGTGGGCATGGATCGCCTCGCGGCCCTCATAGCGGCCGAAATCTTCGCCGCCGTCCCAGATCCCGTCCTCGACGAACTGCGCGGCGATGCCGTCCGGGTCGTAGCCGTCGTCGCAAAAGGCGCAGTACTGGTGCTTCAGCCGCTTGATCGCCTCCACCGATTCGAGTGTCTCGACGCGGCGTTCCAGGTCGCTCACCGCCATGGCGTTCTCCCTTCCTTTTCGCGTGGCGTTTCCCGGTGCACCTTCGCGCACGTCGTCGGAGGATGCGCCGGGAGGATCGGGGCCGGCGGCTGCACTCGCCGGCCCCTGCTTATCGCTTGCGCTAGTTCTTGAGAATGACGTCCTTCGGAATCGGGCCTGCGGTCACGTAGCCCTCCATCCGGGGCGTGCCTTCATCGGTGCAGATGATGGCGTAACGCGCCTTGTCCTGGATGTGGAGCTGGTCGGAGAAGCTGCGCGGGCCCATCAGCGTGGGCTCGTCCGTGAACTTTTCCATCTCCGCCGTGACCGCCGCCGAATCCACCGTGCCCGCACTCTCGACGGCCTTGGCCCAGAGGTCCATCAGCACGTAGCCCGCGATGGGGAGCGAGGTTGCGGTCGGCTCGCCTTCCTTGGCCTCCAGCTTCTCGAAGAAGGCGTCGACCTCCTCGCCGGCACCGCCGTAGAGCGAGCTGAACGCGGCCGCGCAGAAGTTGCTGAGGTTGGGCACGGCGTCCAGCCAGTAGTGGCCATCCATCGCGACGCCGGAGACGATCAGCGTCTCGATCCCAGACGCCCGCATCTGCTTGATGGCGGAGGCGGCGCCGGGCACATACGAGCAGACCGCGATCACGTCTGGCGTCGTGTCGAGCGCCTTGATGCGGTCGATCTGGCCCTGGACCGACGGGTCGTTGTTCTGGAACACGTCGAGGCCCAGCATCGTGGTGCCTTCCAGCCGCGGCCAGGCCCACTCGAAGCCGGCGCAGACCGACTTGTTGTACTCGATGGTGTCGTCGCGCAGCAGGTAGGCCGTGCGCGCGCCGCGATTGTCGTAGGCGTAGGTGGCGATGGAGGCGCCGTCGAGATGCGCCGCCTGGCCGCCGGTGAAGGCGAAGGGGCCAATGCCCTCGATGCCGGCCTTGGCGTCGCCGGCGCAGAGGAAGAGCGAGATCAGGCCCGCGTTCTGCGCCGCGTTGGCGGCGGGCGCGCCCATGTCGAAGTCGCAGTCGACGAAGACCACGCTCGCGCCGTCGTCGATGACGATCTGGCCCGCCTTGACGCCTTCCTCGCGCTCGGACTTCGAGTCCGCCTGCGCGATCACGAGCTGCTTGCCGAGCAACCCGCCGGCGGCGTTGATCTCCTCGAGCCTGATCTGCGCCGCGAGCGTCGCGGGGCCGGTGTAGGCCGCCTGCCAGCCGCTGGTCGAGACGGCGAAGCCCACCACGATCTCGTGGTCGTCCGCCTGCACGGCGGTCGCTCCGCCGGCGGCGAGTGCGCCGGCCAAGACGACGCCCATCATACCTTTCAACATCGACGATCTCCCTCTGGTCGGTGTTCTGATTTGTCGCGTCGGCTCAAGGTAGGGCTGCCGGCCCGGCGTATCAACCGCGCGCCGAGCCGTGTCCCAGCGTGGCAGATCGAAGGGCGGAAGAGGGAGCTCGCCCGTCAGCGGTCGAGCGTGGCAGCCTTGCCCGGCTCCTCCCACCAGGTCTCGAGAACGCCGCCGTAGACCGGCGTGAACTCGGGCCGGCCGAACTTGCTCCAGTAGGCGTAGCGGTCGTCGTTCAGGTGATAGAGGGGGATGACGTAGTGCCCCCACATCAGGATCCTGTCCATGGCGTGGATGGTCTCGGCGAAGGCCTCGCGCCCCCGCGCCTGGGTCATGCGCGCGATGAGTTCGTCGACGACCGGGTCCTTGATCCCGGGATAGTTGCGCGTCCCCTCCTGATCCGCGGCCTCGGCGCCCCAGTAGAACGCCTGCTCGTTGCCGGGCGAGAGCGACACGCCCCAGCGGTAGAAGATCATGTCGAAGTCGTAGGTGTTGCGCCGGAACTGGAACTGGGCCGTGTCCACGGTGCGCACCTTCGCCTCCACGCCGAGGCGTTCGAGATTGCGGGCGAAGGCGAGCGCGATCTTCTCGTTGCCCGGGTTCACCAGCAGGATCTCGAAGGCGAGGGGCAGGCCGTCCTCGGCCCGCCTCAGGGTCCCGTCCTGCACCTGCCAACCGGCCTCGGCGAGCAGGCGACGGGCCTCCGCGAGGTTCTTGCGCAGGCCGCCCTCCACGGCGGGCGCGTGGTAGGCGGTGTCGAAGAGCTCGGGCGGGAGGCTATCGCGATGGGGCTCCAGCAGGGCCAGCTCGCCGCCCTCGGGCAGGCCGCGGAAGCCGAGCTCGGAGTTGTCGAAGATGCCGTTGGTGCGGACGTAGGCGCCCTGCAGCAGCGCCCGGTTGACCCACTCGAAGTCGAAGGCGAGGGAGAGCGCGTAGCGCACCGCGCGATCCTCGAACATCGGCCGCCGCGTGTTGAAGACCATGGCGCGCAGGCCGGAAGGCCGCCCGTGCTGCAGCTTCTCGATGGTGACCCGGCCGTCTTCCACCGCCGGAAAATCGAAGCCGGTCGCCCACCGCGCGGCCGAATGTTCCAGGCGCAGGTCGTATTCGCCCGCGCGGAACGCCTCCATCATCACTTCGTCGTCGCGGTAGTAGTCGTAACTGATGCCGTCGAAGTTGTTCTGCCCCCGGTTGATCGGCAGGTCCCGCCCCCAGTAGTCGGGATCGCGGCGGTAGACGATGCCGCGGCCCGCATCGACGCTCTCGATCTGGTAGGGGCCGCTGCCGAGGGGCGGCGTGAGCGTCGTCTGCTCGAAGGTCACCGACGAGTAATAGGCCTTCGAGATGATCGGCATGAGCCCGAGGATCAGCGGCAGCTCGCGGTCCGGCGTCTCGGTGTCGAAGACGAAACGCACCGAGCGCGCGTCGGGCCGCTCGATCTTCCGCACCTTGTTGTAATAGAGCCGGTGATTGGGTCGCCCCTGCTCCTTCAGCGTCTCCCACGAGAAGATCACGTCGTCGACCGTGATCGGGCTGCCGTCGTGGAAACGCGCCTCCCGCCTCAGGGTGAAGGTGATGGACGAGCGGTCGTCCGGCACGTCGATCGTTTCGGCGATCAGCCCGTAGAGGGAGAAGGGCTCGTCCCAGGTGCGCTTGAGCAGGCTCTCGAAGAAATGGTGCCGCCCCGGCGCCGCCACGCCCTTGATGATGAAGGGGTTGAGATTGTCGAAGGTGCCCGTGACGGCGCGCCGAAGCTCGCCGCCCCTGGGCGCGTCCGGGTTGGCGTAGTCGAGATGCTGGAAGTCGGGGCCGTATTTCGGGGCCCCGTGCATCGCGATCCCGTGGACCGGCGCCGCCATGGGCTGCGCGCCCGCAAGCGCGAGCGCAACCAGCGCAGCCGCCGGCAACAGCCACCGGGCCGCCGCCCGGAGACGAAGGCGCCCGCTGGCGCGAGTATCTCCCGTCATCAGAAGGTGACGACGCTGCGGATCGATTCGCCCTCGTGCATGAGGTGGAAGGCCTCGTTGATCTCGTCCAGCGGCATGGTGTGGGTGATCATCGGATCGATTTCGAGCTTGCCGTCCATGTACCAGTCGACGATGCGGGGAACGTCGGTGCGGCCCTTGGCGCCGCCGAAGGCCGTGCCGCGCCAGACCCTGCCGGTCACGAGCTGGAAGGGACGGGTCGCGATCTCCTGGCCGGCGCCGGCGACGCCGATGATGGTGCTCTCGCCCCACCCCTTGTGGCAGCATTCGAGCGCCTGGCGCATGGTGTCGACGTTGCCGATGCACTCGAAGCTGTGATCGGCGCCGCCGCCCGTGAGGTCCACCAGATAGGGCACGAGGTCGCCTTCGACCTCCTTCGGATTCACGAAGTGGGTCATGCCGAATTGCTCGCCGAGCGCCTGGCGCTTCGGGTTGATGTCGACGCCGACGATCATGTTGGCGCCCACCAGGCGCGCGCCCTGGACGACGTTGAGGCCGATCCCCCCTAAGCCGAAGACCACGACGTTGTCGCCGGGGCGCACCTTCGCCGTGTTGATCACGGCGCCGACCCCGGTGGTCACGCCGCAGCCGATGTAGCAGATCGTCTCGAAGGGCGCGTCGTCCCGGACCTTGGCGACGGAGTATTCCGAGACCACCGTGTAGTTCGCGAAGGTCGACGTTCCCATGTAGTGGAAGATCTTGTCGCCGCCGAGCGAGAAGCGGCTGGAGCCGTCCGGCATCACGCCCGCGCCCTGGGTCAGGCGGATCGACTGGCAGAGGTTGGTCTTGCCGCTCAGGCAGTATTCGCACTGGCGGCATTCCGGCACATAGAGCGGGATCACGTGATCCCCGGGCGCGACGCTCGTCACGCCTTCGCCCACCTCCGCCACAACGCCCGCGCCCTCGTGCCCGAGGACGGCGGGGAAGAGCCCCTCCGGGTCCTCGCCCGAGAGGGTAAAGGCATCGGTGTGGCAGACCCCGGTGGCCTTGACCTCGATCAGCACCTCGCCCGCCCGCGGGCCGTCGAGGTTCACGGTTTCGATGCTGAGCGGCTTGCCTGCGCCGGTCGCCAGCGCCGCGCGGACCTCCATCGCACCCTCCTCACGTCGATTCGTCAGTGAGAATTACTGTCTCACCGGGTGCGGGGACGGGCAAGACCGTCGGCGTCCCTAGCGCTGCTGCTTCTCCCAGTCGGGGTGGACCCAGGGCACGTCGTTGGCGGGTGGCAGCGGCTCGCGGCCGAGGATGTGGTCCGATGCCTTCTCGCCCACCATGATGGAGGGTGCGTTGAGGTTGCCGTTGGTAATGTGCGGGAAGATCGAGCTGTCGGCCACGCGCAGCCCCTCCACGCCGATAACGCGGCAGGTCGGGTCGACCACCGCATCCGCGTCGTCGGCCGCGCCCATGCGGCAGGTGCCGCAGGGATGGTAGGCGCTCTCCACGGCGCCCTTCACGAAGTCGTCGATTTCGTCGTCGCTCTGGACCGCCGCGCCCGGTGCGATCTCGTCGCCGGTGTAATCGGCGAGCGCAGGCTGGGAGAGGATCTCCCGGGTCAGCCGGATGCAGGCCCGGAAGGTCTGCCAGTCCTCCTCGTGGGACATGTAGTTGAAGAGGATCGAGGGCGCCGCCGCGGGCTCGGACGAGGTGAGCCGCACCCGGCCCCGCGACTTCGAGCGCATCGGCCCGACATGGGTCTGGAAGCCGTGGCCCTCGGCGGCGGCCTTGCCGTCGTAGCGCACCGCGAAGGGCAGGAAGTGGTACTGGATGTTCGGGTACTTCACACCGGCGCGGGAGCGGATGAAGCCGCAGGACTCGAAGTGGTTGGTGGCGCCGAGGCCGTTCCTGAACATGAGCCAGCGCGCGCCGATCAGTGCCTTGGAGAACAAGTTCCAGTGGCGATAGAGCGTGATCGCCTGCCGGCACTTCACCTGGAGATAGATTTCCAGATGGTCCTGCAGGTTGGCGCCGACGCCGGGTCTGTCGGCCACGACCTCGATGCCCTGCTCCCGCAGATGCTCGGCCGGGCCGATGCCGGAGAGCATGAGCAGCTTCGGCGAGTTGATCGAGGAGGCGGCGAGGATCACTTCGGCCCTGGCCCGCACGCGGCGGACCGTGCCGCCGGTTTCGTACTCGACGCCGATCGCTTGCGTGCCCTCCATCACCACGCGGCGGACGTGGGCATGGGCCCGGAGCGCCAGGTTGCGGCGCTGCAGCGCGGGCTTGAGGTAGGCGTTGGCGGCTGACCAGCGGCGGCCGCGCCACACGGTCATCTCCATCGCCCCGAAGCCCTCCTGGCGTTCGCCGTTGTAGTCGGCGGTCATCGCGTAGCCGGCCTGCTCGCCCGCCTCGATGAAGCTCCGGTAAAGCGGGTTCTCCATGGGCCCGCGCGTGACGTGCAGGGGCCCGTCGCTGCCGCGCCACCCGGCCTGGCCGCCGTGCGCGTGCTCCAGGCGCCGGTAGTAGGGCAGCACGTGGCGATAGCCCCAGCCCGCCGCGCCCATCTCCTCCCAGGTGTCGAAGTCGCAGGCGTTGCCGCGCACGTAGACCATTCCGTTGACGGACGAGGAGCCGCCGATCACCTTGCCGCGCGGCGTCGCAAGCCGCCGCCCGTCGAGGTGAGGCTCAGGCTCGGTCGCGAAGCCCCAATCGTAGCGCCGCATGTTCATGGGGTAGGAGAGGGCGGCCGGCATCTGTATCAGCGGGCCGGCATCGGTCCCGCCATGCTCAAGCACCAGCACGCGGCTGCGCTCATCCTCGGAGAGCCGCGCGGCGAGCACGCTGCCGGCGGACCCCGAGCCCACGATCACATAGTCGAACTCGTCGTCGAAGCGGGCGGTCATCGAGGCAGGGTCATCGAAATCATGCGGTGCCCGCGTTCAGCGAGGCTCGAGCTGGCTGTCGATGTGCGCTTCCATGATCGCGATGGCGCTCTCGCCGCAGGGCTTCGCGTCGCCGAGCACGCGGCGCAGCCAGAGCCCGTCGATCATGGCGGCGGTGGATTCGGCCGCGACCTCCGCGGTCTCGCGCGTCGGCAGGCGCTTGTACTCGTGGCGCAGGTTGCTGATGAGACGCTGCGCGTAGATGTGGAGCAGGCGGCGCACCTCGGGCTCGGTATGGGCCTGAACGTAGAAGGTGAGCCAGGCGGAGATCACCTCGGGGCGAAGCTGGTCGTCGCAGAAGCTGCCGTCCACGATGGCGGACAGCCGCTTGCGCGGGGTCGAGGCTTCGCGCAACCGCTCCCTGATGCCGGCGCCGAACTCGATGAGCAGGTGGCGCATGGTGGCGATGATGAGCGCGCCCTTGGAGCCGAAGTAGTGATGGACGAGCCCCTGGGAGAGGCCGGCCTCGCGCGCGACATCGCCGGTGGTCAGGTCGACGAACCCCCGGTCGTGAATGCTCCTGATCGCGGCCTCGACGAAGGCGCGACGGCGCACGGGCGCCATTCCGGTCTTTGGCATCGGCTGCTCCTGTACTCCCGACCATTATATTGGTTGGTTGACCAATCAACAAAAGATTGCGAGAGTCGCTGCAACGTAGCGAGCGTGAGGGAGGGTTCAATGCACATTCGGATGACATCCGCAATTGCCGCCGTCGCCATGGGCGCCGCGGTCATGGCGGGAAATGCCTATGCCGACGACGCCGCCACCTGCAGCGAGGTGGAATTCTCGGATGTCGGCTGGAGCTGCATCACGGCGACCACCGCCGTGGCCACCACCGTTCTCGAAGGGCTCGGCTATGAGCCCAAGGCGACCGTGCTCTCGGTGCCGGTGACCTTCGCCAGCCTTTCCAACGGCGACATCGACGCCTTTCTCGGCCTCTGGCTGCCGACCCAGCAGAGCATGATCGACCCCTATTTCAACGACGGCACCATCGAGAACGTGGCCGTCAATCTCGAGGGCGCCAAGTACACCCTCGCCGTGCCCACTTATGTTTACGAGGCCGGGGTCAAGACCTTCGGCGACATCGCCGCCCACGCCGACAAGTTCGACAGCAAGTTCTACGGCATCGAGCCCGGCAACGACGGCAATCAGATCATCCAGGGCATGATCGACGACGACGCCTTCGGCCTCAGTGGCTTCGAGGTCGTGGAGTCGAGCGAGCAGGGCATGCTGTCCCAGGTCGAGGCCGCGGTCCGGAGCGACGAGTGGATCGTCTTCCTCGGCTGGGAGCCGCATCCCATGAACCGCCGCTTCGACATGAGCTATCTCGATGGCGGCGACGACTACTTCGGCGCCAACTTCGGCGGCGCCACGGTCTACACGCTGGCCCATGCCGGCTATGCCGAGGCCTGCCCCAACGTCGGCGCGCTGCTGAAGAATCTGCGCTTCTCGTTGGCGCTTGAGAACGAGATGATGGGCTATATGCTCGACGACGGGATGGACCCGCAGGCGGCCGCCCGGAAGCTCGTCGAGATGCACCCCGAGCTGGTCGACGAGTGGCTCGCGGGCGTGACCACGCTTGACGGTCAGGATGGCGCGGCTGCCGTGAAGGCCCATCTCAGCATGTAGCGACCGATTACGCGGGCGGTCCAACGGGCCGAATTCGCGGGCGGTCGGCGCTGAGAGGCGCCGGCCGCCTGTCCCGTCCGGTCGGGGAGGGGCGTCATGGGCACCGACGATCTCGGAGTCCTTACCGAGAAAATACCGATCGGCAAGTGGGTCGCCAACGCAATCGAGTTCATCAAGGACAACTTCTTCCACGAGCTTCGAGCGTTCTCCGGCGGCCTGGACTGGCTGCTCGAATCCTTCGCCTACTTCCTCGGCCTGATCCCGCCGCCGGTCTTTATCTTCCTCGTGGCGGCCATCGCCTTTTATCTGCATCGCAGCGTCGTTCTCGTGATCGGCGTGGTTATCGGGCTGCTGCTGATCCTCAATATCGGCTACTGGGAAGAGATGCTGTTCACGGTGGTGCTGGTCTCGGCCTCCACCATCGTGTGCATCCTGGTGGGTGTGCCCCTGGGCATCGCCGCGGCGCACCGGCCCTGGCTCTACCGGATGCTGCGGCCGATCCTCGACCTGATGCAGACCATCCCGCCCTTCGTCTATCTGATCCCGACGCTCACCTTCTTCGGGCTGGGCCTGGTGCCGGGGCTGATCTCCACCGTGATCTTCGCCATCCCGGCGCCCGTTCGGCTCACCCATCTCGGCATCTCCAGCGCCCCCCGGCCGCTTCTGGAGGCGGGCCGCGCCTTCGGCGCCAGCGACAGGCAGCTCCTGCTCAAGGTCGAGCTTCCTCATGCGATGCCGACCATCATGCAGGGCATCACGCAGTGCATCATGCTCTCGCTCTCGATGGTGGTGATCGCCGCGCTGGTGGGGGCGGACGGACTCGGCGTGCCGGTGGTGCGCGCGCTCACCACGGTCAACGTCGCGCAGGGCTTCGAGGCCGGGCTGGCCATCGTGGTCGTCGCCATCGTGCTCGATCGCATCCTGAAGCAGGTCGAGCGGCGCAAGGGCAGGGGCGGCACCGCCACACACTGATGGCCGTCATCACCTTCGATCGGGTCGATGTGATCTTTGGCCGGCGGGTCAAGGAGGCGCTGGCGCTGCTCGACGCCGGTGCGGACAAGGACCGCATCTTCGAAGAGACCGGCCAGGTGGTGGGCGTGCAGGACGCCTCGCTCCAGGTCGAGGCCGGCGAGATCTTCGTCCTCATGGGGCTCTCGGGCTCCGGCAAGTCGACGCTGCTGCGTTGCGTCAACGGGCTCAACCAGGCCACGCGCGGGCGCGTGCTGATCGACGACGGCGGCACGGAAGTCGACGTCACCGACTGCGACCCCAAGCTCATGCGCACCCTTCGCATGAACCGGGTCTCCATGGTCTTCCAGCAGTTCGCGCTGATGCCGTGGCGCACCATCGGCGCCAATGTCGCCTTCGGGCTGGAAGTGCGCGGCGTGCCCAAGGCCGAGCGCCGCAAGCGGGTGGCGGAGGTGCTCGATCAGGTCGGGCTCGGCTCCTGGCTCGACCACTACCCGCACGAGCTTTCCGGCGGCATGCAGCAGCGCGTGGGCCTCGCCCGCGCGTTCGCCACCAACGCCGAAATCCTGCTGATGGACGAGCCCTTCTCGGCCCTCGATCCGCTGATCCGCGAGCGCCTGCAGGACGAGCTGCTGGCGTTGCAGAAGACGCTGCGCCGGACCATCCTCTTCGTGAGCCACGACCTCGACGAGGCTCTGAAGATCGGCACCCGGATCGCCATCATGGAGGGCGGGCGCATCATCCAGGTGGGGCCGCCGGAACAGATCGTCACCGAGCCGGCGGACGAGTACGTGCGCCAGTTCGTCGCCAACGTGAATCCGCTCAACGTCCTGCGCGGGATCTCGCTGATGCGCCCGCTGGCCGAGCTCCGCAGCGAGGACGACGTTCACCTGCTCGACGACGCATCGGCCATGTTCTGCCGGCTTGACCACGAGGGGCGGCCGGAGGCGTTCAGCCTCGAAGGCGCGCCGGCCGCGCTCGTGCCCTATCGGGACGACCTCGATCTCGCCTCGCTCGACAATGACGCGATCGTCGCGGGCAGCCCCGAGACAACCATGCGCACCGCCCTGGAGGTGCGCCATGAGACCGGGCGTGCGATGCCGCTGCTCGATGACGGCGGACGGCTGATCGGTGTGATCGGCGCTGCCGAGCTGCTGGCCGCGCTGGTGCACCGGGGCGCCGGCGCCGCGCCGCCCAAGGACGAGGACGCGCCGGCGGCCGATCCGGCACCGCCCGAACAATGAAGGGGACCACCATGGCACGCAGGGTCCGCAACCTCGCGCTCTTCCTGCTCGCGCTCGTCGTCGCGCCGGCGGCGTCCGCGCACTACGTCGATCTGAACCAGGCGCTGCACAGCAGGAACACGCTGACCGTCGGCATCGGGCTCACCGGCAAGCCTTTCGCCCACAAGCAGGACGGCGTGGTCCGGGGCTTCGAGGTCGAGATGGCGCAGGCCGTCGCCGAGGCTCACGGTCTCGCGCTGGAGGTGGTCCGCCTGCCGCGATCCAAGCTGGCGGCGGCGCTCGCCGCAGGCGACGTGGACGTCGCCAACACGCTCGCCATGGACGCGGAGCCGGCGGACATCAAGACCGTGCCTTATCTGGTGGTCGGCGATCACCTGATGGTGCTTCGGGGCAACCCCTTTCGCATCCGTGAGACGGAGGACCTGAGCGGCCGGGTCACCTCGGTCACCTCGGGCTCGACAGGGGAGCAGTTCGCCCACGCCCTCAACCGGGAGTTCGAGGAAGCAGGCCGGGCGCCGATGCACGTCCACTCCTTCCCCGAAGACCGCTGGACCCATTTCCCGGTCTCCATGGGGCACGCGCAGGGCTATTTCATCCAGACCGTGAGCGCGGTGGCGGTCGATGCCGATCCCGACTCGCGCAACCGTATGGTGGAAGGCGTGTTCCGCCCGGTGCGCGAGGTGGGCTTCGCCATCCGTGCGGACAACGACAAGCTGCACCACGCAGTCGAGCATGCCGTCGCCGCCATGGTCGCCACCGGCAAGTACCGCCGCCTGCGGGAGTCCTACGACCTCCCGCCCGAGCTCTCGCCCTATCGATAGGGCGCCACGCGGTCTATGCGCCCCGCAGGCGCGGATCGAGCGCGTCGCGCAGGCCGTCGCCGATGTAGTTGACGCTCAGCACCGTGAGCGAGATCGCCAAGCCGGGCCAGAGCACGCGCTCAGGCGTGACCGAAATGAAGTTGGCGCCGTCGAAGAGCAGCCGCCCCCAGGTCGGGAAGTCCGGTGGGAAGCCCAGGCCAAGGAACGAGAGCGCCGATTCCACGATGATCGCGTTGGCGATGCCGAGGGTCGCAGACACCATGATCGGGCTCAGCACGTTGGGCAGAATGTGACGGGTGATGATGCGCCGCCTGCGGGTGCCGATGCTGCGCGCCGCGGTCACGAACTCGCGTTCTCTCAGCGCCAGCACGTCGCCCCGCACGATGCGCGCGGTCTGCATCCAGCTCGTGATGCCGATGATGAACACCACCAGCAGAAAGATCCCGGTCTCCGGGCCGAAGGCGGCGCGCAGGCTGTCGCGGAAGAGCATGATGACGACCAGCAGGAGCGGCAACAGCGGCAGCGCCAGGAACATGTCGGTGAGCCGCATCAGCAGGCCGTCGAGCCCCCTGAAGAACCCGGCGAGCACGCCCACCAGGGTGCCGAGCACCAGCGCGATCATCATTGCGGTGAAGCCGACGGCGAGCGATATGCGCCCGCCCGCCAGCACCTGGGCCAGCGTGTCGCGTCCCAGGTTGTCGGTCCCCATCGGATGCTTGAGGGAGGGGCCTTCGTTCTTCGCCAGGATGTCGAGATAGTGCGGGTCCACGGTGTGGATCAGCGGGCCGATGGCGACCGCGAGCGCGATGGCGATGAACACGCCCGCGCCCGCCAGCGCGCCGGTGTGGTTGCGGAAGGCGAGCCACACGTCCATCCAGAGCGAGCGATGGCGCTGCGCCCCGCGCGAGGGGGCGGAAAGGCTGGATGAGGGCGCCGCCGGCATCGCTCAGCCGTAGCGGATGCGCGGATCGAGGATGCCGTAGAGCACATCCGCGACCAGGTTGAAGAGCACGATCAGCACCGCGAAAAGGAACGAAAGTGTCTGCACCAGGGGAATGTCGGCGCCCTGGATTGCGGTGATGAGAAGCTCGCCGATGCCGTTCACCCGAAAGATCTTCTCCGTGATGATGGCGCCGCCGAAGACGGTGGGAATGCCGAGCGCGATCAGGGTCACCACCGGGATCAGGCTGTTGCGCAGCACGTGAATGAAGAGCACGACCCGCTCGCGCAGCCCCTTGGCGCGGGCGGTGCGCACGTAGTCCTGCGTCAGGTTGTCCAGCACGGCAGCGCGCATGAAGCGGCTGATCTGGGCCGCGTTGAAGAGCGCGAGCACCATCACCGGCATCGCCATCTGCTTGATCTGCACCCAGAAGCTCCCGAGATCGGTCACCCGGTGCGTGGTGTCGTAGATCGACGGCAGCCATTGCAGGGTGACGCTGAAGACGATGATCGCGAGCAGGCCGGTGAAGAAGGTCGGCACCGAGAAGCCGATCATGGAGACGAAGGTGCCCACCTGGTCGAACCAGGAATACTGCCGGTAGGCCGAGATGATGCCGATCGGGATCGCGATGAGGATGCCGATCAGGTAGGAGAGTCCCACCACCCAGAGCGTCTGCGGCAGCCGCTCGATGATGAGGTCGACGACAGGGCTGCGCGTCGCCCAGGAACGCACCCGTAGGCGCTCCTCGGAAGCGCCGATCTCCACCCCGAAGGCGCGCTCGATGAGGTTGAGCGGCTCGTTGACGAAGAACTGCTCCATCCACTTGGCGTAGCGGATGTGGAAGGCTTCCCCGAGCCCGAGCGACTCGCGGATCTGCTCGCGCGCTTCCGCCGGGATGGTGAGCGGCAGCTGGCCGGTGGGGTCGTTGGGCGCGAGGTCGAGGAGGGCGAAGAGGATGAAGCTGATCGCGATCAGCGTCGGCACCGCGAAGAGCAGGCGGCGGATGATGTAGTGGGTCATCGCCCGCGCCGACAGGGAAGGCGGCGCACGTACAAGAACACCCCCACCTCACCCCGGCCCTCTCCGCCCCCAGGGGCGGAGAGGGAGAGCGGGTCGGTGCCGCCTATGTTCCCCCTCCGCCCTTCAGGGGGGAGGGGGTCAGGGGGAGGTGGGTGTCGTCCGGCTCCCGATGCGCCCCTGAACGGCGCTCGTGTTGTGCCCAGTCGCTCGGATAACGACCCGCAGACCATGACCTCGCCGAATAGTCCGGGCTACCGATGCCAGTCCGCCACGTTCCACAGCTCCGAATCCCACGGGTTCATGCGCACGCCCTTCAGCGTGTTCGCATGCGCCGAAATCTTCGCGCGCCAGATCAGCGGGATCACGTACTGGTTCTGGACGATGATGTCGTTCATCCGCTTGCCGATGGCGGCGCGTTCCTCCAGCGAGGCGGTCACGGCCAACTTGTCCGCGAGGGCGTCGTACTCGGCATTGCAGGCGCGCGCGATGTTGCCGCCGAGCCACTGGTTGTCGGGCCCGGGGATCTCCGAGCACATCCAGTTGGCCATGTAGGCCTCGGGGTCCACGCCGTCGAAGTTGTTCGTGTACATCTGGATGTCGGCGTAGAACTTCATGTTGGTGTGCACTACCCTGAGCGAATTTTCAGTGAGCAGGGACTGACGTAGGGTTGCAGTTTCCTCCTGCATTCGAGTTATGCTACAACGGGTTACGAGGGGCGTCAAGGGAGAATGGAGCGGGGACGTAGGACACATCGGCAAGTCTTGTGTCTCTTGGCAGTTGCATTCAGGGATACAGGCTGTGGGATTTGCCGTGGAGCGGTGGTATGTTGGCTTCGCCGGGAACAGATCATTCAGTC
The DNA here is from genome assembly GCA_965207055.1 of Alphaproteobacteria bacterium. Classification (GTDB taxonomy): domain Bacteria; phylum Pseudomonadota; class Alphaproteobacteria; order UBA828; family UBA828; genus WTGU01. Next base: position 263,742 of record CBDBLP010000004.1, on the reverse strand, counting down.
AGGACACACGAATGGCATGCATTGTCCGGTGCGAGGAATCTCATAGGAATTTCGCGATCTATTCTACATTCAGAGGTGGCCGCGTGTTCCAGTCTCTGCAAGTCCGTTCGCGAGGCTGGCCACGATGAGGGAGGATGCCGGCGGACGGCGCCAGCGCGCGGTCATGGCCACCGATGCGGAGTGGGAGCGGATCGGCCGGGCGGCTGCGGCGAGCGGCATGGACCTGTCGCGCTTCGTGATTCATCGCGCGCTCGATCGGGACCCTCTGCCACCGGAGGTCCTGCGCCGGGCGGTACGCGAGATGCTGGTGCTCTCCAGGCTGGAGGAGAGGCGGTTGCGCGGGGCGGGCGCCGGCGAGGCCTGGGAGGACGCCTGCGACGCGGTGGACGAATGGATCGAGCGGGAGGGCATGCTCGACCGGCTCACCGATCCAGGTGCTGCGAACCGCTGGAAGGCGGCGGGGTCGGCCGGGGAGGACGCTCCGTGACGGAGGAGGCGGGGCGGCCCGTCAGGCGCCAGCGGAGCCTTCACTGCAAGCCTGCGGAGCAGGCGATGATCCGGGAGCGCGCAGCGGCGGCGGAGAAGACCGTGTCGCGCTATGTGCTGGAGCTCGCGCTCGCCGACGATCCGGACCGCCATCCCCTGGTGCTGACGGAAGCGGAACAGGTGGAGCAGCGGGACGGGTTGCGGGAGTTGCAGGCATTCGTGCGGGCTCTGCGGCGCGAGCTTCCGGGGGGCAGCGGGCTGAGCCTGCTGAGCGCGATCTCCGTCCTTGCACGGGAGCGTGCGCCGTGAAGCGGGTGCGGCGTCGGCGGAAGGCGCGCAGGCCGAGCAGGCACATCTCGATCTCGGCGACGGACGCGGATTGGGATGTGGTTCGCAGCAACGCGGACCGGCGCGGGCTTTCGATCGCGCGCTACCTGCTGGAGCTGGTGGAACGGGACGCCTCGGAAGAGGATGCCGGACACCGGCAAGAGTATCCCGCGCTGGTGCTGACCAAGGAAGAGCAGCGGGAGCAACTGGAGGCGGTACGGGAGGTTCACGCGCTGATGCTGGAGGGGGAGGATGGGGGTCTGCTTGTGCGCGACATGCAGGAGAGGATCGCGGTGATGTTTGCCGCGTGGGCGTCTGCGATGGCCGGATCGGGCCGCACGGAAGAGCTGCGGCTGGCGCTCGCCTCTGTGCTTGGCGAGGAGCGGGCGGGTATCGCTGCGGCCTCGATCGCGGTCTCGACCGCGGTCTCGACCGAGGCGCCGGCAGGGAAGCAAGCGGTCGCGCCTCAGGCCCGCGAGGGGAAGACGGATCCCGGCCAGGACCGGCTCTTGTGAGGCGCTCACCGTCTGCACCGCCGGCATGAATGAGGTGCACGAGGTCGCCCGGACGAGGGGACAAATTGCGTGACTGCGGAGCGCGACGGCAAGAGCGGACGGACGGGCCAGCCGGACCTCCTTGCGAGCCTGCCAGCGGAGGGTCCGCCCGCTACGCCACCGGCGCCCGGTATCGATCCGGCCATGATCGAGGAACTTCTGACCGAAGTGCGAAGCCTGCGGAAGCAGATTGCCGGACTGAAGGAAGCGGTGTCGACGGAACGGTCTGCGCCAGAGCCTGAGGCGCTGCCTGAGGCAGTGCCGCAGGCAGCGCCTCAGGCACTGACGCTGGAGGCGCTTGAGGCCTGGGGCGACACCCTCGTGGCCCGTGTCGCCGAGGCTGCGCCGGGGGACGACGCGGCGGCGACCGTCGCGGACCATGCCGGCAGGATCGAGGAAGCGGCGGCGAAGGCGGCGGCTGCGGCAGAACGCATCGATCAGGGTCTGGCAACCACCGGGGACCGGGTCGCGGCCGGGATCGGGGAGGCCTTGACCAGGATCGAAACGGGACTCCAGATTACACGCGAGCGAGTCAGACAGCAGTTCCGTCTGGTCAATGTGACTCTCGATGACATCGTCACGCAATCGGCCGGGCCGAGGTTCGGCTTGAAGGCGATTCTTGTGGGCTTGATCGTCTTCGTCCTGGGCATGCTGCTCGAGAGCCGCATACACACCCTCTACCGATGGCTGTGGACCGGTTGAGCCGGCGGCGCTCCGCCTCCCTGCCAATGCCGTGCACCGGCGCGGCCGTAATCGGGATCTGAGCCGATGGTAGCCACGGTCGTCGAGCTTCGCTCGTCCGCCATGGCGGTGACCTATTACGAGCGCGACGGCTACTACGCAAAGAACGACCCCGAGCACCGCCAGGCCAGCTTCTGGTACGGGGATGCGGCGAAGGCGCTGGGGCTGAAGGCCCATGTTCGTCCCTCGCGCTTCGAATCGGTGCTGTCGGGATACGTGCCGGGGACGGACCTGCGTCTCGGCCGGATGCGCGAAGGGGAGCACGATCACCGGCCCGGCTGGGACATCACCCTGTCCGCGCCGAAGTCGGTATCGCTGGAGGCGCTGGTGATGGGCGACCGCCGGGTGATCCGGGCTCATGACGAGGCGGTGCGGGCGACGCTGGGCTTTGTGGAGGCGGAGCTTCTGCAGACCCGGGGCTGGGACCCCGCGACGCGGCGCCGTCCCCGGGTGAAGGCGGAGGGCATGGTGGTGGCGGGTTTCCGGCATCTCGCGAGCCGCGACCAGGACCCGCAGCTGCACACCCACTGCGTGCTGGCCAACATGACGCGCAATGGGTCCGGGGAATGGCGGAGCGTGGAGCCGACGAGGATACGCCGCAGCGAGAAGCTGATCGGGGCGTACTACCGGAACGAGCTCGCGCTGCGTCTTCAGGCTTTGGGTATGGCCGTCTCGCCGACCCTGGTGGGACGGGTGCCGGGGTTCGAGCTTGCGGGCTACGACCGGTCCTTCCTGGACGCATTCTCGGGCAGGCGCCGTGAGATTCTTGCCTACCTGGAACAAAAGGACCTGTCATACACGGCGAAGCACACGCAGATGGCGGCGCTTCACACGCGCCGGCGCAAGGAGGAGCGGACTCTCGCGGACCTGGTGCCGGAATGGCGCGCACGGGCGCGGGGGCTGGGTCTTGTCCGGGAGAAGACGGCTCTCACGCCGTCCCGGCCGCTCGACCCGGTGACCGGCGAGCGGGTTGGATTGCCGCACGTGCCCCCGCCGGACCTGCCGGCCAACGATATCCGAAGCCTCAAGCGCGCGCCGGCGCTGCCGAGGCAGTCCCGCGACGACGTTGCCGCGTCGGCGGGGGTGCATTCCACGCCCCCTCGTTCACTGGCGCCGGCGGAGCTGTCGCAGGAGCCTGAACGGGGCGTCCTGGAGGCGGTGGCGCGTGCGGTGGCGCATGTTGCGGAGAGGCGCACCGCGATCCCGGAGGCCGAGATCCGGGCGGTGGCGCTGGGCCACGCGCCGGGGCGCTACACCCTGGCCGAGGTCGACGCGGCGATCTCAAGGCTCGTGACCGGCGGCGAGCTGATCGAGGCCGAACGCCGGGGCATGGACCGGGCCTTCGTCACCGACCGCGCGGTGAAGGCCGAACGCCAGGTGCTGGCGTCTATGCGGGCGGGGCGCGGCAAGGGAGTCGCGCTGGCCGGTACGGATGCCGTCGAGGCGCGGCTCGGGGCGTCGCGCCTCACCCGGGGTCAGAGGGAGGCGGTCCGCACGGTGCTGCTGTCGAACGATTTCATTGTCGGCGTGCAGGGCCATGCCGGCAGCGGCAAGACGACCATGCTGAGGGAGGTGAAGGCGCTTCTCGGGGACACTCGTGCCGCAGACACTCGTGCCGCAGACACTCGTGCCGCAGACCGGACGATACAGGGCCTTGCGCCCTCGGCCGCCGCCGCCCGGGTCCTGGTCAGGGAGGCCGGCATCCCCTCGCGGACGCTGCAGCACTTCCTGACCCGCTTCGACGATCTCTCCGACCCGGCGCGTCTGGCGCGGGGCCGGGCCGAGTACGGGGGCGCGGTGCTGGCGGTGGACGAGGCGTCGATGATCGACACCGTGCGCGCCGACGCGCTGCTGCGCATCGCGCGCGATCTGGATGTCGCGCGGGTCGCGCTGGTGGGCGATACCGCGCAGTTGAGGGCGGTGGATGCGGGCCAGCCCTTCCGTCTGCTGCAGAAGGCGGGCATGGCGACGGCGACCATGGACGAGGTGCTGCGCCAGCGCGACCCGGAGCTTCGCGCGACGGTGGGACGCGCCAGGGAAGGCGCACCGGATGCGGCGATCGCGGCGCTGGGCAACCGGGTGCGCGAGGCGCCCCGTGAAGGGCTCGGCATCGAGGCGGCGCGGCGCTGGCTCGCGCTGGCGCCGGAGCAGCGGGCGGACACCCTGATTCTCGCCCCCACGCACGCGATCCGCCGGCAGGCGAACGAGGCCGTGCGCGAGGGGCTCGCGGAGGAGGGCACCTTGAGGGACCGCACGCTCGCGGTCGAGCGCCTGGTCAACCGGCGGCTCACCCGTGCGCTGGCCTCGGACATCCAGAGCTACGAGCCCGGCGACACTGTGGTGTTCCACCGCGACGTCTTCGGCTGCCGCGCGAACGACGTCTGCACCGTCACGGGCCACGACGACGGCAGGGTCGTGCTGGCCCACGCCGAGGGCGAACGCCGGTTCCGGCCTTCGGGCAATGCGGCGCGCTATCTGGGGCTCTACGACACCGAGCGGATCGAGCTGCGCGCCGGCGACCTGATCCGCTGGACGCGCAACCGCAAGGCCCCGCCCGGCCGCGGCAGGCATGCGCGGGCGCCGGACCTGGTCAACGGCGGAGAAGCGGAGATCCTGGAGATCGGATACAGGCGGGTGCGCTTCCGCGAGGGCGGCCGGGAGCTCGGCCTCTCGCTTGCCGACCCGCAGCTGCGCCATCTCGATCATGCTTATTGCTCGACCGTGCATGCGGCGCAGGGCCGGACGGCGCGGGCGGCGATCGCGGTGCTGGACGCGCGCGGCGGGGCCGACCGCGAGCTGTTCCACGTCGAGCTGAGCCGGGTCACGGAGTCGTTCCTGCTGCTGACCGACGACCGCGACGCGCTGATCGAGAGCATGGCATACGACCGGGGCGAGGACGGGGCGCTGGAGGCTCTGGGGATCGACCTTTCCGAGCCGCCCGCGGTGGACCCCGAAGAGTTCGCGGCGCTGGCGAGGGACTGGGGGGCGCTTCTGCGGGAGGGCGAGGAGACCGACACCATTCCGTTCTTCCTCGCGGGCTACAGGGACGCGATGGCGCAGGCTGCGGCGCTCGCGCAGATCGAGGACCTGCCGGAGGACATGCGCCGCCTCACCGACACCATGCTGGCGGAATACGAGGAGCATCTCGCGCACGACCGCGAGGTGCAGGGCCTCGTCGAGGGCATCGGGGACCACTGGCGGCGCTGGCCGGAGCTCGGCTGGGCGGCCTCCTCGCAGGGACTGCCGGTGGAGCAACTCCCCGAACACGCTGCCTGGCGCGAGGAAGGGGCGGCGCTCCTGGAGGCCGCAGCCCGGCTGGGGGCCGACGGCGAGGCAGCCCACCGCGTGGCGGCCCACCACCTCCATGCCATGCCGGGCGGGCGCGCCGGCCTGGAAGACGCCGTCAGGATGCTCGAGCGCACGCGGCTCCTCGACGACGCCGGGCGGTTCGAGCGAGCGTGGCGTGGGCTTCGCGAGCGGGCGGCGGAGACCGGCGTCCCTGAGCTGCATGCGCAGGGCTATCGGCAGGTGGCGGCGCTTGGCCAGGAGCTCGCGGCGGCCGAGGGGCTCGATGCGCGCACGCAGCGCGCGGTGGCGGAATGGCGGGAGGTCGATACGGCGCAGGCGGCGCTGGCGGAAGAGGTGCGCGCCCTGCCCGGTCGCATCGCGGCGTGGCAGGCAGTGGACCTGCCGCAGGACGAGCCCGGCGGGCTCGACCCGGACCATCCTGCACGCTGCGCCTGGCGCGAGGAAGGCATCAAGCTGGAAGCCATGGCCGGGGTCATGCTGCGCCCGGAGGACGCCCGCGCGCCCTACCTGGACGCCGAGGCGGGCGGGCGCGAGGCTGTCCGGCAGGCGGCCGAAGAGATCGCCGACGCGCTCCGGCACGATCGCTACCGGGCATTCGGGTGGCTGACGAAGGAGGTAAACCGGCAGGCACGCGAGACTGGGACCGAGGCGTTCCATGTGCCGCGCTACGGCGATCTGGTCGCACAGGCCGAGGCGCTCTCCACGCAGGCGGCGCTGCCGGCCCGCACGCAGGAGATTGTCGCCTCATGGCTCGACTATCACGCTAGGAGCGAGCCGGTCTGCCGGCAGATCCGGGAATGGCCCATGCGTGTGGACGCGCTGACGGCGGACTGCCCCGAACGTCCCGCGACGCTCGACTCCCTGACCGGTTGGCGGCAGCGGGCGGAGCCCCTGCTCGCCGAGGCCCGTGCGATGCAGGTAAACGACGCCCCTCAGGCGCGCCATCTGGCCGCCATGCCGGGCGAGCGCGATGCGCTGGCCGAGGGAACGAGCCGCCTCGACCGCGCGATGATCGAGGTCGAGGCGCGGGAGATGACCGTGCTGTCTTCGGTCGCACACCGGTGGGCCGAGGAGACGGGCGGGATCGCCTATGACGCGCGCGGCTATACCGGGCTGATGGAGCGTGCGCGCTCCCTCGACGCCAGGCCCCATCTGCCGGAGGGTCTGCGCGGCACGGTCGACGGCATTCTTGCCAGGGACGAACGCTGGGCGTTCAACCGGGATCGGGTCGAGGCGTTCCTCGTGCGGGCTGCCGAGTTCGAGCGCGCGAGGAACGCTCTGACGCAGATGGACGTCACGACCAACTCGTTCGAGGAGCGTCGACAGGCCCGGCAAGACTGCGAGCAGAAGGAAAAGGAGGTTCTCGACGAAGCGGCGGCGCTCAGACAGGACCTGCCGAAACGCGAGCTCGCCGCCCATCTGGGCGCCGCCGGCGCCGGGCCGGACGCGGTCCGGGAGAGGGAAGAGGAGATCCGCAACAGGATCGCCCGGGAACAGGAGAAGCAGGCCGCCCTGCGAATGAGCCGGGACCGGGGAATGTCGATGTAGGGGTGGGAAAACCGCAACAGCTTCGCTTCGTCGAAAACTCCGGCGAACAAGCGCGCTTCTACGCCGTCATCAACCACACGGGTTTCAGAACGGCACGCTGGCCATCCCTTCGCTCACTTGAACTGTGGTGAGCATTGATGGAGTCTGCCCATGCCAACGCCAATCGCCAGATTGATCTGTGATGCGAGAATCGCTCAACTCCCTACGCGCCTTCGAAGTCGTGGTTCGCAAGGGCTCCATGGCTGCAGCAGCCCTTGAACTATGCGTCACGCCCGGTGCCGTAAGCCGCAGTGTTCGGAACCTCGAGGTGGAACTGGATGTCGCCCTGCTCGTCCGTGACGGTCGTAGCGTGCGCCCGACCGACGCCGGTGAGCGTCTGCATGGAGAATTGCAGACTGCGTTTTCTCAGATCGCCGAGACTGTGGAGGATTTGGGCAAACGACGCTCGCGCGACCGGCTCAGCATCTTCTGCCCACCGATGTTCGCGTTGGCCTGGCTGATTCCGCGTATCGATCGCTTCGGTCTCCAATCCGAAGCGAGTATTGAGGACAAGTGGACGTGCGCCGACACGCATCCGCCTTCGGCGGACCTGATCATCGACTACGGCCGGCACACGCCCGCCGAGGGCTTCGTCATCGAGGCGCTCACCGAAGAGGAGATATTTCCGGTGTGCAGCCCGGAGCTCGGCCAGCGCATTGCCGAGCAAGGCGGCAGCCTCTCCGAAGTCACGCTTCTGCACCGCAAGGGCATCCCGGAGACTGCGCACTGGCCGGGCTGGAGGGGTTTCGCGGCGGCTGCGAAGCTGGACCGCAGCTTCGACTTCACACAGGGTCTTCACCTCTCCACGGCGCTCATCCTGGAGGCCGCGCGCAACGGAAAGGGACTGCTGCTCACCAGCAATACCGTCGCCCACGACGACCTGACCGCGGGTCGCCTGGTGCGTCCTATTGCAGAGAGCATGCGCAACGGCTGCGGCTACTGGCTTCAGGTGCCCAAGTCCCGTCTCGGTCAGTCGGGTGTCGCCGCCTTCCGCGCCTGGCTGCAGGAGGAAATCGCCTCCTGCTTCTCAGCGCCATCTCTGTCCGATACGGGTCTGCAGGAAGTGGAGCGTGCGGCTCCATCAGGGTGAGGCGAGCCTCCGGCTCGCATATCGCAGGATGGGTTGCTGCTGCGTCTTCGAGCGCGAGGCCGGTGCCGGATTGCCATTGGCCGGGCGGACCCGGTGTTGGGCCATGCCGGGCGGGGCGCCTCAACGGGAAATGTGCGTGCCGGCAGCGGACCTTCAGAGTTGCCCGAGCGAGCGCCCTCAGGTAAGGCGGAGCACGCTCAGCGTCGGGAGTGTTCGATGGAAGACGACAACCTGGTTCTCTTTCTGCCGCGGCGGTTTCCGGGATTGGACGACGACGAACTCACCAGGCTCTCCGGCTTGACGCCGGTTCGGCGGGTGAAGCGGGTCTGTCGCGACCTGGCGAGCCGCCAGCTGCTGGAGCGCAAAGCTGGTCCGAACGGGAAAGTCGAGAACTATGCGCTCGGATCCGAACCGTAAGATCGGCCGATCGCTTCGCGTCAGCTCCATATCCAGGATGATCAAATATCCGCGCTCTTGGGTTATCGCTTGGATGCTCGTGACTGTGCCGCCTGACGAGCCCACCGCCACTCGCCAAGAGGTCAGCGTCGTCATCATCGGGGTGTCGGCCTCAATGGTGACGGTGTCGGGGTCAATCCTCGCGAAGGCGAGGGAGGCGCGGGCCTCGGCTAGGCTGTCCCATTCGCTGAGAGTGGCGCCCGTCTCGATCTCGATGACGTAGAACGTGGGCGCGCCCGAGGGCATGCCGCGATGCTCGCCCGAGCGAGAGTAGGACCTCCGTGCGCAGATGGGACAACGGGCCGCGCCCATCGAGGGTGCGTTGCAGTCCACGCACGCGTTCCTGGTCCTCCGTCTCGCGTAGATCTTCCGGGCGCGGGCCTTCCTCGAGGACCGATTGGCCTGGATGGCCGTACACCGATCGCACCGGGCCCGGCCATTGGGTGCCGCATCGCCGCAGGCGCCACAGCGGCCGGCGGCTCGGCGGCTGGCCCACTGGTGGCGATCGCCTGCGTTTCTGCGCTCGAGGCACGGCCCGCACCTGCTGCGCCCTTCTTCGGTCCGGCGCAGGCCGCACTTGACGCACAGCCCGGCTGCTGCCCGCGCATGATATCGGCGCTTGCTCCTGGCACGGCCGGCACGTCGGAGGCTCTCGGCGTTGGGGCTGTCGAAGCGTCCATTGGCCTTGGTCCTGGCATGGCGGGCGCGATCGGAAAGACGTGCCTTCTCCAGGCACCGCTCGCACCTGGAGCGGCCCGGCGCGGGCGGGGCAGTGCCGCACTTGGGACACATCCCAGCGGCGGTCCGCTCTTCCGTCCGACGCCGATACCTGCGCCGCTCTAGTGCGCGTTCGCGGTCTCGACCGCAGTCTCGACTGTCTCGATCCCGGTCGGACATGGGGACCTCCGTGGCGTGGGTACTGCCGTAGGGGGAGAGGCCGGCGGGGAGCGCACATAAGGAAGCGCCCCCGCCGGCGTCGGCGCTCAGCGCCAGCGGCTGCGCAGGTTGAAGCCCGCGGCCGTGGCCCGTAGAGCTGGATGCCCGCGTCCCGGCTGACGCTCGTGGCGACGATGATTTCATCGTGGGCCGGCCGGAGATTCCGCACAGTGCGCAGCGACACGGTCCGGCGCGGCCGGGCGCGTCCGCCCTTCGCCTGCTGACCATCGTCGACCGGCTTGATCTCCCCGTCGTACGCGCTGCGGAAGCGCTCGACGACGAACTCGCGGTCGCCCCCGTCGAGGCCGCCCCCGAAGAAGTGGGTCAAATAGGTGTCGGCGTGTCGCTGGATGGTCCTGGCCGCTGTTTGCATCGTCCGGACTCCCGGTTCGTTGACAGGCTCGGCGGCCGCGGCGCTCTCTCCTCGGGGACACCCGCCCGCCGCCCCGCTCAAGGCCAGGCTCTCCCTCTTCGAGGCGCGCCGGCACGGGGTCGGCGAGGGTCGTCGGATCGGTTGGTCACCGTCGCCGGAGGTGGAGTGTGCACCAAACGGTCAGGGTCGTTGCAATGCAGCTGAGCCACCCCGTGGCACGAAGCTGCTTCACGGCAAGTTGTTCCCGGACGGCGCGTGATGCGCACATAGTGTCTTCCGCTGCCGGTGCGGATGGATTAGAGTTTTCGAAATTATAAGCTTGGCGGTGAGTCTTGATGCGCGCATAAGACATCCGGCGCATCGCCAGGAGGGAGAACTTCCGGGTGTCGCCATGACGACGGTATCGAGTGAGCGTGGTGAGAGGGCGCGCGGGATCGCGTCGGTGATAGTGCGCGTTTCCGGCATGCTCGGCGGAGAACGTCTCCGGCGTCCGCACCACCCCTTGACAACGGCGCCGGGAAGCGTTGTTACAATGAGCCGCCGAGCCGCCGAGCCGCCGAGCCGCCGAGCCGCCGAGCCGCCGAGCCGCCGAGCCGCCGAGCCGCCGAGCCGCCGAGCCGCCGAGCCGCCGAGCCGCCGAGCCGCCGAGCCGCCGAGCCGCCGAGCCGCCGAGCCGCCGAGCCGCCGAGCCGCCGAGCCGCCGAGCCGCCGAGCCGCCGAGCCGCCGAGCCGCCGAGCCGCCGAGCCGCCGAGCCGCCGAGCCGCCGAGCCGCCGAGCCGCCGAGCCGCCGAGCCGCCGAGCCGCCGAGCCGCCGAGCCGCCGAGCCGCCGAGCCGCCGAGCCGCCGAGCCGCCGAGCCGCCGAGCCGCCGAGCCGCCGAGCCGCCGAGCCGCCGAGCCGCCGAGCCGCCGAGCCGCCGAGCCGCCGAGCCGCCGAGCCGCCGAGCCATGAGTCTGTCCGGTGCCTTGCGGCGCCGGCTTGGGTTCCCGGCATCCCCGCCTGAGTCTTCCCACTCCGCCGGTTCGGGCTGGTTGCGCCGCCGGCTCTCCCGGCCGTCCGACGGTGCGGCACCTTCCGCTGACGCTGACGATGCCGGACACGACGGCGACGGAGGGCAGCAGCACCGACCCTCCATCGTCCTGACCCTGAACCGGGGTCTGCGCTCGGGCGAGAGCCTGGCGGTGCCGCTGGGGTTCCCCGGCGGCGGCGGAGGGCAACTCGGGGATCACGTACCGGGAGCTGTTCTTCAACGTGACGCCGGCGCGCACGGCGTCGTTTCACTTCCGGGTCTGCCTGGGCGGCACGGCGCAGGCGCGTCTGAGCACGGCGAACACGACTGCGGGGCTTACACTCGACTGCGCCATCCACGACGCCGAGAGCTAGGGCGCCACGGTGGTGACGGGCCAGCCCCCCTCGGACGGGACGTGCCCCGAGGGCCGGACCAACGTCAACGACGATTTCCAGAGCAACAAGCGGTACTGGATCGGGGTGAAGGGCGACACCACGGTGGAGCCCGCCGAGACGGTGACCGTGACCTGAGCGGGCCACGGGGGCCGCGCGACCCCGGCGGACGTGGTGATTTCGAGCACGGGCGGCTCGGCCACCTACACGATATCGAACGACGACAGCGCCGGGACGCCGGTGGTGACCATCTCGGGCGGCGCCGCGGTGACGGAGGGGGGGGAACGTCAAGTTCACCATGAATGCCAGTCCGGCGACGCCGTCGCCGGTGCCGGTGAACATCGCGGTATCGGACGCGCCGAGTGCGGACTTCCAGGAAACCCGATCCGAGAGCCAGCCCGCCATCGGCCTTCACAGCGCACGGGAGAAGCGGGCATGTGGCGCAAAGTGATGCGGTGGGGCCATGTGGTCCTGATGTGGCATGTATTTGTATTTGTCGTGGCCGCGAGCTTGTGGCACGAGGAAGCGGCAGCCCAATGCGCAGCCCCGACGGCAGGGCAGGATCTGCCTTCGTTGATCGCGGAGATAAAGACCTGGCGGGACGAGCCCCAGTGGGCACACAATCCCGCACATGCCGCGAAGTGGAACAAGGTGCTGGCGAGTCTGGGGTACGGCACCTCGGAATCGCCGATGCCGGTTTCCGAGATTCACGCGAAGGCGAAGCAGTGGCCCGACAGCCGGTGGGCGAAGCCGTCGGCATACTTCGCATGGCGAGAAGCGCAGGAGGCGTACGAGGAGTGTGTGGCGGCGCAACCCGAGCCGCAGCCTGACACGCAACCCGAGCCGCCAGGGGACTCGACGCCACAGGAGGTTCCAGAGACCGGTACTCCCCCCGTACGGTATGAGACGGGTACGGGAGGGGTTGGAGTGGGAGAAGGACAATCCGCGTGTGCAGCACCGGCCTCCAACGTCGAGATTACGGTACCTGTCGAGTGGCAGGCAAAGCCGCCGGCCGTCAAAGCCGGAGAGAAGTTCAGACTGGTTTTCCTGACGACAACGACCACAAATGCAGTGAGTGCCTGTGTCACGGACTACGACGGAAAAGTGCAGCAGAATGCCGGCAGCTCTTCGTCGCTTGTTCGAGATCATGTATCGAAATTCAAGGCGCTCATCTCGACGTCCGGCGTGGATGCCATCGCTCATCTCGGAATGACGGGCGCTGGATCAGGCATCAAGACGTATTGGGTCGGCGGAGCCAAGGTCGCGGACAGCTACACTGATTTCTGGGATCGGAGCTGGGACAGCGAGGCTGCGCGAGACGCCGGCGGGCGACTCGTATCGGTGACGACGGACAAGAGACCGTGGACTGGAACCGCGGGAGGAAACGGCAGAAAAGCTACCACCCACCACGCAGGCAACAGTGGCCCTCAGGTCGTCATAGGCGATCTCGACGGGCGGCTGGGCAATCCGATCGATGCGGTCTCGGTGAACGACAAGACCGACCTGCGATACCTGTATGGCGTCTCCCCGGTGTTCAAGGTCGAGAAGGTCGTCTCGACATCACCGTCGGCGATTCCGACCGTCAACGTGCCTCATGATTGGGCACTGAAGCCGTCAGCGGTCCAGTCCGGCCAGAAGTTCCGCCTGCTCTTCGTCACGAAAGGGACAAGGAGCGCCGCGGGCAAGACGGCGGCGAGCTACGACACCTTCGTGAGAGGGGAGGCTGGACAATCGTCTTTGATCAAGGACTACAGCGCCCACTACAGGGCGATCGTCTCGACGTCCGGCGCGCACGCCATCGACTATGCTGGAATGACGGGCGCAGGCGTGCCCGTGTATTGGGTGGCAGGTGCCAAGGTCGCAGACAGCTATCCCGACTTCTGGGATGGCGACTGGGACAGCTATGAAGTCCGCGACAGAGATGGCGAGACCTTGTCGAGTCGAAGGGTATGGACGGGATCGACGGCGGGAGGACGAAGGAGTGGAAGATTTTACCTGGGAACGTCTGCGTCGTTCGTCGTCTACGGGCAGGGCAGAACCAGCCCTGTGTATGTTTCCAATGAGAGGAAAACCACGGCATACGCCTTCTATGGGATTTCACCGATTTTCAAAGTGGGCGCGCCACCTGCGACTCCTGCGTCCGTCCCCTCTCTGACGATCGGCGAGTCGAGCGCCTCTCCACCCGGTGCGCCGGAGAGCGACCCGACGCGCATCGTCACGGTCACATCCTCGAAGACGTATGCCGGTGACGTCACGTTTACGTACACAGTGACCCGTGCGGGCGACAGCAAGACCCATACGGGTGTTCTCGCCGCCGGACAGGCCACCAGAGACATCAGCATCCCGGTGAGTGACGACTCCGCCGATGAGCCGGACAGAACGACCAGGGTGCAGTTGCAGCCCGGCACGGCCTACCAGGTGGGACTCTCGGACACTGTGGACCTTGGCATCAGGGACGATGATCCCACTGTCGTCTCTCTCGCGCGTGTCGGCAGTGGTTTCATCCGCGAAGGTGGAACGGCCGAGTTTTCCGTGACACTTGGCCGTGCTCTGGTTGAAGGGGAGATCATCGGCGTTCCACTGGCCATCAGTGGCACCGGCGTGACCACAGCCGATTGGAGTCTGCAAGCCCAGGGAGCCGGAGTGTCCTTGAGTGGGGGCAACACAGCCACCCCATGGGTCGGCTTCTCCGGGACAGGGGCACGGACGGCCAGTCTGACCCTGACGGCGGATGTCGATTCCACCAATGAGATTTCCGAGACCTGGATGGTCGCTCTTGGGCCGGACGGGACGGGGACCAATGGTTTCGATCGGTCCGCATTGGGAACGAATGTTGGTGGAGGGGCCGATCCGCATGGCACGGATCGTTCATTCAACGTGGAAGTCAAGGAGCTCATTCCTGCCGACATCAATAGCAAGATCACCTTCGAGAGGGATGAGTATGTCGTATGGGAAGGGGATCGGGCCGACGTTCGGATATGTTCTACCCATTCGCAGAGCATCAGGATACAGATAGCGACTGTGGGCAATACTGCGACCGCTGGCACATTCACACCAGGGGACTCGACTCGAAACCCTCCAGTACCGGACTCCTTTACGGGAGATTTTCAAGGCTTTGAAGACCTGGACATCACGCTGCCCGGTACCTCTTCCAAAACCTGCGTGACGCACTCGATTCGGACCTTCCAGGACACGCTATATGAAAACGGCGATTGGCCTGAAGGTGAGGATTTCACTGTTGTCATATCTTCCATAGACAATGACACACAAGCGGGTGGAACCAGTACGACGGTCACTGTGGCGGATGACGAGTATACAGCCTGTTTTTCTTCCAAAACATACCTGAAAAGGGAAAGCGACGGTATCGTATCGATTCCACTCGACCTTTCTCGTGTGCTCAGGAAAGATATTACCGTGACAGCCGCTTTCACCGATTACCTTGCGACTCGGGGTGTCGATTACAAGGTAACCAAAGGGACGCATACTTTCAAGGCAGGCTCCAAAACCGGAGATTTCAAGATACAAATCGTGGACGACAAGCTCGATGAACCGAATGAATTGTTCAGGATCACGGCGAATACCCCACAGATCGGTACAAAGACAGCGTCTGACGAGACCGTCCCGGTCTATGAAGTCCCTGATGGTGAGATTGTGTGTTCGACCGACGTGATTATTTTCGATAATGATTTTGCGGAGGTTCCGATCATTCACGGGATGATCAAGGACGATGACAACACGGTGAACGAGGGGGAGACTTTTACGGTTGAAGTCTCCGCGGAAGGAAAGCTGCAAGAAGACACTCCCGTCAGGGTTTACCTCCACGATGAGAGTCGCGTCTATATTCAGGGCGATCTGTTGAGGGAAGTCGTGCTGTCGGCAGGACCGCCACGCCCGGCCACCATCGAGATACCGACAGTCAAATCCGACAAACCTCCCGCTTCCGACAAGGTATGGGTCTATGTCCTGGGAGCCGATCGCGGAAAGCCACCCTATTTCGTAAAATCGGGAGCCAGGTCCGCAGTGACTGTCAACGAAGTGGACGATGCGTCGACTCCATTCGTCACTCTCCATATTCGTGACGAGACGGTAGACGAAGGCGGCACCCTGAACATCGATGTCTCCGCCTGGTCCAAAGTGACCGATCCCGCATTCTGTCGCCAATACTGGGGCACGGGACACTACTCCGACGACACGAAACCTTGCTTCGTGGAGGGTGCGAACAAGGCCCTGTCGGTCAACGTGGAGATCGATGGAGGCATCGACAAGGACGGTGAGAAGGTCCGAAGCGACACAAGACTTCCGTTCGTTGGCAGCGAGTACCAGGAGACCTATCGATATGTGGTCGATATCCCCAGGACGGGCTTCAACAGCCGTGTGACCAGACAGACTCTGAAGCTGAAGCTGCGTAATGATGCAATTGTGAATGCAAACGTGACGCCTGTTCGTGCCAGGATAAGAAACGGTACAGGATATACGCTTGTAGGCAGCGGAGACGACGCGCATCCTGTTCATACCGCCGAAGACAGCATTACTATTGTCGACGATGAAAAGGAGCTGCTCTCCCAGAATCCGGGAATCATAAGGATCAACGGATATAGCGTTGTAGGTGCTGTCTTTTCCGATCATCCAACCGTATCGGAAGAGCAGGTTTTTCTTGTCTGCGTCAACGCCAGTCGTGCACTCTACGTGAATGAAGGGGTCGACTTTCATTTTACCGCATCGACCGAAGGGTCTCCGGGCGCCGTATTTTACTTTAACCGTACTGGAGGAGGTGTCCGAGTGGGAGATCCTCCGCAAGAATTGGCGGGTGGAACCATCCATGCGCGTCCTGGTGCTCACTTCAACCGTCAGTGTGGCTTGCAGACGTTCAAGGGGGATAGTGGTAACCGCGACCCTGAAGTGGTCGTACATTTCGATCTCGATACGACGAGACTCCCTCCCGGATTTGTGGTGGAGAAGCCCCGCGTGACGTTCACGATCGAGGACGCGCAGCCCGAGCCTACTTGGAGTGTGACCCACGAAGGGGCATCGCCTTTGAGTCTCGATGAGGACGGTGATACCGGGGATTTCACAATCAGCCTGTCTGAACCCCTCGACGCGAACGAAGTGTATGACATGGTTTTGTATGCGGAGAAACCTCAGTACACGTTCAGCTTGTCGCCGGACAGTCCTTCGGGGGCTTCCTTGTTGACCAGGGAAGAGGCAGGAGTGGATTATCCACCTCGTTCGGGTTTGGGAAAGATTGTACGCTTCAAGGGTGCAGGAGCACAGAGCGCCATACTACGAGTGACCGGCGTTCATACTGCATACAAGGTCTATGTTCCCAATCCTGATTTCGACTCGACGCAGGAGGAGTCCACGACGAATCCCAGGACGGTGCCTGTGCATGCCAGTGCAAGTGGCATCGTCTACCCTTCAAGCGTCACGGGGATCTACATCCCGGGAACGCAGCCTGTATGGTACACGGCCAGTGACTTCCAAGGTGTTGTCAAACAGAACTTCTTGATCGTCGATATCGACAACACGGACATGGTTGACATTGGGTGGATCAACGAGCACGTCAATGTACCTGAACACAATGGACCGGCCCAATCTGTGATCAAGCTGAGTCGATCTCTGCAGAATGACATTATCGTGCACCTCCGACACGCTTCCATAGGTTCTACCGAGGGTCTCGATTGGCGAGTAGGCACACCAGTCAACAACGATCGATACCTTGGCAGAATCGTTGTCCCTGCAGGGAGGACGAGAGCTACTTACGATGTCATCATCGTCAAAAACGACAACATCGCAGAGGACCCTGAAGCCTTCTCGGTGGAGATTGAAAGTATCACTCCCGATACTGGAATACTGGCAAAAGCCAGCCGGACCTTCGCACAGAGAACCACAGTCCACATTCTCGACCATCAAGCTGTGGACAAGGGACGTACTTTCACTTGCCCCGCCCGCTTGATTCCAGACGGAGAGCAGGAGGCAACTCTGGAGTGTACCATTACCTGGAACGAACCGATCGCCAGCAATCGAGAGCTGACCCTCAGGGCAACCAAGCCAAGAGGCGCAGGGGGTAAAAAGCTGTCCCAGATCGTTACATTCGCGGCTGGCGAGACGACCAAGGCCTTCAGCTTTACCATTCCGTACATTGCCTCTGATTTCAGTCGGTATATCCCCATCGGTCTCGGCGGGGCGACTCTGTACGACACTTCCACCGATCCGAAGTCAAGAGTCTACGGGCAAGAGCTTAATGTGTATGCGAGCTCTATCAATGGGCACTGGTCCAGGACCAAGTATCTCGGTGGGGAGTCCATATTGAAGGTGGCGGATGTTGTCACGAGAGAAGGGGCATTCATCGAATTGGACACCACGATAGAGCCATGGCCCACCGATACCGAGAGCATCAAGCTGCGTTACTCCACCAGATACCAGGAATTGGATGAAGACGGCCAACCGCATGAGGGATATGCAAGCCCTGGAGATTTCCATCACTACACCAATGAGCTGGTGACTTGTGTCGAGAGTGGGTGCGGCCTCATTGTTTCCGCCAAGACCGATTCCGACGACAATGAAGAACGGGAGAAGTTTTATATAGATGTGACCACCGACTCTTCCGTTCCCGCTGCAATTCGGGAACGGATTGATACAGTGACGGCCACCGTGACAATCGAAGGGAGTGATCTCGAACCCGTCAAGTACAGCATCACGTCGGTGACCGGGGATTATCCAGTACGTATTCGGGAAGATGGAGGAACAGGTGACTTTACGGTCCAACTGTCCAGACCCCTTGCCGCGGACGAAGTCCATGAGTTGCATTTTACTGCGGAAGAGGCGCACTACTCTTACAGCCTTGCTCCGGACAATCCTGACAGTGTATCGCTCGAGAGAGTCAATGCATCCTGTCGTGGAAGAGCTATCGGTACGATCTTGAGATTCGAAGGCAAGGGTGCCCAAAAGGCAGTCATGCGCGTCACGGGGGTCAGGACCAGTCATATGGTCCCCAACCCCTTGTTCGACAGCAAGAAGCCGGAATCTGCGGAGAATCCAAGGGAGGTGCATGGCGGTCAGGGGACTGAGATACTGTTTCCACTGTGCGTCACCCCCATTCCCTATTTGAAGCGTCTCGGGCCTCCACAGAACCATTTGAGCTATGGAGCGAGGTACAGATACGGAGATGTTACATACAACTTCGTTATCGTCGATATAGACAACGCCCGTCCGCTGGATATAGGGTGGTCACTGGACGAATACTGGGTCTATGAGAACAATGCCCCAGCTCAACCTGTGCTGGTACTGAGTCGCCCTCTGCTTGAGGATACGACGGTCAGGATCGTTCATGCGGAAGTGACCGCGTCTCGGGGTACGGGACAGGACTGGTTTGTGGACCCTGACAGGTTGGTCGATGGTGCCAACGATCCTTATCTGGCGGAAGTGCTCATACCGGAGGGAGTCACCAGGGTCACTTACGACATCCGAATTGAAGACGATACCATTGCTGAAAACGACGAGACGTTCACGATCACAATCGATGCCATCTCTCCAACCCCCGAACATGGCCTGGTAGAAGCGGCAGGTAGGAGACTCCCGCAAACCGCGACGGTCAAGATAGTGGATAATGAAAAGTGGACGAGTGAAATCACTTGTCCCGACGAGTATGTGATAGGTACACGGAGTCATAACAATACCTACATCTTTGCGTCTACCGGCCAAGGTTGCGAGCTTTCCTTGTCCAATCCAGTGCCCACGAATCATACCTTGGAAGTGAATTTCAAAGCCGAGATTGGAAGTGGGGACTTGTATAAAGCCCTAATCTCTCCTGCGTTCTCGGCAACGGCCGGGGGAACACGAGTCTATCTTCCCAAGAATTTCGGGTTCCAGAACTTCGATGCCATCCATGAGTCGCTGATCGGAGAAGACATCCGCATATCGATTGAGAGTGCAACGCTGACGGATACTTCGACGACGCCCAGCCGAGTGTTTGCGTTGGGGAGTACCATCTACCAGATGCACCATGCGCTGGTTCGGGTTCAGTTGCGAGAAGATGCCCCACCACCTGTTCCGACCCAACAGCTTCTTTCGACGCAGGACACCGAAGTCCGCGAAGGGCAGGTCGCCGAAATACGGGCCGTCATCGACCCGTGGCCGGAAGGCTTCGATCCCGATGAAGGGGTGAGGCTGGTCTACTCGACGCGTCACGCCGAGCCGGACAGGGAGGGCAATTCCCCGCCGGGCAAGGCCGGACCGCATGACTACCACGCCCACTGGAGCACGCCCATCGACTGCATTGCCGTCGAGGCCGGACGCAAGGGGTGCGTCATCCGCATCGATACGATACGCGACTCGCACGACGAGGGGCGGGAGGACTTCTACGTGGACATCGGCCCCGACCCTTCCCTCCCCGAACCTGTGAAAAGTCGGCTCGGCGAGGTCACGGCCACCATCACCATCGTGAATGACGGCCCGATGCCGTCCGCCTGGCTGGTCCGCTTCGGCCGCACGGCGGCGCAGCAAGCCATCGATGGCATTTCGGATCGCATGGCTGCGCCACGAGACGCGGGGGTGCAGGGTACGTTCGCCGGGCACTCGCTGGCGCAATTGCTCGGACCGGCCGATCCCGCGGCGCCTGAGCGTACGTTCAATCCCTCGTCGCAATCCATGACGGCACGGGAGCTGCTGCTCGGCAGCAGCTTCACCTTGACCGGCGAAGATACCGAGGGCGGCAGTCTTGCCTTTTGGGGTCGAGCCGCGCAGGGCGGTTTCACGGGCACGGAGGGGACACTGTCTCTGGAGGGTGACGTGACGACGGGAATGCTCGGCGCGGATTACTCCCGAGACCGTTGGCTGGCCGGCGTGGCACTGATGCAGAGCATCGGCAAGGGGACGTATGCCGACGAGAACGAGGAGGGGAGCGGACAGGTCGAGGCGTCGCTGACGGCGGCGGTCCCTTATGCGGCATTGCGCACGTCCAGGACGCGTCTATGGGGCGCCGTCGGCCGTGGTTCAGGCGAGGTCGCCATGGAGACCCCGACAGGCGAAGCGCTCGAGACCGACATCTCCTGGACCATGGCGGCACTGGGGCTGCGTGGCGACGTCCTTGCTCCGCCCGACAAGAGCTCCGGCCCCGCCCTGGCGCTGATCTCGGACGCCATGTGGGCACGGACCGCTTCGGATGAGGCGTCCGGCCTGGCGTCGTCGAAAGCTCATGTGACCCGGCTTCGGCTCGGTCTGGAGGGCAGCTACCGAATCGCGCTGGCCGATGACGGACATCTGACACCAACGCTTGAGATCGGCGCGCGCCACGACGGCGGCGACGCCGAGACCGGCTTCGGCATCGAGCTCGGCGGCGGGCTCGCCTGGGACGACCACGGGCTCGGCCTCAGCCTCGACCTCTCGGGGCGCACCTTGCTCGCGCACGGGAACGACAACCTTGAGGACCGGGGGTTCTCGGCCGCGCTCGGCTTCGACCCCGACCCGGGCACCGAGCGCGGGTTGTCGCTGACGCTCGGCCACGACTGGGGCGGTTCGGCACAGGGTGGGCTCGACGCGCTGTTCACGCCAGACCCGCTCGACGAACGCTCAGGCAGCGAGGCGGCGGGCCGCTGGACGGCGGAGGCCGCGTACGGCTTTTCCGCCTTCGGCGGGCACTTCACCGCGAGCCCCCATGTCGGGATCGGCCTTGCCTCGGACGCGCGCGACTATACGCTCGGCTGGCGGTGGTCGCCGGCGGCCGGCGCACCGGATCTCTCCTTCGGCCTCCAGGCGGTGCGCCGGGAGAGCGACACCGAAGCCCCCGAGCACAGGGGCGGATTCGAGATCCGGGCGATGTGGTGACGGCCTCTCGATGGGAACCGACAATCATGGCGTCGCACAGATGCATGCATGTCAGCGTCGTCTCCGGACCGCAATGCCCCGTAAACCTGCCGGTGGTGGGCGCCGTCTCGCCCTGCGCCATGGCGATGCCGGCGCGCGAGCGCCTCGCGTCAGCACCGCGAGCTTTGCTCTCGAGCGTCCAACGTCCGCGCAATTGCGACACCGATGCGCTCCGCCGCTGCTTCGGTCTCCCGGTCGCCGACGTGAGCATAGCGCAGCGTCATGCTCGGACGCTTGTGACCCAGCAAGCGGGAGACCACGGGCAGCGGGACACCTCGCAGAACGGCGTGGCTCGCGAACGTGTGACGGAGGTCATGAATGCGCACGTCCTCGATTCCCGCTTCCCTGCGTAGCGAACGCCAGAGCGTCAGATCATGCGAAAGCGGGCGCTCCGGATGCAACGGCGAGGGAAACACGTAGGTGCTCCCCGAACGCGGCTGCCTCTCGATGATCGCCCGGGCCGACGCGTTCAGCAGGACCCGCCTCGGCCCGGTCTTGGCGTCGACGAGGTTGATGGTGTCGCCCTCCACGTCCTGCCAGCGCAGGGTCATGATCTCGCTCTTCCGGCAGCCGGTCAGAAGCAGGAGGCGGATGATGTCTGCCTGCAGCGCGCGAGACGGTCTCCCCCCGGCGCAGCGGTCCAGCGCGCGGTGAAGGCGATTGACTTCTTCGCGGGACAGAAAGCGGGTGAGCCTGGGGCGGTGGTTTCGCTTCACGCCCCGTGCGGGATTCGCACGGACATGACCGCAGTCGACCGCGTGGTTCATCACGCGGGAAAACACGTTCAACGCGTGATTGGCGGCGGCGGGCGCCGTGCGGCTGTATTCGTCGAACCAGCGGGTCACGCCGGCGCGGGCGATCCGATCCAGCGGAAGCGAGCCGAAGGCCGGAAGCAAGTGCGTGTCGAGAATCAGAATAACGGCCCTTCGCGGTCGCGGCTTGTATCGTTCGAAACACGCCCACGCCGGACCGCCCACGAAATCCTCGAACGTGGGAACAGCGCCGCTCTCCGCCTTCCCGCACCGTGCTTCGGTCTCGACGGCGAGACACTCGCGGCGGGCTTCCTCGACGCCCATGAGCAGCGCAGAGCCGAGCGTGATCCTGCGCGCGCCGTCTTCGCTTTCCTGAAAATAGACGTAGCTGCGGTGACCGGACGGCCGCGCCCGCACGCCGAGCCTCGCCTGGCGCGTGTCCCGGACGGTGTACTCACGGGCCTCCGGCGCCAGCTTCGCGACATTGGCGTCGGTGAGACGCCTCCTCCTCACGGCCATCGCTTAGCCCTCCAGTGCAGCGCCGACGACCTCGATCGCCTCGCGCACCATGGCGTCGGACATGTGCGTGTACTTCAGTGTCGTCGCCGGGTTGCGGTGTCCGAGGAGCCGGCCGATGGTCAGCACCGTCTCGCCCTGCGCGAGCGCCATGCTGGCGTACGAATGCCGGAGGTCGTGAAGGCGGACATCGCGCAGGTCGGCTTCCGCCCTGACGCGATACCAGACCATGCCGAGAGCCTCTGCGGTCAGATAGTCGTTCGTTCTCGGCGAAGGGAATATCCAGGTCGCCCTGCGCGGCAAGGCGTCGAGGATGCCGCGCGCGGCGGACGAGAGCCAGACCGTGCGCGGCCCGACCTTGCTATCCGGCAGAAAGAGCTTGCCCTCACGGTAGTGGCGCCATTCGAGGGAGATGATCTCGCCCTTGCGGCATCCGGTGAGCAGCAGCAGCCGGATGATCGCCACAGCCTGCGGATGGGCGGCCTCATGGCGCGCCAGCACCTCGCCCAGCCGGCGGAGTTCCGCCGTCGACAGGAAGCGCTCGCGCCCCTGGCGGCGGTACCTCCTGATGCCCGCGCACGGATTGGTGCCCTCCGGCCGGTAGCCGTAGACCTCTGCCTGGCGCATGATGACCGAGAGGACGGGGGCCGAGCGGTCCGCCGCTACCGGGGTGTTGTGAAGAGCTGCGAACCAGCGCCGCACGTCTTGGGCAGTGATGTCGGCGATCCGGCGTCCCTTGAACCAGGGCAGAATGTGGTTGCGGTAGTAGCCGAGGTTGACCCTGAGCGTGGACGGCTTCCAGTTCCGGGCGTAGCGCCGGAACACCTCATCGGCGACCGTCTCGAAGGTGGTGTCCGTTGTAGCTGCGACCCCGACATCGTCGCCCTTGTGAATCGAGGCCATCAAGTCTCTGGCCCGGGCGCGGGCTTCGTCCACGCCGAAGGAGCCCGAGCCACCGACGATCTTCCACACTCGTCGGCCCTGGTGCTGACTGTGTATGAAGTAACGCTTGGCGCCCGAAGGCAGGACCCTTACGCCGAAGCCCTTGAGCTCACGGTCGCGAACGTCGTAGGCGGACTTGCGGGGCTTGAGCGTGTCGACGCGGCGTTGGCTGAGGCGAAGCGTTGCCATCGAATTCCCTCCTGCATTCCGTGTTGCAGCCGGGGGCAAAACGCGGATCGAATCCGCCGACCCCGGCCAAAACAGGAGGAAAAAAGCAACGCTATGTCAGTCTGTTAGCACCGAAGGTGCGCATGTAGGTGTCAGGGCTCGAAGGGTCGCCGCCGAAGTACACCGCCGCGTCGATGTTGCGCAGCTCCGTCTCGACCCCGATCTGCCCCCACATCTGCTTGACCAGCGCTTGCGTGCCCTGGCGTACCGAGTTGGTGGAGGTCTGGTAGAGGATCGAGAGGCGCGCGCCGTCCTTCTCGCGCACGCCGTCCTCGCCCGGCAGCCAGCCGGCCTCGTCGAGGATGCGCTTCGCCTCCTCGATATCCTGGCTCATGCAGGCGTCGTTGGCGGTGGATGTGTAGGCCGGCGGTGCCGGCAGCACGTTGCAGGTGACCTGGCCCGCCGCGCCGTAGCCGAAATCGACCAGAATCTGCCGGTCGATCGCCAGCGAGAGCGCGCGGCGTACTGCCGGGTCGGAGAGGAAGGGATGCGGGTTGGCGCCGTCGAGGTGGAGCGAGCGCTGGTCCTTCCCGAGGTCGGGAGAGTTGTTGGTCTGGTTGACCACCAGGCGCTCCACCATGGTGCCGAAGCCGGCGACCACGCTTCCCATGCCGATTGCCACCATCTGCTCCAGCACCTCGGGCTCGATCTGCAGGTTCCAGGCGTAATCGAACTCGCCGGTGGCAAGCACGGCGCGGGCGGCCGAGGTGGCATCGCCGCCGCCCTTGAAGGTGACGGTGGCGAAGGCCGGCTTGTCCGGCTCGCGGTAGTTCTCGTTGGCCGAGAAGATGATCACGTCGTTGGCGCGGAACTCGTCCACCTTGAAGGGGCCGGTGCCGATGGGCCCAAAATTCTGCTCCGTGCAGGTCTGCGCCATGGCGCCGGTGCAGTTCGCGAACTGCGCCTTCTGAATGATCGGCGCGTTGGAGCCCACGAAGGGCCCGTAGGGGAAGGGCTTGGCCACGCCGAAGTTGATGCGCACGGTGTGGTCGTCCAGCGCCTCCACCCCGGTGACGTCGGTGAAGCTGGAGAGGGGATTGCAGCCCATCTCCTCGTTCAGGCAGTACTCGGCGGAGAACACCACGTCGGCGGCAGTGAAGGGCGTGCCGTCGGACCACACGATGTCCTGCCTGAGCGGCCATGTGATTGACATGAGGTCGGCCGCCACGCCGCCGTTCTCCACGGTGGGAATGTCGGCGGCGAGCGCGGGGAACATGGTTCCCGTCTCGTCGTAGCGGGCCAGAGGCTCCAGCACCAGCGACGCCGCCTCGATGTCCTTGGTGCCGCCGGAGAGGTAGGGATTGACGGTCGAGACCGCCTGCCAATAGAGGATCTTCAGTTGGCCGTCGCGGCCGCGCTCGGCCTGGGCCGAGGTCGAGAGCATTGCCACCGCGAGCGCCGCGATGGCCAGACCGATTACGTATTTTCCGAACATGTCGCGGTCCTCCTATCGGGAGGGATGGGGTGTGCGTCTGTCAGCACACCCCGCATCATCTGTCATCATTCCGCCAGGTGACAAGCGACCTGGTGGCCGGGGCGGAGCGTGCGCCACTCCGGCGCCCTCTCCGAGCACTCTGCCACAGCCACCGGGCAGCGGGTGCTGAAGCGGCAGCCCGGCGGCGGCGCGGCCGGGCTCGGCACGTCGCCCTCCAGGATGATGCGCTTGCGCGTGGCCTCGCGCTCGGGATCGTGCGTGGGCACGGCCGAGAGCAGGGCGCGCGTGTAGGGGTGCAGCGGCTCCTCGTAGAGCGCATCGCTGGTCGCGAGCTCCACGATCTTGCCGAGATACATTACCGCCACCCGGTCGGCGACGTGGCGCACCATGCGCAGGTCGTGGGAGATGAAGAGGTAGGTGAGGCCGAGGCGCTCCTGCAGCTCCTTCAGCAGGTTCACCACCTGCGCCTGGATCGAGACATCCAGCGCCGCGATCGGCTCGTCGCAGACGACGAACTCGGGGTTGAGCGCGAGCGCGCGCGCCACGCCGATGCGCTGGCGCTGCCCGCCGGAGAACTCGTGCGGGTAGCGGTTGGCGAAGGCCGGGTCGAGGCCCACCGCGTCCAGCAGCGCCTCGACGCGTTCCCTGAGCGCAGCGCCGGCCGCCACCCCGTGCTCGCGCAGCGGCTCGCCGACGATGCTGCCCACGGTCATGCGCGGGTTCAGGCTGTCCTGCGGGTCCTGGAAGATCATCTGCATGTGCGGGCGCAGCTTTCGCAGCGCCTCGCCCTGGAGCGCCGTGATGTCCTCGCCGCGAAACCGCACCCGCCCCGCCGTCGGCGCGTAGAGGCGCAGGATCATGCGGCCGACCGTCGACTTGCCGCAGCCGCTCTCGCCGACGAGGCCCAGGGTCTCGCGCGGATGGATCGCGAAGTCGAGCCCGTCCACCGCCCGCACGGCGCCCACCTGGCGTCGCAGGACTCCCCGCAGGATCGGGAAGTGCTTGGTCAGGTTCTCGACTGCGACGAGGGGCTCTGGCTCAAGCGGCACGGGGCACTCCCGCGTAGGTGTCGTACCAGCAGGCGACCTCGTGGCCCTCCGCCACCGGGGCGAGCGCCGGGTTCTCCGCCCGGCAGCGCGCGAAGGCGTGGGCGCAGCGGGGCGCAAAGGCGCAGGCCTCGGGCGCGTGGGTCAGCATCGGCGGCTGACCGGGAATGCTGGCGAGGCGTTCGCCGCTGCCACCGCCCTCGAGCTTCGGCAGCGCGCGCAACAGGCTCCGCGTGTAGGGGTGCTGGGGCCTCGCGTAGAGCGAGCGCACGTCCGCGCGCTCGACCGCCTGGCCGCCGTACATCACCATCACGCGGTCCGCGAGGCCGGCCACCACGCCAAGATCATGAGTGATCCAGACGATCGCCATGCCGCGCTCGCGCCGGAGCCGCTGCAGCAAGTCCAGGATCTGCGCCTGAATGGTGGCGTCGAGCGCTGTCGTGGGCTCGTCGGCGATCAGCACCTTGGGGTCGCAGGCGAGCGCCATCGCGATCATCACGCGCTGGCGCATCCCGCCCGAGAACTGGTGCGGGAAGTCGCCGAGCCTGCTTTCCGCTGCGGGAATCCCCACCCCCTCCAGCAGCGCCGCGGCACGCCGCCGCGCCGCGCGCCGGCTCAAGCCCAGATGCGTCCTGAGCGGTTCCGTGAGTTGGTAGCCCACGCTGAGCACCGGGTTGAGCGAGGCCATCGGGTCCTGAAAGATGAAGCCGACCCTGGCGCCGCGCACGTGCCTCAAGCGCGCCGGGTCGAGCGCGAGCAGGTCCTCGCCGTCAAGAAGGGCCTGGCCCGAGGCGATCTCGGCGGGTGGCATGGGCAGGAGCTTGAGCAGCGAGAGCATGGTGACGCTCTTGCCCGAGCCGCTCTCGCCCACGACGCCCAGCAGCTCGCCCTCGTGCAGGTCGAAGCTGATGCCGTTGACCGCGTGCACCATGCCGCCGCCCTGCGTGCGAAAGCGCGTGCGCACGTCGCGGACGGAGAGCACGGGCGCGCGGCCGGCGGCGCGAGGCACCAGTCAGCCCCTAAGCGAGAGCCGGGGCGCCGCTCGTCTCTGGTCGGTCGTCAATCAACCGTCGCGGCCCCCGAACCTGCCCTGTCCCAATGGTCCGCGATCCTAACCGCCACGTCATCGCCCATGCTAGTCTCCCGCGCCGGAATCGGGCGCGGCGAGGCAGGACGGCGGGGCGGAGATGACGGTGCAGGGCAGGGAGCGGCTGGCGTCCGCCGATATCGTGGTGGTCGGCGCGGGGATCATGGGGGCGAGCATCGCCTTTCAGCTCACGCGGCAATCCGGCCGCAGGGTCGCGGTGGTGGACGAGCGCCCACCAGTCGGCGGCATGTCGGGCCGCACCTTCGGCCAGATCCGCCAGCATTACTCCAACGCGCTCATGGTCGAGATGGCGATCCGGGGCTTCGAGGTGCTCAACAATTGGCAGGCGGAGGTCGGCGTCGGCGACCCCGGCTACGTCAAGCTCGGCTACATGCTGCTGGTCGTCGAGGCGCAGGTGGAGGCCTGCCGTCGCAACGTCGAGCTCGGCCGCCAGCTCGGCGTCGACACGCGCTTCGCCAGCCCCGACGAGATCAAGGCGCTGGAGCCCGCGCTGGTCACCGACGATCTCGCCGGCGGCGCCTGGGAGCCCAACGGCGGCTACATCGACGTGACCCGCATGGTGCTGAGCTGGCTCGGCGCGGCCCAGGCGGCCGGCGCGACGCTCCATTCCGGGCTCCGGGTGGAGGGCATCGCGACGAATGGCGGCAAGGTCGTGGGCGTGGACACGCCCCGGGGCCGCATTGATGCGCCCGTCGTGATCGCCGCGACCGGTGCGTGGATCACCGATCTGCTCGGGCCGCTCGGCATCGATGCGCCGATCGAGCGCCGCCGGCTCGACATGGCCTACCTGGAACAGCCGCCGGGCCGGCCCACGATCCGCACCTGCATCACCGACGGCAACTCCAACGTCGTGATGCGCCCCGACATGGGGCCCTACCTGCTGGCCGTGGCCTATCCCGACGAGATGCCGGAGGTCACCGATCCGGCCGCGGCTGCGCCGGCGGAGGACGAGGCCCGCCACCGCTCGCGGCTCGACAAGGCGCTGGCCGAGCGGCTGCCGGATTTCGTCGATGCCAGGGTCGCGCGCACGGTCTCGGGCGCCTACGACATCACGCCGGACTTTCACCCGATTCTGGGCTGGGCGCCTGGGGTCGACGGGCTCTATCTCGCCGCCGGCTTCTCCGGCCACGGGCTCAAGCTCTCGCCGGCGGTGGGCGAATGCGTTGCCGCCGCCGTGCTCGGCGCCCAATCGCCCTTCGACATCCACCCGCTCCGGCCCACGCGCTTCGCAGAGGGCGATCCCATGTACCTCGCCTACGGGCCGTCGGCGCGCGCCTGACGACGACCTATACCGCCCGAGTCAGGAGTGGAATAATCCCCGCGTCGCAGCTTGTGCTCCGAACCGGACGAGGACCCCGCCATGCCGACCTTGACCGATGAGCAGCGCCGCCAATGGGCGGTCGACGGCTACATCCATCTGGAGGGCGCGCTGGATCCGCAGGAGGTGCCGCTCTACTGCGGACTGATCGACTCCCTGCGCCACCAGGCGGGCTGGGAGCCGGTGCCGGGTTTGCCCTTTGGCCATTACGGCTGGGTGGAGCGCAACGCGACCGCGAACGACCTCGACTCCTTCATGGATCGCCGCGATCTCCTGGGCTACGCCCAGCCCTTCCGGGACCTCATCGACCGGCCCAACGTCTTCGATCCGGTTCTCGAGCTCATGGGCCCCAACATCGTGCTCAGCATGTCGCAGGCCATCGTTCGCGCGTCCACGACCGAGTTCCCCGGCTTCATCCACACGGACGGCGGGCAGGCGCTCCGGCATATTCGCGTGACCGAGACCAGCAGGCCGCTGGCGATGAAGGCCATGTACCTGCTCACCGATGTCGAGGGCACGGACTGCGGCAATTTCACCGTCTTCCCCGGCAGCCATCTTCGGCAGATCCCCTTCGACTCCGATGCGGCTCCCAACCCCCATACGCCGGGAGCCGTCCAACTGGGCGGAAAGGCGGGCGACTGCTACCTATTCAGCCATGCGCTCTGGCACGGGCCGGCACCGAACCGTTCCGGCAGAGGCCGCAAGTCGCTGCTCTACAACTACGCGCAGATGTTCGTGAAGCCCTACGACTTCCCCACCATGGCCGGCGTCATGGATGCGTGCACGCCGCGCCAGCGCAGGCTCCTCGGCGATCTCGGGCACGACCCGAGGCTGGGCGATTACTTCTACGTCCCCGAAGACCAGGAAGACGTCATGTTCCTGCGAACCGGAGCCCGCCAGGCAGCCTGACCGGATCCGACCGGCCCTAAGGATCCCGGCTCAGGCCGCGTTCCTCCAGCGCATCGAGGTAGGTGCGCCAGACTGCGTCGCGGTGTTCTGCCAGGTGCCGCAGGTAGGACCACGTGTAGATGCCGGTGGTGTGCAGGTCGTCGAAGTGGAGGCGCACGGCGTAGTTGCCGACCGGCTCGATCAGGGTGATGCCGACGTGGCGGCGGCCGGGCACGATGGTCTTGCCCTCGCCGTGGCCCCTGACCTCGGCCGACGGGCTCTCCACCCGCAGCAGCTCGGCCGGCAGGCTGCACCGGAGGTCGTCGTCGAAATCGACCTCGAGCGTCTTCTCCGCGCTCCTGTAGCGGAGCTCGACCGGCCAGGGCTGGTCCTCGAAGGGCGTGCTCATCGGGCCTCCCCTTCTTCCAGCGGCCGGGCCTCGTCCGGCAGCATGATCGGGATGCCATCCCGGATCGGGAACGCGAGCTTCGCCTTGTCGCTGATCAGCTCCTGCTGCTCGGCGTCGTAGCGCAGCGGCTCCTTGGTCAGCGGGCAGACCAGGATCTCCAGCAGCTTGCGGTCGACCGTGGCTCGTTCCTCTCCCATCCGCGCGGCCTCCTTCACTGCATCCGCGACTTCGGCCCGGACCCGCCGTGGGCGGCCATCTCGAAGAGCGCCTGCATCATGGCCACCCGCTGGCTCTCGCTCGAACACTCGAGCAGCGCCTGCTTCTCGCTCGCTTCGAAGGGGCAGGCCATGGCGAGGCAGGTGACCAAGGGTTCGTCGTCGGCCCGGTCGATCGCGTCCCAATCCGCCGTGAGCCCGTGCCGGTCGAAGTAGGCCCGGAGCGCCGGGAGCAGGCTGCCGCGGTCGACGGTGATTGGTGCCGGCTCCGGCAGGTCGCCGGCGAAGCGGCTGTAGTCGGGACGGACGCGCCGGTAGAGCAGGCCGTCCTGCTCCAGCTCGCGCACGATGGCGAAGCGGCAGACGCCGGTGAGCGTGATCAGGAAGCGGTTGTCCGGCGTCTCGGAGAACGAGGTGATGCGGCCGATGCAGCCCACCGGATAGACCTCCGGCGCATCGAGCTTGGCCTTCGGGTCGGCCGGCTGGATCATGCCGATCATCCGGTGCGAGGCCATCGCGTCCTGGGTCATCTGCAGGTAGCGGGGCTCGAAGATGTTGAGGGGCAGCCGCCCGCGCGGCAGCAGCAGAACCCCCGGCAGGGGGAAGATCGGGATGATGCGCGGCAGCTCGTCGATGCCACCCGGTTCGGTGCCGGCGGTCACGGCATGCCTCAGGAGAACAGGATCGACGAAAGCTTGCGCCGGCCTGCCACCGTGAGCGGGTCGGTATGGCCCAGGGCCTCGAAGAGCTTGAGCAGCTGCTGGCGCGCGGCCTGCTCGTTCCACTCCCGCTCCCGGCGGATGATCTCGATCAGCTCGTCGATGGCCTGCTCGTTGCGCCCCGCGCCGTGATAGGCCATGGCGAGGTCGAAGCGGGCCTGATGGTCGCCGGGGTCCTGGGCGAGCCGCGCCTGAAGTTCGGCGGTGTCGCCGTCGGCCTCGCCCGCCTGCTCAGCGAGCGTGAGAGCCGTTACCGCGCTCTCCACGTCGGCGTTCTTCAGCGCATCGTCGTCGAGCCCGTCCACCAGCTCGCGGGCCTCCTGGAGATCGCCGGCGCCGACGAGGCAGCGCACCAGCCCCGCGATCGCCGCCGCCTCACCCGGCACCTGGCGCAGGATCTGGCCGTAGATGTTCGACGCGGTAGCGAAGTCGCCGGCATCCAGCGCGTCCTTGGCCTGCTCCAGCGCCTGCTCCAGCGGCGAGGGGCCCATGGGCCCGACCAGCCGCTCCACGAAGCGCTTGATCTGGCTTTCCGGCTGGGCGCCCATGAAGCCGTCCACCGGCTGGCCCTTGTCGAAGGCGAACACGGCCGGAATTGACTGGATGCGGAGCTGCTGCGCGATCTCCGGGTTCTCGTCGATGTTGATCTTGACCAGCGCCACCTTGCCGCCGGCGTCTCTCACCGTCTTCTCCAGAATCGGCGCGAGCTGCTTGCAGGGGCCGCACCAGGGCGCCCAGAAATCGACGATCACCGGCGTCTGCTGCGACGCCTCGATCACATCGGCGGCGAAGCTCTGAGTCGTCGCGTCCTTCGGCCGCGTCGCGCCGCCGCCCGACTGGCCAATGAGGGTATCCATACCCGCATGCTCCCGGCTGGAGAGGATTCGGTTGAGCAAAAGCTACATGGCAGCTTGCAACGGGCCATGCAAGCCCGCCTCAGTGCGAGCTCCGCGCGACGAAGGGCCGGTCCGGGGTGGGGCTCCATCCCGTCTTCGTGAGCGGTACCTGGACCGTCAGGGTTCAGGCGCGGCGCAGCGTGTCGAGCAGGGCCGGGTCCAGCGGGTCGAGGGGCCGGCCGGCGATCTCCTCGGCCGCAGCCCAGATCTGCGGCAGGTGCGCCACCATGGCGGTGCGGCCCGCGTGGCTCTTGACGACGTACTGGTTGTTGGCCCAGTCCGACGCCGCGCAGCCGTAGTGGTCGAGGATGCGGTTGATCAGGGCGACCCGGTTCAGGCGACCGAGATAGCGCGCCCGCCCGGTCTCGGGCTCGGCTGCGCGGCCGGCGTCGGTGCCGGCCTCAGTCCAGTGCGTGCCGCCGGCCATCATCGTACAGAACGCACACACGGCAGTTTCTCCTTTGGGCGTGCGCAGCCCCGCGCCGCCTCAGCGCACGTGCGACCGTAGCGTGGCCAACGACCAATGAGAAAGTGGAAAGAGCGCAGACTCTTCAGGTCGACTGACGATAACCGGTTGTGCTGCCGGCTTCGGCGCAATGCAAGTCACGCGACCTCTTTGACATATATGAAATCCGTATTGCATATTGACCACGGCAATTCGGTCTTTTGCAGAGAGAGACACGGAGACCGTTTGGCTCGATAGGCGGGTGCGCCCTTTCCAACACATTCAGGCCCAGGCCAAGCGCCGGCTGAATGTGCTGAACGCTGCGACCTCCTTGGACGACTTGCGGAACAACCCCGGCGCGAGGCTCCACAAGCTGCGGGGCGACCGCGCCGGCCAATGGGCCATCGCCATCAACGAGCAGTACCGCATCACCTTCGGTTGGAAGGACGGACCCGAAAACGTACAGATAACGGACTATCTCCGATGACCGGACCGATACACCCGGGCGTCACCCTGCGTGAAGACTTCATGGAGCCGCTCGACCTGAGCGCGAACGGCCTCGCGGAGGCCCTCGGCGTCCCCCAGAACCGGATCAGCGATATCGTGCGCGGCCGTCGCGGAGCCACCGCCGACACCGCGCTCAGGCTCGAGCGCGCCTTCGGTGTCTCTGCTGACTTCTGGCTCAACCTGCAGTCCCACTACGAGCTCGAGGTCGCCAGGCGGGACGCCGGGAAGGCGATTGAGAAGGCGGTCAGGCGGCTTTCCAGCGCCGCCTGAGACGCACGCCGTCAGGAAGCGGCGAGTTCGGCGAGAAGGCCGTAGTGGTCGGAGAGCGGTAGAGGCTCGCCATCGGGGCGCGGCACCACCGGCTCGTCGAGAACGGTGCACACGGCAGTCACCGTGATTTCTGGATCGTTGCCCGGCCGCACGAAGATGTGGTCGACCCGGCGGGCAGGGCCGGCGGCGCGGCCTCGGTTGAGCGGATTGGCCGGGTCCCACGTGCCCAGAGGCCGGGCGTCATCCGGCAGATCGGCGGCAACGTCCGCAAGACCGGCGGCCTGCAGGAGGCCGTCGGTCGCGGGGTCCGCGGCCGGGTCGCAGTTGAAGTCGCCGGCGAGCACCACCGTGCCCTCGAAGGCTGTGCCGGCGGCCTCGATCGCCTGGGCGATCTGCGCGCTCCGCCGGTCGGGCGCGCCCCGGCGCCGCTTGCGCCGATAGGCGCCGCCGGCGGTGGCGTGGAGGTTGACGACGGGGACGCGGCCGAGGTCGGGCGTATCCACCGTGCAGGCGAGCATCCCGCGCGGTCCGAAGAGGCCCTCCTCCAGCGTCTGCTGCGCGAAGGACGTGCACGACGCGTCTGCCACCGGGTGGCGGGAGAGGGTGAGCAGCCCGGTGCCGTAGAAGCGGCTGTCCTCGGCGATGCCGGCGCTGTGGCGGTAGAGGTCGCGTAGCTCCGCTGCCAGCCTCACCTTGACGCGCTGCGGCACCAGCTCCTGCAGGAGGACGATATCGGCCTCCACGCCGCGCAGCGCGGGCGCGAGGTGCGCAGCGCGGGCGATAACGTGGGGCACGTCCTCGTAGAATGCGGCGCCGAAGAGGCGGATCTCGGTCAGCCCGGTGTTCAGCGTCAGGACGCGCAGCATCGGCGCGCTACGGCCCTGGTCCTGCCCGGATCACGGGCCGAGAGCTGCGGTTGACCAGGAAGAGG
Source organism: Alphaproteobacteria bacterium (assembly GCA_965207055.1). Lineage (GTDB taxonomy): Bacteria > Pseudomonadota > Alphaproteobacteria > UBA828 > UBA828 > WTGU01. The sequence continues at coordinate 229,996 of CBDBLP010000004.1, read as the reverse complement.
CCGGCAAAGAGCAGCGCGACGGCGAGGCCGATCCACGGGCTCGGCACCTCGCCGAAGAAGAGGGCGGCCCAGCCCATGCCGGCGAGCGGGCCGATATAGCCGTTCGTCGAAAAGAAGACCGGCCCGACCATGCGAATGATCTCCAGCCCCAGCACGAAGAAGACCGCCGTGAGCGCGCCGCCGCCGATCAGCGACCAGTCGCCCTCGGTCATGGTGCCGTCGAAGAGCCACCAGCTGTCGGCGGCAGCCATCACCGGCAGCATCAGGATCGCGCCCGCGAACGCGATGCCGCAGGTCAGCGGGATCGGCTGGCTGCCTTCCGGGCGCAGGAACACCACCGTAACGCTGCCGAAGGCGTAGCAGACCGGTGAGCCGAAGGCCAAGAGCAGCCACGGCGCCATGTCGGGGTCCGGCAGGCTCGACCCCGGCGCCAGCACCACCAGTATGCCTGCAAGGCCAAGCAGGATGCCCGCCACGCGCAGCAGCCGCATGGCGTCGAGCTTGAACAGGATCGAGAAGGCGTAGGTGAGGATCGGCGAGAGCGTCAGCGTGAGCGCGACCGCGCCGGCCGGCACCTTGGGCGCAGCCAGCGCCAGCAGGGTGTAAGGGAGCCCGATGCCGATGAAGCCGAAGATGAGATAGAAGCGAAGGTAGGCGCCGCTCAGTTTCGGCCGCTGTCCTATCGAGAGACCGGCGATCAGGGCGATCGTCCCCGCCAGCACACCTTGCCAGAAGACGAAGGGAAAGACCGGGATGCCCTCGGTGATGGCAATCCGGTTGAGCGAGAAGGTCATGGCGTAGCTGGAGGCGCCGAAGAGCAGCATAGCGAGCGGCAGCAGCCGGCCGCTCTGGCGCTCGGCGACGTTCACGGGGCTCGCTCGCTATTCCGTAAGCCCGGCGGTGAGTCCGCCGTCGATCACGAGTGCGGTGCCGGTAATCCAGCGGGCATCGTCGGAGGCGAGGTAGACGAAGCCGTCGGCGATGTCGCGCGGCGTGCCGATATGGCCGAGCGGCGTGCGGCCCGCCGCACGGGCGAGGGCGGCGTCCGGGTCCGGCTGCTCCGCGAGATAGTCCTGGAACATCGGCGTGTCGACAAAACCGGGACAGATGCAGTTGGCGCGGATGCCAAGAGGAGCCCCGTCGAGCGCCATGCAGCGCGTGAGCATGATGAGCCCGGCCTTGGAGGCCACGTAGGCGGCATCCTGCCGGACGCCGACGACGCCGGCGATCGAGGCCGTGCTCAGGATCGTGCCCCCGCCGGCCCCGGCCAAGTGCGGCCAGAACGCCTTCGAGACCCGATAGGCGCCGCTCAGGTTGATGTCGATTTCGCGCTGCCAGTCGGCTTCCGTGAGCTCGGCGACGCCGCCCAGGATGGTGACGCCGGCATTGTTCACCAGCACGTCGATCCGGCCCATCGCCGCTAGCGCCTCCTCGGCAAGACGCGCCACCTCCGGCTCGTTGGTGATGTCGACGCTTACGGCAGCCGCGACGGCCCCGTTCGCGACGATCGATGCAGCGACGGCGGCGGCGCCCTCGGCGTCCAGATCGGCGCAGACGACCGCCGCACCTTCCTCGGCGAAGCGGAGCGCGGTCTCGCGGCCGATGCCCGATGCGGCACCGGTGACGATGGCGTTCCTGCCGGCGAGTCTCACTGGGGAGGGCCGGCGCGCCCGCCTACGCGGGCATGGTCTCGTTCCGGCGCTGGGCGCGCTGCATCAGGATCAGGCCGATCACCGCGAACACGCTGAGGCAGATCAGGACGAAGAGGCCGAGCGCCGCCACGTAGGCCCATTCGAGGTCCTTGAAGGTGAGGTCGAGGATGTAGACGGAGATCGACTTGGTGGCCACGCCCGGCCCGCCGCCGGTCATCACGTAGAGGATATCGAAGATCTTGATGCACTCGATGGTGCGGATGACCAGCGCGATGATCATCACCATCTTCATGCGCGGCAGCACGATGCGCCAGAAACGCTGCCACGCGTTCGCGCCCAGCAGCGTCGCCGCCTTCATCTGGTCCTCGGGCACGCCCACCATGCCTGCGAGCAGGATCAGGAACATGAGCGGCGTCCACTGCCAGATGTCGGCGATCATCACCGAGATCATCGCCAGCGTGCCGTCGGCCAGCCACAGGATCTCGACCTCGGTGCCGCTGATCCGGCTGAGCAGGTCGTTGATGGGGCCCGAGCTCTGGAAGAGCATGAAGAACATGTAGCCGGCGACCGCGGGCACGATCATCATCGGCATCAGCATGATCGAGTAGAAGAGCCGCTTGCCCACGAATTTCTCGGCGAACAGGATGGCGAGGCCCAGGCCCAGCAGGAACTCGATGGGCACGCAGACTGCGACGATCAGGAAGGTGCGCCCGATCGAGCCCCAGAGCTTCGAGTCGTCGAAGAGGTCGCCGTAGTTGCCGAAGAGGTTGGCGCTCTCGTAGGCCATGTACCAGGGCGTGCCGTCGAGCGGCCCCCACCAGGTGAAGCTCACGTAGAGCTGCATCACCAGCGGGAAGGCGACGATGAAGAGCAGCAGAAGCTGGGCCGGGAGCGTCAGGTAGAGCCCGAGCACCTTGCCCTGGCGCTCCAGCGGCGTGAGCGCGGGCCGCCCGGCCTTCGTCGCGGCCTTGCTCATTGCTTAAGCGCCCCGAAGGTGAGGCCGCGCACCAGATATTTCTGGATCGCGATGCCGAAGACCACAGGCGGCACCACGGCGATCAGGCCAAGCGCGGCCTTGGCGCCGTACATCTGCCCCGTCATCGCCGACGACAGCGAGTTCATGTAAACCGGAATCGTCACCCACTCCTTGCGGGTCAGCAGCAGGGCGATGACGTAGTCGCTCCAGTTGAGGATGAAGACGAAGAGCGTGGTGCTGGCGAGCGCCGCCTTCACCATGGGCAGCGTGATCTTCCAGAACACGCGGAACCAGCTGCAGCCCTCGACGAGCGCAGCCTCCTCGATTTCCCGCGGCACTTCATCGAAGAAGGTCTTCATCAGCCAGAAGGCGAAGGGCAGCGTGACGATGCCGTAGATGAGCGAGAGCCCCCACCAGGAATCCATGGCGCCGATGAAGGCCCACATGATCATCACTGGGATCATCACCGCGAGCGGCGGGAAGAGCCGGAGCTGGAGCACCCCCAGGGGCAGGTTGCGCCCGACCATGAAGCGGGAGACCGCATAGGCGCCGAGGGTGCCCGCGATGACGGCGATCGCAGTCCCAAGCAGCGCGGTGACGAGACTGGAGATGATCGGCTTGGTGGCGGTCCGCTCGTGGGTGATGGAATAGGCTTCCGTCTCGCCCGTGAAGATGTATTCGAAATTGGCGAAGGTGGGCTCACGCGGCAGCCAGTGCAGGTCGCCTGCGGTCGACACCCACTCGGTGTGGGGCTTGAAGGCCATCGTGGCCATCCACACCACCGGCAGCAGCGCCAGGCCGACCGCGACGAGGATCAGCGCGTAGCGCCAGAGGTGGGAAGTGTACGCTCTTTGCATCGCTACTGAGGCCGCGGTCCCGGGCCGCTCACGGTGCTCACGGGCGACCGCTCATCGCCTTGAACGAAACACGACCGGGAGAGGAGCGGGCGGCGCGCAAACGCTGCGCACCGCCCACCAGGGACCGATTCGACGCTCTTCGGATCAGGCTGGGTCGATGACCGTCGACCAGCCGGACTTCGCGGCGTTGATCAGCTCGGTCATCTTGTCCTCGCCTTTCTTCCGAATGTGCTTGCGCCACGACTTGGCGGTGTTCTCCATCGCCTCCTGGGCCGTGATCTCGCCCGCGAGCGCGGAGACGAGGTTCTCGCTCAGCGTGTTGTGCATCGCGAATTGACCCGGGATGGCGATGGTGGGCACCGCGCGCGCCACCGTGCCCTCGATGACCGGCACGTGGTAGGGCTTGTAGGACTGGATCACCAGCGGATCCTGGAAGTTGGCAAGCTGGAAGGGATCGAAGAACCCGCCCGGATTGCCGGTCAGCAGGCTGAAGATCCGCGTCGACCCCGACCACTGCAGCCAGAGATACGCGGCCTCCTGATACTCGCTCTGGGTCGAGACGCCGCCGTTATTGCCGAGATAGATCGTGGAGCGGCGCACCAGCTGATCGCCGAACTGATGACCCGGCGGCAGGAAGGAGCCCATCTTGCCGCCGATCGCGGTTTCGGAATTGTCGAGGAACTTCGGACAGTTGGAGAAGGTGCCGAGCATGAACGAGTTGCCGTTGGCCATGTTCCCGTAATACTCGGGCCAGCTCCAGCCGAGGCCGCCCCTGTCCGACCAGTCGAGGCTCTTGACGTGCTCCTCGGTGGCCTGGATGCCGGCGTCGGTGTCGATGATCGGGTTGCCCTCGTCGTCGAACAGGTGCTGGTTGGGATTGTCCTTGCTGACGTAGCGGTTGTACCAGGTGCTGATGCCCCAGAAGTGGCTCATCATGTTGCCGTTGCCGAGCATGCCCTTCCCGGTGAAGAACTCGGCCAGCTGGTCACATTCGCCCCAGGTGCGGGGCGGCCCCAGCTCCCAGCCATACGTATCGGAGAACTCCTTCTGGTTCGCCGGGTCTTCCGTCAGGTCCCTGCGATAGACCCAGACCTGGGCGTCGCCGTCGTAGCAGACCGAGCGGGGCTCGCCGCCGTACTTGTAGAGCATGTCGTATGATTCCGGCGTCGGCATCCCGCGCTCGGGGTCGGCGAAGTCGGCGCCGTGCTTCTCGATCCATTCGCCGAGCGGCGCGATGCCGTTGGCCTCCGACAGATCACCCATGGCCGCGTAGCCAAAGGTGTAGACGTCGTAAGCCGCGGAGCTGGTGGTGACGTCCTGGATCACCTTGTTGAACTGCTCCTCCGGCGAGACCGGGATGAACTCGAGCTTGACCCCGGTCTCGGCTTCCCAGATCGACTGCAGGGTCGGCCCGTCCGGCGGCCAGGGATTGGTGAAGTGGCCGATGGCGCCGTCCGTCATCAGGATGTTGAGTTTCTCGGGCGCCTTGCCTTCCGCTTTGAGCTTGCGGATGCCCTCGACGGCGCGCCCTTCGGACATGGTCTCGTTGTATTGGTAGCGCTCTGCCCCCTCGAAGCCCGTGGGCCCGCCTGTCATGCCCTCGGCGAGGCCTGCGGCCCGCGCGGGGCGGATGAACTTGGGCGCGATCCCGATGGGCGAGGTGAGCACCACGCCTGCTGCGCCAGCCTTCAACGCCTGCCGCCGCGTAATTTTCATCGCCATTGATGCCTCCCGTGGTTCTTCCCGATGTGTGGCCCGAGCCGTCGAGCCGGCGCTTTAGTGCCACCTGAATCTATACCACGCGCGCGCGCCGCTATGCATCCTTCAAGCGCCACCAATGTGGAGACCGGCCATTGCGCCCGCGGCCGATGGGAGCGCCCCACGTTGGCTGCGCATACCTGCTCATGGCGGTTTCCGAGCAAAGTTCGCGGGTCTACCGGGCGGGCACTGCCGAAGGCATGATGACGCTCGACCGCGACGATCGCCCCGAAGCATCCCGGCCCTGCGATGAGCATTCGAGACTCTGTCATTACCGCCTTGCGCGAAGCCGCCGACCCGGTGAGAGCACCGCAGCAACAGGCCTACATGAAGTCCGACATGCCCTACTTTGGCGTGGGCGTGCCCCAATGCCGGCGCCTCGCCGGTGCCGTGTTCAGGAGGCACCCGCTGCCTGACGCCCGCGCCTGGGAGGCGGCGATTCTCGACCTTTGGCGAAACGCCGCCCACCGCGAGGAGCGCTACGCGGCGGTCGAGCTGCTGCTCTTCAAGCGCTATTCGCGCTGGCTGGAGCCGGCGAGAGTTCCGTTGATCGAGGAGCTGGTGGTCACCGGCGCCTGGTGGGACTACGTGGACGCGATCGCCGGCCGCGGGGTGGGGACCATGCTCGCCGCTCACCCTCGCCCGATGAAGGCCGTGCTGCGTGCATGGGCGATAGACGACAACATCTGGAAGCGGCGGACCGCGATCCTCGCTCAGCTCAAGTTCAAGTGCGAGACGGACACCACGCTGCTGGCCGACGCGATCCGGCCGTCAATCGGGGATCCGGAGTTCTTCCTGCGCAAGGGCATCGGCTGGGCGTTGCGCGAGTATTCCAAGACCGACCCGGCCTGGGTGCTGGCGTTCGTCAGAGCTCATCCCGAACTCTCGGACCTGAGCCGGCGCGAAGCGCTCAAGCATATTGTTCAACCTGCACCGTCACGGAATTGACCATCCGAATCTCGAAGAGTAGAGTAAGTGCATAGGTGTTTATGCGCTTATGCGCGGGAATGTGACCATGACCCGATGGAATCTCTCCATCTCGGAAGAGACCGACCGGGCGGTTCGCACCTTTCTTGCCCGCAACGGCGGCAAGAAGGGCGATCTGTCCCGATTCGTCGATGAGGCCGTGCGCCGCCGCGTGTTCGATCTCACCGTCAGCCAGGTCAAGGAGCGCAATGCCGGATTGGACCAGCAGGAAATTCTCGGCCTGATCGACGATGAGGTGAGCGCGGCGCGTGCGGGTCGTTCTTGACACCAACATCTTGATCGGCGCCCTGATCACCAAGGGCACCCCACCGGACAGCTTGTATCAGGCATGGCTCCGCGGCGAGATCGAGCTTGTGACATCCACCGCGCAGATTCGCGAACTGGCCGATGTCCTCGCCAGAGAGCGTCTCCAGAGGCTTCTCGACGCCGATGAGGCAGCGGCCATCGTCGAGAACATCGGCACCCGCGCCGTCATCCTCGAAGAGCTACCGAGCGTGTCTCACTCTCCCGATCCCATGGACAATCAGATCTTGGCGACGGCTATCGCCGGGGGCGTTGACCTGATCGTCTCCGGCGACAAGAAGCACATGCTCGCGCTCCGGGACGTCGATGACATTCCTATTGTCACCGCTCGCAAGGCTCTGGAGCTGCTGGGTCAGGTCTGAGAAATGCGGGTTGAGGCAGCGCGTGATCGCCGTACGCCGCGATCGGATTATGAGCGGGCCGCGTCCGCGCCGATGTGTCTGGCCAGGTGGTCGGTGAGGTCGCGGGCGTCGTCGTCGGTGCCGTGGATGAAGCTCGACTTGCGGCGGCGCAGGAAGTTGAGGCCGATGCGATAGACGCCCGGCGCCTCCGTCACCACGCCGCCGTCGTGGCGCAGCCGGCCCTTGCGGTCGAAGACGGGAAGATCGACCCAGGAGTGATCGGGCTCGTATCCGGTCGCCCAGATCACCGTCCGCATCCCTTCTCGCGCGAGGTCGAGGGTCAGCGGCGGCGAGTCCGCCACCCGCGTCGGCTCGAAGCGGTGCGGCGGCCCGAATTCGTCGCCGCACCCCTTCTCGTCGACCCATTCGTCGATGGTGTCGAGTAGCCGGCCCTGCTTCAGATCCGCGAGGTTGCACTTGTTGCGGAGCGAGCCGGAGAACTGCGCCTTGCCCTCCGAGAACCCGGCGATCGAGCCCACGAGCCGCACCCCTCGATCGGTGAGGTCGTTGAGATTGAGCGTGGCCCGCTCGGGCGTGCCGACGAGTTGCGGGGAGGGAACCCGGCGCGCGCGGACGATGTCGTCCACCTCGTCGTAGCGCTCGTCGTGCAGTCCGGTGCGGTCCATCCACCACAGGATGTCCTTGCCGCGGTAGGTGCGCGGCATGCGCACGTGCTCGCCCACGGCGAGGGTCACGGGGCGGCCCGAGCGGTGCACCTCGTCCGCGATCTGGACGCCGGTCGCGGACGCGCCAACCACCAGCACGGCGCCGTCGGGCAGGGCAGAGGGCCGCGTGTAGTCCATTGGCGTCACGGATTCGATGGTGCCGGGAAGCGCCGCCGCGACCGGCGGCAACTTAGGAATGTTGAAGCCGCCGGAGGCGATCACCACGCACGCGCAGCGCCAGGCGCCTCGGTCCGTGACCACCTCGTAGCCGTCGCCGTTCTTCGTGAGCGATTCGACGGTGGTGCCGGTCTCCAGCGGTGGCGCGACGAGCCGGGCGTAGCGCTCTATGAACGACACCACCTCGGCCGCGGTCATGAAGCCGTCGGGATCGTCGCCGTCGTAGGCGAGGCCCGGCACCTTGGTCTGCCAGTTCGGCGTGAGCAGGCGGAGCGATGCCCAGCGCTCCGTCCGCCACGTATGAGCCACCTCGCCGCGCTCGATCACCACATGGTCGATTCCGCGCGCGGCGAGGCAATGGCTCACGGCGAGGCCGGCATGACCGGCCCCGACCACGACGGTCGTCGTCTGCATGACGCCGGTCAGTTGACCTCGACGGTGACGTTCGTGGGATTGGTCAGGATATCGTACACCGCCGAGCGCTTCTGCGACTGGGCGACCAGCGCCTCGATATCGGCAGGCGTGGCGTCGGCGTCGATCTCGTAGCTGACCTTGACGTTGCTGAAGCCGTTCCGGACTTCCGGATCGGCACCCAGGATGCCCGCGATATCCATGTCGGCTTCGACCGTGGCCTTGACCGAACGCAGCTGGATCTCTCTCACCTGCGCGACGGCGGCGACCCCCGCGGTCAGGCAGCTCGCCAGGCCCGTGAGCACGATTTCCACCGGCGTGGCGGCGTTATCCTCGGCCGCGAACACCAGGGGATGATCGGACTCGAACGAGTAGCTCGCCTTGTGATCGTTCTCCTGGCCGAGGCCGAAATAGCCTTCCACCTGTGTCTTGCTGTGCGTGCCATGCAGCCACTCGTTGGTGACCCGCCACTTGAACTGGCCGGCTTCGGGCTGGTCGCCCAGGATGTTGCGGGCGCCGAGCAGATGCTCGACGTTGACGCCGTTAAGGCCGGGGGGTGTGCTGGTGTCGGACATGTGAGTTCTCCTGTTGAGCATGGTTGTCGGGCGTTGATACCGCTCCTTTCGGCGGCGGTGCCAGAGGCTTCGAGGACCGCGAGGCCCCCATCGGTCTCACCCGGTGGGATCGGCTACGAGGGGTAGCCTAGGTACAAAGGCAACAGGACGCGGCCCCCGGAGGGGCGAATGGCTGGTCGCACAGAGTCATCATCCGGCGGTACTCCTCTCGTCTCCTACGCGCTCTACGAGCGCCGTGAGCGGAGCTCCGCCTCCGGCTAACTCATCGATCAGGCATTGGCACCGCTCTCGGCGGTTGCCGCGGCTTCGAAGGGCCTGTCCCTCCACCGCTCTGGATGAGCGCGTCCTGTGCGCGGATGGAAACACAAACCGATCGGCGCGGTCAACAAATTGTCGCGCCGGCGGCGCGCCGTTGCGCGGAGGCGCTTCAGGCCCCCACCTTGGCCACGGCCGACTGCGGCGCGCCGGCTCCGCTGCTCGGCAGCCAGAAGGCGATGATGCCCACCAGCAGCGCCGAGCCGCCGAGTCCGACGAAGAGCCAGAGGAAGCCGCCGGAGACGCCGTGGAGGCCCGCGACCAGCGGTGCCGCCACCGCGCTCGCGCCAAGGCCCAGCAGGAACTTGATGCCGAAGATCCGTGCCCGCCAGCTCTCCGCCGTGTAGCGCGTGACCAGGGCGTCCTGAATGGGGATCTCGCCCACCACCACCATCATCATCGCCAGGGCGACAATGATTAGGCCGTGTCCCGCGAGTACGCCGGCGGCGGCGATCAGCGGCGCCTGGGCGAAGAGCACGGCGATCCAGACCGGTTTCGCCGGGTAGCGGTCGATCAGCCAGCCGACCCCGATCTGGGCGAAGGCGGCGATGGCGATGACGACCGAGACCAGCCCGCCGATGCCGAGGGCGCTGTCGGTGATCCCGGTGAGCCCGTCGTCGAAGAGCTTGGGGAGCGCGATGGTCGTGGTCTGGAAGGTGAGTCCGGTGAGCGTCGTCGCGATGCCGATCACCAGCACCAGCCGCAGCAGGGTGCCCGAAGGCTGGCCCCATCGCCCACCCACGGAGGGGCGGGAGGGCGCCGCACCGATGTTGCGCCACTGCCGGCAGACCGCGATGAACCAGAGCCCGACGACCAGCGAGACCGCGCCCGGCACCATGAAGGCCGCGCGCCAGCTGATCGCATCGCTCAGCGCCGCCGCGACGATCGCCGCCGCCGCAAGCCCGAAGTTCCCGGCGACCCCGTTGATCCCGAGCAGCTTGCCGACCTTCTCCCGCCCTTCGACCAGCATGGCGATACCGACCGGGTGATAGATCGAGGCGAAGAGGCCGATCAGCGTGAGCCCGCCCGCCAGCTCGAAGGGCGTGCGCGCGAACCCGGTGAGGATGGACGCGGCCCCAATGCCGACGAAGAAGATCGCGAGCATCGCGGGCCGGCTCCAGCGGTCCCCGAGCCAGCCCGCCGGCAGTGTGCCTGCGGCGAAGGCGATGAAGCCGGGCACGGCGAGCGAGAGAAGCTCGCCGTAGGAGCGGTCGAACACCCCTTCGAGGGTGAGCACCACCGTCGGGTAAAGCAGCAGGAAGAGGTGGTCGAGTCCGTGCCCGACGTTGATGAAGAGAATGCGGGAGCGGTCCGACATCTCGTCCTTAGCCGCAGGGCACCGGCGAGACTCCCCCGGCGGGCCTCACCCCTGGCCGGTCGTCCGGGGCCGGAGGCCGGGCAGCACCCGTGACGCGGGACGGGCGCGCTATGGAGCGGGTGAAGGGAATCGAACCCTCGTCGTAAGCTTGGGAAGCTTCTGCTCTACCATTGAGCTACACCCGCCCTGCTCGCGAGGATAGGGACGCCACGCGCCCCCCGCAAGCGGATCGGTCACCGAGCCCGCGTGCGTCATCGACGCGTGCGCGGCGTCCTGTTCTTGTGGGCGATGCGTCCCTCCTTCAGGGCCACAGCTTCTTCGATCAGCTCCTCCCTCGAGTGCAGGAGGTCGCCTGCGGGCAGCCCCACGGAGTCCAGCAGCCGGTCCATGGTGTCGTCGTGGGGCTCGAGCGTGCCATCGGCGAGGATGTGAGCCACGGCAACATCGCGCTCGGCGAGGCTGCGGCCGACCAGCAGCGTTCGGTGGCAGTCGAGCGGCTCCTTCTCCGCGCACATCAGGGCAAGGCGCTCGACCTCTGCCCTCTCCATCACCCGGTCGATGCCCTCGCGGTAGAGCGGCGTTCGTGCCAGGCGGTCGTAGCGCACGCGCCCCTTCTCGTAGCACGCGCGGTCTTCGGGGCGCCCACCGAGCGCCTGCCCCATGAAGAGGTACGCGATGCCATACGCCTGCAGCGCGGCGTCGAGAGACTTGCGGTTGAAGTGCGGATTGAAGCGGCTGTAGGGCGCCGAGCGGACGTCGGCGAGCGTCGTCACGCCGTGTTGCTTGAGCAGGGAGACGAAGGTCTCCAGCGGGTGGTTGGAGTGCCCGACGGTCAGAACGCGCGTTTCGATCACGGTCATAAGGCCGTTCCAGCATCGGGCCTGTCGACGCCCTGCTTCGGGTGATGGCGTTTCGCGTGGGCATGTGGTGAGGTGCGCCCAGCATCGCAACGCAAGGCCGGAGGAGGGGAACCATGACACAGGACGCCACGGCGGAAGGCTTGGAGGCTGCCTTCCACGCATGGGCGCGCGGGCTCAACGAGGGCGACCTCGACGCCTTCTGGAGCGCCTTCGACGACGGCGCCGAGATTCTGGACGAGGACTACCCCTGGCGGATGACGCTGGAGGAGTTCAAGGACCATATCGACTTTCACGCCGGCGGTACCGGGCTGTGGGAGCACTTCAAGTGGATCCCGCGGGAGCTGAACGTCAGGGTCTGGGGCACCACCGGCCACGTCAGCGGCTTCTCGACCTTTCGCGGCAAGCCGCGCGACGCCGGCTTCCGGCAGCGCTTCATGGGCTTCACCCAGACCTGGTACCACGAGGACGGCAAGTGGCTTCAGGTCTGCTGGCATCAGAGCCCGCTGCTCGGCCGCATCCAGGGCGCATCGCCAAGCTGACCGCGGCGACCAGCCTGGGTTAGCCGGGGCGGTCACCGGCCGCTGCTGCCCAGCCTTCGTGGCGGCCTGACGCCGTCACGCATCGTCGCGGGCCCGCTGGCGCGCGGCCAACGCCCACGGTGCGAACTCGGGCGGACGCGGCGCGGGCAGGCCGGTCTCCTCCTCGCAACGGGCCACGATCTCCTCGATGTCGCCGCCCATGTCGAAGAGGTCGGGCTTGCCCCGCTCCAGCCGCATGCTCTCGCGCAGCGCCTGCGTGGCGTCCTCGTCGACGGCAAAATCCTCGTCTACGACCACGCCGTAACGCCGTGCGCCCGCCATCGTGACGAGGCCGGCTGCCACGTCGAAGGCGACCTGCTCGACCGGCCGCTCCAGCGGATCGCCCCAGCCACCGCCGCCCCACGTGCAGTAGTGCACGACATCTCCCGGCTCGACCCGCACGCGATCGCACTTCGAGGGAAGAACCTCGATCGTTCCATCCGTGCGCTCGACGTACTTCCGGCTTCGTGCGCCCGGCAGCCCGCCCCTCACGCCCCACGGATACGAGAGCCAGCGGTCGTCGTGGATTGAAACGTCGCCGGCGTTGAGGATGCGGTAGGCGGTGTGCACGCCGTTGCCGCCGCGGTGCAGCCCGGGACCTCCCGAATCGGGGATCACCTCGTGGGCGTCCATGCGCAGCGGGCAAATCGCTTCGAGATATTCGCAGGGCACGTTCGTGAAATCCGGCCACATGCCGTGGCCATCGGCGCCGTCGCCCGAGGGCGCAGCGGCGATGCCGCCGAACGCGATGTGGAAGAGCTGAAACCACTCGCCGCGCGAATCGTATCCCGAATAGAGGAAATGCGGACTCGCCGAGAAGCCGGCCGCGCACATGTAGTCGGGGTTGCTCTGCCCGAACAGCCCGGCAAGCACATCCATGCAGCGCGCCAGACCGTGCGTTCTGCAGGAGAGCGCCGCGGGCTTGAAGGGCTTGTAGAGCGTGCCCTCGGGAATGCGCACGTCCATCAGATCGTAGAATCCGTCGTTGAAAAGTATCTGAGGGTCCGCGAGCATGATGAGGAAAACGCCGCAATGCATCTTGGTCATTTCTTCGTTGCAATAAAAATTAATCGAGCTTTGTGACTGCGGATCGGTTCCCTCGAAATCGATGATCATCTTGTCGTCTTCGCGCCACATGGTGCAGGCGATCTTGTAGGGGCCCATGCCGACGCCGTCGTCGTCCAGATAGTCTTCGAAATACTGCTTTTCCTCCGAGATTCCCGTCAGGATGATGTGGCGCATCGCCCGGCGCGTTCGCTCCAGCAGCTCTTCCAATGCGGAATAATAGGTGTCGTCGCCGAAGCGGTCGGAGAGTTCGATGACGCGAATCGCCGCGAGACGGCAGCCCGCAATCAGCGCGTCCAGATCGCTGCGGTTCCAGTGCGGCATGCGGCAGTTGTGCAGGATGAGCTGCAGAATTTCTTCCTGACGCTCGCCGCGCCGGTAGATCTTGGTCGGCGGGATGATGATGCCTTCTTCGAAAATCTGCTGCGCGTCCGTCGGCATGCTGCCGGGGACGCGGCCTCCCGTATCGGTCATGTGGCCGAACATTGCGGCCCAGCCGATCACCCGGCCTTTCTTGAAGATCGGCAGCAAGACCAGCCAATCGGGCGTGTGGCTGATGGCCCCGTCGCAGGAATAGGGATCGTTGGTGAGAAAGACGTCGCCCTCGTGAATCTCGCCTTCGTAGGAATTGAGGAACACGTTGATGAAGGCGCCGAATTGCCCGACCACCATCTTGCCGTCGCGATTGGCGATCAGGGGAAACTCGTCGTGCTGCTCGCGGATGCCGGGCGACATGGCGGTGCGGAAGAGAACGGCATCCATTTCGTGACGCGCGTTGCGCAGCGCGTTCTCGATGATGTCGAGATCGACCGGGTCGACATCGACCCGGCGGAAGGGTGTGTGACTGCTCTCGATGACGGTCGCCGCCATGGTCGTCCCTCGCTCACGCCGCCCGCGGGCGGATCAGAATGTTCCCGATCGCGTCGATCTCACCATCGTGGTCGGGTAGCAGGACCGTGGTGGAATCGAGCTGCATCACGATCGCGGGGCCCTCGAGCACATTGCCTGCCACGAGCCTGGCGCGGTCATAGACCGGCACGTCGCGGTGGGCCCCCTCGACGTAAACGGTCTGGCTTCCCGCCCGCGCGGCGGAGGCGTCGCGCGTTCCGGGCGTCATGCGCGGCGCGCGAAGGGGCGTCTCCTTGCCCTGCACGATGGCGCGCAGGTTGATGATCTCCCGGTCCATGTCGAGCGCAAACGTGTAGAGACGTTCGTGCAGCGCATCGAATTCCTTTTCGATGCAATCGAGCCCCTGTCGGCGGAGATCCTCCATCTCCACGGTCACCGTCAGATGTAGGACCTGCCCGGCATAGCGGATGTCGATCTCGAAGTGGGCGGATTGATCAGAGCGGGGGATCCCCTCGGCATCGAGGGACTTCGAGGCCTGTTCCGCGAGTTCCTCCAGGATCGCCAGGACGTCCGCCTGACTGGTCTCCGAAAAGCGCCGCATGAGGCTGCGCGACGCTTCGTCCCTGGTTCGAGTCGTTGCGTCACCATAGGCGCAGAGCACGCCGGGGCTCGGCGGCACGATCACCGGCCAGCAGCCGAGAATTCGCGCCAACGCGTTGGCATGCATCGGGCCTGCGCCGCCGAACGCGACCAGCGCAAAATCGCGCGGATCGAAGCCCTGCTGCACGGATACGAGGCGCAGCGCGCCGATCATGGTCTCGTTGACGATGTCGTAGATGCCCGCGGCGGCCCGCTCCGTCGAGAAACCCAGCGCGCCTGCGATCTTGCCGACTGCGTCCGCCGACTGTTCTCGGTCGAGCGCGAGGTCGCCGCCCAGCAACGACGCTTCGGGCAAATGGCCGAGGACGATGTTCGCGTCGGTCACGGTCGGCTCCGTGCCTCCCTTGCCGTAGCCCGCCGGGCCAGGATCTGCGCCGGCGCTCTCCGGCCCCACGCGAAGCGCCTTCGTCAGCGCGGGCACGTGCGCAATCGAGCCGCCGCCCGCACCGACCGAGCGCACGTCGACCGACGATGCGCGCACGGTGAGATCGCCGACCGTCGTCTCGCGCCGGATTTGCGCGACACCGTCCCTGACGAGGCAGACGTCCGTCGAGGTGCCCCCCATGTCGAAGGTGAGCAGGTTGTCGAAACCCGCTTGCCGCGCGATCCAGAGCGCGCCGGTGACGCCGCCGGCGGGTCCGCTCATCAGCAGGTTTACGGGAACCGTCTCGGCGCCAACCGGCGAGGTCAGGCCTCCGTCGGATCGCAAGATGTGCAAGTTCACGTCACCGGATATCGTGCCCAGTTCCCGGCTAAGGTTGCGGACGTAACGTGAGACGGTCGGACGAACATACGAGTTGCATACCGTCGTAATCGTGCGTTCGTACTCCTGCATTTCGGGAATCACCTGGGAGGAAAGCGAGATTGGAATCCCGGGTAGCTCCTCCGCCGCTATGCAGCCGGCAATCGTCTCATGCGAGTCATTGGTGTAGGAATTGATCAGCGAAATCGTTAGTGCGTCGATCCCGTTTTTCCTTAGCGACTGCAGCGATTCGCGCAGAGAATCTTCGTCGAGCGTCTCGATGATTTCGCCTCTGGCGTCGATTCGCTCATGCGCTTCCACCGTCAGCGCCAGGGGCGCAAGCGGCGGCGTCTTGTTGAAGATAACCCAGGCGCCGAGGCCGCCAGGGACGAAGGATCGGGCGATTTGCAGGACGTGCCGATAGCCCTTCGTCGTGACCAGGCCCACGCGTGCGCCCTTGCCGGTCAGGATCGCATTGGTCGCGACCGTCGTACCGTGCATGACGTCTTGAATCGCGCCGGGTCCAATGTTGGCCAATTCGCAAACGCGGGCGATGCCATTTAGCACGCCAATTGATGAGTCTGCGGGGGTGGACGGGACCTTGGCGACGTGAAAGCTGCTGTCCGCTTCGTTGATCAGGAGCACGTCCGTGAAGGTGCCTCCCACGTCGACTCCCAGCCGATACGCCATCGTCCCTTCACCTCGGTTGCTAACGGTCGTTTCCCGTTCGGCCCGCCGAGCGCAAAGGCTACTTCCACCAGCGCCGCCGGACCAAGGGCTTTCCTGCCCCTCCCTTGCATGAGCCGGGATCGGGATTGTCCCACGAATCGGATCGCTCGGTCCGAGCCTCGATTCGGCTTCGATTGTCGCCAAAAGGATGTTGCGTGAGTTTTCTAACTCATCGCGCGGGATAGAATATGTGCTCGGATATTCCGAGTAATTTGCAGCGACACGATGTCAAAACCTTCGTGTCTCTACCGACTATTCCAAACAACGGCCCTCGCGTGAGGTGGTCGAGTCGACCAGACAAGTCACCCGGTCTTGGCGGGCGGGAGAAAAGGGTGGGGGAGGTGTCTTGAGAGAAAGCTACGAGATTGGGAGGTGCACTCTTCGGGACAGGAGCGTCCGTTCGAGCCGTGGATGCTGCGAATGCCGCGCTAGATGCACCGCTCGAAAAAGGCGAGGCACTTGCGGGCGAGAGGCCTTTGCCTTCCTTTCTCGGTAGCCACGGCATAGAGGCAGTTGTCGGTCTTTATGGCTTCGCCGTTGAGCGCGATCAGCGCTCCCAGGTCCATATACCGCTCAATAAAGTGGCTCCAGCCCAAAGCAATACCTTGCCCGGCGACGGCAGCTTCCAACACATAGGTGTAGTTGTCGAAGCCGGCAACCCGAGGCTCGGGGGAGGGATGCCCCTTGGCATCGAAGTAATCATTCCACGACGCCCAACCCTCATTGGGCCGTGCGATGTCGAGAAGGGTCAGCTTGCTCCAGGCTGTCGTAGGGAGATTGAGGGTTTCGGCGTGGACCGCAGCGTAGCCGGGCGAGCAGAGCAGACTCACTTCTTCCCGGAAAACAACCTTGCGGTCATCAGGGGCGGCCGTTGCCGGATCCCAGGTCAAGAGCACATCGGCAACCGGCGATGGCGGCAGGTACTGAATGTTGTGTTGGTAGGTCAAGACCCGTACCCGAACCCGGTCACCGAGCGCTTTTTGAACTGCGTCGTATCGTGGCATCAAGAAGAGGTGCGATATCTCGTCCGAGCAAGCGATCACGAGCTCCACTTGCTCGGCGGTCGACAGTTCGGCGACTTCCGCGGCGCCCGCATGGATCGCGCCGAGGCCGATGGCGACGGCATCTCGATAGCGGATCCCTGCATCCGTCAGGCTTACCCCGGTTCGGGACCGGTCGAACAATCGAGTCGCGAGTTGCCGCTCCAGGCTTGCAATGTGGCGGCTGATGGCAGACTGCGACGTGCGCAACTCCCGGGCGGCGCGGGAAAAATTGCCGTGCCGCGCGGCGCTCTCGAAAGCGATCAGGGCGCTCGTCGGCGGTATACGATATGGCCCACGCCTACTCATGCCCATTGTGGTATACTCTTGTTCATCAAATGGCAATAATTGACTTAGGTCTGAGTGAAAATTTATCAGTAATATATCAATTCAAACACTCATTATACCAACGTCGACACCACTTTATGCTGTTGACATCTTGCGGCTGTATTGGATTTTCTAATAGGCCTGTCCTTAAATGGAACCGAGTCATCTGGAGGGATGGTGGCGTCCGGCCCCGGGGCGTGCCTCGAAAAACGCACCACTTGATCTTGCGCGAAGTGCAGGCGCGCCCGCAGTTGCGGGGGGAATACTTTTCCTGTCTGATTTAGGTGCAGCGCACAATTGCGTGATTGTACGAGCATGAAGTTGAGTCCTCAATCCTCCCGTGCATGGCAAGATTTTCCACGGTAATCCCACTCATGCCGTCTTCCTGTGGAAGCCGGAGAAGAATTCGGTCGAGGCGCTGCGGCTCTTCCTTCAATTGTTGTGCGCAGCGTAGGATCGACTCGAGGCAACCTGATTTCGCCGTAGCTGCCTGGCGAATGAAGTAGCAGGCTGGGCCTCCGTCCTCTTGAGCGAGATGGGGCCATGGCCACGCCGCAACGCCCTCGACGGTAAGAGCGATGAGAGCTGAGTGGTGGAGCCCATGGCGCGAGGTCGACGGCGCGACCGTCCTTCACGTGGACCTCACGCCCGATTCGGAACGCGAGGCGCGCGCCTTCGACCTGCTGGATGACGAAGAGAGGGCGCGCTGGCACCGTTTCCTGGCGGTGGGTGCCCGGCGTCAGTTCGCTCTTTGCCGTGCTGCGCTTCGGGTTGCCCTCTCGGAGCGGTTCGGCTGCGCGAATCGGGCGCTCTCCTTCGGTTATCTCGAGCACGGCAAGCCTTTCGCCACGGTGAACGGCCAGCGCGCGGATGTCGGTTTCAATGTCAGCCACAGCGGTCGACACGGCCTGATCGCGATTGGCGCGCACGACTGGCTCGGCGTCGACGTGGAAGAGCGCGTATCCAAGCGCGATCTCGAAGGCATCGGCAGCCTGGTCTACGGATCGACGGAGCGGCGCTTGCTGGCCGCCGCCATGGACCGCGAGAAGGTCCATCTCTTCTACCGGCTGTGGAGCATGAAAGAGGCGTTGATCAAGGCTCTCGGTTCGGGTTTCTCCCTGAACCCATCCAGGTTCGAAGTCCCTCCAGCGATGCTGCAGGGCGAGCGGTCGGGCTCGTTTCGATTCCCGCACGCACCATCGAGCGAGTGGCGGCTCCTGGACCTGGGCGAGCCCCGGTTTGCCGCCGCGCTCGCTTACAAGGTGTCTCCGCCGAGAACAGCAACGACGGCCGGGCGGGAGCGTTGAGCGGTTCCCGTGTCGCTCGGCGGTTGACCAAGCGCTGCCCGGTGCCAAGCTGAGGCAGAGGGCAGGGAGGCCCGAGGGGGAGACGAGCGATGGAAGGCAAGCTCTGCGTCGTCACTGGCGCGACCGACGGTATCGGCCGCGTCACTGCGCGGGCGCTGGCCGAACGGGGCGCCGAGGTCGTGCTTGTCGGGCGCAACGCCGCCAAGGGCGCGGAGGTATGCAAGGCGATCCAGCGTTCGTCGCGCAACAACCGCGTCCGCTTCGAGCCGGCCGATCTCTCCAGCCAGGCCGAAATCAGGGCGCTGGCGGAGCGCCTCACCGAAGGCGGTGCGGCCATCGACGTCCTGGTCAACAACGTCGGCGCCATTTTCAACCGCAGGAGCGAGAGCACCGACGGGATCGAGATGACCTTCGCCCTCAACCATCTCGGTTACTTCCTCCTGACCGGGCTCTTGCTCGAGAGCCTGAAGGCGAGCGCTGCGGCCCGCATCGTCAACGTCGCCTCCGAGGCTCATCGCGGCGGCGAGATGAACCTGGAAGACCCGCAGGGGACGAAGCGCTACAGCGGCTGGCGCGCCTATCAGCAGAGCAAGCTCGCCAACATCCTCTTCACCTATCGCCTCGCGACGCTACTGGAGGGGACGAGGGTCACGGCCAACTGCCTGCACCCCGGCTTCGTCGCCAGCAGGTTCGGGCAGAACAACGGCTGGATCTTCTCCACTATACTGAAGACCCTGATGCGCTTCTCCGCGATCGACGTGGAAGCAGGCGCGCGCACCAGCGTGCACGTCGCGACCAGCGCCGAGGTCGAAAGCGTCTCCGGCCGCTACTTCGACAAGTGCCGCGAGACCACCAGCTCGCTCGCCTCGCGCGACGAAGAAAGCGGGAGACGCTTGTGGGAGCTGAGCGAGGAACTGACTGGGTACCGCTATTGACGGTCCGCCGCGAGTGCCGCCGCAATTATCTGAGCTGAAAGGAATGTGCCGTGCAAGCAACGATCTACAAGCACAGTCGCAACGTCTATGCCTTCGACCGGGACGTGCCCGCGCATACACAAAGCGGGAGTGCCCGCGCCATCTACGTGGGAATGGAATGGGAAGAATGGACTCCGGTCGCGGTGATCGAGAGCACGGGCCACCTCCTCTCTGTCCGTTCGACCGAGGACGGCCGCGAGTTTCATTTACTTTGCCCGCGAAATCCGGGCCCTCATGAGAAGTACACTGCCGACAACGTCTTGAGCGGTGCTGCCGGCGAGAACGTCATCTTCCTGTGGCGGGATGCGTTTGAGGACGCCACGAGGCGTCCAGCCTAATCCCCCGCCTCGCGGCTGGCGTTGCGGAGGTGCGCGGCGAGGCCCATGAGGCGGCGGTCGCGCCATGCCTGGCGGTCGCCGTGCTGCTCCATAGGCAACCGCCTCCGGCGCTCCTCGTGCGCCTTGGCGACCACCGCGTCGGACCAGGGCTGGGCCGGCTCCCCCTGCTTCACGAACTCGTAGAAGCCCTCGCCGAGGCGCGCGCAGAAGTCGGCGAGGCCGCCCGGCGCGTTCAGGTCGATGGTCTCGAAGGGTCCGATGAAGGACCAGCGCCGGCCGAGGCCGGCCGAGATCGTGGTGTCGATGTCCTTCGCCGTGGCGTAGCCGCCTTCCAGCAGGCGGAAGGCCTCCCACAGGAGCGCCGCCTGCAGCCGGTTGGCGATGAAGCCGCCGATCTCCCGCGTGAGCCTGACCGGCTCCATGCCGGCGGCCTCCATCAGTGCCCAGCAGCGCGTGACCGTCCCCTCCTCGGTCCAGGGCGCCGGCACCATCTCGACCAGGGGGATCACGTAGGGCGGGTTGATGGGGTGCGCGATCAGGCAGCGCGGGGCGATGCCGAGGCCTTCCGTGAAGGTCGAGGCGGGAATCCCTGAAGACGACGAGCCGAAGATAATCTCAGGCCCGGCGATGCCGTCGATCTGCTCGTAGACCTCGCGCTTCACGTCGGCGCGCTCGAACACGCTCTCCTGCGCGTAGGCCGCGCCGTCGAGCGCATCGGCAAGGCCCGAAGCGATGGAGATGCGCGCCCGGGCGGCTGCAGGGTCGTCGATCAGGCCGTGGCCTTCGAGCGCCTCGAGGTTGGTCTCGATGCGCGCGAGCGCGGCCTCGCACTGGCCCTCCGTCCCGTCGTAGAGCGCGACCCGGTGGCCCGCGCGGGCGAAGACGATCGCCCAGGCGCTGCCCACCAGCCCAGCGCCGATGATCGCGATCTTGTCCGGCATGATGATCTCCTCAGGCCGCCTCGGCGGCGATGTTGTTGAAGGCGGCGAGCGAGCGCTCGATGGCGTCCTGCGCGAGGTCGTCGACGATGAAGACGATGTGCGAGCGGCGGTCGTCCGTTGGCCAGGCGGCAAGATGGATCGGCGGGTGGACCACGTGCTGCACGCCGTTGACCACGACGGGCGCGTCCGTGCCCGCGACGTTGAGGATGCCCTTCACGCGCAGCACCTTCTCGCCGTGGGTGTGAAGCAGCATGGTCAGCCAGATGCCGAAGGCGGTCCAGTCCAGCGCGCCGTCGAAGCTCAGCGTGAAGGAGTGAATGTGCGCGTCGTGGCGCGAGACATCGTGCCTGTGCCCGTGAGCACGGTCGTCGGCCGCGTCCTTCTCCGCCTCGGCCGCGAGCCAGCGGCGCACCTCGGCGCCCTTGGTGCGGGCATCGTAGACATCGGCGCGCAGCACGCGCCGCACATCCACCTCGCCGTTGAGGGCCGTGATCTGCTCGGCCGAGCCGTTGAGTCGGGCGAGCTTCGCTCGCAGCCGGGCAAGGGTGTCGGCATCGGCGATGTCGGGCTTGGTGAGCACGATCCGGTCGGCGACCGTCGCCTGCTTGACCGATTCCGGATGGCGCTTGAGCTGCCTGAGCCCGTTCACGCCGTCCACCGTCGTGATCACCGAGCCGAGCCGGTAGTGATGCTTCAGCACCGTGTCGGCGCTGAGGGTGAAGAGGATCGGCGCCGGGTCCGCGAGCCCGGTGGTCTCGACGATGAGCCGCCGGTAGGGCGGAATCTCGCCGCGGGCGCGCCGGCTGTTGAGGTCGATGATCGAGTCCTTGAGGTCGCCCCTGATGGTGCAGCAGAGGCAGCCGCTCTCCAGCAACACGGTGTTCTCGTCCATCGCCTCCACCAAAAAGTGATCGAGGCCGACGGCGCCGAACTCGTTGACCAGCACCGCGGCGTCGGCGAGGGAGGGGTGGCGCAGCATGTGATTGAGCAGCGTGGTCTTGCCGCTGCCGAGAAAGCCGGTGACGACGATGACCGGAGTGAGCCGCGCGTAGGCCGCCATCGCCCTTACGCCCGCCGCCGGGCCGTGCGGCCCCCGGCGGATGGCGCAGCCTCGAGCCGCGCGACCAGAGTGGGGTCGAGCGGATCGGGCGCGTAGCCGACCAGGCCTTCGACGGCGGCCCAGAGCGTGGGCAGGTCGGCCGCCATCTCGGTCGCGCCGCCGCTCCGCCGGTGCACCATGTATTGCGCGCCGGCCCAGTCGTCGGCGGTGCAGCCGTATGCGCCCAGCACGCGGTTCAGCAGCGCGAGGCGGCGCGCGCGCTCCAGGTGCCGCTCCCGGCCGGTCGGCGCCTCGGCGCTCCGGGCCGCATCGGTGCCTGCCTCAGTCCAATGCGGGCCGTCGGTGAGGACGCCGCAGAGCGCGCACATCGCGGGCCGGTGGCCTTACTTCTTCCTGGCGCCCCGCTTGCCCTTGAAGGGCCGGCGTTTGATGAAGTCGTCAGCGATCTCGTCGAAGGTCGCCCAGATCACCCCTTCATGGGCGCTGATGTGGGCGATGATCCGCTCCAGCATCAGCAGCGTCTGGGGCCGGCCCGAAATGTCCGGGTGGATGGTCAGCGTGTAGACCGCGTAGTCCATCTCGCGATAGACCCAGTCGAACTGATCGCGCCACCACTCCTCGATATCGCGCGGGTTGGTCCAGCCGCCGGAGTTCGGCACCTTCTTCATGAACATCATCGGCGGCAGGTCGTCCAGGTACCAGCTGCCGGGGATCTGCACGATGGGGAAGGTGGTGCCCTTCTTCATCGGCTTCATCCACGACTTCGCCGGCTTGGAATAGTCGATCAACGTCCACTCCTCGTTGATCCGCATCCAGTAGGGCTCGAAGTCGTTGTGCATCTGGCTGTGGTCGTACTTGATGCCGCGCTCCATCAAGAGGTGGGGCGTGAACGCGCTCATCTCCCACCAGGGCGCGACGTAGCCCGTGGGCGCCTTGCCGGCGAGCTTGGTCACCAGATCCAGGGTCTTGTCGAGGACGTCCGCCTCCTGCTCGGGCGTCATCGCGATCGGGTTCTCGTGGGTGTAGCCGTGCAGCCCGATCTCGTGCCCCGCTGCTGCGACCGCCTTCATCTCCCTCGGGAAGGTCTCGATCGAGTGGCCGGGGATGAACCAGCTGGTCTGGATTCCCGCCCGGTCGAAGAGCTTGAGCATGCGGGGGGTTCCGACCTCGGAAGCGAACACGCCCCGCGAAATGTCGCTCGGCGAATCGCCGCCCGCGTAGGAACCGATCTGCCCCGCCACCGAATCGACGTCCACGCCGATTGCGACGAAGATTTCCTTCTTGGCCATCGCGACCTCCTCTCCACTTGATTGGCGCGGAGACTATGGAAGCAAGCCGGCGCTGACAACCGGTGCCGATAGGGCCGCACACCCATCTCTCCTTGTCCCCTCTCCCCCCGAAAAGGATTCCTCCACGAAATTGCTTCGGTGTGGTGATTGGGGAGGTTTTCGGCGCCGGGCGGTGCCGATGGAGGCGCGTGTGCCGCTGCTCTTGGCTGATCCTGCGTCCGAGACGGCGGTCTGAGAGGGGGTTAGCACTTGAGGATGGGGCGGGCGTTCTTGCCGGCGATGGCGGGGCGGAGGGCGGTCCATGCGTTGAAGAGGGCCTCGTGGGCCTGCCAGGTCTCGTGGCTCAGGATGCGGACGATCACCAGGTTGCCGATGCGGGTGACGCCGGCCTCTGTGCCGTCGACGCCCTCGATGGCCTCGTGCACGTCGTCCTCGACGGCCGGCGCCAGGTCCGGCGCATAGGCGAACGCCGTCGCCATGTGCAGCCGCTCCCGCCAGAGCCGCTGCAGCGCGGCGATGGTCTCGGGCGTGGTCGCGATCAGGCGGTCGAGGGCGACCAGCCGGCCGCCGATGGCGATGCGGAACTCGGAGACCAGGTGGTGGAAGCGGAAGACCTCGCCGTCGCCGTAGTGCACGCGGCCGGCCGATACCATGTCGGTGGCGAAGAGCCGGGACGAGGGCTCCAGCACGATCCGGTTGAGCCGTTGCACCCGGCTGCGGGCGAAGGGGATCGCCTCATCCGGGCAGAACTCCAGCAGCGCGTCTTCGCCCACGTGGAGGTCCACGATCTCGCGCGAGATGGCCCCGCCCGGGCACTTGTAGAACTTGCTCGACGCGGTGGTGGTGAAGAGAGCGCGGGTGCCGGGCTCCAGCACGCCGTGGAAGTGCGAGACATCGCCCTCGACGAAGCCGCCGCCGCTGTTGACCAGAAGCATGAAGGGCTGGTCGTCGTGATCCTGGTAGTGGTAACCCTGCCACTGGAAGGGGATGCGCCAGCAGAGCGGGTCGATCTCCGTGCGCCCGAGCCGGCTCATCGCGCGGACGTTCATCAGCGCGTACTTGCCGACGATCCATTCGGGATCAGGCTGAATGGGCGCGCTGCCCGGCTCCGTCATGCCCATCCATCAGGAGAACGTCGCGCTCGATCCAGGCGATGACATCGCCAAGACCGTCGCCCGCGCGGAGGTTGGTGAAGAGGAAGGGCCGCGCGCCCCGCATCTTCTTTGAATCGCGCTCCATCACGCCCAGGTCGGCGCCCACCATCGGCGCGAGGTCGATCTTGTTGATGACCAGCAGCGGCGACTTGGTGATGCCGGGCCCGCCCTTGCGCGGGATCTTGTCGCCCTCGGCCACGTCGATGACGTAGATGTAGCTGTCTACCAGCTCGGGGCTGAAGGTCGCCGCGAGATTGTCGCCGCCGCTCTCGACGAAGACGATGTCGAGGTCGGGATGCAGCGCCGCCATCTCCTCGATGGCGTGGGCGTTCATCGAGACGTCCTCGCGGATCGCGGTGTGGGGGCAGCCGCCGGTCTCGACGCCGACCACGCGCTCGGGCGCGATGGCGCCGGACTTGATGACGAACTCAGCGTCTTCCTTGGTGTAGATGTCGTTGGTGATGGCGGCCAGCGAATGGTGCCCGCCCATGCTGCGGCAGAGCGACACCAGCAGCGCCGTCTTGCCCGAGCCCACCGGCCCGCCGATGCCGATCCTGACCGGCTTACGCATCCGCAATTCTCCCCGGTTGTCCTGCGCTCACACTATCATGACCTCAATACCGCACGAGCAGAGCTCATGACATGCAGAGCCGCGTGTGCAGGCGCTCGTGCCGCATGCTGGCGACGTCGAGGCCGGCGGTGGCGCTGCCGAGCGTGTCGATCTCCATGGCGCAGGCCTGGTCGGCCCCCTGGGTCAGCAGCGGCCAGGCCTCCCGCACGATGCGCTGGCTCTCGATCTGGCCAAGGGGGATCAGCCGCGCGCCGACGCTGACGAGGTTGGAGAGCGCCGCATGAAGGAAGGCGAGCACCGCGTCTTCCACGCCGATGCCCTGCACCTCAGCCGCCGCGCCGAAGATGACCGCCTGATGCCCCTCGCAGCGCCCGTCCCGCGTCGCCTCGGCGAAGGGAGCGAGTGACTCGGCCGAGAAGATGTCGCGGTAAGCGCCGAGCAGCGCGCGACCGGTCTTGAACGAGGCCTCGCGCGCCTCACGGCTGAGCTTGAGCGCGCAGACGATGTGGTCGAGGTCCACGAGCCCGTCGAGATCGCCGGCGGCGGCGCGGCGGTGGGCGAGGGCGACGGCGGCGCCATCCGTCGGCACGGCGGCGTAACGAAGCCAGTCCCGGCAGGCGCTCTCGAAGCTTGCGGCGTTGTCGAGGGCGCCTGAATCGATCCAGGTCTCGAAGCCGTAGGAGTGGTTGAACGCACCGGTCGGGAACGAGGCGTTCGCCACCTGCAGCAGATAGAGGAGGCGGTCGGGCGCGTTAGTGGTCATGGGGATGGTCGTGGTGATGGTGGTGCGCGCCGTGGGCACCGTAGCGGCGGCCGACGAAGGGCATGGTGCGCTCCTCGAAGGCGATGCCGAGACGCGAGAGCAGGTCGGCCACCATGGGGTCGGCCGGCGTCAGCATGCCCTCGTCCGTGAAACGCACGGGCCGGTGCAGGTTGCCGAGCTGATAGCCCGCGACGCCCCAGGTGTAGGCGTCCTCGGGGCTGACCACATAGAGCGCCTCGGGCGCCGCGCGCGCCACCACCGCTGTGGTGCCGTCCAGCGTCAGCACGTCGCCGTCGTTGATCTCTGTGCCGCGCGGCAGCGAGATGCGCACGTTGCGCCCTCCTTCAGAACGGCCGACGAGATGGGCGCTCGCGCGCTCCTCCGAGTTGAGCAGGACCGGGTCTTCGCTCTCAATGCGGCCGCGCAGGGATTCGACGGTGCCGAGGACCGCGGTGACGACCGCCATGCGCGTCGCGGCCCGAGCCGGCCCCTAGCGGAAGTAGAAGAGCTGTGTGAGCGGCAGGGTCTTGGCCGGCTTCACGGTGACGCGCTCGCCATCGACGTAGACGTTGTAGGTCTCGGGGTCGATCTCGATATCCGGCAGCGCGTCGTTGTGGATCATGTCGCGCTTGGAGATCGTGCGGCAGCGCTTCACCGGCACCAGCCTCTGGGTCTCGATCTGGTCCGCAAGCCCGTTGTCGAGCGCCGCCTTGGTCACGAAGGAGTAGCAGGTCCGCTTCGGGTTGACGCCGAGGGAGCCGTACTGCGGGCGGTACTTGAGCGGCTGGCCGGTCATCAGCGAGCCCGCCGGATCGCCCATCACCGCGTGCGAGATGAAGCCGCCCTTCAGCGTCACCTCGGGCTTGGCGATGAAGAACTCGGGCCGCCAGAACACCAGGTCCGCGAGCTTGCCCGGCGTGATCGAGCCCACGTAGGAATCGACGCCGAAGCAGATCGAGGGGTTGATGGTGACCTTGGCGAGATAGCGTTTGATCCTGAAGTTGTCGTTGCCCGTGCCGTCCTCCGAGAGCCGCCCGAAGCGCACCTTGTTCACCGCCGCGAGCTGGAAGGAGCGCTGCGCGCTCTCCGCCGCCCGGCCCACGCCCTGGCTGTCGGAGCCGATCATGCTGATCGCGCCCATGTCGTGCAGCACGTCCTCGGCCCGCATGGTCTCCGCCCGGGCGCGGCCCTGGATGAAGGCGATGTCGGTCGGCACGCTCTTGTTCAGGTTGTGGCAGGTGATCAACATGTCGATCTCTTCGTCGTACGTGTTGATCGAGAAGGGGTTGGTCGGGTTGGTCGAGCTCGGCAGCAGGTTGGGCTCGCCGCAGACCCGCATCATGTCCGGCGCGTTGCCGCCGCCCGCGCCTTCGCAGTGGTAGATGTGCATGACGCGGCCGTTGATCGCCGCGATGGTGTCCTCGTAGTAGCCGGTCTCGTTCAGCGTGTCGGCGTGGATCTGGACCTGGAAGTCGTACTCGTCAGCGAGCTCCATCGTGGTCTCGATGGCAGCCGGCGAGGACGACCAGTCCTCGTGGATCTTGAGCCCCGTGGCGCCGGCGAGGATCTGCTCCACCAGCGAGCCCGGCGTCGCCGCGTTGCCCTTGCCGAAGTTGCCGAAGTTGAGCGGGATGTCCGCCATCGCCTCCAGCATGCGCTGGATGTTGAAGACGCCGGGGCACTCGATGCCCACCGTCTTCGGCCCGGAGCCGCCGCCGATCACCGTGGTGAAGCCCGCGTTCTGATACTCGAAGAGCTGCTGCACGGAATCGAAGTGGGGGTGGATATCGACGAAGCCCGGCGTGCAGATCATCCCCTCCACCGAGAGGATGTCGGTGTTGGGCGAGACGATGAGCCCCGGCGTGATGTTCATGGTGTCGGGGTTGCCGGCCTTGCCGACGCCCACGATCTCGCCGTCCAGCACCCCGATGTCGCCCTTCACGACGCCGAGGATGGGATCGATGATCACGGCGTTCGTGATCACCATGTCAAGCCCGCCGTCGCTCTGCTTCCACTTCGACGCCTGGCCCATGCCGTCGCGGATGGTCTTGCCGCCGCCGAAGACCAACTCGTCGCCGTAAGTGGTGTAGTCGTGCTCGATCTCGGCCACGAGGCCGGTGTCGGCGAGGTGGATCTTGTCTCCGGTGGTCGGCCCGTACTGCGCGGCGTAGTCCGGGCGGGCGATCTTCATGCTCATTCCTTGCTTCCCCACTCCTGGCGCGGCCGGCGCCTTCTCAGGCCGGCGCTGCCAACCTCAGTCGCCGTCCTTGCCGCCGCCGAACTTCTCGTCGGGCGGCGTTTGCACCGGATAGCGCTCGCCCTCGAAGCAATAGCCCTCGGTCCTGAGGCGGCGCATGGTCTGCTCCTTGATGATGCCGGAGCGGACCGAGCCGTTGGTCATGTTGTTCATGCCGTAGGCGACCTGGCGGCCGACGTAGCCGGTGATCTGCACCTTGCGGCTCTGGCCGGGCTCGAAACGCACGGCGCTGCCGCTCGGCACGTCGAGGCGCATGCCGAAGGCGGCCGCCCGGTCGAAGGCCATCGCCCTGTTGCACTCGGCAAGATGGTAGTGGGCGCCGATCTGGATCGGCCGGTCGCCGGTGTTGACCATGACGATCTCTATCGCGGGGCGACCGGCATTGATCTCGATATCGTCGTCGGCGAAGTCGATGGCGCCGCACTTCTCCGGCTCGCCCACCTCGAACGCCTCGTCCGGCACGATCGATTCCGGAATGGGCGGCGGGCTCCATTTTCTCTCAGCCATGGCTCTTCTCCACGCTTGGCCCGCGCTACTCGCGGATCGGGTTCATCACCGTGACGAGCTTCGTCCCGTCCGGGAACATGGCCTCGACCTGGACGATCTTCATCATCTCGGGCACGCCGGTCATCACGTCGTCCCGCTTCAGGATGGTGGCGCCGTATTCCATCATGTCGGTCAGCATCGGGATGCTGCCCTCGCGCGCGCGCTCCAGGATCTCGTCACAGATCAGCGCGATCGCCTCGGGGTAGTTCAGCTTGACGCCGCGATCGAGACGCCGCCTGGCCATCTCCGCCGCGGCCCAAATCTGAATCCGTTCTTCTTCCCGTACAGTGAGATGCATAAGCCCCCACTCCCTCTCGCTCGCGACACGCTCGGGGACCAGGCCAGCGCCCGGACCCTTGTAATCGACGCCCCGATGGGCGATCGCGGAAAGGGTATACCGCGAGGCGTGTGAAGGAAAAGTGTGGCGCAAGAGAGCCGGCACGCACGCTGCCGAATGGCGAGCGGCGCGCGCATGGCGTAGGCTTGTGCCCGGAAATTCGTTCGCGGCGGACCGGCTTCGGGGCCGCCCGCCCGAGCGGTGAGTAACGCTTGGAACGGAGTCAGCTTCCATGACAAAGGGTTCTGTCGGGCAAGGCGCTCAAGGCCCGCGCGTGGTCGTCGTCGGCGGGTCGATGGGCGGCCTGCTCGCCGGCAACATGCTGTACCGCGCCGGCTGCGACGTGACGGTGCACGAGCGGATCGGCACCGAGCTTGCCGAGCGGGGCGTCGGCATCGCGACGCATCCGGAGCTTCACACCGCGCTCGAGAGCCTGGGGCTTTCCATCGACGAGGCCCATGGCGTGAGGCTCGAGGAGCGCATTACCCTCGGCGCCGACGGCAGCATTCTTGCGCGCTATCGCCTGCCGCAGATCCAGGCGTCCTGGGGGCATCTATTCGGCCTGCTGCGCAGCAACTTTCCCGGCGAGCGCTACATCTCCGGCGCCAACTTTACAGGCTTCGAGCCCCACGGCGAGGGCGTGCTTGCGCACTTCGCCGACGGCACCAGCATCGAGGCCGATCTCCTGATCGGCGCCGACGGCGTGCGCTCCACCCTTCGGCCCCAGGTCTGGCCCGATGCGGCGCCGCAGTACGCGGGCTACGTCGCCTGGCGCGGCATCGTCGACGAGAACCGGCTCTCGGCCGAGTGGCGCGACATGCTGATGTCGCATTTCATCGTCTACCTGCCGCCCGGCGAGCACGTGGTCGCCTATCCGGTGGCGGGCCCGGACGGCGACCTCAGCCCCGGCAAGCGTCGCTTCAACATCGTCTGGTACACGCTGACCCCGGCCGAGAAGCTGCGGCGGATGCAGACCGACGCCACCGGCCACTATCACGAGGCGGGGATTGCGCCGCACCTCATCCTCCCGTCGTTCATCGATGAGGTCCATCGAACGGCGGCCGAGCGCCTGCCGCCCTCGCTCGCCGAGCCGATGAGCCTGGCGGAAGGGCTCTTCTTCCAGACCATCGTGGACCTGGAGGTACCCCGGATGGTGCAGGGGCGCGTGGCCATGCTGGGCGATTCGGCGTTCTCCGCGAGGCCCCACACCGGCATGGGCGTGGTCAAGGCGACCGGCGATGCGAACTGCCTCACCCGGGCTATCGAGGCCCATCCCGGCGACTTTGCAAGCGCGCTTTCGGCCTACGACGAGGAGCGGACCCGTTACGGCCGCGCCCTGGTCCGCTTCGGCCGCCGCCTGGGCACGCATATCGAAACCCCGGAGCGGAGCGCCGAGGACTGCGCGCTCGGCGACTACCTGCGCGAGCCCCTGACCGTAATTCAGGCCATCTCGGTCCCGCCGCCCTGCTCGCCGCTCAAGGTGTTCAGGGAGGACCCGGAGATCGTCTGCGAACGGCGCTGGAGCGCAGCCGTCTAGGACGGAGTCCGGTCCACCGCGGGCTCAGAGCGTATCCGTTTCACACGGAAACGCTCTGGTTCTTTTTCGCTCACGGCAGCCGGCCTGCGGCCGGCGCCTGCGCGGGCGCGCCGCATACGCGGAGGGCCGCGATTACGGCCTGTCGCGCGTCCGTCAAAGTCGGACGCGCTCTAGGGAACGATGCCGCCGGCCGAGAGCCCGGCGAGGACGCCGATGATGACGACGGCGAGGCTGAGCGCCGCCACATAAGGGATTCGTGCCCGCGTCAGCTCTTCTAGCGAGGGGCCGTGATCGTCGCTCATCGACGACTACTCCTCTGGTCTGCCTGCCGCGACTCTTCAGGGCCGCGAGTCCGGAACATGCCTCAACCGGCGCCGGGTTTCCAGTCCCTTACTCGGCGGCCTGGTGCTGGATGGTCGGCGCCGGCACGAGCGGCTCCAGTGTATAGCCGTGCTCCGAGAGGGTCGCACCGATGGAGGTGGCGAGATCGACCGCGTTCGGCCCGTCGCCGTGGAGGCAGATGCTGCGCGCCGCGATGGGCACGCGCGCGCCGTTGATGCTGAGGGTCGCGCCGGTCTCCAGGAAGAGGCCGAGCTTGTGACGGGTGTCGTCGAGGTCCGCGCCCTCGTTGGAGCGCTTCAGCACCAGCGTGCCGTCATCGTCGTAGGGCAGGTCGAAGTAGAGCTCGCCCACCACGTCGATGCCCATGTCGGCCGCGATCCTGGTGACCGCGTGACGCTCCACCGGCGCCGGGTAGTAGATCATCGGCTCGGGGCAGAGATCGATCACCGCGCGGGCAAAGGCCTCGCCCAGCGCCTCGTCGTCGTTGAGCATGCGATAGAGGGCGCCGTGGGGCTTGACGTGGTGGAGCGCCATGCCCTTGGCCTCCAGCGCCGCCCGGAGCGCGCCGGTCTGGTAGACCACGTAGGCGTAGAGCTCGTCCGGCGTGATCGCCATCACCCGGCGGCCGAAGCCCATGAGGTCCGGCAGCCCCGGATGGGAGCCCACGGCCACGCCGTTCTCCTTTGCGAGCGCGACGGTCTTCATCATGGTCATGGGGTCGCCGGCATGGAAGCCGCAGGCGACGTTGGCGGTGGTGACGTGGGGCATGAGCGCCTCGTCCGCCCCCATGACCCAGTTGCCGAAGCTCTCGCCGCAATCGATGTTGATGTCGAAGGTTCCGGCCATGACGTGGTCTCCTGGTTAGCTCTCGTCTCGCGCCATCATGCCCCGCTCCGCCGCCGGCGGGAAGTGCGAAGGCGCGCACCCAGAATGCGGCCCTACGACGGCAGATCGCGTATCCATTCGAGGGCGCCGCCGAAGTGGAACTGCTCGTCGGGGATAGGGCCGAGAGCGGTGCGATACGCTCTTTTCGTGGCGTCTTTCCCAGATTTGTCGCTGGCCAGATTGACGATGTAGATGCTTTCGCGCGGGAGGTCCTCCATGGCTTCGGAAAACAACGTCCGCACGGCGATGTCCGTGATGGGAAATGAATACCCGATGAAGGTGACTTGGTGAGAAGTTGCCAATTCGGCGAACGCGCGTGACCAGACGAGGCGAAGCACTGGCTGTTCGACGAGGCTGGACTTGGACAGCACGGGCGGAACGATTACGGGCTCCGGTTCGAGGTGATGAGAGTCAAGGCCACGGCCTGACCAACCGTGGTGATGCGTGATCGAGTCGAGGGCCACCGGGTTCGCGTATCCCAACTTCGGTCGCCAATTGATCGAGCCATGGAGCTTCAACAACAGAAGGTGTGAGTCCATCTTTCCTACGGAAATCCCGGTGATGCCGTCGCCGGACGACCGGCAAAAGAACCCGTATCCCCGGTACGGATTCCAGTGGCCGGTCCGGTTGAGCGCCTTGTCGAGGAAGTCGTCGTAATTGAACGTGATGCAGCAACAGCCGTTGTCCGCGCAGTACTTAGCGAATCGATCCAGTTCTTCGCGCCCGACATCACCTTGCCGTGCCTCTTGCAGTCGGTTCAGGAAAGCCCTCTTCAGTTCGGTCAAGAAGAATCCGTATTCGTTTGCCGCGTTACCGGCATCGTGAGCGTAGTCGTAAGGCATCCGGGCATCGAGACGCGTCATCAGGCGCTCGATGTCTATATGGCCCTCCGGATGGTTGCTCCGTTCCCGGTCCAGAAGGCGGCTCGCGTTGGGCAGGCCGCGAACCTTCTTCTGAAGGGCGTCGTTGCAGAAATCGTCGACGAGAAGGGGCGCGCCGGGAACCAGGGCGCGTGTGAAGCCGGCGCCGGTGACGATTACGTGTTTGCGGGAAGTGGCCTGTGGGGCGTCACTACGTTCCGCCGGCAAGTCCTGTGAGGGCATCAGTGGGCCCGGCTGTAGCGCTCCTCAGTTTGCTTCCGATTCCACTCCCAGGCCTTTTGATGCGTGGTCGCCCGTCCGACCTTCTCGATGCGTCCTGTCGGCCACCGGCGGCGATGTTCCTTTTCGCGGCGCTCAAGATCGTTCGTGGTGCCGCTGAAAACGACCTTGCCATCAACCTTGAAGTGATATTTGTAGGTGCTTCGAGAGGACATGGCGTCTCCTTCAAACGCAGTGCAAAGTATCGGTGAGGCACTGCCCTCCGGTCAACGCTCTGGCGCCGGCTGGAAGAGTGAGAGCGCGGCCGGTCGAGGCTGGCAGCGGGCGGTGGTTCTTGCTACAAGGCGCCGTTCTCCCCCGATCATCGGTTTGCGGCATGAGCCAGCCCACGCGCACGGCCCGCGTCGAGCGGGTTACCAAGGAGACGAGCATTACGGTCGCCGTCGATCTCGACGGGCGCGGCCGCTCGCAGATCGCCACGGGGATCGGCTTCTTCGATCACATGCTGGAGCAGCTCTCGCGCCACAGCCTGATCGACATCGAGTGCGACGCGAAAGGCGATATCGACGTGACGCTGCACCACACCGTCGAGGACACGGGGCTCGCCGTCGGCGAGGCCGTGAGCAAGGCCCTCGGTGAGCGGCGCGGCATCCGGCGCTACGGCAGCGCGGTGATCCCGATGGACGAGGCGTGCGCGCGCGTCTCCCTCGACGCGAGCAACCGGCCCTATCTGATCTGGCGCGTCACCTTCGAGAAGCCGCGCCTCGACGGCATGGACACCGAGCACTTCAAGGAGTGGTTCCAGGCCTTTTCGCAGGCGGCGGGGCTCACGCTCCACGTCGAGGTCATGTACGGCGAGAACAGCCATCACATGATCGAAGCTTGCTACAAGGGCCTCGCGCGGGCGCTGCGCCAGGCGATCGAGCCCGACCCGCGCATGGCGGGCGAGGTGCCGTCCACCAAGGGCGTGCTCGGCGGCAGCCTGGAGGCCTAGGGTGCGCTTCTACACGGTCCACATACCGGCAGGCGAGGAAGGCGGGGACGACGGCGCGCTGAGCCGCGCCGTGCTCGTGCGCGAAGGGTTTAACTGGCTCGCGTTCTTCTTCGCACCCTTCTGGGCGCTCGCGGAGGGCTTGTGGCTTGCGGCGCTGCCGCTGATTGCCGCGCTGGCTGCGATCGTCGCGGTGCCGCTGGTGCTGGGTCTCGGGCCGGTTCTGCTCGTAGTGCTCGGCCTCGGCTATGCCGTGCTCGTGGGCATGTCGGCGAACGACCTGCGCCGGGCCGGGCTTGCCGCCCGCGGCTACCGGCTGACCCAGGTGGTGGCGGCGCCGAGCCGCGCGCAGGCACTCATCCGCTACGCCGAGGCCATGGCGCAGGCGTCGATGCCACGACCGGCATTCGGCGCCGCGGCACCGTCGCCCTGGTCTCGCAGTCCCGACTCGAACCCCGGCTTCTGGAGCTGACGCGCCGTGACCACCGCGATCATCGACTATGGCTCGGGCAACCTGCGCTCCGCCGCCAAGGCCTTCGAGCGTGCCGCAGCCGAAGCGACGCCGGCCGAGCCGGTGCTGGTGACCGACGATCCTGAGCGGGTGCGGCAGGCGGAGCGGATCGTCCTGCCCGGCGTCGGCGCCTTCGCCGACTGCAAGGCCGGGCTTGCCGCCCGCGAAGGCATGATCGAGGCGCTTGAGGATGCCGTGCTGCGGCGCGGCGTGCCCTTTCTCGGCATCTGCGTCGGCATGCAGCTCATGGCGCGCGTGGGCCACGAGCACGGCGAGCACGAAGGGCTCGGCTGGATCGACGGCGAGGTGGCGCCGCTCGAGCCCGACGACGAGGCGCTGAAGGTCCCCCACATGGGCTGGAACGATCTCGCTCTGGAAGGCAAGGCGCATCCGGTTCTGAAGGGCCTGCCCGGCGATGCCCACGCCTATTTCGTCCACAGCTACGGGCTGACCTGCCGCAGGCCCGACGCGGTGTTCGCGACCGTGGACTATGGCGGACCGGTCACGGCGGTTGCGGGCCGCGACAACATGGTGGGTACGCAGTTTCATCCCGAGAAAAGCCAAGAGGTGGGCCTGACCGTGATCGGCAACTTCCTTCGATGGCAGCCATGAGCCAGCTTGCGACAATCGGTCCCCGCATCGAGGTCGGCACGGTTGAGCGGCTGCGCAAGCGCGAGCTCGCCGAGCTCTGTGAGGCCGCTTCCGCCGCGATCAACGACGGCGCCGGTTTCGGCTGGGTGCGCCCGCCCCAGCCGGCGTCCTTCGAGCGCTACTGGCGGGGGGTGACCGTGGTGCCCGAGCGGCTGCTCTTCATCGGCCGCATGGATGGCGTTGTGGCAGGGTCGGTCCAGCTCGTGTCGGCGCCGCCGCAGAAGGAGGCCTGGCGCCTCTCCTGCCTCATCGATACCCACTTCGTGGCTCCCTGGGCGCGCGGGCACGGCCTGGCCCGGAGGCTGCTGGAGGCGGCCGAGGAGGAAGCGCGCGCACGCGGCTACAAGGTCGTGAACCTGAGCGTGCGCGAGACCCAGGAGGCCGCCATCGCGCTCTATGAGTCGCTCGGTTTCGAGCGCTGGGGCACGCATCCCAAGTATGCGTTCGTGGACGGCCAGTCGATCGCCGGCCACTACTACTGCAAGGACCTGACCGATCTGACGGACCGGCCGCCGGACCCGGCGCCGTGATCCTCTTCCCTGCGATCGACCTCAAGGGGGGCGCTTGCGTCAGGCTCGTGCAGGGCGACATGGCGCGGGCCACGGTCTTCTCTGATGACCCCCCGGCGCAGGCGCGGGCCTTCGCAGCAGCGGGCTTCGCCTGGCTTCACATCGTCGATCTCGACGGCGCCTTCGCTGGCAAGCCGGTCAACGATGACGCGGTCGGGGCGATCCTCGAAGCGGTCGATCTCCCTGTGCAACTGGGCGGCGGCATCAGGGACATGGCGACGATCGAGGCGTGGCTCGCGCGCGGCGTGCGCCGGGTGATCCTGGGCACCGTGGCCGTGCGCGATCCCGACCTGGTGCGCGATGCCTGCCGGGCCTTCCCCGGACGGGTCGCCGTCGGCATCGACGCACGCGACGGGCGGGTCGCGGTGGAAGGCTGGGCCGAGACAGTGGACATGGAGGCGCTGGAGCTGGCGCGGCGCTTCGAAGACGCCGGCGCCGCCGCAATCATCCATACCGACATCGCGCGCGACGGGGCGCTGGAGGGCGTCGCCGCGGCGTCGACCGGAGCGCTGGCTCGGGCGCTGGACACGCCGGTCATCGCCTCGGGCGGCGTTGCCTCTCACGCCGACCTCGAAGCGCTCAAGCCGTACGAGGCGGAGGGTGTCTGCGGCGTGATCTGCGGCCGGGCTCTCTACGACGGCCGCATCGACCCGGCCCAGGCGCTCGCGCTGCTCGCCGCCTGAACGCGCCGCTCCCGGTCCCGCGCCATGCTGAAGATGCGCGTCATCCCCTGTCTCGACGTCCACGCCGGGCGCGTGGTCAAGGGCGTGAACTTCGTCGACCTGGTGGATGCCGGAGACCCGGTGGAGCAGGCCAGGGTCTACGACGAGCAGGGGGCCGACGAGCTCTGCTTCCTGGACATCACCGCCTCCCACGAGCAGCGCGACACCATCTACGACGTCGTCGCCGGCACCGCCGAAGTCTGCTTCATGCCGCTCACCGTGGGCGGCGGGGTGCGCGCCATCGAGGATGTCCGCGCGCTGCTGCTGGCGGGCGCCGACAAGGTCTCGATCAACACCGCCGCCGTTCACAACCCCGCCTTCGTCGCCGAGGCGGCGGAGAAGTTCGGCACCCAGTGCATCGTCGTCGCCATCGACGCCAAGCGGGTCGCGGGCGGCTTCGAGATCTTCACCCACGGCGGGCGCAAGCCGACGGGGATCGACGCCATCGCCTGGGCCCGGCGCATGGCGGACGCCGGGGCCGGGGAAATTCTGCTGACCTCCATGGACCGCGACGGCACGCGTGTGGGCTTCGATATCGAGCTGACACGGACCGTGGCGGACGCGGTCACCATTCCGGTCATCGCCTCCGGCGGCGTCGGCACGCTCGATCATCTGGTCGAGGGCATCCGCGACGGCCACGCGACGGCGGTGCTGGCGGCCTCCATCTTCCATTTCGGCGAGCACTCGATCGGCGAGGCGAAGGCGCATATGCGCGCTGCCGGTGTCCCGGTGCGGCCATGACGGCGGATGCGAATTCTGATACGCAGACGCGCTGAGCAAGACGGGGCGGTAGCATGAAGGGCTCGCAGGACGGCAGCATCGTCGAGGAGCTGTACGGCGTCATCGAGACGCGCAAGGGCGGCGATCCGGAGACCTCCTACGTCGCACGGACCTTCGCGCGCGGCCGTGAGCACGTCGCGAAGAAGGTCGGCGAGGAGGGCGTCGAGGTCGCGCTCGCAGGCGCCCTTGGCGACAAGAAGGGCCTCGTCTCGGAGAGCGCCGACCTGCTCTTCCACCTGCTGGTCCTGTGGTCGGCCGCAGGCGTCAAGCCGGCCGACGTGTTCGGCGAACTCTCCAAGAGGCGCGGCGTCTCCGGCCTCGCGCGCGAGGCCGGGAAGCGAAAGGCCGGGGACAAGCAATGAGCTACGACGAGAACAACATCTTCGCCAAGATTCTGCGCGGCGAGATTCCGAACGATACCGTCTACGAGGACGATGCGGTTCTTGCCTTTCGCGACATCGCGCCGCAGGCGCCGGTGCATGTGCTGGTGATCCCGAAAGGCGCTTACGTCTCGCTCGACGATTTCACGCAGACGGCGTCGGCAGAGGAGGTCGGGCGCTTCTTCAAGAGGGTGGGCGAGATCGCCCGCTCGCTGGGGCTCGAGAAGGACGGCTTCCGCACCATCGCGAACACCGGCATCGACGGCGGCCAGGAAGTGCCGCACTTCCACGTTCACCTCTGCGGCGGCCGCCGCCTCGGGCGCATGATCGCCAAGGCCTGATCGCGGCCGGGGCCGTCTCGCCCGGCTGATCCCGTTATCCGTAGGGGCCGATGCGGCGGTAGGAGAGCGCTTCGGCGATGTGCCGGCGCGCGACAGTCTCGGCCCCGCCCAAGTCCGCAATCGTGCGTGCCACCTTGAGCACGCGGTGATGGCCGCGGGCCGAGAGCCTGAGCCGGTCGGTCGCTTCGGTAAGCAGGTCCCGTCCGCCCTCGTCCGGCGTGGCGATTTGGGTGAGCAACTCGCCCTCGGCCTCCGCATTGGTGCGGACGTCGGGCGGCGCGCCCAAGGTGTGTAAGCGCGCCCGCTGGGCTGCGCGGGCGGCCGCCACCCGGGCCGCGACATCGGCCGAGCCTTCGGCGGGCGGGGGCAGCGCGAGGTCGGCTGCGGAGAGCTCCGGCACGTCCACGTGGAGGTCGATGCGGTCGTAGAGCGGGCCCGAGATGCGCACCTGGTAGTCTTGCGCACAACGCGGTGCGCGGGTGCAGGCGCGGGCAGGGTCCGACAGGTAGCCGCAGCGGCAGGGGTTCATCGCCGCGACGAGCTGGAAGCGCGCGGGATAGCGCACGTGGGCGTTGGCGCGCGCGACGGCGACCGCACCGCTCTCGATGGGCTGGCGCAGCGCGTCGAGCACGGGGCGGGGAAACTCGGGCAGCTCGTCCAGGAAGAGCACGCCGAGATGGGCGAGCGAGACCTCCCCGGGGCGGGCGCGGACTCCGCCGCCCACCATCGCCGCCATTGAGGCCGAGTGGTGCGGGTCGCGGAAGGGCCGGCTGCGGGTCAGGCCGTTGCTTCCCAGGAGGCCCGCGACCGAGGCGATCATGCTCACACTCAATGCCTCTTCGGGCGCCAAGGGCGGCAGAATGCCCGGCAGGCGCGATGCCAGCATCGACTTGCCGGTGCCCGGCGGGCCGATCATCAGCAGGTTGTGGCCGCCGGCGGCGGCAAGCTCGACGGCGCGCTTGGCGCTCTCCTGCCCCTTGATGTCGCGCAGGTCGGGATAGTGCGGGGATCGCGCAAGCGCAGCCGCCTTCGGTGGCGCCAGCAGTTGCGTGCCCTTGAAATGATTGATGAGCGCCAGCAGGTCGGTGGGCGCCACCACCTCGCCGCCGCCGGCCCACGCGGCCTCGGCGCCGTTGGCGGCCGGACAGATCAGGCCGCGCTCGCGCGCGTTGGCGCCGATGGCGGCCGGCAGCACGCCCGCAACCGGGATCAGAGCGCCGTCGAGGCCGAGCTCGCCGAGCGCGACGTAGGTGGCAAGATCCTCCGGCGCCAGCACCTCCATCGCCACCAGCAGCCCGAGCGCGATGGGAAGGTCGAAGTGGCTGCCCTCCTTCTGCATGTCCGCCGGCGCGAGGTTCACCGTGATCCGCCTCACCGGCAGCGCCAGGCCGAGGCCGGCCAGCGCGCCCCGCACCCGCTCCCGGCTTTCCGCCACCGCCTTGTCGGGGAGCCCCACCACCATGAACGCGGGTAAACCGCCGCCGATATGCACCTGCACGTCGACCGGCAACGCCTCGATCCCCTGGAAGGCGACGGTCTCGACGTGGGCAACCATGCGGCGACTCCGGCCGGCGTGACGGGCGCCCATCAGCGGCCGGGCGCGAGCGTTCGCCGACAGTCATATCAAACTTGCTATGATTACGCAGCTTCCGCGGCAGCCAGCCGCGTTCGACGCTGGCCCGGGGGCGGGGCGGGGGCTATGCTCACGCCATGCCCGGACCCGTCGAACGCTGGGGCGCGAGCACCGATCTCGCGGTGCTGGACCGGCTCGTGCAGGTCAGCGGGCGCTCGCTGATCGACGCGGGCTGCGGCGGCGGCGCGCTGGCCCGCTCGCTGGCCGAGCGCGGCGCCACGGTGCTCGGTGTCGAGCCGGACCCGGTCCAGGCCGAGCGCAACCGTGCGGCACCGGAGGCCGAGGGCCTGACCTTCGCCGAGGGGCGGGCCGAATCGCTTCCGGCAGGCGACGGTACGGTCGACGGGGTGATCTTCGGGCGCTCCCTGCACCACGTGCCGCACGCCGCCATGCGCCCCGCGCTCGCCGAGGCGCGCCGCGTGCTCGCGCCGGGCGGCTTCGTCTACGTGATGGAGCCGGTGATGGAGGGGCCGTTCTCGGCCGTCATCAAGCCCTTCCACGACGAAACCGAGGTCCGCGCCCAGGCGCGTGAGGCGGTGTGCGACTCGGCGCCGCGCTTCGCCCGCGCGCGCGAGGTCCACTACGAGATCGAGCGGCGCTTCGAGAGTCACGACGAATTCGTCGGCCTCTTCTCGGGCCTCACCTACAACAGCTACGGCGCCGATGCGGTGCAGAGCGAGACCGTGAAACGCCTCTTCGAGGCCGGCCGCACGGACGCCGGCGATTTCGCCTTCGTGCAACCGATGCGGGTCGATCTGCTCCACACCGACCCGGAATGAGCGGCGCCGGCGCTCTCGCGCTCTTCTCCGTTGCCGAGATGTATGCGGCCGATGCGGCGGCGGCGCGCGCGGGCACGCCGGGTCTCACGCTGATGGAGAACGCCGGCCGGGCGGTGGCACAGGCGATCGTGCGGCGCTGGTCGCCCCGGCCCGTCGC
The DNA here is from genome assembly GCA_965207055.1 of Alphaproteobacteria bacterium. Taxonomy (GTDB): domain Bacteria; phylum Pseudomonadota; class Alphaproteobacteria; order UBA828; family UBA828; genus WTGU01. Next base: position 189,836 of record CBDBLP010000004.1, on the reverse strand, counting down.
CGTGCTCTGCGGCCCCGGCAACAACGGCGGTGACGGCTTCGTTGCCGCGCGGCTGCTGGCGGAGGCCGGCTGGCCGGTTCGGCTCGGGCTGTTGGGTCAGCGCGAGCGCCTGAAAGGCGACGCTGCGGCCATGGCCGCGCGGTGGGAGCACCCGGTGGAACCCCTCGATCCGGCGCTGCTCGCGGGCGAGCCGCTGGTGGTCGATGCGCTCTTCGGCGCAGGGCTGGCGCGGCCGCTGGAGGGCGTTGTGCTGGCGCTAGCCGAGGCATGCGCCGCACGCGACCTGCCTTGCGTCGCGGTCGATGTGCCGAGCGGCGTCCACGGCGATACCGGCGAAGCCTTGGGCGGGTCTTTCGAGGCGGCGGTGACGGTGACCTTCGGCCGGCGCAAGTACGGGCACCTGCTGCTGCCGGGGCGCGCGCGTGCCGGCGAGGTGGTGGTCGCCGACATCGGCATCCCGGAGGCGGCGATCGACGAGCTGGGGCTTCGGGTGCACGAGAACGCGCCGGCGCTCTGGCAGGAGCTGCTGACCGACCCCGAAGCGGCCGATCACAAGTACAGCCGCGGCCATGCGCTCGTGGTGGGCGGCGACGGCGCACACTCCGGCGCGGCGCGGCTCGCGGCCCGCGCGGCGCTCCGGATTGGCGCCGGATTGGTCACGGTCCACGCGCCCGAAGCCGCGCTGCCGGTCTATGCCGCTCAGCTGACCGCCGTCATGGTTGCGACCCTGGACGATCTGGGGACTGCGCTTGCCGACGAGCGTCGCAACGCGCTGCTGATCGGCCCCGGCTGTGGCGTGAGCCCCGCAACCCGTGAGCGCACGCTTCAGGCGCTTGGGGCGGGAAAGCGCTGCGTGCTGGACGCCGATGCGCTCACCGCATTTCAGGACGAGCCGGCAGCGCTCTTCGCGGCGCTCGGCCCGGATGCGGTGCTGACCCCGCACGAGGGCGAGTACCGGCGCCTCTTCGGCCACGAGGGCGACAAGCTCACCCGCGCCCGCGCCGCGGCGGCATGCGGGGCCGTGGTGGTGCTGAAGGGCGCCGACAGCGTGGTCGCGGCGCCCGACGGCCGCGCGGCGATCAACGCCAACGCGCCGCCCACCCTGGCGACGGCGGGCTCGGGCGACGTTCTGGCCGGCTTCATCCTCGGGCTGCTGGCGCAGGGCATGCCGGCCTTCGAGGCGGCGGCCGCGGGTGTCTGGCTTCACGGTGCCGCAGCCGCCGCTTTCGGCCCCGGTATGATCGCCGAGGACCTGAGCGAATCGCTGCCGGGCGTGCTCCGAGACTTGGCAGTGTGAGCAGATGACGACTCGAGCGGTACAGAAGCGGGCGAGACCAGCAGCACGCGCCGTGCCGCTCTTGGGGAGAAAATTCACTACATCAAAAGATTATGGGCGCTAGTTCAGACGGGTGCGATGACCGCTTGCGAGTACATTTGACAGCCTCGGCGAACGTGGTCATGGTTTCACAAGAGCGTGAACCGAGGACGGGGATCGAACGATGCGGCACGACTGGAGAGCTACGCGCGAAGCGCTGCCTGGCTTCTCTCGCCTAGGCCTCACACCCTTCAGATTTGCCGGCAAACCCCGCTGGAGGACCATCGGTCTGGTCCTCATGTTCACGGTCTCGCTGGTGTTCGTGGTGCCGCAGGCATACGCCGCGGTGACCGCCGAGACGCAATTCATCCTCAACAGCTTCTCGTTCCTCATCTGGGGCGCGCTGGTGATGTGGATGTGCGCGGGCTTCACCATGCTGGAGGCCGGCTCGGTCCGGACCAAGAACGCCTCGGTCATTTGCCTGAAGAACATCGGCCTCTATTCCATCGCGGGCCTCACCTACTACCTGGTCGGCTACAACCTGATGTACGTCGATGTGGTGAGCTGGGTGGGGTCGTTCGCGCTGCCCTACTCGACGACGCCCGAGGAGATCGCGCTGCTCGGCGGCGACGAAGCCGCGGCCGAGGCGGTCATCGGGAACGGCTATTCCACGATGTCCGACTGGTTCTTCCAGATGGTGTTCGTGGCGACCACCGCCTCGATCGTCTCGGGCACCCTGGCGGAGCGCGTGAAGCTCTGGTCGTTCTTCATCTTCATCGCGCTGCTGACGGCCTTCATCTATCCGGTGATCGGGTCCTGGACCTGGGGCGGCGGCTGGCTGGCTCAGATGGGGTTCCAGGATTTCGCCGGGTCCACGATCGTGCATTCGACCGGCGGCTGGGCGGCGCTCGCCGGCGCGATCATCGTCGGCGCGCGGAAGGGCAAGTTCCGCGCTGACGGCAGCGTCAAGACCACAGCGCCCTCGAACGTGCCGGCGGTGACGCTCGGCGTGTTCATCCTCTGGCTCGGCTGGTTCGGGTTCAACGGCGGCTCGCAGCTGGCGCTGAGCGGTGCCATTGATGCGGTGGCGCTGAGCAACATCCTGGCCAACACCAACCTCGCGGCGGCGGCCGGCGTGCTCGCGGCGATCACGCTCTCGCGGCCGATCATGGGGCGCGTGGACCTGATCACCAGCCTGAACGGCGCCATCGCCGGCCTGGTGGCGATCACGGCGGGACCGGACATCGTCGATCACTACTTCGCCGTCATCATCGGCGCGATCGGCGGCGCCATCGTCGTCCTCGGCGTGAGGTTGATGGAGATCATCAAGGTGGACGATGTGGTCGGCGCGGTTCCGGCGCATCTCTTCGCGGGCATTTGGGGAACGCTGGCGGTCTGCATCGCGGCGGGCGGCGATCCCGGCGTGCAGATTATCGGCATTCTCGCCATCGGCGCCTTCGTGTTCGGCACGTCGATCCTGGCGTGGTTCATCATCGACAAGTCCCCGCTGGGCGCGCGGATCCCGCCCGTGCACGAGGAGCTTGGCCAGGATGCGGCGGAGCTTGGAATCGAGTCCTATCCCGAATTCGTGCTGATGCCCGAGACGGACGACTGACGCCGCCACGACGATGCAAGAACTGTGCTAATTTGGGTGTGGCGCACCGCGATCACGCTGTATGATCGCGGCAACATGGTCACAGGAGACGACGGCGATGGAGTTGACGATCGAACGCGGTGACAGCGCCCTGACCGCTCGTGTGAATGGGCGCATCGACAGCACCAATGCCCGCGATTTCGAGGAAGCGATCCGAACCAAGATCGAAGACGGCGATCGTGCCGTGATCATGGACTTCGAGAAGCTCTCCTACATCAGCAGTGCGGGGCTCCGCGCCGTGCTGATGACCGCCAAGACCCTGTGGAAGCGGGACGCCAAGTTCGCGCTTTGCTCGCTCTCCGGCCCGGTCAAGGAAGTGTTCGAGATCAGCGGCTTCGACAAGATCATCCCGATCCACGATTCCCGCGAAGGGGCGCTGAGCTCAATAGACGGCTAGCGCCGCCCGCAGGCGGGCCATCAGCCCGTCGGCGGTCACGATACCCGAGGGAGAGATCGCGACGCCGGCGGCGTGCAACATGCGCGCCGTCCAGGTGTTGCACGTGTTGAGGAGGTGGAACGAGCCGCGGGCGTTGTAGAAGCGGCTGCCGGGATAGAGGCCGCGAGCGACGGAGGCGGCACGGCCGCCGGCGGGGCGTTCGAACTCCGCCGCGAGCGCTTCGATCAGTCCAAGGAAGCCCGCCTCGGTCAGCGCCACGGCGACGACCTCGCGGCTGGAGCCGCCGTCTCTCGGCGCGGCCGCGAGCCCCGCCATGTGCATCACCGCCGGAGTCGGCGCAAGCGCGGCGGCGAGGGTCATGCCGATGGTCTTCTCCTTGGCCGGATAGTAGACGCGGTCCCCCCACCCGAATTCGAGAAAGCGGGCGCCGGGGAAGTCCGCCGCTTCGGGCAGCAGGCCGGTGGCGGCAAGCGCCGGCGCGGGCACGACGATCGCCGTGTGCCAGCCGTTGCTGGCCACCTGGATGAGGCGGGTGCGCGGGCCCTCGTCGTCAGGCGCGATCGGCGGTGGTGCGGTCTCGCAGGTGGCGAGCAGGGCGGCGCAAAGAGCGAGCGCCGGCCCGATCAGCCAGCGCCTCACGGTGCGTCTCCCGCTCAGGATCACCGTTAGAGAAGCTCCTCGGCGAGGAAGCGGATCTCCTCGCGCCCGGCGCCGGCGAGCAGAAGCGCCGTCACGGAGCCCTCGGCCTCCGCCTGCTTCCACGCCGCAAGCCGCTCCCTGATGTGCACCTTCGGCCCGACCAGGGCGATACCGTCGGCGAACTCGTCTGGCACGGCCTCCACCGCGCCTTGCTTGTCGCCGGAGAGGAAGCGGTCCTGGATGACTTCGGCGGCCTCGCCGAAGCCGAGCCGGCGCGCGTAGTCGTTGTAGAAGTTGCGTCCCCGCGCGCCCATGCCGCCGACGTAGAGCGCGAGCGACTGCTTGACCGAGAGCAGGGCGCGGGCGTGATCGTCGTCGATCTTCACGTTGACGAAGGGGGTGATGGCGAAGTCCTCGCGCCGCTCGCCGTGGCCGCCCCGGCGGAAGCCCTCGACCAGCGGCTCGCGATAGACGTGGGCGCGCTCCGGCATCATGAAGAGCGGGAAGAGGCCGTCGGTGATCTCGCCGGCGAGCCGGAGCCCCACAGGCGAGACCGAGCCGGTGTAGATCGGCAGCGGGTGGCGGGAGTGGATGATGCTCTTCAACGGCTTGCCGAGCCCGGTGGCATCGGGGCCGAGATAGGGCATGGCGTAGTGCATGCCCTCGTGGACGACCGGTTCCTCGCGCGCGACGATCTTGCGCACGATCGAGACGTATTCCCGCAGCCGCTCGTGGGGCTTGCCGTAGGGGACTCCGTGCCAGCCCTCGATCACCTGCGGCCCCGACGGCCCGACGCCGAGGACGAAGCGGCCGCCCGAGAGCGCCTGCAGGGTCATCGCGGTCATGGCGGCGCAGGCGGGCGTGCGCGCCGGCATCTGCATGAGCGCGGTGCCGACCGTCAACCGCTCGGTCCGGGCCAGGATCCAGGCGGCCGGAGTCACCGCGTCCGAACCATAGGCCTCGGAGGTCCAGATCGACTGGTAGCCGAGAGACTCCGCCTCGCGGACCAGGTCGATGTCGATGGCGAAGTCCCGGCCCGAATAGCCGAGCACGAGCCCGAGTTGCAGCACTGCTCTTCTCCCGTGGCGCGCGGTGAGGAAGGCCGCGCCGTGACGGTGGGGAGATAGGCCAGTTCTGCTACAATGACCAGTGATCATGTAGGGGAGGAAAGAATCATGGGCAGCATGTGGAACAGTGACCCGCGCGGCTGGCGCCTGTCGCGGCGCGGATTCATGAAGGGTGCAACGGCGCTCGCCGGCACGGCGGCGCTCTCCAGCACCCTCGCCGGCCGCCGGGCCGGCGCGCAGGAAAACACGCTCACCTATCTGAGCTGGCCGGGCCATGCCGACCCCTTCATCGTCGAGCCCTTCGAGCAGGAGCACGGCGTCAAGATTGTCGGTAAGGAATATGTCGGCGGCGAGCAGATGCTCGCCCTCGTCAACCAGTCGCCGCCCGGCACCTACGACGTCATTCTCTCTGACCGCGAATACATCGTGCAGCTGCGCGATGCCGGCTTCATCGACAAGATGAACCCGGCCGACTATCCCTTCGACGACTTCTGGCCGGAGTTCCAGCAGCTAGAGGGCCACTGGCTGGAAGGCGATCTCTACTCGGTGATGGTGGACTTCGGCTATCTCGGCCTCGTCCACAACACCGATCACCTCAGCGAGGCGGATTGCAGCAGCTACGGCGTGATGTGGGAAGACAGGGTGAAGGGCAAGGTCGGCCACTTCGACTGGTATCTGCCGACCATGGGGTGCCTGAGCCTCTACAACGGCAACAAGGACCCCTTCAACATCGACGGCGCGGCGTTCGACAAGCTGCGCGATACCACCTTTTCTCTGGCGCCGCAGCTCGGCGGCTTCTACGCCATGGCCGACGTGTTCACCTCGATGACCAACCAGGATGCGTGGGTCATGCCCGGCATCGGCGAGTGGATCTCGATCATCCTGCACAGGGGCGGGCTGCCGATCACCACCACCATCCCGGACGAGGGCGGTATTCAGTGGACCGAGTCGTGCTCGATCGGCGCAGGCTCCGAGAAGCAGGACCTGGCTGCGAAGTTCATCCAGTACCTGGCCAGCCCCGAGGGGCAGTGGCGCGTCGCGGCAAAGCCCTCCTACAACGCCTCGATCCCGAACAAGAAGGGCTGGGAGGCGCTCAACGAGAACGATCCCGAATTGTCCGACCTGCTGCGGCACCGCTTCGACAAGCGGAACGTCATGGACGAGTACAAGGACGGCAAGATCCAGCTTCGCAAGACCCCGGAGCAGCAGTCGATCGACGACTGGACCGAGGTCTGGAACGAATACAAGAACATCTAGCGTCACGCGGGGGCCGTGCGTTTGCGGCCCCCCAATTTCCGGGTGCGCGTACACGACCTAATTCATGGCTGTTGCCGAGACTGAGGGCGTAACGGCCTCCGCCGGCCGCAACGCGTCTCGGCCCGATGGTTACGCGCTCTTCTGGGGCCTGCCGCTCGCACTCTGGCAGGGGATGTTCTTTCTCGCCCCGCTCGCCTTCCTCGTCGTGATGACCTTCTGGTCGGTGAAGAACTTCCGGCTCGAGCCCGATTTCGACACCGTCAACTGGGTCAACATGTGGAGCAAGGGCTATGTCGTGGACACCTATCTGCGCACCCTCGGCTATGCCGTTCTCGCGGCCGTTGTGTGCAGCGTCCTGGCATTTCCCGCGGCCTACGCGCTCGCCTTCAAGGTCTCGCCCGCGACCCGGCGCCTCGGGGTCTTCCTGCTGATCACGCCCTTCTTCACCAGCTACGTCGTGCGGGTCTATTCATGGCAGGCGGTGATCTCCGACAACGGCATCCTGAACACGGTCTTCGGTTTTCTCGGCTTTGGCCCGGTGGAGATGCTGAACACGCTCTTCGGCACCGTGGTCGGCTATCTGACGCTCTGCCTGCCGCTGGTCATCCTGCTCCAGCTCTTCAGCCTGGCGAACGTCGACCGGAGCCTGATCGAGGCCGCCCATAACCTCGGCTGCGGGCGGATCAGGACCATCTTTCTGGTGATCATCCCGTCGGCCAAGGTGGGCCTGATCCTGGCCGCGACCTTCACCTTCATCCTCTGCTTCGGCGACTTCGTGAGCCCGGTGAGTCTGGGCGGGAGCAGGCCGCCGACACTCAGTATTCTGATCGTGGACACGGTGAAGCAGGGCAATCACTGGCCGCGCGCCGCGGTGGTGGCGGTGACCATGGTGGTGACCCTCATCGTGGTCGCCTTCACGGCGCTCTATTTCGCCTACGGCCACGGGCGGGCGCGGCGATGAGCCTCGACCGCATCATCCGCGGCTCGCTTCTGGGCTACGTGTTCGTGGCGCTCGGCTTCATCTTCGTGCCGATCGTGATCAGCTTCATCTTCTCCTTCAACGAGGGGCGCTTCCCGGTCCTGCCGATCGAGACCTTCTCCACGGTCTGGTACGAGGCGATCTGGAACGAGGCGCCGGTGCCGCGCGCCTTCCGCTTCAGCATCATCGTCGGGCTCTCGGTCGCGGCCATCTCCACCTTCATCGGCTTCGCGACCGCCTATACCGATTTCCGCTACCGCTTCTTCGGCAAGAACGTCTACCTCGCCCTGGCCCTGCTGCCGCCGACGATACCGGTGCTGATCCTGGGGCTGGTCATGCTGATGTTCCTGGGCCGCGTGAGCCTGGTCGGCGAGCTCTACTCGGTGATCTTCGCTCACGTCGTCTACTGCACGCCCTTTGCCATGGCGCTGATCCGGCTCAGGCTCTCGCAGATGGACCCGGACCTGGAGCGGGCCGCGTGGAACCTCGGCGCCAACAACTGGCGGGGAATGCTCTTTGTGATCCTGCCCTTCACCATGCCCTCGATCTTCGCGGCGCTCTTCCTCACCGCCGCCGTCTCGTTCGACGAGTTCATGATCGCGTTCTTCGTCGGCGGCGTGAACGAGACCCTGCCGGTGCGGGTGCTGAACATGATGCAGGGGCAGGTGAGCCCCCGCATCAACGCGGTCGGCAGCGTCGTCTTCGCGGTTTCCATTACCCTCGTTATCCTGGCGCAGGTTTTTCTGCTGACCCGCCGCGGCACCGGCCACCTCAAGGCGCCGGTTTAGGGGGCGGTGCGGAGAAGGGTGATGTTTGTGACTGTGAAATCGAGACACTTGGCCGCCTTGGCAGCACGCGTCCTGAAGGCTACGGGCATCAAGTACGGCGACCAGCTAAGACCGCAGCACCGGCGTATCGATCATGCACACCTCGGGCCGTTGCGCGGCAAGCTCAGGCGTGGACGAGGTTCCTTCGACTTGGAACGCGTCCGCGAGCAGTCCCATGATCCATCGCTTCGAGTGTGATACCTCGGTCCGTGAGCAAGTCGACGGCGCTCGCTTGCTCGGGCGCCTCAGGGCATCGGTCCAGCAAGGCTTCGCGTGATGGTTGAACCCCTGTTGGAGCTCGATGGCCTGACCAAGCGCTTCGGCGTGCACGAGGCCGTGAGCGGAATCGACCTGGAAATCGCGGAGGGCGAGTTCATTGCGCTCATGGGGCCGTCCGGCTGCGGCAAGACCACGACGCTGCGCATGATCGCGGGCCTCGAGGAGCCCACCAGCGGGGAGGTGCGGCTCAAGGGCGAGCGGATCAACGAGCGCAAGCCCTGGGAACGCGACACGCCGATGGTATGGCAGAGCCTGGCGCTCTTCCCCTATCTCAGCGTGCGCGGGAACGTCGAGTTCGGCCTCAAGATGCGCCGCATGCCGGCGAGGGAGCGGCGTGCAAGGGCGCTCAAGTGGCTGGAGCAGGTCGGCATCGCCGACTACGCCAACCGCAACATCGCACAGCTCTCGGGCGGCGAGCGGCAGCGGGTGGCGCTGGCCCGCGCGCTGGTGACCGAGCCGCGCATCCTCTTGCTCGACGAGCCGTTGAGCGCGCTGGATGCCCATCTCAGGGTCCGTATGCAGGCGGAGATTACCGAGCTTCAGCGCCGGCTCGGCATCACCTTCGTCTACGTGACCCACAACCAGTCCGAGGCCTTCGCCATGGCGAGCCGCGTCGTCATCATGGACGCCGGCCTCATCCAGCAGATCGGCGCGCCGCGCGAGGTTTACCGCGCGCCCGCCAACCGCTTCGTCGCCGAGTTCGTCGGCACCAACAACATCATCGAAGGGCGCGTGCGGCGCGCAGATGGCGGGCGCATCGGCGTGGAGACCGCCCACGGCGGCGTCGAGGCTGCGGTGCCGGCGGCGCGCGCGCCGGCGCTGGGCGAGGCGCTCAATCTGGTGGTGAGCGCCGACCGGGTCGCGCTCAACGCGGAGACCGGGGCGCACGACAACGCCGTCACCGGCACCGTGATCAGCGAGGAGTTCATCGGCTCGGTGGTGACGCTGCACCTCGATATCGGCGGCGGTGCGGTGTTTCGCGTCCAGAAGCAGGCGCACGAGCTCGACACGGTCGACATCACGCCGGGACAGACATTTCGCGCGTCCTGGCGGGCGGAGGATACCTTTGTGCTGCCGGCGTGACCGAGAGGCGTCCGAATTGGGGGAGGGGAGAGCATGTCCATACTGATCGAGGGGGCCACCATCGTCTCGATGGACCCGGAGCACGGGAGCGAGCCCTTCCAGGGCAACATCCTGATCGAGGGCGAGCGCATCGCCGCCATCGGTGAGACCGCACCCGACGTCGAGGCCGAACGGGTGATTTCCGGCCAGGGCAAGCTGGTGATCCCGGGCCTCATCAACGGCCACATCCACACGCCGGAGGCCTTCGCCAAGGGGCGCTACGACAACATGCCGCTGGAGCTCTGGATGACGCTCGCCTACGGCATCCTGGGCGCCGCAGAGCTGACCCCCCGCATGATCTATCTGCGCTCCGCGCTCTGCGCCATGGATGCGATCAAGACGGGGGTCACCTTCTTCTCCGACGACATTCTCGAGTTCCCGCTGCAGTCCATGGAGAGCATCGGTGCGGTGTTCCAGGCCTACGAGGATGTGGGTTTGCGCGCCTCCGTCTCGGGCCACGTGATCAACCGCAAGCTGCCCGACTCGATCGTCTATCTGAACGACCTCCTGCCGGGCGACCTCAAGAGAGAGATCGACGAGATGGTGCCGCCGACGGCGGACGAGTTCGCGGCGTTCTGCGAGGAGGCGCTCTCGCTCTATCACAACCGCGCCGGCCGGCTCCGCTTCATGCCGGCACCCTCCGGCCCCCAGCGCTGCACCGAGCCCCTGATGCGCGCGGCCGACGAGTTCGCGCGCGCGAACGGGCTGCCCTTCCACACCCATATCCTGGAATCGAAGGTGCAGGCGGTCACCGGCCGCGAGCTCTACGGCAAGACCCTGATCCGCTACATGCACGATCTCGGCCTGCTCAATCGCAACACCACCATCGCGCACGGCATCTGGCTCACCGACGACGACATCGCGCTGATGGGCGAGGCGCGCTGCTCGGTGGTGCACAACGCGCTCTCCAACCTCAAGCTCGGCTCGGGCATCTGCGCGGTGCGCCGGCTGCTCGACTCCGGCGTCAATCTGGCGCTGGGCTCGGACGGGATATCCACCAGCGACACGCCGCGCATGTTCAGCGTGATGCAGTGCGCTGGACTGATGCACAACATCTCTTCGCCCGACAACGCCTACTGGCTCGAGGCCCACGAGGTGCTGCACGCGGCGACCCTCGGCGGCGCCTACAGCGTGCTCATGGAGGACGAGATCGGCTCGCTGGAGCCCGGCAAGCGCGCCGACATGGCGATCCTCGACATGCGCACGGCCAACTTCACGCCGCTCAACGACGTGCGCAACCACCTGGTCTATTGCGAGAACGGCTCCTCGGTGGAGACGGTGATCGTCAACGGCGAGATCATGGTGGAGGATGGCAGGCTAACGCGGGTCGACGAAGAGGCTTTGATGGACGAGCTGCGCGACATGATGCCGGCCATCAAGGCCGACCAGGAGCGGCTGGAGGCCAAGAACAAGGCGTTCATTCCGCCCCTCGCCGAGGTCTGGCGCCGCTGCGCCGAGACCGAGATCGGCATCAACCGCTGGGGCAGCGACAACCAGCCGCGCTGGCCGACCAACCGGTAGAGCTGCCGGCCAAGCGCGAAGAGGAGGCCGCCATGACCCGCCCCGTGCGTGTCGCGGAGATCGATTGGACCGAGTATGACCGGCGGGTGCGGGAGGAGCAGCCGGTGGTGATCCTCCCGGTCGGCTCGCTGGAGCAGCACGGGCCGCACCTGCCCATGAACTGCGACGCCGCGATCCCGACCGCGCTCGCCGAGCGGGTTGCTGCCCGTACCGGCGACCTGGTCGCGCCGACCCTCTGCTACGGTTACAAGTCGCAGCCGAAGTCCGGCGGCGGCAACCATTTTCCCGGCACCACCAGCCTCGACGGCGAGACCCTGATCCACATGGTGCGCGACATCGTCTGCGAGTTCGCGCGCCACGGCGTGCGCCGCATGGCGGTGGTGGATGGCCACTACGAGAACAACATGTTCCTGGTGGAGGGGATCGACCTCGCGTTGCGCGGGCTCCGCCGAGACGGCATCGACGACATGCGGATCGCCAAGATCCCCTATTGGGAATACGTCACCGCAGAGACCGTGGAGGCCGCGTGGCCCGAGGGCTTCCCCGGATGGCCGCTGGAACATGCGGGTTTGATGGAGACCTCGGTCATGCTGCACCTCTACCCGGAACTCGTGGACATGACGAAGGCGCCGGACCATCCGCCGGCGGATTTTCCGCTCTACGACATCTACCCGACGGACACGTCGCGGGTGCCCTGGACAGGGGCGCTCTCGCCCTCGGTTGCCGCGACGGCGGAGAAGGGCGAGCGCTTCGTCGCCGACTACGTGGAGGGCATGAGCGCCGCGCTGATCGAAATCTTCGGATCGCGACGCCAGGACATCGCCGCCGAATAGGGAAGGGAACGCCAGACATGAGCGAGGGCTTCTACGAGCCGGTCAGCGGTATGGACATGCCGCGCTTCAGCGGGATGCCGACCTTCATGCGGCTGCCCCACGTCACCGATTTCTCGGCAGTGGACATCGCGTTGGTGGGCGTGCCCTGGGACAACGGCACCACCAACCGTGCCGGCGCCCGTCACGGCCCGCGCGAGATCCGCAACATGTCGAGCCTGATGCGGCGCACCCATCACACGCTTGGCATCTGCCCCTACGAGCTGTGCCGTGTCGCCGACTGCGGCGATGCCAGCATCAACCCGATCGACCTGCACGACACCATCGGGCGGATCGAGCGCTTCTTCACCGATCTGCATGCGGCCGGCGCGGTGCCGCTCTCGGCCGGCGGCGATCACCTGATCACGCTCCCGATCATGCGCGCCATCGCCAGGGAGCGGCCGGTCGGGCTGATCCATTTCGACGCCCATTCCGATACCTGGGACAGCTACTTCGGCGGCCACACGATCACCCACGGCACGCTCTTCCGCCGCGCGGTGGAGGAGGGGCTGCTGGACCCCAAGCGGACCATCCAGATCGGCATTCGCGGCTCGGTCTACGACCTCCACGACCTGGACTTCGCGCGCGATTCAGGAATGCGCGTCGTCACCATCGAGGAGTATTTCGATCTCGGCTGGGAGAAGGTGGCGGCAGAGGCGCGCGCCGTGGTCGGCGACGGCCCGACCTACATCAGCTTCGACGTGGACGGGCTCGATCCGGTCTATGCGCCGGGCACCGGCACGCCCGAGATCGGCGGCTTCTCCACCCACGAGGCGCAGCGCATGCTGCGCGCTGCGCGAGGCCTAAACCTGGTGGGCGGCGACGTGGTGGAGGTGGCGCCGCCCTTCGACCCCAGCGGCAACACGGCGCTGGTGGGCGCCACCATGATGTTCGAAATCCTGTGCGTGCTGGCGGAGGCGGTGGCCGAGGCCAGGCGCTGACGAGGGAGGGGACGATGGACCACGAAGGCTACATGCGGCGCGCCATCGCGCTCTGCGAAGAGAAGATGGCGGCGGGCGAGGGCGGCTACTGCGCGACCATCATCGTGAAGGAGGGCGAGGTGATCGGGGAGGGCTGGAACAACGTGGCCGAGACCCACGACGCCACCGGCCATTGCGAGATCAACGCCATCCGCAATGCGGGCCAGCGCACCGGCAACTGGGACCTCTCTGGCTCGGTGCTCTACACGACCTGGGAGCCCTGCGTGATGTGCGCGGCGGCGATCTGGTGGGCGCGAATCGACCGGGTGTTCTACGGCAATCTGCTCTCCCACGCGGCCGACCTCGGGGTCGACATCGCCGGGCTGGACAAGGAGGTTGCGACTGCGAGCGAGCAACGCGGCCGCCCCTACCAGCGCCTGCTGGGCGATGAGACCTACGCCATGTTCAGGGCGTGGTGGGACAGCGGGGATCGCGCGACGCTTTAGATGGTGCTTGCACCGTCGGAACGCGCGCGCCATATACCAGATGTCGTCAACAACGAAAGGAGGTGATCCAGTGTCTGACTGTCGTAAACCGCGATCGGCGGTCACCGTGAACTGGGTCTCCCCCTGCGATGGGGCCCACGGCTAACGGTGACGACGCGATCTGCGGATCGCGGATTGACGGGGAAGGGCCGCCCCAGCCGGGCGGCCCTTCCAACGTTAGGGGCCCATGACTGACGAGGCGCCCGAAGGCGGCGTCATCGGCGTCATCCCCGCCGGCTTCTGGCGGCGCGTCGCGGCGTGGGTCATCGATACGATCATCGTGCTGGTGGGCGTCTACCTCGTCGGATCCTTCCTGTGGCCCGACCTGATAGAGACCACGACGCACCTCTCCGAGAGCGATGGCGCGCGTCTGGAGGTCGTGAGCTACGCCCTCTCCTGGCTCGGCTCCATCGTCTTCGGCATCGCGCTGGGGGTCTACACGGCGCTGCAGGAGGCCGGGCCCGCGCAGGCGACACTCGGCAAGCGCATGCTGGGGCTTCGCGTCACGGGGCTCGACGGCGGGCGGATCTCGCTGTTCAGGGCGAGCTATCGGTGCTGGCCGCTCTGGCTGCCCGGCCTTGTCAGCATGATCGTCGGCCTCAATTTCATCGTGGGCTTCGCCGCCATCGCCGCCTGCATCGCGATCGCCTTCACCCGCCGCAAGCAGGGACTGCACGACATGCTGGCGCGCTGCCTGGTGGTGCGCCGGCCGCCGCGTGTCATATAAGGAGCGCGCGGAGGGCACTCGCACCCGTCGGGCTTTTGCGCCATGATCGCGCGCCGACGGGCAGGGGAGTCGCCAGAGGCAGGGGGCGAAGAGATGGTCGCTGAGCGCGCCAACGAGCGGGTCTGCTACTTCAACGGGGAGATCGTGCCGGAGAGCCGAGCCCTGGTCTCCTTCCGCGACCGGAGCTTCCGCTACGGCGACGGCGCCTTCGATACCACCCGCACCTTCGGGCACCGCATCTTCAAGCTCGAAGAGCACATCGTGCGCTTCTACAAGACGCTGCGCTACCTGCGGATCGACCCCGGCATGGCGCCGTCGGAGATGAAGCGCCACACCGAAGAGGTGCTCGCCCGCAACCTCCACCTGCTGGGGCCGGACGAGGACTACTGGGTATTCCAGCGTATCTCCCGCGGTCTCGAGCCGGCGGGCGGCGATTTCTACGGCTCGACCGATCCCGTGCTCATCATCGACTGCACGCCGCTGCCGATTCCCCAGCGCGCCCACTATTACCGCGACGGGATTCCGTTGCTGGTCCCCTCCAACCGCCGCGCGGCGCCGGATACGATTTCTCCAAGGGCGAAGACCCACAACTACCTGAACCTGTTCGTCGGGAACGACGAGGTGCGCCGCCGCGACCCCAATGCCCTGGCACTCTTCCTCGATCACAACGGCAATCTCAGCGAAGGCATCGGCTCCAACATCTTCCTCGTCACCGACGGTGTGCTCTACACCCCGCAGGACCGCTACGTGCTCAACGGCATCAGCCGCGAGACCGTGCTGGAGCTTGCGGCGGAGGCGGACATCGAGGTGGTGAAGTGCGACCTCGATCTCTTCGACGCCCACGGCGCCGACGAAGCATTCATCACGTCGACGAGCTACTGCGTCTGCCCGGTGGCGACCATCAACGACGTGCCCTTCGGCGAGCGCAGGATCCCCGGCCCGGTGACGGAGCGGCTGATGGGGCTCTACTGCAAGCTCATCGGCTTCGATTTCGTGGGCCAGTACCTCAAGCACCTTCACTAGAGCACCAGGAGACCGCGTTCATGCTTGAGATCGTCAAGCCGGGACTCGAGACCAGCATTCAGGATTTTCCCGGTCGCGTCGGCTACTGGAACCAGGGCTTTCCGCCCTCGGGCCCGATGGACATGTGGTCGTTCCGCCTCGCCAATCTGGCGGTGGGCAACGACGAGGGCGCGCCGGGGCTGGAGGCCCAGTTCATGGGGCCGACCATTCGCTTCCAGCGCAGCGGCATGATCGCGGTGACCGGCGCCAACATGCGCCCGATCTTGGACGGGCAGCCGATCCCGATGTGGGAGAGTGTCGCCGTCGGGGCCGGGCAGACCCTCGTGATGGGGCCGGCGGTCGCGGGCGCCCGCGGCTATCTTGCGGTGGCGGGCGGTATCGACGCGCCGGAGTGGCTCGGCTCGGCCTCCACCTTCCACAAGGCCGGAGTCGGCGGGCTGGACGGCCATGCGGTGAAGGCGGGGCAGGTGCTCCCGGTGAGGGAGGCCGCAGGCACGCCGGGCCGGCGGGTCGCCGACCGCGCGCGGCCGGCTTTCCCGGGCGGCAAGACCTGGGAAATCCAGGCGGTGCGGGGCCCCAACGACGACTGGATCGACGACGCCGGCCACGAGCGCTTCATCGAGACGGCCTGGATGCTGGAGGCGCGGAGCGACCGCACGGGCTATCGCCTGAGCGGGCCGGACTGGACCTTCACCGAGAAGGCTACCGACAAGGCGCCGGAGCACGGCGACTTTCCGTCCAACATCATCGACCAGGGCTATCCGCTGGGCGCGGTCAACCTGGGTGGCCAGACGCCGATCATCCTGATGAACGACGGCCCCAGCATGGGCGGCTTCATCTGCCCCTACACGGTGCCGTCCGCCGCCTTCTGGAAGCTCGGCCAGATGAAGCCCAACGAATACATCAAGTTTCGCGAGGTCTCGGTGGGGGAGGCACAGGAGCTGCGCTTCACCCTCGACGAGGCCTGCACGCTCGACAGCATCGAATAAGAGGAGATCGGTCGATGGCGGAAGAGGTTCTGACCCAGGCGCCGGGCAACGTGTGGAAGGTCCTGGTGAAGCAGGGCGATTCGGTCAAGGCCGGGGATACGCTCTTCATCCTCGAGGTGATGAAGACCGAGGTGCCCCACGACGCCGAGAGCGACGGGGTGATCAAGGCCCTCCACGTCAAGGAGGAGGACGCCGTCGACGTGGGCCAGCTCGCGGTGGTGATCGAATAGACCGCGCACGGGCAGATTCGCCGGCGGCCGGGAGCGGGGCATGCGGGTTCTGGTGCTCGGCGCCGGGGTCGTCGGCACCGCGGCGGCCTACTTCCTGAACCAGGCCGGCCACGAGGTTACCGTGGTGGAGCGCCAGGCCGGCGCCGGCCTGGAGACCAGCTTCGCCAACGGCGGCATTGTCGGCGCCTACAGCTCGCGGCCCTGGGCGCATCCCGAAGTGCCCCGCATGCTGATCAAGTGGTTCGGGCGCGAGGATGCGCCCTACCTGTTTCGCCTGCGCCCCGATCTCGCCCAGTGGCGCTGGGCCGTGAGCTTCCTGCGTCATTGCACGCGCGCGCAATTCGAGCGCTCGCAGCAGGTCTCGCTCAGGCTCTCGACCTACAGCTATGACTGCCTCAAGACGCTGCGCGAGACGGAGGGGATAGCCTACGACCAGCGCGCCGAGGGGGTGCTCCACCTCTACCGCGACGAGGCGGAACTGGATGCGTCCTACGCTTACGAGACGCGGATGGCGGACAGCTGCTTCCATCCGGAGCGCCTGGACCGGGACCAGATGCTCGAGGCCGAGCCGGCGCTGCAGCAGACGGCGGATCAGTTCGCGGGCGCCACCTTCTTTCGGAACGACGAATCGGGCGATGCGCACAAGTTCACGGCGGGGCTTGCTGCGGCTGCGGCCGCGAAGGGCGTGACCTTCCGCTTCGGCGAGACGGTGCGGCGGCTGAGCGGCGACCGCCGGCGCGTGACCGGGGCCGAGACGGACAAGGGGAAGATCGAGGCCGACGCGGTGGTGATGAGCCTCGCCAGCTACAGCGCACGCTTCCTCAAGCGGCTTGGCGTGCGGGCGCCGATCTATCCGCTCAAGGGCTATTCGGTGACCGTTCCCACCGAGGGCTACAACGGCGCGCCGACCCGCGCCATCCACGACGGCCACCGGCGCATCGTCATGAGCCGGCTGGGCGACCGGCTGCGCTGCGCCGGCACCGCCGAGCTCGACGGCCACAACGCCACCATCCGCGCCGACCGGGCGACCGCGACGCTGGACGCGGCGATGGCCGTGTTCCCGAGCTGCGGCGATCGCAGCAAGGCGGAACGCTGGATCGGCTTCCGGCCGATGACGCCGGACTGCCTGCCGATCATCGGCAAGACTGCCGTCCCCGGGCTCTACCTGGACACCGGCCACGGCAGCACCGGCTGGACCTACTCTTCCGGCTCGGGCCGGATCATCGCGGACATCGTCTCGGGCCGCGAGCCCGAAATGGACATGACGGGACTTCGGCCGGATCGGTTCTAGCCCGGCCCCGGACCATGGTGCGGGGCGGAGCGCGTGCCGCCGGCGCCCGCCCGGCGGAATCTCACGTTGTCTCGCTTTATCTCACCCTTTTTATGCGCCCATCGCCCGGCTCGTGTGGACGAGGGCGGGAGCGGGGCTCAGCCCGTGCCCTTCCCCAGCAGGCGATCGTAGTGTGCTGCGGTGCGGGCCGTGGTCTCCCGCATGGACTCCTTGAGCGAGTCGATATTGGCGACGTCGCAGGCGCGCTCGATCACCGCGAGCAGCGCCGGCGGTGCGGTCGCCTCGACGAAGCGCTCCTCCTCCACCGTCAGGCTCAGGATGCCGTGCAGGTTGCGCCACAGCACCGTCGCATCCGCGAGCTCGCGCGCGGTCTCGGGCTCGATTAGTCCGATTTCACCTGCGGCCTCGAAGACCGAGACCGGGTCGCCGGCGAGCACCGCCTCGGACTCCGCCGCATGCAGAAGCTGCAAATATTGCGCGATGAACTCGACGTCGATCAGGCCGCCGCGCTTCTGCTCGATATCCCAGATGTCGTCGCCGGGATCGTCGCCGCGCAAGTCCTCGCGCAAGTCCGCGATCTGGCTGGCGAGGTCTGGCGCCTCACGCGCCTGCCGGAGGGTGGCGCGGCGTGCCTCCTCGAAGCGCTCGCTCAGATCACCCTCGGCCCAGACCACGCGCGCGCGGGCCAGCGCCTGGTGCTGCCAGGTCGGAACGCCGACAGCAAAATGCTCGATGAAGGAGTCGAGCGAGGTGACGATGGGCCCGGCGTTGCCCGATGGGCGCGGCCGCATGTCCACGTCGTAGAGCGTGCCCTCCGCCGTCGCCGCGCGGATCGCCGCAACGTAGCGCCGGCTGAGCTGCCCGTAGTAGCGATCGGGCCGGAGCGCCTTGCGCCCGTCTGATTCCCCGGCGTTGGGCGGATGGTCGTAGACCAGCATGAGGTCGAGCGGGGCGGTCACCGTCATCTCCCGGCTGCCGAGGCGGCCCAGGGCGATCACGGCGAAGCGGCCGCCGGGCACCCGGCCGTGCGTCTCGGCGAAGGCTTTGGCGACGACGGGGAGCGCGGCGCCGAGGCAGGCGTCGGCGATGTCGGAGAGCGGCGTCGCGGCCTCCACCGGGAAGAGCAGCCCGCGCAGCATGTGCACGCCGATGTGAAAGATCTTGTCGTTGGCCCAGCGCCGCTCGGAGTCGAGGAAGTCCTGCACGTCGCGCGCGCGGAGCGCCACGTCGGCGAGCTCGGACCGCATTTCCTCCGTGCCGAACTCGCGCTGGTAGAACACGCGAACGAGGCCGCGCCGCGCGATGGTCGCGAGTTCGGGGCCCAAATCGTCGGCGCCCGGCACGTCCAGGTCGGAGAACTCGCGGCTCAACACGCTGTCGAGCAGCATGGGCCGGTGCTCCAGCCAATTGGCGAGGCGAGGGGCCGAACCCATGATCTCCGTGATCAGGTCGAAGAGCTCGGGGTGGGCTGCGAACATGGAGAAGAGGTGGGAGCCGGCGGGCAGGCGCGCGAGAAATCCGTCGAAGAGCGCGAGCGCCGAATCGGGGTCCGGCCAGGCGGCGAAGACGTCCAGGACCGTGGGCAGCAGCTCCGCCAGCCGCTCGCGCGCTTCCTCGCCGCGCACGGCGCGGTAGCGGCCCTCGTGCCAGGCCCGCAGCGTCTCGAAGGCGCGCTCCGGATGCGCGTAGCCCATGGCCGCGAGGGTCTCCAGCGTGGCATCGCCGTCGCCGGCGTCGCTGAAGTCGAGAGTGCCCTCGGTCGTGAGTGCGGGCTCGTCCTCGAAGAGCGCCGTGTAGTGGCGCTCCACCGTGTGCAGGCGGGCGAGCAGCGCCTCGCTAAAGTCGTCGAGTGAATCGTAGCCGAGGAAGACGGCGACCTGCGCCACGCCGCCCTCGTCGTCCGGCAGGCTGTGGGTCTGGCGGTCGTCCGCCATCTGCAGCCGGTGCTCGACTGTGCGGTGGAAGGTATAGGCCTCCATCAACTCGTCCACCGCCTGGCGGCGCACGTGGCCGGCGGCGACGAGCCCGTCGAAGGCGTCGCGCGTGCCGCGCACGCGCAGGGCAGGATCGCGCCCGCCCCAGATGAGCTGCTGGGTCTGCGCGAGGAACTCGATCTCGCGAATGCCGCCGCGCCCGAGCTTGATGTTGTGGCCGACCACGGCGACCTGGCCGGTGCCGCGGTGGGCGTCGATCTGGCGCTTGATCGAGCGGATGTTCTGGACTGCGGCAAAGTCGAGGTGCCGGCGCCAGATGAAGGGCTCGAGCCGCTCCAGGAAACCGTTGCCGGCTTCGACGTCGCCGGCCACGGGCTTCGCCTTGATCATGGCGGCCCGCTCCCAGTTCTCGCCGGTGGTTGCGTAGTAGGCCTCGGCGGCGCGGACCGAGAGGGCCGCGGCGGTGGAGCCGGGGTCCGGGCGGAGGCGGAGATCGGTGCGGAAGACGTAACCGTCCGCGGTCCGCTCGTCCATGATCGTGACCAGGTGGCGGGCGAGGCGGGCGAAGATCTGCTGCAGCCCGTCGCCGCTCGGGTCGGCCGCGATCTCCTCGTCGAAGAGGACGATGATGTCGACGTCGCTCGAATAGTTGAGCTCGCCCGCACCGAGCTTGCCCATGCCGAGGATGATGAGGCCGGAGCCCTGCTCGGGCGCCTCGGGGTCGGGGAGCGCGAGCTTGCCGCGATCGTGCAGGTTCCGCAGCAGGTGAGCGCAGACGGCGCTGAGCGTGACCGAGGCGATATCCGAGAGCGCGCCGGTCACCCGCTCCAGCGGCCAGACTGCGGCGATGTCGGCCATGCCGATGGCGAGACTCGCGCGGCGCTTCGCCACGCGCAGGCGCTTCATCACCTGCTGCCGCGATTCGTCGCCAAGGACGCTGGTATCCGCCGCCATGGCGCGGGCGGCGGCGTAGGCGGCGTCCGGCCCCTGCTCGATCAGCAGACGCGCGAACTCCTGGTCGGCGGTGAGGCAATGGCTGAGGTAGCGGCTGTTGCCGAAGAGCGCGCCGAGCAGCGCGTTGGCGGTGGCATCGCCCTCGCAGGCCTCGGCGAAGGCGATGAGGCCGTCGTCCTCGCTCCAGGCCGCGTTCTCGCGCCAGCGCTCCCAGCAGAGAGCAAGCGCCGCCTCGTCCGCAGGCAGGGGAGGCTGCGTCGCCTCTTTCCATTCCGACGCTATGTTCACGGGCGCTCTCGGGCCATCATGCAACCGAGCCCCGGACTAAGGGGGCTGTTGAGGGGGAGGAATTCTTCATGCCGAAGGTCATGGCCAACGGAATCAATATGTACTACGAGCTGATGGGCAAAGGCGACCCGTTGGCGCTGATCGGCGGCTCGCTTTTCGGACGCCAGAACTTCGCGATGGTGTGGGAGGGGCTCGCCGAATCCTTCCAGCTTATCAGCTACGACCAGCGGGGCTACGGCCAGACCGACCGCCCCTTGATGCGCTACGACCTCGATATCTGGGCGGACGACCTGGCGGCGCTGCTCGACGAGCTGCAGATCGAACGCGCACACGTGATGGGGACTTCGGCCGGCGGCATGATCGCGCTCAAGTTCGCGGCGAAGTATCCCGACCGCTGCATCGGGGTGGTCAGCGACTGCGCCTTTGCGAAGTGCGACACCATGCGGCGCATCATGTTCCGCACCTGGCGCCACATGGCGCAGACCTGGGGCTGCGGCTCGGAATTCGCCGATCACGTGATAACGCAAGCCGTCGGCGCCGATTATCTCGACGGGCCCAACGGCCAGCCGCTGATCGAGATGGTGCGCACCATCGTGGGGCTGAACGCGGTGGAAACCGTGGTCCAGGCCTGCATCGCCATGGAAGAGATGGACCTGCGCGAGGACTGCAAGCAGATCAAGAACCCGACGCTGGTCATTACCGCGGCCAAGGACATGCTCACCCCCATGCTGACCGGGCCCGACGGCGCCGGCGCGCAATGGGTCGTGGACAACGTGCCGGGCTGCGAGGCGATCGTCTACGAGGATATCGGACACGCCGACCTGGTCGAATGCCCGGAGAAGACCATCGCGTCGGCCACCGCCTTCCTCCACCGTGCGAAAGAGAAGGTGCTGGGGTAGGGGCGGCGGCGCGGTGGCTGGCGTAGGCGGGCTGTGGTAGACAGCGGCCGAGGGAGTCCCCGGCCGGCTGGAGGAGCGGATATGGCGACGAACGGCTCCGGTGAGGGACGGCGCGAGAGCGTCGGTGTGCGGGTCGGCAGCGTCACGATCGGCGGCGGCGCACCGGTCGTCGTCCAGTCCATGACCAACACCGATACCGAAGACGCCCGCGCCACGGCGGAGCAGGTCAAGGCGCTGGCCGACGCGGGCTCGGAGATCGTGCGCATCACCGTCAACACGCCCGAAGCCGCCGCCGCGGTGCCGGACATTCGCGAGCGCCTGGAGGCGGCCGGGTGCCAGGTGCCGCTGGTCGGCGACTTTCACTACAACGGCCATCGGCTGCTCACCGAGTATCCGGCCTGCGCCGAGGCGCTCGCCAAGTACCGGATCAACCCGGGCAACGTCGGCTTCCGCGAGAAGCGCGACCGGCAATTCCAGACCATGATCGAGGTCGCGATCAAGTACGATCGGCCGGTGCGCATCGGGGTCAACTGGGGCAGCCTCGACCAGGACCTGCTGGCCCAGCTCATGGACCGGAACGCAGCCCGGCCCGAGCCCAAGGATGCCGCCGGCGTCATGCGCGAAGCGCTCGTCGAGTCGGGGCTGCGCAGCGCGGCGCTGGCCGAAGAGATCGGGCTCGCGCGAGACAAGATCGTGATCTCGGCCAAGGTCTCGCAGGTGCAGGACCTGATCGCGGTCTACGGCGAGCTCGGCGCGCGCAGCGACTACGCACTCCATCTCGGGCTCACAGAGGCGGGCATGGGCTCCAAGGGGATCGTGGCCTCGACCGCCGCGCTCTCGGTCCTGCTCCAGCAGGGCATCGGCGACACCATCCGCATCTCGCTCACGCCGGAGCCCGGCGGCGACCGCACGCAGGAGGTGATCGTCGCGCAGGAGATCCTCCAGACCATGGGGTTCCGCTCCTTCGTGCCGCTGGTGGCGGCATGCCCCGGCTGCGGGCGCACCACGAGCACGGTGTTCCAGCAGCTCGCCGAGCGGATTCAGGACTACGTGCGCCGGCAGATGCCGCTCTGGCGCGAGACCTACGAGGGGGTCGAGACCATGCAGCTTGCCGTCATGGGCTGCATCGTCAACGGTCCCGGCGAGAGCAAGCACGCCGATATCGGCATCAGCCTGCCGGGGACCGGCGAAGCACCGGCGGCGCCGGTGTTCATCGACGGCAAGAAGGCGGTGACGCTGCGCGGCACGGGCATCGCCGAGGAATTTCAGAAGATCGTCGCCGACTACGTGGCGAAGCGCTATCCGCGTCGCGCCGATGCGGGCGGCGCGAGTGATGCGGACGGGGCAGGGGACGCCGCCCGGCAGCAGGCCGGCTAGAGCGCCCCGGCCGCCACCGGCCTCTCCTTCCGACACTAGCGTGGACGCCGCGGCCCGCCGGCCCGCCCGCCGCAGCGGCATCGCGCCCGAACAGACGGCGCGCCAACGCCGCGCCGTCGCGCACTGGCTGCTCGCTCTCGCCGGCCTCGTGCTCGCGATGGTCGTGCTGGGTGGGATCACGCGCCTGCAGCACGCCGGGCTCTCGATCGTGGACTGGCGGCCGTTGGTGGGCGTGCTGCCGCCCTTCGGCGAGGAGGCGTGGCAGGCGCTCTTCGCCGACTACAAGCGCTTCCCCGAGTATCAGGAGATCAATCGGGGCATGACCCTCGACGAGTTCAAGGGGATCTTCTGGCTCGAATACGCGCACAGGCTGCTCGGGCGCATCGTCGGCATCGCCTTTGCGCTGCCCTTCCTCTGGTTCCTGGTCCGGCGTGCCTTCGACCGGACGCTGGCGCTCAAGGTGCTCGCCATCGGAATTCTAGGCGGGCTCCAAGGGCTGCTCGGCTGGTACATGGTGCAGAGCGGGTTGGTGGACCGCCCCGACGTCAGTCCCTACCGGCTCGCCGCCCATCTCGGGCTCGCCGTGGCGATCTACGGCTGCCTGATCTGGGTCGCGCTCGGTCTTCTGCTAGGAGGCGCGGTCGCGCGCGGGCGTCAGGCGGGCCGCTGGCGGGGTGCCGCGTGGAGCGCCACGGGACTGGTGTTCGTGACGATCATCTCGGGCGCCTTCGTCGCCGGTAATGACGCGGGCCTCGCCTACAATACCTTCCCGCTGATGGCCGACGCCATCGTGCCGCCGGACATATTCCTGATCGAGCCGTTATGGCGGAACTTCTTCGAGAACGTGCCGCTGGTGCAGCTCGACCATCGCCTGCTGGCGATGCTTACTGCGTTCGTCGTGATCCTGCTCTGGGCCGCCGCGCTGCGCTGGCTGGGGCCAACGCCGGCCCGGTTCGCGCTTCACGCGGCGGCTGTCGCGGTGCTCGGCCAGTTCGTTCTCGGGATCGCCACCTTGCTCACCTTCGTGCCGGTGCCGCTCGGCGCGGCGCATCAGGCGGGCGCGATGGTGGTGTTTACGGCGATCCTGGTTGCGCTTCGTCTGCTCTATCCGCCGCAGCCTCGGCCTGTTCCGCTTGCTCCCGAGCCGCCTTCCGGCCCTTGACGAAGCGCTTGATGAGGCGGGGCATGAAGCCGATCAGGCCGAGCACGGCAAGGCCGAGCAGGGCGTTCTGAACCAGGTCGCCGTCGCCGGTCGCGAGCGAGCGCCCGGCATGGCCGAGATAGGCGTAGGCCGCAGCACCCGGCGCCATGAAGACGAACGAGGCGAGGGCGTAGGACACGAGGCGGACGCGCGTGAGCCCCAGCGCGTAGTTCAGCGCGTTGAAGGGGATGAAGGGGATCAGCCGGGTCATGGCGACGAAGCGCCAGCCTTCGTCCTCGACCCCTTCGATCACGCGCTTCACCCGTGCCGGCGTGCGGCTCTGGATCCAGTCGGCCAGCACATAGCGGGCGACGAGAAAGGCGGCCGTCGCACCCACCGTCGCACCGACGAGGGCGATGAGGGTGCCGAGATAGGGGCCGAAGAGCGCGCCGGAGGCAAGCGTGAAGAGCAGGCCCGGCAGGAAGAGCAGGGTGGCAAGCACGTAGGCACAGAAGAAGACCACGGGCGCCCAGGGGCCGAACTGCGTGATCCAGGTCTCGAGCGCCGCCGAATCGATGCTCTCCCGATTCAGAACGGCGAAGACGATG
Organism: Alphaproteobacteria bacterium; assembly: GCA_965207055.1. Classification (GTDB taxonomy): domain Bacteria; phylum Pseudomonadota; class Alphaproteobacteria; order UBA828; family UBA828; genus WTGU01. The sequence continues at coordinate 164,984 of CBDBLP010000004.1, read as the reverse complement.
CCGACGACGACCGCGGCCAGCAGCAGGAAGCGCGGCAGAGACTTTCGCAGGCGCTGGAGGCGCGGGGTAGGGGGGGAGGTGCTCACAGAGGTGGTCATGATGTGCGTACTCCTTCTGCAGCCGGTGCCGCAGCACGATCGAGACCGAAGAGAGGGCGCAGACGCGCGCCGAGCGCCGCGCCGGGAAGGGCGGCCAGCAGCCAGAGCCAGCCGTGCACGCTGCCAGAGGCGATGCCGCTGAAAAGGGCGCCGATGTTGCAGCCGAAGGCCAGCCGCGCGCCGTAGCCGAGCAGCAGGCCGCCGATCACCGCGCTCGCCACCGCGCCGATGGTGAGCCGACCCCGGGCGGCGAAGCGGCCGGCGAGCGCGGCACCCAGCAGCGCTCCCAGGATCAGGCCCACGTTCATCACGGAGACCGTGTCCTGCTCGACACCGGCGGCGAGTTTCCGAGCCGGGCCCGGCCATTGCCAGAAGGTCCACTCGGCGATGCCGAAACCCAGGGCTTCGGCCAGCGAGGCGCCCCAGAGCGCGAAGCCCCAGGTGACGCTCCACGGATGGCCTGCGATCAGCAGCGTCGCGAGGTTGAGGAGAGCCAGTGCCAGCGCGCCCCAGGCGAGCGGCCAGCCGCCGTGCATCAGCCGTTCGCGCCAGTCGCCGCCGGCGCCCCAGACGAGGGGCTCGTGGGCACCGTGGCGCCGCCGCTCCAAGTATAGCGCGCCCAACACGAGGAGGCCGATGGCGGCAAGCTGAACCGCGAGGCCGGCCGGCCAGCCGAGCGTGTCGGGAATCGAGAGTGCGGGGAGGCGCGGCTGGCCGAGCCACCAGGGCAGGTGCGCCGTGCCGATCACCGAGCCTGCGATGAAGGCGCCAAGCGTGATCGCCATGCGGAGGCTGCCGGCGCCGGCACCGCTGAGGGTGCCGGAAGCGCAACCGCCGCCGAGCTGCATGCCGATGCCGAAGAGGAAGGCGCCGAGCGCGACCGAGACTCCGACAGGTGCGAGCGCGCCGCCGAGCCCCTGGCCGAACGCGCTGCCCCCGGCCAGCAGCGGCACGAACGCGATGCTTGCTAGGCCGATCATCAGGAGCTGCGCACGGACGCCCACGCCACGGCGCTCCAGGAGAAAGCGTCGGGTCGAGGCGGAGAAGCCGAAGAGCGCGTGGTGGAGGGCGAGGCCCGCAAGCCCGCCCACGACCAGCAGCGCCGCCAGCCTGCCGTCCACCGTGACGGCGAGCCCGACGACGCCGGCGGCGATCAGCAGCCCGGCCACGGCCACCACCGCGACCTGCGGTCGGACAGGAGGCATCGCGGCGGCCGCTGGCATGGCAGAGTTCATAGATTTGACTATTGGGCGCGCGGCGGACGTGCGCCAATAACTTTAACTTGAGGGTGCTATTACCAAACGAATGTAGCCAACGCGGCGCGGGGTCTGACCCCGGCAGCCCGGCAGGCCTCCTCCAGGTCGCGGGCGCTCGGCGCCTCTCCCGGCGCGAGGTCGAGCTCATCGGCGAGCAGGCCGCCGGTGATCAGCACCGAATCGAGTCCGGCGGCATTGGCGCCTGCGATATCGGTGGCGAGGCCGTCGCCGACCGCGAGCACGCGGGCGGGCGGGAGGTCCAGCCTGGCCAGCGTCAGGTTGTAAACGTCCGGGTAGGGCTTGCCGAAGTAGCGCAAGCGGCCGCCGAGCGCCTCATAGCGCGCGGCCAGGGCGCCGGCGCAGGGCTCCTGAACGCCGAGCCGGATCACGAGAAGGTCGGGATTGACGCAAATCATGGGCAGGCCGCGGGCGGCTGCGGCCTGCAGGACCGGCTCGTGAGCCTCGACCGTGTTGTTGGCGTCGTCGAGGCCGATGCCGAGCAAGAATTCCGCCGTCTCGATGTCGGCGGCGGCGGTGAAGCCGAGACCGTCGAGCACGTCGTCGGATCCGGGCGGCCCGAGCAGGCGGTAGCGAGTGCCGAGCCCCTCGACAGGGGGACGCGCGCGATCGGCGAGGGCCAGTCGGGCGGCATCGCCGGAGGCGACCACGGCGTCGTAGAGCCCGGTATCCACCCCCTTGCCGTTGAGCACGGCTTCGACCTGCGGAGCGAGCCGCGGCGCGTTGGAGAGGAACACCACCCGCTTGCCGGCCGCGCGCAGCTGGCGCACGCAGGCGAGCGCCTCCGGGTAGGCCGGCCCGCCCTGGTGCATCACGCCCCAGACATCGAGGATGCAGCCGTCATAGTCGGCCATCAGCGGCGCTAGGCCGGACAGGATGGGAATGTCGATCGATTCGTTCATGGGCGCCTTGTCCCATCCGTCGGAGGGATTTGCAAAGCGCAGGCCGGGCCGTTGTGCCGCTAAGGGGCCTTTCTATGATGGCGAGACACTGGCCCGATTGCGCCAGGCACGGTCGAAGGGAGGGGGAGCATGGCAGGGTTCACGCTGACCGACCGGCAGCGTGCGTCCTTTGCCGAGGACGGCTTCGTCGTCGTGCCGCGCATCATTCCGCCCGCGTTGGCGGCGCGCCTGCGCGAGCGCTTCGGGCCGCTCTTTCGCGGCGAGTTCGAGACTGGGCTCCAGCCCGACGAGTGGAACTGGCGCGACGGCCGCGACGCTCCCGACCTGACCCGCCAGATCTGCAACGGCTGGAAGGCGGACCGCGCCATCGCCGCGACCGTTCTCTCCGCCGAGGTCGGCGCGGCCTGCGCGCAACTCTCCGGCTGGCCCGGCGCGCGCCTCGCGCAGGACAACCTGCTGTGGAAGCCGCCGGGCGGCAAGTCCCTCGGCTTCCATCAGGATGCGAGCTACCTGGACTGGGTGGTGCCGCCCGAGATGACGAGCTGCTGGATCGCACTGGACGACACGGCGCGCGACGCCGGGACGGTCAACTATGTGAGGGGGTCGCATCGCTGGGGGCTCTCGCCGATGCCTGATGCGTTCCATGCGCCGGACGAGCCGCTTGCGGCGCTGAACGACGCCGCAGCGCGGGCGGGCGCCGAGGCGGAGCTGGTGCCGGTGGAAGTGCCAGCGGGGGGCGGAGCCTTCCACCACGGCCGCACCTGGCACGGCTCGCTCGTGGAGGCCGCCGGCATCGGGCGCCGCAGCCTGGTGGTCCACTGCTTCTCCAGCGAGGCCCGATTCCACGAAAGCAACGTCGGTGCCATCTATGGCCGCTACAAGCGCATGGGCGAGACCGCCATGGACGAGACCTTCTTCCCCATCCTCTGGACCGCCGCGGGCCAGCGTTCTTCCTTCATCGAGAACTATCTGGCCGGGGGCTGGGGTGGCGCTTGAGGGATGCACGAGACGCATCGGTGGCCTGCGGCGGACGCGGTTTCCCTCTCTCGGGAACCCCACTAGAGTGTTATGCGCGCGAGACCAATAACAGGAATGGGAGGGTGGTCATGAGACTCCGTCACTTGCTGATCGGAGCCGCCGCAGCGGCGGTGGCCGTCTGGTCGCTTACTACGGCAGCGCCCGCTGCCGACCCCATAAAAGTTGGTTATATCGGTTCCTTCGATACCGACACCGGCAAGAGCACGATCCGGGGCACCGAGATCGCCATCGAGGAGATCAATGCGAATGGCGGCGTACTCGGCGGGCGCATGATCGAGCTGGTCATGGCCGATACGCGCGAGGACGTGCAGGAAGGCATCCGGGCCTACGAGTATCTCAACGAAGTCGAGGACGTGGACTTCATCATCTCGGGCTGCATCGACGACGTGTCGCTGGGCTGGCTCGAACGCATGGCGGAGTACCGGACGCCGACTCTCGATACCTGGACCTCTTACGTCGGCATCATCGACAAGGTCGTCGAGGAATACGAGAAGTACAAGATGTACTTCATGAACGTGTCCAACGACTACGCCCTGGCGATTCTCTATGTCGACTTCGGCAAGGACGTGCTCTCCAAGAAGATGGGCTGGAAGACCGTGTACGTGCTGCAGGAGGACACCGCGTTCGGCGGCGGCGTGTACGAGCTGATCGAGCAGGTGCTGGCGCCTGAGGCCGGCATCGAGATCATCGGTCACACCGTCTACGACACCAACACGGTCGACTTCGGGCCGATCTACAACAAGGCGGCGGCGACGAATCCCGACTTCATCTACCTGATCGCGGCGGTGCGCAGCCAGGTGCCCGCCTCGCAGTACGTGAAGCTCGAGGTGCCGGTGCCGATGACCGGGATCAACGTCTCGGCCTTCGCCCGGGAGTTCTGGGACGACACCGGCGGTCTCGCCGGCGGCATCTCGACGCTGAGCCCGGTGCCTTCGATCGGCTCCGACATTGACCCGCGCACGGCGGAGTTCCTTGAGCGCTACACCGCCAAGTACGGCGACTCGCGGCCGGTCTTCCCGCACTTCAACGGCTTCAACGCCTACTACGGGATGCTCAACGCCTTCGCCGCGGCCGAGCGCGCCGGCGGCTTTGAGCCGCTCGACGACTGGGTCCGCGAGATGGAGAACGATGACATCGTCATCGAGAAGGACGGCGAGATCTGGCTCCGCTACGCCTTCTGGAAGCCGGGCGAGATCGAGCCCCGGACCCAGCGGGAGTACACCCACAACATCAAGTTCGACATCGATCCGCCCTACGACGAAGGGGCGCCGTCGATGGTCGTCATCCAGTGGTACTCGGACGGCACCACCAAGGTGGTCTATCCGCCGAAATACGCCAACGGCGAGTTCGAGGTGCCGGACTGGCTGAAGTAGGCGACGTTATTTCCGGGCGCGGCCCCACACGGGTCGCGCCCGAGCTTCCTTTCTTTCGGGGGGCACCACAATGGGCAGTCGCGACAACTTCCACAACGCCATCGTGCAGCGGGTTCAATCAGGCGAATTACTGCTGGGGATCAGTCGCAGCAAGTGGCTGAGCACGAGGACACGAAGACGGGCTCTGTCGGATGCTTCTGAGTTCGAGCGCCTGTGGGATAAGGGCGCTCTGTCTCTTAAGTTGGCAATCACACCGCCCTCGCTCGTCGGCGCGGAAACCTGCATGTCACCGGATGGCGACTACCGCCAGTTCATGGCGCAAAACTTCCTCCGTGCGCGTGAGTACGGGAACCGGCCCGCGAGAGCGAGGAAATTCTCATGAATGACAATGTTTCTCCGGAAGGCCCATCCGGTGCAGACATCGAGGAGCTTTGGGGCGGAATGCACGCCCTTGCCGCTGTTGTTGCAGGGTTGTTGCAGTCCAGCGCTGTGGATCGGGTCGCTATCGACCACGCACTAACGAAAGTTGCAGAGGTCGGCCTTGGGGAACAGCTTTCCCCAGTCGGCAATCTTGGAGCCCGAAGAGCCGCTGCCATTATGCGGGCCGCCATCAGCCCTTGATGTTGCAGCGACCATCGCTTGCGCGAGTTCTCTGCTGGTCATGGGCTTCCTGGCCCAAAGAGAATCTTCTTTGGACATTGTGCCTTCCGTCAGTTTCAGCAAACGTGCGAGGTGGCGGCAGCGGTCCGGCGTGTCAAGCTCGATGTATAAATTCCTTTCTTTCTCGGCATGTGCCGGAGCAGCCTGTCATCGCAGTGCTCCGTTTCCTGCGCGACCGCCGACGCGTAGGCCCGTGAGCGAGCTCTGATGGCGCTCCAAATCCTGATCCAGGGGTTCGTCCTCAGCGGCCTCTACGCGCTGATTGCCGTCGGATTCACCATGATTTTCAGCGTGGGCCGGGTGCTGAACCTCGCCTACGGCGTTTACATCATGCTCGGCGGCTACATCTACTACGCGGCCCTCCAGGGTGCGGGACTGCCGGTTTTCGCGAGCTTCATTCTGGCGATCCTGGCGGGCGTGACCTTCGGTCTGCTCACCTATCTGCTGCTGGTGCGGCGGCTGGAAAACAACCCGATCGCGGTCGAAATATCGACGCTGATCCTCGCCGTCGTCATGCAGGCGCTGATCGTGGTGATCTTCGGTGCCGCGCCCAAGACCATGTGGCCGGTGATCAGGGGCGTGCTCCGCTTCGAGGGTATCTCGGTCACCATGAACATCCTGCTGGCCACTGGCGTGAGCTGGATCGTGCTCGGCGGCCTCATGGCCTTCGTCCGCTACACCCATCTGGGCCGCGCCATCCGTGCGGTCTCCATGGACCGAAAGGGCGCGGTGATCTCGGGCATCGAGCCCAGCTTCATCAGCATGGTGACCTGGGCGCTCTCCGGCGCGTTCGGGGCCATTGCCGGGGTCTTCTTCGCGACCTTCACCCAGCTCGACTCCCACATGTGGGTGTTTCCGCTCATCATCTCTGTCGCCGTGGTGATCGTCGGCGGCATCGGCAGCATCGTGGGCAGCCTGATCGCGGCCCACATCATCGGTTTCGTGGAGACCATCACCACCACGATGATCGCGGCCGAGCTGCGCGGCGTCTCCACCATGCTGCTCATCATCCTGGTGCTGCTGGTGCGGCCCAAGGGCCTCTTCGGCAGGGCGGAGCTCTGAACCGTGGCCATTGATCGCGAGACGCTGCGTTATCTCGGCTGGTGGCTCGCCTTCGGCGTGCTCATGTGCCTGCTGCCGCTGGTGGTCGGCACCGGCACGCTGCGCATCCTGATTTTCGCCCACTTCCTGGCGATGTTCGCCATGAGTTGGGATTTCCTCTCGGGCCGGACCGGCTACATCAGCTTCGGCCATCCCTTCCTGATCGGCATCGCCGGCTACACCACGGCGATCCTCAGCTTCCGCTTCGGCGTGCCGATCTACTACAGCATTCCGGCCGCGATCGTCGCGACCATGGTGGGCGGCACTCTCTTCTTCCTGCCGGCGCTGCGCATCCGCGGCACCTATTTCGCGCTGGTGACGCTCGCCTTCATGGAGATCCTCTACCAGCTCACCAAGGTGGTGGCGCCCAAGATCACCGGCGGCACGCGGGGCATCTCCGGCCTCGAGGCCATCGTCACCGGCGCCGTCAACAACTACTACCTGAGCTTCGGCATCATGTTCATCATCGGCGTGGTGCTCTGGCTGCTCATCCGCACGCGGCTCGGTGTCGCCCTGAGCGCCATCAGGATGAACGAGGATGCGGTCCGCAGCACCGGCCACAACACCACCAAGCTCAAGCTCTTCGCCTTTACGGTGAGCGCGGCGGTCTCCGGCATCGGCGGCGCCTTCTACGTCCACTACATCGGCTCGATCGCGCCGCGCGGCATGTTCGAGATCAACTTCCTCTTCACCATCCTGGTCGCGGCGCTGCTCGGCGGGGCGGAAACCATCATCGGCCCGATCATGGGCGCCTACTTCCTGACCGTGCTGCTGGAATACCTGCGGCCGGTGATGCCCGGCATGGAACGCTATCTGCTCTACGGCGGGATCGCGCTGGTGCTCTACGTCGTCAGGCCCGAGGGCATCTACAGCATCATCGCGGACGCCGGCCGCAAGATGCAGGAGTGGCGGCGGTGACGGCGACGGCGGGCCCGCTGCTGGAGGTGCGCGACCTCCACATGACCTTCGGCGGCATCCGCGCCGTGCAGGGGATCTCCTTCCAGGTGGGGGAGGGCGAGACGCTCGGCCTGATCGGCCCCAACGGCGCCGGCAAGACCACCGTCTTCAACATGATCATGGCGGAGCTCAAGCCCACCAGCGGCGAGATCTGGTTCAAGGGCCAGAACATCACCCGCGTGCCCACCTACGAGCGGGTCAAGCGCGGCATCGCGCGCACCTACCAGGTGCCCCAGCCCTTCGCCGAAATGTCCGTGGGCGCCAACATCCGCGTCGGCATGGCGCCGGACGATATCTGGAAGCTCATCGGCGAGGGAGCGGACCACGCGGCCGAGGCGGAGATCGGCCACAGCGTCGGCTTCTCCGACGAGCAGATCGGCATGCTGCCGAGCGAGCTCGCCATGGGCGACCTGCGCCGGCTGGAGATGGCGCGCAACGTCGCCGTCGCGCCCACGCTGCTGCTCCTCGACGAGGTCTTCGCCGGCCTTACGCTGCGCGAGATCGGCCAGATTTCCGAGCTGCTGGTGGAGAAGAAGCGCAGGGACGGGCTGACCTACATCATCGTGAGCCACGACCTGCGCGCGCTCGCGCCGCTGGTGGACCGGGTCATCGTGATGTCCTTCGGCGAGATCATCGCGGAGGGCAGCTTCGACGACGTGGTGCGCGACGAGGCGGTGCGCGATGCCTACCTCGGGCAATAGGGGCGGGGAGGGGAGACGGCCGTGGCGCTGCTGAGCATCGGCGATCTCGACGTCTTCTACGGCCGCGCGCAGGCGCTGCACGGCGTCTCGCTCGACGTCGAGGCGGGCCGGATCGTCGCCGTCGTCGGCCCCAACGGCGCCGGCAAGTCGACCCTTCTCGATTCGATCATCGGGCTGACCAGACGGCGCGGCCGGATCGAATTCGAGGGCCGCGACATCAGCCGGATGTCGCCGGCACGAATCGTCCGGCTCGGCATCGGCTACGCGCCGGAGCGCGGCAACCTCTTCCCCTTCATGGGGGTGAAGGAAAACCTGATGGTCGGCGCCTACCGCAAACGCGACCAGATCGACGCCAATCTGCGTACCGTCTTCGACCTCTTCCCGCGGCTGGAAGAGCGGCAGAACCAGGAGACCGTGACCCAATCGGGCGGCGAGCGTCAGATGGCCTCGCTCGGCCGGGCATTGATGTCGAGCCCCAAGCTGCTGATGGTGGACGAGCCGACGCTCGGTCTCGCGCCCCGGGTGTGCCTGGAGATCGCCGCCGTGCTCAGGGACCTCAACGAGCGGCTCGGCCTCACCATCATGATCACCGAGCAGAACGCGAACTTCGCCATGAGCCTGGCGCAGGAGGTCTACCTGCTGGAGACCGGCCGCATCGGCGACAGGCGAACGCCCGACGAGCTGCGCGAGTCCGCCGACATCGCAGCGGCGTATTTCGGGGATTGAGGGTACTCAGCGCCGGCCAAACAAGCGCTCGATATCGGCGAGCTTGAGCTCCACGTAGGTGGGCCGGCCGTGGTTGCACTGGCCCGCGTGGGGGGTCGCTTCCATCTGGCGCAGGAGCGCGTTCATTTCGTCGGCGTTGAGCCTGCGGCCGGCGCGGACGCTGCCGTGGCAGGCGAGGGTGCTGCACACGTCGCCGAGCCGCTCGCGCAGTGTCGTCGCCTCGTCCCATTCCGCGAGCTCGTCGGCGAGGTCGCGCACGAGGCCTTGCGTGTCGCCGTTGCCGATGAGCGCCGGCACCTCGCGCACCACCACGGCGCCCGGGCCGAAGCGCTCCAGCACCAGGCCGAGATCGGCAAACTCACCGGCTCGCGCTTCCAGCCTGCCGACCGCCACGTCGTCGAGCTCGATCACTTCCGGGATCAGCAGGATCTGACGCTGGATGCCGGTGTCGGCGAGCGCGGCCTTCATCCGCTCATAGACGATGCGCTCGTGGGCAGCATGCTGATCGACGATGACGATGCCGTCGTCGGTCTGGGCCACGACGTAGGTGCCGTGCACCTGCCCGCGGGCGACGCCCAGGGGATAGGCGGCGGGAGGGCCGTGCTCGATCACCACGGCCGGCGCTGCGGCCTCGCCGGCTGATGGCGGACCTTCGACGCGAGCGGAGGGCGCGTCCAGCGGCGTCTGAAACTGTGCATGGGCCTCGGCGAGCAGCGGGGCCCTGGTCGGCGGCGCGGGGGCGTAGCTTTGGCCGGATGGCGGCCGGGCGGAAACGCCGGCGCTGCCCTGCGGCCTCATCGCGGCCAGGGTATCGTCGGCGACCGTGGTCGCAGCGTGATGGCCGGCAGCGGCGAGCGCGCGTTTGAGCGCGCCGACGATGAGCCCGCGCACCAGCGCCGCGTCGCGGAAGCGGACCTCGGCCTTGGTCGGATGGACGTTGACGTCCACCGTCTCGGGCGGGAGGTCGACGAAGAGCGCCGCCATGGGATGGCGCCCGCGATGCAGCAGGTCGGCATAGGCCGCGCGCACAGCGCCGTGCAGCAGGCGATCGCGCACCGGCCGGCCGTTGACGAAGAGATACTGGTGCTGCGCGCTGGCGCGGTTGAGGGTGGGCAGCGCCGCGTAGCCGGTTAGCCGCACGCCGTCGCGCTCGGCATCGATGGGGAGCGCGTTCTGGGCGAAGTCGCGCCCCATGACCAGCGTGAGGCGGGCGAGGCGCGCGGCCGGCCCATCCTCGTGAGGTACGTCGCGCAGCAGGCTGCGTCCGTCGTCGATCAGGGAGAAGCCGATGGCCGGATGGCACATGGCGAGCCGGTTGACGGTGTCCGCCGCGTGGCCCGATTCGGTGCGCGGCGCCTTGAGGAACTTGAGCCGGGCCGGCGTCGCATAGAAGAGGTCCGCCACCGTGACGGTGGTTCCCTGCGGGCGGGCGGCGGGGGCGCACTGGCCGGCCTCGCCGCCGGCGGCTTCGATGGACCACGCGTTGTCCGCCCCGGTTGCGCGGCTCGCGAGCGTGAGCCGGCTGACCGCGGCGATGGAGGGCAGCGCCTCGCCGCGGAATCCGAGGGTCGCGATGGACCAGAGATCGCCGTCCCCGGTGAGCTTGGAGGTGGCGTGGCGGGCGAGCGCGAGCGGCAGCTCGTCGCGCTCCATCCCGCGGCCGTCGTCGGCGACCCGGATCAGACGCCTGCCGCTCTCCTCCTGCGTGATCTCGATGGAGCGCGCGCCGGCGTCGATGGCATTCTCGACCAGCTCCTTGACCACCGAGGCCGGCCGCTCGATCACCTCTCCCGCCGCGATGCGGTTGATCACGCCTTCGGGCAGGAGACGAATCGTCATGGTCAGGCTTCCAGGTCGCGGCGCGCCAGCTCCTTGCCCCGTTCCACCGCCGGCTGGTCGAAGGGGTCGACGCCGAGCAGGTGCGCGGCCACCACGGTCTCTAGCATGAAGTGCATCATCAGCGCACCGACGGCGCAGGCGTCGGCCGCCGGGACGCCGAGGCGGCGCACGGGCCGGCCGACCTCGCTGAGCATTGTGGCCGTGGCGCGCGCCTGCGCCGCGATCAGTTCACCGATGCTGTGCCCGCCCAGGTAGCCCGCACCGATCCCTTCGGCCAACGCGGCGTCCACACGGCGGGGCACCGGGTCGGGTGCCTCGAGGATGGTGAAGAGGTTGCCTCCGGGGCCATCGAGGAAGAGCTGCAGCTGGCTGTGCTGGTCCACCGGGCCGGGCGCCAGAATCGGCGTGGACCCATGCCCGTCCTTGCCGAGAGATTCGGCCCAGAGCTGCCGATACCAGAGCCCGAAGGAGTAGAGGTTGGGGCCATAGGGCATGAGCACCATGCCGGCCGCAGCCCAGGCCCGCATGGCGGCGACCGCGAGCGCCGCGCCGACCGCCGGCGCCGAGCGTTCGGGAGAGGGAGCCTCCAGTGCCGCCGTCAGCACCGCCTGCGCGCCGTCCCGGGCGGCCCGGCCGTCAATGCCGGCGAACATCGCGGGCAGGAGGCCGACCAGGGAGAGCGCCGAGAACCTGCCTCCCAGCGCCGGGTCGTGATCGAGGACGGGCAGGTCGAAGCGCGCGGCCAGGCGGCGCAAGGGGCTCGCGCCGGGCTGGGTGATGACGGCAGCAACGCCTGCAGGACCCGCATCGACCAGCACGAGCAGCGCTTGCGCGAGAGTCTCGGCGGTGGCGCCTGATTTCGAGATGACCAGGAAGCCGGTGCTGTCGAGCTCCGGCCCCTTCAACAGGCTGTCGAGGCGGTCGGCGTCGCCGTTGTCCATGACCAGCAGCCGCTCGCTCTCCGGCCCGGCGGCGGCGAGCGCCTGGCCGCCGAGGCTGGCGCCGCCGGTGCCGAGCACGACGAGGCGGCGGTAGCGCCCGCGCCAGTCGCGAGCCAGCGCCTCCAACGCGGCGAGATCGTCGCGCGAGTCGGCCCAGGCGAGGAAGCGATACGCCCCGGACGCGCGTGCCTGACGCAGTCGCTCGAGCACGGCCGCCGTCTCATGCAACAGATCCTGGAATAGGGAGCGCGGGACTCCGCCCGGGCCGACGGCATCGGCGAAGCAGGCGTCCACGCCCTGCGTCACGACCGGCGGAGTCTCGACAGATGGTTCGGATTCGGTCGGGGCGCGGCCTTGCCGCGTCAACTCAGACAATCCCTTCGAGAGGTGCCTTCTTGCGCCGCTTGACGGCCGGCACCCCGCCCGCCTTCACTGGCTGTCCTCGTCGCCCTTCTCGCGCAGCCGTTCCGCCTCCGCATCCGCGTCGATCACGTCGCCTGGCGGATCGTCATCCCGCCAGAACATGAGCGAATCGAGGAAGCTCTCGTCCTCCTGTGCGGCGGCGCGCGAAACGTCGCGATTCAGGTTCTGTCGAATGTTCGGGTCCACGTCGGTTGCGCCGGCCCGTTCGATCAACGCGGTCTCGCCGCTCGTTGTCGCCGCACTCTCGGCAGGGCTGACGCCGGCCTCCTTCAACAGGACGCTCTCGGCCTGATCGCGCGCGGAGGCCTCGTTGGCGTTGGGCGCGCCCGGCTGGGGCGGGCGCAGCGTATACTCGGGTGGCAAGGTGAGCGGTGCGCTCCGTACCACGGAGAACTCGTCGGGCGCCTTCTTGCTGAAGCCGAAGGTCTCGTTGAGGCTCTCGCAGGCGGAAAGGGACGCCACCAGCGTCAGAGCGCCGAGGCCCGCCGCCACGCGGCGGCCAATCCTCTCACGCTGGAGCAAGAGCTTCTCTGCCTGCCTCATGATTCACTTCTAGGCTCTTTTTTCGGCTTCATCAAGAAGCCGTGCACGATCAGCATCACGACGCCCACGCTGATCGCGGAGTCGGCGATGTTGAAGGCCGGCCAATGATAGCCGCCGCCGTGGAAATCGAGGAAGTCGATGACCCAGCCGAGGCGCAGGCGATCGACCACGTTGCCGACCGCGCCGCCGATGACGAGGCCGAGCGCGCAGGCCTGCCAGCGGGAGCGGCTGCGATGCAGCCAGACACCGAGCCCGACCGAAATCGCGAGAGCGAGGCCGACGATCAGCAACATGCCGGCGCCCTCGCTCTGGAACAGGCCGAAGCTGATGCCCTTGTTCTCGGCGGGAACGAGATTGAAGAAGGAGGTGACTTCGATGCGCCGGAGCGGGTCCCACAGCGCATCGCGCGCGGCCCACTTGCTGACCTGGTCGGCGGCGATGGCGGCGGCCGCGACCGGCAGTCCGAGGCGGAGCACGGCCGCCCTTCCCGAGCCCGGCGCCGCCGAGCCGGCTAGGCGGCTGCCGGGCGGGCAGCTTCGACGGCGCTCACGCAGCGGCCGCAGATGTCCGGATGACGCTCGTCGCCGCCGACCTCGGGCAGGAGACGCCAGCAGCGCGCGCATTTCTCGTGCGCCGCCGGCGCGAAGAGCGCGCCGACCTCGGGCACTTCGGGCAGCGTCACGAGATCGCCGTCGTCCGGCGCTTCGCTCCATGGCGCGATGGTCGCCCCGGAGGTGATGAAGAGCGTCGCGCAGTCGTCGTCCTCGAAGGCGAGCGCGTCGCGGTAGCGCTCGTGCACGAACACCGTGGGCGCCGCCTCCAGCGATGAGCCGATGGTCTTGGCAGCACGGGCCTGCTCCAGCGCCTTGGTGACGACGCGGCGCACCGCGCGCATGCGCTCGATGCGCTCGGCGAGCGTGTCGTCCTGCCACTCGGCCGGCAGTGCGGGGAAGACGCGCAGGTGCACGCTGGTGTCGTCCGGGTAGCGGGCGAGCCAGGCTTCCTCGGCGGTGAAGCAGAGGAAGGGTGCGAGCCAGGCGGTCAGGCAGTCGAAGAGCGTGTCGAGCACGGTGCGCACGGCGCGCCGGCGGACCGAGCCCGGGCTCTCGCAGTAGAGCGTGTCCTTCCGGATGTCGAAGTAGAAGGCCGAGAGATCGACCGCGCAGAAGTGATGTAGTGCCACGAACATCTCGTGGAAGGCGAAGTCCTCGCACCATTGGCGGACGTCGCGGTCGAGGCCGTGGAGCCGGTGCAGCACCCAGCGCTCCAGCGCCGGCAGCTCGGACGCGGGCAGGCGCTCGCCCGCGCGGAACTCGGCGAGATTGCCCAGGAGGTAGCGCAGCGTGTTGCGCAGCCGGCGATACGAATCGACCTGGTGACGCAGGATCTCGTCGCTGATTCTGAGGTCTTCGGCGTAGTCTGTGCTCACCACCCAGAGCCGGAGGATATCGGCGCCGTAGCGCTCGTTCACCTGGTGCGGCGCGATGACGTTGCCGAGCGACTTCGACATCTTGCGCCCCTCGCCGTCGACCACGAAGCCGTGGGTGAGCACGGCGTCGTAGGGCGCGCGGCCGCGGGTGCCGCAGGATTCGAGCAGAGAGCTGTGGAACCAGCCCCGGTGCTGGTCCGAGCCTTCGAGGTAGAGCGACGCCGGCCACATCAGCTCCGGCCGCTGCTCCAGGACGAAGCTGTGGGTGGTGCCGCTCTCGAACCAGACATCCAGAATATCGGTGACCTTGTCGTAGGCGTCGGGGTCGTACTCCGGCGCGAGGAAGCGCGCGTTGTCGCTGGTGAACCAGGCGTCGGCGCCCTCCGCCTCGACCACGGCGGCGATGCGCTCGACCACCTGCGGGTCGCGCAGCGGCATGCCGTCCTCGCGCGAGACGAAGACCGTGATCGGCACGCCCCAGACCCGCTGGCGCGAGAGCACCCAGTCCGGCCGGGTCTCGATCATCGAGCGGATGCGGGCGCGGCCCGTCGGCGGCACCCAGCGCACCCGGTCGATGGCGTCGAGCGCGGTGCTGCGCAGGCCGGTGGTCTCCATGCTGATGAACCACTGGCTCGTGTTGCGGAAGATCAGCGGCGCCTTGGAGCGCCAGGAGTGGGGATAGGAGTGCACCAGCGCGCCGCGCGCGAGCAGCCGGCCGGCGTCGGCCAGCGCGTCGGCGATCTCTCCGTTCACCTTGTAGACGTGCTTGCCGGCGAAGGCCGGCACGTGGTCGTAGAAGCAGCCGTCGTCGTCCACCGTGGCAGGGGTCTCGACCGGCTGGCGCGCGCCGCCGCCAGCAGCGAGGCCCGCGTTGTAGCCGGCGACCGCCTCGAAGTCCTCGGCGCCGTGACCCGGCGCGATATGGACGAAGCCGGTGCCCTGCTCGGTGGTGACGTGATCGGCAGGGATCAGCGGCACCGGGAAGTCGTAGCCCCTGCCGCGCAAGGGATGAGCGCAGACGGTACCGGCGAAGGCAGTGCCGGGGAGGTCCGAGGCGATCACCCGGTGGCCGGCGATCCCGCTCTCCTTGCAGAGGGTGGGCGCCAGCTCCTCGGCGGCGGCGATGCGCGCGCCGGGCGGCACTGCCGCGCCGTCCGCGACCTCGGTCACTTCGAGCACCTGGTAGCGCACGCCGTCGCCGTAGGCGATGCAGCGGTTGCCGGGGATGGTCCAGGGCGTCGTCGTCCAGATCACGATGGCCGCGCCGTCGAGAGCGTCGAGCGGGCTCTCGATCACCGGGAAGGCGACGGTGATCACCACCGACTTGTGATCGTGGTACTCGATCTCGGCCTCGGCCAGCGCCGTCTTTTCGACCGGCGACCACATGACCGGGCGCGCGCCCAGGTAGAGGCTGCCGTCGACCAGGAAACGGCCGAGCTCGCGCACGATCTGCGCCTCGGCCGCGAAGCTCATGGTGGTGTAGGGGTCGTCCCAGTCGCCGATCACGCCCAGGCGCTTGAACTCGGTGCGCTGCACGTCGATCCAGTGGTCAGCGAAGGCGCGGCAGTCGGCGCGGAAGTCGCTGACCGGGACGGAATCCTTGTCGCGGCCTTCCTTGCGATAGGCCTGCTCCACCTGCCATTCGATGGGCAGGCCGTGGCAATCCCAGCCCGGAACGTAGACCGAATCCTTGCCCAGCATCTGCTGGGAGCGCACGACGACATCCTTCAGGATCTTGTTCAGCGCCGTGCCGAGGTGAAGGTGGCCGTTGGCGTAGGGCGGGCCGTCGTGAAGCACGAACTTGGGCCGTCCGGCCGAATCCTCCCTGAGAAGCCGGTAAAGGTCGATCTCCTCCCAGTGCGCGGCCATCGCCGGCTCGCGTTCGGGCAGCCGCGCCTTCATGGGGAAGGCGGTGCGGGGCATGAGGACGGTATCGCGGTAGTCGGTGGTCATGAGCTGGCCTGGCGGCGGGGGAGAGCGGCGGACTCTTCGGAGTCCGGCGCGGGCGAGCGGGCGAGGATGGCCCGGGCGGTGTCGCAGTCGTCGGCGATCTGCGCCTTCAGGGCGTCGATGCCGTCGAAGCGGCGCTCGGGCCGCACGCGGTCGGCAAAGGCGGCGCGCAGCCGCTTGCCGTAGAGATCGGCGGCGTGGTCGAAGATATGCACCTCGAGGAGGTCCTCCGTCTTGTCGAAGGTCGGCCGGCGGCCGAGGTTGGCCACCGCCGGGTACCAGTGTGTGTCGCCGGCCGGCTGAGCCCACAGCGCATAGACCCCGCGCGCGGGGTGTAGAATGCCGGCGCAGCGCAGATTGGCGGTGGGGAAGCCGATGGTCCGGCCGCGGCGGTCGCCCGCGATCACGTGCCCGTCGATCTCCCAATAGCGGCCGAGCACCTCAGGCAGCGCGGCGACGTCGCCGTCCGCCAGCAGGCGCCGGGCCCGGCTCGCCGAATGGATCGTCGTGCCCGTGCCGGCAGCCTCGATGCTGGTCACGCCGACCCCGAGCGGCCCGCCGATCTCGGTGAGCAAAGCGACCGTGCCGGTGCGCCCGCGGCCGAAGGCGAAGTCGTGGCCGACCACGACGTGGCGGGCGCCGATGCCCGCCGCCACCACGTCCGCAACGAACGACGCGGGCTCGCGGGCGGCGAAGGCGCGGTCGAAGCGCGCGACGAAGAGGATATCCACTCCGAGTGCGGAAAGGTGGCGGGCCTTGGTCCTCAAGGGGGTGAGCCGGAAGGGCTCCTCCGGCGCCGCGAGCACCTGGCGGGGGTGCGGCTCGAAGGTGAGCACGGCAAGCGGTGCGCCGAGGGAGCGGGCGATGCGCCGGCCCTCCTCGATGACCGCGCCATGGCCCAGATGGACGCCGTCGAAATTGCCGACGGCGACCACCGCGCCCCGCGCGTCTGCGGGCGTAGACTGCCAGTGCCGAACGATGCGCATGGGCGCGCTTATCCCCAAACCTGAGCGGGCGGGAGAATAGCCGCGGTGACTAGTCGCGTCGATGGCTCTTGGGTCGAATTGAGGCTTGGCGCCTCACCACATGCGCAGGCCCGCCAGCAGGACGTGCTGGGTCACTTCGCCGTAGTCGTTGAGGTCGCCGCTCTTGAGGAAGCGGTATCCCACATGCCAGCCCTGGAAGTGAACGCCCACGCCCAGCTGATACGCGAATTTCGTGTCTGTCTCATCGCCACCGCCCTCGAGAGCAATTTGTGCTCTATCGAGGATTCGGTGACTGGTATCGGCAAACAGCATGCCGGCGCCGCCTCCGGCATAGAAACCCCAGGTCGTGCCGGCTCCAAGGTCCACCCAGGAGTTCAGCATGACGCCATAAGTGCGGACATCGCCGGAGACCGAGGCGCTCAGCCCGTGGGTCTGGCGCTCGCTTCCGGAAGCCGTGTCGATGTCGAAGAAGACCTCGGCCTCGGCCCGGAGCATCTCGGTAAGTCCCATGCCCACGACGCCGCTGATGCGAAAGTTCGTGTCGTCGTAGGTGGGAGACTCGAAGTCGCTGCAACTGCCGTTGCTGCACCCATGGAGCCGCGACAGCTCGCCGGGCAGATCGAAATCGAACACCCCGACATCGGCACCGAAGTAGAGGCCGGCCTGTTCGGCGTGGCTCGGGGCGGACAACAGCGCCAGGGCCGCAAAGGCGCTCCCGGCCACGGCTGACAGAATTGCTCTCATCCCGATTCCCCCTCGTGCAGCGGGCCGAGCGGTTCCGACTCGGCGGAAGACAGCGTCCCGACGTTCCACGCGCACGGCACGCGCGTCAACATCGGCGTCTGCCGAGATACCTGCGAGAGCGGGAAAGAGGGGAGGGGACGCGGGTTGCGCCCCCTCCAAGAGTAGAGTGCGGCTCAGTCGAAGGGATAGGCCGCCGGTTTCGAGGACCACTGCATGTAGGCCTCGCGCTGCGCGTCGACGCCCACCTTCTCGGTGAGCGCATCCCACGCCTCGGCCACACCGTCGAGCTCCTCCTGCGGGTCGGCACCGCCCATCGTCGCCTGAAGCCCGATCGCCAGCGCATCCTCGTAGGCGAAGGTGTTGATGATCGAGAGATCGAGCAGGCCGGAGACCGCGCCTGCCTGCAACGCATCGAGGTACTCCTTCGCATCCGGCCAGAGCGACTGGTACTCCGGCGACGAGAAGTGCGACTTGCGGAAAGGATCGCGCAGCGTGTAGGGCAGCTGCACCCGCTGGCCGCTGATGTCGATGCTGTTGATCCACTGGATGTAGAGGTAGGCCGCGTCCTTGTTCTTGCTGTCGGACGAGACTGCCATCGAGAACCCGGCAGCGAGCTGCGGGTGGCCGCCCGGCGGCAGCGCGTAGCCCACGTTGCCCGCAACCACCGACGGCGGCACCCACTGCATGGCGATGTCGTCGGTGCCGTAACCCGCCGACCAGCGGCCGACCGGCGGCCACCACTGGGTCATGGCGATCTGGCCTGCATTGAAGGCGGCCAGAGACTCGATCGCGCCCCACTGCTCGACGCCGGGCGGCATGGTGGTGTTGTCCTTGACCATGCCGGCGAGTGCTGCGACGCAGCCGGGACCGTTGACCGTCGCCTTCATGGTCTCGGCGTCGAAGAACTTGCAGCCCTCGTTGCGCGCCCGCTCCTGATAGAAGTAGTGCAGGAGGCCGCGTACCCGCATGAAGCCGGCGCCGTAAACCTCGGGCGCCTTCGCGTCGGTGATCGCCTTGCTGACCTCGTAGAACTCGTCCCACGTGGTCGGCACCGAGAGGCCCATCTCCTCGAAGATGTCCTTGCGGTAATAGAGAATCAGCACGTCGCCATCATCCGGGAAACCGTAGATGGTGTCGCCGATCCGCATCTGGTTCTCGCGGTAGACGTCGCCGATGTCCTCGAGCTCCTCGCGATAGCCGTACTTGTCGACGTATTCGTCGAGCGGCTCGACCGCACCGGCGCGCACCATGTCGCCCATCCAGGCGGGCACCACGCTCAGCACGTCATAGGCGCCGGTTCCCGCTCGATGCTCCTGCAGCATCTTGGGGAACATCTCGTTCACCTGGGACTCGACGATGTTGACCTTGATCCCGGTGAGTTCCTCCCAAAGCGGGCCGGAGAAGTTCTGGGGGCCGAGCGACTGGAGCCCGGCTTCCCAGATCACGTTGATCTCGGTGCCGGCGTACTGCTTGGCCTCGCGCACCGCAATCTCGGCGGCGCTCTCGGCCCAGGCGGCGCTTGCCCCCGCCCCGAGCAACGCGAGCGCGGCGAGCCCGCCAATCGTTGACCGCATCGTTCCGATTGCCATTGCTGTCCTCCCTCGGTTCGGCGCGACGGCGCCAGAATGAAAAGGGGAGGGGACGATGCCCCTCCCCGAAGAAAGCGGTATCAGTCGCCCGGATAGGCCGCCGGCTTGGACGCCCACTCCGTGTAGGCCTCGCGCTGTGCATCGACGCCCACCTTCTCGGTGAGCGCGTCCCACTTGTCGGCGACGCCGTCGAGCTCCTCCTGCGGGTCGGCACCGCCCATCACCGCCTGAAGCCCGGCCGCGAGCGCGTCGATATACGCGAAGGTGTTGATGATCGACAGATCGAGCAGGCCCGAGACCGCGCCCTGCTCAGCCGCTTCAAGATAGTGCTTCGCGTCCGGCCAGCGCGACTGGTACTCCGGAGACGAGAAGTGCGACTTGCGGAAGGGATCGCGCAGCGCGTAGGGCAGCTGCACCCGCTGGTGGCTGATGTCGATGCTGTTGATCCACTGGATGTAGAGGTAGGCCGCGTCCTTGTTCTTGCTGCTGGACGAGACCGCCATGGCGAACCCGGCCGCAAGCTGCGGATGGCCACCCGGCGGCAACGCGTAGCCCACCTTGCCCGCAACCACCGACGGCGGCACCCACTGCATGGCGATGTCGTCGGTGCCATAGCCCGCCGACCAGCGGCCGACCGGCGGCCACGACTGGAGCATGGCGGTCTGGCCGGCGTTGAAGGCAGCCAGCGTCTCGACGAAGCCCCACGCCTCGATGCCGGGCGGCATGGTCGTGTTGTCCTTGACCATGCCGGCGAGCGCCTTGACGCAGCCGGGGCCGTTGATCGTCGCCTTCATGGACTCGGCGTCGAAGAACTTGCAGCCCTCGACCCGCGCCCGCTCCTGATAGAAGTACTGCAGGAGGCCGCGCGCGCGCATGAAGCCCGAGCCGTAGACCTCTGGTGCCTTCGCGTCGGTGATCGCCTTGCTGACCTCGTAGAACTCGTCCCACGTGGTCGGCACCGAGAGGCCCAGCTCCTCGAAGATGTCCTTGCGGTAGTAGAGAATGAACACGTCGCCATCATCCGGGAAACCGTAGATGGTGTCGCCGATCCGCATCTGGTTCTCGCGATAGACGTCGCCGATATCGTCGAGCTCCGCCCGATAGCCGTACTTGTCGACATACGCGTCGAGGGGCTCGACCGCGCCGGCGCGTACCATGTCGCCCATCCAGGCCGGGACGACGTTCAGGACGTCATAGGCGCCGGTGCCGCCCCGATGCTCCTGCAGCATCTTGGGGAACATCTCGTCATGCTGGGCTTCGACGATGTTGACCTTGATCCCGGTGAGCTCCTCCCAGAGTGGGCCGGAGAAGTTCTGCGGGCCCAACGCTTGCAGCCCGGCCTCCCAGAACACGTTGATCTCGGTGCCGGAATACTTTTGGGCCTCGCGCACCGCGATTTCCGCAGCGCTCTCGGCCCAGGCGGCGCTTGCCCCCGCCCCGAGCACCGCAAGCGCGGCAAGCCCGCCGATCGTGGATCGTATGGTTCTCATTGCCATCGATGGTCTCCCTCATTCGGCGCGGCGTTGCCGCGCACTCCTCCAAACTACTGCTGTGCGGCAACCCCCTTGCGAGGACCGCGACAGACCTTGCGGAGCGCAGCGATTCCTTTCGCCAGGCCACGCTGAATCAGCCAACTATCGCCCGAACAGCATAGAAAATCGAAGCCGATCTCGTAGAGCGCCAGGCCGCTTTCGGTGTCGTCGTAGATGCGGCCCAGCGACTTGCCATGCTGCGCGCATGCGGCACTGGCTCGCTGCATTGCTGCCTGGAATCTCGGGTGGTCGAACTTCGCGGGAATGCCCATGGCAACCGAGAGATCGAAGTGGCCGATCCAGATGCCGTCGACACCGTCGAGCGCGGCGATGGCCTCGATTTCGTCGATCCCTTCGGGAGTCTCGATCTTGGGGAAGAACACCACGTCCCGGTTGGCGGCGCGGAGCTTGGGCGCCGGCGCGCCGGGGACGTAGCGGTCGTGGGTGATGCCGACGGCAACGCCCCGCGCACCCTTCGGCGCATAGCGGACGTGATCGAGGATGGCGCGCGCCTCGGCGGCGCTGCCGACCTTGGCCGGCTGGATGCCGTCCGCTCCCATGTCGAGCGCACGGGCCACCATGTCGTAGTTGCCGCCGACGACGGAGACGATTACCGGCAGGTCGGCCGCCTGGTAGAAGCGCAGCATCCGCTTGAGCTGGTCGTAGCCGAAGCCGGAATGCTCCATGTCGAGGAGCGCGTACTCGCAGCCGGCGGCCTTGAGGATCTGCCCCATGCCGGGGCTGTCGAACTCGATCACGAACGAGCCGAATTTGGGCTGCTTCGTGCCCATCATCGCGCGCAGCGCGGCGCTCGGCATCCTCTGCTCCTATCCCTTCCGCCGGTCGGCGAGCGCAGCCTTCAGATCGTCGATGCCCTGCCGCAGCGTCTCCCGCAGCAGCCAGACGTCGCCGGAGTAGCAGATCATGTCGTAGCCCTTGTGGTAGGCGGCGACGCCGGCCTCGACGTTGGGGACGATGCAGGCGAAGGACTTCTTGTTCTTGACGCAGGCGCGCGCGACCCGCTGCTCCGCCTCGATGACAACGGGGTGATCGAATTGGCCGGGATGTCCGAGCGCGGTGCTGAGATCGAAGTGGCCGATCCAGATGCCGTCGACTCCCTCCGTGGCGGCGATCGCTTCGGCGTTCTCCACGCCCTGCCGGGTCTCGACCAGCGGGAACACGGCAACCCGGCGGTTGGCGGCGCGCATCTTGGTCACCGGCGCACCGGGCGCGTAACGGTCGTGGGCGACGCCCAACGCGACCCCCCGATGTCCGTGCGGCGGATACTTCGCGTGCGCCACGATGCGCGCGGCTTCCTCACCCGAGCCCACCATCGGCAGCATGATTCCCTCGGCGCCCATGTCGAGCGCGCGGGCGATGTGGTGGTAGTTGCGTGACGGTGGGCGCACGAGGGTCGGCAGCTGCGCGGCCTCCGTGTAACGCAGCATCTGCTTCAGCGTGTCGAAGCCGAAGCCGGAATGCTCCATGTCGAGGAAGAGGAACTGCGCGCCGGCGGCCTTGAGGATATGGCCGATGCCGGGCGAGGTCAGCTCGATGGCGAGCGTGCCGAACTTGGCCCGCCGCGTGCCCGCCATCTCCTTCAACGTGGTCAGCGCCACCCGCGGTCTCCGCTCCAACCCGTGCGTCGCGCCGTTCGGTACGCGATTCCGCCAGCGCGGGCCGAATGTTAGCAGCAATGGCGCGGTCCGCCGAATCGCTATAGGGACGCGGCTTGACGATTCGCGATTCGCGGTGGCCGGCTCTAGCGCGAGCAGCGACCGCGAACCGCTGTCTCGTTCGTTATCGGGGTCGGGTGGCCGTGCCCGACGCGGATGGGTCCTCTTGGGAAATGTGAAAGAGCATCAACTTGTTCATTTTTCGAATAATCGTTTAACAATTCCTTCACGCTTGTCATAATTCGCGAGTCGTTCAGGCAGGGAGAGCTCCATGACCGCCTCAGCCAGCCGAGTGATGACGACGATTGCAGCCGCCGCCCTACTGGGGAGCATTCTCTCGGCCTGCAGCGACCCCGCGACCGATGAGGATTCCATCGTCGTCGGCGGATTCGTCGCCAGCCCTCTGGGGTCCTGGTACGCGGAAAGCGACCAGGACACGCTGGCAAACCTGGAAGGCCTGGCATTCTCGCCGCTCACCGTCCACGTCAGACGGGACTATGGGGAGGAAGCGAGAGGCGTTGCGTCGCCGGACGACGACAGCGCCTATATCGAGTCCATCGTCAGAATGAGCACGGGAAAGATCGTTGTCAGTTATGTGTTGGAGGGCGAGAGAACCAGCATTGACTTCGAGACAGGAAGGCTTGCGTCTTATGACAGCATTTTCGGCGAGACGACCCATGACAACCATGTGTACGGCGTGCAGCTCTACACCGATCTGGGCACTGCCGACGATCCCGCACCACGCGACTACGTGGCGACCGCAAGGTGGTATACGTTTGAACGCCCCGGTGTTACATCATATGATGGAGTGGTTTACGAGATTTACGGCACCTACGGTGCGAGGACTCCGCCTGGGCCCCTGTCGGCCCTCGGCAGAGCCAGCTACAACGGTAATATTCATGGCAAAATTTGGGATACTAGCGACCCCAACGACCGTACTGGTAGCGAGCTCTTGGAAGGATCCCTATCTCTTATTGCGGACTTGGTTGGTGGCGGCATTACCGGACGAGTGACCGGTTTTCGACTGGGCGACGGTCGCACGCCCAGAGCGAATTGGAAGGCGCTTGCAAGTATAAACGCGATCGAAATCGTAGGCTACAACTCAGATGGGCGCTTTACCGGCGACTGGGAAGGCCACGACAGCGGCGGCACACCCGCCGAGGACAGTGTTGGGGGCTTCACCGGGACGATGCTCGGCGAGTTCTATGGCCCCGCCGGCGAGGAGGTCGGCGGCGTGCTGCGAGGGCACCGCGACGCCACCACCACGACGCCCGAGCAGACCTTCAACGGGTTCTTCAACGCCGGCAGGGAGCCCTAGGCCGGGCCATAAGCGGGACCTCACGCCCCCCAGGCTTATAGAACTGCCTGGGTGCGTTCAGGCTGCAACCCCAAGGATATTCAGCCGGCTGGCCGCTGACCCCGTACGCTACAGCAGCGTCCAGAAGGGGGGGATGGTGGAGCCAGGGGGAGTCGAACCCCCGACCTCTTGAATGCCATTCAAGCGCTCTCCCAACTGAGCTATGGCCCCCCCAAATTCCCTGTCGCGCCGCGTGGCGGGTGATTCCTGGGCAATCCGCCGCCCGCGACGCGTGTGGGGCAACAATTAGCGACGACCTCCCGTGGGTCAAGGCTCGGGTTGTGCTGGCGCGACTTTGTCGATGCCGTCCACCAGGGCGTCATCGTCGTCGGAATCGATATCGGCGATCACCTCGTCGCTGGCGTCGTCGGTCTCGTCCGCCGCGGCTTCGATGACGGGGTCCGTGTTGACGGACGGTGACGGCTCCGGCTTGGGCGGTGCCGGCGGCCGACGCCGAATCGGCCGAACGATTTCAACTTCAACCACGTCGCCGCACTTGGGACATGCGATTGGTCTGCGATGCAAGTCGTAGAACTTCACGCCGCAACCCATGCAGGTGTGCTTGGCGCCCCATTCCCGCTTTGCCACGCCCGTGCCTCCCTTTTTTGGTTTATTTGTGGGCGTCGCCAATGCCAGTTTGGCGCGCTCCTGTCAAAATCAATTTTGGTATGGATTCGGCGCCGCTTGACGCCGCCCGGCGCTGTGCTAGAGACGGGGCTTGTCCTAGCCCATGTCCAGGCTGCGCGCGCGCCGCGAGCACTGCGCCGGAGAGCACGTGCCAAACCCCCTGATTTCGTCGGCTGCCGGCCCTCTGAAGGGAACCTGTGCCGTGCCCGGCGACAAGTCCATTTCCCACCGCGCGCTCATGCTCGGCGCGCTCGCGGTCGGCGAGACGCGCGTGAGCGGCCTTCTGGAGGGGGAGGACGTGGCGGCGACCGCGGCGGCGCTTCGCGCCCTCGGCGCCACCATCGAGCGTGACGATGACGGAACCTGGCGCGTAAATGGCGTCGGCGTCGGCGGGCTGGCCGAGCCCGACGGGGTGCTCGACCTCGGCAACTCCGGGACCGCGGTGCGCCTGCTTGCGGGGATCTGCGCGAGCCACGGGTTCACCACCTTCATGACCGGCGACGCCTCGCTCAGGGGGCGGCCGATGGGCCGGATCATCGAGCCGCTGAAACGGATGGGCGCGCGCTTCGAGGCGCGCAGCGGCGGGCGCCTGCCCTTTGCGCTGATCGGCGCCGACCAGCCGCTGCCGATCGAGTATCGGCTGCCGGTGCCGTCAGCGCAGGTGAAGTCGGCGGTGCTGCTCGCCGGCCTCAACGCGCCGGGGGAGACCCGCGTGATCGAGCCTGCGCCCAGCCGCGATCACAGCGAGCGCATGCTGCGCCGCTTCGGCGCGGAGGTCGGCGTGGAGGCACACGCGGACGGCGGCAGCGTCATCGCCGTCACCGGCTATCCGGCGCTGCAATCCTGCGTGCTTACCGTGCCGGGCGACCCGAGCGCTGCGGCGTTCCCCATGGCTGCCGCCTTGATGGTGCCGGGCTCCGACATCGTGATCCGCCAGGTGGGCGTCAATCCCGGCAGGGTCGGCCTGATCGAAACCCTGCGCGAGATGGGTGCCAGGATCGAACTGGGGCCGCGCCGCGAGTTGGGGGGCGAGCCGCTTGCCGATATCGCCGTGCGCGCCGGCCCCTTGCGGGCCGTCAAGGTGCCGGCCGCGCGGGCGCCCAGCATGATCGATGAATACCCCATCCTAAGCGTGATCGCCGCCTGTGCCGAGGGCACCACGCGGCTCCACGGCCTCGCCGAGCTGCGCGTGAAGGAGAGCGACAGACTGGGCGCGACCGCCGCGGGCCTCCGCGCCGCCGGTGTGACGGTGACCGAGCGGGACGACGGGCTCGACATCGAGGGGTGTGGCGGCCCGCCGCCCGGCGGCGGCCTGGTCGCGACCTATCTCGATCATCGCATCGCCATGGCCTTCCTCATTCTCGGGATGGCGAGCGGAAGACCCATGACGGTCGACGACGGGTCGATGATCGGCACGAGCTATCCGGGCTTCGTCGCCGACATGAATCGCCTGGGAGCCTCGATTGCCGCAGAGTGAGGCGGCGCCGCTGGTCATCGCGGTCGACGGGCCGGCGGCGGCGGGGAAGGGAACCCTCGGCCGCCGTCTCGCGGCGCACTTCGGGCTGCGGCATCTCGATACCGGCGTGCTTTATCGCGCGACGGCGCTCCGCCTCTTGCGGGCCGGCGGGGACCCGGCGCGGGAGGCGGAGGCGGCGGACGCGGCGCGCTCCGTCACCGAGGCCGACCTCGACGATCCGGCATTGCGCGGCGAGGAGGTGGGGCAGGCGGCCTCGATGGTGGCGGCCCACGGGGCCGTGCGCGGGGCCCTGCTCGACTATCAGCGGAGCTTCGCCGCCGAGCCGCCGGGCGCCGTGCTGGACGGGCGGGATATCGGCACCGTGGTCTGCCCGGACGCGCAGGTGAAGATTTATCTGGAGGCGAGCGCGGAAGTGCGGGCCAGACGCCGCCTTTGTGAGTTGCGGTCAAGGGGCGTGGAAGGTATAGAATCTCGTGTTTTGGATGAAATAATCGCTCGCGACGTCCGCGACAGCCGGCGTAGCGCCGCACCGTTGAAGCCGGCGGCAGACGCAAGTCGGATCGATACCACCGCCCTCGGACCCGATGAGGTGTTCGAGCAAGCGGTGGCCGTCGTCGACTCGCGTCGTTGTTCCTCATAGCGACGGGTATCGGAACCCCCGCCGAGGCGCCGCACCCACTCAATCAATGCCGCGGCCTATGCCGGGCAAGTCTCGCGCGAGAGCGCTTACCGATGATGCTGGAGATCAGATGACGGCAGAGACAGCAGAAGCAACAGAGCAGGCCGCCGCGGCGAAAGAGTCGTTCGCGGACATGCTCGACACGTTCCTCGATGACACGCCCCGCTTCGAGGGAGGCGTCGTCAAGGGCACCATTCTCGCAATCGAGAACGACGCCGCCCTGATCGATGTCGGGCTCAAGGTGGAGGGTCGCGTTCCGCTCAAGGAATTCGCCGCGCCCGGGCAGGCGGCCGAGGTGAAGGTGGGCGACGAGGTCGAGGTCTATATCGAGCGCTTCGAGACCGCGCGCGGCGAGGCATCGCTCAGCCGCGAGCGGGCGCGCCGCGAGGAGGCCTGGGAGAAGCTGGAGCAGGCCTACAAGGATGGCGAACGGGTCACGGGCGTCATCTTCGGCCGGGTCAAGGGCGGCTTCACGGTCGATCTCGACGGCGCCGTGGCGTTTCTCCCGGGGAGCCAGGTGGATATTCGGCCGGTGCGCGACATCGCGCCCCTGGTCGGCACCGACCAGCCCTTCCAGATCCTCAAGATGGACCGCCGCCGGGGGAATATCGTCGTCTCCCGCCGCGCCGTGCTGGAGGACACCCGGGCCGAGCAGCGCAACGAGCTGATCGCCAACCTCCACGAGGGGCAAATTCTCGAAGGCGTGGTCAAGAACATCACCGACTACGGCGCCTTCGTCGATCTCGGTGGAGTCGACGGCCTGCTGCACGTGACCGACATCTCGTGGCGCCGGGTCAACCATCCGGCGGACGCCCTGCAGATCGGCCAGACCGTCAACGTCCAGGTGATCCGCTTCAATCCCGAGACCCAGCGAATCTCTCTCGGCATGAAGCAGCTCGAAGCCGACCCGTGGGAAGGCGTCGAGGCGAAGTATCCGGTCAGGACGAAGTTCACCGGCCGGGTGACGAACATCACCGATTACGGCGCGTTCGTGGAGCTGGAGCCGGGCGTCGAGGGCCTGGTCCATGTCTCCGAGATGAGCTGGACCAAGAAGAACGTGCATCCGGGCAAGATCATTTCGACCAGCCAGGAGGTCGAGGTGATGGTGCTCGATGTCGATCCCGAGAAGCGCCGCGTGAGCCTCGGCCTCAAGCAGTGCCTGGACAATCCCTGGATCGTCTTCGCCGAGTCCCATCCGGAGGGTGCGGTCGTCGAGGGCGAGATCAAGAACATCACCGAGTTCGGCCTCTTCGTCGAGTTGCCGGGCGAGATCTACGGCATGGCGCATCTCTCCGATCTGGACTGGCTGACGCCCGGCGAAGAGGCGCTCAAGCGCTTCAAGAAGGGCGACGAGGTGAAGGCCAAGGTGCTGACCGTCGACGTCGAGAAGGAGCGGATCGGGCTCGGGCTCAAGCAGCTCGACGACGATCCCTACCAGGGCGCGGACGCCAGGCGCGGCAAGACGGTGACCTGCACGGTCACCGCGGTGCACGAGCACAGCGTCGAGGTCGAAATCTTCGGATCGCTGCGGGGCGAAATCAAGCGCTCCGATCTCGCCCGCGATCGCGACGAGCAGCGACCCTCGCGCTTTGCGCCCGGCGACAAGGTGGATGCCAAGCTGTTGCAGATCGACCGCAACAGCCGGCGAATCACGCTCTCCATCAAGGCTCTCGAAGTGCAGGAAGAGAAGAAGGCGGTGCAGGACTACGGCTCCACCGACAGCGGCGCGAGCCTCGGCGACATCCTGGGCGCCGCGCTCGATCGCAAGACCCAGGAAGAGGCCGCGCGTGCCTCGGAAGCCGAGGAATCGGCTGACGAGAGTTGAGGCGCGCACCGTGACCTCCTTCTAGCCTACCGTCCGGGAGGGAGATGGCGAGTCTGGATCCCGACAGGTTGCTGGACCGCCGCCGTCTCAAGCGGGGCGTCGCCATCTGGCGCGCCCTTGCCATCGTTGCGCTGGTTGCCGCCATTCTGGTCGGCGTGTCGCCCTTCGTCTTCGACGACGGCGAGCGCGTGGCCCGACTCTGGGTCAGCGGGTTGATCGAGGATAGCCCCAGGCGCGACCGCCTCATCGCCGATCTTCGAGACGACGATGCGGTGAAGGCGGTGGTGCTGCGCCTCGACTCCGCCGGCGGCACGGCGGTCGGCGGCGAAGCGCTCTATCTCAGCCTGCGTTCCCTCGCCGAGGAGAAGCCGGTGGTTGCCGTTCTCGGCACCACGGCGACCTCGGCGGCATACATGGCGGCGCTCGCCGCAGATCACGTGCTGGCCCGCGAGGCGTCGATCACAGGCTCGATCGGAGTCCTGTTCCAGACCGCCGAATTCTCCGCGCTCCTGGAGGAGATCGGGGTGCGTGCGGAGGCGATCAGGAGCGGCCCGCTGAAGGCGAAGCCCTCGGTCTACGAGCAGCTTGACGACCCGACCCGCCAAGCCATGCGGAGCGTGGTGAGCGACACCTACGAGCTGTTCCTCCGCCTCTTGATGGAGCGCCGCTCGCTCGACCGCGAATCGGCGCTGGCGCTCGCGGACGGGCGCGTCTT
Source organism: Alphaproteobacteria bacterium (assembly GCA_965207055.1). Lineage (GTDB taxonomy): Bacteria > Pseudomonadota > Alphaproteobacteria > UBA828 > UBA828 > WTGU01. The sequence goes on along the minus strand of CBDBLP010000004.1, from coordinate 135,822 downwards.
CACCGGCCGGCAGGCGATGCAGGCGGGTCTGGTCGATGCCATAGGAGGCGAAGAGGAAGCGCGTGCGTGGCTCGCGCAGGCTCACGGCGTGCCGGAGATCATTCCGGCTGCGGATGTGGTGACCGGTGAGGAAGGTGGCCTGCTGGGCACCATCGACGCGGCGCTCAAGCGGAGCCTGCCGGCGCGAACGCTCGCACTTGACGGCCTGATCGCCGTTTGGCACCCTGAGTTATCGGACTGAAATGGCGACGTTCTCGGCCGTTCAGCACACGGGCCGGGAGCACGCGTGCGGTGGGGTAATTCGAGAATGACCAAGTCCGAACTCATCCAGCTGCTGGCGGAGAAACACGCCGACCAGCACCTCTATCACCGCGACTACCAACGCGTGGTGAACCGGATCTTCACGGAGATCAGCGATGCGCTGGCCCAGGGCGACCGGGTGGAGCTTCGCGGTTTCGGTGCGTTCTCGGTCCGCCAGCGCGGCGCGCGGGTCGGCCGAAATCCGCGTACCGGTGCGGCGGTGCGCGTCGACAAGAAATTCCTGCCCTTCTTCAAGACCGGCAAGGAGCTGCGCGAGCGGATCAACCGCGAGTGAGCACCGCGGCCTGAGCGGTGCGCGGCAGTCAGGAGCCATGACCGCCGAACGTTGCGCTTGACGGTGCGCGCGACGCGGCGCAGAAGAGCAAGCCCATGAGGATAGTCGCCTGGGCGATCGCAGGGGCGGTGGCGGTAATCGTCATCGCCTTCGCCGTGGCGAACCGCGGCCCCGTGACGATCAGCGTGGCGCCGCTTCCCTACAAGCTCGATATTCCGATGTGGGCGCTGGCAGTGGGGGCGCTGGTGGTGGGGTTCCTGACCGGTGCCCTGGTTCGCTGGCTGCTCGACCACAAGGTGCGCCGCATGGCGCGGCGGGGCCGCAGGCGTGCACGCGTCCTGGAGCAAGAGCTCGCCGGCGCGCGCAAGAAGCTGGACGAGGCGGTGCGCGCCCAACGGGCGGCGGTTCCGAGGGCCGCGCCCGTCTCTCTCACGCCCAAGGATCTCGCCTAGGCCTGGTTTCCCGCCAGCGACATGGTGAGAAATGCGGGGTAGGGTAGGCCATGCCTGTTGAGGTCAAGACCTGCGGACTGAGCGACCGCGCGGCGGTCGATGCGGCGCTGGCCGGCGGCGCGCGATTCCTGGGCTTCGTGTTCTTTCCGCCCTCGCCGCGCGACGTGGCGCCCGGCCGCGCCGCGGCCTTGAGTACAGGCGTGCCGGAGGGCGTCGCCACCGTCGGCGTCGTCGTCGAGCCCGACGACGAGTTTCTCGACGCTATTCTTTCTGAGATGCGACTCGACTATATCCAGCTCCACGGAAACGAGAGCCCGGCGCGGGCGGAGGCCATTCGCGCGCGCACCGGGTGCAGAATCATCAAGGCGATCAGCGTGTCCCAAGCATCCGACATTGCCCGTGCCGACGACTATGGCGAGAGCGCCGACCTGATCCTCTTCGACGCCAAGGCGACGGCCGACGACACCCGACCCGGCGGCAACGCGCGGACCTTCGACTGGCAACTCTTCGAGACCGCGCCGCCGCCATCGACCGGGTGGCTGCTCTCCGGCGGTCTGGATGTCGACAATGTCGGCGAGGCGATCAGGATCACGGGCGCCCGGGCGGTCGACGTGTCGTCTGGTATCGAACTCGCTCCGGGGCGCAAGGACCCCGAGAAGATAAGCGCCTTCCTCGCCGCCGCGGCTGCGGCTGTGGCGGTACCGAATGAGGCACAGGCATGAGCGCACGCGGCGCCAATCGGCCCGGCCCCGACGCGGAGGGGCACTTCGGCATCTACGGAGGACGCTACGTCGCCGAGACCCTGATGCCGCTGATCCTCGATCTGGAGAAGGCCTACGAACAGGCCAAGGACGATCCCGAGTTCGCCGAGGAGTTCGAGCGCCTGCTCAGCCACTACGTCGGCCGGCCCAGCCCGCTCTATCACGCGGAGCGCCTCAGCGAACACCTTGGCGGCGCGCGCATCTACTTCAAGCGGGACGAGCTCAACCACACCGGCGCGCACAAGATCAACAACTGCGTTGGCCAGATTCTGCTGGCGCGCCGCATGGGCAAGACCCGCATCATCGCCGAGACCGGGGCCGGGCAGCATGGCGTCGCGACGGCGACCGTCTGCGCTCTCTTCGGCCTGCCCTGCACCGTCTACATGGGCGAGACCGATATCGAGCGGCAGCAACCCAACGTCTTTCGCATGAAGCTGCTGGGCGCCGAAGTGGTGCCCGTGAACTCGGGCTCGCGCACGCTGAAGGACGCCATGAACGAGGCGCTGCGCGACTGGGTGACCAACGTCGAGACGACCTTCTACCTGATCGGCACCGTCGCGGGCCCGCATCCCTATCCCGCCATGGTGCGCGACTTCCAGTCGGTGATCGGACACGAGACCCGCGAGCAGGTCATGGCGGCGGAGGGCCGGCTGCCGGACACGCTGGTCGCCTGCGTCGGTGGCGGCTCCAACGCCATCGGCCTCTTCCACCCCTTCCTCGACGAAGAGGGCGTGCGCATGGTCGGCGTCGAGGCCGCCGGCCACGGGATCGAGAGCGGCAAGCACGCCGCGTCGCTGTCCGCCGGCTCACCGGGCGTGCTGCACGGCAATCGAACGTACCTGCTGCAGGACGAGCACGGCCAGATCACCGAGGCCCATTCGATATCGGCCGGTCTCGACTATCCCGGTATCGGGCCCGAGCACGCTTGGCTGAAGGATTCAGGGCGGGTCTCCTACGTGCCGATCGACGACGAGCAGGCGCTGGATGCCTTCCACCTGTGTGCGCGGCTGGAGGGGATCATTCCCGCGCTCGAGCCCGCCCACGCGCTGGCCCACGTGGTGGAGCTGGCGCCGGGCCTGCCGAATGACCACATCCTCGTCATGAACATGTGCGGCCGGGGCGACAAGGACATCTTCACCGTCGCCGATACGATGGGTGCAGAGCTGTGAGCGGACGGATCGAACGGCGCTTCGCAGCGCTCGCCGAGGAGGGCCGCGCCGGGCTCGTTACCTTCACGATGATGGGCGACCCGGACATCGAGACCTCCTACGCCATCCTGGAAGGGCTTGCGGAGGCGGGTGCCGATGTCATCGAGATCGGCTCGCCCTTCACCGATCCGATGGCGGATGGGCCGGTGATTCAGCGGGCTGGTCAGCGCGCGCTCCGGGCCGGCATCACGCTCGGCAAATCGCTCGAGCTGGCGCGGCGCTTCCGGGCGCAGGACGACACGACGCCGCTGGTGCTGATGGGCTACTACAACCCGATCTACATCTATGGTGTGGAGCGCTTCCTGAACGATGCGCTGGAGGTCGGGCTCGACGGCATGATCGTGGTCGATCTGCCGCCCGAGGAGGATGCCGAGCTGTGCCGGCCGGCGCTCGACGCGGGGCTCTCCTTCGTGCGCCTGGTGGCGCCGACGACCGACGAGGTCCGTCTGCCGGCAGTCCTCACCAACACCAGCGGTTTCGTCTACTACATCTCGATTACCGGGATCACCGGCGCGGCGGGCGCCACCGCCGCCGCGACGCAAGAGGCGGTCGATCGGCTGAGGCGCCACACGGCGCTGCCCGTCGCGGTGGGCTTCGGCATCAAGACGCCGGAGCAGGCGGCGGAGGTCGCGCGGGTGGCAGACGCCGCGGTCGTGGGCTCCGCCCTGATCTCGGCGATCGAGGAGGCGTTGGACGCGGAGGGCGGGGCGACGGCCGCCTGCCGCGATAACGCGCTCGCGCTGGTGCGCGCGCTCGGCGAGGGCGTGCGCGCGGCGCGGCAGGAGGCTGCATCGTGAGCTGGCTCGACCGATTCTCGCGCCCCAAGGTGAGCGGCCTGTTCCGCAAGCCCGACATTCCCCAGGACCTGTGGGAGAAGTGCGAGAAGTGCGAGCAGATGATTTTTCACCGCGAGCTGGAGGGCAATCTCCGGGTCTGCCCGCGCTGCGACCATCACATGCGGCTCGGCGCGGAGCAGCGGCTCGCGCAGCTCTTCGACGAAGAGAAATATCAGAGTATCGAGCTGCCGGCGGTGGACGAGGATCCCCTCCGCTTCCGCGACCGCAAGCGCTATGCGGACCGCCTGCGCGAGGCGCGCAGCAAGACCGGCCATGACGACGCCATCGTGGTGGCTCACGGCCAGATTGGGGGGTCGCCGGCGGTCGTCGCCGCGTTCGACTTCGGCTTTCTCGGCGGCTCGATGGGCACCGCCGTCGGCGAAAGCCTGCTGGCTGCCGCGCGGCTCGCCATCCTGCAGGAAGCGCCCCTGATCGTGATCCCGTCCTCGGGCGGCGCACGGATGCAGGAGGGCGTGCTCTCGCTGATGCAGATGGCGCGCACCACCATCGCGGTCGACGAGCTGAAGGAAGCGGGCGTGCCCTATATCGTCCTGCTGACCAACCCGACGACCGGCGGCGTGACCGCCTCCTTCGCCATGCTGGGCGACATCGCCATCGCTGAGCCGGGCGCCGTGATCGGTTTCGCGGGCCCGCGCGTGATCGAGGAGACGATCCGGGAGCGGCTGCCCGAGGGCTTTCAGCGCGCCGAGTACCTGCGCGATCACGGTATGGTCGACATGGTGGTGCATCGGCGCAAGCTGCGCGAGACCCTGTCGCTGCTGCTGTCGCTGCTGCGCGACAAGAAGCCCACGGCGGAGGTCATCGCCTTGCACGGGAACGCGCCCGGCGCGGGCGGGGGCAAGGACCTGCCTGTATCGGCCAGCGCCGAGTAAGCGGCGCCCGGTCGCGATCTCCGCGGCCCATTCCTGCTCAAAATGAGCGTGGCGTCTGAGCCGGCAGCGCCGCGCGAGAGCGACGCGATCCTCGCCCGGCTGCTCGAGCTCCATCCCAAGGTCATCGATCTCTCGCTCGGGCGCATGACTCGGCTGCTCGATGCGCTCGGCAACCCGGAGCGCGCGATGCCGCCGGTGATCCACGTGGCCGGCACCAACGGCAAGGGCAGCGTCGTCGCCTATCTCGACGCAATGCTGCGCGCGGCGGGTTACCGGGTGAACAGCTACGTCTCGCCCCACCTGGTGCGCTTCGCCGAGCGGATCAGGCTGGGCGGTGCGCCGATCGCCGAAGACTCGTTGCGCGCGAGCCTCGCCCATTGCGAGGCGGTCAACGACGGGGCGCCGATCACCTTCTTCGAGATCACCACGGCGGCGGCGTTCCACGCCTTCGAGCGCGATCCCTCAGATGTGCTGCTTCTGGAGGTGGGGCTCGGCGGGCGGCTCGACGCCACCAACGTGATCGCGCGCCCGGCGCTCACCGTGATCACGCCGGTCTCCATCGACCACACCCACTATCTGGGCGAGACGCTCCCGCTGATCGCCGCCGAGAAGGCCGGCATTCTGAAGCAGGGCGTGACCGGCGTGATCGGGCGGCAGGAGGCGGATGCCGACGCGGTTATCGAGTCGGTCGCGGATGGGGTAGGGGCCCCGCTTGCAAGGCTCGGCCGGGAGTGGTCGTTCGAACGCGCTGCGGCGCATCTGCTCGTCCGAGACGCCAGCAGCGAAGGATGCTACCCGCTGCCGGGGCTCGCCGGCGGCCATCAGGTCGAGAACGCGGCGCTTGCCGCCGTCAGCGCGCGGCTGCTTCCCGGCTTCGATGTGGGCGACGACGCCATCGCCAAAGGGCTGCGGCAGGCGCGCTGGCCGGGGCGGCTCCAGCGCATCCCCTGGGCCGGCCTCGCCGACGACTGGGAGCTCTGGATCGATGGCGGCCACAACGAGGCGGCAGCGATGGCGCTCGCCCGCGTCGCCGAGAGCTGGGCCGACCGGCCCCTCGACCTCGTGGTCGGCATGCTGAACACGAGGCCGCCCGAGGATTATCTCAGGCCGCTAGCACCCTTCGTGCGGCGGCTGGCGGCGGTGGCGATTCCCGATCAGGCCGCGAGCAGGGCGGCGACCGAAATCGACTCGGTCGCGCGTTCCCTGGGCATGGACTCGGAGACGGACACCAGTGTCGGCGCGGCGGTCACGCGCCTCTCTTCAGGCGCGGCCAAGCCCGGCCGCATCCTGGTGTGCGGCTCGCTCTATCTCGTGGGAAGCGTGCTGTCGACGGCCGGCGTGCCGGCCGCCTGAGCAGAGGAGATCAGACCGCGCTGCGCAGCCACTCGGCGAGCCTGGCCTTGGGCAGCGCGCCGACCTTGGTGTCGGCCACTTCGCCGTCCTTGAAGAGAATGAGCGTCGGAATGCCGCGGATGCCGTACTTCGCCGGCGTCGAGGGGTTGGAGTCCACGTCCAGCTTGGCCACCGAGAGCGAATCGCTCATCTCGCCGGCGATCTCTTCCAGCGCAGGCGCGATCGCCTTGCAGGGGCCGCACCAGTCGGCCCAGAAGTCGACCAGGACCGGGCCTTCGGCGTTAAGGACCTTTTCTTCGAACTCGGCGTCGGTGACGTGGGTCACGCTCATCGGTGCTCCTCCAGGCGGCGACTATCGGAATGTAGGGAGCGCTCGGGGGGCCGTCAACGGGGCCAGGGGCGTTATCCGGCTGCTGTCATTCTTCGGCGAGGAGGGTGGTCGCGATGGAGCGCCATTCGACGCGCAGCGCCTGCTCCGACGCCGGGCGGCCGGCGCGCCGGTACCAGTAGCCGGCGTTGCGAAGGTCGCCCTCGACCCGGTGGAGATAGGCGTGGACCCAGGCGCCCGCCGCCCCCTTGTCCGCCTGGGCGAGGCCATGGGCTTTGTCCCACGCGCCCTTCGCCTCCTGCCAGAGCGCCTGGAGCGGCTTGCTCAGGCCGTCCGGCGGCGCGGCGCCTTCGAGCGAGCGTTCGAATGTGGTCATGTCCATGACGCCTCTCCCATCCCTCCCCACGCCGCGGTCACGCTGTGACGTGCGCGCTCGGGGCCAGGGCGATCTCGAAATTACCGTAGGAATCGACGGTGAGTGTCTGTCCGGGATGGACCACCACCGTGGTGACCTCTGTGTCGATCACCGCCGGCCCCTCGATCCGGTTGCCCGGCACAAGCCGTGCGCCCTCGAAGATCGGGGTCTCGGCGCGGCGGCCCCACGACGCCCAATAGACCGAGCGGGAGGGACGCCGGGCCTCCGGTGCGGGCTCTGAGTCGGTCAGGTCCGCCGTCGAAAGCAGGGGCTTGCGCGTCGCGCCCGAGGCGCGGCAGCGGAAGGTGACGATCTCCAGCTGCGCGCCCGGCAGCGCCGCGCCCCGGCCATAGAGCGCCTCGTAGCGCTGGCGGAACTCCTCGTGGAGGGCGTCAATCGCATCGGCGGCGACGGTCTCGCCATTGAGCTCGACCTCGACCTCGTTGATCTGCCCCTTGTGCCGCATGTCGAGGGTGAAGCGGTAGTGGCGGTCCGCCGGGGCCACGTCGTCCGCCGCGAGATCGGCGGCGCCCCGCGCCTTGAGCTCCGCGAGCATGGCGTTGATTTCCGCCGCATCGAAGGGCGAGCGCATGATGTTGACCCGCTCGTGGACGTGCAGCAGGTCCGCCGCCGCCGCGCCGAAGGCGCACCAGACCGAGGCGGTCTCGCGCTGGGGGACGATGACCCTGGAGACCCCGAGCTCCTGCGCGAACACGCCCGCGTGGGCAGGGCCCGCGCCGCCGAAGGCGAAGAGCACGAAATCGCGTGGGTCGTGGCCCTTCTGAATCGTCACCTTGCGGATCAGGTCGGCCATCTGGAACTCGGCGATGCGGGCGATGCCGCTCGCGGTTTCGTCGAGGCCCAGCCCCAGGCGTTCGCCCATGGGCGCAAGTGCGCGCGCCGCGGCGTCACGGTCCAGCCTGATCGCACCGCCTGCGAAGTTGTCGGGGTCGAGATAGCCGAGCACCAGGTCGGCGTCTGTAACGGTCGGGACCGTGCCGCCCCGCCCGTAGCAGACCGGGCCGGGGTCGGCGCCGGCGCTATCCGGCCCCACGCGAAGGGCGCCCGTGGCCTCTTCGAACCGCGCCATGCTGCCGCCGCCCGCGCCGATTACCTGGATGTCCACCTTCGAGAGGTAGTACTCGTACTGGTGGACCAGGCTGCGGTAGGAGAACGCAGGCTCGCCGCCGTGGATGATGCCGACGTCGAACGAGGTGCCGCCCATGTCGGTGGTGATGACGTTGTCGTAGCCCATGATGCCGCCGGCGTAGCGCGAGCCGGTGACGCCGGAGACCGGGCCGGAATCGAGGGTGAGCAGGGGCGCCGCCATCGCCTTGGCGACGGGGATCGTGCCGCCCGCGCACTGGGTGATCTGTAGCGGGTGGTGGTAGCCGAGATCGGTGGTGCGCCGGTCCATGCGCGCGAGATAGCCGGTGACCAGCGGGCCGATGTAAGCGTTGAGCGCGACCGCGGCGGTGCGCTCGTATTCGCCCCACTTGGGCACCAGTTCCGACGAGCAGGTGACGAAAAGACCGGGCGCGATGCGCTCGACCATCGCCTTCACGCGTTGCTCGTGCTCGGGCGCAAGGAAGGACCAGAGGAAGCAGATCGCGATCGCCTCCACGCCGTCCGCGACCAGCCGGCGGATCGCCTGCTCGGCCTCCTCCTCGTTCAGCTCGACGACGACCTTGCCGAAGCAGTCGACCCGCTCCGACACGCCCTCGATCAGGTACTTGGGCACGATGGGGTCGGGCTTGCTGCTCTCCGGAATGTGGACGACGAGGCGGATGTCGCGGCCGGTGAGCCCGCGCGAGCCCCGCATGATGTGGATGACGTCGTTGTGGCCCTTGGTGGTGATGAGGCCGACCGTAGCGCCCCGCTTCTGGATGATCGCGTTGGTGCCGACCGTGGTGCCGTGGGCCAGCACCGCAAGCTCGCGGCAGAGCGCATCCAGGGGCGTGCCGAGCTTGCCGGCGACGATGTCCAGGGCGGCAATCAGCCCCTCGCCAAAATCGGAGGGCGTGGAGGGCGCCTTGCCGGTGGTGACGCGGCCGGCCTCGTCCACCACCACGCAGTCGGTGAAGGTGCCGCCGATGTCGATGCCGCAGAGATAGGTGCTCATGGAAACTCTTGGGGACGTTCCTGGGCGCGAGGGGTGACGGCGTCAGTCGAAGAGCGCGACGGCCCTGGTCCAGCCGCCCGACGCCGCCTTGATCTTGCAGGGGAAGCACGCGACCGTGAAGCCGAATGGCGGCAGCTCCTCCAGGTGCCTGAGCTTCTCCATGTGGCAGTAGGGCGTGTCGATGCCGGCGTAATGGCCTTCCCAGATGATCTTGGGATCGCGCGACTTGAGCCAGCGCTCGCGGGTGGCGGAGAAGGGCGCGTCCCAGCTCCAGCCGTCGATGCCGGTTACGCGCACGCCCTGCTCGGTCAGGTAATGGGTCGCCTCGCGGCCGACGCCGCAGCCGGAATGGATGTAGTCGTCGTGGCCGTAGCGCTCGCCCGCGCGCGTGTTCACCAGCACGATGTCCATGGGCTGGAGCTCGTAGCCGATGCGCTTGAGCTCGGTCTCGACGTCGGCAGGGGTGGCGACGTAGCCGTCGTCGAGATGGCGGAGGTCGAGCTTGACCCCCGGCCGGAAGTACCAGTCCAGCGGCATCTCGTCGATGGTCGGCATCCGGTTGCCCTGCGAATCGCGCGAGTTGTAGTGGTAGGGCGCGTCCATGTGGGTGCCGTTGTGAGTGGCGAGCTCGATGAACTCGATCGCCCAGCCTTCGCCGCCCGGCAGCTGGTCCTCGGTGAGGCCCGGAAAGAGCTCGCACATGAGCGCCGCGTTCTCCTTGCCCGTCACGTAACGGATCGAGGGCCGCATGAAATCCGGGTCCACGACCGTCTCGTTGTCGAGAGGCTGGGAGATGTCGACGATCTTGGACGGCAGCTTCATCGAGGGTTCTCCTTGGGGCTGCCCCTTGTGCCCAAGGGGCGCGCCGGAGTCGAGGGAGAGATTCTCAGGGCGAATTTATTGTCCGCCCGTCGAGCAAAGTGAGTTGAAGTCGGGGCTGGCCATTCCGTTTTCGATGTGGCAGTGTGCCGGTCATGGCGACGCTGCCGGCTCTGGATTCGTCCATTGATCTGCGCGCGGTCAGGGTGCGCCCGACCTGGGGCGCGCGCGAGCACCGGCGCTGGGACCGGTTGGTCGAGGAGCACCACTACCTGGCGTTCCACGGCGTCATCGGCAAGGGCCTGCGCCATGTCGCGGTGCATGGCGAGATCTGGCTCGCACTGATCGGCTGGCAGCCCGGCGCGTTCAAGCTGGGCGCGCGCGATCGCTGGATCGGGTGGTCGGCCGAGCAGCAGTTCCGGCGCCTGCATCTGATCGCCAACAACTCTCGCTTCGTCATCCTGACGCCTGAGCGGGTGCCCAACCTGGCCTCGCGGGTGCTGGGGCTGAGCCTGCGGCGGCTGTCGAAGGACATGCAGGCGGCGCACGGATATCCGGCTCTTCTGGCCGAGACCTTTGTGGACGTCTCGCGTTTCGCCGGCACCTGCTACCGCGCGGCCAACTGGCGCTCGCTCGGGCTGACGCGCGGCTTTGCCCGCGAGCCCGGAGGGGCGGCGCGCTGGCGTCACCACGGCCAGCCCAAGGAGGTCTTCGTGTTCGAACTGACAGACGGCGCCCCCGAGGCGCTGAGCACGGTTGAGATGCCGGCAAACTGGAGCACCGAGCAGCATAGCGAGCCGATGGCCGCGCCCCGGCTGCGCAGCCTGTTCGAGTGTCTGGGCGAGGTGCCCGAGTACCGCCATGCCCGGGGCAAGCGCTATGCGCTCAACACCATTCTGACCCTTGCCGTTGCCGCCCGGCTTGCCGGCTACCGGGGGGTGAACGCATTCGCCCAGTTTGCCGCCCTGCTCTCCCAGGAGCAGCTCAAGGCGGTGGGCGCCTTCTGGAGCCCCTCCAAGCAACGCTACACCCCACCCGCGATCACCACCTTCCACAATGTCCTTGCCGCCTTGCCGCCGGAGACCCTGGACAACGCCATCGGCCAGTGGACCGGCCAGCACGACAGCGCGCACGCGCCCGTCGCCGTGGACGGAAAGGACCTGCGCGGCGCCTCGAAGCAGACCGAGGACGGGCGCAGGATGATGGTCGCGGCGGTGGAGCATGACACCGGCGTCGTCCTCGGGCAGGTCGAGGTCGACTCCAAGAGCAACGAAATCCCGGCCGTGCGCGAACTCTCCGGCGGTCTCGATCTCACGGGACGGATCGTCACCATGGATGCGATGCACGCCCAGCACGAGACCGCGCGCTGCCTGCTCGGGCGCCGTGCCGACTATGTGGTCAGCGCCGTCAAGGACAACCAGGAGACCATCCTCGAAGACCTCAAGGCGATCGACTTCAGCGATGCGGCCTGGCACGAAACCGTCGACAAGGGCCATGGCCGCATCGAGCGCCGGCGCTGCGCCGTCGTCGACCTCTCCGCCGCCGAGTGGGACGGCTACGCCAATCTCCACGGGCGGCGCCAGGCGATGTGCATCGAACGTGAGCGCGAGATCCTCAAGACCGGCAAGCGCAGCATCGAGGTCACCTGGAGCCTTACCTCGCTCGGCGCCGAGCGCGCCGGACCCGAGGAGCTGCTCGACCTCGTGCGCAACCACTGGCACATCGAGAACCGCCTGCACTATGTGCGTGACTTCACTTACGACGAAGATCGTTGCCGGGCGTACGTGCGCCACCTGCCCAGAAATCTGGCCTGCTTGAGCAATGCGGCCATCGCCATCGTGCGCTGCGACGGCCGCTTCCGCTACATACCCGAGGCCAACCGGCACTACGCCGCCCGCGCCCAGGAGGCCCTCGACGCGATCATGATCGCGCCCATCGGCTGATACCGCGCGACCCACCGCCGCACCGGGACGTGCCGCAGGGCGGCGCGGCGAAACCACTCCGCCCGTCGAGGCCGAAAACGCCGTCCGGCGGCTTCGGGCAACCACCGTGACGTCGCCCAGGCCGGTTCGGGGCTCCCCCGAACCACCAGCAGCGAGCGCGACCTCACCCATCACGAGCCCTCAGCGCGACAAAAAATTGTTCCTGGAGAGATTCTTTATCGGATTGGGTGTGGGCGGGTTAGAATGGCGTCATGGCCATCGTACGCACAATCCTCTGGTCGCTGGCAAAGCGCGCCGCCGCGGACCCGCGCGTGCAGAAGAAGGCGGGGCAGGCATTCCGCACCGTCGACAAGGGCATGGACAAGGCCGCCGACAAGGTCGCGGACGTCGCCGCCGCCAAGGACCCCGTGCGCGAGGCGGGCAAGATGCTCGGCGCCTTCTTTTCCGGCGAGGAGCGGCCCAAGCGCTGAGGGCTCGTCGTTGCCGGGCCATCTGGTGCGGTCGAGAGGACTCGAACCTCCACGGGGTTGCCCCCACTAGCTCCTGAGGCTAGCGCGTCTACCAATTCCGCCACGACCGCCAGGTCAGATGGTGCGGCTGAGAGGACTCGAACCTCCACGGGGTCGCCCCCACAGCGCCCTCAACGCTGCGCGTCTACCAGTTCCGCCACAGCCGCAAGACACCCAAGCTCGAAGAGCGGGCGGGCGGAGAAAACAAGGTAAGGCGGCGTCTTGTCAAGCCCGCCTCGGCGGGGCGTTATGCGCGGCCGCGGCGCCCGGCGCCGGCCTCGGGCTTGAAGGGGCGGGCGAGCAGGCCGCCGACCGCGTCCTCGATCGAAGCGCCCCGATGAAGCACCGCGTGCACGGCTCCCGCAATGGGCATCTCCACCCCGAGGCCGCCGGCCATGGTCATGACGGCCGGCGCGCTGCTCACGCCCTCGGTCACGGCCTCGCGTGCGCCGAGCACCGTGCCCGGCTCCGCGCCGGCGCCGAGCGCGCGGCCGAAACTGAAGTTGCGCGACTCGTCGCTGGCGCAGGTCAGCACGAGGTCGCCCAGGCCCGAGAGGCCGGCGAGGGTCTCCGGCCGTGCGCCCTTGGCGGCGGCAAGCCGCGTGAGCTCGGCGAAGCCGCGCGCGATGACGGCGGCGCGGGCGTTGTCGCCCAGGCCGCGGCCGATGGTGATGCCGGCAGCGATCGCGATGACGTTCTTCACCGCGCCGCCGATCTGCACGCCGATCAGGTCGTCGGTGAGATAGGGGCGGAAGGCCGGTCCGCCGAGGGCCTCGACCGCCGCCTGGCCCAGGCGCGCGTCCTCGCAGGCGAGAGAGACGGCGGCAGGGAGGCCCTGGGCCACCTCGCGCGCGAGGGTGGGGCCGGAGAGCGCGGCGAGGGGCAGTCCAGGCGCCACGCGGCCCACGGCGTCGCTCATCAGGGCACCGGTCTGGCGCTCGATCCCCTTGGCGCAGACCACGCAGGGCGGCATGGGGTCGGCAGCCTGGGTCAGCTCCTCCACGATGGCGGCGAGATTCTGGGCCGGCGTTACCAGGAGCAGGAGGTCGGCCTCCGCCGCTTCGCTCAGATCGTCCGTGGCCCGAATCGCCGGGTCGAGGGGGACGCCCGGCAGGAAGCGCCGGTTCTCGTGATGGTCGTTGATGGCGGTGGGGACGTCGGGCTCGCGCGCCCAGAGCGTCACCGTGCGGCCGGCGCGCGCCGCCACCGCCGCGAGCGCCGTGCCCCACGCACCGCCGCCGATCACGCCGATGCGCTTCATCGTCTCGCACTCGCCAGCGAGAGTTCGGGGTTCATGGGCTCACAATGTGGGAGCACGCCGCATCGGAAACAAGCCGCCAAGACGATCGAAGGTGCGCTCACGCGGCTAGGGCAGGCGGTAAAAGGAAATCGCGTTATCGCGGAAGAGCTTTCTCATCTCGCTCTCGGAGCTGCCGCTCATGGTCCACTCGACGATGTCGACCCACTCTTCGTAACCATGAGTCAGCGTGGAAACCGACCAGTCGCTGCCGAACATGACGCGATCGATGCCGAAGGCGCCGATGGCGTGATCGAGGTAGGGCCGCAGCTGCTCCCGCGTCCAGTTGTCGTGATCCGCCTCGGTTATGACGCCCGAAATCTTGCAGCAGACATTGGGCAAGGCTGCCATGGCGCGAAGATCCTCCCGCCAGGGGTCGAACTCTCCCGCCTCAATCGGCGGCTTGCCGATATGGTCGAGTACGAAGCGGACCTCGGGGCAGCGCCGCACCAGCTCGACGGCGTTGGCGAGCTGATGGTGCTTCACGCAGATGTCGAAGCTGAGGTCGTACTTGGCGAGCAGTCTGACGCCTTCGACGAAGCCCGGCTGCAGGCAAAAGTCGATGGCCGGCTCGAACTGTATCAGCCGGCGAACCGCCTTCACGTGTTCCATGCCCGCAAGCTGGGCCAGGTCGCCCTCGATCCCCGCGCCCTCTTCCAGCGACACCGAGGCGACGATGCCCCGCAGTTGCGGCATCGACTCGACCAGGCCCGAGACCCACTCCGCCTCGGCCGTCTGATGCGGCTTGTCGACCCAGACCTCCACGAACACGATTCGTTCGACGGGTACGGTGCCGATGGCGGCCTGGTAATCTGCCGGCAAGTGGGGGCTGTTGAGCTTCGGGACGTCCTTCATCCACGTATAGGGGAAGCGCCCCGGGTCGTAGAGATGGACGTGGGAATCGACGATCGGGAAACTCACCATCTTGCACTCCCTGTCGGGCCTTGCCTGTCCGGAATCGATCAGGCGCGTTCTGGCCATTCGTCGCGGGCGGTCTCTTTCATACCCGCGGGCATTCTGCCGATACTATGTCGAAACGATGCTTGGCGCGTCACGGCCGATGGTTGCGTGAAGACCCATCGGACGATGCCGGGGCAGGGGAGGGGCGCAAGATGCATGCGGTGGCCGGGATAGGGCGTCTGCTCGTTGTCGTTGTGCTCGCCGCGGCTCCGGCGGTCTCCACGGGGTGGGCCGCGACGCCCTTCGAGATGGTGGACATCCCGGGCGGCAGCTTCGAGATGGGCGATCCCGACGGCCGGCCGGACGAAGAGCCCAGACCGGCAACGGCCGCTCCCTTTCGCCTCATGCAGTTCGAGGTGACGAACGCCCAGTTCGCCGCCTTCGTCGCCGAGACCGGGCACGTCACCGATCCGGAGCGGCGCGGCTTCGGCTACGTCTGGCCGGGGCGCTGGATCAAGGTGCCGGGTGCAGACTGGCGCCATCGCAGCGGGCCGGCCTCGAATCCCATCGGCCTCGACGACCATCCGGTGGTGCAGGTGAGCTGGCAGGACGCCCGCGCCTTCTGCCGCCACCACGGGCTTCGGCTGCCGAGCGAGGAGGAGTGGGAGTTCGCCGCGCGCGGCACGGACGGGCGCACCTTCCCCTGGGGCGATGGTGCGCCGGACGAAGGCGGCGCCAGGCGCGCGAACTACGGCACCAACAAGTGCTGCGCGGCGGACATGACCGACGGCTACCACGAGACCGCGCCCGTCGGCTCCTATCCCGCCGGCGCCTCGCCCTTCGGGCTTCACGACATGGCCGGCAATGTCTGGGAGTGGACGTCCAGCCCCGACGGCGACACCGGCAAGTACGTCATTCGGGGCGGCGGCTGGGGCAATAATCCCTTCTGTCTGCGGGTGAGTTACCGCCACAAGAACCCGCCCGACATCGGCCTCGACATGGTCGGCTTCCGCTGCGCCAGCGATCTCTAGGCCGAGAGCGTTTCCGTTTTGCACGAAAACGCTCTCGTAGTTTGTCGCTCATGGCAACCGGCCTAAGGCCGGCACCTCCGCGAGGGCGCCGCTTTCGCGGCGGGCCGCGGTCGCGGCCTGTCGCGCGTCCGTCAATGACGGACACGCTCTCAAGGACTCATGAGAGACTCAGGCCTTTCGCCCGAGCCGCCCCGGCACGCCGGCGCCCTGGGCCAGCCCGGCGTCGGCGTCGAGGGGCCAGCGGGCGCGCGGCGATGAGTCGAGCGGGTCGGTGAGGCCACGGGTCAGCCGCTCGATCCCGGCCCAGGCGATCATCGCCGCATTGTCGGTGCAAAGCCGGGGCGGCGGGATATTGAGGGCGAGGCCGCGGGCCGCCGCCAGCTCTTCGATGCGGCGCCTGATCTCGCTGTTGGCCGCGACGCCGCCAGCCACCACGAGCGCCATCGGCTCCACGTTTGACTCGCGGAGCAGCGCGATCGCGTTCGCCGTCCGGTCGGCGAGCACGTCGGTGACCGCCCTCTGGAACGACGCCGCGAGGTGGGCGCGCTCGCTCTCCGACGGCGTGCCCGTGGCCTGGACGGCGTGGAGCAGCGCCGTCTTGAGACCCGAGAACGAGAAGTCGCAGCCGGGACGGCCGAGCAGGGGGCGAGGCAGGGCGACGCGTGCCGGGTCGCCGTCCCGGGCCGCACGCTCGATTGCAGGCCCGCCCGGATAGCCGAGCTCCAGCAGCATCGCTGCCTTGTCGAAGGCCTCGCCCACCGCGTCGTCGATGGTGGTGCCGAGGCGACGGTAGCGGTCGACCTCCTCGACCAGGAGCAGCTGGCAGTGCCCGCCCGAGACCAGCAGCAGCAGATAGGGGAATTCGAGGTCAGGCGCGATGAGGCGGGGGCTTAGCGCGTGCCCCTCCAGATGGTTGACGGCGAGCAAGGGCTTGTCGTGGACGGCGGCGATCGCCTTGCCGGTCATGAGCCCGACCATGACCGCCCCGATCAGGCCTGGGCCGGCGGTGGCGGCCACGCCGCCGAGCTCGGCGAAACCGACCTCGGCGTCGGCCATCGCGCGGGCGATGAGGCCGTCGAGATGCTCGACGTGGCTGCGCGCGGCGATCTCCGGCACCACGCCGCCGTAGGGCGCGTGGTCGGCGATTTGGGAGAGCACGATGTCGGCCAGCACCCGGCGCTCAGCCGTGACGACCGCGGCCGCCGTCTCGTCGCAGCTCGTCTCGATGCCGAGGACGATCATGGTCGCGAGCCTTAGCCGACGGAGGCCGGCGCCGCAACGATCCCGGCTTGGCACGACCGGAAAGCGCTCGCATCGGCAGGGTCCGCTGTGTAGAAGGGGCGCAACGCTCCGATTCGGTGCCGTGGACGTGCGCCTGCCAATAGTCGTCGGGACGCGGGGCAGCCCGCTCGCTATCGCCCAGACCCGCCACGTCTGCGACCTGCTGGTTGCGGCTCATCCCGCGCTGGCCGAGGACGGTGCGCTGGTCACCGAAACCATCACCACCTCGGGCGATCGCTTCGTCGATCGTCCGCTTGCCGAGATCGGCGGCAAGGGGCTCTTCACCAAGGAGATCGAGGAGGCGCTCAAGGACGGGCGCATCGACCTCGCCGTGCACTCGATGAAGGACGTGCCGACCTGGCTGCCGGAGGGGCTGGAGATCGCCGCGATCCCCGAGCGGGAGGACCCGCGCGACGTGCTGATCGCGCGCGCCGGGCCGGTCCCTCGCGGCCTTGCCGACCTGCCGCAGGGGGCGCGGGTCGGGACCGGATCGCTCCGCCGCCAGGCGCAGATTCTGGCGCGACGCCCCGACATCGACGTCGTCCCGATGCGGGGCAACGTCGGAACCCGGATGCGCAAGGTGGCCGATGGCACGGCCGACGCCACGCTGCTGGCGCTGGCCGGCCTCAAGCGGCTGGGAGAGAATGTGGAGGGGATGGCGGTGCTGGAGCCGGCGGAGATGCTGCCGGCGGTGGGCCAGGGCGCCCTCGGCATCGAGTGCCGGACGGGCGACGAGCGGATGCAGGAGCTGCTGCAGCCCATCGTCGATCCGGTGGCGACCGCCGCCCTCCAGTGCGAACGGGCGCTGCTGGAGGTGCTCGACGGCTCCTGCCGCAGCCCGATTGCAGGCCTCGCCGTGGCGGATGATTCGGGTGGGCTCCGCCTCGACGCCCTGATCGCGCGGGCGGACGGCAGCGTCTGCCACCGACTCGAGCGGGCCGGGGCCATGGCGGACGCGCCCGCCATCGGCCGCGACGCCGGCGCCGCGTTGCGGGAGGCCGGCGGACCCGACTGGTTCGAGTCATGAGCGGTCCCCGTTTGCTCCTGACCCGCCCGCGCGAGGATTCTCTCGCGCTGGCAGAGGAGCTTGCGCGTCATGGCGTCGAGTCGCTGATCGAGCCGATGATGACGATCCGTATCGACGACGATGCGCGACTCGACCTTTCGGGCGTCCAGGCGATCCTGCTCACCAGCGCGAACGGTGCGCGGGCGCTCGCGGCGGCCTCGCCGGACGAGAAGGCCCGCCTGATCCCGGTCTTGGCGGTGGGCTGCGCCACCGCGCACACGGCACGGGACACGGGCTTCCGTGCGGTGACGGCGGCGGACGGCGACGTGGATGCGCTCGCAGCGCTCGCCGCGGCCCGTCTCGATCCCGATTCCGGCCGCCTCGTGCACGTGGCCGGCCGGGTCAGCACGGGCGATCTCGCGGCCCGGCTGCGCGCCGCCGGCTTCGAGGCGGAACGCGCGCCTCTTTACGACACGCTTGCTGCACACGCCCTCTCGGTACCCGCCCGCCGGGCGTTGGAGGCGCGAACTCTCGCCGGCGTCGCGTTATTCTCTCCCCGCACCGCGCGCCTCTTTGCTAAGCTCGCGTGCGAGTCGGGGCTCGACTCGACGGCGCGGACACTCACCGCGTTCTGCCTGAGCCAAGCGGTGGCCGAGGCGGCAGCACCCCTTTCCTGGCAGCGTATCTCTGTGGCCGCCGCGCCGCGACAGGACTCGCTGGTTGCCAGTGTGACGGGCGCGCTCGCAGCGGGCCCTTGCAGTGACAGGCGGTAGGGATGGGCAAGAGAGGGCCCAGGCGGCGAGCGGACCGCAGCAAGCGCAGCGAGAGACGAATGGCGGCGCGCAACGACGATGGCGAGAAGCCGCCCGAGGGCAGCCGGCAAACGGTGATCTGGCGGCTGCCGGCGGCGGGCTCGTCGGAGAGCAGGGAGGCTCCCGAAGCGCCCGACAGCCCCGACGCCGGGGCGGACCGCCCGAAGGGTCGCCGTGCCCCTCTGCTGGCGGCCATCGGCCTTGCCGTGGCTCTCGTTTGCGTCGGCCTCTACGCCGCGTGGTCGGAGTTCGGAGCGGAGATATTGGGCACGAGCGGGGAGGCGGGTGGTTCCGCCGCACCTGCCCCATCATCCGCTGTGGCCGAACAGGCCGGCGACAGTGTCACGGGAGGAGGGGTCGCTACGTCGTCTCCGGCCGATGCCGTTGGGGCTCCGCTCGCCGTCGCGGAGCAGGAGGACGAGAACGCCGCAGCCGGTCCCGTGGAGGCGGCGGTCCCGGCCGTCGCCGCCCCGCAGGACGACGAGACCGATCCACCGGAGACCGCCGAAGCCGAGCCGGTAGCGCCGGCAGTGGATGCCCCGGCGCCATCGCCGGCGCTCGCCGCCGCCGACCCGCCGGCGACCACCCCAGCGATTGCCTCGGCGCGCGCCGAGGAGCCGGTAGCGCCCGATGGCGCCGTTGTCGCCGAAGCGACCGCCGATGCGCTTCCCGACAATCCGCCTGCCGCCCCGTCGTCTGCCCAGGCCGACCTCGGGGCCGACACGCCGGGCGCCGAGGCACTCGGCGTTGAGACGCTCGGCGTGCTCAGCGCCCGATTGGAGGCCCTGGAGGCGCGGTCCGATGGCGCCATCGGCGCCGGCGCCGCGGTGATCGCCCTGGAGCAGCGCATCCGCGCGCTCGAGGACGATCCGACGCGTGAGCCCCTCGGAGAGGCACTTGCGGCATGGGGAGAGCAGCGCGCGGCGCTGGAGGCCGCGCTCGCCCAGGTGAGTGCGCGGCTTGCCCGCTTCGAGGAAGAGGCGGCGCATCAGGCCGCCGCCGACGGACGCCTGGTGACGCTGGTGCTGGCGACCGGCGAGCTTACCGCCGCCCTCGGCTCTTCCCGGCCCTTTGCGCCGGCGCTCGACTCAATTCGCGGGATTGCCGGCGAGGACCCGGAAATCGAAGCCGCGCTCGCGCGGCTTGCGCCCTTCGCCGCCACCGGCGTGCCGACGCTCGACGGGCTGAGCGCACGCTTCCCCCAGGCCGCCAATGCCATTGTCCGCGGCACAGCGGCGACCGACGAGGAGGGGTGGATCGACGAGACCGTCACCCGGCTGAGCCAGCTCGTGACGATCCGGCGGACGGGCGGCGCCCTCGACCCCGCAAGCCTCGAGGGACGCCTGGTCGAGGCCGAGGCGGCGCTCAAGGCCGGCGATCTGGAGCGGGCCATCGCCATCGTCGCGCCGCTGATGGGGGATGATGCCGAGGCTGGAAGCGCGGGGTCCTGGCTGCGCGACGCCCGCGCGCGCTACGAGGCCGACACGGTGCTCGCCGGCCTCGTCGCCACGGTGCACGCGCGCATCGGCGCCCGTTGGGCGACGACCGGCGGGACCCAATGATCCGCATTATCGCCTTCGTCGTTGCGGTGATCGTCGTGGCGGCGGCCGCGACCTGGGTTTCGGAGCCGCCCGGCCGGGTCGAGATCGCCTGGGGCGACTACATGGTCGAGAGCTCGCCGGGGGTGCTCGCGGCTGCCATCGCCGTGGCCGCCGCTGTCGTTCTGGCGATCACCGCCATCGTGCGCTTCGTCTGGATCGGCCCCCGCAGGCTCGCGCTGGCGCGCCGTCGCCGCCGCGAGCGGCTGGGTTATCGCGCGCTCACGCAAGGGCTGGTTGCCGCGGCGGCGGGCGATCCCAAGCGGGCCCGGCGTTTCGCGCGGCGCGCGGATGCGCTGCTGGAGGAGCCGCCGCTGACGCTCCTGCTCTCGGCCCAGGCGGCGCAGCTCGAGGGCGACGACCACGCCGCGCGCGGCTATTTCGAGGCCATGCTCGATCAACCGGCGACGGCATTCCTCGGCTTGCGCGGCCTGCTGGTCCAGGCCGAACGCACCGGCGACACGGCCGGGGCGCTGGAGCTTGCCGAGCGCGCCTTCGCGCTCAGGCCCGAGACGCCCTGGGTGCTGACGGCGCTGCTGGAGATGCAGACGCGCGCGGGGCGCTGGTCGGATGCGCTCGGCACGGTCAAGCAGGCCCGGCGCCACGGCGCCGTGAGCGAGGAGGTCGGACGCCGCCGCCAGGCGGGGCTGCTCTTCGAGCGCGCGCGGGCGCTGCGCGAACAAGGCGAGGTAAGGGAGGCGCTACGCATCGCCGACGAGGCGCGGTCGACGGATGCGACCTTCCTTCCCGCCGCGGTGCTCGGCGCGGGCCTCGCCAAGGAAGCGGGCCGCGACAGTGCGGCGCAGCGGGCGGTGACGGAGGCCTGGCGCCACTGCCCCCATCCGGCGCTCGGCCGGCTCTTCCTCGCGTTGAACGCGGACCGCTCCGCCGCAGAACGGCTGAAGCGGGTCGAGGCTCTGGTCGCCGGCAACAGCGGCCATGCGGAGAGCCTGATGCTGCTGGCGACTCAGGCGCTCGAGGCGAAGCAGTGGGGGACGGCGCGGCGGCACCTGGAGCGCGCCGCCGCTGAGCGGCCGACGGCCGGTGTCTACCGCCTGCTCGCGCGCCTGGAAGAGGCCGAGACGGGGGACGGGACGGCGGTTCGTCGGCGTCTCCAGCAGGCGAGCGAGGCACCGCCCGATCCGGCCTGGCTCTGCACCCGCTGCGCCAGCGCGAGCCCGGCGTGGTCGATCGTCTGCGATCGCTGCGGCGCCTTCGATTCGGTCGAGTGGCGCTCAGCCCCCCGTGCCGAGACGGGCGCGTTGCCGCAGGAGCCCACCGCCGCCGCCGACGATGACGAAGAGCAGCCGGCGCCCGCAGCCGCCGGCACCGCCGCCGAGTGACCGTCGAGGCAAGAGGGCAGCGCCGGCCCGCGATTGGCGCCTTTACAATGCGGCGTGCCTTGACGATAGTCCGGCGCGGAACCGGGCCGCAGTAGCTCAGTCGGTAGAGCAATGCATTCGTAATGCATGGGTCGGGAGTTCGAATCTCTCCTGCGGCACCGCTTTTCTTCGGTCATATCAGACACTTAGAGAATTCCCCGCCCGCTGTGAAGGCCGGACGTTTCCGCCCATTGGGCAGAAACGTTCCGGATTCGCCCTCGTGCGCGTGCATCCAATCGAGAATTTCAGGGAGGGGTGGCGGACGGCGGATCGACACGCGGGGTGCCGACCCGCCGTCCAAGTGTGACGCGACAAAGCGTCGGGGCTTCCGTGCCAATGGACCCGGACGCTAAGGCACCGGCCGCTTGGGTGCAATAGCCGATCTAGCTGGGGGACCCTCCGAAGATCGGACCCGAGACTGTAGCCTCCTGGTGAAAGCCGGGGAGTGAGCGGAGAGCGGGTGAGGCAGGGGCGCGGCGCCCCTGATTGCTGCTCCGCCATGGGGTGGTGGCCGAATAGTCACCCCCGCGCCTAAGCGGCCGCCCGGCTCCGACGCCTTGGCCCCGGTGCAGGTCCCCCCCTGGCTCTATGCCGGGGACGGGACCGCCGCGCCGGCACAACCACCTTCACCAACACCTTGGTTCCTACAGAAGAGACAGAACAGAAGAAAAAAACGTCGTTCGCCGAAATTCAAAGCGGCGAGCGACGCTTGACAGGGAGTCCGGGTGCGCGGCGATGGTGGGCGCGGCTCACGGGCAAGGGGTGAGGCCATGAAAGTATGGCTTGTGCTCGATGAGGATGACTGCGAGGCGCTGCTTGCGCTGATCCGCAAGGCGCAACGCGAGGCGTCCGACGATAGGTTGGTCGCGATCAGGTGCCGGCTGCGCGCCGACATGACGCAAGCCTGGATGCAAGAGGAAAGGGTGGCAGCGTGAGCGAGGACACTGGAGTGGGCCCCAGGGGCCCACTCCACTCGGTCGGACGATGTTAGCAGTCTGTCGGACTTTGGGGTCGGTTTTTGGTGATTTGACCTTTGTCTGCGGGCGGCACGGTCGGGATTGGATGAGACGGCGAGGACGGGTTTGAGGCGATCGCTGAAACGTTGATTTCCGGCACTGGTGGGCCGTGTCGACGCATTGGCATCGAGATGTCGGGCCAGGAACGCCGTCACGACGCCATCGACAGCGTGAGCTTGTGCAGGCGCTTGCAGTTGTAGGCCAGCGCCACCAGGGTCCACTCGCCGGCCACCTTGTCGAGGCCGCGCAGCGAGAAGCCGGTGAAACCGAGCACCGCCTTGATGACGCCGAACACCGGCTCGACGGTTTGTTGACGCAGCCTGTACAGCGCCCGGCCCTCTTCGCTATCGAGCTTGGTCGCCATCTCCCAGAGCCAGTCGGCCTTGGCTTCCTTCACCGCCGTCCCGGCCCCGCTCGGGCGGAAGTCGTGGCGCCGCCGCCGGCGCTGCGCAGCCGTCGCCACCAGGGCCTCGATGCCGCTCGCTTCGAGCGCCGCTACCGCCGCACCGTTGGCATAGCCGTTGTCCGCCAGTACCGTCTCGGGCCGGCCCAGTCCGGCCGCGATCGCCTCGATATCTGCTACCAACTCGTTGCGGTCGCTGGCGCAGGTGCTGACCCGGGCGCCCACGATCAGCTGAGAGCCCCCGGCATCCACAACCGCCTGGGCATTGTAGGCTTGGCGGAACTCGTGCCTCTTGCTCTTGCGCATCAGCCGGCTGTCCGGGTCGCTCAGGTTGCTCTGCTCGTCCCCGCGCGGCGTCCCCTCAGGCGGCTTCGGCCGCTTGCCCTTGGCCCGGCCCTTGCGCCCGGCGCGTGCCGCTACCTTGGCCTCGTAGGCCGCCCGCTCCGCCTCCGCGCGCGCCCTGGCCCGGGCCTCGAGACGCCGACGCGCCGCGTCCAAGCGCGCGCACAAAGCCTCCCGCCGCGCGATCTCCCTGGGCAGCGCCTGCGGGTCCTCGCCAGCACCATCGTCCGCCGCCTCGGCACGCTCCATCAGAGCGGCGATCTCCAGACGCAACTCTTCGATCAGCTCACCCGCCCGGTCATACCTGACCGAGCGATGCTTGCTCGCATTGGCCGCGAACTTGCTGCCGTCCACGCTCACCACCCCCAGCTTCACCAGCTTCAGCTCCTTGGCCAGAAGCAGAACCTGAAGAAAGCTCTCGCCGATCGCCGCCAGGTTGTCGCGACGGAAGGTCGCGATCGTGTCATGGTCGGGATGGCTGTTGGCGGCCACGAAGCGCACCCCGATGTCGCGACGGGTCGCGCGCTCGATCCGACGGCTCGAAAAGATCCCGTTGGCATAGCAGTAGATCAGCAGCGCCAGCATCATCCGGGGGTGATACTGCGCCGAGCCGGTGCCGCGACGGTTCACCTTGAAGGCGCTCATGTCGACCCGCTCGACCGCCTCGATCACGAAGTGCGCCAGATCGTCCTCCGGGATCCAGTCCCGAAGATCGGGCGGAAGCAGAAACGCCTGGTCCCGCCCGCAGTCCACAAACTTGCTCATAACCGGATGCTAAGGAAAGTCTGAACAACCCCATCTTTGCGGCTTCGAGGGGGAGGGGCGGCTTGGATTTGAAGCTCGACGATATTGCCGACAGGCCGGGGGCTGCTCTTGTCACGGGATCAAGGAGCGAACGGGCGATATCCGCGTCGATCCGCCTCCTTCCCCGCCGTCCCGCCAGCGCCGGGCGGACTGCTCCCCTCTCATCCCGTCGCGTGGCGGCCGGCGATCAGCAGGTTCGAGAACCCCAGCAACAACGCGATGCGCTGCCTGTTCTTCGCCACGCCCCGGTAGCGCACCTTGGCGTAGCCGAAGTGCCGCTTCACGTACAGGAAGGGATGCTCCACCTTCGCCCGCACCGACGCCTTGCGCTTCTCGGCCGCCGCTTCGGCGCCACTCTCCGCCAGCAGCCGGCGCCGGCCCGGCTTCATCGCCACACGCCACTCGACACCGCCATCCCGGTGCTCGGGACGCTTCTCCACCCCCTGGTAGCCTGCGTCGCCCCACGCCGTCGTCTCAGCGCCATGCAGCAGCGCTCCCGCCTGCGTCACGTCGCTCGCGTTGGCCGCCGTCGTCGTCAGGCTGTGCGCCAGACCCGACCCGGCGTCCACCCCGATGTGCGCCTTCATCCCGAAATACCACTGCTTGCCCTTCCTCGTCTGATGCATCTCGGGATCCCGTGCGCGGCGCCGGTTCTTCGTCGACGACGGCGCGGCGATGATGCTCGCGTCAACGATCGTCCCCGTGCGCAGCCGATGGCCGCGCGACGCCAGGTGCGCATTGATCTCCTCGAACAGACCCTCGCCCAGGCCGTGCTTCTCCAACAGACGCCGGAAGTTCAGGATGGTGGTCTCGTCGGGCAGCGCCGCCGTCAGGCGCAGCCCCACGAAGCGCCTCACCGACTCCACCTCGTAGAGCAGGTCCTCCATCCCCGGGTCGCTCAGGTTGTAGAACAGCTGCACACAGTGAACACGCAGCATCACCCTAAGCGGGTAGGGGCGCCGCCCGCGCCCCGCCTTCGGATAGAAGGGCTCGATCCGTCGCTCCAGCCGCTCCCACGGAACCAGCCCGTTCATCTTCTCAAGGAACAACTCACGCCGCGTCCGGCGCTTCTTCAAGTCGTGCTCCAGTTCCGCAAAGCTTGCCTGTGCCATAGCTCGATCTTCCAATCCGCGACCCCTGCGCAAATTATGGCACACGCAACTTGATCAGACCTTCCCTAACTGAACATCACCCCAAAGTCCGACAGACTGATAGCCCGCATTTCTCACCAGGCCACGGCCTGCGTCGCCGATCCCGGGTGCTTCAGCCGAAAACCGCGCGCCCGCCTGTGAGAACCGCGGTCTCTCCAACCTTCGCCTGGAAGAACAGGCCGGCGCCATCACCGTCGGCGGTCACGTCGATCGCATCTCCCGGCATCACCGGGGCCGCGAGGCGCGCTTCGAGGCGCTTGAGCTCGCTCGGATGAGCCCCCGCAGGCTCGGCGAGCATTCGCGCCGCGATCCCGAGCGTGCAAAGGCCGTGCAGGATGGGTCGAGCGAAGCCGTTGGCGCGCGCGACCTCGATGTCGATGTGGATCGGATGCAGGTCGCCGGTCAGCCGGTAAAGCGCCGCCCGGCTGCCATCGGTCGCGTGGCGGCCTTGCCATGACGGCTGCCATTCCTGAGACGTAGCCGACGGCCCCCGCTCGCCTCCCCAGCCGCCGCGTCCCGGCAGGAAGATGCCGTAGCGTGCCGTGAAGAGCTCGCACTCCACGACGATGGTGACGATTGCCGCCTTGCCCTTGTCCCATACCTCGGCGACCCGCCCGCGCGCCTCGAACGAGCCGCTGCTCGGCATCGGCGCGTGCACTTCCAGGTCTTGTGCCGCATGGAGCGACCTCTTCCGGTCGTAGGCACCGAGGCCGCCTGCCGCTTCGACCGCCCAAAGACCGAGGGCGCAGGCGTAGGTCGGCAACACCCTGAGGTCCCGCTCGTAGACGAGTTCCGTCTCGTCGCTCGAGGCCCCGACGGCGAGCGCATAGAGTATCGCGTCGCGCGTGTCGTAACCGATGGTTCGGGTGCCGAGATCGTGCCCGGCCAGATCCTTGAGCTCCATGGGGTCGCGGTCTCCTCTGTGCCGCCGCCGAGGCGCCGGTTCGCGCCTTTCAGACCATGAGGTAAGCGGCGCGGATTTCCTCGTTCTCGGCGAGTTCCGCCATCGATCCTTCGTAGCGGATGCGGCCCTTTTCGATGATGTAGGCGCGATCCGAAACCAGGGTCGACAAATGCAGGTTCTGTTCGGAGAGCAGGATCGACAGGCCCTGCGCTTTCAGGTCGAGGATGGTCTTCGCCACCTGCTCGACGATGACGGGCGCGAGACCCTCGGAGGGCTCGTCGAGCAGTATGGTCGTCGGGTTGCCCATCAGCGTGCGGGCGATGGTCAGCATCTGTTGCTCCCCGCCGCTCATCAAGCCGCCGAGCCGGTCGCTCATCGCCGCGAGGTTAGGGAACAACGTGAAAAGCTTGTCGTGCGTCCACTCCGGCGCATTCTCGCGCTTGGGCTGGCGGCCGACCTCGAGGTTCTCGGCGACGGTCAGGCTGGTGAACACGCGGCGGTCCTCGGGTACGTATCCCAGCCCGAGACGGCTGATCTGGAAGGGCTCCAACCCCTGTATCGGCTTCCCCTCGAAGGCGATTTCGCCCTTCGCTGGCCGGACCAGGCCGATGATCGACTTGATCGTCGTCGACTTGCCCGCGCCGTTGCGGCCGAGCAGCGCCACGACCTCGCTGCGGCGAAGTTCGAGCGACACCTCGGACAGGATCTGCGCCCGACCGTAGAAGGTGTCGACACCGTTCAACGCCAGGACCGGGGCGACTGTCTCCTCGGTCATGAGATTTCGACACCATGCGTAGTGCCGCTGCCCAGGTAGATCTCCTGAACTTTCTTGTTCGAGCGCACCGCCATCGGCGGGCCCTCGGAGATCAGCTCTCCCCGATCCAGCACCATGATTCGGTCGGCGTGGGCGAAGACCACGTCCATGTCGTGCTCGGTGAAGAGAACGGCGATGTCCCGTTCGTGCACGATCTCGGCGGTGAGCTGCATCAACTCCATGCGTTCCCTGGGCGCCATGCCAGCGGTGGGTTCGTCCATCAACAAGAGTTTGGGTTCGTTCGCCAGCGCGATCGCAAGCTCGACCCGCTTGAGGTCGCCATAGGCCAGCACCCCGCAGGCTCTGTCGTATTGCTGCTCCATGCCGACACGTTCCAGCAGCGCCATGGCCTCGTCGATGTAGTGGCTCTTCGCCGGCTGCCACAATCCCCGCGACCGGCGATGATAGTTGATCAACACCATCTGCACGTTCTCGCGCACGGTCATCGACGTGAAGGTCGCGGTGATCTGGAATGTCCGCCCGACACCGAGCCGCCAGATGGACTGAGGCGGCAGGCCCAGAATGCTTCGGCCGTTGAGCCGTACCGCGCCGGCATCCGGTCGGAGCTGGCCGTTCAGCATGTTGAAGCAGGTCGTCTTGCCCGCGCCGTTGGGTCCTATCATGGCCAGGAGCTCGCTCGACGAGAGCGTGAACGAGACCCGCTCCACGGCCTGCACCCCGCCGAACGCCTTGCTCAGGGATTCGACCTCCAGCACCGGAGCGCGCTCGTGCGGTGCCGCACTCATGTCGCCATTTCCTCCGACCGCGCCAGCCGAAGTCGCCGGCCCAGACGCGTGCCGGCGAAACCGGCGAGCCCCTGGGGAAGCAGCAGCACCAGGGCGATGATGGTCACGCCGAGCAGGAAGCGCCAATAGCTGAGGACGCTGAAGAGATCGTTGAGCCAGGTCAGCGCGGCGGCGCCGAAAATCGGGCCGAAGAGTGACTGCACGCCGCCGAAGAGCACCATAAGCAACGCGTCGAAGGAGCGCGCGATTTCCAGCGTGGTCGGGAAGATGCTGCCCTTGGAGAAGAGGAAGAGGGAACCGGCGAGGCCCGTGAACGCGCCGGAGATTGCAAAGGCCAGCCAGCGGTGGCGCGTGAGATCGATCCCGATCGCGGCGGCCCGCAAGGGCGAGTCGCGGCCGGCGCGCAGGGTGTAGCCGAAGGGCGCATAGAGGATGCGCCGCATGATCCAGAGCGCGGCCACGCTCAGCCCCACGGTGATGTAGTAGTAGGCGATACGCGTACTCGCCCATTGCGACGGCCAGATGTCGTTCAGGCCGTCGTCACCGCCGGTAATCTTGAGCGGCGCGCCATACTCGTCCGCGATTCCGAAGGACTTGAGCACGCTGCCCGGCATGTCCTGGAACACGAACGCCCATGCGATCTGTGCGAAGGCGAGCGTCAGCATCGCAAAGTAGACGCCGCTCAGACGCACGCAGAACCAGCCGAACAGGATTGCAAGCAGCCCGCCACCGATCGGCGCGGCCCAGAACGCGAGCTCGAAGGGTGCGTCCACGAACTTCACAAGGAGCGCGGCCGCATAGGCACCGCCACCGAAATACGCGGCGTGACCGAAGCTGACCATCCCGCCCGGGCCCATGATGAAATGGAGCGCAGCCGCGAAGAGCACGAAGACCATGATCTCGATCACCAGGACCAGGGTGAACGCGCCGACCACCTCGGGGAAGACGAAGTGCACGATCGGAAGCACGAGGAGCACCGCGCAAGCCGCGCCGGCCAGGGCACGCACCCGCGGCAACGCCGGGCGCAGCGGCTGCTCGGGCGGACCGGAAGGAATCTGAAGCACTGACTCCGGTATGCCGAGCAGCCCCCACGGCCGGAATATCAGGACCACCGCCATGACCAGGAACATCAGCACCAGCGTCGAGTTCGGCAGTATCTGGATGCCGAAGGTCTGGAGGATGCCGAAGAGCACCGCGGCCCAGAAGGCGCCGAAAATGCTGCCCATGCCGCCCACGACGACCACGACGAATGCGACAGCGAGGATATTGAAATCCATCAGCAGGTCGGCGCCGCCCTTGGGGATCTGAACGGCGCCACCGAGCCCGGCGAGGGCGGAGCCGAGAAATAGGACACCGGTGAACAACCAGCGTTGGTTGACACCCAGCGCCGCCACCATCTGCCGGTCCTGCGTTGCGGCCCGAACCAGCGTGCCCCAACGCGTCAGCTTGAACAGCGCCCACAGGCCGATCAGCACCAGCGGCGATATCGCGATCAGGGCCAGATCGTATTCGGGAATCGGCTTGCCGAGGATATTGATGGCGCCCTTGAGGCCGGGGGCTTGCGGGCCGACCAGGTCTTCCGATCCCCAGACCCACAGGGTCACGTCCTGGATGACCAGGATCACCCCGAAGGTCGCGATCAGCTGAAAGAGCTCGGGCGCCTTGTAGATCCGGCGAAGCAGCAGGATCTCCATGACCACGCCGATGAAGCCGACGGCGACGGCGGCGATCAGGACGGCGGCCCAGAATCCGATCCCCGTGGAGCCGATCGCCTGGACCAGCGTGTACCCGATATAGGCGCCCAGCATGTAGAACGAGCCGTGGGCGAAGTTCACGATCCGGGTCACCCCGAAGATGATCGACAACCCCGACGCGACCAGGAACATGGCCGCGGCGCTGGATAACCCCGTCAACAGGCTGACAATGAAATCCGCCACGCTCCGGCTCTTCCGCTCAGACCGCTCTTGTTCCAGGCGGCAACATCAGGAGCCGGCTGGCCGGCCCCTGACGATGCGACGCTTCAGCCTCCGCTGCGCAGTTTCAGGACCTCGTCATCCGACGGCAGGTAGTCCGCGCCGTCGAGGTACTTCCAGTCGACCATGATGCCCTGTCCGTCGCGCAACGTGGTCCAGCCGACGTAGGCCCCCATTGTCGATTGATGATCGATCGCCCTAAACGTGATGGGCCCGGTCGGCGCATCGAAACTCAGCCCTTCCATGGCATCGACCATGGCTTCCGTTTCGGTCGAGCCGGCCCGATCGAACATTGCCTTGACTGCCAGCATGGTGTTGTAGCCGACGACCGAGCCGATCCGCGGATAGTCGTCCCAACGCTGCTGATAGGCGTCCAGGAACGCCTGGTGCGCCGGAGTCTCGATGTCGTACCAGGGGTAGCCGGTAACCAGCCAGCCCTCCGGTGCCTCGTCCTTCAGGGGATCGATGTACTCGGGCTCGCCGGTCAGCAATCCGACCATCAACCGACCCTCGAAGAGGCCGCGCAGCCTGCCCTCGCGCGCGAACTTGGCGAGATCGCTGCCAAAGGTGACGTTGTAGATCGCGTCCGGCTCCAGGCGCTTGAGCGCCTCGACCTCGGCCCCGGCGTCGATCTTGAAGAGCGCCGGCCATTGCGAGCCGACGAACTCCACATCCGGCCGCAACTCCGTCAACACCCTCTGGAAGGCCGCGACGGCATCCTTGCCGTAGGCATAGTTGGGCGCGATGGTCGCCCAACGCTTGGCGTCCTCGTTCTTCGCTGCCTCGGCGGCGAGCATTGCCGCCTGCATGTAGGTCGACGGACGCAGCCGGAAGGTGTAGCGGTTGCCCTGAGCCCAGACCAGAGCATCGGCCAGCGGCTCGGCCGCGATGTACAATTGCTGGGTCTGCTTCGCGTAGGCGGTCAGCGCCAGCCCGACATGGCTGAAGAGCGAGCCCGAGATCAGGACCACCTCGTCGCGGTCGAAGAGCCGCTCGGCCACCTTGACCGCCTCGCCCGGTTTCCCCTGATCGTCGTGGGATATGAGCTCGAGCTGACGCCCGAGAACGCCGCCCGCGCTGTTGATCTCCTCGATCGCGAGAATTGCCCCTTGCCGGTAGGGAACCGTGTGTGCGGGCAGCCGCGTGTACGAATTAATGTCGCCGATGCGAATGGTCTCCGTCTCGGCGGTCGCGGACCCGGACCAGACCGTGACGCCGGTCGCGATCACGGCGGCGGCGGCGGTCATCGTTAGAAGCGCTTTGAATGGTCTCATCTTCTCCTCCCAATAAGTCAGTATCTCGCGCGGTACGCGCCTGTCAGACGAAATCCTTGAAGGCCACGCCACGTCGACGACCGGTCCGAATCCGGCGTCCGGTGACGGGGCGCATTGGCACGGACGACATCATTTCATTGGATCCCTCCCCTTCGTCATGAGCGCGATTCGAGCGAGCCGGTCACGCCAGCCCCAGACGCGCCTTCGCCTCTTCGACCCGCTCGCGGCGCTCCGTCGAGCCGAGGATGTCGAGGCGAACGCGTTCCCACTCATCGAGCCGGGCGCAGCCCCCCTCGAGCTCATTGAGCAGCCTCTTGGTGGCCGCGATGGCGTGGGGCGACCGAGCCGATACCCGCTCGGCCAGCGCCCGCGCCTCGGCCCCGGCGGTGCCCTCGGGGACGACACGGGCTACCAGGCCCATCGCCGCCCCGGTTCCGGCATCGATCCGCTCACCAAGCAGAAGCAGCCATCTCAGAGCGGCAGGACTCAAGCGAAGGCGGAGGCGCGCCACGGCGCGTGGATCGTAGAGCAGGCCGAGATGCGTCGCGGGAAGCGCGAAATACGCACCTTCGGCGGCCACGATGGCATCGCAGCTCAGCGCTACCTCAAGCGCGCCGCCGATACACGGTCCCTCGACAGCCGCGATGACCGGCACCGGGCAATCGCGAATGGATACGGCGGCGCCCTGAATGGCATCGTCCATGGCGCGGTCGGCGATCGTGCCCGTCAGGTCGGCGAGATCGGCTCCGGCGCTGAACCCGTCCCCGGCGCCGGCGAGAACCACTGCCCGGACGTCGCCTGCCCGGGCGTCGTCAATCGCCCGACTCAGCGCCGACAGAAGCGAGAGGGACAGCGCGTTGCGGCGCCGGGCGTTCTCGAAGGTAATCTCGAGCACACCCTCGTGCGCCGTTGTGGCCACGCGCCCGCTCACGAAGCCGCCTCCACCGCCGGCCGCGGCGCCGGATCGCCCATCAGGCTCCGGTCGAACGCGATCACCTCTTCCACGTCTTCGGCGAGATCCAGAAGCCGCTCGTCCGCGTTCAGCGGCATGACGAGCTGCAGACCCACGGGCAGACCCTCGGTGAGCCCGCAGGGCAGCGATACGGCGGGATTGCCGGAGACATTGAAGGGCACGGCGAAGGGGAACGCGCCCCAAAGCCAGTCGACCGCGCGGCCGGCGATCCGCTTCGGCCGCTGGTCGAAGGGAAAGGCGGTGACGGCCGTTGCCGGTGTCGCAATCGCGTCCCAGGTCTCGAACAACGCCGCCATATGGGCGCGATAGCGGAGATGCGCGGCGCGGCCGGCAGAAATCTCGTCGTCGGTGAGCCTCTGCGCCGCCGCCAATGACTTGCGCACATAGTCGCTCAGCACGTCCGGGCACCGCTGGAGCAGATCACCGCGCTCGCGGCGTTCCTCGGCGAGGACGAGCGGCCCGAAGGCCTGGTTCCATCCTTCGAGGGGCAGCATGGTCTCGACGACTTCGTGGCCCAGGGTCTCGAGACTCGCGACGGCAGCTCCGACGGTCGCCGCGACTCCAGGGTCGACAGGACGACCTTCGGGGCGCGGACACCAGGCGATGCGCAACCCTTTTTCCACGCTGCCACGGCTCATCCCGCGACCGAGAAGCGCGCCCATGAACGCCCGCGCATCGGCCACGCGCCGCGCCAATGGACCCGGGCAAACGAAATCCGACATCGCCGGCAAGCCGCCTTCGTCGGGGCAAAGGCCGTAGGTGGGTTTGAATCCGAGCAATCCCGTGAACGAAGCCGGAATGCGGATCGACCCGCCGCCGTCAGCAGCCAGCGCGACGCTGGCGAGCCCGGCCGCGACCGATACCGCCGCGCCGCCGCTCGAGCCGCCCAGCGTGCGCGTCGTATCCCACGGGTTGCAGGCCTCGGGGCCGAGGCGATTGTCGCTGGTCGCCGACTGGCCGAATTCGGCGGTGTTGGTCTTGCCGGTGAACATCGCGCCCGAGGCTCTCAGTCGGCGAACGACGTCGCTGTCGTGCTGAGTGTGGTTTTGGCGGTGCACGACCGAACCGAAGGTCGTCACCGCCCCGGCAAGCGGAAAGGTATCCTTGATCGAGACCGGCACGCCGCTCAGCGGCAACGCCCGGCCGGCCCGGTAGGCGGCTTCGGCCTCGCGTGCCTGCCGCCGCGTGAGATCGTCGAAGCGGACGAGATAGGCATGAAGCGAGGGATTCAGTCGGTCGCTTCTCGCGAGCACCTCATCCGCCACCTCGACCGGCGACAACAGGCCTTCCCGGTAGGCCTCGATCAGCGAAGCGATCGGCCAGCAGATCGGGCTCTCGTCGCCGCGATCAGGCATTCGGGGAGACGCCTCCGCTGATGCCGTACACCTCCCCGGTGATGTATCCGGCCCGGTCGCTGATCAGGAACGAAACCAGGTCCGCGATGTCCTCGGGCTGTCCGACGCGGCCGACCAGAGAGCGTGATTCCGCGTAGCCGTCGAAGAACTCGTCGGGGTAGATGCGGCGCAGAAAGTCGTTGTAGATCAGCCCCGGCGCCACGGCATTGACGCGGACGCCGTGCCGGCCGTTCTCGGCGGCGGCCACCCGTGTGAGCGCCAGGATTCCCGCCTTGGCCGCGGAGTAGGCGGCGCCGTGCTCGGTCGTCATTTCCCAGGCCGCGATCGACGATATATTGACGATGGCGCCTGCGCCTTGCGCGATCATGTGCGGGAGCACGCGACGCATGGCGTAAAAGGTGCCGTTCAGGTCGACGTCCAGACAGCGCTGCCAGGTTTCGGGCGCCATCTCGGCGACCGGCTCGATCTTGCTCCACCCCGCGTTGTTGACGAGGGCGTCGATCCGGCCGCGCTGCGCGACGACGGCCTCAGTGACGGTGCCCACAGCGTCGAAATCGGTGACATCGAGCGGCATCGACAGGAACTCTCTGCCGTGTTCGTCGGCGAGTTGCCCGGCGAACGCGTCGCAACGGCGCTCGTGGGCGTCCGTTATCACCACGTCGTAGCCGTCGGCGGCGAGCCGGCGCGCGATCGCGGCGCCGATCCCGGCACCGGCCGCCGCGGTGACGATTGCCACCCGGCGGTCTCCCTCGTGTTCATCTGGCGCCGGCATCTCTGCCTCCGCTTAGTCCGCTTTGAGTTGGGGGATCACGTGCTTGCCGAGCTCTTCCAGCCGGCGCATGCGGCCTCCGGAGAGCAGGGCGAAGCTGATGCGATCGATGTCGACCGTCGAGAGCTCGTGCAGCCGGGAGAGGCAATGATCCCGATCGCCGCTGATCGTCACCGAGCGCACGAACTCCTCGCTTACGATCTCCTTGTGCCCGGCCCGCAGCGAGAGGTGCTCCTCGTAGTGGTAAGCCTCCTCGGCGGCCTTGAATTCGGGCCGGAAGCGCTCCCACCCCGGCGGCATCGCCTTCCAGACGGCGAAGGTCGCGGCCTGGCTGGTGGCCCAGGCACGGACGTCCTGGACCGCTTGTTCGGCATCCTCATCGATGCTCATCGTGACGATGAGGTCGATCAGGATGTCCTCGCGCTTGCGCCCGGCCTTTTGAAGACCGCGGTAGATGTATTCAAGCTGCCAGTTGCAGAAGTCCGGGTCGGCCGCCCCCATCAGGACGGCGCCGTCGCAAACCTCGCCGCATAGCTCGAGCATGCGGGGCTGGGATACGGCGAGATAGATCGGGATCTGTCGGCGCGCGGTGGCGAGCCGGCCCTTGGCGCCCGTGAAGTCGACCTCGTCGCCCGAGAAGAGCTCGCGAAAGAGCTCTATGCCTTCCCGAAGTTCGGCGATCCTGTTCGGCTTCTCGCCGATGGAATGGACGGCGACCCAGCCCGCGCCGAGGCCCAGCAAGGCGCGTCCATCGGAAAGCTCGTCGAGCGCGGTCGTGGCGTTGGCGGTGACCGTCGGATGACGCGTCTGAAGGTTGGTGACCGCGCAACCGATCTCGATCGACCCGGTCGCCATCGCCGCAACGTTCATCGCCGCATAGACGTCCTTCATGCCGAGCTGGTGATCGATGAACCACAGCGCTTCGAAGCCGAGCTCCTCGACTTTCTTCGCGATCTCCCCGACCTGGGAGAAGGTCTCCCGCGGGCTGACTCCCCTCGAAATTCCGAATCTCTTGACCATCAGGCGTTGCTTTCGAGTGCGTTGCGAATGGCCTGCGCATAGGCCTCGGGCTGATCGATGCTCATCAGATGCCCGGCCCCTGCCACCTCGTGATAGGTGCCGTGGCGCAGGGCGGCGATCATGATGTCCGCGGCCTTGCGCGGGCAGAACACGTCGGCCTCGCCGCCGATCACGTGGACCGGGCAGGCGATGTCCGGCAGGACCTGGGTGAGGGGGGCCTCGTTGAGCCGCGCCATCGCCTGGGCGGCATTGACGTAGCCACCTCCGGTGCCGATGGCCTCGAGGCGCCGGGCCGTGACTTCTTCCAGTTGGTCGCCGGCGATGACGAGCTGCTGGCGGGTATCCTCCTTCAGCGCACTGCCAAAGCTCGAGAAATCGCTCCGAATCGTCTCGATGCGGTCGCGGAAGAACGCGGCGGCGCGTCGTCCGACAACGGTCGAGGTGCCGGCGACCGTGGCTCGGGTCACCAGATCGGGCCGCCTGGCCGCGACCCAGAGCACCACGGCACCGCCGAGCGAGTAGCCGATGCAGTGGGCGGCACCCGTCAGCGCTTCGAGGAAGGCAATGAGGTCGTCGCCCAGCTGTTCCAGCGTGCCCTCGGCCTCGCCCAGGTCGGTTTCGCCGTGACCGCGAAGGTCGTAGGCGTAGGTCGTGAAATCGCTCAGCCGGCTCTGGACGTCGGCCCAGCTCTTCCGGTCCTCCGCAAGGCCGTGGACCATGACCGCCGGCGGACCCTCTCCCGTGCGCGTGTAGCCGACGTCGATGTCGGTGAGCCGGGCCCTCATGCTCCGTCACCGGATATCGGGCCATCGCCGATCACGATGGCGCGGAGGTCGGCCTTGCGGATCTTGCCCGCCGGCGTCATCGGCATCGCATCGACGATGCGCAGGACCTCGGGCCAGAGATGCTTCGGCAGGCGCTTTGCTCGTGCGTGGGCGATCAGGTCGTCGAGGCTCGGGGCCTTTCCGTTGGGCACCACCACCGCGCAGATGCGCTCGCCCAGGCGCTCGTCGGGATGGCCGATGACAGCCACGGCGTTGACGCCCGGATGGTCGGCGAGCGCATTCTCTATCGGCGCCGGCGAGATGTTGACGCCGCCGCGAATGATCAGGTCTTTCAGCCTGCCGGTGATGCGCACGTACCCGTCGCCATCGATCCGCGCGAGATCGCCGGTGCGAAAGAACCCGTCGTCCGTGATGAAGGAGTCGTAGAGCTCCTGCTGGCCGAAATAGCCGATGAAGACGCCCGGCCCGCGCATGGCCAGCTCTCCCTCTGCACCCGCAGGCAAGGTGCCGCCCTCGGTGTCGAGGCAACGCAGCTCAAGCCCCGGCAGTCCGATGCCGGCGGTGCTCATCACTTTCTCGGCGGGGCTCTCGCGGACGCAGGTGACGAGCCCGCCCTCGGTCATGCCCCAAAGGACCGTCACGAAGGTGTTTGGAAACTGGGCCTGCGCGGCCTCCATCAGTGAGGGCGGCACCTGCGCGCCGCCGCACAGAAACGAGCGGAGCGGTGCCAGCTTCGGTGTCGAGCGTGGCCAGCGTGCGTCGACCAGATCCTTCAGAAAGGGTGTCGCCGCGGCGGTGAACGCGCAGCCGAACTCCTCGATCATTTCGAGCGCCTGCTCGGGATTCCAGACATCCTGGAGAACGAGCGGCGCGCCGGTATGGAGCGCCAGTCGGGTGCCGTGGATGGCACCGATGCTGTGCCCGAGGGGAGAGGCGAGAAAGATCGGCGCATCCGGGCCGAGCGAGAAACGCTCGGTGAACGCAATATTCAGCGCGGCGAGGGTGTCCTCGCTGTGCATGACGGCCTTGGGCATGCCGGTCGTGCTCGACGTGAACATGATGTGCGCGAGGTCGGCGGCGCCCGCCGGCAAGGGCGCTCCTTGACTTGCAGGCGCCATCCGCCACGTCCCGACGGAATCCTCGACCAGGAAAACGCCCAGATCATGCCCGCAGGTCGAGGCGGCTTCCCGGACGATATCGCCCAGCCGCGCGGCACCGTAGCGTTCCAATGAAATTAGCGCCCGCGCGCCCGTCAGCCGGGCAGCGTGGGCAACCGTTTCGGGATCGGTTCGGGTCGGCAGGCTCGCGGGTATGGCACCGAGACGCAGCAATGCGACGAACGCGACCTGCCCGTCGACGATGTTCGGCAGAAGAAGGATGACGATATCGCCGCTACCGATTCCGCCTTCTTCCAGCTCTTCGGCGAGGCGCCCGCTCTGCTGCCACACCATGCCGTGGCTAAGTCGCCGACCGGTTGTGTCGGCGACGGCGAGGCGGTCTTCAAAGCGCTGGGCGAGGGTGGCGTAGCGGTCGCACAAGCGCTCGCCCGGCCACCACCCCTGCGCGCGGTAGCGGCGTTCGCGTTCGGCGCGGCTGGCGGCGGCATCCGAAAACGCTGCCCGTGTGGATTGCGGGCTTTCCGGATCCCCGAGACGCAACTCGCTCATTCGCCGCTCCCGTTGCCGGCCCGGAATCGCCCTATGTCCACCGCTATCCCGCTCGCGCCCAGCGTAGACCCGCTACAAATCGATTTCAAGATGATGACATCGCTTTTTTTATTGACAGTCATTTTTAATGACCGTCATTCTCTCTCTTGCTACCTTCCTGGCACGAGCGGCACCGGGGGTTCCCACGGAGCCGCTCGGACGCACCCACGACACCACCCGGAGGATGGCCGGTGAGGAGCATGAGCCGGCGCCGCCCAAGGAATTGCGGCGCGCGAGACGGGTGGAGGTCGCTGGAATGGCGGCGCAGATGACCCAATTCCCGACCACGCCCAAGGGCCGGCGCACGCGCAGCCGTCTCCTGGCGAGTGCGCGACGCGTGCTGGCTCGCAACGGCTATGTCTCCCTCAAGATGGTCGACGTCGCCGAGGAGGCGGGGGTATCGCTCGGCGCTCTCTACCGCTATTTCCGCAACAAGGAGGACCTCTTCAGGGCCCTGGTCGAGGGCATTCACGAGGCATTGTTCGAAGCGAGCCGAGCGCCGAACAAGCGACTGGAGACCGACCCCAAGGAGGCCTTGCTCGAAGCGAACCGCGGCTACCTCGCGCTCTACAGCGAAAATCGCGACGTGATGCGCGCCCTCATCGAGGCCTCCACGGTTGACGAGCGCTTTCGCAGCGTGTGGTGGGCGATGCGGAACCGCCACGTCGATCGCTTCGTGGGCGCCCTCAAGGCAAAGTACGGGATCGAAGAGGTGGACGGCGTTCCGGCCCGCCTCGTCGCGGAGGCCATGGCCGCGATGGTCGAGCAATGCGCCTATGTCTGGTTTGCGCAGGAGGAACAACTAAACGAGAACCCGGTCTCCGTCGACGACGCCGCAAAGATCGTGACCCGGGTATGGCACGACGCCTTTTTCCAGCCCGATGCAGGTTCAGACGATGCAGCCGAAGCCGGCCGAGCAGAGCCAATAGAGGACGTGTGAGGGGAGGCCATTGGTCCGCGGGCTGTTGTTCGGCATCGCCGCTTGACCCCCCTGAATCGAAGTGAATCAATATTTTTCCACGCCGATCGGCGTCCAATCCGCGGGCTCTTGAGTAACAGATGCCTAAGCGATTGACGGCATTGGGTTCTGTTTTTCCTCTCCTTGCGTTTTCGGGATGAGTTGAAAGCCGAGCTTTTGGGCCTGGCGGTCGAGATGAGCGAACTTTCTGTTGAGGCGCCGCTTCTCGTACGCGTCGATGCCGTGCTCGACGTATTCCTGGCCCTCGGTCACCATGAGGTAGATCAGGCAGGCGAGTTCGCGGGCGGTCGCCTTGATCGCAACGGGGGTGTCCATTCGGGCGAGCCTTGCGCGGTGCTTGGCGCCGATGAAGGTCTGGCTGCGGCGCGCGGCCATGGCCGCCATGCGCAGGGCCTGCCCGACGGGGTTGACCGCCTTCGGGGACGTGCCGGGGAGGTTCTTGCCGCCGCTGATCCTGGTTCCCGGTGCGAGCGCAAGCCAGGAGCAGAAGTGCTGAGCGGAGGGGAAGGCGGAGAAGTCCGGGCCTAACTCCGAGGCGATCACCAGTGCGGTACCGGGACCGACGGTGGGGATCGCGGTGAGGTCGACGCCCATCATTCCGCGCAACGCCAAGGCCTGGGATGCCCTCCTTGCCGGTGTCGTTGCTTGCGGCGTTCGCAGAGCGGCTCGACGGGATGCCCGAGGTCGTGCCGGGGGCAGGGTCCGGCGCGCCGCCGTCCGGGGGATCGTCCGGCGGTGTCAGGCGCTCGATCTCGGCCATCACCCGGGCCTCGCAGTCGACGATCTGCCGGGTCAGGAAGTCGTAGCCCTGCATGGCCTGTTCGAGGGCGAAGATGTGCTCCTCGCGCCACGTCCCCTGAAGGCTCGCGGCGATGGTATCGGCGTCGGCCCTGATGCCCCGGTGGCGGAGCGTCGCCAGGCGCTCCGGGTCACGCTCGCCGTCGATGATCGCGCGCAGGATGCGCTGGCCGGTCAGCCCCGTGATGTTGGCGATCACCGAGTCGAGCCTGACGTTCATCTCGGTCAGCGCCTTCTGCATGTGCAGGACGCAGCGGGAGCGGTCCTCGGTCAGCCGCCTCATCTGGCGTGCGTAGGAGCGCAGCGGGCACACCGCGTCGCCCGGACGGAACGCTCCCCGCAGCAGACCGTAGGACATCAGCTGCCAGATCCACTGGCAGTCCAGCACGTCGCTCTTGCGCCCGCCGATCTGCTTCGTCATGCGCGGCGGCACTAGCATCACCTCGAAGCCCGCGCGCTCCAGCGTCTCGTAGACCGGGATCCAGTAGACCGAGGTCGGCTCCATCGCCACCTTGCTCACCCCGCACGACGCCAGCCACGCCGCCATCGCCTCCAGATCGCGGGTGAAGGCGCCGAACGAACGCACCGGCTCAACGCTGCGTTCCGGGTCGACCGCCACGAAGTGCCGCCCCTTGCCGATGTCGATCCCTGCGCAGTCCGGGTTCACCACCCTGAGACGCCGGGTTCTTCGAGACTTGCGCGCCATGGAACATCCTCCCGCCTTTCATCCCCGTCGCGAGCGGGGAGGAACCATGTTCGAAGTCCCATTCTCTTGAACGAGGTCGCGGGAAACCCGCGCCATCAGTGACCGGAGCCGACAGAATGGTTCGGGCCAAGCTTGACAGTGGGAGCCGCTACAGCACGCCAGTGCACGAACGGCCTCTTCACCCCACCCGCAGCCACCTCACGCCCGAGGCGTCGCAGACACAAGCCCCCGTTACTCCCGCGACCGAGCCGGAGCGCCGCGCCGGTGGAGGCTTAACAACACCTTGCGCTCCGAGTGTTACCTCGAATCGGCTTTGTCGGCTTCACCAAATCGGCTATCATCAGCACGCCTTTCACGGCAGCAGCGGTCCGTGAAGCAGGTGATACAGCGACAGCGCCGTCGCCCAAGTGGTGGGCATGACAGCTCACGTCTCTTTCGAGACGGAGGCGTAGGCAATCTCGTGCTGAGCCGAGGTCCAATCGCCGCATCTTGAGGAGCTCATGCTCTCAAAGCGCGTCTGACCTGGCGACACGGCGAGGCGCCTGCGTGCGCACAAGCGCCGGCATTGGAAAACGCCTTTGCCCGACTCGGAGACTCAACGAAGGGAACAATCCACGAGCGTTGGAAACCACGATCGGCCGCTTCATGAAAATCCTGCAACCTCGTCACCCGACGGAATCAAGAGCGGCGGTGGGCGGGCTACGAAGCATGGGAGCTTGAGCGGGGCCGATGGCCGATAGCAAGGAGGCAAGGAGGCAAGATATGGCAGACTCTAAATCAGAGGCAGGACCCCACTGTTTGCATGTCGTCGGAATCGGACGCAGCGGCGCAGGCTATGTCGACGGTTTGCTGCGGACGGGCGAGGTCGAAGATCTCGTGCGCGACAACGCGGGAGCGCGCGTCGCGGCCTTGATCATCGACGTGGGAGACGACGACCTTCTTCGCGCCGAGGGCTACGCGGACGCCTTGCAGCAGCGCATGGACGAACAGGGCGTTCCCGCTGAGCGCTTCCATTTCCAGTCGGTGTCCCTCGATGCGCCGAATGGCGACCAACTGGCCGCAGCGTCCGGCGGCAAGAAGTCGTGGCTCCCCAAGGGCGCCGAAGCGCCCGAGGCGGGCGGGCACATGTCGCGGGCGGTGGCCAAGGCGGTCTACGCCCACGCCTCGCAGAACGGACTCGGCGGCGCCCTCTCGAACTTCGCCGCTCAGGTGAAGGCGACGGAGCTGCCTTCGCGGGTCATGGTGTGCTGCAACCTTGCCGGCGGCACCGGCAGCGGCATGGCCCCCGATCTCGCCCGTGACTTGGCCAACGATCTCGGCGGCGCGGTGCCGGTCATCGGCGTCGGCCAGATGCCCCACAGTGGCGACGGCGACGCGCCGGCCGCCCTCTACGCCAGCCTGAACGAGTTCGCCTGCATGACCGACGATGCGAAGAACAAGGAGGCAGTCAAAGGCGGGGGAGGCGGCAACCCCTTCAGCGGCGGTTTCTTCGTCGTCAACACGGAACATTCCTGGCAGCGACTGACCTCCTACACCAAGACCGGCGAGCCGGCGATTCGGGACAGAATCCGCCAGGAGGTGGTGAACAAGTTCGCTCAGGACTCGCTCACGCGATTCGCCATGCGCGATTTCGACGGCGCCCTTAATCAGGCGTTGTCAGCCGCAGGACTGATAGGCGAGCCGGGCAAGACCGCGGCCGGTCAGCCGCGCAGCTGGGTGCTCTACAACCTGGCGAAGTTCACCCATCCGGGCGTCCAGGTTCTGCCGGGCGAGGCAATCAGCAAGTGGCACGAGGTCATCGACCAGTGGGTCGGTTATCTCGACAGGTACTCCGGCGTCGGCGGGGATTTCCGCTCGGACAGTGCGGTGGTTCATGTGCACGCCCCGCGCACCATCGGCTTCGAGCGGGTCGATGCCGCGCTGAAGCAGAAGATCGCGGAGAGTTTCCTGAAGTCGGGAAACGAGTCAGACATTCAGATGGCCAACCACGAGTTCTTCGATCACCTCACGGCGTACGCGGACATCGTGCTGCCGGGCTTGGCGCATTCCGACCTGACGGCCTACGGGGCGGCCCAGAAGGCTTACAACAAGCTGGGGGCGAACGAGAAGAAGGCGTGCCACGCCTGGCTGCTGGATAAGGGCGTCGTGTTGTCGGATCCGGTGGGCTGAGCCCCGGGCTCAGTCCAGCAGGGGCATCCTCGGGCGGTCGGACCAGCGGCCGCCCGAACCCGCCTCGACAGCGCATGGAGAGCCGCGCCGCGGCACTGCGCTTCCTAGAACGGATCGCGATCAGGTGGAACCTTCAAGTGGTTCCACCTGATCGCGTGAATCCCCTCTGAATCATATAGTTGGAGCAGACTCACCCGATCGGATCGGATCGCAAGCGATCCAGTCGGGTTCTGCTTTAGCTGACGAAGGTCAGGACCGGGTTTGCGGCCAGCGGCGGCCCCGATCTACCGGCGGCCTCGGCTGATGGACTCGCACCCAGGTTGGGTACAGCGCTCGAGTTCGGGCCACTCGTGGCGATCGACGGGCGTCGATCGGGCTTCCCTCAATCGTAGTCCATCAGCAGGTCCTGCAGCTCCCGATAGCTGGTGGGGGGTGGCGTCTGGCGCTCGGCCCCGGCGGCAACCTGGAAGTGCTCGGATTCGATGGCCTTGTTGCTGTTGTATGCGCCGAGGATCAGGCACTGAATGAGGTCGTCGGGCTGATTTTCCAGGAACATCTCGGCGCCGCAGGCGTAGTTCATCTGGATCGTCCACTTGCTGCGGGACACTCTTACATAAGTATGAATAACGATTTCGGTCCATGTGACCCTGACTCGCTTGATCTGGTTGTCGATGTACATTGCAGTCCCTTCCCAGGGCTTTTGCCGTCGCCGCGGATGGCGCTGCTGGCTCGGCGCTTCCTGAATCTGAAAGACGCACAATCCAGATATGGAACTTGGCGAACGGGCTACAATGAGGCCCGTCCACACGGCTCGTTCGGCCAGATTAACCCCGCTTCAACTGGCCTGCGCCTCAGGGCCGGCATGCCGACCCTGAGGAAAACGAGCCGGCATTTTCCCGGAACCGGCGGTCCGAAGTCGCGGACAACCCCAACCGGTCACGCTCAGATAGTCGAACCCGTCCGGTCGCCCGGAGGCAGGTCGAGTGCGGCCGCCTGCCCCCGTCAGAGTTGGTTCCGTATGCCGCAGTCTTGCCTATCCAGCTTCCTCGGATTTGGTCAACAGACCCGCCAGCCTGCCGGACGTGTATCCGAAGCCCGCTCCGATAATCATCGACACCCAGACCACGAAGAGGGCGTTGTCGAGGCTGAGCGAGAGCAGATTGTCCAACGACAGCTTGTCCGGCGTCTGCAGGAGGAAAGCGAAGGTGCAGGCGTAGCCGTAGGTCGTTCCGGGAATCGAGGACAGGGCCTTGACATGAGCGGCCAGGATGTAGCCACCCACGGTCACAGCCACCACGATTCCGGCCCACACAGGAAGCGTGAGCGTTGG
Source organism: Alphaproteobacteria bacterium (assembly GCA_965207055.1). Lineage (GTDB taxonomy): Bacteria > Pseudomonadota > Alphaproteobacteria > UBA828 > UBA828 > WTGU01. Next base: position 92,264 of record CBDBLP010000004.1, on the reverse strand, counting down.
CGCCGCCGGAATTGCAAGGATGACGATGGCTGCAATCCAGGCGGCGAGCACTCCGAAGACGTTGGAGTAGACAGTGCTCTTGAGTGCGTCTTCGTTTCCACCCGAATGGAAGAAGCACGCCCACGCTACGAAGGCGGCCCAGATCAGGATCGGCCCAACGAACAGAAAAAACCACGTCGCCACACCGGCCAACACGCCGACGCTGATGAAGAGAGCGATGAGAGTTGTCATTAAATCCTCCTCTTGTGGAAGATCGCGGAGTCGACACCGTCGCTCTCCGCGCGCGGCGCAGAACGCATTAAACTCCGCCAGCCTTCACGCCTTCCCGCTGCAGGCAGGCCTTTCACGCAAACATGCGAACTCGGCGAGGGCCTCGCGGCCGACGCCAAGTGTCATTCTTCTCGAGTGCCAATGAGTCCGTTCCGGATTTCTCTGCCCGCCACACTGCGGGCCATCAACCTGCCAACACTATTGCTTTTCTTAATCGGCAAAGCGAGCCTTGCAGGTCTTCTGGCAGGAATCTCAGCTTAGGGGGCGGCGCGGGAGGTGTCAAGCCGTGTTGCAGCCGGGTGACGTGCGCCCCAGGCCGCGCGCGCTCTTCCGGCTCCACGGCACATGGGTCTCGTCCCTTTCCACGATCCCGCAAGGCCCCCGAACCACCCCGCACCGCCGCCAGAGACCTGAGAGGCCGGCGGAATATCGCGCTCACCGCGACTGCCGCATTCAGAGAGACGTCTCCAGCCAGATGGCCTCTTTACAACGTTCGAATCTGAGTAGTAGGGTGACTTGGGCAGGGCTGCAGGAACAATTTTTTGTCGCGCTGAGGGCTCGTGATGGGTGAGGTCGCGCTCGCTGCTGGTGGTTCGGGGGAGCCCCGAACCGGCCTGGGCGACGTCACGGTGGTTGCCCGAAGCCGCCGGACGGCGTTTTCGGCCTCGACGGGCGGAGTGGTTTCGCCGCGCCGCCCTGCGGCACGTCCCGGTGCGGCGGTGGGTCGCGCGGTATCAGCCGATGGGCGCGATCATGATCGCGTCGAGGGCCTCCTGGGCGCGGGCGGCGTAGTGCCGGTTGGCCTCGGGTATGTAGCGGAAGCGGCCGTCGCAGCGCACGATGGCGATGGCCGCATTGCTCAAGCAGGCCAGATTTCTGGGCAGGTGGCGCACGTACGCCCGGCAACGATCTTCGTCGTAAGTGAAGTCACGCACATAGTGCAGGCGGTTCTCGATGTGCCAGTGGTTGCGCACGAGGTCGAGCAGCTCCTCGGGTCCGGCGCGCTCGGCGCCGAGCGAGGTAAGGCTCCAGGTGACCTCGATGCTGCGCTTGCCGGTCTTGAGGATCTCGCGCTCACGTTCGATGCACATCGCCTGGCGCCGCCCGTGGAGATTGGCGTAGCCGTCCCACTCGGCGGCGGAGAGGTCGACGACGGCGCAGCGCCGGCGCTCGATGCGGCCATGGCCCTTGTCGACGGTTTCGTGCCAGGCCGCATCGCTGAAGTCGATCGCCTTGAGGTCTTCGAGGATGGTCTCCTGGTTGTCCTTGACGGCGCTGACCACATAGTCGGCACGGCGCCCGAGCAGGCAGCGCGCGGTCTCGTGCTGGGCGTGCATCGCATCCATGGTGACGATCCGTCCCGTGAGATCGAGACCGCCGGAGAGTTCGCGCACGGCCGGGATTTCGTTGCTCTTGGAGTCGACCTCGACCTGCCCGAGGACGACGCCGGTGTCATGCTCCACCGCCGCGACCATCATCCTGCGCCCGTCCTCGGTCTGCTTCGAGGCGCCGCGCAGGTCCTTTCCGTCCACGGCGACGGGCGCGTGCGCGCTGTCGTGCTGGCCGGTCCACTGGCCGATGGCGTTGTCCAGGGTCTCCGGCGGCAAGGCGGCAAGGACATTGTGGAAGGTGGTGATCGCGGGTGGGGTGTAGCGTTGCTTGGAGGGGCTCCAGAAGGCGCCCACCGCCTTGAGCTGCTCCTGGGAGAGCAGGGCGGCAAACTGGGCGAATGCGTTCACCCCCCGGTAGCCGGCAAGCCGGGCGGCAACGGCAAGGGTCAGAATGGTGTTGAGCGCATAGCGCTTGCCCCGGGCATGGCGGTACTCGGGCACCTCGCCCAGACACTCGAACAGGCTGCGCAGCCGGGGCGCGGCCATCGGCTCGCTATGCTGCTCGGTGCTCCAGTTTGCCGGCATCTCAACCGTGCTCAGCGCCTCGGGGGCGCCGTCTGTCAGTTCGAACACGAAGACCTCCTTGGGCTGGCCGTGGTGACGCCAGCGCGCCGCCCCTCCGGGCTCGCGGGCAAAGCCGCGCGTCAGCCCGAGCGAGCGCCAGTTGGCCGCGCGGTAGCAGGTGCCGGCGAAACGCGAGACGTCCACAAAGGTCTCGGCCAGAAGAGCCGGATATCCGTGCGCCGCCTGCATGTCCTTCGACAGCCGCCGCAGGCTCAGCCCCAGCACCCGCGAGGCCAGGTTGGGCACCCGCTCAGGCGTCAGGATGACGAAGCGAGAGTTGTTGGCGATCAGATGCAGGCGCCGGAACTGCTGCTCGGCCGACCACCCGATCCAGCGATCGCGCGCGCCCAGCTTGAACGCGCCGGGCTGCCAGCCGATCAGTGCGAGCCAGATCTCGCCATGCACCGCGACATGGCGCAGGCCCTTGCCGATGACGCCGTGGAACGCCAGGTAGTGGTGCTCCTCGACCAACCGGTCCCAGCGCCGGTGCTCGCGCGCGCCCCAGGTCGGGCGCACCCTGACCGCGCGCAGATCAATGGACGAATCCAGAGCCGGCAGCGTCGCCATGACCGGCACACTGCCACATCGAAAACGGAATGGCCAGCCCCGACTTCAACTCACTTTGCTCGACGGGCGGACAATAAATTCGCCCTGGGCAGGGCTGTACACACGATCTGGGGAGGTTGTGGAGACCTGTCATGGCCTTACATCCATATGGCGGCGAGCCGTGGCGTGTCGGCATTCTCTTTTCGCAGACCGGCGCAACAGCGATCATTGAGGAAAGCCAGCTCAAGGGAACGCTGCTGGCCGTCGACGAGATCAATGCGGGTGGCGGCATCAATGACCGCGAACTCGTGCCCATCGTCTACGATCCGCAGTCCGACGACCAGCGCTTCGCCCACCTAGCCGAAAAGCTCCTGGCCGAAGACGGGGTGACGACGATCTTCGGCTGCTACCGCTCCAGCAGCCGCAAGGCGGTACTGCCAATCATCGAGCGCCGCAACGGCCTGCTTTGGTACCCGACGCTCTACGAAGGGTTCGAGTATTCGCCCAACGTCATCTATACCGGGGCGGCGCCCAATCAGAACGCGGTGGTGCTCGCCCACTTCCTGTTGCGGGAATACGGCACGCGCTTCTACTTCGTCGGCTCGAACTACGTTTATCCGCATGAATCCAACCGCATCATGCGCAACCTCATACAGCATAACGGCGGCGAGGTGGTCGGCGAACGCTACGTCGACATCACCGCGGGAAGGCCGCAGTTCAGGCCGATCATCCACGACATCAAGAGGCTGAAACCCGATGTCGTGTTTTCGACCGTGGTGGGCGACGCCACGGTCCACCTCTATCAGGAATTCTTCGACGCCGGGTTCGACTCCAAGACCTCGCCGATCGCCAGCCTGACGACGAGCGAGGCCGAGGTGTGTTGCATGGGCGACGATGTCGCCGAGGGCAGCGTAGCGGTCGCGCCCTATTTCGAAACCGTGAGCACCGAACGCAACAAGGCGTTCGTCTCCCGCTTCAAGCGACGCTTCGGGGAGGCGGAACACACAAACATGTGCATGGAGGCGGCGTATTTTCAGGTCCATGTGTTCGCCAAGGCGCTGGCCGACGCGGACGAGATGGAGACCGACCTCCTGCGCTCCCTGATCCTGGGCAGCGAATGCGAGGCGCCGCAGGGCACGATCAAGATCAACGAGACCTGCAACCACACGAATCTCTTCACCCGGGTGGGCCGCGTCGACAGCGCAGGACGTTTCGAGATCGTGCAGGAATCGAAGACCGCCGTCATGGCGGATCCCTATCTCGTCTACTATGGTTGCGGATGCCCCGCCGCCTTCCACTGAGCATACGATGACCCGGCGCAAGACCGTCGAGCACTCACCCGTCCCAGCATACAAGAGACTGCTGCAGGGCCTCGAAGGCTTGAACGCCGTCGTCCTGCATCCTGACGATGCCGATGCCGCCACTGTGCTGCGCGAACTGCGTCGGGCGGGATTGCGCGCACGTCAGGTTTGGCCGCCGCCAGCCAGGCTGCCCAACGACGTCGACCTGCTGCTGTGCATTCTCGACGCCAACGTTCGCAACCTGCTTCGCGCCGATGGCAGCGTGGACCTGCCGCCGATCGTCGGGATCGCCGATGGCCGGTCGCCTGAAACGCCCTCAGCCGTTCACGACAGCAGGGCGACGGCGCTTCTGTTCAAGCCCGTCGCGCCCGATCAGGTCGTTCTCTCGGTCTTTGCCGCGCGTCAGATCCACCAGTACCAGACGCGCCTGCTGCGGCGCATTGCCAAGCTCGACGAGACGCTGCGCTCGATACGGGAAGTGGAACGCGCCAAGGTGCTGCTGATGCAGTCGCGGCAAATCGACGAGCACGAGGCCTATCACTTCATGCGCCGCCGGGCCATGGAGAAGCGCGTTCCGATCAGCCGGGTAGCGTCCACCATCATTGATGCAAGCGAAATATTGGATTAGGCTGAAAGTGCTGTTCGCGAACGTTCGTTAGCGGCATTCACGCGGCAACGGAGCCGTGAGATGTGCGGGGCGAGTGAGCCCCTACGGATACCGAGCCGCGCCACGGCCAGCACGTCGCGCCGGTCGATCCCGGTGAGCACAGCCAACCCGGCGTCTTCCGTGTATCGCAGCATCGCGTGCCGATCCCGAAATCGGGGTGGAGAGTCGCGACGATGGGAACCCGGCGGTTCCCGGTGCCTGGGGAGGCGATCGACCGGCATCAATCGACTTGCAAGCCGCCCGGACGAGGTCAGGTTGTCAGAGGCGCACTGACCCGTCATTCTGAAGGAGCAAGGCCGGCACCGCGCCGTGTTCGACTTTAGAAGTCTCGGTGGAGGAGTAAGCCATGCCAAAGTCAATTATCACGGTGGACCTCAACAAGGCACCGCGAGATCAAGACCCGCTGCCGCACAATCGCTGGCATCCCGACATTCCGGTCGTCGCGAGCGTGAAGCCGGGAGACGAGTTTCGCGTCGAGACCCTGGATTGGACGGGCGGGCAAATCAGGAACGACGACAGCGCGAACGACATTCGCGACTGTGACCTGACCCCTTGCCACCATCTGTTCGGGCCGATCGAGGTCCAAGGGGCCGAGCCGGGCGACATCCTGGTTGTCGACATTCTCGACATCGGCGCCCATCGAGGCGACGAGTGGGGCTACACGGGCATCTTTTCGACCGAGAACGGTGGCGGTTTTCTGACCGACATCTATACCGAGGCGCGCAAGACGATCTGGGATTTCCACGGCATCTACGCGACGTCGCGGCACATCCCCGGAGTCCGCTTCGCGGGCATTACCCACCCCGGGTTGATCGGATGCGCGCCGTCCCACAGCCTGCTCGCGGAATGGAACCGCCGCGAGGCCGAGCTCATCGCCTCGGATCCGGATCGCGTGCCGCCGCTCGCCCTGCCGCCGCTGGAAACCGGCATCATGCTCGGCAGCATGTCCGGCGCTGAATTGCAGAAGGCGGCCCAGGAGGCGGCGCGCACCATTCCGCCGCGCGAGCACGGGGGCAACTGCGACATCAAGAACATCTCACGAGGCTCGCGGATCTACTTCCCGGTCTATGTCCCCGGCGCCAAGCTCTCCATGGGCGACTATCACTTCTCGCAGGGGGACGGGGAAATCACCTTCTGCGGTGCGATCGAGATGGCGGGTTGGATGGACCTCCATGTCGACCTGATCAAGGGTGGGTGCGACCGCTACGGCATCGAGCAGGCCATGTTCAAGGTCAGCCCGGTCGACCCGCAATACAGCGATTTCCTGGTCTTCGAAGGCATCGGTGTCGGCGAGGACGGCAAGCAGTACTACAACGACGTGACGGTCGCCTACCGTCGGGCCTGTCTGAATGCCATCGAGTATCTGAAGAACTTCGGCTATTCGGGAGAGCAGGCCTACACGATCCTGAGTTGTGCTCCGGTCGAGGGGCGTGTCGGCGGCGTGGTCGATATTCCCAATGCCTGCGTCTCCATCGCGATCCCGTGCGAGATGTTCGAGTTCGATATCAAGCCCAACGCGCAGGGGCCGCGCAAGGTCGTGGATTCGAGCGCGGCCGATCTCGCACGCTGCACCTGATCGCCGCGACCGCCATCGGGCGGCGACGGGGAAGCGTCGCCCGAGTGCGTCTGCGCTGCCAGGTCCGGCGAACCGTGAAGGGATGCCCCGGTCATGCCGCTCTACGACTACGACTGTAAGACGTGCGGCCCGTTTCGAGACTGGGCGGCGATGGCGGAGTACAAGCAGCCCCGTGCCTGTCCGCAATGCGACGCCTCGGCAGGGCGCAGCCTGTCAGCGCCCCATTGCCGGTCCGGCAACACCGCGCAGCGCTACAAGGCCGAAGCGTTCAACGAGCGGAGCGCTCACGAGCCCAAGACGGTCAGCCATGTCGGCGAGTTCGGCAAGCATGCCGACCGGGACGGGCATCGCCATCACGCCCATGCACGCACGAAGTTGAAGAAGAACGATCGTCCCTGGATGATCGGGCATTGAACCGGCTTGCGCCCGATAACAGACGGGCCGGGTCTTTAGTGTCGCGGCCCCTGATCGTGGCGCAGCAACAGACGCTCGACGCGCCCGCCCTTCATGACGTGGCTCTTGAGGATCTCGTCGATATCCGCCTCGTTCCGGTAGGTGTACCAGACGCCTTCCGGATAGATGACCATGGTCGGGCCCATCTCGCAGCGATTGAGGCAGCCCGCGTGGTTGATGCGCATGCGCGGCAGACCCAGCGCCATTGAGCGCCGGCACATGTAGTCGCAGAGCTGGCGCGAGCCCTTGCCCGAGCAGCATCCGCGCTTGTGCGTGGGCGGCCGTTCGTTGACACAGCAGAAGACATGGACGTCGTAGAAGAGCGCTTCGTCCCGATCCGGCACGATGGACTCGCTGACGGTCGGCGTCATGGTAATGACGGTGGGCCCCCTACTCACGACAGTCACCTCCCGTACTCGTCCGCAGACATCAAAACGACGCTCATTTCCGTGTAATGAAAGCATATAATTTGTTTGCCCGAATGTCAGGCGATCCGGTTGTCGAACGGAGGAATTTTAGTGTGATAAACTTCAGACTCAGGTGACTAGTCTCGGGTATTTTTCGCGCCGACGAGTGTAGAGAGATGATGCTCCCGCGGCTGCGGGTTCCGTCCCCCGGCACCGCGTCCGAGGCCAGCGGAGGAACCGTCCGTCATGCGTAACCGACTGGATCGCGAATCAAGCCCTTATCTTCAGGAACACAGCGCCAATCCAGTCCATTGGCAGCCCTGGGACGAGGCTGCGCTGGCGGACGCGCGCGAGCGCGGAACGCCCATCCTGCTCTCGTCGGGCTACTCGGCCTGTCACTGGTGCCATGTGATGGCGCGGGAAAGCTTCGAGGACCCGGAGACCGCGGCGCTGATGAACCGGCTGTTCGTGAACGTCAAGGTCGACCGCGAGGAGCGGCCCGATATCGACAGTCTCTACCAGAACGCACTCGCGGAGCTCGGCGAGCAGCGGGGCTGGCCGCTGACCATGTTCCTCACACCGGAAGGCCAGCCCTATGGCGGGGGCACGTACTTCCCGCCGGAGCCGGGATTCGGCAGGCCGGCATTCCGCGACATGCTGCAACGCATGGCCGATGCCTATGCCCACACGCCGGAGGAGGTGGGGCGTACCGCCGCCCGGCTGGTCGAGGCACTCAAGGACGAGGCGCGCGGCGCTCCGGGCAGCGCCATCTCGACCGCCCTGTTGAACCACATCGCTGCCCAGACGCTGGACGGCGTCGATCGCGTCTATGGCGGGTTCGGCCAGAACGCCAAGTTCCCCTTTCCGATGGCGCTCGAGCTCCTCTGGCGGGCCCATCTGCGCGTCGGCCACGCCACCTACCACGACGCCGTCATGCTCTCCTTGGAGCAGATGTGCCTGGGCGGCATCTACGACCATCTGGGCGGCGGGTTCTGTCGCTACACGGTCGATGACGCCTGGTGGGTACCGCACTTCGAGAAGATGCTCTACGACAACGCACTCCTCGTCGACCTCCTGACGCTGGTCTGGAGGAGCAGCCGCCGGCCCCTGTTCGCGGATCGTATCGAAGCCACGATCGCTTTCATGCTGCGCGAAATGGCGGTGGAGGGCGGCGCCTTCGCGGCAAGCCTGGCGGCCGACAGCGAGGGCCACGGCAATGTGCCGGGCGGCGAGGGAAGCTTCTACGTCTGGGAAGAATCCGAGATCGATGAGGTGCTCGGCGCCGAGTCGGATCACTTCAAGGACAGCTACGGCGTCTCCGCGGGCGGCAACTGGGAGGGGTGGAACATTCTCAGGCGCGACCGTGCGCCGTCGACCGACGATCAGGCTGCGGAAGAGGCGCTCGCGCGGCTGAGAGAGCGGCTGCGGCTTGCCCGCGAGGCGCGCCCCAGGCCCCATCGTGACGACAAGGTGCTGGCGGACTGGAACGGCCTCGCGATTGCGGCGCTCGGTCATGCCGGCCGGGTCTTCGGGCGCGAGGACTGGCTGGACGCGGCCGGCCGCGCCTTCCGCTTCGTGGCGGATCGGATGGAGCAGGGCGGCAGGCTCCGTCACAGCATGCGCGACGGCCGGGTATCCGACGCGGCCCTGCTCGACGACCATGCCCAGATGGCCCGCGCCGCGCTCTCCCTCTTCGAGGCCACCGCGGAGAGAAGTTATCTGGAACGGGCCGAAGCCTGGGCGGCGGCGGCGGACGAGATATTCCTGGATCGCGACGCGGGCGGCTATTTCCTTGCCGCGGCCGACGAGTCGGTGGAGATGGTCGGGCGCGTCAAGACGGTGCGCGAAACCAGCGTGCCTTCGGGAAACGGAACCATGGTCGGCGTCCTTGCCCGCCTCCATGCCCTGACCGGGCGGGAGATCTATCGCGAGCGCGCCGCCGCGACGATCGCGGCTTTCAGCGCCGACGTGTCGGTGCACTTCTTCGCCCTGGCGACGCTGATCAACAACAGCGAGCTGCTGAACGGCCTGGTCAACGTGGTGGTGGCCGGCGAGCCCGGCGCGGCGGACAGCCGGGCGTTGATGCGCGCTGCCCACGAGGCGGCATCGCCGAACATCCTGGCGATCGCCGTGCCGCCGGATGCCGGCCTGCCGGCATCGCACCCGGCGAGCGGGAAGGGCCGCGTCGACGGCAAGGCAGCAGCTTACGTCTGTATCGGAAAGAGTTGCCGGCTTCCGGTGACCGAGCCCCCGGCGCTAGCCGAGGGTCTCGATCCGGAAAATCTTGCCGCCGGCTGACCCGGTCAGGCCTGGGAGAGCAGGGTATCGACGCTGCTCACGTCGTGATCCAGGACGCTCTTCTCGACGTTCACCACGGTGACCGATCCGTCATCGACGATCATGGAGTAGCGCTCCGAGCGCTCGCCGAGGCCGAAGTCGGCCAGGTCGACCGTCAGCCCCAGAGCCTGCGTGAAGCTGCAATCGGGGTCCGCCACCATCTGCACCGTGTCCCCAACGTCATGTACATCGCCCCAGGCCTTCATGACGAAAGGATCGTTCACCGATATGCAGGCGATGGTGTCGATGCCCTTCGCCCTGAGGGCTTCGGCCTTGCCGACATAACCCGGCAGGTGCTGGGCGGAACACACCGGGGTGTAGGCACCCGGCAAGCCAAACACCGCCACCCGCTTGCCGGCGAACAGCTCGTCGGTGCTGAGCGTCGACGGCCCCTCCGGGCCCATGACCATCAGCGAGGCTGCCGGCACCCGATCGCCGGCCTGTATCGCCATGCCCTTCTCTCCTCTTGCCTGAACCTGCCCCGGGTCAGCCTCCGTTGACGGCTGCCTGCGATCGGCCCGAAGCGAAGCGGTTGAAGAAATATGCCGTCACGACGCCCAGCACGATCCAGAACACGGCATTCGTCCCCAGCGACGTGGCGACGAATGTCTCCGCCAGATCGTCGGGCACCAGTCCGCCTCCCCCGTCGCCCGAGGGTGCGCCCCAGATATGGGGTATCGCCACGAGCACCAACCCCGCGAAATTCCAGTAGCGGCGCACCAGGGTCAGCACTGCGATGCCGCCTGCGGTCAATATGGCTGTGGCGATCCACCAGACCTGTCGATCGCCGATGTCGCCCACCGCCTCGCCCGGCAGTTTCGGTGGAATACCGAGCGCAGGCGCGAGATTGACCGCTATGAACCCTGCAAGACCCCACAGGATGCCCTGTTGCCAGGTCACCCTGCGCCGCAACGCATAGGCCGCCGACAACAGCAAGGCGAATCCGACCGCCGTCACAAAGCTGGTGATGACGGTGAAGGTCGTCCGTTCTGCACCGTCCTCCGGCGCCCACGACTCCTCGTCATGGTGGTGGCCGTCGTCCGTCGTGCCGCCGCCTTGGTCGTGCGCGTGGTCGTCGGTGCCGCCGCCGACCGCTTCCGAGACCTCGTAGGTCTCGGCCTCGAGCAGCAGCGGCACCACGAAGACATGGTTGACGACGGCGTAGAACGCGCCCGCGATCAATCCGCCAAGGATTGCCGCCAGGAAGATGCGTGAGACGACGCCGCCCCACGGCACACTTACTGGCATCGTTCGCCCCCCGGCCTAGTGGCAGGGGAATGCGAGGCCGTGTCTCATGTCGTGTGCGGCGTTGTGCAGCACTTCGGCGCCGGCGAAGCCCATGCCGAGGATGATGAAGACGCCGAGCAGCGCGGCCGCGCTGACGCCTGCGACGGCGGTCCAGGACATGGAGCCGATACCGGAGGCAGAGAGTCTCGAGATGACGCTGTCATGGTCGTTCATGGTGTTTCCTCCTCGTTGAAGGTGGTGGTCGATCTACCGGCCGTGCGCCGGCATCCGCTGCCGCGCGCGCCCGTGCATCAGCTGCCGGGCATCACGCAGCTGGCCAGCCCCGCCGCGAACTCTTCGCGGTCCAGGTTCCGGCCGATGACGACATACTCGGTGCATTTCTTCTCGCCCTCCTTCCAGGGGCGATCGGGTTTCATCGCGGTCAGCATCCTGACGCTCTGAAACACCACCCGTTCCTTGAAACCCTGGGCGTAGAAGATGCCCTTGCTGCGGAACAGGTCGTCGCCCCGCTCCTGCAGAAGCGGCGTCAGCCACAGCATGAAGCGGTTGATGTCGATCGGGCGCTCCTCACGCAGGAAGAACGAGGTCACGGCATCGTCGTGCTCGTGCTCGAGATCGTCCAGAAACAGGGGATCCACCTCGAGCTTGGCATCGAGATCGAAGGCACCGACGCCGAACACCTTGTCGAGATCGATGGTGCTGTGCTCGGTGTGGTGAATCTTGGCAAAAGGGTTGAGCGTCCTGATCCGCCGCTCGACATCCTCGGCCTGCTCCGTCGTGACCAGGTCCATCTTGTTGAGCAGGATGATGTCGGCAAACGCGATCTGCTCCTGCGCCTCCTCGCTCTGCTCCAGGTTGCGCTCCAGATTGACCGCATCCGCCAGCGTCACGAAGGAATCGAGGCGGGTGTCCGACTTGATCTCGTCGGCGATGAAAAAGGTCGACGCCACGGGCGCCGGATCGGCAAGCCCCGTGGTCTCGATCAGGATCGCATCGAGGTCCGACCGGTCCTTGAGCTTCGCCAGGGTGTCCACGAGGTCGCCCCGCACCGTGCAGCACAGGCAGCCGTTGTTGAACTCGACCAGATCCTCCTGGTCGTCCCTCAGCACTAGCTGGCCGTCGACGCTGATCTCGCCGAACTCGTTGATGATCACGGCGATCTTGCGCCCGTGCTGCTCGCCCAGGATATGATTGACAAGCGTCGTCTTGCCCGACCCCAGAAAGCCGGTCACCACAGTCACCGGTACCCGGCTGTCCGAGCTGGACGAAGGCGACGATTCCATAGCCATGATTACTTCCTTCGATCTTTCGAGATGCGTTTCCGCTCTCCTCTACCCCCGGCGGCGTCGGCAATGCCGTGCCGCCGGGGGGGGGGGGGGGGGAAGACGCGGATTCAGGATCGCGCCGCTAGGGCGTCGGCACGACCGTCTTGGTCATCATCGAGATGCCCTCCTCGAGGATCTCCTTGCGGGTCGCCGGCGGCAGCTTGTCGCCCCTCATCTGGTCATAGGGAACGACCACCCAGCAGGCGCAGCCCCAGAGGCACTCGCCGGCCATGCCGTCGAAGCGGATCGCAGGCTCCGACATCAACACACCCAGGTCGAGGAGCCAGGAGTGCTCCAGCAGCTTCTCTTCCCAGCCGAGCTTGTCGTATTCGTCGCGGCTCTTCCAGAACGCGTTGATGTCGGTCTTCGCCATCCCCGGCAGCAGGATGTCCGCGTAGGACGTGAGATGGTCGAAGAACTCGTGGTTGGCGATCTGGATCGTCGCGTCGTCGCCCGGCACCAGGAAGCTGTCCGCCACCTTCGCCTGCAGCGCGGCGTTGATCTTCTCGAAGCCGATCTCGCGCGGCGCATGGACATGCATCTCCGCGTAGTCGGTCCGGAAGTCCTCGCTGAGGCCGGAGAAGTCGTCGAGATGATCGACCCACTGCTCCATCACGCCGTGCCACTTGCTGAGCGCCTCGCCCGGCAGAACCTGCACACCCGGATGGGTGAACTTGGCCAGGTTGTAGAGCGTCCAGTTGCGCGACTTGCCGCTCACCGTCTCGTGCGGCGCGCCGGTGAAGCCCGCAGGCCGCAGCGCCCGGAAGAGCACCCGCCCGTTATCCTTCGCCGCGAAGCGCATGAAGGAATCCTGGGCGAACTTGTTCACCACTTCCTGACGGATCCTGTCGCGCACCCCCTTCTCGCCGGTCTCCGTGTAGGAGGTCAGGCGCTGCCAGGAATGCTCCAGGTTGACCGCCATGAACCCGCCGGTGAAGGGATTGCGGTAGAGATCGCCCCACACCGCACAGACGCCGGCGTTCTTGTCGTCGTCCAGCATGCAGTCGATCTCGTTCAGCGTCGGGAACAGGTTCGGCCCGACGTCGCCGTCGCCGCTGCTGGGCAGCTGACCCACCCCGATCACCGGGATACGCCGGCCCAGCTTGACGCTGGAGAGATGCCGCGCGAGGTCGACCACCATGCCGCTCCCCGTGCCGCCGGCGAGGCTGCAGCACACCAGCACAAGCGAGGGTATCTCGGCCCCCTCGATGTGGTCGGCGAAGGCGGTGAGCGCCTTCTCCATCACCCGGTCGTCGTCGTAGTAGGCCTTGGCGTAGATCGCCTTGGCCACCGCACGCGGCAGGTGATCCCCGGTCTCTGGCAGCTTGATGTTGGACGGCAGCCAGGGCTCGTAGTTGGGGTTCCAGTAGTAGCGGGGGAACTCCAGCTTGAGGAACTCGCGCATCCGCCGCAACGTGCCGAACAGGTCCTTGCGGTCCGGAACCTCGAGCGCAACCTTCTGGAAGTGGAAGCGCTCCTCCGGGATACCCCGCTCCTTGAGCCGCTCGACGAAGGCGTCGGCATAATCGGTGGCCTGAATCATGTCGTCTTCGCCGACATCGACAATGAGCGCCGCAAAGCGCGCTTTCGGATCTTCTAGGAGATCCTCGATCTCGCCGGTACGCAGCAGACCGTCGACGTAGCCCGCCCCGGTACGCCCGATCCCCACCACATGGATACAGTGCGGCGCTTGTTCGCCGGTCGCGCTATGATACATCGAAAGTGACATGAGCTTTCTCCTTCCCCTCATCCTCCCTCCCTCGCCCTCTTCACGGAATGAAGCGAGCTCGGGCGGGCTTCAGCATCTGCCAATGAAACCTGTGTCTTCGTCGAGGAATCCGAGATCCCTCAGCACATGAGCGGCCGACGTCGACCGCTCGTCGGTGACGTAAACGCGGTAGTCCTCGACGAACAATCCGGGGTTCCTGTCGATGACTCCTTGCTCGATCAACTCAACTCCCTTCTCGAGATTCGCCCGCGTCAGCTTGTCCTTCCACAGCGGATTCTCGATATAGATGGCCTCGTCGTCGCACCCGGTCACCGTCAGCGTCTTGCCCCCGGCAACCGTCGGCACGTCTGCGCCCTTGGCGTACCTCTTCTTTACCTCCGACCAGTCAAGCGGCATATCGGCACCTCCGCATCTTGACGAGACCTCGGAAAATCACCCGCATGGCCGGCCTACTCCGCAGCCGCGGCGCGGGAGGTATCCTCCGGACCGCGTATCTCCTCGTAGGGAACAACCACCCAGCAGGCGCAGCCCCAGAGGCATTCGCCCGCCATGCCGTCGAAGCGGATCGCGGGCTCGCAGAGCATGACGCCCAGGTCGACGAGCCAGGAGTGATCGGCAAGCTTCCCCTCCCAGTCCAGCGTGTCGTAGGCCTCGCGAGACTCGAAGAAGAGGTCGAGATCGGACTTCGAGATGCAGGGCAGGATGAACTGCACCGACTCCTCGCTCGCATCCGCCGACTCCGCCACCTCCGGTTCGGCCACCGTCGAGAACGCCGCGCCCAGCGCCTTGGCCACCGCGCCCACCTTCTTGTCCTTGGGGTTCTTCGCCCGAACCTCGATGAACTCCGGTTTGTAGCTCGCGCGGATGCCCAGGCGTTCGGGGAGGCCCTTCACCCCCTCGGCGCCGTCGCCGATATCGGCGAAGCTCAGCACATGCGCCCACTTGGAACCGTACTGGGTGCGCGCCGCGGCGTGCTGCGTGGGCGGCGCGCCGACCCAGTTCAGAAGGCGCAGCGTCTCCCACAAATCGGTGCCCCCGCCGCGCGTCATGAACGACGCGAGCTCCCGGTTGACCCGGTCGTGGGTGGCGTTCAGATCTTCGGTCGCCTGCCAGATGTGCTCCTGCGGCACGGTCATGAACCCGCCGGTGAAGGGATTGCGGTAGAGGTCGCCCCAGACCGTGATCACGCCTTCATTCTTGGCGTTGTCGCCCATGCAATCCAGCTCGTTCAGCACCGGGAACAGGTGGCTCCCCCGATGCGCCTCGGAATCGCCCTCGCAGGGCGCGATGCCGATACCCACGACAAGATTGCGCCGGCCGAAACAGACATTGGAGAGGTGGCGGGTCAGGTCGACCATCATGCCGCTGCCGGTGCCGCCGCCGAGACCGAAGACGACACAGACGACCGACTGCGCCGAGGTCGAGTCCACGCTCGCCGCGAAGCGGCGCAGCGCCGCCTCCATGGTGCGCTCGCCGTCGTAGTAGGACCGGCCGTAGATCGCCTTGGCGGCCGAGCGCGAGAACGACTCACCGGCCTCCGGCAGCGTCGTGTTCGATGGCAGCCAGGGCTCGTAGTTCGGATTCCAGTAGTAGCGCGGAAACTCAAGCTTCAGGAACTCCCGGTAGCGCCGCAACGACGCGAAGAGATCCTTGCGCGAGGGTACCTCAAGCGCCAGGGTCTCCACTTGGGCCTTGTCCGCGGGAAATCTGCCGGCAGCCGCGCGAACCTCGCCCAGATCCTGATCGCCGATATCGATGGCGAGCGCGGTGAACCGGGATTCTTCGTCGTCCAGGAAGTCGTCGGGCGCGTCCTTCAGAACCTGCGCAACCACATTCGCGCCGGCACGCCCCACCCCGATGACGTGGACCGAGAAGGGCATCGTCTGCTCTTCGCCAATCCGATGGATGCCCCGCTTCAACGCATCAATCTTGCGCCTCGCGAGTCGCTCTTCCATGCTCGCGCCCGACGTCGCCTCGGCACCCTTCGTCTTGCTATCCGCCATAGCCTGGCTCCCTGTCACAAGGGCTCTTCACACGGGTCAACGGCACCCGGCGCGGGCCTCCCGGCCGGCGTCGTATCCCGTGTCTTTCCAAAAGTCGGCAAGCCCGCCCCGGACTTCAATTGCCCGCCACACTGCGAGCTATGCCCTGTTACGTCCCTTACCGCATCTTCGTCGGCTTAAGGACTTATGCCACAAACCCAAGGCAGTGAGCGCAGTCTATGGGGTCGGTTGAGCCGCTGTCAAGCCGTGTTTGTGGCCGCGCCCGAGCCGCGGGCGCATCCGACGGCGCTGGCGGTGGTGCGGCAGGCTGTCGAGCATCTGGAGGAGAGACGCACCGTACTGCCTGCCAACGACCTGCGTGCCTGGGCGCTGGCCCACGGGGCCGGGCGGCACTCTCTGGATGCCCTTGACGCCGCCATTGCCCGGCTGCGGCGCGACGGGAACCTGATCGAGGTGACGGCACGAAGGGCGGCCCTGGCCTTCGTCACCGACCGGGCGCGCAAAGCCGAACGGGACATCGTCGCCGGCATGCGCGCCGGCCTGGACGCAGGGCACAGACTGGCGCCCGCAGATGCGGTCGAGGCGAAGCTGGTCGCGGCCGGCCTGAACCTCGGGCGATGCGACGCAGCGCGCACGATCCTGCTCTCGCCCCACCGCACGGTGGCGGTGCAGGGCCATGCGGGCTCCGGCAAGACCACCATGCTGCGCACGGTGAGAGAGCTGGCAGGCGAGAGGCAGATCGTGGGCCTGGCCTCGCCTTCGAGCGCGGCGTGCGTGCTCGAAGGCGAGGCCGGGATCCCGGCCCGCACCCTGCAATGGTTTCTCACGCGCTACCGCGACGTGGGCGACGGCATCGCCTCGCCATAGAGGATGGAGGAGGCGCGCAAGGCCCTGGGCGGCGCCGTCCTGATCCTCGACGAGGCCTCGATGGTGGGCACGGTCCAGATGAGAGCGCTGACACGCTTGGCGGCCGAGACCGGCGTGGAGCGGCTTGCGCTGATCGGCGACCGCCGGCAGCTGCGCGCGGTGGAGGTGGGCCAGCCCTTCACCCTGCTGCAAGACGCAGGGATGCCCACGGCCAGGATGGACGAGGTGGTGCGCCAGCGCGATGCCGGCTGCGGCGACGTCCAGCTGGAGGTGGATAACGCCCGCCAGGCTCCTTACGCGATGGAGCTTGTGCGACAGGCCTTCGCGGCCAAGCAGCCGGACCGCGCCAGGGGGAGCGAAGGCTAGCAGATTCTTGGGAAGGGAGCCGCGGGCTGTTGTTCGGCATCGCCGCTTGACCCCCCTGAATCGAAGTGAATCAATATTTTTCCACGCCGATCGGCGTCCAATCCGCGGGCTCTTGAGTAACAGATGCCTAAGCGATTGACGGCATTGGGTTCTGTTTTTCCTCTCCTTGCGTTTTCGGGATGAGTTGAAAGCCGAGCTTTTGGGCCTGGCGGTCGAGATGAGCGAACTTTCTGTTGAGGCGCCGCTTCTCGTACGCGTCGATGCCGTGCTCGACGTATTCCTGGCCCTCGGTCACCATGAGGTAGATCAGGCAGGCGAGTTCGCGGGCGGTCGCCTTGATCGCAACGGGGGTGTCCATTCGGGCGAGCCTTGCGCGGTGCTTGGCGCCGATGAAGGTCTGGCTGCGGCGCGCGGCCATGGCCGCCATGCGCAGGGCCTGCCCGACGGGGTTGACCGCCTTCGGGGACGTGCCGGGGAGGTTCTTGCCGCCGCTGATCCTGGTTCCCGGTGCGAGCGCAAGCCAGGAGCAGAAGTGCTGAGCGGAGGGGAAGGCGGAGAAGTCCGGGCCTAACTCCGAGGCGATCACCAGTGCGGTACCGGGACCGACGGTGGGGATCGCGGTGAGGTCGACGCCCATCATTCCGCGCAACGCCAAGGCCTGGGATGCCCTCCTTGCCGGTGTCGTTGCTTGCGGCGTTCGCAGAGCGGCTCGACGGGATGCCCGAGGTCGTGCCGGGGGCAGGGTCCGGCGCGCCGCCGTCCGGGGGATCGTCCGGCGGTGTCAGGCGCTCGATCTCGGCCATCACCCGGGCCTCGCAGTCGACGATCTGCCGGGTCAGGAAGTCGTAGCCCTGCATGGCCTGTTCGAGGGCGAAGATGTGCTCCTCGCGCCACGTCCCCTGAAGGCTCGCGGCGATGGTATCGGCGTCGGCCCTGATGCCCCGGTGGCGGAGCGTCGCCAGGCGCTCCGGGTCACGCTCGCCGTCGATGATCGCGCGCAGGATGCGCTGGCCGGTCAGCCCCGTGATGTTGGCGATCACCGAGTCGAGCCTGACGTTCATCTCGGTCAGCGCCTTCTGCATGTGCAGGACGCAGCGGGAGCGGTCCTCGGTCAGCCGCCTCATCTGGCGTGCGTAGGAGCGCAGCGGGCACACCGCGTCGCCCGGACGGAACGCTCCCCGCAGCAGACCGTAGGACATCAGCTGCCAGATCCACTGGCAGTCCAGCACGTCGCTCTTGCGCCCGCCGATCTGCTTCGTCATGCGCGGCGGCACTAGCATCACCTCGAAGCCCGCGCGCTCCAGCGTCTCGTAGACCGGGATCCAGTAGACCGAGGTCGGCTCCATCGCCACCTTGCTCACCCCGCACGACGCCAGCCACGCCGCCATCGCCTCCAGATCGCGGGTGAAGGCGCCGAACGAACGCACCGGCTCAACGCTGCGTTCCGGGTCGACCGCCACGAAGTGCCGCCCCTTGCCGATGTCGATCCCTGCGCAGTCCGGGTTCACCACCCTGAGACGCCGGGTTCTTCGAGACTTGCGCGCCATGGAACATCCTCCCGCCTTTCATCCCCGTCGCGAGCGGGGAGGAACCATGTTCGAAGTCCCATTCTCTTGAACGAGGTCGCGGGAAACCCGCGCCATCAGTGACCGGAGCCGACAGAATGGTTCGGGCCAAGCTTGACAGTGGGAGCCGCTACAGCACGCCAGTGCACGAACGGCCTCTTCACCCCACCCGCAGCCACCTCACGCCCGAGGCGTCGCAGACACAAGCCCCCGTTACTCCCGCGACCGAGCCGGAGCGCCGCGCCGGTGGAGGCTTAACAACAGTCTGGCCGGCTTCGTCTTCGGAATCGCAGGACTCGACGCAGCTAGATTTTTTGTGTGCAGTACAACTTGCGAGAAATTATAGTAAGAGCAATTCGAGCGTGTTGTTAGCGGACCGTTTCTCGGGGTCGTTAAGCATCACTGGGCCGAAAACGGATGACAGATGACTTCCCTGATGTCCAAGTTATTCTCGCCTCTAACGAGATATTGACACAGTGCAGGTTCGCTCATATTCTAGCGGCAGTGAATATCCACAGCTGAGCTAGCTACATGCACTCCTGGCCTCAGATGAACTTTCGCGTGTGGCAGAAAATTCGCAGGATATTGACGGCCACGGCGGACTCTTGCGATGACACTCATGGATCACTTTAGAAAAATTGAGGAGGATATTGACGTAAATCCCATTTTGGTAGAGGTCCGATCACGCCCTGATATGTGGTCGGCGGACACAAGTCGTCAACGCAAGGTCAAGTGCCAGCGCCATACGCTCAACATATTCCTACGTTCTCCAAAGAAGCCGCTGCCTCCCGGCGCGAAGAATGCGAACGACGTGCACGAGAGCAGACTGACACGCGCGGCCTCGTTGTATCCGAAAGCGTTACAGTTTTGCATTGATGTATCGGACAGCCTGGACGGCGTTCTAGGCCGCGCCACGCTGGTTACCTTGTTGCCCAAATGTCGCGTTTATCCCCACATAGATATGGGAGATTATTACCGTATCAGAGACCGCTTTCACCTAGTTCTGAAGAGTGCGTCAGGCAGCCCGCTTAGGGCAGGTGAAGAGACTGTGGTGATGCGTGAGGGCGAGTTATGGGTCTTTAACAACAGGGTGCGGCACAGCGCCGAGAACTTGTCTGATGAGCCGCGTGTTCATCTTATATTCGACGTGCTGCCCGGCGACGGACGCGGCTATTACGCCATTTCATCTTGAGAGCCCAAAAAATTGATGTGTGCGCCAGCCGGTGTCGTCCGCCGCACCGCACTTGTACGTGTGGCTATAGGCGCTTTCCGCCCTCATAGTCCAAGAGCTTGAGTGCGGCGATGAGTGCGTGGGCCGCCGAGTCTATTCGCACGGCATTATCGTAGGCTTCTGCCCGAAGCCCGCCCAGCACCCGCACTTTCTTCGAAATGTAGAAGGTGTCGTCGTCGCCACGAAATTGCAGCTGGCGGAGAGAGCGGAAGCCTTCCCTCAGTGCCCGTTCGTATTTTGAGGCGCGGCGGGCCTCGCCCAAGGTGTGGGCAGCAGCCAGGGCATCTACCAACCCCTCCAGGTAAACAGCCGTGGATGCCGCATGTGGCGGCCCGAAATCCGGGCGCGAAGGATTGTAGAATCGCCCCCGGAGATCAGCCGCGACGCCGTCGCATTGTTGCATGGGCAACAGCCAATCATTCATTCTAAAGATCGCCTTCGCCAACTCTCTTCGATCCGTCGCCTCGAAAAGATGCGCTCCGGCCTGGGTGTGCCACGGGACGAAGGCCGGGTTGCGCTTCTGTGCATGCCTTGTCTGACATTGACCGAAGGCCTTGACACAGCGGTCCGCACTCGGTGCATGAGGTTCTCCCCGCCGCAAGGCCGTTGCCCAGAACAGCAGGGCCTCGCCCGAGTAGAAGTTCCAGTTTTCGCCGTCTCTCTCCTTGGGGAAGAAAAATGTCCGAAAATCCATCTGTTCCGCGTACAGCGACTCGATGCCTCTGGCCAACATGGCAAGCTCTTCCGTGAATGCGTCGCGGGCGGAACTCTCCATGATTGCTATTGCGGCCAATGCCGCAGCCCCCAGCTTGGCCTGGCAATCTTCGACGATGGCGCCATGGCCATCATCGATGACCTTGAAATACCGACCCAGGTTAAAGCGAAGATTACGTTCGGCCGCGCTTGTCATCGAGCGATCGCTGGAACGCTTGCCTAGCCTCGCCAAGGCTATCGAAGCCAGGAATCGTCGTATGGCATTGTCGGCCGGAGACAGTTGCCCGCGGCTTGGCCAGTACTTGTACGGGATTTCTCCGTCTGCACTTTGGTTTGAGACCATCCATGTGCCGATTTCCATCGCCAAGCGTTCGGCCCTGCAATGCATTGGCTCCGCGTCGATATCGACCAGTGTCGACGCCCGGTGCAACTCGACAGGAAAAGGCTGCTCGCTCGGCCCCAGGAGATACTGACTTCCTGAAAGCGCGGCGCTCGTACCCCGTGATTCGAACTCCTCCAGGGGCTTCGATTGCTCCGACATGAAACGTTCCAGTACACGACGGAAGGTCAAATTCCTGGCGATCATTTGAGTGGGCGCCAAGCGGACGGATCGCCCTTCGAATTCCAGCTCGATTCCCAGCAATCCGCGCTGGTTATTTGCGAAGTGCTTACGGAACCGTCGAGCAGAAAAGGAGCGACGGTGCTCCGCAACGAAAACTTCCACGACATCGGTGGGGGACAGTGAAATGCGTGTGCGAAGGTCCTGCAGAGCGACGTCGGTCCAACCGCTGCTCTTTGCAATTCCCTTGCGTCTTACGCAGTACCAAAGCGGATTTGCAATATGACGCGGTGAGGACAAGGATTACTTGCTGGATTGTCTTGAAGATGACCGATTTGAGAACACAGGCTTGTCGGACGTTGTGATCAGAAGAATCTGCACGACTTCCGCTACTAACTCAGAACGGCCGCTTACGCCCGCCTTTGAGTATAGAGAGCTTGCTTGCAGGTGGGTGGTGCTTTCCTTGACGCCTCGCAGCTCGGCGATTTCTGAAAAACGATAGCCCTTGATGATGAGCCAGGCGATGTCCCTCTCGCTCTTGGTCATCTCCCATTCGTCGAGCTGATTGTTGATGGTCTCGGCGAGAGCCGTAGCAAACACCGTGTTGCGTCGTTCAGCGCGGACCAGGCGCGCGCAGGCGGAAGAGATCCTTGGCGCCGGCAATGAGGGCGAGCGACACGCCCACAAACATGATGGCTTCCACGATAAAATGCAGGGAACCGAACTCGTCTTCCACAATGATGTCGATGGCAATGTCATAAGCAAAAAAGAGTATGACGCATGCGATCATAGCCAAGGGAACGACGCGCCAAATCAATATGCGCCTGGCTCGCCTTTTCATTCTAGGGCTGCGCATGAGCCAATGATTCCTGTCTGGCTGAAGAGCACAGTATAGAGTGGCCGGAACAACCGGGGGAAGCGTTATGGGGTGCGCTCAGATTATGGTTGCCGGGCCTCGTTGGTGTGATTTTCGGCGCCTTCGAGCAGCGGGAGAGGGCAGGGGGACCCGGGAGCCGTCAGCCCAGAAAGCGCAACCAATCGCGTGCCGACGAAAGGCGAGATCGCGCGAGGCGCGAAGGAGCGCGTCACCACTGCAGCCGATATGCCACGCCAATGCGCCAGCGGGTCGCGCCGGGCTCATGCGCTGCATCCCACGCGTGGGCGGCCTCGATTGCGCCCCGTCCCGGACCGATCGGCGCCTCGTGTGTGAGCGCAAGCTCAAGCTCCCGGCCCTCCGGCGCCAGCCCCAGCGTCGCTCTGTCGTAGGCGGGAGCACCATCCTCGAGCCCGGCAAGATAGGTGAACGTCGCATCGCCTGATTCGGCGCGAAGGGGCTGCGAAAGCGCGATCCGCGACCAGGCGCCGTGACCGCGCTCTCCCCGCTCGAGGCCGAAGTCCCACGTCGACAACGCGTGAGCGTCGATGGAGAGCATCGCTCCGGGCTCATGGAATGCGTGCCCCAGCGCCATCGTCGCCGAGGCCCTCAGGGTCCACGCATCGTCCAGCTCGACCCTGGCGTCGTGTCCCACCCAAGCCGTCACCGACCGGACCCCATCGCCGAAGGCGCCGGAAACGTCGCCGCCCTGCCAGGACGCCGCATCTCCAAGAATGCCCCACCTGAGGCCGTCCTCGGGTGCCCGCTCCAGACCGACCCTGTCTGCGCCCGCCAGGAGACGCACGCCGCGATCGTCCGCCGGCCCGGCGATCGTTTCCGGGGAGAACCCGAGATGCAGTTGCCCGCCGCCCTCATTCTCCGGCTCGGAGAAGCCCGGAATCGGTGAGACCACGTTGTCGATTGACTGGATGTACGCAGCCGGCGAAGACCAGAAGGGTGCTCCAAGGCTATCGAGGGACGCCACCTCCACACCCTGAAGCGCCAGTCGGTGGCCCAGCTTTCCTATGGCCGTCGGCACGCTGGCCGCAGATCGCATCGCGGCTGCGCCCGCCGAGGGAGTCCCCGTCGTCGTGGTCCCCACTGGCTGCAACGCCGCTTCCAGATCGAGCAGCCCGGCTCCGTAAACCTCGAGCTGGGCATAGCGCCCCGTATTGTCGGCCGTATCGACGACCCGTTTGACGATGGCGCTGTTTCCGAGCTGCCCCCGGAAGTGCTCCATCAGGAGCGCAATCGCGCCGCTTACGACAGGAGCGGCGAATGACGTTCCCTCAATTTCGTGGAAGACCTGTCCCCTCCCGACATTGCCGGCCGCGTTAACCGTCCCCGGTGCCGCCAGACAGAAGTGTCGTCCCCAGCGCTCTGCGTCCCAATCGGAGGGAAGCGCCCCACAGAAATTGGTGTAGGCCGCATGGCTACCGTCGTGGTCGAGCGCCATCGCGGACAGATGATGCCCCCGCACATGCGGCTCGTGGTAGGGGATGTTCGCTCCCAAGCCTCCGAACTCTTCGGACTCGTTTCCTGCCGCGTATACCACCACCGTGCGATCATCGGGGTGCGTTTCGGTCTGCATGTAGGCGCGCCACGTCCTGGGTAGAAGCTGGCGCAAATGGTCGCCCCACCACTTCGTCTCGTCATCCAGGACTTCCTGAACCTCAGCCGGATCGAATACGCCGATACCGAAGCTGCGGTTGATGATGTCGTAATGCGCGAAATCGTCCAGAACAGCGCTTGCCATTGCG
The DNA here is from genome assembly GCA_965207055.1 of Alphaproteobacteria bacterium. Classification (GTDB taxonomy): domain Bacteria; phylum Pseudomonadota; class Alphaproteobacteria; order UBA828; family UBA828; genus WTGU01. Next base: position 68,511 of record CBDBLP010000004.1, on the reverse strand, counting down.
GAATCCAACTCCGCCCGTTCCGAAGACGACATTTCCGAAATCATGTCCAGGACGACGCGAGAGATGTCCTCCTCCGCGCTCTGCCCGTCGGCCGTAAATCGTCTGGCGACAGGGACGATCGTTGCGCCTGGCGCAATACCGAAATCGCGGCCTGCTGCAACCGAGGCGACGGCGGTGCCATGCCGATCCTGGCTCGTGGCATGGGGAATTTCCGACCATCGACCGAGACTGCTTTCCTCATAGTGGTCATTTCTTACGAACCACCGCTCTCCCTCTCCCGGCCAACCGTTACTGGCGATCGCTGCTTGAACGGTCAGTGTTTCACGCGAGTCGAATTCGGAGCTGTGCGGAAACACCTTGCAACCGAGAGATGCGCGGGTGTTTTCGCTTGCTTGTTCACACTCTCTTGCATCAGAGGAGTCGTCGTCCCCGTCCGCTATGGGATACGTGAGCACGGCACCGTCGAATGAGACTCGCCCCGCGAATTCGGGAAGCGTGTAGTTCACGATATCGTCCTCGATGGCGATCCGCACACCGGCTCCCGTGAGACCCTTTGCATAGGCGTCATGCACACCAACCATCTCCAGCACATTCGGCTGAAACACGGTAAATCGCTCTGTCGTCAGAAAGTCATCTGCCGAACAGGCGCTCGTTTGGCAATCCATTATCTCATTTCTGACTGCAAACAGGTCTGACTCGGCCTCCAGATCGTTATTCAATTGCTCGACGACTAGTGTTGCGTGCTCAAGTCTATTCTGCGCCTCTTCCAGCTCGGACAACTTACGCTCGTGTTCAACGTTCAAAGCGGCCTGGTTCTTGAAGGCATCATATACATCGGACCAACTTATACCAGTTTCACCGCTATTTGCGCCCGACGAGGCGCTGGTAAAAGACGCAATAAAGGACATGATTGTTAGCTGCAGAGACTCCTCCCCTGTTGTTAAATCGTCCTGCGCTTCTTCCAGTGCTTGCTTGGACTCCTGGAGTGCGGTTTCGGCCTTCAGACGCTCCTGTTCCTTCTCGACTAGAGCACTCCGAAAATCGTCACCGTCCCCGTCTCCGTCTCCATCCCCATCGCCGTCCCCGTCGCCATCCCCATCGCCGTCGCCATCCCCGTCAACATCACCATCCCCATCGCCGTCCCCGTCTTCGTCTGCGCGGGCCTCGTGGAGATGCAGGAATCCGGGCGTGCCTCCAAGGTATTGGAGGCCCACCATCAACAGGGCCAGAAGGACCGACGACTTGACGACCGCCAACAGAATGGAGAACACGCGAAGTGGCAGAGTCGCCGGGGCATTGAGAGGACTAGGGATCAATTTCGCCTCCCGCCGGTGGGGCACGGACCGATCCGCATTGATGAACACCGGAGAGCAACGCGCCTAGGGAGGTTCGTCGTAGTTTTGGAGATGTTCATTCTAATTTCGCCGACCTATACGAATGTTATATGCGCCGCAGCGCCGCTCGACGCGTTCGCCTTCCTGGTCCGCGAGGCGAGCGGCCGTGCCGATGCAAGTGGCGGGGACGAGTGGTGAGGCGCAAGCGCCGGCCGCCGCCGAAGGTGCACTCGATCGCCTGCAACGATGCCGACCGGACTAGCCACCGATGCTGGACCGCCGGATGCGAGAAAATCCCGGCTGATTCGCTTAATCGGCGATAACCCCCTCTCGCGAGGAGGTTTTTCGTGCTTGAATGTTCCGTTCGATGAACTCAGGTGTGGTTCCGCGCGGGGAATTGGCGCCTATGGGCACTATGAAGCCTAGGACTCTGCCCGAACCGTGCCTGGATTGGGCGCTGTTTCTCGACTTTGACGGCTGCATCGTCGATATCGCGCCGACGCCGGAGGCCGTCGACGTTCCGGACGGCTTGCCCCCGCTCCTGGTCGCGTTGCGGGAGGCGTTGGGTGGGGCCGTCGCGATCGTATCGGGCCGGCCCATCGAGCAGATCGACGGCTTTCTGGGCGCTGCCGTCCCGATCGTTGCCGGACTGCACGGGCTCGAGCGGCGGAGGGCGGATGGCGCGATCATGCGTCCTCCCATGCCGCGGAAGGACCTGGACGCGGTCCGGGCGGTACTGGAGGCCTTCGCGGCGGCGCGTCCGGGCGTTCTCGTCGAAGACAAGACATACACTCTCGCCCTGCACTATCGCCTTGCTCCGTCGCTGCGAAATGAGTGCAGGGAGGTCGTGAACGCCGCCCTCAGGGGCGCCCCGCAGGGCTGGCAGGCTATCGAAGGCAAGTTCGTTTTCGAGATCAGACCGTGCGAGCACACCAAGGGCACGGCCATAGAGGCGTTCATGGGCGAGGCGCCATTCCTCGGGCGGACGCCGGTGTTCTGCGGCGACGATATCACCGACGAGGACGGCTTCGAGGTCGTCAACGCACGGGGCGGCGTGAGCATCCGCGTCGGCAAGGGCTCGGCGACGCGGGCGGCGGCGCAGGTCGATTCGGTCGGGGAATTACTGGATTGGTTGACGCGCGTGGCCGGCGCGGCGCGGGCTTGAGCGTATCCGTTTCGCACGGAAACGCTCTGAGTCTTTGTCGCTCACGGCAGCCGGCCTGCGGCCGGCGCCTGCGCGGGCGCGGCCTGTCGCGCGTCCGTCACAGACGGACGCGCTCTAAGCCTCGGCAAGCCGGGTGACGAAGCGCTCGAACCAGGCCTCCACACTGTTCGACCGGAGAACGTCCATCGAGCTCTGCCAGCGTTCCCTTCGCTCCTCCAGGGGCATCGTGAGTGCCGCCTGGATGGTCTTGGCGACGCCTTCCACGTCGTAGGGATTCACGATCAACGCGTCCGGCAGCGTTTCGGCCGCACCGGCGAAGCGCGAGAGTACGAGAACTCCCGGGTCCTGCGGGCGTTGGGACGCGAGATACTCCATGGCGACGAGGTTCATGCCGTCGCGCAGGGGCGTGATCAGGCCGACTTGCGCCTGGCGCAGGAAGCCGAAGAGGGTGCGCCGGCCGAAGCTCCTGTTCAGGTAGCGGATGGGCACCCAATCGACGTCCGCCAGCTCGCCGTTCACGTGTCCGGCGAGCGTCTCGAGAGTTCGCCGGATCTCGGAATACTCGGCGATGCCGCCACGGCTGGGGGGCGCGACCTGCATCAGGGAGACACGGTTGAGGTGTTGGGGATAGGCCCGCAGAAAGTGTGCGAACGCATCGAAGCGATGTACCAGCCCCTTCGAATAGTCGAGCCGGTCCACGCCGATGATCAGCCGGCGGTCGGCGAGGCTGACATGAAGTCGCTGGAAATCCCGGCTGCTCTCGGCCCTGGCCGCACTGCGCTCGACGTAGCGGGTGTCGATGCCGATCGGATGGGCCTCGACCTTGAAGACCCTGCGGTGCGCGCGAACGACTGCGCCTCCCTCATGCTCCTCCACCCGGGCCTTCGACTCTCGAACCAGATAGTCGAGAAGGTGAGCGCGGTCCGTCTCCGTCTGGAAGCCGACCAGGTCGAAGTGGGAGAAGCAACGCATGAGCTCCTTGTGAACCGGCAAGGTCGCCAGGAGCTCTCGGGGCGGCAGGGGAATGTGCAGAAAGAGGCCGATCCGATTCCCTACGCCGAGCCGGCGCAATTCCTCGCCGAGCGGAATCAGGTGGTAGTCGTGGACCCAGATCAGATCGTCGGGCTGCAGCAGGCCGGCCAGCCTGCGGGCGAACGCCCTGTTGACGCGCCGATAGCCGGTGTAGTTCCCGCGCTCGAAGTTGACGAGATCGACGCGGTAATGAAAGAGCGGCCAGAGTGTGGAGTTCGCGAAGCTGTTGTAATACTCCTCGTAGTCGCGTTCGCTGAGGTCCACGGTGGCGCGGGCAAGCCGTCCGCTCTCGGTTATCCTCACGGTCTCGTCGGGAGCGGCGACCACCTCGCCGCTCCAACCGAACCAGACACCGCCTGAGCGCCTGAGCGCCGCAAGCACGGCCACGGCCAGACCGCCAGCAGCGGTCTTACCCTCGTTGACCGGCGCAACCCGGTTGGAAACGACGACAATGCGATTCGTCATGGGTGTCGCGGTACCCCCACGAATGGAATCGTTCGGCCTGTCCTGGAGACGGAGACTCGGTGGGGACAGGCGTCGGAACTATAGCATCAGAACGCATCCTCCCACGGCCGGGAGAGCTTGAGCGCCGAGGTGATCAACCCGACCATGCTGTAGGTCTGCGGGAAGTTGCCCCACAACTCTCCGGTCTTGGGATCGAGGTCTTCCGAGAGCAGGCCCATCGGGTTGCACGAGGCGAGCATGTTCTCGAAGAGCTGCCGCGCCTCGTCCCGCCGGCCGAGGGCCGCGATGGCGTCGATGTACCAGAAGGTGCACACGTTGAACGCATTCTCCGGCGCCCCGAAATCGTCCCTTTCGACATATCGAAACACGTGATCGCCGCGGCGCAGTTCGCGCTCGACCGCTGCCACGGTGCCGCTGAAACGTGGATACCAGGCGCTACAAAACGAAATCTCGTGCATGAGCAGCAATGCCGCGTCGATTTCGCTGCCGCCGAACGCGCTTACGTAGCTCTTCTTCTCCTCGTTCCAGGCCTCGCGCTCGATGCATTCCCTGATCGTCTCCGCGCGCTCGTCCCAGAGCGCGGCGCGATCCTCGAGCTCGAGGCGCCGCGCGATGAGCGCGAGGCGGTCGCAGGCCGCCCAGCACATGAGGGCCGAAAAGGTATGGACGCGCTCGGTGCCGCGCAGCTCCCATAGCCCGGCGTCCACCTTGTCGTAGAGCCGGAACGCCGCTTCGCCGACCCGTTCCAGCGCACGAAAGAGGTTCTCGTCTCCCTGCAGATCGATGCGCTCGTCGAAGAACACCTGGGCGCAGGCGAGGATGACGGTGCCGTAGACGTCATTCTGAGTCTGGACGTAGGCGAGATTGCCTGCCCGCACCGGCTGGTGATCGCGGTAACCCTTGAGCGAATCGATCGTGCGCTCCGTGAGCTCGGTCTCCATGTTGATGCCGAACACCGGCTGGAGCGTGCCGTCGGGGCTCGCGGCGACGACGTTCAGGATGTAGTTGAGATACTCCTCCATGGTGCGGGTGATGCCCAGGCGATTGAACGCGCGTACGACGAAATAGGAATCGCGCAGCCAGCAAAAGCGGTAGTCCCAGGTGCGGGAGGTCCCGTTCGCCTCGGGTACGGACGTGGTGATGGCGGCCACCATGGCGCCGGTCTCTTCGACCTCGCAGAGCTTGAGCGTGATGGCCGCCCGGATCACCTCGCTCTGCCATTCGAATGGCAGCGCGAGGTAACGGACCCATTCCCGCCAGTAATCCTCCGTCCTTTCGAAGAACTCCCGGGAAAGCTCCGCGATGTCCCGCTCGATGGAGTCGTCGGGGCCGAGAATGAGGTCCATCGGGCGGTTCAGCAGGAACGCCGTCTCCTCGAGCACGAAAGAAACCGGCACATTGGTGGTGAGCCGCAGGACGTGGTCGGGCAGGACGTAACGCACGTGGTTGCTGCCGCGCGTGACGGTCGGCCGCTCGGCACCGTAGTTCCCGGCCGGCCGCAGCCTCACGCGGACATGGGGGTTGCCGGAGATCGGAATCAGCCGGCGCACATGCGTCAAGGGGCGCGCGAGGCGGCCGTGCCGCTTGAAGCGCGGCGCGAAGTCCTGGACCTTGAGCGCATCGCCGGACTTGCTGCGCAGCGTCGTCTCGACGATCGCCGTCTTCGGCAGGTAGCGCTGCTCGCTGGAGGCGAGGTCGTCGAGCTCGACCTCGTAGAAGCCTACGGGCTCGATCGGCTGCAGCAGATCGCAGAATACCGGGTTGCCGTCGAAGCGGGGCATGCACGCCCAGACCAGTCGTGCCCGCGAGTCGAGCAGGCCCGCGTAGGTGCAGTTCCCGATGATGGCGAGATCAAGCGATTGCATCCGTGAGCCCCTCGTTGGAAGCACGGCATCGAATCCCTACGACATCGGCAGTATAGCATCGCGCGGAAGGGGCACTGACCGCCGCGGCACCGGGGACGGCGCGCCGGGGGCGTCAGCCTTTGGTCACGCCTTCCATCAGGCCCTTGAAGAAGAGCCGCTGGGCGAAGGTGAAGGCGATGATGCCGGGGGCGACCACCACCACGTAGACGGCCGCGATGCGCGGCCAGGCCCATTGCCCCATGCCGCCTTGAGCCGCGGCGAGGACGACCGGCATGGTGCGGACCTCCTGGTCGTTGGTCAGCGTCGTCCCCAGCAGGAACTCGCCCCAGGCGGTGACGAAGTTGACGATGAAGACCACCACCAGCCCGTTGCGAACCAGCGGCAGGCAGACCATCCAGAGGGTGCGCCAGTGGCCGGCGCCGTCCATCCGTGCGGCCTCGATCAACTCGTGGGGCACGAGCTGGAAGACGGCCCGCATGATCAGCACGCTGATGGCGAGATTGAGCGTGATGTAGGGCAGGATCAGCCCGCTCGTGCTGTTGATCAGGTCGAGCGCATTCTGAATTTCGTAGATCGAGATGATCGAGACCACGCGGATCGGGAAGTAGAGCGAGACTAGAAAGACCGTGACGATAACCCCGGTGCCGCGCGGCTTTACGTGGACCAGCGCATAGCCGGCGAGCACCGCGCAGGCGGTGGTGATGAACACCGTCGACCCGGTCACGTAGACGCTGTTGAAGAGGTTGGTGGGCAGCGTCTCGATCTTGTCGAACACGTAGCCGTAGTGGGAGAGGTCGAACTTGCGCGGCCAGAGCTGGCCCCGCATCGAATCGGGCAGCGACTTGACCGAGAGCAGCAGCACCCAGGCCAGCGGCAGCAGGATGATCCATACGAAGATCCAGATTACCCCGTGACGGGTGAGCGCGCTGCGATTGCGCTGGAGCCACGTCTTTCTGCGGCGTCGCCGGAGCGGGGCGGGAGCGGCGGCGTGTGTGACCATGACGTGATCAGTCCCGTGGCCGGAAGATGTAGATCAAGATGACGACGAAGAACATCATCACGACCGACCCGATCATGCCGATCGCAGCCGCAAACCCCTGGCGCCACAAGCCGATCTTGAAGGCCTGGTCGTACATGAAGATGGTCCAGGTATAGGTCGGCGAGGCGCGGTTGAAGCCGCCGAAGATGAGGTATTCGTCGATCACCGCCATCGAGGTGCCGAAGCGCAGCACGACCAGGATCATCATGATCGGCGCGAGTCTCGGCATTGTCACGTGCCAGAAGAGCTGCCATTCGTTGGCGCCGTCGAGCCGCGCGGCCTCGTTCAGGTCCTTGGGAATGACGGCGAGCCCGGCGAGGAAGAAGATGGTGTGGTAGCCGAGGCCCCACCAGATCTCCATGATCGCGATTGACGGCAGCGTGAGCGGGGTTCCGCCCAGCCACTGCGGTGCGTTGTGGAAGGTGAAGATCTCCAGCACTTCCACCAGGACGAAATTGATCGGGCCGACCTGGTAGTTGTACATCCACTTCCACAGCACGAAGACGAGCGTGGAGGGGATGATCGCCGGGATCAGCAGCACCACGCGGTAGAAGGTCGCGAGCCCCGGCTCCCTGACGCGGTCCACCAGAATCGCGAGCAGCAGGGGGAAGATGATGGTTCCCGGCAGGAACATCATCGTGAACAGCGCCGCCCGCCACAGGCTGGTCCACATCAAGGGGTCGTTGAACGCCTCGACGTAGTTGTCGATGCCGACCCAGTTGGCCGGCTCGTTGGTCAGGAACTCGAAGTCGGTGAAGCTGATCCAGATCACCCGGATGATCGGGTAGACCTGGTAGCCGACGAAGAAAATTATCGCCGGCGCCAGCAGGGTCCAGGTATTGAGATCCCGGAGCGCCTTGGTCGCGTTGTAGCGCTGCGCCATGGGGCTGCGAGCGGCGTCAGGCGAGCCTGCGACGCGCGCGCGCCGCAGGCGATGCAAGCAAGGGTGTCAATGCCGGTACGCGACGCGCCGGGGGACGGCGCGCTCTCCGCGCTCCATCCCCCGGGCGAAAGGCGCCGCTACATGCGCTCGAGCTCGGCGCGTACCGCATCCTGGGTGTTCCGCAAGGCGACGCGCGGATCGGGCTCCTCGCCCTTGAGATAGGTCTCCCAGGTCGACTGGCCGATGATGAACTGGTGCAGGCCGATCAGGTGGTTGGTGATCGCCTTGGCCCGATCGAGCTGGCCCCGGACCAGTCCCACGTAGGGCAGCATCCACTCAGGCGGGTTGGCCTCCCACTCGGCGAAGATCGACTTGTAGGGCGGCAGCTGCCCGGGATGCGCCGTCTCGGTGCCGGCGATCGAGTCCTGCCAGATCTGCCGGTCGTAGGTGAGGGCACGGATGTATTCGGCCACCTGCTCCTTGTTCCTGCCATGCTTGAAGAGCGCGCAGCCTGTGGTCCAGAACACGGTCGAGCCCTCGCCGCCAGTGAACTTGGGAAGCCCGGCCATCTTCAGCGCACCCGGTTCGTCCCAATACTGAGCAAAACGCAGCGGGGCATTGAAATATTTGGTGTAATAGCCGACACGCTGGGCGGCAAAAGCGACCTCGTCCGGGGTGCCGTTGACGCCGCCGTCGGTCGCGCCCGCGAGCAGAATGTCGGGGTGCGACACGGCCATGATCTTCTTCATCAGCATCAACGCTTCGACCGCCGCATCGTGGGTGAAGTCGAAGAGGCCGTCCTCGGTGTAGACGTCAGTGCTCAGGCTGTGCGTCATGGGCGCGAGCGAGCGCCAGCCATGGGCGTCGAAGGTCGCGCCGAAGGGCGCCGCGCCGCTGTCGACCACGGCCTGGGAGTTGGCAAGATACTCGTCCCAGGTCGTGGGCGGCGTCTCGCCAACGCCTGCTGCGTCGGTGATGCCCGAGTGCCAGCCCATGCCGATCACGTCGAGCAGGAAGGGCCAGCCGTAGAGCTTGCCGTCGATGGTGCACTCATCGCGGATCGCCGGGATCATGTCGTCGATGACCTCTTGAGGGATGTAGGGATCCCACGGCTCAATGACGTCGGCCTGGATCATCGAGGTCATTTCAACGAATGGGGTCTGGCCGACATAGACGTCCCAGGTGCTCTCCTGGCTGCGCGCCTCGGCGACGAAGCGCTCGATGCCGAAGCCCTCGACCGGTGCGATCTGGTAGTTGATGTCGGGGAACTGCTCGTTGACCTGGGGAATCGAGGGATGCAGGTCCTCGATCCACTGATAGAAGGTCGGCGTGAGCGGCCGCTCCTGTGCGAACGCGAATCCGCTGCCGTAGTTCGCCGCCACGCTCGCGCCCGCAAGGCCGAGGCCGGCGGCAATGCTGCGGGTCATGAACTGGCGTCTGTCGATCTCCCCACGCAGCAGCTGACCGCGAGCTGCTTGCCGCAGCAGGTGTTCCTGTTCCTTGCGTTCGACCATCGAGCTTCTCCTCCTCAACGAAGTTTTCGTTCGCGCGCAGGGCCGTCCCTGCCTGCCTGGGATCGTGTCAACTACTGCCCCGTGGCGCAATGTTGAATCCATTCTGCGACCACCCAAAATCCACTTTGCCTCCAAGCAAAATTCTTGGGGCGAGAGTGGCCTTCCGCCCGCCCGGCACTCAGCCCTTGCGCAGTTGCTCCGTTGCGGGCTGGTCGAGGGCGCCGGTGTCATCGAGGGCTACGCGGTAGGTGTCGCGGGCGGCTTCGGGGGAGACCCAGCGCTCGCGGACGTCGATCGCCACCTGTGTAGCCGGCCGCTCGGTCGGTGCGCCGTAGCCGCCGCCGCCGCAGGAGTAGGAGACGATGGTGTGGCCCTCGGGGATGATCGCCTGGGCGCAGGGGTCGAGCCGGTGCAGATCGCCGTTGGCATCGCGCCGGAACTGGTTGGCGCGCCCGCCCGGGGTGCCGCCGCGCGCGCCCTCGGGCGCCGTGATGTTGCCGTCGCTGACGTAGCCGACCTCGAGATCGCCCTCGGTCGGACCGAACTCGCAGTAGACCCCGGCGCCGCCCCGCGTGCGGCCGTGGCCGCCCGAATCGGTGATGAAGTGGCGGCCGCGCACGGTGAGCGGGAAGCGCATCTCGTCGAGCTCGATGGAATCCTGATAGGACATGCCGGCGTTGCCGAGATGGCCGATAGAGAGCCAGGCGTCGGCCTGGGCGCTGGCCGCGCCGCCGCCCCAGCCGAGGAAGATCTGGTTGACGTAGGCGCCCTTGGTCTTCTCGCTATGGCCGGAGATGACGCCGAGGGAAGGCGGGATGATCGAGGCGGTGCTCGCCATGCCGTAGCCGTCGCCCAGGTCTGCGATCGCCCGGCTCACCCCGTTGCCCACGCGGTCGGCGAGATTGGTGGTCGCCACCGAGCAGCTGGTCGGATGCTTGGGAATGCCGCAGACGCTGTTCTCCTTGAGGTGCATGCGCACGCGGCGGAAGGAGCCGGTGTTGGTCGGCACCGAATCGGGGATGCTGTTGAAGACGCCGAGGAGGAGCGTGCTCTCGCAGCAGGCTTGCGAGAGGTTGAGGCCGCAGGGCATGGCGTCGGGGTTGTCGCGCAGGTCGATGTCGACCATCGCCTCCTCGGGGTCCACCTCGACCACGATCTTGACCGGGATGCCCTCCTCGGCATTGGGGAAGGGGTCGTGCATCGACGTGGTCTCGGCCCGGCCGCCGGGCATCTTGCGCACGGCCGCGATCATCAGCTGCTCGCTGTAGTCGAACCACTGCTCGGCGAACTGGGCGAGAGTGTCCCAGCCGATCTCGTTGCCGAAGCCCATGATCTCGCGCTCGCCGATCCGTGCCGCGCCGAGTGCCGCGAGATAGTCGCCCCACCACTGCTCCGGCACGCGGATGCGGAGCCGGCACATGCGCACGATGTCCTCGATGTCCTCGTAGTCGCGCTGGATCTGGACCGCCGGGAAGATCAGCGCGCCTTCCTCGTACACGTCCCGCGCGCTGCCGTGATAGGTGGTGGCGATGGAGTTGCCGCAATCGGCCTGATGCGCCTTGGCGACCATGGTGAAGCGGTGCACGCCTTCGTCGTCCACCACCGGCACGAGCGTCGTGTGGTCGGCGGGGTGGGAGCAGCCGTGATAGGGCGAGTTGTGGAGGTAGGCGTCGCCCCGCTTGAGGTCGGCGTGAAACTCCTGCATCGACTCGCACATCATGTCGGCGCCCCGCAGGACGTGAATCGGCAGGCTCTCGTTCACGGTGAGCAGCCGGTTCTCCGCAGTCACGATGCAGCAGGAGAAGTCGCGCGCGCTGTTGAGCACGCCGGAGCGGCCGGTGCGCAGCAGCGTGTTGGCCATCTTGGCGCAGATGGCCTCCATCCGCTTGTTGATGATCGCCATCTGCACGCCGTCGAGCGTGCCGTCTGCGTTGAGGGTCAGCGTGTTCCTTGCCATTGCCCGGCTCCCTGGGTCAGGGCGTTATAAGGAGACTGCCCGAGGGCCGGCGCTCGGCCCTGGCCCCGGGGTCGATCACAACGGTGGTGAAGGACGATTCGATGATCGCGGGCCCTTCCACGGTCTCGCCCGAGCCCATGCCGTCGAAGTGCACGACGCGCGCCTCGACGAAGCCCGTGTCCGGGAAATAGACCGAGCGGCTGTGCGCGATCTCCGGCTCGCTGCCGGCGCTCTCCACGCTCAGGTTGACGCCGTCCCGGAGCCGGCAGCGGACGTTGGCGCGCCAGCCCACGGTCTCGATGGTCGATTCGATGTCGGCGAAGGTGAAGAGCGCCTCGTGGGTCTTGTGGAAGTCCTCGACGAAGGCTGCAAGCGCCTGCTCGTCCTCGATCCGGTCGGCGCGTAGCGGCACCTCGATCTCCCAGATCTGGCTGGGATAGCGCGCCTCGGCGGTAAACTCCACGACCTGCTCCAGCGAGCCCGCGCCCGGCCCCTCGATGAAGGCCCGGCACTTCTGCTCCAGCCCTTCCAGCAGCGCATTCACGCCGTTGAAGTCGAAGCCGCCGGTGGAGGTATAGAGGGTGCCGCTGTACTCGGCCCGGAGCTCCGAGATCAGCGCGCCGTGGGCGCTGAGCGCGGCCGCGACCTCGGGCAGGATCACCTGCGCGCAGCCGAGGCGGCGCGCGATGGCGACCGCGTTGAGGCCGGCCGCGCCGCCGCCTCCGACGATGGCGGCCTCGCGCGGGTCGATGCCCTGGTTGACCGTGATGTCCTCGATGGCGTGCACCATGTTTTCGGTGGCGACGCTCATGATGGCCGCCGCCGCCTCGTGGAGCGAGAGACCGAGCTTGCTCGCGACGTGGGTCTCGATGGCGTTCCCGGCCGCATCGGTCTCCAGCGCCATGGCGCCGCCCAGGAAGTAGGCGGGGTCGATCCAGCCGAGGATCACCGACGCATCGGTCACGGTCGGCTCGGTGCCGCCGGCGCCGTAGCAGACCGGGCCGGGCACGGCGCCTGCGCTCTTCGGCCCGACATGGAGCAGGCCGCCCTCGTCGACCCAGGCGATGCTGCCGCCGCCCGCGCCGATGCTCTTCACGTCCACCGCCGGGAAGCCGGTCATGTGGCCGCGGTAGGGCTGGCCGATCCAGGTCTCCCGGGTCCACGGGATGCGCCCGCCGCGCACCAGGCTCACGTCGAAGGTGGTGCCGCCGGTATCGGCGATGATGGCGGTGTCGACGCCGGTATCGGCCTCGGCGTAGGCGCGGCCGGCGATCGGCGCCATCGCAGGGCCCGAGTTGATCGAGTGGATCGGCGCGGTCGCCATGTCGGCCGCGTCCATGGCGCCGCCCTGGGTCGTGACGACCAGGACCCGGCCGCCGAAGCCCGCATCGCGCAGGCGCGACTCCAGGCCGCCGAGGTAGCTGCCCATGAGCGGCTTGAGCGAGGCGTCGATGCAGGTCGACGACGCGCGGCGATACTCGCGGAGGGAGGGGTTGAGCACGTGCGAGAGGGTGTACGGGACGCCCGGCAGGTGACGTTCCAGCAGCGCGCCGACGCGAAGCTCGTGGGCGGGGTTCACGATCGACCAGAGCAGGCAGACGCCGACCGCCTCGACGTCCCGGCCCTTGAGCTCTTCGAGGATCGCGACGACGGCGGCCTCGTCCAGCGGCTCGGTGACGGAGCCGTCGTAGGCCACCCGCTCGGGCACCTCGTAGGTGAGCGAGCGCGGCACGTAGGGCTCGGGGTAGGGCACGGTGAAGTTGAAGGGCTCGATGCGCCCGCCCTCGCGGAACACCAGCACGTCCGGATGGCCCTTGGTGGTGAGGAAGGCCGCTCGCGCCGTGTTGCCGGTGACGATGGCGTTGATCGCATGGGTGGTGCCGTGGATCAGCATCTCGCCCCGGGCGAGCAGGGCCTCGCGGCTCTCGCCCAGGTCGTCTGCGGCGCGGGACAGCGTTTCCAGCACGCCGGCGACCGGGTCCGACGGCGTGGTCGGCGCCTTGTACATGCGCAGGCCCCCGTCGTCGGACTCGACGACAAGGTCGGTGAAGGTTCCCCCGGTATCGACCGCAAATCGCATGGCTGTCCCGCCGCGTCAGATGCCTCTCCCCACCCGACGGCCTCGGCCGCCAAGCGGGCGCGACCCTAGCCCGAATCGGCATGAGACGCCACGGCGCGCCTGAGGCCGGCGGGGGCGGCCCGTGTCAGCGACGGGCGCTCGTGGCCTCCACTCGCTGCGTGCAATGGCGAGCGGCCCTACCTATCCTGATCGCCCGCGAACGAGCGGGCGTTGCAGCTCGAATTCGGGCGGTGGGAGCGGAGGGGCGCGCCATGGCGATGACATCTGACAGCGGGCGAGGGATGACCGTCGAGGAGCGCGACGACTTCCTCACGTCGGGGGCTCTCTTCGCGAAGGTCGCCACGACCATGGCCGACGGCTGGCCGGTGGTGAGCCCGGTCTGGTTCGAATGGCGGGCGCAGGAGCGCGCCTTCCTGGTGATCAGCAAGGCGCGCACCAGCATGGTCCAGAACCTGCACCGCGATGCGCGCTGCGGCGTGCTCGTCGACAATCCCGGCCTGCCCTACATGAGGGTAAGCGCCCTGGGCGAGGCGGAGTTCTTGCCGGAGGATTTCGACTGGATCACGCCGGCCCGCAAGATGGCGGAGCGCTATCTGGGGGCGCCGGGGGTGGCCTATGCCGAGACCACGTTCGGGTTTCCCAGAGAACCCTTTCTGGTCCACGTGCGAAAGATGACCACCTGGAATGGGGGCGGCTTCGATCGTACCTTCTTCAAGCCCACGACCTGGCATGAGGTGTCCGAAGCGGGTTCGGCAAGGAGTTCTCAGACATGACCGGCATGAACGATCGCGACTTCGTCGGGTACGGCCGCTCGCGCCCGCGCCCGCCCTGGCGGGACCGGAGCCCGCTCGCGCTGAGCCTCGTCCTCAACTACGAGGAGGGCGCCGAGCGATCGATCCAGAACGACGATGCCACCTCGGAGAGCTATATCCACGAGATCTGCGGCATCGAGGCGCGCGTCGGCCAGCGGGACCACAATACCGAGAGCCTTTACGACTACGGCGCGCGGGCCGGGGTCTGGCGCATTCTGCGCCTCTTCGAGGAGCTGGACGTGACGGCGACCATTTTCGGGGTGGGCCAGGCGCTCGCGCTGAACCCGGAGGTCGGCCGCTACTGCGCGCAACAGGGCTTCGAGGTCGCGAGCCACAATTGGCGCTGGTTCGACTATGCCAACGTGCCCGAAGACGTCGAGCGCGAGCACATCCTGATGGCGAAAGAGACGATCCGCGAACAGACGGGAGAGGCGCCGGTCGGCTTCTACTGCGGCCGGATGAGCGAGAACTCACGCCGGCTCGCGATCGAGTGCGGCGGCCTGCTCTACGATTCGGATGCCTACGACGACGACATTCCCTACTGGCTCGAGCTGGAGGGGGGCGGGCGCCACCTCGTCATTCCCTACGCGCTCGACAGCAACGACATGAAATTCAGCACGCCGAACGGCTTCGCCTCGCCGATCGCGTTTGCCGAATACCTCTGCGCGGCCTTCGACGAGCTTTACCGGGAGGGCGTCAACGGGCAGCCGGCGATGCTTTCCGTGGGTCTGCACTGCCGCGTGATCGGGAGGCCGGCGCGCCTCGCGGCGCTGCGGCGCTTTCTGGAGCACGTGCTGCGCCACGATGACGTCTGGATCTGCCGCCGCGCGGATATCGCGCGGGCTTATCACGACAGCGGGAGCTGAGAGGCGGCACAGCCAAGCGTGCGCGCCGGACTCGCTCTACTGCGGCAGCGCGCGGCAGAGAAGCTCGATCGGTACCGCGCGGCGTTCCTTCAGCGCCTGCGCGGAGTTCGCCGCGGCCTGCTCGGCGAGCGGGCCGTGGATCAGCGAGACCGCGCGGTGCAGCGGCTTGCCGCCGGCCTCCACCAGTGCGCGCGAGCGGGCGCCATAGGCGAGCGAGGCCTCGGTGGTATCGCGCAGGCTCTCGATAGCGAACCTGCAGGCTTCGAGGCTCGCGCGGGTCTCGGCCTCGGTCGCGAGAAAGCTCGACGCGGCGGTCCGCGCCCACGGCGTCGGGTAGTCCGGCGCTCCGCCCGGCCCCTGCGCAGCCTCCGACAGCACCAGCCAGGCGTCGGGCTTCAGCACGCGGCGGATTTCCCGGTAGAGTGCGCGCTTGTCGGCGATGTTCATTGAGACGTTCATCGAGTAGGCGCCGTCGAACGAGGCGTCGTCATAGGGCATCGCCAGGGCGTCGCCCTGCCCGGTGGAGACCCGGTCCTCGAGGCCCAGCAACGCGGTCAGGTGGCGCGCGACGTCGCAGAACTCGGGCGTCAGATCGATCCCGCTGACACGGCAGTCGAAGCGCCGGGCGAGGTAGCGCGCGGGCCCGCCGAGGCCGCTGCCGACATCCAGAATGTGGTCGGTCTCGGCGATCTGGAGCAGCGCGGCCATGTCCTCGGTCGCTTCCAGGCCGCGGCCGTGGAAGTGGTCGTAAGGCGCCAGCGACTCGACGGTCGGTCGCGACGGATCGACCCCGTCCTCCCGAAGCCTCGCCTCGAGCCGCGCCAGCAGGTCGCCGCTGGTGTAATGATCGGTGATGGTGCGCGGGTCGCTCACTGACGATTCCTTCCCGAGAGAGCTGCCGCCGACTCGTCCGCCCGCAGCCGGCCGTGACGATAGCAAGCCCGCGCCGCCGCGCCCACGCCCGCCTCCCGTCGCAGCCGCCTCGCGGCGGGTACGAGCGACTCCATGCCACGGTCCCGCATTTGGTTCATAGTGCTGCGAGACCCGTTCCAGAGAACTGACGCGACCTTGTCACCGGACGACCACGACCGACAAGCAGGGAAGGAACTGGCCATGCGAAATTTGCCTCTCATTGGACGAGCATCGGTGCTTGCCGCCGCGGTGTCGGCGATCCTCATGTGCAGCAGCGCTTTCGCAGCGGGACCGCTGGGCGAGGTTGAGATCGAACGCGACGAGCCTATCGAAATCCGCGCGCTCCTTTCCGAGACGGTGGTGACCTCCGTGTCGCCTCTCATCGGAACCGCCATCAACCTGGCGATCGAGGATTTCGGGCCCATTCACGGGCACCCGGTTTCCATTCAGACCTTCGACGAGACGTGCTCGGGCGAGGGCGGGCGCGCGGCGGCCGAGATCGTCGCTGCCGATGCGCGGGTGGTCGGCGTCATCGGGACGCTCTGCTCCGGCGCGGCGGTGGAGGCATCGCCGATCCTCAGCGCGGCCGGGCTCTCCATGATCTCGCCGGCCAATACCTCGCCCCGCCTCACCTCCGATCTCGCCGGCAATGCCGGCCCCGACTACCACGCGGGCTACTACCGCGTGACGGACAACGACCTGATCGAGGCGAGCGTCGTCGCGCACTTCAGCTTCGACGAGCTCGGGCTGCGCACGATGGGGACGGTTCACGACGGCGACGCCTACACCAGTGCCATCGCGAATGCCTTTGCGGTCGAAGTCCGTGCGCATGGCGGCGACGTGCCGGTCATCGCCCGGGTGGAGAAGGGCCAGACCGACATGGCCGCCGTTCTGGCCAAGCTCGCCGCCGCAGCGCCCGACGGCGTGTTCATCCCTCTCTTCCAGGCGGAGGCGATGGCGCTCATTCAGCAGGCGGCCGAGAGCGACGCCATGGACGGCGTGACCATGATCGGCGGCGCCGCCACGTTGACGACGGACCTTCTCGCGCTGCCCGAGAGCGAAGGCCTCTACTTCACGGCGCCCGATCCCGGAGACAGCGGAAACACGAACCAGGCGACGGGCAAGAGCGCCGCCGACGTACTCGCCGCATTCGAGGCCGCCTTCGGCGGGCCGCCAACGTCCTCATACTGGGCGCACGGCTATGACGCGACGACGCTGCTGCTCTCGGCGATCGAGCAGGTTGCGGTCGCCGACGGGGAGAGGCTCACCATCGACCGCGCGGCACTGCGCGATGCGCTCGCTGGAACGACAGACTTCCAGGGTATCCTCGGCACGCTGTCCTGCGATGACTTCGGGGACTGCGGCATCGGCCGGAGCGTGGTTCGTGTGCATCAGGACTCCGGCGTCACGGACCTGTCGCTGCTGCCCATCGTCTACAAGGGCGCGTGGGACTCGCACGTGGCTCAGTAATGATGGCCGGGACGGCGGGGATTTAGCCGGGACGCGAGGCGGCGCATCGGCTCACGAGTTCGCGGCGCCGGCTTCTCCGTGGCGGGCCTGCTGGTCGAAGAACGAGGCCCCGGTCGGCAGCTGCGGCAATTCGAGCTCGTAGTCCATCGAGCGCACGCGCCCGGTGCGCTCACCGCGAACCAGCCGGCCCTCGTAGCGGTTCGGGACCGGGTTGGGCGACATGGCGAGCGCATCGTCGGCGCTGTAGACCGAGATGTGCAGCGTGCGCGGCCGCTCGGAGCGGTTGGGGGCGGAGCCGTGCAGCAGGCGCGTGTGCATCAGGCAGACGGAGCCCGCCGGGCCGATGCAGGTCTCGGCGGACGGCACGCTCGTGGCGGCCACGTCGTCCGCGACTGCGCCGGTGAACACGCCCTCGTGCCAGTGGCTGTGGATGGGCCCGCGGTGCGTGCCGGCAACGACCTGAAGCGGGCCGTTCTCCTCGGTGACCTCGTCCACCATGAGCAGCGCCGTGACCACGTCGTCGTTGCTGTGCGGCGTGAAGGCGAAGTCCTGGTGCCACTTGACCTCGGTATGCGCGCCCGGGAGCTTGGAGTTGATCTTGGTGTGGTGCAGCTTCACGTTGGGCCCGATGAGATCGGCGACGCAGTCGACCATGCGGCTTTCCAGCGAGGCCGCGAGATAGGCCTCCGAGACCTCCACCGGGGCGTTGACCCGGCGAAGGCTCGGCTTCTCGCTGCTGTGGCCCGTCTCGAGGTCGAAGCGGGGCCGGCCGTCCAGGGTGTCGCCCCAGGCCGCATCGTGAGACCGGCTCTCCTCCACCCACGCGGCGAAATCCTGCTTCAGCCGTGAGAGCAGGGCGGCATTCACCGCGTCCTCGACCATCAGATAGCCGTTTTCGTGGAAGAACGTGCGCTCTTCGGGGCGAAGCTGGGGCATGGCGGTTCAGAGAGCGTCGGTTTCGATGATGTCGACGCCGCGCTGGCGGTCGATCAGGTAGATGAGGCTGCGGTCGTCGACGGTGACGTCGTTGGAGGAGGCGCGCTCGCATCCCTCGGGCGGGTCGGGGACGTAGCGCGCGACCTCGCAGGGCGCGAAGGGGTCCGACACGTCGACCAGGCGGAGACCCTGGGCGAACCAGGCGAAGGGCACGACGTTGCCGGTGAACCGGTCCGAGGGCTGGTGGCAGCCGGTCATGTCGGGCTGGGGGCTGCCGTCCTGATCGACTCCGTCCACGTGGATGGTGCTGATGGGGATGGGGCAGCGCTCGTCGGTGATGTCGTAGACCCAGGCGAAGGCCGGCGGCGACGGCCACAACTTCGCCACGTCCTCGTCCGCCACCACCATGATGTGCCGGCCCTTGAGCTTGTAGGGGAAGGGCAGGCAGGTGTGGGTCGGGTGCGGGAAGGCCGGGCTGGTGTTGACGCCGGCGACGTGCTTCGGCCGGGCCATGTCCTCGATGTCGAGGATGAAGAGGCCGTGGTGCCAGTAGCTGACGTAGAGCCGGTCGCCGAGGCGGAGCGGGTGATGGCAGCGGGGCGCCACCCAGTTCTCCCAGGGATACTCCTCGCCGCCCGCCTGCCACTGGCCGGGGATCCACCAGCGGCCGACCTCCTGCGGCTGCGCCGGATCGGCGAGATCGAGGATCATCACGATGTTGCCGACATAGCCCTCGGCCGTCGGCGAGATGTAGGCGTAGCGGCCGTCGAAGGTGAAGCGGTGCACGCCCTTGCCGGCGGTGCGCCACTTGGTGACGAGGTTCGGCTTGGCGGGGTTCGAAACGTCGTAGATGCCGAGCCCGCCGCCGAAGCCGTTGGCGTCGTTGCCGCCGCCGCCCAGGCGCTCGTGATTGACCAGCATGACGCCGTTCGCGGTGCGGACCTTGTGCGAGTGCCAGCCCTCCGGCAGCTCGATGCGCGCGAGCGTGCGCGGGTTCGCAGGGTCGGCCACGTCGACGATGGTGGTGCCCGACGGCCAGCGCATGTGGCCGATGTAGAGCGTGGTGCCGTCGACCCAGACCTGCCCGCCGCCCGGGCAGTCGATATGGGCGAGCCGGCGGGTGCGGTGCGCGTCGGCCATGCTGGTGCTGCGCCGCCTGCTAGGAGCGGCCCTCCAGCGCGCGGCGGACGGCGACGAGCTGGCTGGCCCGCTTGCCCTGCAGGGCTTTGACGTCGTCGGGGGTGTAGGAGAAGATGCCGGTCCCGGTCTTCATGCCGAGATCGCCCTTCTCCGTCCGCTCCGTGATGTAGCTGCTCACGCTGTCGCGGTTGCAGAGATCGGCGTTCAGGTAGCTGCCGACCGCCTGGTAGATGTCGAGGCCGGCCATGTCGAGCAGCGACATCGGGCCCACGACCGCGAGCTTGTAGCCGATGCCCCAAGAGACGCAGGTGTCCAGGCCCTCGGGCTCGATCACGCCCTGCTCCACCAGATCGCAGGCCTCGCGCATGATCGCGTAGAGGATGCGGTTCTCGACGAAGCCGGGGACGTCCTTCTTCACCACCACGGGCAGCAGGTTGAGGTCCTTGATCGCCTGGACCATCCGGTCGCAGGTCGCCTGCGTGGTCTCGGCGCCGGCGATGACCTCGATGACCGGGATGATGAAGGGCGGGTTCGACCAGTGCATGCCGACGACGCGGCCCGGCGCCGAGTTGCCCTCCTGCAGCGTGGTCACCGGGATGCCCGAGGTGTTGGAGGCGAGGATGCACTCCTTCGAGACCAGCTCGTCGAGGTCCGCGAACACGGCGCGCTTGATGTCGACCTTCTCGGGCACGCTCTCCAGGACGATATCGCAGCCCGCCACGGCATCGGCCAGCGTGTCGTGGTAGCTGATCAGCTCGGCCCCGCCGCGATCGGGCATCCCGAGTTTTTCCAGCACGCCGAACGCGATGGCGGCGGTGCCGGGCGCCTTCTCGAGCTGCGCCGCCTCCGTGTCGAAAGCGCGCACCGTGAGCCCGCCGCGCGCGAGCGTTGCCGCCATGCCGGGCCCCATGGTGCCGAGGCCAACTACCGCTGCCGTGGTCATGTTCGTGGTTCTCCCTCTGAGATATGCCGCTGCTGGCGTGCCCGCCTCAGGCGAGGCGGAGGGTATCGCCGCTATCGTCGCGGCCCCATTTTTTGAAGTGACCGAGCGCGTGGAGCGCCGGCTTGTCGCTCGCCACGAAGAGGATGGCGGGCGCGGTCTCCGAATCGTTGACGTGGCGGCACCACTGGCCACCCGGCACCGCGAGCGTGTCGAAGGGCCGCCAGTCGAAGCGGGTCTCGCCCACGATGCTGTGGCCGCGCCCTTCGAGCGGCGAGACCAGCAGGCTCGCGGTCTGCCGGAGCGGCTGCGTCTTCTCGCCGGGCCGGAGCATCTGCGCGTAGAAGGTCATGGTCCTGAATACCGGGCCGCCGCGGGTGGGGTCGACGTATTCCACCATCAGGGCCTCGTGGGGGTCGCCGTCGCGGTCGCGGTGCGCCTCCAGCATCTCGCGCATGGGCTCCCAGCGGTAGACGTACATCGGCGAGCCGGTGCCGCTGCCGCGCCCGTGGGGCACAAAGCAGGGCATCAGGCCGCCGGAGCCGTAGACCTCCGCCGAATAGTCGGCGCTGAAGCGGGCGGACTGCTCCCTGGCCACGAAGTGGCGACCGTCGCGCTCCTCCTTGTAGTCGTGCTCGAAGTAGATCGCGTTGAGCACCTCGACCAGCGGCAGGTCGAGCACGGAGAGGTTCACGGCAGGCTCGTCGCCCTTGTTGCCGTGGTTGTGCCAGGTGTCCTGCGGCGTCAGCACCATGTCGCCGGGGCCGAAGACGATGTCCTCGCCCTCGACGCCGGTGAAGTTCATCGAGCCCGTGAGCCCGAGGCGGATGGCGTTGGGGGAGTGCCGGTGGGGCGGCATCACCTCGTTGGGGTCGTTGAGCCGGTAGGCGGAGTACATGGTGGAGACGGTCGCGCGGGTGGGCGCGAGGCCGGGGTTGACCAGGATCAGCGAGCGGCGCTCGGAATCCGCCATCGAGACCAGCTCGGCCGAGCGGCGGAGCAGGGGCCCGATCTCGCTCTCGTAGCGCCAGAGATAGGGGATGGCGCCGCGGCTCCCCATGAGCTGCTTGATCTCGTCGTGCGCGACATCGGTGATGGTCGCCCAGAAGGGGAACATGTGGCCGCTGTGGACATCGTCGTAGAGGGCGGCGAGGGCTGCCTCTCGATTGCCCGTCTCGGTGCTTGCCGGCTGCGCCTCGGTCATGTCCGCCTGCCGTCTCCCGCCCGCCATGCGCCGATTGCGCGGAGCGGCTGTCCCTGGAGCCGTTTAGACTATGTGGCGTGCCCGCCCCGGGCAACCGGGCAGGCGACGAGCCGGTTTGTGTCTCGGTTCGACAGGTGAAGTGGCGTTGGTGGCCGTGCTTCGCCTCCGAATCCCAAGCGAAATTGTGTGAGAGCAGGTTCAGCGATACACATTCGCCCATGAGGACGACCATCGATCTCGACGACGCGCTGCTGAAGGCCGTCAAGGCTCGCGCCGCGGACGAGCACAGGGCCCTGAAGGAGATCTTCGAGCAGGCCCTTCGCGAATACTTGAGCAGGCCTGCTGACGCCGCGACCGACGCATCGGGGGTCCCGACATTCCGTGGAAAGGGCGTGCAGCCGGGTGTGGACCTGACGGACAACGCGGCGCTTCAGGACATCATGGATGCAGAGCCCTGACGTCGGCATTTTGGTGAGCGCATTCCGCAAGGACGCGTTCCACCACGAACGCTGCCGCAAATGGCATCGATGAGAGTCTGATCGACTTTATCGAGCGGGCCCCTTGACGTTGCCTGCACGGCGTTGCGCGCGGACAGGACATCCCACTTGTCCCGTTCAATCCCGGCGAATCCCGCCATAATTTTTGTGTGCGCCGGCTTCGCGCGGGCCGGGGCGCGGTCGCGGGGAGGGGGCATTCGTGCCATCATCGCCCGAGGGGCATCTGCTCCGGCGGGGCGATTCGGGAGAGGGGAGACATGGCGCGCAAGGTGATCATTACCTGTGCGGTGACGGGCTCGGCGGACACGGTGGCCAGGAATCCGGCGGTGCCCGTGACCCCGGACGAAATCGCGCAATCCGCGCTCGATGCGGCCAAGGCGGGTGCCGCCATCGTGCACGTCCACGTGCGCGATCCCGAGAGCGGCAAGGCCAGCATGGAGCTCGACCATTACCGCGAGACCGCCGGCCGCATCCGCCAGAGCGAGACCGACGTCGTGCTGAACCTCACCACGGGCTACGGCGCGCGTCTCAGCCCCGGCGTGGAGGACCCCTTCGATTACGGGCCGGGCACGACCTTCACGGCGCCGTCGCGGCGGATCGCCCATGTGGGCGAGCTCAGGCCCGAGATTTGCAGCCTCGACGTCGCGACCATGAACTCGGGCGGCGTGCGCGACGACAGCGTCATGATCAACTCGCCGCCGCAGCTTCGCTACATGGCCGATTCCATGCGGGAGTGGGGGGTCGTGCCGGAGCTGGAGGTCTTCGACGTGGGCGGCGTGCGGCTGGCGGCGAACCTGATCGAGAAGGGCCATGTGCCTGAGCCCGGGTTCTTCCAGCTCTGCCTGGGCATCGAGTGGGGCGCGCCGGCGACGCCGGAAGCGCTCTCCTACATGAAGAGCCTGCTGCCGGAGGGAGCGCACTGGGCCGCCTTCGGTATCTCGCGCGACCAGCTTCCCATCGCCGGGCTCTCGGTGCTGAGCGGCGGCCATGTCCGCACCGGGCTCGAAGACAATCTCTACCTTGGGCGGGGCACGCTCGCGCCCTCCAACGCAGCGCTGGTGGAGCAGGCGGTGTCGCTGGTCCGCATGTTGGGGGCGGAGCCGGCGACGCCGGCAGAGGCCCGCGAGATACTCGGCACGTGCAACTGAGCCGGCCGGAGCGGGGCGCGGAGCGAAGCAGGTGCGTGGGGTCCGGCCCCGGGGTAGAAACCGCTCCCGAAGCGCGACGACGGGCGACAGACCATGATCCCGCTGATCGATATCGAACCCTTCCTCCACGGCTCCAGGGCCGACAAGGTGCGGACGGCCGAGGCGCTCGACGACGCCTGCCGCGAGTTCGGATGGCTGGTGGTTGCGGGCCACGGGGTGCCGAAGTCGCTGATCAACGAGATGCACGGCGTCTCGCGCGGCTTCTTCGCGCGGCCCCACTGGGAAAAGATGAAGCACAAGATGCCGGCCGACCGCTATCGCGGCTACACGCCGCCGGGGACGGAGAGCCTGGCTTACAGCCTCGACGAGGAGCGCCCGCCGGACCTCAAGGAGGCCTACAGCATGGGGCCGGTGGACTCGGCCTACGACGAGTATCACTACGGGCCCGCCGGCGCGCGCTATTTCGCCCCGAACATCTGGCCGGACAAGCCGGCGAACATGCCCAGGGTGTGGGAGGCCTACTACCGCGAGATGTCGCGGCTGTCGGCCGACATCATGCGGATCTTCGCCGTGGCGCTCGACATGCCCGAGGACTTCTTTCAGGCCAAGATCGACGAGCACATCACCAACTTCAGCGCCATCTATTATCCGCCGCAGCCGGATGCGCCGCTGCCCGAGCAGCTTCGCGGGGGCGCCCATACCGACTACGGCAGCCTGACGCTGGTGCACTGCGACACCGCCGTGGGCGGGCTGCAGATTCAGACGGAATCAGGCGCGTGGGAGGACGTGCCCTGGTTCCCGGACAGCTTCTCGGTCAATCTCGGCGACCTGATGGCCGAGTGGACCAACGACCGCTGGCGCTCGACCATGCACCGCATCGCCAATCCGCCCCGCGACAGGGCGCATCTCGACCGGTTGTCGCTGATCTTCTTCCACCAGCCCAACTACGACGCCGAGATCGAGTGCCTGCCGAGCTGCGTGAGCGCCGACAATCCGGCGCGCTACGGGCGCACGACCTCGGGCGATCACATCACGATGAAGCTCACCAAGCAGCGCGCGCCGGGGCTGGAGGCGGAGACCGCCGGCGAGTCGGCGGGGCGCCCGAAGGCATGGCTCTATCCGCCGGAGCCGGAGGAGCGCGCGGGCTGAGAGACGCGGCGCATCCTTCACCCAAACGTGATTGGGCTTGCGATTTCGTCAGGGGCGCGCGTGCTAGGATCGCGCCATGACCAAGATGATGAAATTCAGCGCTCTACTCATCGCAGCGGCGCTTGCCTTCCTGCCGCTGTCGGCGCGCGCGGACGACTCGAAGGTGGTCCTGGAGCTCTTCACCTCCCAGGGGTGCTCGTCGTGCCCCTCGGCCGATGCCTATCTCGGGGAACTGGCGGCGACGCGGGACGACGTGGTCGCGCTCTCGTTCCACGTCGACTACTGGAACTACATCGGCTGGGAAGACCGCTTCGCGACGGAAGAGACGACGACGCGGCAGCGGGACTACGGGCGCGCGCTCGGCATCGCCTACATCTACACGCCGCAGCTCGTGATCGACGGCAGGCGCCACGTGGTGGGGTCCAACAGGGGGGCCGTGAAGAAGGCGATCTCGGTTTCGAAGGCAGCGAAATCGAAGCGGGTGCCGGTGGCGCTCTCGACGAGCAGTTCCGGCATGGTCACGGTCAAGATCGGCGAGTCCAGCGGCTACCACGGGGCCGCCACCATCTGGCTGATCTCCATCGATCGCGAGCACACGACCACGGTCGATGCCGGCGAGAACCGGGGCAGGACGCTGGTCAACTACAACGTGGTGCGCGATTTCCGCTCCATCGGCAGATGGGCCGGCAACGCCATGACCCTCAATCTCGGACCGGATGAGCTGGCGAGCGCCGCCCAGGGCAAGGGCGACGGCTGCGCCGTCCTGGTCCAGGCGGATCGCGGCAAGGGCCGCATCCTCGGAGCGGATATCGTCTGGCTCGACGAGAGCTGACGGGTGCGCCCGATCATCGGGCGCAGGGCCGGGCCGGGCAGTCCAAGCGCGCGCTTCTCACACCTCAAGCACGTGCGACGTTCACTCCGTGAGCGCGCGCGACACCAGACCGGACAGGCGCCTGGAGAAGGCCGAGGGGTCGGGCAGCGGCTCGCCCTCGAGGATGAGCGCCTGATCCATCAGGAGGTGCGCGGCGTCCTCGAGCGCCTCGCTCGCCCCCTTCTGCCCGACCATCCGCGCCAGCGCGCGGGTCAGGTCATGTGACGGGTTGATCTCCAGCACCCGCTTCTGCTCCGGCAGCTCGTGCTTGTGCTGGCGCAGCAGCCGCTCCAGATGCATGTCGAGGTCGCCCTCGTCGGCGACGAGGCAGACCGGGCTGTCGGTCAGGCGTTCGGAGGTCCGCACGTCCTTCACGGCATCGGCCAGCGTCAGCTTCACGAGCGCGATCAGCTTGTCCATCTCGCCGGGCGGTGTGGCGTCGGCCTCATCCGGCTTGGCCTCTTCGCTCACCGCGAACTGTTCCAGGTCCGCCCCGCCCTGGGTGACCGAGCGGAAGGGCTTCTCCTTGTACGAGCCAACCACGGGCAGCCAGAACTGATCGACCGGGTCAACCATGAGCAGCACGTCGATGCCGCGGGCGCGGAAGCCTTCGATCTGGGGGCTGCGGCGCAGCGCGTCGGGATCCTCCCCGCTCATGTAGTAGATGGCTTCCTGCTGCTGGGGCATCGCGTCCACGTAGTCGTCGAGCGAGAGCCAGCGCTCGCCGCCGCCCGTGGAGTGGAAGCGGATGAGGGGAAGCAGCCGATCCTTCTGCTCCGCATCCTCGTAGAGCCCCTCCTTCAGGACCGCGCCGAAACTCTCCCAGAACGAGGCGTAGTCATCAGGGGTCTTCTTGGCGCGCTTCTCGAGCTCGGAGAATACGCGCTTGACCAGGCCGGTCCTGATCTTCGCCAGGATCGGATCGTTCTGCAGCGTCTCGCGGCTGACGTTTAGCGCGAGGTCGCTGGAATCCACCACGCCCCGCATAAAGCGGAGGTAGGGCGGGATCAGCCCCTCGCACTCGTCGGTGATGAAGACCCGCCTGACGTAGAGCCGGACCCGGTGCTTGCGGATCGGGTCGAAGAGATCGAAGGGCTTGGTGTCCGGCACGAAGAGCAGCGCCGTATACTCGATCCGCCCTTCGGCGTGCAGGTGGATGGTGTGCCAGGGGTCGCCCGGCATGTGGGCGATGTGGTGGTAGAACTCGCGGTACTGGTCCTCGTCGATCTCGCTCCTGGGCCGGCTCCAGAGCGCCGAGCCCTCGTTGACCATTTCCTTCTGGCCGCTCTCGTTTTCGAGCCAGATGGGCAGGCCGACATGATCGGAGTAGGCTTTGACGACGGTGCGGATGCGGAGCGGCTCCAGGAACTCCCGGTCTCCCTTGCGCAGGTGGAGCTCGATCCTGGTGCCGCGGGCGGCGTCGGCCTCCGGCGCGATGGAGAACGACCCGCTTCCGTCCGAGCGCCAGCGCCAGCCCTCGGCCTCGTCCGCCCTGCGGGTCACGACGTCGACGCGCTTCGCCACCATGAAGGACGAGTAGAAGCCGACGCCGAACTGGCCGATGAGCCCGGCGGTCGCGCCGTTCTGCTCGTCTTCTCCGTCCTGCTCGCTCTGCTCGTCCTGACCGTCGCCGGCCTTTGACTCGGCCATCTGCTTGACGAAGGCCTCGGTGCCGGAGCGCGCGATGGTGCCGAGGTTGTCGATCAGCTCCTGGCGGTTCATGCCGATGCCGTTGTCGGCCACGACGAGGACGCTCTTGTCGCTGTCCGGCGTGATGGTCACGGCGAGCGCGGCATCGTCGCCCAGCAGATCGGGCTGGGTGATTGCCGAGTAGCGCAGCTTGTCGCAGGCGTCGGACGCGTTCGAGATCAACTCGCGCAGGAAGATCTCCTTGTCGCGATAGAGCGAATTGGCCATGAGGCCGAGCAACTTGCTGACCTCGGCCTGGAACGCGTGTTTCTCCCCGCTGGTGTTCGCCATCGAACCCTCCGATTCGCCCGTGCGCCGTCGACTCGGAGCGCTATATGTGACGAACCCGCAGGCGGTTCAAGCCCGTGTGCGCTTGTTCGGGGCTACGACGGCAGTCACGCCCCGATGCTGGCCGAAAACGGCCGTAATGGCGGGCCGAAAGAGGCTAATTCAGCTCGTCGAGGTGGTCGCCATCGAGGATTTGCTGGACGACACCTCCCTCGCCGAGTCCGTATCCGCCGTCATCCTGCCGGACAACTCGTTCGCAATACTCCTTGGGACTGACCGGCAGAGTGGGATAATCGAAACAGAGGCCTTCCTGATCGTCGAAATGATATGTGCCCTTGAAGCTGAATGCCATGCCCATGAAGTCCGGCTTCGCCTTCATCTGAACGGTTCCATCGGGAGAGAAATACTCGGCCCTGCTCACCCTGCTCGCTTCGGTTCTGACGAAAAGGGTGTTGCCCACAACAAGATCCTGAACCTCTGCCACGGTCAGTTCTCCGGCCGGCGCGGCAGCCTCCTGAAGGGCGGAATCTGGCGCGGCATCCTCTTGCACCGAGGCAGCCATCATGTGCGGCTGGCATGCCGCAAGGGCGAGACCGAGGGCCGTCGCCGCCAAAGCGGACACTGCAATCTTCGTGCGATGAGCCATGAAATCCCCCTTCAGCGAATAGGCCCTGCGAGCCATGCGCGAGCATTCTAACTGATAGCGGGCGTTGAGATAGCCGCGATCGGGGAGAGGCAGCACTGTGGCGCAGGTTGATGGGGCATAGGTTCATGGGGTTGCCAAATCGGCCGGGACCGCCAAACTTCCTGTCATGGTTCGGCACGACGCCGAGAACGCCACCGTCACCGCGCTGCTCGGCCCGACCAACACGGGCAAGACCCACCTGGCGGTCGAGCGCATGCTGGCCCATCGCACCGGGATGATGGGCTTCCCGCTCCGCCTTCTCGCACGCGAGGTCTATGACCGGGTGGTCGAGGAGAAGGGGGCCGGCACGGTCGCCCTGGTGACGGGCGAAGAACGGCGAATCCCGGAGGAGCCCCGCTACTTCGTCTGCACCGTCGAATCGATGCCCCTGGACAGGGAGGTCGAGTTCGTCGGCGTGGACGAGGTTCAACTGGCGGGAGACCGCGAGCGTGGCCACGTCTTCACCGACCGGCTCCTGCGCGCGCGCGGCACGGCTGAGACCATGTTCCTCGGCGCGGACACCATGCGCCCGCTGATCCGCACGCTCGTCCCGGAAGCGCGCTTTACGGGCCGGCCCCGGCTCTCCACGCTCGCGCACGAGGGGCACTGCAAGCTCGCGCGCCTCAAGCCCCGCAATGCGGTCATCGCGTTCTCGACCGAATCGGTCTACGCGCTTGCCGAGCGCATCCGGGGGCTCCGGGGCGGATGCGCCGTGGTGCTGGGAGCGCTGAGCCCGCGCACGCGCAACGCGCAGGTGGGGCTCTACCAGGCGGGCGAGGTGGACAGTCTGGTGGCGACCGATGCCATCGGCATGGGGCTCAACCTGGACCTGGATCACGTCGCGTTCTCGGCCTATCAGAAGTTCGACGGCCGCACGACGCGGATGCTCACTTCGGCCGAGGTCGCGCAGATTGCGGGCCGCGCCGGGCGACACCTCAGGGACGGCAGCTTCGGCACGACAGGGGGCGTCGAACCCTTCGAGCCGACCCTCCTGCAGGCGGTCGAGAATCATCGCTTCCCGGCCGTGCCACGGGCCTATTGGCGCAACGCCGAGCTCTCCTTCGAGTCGCTGCCCGCGCTGGCCGAGTCGTTGGCCGAACCGCCGCCGCTGCCCGGCCTCCGGCGCACCCACGACGCGGACGACCATCGCACGCTGCTCGTCCTGGCCCGCGATCCCGCGGTCGCGGAAACGCTGACCGGTGCGGATCGTATCGCGCTGCTCTGGGAGGCCTGTCAGATCCCCGATTTTCGCAAGACCATGGCGGAGGATCATGTCGGCCTCGTGCGGCGCATCTACCTCTCCCTGGTCGGGAGCGGGCGCCTGCCGCCGGACTGGGTCGGCCGTTCGATCGATCGACTGGCGGCCACTGAAGGCGACGTCGACACGCTGACCGCCCGGATCAGCCATGTGCGGACCTGGACCTACGTGTCCCACCGCGCCGATTGGGTGGACGACGCGCAGGGCTGGCAGGAGCGCACGCGCGCACTCGAGGACGCGCTCTCCGATGCTCTCCATACCCGCCTGACCCAGCTCTTCGTCAATCGGCGGGCGCGGCTGCCCCGTCTCGGCAGGCGGGCGGACGAGGCGCTCTTCGCGCTCGTCGGCGAGGGCGGCGCGGTGACGGTGGAAGGCGAGCGGGCCGGCGCCTTCGACGGCTTTCGCTTTCGGCCGGATGTTGAGATCGAAAGCAGCCGCGAGGTTCTCGCGGCCGCCAACCGCGTGGTCGAGCGCGAGGTGGCGCGGCGAGTCGCCGCCGCGGTGGCGGACGGCGACGATGCGTTCGCGCTCGGGCTCGAGGCAGGGCGGGACGATGCGCCCCGCTGGGGCGAGATCGCCTGGGAAGGCGCCACCATCGCTCGCCTCGGGCAGGGCGACGCGCCGCTCCGGCCGCAGATTGCGCTGATCGGCGAGGATCATCTGAGCGCGGCGCAGCGCGAGCGCGTGCGCCGGCGCCTTCAGTCGTGGCTCGATCGCCGCATCGAGCGCGACGCGGGGGCCCTGGTATCGCTGCGCGAGGCGGCGCTGGAGGGTTCGGCCCGCGGCATCGCCTTTGCGTTGAGCGAGGCGCTCGGCTGCGTGCCCCGGCGCTCGCTCAGCCCCCAGATTGCCGCGCTGGACGATGCAGGCCGGCGCGCCCTCGCCGAGGCCGGCGTGCGGCTTGGCGCGCTCAGCGTGTTCATGCCCGCCATGCTGAAACCGGCACGCGCACGCTGCGCCGGCCTGCTGTGGTGGGCCTGGAGCAGCGCCGGCACGCCGCCGCCGACGCCGGGCTCGGCGGTCTCGATGGACCGCGACCCGGCCGTGCCGGACGCGTGCTACGCGGCGCTCGGCCTGGTTCCCCTTGGCTCCCAGGTGGTCCGTGCCGACATCGCGGAGCGCCTTGCCGGGCGGCTGCGCAAGGCGGCCCGCAAGGAGCCCTTTGCCGTCGACACCGGAATGCTCAAGCTGGCCGCCTGCAAGCGCGCCAAGTTCGACGATATTCTCGCCGCCCTCGGCTACGCCG
Organism: Alphaproteobacteria bacterium; assembly: GCA_965207055.1. Lineage (GTDB taxonomy): Bacteria > Pseudomonadota > Alphaproteobacteria > UBA828 > UBA828 > WTGU01. The sequence goes on along the minus strand of CBDBLP010000004.1, from coordinate 38,066 downwards.
CGGTGGGGCTGGGGACTGACGGCCTGCCGCGCTACGGGCGGAGCGGCACGCGCCCGGGCCGGCCGCCGGAGAAGACGCGCCGCAGGGGCAGGGGGGTGGACCCCGATTCTCCCTTCGCGAAGCTCCGCGTGCTCGCCACCGGCGCCGCACGCTCGTCGTGACGCGCGACGCACCTGCTCTCGCCGCAAGCCGGCTGGACAAGTGGCTCTGGTATGCGCGCTTCTTCAAGACCCGGGGGCTCGCGCAGAAGGCCTGCGAAGCGGGACGCATTCGGGTCAACGGCCGTCGCAACACCAAGGCTCACCGGACCGTCGGCCCCGGCGACGTGCTCACCTTCGTGCAGGGCAGGATGGTGAGAATCGTGCGGATCCTGGCAGTGGCGGAGCGGCGCGGGCCCGCGCCCGAGGCGCGGAAGCTCTACGAGGAAATCGAGCAGGAGTAGGGCTCGGTTTGCGGCGCCCGGCGCATCCGGGTACCCCTTGAGTCGGTCGCCGCCGTTATGATACGCAGCGCCCGTGATCGACAGAATTAAGTCTCTTCTGAGCGGCGCCGGCGCGGTCGGCACCGAGCCGGCCCAACCCGACGTCCCGAAACTCGCGGCGGCGGCGCTGCTGGTCGAGGCGGCATGCATGGACGGGGACTTTGACGGCGACGAGCGTGACGCGATTTGCGCGTCCCTGGGCGCACACTTCGGGCTCAATGAAGCCGAGGCGGGCACCCTGATCGAAGAGGCTGAGGCCGCTCACCACGAGGCCACCGACCTGCACCGCTTCACGCGGGCCATCAACGACCGCTACGACCATGCGGACCGCCTCGCAGTGATGGAGATGCTGTGGGAGGTGGTTTATGCTGACGGCAGGCTTCACGCATACGAAGCCAATCTGATCCGCCGCGTCGGCGGCTTGCTTCACATCACGGACCGGGAACGGGGGGAAGCGCGTAAACGTGTCCTCGCCCGCGTCGGACAGGGAGCAGGGCGAGCGGCTGCCAAGTAAGCGGCCGGCCGCAGCGCACGCACAAGCGAAGCACGGAGCACGAAGCGAATGACGTATCTGGTGACCGAGGCCTGCATTCGGTGCAAGTACATGGACTGCATCGAAGTCTGCCCGGTGGATTGCTTCTATGAAGGCGAGAACATGCTGGTAATCCACCCGGACGAGTGCATCGACTGCGGCGTGTGCGAGCCGGAGTGTCCGGTCGAAGCGATTATTCCCGATACCGCCGGCGACGACGACGAGGGGAAGTGGTTGGAGGTCAACACTAAGTTCGCCGAGATTTGGCCCAACATCACGCGCAAGGGCGACCCGCCCGGCGACGCGGACGACTACAAGGACGAATCCGGCAAGTTCGAGAAGTATTTTTCGGACAAGCCGGGCGAAGGGGATTAGGCGCGCGGGCCAAACCCTGGAAATTTCACCGCGACTCCGGTATGATATCTCCCATTGCGGCGGGGCGATCGGCGCCCGGCCGCAATGGGCGGAGCACCGAGCAACCGCCGCCAGCGTAGGGCCGTTCGAGCGCGGCCTTATCCAAATCGGACAAGGACTTCAGGGTAAAGTGAGCAGCAAGGCGCCGTCGAAATCGAAGACTTCCACTAAAGCACAGACCACCGCCAAGACCCGCAAAGGGTCTTCCTCCTCTCCGAGCACAGCAGCGCGATCGAAGGCATCGGCGCGCTCTCGGGCTGCGAGCAAGAAGACCACCGGCGCGGCGTCCGGCGCGCGGCGCGCTGCGTCGCGGCCGGAGTCGAAGCAGCCGGAAGCTGAGGAGGCGGACGCGGCGAAGTCGGCGGGTGCGGCCGGGCGCGCGAAGAGCGCCAAGGCCGCCAAAGAGACCAAGGCTAAGGGTGGGGCCAGGGCCAAGCGGACCACCAGGTCGAAAGCCGCGGCCAAATCGGAGGCGGTTCCCGAAGTGCGACAAGAGAAGAAGTCCCCGACCGAGGTCAATGGATTCGCCGTGGGCGATCACGTGGTCTATCCGGCCCACGGTGTCGGCCGGATCACCGGGATCGACGAGCGGCCGGTTGGGGAGCAGACCCTGCAGATGTTCGTCGTGGCCTTCGAGAAGGACAAGATGACCCTCATGGTCCCGATCCACAAAGTGGAGTCGGCCGGCATGCGCCGGCTGAGCTCGCGCGAGACCATGGATGCCGCGATCACCACTCTGCGGGGGCGGGCGCGTCAGCGCCGCGTCATGTGGAGCCGGCGCGCACAGGAGTACGAGGCGAAGCTGAACTCCGGCGATCCGGTCGCGATCGCGGAGGTCGTGCGGGACCTGCACCGCAACGTCGGACAGCCGGACCAGAGCTACAGCGAGCGCCAGATGTACGAGGCGGCGCTGGATCGCCTGGCGCGGGAGTTCGCGGCGGTCGACGAGACCGATACCGAGCAGGCCGCGAACAAGCTCGAGGACGTCCTACGCGCGGCGTAGGAGCGGGCCTCCCCTCAACCACGTGGGCTGCGCCACCAACGAACGGTTCGTGACGATCCGCAGCGGCGGACGGATCTGGGCCGTTGGCGCTATCCACGGCGAAGCGTCGAGGCTTGCCGAGCTGCACGCCGGGATCGAAGAGCGATTCGAGGCCGGCGACCGCATCGTCTATCTCGGGAATTTTCTCGGGCTCGGCCGCGAGGTCGCTGCCACCCTCGACGAGATGGTGGCCTTCCGCAGCGCGTTGCTCGCGGTGCCGCACATGAATGTCTGCGACGTGGTCTACCTGCGCGGCAGCCAGGAGGAAATGTGGCAGAAGCTGTTCCGCCTCCACCTCTCGGTCGGACCGGCGGACGTGTTGGCCTGGATGATGGATCGGGGCGTGCGGGAGACTCTCGCGGCCTACGGCTGGGGGGCCGCCCAGGCGCAGGAGCGGGTCACGAACGGGTCTCAGGAGATTGCGCGCTGGCTTAGCGAGGTGCGCGGGAGGATGGAGCTCTATCCCGGGCATCAGGAGTTGCTTGCCAGCGTGCGGCAGGCGGCCTTCACCGACGATGGGGCGCTGCTCTTCGTGAATTCGGGGCTCGATCCGGCGCGTCCGATCGACACCCAGAGGGACGCCTTCTGGTGGGGCGCCGATCAGCTCGCGCAACTCACGCCGCCCTATGCCGAGTACAAGAAGATCATTCGGGGCTTCGACCCGTCGCAGGGCGGCGTCAGCCTCGACGACTATGTCGCGACGGTGGATGGCGGCGCAGGGTACGGCGGCACCTTGACCGCCGCTTGTTTCGATTCCGAAGGCAGGGCGCTCGGTCGAATCGACGCGTGACGAGGGCCGCTGCGGTTGAAGGGTGAGGGCGCGCGATGACGGCTGCGGGACGATCGGCCAACGACCTCGACGGTGGCATCAAGGAGCGGATGGAAGCGGCCACCGTGTGGGCGCTGCCGGCGCGATGGTACGCCGATCCCGACATCTATCGGATCGAACGGCGACGCATCTTCTCGCGCCACTGGCTCTGGATCGGGCGTGAGGACGAGGTGGCCGAGTCGGGGCAGTACATCACCGCTGCTCCCGCCGAATTTCCCCTCTTCGTGCGCCGCTCCGAGGACGGAGCGCTTCACGGCTTCCACAACGTGTGCCGGCACCGGGCCTCCAAGCTGCTGACAGAGCCGAGCGGGCAGTGCGCCGCCATCGAATGCCCCTATCACGGTTGGCGCTACCGCTCTGACGGCGTGCTCGATCACGTGCCGCTCTTCGGCGAGGCGCCGGACTTCCCGAAGGACGAGCTGTCTCTCTTCCCGATCTCGGTCGATGTCTGGCGCGGCCAGGTCTTCGTCTGCCTGGACCCGGAGGCGCCGCCGCTGATCGAGTGGCTCGGCCCGATCGAGGACGCGGTGGAAGGGAGCGCGCCGGCGCACCCCAAGTTCGGACGCCACCTGGAGTTTGTTGTCGACTGCAACTGGAAGACCTATGTCGACAATTACCAGGAGGGCTATCACATCCCTCCGCTGCACCCCGGATTGAACCGCGATCTCGACTGGAAGCGCTACAGGGTCGTCAACTTCGAAGGGGGCAGTCTTCATGAGGCTCCGACGAAGGGGAGCTCGACCCACCCCGGCGCTTTTGGTTGGCGTTTTCCTCATTTTGCGTTCAACTCATACCCGGACGGGCTTTCCTTCATGCGGATGGAGCCGGTCGGCCCACGCCAGACGCGCTTGGTCTACGACTACTGGCGGCCGGACTCGGTCAGCATGGAGGACTTCGAGGCGACGCTGGACTACGGCGTCCAGGTTTCGAAGGAGGACCAATGGATCACGCCACTCATTCAGGAAAACCTAGAAGCCGGCGTGTACGAGGCGGGGCCGCTCAGCCCGCTCCACGAGAACGGCGTGTTCTACTTTCACGAGCTGGTGCGGGAGGCGGTCGACTCCGCAGCGTAAGGCGGCAGCCGCGCTCCCTTCGCGTCACCTGGGACGACGGCGCGGCCGGGACATTCCACCATCTCTGGCTGCGGGACAACTGCCGTTGTCCGCAATGCCGGCACCCGGACACCCTGGAACGAATCCTCGATCCGCTCTCCGTGCCGCCGGACCTCGGCGCCGGGTCGGTCTCGATCACCGACGCGGGCGGGCTCCGGGTCCAGTGGCGGCCCGAAGGCCATGTCAGCGACTACAATTCGGACTGGCTCAGGGGGCATCGCGGCGGTGCCGGCGACGCTGCGCCGTGCGGCCCGGCGCCTGCCACGTGGGGCGCCGAACTCTCGGAGGCCATGCCGGGTGCGGACCATGACGCGGTCACGAGCAGCGACGGCGCCCTCCTGGACTGGCTCCGCCTCCTGCGCGATTTCGGTGTCGCGGTCCTGCGCGGCACCCCGCGCGAGCCGCTCAGCGTTCTCGCCCTCGCGGGTCTCATCGGCCCGGCACGGGCGACCAATTTCGGTGAGCATTTCGATGTGCTCTCGAAGCAGGAGCCCAACAGCAATGCCTACACGGCGCTCGGGCTGCCCTGCCACACGGACTTGCCCAACTGGGAGCGGCCGCCCGACTACCAGCTGCTTCATTGCCTGAGGAACGACGCCGAGGGCGGCGACTCGGTCCTCGTGGACGGCTTCCGCGCGGCGGACGAGTTGCGCCGGCGGGAGCCTGCGGCCTACCGGCTGTTGACCCGCTTCCCCATCGACTTCCGTTTCCAGGACAACGAGTCGGACATTCGCTTCCGCGCCCCGACCATCGGCCTGGACGAGGGCGGTGCACTTGCCGAGGTGCGATTCAATTTCGCGGTGATGGACGCGATCAGCGCCCCGCCGGAGCGTGTCGGCGCGCTGTGCCGCGCGCTGCGTGCCTTCGGGGCGGTGATCCGCGACCCGGCGCTGGAGTGCCGCTACCGGCTCGGCCCGGGCGAGCTTCTGATCTTCGATAACCGGCGCGTGCTGCACGGGCGCGCCGCGTTCGACCCCAGGACCGGGGGGCGGCATCTTCAGGGCTGCTACCTGGACAAGGACCAGCTCCTGAGCCGCATTCGCGTGCTGGAGCGCTCTGCGTCGCCAGAGTGAGGGCAGGGCGCCTCAGTTGAACTCGCGCTCGAGCGCCTCGGCGAGCTCGAAGATGTCCACGCAGGCGCCGTGGTGGGCGACGTTGAAGATTGGCGCCTCCGGGTCGGTGTTGACCGCGATGATGGTGTCCACGTGCTTCATGCCGGCCAGGTGCTGGACCGCGCCGGAGATTCCCAGAGCCAGATAGAGCGAGCAGTTGGCCGCGATCGTGCCGGACTGGCCGACCTGGTGGGCCTTGGGCAGCCAGCCCGAATCTGCGACCGGGCGCGAGCAGCCGAGTGTGGCGCCGAGCTTCTCCGCCAGCGCCGCGAACTGGGGCAGGTTCGTGTCTTCGCCGAGGGCGCGCCCGACCGAGAGGATGAACTCGGCCTTGCCGATATCCACGTCGGCGGGCGGGGCCGGCAGATAGTCGATGTGGCGGCCGGCGCCGGGCAGGGCGTCGAGCTCGACCGCGAAGGGGGCGATGCTCGCGCCGCCCGCTGCTTCGGGCGCCTTGAAGGTCGCGCTCCGCAGGGTCAGCACGATCACGGGCCTGTCCGGAAAGGCGAGGTCCATGGAGACCTTGCCACCGTAGCCGCCGCGGGTCGCGATGGGCTCGCTGCCGTCCGCCGAGAGCCCGAAGACGTCCGACGCGAAGCCCGAGCCGAGCCGCGCGGCGACCGCCGGGCCGAAGGCCATGCCGGCGGCGGTGTGGCCGATCAGCACCAGCCGGACCTGCCGCGCCTCGGCGACGGCGCACACCGCCTCCTCATAGAGCGCGGGATCGAAATGCGCGTCCGCCCGGGCGACGGTGACGATCTCGTCGACCCCTTCGCGGTTGGCCGCAGAGGCGAGCGAGTCCACGTCCTGCCCGATGACGAGGACGGCGAGCGGGCCGCCGAGGCCGTCCTTGAGCTCGGCGGCTATGCCGATCATCTCCAGCGTGACGTCGCGCAGGACGCCGTCGAAGTGCTCGGCGACGACGAGGATACCGGCCATCACGCCTCTCCCCGCTTGTCGCGAATCAGGTCGGCGATGGCCTTGGCGACGGCAGCCGGATCGCCCTCGATCATCGCTGCGCGCCCGGACTTGGGCGGCTCGTAGAGCCGGCGCACGACGGCGCCCGCCTGATCGAGACCGACATCCGCGCCGTCCACCACCGCGATCGGCTTCTTCCTGGCCTGCTTGATCATGCGCATGGTGGCGTAGCGCGGCGTGTTGCCGCCGGTCTGCACGGTGAGCAGCGCCGGCGCCGGCAGCGCGAACTGCTGGCGCATGCCGCCTTCGAGCTCGCGGGTGACGGTCATCGCGTCGGTGCCCTCCCACTCGATGCCGAGAACGATGGCCGCGTGCGGCAGTCCCAGGATGCGCGCCAGCGCGGAGCCCGTGGCGCCGTGGCCGAGATCGGCCGACTGCGCGCCGGTGAGCACGATGTCCGGCGATTCCTGCGCGGCGACTCCCGCGAGCACGCGGGCGAGGGTCACCGGGTCGGCGTCGCGCAGGCTCTCGTCCCACACCCGGACGCCTCGATGCGCGCCCTTGGCGAGCGCGCGGCGCAGGGTCTCCTCGGCATCCTCCGGGCCGATGGTGACGGCGACCACCTCGCCCGCGCCGAGCTTCTCGGTCAGCAGCAGCGCTTCCTCCAACGCCGCCTCGTCCCACTCGTTCAACTCGTACTCGAAGTGCTCGTCGGCGATCGTGCCCCCGGCTTCGTCGATGGCGAAGTCGGGGTTCAGCTCGCCGACCCGCTTGACCGCGACGAGCACGCGGGGGCCGTCCTTCGCCGGCACCTCGTAGGGCGGCAGCGTCAACGCGCTGACCGGTGCCGGGCGCCACGGCCCTGCGGCCGGTGGCGCCTCCGCCTGCTCCTGCGGCTCGTCCGCCGGCGCGGGCTGTGGCGGCGGCGCAGCCGCTGCGGCGAGCGTGGGCGCCCGTGTGGCAAGCTCGCTCAGGACGCGCTCGGTCACGGTCTCGGCGAGGCGCTCGGCCAGCCGGTCCGCCACGGTATCGGCGATACGGGTCGCGGCGGCCTCGGTGATGCGATCGACCAGCGCCGGCACCTCCTTGAGGTCGATGCTCTTCAGGTCGATCGCCTCGGCCACAAGCTCCGCCAGGTCCTGGACGACGAAATCGCCCTCGTGGCCACTGGTCTTGCGGGCGTCCTCGAACATGGTCAGGTCCTTGGGGCAACAGACGACGAAGGTGTCGAGATTACCGAGAGACGCCGCTTCGTGCATCCGGTTCTCGGAGGGGCGCTCCTTGCCGACGGGATCGGGCATCCAGATGCGCCCGCCGCCGGCGCCGCAGCAGAAGGAGTTGTCGCGGCAGCGCGGCATGTCGATCAGCTCGCAGCCGATCAGCTCCAGCACGCGGCGCGGCTCATCGTAGTGGCCGTTGAGCCGGCCGAGGTGGCAGGGGTCGTGGAGCGTCACCCGCCTGCCGAGGGGCTTCGTGACAGTGAGACGCCCGCTCTCCAGCAGCTCGGCGAGGATGCTCGTGTAATGGCGGATTGGCGCGACATCGCCGAAGTCGGGATATTCGTTGCGGATTGTGTTGTAGCTGTGGGGGTCGGTGGTCACGATCGCGTCGAACTGTTTGGCCGCGCCCATTTCCGTCAGATTGTGCTCGGCGAGCGATTCGAAGAGGCCTTCCTCGCCGACCCGGCGCACGTCGTTGCCGGCGGTCCGTTCGCTCTCGTAGAGCAGACCGAAGTCGAGCCCGGCGGCGCGGAAGAGGCGGGCGACCGTGCGCGAGACGTCCTGGTTGCGCGGATCGTAGGAGGCGTAGTCGCCCACGAACCAGAGGTTCTCGACCGGCTCGGCGCGGACATCCTTGACCGGGAATTCGAGCGCCGCGGTCCAGCCGCCGCGGCTGCGCGGGCTCTCGCCGAAGCTGTTGCCGCGGTTGGCGATCATGTCGAGGGTGTCGCGAAGCTGCGGCTCCATGGCGCCGTCCTCGACCAGCTGGCGCCGCATCTGCACGATCATCGGCGGGTGCTCGATGCCGACCGGGCAGATCTCCATGCAGGCGCCGCAGGAGCGGCAGGACCAGAGCGTCTCCGCCTCGATCACGTCGCCGATCAGCGCTGCGCCGGTCGCTCCCGATTTGAAGGCGCTGCGTGCGGCGTGGGAGCGCAGGTCGAGGATCAGGTCGCGCGGGCTGAGCGGGGCGCCGCTGGCGGTGGCCGGGCAGGCCTCGTGGCAGCGTCCGCACTTGGTGCAGGCGTCGAGGTTGAGCAGGTCCTTCCACGAGAACTGAGCGATGCTGCCGAACCCGACCTCCGGCTCGGCGTCCTCCTCTGTGTCCTCTGCGGCAGCCGCGCGGGCGGGCGCAGGCCTGGGAAGGCGACGCAGGGCGAGGGTGTCGCGGGTGGAGAGCGAGCCGAGCACGGCGATGATGTGTTTGACCTTGGTCCAGGGGATCGCCGCGATGAAGGCCAAGGCGGCGATGCCGTGGATCCACCAGTTGGCCCGGCGCACGGCGGCGGCGCCTGCCTCGTCCATGCCGAGGCCGAGGAAGATCTGGGCGAGCACCCAGCCCACGGGCGACCACGGCCCCCAGGGCGGCTGATCCATGGCGAGACGCACGCCCTCCTGCAGGAAACCGGTCACCCCGATCAGGAGCAGCGCCCACAGGAAGAGCGCGTCCTCGCGCAGCCAGGCGCGCGCACCCGGCCGCTCCTCGGTCTCGCCGCGATACTCCCGCCGGTAGACCAGCTTCGCCGGGCGGACCTGCCAGCGCCGCCACATCATGTAGACGACGCCGACGATGAGCCCGAGGCCGGCGAGATCTGCGATCAGGCTGAAGGCGAGATAGAAGTCGCCGTGCCAGAAGGTGAAGCCGAAGAAGGGCTCCGAGATGTCGTACTCGATCGTGATGATGCTGGTGGCGGCCAGCAGCAGGAGGAAGCCGTACATGACCGGCGTGTGGGCGTGGCCCGCGGCACGGTCGCGCCGGTGCACGGTTCGCTGCGAGAAGACGTCGAACACCATGCGCCAGAAGCCGCGCCACGGATGGACGGGCACCGGGCTGCGGCGTGCGCGGGCGTAGCGGTAGACGTGCCAGGCGACGCCGGCCGCAGCCACCGCCATCGCCAACCCCGCCACCACGAAGAAGAGCGTGTGTCCGAGGGAGGTGATCTCCCAGAAGAGTTCTCGGGTTTCCACAGGCTCACCCGGCCCGACGAGGCCTAGCCGCCGAGATACACCTTGCGGACGTGCTGGTCGTCGCGGATCCGCTCGGCCTCGCCTTCGAGCGCGACGCGGCCGGTCTCCAGCACGTAGGCGTAGCGCGCGAGCTTGAGCGCGAGTTCCGCATTCTGTTCCACCAGCACCACGGGCACGCCGCGCGCGTTGATATCGACGACGATCTTGGCGATCTCCTGCACCATCACCGGCGAGAGCCCGAGGGAGGGCTCGTCGAGCAGCAGCAGCCTGGGCCGGGCCATGAGCGCCCGGCCGATCGCCAGCATCTGCTGCTCGCCGCCGGAGAGGGTCTTGCCGTACTGGGTGCGCCGCTCCCTGAGCCGCGGGAAGCGCTCGTAGACGGCCTCGAGGTCCTGCCTGATCCCGTCCTTGTCGCGCCGCAGGAAGGCGCCCGTGTTCAGGTTCTCGAAGACCGTCAGCTCGGGGAAGACATGCCGGCCCTCGGGCACGTGGGCGATGCCGCGCCTCACCACCTCGTCGGGAGGGAGCGTGTCGATGCGCGCGCCGTCGAACCAGATTTCGCCTGCGCTCGCGCGCACGAGGCCCGAGACCGTGCGGAGCGTCGTGCTCTTGCCGGCGCCGTTGGCCCCGATCAGGGTCACGATGTCGCCCTCGTCGACCTCCATGGAGACCGCGCGCAACGCCCTCACCTTGTTGTAGTGGACCGAGAGCGACTTGATCTCGAAGAGCATTCAGGCGGTTCCCAGATAGGCTTCGATCACGGCCGGATCGGCGCGGATCTGCTCGGGCGTGCCTTCCGCCAGAAGCTCGCCGAAGCTCAGCACCGTGATCTGGTCGCACAGCCCCATGACCGCCTGCATGTCATGCTCGACCAGGAGGATGGTGACGCCCTGGCTGCGCACGCGCTCGACCAGCACCATCATCTGCCGCGTCTCTTCGGGGTTCATGCCGGTGAAGGGCTCGTCGAGCAGGATCAGCTTGGGCTCCGCGGCGAGCGCGACGGCGATGCCGAGGGCCCGCTGATGGCCGTGCGGCAGGTTGACGGTCTCGTCGTCGCGGCGTTCGCCCAGGCCCATGAAATCGAGAATCTCCTGGGCGCGCGCCTCCGACTCCCGTTCGGCATGCCGGCTGGTGCCGAGCAGCGCACTGAAGGGCCCCACGCGCGAGCGCATGTGGCAGCCGACCAGCACGTTCTCGAAGACGGTCATCTCCTGGAAGAGCGTGGTCGCCTGGAAGGTGCGGACCACGCCTCGCGACGCGATCCGGCTCGGGCGCAGCCCGGATATCTTGCGGCCGCCGAACACGATGTCGCCTGCGGTCGGCTTGTAGTAGCCGCTGATGACGTTGAAGGTCGTGGTCTTGCCGGCGCCGTTCGGGCCGATCAGCCCGTGAATCTCGCCCTCGTCCACGGTGAAGGTGAGGTTGTTGACGGCGGCGAGGCCGCCGAAATGCCGGGACAGTTCGCGAACTTCGAGCAGGCTCATGGGCGTTGCTGCGGATCGGACTCGCTATCGTTACCGGCCGCAGCCTAAACCCGCACCGCGCGCTGCGCCACAGAAGATCGGCCGCGCGGGCGACTCAGCCTCCCGCCGCGGCAAGCGCGTGCTCCAGATCGGCGCGCAGGTCCGCCTCCGCTTCGAGCCCGACCGAGAAGCGCACGAGTCCGTCGCCGATGCCGAGCAGGGCGCGGGCGTCGGCGCCGATCTTCTGATGCGTGGTGCTGGCGGGCTGGGTGGCGAGGCTTTTGGAATCGCCCAGGTTGTTGGAAATGTCGATCAGCTCCAGCGCGTCGAGAAAGCGGAAGGCGGCGTCCCACCCGCCCGCGAGGTCGAACGCGATCACGCTGCCGCCCCGGCTCATCTGCCGCGCCGCGAGCGCGTGCTGGGGGTGGCTCGCGAGGCCCGGATAGTGCACGGCATCCACGGCCGGGTGGCCTTCGAGAAAGGCCGCGAGCCGCTCCGCAGTCTCGCACATGCGGGCCGTGCGCAGCTCCAGGGTCTCCAGGCCCTTGAGCATGACCCAGGCGTTGAAGGGGCTCATGACCGGCCCCGTGGTGCGGATGAAGGGCACGAGCTCGTCTGCGAAGTACGCGTCGTCGCCCAGGATGGCGCCGCCCAGACAGCGGCCCTGGCCGTCGATGTGCTTGGTGGTGGAATAGACGACGATGTCGGCGCCGAGGGCGAGGGGGCGCTGAACGGTCGGCATGCCGAGCACGTTGTCCACGACGACACGGGCGCCGACGCCGTGGGCGAGGGCGGAGACCGCGGCGATGTCGACCACCGGCATGGTCGGGTTGCCGGGGCTTTCGAGGAAGATGCAGCGGGTCTCCGGCCGGAGCGCGCGCTCCCAGGCGTCGAGATCGGTGCCGTCGACGAGGTCGGTCTCGATGCCGTAGCGGGGCAGCAGCTGGTCGATCACCACGTAGCAGGCGCCGAACAGGACGCGCGACGCCACGACGTGGTCGCCCGCGCGAAGCTGGCTCATCAGGGACGCGAAGACCGCGGCCATGCCGGTGGCGGTCGCCTGGCAGGCATCCGCGCCCTCGATCAGCGCGAGGCGGTCCTCGAACATGGTGAGGGTGGGGTTGCCGAAGCGGCCGTAGACGTAGCCCGCTTCTTCGTCTGCCGTGCGCGCGTTGCCTTGGGCTGCCGTGTCGTAGACGTAGCCCGAGGTGAGGTAGAGCGCCTCGCTGGTTTCGCCGTGATGCGAGCGCTCGGTCCCGCCCCGCACCAGTTGGGTGGCCTGTGACCAGACCCGCTCGCGTGTCCTCCGTCCCATATGCAAAAACCCCGGCCGCGCTGGCCGGGGTCCCTCCCTTCGACCTTTTAGCGCGAATGTTTAACGTGGCCGCAAGCCGGTCGCTCAAATCGCCACGTGAGTGAACTAGAGACTACGGAGGCGCGCGCGTCAAGCACTTGTCCCCAGGAACAATTTTTTGTCGCGCTGAGGGCTCGTGATGGGTGAGGTCGCGCTCGCTGCTGGTGGTTCGGGGGAGCCCCGAACCGGCCTGGGCGACGTCACGGTGGTTGCCCGAAGCCGCCGGACGGCGTTTTCGGCCTCGACGGGCGGAGTGGTTTCGCCGCGCCGCCCTGCGGCACGTCCCGGTGCGGCGGTGGGTCGCGCGGTATCAGCCGATGGGCGCGATCATGATCGCGTCGAGGGCCTCCTGGGCGCGGGCGGCGTAGTGCCGGTTGGCCTCGGGTATGTAGCGGAAGCGGCCGTCGCAGCGCACGATGGCGATGGCCGCATTGCTCAAGCAGGCCAGATTTCTGGGCAGGTGGCGCACGTACGCCCGGCAACGATCTTCGTCGTAAGTGAAGTCACGCACATAGTGCAGGCGGTTCTCGATGTGCCAGTGGTTGCGCACGAGGTCGAGCAGCTCCTCGGGTCCGGCGCGCTCGGCGCCGAGCGAGGTAAGGCTCCAGGTGACCTCGATGCTGCGCTTGCCGGTCTTGAGGATCTCGCGCTCACGTTCGATGCACATCGCCTGGCGCCGCCCGTGGAGATTGGCGTAGCCGTCCCACTCGGCGGCGGAGAGGTCGACGACGGCGCAGCGCCGGCGCTCGATGCGGCCATGGCCCTTGTCGACGGTTTCGTGCCAGGCCGCATCGCTGAAGTCGATCGCCTTGAGGTCTTCGAGGATGGTCTCCTGGTTGTCCTTGACGGCGCTGACCACATAGTCGGCACGGCGCCCGAGCAGGCAGCGCGCGGTCTCGTGCTGGGCGTGCATCGCATCCATGGTGACGATCCGTCCCGTGAGATCGAGACCGCCGGAGAGTTCGCGCACGGCCGGGATTTCGTTGCTCTTGGAGTCGACCTCGACCTGCCCGAGGACGACGCCGGTGTCATGCTCCACCGCCGCGACCATCATCCTGCGCCCGTCCTCGGTCTGCTTCGAGGCGCCGCGCAGGTCCTTTCCGTCCACGGCGACGGGCGCGTGCGCGCTGTCGTGCTGGCCGGTCCACTGGCCGATGGCGTTGTCCAGGGTCTCCGGCGGCAAGGCGGCAAGGACATTGTGGAAGGTGGTGATCGCGGGTGGGGTGTAGCGTTGCTTGGAGGGGCTCCAGAAGGCGCCCACCGCCTTGAGCTGCTCCTGGGAGAGCAGGGCGGCAAACTGGGCGAATGCGTTCACCCCCCGGTAGCCGGCAAGCCGGGCGGCAACGGCAAGGGTCAGAATGGTGTTGAGCGCATAGCGCTTGCCCCGGGCATGGCGGTACTCGGGCACCTCGCCCAGACACTCGAACAGGCTGCGCAGCCGGGGCGCGGCCATCGGCTCGCTATGCTGCTCGGTGCTCCAGTTTGCCGGCATCTCAACCGTGCTCAGCGCCTCGGGGGCGCCGTCTGTCAGTTCGAACACGAAGACCTCCTTGGGCTGGCCGTGGTGACGCCAGCGCGCCGCCCCTCCGGGCTCGCGGGCAAAGCCGCGCGTCAGCCCGAGCGAGCGCCAGTTGGCCGCGCGGTAGCAGGTGCCGGCGAAACGCGAGACGTCCACAAAGGTCTCGGCCAGAAGAGCCGGATATCCGTGCGCCGCCTGCATGTCCTTCGACAGCCGCCGCAGGCTCAGCCCCAGCACCCGCGAGGCCAGGTTGGGCACCCGCTCAGGCGTCAGGATGACGAAGCGAGAGTTGTTGGCGATCAGATGCAGGCGCCGGAACTGCTGCTCGGCCGACCACCCGATCCAGCGATCGCGCGCGCCCAGCTTGAACGCGCCGGGCTGCCAGCCGATCAGTGCGAGCCAGATCTCGCCATGCACCGCGACATGGCGCAGGCCCTTGCCGATGACGCCGTGGAACGCCAGGTAGTGGTGCTCCTCGACCAACCGGTCCCAGCGCCGGTGCTCGCGCGCGCCCCAGGTCGGGCGCACCCTGACCGCGCGCAGATCAATGGACGAATCCAGAGCCGGCAGCGTCGCCATGACCGGCACACTGCCACATCGAAAACGGAATGGCCAGCCCCGACTTCAACTCACTTTGCTCGACGGGCGGACAATAAATTCGCCCTGCACTTGTCCCCAAGATTTTCCTCGGCCGCAGGATACCCACGCTGGGAGTTGGCTGCGCCCGGAGGCGGGCGCTATAGTGCGCGCGGCCCTGCGGCGGCGATGCGCCGCGACATGCGGGCCGGTCGGAGCGTGGCGCAGCCTGGTAGCGCACTTGACTGGGGGTCAAGGGGTCGGCGGTTCGAATCCGCCCGCTCCGACCATTTTCGTACAAGCCCGCGCAAGCGGATGCACTGTCGTTCTCGGGCACGCGGCGATACGAGGTGCGGCAACGTCGAAGGAGGAGGGTGCGCGATGAGCATTCGGCGCGACCCGGCCGGCCGATGAGCGCCCGCAGCTACTTCACGCCGGTGGCCGGCCTTCCGTCGCAGCAGACGCTGCTGACCGACCGCGCCGTGATCACCGAGGCGTACACGGTCATTCCGCGCGGCGTGCTGCGCGACATCGTCACCAGCTACTTCCCGCACTGGAATGGCGCGCGGGCGTGGGTGCTGTCGCGACCGGTCGCGGGCTTCGCGACGACCTTTTCCCAGTCGATCGTCGAGCTCGAGCCGGGCGGCGGCAGCGAGCGGCCCGAGCCGGACGGCCACGTCGAATGCGTGCTCTTCGTCATGGCCGGCGACGTGCAGCTCACGCTGGACAACGCCGAACACACGCTCTCGCCGGGCGGCTATGCCTATGTCGCGCCGGGCACGCGCTGGACGGTCGCGAACGCGGGAAGCGAGCCTGCCTGCTTCCACTGGATCCGAAAGGCGTATCAGCCCCTGGAGGGGATCGACGCGCCCGAGTGCTTCGTGACCTCCGACCACGACGTCGCGCCGGTGCCGATGCCGGACACGGACGACGCCTGGGCGACGACGCGCTTCGTCGACTCGGGCGACCTGCGCCACGACATGCACGTGAACATCGTGACCTTCCAGCCAGGCGGGTCGATTCCCTTCGCCGAGACCCATGTCATGGAACACGGGCTCTACGTGCTGGAGGGCAAGGCGGTGTACCGGCTCAACCAGGACTGGGTGGAGGTCGAGGCCGGCGACTACATGTGGCTGCGCGCCTTCTGCCCGCAGGCCTGCTACGCCGGCGGGCCCGGGCAGTTTCGCTACCTGCTCTACAAGGACGTGAACCGCATCCCGACGCTGCCCGTCCCAGGCGCCCCCACGCCCGCGTAGGGTTGGGCGCTCGGTCGCCGGGGGAAGTCCCGGGGGAGGCTCGCCTGGAAGCGACTGTCCCCCTGTCGCAGACGACGGATACCCTGCACACGCCTTTGGCGCGGATCGAAGGCGGCGGTCACATGCTGCCTGAGATGCGCGGCGACGCGCTGGCCAACGCGCTTGCGGGCTTTCTCGATACGGACGCCTGAACCCTTCGATTGCGTCGGAGCAGCGGCGCGCGCGAGCTCGGCCTGTCGGACGCGCGGAGGGTCGATGTGGCCATGCGGATGGCGAAGCGCTACGCCAAGCGCGAAGCGATGCCGTGGCCGATCCGAGTCCGACCCACTCCACGCGAACTGTCCATACTCACCTATTGAACCGTTTATACCGACATACGTGTTGCCTGTTTAGTTATAACCAAATCGGCAAGTCTCATCATATGATGGCCCCCCTCAAATGGGGGAGGCGGTCGTACGAAGGGAACTTCCGATGAAGAGATTGATGGTCGGCGCGTTGAGCGGGCTTCTGGTGCTCGGCGCGTGCGGCGGCAGCGATGGGCCGGCGACCACGGAATCCGAGTCTCTCGGCTATTCAAACCCGACGTCGGAGCGCGGCAGCTACGCCGAGTACCACACAAGATCGAACATCGTCGTGTTTCCCCTGTCCGAAGACATGTCGGAGGTCAACATCGGCGGGGACCTGGAGCCCCGGGAGACCCTGCGCCACGTCGCGACCTTGGAGAACGACATCCACTACTTCATGGGCGCGGTTCGCGACGGCGTAGGGGTGGATCGACTGGAAAACTACGAGGAGGACTTGCAGACGCGCGATGGATCCGATCGGTACAAGCTGCGGGGCGACGGCTTCTATCCCTTCCCCGTCCAGCCGATCTTGCATTTTGACGCTGAATTTGCGGAAGCGGAGAACGCGCCCATCCTCGACGCGCTCAGGGACAGCCTCCATATCCTTAACGATGCCTTGCCGCCGGAGTTTCAGATTCTCCGAGGGCAGGCACGCACGTCGGACTACGCCTACTACGGCGAGATCGTCGTGATGCTGGAAACGCCAGAGGCGATTTCCTTCAAATGCGGTGTCACGGCGGTGGCGTGTGCGGTGAGTGACAGATCGCGCTTTCTTGGCCACACCAACTCAGCGGTCATCTACCTGCCCGACGATTTCGACACGTCCGAGTACATGCAGCCACGCTCCACGATCATCCATGAGCTCCTGCACGCGCTCGGCATTTGGGGCCATGTGGACAGCGTGGAGTTCCCGGACAGCATCATGGGAAGCGCCGGTGAGTTCATCCCGAATATCGGTCACGTCATCAGCAAGATCGACCGGGAAGTGCTCCAGATCATGTACATGAGCCAGCGCACCGATCTCTACAACGATTGGGAGGAATGGTCGGACACCAGTTTCCATGTGAAAGGGGCATCGGGCGATGGCGCCATGAGCTTCGGCGTCGCCCTGTTCAACGGGCTGCCGCAGCCCTGGGCCAAGGGCATCGCGCCGGATACGCCGCTGGCCGAAAACACGAGGCTGTACGGTACGGCCACGTGGACCGGCGGCCTGCTGGGGTACTCCGGGCCGTCGCCGATTCAAGGCGACGTCGATCTCGAGGTAGACATTGCGGAGCTGGCAATCCCCGAAGCCGAGCACGACCTGCGGTTCAGCGATATCTCGTTCATCAATCGCTTCGAGTCCGAGAATGACGACCGTTGGTTCCCCACCCGCGACATCGACTACAAGGTCGTCGTCGGCAACAACTGGTTCCTGAATGTGAGCGGCGAAGACTATGAGCAGGGGGTCGCCACCGGCGGGTTCCTTGGCCCGAACCACGAGCACATGGCCGGCACCCTCAAGAGGACCGACATGATCGCGGCCTTCGGAGGGAGTCAATCATCGGGACGACCTGATCCGCCGGACCCACCTGATCCACCGGACCCACCATCACCTCCACCAGTGCCTCTGGAGACGCTGGAGAGCACGTCCCAAGCGCCGGTCGTTGACCTTGACACGGGCCAGGACAGCTTGCAGCGCAATCTGTCCGGCATCCGCCACGTGGGCGCGGATGTCGCCCCGACCGCGCCTCTCCCTCAAATTACGACTCATGACGGCGCAACGGTGTCGTATGGCACCCTCCGCGATGGCGTCGGGCGGGCCGAGGTCGTGGCGTGGCTGAAGGAACACGCCGAAGTGGCACAGGCGTGGGGGGGCTTCCCCGGTCTGTCGATCCATTCCACCGAGGAGCGCAGGGGGATATACGACGGTACGGCGGTGGTCGTGCCACCAGGGATGCCGGTCGTGCGTCTGGTCGAGGGGACCAGCGACGAATACGAAAATCTCGTCGTTCGCGCGATCCAGTCCATCAACGCGGCGTTGCCTCGCGCTTGGCATCTGCGAATGGGCGCCCGCGTACCGGTTCCGGAGCCATGGGGCGGCGCAGAATATCAGAGGGGTGTTCCGGACGGCGCTCTCGTCATCCACATGGCGCCTAAGAGCGCATGGGTTGAGAGCGTGGCGCGTGGGGGTTCCGCAGGCAATTACACACCCATGACCGCCCATGAAGGCCCGCCATACAGGTCGATCTTGCGTGCGGGGCTGATCGTCGTTGCTCCAGACCTTATCGCCCGCATAGCCCTCGATTCCCAGCGCTTCGACGTGAGCGAATTGCGCCAGCTACATCCTGATCGCGATTGGTCGTTGGAATTACAAGAGGCGCAGATCGGCTTTCTGGTCCATGAAATCCTCCATGGCCTCGGGTTCCCGGCGCATCCCGACATGGTTTCAGACCTCAGCCACAACCGTAACCTGACTCACCTTGCCGGTCCTCCTGGGCATTTCATCTATCCTCTCGACCGCGAGGGACTGCTGGCGGCTTACACGCGGCTGGAGCCGGGGGTTGCGCCGGAGGACATCGCCACGAGCCTTGGCCCGTGGGAGGACACGTCAGTCCATGTGAAGGGTGTGCTCGATCTCCCGAACAACAGCGACGACGTGGCGTTCGGCGCCGCCGAGAGAAACGGCTTTGTCAGTCCCTGGGCTCAGGGACCCATTCCTGGCTCCGATCTCGCCGACAATGCCCAGCTCTCGGGAACGGCCACGTGGGCAGGGCGGATGCTGGGTCTGACACCGCAGGCGGAAGTAGTCGCCGGCGCCGCCGATCTCTCCGTCCACCTGACATCCCTGACCGGCAACATGAGCTTCACGGGGCTGGAATCGTGGGTCCCCAACGCGGCGCCCGGTGCCATCGGGACCGGTACCGTGTGGGGCGACGGCGATCTTGCGTACACCGTGGACGTGCACGGCAACACCTTCGTGCAGACCGGCGGCGACGACGGAATCTTCACCGGAGCGTTCTTCGGCGCGCGGCACGAAGGCATGGGCGGCACGCTCGTGCGGGACGATATGAGCGCTGCCTTCGGAGGCAGCCGATGACGCTGAGCAGGTCACTCGGGGCTGCCGTGCTGCCGGCGGTCCTCCTCACGGCAGGGTGCGGCCTTACCGGGAACAAGACAGCGGACGCGTTGATCGAAGAGGCCCTATGGGTGCCGTACCACTATGCCGTGTGGTGATTTCCATGACCCCGCGCGGGTGTTGCTCAACCAGTGAGGCGGCACGCTCGTGCGGGACGGTCTCGTAGGGGCTTTCGTCGGGTGCCGACTCAGGCGGCGGGTCAAGATGGCCCGCCGCCTCTCCTTGCTCCCCCAACAGTCGTGCTGGAGACCCCGCGCGTAAACCACAGGCCGCTTTCGATCGTGTCCGTCTTGCTCAGCTTCCTTATCGGTCGCGGCGGAAGTGTGCTTGCTGCGGCAGAGCGGGGCAGGGAGGTGGTGCTGGCGCGCCCGGCAGGACTCGAACCTGCGACCCCTTGATTAGGAATAAGTCCCAAAAGCCGTGCAAGCGATTGCCATCATTTGCAGAAAGTTTGTCAACTATCTGCAAAGTATGAATTTTGTCCCCCCAGCGTTGTACTTGCGTGCGCAACATTGCGTTCGTATGCTGTCTACGTGGTGACACTACGGTGACACGAGCCTTACAGAGCGCATCGTTCGAGACGTCAAACCGGACGGCAAGGCCAGGACTGACCCTCCCCGCGCCCGGCCGATCACGCGGGCGGCGCCTTGACCGTCACCGCGCCGTCGCACGCCGCATCCGGGCAGCGCAGCCGGCGCCCGGCTTCGAGCCACTTGCGGCCGGACTCGGCGTGTAAACGGTCTACGGCGCGCATGACGCACTCCCCTCGGTTGCTGCGAGCATCACCGGCCCTTGCGGTGGCGGAGACGGGCAACGGCGCCGCGAGCGGCGAGCTGGCCGCGTGCGTAGTGGCCGGGCATCGCGGGGCTGTCCCATCGCCCGGCCTGTTGAAGTTCTACCAGACCGGCGCCAGCGGCGGCGAGCGATTGCGCCGCGCCGATCCGCAGACTGTGACCGGATACGCGCCCCTCGATCCCGGCATCGGCCGCGCGCGCCTTGATGATCGACCGGGCCGCGCGCGCCGAGATCGCGGAGTCCTCGATGTAATCGAACCGGCGGATGCGGAGGAACAGCGGGCCGGCCTCGATGTCGGCTTCTTCCCGCCATGCCGCGATCCGGCGCATGGTTGAGGCGCCGACGTAGAGCACCGCGCCCTTGCCTTCCTGGTCGGTTTTGCTGCGGCGGATGGTGAGGCGCCCGGACCCGTCCGTTTCGGCCTCGATGTCCTCGACCTGGACGGCGACGACTTCGGACACGCGCAGGAGGCAATCGGACGCGAGCGCCACGAGGGCCGCGTCGCGCAGCCCCGCGAGCTTGGTTTGGCCTTCCTTGGCTGCCACGGCCGCGACGGCATCGGCGTCGCCCCATTGCAGCCCCTTGGCCTGCCCCCGCCCCCGGCCTCGACCCTCGCGACGGATGCCGGCGAGCACGCGGGCGGTTTCCGGGCCGGCCGGCGAGGGCTGGCCGGACAAGCGGGCGGCAGCCTTCACGGCGGCGACCGACATGCTGATGGACGTGGGCGCGGCCCCGGCGTCATGGCGCGCTGCGAGATAGTCGGCGAGCGCGGCGTCGTCGGCAGCGCGGCCGTGCTCGGCAAGCCAGCGGTCGAGGGCGGCGAGCGCGCTCCGATAGGCCCGGACGGTGGCCGGGGCGAGCGCAGCGCCGGCGAGCGCCTGGGCGGAAGGCGACAGCGGCGGCGAGACCTCGACCGGAGCGCCGGACGCGTTGGCGGACAAGTCACGGGCGCGGGGGTGGACGGATGGCGGAGGGATGGTGGTGGACATGGATCGCGGTTCACTCTATTTCCGATAAGAATAATTAACGGAAGTTTAATGAACCTGCAACCGTTTCTTGTGAAGCGTACGGTGACGGCCTTCTGGCAGCGTAGCCTGTCCAAACGCAGCATCGGAGAGTGAGGCTGTGGCAATCAAAGAGGGCTGCAAGTGTCGATCGGCATTCAACATTGCCCTGACTGGAGTGGAGCCGGAGGTTTGACAGGTACTGGCCTTCGAGAACGACATCGATTTGAGGCGTGGCTGAGTTTCCGTCGGGTCTGTTGAAAATCTCCGCGGAATGAGCCGCGCGGAACTTCCGCTGAGTGTCTTTGTGGAGTCGCGCAGTCGCCGCCGCCGGCGGGTGGACGAAGCGGCCGCTACACCCCGTCCCGCCGTGCCATGCGGTAGCCGACGCGTCTTTCTGTGAGGATGTAGGTCGGCTTGCTGGTGTCGTCGCCGAGCTTGCGGCGCAGCCGTTTGACGTAGGCGCGCACGAGCTTGGGATTGGCGTGGCTCTTTCCGCTCCAAATCTGGCGCAGCAGCGCATCGTAGGTCGCGACCCGGCCCTGGCCGAGCGAGAGGACGCGCAGCAGATCGTACTCGGTCGCGGTGAGCTCCAGCTCCCGGCCGGCGAGCGTGACCCGCCGGTGGGCGTAATCGATCGCGAGCGCGCCCAGCACGAAAGGGTTGGGCTCGGCGCGGCGGCGCAGCGCCGCCCCGATCCGCGCCGTGAGCTCGGTCTGGGAGAAGGGTTTGACGATGTAGTCTTCGGCGCCGGCCTCCAGCGCCCGCGCGACGGTCTCGTCGCGGCCGTAGCCGGAGATGAATATGACGGGAAGGTCGGACAGCTCAGGCACCGTCTCCATCAGCTCGATGCCGTCGGTCCCGGGTAGAATCAGGTCGAGCACGACCAGCGCGGGCTTCTCCGTCTCCAGCAGATGGGACAGCCCATGGTGGTCGGCGGTCACCAGCGGGGCATAGCCCTCGCCGAGCAAGGCGTCGCGCAAGAAACGCAGCATCTGCGGGTCGTCGTCCACCACCAGGATGCGCGGCCGCTCCCCGGCCTCTTGTCCCGAAGCGCGCCGGCTCCGTCCCGCGCCCGCTTCGCCGCCCGCCTCCTCGGCCAGCGGCACCGTGAAGGTGAAGCGCGCGCCCTGGCCGGGCCCGGCACTCTCTGCCCGGATGCGCCCACCGTGGGCCTCCACCAGCCCCTTGCAGATGGCAAGCCCCAGACCGCTCCCGACACCTTGCTCGCCGTCGCCGGTGTCGCCGTACTTGCGGAACAGCCGCGCCAGGCGCTCCGGTGTCATCCCCCGACCCTCGTCGATGACCGAGACCGCGACCTGCATGCCGTCGCGCTCCGCCTCTATGCGGATCGGGAGGCTCTCCGGGGAGTGACGGGCGGCGTTGGCCAGCAGGTTGTTCAGCACCTGCACGATGCGAACCCGGTCGGCCATCACGCGGGGAAGGTCCTCGGGGAGGTCGATGTGCACCGTGTGCCGGCTGTCGCCGGAAAGGAACGCGGTCCGGGCCTGCTCGACCAGCTCCCCCACCTCCGTGGGCTCGGGCGCGACCGAGAGCGTGCCGGAATCGATCCTTCCTGCATCGAGCAGGTCGCCGATCAGCCCGCTCATGCGGTCGGCCTGGTCGTCGATGATGCGGAAGAACTGCTGCGTCTCCGCCGGGCCGAAGGTCTGCGGGGTGTTCAGTACCGTGGCCGTGGAACCCTTGATGGCGGCGAGCGGTGTGCGCAGCTCGTGGCTCACCATCCCGAGGAACTCCGCCCGCATCCGGTCGAGCGCCTCGAGCGGCGCGAGGTCCTGCATGGTGACGATCACGGACTCGACCGTGCCGCCCTCGGCGTGGACCGGGGTCGAGTTGACGAGCGCCCTGACGCTGCGCCCGTCAGGGGACGAGAGCGCAACCTCCTCGGCGCGCAATGTCTCGGCGCTGCCCAACTCACCAGCCAGCGACAGGCGGTCGAGCCCGAACTCACGGCCGTCCGAGAGCCGGCAGGTGACGGCCTCCATCATATCCAGTGCGTCCTCGGCGCCGCGCCAGGGGGTGCCCAGGATATCGGCGAGACGCCGAGCCTCGCGGTTGAAGACGACCGGCCGGCCGGTCTGCGGGTCGAGCACCACGACGCCGACCGGCGAGGTCTCGACCAGGGCCTCGAGGTCGGAGCGGGCGCGCTGCTCGGCGCGGTAGGTACGAGCATTGACGATGGCGGCCGCGGCCTGAGTTGCGAAGAGCAGCAGGACTTCTTCGTCCTCGTCGGTGAACTCGGCCCCGCCCTCCTTGTCTCCGAGGAAGAAGTTGCCGACCTGGACGCCGAGATGGCGCAACGGCGTGCTCATGCAGGCGCGCGACGGCACAGCGTCCCAGGTCGCGCCGAAGGAACGGGCGAAGGCCCCGAAGTCCGCGATCCTGAAGGGTCCCGGCAGGTGGCGGAGCTGTTCAAACAGCTTCGGTCCGTCAGGCCACTGCTCGACCCTGCGGTGCTCGTTGTCGGTCAGGCCCGAGGTGACGAAGGCGTCGGCCGTTCCCGTCTCGTCGACGGCGACGATGCAGCCGTAGCGCGCGTCGGTGAGCACGCGGGCGCCCCCGACCACCTCGCGCAGCACGGTTTCGAGGTCGAGGCTTGCGCTGATGCGCAGCAACGCCTTGCTCAGGGAGGAGAGGCGCGTCTCGTCGGGCGCCGGGTTTGTGGCCGGGATGTCGTCGGAGCTGGTCATCGCTCGGTCCTCACTCTTGTGCCACGCCCGGCGCCGAGTGCCGTGGGGATGGCTGGGGGCGAAGATGGGCACCTTATATTCGCCTAATAGAGCCAATTATGCACACTAAATTCTCTTATATATCGATATACTGGAAATGCATAAGTTGTTGACCGCGCCGGTCGGCGCGCATCCACCGTGGAGGATTCCAACCCTCTCCGCGGGTCAGCATATGTACCGGCCGGCGCGCTTCACGCGCAGAGGACCAGCGCCGAGACCACGGGGGCCGGAGTACGCCATGAACGTTCCGCTAGTTCCCCGCGGCCACCCCTGGAATGCAAGGTCTACGCCCCGCCCCGACGCCACGGCGCGGGGTCGGAGCACCGCATGGGGCTCCAGCTCACCTCGGGCTAGCAGACGGCAGGGCGGTGGGTCGTCCTGGGCGATGGCCGGGCCGGATGCCGACGGGACGCACAGGGACGAGCTGCTCCAAGGCGCGGGGCGGGCGGACGTGGGCGTCGATCGCGCGCGAGCTCGGGCTGTCGGACGAGCGCAGGGGCGACGTGCCGAGGCGGATGGCGAAGCGCTACGCACAGCTCGAGGGGCTGCCGTGGCCGCTGTAGAGACGAAAAGCGGGACAGGGGTACCTGAAGCGAAAACCACGCGACGGGAGTAGAGCGATGAACAAGTGGATTGTGCCGGCCCTCCTGGCCGGGTTGCTGGTAGTCGGCGCCTGTGTACACGAGGGCGGTGAAGGGCCGCCACCGACGGAGCCGCCGACGGAGCCACCGACGGAACCACCGACGGAACCACCGACGGAACCACCGACGGAGCCGCCGACGGAGCCGCCGACAGGGCAGCGCGATGAACGGATTGAAAGATTGGAGGGGATCATCGCAGATGCCGACACGTTCGTCTCTGCGGGGGCGAATTCAAAATTGATAAGCGTAGGGAGGCGGGTTACTGAAAGACATGGACAAAGAACCGCGGACTGCTCCGGGGGGACCTGTGACTATATTATCCACAGAAGCGATATGACCGAGGGGATGCTATCATACACTTTGCAGCAACACTTGGTGATATACGGGCTTGCGGACAGTGAGATTGATGCCACCGGGTTCTCGTTTGGGGAATACGGCGGACTGGACACAAGTTTCGTCGTGAACGAGACGACGCGCACGCCCGAAGGGGAAGAGGGTCTCGTCAGCGAGAGCACGACGTGGAGATACGGCTTGTGGGGAGACTACGGATACGCCTCAGTCCGCATTTTTAGAGATGGACTGTACGGGGTGAGCGAAGCGGGCGAGTCGTTCGACGACACGGGTTATTCTGACACCGCGTTTGTCCTCGGCGACGCAACTGGCTCCAATCCGTCGGGCCTTGGGTCCGCCACGTGGACCGGGCCGGCGACGGGGTCCGAAGCCTACGACATCGTGTACGGGGACGTCACGATCACCATGGCGGACCTTTCGGTCCCTGAGATCAGCGTGGAGATCGACATGGGGCAGGGCCAAATCGGCTCATCGGCCTGGAACGATATTCCCATAAGCGACGGGCGATTCGCGGTGGGTTCATTTGGTACTGACCGCCTCGTCGGGGACTTCTACGGCCCGAACCATGAGGAGGTCTACGGCGTGTTCAACACAGACTTATACATCGGCAGTTTCGGAGCGAAGCGCCAAGACTGAATCACGGTGTCCGCGCGGATGTTGCGCGAACCTATCGCTGGGGGTGAGGCGGCAGGCTGAATTCAGTCCGCCGCCTCACCCCCGGCGCCGTTGGCGGTCGGAGCGTCGAACTTGCCGGCGTCGATCCGGCGGATGGCGAGGCCCTACGTGTCAATGACCGCTGACGCCGCCGCGAGGCGCCCTACCAAAGGAGTAGACGCTGAAGCCCGACGACGCCTTCAACACCCGCCGCATCCGCTCGTTTATCGGGCACGAGCCGCCCCGGCCGCACGAGTTTCCCTTCATGTACCGCATCGGCGATGCCTACCGGGTGCCGGACCAGCGCGAGCCCGTCGGCACCATCGAGGCGATCGCGTTCGTGGAGAACTATCTCGGCGACCGCTCGGAGCTGTGGTTCGAGCTCGTGGTGGGCGGCGAGACGCTGGAGCGGATCAACGTGAAGGACGTGGGCGCCGTCGTGGAGACCGCGTCCGAGGTCTGCGTGACGGACGTCAACGGTGTCTGTCCCGCTCGCTCAAGCTTGCCGCCGGCTTCGCCGAGCATCGCGTCGTCTACGAGGCGCCGCGCTCCGACGAGTGGAAGATCTGGAGCGATTCGGACGGCATCGCCATGACGCAGTTCGAGTTCGCCACCTTCATCGAGGACAACGTGAAGGACGTTCGCGAGCCCGCCGGCGCCGACATGCTGGAGATCGCGCGCACCCTCGAGGCGACGAAGAAGGTGGACTTCGTGAGCGGCATCCGGCTCTCGGACGGCCAGCGCGAGTTCACCTACAACGAGCAGATCGAGGGCACGAGCCGCAAGGGTCAGGTGAAGGTGCCCGAGCACTTCATCCTGGGCAGCCCGGTCTTCGTCGCCGGCACGCTCTACCGGGTCACGGCCCGGCTGCGCTACCGCATCGAGGCCGGCAAGCTGCGGCTCTGGTGCGACCTTCTCAACCCGCACGAGATCGAGCGCGACGCCTTCGGCGCGATCGTGGAGAAGGTCGACGATGCGGTGTCGACCGACGTGCTGATGGCCCTGGCGCCGGACCTGTCGAGCACGCCGGCAGCCCCCTTCTGAATGCAGCCTGCCTTGGCTTGAATGTTGGGGAGCGCCGGATGGCGCCCTTTCCGTTTCGGAAAGGGCGCCCAGGAGACTTTACTTGGTTTCAGACCGCGCCGCGCCGGCCCTAACTACCTGCAAAAGAATCTGCCATTCTCATGCACGGCGAAGACGTCTCCGAGCCCTCCCGGAGACTCGCACCCAAACGTCTCGATTGTGCCGCTTTGGGTGGCAATCATAACGGATCTCCCTGGCCCCACATAACTGCTGCACTTCCAGCCGCTACACGCGATGTCTCCGGGAGTGTCATATATAAAGTCGACCCCAAAACTGCAATTATTTTTGATTTTTCGCCAAGGACCGCTTTCGTCGAGTTCTAGGCAGTAAGCCCCCGATTGGCCGGCGGTCGCCACAAATGCTGCAAGAACGATTGCCGTTGCCAGTGCTGCTTTCATTTCTTCCTCCCTTTTGGATATGGCCCATCGATGCAACTCTGGCACATTCTGCCGCGACCGCACCACCACAATGGTCGGAAGCGCCAGTAATTCTCTTATTATTCGCATAAAAAAGTTGATTTTGCGCACTAACTTCGCACTAACATCGGTATACTCGCAACTTGTTGAATAGCCAACCGTGACGACGGTTGTGTGTGCACCGTGGAAGGGTTCGGCCCTTCGCCGGGAGGCGTGTTCGCCGGCCGTGCAGCAAGTTCTCGCACAAGGTCCGACGTGCACCGAGAGGCGTTGAAGTGCGCGCCCGAAGAAGCAAGGGAGGCTGACGATGCTGCGGAAGCGTAATCACGAGGGCCCCTGTTGGACTTTCTCTCTCACCTTGGCGGCGATTGGTGCCGCTGCCCTGCTGACGCTTGCTGCGATCCCGACCAACGGCGTCGGCGCCGAAGACGAATTATGGGGGGCTATCGACACCTATCGTTACGTCGAAAAGTTAACCAGGCGACAGGCTTACGGTTTCGGTGTGTCTCGAAATGAGCCGTCGATGGAAGAGGCCGTTGCTCAGGCTGAAGCGCGTTGCAAGAAAGAAGAGGAGACTATCCCTCCACTAAATTGGTTCAGTAGATCCATCCAATGTGGCATCAACATAGCAGTTTTTTCGACCAGTCTACCACATGAAAGTCATACAAAAAGTGACGTTAGGGACAGAGTATCCGAGCGGTACGGTTGGCGGTGTTTGGGGATTGCGAAAGATACTACGCGAAAAGTACGTTCGGATGGAATGATTTATGAGTGGACCTACCTGCGCCTATATGCGGGTGATAGCGATAAGAACTTTTTCGAAACTGTGGCTCAATATTCCGACGAGACGCCTTGGATTCTCTCTTGCAATGACCGGATGCCTGGTCCTGGGTTGGGACCGGCCGCAACCGAGGCAGTCAACAAGTGGCCCGCCGCGCAGGAGGCGAACCCGGCCTGGGACTGGCCGAGAACCCTGGTATTCCTCATTCAGGCCGCGCTTGTAGCCCGGGAGCACGATCCCGGCCTGCTGGACGGCATTATGGGCCCGGCGACGATGCTGGCCTTGCTTGAGTGGAGCATGGAAAATACCTTTTTTCCAATGTTCACGTTCGACGGCGACTTCCACTTTGATTTGGCTGTTAGACATCTTTTGATGTCCACGCTCCGCACACTAGCGAGGCTCAACCCCGGAAATGAAGCAGAGTTTTGGGGGCCGGCGTCTGAAGACGTTTTTGCTGAATGGGGCGTGCTGGACCTATCTGACCCCGCGCCAACTTCAACAGCCAGTCGGAAAGCCTATATGAGGAGTGCCATCGACGCATACTTCAACAATAAGACGGAGCAAGCCGCCGCTGCGCGCGAACAGAAGCCTGCGGATACGGGTCCAAAGCAGGACAACGCGAAGCAGGCCGGAGACAGCGGAAGTGCCGCGCGGTCAGCCACGCGGTCAGCCACGCGGTCAGATGCGCCTCCCGTGGGGTGCTCGGCGCAACTGGACCTATTCGGAGAACAATCGAGAGACCTCGAGGGTGCAATGGACGAGTACGATAGAAGAACCGCAGGTGAGTTTGGTCTTGGCGGTCTCGGCGCTTGTGGAAGTGTCATTGTTGGTTACCATGCCTATTCTAATCATGCCAATCTGATGGGCCGATGCCCGGAGGTCGACCCCACAGGTGAAGAGCGCGCGCGGAGCAAGCAAATAGCCGACCAGATGGCTGATCGTGCTGATAGGCTATGTGCAATAGGCGATTGGCCAAAGCGTCTCCTCTCCATGGAGGAACTGCTTCAAAGGTTGAGGAGTCTGACCCCCGTTGACCAATGGAGGCGGTGTTGAAGAAGATTGAGGAATGCCGCGTGGCAGCACTGAGTAATAATACCCCTTGTGGGTTGGTCAAATGGTCCTTGCTGGCCATCCTGGTTGTGTTACTTCTCGCTCCAAAAGAAGCGGCTTCGCTCGACTGCGATTTT
Organism: Alphaproteobacteria bacterium; assembly: GCA_965207055.1. GTDB lineage: Bacteria > Pseudomonadota > Alphaproteobacteria > UBA828 > UBA828 > WTGU01. The sequence continues at coordinate 9,146 of CBDBLP010000004.1, read as the reverse complement.
TCGGTAGAGCTATTCGAGGACGCAGCCAAAGAGTGCGAAGCGGGAGTGCGACACGAGGGGGTCAAGTACCAACCCTGCGACTTAGTCAAACTATATGAGCCGAATTATCGGACATGCAGCGGGGCGCCGCCCGTCGAAGAGCCGCAAAACGAGTTCGGGGTGGTCATGGTTGTGAATCATATGCTTCGGGACAATCAACTAGTTGCGGCCGCAAGCCAAGAGGGATTCAAGAAAGCAAAACTGACCGCCCTGAAGGGTTGCATGCAGCTTACCGGAAAGGCCAAACAATGCAAAGAACTTGATCGGTTCGGTGATGACACCTGCTTTGCGGTTGCAGAGGCGCGCTATGGTACCAAAATCGAGTTCGTTACTGCCATCGGTGACAGTCGGGGGGACGCGGAAATTGAGGCCATCAGTTGGTGCAAAGACTATGTGCCCAAGAGCGCGCTATGGGCCAGACACTGCAACGTACAGCCCTCGAAATGTTCGTCGGACGAAATTCAATGCAGCATCGAGCTTTCGGGATGCTCGCCGTATGAAGTCGTAGACAGCATGAAGGAGTTTGAGTTCCGCCGGCCGCAGACACTGAAAGAAGTGTCGAAGATGCACAAGAAGCACAAGGAGCCAGCCGGCAAATCGGACAAGCCGAAGACTGAAGACCCGAGTCCTCCCAAGAAGCCTAAATTTCAGGAGTTAGTAGGCGAGTTTGAAAAAGTCATTCGTCATAGGGAATTCATGGAGCGCTTCGGGTCGAAGATTCTCGACGCACTAAAAAAAGCAGAGGATAGACGGGCGATGAGATGGGATTCCAGGGGCCGGAAATACGATATCCGAGAGCGTAGACCGTGAATCCCGACGACGCCTTCCACACGCGCCGCATCCGCTCCATCATCGGGCACGAGCCGCCCCGGCCGCACGAGTTTCCCTTCATGTACCGCATCGGCGATGCCTACCGGGGGCCGGACCAGCGCGAGCCCGTCGGCACCATCGAGGGGATCGCGTTTGTGGAGAACTACCTGGGGCGCCCGCTCGGAGCTATGGTTCGAACTCGTGGTGGGCGACGAGGTCCTGGAGCGAATCGACGTGCGGGACGTGGGCGCCGTGGGCTTCTTCCCGTCCGAGGCGTCTACTGCATCCCCATCGGCTGCCCCGCCCGGCGCGCTCCTCCCCGTCGTCGGCGAGCGGCGCGTCGAGCTCCTGCATTGTCAGCCCGACCTGAAGGTGGGCGACGACGAAGGGCGCGGGCATGATCTCAAAGCCGAACACCCGCGTCGTCGCCGCTTGCTTCACCCGTGCACCCGCGAGCGCACCGAGTCCTTGCCCCTCGAGATTGGCGGCGATGCGGCGCAGCACTTCGGCCAGATAGGCGCCGGTGCCGCAGCAGGGGTCGAGCACGTAGACGTTCTCCGCCGCCAGGCCCTCGGGGATGTCGAGGTCGTCCTTCAGCGCCCTGTCCACGCGGGCGACCATGTAGCGCACCACTTCCTTCGGCGTGTACCAGACCCCGAGCTGCTTGCGCAGTTGGGGATCGAAGGCTTCCAGGAAGGGCTCGTAGAAGTAGGGCACCGCTTCGCCCTCGGCGAAGCGCGAGAAGAACGCGGCCCGGTCCACCCGGTCGAGCGCGGCGGCGGTCCAGTCCAGCACCTCGACGAGGCCGAGCGGCCGCAACTGACCGGGATCGGACAGTTGCACGAAGAGCGCCCGCAGCACCGGCGCGCGCAGGTGCCAGACAGCTTCGCGCCAGCGGAATGCGCCCGTCGGCGGGGGCGTCTGCCGTGCCCACAACACCCAGGCGGAGAAGACGCCGTAGAACAGCGTCTGCACCAGCGTCGAATGGAAGAAGCGCGCGCCCTTCTCGCCCTCGAAGCGGACACCCAGCGCCTCCTCCAGCGCCGTGCGCACCGCCATGAGCGAGGGCGCATCGCCTGCCGCCTCGACCCGCGCCAGCCCGTCGCGGGCGTAGGAGGCGAGCAGCCACGCCAGGTCCTTCGGCTCCGCGAGCGCGGTCCGATGCGACAGCACGCGGGCGAGATATTCGACGAGGCCCGCGCCAGCCCTGCGGGCGAAGGCGCGGGGCTTCTCCACGTTCCGCCAAAACTCGTCCGCGCTTTCTGCCAGCCGGAAGGTCTCGAGCTTCTCGGGGCGCCCCGCGTCTGTGCCAACCAGCACGAAATCGCGGAAGTTGGTTACCAGCACCAGCCGATACTGCTGCCAGTAGCCGCTGACCTGGGTGCCCTCAGCCGTGAGCCAGGCGTCGTCGGTGGTGGGCTTGACCTCGATCACGCCGCGCTCCGGCGGCTGCCCCTCGCGCGGCCGACCCTTCTGCATCTGCTTCGCCGCGTAGAGGCCAAAATCGGGATGGCCCGCGCCCTGGTCCGCCAGGTTGCTCACCGGAAACACCTTCGCCTTCAGCGAGCCACCCACGGCGCCAAGCAGGTTCGCCAGCGCCGGATAGTAGGAAAGCTCTCCCGTGCCCCCGCCCGACGCGCGGACCGTCCCCAGCTCGTCGAAGTAGGCCTCGACCGCGTTGCTCAGCTTCTCGCTCGTTCCCGCCATGGAATCCTTGTGGGCGAGCGCGGGCCGGAGCGCAAGCGTTGTTGGAGCTTAGAGTCTGGCCGGTGGGCGGGTGACATGGCGGTGACACGCTGACGCTTCTTCGCGTCATGGCTATCCAAATTATTCCGTAAGTGTTTGATTTAGATGGCGCGCCCGGCAGGACTCGAACCTGCGACCCCTTGATTAGGAATCAAGTGCTCTATCCGGCTGAGCTACGGGCGCGCTGGACCCATCGATAGCGGCGGCGTGGGGTTTGTCAATCGGGGCGGTTGGGCGCGGGGCGTACGCGGCTCAGGCGTCTGCTAGGGCGGCGGGGCTTTCCGGCAGGATCTGGCCACCGTCCAGCACCAATGCCTGGCCGGTGATGTAGCGCGCCTGGTCGCTCGCGAGGTAAACGGCGGCGTAGGCGATGTCCTCGGTCTCGCCGATGTAGCCGGCCGGGATGATCGACCTGATCTCCTCCACCTGCTCGCCGCCGAGCTCCACCAGGCCCGGCGTCATGATCGAGCCGGGGGAGATCGCATTGACCGTGATGTTGTGCTTGGCGAGCTCCAGTGCGGCGCCCCTGACGAGCGCGTTCACGCCGCCCTTGGACGCCATGTAGTGCGAGAGCCCGGGCCAGCCGACGTTGGGGCCGGTGATCGACGAGATCACCACGATGCGGCCCTGGCCTTGCGCCTTCATCTGCGGGATGCAGGCCCGCATCCCGTAGAAGACGCCCTTGAGGTTGGTGTCGAGCACGTCGTCCCAGGTCTCGTCGCTCATGTCCACGATGTGGGAGGTGGGGAAGATGCCGGCGTTGGCGCAGAAGACGTCGATGGCGCCGTAGCGCTCGATGCAGGCCGCCGCCATCCGCTCCATGTCGCCGCGCTGCTTGACGTCGGCCTGGAGGAACGAGGCCTCGCCGCCGGCGGCCGCGATCTCGTCGGCCGTGGCCTGGCCCGCCTCGGCGCTGCGGTTCACCACCAGCACCCTCGCGCCCTCGTTCGCGAACACCGTCGCGATGCCCTTGCCGATGCCGCGGCCCGCGCCGGTCACGATCGCGGCCTTGCCCTCTAGCGTGATCGCCATGCTCCCCTCCCGCCGATTGCGGCCGGACGATAGCATGAAGCGCCGCGTGCGTTTCGCGTGACGCGCGAGCCATGACCGTGGCCGGATTTCCGGGCTAGAGTGGCGGCGCGGCAAGGCGAGGGCGCGGATGCGGGGCGAGGAGCTGGTCTTTTTCGGATGGCCCGATCTGGCCGGCCTCATGCGCGGGCGGGGCTTCCCGGCGGCCGATCTCGACCGGCGTCTGGAGACCGGCATCGGCTGGGTGCCGGTGGCGCAGGCGATCGGCCCGCTCTCCACCCTCGCGCCGAGCCCCTGGGGCGCGCTCGGCGATGTCTGGCTGGAGGCCGACCGCGAGGCCGGTGCCAGGGTCGATCTGTGGCCGGAGCAGCCTCCCTTCCACGCCTACATCTGCGACGGCATTGCGCCGGACGGCACGCCCTGGGAGGCGTGCCTCAGGGCCTTGCTGCGGCGCGCGCTGGATGCGTTGGAACACGAATTCGGGCTGCGTCTCATGGCCGCCTTCGAGCAGGAGTTCTACCTGGTGGAAGGGCTGGAGCGGCCCGGGCCCAACTACAGCATCATCGCCCACGAGCAGGCGCTCGGCTTCGGCGCCGTGCTGGTGGCGGCACTGCGGGCGGCGGGCCTGGAGCCCGAGACCTTCGAGCCGGAGGGCGGGCCGGGCCAGTACGAGGTGAACTGCCGCCCGGCAATGGGTCTCGCCGCCGCCGACCGGGCGCTGCTGGTGCGCGAACTCGTGCGCGCCGTCGCGACCCGCGAGGGATATCGCGCGACCTTCACGCCGATGATCGCGGCGCAGGGTTTCGGCAACGGCGTTCACGTGCACCTGAGCCTGCAGGACCTCGACGGTGTGCCGGTCTCGCACGATCCGGCGCAGCCGGCGGGCGTGGCCGCGCAGGCCGGCAGCTTCGTCGCGGGGATTATGCGCCGCCTGCCGGCGCTCACGGCATTCACGGCGCCCGCGCCGGTCTCCTACCTGCGGCTCGCGCCGGGCCACTGGGCGGGCGGGGCTGCGGCCTTCGGCGCCGACAACCGCGAGGCGGCGATCCGCATCTGTGCGGGCCGGCACGGGCCGGATGGGGTCGATGCCGCGCAGTACAACTTCGAGTTCAGGCCAGCCGATGCCGCCGCCTCGCCCCACGTGACGCTGGCGGTCCTGGTGCAGGCGGGGCTCGAAGGCCTGCGCGAGGGCCTGCCGACGCCGCCGCTGGTCGAGCGCGATCCCTCCGATCTCAGCGACGCGGAACGAGAGGCGCTCGGCGTGCGCTGGCTGCCGCATTCGCTCGAAGAGGCGCTTGCGGAGGCGGAAGCGGAGGACGCGGTGCGCGGCTGGTTTCCCGATCCGCTCTGGCAGGCTTATGTTTCGCTCAAGCGACATGAGCTCGCGGCGGCGGGCGAGCTTGCCCCCGACGCGGTAATTCGGAGTTATCTCGATGCCTATTAGCGACTTCATCGACGGGCTGCCCCTGGTCGACCATCACTGCCACGGCCTCTTTCCGGTGGACCTGGATAACGAGCGGCTCGCCGATTCGCTGAGCGAGGCCTTTGCGCCGGCGCCGGCGGGCACCAGCCACTGGGACAAGCCGGTGGCACTCAGCCTGCGGCGCTGGTGCGCCCCCCTCCTGGACCTGGAGCCCTTCTGCGCGCCCGCCGACTATGCCGAGCGCCGGCGTGCGATCGGCGCGGCGGAGGTGAACCGGCGCTTCCTCGCCGCGTCGGGGATCGGCACCTACGTCGTGGATAGCGGCAACCGGCCGGAGGAGCTTTGCGGCGTGGCCGAGGTGGGCGCGATCGGCGGTGCGCCGGCGCGGGAGATCGTGCGCATGGAATCGGTGGCCGAGAGGATCGCGGAGGGCGGAGTCTCCGCGGCGGGCTTCGCGCAGGCCTTCGAAGCGGCGTTGCGCGACTCCCTTGGGGACGAGGTCGTCGGCCTCAAGTCGATCCTGGCCTACCGCGCGACGCTCCGCATCGACTACGCGAAGCCTGGCGACGCCGAGGTGGCGGCGGCGGCCGGGCGCTGGCTCGCCGAGATCGAGCAGACCGGCCAGGTGCGGCTCACCGACCCGGTGCTCGAGCGGCACCTGATCTGGACCGGCGCCGACATTGCGCGGGAGCACGGCTTCCCGATCCAGTTCCATATCGGCATCGGCGATCCCGACATCGAGCTGCATCGCGTGGACCCGAGCCATCTCACGCCCTGGATCAAGGCGGTGGAGCCCTGGGGCTTCCCCATCACGCTGCTGCATTGCTACCCCTTCCACCGCGAAGCGGGGCTGATGTCGGAGAACTTCCCCTGCGTCTACTTCGACGTGGGCTTCGCGCTGAACTGGGTGGGACCGAGCTACCAGCGGATCATGGACGAGGCGCTGGAGCTCGTGCCCTTCACCAAGCAGCTCTTCAGCACCGACGCCTTCGGCCTCGGGGAGCTCTACTACCTGGGCGCGCTGCGCTTCCGCACCGCGCTCGCCCGCGCGCTCGGCCGCTGGGTGGAGGAGGGCGAGTGCTCGGGCGCGGACGCCGAGCGCATCGCGTCACTGATCGGTGTCGAGAACGCGCGCCGCATCTACAAGGTCTAGGCGTGGCGATGCCCGCGAGGCTGCTCGGGCCCGGCGACCCGCCGCCCTTCGAGACCCTCAACGAGGGGAGCACGTCGCGCGTGCTGCTGGTCTGCGACCACGCGAGCTGCCGGGTTCCGGCGGCGCTCGGCGACCTCGGCTTGAGCGAGACCGAGCGCACCGAGCACATCGGCTGGGATATCGGGGCAGGGGCCGTGGCCCGGCGGCTCTCGGCACTGCTCGATGCGCCTGCGATCCTCGCCGGCTACTCCCGCCTGGTGATCGACTGCAACCGGCCCCTGGGGGCGCCGGACCGGATTCCGCCGGTGAGCGACACGGTGCCGGTGCCCGGCAACATGGACCTCGGCCAGGCGGCCGTGGACGCGCGGATCGCGGAAATCTTCCAGCCCTATCACGACGCGATCGCCGCTGCGCTGGACCGCATGTCCGCTGGCGGCCGGGTGCCCTTTCTGGTAGCGGTCCACAGCTTCACCCCGCAGCTTGCCGGCGGCGATCCGCGGCCCTGGGAGATCGGCATCTGCTGGGACAAGGACCAGCGCATGTCGATACCCCTGATCGAGCGCCTGCGGGCGGAGGGGCTCAAGGTCGGCGCCAACGAGCCTTACGACTTCGGCGTGCTCACCGACCACACGTTGCCCGTTCACGCCGAGCACCGCGGGCTGCCCTCGCTGCTGATCGAGATCCGCAACAACGAAATTCGAACGCCGGAGGCGGTCGAGGCCTGGGCGGTGCGCCTCGCCGGCCACATCCGCGCGCTGCTCGCGTTGCCGGGGTCGCAGCGTCTGGAGTACGTCCTGGACTGATGCCTTGCGGCGCGGCGTTCACTCGTAGGAGCGGCGGTCGGGATCGCCCCCGGGCTCGGCGGGACTGATGCGCCGCAACAGGTAACGGCGCAAAAAATCCTTCTCCCAGGCGCGGGTGCGCTTGAGCGCCCGGGTCAGCTCCGGCTCTTCCATCGTCATCATCACGATGTAGGCGTAATTCTCGGCGGCGGCGCCGATCTCTTGCAGCTTGGCCTCCGGATCGCCGGCGATGATGGTCGCGGTGCTGAGCAGGAAGATCGCCTCTTCGTCGTCCTTCGGCACGCCGAGGCCGCGCGCATGGAGCACGCCGAGGTTGAAGCGGCTGGCCGCATCGTCCTGCTCGCCCGCGCGCCTGAACCAGTCCGCTGCCGCCGCATAGTCGCGCTCGACGCCGAGGCCGCCGGCATAGATGGTGCCCATGTTGAACTGCCCGGTGACGTCGCCCTGCTCGGCGGCGCGGCGGGTCCAGCGCAGCGCCTCCGCATGGTCGACCGCGACCCCCTGGCCGTGGATGTAGAGGCTGCCGACCGCCGCCTGCGCCCGCGCGTCGCCCGCTTCGGCGAGCGGCCGCCATGCCTCGAGTGCTGCGGCGATGTCACCCCGCTCGAAGGCGGCCTGGCCCTTGTCCCAGTCGGCGGCGGCAAGCGGGATGCCGAGCGCGAGCAGCGCAACGACGAGCGCCGCGAGGGTCCAGCTAGAGCGCCGGCGCGTCCGTCCTCTCACTCCCATTCGATCGTTCCCGGCGGTTTCGAGGTCACGTCGTAGACCACGCGGTTGATGCCCTTCACCTCGTTGACGATGCGGTTCGCGACGCCGCCGAGGAAGCTCATGTCGAAGTGGTAGAAGTCGGCGGTCATGCCGTCCGCCGAGGTAACGGCGCGGAGCGCGCAGACATGCTCGTAGGTGCGCGCGTCGCCCATCACGCCCACCGTCTGGACCGGCAGCAGGACCGCGAAGGCCTGCCAGATGGCGTCGTAGAGGCCGGCGCTGCGGATTTCCTCGATGAAGATGGCGTCGGCCTGCTGCAGGACCGCAACCTTCTCGGCCGTCACCTCGCCCGGAATGCGGATCGCGAGGCCGGGGCCGGGGAAGGGGTGGCGCCCGGTCAGTGCCTCCGGCATCCCGAGGGCGCGGCCGAGGGCGCGCACCTCGTCCTTGAAGAGCGAACGCAGCGGCTCGACCAGTTTGAGGTTCATCCGCTCGGGAAGACCGCCGACGTTGTGGTGGGACTTGATGACGACGCTCGGCCCGCTGACGGAGACCGATTCGATCACGTCCGGGTAGAGCGTGCCCTGGGCCAGGAAGTCGGCGTCGCCGGCGCTGCGCGCGGCCTCCTCGAACACGTCGATGAAGGTGGCGCCGATGATCTTGCGCTTCTCCTCGGGCTCGGTGACGCCGGCGAGCCGGTCAAGGAACACGGCCTGCGCCTCCTCGTGCACGAGCGGGATGTTGTAGCTGCCGCGAAAGAGCTTCGTGACTTCCTCGGCCTCGCGGTGACGCATGAGGCCGGTATCGACGAACACGCAGGTGAGCTGATCGCCGATCGCCTCATGCAGGAGCACCGCCACCACCGAGGAATCGACGCCGCCGGAAAGCCCGCAGATCACCCGCCCGTCACCCACCTGCGCCCGGACCGCCTCGATGGCGCTGGCGCGGAACGAGGCCATGGTCCAGGTGCCGTGGCAACCCGCGACCCGGCGCGCAAAGCTCTGCAGGAGCGCCGCACCGTGGGGCGTGTGCACCACTTCGGGATGGAACTGAATGCCGTAGAAGCGGCGCTCGTCGTCGGCGATGGCGGCGAAGGGGGCGGACTCGGTGCGGGCCACCACCCGAAAGCCCTGCGGCAGCGCCGCCACCGCGTCGCCGTGGCTCATCCAGACCTGCTCGCGCGCGCCCACCTGCCAGACCTCGTCGAAGAGGGCGCAGGGCTCGACGATGTCGAGGTGCGCCCGGCCGAACTCGCGCTGCGACGTGGATTCCACGGTGCCGCCCAGCGCCGCGCACATCGTCTGCTGGCCGTAGCAGATGCCGAGAAGGGGGATGCCGAGCGCGTAGATCGCCTCGTCGGCGCGCGGTGCCTCGGCCTCGGTGACCGATGCCGGGCCGCCGGAGAGGATGACTCCCTGGGGCGCCAGGCGCTCGA
>CBDBLP010000003.1:0-1814254 GCA_965207055.1 Alphaproteobacteria bacterium | reverse complement strand
GCGAGGTCTACCGCGTCGAGGAAATCGAACTCAGGACGGGCGACCGCATCCGCTGGACCCGCAACGATGCCGGCCTCGGGCTGGTCAACAGCCGCACCGCCGAGGTGGTCGCGATGAAGGACGGCCGGGTGACCTTCCGCCTGGAGGACGGGAAGACGCTGGAACTCGGGTCGAACGATCCGCAGCTGCGCCATCTCGACCACGCCTGGGCGTCGACCGTGCACGCCTTCCAGGGCCGCACGGTGGACAATGTCATCGCCGCGATGGAATCCCGGCACCCGCATCTGACGACGCAGAAGAGCTTCTATGTCGAGATATCCCGCGCCCGCGACCGGGCCGAGCTGGTCGCCGACGACGCGGCCGAACTCAGGGCGCAGCTCCAGGCGGTCACCGGCGAGCGCATCGCGGCGCTCGAAGGGATCGGCGAGACGGCGCGCGAGGCCAGGGAAAGGGCCGCCGGGGCCGCGCCGGCGGGCCGGATGCAGCCGGATCGGGGAGCCGGACCGGATGCCGGGAAGACACCGGACGGGCCGGCCTCGCCCTCGAAGGAGAGGGAGACGCCCGCGCCGTCGCGCGGCCGGGGCGCCGAGAGGGACCTCGGACTGTAGCGGTCCGGTGCGCAGGACCCGTGCGGGGGCGCACGGAAGACGCCGCTCCCGGCATGAAACCGCCCGTTCAGGAGGCATGGAATGGACAGCAAGCGACCCGATACGGCGCCGGACGAGGCCGGCAGGACGGCGAAGCGCACGCCGCGCACGATCAGGTTCCTCGACCCCGAGTGGCGGCGCATCGAGGCGTTCGCGGACCGTCGCGGCCTGACCGGGCCCGAGTTCGTGCGGTTCGCCGCGCTCGCGGCGATGGAGGAGGCGCCTGCGGCGCCCGATTCGTGCGACCGGCTGGCCCCGCTGATCGAGCGGACCTTCCGCTACGCCCATGTGCTCGCGAGCGCCATGCGCGGCAGGATGCTCGACGGGGGCCGCGAGAAGGAGCTCGAAGAGCTGGTCGCCGCCGCCCGCGCGTTGCAGGACGAACTGCTGGGCGACGGCCCAACCGAGTGAACGCGGCCGCGGCGCGGCCCCAGGTGGACTTCTCCATCCGGATCGGGGGCCCTCCCGGGCACATCGACGGCCCTGGCGAGGGCGACGGAATCCCCCCGGGACCGCCGATGCCGCGAAGACAGGGGTAGTTACTCGAGAGAACCGCGGCCCTGTGGAGGCGATGCTCTGGAGCATCGCGGGCCGAAATCGGCGATGCTCCAGAGCATCGGGGCCGGTTCTCCAGAGAATCGCGCCACACAAACCTCAATGATATCAGCGCCTTGTCCGCGCATCTCCAGAGCATCGACTCGGTCCAACATGCACAGGACGCCGCCAGGCGGTGTTTGGCGGCAAATGGGGGGCTCCGGCGGGGCAGATGCACACCTGGCACGACAGCATCGTCGATGCGTCGGGTGTGAGAACCGAGCCGCCTCCGGCGTCGAAAACAGCACCGACAGGCGGCATTCATGATGGGGAAATCGTCGCCGGGGAACCCGGCGGAGAGGAGCCGCCACGGCGCTTGAGTGGCGGGCGATGCGGCCGGAGCCGCGGGCAGTCGCGCGCAGCACGCTGCCGGAGGCGGAGGCGGTGCTGTCCGCACCGGTGCGGACGGTCGTGCATCGCGCAGTGCGGAGGCCGGTGTCCGGCGAAGCCGACACCGGCGACGCACGGAGTGCCGCGCGACGAACCGAGGCGACGCCCACTGCCGGCGCAGCCGGCCAGGGCGAGCGAGGCGAGGACAGTGACGAGCGCGGCGCATAGCGCCATCGCGAGGAAGACACGGCGGTGCCGTGCACGGTGCGGTCGAATGAAACGCCGGGCGTGTCGGTCCGGCAACGGCGGTGAGCGTAGCGAGCCGCCGGGCAAGCGCGCAGTGAGCGAAGCGAACGGAGCATCCGTGTTTGTAGTCAACCCCGGTTCGGGGATTGAAGTGGGGCTACCGGCGTTTCATCCACTGATGCTCGCCCATTTCTCCACAGGCTCGACAATCATGCGGCGATCGGAGTGGGAGCGGACGGCGCCCACTCGCGGTCGTCGCGCACAAGCACGTTGGCGAGGATGATGAGCTTGCGCATGACGGCCACCACCGCAACCTTGTGCGGCTTGCCCTCTTCGGTCAGGCGCTGGTAGAGCTGCTTCATCTCGACGTTGTACATGCTGGCTGTCATCGCGGCCATGAAGAGGACGTTTCGAGGCACGGCTCGGCCACCCTTGCAGTATCGCTTCCCGACCCTCTTTCCACTGTCGTCCGGGAAGGGGGCGACACCCACCAGGGAGGCGGCCTGGCGGCGACCGAGGGTGCCGAGCTCCGGCAGCTCGGCACAGAGCACGGCGGCGGTGACGGGGCCGATGCCGGGTATCGAGCGCAGGATGCGGTCGCGCCGAGCATGCTCGGGATCGTCGACGATGACGACGCGGATCGCGGCCTCGAGTCGGCTGATCTCCCGATTGATGTCGTCGACCAACTGCTTGAACGCGGCGACGGTTTCCGGCGTCTCGTATTCTTTGATGGAGTTGGAGAGCGCGGTCCTGGACTTGACCAACTGTGCACGCGCCCGGGCGAGGTCGGCGAGCCGGAAGTGAGCGCCGCTGCGTGGCGGCGTCGCATCCGGGTCCATCGCCTGGCCAAGGCGTGCCAGCATGGCCGCATCGATGGGGTCGGTCTTCGCCAGTTGGCCGAGGGCCTGGGCGAAACGCCGAGCCTGTAGCGGGCTGACCACGGCGACGCGGAAGCCTGCATCGTCGAGGCTGATGTGCACCGGCCTGTGATAGCGCCCCGTGGCCTCGACTACGACGAGCTCGACCTTCGCCTTGTGCAGCATCTTGCGAAGGCCGCGGCGGCCGCCGGCGTCGTTCTGGAACTGCCGGGCCTCGCCCGAAGGGGCGATGCAGACGTCGAGAGTGGCCTTGCTGACATCGATTCCGGCGACTACCTTTTCTTGGTTCATGTCCCGTGACTCCTGTCCTTGCAACTCAATCCGGGTCTCACACCCACGCATCCGTTCAGGACGCACGGAACGAACAAGGGATGAGCCGACCAAGCTCCGCTGCGGATCCGTGTCCTTGGCGCGTAGACGGTCCGACTCATCCCCGCGGGGAAAGCGGCCGCTTTCCCCGCACTGCTTTTCCATCTAACGACGGAGCCGCAGCATTCCCAAACCGTACTTGGGTGACCGGGCCACGGCATGGCGTCGGTCGCCGAAGAGCGGCGGTTTTCCACAGAATTCGCGACTGCAACAACTGTGGATAGCCCTTTGTTCAAAGGGCTAAAGGCGGGTCATACAAGGCGCGAGGGATACCCGCCCGAAGGGCCGAGACCGCGTAGCGGGCTCGGCAGGGAAGCCCGGTCGCGAAGCGACGCGCCCGGAATCACCGTACCGTCCGGCACACCGGTCAGCATCGTCTGCACCAACGCCGGCATCATCGTCTGCACCATCGTGTTCATCCGCGCTCGCGCCGCCGGCGGCATCGTCATCACCGGCACCTTCGGCGCCGACATCGTCGCGTGCCACGACGCCCGGCTCATGTCCGGGCGTGCTTGAGGTCGAGGGCGATGGCGGCGTGTACCGCTTCGGCGGCGTCGCCCATGGAGTCGAAGTCGGTGCCGTCGATGAGCGAGAGGGCGAAGAGCGCGTTGAGGGTGTCGTGCGGGAGTTCGAGCGAGACCGTCCATCGCTCGCCGTCGGTGGTGGAGATGGTGATGGTCTGCGTCGCCATGTGAGCGTCCTCCGAGTGGTCGCCGGCCGCGTTGCCGGCCATTCCGGCCGGCTCACGCGCGCGCAGTGGAGCCACCGCGAAGCGGCCGGAACGAAGTGGAGGACCCCTTCAGGGGTTGGCGTAGCGAGCACGTGTGCGAGGCTGGGAATGGGCGGCGATGCGAGGCGAGCGACCCGCGCAAGCGATCGAAGCCCGCAGGGTCGAGGCAAGCGCAGCTTGGCTCGATGCGCAGCACGAGAGCGCGGTCCCGAAGGGATGCGCCCGAATGTACGCCGACACCGATGCGGGAACGCCTGGGAACCCGACGGGACGGAGCCGCAGGCAGTCGTGCGCAGCACGCTGCCGAAGGCGATGGCGGAGCTGCCCGCACCGGTGCGGACACGGCTGCATGGCGCGAGCGGAGACACTCGTGCGGCGGGTTGTGCATGGCGCAGTGTGGAAACCGCTGGACGGCGAAGCCGACACCGGCGACGCACGGAGTGCAGCGACGACGAGCCGATGCGCTAACGAGCGAGGCGCGTAGCGCCGTCGCGAGGACGCATGGGCGCCGGCGCTATCGCGGCGTTCGGCGAATGCGCCGGGCCGGCCGGACGATAGCGCGGAGCGAGCGGAGGCTCGCGTTAGGGAGCGCAGTGGAAATCGGAGCGGAGCGGAGATTGGAGCGGAAAGCCCGGCCGCGAAGCGGGACGCCCAAGTCCTTTGACGTTCGATGAGCACGGTGTTCGGGCATGATGACCGTGGCCACCGACACCGGCGAGGTCGCGACCATCGTCGCCCGGATCGGTGCCAGTTCCAACGCTGCCGTCACCTGCACGGTGCATGCCGCTCGACACCGGCATCTTCACCACTGTCGGCAGCCTCGACGCAACCATCGTCGGCGCCATGACGGTCAGGTGTCGAACATCGACGCGGCGCACGGCGACACCGTGACCGGGCACGGTGTCATCGACAAGGACGCGGAGACGAACACCGCCGCCGGAACGGTGGTCGACGAAATCGAGCGCACCGCGCCGCCGGGCGATGCGCAAGCGAAGCGAGCGCGAGCCCGAGCCGGGCACGCGGGGTTCGTGACGGCGAGCGCGGCGCGAAGCGCCGACGCGAGCACGTCTCGACGTGCGCCGGGCAGTGACGGGATTCCGCTGCGGCGCTGCCCGCGTCGCCGCACCGGGTGATGACGGGGAGGGTGACGGGCCGCGCCGCCGGTTGCAGCGACACGGCCCGTCGAGGCGGTGCAGTTCAGGCGGCGACCTTGTGGACCGGGATGCCCATCGAGGTCGCCTTGTCGACGAGGTTGTCGGTGATGCCCGAGCCCGGGAAGGCCAGCACGCCCTTGGGCAGGAGGTTGAGGAGCTCGTCGTTGCGCCGGAACGGTGCGGCGCGCCCGTGACGGTTCCAGTCGGGCTTGCACACCACCTGGTGGATGCCGTTGCGCTCGGCCCACTGCGCGGCGAGCTTCTCGACGCCGGGGCCGCCGCCGTGTACCAGCACCAGGTCTTCGTACTTGGCGCGAACCTTGTCGAGGTGGCGGATGACGGCGTCCGCGTCGGCGACGTGCTTGCCGCCGGTGATGGCGACCAGGGTGCCCTCGGGCAGGTGCGCCCGGTTCTCTCGGTCCTTCCTCGCCCGCATGAAGTCGCGCGCGTCGATGGCGGCGGAAGTCAGCGCGCCGGTCTGCGAGACGTGGCTGCCGCGCCTCGGGCGCCAGACCTCTCCGGTCTCGGCACGGTACTGCTCGGCCGCCGTGTCGCGCAGTTGCTCGAAGGCGTCGCGGCGGTCGCCGAGGTTCTGTGCGCGGTGGGTGACCATCTCGAGCTCGCGCGCCTTCACCTCGGTGCCGTCCTGTGCGGCTTGCAGGTCGCGCAGTTCCGGGCTGAGCTTGTCGACGCCGCGGTCGAGGCGGCGCACCTGGGCGTCGAGGGTGTTGACGAAGCCCCAGAGCAGGCTCTCGCGCTCGTCGGCGAGCTGGAAGCCGTCGGGCGCGACGCCTTCGGCGACGATGCGGAAGGCTTCGCTGAGGGCGGCGGTGGCTTCGTCGCGGTCGAAGATGTCGCGGGGGTCGAACTCGCCACGCTCGGGGGTTGCGCCGAACAGCGCCGCGTTCTCGCAGATGGTTGCCGTCACTGACTGCGCTTCGTTGGTGCCGATGTTCTCGATGTTGTACATGATTCTCTCCTTGGATTGATGGTTGGGCCGTCGCGGCCCGTGTGCACCGGTGCGCTCGCTCCGGCGTATGTCCATTGGCTCACGCGCGCGCAGGGGAGCCACCGGGGCCGGAATGAATGACCCGCCGTGGTGCGCGAGTGGTGCGGGCGCACAAGCGAGCGCAGCGAGCGCGGAGCCACGGTCGCGCGCCGCGGCGGGTCTAGGCGCGCAGCGCCGTTTCATTCTGAGTCCCGGCCGCAACGGAGCGAAGCGGAGTGGAGGACCCCGTCAGGGGTTGGCGCACTGAGCACGCGTGCGACGATGGGCATACAGAGGAGAGAGCGTTTGTTTCACTCTGGCACGGCCCCTTGGGCGCAACGGCCCGGCACCGCGTTGCCGATTGGCCACGGGCCTTGCGGCGTGCTCCCCGCGCGGAGCGCGGAAGCGAGAGCGATCGCAGAGGAAATCGCGCCAGCGATTGGAACGGAGAGCGCGGTCGCGAAGCGGCTCGCCCGATTGCCTGACGAGCGAACCGCTGGGCGCCGCCGTGGTCACCCATAGAACGGATGGCTCGCGAGGCGTGCCTCGGCGACCTCACGGATGCGGGCGCGGTCGTAGACCTTCGCCCAACCGCGCGGATCCTCGTCGAGCAAGACGAGGTAGACGCGTCGTCCGGGACGCTGGATGTCGTCGTGGGCGTAGACGTCGCCGACATGGTCCCCGTCGGCATCGTAGATGCGCGACTCGTCGGGCGAGATTTTCTGGAACGTGACTTGGCTCATGGTCGCCCCCTCCGGTTTCATGATGGCGGTGCCGCACGTCCTCCCTCTCGCCCGTGCGGCGTTCATCCCGACTCCCGGCTTCCCTCTCTTGCCCTGCACGGGGGAGCGCCGGCGAACACGGATGTGAGCCTGTCGGCGAGCGCGTGCGGACCGAGCGCGACAATGGTCGTCGTTGACATCGCCGCTCTCGGAGACGGCGACGGTGACGGCGACGCAAGCCCGCGCGCAGCGCCGGGCGAGGCGTTCCGCCGCGCGCTACCCCTCGATGTCGTTGTCGCGGGGGATGACCAGCCGCGCGAGGCCGGGCGGAGGCGCGAACGCGCCGAGGCTTCCGGCCGACAGCGCGGCGGCGGCGGTGATCTCGGGGAAGGCGGTGACCAGCGACAGCACCGTCTCGATGCCCTCGCCGACGAGCAGCATCCCGTCGGGCCGACCGAAGCGCACCGCACGCCCGAAGATGCGCCCGAGCGCCTTTCTCGGCGCCGCGACGCCCGCCCTGGCGGGCGAGCGGGGGTCGCGAGGAAGGTGCGCTGCACGCCGAGGATGGCGCCGTCGTCGCCGGTCACGGCGGCGACCAGCGCCGGCAGGGTTGCACCGACGCCCCCTCGCGGTGGCGGAGCGCCGGGTGGAAGCGCAGCGCCGCGAAGCGGCAGCGCGCGAGCCCCGGGCATGGAGATAACGCTCGGCGAGGGTGCCGTCGATGGCACGGCAACGCCGCCACAGGCGGCGCGCCGCTTCGGTCGCATCGTAGGAGTCGGGTTCGCCCGTCGCCGGCGCAGCCGGCAGGGCGAGGAACGAGCGCGCCTCGTCGAGCGCCTCGCGCAGCGTCGGCGCGCGGGTGCGGTGACGGATGATGTCGAGCAGGTCGTCGTGCTGGGCGGTCGCGGCGTCGGTGAACGTGCCCGGCGTGCCGGGCACGTGAAGCCTCACATTGAGCGAGCGCCCGCGGGCGCCGTCGAGGTCGCCCGCGACCCAGTAGCGGCCCTGGCGCCGGCCGTGCGGCAGGTAGCGCCGGCACACGGCCTCGGCGCGCTCGGCCAGCGCCGCGGCGATGGCGGCCGAGTTCACGGCGCGGCTCCGGTGACGGCGGTGCACGGGTTCGGCATGGCGGACACTCCTCGAGCTGACGGGAAACGCCCCGATACCGGCCGCCCCTCCGGCTTTCGCCCGCGCCGGAGGGCGAAGCGCCCCGCGCATTGCGCGGGCGCGAGGCGCCGGCGGAGATGGACTCCAAATCGGCTACGTGAAAAATGGGCAGCCGACACCGGAGGCGGTGCCGACTGCCCGAAGGGAGGGGAGAAACGAGGTGGACGGCCTGCCTAGAACGGCAGGTCCGACGCATCCTCGACCGGTGCGCCGTCCGCGGGCATGGCCGGGCCGCTCACCGGCTGAGCCGGCGGCTGCGCGGCGCCGTTGCCGTTGGCCCCGTTCGGCCGGTCCAGGAACTGCACCCTGGAGCCCGGAACGAGGAGAATCTCCGTCGAGAAGCGGTCGGAGCCCTCCTCGTCGCGGCGCCAGCGCCTGGTCTGGAGCTTGCCCGAGACGTAGATGAGCCGGCCCTTCTTCGCGTGCTTTTCCAGCATGTCGATGAGCCCGGCCTGGAAGGTCGCGACCCGGTGCCACTCGGTCCGGTCGACCCGCTCGCCGGTGTTGGCGCGGTCGATATACGACTCGTCGGTCGCGATGCTCAAGTTGGCCACGCGGCCCCCCGAGACGAGATGGGTGATGGTGACGTCGGCACCGAGGCGTCCAATCAGTTCCGCTCGATTCAATCCGAAAGCCATGTTCGTGCTCCTTCAGGTCTGGATGATGACGATGGGTGTGCGAGCGGGCGGGACCGGGTCTCTACTCCCCATCCCTTCCGCTCACTTCCTTCAAGCCCTCCTCTACCTCCCGTCCACCGGGACCGGACGGTCGGGACAGCGCCGGACGAGGTCGTCGCTGAGCGCCTCGCGCACGGCCCGGGTGTCGAGTCCGAGGGATTCGAGCAGCTCGCTGCCCGACGGTGTGATGGGATCGTGGTCGGTGTCGATGCCGAACATGGTGCGGTCCTCCGCGCCCGGCGCGCGAGGGACCCACTCCCTCTCATCGACCGGGCACTTGCCCGGCACTCGCTTTCCTCTGACTCCACGCCGGCCACTTGCGGCACCAGCCGGCACGACGGGCGGTGCGAACGCACCGCCTCGTCCGGTTATGCTGAGCGCATGAAGGGCTCGCGGACGGGCGGAAACGGGCGGTGCGGACGAGGCGGTGGGGATTCTGGGCGCTGGCGCTGCTGTGGCTGCCGGGCGGGGTGACGGCGCTCGCGGCGGTGCGCTTCGCGCCGACGGGGGAGTTCGGCGCGTGGCTCGCGCAGGCGTTGATGTCGGCGCCGTCGCTCGTGCCGGTTGCCCCGTGCGGGCTTCCGCTGGCGCTTGGATGCCGGTGGCTTTGGCGGCTGGGACACCGCCGCTCGGCCTGGGCTGCGGGCATCGTGCTGGGGGCGGTCACCGTTCCGGCGGGGACCTTGGCGGGCCTGCTTGGCCCGCTCGGCATCGCCGCCTGCGCGACGGCTCTCGCCCTTCCGGTATGGGCGGTGGCCTTGTGGCTCGCGTGGCGGCGTCGAAAGGAGGCACCCCGCCCGTCAACGTGACGGCGCCGCGGCAGGACCCCGGGGGCACGTGCACGGCGGGCCGGCTGCGCAGCCCGGCGCGGCGGATCAGCCCCCGGCGTCCGGCCCGGATGCGCCCGCGCGCAGGCACTGGGCGGCGAACGCGGTCCAGGAGTCTCGGTCGTGGCAGAGCCGGCGGTTCATCCGGTCGGCCATGTTGAGCGCATCGTCGAGGGTCACGGTGATCATCAGCGTCGGGATGGGGACGGCCATCCCCTCGACGGCGATGGCGATGCGGTACAGCCCGTCCTCCTCCGGCAGCTCTTCGGCAAAGAACACGAAATCGGGTTCGTCCGGCAGGGTGTCGACGCTCATGTACGGGATTCTCCTTTTGGGCGGTGAGATGGCGCCGGCCGCCGCCGGGCCGGCAATCGGTATGGGCACGGCCGCGGAACGGCGGTCCACCGCCTGCACGGGCGGGTACAGAGAATGCCGAGCCGCCGTATCCAGGCGCTGGCGAGACGGCCAGACGCCTGGTGCGCACGCACCGGCCCCCGCGGTCGCCGGGCCGGCCGCACGTGCGGCGCGGTTCGCGACACCCCTTCTGCGGAGCACCGGCCGGCGAGACGGCTGCGGCCGGCCCCGCCGCGGCGATCGCCCCGCGCTCGCGGACCATCATGCCCACGCCGTCAGCGAACTCAGCGGCGAGGCGTCGGTGACCACCTCCACCTGGTTGCGGTCGAGCTTCGCGAAGACCAGGCAGAGCGCGACATCGGCCTCGCTGGCAAACGGGCCGTGCTCGTGTCCGGTCTCCAGCTCGATCACGGTCCAGCTCGGGTCCCAGACCGGAATGCCCTTGAAATGCTGCGAGCCATGGTAGCTACGCTCGGCGCAAGGTGGGCAGCGCGAGGCGCCCCGGGACGGCGCGCCGCACGATGTACACAACCCGCGGGCGCGGCGTTTCGCGTACAGCTCACGGGATCTTGCGTTCTTCCGTTCCGGGCAGTGGCTGGCCTCGTCGATGACGGCGCAGGGGCCACAGCGCGACAGACCGTCGAAGGCGGGCCCGCCGCATCGTGTGCATTGCCCGGCGGCGCGCCGCTCCCTGTATTGCTGGCGCTCGGCCGCCTGCCTGCGGTCGCGGCAGGGCGCGCAGGTGGTTCCCCCTTCGACGGGAGGGTACGTGCCGCAGCGGATGCAGGTCCCGGCCTCGACGCGCGCCTTCTGGCGGCGCCTGCTCTTGGCCCGGCCGGCGCGGCGTTTGACTTCCGGGTCAGCGCCTCCGTACTTCAATCCGGCGGCCTTGCCGGCGGCGTAGCGGGCGCGGTCGGCGGCGCGGCCATTCTCCAGGCACGGCTCGCACGACTTCCGCCCCGGCGCCGCCGGATGCTTTCCGCACCGGGTGCAGCTTCCCCGGGCTGCGCGCTTCGCCGTCTCGATGCGGGCGCGCTCGCGTTCATAGGCGTTTGCCCGGACGGGATCCCTTCGCGGTTTTCCCTCGGTGCGCAGCCGGGCGTCGCGGGCGCGGGAAGCGCGGTTGCATTTCTCGGCGCATGGCGCGCAGACCGAGCGTTCGGGTGCCGGAGGGCGGTCTCCGCAGCGGGGACATAGGCCCAGGGCCTTGCGTGCGGCAGTGCGGCGCGCGAACCGCTCGCGATCCTTCAATCGCTGCACGGCGGGGTCGGCGTAAGCCATGACAGGCCTCCATCTGTGCGGGAATGGAAGGGGCGAACGTCCGGCCGGCGGCCACGGGATGGTGCGCCGGCCGGACGCCCGGACGCAGCGCCCGTCACCCCTTCTGCTTGCGGTCCACGCCGATTCCCATGGCGATCCAACCCCAGTACTGGACCCCGCCCCGGGTGCTGAGCCCGGTGCAGACGATGATCTCGGCGCGGTCCGGGCGCATCTCCTTCACCGCCCTGAGGCTGGCGGTGGCGCGCTTCGTCCCGCGCCGGCCCTTCTTCGCCGCCGCCTCGCCGGACCACGGGCGGATATCGCCGTCCGCCCGGGCCTTGAACCGCTCGACGACGTACCGGTCATCGACGAGCCCGGTGCCGAAGATGTGAGTGAGGAAGGTCGAGGCCGTGTTGTCGGGTACCGCCAGTGCTGTCGTCATGGTGCGCATCTCCGTCTTGCCGTGGTCGAGGACGGCGGCGATGCCCTCCCCCGGACATCCACCCGCCGCCCCGCTTCCGGCCAACCTCTCCTCCTCTCGGCGTGATGGCGTGGCGGGGAAACGCGGCAGGACGGAGGCGTGCGGGCGCATGCGGTAGACTCGATGGATGCCTGCGATCGATGAGGCCGGTGACGCTGCCGGACTCGTGCCGACGGGAGCGGCGAACGAGTCGGTGACGGGGGCAGTGGCCTCGCCCACCTTGGTCTCCTGATGGAACCATGGAGCGGCGATGACGAATTCAGCGGTGCCTTGTTCGCTCCCGGGATAGAGTGCCGGCGGCGACAAAGGACGGCCCATGTATTTCTTCTATTTCGACGAATCGGGCTCCCGCGACCCCTCGACCGGAACCGCGGAGAAGCCGAAGGACCATCTCTATGTCCTTCTCGCGGTCGGGATGTACGAAGGCCAGTGGCGGCCGTTCGAGACCGGGATTTCCGGCCTGAAGCTCGAACTCGCCGACCGCTTGTTGCGCCAGGGCAAGGGTCGGTTCGAACTGGCCGATTGCGAGGTCAAGTCGAACTGGGTCCGCATTCCGGGCGAGCGTGAGAAGCGCAGCCGGTTTCTTCACGGGCTGACCGCCGCCGAGCTGACCCGGCTCACCGGCGCCTATTTCGACCAGGTCGCCGGGCGCCACACCGTCATCATGGCCAGCGTGGTCGACAAGCGGCTTCTCCACGCCGACACGACCCATGAGACGCTGCACATGACGGCCTACGAGTTCCTGCTGGAGCGCATTCAGCACTACATGAGGCAGTACCACCCGAAGCATCGCGCATTGATCGTGATGGACGACACCAGCCGTCAGCTCAACCGCGCGGTCGCGATGAAGCACGCCTCGTTCCAGAGGACGGGCAACCGGAACATGACGTTTCCGGCGATCGTCGAGTATCCGTTCTTCACGCGCAGCGAGCTGTCGAACGGCGTCCAGTTGGCCGATCTGCTGGCCTACAGCGTCTATCGCGCCTTCAAGGACGAGGACCTCGGCTATCCGTATTTCGAGAGGGTGCTGGGGAGCTTCTACCGGAGGCGGCAGGGCACGGCGCTCGACGGGCTGAAGGTCTGGCCGGACCGCTCGCCGCTGTCCGCGCTGGCGACCAGAGCGTGGGACTCATACCAGAAAAAAACCCTCCGCACGGAGGGTGAGTGATGTCAGGCTGGGCGAACCATATCGAGCCCATCAAGGGCACCCGACGGCGAATATGTCGCATGTAGATGCGCCACTGTCAATCCCACCACCTTCGAAACGCTGGCGTCCTCGAATGCCGATTGCATGAGGCGTGGCGTCGGGACGCCGGACAATCGACCGGTCGTGCCGGGCTTGCGCGAAAGAACGATGGAGCCGCCTACAGGATGTCGGAGGCAGTGCTGGTAGCGATGCGCTCAGCGGATTCCCTTACCGAATTGCGCGCGAGATGCGCATAGCGCGCGGTGGTCTCTATCCTGCGGTGGCCGAGCAGCCGGCCGATGATCGGCAGCCCTTCTCCGAGCGCCAGCGCCCTGGACGCGAAGGACAGTCATCGATACCCGTCGGGTAGCGCTCGACGATGCCGGGCCAGAGCAGCGCCAGCACGGCCTCGTCGATCCTGTCCTTCATCCGGTCGCCGCTCATCGCGCCGGCCCGCCCGGCTGCCCGTCGAGGTTGCTGTCGTCGCCGTCGGACCCCATGACGCGCTCCACCAGGTGATCGGTGACGTCCACGAAATAGCTTTCCAGCTCGGACTGGAGCCGGCTGTACTCCGGCCATACCGCGCGGTCGAAGAACCGTTCCCGCGTGCGCACCATCACCGTCGTGCGCCGTTGGCGCGCGTAACGGAAGGTACGCACGCCGTGCTTGCGGCAGACCGCCACGAACAGCCGGACCGACCACGTATCGGGGAGCGAGAACTGGAGCTCGACCTCGGGCTCGGTGCGCTTGTCCGAAGCGCCCAGGCGGCCGTGCAGCCGGCACATCGCGGCCTCCGCGGCGGCGCGCTCCCCCGGACTGCCGGCGTGGCGGAACAGCGCCTCCACCTTGGCAAGCTTCGCTCTCAGTGCCTCGTCGTCGATCATCGCGCGCCGTCCGGCTGGATCGGAATGGCGACAGCATGGTCGAACCCCGGCCGCGCTGTCCATGCCGGGCAATACCGCATGGGCCGACGGACGGCGATACGTATACCGGAGCCTGTCGTGGCGCCTGACCGCTCGGGCGGGCTCTACCTCGCGTAGCCGGGGCCGGTCGAGGATATCGGCGGCGCGGGACGGACTATTGACGGAACAGACGGGGTAGACCACTATCGGAGCGAGATTTCATCGTTCCGGAGAACTGCCATGGCTCGCCCCAGGGGCGAATCGATACGCGAGCTGGAGGGCGTGCTGCATGAAGCCGCCGGTCGTCTCAGTCCAGCGCATGTGGCGGCGCTGGTCGCCCATCCCGACGCCGTGCGCTCGGCACTGGCGGTGGCGGCGGACGTGCTGTCGACGGACGATGCGGGACGGCCCGAAGTCGAAACCATCGCGGGCGCAGAGCCGGTTCGCGTCTGCGCCGAAGAGGCGGAAAGGCGAATGGCGGCCCGTACGCGCGAGGGCGCCGCCGAAGCGCTGCTGAGCTCGGACGAACTGGCGGCGCGGGTCGGGCTCAAGACGCGTCAATCGGTCCATGACTGGCTGAAGAAGGGCCGGATCGTCGGCTGGCAAGGCGCCAGGCGCGGCCATGTTTTCCCGGAGGGGCAGATCGACGAGCGTGGCCGGCCGCTCGAAGGGCTCGACCGCGTGGTCGGAATGTTCGGCGACGGCTATGCCGCCTGGGTATGGCTGACGACGCCGCGGCCCTCGCTCGACGGGGCGACCCCGTTGACGCTGCTGGCCGAGGGCGAGATCGACCGCGTCGCGAAGGCCGTGCAGGGAGACCGGCAGGGCGATTTTGCGTGACCGCCGGTTACGACCCGGAGCGTCTGCGTGCGCGACTGCGCGAGGTCCGTCTCGGGCGTGTCTTCCGCGTGATTCATCGCGACCACCGGTCGAACCCCCTGGGGGCGGTGGCAGCGCCCAGCCGGTTCAGCGATCCACAGGGCGGCTACGCCGTGCTGTATGCCTCGGAGGCCGTGCGCTGTGCGTTCTGGGAAGCCCTTGGACGCAACCGCTTCACGCGCCGCCGGAGGCGCGAGCTTCCACGGAGCGAGGTCGAAGCCCGGCTCGTGGCGTCGATCGGTTCCACCGAACCGCTTGCCCTGATCGACCTGCGCGGCGACGGGCCGGTGCGCATCGGGGCGCCGAGCGCGGTGACGCACGACGGCAACCATGCGGCGGGCCGCGCCCTGTCGGCCACCGCCCATGCCGACGTTGCGGAGGCGGACGGGTTCCTGTTCCCGTCGCGGTTCACCGGCGACACCTGTGTGGCCGTGTTCGACCGGGCCTTCGGCAAGCTGAAGGTGCTCGACATCGCCGAGCTTGTCCGCCATGTCGAATTTCTGGACGCCCTCGACGACTACGGTATCGTGCTCGCGGAACCGCCGGGGTCGCGGGGATGAAGGGACAGAAACTGCCGGTGCCGGGATCACGCACGAAGTAACCGTTCGACGCTCGGGGGATGCGCGCGGTCCCAAACCGGGTTGAACGGTCGGAAAGTCGCAGCTTCCCTCGGAACTGCATCATTCCGGTAGCGACCGCGCGTGTTCCATCCCCCGGAAGCCGAACAGTTATTGCGCCAGGCCAAGCTCTGGAGAGGAGGATGCCATGAACTGAAACCTCTCGTCGCGGTCCAGCGGGTTCGACTCCCGCCCGGCAGAGGCGCAGCCCGCCAGCCGGAAGCGAGTCTTGCATGGCGCGCGGCAACGCCCGTCGTGAAGCGTAGACAGCAGGTGACGAAGCGGTGGGGTAAGCCTCGAAATCGGTAAAGCGATGACGCCTTCATTGTTAATCGTTGTGGGGGCAGCACCGGAAGCGCCGCTAGCGGCGAGGCGCAACGGGTCGTCCGGGGTCGTGGACCGGCGCAGAGTCACAGGATGGATCGCCAGGGAACCTGGGAGATCCTGCTCTTGCACGCGGGCGAGACCGCTGGAACAGGGAAGGCCAGCGTGAACAACATAAACCCCGGCCCGCCGTCGGGCCTGCATGACGGCGGGAGCGCCCATGGCGGACACGAACCCCGGCAGGCGCCTGCGGAGCCGGCTGGCGAAACCAATAAGCCGAAGGTCATGCGGGGGCAGGAAGTCGTAGCGTCCTGATAGTACCGCTGAAGGCGGGGAACCGTGGCCATCGGGACCCGCTGGAGGGAAGCGGGGCGTCACCTGAACAGACCCACTGATGGGAAACGCTGGAGGAAACCCTGAGTTCCACCAACACGTACACGAAACAGCAGTGGATAGCCGAACAGGCGAGGGAGCATCCGGATCGGGTGTTCACGTCCCTGCACCACCTCATCGACGGCGAGTGGATGCGCGAAGCGTACCGCCGGACGCGCAAGGATGGGGCGACAGGCATCGACGGCGTGACGGCAGCCGACTACGAAAAGGACCTTGAGGCCAATCTTGACGACCTCCTGGACCGGATGAAGTCGGGCCGCTACTTCGCGCCGCCGGTGCGACGCCACTACATCCCCAAGGCGGACGGCACGAAACGCCCTCTCGGCATTCCGACGTTCGAAGACAAGGTGGCGCAGCGGGCAATCCTGATGCTGCTGGAGCCGATCTACGAGGCGGACTTTCTGCCGTGCTCGTACGGCTTCCGGCCCAAGCGGTCGGCTCACGATGCCTTGGACGCGCTACGCAAGGGCATCATCGAGCAGCGCCAACGGTGGGTGATCGACGCGGATTTGAAATCCTACTTCGATTCGATCTCGCACACCCACCTGCGGTCATTCCTCGACCTGCGGATCAAGGACGGCGTCGTAAGACGCATGATCGACAAATGGCTGAAAGCGGGGGTGCTCGAAGAGGGCACCGTGCACAGGCCGGTCGCTGGCACGCCCCAGGGTGGGGTTATCTCGCCGATTCTCTCCAACATTTTCCTGCACCATGTGCTGGACAAGTGGTTCGAGGATGAGGTGAGGCCGCGCCTGCGCGGCAACTGCCAGTTGGTGAGATTCGCCGATGACTTTGTCATCGCCCTTGAAGACCGCCAGAGCGGCAAGCGGCTGCTTGACGTGCTGAGCAAACGTCTCGGTCGATACGGGCTCACGCTCCACGAGGCCAAGACGCGCTATGTGGACTTCCGCCAGAGGCGTCCCTACGGGCGTCACTGGATGGCATCGGCCACGACGTTCGACTTCCTCGGCTTCACCCACGTCTGGGGGCGGTCGATGCAAGGCAAGGACATCGTTCGCCAGATTACGGCGAAAGGCCGTTTCGCCCGCGCGCTGAAATCGGTACACGACTGGTGCAAGAGAAACCGGCACCTGCCGATCGAGGCGCAGCATGACCATCTCGTTCGGGCGATCCGGGGCCACTACGCATATTATGGTCTGGCGGGGAACGGCAAACGTCTGGAGTGGTTCCGCTACCAGATTGCCCGCACATGGCGGAAGTGGCTTGCACGCCGCAGCCGTCGCAGGTGTCTGAACTGGGACCGGATGAACGAGATTCTCAAACGGCATCCCCTGCCGACGGTCAAGATCGTGCGCTCAAGGCAATCCTTCGTGAGCGAAACTGTCAGGTGAGGAACCGAGTGCGTCAGTCGCGCACGCTCGGCTCTGTGGGGGGCGGGGCGCAGCAATGCCCCCGCCTACCCGGCCCGCACGAATCGGAAATGGAGGATTTTGTCGGCACCGGTCGGGGCATGTCCCGTCAGGATTACCTTCCAGTCCGGTGACTATACGATTACGGTCTGAAATCCGGTCTGTGATATGAGTTCGGCACGAGTGAAATATTCCTGAGAAACCAATATGTTATTAACATATTCTTAGATTTTGAATTAATATGAATTGCACAAGAGTGGCGGAGGTCGTGGATGCGCACGTCGTCGAGGTCCGCCCGGGCGCGGAGGCGATACCAGTCTGCGGTGATGGTGGAGAGGTGCGTGCCGGGCTGCTTGCCGACGATGACCCAAGGGTTTCTTGGGACACGCGCGATTCCTGCCAGCACGGTCTCGGCGGTCGGCGTGAGGGGCACCATGCGCGCCCCTGTCTTGCCGTCGCGCAGCCGGAACTCGCCTGCGGTGCGGTCGATATCGTCCCAGCGGAGCGTCAGGATCTCGTTGAGCCTGCAGCCGGTGAGCATGAGCAGGCGGAGCGCCGCGATGGCGTAGGGCGAGACCGCGCCCTCGATCCCCGCTTCCGCGTCCATCTCGGCCTCAACCAGCGCCTGGCCGAGCCTGCGGTATTCGTCCCGGGTGAGGAAGCGCTCGCGCTTCTTCTCCTTGTACTTGCGCACGCCCCGGCAGGGGTTGGTGCCCTCCGCCACCAGGCCCCAGGCGCAGGCGAGGGAGAACATCTTGGACAGCACCGAGAGCGCGCGGTTGGCGGCACGGGGTGTCTCACGGAGGCGGTAGTGGAGCGACGCCACATGCGCCGTCTTGACCATGGCGAGCGGCATCATGCCGAGCGCCGGCAGGATGTGGTTCTCGAGTGAGCCTCTGTAGATGCCGGCGGTATGGGCGTTGCAGTTCTGCGCCACGTGGGCGCTCAGGTAGCGCTCAGCGAGGTCTGCGATGGTGGCGCCGGCCTGGGGCGGGGGCGGTATCGGCTCCCTGCCGCCCTTGATGCGGTCGATGACCTGGGCTGCGCGGAGCCGCGCCTGCGTGGTGGTGAGCTCGCCGTGGGAGCCGAGGGTGACGCGCTTCGGCCCGCCCCGGCCCCGGCTCTGGACGACATAGACCTTGCGCCCCGAGGGATAGACCCGGACCCCGAAGCCCGCGAGCTCCCGGTCCCAGAAGATCTGGTCCCTGCCCCCCACCGAGAGCCCGTCCACCGCCCGCCCGCTCAGCGTCACCGTGCTACGACGAGGCAAAGCCGTCAGATCCCCGCGACGCGCCGCCGATAAAGGGCAAGCTCGCCGTCATCACTTCGCAACCGACCGAAATCAGCCGTCTGCACACCAGGGCGTACGCCCGCAAGCACCTTGGAGCGGGGCACCAGTTGAGAAACTCGAAAACGGGCGTTGATAGAAAGGGTTAGCGCGGCTCCCTGCAGCCCGACAGGCCTATCTGGGAAGCGCGCTTCGCGGGTTCTCGGTTCCGGTTCGCCTCGCACGAGGCCTCTTCAGAATGAGGAGAGCCTCGGAGCCATGAAGAAGACGAAGCTGACTCGCAGTTTGATGGCGGCGTGCTCGATCGTCGCACTTTCCGCCGTCATGTACGGCTGTGTCCATAGCGGTGATGACCCGGTGATGGATCCGCCGGATCTGAGCATGCAGATGGATGACGCAAGCGCCGCGGCAATGGCGGCGGCGACCGCGGCCAGTGACGCGGCTGCGGCAGTCGCAGGGGTTGCCAGCATGTCCACTGCCGACCCGGCCTCTTACGTAGAGGCGCGGGGCTATTCCCAGTTGGCCGCCCAGGCGGCTGCGGCAGCAGCGGCAGCCCGTAGGGATGCCGCAGCGGCAACGACGGAGGATGAGGCGGACGCCGCGCTGGCCGCCGCAGAAGCGGCGCAGGCCGCTGCCGAGGCCGCTCTGGCCAATGCCCAGATGTACGCCGGCATGGTGACGGCGGCTCAGACAGCCTTGGACGAAGAGGCCGCCAGGATCGCGGCCGAAGAGGAGGCCGCCAGGATCGCGGCTGAGGAAGAGGCCGCCAGAATCGCGGCCGAGGAAGAGGCAGCCAGGATTGCGGCCGAAGAGGAGGCCGCCAGGATCGCGGCTGAGGAAGAGGCAGCCAGGATCGCGGCTGAAGAGGCGGCGGCGGCTGAATTGGTTGCGCTCAACACTGCGCGGACGGCGGCCGACGAGGCTGCGGACGCAGCGGCGACGGCGGGCTATTCCGCGGCGGCGACCGTCATGGCAATCGAGGGTATCCAGGGCTCCGACCAGTCCTCGTACGACGCAGCGGCAACGGCGGCGGATGCTGCCATGGCGGCGGCGGCGGCGGCCCGCGAGGCGAGCGACGCGGCCAACCGGGCGACCACCTCGGCCGCTGCGGCAGCGGAGCGGGACAAGGCGGCGGCGTTGCAGACAGACGCTGAGACCGCGCTGGGGCATGCTACGAGCTACGCCCAAATGGTGACCGAGGCCAAGGCAGCGGACGACGCGGAAGCTGAGAGGTTGGCAGCCGAAGCGGCGGCGGCGGAAGCCGAAATGATGGCCCTGGCCACCGCACAAGGTGATGCTCAGGCTGCTCACGATGCGGCGGAGACGGACAAGAACGCCGCGCAGGATGCGGTCGACGCGGTCATGGACGGCATGGACCTGAATGCGTCCACCACGGCCGCGTTCGAGCGGGCAGAGGCGGCGGCGGCGGTCGCTTACGGCGCCTACCTGGATGCCGTGACCGCCAACACCGCGGCCCAGGCGGCGGCGACTGCGGCCGACGCGGCACCGTATGTGCAGGCCGCACAGGCTGCGCAGTCGGCGGCCGCGAGGGCGCTGGCGCAAACCCAGGCTATGACCAGCATCGTGCAGGCGGCAATCGACGCAAAGAGCGAAGCCGATGCACTCGCCGCTGCTGAGGCCGCCGAAATGAAGGCCCTGGACGACGCGAAGAGGCTGGCCGGTGAGGCGGCCACGGCTGCACGGGCAGCGGCTACGGCTGCCGATGAGGCGGCGACTGCCGCCGAGGCGGCGGCACCCGGTTCCACGGCTGCGACGGATGCCCGGAACGCAGCAACTGCGGCCGATGAGGCGGCGACTGCGGCCGAGGCGGCGAACATGGCGGCGCAGGCGGCCACGGACTCCGGGGCCGCGATGACGGCGCAGGCGGAGGCCGAGACGCAGCAGGGCGTCGCTGAAGGTCGGCGCGATGTTGCGGTGTCCAACAAGAACAGTGCGGAAGATGCGCGGGCCGCAGCCGAGCGGGTGCAGGAGGAGAGAGACCTCGCCAACGCGAAGGCGGCGGCGGAAGCTCTCTATAACGATGCAGCCGACGGCGTTCTGTTCCACTACATGGCGGTGGTGGGTAAGGCGGCAGACGCCAAGACCCAGGCGGACAACGCCCAAGGCTCCGCCGACCGGGCCAAGGCTGCCCGGACGGACTATGCCACCGCGAACACGGAGGCCGGCAAGGCCGAAGCTGCTTCGATGGACGCGCAGGACTCGCTGGGTCGTGCGACGACCGCCAAGTCCGACGCAGACACCGCCCGTCAGGCTGCGATGGACGCGACCACGTCCGACGACGCCAAGGCGGCTCTGGAAGACTTGAAGACGGCGAACGCCGCCTTGACCGAGGAGCACACGGGCGAGACCGGCGCCGGCATGGACTACATGGCGGCCAGGGATGCGGCTCGTGATGCAGCGACTGCGTCCGACACTCACGTCCTCGAGTTGTTCACGATGGCGAATGCTTATCACATCGAGACGGCGGCTGATCCGGATGCCAATCTGGACGAGTCGGAACTTGAGCTCATCAACAAGAACAAGATGAACCATGTTACGGCTGTGAACACGGCAATCGCCGCAACGGCAAACACCCAGGTGGACGTCACCCAAAACACCGCTATGGCCGTGTGGCCCAGTCTCAGCGGCGCAGCGGAAGGGCCCGACGGTACGCTGGGCAATGAGGATGACCCCGAGCACGGAAGCGGCATGATCACGGTCACCGTCGAGGTGGGCGGCACGGAAATCGCGATGACACGGGCCGGTCCGGGTGTGGATGAAGAGACGGGCACCGACGACGATGTCATGGCCAACTTCGGCGATGAGAACACTTCCGCTTCGCTGGCGGACCTCGGCGGTTTCGACATGTTCCAGCTCTCGAACCGGGACTCTGGCACGGCTGTCGACTTCACGACCGGAGTGCGGGCCATCGTGTTTACCGACAAGATGCAGGCCAACGAAAGAAAAGAGGCGGAAACCATCACGGTGAACAATGTGGCGGTGACCAGCGTCAGCCGCATCGGGAAGGGCGAAGCCCCGACAGGGCCGGGTACCCCCTCAACTGCTGCCGATACCCTTTACAACTTCGCCGGCACGTACGACCACGATGGCAATTCCGAGACGGACCCGCTCGCCGGCACCTTCATCTGCACGGACCCCACCATTTGCTCGCACACGCGGATAGACGACAACACCGCTACAACTAACGTCAACGAAACGGAGATCACTTCCATCTCGGGCTACAAGTTCTCCGGAACCGGAACGACGGCTGCGGTGCCTTCCGTTGACGATGCCAACTACATCACCTTCGGGTTCTGGCTGGACGAGAATGCGCCCGACACCACCACGGAGGGCGCTGATCCCCGGCTCCACAGGTACAGCTTCGGCGCGTTCCGGGGCGGTGGGACCCAGTTGCCTAATGCGAATGCGGTGACCGGTACGGCGACGTATGAAGGGTCTGCGGCGGGAGTGCGGTCGACGACAGAGCGTGTCGACTTCTTCTCGGCGAGCGCCACCTTGGAAGCCGACTTCGGTGCGGACGACGCAGGCGGCAAGATCACGGGATCGATCCACGACATCGTCGCCGGTGGCGATGACGTAAACGATACCATCTACCTGTCGCTGAGCGATATCGATGCGCTGCCGGGCAACGCGAGCAACATCGATGACGATGGCACCTTCGATGGCCGGGCGTGGATGGGCACCGGCACCGTTGGAGACGACGGCGAGTATGACCGTCTGCGCACGGGGGTCTGGGCCGGTGCGTTCTACTCCAACAGTGTCGACGGCACGGTCACCGCGCACGGTTCGGTGGCCGGTACGTTTGGCGTGACGGACAATCCGATCGAGACAACCGAAGACCCGTACACCTACATCGGGGCTTTCGGCGCACACAAGGTCGACTAAGCCTCGTTTACGAGACTGCACGTTGATGAGGGCGGCCTTCGGGCCGCCCTCTTTTTTTGTGCTTATCAGTTTAACCATTTTCCTTCAGACGCCGGGCGCTCGCACTTTTTTCTTTCCCTCAATCGCCGGGCGCTCGCACTCTCTTTTTCTTTCCCTCAATCGCCGGGCGCTCGCTTGGCTCCGCGCCTTGCGGCGCGCGGCGCAGTCGCGCCGGCCGGGCCTGCGGCCCGGGCGCTCGTCGTCGACGCCTCGTGGGGGGCCGGGTGCGTGGGCCGGACCATGGTGCGGTGCACGGCGCGCGGGGCTTGCATCAGGGTCTTGCCATGCAGAACGAGACACGACGCCTCGAAGCAACGAAGGACGCAACGAGCAGGCGCTCCTCGCTCGAGCGGCTGGAGCCCGCGCTGCTTGAGGCGGTCCACGCGGCCATCGCAAGGGGCGCCACCATCGACGCGATCACGGCACTGATCCGCGAGAAGGGCGGCACCTGCTCGCGCTCGGCCGTTGGCCGCTACGTCAGGCGGGTGCGCGACCTGAAGCGGAGTCGGCCTTGATGTACACGGGACGGGTTGTGCGTGGTCCGGGAGTCTTTTTCATTTCCCTCAATCGCCGGGCGCTCGCTCCGCTCGCTTGGCACCGCGCCTTGCGGCGCGCGGCGCGGTCGCGCCGGCCGGGCCTGCGGCCCGGGCGCTCGTTGTCGAAACTTCGTGGGTTGCCGCACGAGTCATTTTAGTTTCCCTCAGACGGCGGGCGCTCACTCCGTTCGCTTGCCTACGCGCCATTCGGCGCGGCGCGCGGTCGCGTGCTCCGGGCTGCTGTGCAGCCCGGTCCCGATCATGCTCGGACACCTCGTGGGTTGCGGCGCGCGTGCGTGCCATCTCCCTTGTTCCGCACAATCCCGGCGAATCCCGGCAAAATTTTTCGCGCTCCCGTCCCACGGGGCCACGGGGGGCAGCCTCGACCCACCTCGCCCTCGCCCTCTCCCGCTTCGTTCGCTTCCCTCAGGCGCGGGGCGGCAGGGCCAGGGTGTCCAGCCAGTCGGTCCTCATGTCGGGGACCGAGCTCAGCAGGAGCTCGGTGTAGGGATGATGGGGCGGGGTCAACACGTCTTCGGTCCGGCCCGCTTCGACGATCGCGCCCTCTTGCATGACGGCGATGGTGTCGGCGATCCGCGCGATGGTGGAAATGTCGTGCGAGATGAAGAGGTAGCCCACGTCCAGACGCTCCTGCAGGTCGCGCAGCAGATCGAGGATCGCCTGCGCCACCACCCTATCCAGCGCGGACGTGATCTCGTCGCAGACGATCAGCCTGGGCTCCGCCGCGAGCGCGCGGGCGAGGTTGACCCGCTGGCGCTCGCCGCCGGAGAGTTGGCGCGGAGCTCCTCCCGGTTGCGCGCCGACGCTGGTGCCGAGGCTGCGGCCCTCGAAGCTGACCTCGCCGGAGCGGGCCGGCAGCAGCCCGGCGATGACGCGGCCGAGCGTGGTCTTGCCGGAGCCGGACTCGCCGATCAGCGGGATCACCTCGCCGGGCCTGAGCTCGAAGGAGACATCCGCGACGATGGGGAGCGCGTCCTGCTTGCGCTGCCGTGCGACGACCGAGAGGTCCCGCACGTCCAGCAGGGGCGGCGGCGGGACCGGCGCCGGGCCCCGATCCTCCTGCGCCATCACAGCTCGCTCGGCAGCGCTGCGTCCATGGTCTTCTCGTCCGTTGCGGGGCGCGGCGCGCTCGCGCCGTCCGGAAGTTAACTGTTTCCCTCAGGCGCCGGGCGCTCGCTCCGCTCGCTTGGCTCCGCGCTTACGCGCGCGGCGCGGTCGCGCCGACCGGGCCTCACTTATCCAGTTCCCTCAGGCGCCGGGCGCTCGCTCCGCTCGCTTGGCTCCGCGCTTACGCGCGCGGCGCGGTCGCGCCGTCCGGACTGCTCCACAGCCCGGTCGCTGTCATGGCTGACTCCTTGTCGGTTGCCGCGCTGGGCGTTGCGCGGGCGGGCTACCGCCGCTACGGTCCCTTGCGCTGCCTGGCGGCGGGGCCGTCTCTCACGCAGCGCACGATGGTATGTGCGGTGTGTGCGGATCGTATGGGCCTCTATTCGTTCCGTTGTGGATCGAATGGTTCGTTTTTAGCGCGTTCTGGAGCGGGCGTCAAGCGCCGCGATGGCGGCGTGGACGCGCGGGCTGATCCAGCCGGGACTCAGGCGCCGCTTTCGGGCTTCCGATGCGGGATCGTCACGGTCAGTTCGGCGTACTCGCCGGCGACGGACTGAGGCGTGATGCTGCCGCCGTGGACGCGGACGATGTCGTGGGAGAGGCTCATGCCGAGCCCCGTTCCCTGATCGGCCTTGGTGCTGAAGAAGGGGGTGAACATCTTGGCCATGATCTCGGCCGACATGCCGATGCCGTTGTCCCTGACGCTGATCTCGACGCCTTCGGCCGTGCGCAGGGTCTTGAGCCGGAGCGCCGGCGAGAACGTGTCGTCGTTCTTTCTCTTCTCCTGAAGCGCTTGGCAGGCGTTGCTGACCATGTTGATGAAGACCCGGCCGAGATCCTCGGGCACGGCGTCGATATTGCCCGCGTCCGGGTCCAGCTCCTTTTGAATGTCGGCATTGAAGCCGGGGTATTGGGCGCGGGCCGCGTGAAAGGCCAGCATGGTCTGCTCTTCCAGCAGGCGGTTGATGTCCACTGGCCGGAACTCCCGCTCGCTCTCGCGCCTGAGGTTCAGCATGTCGGAGACGATGCGATCGGCGCGGTCGCTGTGATGGGCGATGCGGGTCATGTTCTCCGTCAGGTCGGCGCTCAACTCGGCAATCTCGTCCTGCGTCTCCTGGCTGGCCAGTTTCTCCTTGTCAGCGACGGCATCCGCCAACTGCCCGGCCATGAAGCCTGAGGATTCCGCGAAGTTCTTGACGAACTGCAGCGGGTTCCTGATCTCGTGGGCAACGCCGGCGGAAACCTCTCCCAGCTCCGCCAGCTTCTGCTGGCTGACAATCTGGTCCTGGGTCGCCCTGAGCTGGTCGAGCGTGGCCGTCAGGGTCTCGTTGTTCTTGCGAAGCTCTTCGGACAGCTCTTTCTGTGCGGCGTCGAGCTGCCGCGATCGAATCAGGGCCTGGCGCAACGCTTCGAGGACCCGCGCGTACATGGAAATCTCGTCGCTGCCCGGCATGTCGACGTGGAATTCGAGGTCGCCGACGACCAGCCGCTTCACCCACTCCTGGAGGAACATTCCCCGCACCTGGATCGTGACCTGCAGGACCGTGTGGGCGAGATCGACAACCAGCGCGGCGAGCGCGAGCGCCAGCAGCGTCGTGCTGCCGAAGAGTCCCGCATAGACGGAGAGCGCGATCAGCAAGCCGGACCGGCCCACCAGGAAGAAGACGCTCTTCCCGCTGTAGGTGCGAAAGCTCAGCATGTTGGGCCATTCGCCAAGATCCCATTCGGGGCCGCTGGAACTTGTTGGCGGTGTCGATGTGGTCATGGTGCGACAGTTCCCTGCGTTTCACCGCCTGGCCACACTTCGCGCCCTTACTCAAGGCCAGAGGCGGTGGCGCTCTTCGTTTCCAATTCGAGTCAAGCGCGCGGCGCGGTCATGCTGCGGTGCAAGACCAGGCAAGTAATGTCGTCGGACTGGGCGTGGTCGCCAGCGAAGGCGCTTATCGCTTTCAGGATCGTGGCGTTCGCCTCCTCGGCACTGGTCGGCGCCGCGCCCTCGAAGAGGCGTTTCAGCCGCTCCGTGCCGAACTCCTCCCCCTCGGGATTCATCGCCTCGGACACGCCGTCCGAGTACATGACGAGGGTCTCTCCCGGCTGCAAGGTTGCGCGCTTCTCCGCATAGTCCAGGTCCTCGACCAGGCCCAGCACGACCCCGTCGGTCTGGGACAACTCGCTGGACGAGCCGTCGGCGTGAACGATGAGGGGGGGGCAATGGCCGCCGTTGGCGTAGGTGATGCTGCCCGTCTCCGGGTTGTAGACCGCGTAGACGACGGTCACGAACATGACGTTGCGATTGTCCTCGTAGAGCAGGCTGTTGACCTCGGCGAGAGCTTCGCCCGGGTTGCCCTGCCCGATGGCTGCGCCCTTGAGCAGGGTGCGGCTGGACATCATGAAGAGCGCGGACGCGATGCCCTTGTCCGATACGTCGGCCACGGCCAGCCCGACGTGTCCGTGCTCCAGGCTGATGACGTCGAAGAAGTCACCGCTGACGTTCTCGGCCGGCGCCATGCTGCCGTGGACATCGAAGTCAATTCCTGCGGGAAATTCCCTTGGGAGAATTGCCTGCTGCATCGCGCTCGCCACCTGCAACTCGTTCTGCAGGGCCACGAGTTTGTCGCGCGATTGGAGGGCTTCCTTCCACTGGGTTATGTGTGCTTGCGTGCGCTCGATGGTGATCTCGAAGTCCTTGAAGTCGAGGGGCTTGGTGACGAAATCGAACGCGCCGCGATTCATCGCGGTCCGGATGTTGCCCATGTCGCCGTAGGCCGAAACGACGATGGACTTGATGTCGGGACGATAGTCCGAGATCTGACCCAACAGGGAGAGGCCGTCCATCATGGGCATGTTGATGTCGGTGACGACCATGTCGATGCGGTCGTCTTCGGAGAGGATGTCCAGGGCCTCCGTGCCGTTGCCTGCGAAGCGGAAGCTGTACTTGCCGGAACGGATGTGGGGCCTCATGCGCTGCTTGATCAGCGGCTCCAGGTCCGGCTCGTCGTCGACAACGAGGATGTGAAACGGGTGTCGCGCTTCCTGTTCCATGTGCGGGCTGACCTGTCTGGGCGATTTTGGGCTGTCAGTGAGCTCCTGGCATTAGCCGATTCGTTTGCACGACACAGGTTGATTATGGTGCGTGCGAGCGCCACCTCATCCTGGCTAGAACTATCGACCGGGGTCGCGCAAACCTGGTGCCGCCCTTCACGTGGGGGCGGATCGGAGCGGCGCCAGAGCGTCAGCCTTGGTCGGATGGACAGCGATGAGCTGGTCCATACCACTCAACCTGAATACCTCCCGGACGGTGTCCGGCAACGAGCACAGTGCGAACCGGACGTTTCGCTTCTCGAGCGTCGAGGCGGTCATGAAAACTGCGCGCAAACCAGCGCTGCTGATGTAGGTGACCGCGCCGAGGTCCATGATCATGGCGCGGTCGCCATCCTCGACCGCGGTCCTGACCGTTTTCTCGAATGCCACGGCGTCGGCGGATTCGAGCCGCCCGCTCACGCCGACAAACAGGACGCTGTCGCGACGATCCAAGATCACGTCCATGGTCTGATTCTCCCGTAACGGAGCTTGGCGATCAGCCGGCGAAGCTTACGTGTGTGGACTGACCTGTCTGGGCAGTTTTGGGCTGTCAGTGAGCTCCTGGCATTAACCGATCCGTTAACACTATACAGTTTAGTTATAGCACGTACGAGCGCCAGTTAATCCTGGCCGGAACTCTTGACCGGAATCGCGCAAACCTGGTGCCGCCCTTCACGTGGCGGCGGATTGGAGGGACGCCAGAGCGTCGGCCTTGGTCGGATGGACAGCCATGAGCTGGTCCATGCCACTCAACCTGAATACCTCCTTGACGGCGTCCGGCAACGAGCACAGTGCGAACCGGACGTCTCGCTTCTCGAGCGTCGAGGCGGTCATGAAAACTGCGCGCAAACCAGCGCTGCTGATGTAGGTGAGCGCGCCGAGGTCCATGATCATGGCGCGGTCGCCATCCTCGACCGCGGTCCTGACCATCTTCTCGAATGCCACGGCGTCGGCGGATTCGAGCCGCCCGCTCACGCCGACAAACAGGACGTTGTCGCGACGATCCAAGATCACGTCCATGGTCTCCTTCTCCCCAGCGGAGCCTGACGATCAACCGGCGAAGATTACGGCGGTGGAGCACTCTCCTGCAAGATTGTCGCGTGGCGCTGCCCTCGCACGCGAAACAGACGTGGGGAGAGCAAGGGCCTTTAGTTGGTGAAAGCGCTGCGATAGGCTTCTTGCAAGGCACCAGGGAGTTCACCTCACGCGCGACAACGCAATCTTCACGCCGAGAGACTGCAGTCCGTCCGCCGCGACAAAGCGCGCGGTCGGGACCGGATCGTCCAGCGGAGCGAGCAGCGTCCCCGCGGCCTCGCCGTCGCGGCTCGCCCCCAAGGCAACGGCGATCGCTGCACGAAAGCGCGGATCGTCGGCCTCTACGAGTGCGGCTGACAGCACATCGGTCGCCGCCGGCGAGCGCAGCTCGGCCA
Organism: Alphaproteobacteria bacterium; assembly: GCA_965207055.1. GTDB lineage: Bacteria > Pseudomonadota > Alphaproteobacteria > UBA828 > UBA828 > WTGU01. Next base: position 1,785,751 of record CBDBLP010000003.1, on the reverse strand, counting down.
GCGCACGGAGCGCGACGAAGCGCTCGGCATCGCCCTCCGCCGCCTCGAAGGCCATTAGCACGGGCGTCACGGCGGCCTCCGCTCCCGTGCGGCCGAGCGCGAGAAGCGCGCGCCCCCGCAGCACCGGGTCTGCGTCGGCCTGCAGCAGGTCCACGAGCGCCGCGACCGCGCGCCCGTCGTCGAAGCCGCCCAGCGCATCGACGGCATGGTCGCGGATCAAGGCGTTCTGCGCCCGGCCCAGCGCGTCGAGGACGATCTGAAGGGCGGGCGGGGAACCGAGGCGGCCCAGGGCCTCGATGCAGTGCGCCCGGATCGGCGCGGAGCTCTCGGCCTCCACGCACGCCGTAAGCGGAGGCAGCGCCTCCGACGCCCGCAGTTGGCCGAGCGCGACATAGATCGCCTGCCTGACCCCGCCTTCGGGCTCCGGCAGCGCCAGGCGATCGAGCAAGGGCTGCACGGCCTCCGGCTGGCCGCGAAAGCCCAGGGAATGCGCTGCCTGCTCCCGGATCGCGGGGCTCCCGAAGGAGAGCGCCTCGATCAGGGTCTCGAACGGGACGGCGCCGTGCTCCCAGCCGTTGGCCAGCGCCGGGCGGAACGCGCCGATCAGCAAGATCAGGGCAAGCGCGACGGCGCTGCCCATGCGATACCCTTTGCCCACCATCGGGCCAGCATGTCAGAGCGGGCTTGGCTGTGCCACCACCCCTCGGCAGCGGCCGGCGCGATGTCGCGAACGGTCTTGCCCTCGGCCAGCGCGGCCACCGCATAACGCTAGAGCGTGTCCGTTTCTCACGGAAACGCTCTGGTTCTTTGTCGCTCACGGCAGCCGGCCTGCGGCCGGCGCCTGCGCGGGCGCGCCGCATTCGCGGCGGGCCGCGGTCGCGGCCTGTCGCGCGTCCGTCAAAGACGGACGCGCTCTAACGATTCTTCTGGTGCTCAGGCGGCCGCGTTAGCGGTGTTCTCGTGCGCCGCAAGACCGATGTTGCGCTTCCGAGGCGGGAGAATGTCATCCCCGATATCGGCAGCAACTCGTGCAGCCGATGCCATCAGCGACGCTTTGACATTGTTGATGGGCAGGTCGTGAACGTCGCGGTCGCGAAGGGTGCCAGTCGCGATGCGCCCGCCATGCGGGATCGCACTCCCATTCCGGCGCACAGCCGACTGAACGCGATCCGGCCGCCAGGTCGGCAGGATGTCCTCTCCGATTCCTTTTGCGACTCTTGCAGCGGCGTCCTTGACGGCGTCTCTTGCGAGGTGGGTGTACCGGGCGGTGGTCTGGATCTGGGCGTGGCCGAGGAGCTTGGCGATCACCGGCAGGCTCTCGCCGAGCGCCAGCGCGCGCGACGCATATGAATGCCGCAGGTCGTGCAGGCGCACGTCGTCCAAGCCGGCGCGGGCGCGCACCTTGCACCAGGGATATGACAGGCCGGAGAGCCGGGTGCCCGGCTTCGCGCCCGGGATCACCCAGGGGTTGCCGGGCATGCGCTCCATCGTTGCCAGCACCTGCACCGCCTCGGGCGAGAGTGAGACCGTGCGCGGGCCGGTCTTGCTGTCCCTGAGCTGGAGCTCCTGCGCCTCCAGACGCACATCCTCCCAGCGCAACGTCAGGATCTCGTTGCGCCGGCAGCCGGTCAGCATCAGCAGCCTGAGCGCCGCCGCCGCATGGGCCGAGATACGCCCTGCCGCCTCGAGCTCATCGAGGGTCTGGCCTAAGCGGCGGAACTCCGCGTCCGTGAGGAAGCGTTCGCGCCGGCGCGTCCTGTACCTTGGGACGGAGCGGCAGGGGTTGCTCATCTCCCCCGCCACGCCCCAGGCGATGGCTTGGTCGATCATGCGCGAGAGCATCGCGACAACCAGGTTGGCCATGGTCGGGCGGTCGCTCAGCGAGTGCTGCAGATCGGCCACCTGGGAGCGGCCGAGGGCGGAGACAGGAAGGGCGCCGAGGGCGGGCACGATATAGCGCTCGATGGCGAGGCGGTACTGGGCCGCGGTGGTGGGCTTGCAGCGCACCACGACGTGCTCGCGCAGGTAGCGCTCGGCCAGCGCCGTGACCGTGATGCCCGTGGGCTCGGGCGGCTGCGGCACAGCCTCCTCGCCCGCGCGGATACGGGCGAGGATCAGGGTGGCGCGCCTCCGGGCCTCACTCGCCCCGATCACCCCGTGGCGGCCCACGGTGATGCGCCGGGACCCTTCCGGCCCCCGGGTCTGCACCACGTAGACCTTGGCGCCGGAGGGATAGACCCGGACCCCGAAGCCGGTGAGCGCGCGGTCCCAGACCACGGTGTCCCGGCGCACGGAGAGCGCCGCCACGCTGTGCTCCGTGATCGTTCCTGCGAGGGAAGCGCCATGTTCATGATGAGGGGCTGTCCTTATTGGCGGTGCCCTCGGCACTGCCTGCGGCACCGATGTCTGCACCGATGCTGCCGCCGACCCTCGCGGCGGAGAGGCGCTCGGTCTCGCGTGCTAGATGGGCGTAGCGGGCGGTGCTCTGGATGTCGGCGTGGCCCAGCAGCTTGCCGATCATGCTGAGGCTCTCGCCGGCAGCGAGCGCACGGCTTGCATAAGTGTGGCGGAGGTCGTGGATGCGCACGTCGTCGAGGCCTGCCCGGGCGCGGAGGCGATACCAGTCTGCGGTGATGGTGGAGAGGTGCGTATTGGGTTGCTTGCCGACGATGACCCAGGGGTTTCTCGGGACACGCGCGATCCCCGCCAGCACCGTCTCCGCCGTGGGTGTAAGGGGCACCATGCGCGCGCCTGTCTTGCCGTCGCGAAGACGAAAACAAACCCTAAGGCATTGTAAATACGAAGATATCTATTCTTGTGTAATCACACCGCATGCGGATGGGTTCAACTCCGCGACCCCTCACGTCCCCGTAGGGGTAAGCCTTCGGGCGAGCCGTGGGAAATCCGACAACGGTTCGTGATCCAGAGCGAATCGAGGTGCCGCAAGGGGGCTGGTAACGCGGAAAGCCATGCGCTATCGTCGGGCGCATGGTGGTTCTCGACGCTGATCTTGCCACGACAGACCTGACGCCGGTCGAGGTCGACGGGGGGATACGGTTTTCTCCCGCGCCCCTGCCAGAGCACGAGCCGTGCGATTTGCTGACGCTGTTGCAGCGTGAGCGCGCCCGCGCGGATCGGGAACAAGCGCGCGCGGACGCGGCGGAGGCGCGCGTTGAGGAATTGCGCTGGGCCGAAGTGGCTGCCCGTAGCGATGCCGGTTCGTGGAAGTCGCGGTTCGGCAAGTGCCGCAGCAAGCTGACGGCGGTCGAGGAAGAGACCAAGGAACTGCGCCGCAAGGTCAAGACCGTCCCCTTGTTGCAGACGGAGCTGGCGCAGTTGGAGAAACTTCTGTGCGCCCCCGGCCTTGAGCCGGGCGAAGGCGCGAGGATCGTATCCGCGCGCATCGTGATTGGTCGAATGCGCGGTCTCGTGTCGACGGACGCCGCTGAGCGATCCGAGGCCGCGCGGCGCAGTCGAATGGCGCCGGCACGCGAGATGTCGGTCAAATCGCTGTACACCCAGATTGCCCGGCTCAACAAGCAGTTGGAAGAGGAGAAGGAGAGGTCGGAAAGCATCAGGGAAACCGCCAAGGCGCTGTCCCGCGAGAACCTGAGCTTCCGCAGGGAGCTGACGTTCCTGAGAGACGCCGAGATCCGGTCCCGGTCGCTGTCCCACGAAGTGTCCGGGCTGCGCTATGCGCTGAAGATGTCCGAGGCCAGGCGGGAGAAGCTGAAGGCCCGGATTGCCAAGCTGCGCGCGGCCGGGGCGACGCTGACGAAGTTGCCGTTCGACGAGGCGGCTCACCTGCGCACCGTCCTGAGGCGGTCGCGGCGCCAGAAGAAAACGATCAAGACCCTGTCGAGGGAGAACGCCCGGTTGCGCAGAACCGTGAAGGGCGCGCGGAACCGGATCGAGGCGCTGGAAGCCGAGACCACGAAGCTCCGTGCAACCGGGAAGGTGCTGTCGAAGAGGCTCTATGGGCGCAAGAGCGAGCAGCAGAACAAGCCGCGCTCGGACCGCAAGCGCGGCCAGCAGCGCGGCGCGCCCGGTCACGGCCGCACCCGGCGGCCCGGGCTCGAGGAGCGCCCTGAAGTCCACGCCCCGCCGCCGGAGGCGTGCGTGTGCGCGCAATGCGGGGAGCCTTACGCCGCGAACGGCGTCGAGGAATCCACCCTCGTCGAGATCGAGGTCAAGGCCCACAAGCGCGTGATCCAGCGCCCACGCATGCGCCGGACCTGCGAGTGCGCGTCCTCGCCGATGGAAGTGTCCGCGCCCCCGGTGGCGCGGCTGTTCCGCGGCACGCCCTACGGAATCACCTTCTGGGCGCGCTTCCTCTTCGAACTCAGTGTCGGGCTGCGCCCGCTGAGCCGGACCGCGGCATGGATGTCGGCCCAGGGGCTGGCGGTGTCGCCGGGGACGCTGGCCGACAGCCTGAAGCGCTTCGTGCCACTGTTCCTGCCGCTGTTCGAGGCGATCCTCGCGCACCAGAACGAGGCGGTGGTGCGCCATGCCGACGAGACCTCCTGGCGTGTGCAGGAACTGCGCGGGGAAGATCGGTCGAACCGGGCCTGGCTGTGGACCTCGGTCAGCCACGACGCGGTCTGCTTCCACATCGACCCGAGCCGCAGCGCCGAGGCGGCGCTCAAGCTGTTCGCCGAAGCCCTGCCCCACACGATCGTCGTCTGCGACCGCTACAGCGCATACAAGCGGCTCGTGCGCCTTCTCGGGGGCAAGGTGATCCTCGCCTTCTGCTGGGCCCATGTGCGCCGCGATTACATCGAGGCCGCGGCCGGCCAGGAACGGCTGACGCAATGGTGCCAGGAATGGATCGAGCGGATCGCGGAGATCTTCCGGCTGAACGATGCGCGGCTGGAACATTACAAGCCCGGCCGCAAACGCCAGACTGCGGCGTTCAGGAAAGCGACGCGCAAACTGAAGAAGGCGCTCGACCGCCTGTTCGCGCACGCCGAGGCGGAGCTGGCCGCTCTGCCGGAGCACGCGCGCGAAGGCAAGGCGCTGCGTTCGCTTCTCAACCATCGCGAGGGGCTGTGCGTCTTCGTCGACCACCCGCAAGTGCCCCTCACGAATAATGTCGCCGAAAGAATCTTGCGCGCTCCGGCAATCGGACGGGGGCTGAGCTTCGGTTCCAACAGCGCGGACGGCGCGGAGTTCACCGCGATCATGTACTCGGTCGTCGGCACGCTCTCGATGAACGGCATCGACGTGCTGCGCTGGCTGGAAGCGTGGCTGGCGGCGTGTGCGGAAAATGGCCGCCAGCCGCCGGACGACTTGTCGGCCTGGCTGCCCTGGTCGATGAGCGAGGAGCGCAGGCTCAAGTTCACGGCCCCGGGATGACCGGCGCCATCGAGTGCCGCTACTACGGTCGCGACTTCACCGCCGATGAAATGGCGCTGCTGCGCTCCCTGATCGCCGGGCCTCCGGCGTTCAACCGCCATGCCCTGTCGAAGGAGTTCTGCCGGCGCATCGGCTGGCTCAAGCCCGACGGCGGCCTCAAGGACATGATGGCCCGCGTCACCATGCTCGCCATGCACCGCGACGGAGTGATCGCCCTGCCGCCGCCGAAGGGTAAGCAGGGCCGGCCCAGGCCCATGGTCTTCGGACCGGAGACCGAGCCGCCGCTGTTCCCCGCACCGGCGACGCTTGACGAGGTGCGCCCGCTCGACTTCCGCACCGTCGTGCGCGAGACCCGCGAGGGCAGGCTGTGGAACGAGTTCGTCGCCCGCTACCACTACCTCGGATACAAGACCCTGGTCGGCGCCCAGATGCGCTACGCCGTCCACGACCGCAACGGCTGGCCCATCGCCATGCTCGGCTTCTCCACCGCCGCCTGGAAGCTCGCCCCGCGCGACAACTTCATCGGCTGGGCGCCCGAGCTGCGCGAGAAGAACCTGCCGCTGGTGGTGGACAACCCCAGGTTCCTGATATTGCCGTGGATCGCGATTCCCAACCTCGGCTCGCACATCCTCGCCATCGTGCGCCGCCGCCTGCCCGGGGACTGGACCGAACGCTACAACACCAACCCCGTGCTCATCGAGACCTTCGTCGAGACCCCGCGCTACACCGGCGCTGTCTACCGGGCGTCGGGCTGGATCCATGTCGGAACCACCCAGGGCCGGGGACGCTACGACCGCGACAAGCTCTACGAAAAGCCCCGCAAGGATGTCTGGCTCCGACCCCTCCGACGCGATTGGCGGCGAACCCTCAATCGCTGATATCGTCGTCCTCTCCACGGCTCGCCCGAAGGCTTACCCGTAGGGCCTCTCTCACGGTAAGAGCTTGACCAGAGCGACGATCAGGCCGCCCTGGGCGATCAGCGCCCCGAACAGCCACTTCAACAAGTCGACCTTGACCGCCTCGATGGCAGCCCTGGTTTCCTGCCGCAGTACGTCGATACCGGCCTCGACCCTGGCGATATCGGCCTTGGTCTCCTGACGCAGCGCGTCCATGCCGGCCTTGGTCTCCTGGCGCAGCGCGTCCATGCCGGCCTTGGTCTCCTGGCGCAGCGCGTCCACGCCGGCCTCGATCCTGGCGATATCGGCCTTGGTCGCGAGGTTGGTATTGAGCAGGGCGACATGCTCTTCGGCCAGGGTCTCGGCCTGCTTCTCGGTGAAGCCGCTCTCGGTCAGGCGCTTCACAAAGCGGTGGGTGTCGAACGCGATGGCCTCGTTCATGCATCGATCATACATTCCCGCCGGCACGGAGCAAGGATCCCGGGTGGCGGAATCGGGCGTGCCTGGGGCTGCAAGCCCCGACGAGCCCAGCGATGAGCCGGTGCACGCTTTCGGCGGCGATCAGTGTTCGGTCGAGTTCAGCTTCTCGCCGAGTTGCGTGAGCTGTTCACCGAGGCGCACCGCGTCCTCGGCGACGAGCCCGAACTGAAGGCGCGTGGGCTCCCCTGCGTCCTCCCGGTACTCGATTTCCACGCCGACATACACGGTGCCGTCGGTGGCGGTGAGCTTGCGAAGCCGCACCTTCTCGAGCGGCGGCACGAGCTTCACGGTATCGCTCATTGTGCGGAGTCGCCCCGGGTTGCCGTCGCCGGCAGGTCCTCGCACCGATCCGGACCAGGTCGCCGCCCAGCGTCGAGAGTCGCCATGATGAAATCGCCCGGAGGTCTCATGTCGTTGGCCTGACGACGATACGACGCTCGCCATGCGTGAGCCCGCAGTCGCCGTCGTGCTCTCGGGCGTCGGTGTCGTCTGCGCAACCGGCGCAGCGAACCGCGGCCGTGGCGAAGGCGGTTGAGCGAAGCATGGCCACGACTATACCGCCCAACCGGTGGCGTTCGACAGCGTCCCGGCCAATCCCTTCGAGAGTGGGGCGGAGCCAGATGTCGTTCCCGGGCTCGGCCCGCTTGATGTGGATGCGTGTCGTGACGTCCGCCCCTCGGGTGCGTCCGACCCGGCGCCGGCTGAGCGTCGGTCGGCGAAGGTGGTCAAGGTGTGCGTCGCGCGGCGTTCGCTCTGTGTCGGCGTTCATCGTCTTGATTTGCCGCCGGGTTCGGTTTACGGTTTGTGCAAGTGGGACAGGCGATGCTTGGCGGGATTGTGCGCGGCATCGGACGGGGCGCGGGACGGTCAGCCGGGCGACAGGTTCGGAGGCGATATCATGACCATGATGGAAACCGCGAGGGACGTGCTGCGCGCGACGGGAGCGACGGTCCGGGAGGCGCTGGGCGTGAACGGCAGGGTGACCGAAGTTTCGTCAGTTTCGTCCGGGGACTTGACATTCGCGGATGACACCGACGCTATAATGGTCGCCGGGTCGCCGGGTCGCCGGGTCGCCGGGTCGCCGGGTCGCCGGGTCGCCGGGTCGCCGGGTCGCCGGGTCGCCGGGTCGCCGGGTCGCCGGGTCGCCGGGTCGCCGGGTCGCCGGGTCGCCGGGTCGCCGGGTCGCCGGGTCGCCGGGTCGCCGGGTCGCCGGGTCGCCGGGTCGCCGGGTCGCCGGGTCGCCGGCCATGACTCTGTCCGGTGCCTTGCGGCGCCGGCTTCGGTGTCCGGCCTCCCCGCCTGAGTCTTCCCACTCCGGCGGCGGGCGTTTCGCATTCCCGCGGCCTTCCCGATCTTCCGGCCTCCGATTTCCGTGCGTCCTCCCTCGTGGCGGCGCAGCCGTCCAACGCGTTCACCGGGCGCGGCGCGGCCTGCTCCGGGTTGTGCTCTTGCTGCCGCTTCTACTTGCCGCGAGCCTGTGGGCGAGGGAGGCCGACGCGCAGACCGTCCAGCCCTCCGTCTCCTTCACGCAGGAGTCGTACCCCGTATGGGAGAACGCGGGTACGGTGACAGTCACGGTGAAGCTGGCGAGTACCCGCTCGACTTCGACCACCGTCCGCATCTCCGCGACCCAGAACACGGCGATCGCTGGCTCTGACTTTGTGGGTTTCACGGACGTCGACCTGTCAATTCCCGCCGGAGGGCTCACAGCCTCGCGAACGATCCAGATCTTCAATGACACCGCCTACGAGAACGGCGATTGGCCGAGGGGAGGGGTAGCCGACGGGGAAGAGTTCTTCGTCAGCGTCGTCTCCGTGAACGGGGACACGTCGCTTGGCGGTGCGGAAACCAAGGTGGTTATCGCGGACGACGAATACACCGCCTGTTTCCATGCGAAGACTTATCTCGTTGGGGAGGGTGCCGGGGTCTATTCCCTTGCGCTGAGGCTTTCCCGGCAGTTGCCATTCCCCGTCACGGTCACGCACGCAGTCGTGGACTACCTCAGCACTGAAGGGGTGGATTACGAAGTCCTCAAGGGTACTCACACGTTCAAGCCCTGGTCGCAAGACGGCGCTTTCGAGATTTGGATAAAGGACGACAAGGACGTCGAGACCAACGAGCTCTTTCGCATCACAGCCCTTGTGCCATCAGTCCCGGATGGGGAGGTGTTCTGTTCTACAGATATCATCATTCAGGAAAATGACGTAGCACCTCGGACGGTGTCTCTCATTGAACAAGGGGCACGTAAGGGGCAGGATATTATAGAAGGTGCCAATGGCGCTCTGGGGTTTCCGCACTTCGCTGGCTTTGAGATTTCAGCGGGCGCGCAAATCACGAACGGCACTGATTACGTCGTGGAAGTATGTGCGACCAGCACAACGGCAATTCGCAGCGCAGACAACACGCACACGGCGGGCGAGGATTTCGTTGTACAGGATACCGACTCAGGGTCTGCCTTGGCAAGTGGATGCTACTCTACCGTCCTGGGTGCTATCTTGAGCAATGCCGCAAAAGCCACATCTTCTGTGCTGCAAATCAAGGCATTCGGCGACATGGTGCACGAAGCTCCAGAGACCGTCACGGTCACTCTGACACTCAAGAACAATCCCGGCAGGTTGCTGGAGCTGGGCACCTCCACGCTCACCTACACCATTCGTGACAAGGCGGTGGCTAAGCGGACGGTGTCTCTCATTGAACAAGGGGCACGCAAGGGGCAGGATATTACAGAAGGTGCCAATGGCGCTCTGGGGTTTCCGCACTTCGCTGGCTTTGAGATTTCAGCGGGCGCGCAAATCACGAACGGCACTGATTACGTCGTGGAAGTATGTGCGACCAGCACAACGGCAATTCGCAGCGCAGACAACACGCACACGGCGGGCGAGGATTTCGTTGTACAGGATACCGACTCAGGGTCTGCCTTGGCAAGTGGATGCTACTCTACCGTCCTGGGTGCTATCTTGAGCAATGCCGCAAAAGCCACATCTTCTGCGGTGCAAATCAAGGCATTCGGCGACATGGTGCACGAAGCTCGAGAGACCCTCACGGTCACTCTGACACTCAAGAACAATCCCGGCAGGTTGCTGGAGCTGGGCACCTCCACGCTCACCTTCGCCATTCGTGACATTGACGACACCCCTGAGGCGGTGGCTGAGCGGACGGTGTCTCTCATTGAACAAGGGGCGCGCAAGGGGCAGGATATTATAGAAGGTGCCAATGGCGCTCTGGGGTTTCCGCACTTCGCTGGCTTTGAGATTTCAGCGGGCGCGCAAATCACGAACGGCACTGATTACGTCGTGGAAGTATGTGCGACCAGCACAACGGCAATTCGTAGCGCAGACAACACGCACACGGCGGGCGAGGATTTCGTTGTACAGGATACCGACTCAGGGTCTGCCTTGGCAAGTGGATGCTACTCTACCGTCCTGGGTGCTATCTTGAGCAATGCCGCAAAAGCCACATCTTCTGCGGTGCAAATCAAGGCATTCGGCGACATGGTGCACGAAGCTCGAGAGACCCTCACGGTCACTCTGACACTCAAGAACAATCCCGGCAGGTTGCTGGAGCTGGGCACCTCCACGCTCACCTACACCATTGGTGACATCCCGCCCGCCACAACGGAGTTCAAGCTCCTGGACGGAGGGCGGTCGATCAGCTTGAACGAGGGGCAGGAGGCGACGCACAAGGTCGTCATCGGGAAGCCCGCCGCGCAGGCCCTTCCCTGTTTCACTTGGGGCAACCCCTCGGTGGTGCGCGACGTGCTTTTCGACTCGGGGAGGACGCTCGACGCCAGCGGCTGCATGAAGTCGTGGCCGGGGACGCCGCACGTCGGCTACGTCATCATGGATTTGTACATCAACACGAATGACGACGACGTGGCGGGGGCAGACCCGCAGTTCACTATCGGACTGAAGAACACTCGCAAGGACGGCTCCACGGAGCCCGGCGCGACAGCCCAAAGTATCGGCGTCACCGTCGTGAACGACGACCATTCGGAGGTCGTTATGGTTCGTCCTCACCCTGCGCCGATGACATGGGTGGAGGTCAAGGAATTCTTCGACAACCTCTCAGCCACCGCCGAGGATAGAAAGTTCTCGGACGGAACCTTTTGCAACGCGGAGACTCCCGGAACCAGAACGGTGACTGCGCCAGGTGGTACCGGCGCCACCCGCACATGCGTCAAGTACTTCGCGCGCCATGCCACGCATCTGAAGTGGACCACGGGACGGGGCACAAACTTCAATTACGACATCTGGGCGACCCGAAGGGGAAACGCGGACTCGCGGGTCGTGTCAATTCCCTACGGGAGCTCGTACAAGAGCGGTGAATGGCCGTTGCCCTCGGAGTTCCATTGCGATGATGCCGATGCACGAGCCAAGAGCGTGACGGTGACTATCAGGGATACGGTCGGTCCCGGAGTGGTGGGCGCCGAGCGAAGCAATCCTCCGATTCACAGTACATCCCGGTCGTTCCGGAACTGTGCTTCTCAGCTGCCGGGGAGAGAGTACAGCCCGGCGGCGGAACTTCCGCAAGGCGTGCGAAGTGAGCCTCCGCCGGACGTGGACCAGTACCCGGCCACGGAGTGGGCGTACCCGGAGCTTCCGAGGGATGAAATCGTCGTCGCGGAGTCCGTCCCGTACGTCGATATCCGCAACGCCCGCAAAACCAAGTTCGTGAAGGAAGGCAGGCGTGCGCGGTTCTTCGTGGAGCTCTCCGGTGAGGCCGCTCAGGACGTGTCCGTCGAATGGCGCGTGCGGCCGTCCGTTGAACGTCCGCGCGCTACCCTTGGGGAGGACGTCGAGAAGGCCTCCGGCACCCTGGTCATTGCGCAGGGCGAGACGCGCGGGGAAGTTCGCGTCAAGACGTACGAGGATTCACACGACGATGACCGGGAGAAGTTCCGCGTGCGAATCATGTCCGCCGAGGGCGCGGTCATTCGACAGCAACGCGCGCACGCGATCATTCGCAACGACGACCCGATGCCGGCGGCGTGGCTCGCGCGCTTCGGGCGCACGGTGGCCGAGCAGGCGCTCGACGGCATCGCGGGACGCATGGCGGCGAACCGCACGCCGGGCATGCAGGGCGCGATCGCCGGGCAGGCGCTCTCGTTCGATCAGGCCGCCAACGACAGCCCCGGATCGCGGGGAGCCGGCCCCGGACCGAGCCATGCGCCGGGCGGCACTGCGGGCGGGACCGGCGCGCTGGCGCTGGCCGATGTCGCGCAGGCGTTCGGCGGCCATTCCGGCTACTCCGGCGCGGTCGGTATCGGTCAGGATACAGCCGGCTTCGGCAGCGGCTTCGACGGAATGCAGCCGCAATCGCGCGGCATGACGAGCCGCGAGGCGCTGCTGGGATCGAGCTTCTCGCTGACCGGCGCGGCGGACGGCTCGGGCGGCAGCATGGCGTTCTGGGGCCGGGCGGCGCAGGGGCGCTTCGACGGCGGCGAGGGAACGTTCTCGCTCGACGGCGAGGTCACGACCGGCATGCTCGGCGCGGACTATGCGCGGGGCAAGTGGCTGGTGGGGCTCGCGCTCGCGCAGAGCACGGGCGAGGGCGACTACCGCGACACCGGCACGGCGCCCCGTCCCGGCGGCCAGGGCTGCCCGCAGGGGACGGGTCCGCTGTGCGGCGAGGCCGTGCGTGAGGGCGACGGCAGCGTGGAGGCGTCGCTGACGGCGGCGATCCCCTATGCGGCGTTGCAGGCTTCGGAGCGTCTGAAGCTCTGGGGCGCGGCGGGCTACGGCACCGGCGAGGTGACGCTGAAGACCGCCATGGGCGGCAGCTACAAGGCGGACACGATGTGGAGCATGGCGGCGGCCGGGCTCCGGGGCGACCTGCTCGAAGCCCCGGCCGAGGGGAGCGGTTCCGCCCTGGCGGTGACCTCGGACGCCTTGTGGACGCGGACTTCGTCGGAGAAGACCCGCGACCTCGCGGCGTCGGCTTCCGACGCGACCCGGCTCCGGCTCGGCCTTGAGGGCAGCTACCGCATGGCGCTGGAAGGCGGCGGTCATGTGACGCCGAAGCTGGAGATCGGCGCGCGCCATGACGGCGGCGATGCGGAGACCGGCTTCGGGGTCGAGCTCGGCGGCGGGATCGCCTGGGTCGATCCGGGCCTCGGCCTGTCGCTCGACGTCTCGGGCCGCACGCTGATCGCGCACGGGGACGACGACCTGAAGGACCGGGGCTATGCGGCCTCGCTTGCCTTCGATCCGGACCCGACGACGCGGCGGGGTGCGTCGCTGTCCTTGCGCCAGGAGTTCGGCGGACAGGCCAATGGCGGTCTCGACGCGCTGTTCCAGCCTGCGACGCTGGAGGACCGCACGGGCAGTGAGGCCACGTCCCGCTGGAGCATGGAAGCCGCATACGGCTTCCCGGCCTTCGGCGGGCGCTGGACCGGCAGCCCGCATGTCGGGCTCGGGCTTGCCACGGGCGCGCGCGATTACAGCCTCGGCTGGCGGCTGGTGCCGGAGGCCGCGAACGCGCCGGACCTGTCCTTCGGCCTCAAGGCGACCCGCCGGGAGAGCGATACGGCGCAGGCGGAGCACACCGTGGGGTTCGAAGCCACCGCGCGCTGGTAAGCCATGGCGCGCGCCGATGACTGCTGCGGGCGCGAGGCGGGTCCCTGTCTGCGCGCACCCCGGTAGGCGCTGGGCGGGGGCTCGGCGGTGGACCGCGGCGTGGCGGGGAAGCGGGGCGCGATCCGGGGGGCGCACGCCTGGGCCTACATGCGGCGCGACCCGCTCTATTGCGCGGCGTGGACGGCGCAGGCCGGCGCGGTGCGTTTCGAGCCGGCGGCATTCCCCATCAAGGTGCAGAGCGAGGCGGACCTGGCGGCGGAGGCATGGTCGCTGCTGGCCTGGGAGGACCCCGGCTCGGCGGCGTGGCGCTCGCCGTTCTGGTCGGGCATCCCGATGCTCGTCGGCGAGCCCGACCCGGAGCCGTGGCCGGACCCGGCGCCGCTGCTGGGGATGCTCGCCGAGGCGGGGGCGCGGGTCGAGGGGCTGCGCCTGCTGAGCGGCCGGCTGGTGGTGAAGGCGGAGCTGGGCAACGCGGTGTTGCAGATCATGGTGCCGTCGGGCCGGGCGTTCGGCCCCGATGACGGGATCATGGCGAAGCTCGGTCTGCGCCTGCCGCTGGCGGCGGCGGTGGGCCGGGTGGAGGATCTGTGGCGGGTGGCGGGCCGGCTGCCCCCTCCTCGGAGGAGCCGGGTCCGGGGGCGGAGCACGCGGAGCTGCTGAGGGTGCTGGACGCGCGGCTGGAGCAGGCGTCGGTGCAGGGGGTGGCGAAGGAGGTCCTGGGGGCGGACCGGACGCAGAAATGGGATACCGACGGCGGGGAGCGCTCGAAGGCGTATCGCCGCATCCGCAAGGCGAAGGCGTTCATGGAGGAGCGCTACCGGGAGTTTCTGGAGCCGGGCGGCGGGGGCCGCCGCAGGCCCGCGAGGCGGCATTCGCGCGAGAGCTGACGGCGCAGGCCCGATGAGGGCGGAGCGCGGTACCGGCGGGGGACGCGCCGGAACGCCCGGCCCGACGCTGGGCGCCGCGCGATCCGTTGCACGAGCAGTGCACCGCGCCCGGACGCGCGCTCACGGTCCAGCCCACGGGACTCACCTTCCATCATCCCGATGGCCACGATGTGGCGGTGCGGGTGCTTTCTGCGATCGCCTTCCCGGAGGTCTGGCCGGGCTGGCGCGGCAATGCGCTGATCGGCGACTTCCACCGCGACTTTCTCCAGCCCGGCTGCCCGGTGCTGACCTGCCTCACCGTCACCACCGGCGACGAGGCGGCGGGCGAGAAGGCGTTCCTGAAGAGCGCCCGCGCGACCCAGCAGGCCGGCACCGGCATCGCAAGGTATCTCCCCGGGCTGCCCGAGAAGGCGCGCGACTGGCAGGCCGTCACCGAGCGGCTCAAGGACGGCGAGCGGCTGGTCCGGGCCTGCTACATGGCGGCCGTCTATGCGCCCCTCGATGTCCTCGACGAGGCCGAGCAGGCGGTGCGCGCGATCTATCACGGCCAGGGCTGGCGGGTGAACGCGGAGCGCTACATGCAGCTGCCCTCCTGGCTGGCATGCCTGCCCATGGTCTCCGCCGGCGGCCTCGACGCCGATCTCGAACGCATGGGCCGGATGAAGACCCTGCTGACCGCCTCGGCGGTCAACCTCGCGCCGTGGCATGGCGAGTGGCGCGGCCAGCCCCATAACCCCGACAATCCGCCCGCCCTCTTCCTCATAGGCCGCCGGGGCCAGCCGGCCTGCTGGTCGCCCTTTGCCAACGACGCCGGCAACTACAACGTCGCCGTCACCGGCAAGTCGGGCTCGGGCAAGTCGGTACTGATGCAGGAGCTGGTGACCGGGTTGATCGGCGCCGGCGGCGAGGCCGTGGTGATCGACGACGGGCGCTCGTTCCAGCACACCGCCGAGGCATTGGGCGGCGCCTTCATCGCCTTCGGCAAGGACCCGGCCTGTCTCAACCCCTTCGCCATGATCGACGCAGGGACGGCCAATCACGACGGCGACTACCGCGAGGAATGCTTCGCCATGCTGGCCGGCGTCATCGGGCGGATGGCGAGGCGGCGGGGAAGTATCGACGACATCGAGGCGGCGCTGATCGCGGAAGCCATCGCGGCGGCCTGGGACGAGGCCGGCAACGGCGCCGATCTCGGCACGGTGCGGGGCCATCTGGCGAAGCGCGACGACCGCCGCGCTGCCGACATGGCGACCTCGCTCGGCCCCTGGTGCCCGGGCGGCGCGATGGGGCGGCTGTTCGCGGGCTCGAACGTGCCCGACCTGGAGAACGCCATGACGGTGTTCGAGCTGGCCGAGCTCAAGGGACGCGGCGACGTGCAGGCGGTCGTGCTGATGCTGGTGGTCTTCCTCGCCACCCAGCGCATGTATCACGGCCCGCGCACAAGGGCGAAGGCGATCGTCATCGACGAAGCCTGGGACCTGCTCTCGGGCGAGGACAGCAAGGCCTTCCTCGAAGGCGCCGCCCGCCGCGCCCGCAAATACCGGGGTTCCCTCATCACCGGCACGCAATCGGTGAACGACTATTACGCCAACCCGGCGGCGCGTGCGGCCTGGGAGAACTCGGACTGGGTGATCTTCCTCGCCCAGAAGGACGAGTCGGTCGAACTGCTCAAGTCCGAGAAGCGCATCCACTGCGATCCCGGCATGGAGCGCGCGCTCAAGAGCCTGACCACCGCCGACGGCCGCTATGCCGAGCTGGTGCTGCACGGCCCCGACGGCTGGCGCGTCGCCCGCCTCGTGCTCGATGCCTGGTCGGTCGCGCTGTTCTCCTCGCGCGGGCCGGCCTTCGCGGCGGTGGAGACCCTCAAGGCCGAGGGGCTCTCCACCGTCGAGGCCATCGACCGGCTCGCGGGCGGCAGCGCCCCCGCCGCTGGCGGACCTGCCGAAACGACGGAACCGAAGGGAGGAGACGAATGACGGCAAGAACCGCAAATGCCGATACCCGGCGCCCGCTCACCTGGCCGGACGACCCGGAGACCGTGACGGCTTCCGATGTCGACTTCGAGGCGCTGGCGCATGTGCTGGCGAACACCTGCCGCCGGGGCGGCTGCATGCGTTCCTACCACTCGGTCGCGGCCCATGCGGCGATCGTATCGGAAGAGATCGAGGCGCTCGACGGGCTGTCCGAGGGCGACCGCCGGACGCTGGCCCTCCATGCGCTCCTTGCGCCCGCGCCGTCGGCCTGGGTCCGGGGCCGCCTGCCCGACTCCCAGCGCGCCGCCGAGCGCGCCGGAAGGCTCGCCACGGGGATCGAGGCCGCGGTGCGCGAGGCCGCCGGGCTCAATACCGTGCTCGACGAGGAGCATGGCGAACTGCTGCGTTTCGTGTCCCGCATGGCGGCTTCGGCCGAGCGTCGCGACATCATGGACGGGAACGCCGCCGCGAGCGCCGGCGTTGCCTTCCCGCCGCTGAAACGGCGCATCCGTTCGATCATGCCCGACAAGGCGGCGGAGGCATGGCTCGCTCGGTTCCGGGCGCTCGCCGGACCGGCCGGCGGCTCGTCGGATGGGCCGCGAGGCTGACGTGATGCGTTCCGACTCTGCCTGGCCGGTGATGGTGTCCGCCGTGCTGCTCTCGGGCGCGGTGGCGGCTGCGGTCGCTGCGGCGACGATGCGTCTGGCTGTGCCGGAGGCTCCGGGCATTGCGAGCGTCCGCCTCGGGGAGATGACGGCCGCGTGGACGACGCGCGCGGCAACCGAGGGCAAGACGGCAGAGGACGTACGGGTCTGGGGTGTCGCCCTGGACGGCACCGTGCGCGCGCTCGCCATCCGCGACATCGCGTTGTCGGTGCCGGCACTGGATGCGCGCGAGAAGCTCCTCGACGAACTGCTGGCGAGCGCCTGCTCGGGCTCAAGACCGGCGGCGGACTGATCGCGCTCTTCCTCGCCGTCTTCTGGTATCGCGGCGTGCAGCTCGGCCGCCAGAGGCGGATCCGGGGCGCGGAGCTGGTCACCTCGGGCGAACTGCGCCGCCGGTTGCGGCCGCCGCACCTGCGCCTGCTCGATCGCGCTGCCGGCCTGGGCGGCATGCGCCCGTACTCGATCGCCGGCATCCCGTACCCGGAGCGCACCGAGACCCAGCACACCATCGTCTCGGGCACCACGGGCTCGGGCAAGACCGTGCTGATCTCCGACCTGGTGGCCCAGATCCGCGCCCGGGGCGAGCGCTGCGTGATCTACGACAAGATGGGCTCCTACACCGCGACCTTCCTCGATCCGGCCCGCGACGTGCTGATGAACCCGCTGGATGCCAGGGCGCCGCGCTGGTCGCCCTTCCTGGAGGCGCGGAGCCCGCGCGACTTCGACATGATGGCCGCGGCCCTGATCCCGCAGCAGAAGGACACCGTCGATCCGTTCTGGGTGACGGCGGCGCGGCAGCTCTTCGCCAACGGCGCGGGCGTGCTGCGCGAGAAGGGCGAGACCAGGAACCGGGTGCTGGTCGAGCATCTGCTCAAGACCGACCTGACGGCACTGGCCCAGGCGATGGAGGGCACGGTCGCGCAGTCCATCGTCGATCCCGAGAACCCGAAGACCGCGCTCTCGGTGCGCGCCATGCTGACCGCCAACCTCGCCGCCTTCGAGTTCCTGCCCGACGAAGGGAAGCCCTTCTCGATCCGGGAGTGGATATCCCGGGAGCGGCAGGACGGGTTCCTGTTCCTGACCTCGCGCGGCGACCAGCATGCGAGTCTGCGCGGGCTCATATCCACCTGGCTGGAGATCGCGGTCAACGCCATGCTGTCGCTGGCCCAGGACGACGGCAGGCGCATCTGGGTCATCCTCGACGAGCTGCCGACGCTCCACCAGGTGCCCAGCCTCCAGCCCGGCCTCGCGGAGTCGCGCCAGTTCGGAGGCTGCTTCGTGCTCGGCGTCCAGGTCGCCTCGGCGCTCCGCGACCTCTACGGCAGGAACGGCGCGGAGACCATCTCCGGGCTCTGCGGCACGCGCGTCGTCCTCGCCGCGCCGGACCGCGACACCGCGCAGTGGTCGGCCGACAGCCTAGGCCGCAGCGAAATCGAGGAGGTGACGGAGGGTTATTCCTACGGCGCCAACACCATCCGCGACGGGGTGAGCCTCACCCCGCGCCGCGAGCTCAGGGCGCTCACGCTGCCGTCCGAGATCATGCGCCTGCCCAACCTGGAGGGCTATCTCAAGTTCCCCGGCCCGTTCCCGGTCGCCTCCATCCGGCTGCGCTACGTGAAGCGGCGCGCCGCGGCCGAACGCTTCGTCCCGCGCGCGGAGGCCGGGACCCGCGACCGGCCGGAAGGCGCGGACGGCCCGGCGAAGACGCCGGGGGCGCCGCCGCCCGGCGGCGACGCCATCGATATCCCCGCTCTCCCCAACGAGACCGGCGGAGATCGGGACAGCGCGTCGCCGAGGGTGGAGCGTCCGGCCGGGGCAGGCGCGCGCCAGGGCGAGCTCGCGTTCCCGCCACCGCCCGGGACCGGCGGCGAAACCGCCGCGCCGCCGATGCCCGCAGGCGAAGCACCGCAGCCCGCTGAGGAAGCCGCACCCGCGGGGTCCGCGGCGGAGACCAGCCCGGACGCGCCGCCCGCGGCCGTGCCGTGCGCGGACCCGGCAGAGGCTGCGGAGGCACGGAAGGGGCCGGAGGCCGAGCCGGGCGGGGATCCGTCGGACTGGGGTTGAGATGCTCTCGATCGGCGCGCTCTCCTCGGCCGCCCAGGGCGCGAGCTACTACGAGCGCGACGGATACTACGCGAAGGACTCTGAAGAGCACCGCGACGCCAGCGCCTGGGCCGGCAAGGGAGCCGAGGAGCTCGGGCTGACGGGGCCGGTCGACCCCGACACCTTCCGGGCGGTCCTCGAAGGCCACGTGCCGGACGGCTCGGGTACGGGGGCGACGCCCGCCCGGCAAGGGAGCGCGACGGCCCGTCATCGCCGTCGAAGCCGCGCGAGGCGCCGGTGCGCGAGCCCGGCAAGGGCAAGGGCGTCGACCTCGGCCTGTGACGGCGCCCGGTGCCGGAGAGACCGGCGCGGCATGCGCGGATCGACCGGGCTGTCGGCCGATTGCCGGGCGCATGGCGGCGGTCGTACCATCGGGCCGGTTCCGATCGCCTGGGGTGTGACCGTCATGGCTCTCGCTGCGGGCCGATCGATCGCAGGGCAAATCATCGGAGCGGGGATCGGGGATGTGTGCGAGTGGAACGCCCGATGATTGCAAGCGGCTGCATGCGGGCGGGAAGGATCGCGCCGACGGGGGTGCGCATCGCACCACGGACGGCTCCCCGTCGACGACGATCGCTTGCGAACAACGCAGATGACAACGAGCGGGCGGATCGCCGCCGGGGCCGTATTGCTGGCGCTCGCGGCCTTCCCGGCCCATGGCGCCGGGCAGGGGCGCGTCGGCGTCGATGCCGACGCGGGCGCCCGGGCGGCACCGTTCGACCCCGAGGCCCCATTCCACGGACTGGAATGGGTGAACGCGAGCGGCGACGGACGCGGGGTGTACTTTCAACTCTCGACGCACGATGCGCTGCTCAGGCTGCCCGGGCACGCACAGGCGTACCGGATGCCTGCGCGCGAGACGGCCGGGCTCTCGATCGCGTGCCGCATTCCGGGCTCCCCCGCCCCCGCGCTCGGCCCTGATCCGGGATACACCTCCGGGGTCCTGGTGGTTCCCGACCACCCGCGGCAGCCCGATGCGTGGATGTGGTTCGACCCCCGGGCCTGGGTCGCGCACCTGCTCGACTTCGCCGTGCAGCGCTGGCCGGTCGAGGTGCACCTGCCGCACGGGCATGTCGAAGCGGGGACGCTCGAGCGCCGCCGCGCGACCTATGCGACCTCACGCCCCGATATCCGGGTGAGCTTCGCGCCGCACGCGATGATCCGCTGGCTTGCCGGGCGTACGGCGAAGGAGCGGTTCCGGATCGAGGTGCGCGGCGACGAGGTCGCGATGACGCTGACTCTCACGAGTTGGCCCGCACAGGCCGAGGCGCTCGACCGAATGGTCGCGCTCTGCCCGGGCGTCTGATCGCCACGCGCGACACCGGACACGTTCGCAGCGGGCACGAGGCGGCACTGCCGGTGCGCTACCGCCGCGTGTTCTGACCGCGCCCGAGCCGGAACCCGGAACCGATCCCCGCACCGGCGGGCACGACGGCACTCGGGTTGCCGCGCGGCGCAAGGCACGGATCCACCGCCGGCCGGAGGGGATCCCGCGCACGATCCGCAAGATCTTCGACGCCGGACGCGCCGCGCACACGGAGCCTCCGCGAGAAAGTGACACCGCCCGGCGCCCGGCGCAGCGGTGGATTGCATCCAGGGTGGCGTATCCTGCCACCCTGGAGTAGGTTTGCGGCAAGCCAGCGGAGCATTCGACCATGCCGGCAAGCCATGCCCGAAACGTTGCACTCACCCACGAGCTCGCCCGCTTCGTTGACGATCTGGTGGCCGGCGGCGCCTACAACAATGCCAGCGAGGTGGTCCGCGACGCGCTGCGCGAGCTGCAACGGCGCAAGCACAGCGATCAGCTGACCGAGATCCGGGCGCGGATCGGCGCGGGGCTCGACCAGCTCGACCGCGGCGAGGGCCGCGGCGGCGCGCCCGCCGCCGTGCTCGGCGGCATCCTCGAGGAGGCGAAGCGCCCGCGCGGCGAGCGATGAAGCGGGTCGTCTTCGCGTCCGCCGCGCTCGACCGGCTGGCCGATATCCTCAACTATACCGTCGAGCGGTTCGGCGAGGCGCAGGCCGAGGCCTACGCGGCGCGTCTCGCGGGACGGCTGGAGGCGCTCGCCGCCGGCGAGGGTCCGAAGGCGCGGCCCTGTGAGCGGCTGATGCGCGGCGTGCGCGAAGCCTCGGGGCTCGCGTTCTATCGCGAGGGTTCGCACTACCTGATCCTGCGCGAGGGGCCGCAGCGGCTGGAAGTGGTCGAGATCTTCCACCAGCGGATGAACATCGAGGCGCATCTGGAGCGTCTGACGGAGGACGATTCGTCGTGATGGCGGTGCGAACCGGGACGAACCCGGCCAGCGGCCGCATACCAACGGCGCCTCCGCGCGGCGCCGGCGGACCCGGCTACCGATCGACCGTGGCATCTTCGGAACCGGGATCGGCGTCCGACAGGTGCTGTTTCTGCAACCGGTCCTGAAGCTTCCGGGCCTCCTCCACCAGCGATTCCATCTCCTCGCCGCGCCCGGCCTCGTCGAGTGCGTTGCGCTTGTGGGTCGCGAGCATCCAGCTGTAGCGGAAGGTGCGCTCGATGAGCGGCGCGAGCGCGGCCAGGCTCGGAGCGCGGTCGCCGCGGGCGGCGGCGAGAATGGTGTCGCGCACGAACTCGGCGGCGGGGACGCCATGGCGTTCGGCGGCGAGCCTGACCTCGCGCCACTCGGAATCGGTGAAGCGGATGCTGCGGGTCTTGCGGGTCTCGTCCGCGGCTTCGCTCGCCTCGCCGCCGGTCGCGGGGGGATTGGCGTCGTCTTCGGTCATGGTCGTGCTCCGTCGGCTTGGCCCGGTCGATCCGGACCGGCATCCGGTCGGGGGCGGGTTCGAGGTCTCGCCCGGTCGAGCGGGTGCCGGATCGGAGGAACTGTGGCGGTTCCCGCGGGGCTGTGCCAGCCCGGTTGAGCGACTGAGAGGGCGCACGCATTCGGCGGCAATCGGGGCGCAGCTGACCGGAGCGAAGCGTAACCCGGCGCGCCGGGCGGTCGAAGAGCGCGAGTTGCGGCGCATGTCGTTGGAACTCGCGCCCGCCATGGGCGCACTGCGGTCGAGTTTCGTGCGCAACCCGGCGCATGTCGGTGATGGCCAGGGGCGGCCCGGCGGGGACGGGGCGATGACGATTGGCGAGTTTCGCGCGCAACTCGCTCGGTCCAACAACCGCGGGACCCTGCCTGCCCCCGAAAGGCCCCGCAAGGGCACGACATGGACGGCCCTGGCAGGCCCTCACCCTTGGTGAGTGGGGTGTGAGACCCAAGGCCGCCCCGGGCGGTCGGGACGGCCGAATCGGCAGCATCAATGTTCGGGAAATCGGCGTCGGCGACAGCGGCTCGTCGGAGCCACCGCGGCACTTGAGCGGACGGGAGTGCAGCGGGTGCTGCACGGGGTCGTGCGCAGCACATCGGCGGTAGCGCCAGCGGCGCTGTCCGCACTGGTGCGGACGCGACTGCACGGCGCGGTGCGCGCGCCGGTGGATGGCGAAGCCGACACCGGCGACGCAGAGCGTGCCGCCGCGACGAGCCGAGGCGACGCCCGCGGCCGGCGCAGCCGGCCAGGGCGAGCGAGGCGCATAGCGCCGGCGCGAGGAGTGAACGGCGGTGAAGACACCGATGCCGTCGAACTTCGCCGCGAGCGCGGCGGTCCTGCAACGGCGGTGAGCGCAGCGAGCCGCCGGCCAAGCGATAGCGCGGAGCGAGCGTGAGCTCGCGGAGGCGTCAGGGATTGCAGTGGAAATCGCCCGCAGGGCGATTGGAGCGGAAAGCCCGGCCGCGAAGCGGGACGCCCAAATCCTTTGACGTTGGATGAGCACGATGTTGGGGCATGATGACCGGCGCTGCCGAAACCGGCGAGGTGCCGGGCATGGTCGCCCGTATCGGCACCAGGTTCAACGCGACTGTCAGCGGCACCGGCGCGACCATCGTCGGCGCCGTGACGGTCAGGTGTCGAACATCGACGCGGCGCACGGCGACACCGTCCCCGGACACGACGTCATCGACAAGGACGCGGAGGCGAACACCGCCGCTGGAACGGTGGTCGACGAAATCGAGCGCACCGCGCCGCCGGAGCCGCCGACCATGACCAACGTCACCACAACCGGCACGGAGCGCGGAGCGGCGACGGGCGATGCGCGAGCGAAGCGAGCGCGAGCCCGAGCCGGGCATGCGGGTTTCGTGACGGCGAGCGCGGCGCGAAGCGCCGACGCGAGCACGTCTCGACGTGCGCCGGGCGGTGACGGGATTCCGCTGCGGCGCTGCCCGCGTCGCCGCACCGGGTGATGACGGGGAGGGTGACGGGCCGCGCCGCCGGTTGCAGCGACACGGCCCGTCGAGGCGGTGCAGTTCAGGCGGCGACCTTGTGGACCGGGATGCCCATCGAGGTCGCCTTGTCGACGAGGTTGTCGGTGATGCCGGAGCCGGGGAAGGCCAGCACGCCCTTGGGCAGGAGGTTGAGCAGTTCGTCGTTGCGCCGGAACGGTGCGGCGCGCCCGTGGCGGTTCCAGTCGGGCTTGCACACCACCTGGTGGATGCCGTTGCGCTCGGCCCACTGCGCGGCGAGCTTCTCGACGCCGGGGCCGCCGCCGTGCACCAGCACGAGGTCTTCGTACTTGGCGCGGACCTTGTCGAGGTGGCGGATGACGGCGTTGGCGTCGACGACGTGCTTGCCGCCGGTGATGGCGACGAGAGTGCCCTCGGGCAGGTGCGCCCGGGTCTCGCGGTCCTTCCTCGCCCGCAGGAAGTCGCGCGCGTCTATGGCGGCGGAGGTGAGCTTGCCGGTCTGCGAGACGTGGCTGCCGTGCCTCGGGCGCCAGACGTCGCCGGTCTCGGCGCGGTAGTGCTCGGCGGCGGTGTCGCGCAGTTGCTCGAAGGCGTCGCGGCGGTCGCCGAGGTTCTGCGCGCGGTGGGTGACCATCTCGAGCTCGCGCGCCTTCACCTCGGTGCCGTCCTGTGCGGCTTGCAGGTCGCGGAGCTCCGGGCTGAGCTTGTCGACGCCGCGGTCGAGGCGGCGCACCTGGGCGTCGAGGGTGTTGACGAACCCCCAGAGCAGGCTCTCGCGTTCGTCGGCGAGCTGGAAGCCGTCGGGTGCGACGCCCTCGGCGACGATGCGGAAGGCTTCGCTGAGGGCGGCGGTCGCCTCGTCGCGGTCGAAGATGTCGCGGGGGTCGAACTCTCCGCGCTCGGGGGTTGCGCCGAACAGCGCCGCGTTCTCGCAGATGGTCGCGGTGGCGGAGTGCGCTTCGGTGTCGATGTTCTCGATGTCGTACATGATGGTCTCCTTGGATTGATGGGTGAGCCGTTGGGGCCCGTGTGCACCGGTGCGCTCGCTCCGGCGTATGTCCATTGACTCACGCGCGCGCAGGGGAGCCACCGGGGCCGGAATGAATGACCCGTCGTGGCGCGCGAGTGGTGCGGGCGCACAAGCGAGCGCAGCGAGCGCGGAGCCACGGTCGCGCGCCGCGGCGGGTCTAGGCGCGCAGCGCCGTTTCATTCCGAGTCCCGGCCGAAACGGAGCGAAGCGGAGTGGAGGACCCGCAGGGTTGGCGCACTGAGCACGTGTGCGACGATGGGCATACAGAGGAGAGAGCGTTTGTTTCACTCTGGCACGGCCCCCTTGGGCGTTTCGGCCCGGCACCGCGTCGCCGATTGACCACGGGCCTCACGGCGGGCTCCCCGCGCGGAGCGCGGAAGCGAGAGCGATCGCAGAGGAAATCGCGCCAGCGATTGGAACGGAGAGCGCGGCCGCGAAGCGGCTCGCCCGACTGGCTGACGAGCGACCCGCTCCGCGTTACGGACCTCACTGAAAGTACGGATGGCTCGCGAGCCGCGCCTCGGCGACCTCGCGGATGCGGGCGCGGTCGTACACCTTCGCCCAGCCGCGCGGATCCTCGTCGAGGAGGATGAGGTAGACCCTGCGGCCCGGTTTGAGGATGTCGTCGTGTGCGTAGACGTCGCCCACATGGCCGCCGTCGGCGTCGAGGATGCGGGACTCCTCGGGCGTGATTCTCTGGAACGTGACTTGGCTCATGGTCGCCCCCTCCGGTTTCATGATGGCGGTGCCGCGCGTCCTCCCTCTCGCCCGCGCGGCGTTCAACCCGACTCCTGTCTTCCCTCTCACTCCCTGCACGGGGGAGCGCCGAGCGCGCAACGTCGTCGTTGAAATCGCCGCCCTCGGAGACGACGCCGCAAGCCCGCGGGCAGCGCCGGGCGAGGCGGTCCGCCGCCCGCTCCCCCTCGTGGTCGTTGTCGCGGGCGATGACCAGCCGCGCTGAGAGACCGGGCGGCGCGAACGCGCCGAGGCTTCCGGTCGAGAGCGCCGCTGCGGCGGTAACCTCGGGGAGGGCGGTGACCAGCGACAGCACCGTCTCGATGCCCTCACCGACGACCAGCGTCCCGTCGGGCCAGCCGGAGCGCACCGCATGCCCGTAGATGCGCCCGAGCGCCTTTCTCGGCGCCGCGACGCCCGCCCTGGCGGGCGAGCAGGGGTCGAGGATGGTGTGCTGCTGCCGAGGATGGCGCCGTCGTCGCTTGCCACGGCGGTAAGCAGCGCCGGCAGGCGCTGCACCGACGGGCCCCCGCGCGAGCAGATAGCGCGGGGATGGACTCCAGACCGGCTGCATGAAAAAAGGGCAGCCGACACCGGAGGCGGTGCCGACTGCCCGAAGGGGAGAGATGAGGTGGACGGCCTGCTTAGAACGGCAGGTCCGACGCATCCTCGACCGGTGCGCCGTCCGCGGGCATGGCCGGGCCGCTCACCGGCTGAGCCGGCGGCTGCGCGGCGCCGTTGCCATTGGCCCCGTTCGGCCGGTCGAGAAACTGCACCCTGGAGCCCGGAACGAGGAGAATCTCCGTCGAGAAGCGGTCGGAGCCCTCCTCGTCGCGGCGCCAGCGCCTCGTCTGGAGCTTGCCCGAAACGTAGATGAGCCGGCCCTTCTTCGCGTGCTTTTCCAGCATGTCGATGAGCCCGGCCTGGAAGGTCGCGACCCGATGCCACTCGGTCCGGTCGACCCGCTCGCCGGTGTTGGCGCGGTCGATATACGACTCGTCGGTCGCGATGCTCAAGTTGGCCACGCGGCCCCCCGAGACGAGGTGGGTGATGGTGACGTCGGCGCCGAGGCGTCCAATCAGTTCCGCTCGATTCAATCCGAAAGCCATGTTCGTGCTCCTTCAGGTCTGGATGATGACGATGGGTGTGCGAGCAGGCGGGACCGGGTCTCTACTCCCAATCCCCTCCGCTCACTTTTCTCAAGCTCTCCACTACCTCCCGTCCACCGGGACCGGACGGTCGGGGCAGCGCCGGGCGAGGTCGTCGCTGAGCGCCTCGCGCACGGCCCGGGCGTCGAGGCCGAGGGATTCGAGCAGCTCGCTGCCCGAGGGCGTGATGGGGTCGTGGTCGGTGTCGATGCCGAACATGGTGCGGTCCTCCGCGCTCACCGCGCCCGGCGCGCGAGGGACCCACTCCCTCTCATCGACCGGGCACTTGCCCGGCACGCGCTTCGCTCTGACTCCTCGCCGGCCACTTGCGGCACCGCGGGCACGACGGGTTGTGCGAACGCACCGCCTCGTCCGGTTATGCTGAGCGCATGAAGGGCTCGCGGACGGGCGGGAACGGGCGGTGCCGACGAGACGGTGGGGATTCTGGGCGCTGGCGCTGCTGTGGCTGCCGGGCGGGGTGACGGCGCTCGCGGCGGTGCGCTTCGCGCCGGCGGCGGAGTTCGGCGCGTGGCTCGCGCAGGCGTTGATGTCGGCGCCGTCGCTCGTGCCGGTTGCCCCGTGCGGGCTTCCGCTGGCGCTTGGATGCCGGCGGCTTTGGCGGCTGGGACACCGCCGCTCGGCCTGGGCTGCGGGCATCGTGCTGGGGGCGGTCACCGTTCCGGCGGGGACCTTGGCGGGCCTGCTTGGCCCGCTCGGCATCGCCGCCTGCGCGACGGCTCTCGGCCTTCCGGTATGGGCGGTGGCCTTGTGGCTCGCGTGGCGGCGTCGAAAGGAGGCACCCCGCCCGTCAACGTGACGGCGCCGCGGCAGGACCCCGGGGGCACGTGCACGGCGGGCCGGCTGCGCAGCCCGGCGCGGCGGATCAGCCCCCGGCGTCCGGCCCGGATGCGCCCGCGCGCAGGCACTGGGCGGCGAACGCGGTCCAGGAGTCTCGGTCGTGGCAGAGCCGGCGGTTCATCCGGTCGGCCATGTTGAGCGCATCGTCGAGGGTCACGGTGATCATCAGCGTCGGGATGGGGACGGCCATCCCCTCGACGGCGATGGCGATGCGGTACAGCCCGTCCTCCTCCGGCAGCTCCTCGGCGAAGAACACGAAATCGACCTCATCCGGCAGGGTGTCGACGCTCATGTGCGGGATTCTCCTTTGGGCGATGTCATGGCGCGGGCCGGCAATCGGTATGGGCACGGCCGCGGAACGGCGGTCCACCGGCTGCACCGGCGGGAATGCACTTGCCGAGCCCCCGTGTCCAGGCGCTGGCGAGACGGCCAGACGCCTGGTGCGGGCGCGCCGACCGCGACGATTACCATCGGCCGGCCTCCGCGGTCGCCGCGCCGCCACTTCCGCGGAGCACCGGCCGGCGAGACGGCTGCGGCCGGCCCCACAGCGGCTATCGCCCCGCGCTCACGGGCGGTCACGCCCACGCCGTCAGCGAGCTCATGGGCGAGGCGTCGGTGACCACCTCCACCCGGTCGCGGTCGAGCTTCGCGAAGACCAGGCAAAGCGCGACGTCGGCCTCGCTGTCGAACGGGCCGTGCTCTCGTCCGGTCTCCAGCTCGATCACGGTCCAGCTCGGGTCCCAGACCGGAATGCCCTTGAAATGCTGCGAGCCGTGGTAGCTCCGCTCCGCGCACGGCGGGCAGCGGGAAGCGCCCTTGGACGGCGCTCCGCACGATGTACACGACCCGCGGGCGCGGCGTTTCGCGTACAGCGCGCGGGACCGTGCGTTCTTGCGCTCCGGCGACCGGCTGCGCTCCTCGATGACGGCGCAGGGGCCGCAGCGCGACAGGCCGTCGAGGACCGGTCCACCGCATCGAGTGCATTGCCGGTCGGCGCGCCGCTCCCTGTACCGCTGGCGCTCGGCCGCCTGCCTGCGGTCCCGGCAGGGCTGGCAGGTGGTCCCCCCGTCGACGGGAGGGTGCGTGCCGCAGCGGATGCAGGTCCCGGCCTCGACGCGCGCCTTCTGGCGGCGCCTGCTCTTGGCCCGGCCGGCGCGGCGTTTGACTTCCGGGTCAGCGCCTCCGTACTTCAATCCGGCGGCCTTGCCGGCGGCGTAGCGGGCGCGGTCGGCGGCGCGCCTCTTCTCCAGGCACGGCTCGCACGACTTCCGCCCCGGCGCCGCCGGGTGCTTGCCGCACCGGGTGCAGCTCCCCCGGGCGGCGCGCTCCGCCGTCTCGCGGCGGGCGCGCCCGCGTTCGTATTTCTTCGCCCGAGCGGGATCTCTCCTCGGCTTGCCGGCGGCGCGCAGCCGGGCGTCGCGGGAGCGGGACGCGCGGTTGCACTTCTCGGCGCATGGCCCGCAGACCGAGCGTTCGGGTGCCGGAGGGCGGTCTCCGCAGCGGGGACATAAGCCACGGGCCTTGCGTGCGGCGGTGCGGCGCGCGAACCGCTCGCAATCCTTCAATCGCTGCACGGCGGGGTCGGCGTAAGCCATGACAGGTCTCCATCTGTGCGGGAATGGAAGGGGCGAACGTCCGCCCGGCGGCCACGGGATGGCGCGCCGGCCGGACGCCCGGACACGGCGCTCGTCACCCCTTCTGCTTGCGGTCCACGCCGATCCCCATGGCGATCCAACCCCAGTACTGGACCCCGCCCCGGGTGCTGAGCCCGGTGCAAACGATGATCTCGGTGCGGTCCGGACGCATCTCCCTCACCGCCCTGAGGCTGGCGGTGGCGCGCTTCGTCCCGCGCCGGTCCTTCCTCGCCGATGCCTCGCCGGACCACGGACGGATGTCGCCATCGGCGTGGGCCTTGAACCGCTCGACGACGTATCGGTCGTCGACGAGCCCGGTGCCGAAGAGGTGGGTGAGGAAGGTCGAGGTCGTGTTGCCGGGAACCGCGAGTGCTGTCGTCATGGTGCGCATCTCCGTCTTGCCATGGTCGGGGACGGCGGCGATGTCCTCCCCCGGACATTCACCCGCCGCCCCCTGCTCACGGCCCGGCTCCCCCTCTCGGCGGCGTTCGTGCGGGGGAATGCCGTGAACGGCACCGGGTGCGCTCGCTGCACGAGTGGCCGACAGCGGCGGCGAACCGGGTTACGATGACGGCGCGGGAAATCGGGTTTGCTGCGGAACGATGGGGACTGCCGCTGGCCGCGACCGCGAAACGGGTTGGGAACGCGGACATATGGGCGGACAAATGGAATGGAGGAGGGACCGGGGGCTGCGGGTAGACCGCGATCTCGGTCGGCGGTCAGCAATGCCGGGAGAGCGCGACGCGGATCGAGGCGGGCGCGATTGACCCGGCCGAACAGTGGGACTAGGGATCGGCTGGTCGATGCAGCGTCGCGATTGCCGGACGGCGCGCGGATTGCGGGCCGCGCGAGCGAGGGTCAGCGGGATCGGGGAGCGAGCGAATGAAGAAATCGGATATCGTGGATCATGTCTCCCGCGATGGAGCGATGACGAAGCGGGCCGCCGAAACAGCGGTCGGCGCGGTGTTTGCGGCCATCGCGGAGTCTCTCGCGGGCGGCGAGGACGTGACGGTCGCGGGGTTCGGCAGATTCGCCAGCAAGACCCGGCCGGCACGCCAGGGCAGGAACCCGCGCACCGGCGAGCCGGTCGCCATCGGCCCGTCGGTCACGGTGTCGTTCAAGGCGGCGAGGGCGCTGAAGGACGCGCTCAACTGACGCCGGGCGGATGGTGCGTCGGGGGCGGCAGGCAGGATGAACGGGGAAGCACCGGAAACCGGCCCGGGTGGCGAGGTCGCCGTCTACGAGAACACCGACGGCGAGGCGCGTGTCGATGTCCGTCTCGACCGCGAGACGGTCTGGCTCACCCAGCGGCAGATGGCGCAGGTGTTCGACACCACCCCCGAGAATGTCCTGATGCACCTGCGCAACATCTTCGCCGGCGGGGAGATCGAGGCAGACGCAACCACTAAGGAATTCTTAGCGGTTCGCACCGAGGGCAGGCGCCGGGTACGGCGGCACCTCAAACACTACAACCTCGACGCGATCATCTCGGTCGGCTACCGGGTCAACTCGCGACGGGGCGTGCGCTTCCGCCAATGGGCCACCCGTACCCTGCGCGACCATCTGGTGCGCGGCCACACCCTGAACGAGCGCCGGCTGGCCGAGCGCGGCCTGCGCGAAGCGCGCGAGAGCCTCGATCTGCTGGCCCGGACCCTGCGCAACCAGTCCCTGGTCGACGATACGGGACAGGCCGTGGTGGAGATCATCGCGGGCTACGCCGATACCTGGCGCCTGCTTCTGGAGTACGACGAGGATCGGCTACCGACGCCGCCCGGAACCGGGCCGTCGACCGGCGTGCTCGACCATGCCCGCGCCACCGGAGCGATCGCGGAATTCCGACGCGAGTTGATGGCGCGCAACGAGGCATCGTCGCTGTTCGGCGCCGCCCGTGGCGATGCGCTCGCCGCCATCCTCGGCAACATCGAGCAGACCATGTTCGGGGAGTCCCTGTATCGCACCCGCGAAGAGAAGGCGGCGCACCTGCTCTATTTCCTGGTCAAGGACCATCCGTTTGCCGACGGCAACAAGCGCATCGGCTCGCTTCTGTTCCTGCTCTACCTGAACCAGGAGAGCGTGGAGCACCGGCTCAACCCACAGGCCCTGACCGCGCTGACCCTGCTGATCGCCGAAAGCGCGCCGGCCGGCAAGGACCTCATGATCCGGTTGATCGTCAACCTGCTGGCCGGGCCTTCTGAAGGCTCCGGTGGGGCCGATGTCCCGGCCCCCTAAGGCGAACCGGAACGGACGCAAGGCGGAATCGCGGACCCGAGACCATGATGCGCATGAACGAACCTGCGGAAACGATTGGCGATGAACGACCGGAGGCCGACGATGAGTTTCAGCTGCGCGGATAACGAGCGGTACAACGATGCGCTCGTGGCGCTTGCCGAGGGGAAGAACGTCGACCTCTCGGCGATCCGGACTTGGGGTCCGATGGCGGAATTTCGCGTCTTGATGAGGAGAGCTTGCGATGACACATAGCCGAATACCAGCTCTGTCGACAGCCAACTACCCGTATGTGCCTACACGAGGATCACTCGCCAAGGAATTCGACTCGAAGAGGAAGCTGGCCGTCACCCTCGTGCCTCCCCTCGGGCCCTACAAACCCACAGAATCCATGCTTGCAAAGGAACTTTCCATTCGGATGCCCTCGGTTCCCTTGACCCTCGGGTCCGATGCTGAACAGGCTCCCACTCCGTACCACCCGTCTCCAGGGATGCTCGCAAAGGAAACAGTATTAGGGAGCCGACCTTGACCAGCATAACGAGTCGGCACATTCAACCAGTCGCCTCCACGACCGAAAAGCAGGAGTGACCGATGTCAATACGGAAGAGTGTACGCAATCTCAGCAATGCTGAACGAGAGGACTTCGTCAACGCGGTTCTTTCCCTAAAGCAAGAAGCCAGTCCGTCAATGCCCAACATCAGCACCTACGACACCTACGTCGTATGGCACGTACGCGCAATGGCAAACCGAACCCCGTGGACCGGCGACGATCCGGCAGATCCTACCCCAACCGAACGAAACTCCGCTCACCGCGGACCTGCGTTTCTCCCTTGGCATCGAGAGTTCCTCCGTCGATTCGAAGCTGACCTTCAGCGCATTTCTGGAAACCCTGACTTGGCACTTCCCTATTGGGATTGGGAAAAGGACAACACCTTTCCACCGTTCCTAGGTGGCGACGGATCCTTAGTGCGAATTCAGAGTCGAGAGCCCATCACTTACGTTATGCCAGTCAACGATGGACCCGTCGCATCGACGAATGGTTGGTTTGCCGTCGACGGAAATGGCGCCCCAATTGGCCCGCTTCAGCGCGCCTTCGGCACGGAACAAGTACCCCTGCGAGATCCGAACACCGGAAATCTAGTTCTCGATTTGGCGACCGGCCAGTCAGTTCAAGTACCCGCGACCTTGGCAAACCTCCAGCAGCAAGTGCAGCACGCACTCAGCATAGCCCAATACGACGCCGACCCGTGGGACGAGAGTGGCCACTTGGAGAGTTTCCGAAATGTTATGGAAGGCTGGTGGCGGGGTCCACGCCTGCATAACCAAGTTCATGTCTGGGTTGGTGGTTCGATGGGTCCGGGCACGTCACCAAACGACCCCATATTCTTCTTGCATCATTGCAACGTGGACCGGCTTTGGGCCGAATGGCAGAACAGTCACCCAACGGCCGGCTATCAGCCGCAAAGCGGCGGCCCACAGGGTCACAATCTTAAGGATTTCATGTTCCCGTGGGACGGAGTGGCAACCACCGACACTGTGGCGCCCAACGACGTACTGACACTCGCCAACGTCACCTACGCATCACCCTCTCCGTGAATTACTCGACGGACCTCCGAACAGGACGTATTCTACCCGCGTCCGAGGCTGAACCGGCTACAGGATATGTTGGGCGATGCTGACGGCTATCCGCTCGGCGGATTCCCGAACCGAGTCGCGCGCGAGATGCGCATAGCGTGCGGTGGTTTCGATTCTGCGGTGACCGAGCAGCCGGCCGATGATCGGCAGCCCCTCGCCGAGTGCCAGCGCCCTGGACGCGAAGCTGTGTCGGATGTCGTGGATGCGCACGTCAGCCAGTCCGGCCTTCGCACGGATGCTCTGCCACGCCCCGTCGATGTCGGCCATGTGCGTGCCCGGCTTCGCGCCCGGAACGACCCACGGATTGTCCGGCTCGCGCGGCAGGGCCTTCAGAACCTCCACCGCCGACGGCGAGAGGTGGACGGTGCGGTCGCCGGTTTTTCCGTTGACGATGCGCATCTCCGCCCTGTCGAGATCGACATGCTGCCAGCGCAGGGTCATGATCTCGGTCTTGCGGCAGCCCGTCAGCATCAGCAGGCGGATCGTCGCGATCGCCCCGGCCGATACCTGACTGCCGTTGCCCGAGACCTCGTCGAGCACCTGCCCGAGACGGATGAACTCGGCGTCGGTCAGGAACCGCTCGCGCTTCTTCTTCGGGTTCATCGGAATCGACCGGCAGGGATCGTCATGGTCCTCGGGGACCAGATCCCAACCCTTGGCGAGCTTGTACATGTAGGTCAGGGTCTCAACGACCATGTTGGCCATCGCGGGGATTTCGCACAGGCTTTCGTGCAGCGCCATGACGTGGCGGCGCTCCACCGCCGCGATGGGCAGCTTGCCGAGCGCCGGCACGATGTGGCGGTTGACGACGCTGCGCGCGGTGCGCTGCGTCTTCGGCTTGCAGCGGCGCGCGACATGCTCTTCGAGATAGCGCCGCCCGAGGGCGGCGACGGTCGGCCCGCCGGCGTGTTTCGCGGGGAGCGGCAGGGGCACCGGGTCCTCGCCGGCCTTGACCCGCGCGATGATGAGCGCCGCCCGCTGGCGCGCCTCGGTGGCGCTCAGCACCGGATGGCGCCCGACGGTGATCCGCCTCGGCCGGTTGGGCCTGCCCGGCCCGTCGGGTCCCCGCGCCTGGGCGACGAAGACCTTGCCGCCGGTCGGGTATACCCTGACCCCGAAGCCGGTCAGGGTGCGGTCCCAGAACACCGTGTCGCGCTCGACGAAAAGCGCCTCCACGGTGCGGTTGGAGAGCGTCCTGTATTGCAGCACCGCCATCGCCCGTGCTCCCTATGCCGCCTCGGCGTGCAGCGCCGCGAGGTGGGCGCCGATGCTGTCGCCGGTGCGCGCCGCGGCGGCCTTCTCCGCGTCGTGCACGAGATGCGCATACCGGGCGGTGGTGCCGACCTTGGAATGGCCGAGAATGCGCCCGATCATCGTCAGGCTCTCGCCGAGGGCCAGCGCGCGCGAAGCGTGCGAATGCCGAAGATCGTGGATGCGCACGCCCTCGATCCCGGCATGGTCCTTGATGCGGTTCCAGTAGTAGGTGAGGTCGGGCAGGCAGATGCCGGGCTTCTGGCTCCGGATGACCCAGGGATTGCCCTCGACGCGCTCGATGCCGTCGAGCACCTTCAGCGCCGGCGTGGTCAGCGGCACCATGCGCGGGCCACGCTTGCCGTCGCGGAGCCGGAACTCGCCAGCCGTGCGGTCGACGTCGTCCCAACGGAGTGTGAGGATCTCGGACTTGCGGCAGCCGGTCAGCATGAGCAGCCGGATCGCGGCGATCGCCGGCGGCCACATCCAGCCCTCGGATTCCGCCGCCTTGAGCGCCGCGCCGACGCGGCGGTACTCCTCGGGCGTGAGGAACCGCTCGCGGGACTGCTCGCGGTAGTGCCGGACCCTCTTGCAAGGATTGCGGTCCCGGGGCACCAGCTCCCAGGTCTGGGCGAGCGAGAACATCTTCGAGAGCATCGAGACGACGTGGTTGGCCATCGACGGCGTGTCGCGCAGGCGGTCGTGGAGCTCGATGACATGGCTCGACCGCACGTCCCTCACCGCCATGGCGCCGAGCGCGGGGACGATGTGCAGGTCGATGGCGGTGCGGTAGAGTTTCTCGGTCTTCGGCTTGCAGTGGACCTTGACATAGGCGCGCATCGAGCGCGCCGCGAGGTCGGCGACGGTGGGGTCGGGTTCCGGCTTCGGCGGCATGGGGTCCAGTCCGCGCTTGATGCGGTCGATGGTCTCGGCCGCCTCGCGGCGGCGCTGGTCGATGGCCTTCCCGGCGACGGGGCCGAGGGTGACGCGCTTGAGGCCGGCGGGTCCGCGCGACTGGACCACGTAGACCTTGCGGCCGTTGCGCTGGACCCGGACCCCGAAGCCGGCGAGGTCGCGGTCCCAGTGAACCGCATCCCTGCCGGTCGCCGGCAGGGATGCGACGCTGCGGGTGGTGAGGCGGAGGGTGCTTCTCTTCGGCATGGCGGTCCCCGGGGTCGCGGCGGCTCGATCCGGCTCCGAATTTGGAGGTTTCGAATCGTGTCATCAAACCGCAAACGAGCGGCATCAACCTGTGGGGATAGCCTAGGCCGGCTCTGGCCGGGATTCAAGGGGCCGAGGGTTCCGAGGAAAGAGAAAAACCTATGTAAGACGCTAAGTTAGGCCGCACATGGCCGCGATAGGAACTGGGAGGACTTGGCTGGCCGAGGGACGAAAAAATCGCCTGTCTTACTGTCGGGGAGGCGGAACTCGCCTGCGGTGCGGTCGATATCGTCCCAGCGCAGTGTCAGGATCTCGTTTAGCCTGCAGCCAGTGAGCATGAGGAGGCGGAGCGCCGCGATGGCGTAGAGGGAGACCGCGCCCTCGATCTCCGCCTCCGCGTCCATCTCGGCCTCCAGCAGGGCCTGGCCCAGCCTGCGGTACTCGTCTCGTGTGAGGAAGCGCTCGCGCTTCTTCTCCTTGTACTTGCGCACGCCCCGGCAGGGGTTGGTGCCATCCGCCACCAAGCCCCAGGCGCAGGCGAGGGAGAACATCTTCGACAGCACCGAGAGCGCACGGTTGGCGGCACGGGGCGTCTCGCGGAGGCGATAGTGCAGTGACGCCACGTGGGCGGTCTCGACCATGGCGAGCGGCATCATGCCGAGCGCCGGGAGGATGTGGTTCTCCAGTGAGCCTCGGTAGATGCCTGCGGTATGGGCGTTGCAGTTCTGCGCGACATGGGCGCTCAGGTAGCGGGCGGCGAGGTCTGCGACGGTGGCGCCGGCCTCGACGACGGGCTCCCTGCCGCCCTTGATGCGGTCGATGACCTGGGCTGCGCGGAGCCGGGCCTGCGTGGTGGTGAGCTCGGCGTGGGTGCCCAGCGCCACGCGCCTGGGCGCACCGCCTGCGCGGCTCTGGACGACGTAGACCTTGCGGCCCGAGGGATAGACGCGGACCCCGAAGCCCGGGAGCTCGCGGTCCCAGAAGACCTGGTCCCTGCCCGCCACCGAGAGGCCGTCCACCGCCCGGCCGCTTAGGGTCAGCTCGCTACGACGCGGCATGACCGTCACATCCCGCGCGCAAGGCACCGAAAAGGCGCGCGAATTCCGTCATCACGGCGCGCCGGCCCGGGTTCAATGCGTAAGCGGCCGGCATCACCCGTCCGCGCCCGTCATCACCGCGCACACGGGCCCCTGAGCCAGCGCGGCGCGCGCGGGTTTCCAATACTCTCATTGTTAGAGGCGTTTATTGCGGGTTGGTGCGCTTCTGTGCCCGGCTTCGGGCGGCTTATCTATTGCGCAAACCGTGAACTCGAGGCTCCCGACGAGGCCTCTTCAGAATGAGGAGAGCCTCGGAGCCATGAAGAAGACGAAGCTGACTCGCAGTTTGATGGCGGCGTGCTCGATCGTCGCCCTTTCCGCCGTCATGTACGGCTGTGTCCACAGCGGGGATGACCCGGTGCCGGTCGTGATGGACAGGGACATGGACGGCGTCCCCGATGCCGATGACGCTTTCCCCGACGATCCCATGGAGTCGGCTGACTCCGACGGCGACGGTGTGGGCGACAACGCGGACATCTCCCCCGGCGTTGTCGATCGTGACAACGACGGCGTGGCCGATGTCGCGGACGCCTTCCCCGACGATCCCACTGAGACGAGAGACAGCGACGACGACGGCGTGGGCAACAACGCGGACGCCTTCCCGCTGGATCCTATGGAGACGGCTGACAGCGACGGCGACGGCGTGGGCGACAACGGTGACGCCTTCCCCATGGACGCCACGGAGACGATGGACTCCGACGGCGACGGCGTGGGCGACAACGCGGACGTCTTCCCCATGAATGGCATGGAGTCGGCTGACTCCGACATGGATGGCGTGGGCGACAACGCGGACGCCTTCCCCATGGACGCCACGGAGACGATGGACTCCGACATGGACGGCGTTGGCGACAACGCGGACGTCTTCCCCATGGATGGCACGGAGACGGCTGACAGCGACGGCGACGGCGTGGGCGACAACGCGGACGCCTTCCCGAACGATCCCACGGAGACGGTTGACGCCGACGGCGACGGCATCGGGGACAACGCGGACCCCAACGTCGTCGCCAACGATCGTGACAACGACGGCGTGGCCGATGTCGCGGACGACTTCCCCGACGATCCCACTGAGACGAGAGACAGCGACGGCGACGGCGTGGGCAACAACGCGGACGTCTTCCCCTTCGATGCCATGGAGTCGGCTGACAGCGACATGGACGGCGTGGGCGACAACGCGGACGCCTTCCCCATGGACGCCACCGAGACGATGGACTCCGACGGCGACGGCGTGGGCGACAACGCGGATGCGTTCCCCATGGATGCCATGGAGACGGCTGACAGCGACGGCGACGGCGTAGGCGACAACGCGGACGCCTTCCCCATGGATGCCATGAGGACGGCTGACAGCGACGGCGACGGTGTTGCCGATCTCGACGACGCCTTCCCCATGGATGCCACGGAGACGATGGACTCCGACATGGACGGCGTGGGCGACAATGCGGACGCCTTCCCCATGGATCCCACGGAGACGGCTGACTCCGACGGCGACACCTATGGCGACAACGTGGACGCCTTCCCCAACGATCCCACGGAGTGGGCTGACAGCGACAACGACGGCAGGGGCGACAACGCGCACCTCCCCGATCGTGACGGCGACGGCGTGGCCGATGCCGGGGACGACTTCCCCGACGATCCCAATGAGACGAGAGACAGCGACGGCGACGGCGTGGGCAACAACGCGGACGCCTTCCCGCTGGATCCCAATGAGACGGCTGACTCCGACGGCGACGGCGTGGGCGACATGGCGGACGCCTTCCCCATGGATCCCAATGAGACGATGGACTCCGACGGCGACGGCGTGGGCGACATGGCGGACGCCTTCCCCATGGATCCCAATGAGACGATGGACTCCGACGGCGACGGCGTGGGCGACATGGCGGACGCCTTCCCCATGGATCCCAATGAGACGATGGACTCCGACGGCGACGGCGTGGGCGACATGGCGGACGCCTTCCCCATGGATCCCAATGAGACGATGGACTCCGACGGCGACGGCGTGGGCGACATGGCGGACGCCTTCCCCATGGATGCCACCGAGACGATGGACTCCGACGGCGACGGCGTGGGCGACATGGCGGACGCCTTCCCCATGGATGCCACCGAGACGATGGACTCCGACGGCGACGGCGTGGGCGACATGGCGGACGCCTTCCCCATGGATCCCGATGAGACGGTTGACGCCGACATGGACGGCATCGGCGACAACGCAGACCCCTACATCGTCCCCGGCGATCGTGACAACGACGGCGTGCGCGATGTCGTGGACGCCTTCCCCGACGATCCCACGGAGACGGCTGACAGCGACGGCGACGGCACGGGCGACAACGCGGACGTCTTCCCCAACGATGCCACGGAGACGGCTGACAGCGACGGCGACGGCGTGGGCGATGTCGCGGACGCCTTCCCCATGGATGCCATGGAGACGATGGACAGCGACGGCGACGGCGTGGGCGACAACGCGGACGCCTACCCCGAAGGGGTGCATAGCATCAGGCTGTTCCAAGTGGCGAACGCCTACGACACTATGGATGTCCCGGGAACGCCCGCTGACGAGCAAGCTGCAGCCGTGATGCCGTTCGTATCGGCCGCCAATACGGCGGCGGCTGCGGCTGACCACGGCAGCGACGGTACCGCGGCGCCGACGACGTGGCCTGGAGTGCCGGACGATCCGGATACTGAGGACACTGACGAATCGGAGAACAGTGTGCTGTCGATTAGCGTTACCCCCACAAGCGGGGGTACCGCACTGGCGTTCCGCACGGCAGACGCGGAAGATGATCCGGACACGCCAAACGTTGACGAGTCCATGACCATGCCGCAGACGGCCACCATGATCGACCCGTTGGGCGATTTCATGCACAGCTACTCGATCACCGACGGCACCACCCATGCCATCGTCTTTACCGACAAGGATCAGGACGATGCTCCGGTTACGGCGGTACCTGTGATCATTGGCAGTGAGCACACCAATCTCGAGGTGACCGCCAGTCATACGATCACCGATCT
This sequence comes from Alphaproteobacteria bacterium, assembly GCA_965207055.1. Taxonomy (GTDB): domain Bacteria; phylum Pseudomonadota; class Alphaproteobacteria; order UBA828; family UBA828; genus WTGU01. Next base: position 1,746,775 of record CBDBLP010000003.1, on the reverse strand, counting down.
GGGCTCGAAGTCGGGGACCTCGTACATCGGCGTCACCTTCTACGATACGGCCAGTGTAGACGTAACCGCAGATGGTCATGATGCTGGTACTGCATTCATGGGGACTCTGACGTGTCCCGATGCGACCCCATGTAACGTTCAGACGGATGCCGATGGTGAGGTTACCGCCATCACGGGTTATCGGTTCACCGGCAGCCGGGCCGCCAGGGCCGCTGTCGCGGGGATGGACGCTGCTGCCCAAGCGGCGGCCAACGCCGACTATCTGACGTTTGGCGTGTGGCTGCGGGAAGACACCAATAACGACAACACTGCCGACGATCCGAGTTTCGGCGCCTTCGCGGCTGGCGGAAGCCTGTATGACAACGCGGATGCACCCGTTGCCGCCATCGTAGGCACAGCGACGTATAACGGCTCCGCCGCAGGGGTGAAGTCGACGGCCAGCGGTGTCGACTACTTCAACGGCGACGCGCAGCTCATCGCCAACTTCGGAGCCATCGATACGGTCGCCGAGAGAGCGGATCCAGTTGCCGATACTACGATGGGCGCGATCCATGGCAAGATCTACAACATCATGGTGAACGGCGTGGCCATGAGCGATGCCATCTACCTGGATGCGCTGGACGACGATACCAACACCGACGGTATCCAGAGCATCTCCGCAACTGGCACGTTCGACGGTCGCGCTCGGATGGGTGCCTCTATGACCGATCCGTTGACCGCCGCGGTGACTTATCCCTACAACGGCACCTGGCAGGGCGCGTTCTACAATCAGGTGGCCGAAGATACGGACACGGATGCACTTGAGGTCAGAATGCGGCCAATGTCGGCGGCCGGCACCTTCGGTGTGACGATGCCCGACGACGCCACAACAACCATGGTGGACGAGGAGGCGAGTTACGTCGGCGCCTTCGGTGCGCACAGGGACGAAAACTAGTCCTCGTTTCGAGACTGCACGTTACAGGGGGGCGGCCTTCGGGCCGCCCCTTCTTTTTGTGGGTAGACTCTTTCGCTTCCCTCAATCGCCGGGCGCTGGTTCGACGCACCCACCTCCCCCTAAGTAATGGTTCGGTAATGCCGTGGAGGGTCGCGCTGGGGCCGCCGCCGCGGCGCCGAGTGCCCCCGCGCGGAAGGCTGGTAACGATTTTTCCGATGCGATATCGTCGAGCGCATGGCGATTCGCGACGAGGATTTCAGCGCGGACCTGTCGATCGAGGGCGACGATGGGGTCTGGTCGCCGGCCGACGCACCCCCTGCGAGCGCACCGCCCGACTGGCATGTTCTTTACGAGCAGGAGTTCAGGCGCGCGAGAGCGGCCGAGGCCCGTGTGCAGGAACTCCTCAACGATGTTCGTCGGCTGCGTCGTGCGCTGGGGAAGCCGGAGACCGGCACCGGCAGGCCCAAGCCCGCGCCGGCGAAGAGCCGGCAGCAGGAGACGATCAAGTCGCTACGCGCGGAGTGTGGTGCTCTACGCAGAGACGTTACGCGTCTGAACAAGAAGCTGGAGCGGGAGACGCAGCGGGCGGAGGACCTCAAGGCGACGGGCAAGATGCTGTCGGGCGAGGTCATTGAGCTTCACGCGGAGTTGCGGCGGCGGCGCGATCAGACGGATCTGGTTTGCTCGTTGACCGACGAGGTCTTCTGGTTGCGCCATTCGGTGAAGGGTGCCGACGCCAGGGAGGAGACCTTGAAGGCCCGGGTGGCCAGGGTCCTGCGGGTGTCGAAAGCCCACAGGGAGGCGTTGTCCGCCGCTGCGGCCGATTTGCGCAAGGCCCTGCGGAGGTCGCGTCGCCAGAAGGCCGCGATCAAGTCGTTGGCCAGGAAGAACGCCCGGCTGCGCAAGGCCGCGAAGATGTCGCAGGCCCGGATCGGGGCGCTGGAAGCGCGGGTCTCCAAGCTTCGCGCGAGCCGGGCGGCGCTGTCCAGGAGGCTGTTCGGCAGGAAGAGCGAGAAGCAGGAGAAGCCGTCCACCGGGCGCAAGCGCGGCCAGCAGCGCGGCGCACCCGGCCATGGCCGCACCCAGCGGCCCAACCTCAAGGAGCGGAGGGAAGAGAAAGCCCCGCCCCAGGACGCGCTCATCTGTTCCTGTTGCGGCGAGCCCTACGCGCCGAACGGCGCGGAGGAGACCACCATCGTCGAGATCGAGGTCAAGGCCCACAAGCGCAGGATCGTCCGTCCCCGCTGGCGCCGGGCCTGCGAGTGCGCGTCCTCGCCCCGGGAGGTGATCGCGCCTGCGGTGCCGCGTCTGTTCGACCGCACACCCTACGGGACCAGCGTCTGGGCGCACTACTTGTACGAGCGCTACGCCTGTTTCCGCCCGCTCAAGCGGGTCGCGGCATGGATGGCCGACCTGGGCCTGACGATCTCGCCGGGGACGCTCGCCAGCAGCGTAGAGCGCTTCATCCCCGTGTTCGAACCCGTGGCGGGCGCGATCCTCGATCACCAGAACCGACAGGCGGTCCGTCACGCCGACGAGACCGGCTGGCGTATCCAGTCGCTGCGCGAGATCGGCCGGTCGAGCCGCGCGTGGCTATGGAACTCGGTCAGCGAAGATGCGGTCTACTTCCACGCCGACCCCTCGCGCTCGGCCGAGGTCGCGAAGACCTTGTTCGGCGGGAGCGCCGTCGTCGTCTTCGTGGTCTGCGATCGCTACTCCAGCTACAAGAAGATGGAGCGCGACCTCGACGGCAAGGTGATCCTCTGCTTCTGCTGGGCCCATCAACGGCGGGACTTCATCGACTGCGCGGCCGGCCACAATCGACTGACGGAATGGTGCCAGAGTTGGATCGGGCGCATCGCATCGATCTACAGCCTGAACAAGGTGCGGCTGAAACATTACGGCCCCGCTCTGGAGCGGCAGACGCCACAGTTCGACGGCGCACAGGGCGAGCTGGAGAAGGCCGTCGACGATCTGTTCGCGGTCGCCGAAGCGGAGTTGGCCGAGCTGCCGGACGGCGCGCGCGAGGCCAAGCCGCTGCGCTCGCTGCTCAACCACCGCGAGGGCCTGTGCGTCTTCGTCGACAACCCGCAGGTGCCCATGGACAATAATTTTGCCGAGAGGGCGTTCAGGGGAGCGGTCATAGGAAGACGGCTCAGCTTCGGTTCCGACAGCGAGGACGGCGCGAAGTTCACGGCGATGATGTACTCCGTCGTCGGCACTCTCGCCATGAATGGCATCGATGTCCGGCGCTGGCTGGAGGCATGGTTGAAGGCCTGCGCGAAGAATGGCGGCAAACCGCCGGACGACTTGTCGCCCTGGCTGCCGTGGTCGATGAGCGGGGCGCGGAGGCGCAAGTTCACGGCACCGGGATGACCGGCACGATCGAGTGCCGCTATTACGGGCGCGACTTCACCACCGAAGAGATGGTGCTGCTGCGCGCGCTGATCGCCGGCCCCCCGCCGCTCAACCGCCATGCGCTGTCCAAGGAGTTCTGCCGGCGCATCGGCTGGCTCAAGCCCGACGGCGGGCTGAAGGACATGATGGCCAGGGTCACCATGCTGGCCATGCACAAGGACGGACTGATCACCCTGCCGCCGCCGAGGTGGCAACCGGGCCCGCCAAAGCCGGTCGTCTTCGGACCGGACACCGAGCCGCCGCTCTTCCCCGTCCCGACGACGCTGGACGAGGTCCGCCCGCTCAAGATGCGCACCGTCGTGCGCGGCACCCGCGAGGGCAAGCTCTGGAACGAGTTCGTCGCCCGCTACCACTACCTCGGCTACAAGACCCTGGTCGGCGCCCAGATGCGCTACGCCGTCCACGACCGCGAGGGCTGGCCGCTCGCCATGCTCGGCTTCTCGACCGCCGCCTGGAAGCTGGCGCCGCGCGATGCCTTCATCGGCTGGACGCCCGAGCTGCGCGAGAGGAACCTGCCGCTGGTGGTCGACAACCCCAGGTTCCTGATCCTGCCCTGGATCAAGATCCCCAACCTGGGCTCGCACATCCTCGCCATCGTCCGCCGCAGCCTGCCACTCGACTGGGCCGAGCGCTACAACACCGCACCCGTGCTCATCGAGACCTTCGTCCAGACCCCGCGCTACACCGGCGCCGTCTACAAGGCGTCGGGCTGGATCCGCGTCGGAACGACACAGGGGCGCGGGCGCTACGACCGGGAAAAGCGGTACGACAAGCCCCGCAAGGACATCTGGCTCCGGCCGCTGCGAAAAGACTGGAGGCGGGCCCTCAACCGCTGATTCCGGACCCTCCACGGCATTACCGAACCATTACCCCCCTAACCCCCTCCCCCCTGAAGGGCGGAGGGGGAACGTGGGTTGAGAGAGCGGGGGTCCTCTTCTACTCCCCCTCTCCTCCCTGGGGAGGAGAGGGTTGGGGTGAGGAGGGGTGGTCGTATTCCCTTCCCTCAGACGCCGGGCGCCGGTTTAACCATTTCCCTCAATTGCCGGGCGCTCACTCCGTTCGCTTGGCTCCGCGCCTTCGGCGCGCGGCGCGGTCGCGCCGTCCGGGAGTTAATCCTTTCCCTCAATCGCCGGGCGCTCACTCCGTTCGCTTGGCTCCGCGCTACGCGCGCGGCGCGGTCGCGCCGTGCGGGCTGCTGTGCAGCCCGGTCCCGATCATGGTCGAAGTCCTCGTGGGTTGCCGGGGGCGGTGTTGGGAAGGGGTGACCCGGACCATGGTGCGGTGCATGGAACGCGTCGGGTGCGTCAGGATCGGGGCAGGCAACGCGGGAGCGGACGGACCATGCAGGACGAGAGCGGAGGGTACACGATCGGCAGGCCGAGGGGGCGGTCGTCGGTCGAGCGGCTGCCGGCTTCGGTGCGCGAGGCGGTCGACGCGGCGATCGCCGAGGGCGCCAGCATCGACCGGATCACGGCGCTCATCCGCGCGAGGGGCGGGAGCTGCTCGCGCTCGGCCGTGGGCCGCTACGCCAAACGCACCCGCGACCGGAACCACCGGCGGGACGAGGCCATGCGCCTCCTCGAGGTCTGGGGGCGCAAGGCGGAGGCGGGCGGCGAGGACCGCACGAGCCTCGTCGCGATCGAAGCCCTGCGAATGCTGGCGGTGCTCGCCGTGGCGGATCTCGGCACGGGCGAGGGGCGCGTGACGGCCAAGGTGCTCGGCCAGCTCGCGCTCGCGCTTCGCCGCATCGAAGTCACCCGGAAGCAGGGCACGGACCAGGGGCGGGCGACTCGGTGAACGCCGCGCGCGCCGAGTCGCTCATCCAGCTTGTTCCGCCCAATCCCGGCGAATCCCGGCAATAATTTTGTTGCTTCCGTCCCGCGCGGGGGTGCGGGGTGGTTGTCGTTCCCTCAGGCGGCGGGCGCGAGAGCGGACGATGGGGCGCGGGCAGGCTACCGCCCTTACGGTCCCCAGCGCGTCGCGGCCGGGCCGTCTCTCACGCAATGCCCGTAGGGCAGTGCACATCGCGCGTCGGTATTCATGTCAAAATAGATATAATAAGATGTGAATGACTTATTAACTAGTATCGTATTTCATTAACTGGTTGTATCGAATGACAGAATCTATGCCCGCGTCGCATAGAACTGGTCGAATCATCCATTCTCCAACGCCCGCCCCTTCGAGCGTCAGGCGCGGGGTCGGGGGAGCGGGACCTGGCGGAGCCGGGGGTGGCCGGGTTGGGGCAGCCGCCGCCAGGGCCGCGGAGGGGCGGCGCTCTTCACGCCGAGGGACTGCAGCCCGTCCAGCGCGACGCAGCGCCCGGCGTCCGCGCCCTCCCTAGGGGCGTCGGGGTTCCGGCAGACCGGCCAGCGCCTGCACCAGTTGCGCCAGCTCGAATTGCCGGGAGATACGGTGCTTGTTGAAGATGTTCTTCATGTGCCAGCGGACCGTGTTCTCCGTCCGGCCCAGGGCCTGCGCGATGTTGCGGACGGTCTTGCCCTCGGCCAGCCACACCGCCACGCGGCTCTCCATCGGCGTGAGCTCGAGGGTCGCCGCCACCAGCGCCGGATCGATCCGGGTCCGGCACGCCGGGTCGACGATCAGCACGAGCGCGGCGACGCGGCGCGCGCGGATGTCCGATCCCTCGTCATCCACAGGGCTCACGTGGAGCACGAGCCGCGGCAGGTCGAAGGGGCGCCTCACCAGCATCGAGCCGCCGGCGCCCTGGCCGCCGAAGCGTGGCAAGGCGCGCGCCAGCAGCCGCTGGAGTTCGGCATTGTCCGCCGGCGCCCGGGCGTCGAGGGATCCGCTCTGGTCGAACAGTCCGTCGCCCTGCCGCAGCAGGGAGCGGGCAGGTTCGTTCGCCGCCACGATGCGGCCGCGCCGGTCCAGCTGAATAACGCCGGCCGCGGAGTTGTCGAGCAGCGCGCCGAGCGATGCGCCGAGGGCGCCCGCTTCGGCGAGCGTGTGGCGCACCCGGACGAATTGGCGGAGGTGGGGCAGCAGGCGCTCGATCAGGCCGACCTGCGCCGGCGACCACTCGCCTGCGTCGATCGAGTCCGCCAGCACCCAGACGATGCGCGAGCCGTCCGGCCCGTCCAGGCGCACGTTAAGGCTGTTCTGGGTGTGAGAGCGGGGCAGCGCCTCGTTGTACGCGGCCGAGCTCTTCACCTCCTGGTCGGTGTAGAGAGTGCGGATATGAACCAGCTGCCCGTCCGGCAGCCGTCGGAGGCGCGGCATGCGCTCGTCGCGGGAGTGATAGATGTCGAAGTACTCGCGCTCCATGTCCCGGTCGCGCTGCCCGCGGTAGCAGAAGCGCGCCATGTAAATCTCGGCATCGTCCTGAGCCTGGCCGTCGCCGTACACCAGCATGTTGCCCTTGGTCCGGCAGGCGTCGTCGATAAGGGCGGCGGTTGCCGACCACCGTGAGTCGTCGAGTGCGGCGTCGTGCAACGCCGCAACGATGCGGTCGAAGGGCTCTTGCTGGCTCATGGCGGTGCTCTCGGTTCACGATGGCGTCTTGTCTCCCCTTGCTCGCATCGTCGTGTCGCGGACGATGCCTTCCGGGCCAGGCAGGTCTCCGGTGCATACGCTTCAATGTAGGACGCCCTGGGCCGCGCGCTCATGCCGCTTCGTAAAATCGTTAGGCCGAACCCGCATCCCAGCAATATCGATGGCTTCGGCCGGCGCCCACCTCCCTAGACTTCGCCCGCTGCGAGAGAGAACGGGCACGCGCCGGCGAGCCCGTAAGGGCGGTAGCCTGCCCGCATCCCCCCCCATTCGGCAGCGCGCACGATCCCGAAGCCGATCCACCGCGCGGAAAAACGCGCCCTCCGGCCCGTCGAGCATGGCGTTGTCGCCGCGTTTCAATTACAGTCGGACCGGCCCGTCCAACGAGGCCGGCCGCAACAAAACCGATGAAATGTAGGGAGTTATGATGCCCCTTTCGCTGCTGTGCCGCACCGCCGCGGTCGCCGCCTGTCTGCTGCTCGCGATGCCTGCCTGGGGTGCGGACGACGAGACCACGCCGCCCTTCCCCCCCGACAAGCCCGATCGAATTGTCGTGGCCGATGCGGCCGGTGCGGCCGATACCACCGGCCAGGACGACGCAGTCGAGGAGCCCGGCGCGGCCAGCGCGGCGAGCACCGCCGAGCTGCCGGCGGCCCCCACCGAAGGAATGAAGGAGGCGCGCGCGCTGGTCGACGCCGGCCGCTTCGCCGAGGCGCTCGACATCCTCGGGCCGCTGGTTTCAAGCAACGTGGTCGAGGCCAACGCGGTCTTCCTCTACGGCCTTGCCGCCACGGGCGCGTCGCAGCATCCCAAGGTTTCCGAGGAAAACCGCGAGGCCCTGCTGAAGGAGGCGATCGGCGCCTTCCACTCCATGCTGCTGGCGGAGCCCGGCCTCCTGCGGGTGCGGCTCGAGCTCGCGCGCGCCTTCTACCTCAAGGGCGACGACGAGCTCGCCCGGCGCCACTTCATCCTGGTGCTGGGCGCCAACCCGCCGGAGCCCGTGGTCGCCAACGTCCGCCGCTTCCTGCTCGAGATCGAGGGGCGCGGGCGCTGGAGCTACAGGCTCGGCGCCGCGCTCGCGCCGGACAGCAACATCGGCGGCACCTCGGACGAGCGCACCATCTATATCTTCAACCTGCCCTTCGAGCGGGACATCGAGGAGCTCACCACATCCGGCATCGGCGTCTCGGTGTGGGGCGGCGCGGAGTACCAGTACGTGCTGGACGAGGAGGTGCGGCTCCGCGCCGGCGCCGAGTTCGCGCGGCGCGAGTACGGCGGCTCCCAGTTCGACCAGTTCTTCGTCGGGACCCATGCCGGCCCGCGCTGGAGCATCGACCGCGACACGAGCGTGAGCGTGCTGGCGAGCGCGCGCCAGCGCTGGCTCGGCACCGTGCCCGACAACCGCGAGCTGGGCGGCCGGCTCGAGCTGAACCGCCGCCTGAGCCAGACCGTGACGCTCTCAGCCAACGCCACCTGGCACGGGCGCCGCTACCGCGACCGGACCCATCTCGACGGGCCGGTCTTCGATTCCTCGCTCCGCGCCGCCTGGGTCGTGATGCCCACGGTGCGGCTGGAGGCCTCCGGCGGCTACGGCTGGGAGCGTCCGGACTCCGAGCGCTGGCGCACCCGCACCCACTGGCTCGGCACCGGCGTCTCGGTGATCCTGCCGCTGGGCTTCAATGTCGGCGCCGGCGCCGAGGTGCGCTGGACCGACTACCACGAGAGCGAGGGCGCCTGGTTCCCGAACATCTCCGACGGCTCGGCCCGGGAGGACCGCACCCACAGCTTCCGCGCCTCGGTCCACAACCGGGGCTTCACGGTCCTCGGCTTCAGCCCGGAGCTGGTGGTGATCCACGAGGAGCGGGAGACCAACGCCCAGCTCTACGACTTCGAGCGCACCCGCGGCGAGCTGAGGGCGGTGAGGCAATTTTAGTTTTTCCCTCAACGGCGGGCGCTCACTCCGTTCGCTTGCCTACGCGCTTCGCGCGGCGCGCGGTCGCGCGCTCCGGGCCTGCGGCCCGGGGCTCGGTGGGACGGGAAACAACAAAATTTTGACGGGATTCGCCGGGATCGGGCGGGACAAGCTGGATGAGTGGCTGGACACGCATGCCCGTAGCCTCCTGCGCCCGCCACCAGACGAGGTGTCGACAACAAGCGCCCGGGCCGCAGGCCCGGACGGCGCGCACGCGCCGCGCGCGTAGCGCGGAGCCAAGCGAACGGAGTGAGCGCCCGGCGATTGAGGGAAAACATTAACTCCCGGCCGGCGCGCACGCGCCGCGCGCGTAGCGCGTAAGCCAAACGAGCGGAGCGAGCGCCCGGCGCCTGAGGGAAGCGAGTAACCACCGAGCGTGCTCGGTGGGACGGGAAACAACAAAATTTTGGCGGGATCTGCCGGGATCGGGCGGAACAAGCTGGATGAGTGCGTTGGCGCGCATGCCCGTAACGTCCTGCGCCCGGCAACAGACGAGGAGTCTCCCCACATAGGAACCGGGCTGCACAGCAGCCCGGCCGGCGCGACCGCGCCGCGCGCGTAAGCGCGGAGCCAAGCGAGCGGAGCGAGCGCCCGGCGATTGAGGGAAAGGTAATAGAGCAAGCGCCCCCGCGCCGCGCCGGTCATGCTTCGTCGCCCCTCGTCCTGCACGCCGCGATCCTGACGCGGCCCACCCGCTCCCTGCACCGCACCATGGTCCGGGCAATTTGTGTGCTCCCCCCTCCTCACCCCGGCCCTCTCCTCCCCAGGGAGGACAGGGGGAGGTGGGTGTACTCAGAGCGGCCGGCAACCCACGAGGAGCCCGACCATGATCGGAACCGGGCTGCGCAGCAGCCCGGAGCGCGCGACCGCGCGCCGCGCCGCGAGGCGCGTAGGCAAGCGAACGGAGTTCGCGCCCGCCGTTGAGGGAACCGATTAACTCCCGGACGGTGCGACCGCGCCGCGCCGTAAGGCGCGTAAGCCAAGCGGGCGGAGCGAGCGCCCGGCGCTTGAGGGAAATGAACAGGACCACCCCTCCTCACCCCGGCCCTCTCCTCCCCCGAGGGGAGGAGAGGGGGAGTAGAGGAGGAACCTCGCCCTCTCAACCACGTTCCCCCTCCGCCCTTCAGGGGGGAGGGGGACAGGGGGACGTGGGTGTGCTCAGAGCGCCCGGCGATTGAGGGAAACGAAACAACTACTCACAACAAGAGAGGGCGGCCCGAAGGCCGCCCCCTGTAACGTGCAGTCTCTACAAACAAGGTCTAGTTGGACTCGGGGACTTTGTGCGCGCCGAAGGCACCCACTGTTGGCGATCACGCAAAAGCGCGCGTATTCGCTCATTTAGACCGCTTGGCGTGGTGGAGCGTCGATCAGCGTAGCACCGTGCAGTGCTGAGCGCTGTCAGGCTTGTGGTGTGGGTCGTCGTGATCGCGGTGGCGCGAGAGCGGCCTTGCAGGTTTGGCTGAGGGGTCCTGCTGTTATTCAACTGATGAGGCGATCGTCGATCTCGAGCATATTGCCTTCGAGGTCGCGCCTGCGCATGTCGTTCCAGTCGTCGCCGTCGAGGGCGGGTCGCACGCGGACGACCCTGCTGTCCCTTCGGAACAGCCGTTCGGCGGCGTTATCGCCGCCGGGGGTAGCGTCGTAGGCACAGAAGATGCGGCGGGGGCTCCAGTCCTCGATCCAGGCGGGGAGGCTTGGCGTGACGATCCCGGTGGAGACCACGGCACATGCCCTGTGTTCGACCGGCATGAGCTGGAGGGAGAGGGCGGACAGGGCGTCGACGGCGCTCTTTGCGATGAGCACGGATTGCGGCCAGTCGAGCTCCCACGATACCCAGAAGCCGCCGCGCGCGAGCGGGGATGGGGCAGCTTCGCCGACGCCGGCAGCCGCACTGCAGTGGGCGCCGGTGGGGACGATCTCGGCGCCGGTCGCGACCCCTGCGGCGTCTCGACAGACGAACACGGCATTGCCGTGGCGGTCGGCGTGGACCAGCCCGAGGTCGCGGCACAGGGCGAGGAGGACGGGCGAGAGGCCGCGCTCGTCGACGAGGTAGCGTTCCACTGCGGGCCAGTGCCGCTCCTGCGGACGCGGCAGCCGTGGACAGAGGCACTCCGGGGAGCGCCGGGAGCGTCCCGGCAGTTTCGCGAGGAAGGCCAGGGCGTCGGGCACGGTGCATCGTTGGGCATGGACCACCAGGTCGACGGCACCGGCGCCCCCCTCGCCGCGCAGATGGTCGTAGAACATGAAGCGGTTGATGGTGACGACCGATCCGAGACGCCTCCAGCGAGCGTCGTCGTCGGGATCGCGGCGGTAGCCGAGGGCGCGGGCGACGTCTTCGAGGGGACAGCCGCGCAGCCCCTCTGCCTGCAGCCGCCGATCCCATGGGCGTAGCTGGCGCACGATTATGCCGCCTCAGACGCCCCCGGTGTCCTGCGGGCCGCCCTTGCCTGGTCTTCGGCTCGCTTTTGCCTCACGCCGGCGTCGGCGCTCTGCGCTGCGCTGCTTCTGGCGCTCCTCGGCCTCCTTGCGGCGGTAGGAATCGCCGTCGATGGCGATGATCTCGGCGTTGTGGACGAGGCGATCGACCAGGGCCACGACGCAGGTGGCGTTGGGGAAGGCCTCGCCCCACTCGGAGAAGGGGCGGTTGGTGGTGATGATGGTGGAGTTCTGCCGGGTCCGGCTTGAGACGATGTTGAACAGCAGGTCGGCGTGGCGATTGCTGTAGGAGAGGTACCCCACCTCGTCGATCACCAGCAGGTGCTGGCGGGCGTAGAAGCGCAGCTTTCGCTGGAGCATGGTGTCCGAGTCGAGGGCGGCGAGTTCGCCGAGCATGCTGGCTGCGGTGGCGAAGCGCACGGTGTGGCCCTCGAGGACGGCGCGGTGGGCGATATTGGCGGCAATTGTGGACTTGCCGACGCCGTTGGGGCCGACCAGGACGACGTTGGCGGCCTCGTTGAGGAAGCTGAGGCTCATTAGGTCCTCGACGGCCATGCGGTCGCAACTGCGCGGCCAGTCCCAGTTGAAGTCGGCGAGGGGCTTGAACTCACCGAGCCGGGCATCGGCGAGGCGGCGCTTGAGGCTGCGGGCGCGCCTCTCTTCTTCTTCCCAAGCGATCAGCGCGGTCAGCCAGTCGCAGTCTTCGACCTCGTCCCAGTGGGCGATGAGGCCGTGCAGGCCGAGCGCCCGGGCACGGTTCATGAGGTTGTCGCTCATTCTTCGCTGTCCTCCTCCTCGGCCTCGCCCGCCAGGCCGTCGTACTCCGTCAGGTCGTGGTCGCGGACGGCGATGCCGCGGACCTTGGGATCGTCGGGCAACTCGACCGGGATGGGCGGGGGCTTGTTCTGCTGTTCGCGGCGGCGGGTGAGGCTCAGGCGCACGGCGTTGGAATGGGGGACGTCGCGCTCCAGCGCCTCGTCGATGCCGGCCTTGAGCTCGGCGGCGCCGTACTCGTCGAGCAGGCGCAGCAGGGCGCCGACGATGGAGCCGAGATGGCCGCCGCGTTTGGCGGCCTCGTCGAGCAGGCGCTCGCTGTTGGGCGCAGCCTTGACCAGGCGATCCTGCCCGCGAATGCGCCGGGCGTGGCGCTTCTTCTTCGCCAACTCGGCGATGTGCTCGGGGATCTCGATGCAGGCACCCTTGTCGAAGCTGCGCGGATGGGTGGCAATGACGTCCGTGCCGTCGAGGATGCGGACCTCGTCCAGCGTCGCCATGACGACGCGGGTGTGCCGCGCATGGGTGTGGGGGACGCTGTAGTCGTTGAGGTCGAACCTGGCGTAAGGCGTCTTGCCAATGACGACCTCGACCCGTTCATCGGCGGGGAAGCGGTCGCCGGGCAAGGCCATGAGGGAGCTGCGCTCCTTCTCGAAGGCCTCGCGCACGCTGACCGAGCGGTCCTCGGGCCAGGGGCGGTCCGCGGCGATGCCCTCGCACCAGGCCTCGGCCTGGGCGTTGAGGTCGTCGATGTCGCGCCACTCCCGGGCGGCGAAGAAGCTGTCGCGTGCATAGCGTATGGCGCGCTCGACGCGCCCTTTTTCGTTGCCGCGCGCGATCGCGACAGGCCGCGCCAGGAAACGGTAGTGGGCGGCGAAGTCGAGGTAGCGGGGGTTGAAGTGGATCGCGGTCCCGCGGCGCTCCTGCACAACGCTCTTCAGGTTGTCGCACCAGATCTCGCGCGGCACCCCCTGCCAGGTCTCGAAGGCGTCGATATGGCCGCGCAGGAAGTTGTTCATGCCCGCGCCCAGGTAGAAGCGCAGGAAGATGCGGCGCGAGTAGCTGAGCACCATCACGAAGGCCATCAACGGGCGCTCCGCGCGCCCGATCCTGACCTTGCCGAAGTGGGCCCAGTCGACCTGGGCCTGCTCGCCCGGAAGGGTCTTCAGCCGCAGATAGGCCTCGGCTTCAGGCTTCGGCCGCATGGGGGCGATGACGCGGCGGAAGTGGCTCTGGCTCCCCCGGTAGCCGCGCCCGCACACCATCTCGTAGAGCCGGCTGGCCGGCAGCTTCGGATATTTCTTCAGGGTCTGCTGGATGAAGGGGATGAAGGGATCGAGCTTCGAGGGCCGCGGCTTGCGCTGCCGAGGCTCCTCGGCGTCCTTGAGCACGCGCCGGACGGTGCCGTGATGGACGCCGAGCTGACGCGCGATCGTGCCGATCTTCCACTTCTCGGCATGATAAAGCCGCAGGATCTCCGTCCTGGTCTCCCTGTCTATGGTCATCTCACCTCTCTCGTGCCGGGTGCCGCACCGTGCGCAGGCCCGGATGGACGAACACCGCGCAGAACCGGCCGCAGATGCTGCAGCGGAAGACCCCGGGGGGCTCCTCGTCCCCGAAGGGCCGTGTGCCGCGACGCCTCTTCGGCGTCCCTGGCACGACAACACGGCGGTGCTGACGGGTCGAAGGGTGATGCGTCACTTTCCGCCCGCAGGCCTCGCTTTGAGCCGTCCGGCAGCGCTGCCGGTCCCGATAGCGTCTCTGGCGTGCCGCGTGCTTGCGACGCCCCGGCAGACCGTCCTGGTAGCGCCGCCCGGCAAGACGCTGCGACGCTCGGCGCGCGTTCTCGCTGCACTCTCGGGAGCAGTAGTGGTTGCCGTGGTCGCAGCGGGGGCAGAGAACGACTTGCTGGTGGCACTGCGGACAGTGGAACAGGCGGCCAAAGTTCTGCATCGCGGCGGTCGATGAGAACGGGCTCGACCCCCGCTAAATCCCGCACGATACTGTGCATCTGGGCCGTGCCGGGCACGGCACGGGGAGTGCGGCGCCGGCTCTTGCCACCAAGCAAACGAGGCCGGCGCCGCATCGTTCTCAGCGGCCCGACTCTACCCCCGGCGATCTCGATGTCAGGTGTGCGAAGCTGGGCAAACCTGGCGACGGCAAGAGGCCTGTGGACAAGTGGACAGCCGCTCCGCGCCTGACCACTTCCCCACAGGCCAAGCAACAACAGAAGCGGTCAACTCATCGGGAACATAAACCCGTCAACCACGCCGCCACCTAAATCACGCGCCCCTAAAAAAGCGAATAAACGCGGGTTTAGACCGTCATCAACACACCCACGTAGCTGCGGGTGACGTCGTCGTCCATTGCGTTTTCCCCGGTGGTCGTACCCATGTCGTCGGTGCCCGTGACACCGAAGGTGCCGGCAACGGAGCCTGGCGGCACATCGCTTTCGTCGACGCCTGCCGTCGTGGTGTCATCCACAGTCCCATTGTAGAACTGAGCGCTCCATTCGCCGTTGTAGGTATACGTGGTAACCGTATCCACCGTCGTTCCCTCACCCATGCGGACATTGCCCGTGATTTCGCCCGTTGCGCTAATGTTGCCGTCGTCGGGGTCATCATCGGAGTTAAGATGGATGACGTCGTCCATGCTATTACCGCCCGCGACGATGTTGTGGATCATTCCGGTGATGGTTCCCAGGTCGGTGTCGTCACCGGTCTCGGGCTCGTCGCCGAACTCGGCAGTCAGAGTAGCGTCGCCCTGGAAGTAGTCGACGGAGTCGCCTTCGGTGTACACGCCTGTTGCGGAGCCTTCATACTTCGCCGACCCTATGACCACCGCACCACCGTAGGTGTTGGCGTCGACCGGGCTTCCGCCATTGGCAAACGCGCCGAAGGTAAACCGATCCTCGGGAGCCGTCGCGTCGACATCGTCCTGCATCCAGACGCCGAAGGCGAGATAGGTCTCATCCTCCTCAGACGACGCTTCAACAACGTCAATGGGATGTCCCTGCGGGTAGTTAGCGCTGGAGAAGGTGTAACCGGTGATCGCGGTAACATTGCCCTCACCGTCGATATTGACGGTACAAACAGCATCCTCAGCGCAGTTGAACGTACCGGGCAGCGGGTCTGTGTCGGCCATGGAGTCGTGATCGAACGTGGCTCCGATGAGGCCATTCGGCATCTCGGAGTCCTCCACGACTTGGGCGACCTCCACCTCAGCGTTTTGGACAGCCGCTTTCAGCGAGTCCGGCTTGCTGGCCTGCTCCTTGTCGGTGAAGACGAGGATGCGGGTTCTCATTTCAGGGTTAGGCACGGCTGCAGTGTCACTATCCGCATCCACCGAGATATCGAACCCGTGCATGAAGTCACCGAGCGGTGCCTCCGTCCTGAAGTTGTTTTCGGTAGCTTCGGTATCCGGGTTTTCCCTGACGTTCATGTATTGGGTGCCGCCGATGTTGACCACGACGGTCAGCTCGCCGTCGCCAACCCCATCGCCATCGTCGTCCTTGCCGAATGGCCATCTGGTGCCCGTGTCGTCGGATAGATCGTCAGGGGAGTTGTTGTTGGCGTATCCCACGACCGAAACTTCGGCTTGGCTGTTGCCATTGGCCATTTCCAACGCCGCCGCACCGATCTCCATACTGATGTCTTCCACCGCGTCGGCCTGCTCGTTCATGTCTGCCGTAGCGGCGTCGTCCATCACGTAGTGCGCATTCGCCAACTTGAGCAACCCAATAACGTGCACGCCGGCCGCCGTCTCCGCCTCTGCCGCCGCCGCCTTGGCCCGCATGTAGGCCATGCCGGCGCCGGTCATGCCGGTGTGCTCCTCGGTCAAGGCGGCATTCGCCGTCTTCAAGGCTTCCAGAGCCGCCTCGGCTTCCGTGGATGTCTCCGCATCCATCGCAGCCTGACGGGCGGCATCGGCGTCGGTCTTGGCCGTCATCGCGCGCATCAGCGCGGCTTCCGCCTCGTCCGCAGCCATATCCGCCGCATCGGCCTTCGCTTTCGCTTCGGTGGAATCGGTCCGCGCGCGCTCGGCCTGGTCGGCAGCGGCCTGGGCGTTGTCCGCCTGGGTTCTGGCATCAGCCGCCTTGCCCACCACCGCGTTGTAGTGGAAGAGCGCACCATCGTCGGCATCGGTGTAGAGCGCTTCAGTCGCCTCCTGCGCCTTGGCGAGCGCCTCGGCCTCCGCCACGGTCTTGTTGTGCTCGTCTTCGAGCACCGCATCGGCGTGATATTGCTGCGCGTTATCCCGGGAGCCTTCCGCGTTCCCCTTTGCGCCCTCGGCGGTATCCTGATGCCCCTTCGCGGCATCGGAGGTGGTCGCAGCGGCCGCATCGTCAGATGCGTCCTTGGCCGCCACCGCGGCCGTCTCGGCATCATTGGCCTGTTTCCGAGCCTTGACCACCAGCGGGTGTGTGGCGGTCAGGAGCGCTTCGGCGTCATCCGCCGCCTTCTTTGCGGCATCAGCCGCGTCTCGCGCCTCGCCGGCAGCCACCATCGCAGCGGCCTGCGCGTCGGAGAGGGCCGTCGACTCGGCCAAGTCTCTGGATGTCACCGCGTGCCCTTGCTGCACGACCGCTTCCATCCGCTGTTCCGTGGCCTCCGAGTGATGGCCCATCGCCATCGCAGACGTCGCGGCAGTCTTCGCTGCCTCGTACGCGTCATTGGCCAACTTGGCAGCGGCTGCGGCCGCGTCGGCGGCTGCCCGCGCTTCCATGGCTGTCATGTGATCTACGCCCAGGACGCGCTCCGCCTCATCGGCCGCCTCGCCCGCAGCCACGGCCGCATCATGGGCAAGACCGGCCTCCTCCATGGCCATGTTACGTGCCATCTCCAAGGCGTCCGCTTCGTTCATATCGGCGACATTGATCTCCGCCTGCACGATAGCGGCGAAAGCCTGGGCCGCCGCCAGAGCAGTCTGGGCCGCCGCCTGCGCATCCTTTGCAGCCTGCACGTGCGGTGCCGCGTCGTCGGCCGTCGTCGCCGCCTGGGCCGCAATGTTGGCGTCCAAGGCATCCAGGTAGGCGGTGTTAGCCGCCATCGCCGCCGCTTCTGCCCGCTCGAACGCAGCCGTGGCGGACGCATTCAGGTCCATGCCTCTACTGACCGCGTCGACCTCCGCCTGCGCGGTATTCTTGGCCATCTCCGCCGCATCGTGAGCAGCCTGAGCCTCACCTTGCGCGGCGTCCAGGGCCGCTTTCGCCAACCGCTCCCTTTCGGCTTGCTCATCAGCGAGTCGCTGGGCCTCATCGGCATCCGTCTTGGCCTGCGTCACCATGCCGGCGTAGTCCATGGCGTTTGTGAGCGCCGCCGAGGCCTCACCCTGCTTCGCTTCTGCGGTTGCCTGGTGCATTGCCGCGTCGGCCGAGGTGGTCGCCCTGCCAGCCGCGTCGCTGGCTTCGCGGGCTGCCGTGGCCGCTGCCCTGGCTTCCGCTGCCTTCGCCACCGCCGTGTCGTACGAGACCTGGTCGTAACCCGCGATATCTTCGACGTCCGACACTGCGGCCGCCGCGTAAGAAGCCGCTCCCTCCGCCGCGTCCGCAGCCGTGTCGGCCGCCGTCCGCGCAGCGGCCAGCGCCATCCGCTCGGCCTCGGCCGCTTCGGCTTCCAGCCTGTCGGCTTCCGCCTTCGCGTCCGCCACCATGCCGGCGTACATCTGGGCATTCGCCAGCGCGGTCTGCGCTGCGTCCCGCTGCGCTTCTGCGGTCGCCTGATACATCACCGCATCGGCCGAGTTGTCCGCCATTGCGGCCGAGTCGCTCGCCGCCATGGCCGCCATGTAGGCGTCGTTGGCAGCCTGCACCGCCGTCTGCAGTTCAGCATACGAGGTTGCGTCGGCATCGGCGTTTGCCGTCTGGCCATCGAGCGCCGCCTGCGCGGTGCTGGCCGCCGCCTTCGCAGCGCCGGCCGCGTCGCTGGCAGCCGTCTGCGCGGCCGAGAGGGCAGCCGCTTCTGCCGCCATCATGGCGGCCTCGTCGTTGGCATCCTTGATCGCCTGGATCGCGTCGGCGTACATCCGCGCATCCGCCAAAGCGGCCTGGGCAGCGTCTCGCGCCGCCTCCGCATCGGCCAGTGCCGCGTCCGCCTCTTCCACCGTCATTGCGTCATCGGCTGCATCGCTCGCCTGGGCAGCCTCTGCAGCCGCTGTTGCGGCATCGGCCGCCGCGGCCTGCGCCTGCAGATAAGCGACCGCGTCGAGATTCCGGATATCCGCAACGTTGGTGACTGCATCCGCCGCGTCACTGGCCGCGTCCGCCGCCGCCATCGCCGCAGCGCTTGCGTCATCCACCTGCATGCTCAGATCCGGCGGATCCATCACCGGGTCATCCCCGCTATGGACACAGCCGTACATGACGGCGGAAAGGGCGACGATCGAGCACGCCGCCATCAAACTGCGAGTCAGCTTCGTCTTCTTCATGGCTCCGAGGCTCTCCTCTTGTAAAAGCGCTGTGTAGCGTTTTGGCTATTCTTGTACGCAGGCCTACGCTGGAGTACGAAGAAGTACGATAGTTGTCATTATCACAGTGGGTTGACGAGTCGCACATACCCCTTGACCATATGTCAGGAGTACGCTCCAATACGCTGGAGTTTGATGTCGGAGAATACCGAAGTGATGACGGAAAAATTGGCGGATTTCGCGACCCCGAATTTTCCGCCGGCGAGCCGGCGGACCTTCGGTTCTCTGGTGACGTTCTCTGGTGACAGTGGGTTGATGACCCTGAGGAAAGGACCAAGCAGGGACGGTCGCGGCGAGGCGGCGTGCGCCGTTGCTCAGGCCCCCGGTGACTGCGCCGCCCGATGAACGAAGGTATGATGAACCTGGAGACTGCCGATGCCTAAACGAAGCGAACTCTCGATCTCGAAGCGAACCGTCGACGCCCTCGCCGTCGAGAAGAGGGACACCACCTTCTGGGACAAGGAGCTGCCCGGCTTCGGCGTGAGGGTCTACCCCTCAGGCGCCAAGATCTATGTTGTGCAGTCCCGGGGGCCGGTGGGCATCAGGCGAGTCTCGCTCGGACGCCACGGTGAGTTAACTCCCGATCAGGCGCGCAAGAAGGCGAGGGCGGCCCTCGCCCGCATCAAGCGGGGCGAGGACCCGGCGCAGGCGGAGCCCGAGCCTTTGCTCACCGTCGCCCAACTGGCCGAGCGCTACCTCGAGGCCCATGTGGCGGTACACTGCAATGCCCACACCCAGGGGATCTACAAGGGCTCGCTCAGGAACCACATCCTGCCGGCGCTGGGCGCGATGTCTCTGGACAAGGTGGGGCGTGCCGAGGTTGAAGCACTGCACTACGGCCTGCGGGAGACGCCGCGCGCTGCGAACCGGGCACTGATGGTGCTGTCGAAGATGTTTTCGTTGGCCGAGGCGTGGGGTCTGGCGTCCACCGGGGGCAACCCGTGCCGGTTCGTTCTGCGCTACAAGGAGGGCCGCCGCGAGCGCTTTCTCACGGAGGACGAGTACCGGCGTGTTGGCCGCGCGCTGTGCGAGCTTGAGGCCGAGGGCCCGGTGTCGGCTCGGGCTGCGGCGGCGCTGCGCCTTCTGATGCTGACGGGATGCCGGCTCGGGGAGATACAGACCCTCAAATGGAGCGACATCGACCGCAAGTCCGGCGAGATTCGCCTGCGCGATGCGAAGACTGGAGCGCGGATGGTGCCGCTGACGCCTGAGGTGCTGGAGGTCCTGGCGGGGATCAAGCGGGTGAGGCGTAGCCCCTGGGTGATCACGGGGGGCAAGCCCAGCCGCCACCTGGCGGAGCTGACCAGCTACTGGCACCGGGTGCGGGAGAGTGCCGAGGTGGAGGACGTTCGCATTCATGACCTGCGTCATTCGTTCGCCTCGCGTGCCCTGGCCCTGGGTCTTCAGCTGCCGATGATCGGGCGCCTTCTCGGCCACACCGACGTGAGCAGCACCGCGCGCTACGCGCATCTGTCGCAGGAGGCGGAGAAAGTTGCCGTTGCCCGCGTGGGCGGCAGCATCGAGGACGACATTCTCCGCATGGAGGGTGCCACCCAGGACGCCGCCGACGGCATGCCGTCGGCGGAGGCGGCGTAAAGGAGTGGAGCAGGAACATGCCGCGAGTGAAGAAGAGATCGTTGTCGAACCGTGTGGTCGACGCACTGACCCCCGGGGAGAAGGAGTTCATGTGCTGGGACCGGGAGCTTCCGGGCTTCGGGGTCCGGGTCTATCCCAACGGGTGCAAGAGCTACATGGTGCAGCGCAGGGGCCCGCGGGGCACGAAGCGGATCGCGATCGGCCGGCACGGGATGATCTCCGCCGACGAAGCGCGCCAGGAGGGCGCCGTCGTTCTCACCCGCATCGAGGCTGGCGATGAGCCGGAGACCGGGCGGGACGCGACTGGCGGGCCGACGGTGGCGGAGCTTGCCGCGCGATACCTCCGCGAGCACGTGGCGGTCCGCTGCAAGCCGAACACGGTCAAGGGCTACAGGCAATCGATCGAACGGCACATCCTGCCGAAGCTGGGCAAGGTGCCGATCGCCGAGCTCGACCGCACGCACGTTGCCGAACTCCACTTCCGCCTGCGCAAGACACCTGTTGCCGCGAACGACACGGTGGGCGCGC
Organism: Alphaproteobacteria bacterium; assembly: GCA_965207055.1. Classification (GTDB taxonomy): domain Bacteria; phylum Pseudomonadota; class Alphaproteobacteria; order UBA828; family UBA828; genus WTGU01. The sequence goes on along the minus strand of CBDBLP010000003.1, from coordinate 1,726,142 downwards.
TGTCGCGGATGCTGAACCGGGCGGAGGCGTGGGGCCTGATGCCTGCGGGGAGCAACCCCTGCCGCTTCGTGACCCGCAACCCGACGCGGCGGCTGGAGCGCTTCCTGACCGAGGACGAGTTCCGCCGCCTCGGTCAGGCCCTTGACGATCTCGAGGCCGAGGGCCGGGTTCCGGTTCACGCGGCTGCGGCGATCAAGCTCTTGATGCTGACCGGGTGCCGGTCCGGCGAGGTGCTGACACTTCGCTGGGATGACGTGGCGCTGCACCGGAACGAGATCAAGCTTCGCGACAGCAAGACTGGCCCGCGCATCGTTCCGCTGTCGCCGGCGGCCGCGCGCGTGCTGGCCGGGTTGCCGCGCCTTGCGGACAATCCCTGGGTGATCGCGGGCCGTGAGCCCGGCGAGCGGCAGAAGCACATTGCCTACTACTGGTATCGCGTGCGGGAGCGCGCCGACCTCGACGACGTGCGGCTTCACGATCTTCGTCACAGCTTCGCCTCGCGCGCCCTGGCGCTTGGCGAAGACCTCACGATGATCGGCAAGCTTCTGGGTCACCGGAAGATCCAGACCACCTCGCGGTACGCGCACCTGGCGCGGGACTCGGTGAAGGAGTCCGCAGCCCTTGTGGCCGCCAGCATCGCCAAAGACATCATGCCGGGCGGGAGCGACCGGAGCGAGCCTGCGTGATGCAGCACCGATCATGCGCCGGCACTGCCGCGCTGTGGCACTCCGCCCGCGCGTCATTGGCCGCGTGCCCGGTTCGCTTGCGGCGAGCGTCCCGATGCTGGGGCGGGCGCCCGGAATGAGCGATAGGCGGCGCTTCTATCGCCCATGACCTGGGTCTGGCAGCATCCCGGCTGGCCGTCCTTCACCGTGGACCGGTCGCGGTTGCAACGCCTGGAAGCACGCTTCCTGCAAGCGGCCGGGCGGCGCGTGGGTTCCTGGCGGCACCTGCAAGATCGCGACCGGACCGAGCTTCGCGTTCAATGGCTCAGCACCGAGGCGTTCGAGAGTTCGGCGATCGAAGGTGAGATCCTGGACCGGGCCTCGTTGCAATCCTCGATCCGGCGCCACTTCGGGCTGGAGGGGGAGAGGCGTACCGCCTCATCCGCCGAGGTCGGCATGGCCGATATGATGATGGCGCTCTTCAGCGAGTTCGACCGGCCCCTGGACCACGACATGCTCCGGCGCTGGCATCGGATGCTCATGGGCGGGCAGCGGGCGGTGGCGGCGGGAGCCTACCGTCGGCACCCGGAGGCGATGCAGATTGTCTCCGGCCCCGATTACGCCCCCAGGGTTCACTACGAAGCGCCACCGTCCCGGCAGGTCGAGGCGGAGATGGATCGCTTCCTTGCCTGGTATGCCGGAACGGAATCGACGCGCGACGAAGCATCGGCTCTGACCCGCGCGGGGACAGCACACCTTTATTTCGTGTGCATTCACCCCTTCGAGGATGGCAACGGCCGCATCGGGCGCGCCCTGGCCGAGAAATCGCTCGCCCAATCGCTCGGCGAGCCGAGCCTGATCGCGTTGTCGCGGACCATCGCCCGCCGCCGCAAGGCTTACTACGCGGCACTCGAAGGCGTCGGCCCGTCGCTCGACATCACCGACTGGCTGGTGTGGTTCGCGGGTACGGTTGTCGATGCGCAGCTTTGGAGCGAGCGGCGTCTGGTTCGCTCGATACAGCAGGCGCAGTTCTTCGAGCGGCTTTGCGGGGAACTGAACCGGCGTCAGGAGAAAGCACTTCTTGCAATGTTCCGAGCAGAGCCGGACGGTTTCGAGGGCGGACTCAGCAGCGGCAACTATCGAGCCATCACCAGGGCGCCCGCGTCCTCGGCGACACGCGACCTGGCCGATCTGGTCGCCAAGGGCGCCCTCCGCAAGAGTGGCGAGCGGCGCTACACCCGCTACTGGCTGAACCTGCCGCCGTTCGGGGGACTGGATGAGGATGGCCATGACGGGATCGACCGTGCCGACGGGCCCGATCGGGTCGGCGTGGACGCACGGGCGGCCGAAGAGGGGCGGGATCGGTGATGTGGTGCCGTCTCTGCGCCGGCACCGGCCGGATCGTATTGCTCGCCGGCCTGTTGGCCGACATGCGCGTCCGCTCGAGTTTTCGGACGGAGACGTGCCACTTCTGCCGGGGGACCGGCGAGAGCACGCGCAGCTGGCCGGAATGGGAAGATGAACAGGCGCGGCTGCGGGCAGCGCGGCGAGAGGCAGTATCGCCTCCTTGCCAAGTCCAGCAAGGGGACGGCGGTCCTCGTTAGTGCGCGTTCTCCAGCCGCGCGATCAACTCGTCACCCGTGGCGCAGTCGATGATCCACTCGCCGACGTCGGCCAGCCGCTCCGGCTCCCCGATCCCGGCCAACAGTGCGGCAGCGCGTTCGGCGGTGTCGGCACCGAACTTCCGCTCGATCTGGCGAAGCAGCAGCGCACGCTCCTGCTCGACGACCTCGGCGCGGCCCTGCTCACGGTCGGCTTCGCGCCATGCGCGAACACGATCCTGGACCGGCGTCCGCATCTCTCCTTCTTCAGGAATCCGTTCCATCTCCTCGAACTCCTCGATCAAAGCGCCCTTGGCATCCTGCCCGGCAAGCAAAGTGAACCAAGTATGAAATGTCCGGCGCAACTCCCGGTGCTCGGCGCCGCGAAGGGCGGAGAACGCCTCACGCAGCGTCGCGTATCCCTCATCATACGATGACATCCGCTCGATGCCGATCACGAGAGAGAGCACATCGTTCGGTGGGGAGTCTCCGCCCCCGACCCGGCCGACGTCAAGCGTCACGTAAGACGCGCCGGCGTAGAAGGGCACCGGGACCACGGGACCGGAGGGGCGGACCGCCGGCGCAACCAGCTCCTCGACGCTCGCCGCAGCCGACCAGGGAGGTTTCCCGTTGTACAGCACTACGGGGAGCACCGGCGGCAGACGGTCGGAAGCGCCGAAGCGGCGACCCGCCAGGAGCCCGCGGTAGAGCAGGTCCACGTAGGTGCGAACCCTGAACGCCATCAGATGATCCACCGCCGACTGGAGCTCGATCAGCACGAAGAGATAGGCCCAGTCTTCTTCGCCGCCGTCGCGCAGGCGCACGCGCCAGACCAGGTCGCTCAGGTGGCGGTGAAGGGTCTCGTCGATGCGCTCGGTGGGCACCGGCTCCAGGGTCTCGGGGTCGAAGGCCGCGATCCACTCCGGGCCGTCGTCGATCATGCCGGCGAGAAAGCGGAGCAGATGCTCGACCGAAATCCGATGGGAGAAAATGGCTTTGAAGGCTTCGTCGTGCCGCATTGCCGCATCCTCTTCGGGCGGCCGCGTGCTCATGCTGCAACCGTCGGCCAGGATAGTAGCGGAGGGCCTGGCGGGACGCCACGAGCGGGCCTTGCGCGCGGCGTCACGGCGGTGGGCGAAACCGCGCGCCGCCGCCCCCATCGTTCCCATGTCCGCGCTGCGGCCTTATACAATTGCTGCGCCGCGTCGTTGTGCGCGCTGATGGCGGATTTCACCGTCGCGGCCCTCAATTCTGCGGAATCCACCGTCATCAAAGCGTCCGCGCGAGGCCGAAAATGCCCCCGAACAGACCGAATTTCCCATGGCCGGGCAGCTCTCATGTCTCCCGCTCGGATTCAGGAATCGACGGGGTACCGGTGTTCACATCGTGGGGTGCGGGAGCCTGGCGGGATCACCGTCGCTGGCACTATCGCGCGCACCGCCGCGCATGCCGATGCCGCTGTGCCGACGGCCCCGCCACGGCGTCTGGCGTCGGCAGTTTGACCGGAAGCCTCGCGTTCTGTCCTGGAGCCGGGGCGGTCAGTTCCTGCAGGACGCGCTCCTGCACGGGGCCGGGAGCGGCGAGGGTCGCAGGGAGCATGGACTCTAAGGCGTTGTGTGGAAAGTAGAAATTCGGTCGAATTTCGGGCTTGCAAAGGGGGCGGAATTGTGGCGAGAATTCAGCCCAGCACATCGCGCGGCACGGAGGAGGCTCGCGGATGTGCGGGGAGGCAGCAGCGACGAGGGGCGGAGCCCCATGACGGTTTGGGATGGCACGATGGTTCATGGCCGCGTCGAGGGTCTGCTTGGATGCATCTCCGATGTAGACAAGCAGTTTTTGGTGTGGTGAAGTTCATCGGCTATGGACATTGCCCGAGTCGTCAATTACGCTGACGGCCGACTTGTTGAACCCAGCGAGGCCTCGGCCGAGGCCTCCTAGATGCAAAGGAGAGCCTCAACCAATGAAGAAGGCAAAGCTGACTCGCAGTTTGATGGCGGCGTGCTCGATCGTCGCCCTTTCCGCCGTCATGTACGGCTGTGTCCACAGCGGGGACGACCCGGTGCAGGTCGAAGCGCCGGATCTGACGCCGGCGCAGGATGCCGCAGCGTTGTCGGCGGCGGCGGCGGCGACCGCGGCCAGTGACGCGGCGGCGGCAGTCGCAGGGGTCGCCGGCATTTCCACTGCCGACCCGGCCTCGTACATAGAAGCGAGGGGCTATTCCGCGTTAGCCGCCCAGGCGTCTGCGGCAGCAGCGGCAGCGAATGCGGCGGCTAAGGCGGCAACGACGCTGGAAGATGCGGAAGCCGCGCAGGCCGACGCAAAGAAGGCGCAGGACGATGCCGCTGCGGCACTGGCGAACGCCCAGATGTACGCCGGCATGGTGCAGACGGCCCAGGATGGCCTGGATCAGGCAGAGGCTGACAGGGTAGAAGCGGCGGCCCTCTCTGCCGCGAAGATGGCTGCCAGCGATGCGGCCGCTGCGGCGAAGGCAGCGTCCACTGCTGCGCAGACTGCGGTCGATGCGCAGATGGACAACGCCAGTGCCGACCAGGCGTCCTACGACGCGGCGGTGACGGCGGCGCAGGCTGCCAGCGATGCCTACATGGCGGCCAAGGCTGCGAGCGATGCGGCGGCAGCGGCGGCGACGTCGACCGATGCGGCGGGTCACCAGACTACGGCAGAAGAACAGCGTGACGCGGCGCAGGCGGCTCAGGTGAGTGCCGTGAAGTACGCCGGCATGGTGATGACGGCAGCCGAGGAGGAGGCCGACAGACTGGCGGCAGAAGCGGCTGAGATGGAAAGGCAAGCGCTTGCTGCTGCGCGGACGGCGGCCGACACGGCTGCGGACGCGGCGGAGATGGATGCCAGCGATGCGGCGGCTGCGGTCGCGGGCGTGATGGATATCGCGGGTTCCGACCAGGCCTCGTACGACGCGGCGGTGATGGCGAGGGATGCTGCCATGGCAGCGGCCAAGGCGGCGCGCGACGCGAGTGACGCGGCCGGCAGGGCGACCACCTCGGCCGACGCGGCGACGCACCAGGAAACCGCAAAAGCGAAGCAGACCGAAGCCGCGGGCGCGCTGCAAAGCGCCATGAACTACGCTGGCAAGGTGACGCAGGCCAAGGCGGAAGACGACGCAGAGGCAGAGAGGCTGGCGGCAGAGGCAGACGCAGCGAAGTTGTTGGCCGACACGAAGCAGGCGGCCGAGGATGCGGCGGCGGCGGCGATGTCGGCGTCCAGCGCCGCATCGGATGCGGTTGAGGCCCAGAGGGCCAACAAGGACCTCAGCACGATCACCGCAGCAGCGTTCGCCCGCGCGGAGGACGCGGCGGCAGACGCCGCCAAGGCCAGCGGGGATGCCGCGATGGCGAACAACGCGGCCCAGGCGGCGATGACGCAAGAAGACGCCGACATGTACAAGGCGCAGGCAGAGGACGCTCAGAGGGCGGCCGAGCTTGCGCTGGCGAACGCCATGTCGTTCGCCAGCATGGTCGCCAACGTCAAGCAGACGATGGACAATGCTGCTGACGAAGCGAAAATGCTGGGCGATGCGCAGATGGCTGCCAGTAAAGCGGCCACGGACGCGCGGCAGGCTGCCACTGACGCCGATGCGGCTGCGACGGCAGCTGAAGCGGCGGCACCCGGTTCCTCGGATGCGACGAGGGCTCGGGCTGCGGCCGAGGCGGCCGATACGGCTGCGGGACTGGCCGAGGCGGCGAGCATGCGGGCGCAGGACGCCACTGACTCCAAGACTGCGATGATGGCGCAGATGGAGGCCGAGGCGCAGAAGCTCGTGGCCGAAGGTCAGCTCACGACGGCTGTGGCTCACAAGGACGACGCAGAAGATGCGCGCAAGGCTGCTGAGCAGCTGCAGGAGGAGACAGACCTTGCTGATGCTAGGTCGGACGCGAAGATGTACGCTGAGGCGGCGAACACCCACTACATGATGGCTAAGAGTGCGGCGGCGGATGCCAGGTCCGACGCGAACGATGCGCGGGCCGCTGCGAACAGGGCCATGGCCGCGAGGACGGACTATGACGCCGCCGATGCTGCCGCGACGGCGGCGGAGTCGGCTGCAACGATGGCGGAAGCGGCGCGGGATGCGGCCAAGAGTGCAAGCGACGCCGCGCAAGCAGCCTACATGGCCGCGATGGGCGCCGGAACCAGCGATGACGCCGAGGCCGAGCGCGACAAGGCCAAATCGCAGAAGGAGGCTGCAGCCGAGAAGGATACGGATGCGGTCATGTACGCCAGCACCGCCGAAACCGAGGCAGGTAAGGCGGAAACAGCCGAGGGTACGCACGTCCTTGGGGTGCTCTTGGCTGCGAATGCGGCCGGCACACCGGATGACCCTGAATCACCGGACACGGACGAGAATGCCGACGCGATCGAGGCCGTGGCAACGGCGATCGGCAACGCGGCGGGGGCAGGGGACGGTGACGCCGACAACAATAGTTCTACAACCAGTGGTGGCAGTGATTCCTCGGCAACCGCCATGTGGCCTGCGAACACGCCTGCGGATACGGAGGCCGATCCGCCGACCGAAGAAGTGGTTATGCCGCTGACGATCACCGTTACCCGCACCAGTGGAACGGATCTCGTGTTCAGGACGATGGCCGCGGAAGAGGATGACGACAGTACCTCCGCTGTCGACGAGACCATCGTGACGGCGACGAAGATCGACGGGGTGCCGGGCTTCGAGCAGGGCTACTCGATCTCTGATCGCGGAACCCATGCCATCGTCTTCACCGACAAGGATCAAGACGATGCTCCGATAGAGGCGGCAGCTGCGGTGACGTTCAGGGAAGTCATACTCCACTTGATAACAGAACCCACCGAGGTAACCAAGCTCGGCACCAAGTCAGGCAACAACTACACGGGTGCGGAGTGGACACCGAGTGGCCAAGGTGCGCTTGCGGGAACCCTCATCTGCCCGGCGGACAAGGGCTGTTCGGTTACCCTCAATGCCGACGGGGGCGTTACCGCCATCGACGGCTACGTGTTCACGGGAAGTCGGGCCGCCAAGGAAGCTGTCACGGCATTGGACGCAGCTGCCCAGGCGGCGGCCAACGACTACCTGGTGTTCGGCGTGTGGCTTGATGGGGACGACAGTGCTGATAACGACGATACCGGCAATCCACAGGTCGCAGCGTTCGCGAACGGTGGTCGGGACTTCGCCACGCCCGCAGCTCTTCACGGGACGGCGACGTATACCGGGTCCGCGACGGGGGTGTACACCGCAGGGACCAGCGTCGATTACTTCCAGGGCAGGGCCAGCCTGACCGCCAACTTCGGCGACACGCCCGACGAAGGGGAGACCGATGCGGCGGCTGGAACCGTCACCGGGAAGATCTACGGGATCATGGCAGGCGACGTCTCCATGTCCGACGTGATCAACCTGAATACCAATGGCACGCCTGCTGACGGTAACATCACTGCCACGGGCGGTTTCGCAGGCAATGCCCGCATGGGCGATCCCATGGTGGTTGGCGATGTCGTGAGCTACACGTACGAGGGCACGTGGAGAGGCCAGTTCTACGGCGCTCCGGCGGAAGCGGATGACGTAAACACGACGACTCCCGGCTCCGCCGCTGGCACCTTCGGCGTCACCGGGACGACGGGTGAAGGCGATGACGCTGTGACCCGCAGCTACGTGGGCGCCTTCGGTGCGCACAAGGACTAAGTCAGTCCTCGTTAGTACACTGCGAGTTCAGCTGGGGCGGCCTTCGGGCCGCCCCTTTCTTTTCCCGTCACGAATAATATCGGGTAGGCTTCGCGATGCCCCTTACGCTTCTCTGCCGCACCGTCACGATGGCTGCGCTTGGCGCCATCGTTCTGTTCGCGCTTCCGGCCTGGGGCGCTCAGCACGATCTCGAACCGACATCCTCCCCCGAGACTTCCGAGCCAGGCGGCGTTGCCGAGGCACGGGCTCTGATCGACGCGGGCCGCTTTGCGGAGGCGCTGAACATCCTGGGCCCGCTGGTTTCGGGCGACGTGATCGAGGCCAACGCGGTCTTCCTCTACGGCCTTGCGGCCGTGGGCGCCGCGCAGCATCCGCAGGTGACCGAAGAGAACCGCGAGGCTCTGCTGAAAGAGGCCATCGGTGCGTTCCACGCGATGCTGATCGAGGAGCCGGGCTTGATGCGTGTGCGCCTGGAGCTGGCGCGCGCCTTCTTCCTCAAGGGTGAGGACCAGCTGGCTCGGCGCCATTTCGAGTACGTGCTGGCCGGCGACCCGCCGACGGCGGTGGTTGCCAACGTCCAGCGCTTCCTGCGCGAGATCGAGGGACGGGGGCGGTGGAGCTTCAGGCTGGGGGCTGCGCTCGCGCCGGACAGCAATATCGGCGGCAGTTCGGACGAGCGCACCATCTACATCTTCGACCTTCCCTTCGAGCGCGACCAGGAGGAGCTCACCACCTCGGGCATCGGCGTCTCGGTATGGGGCGGGGCGGAGTACCAGAAGCCTCTGAGCGAGAGCATCCGCATCCGTGCCGGTGCCGAGTTCGCGCGTCGGGAGTACGGGGGCTCCCAGTTCGACCAGCTCTTCGTGGGGACCCACCTGGGCCCGCGCTGGCAGGTGGACGAGAACACGGGGCTGAGCGTTCTGGCGAGCGCGCGGCAGCGCTGGCTGGGCACGGTGCCGGATCATCGGGGCCTGGGTGGCCGGGTCGAGGTGAACCGGCGCCTGAGCCGGTCCGTCACTCTGGGGGCCAATGCCAGCTGGCACGGGCGGCGCTACCGCACGCGGGACTATCTCGACGGCCCGGTGTTCGATTCCTCGCTGCGGGCCGCGTGGGTTGCGCTGCCGACGCTTCGGCTTGAGCTCTCTGGGGGCTACGGCTGGGAGCGCCCCAGCTCGGAGCGCTGGCGCACCCGCAGCCATTGGACGGGCCTTGGCGTCTCGGTGATCCTGCCGCTGGGCTTCAACGTGGGCGCCGGCGCCGAGGTGCGCTGGACGGACTACCATGAGAGCGAGGGGCGCTGGTTTCCGAACATCTCCGACGGCTCGGCGAGAGAGGACCGCACGCGCAGCATTCGGGCCTCGGTGCACAACCGGGGCTTCACGCTGATGGGCTTCAGTCCCGAGCTTGTTGCGGTGCACGAGGAGCGTGAGACCAATGCCCAGCTTTACGACTACGAGCGCACCCGGGGTGAGCTGCGCTTCGTGCGGCAGTTCTAGCCGTTGCCCGCGCGTGGGCCTTGGCGTGCGCCGACACCCCGCTCACGCGGTCATCACGGATGCCGCAATGCCCTATGATGGCGGCAGAGAGCGCAGGCGGCCCCACTGGCGGTGAGTGTCGGCAGCCCGATACGGCCAATGCGGCGCCGGTGCGCCTGAGCGGAGGATGACGAGATGGCCTTGCACAAGCTCCTGGCGGTGGTTTTCTGCGCGATGGCGCTGGGTCTCGGGGCCTGTACCGGCGGGGACGACTCGCCGGGGACGGAGCAGACCGACCTCGCGGCTGTGGAACGGGGGGATATTGCGCGGGCGATCCAGGCGGCCGACACTGCGGTGAAGGCGCTTGACGGGGCATCGAGCGACGAGGATGTCGATGCGGCGGTGGCGGCGATCGCGGCCGCGAAGCAGGAAGTTTCTGAGGCCGAGACGCTGAGCGCCGACGAGACGGGCGCATTCGAGGGCTCGATCGGGCTGATCGAGGGACGCCTTGCGCTGGCGAGATCGCTCATCAGGGTTGCCCGTGAGGAGCGGCGGCGAGAGCTCGAGGCGGAGCGGAAGAAGCTGTCTGCGGCGTTGTCGTCGATGGACCGGATATCCGCCGTCAATGCCACCGTGGCCCACGGCATGGCGCCGGTGCTGTCGGGCACGATGCCGGGGACGGCGGCGGTCGCCGTCACAGGCCTGGCGACCGCTGCGAGCGGCGGCACGGTGACGGTGTCGGGCTGGACGGGCGGGACGTACAGGGCGGCCGAGAATGCATCGGGGACGATCGACACGGTGGTGCTCTACACCGACATCGAGGCGCCGGGCAGTCGGCCCTTCAGCGGCGAGGGCGGCAAGTACGACACGACGAACGGCCTTGTGGCGGACGGCAGCCTGCCGATCGGTTCCGACACGGATGCGACGCTGATCGCCTCACCGGGTTTTCCGTCGTCTGCGGGGATCAGGGAGCACGCGGCGGGCATGGACGGCACGGTGCAGGTTTCGGGCACCTTCGAAGGTGCGGACGGCGCCTATGTGTGCACGCCCACTGGTCAAAGCCCGTGCGAGTCGTCGGTGCGGCACGGCGGCGGGTATGAGCTTTCGGGCGGCGGGGGCTGGCGTTTCGTGCCAGCGCCCGGGGCGATGGTCGCGGTTCGGGACGTCGAGTTCCGGTATTTCGGCTGGTGGCTGCGGGACCGGGCGGACGCGCAGACGGTGGGTGTCTTCCACGCGGGCGAGGGCGGCGCCCAGGACGAATTCGCGGCCCTGCCCACGCTTCAGGGCCCGGCGTTCTATCGCGGCCCGGCGGTGGGTCGGCAAGTACTCGCTGGTCCCGCCGGTGGGCGCCGCCTCGGCGGGAGATTTCACGGCGACGGCGGTGCTGAAGGCCGAGTTCGGCGACGGTACCGCACTAGGGACGATCGCCGGAACGCTGGACGAGTTTGTGGTTGGCGGCGAGAAGCTGCCTTGGTCCGTCTCTCTCGGGACGGCGGGTATCGGCGCGGACGGGTCGCTCTCTGCCGACGGCACGAATACGGCAGAGACGGTGTGGACGATCCAGGGGACGGCAGGGGCGGCCTCCAGCCCGGCTCTGACGTGGGGAGGCCAGCTTCACGAGGTTGATGAGCAGAAGGTGCCGAGCGTTGCCACGGGCGCGTTCGAGGCGTCCTACGGCGGCATCGGCCGGATGATCGGGGCGTTCGGTGCCACGCTGGACGAGTGAGCGCGCGCCGGCGCCCGATAGGCCCCCGCCCCACGGGGTTTCCCCGTGCGGCGGCGTTCCCGGCAGATCGAAGCGGCACGCCCCCCTCCCTGCCCCGCGAAGAACCTTCCGACCGGGGATGAGCGCATGAGCCTGCAGGGATTGGAGACGGCGTTCCGGATGCCGCAGCGGCCGGCGGCACCCCGTTGCACGGCGCCGCGAGCGCGCCGGCGTTCCGCGCTGTCTCACGGAAACGATCGAGTATCCGCGGTTCTGGATGATCACCGACAAGTCTGCGGGCGCTGGAAACTCCCGGTGCTGACGGTGGCATCGGCACTCGTCCTCGCCTCCTGCGTCGGCTCGGGCCAGCCGACGGGCGAGCGCAGTTTGACGCTCACCTCCACGGAAGCAAGCGAGACGCAGAGCGCGCCTGACGCGCGGCCAGCGGAGCCCGTCGCACAGATTGGGGCGATGCACCCGCCGGCAGCAGACCCCACTGCAGGTATTCCGGATTCCGGCGCGCATCCCTCCGATCCGTCCGGCGTGTCTGACTCCGAGCCTGGCACCCCTGTCCCGGCCGCCGACGCAGTGCCTCAACACAGCACGCCGCGCGGCGGGCGGCATGTGTCGCTGCGCCCCATGGACAATGTTTCTGCGGACGACCTTCTCGATCACTGGGGCCACCGCCCCAGCGCGCTCCTGGCCGGGCTGCTCTCGCAGGTCCAGGATCCCGAGGAGGATGTCGCCCAGTTCGAGGATCTACTCGAGGCCGCGCGCGGAGTGGGCACGGAGACCTTCGTGCCGGGGCTTCAGGAGGGCGATACGGTCACGGTGCTGGGGCACCGGCGCGGCGTGTCCTACGGCCGCTGGTCCGGCGGTCCTGCGGACACGCTCTCCATCGGGTTCGACCTGGAGCACGCGACGGAGGAGATGCAGGAGGACGCGTCGTTCAGGGCGGCGCTGGAGCGTGCGGGCAAAGTGTGGAGCCGGCGCATCGACGACACGTGGCAGGAGTGGGAGCGCCGGGCTGGCGATTCCAAGGGCCGGCTGATCGGAGACTACGGCGCCGACGGGCCGGAGGTTCGCGTAGGGCCGGAGGGCGAGACCAGCACCGGCGTGGTCATCTACGTGACCGATGCCGAGCTGGGTGGAAACACGAGCGGCATTGGCGGCGCTCGCAGCTTTCGGCCAGGCGATGGCTGGGAGCCGCACGGCGGCGCCATCGCCTTCGACGCGGACCACATCGAAGAGGCCGGCGAGGCCCGGCTATTCCACACGATGGTCCACGAGATCGGCCACGTTCTCGGTGCCTGGTACGGCGCCGACAAGTATGGACACTACAGGCCCGAGGTCGACCGCGACGCGGGCACCTGGACCGGCCCTCATGTGGAAGCCGTCCACGGCGGCCCTGCGCCCTTCCAGGACGCTGGGAACACCCGTGGCTGGCACGACGGCGAGCGCAGCCCCGACGCGAGCCAAATCGACTTCTACCACAGCGGGGTCTGCTCGTCGGTGATGGCCTATTGCACCGGCAGTGCTGCGATACCGGCGTTCCTGCCTGCCGAGATCGACTTCGCCTTCCTCGCCGACATCGGCATGACGATACTGCCAGCAACAGACCGGCCCGAGACCTACGGCCACGCGGGCTGGATGGACCACTCGGCCTTCACGGTTGCTGTGTTCCGCGAACTCGACGTGTCTCTGGCCGATCCCCAGCCTCGCTACCTCAACAACGGCGCGCCGTGGTCTGACCTGGAGACGGTGGACCTGCTGTGGGCCGAGGCCGATGCCTTCGGCCGGCAGAGCACCGGCAGTCTCGCGGGCTCCTTCCCGCTGACCGACACGGTGCGCTACGCGGGCGGGTTGATCGGCACCGCCGTCGACATTCAATGCCTTCCGCCGGTCTATGGCGACGCCGCTCTTTCGTTCGGCCTCGATGACCTGAGGGGCAAGGCGAGCTTCACCTCTCTGGAGACTGAGCTGGACGGAGGGCGCTACGTCTTCGGCGGCGGCAGCCTGCACTATCCGATCGCGGTGACGGCGGACGGGATCAGGGACGAGGCATCGGGTGTGTCGCTGGTGGCCGACTTCTACGGCCCGCGCCACGAGGAGGTCGCGGGCACGCTGGACGACACGCGCGCGGGCCTTCTCGCGAGCTTCGGCGCAAGGCATGACGAGAGACCGGACTATTTCGACGTGCTCGCCGGTGCCGATCGCATCGGGGGCATGATGTATCAGTGGGGGTTCAGCGAGGAGGGAGACGGCTGGCACCGCTTGAGGTGCGGAGCCGGGCCCGGCTGCGTGAGCCAGCACGAGCTCTGGGGGCCGCACTGGGACTGGCACGACGTTGCCGCGACGGAGGACATGACGCCCAGGGAGCGCGTTCTCGGCTGGACTGCGGGCTGGGGCGAATGGATGTCCGCAGACCTGTTTGCCGATCGTGGCGCGATCAGGATCGAGCGCCGCCGCGCCGCCGGCACCGATGGCCGCCGTGGCCGGTACGGCGAGGACGGCTACTACGGGACGATGGCGCACGCCACGTTCGGCACCGGGTTCCACGGGTTCGACAACTGGGAAGGAGAGGACGGCGCGCTGCAGACCTGGTCCACGCAGGGTACCGGCTACCAGGGCGATCTTTCAGGCTCGCGTCCCGTCGGCAACGCGGTCTGGGAGGGGGTGATGGTGGGTCATCAATCGGGCCTGCAGCCGGGCGAAGACCCCTTCGTGCAGGGCGATGCGAGGGTGAGCGTGTCGCTTTTCTCCAGTGAGGTCGACATCGAATTTTCCGGCGTGACGAGCATGGATCTCGCGCGCACTGTGGCGGACTTCGGCTTCGACGATATCCCGCTCGGCTCCGACGGCACCTTCGAAGGCTACGACGGGGGCCACGTGGAGGGTGCCTTCTTCGGTCCGTCCCAAGAGGAAGTGGCCGGGATGTTCCAGCACAACGTCAACCGGGTGATGGGGAGCTTCGGGGCCGTCGCTCAAGACTAGCCGGGGGCTTTGCGGCAAGAGGATGCAGGACGGCGCATCAGTGAACGGCACCACGAGGGCCGACAGGCGCAGGCGACGGTGACCGTCATCACCATCACCGGTGACCGTCATCACCATCACCGGTGGCCGCCTGCGCCAACGCTGCCTGTTGATTGATGCCGGGCGCGGCGATTGGCGGTCGCTTGAGTGAGGATTTCACCCTGAAACGGTGACAAGGATCGATCGGCTGACGATGCATAGGCAGATAGTTCGGTGCCTGGCGCCCCTGTTCCTCCTGACCGCCCTGTGGGGCTGCGGCGGGGGCGGCGCGCCTCAGCCGGTGGTAGTGGACCCGCCGCGCGAGAGTCCCCGGTTGCCGCCCGACGTCCCCGTGAGTGCCTACCTGTACGTGGACACGTTCAGGCCAGGGTCGCCGGTCATGACGTTCGGCGATTCGCTGCATGTGGGTGCCGATGTCGCGCCGGCGGCGGAGCTCCTCGCCTCCAGCGGCATGCGCAACGGTGTTGCGCTCTCAAAGGGAGAGGTGCGCGACGGGGTGGGCGCCGAGGAGGGTCGCAGCCTGGCTGCGCGTGGCGGCGAGCCATACCCTGTCGGAAGGAGGGGTAACCGGGCTCGCGACCTATCCCGACGATCCGCCGCCCACGTACGTGACGCTGATGCACGGCGAGGAGACCCGCAACAGGTTCACGCGCTTCGCGCGCCTGACCCGGGATGCAGTCGGGATCGTCAACACAGGCCTGCCCTTCGAGAAGCAGATCAGGTTCAATCCGCGGATCAGTCCGAATGAGCATCTGATACCCGGCTCGCCCTACTCTCGTGCCTACGGCGAAATACTGGTCTGGTTCATTCCCAAGACGGATCCCCGGTATCCCGAGGGCGCCGATCCGGCGGAGCTGGGACGGACGCAGGTATTCTTCGACCCCGAGGACCAGAGGGCGGACATATGGGAGGTCGACGAGGAAGGCACGGGCTACGCCTCCGTCCTGATCGACCCCGAGGCGGTTGTGTTGTTTCGCACGTTACTTGACGACGGATTTCCCGGATTGTTTGTAAGCATCCGGCAAGGACCGCAGACGGTGAATCGCGGGTCGTGACACGGTGGGATCGGGAAGATCGAACACGGAGGGGCGAGTGACGCTCAGCGCCACGGTGACGTCCACGGTGGACCGCGCGAAGACGCGAACCTGGCCGGACGGAAGACGGTGTCTGAGGTGAGGTTCGGCTTAGGCGGCCAGAGCCTGGCCCTGGGCCACCTTCCAGTTCCAGGGCAGGAGCTGGTGCAGGTCGCTTTGCGGCAGATCGGCAATCTGTCCGAGCACATCGGCGAGCCAGGCTTGGGGATCGACGTCGTTGAGCTTGGCGGTGCCGATGAGGGTGTACATCGCCGCCGCCCGCACGCCGCCGCGGTCGGAGCCGCAGAACAGCCAGGATTTTCGCCCCAGAGCGATGCACCGAAGCGCTCTCTCCACGGCGTTGTTCGTCAGGCAGATGTGGCCGTCCTCGAGGAAGCGGGTGAAGCCGTCCCAGCGCCTGAGCATGTAATCCATCGCCTTGGCGACAGAGGCGTGGCGCGACAGCCTGGCGCGCTCGGTGCGCATCCAGTCCTCGAGATCGGCGACGAGCGGCGCGCTCGCCTCCCGGCGCACGGCGAGGCGGTGCTCGGCACTCTCGCTGTTGATCCCGCGTTCGATGTCGAACAGCGCATCGGTCCGCTTCACCGCCTCCATCGCCAGCGGCGAGATCGGCGGTGCCTGCTCGCCGCGCCTTTTCCCGGCCGCGATATCGGCAAGCTCGTAGAACTTCCTCCGACTGTGACTCCAGCACAGGGCCTCGATCACGGCTCCCGGCGAGCGGCCCGGCACATAGAGCCGGTTGAAGCCAGCATAGGCATCGGCTTGAAGCACCCCGGCAAAGGTCTTCAGGTGCTCGACCGGGTGATCGCCCGAACGGTCGCGGGAGTAACGGAACAGAACAGCCGGCGGATCCGGACCGCCGAACGGCCTGTCGTCCCGCACATAGGCCCAGGCACGCCCGGTGACGGTCTTGCCCTTGGCCAACACCGGGACAGGGGTGTCGTCGCCATGCAGGCGCCCGGCCGCAAGCACGTGATCCGCGATCAGGTCATGCAGCGGTTTCAGCGCCACGGCGCAAGCCCCGACCTGATCGGCAAGCGTCGACAGACTGAGGTCGACCCCTTCGCGCGCGTAGCGCTCGCGCTGCCGGTTCAACGGCTGGTGCTGGCCATACTTCTCGAACACGATCGTCGCCAGAAGGTTCGGACCCGCCCAGCCTCGCGGCACCGTATGGAACGGCGCTGGCGGCTGCGAGACCTTCTCACACTCCCGGCAGGTGAACTTCTCGCGGATCGTCTGGATCACCTTCCACTGACGTGGGATCACCTCCAGCGTCTCGGTCACGTCCTCGCCGATCTTCGACAGCCGCTCCGACCCGCAGCACCCGCACGACGTCGGCGCGGGCACCACCACGCGCTCGCGCGGCAGATGCTCGGGGAAGGGCTTGCGCGACGGCTTGCGGCGCGTGAACCCCTTGACCTGGGTGGTCTCGCCCGCAGCCTGCTCGGCCGCGAGATCGTCCTCCGTCGCGTCCGCGGTGAGCTCGTCGAGCGCGAGCTCCAGTTGGTTGAGGAGCCGCACCGTGCGCTCCGAGCGCTGCCCGTAGAGCGCACGGCGCAACTTCTCGACCATCAGCTTCAGCGAGGTGATCTGCGCCTCGGCCGCCGCCGCCCGCGCCTCCGAGGCATCAAGCGCCGCCTGGAGAGTTTCAACGTCGCGTCGGGCCGTGACCGTCATGGCCGGGAATGAATCAGATTCGCGGCCGCACGGCAATTGCCAATCGCGTGGAGGTGGATTCGCCCAGCCTCAGCCCACCCGCGACGGGCGCCAGGTGCGAACCGGGTTGCGCCACTCGATCCCCTCAAGCAGGTAGGCGAGCTGTGCCGAGCTGATCGACAGTGCGCCGCCCGACGCCGACGGCCAGGTGAACCGGCCCCGCTCAAGACGCTTGGCGTAGAGCGAGAACCCGAGACCGTCATGCCACAAAATCTTGACGAGATCGCCGCGGCGTCCGCGGAACACGTAGAGGTCCCCCGCGTGGGGGTCGCGGCCGAGACCCTCCTGAACCTGAAGCGCCAGCGTGTTCATGCCGCGCCGCATGTCCGTCACCCCGGTCGCCAGCCATACCCGCACGCTGCCTGGAACCGGGATCATCGGCGCTCCACAACCGCAAGCACCCGCGCCAGCGCAGGGGCATCCACCGTCCCGTCAACCGTCACCCGCACGCCGCCGGAAAGCGCGATCTCGATGCGACCGGCCGACGGCGCCGCGTCGAGGTGGCCGTCCGCCGGGGGCGCATCGCCCGCCGGCGCGACAATCACCGGCACAAACCCGCCGCTCCCGGCCTCACCATCCTCCTCGCGAAAGCGACGCCGCCATTCGAACACCAGATTGGCCCGAACATCGTTGCGCTTCGCCACCGCCGTCACCGTGGCGCCGGGTGCGTAGCTCTCCGCAACGATCCGCCGCTTGTCGGCATCGCTCCACTTGCGAGCCCGACGGCGTTTCCCGCCCTCGACCTCAATGCCCAAATTTGCCTGCTGTTCATCCGACATCCGCGATCGCCTCCGTCTGCTTCACGGTGGGCACCACGGTGCCCACTCCCGATCGCAAACAATCGACGATTTTCAGATCACCGCACAGGCGGTCCCCGCCGGATGCTTACGATTGTTTCACGCGGTCGCTGCCTGGATTTCCAACATTATTCGGTCTTTGCCGGAGCGCCGTGCCGGTGCTCACAGTGTCTGAGGGCGGTGCAGTCGCTCTATCCGATTGAGGTTTTGGGGCGGCCGTGGAAGAGAGCCGGTGGGCCGCCCGGCTGACGTATTTGCGGCGGAGGCTTGGCGCCCGACGGACCGTCAGAGGGTGGTTCCGGAAGGCGGTTCCGCCTTGAACCCCTAGGCGCGTTGGCGGAACCGGGATCCGGGAACCGGGTGGCCTACGGCCGGCGGCTGCCGTTGATTGGGTCGACCGGCGCCGCCTTGTCTGCTGCGCCTGCGAGGATGCTGTAGCCGCCCTCGGCGTTGTGCTCGATGCGCCCCTCCTGGACGAGTTTTTGCAGTTTTTGCAGGATGGCGCCGACGGTCTTGTGCCGGGTTGCGGCGCGTTCGCGGATCTGGCGTTGTGAGAGCGGCGCCCTGGCGTCGGCGAGGGCCTTGAGGACGCGACGCTCGGGGGTTTCGGGCTGAGGCGCCCCGCCGGCCGGGGGCGGCTGGCGCAGCCGGAGGGAAGGCTCCTCTCCGTCTTCCTTGAGCTCGATCTCGATGTCGTCGAGACCGCGAGCGGCGCGGTGCTCGACAGTCATGAGGGTCTGCCGGTCCCGGCGGCGCAGGTAGAGATTGGAATCCCCCCAAGCGTGCAGCTCACTGCTTCCCCGCAAGGCCTGGCCCGGCCGCGTAGCCCCGCTCTTGCGCGCGTGGTGGACGAGGAGGACGGCGGTCTCGAAGCGGCGCTGCAGGTCGCGCAGGAAGCCGAGGATGGGGGCGACGTCGGCGACGGTGTTCTCGTCCACGCCGTGCAGGCGGACCAGGGGGTCGAGGATCACGAGGCGCGGTACGATGCGCCCCACGGTCTCCTGCAGGCGGCGACGATCGTCGAGGTGGTCGAGGCGCAGTGTCGGCACGTCGATGACGGCGATGTCGAGGGTCTCGAAGCGGGCGCCTGCGGCCCTGGCGATCCCCTGCAGACGCTTGCGCACGAGGTGGCCGGCGTCTTCTGCGGCGAAGAGCAGGACCGGGCCAGGCCGGGCCGGGGCGAAGTGCCGCAGGCATGGAACGCCGGCGGCGACCGCGACCGCGAGGTCCAGCGCCAGGATGGACTTGCCGCATTTGGGCTCGCCGCCGACGATACCCACGGCCTGCTCGCCCCATAGCGTGTCTACCAGCCACTGCTGCTCACGCGGCCGCTCCTCCAGCTCGATCGGGGCGCGGGTCGGGAAGCCGGTCATGGCCGCAACTCCTCGAGCGCGTGCTGCAGGTGGTCGGCGTTGACGGTTCTTGCCTTGTCGAGGGCGGCGGCGGCCAGCGCATAGTGTGCGATGCGGTTGATCTGGCGCGGCAGTCCGCGCGCACTCTGGAACAGGGCCTCGACGGCCGACGCCTCGAAGAGCGGCAGCTCGCAGCCTGCGAGACGGAGGCGGTGCTTGATATAGGCGTCGACCTCCTCGCGATCGAGGCCGCTCAGATGGTGGCGGACGAGAAGGCGCTGGCTGAGGGACTCGTGCACCGCCATGGACAGCCTGCGCCTGAGCTCGGTCAGGCCGACGAGGATGAGGCACATGCGCTGCTCCGCGTCCATGGCGAAGTTGGTGAGCAGGCGGAGATCCTCGAGCACGTCGTTGCGCAGGTGGTGGGCCTCGTCGACGACGAGGACGGGCAGCTGCTTGGCCTCGTTCGCAAGCCGGGTGATCTCGGTCCTGATCGCGTGGTGGGCCGAGGATCGCGAGCGCTCGACGGCGATGCCGATCTCCCATGCGATGGACTTGTACATGTCGAGCACGTTGCCCGTGGTCAGCGAGACGTAGTGCACGCGGTAGAGCCCCGGGTGGAGCTGGGCCGTGAGGTGGCGGCAGACGGTTGTCTTGCCGGAGCCCACCTCGCCGGTGAGCATGCCGATGCCGCGCAAGTCGATCAGGTGGCCGAGCCTGGCCTCGGCCTCGCGCCGCGCATTGGATTCGAAGAGCTCGTCGGTCTCCGCCGGGGTCTCGAAGGGCAGACGTGTGAGGGCGAAGTGGCGCAGGTACATCAGTCGTCCTCCTGCTTCTTCCTGAAGTTCCGCATGGCCAGTGGCGAGGGTGGCGGCTCCGGCGGCGGGCCGTCGGTCTCGATCTGCTTGGAGCAGTGGCCGCGCTTCACTGCGGTATTTGCGTAGGCGTCGAGGCGGGTTGCCTTCCCGGCAGGCTTTCCGTCACAGACGACGTCGAGGGGGCGTGAGGGCGGCGCGTCGGGGTCGTAGCGCAAGGTGACGCTGCGACCGACGAGGAGGGGGTCGACCTCGTAGAGCCGGCCGTTCAGGCTGACGGTGCGGTCCTTCTGGACCCGCCGCCCGACCTCGAAGAGGAAGATCTCGTCAAGGTTGAGAGTGGCCTCGGGATAGCGCACGGCTGCGCTGACCAGCGCCCACTGCTCGAGCGGCGTGCGCCCGTCCAGGCCACGATGGGCGGAGTTGTGATACTCCCCCTCGATCCAGGCCCAGAGGCTACGGTTGAGCGTCTCCAGGCTGTCGACGTCACTGCCGAGGTGGCGCAGCCAGCCAGCGCGAAGTGTCCGGAAGAAGCGCTCGATCTTACCCTTCCCGGCTGGCTGATAGGCCCTGGCGTGGATCAGCGCAATGCCGAGCTTTGCGCAGACCAGGGAGAGATGACGGGAGCGGTAGGCGCTTCCGTTATCAACGTAAAGACGCGCCGGGAGACCGCGCCGAATCAGCGCGTTCTTGAACACCGGCAGGAAGGCCTGGACGTTCTCGGCCAAGGCGAAGGCGGCGAAGGGGATGACGCGGGTGGCGTCGTCGATGAAGGCGATGAGGTAGGTCTTGCGCCGGGTTCGCCCGTGCCGGACCTTGGGCCCGTGCATGACGTCGCTCATCCACAGCTCGCCGGCGTCTTTGAAGGCGAAGCGGCGGCGGTCGGCACCGTCGGGCGGCTTCTTGTCGAACAGGCCCTCGCGGCTGAGGAGCCGGTGCACGGTGGACGGGGCGAGCGGATGATCCACGCCGCCCTCGCGGGCCTTCTGGATGATCCTGCGCACCGACCATGCCGGATTGTTGGTCTTCAGCTCGATGAGCTGCGCGGCGACCTCGGGCGGAAGCCGCCGGGGCTGCCCCCGGTCGGTGCGCGGCTTGGGGTAGAGCGCATCGAAGCCGCCGTAGCGGTAGCGCTTGATCCACCCCCGGATCGTGTTGGCGGCGACATGGGTCCGGTCGCTTCCGGGGATGGTGTAGGTCTGGCTGGCCTTGTCGCGCAGCTTCTCGCCGATGCCCTGCGTACCCACCGGCAGGTGCACCAGATCGACGATGACGCCGTATCGGAAGAGCGCGACCTCCTGGCGAAGGTCGTCGTCTGAGCTGTTCATGGTGCGATCCTCGTTCAGGGGGCTCGCTGGCCCCGGGATCGTCACGCTAGGCACCGTGAGTCGGCGGGTCCGGCCCCGCCCGTTGTTGGAACTGCGGTTTGCGACTCCTCACGTCGATTCCGTGGGGCTGGAAGCCCAAAGGTGCGGGCAGCGTCCGGAGCTGCCCGGCGACCAGGCCGCGCAGCGCCATCAACGCGCTGTCGCTCTCGAGCCGCTCGCGCACCGCGCTCATGGTGGCCGCGCAGCCCGCGAGCTTGTCGGGGATCAGGCCGATGACACGGGTAAGCACGTCGTAGACGAGATCCAGCCGCCGGCGCAGCCAACGCAAGGCGCCGGGAAGCTCGATGGCGTCATCGTCCTCGGGGCAGCGCACCTCGTTCGCCGCCTCCTCCCGGCTGCCGGCCTCCTCCGCCACCACAACAACCGCTTCCAGCGCATCGAGCGTGCCCGGCAGTCGTGCCGCCAGACAGTCGGCCAGAAGGCTGATGGTCGTGTGGCTCTCGCGGCAATACCAGCGAGGAACCTTCGCGCCGGGCGGGGTCTTCCGCGCGTAGGTGCCGTGGCTTGCCACGGAACATCCGCCGTGCGGGTGATTCGGGCAGCGCTCAAGCCTTGCTTCGCGCCACGCCTCGGCCTTAACGTATTCCTCGCCGGTAAGCCCCGTCTCGTAGCGAAGCTGCACCGGCCATGGCCCGGCGGGAGTTCAGTCCCCCGGGCCTCTCTTTGTCGTTCAGCGAGAGGCCGAGATTACGGACGCTCCCCGGCGCCGCCAAGCGGTGGAGCCGTGGACGCGTCCTGCGGACCGATCGGCGTCCTGCGGACCGTGTGGACAGCCGCTGGACAAGCTGGCGCTTGCCCACCGCCTGACCACACTCGCCGATCTCGCGCCCACCGCTCCACCGCTCCAACAGCAATGAGGATTTTGCTGAGGATCAAAAAAAGCGCCGCGGTCAGCGCACTTCTCGCACTCGGCCACCATCCCGGGAAATCCGCCGCCGGATCAATGTGACCAAGAAGCCCGGCCTTCTATCGATCTAAACGGCGAAACAACACGGTTGGATCGCTCACCGATGCGGACGTCACCCATGTCCTGGTCCATGAGCTGCTCCACGCGCTGGGCTTCGTGAGCCACACCGACCCGGCGCGCTTCGCCTCGGTCCTGAATGACGTGGGCTTCTACCCCGGCACGCAGCCGCGATCCCTGATCTATCCGATCGATCGCGAGGGCCTGCAGGCGGCCTACAGCCGCTTGCAGCCCGGCACGTCGCCGGACGAGATATCCGCCGAAAGCCTCGGTCCGTGGAGCGACACTTCGTTCCATCTGCGCGGCGACTTTGACATCGGATCGGAAGAAATCGCCTTCGGCGTCGCGTTCCGCAACGGCCTGGCGCAGCCCTGGGCCTTCGGACCTGAGCCCTCCGGTATTCTCCAGGACAACCTCCTGCTCTCGGGCAGCGCGACCTGGACCGGCGCGCTGATCGGCATGACGCCGTCTGGAAGGAGCGTCCTTGGCGATGCCTCGCTGAGTTTCGACATGGAGGACTTTTTCGGGCACCTGGAGTTCGCGGGCATGCACTTCGCGGGCGGCGGGACCTGGGGCGACGGCGACCTCCGCTATGCAATCCGGGCGGACGATCGCGGCAACACCTTCCGGCGGGCGGCTGCGGAGTTCGAGACGATGGAGCTGCCCGGCACGGACTACGGGCACGCCTATGTCTGGACCGGCGAGGACCTGGGTACCGTATGGCGCGACAATCTGTATGAGATCCGCGCGACAATCAGGATAAGATTCCTGGCGGCGACGGCGTGTTGAGGATTCCGCTCTGTGGCGGTGATTGCAAGCCCTTTTTGGTTTTGATTGTCGCGGCGCGACAGTTTTTCGAGCCACCAGATTGACGCGGATAGGAAGCGGCCCGCGGTGGTCGATCTCCCGCGGGCCGTGAGTGGGTCAGCGTTGGCCAGTTCAGTCGTTGGTGGTGTTTTTCTCGGTAGCGATTTTGGCGGGCCGCCCCGGCCCCTGCTTTTGTTTGTCGAGCGCGGCCCGGCGCCTGTAGCTCTCGACGTTCATCTCTACCAACGGAACGTAAACGGTCTTTGCTGGACGGCGTAGGATCCGTTGGATTTGGAGCTTCGTCTAATGGGATGCGCAGCTTGATATCGACGCGCCAGCCCCGAACGAGGACCTGCTCAACCACCAAGCGTAGCAGTTTCTGTCGTTGATCGAAGTCGAGGTGGTCAATGCTCGCGCCCACCGTAGCCGAGAAACCGATGATCCTTTCGCGCAGGGCGTTTTGCTGCGCAAGTTGTTGATGACGGTCTAAACCCGCGTTTATTCGCTTTTTTAGGGGCGCGTGATTTAGGTGGCGGCGTGGTTGACGGGTTTATGTTCCCGATGAGTTGACCGCTTCTGTTGTTGCTTGGCCTGTGGGGAAGTGGTCAGGCGCGGAGCGGCTGTCCACTTGTCCACAGGCCTCTTGCCGTCGCCAGGTTTGCCCAGCTTCGCACACCTGACATCGAGATCGCCGGGGGTAGAGTCGGGCCGCTGAGAACGATGCGGCGCCGGCCTCGTTTGCTTGGTGGCAAGAGCCGGCGCCGCACTCCCCGTGCCGTGCCCGGCACGGCCCAGATGCACAGTATCGTGCGGGATTTAGCGGGGGTCGAGCCCGTTCTCATCGACCGCCGCGATGCAGAACTTTGGCCGCCTGTTCCACTGTCCGCAGTGCCACCAGCAAGTCGTTCTCTGCCCCCGCTGCGACCACGGCAACCACTACTGCTCCCGAGAGTGCAGCGAGAACGCGCGCCGAGCGTCGCAGCGTCTTGCCGGGCGGCGCTACCAGGACGGTCTGCCGGGGCGTCGCAAGCACGCGGCACGCCAGAGACGCTATCGGGACCGGCAGCGCTGCCGGACGGCTCAAAGCGAGGCCTGCGGGCGGAAAGTGACGCATCACCCTTCGACCCGTCAGCACCGCCGTGTTGTCGTGCCAGGGACGCCGAAGAGGCGTCGCGGCACACGGCCCTTCGGGGACGAGGAGCCCCCCGGGGTCTTCCGCTGCAGCATCTGCGGCCGGTTCTGCGCGGTGTTCGTCCATCCGGGCCTGCGCACGGTGCGGCACCCGGCACGAGAGAGGTGAGATGACCATAGACAGGGAGACCAGGACGGAGATCCTGCGGCTTTATCATGCCGAGAAGTGGAAGATCGGCACGATCGCGCGTCAGCTCGGCGTCCATCACGGCACCGTCCGGCGCGTGCTCAAGGACGCCGAGGAGCCTCGGCAGCGCAAGCCGCGGCCCTCGAAGCTCGATCCCTTCATCCCCTTCATCCAGCAGACCCTGAAGAAATATCCGAAGCTGCCGGCCAGCCGGCTCTACGAGATGGTGTGCGGGCGCGGCTACCGGGGGAGCCAGAGCCACTTCCGCCGCGTCATCGCCCCCATGCGGCCGAAGCCTGAAGCCGAGGCCTATCTGCGGCTGAAGACCCTTCCGGGCGAGCAGGCCCAGGTCGACTGGGCCCACTTCGGCAAGGTCAGGATCGGGCGCGCGGAGCGCCCGTTGATGGCCTTCGTGATGGTGCTCAGCTACTCGCGCCGCATCTTCCTGCGCTTCTACCTGGGCGCGGGCATGAACAACTTCCTGCGCGGCCATATCGACGCCTTCGAGACCTGGCAGGGGGTGCCGCGCGAGATCTGGTGCGACAACCTGAAGAGCGTTGTGCAGGAGCGCCGCGGGACCGCGATCCACTTCAACCCCCGCTACCTCGACTTCGCCGCCCACTACCGTTTCCTGGCGCGGCCTGTCGCGATCGCGCGCGGCAACGAAAAAGGGCGCGTCGAGCGCGCCATACGCTATGCACGCGACAGCTTCTTCGCCGCCCGGGAGTGGCGCGACATCGACGACCTCAACGCCCAGGCCGAGGCCTGGTGCGAGGGCATCGCCGCGGACCGCCCCTGGCCCGAGGACCGCTCGGTCAGCGTGCGCGAGGCCTTCGAGAAGGAGCGCAGCTCCCTCATGGCCTTGCCCGGCGACCGCTTCCCCGCCGATGAACGGGTCGAGGTCGTCATTGGCAAGACGCCTTACGCCAGGTTCGACCTCAACGACTACAGCGTCCCCCACACCCATGCGCGGCACACCCGCGTCGTCATGGCGACGCTGGACGAGGTCCGCATCCTCGACGGCACGGACGTCATTGCCACCCATCCGCGCAGCTTCGACAAGGGTGCCTGCATCGAGATCCCCGAGCACATCGCCGAGTTGGCGAAGAAGAAGCGCCACGCCCGGCGCATTCGCGGGCAGGATCGCCTGGTCAAGGCTGCGCCCAACAGCGAGCGCCTGCTCGACGAGGCCGCCAAACGCGGCGGCCATCTCGGCTCCATCGTCGGCGCCCTGCTGCGCCTGCTCGACGAGTACGGCGCCGCCGAGCTCAAGGCCGGCATCGACGAGGCGCTGGAGCGCGACGTCCCCCATTCCAACGCCGTGCGCCTGAGCCTCACCCGCCGCCGCGAACAGCAGAACAAGCCCCCGCCCATCCCGGTCGAGTTGCCCGACGATCCCAAGGTCCGCGGCATCGCCGTCCGCGACCACGACCTGACGGAGTACGACGGCCTGGCGGGCGAGGCCGAGGAGGAGGACAGCGAAGAATGAGCGACAACCTCATGAACCGTGCCCGGGCGCTCGGCCTGC
This sequence comes from Alphaproteobacteria bacterium, assembly GCA_965207055.1. GTDB lineage: Bacteria > Pseudomonadota > Alphaproteobacteria > UBA828 > UBA828 > WTGU01. The sequence goes on along the minus strand of CBDBLP010000003.1, from coordinate 1,700,201 downwards.
ACGGCCTCATCGCCCACTGGGACGAGGTCGAAGACTGCGACTGGCTGACCGCGCTGATCGCTTGGGAAGAAGAAGAGAGGCGCGCCCGCAGCCTCAAGCGCCGCCTCGCCGATGCCCGGCTCGGTGAGTTCAAGCCCCTCGCCGACTTCAACTGGGACTGGCCGCGCAGTTGCGACCGCATGGCCGTCGAGGACCTAATGAGCCTCAGCTTCCTCAACGAGGCCGCCAACGTCGTCCTGGTCGGCCCCAACGGCGTCGGCAAGTCCACAATTGCCGCCAATATCGCCCACCGCGCCGTCCTCGAGGGCCACACCGTGCGCTTCGCCACCGCAGCCAGCATGCTCGGCGAACTCGCCGCCCTCGACTCGGACACCATGCTCCAGCGAAAGCTGCGCTTCTACGCCCGCCAGCACCTGCTGGTGATCGACGAGGTGGGGTACCTCTCCTACAGCAATCGCCACGCCGACCTGCTGTTCAACATCGTCTCAAGCCGGACCCGGCAGAACTCCACCATCATCACCACCAACCGCCCCTTCTCCGAGTGGGGCGAGGCCTTCCCCAACGCCACCTGCGTCGTGGCCCTGGTCGATCGCCTCGTCCACAACGCCGAGATCATCGCCATCGACGGCGATTCCTACCGCCGCAAGGAGGCCGAGGAGCGCCAGAAGCAGCGCAGCGCAGAGCGCCGACGCCGGCGTGAGGCAAAAGCGAGCCGAAGACCAGGCAAGGGCGGCCCGCAGGACACCGGGGGCGTCTGAGGCGGCATAATCGTGCGCCAGCTACGCCCATGGGATCGGCGGCTGCAGGCAGAGGGGCTGCGCGGCTGTCCCCTCGAAGACGTCGCCCGCGCCCTCGGCTACCGCCGCGATCCCGACGACGACGCTCGCTGGAGGCGTCTCGGATCGGTCGTCACCATCAACCGCTTCATGTTCTACGACCATCTGCGCGGCGAGGGGGGCGCCGGTGCCGTCGACCTGGTGGTCCATGCCCAACGATGCACCGTGCCCGACGCCCTGGCCTTCCTCGCGAAACTGCCGGGACGCTCCCGGCGCTCCCCGGAGTGCCTCTGTCCACGGCTGCCGCGTCCGCAGGAGCGGCACTGGCCCGCAGTGGAACGCTACCTCGTCGACGAGCGCGGCCTCTCGCCCGTCCTCCTCGCCCTGTGCCGCGACCTCGGGCTGGTCCACGCCGACCGCCACGGCAATGCCGTGTTCGTCTGTCGAGACGCCGCAGGGGTCGCGACCGGCGCCGAGATCGTCCCCACCGGCGCCCACTGCAGTGCGGCTGCCGGCGTCGGCGAAGCTGCCCCATCCCCGCTCGCGCGCGGCGGCTTCTGGGTATCGTGGGAGCTCGACTGGCCGCAATCCGTGCTCATCGCAAAGAGCGCCGTCGACGCCCTGTCCGCCCTCTCCCTCCAGCTCATGCCGGTCGAACACAGGGCATGTGCCGTGGTCTCCACCGGGATCGTCACGCCAAGCCTCCCCGCCTGGATCGAGGACTGGAGCCCCCGCCGCATCTTCTGTGCCTACGACGCTACCCCCGGCGGCGATAACGCCGCCGAACGGCTGTTCCGAAGGGACAGCAGGGTCGTCCGCGTGCGACCCGCCCTCGACGGCGACGACTGGAACGACATGCGCAGGCGCGACCTCGAAGGCAATATGCTCGAGATCGACGATCGCCTCATCAGTTGAATAACAGCAGGACCCCTCAGCCAAACCTGCAAGGCCGCTCTCGCGCCACCGCGATCACGACGACCCACACCACAAGCCTGACAGCGCTCAGCACTGCACGGTGCTACGCTGATCGACGCTCCACCACGCCAAGCGGTCTAAATGAGCGAATACGCGCGCTTTTGCGTGATCGCCAACAGTGCCTCTCCTGCGACATTGGTAGCCCGCAACCCGGTTGCAGCGCCGGCGCTCCCAATGCGGCAGTCCGCCATCTCCGGCCCGGGCGCCGGTCCCGATGCCACCCTGAACGAAGAGGAAGACATGCCTGGAAGCAAACCAGGAAGGGCGGTCGCGCTCGTTCTCGCGGCGGCGCTCCAGCTCTTCACCCTGACCTCGGCCGTCTCTGCGGACACCGCGCGCACGGCGACGCCCGAGGCGACGCAGATGGTGACCCTGGTCGACGACGATACGCGCCTCGCCATCGGCTTCGGGGCCCCGCTCCCGGGCGTGGCCGATAGGATCGGCCTTGCCGTGGTGTGCGGGCGCGGGGAGCGGAGCCTGTATGCCGCGCTCTTCTTCGGAGGCTTCCCCGACGGAAAGCACGTGCAGGCCGCCGTGCGCGATCCCGCCGGCCGGACCGCCCGCTTCGGCCCGCCGGTGCAGGGCTCGCGCCTGTCCGGCTTCCACGACCCCGAGGTCCATGACCGGGACGACGTGCTGCGCCTGATGAAGATGGCGTTCGCCGAGGGCGCGCTACTCGGCAACGGACACAACGCCGTCCGCAACCGCATAGCCGACGCCGACAACCGCGAGGCACGCCGGCGCCTGCTCGACTGCGCCGGCGAAGGCCGCTGACACCGGCAGTACCGGGAGCGTGGGAAGGACATGGCGGTAACGGTCTACTACGACGGCGCGTGTCCGTTCTGCTCCCGCTACGTGCGGCTGCTCCGGCTGCGGCGGACGGCGGGCCAGGTGGACCTCGTCGATCTCCGCGGCGACGCCGGCATTCGCCGCGACCTGGAGGACGCCGGGTTCGATCCCGACCAGGGCATGATCGTGGAAACCGGGGGACGCCGCTTCGGGGGCGCAGACGCAGTCAACGCGCTCGCGCTGATGTCCACGCCCTCGGGCCTGTTCAACCGCACGAACCGCCTGGTGCTGTCATCCCCCGCGCTCGCCGCCCTCATCTACCCGATCCTGCGGTCCGGGCGCTGGCTCGCGCTCTTCCTGCTCGGACGCGAGGGCTTCGCTGCCGAGGATCCCGGCCTCGCTGCGCGCGCCGAGATATTCGGCTCCTTCTTCGCGCTCTTCTCCATCTTCCACTTCTTCAACTACGCCTTCGAGTACAACCGCTTCCCGCCGCAGTGGGACATGGTCGTGCTGGTGCTGGCCGCCGTCATCCTGCTGTTCAGGCCCAGCTCCGCACGCGTGCTCTGGCTGTTGATGCTGGTGAGCACCGTCAGCACGGTGCTGCAGGCGCCGGCCCACTCGAACCACACCATGGTGCGCAGCGCCCTTCTGCTCGGATACTGGGCCTCCTTCTTCTTCGCCATGGCGAGGGGAAGCCGCTGGTCCGCGGTATTCTCGAACTTCACCGTCGCCGGCCAGGGAGCCCTCCTGGTCATGTACGCCTTCGGCGTCTTCCACAAGATCAACACGGATTTCCTGAACCCCGAGACCAGCTGCGCCGTCGTGCTGTGGCAACACATGCCGGAGCCCCTCGGCTGGCTCGACGGCCCACTCGTCCACCACGCCACGATCTACGGCACCTTCGTCGTCGAAGGTGCCATCGTGCTCATGCTTCTGACGCCACGCCTGCGCCACTACGGCATCGTCGCGGGGATTCTCTTCCACATCCTGATCGCGCTCAGCGGCTACGCGATGTACATCACCTTCACCATGCTCTCGATCTCCCTGCACACACTCTTTCTGAGCGGCGAAGGCGCCGGGAGAATTGTCGCATCAAGAGGCATCAGGATGCTCCGGGTGCGGCTGTTCAACCCGCTCTACGCGGCCATCGGGCTGCTGCTGATCGCGGGACTGGCGCTCCCCGCAGCCCTCGAGGCGTATTCCCTGGTCACGGCTCTCGCGCTCCCCTTCGTGCTGCCCTTCTGTCTGCTGGTCGTCCGCCATGGCCGCTCTACGGAACCCCTGCTGCAGCTCCGGGGGACGGGGCGCAATCGCGCTGCCATGGTCATCGGGACCGTGGTCACGGTGCTGTTCTTCGCCAACTGCGCCATGCCCTACCTGGGCCTCAAGTCCGCGCAGGCGGTCAACATGTTCGCAAACCTGCGCCTCGAGGGCGGCGTCAGCAACCACCTGGTTCTGCCGCACCCGCCGGGCCCCTTCGGGTATCTCGAGGATATCGCCGTGATCGAGGACGCCGGCGGCGACGCCGGGCTCGAAGGGTTCCGGCAAGGTGGGTACGCCATCGTCTACCACGACCTCCTCGTCCGCCTGCAGCAGAATCCGGATCTTGTGGCGAGCTTCACGCGCGGCGGGCGCATGTACGAGAGGGCCGGCGCCGCCGACCTGGCGGACCACATGGCCGAGCTTCTGCACCCCGCATGGTTCCGAAAATGGTTCCATTTCCAGCCCGCCGCGCTCGAGATGCCAGAGCCGTGCAACGTGTAGACTCATCCGAGACGGCAGGCGCAGATGCGTGTGCGCAGAGGCGTGCAGATGCCGTCGTGTTTCAGCCTGGGCTCGAGAGCCGCATTGCTCGATGGCACGGATCGAGCTCTTGAATTCGCACCCGTTCAGCACCGCCGCCGACACCCTGCGCCGCCATCCACGTCCCTCAGGCGAAAGGCGCAGACCGGCGCGTAGAAAGGGGTGCGCATCCCGGCTCGCGCGCCAAGCCCCGCAACTACAGCGCCGCCTTCAGGTCCCGGCAAGGAAAGGCTGAGCCGGCGCCCGAATGCAGGATCGGTCACGGGACCGGGTTCTCCTGGCAGGGCCGCCCTACGGAGGCGGCAACCTCCTCGTGCAGCCAGGCGCGGAATGCCTGAATGTAGCTTCGCTCGCTCACGGCCCTTCGGATCAGGAGCCAGTAGCCGTGCTCCGTTTTCATGCTCTGGGGGATGGGACGCACGAGGCGGCCCGAGACCAGGTCGTCGTGTGCGATGGTGCTGGTGGCGAGCGCGACTCCCAGGCCCTCGCGCGCGGCATCCAGGACCAGGCCGCCGCTGATGCCGGGACCGGTGTCGGGGCTGAGCCCGTCGAGCCCAACGAGTCCGGCCGCCGCGAGGAACGTGGGCCAATTCGGAAAGTCGTAGCGGCTCGGGAAATCCTGACGATGCAAGAGGGTGGCCCCGGAAAGACCGGCATTCGGCTGGGCCGTCGGACTGCAAACCGGGATGATGCTCTCCACCGTCAGCCTCTCGGCGATGACGTCGTCGGTGCTGTCGAAGGATCCCCACTCGATGACGGCGTCGGTACCGCACGCGCCATCGTCGGTCTGTTCGAACCTGTCGGAAATCGCGATATCGACGCTGGGCTCCGCCCGCACGAAACGGTGCAGGCGGGGAATCATCCAGAATGCCGCAAAGAGCGGAACGACTGCCAGCGGCAGCCGCCTGCGGCCTACGCTGCGGCGGGTGCTCTGCACGGAATTGCTGATCATGTTGAAGGCCGAATGCAGTCCGCCGTGCAAGCTCTTGCCGTCGGAAGTCAGGCGTAGGCCGCGACCGTTTCTTTCCAGGACCGTGACGCCGAGACAGCACTCGAGCTCCTTGAGTTGGCGGCTCACGGCGCCCGGCGAGACGGAAAGCTCCTTGCTGGCCCGGGCTACGGATCCGAGGCGGGCAACCGCTTCGAAGGTGCGCAAGGCGTTGAGCGAAGGCAGGTGTGTCATCGGTCGCTCTCCCTGTGCGGAGATGGGAGACGAACCATTTGCGCGATCCCTAGCCGGCCGCGGCGGGGGGGGGAATTGACGGTAGTTGCATCCATGCGACGGTTGGCAGGGGCACTAACGGCGCACGGTCGTCGGATGCGGGCATTGGCGGCCTCGTTCAAGCTGGTCCGGTTGGCTGTTTCATTCGTTCGCCGCTCGATCTCCTTGGATCGGCGCGGCGCAGGAGCCTTGGCAGCCGTCGGTCGCAGTGGGCGTGCGGCCCGCCACAGCGACCGCCAAGTGCCCGGCGGCAACATGCTGCTCGCCTGTCTTGGCCCTGGCATGCGGAACCGGCATCCCGGTCTTCCGGCGCGGCGGGTGCAGTCCGTACGCCGCGCCCCATCACGTCCTGCGTAGCGCCTCGGCACCTTCTGGGCGCCTGCCTGAGCGCGCCTCCGGTGGCAACTGCCTGCGCTGCCGCATCGAGGGGGATGACGGCACCGGAGCGCCTGTCTCCGAGTGCGCAGCGACCGCCCTGAGAGCGGCGAACATCGCCGTGAGGATTGTGAAGAGGAGAGCAGACTCGACCGCCGCACCGCCTTGCGGGAGCGACCGCGCCGCCGCCACGCGCACCCGGATGGTCGGGTATGCGCTCAGGCCTTGGGCCGTTGAATGTCCCGGCGATCATTCTCCGACGAGGCCTCGCATTATTGCAAAACTTGATCATATAATACCCGACAATCCGGAACGAGACTAGCGGCCATTCGCCACGGCGGTTGGGATAAACGAGAATTGATGTAAAGTTGATACATCTTGACAAGCTCTCGATCGTTGAGAAAATGGAAACTGTTCCCGAACAGGAATGGAATTTTGAGCAGCCTCCCTTTGCTCAACGCCCTGCGTGCCTTCGACGCCGTCGCACGCCCGAACTCCGTGTCCACCGCAGCCTCCGAACTCGCCGTTACGCCCAGCGCCGTCAGCCGCCGGATCGGCAACCTCAAGGAGGATGGGCGTAGCCCTCCTGACCCGCGACGGGGCAAGGGAGCCATGATCTCCTGCACCTCGCTGGCCCATGACGAATTCGCCTCGGGACGTTTCGTGCACCCCGTCGACGAGGCCGTGGCGGCGAACCGCGGCTACTGGCTGCTGACGCCGCGAGGCGAGCGCCACAGGCCGAACGTCGCGGGCTTCCGCAGCCGGCTGCTGCGGGAGATAGACGCCAGTTTCGGCCGGGGCGGCCGACGAAGTTGGTAAGCAGCTTCGAAGCGGGTGGAGCGCCGGGCGATCGGAATCTGCGCGCCGTCCTCCGGGAAATCCTGCTGTCGGGACCGATACCCCGAATCGAGATCGCATCACGGGTCGGCCTGACCGCCAGTGCGGTCTCGCGCCTGGCGCAAGTGCTGACGGACGCGGGCCTGGTCAGGGAGGTGGAGGAACCCAGGGAAGATGCTCCCGCAAGGCCGGGCCGTCGCGCCTCGCCCCTGGAGATCGATCCGCAGGGAGGGCAGGTCCTGGGGATCGGTATCGGGCCGTCGTACCAGACCGTCACGCTGGCCGACATCGGGAACAACGTCATCGCGGCCGCCGAGCTCGAGCTGGACACGATCGAGGATCCGGACCTGGTGACGAGGAGCGTGGCGCGGGAGAGCCGGCACCTGATCGGCCGTCATCTGGAGAACCGCAGCCGCCTGCTGGGCGGGCTGCTCATGATTGCCGCCTCGGTCGATCCGGTGCGGGGCAGCGTGGTGGAGGCGCCCTATCTGGGATGGGGCGCCTTTCCGCTGCGGGCGCGGCTCTCCGATCTTCTCGAGCTGCCGATGAAACTCCAGTCAATGACGGACGCCGTCGCCAGGGCGGAGCTGCTCTTCGGCGCGGCTCGCGATCGCAGCAACGTACTGGCCCTTCTCTGCGAGCTCGGCGTCGGCGCGGCCGTGATCATGAGTGGCCGCCTGATCCGAGGGGGCAGCCCGCCTGCCGGCGGGCTGGGCGCGATGAAGGTGACCGCAGAGGACGGCACCGTCACGACGCTGGACCATGCCGCCACCGGGCTCGGCATAATCCGCCGACTGCACGACGAGGGTATCGCGGCCGCACCCGCAACGATTGCCGCGATGGCGCTCACGCTCCGCGATGCGGTCGAGCGAGACCGGGCGGGCGATCCCGTTGTGGCGCCGCTCATGGCTTCGGCGGGACGCGAGATGGGCCGCGTCACCGTGCAGTTCTTCCGCTTCGCCATGCCCGAGGCTGTGCTGATTGCCGGCCCGCTCTCGATGTCGCCGAGCTACATGGACGCGGTCACGGAAGTCGTCGACGGCGACACGCAATCGGGCCCGGTCGAGGTCTTGGCCAGTATCGTTTCGGCTCCGGTCACCGGCTGGTCCGCAAGTTGCGCCATGGCCGTCTGGGAGTATCTGATCGAAACACCCCTGGATCGCACGAAGTTCTCCGGCCGGCCGGCATGAGGAGACCCGGTGTTCCCGCGCGTCGCGAGGGAGCAATTCGGGACCGTTCGCACAGCAAGGCTCAATGCAGGATGCAGAAGGAGCTGTTCCTGCGCATGGCAAGAGCAGGGATCGAAGCGGAATGGGCCGACATCCTGCGCGACCTCGGCGCGCTAACCGAGGTCCAGGCGTCGGCGAGCTTGGTGCAGTCTCAGCGCCCGTCAGCAGAGCGCTGAACTCCGCCAGCTGACCGCTTGATTGCCGTGAAGAACGCCTCGGGTCTCGCGCCATCCCGCCCTCAGCTGGCTGCGGCACATGCCGCCGCGGGTCTTGAACATGCGCAGTTACCGGCGCCGTCGAGAGGCTTGCCAACGGCAAGGTAGGAATGGCTGACAAAGCCCATGACTACCCGGCCCCGCTCTCAAGTGGATAGCAACAGCAGACCATAATCGCCTGGGCGTTGGCGATGCGTCCGCGTGTGATGTATTTCGACGAGCCGACACCAGCGCTGGATCCGGAACTCGTGGGCGAAGTTCTTCAGGTTGCGCGAGAGCTCGCGAGTGACGGCATGGCCATGGTCGTCGGCATTACCCATGAGATGGGATGTGCCGCAGGCGATATGAATCCCGAAGCGCCGGGTGGCACTGACAGCCAGCGTGGCGTCGATAGCCGTCGCGCAACAAGTCGACAGCCTCGCGGGAACGGAAATCCTCAACGTACTCGATCGCCTGCAAGTCTCCGCGTGACTGTGAGAGCGCCAGCTTTCGCCGGGGGATGCCGCCCGCAATCCTCGCTTCCGTTCAGAACGTGCGCCCGTAGCGCATCAGCAGCGCAGCGTCGTCCTCACCGTCTATATGTCCCGCGTCGCGCGAGGCGATTACGGCCAGGTGCGCCCTACCGCCCGCCCAGGGACGAGAGTAGGTCACTTCAAGGTCGAGCTGACGGCCGGATGGCTCCAGGTCGAGAGCGGCGTGCTCGATCTTCACCTGCCCGTCAGCGGTCCGGCCCGATACCCAGCGGAGCTCCGCCTGCCCGGCCTCGACGCGCAATGGTTGGGACAACCGGATTGCCAGCCGTCCGCCCGATCGATCGAATTCGTCGTCAATGAGACCGAGAGCGAATGAGCTGGTCCACAGCGCCGACGGATTGTGCATCATGCCGCGCCGACGAACCTCGGCACGGCTCGTGCCAGCATGGGCACTGGCGAGAAGACCCCAGCCGTCGCCGAGGTGACGATAAGCGGACAGCCCTATCATGCCGGTGTTTCCACCCAGCTCGCCGAAGGCCCCGGAGGGCCGGCTGCCCACAAGCCGCTCCGCTTCCGTCAGCCATCCCGCCTGCATGGCGAGGCCGGAATCGCCGAAGCGGTACTCGGCCAACGCACCTGTGGCACGGCCGGCATCGGCCTCGCGCCGCTCGCCGTATTGCGCAGAACCGTGGAAGACAGCGACATGGAAAGAGCCGGGACCGGTGGGAATGCCGTAACCGACGATGGTGCCATCGCGGGCGAAGCCGAGATAGGGATTGGCGAACACGCCATTGTCGGTGAGCGTGCCAGGCACGACCGGTGCGCTGCCACTACCGTCAGCCAGGGAAGTGCCGGCGCGCGAACCGAACTGCCAGCCTGGATGAGCGCGATATCCGAGCAACAACCGTCCGTTTGCCATGTCGCGCGTCAGCGTCACCGAGCCAAGCGAGCCGGGGATCGTGGAGTCCGCGCTGCCCGGAATGCCCGCTTCGGCCAGGGAGGCCGAAGCGACGGTCTCGCCGGCTCCACGCGAGGTCGAGACCGCATCGAAGCGCGCCCGAATCTCGATGCCGTCGAGGTGCCATGGCGTACCGCGAGGATCGCGCCCCAAGGCCCTGAGGCGTTCCTCAAGCCCAAGCCTGCCAAGGATGCTGGGCCGAAGATGATCGCCAAGCGGACTGAAGAACGGCGCATCGAGCTCGTCGAAGCTCGCGATCTCGCTCTGCGCCAGCCCCTGCGCCAGCGCATCGCCGAAGGCCGCACCCAGGTGGACCGCGCTGCCGACGCTCGGTGCCGAGGGGCCGGAGAGCGCCTGGCCGGTCAGCATCCGCGTCTCGCCTACCGGCCGGGTCGCTGCGTCCAGATCGAGGAAGCCCTGGCCGTAAATGTCGGAATCCGCATACATGCCCGCCTTGTCGGCGGTCGCAAGAAGACGCTCGACGATCTCGTCGTTGCCGAGCTGGTTGCGGAACTGCTCGGCAAGCAGACCAATCCCGCCCGTCACGAAGGGCGCGGCGGAAGATGTTCCGGCCTCTTCGAACGTGAGGTAGCACTCCGTCGTGCCGGCCGGACAGTAGAAGCCGGGCACCGGCCCTGTGATGTTCACGCCCGGCGCGGCGAGGCAGAAGTCCTTCGCGATCCCGCAGCGATTGGAGAACTCCGCAATCGTGCCTTGCCCATCCGTCGCCACCACGGCGAGCGAATGACCGCGCAGTTCCGGGACGCGAACCGGAAGCCCGGCCACGATCTCGACCGAACTTCCGGACTCGACTGTGTCGTCCAGGTTGATTTCGCCGCGAGCGTTCCCCGCTGCCCACACGTAGACGGTGCGCTCACCGGCCGAGGTGCCCTCTTGAGCGATCGCCTCAATGACATTGGGAAAGCGGCTGCGCAATTCCTCCGCACCGAATTCCTCGATGTTGCCGGGAAGGCCGAAGCTGGCATTGACCGCTGTCGCCCGGCCGTTCAGCCGCCCGAAGGCGGATGCAAACTGTCGCTCAAGGGTGGACTCGATGTCCCGGATCAGCTCGGGAAGCTCCTGAATCTGCTCGGGCGTGGGGTCCTCGGAAAGGATGTCCTCAATGACCTCGTCCAAGCTGGGGAAGCCCACCGAGATTACCTCGGCATCGAAGGCGACACCGTGGATGGCGGGCGCGCTCCCCGAGGACGCCGGGTCTCCGGCGCTGCCGTCGGGATGCGCGCCCCGGCTTGCGGCCATGATACCGGCCACGAACGTTCCGTGCCCGAGGATGCTGAGACAGGATCCATCGATAGCCGGGTTGTCGCAGGTGCTGAAGTCGGGCTCGTAGCCCTCGACATTACTGACTTCGAGCCTCCCTCCGAACTTGGGATGGCTGGGATCCACCCCGCTGTCGACGATGCCGAGCGTAATCCCATCGCCGGTGGCGCCGCGTGCGTAGGCATACTGTGCCTTGACTTGGCCCAATCCGTACTGATTCCCGAACTCGGGGTGCGCAGCATACTCACGTCGAAGTTGTTCTTCGGACGAGGACTCGGGGGAAGTCGAGGGGGGCCGGGAGTCATCTTCCCCATGGATGCAGCCGGCCAATACCAGCACCAGAGACGACGCCAGCACCGAGTACCTCATGGCTCCCACCCCCAAGATCGATTCAAATCGCTGAAATGGTACGAGTGGCCGCACTCGACTGACAACAAATGCAAGCCTCCAAGGAAAACTTCGCTGCCTGGGCCGGGATGTGCCCCGGCAACTATGAGTGCGGCGGCAACACCGGAAGACCCGTACATGGAAGGCCGGGCAAGGATAACGCGATCCCTTCCGTCGGTCCTCACCGAACCTGCCGCGGTCTTCCGCCGCGCCATCACCCTCGTTCTGGCGGCGGACGGCCGCTCTCCCTCCGGGAGAATGGCGATGCGCAGACCGGTCCACGCTGCCGGGCCGACCACCGTCGCAGCGATTGTCGTGCGCATCCTGTACATGTGAGGCAGAGGCCTCCGCAGTTTCGGCGAGCATCGGGACGCCAATTGAGCGAGGGGTGAGCGATCTTGATTGCGCTCGAGCCGCCACATAGGGTCCGTTCGAGATTCGCGGAGGCAGGTCGGTGGCGAACATCACGATCCACAATCTCGACGACGAGGTGGAGGCGCGGCTGAGGCTGCGGGCGGTCGCGCACGGCTGCTCGATGGAGGAAGAAGTGCGGGTCATATTGCGCCAGGCGGTCGAGGCCGACGCCGGGCCGGACAACCTGGACGAGGCCATTCGTGCGCGCTTCGCGCCCGTGCGCAGCGTGGAGCCGGTGACGCCGCTCCGCACGCCGGTGCAGGGGCGGCTCGAATTCGACTGACCGTTGGTGGGTTCTCCGCTCCAGCGTCGTTGTTTCCGAGGAGAAGTGCGCGACACCGGCAGTCGCGGCGCGGGCTGGCGGAATGCCTGCTTTGGGCCTCCGCCTCTCCGCAGTAGAATCAATGGATAGGATTGGACGGTCGTGATGTCCAGAGCACTCGCCCCGAAGAGCGTCCACCGACTGTGCCGGCGCACCTTCCTGGCCTCAGGCTTCGCCGCTGCTCTCACAGTCTTGACCGCGGGACAGCGGGTGGCCGCGTCCGACGATCCCGCGATCGTGTATGTCCGGGATCTCGGTGACGACGTCATGGCTATCCTGGGCGACATGGCCAGGGGCACCTTCGCGGAGCGCGAGGCCGCGTTCCGCGAGGTGATGGCCAGGGGCTTCGATGTTCCGCTCGTCGCCCGCTTCGTGCTCGGGCGCCACTGGAAGTCGGCAACGAAGGAGGAGCGGGCGGAGTTCACATCGATCCTTCTCGACTTCCTCGCACGCGTTTACGCGCTGCGCTTCGATTCCTATTCCTACGGTGGCGAGCGGTTCACGGTGCGCTCGGCCATCGCCGACGAGAGCGGCGATACCATCGTGCGCGCGCAGGTCGTCCGGCCCTCCGGCGCCGACCCGGTCGGGCTCGATTTCCGGGTCCGCTGGAAGGACGGGACGCCCAGGGTCATCGACCTCCATGTCGAAGGCATCAGCATGCTGCACACGCATCGGGTCGAGTTCGGCTCGGTCATCAACCGCAAGGGCATCGGCGGACTCCTGAGCGACATCCGGGCGCGCATCGAGGCGCCGGTCGAGAGCACGGCCGAATAGCGCGCGGTGGCGACCATGGACACAACTCGGCCGGGGATGCAGCGGCACGGCCGCAGAGCACGCGAAGGGTTCCCCGCCGCCGTTCCGCAGACGTCGCCACCGCGGCGATGAGGTGGGGCGCGTGCAGCTGACGCGATACAGCGACTACGCGTTGCGGGTTCTCATGTATCTGGCTCTCAACGGCCACCGGCGCTGTACCACCCGCGAGATCGCCGGCGCCTACGGCGTCTCGGAGAGCCACCTCACCAAAGTGATCCATCATCTGGACCGAAGCGGTCTGGTCACGACGATCAGAGGCGAGGGCGGCGGTCTGGAACTGGCGAGACCGGCGAGCGGGATCAGCCTCGGCGCCGTTTATCGCGAGTTCGAGCCCGACTTCGAGCTGGCCGAGTGCTTCGCAGACAGAGAGCGGTGCAGCTGCCCGATCGCAGGTTTCTGCGAGATGACGCGCGTGCTGGAGTTGGGCTTGCAGGCGTTCCTCGAGGTCCTGGACCGGCACACGCTCGAGGACTTGATGACGCAGGCCCCCGCGCTGAGGCGCGTGTTGACCACCGGCAAGTAAAGCCGGGTCGTGCCCCGTCGCGTCCGCGCTTGAGACACGCCGGCGCCTCGACCGAGTTCCGATGGACCCGGACGATCCTGCCGATGCCGCAGAGGCGCAACGCCGCCTGAACCGTTGCAGCCACGATGACGGCCCCGGAGACTGCGCTTGAGATCACGCCGTTCCAGTGAGGTCCGGTTGTAGCCGGATGGAGGGCTGGCGCGCGCCGTGCGCGCCAGCCCAGACTGGTATCAGGAGAAGCTAACTCCGTTTGTCGCCATCGGCAGATGTGTAACGCGCGGACCGGCAACGGCGATTGCGTTGGCCAGTGCAGCTCCCGACGGCGGCGTACTGGGCTCACCGACACCGGTCGGAGGCTCCGACGAGGGCACGATATGGGTCTCGATGGCCCGGATGTCGCCGATCCGAAGCGGCTCATAGTCGGGGAAGTTGAACTGATCCACTTCGCCATCGGTGAACGTGATCTCGTTGCGCATCACATGGCCGATCCCGTAGCCGATCCCACTCTCCATCTGGGCCGCGATGACGTCGGGGTTGACCGGGATGCCGCAATCGACGGCACAGGTCACTCTCTCGATGACGATGCCGCTGTCGGCATCGCCGGAGATCTCCACCACCTCGGCGACAAAGGTGCCGAAGGATTTGTGGGCCGCTACGCCTCGGCTGTGTCCATCGGCAAGCGGGCCGTTCCAGTCGGCCCGGTCGGCAGCAAGACGCAGAACCCCGGCAATGCGGACCTGGTCGGGTGTGCCGCCGCTCAAGTAGGACATCCGATACTCGACCGGGTCCCGGCCGGCCGCAGCCGCAGCCAGGTCCATCATGGTTTCCATGACATAAGCCGTGTGGCTGTGCCCCACCGAGCGCCACCAATTCACGGTGATCGGAGATGTGTCATCGGTCAGGCCGATATATTGCGCCGGAATGTCGTAGAGCGTGTCGCGCACCCCTTCGACAGAGCTGCTGTCGACCCCGTTCTGAACCAGGAACGCGTCCCAGGCGCCGCCCTTGAAGATCGGTTTGCCGGCGACGCGGTGATCCCAGCCAACGATACGGCCGTTTTCGTCGAGACCGACACGCACCTTGTGGGCCACAGCCGGGCGGTAGTAGCCGCCCGCGATGTCATCCTCGCGCGACCAAACGAGCTTGACGGGCTGCTGCCCGCCGTTGAGGGCGAATGCCAGAGCCGCTTCGACATGGTAGTCGGCGGTCTGGGTCGAGCGTCGCCCGAATGTGCCTCCGGCATAGAGCGTCGTCACTTCGACATTTTCCTGCGGGATCTGAAGCACCGCCGCCAATGCCATCTGAGCGGCTGTCGGCATCTGGCAGCCGTCATAGAGCATCACACCGGTCTCGGTCGGCGCGATGGTGCAGGTGAGGGTCTCCATGGGGGCGTGCGCGAGAAAGGGGAAAAAGAAATCCCGCTCAATCACCTGCGCCGCCGCGCCCAGTGCCTTCACCGTCTCGGCCAGCGTGCCTTTTGCATCGAACTCCGCGTCGCCGTCAACCGCGGCCAGAAGGTCCGCCTTGATCTGATCGGAGCTGCGATTGTCGGCCTGCGAGAAGTCCCACTCGGCGCTCAGCGCATCGCGGGATTGAAAGGCTGCCCAGGTGTTCTGCGCATACACCACCACGCCGGCACCAGTCGGCAAGGCGGCGGCACGGATGAACCCGGGCACGTCACGCGCCGCGCTGTCGTCAAAGGATGCCAGCGTGCCGCCAAAGCGTGACGAGCGCAGCATCACCGCCACGATCTGACCGTCCAAGTGCAAGTCCATCGCATATTGCGCGGTCCCGTCGGTCTTCGGTCCGCTGTCGCGCCGTCTCGTATCCGGGTTTCCGATAACCCTGAACTCCGACGGATCCTTCAGGCGGGGTGAGGCCGGAACGTCACGCGCCGAGGCTGCTGCGACGAAATCCCCCATCGGCGCGCTGTTCGCGCCTGCGCTGAGCTGCCCGTCGACAAGGGTCACGCTGACCGGGTCGACACCCCAGGCCTCTGCGGCCGCGCCGACCAGCATCTCCCGGGCCGCAGCACCGGCGGTACGGTACTGCATGTAGGAGTTGGCCATGGCGGTCGATCCGCCGGTGCCCTGAATGCCGCCGAACAAGAGGTTTCCATAACTCCGGGCGTCCGCCGGAGCGAATTCGACCTCGACCCGGCCGAGCGCCAGGCTCAGCTCTTCAGCGATCAGCGTCGCCAGACCGGTGGCGGTTCCCTGCCCGCACTCGAAGTGCTTGATGAGCGCGGTGACGGTGCCATCGGCAGCGATACGCACGAAGGGTGTGAATTCGCCGCTCCCGTCCGGGGCGGCAAGAGTCCCGCCCGTGCCAAAGCCGACGACCAGCCCTGCTCCCGCAAGAGCCGATGCCGATTTCAGAAAGCTGCGTCGTGTGAACTGCATTGTCATCGATCAGGCCTCCAGGATCTCGGATGCGCGCTGGACAGCGGCGCGAACGCGTTGGTAGGTGGCGCAGCGGCATGCGTTGCCCCACATGTAGCCTTCAATCTCATCGACCGTTGGGGTCGGGTTCTCGGACAAGAGGCCGATGGCCGACATGATCTGGCCTGACTGGCAATAGCCGCATTGGACCACATTCAGCTCGTTCCAGGCCCGCTGGACAGCCTGTTCGACATCCGACGCGACACCTTCGATCGTGGTGATCTCCGTACCCTCGACATCTTCGATGAAGGTCTGGCAGGAGCGCGCCGGTTGTCCGTCGACATGGACGGTGCACGCCCCGCAGGACGAGACGCCGCACCCGTACTTGGTGCCTGTGAGCTTCAGTTCGTCTCGGATAACCCAGAGCAGGGGCGTCCCTTCAGGGACGTCGACCTCGTGTGTCTGGCCGTTGATCGTCAGGCTGGTAGGCATGTGCTGAGTGCTCCCAATCGGCTTTCATCGTTCCGCCGGGCAACTGACCCGCGACCCAGCTTGGGGGCACAGTTAGACTCTTGTCCTGATTTTGTAAATGGAGGCATGAGCGCTGCGGCGCTCTTGCATGGGCGGCGTTCTCTTAAAGCTCGCAGGTACGGTCAGCCCCGCTCGGTCGAGCGCTAGGAAGCGGGCGATTTCGCACGGCTCCGGAGCGCGGCGGGAACATGAACGGGCGGCTGGATGAGGGGATCTCTCTGCCGTCAGCGGAATCGATCGCTCGGCGATGTTGGAAGCGGGACAAACGCTCGGCCGGTGTCGCGACAGGTCACCGCGGTGCGGCGCGACAAACAAGAATGAGACTCGGATCGACGAGTCCTTGTGGACCCTTCACTCAAACAAGTTCCAGCCGGAATCCGGCATGCCCTGGATCCGCTCGCCGATCCTGCACTCGTGTAGGCAGGAAGCCGTCCAGCGATCTGGATGACATCGTGGATCACCGCCAGTATTGACGAGAGCGGTGCGTCGACGCGCTACCAGACGTTCGGCCTGACACTCCGAAGCTCGATGCGCACCCGACCTCCTCGCCGCCATGATCGTTTCTCCGTTTCCACGGCATGCTCAGGTAGACAGGGCCGGCCTCTAGTCCGGCTTCTTATCCTGTCAGGCTTCTGATCCTGGCTTCTGATCCTTGGCGTTCCAAACGGTTGTTGGTATGCTTCCGCCAAAGTGGCGGGTCTGCGAAGACTTTCTCCGCGAAAGCCTTAGCCGTTGCGGGGCGATTTCCCCACGCGGCTCGCACAGAGAGCCTGTTTCACTCGTGGCGGGAGGCTGGCCCAAACATGAGTTGGGCGCGTCCTTACGAAAGACGACAGGTAGCGCGCTCCAGGCACGCGACGGGCGCTCGCCGCGCGAAGAGACGGGCCATCCCGCCGGGCCTTGTTGCGGCAGCTCTTCTGATTGTGGCCCCCGCTCACGCCGATGTGCTCGACAACCTGATCGAACGTCTCGACAGGATCGAGGAGGAGAACCGGCAGCTCAGACAGGAAGTCGAGGTACTTAAGGCTGAGCGGTCCGAACACGCTGAGGTCGATACTGTTTCTCCTCCCCGTGGTGATCGAGCCTCTGCATCGTTCGTGCGCATCAACTCACGTATCGGGTATGAACTTCTCGACCCGACCTCCAACATCAACCGCAAGCCGCGCCTGATCCTGGAGCTCAGACGAGATGGAACCCTCGACCCGGACGGCGTGAGCGTGCATGGCGCGGTCACCGGGATCGCCGACTACCAGACCAGCAACAGGGCCGACAAGTTCGGCTATCTGATGCGCCATCCGACCGCGAGGAACCAGGTGAGCGACGAGGTTTCAGAGGCGGCGATCCATTCGGCACAGCTCGGATTCACGGCTCCGCTTGGCGACTGGATCACGGGGCACGCCCAGATTCTCTACGATCCCGAGCAGAGCTTCGGCTCGGGCACAAACACCTCCCTTGAGCGCAATCAGCTTCAGATGCGGCACGCCTACATCCTGGTGGGCAATCTCGACCGCCTCCCCGTATATTTCGGCCTCGGCAAGATGCCGGTGCCCTTCGGCCTGACTGACACCGTCAATCCCTTCACCGCTTCGTCCGTCTGGCACGCCTTCGGCGCGCTGGCCAACGGAGCGACACTGAGCTACGCGAGAGACGGCTTGAACCTCTCCGTCATGGGCGTTCAGGGAGGAGCGCAGTTCCGCGCCGCGAACACGCCGGTCGGGGGGACCGGCGTCCCGAGCAAGCTGAACAATCTGGCCGTTGATGCGAGCTACGAGATCGGCCTGGGCTCGGGCGACACGCTTCTTCTGGGCGGCTCGCACCTGCACGGCTCGGCCTATTGCCAGGACTTCCCAGTCCAGCATTTCCTCCCGTGCCGGGACAACAACCCCGCATTCGACATTTACGGCAGGCTTGTCGCAGGCGCGTTCACGCTCAAGGGGGAGTTCGCCAGGACCCTCGACGAATGGCCGGGGACGTTCAACCCCGCCATGCCGCAGTTCCCGGCCAGCGACGTGACGAGCTTCGACGTCGGAATGAAGTACCGGTTCGACCTCGGCTACGGCCCGCTCGACATGTCGGCGGAGTTCAGCCGCTTCGAGGCCGGTCCCGATGGTGCTCCGTGGGAGCGGCAGGACCAGATCGTTCTCGGTGCCGCGTGGTTCGCGGAGCCCAGCGTGAAGCTGTTTACCGAGTACATTCATGTCGACGCCTTCGTTCCCCTCAACTTCATCAGCGGCGGCAGCATCAGAGACGACCGGGGCGAGGTGATATCCAACCGTACCATCAGCGAGGCCGCTGCCAGTTCGGACATCTTTCTGGTGGGCATCAACGCAGCCTTCTGACAGCTGCCGCGTACGCCCTTGATGCAGGCACCGGCAGCGGGGGCGCGAGACGAAACTGAGCACTCAGGCCGCTTTACCGCTACAACCCCAGCTTGAGCTCAAGCTCGTACTCGTAGGTCTTCTCGCGCGTCGGCCGCGTGGACGGGGCAGGCCGGCGATCGATCGAGGGGTCGCCGTTGCCGACGCGCTCCATCGGCACTGGTGCAAGCGCTTCCCTCGCGGTCACGCTGCGGCTTCGGCGGCACTCGCACCGCTGCGTCTGCTGGTCTTGTCAATTACCGGTCCGTCCAGCGGCGACCGCGCGATGGCCGCCTTGAGCGCCGCGATGCGCTCTCCCGTCTCCCAAGGCTCATCTCTCGTCAAGCGAAGGGGGGGCACAAACATGTTCGGTCCACATCGGAGAGAAGTTCGGGGGCTTATACGCCCAACCAGCCATAAGAGGCGGGGTGTCCAGGATATAGCCGGGCACCCCGCCCGGGGCGCCCAACACAGGAAGCGTGAAGCGCCCCAACTGCCCGCCGAGGACAGGGTAGGCGGGCAACTCCAGTGGCCTGGAATCCGAAGCCGCACTCGTCGATCAGCTGCCTCGCCTCGTCGAAAGCCCGCTACGCGGTCGTGCGATCATCCTCGCGGTCAGCCGACCGGGACGGGCCGCGGGGGCGTCACACTGCTGGCCATAGGGGAGGAACCGCTGCCGGAAATGCGCACTGGTGATGCAGTCATGGCAAACTCGTTCGTGGCGAAGGTCGCCATCGACTACGTGCGTACGTTGCAACATGATCGAACACCTGTCGGGGAACAGACGTGGCGACCGCCACCGAATTGAGGGCTCGAACCGACTACCAGCCCGATTTCGTTCTACAGCATGCTGGAGAGGGCGGTCAACGCGCTGCCCGCCGCCGCCTCAGCGGGGTGGCGTCAAGTTATCGATATGGTCCCCTAAACTTTCCGGGATTGGGGATATCGAAGAGCAGCGCACCTTGCCTGCAGACCAGTGGTGATCCTTCGGCATTTTGTGTGAATCTATCCCGCGATCTCGGCTATCCTGCTCGCGATGCGGTTGGCGGCCGCCTTCACGGGGTCGTCGGCCAAGTGCGCATAGCGAGACGTGGTCGTCACCCTGTTATGGCCAAGGAGCTTTCCGATCATCGGAAGCCCTTCCCCGACCAGCAGCCCGCCACTTGCAAAGCTGTGTCGCAAGTCGTGAATGCGAAGATTCTCGATCCCGGCGCGATCAAGAATACGGCGCCATGAGTCGTGCAAGTAGGCAATGTGCTCGCTTCGCCTGACGCCGGGCAACACCCAAGGATTGCCCTCCTTGCGCGGGATGCCTCGCAGCACCGCTATCGCCGGCTCCCCCAGATGCACCACCTTGGAGCCAGTCTTCGATTGCGGCAACCTGAGTTCGCCCTTGTCCACATCGACGTACTCCCAACGCAGGCTCATGATTTCGCCGCTCCGACACCCGGTCAGCATCAGCAGCCGAATGGCGGCTATCGCCACCGGCGAGGCGAAGCCCTCCCTCTCCGCGTCACGCAGCGCAGCGCCGAGGCGGCTGTACTCGTCATCGGACAGAAACCGCTCGCGCCTGTGCTCGGGGTACTTCTTGACGTGCCTGCACGGATTGACGCCCTCGGGGCGCATCTCCCAGACCTCGGCCAGCGTCAGCATGCGCGAGAGCACGCTCAGCGTCCGGTTGGCATGACCGGGGACGTCGCGCATCTCGTGGTGAAGAGCAGCGACGTCGTTCTTGCCGATATCGCCGACGCGGCGCTTGCCGAGCCGGGGAAGGATGCGGTTGTCGATGATCTTGCGGTAGAGCCGCGCGGTGCCAGGCTTCAGATGGGCAGGTGCGTACTCATCCATGAAGCGCTTGGCGAGGTCGGCCACGGTAGCGCCTTTCTTTCCGCGGGGGATCTTTCCTTCGAGATCGTGGCCGGTCTTCGCGAGGGTGACGATTTCTGCGGCTCTCGCCCGCGCGGCGGCAGGAGTGACGGGACCGTGGGCTCCGATGGTGACTTTGACGGATCGTCCCTCGTGCCGGTACTTGACGATGTAGACCTTTCGCCCGGTGGGATGGACGCGGACCCCGAAGCCGGTAATGGCGTCGTCCCAGACGATGCGCTCTCGCTCTGCGGGAACGAGTGCGTCGACGGCTCTCTTGGTGATTCTCGGCAAGGCAAATTCCCTTCTTCCGGATATCGAGTACCAAATAGGTACCAACAGGAAGCGATCTATCACACATGATAGCGCATTCTCGTCTGCAAGGAAATACATCTATCACACTGTGAACGTTATATGAATGTTAGATCATCGTACCCTTATCGTCCCCTGACATCGACTTCCCAATACCATGGTGCGATGCACGGCGTGCGGCACCTGGTCCAACGTTGCGCCATGGCGTGCGAACGCGGACCCGGCCCGGCAGACCACAGGGCACGATGTTCACCACTCAAGTGGCTGCCCTTTGCGCGGCGGAAATTCACTTTGTCTCAGAAAATCTCACTTTATCTCACGTCCGTTTCCGCCCCGGCGCCCCCGGCAGCGTGCGTGTGGCGGCCCATGCTCGCCTGGACGCTGCCCGAGGCTGCGCGTAGAAATGGCTCGGCTCCGCCGGCTAGGGCGGAGCGCGCGGGCACTTGCGAGGGGAGGCAACGCTGTCGATCGCGGTCGGACTTGGGCTCAATGCGTTCCCCTTCTCGGGCGCCGCCGCCTTCTGGCGCTGGGTCGATCTCTGCGAGGAAGGCGGGGTCGACTCGCTGTGGCAGACCGATCGCCTCGTCTCGGAGGAACCCTTCCTCGAGGTGATGAGCGTGATGGCGGCGCTTGCCGGCCGGACCAGGCGAACCAAGTTCGGCATGAATGTCGCGTCCGTCGGGCTGCGCGACCCGCTGCTGCTCGCCAAGCAGTGCGCCACCATCGACGTGCTGAGCGAGGGGCGCCTGCTGCCGGCCTTCGGCATCGGTGCGATCCGCGCGCCGGACTGGGCGGCGACCGGCACTGACACCAAGGGCCGCGGCCGGCGCACCGACGAGGCGCTGGAGCTGATCGCCCGGCTCTGGACGGAGGACTCGGTCGATTTCGATGGCGAGTTCTATCGCTACTCGGGCGCGAGGATCGAGCCCAAGCCGGTGCAGGCGGCCCTGCCGCTCTGGCTCGGCGGCTCCAGCAAGCCGGCGATCCGGCGCACGGCGCGCATCGGCACCGGCTGGGTGGCCGGGCTCGAGACGCCAGCGCAGGTGGCGCCCGCGATTGCCGGGATCAAGGAGGCGCTCAAGGAGACCGGGCGGCGTATCGATGCCGACCACTATGGCGCGAGCTTCCACTTCCGCTTCGGCAGCTGGGACGAGCCCCTGATGCAGCGGATGGCCGAGACCTATGCGGTGCGCTTCCAGCGCGATCCGGAGGGCGGCATCGTCGCGGGCGATGCGGCCGACATCATGCAGCGGATCGAGGCCTTCGTCGCGGCCGGCGCGTCGAAGTTCGTGCTGTGGCCGATCGGCGGCGATGACGACGACATCCTCGACCAGACGCGCCGGCTGATCGAGGAGGTCCAGCCGGCGGTCGCGGCGCTGAACCGCCGGGTCGACGCCGCATGAGGACGGGGTGATGCCCGCATGACACCGCTCGCCATCAACCAGGCAGTCGCACTCTACGTTGCCGCGCGGCATCGCCGGCAGCGCATCGCCGTGCTGCCCGGGGACTGTCGGCCGGCCTCCCTCGACGAAGCGTACGCAGTTCAGGCCGCGCTCAACGAGTGGCTCGCAGACACGCACGGCGCCGTCTGCGGCCGCAAGATCGGCTGCACCACGCCGGTGATGCAGCGCTATCTGGAGATCGCGCATCCCTGCGCCGGCGCGCTCTACGAGCGCCGGACCCTGAGCGCGCCCGCGACGGTGAAGTATGCCGACCATTGGCGGCCGGGCGTCGAGTGCGAGATCGCGGTGCGGCTCGGACAACCGCTGCCGGCCGCTGAAGCGCCCTTCGACCCTGCCGCCGTCGCCGACGCGGTGGAGGCCTGCATGGCGGCGATCGAGATCGTGGACGACCGCTACGACGACTTCCGGGCCCTCGATACGCCGACGCTGATCGCCGACGACTTCTTCAGTGCCGGCGCCGTGCTCGGCCCGCCTGTGACCGCGTGGCGCGAGGTCGACCTTGCGGCGGCCGGGGGCGAGATGGCGATCAACGGTGTGCAAGTGGGCACCGGCACCGGAGCCGACGTGATGGGGCATCCCTTCGAGGCTCTGACCTGGCTCGCGAACCACGCCGCCCAGAGCGGGCGGCCGCTTGCAGCCGGCGACGTGGTGCTGACCGGCAGCGTGGTCGAGACCAAGTGGGTCGAGCCCGGCGATAGGGTCCGCGTCGCCATCGAGGGGCTGGGCGAGGCCAGCATCACCTTCGCGCGATAGGGCATCTCGCGGACGCGACATAGCGAGACGCGTTGACAGGGGCGGCGCGAAGGTCCTGAATCGCCCGACCGCCACAACGGCCCGCCAGACGAGGCCGGGCAAGAGAGGACGAATCCCATGATCAAGCTGCCGCTGACCGCCGGCGCCGCCGCTGCGGCGCTTCTGGCTGCGACCACCGCCTTCGCCGAGGAGGAGGCCGTCGTCAACGTCTACAACTGGTCGGACTACATCGACGAGGAGATCCTGACCGAGTTCGAGGCCGAGACCGGGATCAAGGTCGTCTACGACGTCTTCGATTCCAACAACATCCTCGAGACCAAGCTGCTCACCGGAAGCACCGGCTACGACGTGGTGGTGCCGAGCGGAACCTTCCTCGCGCGCCAGATCCAGGCGGGCATCTTCCAGCAGCTCGACAAGAACCAGCTCGCCAACATCGGCAACATGGACGAGACCATCATGGCGGTCGTGGGTCAGTGGGACCCGGGCAACCAGTACGCCATCAATTACATGTGGGGCACCACGGGCTTCGGCTACAACATCGACAAGATCGCCGAGCGCGATACGGACGCGCCCACCGGCTCCTGGGGCATGCTCTTCGACCCCGACGTGGTCTCGAAGTTTGCCGATTGCGGGGTCTACATGATGGACGAGCCGGACGAGGTGGTCCCGGCCGTGCTCAACTACATCGGCGAGGATCCCAATAGCCACGACACCGACGTGATCGCCAAGGTCGAGCCGGTGCTGCTGGCGATCCGGCCGCACCTCCGCCGCTTCCACAACTCGGCCCAGATCAACGATCTCGCCAACGGCGACATCTGCCTCACCATGGGCTGGTCGGGCGACATGCTGCAGGCCCGCGACCGCGCCTGGGAGGCCGAGAACAACGTCGAGATCGCCTACGTGATCCCGGACGAGGGCGCGCTGTCATGGTTCGACATGATGGCGATCCCGGCGGACGCGCCGCATCCCGGCAACGCGCACAAGTTCCTCGACTACATCATGCGGCCCGAGGTGATCGCCAAGGCGTCCAACTACGTCTACTACGCCAACGGCAATGCCGCCTCGACGCCGCTGCTCGATGCGGAGATCACCGAGGACCCCGGCATTTACCCGACGGAGGAGGCGCGGAAAGGGCTCTACGTGACCAACCCCTATCCGCAAAAGGTGCAGCGCTTCATCACGCGGATGTGGACCCGCATCAAGGGCGCGGAATAGGCACGACGCACCCACCGCACGGGCGCGCGCGGGCGCGGCGCTCGTGACCCAGCCGCCTGAGCACGCCGGGGGAGAGGCTCCGCCTGCCCCCGGCGGCGAGGCTGCCTTCCTTCGCATCGAAGGCGTCAGCAAGAGCTTCGGCGCCGTCACCGCCGTCGATAACGTCTCGCTCGACATTGCGCGAGGCGAGTTCTTCGCCCTGCTCGGCCCGTCGGGCTGCGGCAAGACCACGCTGCTCCGCATGCTTGCGGGCTTCGAGACCCCGAGCGCCGGCGCGCTGCTGCTTGACGGCGTGGACCTCGCGGCGCTGCCGCCCTACCGGCGGCCGGTCAACATGATGTTCCAGTCCTACGCGCTCTTTCCTCACATGAGCGCTGCCGGCAACGTCGCCTTCGGCCTGCGCCAGGACCGGGTGCCGCGGGCCGAGATCGCGACGCGTGTGGCCGACGCACTGGCTCTGGTGGAGCTTTCGCCTCTCGCGCGGCGCAGGCCGCATCAGCTCTCCGGCGGTCAGCGCCAGCGCGTGGCGCTCGCCCGCAGCCTGGTCAAGCGGCCCAAGCTGCTGCTGCTCGACGAGCCGCTGGCCGCGCTCGACAAGAAGCTCCGCGAGCAGACCCAGTTCGAGCTGATGGAGATTCAACAGCGGGTCGGCATCACCTTCGTGATCGTGACCCACGATCAGGACGAGGCGATGACCGTCGCCGACCGCATCGCCGTGATGGAGGAGGGCCGCATCGCCCAGGTCGACACCCCGTCCGCGATATACGAGGCGCCGCGCTCGCGCTACGTGGCCGAGTTCATCGGCGACGTGAATATCTTCGAGGGGCACGCCAGGATCGTGAACGGCGGCGGCATTGCGGTCGATCAAGTCGACGCGCCTGCGGGGCTCGCGGCCCCGGCACGGGCGGACGGCCCCGCCGCCGGCGACACCGTGCTGCTGGCGGTGCGGCCCGAGAAGATCGAGATCGCCCCTCAAGCGCTGCCGCCCGGCACCGTGAACGCGGTGGCGGGGCAGGTGACGGAGATCGCCTATCTGGGCAGCGTCTCCACCTACCGGGTGCGCCTCGACAGCGGCAAGATGGTGGTCTCGACCCAGACCAACCGCCACCATTACGGCGGCGCGGCCATCGGCCGGGGCGCGCGCGTACATCTCTCCTGGCCGGTCGAGGCGAGCATCCTGCTCCGCTCATGAGCGCCAGGCGCGAGGAACGCGGGCCCGTGCGCGCGCGCCGGGGGCTGCTCGGGCGCGGCTCGGTGATCGCGAGCCCCTATCTCTGGCTGCTCTTCTTCTTCCTCGTCCCCTTCGCGATCGTGCTCAAGATCAGCGTGGCCGAGGTCCAGCTTGCCATCCCTCCCTACACGCCCCTCTTCGCCTGGCCCGAGGGCGGCTCCTTCGAGCTCTTCGCCGTCGGCGACAACTACCGGCTCCTGATCGAGGACAGCCTCTACATCCGGGCCTACGCCAACAGCCTCAAGATCGCGGCGATTTCGACCGGGATCGCGCTGGTGGTAGGCTTCCCCATCGCCTACGCCATGGCCCGCGCGCCCCGCGCCTGGCAGGCGAGCCTGGTGATGCTGGTGATCCTGCCCTTCTGGACCTCGTTCCTGATCCGGGTCTACGCCTGGATCGGCATCCTCAAGAACGAGGGGATGCTCAACGGGGTGCTGCGCTGGATCGGGGTGATCGACAGGCCGCTGATCATCCTCAACACCGACATCGCGGTCTACATCGGCATCGTCTACTCGTACCTGCCCTTCATGGTCCTGCCGCTCTACGCCAACCTGGTGCGGATGGACCGCTCGCTGCTGGAGGCTGCGGCCGACCTCGGCTGCCGTCCGGCCGGCGCCTTCTGGAAGATCACCGTGCCGCTGGCCCGGCCCGGCATCGTCGCCGGCTGCTTCCTGGTCTTCATACCGGCGGTGGGCGAGTTCGTAATCCCCGACCTGCTCGGCGGCTCCGGCACGCTGATGATCGGGCGCATCCTCTGGACCGAGTTCTTCAGAAACCGCGACTGGCCGGTGGCGTCGGCGGTGGCGGTGATCCTGCTGCTGGTGCTGATCGTGCCCATCGTGCTGTTCCAGCGCCACCAGCAGCGCCAGCGCGAGGCAGAGGCCTGATGCGCCGGGGGCTCAGCGGGATCAATCTGGCGGCGCTCACCCTGGGCTTCGCCTTCCTCTACATCCCGATCCTTCTGCTCATCATCTTTTCCTTCAACGAATCCAAGCTGGTGACGGTCTGGGCCGGGTTCTCCACCAAGTGGTACGCCGCGATGGTGGAGAACGAGCTGCTGCTCGACGCGGCTTGGATGACGCTGAAGGTCGCCGTCGTCTCGTCAACCGTGGCGCTGGTGCTCGGCACCCTCGCGGGGCTCGCGCTGGCCCGGCTCGGGCGCTTCCACGGCCGCACGCTCTTCTCCGGCATGGTTTACGCGCCGCTGGTCATGCCCGAGGTCATCACCGGCCTCTCGATGCTGCTGCTCTTCGTGGCACTCTCCTGGGCACGCGGCTACTGGACCGTGACGATCGCCCACATCACCTTCTCCATGGCCTACGTGGCGGTGGTGGTGCAGTCCCGCCTGCTCACCATGGACCGCTCGCTGGAAGAAGCGGCGATGGACCTGGGCGCGCCGCCGGTCAAGACCTTCTTCGCGGTCACGCTGCCGATCATCAGCCCGGCGTTGGTCGCCGGCTGGCTGCTGGCCTTCACGCTCTCGCTCGACGACCTGGTGATCGCGTCCTTCACCAGCGGCCCCGGCTCGACGACGCTGCCGATGAAGATCTATTCCCAGGTGCGCCTGGGCGTGACGCCGGAGATCAACGCGGTCTCCACGGTGCTGGTCGGGATCGTCTCCATCGGCGTGATCGCTGCGAGCCTGATCAACAAGCGCGCCATGGTCATCCGGGAGCGGGAGGCGCAGGAGGCTACGTAGCGTTCTCGTCCCTCACAGTCGGTCACGGAGCGCGCCGTAGGTAAGCGCGAGCGCGAGCGTGGGCCAGCGCAGGAAGCGGCCGCCGGGGAAGGGCGGCTGCGGCAGCCGCGCGAAGATGTCGAAGCGCTCCAGCGTGCCTGAGATTGCCTCGGCGATGAGCGCGCCGCCGAGCGTCGCCAGCGCCACGCCGTGGCCGGAGTAGCCTTGGCCATAGTAAAGCCCGCCCTGGAGCCTGCCGATGCTCGGCATTCGAGAGCGCGTGATGGCGAGCGTCCCGCCCCAGGCATGGTCCACGCGCACATCGGCGAGCTGGGGGAAGATGCGCAGCATGCAGCGCCGAACGAGCGGGCCGGGATCGGCAGGAAGCCGACTGCTCGTCGTCTCCCCACCGCCGAAGAGCAGCCGCCCGTCGCGTGAAAGCCGAAAGTAGTTCACCACGAAGCGGGTATCGACGACCGCGACATCGTGAGGGATCAACGCCTGCGCCTGCTCCGCGCCGAGGGGTTCCGTCGCCAGGATGAAGTTGTTGATCGGCATGACGCGCGTGCCGCAGCCGGGATCGAGCGCGTCGAGATAGCCGTTGCAGGCGAGCACGACCGTATCCGCCGTGACCGTGTGCGGCCCGGCCTGGACCGTGCAGGGTGCGCCCGTTGCGAGCCCGGTGACGGGCGTCCCCTCGCGGATATCGGCCCCCGCGTCGGCTGCGGCGCGGGCGAGGCCGCGTGCGTAGTCGAGGGGGTGCAGGTGTCCTGCGCCGCGATCCATGAGACCGCCGTGAAAGTCTTCTGACGCGACCTCGGCGCGGAGAGCGGCGCGATCCAGAACCTCGACTTCGGCGTATCCGTAGCGGGCGCGAAGATGGTCCGCCTCGCGGGCCAGCGCGCGCGCGTGGCGCGGCCTGTGCGCCGCGATAGCGATGCCGGGCTTGAGGTCGCATTCGATCCCGTGCCGGGCGATGCGATCGCGCACCAGCGCCTTCGCCTCCTCGGCCAGGGACCAGAGAAGGCGCGCGCGCTCCTCGCCAAGCTCCCGCTCGAGCGTGGCCTGATCGCGCCGGTGCCCGCTGCCGAGCTGCCCGCCGTTGCGGCCGGAGGCGCCGTTGCCGATGCGCCGCGCTTCGAGCAGGGCCACGCGATAGCCCCGCTCGGCGAGGTGGAGCGCGCAGGAGAGCCCGGTATAGCCGCCGCCGATGATGCAGACATCTGCGCGCTCGTCGCCGGCAATCGCAGGCCAGGTGAGGCTCGTCCGTGCGCTCGCCTCGTACCAGGTAGGCGTGGCGCCGTCGTGTTGCGCGTAGCGGCCCGCACGGCGCGGCGCGGCCATCACACGGCCAGCAGGAGAAACTTGCGCTCCCAGGAGCTTACGACACGCAAGTAGGCATCGTATTCAGCGCGCACCACTTCGGTGAAGCCCTTGACGAAACTCTCGCCGAACATGGCGCGCGCCTCGTCCGAGGACTCGAACTGTACCAACGCGGTCCTGAGATCGAGGGGCAGAGTCTCGAACGCGCCGGTCGCTTCCCCTTCCACCGGCGGCGAGGGCTCGAGCGTTTGCGTCGTGCCGAGATAGCCGGCGGCCAGCGTGGCGGCGATGGCGAGGTAGGCGTTGGTGTCCGAACCCGGCAGGCGGTTCTCGACCCGGCGGTTCTCGGGCGGCGCGTCCGGCACGCGCAGCCCGGCGATGCGATTGTCGTAGCCCCAGCCGACGTTGAAGGGCTTGCTCGCGCCGAAGCGGAGCCGGCGGTAGGAGTTGACGTTGGGCGCCATGAGCGGCGTGAAGACCGGCAGGAAGCGCTGCAAACCGCCGAGGTAGTGGCGGAACGCTGCGGACTCGGCGCCCGCCTCGTCCGAGAAGAGCGGCCGGCGGTCCGCGCCCTCATAGACCGACTGGTGCACGTGCATGGCGCTGCCCGGCTCGCTCTGCATCGGCTTCGCCATGAAGGTCGCGTAGAAGCCGTGGCGCTGGGCGGTCTGGCGCACTGTGCGCTTGAAGATGAACACCTGGTCGGCGAGCCGCAGCGCCTCGCCGTGGCGGAAGTTGATCTCCACCTGCCCGGCCCCGCTCTCGTGATTGAGCGTGTCGATGTCGAGCTCCTGGGCCTCGCAGTAGTCGTAGAGGTCCTCGAAGAAGGGATCGAACTCGTTGACCGCGTCGATGCCGAACTCCTGGCGGCCTGCCTCGCGCCGGCCCGAGGCGCCGATGGGCGGCTTCAGCGGCTGGTCGGGATCGGTGTTCTTTTCCACCAGGTAGAACTCGATCTCCGGCGCGATCACCGGATACCAGCCGCGCTCGGCGAAGCGCTCCAGCAGGGCGGCGAGCACGCGGCGCGAATAGAAGGGCGAATGCCCGCCGTCGCGCAGCACGCAATCGGCGATCACCTGCGCGGTGGGCTCGTCATACCAGGGCACCAGGGTGAGCGTCGCGGGGTCCGGCTCCAGCACGAAGTCGCCGTCGCTTACGTCAATGGAGACGGCGCCGGGCGGCGGGAAGTCGCCGGTGAGCGTGTGAACGAGGACGTTCTTGGGCAGCCGGTGCTGGCCGCCCGCGAGCCCCTCGATGAACTTGTCCGTGGGCAGGATCTTGCCGCGCGGCACGCCGGCGAGGTCGGGCACGATGCACTCGACCTCGACGATGTTCCGCTCTCTGAGCCAGGCCTCGATTGCCCGGTGACCGTCGCTCATGCGTGCTGCTCCGCACTCCATATTGGGTCCCGCGCGGCCCAATTCTACCGCTCGCCGCGGTTGCCGAAGAGCATCGTCACGTTGATGCGCCGGTTCTCGTAGCCGGGGCGGAAGTCGAGATCATCGGTCCGGTGGAAGAGGTCCGAATCGAAGATCACCACGCGGTTTCGCCGATAGGGTACCGTCACCGGCTCGTCGCCGGCGTCCTCCAGGAACTGCGCCATGCGGGCGCTGTCGGCATTGTAGCTGCGGAAGGCCCAGTCCGAGGGCGCGTGCGCCTTGTGGACCACCAGCCCGCCCGAGGCCGGATCGCGGTTCGCCTCATCAGGCGTTATCCAGAAGTTGACGTTGACTGCTGCGAAGTCGGCGTGGGTTGCGATTCCCTGCAGCCTGGAATCGTACTTGTAGGCCCAGAGCTGCTCCAGCCGATGGCGGCCGAAGATGCCGGGGAGGCGCGTGCGCAGCTCGTCCGCGATCTGGAGCGCGAGCGCGGTGCCGAAGCCATCCACCAGATAGGCGCCGAGGTAGCCGCGCTTTACCTGGTACCAGACCGTCGCATCGAGGCAGAAGCGCCACAGCCTTTCCAGCGCATCCGCGGTCAGGAAGTCGTCGACGACCACGAGGTTGGGCGCACTCTCGCGATAAGCGCGCTCGATCTCGTCCGCATCCAGATCCGGGTTGACGGCGCCCTCGGCTGCGGCCGGGGCCTCGGGGAGAAGGAGGGGGCGGTTGTAGGCCGGTGCGATGCGCCGCCACTCCCGATCGGAGAGCGCGATCGCTTCGTCCGGTGGCGCATCGGGAGGCAATGCGGCGAGCACCTCCTCGTAGGTGTCGGCGACCTTATCGAACGACGGATCGATGCGCCCGTCGCGGCAAAGCCGGCGGATCTGCTCGGCATCGTGCTGGAGCTTGAAGGGCGCGATGGGAATTGCGGGCCGCTCCCCCTCCCGGCGGGTCAGCATGCCGGGCGAAAGCGGCGGGCCGTGGCGGCGTTCGGCCGCGCGGCCGAAGCAGGCGAGTGCGGTGGCGGCATCGCCGCGAGCCACGTGGACCATGCCGAGATTGGCGCGGTAGGTCGCGTTCTCCGGCTTGAGATCGAGCGCACGCTCCAGGCTCGTAACCGCCTCGTCTTCGCGGCCGAGGCGCTTGAGGGCGTTGCCGAGATTGGCATGTGCCGCCGCGTACGCAGGATCGAGCGCGATGGCCTCGCGGTAGGCGGCCTCCGCCTCCGCCACGCGGTGGAGGTCTTGCAGCACGTTGCCGAGGTTGGCGTGCGCCGCCGCCAGCTTCGGATCGAGGTCGATGGCACGGCGCAGGCTCGCCTCGGCCTCCTCCAGTGCGCCGATCTCTTGCAGCGCGTTGCCGAGGTCGGAATGGCCGCCCGCGGCGTACTCATCGAGCGCGACCGCCTGCCGCAGCGCCGCCACCGCGTCCTCCGTTCGGCCGATCTCCAACAGCGAGAGACCGAGCTCCGATTGCGCCGGCCCGTGATCGGGGCGGATCACCAGCGCCTTCTCGAACCACTCGACCGCGTCGGCCGGTCGGCCCGCCGCCCGCAGCGCGTGGCCGAGGTTGTAGCGAATGTCGGCGTTGTCGGGCGCGATCGCGGCGGCACGGCGGTAGCGGACGACCGCCTCGTCGTGGCGGCCCAGGCCGTTGAGGGCGTTGGCGAGGTCGTTCAGGAAGCCGGCGTTGCGCGGCGCCCGGCGCGCAGCCTTCGTCAGCAGCGGCAGCGCCTCCTCGAGCCGGCCAGCCTGGGCATGGAGCACGCCGAAGAGGTGCAGCGCATCCGCATGACCGGGCCGCTGTTGAAGGACTCGCTGGTAGAGCGCCGCCGCCGGTGCCACACGGCCCGCGCGATGATGGTCGAGCGCAGCCCGAAGGACGTCGTCGACAGGATCGGCGCTCGCCGGCGAGGCGCCGGCGCCTCGCGCCTTGGCCCGTCGTCGCTCGCGCCGCGTCATTGCGTCGTCATGGGAGTTGGAACATTCGCGCCCGTCACCGGGCGAGCGATTATCCCGCTGCGGTCAGAGCGAGCCCGGATTCGGCACCGAATAGCGTGATACGGCTCGCGCGAAGCACGAGACCGACCCGGGCGCCGATCGAGACCGGCTCGTGCACGTCCATGCTCGCCGCCACGTACTCGCGGTTGACCAGTAGGCCGTCCGCGCCGTCAAGCGCGATGAACGCGATGATGATTCCACCGTAGGACTCGGTGAATTCGATTGTCCCGTCGACAATGCCCTCGCCCGGCGGATTCAGGATCACGTCTTCGGGCCGGACGCCGAGGACGATGTCTCCGCTGCCCTCGGCGTTCGCGCCTTCGAGCGTGCGCCCGGCGACCGTGACCCTGCCCCCGCTGAGCTCGCCCTGCAGGAAGTTGATTCCCGGGCTGCCGATGAAGTCGGCGACGAACATGTTGGCCGGGCGTTCGTAGATCGTGACCGGATCCGCTACCTGCTGGACCTCGCCCTTGTCGAGCACGGCCACGCGGTCGGAAAGGATCAGCGCCTCGGCCTGGTCGTGGGTCACGTAGATGGTGGTCACCTTGTAGGCCTGATGGAGGCGCTTGAGCTCGGTCCGCATGTGCTCGCGCAGCTTGAGGTCGAGGTTGGAGAGCGGCTCGTCCATCAGGTAGCACGCGGGGCTCCGCACCATGGCGCGGCCGAGGGCAACGCGCTGGCGCTCGCCACCGGAGAGCTTGGCCGGCTTTCGGTCGAGCAGGCGCTCGATATTGAGCAGCTCCGCCGTCTCCCGCGCCTTCTCGTTCGCCTCGGCCTTGGACATGCCGGCGACCGTGAGGCCCAGCGTCATGTTCTGCAGCGCGGTCATGTGGGGATAGAGCGCGTAGGTCTGGAAGACCATCGCCACGTCCCGATCACCCGGATTGATATGGGTGACATCGCGCTCGCCGATCGCGATGGTGCCTTCGGTCGGCTCCTCCAGCCCTGCGATCAGGCGGAGCGTCGTGGTCTTGCCGCATCCGGACGGCCCGAGCAGGGTCAGGAACTCGCCCTTGGCGATGTCGAGGTCGATCCCCTTGACGGCCTCGGTGCCGTCTCGAAACCGCTTTACCAGTCCTCTGAGCGTGACGTTCATGGCGGCCCTACTTCACCGCGCCGAGCGCGAGGCCGCGCGCGATGTGTCGCTGGAGGAGGAACACGACGGCGATCATCGGCAATAGCTGTATCACCGCGCCGGCGCTGAGCGAACCCCACAACACGTTGTAGAGATCGATGGTCTTTTGCAGTGCGACCGGCATCGTCGTCGCCTTGTCGTAGGTGAGGAACAGCGCATAGAGGTATTCGTTCCAACTGAAGACGAAGGTGAAGATGGCTGTGACAGCAATTCCGGGCGCGGCCATCGGCAGGATGAGGCGGAAGATGATCTGCAGCCAGCTCAGCCCGTCAAGCCGGGCTGCCTCCTCCACCTCCTTCGGCAAATCGAGCAGGAATCCGCGCAGAATCCAGACCGCGAAGGGCAGTCCGAAGGCGACATAGACGACGATGAGCACGATCTGCGTGTCGATCAAGCTGAACCAGTTGGCCATCTTGAAGTAGGGCAGCACGACGACCACCCCCGGCATAAATCGCAATGACAATATGACAAGGGCCCAGGTATCGCCCCCCATGAGCCCCATGCGCGCAACCGCGTAGGCCGCAGGCAGCGCCAAGATCATCACGATGAGCGTCGAGACGCCGACCGTGATCAGGCTGTTCAGGATCGCCCGGTCGAAGAGGAAGCGATCGAAGATTTCGACATAGTGCTCGCCGGTCGGCTCGAACGAATAGAAGGTCGGCGTCTGGGCGTTGATGACATTGGTGGGCTTGACCGAATTGAGCGCCACCCACGCCACCGGGATAAGCCAGATGATGACGACGACCACCGCGAGCACGTTGATCGCGCGCATGTAGATCGACGACATCATGGCCGATCGGCGGCGCGCGCCGCCTTCTCCGTTCGGTAGAGCGTGTTGAGGAAGGCAAGCACGACAATGTTGATAAGGATAAGGATGAGGAACCCATAGGCCGCCATGAGGCCCAGGTGTCCCTGCTCGAAGATCGTGTAGTCATAGACGCTGGCGAGCAGCGTCGACGACCCCGGCCCGCCCTTGGTCATGATGAAGTTGAGGTCGAAGATGCGGATCGCATCCACCAGCCGGATCAGGATCACCACCATGATGACCGGGCGGATCAGCGGGATGACGATGCGCGAGTAGTAGGTTACGCCGCGCACCCGGTCGAGCCGCGCGGCCTCGGTGATCTCGGGCGAAATGCTCTGCATGCCAGCGAGCAGGATCAGCGCGATGAAGGGCGTCCACTGCCAGCAATCGACGAACATCAGTGTCGCCAGCGCGGTGTCCTTGTGCGAGAGCCAGGACCACTTCTCCAGGCCGAAGCCGGTGTTGAGGATCCAGTTGGCGAGCCCGGAGACCGGCTCGAAGATGAAGCGCCAGGTCAGCCCCATGGCGATCGGCGAGATGAACACCGGGATGATGATGAGGGTGCGCAGGAGGCCCGCGCCCTGCATCTTGCGATCCAGCAGCACGGCGAGGAAGAAACCGAGGACCATCTGGATCGAAACAGTGATGACGGCCCACATCACCGTGAGCTCGATGCTGTTCCAGAAGCGGCGGTCCTCGAACAGGTCGTTGTAGTTGCGCCAGCCGACGAAGCGCGCGACGTCCGGGTTGTAGAGCGGGTCGACCTTGAAGGAGAGCGTACCCGAGAAGATCAGCGGGAAGATCGCCAGCGCGAGCAGGACGAGTACGCAGGGCGCAAGCAGCAGGTAGGCCGTACGCCGCTGCTGGCGCGCCACACGGCCCGGCCGCCCGGACCGTGGCGGCCCGGCCGCCCTCAGCGGCCGGGCCTCGATGCTAGCGTCGGTCACGGCCGAGGCTCCGGGGAGCCCCCGGCTTCACGCACTCACGAATAGTAGCCGCTGTCCTCCATGATGCGGTGAACCCGCTTGCTCATGGCCGCCATCGCGTCTTCGATGCTCTGCTCCTCGTTGACCGCGTCGGCCACTTCCTCGCCCATCGCACCCATGATGGCGTAGGCCTCCGGCACCGTGGGCGTGTTGACCACGGAGACCGGATACGCCTTCATCAGGCCGACGAAGAAGGGCTTGCGATCCGCCCAGCGGCTGAGCGTCGAGCGGCGCGAGAGCTGGCCGCCGGCGCCCACGATCGCATCCGCGATGAGCGGACTGCCGTCGAGATCCTCCCGATCGCCCGAGTTGAGGAACTTGATCCAGGCGAAGGCGGTTTCCCGATTGCCGCCGAAGGTCGGCATGAACTGGCCGAAGCCACCAGCGAGCGCGCGGTGCGCGCCGTTGGGACCGGTGCCCCTCGGCGAGAGGTCCATGTGCCAATGCTCGTGCAGGTCGGTGTAGGTCGGGTCGTTGAGCACCGCCGTGCCCCAGGTGAGTGGGCTGTAGAGCGCCGTGCCCTGGGCGAACACCTGGTTGACCTCGTCCTCGCCAGCGTTGGCGGAGACCGGGTGTGCGTATTTCTGGAGCTCGACCAGGATTTTCAGGGCCTGATAGGCCTCCTCGCTCTCCAGCGTCACCGTATAGTCCTTGTTCTCCTCGTCGGTGAAGACGGCACCGCCCATGCCGCGAAGAGCGCCGAAGTACTGGTAGCCGGCCCAGAAGTTGCGCGCCATCGCCGCGCAGTAGGCGTAGCGCTCGTTGGCCGGGTCGTGGATCTCCTTGCAGGCGTCGATCACATCGTCCCAGGTCAACGGCGGGGAAATACCGGCCTTCTCGAAGACGTCCTTGCGGTAGAAGGTCATCATCGCGTTGCCGTCCGGTGCGAGCGCCGCGATGTACCCTGGCGGGGCCGGCCCCTTGGGCAGGTTCCACATGTGCCGGTAGTTCTCCGGCACGTCTTCCTCGTAGTCCGCGAGCCAGTCCGGGAATGGCTCCAGATAGGGGCCGAGGTCTGTGAGCGCACCCATCGCGTCGAGCGCTGCGAACTGGGCGTGATCCTGGGTAATGACGTCGAACGCGTCGCTCTTGGACCGCATGTAGGTGTTGATCTGGGTCAGCGCCTCGCTCATCGGCTTCGAGACGACCTCGAGCGTGACGTTGGGATACACCTTGTCGAAGAGCGGCTTGACCGCCCTCAAGGAGTTCGCGAGCCGTTTGCCGGACGACGCGAAGTGAACGATGGTGCCGCCAACATCGGCATGCACCTCGCTCGGCACGAACTGTGCCGCAAGCGTCGCGCCGAGCGCGGTCGCAGCCGAGGCCTTGAGCACCTGGCGGCGGGTCAGCTCCCGCTGGCGAAAGTGCTTGATGCGCTTCATCGCGCTGTCGTAGGCCCGGATGTCGTTATCTGACTTATGCATTTGCGCCTCCCTGGCGTTTCTTCGTCGGGCAGATGGAAGCCTCCCATCCGGAAAAACGCTAACACGGATATCTCACCTCGGTCACGGCCCGCGTTCGCGGCCATGCACATCTGTCCTTTCCGGACGCGGTGTGTAGACTGCGCGCCGGCACGCACCTTCACGATTCGGGAGCAAGGCCTTGTTCAAATCCAGATTGCGGCGGCTCTCGGTCTTTCTCGCGCTTGCCGTCGCGGCGGGGAGCATGATGACTGACCAGACCGAGACCCAAGCCGACGAGGGCGCAAAACCCGTCGTCACCTTCGAGACCTCACACGGCTCGTTCGCCGTCACGCTGGAGCCCGAATCCGCGCCCAAGACGGTCGAGAACTTCCTCGCTTACGTCCGGGCGGGGCACTACGACGGGACCATCTTCCACCGCATTATTGCGGGCTTCATGATTCAGGGCGGCGGCTACGACGAGCGTTACCAGCAGCTGTCGACCCAAGCGCCGATCGAGAACGAGGCGCCGGATGCGCCCGGCAACAACCGGGGCACGATCGCCATGGCGCGCACGGCCGATCCCCACTCCGCCACGGCGCAGTTCTTCATTAACGTGGCCGACAACGACTTCCTCAACCACAGTGGCAAGAACCCGCAAGGCTGGGGCTATGCCGCGTTCGGCCGGGTGGTCGACGGCATGGAGACCGTGGACCGCATCGCCGCGCTACAGACCGGCCCCGGCGGCCCCTTCCCGAGCGACGTGCCGCAAGAGGCCGTGGTCATCCAGAAAGTGACGGCGCCTCCCGACTCCTGATCGGAAGGCGCTTAACGTCGACGAGCGATCCGGGCGATGCCGGCCGAGCATCAGGCGGACTACATCGTCGTCGGCGCCGGCTCGGCCGGGAGCGTCGTCGCCGCGCGCCTCTCGGAGGAGGGGCGGCGGCAGGTGCTGCTGCTGGAAGCCGGCGGTTCGGATCGCCGCCTCGCCATCCTCATGCCGGCGGCGACCATGCTGCTCGCGATCACCAACCCACGCTACGACTGGCGCTTCATGGCGGAGCCCGATCCCACCCGCGATGGGCGCGAGGACTACATGCCGCGCGGCAAGGTGCTGGGCGGCACCAGCTCGATCAACGCCACCTCGTTCATTCGAGGCGCGCCGGAGGATTACAACGGCTGGGCGGCGCTCGGCTGTCGCGGCTGGGATTTCGAGACCGTGCTTCCCTACTTCCGCCGCCTGGAGGACTACGAAGGCGGCGCCAACGAGTACCGGGGTGCCGGCGGCCCGCTTTCTGTCTCCCACATCCGCTCGGTGCATCCGCTCTCCCGCGCCTTGATCGAGAGCTGCGTCAAGGCGGGCATGACGTTCCGTGAGGACATCAACCTGCCGCCGCAGATGGGCGTGGGCTACATGCAGGCCAGCCAGCGAAAGGGCTGGCGGCACAGTGCGTCGCGCGCGTACCTCTGGCCGGCCAAGGGGCGCGCCAACCTGCGGATCGTGACCCACGCGCAGGCGCTGGGCCTGACGTTCGAGGGCACCCGGGCCACAGGCGTGGAGTATCTGCGCCGGGGCAAGCGCAGGCGCGCAACCGCCGCCAAGGCAGTCGTTCTCTGCGCGGGCAGCTTCGGCTCGCCGCAGCTGCTGATGCTCTCCGGCGTGGGGCCTGCGGCGCACCTCCGCGAGCACGGCATCGAAGTGCGCCACGACCTGCCTGGCGTCGGCGAGAACATGCAGGACCACGCCGGGATCAGCCAGACCATGTGGGTCAATCACACGACCTACAACGTGCAGACCGGGCCGCTCAGCGCGCTCGTTTACGGCGCCCAGTGGCTGCTGACCGGCACCGGGCCGGCATCGACGCCGATCGCCCAGGTTTGCGGCTACAGGCGTTGCGACCCCAGCAAGTCACGCAGCCACGTGCAGTATCTCTTCTCGCCGGCCGGCTACGATCTGACCGCCGACGGGCCGGAGGTCTTCGAAAAGCCTGCGATCACGGGTCTGACCAACCTGCATCGGCCCTATTCGGCCGGCACCGTGCGCCTCGCCTCGGCCGATCCGCTTAAACAGCCCGCGATCCAGCCCAACCTCTTCGCCGACGAGCGCGACATCGAGACTCTGATTCTGGGCTCCCGCTTCTTCCGCACGGTATTGGAGAGCGAGCCTATCGCACGCTACATCGTGGGCGAGCACCTGCCCGGCAGGGACGTGCAGAGCGACGACGAGTGGGCCGACTACATCCGCGCCAACGCCATCGGCGTGTATCATCCGGCCGGCACCTGCAAGATGGGGCATGATCCCATGGCGGTGGTGGACGACGGCCTCAAGGTGCAGGGGATGGAAGGGCTCTACGTCGCCGATGCCTCGATCATGCCGACGGTCGTCAGTGCCAACCTCAACGCCACCTGCATAATGATCGGAGAGCGCGCGGGGGAGATGATCCGCGCCGCTGCGTGAGTGCCCCCGCCCGCAAGAACCTCCAGGGAGGACCCCATGCCCTTTACCCTCGCCGCCACGCTCAGGATCAAGAAGAAGCACGTCGCCGAGTTCACCCGGCTGGTGAAGCGCCACGCCAACAACACCGTAACCAAGGAGCCGGGCTGCATCAGCTTCGAGGTCAGCGTCGACCGTGACGACCCGCGCCGCTTCATCTTCTACGAGGTCTATGTCGAAGAGGCCGATTTCGACGCCCACACGCAGACCCCGTGGCTCAAACGCCAGATGGAGCGGACGGCCCACATGATCGACGGCGAGGTGGAGATGGTCGCCTTCGGCCACCGCATCGCCGCGCCCAACAAGTAACGCCCCGACGACGGCCGGCCGCAGGGCGCGGACCGGGCATCACTCCTCTTCGGCGAACTCCATGATCACCTGGTCGGCGGCAAGGCTGTCGCCGACCTTGGTCCGGATGGCGACGATGCGCCCGTCGCGCTCGGCGCGGAGCACGTTCTCCATCTTCATGGCATCCACGATGGCGAGCGGCTGCCCCGCCCGCACCATTTCACCCTCCGATACCGGAAGCGCCACCACCAGCCCGGGCATGGGCGAGAGCAGGAAGCGCGAGAGGTCGAGCGCCTCCTTCGCCGGCATCGTGGCGGCGAGCTCCGCCGCCCGGGGCGTGCGCACATGGGCCGTGATCTCGCAGCCCCGCCAGCGCAGAGTGAGCGACGTCCCCCGGCGCCGGACCTGAATCGTGACGGGAGCGCCGGCCACGGTGCCAGTGAAGAGGCTCTCGTGGGGCTGCCAGTCGCTCGCCACCGGAACCTCCCGCTCGCCGTCGACGACGGTGAGCCCGTCCGCTCCTTCGTCGATGCGCACCTCGTGACGGCTGGCGCCGAGTTCGACCACCCACGCGCCGGTATGCCGCACCGGCGGCAGGCCCTCGATCTGCCCCGAGATGCGTCCCGCGCGAGCGGCGAGCCGCGCGTGAACCAGTGCCGCGACTGGGACGAGCACCGCACGCGCGTCGTCCGTGAGCTCCGTGGGGTCGAAGCGCTCGCCGAACTCCTCTTCGATGAAGGCGGTGGAAAGCCGGCCCTCGGCGAAGCGCGGGCGCCCGAGCACGGCGTTGAGAAAACCCGCATTGTGGGCGACGCCGCGGATCTCGTAGCGATCGAGCGCATCCTGCATGGCGGCGATCGCCGCCGGCCGGTCGGGGCAGTGGGTGACGAGCTTCGCGATCATGGGATCGTAAAACATTGAAATCTCCGAGCCCTCGTCGACACCGGCATCGACGCGGCAGGTCTCGCTCGCCGCGGGCTCGCGATAGCGCGAGAGGCGACCGATGGAGGGGACGAAGCCCCGCGCCGGGTCCTCGGCATAGATGCGGCACTCCATCGCCCAGCCCTTCCGCCCGACATCTTCCTGGCTGAAGGACAGGGACTCGCCAGCGGCGATTTTGATCTGCTGCTCCACCAGATCGATACCGGTGACCATCTCCGTGATCGGATGCTCGACCTGGAGCCGCGTGTTCATCTCCAGGAAGTAGAAGTTCCGCTGCTGATCGGCGACGAACTCCACCGTGCCGGCGGAGCGATAGCCCACGGCGGCGGCCAGCGCGCAGGCCTGCGCCCCCATCGCCGCCCGCGTCGCCTCGTCGAGCAGCGGGCTTGGCGCCTCCTCGATCACCTTCTGGTGGCGGCGCTGAATCGAGCATTCGCGCTCGCCCAAATGGACGACCTTGCCGGCGCCATCTGCGAGCACCTGGATTTCGATATGGCGCGGGTCCTCGATGAAGCGCTCGACGAAGACTCGCCCGTCGCCGAAGGCCGACACCGCCTCGTTGATGGCGGACGACATGCCCTCGCGCAGCCCGGACTCGTCCCGGACCAGCCGCATGCCCTTGCCGCCGCCGCCGGCCGATGCCTTGATCATCACCGGATAACCGATCTCGCGCGCTGCGGCGATCGCTTCGTCGGCATCGTCCACCGCGTCCTCGGTGCCGGGAATGGTCGCGACACCGGCTTCAGCCGCGATCCTGCGGGCGGCGAGCTTGTCTCCCATTGCCGCGATGGCGTCCGCTGGCGGTCCGATGAAGGTGATTCCGGCCTTGGCCAGCGCCTCGGCGAACGCCGCGCTCTCGGACAGGAAGCCGTAGCCGGGATGCACCGCTTCGGCTCCGGTCTTTGCAATTGCGGCCAAGAGGGCATCGACGTTCAGATAGCTCTCGGCGGCAGCGGCAGGGCCGATGAGGACGGCCTCGTCGGCCATGCGCGTGTGCAGCGCGCCCTCGTCGACCTCCGAATGGACCGCGACGGTGCCGATTCCCAACCGCCGCGCGGAGCGGATCACCCGGCAGGCAATCTCACCGCGATTGGCGATCAGGATCTTGGAGAACAACGCCGCCCCTCACGCTCTACAACGGGATATTCCCGTGCTTTTTCCACGGGTTCTCGAGTCGCTTGGTGCGCAGAGTCTCGAAGGCGCGCGCGACGCGGGCGCGGGTGTCCTGCGGGCGGATCACGTCGTCGATGAAGCCGCGGCTTGCCGCAACGAAGGGGTTGGCGAAGGTGCGGCGGTACTCCTCGGTCTTGGCATCCACGGCGGCGGGATCGTCCAGCGAGCCGCGGAAGATGATCTCCACCGCGCCTTTCGGACCCATGACCGCAATCTCGGCAGTCGGCCACGCATAATTGAGATCGCCGCGCAGGTGCTTGGACGCCATCACGTCGTAGGCGCCGCCATAGGCCTTGCGCGTGATGACGGTGACCTTGGGCACCGTCGCTTCGGCGTAGGCGTAAAGCAGCTTGGAGCCGTGCGTGATGATACCGCCGTATTCCTGGTCGGTGCCGGGCAGGAAGCCGGGCACATCGACGAAGGTGAGCAGCGGAATGTTGAAGCAATCACAAAAGCGGACAAAGCGCCCTGCCTTGCGGGATGACGCGATATCGAGGCAGCCGGCGAGCACTGTCGGCTGGTTTGCGACGATGCCGATGGTGCTGCCCGCAATGCGGCCGAAGCCGGTGATGATGTTCTGCGCGTATGCGGGCTTCAGCTCGAAGAAGTCGCCCTCGTCGACCACCTTCTCGATCAGTTCCTTCATGTCGTAGGGCTGATTGGGATTGGCCGGCACCAGCCTGTCGAGGGAGGGCTCCGCGCGGGTCACGGGATCCGTGGTCGGCCACGCGGGCGGCTGCTCGCGATTGTTGGCAGGCA
Source organism: Alphaproteobacteria bacterium (assembly GCA_965207055.1). Classification (GTDB taxonomy): domain Bacteria; phylum Pseudomonadota; class Alphaproteobacteria; order UBA828; family UBA828; genus WTGU01. The sequence continues at coordinate 1,658,335 of CBDBLP010000003.1, read as the reverse complement.
GAAAGTCGATGAAGCGCCGGGTCTCGGCCAGCGCCTCGACATCGTTGTCGAAGGACTGGTCGGCGACGCCCGAACGACCCGTGTGGGTGCCCGCGCCGCCCAATTCCTCGTGCGTCACCACCTCGTGGGTGACGGTCTTCACCACGTCCGGCCCGGTCACGAACATGTAGGCGCTGTCCGCAACCATGAAGATCGCGTCGGTCATGGCCGGAGAGTAGACCGCACCCCCGGCGCAAGGGCCCATGATCACCGAGACCTGCGGCACCACGCCTGATGCCAGGACGTTGCGTTGAAAAACTTCCGCGTACCCCGCGAGCGAGGCCACGCCTTCATGAATGCGCGCGCCGCCGGAATCGTTGAGCCCCACCACCGGCGCGCCCACCCGCATGGCGTGATCCATTATCTTGCAGATCTTTTCCGCGTGGGCCTCGCTGAGCGAGCCGCCGAAGACGGTGAAGTCCTGGCTGAAGACGAAGACGAGCCGCCCGTTGATCGTGCCGCGTCCGGTAACGACGCCATCGCCCGGCACGCGCTGCTCGGCCATGCCGAAGTCCGAGGAACGGTGCTCGACGAACACGTCGTATTCCTCGAACGAGCCGTCGTCGAGCAGCAGCTCCAGACGCTCGCGGGCAGTGAGCTTGCCCTTGGCATGCTGCCGCTCGATCCGCGCTTCGCCGCCGCCCAACCGGGCGCGGGTGCGGCGCTCTTCAAGCGTGCGCAGGATGTCGTCCATCGCCTCCCTTCCCGGCGATGCTTGGAATTGCCCCGCCGCCGCTTGGTCTTAGCATGAAACCTCCTGGTGGGGCGACCAACCGGCCTCACGGGCGCTCTCGTAAGGCCGCTTCGTCACGCGCACACGATGTTGTGCGCCGGCCCGTAGGGGAAGCCGGTGATGTCTTCGGCGCCGTCTTCGGTCACCACCAGGATGTCGTGCTCGCGGTATCCACCTGCCCCGGGCTCGCTTTCGGGAATCATGATCATCGGCTCCATGGATACCACCATGTTGGACTCCAACACGGTCGGCACATCCTCGCGAAGCTCAAGTCCCGCCTCGCGGCCGTAATAGTGGCAAAGCACGCCGAAGCTGTGGCCGTAGCCGAAGGTGCGGTTCCTTAGCAGGCCATGGCGCTCGTAAATCGTGTTGAGCTCGGCGGCGATGTCGCAGCAGCGGGCGCCCGGCTTGATCAGCGCAATCCCGGCCTCGTGCACCTCGACATTGATGTTCCAGAGCCGCAGGTACTCGTCGGAGCATTCCTCGGCGAAGAGCGTCCGCTCCAGCGCCGTGTAGTAGCCCGACGGCATGGGGAAGCAATTGAGGCTCAGGATGTCGCCGCGCTCGATCCGGCGTGAGGTTACGGGGTTATGGGCGCCGTCGGTGTTGATGCCGGACTGGAACCAGGTCCAGGTGTCCATCAACTCCACATGGGGCTGGCTTTGGCCGATCTCGCGCACCATGGCTTGAGTCGCGTGTAGCGCCACTTCGTATTCCGGCACGCCGACCCCGATCGACTCCACGCAGGCCGCGCCGCCGATGTCGGCGATACGGGCACTCTCTCGGATCCAGGCAATCTCTTCGTCGGACTTGACCATGCGCAAACGCATGGTGGGCTTGCTCACGTCGACCAGCTCCGCTGTCGGCAGCGCACCCTGCAACTTGCGCAGGTTCTCGACGTTGATGTGGTCGAATTCGATGCCGACACGTCCGCCGTCCTGAATCAGTTGCTTGACGGCAACGAAGTAGTTGTCCCGGTGCCAGTCGGTATAGACGAGGTTGTCCCCGAAGGTGCGCCGCCAGGGCTGACCTGCGTCGATGTTGGCCGAGATCGTGGTCTGGCTCTCCTGCGTGACCACCAGGCCGTAGTTGCGGCCGAAGGAGCAGTAGAGGAAGTCACTGAAGTAGTGGATGTTGTGATACGAGCTGAACAGACAGGCATCGATCTGCGTCTCGGCCATGTAGGCGCGCAAGGCCTTGAGCCGCCGGTTCATTTCTTGCGCGGAGAATGTCGGCCTGACCTTCTCGCCGTTCTGGATCCTTTTGAGTTGCTCCATTGCCCTCACCCTAACCGTTGACATAGATCGTGCTGCGAGGCGGATGGCGCCGTCAACGCTTCAGCACGTGCTGCGACACAAAGGCCGAAAACCTCGACACTGTCGCAGGATGCACGGCGCTAGGCTACTTCAACGTCGTACCGTGTCTTGCGGGTCGGCGTGTGTCTATGCGGGCTTATGCTCAAGGCGCCATCGATCCGGTATATGACGCCAAAGCAGGACTGCCATTTTTCGCCAGAATATGAATTTATCCTCACATTTGCTCAATCCGTTTGGAGACTTTTTCCAACAAAGATGATAAGCTCAGCACACGCGGCGTGAGACTTACAACCACAGAAGGCAAATCGATGGCTCAGAACTCTTCCTCCCGAATTGACGAGGGCGCCCTGACGAAGGGGCAGCGGCGCAAACTCAATGCGCTCAGAAAGTCGGTCGGCGACGAGGTCGGTGAGCGCGCCTTCGCCGAATGGCTCGCGACGCGACCCGTGGCAAAATCGGACGAGAATGCGACTATGATCGTCGATACGCTGTGGCCGCTCGTCCAGCAGGGCAAGTTGGCAATCCCGAGAGGCGGCTATTTGCTAAGGCGCGGTCGCGGCCGCATCATCGTCGAGCCGGCCAAGCAGTAATTATTCTAAGCGGTACGGAGCGGTCTCGATTCTCATGAGACCGTTTCCGGCCTATGAATTTGGTGCCCTCCTCTCGCGCGACCGCGCCAAATACTGATTAGCCTGAAGTCTCCACCAATGCCGTGCCCGACCTGCATTGTACTGACGATGATGTCGGTGAGTATTCCGGGCTAATCCTCTCGGCCGAACTTGCAGAAGAGCAGTCGCGCGCCCTTCTCCGATCCCTCCAATAGAATTTGGATACGACGACCGCGTAAACCGAAGATCGATTGCGGGGTACCGCGATTATCGATCCTGCGGTGCCGGTAACGGAAGTGCCATTACTGCACAGTGAGTGAGACAGGTTCCGAGCGCCGGCGGCGCGTTCAAATTTTCGTGATATGAGGTGTCCGCTTCAAGAGTGTTGACGTCGGGTTCGTTCGATTGGCACGGCTATGACTTTGCCATCTGACCGATCTCGTAATCGTAACGAGAACCTCGGGGCACATCATCGCCCTTCGGCAGATCAGCCGTCTCAACTATCCGACCAGTTCCCCAAGATCAGCGTCATGACCGAGACTTGTCTCACAATAGAGCGAGCATTGTTGAAGCACGGCTACGATATCAAGTGCGGTATGAGCTAAAGGATTTCTCGCTCGACAAACCAGTCGCATGCGCGCTTGCACCGGTGTACTGCCTCTCGTTGAGCCGATATGGGCAACGTCTCGGTGCGAGCCCGCGGAGCCTCCGGAGTCAACCTATCTTCGCGTGGAGGCAAAGGCAGTTGCGATCGCTGCGGCGCCATTGGTGCACTGGCCAGTTGCCGGGCTATTCTTTTGCGTGCCCTAAGGACACCGCGAGGCGCGTGAACAGGGAAACCGCGTCCGCAAGGAGGCAATGATGTTCTCGATGCGCCAAGTGATTCGATCCGTCGCGGTCGGCGCGATGCTTGCGCGGGAGCGCTGGCAGAGCGGCGTGGTGTACAACCCGCTGTCGAGGCAGACAGCTCAAGACCCTTATCCCGTCTACGCGGCTCTGCGGGAAAGGGACCCCGTGCACCGCAGCGGGCTGATGAATTCCTGGCTCTTCACCCGGCATGCTGACATCGACACGATCCTGCGTGACCATCGGCGCTTCGGTAACGATCCGCGCAAGGGCAAGCTCTCCCGGCGGCAGCGCGCCAACCTGCCTGCGGATGAAGAGTTCACCATGCTGTTTCTCGACCCGCCGGACCACAAGCGGCTCAGGGCGCTGGTCAACAAGGCCTTTACGCCTAAGGCGGTAAACGCGCTCGAGCCCCATATTCGCAAGCTGCTCGGAGCCCTGTTGGACGAGATTGAAGACCCCGCTGGTTTCGACCTGATGCAGGCGGTGGCCCAACCGCTGCCCGTGATCGTTATTGCCGAGATGCTCGGCGTGCCACCGGAGGACCGGGCGCAGTTCAAGGTCTGGTCGGACCAGCGTGCGCGCACGTTGGAGCCGGTCATCGACGCCCGGGAACGCGCGGCCTCCGAGGCCGCCGCTATAGCGCTCGATGCTTACTTTCGGCCGATCATCCAGGAGCGGCGGGCGGCACCGCAGGACGACATCGTGAGCGCGCTCGCGCAGGCGGAGGAGGAAGGCGACCGCCTCACCGAGCGCGAGATGCTTAACATGCTGCGGCTGCTGCTGATTGCCGGGAATGAAACCACCACCAACCTGATTGGCAACGGCGTGCTGGCGTTGCTGCGCCATCCCGATCAGCTCCAGCGGCTCAGGGAGGACCCGAGCTTGATCCCCTCGGCGGTGGATGAGCTGCTCCGCTTCGATTCACCGGTGCAGACGGACTTCCGCCGCGCGCTGGAGGACTGCGAGGTGAACGGGTTCCCCCTGAAGAAGCGCGACAACATCGTCGTCCTGCTTGGCGCGGCCAATCGAGACCCGGACGTGTTCGAGGACCCGGACCGGCTGGATGTCGGCCGTGGTGACCGCTCCCACCTCTCGTTCGGGCGCGGCATCCACCACTGCATCGGTGCTCCGCTCGCGCGCCTGGAAGGCCGGATCGTTCTCGAGATGCTGCTGGAGCGCTTTTCCCAAATCAGCCTGCGCGGCGAGCACCCGCAGTTCCGCAACAGCATCGTGCTGCGCGGTCTGGAATCCCTGCCGGTCCGCTGCGTCAAGACCTAGGACCCGATTGCGATACATGAAGCCGCGGCGAACTTCGTTGACTGATTCCGGCTCCGCCCAGGAGCGGGCGGCGATCCTCAGGCGCGAGACGAAAGTCCTGGTCTTCGACCTCTACGGCACGGTCGTCGACATGCAGGCAGGGCTGACGGAGGTCGCGACCCCCTCCTACCTGAAGGAGAAAGGTTGGGACGGGGCGCCGCACCGCTTCGTCACCTGGTGGCGGCGCACTCACTTCGAGAACTCGATGATCGATTCTCTCTGCGATCGGGGCCATACCTCCTATCGCGAGATCAGCCACCGCGCGCTCGCCTACGTGATGGACCGCTGCGGCTTCCCCTACACGCAGGAGGAAGTGATGCGGCTCGTCAGCCACATCGAGACGCTCAAGCCCTTCCCCGAAGTACCTGCTGCGCTGGAGGGGCTGCGCGTAGCCGGCTACGCGCTTGCCATCCTCTCCAACGGCGATCGCGACATACTGGAGGCGGCGATGCCGCACGTCGGCATCCGCTTCGACCACGTGATCTCGGTACAGGAAGCCGGGGCCTTCAAGCCCCATTGGCGGACCTATGCCAAGGCTGCGGAGATCATCGGCGTCGACCGTACGGCCTGCGCGCTGGTCGCCAACCACGCCTTCGATTGCATCGGTGCAAAGGCTTACGGCATGCGCACGGTCTTCATCGACCGGCGCAGCCGCCCCTTCGGCGAGACCCCGCACCAGCCCGACCTCATCGTCGAAGACGCGACGGCGCTCGCGGCGGCGCTCGCCTGACGCATCAGCGAATGCAGGCGGACTACATCGTCATCGGTTCAGGCTCCGGCGGTGCGGCGGTCGCCGCCCGCCTCGCGGAGGACCCGCACAACAGCGTGCTGCTGCTCGAAGCGGGTCCGAAAGACACCAACCCCTTTATCCATATCCCTGCGGGTTTCACCCGCCTGCTCACCCACCCGAAGCTCAACTGGCGGCGGCAATCCGAGCCCGTACCCGGCCTCGGCGGCCGGCGCATGCCCTTCCCCTCCGGCAAGGTGCTCGGCGGCACCAGTGCGATCAACGGCATGCTCTACATCCGCGGGCAGGCCGAGGATTACGACGCCTGGCGCGACGCCGGCAACGAAGGTTGGGGCTGGGCGGATGTGTTGCCCTACTTCCGCAAGGCCGAAGACCAGCAGCACGGGGAAAGCGAGAGCCACGGTATCGGCGGCCCTATCGGCGTGAGCGACACCAGGCCCAGCAGCCCGGCCTCCCGACTCTTCATCGACGCCGCAGTACAGAGCGGCATTCCCCGTCTGGACGACCTCAACACCGGCGATCAGCACGGCATCGCGCTGGTCCAGGGCACGATCAGGAATGGCCGGCGCATGACCACCGCCGTGGGCTATCTGCGGCCGGCAGCGGCGCGGGAGAACCTCCGCGTCGTGACCGAGGCGCTGGTGGAGCGCATCGTGGTCGAGGGCGGCGTCGCCACCGGCGTCGTCTTTACTGATAAGTCCAGCGGCAGCGTGACGGCGCGCGCAGAGCGAGAGGTCGTACTCTGCGCGGGTACCGTGGCCTCGCCCCAGATCCTGCTGCAATCGGGAATCGGCGATGCAGCCGCGCTCAAGACGCTCGGCATCGCGCCGGTCCACCACCTGCCCGGCGTGGGCGAGAACCTCCACGACCACCTGTTTGTCTTCGTGCAGCCGCAACTCAAGAAAGGGGTGCCGACGCTCAACCGGTTGCTGCGCAGCCGCCCGCGGCTCGCGGCGGAGGTGCTGCGCTACGGCATCTTCCGCACCGGCGCGCTGTCGCTCACCTCCTGCGAGGTCTGCGGCTTCCTCGATTCCAGGGAGGAGGGCGGCCGGCCCGACATTCAGATCACCTTTCGGCCGCTCAGCTTCGAGCTGCTGCCGGATGGCGGCTGGCGTCCGCATCCCTACCCCGGCGGCACCAGCTCGGTCTGTGCCACCCGGCCCAAGAGCCGTGGCCGGGTCACCCTGGAGCGGGACACGGACGGCAGGCGGCGGGTCGCCATTCAGCCCAATTACCTCGCCCACGATGAGGACGTGATGAGCCTCGTCCGAGGCGTGCGCATCCTGCGCCGCATCCAGGCGACCGAGCCTTTCGCCTCGTGCGTCGAGTCCGAACAGCGGCCGGGTGCGGACGTCGAGAGTGACGAAGCGCTGGCACGCTACGTGCGCGAGACCGCGGGCACGGTCTATCACCCGGTCGGCACCTGCAAGATGGGGAGCGACGCGATGAGCGTCGTCGACGAACGCCTCCGGGTCCACGGCATCGCGGGCCTGCGCGTCGCCGACGCCTCGATCATGCCTGCCATCTCCTCCGGCAACACCAACGCGCCCACCATCATGATCGGCGAAAAGGCGGCCGACATGATCCGCCGCGACCATAATTAGAAGAACCATGCGGCCGCGAATTGTGCGGTCTTTGTCACGAATTCGTCTCCGCCCGCCGCCTTGCCCCACCCCAGAGGGGGCGGCATAGTGCTCTCATGGAATGGCGCCATGCAGCGGAGAAGAGTATGCACCGCGAGGCGGAGGAGCCGCCTGTCCGCGTGTGCGAACATCCCGACTGCGACCGCGACGCCGACCACCGCGCCCCTCGGGCGCCCCACGACCTTCGCTCCTGGCGCTGGTTCTGCCTCGACCATGTGCGCGACTACAACCGCTCGTGGAATTACTTCGCGGGCTGGAGCCAGCACGACATCGAGCGCTTTCAGCAGGACGACGTAACCGGGCACCGCCCCACCTGGCCCTTCTGCCAGAGCCCAGGCGGGCAACGGCGGGAGGACCTGGAGGCGGCCTTCCGCACCTTCGCGCGCGAGTGGCTGAACGGCGGGGAAGCGCCGAACGGACGAAGGCGGACCGGTACGGAAACGATCTCCGAGGCCAGGCTCGAAGCGCTCGCTCTCTTCGACCTCACGCCGCCCCTCGACATCGACACGCTCAAGCGGCGCTACAAGTCGCTGGTCAAGCGGCACCACCCCGATGCCAACGGAGGCTCACGCGAGTCCGAGGAGCTTTTGAAACACATCAATCACGCCTATAACTATCTGAAGAAGGAGTGCTCATAGACGAAGGCGTTGTCGATCGGACTGGCACAGGAGGGCCGCCGATGGCGGCCTTATTTGTGCAGAGGGAAGCGCGCAATGCAGATGAACGAGGCAGGGGCGGCTGTCACCAATGACGGAGTGCCGGATATCCAGGTTTCCGTCAGCCAGACTTTCGGCATCGATACCGACATGGAGGTGCCGGCGTTTTCGGATCCCACGGACCATGTGCCGGACATCGACACCGCCTACCGCTTCGACCGCGACACCACGCTCACCATCCTCGCGGGCTTCGCGCACAACCGCCGGGTGATGATCCAGGGCTATCACGGCACTGGAAAGTCCACCCACATCGAGCAGGTTGCGGCGCGCCTCAACTGGCCCTGCATCCGCATCAATCTCGACAGTCACATCAGCCGTATCGACCTGATCGGCAAGGACGCGATCGTCATCCGCGACGGAGTGCAGGTGACCGAGTTTCGCGAAGGCCTGCTGCCCTGGGCGCTGCAGCATCCGACGGCGCTGGTCTTTGACGAGTACGATGCCGGCCGGCCGGACGTGATGTTCGTGATCCAGCGCATCCTCGAGGTCGACGGCAAGCTCACCCTGCTCGACCAGAACCGGGTGGTGCGGCCGCATCCCGCGTTCCGCATCTTCTCCACCACCAACACCGTCGGCCTCGGCGACACGACGGGCCTCTATCACGGCACGCAGCAGATCAACCAGGGCCAGATGGACCGCTGGAACCTGGTCGCGACGCTGAACTACCTCCACCACGACGAGGAGGTGAAGATCGTGCTGTCGAAGGTGCCCTCCTACGAGACCGAAGAGAAGCTCAAGCTGATCCACGCGATGGTCGAGGTGGCGGACCTCTCCCGCTCGGGCTTCATGGCCGGCGATATCTCCACCGTCATGTCGCCGCGCACGGTCATCCACTGGGCCGAGAACGCCGAGATCTTCGGGGACGTGGGCTACGCCTTCCGCACCACCTTCGTGAACAAGTGCGACGAGATGGAGCGGCCGATCATCGCCGAGTATTTTCAGCGCTGCCTCGGCATGGAGCTTCCCGAATCGTCGGCGCCGCTGCAGCCGACCGCCTGAGCCGGAGCACGCCGCGTGCCCCAGGAGGAAACCCCCGTCGAGACCTTCCAGCGCGCCGTCGGCTCGGCGCTGCGGGCCATCGCGGGCGAGGCGGGCGAGGAGCTTCAGGTTTCCTTCGGCGCGGATCAGCCGCAGGTCGCAGGCGATCAGGTCCAGCTGCCCTTCCCCGCGCGCGATCTCAACGCGCTCGACGTGGAGCTCGTGCGCGGCTCGGCCGATGCGCTGGCGCTCCGGCTCCGCTATCACGACCAAGGCGCCCACGTGCGCGAGCAGCCGCGCGGCAAGACGGCGCGGGCGATCTACGACGCGATCGAGCAGACACGGGTCGAGGCGCTGGGCGCAAGCAAGCTGGCAGGCGTCGCGGCAAACCTCGATTCGGCCCTGGAGCAGCGTTGCCGCCGCAAGGGCTACGACAACTGCACGATGCCCGAGGAGGTGCCGATCGCCGAAGCCCTCGCCATGCTCATGCGCGAGAAGCTCACCGGCCGGCACCTGCCGCAATCTGCGCGCCACATGGCAGACCTCTGGCGGCCCTGGTTCGAGACCAAGGGCGCGCGGCACACGACGCAGCTCTTGCGTGCGATCGACGACCAGGACCAGTTCTCCAATCTCTCCCGCCGCCTCATCAAGGAGCTGGACCTGCCCGACGAGGACGCTGAAGACCCGGACGACGCAGAGGACCAGTCGAGCCCCGAGCAGACCGATGACGACGACGCGAGCCAGCCCGGCGATGCCGAGCAAGGCGACGAATTGGATTCGGACAGCGACCGGGAGGCGGATGCCGACGCGGATGCGGATGCCGACGCGCAGGAGGCGGCCGACGAGGACGCCGATGCCTCCATGAGCGAGGGCGAGGAGGACGACGAGGAGGCCGGCCGCCGGCGCTTCCATCCCGGCGGCGGGCCGGGAAGCAAGGAGCCGCCCTACAAGGCGTACACCACCCAGTTCGACGAGGTCGTCAACGCCTCGGACCTTTGCGATGCCGAGGAGTTGGCGCGCCTGCGCAGCCAGCTCGATCAACAGCTCTCCCAGCTGCACGGCGTCATCAGCCGGCTCGCGAACCGGCTGCAGCGGCGCCTGCTCGCGCGCCAGACCAGGTCCTGGGAGTTCGACCTGGAGGAGGGCCTGCTGGATACCGCGCGGCTCTCCCGCGTCGTCACCAACCCGCTCCATCCGCTCTCCTACAAGATGGAGAAGGAGACCACCTTCCGGGATACGGTGGTGACGCTGCTCATCGATAACTCAGGCTCCATGCGCGGTCGGCCGATCATGGTCGCCGCCATGAGCGGCGACATCCTGGCGCGGACCCTGGAGCGCTGCGGCGTCAAGGTGGAGATCCTGGGCTTCACCACCCGCGCGTGGAAGGGTGGCCAGTCGCGCGAGCGTTGGCTGGCCGAAGGGCGCGCGCGCAATCCGGGGCGTCTCAACGACCTCCGCCACATCATCTACAAGAACGCCGACGAGCCCTGGCGCCGGGCGCGCAAGAGCCTCGGCCTCATGCTGCGCGAGGGTCTGCTCAAGGAGAATATCGACGGCGAGGCGCTGCTCTGGGCCCACGAGCGCCTGCTGGGCAGGTCCGAGGAGCGTCGCATCCTGATGGTGATCTCCGACGGCGCACCGGTCGACGACAGCACGCTTTCGGTCAACGCGCGCAACTATCTGGAGCGGCACCTGCGCTCGGTCATCGACTGGGTCGAGACCTTCTCGCCGGTCCAGTTGCTGGCGGTGGGCATCGGGCACGACGTGACGCGCTATTACCGCCGCGCAGTCACTCTCACCGATGCCGAGCAGCTCGGCGGCACCATGACCGAAAAACTCGCCGAGCTCTTCGACGAGACGCCGCGCGACGAGCGCGCCTTCGAATCTCGCCCGCGGCTCAGGAGCGCCTGACCCCCGGCTCCGCTCGGCGGTCTCGGCCCGCGCGTCTCGCGGGTGTATGAGACTGCCTCGACTTATTTTCGGAATTTTCTAGAATTAAGGTCGTCACAAAAGGTTCAGGGTTGCGAATGCAGCCATCAAGCAGAAACCGAGACCGGCCCCCATCCTCTTGGCAAGAGGCGCGTTTCCCCAGAATGCGAACACGGCGGGGCTGATCAACAAGACGATACAAAGGATCGCATACGCAGCGAGGCCAGGAATAACGAAGGCGTAGAAAAACACATCAAGCGCGGTACCCACCCAGTTCGGCAACTCAGTCATTTCGGTCGGGGGCTCATTCGCTCATCTATCCGGATGCCGGCCAACGTTTCGCTGAGACCGCCGTACAGGTTGGAACGAACCTGCGCATGCGATGCTCCGCGGAAGGCATTACACGCCGACGCAATTGACCGCTTGGCTGCCGACCGTGAGCGATAGCCTTGACCGCTTCGTGCAATAGCTCCGTGAGGCGAGTAGCCCTTGTGCAGTTCCCAATGCCACAGGCCGTCTTCTTCCCAGCGTTGCAACACGAAATGATCGCCCTTCATTCGTCGTCTCCCAGTGCCAGCGGGACTTGCTCGTTCAGCTTGGGGTAGGCGCGCTGGGGCGCGCGGTGGAACGCGCCCCAAATCGGCGCGACTCGCATCAGCGCCATGACGCCGACAAGATGACCAGCCGCCGATGACTGGTCCAGTTGGAATGTTAGTGCATAGCTGGTTTCTCGGCCAAGCTGGGTGGCCGGCGGAGCGTAGCGGAGCCGGGGGCGGCCAGCTTGACATGACGATCGTCTCTGGTGCTGGCGGCAGCCGCCGGGGTGAGGAGCGTTCGCCTGTTCCGCCCACAGCGGCCTGTTTGCTCTCGCACGGCATGGCCCGATGATGGCGCGTCTCTCGCGTGCCGTGCATCGCACCATGGCCCGGGGCGTTCGCTGCTTGCGGCCCTCTATCCTTCGGCGCTCACCGACGCGCCGCGCTGCTCCCCGGCGACGGAGGCCAAGACCCCGGCGTGAAGTCCCCTCCGACCCGTATCCCTTAAGTCAGGTGGGCCTCGAAGAAGGCCAGAGTCCGCTGCCAGGAGAGCGCCGCGTCTTCCTCGTCATAGCGGGCGCTGGTGGGGTTGGCGAAGCCGTGATCGGCCTCGTACCAGTGGTTCTCGGCGCTCTTGCCGGCCGCGGCCAGCTCCGCCTCGAAGCCGTCCACCATCTCCTGGTTGATCCAATTGTCTCGGGTGGCGAAGTGGCCGAGCACCGGCCCGGCCAGCGCCGCGAGGCGCTCCCGCCCCTTCTTCACGTTACCGTAGTAAATGACGGTGGCATCGACCGGCGCCGCGAGCGAGGCGTTCAGCGACCAACCGCCGCCGAAGCACCAGCCCACGGTGCCCACCTTGCCGGAGCCATTCTCGTGGTCTCGCAGCCAGCCGACCCACGAAGCGCAGGTGTCGGTCGCTGCCGCCCCATCCACCGCGCCCACCAGCCCGCGCGCAGTCTGCGGATCGTCGGTCACCTGGCCGTCGTAGAGATCGATGGCGAGCGCCAGATAGCCGGTGTCCGCCAGCGCGGAGGCGACCGACTTGATCTGATCGTTCAGCCCCCACCATTCGTGGATCAGCATGACCGCTGGCGCCGGCAGCGCGGCGGGCACACCGAGTGCGGCCGTCACCTGGCGGCCGCCGGCGGTGGTGATGGTGACGGTCTCGAGGCTGGCGGCGGCGGCGCGGGCCAGCCGCTTGTCTGCGAGGACCGCCGCGAGCGGCAGCCCGGCGAGGCCGATAAGGAGGTCACGTCTTGCGAGTCCCATGGCACCTGCTCCTTCGTTGCAAGTGGCGTTGCTGCCCGGCCACATCGTGGCCCGGCGGGCAGCAATCGTTGCAGCCATGGTCGGGCGCGGGAGACCCCGACGCAAGGCGGTATCCGGCGGAGGTATCCAGCCGTACGAACCCGCCTCCTGCCGCATCCGGTTGTTGCCCGCGTTTCTCTGACGTCGACGAAAGCGAGTCAGGACTGATGCCTCAGAGGATCGTGTGATCCGGACTCCGGTGCTGTTCTGGACAAACGATTGCACGGGGCCGATAGTGCCAGCCGGTTGTCTTGGAGGATGTGGATGTACCAAAAGGAAACGCGCGCGATTGAAATTACGGTCAAGCCGTTCTACTTGGAGGAGCAGTCCGAGCCCGACGACAGCCATTTCGTGTTCGCCTATCACATCCGGATTCAGAACAACGGCGGGGATGTGGTGCAACTCTTGAACCGCCACTGGCAAATCACCGACGGCCTTGGCCGCATCCACGAGGTGCGCGGGCCGGGGGTCGTCGGCGAGCAACCTGTGCTGCGGCCGGGGGAGGCGTTCGAGTACACGAGCGGCTGCCCGCTCAACACTTCCACCGGGATCATGGTCGGCACCTATGAGATGGAAACACTGGACGGCGAGCGCTTCGATGTGGATATTCCCGCATTCTCGCTCGACTCGCCGGGTGCGCCCGTGCAGCTTAATTGAGGCCGCGCAGCCGCCGGCGCGCTGATCAAACAACCGAACGACGCCGAGACCGCCTCGCTGCGCTCTCGTAGTACCGTAGAGCCGGCCCAGAGCCGGAGAAGGAGACTGCCTGTGGACGACAGCCAGCCCGCGCCGCTCGCCGGCGCCAACGACGACACGACCGAGGGCGCGGTCGCGCGACCGACGAGGGACGAGGCCGAGCAGGCGGTGCGCGTGCTGCTCCGCTGGGCCGGCGACGACCCCGAGCGCGAGGGGCTGCTCGATACGCCCAAGCGTGTCGCGCGCGCCTACGAGGAATACTTCAGGGGCTATGGCCAGGACCCCTATGCGATCCTGCGCCGCACCTTCGAGGAGACCAACGGCTACGACGAGATGGTCGTTCTCCGCGACATCGACTTCCGCTCGCACTGCGAGCACCATGTGGCGCCGATCGTCGGCCGCGCCCACATTGGCTACTTGCCGGACCACCGGGTGATCGGGATCAGCAAGCTCGCGCGCGTGGTCGACGTGTACGCCCGGCGTCTGCAGATTCAGGAGAAGCTCACCGCCGAGATCGCCGACGCTATCGAGGCGGTCTTGCAGCCGCGCGGCGTCGGGGTCGTGGTCGAGGCGGCGCACCACTGCATGACGACCCGGGGCGTGTCCAAGGAGGGAGTCCTCATGGTGACGAGCCGGATGCTCGGCTCATTTCGCACGGATCCGAAGACCCGCCGCGAGTTTCTCAGCATGATCGGGAACCCGGCGGCCTCGGTCCCGCGCTAGGACAACCCGCCCGGCTGCACCGCCGGGCAACTGCCAAGGCCTAATAGCCGCCCGATGGGCTCCGTCAGGGACTTCCGGCCGGTTCTCTTCGTGGTCGGCATTCTGCTGATCACGCTCTCGCTCGCGATGGCGCTGCCCGCTATCGCCGATGCGGTGACGGGCGATCCCCACTGGCGGGTCTTTCTCGCGGCCAGCGTCTTCACGCTCTTCATCGGCACCTGCCTGGTGCTCTCCAACAGGATGCGGGAGCCGCGGCTGACGGTGCGTCAGGCCTTCGTTCTCACCACCCTGAGCTGGGTCGTCGTCGCGGCCTTCGCGGCCCTTCCCTTTACCTTTTCGGACCTCAACCTCAGCTACACCGACGGTTATTTCGAGGCGATGTCCGGGCTCACCACCACGGGCTCCACGGTCATCGTCGGGCTCGACCAGGCGCCGACCGGAATTCTGCTGTGGCGTGCGCTCCTGCAATGGCTCGGCGGCATCGGCATCATCGTCACGGCCATCGCGATCCTGCCGATGCTCCGGATCGGCGGCATGCAGCTCTTCCACACCGAATCCTCGGACAGCTCCGAGAAGGTGCTGCCCCGCGCGGCCCAGCTCGCCGGCGCCATCGGCTTGGTTTACCTGGGGCTCACGGTCAGCAACGGAATCGCCTACTGGGCCGCCGGCATGACGCCCTTCGAGGCGGTGTGCCACGCGATGACGACCATCGCCACCGGGGGTTTCTCGACCTCGGACTCCTCGCTCGGCTACTTCAAGAACGACGCCATCGAGGGCATCGCCACCATCTACATGGTGCTGGGCTCGCTCCCCTTCGTGCTCTACCTGCAGGCCGCGCGCGGCGGCTGGGGAGCACTCGTGCGCGACACGCAGGTGCGCTGGTTCTTCGGGCTGATTCTCTTCGCCCTGCTCTCGCTCGCCGGCTGGCTGATGGTGGCCAACGACGCCGCGCCGACCGATGCGTTTCGCGAGGCGGCCTTCAACGGCATCTCGATACTGACCGGCACCGGCTATTCCACCGCCGACTTCTCCGCCTGGGGCACCTTCGCGCTTCCCGTCTTCACGCTCCTCATGTTTATCGGCGGCTGCACCGGCTCGACCACGGGCGGTGTGAAGGTCTTCCGTATGCAGGTTCTGGCGTCCACGTCTCTCTCGCAGATTCGCCAGCTCATCCAGCCCCACGGCGTCTTCATCAGCAAGTTCAACAGGCGGCCGATTCCGGCAAGCGTATCGCCGGCGGTAATGGGGTTCTTCTTCCTCTTCGTGGTGAGCTTCGGGCTGATCGCGATGGGGCTGGCGCTGATGGGCCTCGACTATGTGACCAGCGTCAGCGGCGCCGCCACGGCGATCGCCAACGTGGGCCCCGGCCTCGGCGAAACCATCGGTCCTGCCGGCTCCTTCCAGCCCCTGCCGGAGCCGGCGAAATGGCTGCTTTCGGCCGCCATGCTGCTTGGCCGGCTCGAGCTCTTCACGGTGCTGGTGCTCTTCGTTCCCCGCTTCTGGCGGGATTGACACGATCTGCGCCCCATGTGCTTGGAGCGAGGCCGTCCTCGACGGACTCGCGACAGGCCGCGACCGCGGCCCGCCGCTTCTGCGGCGCCCTCGCGGAGGCGCCGGCCGCAGGCCGGCTGCCGTGAGCGATAAGAGCTAACCCTTCTCCGCCAGCATGCCGCCGTCCACCGGCAGCACGTGGCCGGTGACGAAGCTCGCCTTCTCCGAGAGCAGCCAGACGACCGCGTCCGCGACCTCCTCGGGTCGGCCGATCCTGCCCATTGGCACACGGCCGGAGGCGTTGGCGGGGTCGTTGTCCCAGCCGCGCAGCAGCAGCGGGGTGAGGATCGGCCCCGGCGCCACCGCGTTCACCCGAATGCCGTCCTTGGCGTAATCGAGCGCCGCCGCCCTGGTCATGCCGGAGACCGCGTGCTTCGCGGTCATGTAGGGCGACCAGAGCGGAAAGGCCGCGAGCCCCCACATGGAGCCGGCATTGACGATGGAGCCGCCGCCCGACTCCAGCATCGCCGGAATCTCCGCCTGCATGCAGAGGTAGACCCCTTCGATCATGACCGCGAAGACGTGCTGAACCGCGGCCATGTCCTGCTCGGCCAGCAGCGCTTGAGGGCCTTCGATGCCGGCGTTGTTGTAGGCGAGGTCGAGCCGGCCGAAGTTGCTGAGCGTCCGGTCGACGAGGGCCTCGACCTGTTTCGCCTCGGCCACGTCCACGGCCATGAAGGCGGCCGTGCCGCCGGCGTCGCGGACCTCCGCAGCCACGGCCTCGCCGCCAGCCTCGTCGATATCGGAGACCAGCACCGCCGCGCCCTCGGCGGCGAGCGCCAGCACCGTCGCCTGCCCGATGCCCGAGCCGCCGCCGGTCACGATCGCCACGCGTTTATCGAAGAGCATCGCCGCGTCCTCCCCCGCTTCAGTCCCCGGTCAGTGCCCCGGATCGATGACCCGATCGGGCGGCTTGTGCCCGTCGGCAAAGGTCTGAATGTTGATCAGCACCTTCTCGCCCATGTCGAGGCGCCCCTCGATCGTGGCCGAGCCGATATGGGGGAGCGCCACCACGTTGTCCAGAGTGAGCAGCTTGGGCGTGACCAGCGGCTCGTTCTCGTAGACGTCGAGCCCGGCGCCGGCAATCTTGCCGGCCTCGAGCAGGCGCACCAGGGCTGCCTCGTCGATGGCATGGCCACGCGATGTGTTGATGACATAGGCTTGCGGACGCAGCAGGCCGAGGCGGCGCGCCGAGAGCAGGTGATAGGTCGCCGGCGTGCTCGGGCAATGAATGGAAATGAAATCCATGTGCGCCAGCATCTGGTCCAGGCTCTGCCACCACGTCGCCTCGAGCTCGGCTTCGGTCTCATCGTCGACGCGGTTGCGGTTGTGGTAGTGGATGCTGAGGCCGAAGCCGCGCGCCCGGCGGGCGACAGCCTGGCCGATCCGCCCCATGCCGATGATGCCAAGGCGCTTGCCCCAGATCCGGTGGCCCAGCATGGTGGTGGGCGCCCAGCCCTGCCAGTCGCCGCCCCGCAGCAGGCGCTCGCCCTCGGAGAGTCGGCGCGGCACCGCGAGGATCAGCGCCATGGTCATGTCCGCCGTGTCCTCGGTCAGCACGCCGGGCGTATTGGTCACCAGGATGCCGGCCTCCTTGGCCGCGGCGAGGTCGATGTGATCGACGCCGGTGCCGAAGCTCGCGATCAGCTTGAGGTCCGGGCCGGCGTGGCCGATAAGGTCGGCGTCGATGGTGTCCGTCACCGTCGGCACGAGCACATCCGCCTCGGCCATGGCGAGCGCCAGGGCCTCGCGATCGAGCGGCCGATCGTCCTCATTGAGTCGGGTGTCGAAAAGCTCCATCATGCGCGCCTCGATCTCCCGGGGGAGACGTCGCGTCACGATCACCTTGAGCTTTCTGTCAGGCTTCATCGACCCTCCGCGCGCGGCTCGGCGGGCTCGATCCGACCGCAATCGGCAGCCTGTTTAGCAAACGCCCCATGGCGACTCAAACCGCAGTGCGGGCGTCGGTGCCCGCCATGACCACGCGTCGAGACCAACAACGCGGCCAATGCCCGCCGCGCGGCGCCTCGCGCGCGACCGCACGCCTCTTCGCGGCCGCCCGCGCGCTCGCCCTCGCCGCAGTGCTCGCGGCTCTCTTCACCGCCGTCGCCGCGGCCCTGGGACCGCAGGTCCACGCCCAGGACGACACGCGCTTCGTCTCCCTCAAGGCGGAGCGCGCCAACCTCCGGGTCGGCCCCGGCCGGCGCTATCCCATCGACTGGGTCTACACGCGCCCGGGCCTGCCGCTGCTGGTGGTCGCGCAATTCGATCAATGGCGCTGGGTGCTCGACCACGAGGGCACCAAGGGCTGGATGCACAAGTCGCTGCTGTCGACCCGCCGCACGGTCGTCATCATGGGAGGCGTGCAGACCATCCGCGAGCGCCCGCTGACCGGCTCGCCGGCGGTGCTCCGGGCCGAAGCCGGGGTGGTCGCCGATCTGCTCCGCTGCGAGGAGGGCTGGTGCCGGATCGGGCTCGCCGGCGAGGAGGGATGGGTGCCTGAGAACGCCCTCTGGGGCGTGAAGCCACCCGTACCCTGACCCGGATATCCTGCCAGGGCCGCGGCCGCCGCCCTGCCTAAGTGCCGCGCGCTGCGCGGTAACAGGCGTCTTGCGCTTTCGCCGCAATATCCTGCGAGACAGGCACGACAATTTTTTGGCGGGATTCGCCGGGATTAGGCGGAACAAGCAGGATTCCACGTCACCCCCGCCTGGAAGGCCGCGGCACACGCACAGGGTCGCGTTCACGGAGAGGCCTCGCCTCGGATTTTGTTCCCGAGCCTCACGCGATGTCGGGCAAGCGCACATGGTCTCCGCCGCGGTATTTGTGTCGCACCGTCGTGGCGCGAGCCTGAAGCGCGCGCTCCGCCCGGTGCATCGCACCATGGTCCGGGGCAGCGGTTGACGTACACCGTTAGTGCAGCCGGAACTCCGGGTTAACCCGAGACCCTCTTTGACGAGCTCGCAACAGGCCGCCGCCGTGGTGACATATGCGAGCTAAGCCGCGCTGGCGAGCGCGTCGCTGTCGTGCCCGTCGATGACCAGGCCGTCCGCGCCCGCCGAGACACGCACCGTCTCGCCGTCGCCAAGCCGGCCGGCGACGATGAGCTGGGCGAGCGGGTTCTGCAGGCTGCGCTGGATGACGCGCTTCAGCGGCCGCGCCCCGTAGGCCGCGTCGTAGCCGGCCTCGCCGAGCCAGGCACGCGCCGCATCGTCCAGCTCCAGCGTGATCTTGCGATCGCTGAGCCGGCGGGCGAGATGGCCGAGCTGAATATCCACGATGGCCCCCATATGCGCGCGGCCCAGGCGGTTAAACAGGATGATCTCGTCCAGCCGGTTGAGGAACTCGGGCCGAAAATGCGCCCGCATCAGCTCCATCACCGGCTCGCGCACTGCGCTCGATTCCTCCCCCTCCGGCTGCGCCGCCATGATCTCGCCGCCCAGGTTGGAGGTCATGATGATCACGGTGTTGCGGAAATCCACCGTGCGTCCGTGCCCATCGGTGAGGCGACCGTCGTCGAGCACCTGCAGCAGCAGGTTGAAGACGTCGCCGTGGGCCTTCTCGATCTCGTCGAAGAGGATCACCTGGTAGGGGCGGCGGCGCACGGCCTCGGTGAGCGCGCCGCCTTCGTCGTAGCCGACATAGCCGGGCGGGGCGCCGATCAGGCGGGCGACGGCGTGCTTCTCCATGTACTCCGACATGTCGATGCGGATCATCGCCGCCTCGTCGTCGAAAAGGAACGCGGCCAGCGTCTTGACTAGCTCGGTCTTGCCCACGCCGGTGGGGCCGAGGAAGAGGAACGAGCCGGTCGGGCGGTCCGCGTCCTGCAGGCCGGCGCGGGCGCGGCGCACGGCATTACTGACGGCGACCACCGCCTCCTCCTGCCCCACCACGCGCTCACGCAGCGAGCGCTCCATGTGGAGCAGCTTCTCGCGCTCGCCCTCCAGCATCTTGTCCACCGGGATGCCGGTCCAGCGCGAGACCACGCCCGCGATGTGGGACGGCTTCACTGCCTCGTCGAGGAGCCGCTCGTGGTCCGCGCTATCAAGCGCACCGAGCTTCCGCTCCAGGTCAGGAATAACCCCGTAGGCAAGTTCGCCTGCCCGCGCGAGATCGCCATTCCGCTGCGCGACCTCGAGCGCGCTCCGGGCGCCATCGAGCTTCTCCTTGATCCGTTGCCCGCCCGAGAGTCGCTCCTTCTCGGCAAGCCAGACTGCGGTCTGGTCGGCCGAGCGCTTCTCCAATGCCGCGAGCTCCTCGCCGAGCGCCTCGAGCCGGTCGCGCGAGCGCTCGTCCGTCTCCTTCTTGAGCGCCTCCCGCTCGATCTTGAGCTGGATGATGCGCCGGTCGAGCTCGTCCAACTCCTCGGGCTTGGAATCGATCTCCATCCTGAGCCTGCTCGCCGCCTCGTCGACCAGGTCGATCGCCTTGTCGGGCAGGAAGCGATCGGTGATGTAGCGGTTAGAGAGTGTGGCCGCCGCGACGATGGCGTTGTCGGTGATGGCGACGCCGTGATGGACCTCGTACTTCTCCTTGAGGCCGCGCAGGATGGATACCGTGTCCTCTACGGAGGGCTCCGACACGTAGACGGGCTGGAAGCGCCGCGCCAGCGCCGCGTCCTTCTCCACGTGCTTGCGGTATTCGTCCAGGGTGGTCGCGCCGACGCTATGCAGCTCCCCCCTGGAAAGGGCGGGCTTGAGCAGGTTGGAGGCATCCATCGCGCCTTCGGCAGCCCCTGCGCCGACCAGCGTGTGCAGCTCGTCGATGAACATCACGATCTCGCCGGCCGCCGCGTTGACCTCGGTCAGCACCGCCTTCAGGCGCTCCTCGAACTCGCCGCGGAACTTGGCCCCGGCCACCATGGCCCCGAGATCGAGAGCCAGAAGCCGCTTGTCCTGCAGGGATTCGGGCACGTCGCCGTTGACGATCCGCTGGGCGAGGCCTTCGACGATCGCCGTCTTGCCGACGCCGGGCTCGCCGATGATGACGGGATTGTTTTTCGTGCGCCGCGAGAGCACCTGCATGATCCGGCGGATTTCCTCATCCCGGCCGATCACCGGATCGACCGTGCCGCCGCGTGCCGCCTCGGTCAGGTCGCGCGCGTACTTCTTGAGCGCGTCGTAACCCGATTCTGCCGAGGCGCTGTCTGCCGTTCTCCCCTTGCGCAGGTCGTTGATGGCAGCGTTCAGCGTCTGCGGACTGACGCCGGCATCGGCCAGGATGCGCGCGGCGCGCGTCCCCTTGGCGAGCGCAAGCGCGAGCAGCAGGCGCTCGGCGGTGACGTAGCTGTCGCCGGCCTTCTTCGCGATGTCGAGAGCGGAATCGAAGAGCCGTGCGGTCTCGGGCGCAAGGTAGACCTGGCCGGCGCCGTCGCCTTCGACCCTGGGCAGCGCATCGAGCGCCGCCCCGGTCTTCTCCAGCGCATCTTCCGGCCGCCCCCCGGCGGCGCGGATCAGATTGGCGGCGAGGCCCTCTGCGTCATCAAGCAGGACCTTGAGCAGGTGTTCGGGCGCGAAGCGCTGGTGCCCACGTGCGGCGGCAAGGCCCTGGGCGGCTTGCACGAACCCGCGCGAGCGCTCGGTAAACTTGTCGAATTCCATGTGTCATCCCTCGTTGGCCATCCGCTGACGAGAGCCGAACGCGGTCGCACTCTCATGGCCTCGGGGGAGGCCCGCAGCCGGATGCCGGGTCGCTCGGCAACCGTTCCCTATATTGGGGTCCGGCAGCGCCGCGGCAAGGGCATGGCGGCTTCGCGTCCCTCACGCGCCGGGCGGTCTCGTCCTGGGATGACGAGCGTGGGCGCACCAATAAAGAGCTATGGGATTCGCCGAGACGAGGCGGGATTTCCGCAGGAATAGCGGCGGCCGTCGGCCATGGCGGAGGCGACCACGAGGCTGGCAGCGGGCACCAACCGCTCTCTCGGAGAGCGGCGACCGGGAGAAAGGGAGAAAACGCGAAAGGGATCGGGCGCGTTTGGGAAAGCCCGATCAGGAAGCCTGGGGCGCGTGCTCCTCGGCCGTGTCTGCCGCCGGCTCGTCGGCCGTCGCCACCTGGGACTTGGGCTCGGCATTGGCGGCCGGCTCCTGCTCCCCAGCCGGCTTTTGCTCGGGCTCGACCCGCTGCTGTGGCTGGGGCTGCTGGTTCTGCTGGTGCTGTTGACCCTGCGGGCGCTGCCCCCGCTGGTCCCAGCCATTGGCGGCAACCACGCGATAGTAATGTTCGGCGTGCTGGAAGAAATTTTCTGCGCCGATTCGGTCCCCGGACGAGAGCGCGTCCTGCGCCAAGGCCTGGTATTTCTCTATGACCTGGAACGCGGTTCCGCGAATCTTTCCTTCGGGGCCGTTGCTCTCGAAGGTCGAACCGCGCCCCTGAAAACCGGGGCGCCGTCCGTTCCCTCTATACCCGCGCGGGCGCTTGTTGTTCGGACCTTTCATACCAATCGCCTTCTCACCTAACCGGCGTCCACGAGGCGCGCTCCGACTGCGTTGCGTCCGGGCACGCTTGCCAGCATCTTTCCCTGAGGAACTCCGCGAGACCGTCTACCGGTCAAGGATCGCGAGTCCCGCGAACCCTAACCATCATCGCGCAGTTTGCAACCTCTTTTTTGCAAGCCGGCGTGTTCTGCGGGCAAGAAATCTCCCCCTTGGGACCTGATTCCGACATCGGTACTGCGGGCAAAGAGCGCGCAGCGCTCAATTCCGGAAAGGTCGCGACGACGACCAATCTGTAACAGTCCGGAAGCGGCAAACAACGACCGGACTTCATCTGCCATCCCCGCGCCAAGCTCGATTGCCGCCAGTCCTCCTGATGCCAGGAGTCGCGCAATTTGCGGCGCGAGTCGCCGGTAGCATTCGTACCCGTCCGCCCCGCCGGCGAGCGCCGTCTGCGGCTCGTGGCGGGCGATCTCCGGCGCGAGCGATACCAACTCGGGCGTCGCCACGTAAGGCGGATTGCTCACCACGACATCGAAGCGAGCGGCGAGCGCTGCGCCCCAGTCGGCCACCGCGAAGGAGGCCCGCTCGCCGAGACCGTGGCGGCGCGCGTTGGCCCGCGCCAGCGAGACGGCAGAGGCGCTGACATCGATACCGAGCCCGACCGCGCCGGGAAACTCGCTCAGGAGCGCGACCAGCAGGCAGCCCGTGCCCGTGCCGAGATCCAGCAGCCGCGGGTGCGCGGGGAGGCGCGGGGCGCGATCCAGCACCGCCTCGACCAGGGTCTCGCTCTCCGGCCGCGGCACCAACGCGGACCGGTCGACGGCGAACTCGAGGCTCCAGAACTCGCGCCTGCCGGTGAGATAGGCGATCGGCTCGCGGGCGGCGCGCCTGTGGACAAGCGCCGTCAGCCGCCCGGCCTCGTCCTCGCCGAGCGGCAGCCGGTCGTCCGCGAGCAAGGCTTCGGGCGAGAGGCCCAGCGCATGCTGCATCAGAAGGCGGGCATCGCGGCGCGGCGCATCGATGCCAGCCGCGCGCAGCTCTGCCGTTGCGGTGCCGAGCGCCGCCGCCCGGCTCGCCGACGCGCCGATCACTCCGCCTCAGCGAGACGGGCGGCGCGGTCTTCCGTCATCAGCGGATCGATGACCTCGTCGAGGGCCTCGCCGCTCAGCACCTTGTCGAGCTTGTAGAGGGTGAGGTTGATCCGGTGATCGCTCACCCGGCCTTGCGGAAAATTGTAGGTGCGAATCCGCTCCGACCGGTCGCCCGAGCCGACCTGTCCGCGCCGCGCCGCGGCCCTCTCCGCGTCGAGGAGCGCGCGCTCGCGGTCATAGAGCCGGGCACGCAAAACCTTCATGGCCTTGGCCTTGTTCTTGTGCTGCGACTTCTCGTCCTGCTGGGTAACCACGATCCCGCTCGGCAGGTGTGTGATGCGCACGGCGCTGTCGGTGGTATTGACGCTCTGCCCGCCCGGCCCGCTGGAGCGGTAGACGTCGATACGCAGGTCCTTCTCGTCCAGCGCGATGTCGACATCCTCTGCCTCCGGCAGCACGGCGACGGTCGCTGCCGAGGTGTGGATGCGCCCGCCGGCCTCGGTCTCCGGCACCCGCTGCACGCGGTGCACGCCGGATTCGAACTTGAGCCTTGCGTAGGCGCCGCGCCCGCCGATGGAGACCACCGCCTCCTTGACCCCACCGAGCCCGGTTTCCGATATCGACATCAGCTCGAAGCGCCAGCGCTTGGCCTCGACATAGCGCTGGTACATGCGGAGCAGATCGCCGCCGAAGAGCGCGGCTTCTTCCCCGCCGGTGCCGGCGCGAATCTCCAGGATGGCGTTGCGCTCGTCGGCTTCGTCCGCCGGCAGGAGGAGAATCTTGAGCGCCTCCTCCTTCTCCGGAATCGCCGCCATCAGCGTGGCGCGCTCGTCCTCCGCCAGCGACCGCATCTCGGGCTCGCTCTCCGGGTCCTCGGCCATCGCCTGAAGCTCATCGGCCTCGTCGCGAGCGGCGCGCAACGCCGTGATCGCGTCCACGATCGGCGTGAGCTGGGTGTACTCGCGCGAGAGCTGCGCGAGCTCGCCGGGCGGTGGCGGCGGCATGGCGGAGAGTGCCTCGCCGAGCTCCCGATGTCGGTCGAGCACCCGGTCCAGGCGCTCCTCGAACCCGGCGGCAGCGCTCATGGGCCGGGCGCGTAGCGGGCGAGGTGCGTGCCGAGCTCGGCCTCCGGCGCCTCGACCTGGTCACCGCTGTCGAGGTCGCGGATCGTCGCCACGCCACGCTCCATCTCGTCATCGCCCAGGATAATTGCCGCCGCCGCGCGCGCCTGATCGGCCCGCTTCAGCCGCTTCGAGAGCGAGCCGCGATAAGTCAGCTCCACCGCGAAGCCCTCGTGCCGCAAGCGCTGGGCGAGCCCGAGTGCGGCCGCTTCGGCGCGCGCGCCGAGGGGCACGATGGCGATGGGCCGGGGTGCCGCCGCCACGGCGCCCACCACCTCTTCCACCAGGGCGGCAAGCCGCTCGATCCCGCCGGCCCAGCCGACGCCGGGTGTGGCCGGCCCGCCCATGGTCTCCACCAGGCCGTCGTAACGGCCGCCGGCGAGCACGGCGCCCTGGGCGCCCAGCGCCTCGGTCGTGAACTCGAAGGCCGTGTGGCAGTAGTAATCCAGGCCACGCACGAGGCGGGGATTGCGTGTGAAGGCGATGCCGAGTCCGCTGAGCCCCTCGCACACGGTTTCGAAGAAAGCCGCCGCCTCCGGGCTCAAGTGCGCGTCGATCGCGGGCGCGTCGGCCAGCACCGCCCGGTCGCCTTCGTCCTTGGAATCGAGGACCCGCAACGGATTGCGCCGCAGCCGCTGCCTGCTCTCCTCGGACAAGGCGTCCTCGTGGGCCTCGAGGTGGGCGACGAGCGCCTCACGGTAGGCGCTGCGGCTGGCATCGTCGGCAAGCGTGTTGATCTCCAGCGTGACCCGATCCAGCACACCCAGCGTCTCGAGCAGGTGCGCGCCGAGTGCGATGACCTCGATGTCGGCAAGCGGCTCGGGGGCGCCGATCAACTCGACCCCAATCTGGTGGAACTGGCGCAGCCGGCCCTTCTGCGGCCTCTCGTAGCGAAACATCGGCCCGGCATAGAAACACTTGAAGGGCCGGCGCGCGCCCAGGGTGCCGCCGATCACCGCGCGCGCGACGCCCGCCGTGTTCTCGGGCCTGAGCGTGAGCTCCGACCCGCCGCGGTCGGCGAAGGTGTACATCTCCTTGGTCACGATGTCCGAGGTATCACCCAGCGTGCGGCGGAATACGTCGCTGAACTCGAAGATCGGCGTCGCCACCTCGGCGAATCCGTAGCGGGCGGCAAGCGTGCGCGCGTGCTCGATGACGTGGCGGTGGCGGCGCATCGCGTCGGCCGCGAGGTCGTGCGTTCCACGAACCGGCTGAATTCTACGCACTGTCTGGGTTCCCGAACGGTGCCGGTGCTCTGACCGGCGTGACGGCGGGTTTAGTGACTCGTTTCGGCTGTCTCGGCAAGCGGCGGCTGCAGCCGCGCGCGCCTACCCGCCGGTGGCGTTGCCGGCCAGGAGGCGATCCGGGTCGAGCGCGATATTTCGCATGACCACGCCGAGCGGGCCGAGGGAGGGCACCGGCGCATCGTCGACCTGAATCTCGAGGCCGCCGGCGTTGCCGGTCACCATGACAAGGCCGGGGCGGTCGGGTACGCGGTAGGTATCGCCCGGATGGAGGATCCGCGTCAGCAGGAGTTCGTTGTCCGGTCCCTGAACCTGAACCCAGCTGTCGTCGACCGCCGTGATGACCACGCGGGCATCGAGGTTGCTCCGCCCGTAGACCGTCGGAACATAGGCGGCCTCCACCGGCAACTCGGGCTCCGCCGCCGGTTCGGAGACCGCGGCGGTCTGCTCCGGCTCGGGGTCGATCGCCGGCTCCGCGGTCACGGCTGGGATATCGCTAGCCCTATCCGCAGGAAGGATATCGGCAGTGCTGGTGGACCCGCCCGGCTGGGCCTGATCGACTGCGGCAGCCTCCTGGGCGGTGGCGCTGCTCGTCCCGCCGGTGGCGACGACGGCGAGATCGAGCGGAGCCGCGATTGGCGTCCTCGAATCGGACGTCTGCACAGGCGCGACGGCCGGCTCGCTGGGCACAACCGCGTCGGCTACCGGAAGGGGCTCGACAGGCGCTGCCGGCGCTGGCTCCGCAGGCGCGGCTTCAGTGGCCGCTTCGACCCTTGCAGGCTGCGGCTGGACCGCCGGCTCCTCGGCCTGCGATCCCTCAAGTGCTGCGACCTCTGTCGCCTCGGCCGGCCCGGACTCGTCCCAGACCTCGGCCGCCGGGATGAGATTTGCCTCGGCAACATCCGTCGCGGCGGGCTCCGCCGGTGCCGGGTCTGCCTGAGCGGGCTCTTCCTGCCGTGCCGCCGCCGGCGCGGGCTCGGGCGGTGCGGAGGAGGCCGCCTCTTCCTCGACAACCGCTGTGGCCGGCGCGGCAGCATTCTCCACCGCGGCCGCGGCGGTGGTCTCCGTGGCGGGCGCGGCATCGGCCGGAGCCGCAGCCGTGGTGGCGGCCGTCTGGCCGGTGGCGGCGGCGTCCTCCGGTGCGACGGTCTCACTCATGCCTACGGCTTCGGTCAGCCGGGTCGAGACGTCGTCCACCAGGTCGGTCGCAATCTGGCCTCCGGTCGACTGGTACTGCCAGCCGCCGTAGGCGAGGCCTGCCAACACCAGGACGAGGAGAATGAGCCAGAACTTCGGCTTGGGGCTGGTATCGCTGGGTGACGGAAAGGCGAGCCGTTGCTCGCTCCGTTGGAGACCTTGCTCGCGCTTGAAGGCGTCGACGATGTCGTCCGGATCGAGCCCGAGAAAGCCCGAATAGCTCCGCAAGAACCCGATCGCGTAGGTCGTGCCGGGGATTTGGTCGAAGCGGCCTTCCTCGAGCGCTTCGAGGTAGTGCTCCTGTATGCGCAGCACATGGGCGGCGTCGGCTATGCTGTAGCCGCCCCTGTTTCGCGCTTCCCGCAGCTCTTCACAGAAGCTCGGGAGGGCTTTCGGGTCTTCGCGGCCCGTCTCGTGAACGAGCCGCGGCCCGGCCAGATCAGGCTCGGTTGCCTCGAACGGCACCCGCAGAGGTTCCTTCATGACTCGCGTCCTGCAACCGCGAACACGCACGCCTCCCTCCCAGTCGGCGTTGCGCGCTCAGGCACCCGCTTGCGACCTTACGATCCGCTCCAGTTTGTGTTCGCGTCACCGCCTCGATTTGCCAGTTATTTCCCCGGCTGGAAGAGACTGCGACTCGATCAGCCGTCCCCCGATGCTAACTGCTAGGCTGCTGATGCTATCATCGGCTGTCATACAGTGCAAACATAGACTTACGCACTGTAAAGCCGCTGTCATGCGCTGGCGGGCAGCGGTCGATGTGCCGGCCGATTACCGTCGGCAATGCCCGCCGCACCGCGTTCAACACTGAGTGCGATTGCATTCACTGCCTGATCTACCAGTTCAGCTATTATCTCGCCCGTCGACTGCTCCGACGTCACCATGCCGACGCTTTGGCCGGCCATGAGGGATCCGTCCTCGACGTTGCCCTCGATCGCGGCACGGCGCAGCGCGCCGGCCCAGAAATGCTCGATGGCAAGCCGTGCCTCGCCGAGTTCCATGTCGCCCTGGCGATAGCGCGCGATGGTCTCCCGCTGAAACGCCTCGAAACGCTCGGTCGCCTTGTTGGCGACGGCGCGCACCGGAATCACGGGAAAGTCCGGGTCCAACTGCACCGAGAGCCGCGCATCGCGGGCATTCGCGCGAATCATCGCCTGCTTGAAACGCGGATGGGCGATCGATTCCGTCGCACAGACGAAGCGGGTGCCCAGCTGACAGCCGGCGGCGCCCATCGCCAGATAGAGCGCGGCCGCATCGCCCCGCCCGATACCGCCGCCGACGAAGACCGGCACCGCGTCGAAGTGGGGCAACACCTCCTGGGCCAGCACGTTGGTGGACACAGGCCCGATGTGCCCGCCCGCCTCCATGCCTTCAATGATGAGCGCGTCGATGCCCTGCTTGGCGAGCCTGCGGGCGAGCGGCAGCGTCGATGCGAAGGCGACGACGCGGGTGCCTGCCTGCTTCAGGGTCTCGACTGTCCGCTTGGGCGGCAGCCCGCCGGCCAGCACCACATGCCCGACGCTGCGCTCGACGCAGGTCGCGACGAGCGCGTCGAGCTCCGGGTGCATGACGATGATGTTGACCCCGAAAGGCTTGTCGCAGCGCTCGTAGACGCCGTCGATCTCCACCCCAAGCTGATCCGGGGAGAGCGACCCGCAGGCCACAACGCCGAAGCCGCCGGCGTTGGAAATGGCGGCCACCAGGTTCCGTTCGGAGACCCACGACATCGCCCCGCCCATGATCGCGTAGCGGGTGCCGAGGAACGCCCGCCCCCGCGCCCAGTAGGCATCGAGCCGCTGGAGTGCGCTCTCGCGCGCCTCAGTCATGGACCGCGCGCGGGACGGTGCCCGCTCTAGGGCTCACGGTCGTCCAGTCCGTAGGCCGCGTGAAGGGCGCGCACGGCGAGCTCGGTATAGTCCTCGGAAACCAGCACGCTGATCTTGATTTCCGAAGTCGAGATCACCTGGATATTGATGCCTTTCTCGGCCAGCGCCGCGAACATCGTCTGTGCCACCCCGGCGTGGCTGCGCATGCCGACGCCGATCACCGAGACCTTGACCACGCCCTGGTCCGCCGCCAGCCGCTCGTATGCGACAGCGCTCCGCGTTTCCTCGAGGATGGCGATGGAGCGGTCCAGATCGGCCTCGGTCACCGTGAAGGTGAGGTCGGTCGTGCCGTCGGCGGAGATGTTCTGCACGATCATGTCGACATTGACGCTGCCGTCCGCCAAGGGCCCGAAGATGCCCGCCGCCACGCCCGGGCGGTCGGCCACACCCATCACCGTAATCTTGGCCTCGTCCCTGCTGTAGGCGATTCCGCTGACCCGCTCCTGTTCCACGATGTCGTCCTCATCGACCACGAATGTACCGGGGGCATCGGAGAAGCTGGATGCAACCTGAAGCGGCACCTGGTGCTTCATCGCCATCTCGACGGCGCGAATTTGCAGCACCTTGGCGCCGAGCGAGGCGAGCTCCAGCATCTCCTCGTAAGTGATCTTAGTCAGCTTGCGCGCCGTCGCAACGATGCGCGGATCGGCGGTGTACACGCCCTCCACGTCCGTGAAGATATCGCATCGGTCGGCGCCCAGCGCCGCAGCAAGGGCGACCGCCGAGGTATCGGTGCCGCCCCGGCCGAGGGTCGTGATCCGCCCGAGCGGACCCAGGCCCTGGAAGCCCGCGACCACCGGCACCTCGCGGCGCCCGATGCGCCGGTGCAGCTCTTCGGTTTCGATCCCCTCGATCCGCGCGCGCCCGTGGCCGCCGTCGGTATGAATCGGGATCTGCCAGCCGAGCCAGGATCGCGCCGTGACGCCGCGGCTCTGCAACGCGAGCGCCAGCAGGCCGGCGGTGATCTGCTCACCCGCCGCGGCCACGGTGTCGTATTCCCGCGCATCGTGGAGCGGTGCCGCGGCGCGCACCCAGGAGACCAGCTGATCGGTGGTACCGGACATCGCCGAGACCACCACCGCGATCTCGTCGCCGCCATCGAATGCGGCCTTCACCCGGTCGGCGACGGCGTTGATGCGGTCGAGGTCGGCCAGCGACGTGCCGCCGTATTTGTGAACGATTAGAGCCATCGGATGGGACGCGTCCGCGCCGGAGAGGCGACGCTTGCCGGTCGTGGAGACGCCCCTACATACTGACTCGCTCGCGGCCGCGCAAGCTGGCGGCCGCGCCGGAGAGGAGCGCATCGATGGCCGGGGACGGACGCGAAGGGCAATCGCCTGGTGCCGCAGAGGGGGCAGAAGCGCCGCGCGCCGCCGCGGCCGAGCCCGCTTTGGACCCCAGCGTCGACCCGGAGGAGATCAAGCGCTTCGCCGCGCTTGCGGAGCGGTGGTGGGACCGCCACGGCGCCTTCCGCGCGCTCCACGCGCTGAACCCGGTGCGCATCGCCTATGTGCGGGACGCTGTGGTCGCCGAAGGCCCTGCCTGCGCGCGCACCGACGCAGCAGCGTCGCTCAAACTCCTTGCCGGCCTGAGACTCCTCGATGTCGGCTGCGGCGGCGGCCTGATGGCCGAGCCCCTGTGTCGGCTGGGCGCGGACGTGGTCGCCATCGATGCAGCCGAGGCCAACGTCCGCGCCGCCCGCCACCACGCCGAGGAGCACGGGCTCGCCATCGACTATCGCCACGCCACGGCGGAGGCGCTGGCCGCAGAGGGCGAGCTCTTCGACGCCGTGCTGGCGCTTGAAATCGTCGAGCACGTGGCCGATCTCGACGTCTTCGCCGACGCCTGCACGAGCCTGGTCAAGCCAGGCGGGTCGCTCGTCGTAGCGACGCTCAACCGCACGCTTGCGGCCTATGCGCTGGCCATCGTCGCGGCCGAGCGGATACTGGGCTGGCTACCGGCCGGCAGCCACGACTGGACGCGCTTCGTGCGCCCGGCCGAGTTGGTCCGCCTGCTGCGCCGCCACGGCCTGACCGTCGCCGACATGCGGGGCATGGTCTACAACCCGCTCGCCGGCGGCTGGACGACGAGCCCCAATCTCGCGGTGAATTACATCGTCCACGCCCGCAAGCCCGGCGCCTGAGCGTTGGTCGGCTCTAAGCGTCGTGGCGGGGGACCCAGGGGATCTCGCCGATCTCGATCCCCTCGTCGGCAAGTTCGCCGACCTCTTCCTTGGTGGCGTCGCCGTAGATGCTGCGGCGTTCGGCCTCGCCATAGTGGATCTTGCGCGCCTCCTCGGGGAAGCTCTCGCCCACATGATCGAAATTCTGCTCGATATAGGTGCGCATGCGCCGCAGCGTTCCGACCGCATGGGCCAATTCCGGCGGCGCCGGCTTGCGCGCAGGCACCTTCTCCGGCGCAGGCTCGGGTTCTCCTCGCGCCTTGTTGTTGACCGCGATGTTGGGGGCCATCGGCGCCTTCGCGACCTTGACGTCGCCACAATAGGGGCAGCCGATCTCGCCCGCCTCCGCCTGCTGCTCGTAGGTCGCGGAGTCGGCGAAGTAGGCCTCGAACACGTGGTCCTTGCCGCACTTGAGGTCGAACACGATCATGGGGCTGCGCCCGGCTCGCTGCCACGGTCACTGCAACGTACCATAAAACCCCGAAACCATACGAAAATCCAATTGGCCTCAGGGCCGGTGCCGCCATGCACAGCCACCGCTCACGCGTCCCCTCTTCGTGGATTACCCATTACGCAGGCCTGATTGCCGAAGGCGGGCACGTGCTCGACCTCGCCTGCGGCGGGGGCCGGCACACCCGTTACCTGCGAGAGCGCGGCCTCAAGGTCACGGCCATCGACATCGACACCTCGGGCCTCACCGACCTCGCGGACGATCCCCTGGTCGAGATCGTCGAGACGGACCTGGAGGGTCCCGGCGCCACGCCGCTCTCCGGGCGCCGCTTCGACGCCGTGGTGGTGACGGACTATTTGTTCCGCCCGCTGCTGGTCCCGCTCGTGGATTGCCTGCTGCCGGGCGGAGTCTTCCTCTACGAGACCTTCGCCGTCGGCAACGAGCGCTTCGGTCGCCCCCGCAACCCGGACTTTCTGCTACAGCGCGGCGAGCTGCTGGCACTCGCCGAGGGCCGGCTCTCGGTCGTCGCCTACGAGCACTGCGCGGTTCCGCCGCCCGCGCCCAAGATCGTGCAGCACCTCTGCGCCCGCAAGCCGGCGCGGGGACCATGACTGCGGCGAGAAGTGCGGGTTAACCTTCGCGCTGCCAGAGCGCGTGCGTGAGGATTCCCACCGAGCCTTCGACCGCCTCCATCGCGTCGAGGATCAGGTCTTCGCGATAGCGGCGGCCGATGATCTGCACCCCTGCAGGCAGCCCGTCCGCGAAGCCGATGGGCACCACCCCTGCCGGCAGGCCGAGGTAGTTGACCCCGGTGCTGTAGATGGCGGCCTCGAAGAGGTCCCTCATCTGGTCGAACCCCTGCGCGTCGTAATCCCACGGGTAGAGCGAGCGCATCATGAAAGGACAAAGCACCAGGGGATAGCGGTCGAGAAAGACGTTCCACTCGCGGGTGAGCGCGGTGCGATCGGCGATGCCCTGGCGGTAGCCGACCGGATCGACCGGATTCCCGATTCTCTGGAATTTCTCGAATATGGTCTGGATGGTCTCGCTGCCGTGCTCGCGCGCGATCGGGCCGAGGAAGTGGATGATCTCGCTTCCGAGCACGTCGAACCACGCGCGCGCCGCCTTCATGATCGAAGGTGTCGCCACGCGCTCGACGGCATAGCCCGCATCGCTCAGCACGGCCGCAGCCCGCTCGATACCGGCAAGGATCTCGGAATTGACGGGATAGCCGTGGCTCTCGCACGTGACCGCGACCTTGACCGGCGGATCGAGCGCGGGGCCGTCGAAGGGGACCGGCACCCACCACGGATCGCGCGGATCGCCGCCCGCGAGCACCCGCGTTGCGAGCCGCACGTCCCGCACCTCGCGGCAGATGGCGCCCTGGACGGACATGAGCTGGGCGAGCAGGCCGCGTTCGGCCGCCGCGCTCGGGTTGTACGCGGGCACCCGCCCCAGGGTCGGCTTCACCGTCGCCAAACCGCAGGCGAACGCAGGAAAGCGCAGCGACCCGCCGATGTCGTTGCCGTGGTGGATCGGCCCGAAGCCCATCGCGGCTGCCGCCGACGCCCCGCCGGAAGACCCGCCCGGCGATGCGTCGGCATCCCAGGGATTGAGGGTCCGGCCGCGCAACGGGTTGTCCGTGGTCGCCCTCATCGAGAGCTCGGGCGTATTGGTGCGCCCCATGATGACCGCGCCGGCATCGAGCAGATTGCGCGCCACCGGCGAGTGGTCCGGCGCGATGACGTCCGCGTACGCGGGCAGCCCGTTCGTGGTTGCCTGACCGGCGACGTCGATATTCTCCTTGATGGTGACCGGAACCCCGTGCAGCGGCCCGAGGGCGGCACCCTCGGCGGCCTCCCGATCCTTCTGCTCGGCAGCGCGCATGGCCTCGTCCGGACAGTCGACCACGATCGCGTTGATGCGCCCGTTGTGCTTGGCGATGCGGCCCAGCACAGATTCGGCCACCTCGACGCAGGACACCTCCCGCGCGCGGATCATCGCGGCGAGATCGACTGCGCTTCGGCTCCACAAGTCCTGGTTCATCGCGCCTGCTGCCCTTCTGGTGGAGTGGGATGCACTCTTGGGCCGCCCATGCTTAGACGGCACGCGGGATCGTCAAAAAGCCGCCGGGTTCAGCCGGTCGCGCGGCGGGGTTCCTCTTCTGAGGCGACCGGCGGCAGGAAGTCTCGGTCGTGCGCCAGCGCCGGAATGGCGGCCCGCACCTCGTCCACGCGCGCAAGCTCCAGGTCGGCTGTGATGATGCCGACTCCCTCGCCGGCGTCGGCGAGCACCTCGCCCCAGGGATCGACGATCAGCGAATGGCCGTAGGTCTTGCGGTCGCCGGAGTGGCTGCCCCACATGCAGGGCGCGATGACGAAGCAGCCGCTCTCGATGGCGCGCGCCCGCATCAGAATGTGCCAGTGCGCTTCGCCGGTGTGCTTCGTGAAGGCCGCGGGCACGGTGATCAGCCGCGCCCCCGCGTGCGCCAGCGCCCGATAGAGCTGCGGAAAGCGCAGGTCGTAGCAGACGGTCATGCCGAGGCCGCCCCAGGGCGTTTCCGCCACCACCGCCTGCCCGCCGGGGCGGAAGGCATCGCTCTCCCGGTAGACCTCGCCGTTGGGCAGGTCCACGTCGAACATGTGGATCTTGTCGTAGGTTGCGACGATGACGCCTGCCGGGTCGATCAGCACGGAGCGGTTGGAAATTCGGCCGTCGCCGGCGTCCGTCCCCATCGAACCTGCGAGCAGCCAGACGCCGGTCTCTTCCGCGAGCGCGCTGAAGAACCGGGCCGCCGGATGGGCGTCGAGCGGCGCGGCGTTCGCGTGCACCAGCTCCGTCCGGTGCTCCATGAGGGCGACGTTCTCGGGCAGCGCGATCAGCTCCGCGCCGGCGGCGCTGGCCTCGCGCACCAGGGCGCCGGCCGCGTCGAGATTGGCCTGCAGGTCCTGGCCGCTGGAGGGCTGAACGCAGGCGACCCGAAGGGTTTCGGTCATGGTGTCCCCCAAGTCTCGGTGCAGGCCGGCATCATGGACGGCTCGGCAAGGCGCGCGCAAGAGTGACCACATCGACCCGCCCGGCGCCGGCCTTAATCAGCGCGCGGGCGCAGGCCGAGACGGTGGCACCGGTGGTCATGACGTCGTCCACCAGGAGGACGTTACGCCCGGCCACGAGAGACGCGCGCGCCCGCCGCACCGCGAACGCGCCCCGCACGTTGCGCCGCCGTTCCAGGCGCGAGAGCCGGGTCTGCGTCACCGTCCGCCGGGTCCGGACCAGGAGGTCCGGGACCACGACTGCATCCGCGTGGCGCGCCATGAGCCGGGCGAGCACCGCCGACTGGTTGAAGCGCCGCGCCAGCAGCCGCCAGCGATGGAGCGGCACCGGCACCACCACGTCCGCCTCGGGCAGCAGCGGCGCCGCCGCGCGCTGCAGCCACGTGGCCAGCCTGGGCGCGAGCCACGAGCGGTCGGCCATCTTGAAGGCGAGAATCAGCTCGCGCCCCGCCCCTGCGTAGAGGAACGCCGCGCGCGCCCGGTCGAAGACAGGCGGCACGCGGGCGCAATCGCCGCAGATCGCGTCCGGGGCCGCCTCGATCGTAAAGGGCAGGCCGCACCGCGCGCAGCAGGGCCGGCCGATGAAGCTGATGCGGTTCCAGCAGTCGGGGCAAAGCCCGCCGGCCGCGCTGACCGGC
This sequence comes from Alphaproteobacteria bacterium, assembly GCA_965207055.1. GTDB lineage: Bacteria > Pseudomonadota > Alphaproteobacteria > UBA828 > UBA828 > WTGU01. Next base: position 1,623,348 of record CBDBLP010000003.1, on the reverse strand, counting down.
GCATCGCAGGCGAGGCACGAGGGCGGCAATACCTGGTCGATGGCACCTGCCGCGGCCGCCCGCGCCAACGCCGCCAATGGCCCCCCGTGCGCGCCGCCCAGCATCGCCCCAACTCCGCCTGCGCTTCCCGCCTCCCGTCCATCATGCCATAACCGGCTGCATGACCCAGCGCGCGCCTCAGCCCGACGGCGCCGCGGTCTTCGACCGTGCGGCCGTGCGCGCCCACCGCGACCGCGCCGCCGCCGGCTTCGCAGGGCGGGGCGACTTCCTGGTTCGCGAGGTGGGCGAGCGGCTGGTGGCCCGGCTCGACGACGTGAAGCGCCGCTTCGCCTACGTCCTCGATCTCGGCTGCCATGGCGGACAGTTGAGACCGCTGCTGCGCCGGCAAGCCGCGCCCGATCTGCTGATCGAGGCCGACCTCTCGCCGGCCATGGTCGCGTGCTCTGCGGGCCCCGCGCGCCTTGTCGCCGACGAGGAATGGTTGCCGATCCGCGCGGACTCGCTCGATCTCGTGGTGAGCGCGCTCAGCCTGCACTGGGTAAACGACCTGCCGGGCGCGCTGGTCCAGATCAGGCGGGCGCTCAAGCCGGACGGCCTGCTGCTCGCGGCGATGCTGGGCGGCGAGACCCTGTTCGAGCTGCGCGAGGCGTTCCTGCAGGCGGAAGCGGGGAAGGAAGGCGGTGCGCGGCCGCACGTCTCGCCTTTCCCGGACGTTCAGACCCTTGGCACCCTGCTGCAGCGGACCGGCTTCGCACTGCCGGTGATCGACAGCGACCGAATCACGGTCACCTACGAGAGCGCCGAGGCGCTGATGCACGATCTGCGGGCCATGGGCGAGGCCAATGCGACCCGTGGGCGGGCGCGGCACTTCGCAAGACGCAGCACCTTCCGCGCCGCGGCCGCCTGCTACCGGGATCTGTTCGGCGACGCGGACGGTCGAATTCCGGCGACATTCCAGGTGCTCTACCTCACCGGCTGGCGCCCGCACGATTCTCAGCAGCAGCCCGCGCGGCGAGGCAGCGGCACCGTGGGTTTGGCGGAGTTGCTCAGTCCGCGCGAGCGATAGGGCCGATCACGCCCTCGATCACCTGGACGCTCACGACGCCCGCGCGGAGCAGGCGGGGAACGTCCCCGGTGAGGTCGAGCAGGGTGGACCCCAGGCTATCGGCGGCCCGTCCGCCGTCGATGATCAGCGCGACGTGCGTACCCAGCCCGGCCGCAACCTCGGCGGCAGTGAGCGGGCTCGGCGCGCCCGAGGGGTTGGCGCTCGGCGCCGTCAACGGCCGCTCGGCAGCTTCGACCACGGCACACGCCGTCTCGTTGCCGGGAATTCGCAGCGAGACGCCGGGCGCCCCTTGGTGGACCAGAGGAGAGAGGGGGGAGCCCGCAGCGCGCGGCACCACCAGGGTCAAGGGGCCGGGCCAGAAGGCCTCGGCGAGCGCCAGGGCCGGCGCAGAGAACGCCCCGCAGGTCTCGGCCATCGCCATTGTGGCGACGAGGGCGATGAGCGGCTTCTCGGCCGGCCTGCCCTTGGCGCGAAAGACGCCTGCCACGGCCGCATCGCTGGTGGCATCGGCGGCAAGGCCGTAGACCGTATCGGTCGGCAGCCCGACCAGCCCGCCGTCGCGGATGACCCGCGCGGCCTGCGCGATGGCCGCCGGTGTCGGCGCCAGGCATGGCGGGTCAATTTGGGCATCGGGGGGTGTCATCGGGCCGCATCCACGCCGCAGGCGACGAAGGGCGGGTTGACCAACCCTGCCTTGCCATAGCGCAGCTCACGGCCCTTCAGGTCGCGGACATGGCCGCCCGCCGCTTCCAGGACCGCCTGGCCGGCGGCGGTGTCCCACTCCATGGTACGTCCGAAACGGGGGTAGATGTCGGCCTCGCCCCGCGCCAGAAGTCCGAACTTGAGCGCGCTCCCTGCGCTCTCGATCCGTTCGGGCCTGAGATTAGTTATGTAGGCATCGGTCTCCGCGTCGCGGTGCACGCGGCTGGCGACGACCGTCGGACCCTCGCCCGGCACCGCCCGCGCGCAGATTGGCCGGGGCGCCCCCTTGCCCACGATACGCACCGCCTGCCCGAGCCCGTCGGCGACGTAGGTTTCGCCCTGGACCGGGGCGTGAAGCACGCCGAGAACCGGCCGGCCGTCTTCGATCAGGGCGATATTGACCGTGAACTCGCCGGTGCGCGCGATGAACTCCCGGGTGCCGTCCAGAGGATCCACGAGCCAGAAACGACCGCCAAGGGGCGCCGCAAGGGCGTCGTCAGCCGTGCTTTCTTCCGAAACCACGGGGATGTGCGGATCGGCCGCGCGCAGGCCCGCGACGATGAGGCGATCCGCCGCCCGGTCCGCCCCGGTCACCGGCGAGCGATCCGCCTTGGTCTCGACCGTCGTGCCGTCGCGGTAGAAGGCCATGATGGTGCGCCCGGCCTCCAGCGCCAGACGCCGGGCCGCGTCCGCCAATCGTGGATAATCCTCGCTCTTTGTGCCCGGCATCAGCCTTTCCCGGCGTTCACATTACCGTCAACAAGGCGAAATCGCTTTTGCCCGCTGCCGATATACACCACAATGGCATGGGCTTGGCGCAGCATGGGCATTCGAAGCAGCGGCGCGAAGTCCCAACTCAAACCAACCAAAATCGCGTCTGCGAGGAGGAGATACCGAGAATGATCAAGGAAACCGTGGTCGCCGTGAGTATCGTCACCATGGCGGCCGGCGCCGCTCTCGCGCCGTCGGCCGTGTCCGCTGGCAGCCAGCCACTCGTGCTCGCGGACTCGCACTCTGACTGCGAAGATGATCCGTGCAACCCCTGTCCGGACCCGTGTGGCGCCTGCAATCCGTGTGGCGCCTGCAACCCGTGTGGCGGTTGCAACCCCTGTGCTGCCGACTAAGCCGAACAGCACATTTGACCTTATCCAAGGGCGCCGCCTCGCGAGAGGCGGCGTTCTTCATTTCCGGGGTATCGCGTTGCGGCCCGTCGCGGGCGGGCGTCTCGACACGCGCGTGCCTTCAGCCTCGCGCGTCGAGAGCAGCCCTGACTGCGGCGATCTGCGCCTCGATGTCGACCTCGGCCTGCGAGACGACCTCGAGCCGACGATCTTCGAGCGTGTCCTTGCTCGGATTCTGGGTGGCCCAGTTCTCGATCACCTGATCCCGCGCCTTGAGCAGCAGGATCACTTGCGGCCAGAAGAGCCGCACCATGGCGACAACCCAGCGGTTGGTCGCCCAGGACGGGCGGGCGTGGTCGATGACGAAGCGGCCGATCACCTTGGCGACGTCGTCGGCGCGATACCAGGTCTCGCCGGTGACCCAGCGGTTGGTGGTGAAGAGCCTGAGCGGCTCGCCCTTCGAACCCATCGAGATGGCGACCACGTGGGTGAGTGCGTCATCGCCCATGGGCCACTTGTCGCGGCTCTTGCGGCGCATGGGCTTCATGCCGCGCGGCATCCCCTTGGCGCGCACGAAGGTGTGGAAGTGCCCGTGCTCCACGTCCCTGAAGCCGCCGGGATGGGCGTGGTAGAAGTACTGGGAGCTGCTCTTCCCGTCGAAGACGTCCCCCTTCGGGTAGTGATCCCACTCGTAGAACGTCCCGTACCCGCGCAGCAGCTCGCTCACCACGCTGTCGCCGGTCCTGCCGAGCACGCGCTGGATCTCGATTACTTCCTCGCCGGCGGCGAGCATCGTGCGCAGCCGCTTCACCGGCTGCGTCGCCATGTCGAGGTGGCGGGTTTCCTCCTGCCGCTCGTTCTTCGCCGCCGAAGCCTGGGCCATTCTGCCGCTCTGCCGCCTCATCGCTGGCCGTGCCGTCAGGGAAAGATAGTGCTGGGGTCCCGCACTTGCCAGACCGGGCGCACTCTCCCTCGCCCGCCCGCTATTCCCCCTCGCCCGGCTCGAGGACGAGGCGGAAGCCGACGAGGATGTGCTTGATGTCGGCCGGTCGGCCGTGTCGCGCCGCGGGCCGGCAGATGCCGCAGCCGCTGTCGTCCCACGATCCGCCCTTCACCAGGAAGCGCCCCGGATTGCCGGGCGAGGCCGTCCACTCGAAGACCATTCCTGCCGCATCCAGCAGGCCGTAAGGGCTCGCGCCGGCGGGAAAGCTTCCGACCGGCAGCGTGTCGAAGGGGCCGGCGTCGTGGCTGTTGAGTAGCGCCGGGTCGTAGGTGTCGCCCCAGGGGAAGGCACGCCCGTCGGTGCCGCGCGCGGCCTTCTCCCACTCGAGCGCCACGGGCAGGCGCCAGGTGCGCCCGGTTTCGGCCGAGAGCCAGGCCGCATAGGCATTAGCGTCGTCGTGCGAGACCATCACCACCGGATGGTCGTCGCGCCCCGGCGGCGGCTTTCTGTCCATCCACGCGTGGCGGCGGGTGCGCTCATAGGGGTGGATCAGCCGATAGCTGCGCCAGGTCTCCGGATCGACATCGGGCACGCGATGGTTCGTGGCATCCACGAATGCCTGGTATTGGGCGTTGGTGATCAGGGTGCGCGTGATGAAGAAGCGCTCCAGGGTCTTGGACCCGCGCCGGCGCTCGCGGTCGTACCAGCCGCGTTCCCGCGTTCGGGAATGGCCGTAGGCCGCCTCGTCAAGCTGGTAAGCGTACTCCCTCTCGGCCGCGTCGGAGCCCGCGATGAAGGGACCGGCCGGTACCTCCACGGCTTCCGGCGCGATCGCCGTTTCGGCATGCGTGGCGCCCGCGAGGGCAGCGCCGGAGACGGCAAAACATAGCGCGAACAAGGCTCGAACGAGCATCATCTCTGGACTCTATTCGCGGGGCGCCGGGCGGAGGAGTCACAAAAATTTGAGTGGAAGGGATTTGCCCGGCACGATGCGGTCGCCGACAATTCATAACGAACACGGTCATAAAGGGAGGCTCCACATGCCACGCTCGAAACCCCTGCTCGCCGCGACGGTGGTCCCTGTGGTCATCGGGCTTGCAGTCGCCACCAGTGGCGGCCACGCCACCGCCGGCACATCCGCCGGCGAGAGTCCGGGGGCGACCCCGCAGCATCAGGACCCGGGCGTGCTCCTCTTCGCCTCCTGCAACCCCTGCGGACCGTGCGGCCCCTGCAATCCGTGCGATCCCTGCGCGGCGGCATGCGGGCCCTGCAATCCGTGCGACCCCTGCAATCCCTGTGCCGGTGCTTGCAATCCCTGCGAGCCCTGGGACCCCTGCAACCCATGCGCCGGCGCCTGCGGGCCGTGCGGCCCATGTAATCCCTGCAACCCCTGTGCGGCTGCCTGTGGCCCCTGCAACCCCTGCGCAGCAGCCTGCGGACCGTGTGGCGCATGCAATCCCTGCAACCCGTGCGCGGCCGGTGCTGCGGTCAGCTCGGACTGCGAAGTTCCACGCCTCGCCGCCGCGAGCAGCCCGTGTGGGCCGTGTGCTCCTTGTAATCCCTGCGGGCCTTGCAACCCATGCGCAGCAGCCTGCGCACCCTGCGGTCCTTGCGGCCCCTGCAATCCCTGCAACCCCTGCGCGGCCGCTTGCGCGCCGTGCGGCCCGTGCAACCCTTGCGAGCCGTGCAATCCATGCGCGGCCGCCTGCGCACCCTGCAACCCTTGCGAGCCGTGCAGCCCCTGCGCAGCGGCGAACCCCTGCAATCCCTGCGCACCCTGCAACCCGTGCGGGCCGTGCAACCCCTGTGCGGCCGGCGAGGAGGTCGAGCTGTCCGCAGACGAGGCCCGGGACGCCTACGCCTGCATCAGTGGGGTCATGGCCGAGGGATATGCCAAGTCGGGCAACCAGTGGGCGGTCGGCTATCAGAGCTGGCGGAACGTCGCGGCCCAGCCCTACGTCTCCGACACCCACGGCGCACGCTACGTCAACAACTACGCCAACGACATCGGCGCCGACAATTACAGCCTCTTCGAAGAGGCCGGGCCGTCGCCTGCGGGGACCGTGCTGGCCAAGGACAGCTTCACCGTCAAGCCCAACGGCAAGATCGGCCCCGGGCCGCTCTTCCTGATGGAGAAGATGGAAGCCGGCTTCAACGCCGATACCGGCGACTGGCGCTACACGCTGATCATGCCGAACGGCAAGACCATCGGCACCACCGGCGGCAAGGGCAACAAGAACGTCGTCTTCTGCGCCGAGTGCCACATTGGCGTCGAGGACTATGACAGCCGCTTCTTCCTCGACGAGGAGTACCGGGTCCAATAGCCACCCGCCGGCGGCGCGCTGCTCCCCGGCGCGCCGCGCCGCCGGCTGAATGGTCTCTGCTTGATCGCGGGTGCGGACCCGGCCTATGTTCGCGCCTTCACTGCCTGATCGGGACTGGAGCCAAGGAGATGCCCGTGCGCGCTCGACACGTACTCGCCGTTGCCCTCGCCACCTTCATGATGGCGGCGAGCGCCTCCGCCATTGCCGCCGATGTGAAGAAGGGCAAGAAGGTCTTCAAGAAGTGCAAGGTGTGCCACACCGTCAAGGAAGGTGGGAAGCACAAGGTCGGCCCGAACCTCCACGGCGTCTTCGGCCGCACTTCGGGCACGGCCGAGGGCTTCAAGAAGTACTCGGACGCGATGAAGGACGCGGCGATCGTCTGGGACGACGAGACCATCCTCGCCTACATCACCGACCCCAAGGGTTACATTCCGAAGAACAAGATGGCGTTCAAGGGGGTCAGGAAAGAGAAAGACCGCGAGAACCTGATGGCCTATCTCAAGGAAGCCACCGGCGCCGAGTGAGCCGACGGGCCAAAGCCGCCCTGCGTTGATCGGGGGGCAGCCGTGCCCGCTTTGGACCTGCGCGACCACATCCGCGAAATTCCGGACTTTCCCAAGCCCGGCATCCTCTTCTACGACATCTCCACCTTGCTCGCCCACGCGCAAGCTTGGGGCGAAACGGTGCAACGACTCGCCGACGTGGTGGGCAATCACAAGCCCGATCTGCTGGCGGGCATCGAATCCCGCGGCTTTCTGGTCGCGGCGCCGTTGGCGCACGCGCTCGGCTGTGGCTTCATCATGGTGCGCAAGAAGGGCAAGCTGCCGGGCGAGACCGTGGCGTATGAATATGCGCTCGAGTACGGCACAGATCAGGTCGAGGTGCAGGCCGACGCCGTCGCACCCGGCCAACGGGTTGTCCTGGTCGACGATTTGCTTGCAACCGGGGGCACGGCGGCCGCGTCGCATGCGCTGCTGCGCCAGGTGGGCGCCGAGGTGGTGGCGGCGGCTTTCATCATCGAGCTGAGCTTCCTCGGCGGGCGTCAGCGCCTCGACCTGCCAACCACCTCCCTCGTCGCCTACGACGCGTAGCTGCGGCCATTAGGGAAAGTCTGAACAACCCCATCTTTGCGGCTTCGAGGGGGAGGGGCGGCTTGGATTTGAAGCTCGACGATATTGCCGACAGGCCGGGGGCTGCTCTTGTCACGGGATCAAGGAGCGAAGGGGCGATATCCGCGTCTGTCCGCCTCCTTCCCCGCCGCCCCGCCAGCGCCGGGCAGATTACTCCCCTGTCATCCCGTCGCGTGGCGCCCGGCGATCAGAAGGTTCGAGAACCCCAGCAACAACGCGATGCGCTGCCTGTTCTTCGCCACGCCCCGGTAGCGCACCTTGGCGTAGCCGAAGTGCCGCTTCACGTACAGGAAGGGATGCTCCACTTTCGCCCGCACCGACGCCTTGCGCTTCTCGGCCGCCGCTTCGGCGCCACTCTCCGCCAGCAGCCGGCGCCGGCCCGGCTTCATCGCCACACGCCACTCGACACCGCCATCCCGATGCTCGGGACGCTTCTCCACCCCCTGGTAGCCTGCGTCGCCCCACGCCGTCGTCTCAGCGCCATGCAGAAGCGCTCCCGCCTGCGTCACGTCGCTTGCGTTGGCCGCCGTCGTCGTCAGGCTGTGCGCCAGACCCGACCCGGCGTCCACCCCGATGTGCGCCTTCATCCCGAAATACCACTGCTTGCCCTTCCTCGTCTGATGCATCTCAGGGTCCCGTGCGCGGCGCCGGTTCTTCGTCGACGACGGTGCGTCGATGATGCTCGCGTCAACGATCGTCCCCGTGCGCAGCCGATGGCCGCGCGACGCCAGGTGCGCATTGATCTCCTCGAACAGGCCCTCGCCCAGGCCGTGCTTCTCCAACAGACGCCGGAAGTTCAGGATGGTGGTCTCGTCGGGCAGCGCCGCCGTCAGGCGCAGCCCCACGAAGCGCCTCACCGACTCCACCTCGTAGAGCAGGTCCTCCATCCCCGGGTCGCTCAGGTTGTAGAACAGCTGCACACAGTGAACACGCAGCATCACCCTAAGCGGGTAGGGGCGCCGCCCGCGCCCCGCCTTCGGATAGAAGGGCTCGATCCGTCGCTCCAGCCGCTCCCACGGAACCAGCCCGTTCATCTTCTCAAGGAACAACTCACGCCGCGTCCGGCGCTTCTTCAAGTCGTGCTCCAGTTCCGCAAAGCTTGCCTGTGCCATAGCTCGATCTTCCAATCCGCGACCCCTGCGCAAATTATGGCACACGCAACTTGATCAGACCTTCCTTAGCACTTAGGAGACCCATTCCATGGCCATCGCCGTGATCGGAGGCACCGGTCCCCAGGGCCGCGGGCTGGCGCAGCGCTGCGCGCTCGCCGGCATCGACATCGTGGTCGGCTCGCGGGATGCCACCCGCGCAGCGGAGATCGCCGCCGACCTCCGCGCCGGTGTGCCTGACGCACCGGGGGCGATCGAAGGCGCCGCCAACGCCGACGCGGTCGCACAAGCCGAACGCATGGTGGTGCTGGCGGTGCCGTGGAGTGCGCACCAGGCTACCCTCGCGGGGCTCACCGATGCGCTGCAGGGGAAGATCCTGGTCGACATGGCGGTGCCGCTCGCCGACGGCAATCCCCGGCGCGCCGCGATGCCCCCCGAGGGCTCGGCGACCGAGGCGGCGCAGGCGATGCTGGGCGAAGGCGTCGCGGTGGTGGGTGCGCTCCACAACGTCTCGGCCCACGTGCTCGCCGCCCTCGATCAGCCGATCAACTGCGACATCCTCGTCTGCGGCGACGACCTGGAGGCGAAGCGCGCGGTGATGGACCTGATCGAGACCATCAGCGCGCGCGCTTACAACTGCGGCCCAGCCGAGAGCGCGCGCTGCATCGAAGCGCTGACACCGCTGCTGATCCGCCTCAACATGTCGAAGGCAACGGACTTCAAGCACGCAGGTGTGAAGATCTGGCCGGAAGCCGGGTGAGGGAGACGACCATGGAATTCGCCATCACGTTCCGCGGCGATCTCGAGAAAGATCGCATCGTCGCCATCTGCCGGCAGGCCGAGGCGGCGGGCTTCGACTACGCCTGGTTCTTCGACAGCCACGCCCTGTGGCGCGACCTCTACCCGCAGATGGCGGTCGCCATCGAGCACACACGGCGGCTGCGCTTCGGCCCCTGCGTCACCAACCCGATGACCCGCGAATGGTCGGTGGCCGCGAGCCTCTTCGGGGCGATGGCGGTGCAGTCGGAGGGCCGCTTCGACATGGGCGTCGGGCGCGGCGACAGCGCCGTCAGGGCCATCGGCAAGCGGCCGGCGACGGTGGCGCGCCTGGAGGAGTTCTGCCACGCGATGAAGGCGCTGGTGCGGGGCGAGGCGGTCAGCTACGAGGGCGTGCCGGAGCCGGTGCAGTTCGACTGGACCGGCGGCTACGAAATGCCGGTCTGGGTCGCGGCCTACGGCCCCCGGGCGCTGGCGGCAGCCGGCCGCGTCGGCGACGGGCTGATCGTGCAGCTCGCCGATGTCGGCCTCTGCCAGTGGATGGGCGACCAGGCGCGCGCTGCCGGCCGCACCGAGGGTCGCGACATGGCGGACTATCGCGTCATGGCCTGCGCGCCGGTCTGGGTCGGCGACCGCGAGGCCGGGATCGCCCAGACCAAGTGGTTCCCGGCGCTGGTGGGCAACCATGTGGCCGATATCGTGAAGCATCACGGCGCCGGTACCGACCTCGTGCCGCAAAGCCTCACCGCCTACATCGCGCAGCGCGAAGGCGTGGGGGCAGACGAGGGCTACGACTATCGCCAGCACACCGCGCTGGAATCGGACAACAGCGCCTACGTCTCACCCGAGATCACCGAGGACTTCTGCGTGGTCGGCCCGGCCGAGGCCCATGTCGAGAAGATCCGGGCGCTGGAGGCCGCCGGCGTCACCCAGTTCAACATCTATCTCACCAACGGCGGCGAGGAGCAGATCGTCGCCGCCTACGCCGACCACGTACTCCCGCACTTCCGTTAGGAGCAGGGTGTTGCCCTGGCGCGGGCGGGCTGACGTCGCACCGAGAGATCCGGCAGGCCCCTAAAGAACGCAGCGCGAAGTCCCGGTAAATCGGGCAGAATGAGCCGGCAGGCGCTCAGCCTTCTAGCATCAGGGAGGTCGGTTCGATGACCGAGATCACGTCCGATTCACGGCAATTGGCCGCTGTGCAGACTTCCGGGAAAGCGCATCGGCCGAGATTCACCAGGATGGCAGGACTGATCCCGGTCCTTGGTCTGGCGGCTCTCGTGACGCTCGGCGGCTGCGCCCCGGTGCTGGATCCCATGGCGGAGCCCAAGAGGGCCGTCGGCGATACCGAGGTCTGGCGCAGCCGGACGGGAATACAGACCCACACGCTCGTGGCAATGGACGGCGCCGCGATGAGTTACGAGATCGCCGAGAACAGTTGCACCTACACGCGTCCGACGGGCGGATTGCTGCCCTGGACGCAATGGTCGAACTGCCGCGGTATGCCCGATGGAAGCCAGACCGTCACGGTAACCGAAGGTCAAATCTGGCCCTTGGAGATTGGACAGACGTGGCGCTACCGCAGGGTGGGCTCGGACAAGAGCGGTTACGAATGGAATGAGACGGCACTCTGCAAGGTCCTGAGTCAACGGCGTTCGCACGTCGCGGCCGGCACCTATCACGCGTACCGCACGATCTGTAGATCGAAGACCGAGCGCATCGAGATTTATGTGGCGCCCGCCATCGGGAGAAACGTTCTCACCTGGCACGCGCTCATCGATCGGTCGCGACCGCCGATAAGGTGGGAACTTCTGCGTTTTACGCCGTAACCGGGCGGTCAGAGCGCGTCCGACTTTGACGGACGCGCAGACAGGCCGCGACTGCGGCCTGCACCTCAGTAAAGCTCGATGTACTCGTCCCGCTCCCACTGGGTGACGTGGGCGTTGAAGCGGGAGAGCTCGGCGCGCTTCATCGTGGTGAAGACGGTCACGAACTCCTCGCCGAGCAGCTCCACCATCGCCTTGTCGGCTTCGAGCGCGGCGAGCGCAGCCTCGAGATTGGCCGGGAAGGGCGGCAGACTCGGGTCGTCCTCGCTCGGCCCGTCGGACTGCGTGACCAGCGAGCGCTGCTCGCTGAGCCCGAGCAGCCCGCAGGCGAGCGTGCCGGCGGCGCAGAGGTAGGGATTGCTGATGGCCGACGACGCCCGCATCTCCACGTGCATCCCCAGCGAGCCCGGCTGCTTGATGCGCACCATCGCGCTCCGGTCCTCCTCCCCCCAGCTCACATTGGACGGCGCGAAGGTGTGGGGCGTGAGCCGGCGGTAGCAGTTGGGCGTCGGGTTGAAGAGCGCCGTGCAAGCGGCGCCGTGGTCGATGAGGCCCTGGACGAAGTGCCGGAGCGTCGGTGTCATGTCGTTCGGGTTGTCCGGGTCGTAGAAGGCGCTCTGCCCGCTCTCCTTGTCGAGCAGACTGATGTGGTAGTGGCAGCCGGAGCCCGCCGAGCTCGCCGAGGGCTTGCCCATGAAGGTCGCGGTGTAACCCGCGTGCTGGACAATCTCCTTCACCCCGTTCTTGAAGGTGAACGCGTTGTCGAGGCCGGCCATCCCCTCGTCATGCCTGTAGACCAGCTCGTATTGCGAGGGCGCGTACTCGGCGTTCGCGGTCAGCATTGGAATACCGGCTGCGCGCAGGCCGTCGACCGCCTCGCGGATCGCCGGCAAGTGATCGTTGCGCAGGTTGTTGAAGATGTGGACGCCGCCGAAGAGCGGCTGGTGCGTCTCGCGATCGAGCACGTAGAACTCGTACTCGTGGGCGCTCTCGATGCCGAAACCGAGCTCGGCCGCCCTCTCCAGCATCCGGCGGGCGACGCCGCGGGGTGCGGCGTGAAGCGGCGTGCCGTCCTCCCACTCGGTGTCGCAGATCACCTTCGCCATGCCGTCGAGCCACGGCACGGTCGCAAGGGTCACGAGGTCGGGACGGAGCGTCTGGTCCTTGTACTTGACCTCCTCGTTGTAGAGCGTGCCGGAGATCACGTGGGAGGCCGTGTCGAGGGCGACGATGCCGCCATACATGTTCACGCCCTCGCGGGCGGAGGCGGCGAAGCGCTCGATCGGCACCTGCTTGGAGCGTGCCGAGCCGTGCATGTCCGGCAACTCGAAGCGGACATGCTGGATGCCGTCGCGCTCGAGCCGCGCCAACGCTTCGTCTACCTGATCGCGGGCGCCTTGCCCTCCATTGTCGGCCACGACTGCCTCCTTTCCGTCACGCCTGATTCGCCCGCCGTGCGAGCGGCCCGAATTCGCGGTCTCAGGCGCGGCGAGTCAAGGGCCGATGGAGACGCCGCTATCCTGCCGCCGCCTCGGCGTCGGCGAGGAGCGGCCGGCGGCTCCGGTCGATCTTGTGCGCGACATGGGCGCCGGAGGTAATGGGCGCGTAACGGGGCGGGTTGGCGTCGTCGGTGCAGCTCGGCAGGCACTCGATCACGGCATCGTAGTTGGGCTGGTGGAAGAAGAGCAGCGAGAGCCGGCTGCTCTCCGCCTCCTCGCGCGGCGGGTTGACCACCCGGTGCAGGGTCGAGCGCCAGCGGTCGTTGGTCCATTCCGCCATCAGGTCGCCGAGATTGATGACGAAGGTGCCTGGGATGCAGGGCACGTCGGCCCAGGCGCCGTCCCTGCCCAGCACCTGCAGGCCGCCCACCGGAGTATCGGAGGAGACGATGGTGAGGCTGCCGTAGTCCGCATGGGCGCCGCAGCGGAGCTGCCCCGGCAGCGGCGGGTTCGGCTGCGGCGGGTAGTAGGAGGCGATGAAGTTGGTGATGTGGCGGTCGATCTTGTCGGCGAAGAAGGCCTCGGGCAGCCCGAGCGCGCAGGCGAAAATCCGCATCAGATCGCCCGCCAGCCGCTCCATCTCCCGGTAGTAGGCCTCCCAGAGCGGCCGCATCCCTGCCGGGCGGTCGGGCCAGAGATTGGCGGCGAAGAAGCGCCAGCCCTGCGGTCCGTAATGGTAGTCGTCGTAGGCGTGGTCGTAGGGCCCGATGACGAAGCTCTCGCGCCAGTCGGGTGCGCCCTCGTCCGCGTCCATGCTGTAGGCCACGTCCTCGCTGCCCACGGTCATCAGCCCGCGATAGCGGTCGGGCGGCATCTTGACCCGGAGCTTCTCCCAGTAGGGCAGGTCGAAGAATGCGCGGGTGACGCGCCGCATCTCATCGGTCTCGGCTTGTGCTACGCCGTGGCCCGCGATGACGAGGAAGCCGATCTCGCGGCAGGCGGCGTCCACCTCTGCGGCGACGCGCGCCTTGTCCTCGCGCCCGCCGGCGAGAAAGGGACCGATATCGATGACCGGAACCACCGACTCTGTCATTCTTTGCCCCCGCCGTGCCGGTCTCGCCGGCCAATCCTACCAGTGGGAGCCCGGGCCGTGCGAGTGGGGCGGTTGACGCGGCCCGGATCGTACCCAGATTCTCCGGGAGCAAATCCCTACCGTCGCGTAATTTCGCGCGGTCGCGTAATATGCCGAGAGGCCGAAGGGCGGATATACCGCCGCGCGCCGGCGGAGCGGAAGCAATGCTGATCGACCCATTCGAGCGTCACGTCACTTACCTGCGCGTCTCGGTCACGGACCGGTGCGACTTCCGCTGCTTCTATTGCATGTCGGAGCACATGAGCTTCCTGCCGAAGGCGGAGCTGCTGACGCTGGAGGAGCTGGACCGCCTGTGCAGCGCCTTCGTCGGCCTCGGCGTGCGCAAGCTTCGCATCACCGGCGGCGAGCCGCTGGTGCGGAAGGGCGTCATGGGGCTGTTCGAGAGCCTGGGCCGCCACCTGAAGAGCGGCGCGCTCGACGAGCTCACGCTCACCACCAACGGCAGCCAGCTCCCGCGCCACGCGGAAGGGCTCTACGCAGCCGGCGTGCGCCGGATCAACATCTCCCTCGACACCCGCGATTCCGCGAAATTCGCGGAGATCACCCGTTGGGGCCGGCTCGACCAGGTGCTGGAGGGGATCGAGGCGGCGCGCGCGGCGGGGCTCAAGGTCAAGATCAACACCGTGGCGCTGCGCGGCGTCAACGAGAACGAGATCGAGGACCTGATCGAGTGGTGCGCGGCCGATGGCCACGACATCACCTTCATCGAGACCATGCCGCTCGGCGACATCGACGGTGACCGCACCGAGCACTACCTGCCGCTCTCGCTCGTCCGCGCGCAGCTCCGCAAGCGCTGGACCCTGGACGAGAGCGACCACCGCACCGGCGGGCCGGCGCGCTACGTCACGGTGCGCGAGACCGGCCAGCGGATCGGCTTCATCACGCCGCTCACCCACAACTTCTGCGAGTCCTGCAACCGGGTTCGGCTCACCTGCACCGGCACGCTCTACATGTGCCTGGGCCAGGAGGATGCGGCCGACCTGCGCACCCCGCTCCGCCGAAGCGAGAGCGACGAGGCGCTGGTCGACGCGATCCACGAGGCGATCGGACGCAAGCCCAAGGGCCACGACTTCATCATCGACCGCCGCCACACGCGCCCGGCGGTCGGCCGCCACATGAGCGTGACCGGCGGCTGACCGGCCGCCGCCCGGCCTGCTTCTCGCATCGCGCCCGCCGGCGCCGCCCATCGGGAGACCCCATGCGTTATCGGAGGATCGCCGCCGTCGCGTCGACCGCCGCCGATGCCCAGACCGCACTCGCCGAGGTAGCGGAGCGCTATCCCCTGACAGAGCCGGCCGACGCGGACGTCATCGTCGCCCTCGGCGGCGACGGCTTCATGCTGGAAACGCAGCACCGCCTGCTGCGCCAGGGCAAGCCGATCTACGGCATGAGCCGGGGCACGGTCGGCTTCCTGATGAACGAATTCTCCCTCGACGATCTGCCCACGCGGCTGGAGCAGGCCCACAGCACGGTCCTGCACCCGCTCCGCATGCGGGCCAGGACGATCCACGGGGAGACGCACGAGGCGCTCGCCATCAACGAGGTCTCGATGCTGCGCGAGACCCGCCAGGCCGCCAAGGTCAGGATCAGCGTGGACGGCGTCGTGCGGGTCGAAGAACTGATCTGCGACGGCGTGATCGTGGCGACACCCGCCGGCAGTACCGCCTACAACCTCTCGGCCCACGGCCCGATCATCCCGCTCGGCGCCAACATCCTCGCGCTCACGCCGATCAGCGCCTTCCGCCCGCGCCGCTGGCGGGGCGCGCTGCTGCTGCACGAGGCCACCGTTCGGCTCGAGGTGATCGAGCACGACAAGCGCCCAGTCAGCGCGGTCGCCGACTACACCGAGGTGCGCGACGTGGCGTCGGTCGAGGTCGCGGTCGATCACGCGACGGCGATCAATATCCTCTTCGATCCCGAGCACAGCCTCACCGAGCGCATCCTCGCCGAGCAGTTCACCCCCTGAAGGGGCGCGATCCGTGAAACGACCGGGCGCCCTGTTCGTCGACGGATTCCGGGCCGCGCGGCTCCGCGTCGCCGGCTTGCGCTTTGCGCTTTCCATCGGCCTCGGCGCCGTCGGCGGGGCGGTTTTCTTCGCGCTGGCGTTGCCGCTCCCCTGGATGTTGGGCGCCATGACCCTGGCGACGGGAGCGGCGCTTGCCGGCGCGCCGCTCGCGGTCCCCGCCCAGGTCCGCAACGCCATGATCGCGATCCTGGGCGTGCTGCTGGGAAGCCAGTTCACCATCGACCTCTTCGCCCGGATCACGGAGTGGTACGTGGGTCTCTCGGGCGTGGTGCTCTCCACGGCGTTGGCGGCAGGCATGGCCTATGTCGTCTTCCGCAAGCTGGGCGGCTACGACCGGGTGACGTCCTACTTCGCGTCCATGCCGGGCGGGCTCAGCGAGATGATGGTGCTGGGCGAGACCATGGGCGGCGACGGGCGCACGATTTCGCTTACTCACGCCACGCGCATCCTGGTCGCCGTTTTCCTGATCGCCTTCTACTTCCGGCTGGTCGAGGGGGTCGCCCCGCTGGGCCTGCCGGTGCCTGCCGGCGCGGCGGCAGACTGGATCGACATCGTTGCGTTGATCGCCTGTGCGCTGATCGGCTATCCGGCGGCGAAGGCGCTCAGGGTGCCGGCGGCGCAGCTGGTGGGGCCGATGGTGCTGAGCGCCGCCCTGCACTTGAGCGGACTGGTCTCGGCGCAGCCGCCGGGCGAGCTGATCGCGGCCGCCCAGGTGGTGCTCGGCGCCGCCATCGGAGCGCGCTTCGTGGGCATGGCATTCAGCGAGCTCCGGCGGATCATGCTGCTGGCCGCCCTGGTGGCGGTGATGATGGTACTGCTCACCGCCGGCGCCGCTTACGCCCTTGCCGCCGTCGCGGGCCAATCGGGCCCGACCCTCTTCCTCGCCTTCGCCCCCGGCGGGCTTGCCGAGATGAGCCTGATCGCGCTCACGATGGGGAGCGCCGCCGCCTTCGTCTCGACCCACCACATCGCGCGGATCATGCTGATCGTGATCGTGGCCCCTTTGATATTTCGTCTCGCCCAGGTGCGCCGGCGCTCGCTAAGCTAGGCCGGTCATGGATTTCAACCTTTCCGAGGAGCAAGAGGCGTTCCGCGAACTCGCGCAGAGCTTTGCCGAGAACGAGCTCGCCCCTTTCGCCGCCCAGTGGGACCGGGACTGCACCTTCCCGGTGGAGACCCTGCGCAAGGCCGCGGCACTCGGCTTCGGCGGCATCTACGTGGGCGACGATGTCGGCGGGTCGAACCTGACCCGGCTCGATGCCGCGCTGATCTTCGAGGGTCTGGCGCGGGGCTGCGCCTCGACCGCCGCCTACATCTCGATCCACAACATGGCGTCCTGGATGATCGACCGCTTCGGCGGCGAAGCCCAGCGCAGGCGCTTCCTGCCGCGTCTCGCAAGCATGGAGCACTTCGCAAGCTACTGCCTGACCGAGCCGGGCTCCGGCTCCGACGCCGCCTCGCTCAAGACCAGCGCGCGCCTGGACGGCGATGACTACGTGCTCAACGGCACCAAGGCGTTCATCTCCGGCGGCGGCTACGCGGATGTCTACGTCTGCATGGTACGCACCGGCGGGCCGGGCCCAGGCGGCATCTCCTGCATCGCGGTCGAGCGCGATGCGCCCGGCCTCGGCTTCGGGGCCCAGGAGAAGAAACTCGGCTGGCACAGCCAGCCGACGGCGATGGTGGTCTTCGAGGACTGCCGCGTGCCGGTGGAGAACCTCATTGGCGACGAGGGCCAAGGCTTCAAGATCGCCATGGCGGGGCTCGACGGCGGGCGCATCAACATCGGGGCTTGTTCGATCGGCGCGGCCCAGGCGAGCCTGGAGATCGCCCGCGATCATCTGCTCCAGCGCGAGCAATTCGGCCGCAAGCTCGCCGAGTTCCAGGCGCTCCAGTTCAAACTCGCCGACATGGCGACGAACCTTGAGGCCGCCCGCCTGATGATCCACCGGGCGGCGGCTGCGCTCGACGCGCGCGCGGACGGTGCCACCGCCACCATCGCCATGGCCAAGCGCCTCGCCACCGATACCGGCTTCGAGGTCTGCAACCAGGCGCTCCAACTGCTCGGCGGCTACGGCTACCTGATGGATTTCCCGGTGGAGCGCCATCTGCGGGACCTGCGGGTCCACCAGATCCTCGAAGGCACCAACGAGATCATGCGCCTCATCATCGCCCGCCGCCTGCTGGCGGAGTGAAGCGGCACGGCTATTCCCCCATCGGGGCGTAATCCTTAGGATGCGCCGGCAATCGAGCGGGGCGGAGCGACCGTGAGCGACGAGATCATCCTGGAGCGCAAGGGCCGGGTCGGCAGCGTCACGCTGAACCGGCCGAAGGCGCTGAACGCGCTGACCCAACCCATGGTCCTGGACCTGGACGCGAGGCTCAAGGAGTGGGCGCAGGATGCGTCCATCACCGCCGTGGTCGTGCGCGGGGCGGCGCGGGACGACGGGCGCGTGCCCTTCTGCGCCGGCGGCGATATCCGTCTTCTCTACGGCGAGCAGGACGATCCCGAGCGCCACTTCGCCACCGTCTTTTATGCCCAGGAATACCGCCTCAACACCTTGGTTTTCCGCTACCCCAAGCCCTATGTCGCGTTGATCGACGGCGTCGTCATGGGCGGCGGCGTCGGGATCTCGATTCACGGCTCGCACCGCGTGATGACCGAGCGCGCGCTCTTCGCCATGCCGGAGACGGGAATCGGGCTCTTCCCCGATGTCGGCGCCACCTACTTTCTGCCGCGGCTCAAGGGCAAGGCGGGGCTTTATCTCGGCCTCACGGGCGCGCGTATCGGCGCGGCGGACTCGCTTTATCTCGGGCTCGCCACTCACGTGGTGGCGAGCGACGCGCTGCAGGCGCTGGACGAAACCCTGCTGGCGACGGACCTCGGCGCCGACGCGCACGCGGCGATCGACCGGGCGCTTGCGGAGAGCGCCGCAGATCTCGGCCCCGCCCCTCTCGCCGCTCACCAGGCGGCGATCGACCGTTGCTTCGATGCGGGCTCGGTGGAGGAGATCGTCTCAAACCTGGAGGCCGAGGACTCGGACTGGGCAGAGGAGACGCGTGCGACCCTCGCCCAAAAATCGCCGACCAGCCTCAAGGTCACGTACAGGCAGCTCACGGAGTACGGCGAGCGGGACTTCGAGGAGGCCATGGCGCTGGAATACCGGCTCGCCATGCATTGCAACCTGGGCGTCGACTTCTTCGAGGGCATCCGCGCCCAGATCGTCGACAAGGACCGCAACCCGGCCTGGCGCCCGGCGCGGCTGGAGGATGTGACGGTGGCGGCGGTGGATGCCTATTTCGAGGAGCCGCCCAAGGGCGACATGACGTGGTGACGAGCCGAAAGTGGTGCCACTGACGGCGAGCGACAGGCGAGGGAGATTCGGATATGGCTGACATCGGTTTCATCGGGCTCGGCAACATGGGAGGGCCGATGGCCGCCAATCTGGCGAAGGCCGGCCACGCCGTCACCGCCTTCGACATCAGCGCCGACGCGATGGAGAGCGCGCGAGAGGCGGGCGCCTCAACGGCAGCCACGGTGGCGGAGACGGCGGCCGGGCGCGAGGTGGTCGTCACCATGCTGCCCGCCGGTGCCGAGGTGTCCGAGGTCTATCGCGGCGAGGGCGGAGTCCTCTCGGCCGCTGCACCGGGCACGCTCTTCATCGACTGCTCGACCATCGACGTCGATACCGCCCGCGCGGTCGCGGCGACGGCGGCGGAAGGCGGCTGGGCGTTGCTGGATGCGCCGGTCTCGGGCGGCGTCGCCGGTGCCGCGGCGGGCACCCTCACCTTCATGGTGGGCGGCGAGGCCGAGGCGGTCGAGCGCGGGCGGACAGTACTCGGCGACATGGGCAAGGCCGTGATCCACGCCGGCGCCTCGGGCGCGGGCCAGACCGCGAAAGTGTGCAACAACCTGATCCTCGCGGTCTCGATGATCGGGGTCTGCGAGGCCTTCGGGATGGCCGACCGGCTCGGGCTCGAGCGTCAGACCCTCTTCGACATCGTCTCGAAGGCGACCGGCCAGTGCTGGGCGCTTACCTCCTACTGCCCGGTGCCGGGGCCTGTGCCGAATGCGCCCTCCAACCGCGACTACGCGCCTGGGTTCACCGCCGCCATGATGCTGAAGGACCTGCGCCTCGCCCAGTCCGCCGCGGCCTCGGCCGGCGCGGCCTCACCGCTCGGCGCCGAAGCGGCAGCGCTCTACACCCTCTTCTGCAACGCAGGCGGCGGCGCAGACGATTTCTCCGGCATCATGAAGATGATCGGCCAGGGCGACTGACGCTCCCCGCCGCGCAAACGATACTCACCGGGAACGCCACCCGACTCACCGGACTATGGTCCGGTGCAGAGCGCGCGTCGCCCGCGCCAGAGTCGGGACGATGCAACGCGCGTGAGGATGGTCCGCGGCAGGCGGGGACAGGCGTCATCCATCCGATGACTTCCCGCTTGTCCCGCCTTATCCCGCCAAGTCCCGCGAAATTATTGTCGAGGTTGTCCCACGCGGTGCCCCACGCCCCGGTCGTGGCATCCTCGGTGAGAGAGCACTCGGACATCCACCGCGTGACGCAGGAGGATCCGGAGTACAACTATCCCGTCGCCTCGGGCATGACGAGCGAGCCGGTGCGGGCGGACATGGTATTCTTGGAGGCGGCCAGCGGCGGCGGGGTACTCTCCGTCGGCTCGATAACAGGGTGCGCCGCGCGGGAGGGAGGGTGAGGACATGTACATCATCGGAGAGGAAGAGATCGAGGCCATCGCCGGCGCCATCCGTTCCGAGGAGCTGTTCCGCTACGGCCAGGGCGAGGCATGTGCCACCTTCGAGAAAAACTATGCCGCGTATCTGAACGCCCCGCATTTCCGCCTGACCTGCAGCGGCTCCTATGCGCTCCACGCCGCGCTGGTTGGCCTGGGGGTCGGGCCGGGCGACGAGGTCATCGTTCCGGCGCACACCTACATGGCGACGGCAACCTCCGTGCTGAGCGTTGGCGCCATTCCCGTGGTCGTCGATGTCGACGAATCGATCACCATGGACCCCGATGCCCTGGACGACGCCGTCGGGCCCCGGACCAAGGCGGTCATCCCGGTCCACATCTGGGGCGCGGCATGCAACATGGACGCAATCATGGCGGTCGCCGCAAAGCACGGCCTGCTGGTGCTGGAAGACACTTGCCAGGGCATCGGCGGCGGCTACGAAGGCCGGATGCTGGGCACCATCGGTCACGCCGGCGCCTACAGCTTCAACTACTACAAGAACATCAGCAGCGGCGAAGGCGGCGGCGTCGTGACCGGCGACGCCGAGATCGACAAGCGCGTCGCCTGCGCCATCGATCCCTGCCACTACTACTGGACCGGCCGGACGGGGGATTTCGTGCCCTTCGCCTCCAACGGCGGGCGCGCCTCCGAGCTTCTGGGCGCCGTCCTCAACGTCCAGCTCGGCCGGCTGCCGGCGATGATGACCGCGATGCGCGCCGAGAAGAAAGGGATCCTCCAGGCCACCCGCCATCTCGACAATCTCGGCCTGAGGGCGACCCCGATGAACAGTCCCGACCACGAGTGCGGGACACATGTGATGTACACCATGCCCACGGCCGACGCCGCCGAGAGGTTCGTCGAGATCATGCCCGCCGTGATCGCCGGCAAGACCGGTAGGCATACCTACACCGAGTGGGATCAGGTGCTGATGGGCGAAGGCGCGGGCCATCCGGCCATGAACCCCTATGCCATGCCGGCGAACGAGGGATGCCGCCGAAAGGTCACCAAGGACATGCTCCCGCGCTCTCTGGAGATCCTCGCCCGCACGGTGATGATCCCGACCGATCCCCGGCACGACGATGCGCATGTCGAGAGGACCGTCCAGAGCATCGAGGCCGCCGCGCGTTACGCGCTCGGCGCGATGGGCCGCGATGAAGCCCGCGCGGCCGCGGCCGCGCTCGGCGACGACGAGAGAATCGATCCGCGCAAGTACGACTCCGACGTCGGCGCCTACGGTCTCGATTCATAGGGGGCGCCGACGGTCGGCAGAACGACGGCGGTCGCGTCCCGGCGCCCGCCTCCCGCGGATTCGGCAAGAGCGCGCGCGGCACCCAGCGGAAGCGCCGCCCGGCTCACCAGACCATGGTCCGGTGCAGAGTGCGTGCCGCTCGCGCCATAGTCGGGGCGATGCAGCGCGCGCGTGAACTGTCCACGGCGGGCGGGGATGGGGCTCTCGAGCGCTCTTCACCGGGGACTGTTTGCCGCCGTCAGCGTCGACGCCAAACACGGGCACAAGCGTCATCCATCCAGCGAATTCCTACTTGTCCCGCCTTATCCCGCCTGGTCCCGCGAAAATTTTGGTTGAGCTCGTCCCACGCGGCGCCCCGCGCGCGATGCCGTGCGGATTCCAGCCCGTTAGGAATTCGGGCTACAGGATTTCGAGCGCTGCGTGGGCGGCCGGTGGCGGAAACGCCTCGTCGAGAGCGGCAAGCTCGTCATCGCTGAGCGCGATGTCGAGTGTGCCCAGGTTGGCATCGACATGGGCGATGCGGCTCGCCTTGGGCACGACGAACACGTCCTCGTGCCGGAGCACCCAGGCGAGCGCCACCTGCATCGTCGTCACGCCGCGGGCGGCGGCGATGGCGCCGAGCGCACCGCCCGCCGGCAGCCTGCCCTGCTCCAGCGGCGAATAGATCATGAGCGGCTGCCCGTTGCGCCGGGACCACGGCATCAGCGATGCCTCGGGCCAGCGCCGCGTCAGGTTGTAGAGGATCTGGTTGGTCTGGCAGCCTTGGCCGTTCGGGGTCTCCCACAACTCCTCCATGTCGTCGGTGTCGAAGTTGCTGACCCCGAAGCGGCGAATCTTGCCGGCCTCCTGCAGCGCGAGGAAGCCTTCGATGGTCTCGTCGAGGGAGACGCCGCTGCGCCAGTGCAACAGGTAGAGGTCGAGATAGTCGGTGCCGAGGCACTTCAGGCTCTTTTCGCAGGCGCGCTTCATGCGCTTGCGCCCGGCGTTCGACGGCAACACCTTGCTCACCACGTAGACCTTGTCGCGCTGCCCGCGGATCGCCTCGCCCACCACCCGCTCCGAGCCGCCGGAGCCGTACATCTCCGCCGTGTCGATGAGCGTCATGCCGCATGCGATGCCGTGCTGGAGCGCCGCCACCTCGTCCTTGCGCGCCCCCCGGCGCTCGCCCATGCGCCACGTGCCCTGGCCGAGGGCCACCACCTCGTCGCCGCCCGGCAGTCTCACCGTCCGCATCATCGCGCTCTCCCTGCCCGCACGGCCGCGAACTTAGCACGGGCTTCCGGGGTCGCGCCTGCCGGGTTAGGTTGTGACTCGAACTCGCACCCCGGAGACCGCCATGACAGGCGAGAAGGAAGTCCTCAAGACCACGTGTCCGCGCGATTGCTACGACGCCTGCGGCATCGTCGCGATCAAGCGCGACGGCGCGATCAAGCGCGTGCTCGGCGACCCGGACCACCCGGTGAGCCGGGGCGCGCTCTGCGGCAAGTGCGCGCTCGCCTACAACGGCGTCTTCCGCGATCCCGAGATGCGGCTGCAGACGCCGCTCAAGCGCGCCGGCGCCAAGGGCGAGGGGCAATTCGAGCCGGTCTCGTGGGACGAGGCCATCGGGGACATCGCCGCGCGCTTCACGCAGATCGCCGAGGGCGACGGCGCGGACAAGATCGTGCACGCGCACTACACCGGCACCTGCTCGCTGATCGCCAACAACTTCCCGATGCGCTTTCTGGGCCGCCTCGGCGCCCGCGAAGTGGAGCCCGACACGGTCTGCAACATGGCCGGTCACGTCGCACTCGACTACGTGATCGGCACGTCGGTGATCGGCTTCGACCCGCGTACCGCCAAGGACTCCAACTGCATCGTCGTCTGGGGCGCCAACCCCTCCGCTTCCGGGCCGCACCAGCACAAGCACTGGCTGAAGGAGGCACCGGGCACGGTGATCGTGATCGACCCGGTGCGCCACCCGACCGCCGAGCAGGCCGACATGCACCTGCAGCCCTTCCCCGGCAGCGATGCGGCGCTGGCCTTCGCCATGGTCCACGTGCTGGTCCGCGAGGGGCTGATCGACCGCACCTTCCTCGCTGCCCACGCGCTCGGCTGGGACGAGCTGGAGCCCGCCATCGCCCCCTGCACGCCGGCCTGGGGCGAGGCCCGCACCGGCGTGCCGGCGGCGCAGATCGAGGAAGCGGCGCGGATCTACGGTTCGGGGCCGGCGCTGCTCTGGCTCGGCCAGGGGCTGCAACGCCAGGCGATGGGCGGCAACGTGATACGCGCCTGCGCGCTGCTGCCGGCGGTCACCGGCAACTACGGCAAGCCCGGCGCGGGCATGCTCTACCTCAACGGTGGCGGGCGCAAAGGCGTGGACGGCGACTATCTGTCGGGCGCCGCGCTGAGCCAGAGCCCGCCGAGCTTCAGCCAGATGGAGCTCGCGGCGCGGCTCGAAGATCCGGCGGACATCCAGGCCTTCCTCTGCTGGAACATCAACCCGGCCGCCTCCAGCCCGGAGCAGGCGCGGCTGCGCCGCGCGCTAAAGCGTGAGGACCTCTTCACCGTGGTCTTGGACATTTTCCAGACCGACACCGCCGACTATGCCGACTACGTGCTGCCGGCCGCGTCGTTCCTGGAGTTCGACGATCTGGTCTCGGGCTACTTCAACCTCTCCTTTTCCGCTCAGGCCAAGCTGCAGGAGCCGCTGGGCGACTCTCTGCCCAACCAGGAGATCTTCCGCCGCCTCTCGCGCGCCATGGGCTTCGCGGAACCCGAGCTCTACGAGGACGACGCGACGATCATCGAGCGGATCATGGGCCAGGTGGGTGTCGAGGGCTCCTTCGAGGAGTTCAAGAAGACCGGCACGGTGTTTCCCACCACCCAGCCGATCATCCAGTTCCCCGACCTCGCCTTCCCGACCCCGAGCGGCAAGATCGAGATCGCCTCGGCCCGCGCCGAAGCCGACGGCCACCCCCGACTGCCGCTCGCCGACGCTGACCCGAAGCCCGAGAAGGGCCGGCTGCGCCTGCTGACGCCTGCCTCGCCCTGGCTGATGAACGATTCCTACGCCAACGACGGGCGCATCGCCGAGCGCATGGGCGAGGCGGCCGTGACTCTGCACCCCGAGGACGCAGCGGCACGCGGCTTGACCGAAGGCCAGCGCGTGCGGCTCAGCAACGAGACCGGCAGCCTGGAGCTTGCGCTGGCGGTTGCCGAGACCATCCCGCAGGGCGTCGCGCTCAGCCCCAAGGGCCGCTGGCCGCGCCAGGAGGGCACGCGCGCCAACGTCAATGTCCTCAACCCCGGCATCAAGACGGACATGGGCGAGAGCACCAGCGTCCACGGCGTCGAGGTCGAAATCGCCGCTGTCTGAAGCCTTGGCGCAACGCAACTGAACCACACCGGTGTTGCCGGCGGCGCACTTCGGTCTAAGCTGTCTCCATCGCAGCACCCCCAAGCCTGAGAGAACACCGCCATGTCTGGAGAAGTCCACGCGCAAATCAACTACATCCTTCCCACGGACGAGAAGCCGGTTACCTACCTGACCAATCCGGGCAGCAAGCCGGCCCAGCGCAACGCCGAGTACCGGGAGGTCGAGGTCACGATCCACGACGCCCGGCCGACCGCGAACGCCCTTGATCTGGAGCGCGAGGGCTTCACCTTCAGCACCGAGGAAAGCGCGGTCTCGGATTTCTACGACAACGACGAAATCGAGGCGGTCTACAGCCCGGAGGTGGAGCGTCTGGTGAAGCAGGCGAGCGGCGCGGCGGAAGTGCTGGTTTTCGACCACACCATCCGCGTCGCCGACGACACACTGCGGAGCGCGCGCAAGGTGCGCGAGCCCGTGCACGTGGCGCACAACGACTACACCCCCCGCTCGGCGCCGCAGCGGGTGCGCGACCTGCTGCCGGCGGACCGTGCGGAGGCGCTTCTGCAGCACCGCTTCGCCGTGGTGCAGGTCTGGCGGCCGATCGCGGGCCCGGTGCAGGACATGCCGCTCGCGATCTGCGACGCCCAGAGCATCGACGAGCGGGACTTCATGCTGACCGATCTGGTCTACACCCACCGCGTTGGCGAGGTGATGCAGCTCTCCCACAATCCAGACCATCGCTGGTTCTACTTTCCAGAGATGGGCCCGAGCGAAGCGATGGTCTTCAAGACCTACGATTCGCTTGCTGACGGCCGGGCGCGCTTCACCGCCCACACGGCCTTCGCCAATCCCAACGCACCGGAGGACGCGCGCCCGCGCCAGAGCATCGAATCCCGCACACTCGCCTTCTTCGCACCCTGAGGGCGGCGCCCGCCGATAGGCCATGACGGAGGCAGACGGCACCCCCGCCGACGGCAGCAACCGGCCCATCTTCACGGTCGGCGAGCTCTCGCAGGCGCTCAAGCGCGTGGTCGAGGGCGAGTTCGCCTGGGTCAGCGTGCGGGGCGAGGTCTCGGGCTTCAAGCGGGCCGCGTCAGGCCACCTCTATTTCTCGCTCAAGGACTCGGACGCGGTGCTCGACGCTGTCTGCTGGCGCGGCGTCGCCGGCAGGCTCGGGATCGCGCCGGAGGACGGGCTCGAGGTCGTCGCAACCGGCAAGCTCAGCACCTATCCGGGCCGCTCGCGCTACCAGATCGTGGTCGAGCGGCTGGAGCTGTCGGGGGCCGGCGCCCTGCTCGCGCTGCTGGAAGCGCGCAAGAAGGCGCTCGCCGAAGAGGGCCTCTTCGACGAGACGCGCAAGCGCGCGCTGCCGTACCTGCCGGAGAGGGTGGGCGTCGTGACTTCGCCCACGGGCGCCGTGATCCGCGACATCCTGCACCGCTTGGGTGACCGCTTCCCGCGCCGGGTTCTGGTCTGGCCGGTCAAGGTCCAGGGCACCGGCGCGGCGGAGGAGATCGCCGCCGCCATCGAGGGCTTCAATCGCCTCGACGCGGGCGGGCCGATACCGCGGCCCGACGTGCTGATCGTCGCGCGCGGCGGCGGCAGCCTGGAGGACCTTTGGGCCTTCAACGAGGAGGTCGTGGTGCGCGCCGCGGCCGCAAGCGAAATCCCGCTTATATCCGCCGTGGGTCACGAGACCGACGTGACGCTGATCGACCTCGCCGCCGACCGCCGGGCGCCGACGCCGACCGCCGCCGCCGAGATCGCGGTGCCGGTGCGCGCCGACCTGCTGGAGCGCACGCACTCTCTGGACCATCGGCTGGGCGCGTCGCTCCGCCGGCAAATCGCAGAGCGGCGCACGCGCATCGACGGGCTCGCCCGGGGCCTGCCGGCGGCGCGGGACCGGCTCACGACTGCGGGCCAACGGCTCGACGACTGGTCGGAGCGGCTCGCGCGGGGGACGCGGGGCCGGCTCGCGGCGGAACGCCGGGCCATCGACCGGCTCAGGCCGCTCAGGCCGCGCCAGCTCCTCGCGCTCAAGCGCCAGCAGCTCGCACACGCCGCCGGGCGCCTCGCGGCCGACCGCCCCGCCGGCCGCATCGCCCAGGCTCGCCAGGCGAGCGAGACGCTGGCAGAGAGGCTTACCCGCGCCGGGAAGGCGGCGGTGAGTGAGCGGGCGGCGCGGGTCGAGACCGCGGCGCGCCTGCTCGAAAGCTTTTCATACCGGGGCGTGCTCGCGCGCGGCTACGCGGTGGTGCGCGACCAGCGCGACCACCCGCTCACCAGCGCCGCGGCGGTGAAGCCCGGCGCCGCACTCTCCCTCGAATTCCAAGACGGCCGCACCGCCGCCCGCGCCGCCGGCAAACCCAAGCCCCGCAAGCCGAAGTCGGAGAACGACGAAGGCGGACAGGCTTCGCTGCTATAGCATGAGTTGCAAACCATTATCAGGCCGTGCAGGTGAGGTGGCCGCGCGCGGGAAGGGTACGATGACATCCGGGTTCTGCGCGCCAGCTCGAGGTTTAAGATGCGTGCGGTGGTGTCCCGCGGCGAGGAGCTATAGCTTCACGGCCTAGGGCCTCAACTGCGATCGACTCCACTTTTTGCAAAGTGGAGAGACCGCACACGGCATTGGATGAACGAAGCCCGGCCGACACCTAATCCATCTCCACAGGCACAGGTCAACAGCAGCAGTAGGAAGTTCCGTTCAAGGAGATTCTGGGGGCCTGAGTAACATCCGGACTACACCCTAAACCCGGCCGCCAGGCTGTTCGAAAGCGAGGTCACCTCACTCCGTCCCACCCGCGGTTTGTAGAATGTTGCGCATCCGTTGGAGTAGGATACGCACTCGCAACGGGATAGCCTTCGATCATGTCATTACCTGCATTTGTCATTAATCTCGACCGCAGCACAGATCGATGGCAACTGGTCCGCGAAAACCTTGACAGGATCGGCCTGAAAGTAACGCGCATTGTCGCCATAGATGGGCTGAGTCTCCCGAGCGACCCGTCAACTAGGCTCTTGGGCGCGGGGACTGTCGCCTGTGCCCTTAGCCACTACAAGGCGATGGCTGCGTTCCTCAAGTGCGCCGCACCGGCGGCCCTCATTCTGGAAGATGATGCCGATGTTGGCGCATCCGTTCCATCGATAATCCAGTCGCTGGATTGGTGGCCTCAAGGCCACGGTCTCGTGCAACTGGTAAGCCAGAGAAGGGCCAGGAATCGGATATGGCTCGGGCACTCTGTTGGGGTCACACCGGATGGACGCACGCTACACCCGATCGTTTACAAGCATATGGGCGGCTATGGCTACCTGATCGATCGCGATTCCGCAGAGCAAGTACTCGGCGTCGCACCCAACGTGCCGATGCCGATTGACCATCTGCTGTTCCACGTGGCCAATTCGAAGATCGCGCGGCGCGCGCGACCGCTACAAGTGGTACCTGGCGCTGTCCAGCATCGTCCCTTTGAGCAGGTGGGCTCAGACATCGAAACCCGTGGCTGGGTCAAGTCACCGCGGCCAGTGTGGAAACCAAGCCATTTCGTCCGTCTGAATCGAACATTGTTGAGGAGCTGGGCCATGATGACAGGGCGCGCGCAACGTGTTCATGTGCCATTTGAAGGCTGACAGGGCGAGTTGGTCTTGGTTTTCTGACTTCATAGAGGCCCTCAATCGCAGGCTACCCACTGCTGCTTTCATCCTTTCAGACGCTTTACACTGAACTTGGTCGCCGTCGTGCCATGCGATAGCGATTACCTCGGACATGACGGCCTAGTGAGCCATCTAACGAGCATCACCGGTTGCCTCTTATGTGCCACGGTTTGGCGTTCGTAGTCATCTTCAGGAGAATTGGATTTGTTGAAATCAGATATAGGCGAACTGGGTGCCGTGCTGTTTTACCAGTTCTTAGCGAGGCGATTCCTTCCCGTCTCTTGGTTTCGCTTGGTCGATCCCGCGCAAATTCCTAGGGCGAAGCGCCGGGGCCGCCTTCACCTGCATATTGTGAGTCACTGTTGGCGCTACGATCATTTCCTGACCTATCAGCTCAGTTCTCTCGTAATCCATAGAACCTCAAGGTTCGACCTCACGATGACGGTGTACTACTCCCGCGAAGATGAACCGACACAGGAGGTACTACGTTTCTTCGGTGACATTGAGCTCCCAGGCATCACATGGGACTGGCAACAGTTGCCGAAAGAAAGCTTGTTTCGACGTGGCATTGGTCGGAATCTTACGGCGAAGCGTAGCACCGCCGACTGGATTTGGTTCACTGATGCCGACGTCGTCTTTGGAGAGCAGTGCTTAGAGTCCCTGGCGGAGCTTCTTCAGGACAGAGACGACGTACTCGTCTTTCCTGCGTTGACGCGTGCAACCGCGCTACTGCAGGAAGAGGATCCCGTCTTGCGGCGAGGTCGAATGGGTCCCGCGCTCATGGACCTTCCGCTACAAGCATTCCCGTATTGCCTGGGACCGGCGGAGAGAGCAATGGGCCCCTATCAGATTGTACACGGGGACGTCGCGCGCGCGTTCGGATACTGCGAGTCGATACGTGTCTACCAGCAACCGGCCGAGCACTGGCGCAAGTGTTATGAAGACTCCGCGTTCCGATGGCTCCTCGGCACACATGGCGTACCCATTGAATTCGCGGGGGTGTGCCAGATTCGGCACCTCGCCAAGGGCCGATACCGGCAAAGTACGCTCGGCTCCATTATCCGCACCTTTCTACGCAAAAGACGGAACCTCCACCAGTGAACAATAGATGTGTCTGATTTTACAGGCATCGGCCATCTTTTTCGCCTCTGAGCTCCGTCACACCACCCCAGAACGCCCAGCACTTCTCAGACTTGACCACCAATCTATGTTATCGCCTCCATATCCTCACGCACGCGGCGTCTGAATTCTCGGCTCCTGGAGAGTTGGCGTCGAATAGACCATGGCGTACGGCGCCAAAGGGTCATCACTGGGTGCTCGGTCTGTTTATGCAGTTGACGTGACTTACTGCGATCCTCCTCAATCTGAGAGTCCTGCACTCCCCCATGCAAAACAACTGGGGGATCAAGATAATAAATATTCAGCCCGTTCTCCCAGTAGTTGTTGATCGCCATGTCCATTTCCCACATCATCTTTGGAGTTTCTTCCAGAAAACGAAACGCCGCATCTCTCGTAATCACATATCCCTCGGTTCCAAAGTCATGATAGCGGACACGGCCAATTCTGTGTCCAGTCGAGAGCCGCTTATATGGGATGAACATCTTACTCGGTCTGCGTCTATTCAACTTAACAACATCGAAGGAAACAGAGCGTTTCTCCAGTACTGCAAGGACCGCAGAAAGTTCCGGTGCCAACTCGGCATCGTCTTCGAATATGGCGGCGGTTTCGGGTCCGTTCTCCACAATATTCCGCATAACTTGTCGCTGGCTCAGCCAGTTCGCGATCGATCCGTCTGCCTGCGGCCTAAGACCCATGCGCTGGCGCTGCGCCTGTCGACTTCGGCGTAATGCTCTGCAGTCAATTTACTGCCATCGACAGCTTCATGAAATTCGGGCTTGAGACCGAGTTTCGCGAACTGCTGGCTCATTCGCTGTCTGCGGTCTTTCGCGCGAGCCAGGTTGATCACAAACATCCGCACGTATGCACTCCTGCGTTCTGCCGGCGATCGCTGCAGCTCTCGAGTTTATCTCGGCAGGCTCCGGGAGTTTCTCGTACCGCAATACCGCCTTTCCCGCCACCATGATGGTCGGTGCGTTGGTGCTGCTGCCGTTGAGCGCCTCAAAGACCACGATCCGTTGGTCTCCTGGTTGCAGCGAAATAGCGCTCGGCGATGTGGAGGACATGCTGCCCGGAACGCGAGCAAGCCGGGCGATTCGGGTTGCTCGGGAACGCCTTGCAACTTGCATGACGAATTCCCCCCGGTGCTATGATCGCCGGATGACCGATGCGGTCACGTTGCAGATCATCCGGGGCAAGCTCGAGGCGCTTGCGCGCGAGATGGGCGTGGTGCTCGCGCGGAGCGCGATGAGCCCGGTCATTTACGAGGTCTACGACTTCGGCTGCGGCATCTCCGACGCCAAGGGCAGGCTGATCGCGGGCTCCCACGGGGTCGCCGCCTTCTCGGCGCTCTTCGGGCCCCAGATCAACGCGATCGCCGCCAAGTACGGCGATGCGATGCGCCCCGGCGACATCTACATGACCAACGACCCCTATCTCGGCGGCTCGCACCTGAACGATGTCCTCCTCGTGGTGCCGATCTTCGAGGACGGGCGGCCGATCGCCTTCGCCAGCTCCTACGCGCACTGGACCGAGGTGGGCGGCATGACGCCGGGCTCGCTCTCGCCCAACGCCGAGGAAATCTATCAGGAAGGCATCCGCTTTCCGATCATGCGGCTCTACCGCGCCGGCGAGCGGCAGGACGAGCTGCTCGAGCTGATCGCGGCCAATGTCCGCCTCCCCAGGATGTCGCTCGGCGACCTCAACGCGCAGATCGCCGCGCTCCGCATCGGCGAGACCCGGCTGCGCGAGGCGATCGCGAAGTACGGCAAGGATCAGGTCCTGGCTGCCTTCGACCACGTGCTCGAGACCAGCGAACAGCTGGCCCGCGCCGCCGTCGCCGCGCTGCCGGATGGCGTCTACGAGGCCGAGGACTTCATCGACGGCGACGGCTTCAGCGACACCCAATATCCGGTGCGCATGCGCATGACGATTGCGGGCGACGAGATCGAGTTCGATTTCGCCGGCTCGTGCGACCAGCTGCGCGGCCCGATGAATTGCTCGCTGGAAATGCTGCTGTGCGGCGTCAAGGTGGTGTTCAAGGCGATCGTCGACCCCCACGGGCCGTCCAACGAAGGCTGGTACCGACCGATCCGGGTCAAGGCGCCGGAGGGTTGCGTCTTCAACGCCCGCGCCCCGGCCGCGATGGGCTGGTTCTACGAGCCGATGGCACAAGGCGCCGAGCTGGTCTGGAAGGCGATGGCGCCATTGGTGCCCGAGCGGCTCACGGCCGGCAGCTACATGAGCATCTGCGTCGTGCTGATGGGGGCGAAGTGGCCCGGCAGCCGCGAGCAGTTCGTTCACATCGAGGCCTCGGCCGGCGGCTTCGGCGCTGCGGAAGGCGCTGATGGGACCAGCGTGCTGCCGGCGACGCCGCAGGGCGATCTCTACAACTACTCCCTCGAACCGCTGGAGGCCCGCGCCCCCCTGCGGATGCACCGCTACGCCCTCAACACCGGCGACGGTTCCGGCGCCGGGCGCTGGCGCGGCGGCTTCGGCGCGATCCGCGAATACGAGATCCTGGGAGAGGATGCCTTCATCTACGGCGGCATGGGGCGCAACCGGGAGCGACCCTGGGGCATGGCCGGCGGCGGCCCGGGCTCCTGCAACGGCTACGAAGTCGTGCGCAACGGCGCGACGGTCCGCTACGGACGCACCCAGAAGGGCGACCTCGGGCAAGGTGACCGCGTGCGCATCGTGACCGGCGGCGGCGGCGGCTTCGGCGACCCCCTCGCCCGCCCGCCGGAGGCGGTGCGTGAGGATGTCCTCGACGGCTACATCGGCGCCGATGCCGCACGCGCCGATTATGGCGTCGTCTTGGATGGCGAGGGCGCCGTCGATCGGGCCGCGACCGAGGCGTGCCGCCGCGAGCGAGCCGGAGCGGATGGGCCGTCTCGCGGTTGATATCGGGGGCACGTTCACCGATCTCGTGTTTTTCGACGAGAGCGCCGACGATCTCACCTCAACCAAGGGCCTGACCACCCCCGCCGCCCTCGAACGCGGCGTGCTCGATGCGATCGACCGGTCCGGCATCGCACCCACGGCGGTCGAGTACTTCATCCACGGTGGCACCACAGTGGTCAACGCCATCACGGAACGGACGGGAGCCAGCACCGCCCTGGTCAACACGACAGGCTTCCGCGACGTGCTGGAGCTCGGCCGCGCCAACCGGCCGGACATGTTCAACATCCGCTACCGCAAGCCCACGCCCTTCGTGAAGCGGCGCCATCGCTTCGAGGTGCGGGGCCGGCTCGACCCGACGGGCCGGGAGATCGAGCCGCTCAGGCTCGAAGACCTCGACCCCGTGATCGAGGCGTGCCGGGCGTCCGGCATCGAGGCCGTGGCGGTCATGCTGATCAACAGCTATGCCGAGCCTGCCCACGAGAGCGCCTGCGCCGCGTACCTGCGGGCCAGGCTCCCCGGTGTCGCGGTCAGCGCGTCTCACGAGATCACGCGGGAATGGCGCGAGTACGAGCGGGCCAGCACGATCGTACTCAACGCCTATGTCCAGCCCATCGTCAGCCGCTATCTGGACGCCCTGGAGCACGCGCTGCGCGGCCGCAGCTTCACCGCGCCGCTCATGGCGGTTCAGTCCAACGGCGGCACCACCAGCTTCGCCTGGGCCAAGGCGCATCCGATCACGCTGCTGGAATCGGGGCCGGCGGCGGGCGTCAGCGGCGCCGCGCTGGTGGGTGGGCTCTGCGGCCACGACGATCTGATCTATCTCGATGTCGGCGGCACGACCGCGAAGTGCTCCACCATCGAGGGCGGCGCGCCGCGCGTGACGACGGAGCACGCCCACGGCGCGAGCCACCGCGAGCCGGGCTTCCCGATCAGGGTGCCGGTGGTCGATATCGTCGAAATCGGGGCCGGCGGCGGCTCGATCGCCTGGTTCGACGAGGCGGGCGGTCTTCGGATCGGCCCGGCCAGCGCCGGCGCGGACCCGGGCCCAGCCTGCTACGGCCGCGGGGGAGAGGCGCCGACCGTGACGGACGCCAAGCTCATCACCGGCGCGCTCAACCCCGACTATTTCGCCGCCGGCCGCTTCAATCTTGACGTCGCCCGCGCACGGGCCGCCGTCTCCACGGCCGCGGATCGCCTGGGCTGCACGACGGATGCGGCGGCGAACGCCATTGTGCGCCTGGCCGAGGCCAGCATGATCGACGCGCTGAAGCTGGTCTCGATCGAGCGCGGCCACGACCCGCGCGACTTCGCCATGGTCGTGGCCGGCGGCGGCGGTCCCATGCATGGCGCCGCCCTCGGCCGCGAGCTCGGGGTCGAGGAGATCGTCGTGCCGCGCCATCCGGGCCTGTTCTCGGCTTGGGGCATGCTCGCCATGCGCCCGCGCCAGGATTTCGTGCGCACCGCGCCCAGGCTGGCGAGCCAGATCACGCCCGACCAGATTCGGGGCCTGCGCGACGCGCTACGCGCCGAGGCGGAGCGCTACTTCGCCGATGCCGGGCTCGGCAGTGCGCGCCTCACGCATGCGCTGCAGATCGACCTCCGCTACGAGGGTCAGGAGCACCCCGTCACGGTGGGCGGCATCGACGCCGATCGCGCGGCCGTGGCGGAGATCGTCGGCGCCTTTCACGCCGCTCACGCCCGCACCTATTCTTACCGGCTGGACGACACGCCGGTTGAGTTCGTCACCTTCCGCCTGACCTCCCAGGCCGAGACCCCGGGCCCCTCGTTCCGCCCCATCGCGGCCGACGGACGCGCGCCGGAGCGGGCGTTCAAGGGGAGGCGGCAGGTCGATTTCGGCGACAACGGCCGTCACGAAGCGACCGTCTACGAGCGCGACCTGCTGCCTCCCGATTTCTCCGCAGCAGGCCCGCTCGTGATCGAAGAACCCTCATCGACCACGCTGGTCCAGCCCGGCCAGACGCTGCGTGTCGACGCCCACGGCTTCCTCCGCATCTCGGAGGCCGATTAGCGTCGAGCGCGGCATCGTGCACCCCATGTGGGACAGACGAGCACAAAATTCTGGCGGGATTCGCCGGGATTAAGTGGGACAAGTGGGATAGGTGGGATAAGCGCAATTCGGGACGGAAGCCGCTCGCCGAGTAAGCACTCCGTCTTCTCGCCTCCACCGACCGCGATCCGCTTGCTCTGCACGACGTAACGGTGGCGTACCCGTCGCCTCCCATGCACCGCACCATGGTCCGGGGCGCCATGCTCGCTCCCAGCCGCCTCGCCGCTCGTCCCTACCCCACCGCGTCAAGCCAGTGGCGGGCGATATCCTCGCGTGTCGCAATCCACACGCCCTATTGGGGCCCGGTCTTTACGGCACGTGGCGCCAAGGTCTCCCATGGGAGCACCCAGGCTGATTCTCTGGCATGGTCCCTCACTCCAACACAATGAGCGATTTGGAGACCGTATTGACGTTTTTTCGTTGACTTCGCGCTCCAACTGTCTATTCTGCGACCGTTCATCCGAAGGTGTAAAATGATCCACAAGATTGAGATCGAGAACTTTTACTCTATTCGTGACAAGCAGGTCCTGGATCTGAGGGCTCCGGCGAATGCTCCAGACGACACACGCAGGCTGGCTCCCTGTTGGCAAGGATCGCGTGAGCGTGCACCCAAGGTGGTTGCTGTCTTCGGCGCGAACGGTTCAGGGAAGTCCAATCTCTTGCGAGCACTGTCGTTTGTCTCTTGGTTTGTAAGCTCCAGTTTCACAAGAGCAGTCAATGCCCCCATCCTCTATAAGCCGTTCAACGATGACGCCTCATTTCAAGAGCCAACCCGCCTGAAGCTATGGCTTTCAGGGAACGAATTTCTTGGCGTAACCGAAACGGATCATGGTGCGGAGTGTCAGTATTGCTATGAGTTGATAATCGGTAATGGTGTCAATCAGAATGTTTTAGGGGAGAGCATTTTCTACTGGCCGACATCTTCGAGAAGAAAAACGCGTCTGGTTGAGAGATTTGGAGATGGAACTGTCAAAGCAGGCAAGGTGTTTGGTCTTTCTGGTTACGGGTCTGCTCTCGAAAAAATACTGCGGCCAAATGCAAGTGTTATCTCCACTCTCGCGCAACTCAATCATCCAATTGCATCCAGAATTGCAGTATCTACAAGTATACCAAGATCCAACATTCTCATCGACAAAATGGAATTTCCGGAAGACATGATCTTAGAGCAGTACATTGCGCGTCCGGAATTGAGAGAGAAACTCAATCGAGAGGTTGGCCGGGTTGATGTCGGAGTCCAGGATCTAAAGGTACTGAAGCGTAGTGACGGTCTGCAACTGGAGTTTTTTCATGAAGGGCTCGCTGTAACTATGCCATTCTTTATGGAGAGTCACGGAACCCAACAATTCCTGAAGCTATTTCCGTTTGTTTCCGACTCTCTTGAAACAGGTAACATCGCGGTGATCGACGAGCTCGATGCTGCGATTCACCCTATGATTTTACCGGAAATCCTCGGTTGGTATCACGATCCTTTGCGCAATTCGCACAATGCACAACTTTGGATGAGTTGTCATAATGTGTCCCTACTCGAGGAGCTGTCGAAAGACGAGATTGTATTCTGCGAAAAGGATCGACAGGGTAGAACAGAGATCTATTGTCTTAACGACGTGAAGGCCGTTAGACGAGACGACAACTATTACAAAAAGTATCTTGGCGGCTTTTATGGCGCCGTACCGCGAATTGGCTAATGCCAAGAGCATATGGCAATAGACCACAGCGTCGTCGTTATTTCGTGGCCTGTGAAGGTGATTCCGAAGTTGGCTACGTCGCGTTGCTCAAACGTCTTACAGACGATTCAGGAGTTGCCGTACATCTGGACATTCGCCGATGTCACGGCGGCGATCCGCTGGCGATCGTCGAGACGGCAGTCAGCGAACGGAAACTCAGGAGCAGGCGACATGGGGCGTATGCTGGCCAAGTAATCTTCCTGGACGCTGATAGGCGTGACGATGTTCCCGATCGCACCAGCCGGGCTGATCGATTGATACTCGAAGAGGGATTTACCGCAATTTGGTCTGAACCCGCTTTCGAGGCCCTGTTGTTGAAACACTTAGCTGGATGCGAGCAGCTACAACCCGCGACGTCGGCTTTAGCTCTTCAGCAACTGCAGAACCATTAGCAAGGATACTGCAAAGGCATGACAGCAAGTGATTTGCGCGCCAGACTCGATCATGCTGCAGTAGAGTGGGCTGCGTCGGTTCTGCCGGATCTACGTGAATTCCTTGTCGAGATACAACTTCTTACGTAGATATCCATCTTCAGCAAAGCGAGTTTTCCACCACAAGCCCCCCTCGGCTGATTTTCCTTACCCCGTCGCTTCGAGCCAGTGGCGGGCGATTTCTTCGCGGGTTGCGAACCAGACGCCCTCGTGGGCCTGCGCGTGCTCAATGAAGCGGGCGAGCCCCGCGATCCGGCCGGGGCGGCCGATCATGCGGGCGTGCAGGCCGATGGACATCATCTTCGGGCAAGTCGCGGATTCCGCGTAGAGCGTGTCGAAGCTGTCCCTCAGGTACTGGTAGAAGTGCTCGGCGGTGATGAAACCCGGCGTCGACCAGAAGCAGAAGTCGTTGGCGTCCGGCGTGTAGGGCACCACCAGGTGGCGCTTGCCCGAGACCTCGACGAAGTAGGGCAGGTCGTCGTTGTAGGCGTCCGAATCGTAGATGAAGCCGCCTTCGTCGACGACCAGCTCGCGGGTGTGGACCGAGGGGCCGAAGCGGCAGTACCAGCCCACCGGCCGCTTGCCGCAGGTGCGCTCGAAGGAGTCGACGGCAAGCCGGATGTGCTCGCGCTCCTCCTCCCGCGAGAGGCGGAACACCTCCTCCCAGCGCCAGCCGTGGCTGCACACCTCGTGGCCGCCGGCGACGACCGCGCGGGCGACCTCCGGGTTCTGCTCGAAGGCCACGGCGCAGGCGTAGAAGGTGGACTTGATCCCGGTCTCCCCGAAGAGCCGCAGGATGCGCCAGACGCCGGACCGGGAGCCGTACTCGAACATCGATTCCATGGCGAGGTTGCGGTAACCCTCGGGCAGCGGGTAGTTGCCGAACTCGGTCAGCGTTTCCTGGGTCGGATCGCCCATGGCCTCGGAGTATTCCGAGCCTTCCTCGTAGTTGACCACCACCGAGACGGCCAAGCGCGCGCCGCCCGGCCACGGGACCGCCGGCGGGTTCGCGCCATAGCCCACCAGATCCCGCCCGCCCGAAGATGTCTCCGCCATGATGCGCCTCCCTTCCCCTTCTGCCCCCGCCAGGCGTGCGTATGCCCGCCTTGCTCGTCAGTCATCATAGAGCGTCAAGAGCCGCCGTCGTAATGGGCCTGGAGGATGGCGACCACGCCGTCGCGGCTGTACTCGGGCGGGATCTCCTCTCGACCTGCGAACATCTCGCGCAGCCGGGTGCCGGAGATACGGAGCTTCCCGTCGTCGCCGCGGCGGCAGGGCCGGCCCTCGGCATCGCCGGTCGCCACCGCAGCCACAGCGCGATGGCGCTCCTCCTCGCCCGGAGGGTCCCTTCCCTCTTCGGCGGCGAAGCAGACGTTCCCCGTCGCCATGCCCTTGCAGTCGAAGCAATGGAAGGTGTCGTCGATCTTGAGCGGCCGGATGGCGAGGCTCGCGACATCGATCTCGTCGAAGATGCGGTGCGCGTCATAGGGCCCGTAGTAGCCGCCGAGCCCGGCATGGTCGCGCCCAATCACCAGGTGCGAGCACCCGAAGTTCTGGCGGAAGAGGGCGTGCAGCAGCGCCTCCCGCGGGCCGGCGTAGCGCATCTCGATGGGGTAGCCGGCCTGGATCACCCTCCCTTCCGCGAAGTGGTTGGCGACCAGCCAGTCGATGGCGCGGACCCGGACATCGGCCGGGATGTCGCCCGCCTTGAGCGCGCCGAGGACCTGGTGAATCAGCACCCCGTCGCAGACTTCCAGCGCAACCTTGGCGAGAAACTCGTGACTGCGGTGCATGGGATTGCGGGTCTGGAAGGCGGCGACCGTCGACCAGCCCTTCGCGGCGAAGAGCGCCCGGGTCTCGGCGGGGCGCAGATAGAGCCCCCGGTAGGTCTCGGGAAAGTGGCCCTCGGAGAAGACCGAGACGGGGCCCGCCAGGTTGACTGCGCCCTGCGCCATGACCTTGGCGACGCCGGGGTGGGCCTCGTCGGTCGTGCCATAGACCTCGCGGCACTCCAGGGCCTTGTCGATGGCGTATGTCTCGGCGACCGCGAGGACGCCCAGGATCTCCCCGCCTTCGTCCGTCAACGCCACCTCGTCGCCGACCGAGACGGCGACGTCCTCGCCGCAGGAGAGGGTGATGGGCAGCGGCCAGAAGAGCCCCTTCTCCAGCCGCATATCTTGGCACGCGCCGCGCCAGTCGGCCGCGCCCATGAAGCCCGCGAGCGGCGTGTAGGCGCCCATGGCGAGCATGAAGAGGTCGGAGACCTCGCGGCTCGAAAGCGGCAGCCGCTTCAGGGTGCGCGCCCGCTTCAGCGCCTCGTCGCGCTCCTCTTCGGGCAGCAGCAGGGGCTTCAGGGTGGCGTTGCCGTGCGGGGGGATCAGTGTCGGCATGGGCGTCAGCGCCGGTTGGCGACTTCCTTTCGGATTTCCTTCGACTTGGCTTCGGGCAGGACCCAGATCGCACCGGCCATCAGCGGCCCCAGGGCGAGGGTCACCCAGCGCACGATCCCGGTGCTGTCGTCGAGGAAGAACACCGCCACGCAGAGCGCGAGGGCGAGTGCGGAGACGAGGATCTTGTAGTTGTTGGGCATCGCTCGCTTCCTTCGCGGTCTCAGGCGGGCGCGAACGCGTCGATTGCCGCGGCGACGTCGGCGCTCGTCATCTCCCACGTATTGCCGAAGTTGGCCACGACGTCGCGCATGAAGGGCTCGA
This sequence comes from Alphaproteobacteria bacterium, assembly GCA_965207055.1. Lineage (GTDB taxonomy): Bacteria > Pseudomonadota > Alphaproteobacteria > UBA828 > UBA828 > WTGU01. The sequence goes on along the minus strand of CBDBLP010000003.1, from coordinate 1,583,774 downwards.
CGAGACCGAGGGCGCGGGCCTCCTCGCCCGCACCGAGGTGATCGGCCAGGATCGCGAGCGCAAGCTGACGCGACTGTGCGCCCTCATAGGTCCACTCGAAGCCGGTCCCGCTGTAGCGGCGTATGTCGAGCCTCTGGTCGAGGGGTTCGCCGTCAACGGTGACGACGAGCCCGTCGATGGTCCGATCCCCGGCGTATGTCTTCATGGCGTTGCTCCGAAACGGGGCTGAACGTCGCCCATCGTAGAATTGTCCGCGCCGCCGCTACAGTCACGATAGCGGACCCGTTCCGCCGACGCGCCATCGACCGCCCATCGGCGCGGCGCAGCGATTTTGTGATGCGCCCCCCATGTGACTAGCATATTGGCATCCAGGCGGCGGGGACGTGCTGCCGCAATCGTCGAAGCGTCCCACTTCCGAACGAGCTTTCGCGTAAGGGAGCTGCATTTGAGCGAGAGTGAGAGAGAATCGGACGCGGGCCAGCGCAAGGACCCGGACCGCAGCCTCACTGACCAGGCGTACGTCGCGCTCGAGGAGATGATCTGCACGCTCAGGCTCGAGCCCGGCGAGGTGCTCTCCGAAGGTGCGCTCTCGCAGACGCTCGGCATCGGACGCACGCCGGTGCGCGAGGCGCTGCAGCGCCTGGCGCGGGAGGGGCTGGTCACCGTGCTCCCCCGGCGCGGGATCCTCGTCTCGGAGTTCAACGTCGGAAAGCAGCTCCGGATGCTGGAGGTACGCCGCGAGCTCGAGCGGCTGATGGTTCGCTCCGCCGCGTCTCGCGCAACGGCCGACGAGCGCTCTCGCTTCGCGGCAATCGCCCGCGCGATATACGAGAGCGCCGATGCGGGCGACGACATCCGCTTCATGCGCCTCGATCGCGAGTTCAACGTGCTGGTGAGCCAGGTGAACCGCAACGAGTTCGCAGCCGAAGCGATTTCGCTGATGGCCGGCCTTTCGCGGCGCTTCTGGTTCATGCACCACCGCCAGGACGGCGATCTGTCGTTGATTGCGAGACTCCATGCCGACATCGCCAACGCTATCGCGGCGGGAGACGAAGTGGCGGCGGCGGCGGCGAGCGATGCCTTGCTCGAATACATCGAATCGATCACGCGGGCGGCGGTGGACTGGTGAGCGGCATGGCGGCAGCGAAGCCCTTGCACCTGCACGCCGCGATACTCAAGATCGGGGTTGCGGCGTGATTGTCTTAGCGTTGATATTCGACTAATATATTACTCTTGAAACGCCTTGGCGCGCCAGCGCTCAAGCGAAGGGGGCACAGGGGGGCACGGCCATGGAACTCGCGAACTCACCGATGGACGAGCGCCAGCGGATCTACCGTGAGGTCTACAGGGAGCGCATCGCGGCCTGGTACAACGGCTATCTGCACGTCGCGATCATCTACCTCATCGGCGCCTGCGCGCTCTACGTCTCTCTCTCCCATGTCGGGACCATGCTCTGGTGGGAGTGGCTCACGATCCCCGCGGTGCTGCTGGCGAGCAACATCTTCGAGTGGCTGCTCCATGTCCAGGTGATGCACCGGCCGCGCAAGTGGAAGGGCTTCCGCGCCATCTACACGCGTCACATGCTCATGCACCACCAGTTCTTCACCGACAAGGAGATGCGCTTCGCCGGCCAGCACGACTGGCGGGTGACCGTCTTCCCGCCCTACGCGCTCGTCGTGTTCATCCTGATGTCGACGCCGCCGGCGCTGATTGCAGGCTTTGTCATCTCGGCGAACGTGGGCTGGCTCGTCATCGCCACCACAACCAGCCTCTATCTGCTCTACGAGTTCATGCACTTCTGCTGCCACATCGGCGAGAACCGCTTCGTGCGCTACTGCCCCTTCGTGAACACGATCCGGCGCCACCACGCGGCGCACCACGACCAGTCGATCATGATGGAGCGCAACATGAACCTGACCTTCCCCATCGCGGACTGGATGTTCGGAACGTCGGATCTCGATCGCGGGCTGCTCGGGCACCTCTTCAACGGCTACTCGACGAAGTACGTGAAGACCGACATGCGCAAGAGTGCCCGGACCCCGAAGGTGAAGGCGCGCTCTCCGGTCGATGGGGCGGTCGGCAGCCCCGCCTGAGGCCGACGCGCCCACGGGCGCCTGAAGAGGGATTCGCGTGACTCGCGGCGGCGCCGGGTACCGGTGCCGCCGCAGCGCGTTTTTCGGCCCGATGCCGCCTGCTCCTCTCCCCATCGCGTCGAATGGACGGACCCCGCCCTCAGGCCGCGCGAACGAACGCTCACGGCAAACTCTGCTAACGTGCCCCGCAAGCCACCGCGAGCAGGGAGAGGAGCCATGACCAGCCACGCGACCGGGGACGGGGGCATTCCGCCGAGAGATGCGGCGGCGCGCGGGCTGAAGCGGGTCATGACCCTGGGCGGTGCCTACGGCACCCGCAACTACACCGTGAAGGACCTGCGCGATCAGAAGGGAAAGCGCGTGCTGGTGGAGACCCTGCCCTTCTCCCCGGAGGAAGCAGCCGCCGCCGAGGAGGCCGGGATCGATACCATGAAGGCACGCTTCGATCCCCGCCAACCCGAACTCACGGCGGCGATCCGGCGCGCGGCCCCCAACACCTTCATGGCCTTTTCCGTACCCCTCGTCGCGGCCGCGAGCGAAGTCGAAGCGGTCCGCATCGGCTACGATGCGATGGCGCTCGGGGCGGACGCGATCATGTGCCAGTGGAGCCCCCGCTTCGTGGCGGCGGCGGCCGACGCGGGCATCCCGATCCAGGGCCACGCGGGGCTGGTCCCCCGAAAGAGCACCTGGACCGGGGGCTTGCGCGCAGTCGGAAAGACCCTCGACGAAGCGATGTGGGTGTATCGCGAGATCAAGGCCCTCGAGAGCGCCGGCGCCTACGCGGTGGAGGTCGAGGTCATCCCCGCGCAATTGCTGGTCGAGATCAGCAAGCGCACGCAACTCCTCACCTCCTCCATCGGGGCGGGCAGCGGCGGGGATATCCAGTTCCTGTTCGCCGACGACATCCTCGGCAACAACCCGCCCCCCTACCCCCGGCACTCGAAGCAGTACCGCCATCTCTACAAGATGAGGGAGGCGATGCAGGCTGAGCGGGTGGCCGGATTCCGGGAATTCGTCGCCGATGTCCACGAGGGCCGTTTCCCCGGACCGGAGCACATCGTCAACGCCTCGGACAACCTCGTCGACTCCTTCGTCGATGCGGTGGAGTCCGGCGGCTGATCGACCCCCGATAACGCAGGAGACGATCCGTTGAGCGAAGCGCAGATAACCAAGGGGCAGGCATTCAAGGACCTGCATTCGGCCGACGGCATATTCGTGATGCCGAACGCATGGAACGCCGGCAGCGCCCTCATGCTGCAGGCGGCGGGGTTCCCCGCCGTCGGCACCAGCAGCGCGGGCATCGCATTCGGTCTCGGTCTCCCCGATTACGAAGGCGTGCTCACCCGCCAAGCGGCGCTGGAGGAGACCGCACGGATTGCAGGCGCGCTTCGAATACCCGTCAGCATGGATGCGGAAAACGGCTACGGACACACGCCGGAAGAGGTGGCCGAGACCATCCGCCTGGCGGCCGAGGCCGGCGTGGCGGGGGCCAGCATCGAGGACTATGCCGCCGCCTACGGCACTGGCGATCTCTACGATCGGGCGCTATCGGCGGAGAGGATCGAGGCTGCTGCGGCCGCCGCCGCCGCCCTTCAATTTCCCTTCACGCTGACCGCGAGAGCCGAATGCTATCTCATGGGGCATCCGAACCCCTTCGAGGAATCGGTGACACGGGTCAACCTGTATCGGGAAGCGGGTGCGGACTGCCTCTACGTCCCCGGCGTCAAGGACCCCGAGACCATCGGCAGGCTGGTGAAGGAGGTCGACGGGCCGGTCAACGTGGTCATGGGTCTTGCCGGCAGCCCGATGAGCGTAAGCCAGCTCGAGGACCTGGGCGTGAAGCGGGTGAGCATCGGCGGCTCGCTCGCCCGGGCCACATTCGGCCTGATACGCCGGGCAGCGGAAGAAATGCGCGACCGCGGCACCTTCACCTATTCCGAAGGGCAGGTGCCGAACGGCGAACTCTGCCGCTTCTTCGACCAGCAGCGGGACTCATGAGCCCCGTGCGCAGCCGCGACCGTGGCTAAAGCGCGTCCGTCATTGACGGATGCGCGACAGGCCGCCACCGCGGACCGCCGCGAATGCGGCGCCCTCGCGGAGGCGCCGGCCGCAGGCCGGCTGCCGTGAGCGATAACGAGCAAGAGCGTTTCCGTTTGAAACGGAAACGCTCTAGAAATCCGGGCTAATCGACGATGTGGTAGACGGGGGCCTTCTCCATGGCCCATTCCCCGGATTCCCGGTCGTAGCGGGACAGGGTGAAGCAGTGCCAGTCGGCGTCATCCAGCTTCGGATGGTCGCCCCGATAGTAGTATCCAGGCCAGCGCGTCTCCGTCCGGAACATCGTGTGATGGGTCACGGCCTCCGAGGCCAGAACCCGGTGGTGCAGCTCCCACGCCCGCTGAAGCTGGTGCAGGTCCTCGGCCCCGAGATGGTCGAGGTCTTCCTTCAGCATGTCCAGCAGCTCCAGCCCGCGGGTGAGCATGGGCTGGTTCGTCGTGTAGTTGGCGCTGATGCCGCCGACGTACTCGTCCATGATCTTCTCGAGGCGCTGGAGCCCGTGGATCGGCAGCATGTAGCTGGGCGAGACCGTTCCCGCGACGATCTCGTTGCGGCCGATTCGGTAGGTCTCCAGGGGCTGGAAGATGACCGTCTTGAGGTCTTCGTACTCTTTCTCGCTGACTTGCGGTTGCTCGCTCTTCAGGTCGTTGACGTAGTTGACCGCTGCCTTCCCGGCGATCCGGCCTTCCGTGTAGGAGCCCGACGAGAACTTGTGGGCGGAGCCGCCGATGGTGTCGCCGGCACCGAAGAGCCCGTCGACCGTCATCATCCGGTTGTATCCCCACTGGTAGTCCGACGGCGCGCAGTCCTCCGGCCCGCTCGCCCAGGCGCCCGAGCAGGTGGCGTGCGAGCCCATGACGTAGGGCTCTGACGTGGTCAGCTCCGGGTTGGTGTGCTTGGGATCGATGTTCTGGGACGCCCAGACCACCGCCTGCCCGATCGTCATGCCCAGGAAATTCTCCCAGCCGACCTGCTCCTTGTGCGGATCGGCGAAGGCCTCCTTCGTCACCATGCGGATGGGCCCCCGGCCGGCCTTCACCTCCTCCAGGAAGGCGTGGTTGCGCAGGCAGGTCGGCACCGGGTGCATGTCGATGTAGTCGCCGACCAGCGCCTTGGTCTGGTCGTACCATTTGGATTCGTACTCCTCCCCGTAGGCGTTCTCGGTATAGGTCTTGAGGTGGAGGAAGTAGGCGCCGACCGGTCCGTAGCCGTCCTTGAAGCGGGTCAGGACGATGCGGTTCTCCATCTGGGTCATCTTGGCGCCGACGAGGATCGGTAACGCGTAGGCCGATGCGCTGCTCCAGGGCGCATACCAGGTGCGCCCCATGCCCTCGCCCACCGCGCGGGGCTTGAAGATGTGTGACGCGCCGCCGGCGGAGACGATGACGGCCTTGGCGCGGAAGACGTAGAACTCCCCGCTGCGGACGTTGAACCCGACCGCGCCCGCGACACGGTTGGGCTTGTTCCGGTCCGCCAGCAGGTGGGTCACCATGATCCGGTTGTAGACCTCGGCGGCGGCCTTGCGGGCGGCCTCGGCGACGATCGGCTTGTAGCTCTCGCCGTGGATCATGATCTGCCACTTGCCTTCCCGCTGATAGCGCCCGGTCTCCGGGTCCCGCATGATGGGAAGGCCCCACTCCTCGAACTTGTGCACGGTGGAATCGACGTGGCGCGCGATGTCGTAGCCCAGGTCCTCCCGCACCAGGCCCATGAGGTCGTTCCGGGCATAGCGGACATGGTCCTCGGGTTGGTTCTCGTCCCACTGCATGCCCATGTAGCAGTTGATCGCATAGAGGCCCTGGGCCACCGCGCCGCTGCGCTCGATGTTCGCCTTCTCGACGCAGACCACCTTCAGGTCGCGCCCCCAGTAGCCGGCCTCGTAGGTCGCCCCGCAGCCGGCCATGCCGCCCCCGATGACCAGGATGTCCGCATCCACGAAGACCGTTTTGCGGCGCGAGAACAAAGCCACTAGAGGAGTCCCTCCTTGAAGCGATCCGGCGCCATCGCGGGCAGCGCCTCGATGTTGAGCGCGTCCGGCTCGTGCGCGAGTTCCTGGGATTTCATCGCGTCCGCCGTGGGCGCCGCGAAGTCGGTCGGCGGCTTGATCGATCCCCACGGCGTGGTCCGGATCGGCGAGACGAAATCCTTTTCCCTGCCGTCCCGGAACTTGATCTTCCAGGAGATCGTGCCTTTCGCCTCTTCCCGCAGCACCCGCACGCTGTGCCCCATGGGCGCGAAGTCGGCGTAGCCGCGGCAGTCGATGGCATTCTGCGGACACGCCTTCACGCAGGAGTAGCACTCCCAGCACATGTTGGGCTCGATGTTGTAGGCGCGCCGGTAGGTCTTATCGATGTGCATGATGTCGGACGGGCAGATGTCGACGCAGTATCCGCAGCCGTCGCACCGGGTCATGTAGACGAATGTCGGCATGTGGCTCCCTTATCTCCTCTGTCGAAGACCGCTGGCGGGCCGATCAGTAGTGGCGGGGCCGTTCGCGGGCACTGCCGAAGGTTTCGGGCTTGTCGGCGGGGGCCGGCAGGTTGCTCCTCGAGCCGGCCGCCTCGGACACCCGCTTCTCGAAGGCCGCCGCAGGCTTGAAGAACATGTGCGAGAACTTGGACCAGGGAACGGCGCCGAAGAGCACCGTCGTGGCGATGAGGTAAAGGACGAGAACGATGTACGTTCCCCAGCTCTCGACCGACTGAAGGGCGGCCCAGATCAGCCCCAGCGAGGTGGTGGCGAGAAGCGAAAGGATGAAGAGGTCGGCGCGCATGATCCGGAAGGGCGTATGGCCCTCGGCCGAGACGTCGACCCGGATGAAGAACCAGAACCAGTAGCCGCCGAGGCAGACCAGCAAAGCGCCTGCGATCCAGAGCTGGGGCAGGACGGCGGGCGTCGCCGCGGCGGGGCAGAACACCATGACGACGGTGGTCACGACATAGAGCAGGAAGCCGTACATCGTCAGCAGGTGGGCAATCCGGCGGCGGCCCAGGCCGAATTCCGCAGAGGTCAGGACCTCCACCAAAGCGGTCTGGATCGCGAGCGAGAGTATTTTCCCGCCGCCAACCTTCTGCGTGCCCTTGTCCCGTGAGTTCCGCCAGCTTCCGAAGAAGTAGGTGGCGCTCCCCTTGTGCCAGACGTCGAAGAGGGTGCCGCCCACGACCAGCGCGATCATGACGCCGACGTAGGCCTGTATCGCGGAGGGCGGTATGGACTCCGAAAGCACGGCGAAGGGATTACTGGTGAACACGCGACGACCCCCGATGTGAGCCTGTTCCATTCAACGCGGGCAGCGACGTTATCAATGCATCCCCGCAAAGGGCATCATTTTCCTGTTGGAGCCGGATAGCGAGCGCTGGACCGGTACACTCCGTCGCAGACGCGCGGTGAAACCGGTTACATCTCTCGCACGGGCGCAAGATCATGCGCAAGCATAATCGAGTTGCCGGCGCGGGAAAATCGGCCCGGGCGACGCTCAGTCTCCGACGGCAAGCGCCGGCACAGGCAGACCGCTCGGCACGCTCTCGGGCACGATGAGCGCGCGGCTTTCGGCTTGATCGTCCTCCAGGCTCTGGAGGAAGGCGAGAAGGCTCGCGCGCTCGTCTTCGTCGAGCGCCACGTCCCGTCTCAGCATGGGCGCGAAACTCGCGCGCCGCAGCGCCTCGGCGGAAGGGTCGGCCGCGGCAGCGGCCCCCGCCCCACCGGCGGGCGGCGCGAGATGGAGCGCGATGGCGTCCTCCAGGCTCGCGACTGCCCCGCTGTGGAAATAGGGCGCGGTCAGCGTGACGTTGCGAAGCGGTGGTGTGCGGAACTGATAGCGGTGCCGGGGAATCCGCGACGCCTCGTAGCGGCCGCGGTCGTCGCCGGTCTCGTCGATTCCCGGGCCGATCTGGGGCACGGCGAGGGAGTGGAACTGGAAGTCGCTCAGGAGCGGGCCGCTGTGGCAGGCGACGCAGCGGCCCTTGCCGTAGAAGAGCAGCGCGCCCCGCTTCGCGTCCGCGCCCATCGCGCCCTTCTCGCCGGCGAGATAGCGGTCCCACGGCGTCTCGCGCGTCACGAAGGCCAGCTCCTGGAAGTGCCCGACGGCGTTGGCGAGATCGCCGATGGTGACAGCGCCGAGCAGGGTCTCGGGAAAGGCCCGGGCGATGAGCCGGCGGTAGGCGATCTGCCAGTCGGCAAGCGGCGGGCCGGCCTGGCCGAGGAGCCGGCGCATCAGCGCGTCGTGGACCGCGACGAAGCGCTCGGGCTCATCCTCGTCCAGGCCCGCCGCCGCGAGCGCGATCTCGTTGGGCCGATCCCCATGGCTGCCGGGCAGGTCGGGCGCCGAGCGGTCGCCGGGGAGGCCCAGCATCTCCTCCTCACCGGTGAGCGGGAAGAGAACCTGGGCTGCCAGCACGCTCTCGATCCCGTCGGGCAGGTAATCCATCATCGGGGTCTGGAATCGACTCACCGGCGCATTGATCTCGCTCACCCGCCCGTCCCAGAACATGTTGCGCACGCTCGGGTGGCCGCGGTTCCAGAGGTCCATGGTGTTGCGCGGGTGTACCCGCTCCGTGTCGAGCGCGCGGCGCTCCTCCGCAAGGCCGGCGGCGCGCACGCCGAGCGAGAGCGCCACCCCATCCGACGTGCCCCGCCCCAGCAGGTGGCAGGTGGCGCAGGCCACGTCCCGCGTGCCGCTGAGGATGGGGTCGAAGAAGAGCATCTGGCCCAGGCGGAATTTTGGCGACGTCACCAGCGGCGGCATCTCCAGGGGCTCGAGCCCGCGCGCCCTGATGACGCGGTCGAGCGACGCATCGAGGTCGTCGCTTGCCGCCAGCGCCGGCACTTCTGCCGCGCCGGCGATGCACAGCCAGGCACACAGGTAGAGCAGCGCTTTGGCAGGCCGAAGCAGCCGCATGAGGGCAGTCTCTCAACCCGTTCGGTGTTGCTGTGAACCTTAGCCCGGATTTCTCCGCACGGTCATGGTCTGCGTCGCGACGAACGCGCGCGAAATGTAAGTCACCTGGGGCACGGTAGCGCGAGTAATTCGAATGATGCCTGTCAGGGCATATGAGACGGGTGTGATCCCGTCCCCTCTGCGCTAGGATGCGGCCCCCGCGGCGGCGCCGGACGCGCGCCAATAGTCCGCGGGCGGTATTTCAACGGACGGAGGGGGACGTCCATGCCAGAGTTGCTTCGGCCCGGCTCGATCGACGAAGCGGCCGATCTGATCGCGCGCCACGGCGCTGCGGCTGCAGTGCTCGCAGGCGGCACCAGCCTGATGCGCGAGACCTATCCGTCGGACGGCGGCTACCTGATCGGGGTCGACCGTCTCGGCCTCGACAAGGTGGTGGCACGCGACGGCGGGTGGTCGATCGGCGCCGCAGTCTCGCTGAGCGCGCTGCGCGAGGCCGTGCCGATCACGGCGCTTCAGGACGCGACCCGCGAGATCGGCGGACCGGCGGTGCAGAACATGGCGACGGTCGGCGGTAACCTGTTCGCCCGGGCGCCCTTCGGCGACCTCGCCCCGGCCCTGCTCGCCCTCGGCGCGCGGCTGGTCTTCGCGACGGCCGAGGGCGAGACCACGCAAGCGATCGAGGACTTCTACGCGAGCTGGACGGACGGCGCGCCGCCCGGCACTGGCCTGCTGACGCGGGTCGAGTTCGACGCGCCGACGGGCGATTGCGCCTACATGAAGTGCGCGCGGCGGCGCTATTCCACCCCGTCGGTGGTCACGGTCGCGGCCTGCGTGCAAAAGGACGGCGGCACGGTGTCGGACGCCCGCATCGCGCTCAGCGGCGCGAACGCGCAGCCCACCCGCTGTGCTGCGGCGGAGCAGGCGGTGATCGGCTCTGGCCTGGACGAGGCGGCCATAGCGGCGGCCGCGGCGGCGGCGGAGGGCGCGGTCAAGCCCCAGACCGACGCGGTCGCGACCGACTGGTATCGCCGGCGCATGACCGGCGTCTTCGTCGGCCGGGCGCTGGCGGCGCTCGCCTGACGGCGTTGAGCGGGAGGCAAGGATGGACGACAAGCTGATACGCCTCACGGTCAACGGCCGTGACGAGGCCGTGGTGATCCGGCCGCTGGCGACGCTGCAGGACGTGCTGCGGGACAATCTGGAGCTGAACGCCGTCAAGAGCGGCTGCAGCCAGGGCGGCTGCGGCAGCTGCTCGGTGCTGGTGGATGGGGAGCTGCAGCTCTCCTGCCTGACGCTCGCCGAGCGAGCGGAAGGGGCGGAGGTGACCACGCTCGAAGGCCTCAACGAGACCAACGCGATCGTGCCGCTGCAAGAGGCCTTCGTCGAGAACTACGCGGCGCAGTGCGGCTACTGCACCGCCGGTATGGTCGTAGCGGCGAAGGCGCTGCTCGACCGCAACCCGGCGCCGAGCCGCGACGAGATCGTGGAGGGGCTCTCGGGCAATCTCTGCCGCTGCACCGGGTTCGCGCCCATCGTCCGCGCGGTGCAGCAGGCCGCTCAGGCGCTCTCGGATACCGGGGAGGAGGCGAGCTAATGTCGATGAAGGAACTCGGCGTCGTCGGCCGCAACGTCGGCCAGCGCGATCTCGAAAGCCACGCGCGCGGCCAGACCACCTACTACGAGGACGTCCATTACCCGCGCATGCTGCATCTCAAGATGCACCGGAGTGCGGAGCCCCACGCCAACATCGTGCGCGTGGACACCAGCAAGGCGGAGGCCAGTCCCGGCGTCGTCTGCGTCCTCACCCACGAGGACCTGCCCGGCAAGAAGGTGTGGAACGGCCTCGCCGCCGTCGGTGTGGGACCTGAAGACGAGCCGGTCCTCGCCTTCGACAAGGTGCGCTGGCGGGGCGAGCCCATCGTCGCCGTCCTGGGCGAGACCGCCGAAGCCGCGCGTGCCGGCGCGGCCAAGGTGGAGGTCGAGTACGACCCGCTCCCTGGCGTGTTCGACGTGGAGGAGGCGATTTCCGGTGAGGCGCCGACGCTGACGGCGCATTGGCCCAACAACCACTACATCTACCCCGACGACCACGGCGCCTCGCAGATTCGCTTCGGCGATGTCGAGCAGGGCTTCGCCGAGGCCGACCACATCGTCGAGGACAAGTACCAGACCAGCCCCATCGAGCAGGCGCCGATGGAGACCAACGGCTGCATCGCGAAGCCCGGCGGCGACGGGCGCATCACGGTGCACACCAACACGCAGGCCGTGCACTTCGCGCGCGACAACACCGCCGGCATCCTGGGGCTGGCGCCCGGCAAGCTGCGCTTCCTCGGCGGCACCGTGGGCGGCGGCTTCGGCGGCAAGGTGGACGTGGCGGTCGAGCCGATCTCGGTGCTCGCCGCCATGAGGACCGGGCGCCCGGTCAAGTTCAAGTACACGCGGGAAGAGGAGATGCAGGTTTCCTCCACCCGCTCCGCCTGGCGGCTTTTCATCAAGGACGGGGTGATGAACGACGGGCGCATCGTCGCGCGCAAGATCACCTCCTACCAGGATTCCGGCGCCTACCTGCGCTTCAGCTCCTACGGGTCGATGAAGCACGCGGGCCACATGCCGGGGCCCTACACGATCCCGAACGTCTGGGTCGATGCGCGGGTGGTGTTCACCAACCGGCCGCCCTCGAGCGCGATGCGGGGCTTCGGCGTCATGGCCGCGTCCTTCGCCATCGAGCTGCAGATGGACAAGGTCGCCAAGACCATCGGCATGGATCCGTGGCAGCTCCGGCTGCTCAACGCCTACCGCAACGGCGACATGCGGGCGCACCGCAAGGTGAACGAGGACGCCGCGATGGTGGAGACCATCCAGGCGGCGGCGCGCCTTGCCGGCCAGGAGCTGCCGGCGGAATACCAAGAGATGACCTCCTGGGACAGAAAGGCAAGCTGATGGCCAAGCTAAGGGGCACCGGCTTCGCGGCCGTGAACTATCCGACCGGGATGCACCTGGGCGGCGATCCCACCCAGTCGCTGATCCACATGACGCCCGCAGGCGACTTCGTCGTCACCATGGCGAGCGTCGATCTGGGCCAGGGACTCAGGACCGTGCTCGCGCAGATCGCGGCGGAGACCCTGGGCGTCCCCTACGAGAGCATCGTGGTGGAGACCGCCGATACCGACACCGGCCCCCACTGCACCGGCACCTTCGCGAGCCGCACCACCCACCGCGCCGGCAACGCGGTGGTGATGGCGGCGCAGGAGGCGCGCAAGGCGATGCTGGAAGTCGCCGGAGAGCTGCTGGAGGCGAGCCCGGACGATCTGGAGACCGACGGCGAGGGCAACATCCACATCAAGGGCGTGGCCGAGAAGTCGGTCCCGGTCGGCGAGGTCGCGGGCGCGGCTCACTTCGGCTTCGGCAAGACCATCGCCGGGCGCGGCGCCTACCTCAAGCCACCGAGCCCGATGGACCCGGAGACCGGGGAGTGCGACCCGGATTCGACCCAAGCCCACGCCTGCACGGTGGTCGAGGTCGAGGTCGATACCGAGACCGGGATGGTCGAGGTGCTCGACATGAAGAGCGTCTACGAGGTGGGCCAGCAGGTGAATCCCGACCTGGTGAAGGGCCAGATCGTGGGCGGCTCCTGGATGGGCATCGGCCACGCGCTCTACGAGACCACCGCGCCCGGCTACCCCGCAATCGATCCGGCGCCGGTCGATTTCCAGAACTACCTCCAGCCCGGCGCGTCGGAGATGCCCAACGTCACCTGCGAGGTGCTGGAGTATCCGGCGGAGAGCGGCCCCTACGGCGGCAAAGGCGTGGGCGAGATGGTGACCAACGGCCCGATCCCGGCCATCGTGAACGCCATCAACAACGCACTCGACGTCCGCATCACCCAGATTCCGGTAACGCCCGAAGTCGTCCTCCGCGCCCTCGACGAGAAAAAGGCGCAGGCCGGCGCCTGACGGCGCCTCGCATGACCTTCCCGAGAGGGTAACGGTGGCGAGCAAGGCCACCGACCCGCTTTGCGCGGCGTCACGAGTCCGTCTCACGAGTGCCATGCGGCCGTAACCGGCTGCCGCTATTTCGGGCCATGCCTGCAACGCCGATCGAGTAGCGCAGGACCAAGTGCAGGGCTTCATTCGACCACGGGAGATGGACATGCGCGATCACGCGGTGGCCGCACACGATGCGGCCTCACTGGGCGATACCGGCGGCGAGAACGACCGGGACGCCCTACCCACAGATTTCGAGAGGATCGCCGAGCGGGCGATTTCGCGGCGCGGCTTTTTGAAGGGTGGCGCTGCACTCGGCGCGACGGCGTTCGTCCTGTCCGCCGGCGGCATGGCGGCGCATCCGGCGCGCGCCGCAGTGGCCGGCCTCGATTTCACCCCCGTCGCCGCCAACGGCCTCGACACGATCACGGTGCCCGAGGGCTACAGCTGGCAGGTGGTGGCCCGCTGGGGCGATCCCCTCTGGTCGGCAGGCGCCGCGTTCGACCATGGGACGCGCGGCAGCGGCGCGAGCCAGGAGACCGCCTTCGGCGACAACTGCGACGGCATGGCGCTCTTCAGCCACGACGGCCGCAGCGTGCTCGCGGTGAACAACGAGTACACCAACCTCGACATCGCGTTCGCCAACCGGGAGTCTGGAAAGCCCGAGACCGAAGACGACGTGCGCAAGAGCAAGGCCACGCATGGCGTCTCCGTGTTCGAGATCGCCAGGCAGGACGGCACCTGGGGGATCGTTCAGGATTCGCCTTACAACCGCCGCATCACCCCCGACACGCCGATGGAGATCACCGGGCCCGCGCGCGGCCACGATTGGATGAAGACCGCCGACGACCCCGCCGGCACCACCGCGCTCGGCACCTGGAACAACTGCGGCAACGGCCGCACGCCCTGGGGCACCTATCTCGCCTGCGAGGAGAACTTCAACGGCTACTTCTCGTCGAGCGATCCTGACTTCGCGCCCAGCGCGGCCCACAAGCGTTACGGCATCAAGCTGGAGGACTGGGGCTATCGCTGGGCGATGACGGACGAACGCTTCGACGTCTCGAAGCATCCCAACGAACCGAACCGCGCCGGCTACGTGGTCGAGATCGACCCCTTGGATCCCGCGTCCAAGCCTAACAAACGCACTGCGCTCGGCCGCTTCAAGCACGAGAACGCGGAGGTGACGCTCGCCGCCGACGGCCGCGTCGTGGTCTACATGGGCGACGATGAGCGGGGCGAGTTCCTCTATCGCTTCGTGAGCGACGGTGTCTACACGGAAGGCGGCGACAACGCCGACCTGCTGGGGAGCGGCTCGCTCTCCGTCGCCAGGTTCGCGGACGACGGCACCGGCGCGTGGCTCGCGCTCACGCCCGAGACCGCGGGCATGGCATCGCAGGCCGAAGTCTGCATCCACACGCGGCAGGCCGCGTCGGCGGTCGGCGCCACGACCATGGACCGGCCCGAATGGGTGGCGGCCAACCCGCACAAGGCCGAGGCCTACTGCTGCCTCACCAACAACAAGAACCGCGGCGTCAAGCCCAATGCGGGCGGCGACCCGACGCCGGTCGGCGGCCCCAACCCGCGGGAGAAGAACAACTACGGGCAGATCGTGCGCTGGATGCCCGATGGCGGCGACCACGCGGCCGACACCTTCGCCTGGGACCTCTACGTCATCGCCGGCAACCCGACGGTCCATGCGGACGCGTACGCCGGCTCCGCCAACGTCAACGCGGACAACATGTTCAACTCGCCGGACGGTCTCGCCTTCGACAGCCAGGGCCGCCTCTGGATCCAGACCGACGGCAAGTACTCCAATGAGGGCGACTTCGCCGGCCAGGGCAACAACATGATGCTGCTCGGCGACCCCGCCACCGGGGAGATTCGCCGATTCCTCGTGGGCCCGCGGGAATGCGAGGTGACCGGCATCACCTGGAGCGCCGACCTCAAGACCATGTTCGTCGGCATCCAGCATCCCGGCGAGAAGGGCGACAGCCACTTTCCCGAGGGCGGCGACGCCGCGCCGCGCTCATCCGTGGTGGCGATCACCCGCGACGACGGCGGCCTGATCGGCTGACCGGTCGCTCTGCCCGTTCGGGGCCGCCTCTCGCGGGGCGGCCCCATCCGACAGCCCCGTCTCTCGCCGCCCCGATTTCCCGTTACGACCTCCACCGCCGCGCCCTGAGAGCGCCCTGTTATATAAGTAACAATTATAAGTATAAGAACAAATCAGTATTAGAACATATGGACGCCTTTGCATAGATCTCTTCTGTATCGGCATAGCGCTGACTGACAGTCAATCGACTCCCTCAGCCGGCGGCCGGTTCTGAAGAGCAATCGCATGCAAGTCGGAGGCGACAATGAGGACTCAAGAGAACGCTGCAAACCGCAAGACCGAACTACGCATGGATGGCGGGAACAAGAAGATCTGGCTGCGCCGTGGGGCCTTCGTCGCCTTGATCGCCGCCATCGCGATCGTCACCACCACCGTCGTGACGATTGGCGGATCGGAGCCCGCCAATGCCTGCTTCCTGGGTATTCCCTGCTAGTAAGGGGTCAACCCCGTTGATCCTGTCGAACCGGTCGGCCCTGCGGCTGCGTGGCACACCCGCGCCGCCGCAGGGCTCCGGCCGGGCGCGGTTGACCGGTGCGGCTAAGTCAGTAGGATTGCCGCACCGGTCTTGCAGATGAACCCCGTGGGAGAGTTCGCGTGGCCTCAGCCACGCGGCGCCGAAGGAGCAAGCGTCCCGGAAACTCTCAGGCATCAGGGACCGCGGGGGAATGCAACTCTGGAAAGCAGGTGGCGCACGCCGCGCCGCCTCACCGACGGGGTAAGCCGGCGGCCGGTCATCGGCCGCAGGGTTAATCTCTCAGGTTCCGAGACAGAGGGGGCACCGGACGATCCCGCACGGGATCGTTTACGGACGCCTCTGTTTGCCTGGGAGATGCCATGAGCGACGACGCCGGCACCGACGCCCTCGTCCGGACTCCGCTCTTCATCGAGCATCGCGCCCTCGGCGCCACGCTGGTGCCCTTCGCCGGCTATGCCATGCCGGTGCGCTATCCGGCCGGCATCATGGCGGAGCACACGCACACGCGCACCGCCGCCGGCCTCTTCGACGTCTCGCACATGGGCCAGCTGCGGCTTACCGGCGACAGTGCCGCCCAGGCGCTGGAGCGCCTCGTGCCGGGCGATATCGCTGGCCTCGCGCCCTGGGCCATGCGCTACACCCAACTCACCAACGAGGACGGCGGCATCCTCGACGACCTGCTCGTCACCCGTAGCGACGACGGGTTGATTCTCGTGGTAAACGCGTCCTGCAAGGACTCCGACATCGCCCATCTCGAACGCCGGCTCGATGCCGGCGTTGACTTGACGGTGCTCGCCGAGCGCGGCCTCCTCGCGCTGCAGGGGCCGAAGGCGGCGGCGGTGCTGGAGCGCCATGCGCCGGGGTGCGCCGGGCTCGGCTTCATGACCGCCGGCTGGTTCACCGTCGGCGACGCGGACGCGCTGATCACGCGCTCGGGCTATACCGGCGAAGACGGCTTCGAGATATCGCTGCCGGCGGACAAGACCGCGGCGTTCTGGCGGCGGCTCATGGCCGAGCCCGAGGTCGAGCCAGTGGGGCTCGGCGCCCGCGATTCGCTGCGCCTGGAGGCGGGGCTCTGCCTCTACGGCCACGATATCGACGAGACCACCACGCCGGTCCAGGCCGGGCTCGCCTGGTCCATCGGCAAGCGCCGCCGGCAGGAGGGCGGCTTCCCCGGCGCCCCGCGCATTCAGCATGAGCTGGCGGAGGGTCCCCGGCGGCGGCGCGTCGGAATCCTGCCCGACGGCAAGGCCCCGGCGCGCGAAGGCACGGCCGTGCTGAACGCGGACGGCGATGAAATCGGCACCGTCACCAGCGGCGGCTTCGGGCCGAGCGCGGGCGGCCCCGTCGCCATGGGCTACGTCGCGGCCGACGCCGCCGAGACCGGCAGGCCGGTGTCGCTTCTGGTGCGGGGCAAGCCCCGGCCGGCGACCATCGTCAAGCTGCCCTTCGTTCCCCACAACTATCACCGAGGCTGAGCCGGAGGATGCCATGAGCGGGCTCAAGTACAGCAAGGACCATGAATGGGTGCGGATGGAAGGCGATATCGCCACCGTCGGCATCTCCGACTACGCGCAGGAACAGCTTGGCGACGTGGTCTACGTCGAGCTGCCGGAGGCGGGCCGAACCGTCGCCCAGAACGAGGAGGCGGCGGTGGTCGAATCGGTCAAGGCCGCGAGCGAGGTCTACGCGCCGGTCTCGGGCGAGGTGGTCGAGGTCAACCAGGCGCTGGAGGACGACCCCGCGCTGGTCAACGGCGACCCCACCGGCGAGGGCTGGTTCCTCAAACTCCGGCTGAGCGCACCCGGTGAGCTGGACGGGCTGATGGACGAGGCGGCCTATGCCGATTTCGTCGGGGGGCTCGGCGACGATTAGTTTCGCCGCTTGAATTGGGGACGAATACGCACTTGCGGGACGCGGCGCTCATAAGCCGACGCCCGCCGACAGGGAAGGAACGACCGCGATGACGGCACACGATGGTTCATTGACGGCTCTGGAGCAGGCGGACGCCTTCGTCGGCCGGCACATCGGCCCGCGCGACGAGGACGTGGCAACCATGCTCGAAGCCGTGGGCTACGAGTCTCTCGACGCCCTCATGGATGCGGCGGTGCCGGCCACGATCCGCGCCGAGATTCCGGCGGACTTTCCGGAGAGCCGCACCGAGCGCGACGCGCTGGCGGAGCTGGCTGCTCTTGCCGGGCGCAACCGCGTCGCGCGCTCCATGATCGGCCTCGGCTACCACGACACCATCACGCCGCCGGTCATCCAGCGCAACATCCTGGAGAACCCGGGCTGGTACACCGCGTATACGCCCTATCAGCCGGAAATCTCCCAGGGCCGGCTGGAGGCGCTGCTCAACTTCCAGACCATGGTGATGGACCTCACCGGCCTCAACTGCGCCAATGCCTCGCTGCTCGACGAGGCCACGGCGGCGGCCGAGGCCATGCACATGAGCCACGGCATTGCCAGGAAGGGCAGCGACCGCTTCTTTGTCTCCGACGCCTGCCTGCTGCAGACCATCGCGGTGGTGAAGACCCGCGCGGACGCCATCGGCATCGAGGTGGAGGTGGGCGATCACCGCGCCGGACTGCCGGAAGGCCCCTTCTTCGGCATCCTGCTGCAGTACCCCGAGACCGGCGGCGCGGTGCCGGACTACCGCGACATCGTCGAGCAGGCGCACGCGCAAGGCGCGGTGGTCACGGTGGCGGCTGACCTGCTCAGCCTAGTCCTGCTGACGCCGCCCGGCGAGTTCGGCGCCGACATCGCGGTCGGCAGCTCGCAGCGCTTCGGCGTCCCCCTCGGTTACGGCGGGCCGCATGCCGCCTACTTCGCCACCCACGAGAAGTACCGCCGCGCCATGCCGGGCCGGATCGTCGGCGTCTCGGTGGATGGCCGCGGGCGCCAGGCGCTCCGGCTTGCGCTCCAGACCCGCGAGCAGCACATCCGGCGCGAGAAGGCGACCAGCAACATCTGTACGGCGCAGGTCCTGCTCGGCGTCATCGCCGGCATGTACGCGGTCTACCACGGGCCGGAGGGGCTCACGCGGATCGCGCGCCGCGTCCACCGCTTCACGGACATCCTGGCGGCCGGGCTCCAACGCCTCGGCGTCGCCATCGAGAACCAGAGCTGGTTCGACATGCTGACGGTTCGCGTGCCCGGCCGGGCCGAAGCGATCCTGAAGCGGGCCGAAGCCGCGGGCTACAACCTGCGGCCGATCGACGGCGACCGCCTCGGCATCGCCTGCGACGAGACCACCACGCGCGAAGACATCGAAGCGGTTTGGCGCGCCTTCGCCGACGGCGCGCCCGACGTCGCCGTCGCCGCGCTCGACGGCGAGGCGCGTTGCGGCCTGCCGGCGGACCTCGGGCGGCACACCGCCTTCCTCGAACACCCGGTGTTCAACATCTACCACGCCGAGACCGAGCTGCTGCGCTACATGCGCCGGCTCGAAGGCCGGGACCTCACCCTCAATCAGGCCATGATCCCGCTCGGCTCCTGCACCATGAAGCTCAACGCGACCGCCGAGATGATGCCGATCACCTGGCCCGGCTTCGGCGGCATCCATCCCTTCGCGCCGGCTGAGCAGGCGGCGGGCTACCGCGAGCTCGTGGCTGGGCTGGAGCAGATGCTGAGCGCGGTCACGGGCTTCGCCGCGGTCTCGCTGCAGCCCAACGCCGGCAGCCAGGGCGAGTACGCCGGCCTTCTGGTGATCCGCCGCTACCACGAGAGCCGCGGCGATGGTGGGCGCAACATCTGCCTGATCCCGAGCTCCGCCCATGGCACCAACCCGGCGAGCGCCGTGATGGCCGGGATGTCGGTGCAGGTGGTCGCCTGCGACGAGGACGGCAACGTCGACCTTGCCGACCTGCGCGCCAAGGCCGAGGCCCACGCCGACGATCTGGCGGCGCTGATGATCACCTATCCCTCCACGCACGGCGTCTTTGAGGAATCCATCGTCGAGATCTGCGAGGTGATCCACGGCAAGGGTGGCCAAGTCTACATGGACGGCGCCAACCTCAACGCCCTGCTCGGTTTGAGCCTGCCCGGACAGTTCGGCCCGGACGTGGCGCATCTCAACCTGCACAAGACCTTCTGCATCCCCCACGGCGGCGGCGGGCCGGGTGTGGGCCCCATCGGCGTCGCAGCCCACCTCGCGCCCTTCCTGCCGGGCCACCCGGTGGTGCCGGAATCAGGCCCGGCGGAAGGGATCGGCGCGATCTCGGCGGCGCCCTGGGGCTCGGCGGGCATCCTGCCGATCTCGTGGGCCTACATCGCGATGATGGGCCGCTCGGGCCTCACGCGCGCGACCCAGGTCGCGATCCTCAGCGCGAACTACATCGCCGGTCGCCTGGGCGCGCACTATCCGGTGCTCTACACCGCCGCGAACGGTCTGGTCGCGCACGAGTGCATCATCGAGATGCGGCATCTGAAGAAGAGCGCCGCCGTCGAGGTCGACGACGTGGCCAAGCGCCTGATGGACTATGGCTTCCATGCGCCGACCATGTCCTTCCCGGTCGCCGGCACGCTGATGATCGAGCCCACCGAGAGCGAGTCCAAGGCCGAGCTGGACCGTTTCTGCGATGCCATGATCGCGATCCGCGCCGAGATCGCGGCTATCGAGGAGGGCCGCGCGGACCCGGCCGACAACCCCCTCAAGAACGCGCCCCACACCATGGACGACATCGCCGAGCCCGAGTGGGGTCGCGGCTACAGCCGGGCGGAGGCGGTCTTCCCGGCGGACGGTCTCAGGCAGGCCAAGTACTGGCCGCCGGTAAACCGGATCGACCAGGTCCACGGCGACCGCAACCTGATCTGCGCCTGCCCGCCGCTGGAGAGCTACCAGGAGGCCGCGGAGTAGGGGGCGGGCCGGTGTCGCCTATCCTCTTGGCGCCGTGGACCGAGGACCGTCAGGAGTCGAGAACGAAATGCCTGGGCGGATCCATGCTCTCGTGTAGCACGCGAACGATCAGCACGCTCTTGTCCACTGACACGTAAAACACGACATGGGATCGATAGGGGTAACGCCGCAGCCCCGGCGCGAGCGGTTCGGCGTTGCGGCCCATTGCCGAACGCGCCGCCAGCTCTTTGAATCGTTCATGCAAGCCTGTCAGGTAGCCTCGCGCCTGTTCTAGTCCGAAGTTGACGGTCGTGTACTCGTAAATGGTGTCGAGATCGTCTGTCGCCTTCTGCGTTAGCCTATAGCCGGCCATCGGCGCGCAGCCGGGCTTCGACCTCCTCCATGATGTCAAGCACGGTCTTGTCGCTCACGCCGCTCTCGATGCCTTCCCGAATCGCGGCCTCAAGCGCCCGATACTTCGCACTCTGCTCCTGGTCCCGTCGGATCAGATCGCGGATGTACTCGCTGTCGTTGGTGAAGCCACCGGCGGCGATACGCGTCTTAATCCACCGGTCTTGCTGGTCAGTCAGCGTGATGGTCTTGCGCACGGTCGCCACGTTCGCCCCCGCCAATTTATGAATATTTCATACTATCTAGGCGGGCTATCATATTTCTCGCACAATGATCCGACAAGATTTGTCGGGCGGCTTGGGTGGTACCGCTCCCACCTACCGATTCGCGCCGGGGATCCAGAGGGTGTCGGTTGCGCCGTCGTCGTTGAGGTGGCGGGCGAGGACGAAGAGGTGGTCGGAGAGCCGGTTGGCGTAGATCACCGCCAGCGGATTGACCGGCTCCTGTTCCGCCAACGCCGTGATCAGCCGCTCCGCGCGGCGGACCACGGTGCGCGCTAGGTGAAGGGCGGCCGCAGCCCGACTGCCGCCGGGCATGACGAACGACTCCAGCGGTTTCAAGCGCTCGTTGAGGGCGTCGATCTCGCTTTCCAGCCGGTCGATCTGCGACTGGACGATACGCAACCCCTCGTCGAGCGATCCGGGCCGGCAGAGGTCCGCGCCGAGGTCGAAGAGGTCGTTCTGGATGCGCTCCAGCATCGCATCCGCCTCGCCTTCGGTCTCCAGGCGGGCGAGGCCGATCGCCGCGTTCGCCTCGTCCACCGTGCCGTAAGCCTCGACACGCGCGTCGTGCTTCTTCACCCGCGCGCCGCCGCCGAGCGAGGTCTCCCCCGCGTCGCCGCCACGGGTATAGATCTTGGTGAGTCGGACCACGGCCTACTTCTGGACGACGAAGACCAGGAGCGCGAGCAGCGCGATCGCCGCGAACTGGAGCCCGACCCGCCAGCGCATGAAATTGTTGCTCTTGCTGTTCTTGCCGCCGGAGTACATGGCGCCGAGGCCCAGCACGAGCGCCACCACGACGGCACCCATCAGGACGTAGACAGCGATTTCGAGAATCTCGGCCAGCATGGCTGCCCTCGCGGCCCCCGGGCCGGCTCGGACGCGGCCCTCGGCAGGTTATAGCGCGTCCCGCCGGTGCTGCCCACGACCTTGGCGCACGCTTGACCCTATAGTGGCCGGAACCGTTATCCGAGAAAGAGAGCCGAGAGAGGAGCGAACAAGCCATGGCGGACACCAGCTGGCGCAATCGCAAGACCCTGATCCTCAGCCGCAGCGAAATGATCGGCCTGCTTGAGCCCGAGGAGTACGTCCGCTGCGTGGAGACAGCGTTCCGGCGCATGGGGGAAGGCCGCGTCTACATGGAGCCCAAGGGCCACATCGTGCTGGACAAGTATCCGGGCGAGTGGGAGGTCATGCCCTCCTACATCGAGGAGCCGGAAGCCGCACCCGCCGCCGCGGCGTGCAAGTGGGTCTCCATCCGCTTCGAGAACCGCGCCAAATTCAATCTCCCCACCGTGTTCTCGATCCTGATCTACACCGAGCCCGAGACCGGCTTCCCGCTCGCCATCGTGGACGGCACCCATCACACCTTGATGCGGACCGGCGCGTCCGGCGCGGTCTCCGCGAAATGGATGGCGCGCGAGGACTCCTCGGTCCTGGCGCTGGTCGGCGCCGGCGACGTGAATACCGGCGCCTTCCGCACCTGCGTCGCGACGCACGACTGGAAGGAGGTTCGGGTCTGGAGCCGGACCCAGGCGACGCTGGATGCGTTCATGGCGAGCGAGCAGCCGGACCACCCCGATCTCGTGATCAAGCCCTCCACCATTCTCGAAGATGTCGTGCCGGGCGCCGATGTCGTCGTCACCGGGACGACGGGCGAGACCCCGGTCCTCGGCAACGAACTGATCGAAGACGGCATGCACATCGCGGCCCTCGGCGGCGGTCTCGCAGGCACGCAGGAGCTTGATGTCGCGATTCTGCAGCGCTCGCGGATCATCGTCGACGACATGCGCCAGTGCATCACCGACGGCGAAATCAACGTGCCGCTGACCAGGGGCGAACTGCAGGAGAGCGATGTCGCTGGCGATATCGGCGAGGTGATCACGGGCAAGATCCCCGGTCGAAGCTCGGCGAGCGAGGTCACGCTCTTCGATTCGACGGGGATCGCGCTCCAGGATTCCGCCACTCTGCCGCTCGAATACGAACGCGCCATCGCGGCGGGCGTGGGCGTCGAGAAGAAGATGATTTCGACGTGAGCGCGGCGGGAGCGACGGACCGCTCGGTAACGGGTCTCGATCGCGCCGGTCGCGCCTTGTGCCGGGCGGGGCGCGCCGCCATGATCCGCGCGTCATTCAACAGGCTTGGCGGGGAGAGAGCGTGAGTGCCTTGACGGGTCCGGAACGGCCGCCGGCGGGCGGCGGTCAGCCGCGCAAGCTGGTCCTGCTACTGCATGGCCTCGGCGCCGACGGCAACGACCTGATCGGCCTCGCCGAGCCTTGGGGGCGGCTCGTCCCCCACGCCTGCTTCGCCGCGCCGGATGCGCCGGAGCCCTGCGACATGGCGCCCACGGGCCGCCAGTGGTTCAGCCTGAGCGACCGTTCGCCCGAGAGCCTGGCCGACGGCGTCGCCCGCGCGGCGGACGCGCTCAACGCCGATATCGACGCGCGGCTCGCGGCGCTCGGGCTCGGTGAGCAGGACCTCGCGCTGGTGGGCTTCAGCCAGGGCACGATGATGTCGCTCCACGTCGCCTACCGCCGCGCCGCACCCTGCGCGGGCGTGTTGGGTTTCTCCGGCCGCCTCGTGGGCGGCGAGCACCTGAAGAGCGAGCTACGCGCCAGGCCGCCGGCCTTGCTGATTCACGGCGACGCGGACGATCTGGTGCCCGTGGGCGCGCTATTCGAGGCGGCGACCCTGCTCGGCGCCTGCGACGTGCCGGTGCAATGGCACGTGAGCCGCGGCATCGGCCACGGCATCGCGCAGGACGGGCTGGAATTCGGCGGGCGCTTCCTCCGCGACATCCTGGGCGGAGGTTGAGCGCCGCGCTGGAGCGTGCCCGTCTTTGACGGACGCGCGACAGGCCGCGACCGCGGCCCGCTGCTTTGCGGCGCCCTCGCGGAGGCGCCGGCCGCAGGCCGGCTGCCGTGAGCGATAAAGTGAGAGAGCGTTTCTGTGTGAAACGGAAACGCTCGACGGCCTCAGTCGAGACCGATGCCGCTCTCGCGCAGCACCGCGACCGCCGCGTCGTCGAGGTCGAGCCAGTCGCGCAGGACCGTATCGGCGTCCTCGCCCAGCATCGGGGCCGCGCGCGGATAGTCGACGGGGGTCTCTGAGAACTTGATCGGGTTGGCGGGGTAGTCCACCTCGACGCCGAGGCTGTGCGGCACGCTCACCTTCATGCCCCGCGCCTGAACGTGTGGGTCGGCGAAGACCCGGTCGAGGGTGTTGATCGGCCCGCAGGGCACGCCCACCGGTTCCAGCACCGCGCTCCACTCGTCCATGGTCCGCTGCCGCGTGATGTCGTTCAGCGTGGCGATTAGCTCCACGCGGTTCTGCAGCCGGCCGATATTGGTCGCGAAGCGGGGGTCGTCGGGAATCTCCGGGTGGCCGGCGACGTCGCAGAACTTGCGAAGCTGGCTGTTGTTGCCGATGGCGAGCGCGAAATACCCGTCGCGGGTAGGGAAGACCCCGTAGGGCACGATGTTCTGATGCTCGTTGCCGGCGCGCTCCGGCGCCTCGCCGCCGATCAGGTAGTTCATGGCCTGGTTGGCGAGCCAGGCCACTTGCGTGTCGAGCAATGCGAGGTCGATATGCTGGCCGCGCCCGGTGCGCTCCCGACTGGCATGCGCGGCGAGGATCGCGGTCGCCGCGTACATGCCGGTCATCAGGTCGGCGGCGGCGACGCCCACCTTCTGCGGGCCGCCGCCGGGCAGGTCGTCGCGCTCGCCGGTGATGCTCATGATCCCGCCCATGGCCTGCGCGATCAGATCGTAGCCGGTACGATGCGCATAGGGCCCCGACTGGCCGAAGCCCGTGATCGAGCAGTAGATCAGGCGCGGATTGACCTCCTTCAGTGCGGCATAGTCGAGGCCGTACTTGGCGAGCCCGCCCACCTTGTAGTTCTCGATCAGGACGTCCGCGCATTCGACGAGCCGCCTCACCACGGCCTGCCCCTCGGGCGCGGCGAAGTCGAGGGTGATCGAGCGCTTCCCCCGGTTGGCGGACATGTAGTAGGCGGCGTTGTTGGTGGTCTCCGTACCGGATGAATCGCGCAGGAAAGGCGGCCCCCAGCCGCGCGTGTCGTCGCCCACATCCGGCCGCTCGACCTTGACCACATCGGCGCCGAAATCGGCCAGCAACTGGCCCGCCCACGGGCCCGCAAGAATGCGGCTCAAGTCGAGCACCTTGAGGCCCGCGAGCGGGCCGGATCTGTCTTGATTCATGGATGCTACCTAGTCTCGGTTGGCGCCGCCTGCGAAACTCTCCAGCGCGCGGAGGTTCTCCCGCGTGGTGTTGTCGAGTGCGATGCCATGAGCGTCCGCCGCGCGGGCGGCGCGGTGCACGATCTTCTCGAACCCCTCGATCTGCGAATCGATCCTGAGGCTCCGGCGACCGGCCTTGAGGGTGAGCTGCATCCAGCCGCGATCGCGGTTCCGCCTGGTGGAGTAATAGCCGAGGGTGCAGCGGGTCAGCCGCTCCCACGGCAGGTGCCGGCGAAGGACGCCGTGCACCCTGATGCCCTCCTCGCTCACGCTGAGCCACGTGCGGTGCCGGAGCAGGGTGCGGACACCGTAGACGGCGAAGAGCGCGGCCAACACGCTGAGCACCCACGCGGCGGGCCCGCTTGGCGCCGTGCCAGCCATCGGGCCTACGGTGAAGAGCAGGCCGAGGCCCGAATAGAGATAGTCGAGCAAGACCGCGCGCGGCGGATAGCGGTGGCGGCTCTCTCCGGCCTCCGCCGCCTGGGCGCTCCCGGACTCGCTCTCGGGCAGGGCCTCGTGCGCGGGCGCGCTCACCGGGAAGCTCCCAGCCGCTCGCGCCTGATGCGCACGCCTGCCGCCTCGCGGTCCCAGCTATCTGCGGTGATGCCTTCCGCGCGCAGCCTGTGCTTCTCGATCTTCTCGGTCGGCGTCTTGGGCAGGGCGTCGACGATGCGCACGTAGCGCGGAATCATGAAGTGGGCGAGGCGCGGCTCGAGGAACTCCAGCAGCGCCGCCGGGTCGAGCTCCTGCTCGGGCTGGAGCGCGACCACCGCCATGACCTCGTCCTCGCCGAGCTCGCTCGGCACCGGCACCACCGCGGCCTCACGCACCGCCGGGTGCACCGCGACCTCGGTCTCGACCTCCAGGGACGAGATGTTCTCGCCGCGCCGGCGGATCGTGTCCTTCAGGCGGTCGACGAAGTAGAGGTTGCCGTCCTCGTCCACGCGGCCGGCATCGCCGGTGTGGAACCAGCCGTTGCGCCAGGCCCGCGCGGTCGCCTCCGGCTCCTTGTAGTAGCCGTGGTTGATCGCCCAGGGCGTATCCGCCCGCACCACGATCTCGCCGACCGCGCCCGTCGGCACCTCGCAGTCGTTGGCATCGACCACGCGAAGCTCGCAGCCCGGCCGCACCCGCCCCGCGCTCCCCGGCACGGTCATGGGCACGGTCGTCATCACCGGGCAGCAGAGCTCTGTCATGTTGTAGATCGAATAGACCTCCAGGCCGAAGCGCTCCATGAACGCGTCGACATCGTTCACCAGCGGCACCATGCCGACCGTGCGCAAGGGATGATCGCGGTCGTCCGCCTTGGGCGGCTCCTTCTCCAGGAACTGCGCCATGACGCCCAGCAGGAACACCGAGGTAACGCCCGTGCGGCGCACGGTGTCCCAGAACGTGTGCGTCTTGAAATGCTCCACCAGCGTGATCGAGGCGTGCTGGCAGAGCATGGCGTAGGCGATGGTCGCGCCGCCAAGGTGGAAGAGCGGCAGGCTGATGAGGTAGCGGTCCTCCGGCGTGATGAACTGCCAGGTGTCGGGCCCGAAATTCGAGAAGGCGTGGCAGTAGGAGCTGAGCACCGCCTTCGACGGCCCCGTGGTGCCGGAGGTAAAGATGATCGACTGCGTGTCCCAGGGCTCGATGGGGCGCTCCAGGGGGCTGAGCGACCCGCCCTCGGTGTGAAGCGCCGCCGCATCCAGGACCGTGAGGTCGTCGATGGCGGGCGGCGGGCCGCCGACGGCCACCAAAGTCTCCAGGCTGGCGCGTCCGATGCTGGCGAGCCTCGGCGCGAGCTCCGCGTGGGCGACCATGATGCGGGCGTCGGAGCGCGCCACCACATGCTCCAGAAGCCGGCCCTTGTAGGCCGTGTTGATGGGCACGTAGACGGCGCCCAGGTAGTTCGAGCCCAGGAAGATGCGGAGCGCATCGGCGCCGTTCGGCAGCCACGAGAGCACGTGGTCGCCCTGGCGCACGCCGAGCGTCTGCAGCGCGATGGCGGTCTCGATCACCTCGGCCCGGGTGCGCGCATAGCTCCAAGACGTGCCGTCCTCGAAGACGCAGAAGATCTTGTCCGGCGTCGCCGCAGCCAGCCGGTCGAGCAGGTAGCGCAGCACGCACCTGTCCGCCGCCGGGATGCGCGGATCGCTGTGTGACGCCGCAGGGTGTTCCACCGCCGTCGCTCGCTCGTTGCCTGCTATCTCGGACGGCCCCTTGTAGCCCGGAGCCGGCTTTGGATTAACCCGCATTTCTCACCACGGTCATGGTCTGCGCGGCGCTGTCCGGCCGACAGGGTAGGAAAGCTGTGCAGCGCGATGTGGGGCATCGGGCAAACAGCTTGACGCACACTGTCGGCCGGAGAGCGCCGCCCTTCGGGTCGCGCCCAGGTGTCCGCCCGCGTCGCGCGTTCCACGCGCGCGGGAGCGCACGATGCGGGCCTCAACCGTATTCCTCGATACGCTTTTCGGCCCGCTCCTGGCGGATCGAACGCCTGGGCGCGACGCAGGCCGTGACCCTGGTGAGAAGTGCGGGTTAACCCGGATTCCTTGTCGCAGGTCAGGCGTCGGCGAGCGCGGCGTCGAGGGCGCGTTGCAGCATCGCGGCGGCGCTCTCGATCCCGTGCTGTTCCTGCACCCGCGCCGCCGCCGCCGCGCCCATCGCCTGCCGCCCTTCGACGTTGGTGGAGAGCTCGACCACCGCGCCGGCGAAGGCGACGTCGTCGTGGCGCGGCGTGAGCAGCCCGGTCTCGGCATTGGCGATCACTGCGGCAGCGCCGGGCCAGTCCTGCGCCACGACCGGGAGGCCCGCCGCTTGCGCCTCCAGCATGGTCAAGCCGAGGGCCTCCTGGTAGGCGGGCCAGACGAAGAGGTCGCAGGCAGTATAGAGAGCGGGCAGCGCATCCTCCGCGCGGGCGCCGGCGAAGACCGCCACGTCCGGTCCAAGCGGCGCCAGCGCCTCCTCCACCAGCCACCGCGCGTCTCCCTCGCCGACGACAACCAGTTGCCAGGGCGGGTCTGCGATGAGGTTTAGCGAGCGCCCGAGCAGGCGCCAGGAGGCAAGGGAGGCGCCGGTTTGCATGGGTGCGACCGCCAGCAGCCAAGGGCGCGCGGGGTCGAGCGGCAGCTCGTCAGAGAGCGCGAGGCGTGCCGCGCTGCGGTCTATCGCCTGGTAGGGCGCGAGGTCGAGGAAGGGCGCCAGCCGGTAGAGCCGCGCGGTGCTCGGGATCAGCGGCCTGATGCTTTCCTCGTCCTCGGCGGTCAGCGAGAGAACGGCCCGCGCCCGCGCGATGGCGCGCGCCGTGTACGAGAGCCAGCGTGCCTGTGCGCCGCCGGCCTCCGCCCGCGCGTAGGATGCGCCCGCCAGCAGATAGGGGATGCCGAGCACCTCGGCCACGGCGGGGCCGATCAGGTCCGGCGCGGTGTGGCGGAGGTCGCAGGTAAGCCACGCCTTGGGCTGGGCGACGGCGGGCAGGTCCCGATAGACGGTGACGAGGCGGCGGGCGCGCGCGGCGGCCTTGCGCTCCAGCGCCGTCTGCCGGCGGCTGTCTCCGGCGTCCCCATCGCTCCGAAACTCGGTAGGCGCAATCGCCTGATGACCGGCAGCGTCGAGCGCCCGTGCGATCAAGCGCATCAGTCGCGGCCCGCCCCACGGTGCGCTCGGGTCGGCACGTTTGGCAGGCGTATAGAGCGCGATCGGCATGTCAGGCGGCGGGCAGGGACACGGCCGGCGGCACGGGGTTTGCACCCCGTACCCTCCATCGGCGAATATCCGGCGCCAGCAACAGGGAGGATCCCCGGTGACCGAGACACCCCTCAACGAGTCCGAATTGGCCGCTCTGCGCGCCTACGACACGCCCACGATCTGCAACGCGCTCGAGATCGTCTGCCCCGAGCGCCGCGCCATCGGCTTCACGACCGAGACGCTGATCTGCTCCTTCCCCGACCTCGCGCCGATGGTGGGCTACGCGCGCACCGCGACGATCCGCTCGATGGAAAAGCCCGCGAAGGACGGCGACGTCATGGCCGCCGACCGCGTCGCCTATTACCGCTATGTGGAGGAGGGCCACGGGCCGTCCATCATGGTGATCCAGGATGTCGACTCCCGGCCGGGCGCGGCCTCCTGGTGGGGGGAGGTGCATTCCGCCGTGCATCAGGCCCTGGGCTGCCTCGGCGTCGTGACCAACGGCGCGGTCCGCGATCTCGACATGATCGCCGACGGCTTCCAGTTCCTCTCGGGCACGGTGGTGCCCTCTCACGCCTGGGTCCATCTGGTGAGCCACGGTGAGCCGGTGGACGTGAGCGGCATGCTGACCCACTCGGGCGATCTGGTGCACGCGGACCGGCACGGCGCGGTCATCATCCCGCACGAGGCGGCACGCGACGTGCCGGCGGCGGCCGAGCTCTGCATGCGCCGGGAGGCGCCGATCCTGGCCGCGTGCAAGGAGCCGGGCTTCTCGGCGGACGTGATGGAGCGGGTTCTGCGCGAGGCGAAGGAGATTCACTAGCCCGCGCGCGAGGCGGCCCGGTCGCGGGTGGCCTCGCCGAACGCGCCGAAGAGCGCCATCGAGAAAGGATCCTCCGTCACTTTCCACTCGGGGTGCCACTGCACGCCGAGCGCGAACGCAGGCGCGTCGGTTACGCGCACGGCCTCGATCTGACCGTCCGGGGCGACCGCCTCGATGGCGAGCCGGGGCGCGGGGCTGTCGATCCCCTGGGCGTGTAGCGAGTTGACCCTGACCGCCTGCGCGGGCCAGAGCGAGGCCAGCAGACCGCCCGCGACGAGCGTCACCTCGTGGGCCGGCCCGTACTGCACGTCGCGGGACTGGTCGTCGTCCGAGCGATGGTCGATGCGCCCCGGCACGCGGTGAACTTCCTGATGGAGACTGCCGCCGAGGGCGACGTTGAGCTCCTGAAAGCCGCGGCAGATGCAGAGAATGGGAATTCCTGCGTCGATCGCGGCCCGGATCAAGGGCAGCGTGGTCGCGTCGCGCTCCGGGTCGTGGAGCGTGCCGTCGGCGCTCGGCGGCCCGTCGTAATGGGCCGGCTCCACGTTCGACGGGCTTCCGGTAAAGAGCAGGCCGTCGCAGCGGTCCAGCACCGCGTCCTGGTCCAGCGCCCCGCCGAGTGCAGGCAGCGCCACGGGCAGTCCGCCGGCGGCGGCGACCACCGCCCGCATGTACTTGTCGCCGACGACGTGGAAGGGGTGGATGCCGATATCCCGCACGCAGGCGGGCAGGCCAATCAGGGGAACCGGCGGCGCGGTCATGCCGGCTCAGCTATCACGGGGCTGATCCGCGGGCAAGAAGCCGCCGCGCCGCCGGATTCCCAGATAGATCGCGCCGAGCCCCGCGCCCCGCACCACGTAGAGCAGCGTCATCGCGAGCCAGAGGCCGTGATTGCCCATGGGCTCGCGCAGCAGCCAGGCGCAGGGTGTGAAGACGAAGAACGCCAGCATCATCGTGTTACGCATGTCGGCGGTGCGCGTGGTGCCGGTGAACACGCCGTCGAGGAAGATACCCCAGACCGCCACCAACGGCAGCGCGATCAGCCAGGGCAGGAAGTCGTATGCCACGGCGCGCACGTCCTCGATATCCGTGAGCACGCGGACAATCGGCGCACCGGCAAGGCCATAAATGGCGACCGTCAGGAGGGCGAGCGCGAAGCACCACAGAAAACAGACGCGGATGGCGCGGGTCATGTCGTCGCGCCGCCTGGCGCCCAGCGCACGGCCGGTAAGCGCCTCGGCGGCGAAGGCGAAGCCGTCGAACCCGAAGTTGAGGAAGATCACGAAGTTGAGCAGCACCGCGTTCGCGGCGAGCACCACGTCGCCCTGACGCGCGCTCAGCGTCGTGAACAGCGCGAACGCCGTGATGACGAAGAGCGTGCGCAGGAAGATATCGCGGTTGATGCCGAGGAAGCGCCGCATGGCGGCGGCGTCGAGCACGAGACGAGCCTGCCAGCGGCCGCCATGGCGCTGCGCGAGGCGGGCGGTGACAGCGACTCCCAGAATCAGCCCGGAATAGTCGGCGGCCACCGTGGCCCAGGCGACGCCGGGGACGCCCAGCTCGTAGACCAGCACCAGCACCAGGTCCAGCACGATGTTGATGCCGTTGACCGTGAGCAGCACTGCCAGCGCGGCGCGGGTGTTCTGCATCCCGATGAACCAGCCGACGAGCGCGATGCTGGCGAGCGCGGCCGGCGCGCCCCAGATGCGAATGAAGAAGTAGCGCGCGCCCTCGCCGGCGACCGCCTCGCTCGGTTCGACCAGGTAGAAGGCGAGCCGGCCGATCGGCCCCTGCGCTGCCAGAAGCACGACCGCGAGCACGAGGGCGATGAGGAGCGCGCGGGCGAGCGTGGCGCGTGTCTCGTCACGGTCGCGGGCACCGAAGGCCTGGGCGGTGAGCCCCGTGGTGCCCATGCGCAGGAAGTTGCAGCCGAAATAGAGGGTGTTGAAGATCAGCGCGCCGACCGCGACCGCCCCGAGGAAGTGCGGCTCGGGCAAGTGGCCGATCACCGCCGTATCGACCGCCCCAAGTAGCGGGATCGACAGGTTGGAGACGACCATCGGCCAGGCCAGGCGCCAGACCCGCCGATGCCAGGACCAGTCACCCTTCGGCAGCAACCGCCGCATCAAGTCTTAGCCCTGGCGGCCGGGTGGGCCGGGCAGTGACCGCCTATGGTCGACCGGTCTGCTTCTTGCGCGGGTCGTCGAACACGAAGAGCCTGCGCGGCAGCCTGATGTTGGTCCTCAGGTTGTGCAGGGTAACCATGGTGGCGCGCCCCTGAGCGTCGGCAATCCGCCAATGGGTGAGTCGCAGCGGGTCGGCGTCCAGGTACAGGGTCAGGCTCCCGCCGGTCGGGTCGTCCTCCTGCACCACCCTAATCGCGATGCGCCCGTCGCGCTCCACGAATCCCGTGACATCGACGTCCTCGCCGAAGCGCGTCACCTCCTTCGTGAGCGCGCCCAGCGGCGTATCGTAGATGAACCAGTCGTCGATCTGGCCGAGCTCCTTGTCGTGATAGTGGATCAGGAAGCCGTCGCCCACGATAATAACGGGCACCGGCGGCGCGTATTCCACGCGGAGCAAGCCCGGCCGGCGCATGTAGATGACCCCCTCGGCGGGTTCGCCGTCGGGCCCGACCTGCGTGAAGTCCGCCTTCAGGGTCTGAAGCCCGTTCAGGTAGCCTTCCACGGCGGCGAGGGTTTTCCGCGCCGCTTCGTCGAGGACGAGAGAATCCGCAGCCTGAACGGGCGTGGGCTGGACGGCAGTGAGCCAGGCCGCGAGCACCGGGGCGAGGCATAGGAACGCGGTAGCGCGGATCAACATTTGCATGGTGTGGAATGTAGGGTGCGCGGGCCGCGCGAACAATCACATGTCGTTGAGGGCTCAGTCGGCCGAGTGGTCGGAGACCAGCACCTCGCGCTTGCCGACATGGTTGGCCTGGCTGATGACGCCTTCGCTCTCCATCCGCTCGATGATCCGGGCGGCGCGGTTGTAGCCGATCTGGAGATGGCGCTGCACGAAGCTGGTGGAGGCCTTGCGCTCGGCCGCGACCAGCGCCACGGCCCGGTCGTAGAGCGGATCCTCGTCGCCGCCCTCGTCGATCCCGGCAGCGGCCGCTTCGGGCTCCTCGGTGATCCCCTCGATGTAGTTGGGCCGCCCGCTGGCACGCAGGAAGTCGGTCACGCGCTCGACCTCCGCATCGCTCACGAAGGGCCCGTGCACCCGCGCCACGCGCCCGCCCGCACTGAGATAGAGCATGTCGCCCTGGCCCAGCAGCTGCTCGGCGCCCGCCTCGCCGAGGATGGTGCGGCTGTCGATCTTGGACGTGACCTGGAAGCTGATCCGCGTCGGGAAGTTGGCCTTGATGGTGCCGGTAATGACATCGACCGAGGGCCGCTGCGTCGCCATGATCAGGTGGATGCCGGCGGCGCGCGCCATCTGCGCCAGCCTCTGCACCGCGCCCTCGATGTCCTTGCCCGCGACCAGCATGAGGTCGGCCATCTCGTCCACGACGACGACGATGAAGGGCATGGGCGTGAGGTCGATCTCGAACTCTTCGTGGATCGGCGCGCCGGTCTCGGCGTCCATGCCGAGGTTGACCCGCCAGGTGAGCTGCTCGCCCTTCGCGCGGGCTTCGGCGAGCCGCTTGTTGTAGCCCGAGATATTGCGCACCCCGAGCTTCGACATCGCCTTGTAGCGGGACTCCATCTCCCGCACGGTCCACTTCAGCGCGACGACCGCCTTGGCCGGCTCGGTCACCACCGGCGTGAGCAGGTGCGGAATGTCGTCGTAGACCGAAAGCTCCAGCATCTTGGGGTCGATCAGGATCAGCTTGCACTGGTCCGGCGGCAGCCGATAGAGCAGCGACAGGATCATGCTGTTGATCGCGACCGACTTGCCCGAGCCGGTGGTGCCGGCGACCAGAAGGTGGGGCATCCGTGCGAGATCGGCCACCACCGGGTTGCCGCCGATATCCTTGCCGAGCGCGAGAGTGAGGCTGGATTCGTTGCTTTCGTAGGCGGCGCTCGCCAACAGTTCGCGCAGCAGCACGGTCTCGCGTTCGCCGTTGGGCAGCTCGATGCCGATGACGCTGCGCCCGGGGATCGTCGCCGCACGGACCGAAATCGCACTCATCGAGCGCGCGATGTCGTCGGCAAGCCCGATCACCCGCGAGGTTCGCGTGCCCGGCTGCGGCTCGAGCTCGTAGAGCGTGACCACGGGCCCCGGCCTGACCTGAGTGATCTCGCCGAAGACCCGGAAGTCCTCGAGCACGGAGACCAGCATCTCCGCGTTCTGCTTCAGCCCCTCTTCACTCGCGCTGTTTTTCCTGTCGGCAGCATCCGCGTCAGATAGCAGCGCGAGGGGCGGCATCGTGTACTCGACGCTGTCCTCGAGATCGAGGTCGGGCTGGCGCTCCTTCTTCTCCCGCTTGCCGGGCTTCACCTTGCGCTGGGGCTTCTCGACGATGCTGGGCTCCGCCGGTTGTTGCGCCGCCTGCTCGGGCGCCACAGGCAGCAGGCTCGGCTCGCGCCGGCGCCCGCGCTCGATCTTCTCGGCAGATCGGGCGAAGCGTCGTTGCCTGCCTGCGGGTGCGGCCTGCTCGTCGTCCTCGACGCCGGCCGCCCGATCGCTGCTCCTGCCGGAGGACCAGCGGGCAGCCCAGACGGCGCAGAGGACCACGCTGCGCAAGAGCCAATAGGCGCCCCGAAGCAGGGCGCGCCACTCGCGCCATGGCACTCCGAGCGCAAAGACCAACGCACCTGCGGCGGCGACCAGGAACACAGCACCGATGCCGGCGGCGGTCATCCCGGTGGCGTTACCGAGCCCCGCCGAGCCCAGCGCGGACAGCGCGAGCTCGCCTACGGCCCCGCCCGCCCCGGCAGCGGAGGGCCAGTCGGCGATACCCAGCGACGCGCAGCCGACTGCGGCGAGCAGGACCGAGAGTGGCGCAAGGGCGAAACGCACCAGCCGCCGGGTCAGCCCGCGGTGGCTCAGGAACGCCCAGGCCCAAACCGCGAGGATCGCCGGCACCAACGCTGCAGCGAGGCCGAGCCACTGCAGCAGAAGGTCCGCGCCGTAGGCGCCGGGGCGGCCGATCAGATTGGCGGGCGTGCCGCCGCTTGCGCTGTTGAGGGAGGGATCGGCTGCCGAATACGTGACCAGCGCGGCCGCCAAGACGGCGGCAAGGCCGCCGAGCACGAGCCCTGCCAACTCACTCAAGCGGCGGGCGAAGAAGGGACCCGAGCCCGAGGGCAGGAGCGGCGCGCGTGCTTCCCGTTCGGCAGTCGCTACCAACCTAAGCCCCCGCCTGCGTCCGATGACGAATCGAACATTGCATCCATTACAGAGGCTTATATAGTTCTGTTACGGAGGAGTCAAAGCTGGGGCGTACAGATCAAACCGGGTACAAACGTCCCGGCACCTGTGATCCCCGTTCCGGTCAGAACGAGACGCAGGCCTCGGTCACGACGCGGAGCACGCTCGATTGGCCGAAGGCCCGCTTGTACGCGTCCGCGATCTCATCGGTGCGCCGCATGGCGTCCTCACCCAGCGGAGCGAGGACGAGCAGGAGCTTGGTGCGCTCCCGCACGATTGTGCCGGCGCCTTCGCGCCACTGCCCCGCAGCATCGAGCACGCTAAGGCCGTCCGGAAAGCGGGGTGTAACCTCCTCGGCGAGGAAGGCGCGCCAGGCGTCCTCGCTCACCACCTCGACACCGCCTTGGCTGCGCCCGAAGAAGAGCCTGTATTCGGCGAACAACTCGGTGCCGGACGGGCAGGTCGCTGCGTTGGCCCCGAGCGTGGGCGCGGCGGCGAACGCGAGGCCCGCAAGGGCCGCCGCAGCCACGAGGCGGCGAACCGGCGCGGCAATCATGCGTGCCCCGCTATGCGCTCGCGTCTACTCGGCAGGAACGGAGACCTGCTCCTCTTCCACCACCATGGCCTCGCCCGCCGTCTCGCCCATCGCATCGCCGAAATCGTCGCCGGCGTTCTCGATGGCAGCGTCTTCGGCTTCGGCCTCCGCCTCTTCGGCCTGCCTGAGCAGCTCGCGCTCCACCGCCTGCTTCTGGATGCGGTTGACGACACTGCCGGTGCCGGCCGGGATCAGGCGGCCCACGATCACGTTCTCCTTTAGGCCGAGCAGGCTGTCCGACTTGCCCGAGACCGCCGCCTCGGTGAGCACCCGCGTGGTCTCCTGGAAGGACGCGGCGGAGATGAAGGACCGGGTCTGGAGCGATGCCTTGGTGATGCCCTGGAGCACGGGAATGCTGCTGGCCGCATCGCCGTCGACGCGCTCGTTGACCTCGTCGTACTCGACCCGGTCGACCTGCTCGCCGACCAGGAAGGTGGTCTCGCCCGGCTCCACGATCTCGACCTTCTGCATCATCTGGCGGCAGATCACCTCGATGTGCTTGTCGTTGATCTTCACGCCCTGCAGCCGGTAAACCTCCTGGATCTCGTCGATCAGGTAGGTCGCGAGCGCCTCGACGCCGAGCACGCGCAGGATGTCGTGCGGGGCGCGGTTGCCGTCCATCAGCGGGTCGCCCTTGCGCACGATGTCCCCTTCCTGGACGCTGATGTGCTTGCCCTTGGGGATGAAGTACTCGGCCGGCTTGGCGTCGTCGTCCGGCACAACGACGATCCGCCGCTTGGCCTTGTAGTCCTTGCCGAACTCGACCCGGCCGGTGATGTCGGTGATGACCGCGTGGTCCTTGGGCTTGCGCGCCTCGAACAGCTCGGCCACCCGCGGCAGGCCGCCGGTGATGTCGCGGGTCTTGGTCGATTCCCGCGGGATGCGAGCCAGCACGTCGCCAGCATGCACCGTTTCGCCGTCCTCGACATTGAGGATGGCGTCGACCGAGAGGAAGTACTGCGCCTCGCGCCCGTTGGGCAGCGTGATGATCTCGCCGCTCTCGTCGGTCAATCCCACGCGCGGCTTGAGGTCGCTGCCGCGCGGCTGCTGGCGCCAATCGACCACGACCTTGTTGGAGACCCCAGTGCGCTCGTCCACCACCTCGCGGAAGGAGAGGCCCTCCACCATGTCGGAGAAGCGCACAACGCCTGAACGCTCCGAGATCAGCGGCAGCGTAAAGGGATCCCACGACGCGACGGTGTGCCCCCGCTCGATGGTCATTCCCTGGGAGACGTAGAGCTTGGCGCCATAGGGGACGCGGTGGCGCGCACGTTCCCTGCCCTGCGCGTCGCGCAAGGCGACTTCGAGATTGCGGCCCATCACCACCGGCGTGCCGGTGCTGTCGTTCACCACGTTCTCGTTTTCAATCTCGACCGTCGCATCGATCGGCGCCTCGACGCTCGACTGCTCCGCGCCCCGCTGGGCCGCACCGCCGATGTGGAAGGTGCGCATGGTGAGCTGCGTGCCGGGCTCGCCGATGGACTGCGCCGCGATGACGCCGACAGCCTCGCCGATATTGGCGAGCGTGCCGCGCGCGAGATCGCGCCCGTAGCAGAGGCTGCACACGCCGTCGTCGCTCTCGCAGGTGAGCACCGAGCGGATCTTGAGCACTTCGATATTGGCCCGCTCGATCGCGTCGATACCGCGCTCGTCAATCATCACGCCGGCGTCCACGATGGAGTCACCCGAAAGCGGATCCAGCACCGGCTCCGACGAGACCCGCCCCAGCGCCCGTTCGCCGAGCGTAGCGATGGTCTCGCCGCCCTCGATGACCTCCTTGATCGTGAGGCCTTCGGTGGTGCCGCAATCGTCCTCGACGATGATGCAGTCCTGGGCGACATCGACGAGGCGGCGGGTGAGATAGCCCGAGTTGGCGGTCTTGAGCGCGGTGTCGGCGAGGCCCTTGCGCGCGCCATGGGTCGAGTTGAAATACTCGAGCACCGTCAGCCCTTCCTTGAAGTTGGACTTGATCGGCGTCTCGATGATCTCGCCCGAGGGCTTGGCCATGAGCCCGCGCATGCCGGCGAGCTGCTTCATCTGCGCTTCCGAGCCCCGCGCGCCCGAATCGGCCATGATATAGATCGAGTTGAGCGCAGGCCCGCCCCGCCGGTCCTCGCCGACCGTGAGGTCCGACATGCCTTTCATCATCGCCGTCGCCACCTTGTCGGTGCACTGCGACCAGGCGTCGATGACCTTGTTGTACTTCTCGCCCTGGGTGATGAGGCCGTCGGAGTACTGACGCTCGTAGCGGCTCACCTCGCGGTCGGTGAATTCCACCAGCTTGGCCTTGTCGCGCGGCACCACCATGTCGTCCTTGCCGAAGGAGATGCCGGCGCGGGTCGCGTAGCGGAAGCCGAGATTCATCACCTGGTCGGCGAAGATCACCGTCTCCTTCTGGCCGCAATGGCGGTAGACGGAATCGAACACGGCGCTGAGCTCGCGCTTGGTGAGCAGCTGGTTGATCGCCTCGAAGCGGACGTTGGCGTTCTCCGGAAGAACCTCGGAGAGGATCAGCCGGCCTGCCGTGGTCTCGACCCGCACGGGATCTGCACCGTTCTCGCCCGCCCTGCGGCAGGTGATCTTGGCATGCAGCGAGATCGCGCCTGCCTCGAACGCCTTCTGCGCCTCACCGATGTCGGAGAACGACATGCCTTCGCCGCGCTCCCCCTCCCGGCTGTAGGTCAGATAGTAGATGCCGAGCACGATGTCCTGGCTCGGCACGATGATCGGCTTGCCGTTGGCGGGGCTCAGGATGTTGTTGGTGGACATCATGAGGACCCGCGCCTCGAGCTGCGCCTCCGGCGAGAGCGGCACGTGCACCGCCATCTGGTCGCCGTCGAAGTCGGCGTTGAAGGCGGCGCAGACCAGCGGGTGAAGCTGGATCGCCTTGCCCTCGATCAGCACCGGCTCGAAGGCCTGGATGCCGAGGCGATGCAGCGTCGGCGCCCGGTTGAGCAGCACCGGATGTTCGCGGATCACTTCCTCCAGGATGTCCCAGACCTCAGGCCGCTCCTTCTCGACCAGGCGCTTTGCGGCCTTGAGCGTGGTGGCCATGCCGTAGAGCTCGAGCTTGGAATAGATGAAGGGCTTGAACAGCTCGAGCGCCATCTTCTTCGGCAGGCCGCACTCGTGCAGTTTGAGCTCGGGTCCCACGACGATCACCGAGCGCCCCGAATAGTCGACGCGCTTGCCCAGCAGGTTCTGCCGGAAGCGCCCCTGCTTGCCCTTGAGCATGTCGCTCAGCGACTTGAGCGGCCGCTTGTTGGCGCCGGTCATCACCCGGCCGCGGCGGCCGTTGTCGAAGAGCGCGTCCACCGCCTCCTGCAGCATGCGCTTCTCGTTGCGGACGATGATGTCCGGCGCACGCAGCTCGATCAGCCGCTTCAAGCGGTTGTTGCGGTTGATGACTCGGCGGTAGAGGTCGTTGAGGTCCGAGGTGGCGAAGCGGCCGCCGTCCAGCGGCACCAGCGGACGGAGCTCCGGCGGAATCACCGGCACAACCTCGAGGATCATCCATTCCGGCCGGTTGCCCGAGAGGATGAAGGATTCGACCAGCTTCAGCCGCTTGACCAGCTTCTTGCGCTTGGCCTCGGAGTTGGTGGCGGCGAGCTCGCCCCGCAGCGTGTCCCGCTCCTCTTCGAGATCGAGCTTGGCCAGCATCTTGCGAATGACTTCGGCCCCGATGCCGGCCTCGAAGGCATCGGCACCGAACTCGTCCTGCGCGTGGCGGAACTGATCCTCGGTGAGCAGCTGGAACTGGTTGAGCGAGGTGAATCCCGGCTCGGTGACGACATAGCTCTCGAAATAGAGGACTCGCTCCATCTCCTTGAGCGTCATGTCGAACAAGAGCCCGATGCGCGACGGCACCGACTTGAGGAACCAGATATGGGCGACAGGCGAGGCCAGCTCGATATGGCCCATGCGCTCGCGCCGGACCTTCGACTGGATCACTTCGACGCCGCACTTCTCGCAGACAATGCCGCGGTACTTCATGCGCTTGTACTTGCCGCACAAGCACTCGTAATCCTTGATCGGACCGAAAATACGGGCGCAAAACAGCCCGTCGCGCTCCGGCTTGAAGGTCCGGTAATTGATGGTTTCCGGCTTCTTGATCTCGCCGTAAGACCAGGAGCGAATCTTCTCCGGGCTCGCGATGGAGATCTTGATCTGGTTGAATTGTTGGGCCGTGCTTGTCGTACCGAAGAGATTGATCAACTCATTCATCGAGTGTCCTCCGAACCTGCCGCGCTGCCGGGTGGCCGTGCCGGTTCTGCGTCAGCTCGTTGTCCTGAGATCGATATCGAGGCCGAGGGACTGCATCTCCTTGACCAGAACGTTGAACGATTCAGGTATTCCGACTTCGAAGTTCTCGTCACCGCGCACGATCGACTCGTAGACCTTGGTACGGCCCGAGACGTCGTCCGACTTGACGGTCAGCATTTCCTGCAAGGTGTAGGAGGCGCCGTAGGCCTGCAGCGCCCACACCTCCATCTCGCCGAAGCGCTGGCCGCCGAACTGCGCCTTGCCGCCGAGCGGCTGCTGGGTGACAAGGCTGTAAGGCCCGATCGAGCGGGCGTGGATCTTGTCGTCGACCAAGTGGTGCAGCTTCAGCATGTAGATGTAGCCGACCGTCACCTGGCGGTCGAAGGGCTCGCCGGTCTGCCCGTCGACCAGCGTGACCTGGCCGCTCGACTCGAGGCCCGCGAGCTCGAGCATCTTCACGATGTCGATCTCGTGGGCGCCGTCGAAGACCGGGGTTGCCATGGGGATGCCGTTCCTGCTGGTCTCGCCGATTTCGGCCAGTTCCGAGTCCGACAACGTCGCGACCTGGTTGTCCGCCTCCCGGTCGCCGTCGTAGACCTCGGTCAGCAGGCTCCGTAGCGCCCCGTTGGCGGCGCCGTCTGCGGACTGGGCCTGATCCAGGATCTCGCCGATCTTGAGCCCGAGTCCATGGGAGGCCCACCCCAGATGGGTCTCCAGGATCTGGCCGACATTCATCCGCGACGGCACGCCGAGGGGGTTGAGCACGATATCGACGCTGGTCCCGTCCTCCAGATAGGGCATGTCCTCGACCGGCACGATGTTCGAGACCACGCCCTTGTTGCCGTGGCGACCGGCCATCTTGTCGCCGGGCTGCATCTTGCGTTTCACCGCGACGAACACCTTGACCATCTTGAGCACGCCGGGCGGCAGCTCGTCGCCGCGCTGCAGCTTCTCCACCTTGCTCTCGAAGCGTGCCTGAATCCGGCCGATGTTCTCGTCGAACTCCTCCTTGAGCGCTTCGAGGCGGGTCAGGATCGGCTCGCTGGCCGGCACGATCTGCCACCACTGCCCCCGGGAGAGCGAGTCGAGAACCCGGCCCGTGACCTTGGTGTTGGCGGCGACACCCTTGGGGCCGCGTGCCGCAATCCGGTTCAGCAGCAGCGCACGCACGCGGTCGTACATGTTGCGCTCGATGATCGCGCGCTCGTCGTCGCGATCCTTGGCGAGCCGCTCGATCTCTTCACGCTCGATCGCGAGCGCACGCTCGTCCTTGTCGATGCCGCGCCGGTTGAAGACGCGCACTTCGACCACCGTGCCCATGCCGCCGGGCGGCACGCGCAGCGAGGTGTCGCGCACGTCCGAGGCCTTTTCGCCGAAGATCGCCCGCAGCAGCTTCTCTTCCGGCGTCATCGGCGATTCGCCCTTGGGCGTGATCTTGCCGACCAGGATGTCGCCGGGCTGCACCTCGGCACCGATATAGACGATGCCGGCCTCGTCCAGGTTGCGGAGCCCTTCCTCGCCGACGTTGGGGATATCGCGGGTGATCTCCTCCTGGCCCAGCTTGGTGTCGCGCGCCATCACCTCGAACTCTTCGATATGGATGGAGGTGAAGACGTCGTCCTTGACCAGCCGCTCGGAGATCAGGATCGAATCCTCGAAATTGTAGCCATTCCACGGCATGAAGGCGACGAGCACGTTGCGCCCGAGCGCGAGTTCGCCGTAGTCGGTGCTGGGCCCGTCGGCGATGACGTGGCCCGCCGCCACCCGCTCGCCGACCCGCACCAGCGGCCGCTGCGTGATGCACGTACTCTGGTTGGAGCGCTGGAATTTCAACAGGTTATAGATGTCGACGCCAGCGGACTCCGCGTTGCCGTCCTGCTCGCCCTCGGCGCGGACCACGATGCGGGTGGCATCCACCTGCTCAACCGTTCCGGTACGGCGCGCAGCGATGGCGGCGCCGGAATCCCGCGCCACCACCGTTTCCATGCCGGTGCCCACCAGCGGCGCCTCCGCGCGCACCAGGGGGACCGCCTGGCGCTGCATGTTGGA
This sequence comes from Alphaproteobacteria bacterium, assembly GCA_965207055.1. GTDB lineage: Bacteria > Pseudomonadota > Alphaproteobacteria > UBA828 > UBA828 > WTGU01. The sequence continues at coordinate 1,541,709 of CBDBLP010000003.1, read as the reverse complement.
GCCCATCAGCGCCCGGTTCGCGTCGTCGTTCTCGAGAAAGGGGATGAGGGCAGCAGCAACCGAGACCAGCTGCTTCGGCGAGACATCCATGTATTCGATGTTGTCGGGCGCCGACATCACGAACTCGCCGTTGCGCCGGCAACTCACCAGATCCTCGCTGAGAGCGGCGTTCTCGTCCGTCTTCGCGTTGGCCTGGGCGATGGTGTACTTCGCCTCCTCGATCGCCGAGAGATAGACCACCTCGTCGGTCTGTCGGCCCTCCTCCACCTTGCGATAGGGGCTCTCGATGAAGCCGTAGCGGTTGACCCGCGCGTAGGTGGCGAGGCTGTTGATCAGGCCGATATTCGGGCCTTCCGGCGTCTCCACCGGGCAGATGCGCCCGTAGTGCGAGGGGTGCACGTCGCGTACCTCGAAGCCCGCCCGCTCGCGCGTGAGCCCGCCGGGCCCCAGCGCGGACAGCCGCCGCTTGTGGGTAATTTCCGACAGCGGATTGGTCTGGTCCATGAACTGCGAGAGCTGGGACGAGCCGAAGAACTCGCGCACCGCCGCCGCCGCAGGCTTCGCGTTGATCAGGTCGTGCGGCATGACGGTGTCGATATCGACCGAGCTCATCCGCTCTCGGATCGCGCGCTCCATCCTGAGCAGGCCGATCCGGTACTGGTTCTCCATCAGCTCGCCGACCGAGCGCACCCGGCGGTTGCCCAGGTGGTCGATGTCGTCGATGTCGCCGATACCGTCCTTCAGTGCCACGAGGGTCGTGACGACGGCGACGATATCCTTGCGCCGCAGCACCCTGAGCTCGTCGTTGCCGTCGAGATTGAGCCGCATGCCCATCTTCACCCGGCCGACGTCGGAGAGGTCGTAACGCTCGGAGCCGAGCGGGGCGAAGGCCTCCGCAGGCACCCATACCGGCTGGTCGATCTCACCGGGCCGGACGGCCGCAGGAACGATGATCCTGAGCCAGTCTTCCTCCTGCTCCAGGATCCAGACCTCGCCCATCTCGGCCCGCTTCAGCCGAACGAGCACGTCGGCGGCCGCTGCCGGCTCGGCGCGCGCCTCGGCCGATTCATCCTTCAACCGGGCCTTGCCGAAGAAGAGGTCGTAGAAGAGCTTTTCGGCAGTCTCGACGGTCGGCGGCTCGCCTGGCCGCATCACCTTGTAGATCTCGAGCAGCGCCTCTTCGCGGTTCGACGTCTTGTCCTGCCTGATGGTGTTGCGGATGTAGGCGCCGATATTGATGTGGTCGATGCCGAGGACCGAGATCTGGTCGATCCCGCATTCCTCCAGGGCTTCGAGCGTCTTCTCTTCAATTTCGCCGCCGGCCTCGATCAGCACCTCCCCGGTCTCGGTATTGATCATGTCGTCGGAGGCGTATTGCCCGATCAGCTTGTCGGCGCTGATCAGCTGTTCGGTCATGCCGGCATCGCTCAGCTTCTTGAGCACGCGCGCGGTTACGCGGCGCCCGGCCTCGACCACGGTCTTGCCGGTGTCCGCGTTCACCAGGTCGTCGAGCAGCTTCGCCCCGCGCAGGCGCTCGGGCTCGATCGGCGCCTTCCAGCCGTCTTCGCAGCGCGTGTGCATCACCTTGGAATAGAAGTGATCGAAGATCTCCTCCGTATCCATGGCGAGCGCGCGCAGCAGCACCGTCACCGGCAGCTTGCGGCGCCGGTCGATGCGCACGAACACCAGGTCCTTGGCATCGAACTCGAAGTCGAGCCAGGAGCCCCGGTAGGGGATGATCCGGGCGGCGTAGAGATACTTGCCGGAGCTGTGCGTCTTGCCCCGGTCGTGATCGAAGAAGACGCCCGGCGAGCGGTGCATCTGCGAAACGATCACCCGCTCGGTGCCGTTGATGACGAAGGTGCCGTTGTCGGTCATCAAGGGCATGTCGCCCATGTAGACGTCCTGCTCCTTGATGTCGCGCACCGAGCGGAGCCCGCTATCGTCGTCCACGTCCCAGACCACGAGGCGCAGGGTCACCTTGAGCGGGGCCGCGTAGGTGATGCCGCGCTGCTGACATTCCTCGACGTCGTACTTGGGCTCCTCGAACTCGTAGCGCTCGAACTCCAGCGACGCCTTGTCGGAAAAGTCCCGTATCGGGAACACCGACTTGAAGACCCGCTGAAGCCCGGATTCGGAGCGCCGGTCGCCCTCTATCGCCCGTTGCAGGAAGAACTCGTAGGAGCGCTTCTGCACCTCGATGAGATTCGGCATCGAGGCAACCTGGGGAATTCGGCTGAAACTGCGACGTAGCCTGCGGTGGGCCTTGCGAGACTGCACCATGGTACCCCTCGGACTCTCGGCCCCGGCCGCGGCTTGAGCGCCGCGGCGGGCCGTGGGTTAGTCGTTACGTGCGGTGCGGCGGCACACGCCGCGCAGCCGTGGCCGCGCGTGGTCGTGCCCGCCCGCGCCGCAGCGCGACAGCGGGGCCGGTGCTACCCGGCACGTGACCGGGCGGGCGCCGGCAATAGCCAATCGTCGCTACTTGACCTCGACGGTCGCGCCGGCAGCTTCGAGCTGCTCCTTTATCTTGGCCGCGTCATCCTTGGACACGTCTTCCTTGACGGCGTTCGGCACGCCCTCGACCAGCGCCTTGGCCTCCTTGAGGCCGAGGCTGGTGATCGAGCGCACTTCCTTGATCACGTTGATCTTCTTCTCGCCGAAGGATGTCAGCACCACGGTGAATTCGGTCTGCTCTTCGGCCTCCTCGGCCGCTGGCGCTGCACCGGGGGCGGCGGCGATGGCGACGGGGGCGGCCGCGGAGACCCCCCACTTCTCTTCGAGCATCTTGCTCAGCTCGGAGGCCTCGATCACCGTCAGGGTCGAAAGCTCGTCTGCAATTTTGGCTAGATCAGCCATGTCGTTAGTCTCCTGGGGGCTTGGGCTGTTATTGATGTGCGTTGGCGATTAGTCGCCGGCTGGATCGCTCTGGCTGGCGGTGTCTCCTTGTTCCGAATAGGCGTTGAGGACGCGCGCGAGCTGGCCTGCGGGCGCGCTCAGCACGGCGGCGATCTTGGTCGCCGGCGCATTCAGCACCCCGATCAGCTGGGCGCGTAGCGTATCGAGCGAGGGCAGCTCTGCGAGCGAGCGCACATCGCCCCGATCGAGCGCGGCGCCGCCGAGCGCGCCGCCCACGATGATCAGCTTCTCGTTCTCCTTGGCGTAGGTCACTGCGACCCTGGCCGCGGCCACCGGATCATCCGAATAGGCGATCGCGCTGGACCCCGTGAAGAGGTCCGCGAGCGGGGCGAAGGACGTGCCTTCGACCGCGCGCTTCGCGAGCCGGTTCTTGGTGACGCGGAAGGTGGCGCCGGCCGCGCGCATCTGGCGGCGCAGGTCGGAGGCCTCTGCCACCGAGAGCCCGCTGAACTGCGTGACAACGACGAGATTGGTGTTCTCGAAGATGCCATGCAGGGCTTCGACGATCTCTTCCTTCTTGAGCCGTTCCACGACTTCCTCCGGCTTATCCGGCAGACACGAGGCGCAGACGCGCGCCGCTCACGCCACCAGTCACGATGCCGCCAACTCTGCCTGCAGGGCGGCGACGTCGAGCTTCACGCCCGGCCCCTGGGAGGAGCTGAGTGCCGCCCGCTTCATGTAGGTTCCCTTTGCGCCGCTCGGCTTCGCCCGGTTGAGCGCGTCCACCAGCGCGCGCGCATTCTCGGCCAGCGCCTGTTCCGCGAAGCTCGCCTTGCCGATACCGGCGTGAACGATGCCGGCCTTCTCGACCCGGAACTCCACCTGGCCGCCCTTGGCCGCCTGCACGGCCTCGGTGACGTCAGGCGTCACCGTGCCGAGCTTCGGGTTGGGCATGAGCCCGCGCGGGCCCAGAATGCGGCCGAGCTTGCCGACGATGGGCATCATGTCGGGCGTCGCGATGCAGCGGTCGAATTCGATCTTGCCGCCCTGGACTTGGGCCGCCAGGTCCTCGTCGCCGACTATGTCGGCGCCCGCTTCACGCGCGGCCTCGGCCTTGTCGCCCTTGGCGAAGACCGCGACGCGCACCGACTTACCGGTGCCGTGGGGGAGCGCCACGACGCCGCGCACCATCTGGTCCGCGTGGCGCGGGTCGACGCCGAGCCCGACGCTCATTTCGACGGTCTCGTCGAACTTCGCCTTCGCGCCCTGCTTCACCAGCGTGATCGCCTCGCCCAGCACATAGGTCCTGTCGCGGTCGATCCGCTCCTTGGCCTGCTGCATTCTCTTTCCGGTCTTCGCCATCGCCCTTAGCCCACCACCTGGATGCCGATGGAGCGCGCCGACCCTTCGATAATGCGGCAGGCGGCGTCCATATCGTCGGCGTTGAGGTCTACCATCTTCTTCTCCGCGATCTCGCGCACCTGCGCCCGTGTCACCTGGCCCACCGGGTCGATCCGGCCCACCGTCTCGGAGCCCTTTTCGAGGCCCGCCGCCTTCTTGAGAAAGAAGCTGGCCGGCGGGCTCTTGGTCACGAACGAGAAGGTCCGATCGTGATAGACCGAGATCACGGTCGGGATCGGCATCCCCTGCTCGAGGTTCTGGGTTTGCGCGTTGAAGGTCTTGCAGAACTCCATGATGTTGAGCCCTGCCTGACCCAGCGCCGGGCCGATCGGCGGCGACGGATTGGCTTGCCCCGCCGGCACCTGCAGCTTGATCGTCCCTGTGACTCTCTTGGCCATGCTACTCCCGCCCCTGCCCTCAGGCCTTCTCGACCTGCGCGTATTCCAGCTCGACCGGCGTCGCCCGGCCGAAAATCGATACCGCGACCTTGAGCCGCGCCCGCTCCTCGTCGATCTCCTCCACCAGCCCGTTGAAGGAGGTGAAGGGGCCGTCGCAGACCCGCACGGTCTCGCCGATCTCGAAGATGACCGAGGGCTTGGGCCGCTCGACACCTTCCTTGACCTGCTTCAGCACGCGGTCCGCCTCATCGTCGCTGATCGGCACCGGCTTGCCGCCGCTGCCTAGAAAACCGGTCACCTTCGGTGTGTTGTTGATCAGGTGCCAGGTTTCGTCGGTCATGCTGATGTGCGCCAGCACGTAGCCGGGAAAGAACTTGCGCTCCGACTTGACCTTGGCGCCGCGCCGCATTTCGACGACCTCTTCCGAGGGCACCATGACGTCGGCGATCAGGTGGTCAAGACCCTGCTGCCTCGCCTGCTCGAGGATCGACTGCGCCACCTTCTTCTCGAAGCCGGAATAGACGTGGACGATGTACCAGCGCCGCGCCGGCCCCTGGTCGTCCGCCATGTGCGTCTCTGCTGCCGGCATGTCCGTCATCCGCCCAGCCCCAGAATCGCCCGCACCCCGATGGAGAGCACCTGATCAATCAGGAAAAAGAAGATTGCCATGATAATCACCATGATCAGTACCATGATGGTGCTGATGATGGTCTCCTTGCGGGTGGGCCATGTGACCTTGCCGATCTCCTGGCGTGCCTGGCGCAAGAACTCGAGCGGAGGCGTACGAGCCATGGTCAACGCGCGCCCCGGCCTGCGCGGATGGCAGGAGTGGAGGGTCTCGAACCCCCAACCTCCGGTTTTGGAGACCGGCGCTCTACCAATTGAGCTACACTCCTAATCCGTTTGCGAGCCGCAGCGGGATGCCGCGCTCTACTCGACGATTTTGGCGACGACGCCGGCGCCGACGGTGCGCCCGCCCTCGCGGATGGCGAAGCGAAGCCCCTCGTCCATCGCAATCGGCGCAATCAGATCGACCTGCATCGTCACGTTGTCGCCGGGCATCACCATCTCGGTCCCTTCCGGCAGCCCGATCGTCCCCGTCACGTCCGTCGTCCGGAAGTAGAACTGCGGACGGTAGTTCGAGAAAAAGGGCGTGTGACGGCCGCCCTCGTCCTTCGTCAGGATGTACGTCTCGGCCTCGAAACGCGTGTGCGGCGTGATCGTCCCGGGCTCCGCCAGGACCTGGCCGCGCTCCACGTCGTCACGCTTCGTGCCGCGAAGCAGAACGCCCACGTTGTCGCCCGCCTCACCCTGATCCAGCAGCTTCCGGAACATCTCGACGCCCGTGCACACCGTCTTCGTCGTCTCGCGGATCCCGATGATCCCGACGTCGTCGCCGACATTCACCACGCCCCGCTCGATCCGCCCCGTCACAACCGTCCCGCGGCCCGAAATCGAGAACACGTCCTCGATCGGCATCAGGAAGGGCTGGTCCTTCGGACGCTCGGGCTGCGGCACGTAGTCGTCAACCGCCGCCATCAGCTCAAGAACCGAATCACGCCCCGTCGTCTCGTCGCCGCCCTCAAGCCCCGCAAGCGCAGAGCCCCGAATCACAGGGATGTCGTCCCCGGGAAACTCGTACTCCGACAAGAGCTCCCGAACCTCGAGCTCGACGAGGTCCAGAATCTCCTCGTCGTCGACCATGTCCACCTTGTTCATGTAGACCACCAGCGCCGGAACGCCCACCTGGCGCGCAAGCAGAATGTGCTCCCGCGTCTGAGGCATCGGGCCGTCCGCCGCAGACACCACAAGGATCGCGCCGTCCATCTGCGCGGCGCCCGTGATCATGTTCTTCACGTAGTCCGCGTGACCCGGGCAGTCCACGTGTGCGTAGTGGCGGTTCGCCGTCTCGTACTCGACGTGCGCCGTCGCGATCGTGATCCCGCGCTCGCGCTCCTCCGGCGCCTTGTCGATCTCGTCGAAGGGCACGAAGTCCGCGCCGCCCGCCTCGCCAAGTATCCGCGTGATCGCCGCCGTCAGCGTCGTCTTCCCATGGTCAACGTGACCAATCGTCCCGACGTTGCAGTGCGGCTTCGTACGCTCAAACTTCTCCTTAGCCATCGCTGCTCTATTCCCCGTCCGCCGCGTTCCTGCAGCGGTTAAAAGGACGACACAAACCGCGCACCGCTGCTGCGGTGTCGGCCCTATACTCTGGAGCGGGTGATGGGAATCGAACCCACGTAACCAGCTTGGAAGGCTGGGGCTCTACCATTGAGCTACACCCGCTCGATCTCAAGTCCCCCACGCCCTTCGTCGCACGGGCGCGCGCCGCCCGTGTGGTGGAGGGGGTAGGATTCGAACCTACGTAGACATACGTCGGCAGATTTACAGTCTGCTGCCTTTAACCACTCGGCCACCCCTCCGCGCCGAGGTGGACGCCCCCGGGACTCGGAACGGCGCACTATGGACATCCGCGGTCGATTGTCAACGCCCAAAGGAACTCTCCGTGACGGCCCACCGCGCCATCGGCCGCCGCGGCTGCGGCGTCAGCGCGCGCCGCGCGGCCCGTATGCCGGGGCGTCTCGCAAAAGGGATGGAAGTCTTATAATAGGGTGCGTCATGGCACGCAACAGTTCTCGCCGCCCGCGCGAGCGTGGAGCCGGGCGCCGGCGCACGCATCAGGAGCAACGCTCCCAGGCGCGACCTCGTCGCGAGCGGCTCTACGGCACCCATGCCGTGGCCGCCGCGCTCGCCAACCCGAGCCGCCGCTGCCATCGGCTGATCGCGACCGAGGAGGGAGCGGCGCTGCTCGCCGAGCGAAGCGACTCCCGCGGGCTCCCGCTCGCCGCCCGTGCCCTGCTCGAAGCGCCGCAGATCGTCTCGCGCCAGGATGTCGCCGCCCTGTTGCCGGAGGGCGCCGTGCATCAGGGCATCGTGCTCGAGACGGCGCCGCTACCGGCGGTCGACCTCGCTTCTGCCTGCCGCGGCGTGGTGCAGAGGGCGGAGGGCCCGCGGACCGTCGTCGTGCTCGACCAGATAACGGATCCGCATAACGTCGGCGCGATTCTGCGCTCCGCAGCGGCCTTTGCGGTGGGGGCCGTGGTGATCCAGGACCGGCATTCGCCGCAGGGTACCGGCGCTCTCGCCAAGGCGGCATCCGGTGCGCTGGAGACGGTGCCCCTCGCCCGGGTCGTCAACGTCGCACGCGCCCTTATCGTGCTGAAAGAGCTGGGTTTCTGGTGCCTCGGCCTCGACCAGGACGCGCCCGAGCCGCTCGGGGCTGTCGGCGTGAAGGCGCCGGTTGCGCTCGTGCTGGGCGCGGAAGGCCAGGGCATGCGCCGGCTCACCCGCGAGCGCTGCGATTCGACCGCGAGCATCCCCATGCCGGGCTCGATGGCGAGCCTCAACGTCTCCAACGCCGCCGCCATCGCGCTCTACGAGGTTTCGCGGCGATGAGCGGGGCAGCTGGAAAGGAACGCCGGGCGCGGCAGCGCGGCGCCCTTCGCCTTGACTCGGCCGGCCGGCCGCGCTTGATAGCGGGTCTTCCGTGATCGCGCGCGCCTGCAGCGGCCGATCGGCCGGCGTAGCTCAACTGGTAGAGCACTTGATTTGTAATCAAGGGGTTGCGGGTTCGAGTCCTGCCGCCGGCACCAATCGAATAGGGGCGCGGAACGCCGCCGCCCGCGCCACGGATCCAGCATGGTCAACGCCGCCGCCCTGATCGTCGCCGCCGGGCGAGGCCACCGGGTCGGCGGGCCGCTGCCCAAGCAGTATCGCCAGCTCGCAGGGCGCGCGGTGCTGGGCCACAGCGTGCAGCGCTTCGCGACCCACCCGGGCATCGACAGGGTCAGGGTGGTGATCAACCCCGCCGACCGGCCACTCTACGACGAGGCGGTGCGCGAGAGCGGCAATGCGGCAGACGGCGCGCTGCTCGCGCCGGTCGCCGGCGGCGAGACCCGGCAGGACTCCGTGCGAAACGGCCTGGAAAGCCTGGCGGACGCAGCGCCCGACCTGGTGCTGATTCACGACGGCGCGCGTCCCCTGGTCTCCGCCGCCGTGATCGACGGCGCTCTCGATGCGCTCGAGGGCCACGACGGGTCGCTGCCTGCGCTCGCGGTGAGCGACAGCCTCAAGCGGGCGGTGCCGGGCAGCGCCGTGATTGCGGGCGCGGTGCCGCGCGAGGGGCTCTGGTGCGCCCAGACCCCGCAGGGATTCCGCTATCCCGCCATCCTCGATGCCCACCGCGCCGCAGCCGGCAGCGCGCTGACCGACGATGCCGCGGTGGCCGAGCAGGCCGGTCTCTCCGTCGCGCTCACTCCCGGCGACGAGGACAACCTCAAGATTACCACCGAGCAGGATTTCGCCCGGGCCGAGCGCATCCTGGCGGCGCAAAGCGGGCGCGATGTTGCCGCTGCGGCCGAGGCCGCATTCGAAACCCGCGTCGGCATGGGCTTCGACGTCCACCGCTTCGGCCCCGGCGATCACCTGATGCTGGGCGGCGTGGCGGTGCCGCACGCGCAGGGCGTAATCAGCCACTCCGACGGCGATGTCGTGCTCCACGCCATCGTCGACGCGCTGCTGGGCGCCATGGCGGCGGGCGATATCGGCACCCACTTCCCACCTTCCGAAGAAGCCTGGCGGGACGCAGAATCCGCGCGCTTCGTGGCCCACGCGCTCAAGCTCCTGGCGGAACGCGGCGGCCTCCTCAGCCATGTGGATGTCACGGTGATCTGCCAGCGGCCCAAGATCGGCCCGCACCGTACGGCCATGATGGCGCGGCTCGCCACTGTTCTGGGCTTGGACCCTGCCCGCATCAGCCTGAAGGCGACCACGACGGAGCGCCTCGGCTTCACCGGGCGCGGCGAGGGCATCGCCGCGCAGGCGGTCGCCACGGTCCGCTTGCCCGCAGGCGGCGCCAATGACCGCTGAAGCGGAGCCGGCCCGGCTCAACCTGCGCGATCCGGCAGCCCTGATCGCGACCTGTTTCGGCGCTGGGCTGGTGCGCTGGGCACCGGGGACCGTGGCCTCGGCACTGGCGCTGCCCCTCGCATGGCTGCTCAGGACCTACACCGGCACGCTCGGACTCGCCATCGCGACTCTCGTCGTTATCGTGATCGGCATCTGGGCTGCCGGCGCCTACGAGCGCCGCACCGGGACCCGCGATTCATCGGCGATCGTGATCGACGAGGTCGCGGGCCAGTTCGTGGCCCTGCTGCTGGTGCCGCCGACCATTGCCGTCTACGCGGTGGGCTTCGTGCTCTTCCGCCTCTTCGACGTGGTGAAGCCCTGGCCGATTAGCCTGCTCGACCGGCGCGTAAAGGGCGGGCTCGGCGTGATGCTGGATGACATCGTCGCCGGCGCCCTGGCGGCGGTGCTGCTCTGGAACGTCTGGATTTGGCTGTGACCTTCCCCGCGGACATCATCGAGCAGGCCGAGCGGCTGCTCTCGCTCTGCCGCGCGGAGGGCCTGCGCGTCGCGACGGCGGAGTCCTGCACCGGCGGACTGATCGCCGCCTGCCTGACCGAGATCGCGGGCTCATCGGACGTGGTGGACCGCGGCTTCGTGACCTACGCCAACGAGGCCAAGCGGGACATGCTGGGTGTGCCGGACGATCTGCTGATGCGCGTGGGCGCGGTCAGCGAGGAGGTGGCGCGGGCCATGGCAGAGGGCGCGCTCGCCCGCTCCGACGCCACCCTCGCGGTCGCGGTGACCGGCATCGCAGGACCCGGCGGTGGGAGCGCCGCCAAGCCGGTCGGCCTGGTGCACCACGCCTGCGCCGGGCCGGGCGGCACCCTCCTTCACCGGCGCGTGGTCTACGCCGGGGATCGCGGCGCGGTGCGCCTGGCAACCGTCGCGACCGCGCTCGACATGCTGATTGACGGTGCCGAGCGGAGGACCTAGCGCCCTGGCGGCGAGCGAAACGACCGCTCCTCCGGACGCGCGCGACGCAATTCTCGCTCACGCCCGCTCGCTCGGGTTCCAGGCCGTGGGCGTGGCCAGTGCCGACAATGCGCCGGCGGACGGCGAAGGGCTTCGCGCGTTCATCGATAGAGGCTACGCCGGGGACATGGCGTGGCTGCCCCGCACCGCCGAGCGACGCGCGGCCCCCCGCGCGCTCTGGCCCGAGGCGCGCAGCGTCGTGGTGGTGGGCCTGAACTACGGCCCGGCGCACGACCCGCTGCGTCTGCTGGCCACGCGCACGCGGGGCATCGTCTCGGCCTATGCCCAGGGGCGCGACTACCACGACGTGCTCAAGGGCAGGCTCCGGCGCCTCGCGCGCTTCGTCGCAGACACCTTCGGCGCCGAGGTGAAGCTCTTCGTGGACACGGCGCCGGTGATGGAGAAGCCGCTGGCAGCCCGCGCTGGGCTTGGCTGGCAGGGCAAGCACACCAACCTCGTCTCCCGCCGCCACGGCTCGTGGCTCTTCCTCGGCGAGCTCTTCACGACCCTCGACCTCGCGCCCGACGACGCCGAGGCCGATCACTGCGGCTCCTGCCGCCAGTGCCTGGACATCTGCCCGACCGGCGCCTTCCCTGCCCCCTATCGGCTCGATGCCAGGCGCTGCATCTCGTACCTCACCATCGAGCACAAGGGCCACATCGCGCCTGAGTTCCGCGGGACCATGGGCAACAGGATCTATGGCTGCGATGATTGTCTCGCGGTCTGCCCGTGGAACAAGTTCGCGCGCCGGACCGAGGAGTACGCCTTCCTGCCACGCGCCGAGCTGACCGCGCCCCGGCTCGCCGACCTCGCCGCGCTGGACGACAGGACCTTCAGAGCCGTCTTCTCCGGCAGCCCGATCAAGCGCACCGGGCGCGATCGCTTCGTGCGCAACGTGTTGATAGCCATCGGCAATAGCGGGGACACCGCAGTCTGGCCCGCAGCCCGGCGGCTGCTCCGCGACCCCTCGCCCCTGGTGCGGGCCATGGCTGTGTGGGCGTCGCAGCGACTCGCGCCGCCGGTCGCTTTCGCCGCGCTCCGCACCAGGCACGCACCAGCAGAAACGGACCCTGCAGTGCTGGCGGAATGGCACGGCACCGCGCCCGCAAAAAACGCTTCCGGCGACGCGCCCGCATGACGATGGCACATGGCAAGCGGTTGTTCTGCTTCGGCTACGGCTTCAGCGCCTCGGCCCTGGGTGTGCTGCTCGGCCCCGCTGGCTGGTCCCTCGCCGGCACCTGCCGAACGCCCGAGGGTTGCCGCGCGCTGGCGGAAGCAGGCGTCGACGCCTTCCCCTTCTCGCGCGAGGCGCTGCTCGCGGACCCGGCGCGGAGCCTCGCCGGCGCGACACATATCCTCCTCTCGATCCCCCCGGACGCTCAGGGCGACCCGGCGCTCGACTGCCACGGCGCCGACATTGCCGCCATCGAGGGCCTGGAATGGATCGGCTATCTCTCCACCACGGGGGTTTACGGCGATACCGGCGGCGCCTGGGTGGATGAGAGCGCGCCGCTCGCGCCCACCGGCGCGCGCGGCAAGCGCAGGCTCGAAGCGGAGCGGGGTTGGCTGGCCCTCGGCGAAGATCACGGGCTAGCCGTGCAGGTCTTTCGACTGGCCGGGATCTACGGGCCGGGGCGGAATGCGCTGGCCGCCGTGAAGCGCGGGACGGCAAAGCGCATCGCGAAGCCGGGGCAGGTCTTCTCACGCATTCACGTGGCCGATATCGCGCAGGTGCTGGCGGCCTCCATCGCCAAGCCCCGCGCAGACGCCATCTATAATGTGTGCGACGACGAGCCTGCGCCCGCGGCGGACGTCGTCACGCACGCCTGCGCCTTGCTGGGCATCGCGCCGCCGCCGCTCACGCCCCTCGAGGACGGGGATCTCTCGCCGATGGCGCGGAGCTTCTATGCCGACAGCCGGCGGGTCTCCAACGACCACATCAAGACGGAGCTGGGCGTCACGCTGCGTTATCCGAACTATCGCGCCGGTCTTGCGGCCCTGCTCGCCGAGGAGACCGGCAAGCCCTAGCGCGCCGACCAGTGGCGCAGAGGGCGGCAAGAGTCGATAATGGCGCGCGAACGCGCTCGTCGCTTGGAGTCAGGGCCGAGGGTCAGCGCCGGGACGGATGGTCTCTTGGCCGTCGAGCGTGCTGGCTGGCCGCCACGCGGGAGGCATCCGATGCGTCTACATATCCGTGCCCTCCTGGTTGTTGTCGCTACCGCCGGCTTCGCATCCGGCGACATCCTGAGCGATTCCGGCAATGCAACCCTGGCGCAGGAGCTGGCGCCGGTGCAGGTGTCGCTCGCCGGCGAAGCGGGCGAGGCCGCAGTCGCCGCGCACCGCAGCGTCCTCGCCGCCGAGCGCCTTTCCGACTGGGAGCGGCCGGTCGGGCAATGGCATAGCTTCGTCCTGACGCACACCGGCCGGCGCGCGATCGATGCCCCACCGCCCCTCGGCGAGGCGCATGCCGATGAGCACGCCGTGACCCTGGGCTTCGGCCAGGGGCCCGAGACCAACTGCTGGTGGGGCGTCGCGCTCAGCCTGGGCCGCCACGACAACACCGTCTCGAGCGCCCGCCTGGAGGGCGACACGGCCGTCGGTTCGCTCTACGGGACCTGGGGGCAGGGCGGATTCCACGCGGGCGGCGGATTGCACCTGGGCAGGACCGGGCTGGACATCGAGCGCTCTGTAACCCCTGGGTCCGCGGTAAGCACCGAGCGCGGCTCGACGGTGGCGCGTCAGGTCGGCCTCGATCTCATTCTCGGCTGGACGATGGGTGAGATAGGGGGGACCCGCCACGGCCCGGAGCTCGGCCTCTCCTGGCTCGATCAAGAGGTGAGGAGCTATCGCGAAAGGGGAGCTTCTCCCAACGCCATGAATTTCTCCGAGTTCGAGCGGAACTCCTTCGTCGCCCGCGCCAGTTACCGGATCACGTTCGAGGCAGGCTCGGAGAGCCTCGACATTCGCCCCTACGCTGCCGTCGCCTACGAGACGGAGCTCGACGGCAATCCCGTTGTGGTCACGGCGGGCTCCAACACCGTGGCGGGGCAGTTCACGGCGGAGGGCTTCGTGCCGCCCGAGTCCTGGCTGAGCGTCGATCTCGGCGTTTCCATGAGTTTCGGCGGGCAGGCGAGTGCGGTCCTGGGCTACTCGGGCCGCACCGGCGACGGCTCTCGCAGCGACCACCTGGTGAACGTGGGCCTGCGCGTCGCGTTTTAGTGCGAGGCGCAGGCCCCCGATTCACTGCTCGAAACTCTACGCCCCCGGGGGAGCCGAAGTCTCCCCCGGTGCGCCTGATAATGCCTGTGGCTAGCGCAGGTCTGCTTCGAAGACCCGCCGCTTCACGGCTTCGATGTTGACCGAACTGATGACTGCAGGGCCGGTCAGGATATTGCTCGAGGGAATCATTCCCCAGTCGAGATAGGTGCGGGCGAGCACCGCCGGCAGATACCCCTGCAGGTACATCAGCTGATCGATACCGCCGATCGCCTCGCCCGAAGCCACCGCCTCCAGCTGCTCGGGCGACACGTCGAAGGTCGTCAACGTGATGTCGTCGGTGCGCGCCTCGCGCCTGACGACCGCGAGCGCAGCGCCGAACGAGGCCGGCCCGGCGTCCATCGCGAAGATGGCGTCCGTGTCGGGATTGGCGGTGAGGTAGTTGGATATCGTCGCCTCTGTGACGCTGATGTCGAGCGAGACCGGGATCACCTCACCGGGAGCACCCGAGCCTTCGTTCATCCCGTCGAGGAAGCCCCGGCACATGGCGTCGAGGCCGACATGGCCCGGCGCGTTGTGCAGACAGAGCGCCCGCTTCGAGTCGGGCCGCTCGGCGAGCACGAGCGCCGATGCTTCCTTGCCGCTGAGGTACATGTCGGCACCGATGTAGAGCAGATAGGGCACGCGCTCGCCTCGCGGCGCCGGATCCTCGACGTTGATGGCGATGACCGGGATCCCGTCGGCAGCGGCCTTCTCGAGCGTGGGCCGCATGGCGACCGGGTCGGTCGCAGTGATCACGAGCAGGTCCGGCTTCTCCGCGACTGCGGCCTCCATGCGGTTGACCGTGTCCTCGATGCTGAAGGTGTCGGACTGGGTCCACTTCATCCTGAGGCAGTTGTCCTCCGCCCCGCGCACCGCGCCCCGACGCACGGTCTCCCACACCGGGTGCGGGATGGCATGGGTGGCGTAATAGATAAAGTGCTCGGTGCGACCCTCACAGGAGTCGGCGGCGTCGGCGACCTGCGGGGTGCCGGCGATGAGACCGAGCGACAAGACGGCCGCGCCAAGCGCGACGACAACGGACTTCTTGGCAATTGTGAGTTTCATTGTCTCCTCCCTGGTTCGGACGGCCGACGACGGGTGAGTCTCCCCGTCGTCAGCGGGCCCGAATTACACCGCACTACGGCCCCCCTTATGCATGCAGGCGCTTGCGCACCATGAGGTTTATGACCGCGGCGGCGATCAGCAGAATGCCGATCCCGGCACGATACCAGTAGACCTGGACACCGAGAAGTATGAGGCCCTGCTGCACCATGGCGACAATCAGCACCCCCAACGCTGCGCCGACGATGCTGCCGTAGCCGCCGGTGAGCGACGCGCCGCCGATAACGACCGCCAGGACGACCTCCAGCTCCATGCTCTGGCCGCGTAGGCCGTCCGTGCTGGAAAAGCGTGCCACCGAGATGAAGCCGGCAAAGGCGGCCGTCATGGAGCACAACATGAACGCCGTGACTTGCGTGCGCACCGTGTGGATTCCCACGGCGACGGCAGATTGCACATTGCCGCCCACGGCGTAGATGTGGTTGCCGAAGCGGTGCCGCACCAGGACGATATGAAAGACGATGACGAGGACGATGAACCAGAAGAACGGCCCCTGGAGCCAACCGTTGGGCGGCGGCCCCCAAATGAAATCGAAGGCTTCGAGGAAGCCGTGCTGGGCATTGAGCCGAATTGGAAAGCCGCCGGTCAGCGCCAGCAGGCAACCGCGATAGAACATCAAGGCGCCCAGGGTGATGATCAGGGAGTGGATACCGAGCTTGGTCACCAGAAGGCCGTTGACGGCGCCGATGGCGAGACCCGCGATCAAGGTGATGACGAGAACGGCGGGCGCATCGACGCCCGCGTTCAGCAGCGTGAGCGCGATGCCGGAAGCGAGGCCGTAGACCGAGCCGACGGAGAGGTCGAACTGTCCCGCGATCATCAGCAGGCCGACGCCGACCGCGAGGATACCGAGTGTCGCCGAGCTCAGCATGACCGTGCCGATGACGCGATCGCTGAAGAAGTGCGGCGAGGCGAGCGAGAAGAACATGAAGACGATGACGGCCGCGGCAAAGGCGCCGGTCTCCGGCCGCGCCAGATTGCGTACGAACCAGTTACGCTGACGGCGCCTGCTGAGCGCCGCGGAGGATTGCTCGAATGGCGCTTCAGTCGGCATGTCGCCGCCTCCCCCGCCTTGCCTCCCTCGCCTTGCGGGCATTCTGGAGCGTTCCCAGGCGCGTGGCCAGTCTCAGCGCGCAGGCGACGGCTCCCGCAGCGACCACCTGGTGAACGTGAGCCTGCGCGTCGGGTTCTAATTTGGGCGGCTAAGAAACGTTACGCGAGGTCTTAGACGTCCGGTCCCCAGTCGTCGTATTCGGGCAGGTCGCCGGCCAGCCGAAGCCACGGCAGCCTGGTATCGGCAGAGATGTGATAGCCCGGCTCGGCTGCCGCAGGATCGCGGAGGCTGCCCACCGTCACGTCCAGTTCCGCAGCGCCGTCAATCATGAACGCGAGGTGGGTTCCGCATTCCCGGCAGAAATACCGGGTCGCCTCGGGCGTGGATTGGAGTGCCGCCGGCGTGCCCTTTGTCCAGGTCCACGCCGCGGTCGGGAAGGTGATCCACGTCACCACGGGCGCGGCCTGCACCCGCCGGCAAATCGTGCAGTGGCAGTGGAAGATACGCAGCGGCTCGGCATCCGCCCGGTAGTGCAACTCTCCGCAATAGCACCCGCCTTCATGGGCCATGACGTGTTCTCCCCTGCTCGCTTTCGGCCCCGGCCTTGACCGGCCAGTGCCCGGTCACGCCGCCGATTTCAGCTCCCGGGCCATCGTATCGAGGGCGCTCCGCGCGGTCTCGACGATCCGATCTATCTGCGCCTCGGTGACGATCAACGGGGGCGCCAGAACCATGATGTCGCGCACCGCCCGAACAATGACGCCCTGCTCGAGGCAATGATCGCGGCATCTGATCCCCAAATTCAGATCGGGATCGAAGCGCGTTCGCGCGTCCTTGTCGGAGGCAAGCTCAAGTGCTGCGATCATCCCGACGCCGCGCACTTCGCCGATCAGCGGATGGTCCGCCAGCTCCCACAACCGGGCTTGCAGATAGGGACCGGTCCGCCGCTGTACGTTGTCGACGATGCCCTCGTCCTGCAGGATGCGGATGTTCTCCAATGCCACCGCGCAGGCGACCGGATGGCCCGAGTAGGTGAAGCCGTGCGCAAACTCGTCGTCCGCCGAGTTCAGCGCGGCGGCGACCCGCTCGCCGAGCAGGACGGCCGAGAGCGGCACATAGCTTGAGCTCACGCCCTTGGCGATGGTCATCAGGTCGGGCGTAAAGCCCAGCGTCTCGCAGCCGAACCATGCACCGGTTCGCCCGAAGCCGCAGATCACCTCGTCCGCGATCAGCAGCACATCGTGCTCGGCGCAGATGCGCTGGACCTCCGGCCAGTAGCTCGCGGGCGGCACGATCACGCCACCCGCACCCTGGATCGGTTCTCCGATGAAGGCTGCGACCCGGTCGGGGCCGAGCGCGAGAATCTTGTCCTCCAGTGCCTTGGCGGCGTGAAGTCCGAACTCGTCGGGGTCCATGTCGCCCTCGTGGTCGAACCAGTAGGGCGCCTCGACATGCTCGAACCCCGGCAGCGGCAGGTCCGCCTGCGGATGCATGAAGGCCAGTCCCGACAGGCTCGCCGCCGCCAGCGTGACGCCGTGGTAGCCGTGGCGCCGGCCGATGATGATCTTCTTGTCGGGGCGGTCGCACAGGTTCCAGTAATAGCGAACGATCTTCACGACCGAATCGTTGGCCTCCGAGCCCGAGTTTGCGAAGAAGACATGCTTCAGGGTCCCCGGCGTAATCTCCGCCAGCTTTGCAGCGAGCTCGACCGCCGGCGGGTTCGTCGACTGGAAGAAGGTGTTGTAGTAGGGCAGATCGAGAAGCTGTCGATAGGCCGCGTCCGCGAGCTCCTTCCGCCCGTATCCGACATTGACCGACCACAGGCCCGCCAGCCCGTCGAGCAGCTGGTTTCCGTCGGAATCCCACAGATAAGCGCCCTCCGCCCGCGTAACGACCCGCACACCCTTGGCCGCCAGCTCGGCGTGGTTGGTGAAGGGGTGAACGTGATGCGCGCGATCGAGCGCCTGCCAGTACTCCGTCGTCTTGTTCTCAAGCCCGGTGCTCGTCACTTCTTGCCTCCCCATCCCTCTGCATCCGACGTGCCGCCGCCCGGGCCGAACGCTCTTGCTTCACCGGGTTCTCCGCCACGCTGCGCGGCAGGCGGACTGGAGCGAAGCCGGAAAGACCAGCTTGGCGGCAAGACCATTCTCGGCCTCGACGATGAAAGCTCCAGGCTACCATGAGTCCGGCATCCTAACGGGTGCTGCTTCGGCTTTACTCCCGATGACGGGGGTCGCATTTCGGGTATTGTGTTCAAGGCAAGCCGCTGGCGCTCACCATCGGCGACAGCCCCGCACGGGTCTCGAATCGGACGGGCTCGACACGAGAGATGAAGATTTCGGTGCCCGCCATTCTTGAAGGGTTGCAGCCGCAGCCCCGCTTCCTCGCGATCTGGCTGGCGCTTCTCGTGCTCATCGTCGTCAGCGCGATCTTCGTGCCGCGGAGCCTGATGGCCACCTCAATCCTCGCCATTATTCCGCTCGCGGCCTTCCTCTGCATCGCGTCCATGGGCGAGGCCCTGGTGCTCATGGCGCGGGGTATCGATCTCTCGATCCCGGCCGTCATCACGCTCTCCAGCAGCCTGATCCTCGGCGTCTCCGGCGGCCAGGACGCCGCGCTCGTCCAGGCGATCGTGGTGGCGCTGGCCGTCTCCACCGGCGTCGGCCTGATCAACGGCGTTCTGGTCTCCAACTTCCGGTTGAATCCCCTGGTCGTCACGCTCGCCGTCGGGACCATCATGATGGGTGCTGCGATCTGGTACCGGGAAGGCATCGCCCAGGAGGCGCGTGTGCCGCCGATCCTCGCCGACTGGGGCGAGACCCGCTTCCTCTCCATCAACTTCTCGGTCTGGGTGGCGATGGCGCTCGTGCTGGCCTCCACCCTCCTGCTGCGCCTCACGCTCTATGGGCGGCGCTTCATCGCCGTCGGCGCCAATCCCGTGGCTGCCTGGATCAGCGGCATCGGCGTGAACCGCTATCGCGTCGCGGCCTACGCCGCCGCCGGGCTGCTCTACGGCATCGCAGGCATCCTGCTCGCGGCCTTCATCCGCAATCCGACCCTCGATGTCGGCGCCGCCTATCTGCTCGCGCCCATCGCCGCCGCCGTGCTCGGGGGCACGGCGATCAGCGGCGGGGTCGGCAGCATGATCGCGGTCGCCGGCGCGGCGTTGTTTCTGACCCAACTGGGCCAGATCCTGAAGATGATGGGCCTGACCACGGCGATCCAGTTCATGGTCTACGGCGGCGCCATCGCCGTCGGAATGGCGCTTGCCGGCGTCCGCTTTTCCGACCTGCGCGACACCT
The DNA here is from genome assembly GCA_965207055.1 of Alphaproteobacteria bacterium. Classification (GTDB taxonomy): domain Bacteria; phylum Pseudomonadota; class Alphaproteobacteria; order UBA828; family UBA828; genus WTGU01. The sequence continues at coordinate 1,522,378 of CBDBLP010000003.1, read as the reverse complement.
GGGGGCGACGGCTGCGCCGCCACGCCGCACCCGGCTCCGTAGAGCCATAGGGCGCTTATGCCAACGCGGCGGGTCTGCTATCTATGGGCTGCATGCCCTGAGCGACCCCTTCCAGGGAACGATCAGTCCACGCTCCGCTTCACCGACACTCATTAAAGGGAGACCACGAACATGAACCGTATGCACTGGATGAAGAAGACGGCCGTCTCGGCCGTTGTTGCGGGTGCTCTGGCCCTGGGCGCCCACAGCGGCGCACGCGCCGAGGCCAATCCCGAGCTGATGCTGAAGGCGCTCGGCACCACCGAAGGGATCGGCCCGATCGTCACGTCGACCTTCGAGCGCGCGAGCGCGTCCCTCAGCGAGGAAGACCGCGCGCTGGCGCTGAAGTGCTGGCAAGACCAGATTTGCGAGACCGGCCGCGGCGATCTCACCGTCGCCCTTGCCGACGGCTTCGGCGAGAACGTCTGGCGCCGCGTGACGCATATGGAGTTCGTCATGCAGGCGCTGAGCTACCCCGAGGTCGGCAAGATCATCTACACCTCGGCCCGAGGCGACGCCAGCAAGGCGATCTCCGACATGCGGAGCCTGATCGCGCAGGGCGTCGACATCATCGTGACCTTCCCCGACGCAGGCCCGGCGCTACTGCCGACCGCCCAGGAGGCGACCGAGTCAGGCATCACTGTGGTCCCCTACATCGCTGGTCTCGGCGGTACTGCGGGTGAAGACTATCTCACCTTCGTCGCAGAGGACCTGTGCGAGCTGGGCCGTCAGTTCGTCCAATTCGTGGCCGGCGCCAACAGCGAAGAGAGCGTCGAGATCGTCGAGCTCGGGGGCACGCCCGGCAATCAACTGAGCGCCGCCTGGCAGGCCTGCTCCGAGGCCGAGATCGAGGGCAACGCCGCCATGACACTGCTCGGCAAGGCCGACACCAACTGGACCCAGCAGGGCACCTTCGAGGCGATGTCGGGCTTTCTCTCGCAAAACCCCGATATCGACGCGGTGCTCTATGAATATGCCGACGGCTTCCGCGGTGGCGTGCGCGCCTATGCCGCCGCCGATCGCGCCATGGACGTGATCGTCACGCTGCGTACCGACGAGCAGGGCCTGTTCTGCGATTGGGAAGAAGTGAACAACCCGAACTTCCGCATCTTCTTCTCCTCGGGCGGCACCTTCCAGGTCCGCATCGCGCTGACCGCAGCCATGGAGGCGAGAGGCGGTGCCGAGATCGGCGCCCATGTCGATGTGCCCTTCAAGATGAAGGAAGTGCAGCAGGGCATGTGCGACAAGGCGCTGCCGGATCAGATGCCGGTCTCCACGCTGGTGGACACCGACATGCTGAACGCGATGTTCAAGGAGTAGCGGCCGCAACCAACGGCCTGACCGCCGGGCGGAGCGAGAGTCGCCTCACGCCGCCCGGCGGTTTTGTTTGAACGCGCGCAGACAAGCGCAGAGAGAATGTCCGAACCGTCGCTTCGCCTGTCGGGGATCTCCAAACGCTATCCCGGAGTCCAGGCGCTCCGCGAGGTGAGCCTGGAGTGCGTGGCGGGCGAGGTCCACGCGGTGCTCGGCGAGAACGGCTCGGGCAAGAGCACGCTGCTCAAGATCGCGAGCGGTGCGCTGACGCCGGACGACGGCACGGTCGAGATCCTGGGCAATCGGCTGGCCTCGGCGGACACCTCGCAGGCTCATCACTTCGGGCTCGCCACCGTTTACCAGGACAACTCGCTCGTGCCGGAGCTCACCGTCGCCCAGAACATCTATCTCGGCACGATGGAGGAATCCCTGCCCTATCGCAGGCTGGCAGCCTGGGCGGAGGAGCAGCTGGCACCCTACGACCTGGCGATCGACAGCAGCACGCGCGTCGCCGATCTCTCCCCGGCCCAACGACAGTTCCTCGAGGTGGTGAAGGCACTCGTCTCGAAGCCCGAGGTGCTTCTGCTCGACGAGCCGACGGCGTCGCTCGACGTCAACGACGTCGACACGCTCCATCGCATCGTTCGCCGGATCGTCGCCGAGGGGACGACGGTGGTTTACGTCAGCCACCGCCTCCCCGAGATCCTCTCCCTCGCCCAGCGCGTGACCGTGCTGCGCGACGGCGAGGGGCAGGGCACCTTCGAAACCCACGCGCTCTCAGAGGACGACCTCATCGCGCTCATGGTCGGCCGGCCGATCGAGGCGGAGTTCCCGCCCAAGCGCGGCGCCGCGATTCTGTCGAGCGAGACCTGCCTAACCGTTCAGGGACTCTCCGGCGACGCGTTCAGCGACGTCGCCTTCGAGGTTCATCGGGGCGAGATTCTCGGCCTCGCCGGCGCGGAGGGCAACGGACAACGCGAGGTTCTCCGCGCCATCGGCGGCTTCGAGGACGCGTCGGGCGCGCTTTCCTGCGAGGGCCGGCGCATTCCTCTCGCCTCGCCGCAGCGCGCGCTGGGCGCCGGCGTGATGATGCTGAGCGGCGACCGGGCCGTCGAGTCCATTTATCCGGCCATGAGCGTGCGCGAGAACATCACGATCCAGGTCCTCAAGGATTTCGCGACCGCAAGCGTGATCTCGGGCCGCAAGGAGCGCGCGCGCACGCGCGAGATGATCGAGGAGCTCGACATCGTCACCGCGTCCCTCGACCAGCCCATCGTCTCGCTTTCGGGCGGCAATCAGCAGAAGAGCATGCTGGCGCGGAGCTTCCTGCACGGCGCCAGGATGGTGCTGATCGACGAGCCGACCCAGGGCGTGGATGCGGCCGCGCGTTTCGACATCTATCAGGCGGTCAGAGCCAAGGCCGACAGCGGCACCACCTTCGTCATCAACTCGTCGGATGCGCTGGAGCTCGCCGGCCTCTGCGACCGGGTGCTGGTGTTCTCGCGCGGGCGCCTGATCAAGGAACTGGTGGGCGACGAGGTGAGCGAGCAGAACATCGTCTCTTCGTTCCTGACCTCGCGGGTGCGGCGCACCAGCGAGGCCGACGCCGCCGCGCCTGCCGAGTCCGCAACGCCCGCAGGCTTCGCGCTCACGCGGGACCTGGGCCGCCTTGCGCTCGCCCGCGATCAGTGGTGGACACCGCTTGGTTTCCTGCTCTTGCTGATCGTCCTGGTCGGTGCCTATGCCTCCAGCCAGTCGGACACTTTCCTTTCCCCGCTCAACGGGCGGCATCTGCTGTTGGCGACCGCGCCGCTTGCCCTGGTCGCGATGGCCCAGTTGAACGTGCTGCTGGTCGGCGGCTTCGACATGTCGGTCGGCTCGCTCATGAGCGTGACGGTGGTCGCCGCGTCCTTCCTGATCGGCATGGGCGTGGACATTCCGGTGTTGTTTGGCGGCACGCTCGCTTGCCTCGGCATCGGCGTCTTCGTCGGTGTCATCAACGGCGGCATGGTCAGGCGCCTGCATATCAACCCGGTGATCACCACCATCGCCATGCTGAGCGTGCTGCAGGGCGTGGCACTCCATTTCAGGCCGGTGCCGACCGGCCTGGTGGAGCCCGACTTCATGGCGGCGCTGCGCACCCGCATCGATTTCCTGCCGGTCTCCTTTCTCGGCCTGATCGCGATTGCCGTGCTCGGCGATCTCTGGCTCTACCGCACCAAGAGCGGCCTCAGGCTCAGGGCCGTTGGCTTTCATGAGGAGGCAGCGCGGCGCAACGGCATCAGGACCGGCTTCGTGCACGTCCGCGCATACGTGATCTCCGGCGGCATTGCGGCGCTCGCCGGGCTGTTCCTGAGCACGGAGGTGGGCGTCGGGCATCCGACGGTGGGCGCGACCTACACGCTCACCAGCATCGCCGCCGCGGTTCTGGGCGGCGCCGCGCTCTCCGGCGGGCGCGGGTCCTTTTCCGGCGCGCTGCTGGGCGCGATCTTCTTCACGCTGATCGTCAACATCATGCCCTTTCTCGCGGTCAACACCGCGCTCGGCGTGATCGTCAGCGGCGCATTGACTCTGCTTGCCGTCCTTCTCTATTCCGGTCGTCTACCGACCGGCCGCGTGGGTCGTCTCTTGCGCGTCCTTGCCAGTCGCCGCTCCACCCCAACGCAACGGGTATGAGGTCATGACAGAGCTATTGCCGATCCCGCAACGCGAATCAGCCCGCCCGGCCGCCGCGCGCGGCCCCTATGACGGCGCCTTCGACATCGTCTGCGTCGGCGCAGGCGCGGGCGGCCTGGCGACCGCGCTCTTCTCGCGCTGGCTCGGCAACAGCGTGTTGATCCTGGAGAAGGCGCCGGAGGTCGGCGGCACGACGCGCAAGGCCGCCTTCTGGTACTGGGTGCCCAACAACCAGGCGATGCGCGACAAGGGCATGGAGGACCCCCGCGAGGACTGCCTGCGCTACATGGCACGCCTCTCGCGACCCGAGTGCTACGACCCCGCGGACCCTCACCTCGGCATGCCCGAATGGGAATACGCGATGTTCGAGGCGATCTACGACAATGCCGCGACCGCGACCGAGCTCTTGAAGGAGAAGGGCGCGCTAGACTATCGGCATTGCGACTTCGTGCCAGACTACTGGGCCGAGCTGCCCGAGGACAAGGCGCCGACGGGCCGCGTTCTGGTCCCGGTGGACGCCAGGGACACCATGTCGGACGGCGGCCTGCGTGCGGTGGAATCGATGTCGCGTGCGGCCGAGGAGGCCGGCGTCGAGATCCGCACCGGGCATCGGGTGCAGCGCATCATTCGAAACCTTGCGGGGGATGTCGTCGGTGTCGAGGCCAGTGCCGGCAACGGTGCAGCCCGCCGCTTCCACGCCCGCAAGGCCGTGGTCTTCTGCACCGGCGGCTTCACCCACAACGTCGAGATCCGCAAGAACTTCCTCAACGTGCCGATCTACGGCGGCTGCGCCGCGAAGACCAACGAGGGCGACTTCATCCCGATCGCCGGCAGCGTAGGCGCGCAGCTCAGGAACATGAACTACGCCTGGATGTGCCCGGTCGTGCTGGAGAAGGCGATTGCCGGCGATCCCACGTTGATCGGCACCTTCTCGCCCTCGGGCGATTCGATGATCTACGTCAGCAAGCAAGGCCACCGGGTCGCCAACGAGAAGCTCGCCTACAACGAGATGGCGCAGAAATTCTTCGAGTGGAGCCCGACGGCCGGCGAATATCCCAACCTGGTGCTGATCGCGGTGTGGGACCAGCGCAGCCAGGATCACTGCGCGAGCGACGAGTACGGCCGCTTCATCGTGCCGCCGGATGTGGACGATGCCCACGTCATCAAGGGCGAGACCCTGGACGCACTGACCCAGGCCATCAACGAGCGGCTCTCGCGCTACGAGGCCGAGACCGGCGGCATCCGGCTCTCCACGGACTTCGAGTCCAACCTCGAGGCGGCGATCGAGCGCTTCAACGGCTTCGCCGAGGCCGGCAAGGATGCCGACTTTCACCGCGGCGAGCGGCAGGTCGAGCAACTCTTCAACGCGCCGGTGGCGGAAGCGCCGTCCGCGCCCAACCCCACCATGTATCCGATCAGCAGCGAGGGGCCCTACTACGCGGCGCTTCTCTCCGGCGGCACCCTCGATACCAAGGGCGGACCCAAGGCCGCGCCCTCCGGAAAGATCCTGGACGACACGGATGCACCGATTGCGGGGCTCTACGGCGTCGGCAACTGCGTCGCCTCGGCCTCGGCGCGCGCCTACTGGGCGGGCGGCGCCACCCTCGGGCCCATCCTGGCCTTCGCTTATCTGGCCGCTAACGAAGCCGACCGCGAACCGCCCAAGCTAACCAACTAGGACAACCTGTCAGAACCATTCCCGTGAATCCGGGCACGCAAGGAGGAAGAGCATGGCGCTTTGCACGCAGACGATGACCGACGAGCAGCGCAAGTCGGTCGCCCTCGAGTATCTCAAGGCCTTCGACAATGCCGGCGTGACGTCGACCGGCGGCAGCATCCTCGACCTCTTCGCCGACGATGCCCAGGTCTATTTCCCGAAGTGGGGCATCGCCACCGGCAAGGAGGAGATCGGCCAGCTCTTCACCGACGTGGGCGGCACCATCAAGTCGATCCTGCACCACTACTCGCACTTCAACTACATCTTCTCCGGCAGCGACCATATCGTGCTCGAAGGCACCAGCCATGGCGAGCACCGCGACGGTCCCTGGCGCGCCGGCGTGCCGGAATCGGGCTCAGGCCGCTGGTGCGACGTGTTCGAGATCCGCGACTGGAAGATCCAGCGCTGTTTCATCTATCTCGACCCCGACTACGCGGGCGGCGACAACGCGCGCTATCCCTGGCTCGCCGAAAAGTAGGAGCGGAGGGCCGCGCCCCGCGCTTCGCTCCCCTGCGCTGGCTGTTGAGATTCCAGCCGGCGAGGCCGGGTTGCCGGGTCTCCCGCGCCGGCATGGGCGGGCCGGGGCACCGCGGCCAAGACAACCCTGCGCGGTCGCGGCGACGCCGCCGTGGCCTCTCCCTCGGCACTCGATTAGTGTTGGATTCCGGCCATCCAGCGGGACCCGCCATGCCCGCTTCGGCATGACCGACGAGCACACTGCTCAACCGAGGGAGAGAAAGCCATGAGACTGCTCAAGATATGCGCCCTGGCCGTCGCCGGGCTGTTTTTCGCAGTATCCGCGAGCGCCGACTACGAGGGCGTTCCCCGCACCTTCCTGTGGAACCCCGGCAGCGTGGACATTTACGACGCGGCCGAGCACAAGAAGGATGGCCCCTACGTCGTCGGCTTCTCGAACGCGAGCCTCTCCAATCCCTGGCGCGTGGCCATGCTGCACGGCATCGAGGCCGCCGCCGAGCGCAACAAGGACAAGCTCGAGCGCTTCATCATCACCGATGCCAACGACAACCCCTCCAAGCAGGCCGCCGACATTCAGGACCTGCTCGCCCAGGGCGTCGACATCCTCCTCGTCAGTCCGGCGACCGCCGAGGCGCTGGATCCGGCGCTCCGCCGGGCCAACAAGAGCGGCGTCCCGATCGTTCTGGTCGACCGCGAGGTCACGTCCAAGGACAGCTACATCACCTTCGTCACCGCTTCCGACCAGGCATTGGGCCGCATCTCTGCCCAGTGGCTGGCCGAGACGCTGAACTTCGAGGGCAAGGTCGTGATGCTGGGCGGCCTGGCCGGCGCCTCGCCGGCTGAGAACCGGATCAAGGCGGCGCACGAGGTCTTCAACCAGTATCCCGGCATCGAGGTCCTGGAAGTCCAGTACACCTCCTGGTCGCCCGCCAACGGTAAGACGATCATGGCGGCCCTGATTCAGAAGTACGGCCAGGATATCTCCGGCGTATGGGCCGATTCCGGCCTCCAGGGCTCGGGCTCGATCGAGGCCTTCCTCGCCGCCGGCTACGAGGCCGGCACGATCCCGCCGCACACCGGCGGCGACTTCAACGCGATGTACCAGCTGAGCGTGCAAAACCAGGTTCCGATGGTCGGCATCGACTACCCGCCGGCCATGGGGGCCGTGTCCTTCGAGCTGCTGTTCGACGTGCTGGCCGGCAAGGGCATTCCGCGCCGGATCGAGGTGAACCAGCAGATCGTGGTCTCCGAGGGCGCCGAGACCGCCTCGGTGCAGGCCGATGTCTACGTCAAGGACTACGCCCTGATGGACAAGCCGGGCTCGGTCATCATGTCGAGCGGCGTCGGCCCGGACTACGATCCGGAGACCTTCTCGGCCGATTATCCGAAGTAGGCTGCCGTTAGCGGTTGACGGTCCCCCGGCTCTCGCGGCCGGGGGGCCGTTCACCATGGCGGCCGGAGGCCGCCTCCCGGAGGAAAGGCGACATGGCTGATCCGGTGCTTGCCGCACGGGGCATGACGAAGCTCTTCGGCAGCAACGAGGTCCTCCGCAACATCGACTTCGAGGTGCTCGCCGGGCGCAACATCGCGCTCTGCGGCGAGAACGGCGCCGGCAAGTCGACCCTCATCAAGCTCATGACTGGCGTCTATACGCCGTCCGCCGGGCAGGTCCTTCTGGATGGCGCGCCGGTGGTCTTCGCCGGGCCCAAGGAGGCGATCGCCGCCGGCATCGCCGTCGTCCATCAGGAATTCTCGACCATCTCGGCGCTCACGGTGGCCGAGAACGTGTTTCTGGAGAAGGAGCCGCGCAACCGCCTCGGCCTGGTCGACCGGCGCGCGCTGCGCCGCGACTGTCGCGACCTGCTGCAGGAACTCGGCATCGACCTCGACCCCGACACGCCGCTGGAGCGTCTCAGCGTCGCCGAGGCGCAGATGGTGGAGATCGCCAAGGCACTGCGCTCCAGGGCGCGGGTGCTGATCCTGGACGAGCCGACGGCGGTGCTTTCCCACCGGGAAATCGACCATCTGTTCCGGATTCTGCGCGACCTGCGGGACCAGGGGATGGGGCTGGTCTACGTCTCGCATCGCCTGGACGAGATCTTCGAGGTCTGCACCGACATCTGCGTCCTGAAGGACGGCGACGTCACCTCGTCGGGGCCGATCAGCGACTACGACCACGACAGAGTCGTCGCCGCCATGGTCGGCCGCAGCCTGGGCGAGCTGTTTCCGCCGAAGAGCGGACCTGCAAGCGAGAACGAACCGGTGCTGTCGCTGCGCGGCCTCACCGCCGAGGGCAGCCCGGCACCGGTCGACCTGGACCTCCGCCCCGGCGAGATCGTCGGGCTCGCGGGCCTGGTGGGCTCCGGAAGGACCGAGCTCGCGCTCGCGATCTTCGGCGCGTCACGCGGCAGCGGGGCCGTCGAGCTTTCCGGCAAGGCCTACGACGCACGCACGCCGGGCCGCAGCCTCACCGCCGGCCTCGCCATGCTGACGGAGGACCGCAAGGCCGACGGCCTCTTTCCGGACGCCTCGGTCGCCTGGAACTTCGCGGCCTCGACACTGGGCAAGGGCGCCCGAGCGCTCGCGCTCTCACCGCAGGAGGAGGAGAGGCGCTCCCTCTCCGTCGTCGAGCGCTTCAAGGTCGTCGTCGATCACGTCGGGCAGCCCATCTCGGCGCTTTCCGGCGGCAACCAGCAGAAGGTGCTGATCGGCCGGCTGCTCGAGAACGCCCCGCGCGTCCTGCTTCTGGACGAGCCGACCCGCGGCGTGGACGTCGCCACCAAGGCCGAGATCTACCGCACCCTGCGCCGTCTGGCCGCAGACGGCGTGGCGATCCTGGTCATTTCCTCCGAGCTGATCGAGGTCGTCGGGCTGTGCGACCGGGTCCACGTCATGCGCGACGGCGCGCTGGTCGCCGAACTGCTCGGCGACGCCATCACCGAGGACGGAATCATGGCTGCGGCCGCCGCCGCGACGGGCGGCGACGCGTCCGCATCCCAGTCCCATGACTGACTTCGCCCTCGCCGCCCGCTTCCAGAAGGTCCATCTGGCAATCGTCGGGCTGATCGCGGCGGTCTTCATCGTCGGCGTGTTCGCGTCCGACCGCTTCGTCACCGTGCTCAACATCGCCAACGTACAGGACCAGCTGGTCGCGCTGGCGCTGGTGGCGCTGGCCCAGACGGTGGTGATCCTGTCGGGCGGCATCGACCTCTCATTCGCCGGGCTGCTCGGCCTCCTCTCGGTGCTGTTCGCGACCTTCGCAGGCTCCGACCCGGCGACCTTCACTGCCGCCTATATCGGCATTCTCGCGCTCGGCACGGCGATCGGCGCGCTCACCGGCGGAATCGTCGCCTACTCCGGCATTCACCCGCTGATCGTGACGCTCGCGACATCGACCATCCTGGCTGGCACGGCGCTGCTCCACACCAAACAGCCCTCCGGTTCCATACCTATCTTTTTCGAAGACATCGTCTATGCCCGGTTTTTCGGCCTCCTCCCGTGGGGGACGCTCTTCGTCATCGCCGCCTACGTGCTCGTAGGCTTCGTGCTCTGGCGCACCCGCTTCGGCATCCGCGTCTATGCCATCGGCGACGACGAGCGGGCGGCGACGATCTCCGGCGTCCCGGTCAAGCGGACCAAGGTGCTGATCTATGCGCTCTCCGGCTTCATCGCCGCGCTGGCCGCGATCTACATGGTGGGCCGGTTCGGCGTGGGCGACCCGCGCGCGGGGATCGGGTTCGATCTGCGCTCGATTACGCCGGTGATCGTCGGCGGCACCCTGCTCGCCGGCGGCCGCGGCGGCGTGCTGGGCACGTTCCTGGCGGTCATCCTGCTGGCCCTGCTCTCCAACGTTCTGAACTTCCTGAACGTTTCCAACTTCTATCTGTGGATCGTCGAGGGCGTGATCATCGTCGTCGCCGTCTCGCTCTTCGTCGCGAGGTCGCGCCCATGATGGCGCGCCTCCTCGGCGGCGGCGGCACGGTCAGGGGCCGGAAGACCCGCGAAGTCCTGCTGCTGCTGGCGTTTCTCGTCGTGATCTGGGCGATCACGACCGTGCTTTCGCCGCGCTTCCTGAGCGTCAAGAACATCACCGACATTCTGGTGCAGGCCGCGCCGCTCGGCTTCGTCGTCATCGGCCAGATGATCGTGATCGTGGTGCGCGGCCTGGATCTCTCCGTGGCCTCGATCATGGCGACTGCGGCGGTGCTCTCCATCGGCGTCTTCGACAACACCGCCACCGCCTTCGTCGCCGCCCTGCTGCTCGGCGCCCTGGTCGGCGGCGTCAACGGCTACCTCGTCAGCTACCGGCGGGTAACGCCCTTCCTCGCGACGCTGGCGACGATGATCGTGCTGCAGGGCATCCGCTTCGCCTACACCAAGGGCGCGCCGAGCGGCTCGCTGCCGGAGACCTTCCGCTACCTGGCGACCGGCGACATCGGCGGCGTGCCCGTGATCCTGATCGTGCTGATCGGGGTTGCGTTCGTGGCGCACTGGATGCTGGAGCGCAGCGTACCCGGGCGGGAGTTCCTGCTCTACGGCGACAATCCCGACGCCGCGCACATGAGCGGCCTGCCGGTCAAGCGCATCCTGATCTCGGCCTACGTCATCTCCGGCGTTCTCGCCGCCATCGCCGGCCTCTTCCTGGTCGGCTACGTCGGGATCGTCGACAACTGGACCGGCCAGGGCTACGAGCTGGACAGCATCGCGGCAGCGGTGATCGGCGGCGCGTCCCTGCGTGGCAGCAAGGGCAGCGTGATCGGCGCTCTGCTGGCGGCGCTGATTCTGGTGTCGCTCTTCAACATCGTCGTCATCCTGGGCCTCTCCATCGAGTTCCAGATGGTGGTGAAGGGCGCGCTGATCCTGCTCGCAGCAGCCGTCTACATCCGGCGCACCCGCGAATGACCCTTCCGGGCGCAGCCGCCCCAATCCAACTCTTTCCGACGACGGACGGCGTGAAAGTCCACGAGCCCCATCAACTCCGATGCCGTCGCATATAAGAAGGAGTTCGACGGCGCCCCCGTTGCGGTCACCGCGAGCTCCAACACCTTGGCGGGGCAGTTCGCGGTGGAGAGTGAGATATTCACGCTCCCCGTCCCTACGTGGGGGCTATTACGGGTTTGCGGCTGGCCAGAAACCGGAGTCTCGAGGAATAACAAGACGTTAGTCAGGGACTCTGGCGGAGGGGGTGGGATTCGAACCCACGGTACGCTCACGCGTACAACGGTTTTCGAGACCGCCCCGTTCGACCACTCCGGCACCCCTCCGCGGTCCGCCGCCCGGTGGGCTGCGCGGCCCTTATCTACGCCGGGCGAGCGCCCTCGGCAACCGCCGCAGCCGCCACGCTCCGCTCGTAGCCCGCAAAATCCTCGGTGCCGAGCACGTGGCGCTCCATCCATGCCGTGAACCGCGCCCGGTCGCGCGCGATCCCGTCCCAGGCCTCGTAGAAGGTGTTGTCGCGCTTGTAGTAGTCGAGCGCGTAGGAGGGCCTCGCCCCGCCGGGCGCGGGCGAGACCGCGCTTACCACCCAGTGCGGCAGGTGGACCGAGCCTGGCCTGGGCTCAAGCTCATCCACGATCTCCTCCACCGTGACCAGCACCTGCCGGCTCGCGAGCGCGACCTCCTTCTGCACGCCGGAGATGCCCCAGAGCATGACGTTGCCCTTGCGGTCCGCCTGTTGGGCGTGAATCACCGCGATATCGGGGCAGATAGCGGGGCTCGCCGCGAGTTTCTCGCCGGTGAAGGGGCAGGTGATGAACTTGATGATCGGGTTGTGCGCCGGCAGGTCGGAGCCGACATAGCCCCGGATCACCGAGAAGGGCAGCCCGCTCGCGCCCGCGACATAGGCGTTGGCGAGGTCGGCGTGGCTCCGCTCCTCGATCTCCAGCGGGCGCGGCCAGCCCTTCTCCACCGCGTCCCGGAAGCGATGCAGCGAGCCCACCCCCGGATTGCCGCCCCAGGAGAAGACCAGCCGCTTGACGCAGCCCATGCCGATAAGCTGGTCGTAGATCAGGTCCGGCGTCATCCGCACCGCGGTGAGATCCTTGAGGCCCGCGCGGATCACCGCGTGGCCGGCGGCATGGGGGATCAGGTGCGTGAAGCCCTCCATGGCGACGGTATTGCCGTCATGGATGAGCGACGACACCGCGTCTGCGAGCGGGACGATCTCGGTCATGCGCCGGGCGCGGCGGGACGCGAACGCACCAGTACGGGTGAGAAGCAGGCGCCGGGCGGCTAGAAGCGCACGGGCACGACCGGCGCCTCGCCCTTGGCGATCATCTCGGGGATCGCCGGCGAGGCGTTTTCCCACACCAGCAGCATCGAGCGCTTGGGCGAGAAGCCCTGATGGCGGATGTCGGCCGGCATGCAGGCGACGTCGCCGGAGCGCATGGTCACCACCGCCCGCGGGTCGCCCGACTCCTTGTCCTTCACGTTCCAGACGATCTCGTCGGAGAGCTGGATGAACCACTCGACACGGTCGTTGCCGTGCTCCACCGGCAGGATGAACTCCTCCGAGGTGGGGCAAAACAGGCTGTCCTTGAGCACGGAGCAGACCGAAGGGTTCCAGGTCACGTCCGAGCGCGAGAGATAGGCGAAGAGGTTGAAGGACTGCACCTCGTTCTCGAAGCCGGGCTCGACCTCGACCTCCGGCTCGTCCTGCACCACGTCGGCGAACATGCGGTTGACCGGATAACCGCTCTCGTCGGTACGGAGCGGCGCATCGTCGGGCAGGCCCACCATGCGCTTCGCCGTCACCCGCACGCGGCCGAGGGCCTCGGGGTTGCGCCCCTGCTTGCGGCCGAAGGGCTGCGCCGTCTCCTGCGGCGCCGTGAAGGGGTCGTAGCCGGTGTTGGTCCAGTCGTCGAGCATCGCCTGGAAGGTCGCCCTCAGGTCGTCGGAATCGATGGTCTCCGAATAATCGCGGCCGTTGTCGCGATAGGCGTCGTTGTAGCGCCCGATATAGAGCTCGACCTGGCCGTAGAGGTTGGTGGTGCCGAAGACGTCGTCGAAGTTGAGGGTGCCGTAAAAGAAGTTCCACGCCACCTCGCGCACCAGCGCGCGCAGGAAGGCGTCCACCGGCATGAGGTGCGAGCCGTCCGGCCAGGTGACGTAGGCGAAATACTCGTCGCGGCGAAAGCCGAAACCGCCGATCTGGAAGGTGCGGTAGCCGGTGTAGTTGTCGGGATCGGTGGCCGTGTAGGCCATCTGTGCGGTCTGTGCGGACATCAGGCTCACTCCTCGCCGGTCTGACAGATTTCGGCCCAGCGCTCGATCGTCAGCGGGCCTTCCATCGTCTGGAACAGGACGACGCTAGGCGCCTCGGCCGAGATGCGATAGGCGGCGTTGGCGGGCAGCAGGGTCAGGTGGCCGCGCCCGGCCCGGATGCGACCCATGCGGGGGCCCTCCGGCTCGCCCTCGAGCTGCATGGCGCCGTCGCCCTCCGGGGCATCTCCGCCATGCTTCATCAACTCGACCTCGATCTGCCCGTCGAGGCAAAGCGCGAACTCATCGTGGCTCGCCGCGAACCAGGGCGAGGCGCCATCCACGCGCATGATCTCGATCGCGTATTCGAGGTTCTTGGCGACGCACACGCGCTCGAAGGGCGCCGACTTGCCGGCCACCTCGAACACGTTGGAGAAGACATAGTTGCGCGGATCGTCGTTGATGATGTGGACCCCGCCCTTGCGGTAGTCGTCGAGCGATCCGAGCTCGGTGGTGTAGTCGGCCATGGGCCCCGTCCCCTGCCCTGCGTTCAGCTTGCGGCGGCCACTTTACCCGAAACCCCCACCAATGCGGAAACCCTACGAGAATCCGCCGCACATGGCGCCCACGCGCCGGCGGCCCTCAGCGCCTGGCATCGCGCCAGGCGATGGCTGCGCGCAGGCCCTGCGTCCGCGTGATCTCGAGGAATTCGCGCTTGGTCGCCGTGCCCTCGGCCTCGATCAGGAGGTCCTGGTCGAGCGCCATTTCCAGCGCCTCGTCGAAGCCCATCATGCGGTACATGCGGTTTATCGTGGCCTTGGTGCGCTTGAGCAGCGCGGGCTCGATGGCGGCCATGCGTCGGGCAAGCCCAAGCGCGGCCTCGACCTCCTCGCCCACGGGCACGACGCGGTTGATGAGCCCGATCTCGCAGGCGCGCCGGGCGCCGATCTCGTCCTCGCCGGAGAGCAGGACTTCCTTCGCGTGCTTGGGCCCGGTGAGCCAGGGCATCAGCATCACCACGATGCCGGCGCCGAAGCGCAGCTCGGGCTCGCCGAAGCGCGCGTCATCAGCCGCCACGGTCACGTCGCAGGCGAGCGCGAGTTCGCAACCACCGGCAAGCGCCGGACCCCGCACCGCTGCGATCGTCGGCTTCGAGAGGTGCCAGAAGCGCATCACGGTATCGAAGTCGTCCCGCAGCACGTCGCGCCAGGCGGCAACACCCTCGGGCGGCGTCGCGGCCTGCTCCTTGAGGTCGAAGCCCGACGAGAAGGCGCCGCCCGCGCCGGTCACGACCAAGGCGCGGATCGTCTCATCGCTCTCGACCGCGTCGCACGCCGCATTGAGCTCCGCCAGCATGGTCCGGTTGATTGCGTTGGCGCGTTCGGGCCGGTTGAGCGTGACGAGCGCAACCGCCTCCCGCCGCTCGAACTTGATGCAATCGTAGTCCATCGCAGGCCTCCCGGACGGATGCGTGAGGTGTAAACGCCGACCTACACGCGCAGCCCCGCCTGCCGCATCAGCGGCATCACCTTCTCGCCGAAGTACTTCAGCTCCTCGTAATAGTCGAGCCACGAGAGGATGAACCCCTCGACGCCGATATCGGCGATGGCGACCATCTTGTCGACCACCTGCTCAGGCGTGCCAACCAGCGGGTAGCCGCCCCAACCGGCGATGAAGCGCTCGCCCATGGCGCGAAGCTCGTCCTTGTTCGAGCCGTAGGAGTAGTTCTCGCCCAGCATCAGCTCGATGATCGTGTTGGTCGCCCCCCAGTCGCCCTCGTCCACGATGCGCTGGTAGAGCGCCTGGGCTTCCTCTTCCGTATCGCGGCAGCAGACGAGGCCGTAGCTCATCACGCCACACCGGCGGCCGTGCTTCGCGGCGCGGGCGTGAATGTCCTTCACGATCTCCTCCGCCTTCTCCATCGTCGTGATCGAGAGGAAGTTGAAATCGGCGAGCTTCGCGGAGAACTCGCGGCCCGCTGGCGAGGAGCCCGCGTTGATCACCACCGGGTGGGGCCGCTGGAGCGGCTTCGGCGCCAGAAAACCCTGGTTGACCCTGTAGTACGCGCCCTCGTGGTCGAAGTCGTCCTCGGCCCAGAGCCGCTTCACGACGGAGAGCCACTCGTCGGCCATGACGTAGCGCTCGTCATGGTCGAGCTGCTCCATGCCGAACATCTCGATCTCCGGCTTGAACCAGCCGCAAACGACGTTGAGGCCGAAGCGCCCGCTCGAAATGTTGTCGATGGTCGCGGCCTGCTTGGCGGCAAGAATGGGATGCACCGTCGGCACATGCGAGGTGGCGAAGACCATGATGTCGCTCGTGTGGCAGGCCATCGCGGCGGCCCAGGTGTAGACCTCCAGATTGTTGCCGTTGAACTGCGTCGTGCCGCCGAAATGCCGCCACCGCCCGACCGGCACCAGCAGCTCGAAGCCGAGGCGGTCGGCGAGCTGGCTGATCTTCACGCTGTGCTCGTAGGTGGGCTCGAAGGTCGTCTCGGCGTGCGTGATCGTGCAGCCGTTGGAGCAGTTCTGCCCGAACACGCCGAGCTTGAAGCGGTTCTCGTTGAAGACCGGCACGTTTTGCGCGCGCCATTCGGCCGCGTCGTCGGGGTGCATCGTCGTGTGGTCGGTGGCCATCGTTGCGGACCTCTAAGCTCGTGGGGGAGATGTGATTGCGCTGCCGGGACTTCGGGGGCGGGCGATGCACGCCGGCGCCAATCTACAACGCCGTTCGGCGAGGTTCACCCGCCCCCGCGCCCGGACTATTCTCCGTCGACCGATCCCCTGGCGATAGCGACGACATGCAACCGCCCGACGCGAAGACCATCCCGGACCTGCTCGACGAGCTCGCGGCGCGCTACCCCGACCACGAGGCGCTGGTCGGCGGCGAGACGCGGCTCAACTATCACCAGCTGCGCGCGGAGGTGCGCCGGCTCGCCAGGGGCCTGCACGCGCTGGGAGTCCGCCGGGGCGACAAGGTCGGCCTCCTCATGGGCAACCGGCCCGAATGGATCCTCGCGGACTTCGCAATCGCCCTCCTCGGCGGCACCATGGTCGCGATCAACACCTGGGCGACGGCGCGTGAGCTCGCCCACGTGCTCAAGCATTCGGAAACGAAGTTCCTCATCACGGTCGATCGCTTCCTCAAGTACGACTATCTGGAGACCCTCGACGCGCTCGGCCGCGACGGCGAAGCCCTGGCGGGAGTCCAGGAGATCGTGCGCGTCGGCGGCCCGGCCGATCACCCGGCGCGGCGCTTCGAGACCCTGTGGGAGTTGGCGGACACCGTCGACGACGCGGCGATCGAGCAGGCGCAGGCCGCCGTGCGCGGCGAGGACGTGGCCTACCTGCTCTACACCTCGGGCACCACGGCGCTACCCAAGGGCGTGCAGCTGCAGCACTACGCCCTGATCGAGAACATGTGGAACATCGGGGAGCGCCTGCACCTGCGGGCCGGCGACAGGCTCTGGCTCGCGGTCTCGCTTTTCTGGGGCCTCGGCTGCGAGAACGCGCTCTTTGCGGTGATGACTCACGCAGGCTGCGTCGTGCTGCAGGAGCACTTCGACGCCGGCGAGGCGCTGAGGCTGATCGAGGCCGAGCGCTGCACCGTCTTCTACGGCACGCCCAACATGGTTCACGCGCTGGAGCAGCACCCGGAGCGGCCGGCACGCGACATCTCGTCGCTCCGCAGGGGCGCGACGCTGGGCGCGCCGGAGCAGATCAAGCGCCTGATCGACCTCGGCGTCACCGAGATCTGCAACATTTACGGGCTGACCGAGACCTACGGCAATTCCAACGTCACCGACGTGGACGACCCGCTGGAAAAGCGCCTCGACACGGTCGGCCGGGCTCTGCCGGGCGTCGATATCGTGATCGCCGATCCCGAGAGCCTTGCGCCGCTGCCCACGGGCTCCGTCGGGGAGATCCTGGTCAAGGGCTACGTCACCTGCGGCTACTACAAGGACCCGGCGCTGGATGAGCGGAGCCTTCACGAGGGCTACTTCCGCACCGGCGACCTCGGGATGCTGGACGAGGACGGCTTCCTGCACTTCCGCGGGCGGCTCAAGGAGATGATCAAGACCGGCGGCATCAACGTCTCCCCGGCGGAGGTGGAGGCGGTGCTGACCGAGGTGCCGGAGATCGAGCTTGCCTACGTGATCGGCCTGCCGGACCCGGAGCGCGACCAGCGGGTCGCCGCGGTCATCGTGCCGCGCGACGACGCCCAGCCGACAGCCGATGCGCTGACCGCGCATTGCACCGCGCACCTGGCTGCGTACAAGGTGCCGCGGGAGTACCGCTTCGTCGGCGCCGGCGCGCTGCCGCTCACCACCACCGGCAAGCTGCAGAAGGCCCGCCTCGTCGAGTTCTTCGAAACGGACCCGGCGTGATGTCGGAGGCGCTGCGCGACAAGGCGGCGATCGTCGGCATCGGCGCCAGCAGGTTCGGCCGGCACCTGCCCGAGAGCCAGCTCGCGCTCGCGGCACAGGCCTTCAAGGCGGCGCTCGCGGACGCAGGCCTTGAGCGGGGCGACATCGACGGCCTCTCCATCCACATCGGCTGGCCGCTCGGCGTCGATTACGACCAGGTCGCCCAGGCCTTCGGCCTGGAGATCGATTTCGTCAACCAGGCCTGGACCCACGGCCGCTTCGTCACCGGCAGTCTGCAGATCGCGGCAATGGCAGTGGCCTGCGGCATGGCGAAGGTTGTCGCCTGCGTGAACGTGCTGAGCTTCACCCGCGAGCGCGACATCCTGGGTGGGCCGCACGACTTCGAAGGCTACCGCGAGACCGGCGGCACCCACGCGGAGACGCCGCACTACGGGCTGACCGCGCCGGCGGGCGGCGCCGCACTCGCCATGCAGCGTTACATGGCGCTCTACGGTACGACGGGCGCCGAGCTGGCCGCGGTGCCGGTGGCGCTCCGCTCCCACGCGCGCCTCAACCCGAAGGCGGTGATGCGGAAGCCCATGAGCGTCGCCGACCACCAGGCCTCGCGCATGGTTGTGGACCCGCTCAGGCTCTTCGACTGCTGCATCGTGAGCGACGGTGCGGCCGTGGTGCTGGTGACGACGGCCGAGCGCGCCCGCGATCTTGCCCAGCGCCCCGTCTACGTCGCCGGGATGCAGGGCATGGCGGCGGGCCGCAACGAGTTCATCTTCGCCCCGCCTGGCTTGGGCATCAATCAGCAGAGCGGGGTGCGCCCGGAACGACCGGCGGCGCGCGACCTCGCGGTTTACCGCTCGGCCGGCATCCCGCGCGAGGCAATCCAGAGCCTCTACACCTACGACGCCTTCTCGCCGCTGGTGCTCTTCGTGCTGGAGCGCTTCGGGTTCTGTGCGCCGGGTGAGGCTGCGGCCTTCGTGCAGGGAGGCCGCATCGGTCCCGGCGGCGCGTTGCCGGTCAACACCTCCGGCGGCCTGCTCTCCGAGGCCCACGTCGCCGGCTGGAACTCGCTCTGCGAGATGGTGGGGCAGCTCCGGGGCGAGGCCGGGCCGCGCCAGATCGCCGACGTCCGCGCCTTGCAATGGGCGACGGCCTGGGGCGATTCCGTCATCCTGCGGAACTGACGGGATCGGGGCCTGCCGATGAGCGCCTACGAGAAGCCCACGCCACGGATCAACCCGGACAACGCGCGCTTCTGGGAGAGCGCGCACGAGGGCGTGTTGCGCCTGCCCCGCTGCGGCGACTGTGCGACGTGGCACTGGCCGCCCGGCCCGGTGTGCCCGACCTGCTTTTCCGCGCGGATCGGTTGGGAGGCGGCGCAGGGTCACGGCACGGTCTCCACCTGGACCGTGGTCCACCAGGACTGGTTCCCGGCGTTCAAGGCCGATATCCCTTACGCCGTGGCGCAGATCGAGCTTGCGGAGGGCGTGCGGCTCACCGCGGACATCGTCGAGTGCCCGGCGAACAAGCTCCGGGTCGGGCTTCCCGTGGAGGTGGTGTTCGACAGCGTGACTGAGACGCTCACGCTGCCGCGCTTCCGCCCGCGCCGGGGCTGAGCGGCACGCGCAAGGAGAGGGTCGTGGCCAACATTCTGTGCGAGCAGGTCGACGATTGCCGGCGCATCCGCCTGAGCAACGGCACCGCCAACGCGCTGACGACGGCGGTCATCCAGGACCTCGCGCACGCGGTCGAAGACGCCAACCGCGAGGCCCGCGGCGCCATGCTCTGCGGCGGCGAAAAGTTCTTCTGCAACGGCCTGGACCTGGACTGGGCGCTCGCGTGCTCCCGCGCCGAGATCGGGGAGATGTTTCACGCGCTGGCGGGGCTCATCCTGGCCATGCTGGAAGCGCCGCTCCCCATCGTCGGCGCCATCAAGGGCCACGCCATCGGCGGCGGCATGGCCATCTACCTCGCCTGCGATTACCGCTACGCCGCCGCCGGCCGGGTGCTGATTGGCAAGCCCGAAATCCTGCTCGGCGTGCCCAACCCCTATTACGGCGATCAACTGCTGCGCTTCGTCGCCGGAGACTTCGTGGCCTCCGATCTGATCTACACCGGCAAGCTCGTCCGCGCCGAGGAAAGCCGCGCCCTGGGCCTCGTTCACGAAACCGGACCCAAGGAGGACATCGAAGGAATGGCGTGGGAGCGCCTGCTCTTCCTGCGCGACCTCGCGCCGGAGGCGTTCCAGGAATCGAAGCGCATGCGGCTCGGCAAGCTCTGCGCCGACCTGCGGGAGCAGATGCCCGCCCGCATCGCCCGCCAGGTCGAGATCTGGAGCGGAGACGAGGCACAGGCCCGCCTCCGCGCCGGCGCCGAGCGGCTCAAGCGCCGGCGGAGCGAAGACTGATCGTCCGCATCCCTCACCCTATTCGCGATCCGGTTCCGCGCCCCACGTCCGAAAAGACAAAAATTCTTGCGGGATTCGCCGGGATTACCCGGGACAGGCGGGGGCGACGATGTTGATTACGGGCGGAGTGCTCTCGCATCGCATGGCGCCACCCTGACGCGCGCGCCGAGCGGCAATCCTCGGTGCCGATCAAGGGACAGCCAGCCTGCGCCCGAAATCACCAGCGCAGAGTCGCCCGTATCGCGGCCTGGTCGTCGGCGTCGTTATCGTTGGCGCTCACCCTGCGTGCTAACTCCGCGCCAAGGTGGAATGCGAGGCGGCCGCCTTCGACAAATCCGAACCCGTAACCAAGTCGATAATCGCGGTCGTACTCGGATTGCCCGTACTCGATTCCGAATTCGGTCCGGTTGATACTCAGGCGGTAGCCGAACCGGTAGTCTCCCGCCTCTTCCGCGAGCCCGACACGGGCCCACGGCGTCCCTGTAGCCCGGCCGCCAAGAGCCGGCACTCCGTACCCGATCTCGGCATCCAAACGACCGTCCGGGCTGTCGGCTCCGCCGAAATTGTCGAAGCTCCCGAGGGCCGCACCGGCACCTGGAGCGGTCTCCCACATGCTCTCGACACCGCGCTGCCCCGCGCCCCAGGACGGCGACACGATCAACGACAACCCGAGGTCCGAATAGGGTTGCGGGTCGTAGCGCAGCGATCCCGACACGCCATGGTCCCGGAACGTGCTCTCCTCGTGCGTGAGCAACCCGTGCCCGCGGATCTCCGCCGACAACCCCAGCACCGGATCGGTGAGGGCCAGTCCGCCGCCGAACTCGAGTCCGAAACCCGTCTCGGCGTCGCCACCATCGTGGCGCAGGCCGACCTCGAAGGTCGGCCGCAACGAGGAGTCGGTCCCGAGGCTCACCTCCCAGGACCCTTCCAGGGTGAGGCGCAGGCGCGTCACGTCGGCAGTCGCGGCCTCGAGGCGACCGCCCGAACCCTCGGCCTCCTCCGAGCTGGTCTGCACGCCGAGTGCATCCGTCTTCACGGCCAGGTCGAACCCGTCACCCTGCTCCGACGAAAGGAGTGCTCCGCGCGCCCCGGCAGCCGCCATCCTCAGCGCAAGCCCGGCTTCGAGCGGCTCATGGCCTTCGGGCGATACCGTCAGGGTGCCGCTGCCGTAACCCACCGTCCCCCAAAGGGAGAAGCGCCCGCCGATGCCATAGGCCGCGTAGGGATAAAGGCCCGTCACATCGGACTCGATGGCGCCGCCCGCATCGCCGTCGCGCCAGCTTCCCGCGCCGCTGCTCTGCGAAAGGGCCAGACCGGCGATCCAGCCGCCGGACGCGTAGTCCGCGCCGAGCGTCGCCGTCGAGACGTCGCCCTCGATGGCCATGCCGCCCTCCTGTCCCGAGAAGCTCGTGTAGGCGCCCCGGCCCCAGAGTGACGCGAGACCTCCCCCTGACGTCTCCGAACCGAACTGCAACGATGTCCCCGCCAGCACCTCCCTGCCCGTCATGCCGCGCGAGAGTGTGTCGTCTCCGCCCGACGATGCGTCATTCCAAGGGTACGCCTCGTCCAGCGAGCCACTCGTCGTGTTGTCGCCGCTGCCGCTCGCCATGCCCTCCAACAACACACCCAGAGCCTCGCCCATCTCTGTCCCACCGGTGGTGGGGTCAACGCCGTCGATGCCGTGCGACGCTTCGCTGCCAATCACCTGCCCGGCGATTGCGATCCGCGTCCCCTCTTCGCGCGTTGCGGTCAATCTCTCCTCCACGCCTTCGAGCACATGCTCTGCGGCGGTCCTGCCGAAGCGTGCGAGCCAGGCCTGCGGAATTGGCCCGGTGTTGACGATGGTGCCCGTGGCTTGGGCATCGGTGAGCTGCGCGCCAAAGGGGCGCGACAGCGTGAGCGTCAGCGTCTCCGAGCCCTCGTCGTGAGTGTCGTTCAGAACCGGCACCCTGACCGTCTTCCGCGTCTGGCCCGCCTCGAAGCGCAGCGCACCCGACGACGCCTCGTAGTCCGCGCCCGCCACGGCCGTGCCATTGGATGTCGCATAGCGTACTGAAACAGCAGCGGACTGGGCCGAATCCAGCGTCACCGGGAAGGACAGCACCGCACCATCGGCCTCCTGGACCCGCGCATCGGCAACCGCGATCCCGGGCGGCGTCGCCGCCGCACTGTCCGGGTCCTCGCGTGTGAGCTTGACGGCAACCTCCTGCCCGTCCTGCCAGCCGGGATCTTCGACCGCCCAGACGAAAAAGTTCAGCCCCTCGACATCGTCCAACCGCAATTGCAGATCGTCGAGGTGCAGCGTCAATTGCCCGGGCTCGGGGGGAGCAGAAGCTGTCGCGAACGCCAGCTCCGAACTACCGGGGTAGAAATAGAGATCGCCGGCGCTGTAGCGAACCCCGTCTTCGGTCCAGCCGTCGGGCGAGAGAGAGCCGCCCAGACCATCGTGGCGGCCGATGATGATGCCGCGGAAATTGTGCACCGTCAGCGTCGAGGTCCATAGCGTCTCGACCGCTGCCGTCGCTGCGGCCTCGTCGTTGTCGAACACCGCGATACTGGCGGAGGCCGCATCGGTGTCCACGATGTAGCCGGATCCCGCCACGAGTGACACCGTCAACCGCCCGTCCGCTTCCGCCACCCCGTCGTCTTCAGTCGCCACGCCGAGCGTCGCCGTACCCGAGCCCGCCACGAACGTCACCGTCGAGGCCGGCGTGCCCGAGAGCACATCGCCCGCCTCGCTCACGCTTACAGCGACCGTGAGCGCATCCGTTGTGTCGCCCGAGCGCGTCAGCGTGAACGAGGCTGAAGTCCCCTCCGTCACGGTGCTCGTCGCCGCCGCGATCGAGACTTCGGAAGGCGCCGCCGCAACCGCCGCCGTCGCGGCGCTGACCAGCGACTCCTCCGTGCCACGGTCGTCGGTGAAGGTGAGGCGTACTTTCACCGTCTTGCCCGCGTCCGCAGACGTCAGCGTGTAGGTGGATCCGGTCGCGTCCGCGATGTCGGCATCCACCGTGCCGTCGTTCGCGATCCACTGCCAGGCGAAGACCGCATTCGTGAGCCCGTCGGCATCCGATACCTCGGAGGCCGAAGCTGTCAGCGTCTCGCCCTCCTGCGCCACACCCGATATCGTCGGCAGGCCCTCTGGCGCCTCATTGGCCGGCGTGTCGTTGGTCACGGCCTGGCCCGAGAAGTCCGCAGCAGGATTGCCTGCCAGGTCGCGGAGCGGGTTCGCATTCGCGCCCGTCGGGGCTGCGTACCCGACCGTCACCGTCTCCACGGCGATAACGGCCGAAGCTAGCGTCAGCGTCACCGCGCTGCCGCTCATGGCAATGTTCGAGACGTGCCGTCCCGCACCGTCCACCGTGGCGGAGAACGCGCTCAAGGCCGGCGGGGCGCTCTCGTCCAGCGCCTCGCTGAAGGACAGCGTAAGCAGGTCGCCATCCACGCTCGCGCTCGACAGTTCCGGCGCGATCTCGTCCACGTCTGTGAGGCGGACGATGAGGGCCTTGTCCGTCCAATTGTATCCGTCCACGACGCGCACCGTGACTTCGTAATCGCCGTCCTGATCCGCATCGTCCGGCGCCTCGTAGTCCTTCGCTGCCGTGAAGGAGAGTACGCCTGCCGTCGTCAAGGTGAAGCTGGCGGCATCCGTTCCGCCCATGCTCCCCAACGGAATCGCCCAAACGAAACTCGCCTCCGCCATGTCCTCGTCCGTTGCCGTCAGCGTTGCGACTACACTCTCGTTCTCCGCAACCTCGACCGGCGAGACCGTCGTCACGACCGGCGACGCATCGTCGTCCTCCACCAAGACATCGGCCGACGACGCGGTTGCATCCACGCTGTAACCGCTCCCGGTCGCGACCGTCGCAGTGATCGTGCTCGCGTCCTCCACGACCTCGTCGTCCTTCGTCGCGACGCTGAGCTCAGCCGTGGCCGATCCGGCGGCGAAGGTCGCCGTCTCCGGTGCCGTGCCGGACACCATCGCGCCGGTCTCACTCACGCTCACCTCAACCGTCAGCTCAGTCGCCGTAGCGCCGGTGCGCGTCAACGTAAAGGCAGCGGCCGTCCCCTCCGTCACCGGGCTCGAACCCGGCTCGATGGATATGGTGGGGAGCCCCAACGCGGGACCCGGCACCGTGGCCGACACGACCTCCGAAAGAGTCCGGTCATCGTCCGTGCACACCGCGCCTGATTCGCCGCAGGCCCGAACGGGCAGCGTGATGACGATGTCGCCGTCCGAGTCCGGCTCGATCGTGATCTCCCAACCGATATTCGCGCCCCTCTCCAGACGGCGCGCCCGCGTCACCGTCCCGCCGCTTGCGTTGAGTGCCCTGTCCTGCAGCTTCGTGCGGCCGATATGGAACTCCTCGCTGAAGTGCAACTCGAACGAGAACGCGGTGGAGCCGTCGTGGCTCTCCGGGACGCTCTCGAAACGGGCCGTGAGCGCATCGCTCGCCGCCACTTCGATCGAAGCAGTGCCGATCGGCGATCCGTCGAGCGAGGCCGCCACCTCGATCGTCTCCGCCGGCTCCTGCTCGCTGTCGTCGGTGGCGGTCACCGTGGCCGTCACCGTGCTCGCGCCCGCTGCAAGCGTGAGCGCGTAGGGAGAGGCGAGCGCCTGCCCGCTGTCGTCGGCAAGCGCGTAGTCGGCCGCCGCTGCGGTGCTCGCCGCGAAGTCGAGCGCGATGGTCTGGTCCGCCGCGAAGGTCACGCCATTCGCAATCGCCACCGTCAGCGTCGAGGCCGCGCCCTCCTCGATCTGCGCCGGGCTTGCGGAGACGGTGAATGTCGCCTCGTCGTTGTCGTTCACCGCCACCTCGGCGGACGATGCATCGGCATCGACGTCGTAGCCTGTCCCGGCCGCGACCGTCGCGGTGATCGTGCTCGCCGCCTCGACGACCGTGTCGTCCTCGGTTGCGACGCTCAACTCCGCCGTTGCCGAATCGGCGTCGAAGGTCGCCCTCGTTGGCGCGGTGCCCGCCACCGTCGCGCCGGTGTCGCTCATGCTCACATCCACCGTCAGCGCAGCCGCCGTGTCGCCCGAGCGTGTCAAGGTGAAGGCGGCGGGCTCACCCTCCGTCACCGGGCTCGAAGCGGGCGCAATGGATATCTCGGGGAGCGCCGGGCCCGGCACGGTGGCCGAGACCGCCTCCGAAAGTGTTCGGCCTTCCCTCGTACACACCGCGCCTCGTTCACCGCAGGCCCGCGCGGGCAGCGTGACGGCGATGTCGCCGTCCGAGTCCGGCTCGAGCGTGATGCGCCAGCCGATGTTGGAGCCCTTCTCCAGACGCTGCGCCCGCGTCACCGTCCCGCCGCTGACCTCGAATGCCCGGTCGCGCAGCTTCTGATAGCCAATTCGGAACTCCTCGCTGAAATGCAGCTCGAACGAGAAGGCGGCCGAGCCGTCGTGTCTCTCCGGAATGTTCTCGAAGCGCGCCGTGAGCCCGTCGCTCGCCGCCACCTCGATCGAAGCAGAGCCGATTGCGCTTCCCTCATGGGAGGCTGCCGCCTCGATGGTCTCCGCCGGCTCCTGCTCGGCGGCGTCGGTGGCCGTTACCGTGGCCGTCACCGTGCTCGCACCCGCCGCGAGCGTGAGCGCGTAGGGAGAAGCGAGCGCCTGCCCGCCAGAGTCGGCAACCGCGTAGTCGGCCGCCGCTGCGGTGCTCGCCGCGAAGTCCAGCGCAATCGTCTGGTCCGCCGCGAAGGTCACGCCGTTCGCAATCGCCACCGTCAGCGTCGAGGCCTCGCCCTCCTCGATCTGCGCCGGGCTTGCCGAGACGGTGAAGGTCGCCTCGTCGTTGTCGTTCACCGCCACCTCGGCGGACGAGGCGCTCGCATCCACGGTGTAGCCGGTCCCGGCTGTGACCGTCGCCGTGATCGTGCTCGCCGCCTCGACGACCGTGTCGTCCTCGGTCGCGACGCTCAGTTCCGTCGTGCCCGAGCCGGCGGCGAAGGTCGCGGTCGCAGGCGCGGTGCCCGCCACCGTCGCGCCGGTCTCGCTCACGCCCACGTCCACGGTCAGCGCAGCCGCCGTGTCGCCCGAGCGCGTTAGCGTGAAGGCGGCGGCCTCACCCTCCGTCACCGGGCTCGAAGCGGGCGCAATGGATATCTCGGACGTCCCTATGACGGCATCCGTCGTGATTTCCAAAGGCAGGCTTCCGGATTTCACGAGTGAATAGCCCGAGTGCGACGACGAGGGCAGGGAGGGAAGGGTGCCGATGTCGACGGTCACTGCCCCCGTCGTGTCCGCCAGGCGGGCGACGGCGACCGGGGCGCTTTCCGTGCTGCCTGCGGGGATGACGACGGTGCTGGAGCCGTCGCTGAGCTGCCCATTGGTGACGACGATCGGCAGCTCGATGCGGAAGGGCGCGCCGCTGTGCGCCGTGGCCTTGAATGCACCGTTCCCCGCCGCTTCGAGTCCGATGTCAACGGGCAGAGGATCGATATTGTTTCCACTTAAATTGAGGTACTCAAGCGATGACAGCCCAGAAAATATCCCGTCCGGCAAGCTGCTCAGCCGATTGTCGCTCAAATTAAGGTTCCGGAGGGAGTTCGGTCCAGAAAATGCGCCTGCTTCCAGCACCGTTAGCTTGTTTGAACTCAGCAACAACGTTTCCAACTTGGAAAGACCGTAGAAACTATTCCTGGGTATGGTCGTCCAATTTCGATGCAAAGACATGCCGAGCGTTCTCAGCCCCGTGAGGCCGGACAA
Source organism: Alphaproteobacteria bacterium (assembly GCA_965207055.1). Taxonomy (GTDB): domain Bacteria; phylum Pseudomonadota; class Alphaproteobacteria; order UBA828; family UBA828; genus WTGU01. The sequence goes on along the minus strand of CBDBLP010000003.1, from coordinate 1,495,455 downwards.
ATCGTCGGTTCTCAGTGCGCTCATTCCGCGCACTATCTCAAGCCGTACGATCATTGCCAGCTCGCCGACCGTAATCTCTGAACAATCCTTCATGAACCTTTCCGCAATCGCATCACGCACCTCGCGGGTGCGATCGCAAACGGCACCAATGGCATGGTTCGGTACCGAGCGGTTCGTGAAACCTGCAGCATCGTTGTTCGCCGTATCGCGGATCCTTGATTCTCCGCTCGTCGTGGGCACCGTGTACGAGACGTAGACCGGTTCGCTTGCCGCTACCGCTGCGCTCAATTGCAACTCCACCGTGGCGCCCGATAGCGATGCGGCCGTGACGGAGCGCGTTGCACCCGCCACTCTGACCGCATATGCGCTTGTGGGCGGGATCGAGCCCGTGTCCAACGCTTCGTCGTAGATCAAGGCGAGCGCCGATCCGGAGACAGAGACGCTTTCGAGCTCTGGCGGCGTCGAATCTTCATCCTGAAGCGTGACGGACGCGGTCGTTACAGTGCCTGATTCCACGCCGTCAGGCAGTCTGCCGAGGCCGAGAACGATGTGTTCTCCCTGCTCCGCCTCGCTGTCCGCAGACGCCGTGACCGTCACGGTTTGCGACAGCGGACCGCCACTTGTGAACGTTACGCTGCTGGAGGATGTGTATTCCAGCGGGGATGCGCCACCCAGAGGCGTTGCAATTATGGGGATGGTGACCGTGCGCTCAGGATCATGGTTCAAGCGAACCGTGACCGATGCCGTGCCCCCTTCTGTCACGGCATAGACCGCCTTTGCGAACTCGACCGTGACCGGCCGCGGTTGGCGCACCAGAGTCGCCGTAAAACTGTCTTGCGTGATTCCATCCTCTGCCGTTACCGAGACGGTTATGACGTTCTCACCAACCGATGGCTCGAACTCGTAGATTCGACAGTCGTGACCCGGTTGGCCGCAGTAAGAGCCAAGGAGATTGTCCGCTCCAACCGCAGGCATGGAAGGCGAAATCGTGACGGTTGCATCTGAATTGCTTGGCTCAACGGCCAAGTGCACCAAACTGGTCGCCCAAGAAACGGACAATGTCGCTTCATAGTTCCCCGAGCTTAGCATTCTGGTGCCCGTCACGCCCGAATTGGGACTACGACCGAACAAGACCCTCTTGATGCTCGTGTCCGACGACACGGGGGCGGTTGAGTTTCGTACGGAGGTATCGGTGAACGACGCAGCGGTGTTTAGTGACGAATCGCGGATTGGCGCCCCGCCGGGAGCAGTGGGAACCGCATAGCTCACGGACACGACCTCGCCTGCCACGACCGGCGAAGCCAGCGTAAGTTCGACCGCGCTTCCGGTTATGACCACGTCGTCCACGGCACGATCGTTGCTGGCGACCGTTACCGAGAACGTTTCGGCTGCGGGTACGGACGCCGTATCCAGCGCCTCGTTCCATGTCATCACGAGAGCAGCGCTATCGACGGTGGCCCGGAGCAATTCAGGAGCCGCTGTATCCGTCGCCGATGGCGTCGCCGCGACTTCCGTCGAGGCGCCGTCCCCGTTCTGGTTGTACGGTAGGATTCGAACCGAGTGCTCCGTACCGTTCGTCAGCCCGGCAATCGTATGGGCATTCCTCTCGGCGACGTCGACGACCACGGCCTGCCGCGAGGTGTCGTATTGCTGCGAACCCGATTTCCACTGGATCCTGTAGCCTTCAATGGGGGAGCCGCCATCGCTGGCCGGGGCGCTCCAGGAGACCGCGAGCTTTCCGCTCCCTGCAGCGTTGGCCGCAACGCTCCCTGGCGCATCTGGCACACAGCCGCCGTCACGCCACGGATTGCGCGCAACGCCGTCTTCGAACGCCGATTCCGCCGCCTTTGAATTGCTGCAGTACCCGCCGAACGAGTTCCTGAGTTGATACACAACAATGCTTCTGTCAGAGATGCCCTCCATACTCTTCACGTCAGCCCAAAGCTTTTCCAGGTCCGGGCCATCTGCAATAGCGCCATAGGTCGTGGAGAACCATGCGGGCATCGTGCCCGAAACTGCGCTGCGCATAACCGCGACGGCTTCTGCGGTTGTTGTCGAATTCCAGCCGGTGCAGGCATCCCAATATCCAGCAACGGCATCCGGTAAGACGGACAGAAGAAATACGTCGGCATAAAGCTCCGATATTCGGCAGTTATTGCCGGCGTTGACCGGCAAGCTCTCGAGATACAGGCGAAAAGCGGACAAGGCAGCAATGTCGCCAGATAAGTCGCTATTCTTGTCGTAGTAGTGCGCCATTTCGTGAATCAGGATTTTCGATAATTGTGCGGCCCCCAAATCAACTATGCTCTCTTGAATCACCGCACCGGTCACGCGGCATGTGCGCAGTCCGTCCGCTCGTATGCTGCACGAAGATTGCACGGCCGCCGATCCGGGGGATGACTCGACAATGTTGAATACCTTTCCATTCCGCTTCATGTGCTCCCAGGAAGTACGTAGCCAAGGCGATGAATTGCCGTACACGGCAACGATCTGATCTTCTATAAAGCTAAGAAGGTAAGAATCGAGCGAAATCGGTGTCCCCGTGATTTCATTCGTGGGCTCACTGTCTCCCAACAAATTGTAAGCAATAACCCTCATCCGGTACTCGGTACCGTTCTGCAAGCCTGTAATCTTGTACGCCCACCGAGAAGTGATACCGATTGGAACCATCTCCGTGACGATCGCCTGGTCGGACGACTCCCAGGAGTTCGGATCCGACGTCCACTGCACCTTGTAGCCGACAACAGGCGATCCACCGTCCCGTGCCGGTGGCCACCACCGGATACTGAGTTCGCCATCGTTTCGGCTGGACAGGTAATTCGAGGCAGGGGCCTCGGGCGGTGCCAGGGAGCGCGTCAGAGACAACGTATACGTCTTGCGATCGATGGTGTTCTCCGCCGTGACGACGATGTCCAGGGTGTTTTGTCCGGCGCCGAGAGGGACCTGATGGCCGGACGCATTGGTATCGGCGTCTACAGAGGGCGAGAAAGCGACTGTGGCACCGGAATCGCTCGGCGTCGGGGTGACAGTCGCCGCCGTCACGGAATAGGGCACGACAGCGCGGTACTGCTCGGTGGCGGATGAGAATGCCGGCGTCAGCGTCGCTCCGGACACGGTCAGCGCACTCAACGTCGCATCTGACGATGCCGTTCCGGTATTCACGACGACTTGGTTGCTCAGAGCCGGCGCTTGGTTGCCCAACCAGTCCTGCAGGGGCTGGGCCGTGGCGCCGGTCGGTACCGCATAGCTGAGCGTGACGGTATCGCTTGCGGACGTAGCGCTCGACAGCGTCAGCGTGACCTCGGTCCCGTGGATGTTCACACCGGAAACCGCTACGGCGCTTCCCCCGGCGACGACGGTAAAGACACTGGTGGACGGTACAGAATTCGCATCCAACAATTCATCAAACGTGAGACGGAGGGTGGCGCCAACGACGTTGGCACTAACGAGCAGGGGCTGTTCCCCTGAACTTGGCGTTGCAAGAATTTCTGAAGAATAGCCTGATGTTCTCGCGAATCTGGCGCCCACACGGACACAATACTCCTGTCCGTTCTGAAGACCAGTAATCGTGTAGGATGTCTGCGTGCTTGCCACGTCGGTCCATGTCGCACCTGCGTAGTTCCATCCGCAAAACTTGAGTCCTTGATTGTGCCCGTACAGACGCGGAATGGTATAGTTTACGACGTACTTGACGACCGTCATATCTTGTTCGGCCGGTGGCTCCCAAGTCACACCCAGCATTCCATCTCCCGGCGTGACGCGGACATTGGTGGGCTCAAGTTCCGAGGCAGACAACGCGCCGCCTGTCTGCAGGACAATAACTGCCACAAGCATCACAAGAGCCACGCGGCAGGCGCGAGCTATTAACGTCATTGAGGCGACGCTCCCGAATTGGTCAGTCGCTTGGTGTGAACCTGGGTGAAGAGTGCGGAGACGCGTGTAGCGGGAGAACGTCTCTTTCCGCCTGGCTGGTGGATGCCTTGTAACGGTTCGCCCCCCGCTCCCTTGCTTCGGCGCGGGCGCTGCACGAATTGGCCAACAGGAAATTCTCCGCAATACGTGCCCACGGGGGCTCCGTATCCCGACAGATGATCCCGGCTGTTCGCGCTCCCTGACCGGAGCGACCCAAGAGCGGCACGTACTGCTCGCATTGCCTGCGGTCTTCGTTTAGGGACTAACCTGTCAAATCCATGTCGTGGCCGGCCGCACTCCCCTGCCTTACCGGGCGCGGCGTCTTACAGAGCCTCAACGATATATCAGAAACGATATAACTAACAGCGCACTGATGTATTCTTTTTTGGCATAGATATCGCCTCCGGAAGGCATCCCGCGCGAGAGCGATGCGGCACCGAACCCACGCGCCGGGCGGCGCGCTATGCACCGGACAATGATCCGAAGGATTAGGGGGCCCGGCGGGCGGGCCGGGCTAAGCGATCAGGCGTAGCTCGCGCGGGAATGACGTGAGCGAACGCGCGCCATCCTCGGTGATGGTCACGTCGTCTTCGATGCGGACGCCGACATCGCCCGCGCCGTAGAGGCCGGGCTCGATGGTGATGACGAAGCCGGGCTCCAGCCTGCGGTGGTTGCCGACCATGACCTGCGGCGCCTCGTGCACGTCGAGCCCGAGGCCGTGGCCGGTCTTGTGCACGATCATCTCGGCGAAGGGCGAGGCGCGGAGCACGTCGGTCACCGCCCTGTCGAGCTCGTCCGCCGTGACTCCGGGCCCGGCCATGCGGCGCCCGAGCGCGTTCGCCGCACGCACGGTCTCGTAGATCTCCGCGTGGCGGTCGTCGACATGCTCGCAGAAGAAGGTGCGTGTGATGTCGGCGCTGAAGCCCTCGATCTTCGCCCCAAAATCGATCAACAGCGCGTCGCCGGGCCTGAGCGGCGTGTCGTCCGGCGTGCCGTGCGGGTTTGCCGCCTTGGCGCCCGCCAGCACGATGGGCTCGAAGCCGAACCCGTCCGAGCCATGGGCGAGCATCCGGGTCTTCAGCAGCGCCGCGATGGCCCGCTCGCTATCGCCGGCCCGGACCTCGTCGAGGGTCTCGCCCAGCGCCAGCTGGCTGATCTCGATGGCGCGGGAGAGGCTGGCGATCTCGCCCTCGTCCTTGGCGATGCGGAGCGGCTGCAGGGCCGCGTCGGCGTTTCGCACTTCGCCGTTGCCCATGTGGCGGCGCAGCGCATCGTATTCGAACATGCGCATCCGCCCGCCTTCGACGCCGAGGGCCGCGGCTCCAAGCGCTCGCATCGCCGCCGCGAAGGCGGCCTCGAAGCCGTCGCTGTCCTGCCAGTAGAAGGTCTTGGCGTCGGGGAAGGTACTCGACCACTTGAGACGCTCAAGCTCCGGCATGATGGCGAGGACCCCGGCGTCGGCCGTGACGAAGAGCAGCGTCGGCCGCTCCATCAGGGGAAAGTCGAGGCCGGTGAGGTATTGAAAGCCCGGCCCCGGCACGAAGGCGGCGGCATCCAGTCCCGCACCCCGGATCAACGCTGCCGCGCGGTCGCGGCGCCCTGCGCGCTGCGTCATAGCGCGCTGAGCCCTGCGCCGAAGCGCTCGAGCTGCATCTCCCCGCCGAAGCGGGGCTCGAGCGAGCGGACGATGATCGCGGAATCGGCCAGGATCATGCGCTCGATCGCGCGATCGCTGGCGGCGGCGTCGCCGGCGAGGACCGCCGCCGCCAGCGCCTCCAGGCGCCCGGCCGAGGCGCGGCGTTCCTCCGCGCCGGCATTGGGATAGTAGTGCAACACCCGCATGCGCATGCCGGCATCGATCACCTGATCGAAGAGCTTGTTGAGGAAGATGTTGCGGGAAAGCCCCGCCAGGTGGCGCAGCGCCTCCAGCTCGCTCTTCAGCGAAGCCTCCCAGTCATCGTCGTCCACGGCCTGGACGAAGCGCTGCACGAGTTCGTTCAAGGGCGCCGCTTCGGCCCGGCCGGAGAGCGCCGCCGCCCGTGCCACGGCCCGGGAGATGATCAGGGCGGTGTCCAGGTAGTCGCCTGCGTTGTCGAGCGAGAAGTGGGCCACGATGCTGGTCCGGTTGGGCAGGAACTGGACCAGCCGTTCGCCTGCAAGCAGAAGCAGGGCCTCCCGGACGGGCGTGCGCGAGACCTCGAAGCGGGCGGCGAGGTCACGCTCGTCCAGGGCGGAGCCTGGCGCTATCCGCACCCAGAGGATTTCCTCACGCAACACGTCGTACACCTGCAGCGCGCCGCGGCGCCCGCGCTTTCGGGGACGTGCCTTGGTGTCTGCTGCCATGCTCTACCGTTCAGGAGGCCACGTGTTTGTTATGGGGTTTGCATAATGTTTGCATAATGATAAACTCCATCGAAGTCAAGATAGCCTAGGGAGAGCATGACATGACGCGTTCCATCACACTGGTGTTGGCGGCTGCGGCCCTGGCACTCGCCCTTGCCTCGCCGGCAATGGCGCAATCGAAGAAGGTCGCCTTCTTCGCCGCCTCTTCGCAGAACGGCTTCAACCAGGCCACGTACGAAGGTGTCGAGGAAATGGCCATCAAGCTCGGTTACGAGGCCGAGATCTATGACGGCAAGTTCGACGCCATTCACCAGTACAGCCAGATCGAGGACGTGCTCGCCAGCGGCCGCTTCGAGGGCATGATCGTGGCGCCCAACGACCCCGTCGGCATCTCCGGCGCGTTCGAGCAGGTGATCGAGGCCGGCGTGCCGATTGCGACCGTGCTCTTCCCGATCGGGCCGGACCTCACCACCCTGGAGCCACAGGTGCCCGGCATTACGTCGACCGTCGCATCGCCGCCCGTCGACGGCGCCACCTGGCAGGCCGAGGCCGCGGCGGCCTATTGCGCGGACAAGGATCCCTGCAACGTCATCATCATCATCGGCTTCAAGACCTTCCCGTTCGACAATCTTCGGCTCGAAACCTTCGAGAAGGTCCTGGCCCAGCACCCCAACATCAAGATCGTGGGCACCGGCGAGGGCTGGTATTCGCCAGACACCTCGCTGAAGGCGATGCAGGACATGCTGCAGGCGGCGCGGGACGTGCATGTGGTGCTGTCGAACGCCGACCAGCATCTGGTGGGTGCGGAGATCGCGCTGGAGGCCGAGGGCTACAACGTGGCCGACCTTTACCTCATCGGCGGCGGCGCCGCGGCGATCTCGATCGAGGCGATCCGCGAAGGGCGCTGGGATGCAACCCTCGCCTACTTCCCCAAGACCATGGGAGCGCTGGCGATGGAGCAGATCGCCAACGCCATCGAGGGCAAGCCCGTGAGCAACGCCATCAACATGGACGTCTCGGGCCCGCTCCAGGCCATGATCGACAAGGACATTCTCGACGCCAACCCCGACTTCAGGGGCGAATGGGAGCAGTAACCGACGTTACCCGCCGGGGTCTTCGGACCCCGGCGGCACCCTTGCGCCGGGAGGTGGCGACTTGACCCGACACTACCGGGTGTCAGCCGACATCGGCGGCACGTTTACGGATATCGTCTATCAAGACTGTGCGACCGGCGCCTGTGGCGCGGCGAAGGTCCTCTCGACGCCGGGCGACCCGGCGCTTGCGGTGCTCCGTGGTATCGAGGCGGCGATCCCGACCGAAGCCGCGATCGACTTCTTCGTCCACGGCACGACGGTGGGGCTCAACGCGCTGCTCACCCGCCGGGGCGCCAAGGTGGCGCTGCTCACCACCGAGAACTTTCGGGACATTTACACGATCCAGGGCAACGACCGCGGCGAGATCTTCTCGATCCGCTGGAACAAGCCCGAGCCGCTCACGCCGCTGGAGCACACCTTCACGGCGCGCGAGCGGATGGCGGCCACCGGCGAGGTCGCGACACCGCTGGAGAGGGCGGACCTCGACCGCCTGGTCGAGGCCGTCAGGCAAGAGGGATTCGAGGCGATCGCCATCGCCTTCCTCTTCTCCTTCAAGAACCCGAAGCACGAGCTGGAGGCGGCGGAATACCTGCGCGCCCGCCTGCCCGACATTCCCATCGGGCTCTCGCACCGGGTCTCGCCGGAGTGGCGGGAGTTCGAGCGGACCTCGACCACGGTGATGGACAGCTACCTCGCCCCGGTGGTGCGGGGATACCTGGAAACACTGATCGGCGGCCTCAGCGATCGGTTGCCCGAAGGCCGGGGCCTGCACGTCATGCAGTCCAACGGCGGGGTGATGACGGCGGAATCCGCCAGCGAGACTCCGTTGCAGACGCTGCTCTCTGGCCCGGTAGGCGGCGCCATCGGCGGCAGGGCGCTCTCCGCCGCGACCGGGCGCCCCAACCTCATCTGCATCGACATGGGCGGCACCTCCTTCGATGCGAGCCTGATCATCGACGGGCTGCCGTCGGGCTCCAACCATGCCAAGCTGGAGGGGCTGCCGGTGCAGATGTCGGTGGTGGACATCCACGTCATCGGCGCGGGCGGCGGCTCCATCGCCTGGGAAGAGGCGGGCGCAATGCGCGTCGGCCCCCAGTCCGCCGGCTCAATGCCGGGGCCGGCCTGCTACGGGCTGGGCGGGACCGAACCCACGGTCTCCGACGCCAATCTCGTGCTGGGCCGCCTCGACGGTGCGAATTTCTCCGGCGGCGAAATGGCGCTGGATCGGGATGCGGCGGTCACGGCACTCAGGACGATCGGCGACACCTTCGGGCTCGGGGCGGAAGCCATGGCACAGGGGGTCGTGGACGTCGTGAACGCCAAGATGGCGGACGCGATCAGGACCATTACCGTCCAGCGCGGCATCGACCCGCGGGACTTCTCCCTCGTTGCCTTCGGCGGCGCGGGCCCGGCGCAGGCGGGAGCCTTGGCCGAGGAGCTGCAGATCCGCGAGGTGATCGTGCCGGTGCATCCCGGCGCCTTCTCCGCCTGGGGCATGCTGCAAACCGACGTGCGGCGCGACTACAAGGAGACGCTCTACAGCTTCTGGGACCTGATGGAGCTTGCGGTCCTCGAAGCCGCGTTCACGGGGCTCGAGGAGAAAGGCCGCCGGCACCTGCTGGCCGAGGGGATCGCCGAGGACGCCATCGCCTTCGAGCGGGCCATCGACTTCCGCTATTACGGGCAGGAATACGTGCTCACCATCCCGGTGCCGAGCGGGCCCATCGACATGGAGGCCGTGCGGCAGTGCTTCGACAAGGCGTACGATCGGCAGTACGGCCATTCGAGCCCGGAGAATCGTGTCGAGATGGCGAATATCCGCCTGGCCGCGCTCGGCCGGCTGGAGCGGCCCGATTCCGCACCGCCCGCGCAGGAACCGGCGCGGCCCACGCGTGAGCGGGATGTTTTCTTCGCCGGCCGGCCGCTGAAGACGCCGGTGCTCGACCGCAACGGGCTCGAGATCGGCGACGCCGTCGCGGGCCCCGCGATCATCGAGGAGTCGACGGCGACGACGCTGGTGCCGCCGGGCTGGAACGCGACGGTGATCGAGGGCGGCCACCTCTCCATGACGAAGGAGGCCGGATCATGAACGATCCGATGCAGCGCAGTATCGCTGACCCCGTCACGACCGAGATCGTGCGCAACTTCGTCGTCTCCTGCGCGGAGGACATGAACGCCTCGCTCTGGCGCTCCGCCCACTCGGCGGTGATCTACGAGGGCCGGGACAGCGCCGTCGGGCTGCTGGACGCCGACGGCAACATGCTGGGCCAGTCGAGCGGTGTGCCGCTCTTCATCGGCGCCATCGATGCCAACGTCCACCACGTGATGGACTACTACGGCGACGACATCGCCCCAGGCGATGTCTTCATCATGAACGACAGCTACATGCAGGGCTCGCACCTGCATGACGTGTCGGTGGTCGGCCCCATCTTCTTCGGCGGCGAGCTGATCGGCTTCGGTGCCGCGCGCGCGCACTGGAACGACATCGGCGCCATCGACCCCGGCACGGTCATGGGGTCCACGAACATCTACCAGGAAGGGCTGCGCCTCGGGCCGACCCGCATCGTCGCGCAAGGCAAGCCCATCCGCGAGTGGTTCGACCTGCTGCGCCTCAACACCCGCATGCCGGACACGAGCATCGGCGACCTGGACGCCCAGATCGCCGCCGTTCGCACCGGCGAGCGCAGGCTCTCCCAGTTGCTGGACCGCATCGGCATCGAGACCTACCGGGCCGCCTGCGAGAACATCTTCGAGCAGGCCAGGCGCATGGACCGCGAGGCGATTGCGGCGATCGAGGACGGCACCTGGTACCGGGAAGGTTATCTCGACAGCGACGGGGCGGGCGACGACCCGGTGAAGGTCGCGCTGACGCTCACGATCAAGGGCGAGGAGCTGATCGTCGATCTCGCCGGCTCCGCGGGCATCGTCCCCGGTTCGGTCAATTGCGGCGCGAGCCAGACCGTGTCCCTGCTCCGGCTCGCCTACAAGACGATGATCAACCCGGAGCGGGCGATCACCGGCGGCTCCTTCGAAACCATGACCGTCCACATCCCGGACGACTGCCTCTTCAACGCCAAGGAGCCTGCGGCCTGCGAGTGGTACTTCACCGGCCTGGGCTTGCTGGCGGACCTCTTCATCTCCTGCCTCTCGGAAGCAATCCCCGAGCGCTCGACCGCCGCCCACTACGGGGATTCGATGGTATCACTCTTCTTCTCGGTCGATCAGAAGCGGGGCCAGTGGATGTCCATCGAAGCGACCGCTGGCGGCTGGGGCGGCCGCAACGACGGCGACGGCGAGAGCGCGCTGATCAACCTGGTGAACGGCAGCTTCCGCAACATCCCCGCCGAGGTGATGGAGACGAAGTTCCCCGTCCGCCTCGAAGAGTTCGCCATCCGCCCCGATTCCGGCGGGCCGGGGCGGCACCGCGGCGGCTGCGGCGTCCTGCGCCGCTACAAGACGCTGGAGGACTGCTACTGCGCCCTCTGGTTCGAGCGCTCGCTCACGCCGGCCTGGGGGCTGAACGGGGGCAGAGACGCACGGGGCCCGAAGGTCGAGATCACCCACCCCGACGGCTCCTCCGAAGGGCCGCTCAAGATGCGTGCGCGGCCGGTCGAGGCCGGCACGGTGGTCCAGACCTGGACCGGCGGCGGCGGCGGCAACGGCGATCCCCAGGCCCGCCCCTTCGAGGAGGTGCAGCGCGACGTGAGACGGGGTTACGTTTCCCCCGACGGTGCTTGGAGGGACTATGGCGTCCGGATCACCTCGGACCTCGTCGTGGACGAGGAGGGATCCCGGCCGCGCGCCTGATTGCGGGAGGCGATGACCAGCGAACCGGCGGAACCGGCGCTACGGGCCAACGGGATCGGCGTCGCCTTCGCCGGCATCTGGGTCCTCAGCGACGTCTCGGTGGACATTCTGCCGGGCGAAATCCACGGGCTGATCGGCGAGAACGGCGCCGGCAAGTCGACGCTCGGCAAGGTGTTCGGCGGCTACTACGCCGCGAGCGCGGGCACGCTCGACGTCTTCGGCGAGCGGGCGAGCGCGTGGGATCCCCTGTCTGCGCTCTCCAAGGGCGTCGCGATCATGCACCAGGAGCTCCAGCTCGTGCCCGCGCTGACCGTGGCCGAGAACGTCTTCCTCGGCCTGGAGGACCAGCGCTGGGGCGTGCTGCGCCGGACCGAGGCGGAGCGCCTGACAGACCTGATGGAAGCGAGCGGCTTTCAGTTGGACCCCAACGCCATCGTCTCTCGGCTTCCCATCGCCGACCAGCAGAAGATCGAGATCCTGCGGGCGCTCGCGCGCGAAGCGCGGATCATCGTGATGGACGAGCCCACGTCCTCGCTCTCGCGGGACGAAGTCACGCAGCTTCACTCGGCGATGCGGACGCTCAGGGACGAAGGGCGCTCGATCATCTACGTCTCGCATTTTCTCCACGACATTCTCGAGGTCTCGGACCGGATCACCGTGCTGCGCGACGGCAAGCACGTGAAAACGGCGCCGGCCGCAGGCGAGACCCGGTCGAGCTTGGTGGCGGCGATGCTGGGCGGCGGCAAGAGCGAGACTCCCTTCCCGCCCAGGGTTCGCCCCGCGAAGCCGGAGCCGGTGCTGGAAGTCGAGGACCTCGAGAGCGAGCAGGGCGCCAAGGGTGCGAGCCTCTGGGTGGGGCGCGGGGAAATCGTGGGCCTCACCGGCCTCGTGGGCAGCGGCAGGAGCGAGATCGCCCGCGCCATCGTCGGCGCGGACCCGGCGACGGGCGGCGAGGTCCGGCTCCGGGGCGAGGCCTACCGCAAGCGCTCCATCCGGCGTTCCGCCGGGCTCGGCATGGTGATGTCGCCGGAGGACCGCCGCAAGCAGGGCCTGGTCATGACCATGCGGGTCTCCCCCAACATGACCTTGCCTCACCTCCGCCGCTTCGCGCACCTTGGGGTCATGAGACGCCGTGCCGAGCGCTCGCGCGCCCTGAGCCTGATCGAACACTTCCGCGTGCGCCCGGCCGACCCCAACGGCAACGTCGCGACCTTCTCCGGCGGCAATCAGCAGAAGGTGCTGATCGGCAAGTGGCTCATGGAGAATCCCGACATCGTGATCCTCGACGAGCCGAGCCGCGGCGTGGACGTGGGCGCCCGTGAGCGGATTCACTTCGCCATCGCCGAGCTCGCGGCGGGCGGAACCGGCGTCCTCCTGATATCCAGCGAGATCGAGGAGGTGCTGGGTCTCGCCCATCGCGCCTACCTGACCGACGGCGGCCGCATCGTCGAAGAAGTGGTTCCCGAGGAGTCCAGCGAAGCCGACCTTCTCGCGCTGCTCTTCCAGCATCAGAGCCAACGGCGCGGGGCCGCATGATCGTCAAGGGCTTCCATATCGGCCGCTTCCTGCAGACCTACGCGGTCCTGATCATGATCGTGTTCCTGGTCATCGCGCTGAGCATGCTGTCCGAGAACTTCCTCACGGCTCGTAACCTGCTCAACATCCTCAACCAGAACGCGCCGCTCGCGATCATGGCCTCGGCGATGACGCTGGTGATCATCGCGGGCGGATTCGACCTCTCGGTGGCGGCGATCTTCTCCATGGGCTCGGTCATGGCGGCCTGGATCGCGCTGCACGTGGACCCCTATCTCGGCCTCTTCCTGGCGCCCTTCATCGGCCTCATTCTCGGCACCATGAACGGCGTCGTGATCAATGCGCTCCGGGTGCATTCCTTCCTCGCCACCATCGCCACCAGTCTGATCTTCAAGGGCGTCGCCATCGTCATTTCCGACGGGCGACTGATCTCCGTCCGCCTCGACACCTTCACCTGGCTCGGGCGCGACAAGGCTGGCGGTGTCTTCATCGCCGTGTGGATCATGGCGGTTTTCGCCGTGATCCTGACCTTCATGCTGACCCGGACCGCCTTCGGGCGCCGGGTCTTCGCCGTCGGCGGCAACGAGGAGGCGGCGGTGCTCTCCGGCATCCGCACGGATCGCGTGAAGACCGCCACCTTCGCCATCGCGGGCTTCGCGGCGGGGCTCGCCTCGGTCATCGCGACATCGCGCGTGGCGCTGGGGCAGGCGGCGGCCGGGCAGGGCATGGAGTTGCAGGCCATCGCCGCCGTGATCCTGGGCGGCACCAGCATCTACGGCGGGGCGGGCGCGGTCTGGCGCAGCCTCGGCGGCGTCTTCCTGCTGGCGCTCATCAGTAACGGCTTCAACATCCTCAACGCCGATCCCTTCTACCGCGACCTCACCACCGGGTTGGTCATTCTCGCCGCAATCGGGATCAGCGCGGGCGGCCAGCGGCGGTGAGCCGCACTAGCCCGGAATCACAGCGTCTCAGCGACATTCGGGCGGCGATGCGCGCCGCCATCCTCGAGGACGAGGCGGCTGCCGTGCACCGGATGGTCGAGACGGCGGACCTCACGCCGGTCGACTGCGATGCCATTTCCGCGCGGGCGGCCGATCTGGTCCTCACGGTCCGGGCGGGCGGCAGCGCCTCGATCATGCAGGGCTTCCTCGCCGAGTACGGGCTCTCGTCGCGCGAGGGCGTGGCGCTCATGTGCCTCGCCGAGGCGCTGCTGCGTGTGCCCGACACCGAGACCATCGACGCGCTGATCGAGGACAAGATCGCAGCGTCCAACTGGGCGGCGCACCTCGGGCAATCGAGCTCGCCGCTGGTCAATGCATCCACCTGGGCGCTGCTGCTCACCGGCAAGGTGCTGGGCGAGGCGGAGGAAGGCCTCGCCGGGGCGCTGCACGGCGCGGTCAGGCGGCTCGGCGAGCCGGTCATCCGCGCGGCGGTCGCCCAGGCGATGCGCGAGCTCGGGCACCAGTTCGTGCTCGGGCGCGACATGGGCGAAGCCAAGGCCCGCGCCGCCGAGCTGGAGGCGCAGGGCTACAGCTTCTCCTACGACATGCTGGGCGAAGCGGCCCGCACCGAGGCGGACGCGCGCCGCTACCACCTCGCTTATTCGAATTCCATCACTACGCTCGCCGACGTCGGCCGGGGCGCCGCCATCCGCGAGCGGCCGGGGGTCTCGGTCAAGCTCTCGGCGCTGCATCCACGCTACGAGTTCGCCCAGCGCGAGCGGGTGATGACCGAACTCGTCGCGCGGATGCGTGCGCTGGCATTGCTCGCGAAGTCCGCCGGCATCGGCCTCAACGTCGACGCCGAGGAGGCGGACCGCCTCGACCTCTCGCTCGATGTCATCGAGGCGGTGCTCGCCGACCCCGCGCTGGCGGACTGGGACGGCTTCGGCGTCGTGGTGCAGGCCTACGGCAAGCGGGCTGCGCACGTGATCGATTGGGTCGGGGCGCTTGCCGAGGCGCACGGGCGCCGCATGATGGTGCGCCTGGTCAAGGGCGCCTACTGGGATACCGAGATCAAGCGCGCCCAGGTGCAGGGCCTCGCCGGCTTCCCGGTCTTCACCCGCAAGGCCGGCACCGATATCTGCTATCTGGCGTGCGCGCGTCAACTGCTCGGGATGACGGACCGCCTCTATCCGCAGTTCGCAACCCACAACGCGCACACGGTGGCGGCGGTGCTGCACATGGCGGGCGATAGGACGGACTTCGAGTTTCAGCGCCTGCACGGGATGGGCGAGGCCCTGCACGAGGCGGTGCGCGAGGCCCACGGGCAGCGCTGCCGCATCTACGCGCCGGTGGGCGCGCACCACGACCTGCTCGCCTATCTCGTCCGCCGCCTGCTGGAGAACGGCGCCAACAGCTCCTTCGTGAACCAGATCGTGGACGAGAGCGTGACCGCCGACGAGATCGCGCGCGATCCCGTCGCGACCCTGGAGGAGCTCTGCGAAGCGGTCGCGAACCCGGCCATCGCGGCGCCGCCCGCCCTCTTCGCCTCCGGCCGACGCAACGCGAAAGGATGGGACCTCACCGATCCCCCCACCCTCGATGCGATCGAGACGGGGCGCGCGCCCTTCCGTACTGCGCTCTGGAAGGCCGGGCCGATAATCGCGGGTGACGCCCTCGGCGCCGCGCGTGCGCCGGTGCAGAACCCGGCGCGACCGGACGAGATCGTGGGCTCCGTAACGAACGCCGCGCCAGCCGACATCGAAACAGCCCTCGCGGCGGCCCGGGACGGAGCGGCAGCCTGGACCGCGACGAACGTCGAGGAGCGGGCCCGCCGGCTCCGCGGCGTGGCCGATCTCTACGAGGAGCACGCGGCGGAACTCTTCGCGCTCGCCGCACGCGAGGCCGGCAAGACCCTGCCGGACTGCGTTGCGGAGGTCCGCGAGGGTTGCGACTTCGCGCGCTTCTATGCGAGCGAGGCCCTGCGCCTGCGCCGCGAGGGCCGACGCGCCCCGTGCGGCGTGATTGCCTGCATCTCGCCCTGGAACTTCCCGCTCGCCATCTTCTCCGGCCAGATTCTGGGCGCGCTCGCCGCCGGCAACGCGGTCATCGCCAAGCCGGCGGAGCAAACGCCGCTGATCGCCGCCCGCGCGGTCGCGCTGATGCACGAGGCCGGCATCCCGCGCGCTGTAGTGCAGCTTCTGCCGGGCGACGGCGCTACGGTTGGGGCAGCGCTCTGCGCCGACCCCCGCATCGATGGCGTCTGCTTCACCGGCTCGACCGAGACCGCCCGGCTCATCAACCGTGCGATGGCTGAACACCTCGCGCCCGACGCGCCCTTGATCGCGGAGACCGGCGGGCTCAACGCGATGATCGTCGATTCCACCGCACTGCCCGAGCAGGCGGTGAGCGACATCGTCGCCTCCGCGTTCCAGAGTGCCGGCCAGCGCTGTTCCGCGTTGCGCATCCTCTATGTCCAGCGCGAGGTCGAGGGGCGGATGCTGGAGATGCTGTCCGGCGCGATGGACGAGCTTCGCATCGGCGACCCCTGGGACCTCGCCACCGACATCGGTCCGGTCATCGACACGGACGCGCGGGACCGCATCGAAGCGCACTGCGCAGACGCCGAGCGGGAAGGACGCCTGCTCAAGCGCCTCCCGGCACCGGGGGACGGCACCTTCGTGCCGCCGGCGCTGCTCAGGGTCGCCGGCATCCAAGCACTCGACGAGGAAGTCTTCGGGCCGGTGCTGCACGTCGCGAGCTTCGGCGCCGACGAGATCGACGCCGTCGTCGATGCCGTCAACAGGGCCGGCTACGGGCTCACCTTCGGCCTGCACACGCGCATCGACGATCGCGTGCAGCACATCGTCGACCGCGTGCGCGCCGGCAACATCTACGTCAATCGCAACCAGATCGGCGCGGTGGTGGGCTCCCAGCCATTCGGCGGCGAAGGCCTGAGCGGCACCGGACCCAAGGCAGGCGGCCCGCACTACGTAAGCCGCCTCACGGCCGGTGCCGCCCCGCCCGGGGGCCGACCCTCGGGCGGGGCGGTCAACGAGGTGTTGCTCGCCGCCGCCATCGCCGACGCCGGCCGCGCGCTCTCGGCGGGGACGCATCGCGGGGACGGCGGGCGCTTCGCACCGCTCGACCTCCCCGGCCCGACGGGGGAATCCAACCGGCTCTCGTTCGCGCCCCGTGGCGTGGTGCTCTGCCTCGGCCCCGGCGCCGACGCGGTGCGCGCGCAGGTCGCGGCGGCCCGTGAGGCGGGAAACGCCGTGGTTGCGGTCGCCGCCGGCGCGAGCGC
This sequence comes from Alphaproteobacteria bacterium, assembly GCA_965207055.1. Taxonomy (GTDB): domain Bacteria; phylum Pseudomonadota; class Alphaproteobacteria; order UBA828; family UBA828; genus WTGU01. The sequence goes on along the minus strand of CBDBLP010000003.1, from coordinate 1,478,521 downwards.
GGCGCTCACCGCTCACGCGACCGATCCCCTCGTGGTCGTGCTCGATGGTCAGGTCGCGCCGGGCGTGCTCACCACGGTACCCGGCATCGCCGCCGTCGCCTGCGTCGCGGATCGCGATGCGCTGGCGGAAATGCGTGTTGCGCTCGCTCGTCGCCCCGGTCCGATCCTGCCGCTGATCACGGAGCCTGACGCGCCCGAACACCATGTGCTGGAGCGCCACCTCTGCGTCGACACCACGGCGGCGGGCGGCAACGCGTCGCTGCTCGCCGCGGCCGGGGAATAGCCCGCACCTCTCACGAGCGCGATGGGCTCAGCGGCAGGGGCCGCGATCGCGTAAGCTGCGCCGCGGCGACTGAGGGAGGTTGAGGATGACCAGCGGCGCAGGGCGCGACCCCCGCTTCGACGTGCTCTTCGAGCCGGTTGCAATCGGCCCGGTGAGGGCGAAGAACCGCTTCTTCCAGGTGCCGCACTGCAACGGCATGGGCTACCGCGACCCCACCGCGCTCGCCTGGATGCGCGGGGTCAAGGCGGAGGGCGGCTGGGCCGTGGTCTGCACCGAGGAGGTGGAGATCCACCCCACGTCGGACGTCAACCCCTACATCGAGCTCCGGCTCTGGGACGACCGCGACATCCCGATGCTCGCGCGGACCGCGGACCGCATCCACGAGTTCGGCGCGCTGGCGGGGATCGAGCTTTGCCACAACGGCCCGCACGCCGCCAACCACTACGCGCGCGAGGTGCCGCTGGCGGCCTCGGCGATGCCGGTCGCCGGCACCGGCTGGGAGCCGCTGCAGGCCCGCGCGATGGACAGGCAGGACATCCGCGACCTCCGCCGCTGGCACCGGGCGGCGGCGCTCCGGGCACGCAAGGCGGGGTTCGACCTCGTCTACGTCTACGCCGGCCACGCGCTCAGCATCCTGCACCACTTCCTCTCCCGCCATCACAACCAACGCAGCGACGAGTACGGTGGCTCTGCGCGCAACCGCGTACGATTGCTGGAAGAGATCATCGGCGACACCAGGGATGCCGTGGGCGACACCTGCGCCGTGCCGTGCCGGATCGCCGTCGACGAGCTGCTTGGGCCAGATGGCCTGGAGCAGGCAGAGGCGGAGGAGCTGATCGGCCTCGTCGCCGAGCTGCCGGACCTCTGGGACCTCTCGCTGGCGGCCTGGCCCAACGATTCCATGACCTCGCGCTTCGGCGCCGAAGGCTGGCAGGAGCCCTTCGTCCAGGGCGTGAAGAGGCTCACCACGAAGCCGGTGGTCGTCGTCGGGCGCTACACCTCGCCCGACCGGATGGCGTCGGTCATCAACAAGGGGATCGCCGATCTCATCGGCTGCGCGCGGCCCTCCATCGCCGACCCCTTCCTGCCCAAGAAGATCGAGGAAGGCCGCCTCGATGACATTCGCGAATGCATCGGCTGCAACATCTGCGTCTCGGGCGACTTCACCATGTCACCGATCCGCTGCACCCAGAACCCGACCATGAGCGAGGAGTGGCGCAAGGGCTGGCACCCGGAGCGCATCAGGCCGCGCGAGTCGGAGAAGCCCGTTCTCATCGTCGGCGCGGGGCCGGCGGGCCTGGAGGCGGCGCAGGCGCTCGGCAAGCGGGGCTACGAGGTGACGTTCGCGGAGAAAGGCACCGCGCTCGGCGGCCGCGTCGCCCGAGAATGCAAGCTGCCGGGTCTCGCCGCCTGGGTCCGGGTCCGCGACTACCGTGAGCAGCAGCTACATCAGTTGCCCAACGTGCAGACCTACTTCGATTCCGAGCTCGATGCAGCGGCCGTGCTGGAATTCGGCGTGCCTCGTGTCGTCGTCGCCACCGGCGCGCGCTGGCGGGCGGACGGCGTCGGCCACCACTGGGCACGGCCCATGCCGATCGAAGCCCACGCGCGGGTTCTGACTCCCGACGACATCATGGCAGGCACCGTGCCGCCGGCAGGAACGCGCGTCGTGGTTTGGGACGACGAGCACTACTACATGGGCGGCGTGCTGGCGGAACTGCTCGCCGACGAGGGTTACCAGACGTCCTACCTGACACCGGCACCCGAAGCCTCGACCTGGACCCGCAACACGATGGAGCAGCACTTCATCCAGGCACGGCTCCTGGAGAAGGGCGTGATGATCCGAAGCTTCACCAACCTCGACGCCGTCTCGGAGGGCTCCATCGCGGCCTCCTGCGTCTTCACCGGGCGCACGGAGGAGATCGAAGCTGACGCCGTGGTGCTGGTCACGTCGCGGGAGCCGGTAGACCGCCTCGCCCGCGAGCTTGCGGCGCGCGCCGAGGACTGGAAGGACGCCGGCATCGAAATGGTCACCACCATCGGCGACGCGCTCGCACCGGCGACCATCGCTCACGCGGTCTACGCGGGGCGCCGCTATGCGGAGGAGCTGGACGGCCCCGCCGTTAGCAGCGACGAGGTTGCCTTCAACCGCGAGATCGCCGAGCTCCTGCCCCTCGCCTGATTGAACCCCTCACGGCGCACGCCGCGCCGCAATCAGGAACTCGATGTTGCCGTCGCGGCCCTTGATCGGGCTTTCCGTGAGGCCGATCACCGGCCAGCCCTCTGCGGTGAGCCAGTCACGGATCGTTTCGCAGACGTCAGCGTGAAGGGCGGGGTCGCGAACGATGCCGCCCTTGCCCACGCGCCCACGCCCGGCCTCGAACTGCGGCTTGATCAGGGCGACGAGGCGCGCGACGGGCCCAGCGATTGCGAGCGGGGCCGGCAGGATCGTGCGCAGGCCGATGAAGCTCGCGTCGCAGACGATGAGGTCGATCGGCTCCGGCACCTCGACCCGCGAGAGGTAGCGCGCATTGGTCCGTTCCAACACCGCGACGCGGGCATCATCACGCAGGCGTACGTCGAGCTGGCCGTAACCGACATCGACCGCGTAGACCCGCCGCGCGCCCCGCTGGCAGAGCACGTCGGTGAAGCCCCCGGTGGAGGCGCCGATATCCAGCGCAGTCAGTCCGCTCGGGTCGATCTCGAAATGCGTGAGCGCGTGGTCCAGCTTGATGCCGCCGCGCGAGACCCAAGGGTGGTCGGTGCCCCTGACCGTAAGCGGAAGCGCGCGGTCGACCTGAATACCGGGCTTCTCGAGCCGGCGCTCGCCGGAGTACACCCGGCCCGCCAGCAGCAGCGCCTGCGCCCTGGCCCTGGTCTCGGCGAGGCCGCGGGCCACCAGCAGGGTGTCGAGCCGCTCCTTGCCCCGCGCCTCGCGGCTCAGTGGCGCCGCTCCACGATATAGCGGGCGACGGCGCGAAGCGGCGCGGCCTTCTCGTCGAAGGGGCCGAGCGCCGCGATGGCGTCATCCACCAGAGCCTCGGCCCGCCAGCGTGCCTCTTCGGCACCCAGGAGGCCCACGAAGGTCGCCTTGCCGGCGGCTGCGTCCTTGCCGACGGCCTTGCCGAGGTCCGCCTCCGAGCCCTCGTGGTCGAGCAGGTCGTCGGCGATCTGGAACGCGAGCCCGATGCACGCGGCATAGTCGCGGAGCGCCTTGCGCGCCGCACCGTCCTCCCGCGCGAGGATGGCGCCGGCCTCGCAGGAGAAGCCGAAGAGTGCGCCGGTCTTGAGCTGCTGCAGGCGGATCACCTCGTCGAGGTTGAGATTCCGGCTCTCCGCCGCGAGATCGATCGCCTGGCCGCCGGCCATACCTACCGCGCCGGCCGCCTGCGCCAGCGCGCAGGCGAGCTCCGCGCGCACGGCGGCGTCGGGATGCCCGGCCGGCGTCGTCACCGCCTCGAAGGCAAGGGTGAGCAGGGAATCGCCCACCAGAATCGCGGTCGCCTCGTCGAAGGCGATATGGCAGGTCGGCTTGCCCCGGCGCAGGTCGTCGTCGTCCATCGCGGGCAAGTCATCGTGGACCAGCGAGTAGGTATGCACCATCTCGATGGCAGCGGCGGTGTTGACGGACCAGGCGCGCGGCACCTCGAAGAGGTCGGCGCCCGAGAGAACCAGGAAGGGCCTGAGCCGCTTGCCGCCGGCGAAGAGGGAGTAGCGCATCGCCTCGAAGAGGCGGCCGTCGGCGCCGCCCTGCGCGGGAACCAGCGATTCGAGCGCTGCGTCTACGGCTTCTGCGGCCTCGCGGAGCGCACCTTCAAGCGACCTCACCCGGTGCCCTCAGCCGGTCTCGAAGGGCTCCGTGCGGACGTTGCCGGCCGCATCGCTATTGATCTTCTCGACCCGGAGCTCGGCCTGCCTGAGCTTCTCTTCGCAGAAGGTCTTCAGCTTGACGCCGCGCTCATAGGCCGCGATCGCCGCTTCGAGGCCGGTCTCGCCGGCCTCCAGCTCGTGCACGATCCCTTCGAGCTCGCGCATCGCGCTCTCGAAGGTCTGCGCCTCGCCGTCCTTCTCTCCGCCCTCGCCCATGCAACGAGTCTAGGGTGTGCCCCGAAGCGCGGCAAGCCGCAGGCCAAGCCCCTAATGTCACTCGTTGAAGAGATCGGCGTGGGAGCCCGTGCGGACCAGCTGCAATTCGTCTCCCTCGACGCGGTAAATCAGCAACCAGTCCGCCTCGATGTGGAATTCACGATAACCCCGCCAGTTGCCTCGTAGCGGGTGATCGCGATAGCGGGTGGGAAGTGGAGCTTGTCGGAGCAATGTCGCCAGCGGCGGGCGGAGCTTTCTCAAGTCTTTGCCACGCCTCTGCATCCGCCTCACGTCACGCCTGAACTGCGTGGAACGGACCGGATTGAGCACGTCAGGCGCCGATGTCCTCGAACAGCTCGTCCGCGTCGGTGAAGCGCTTGCCCTTGCCCGCTTCCAGCTCCTTCATGGCCTTGACGGTGGTGGCGTTCGGCACCTGTACTGCGAACGGCAACCGCTTCTCGTCTGCCACGCGCAGCAACATGAGACGGATCGCGTCGGACACCGTCAGGCCCATGGCACTCAGTGCTTCCGTGGCCCGTGCCTTGGTGTCGCTGTCAATCCGAGCCCGCACGACCGAATCAGCGCTCATTTGTCTCACTCCGAATGCATAGCTCTAATGTAGCTACAAATGAAGGCCAGCACAAGAACCTTACCCGAGGTTCTCTAACCGGTCCCGCCGCCGGTTAGCCCGCGATGCTCGGACGGGCGGAGACCTCGGCGTGCCAGCGCCGGGCGTTGGCGTGATCCTCCGGCAGGCCGACCTTGGCACCCCTGGTCGCGAAGTCGATGATACAGAGCGCGGTGATGTCGGCGACGCTGAAGCGGGGGCCCGCAATGAACCGGTTGTCCGCAAGCTGGCGCTCGATGCGGCCGTAGAAGCGGGCGAGCCGCTTCCTGCCGCGCTCCACCAGGTCGGGGATCTGCTCGATTGGCTCTTCGAAGCCCGGCAGGCCTCGGCCGGCGAAGGCGGGGGTGGAATTACGGAACACCTCCGCCACGCCGTTGAAGCCTTCGTTCTCGGCGCGGCGCTCCCACATGTCGACCAGGGCGCGGTCCCGCCGGTTCACGCCGAAGAGCGGCGGGGCCGGATAGGCCTCTTCGAGGAAGCGGCAGATCGCCATCGCCTCGCCGATCTGCGTGCCGTCGTCGAGCTCCAGCATCGGCACGATGCGCCCATCGAAGCGGGCGAGGAAGTCGTCCGTGAGATGCGCCCCTTCGCCGGCCTCCACCACCGGGATCTCGATGCCCTTCTCCGCCATGTAGATCAGCACCCGGCGCGGATTGGGCGCGGCCCCCCAACTGTAAAGCTTCATTGCGTCCTCCTTGTGGTCCGGCCCTTGGCCCCTAAATTGCGGGCCGCTTGCCCTGCCAGGGCTGGGTCGCACCCTCGAAGGCGGCGGCGGCGCGGAACACGCTCAGATCGTCGTAGGGCCGGCCAACGATCTGCATGCCGGTGGGCACGCCGTATGATGAGAAGCCGGTCGGCACGCTCATCGCCGGGCACTGGCTCACCAGGTTGAAGGGGTTGGTGCAGACCCAGCCGACGTAGGCCGGCAGCGGAACCCCGTTGATCTCGAAGTTGGGGTCGGCGTCGTCGTGGTCGGCCTTGACCGCCGGCACCGCGAGCGTCGGGCAGATCAGGATGTTGTAGGACTTGAGGATCGGCTGCAGCTGCTGCCACATCCAGCCGCGGAACACCTGGCATTGGTAGAGCCGCGCCGCGCTGTGACCGAGCCCGCTCTCCAGCAGCCTGACGACGAAGGGATCCATTTCGTAGCGCCAGCGGGGCAGAAAATGGCCGGCGATCCCGGCGAAGAGGCCCTCCCACCACGTCATCCAGCAATCGAGGACGCCGAAGTTCCAGCCGACATCGACTTCCTCCACGGTGCAGCCGAGCTCGCGCAAGGTGTCGGCCGCGCGCCGGGTGTTCTCCTGCACCTCCGGGTCGATCTGGAGGTAGCCGAGGTCCATGGAGAAGGCGACCTTCCAGCCGCGGATATCGTCGTGGGTCGCCGGCAGCCTCACCTTGTTCGGCAGGCTGCAGAGATCGTCCGGATGGGGCCCCGACATGACGTTCTGCATCAACGCGGCGTCGGCGACGCTCCGGACCATGGGGCCATAGTGCAGGATGGTCTCAAGCGGATGGTCGCGGTCCAGCGGATTGCGGCCGAAGGGCGGCTTGTAGCCGAAGATGCCGCAGGCCGAGGCCGGAATGCGGATCGAGCCGCCGCCGTCGGTGCCGTCGGCGAGCGTGGTCATGCCGCCGGCGACAGCCGCGCCCGCGCCACCGGAGGAGCCGCCCGAGGTGTATTCCAGGTTCCACGGATTGGGCGTGATGCCCCAGAGCGGGCTGTGGGTCGCGCCGGAATAGGCGAACTCCGGCGACGTGGTGCGCATGTGCATGATGGCGCCGGCGCGCAGCAGCCGGTCCACCGTCGCCGCGGTGTAGTCCGGCCTGAAATCCTCGAAGATCTTGGAGCCGAAGGTGGTGATCTCGCCCTTGACCGGGTGAAAATCCTTGATCGCCACCGGTATCCCTTCGAGGGCGCGCAGCCGGCCGTCGGTCTTCCCGTACTTGGCCTCGGCCTTCTGCGCCTGCTCGCGCGCCCGGTCGAAAAAGTCGTAGGTGATGGCGTTGACCTTGGGGTTGATCGCCTGCGCGCGCGCGATCTGCGCGTCCAGCAGCTCGACCGGCGAGAGCGTGCGCGCCCTGAAGCGCTCCAGCGCCTCGCTCGCCGTCAGATAACAAAGCTCGAGATCGGCCGATGCCATGATGCGCCTCCCCTTGACCCTTCCAGACTTCCCTTTGCGTGCCTGTTCGCGACGATGCGCCGGTCAGGCGAGATGCACGACCTCCCGCCGCTTGATGCTCTCGTCGGCGGCGATGACGATGCGCAGGCTGTTGACCGCGCTGTCCATGTGCTCCGAAAGGTCGAGGTCCTCGCGGATCGCCTTGAGCAGGAACGCCTGCTCGCGGTCGCAGAGCTCCTGATGGGTCGGCTCGTCGGCCATGTCGACCCACTGGTCCTCGTGCACGAAGTTGTTGGCCTCGTCGATCTCGCTCGAATGGCAGAGCAGCGCGTTGGTCTTGGTGTGCGAGTCGATGTCGTCGGAGGCCGCGTGGTCCTGCCCCTCCTGCGGCATGACGATGCTGACGCAGCCCTTGGGCCCGACCACATCCTTCACGAAGAACGCGACCTCGCTCATCATCGGGCCCCAGCCGGCCTCGTACCAGCCCACCGAGCCGTCATCGAACTCGACGTGGAGGTGGCCGTAGTTCTGCACCTTGGTCTGGTCGGAGAGCTGCGCGCCAATGCCGTGCACGCGCACCGGCTGGGCGCCGGTCATCTGGCACATGACATCGACGTAGTGGACCCCGCAATCAACGATGGGGGTCAGCGAATCCATCAGGTTGCGGTGCCAGTTCCAGGCCGGCCCCCGGCTCTGCTGGTTGAGGTTCATGCGCATGACCAGCGGCTTGCCGAGAGTCCGTGCGCGCTCGATGAACTCCTGCCAGGCGGGATGCACGCGGAGGATATAGCCGATCACTAGCTTCTTGCCGGTCTCCCGCGCCTTGTCCACCACCGCCTGGGCACCCTCCACGGTGGTGGCGAGCGGCTTCTCGACGAAGACGTGGCAGCCCGCGTCGAAGGCCTTGATGCAGAACTCCTCGTGCGTGTTCGGATAGGTGTTGATCGAGACCGCATCGGGCCGGGCCTCGGCAAGCGCCTCGTCGACGTTCTCGTAGCGCGGCAGCGGCGCGAGCTCGGCGGGCAGGTCGTTGCGCCCGCGGATGGAACGACTGCACAGCCCGACGACCTCGAAGCCCTCGATCTTGTCGTATGCGAGTGCGTGGCTGAGCCCCATGTTGCCGACGCCCACGACGAGCACCCTGATTGCTCCCTTCTGCATGACCGCCTCCCCTTCTCCGCCCGCGCGCCGGGCGGTATGCGTTTTACGCCCTTACCCGTTCTTGTTCCGGCTCATTGTGCCGCCGCCCGCAGACCCGATCAAACGGCCGGAAGACCGCTCAGGCGCCGAGCGGTGTCGCCACCATGCCCTCGATCTCGATCAGCATTCCGGGGTGGGCGAGCTCGGTCACGCCGACAAGGGTGCGCGGCGGCGGGTTAGCCGGGTCGAAAATTCGAGCGGAGATCTCGTTCACGACGTTCTGCCCCGACATGTCCGTGAGATAGATGTTGAGCTTGACGATCTGGGAAAAGTCGGCCCCCGCCGCCTCCAGGATGGTGCCGATGTTGCCGAAGGTCTTCTCGGTCTGCTCGCGGATGCCGCCTGCCAGCCACTCCGCCTCGGCCACCGGATCGTGCGGGTGCGCGTGATAGATCGGGATCGGCCCGCAACCCGAGAACATCAGCAACCGCGCGTCCTCCACCGCGAAGGCGGCGCTGAAGGGGCTGCGGTATTCCGGCTTGAGGGGGATATGATGGATCGGCGTGATCGGCATGGCGATGTCCCGTGGTCGGCGATGGGGCGCCATGCTATCCCATCGACCGCATAGCCGGAATGGCGCCCCGACGGGGCCGGCGGCGCCAAGCGCGCGGGAGGCCGAGACCCACAAAGAACTGGGGCGGCCGCAAGGACCGCCCCAGCCGGAGGACCGACCAGTCGTTTGGGAGACAGCGGGAGGGACGAAGCGCTTCACCGTCACCCGTAGTCTGATCTAAGGGTCGAATGTGGCATTGATGTGGCAGAAGAATCGGGCATGACGGGCCAGCGGGCGGCAGGCGGCGGGAGCGGCCTCGGTCTACGCGCAGCGTCGGCTGCGGTTCTCGTGCCCGTTGCGCTGGGCACGGCCTATCTGGGCGGTCCCGTCTTCATCGCCGCAGCGGGGGCGGCGGGGGCGCTTGGCTGGATCGAATTGCGCAGGCTGCTCGGCCGGCCGGTTGTGGACGCCGCGAGCGTGGCCGGCATCGCGGGCCTGGCTGCGGCCTGCGCGCTCTTCGCCACGGTTGGCGCCCTTGCAGCCGCAGCCGCCGCGGCGGCGGCCGCGCTCGTCGTCGCAGGGGTGGAGCGCGGGCGCTGGCGGGAGCGCGCGGCGGGGCTGGCGGGCGCCGGCATCATCCTCTTGCTCATCGTCGCCACCCTCGCGCTGCGGGGCGACGATCCGGCGGGCCGGGCGACGGTCTTCTGGCTCTTCGCGGTGGTCTGGGCAAGCGACAGCGGCGCCTACGCGGCCGGCAGAACCTTCGGCGGCCCCCGCCTCGCACCGCGCATCAGCCCGGCCAAGACCTGGGCCGGCGCCGCCGGCGGTGTGGTCGCGGCGGTGGGTGCGAGCATCCTGCTGGGCTGGCTGATGCCGCTCGCGGGCTGGGTGACGGAGCGCCCCTCGCTCGCCCTGCTGGCTGTGGCCGGCGTGCTCGGCTCGATCGTGGGACAGGTGGGCGACCTTGCCGAATCCGCCCTGAAGCGGCGGGTCGGTGCGGACGATTCGGGCCGGCTGATCCCCGGTCACGGCGGCATTCTGGACCGGGGCGACGCTTACGCCGCAGCGGCCTTCGCACTGATGCTGGCAACCGCGGTCAGCGGCGGGGCGCCGCCCTGGTCCTATTCGCCCTGACCGGGCCGCCTGCCGCGCAACCGGTGCCGGAGGCCGATGGCGAAGGCCGCCGCTGATGCGATGAGCAAGACAATCGCGAGGATCCAGTCTCCGAGCCGGGCCATCGGGGTCGATGACGCGAGCGCTGGCGGCAGCGGCGCGTCGAGGACGCCGATCTCCCCCAGTCCGAGCCGGCCAACCACGCGGCCGTAGGAATCGACGACGGCGGAAATACCGGTGTTCGCCGCCCGCACCAGCGGCATGCCCTCTTCGACGGCTCTGAGGCGTGCCGCCTGAAAGTGCTGATAGGGCCCGGCCGTGTGCCCGAACCAGGCATCGTTGGTGACGTTGAGCAGCCATTGCGGCCGGTCGCCCGGCGCGGCGCCGTCGGCCACCACCTCGCCGGGGAAGATCGCCTCGTAGCAGATCAGCGGGCTGAAGGGTGGCACGCCCGGCAGACTGAGCGTGCGCGGCCCCGGCCCGGCGGAGCTGTCGACCGCCCCGTAGGCCAGCCTGCGCAGATTGATGATCCAGCGCAGCGGCATGTATTCGCCGAAGGGCACCAGGTGGTGCTTGTCGTAGGAGGCCGTGATGGCGCCCTCCGGGCCCAGCGCATGGAGACTGTTCCAGACGGCGATCGTTCGCCCCGCCGAGCGCGTGCGCCGGGGCGCACCGGTAATCACGTAGCCGCCGAGGGGCGCGGCCCGCGATACGAAGGCCTGAAGCGTCGGGCTCTCGTCCAGGAAGAAGGGCGCGGCTGTCTCGGGCCAGATCACGATGTCCGTCTCGTCGAGCCCCGGCTCGTGCGAGAGCACGACGTGGTGCGCGAGCCCCGCCTCGCGCGAGCCGTCCTCCCACTTCCGGGTCTGATCGATATTGGCCTGAACCAGGCGGAGCGTGACTTCGGTCGGCGCATGATCGGGCGCAAGCGCGAGGCGCGCCTGCCCGCCGACCCAGACCGCCGCCAGCAGCCCGAACGCGACGGCAGGCAACAGCCACGGCCGGCGGTCGCGGCGCTCGTCCGCATGCGGCGGCGCCAGGGCCGCCGGTGCCGCCGCAGCGAGGATAGTCACGAAGCTCAGCCCATAGACCCCGACGACGGCCACGGACTGAATCATGCCGAGAGACGGCATCCAGACCGTGCCGATCAGGTTCATGGGAAAGCCGGTCAGGATGTTGCCGCGTAGCCACTCGGCCGCGGTCCAGGTCACGGCGAGGGCGAGCACGCGGCCCGCGAGCGGCAGGGCCGGCAGCCGCGCCGCGAAGGCAGCCAGCGCCGGGAAGAGCGCAAAGCCCGCGGAGAGTCCGATCACCGCCGGCGCCACCATCCAGCCGAAGCGCGAGGGATCGGTCAGCATGGCGGCGCCGATCCAGTAGATGCTGAAGAGAAAGTGAGCGAAGCCGAACCACCAACCCGCGACGGCGGCCCGCCAGGGCGAGCGGCTGGCGTGGATCAACCAGACCAGACCCGTGAACGAGATCAGCAGCAGGGGGAGTGCGTGCCCCGGCGGCAGCGCGGTCGCCGACATGGCGCCGAGGCCGGCGGCGATCCCCGAGCGGCGCCAGCCGTATGCGGCGCCGAGGGCGTGCGCGAGCGCAGTGAGCCGCGCGGCGGCGGAGCGGCCGAAGCCGCTCACAGGCGACCGTGCGCCGGGTGTGATTCGGTGCGGCTGACGCGCAGCCTCTTGATCCGCCGCGGGTCGGCCTCCAGCACGTCGAAGGCGAAGCCGGCCGGGTGGCATATTCGCTCGCCCGCGCGCGGCACACGCTCGGCGAGCGTGAACACAAGCCCGCCGAGGGTATCGACCGCGTCCTCCTCGTCGCCGTCGAGCAGCGGGACCGCCAGATGACGCTCCAGCTCGTCGACGCGCACGCGCGCGTCCGCCTCCATGGCGCCGTCGGCAAGGAGGATCAGGGCCGGCGCCTCGATCTCGTCGTGCTCGTCCTCGATCTCGCCGACGATCTCCTCCACCACGTCCTCGATCGTGACCAGGCCGTGAGTGCCGCCGTACTCGTCGACGATCACCGCCATGTGCAGCCGGGTCTCGCGCATTTCCTTCAGCAATGCAGGGATCGGCATGGACTCCGGCACGAACAGGATCTCGCGCCTGATCGCTTCCAGGTCGAAGGGGCCGTCCCCGCCCCAATGGCGCATGACGTCGCGGATGTGAATCATGCCGGCGATGTCGTCGAGGTTGCCGCGGTAGAGCGGCATGCGCGAATGGCCCTTCTCCTTGATTGTGGCGACCACTTCCTCCAGCGGTGCCGTGATCTCGACCGCCGTGATGTCGTTGCGGGGCACCATCGCGTCCTCGGCGGTCAGGCTGCCGAAGCGGAGAAGGTTGAGCAGCAGGTCGCGCTCGTGCGGGCTGATCTGCTCGGCGATCTCCTCTTCCGCGAGGACTTCGCCGAGTGACTCGCGCCAGGAGACACCGTTGCCCCGGCCGAGCCCCTTGCGCAGCCAATTGCCGATCAGGCTCGCAACCGACGCGCGGACCCGCCCGCTTCGGTCGCCGCCTGCACTGTCGCTGCTAGATGGAGGTTTGTCGTCTTCGCTCATCGTTCCGCCTCCGCGGTCCGTGACCGCGGGGCAACTCGGACTGTCACAGGTTAACGTAGGGATCGCATAAGCCAAGTGCCAATAGTGTTCGGGATTCGAGCGCACGCATGCGGCGCTCGGCATCTGGCTCGTCATGGTCGTGGCCGAGCAGGTGGAGCACGCCGTGGACCACCAGGTGACTCACCCGGTCGGCGAGGCCAACGCCGGCCGATGCGCTGTCGCGCTGCACGGTCTCGCGGGCGAGCACGACATCGCCCAGCAAGAGCGGCATCTCCCCCGGTGGCGGGTCGAGCTGCGGCGGCTCATGCACGGGGAAGGAGAGCACGTCCGTCGCGCAGTCCTGCCCGCGGTAGTCCCTGTTGAGAGTGCGCACGAACGCATCGTCCGCCAGCACGACGCCGAGCTCGACCTGACCCGAGAGCCCGGGCGCTGCCTCCAGGGCCGCAGCGGCGGCACGGCGAGCCACGACGGCGGCCTCAGGAAGAGCGGTCGACCACGCCGAATCGCGGAGGCTGATCGCGATCTCGATCTCGGTCATCGCCGGGGGTTGCGGTGTCATAGGCCTCGAGGATGCGTGTCACCAGGGAATGGCGCATGACATCGGCGGTGCCGAAGCGGACGAAGGCGACCTCGCTCAGCCCCTCCAGGGTCGCGACGGCATGGCGGAGGCCCGACTGCGCGCCGGCCGGGAGGTCGATCTGGGTGAGGTCGCCGGTGACGACCATGCGCGAGCCCTCGCCGAGCCGGGTGAGGAACATCTTCATCTGCAGCGGCGTCGTGTTCTGCGCCTCGTCCAGGATGATGAAGGACTGGGAGAGCGTGCGCCCGCGCATGAAGGCGAGCGGAGCAATCTCGATCTCCGCCGAATCCATGCGCCGCGCCACCAGGTCCGCCGGCAGCATGTCGTAGAGCGCGTCGTAGAGCGGGCGGAGGTAGGGGTCGACCTTGTCCTTCAGGTCGCCGGGCAGGAAGCCGAGACGCTCACCGGCCTCCACTGCCGGCCGCGAGAGCACGATGCGCTCGACCCGGCCCGCGAGATAGAGGGAGACCGCCATCGCCACCGCGAGATAGGTCTTGCCCGTGCCGGCGGGGCCGAGCCCGAACACCAGATCGTTGCTCTGCATCGCGCGCACATAGTCGGCCTGGCGCGGCGAGCGTGGGCTGACCGGGCGCTTGCGGGTACGGAGTGTGAGCGCGGGCTCGGGCTCGGCCCGTCCGCCCACCGTGCCGACGGCGCCCCCGCTCCCCGGCCCCTTCACCATGCGGATCGCGCCTTCGACCTCGCCGCCGCCCATCGGCAGGCCCTGTTTCAGCTTGTCGTAGAGCGTCCGCAGCACCTCCTCCGTCGCCGCGACCGAAGAGGGCGGGCCGCTGATCGCGACCTCGTTGCCGCGCGAGCGCAGCACCACCCCCAACGCGTGCTCGATCCGCACCAGATGGCGGTCGTGGTCGCCGAAGAGGAGCGGCAGCAAGGTGTTGTCGTCGAAGCTGATCTGCGCGCCGGCCTTACCCGGCGCCCCGGGTGCAGGGCGGCTCACGCGGGAACGCCTCCCGCAACGCCCAGGCCTGCAGCGCCCGCGCGGCCATGGGTGCTCGCGCCCGTGCCGCCTGCCAACTCGCCTGCGAGGCCGTTAGGCGAGGCGTCAGTCACGGTTGCCTCTGCGACGGTGCCGATCAACGCCTCATCGCCCTCCACGTGGAGCCACTGCATATATGGCGTGCGGCCCGCAACCTGACCAGGGTGGCGGCCGCGCCTCTCGAAGAGCACCTGAAGCGTTCGCCCTACCATGCTCGCGTTGAAGCGCCGCTTCTGCTCGTCGAGCAGGCGCTGCAGCCTGCTCAGGCGCTCGGCCGCGACCTCGCCGGGCACGCGGTCGTCGCGCTCGGCCGCCGGGGTGCCGGGGCGCGGGCTGTACTTGAAGGAGAAGGCCTGCGCGTACTCGACCTCGCGCACGAGCGCCATCGTCTCCTCGAAATCCGCCTCGGTCTCGCCCGGAAAGCCCACAATGAAGTCGCTGGAGAGCGCGATCTCGGGCTGCGCGGTGCGGAGTGCTTCCACCAGACGCAGATAATGATCGGCGCCATGGCGCCGGTTCATGGCAGCGAGAATCCGGTCCGAGCCCGACTGCACGGGCAGGTGCAGGAAGGGCATCAGCTTCGGCTCTGTGCCGTGCGCCTCGATCAGCGCAGGCGTCATGTCGCGCGGATGCGAGGTGGTGTAGCGCAGCCGCTCCAGCCCCTCGATGCGGGCCAGGCGGCCGATCAACCCCGCCAGGTCCGTCTCGCCGCCGTTGGCGTCGGCCGCACCGTGATAGGCGTTGACGTTCTGGCCCAGCAGCACGATCTCGCGGGCGCCGGCGGCGACGAGGCGGCGCGCCTCGGCGTCGACATCTGCGGCGGGGCGTGACTCCTCGGCACCCCGGGTATAGGGCACGACGCAGAAGGTGCAGAAGCGGTCGCACCCTTCCTGAACCGTGAGGAAGGACGAGACGCCCCGTCCCGGCTGCCGGCCGGCAAGCTCCTCGGGCAAGTGGTCGAATCGGGAGTCCGCCGGCATGGAGGTATCGACGGCAGCGCGGCGCTCGCGCCTGGCGCGCGCCACCATGTCCGGCAAGCGATGATAGGCCTGGGGGCCGACGACGATATCCACGTAGGGCGCGCGGGCGGCAACCTCCTCGCCCTCGGCCTGGGCGACGCAGCCTGCGACGGCGAGCAGCATCTCCCCGCCGCCCCGCTGGCGTGCCTGCTTCAGCGCGCGCAACCGCCCGAGCTCGGAATAGACCTTCTCCGCCGCCTTCTCACGGATGTGGCAGGTGTTGAGGACGACCAGATCGGCGTCCTCGATCTCCGTCGTCGAGCGATAGCCGAGCGGCGCCAGGACATCCGCCATGCGGGCGGAGTCGTAGACGTTCATCTGGCAGCCGAAGGTCTTGACGTAGAGCTTTTTCGCCACGGCCTCGCCGTGTGTCGGGGCTTCACTGGAGGTCGCGCGGCCCGCCAATCGTGCCGCTCCCTGCCCCTCTCGCAGATATCCGACCCTAGCACCCGCCGCAAGGCTGTCAAGCAGAGGTCCCCGCCGATCCGCCCGGTCGCCGCTTTCAAAGCGCCGCAGCCACCGCCTTGCCCACGTCTTCCGTGCTGGCGCCGCCGCCGAGATCCGGGGTGAGCGGCCCGCCTTCGCCGAGCACCGTCTCGATGGCGCCCTCGATGGCGCGGGCCGCGTCGCCGTGGCCGAGATGGTCCACCATCATCGCGCCGGTCCAGATCATTGCGACCGGGTTGGCGATGGCGCGGCCGGCGATGTCCGGCGCGGAGCCGTGCACCGGCTCGAACATGGAGGGATGGTCGCGATCCGGGTTGAGGTTGGCCGCCGGTGCCAGGCCCATGCCGCCCGCCACGGCGGCGCCGAGATCCGAGAGGATGTCGCCGAAGAGGTTGCTGCCCACCACCACGTCGAACCAGTCCGGGTGCTGCACGAAGTGGGCGCTCAGAATATCGATATGAAAGCTGTCGGTCTCCACATCCGGGTACTGGGAAGCATGAGCCGCGAAGCGCTCGTCCCAGTAGGGCATGGTGTGGATGATGCCGTTGGACTTGGTGGCCGAGGCCACGCGGCCGCGCCGGGTCCGCGCCAGCTCGAAGGCGTAGCGCATCACCCGGTCGACGCCCTGGCGGGTGAAGACGCTCTCCTGCACCACCGCCTCCTGCTCGGTGCCGGCGTAGATGCGCCCGCCCATCTCGGAATACTCGCCCTCGTTGTTCTCGCGCACGATGACGAAGTCGATGTCCGCCGAGGTGCGACCCGCGAGCGGCGAGGTCACGCCCCTGAGCAGCTTGATCGGGCGCAGGTTGACGTACTGGCGGAAGGCCCGGCGCAGCGGGATCAGGAGGCCCCAGAGCGATACGTGGTCCGGCACGCCGGGAAAGCCCACCGCGCCCAGCAGGATCGCGTCGAAGGGGCGCAGCACCTCGATCCCGTCCTCCGGCATCATCCGGCCGGTCTTGCCGTAGGTCTCGCAGTTCCAGCCGAAGTGCTGCCAGTCGAAGCCGATATCGAAGCGCCGGCCGGCGGCCTCCAGCACCCGCATGGCCTCGAGCATGACCTCGTTACCGATGCCATCGCCCGGAATCACCGCAATACGATAGTGCGCCATGGTCAGAACCTCCCCTCGCCGGCGCGCATGCTAGAGCGTTTCCGTCTTACGCGGAAACGCTCTCGTATATTGTCGCTCACGGCAGCCGGCAATTCTCTGGTTCCGCGCGCCTGTCGGCGCGACCCGGCACGCGGCATTTGACTCGAGCGCACGCGCGGTGTAATCGAAGCGCCGTTAAGAGTGCGCGCCGCAGCATTGCCGCGTACCTTTCCCCCTGCGAGGAGGCTCCAGCGTGGCGCGTATCGCCGGCGTCAACATCCCGACCAATAAGCGGGTCGAGATTTCGTTGACCTATATCCACGGGATCGGGCGCACCAAGGCCCGACAAATTCGCGAGACGGTGGGCCTGCCGGCCGACAAGCGGGTGAGCCAGCTGAGCGATGCGGAAGTCATCCGCATCCGCGAGGTGATCGACCAGAGCTACGTGGTCGAGGGCGACCTCCGCCGCGAGGTCGCGATGAACATCAAGCGGCTGATGGACCTCGGCACCTACCGGGGGCTCAGGCACAGGCGTGGCCTCCCGGTGCGCGGCCAGCGCACCCACACCAACGCACGCACGCGCAAAGGGCCGGCGCGCCCGATCGCGGGCAAGAAGAAGTAGAGGGTAGCGAGGATGGCGAAACCGACGCGCACGCGGCGCCGCGAGCGGAAGAACATCTCTTCCGGGATCGCCCACGTCAGCGCTACCTTCAACAGCACGATGATCACCATCACCGACGTCCAGGGCAACGCGATCGCTTGGTCGTCGGCCGGCAGCATGGGCTTTCGCGGCTCGCGCAAGTCGACCCCCTACGCTGCCCAGATGGCGGCCGAGGAAGCCGGCCGCAAGGCTGCAGAGCACGGCGTCAAGTCCCTCGAGGTCGAGGTCAAGGGGCCGGGCTCGGGGCGTGAATCCGCATTGCGCGCATTGCAGAGCGCGGGCTTCGTGATCACCGCGATCCGCGACGTCACGCCGATCCCGCACAATGGCTGCCGGCCGCCAAAACGGCGGCGCGTCTGACGGCACCGTTCCGGCGCGCCATGGCGCGCCACCTCGTTCATTCAACGGGCGTACAACCCATCACACGGGATAATTTGTGTCATGAAGAAGAACTGGCAGGAACTCATCAAGCCGCACAAGCTCGAAGTGACGCCCGAGGGAGACGGCTCCCGCTTCGCCCGCATCGTCGCCGAGCCGCTGGAGCGCGGTTACGGCATGACGCTCGGCAACGGGCTCAGGCGCATCCTGCTCTCGTCGCTGCAGGGTGCCGCGGTCACGTCGATGCAGATCAACGGCGTGCTGCACGAGTTCTCCTCGCTCCAGGGCGTGCGCGAGGACATCACCGACCTCGTGCTCAACGTGAAGCTGCTGGCACTTCGCATGCACGGCGAAGGCCCCCGGCGGATGACGCTCAGCGCCTCCGGGCCGGGCGAGGTCACGGCAGCGCAGATCCAGGCCGGTCACGGCATCCAGATCGTCGATCCCGACGTGGTAATCTGCACCCTCGATGAGAACACGAATATCGAAATTGAGTTCACGGTCGAGGCCGGCAAGGGTTACGTCCCCGCCGCGCAGAACCGGCCCGAGGATGCGCCGATCGGGCTGATCCCGGTCGACGCTCTCTACAGTCCGGTGCGCAAGGTCGCCTACAAGGTGGATAACACCCGCGTCGGCCAGGTGACCGACTACGACAAGCTGACCATGCGGGTCGAGACCAACGGCACCGTCTCGCCCGAGGACGCGATCGCGCTCGCCGCGCGGATCCTCCAGGATCAGCTCCAGCTCTTCATCAACTTCGAAGAGCCGCGCGAGCTGCCCCGCGCCGAGGAAGCGGTCGAGCCCGAGTTTAACCCGAACCTGCTGCGCAAGGTGGACGAGCTGGAGCTTTCCGTCCGCTCCGCCAACTGCCTCAAGAACGACAACATCATCTATATCGGCGACCTGGTGCAGTATTCCGAAGCCGAAATGCTGCGGACGCCCAACTTCGGACGCAAGTCGCTCAACGAGATCAAGGACGTGCTCGCCGGCATGGGCCTCTATCTCGGCATGGAGCTCATGGACTGGCCGCCCGAAAACATCGAGGAGCTGGCCAAGAGGCTGGACGAGCCCTACTAAGGGGCCGGGCCGGACCGAAACAGGCCACGCCGCAGGGGGATACGCCATGCGCCATCGACATGGCCAACGCAAGCTGAACCGGACGTCTAGCCACCGCCGCGCGATGTTCCGCAACATGGCGACGTCGCTGCTCAAGCACGAGCAGATCGAGACCACGGTGCCGAAGGCGAAGGAGCTGCGCGGCGTCGTCGAGCGCATGATCACGCTCGGCAAGCGCGGTGACCTCCACGCCCGTCGGCAGGCGCTGGGCTACCTCGTCGACGAGGCGGTCGTGCGCAAGCTCTTCGACACGCTGGGCCCCCGCTATGCCGAGCGCCCGGGCGGCTACACCCGCGTGCTGAAGGCCGGTCACCGCTACGGCGACGCCGCACCCATGGCAATCATCGAGCTTGTCGACCGGGACGAGGACGAGAAGGGCAAGGATTCGGGCCCCGTTCCGGGCGACGACGAGGAGGAGGAAGAGGAGAGCGAGGCGGCGTAAGCCGCCGGCCCGCGCCGCGCACCCCTCAACGCAGCCCGGCTCAGGTCGGGAACACCTCTCTCAACTCCGCGACCTGCTCGTCCGTGAGCAGCCTGACCGGCGCACCACGCAGCAGCAGGTGCAGCTTCGCCGTCTCCTCCAGCTCCTCGGCAACATAGACCGCAGCATCCAGCGCCTTCCCCGCCACCACGGGGCCGTGATTGGCCAGCAGAACCGCATGATGCGTGCGGGCTGCGTCGTGCACGGCGTCGGCGAGTGCGCGGTCGCCCGGCCGGTAGTAGGGGATGAGCGGCAGCCGGCCCACGCGCATCACGTAGTAGGCGGTGATCGGCGGCAGCACGTCCGCGGGATCGACGTCGGCGAGGCAGGAAACGGCGACCGAACACGTGCTGTGCAGATGCACGATGGCGTGCGCATCGGGCCTCGCCCGGTACATCGACCGGTGCAGGAACGCCTCCTTCGACGGCGGATCGCCGGAGAGATGCGTGCCGTCCGGCCCGAGCTTCGCGATCCGCGCGGGGTCCAGCCGGCCGAGGCAGGAGTTGGTCGGCGTCACCAGCATGCCGTCGTCGAGCAACACGCTGATGTTGCCCGATGCGCCGCAGCCATAGCCGCGCGCGAAGAGCGACTCGCCGTGGCGGACGATCCGCTCGCGGAGCGCGGTCTCGCTCACGGCAGGACCGTAAACGCGCGGGTGAAGAAGTCGGGCGCGCCGAAATTGCCGGACTTCAACGCGAGATGGAGCCGGGGCTCGCCGACGCTCATGGTCCACGGCACGCCGGGGTCGATTTCGGCCCCGATGCGGAGCGCCTGAACCCCCAACGCGCTGACCACGGCGCCCGCGGTCTCGCCGCCGGCCACCACCAGCCGGCCGACGCCGGCATCGACAAGGCCGGTTGCGATCCGCGCAAGGCAACGCTCGATCATCGCACCGGCCTTGTCCGCGCCGAGCCGCTTCTGAATCCGCCTGACCCGCGCCGGCGCGGCGCTGGCGTAGATCAGCACCGGCCCGTCGGCGAGCCGGGGTCGCGCCCAGGCCAGCGCCTCCGCCGCCACCCGCCGGCGCGCGGCGAGCGCTTCGGCATCAACGAAGAACGCCGGGCAGGAAGCCGCCATGTGCTCGATCTGCCCGAGCGTGGCGGTCGAGCAGCTGCCGGCGATCACCGCCGCGTGCCCGGAAGCGGCCGGCAGCGTGGCCGCCTCCCCGGCTTCTCCGAGCAGGCCGCTCTCCCGGAAGTTCGCCGGCAGCCCCATGGCGACACCGGAGCCGCCGGTGACGAGCGGCAAGTCGGCGCAGGCTGCACCGATCGCCATCAAGTCCTTGTCGGCGATGGCATCGACGACGGCGTGGCGTGTGCCCGCCTCGCGCAGCCCATCGAGCGCACGGTTGATCGCGCGGGCTCCCTTGCGCACGGTCTCATGCCCGACCAGCCCAACCGGACGCGGCGTCTGGGCGCCGAGCACCGTCACGAGATTGGAATCCCGCATCGGGGTCAGCGGATGGTTGCGCATGCCCGAGTTCTCGAGCAGCCCATCACCCACGAAGAGGTGCCCCTTGTAGACCGTGCGCCCGTTGGTCGGGAAGGCCGGGCAGACGATGGTGAGATCGGCGCCGAGATCGTCCAGCAGCGCGTCCGCCACCGGCCCGATGTTGCCGCGCGGCGTTGAGTCGAAGGTCGAGCAGTACTTGAAGAAGATTTGACACGCGCCGCCCTTCTGCAGCCAGGCGAGCGCCGCGCGGGACTCGCGCACTGCCTTCGCGGGCGGCACGGTACGCGACTTGAGCGCCACCACCACCGCATCGGCATCGGGCAGCGGAGTTTCGGCACGGGGAACACCGATCACCTGGACCGTGCGCATGCCGCCGGCCACCAGCGTGTTGCAGAGGTCGGTGGCGCCGGTGAGGTCGTCGGCAATCGCGCCGAGCAGGAGGCTAACCGCTTGCCCCTTCCCGCCGCGCCGCGCCATGGCGTCAGGCGAAGGCCTGGATGCCGGTCTGCGACCGGCCGAGGATCAGGGCGTGGATGTCGTGGGTGCCCTCGTAGGTGTTGACCGCCTCCAGGTTCATGACGTGGCGGATAACGTGAAACTCGTCGCTGATGCCGTTGCCGCCGTGCATGTCGCGGGCGGTGCGCGCCATCTCCAGCGCCTTGCCGCAGGAGTTGCGCTTGATCAGCGAGATCATCTCGGGCGTGGCCCTGCCCTCGTCGAAGAGCCGGCCGACGCGCAGGCAGGCCTGCAGGCCGATAGCGATCTCGGTCTGCATGTCGGCGAGCTTCTTCTGGATCAACTGGTTGGCCGCGAGCGGCCGGCCGAACTGCTGCCGGTCCACCGTGTAGTCCCGTGCGGCGCGCCAGCAGAACTCGGCGGCGCCGAGCGCGCCCCAGCCGATGCCGTAGCGGGCCCGGTTGAGGCAGCGGAAGGGTCCCGAGAGCCCGCTCGCGCCGGGAAGCTCGTTCTCCACCGGCACGAACACCTCGTCCATCTGGATCATGCCGGTGACCGAGGCGCGCAGCGAGAACTTGCCCTCGATCTTGGGTGCCGCGAGGCCCTTCATGCCCTTCTCGAGCAGGTAGCCCCGGATCGTGCCCTCGTCGTTCTTGGCCCAGACCAGGAAGACATCGGCGATGGGCGAGTTGGAGATCCAGTTCTTCGCGCCCGAAAGCAGGAAGCCCCCATCGACCGAGCGTGCGCGCGTCGTCATGCCGCCGGGGTCGGAGCCGAAATCCGGCTCGGTGAGCCCGAAGCAGCCGACGGCCTCGCCACTTGCGAGCCGTGGCAGCCACTCTTGCTTCTGGGCCTCGGTGCCGTAGGCGTCGATGGGATACATCACCAGGCTGGATTGCACGCTCATCGCCGAGCGATAGCCGGAATCGACCGCCTCCACCTCACGCGCGGCAAGGCCGTAGCAGACGTAGCTGACACCGGCGCAGCCGTAGCCCTGGATGGTCGAGCCCAGCAGACCGAGGGCGCCCATTTCGTTCATGATCTCGCGGTCGAAGCGCTCGTGCCGGTTCGCCTCGAGGATGCGCGGCATCAGCTTTTCCCGGGCGTAGGCGCGGGTGGTGTCGCGCACCAGCCGCTCGTCCTCGCTGAGCTGGTCGTCGAGCAGGAACGGATCGTCCCACTGGAACACCGCTTTTGTGCGGGACGGTGCGGCCTTGGCGGCCGCGGCGGTTTGGCCCATGATTCCCTCCTGAACGACGCGTTTTTCTAGCATCCGGGCCGGGACGCACCAAGACCGCCCCGATCCTTCGGCACCGCCGCGATCCGTGGGAGGCTCCGCTCATGCCCGTCGCCCGCCCGAGCCCGGTCACGATCGGAATGCTCTTCGCCCTCGGCGTTTCCTTCGCGCTGGCGATCTCGCTCAACCGCTTCGCTGTGGACGACGGCGTGCCCTTCCAAGCCTATGTGTTCTGGCAATCGCTCGGCGGGGGCGTGGCGCTGATGCTGATGGCCGCCGCCCTGCGCCGCCTGCCGCCCATCGACTTTCGCCATCTGCGGATTTTCCTTACGACCGGCGCGCTGAACCTCTCCTTCCCCTACATGCTGCTCGCCTACCTTGCCGCCAAGGTGCCGGCGAGTCTGCTCACTCTCGGGCTTTCGCTGGTCCCGGTGATGATCTACGCACTGGCGCTCACGCTCAGGCAGGATCGCTTCCATGTGCTCCGTTTCGGCGGCATTCTGCTGGGGCTCGCCGGCATCCTCGTGGTGCTCCTGCCGCAGGCGAGCCTGCCGGCGCCGGGCATGGCCGGCTGGGTGGCGCTCGGCCTCCTGCCCTCGCTCTCCTACGCGGTCAACGCCGTGCTGGTTGCGCGCTGGCGCCCGCCGGAGACGGGCTCGCTGCCGCTTGCAGGCGGCCTCATGCTGGCATCGGCCGGCTACGTGCTCATCGTGATGGCCGCCACAGGCGAGTGGTGGGCCTTCGGCGGCTCATTCGGCATCGGCCATGGGGCCACGATCGGCGCGATGGCCAACAACTGTGTCTCGTTCTACTTGGTGTTCGAGGTGATTCGCCGCGCCGGCCCGGTGATCTTCTCCACCGTCAACTATATCGCGACGCTCTCCGGCATGGGCTTCGGCATGTGGTTCTTCGGCGAAGCGCCGTCGGTCTATATCTGGGGCGCGGTGGTCCTGATGTTCGCCGGGCTCTTCCTCGTGACCACGACGGGCCGCAAGGAAGGCAACGCGGGTTAGGGCGAGGCCCTGAGGGGGCTAATAGGTGGCGCCGCCTCCCGCAGACGACGCGCCGTCTTCGGCCGAGGCCACGTCGCTCTCCGACGTCTCGGTCTTCCGCCGCTTCTGGCCGAGGCCGATCTGCTTCGCGAACTCCGACCGCCGTCGCGCATAGTTGGGCGCGACCATCGGATAATCGGCCTCGAGGCCCCACTTCGCCCGGTATTCGTCGGGGGTCATGTTGTAGGTCGTGCGGAGATGCCGTTTGAGCATCTTCAGCTCGCGGCCGTCCTCGAGACAGATCAGATAGTCGGGCGTGATCGATTTCTTGATGGGTACAGCGGGCTTCGGCGGCGCCGCAACGGCAGTCGCGCCGGCATGCGCCTCCCGCAGCGAGGCGTGGACCGTACGAATGACCTCCGCAAGATCGGTCGGTGCCACGGTATTATTGCCGACATATGCCGTCACCACATCTGCAGTCATGCGTAACAGATCATGGTCCGAACCGGCATTTTCTGTCTGATCGCTCATTTCAGTATCTTTACCATAGGTGACTGGATAGTCATCGCGAGTATATTGAAGATATGCTTGAAAATGTCAAACGCGAATCTTCACGTCTACTCTTGGTTGCTACAAAAGGAGGGTCGTTCCGCGTGCACCGGCGGCCCGCTGCTACGGAGCCTCTGCCATGATGCAAACGCCTGCGACCCGCGACGCCCCGGCTTTCGAAGCCCTCTGCAGCCTCGTGCGCGAGAACCTCGACCCAGGCGGCGGCGATATCCCGGTGGACCGGCTCATGCAGGTCTTCCGCCGCCTCGCCGACCTCTACGACACCGATGTGAGCAGCCCGCTGAACATGGGCTACTTCTGCATCGATGCCGATGCGGCCTCGATCGCTGCCATGGACGAGACCAACCGCCGCGGCGCGAATGTCGCGGTCAGGGGCCAGCATCCGGCCTCCGCCGCCTTCGAGCAGTACGCCGTCGACCTGATCATGGAGACCTTCGGCATCGATCCCAAAAGCGGGGCCGGGCACTTCACCGCCTGTGGCACCGAGGCGAACCAGACCGCCATGATCGTCGCGCTCACCGACCGGCTTTCCCACCGCAACCCGCGCTGCACCGCCTACGACCCGGCGCTCTGCAGAGATGCGTCCGGGCGCGAGGAGCCTTACGAGTACTGGCGCCACGGCTCGATGCCGCTGCAGGTACGGCCTGCCCTCTATGTCTCGCCCCAGACCCACGTCTCGATCGAGAAGAACGCACGCAACCTGGTCGGCACCGCGTCGGTCCGCACCGTGCCGGTGGACGGCGACCTGCGCATGAACAGGGCCGCGCTTGAAGACACGATGGCGGCGGACGCCGCTTCGGGCGCGTACCTGCCCTTCATGGTCATCGGCTCGGTCGGTGCGACGCCGTCCGGGATCGTCGATCCGCTGGCCGAAATCGGCGAGGTCTGCCGCCGCCACGGCGCGTGGTTCCACGTCGATGCGCCGTGGGGCGCCATCGCGGCCTTTTCGCCGCGTCTGCGCGAGACCTGTCTCGCCGGGCTCGACGCCGCGGACTCGCTGATATTCGACCCCCACAAGACTCTGGTGCCGCTCGGCGCGGGCGGGTGCGGCATGTTTCTCTGCCGTCATCGGGCGGCGGTGGAGCGCGCGTTCAACGCCTCCGGCGGGCCCGTCGAGCGGCACGAGTTCTCCTCCATGTCCCTTCAGGGCTCGCGCGCCAACAGTGGGCTCAGGGTGCTCACATCCGTTCTCCAACCGGCGACGCTCGCAAGTCGGATCGAGGGGGAGGCGGCGCTGGGCGACACGCTGCGCCACCTGCTACGCGAGGCGGGGTGGGAGATTGTCAACAGGACGCCGCTGCCGGTCGTCTGCACTCTTCACCCGGCGATGCGAACCGGCGCCTTCAGCGCGGCCGACGCGGTCCACCATCTGCGGGCCGAGGGTGTGCTGGCCTGGGCCGAGGCGCTCAGGCCGGACGAGCCCGAGGCCGTCCGCCTTGGCGTCATCAGCCGCAGGACGACCGAAGAGTCGCTCCGTTTCGTCGTGGAGCGCCTCGCAGCCTTCGCCGCAGAGCGGAGTTAGCCCGGCGTCAACGCGCGAGCGTTACGCGTTTCCCGGCCGCCAACCGGGCGGGGCGAGCTCGAAGCCGGCGAACTCAAAGGCCGGCGCCACCGTGCAGCCGACCAGAGTCCAGGCGCCCTCCGGCCGCGCGCTCTGCCAGGCGCCGACGGGAACCACGACCTGCGGCCAGGCGCCCTTGCCCACGCCGAGCCGGTGACTCGTGATCTCCACGCCGTCGGGCGAAAGCTCGAGCCTGAGCGCGTCGCCGGCGTGGTAATGCCAGATCTCCACCGCGTCGACCCGGTGCCAGGCCGAGACCTCGCCAGCCCTCAAGAGGTAGTAGATGGTGGTCACCGCGCCGCGGCCGCCCTCTTCCGCGTCCGCGCGAAAGATCTCCCGGTAGTGGCCACCTTCCGGGTGCGGCGTAAGTCCGTAGCGGGCGATGATCTTGTCGGCGTCCATCGGCGGCCTTCCTTCTCTGGGCGAGGCGGCTATGCCTTCTGGGATTCTGCGCCGCCGCCTGTACTATACTGAGGTCACGGTGGCGCGTACCCGTGCCGGACGGCCACCGGATTGGGCTCAAAGGCTGGTGCAGGACATGCAGCACCGCATGCGCATAAGCATCTTCGCAGCGGTAGCAGCCGGGCTTGCCGCGCTGGTGCCCTGGTCCGGGGCTGAGGCGGCGGAAGCGGAAATCCGGAGCTTCTCCTTCGAGTGCGAGACGCCCGACGGGCGCGTGGTGAAGCCCCTGCATGGCGATATCGAAGGCGACACCTACACCGACCTTCCCGCCCAGCGCGCGCAGTGCCTCGGCACCATCGACCGCAAGATTGCGCTCTGCTGGGAGAACACACGGTTCGCGACCGAGACCGAGAACCAGGAGTTCGCCGACTGTCTGCCCACGTTCCGCGACCTGGCGCGCGCATGCGTCGGGCACTTCTCGTTCGAGCGCTCCAAGTGCGGAACCGAAGATTCTCTCCCGGTCGATGACGTTGCCGGTGAGCAAGAAGATGAAGGCGCACTGGAAACCACGCTGGGGGGACGCCACAGAGTAAAGCCGGTGAATCGCCTGATGTCGGCGAGAGAAGCGGCCAATATCAGGACCGGCCCCAGCCCCGACTACGACATCGTGGGGACGGTGATGTCCGGCGACGAGCTGCACGTGACCGGCGAGGTCCGGGGGCGAGACTGGCTGCGGGTGGCGTACCCGCGCAGCGGCGATGAGGCGTACATCTATGGGCCGCTCCTGAGACTGGTGAGGCAGCTGCCGCGCGCGACGGACAGCACGGCGACCCCATCGGCAGAGGTCGAAGCGTCGACCCCACCGGCGGCCGAGGCGTCAGCCTCTCCTCGGGCCTCAGGCCCGAGCTGGTCGATCGCGGAGAACCAGCCCTGCGAGGTGTGGAACTACGGCAATACGGACTACGAGCCCCTCACTTGGTCGGGCCCCTGCATGAACGGCAAGGCCTCAGGCAGCGGGCGCCTGGTCTTTCGTAGTGGGGAGGGCGTGTACGACGGCGCCATGCAGGGCGGCAAGATGCACGGACGTGGGGTCCTGGACTGGGCCAACGGCCTCCGCTACGAGGGCGAGCTTCGCGACGGCAAGCAGCACGGGCAGGGGACACTCACCCAGGCCACCGGCGCGCGCTACGTGGGCGGATGGCGCGAGGGCAGGCCACACGGCCAGGGCACCTACACGCAAGCCGACGGCACCATCTTCGAGGGAGACTGGCGCGACGGTTGCTTCGGCGCGCGCGAGGACCGCTGGGCCTCGATCGGGACGACGGCGGCGGCCTGCGGCTTCGAGTAGCGCCCTAGCAGGACGCAGCGAAGACAGACAACCGGCCGGACAGCCAGTCTTCCGTGATCTCGCTGGCCGGAACGCCGGCGGCGTCGATGGCGGACATATTCCTCTCGGCGAGCCATGCACTCACCAGCGCGTACCCCAGGGAGTATCCCGCGTGGCGCGGCCACTCGGGATCGCCCTTTCGGCCGAACATCCAGTTGTCGTGCTCGTATTCGGTCGCTGACAAGAGCGGGCGGGCGCGCGCCGCCATTCGCTCCAACCTCTCACTGTCGAGCGCCAGCGCGTAAAAGGGCGTCGGCGCGCCGACCTCCTCCTCGAAGCACTGGGCGAGGCCTTCGCTGACGAAGCGGCCGCCCAGGGTATAGGTCTCGACACCGCTTCGAGTCCGCGCCACGTGGTGCATTTCGTGGGCAAGCGTGGCGAGAAGCCTGTCGGACCGCTCAGGATCGTGCAGCCGGGGCGAACGCGGGTCCAACGTGATCGTGATGCGGCCAGGACCGTTGGCACGGCCGCTGAGACCCCACTCTACAATCACCCAGGCTTCGGGCGCCACGACGACATCGAGGCGGTCCAGTTGAACGAAATCGGCGATATGCCCGCTCGCGGCTTCAAGCTCGCCCATGACGTCGTCCTTGAGCTGAGCCGGGAATTCGTCCATCGCGTCGAGCAGGTGGAATGCGATCGTCATGGCTTTCCCAGGCGGTGATGTCCTCGATTCTCAGGACAAATTGCAGGCGTCTGTTGTCGCCGGGGGCTCGAGAACTGGCGCCGGCGGCTGCCGACGCCAGTTCGGAGACACCCTCCCAGGGCTCCCCCTCGCACGCGACCCGCAGTAGCAAGCGAAGGCTGAAAGAGGAAATGCCGTCC
Source organism: Alphaproteobacteria bacterium (assembly GCA_965207055.1). GTDB lineage: Bacteria > Pseudomonadota > Alphaproteobacteria > UBA828 > UBA828 > WTGU01. The sequence continues at coordinate 1,450,384 of CBDBLP010000003.1, read as the reverse complement.
GGCGCAAATATCATGCCAAAGCGACAATCCAGTGCGGATGACGCAAGTCGGCGCGCGTCCCATATACTTTCGCACGGCACGGTTCGAGTCCTATGATCGCCCCGTGGAGATACTGTGCCGCGACTGCGGCCACCGGCCGCTCGGCTCCGCCGGCACCTGCCCGGCCTGCGGTTCGGCGCGCCTCCTGAGCCACGCCGAGCTTCACGATCTCACCATCGCCCATCTCGACTGCGACGCCTTCTACGCCGCGATCGAGAAACGCGACCGCCCGGAGCTCCGCGACCGCCCGGTGATCGTGGGCGGCCGCCACCGGGGCGTGGTCGCCGCCTGCTGCTACATCGCCCGCACCTACGGCGTGCGCTCCGCCATGCCCATGTTCAAGGCGCTTCGTGCCTGCCCCGAGGCCGAGGTCATCAAGCCGGACATGAAGAAGTACACGGCGGTCGGCCGCGAGGTCCGGGCGATGATGCAGGAGTGCACGCCGCTGGTGGAGCCGCTCTCCATCGACGAGGCCTTCATGGATCTCTCCGGCACCGAAGCGCTGCACCGCGCGAGCCCGGCCGAGACGCTCGCGGCCCTCGCACTCCGGGTTGAGGAGGCGCTCTCCATCACCGTCTCCATCGGCCTCAGTTACAACAAGTTCCTGGCCAAGATCGCCTCCGATCTCGACAAGCCGCGCGGCTTCGCCGTGATCGGCCGGGCCGAGGCCCGCGCCTTCCTCGCCGACAAGCCCGTGGGGCTGCTGTGGGGCGTGGGCGCGGCCATGCAGCGGCGCCTCGCCGGCGACGGTATCACGCTGATCGGCGAGCTTGCCCGCCTCGACGAGGCGACGCTCACCGCGCGCTACGGCAAGATCGGCAAGCGGCTCCGCATGTGCGCGCGCGGCGAGGACGACCGCCCGGTCAATCCCGAGCGCGAGACCAAGAGCATCTCCTCGGAGATCACGCTGGACGAGGACGTCTCCGACCCGGCGACGCTGCACCCGATCCTGTGGCGCCTGACCGAGACGGTGGCGCGGCGTCTGAAGAAGGCCGGCCTCGCCGGCGGCGGCGTCACGCTCAAGCTCAAGACCGCCGACTTCCGCATCCTCACCCGCGCCCGCCGCCTCGGCGCCGCCACCCAATCGGCGGACCAGATGTTTCGCGCGGCCGAGCCGCTGCTCGCACGCGAGGCGGACGGCCGCGCGTTCCGCCTGATCGGCATCGGCGCCCATGACCTCGCGCCGGCCTCCGAGGCCATCCAGGGCGATCTCTTCAGCGCTGCCGCACCCGCCGAGGACAAGGTCGACAAGGCGCTGGATGCGGTGCGCGAGAAGTTCGGGGAGGACGCCATCGTCAGGGGCCGCGGCTTCGGCACCAAGCTCGTGCGCCAGGGCCCCTCCAAGGTGGATTGAGCGGGTAAGATTACCTGCGCATCCCGACGAAGGCCTGGCCGCCGATGCTGCCGAGGATGATCAGCCCGCCGACGAGGGTCAGGATACTCGGCACCTCGCCGAACGCGAGCGCCACCCAGATCGACGCGAACACCACCTCGGTCAGCGAGAGCACGAGCAGCTCGGCGGCAGGGACGTTTCGCGCGCCGATGGTCAGCATGAAGATGCCGGCCCCGATGACCAGCACGCCATACATCGTGGCCAGGCCGACATCCACGAGCGGCGGCGCGAGACCGGTGCCGCTCGCCGCCGCCATGACCCCGCTGAACACGACGGTGATGGCGGCGGCGATCAGGATCGACGGGCTCATGTCGGTGTGCCGGCCGCGCCGGATTGCGACCGAGAATCCGGCGAAGCCGACCGCAGACGCGAGCGCCGCCAGATCGCCGAGGATATCGGCGTCCGCCAGCCCCTCCCCGATCATGACCGCGACACCGGCTATCACGCCGGTCATGGCAAACCACATCGACCGCGCCACGCGCTCGCGCAGCACCATCCAGCCGAGGAAGGCGGCAAAGAGCGGCGCCGCACTGATCAGGAAGAGCGCGTTCGCCACCGTGGAGTGCATGACGCCCCACACGTAGCCGGTGAAGGCGATCGCGAGGCCCAGGCCTGCGACTACGCCGGTCGAGCCCGCGCGGCGGATTGTCGGAAGCACCGGGCGGCCGGTGACGAGCAGGTAGATCAGGATCGCCAACGCCGCGCCGAGGGAGCGGTAGAAGAGGAACTGCCACGGCGTGCTTTCGTCGGCGAGCCGGATGATCGGCCCGCCGAGGCTCATGCAGAGCCCGGCCGAGAGCACCCAGAGGCGGCCGGTGACGCGGCCGCGATCGGGCCCGGAACCCAGGATCGTGGTCAAGAGGCCTCCTCACGATCTGCGAGATCGGCCGGTACGCGCGGGGACGGCCGCCAGAATCGCGCGCAAGAATGCCCGGATTAGGGCGACTTGTCGCCGTCCGATTCCGTCTCGGAGCGCGGGTCCAGCTCGTAGAGGGTGGGGGAGGTGCGGGGCACGGCCACGAAACCGGCACGGTCGTCCTGCTTCGGCCGCCGGCGCACCACGAGGCGAACGATGGTGAAGAGCGCCAGCGCGGCGTGGACGGAGGTGGTGAACATGAACAGGCCGCCGCTGCCGTAATACCCCATCAGGGCCGATGCGATCAGCGGGCCAAGCGACGCGCCGAGCCCATAGACCAGCAGGAGCCCGCCGGCGGTCGCCACGAAGCGCGTGTCTTCCGCGTGGTCGTTCGCATGCGCCACCGACACCGCGTAGAGCGGCATGGCGAAGCCGCCGAACGCGGCGGAGAGCCCGATGAGCAGCGTGGTCGACGGCTCCACCCAGGTGCTGAGCAGGACGCCGCTCGCCGCCGCGCAGAGAGTCGCGCCGACAATCACGAAGCGTCGGTCGATGCGGTCGGAGACCAGCCCGAGCGGCCATTGTGCGACGGCGCCGGCGAGCGTGGCGCCCGCGATGAAGTAGACCAGATTGTCGATATCGAGACCGCTGCGGCTCGCGAAGACCGGCCCGAGCGTCCAGAACGAGCCGTTGACGAGGCCGACGCTGAGGCATCCGACGAAGCCCACCGGCGAGAGGCGCCAGAGACCCGCGATGTCGAGGCCGATGGTCGCGGGCCGGGGCGGCTCCGGCGCCTTGGTCAGCGACACCGGCACCAGCGCGATGGCAATCAGGATGGCGATGAGCGCGAACAGCTCGAAGCCGGCGGGGTCGTACGCCGTCAGCAGGAACTGCCCTGCCATCAGCACGCAGAGGCTGATGAAAGTGTAGGCCGACATGATCGCGCCGCGATTGGCGCTGGTGGCGCGGTCGTTCAGCCAGCTCTCGATCACCACATAGAGCCCGGAGAAGGCGAAGCCGACAAAGAAACGCAGAATCCCCCAGACGATCGGGTCGATCAGGAAGACATGAGCCAGCGCCGTGGCGGCGATGATGCTGGAGAGCGTCGCGAAGGTCCTGATGTGACCGACGCGACGCACCACGAAGGGCACACTAAGGCAGCCCAGGATGAAGCCCGCGAAGTAGACGGTGCCGAGCAGGCCGATCTCGAGCGTCGAGAAGGCCTCGATCTCGGCTCGCACGGGCAGGAGCGTGTTGATCAGCCCGTTGCCGGTGAAGAGGATCGCAGTGCCGAGCAGAAGCGCGGCGAGCTGTCGAAGCGTCGCGGTCATGGCGATGTGCAGGTGGGGTGGCGCATCCCGATCAGCAACACAAATTCGCCCGCCACCGGAAGAATTTAATGGGTGCGGATGAGTTCTCTAGGCGACGGTGACGGCCACCCGGTGCATGGCGTTGTTGAGATAGCCCTTGGGGTTCCACGCGATGGCGTGGGGCTGGCTCACGCCCCCTGCATCCGTCGCCTTTGCCCAGATCTCGTAGTAGCCGGGTCCCGGAAACTCGATCTGGGCGCGCCAGTTCTGCCACGCGTGCGCGTTCACCGGCTCGTCCACCGTGGCGGCGATCCAGGTCGCGCCGAAGTCGACGGAGAGCCGGACCGTGTCGACCGTCCGCTCGCCGGCCCAGGCGTGCCCGCGCACGTCCAGCGTGCCTGCGGCAGCCCTGTACCCTGTGGCCGGGTGCGTGATCAGCGACTTGACCGGCATCGCCCCGATGATGACGAAGTCCGTCTCGTCCAGCTGCTCCCCCGGCGCCACCGGGCGGCGGGGAACGCGGTAAGACGTGCCGGTCATCTTGGCCCCGTCGTGGACCCGGTCGCGCAGCCAGACACGCGTGAGCCATTTTTGAGAGCACGACCCGGGCCATCCCGGGAACACCAGGCGCAGCGGCGCGCCGTTCATGGGGTGGATCGGCTGGCCGTTCTGGGCGAAGGCGACGAGAGTACCGGGATCCATGGCCTTCGCGATGGGCACCCCGCGCGAGATCGGGAGCCCGCTCGCTGCGCCGGAAGGGTGCGTGTCCGCGCCTTCGTGCGCCGTGTAGACGACGGTGTCTTTGACGCCCGCGGCCTTGAGCACGTCGGCAAGGCGGACGTCGGTCCATTCCGAGCAGGCGACGGCGCCGTAGGTCCACTGCGCGCCGTCGGCCGGCGGATCGAAGAAGGCGCGACCGTTGCCGGCGCATTCCAGCGTCAGCGCGCGGGTGACGGCCTCGAAGCGTTGTTTGAGGTCGTCGATGCCGAGCCTGAGCGGGGCCTCGACCAGGCCGTCGACGGTGAGCGTCCAGGTGGACGCATCCACCTCATGGGGTGGGATACCGTTGTTGCGGATGAAGTGTCGTTCGGTGGGCGTCACGGCGTCGTCGAGCAGGTGCGCCGGGGTCTCTGCGCTCAGCTGCCGGTCGTTGAGCACGACCAGACCGTCCTTGCCCTGAATGACGGGCACGTCGGCAAGCGCAACGGGGATAAAGTGCGCAGGCATGGTGCGGTGGAAGGGGATGGTCCCGCCAACCAGCGCCGCCATGGCGGCAAGCCCGGCATTCTTGAGGAACCCGCGTCGGTCCGGATGGGTGACGCGGCCGAAGAGCAGGCGGCCGGCCTTGTCAGGGTCGTCCCGATAGAGTTCGTTCAGGCTCCTGCTCGCTGCGGTCCTGCGCATGGCTCTTCAGTCAGGCTGCTTGCTTCGTCGCAAACGAGGCCACCGTCTTGAGCGCGCCCTCCAGGGCTTCGCCCTTCTCGTCCCGAAGCGCGGCATCGCGCAGTCGGCGGAGCCAATCGGCCGCATCGGCCCGCCCCTCCAGCATGGGAAGCGCGGCGAGCACTTTGTCGAACTTGGCCTCACCCCTGGCGTGTGTGTCGGAATAGCCCTTGATCAGTCGCCGGCAGGCCACGATCTCGGCCGCGAGCACGCGGTCCCGCTGCGCCGTCTCCAGCGCGAGAGCGAACCAGCGCTCCAGGTGCGCGGTCTCGACCCGGTGGCGCAGCATGCCCCGCCGCCAGCGCTTCGCTCCTGCGAGAAGGTAGAGCGCGCAGAACCAGAAGACGCCATCGGTCCGCACCCGCCGACCCTTGTTGACGCGGCGGTCGATCCAGCGGGCGAGCCGTGGCCGCGCTTCGATCCAGGCGCCTAACCACGCCGGCATCACGCCGCAAAGCTCTTCCACCCGCGGGCGCATGAACTCGGTGATAGGGGCAACGTCGCCTGCATCCAACCCCATCTCCCGCCGCACCCGGTCGAACCTTGAGCGCCGGGTCTTGAGGTCCGCCACCCGGATCACGTCGTCGTAGGCCATCGCGGTTGCAATGTATTTGGCGGCGGCGATGGAGAAGGCATAGGCGCCGCCGTCCACCGCCACGGCGCGCTCGAGGCGGTCGAGGTACTCCGTGCCGTAAGCCGGGTCCTGAAAGTCGACCACGTGGCGCAGGCCCGTTGCCGCCATCTCCCGCACCGGCGCGGGCAGGTCCTCGAGCCGGGCCTCCAGCGCAGTCCATCGCGCCATCAGGCGGGCCGGGCCGCGCGGCTCCGCCTCGCGCCGGGCCGGCTCCTCGGCCGCAGGGATATCGCCCGCCGTGCCGGCCTCGAAGGCGCGCAGGCTCGCGTCCACGCCGCGCCCGGACGCCTTGATCACGTCCTCGAAACTCTCGCGCGGGAAGGGCAGCACGTCCGCAGCCGCAAGCGCGCCGAAGAGGCTCGCCGAAATCACCGAGCCGGCGTCCACCGCCGCCTGCTGGTAGTCCGCCGTGATGAGCCGCTTCGCCGCCGTCTCCATGGCGGCGAAGACCTCTTCCTCCGGCGCCTGCCCGTCGCCCGGCACGATCTTCTCCGAGACTGCATGGGTGCGGTGGGTGGACGCGATCAGCGTGGTCCGGTCCGGGGTCACGAAGCCCCGCATCACGGCGCGCCCGGCCTCCATCAGCTCGGCGGCGATGAGGATGTCCACGTCGCCGGCCGCAGGCGAAAGCGCGAACACCGGCTCCCGCTCCCCCGCCGGCGCCATCTCCAGGTAGTAGATCGTGGCCCCGGTGCGCTGCGCGACGCCGGCCACGACGGTGGACTGAACCCGCCAGCCGTTGGCCTCAGCCAAGCCCACCAGCCAGCCCGTCAGCACCCCGCCGCCCTGGCCGCCGACGGCGAGGATGGCGAGCTTGATGACCTCGGGCGCGCTCACGTGCCTTCTCCGAACACCAGCCGCCGCCGGTCTCGCCTGGCCTGCAGCCAGCCGATTGCCGCGCCTCTCAGCCGGGCGGCGATTCGCTCGCCCGCGCCCGGATTGCGCACGATGTCGACCCGGTGGAACGAGGGGCAGAGCGTCGCCGCCTCCGCCACCTCGCCGCAGTTGCCGCAGCCGACGCAGCTCTCGTCGATCGCGGCGACGGGGTCGTCGCGCAGCGGATCGTCCAGCGTCTTTACCGAGAGCGACGGGCAGCCGGAGAGCCGCATGCAGGCGTGATCGCCGGTGCACACGTCCTCGTCCACGCCGAAGCGGGGCACGACTGCGCGCTTGCCGGCCGTGATCGCCGCCTGGCGCTCCGGCCGCTCGCGGCGCTGCTTGTTCAGCATGCACTCCGACGATGCGATGATGACCTTCGGTCCGGTCTCCGGCGTCGTCAGCGCCTCGCTCAGCGTCTCCTTGAGGTGCCCCACGTCATAGGTGCGGTCGATCTGCCTCACCCACTTGACGCCCAGCCCCTTCACGGCATCGGCAATCGGATGCTGCGTGGACTTGGTGGCGCTCCCGGCGCGGGAGGAGGGCACGTCCTGCCCGCCGGTGGCGGCGGCGTAGAAGTTGTCCACCACCACGATCACGTCGTCGCTGTTGTTGTAGACCGCGTTGCCGACGGACGAGGTGAGCCCGTTGTGCCAGAAGCCGCCGTCGCCGATGAAGCTGATCGAGCGCCGTGCCCCTTCGGCACTGAGGCCGGCGGCAGACGCGGGCCCAAGCCCATAGCCCATGGTGGTCGAGCCGATTTCGAAGGGAGGCAGGATCGAGAAGAGGTGGCAGCCGATGTCGCTCGCGATGTGGTGGGCGCCCAGCTCATCCTCCACCAGCTTCGTTGCGGCGAAGATCGGCCGCTCCGGGCAGCCGGTGCAGAAGCCGGGCGGGCGGATCGGAACGACGCCGGATAGGTCCGGAATTCCCGTGCCCGTTTCCGCCTCGTTCGGCGCCCGCTCGGCGTCGGGCAAGTGGTCGGCGCCGTGATCGCGGAGGAAATCCGTCACGCCCTTCATCAGCACGCTGCCGGTGTATTCGCCCGCCACGGGCAGCGCGCCCTTGCCTGCCAACGCGCAGGTAGCGCCGGCGCGGTAGAGGACGGCTGCGATCGCGTCCTCGATGCAGGCGGGCTGGCCTTCCTCGACCACCAGCACGGCCCTCTTGCCCTCGCAGAACGCAAGGATTTCGTCGTCGACCAGGGGATAGGTGACGTTGAGCACGTAGAGCGGGATCTCGCTCTCGCCGTAGGCGTCCGCGAGCCCGAGGCGCTGTAGCGCGCGGACCACCCCGTTGTACATGCCGCCCTGCAGGATGATGCCGACCTCGCCCTCCCCGCCGAAGCGCTCATTGAGGCCGCGCTCCCGAATGAAGCGCCGCGCCGCGGGCATGCGCTCCGTCACCTTCTCGAGCTCGTGGCGGTAGGTGTTGGGCGGGAGCGCGATGCGATCGGTTCGCCGCCGCGGATTCTCCAATGCCTCGCGAACCGTAAGCGGCGGGCGCCGATTGTCCTCTGCCTCGAAGGCGCCATAGACGTGGCAGGCGCGGATCCGGACCTCCAGGATCACCGGCGTGCGGGAGGCCTCCGACAGCTCGAAGCCGTCGCGTACCGCCTTCACGATGGAGGGCAGGTTGGGTCGCGGGTCCAGCAGCCAGAGCTGGGACTTGGTGGCGAAGGCGTGGGTGCGCTCCTGCATGATCGAGGAGCCTTCGCCGTAGTCCTCGCCGAGGATCACCATCGCGCCCCCGGTCACCCCGCCTGAGGAGAGATTGGCGAGGGCATCCGCCGCCACATTGGCGCCGACGGGCCCCTTGAAGGTGACCGCGCCCCGAATTGGATAGTTGACGGAAGCGGCGAGCATGGCGGCGGCCGCGGCTTCGCTGGCGTTGGCCTCGAAATGCACGCCGAGCTCGCCCAGGATTCCCTCGGCGTCGGAGAGCACGTCGATCAGGTGCGAGACCGGCGCGCCCGGATAGCCGCCCACGTAGCCCACGCCGCATTCGAGCAGGGCCTTGGTGATCGCCAGGATTCCCTCGCCGCGGAACTCCTGCCCCGCGCCGATGCGCAGGTCCTGCACTTCCTTGGCGAATGAACGCTCGGCCATTGGCGCCGTCCTGCAAGATCCGGGAGGATTATGCCCTCAATATATTCGATTCCGTAGAACGCAGGGTTGTTCTATTGAATTCCGCAGTTGTGCGTGGGGTTCCGCCGCGCGAAACCCGTGGATATGCTTGCCCGCCATTCGAATCCATGTGCTGCGCCGCGACGCCTCAGTTCGACCGGCGCTCTCTCCGAGGACATCCGCCATGACCGCCGACTACGAGACCATGAAATTGACCCGCGAAGGCCGGCTGCTGCGCATCGATCTGACGCGGCCGGAACGGCTGAACGCCTTCGCCATGACCGGCACGCGCGAGCTGCTCGACGCGGCCCACAGCATCGCCGCCGACAAGGACGTGCGCATGGTGTCGATCACGGGAACGGGCCGGGCGTTCTCCACCGGAATCGACCTCAAGGACCTCGCCGCCGGGACGATCGAGCAGAGCTACTTCGACATGTGGGACGAGGCGCTCCGGGTGTTCGAGACGATGGACAAGCTCGTGCTCTGCCTGATCCACGGATATGCCGTCGGCGGCGGCCTGCAGCTCGCGCTGGCCTGCGACATCCGGGTCTGCACGCCCTCGGCCCAGCTCGGCCTGCCCGCGATCAAGGAGGGGCTGATCCCCGGCCTGGGCACCTTCCGCCTCGCGCGCTATGTCGGGCTCGGCCGGGCCAAGTCCCTGATCATCCGCGGCAACATGATCGACGGCACCGAGGCCGAGCGCATTGGCATGGTCGATCACCTGGTTGCCGAGGAGACCGCCTTCGACGAATACGAGAGCTATCTCACCGAGTACGCGGCTACGAACTCAGCCGGATGCCGGGCGTCGAAGCAGATGCTGCTCGATTGCTTCGATCTCGGCTGGGAGGGCTTCTTCCACAAGTATCTGGTGCTGCAGGGCAAGGCCATGGCCGCGCCCGACTTCGCGGAGGCCATGGAGGCCTACCTGGAGGGCCGCGACCCGCGCTGGGAATAGACTGCGCGTGCCGCCGGGGGCGCGCAGAAATCAGCCGCGGCTGCGCATCTTCTCCCTGGCGCGGGCCTGCTTCTCGAAGATGCGCGCGGCGGTGAAGGCTCCGTAGGTGGCGACACAGAAGGGCACGCAGTAGGTCAACCCGAGCTTGAACCAGTTGATCGGACCGTCGCCGGTTATGTATTCGCCCTGGTTGATCATGTTGAGAACGGTGCCGACGACCGCGCCCACCATCAGCGAGTTGCGCATGACGGGCCATGTGAAGGTGCGTTGTAGCGGTGTCGGCTCGGTCATCATGGCTCGGTTCCGGATTCTCTTGGCGCCTGCACCGCGCTCGCTTCAGCGGTGGTTGGCGGCGTCTTCGCGCCGGTAGGGGTGGGCCGGGTAGACGCCCATGATCCGCACCTCGCGCGAGAAGTAGTCAAGCTCGCTCAGGGCCCGCCCCAGCCCGATCTCCGCCGGGTGGCCCTCCACCTCCGCGAAGAACACCGTCGCCGAGAAGGTGCCGCCGACCATGTAGCTCTCGAGCTTCGTCATGTTCACCCCGTTGGTGGCGAAGCCGCCCAGGCACTTGTAGAGCGCAGCCGGCACGTTGCGGCACTCGAACATGAACGAGGTGATCATCGGCCCCTCGTCGGGCTCGGGGTCGAGCGGCTCCCGCGACAGCACCACGAAGCGGGTCGTGTTGTGCGCCTCGTCCTCGATGTCCGCCTCCACGATCGCGAGCCCGTAGGTCTCGGCCGAGAGCCGGGACGCGATCGCGGCCCGCGTGGCATCGCCCGCCGCCGCTACCTCGGCCGCGGCGCCTGCGGTATCGACGTGCACCACCGGCAGCAGGCCCAGGCGCGCGATCAGCTTGCGGCACTGGGAGAGCGCGTGCACGTGCGAGAGCACGGTCTCGAGCCCCGAGGGGTCGGCGCCGGGACAGGCGAGGAGGTTGTGGCGGACCCGCTCGAAGTGCTCGGCGATGATGTGGAGGTCGGACTTGGGCAGGAGCTGATGAATGTCGGCGACGCGGCCCGCCGCCGAGTTCTCGATCGGGATCATGGCGAGCGCCGCGCGGCCTTCGGAGACCGCGGCGAAGGTATCGCCGAAGGTCTTGCAGGGGAGCGTGGTCATCGCCGGATAGCGCGCGACGCAGGCGGCCTCGGAATAGGCGCCCGGCGCCCCCTGGAAGGCGATCACGGTGGCCGAATCGCGGGCCGGATCGCTGCCACTGGCTGGGATGGAAGGTGAGGACATGGGGCGGGAGCCTGACCGGTTCGGGCCGCCGCAACGGGCGCCGGTGGAGCGGGCGCCGGACTATCGGCACCGCGCGAAGGCGTGTCAACGCGGGCGATGCCGCTATTGCCATAAAGATTCCCGTGGATAGCGGGGAGCAGCGCGCCCTATAGTCCCTGCACCGCGCGAGGAATCGCCGGGCGGCGGCGGCTCGCCAGACAGTGGGAACGATGATCGACTTCCGGACTCATCCGGACCAATACCGCCACTGGCGGCTCGCCATCGACGGCGACATCGCCACGCTTGCGCTCGACGTGGACGAGAACGGCGGCATCGCCGGCGACTATGCGCTGAAGCTCAACTCCTACGATCTCGGCGTCGATATCGAGCTTGCGGATGCTGCCTGGCGGCTGCGATTCGAGCACCCGCGGGTGCGCACGGTGGTGCTGACCTCGGCGAAGGAGCGCGTGTTCTCCGCCGGCGCCAACATCCCGATGCTCTCGCGCTCGTCGCATGTCGACAAGGTCAACTTCTGCAAGTTTACCAACGAGACCCGCAACGGCATCGAGGATGCCTCGGCCAACGCGGGCCAGCGCTGGATGACCGTGATCGCCGGCACCGCCGCCGGCGGCGGCTACGAACTCGCGCTCGCGACCGACCACATCCTCTTGGTGGATGACGGATCGACCGCCGTGTCGCTGCCCGAGGTGCCGCTGCTCGCGGTTCTGCCGGGTACCGGCGGGCTCACCCGCGTCGTCGACAAGCGCTGCGTGCGCCGTGACCGCGCCGATTATTTCTGCACCACGGGCGAAGGCGTGCGCGGGCGACGCGCGCTGGACTGGAAGCTGGTGGACGAGCTGGTGCCGCGCTCGCGATTGGACGATGCCGTCGCCGCCCGCGCCGCCATGCTTGCCGAGGGTTCGGACCGGCCTGCCGATGCGCGCGGCATCGTGCTGCCGCCGCTGGAGCGCACGGTGAGCGAGGACGCCCTCGCCTACCGCCATGTCCAGGTCGCGCTCGACCGGGCGGGCGGCACGGCGACGCTCACGGTGGCCGCGCCCGATGCGCCGCCGCCTGCGGAGCCCGACGCAATCCACGCCGCCGGCGCCGAGTTCTGGCCGCTGGCGCTCGCGCGCGAGCTCGACGATGCGATCCTGCACCTCCGCTTCAACGAGCCCACGCTCGGCACCTGGGTGCTCAAGACGGGGGGCCCGGCGGAGCACGTCGCTGCGGCGGATGCCGCGCTCGCGGCCAACGACGGCGACTGGCTGGTGCGCGAGATCACCCTCTACCTGAAGCGCACCCTGAAGCGCCTCGACGTGAGCGCGCGCAGCCTGGTCGCGCTGATCGAGCCGGGCTCCTGCTTCACCGGTACGCTGCTGGAGCTTGCGCTTGCGGCCGACCGGAGCTTCATGCTCGACGGCACCTTCGAAGGCTCGAACGAGGCGCCGGCAACGGTGCGGCTCACGGCCATGAACACCGGCCCGCTGCCGATGGCGAACGGGCTCTCGCGCCTCGCCAGCCGCTTCCTCGACGACGACGCGGCACTGGCGGCGGCACACGACGCCGTGGGCGCCGACCTCGACGCCGAGGCGGCGGAAGCGCTGGGGCTGGTCACCTTCATCCCCGACGACATCGACTGGGAGGACGAGGTGCGCATCGCCATCGAGGCGCGCGCGGCGTTCTCGCCCGACGCGCTCAGCGGCATGGAGGCCTCGCTCCGCTTCGCCGGACCGGAGACCCTGGAGACCAAGATTTTCGGGCGGCTCTCCGCCTGGCAGAACTGGATCTTCCAGCGCCCCAACACCGTGGGCCCCGACGGCGCCCTCAAGCTCTACGGGTCGGGCGTGCAGCCCACCTTCGACCGCAACCGCGTCTAGCCCCGGGGGAACCGAGCCCGATGCAGGTCGACTACAACGAACGCATCCCCAACAACGTGAGCCTCGCCGACGACCGCCGCCTGCTGCGTGCGCTGGAGCGCTGGCAGCCGGCCTATCTCGACTGGTGGCGCGACCTTGGCCCGGTGGGTGCCCTACAGCACGACGTCTACCTGCGCACCGCCATCGGCGTCGACACGGACGGCTGGGCGCACTTCGACTACGTCAAGATGCCCGACTACCGCTGGGGCATCTTCCTGGCCGAGCCCGAGCCCGACCGGCGCATCAACTTCGGCATCCACAAGGGCGAGCCCGCGTGGCAGGAGCTGCCCGGCGAGTACCGCGCAGAGCTGCGCCGCCTCATCGTCGTCCAGGGCGATACGGAGCCGGCCTCGGTGGAGCAGCAGCACCGCCTGGGGCTCACCGCGCCCTCGCTCTACGACCTGCGCAATCTCTACCAGGTGAATGTCGAGGAAGGACGCCACCTCTGGGCGATGGTCTATCTGCTTCACGCCTTCTTCGGCAGGGACGGGCGCGAGGAAGCGGAGGAATTGCTGACCCGCCACGCGGGCAATGCAGACAAGCCGCGCACCCTGGAAGCCTTCAACGAGCCGACCGACGACTGGCTCTCGTTCTTCATGTACACCTTCTTTCAGGATCGCGACGGCAAGTTCCAGCTCTGCGCGCTGGCGGAATCGGGCTTCGATCCACTGTCGCGCACCTGCCGCTTCATGCTGACCGAGGAAGCGCACCACATGTTCGTGGGCGAATCCGGTGTCATGCGCATCGTCCAGCGCACCTGCGAGAAGATGCGCGAGCACGACACCGACGACGTCGGCCCCTATGGCGCCGTGCCGCTCGCGCTGCTGCAGAAGTGGATCAACCTCCACTTCTCGATCTGCCTCGATCTGTTCGGCGCGGAGGAATCCACCAACGCAGCCAATTACTACTCGATGGGGCTGAAGGGCCGCTACCACGAGACCAAGATCGACGACGACCACGTGCTCGCGGACCGCACCGTCACCGTGCCTGCCATGGAGGGCGGCAAGGTGGTGTCCAGGGAGACGACGGCGCTGAAGGCGATGAACGAGACCCTGCGCGACTCCTACGTTGAGGACAGCCAGCGCGGCCTCAACCGCTTCAACAAGATGATCCGCTCATTCGATATCAACTTCGCGCTGCGCCTGCCGCACCGCGCCTTCCACCGCAACATCGGCGCCTTCGCCGGCATCCATGCGGCGCCCGACGGCACGCTCGTCGACGAGGCGACCTGGGCGGCGAAGCGGGACGAGTGGCTGCCGAGCGCCGCGGATCGCGCCTTCGTCGAATCCCTGATGCACCCGGTGATCGAGCCCGGCGCGATGGCAGGCTGGATCGCCCCGCCGAAGCGCGGCATCCACGGCCAGCCGCTCGACTACCGCTACGTCGAGTTCCACTAGAGAAGCGCGCACCCGGTCGAGCGGCGCCTCGCCGCGCGCAGGCCGATAGACGGATTGAGCCAGGACAGATGCAGGAACCCCCGCCGCCATCCCTGCTGGAGCGCGAAGGCCGGGAGACGATCGCCTACCGGGCGATGGCGGGCAGCGCGCCGGGCGTGATGTTCTGCGGCGGCTTCATGTCGGACATGAACGGCACCAAGGCCACGGCGCTCGAGGCCCACTGCCGCCGCACGGGCCGCGCCTTTGTGCGTTTCGACTATTCCGGGCACGGCGCCTCGGGCGGCGCGTTTCGGGACGGCACCATCGGCGCATGGCGGGACGACGCGATGGCGGTGCTCGACCGCGTCGCCAGCGGGCCGCAGGTCCTGGTCGGCTCCAGCATGGGCGGCTGGATCGTGCTGCTGCTCGCGCTGGCGCGGCCCGAGCGCGTGGCCGGCCTCGTCGGCGTCGCAGCGGCGCCGGATTTCACCGAGGACCTCATCTGGTCCACGCTCGACGACGAAGGGCGGCGGACCCTCGCCGAGACCGGCCAAATCATGATGCCCTGCGACTATGGCGACGACCCCTATCCCATCACCATGGGCCAGATCGAGGTGGGGCGCGATCACCTCCTGCTGCGGGCGCCCATCGCGCTCAGGTGCCCGATCCACCTGCTGCAGGGCATGCGTGACGAGGACGTGCCCTGGCGCACTGCCCTGCGTATTGCCGAGAAGGTCGAGAGCGAGCATGTCGTGGTCGAGTTGATAAAGGACGGCGACCACCGCCTCTCGCGCGATGAGGACCTCGCCCGGCTCACCGCGGCCGTGGACGAAATCGCCAGAGCTGACGCCGCTTCAAATCATGGTGAGCAGGGCGGGCAGCGCTAGGCAGCGCACCTTGGGGCAACTATCTATGCCCCAAGTGGACAGTCGGCAAACACTGGAGCAACGGCCATGACGGGTATCGGAGTCTTGGGGCGGGCCGCCGCCGCTGTCGCCTTAATTGGCATCGCAGTCTACGGCGGGGCCGCCGTTGCGACGGAAGTGGAGACGCTCCGCGCGCTGGATCAGCGCACCGACGGGAGCCGCGTTCTCAACCTGGTGCTGAACGACGGGCCGATGGAGCCGCCGCCGATCGCCTTCATCGACGAAGCCGGCGATGAGAAGAGCCTCGCCGACTATCGCGGCACGCCCGTCGCCGTGCATTTCTGGGCCACCTGGTGCTTCCCCTGCCGGGCCGAGATGCCGACCATGGACGCCCTGCAGCGCGAGCTGGGCGATGACCTGGTGATCCTGCCGCTCTCGCTCGACCGCGGCGGCGCCGAGCTCGTGCGCAGGTATTACACGGACCATGACCTGACCACGCTCCCGATATTGATCGACGAGAAGATGGCAGCGGGGCGCGCGCTCCGGGTGCACGGCATCCCCGCCACGGTCTTTTTCGATGGCGAAGGGGCGGAGGTCGCGCGGGTGCTGGGCGATCGCGACTGGGACGACCCGGACGTGATCGAGCTGGTGCGCCACATAGCCCGGTAGCGGCGCGGGCCGGAGCGCATCCGCCGCAGGGCCAGCAAGCATGGAACTCTCCGCCATCGGCATCATCTCGGTCTTCGCCGCGGGGCTGATCTCGTTCCTCTCGCCCTGCGTGCTGCCGTTGGTGCCGGGGTACGTCTCCTACGTGGCCGGCGGCTCGCTGGAGGAACTGCGGGACGAGGAGGGGCTCTCCCGCCGACGCATGGCCGCGATGATGCTGAGCGCCTTCTTCGTGCTCGGCTTCACAGCGGTCTTCGTGGCGCTTGGCGCGAGCGCGAGCGCCGTGGGCGGTTTCCTGCTCCAGCACAAGGTGATCTTCGAATATGTCGCAGGCGGGTTGATCATCGTCTTCGGCATTTACCTCACGGGCCTGGTCAGAATCCCCTTCTTCGGACGCGAGGCGCGCTTCGCCGGCCGTCTCGCGGGCGGCAGGCCGGCGAGCGCGTTCCTGCTCGGCGCCGCCTTCGCCTTCGGCTGGACACCCTGCATCGGGCCGGTGCTGGGCGGCATCCTCACGCTCACCGCAACATCGGCCGATGTCGGCCGCGGTGTCGCCCTGCTGGCGGTCTATTCGCTGGGGCTCGGGGTCCCCTTCCTGATCGCGGCCGCGTTCACCGGCTTCTTCCTCCGCCACATGAGGCGCATCCGCAGGGTCAGCAAGCCACTTCAGATCGGCGCCGGCGTCATCATGGTGGCGATGGGTGTCGCGCTGATTACCGGCTACCTCAGCTCGGTCGCCTTCTGGCTCCTCGAAGCCTTCCCCGCCCTCGCCGCCATCGGTTAGAGCGCGTCCGTCTTTGACGGACGCGGGACAGGCCGCGATTGCGGCGCGCCCGCGCAGGCGCCGGCCGCAGGCCGGCTGCCGTGAGCGACAAAGAATTGGAGCGTTTCCATGTGAAACGGATACGCGCTGGCCGGTAATTTCACACAGCTGTTGCGGCCTTCGGCTGTTCGCCGGCCGTGACCGTCTCGAGAACTGCGGGTCAGGCCGTCGAGCGGTCGCGCAGCAAGTCGCGCAGGGTGCAGAGCTCGTCCAGGATACGGGTGGCCTTGGCGCGATCTTCGGGGCTGAGAGGACCCTCCGTCTCGACCCGATCGGGTTCTGCGAGTGCGGCGACGGGTTTCGTCGCCCGCTCGCGCAGCAGCTTCTGCACGCCGCGCACGGTGTATCCCTCGGCGTGAAGCAGGTGCCGGATATGCCGCAGCAGCGCCACGTCCTCGGGCCGGTAGTATCGCCGGCCGCCGCCCCGCTTGAGCGGCCTCACCTGGGGGAACTTGGTCTCCCAGAAGCGCAGCACGTGCTGTGGCACGGCGAGCGCCTCCGAAACCTCGCCGATCGTACGAAATGCGTCCGGCGATTTCGGAACGCCCGCGCTCGCGGGCTCGGCGCCTGGCATCGCCTAGAAAGAGGCCGGCCCGTCGGGCCGTTCACTGTCCAGGGCTGATTCCACGCCCTCGCCCCCATCGGCGGGCGCGAGCGAGCCATTGATGCGATCCTTCAGCACGTGGGAGGCGCGGAAGACCAGGACACGGCGGGGCAGGATGGGCACCTCCTCGCCGGTCTTCGGGTTGCGGCCGATGCGTTGGCCTTTCATCCGCGCGCTGAAGCTGCCGAAGGAAGAAATCTTCACCGGCTCGTCGCGCGCCAAGGCGTCGGCGATCAAGCCGAGAACGGATTCAACCAGATCCGCCGATTCCTTGCGCGATAGGCCGATTTCGCGGAAGACAGCCTCGGCGAGATCGGCGCGGGTGACCGTTTGCCCGGCCATTGTCTCCCGCCTCCCGTTATGTCTGTGTCACGGTACTGCCTTGGCGCCCCAGCGTCAACCATCGCCCGCAAGCCGAGCCGGAGACCATACACAATTGTTGGTCCGGTACAGCGCTTTAGAGGCGAATGACGCCGGCACCCCAGACCAACCCGCCGCCGATCGCCTCGATCACCAGCAGGTCGCCCGGCGTAATCCGGCCATCGTCGATGCCGGCATTGAGCGCGAGCGGGATGGAGGCGGACGAGGTATTGGCGTGGCGGTCCACGGTCACGATCGTCTTCTCCGCGGGGATTCCGAGCTTCTTGCCGGTCGCATCGATGATCCGGCGGTTCGCCTGGTGGGGCACCAGCCAGTCGACGTCCTCGGCACCCACGCCGGCGGCGTCCAGCGCCTCGCCCGCGATTTCCGCCAGGTTCGCCACGGCATGGCGGAAGACCTCGCGCCCCTGCATTCTCAGGTAGCCGGAGGTCTGGGTGGAGGAGACGCCGCCGTCCACATAGAGCGCCTGGTAGTGGCGCCCGTCGGAACGCATGCGAACGGAGAGCACGCCTCTATCCGAGGTGCTGCCTGTACCGGTCTCCGCGCGCAGCACGGCGGCGCCGGCGCCATCGCCGAAGAGCACGCAGGTCTGGCGGTCGTCCCAGTCGAGGATGCGCGAATAGGTCTCGGCGCCGATGATGAGCGCCGTCTCGGCAGCGCCGCTGCGGACCATGCTGTCAGCCACCGAGAGCGCGCAGACGAAGCCAGCGCACACGGCCTGGACGTCGAAGGCGATGCCGCCGGTCATGCCGAGCCTGGCCTGCACCTTGGTTGCGGTGGCGGGAAAGGTGTTGTCCGGCGTCGACGTCGCCAGCACCAGCAGATCCAGCGCCTCGGCACGCACGCCGGCCGCCTCCAGCGCCGCCTGGCTGGCCTCGCAAGCGAGGTCGGAGGTCAGCTGGTCATCGGCGGCGACATGGCGCTGCCTGATGCCGGTGCGGGACTTGATCCACTCGTCGCTGGTGTCGATGCGTGCGCTGAGCTCGTCATTGCTGAGCACACGCTCAGGGAGGTAGGCGCCGCAACCGACCAGCCGGGAGCGGCGCATGGCTAGAGCGCGGCCCTCTTCGGCTCCGGCAGGGCGGCAAGCTGGAGGCGCGAGAGCTCCTCGATGATCTTGGGATTGATTCCTTGGCTCACCATGTCGAAGGCGACACCGATGGCGTTGGCGAAGCCCTTGTGATCGGTGCCGCCGTGGCTCTTCACCACGACCCCGTTGACGCCCAGGAACATCGCGCCGTTGTAGGCGCGGGGGTCGACCCGCTCCCGCAGCAGCCGCAGCGCCGGCCGCGCCAGCAGGTAGCCGAGGCGCGAGAAGAGCGAACGCCGGAAGGCGCTCTTCAGATACTCGGTGTAGAGGCGCGCCGTGCCCTCGGCCGACTTGAGCGCGATGTTGCCGGCAAAGCCGTCGGTGGCGATCACATCGACCGTGCCGGCCGCGATATCATCGGCCTCGACGAAGCCGTGGAACTTGATGGGCAGCCCGGAGTTCCGCAGCGTTGCAGCGGCGGTGCGGATGGTCTCCGAGCCCTTCAGCTCCTCGGTACCGATGTTGAGCAGGCCCACGGTCGGCTCGCGAACGCCGAGGACGTTGCGTGCGAAGACTTCGCCCATCACCGCGAACTGCGCGAGCGTCGTCGAATCGCAGTCGATATTGGCGCCGAGGTCGAGCATCACGCTCTCGCCCCGCACCGTGGGCACGATCGACCCCATCGCAGGCCGCCCGATGCCCGGCAGGGTCTTGAGCATGATCTTGGCCAGCGCCATCAGCGCGCCGGTGTTGCCCGCCGAGACCACGCCGTGTGCCTCTTTCTCGCCCACGGCGTCGATGGCGAGCCGCATGCTCGAGCCCTGGCGCCGGCGCAGCGCCTGGACCGGCTTGTCGTCGTCGGCGATCACCTCCTCGGCATGGTGGACGGTGCTCACCGACTTCAGGCGCTTGAACTTCTCCAGGCCCGCGGCGATAGCCGACTCCTTGCCGAAGAACATGAAGCGGAGCTGGGGATGGCGCACACGGGCGATGTTGGCGCCCCGGATCACCACGTCGGGAGCCCCGTCTCCGCCCATCGCATCAAGGGCGATCACGATCTCCGATTTGCTCATCCGCGGGCCTTCGCCTCGGCCTGGGGTTCGGCTAGGCCTCGCCCTCGATCACCTCGTGGCCCCTGTAGTAGCCGCAGGCCCGACACACATGGTGGGGCAGCTTGTGCTCGCCGCAATTGGGGCACTCCGCCGGGTTGGCCTTCGCCAACCCGTCATGAGAGCGACGGCTCCCGCGCCGCGCACGGGATACTTTCTTCTTAGGGACAGCCATGGACAGCTTCTCACCGCTTGATTGTGCCGGCGCTGCGCTCCCGCCTCAGCGGAATCGCGCCGGCCGCGCCGGCACTACACGATCGACTCGCACATTACAACTTGCTTTTCAGTTGGCCAAGCGCCGCGAAGGGTCCAGCGCCTCCGTCGTCGCCCGGCGTGTCCTTTTTGGACCCATCTTCGCCTGCCGAGTAGGTGAGCGGATCGGCCGGCGCATCCGGGTGGCGCGGATAGGGGTCGAGGAGGAGCGCAAGATGCTCCGCCACCACCTCGCCCACATCGATTCCGTCCTCCGGCAGCGGCTCGGCCTCGTCGCCCTCTGCCAACACCTCGACCTCTTGCGCGGGCTGTTCGGCAGGCAAGGGCGCGTAGAGGGCCGAGATAGACTCGTTGACCGTTCGGGGCACGGGCTCGAGCGTCACGACGCAGCTCTGAACCAACCCCGCCCGGATAGTCCCGGTCACTCGGATCGCCCCTTCTCCCTCGTCGGCCGCCTCGAAGCGGAGCTGCGCCGAGAGCGCCTCCAACGATACTAGGTCGAGACGGCGCGCGAGCGTTGCCCTCTCCTCAGCGTCGGCCTCGAACGCGATGGTGAGGCCCCGCGGTCTTACTTCGTCCGCCGCGATCAGGCGCCGGCCCCCGACTCCGGGGCGGGCGGCGGCGCTCACTGGCCGCCCTCCTCGACAGCCGCCAGCGGAGGCACCGGCGGCAGTCCGATCTCGCCGCCGAGCAGCGCCGCGGGACTGTGATGGTCGAACGCGTCCAGCAGCGTCTCGACATAGCCGGCCATCGCCTGTACGCGGGCGGCGGGCGGCGGCGCGTTGTTGAAGACGTTGCGCTCGAGCGCCTCGGCAATGGCGCGACGGCGCTCCACCCCCGGCGCCTGTTCGAAGGCCTGGTCATAGGCCTTGGCGCGCCCGTAGAAGGCGCGCGCCATCTGCTTCACCCGCTTGCCGACGCGCAGGTCGCCGACGCCCATTTCCCGCAGGCTCTGGTCCATGTCGTCGAACATCACGTCGAAGAGCGCCTGGCTCATCTGCCGGCCCGGCTCGTCGCACTGGCGCAGCCTGCGCATCAGCGGCACCACGTGCAGGACGATCAGATCGAAGCGGCCGTCGAGTGTGTCCGCGACCCCGCCTTCGGCGTAGAGGATCGGCTGCCGCGCCTGGCGCACTGCCGCCGTGTAGAGGCGGCGTGCCGCCTCGCGCCGGCGCTTGCGCCCCTTCAGATGGCGCCAGATACGCCCGACTGCCATGACGATCCCTCGCCCCCGACCCCGCGTAACCCGTTGACACGCCCCGGCAACGCGCGCAGTTTGGCGCGGCTCGGCGAACGGAGGTGGCGTCCATGAGGCATCGGCGCGGTCATGCTGAATTCGTCCCGGCGCGCGGGCGAGTCCGGCGCGCCCGGCGCATGGTTCTCGGCTGCACCCTGGCGGCGGCCCTGCTCGCCGGCTGCGCGCCGATCGCCCACCAGCAAGGCCACATCCGCGACGCGGAGGTGCTGGCCCAGATCGAGCCCGGCGAGCAGACCCGCGAAGAGGTCGCACGCCTGCTGGGCACGCCGTCGGCGGTGGGAACCTTCGACGACAGGCGCTGGTACTACATCAGCCGCCGCACGGAGACGACGGCGTTCTACGAACCCGAGCTGGTCGACCAAGACGTCACCGTGATCGCCTTCGACGAAAACGGCGTCGTGGCGGAGGTCGCCTCCGTGTCGATCGAAGAGGCGCGCGCGATCGCGCCGGTCGAAGAGGAGAGCCCGACGCGCGGCCGCGAGCTCAGCTTCTTCGAGCAGATCTTCGGCAACATCGGCCGGCCGGCCGCGACCAACCAGTAGGACGCCTCCTCCCGTCGCTCCCCCTTCGGCGTTCGGGCGCATCAACCGGAGACGAACTTCGCGATGATGGCCAGCAGCAGGATCGCCACGATGTTGGTGATCTTGATCATCGGGTTGATCGCGGGTCCGGCCGTGTCCTTGTAGGGATCGCCCACCGTATCGCCGGTGACCGCCGCCTTGTGGCTCTCAGAGCCCTTGCCGCCGTGGTTGCCGTCCTCGATGTACTTCTTGGCATTGTCCCAAGCGCCGCCGCCGGCGGTCATGGCGATGGCGAGGAATAGCCCGGTGACGATCGTGCCGACCAGCGCCGCGCCGAGCGCCGAGAAACCCGCCGACTGGCCGGCGATGGCCCAGATCACGATATAGAGCAGGATCGGCGCCACGATCGGCAGCAGCGAGGGCAGGATCATCTCGCGTATGGCCGCCTTGGTGAGCAGATCGACGGCGCGGCCGTATTCCGGCTTGGCGGTGCCCTCCATGATGCCGGGAATTTCTCGGAACTGTCGGCGCACCTCAAGCACCACGGCGCCCGCAGCCCGGCCGACCGCCAGCATCGCCATCGAGCCGAAGAGGAAGGGCAGGAGGCCACCGTAGAAGAGGCCGACGACCACATAGGGGTTGCTCAACGAGAAGTCGAGCTCGACATCCGGGAAGTATCGCGTCACGTCCTCGGTATAAGCGGCAAAGAGCACGAGCGCAGCAAGCCCCGCCGAGGCAATCGCGTACCCCTTGGTCACCGCCTTGGTGGTGTTGCCGACCGCGTCCAACGCGTCGGTGGTCTTGCGCACGTCCTCGTCCAGGTCCGCCATCTCGGCGATGCCGCCGGCATTGTCGGTCACCGGGCCGTAGGCATCCAGCGCCACCACCATGCCGGCGAGCGCCAGCATCGCGGTCACCGCGATCGCGATGCCGAAGAGGCCGGCGGCGAGGAAGGCGAGGATGATTCCCGCCGAAATGATAATCGCGGGGATAGCCGTCGCCTGCATCGAGACTGCAAGACCCTGAATGATGTTGGTGGCGTCGCCGGTCGTGGATGCCTTGGCGATGCCGCGCACCGGCCCGAACTCGGTCGACGTGTAGTACTCGGTGACCCAGATCATCAGGCCGGTCACCACCAGCCCGATCAGCCCGCAGAGGAAGAGGTCGAGGCCTGAGGCCGTCACGCCGCTCACGGTGAACTCGGTGTTCCAGCCCACCACCCAGTCGGTGACGGGATAGAACGCGATGGCCGAGAGCACGGCCGAGACCAGGAAGCCGCGATAGAGCGCGGGCATGATCTTCTGGCTCTTGCCGAGGCGGACGAAGAAGGTCCCGATCACCGACGCCAGGATGCAGGCGCCGCCGATGGCGAGCGGATAGAGCATGAGCGATTGCTGCAATTCCCCGGTGAAGTACACCGCCGCCAGCAGCATGGTGGCGACGATGGTGACGGCGTAGGTCTCGAAGAGGTCGGCTGCCATGCCGGCGCAATCGCCCACGTTGTCGCCCACGTTGTCCGCGATCACTGCGGGGTTGCGCGGGTCGTCCTCGGGGATGCCGGCTTCCACCTTGCCCACCAAGTCGGCGCCGACGTCGGCGCCCTTGGTGAAGATGCCGCCGCCGAGCCGCGCGAAGATCGAGATCAGCGAGCCGCCGAAGCCGAGCGCCACGAGCGCCTCCAGCACCTTCTTGATCTCGACATCCGCGATCAGCAGGATCGCGTAATAGACCGCGACGCCGAGCAGGCCGAGGCCCACCACGAGGAGGCCGGTAATGGCGCCGGATTGGAAGGCCACATTGAGTGCCGGCTTGAGTCCGCCGGTCCTCGCTGCGTCTGCCGTTCGCACATTCGCCCGCACCGAGACGTGCATGCCGATGTAGCCGGCTGCGCCGGAAAGGACCGCGCCGATGAGGAAGCCGATACCCACCAGATGGCCGAGCAGCCCGGTCAGAATGCCGAACAGCACCAGGCCGACCAGGCCGATGGTTAGGTATTGGCGGTTGAGGTAGGCGCGCGCGCCTTCCTGCACGGCACCCGCGATCTCCTGCATGCGCTCGGTGCCGGCGCTCGCGCTCAGGACCGACCGGGTGGCGTAAAGACCATAGGCAAGCGCGACGAGCCCGCAGGCCACGGCAAACCAAAGGATTGCTGACATGATGGCAACCTCATTGAGCGATGGGGAGAAAGGCGCGTGTGCGCGCAGTAGCGCACGCCGGGGCGGCCCCGCCGGCGCGGCGGAAAATAGAAGAAGAGCGCCGCGAGCGCAACCGGCGTGGCCTCTTGTATATCCCTCAAGCGCCGGGCGCTCGCTCCGCCAGGAGTTTTCATTAGCGTACTGAGTTTACGTAACATTTAGCTTTCTTGGTAGTTTGCATCCCACGTTTTTTCCCTCATTACAGATCACATGGCTTCCGCCGCCTTGCGGGCTTCGGCGGTTGTCGCCGCTCCTCCCGATCGAGGTCCGTGCCACCGTCCGTTTCCGGGCCGGCCCGCGGCAGTGACCTGAGCCATTCCAGGATTTCGTGTAACTACCCGGGTCTGATTCCTTCGAGCGTTTGGGCTTGAGGGATTGTGGTGGTCGGCGCGCCGGGCGCAGCCAACAGGGCGTTGAACCTGCTCAACCGAATCCTCAACCACGCGATCGTTTGCGGCCACATGCGGACGAACCCAGCACGGGCCATCAAGAGGAACACTCGTTCGAAGCTCACGCGCTTGCTCTCGCGAGACGAGGTTCGGCGACTTCATCGTGCGCCGGACCGCCTTGTGTGCTGACCGACTGCAGGAAGAGCGAGATCAGGACTCTCCGCTGGCAGGATGTGGACGGGGACACGTTCAATCTGACCGACGCCAAGAGTGGGCCGAGACGGGTCTTCCTGAATGCACCGGCACGCGCCATCCTGGAGCGGCAGCCTCGTTCCGGGAGCGCCTACGTCTTCCCGTCGCCTCGGGATCCCGGGCGGCCCCTCTATCGCAACTTCTCCCTATAGCATACGGCTTGCAAGGAGGCGGGGATCGAAGACGTGCGCATTCATGACCTGCGACATACGCATGCCAGCCACGCCGTCTTGCAAGGCCTTCCGCTGCCGGTGGTCTCCCGCCTGCTCGGCCACAAGCGGCCGGGCATGACGTTGCAGTACGCTCATGTCGGCGACAAGGAGACCGAGGCGGTGGCGGAGCGCATTGCCGGCGCCATCGTGAAGGCAATGGATGTTGGAGCAGTCGGCGTAGGCGACTGATACCGGGCACCGAATCGGGAACACAGCGCTCAGGCTATTGAGGGATGCGACTTGTTGAGGCATGGTTGCGCCTAGCGGGCAGGCTCCTATAGCGGTTTCAGGATAGGATGCCGACATCCGTTTCATCGCGATGCATGTTGGACTCATAATTTCCAGTAGGCGCTAGGCGAGATCTTGTCCTCCACCAACCAGACAAACCAACGCCGGTCGTCCGATACCGTCAGCCCGCTTTCGGTTCTGATCATTCATCCCAGTAAGACGGGGCGTGGCGGAATCATGAATGCCACTCTTGCGCATGCGTTGGGCCTACAAATGCGCGGTCATACAGTCGAAGTTTGGACCGCATCGCGGCCATTGGCTTCACTACTGCAAGCGAATGGGATTTCAGTCTTCAAGCATCCCGCAATTTCGTCTTCGATCAAGTTGCACTTTTCGAAATCCGTACGGGCGCGAGGACGGAGACTTCGCGACGCGGGTGTCGACGCCGTCCTCCACGAGGGCGGAAAGTCCTACGCTTGGTCACGCTTCAACTTGCGGCAAGCAGTGCATGTCGTGGTGTTTCACAATCGAAAGTTAGGTGGGCGCCGACGCTTCGACCATTGGTTTGTTCTCTCTCGCGCACATGCTGCCGATCTTGAATCCGACCCGCTCCGCCCCAGCGGCAAATCCGTACACGTCATTCGCAACGGATACGTCCTCTATCACGGTGATCGAACTCCGAAAGCGCCGAGCTCAGGTTCAGATTGCGAGCATCAGTATTATCGGATCGGAGTACTGTGCGAACTGAGTAGAATAAAGGGCATCGATGTTCTCCTGAAGGCCGTAGCACTCGCGATCGCGGACCGCATCCCTGTAGAATTAAGGGTTGCAGGAGCAGGTCCGGAAGAGACAGCATTAAAGAGTCTTGCAGATGAACTCGGCATTGGCGAATCAATACGTTGGCTCGGTTGGATCGAAGATCGTGTCGCATTCTTCAGAGGAATCGACCTGTATTGCCTGCCCAGCAGATCCGAAGCGTTCGGTTTGGCGGTTATCGAAGCGATGGCGACGGCCACACCCGTAGTCGCGACCAGAACTGACGGTCCCGTCGATATCATTGCCGACGGTGACACCGGATGGCTGTTTCCCATAGATGATCACGAAGTCCTCCGCGATATAATTCGTCGAACTTTCGACGATCCCGAGAACAGAGCGAGGGTCGCCCGAAAGGGAAAGTGCGATGTTGAGCGCCGTTTCTGCCCTCGAGCCGCAGCCGCGACTATTGAGCGTTCCCTCTTGTCGATTCTATACCTCAATCGCGCGACGGGTTGAGTCATGTGCGGATTCTCGGCATACAGCCGCTACACTAGGATCGAACATCCACAGAAACTGGAGGTCGGTCCCCAGCGTAGCGACTCAGAGTAATTCATGAATATGAAGGTCTCGTTCCAAAACGTCACGGCAGATAAGTCCGAAGGGGAGCATCACCTGCCCACTACCATCAAACAAACTCAAGAAGAAAGTCGTTTTGGAAGCCAGATGGCCGTAGCTCGGTTGCGGTTTCACTCGACTGCAGTCTTTCGCCTGATCAGCAATCATCCTTCGTCAAGTGCCCTGGGCTGCTGACCCAGCGCCAAGCGGAGCGTTGTGTTTCGAGATGTCCAAACCAAGTCAAACACCGATAAGCATCATGACGCTCAAATGGGGCGATCGTTACGGTCCCGAATTCGTCAATCGGCTCTATCGCGGTGTGCGGATAAACTTGGGCCTTCCGTTCAGGTTCTTTTGTTACACCGACGACGATTCGGGACTGATCCCGGAAATCGAGACACGCCCCCTACCGGATATCGAGCTTCCGGCGAGCCATTCGAGGACCACCTGGATGAAGCTGGGCCTCTTCGCGGATAATCAACGAGGGATCGAGGGTGATTGCCTATTCCTCGATCTCGACATCCTAATCACGGGAAATATCGATTGCTTTTTCGATTTCATGCCAGGAAAACGCTGCATCATCCACAACTGGACTCAACGTCATCTCATCTTCAAGAAACGGCCGGAAATCGGTAATTCTTCCATCGTTCGCTGGCGCGCGAATACCATGCAATTCGCGATTGACAAGTTTTATTCCGAGAGGGATTGGGCGTTAGCAAATTTTAGGCCGCCGCAAACCTACCTGACCTACGCTCTCGGCGAGAAGTACTGGTGGCCTGAGACTTGGGTACAAAGCTTCAAGCGACAATCGGTGCCAATGTTTCCCTTAAATCTGGCGCGAATGCCGTCTCTTCCGACGGGCACACGTATATTGGTATTTCACGGCCGGCCCGATCCCGATGAGGCGTTGGCGGGCTATCGGCCCCGGAAATTGCACCGCCGGACGCTTCCGGCTCCCTGGATCGCCGATTGGTGGGGTGATGTACGGAATGCAGAATCGACCGGCAAGTTTTCCAGAGCGAAGAATCCTTAAATCAGTTCATGATACACCGCGAGCGTCCCGGCGCACATTTTCGCCCGTGTAAAGCGGCCTTCTACATGCGCGCGCGCACGGACCGCAAACGCTGGGCCGGCGGCGGCCAATGCCATGCGGATGCCGTTGGCCAACGCCAACGAGTCAGCCGGGGCGATCAGCCATCCGGTCTCGCCATGACACAAGATCTCTTGCGCTCCACCGTGGCAAGTCGCCACCGCAGGCAAGCCCATAGCACCCGCCTCGACCAGTACCCTGCCGAATGACTCCGGCCGAACCGAAGCAGAAACCACGATATCGCTCGCAGCGTAGGCGGTCACCATGTCATCTGTGTGGCCGGCAAACCGCACGCACAGACCTCGGGCCTGTACCTCCAGTTCGCGTCGGTAAGCGGCTCGTCCCACATCTGAGCCGACGAACACTGCTGCTAGGTTCTCGTCCTTGAGCGCGCGCATTGCCTCGATCATCACCGCGTGGCCCTTGAGGCGCGTCAACCGGCCAGGCAGCAGAACGACGCGTACCCCGTCGGGGATTCCCCAGGCCGCGCGTAGCGCGGTCTTGCGGCCAGCCTGTACGGCGCGCGGGTCGAACGTCGTCGTGTCGATGCCCTGTTGCACGACCCGGATACGCGCATCCGAGCAGTCATAGACCGTCCTCGCGTGCTCCGCGACGAAGTTGGAGACAGCTATCACCCGGTCGCCACGCACCATAATTCGGTTGTAGGCGCGCTTGACGGCGCTGCCCGCGCTGTAAATTCCGTGAAATGACGTGACGAACGGTTTCTCCCGGCTCCGGGCTGCAAGCCAAGCACTCCATGCTGGCGCGCGCGAGTGGGCATGGACGAGGTCCACGCTTTCCTTTGCGATCAAGGCACTTAGCCGGATGGAATTGCGCCAGAGCGCGAAAGGATTCTTGATGTTGACGGGCAAGCAGATGTGATCCGCGCCCAGGGACACGGCCATGCCTCCACCGGCCGACACCACCAACGCCCGGGCACCTACATTGCGAAGGGCAGCAGCAATCTCTAGCGTATTGTGCTCAGCACCTCCCGAATTCAGTGCAGGCAGCACCTGAAGCACGGTCTTGCCCCGCAACGAGTCTGCGGGAACGGATGACGAAGCCATGGAGACCATCACTTTGCTCGAATCAGCCCAAATGTTATGAATGAGGCAACGTGCGCTTTTCGGGTGCGCGGCAGCGCGGCACTAATGCTCAAGCTGGGATATCCCGTCGAGACACAAGCCTGCCAAAGCGCGCACAACATATGATTTGACTTGGAGTCATCGCAACGTGCGGGGCTTCGTGAACTAGCGGGCATCCGACTATTCCCATTCCTCCGGTCCGCCATTCCGCTCCCCGTACCCAAACCATTCGCGACCGTTGCGGTGCAGAATGGAGCGAGTTTCCCCCGGTGACTCGGGCTAGACTATTGGCGCCGTTCAACACGCGCAGTCACATTCCCGAAAGCGCCCCGCAGGTAGACGGCTATTTCCGGGGCGTCTACGCCCAGCGTCAGTTATGCCAGGACCTGATTACGGCAGCAATCGTTCGCGGACGGCGCGGGCTACTAGCTGCGCATCGTCGAACGGTTCAGGGCACCATTCTGCATCATGGGTACCGGAGAGCGGGCGGGCCGCACCACGCTCGTAAAGTGCCCGGTGAAGGCGCCCATGTTTCACTGAAGTTCTGTGCGGTGGTGCATCGATATAAACCGGTCGTCCTGAGGCGCAGGCTTCGCTGCACATCGCCATGGAGTCGCCAGTGACAACCACGATGTCCGCAAGCGCGAGATAGCCGAGATAAGGATTGCTCCCCCCCCCCCCAACGATATCCGTAATCGGGCTGCAGGACAGCATCGAGCCGATCGGCGAGTTTCCGCCCAGTGCGGGGGGACGTAGCCACCATCACGCTCGCCCCGACTGCTTCGGCAAGTTGCCGAACGCGGGAGGAAAGCGCGTCGACATCCGCCTGCGTGAAGTTCTGTCGCCGCGTGGCCCCGCCAACCAGCACGGCTAAGCGCGGCGGTGCGAGCTGTCCCAGAATTGGAGTCCATTCAACTGCCGCCGCGGCGAGGCGGGGTGCCGTAATCCGATGCAGAGCGCCGACAGTAGATATGATGTTGGCGTGGGGGGCGGGCCTGTCATGCTCCGGGACGGCGATCAAATCGAAGGGGGCGCTCACCCCCGGCCACATGCACTGGACAAGATGCGTCCGCCCCTCGCTCCACGCCTTGATCGCGCGTGCAGCTGGCACCGTGCGACGCCCGGCAGCGATCACGAGGTCTGGCCACGGCGGGGAAGGGCGGCACCGTTTCAACAAGTGGCGGAAGGTAGCGCCCAGCACCAAGTTGGGCAGACGAGAAAGACGATTGTAACGAAGCGGGAGAACCGCGAACGGCATAGCAAGGGCTTCGGCAACGCCGAGTGCTTGATTGGCGTGACCAACCCTGTCGTCGGCAAGCACCCACACCTGCGGCAACCCATCTGAGGCAACTTCCGCTGGGTCTCTCACGATCTCTCTCTTTCAAAGCGTTCAATTGGGCAATCGGTAAAGGGAGGAGCAAGCAGCGCGAACTTCAGTCACCGCGATCTTTGGAGCGGAGTATAGTGTAAGAGCGGAACCCCGACCCCATATCATAATCTGGCTGTAACTGCCCAGGTCGTCTGAGTTGTGGTGTTGCTTATTCGATGGTCGCCCGGCCAGCCCGACATATTGCCCAACATGGGTAATCGGAACATGGTGGACCTTGCGAGTTGCTCTTGTCCCGAACTCAAACACTGCCATCGCGTGTGAGGCGGCGGCCTCGCCAGCACTGTTTCGCCTGAGTATGCGATCGCCCCGGGTCGGAGCCTTAGGGCCCCGGGCACCGGCGCCTATCAGCGGCGGCCGGTCTCTCCGTGTGCGACGGGCCTGTCCCTGGCCCACTCGTCGAGGTCGATTACCCGCCATCTCACTGCGCGCTTGCCGATCTTCACCGGCTCCGGGAAGCGCCCCGCTCGCATCTCGCAATAGATCCAGCTGCGCGAGACGCCGAAGCGCTCCTCGACCTCCTCGCGGCGCATCAGCTCGCGCGCCATGGTGTCGCTCATCACAGGTTTCCTCCTGTTTCGTCCCAGCGGGGTCCTGATTCCCCGCTGCTTTCTCTCCAACTTCGTCACGGCCGCACCGTCAGCGGACAATCCACGTCCCTGCCCGTCCGCAACGCCTCGCGCTCGCAATCGACGATGGTTCGGCCGTAGGTGTTCCAGATGTGCTCGCCCCACCCGAGGGTGGGGTCGTGCAGGGGAATGACCTGGAACTGCATCTCGACCAGCAGGCCGAGAAGGACGCAGGCGGGGAAGCCCACGGCCATCGCGAGACCCGCCCGGCGCCTGTGGCTTCGCCTCTCGTTCTCGGCCCAGCGCACGAAGTCGACCTTGAAGGTCCGGAGCGCGGCCGCCAGCTCCGCAGCCGCACTCATCGCCGCGTCCCAGGGTTCGTGAGCCTCGTCCGGCGATCGCTCTGTCGCGGCAGCGCCCACACCGTGCGGGTCGTCCGGCTCGATCGCGTCTTCCTGCGCTGCCTGCGGCGGTTCCTGTCCACGCCCTTCGTACTCGGCGATCTTCTCCGCGACATAGCGCGCGAAGAGCCAGGTTTCGCCGCCTGCCCGCGCATCGCCGGCGCGCTTCTCCGCCGGAGCGGGGTCCGCCCCGGCATCGGGTCCCGGCGGGGCCGGGCCGTCACCGGAACGCGCGCCGCCTGCGCCTGCCGACTCATCCCTGGCGGGCTTGCCGCCGCGGGATTCGCTCCACGGCTCATGCCGCTGCCCGTTGACGGGCCGCGTCTCCGCACGGTCCGGATCAAGGTCGACGCCTTTCGGCATCGTGGGCCTTCTTGCGCTCATTCCGCACCTCCCATGGCTGTCGTCGGCCGGCGCACCCCGCCGCCCGCAGCGGCGTTGGCCGCCGCCATCTCCTTGCGCAGCACGAAGGGGTTGGGATCGGCCAGGTAGTACGAATCCGGCCTCTCCCAGTAGTGCGCGTGGTGGAGATGAAGCGCGTCGCGCTTGATGTCCTTGGCCGCACCGATCACGTACTGCCGGTCCGGCCCCAGCGTCATCAGCTCGTCGGGCGTCACCAGACGCTCGCGCACCAGGCTGAACGACTCCCCCGCCTGCCACTGGGTGTTGCCGGCGACGCGGCCGTCCGCAACGGTGCCGGATCGGCTCTCGGTCCGGCCCTCGAAGGTGGCGGTGCCGATGGCCTTCGACATCTCCTCCGCGCCCTCCGCATCGGTGCGCGGGAAGCCCAGGATCTGGACGACCTCGGCGAGGTCCAGCAGCGTCTTGCGGTGCTCCTTGCCCCAGGTCGAATCCAATGCCGAGATCGACTGGGCGAAGCACCAGAAGTGCACCCCCTTGCCGGCGGCCATGGTATAGCCGTCCATCACCGGCTTGAGGTATCCGAGCCTCGGCATCTCGTCGATCACGATCAGCATGTCGCGCTCAAGCGGCCTGATGCTGGCCACGGCGTTGGGAATGGCGACCCAGAGGCGCAGCCAGCCCTTGACGTGCTCGACTGTGTCCTCCGGCACGACCACGAACAGGTCGATGTCGCCGTTGGCCAGCATCAGCGGATTGAAGCCCCTCTGCTCGGAGGTGTTGGCCAGCAGCTCCGGGTAGTTGAGGAAGGAGAGCTGGTTGGCGATGGTGCTGAAGTTCGACCCGCCTTCCTCCTTGCCCACCTGCGCCTGGCGCTCGACGGCGATATGAGCCAGCCCGCCGGCGAAGCGCTCCGTGCGCCGGACATGCTCGGCGAACTCCTCCCGCTCGCCCGGCCCCATGGAGAGCAGGCGATGGACCATGCCCAGCGTCTGGAACTCGGGCGGCTCGCGGAAGCGCACCCAGGCCATGTATCCGGCGATGATGGCGCGGGCGGACTCGTAGAAGTGCCGGCTGTTCTCGGGCGCGCCCGGACGGGGCGGCGTCAGCAGGGCGTCGAGCAGCACGTTGATGTCGCGCACCGCGAGGCCCTCGTCCTCGCGGATGAACGAGAGCGGGTTGTAGGTGACGCTGGCCACGTCCGGCAGGTAGCACCCGCCGAAGTCCTCCCCGTGCTTCCTCACCACGCCGAAGGGATCGACCAGCACGGTCCGCCGGCCCATGTTGCGGCGGCGGCGCGAGGCGATGCAATACAGCTCGCCACGCGGGTCGATGGTGACGGTGGAGCCGTCGAAGCCGCGTCCCTCGGGCGAGAGCAGGTTGAGCGCGATGAGGGCGCCCTTTCCGGCGCGCGGCGGGGCGACGGTGATGGCCGAGCCCTCGAGGGACCAGCCGATCAGAGGCGCGTTCCTCCGCTCGCCCCACTGGCCGAGCAGGATGCCCCGGCGCTTCGCCAGCTTGCGCATGGAGCGCCGGTCCAGCAGCGCGGCCCTTCCGTGCAGATCGGACTTCGCGCGCCGGCGGCGCTCACCGCCGGCGGCCTCCTTCATCGCGTGGAAAGCCGCCCCGCACCAGAGCAGGCCCAGCACCGGGACGGCCGCGATCGGGAGCACCAGCATGACCAGCCCGGACCCTTCCAGCCCAAGCAGCCAGTCCAGGGCGGCGTCGGGCCACTGGACCTCCCCGAGGGGGCGCACGATTCCGGTCCAGAACGAGGCGGTGGAGACCGAGAGGCCCGCGCTGTAGAGCCCGAAGCGGACCCAGCCTCCGGAGCGCTCGCGTCCGGTCGCGTAGTAGGCCGCGAGCGACGCCGCGGCCGCGAGCGCGAGAGCAGCGGCGGCCAGATCGTTGGGCCTGTAGCCGGTGGTGAGCCAGATCGCCCAGCCTCCGCCTGCGGCGAGCAGGAGGGCGCAGATGGACAGTTCGACAGTTCTCATTAGGTTCATCTCCCCTTGGTCGAGAATGGCGCCTGCATGAGGCGGCCCCAGCACGGCGCGCGCGGCGGAAGGGACGCCGCCCCGGGCCTTGCCGGCTGCGGCGCAGATTGCGCTGCGAAACCGTGGAAAAGACCCACAAACAGCGCGTTCGTTTCACCGACTTCCGCCCCCTTTAACATCCCCGCCAGAGCTCCTTCCGGTCGTTGAAGGCACGCAAGAAAACGTGTAAGAGACAGGCTGTCAACACGCATAGGTGGCTGATGTCATACAGTTATGATCGCTTCCGAGTACTCCTGCGTACTCCTGACACGACACGCGTACGCTGGTCTACGCGGCGCTACGACGAGAAATTTATTTTCGCCCATTGCGATTTTCCAACCGTCGCGGAGGCAATCGTACTCCGACTCGACGGCGACGGGGCGCCCGTCCTCCCCAACGCGCTCCCGAGGCCGCTCCGCAGGTGGTGCACGCGACTGCGGCAGGAGACACAGCCTGGCTCGCCGCCCCTCACCCGGTAGCGCTCCAGGGTGCGCGGGCTCGATCCCGGATGCGCCGCCGCCTGCTCCGCGGCCGGATGGTGGCTGTCCGTCTCGCCCATGCCAGTGTCCTCCTCTGCCCGCGACAGTCGCGGCTCATTGGAGCGGCACCTCGGAGGCTTGGGAATGGACGAATTTGCGGTCTCGCGAATTCGTCCACCAACAAACCGGGAACATCGCCAGGCACAAGCTGCCGCACAGGAGCCATGATCCGTACCCGCGGGGCGCCTCGCCCCGAGCATCCGAGCTTGTCCGGCGCCAGCGCCTGAGCGGCGCGGCGAAGCCGGGACCGCCGAGCACCTCGACGACGAAGCGCCGCCCGGTGAGGCCGGAGCGCTTCGGATGGGCCAGGATCAAGTCACGGATGCAGCGGTCGAGAGTATCCATTCAGGCGAACGTAGGGGGAACGTTCGCAATTGGAAGTCATCTTGGGTCGGGCGAACCCTGCAACCCATGTCATACGCGAATGGAGACGACATCCGCCGACTCCACACCGTCCGTTATTCGCGGCGACCCGTCGCTTGCGCTTCCATAAGAGCGAGAGGCTGGCCGGGACGGGGCGCGGCGGGGGCGGGCTCGCGGAGAGGGGCCGTCCCCGCTGCTTCCACCAACCAGCCCGCGGGAGGCGGCATCATGCGGACATCAGGCAGCATCCAGGGGAGCGCACGAACCTTTCTCACCCATTTCTTCGGGCGCGGTCTCGAAGACGCGCGCTATGTCGTCGAGAGGTACAAGTCGGATTACCAGGGCCAGATCCGGCCCTGGCGGCCGGGCAAGGAATCCAAGAGCGCGCGCAAGGGGGCGCGGAAGGTAATGAGCCTGCGCGCCGTGCGGCGTCTTCGGCCCGAGCGCGACGAGATTATCGTGGCCACCGGCGTCGAGTTCGCCGGCGGCGTGCAGATGTACGGAGAATATGCTATCTGGCCCCATATGTTGCGGCGCTGATCCATCCATCTGTTTTCCTTGAGATTAGTTGGGCTATGGACAACATTTGTTGATCCACGGCACGTGGCGAACACGATGTGAGCTCCCACAAAGAGGAGACACGTCGTGTTCGAAGAACTGTTCACAAAAACCAGCACAATCGAGAGATACGAGGCCGCGCCGCTCGCCGAGCAGCGGCAGCGATATCTTCGGCACCTCGCGGAGTCCGGCGCCAATCGGCTTACGTTGCGGCAAATCGCGAACGACCAGCTTCGCCTGCTTCACATTTTGGACCTGAGCGAAGGCGAGAAGGTCAGCGTTGCGCAGATCGAGGCCACGGCTCCGGACTGGAATTGCTCGCGGCGATATCGGATCGGCCGCAGGCCGCGAGCCTCAAGAAAGTCGATAAAGCGCTCTCTGAGTCGGGTCACTCGGTGGCTACGCTTCCTTGGTTGGCTCGATGAGCCCGAGGAGGATCGTCACCCCTACAGCGTCGAGATCGGCGCTTTCGAGGAATGGATGCGCGCCGAGCGCGGTTATGCCGAAGGCACGATCGACGGCATGCTTCGCAGCGCCACCGAGTTCCTCGACGGGCTCGCCGCCAGCGGCAAGCAGCTTGAGGCTTTGCGGACCGCGGATGTCGACACCGCCATCGAAACGAAAAAGGCGCGGAGACACTACAGCCGCGTAACGATCAGGATTCACGCCGGGTATGTTCGGGCGTTCGTCCGCTTCGCCGAAGACCGCGGCTGGTGCACACCGGGCATCGCTGAGGGAATCCTGCCCAAGCGAGTCTATCCCGACCAGAAAGTGCGCTCGACGCTGAGCCGGGCCGATATCGAGCGCCTTCTCGCTACCACCGACGGCGACCGTCCGGTGCAAAAGCGCGACCGGGCCATCCTGATGCTCCTGATCGTCTACGGCCTGCGTGCCGGGGAGGTTCGCGGCTTGCAGCTCGACGACCTGGACTGGGAAAACGAAACGTTGCGCGTGCACCGTCCCAAGACCGGGCGAACTGATTTCTATCCGCTCTCCCAGGCGGTTGGACAGGCCATCGTTCGATACCTTGTCGAGGTCCGCCCCCCGCGACCCGCGCGGGAGCTGTTCCTCACGGTCGCGGCACCGATTCGACCGCTGGGTCGAACTGCTCCAGGGACCATGGTCCGACGTTGCATGGACGAGGCGGGCATTGCGGCCGAGCGCCGGGGCACACACGCGCTGCGTCACACGGCGGCCCAGCATCTTCTCGACCGAGGCGCATCGATGAAGGTGATCGGGGACTATCTCGGACACCGCAACCCGCGCTCCACCAAGACTTACGCCAGGTACGATCTGAACACCCTCCGCGAGGTCGCCGACTTCGATCTGGAGGGCCTGGCATGACGCTGCAAGAAGCCATCGATCGATACATAGACTGGCAGCGGTCCCACGGTGCGAAGTTCGAGACCAGCGCGCACACACTGCAACGCTTCGCCAAGGGCATCGGCGGGGATATCGCCTGCGACGAAGTCGCCCGTTCCCAGGTCCTCGCCCACCTCGCCGGCAAGGGGCCGCTGACCCGATACCGGAAGGTCAAGTACAGCACGCTGTCCGCGTTCTACCGCTATGCGATCAGTCGAGGCTACGCCAGCTCCTCGCCATTGCCGCTGCGGGACGATGAGCCGAAGCCGCCATCATCGCGGCCACCCTACATCTACTCCCGCGACGAGCTGTGCCGCCTGTTCAGCGCCATCGAGACGTTCCAACCGTATGTAGTCCAGCTGGACAAGCAGACCGTGCGCACACTGCTTCTGCTCCTCTACGGAGCGGCCTTGCGGGGCGGCGAGGCCAGATCGCTCACCATCGATGACGTCGACCTGTCGGCGGCGGTGCTGACGGTGCGCAATGCGAAGTTCTACAAGAGCCGCCTCGTTCCCGTCGGCCCCCAACTGGCCAATCGGCTGAGAAGCTACGCGGAGATCCGGGCAGGGCGGTCCTTTCCGCAGGGGCGGGCGTCCACGTTCCTGGCGAACATGGACGGTACGCCGCTACACAAGGATACGGCCTACAACGCCTTCGTCAGGCTTTTGCGCCACGCCGGGATCGAGGCAACGGACGACTCGCGGCAGGCCCCGCGCCTGCACTCGCTCCGGCATTCCTTCGCGGTCCATCGGTTGACGGACTGGTACCGCCAGGGCGCCGACGTGCAACGGCTGTTGCCGGTGCTCTCGACCTATCTCGGCCACGCCAGGCTGCGCCACACCCAGGTCTATCTGTCCATGACGCCGGAGTTGCTGCACGAGGCGGCGCTGCGGTTCGAGCGCTATGCGGGAGGAGACGGCGATGAATGACACCGATGCCCTGCTGGGTCCCTGGCTCCAACGCTTTCTCACGCACCACGTCGTGACCGAGCGGAATCTGTCGCGCAACACCTGCAAGAGCTACCGCGATTGCTTCAAGCTGCTGGTCCCGTTCGCCTGTGCCCAACTCGGCAAACTGGACTATCAACTGGCTGTCCCGGACCTCTCGTCTGAACTGGTTCGACGGTTCCTCGATCATGTCGAGGATCAGCGGGGCTGTAGCGTGGACACGCGCAACCAGCGCCTGACCGCGATCCGGGCCTTCGCGAGGTACGTGGCGAGTCACGATCCGGCGCATGTTGCGTGGCGCGGCCAAATCAGCGCGATCTCGTCGAAAAAGACGACATCGAAACTGGTGCCCTGGCTGACCGTCAACGAGATGCACGCCCTGCTCGATGTGCCCGACCGCACGACGCGGCACGGGCGCGTCGAGCACGCGATCATGTTGTTCCTCTACAAAACCGGCGCGCGCGTGTCGGAAGCCACGCAGCTACGCGTGGGCGACCTGCAGGTCGGCCGCCGCGATGGCGGCCACGCGCTCGTCACCCTGCACGGAAAGGGCGGAAAGATACGCCAGTGCCCACTGCGGCCGGATATCGAACGCGTCCTGGTCGAGCTGGTCGACGGCCGTGCCGCGGGCGATGCCGTCTTCCTCAACAGGCGCCGGCAACCGTTCACACGGTTCGGCGTCTACTGGGTCGTCGAGCGCTGCGCGGCCCAGGTGCCAGCGTTGGCCGAGAAGAAGATAACGCCCCATGTGCTGAGGCACACGACCGCCTGCCACATGGTGTTCGCCGACATTGACATCAACACCGTGCGTGCGTGGCTCGGGCACTCCTCCATCGATACCACGAACATCTATGCCGAAATCAACCTCAGGATGAAGGCCGAGGCGATGGCGCTGTGCGATGTCACGGAACCTGCTTCGGATCGCTCCTGGAAGGAGGACAAGGACTTGATGGCGTTCCTGAAAGACTATTGAGCGCACCGAAATATGTTGCGGCGATTCGAACTCCTCCGTAGCTTATCCAAGGAACCATCTGTAGTTCGTCCGAGGGCTCATCAGCGCCGCAACATATGGGGCCAGATAGCATATTCTCCGATATGTTTCATGAAACATATCGGAGACTTGGCGACGGGCTTATTCGCCAGCGGCAAGCATCGGTGACACCGGCTGGGCCCGGGGCGTCCCCGGCGGGGCGCTCCGGCCAACGCCCTTCGTCCGACCCGACCCTTGCAGCGAGGCTCGCCGATCATGTCCTATGCCGATCCCGACAAGGGCCGCGCGCTCGATCGCGAACGCCACCGCCGGCGGGCTGCCGAGCGGATCGCGCGCGGCCTGTGCCCCAGATGCGGTGTGCGCCCGATAGCGCCCGAACGCCGGCTATGCGCCGAATGCGGCGAGAAGAAACGCAGGGCCGAGCGCGCGCGCTATGCCGCAGGCAAGGCGGCCGGGAAGCTCTACGGCGGCCGCTGCGTGGAGACCCGCCGGCGCGATAGCCGCGATCGGGGCAGAGAACGCCATCGCGCCCGGCGCGAGGCGGGGACCTGCACGGCGTGCGGCCGCCAGCCCGCCGCCGAGGGCGCCGCGGTGTGCGCAGCTTGCGGCGAGGCGAGACGCGCCCGCGAGCGGGAGGTCTACGAAGAGCGCCGCGCCGCCGGCTGCTGCGTGCGCTGCCGCGGCACGGCGCCGGCGGGCGCTTCGCGCTGTCGCCCTTGCGCGGCCAAGGAGGCCGCGCGGACGCCGCGCGCACGAAAGAACGCTCGGGACCGCAAGCGCTACGCGCGCCGTCGCGCCAGGAACCTTTGTGAAAAGTGCGGCGCCTGGTCGGGCGCCGCCTCGGCTTGCGAGGCGTGCGCCCGCCGGTCCCGGATGCGCTCGGCGGAGCATCGCGGGCTGCCCGTGACGGCGACCCGCTACACCGTCATCGAGATCGTCACGAGCCGCGATCACGGGACCTACGACAATCCCGCCGAAGTGGCGGCGTGCCTTGCGTTCGCCAGGCTCGGTCCCGAGGACGTCGAAATCCTCACCGACGTCTCTCCCATGGCCGTGCTGACGTCGTGGTAGCCGCCGACATCGCATCCGAGACGCGGCCCACCAGCGGGAGCGCTCCCGGCAGAGGTTTGCCTCGACGACGGGCTGCCGCCACACCCGTCACGCCGTTCAGTGAAGCGCGCGGGAACCGGGACTCGAAACCGGCTCCCGCGCATCCGCAGGGTCCGCACCACCGAGGATCTGACAGCAGCAGGACGGCGTCCGGAACCCGACGGATAATCCAGCCCTCTACGGCTTCGCCGCCTCCACGATGAGGCGGCCGCAACCGCGCCTTATCAGGTAGCCGCCGCGCGGGATCGCCAGGGTACCCTGCTGAACGAGCGGCCACAGCGTGTCGACGATCGTCGCCGCGTTCGCGTCCGCCTTCGCCGCCGAACCCGACTGCGAAGCCAGCCACTCCGCGAAAGCGCGCTCTGCAATCCCGTCGCCAACCGACTTGCGCAGCGCGCGAAGCTTGCGCACCGCCGCCGCCAGATCGACTCCGATCACCGTCGCCATGGCTGATCCGTCCTCCGGATTCCGGGCACCATAGCCGGGCGGGGCATCGGGTCAATTCGGGGTGACGGGGCTGCTGCTGGGGGGCGAATCGGAATCGGCCACCGAGACCGCGCCCCACCCCGTGTTCCTGTGCAGCGCTTCGCACCGCGAGGGTGCGATCTTTGCCACCCCTTCTTCCGATCCCGGCGCCGCGCCTTCCGCATCCGGCGGCTGTCAGCCTTCGCGGCATCCTGCGCGGGCGTCCGTGCGGTTGGCGAGGCCGACGCCTACCCGCGAACGTCGGGGCAGGCGGCAGATGAGAGTTCGAGGAAGGCTTGGAGAAGGGTGAGCAGGGAGGGGGTGAAGAGAGTGTCCCCT
Organism: Alphaproteobacteria bacterium; assembly: GCA_965207055.1. Taxonomy (GTDB): domain Bacteria; phylum Pseudomonadota; class Alphaproteobacteria; order UBA828; family UBA828; genus WTGU01. The sequence goes on along the minus strand of CBDBLP010000003.1, from coordinate 1,410,519 downwards.
GACCCGCTCGTCACCCATCGTCAGCAATTCGGACATAAGGAGACGAACCATGTCTTTCGGACTCAACTCCGCGCAGATCATCGGCCGCCTGGGCGCAGACGTCACGATCAGCAACCTCGCGTCCGGCGGGCGCGTCGCCAACTTGTCGGTGGCGACCGACGAGTCCTTCATCGACCGGAACGGTACCGGCGAGAGAATCGATCGGACAGAATGGCACCGGGTCGTGACCTTCCAGGGCGGCCTGGTGGACATGCTGGAGAAGCACGCGAAGAAGGGCCGCCTAGTCTACGTTGCGGGCAAGCTGCAGACCAGGAAGTGGCGCAAGGACGGCGAGGACTCCGACCGCTACTCGACCGAGATCATCCTCGTTCCGGGCTCTCGGATCCAGTTCCTGGAGCGCCCGGCGTCCACCAACGGCAGCGCCGACAAGGCCCCCAACGGTGAGGCCGCGGCGCCGGCTGCGGCCGCTTCCGATGCCGCCGAAGCTGGCTCGCCGATTCCCTTCTAGACGGGCACCTCCCTCCCGTCTCTGGGTCGGTCCCACCCTTCCCCAGGGTTTCGGGACCGGCCCTTCTCTTATCATTGACCGGGACGCGGCGCGGCGCTCGTACGGGCGCGGCCGCGCTCCCGCTGCCTCCCCGGAGACACGCCATGTCGAGCTGCGACTTCAACATGAACGACGTCCGCTTCCGCCATCGCCTCGAAGACGAGTGCGATATCGTCGTCTTCGATCAGACGGTGGGTACCGTCATCAGGCGCCCCGACATCGCGAGCCCGGTGCCCGGCCAGTTCTACTATGCCCTGCACCTTTTCGATGACCGCCGGGGCCCCAAGCTGGTCGACGACCGCGATGCCGTCAAGCCGGCTGTCGCGCGCATGATGGTGGACCGCGATCTCGTCCCCTGGACACCGCCGCCGGTGCACCCGGCGATGATCGAGCGGCCCTGACCCCGCGTCCTCTCTCTCCTCCCTTGCCCCTGGGGGGCGGCCCTCCGTCATCCTTCGACGGCAGGCCGTCCCCCTTCTTTCTGCAGCCAGGACAGAGCCCTCTTCCCGCTCGCCACCACTCTGAAACAGAGGCCGGCAACAACCAAAGAAAGAGGGGAGCCGTGCGTGTTGAGAGGGAGGTCGTACCCCGTCGTGCTGTGTCATTGTGCCACACGTCCTCGCTCCAGCAACCCTGACGGGTGCTCCGCTCGCTCCGCTCCCTCCGCCCTGGTCCAAGACGCTCTAAGGGCGGGCCGTGAAAGTTTCGGACCGTGAAGATCGCTCGCGAGAACTCCCCACAGCCTCGCCTGTAGCGCACCGGCCCCTCGGCACGGGGCCGGCGCATCGGCCCGGCGCTCGCTGTCATGAAGAAGGCCTACTGGAAACGCGGCCAGCCACCAAGGGGGGGGCGCCGGACCTCCCAAGTCCCAACCAACGCGATCTTCCGCACCATCCGAAACTTTCCGCACCACCCCGCCCCAAGAGCCTCTAGGACCAGGTGCTTCCGCTGCGGGCGCGTGTCCCAACAACACATCACGACGGGACATACCGCCCCGGAGGATGAACAAGGGAGGTCGACATGATCGACACGCGCCAGGACACCGCAACCGCTTCACAGACCGCAGCCATCTGCGAGAACGTCGCACTCTACGGTGGAGCCCCCGAGAGGGACGAGATCGACAGCCGCGAGGTCTGGGACGAAGACGACGCCACCGGGGCGCTCGGCGAGGCCATCCGCATCATGGTGGACGGCATCACCGTGGAGGGCACACAGATGGCCGACGAGCGCGAGGCGCTCATGTGGAGCCTGGTGAACTGCTTCCACGCGCAAGTGGGTCGCCTCGACAGGGCCGTGGACAGGATCACCCCGGAGATGAAGGACCTCGAGACCGCCCAGGACGGGACAGAGGTGAAGGCGTGGGAGTTGCAGCTCCTCACGGCACGCGCGCAGAACCTCGGCGACCGCCGCGACGCCTTCGAGAGGCTGCGCGATACCGCAGCCGACGCCTACCTCGCCGAGACCAACGATATCTGGCGACCCCGCAACGGATCGCATACCTCGAAGACCGGAACGCTGACGTCCGCAGCGATCGACGCCCGCGACTATCGCCGCGCCCGCAAGGAGAGCGAGATGCGCGCCCACCTGCCGCAGGGCACCCTGGTGGCGGTGACCGGCGGCAAGGAGGTCACGGACCCCGCCGCCGTCTGGAGCGTCCTCGACCGCACCCACGAGAAGCACGGCGACATCGTGCTCGTCCATGGCGGCGCCCCCGGCATCGAGACGGTGGCGGCGAAGTGGGCCGAGGCCAGAGGCGTGCACCAGCTGATCGTCCGCCCGGACTGGAAGGCGCACGGGCACGCAGCCCCCTTCAGGCGCAACGACGCACTGCTCGACCTGCTGCCCAAGGGCGTCATCGCCTTCCCCGGCAGCGGCGTCACAGGCAACTTGGTCGACAAGGCTCGGCAGATGGGCATCCCGGTTCTCAGCGCCACCCCTTAGGCGGCGCTCGCCTTTACTGCCACGGCCGGTCCTTCGCCTCGGCGAGGGATCGGCCTTTCTTTCTCGCCGTGACCACCGCCGCGCATCGCAGCGCGCTTGCCCATCGCATTCGCGGCTTCGCGCACCGCTCGCGCTCCACATGAGCGCCACCCCGATCCCATCTACCGTCGCCGCAGCCTCGCGCCCGGCTCGCCGCATTCGCGGCATCGCCGAGCGCTCGCCTGCTCCCCTCATGTTAAGGAGTGCCAGACGCCCACGACGGCTCGCCGTGCTTCACACGACGCATCGCCTTCCCGGGCTCGACGTTCCGCGCCATCGCAAAGACTCTGCGCGTATTCCGCTCGGCGCATGCGCGCCTTCGCCCGTCCTGGCTCAGAAGGCATCCCCCTCGGAGTCCGTGCCGCCGATCTGCGCGGCCACTTTCGCCGCCTTCCTCCCCGGAAGCTCGCCCTTGTCGAGGAACACCTTCAGACTGCGCTCCCCCAGTTCGATCCCCCGCGCCTTCAGAACCTCGTGCATCTGCGCTACGGTCACGCCCTTGGCACGCTGCTCAAGCATGCGCTCTCGCAAGCGGTCGAGCACATCCTTCAGCGTCAGCTTCGGCGGCGCCAGCTTCGCCAGGTCCGCATCGATGGCTTCGAAGTCGAGATCCGATTCGTTGAAGCGTCGCACGACCATTCGATCCTCCCCGTCTTCCCGCAGTGATTCCAGACAGTTGCGCAGAATTGCCCGAGGCCTCGCTCGTGTCAAGGAAGACGTCCCGCCCGTAATGAGCAAGGGGCCCCAACTGGCGCTTTCGGAGCTCCAGCCGAGGAAAAAAGCGCCTGTGTTTGTCGAATTCCCTTGACCCTCGACGGTCGAGTGCGGTCAAATCCTCTCACACCTATGCACTAAAGTGCGTGGTGCCGAGATGCATAGCTCCTTATATAGACATCCCGAGTGCGGTCGATATGGCCGATCATGGTAACCGCTTGATCGTTATGAAGAACTTGGCTCTGGCAGTTATCAAGTCAGACCCGGTCTCAAGCCGGGAGCCGGTGCCCGACTGCGCCGCACGCGGCAGCCGGACTTCTCTGCGGGTGACATCATGGTAGCGACGCTCGCGCAGGCGGCGTCCGCCGCCTACTACCTGGAGAGCCAGCGCTCGTTCCGCCATCCCAACGAGTACTATACGGCGGGAGAGGAACCCGACGGGGTGTGGTTCAACCCCAAGGGGCTCCTCGGCCTCGAGAACGGCGGCAAGGTCGACAGCAGCGACTTTCACCGGCTCTACAATGGCTTCTCCCCGGACGGCTCACAAAAGCTCACTCGGAACGCGGGCAGCGAGAACCGCTCGGCAGGCCTGGACATGACCTTCTCGGCCGACAAGAGCGTGTCGGCGCTCTGGGCCGTCGCCGATCCCGAGTTGCGCTCCCGGATCGAGGAAGTCCACAACGCCGCCGCCCGTGTGGCGTTGGAAGAGACGGTGCTCCGTTACTGCTCCTATACCCGGATCCGTGACCGCGAGGGGCGGATCAGGGTGCTACCCGCCGATATCCCCGTGGCGATGTTCCAGCACGGGACCAGCCGTGAAAACGACCCGCAGCTCCATACCCACTGCGTGATCTTCAATGCGGCCCGGACGCAGCAGGACGGCAAGTGGCGGGCCATGCACCAGTACCCGGCCTACAACTGGGCCAAGGCTGCGGGCGCCGTCTACCGCAACGCCCTGGCCTGGAACCTCCACGAGCGCCTCGGAATCCGCATGGAGCAGTACGGTCCCGATGCCGGGTTCACGCGCATCGAGGGCATGCCGGAGGACTTGCAGGTCTTCTGGTCGAAGCGCCGCAAGACGATCGTCGCCAAGGCCGGGGAGCTGGGTATTCCCTCGCGCGGCAACGCCTCGCGCCTGGCCGGCGTCAACAAGCTGACCAGGGCCGGCAAGTCCCACGACAACGATCCCGAGATCAGACACGGGCGCTGGCGCGAAGAAGCACAGGGCTTCGTCGAGCGCGAGGCGCTGATTGCGGCCGTTACCGGCAACGAGGTGGAGACGAGCCGCGAGGCCATTCGGGAGCTGACCGCCCGGCTCGACGATCTTCCCGAACACCTGGCCCGGGAGGAGGCCGTGTTCCGGCGCCCGGACATGGTCGAGGCTGCGGCGAACGCGGCGGCTGGCCTGATCGGCCCCGAGGCGCTGAAGACCGCCATCGAGCGGCTCCGCCGCAACCCCGAGATCGAGCGGCTGGAACCGAAGAAGCCGACGGCAGAGTCCCTGGCCGGCATGGCCCACACCGAGGTCTATTCCACCCGGCACAACCTGGGGCTCGAACAGGCCGTGAAGGACATGGCGTCGTCCATGGCCGCCGATACCGGCTGCGAGCTGCCGGAGGACGCGGTCAGGCAGAAGCTGAAGACCCTCTTGGCTGACGGTTATCCGCTGAGCCAGGAGCAGTCGCTGGCGATCCGGCATGCGACCGTGCAGGGCGGACGGGTGGCCGTGATCGAGGGCGCGGCGGGCTCGGGCAAGACCACCACGCTCAGGCCCATCACCGACCTTCACAGGGAGCACGGCTACGAGATCGTGCCGACCGCCGTAGCCTGGCGCACGGCGGTGGCCCTCGGCGACGACTGCGACGCCCGCCCCTACTGCGTCGACAAGCTTCTCAAGCTCGCGGCCAGGGGGCAGCTGGAGATCGGCCGCAACACCGTCATCGTGGTGGACGAGGCGGGGATGCTGTCCACCCGCCAGGCGCACCACATCCTGCAGCTCTCCGAACGCCACGGGGCGAAGGTGGTGTTCGCCGGCGACACCCGGCAGCAGCAGCCGGTCGAGGCGGGACCGGGGTTGCGGCTCATCCGTGACGTCGCGGGCAGCGTCCGCGTCGACCGCATCAGGCGCCAGAAGACGGACCTCGAGGACGTGCTGGTCCATGTCCACAAGGAGACGCCGGAGCAGGCCTGCTTCCGCGCGGGGCTCACCAATCCGCAGGAGCGCGATGCCATCCTCGCCGACTACGAGGCGATGGAGAAAAAGCCTCTGTTCACGCCGTGGCAGGTGGCGGTGTCGGAGGCGCTCAGGGACGGCGAGGCCGCGCAGGCGATTGAGGCGTGGCGGCTCAGAGGCCGGCTCCATCTCCACTACGACGAGGAGAAGACGCTGACCGGTCTGGTCAACGACTGGACGCGGCATGTGAAGGCCGAGCCGGAGAAATCCGCCGTGGTGCTCGCGCGCACGAAGGCGGAGGCGCGGGTACTGTCGTGGTTGATGCGGGAGCGGGTGCTCGGAGGAAGGACGGACATCAAGCGCGCCGTGATCGAGGTGAGCCGCGACCTGGACGGGCGTGTCACCGAGCCGCTGGAGATCGCCGTCGGCGACCGTCTCCGCATCGGCGCCACCCAGTGGGAAAAGCAGCTCTTCAACGGCACCGTGGTCACGGTCGAGGACCTGGAGGTGCGGCACGAGGAAGGCGCGGCGGTCACGCGCAAGGCCCGCAACCGGGAGGCGGCAGGGAAGGGATTCGGGGAAGACATGGGCGGTTCCGAGTCGGAGAGATCGGTTCATATCACCGCGCGCACCGACGACGGCAGGCGCGTGACGTTCCGCCATGACGAGATCCGCGACTACTACGACAACATCCGCCTCGACTACGGCTACGCCATGACTATCGCCTCGGCACAGGGATTGACGGTCGACCGGGCGTTCCTGCTGGCTGATGACCGGCCCTCGCGAGAGACAATCTACCCGGCTGCCACCCGGCACCGCGAAGGGATCGACGTCTACGTCAACCGCTCTCCCATCGTCTTCGACATCGCCGACAGCCGCCCCGAGGACGAGGCGGAACGGCCGGTGCTGGACAGCGAGGTACGGGCGTACCTGGCCGAGCGCTGGTCGCGCTCCCGGCCCAAGGAGGCGGCGCTCGACTACGTCGCGGACGGCGAATGGCGGGATGCGAGAGAGCGGGTTCGGCGCGCATCGAAGCTCGAAGCGCAGCCTGAAGCGCGGGTCGGGCACGGAGGAATCGAAGACGACGACACCCGGACTGCGGGTGCCAAACACGACGGGCCCGGCAAACGAACAGGAAAGGCAGGCGCAACACTGGCAGCAGCGAACGACAACGCCATTGTGCGCGTCGCTCGCGAAATCCGCCATGCTGTCAACGGATGGCGCCACCGCGCCGCCGTGGACGCTTTCGCAGCGGAGAGCACCGAGGTCATGGCGGCGTGGGACGAGCTTCGACAGCGGGCGCGCAACGAAGGCGACGCGGTGGCGCTGACGCCGGTCTTCCGCGAGACCCTCGACCGGCACGGCGCGCTGATGAAGCAGGCGGCATCCTTCCGCCGTCGTCCGCAGGTGTTTGAACGCCTGCTGTCGGAGCGCGCCGGGATCGGCGAAGGCGAGATCGAGGAGTTCCGCAAGCAGCATGCGCGCGCCGGAAGGTACCTGCGTTCCGTGTCGGCCAGGGCCGCCCACAGGGCGAGGCAGGACGCGCAGCGCCATGACGCGAAGCGCCAAGACGCACCGCGCGAAGAACAGGGAGTCGTGGAGGCCCTCGCAGCCGAGGCTGTCGCGGCCGGGACCGCCGCTCCCGCCGTCGAGCCGGCTCCCGAAGAGGCCCTGCCGCCCAGGACCTTGGAAGCGGTTGCGCCCGGCCCGGAGCGCGACGTCCCGCCCGTCTGGCGGATGCTCTACGGGGAGCTGCAACAGGACTGGAACGACCTCGTCGTACGCTCCGAAGCGCCCGATCTTCCGCTACCCCTGATGGACGGGTACGCCGCGCTGATCCGCCGCGTCCGCGCGCTCGCCGAACATCCCGATCTGTCCGAGCGCGCGCGCAGCGTGATCGACGGGCTCCTTTACTATCACGAGGACGAGACCGCCGCCCGCGAGACCGCCGAGGGCTATCTGGCCGCGGCCGAACGTCATGTCGAGGCGTACAAGGTCCTTGAAGGTGATGCCGTCGAGCGCGGCCTTCCCGTCAACCGTCTCGACGCCTGGCCCCAATGGCGTGAAGCCGCGGAACTGCTGGCGGCCACCGGCAAGGCCGTGCTCGCCAACGACGAGAGGTACGGCGCCTGGCTCGACGCGATCACGATAGGTAGGGAGCGTGCGCGGTTTACGGTCGAGCAGCTCCGCAACCGGCTCGACGAGAACCGCACCGTCGCAGCGAAGCCAGAGGTATTACAGTACCGGCGCGATCCGACACCTAGGCAGGAGCGGGGCTTCGCGCATAGGCTGGACGATGATCGCCAGAATCCAAATTCACCCCGTCTGGCGGACGAAGGGGAACGGCAGGGCTTCGCCCACATTCTCGACGATCCCCAGAAACTCCGCGAGCTGCGCGAGAAAGCCGAGGAGCGCGAACGCAAGCGCGGCAGGCACAAGCGCAGGAGTCGCGGGCTGAGCATGTAGGCCCTTGATGGCCGTTGAGCGTTGCGCCCGACACTTGCAATATCCACCTGAGTTTAGGTTGTGTAGCACAATCCAAAACCCGAAAGTAGACACGCATCCACCCGCTTCGTCGGCTGTTGCTAAGCATATACGATAAGGAGAAAGAGAATGCAGAAGTTGGCCGTATTCCTCACCGCTACTCTCGCGATGATCGCGCTCTCCCCTGCTGCGACGCTAGCTCAAGAGGGTCCGAGTCTTCTCGTTTTCTCCGACAACGCCAGGGTACATGGCCATGTCATGTCTCTGACCAACCAACATGTTCGCGTCATTTTCCGGCATAGTGCCGTTTTCGCAGTGACGCAAGAGGTCTCGTCATTGGATGGCCCGATGGTCGTCCTTCAAACGCTGTCTGACACACCCTCCACCGAAGACCTGCAGGAGGCATTCGACGCAATCGGTGGTGCTTCGGGTAATGTCACCTACATCCTTTTCGTCGATGAGTCCGAGGATGTGAACTGGGTATCTGAATTGGACTTGCCAGATAATCTGCGCTTTGCCGTGTCGGTCCGGACCATGGATCAAGCCGCGGTCGCCGCGGCCTACGTGGACTACGACATCAACTACCACGCCTCGAACTTACAATACGACTACAGAAAAGCCGCCTATTTGGCGCTTCAGCAACTCACTCAGTCTGGTGCGGCCGCCGCAGAACTTACTATCGAACCTTGGGCGACTGGCGCGGCGACCATGTTCCTCGATAGTGGGATCATCCAAAGCGGCGCGCCTGAATCCGACGCCGCGGCGTTGCTCGATGCTGTTGTGGGCGAGCCGTCGCTTCATGAGATCGATCTGAGACGTTTAGAAGGAATCACCAACCCGCAAATCACGTTCAGCTCGATCCAGAACGACATGGATGCTGTGCGCGCAGCCACGCTTCTGACGGAATGCGAGGGGTCAGCACCGTGGGATGGGTACATTGATAACGACATGTCGTTCTTGGCCTTTGGTCGAGATCATTGAAGGGCCGGTAATGGCGCGTGCGTGGCGGGCAGCGCTGGTTCTTCTGCCTCTATTGGTCGTTCCGGCGCAGGGACACGGAGGCGACGGCTCCATCCCGGACGACGATGTCGTCAAGGTTTGCTCGGAGAAATTGGTTGACGACGCTAATAATCTCCAGCTGGTCTGCATGCTCGACAATAACAAACTCCAGATCACAGGCCACATTGCACTTAAGGGCAGGGCGAATTTATTGTCCGCCCGTCGAGCAAAGTGAGTTGAAGTCGGGGCTGGCCATTCCGTTTTCGATGTGGCAGTGTGCCGGTCATGGCGACGCTGCCGGCTCTGGATTCGTCCATTGATCTGCGCGCGGTCAGGGTGCGCCCGACCTGGGGCGCGCGCGAGCACCGGCGCTGGGACCGGTTGGTCGAGGAGCACCACTACCTGGCGTTCCACGGCGTCATCGGCAAGGGCCTGCGCCATGTCGCGGTGCATGGCGAGATCTGGCTCGCACTGATCGGCTGGCAGCCCGGCGCGTTCAAGCTGGGCGCGCGCGATCGCTGGATCGGGTGGTCGGCCGAGCAGCAGTTCCGGCGCCTGCATCTGATCGCCAACAACTCTCGCTTCGTCATCCTGACGCCTGAGCGGGTGCCCAACCTGGCCTCGCGGGTGCTGGGGCTGAGCCTGCGGCGGCTGTCGAAGGACATGCAGGCGGCGCACGGATATCCGGCTCTTCTGGCCGAGACCTTTGTGGACGTCTCGCGTTTCGCCGGCACCTGCTACCGCGCGGCCAACTGGCGCTCGCTCGGGCTGACGCGCGGCTTTGCCCGCGAGCCCGGAGGGGCGGCGCGCTGGCGTCACCACGGCCAGCCCAAGGAGGTCTTCGTGTTCGAACTGACAGACGGCGCCCCCGAGGCGCTGAGCACGGTTGAGATGCCGGCAAACTGGAGCACCGAGCAGCATAGCGAGCCGATGGCCGCGCCCCGGCTGCGCAGCCTGTTCGAGTGTCTGGGCGAGGTGCCCGAGTACCGCCATGCCCGGGGCAAGCGCTATGCGCTCAACACCATTCTGACCCTTGCCGTTGCCGCCCGGCTTGCCGGCTACCGGGGGGTGAACGCATTCGCCCAGTTTGCCGCCCTGCTCTCCCAGGAGCAGCTCAAGGCGGTGGGCGCCTTCTGGAGCCCCTCCAAGCAACGCTACACCCCACCCGCGATCACCACCTTCCACAATGTCCTTGCCGCCTTGCCGCCGGAGACCCTGGACAACGCCATCGGCCAGTGGACCGGCCAGCACGACAGCGCGCACGCGCCCGTCGCCGTGGACGGAAAGGACCTGCGCGGCGCCTCGAAGCAGACCGAGGACGGGCGCAGGATGATGGTCGCGGCGGTGGAGCATGACACCGGCGTCGTCCTCGGGCAGGTCGAGGTCGACTCCAAGAGCAACGAAATCCCGGCCGTGCGCGAACTCTCCGGCGGTCTCGATCTCACGGGACGGATCGTCACCATGGATGCGATGCACGCCCAGCACGAGACCGCGCGCTGCCTGCTCGGGCGCCGTGCCGACTATGTGGTCAGCGCCGTCAAGGACAACCAGGAGACCATCCTCGAAGACCTCAAGGCGATCGACTTCAGCGATGCGGCCTGGCACGAAACCGTCGACAAGGGCCATGGCCGCATCGAGCGCCGGCGCTGCGCCGTCGTCGACCTCTCCGCCGCCGAGTGGGACGGCTACGCCAATCTCCACGGGCGGCGCCAGGCGATGTGCATCGAACGTGAGCGCGAGATCCTCAAGACCGGCAAGCGCAGCATCGAGGTCACCTGGAGCCTTACCTCGCTCGGCGCCGAGCGCGCCGGACCCGAGGAGCTGCTCGACCTCGTGCGCAACCACTGGCACATCGAGAACCGCCTGCACTATGTGCGTGACTTCACTTACGACGAAGATCGTTGCCGGGCGTACGTGCGCCACCTGCCCAGAAATCTGGCCTGCTTGAGCAATGCGGCCATCGCCATCGTGCGCTGCGACGGCCGCTTCCGCTACATACCCGAGGCCAACCGGCACTACGCCGCCCGCGCCCAGGAGGCCCTCGACGCGATCATGATCGCGCCCATCGGCTGATACCGCGCGACCCACCGCCGCACCGGGACGTGCCGCAGGGCGGCGCGGCGAAACCACTCCGCCCGTCGAGGCCGAAAACGCCGTCCGGCGGCTTCGGGCAACCACCGTGACGTCGCCCAGGCCGGTTCGGGGCTCCCCCGAACCACCAGCAGCGAGCGCGACCTCACCCATCACGAGCCCTCAGCGCGACAAAAAATTGTTCCTGCACTTAAGGGTCTGTCGGTTGCACTGGCCTATTCGCATCGGTCGGACGACGTTGACTCCACGGGCCACTTGCCAGAGCTTTCGCCAGATCTCTGCGGATCCGATGCGAAAGGGTTGCAGGGAAATGCGATCACGGACTTCCTTTCAAAACTTGCTGAGCGCAAACACTCGCAACAGCCCGAAGTGCTTAGATTTTCAAAACTCCGCGTGAACGGTCTGTTCAACGCTCCTTCAGCGACCATTTCTCACACACTTCTGTTTGACCATGTTGTCTTCTGCGGACCTGTGGATTTCTCAAACGCCAAAATGAGTGGGACTCTCCGATTCACCAATTCTGTTTTCGTAGCAGAATCCGGCGAAACCGCCGAGGGAATAATTCGCGCCGGTGGCTTGAACGGCTCCGCAGAGATCTTGATTGATCATAGCCGCGCTGGTGGAATAATCTTGACAGATGCAAAGTTCTCTCGGATCGAGATAACCGAATCAGCATTTGGCCATGTTAGTGCATCTGGCGCGACAGCAAAGAATCTCGCGTTTCACAACTCCCGACAATTCCAATCGATCCACTTGAGAACTCGAACGTGGTTGGAATCACTAGTCAAGGCTGATGACAACCGGTATGCGGCGGTCATGGGCTCATATCCACTGCGTTTTTTCGCAAGCAATATCGACCTGTGGGATCTCACGTTGGAGAATCTGTTCTACTCCGACCGGCTCATCGTCGACGGGGCATTGGCCGCGCTCAATGCCAAGATTCCGACAGTCCGTTTGCGCAGGGCCGTACTACCTGCTGTTGATTTTAGGCGTCTCGTTGCTGATCGAGTCGAGCTCTTTGGCGCCAAGTTGGGCAAGTCCAATAATCGCGAGAATTGTGAAATCGACCGGGCCTTCCGTTACGATGTCGATTTCGTTTCCTTTCAAGGTGCCGACATAAGCGGCGAACTCTTGCTGCACCCCCAACCGTCAGCCGATGAGGACGACCAGGAACAACCAGTGGAGAGCCGCGGGCGGATCTGTTTGAACGAGTTGCGGGCGGGCGGGGATCTCGATCTCAGCGCTGTGAGTGCGCAGCAGATCGATTTGCGACGCACGACCGTAGGCGCAACCCTTTCCCTCGCCTCCGAGAGCTATGAAGCAGCGAAGTTTACGTCGTGTGACTCTCTCCTGGACATGCGCGGTATGCAGATCAGGGAGATCTCTATATCCAGTGCACAGGTCTGGCCGGCCCGGCTGAGGATAGCGCTGAGCAGCATCGACGGGTATGTATTCAGCGACGATCCGGATGCGAATATGGGCGACGCCAACTCACTTGAGCGTCTAATCAAACTGATAGAAACAATCGCCAGGCCGGAAGAGCGCACCCTCGCGTATAAGGTGTTCGAAACGACCCTTCGCAACGCAGGCCAATCTTTTGCGTCGTCGAAACTGTCCTTTTTGCACGAATTCTGGTTGACCCGAAGCATGGATTGGGGCTTCCGCCGCTTGACTAGGTACGTCCCGGAAATTCTCGGTGGCTACGGAACCGAAGCGGTTCGGACCGTCATCGCGGCTGCAATCGCAACTCTGATCGGTGCGGCTTTTGCTTGGATTTCTACTGAAGGGAGGTGGTTTTTGGTGCGGCAAGCCCTGTCTCATCGAGCGCTGCGCCGGCAATCACCACGTTTCCGGATGTGGCTTTGCGTGTGGCTCATCTTTGACGCGCTCGTTCTGAGCCTTGACCGCCTAATACCATTGATTTCGATCAGTCGGCCGCACAAAGATCTTGTTTTCCGAAAGCAACGGTGGGTTCGAGCCTACTTCGCTTTGCACGCAGTACTGGGTATTTTGCTTGCGGGAACCACGGTTGCAGCCATTTCTAAGGCTATCGGTCTAGACTAACGTTGAACGCCCGAAACGAGCATTATCGGGAGCACCAAGTTCCGGAGGATAACGCCGAAGCTCTTTCTATTTTCGGGTTCGCGTTGCCGCGTCGCCGGCCCGATAATCTTAGCGCGCAACTTCAACAGCACCGAAAGAAGGGCGCTTATATGCCTGACTGAACAGCCAGACCAGATTGGGAACACCGACCACGTAGATGGAGGCGCTTGGTCACCGAGGACTTCGGGGAGCGCGCAGGAATCTCGAAGGATTCAGCCCCCACATCACCTGATGGCTATCCCAGTGTCGCCTCCTTCTCTACTCCGCCATATCGCTTCTTTCCAAGAGCTTGAAATTATCACTCTTCTACCTCAACTGCTTGGATACGTGCCGCCTGCAGGCATGCTCTCCAATATCTTTGTTCCATGCTACTTCTGTCAGTAGAGGCCCGAAATCCACTTCCGCCAATACCGGAAGAAACTTCTATTGCTCTAACTCTGCAATCTGAAACAACTTGAGAAATGTTTTCTGGGCTCATTTCAGGGTTCACGAAAGTCATGGTAGACTTTCCGCGTGAAGGCAGGTGCTCAAATCCTTGCCATACCCCAACGCCAATACCTCCTGTAATCAACACGAGTATCAGAGGTGGGATTGCAGATTCAAAAAGTCTACTCAAACTACCTGCGCTTATATACCTCTTCATTACGGGCACCCAAAGAGGTGACGCCGTAAGAAAGAATAACGCCACAATAAAGGAGCCGACTATAGAATTAATTACTTGAGATAGGTCAATCATGTTGAGAAGAAAGAACCTGGGGTTCAATAACTCTCTGGTTATCGTTCATAGGAGCTTTGTCTCCAGAGTATCCGCCCCCGGTCAATTAACCAGTTGACTTGCCACCGAAACGAAGCAGTCATCGGGTCGGTTCCCGGGGGGACGGGCTTTCGCCATGGTTAGGCTCAGTGGGTCCAAGATCGCGTGGACCGCACTCACCCTGCCTCCCGCGAACCTCGCGCACCGTACCCCTTCCTTATCGCGGCCACGGCGGGATCGTCAAGGAGGAGGGACCGATGACTACGTAACCGACTCGGAGCATCCGAATCTCCGACGACACCCTCCGCCGCCTCGAGGCGCTCTGGTGTCCTGGCGAGGAGTCCATGCGGGCCGTGGTTGAGCGGGTGCTTGACGAGGCGAAGGACGACACTACTTCCTACCCGAGAAATCGACTCCGGCGATCGTCACCTCCCTCCCCCATGAACCAGTGCCCCCGAGAGGATTCGAAGCCGGGTGAGCCCCGGCCACCGACCTGCCTCACGCGTCAGCACTGGTGGCCGCAAGAAAGGACATCGTCGCTGTCGGTGGAGAGGGCTACAAGAGGAAGGAAGCCTGCCTCAACGGAATTTCGCTTGCCAAGAGGTCTGCCGACGCCGAGGTGACCGAAACCGACGACTAATCCAGGGCAGGGGCTTCATCCCCTGCCCTTCTCACCCGAAAGGAATCGTCATGGCCGAGGAACGAGAACTTACTCTAGTGTCCCGTTCGCGTAATTCGTACAATTGTGCGGGTTCTTCGATTCGGGGGCACTCTGATGCGGCGGTCGGTGGAGATCAAGCTGAGTGGGGCAGAGCGTAGCGAGTTGGAACGCTTGGCGCGGGGCCGGAAGGTCTGGCGGGCTCTGTCGGATCGGGCGCATATCGTGCTGCTGGCGGCCGAGGGGCTGAACAACCTGCAGATTGCCAACACGCTCGGCATCAACAATCTCACCGCCAGGAAGTGGCGCAACCGGTTTGCCGAGCACGGTATGGACGGGCTCCAGGACGAGCCGCGGCCGGGCCGTCCCCGGCGTATCGATGACGACGCCGTGGCCGAGGTGGTGCGCAAGACGCTTGAGGAGAAGCCTCGGGATGCGACGCACTGGAGCACGCGCTCGATGGCCCGCGAGACGGGCTACGCGCCGTCGACGATCCACCGCATCTGGCAGGCCTTCTCGCTGCAGCCGCACCGGAGCGAGACCTTCAAGTTGTCCGCGGATCCGTACTTCGTGGACAAGACGCGCGACATCGTAGGCCTCTACGTGGACCCGCCGCAGCATGCCATGGTGCTCTGTGTGGACGAGAAGTCCCAGGTTCAGGCGCTCGATCGCACCCAGCCGCTGCTGCCGCTGCGCCCAGGGCAGGTCGAGCGGCGCACCCATGATTACAAGCGCAACGGCACGACCTCGCTGTTCGCAGCCCTCGACGTCGCCACCGGAGAGGTCATTGGCAAGTGCTTCCGCCGCCATCGAAGCCGGGAGTTCCGCAAGTTCCTCGACCATGTCGAGGCCAACGTGCCGGAGGATCTCGACATCCACATCGTCATGGACAACTACTCGACGCACAAGACGAAGGAAATCCGCGACTGGTTCGCCAAGAGACCGCGCTGGCACGTGCACTTCACGCCGACGTCCGCCTCATGGCTCAATCAGGTGGAGAGATTCTTTGCCGATCTGACGGAGAAGCAGATCAAGCGCGGGGTTCACCGCTCGACCGTCGAACTGGAGCAGGCGATCACCGAGTATATCGAGGCGGTCAACGAGGACCCCAAGCCGTTCCGGTGGCACAAGTCGGCCGACGAGATCCTCGCCTGCATCAAGCGCTTCTGCGTGAGAACCCTCGAACTCGCGCCGGCTCGGTCATAACTGTGCGAACTTCGGAATCAGGACACTAGAAGAACTCAAGGTGAAAGTCGTCGAGTTGCAGAACAAGCTCGCCGCATCCACGAAGAAGATAGGGTGGCTGACTGACGACAACGGCAATCCATCATCGATGAGACTAATGTCGACCCTCTCCCTGTTTGCGGCTATAGCACTTGTTGCCATGAACTATTTGGGGCTCGGCACAAACGAAACCCACCAACCGATCTGAATTATGTATTTGTCATCGGAGCGTCCGCTCCAAAGGCGATTCAAAAGTGCGTCGAAAAACTCAATCAGTCGTGATCTGCTCACACTGAGGGGCAGCAGGACGATCCCACCAATCGGCTGTTGCTTGCCGGGCAGCACAGCGACAAAGAGTCCGACGCAAATGCCTACAATGGCTACGGCTTTCTGCATGCTTGGATCCTTCATGAAGTAGACTTCCTTTTTGCTGAGAAGATGACCGGATGACGCAGTCACAGTTCCATTTAGGAATCTGCGGCTGATAACATTCCGCCACCCTGTTCAGTCAGGTATATAAGAATTCCGAAAGAAGGGTGCTCCGATACCACAGTGGGTTATACGGCCGTTGCAGAGTGCACCCGCTAGATCTCTGTGATTTCGGAGACGGTGAAGCGTTGTATTCGCTAAGCGGGGCGAACGGCTCAGAGTCATGAACTTCAGAAAAAACAGCTCATCGACGCGGTCATCTACATGGTCGGCAGCGATGGCTTCCAGTGCGGCCTTAAGCGGCATAGCGCTCGACTCGGTTTAGAGTCGCCGTCTCGATGAGTGTTGCATTCAAGTACGGCTCAGTCATTGTGGTCACGATTCCTGAGCTGCGATATCGCTCAATGGGAGAGGAGGCTGGGCGCGTTATACCTGCTGCAATGAGATGGTTTGGCGCCCTCGAGCCGGATCGATCGCTAGACGTGTGGTAGGGGCTCAAGCGAATGGAGCTACGCCTTCGGCCACCGCTGCCTCGTTGAGGCGCCGGTCCAGGCTGGCCAACGCACAGCCTTCGTGAATCGCGAGCGCCAGATAGCTCGCATCGTAGGCGGTCAGGCGGTGGACACGCGCCAATGCCATCACAACCCGGTCGTCCGCGTCGTCAGCACGGTGGATGGGAAGGCGGCGCAGCCGCGCCATTGAGGCGTCGGCGTGGTTCTTATCGATCCGCCCCCGGCGTTCCGCGGATAGCAGAAGATTGCGCAGTTCGTGCCAGAACACTCCCGGAACCTTCACCGTCTCCCCGTCCAGCCGGTCAAGGGCAATGTCGGCCAGCCCTCTGCGGCTTCGTCTACACGCACGCCGACGCGGGGGCGATGATCTACACCGACGAAGCCAAGGCCTACGAGGGGATCGCGAACCACGAGACCATCTGCCACGGCCGCGGAGAGTACGTCCGTGGAGGTGTGTCGACCAACGGGATGGAATCAGCCTGGGCGCTGCTCAAGCGAGCCTATCACGGGATTTGCCACCACTGGTCGCCGAAGCACTGCAACCGCTACGTGGCGGAGTGCTTCGGGCGTCTGAACCTGCGCGATCTCGACTCCGCCAATCAGATGGCGACGCTCGTGCGGGGGATGGTGGGGAAGCGGCTGCGGTATCAGGACCTGATCGCTTGAGGTGCCACACAGCACAGTACCCCTCAACGCGCGTTCTTCGCGCCTCCCGGTTGCATACAGCGGACAAGGCTGGCAGCATAGGCTAGGATATTCACCTAGCAAGAGGATAATTGCCAGTGGATACTCCTTCTTTGGCTCGCCATTATGGATGAGGCCAAATCAATAAATGTTGTTTACATTCGAAGCTGATCTTCTAAGGTTTCCAAGAGCTCCCTTCCTGGATGAAACTTGCGACTTGCCTTAAGAACGGGACCATATTCTTGTGTTGATGATGAAAAGACCTGCAATCGAAGTGTACCGGTCTTGCAATGTGAATCCAATTTACTCAGCAACCTACCAATGGGAAATGTTGGACAACCCGAGTGACCTGGAAGGATCAAAATCTTTTTCGTATTCTCATGAAGTCCAGCAATATTGACCTGAAAGGAGAAATATTTTCGTTGGCTACCCCTAACAATAGACCAGCTAACTGCATCAAAAGCTATGGCATGTTTGCCAGAATTCGTGATATCTATGCACCAAGTGTCCGTATCTGGGCGATGTCGAGTAACAATAACAGCTAATCGTATTCTCGTGCCACGTAAGCTTAACCAAAGTGCTGTAGCGGCGGCCATGAACGTTGCAGCGCCGGAAATCCATGTTCCCAACACTCCCCACAATGAGATATTGTCATAGGGAATCATCGGGAGTTTTCGCTGTCGTGGAAGGTTGTCTCAGGGACGTCGATAGATCGAACGGCGGTGACCGACCTCGATCACGAGCACCAACAGTTCGTCGTCGCGAAGCTCGCAGAGGATGCGGTAATCCCCGACACGATAACGCCAGAAGGTGCCGAGCTCGGAGCCTCGCAGCGGTCTTCCGAGCTGGCGCGGGTCCTGGAGCAGGGCAATCCGATCACGCAGGTAGTCTCGGATGCGTGCCGCACCGGTCGGCCCCAGCTTCCTGATCTGCCTCGCCGCGCTTTCCGTCATTTCAACTCTCCAGGCCAAGGTAGCGGTCCAACTCATCGAGTGAGAGGGTGCGCTCGCCAGCCTTGCGGTGTTCGATGGCTGCCTTCTCGGCGACGTACAGATCCTCGAGATCCTCGAGGTGCTGCTCGATCGCCTCGCGGATGTAGAACGTTGTGGTGCGTCCTGTGCGAGCGGCGAGGGCTTGCAAACGGCTGTAGGTGGCCTCGGGCAGGCGGACAGCAGCCTGTTTCATGGGTCGAGATTCCTAGTGTTGGTAGACATGTATACCACAGCTGCATTCGTCCATCGACAGTGCTGCGAGACGCCGTGCGATGGCGTTGGTCTGCGTTTTTGCGCTACGCGCCGGAGTTGTTTCATTCCGTTGTCGGTTTAGGGAGGCGTGCGTGCGTTTTTCGCGCAGCGCACGCACGCCTCCCTCCCCCTCCTCTGTAGAGGTAGGGGGAGGGAGCAAAAGAGATTAGCCTTAACGGTCATGGCCGTGCGATGCCGAGCCTCCCCGTGGGATGAAACTGTTTCACGGCAATTCAATGACTTAGTACCGAAAGCGCCCCAGCTAACGTCATATGGTGGGCGAGGATCACGGGAAGCTGAGACGGTGCCCTGCATCGAGCGCATGGCGGAGGCCCGAATTTCCCGTCCGCGACCGGCGGAACCAGCGGAGTGGTTGACTGATTCGTGGTCGTACCAAGGATCGAGCATGTTGTAGGCCGCGCTCTCGTCTGTGTAGACCTTCGCGCCGAACGCCGAACTTTACGTTCTCTCGGCGACAAAGCCGCGCATCTGCGCCAGTCTGGATGCTCTGCCGATCGAGGTCGAACCGGTGTTTACGCCCCGCGTTTGGGGCCCGACGCTCACTCTCGCCGAGCGCCACGACCTGTCCGTTTATGACGCCACCTACCTCGAACTCGTGCTGCGCATGAAGCTTCCGCTAGCCACGCTGGACCGTGCGCTCGCCGCAGCGGCCAAGACCGCCGGAGTCGACACACCCGCGAGTGCGTAGCGGGCTTGACATCTGCCAGGGCGAAAGAGCCCTTGTCGCTCCTCAGCCGATCACCCGACGACGAATTCCGACCACTGCTCCATGAGTTCTCGCCTCCGGTCGAAGAGATCGGTTCGCCGATAGGCAGCTTCCACCCGGTCGGAATTCACATGCGCAAGGGCGAGCTCGCAAACCTCGCGAGGCACATCCGTACACTCCGCCGCCCAGTCCCGGAAGGACGACCGGAAACCGTGCGGCACAGCATCGATTCCCAGCTCCCGGATGAGCCTGGAGACCGTGCCACCGTGGATCGCGCGGGCGCGCTGCGACGGAAAGACCAAGCCCGAGCCGTCCGCCAACGCGCGCGATTCATGCAGAATCTCCAGCGCTCGCGCAGACAGAGGAACACGATGCTCGCGTTGCGCCTTCATCCGCCGCGCCGGTATCGTCCACGTCGCCGATGCGAAATCGATCTCGTCCCAGGTCGCAAACCGGACCTCGCCGGACCGGCACGCCGTCAGCACCAGAAACTCGAAGGCGAGTACCGCAGGCCGATACGCATCCGACATTCTCACCCTGGCGAGCGCGGCTCCGACCTCCCTGAAGGGCAGGGCGCGCTGATGCTGGCGATCGCTGCCGCCCTTGGGCAGCGCGGCGGCAATGGCGTCGCCGGCGGGGTTGTCGCCTCGGTGGCCCTGCGCCACGGCCCACTTCATCACCGCCCCGATACGCTGGCGCACGCGGCGAATGGTCTCGGTCTTGGTATGCCAGTGCGGGATGAGCACCGCCATCACGTCTGCGGTGGTGATCTCGTCCACGCCCTTGCGGCCGAGCTTCGGCATGGCATAGTCCCTGAGGCTCGCCCTCCACTGCATCTCGCTCTTGCCGCCATCCTTCCAGCCCTCGCGATGGATGGCGATCACGGTCTCGGCCGCCTGGGCGAAGGTTGGCACGTCGGGCCTGCGCCTGAGCGTGATAGGATCACCACCGGCCCTCGCGATCTTGCGGTACTCGAATGCGGTCTGCCGGGCTTCGGCGAGGGTGACATATGGGAAGCCGCCGAGCCCAATATCGCGGCGGTTTCCGTTCACGGTCCCGCGCCAGATCCACTGCCTGGAGATCGACGCCCGTTTTCGCGACTTGTAGACACGAAGCCTGAGGCCGTGCTGATCGCCATAGACGCCTGGTCGGCTGACGGTTCGGACGAAGGCGGCGTTTAGACGCCCTGGTCTGGCGGCATTTGAGGCGGCTGCATAGGTCGTTGCCATAATTCTTCACCCACGCTGTGTCCCACGATTGGACCAATAATGGGTGAGAACGAACCGGAACGCAAGGGCCGATATGTCTATCTAACCAGCTGTTCTTACACGTCATATGAGAACATTGTGGAATGGTCAAGAACCCATAGGAACGGACGCTCGCTCCGCTCGCTTGGCTACGCGCTTTCGCGCGCGGCGCAGTCGCGCCGTCCGGGCCTGACGGCCCGGTCCTTCTGATGTTCCACACCTCATGGCCGCACCGCCCAATATCCCACCGGGCTGGTACAGCCCGGACCCGCTGGTATAGTGCGCGCGGCTTTGGACCCGGGAGAGGACGAATGAAGCTGTTGCGTGTTGGCGAGGCAGGCACCGAGCGGCCGGCCGTGATGCTGGATGACGGAACCATCATCGACGTATCGAGCGCGGTTGGCGAAATCGACGGCGCCTGGCTCGATGGCGGCGGCGTGGACCGGCTGGCAAAGACCTTGTCCGAAGGCACCGATCGCTTCCCCAGCGTCGACCCCGGCACACGGATCGGCCCACCGGTGGTGCGGCCCGGCCACATCATCGCCATCGGCCTCAACTATGCCGACCACGCCAAGGAAGCCGGCATGGACCTGCCGACGGAGCCGATCATCTTCACCAAGGCGCCGAGCTCCTACAGCGGGCCGGATGACGACGTGCTGATCCCGCGCGGCAGTACGGAGACGGACTGGGAGGTGGAGCTCGGGGTGGTGATCGGCCGCACGGCCGAGTACCTGCCCGACGAGGACACGGCGATGGACCACGTCGCCGGCTACTGCATCTGCAACGACGTCTCCGAGCGGGACTTCCAGCTCCGGCACGGCCCCACATGGGTCAAGGGCAAGTCGGCCCGGACCTTCTGCCCCACCGGCCCGTGGCTGGTCACGCGCGACGAGGTGTCGGACCCGCAAAGCCTCGCCATGTCGCTCACGGTCAACGGCGAGGTGCGCCAGAGCGGTAGCACCGCCACGATGATCTTCGGCGTCGCCCACCTCGTCTGGTATGTCAGCCAATTCATGGTGCTGGAGGCGGGCGATCTGATTGCGACAGGGACCCCGCCCGGTGTAGGCATGGGCATGAAGCCGCCGGTCTTCCTCGAGCCGGGCGACGTGATGGAGCTCGAGATCGAGGGCCTCGGCCGCCAGCGGCAGACGCTGCGCCAGGCGTAAGCGGCGCCGATTGACAGGGGTGCGGGCGCTCCCTATGGTGCGCCGCCCCTCGAAGAGAGGATGACATGAAGGTCTTCAACTCGCTGCGCGCCGCCAAGAATCGCCACAAGGATTGCCAGATCGTGCGCCGCAAGGGCCGCGTGCTGGTCATCAACAAGCGCAATCCGCGCTTCAAGGCGCGCCAGGGCTGACCGCGCCCGGTCTCTTCGGCCGATCCAGCACAGCGCCGGCTCGGATTGACGAGCGGCGCGCGCGCACCGACAATCCGCCACGCTCACAAGGGAGGGTCCACGCCGGGCCCCGAAAGGTGCTGCCGTGATCGCCATGCCTGAGCCCGATGCGGGCGTCATCAGCCAGCGCCAGTCTCTGGTTGCGGCGCTGCACAAGCTGCTGCCCGCGGACTGCGTGATCGACGACGAGCGCGGGCTTCGCCCCTTCGAGTGCGACGGCCTCAGCGCTTACCGGTCGTTGCCGATGGTCGTCGTGCTGCCCCGCGACACAGGCGAGATCAGCCGCGTGCTCTCGCTTTGCCACGAGCGCGGCGTCAAGATCGTGCCGCGCGGTGCCGGCACCGGGCTTTCGGGCGGCGCGCTGCCGCTCGCCGACGGGGTCACCGTGGGCTTCGGCAAGCTCAACCGGGTCCTCGAAATCGACATCGCCAACCGCTGCGCCGTGGTCCAGCCGGGGGTCGCCAACCTCGCCATCAGCACGGCGGTGAGCCCCTACGGCTTCTACTATGCGCCGGACCCCTCCAGCCAGATCGCCTGCTCGATCGGCGGCAACGTCGCTGAGAACTCCGGCGGCGTTCACTGCCTCAAGTACGGGCTCACCACCAACAACCTGCTCGGCGTCGAGATGGTGCTGATGGACGGCGAGGTCCTGCGCCTCGGCGGCAAGCAGTTCGACGCCGAGGGCTACGACCTGCTCGGCGTGGTGACCGGCTCCGAGGGGCTGCTCGGCGTCGTGACCGAGGTGACGGTCCGGCTGCTCCCCAAGCCCGCCACGGTGCGCGCGTTGCTGCTCGGCTTCCCCGACAACGCGTCGGCCGGTGCCTGCGTGGGCGAGATCATCGCCGCCGGGATCATTCCGGCCGGGCTGGAAATGATGGACAAGCCGGCGATCGAGGCGGCGGAAGCCTTCTGTCAGGCCGGCTATCCCATGGACGTCGCGGCGATCCTGATCTGCGAGCTGGACGGGCCCGAGGTCGAGGTCGACGAGCTCGCCGCCCTGGTCGGAGATCTCGCCCGCAAGTCGGGCGCGACGACGATTCGCACGAGCAGGGACGAGGCGGAGCGGGAGCGCTTCTGGCTCGGCCGCAAGTCCGCCTTCGGCGCCGCAGGCCGCATGGCGCCCGACTACTACGTCATGGACGGCACGATTCCCCGCGCGCGCCTGCCCGAGGTCCTGACCCGGATCGGCGAACTTTCGCGCGAGTACGATCTGCCCGTCGCAAACGTTTTCCACGCGGGCGACGGCAACCTGCATCCGCTCATCATGTACGATTCCAGCATCCCCGGCGCCCTGCAGCGCACCGAGGAGATGGGCTCGGAGATTCTCAGGCTCTGCGTCGAGGTGGGCGGTGTGCTCACCGGCGAGCACGGTGTCGGCGTCGAGAAGCGCGACCTGATGGGCACGATGTTCACCGACGACGACCTCAAGCAGCAGCAGCGGATCAAGTGCGCCTTCGATCCGGACCAGCTGCTCAACCCCGGAAAGGTCTTCCCCACGCTCCACCGCTGCGCCGAGCTCGGCCAGATGCACGTCCACCGCGGCGAGACGCCGTTCCCCGACCTGCCCCGCTTCTGATGGCCGACAGCCTGGCGCCGACGGATGCGGACGGCCTCGCAGATGCCGTGCGCTGGGCCGTGGCGGGCGAGCACCCGCTCGAGGTCGTCGCCGGCGGCTCCAAGCGGGACTTCGGCCGGCCGGTGCAGAGCGCGGCCACCCTCTCGCTCGCCGCGTTCGACGGCATCGTCGACTATCAACCCTCCGAGCTGGTGCTGACGGCCAGGGCAGCGACGCCTCTCGCCACCATCCAAAGTGCGGTCGAAGCCGAGAGGCAGATGCTGGCGTTCGAGCCTGCGGACTATGCCCCGCTCTTCGGCTCGGCCGCAGGCGCCACTCTGGGCGGCGCGCTCGCCTGCAACCTCTCGGGCCCGCGCCGGATCAAGGCGGGCGCTGCGCGCGATCACTTCCTCGGCGTGCACGCGGTCAGCGGACGGGGCGAGCGCTTCAAGGCCGGCGGCCGCGTGGTCAAGAACGTGACCGGGTACGATGTCTGCAAGCTGCTCGCGGGCTCCCACGGCACGCTTGCGCTCATGCACGAGGTGACGGTCAAGGTCCTGCCCGCGCCGGAGCGGACGCGCACGGTGCTGATCTTTGGGCTCGAGACGGCTCAGGCCATGGACGCCTTAGGCGCGGCGCTCGGGAGCGCGCACGAGGTCTCGGGCGCGGCCCACATGCCGGCCGAGGTGGCGGCGCGCTCAGACGTTTCCTACGTCGCGGGCGCGGGCACCGCTGTCAGCGCGGTCCGGGTCGAGGGCTTTCCCGCCTCGGTTGAAGCGCGCTGCGAGGCGCTGCGCGAGCTGCTCGGGCGTTTCGGTGAGGTCGAGGAGCTTCACTCCAAAAACTCGGCGACGCTCTGGCGCGAGATTCGGGACGCCCGGGCCTTCGCCGACGTGAGCGGGCCGCTCTGGCGCCTCTCCGTGCCGCCGGCATCCGGTGCGGCCGCTGCCGCGCGTGTCACGAACGCGACGGATGCGCGCGTCCTCTTCGACTGGGGCGGCGGGCTCGTCTGGCTTAGCGTGAACGGCGCGTCGGACGCGGGCGAAGCCGCTGTGCGAGCCGCCGCCGCGGCGGTGGGCGGGCACGCGACCCTGGTCCGCGCCGATGCGCCGACACGGGCGGCGCGCGCGGTCTTCCAGCCCCAGACGGCGGGCCTTGCGGCGCTGACGGAGCGCATCAAGCGCGCCTTCGATCCGGCAGGCGTGCTCAATCCGGGCCGCATGTACGCAGGCGTGTAGAGGCGATGCAGACACAGTTCACCGAGAGTCAGCTTGCGCTGCCGGCACTGGCGCAAGCCAACGAGGTGCTCCGCACCTGCGTCCATTGCGGGCTCTGCCTCTCCACCTGCCCCACCTATGCGCTGCTCGGCGACGAGCGGGACAGCCCGCGCGGACGCATCTACCTGATCAAGGACATGCTGGAGCAGGACGCGCCGGCCGACGCCACGGTGACCCGCCACATCGACCGCTGCCTCTCCTGCCTCTCGTGCATGACCACCTGCCCGGCGGGGGTCGATTACATGCACCTGGTCGACCATGCGCGCGGCCACATCGAGCGCACCTGGACGCGTCCCCCTGCCGAGCGTGCGCTCCGCACTCTGCTGGGTGTCGTGCTGCCCCGCCCCAGTCTGGCGCGCCTCGCCCTTCTCGCCGCGCGGGGGCCAGCGCTGCTGGCGCCGCTCTTCGGTGGAAAACTCGGCGCACTGCTCCGCCTCGCCGGCCGGCCTTCGTATGGGCCGAGCTGGGTCGAGCGGCCGCAGGTCATCCCGGCCCAGGGCCGGCGACGCAAGCGGGTGGCGCTGCTCACGGGGTGCGTGCAATGCGTGCTGGCGCCGGAGATCAACGAGGCGGCAGTGCGCGTGCTCACCCGCCACGGCTGCGAGGTGGTGGTGCCGCGTGGCGCCGGCTGCTGCGGCGCGCTCTCGCATCATCTGGGCGACGAGGCGCGCGGCCATGCTCAAGCCGGGCGCACGGCGGCCGCGTTCGCGCGCGAGGCAGCCCAGGGCGGGTTCGATGCCGTCGTCGCCACGGCGTCAGGCTGCGGGACGATGCTCAAGGACTACGGCCACCTGCTCAAGGACGACGAGACCCACGCCGCAGCCGGGGCGCAGGTGGCAGCACTCGCCCGCGATATCAGCGAGGTACTCGACGAGCTGGGCGTCACCGGCCTCGGGTCGCCGCCCACGAGCGCGCCCGTCGCCTATCACTCGGCCTGCTCGCTCCAGCACGGCCAGAAAATCGACCGGCAGCCGATGGCGCTCCTTGCCGCCGCCGGCTTTGACGTGCGAACGGTCCCGGAGGGTCATTTCTGCTGCGGTTCGGCGGGCACCTATAATATGCTTCAGCCCGACCTGGCCGGTGCGCTCGGCGCGCGCAAGGCGACGGCGATCGAAAGCACCGGCGCTGCGCTCGTGGCTGCGGGCAATATCGGTTGCATGGTGCAAATCGCCGGCCACACTGCGTTGCCGGTGGTGCACACGGTCGAGCTGCTCGACTGGGCAACCGGCGGGCCGCGTCCGGCGGCGCTGCAGCGACTTGCAGCCGCGTGATGTCGGGAACGCGCGGCAAGGTCGAATGGCACGGCTTCGGGCCGGGCCGTCGCGAACAGGATTCACGGTTGAGAAAGACGCCATGGACGTGACGACGGAGCGGGAGGACGGCGTGCTATCGGTGCGGGTGGAAGGCCGCATCGACGGTTCCACTGCGCTCGCGTTTTACGAAGCGATCGAAACTGCACTTGCCGACGGCGACCGCGCAGTCATCGTGGACTGCGAGAGGCTGAGCTACATCGGCAGTGCGGGTCTTCGTACCGTGCTCGCCATCGCCAAGGCCATTTCGAACCGTGACGCGCGCTTCGCACTCTGCTCGCTTTCGGAATCGGTTCAGAAGATTTTCGAGAACAGCGGTTTCGACACGATCATCACGATTCGTCCATCACAGGCCGAAGCACTCGCTGCCTTCGAGGTCTGACCGCGCCGGACAGTCGGGATCAGAGCGCATCCGTTTCACACGGAAACGCTCTGATTCCTTATCGGTCGCGGCCTGTCGCGCGTCCGTCAAAGACGGACACGCTTTAGAGCATTTTTCGAGCTTATAGAATCTTTGGAATTTTCAATCGGTTGCAGATGTGATTCAAGATGCAGGCTGGTGAAGGAGGCCAGCATGCATGACACGACCTCTTTCGAATGATCTGCGCCGCCGGGTGGTGAGGGCGGTGGTTGATGGCGGCATGTCGCGCCGAGGAGCGGCAAGGCGCTTCGGGATCGCGCCTTCGACGGCGATCAAGTGGGTCCACGCCTAGCGTCGCACGGGCAGCTATAGGTCGAGGGCGCAAGGCGGCGACAGGCGCTCGCAGCGGATCGAGGCGCGGGCCGAGGTGGTTCTGGCACTGGTCGAAGAGACCCCGGACATGACGCTGGCGGAGATCGCCACCCATCTGGAGGACGAGCACGGGCTGCGGGTGTCCCAGAGCACCGTGTGGCGCTTCTTCCACCGCCGCGGCATCACCTTCAAAAAAAACGGCGCACGCCAGCGAGCAGCAACGCCCTGACCTGCTCAGGCGCCGGCGCGCCTGGCTCGAAGCCCAGCCCGGGCTCGACCCCGAGACGCTCGTCTTCATCGATGAGACAGGGGCGTCCACCAAGATGGCGAGACGCTCGGGCCGGGCGCTACGCGGGCATCGCTGCCAGGCACCGGTGCCTCATGGGCACTGGAAGACCACAACCTTCGTCGGCGCGCTGAGGCTGAGCGGAATGACCGCCCCCATGGTGCTCGACGGCGCCATGCACGGCGCCGCCTTCCTCGCCTACGTCGAACAGGTGCTGGTGCCCATCCTCAAACCCGGCGACATCGTGGTGATGGACAACCTTGCCTGCCACCGAAGCGCCGCCGTGCGCGACGCTATCCAAGGCGCCGGGGCCGAGTTGCGCTTCCTGCCGCCCTACAGTCCCGACTTCAACCCGATCGAGATGGCCTTCTCCAAGCTCAAGGCCTCCCTCAAGCGACGCGCCGCCCGCACCATACCAGAACTCTGGGACGCCATCGGCGAAGCCACAGACAACTATACCCCCGCCGAGTGCCAAAACTACTTCACTGCTGCAGGATATGACCGTGTCTGATCGGATGGTGCTCTAGCTGACCGCCTTGCGCGCTTCCTCCGTGAGCGCCTCGCCGGCGCTCGCCGCGGCCTCTGCCAGCAGATCGATCCACGGCTGACCATGGGCAGCGACGCGATGGGTGAGGCCGATGCGCCGTGAGGGCTCAGGTTCGACAAAGCGGAGAAAACTCAGGTCAGGGACGGCCGCACGTTCGGAGAGCGCAGCGGATTCAGGAAGGAGCGTCAGCCCTGCGCCGCTTGCCACGAGCCTCGACAGCGTGGCGAGCGACTCTGCCCCGCGGCGAACCTCCTGCATGCGCCACATCAAGCAGGCGCCCAGAACCTGATCGGCCAGACAGTGGCCGTCGCCCAAGGTGAGAAGCGGCCCGATATCGGCCCGGGCCAGATCTGCTGGACCCAGCTCGTCGCCGAGTGCGCGGCGGATCGAGGTGAGACGCTCGGTGCGGCCGGCGAGCACGAGGCGGTCCTCGAAGAGTTCTCGCTCGGGCAGCTCCAGCATGCCGAGTGGGAGCGAGACGATGGCTGCGTCCAGGCGACCGGCCAGGAGACTGGACACAAGAACCTGGCCCGGCGCCTCCGCGATGTCGAGCTCGACGCGGGGCGAGGCATCGTGCAGGTGGGTCAGGATTCCCGGAAGCAGGTAGGGCGCAAGCGTGGAGACGATTCCGACGGCGACCCTGAGCGGGCCCGCCTCGTAGCGCTGCCCCATTGTCTCCAGCAGCAGTGTCTCGTCCAGAATCCTGAGCGTCTGCTCGTGCGCCTCTCGACCGAGCGGCGTGAGGAGAACGCCGCGGCTCTCGCGCTCTACCAGCGGCCCGCCGAGCGAGGCCTCGAGCTCGCGGATCTGGAGTGAAAGCGCGGGCTGCGAGACGTGGACGCTCTCGGCCGCGCGACTGAAGGAGCCGTGCTCAATCAAGGCCTGAAAGTAGCGCAACTGACGCAAGGTAACGGGCATGGTCGGTCCTTGTGGGCGCGATCGCGGCGATGCAAGTGCGCGTGCCGCGCTATGCCAGAGAGCCTGTGCGTGGTCGGCGAGGCCGCAAGTCGACACCCGCTGCCGTGCTCCTGGGCTTGGCGTGTCTCAATCGGTCCCGTGAAATCCTGCGGCGGCTGGGAAGTCGGTCGGCGCCGGCCGGGCGGTCCGCCGGCCCACCCTTTGTGGCCGGGGCGGAGCCGCGGGCGCCTCCCATCCGCTTCAGGTCATGGTGTCGGACGATCGGCTAGAATGCCTGGC
Organism: Alphaproteobacteria bacterium; assembly: GCA_965207055.1. GTDB lineage: Bacteria > Pseudomonadota > Alphaproteobacteria > UBA828 > UBA828 > WTGU01. The sequence continues at coordinate 1,381,648 of CBDBLP010000003.1, read as the reverse complement.
CCCCTCCACGGTGGCAGGGCGCTCTCGGACGAGGGACGTTGCCTCCAGGTCCTGCGAGACAACTAGCAAGTCCGTTGAGGGAGAGCCGGGACTTCAGCCGCCGGTGGAGCTTGTGAACTCTTCTTCCGTCGGCTCGCGCAATTCGGGCTTGGTCTCCCGATTACGCCAACGACCCTTCCGCTTCATTGTCGCCGATCGTCTTCACCTCGGCCGCCCTTACGGGGGCATCTCCTCCTTTTCGCTCATAGCTTGTTCCTCCCTGTGTCGTACATTCTAGAATTCGATTAGCCGATGCCCGCGATTGAAACATCGCGACTCGGGCGCGGCCCAAACTCGCGCATCATCTCTTATGACGGCCTGTGAGGGCAAACTCCAGCACCGAATTCTTCTTCGCCCAATTGATTTCACCTGTTCGTCGCGCTGCCCGCAGGGCAGCGGACTCAGTCATCGTTAGCCAGACGCACTGTCATCCGTTGCGCCATCGTAGCGTAGAACGACGCATGTTATGTCGTCAGACTGCTCCGCGTCGCCGACGAACTTAACCACCGCACTGGTGACATTCTCAAGCACTGAATCGACCGGCAAGTCGCGACCCTCCGCCAAGACCGCCTCCAGGCGGGCCTCGGTGAACTCCTCCTGATCGACATTCATGGCTTCGGTAATGCCGTCCGTATAGAGGAACATCGTGTCCCCCGGTGCCAGAGTCACCGCGTCTTCATCGTAGGGCATTCCAGGCATGACACCCACGGCCATGCCCCCTGTCATAGGCAAGGGCAAGACATCGCCGGGGCGCTTGACGACGAATGGCGGGTTGTGCCCGGCATTGGCATAGACGAACTTGCCTGAGTCGGGATCGAGTATGCCGTAGAAGAGCGTCACGAAGAGATCCTGAGGGTTCTGCTCGCAGATGGCGTCGTTGACCTCCTGCAGGCAGGGGCCCGGGTCGGGGTGCCGGCCCGCCGCGGCGCGCATGACCGTCCTTGCAATCGCCATGAAGAACGCCGCAGGCACTCCCTTGCCCGAAACATCTGCCATCACCACGCTGAGACGACCGTCGTCCAAAGTGAAGAAGTCGTAAAAGTCGCCGCCCATCTCGCGCGCCGGCGTCATGACCGCGTGTCCCGAATAGGTCGGATTTTCCGGCATCGTCTTGGGCAAGATCGCACCCTGCAGGGCGTGCGCAATCTTGAGCTCCGATTCCATCCGCTCCTTGGCTTTTTCCAGCTGCGCGTTCGACGCCTCTAGTTCGCGGGTGCGGGCGCGGACCATGCTTTCCAGATATTCCTCGCGCGCCTGAACTTGGCGCACCATGTTTTGAAACACGCGCACAAGTGTGCCGAGCTCGTCCCGCCGGACGGCGACCGGGTCCAGAGTTTCCGGGGCAAAACTTAACGTGTCGGTATCCACCTCCGCTGCGGCCGTGGTCAGCGCCGTGACGGGCTGCACGATGCGGCGCGCGGAGACTGCGGCGATGATGGAGCCGATGGCGAAGGCCGCTGCGGCTACGATCAGCCCGTACTTGATGTGGTCCTCAAAGAGCTGATCCAGATGGTCCCGCTGCATGTGGATCACTGCAGCGCCCGTGGCGACGCCGCCGCGATCCAGGATGGGCGCCGCCACATGGAGAGCGCTTTCGCCGAGAAACGATTCAGCGCCGTCAACGCCCAGAACGCGCGTGGCGAGATCCTGGTCGTCCGCAGACAGCGCCGCGTCGGCCGCGGAACTGGCTCTGTCCTCAAAGGTGGCCATGCCGATCAGGTGGAGAAGGTCGTTGACCACCCAGATCGAGCGAATAGCCTCGCGCCCGGCCAGCGAGTCCAGCGCCGCCCCGATACCGATGACATCGCCGGGACCGCCAGTCTCGGATGCCAGCGTGCCGACCAGCACGGTCTCTCGTGTGCCGGCGCGAACGCCGACGTACCTGATCGGCTTTTCCCACCCCATTGGCGGGACCGACTGAAAGGCGACGGAGAAACGTCGACCCGATACCAGCGCCTCCACGGCACGAGGATCAATTCCGGCGGACGCCAGATCCAGCGCACCGCTCTCGCTGAGGCCGCCGACAGCGCGCACCAGCGGCCGACCCCTTTCGTCCAGCAGCCAGATGTCGTCGACGGCGCTGTCCGCCGTCAACTTGGCGAAAAATATGCCGAGGTTATCCCGACTCTCCGCCTCATGTGAGTGATCGTCAAGATGACGAGCGATGGCCAGAGCCTGCGCCTCCATCTGCCTGACGATCATGCGGTCGATTTCGTCGGCGGTGTGCTCCGCCCGGTTGGCTTCGCTCGCGATGAGCCCGGCGACAAGCAACGCCTGGTCTTCGGCCTGCTCGATCAGCGCGTCGCGCGCGAGAAATCCCATCGCCAGCGCGACACCGACGATCGCCACGCCGACGGACGCCGCAACCGTGATGATCAGGCGTCTGGAAAGGGTCAACGGCGATATCCCGCTGTGGCGTACGACCAAAGCCGGCGCCCGGCGCGGGGCGCCCTCACGGCAGCGGGCCGCCGGTAAGGTCGGTGGCCTCCTCCAGCGGCCGATGGACGCGCCGCTTGATGTGCCTGCTGAGCCTGTTCATGCCGAACGTCAAAAGAAGGCTGAACCCGAGGAACCAGATCATAGCCCAAAGATAGACCCAGAGCGCGAGCCCCACCTCGTCGACCGCGCCGATGACCGTGTCGGCCCGGCGCACGAGCTCGGGCACGCCAATCACCGAGGCGGTGCTGGAGGCCATGACGATGATCAGGAAATAGCTGGTCCAGGCCGGAACGAACAACAGCGCCTCCGCCATCTCGTGGCGGCGCAGATGCCGTATGGCCGCAAGCGCGTTGTCGGATACGTAGCCGGCAACGGCGATGCCCAGCGCGAGCGCCGCCTTGATCCAGGCCGGGAAGGTTGCGGCAGCACCGAAGAGCGTGAACTCGGTGGGAATGATATAGGCGAGGTAGAAGAGCATGACGAAGGTCGGCGCATTGCGCGCCAGCGTCGTCACCGCGCCTCCGCTGTGCCTCACGCTCCAGTGAGAGCCGCCCCGCAGCAGCGCCAGCACCAGACCGACGATCGTGCCGACGGCCATGGCGAGCAGGGAGACGATGATGTTCCAGCCGAATCCTTCCGCCAGATAGGGCGACCATGCCCACAGGACGTCGACTGTCTCCTGCGCGGTCATAGCGTGGCGGCCTTGCCTCGCTCGAAGCGCCGGAAGAGCTGGACCGTGATGATGACCAGAACGAAGTAACAGATCAGAAGCAGGTTCATCATCACGTCGGCATTGCCCTTCTCGGCCACGATCGACGTGCTGGCATGGACCAGCTCCGGCAGAGCGAGCGTGCTGGCCATCCCCGTGGCCTTGACGATGTTGGCGGAGTTGCCCATCACCGCGGCGTAGCAGAGCACCAACGCACGCTGCACATCCCGCGGCGTAAAGCGGAGCTTGCGCCCGCCCGCCGCGGCAACATCCGCCGCCAGCGAGAATGCAATCGCATTGCTCGATGCCGCGTAGAGCGACAGCACCACCGCAGCGACCAGAAACGCGTCGAGGGTGAAGCCGAGAGCCAGCAGCACGCCGCCCAGACCGAAGAACACGATATAGAGCTGGAGCAAGGGGGGCGTCATGCGCATGAACTCGCTGAACGCCCGCAGGAAGTGGCTCACTCCCGGCACGCGCCGGTGCATCAGCCATCCGAACACGACGCCGAGGACGACGCTGCCGACCACCGTGATCAGAGAGAGCAGCGCCGTCAGGCCCAAGCCATAGAGGAATACGTCTCGGTCGAGCGGGTCGTACAGGATGCTGATGTCGAGGCCCGTCACCTCCATGATTGTCAGCGAGAAGCCCGAGAGGCCGCCGATGCCGCTGCCGGTGACGAGAGCGACCTCGCGGCATTCCAGCGGCCACTGACCCTGCTCGTTGCGCCGGCAACTCAGCTCGCCGGACTCGTCGACCTCCTGCCAGGTGGTGCGCGCGTCCCGCAGGAAGGGAGACGGCGGCAGGCCCCACTTCTCTTCCAGCGACTGCAGGAAGCCGTCGCGATGCCACTGCGCTAACGTGTCGCCCATTAGCTGATCGAGCGAACCGCCACCTTCCTCCTTGGCGATGGCGACGGCCCACGGCAGCACGAAGCGGGTCGGCAGCGTGACGCTGTGGCCTTCCCAGTCGCCGGTCTCGATCTCGTGGAGAAGGAGGACCTCGTCGTAGATCCAGCCGACGCAATGCCCGTTGCGGAGAGCCTGGGCGGCTTCGCGGGTGCTGTTGAAAGCGGTCACGTCGAGCAGCAGCCGCTGCTTCGCCAGCCGGTTCCACAACGAGCCCTGAAGCCCGCAGACGGTCTGGCCACGCAGGTCCGCCCAGGTGCCGATCTTGGCACTGTCTCGTAGCAGCACATTGGCGCCGTCGCCGTAGTATTGCGGCTCGATCATGGTGACCAGCTGGCGGCGGCTGCGGGTGTCGCCCATGGTGGCGGCGACGATGTCGATCTCCCCCCGCTCCACCTTCTGCAGGCGGTTGGCGCTGGTCACCGGAACCAGCTCGACGTCGACGCCGATCGCCTCTGCGAAGCCCTGCGCCACGTCCACGTCGTAGCCCACGAGCGTGCCTTCGGCATCGCGGAAGCCGAAGGGCGCGTAGTCCTCCTTGACGCCGACGATGACGCGGCCGCGGTCCTGAATCTCCTGCAGCCGGTCGGCGAGCGCGGGAGCGGCCACGCCTGCCCAAGCGGTGAGCGCGACCGCGAGAAGAAGCCACCACTTGGGAAGTCGCCGCTTCATGCGCCCACGCGCGGGCGCCATGCCGCCGGCTCGGGATTTGAAGAGTCGATAAAGAGGCCGCCGCGCTTGGCTACCTCCCGGGTGGCGAGGAGAGGCTTGGGCGCTCCCGCCCATCACCCTGTCCGCGCCGAGGCGGACTCCACCTTAGAGGCCCGGCGAGGCGCCAGGGCCGCAGCGCGTAAGGTGTCGATGATCGTCGCGCAAATCATCGTGCCAACCCGATTTGACGCAGCCGGGCGGGGATCAGCGGAAAGGACCCCTGGCCCTCCCGGCCTTTGCCGCGGTGCCGCTAGCCGCAGCGATTCGGAAGCCTATCCGATATGTCTACAGGGCGAAATAGAGTATCGTTCTGTGAGGGAGGAGTCAGTTTCCGGCGTCGCTTCCGTGGTGCCTGCGCCGTGCGGCGAGCTACAGCGGGAGCGCCGAGACCTGCGGGGACCGGCAACGGGCTTTTGAGGGAAGAATGACCGGATTCGGTGATCGTCGATATCTGGCTCGGCCGCGACACCCGGCACTAATGCGGTGCGCGGGCCTTGTGATTGCGCTTGTCGCCCTGATGCTTGCCTTGCCGCGCCTGGCGCCGCCAGCACAGGCCGCGGCCGACGGCGTCCTCGCCAAGATCGAGACCGAAGGAGTCATTCGCGCCGGCACCAGGGCAAGCGCGCCGCCCTTCGCGCGGAAGCTGGAAACGGGCGGGTTCGAGGGCTTCTCGGTCGATCTGCTGGAGGCCATCCGGGCCTCTGCGGAGGAGAAGGTCGGCCGGTCGGTCACGCTGGAACTCCATGAAGTAACGCCTGGGGACCGGCTGGAACGGGTTGCCGCAGGCGAGCTCGACATCGTCTGCGGCATCACGACGCCGACCTGGGACCGGGAAGTGCTGGTCGACTTCTCGGTGCCTTTCTTCCGCGACGGCACACGCATTCTGATTTACCGGGAGAAGGCCACCGGCGGCGTGGACCTCGGAACGCTCGATATCGGCGTGGTCGAGGGCACCACGACAGTGACAATCGTCCAGGACCAGCTGCCCACTGCCAACCTGCACCTCTTCCCCTCCATGAAGGATGCCATGTCCGCACTTGCGGCAGGCGAGGTGAGCGGCGTCGCCAACATCGGCATCACGCTTCTGGGGCTCGCGGCGAAGGCGGAGCCGCGCCGCAGCGTGGTCTTGCTCCCGCGCACCTTCGCGCTCGCCATGGAAGCGTTGGCCTGCGTACTGCCGCAGGACGACAGCCCCTGGCGCGATGTCGTCAACCGGGTCCTCATCGACATGTTCTCCGGGGTCAAGGACTCCAACAGCCGCTACGACGAGATTTACGAGCGCTGGTTCGGGCGCGACAGCGAAATTTTCTATCCCCTGGACCGGGCCAACCGGAACTATCTGAGCACCGTATCCATCTGGGCGCGCTGAGGACTCGGCAGGATTCGCAGGCCCCCGCGCCGGGCGCCCCGGAGAAGTCGACGCACGCGGTGCGCGTCGCGTCCCTGAACACGTACGTTCGGATATGCTATAGTGTAACCTGTCGCGGTCGCCGCACGACGCTGGTTCGGGCGGCGAGAACGAGGAACGAATGAAGAGCCCGCAAGGCGATGAGCCGGCCTTCCTCGAAGGCGGGCACGAGCATCGGAGTTGTATCGAGGACGCGCTGGCCCGCGCCGATGCCCTGTGCCGCGAGCGCGGCGCCCGGCTCACTCCGCTGCGGCGCAGGGTCCTTGAGCTGGTCTGGGGCAGCCATCGGGCGATCAAGGCCTACGACCTGCTCGCCGCATTGAGCGATGGGGAGGGCGCGGCGAAGCCGCCGACGGTCTATCGCACCCTCGAGTTCCTGATGGCCCAGGGCCTGGTTCACCGCATCGACAGTCTCAATGCTTTCGTCGGCTGCCCGCAGCCCGACCGCCGCCACAGCGCCCAGTTTCTCATCTGCGGGGACTGCGGCGACGTGTCGGAGATGAATGCGGCCAGCATCGATCGCGCCGTCGCGGACCAGGCGGCCGGCTCCGGCTTCGCGCTCTCGCGCAAGATCATCGAGTTGCACGGCAAGTGTCCGCGCTGCACGACGCTTCCGCAGACCCCCTGACTCCCCGGCCGCACGCCGCCGCTGAGCCGCCGCTCGCTTCGGGCCGCGACCTGGTGGTGCGTTACGGCGGGCGCACCGTGCTGGACCGGGTCTCGATCGAGGTCCACCGCCGCGAGGTGGTGAGCGTGATCGGGCCCAACGGGGCGGGCAAGACCACCGCCGTGCGCGCGTTGCTCGGGCTGATCAAGCCAAATGCGGGTGTCGTCGAGCGGGCGCCGGGCGTCGTGGTGGGCTACGTGCCCCAGCGCATCGCGCCAGAATCGCTTCTGCCGCTCACCGTGCGCCGCTTTCTGTCCATGGCGGGGCGTCGGGCCCGCGCCGATGCCGCTGCGGTGCTGGACGAGGTGGGCACGGCGGCAGTGATCGACCGGCAGCTCAGCGACCTCTCCGGTGGCGAGTTCAGGCGCGTCCTGCTCGCCCGCGCGCTGCTGCGTGACCCCGACCTGCTGGTGCTGGATGAGCCGATCCAACAGGTCGACTTCGCAGGCCAGCTAGCCATGCACCAGTTGATCGGCCGCTTGCGGGACCGGCGCGGCTGCGGCGTGCTGATCGTCTCCCATGACCTCCACCTCGTGTTGGGCGCAACCGACCGCGTGGTGTGCATCAATGGGCACGTCTGCTGCGCCGGCGAGCCGGAGGCGGTGAGCCGACATCCGGAGTACATCTCGCTGTTCGGACCGCGTGCGGCCGCGGGGCTCGCGGTCTACACCCACGATCACGACCACAGTCACGGCCTACCCGCCGCGCTTTCGCCGGTCGATGCCGACCCACCCGAGGCGGGATCGCCGCCCGGCGAGCACAACTGAGCGCACGGTGTTCGACGACTTCTTCGCGCGCGCGCTCGCGGGCGGCATCGGCATCGCGCTCGCGACGGGACCGCTCGGCTGTTTCATGGTGTGGCGGCGCATGGCTTATTTCGGCGATTCGGTCGCCCACAGCGCGCTGCTGGGCGTCTTGCTTGGCGTCGGCCTGGGCATCGACCTCAACGCCGGCATCGTCCTCATGTGCATCGCGCTCGCCCTGCTCCTGCTCCTGCTCCAGCAGCAGCGGCGGCTGGCCACCGACACGCTCCTCGGCATCCTCGCGCACGGCGGCCTGGCCCTCGGCCTCGTCGGGATCAGCTTCCTGGACAACGTGCGTGTGGACCTGATGAGCCTCCTCTTCGGGGATATCTTGGCCGTCAGCGGCAACGACCTGATCTGGATCTACGGCGGCGGCGGCGGCGTGCTGGCGGCGACGGTGCTGATCTGGCGGCCGCTGCTGGCCGTCACCGTGCACGAGGAGCTGGCCCGGGCAGAGGGCGTGCGGGTCGGCCTGGTCCGCATCGCCTTCACCCTCTTGATCGCACTGGCAGTCGCCGTTGCCATGAAGATCATCGGCCTGATCCTGATCGTGGCGCTGCTGATCATCCCGGCGGCGACGGCGCGCCGGCTGGCGCGCTCACCGGAGCAGATGGCGCTGCTCGCGAGCGCGACCGGGGCGGTGGCGGTGGCCGGCGGGTTGCACGGCTCCCTCGCCTGGGACACGCCGTCGGGCCCTTCGATCGTGGTCGCCGCCCTCGCTCTCTTCGCCCTCTGCCATGGCGGCGCCGCGCTGGCCTCGGTCTTCAGCGGACGGGTCGTTGATTCGGCGCGGGCGGAGCACTAGCTTCGCACATTCGTGCAGGGAGACGGCAAATGGCGGCCAGCGCCGACCTGGCCCTAGAGGTGATCGAGCGGCTGCGCTTCGACGATGCGGGCCTCATTCCCGCGATCGCGCAGTCGCACGAGACCCGCACGGTCTTGATGCTCGCCTGGATGAACGCCGATGCGGTGCGGGAGACGCTGGAGACGGGCCGCGTCTGCTACTGGTCGCGCTCGCGCCAGAAGCTGTGGCGCAAGGGCGAGAGCTCGGGCCATAAGCAGCGGCTGGTCGAGCTGCGCTTCGACTGCGACAGCGACGCCCTCCTGCTCCTGGTCGACCAGGCCGGCCCCGCCTGCCACACCAACCGCCCGGCCTGCTTTTACAACGCCGTGCAGGGCGACGAGATTCGCGTGATCGCCGAGCCCGTCTCCTCGTCAGAGTAGGCGGCCGGGGCTGAGCTGCGCGGCGGTGATGCCGCGCGTTGCGGCCTCTTCCGGCAGGGGATCGCCTGCGGCAAGTGCCGCCGTTATGGCACCGAGCGCCGGCGCGGTCATGATGCCGGCGCCACCCTGGCCCGCCAGCCAGAAGAAACCCTCGGCGGCAACGTCGAAGCCCGCCACCGGCATGCGGTCCGCGACGAAGCTCCTGAGGCCCGCCCACTTGTTGCGGATGTGGCGGATCTCCAGCGTCGTCGCCTGCATGATCCGGTCTGCACCGATGGCGATGTCGAACTCTTCCGCGTAGGCGTCGCAGGGGTCGGAGGGCGTCTCGTCGGCGGGCGAGCCCAGAACCCGACCGGCGTCGGGCTTGAGGTAGAAGTCATCGCCGATGTCGTGGATCATCGGCCAGTCGCCCACGTTGTCGTCCGCCGGCCCGTCAAAGATGAAGGCTGTGCGGCGTTTGGGCTGAAGGCCGATCGGCGCGACACCGGCGCGCGCGGCGACGACATCGCACCAGGCGCCGGCGGCGTTCACCACGACCGGCGCGGCGAAGACGCCTGCCGGCGTCTCCGCGTGCCAGAGGTCGCCGGTGCGCGCGAGCGCGGTCACCTCCGCCTCCGTCATCAACCTGCCGCCGCGGGCGCGCAAGCCCCGAAGGTAGCCCTGATGCAGGGCGGCCACGTCGATCTCCTCCGACACCGGTTCCAGGACCGCGCCGGCAACATAGTCCTCGCGCAGCGGCACCGGCTGGCTGAGGGTCTCGGCGGCATCGAGGCGCACCAGGGTCGGCACGAGCGAGCGGCACTCCTCGTAGAAGCGGTCCAGCGCGCCGAGTTGATCGGTGCGGCCGATGTAGAGAACCTGGTGCGGGCTGAGCAGCGGCATGTCCGCAAAGCCCGACGGTGGGTCGGCCAGGAAGGCCCGGCCTGCGGTGGCCAGCCCCCTCGTCAGCGGGCCGCCGTAGGTCTCCATGTACATGGCGGCGGAGCGCCCGGTGGAGTGATAGCCGGCCGCATCCTCCTGCTCGAGAACGACAACGCGGCCCCGCTCGGCAAGCCAATAGGCAGCCGAGGCTCCCGCCATGCCGGCGCCGATGACCAGAAAGTCACATCGTTCCATCGCGCGCATTCTATGCAGCGCGCCCTGCAGCCGAAATGGCCCATCAGCGCATTTGCGGGTACGACTTCGCCGCTCTCGGCAAGCCGCGCCGGGCTCGCTACTCTGGCGCCCTGTTCAGCAGCGGGAGCGGATCATGGAGATATCGTGCAAGGGCCGGCGTGCGGTGGTGACCGCCGGCGGCTCGGGCATCGGGCGCGTTATTGCGGAGACGCTGGCGGCCAACGGCGCCGCGGTCTTCACCTGCGACGTCCAGCCCGGCCTGGTCGAGGACGTGCAGGGCGGCGGGATCGGCGCGGTCGTGGCCGATGTCGGCGACCCGGCCCAGGTCGACCGGCTCTTCGAGGCTGCGGCGGACGCCATGGGCGGCGTCGACGTTCTGGTCAACAACGCGGGGATCGCCGGCCCGACTGCACGGGTGGAGCAGATCGAGCCCGCCGACTGGGACCGCACGATCGCGGTCAACATCTCCGGCCAGTTCTATTGCGCGCGGCACGCAGTCCCGTTGATGCGCGAGGCCGGCCGCGGCGCCATCGTGAATATCTCGTCCACCGCTGGCCGCCTCGGCTTCCCGCTCAGGCTCCCCTACGCCACCTCCAAGTTCGCGATCACCGGCCTGACCAAGACGCTGGCGATCGAGCTCGGCCCCGCCAACATCAGTGTCAACGCCATCCTGCCAGGCTACATCCTCAACGAGCGGGGCAGACGCGTGGTCCGTGCCAAGGCCGAGGCTGCGGGCCGCACGGTGGAAGAGACGGAGGCCGCGATCCTCGGCAACATCGCCATGCGCACCGGCATCGCCGAGCAGGAAATCGCGGACCTCGCGCTCTACCTCTGCTCCGACTCCGGCCGCCACATCTCGGGCCAGCTGCTCGGCGTCGACGGCGCCTTCGACACCTACATGGGCATGGACAACCTCGACGACCCGCCGCCCGGCGCAGGCGACGCGTGATCGTCCTCTTCACCGACTTCGGGCCGGGCGGGCCCTACACGGGCCAGATGAAGGCCGTGCTGGCGCGCGAGGCGCCGGGCATCCCCGTGATCGATCTCGCGGACGATCTGCCGGCCTGCGATCCGGAGCCTGCGGCCTATCTGCTCGCGGCGTGCGCCCCTGCGTTTCCGCCGGGCGCGGTCTTCGTCTGCGTGGTCGATCCGGGCGTCGGCAGCGACCGTGCGCCGGTCGCGCTCAGCGCCGACGAGCGCTGGTACGTGGGCCCCGACAACGGGCTGCTCGCCATCGCCGCACGTCGCGCTGACGATGCGCGCTGGTTTGCCATCGACTGGCGGCCGGCAGCCCTCTCCGCCTCATTTCACGGCCGCGATCTCTTCGCGCCGGTGGCGGCGCGGATCGCCCGGGGCGAGGATGTGCCGGGCACGCCGCTCGACGGCGCGGCTACGGTCGGCGCCGACTGGCCGGCCGATCGCGCCGCGATCGTCTACATCGATCCTTACGGCAACGCGATGACGGGGCTGCGCGCGGCCCACCTGCCGACAGACGCAACGATTGTTGCAGGCGCCCGGTGCTTCACGCGGCTGCGCACGTTCTCCGACGCCGAGCCGGGCGCAGCCTTCTGGTACGAGAACGCGAACGGTTTGGCCGAGATCGCGGTCAACCGGGGCCGGTCGGACCGCGTGCTGGGGCTGCAAGTGGGAACGCCCGTCCGCATAGAGACGGCAGGCGGTGCCTGATGACGGGCTGGCGGCCGAACGGAGACCAGATTCGGGCCGGCAAGCTCGCCGGTGCCGACCTCACGCGCTTCGACCTGCAGGGCTTTCACTTCCGTCAGGCAGATCTGCGCGGGGCGAGCTTTGCCGGCAGCATTCTCCGCGAGGTCGACCTGTGGGGCGCGGATCTTAGCGAGGCCGACCTCACCGGGGCGAACTTGCGGCTCGCGACCTTCAGGGGCGCAACCCTGCGCGGCGCACGGCTCGCCGGCGCCGATCTCTGGAGCGCCGATCTCAAGGTCGCCGACCTCGGCCGCGCCATGCTCTCCGAGTGCAATCTGGCGCAGGCCGAGCTCGCCGGCGCGAAGTGCCAGGCTGCCGACTTCAGCGGCGCGGAACTCTACTGCGCCGACCTTCGCCTCGCCGACCTGGAGGACGCCAATCTCGGCCGCGCCGACGGGCGCCTCGCCAAGCTGGAGGAAGCGGTGTTGATCGGCGCCAACCTGCGCGAGGCGAATTTTTCCGGGGCGAGCTTCAAGCGCGCGCGGCTCGCCACGGCCGACCTGGGCGGCGCCAACCTGCGCGAGGCGAATTTTCGCGAGGCCGATCTGATTCGCGCCGACTTTCGCGGGGCCGAGGTGGCGGACGCCTTCTTCGGCCAGGCCAATCTCGACGGCACCGTGATGCCGGACGGCACCATCGAATCGGCGAGCCTGCGCCACTGGGCACCGCGTGATGAGAGCGAGGAAGAATAGGGGCTGGGCGTGCGCGCTTGGGAGAACAGTCATGGTCTGCGCGCCGACCCCGAGGCGATGGCCGCCGCTCTCGAGCTCGTCGCACGCGAGGACGCCGCCGTGGTGCCGCTGCTCACGCCGGCGCACTGCCAGGAGTTCACCGATGCGGGCGCGGACCTCGCCTTCCGCTCCGCCAAGCCGGTCATCGGCGAAGGCGAGCGCGCGGTCTATCAGGATTTCGATATCTGCCTCTCGATCCCGCAGGCGCATCGGCTCTGGCAACTGACCCGGGCCGTCGAGGGGCTCATCGCCGCCGCGCTCGGCACAATGACCGAACCGCCGCTGGAGACGCTGCCGCTGAACGACCTGGTGCTGCAACGCTACCCGCCCGGTGCGCGCGGCATCACGCCGCATCGGGACCACGTGCGCTATGTCGGCCTGGTGGTGATCGTTCAGATGAGCGGAGACGGACGCTTCGGCCTCTGCGCCGACCGCAGCGGCGCCGGCGCCCGCGTGCTCGACGCGGGACCGGGCGATGGAATCCTGATGCGTGCGCCCGGCTTCGGCGGCAGCAAGCACCGGCCCTTTCACTTCCTCGACGGGATCACGGCCGAGCGCTACAGCCTCGGCATCCGCAGCGACAAGACGACGGAGCCAGCGGCCGATTGAATACCTACCGCCCGGCGGAGCGGCGGGCGGCCCCGTGCTATAGTGAACGACTCGTCCCGTACCGTGGTCCATGAGCGAACCATTCGATCCCGCGCCCGATCTGCCCGCCGCTCCTGATACGCCGCCGTCTGATCCGCCGGCGCCTGCGTCGACCTACCTCGACGACCTGAACCCGGAGCAGCGCCAGGCGGCGGAGACGGTCGACGGCCCGCTGCTCGTGCTCGCCGGCGCGGGCACCGGTAAGACCCGGGTGCTGACCACGAGGCTCGCCCACATCCTCGCCACTGGCCGCGCCCGGCCGGGGCAGGTGCTCGCGGTCACCTTCACCAACAAGGCTGCGCGTGAGATGATCGGCCGGGTGGAGCGCCTGATCGGCCGCTCCGCCGCCGGCCTCTGGCTCGGGACCTTCCACGCCATCGCGGCCCGGCTCCTGCGCCGCCATGCCGAGCTCGCCGGGCTCAAGCCGGACTTCACAATCCTCGATACCGACGACCAGATCCGCCTGCTCCGGCAGCTCATTCAGGCGGCGAACATCGACGAGAAGCGCTGGCCGGCGCGCACCCTCTCGATCATCATCCAGCGCTGGAAGGATCGCGGGCTCACGGTCGACAAGGTGGCGGGCGCCGAGGGCGCCGACTATGCCAACGGGCGCGCGCCGACGCTCTACGCGGCCTACCAGGAGCGGCTACGGACCGTGAACGCGGTCGATTTCGGCGACCTGCTGCTACACAACCTGACCCTCTTCACGGGCCACAAGGACGTGCTGGCCGACTACCAGCAGCGCTTCCGCTATCTGCTGGTGGACGAATACCAGGACACCAACGTCGCGCAGTACTTGTGGCTCCGGCTGCTGGCGCAGGCCCATCACAGCATCTGCTGCGTCGGGGACGACGATCAGTCGATCTACGGCTGGCGCGGCGCCGAGGTCGGCAACATCCTCCGCTTCGAGCAGGATTTCCCCGGCGCGCAGGTGGTCAGGCTGGAGCGCAACTACCGCTCCACCGGGCACATCCTCGCCGCCGCCTCGGGCCTCATCGCCCACAACGCGGGCAGGCTCGGCAAGACGCTCTGGACCGAGGGCGAGGACGGCGAGAAGGTCCGCATCACCGAGAACTGGGACGGCGATGAGGAGGCCCGCGTGGTCGGCGAGGCCATCGAGGCGTTGCAGCGCGGAGGCGAGAGCCTCGACGACATCGCCATCCTGGTCCGCGCCGGCTTCCAGACCCGCGCTTTCGAGGAACGCTTCCTTTCCATCGGCCTGCCCTACCGCGTGATCGGGGGCCTGCGCTTCTACGAGCGTCAGGAAATCCGGGACGCCGTGGCCTACATCCGCGCCGTGGTGCGCCCGGACGACGACCTCGCCTTCGAGCGAATCGTGAATCTGCCCAAGCGCGGCCTCGGCGAGGCCTCGCTCCGCCCGGTCCACGAGCTCGCGCGCGCGGCCGGCGTCTCGTTATATCGGGCGACGGAGCGGTTGATAGAGACCGACGAGCTGAAGCCCCGGGCCCGCACCGCGCTTGCCGGGCTGATCGGCCAGCTTCGCGGCTGGCGTGCAGCCCTTGCCGAGACACCGCACGCCGAGGTCGTGGGCAGGATGCTCGACGAGTCCGGCTACACCGAGATGTGGCAGAAAGACCGCTCGCCCGCCGCCCCCGGCCGGCTCGAGAACTTGCGGGAGCTGGTCGGCGCACTCTCCGAATTCGAGGATCTCGCGGCCTTCCTCGACCACGTGAGCTTGGTCATGGACCGCGAGGGCGAGGCGGGCGAGGAGATGGTCAACATCATGACGCTCCACGGCGCCAAGGGGCTGGAGTTCGGCACCGTGTTCTTGCCCGGGTGGGAGGAAGGGCTCTTCCCGCACCAGCTCGCGCTCGACGAGTCCGGCCACGCCGGCCTGGAGGAGGAGCGGCGCCTGGCTTACGTCGGGCTGACGCGCGCGCGCCGCCGCGCCCACGTGCTCTTCGCGGCGAACCGGCACCGGCACGGGCAGTGGGTGAGCGCGATCCCTTCGCGCTTCGTCGACGAGCTCGCGCCGGACCATGTGATGCCCGCCGAAGGCACGGGCATGCAAATGGCGCCCGGCGGGCTCTACCGCGGCCACGGCGGGGCCGGCCCCGCGCGGCGGCTGATGTCCGAGCACGCGGCCTTCCGCAGCCGGCGGACGCCATCGGTCATCGACGCAACGCCCATGCCGGCCGGAGGCGGGGCGGGGCCGGCGGGCTATGCGGCCGGCGATCGCGTCTTTCACCAGAAGTTCGGCTATGGGCGGATTCTGACGGTGGACGGCGACAAGCTGGAGATCGCCTTCGACAAGGCCGGCGCCAAGAAGATCATCGACCGCTTCGTTCAGCCCGCCGACAGCGTCTGAGGGTTGTATCCGCCGGACCAACCGTGCAGGCGCTTGCCCGGCCCGTGAGCCCACGCCAATATCGCTGGCGCCACCACCGACCGGGATCCGCTCCATGACCAGCCGCTACGACGAGATCTATGCACGCTCGCTTGCCGAGCCCGAGGCTTTCTGGGCCGAGGCGGCCGAAGGCATCGACTGGGTGAAGCGGTGGGACCGCGTGCTCGACGATTCGCGGCCGCCCTTCAACCGCTGGTTCGTGGGCGCCGAGGTCAATACCTGTCACAACGCGCTGGACCGCCACGTGGCCGTCGGCCGCGGCGCCCAGACGGCGCTGATCTACGACAGCCCCGTCACCGGCACCGTGAAGAGCTTCACCTATGCCGAGCTGCAGGCTCTCACCGCCCGCTTCGCCGGCGCGCTCGCGGCCGGGGGCGTGGGCCGGGGCGACCGCGTAGTGCTCTACATGCCGATGGTCCCGGAGGCCGCCGTCGCCATGCTGGCCTGCGCCCGCATCGGCGCGGTCCATTCCGTGGTGTTCGGCGGCTTCGCGGCGAACGAGCTTGCGACCAGGATAGACGACGCCAAGCCCAAGGTCGTGGTCTGCGGCTCCTGCGGCATCGAGGGGGAGCGCGTCATCGCCTACAAGCCCCTGCTCGACGCCGCGATCGAGCTCGCAAGCCACAAGCCGGCGCGCTGTATCGTGCTGCAACGGCCCGAGCTGGAGGCGCCGCTCACGGCCGGCCGTGACATGACCTGGGCCGACGCGATGGCCGCGGCGGAGCCGGTGGATTGCGTGCCGGTCGCCGCCACCGATCCGCTCTATATCCTCTACACCTCCGGTACCACGGGCGATCCCAAGGGCATCGTCCGCGACAACGGCGGCCACCTGGTGGCGCTCAATTGGACCATGAGCGGAGTCTACAACCGCGAGCCCGGCCAGGTGTGGTGGGCGGCGTCGGATATCGGCTGGGTGGTCGGCCACTCCTATATCGTCTACGCACCGCTAATCTACGGCTGCCCGTCGATCCTCTACGAGGGCAAGCCGGTCGGCACGCCGGATGCCGGCGCCTACTGGCGGGTGATCTCGCAGCATGGCGTGAGCGCGATGTTCACGGCGCCCACAGCGTTCCGCGCGATCAAGCGCGACGACCCCGATGCGACCCTCCTCGCGGACTACGACATCTCCTGTTTCGACACGCTCTATCTTGCCGGCGAGCGGACCGACCCCGACACCCTGGCCTGGGCCGAGGGGCATCTTGAGCGACCCGTGTACGACCACTGGTGGCAGACCGAATCCGGCTGGCCCATGGGCGCCAACTGTACGGGCCTCGGCGCCCTGCCGGTGAAGCCCGGCTCCCCCACCAAGGCGGTGCCGGGCTATCGCATCGAGGTGGTGGACGAGGGCGGCGAACAGGTGCCAGCGGGCGGCATCGGCGCGATCGTGGTCAAGCTGCCGCTGCCGCCCGGCTTCACGCCGACGCTCTGGAACAACGACAAGCGCTTCGAGGAGGCCTACTTCACGCGTTTCCCCGGCTACTACCTGACCGGCGATGCGGGCGTCCTCGACGAGGACGGCTATCTCTGGATCATGAGCCGCACTGACGACATCATCAATGTCGCGGGCCACCGGCTCTCTACCGGCGCCATGGAGGAGGTGCTGGCGGCGCACCAGGACGTGGCGGAATGCGCTGTGGTCGGCGTCGCCGACACGCTGAAAGGGCAGCTGCCCTTGGGCTTCGTGGTGCTGAAGGCGGGCGTCAACCGGCCGTCGGACGAGATCGTGGTCGAGCTCGTGCGCATGGTGCGCGAGAGCATCGGCCCGGTCGCCGCCTTCAAGCAGGCGGTGGTGGTGGAGCGGCTGCCGAAGACCCGCTCGGGCAAGATCCTGCGCGGCACCATGGCCAAGATTGCCGACGGCGAAGAGTTCAGGACCCCGGCGACCATCGACGACCCTGCGATCCTGGGCGAGATCGCTGACGCGGTGCGCCCAATCGGCTACGGCGGCGGCGCGACGGCTGAAGATTAGAGCGGTTCCGCCTTACGCGGAAACGCTCTGATTCTTGGTCGCTCACGGCAGCCGGCCTGTGGCCGGCGCCTGCGCGGGCGCGCCGCATTCGCGGCGGGCCGCGGTCGCGGCCTGCCGCACGTCCGTCAGAGACGGACGCGCTCTAAGCCCACTCCGAGACCGGTGAGAGGAAGGTGAGCACGGCTTTGCCGTAGCGGCGCTGGTCTTGCACCGTGAGCGACGACGGGGGCTCGAAGGGGTCGTCCGCCCCGTGCTCGACCACGACGGACGCCTCGGCATGGAGCCAGCCGCCTTCCACCAGTGCGCCCAGCGCCGGCACTGCGAGGCCGGAGCGGTAAGGGGGGTCGAGCAGGGCCAGGTCGCAAGCCTCGGCCGCCGGCGGCAGGCGGGTCGCGTCGCGGGCGACGACGGTGGCTCGCGCGCTGCAGCCCAGGGCCTCGACGTTGGCGCGCAGCACGCCCCGCACGTCGGCTTCGCTTTCGACGGCGGTCAGCGACGCGGCGCCGCGGGAGAGCGCCTCCAGACCGAGCGCGCCGGTGCCTGCGAACAGATCGACGACATGGGCGCCTTCGAGGGGTCTCGCCATCCCGCCGTGGAGCAGGATGTCAAACAGCGCCTCGCGCACCCGCTCTCCGGTCGGGCGCACCCGCACGCCGGCCAGAGCCCGCAGCCTGCGGCCGCGCAGGCTACCGCCGACGATCCGCACGCACCGAGCCCCGCTTGCTGCCAAGCTGCTCGCGAAGCACGCGCGGCGGGATTTCGGCGATCTCGCCCCGCGCAAGCCCGCCCAGTTGGAAGGGCCCGTAGGCCGTGCGGATGAGGCGGTTCACGGACAGGCCGAGGTGCGCGAGCACGATGCGGATCTCGCGGTAGCGACCCTCGGCGAGCGCGAGGGTTAGCCAGGCATTCTGCCGGTTCTGGCGGTCGAGGTGCGCCTCGATCGGCCCGTAGCGGACGCCGTCAACCGTGATTCCCTGCCCGAGGGCGGCGAGCGTTCTCTCCTCGGGAGTGCCGCGCACGCGCACGCGATAGCGCCGCCGCCAGCCCCGCGACGGATGCTCCAGCTCGCGGGCGAGCGCGCCGTCGTTGGTCAAGAGCAGCAGACCCTCGGAGTTGAAATCGAGCCGCCCGACGGAGACGACGTAGCCGAGCTGCGTGGTCACCTTCTCGAACACGGTCGGGCGGCCCTGCGGGTCGCGATGGCTGGTGATGAGGCCGGGCGGCTTGTGATAGCGCCAGAGCCGGGCCGGCACCGGCGCCGGCAAGGGCGCGCCATCCACGGTGATGAGGCTGGCGTCGACGACGTTGGTCGCCGGATTCCGCACGATCGTGCCGCCGAGAGCGACCCGGCCGGCAGCGATCAGCCGCTCGGCGTCGCGGCGTGAGCAGAGCCCGGCCCTGGCGATGCGCTTGGCGATGCGCTCACCGGGTTGGGCCGCGCCCGGCCGCTGGCGCTCAGCTGCCATGCAGTTATCTCTCGTCGTGAGGGCCGATCATGCCGCGCTTGCGCCCGCGTATGGCGCAAATTGCCGCCTTGGGGCGGGTCATCGTGGCACGAGGTGTCCCGCCAATCCAGCGAGAGCGCGAGCCTAAACCAATTGCGCGAGCCGGGGTCTCGCTCTAGTGTCGGGGTGCGGCTCCGAACCAGCCAGCATCTCCCGCCGCGCCCGCCCAAGCGGTTGCCACGGCCGGCGGAGACGGCGCACCAGCAGAGCGGGGCGAGCCGGAAGCAGTGCCGCAATCGAATAGCGGAGGAAGGGATGTTCCGACGCAAGGGCGGAGATCAGGAAGAAGACGGTCGGGGTCCGGAAGGCAGCGAGGAGCGTCGCGCGCCCACCGTCATCGTCGAAGGAACGCGACGGAATGTGCCCAACAAGACCGTCGTATTCCACCCGGATGTGCCGCGCGGTGCGCCCGACCCCGTGCCGGCGGATGCGCCGGGGCGCGTGGAGAGCGACCCCAAGCGGCTCACCGTCGGCCGGGAGACGACCATCAGCGGCGGCACGGTGCTCGACTGCGAGCGACTGACCGTGGAAGGCACCGTCGAAGCCACGATGCCCGACGGCCGCCTGCTCGAGATCGTCAAGGGCGGTGTGTTCAATGGCACCGTGACGGTGGACAGCGCCGACATCGCAGGCTCGTTCGAGGGCGATCTCAAGGTCAAGAAGAGGCTCTTCATCAGAGCGTCCGGCCGCGTCAACGGCACCGTCCGCTACGGCCAGTTGGAGATCGAGCGGGGCGGGCGCATCGAAGGGAAAGCCCAGTACGATCCGGCGGATCGCGAAGCCGACCTGCAGCCGGTGGCGATGCCGCAAGCTGTCGAGGAACAGGCGGAGGCCATGGAGGGCTCGGACGGCGGCGGCGTGCGGCCGAGCGCGAGCCCGGTCGAGCTCCCGTCCGTGGCTGCGTCCAGCAAGCTGCGGGCCGACTAACGGGCCGATTAAGTGGTCTTGCCCTTGTAGCGGCAGAGGTCGCGAACGACACAGGCCGGGCAGTCCGGCGTTCGTGCCTTGCAGACGTAGCGCCCGTGCAGGATCAGCCAATGATGCGCGTGCTGCTTGAAGCGCGCGGGCACGACGCGGTTGAGACCGTCTTCCACCGCACGGGGGGTCTTTCCGGGAGCGAGGCCGCTGCGGTTCGCGAGCCGGAAGATGTGGGTGTCGACCGCGATGGTGGGCTCGCCGAAGACCGTGTTGAGCACCACGTTCGCGGTCTTGCGGCCCACACCGGGGAGCGCCTCGAGCGCCGCCCGGTCGCTCGGCACTGCGCCGCCGTGGTTCTCGACCAGCGCCTGACTTAGCGCGATCACGTTCTTGGCCTTCGTGTTGTAAAGGCCGATGGTCTTGATGTGCTCCTTGAGGCGTGCTTCGCCGAGGGCGAGCATCTCCGCCGGCGTCTCGACCTCGGCGAAGAGCGCCTTGGTCGCCTTGTTGACGCCCTTGTCGGTCGCCTGCGCCGACAGCACCACCGCGATGAGCAGCGTATAGGGATTTCGGTAGTCGAGCTCGGTGGTCGGCGCCTCGATGCGCGCGGCGAGCCGTTCGAAGAATTCGGTGACCGCTGCCTTTTTCATGGCAGAGGGAGAGTATCCCGCCGGGCCGGCGGGGCAAGAGGCGTGGGATCGGGACAGGAGCCCACGGCGCTTGCGGCCTCCAGAGGGGGCGGGTAGCCTCTCGCCCGCTTGCCGAGCGCGGCTGCTCACCGTGCCGCGCGGCGCCCACGAGCCCGGTGCCCATGCAAAAGCTCCTGATTGCGAACCGGGGCGAAATCGCCTGCCGGATCATGCGAAGCGCGCGGTCGCTCGGCATCGCGACGGTCGCGGTCTATTCGGAGGCCGACGCCGCCGCCCGCCATGTCGCCGAGGCCGACGAGGCGCTGCCCATCGGCCCTGCGGCCGCGAAGGAGAGCTACCTCGTCGCAGACAAGATCATCGCCGCCGCGCGCGAGAGCGGGGCCGACGCAATACATCCGGGCTACGGCTTCCTCGCCGAGAACCCGGCCTTTGCGCAGGCGGTGGAGGACGCCGGCCTGATCTGGGTTGGGCCGACGGCGGAGAGCATCGCCGCCATGGGAGACAAGGAGCGCGCCCGCACCATCGCCCGCGACGCGGGCCTTCCCGTCGTCCCCGGCAGCGCGCGGCTCACGGCGGACGACCTCACCGGCCTCGAGGAAGCGGCCGAGGCGGTGGGCTTCCCGCTGCTGGTGAAGGCGTCGGCCGGCGGCGGCGGCATCGGCATGCGGCAGGTGGACGATCCGGCCAAGCTCGCGGACGTCGTCGGCGCCACCCAGACCATGGCCGAGCGCGCGTTCGGCGACGGCACGGTCTACCTGGAGAGGCTGGTGCTTCAGCCGCGCCACGTCGAGATCCAGGTCTTCGGCCACGGCGACGGGCGCGGCTTCCACCTGATGGAACGCGAATGCTCGGTGCAGCGGCGCTTCCAGAAGATCGTCGAGGAGGCGCCGTCGCCTGCAGTCGATCCCGCGTTGAGAGCCCGGATGACGGATGCTGCGCTCGCTCTGGTGGAACGCGAGCGCTACCGCGGCGCCGGCACGGTTGAGTTCATCCTGGCCCCGGAGGGCGAATTCTACTTTCTGGAGATGAACACGCGCATTCAGGTCGAGCACCCGGCGACAGAGATGATCACCGGGCTCGACCTGGTGGGGCTGCAGCTCCGGCTGGCGCAGGGCGAGGACCTGTCGGGGCTCACCGCGCCGGCGGACGGGCCCGATGGCCACGCCATCGAGTGCCGCATCTACGCCGAGAACCCGGACAAGAACTTCCTCCCCTCGCCGGGGCTGCTGGAGCGCTTCGCTCCGCCGCCGGAGGGTGACGGCATCCGTCTCGATACCGGCGTGATGGAAGGCGACCGGATCACGCCCTTCTACGACCCGATGATCGCCAAGCTCGTGGCCTACGGCAGCGACCGCGACGGCGCCATCGACAGGATGCTGACGGCGCTCGGCGAATTCCGTATAGAGGGGATCGCTACCAACATCGATTTTCTGAGCCGTGTCATCGCCCATGATGCCTTCCGCGCCGGGAACACCCACACGGGCTTCGTGGACGAGCATCGGTCCGATTTGATGGGCGCCTGAACGCCCGCCTGAGAAAGCAGCGCCATGATCTACGACGAGCCAAAGTTCCTCCCCGGCGGCGACCGCTACGTGCTGATCGAGTTCGGCAACGAGATGAACCTCGAGCTGAACTTCATCGCCCAGGGGCTGGCGGCGCGCATCGTCGCCGACAAGACCAGGGGCATCGTCGAGACCGCGCCCTGCTTCGCCTCGATGCTGGTCCACTACGAGCCGCGCGAGATCTCCTACGACGACGTGGTCAAGGAGCTGAAGGCGTTGATCGCGAGCCTCGGCTCCTCCGACGACATCGAGCTCGACAGCCGGCTCTTCCTCTTCGAGACCATGTATCTCGACCCCTGGACCCGGGAGTGCATCGAGGACTACAGCGAGAAGATCACGCCCAAGGAGTACGATCCGGACATGGTGGCGCGGCTCAACGGCCTCGCCGACCGCGATCAGCTCGTCCGCGTCCATTCGAGCTCGGAATACTGGGTCGCTTCACTCGGCTTCTGGCCGGGCCTGCCCTTCCTCCAGCCGCTCGACCCGCGGGCGATGATCACCGTGCCCAAGTACAACCCGCCCCGCACCTGGACCCCCCAGGGGACGGTCGGCATGGGGGGCTCGGCGAGCGCGATCTATCCGGTCAACACGCCGGGCGGCTACCAGCTTCTCGGCCGCACCCCGGTGCCGATCTGGGATACGGAGAAGCGCTTCGACGCCTTCGGCGGCGACATCGTGCTCTTCCAGCCGGGCGACCGGATCAAGTTCGTGCCCGTGACCCAGGAAGGCTACGAACAGGCGGAAGCGCGGATCGAAGAGGGCACCTACCTCTACAACGTGGTCGAGTATCAGCGCTTCTCGGTACACAACTACAGGCACTGGGTCTCGAAGCTGGACCAGAGCCAGCGGTTCTGATCGAGGCTCCGGAGGGCGTCGGCGCCGTCACGTCACCATCTGCTGTACCGATCGACCCGTCTCGCGCGCTCGGCATCGCCGGTCAGCCCTGGATCGATATCCGACCGAGAAAGGCCGATATCGGCAAGGTCGCGGTCGCTGAGGCGAGTGAGCATGTTCTTGGTATGGCCGACATCCCGCCAGTTGCGGACGCCTCGAAGGATGGCTGCAACGTTCATGGTCTCATCCTCCTCTTCCATGAATTCGCAGGAACAACCAAGCTCAGTACGAGCACTGTCCTCTTTGATTTCGTTCGCCGAATTTCGTGATTCAAGTAAGCTTTTCGGTGCTGCTTCATAAGAAATCATGAGGTCTTCCCGGGCATGAGCGCCGGGAAGCTGCGTTGCCTGCGACCCCGGCGAGTCATGAGGGCGTGAGCATTTCCGTGCGAGACGGAAACGCTCTACTCTTGCTTCGGGCGAGAAGCGGAGGGGCGTCTCATGGGCGTGACGCGCCGGGCGGTGCTGGTCGGAGCGGGTGCTGCGCTCGCGGCGCCGGCGCTCGGAGCCTCGGCCACAGAGGCGCCGTTCAGGCGCATCCCGGCAACCGGAGAGCCGGTGCCGGCGGTCGGGATCGGCAGCTGGATTACCTTCAACGTTGGCGACGATCCGCTGCTGCGCGCCGAATGCCGCGCCGTCATGGCCGCCTTCTTCGAGGAGGGCGGGGGCATCGTCGATTCCTCGCCCATGTACGGCTCCTCGCAGGCGGTGATCGGCGACGCGCTGGAGGCGCTGCGCCATCCGCCGGGCCTCTTCTCCGCCGACAAGGTCTGGACCGATGCCTCCGACGGCCCGGGGCAGATCGCGGAGACGACCCGGCGCTGGGGCGTCGAGCGCTTCGACCTGCTGCAGGTCCACAACCTGGTCGACTGGGAGGCCAACCTCGACACCCTCGACGCCATGAAGGAGGCCGGCCGGCTGCGCTACACCGGCGTCACCACCTCGCACGGCCGCCGGCACGAGGAGCTTGAGGAGGTCATGCGGCGCCGGCCGCCCGATTTCGTCCAGCTCACCTACAACATCGTGGATCGGGAGGTGGAACGCCGCCTGCTGCCGCTCGCCCTGGAGCAAGGGATCGCGGTGATCTGCAACCGGCCCTTCCAGCGCGGCCGGCTGCCGGACCGGCTTGCGGGCCACCCGCTGCCGGGCTGGGCCAGCGAGATCGGTGTCTCCACCTGGCCGCACTTCCTGCTCAAGTTCATCATCTCGCATCCCGCAGTCACGTCCGCCATCCCCGCGACCAGGCAGATCGACCATGTGCGCGAGAACAAGTCCGCCGCATTCGGCCCCATGCCGGACGCCGCCGTGCGCCGGCGTATGGCGGAGCATGTGCAGAGCCTGTAGAGCCGCCCGCGTCGCCAAGGAACGCTGCGGGGAGCCCGGGCTGAGTCAAAGCGCGCGCTAGCGGTGTCCTGGACGCTGGAAGACCTGCTGCTCTTCTCGCCGCAGGTCTATTGGCGGCTCTTCGCGCTGGAGAACGAGTCGGTCTGGCCGGCCCAGCCGGTGGTGCTGGCGGCCGCAGCCTTGCTTGCCCTCTCTTTCGTCCGGGATCGGCGGCATGCCGGGCGCTGGCTCGGCCCGGTGCTGGGCGCCGCCTGGCTCTGGACCGGCTGGCACTTCGTCGCGCTGCGCTACGGCACGGTCAACTGGGCAGCACCCACGCTCGCCTGGGGCTTCTACGCCGAGGCCGCGCTGCTGGCGGGGCTCGGACTCTCGGGCCGACTCGTCTTCATGCAGCGGGGGCGCGGCGCCCGCTTCGGCCTCGGCCTGCTCGTCGCGGCAGTGCTGGTCTGGCCCCTTCTTGCGACCCTCGACGGACGGCCCTGGCGCGAAGCCGAGGTCATCGCGATTGCGCCCGATCCCACAGCCGTTGCCACGCTCGGCCTGCTCGCGCTTGCGGAGCGCAGCCGGTGGACGGCCCTCCTCTGCGTCGCCCCGGTGCTGTGGCTCGCGCTCTCCACGCTCACGCTGGTCACGCTGGGTGCCTGGCAGGGTTGGGCGGTGCTCGCCGCCCTGCTTGTCGGCCTGGCCGCCTGGGCCGCGCCCTTGGTGAGGAAGCCGGGTTAGGAGGGCGTCCGTCTTTGACGGGCGCCCGACAGGCCGCGACTGCGGCCCGCCGCCAATGCGGCGCGCCCGCGCAGGCGCCGGGTCGCGCCGGCAGGTGCGCGGAATCCAAGGAGGGCCGGCTGCCGTGAGCGATGAAGATCTAGAGATGCGCCTTGGGTCCCCGGCCGCCGCCGTGCACCGCCTCGCGGCGGGCGATGTAGATGCCGCTGGTGACGATCAGCGCCGCGCCCAGCCAGGTCCACACGTCGACGACATCGCCGAACCAGAGGAAGCCGATCACCGCGGCGCCGATCAGTTGGCCGTAGTCGAAGGGGCCGACCACCGAGGCGCGGCCGTACTGGTAGGCCTTGATCACCAGGAAGTGCCCGCCACCGCCGAACACGCCGAGGCCGATGAAGGCCCCCCAGTGGACGAGCTCCGTCGGCCATGTCCAGAAGAAGGGCCCGGTGGCCGTGGTCGCCACCAGCGCCACGATGATCGTGTAGATCGCGGTGGTGCGGTAGTCGTCCTGAGCCGCAAGCTGGCGGGTCTGGATCTGGAAAAGCGCGTAGGCGGCCGCGGCGCCCAGCACCAGCAGGAACGACCAGTGGATGATCTCGCCGCCCGGCCGGAAGATCACCGCCGCGCCGGCGAAGCCGACCGCCACGGCGGCCCAGCGCCGGGGACCCACCCGCTCCCCCAGCATCGGCACCGAGAGGGCGACGACCATGAGCGGTGCCGTGAAGAAGGCCATCGTTATGGCCGTGAGCGACACGTGCGAGAGCGCGGTGATGTAGAGCACCAACGCGACGAGCTGCAGCGCGGAGCGGAATAGCTGGAGGCCCGGCCGGTTGCTGCGCAGGATGCGGAGCCCGCCATAGGGAACGAAGAGCCCGACCATCCACACCATGTGGACCACCGAGCGCATCCACATGATCTGCACGATCGAGTAGTCGTTCGACAGGAGATACTTCACCAACGCATTGAGAAGCGGGAAGACGACGATCGCGACGAGGCACATGAAGAGGATGCCCCGGAAGGAATCGTCGAGGCGGGTGGGGGCGATGGTCATCGTGCTCTTTTAGCCCGGAACTCTTGCCGGGGTCAGGTGGCCGTCCGCCTCAGGCGCGCTTCCCGGTGGGCGATGTAGAGGCCGCTCGCGATGATCACGGCGGCGCCGACCCAGGTCCAGGCGTCGGGAACTTCGCCGAAAAACGCGAAGCCGAAGATGCTGGCGCCCACGAGCTGGCTGTAGTCGAAGGGGCCGACCAGCGAGGCCTCGGCGTATTGATAGGCCTTGATGATGAAATAGTGGGCGAGACCGCCGACCACGCCGAGCGAGAGGAAGAGCAGCCAGTCCACCGTACTGCGCGGCATTTCCCAGAAGAAGGGCACCGCGACCGTGGCCACGATGAAGGCGGCGAGGATCGTGTAGACCGCCGTCGTGCGCGGATCGTCGTGGCCCGCCAGCTTGCGGGTCTGAATCTGATAGACGGCGTAGAAGAAGGCACCGCCGAGCACGAGCAGCGCGCCCCAGTGCACCGCGTCGGCGCCGGGGCGGAGGACGATCAGGACACCGGCGAAGCCGACGAAGACCGCAGCCCAGCGGCGCGGCCCCACGCGCTCCCCGAGGAAAGGCACCGAGAGCGCCACCAGTATCAGCGGCCCGGTGAAGAGCACCATGGTGACGGTCGTGATCGGCGTCCAGAAGAGCGCGACCCAGATCAGCGTGAAGGTCACGAGCTGGGTCAGCGAGCGGATCGACTGCAGCCATGGGCGGCGGCTCGCGAAGAGCCTCGGCCCCATCGCCGGCATGAAGAGCACCACCATGAAGCCCAGGTGCACGACGCAGCGGAACCAGATGATCTGCACCATGTGATAGTCGGCGATGAGCGCCTTCACGAGGGCATTGAGCCCCGGCAGCCCGAAGCCCGCGGCCATGCACATGTAAAGGACGCCGAGGAGCGGCGCGCTGGAGGCGGATCGGGGGGCGACCATGCGACCTTCTAGCCCGGATTTCTTGTCGGGATCAGGGCCTGCGCCTCATTCAGGGCAGCCAAGCGGGCTGGAGTCCCAGAAAACCGGTCGTGTTTTGTTGTAAAACAATGGTTTACGCGAAATTGGGTTCGTTTTGCAAATTTCATGGTTGCCGCGCCCTGCCCGCGCCCGCCGTTAAGGGAAACGACTATGCGCGCCCGGCAACCAACGGGAGTCCGCCATTGACGGGAACCGGGCTGCGAAGCAGTCCGGACGGCGCGACCGCGCCGCGCGCGTAGCGCGGAGCCAAGCGAGCGGAGCGAGCGCCCGGCGATTGAGGGAAATGACTAAACCACCGCCCGCCGTTGAGGGAACTTATTAAACCACCGCCCGCGCCTCACTCCGGCCCGAGGGACAGGATCGATGTGGGTCCGGTGCGAAACACCCGCGGCGCAATTTCTGGCCAGGATTCGTCGGGCTCGGCTTCGGGGCGGGATTCGCCGGGATCAGGTGGGATTAAGCTGGATGGCCGGGAATCCGCCGGATTCCACGGGTCCACCGGCACCGATGTGACGGTGCGCGGCGGCCGGGTTGGCGGGTGCGGGCCGCCCTCCACCGCCGCGCGGATCATGGCGACGGTTTCCGACGAGAGCCCGCCCTGGGGCTTGGCCCGGCCGGCGCCCTGCGCCGCCTTCTTCACCGCCTGCTCCCGGTCCGCGCGGAGCCTGTCGGTGCCCTCGATGCGCTTGAGCGTGAGGGCGAGGCGGGCGAGCTCCTCCGTCGAGGCGGGCTCTTCCCGCTTGCTGAGATCGGCCATGGTGGTGAGCACCATGGTCCGCAGGGTCTCGATCAGGAACAGCGCCGTGCGGCCTTCGGGGCGCTCGCCGAGCGCGTCCACCCACGCCTTGATGGTGCGGTCGGTCTCCTCTTGTTTGCGGATCAGGTCGCGCATGTTCTTGGCGGAGCGGCCGACGGCCGAGCGCGAGCATGTCTCGCCCTCGGCCCGGATGCGGGCGGTGATCTCGTCGATGGTGGCGCCGTCCGCGATGGCCGCAGCGACGGCCTCGCGCAGCTCGGGCGGCAGGCGGTCGATGGAGGAGCGGCCGAATGCCGGGCCGGTCGGGGTCTTGGGGGCTTCGTTCTGCATGGCGGGGCTGTGCTCGCGGGCTGGTTCCGGGGTCATCCTCCAATGCTGCCCCGCCCCGCCCGCACCCTCCACCGCACCATGGTCCGGGGTCGCGCAAGCCCGTAGGGTCTTGCGCGCGGAAGTAGAGTCACGCGCGCCCGAAGGGTCGCGAGCGCGGAAGTAGAGTCACGCGCGCCCGAAGGCTCGCGAGCGCGAGACACATAGCCGGGGGTTGCGACCGCACCAGCCGCGAGGCGTTCAGGCGGCAGCGGGCGCTTCGGCGGGGAGCGGCGGCTTGCCGAGGATCATGTCGGCCGCCTTCTCCGCGATCATGATGGTGGGGGCGGCGGTGTTGCTGCTGGTGATGAGCGGCATGACCGAGGCGTCGACGACCCGGAGCCCCTCCGCGCCGCGCAGGCGCAGCTCTGCGTCTACCACGGCGCGCTCGTCCCGCCCCATGCGGCAGGTGCCGACC
Source organism: Alphaproteobacteria bacterium (assembly GCA_965207055.1). Lineage (GTDB taxonomy): Bacteria > Pseudomonadota > Alphaproteobacteria > UBA828 > UBA828 > WTGU01. The sequence goes on along the minus strand of CBDBLP010000003.1, from coordinate 1,353,031 downwards.
GGGTGCCAGACGGTGGTGAGGTTGGCCCTGATCCAGGCATCGATCTCGTCGTCCGACTGCGCCTTGCTGCCCGGCGCGATCTCGTGGCCGCGGTAGGGGTCGAAGGGCGCCTGGGCCATGATCCGCCGCGCGAAGCGCACGGCGTCGCGCATCACCCGGCGGTCGGTCTCGGCGCTCAGCGTGTTGGCGTGGATCGCCGGCGCCGCGTGAGCGTCTGCGGCGGCGATGCGAACCTCCCCGCGGCTCTCGGGCCTGAGCTGGTAGCAGTGGGTGAGGAAGCCGTGCCGGCCCTGCTTCTTGCGGGTCACGTCGAGGGTGAGGCCGGGGATGAAGGTTACCTGCAGATCCGGCGCGTCGAGCCCCTCGCGGCTGCGCGCGAAGCCGCCGGCCTCCAGCGCGATCGAGGTGCCGGGGCCGGTGCCGAAGAGGTAGGCGCGCAGGCAAGCGAGCGCCGCGCGGTCGGGCCGCAGCAGGCCGTAGAGCGCCACCGGCTGGGTGCAGGCGACTTGCACGTAGACGCCCGCGTGATCCTGCAGGTTTTGCCCGACATCGGGACTTTCCACCGTTACCTCGATGCCGAGTGACTTGAGATGCTCCGGCGCACCAACGCCCGAGAGCTGGAACAGTTGGGGCGAGTTGATCGTGCCAGCCGAGAGGATCACCTCGCGGCGCGCGCGAATCTCGCGCTGCTGCCCGCCTTGCCGGTAGGCGACGCCGACGCAGCGCCTGCCCTCGAAGAGCAGCCGCTCGACGTGGGCACGGAGCACGACGCGCAGATTGCTCCGCTCCCGCACCGGCAGGATGAAGGCATGGCCGGTGTTCACCCGCCGCCCCCGGTCGACGCAAAAATCCTGGCGGCCGACGCCCTCCTGCACCGCGCCGTTGAAGTCGTCGTTGCGCGGCAGGCCATACGCCTGGCAGGCCTCGAGGAAGGCGCCGTAGAGCGGGTTTTCCGATTGGGCGCGGTTGACGCGCAGCGGGCCCTCGCTGCCGTGATAGGCGTCGCGGCGGGAGCCGTGCCCCTCGGCCCGCTTGAAGTAGGGCAGCACGCTCTCGTAGTCCCAGCCATCCAGGCCGATCTGACGCCAGCCGTCGTAGTCCCGGCGGTTGCCGCGCATGTACATCATGCCGTTGATGGCCGACGTGCCGCCCAGCACCTTGCCGCGCGGCCAGGGGATGCGGCGCCCGTCGAGATGGGGTTCCGGCTCGGTCTCGTAGCCCCAGTTGATCGAGCGCATGAAGTAGACCAGCCCCGCCATCAGCGGGATGTGGATGAAGGGATGGCGCGCCTCGCCGCCGGCCTCCAGCAGCGCCACGCTGGTCTTGGCATCGGCGGAGAGCCGGTTGGCCAGCACGCAGCCGGCGGTGCCGCCGCCGATCACGACGAAATCATGCTCGTCCGCCATGCTCCCCCCTGCATAGACGCGAGGTCTGCCCTAGACTGCGCCGCCCCCACCCTTCAGCACGGACCCCGCCATGGCCTTCGACACCCTGTTCAGCCCGATCACCGTCGGCGCCCAGCAATTGCGCAATCGCATCGTCCACGCCGCCACCGTCACCGGCCTCGGCAAGGACCGGGCCGTGACCGACCGCCTGATCGCCTACCACGCGGCCCGGGCGCGCGGCGGCACCGCGATGATCGTGACCGAGCTGATGAACGTTCACCCCACCAGCAGCGGCGCGCCGATCCTGGTGAGCATCCACGACGAAGCCAACCTGGGCGGCCTCACGCGCTGGGCCGAGGCGGTGGAGCGCCACGGCTGCCGGCTGATCGGCCAGCTCGGCCACATCGGCCGCCAGCAGCTCTGGGGCCTCGATTCCGTGCCGCGCAGCGCGTCGTCGCAACCCGAGACGCTCTATTGGAACAGCGCCCGGCCGCTCGGCGAAGACGAGATTCCGGGCATCGTCGCCGGCTATACGGAGAGCGCGGAGCGGCTGAAGCGCGCGGGCTTCAGCGGGGTCGAGTTGCACGGCGCCCACGGCTATCTGATCGCGCAGTTCCTCTCGCCCGCCTGCAACGACCGGAGGGACGGCTACGGCGGCAGCCTCGAAGGCCGCACCCGCTTCATGCGCGAAGTGATGGCGGCGGTCCGCGCCGCCTGCGGCGACGATTTCATCGTCGGCATCAAGCTGCCGGCGGACGAGCGCGTGCCGGGCGGCATCGACCCCGACGAAGCCGAGCGCATCGCCCACGCCGCCGCGGCCGAGGGCGTGCTCGACTATCTTTCCTTCAGCCAGGGCGCGTTCGGACCTGCGTTCGATACCCATCTGCCTGACATGCACTACCCGCCCCGGCCCTTCCTGCCGCTTCACACGCGGCTTCGCGAGGCCGGCGGCGGGCTCCCGGTGATCGGCCTCGGCCGAATCGAATCGGCCGAGGCGGCAGAGACGGCGCTTGCCGACGGCGCCTGCGACATGGTCGGCTTCAGCCGGCTTTTGATATCGGACGCCGATTGGCCGCGCAAGACAGAGGCCGGCCGCACCGGCGACGTCCGCGCCTGCACCTTCTGCAACTATTGCTGGGGCGAGATTCACGCGGGCAAGCCCATCCGCTGCTTCCAGAATCCCGTGCTGGCGAGCGCGGACGAGACCGACTGGCGGCCGCCACCGGCCGCTGAGCCCAAGCGCCTGGTGGTGGTCGGTGCCGGGCTCGCCGGGCTGGAGGCCGCGTGGGTCGGGGCGGCGCGCGGCCACGCGGTCACGGTGTTCTCGGCGAGCGCCGAGCCGGGCGGCGCGGCCCGCATCGAGGCCCTCCTGCCGGGCCGGGCGGAGGTGGCCACGACCACCGCTTTCCAGCGCCGAAAGGCTGCAGAGGCGGGCGCCCAATTCCGCTGGGGTGAGACCGCCACCGCAGCGGCGGTGATGGCGTGCGCGCCTGACGCGGTGATCCTCGCCGCGGGCTCGCAGATGCGCTGGCCGCCGGCGCTCGCCGAGGGCGCCGAGGCGGTCGATCTGAGGCAAGCCGTCGCAGCGCTGGCCGAAGCCGACGCCCCGCAGTCGCCGGGCACGGCGGTGCTGCTCGACATGGACCAGACGCCCGCCGTCTACGGTGCAGTGGAGCTGTTGGCGCAGCGCTTCGCCCGCGTCGTCCTGCTGACGCCGGCGGCGGAGAACGCCCGCTTCGTCAACCTAATGTCGCGCATGGGGGTCGAGCGCAGGCTCGCGCAGCTCGACATCGACGTGCGCCGGCTCACCGAGCCGGTCGCGCGCCAGGGCGAGCGCGTCACCTGCCGCCACGTCATCACCGGCGCCGAGACGCTGATCGAGGACGTAGCGCTTCTCGCCTACGCGACACCGCGCGCCGCGCGGGGGGAGATTGCTGACGATCTGGCGGAAGCCGGGGTTTCCGTCACGCTCATCGGCGACTGCCTGCTACCACGCGACGCCGCGTCAGCCATCCACGACGGCCACCGCGCCGCGCTTGCCCTGTAGAGGGCGTTTCTGGCCATCGTCTCGGTCTGCGCGGGATCAGGGCACCTCGGTTCCCTCTTGGAGGATCGAGATATATCGGTCGTAGGCGAACTTCCTGTTGCGGGCCCTGCCGGTCAGCTCGCGTGCGATGCCTTGTTCTACGAGCGACTGCATCGCAGCTGATGCAGCCGGGAACGATAGGCTGGTTTGAACACAAACCTGGGGTAGCGACACGACTGGCCGCGCCTTCAATGCGTCGTGCACGCGCAGTGCCGAGCCCGCGCGGCGGCCGATATGGCGTTCGATAGCGGCCCGATCCGACGCGAACACGTCCACCAAGCGGCGGGATGTGGTAACCGCACCCTCGGCCGTGACCCGTACGCCTTCGAGGAAGAAGGCGAGCCATTCTTCCCAGTCGCCGGTGCGGCGCACGTGATTCAACAGGTCGTAGTACTCGCTGCGGCGTTGCTTGAAATAAAGGCTCAGGTAGAGGAGCGGCTGGCGTAGCACACCCGCATTGCAAAGCAGGAGTGTGATCAGCAGTCGTCCCACTCGCCCGTTGCCGTCGAGAAAGGGATGGATGGTCTCGAACTGGACATGTGCCAGTCCTGCGCAGATGAGGAAGGGCATCCCGTCATCCGCATGGTAGAAACGTTCGAGCGCCGTCATGCAATCCGGCACGGCGGTGTGGGGCGGTGGTACGAATTCGGCGTCGCCTGGCCGCGCGCCGCCGATCCAGTTCTGGAAGCGGCGAAATTCGCCCGGCGCCTTGTCGCTTCCCCGCCCACGGGACAGCAAGACTCCGTGAATCTCGCGGATTAGCCGATTGCTGAGCGGAAGCCCCTCCTCCAACCGACGGAGACCGTGATTGAGAGCCGTTACGTAGTTCGAAACCTCGACGACGTCTTCGACTGGAACGCCGGGCGCTTCCTCGAGTTCGAACAGCAGGAGGTCCGACAGCGTGGATTGCGTCCCCTCGATCTGGGAGGAGAGAACGGCTTCCTTGCGTACATAGGTGTATAGGAAGATGGTCTCGTCGGGCAGCAGGGTCGAGATCGCGTCGAGCCGCCCCAGGGCGAGGGTCGCGGCCTCTAGTGCGCGTTGCAGGGAGCCATCCAGAGTCAGAGGAGGGTTTGGCGGCAGCGGCAGTGGCACGAAGGCGCGAACTTGCTCGCCGCCGGCACTCGTGATTTCGTACCTACCGATCTCCCCACGCTGCATGGCGCCCCCACCCTATTCAATTTTGCTCAATGACGCGACGCGTTATTAATTTTTTTCGGCTAAAACTTAATAGCGCGCCGCCGTTGCGCCAGCAATTCCGGAATGTTTGACAGGCCGCCGGCAGGTGGGCAACCGCTGCCTTATTCAAACTTCTTCAATAAGGCCGCGCGCTATTAAGACTTAGGGCGTAAATTTGAATAGCGTACCTGCTGTTGCCTCCGCGATGCTGGGCTAATCGGGGATGGCGGCGGCGCCGGGGAGCAGGGCGGCGAACTCGCGCTCGGCGGCCTTGGGGTCGCTCCGCATCAGCGCCTCGGTCTGGATCGAGTGGTCGCCGATGCAGACGTCCTCCACGCCCTCCTCCAGCGCGTCGCAAATGCCTTGGGCGACCGCCTCGGGCGGCTGCTTCTCGCCGCCGAAGCCCGCGACCATCGGGGTATCGGTCGAACTCGGGAAGACCGCGAGCACATGGGTGCCCTGAGCGGCAAGCTCGGCCCGCATGCACTGGGTGGCGGACCAGACCGCCGCCTTGCTCGCGGAGTAGGAGCCGCAGAAGGGCGCGTTCACCCGCGCCACCTCGGAGAGCACGTTGGCCATCGCACCGCCGCCCTTCCGCGCCAGCACCGGGGCGAAGGCGCGGGCCACGTGCAGATAGCCCCAGTAGTTGATCTCGAACACGGTGCGCGCGGTGGTGAGCGTAGGCGCGCTCATCACGCCCTCCCAGGCGACGATGGCGGCGTTGTTGATCACCAGCGTGACGCCCGCGCATTGCTCTGCGGCGCGCTGGACTGCCGCCTCGTCGGTCACGTCGAGGGCGAGTGGCTCCACGCCCGCACCCTCCGGGAACGCCGCCTTCGCGAGTGCCGCCGGCAGGTCCACGGCGTGGATGCGCCTGGCGCCGCGCGCGGCCAGGGCCGCCACCAGGGGCGTGCCGATGCCGCCGGCGGCGCCGGTAACGAAGGCCTCGCATCCGTCGATCTTCATCGGCTCAGTCGCTCTTGCTGGGGTCTCGGACATCGCTCTTCACCGTGGTGAGTTCCGTGTAGCTGAAGATCAGGCCGGCGGCATCGAAGCCGCCGTCCACGTTAACGACGCTGCCGGTGAGGTAGGCCGCCTCGTCGCTCGCGAGAAAGAGCGCGGTGCCGGCGATATCGCGGGCGTGGCCGAAGCGCTCCAGCGGGATCCGCTCCAGGTAGCGGCGCTCCTGGTCCGGGCCCATGCTGGTGATGCCGGTGTCGATGGGGCCCGGCGCAATGGCGTTGACGGTGATGCCGCGCGGGCCGAGCTCCACCGCCATGATCCGCGTCATCTGGTGGATGCCCGCCTTGGTGACGCCGTAGGCGGTCCGCCCGTAGCTGCCGCGCTGGCCCGAGATCGAGCCGATGTTGACGATCCGCCCGCGGCCATGCGCCGCCATGACGCGCGCGGCCCCCTGCGCGCAGAGGAAGGCGCTGGTCAGGTTGTTGCGCAGCACCCGCTCCCAATCCTCGAACGAAAGCTCCAGGAAGGCGCCGTGATGGGCGATGCCGGCGTTGTTGATGAGGATGTCGAGGCGGCCGCCGAAGCACGCCTCCGCCTGCTCGAACAAGTGCTGCGCGCCCGCAGGCTCCCCGAGGTCGGCGGTGCAGTGCGTCGCCTGACCGCCGGCGGAGACGACCTCGTCGGCCGCGGCCTCTGCGCGCTCGCCGTCGATATCGGCGAGCAGCAGGTGCGCGCCCTCAGCGGCGAAGCGGCGGCCGATTTCGCGCCCAATGCCGCGCCCGCCGCCGGTGACAATGGCGTGTTTCCCCTCGAGCCTCATTGCCTCCCGATCCCCCATCTCGCCCGGCCTATCGGCTGGCAGGGCGCGGAGTCAACCCTCGCAGGCCTCAGGCCGCCGGGCTATCCTGCGGCGGCCATGAGGACCAGCAGAGACACATGAGGCTCGAGGGCAAGACCGCGGTCGTCACCGGCGCAGGCTCCGGCATCGGCCGCGCCACGGCGCTGCGCTTCGCCAGAGAAGGCGCGGCGGTCGCCTGCGCGGGCCTCAGCGCCGACGACAACGTCGCCACCGTGCGTGCGATCGAGAAGGCCGGCGGCAGCGCCGTCGCCATCGAGGCCGACGTCATGCAGGACGAGGACGTGACGGGGATGGTGGCCGCCGCCGTCGAGGCCCTCGGCCACGTCGATATCCTGGTCAACAACGCGGGCCAGGCCGTGATCGGCAGCGTCGAAGAGGTCGAGCGTCCCGACTGGGACCGCCAGATGGATGTCAACGTCACCAGCGTCTACCGGGGCGCCAAGGCGGTCTGGGGTCACATGCGCGAGCGCGGCGGCGGCGCGATCCTCAACACCGCCTCCATTTCTGGCCTCATCGGCACGCCGGGACAGGTGGCCTACGCCACTTCCAAGGGTGCCGTTGTCATGCTGACCAAGTGCCTCGCGCTCGACGGCGCCAGGGACCAGATCCGAGTCAACTGCGTCTGCCCCGGCTGGGTGCAGACCCCGATGGTGGACTACCACCTCTCCCAGCTCGACGACCCGGAGGGGTTCAAGGAACGCCTCGCAGGGCTGCATCCGCTTGGCGTGGGCGATCCGGCGGATATCGCCGGCGGCTTCGTCTACCTCGCCTCGGACGAGGCGCGCTGGGTCACCGGTATCGCGCTCACCATCGACGGCGGCGTGAGCTGCGGGCTCGTGCCCGAGTGAGGGACGGCGTTTTTCCCATCCACCCGCGGAGACAAGCATGAGCGATAAGCCCACCGGGCTCCGGGGCAAGCTCACCGACTACGGCGATCCCGGCTTTTCCCTCTTCCTGCGCAAGGCCTTCGCCAAGTCCATGGGCTACACCGAGGCCGAGCTGGACCGCCCGGTCATCGGCATCGCGAACACAGGCAGCGGACTCGTAAGCTGCCACGGCACGGTGCCGGCCCTGATCGAGGCGGTGGAGCGCGGGGTGACGGCCGCCGGCGGGCTGCCGCTGACCTTCCCCACGATCTCGCTCGGCGAGCCCTTCATGAACCCGACGACCATGCTCTTCCGCAACCTGATGGCGATGGACACGGAGGAGATGATCCGCGCTCATCCGCTGGATGCGGTGGTGCTGATCGGCGGCTGCGACAAGACCGTGCCGGCCCAGCTCATGGCGGCGGCGAGCGCGGGCGTGCCTGCGATCCAGCTGGTCACGGGGCCGATGCTGACCGGGAGCCACCGGGGCGAGCGCCTCGGCGCCTGCACCGACTGCCGGCGCTACTGGGGCGCCCATCGGGGCGGGCGCGTGGATGAGGACGAGATCGCCGAGGTCGGTGGCCGGCTCATGCCCTCTGCCGGCACCTGCATGGTGATGGGCACCGCCAGCACCATGGCCTGTGCGGCGGAAGCGCTCGGCATGATGCTGCCGGGGAGCGCCGCGATCCCGGCGGTGCTCGCCGACCGCCAGCGGATCGCGCGGGAGAGCGGCGCGCGCGCCGTGGCAATGGCTGCGGAAGGGCTGACGCCGGATCGCGTCCTCACGCCCGCCGCCTTCACCAACGCGCTCACGGTGCTGCTCGCGGTCGGCGGCTCGACCAACGCGGTGATCCACCTCGCCGCCGTCGCCGGGCGCTGCGGCTTCGATCTCGACCTGGGCCGCCTCGACCGCCTCAGCCGCGAGACCCCGGTGCTGGTCGATCTCAAGCCCTCGGGCCAGCACTACATGGAGGACCTGAACAAGGCCGGCGGGCTCATTCCGGTGCTGCGCGCGCTGGCCCAGAAACTCGATCTCGACTGCATGACGGTGACAGGGCGCACGCTAGGCGAGGAAATCGCTGCGGCCCCCGCCCCCTGGGCCCAGGATGTGGTGCGCCAGCCGAGCGACCCCATCTACCCCGAGGGCGGCATCGCGGTGCTGCGCGGCAACCTCGCGCCGGATAGTGCGATCATCAAGCAATCGGCGGCGACGCCCGCGCTCTGCCAGCACAGCGGCCGCGCGGTCGTGTTCGATTCCCTGGCCGATCTCACGGAGCGGATCGACGACCCCGCTCTCGACGTCACGCCGGAGGACGTGCTGGTGCTGCGCAACGCCGGCCCCAAGGGCGCGCCGGGGATGCCCGAGGCCGGCTACATCCCGATCCCCCGCAAGCTCGCTCGCCAAGGCGTGACCGACATGGTGCGGCTCTCGGATGCGCGCATGAGCGGCACCGCCTTCGGCACCATCGTGCTCCACGCGGCGCCCGAAGCCGCCATCGGCGGCCCGCTCGCGCTGGTGGAGAAGGGCGATCGGATCACGCTGGACGTGACGGCGCGGTCGCTGACGCTGGACGTGCCGCAGGCGACGCTCGATGCACGCCGGGCGGCGTGGCGCCCGCCGCCACCGCCGGAAGGCGCGGAGCGCGGCTATCTCGCGCTTCATCTCGCCCATGTCGAGCAGGCCGACCGCGGCTGCGACCTGGATTTTCTCGCCGCCCCGCGCTCGGGCGCGGTGGTGCCGGTCTGAGCGCGCGGCCCTACTCGTCCAGCACGGCTGCGAGGTCGGGCAGGCTGGGAAGCACGGCAAGCGGCGCGCCCTTGGCGAAGAACGCCGCCTCGCCGATGCCGATGAAGGGGATGCCGGCCAGCGCCGCCTCGCGCATGTCGGCGTGGGAATCGCCCACGAAGAGCGCGTCCGCCGGCGCGATGGCGCGGGCCTCCAGGAAACGCCCCATGTGGATGTGCTTCGGCGTCTCGCGCGTCGCCCCGTGAACCGAGGCGAGGAAGGGCGCAAGGCCCAGGCGCTCAAGCTGCCGCTGAGCCTCCTCCTGCGGCACGCCCGTCACCACGGCGACGAGCCGCTTCGCCGCCTGGCCTTCGATGAAGCCGTGGACGCCGGGGAAGAGGCCGATGGCCGCGTTGATGGCGTCGATGCGGGCGAGAAACACACGCAAGATGCGCTGGCGCGTGGTCTCGTCGAGCGGCGCCCCGATCAGGTCCTCGTAGATGCGGTCGAAAATGAGCTCCCGGCCGCTACCGGCGTGGCGCCTGAAGCCGTCGGCGACCCCGGCGCGATCCTGCGTGTAGGGTGCGAAGGCATCGGCCAAAGCCTCCGCCTTGGCTCCCATGCTGTCGGCGATCACGCCGTCATAGTCGAGAAACAACACCTTGACGCCCATATGCCGCGCTCCGCCCTCGCCGTTTGACCTGCGCCCCATAGTGCCGCAAAACCGCATCCCTGCCGAACGGAGTGCACGATGACGGCACCTCACGAGAGGCTGCGGGCGAGGCTCGGCGACCCGGCGCTCTATCTCGACGACCCCGCCGACACGGCCCGCTACGCCAGGGACTGGATCGGGAAGTACGCGGGCCACGCGCCGCTGGTGGTGCGCCCGCGCACGACCGAGGAGGTCTCGGCGGTGCTGAGCGCCTGCACCGAGCTCGACGTGCCCGTGGTGCCCCAGGCCGGCAACACCGGGATGGTGGGCGGCGGCGTGCCGCGCGCGGGCGAGGTGGTGCTGAGCGTCGAGCGGCTCAATGCGATCGAGGCGTTCGACGAGGCCTCGGCGACCGTCACGGTGCAGGCCGGTGTCGTGCTGGAGACGCTGCAGACCTATCTCGCCGAGCGGGGCTACGACATGCCGGTGGACCTCGGCGGGCGCGGGTCATGCCAGATCGGGGGCATGATCGCGACCAACGCCGGCGGGGTGAAGGTGCTGCGCTACGGTCACATGCGCGAGCAGGTGCGCGGGCTCGAGGTCGTGCTGGCCGACGGCACGGTCGTCAGCGGCCTCAACATCCTGAAGAAGAACAACACCGGCCTCGACCTGAAGCAGATCTTCATCGGCTCGGAGGGGACGTTGGGCGTCATCACCCGCGCCGTGCTCCAGGTGCAGCCGGCGCCCGAGGCGTTTCAGACCGCGCTCGCCGGGCTCGCCCGTCGCGACCTCCTGCCCGCCCTGCTGCAGGCGGCGCGGGCGCGCTTTCCCCGCCTCTCGTCCCTGGAGTTCATCGACGGCAAGACTGTCGCCTATGTACGGGCGGCGGATCCGGATCTTCGCATCCCGCTCGACGGCGACCACGAGAGCCTCGTCGTGATCGAGGAAGAATCTGCGTCGGGCGAGGCTGCCGGCGAGGCCTTCGCCACGGGGCTGGAGAGCCTGCTGGAGGACGGGTTGATCGCCGACGCCGTGGTCGCGGGCTCCGAGGCGCAGGCGCGGGCGATCTGGCGCGTGCGCGAGGCGCCGACCGAGGCGGTGAGCCGCCGCGGGCTCACCCACAAGTTCGACGTGACCGTGCCGCCCGGCGTGATCCCCGCCTTCCTCGGCGAGATGGAGGCGCTGGCCGAGGGGTTCGCGGGCGTGCGGGTGGTGCTCTTCGGCCATCTCGGCGACGGCAACGTCCACGTCAACATGGCGCAGGAGCCGGGGCTCGCCGACGACGACTTTCTCGCTATGGAGCCCGCGCTGGCCGACGCGATCTACGCCGCCGTGCACTCGCGCCAGGGCAGCATCAGTGCCGAGCACGGCATCGGCGTGATGAAGCGCGCGTACCTGCCGCTCGCCCGCACGGCCGAAGAGATCGCCCTGATGCGCACGCTCAAGCGCACCCTCGACCCCAAGGGCATTCTCAACCCCGGCGTGATCCTGGACTGACCGCGCGCGCGGCCTCGACGAGACGGCCGAGCTTGGCTTTCGCGAGTTCGGCGCCCAGCATGATGAGCCCGCAATCGGGCGCGGCGATCAGCCGATCGGCGTCGACGTGGTCGAGCGCCGCGCGCAGGCGGGCTGCGATCTCGTCAACCGTCTCGACCCGGCTGGAGGCGATCTCGACCACGCCCAGGATGACCGTGGTGCGGGAGAAGGTCTCGAGCAGGGAAAGATCGTTGTGCCGGTGCGCGTCCTCGATGGAGACCGCGTCGACGATGCTGTCCTCCACCGCGCTCGCGAGCCGCCGGTAGACCTCCGGGTCGGCCTTCACGTAGTCGGTCTCGTCCAGCTTGTCGGGATAGCCGCAGCACATGTGCATGGTGCGGGTCACGCCGCCGGGCACGCCGTGAAAGCAGCGCTCCAGGTTCTCGACCCCGAAGTCGAGCGCCTCGTCCGGCAGGCGCGCGAAGAGCGGCTCGTCGACCTGGATGTGGCGGCAGCCTGCGTCGGCCAGGCGCCTGATCTCCACGTTGAGCGCGTCGGCCAGATCGGCGCACCAGGAGCGGCGATCGGCATAGAAGGTATTGGCGGTCGAGTCCGCGATGGTGAGCGGACCGGGCACGGTGATCTTGACCGGCTTCTCCGTCGCCGCCTGCGCGACCTCCCAGTCGCGCACCAGGAAGGGCTCGCGCGCCGCGACCTTGCCCGTGAAGGTGGGGACCTCGGCCGTCCAGGCGCCGCCCCGCATGGTGCAGAGCGTCAACCTATCGGGCTCGAAGCCCTCCAGATGGCTGCAGTGGTAGTGGATGTAGTTGGCGCGGCGCACCTCGCCGTCCGTCGGAATGTCGATCCCGATCGCGGCCTGCTCGGCGACGACCTCCCATGTCGCGTGGTCGAACGCGGCCTGCCGCTCCTCCGGCGATAGAGCCTCGCCCTCGACCTCGCCGACCTCGAGACCCCCGTGCATCCAGTCCATGCGCGGCACGTAGGGCGGCTTGGGATAGGAGCCGATACAGGTGGTCAGAATCGGCAAGGGCGGCCTCCGAAGACGGGGCGGCGGGCAGAGGTGGGCGTCTTCTCCTCAGCGCTGGCCGTGACCCCCGTGAGGAAGCCGTGCCAGGTGGCGCCTAGCCCAGGTTCCGGTCCGCCATCACCTCGCGGATCGCCTGCTCCGCCACATCGACGCAGCGGTCGACGTCCGCGCGGGAGGCGACGAGCGCCGGGCCGAACTCGATGGCCGTGCCCTCCTCGCCGCCGAGTACGCCGAGATCGGCCATGCGCCGCGTGATCGCCTTGATCGTGTCGTCGGTAAAGGGCGCCTTGGTCTCCTTGTCGACGGTGAAGTCGATGCAGGTCCACATGCCGAGCCCGCGCAGGTCGCCGACGATGGGGAGGTCGCGGAGCCGCTGCAGCGCGTCGAGGAAGTAGGCGCCGGTCTCCCGCCCGCGTTCGATCAGGTTATCGCTTTCCAGGATGTCGATGGTGGCCATGGCCGCAGCGCAGGCGCCGGGGTGGCCGTTGTAGGTCTGGATGTGGTTGAAGGCCGGCAGCGTGTCCGCCACCTTGCGGCTCACCGTCGACGCGCCGAGCGGGAAGTAGCCGGCGGTGATCGCCTTCGCCGTGCTCATGATGTCGCACTCGATGCCCCAGTGCTCCAGCGCGAACCAGTAGCCGCAGCGGCCGAAGCCGGTGATCACCTCGTCGCCGATCAGCATGACGTCGTACTTGTCGCAGACCTCGCGCACGCGCGCGAAGTAATCGTCGGGCGGCACCTGCACGCCGTCCCCCTGCATCACCGGCTCGGCGATGAAGGCGGAGACCATCTCCGGCCCCTCGTGGATGATGTGCTGCTCCAGGAAGTCCACGCAGTAGTCGCAGACCTCGGAGGGGTCCATGCCGAAGGGCGTGCGGTAGAGGTTGGGCGCCGGGACGCGGCTGTAGCCGGGAACGCCCGGCTCGGTGATGGCGCGGGTGCCGAGATAGTCGGTGCAGCCGATCGCGCCCATGGTGGCGCCGTGATAGGCGTTCCAGCGCGAGATGACCTTGTGTGCGTGCGGCTTGTCGCCCTTGGCGATGTGATACTGCCGGGCGAGCTTGATCGACATCTCGTTGGCTTCCGACCCGCTGCCGGCGAACACCGTCGAGGTAAGCGAGCCCGGCGCGAGCTCCGCCATCTTGGCCGAGAGATTGACCGTGACATCCACGACGTTGGCGATGGTGCCGGCGTAGTGGAGGGACACGAGCTGGTCGTAGATCGCCCGCGCGATGCGCTCCTGCCCGTAGCCGAGGGAGCCTGCCCTGGTGTGGCAACTCATCATGTCGAGGTAGGTCTTGCCGCCTGCGTCGGTGATCTCCATCCCCTCGGCGCTGGTGAAGATCATCGGACCCTGCGTGCGGATCTCTTCTTTGCTCGCGAGCGGGAACAGGAAGTAGTCGAGCGCGTCGCGGGTCAGCGCGTCGAGATTGGACGTATCCATTCGGTCTCTCCTCGGGGGCAGCGGTTGGTGTGGGGGCGATCTTGGGGCGCTGTCGCGCGCTCTGCAAGCCGCCTGCGGGTGCGTCTCCCGCTCACGCCGCGTCGTCGCCTTGGCGGAAGGGTCCGTGCCGCTCCAGCACGGAAATTTCGCGGTCGATCTCCCGGGTCTCGTGGTCGAGGTAGTGGGCGACCGCATCGCGCAGGCCCTCGTTGGCGACCCAGTGCGCGGAATAGGTGGGCACCGGCAGGTAGCCCCGCGCGAGCTTGTGCGGACCCTGGGCGCCGGCCTCGACGCGCTTCAGCCCGTGGGCGATGGCGTAGTCGATGGCGCGGTAGTAGCAGGCCTCGAAGTGCAGGAAGCGGTGCTCCTCGACACAGCCCCAGTTGCGGCCATAGAGCGCATCCGAGCCTGCCAGGTTGAGCGCGCCTGCGATGGGCCGGCCCTCCCGCTCGACCATGATCAGCACCACCGCATCGGCCATCCGCTCGCCCAGCAGGCTGAAGAACTCGCGCGTGAGGTAAGGCACCCCCCACTTGCGGCTGCCGGTCGCCTGGTAGAAGTCGAAGAAGGCGTCCCAGTGGCGCTCCTCGATCTCGCCCCCCGCCAGGGCCGTGATCGTGAGGCCGGCGTCGGCGACGGCCTGCCGCTCCTTGCGGATCTGCTTGCGCTTGCGCGAGGCGAGGCTTGCAAGGAAATCGTCAAAGCTCTCGTAGCCCTCGTTGAGCCAGTGAAACTGGATGCCGGTGCGTTGCAGGAGCCCGGCGTCACCCATCAGGTCGAACTCGTCCTCGGTGGGGAAGGTGATATGCACTGAGGAGACGCCGATCTGGTCGCAGATGCCGACGCAAGTGGAGAGCAGCGCCGTCCGCACCGCTTCCGCGCCGGGCCCCGGCGGCGCCAGCAGGCGCGGCCCGGTCACCGGCGTGAAGGGGACCGAGACCTGGAGCTTGGGGTAGTAGCGGCCGCCCGCCCGCGCGAACGCGTCCGCCCAGCCGTGGTCGAAGACGTATTCGCCGTAGGAGTGGTTCTTGAGATACATCGGCAGGGCGCCGAGGACGTCCCCTTGCGGGGTCTTGAGGACGATGTGCCGGGGGTGCCAGCCGGTCTCCGTCGTGCTCGAGCCGCTCTCTTCCAGCACGGCGAGAAAAGCGTGGCGGACGAAGGGGTTGTCGGGGCCGGCGCAGCGATCCCAGGCGGCCGCGTCCACCTGGGAGATGGAGCTTAGAACATGGGCTTCGACCGGCGCTTCCTCCGGCGCCGGGCCTTCCTCGCCGGCCTCCGCCGTGTCGTCCGTCTCGTCGTCGCCGGCGGCCATGGTCACTGCATCTTGGCGCCCGAGGCCGCGAGGTCGCGTATGTCGGTCTTGAGGTGGATCAGCGCGGGGCCGTCCGCCGCAAGCGCCCCTTCCAGGGCCGGCGCGAAGGCCTCGGTGGTCTCGACCGTCCAGGCATCGGCGCCCCAGGCGCGCGCGGCGGCCGCGAAGTCGGGGCTGTTGAGGGCAACGCCGTAGGTCGCATCGGCGCCGTAGCGGTTGTACTGGTGCATGGCGATGGTGCCGTAGACGCCGTTGTCGCAGACCAGCACGACGATGGGCAGGCGGTTGCCGACCGCGGTGATCAGCTCCTGCCCGGTCATGCCGAAGCCGCCATCGCCGGCGAGCGCCACGACCCGCTTGCCGGGCCTCGCGAGCTGGGCGCCGATCGCGCCGGGCACGCCGTAGCCCATCGCGCCCACAGACGGCGCGGCCTGGGCCAGCGGATGCTCGTAGGGGAAGTGACGCAGCAGCCAGGTCGAGAAGTTGCCGGCGTCGTTGACGATGGTGGCGTCCTGCGGCACCTGCGCGGCGAGCGTCTGCACCACCGAGGCGAGATCGACCGAACCGAGCGCCGGCCCGGCGGACCCCTGCCGGAACCGGTCGAACGCCGCGCGCTGCGCCGCGCGCCAGGCGCTGCGGGGGGCAGGCGGAGCCTCCGGCGCTGCGGCGACGAGGCCGTCCAGAAGCGGCCCCACATCGGCGCGGACCTGAAGGCCGGCCCCGGCGGCGGCGAGCGCGTCCGCATCCGGATAGACGTGGACCACGAAGCGGGCCTCGTGGATCACGCGGTCATCGACCGTCGTGGCGAGGTCGAGCCGGGTGCCGAGCGCGAGCAGGAGGTCCGCCTCGGCCAGCAGGTCCTCCTGATAGGGCGGGAGCGCGAGGCCGAGCGTCCCCAGATAGGCGGGGTGCGCGCAGGGCACCACCCCCTGCTGGCGGAAGGAGCTGAGCACGCCCACGCCATAGGTCTCGGCGAAGGTGGCGAGCGCCTCGTTGGCGCCCTCGAAACCCACCATCTCGCCCGCGACCACGACGGGACGCTCGGCCTGCGCGATCCGCTCGGCGATGGCGCGGATGTCGTCGGGTGCGGCCGGAATGGCGCGGCGCGGGCGGGGCTCAGGCACCTGTGCGTCGTTGGTCTCGCCTTCGGTCACGTCCTCCGGCAGCGCCACCGCGACCGGCCCCGGCCTGCCCTTCGTGGCAATGGCGAGGGCTTCCGCCGCCGCCGCCGCAACCTCGTGCGGCGTGTGGGGCTCGAACACCGCCTTGGTCATGGGTCCCAGCATGCGGTGGTAGTCGATCTCCTGAAAGGACTCGCGGCCGCGCTGATCCGACGGAACCTGGCCGATGAAGACCACAAGGGGCACCGAATCCTGGCGTGCGGTGTGGATGCCGATGGAGGCATTGGTGGCGCCGGGCCCGCGGGTCACGAAGGCGACGCCCGGCTTGCGCGCGAGACGGGCGTAGGCGCAGGCGGCGAAGGTGGCACCGGATTCGTGGCGCGTGATGACGAAGCGGAGCCGATCCTGCGCCGCCCGCAGCGCTTCCAGCACGGCGAGGTAGCTCTCGCCCGGCACGCCGAACGCGGTATCCACGCCGTGGTCGAGAAGGGTCGCGACCAACGCATCGCCGCCGGTATAGGCGCGGTTCGCCAGGTCTCCCCGCTGTGCGGGGTCCGCGCCGGCCCACAACCGGCGTCTGGTCTTTCGCGCCTCGATCGAACTCGCCATAACCCTCCTCCGCTGAAGCCGCGCGAGGATACAGGGAGGCGCCAGACGGAGAAAGCGACGGGCATGAGCGTGTTGTGGCGCCGGCTTTGCCGCCGGTGGCCTGCGCCCTATAGTCCCGCCGCCGCCGCGCCGGCGGCAACAATTCCGGGAGGAAACGCGGATGGGGTCGCTGGATGTCGTCGGGATCGGCAACGCCATCGTGGATGCCGTCGCCGAGGCCGATGACTCGCTGCTCGCCAGGGAGGGCCTGCCGAAGGGTTCGATGACCCTGATCGACGGCGCGCGCGCCGATGCGCTTCGTGCGCGCATGGGGGCAGCGGTGGAGGTCTGCGGCGGCTCGGCCGCCAATACCATGGTGGGTGTGGCGCGGCTCGGCGGTGCCGCCGGTTACGTCGGCAAGGTGCGGGACGACGCGGCGGGTGCGGTGTTTCGCCGCGATATCGAGGCCGCGGGTGTCAGCTTTCCCACCCCGGCGGCTGCGGACGGTGCCGCGACCGCGCGCTGCCTCGTCTTCGTGACGCCGGACGCCCAGCGCACGATGACGACCTATCTCGGCGCCTGCGTCGAGCTCGGGCCTGCCGACATCGACCCGGACTTCATCGCCCGGGCGCGGCTCCTCTACATGGAGGGCTATCTCTGGGACCCGCCGGCAGCCAAGGATGCCTTCCGCAAGGCGCTCGGGATCGCCCATGCCGCAGGCGGGCGGGTCTGCCTCTCGCTCTCCGACTCCTTCTGCGTCGACCGCCACCGGGCGGAGCTGCGCGATCTGGTGGCGAACCACATCGATGTCCTCTTCGCGAACGAGGACGAGGCGATGTCGCTTTACGAGGTGGGCGACTTCGACGCGGCGCTCGCTGCGGCGCGGTCGGACTGTGCCGTCGCCGCGCTTACTCGAAGCGCCAAGGGCTCGGTGGTCGCGGGCGAGGGGGCGGTCCACGCCATCGAGGCCGCGCCGGTCGGCCGGGTCGTGGATACCACCGGGGCGGGCGACCTCTACGCCGCTGGCTTCCTCTCAGGCTTGGCGCGCGGCTTCGATCTCGCCCGCTGCGGGCGGCTTGCGGCGCTGACCGCCGGCGAGATCCTCGGCCACTACGGCGCCCGCCCGGAAGCGGACATCGCCCCCTTCGTCGAGGCGAGCCGGCACGCCCTTTAGTACAAGGGGACGGCGCTCCGTCTCGCTGCTAGGCGACCTTGGGCAGCACCTCGTTCTTGAGCAGCGCCATGGACTGGTACCAGTCCTCGTAGGGCTCCCAGTCGTGGCCCATGGCGAGCAGGGTTCCGAAGGGGCCGATCTCGCCGCGCAGGTCGTTCAGCTTCTGCGCCACCTCGTCGACGCTGCCGACGATGAAGACGTTGTCCACCATGTACTCGATGGTCACGTCGCTGTCGGCCATGTCCGGATCGTTCTTCAGCAACGGCAGCATGCCCACCTTGGGCAGGAGGCGGAAGAAATAGTCGCGAAAATCGCGGGCGAGGACCCCTTCGATCGCCAGCTTTCGGGCCTTGGCGCTGGTCTCCGCCACCACGACCTCGCGGGCGACGCGCCACGCGCCGGGGTCGGGAGCACGGCCGGCTGCCTGCGCGCCCTCCTCGATCGCGTCCCAATGGGTCTTGAGCAGCACCGGGGGCACGATGTTGATGGACATCGGCATATAGCCCTTGGCCGCACCCATCTTTAGCGTGCCCGAGCGCGCAGAGACGCCGGCGACTCCGATCGGCGGATGGGGCTTCTGATAGGGGCGGACGTGCAACCTGAGCCCGTAGTCGGTGATCGTCTCGGGGACAGTGAAGCGAAAGCCGTCGCTCTCGTAGACGCCGGGCTCGGGGTCGGTCCAGAGCTTGAGGATCGTGTCGAGCGCCGCACGCGTGTAGCTCGCGTTGTTGATGGTCGCGTTCTCGCCCCAGTAACCGAAGACCATCATGTCGCCGGGGAAGCTGCCGATGCCGACGCCCCAGTTGAAGCGGCCTTCCGCCATGTGATCCAGCTGAGCGATGCGGTGGGCGAGGACGAAGGGGTCGTGGTTCGGAATGCAGCTCACGCCGGTGCCGAGCCTGATCTGCTTCGTCAGCGGGAGCGCCTGCGCGATGAGCAGGTCCGGTGCGGGGATGTTCTCCCACTCGCACGTGAAGTGCTCGCCGATCCAGACCTCGGAATAGCCCAGCTCGTCGAGCTTGATGATCTGATCCAGGTCCGCCTTGAGCGTCGCGGTGAAGTTCGCGCCCGGCGGGTGCAGCGGCATGGTGAAGAGACCGAGTTGCATCGAACCTTCTCCAGCGGTGAAGCCCACGGATGAGGCCAGCATAGCGGGGCCGCCGATCGCTCGGCAATCCGGGCGGCGTCAGCTCGGCGGCCGTGGGATCACGCCTAGCCCGCATCGACGCCGGTTGTCTCGCATGGCTCAGGCACCGCTTGCCCGACGCGCCGGCACCCACCCGGAGACTCACCCGGCCTCGCCGGCACGATCTGCCATGCACCCAGGGCATGGTAGAGACACTCGACAGGCAGTCTATCCAGCTATAAGAATTGTTCGCACGAACTGACTTTGTTGGAGAGAAAAAACAAATGATTCGCCATCTACCTTCCCTATTGAGCTTTATGATCCTGGCTTCGGCGGCGACGGGCACCATGGCCCAGACCACTGATGATTCTTGGTATTATGGCGGTGACATCGGGGTCACCGATCTGGAGGTAACCGGCAGACCATCGCAGATTCGCGTCTGCGACGCCGTACACTGTTCAGTCGTCGGCTCGCCCAGCTATGGCGATGCGGCGGTTCGGCTAAGCGCGGTGGCCGGCTACAGGGTCGCCGAGAACATTCGACTCGAGGGGGAACTCCTGTTCGACATCGCCACCGCTGAGGCATACGGGCGCGGGCCATTCGGCCTCGGCTCCGCCGTGTCGGGCAACGTCGTCACCTATGGACTGCTCCTTAACGGTTGGTTCGATACAAAGATCGATGCGAGCTGGGATCTCTACTTTGGTGGCGGAGCTGGCGTGTTGATCGCATCAACCGGCTACGACCAGCAAAACGTCGTCGGTATCACGCTCGATTCCTCCGGCGACGCCTCCGACACGGGTACGGCATATCAGCTCGGTCTAGGGATCAATCGAGGCAGCATGCACATTGGCTATCGATACCTCGCCTCCGGCGATCTGGGCAGTCACGGAAGGATCACAGCCCATACCCTCACGATTGGTGGACGGCTCTGAAGAGGTGACTTTCCATAAGGCACGGCGCTTCATCTGCCGGCCCCGGGTGCGGACTCAGCTCGGCGGCGGCGCGCCGGCCTTGGCGGCGATGGTCTCTCGCGCCACCTTGGCCTCGCGATAGGCGAGGTAGAGCGTGCTCACGAAGATGACGATGCCGCCGATCCAGACGTAGAGCACCGGCACCTCGTTGAAGAACAGATAGCCGTAGAGCGACGACCAGATCAGGCGGAGGAAGTCGACCGGGAGCACGACCGTCGCGTCCGCCTCGCGGAAGGCCTGGGCCAGGCAGAGATGGGCGAGGGTGCCGAAGCTTCCCATCAGCGCGAACCAGCCGAGGTCTTCGAGGCTCGGCCATTGCCAGACGAAGGCCGCCGCGATGGAAGAGAGCGGCGTGAGGAAGACCGCCATGTAGGCGGTCATGGTCAGGCTCGATTCCGTGCGCGACAGCAGCTTGATCAGGATCATCGCGCAGGCCCAGACGGCAGACGAGCCAAGCACCAGAAGCGAGCCGGGGTCGAGCGACGCCATGCCGGGACGGATGATGATGAGGGCCCCGGCGAAGCCCGCGATGAGTGCGACGATTCGCCGGATGCGCACCGCCTCTCCCAGCAGCAGCACCGCGGCCAGGGTGACGAAGAGCGGCGCCGTGAAGCTCAGCGCCGCGATGGTGCCGAGCGGCGTGATCGGCACCGCATAGAAGAACATCATCATGGCCGAAACGTGGACCGCACCGCGTGCGGCATGAAGCGGCAGCTTCTGCGTGCGCAGCGCGCCGAAGCCGTGGCGCAGCAGGAAGGGTGCGATGAAGAGCAGGCCGAAGAAATTACGAAAGAACGCGACCTCGAAGGGGTGCTGCTCGCTCGATGCGATGCGGATCACCGCGTGCATCGACGCGAAGCCGACGGTGGCGCCCAGCAGCAGCAGCATGCCGCGCGCCGGCGGCGGCAGGGCGTAATAGGCGGCGAGCAGCGGTGCGAAGGGCCCGGCCCAGCGCGGCGGGCCGAGCGGCGGGGGCTTATCCCTCATGTCTGGTCATGGTCCGAGCGGCCCTGACCGGCCTGGAGGACCGGGAGGACGCTGCCCCTCCCACCCCTCCCCGTTCTCGGGACCATGGTGCGGTGCCCACGCCGGGGCGCCAGCGCGACGATCGGGCCGTGAATAACAGGAGCGGGTCAATATCGGGGGCGAGCGAGGTCCAGGTGCGCGCGACACCGTGTCGCGTGCGAAATACCCTATGCCGCGCGCACGACGCTGCGCGCGTGCGAAATACCATATGCCGCGCGCACGACGCTGCGCGCGTGCGCGACACCCCACTTGTCCCGCTTAATCCCGCCAAGAATTTATAAGTCCTGTCTCGCACCCTGCGCGGGGCGCAGGCCGCGACCATGGTGAGAAATGCGGGTTAGCAGTCTGTCGGACTTTGGGGTCGGTTTTTGGTGATTTGACCTTTGTCTGCGGGCGGCACGGTCGGGATTGGATGAGACGGCGAGGACGGGTTTGAGGCGATCGCTGAAACGTTGATTTCCGGCACTGGTGGGCCGTGTCGACGCATTGGCATCGAGATGTCGGGCCAGGAACGCCGTCACGACGCCATCGACAGCGTGAGCTTGTGCAGGCGCTTGCAGTTGTAGGCCAGCGCCACCAGGGTCCACTCGCCGGCCACCTTGTCGAGGCCGCGCAGCGAGAAGCCGGTGAAACCGAGCACCGCCTTGATGACGCCGAACACCGGCTCGACGGTTTGTTGACGCAGCCTGTACAGCGCCCGGCCCTCTTCGCTATCGAGCTTGGTCGCCATCTCCCAGAGCCAGTCGGCCTTGGCTTCCTTCACCGCCGTCCCGGCCCCGCTCGGGCGGAAGTCGTGGCGCCGCCGCCGGCGCTGCGCAGCCGTCGCCACCAGGGCCTCGATGCCGCTCGCTTCGAGCGCCGCTACCGCCGCACCGTTGGCATAGCCGTTGTCCGCCAGTACCGTCTCGGGCCGGCCCAGTCCGGCCGCGATCGCCTCGATATCTGCTACCAACTCGTTGCGGTCGCTGGCGCAGGTGCTGACCCGGGCGCCCACGATCAGCTGAGAGCCCCCGGCATCCACAACCGCCTGGGCATTGTAGGCTTGGCGGAACTCGTGCCTCTTGCTCTTGCGCATCAGCCGGCTGTCCGGGTCGCTCAGGTTGCTCTGCTCGTCCCCGCGCGGCGTCCCCTCAGGCGGCTTCGGCCGCTTGCCCTTGGCCCGGCCCTTGCGCCCGGCGCGTGCCGCTACCTTGGCCTCGTAGGCCGCCCGCTCCGCCTCCGCGCGCGCCCTGGCCCGGGCCTCGAGACGCCGACGCGCCGCGTCCAAGCGCGCGCACAAAGCCTCCCGCCGCGCGATCTCCCTGGGCAGCGCCTGCGGGTCCTCGCCAGCACCATCGTCCGCCGCCTCGGCACGCTCCATCAGAGCGGCGATCTCCAGACGCAACTCTTCGATCAGCTCACCCGCCCGGTCATACCTGACCGAGCGATGCTTGCTCGCATTGGCCGCGAACTTGCTGCCGTCCACGCTCATCACCCCCAGCTTCACCAGCTTCAACTCCTTGGCCAGAAGCAGAACCTGAAGAAAGCTCTCGCCCACCGCCGCCAGGTTGTCGCGTCGGAAGGTCGCGATCGTGTCATGATCGGGATGGCTGTTGGCGGCCACGAAGCGCACCCCGATGTCGCGACGGGTCGCGCGCTCGATCCGACGGCTCGAAAAGATCCCGTTGGCATAGCAGTAGATCAACAGCGCCAGCATCATCCGGGGGTGATACTGCGCCGAGCCGGTGCCGCGACGGTTCACCTTGAAGGCGCTCATGTCGACCCGCTCGACCGCCTCGATCACGAAGTGCGCCAGATCATCCTCCGGAATCCAGTCCCGAAGATCGGGCGGAAGCAGAAACGCCTGGTCCCGCCCGCAGTCCACAAACTTGCTCATAACCGGATGCTAACTGAACATCACCCCAAAGTCCGACAGACTGCTAGGGACGCGGCTTCTCCTCGGTCGGGCCGCCTGCCTCCTTCCAGGCGCCGAAACCGCCGGCGATGTGGGCGACCGGGCCGAGCCCCATGTTCTGGGCCGCCTGCGTGGCCAGCGCGGAGCGCATGCCGCCGGCGCAGAAGAAGACGAACTTCTTGCCGCTCGCGAAGAAGGGCTTGTGGTAGGGGCTCTCGGGATCGATCCAGAACTCGACCATGCCGCGCGGCACGTGACGCGCGCCGGGGACGGCGCCTTCCCGCCACAGCTCCCGAATGTCGCGGATATCGACGAGCTCGACGCCCTCGTCGTCCTTCAGCGCGATGGCGTCTTCGGCCGAGAGGGTCTCGATCTCGGCCTCCGCTTCGGCCACCAGCTGCTCGATGCCCTTCGTGATCATGCTCCTCTCCTTGCCGCGCTGCCGGGCGGCGCGATGATGGCCGATGCCGGTCGCGGGCGCCAGCGTCCCGCTGGCCGGCTGCCGGAAATCCCATGTGTCCGATGGGCTTGGCGCGATTCGCTCTCTGGGCTGCGAAGCGGGGCGAGAATGCGATGCCGAGTTAGCCCACGTCGACGATCGCCACCACCGGGCCGCCGCCCTGCGGCCCCTGGTGCATCGCATCGACCGAGACGAACACCGCGGGATCGCCGATCGCCGCTGCCGCGACGCCGCCCACGGCGCCCTTGGAATGGCGGTGATGGTGAACGTCGGAATCGTCCAGCATGATCTGGCGGCGCCCGCGCAGGCGGGCGGTGCGGTCGGCCTCGCACTTGATGAAGCAGTTCACCAGCCTGTCGCCCAGGTCGGCGGCGCGCGGGCGCTCCGGCAGGTCGAGGCCGGCATTGCGGATGCCGTCGTAGATGCCGTCGATGTCGAGCGCGTCACGCATCACGCCGTGGCCGATGCGAAAGCGACCGCCGGCGCCCGGCGCGTTGCCGAAGAGCACGATCTGGCCGCGGTCGAGCTCCACGCCGGACGAGCACGAGGCGACCGAGGAGTGTAGATCCAGATTGCGGCAGATGTCGTCCGCCCCGGGCATGCTCACCTCGCCGAGAGCGACGGCGATGCCGAGCCCGGTGGTGCCGTTGGAGACCCCCATCGATTCATGCACCTCGCAGGCCGCGGTCTCGCCGCGCGCGTGCGCCTCCCGCACCGTGTCGATGGTCAGCAGCGGCGTCTTGGTCTGGACATAGTGGACGTCGGCCGGGTCGCTGATCCCTGCGTCGGCCATCGCCGCGCGGACTCCCTCCGCGATCTTTTCCACCATCGCGGGCCGACCGATATCCTCGGGCAGGATCGGCGCGCTCATGGCGGTACCCATGGCGAGGCGTGCCGAGTCCTCGGGCCCCGTCTCATCGTTGCTGGCGAAAACGGTCGCGTGCGGCGTGAGCACGCCGTCGCAGCCGCCCGACCAGACCATGGGGATTTCGCCGATCTCCTCTTCGCCGCGCGTGCCATGCTTGAGCAGGACCCCGCGAAAGGCGGAGTCCGACAGGATGCGGGTGAAGTCGTTGACCCCGCCGTTGCCCTCGGTCTTGCCGATCACGGCCACGACCTCATTCGCCGCCATGCGGCCCGATGCGATCAGCTCCTCCAGGCCGGAGGCGTCCGAGACCGACTTGATCTCCACCTTCGCAACGTCGATCGCCATGTCTCTCTCCTTCTTCGCGCTCTGGTCTGCGCACGCTGGATACCGCCGAACGACAAATGGACGTTATCAAGACTTCATAATAGACGCGCTAGCCCCCGTCGGCCGGTGGCGCAGATGCCTCCAGCGCCGCCAGTAGGGCGAGCAGCCGCGCATCGCGCTCGGCCGCGAGCGCCGGGATCGACTGGCCGTCCAGCATGTCGTCCACGGCGCGGCCCATGGCCTCGATCGCGCCCTCATCCAGGCGGGGTGTGCCGGAATCGGCCCACCAGTCTGCCAGCCCCGGTCCGAAGTGGTTGAGCGCGCCGCGCATGCCGCCCTCGCCGCCGGCCAGGTGCATGGAGAGGAAGGGCCCCATGAAGGCCCAGCGGAGCCCCGGGCCCTGGGCAACGGCCGCGTCGATGTCGGCGGCGCTGGCCACGCCGGAAAGGAAGAGGTGAAAGGCCTCGCGCACGAGCGCCGCCTGCAGCCTGTTGGCGATATGGCCAGGCACCTCGCGTTCCACCCGGATCGCGTGCTTGCCGTGGGCATTGTAGAAGTCGAGCACCCAGTCGACCGTGGCCGGGTCGGTGTCGCGCCCGCCCACCACCTCCACCAAGGGGACGAGATGGGGCGGGTTGAAGGGGTGGCCGACGACGAAGCGTGCGGCGTTGCGCAGGCCCTCCTGGAGCTCGCTGATCAGGAGCCCCGAGGAGCTCGACGCGAGCACGGCGTCCGCCGGCAACACGGGGTCGATACGCCCGTAAAGCTCGCGCTTGAGCTCCCGCACCTCCGGCGCGTTCTCCTGCACGAAGACCGCGCCTTCGACCGCCTGCTCCGGCTCGTCCACCACGCGCACCCGCGCGGGATCGGCGGCGGCACCGACGCCCTGCCGCTCCATCGCGGGCCAGGCCGCGTCGATGAAGGCACGGAGACGCGCGGCGGTATCGGGAGCGGGGTCCCAGGCCGTGACCGAGAAGCCCCGCGCCAGAAAGTACGTCGCCCAGCTCGCCCCGATGGTGCCGGTGCCGAGCAGCGCAATGGTGTTGACCGCCGCAGGTGCGGGCCGTGCCATGGGAGCCTCCTTCGCTTGCCGGCAAGCGATCTAGGGACGGCTCTCCACAATTTGCCGCCCGCCCGCGCCGCCCGACGCTATATATACACGGCGAGCCCGGCAATCGAAGGAGCGGGGCGAGGCATTGCAATGCCGAGGAGGCATCATGGCGGACAAGGTGGTGAAGACGGATGCGGAATGGCGCGCGGCGCTGAGCGAGGAGCAGTACTACGTGGCCCGGAAGGGGGGCACCGAGCGGCCCTTCACGGGCGCCTACTGCGACGAGAAGACGCCGGGAGAGTATGCCTGCGTCTGCTGCGGTGCCGCCCTCTTCAACTCCGGCGACAAGTTCGATTCCGGTACCGGCTGGCCGAGCTTCTCGAGGCCGGTCGATGCCGCGAGCGTCGGCACGGTGGAGGACATGAGCTACGGCATGCGCCGGACCGAGGTCGTGTGCAGCCGATGCGACGCCCATCTGGGCCACGTCTTCCCCGACGGGCCGGCGCCCACGGGTTTACGCTACTGCCTGAACTCCGCCTCGCTCGTGCTCACCCCGAGGGACGACGGCGGGACGGGAGATACATAGAGCGTGTCCGTCTTTGACGGACGCGCGACAGGCCGCGACCGCGGCCCGCCGCTTTGCGGCGCCCTCGCGGAGGCGCCGGCCACAGGCCGGCTGCCGTGAGCGATAAAGAACCAGAGCGTTTCCGTGTGAAACGGATACGCTCTAGCGAGGCCGGGCCTCAGGTGTTTCGCGACGACGCAATGTCCCGCACGATTCCCCGGAAGCGCCCGAAGGGCGACAGGTCGTCGGAGGAGCGCCGCGACACCATCCCGGTTCGGTGACGATACGTGCCGAATGCCACCGGCAAGGGCTTGAGCGGATGTTCGGGAAGGCGCTCCAGGAAGGTCAGCGACAGCCAGGAGAGGTAGGGGCCTGCCGTCATCAGGAAGAGGCCGGCGGAACCGGCGCGCGTGACGGTCTTCACCCGCTTGCCCGTCCTGTCATAGAGCTGGTCGAGGACTCCGGCCAGCGAAGGCCGCCCGTTGGCGGCATCCGCCCGCATGGGTGCGTCGAAGTCGATCCACGGGTACTGGGTGAGCGCGTCATCGCTCACCCTTCCGGTATGGAGCGGATGGTCCTTGTGAGCGACGATGCCCCAGGTCATGTCGAGGAAGCGTTCGCTCTTGAGGAACTGCGGCAAGGGTTCGTTGCTGTTGATGCCGCCGCAGTGAATGTCGTTATCGCCGCTGGTGAGCAGGCGGATGCCTTCGGTCAAGGGCGTTGTCTTCAGCTTGATCTCCACACCGGGGCAGGTCTCGTGGAACTTGGCTATGGCATCGGGAAGCACAGCCCGCATCCACATGGGGCCGGCCGTAACCCTCAGGCTGCCGGTGCGGCCCGCGAGCGTCGCGGTGATCTTCTCTTCGGCAGCCTCGATTTCGTAGAGGATATGGCGTGCCAGATCCGCGACGACGGCGCCGAGCGGCGTGAGCCGAACGCCCGTGGACATACGGTCGAAGAGCCGGCCTCCGAACTGGCGCTCGAGCCGCGCTACGACGCGCGAGAGGGCAGGTTGCGTGATGCCGAGCTTGTCGGCGGCGGAGAGGATGGCGCCGGTCTCCGCAACGGCGAGGAATTTGATCAGGTCGTTTCGTTTCTCGAACATCTGCGGCCCCGGCCTTTCAAGAATTAACTGCACACACTTCACGTATGGATGTGGCAATACCGGGGCGTATGGTCCAGCAAGGATTTCTAACTCTCCCAATAAGAAGTTCTTATGAATATTCCGCCGAGTGCAGCGACTTATGATGAGGTGTACAGAAGAGTAGTGGCAGCTATTCTCTTCTATTTGCACCGCTTGTACCAGTCAGTCGATGGGCATAATTCCCTGGTAATACGACATATCAGATCTGCCTGTTCTGACCTAACCTGCTTATGTCATACGCATAATCCGAATGGCGATCGGGGAGTGGGGAAGATAAATTGACCCTTATCTGTCAACTTCCAGAATTACCCTTGCAGAATAATGTACGGCAGAGAATGTCAGATATTGTTAACGAAACTTCCATGATAACGGGCACAAGATAGGCAGATGTCGAATGCAAAATATTGCCATCATGCCCACAAGGCATGCGCTTTTGCCAAGGGAGTATCCTACACAAATCAATGGGGTCGATGCGTCTGGCGCCAGGCGTGCGCGAGGCACACGGTGCATCGCACGTCGTCGACTTGAAGAGAATCCGGCGGCGCAGTCTCGCAGGAGCAAAGGGCAAGGGCAGCGCATCGCGCTGCGGCGCTATCTAGCCCGCACTTCTCACCACGGTCACGGCCTGCGTCGCGCCCAGGCGTTCGATCCGCCAGGAGCGGGCCGAAAAGCGTATCAGGGAATACGGTTGAGGCGCGCATCGTGCGCTCCCGCGCGCGTGGAACGCGCGACGCGCTGCACAGCTTTCCTACCCTGTCGGCCGGACAGCGCCGCGCAGACCATGACCCTGGTGAGAAGTGCGGGCTAGGCGTCCTCGTGGAGAAACGCGCTCCGCTCGAGAAACGAGAGGCACATTCGTGCGATGGGTCTGACGCGTCCCTGTTCGGTGAGCGCACCGCAAAAGTGGTTGTCGCTTTCGACATAGCCATCGCCGAGCGCAACCAGGGCGCCGGTTTCAAGATGCCGATCGACGAAGTTCCTCCAGCCGAGTGCGATGCCCTGCCCCTCGACGGCCGCCTCCAGCGAATAGACGTAGTTGTCAAAGCTCATGAAACGAGATGCAGGCTCAGGGTGCCCACACGCTTGAAACCAATCTTTCCAGGACGCCCAACTCCCGCCGGTGCCGCCCGGTTCGAGAAAGGTCAGTCCGTCCCAGCCGCTGACGGGTCCCTCCAGGGTATCCGCGTGGGTTGCGGCGAATTCGGGGGAGCAGACCGGCCTCACCGCCTCCCGGAAGAGCACCACACGGTCCTCCGCTCCGATGGTGGACTCCCAGTCCAGGACCACATCGGCAACCGGATCGAGCGGCAGGTTTCGCGAGTATCGATGGAAAATCACGGGCTGTATTTGAGCGCGCTCGCCGAGCGCTTCCCGAAGCGCGTTGTGTCGTGGCCGCAGCAGGTAGTGCGACGCCGGGTCGGAGCACGCGATCACCACTCGTTCGCCCGTCGAAGCCGTCGCGATCTCGGAGGCAGCCTTGGTGATCATGCCGAGTGCGGGAGCGACACCCGTATGGAAGCGCCGTCCGGCTTCGGTCAGCCTCACCCCGGTCCGGGATCGATCGAAGAGCTTCGCGCCGTTCCGCTCCTCGAGGTTTGCGATATGGCGACTGATCGCGGGCTGCGACATGCCCAGCTCCTTGGCGGCTGCAGCGAAGCTGCCAGTCCGGGCGGCGCATTCAAAGGCTACCAACGCGGACGTCGGTGGCATCCGATAGGAGCCGGATTTGGGCATAACTTAGGTGATACAAGCATAATCGAAGGGACGCAACGAACTTTCAAGAAGTTATACCTGATTCCGTAACTTACATAACGTATAGTTATATCACTTCTTAGGGCAGACTTTCCTCAATACACATCGTTTTAGGGATATATATGACTAAATCGCATATGTCTGTTGCAGACGTTCGTGCCGTGAGTGACGATTTACATGGCAATTGAGTTGTGCATATGTCCACACGTCATGTCTAGGCGTGAAATTGGCGTGTCAGACCCAGTCCCCCTGCCTCGGATGCTCTCCGTCCAAGCTTTGCCAGAGCGTGCGTACCACGTCCCGGAAAATCGGGCGGCTCGAGGACCGACAGCAATCCTGCGGCCGTGGCCAGAATTCACGGCTAGCCCTATGATCGGGGCCGCAAGCGCGAAGCCAGCACAGGCTCAACACAGGGAAAGGTCAGCCGCATGCCCCGCATCGTTCGGTTCGCCAGTCACGGAGGCCCCGAGGTCCTGGAAGTTCACGACGAACAGCTCGAAGAACCTGGCGAGGGCGAGGTCCGCCTCAAGATCGAGGCGATCGGCCTCAACCGGGCCGAGATCATGTTCCGGAACGGCGCCTACATCTCCAACCCCACCTTCCCCTCCCGCATCGGGATCGAGGCGAGCGGTGTGATCGATGCGCTCGGCCCCGGTGTCTCCGGCTTCTCCATCGGCGACCGCGCCGGTGCCGTTCCCTTCAATTCGTGGGATCAGTGGGGCAACTGGACCAGCGATTCGGTCATGAAATATGGCCTCTACGGGGAGAGTGCGGTGGTGCCCGCGTTCTGCGTCGCCCGCAATCCCGACGGGATTTCGGCGGTCGAGGCTGGTGCGATCTGGTGCCAGTACGGCACCGCATGGGGCGGGCTCGTCGATCACGCCGGCGTATCGTCCGACGACATCGTGCTGGTCACGGCGGCGAGCAGCAGCGCCGCGCTTGCCGGGCTGCAGATCGCGAAGAATGCCGGCGCCATGGTCATCGCCGCCACGCGCAAGTCCGAGAAGGCGGACTTTCTGCACAGCGCCGGCGCCGATCACGTCGTCGCCACCGAAGAGGAGGACCTCGAATCCCGCGTGAAGGAGATCACCGGCGGCCAGGGTTTCACCATCGCCTACGACCCGGTGGGCGGCGCCTTCATCGGCGATCTCGTCGCGGCGGCGCAGCCCTACGGGCTGATCGTCAACTACGGCAACCTGCGCACCGAGCCGATCGACATCCCCGTTCTGCCGATGCTCGCAAAGCGGCTCTTCTTCAAATTCCACAGCCTCTACGACACGATGCGCCTGCCGGAGAAGCGCGCCGCCTGCTTCGCCTTCGTGCACGACGAGGTGGCCTCCGGCGCCTTGAAACCGATCGTTGACCGGACCTTCCCGCTCGAGCAGATCGTGGACGCGCATCGCTACATGGAAACCAACGTGCAGCGCGGGAAGATCGTCGTCACGACCTGACTTGCGCGGTCCCCCCTTCTCATCACGGCTGCGGAGAGCACTCCGCGCTAATAGTCGCGAAGTTCCGAGGCCTGCGCGGCGGCCTTGGCGCCGCCCCGCATCCGGCCGCTGATCCAGACGCCGAGGATCGTCGCCATATAGGGCAGCGAGAGCAGCACGTCGTGCGGGATGCTTGCGCCGAAGAGCAGCTGCAACCTGATTCCCGCGACGCCCACCAGGCTGAAGAAGAGCGCAGCGAAGGCCGCGCCCACGGGATGCCCCGCGCCGAAGATGACGGCGGCGAAGCTCATGAATCCGCGGCCTGCGGTCATGTTCTGCGCGAAGATGGTGAGGCCGCCTGCCGCCAGCTCGGCCCCGCCGATGGCGCAAAGAATGCCGCCGGCCGCCAGCGCGATGAGCCGCGCGGTGGCCGGGTTGGTGCCGACGCTGCGTGCCGCGAGCGGATGCTCGCCGGCCGCGGCCAGCCGCAGGCCGAAGCGCGAGCGGCAGAGCAGCGCCCACATGCCCCAGACGACAAAGGGCATCATCAGAACGAAGATCGAGAGCGCGCCGTAAGGGCCGAAGGCCGCACCGAGCCGGGGCACGCCGAAGGGAGCGGTCACGGCGGCGAGGCTGCCGAATAGCGCCTGAACGGCCAGAGCCGTCCCGCCGATGCCGAGCCCGGTGAGGCCCAAGCCTGCGATGATCGGGTTGGCGCCCAGCTTCTCGATCACGAACCAGAGCAGGACCGAGGCCGCGACGCAGAGCACGCAGGCGATCGCGATGGCAGCCGGGAACGAACCGGTCAGCACGATACCGAGGATCGCCGCGCACGCGCCGATGATCATCACGCCTTCGAGGCCGAGGTGCCAGACGCCGGCGCGCTGGGCAATGACGCCTGCCATGGTGACGTAGACCAGCGGCGTGCCGGAACGCAGGATCGCCACCATGAACTCGTGGAACTCGCTCATGTCGGCAACTTGGCCATGCGCAGGAGGCGATCCAGCAACCCCGACTTGGCAGTAATGAAGAGCGCGACGGAGGCGTTGAAGATGTCGATGGCAGCGGCCGGCAGCCCGGCCAGGATCGGCAGGTAGAGCGCGGCCGATGCAAGGCCACCGAAGAACATGGCGACGACCGCCGTGGCAAACACCGAGAGGTTCGCGACCAGCGCGATCAGCACCGCGGTGAAGCCGTGGGCCGGCAGAAAGCCGCTCGCGATGCGCCCGGTCGGGCCCAGGAGCTCGATGGTGCCGGCGAGCCCCGCCAATGCGCCCGAGATCAGAAAGCTGGAAAGGCCGAGAGTCCAGAGCCGCGCCCCCTGGAAGCGCACCATGGTCGGATTGCGCCCGGCGAGGCTCGCGAGCATGCCGAAGGGCGTGCGGTTGACCAGCACCCACATGGCGAGCGCGACGGCCACCGCGATGCCGATGATGGCGGGCGAGATGCCCTGGAAATCGCTGATCCGATAGGCCGCGGGCAGCAGCGGGCTCGCCGCCTGCTGGCCGGTGCCGGAGGGGTCTTTGAGCGGGCCCGAGGTGACGTAGACCAGCACGAGCGTGGCGATGAAGTTGCCCATCAAGGTGGTGATGACCTCGTCGGTCCCGGAACGAAGCCTGAGATACCCCGGCCAGAGCGCCCACAGCGCACCGCCTGCCATGCCGGCAAGGAAGGTCGCCGGCAGCACGAGGGCGGCCGGCGCGCCGCCGAGCCCCTCGGCGACAAAGGCGGCGCAGACGGCGCCCACGTAGAACTGGCCCTGCGCACCGATATTGAAGAAGCCGCAGCGGAATGAGATCGCGACGCCCGTCGCGGTGATGAAGAGCGGCAGGGCCCAACGCAGGCTCTGCGCCCAGCCGCCCGCCCGCAGGAAGGCGCCCTCGACGACGCTTTCGAACATCAGAAGCGCGGAGTAGCCGGCCAGCTCGAAGACGACGCCGCAGAGCGCGAGCGCAATCACGATGAAGGCGAGAGTGCGGACTACCGCGCCCGCGCGGACGCTCACGCCGCTCACCCGGACGCCCCGGTCATGGCACGGCCCACCGCGCCGATGTCGTAGGGCGGTGCGAACTCGCCGGCGATCTGGCCTGAGAGCATCACCACCATGCGATGGCTGACGTCGAAGAGCTCGTCGAGATCGGACGAGATCAGCAGCACGCCGCAGCCGCGTTCGGCTGCCTCCCGCAGCGCCGACCAGACGAAGGCGGTGGCACCGATATCGAGCCCGCGCGCGGGCTGCGCGGCGATGATCAGGCGCGCGTCTTCGTCGATCTCGCGCGCGAGGATCACCTTCTGCGCGTTGCCGCCGGAGAGTGCGCCTGCGTTCTGTGTCGCCGTCGCATAGCGCACGCCCCAGGCGTTGAGAGCCTCGTCGCAGCGCCGACGCAGGGCGGCCGGATCGACGAGACTGAACAAGGGCCTTTGCATCAGGTCGCGAACGGACCAGTTCTCCCAGAGTGCGCTGGTGAGGCTGAGCCCCTCGCTGTTGCGCTCGAAGGGAATGACGCGCAGGCCCAGCGCGCGGCGGGAGGCGGGGCTCGTGCGGCTCACGCGCGCGCCACCCAGATGGATGTCCCCGCCGGTCATGTCGGCGAGGCCGGCGATCGCCTTCACCAGGGTTCCCTGGCCGTTGCCCTGAACCCCGGCGACGCCAACGATCTCCCCCGGCCCGACCGTGAGGGAGACCCGCTCGAGCGGCGACTCCTCCGGCTCCTTCACCGTGCTCACACCCGCCAGTTCGAGGACCGCTCCCGGCATTTGGGCGGTCGTCGCGCCGGCGCGTGCACCACGAGCAACGCTTCCCCGGACCGGCGTGGCGCCGATCAACGCATCCGTGTCGCCGGCACCGATGGAGGCGGCGCCCGCGCCACCGATGATCATCTGGGCGATGCTCGTTTCGTCGGCGCCTTCGCGTGGGATGGGACCCGCCACCAGCCGGCCACCGCGCAGGACCGAAATCGTGTCGGCAACCGCCAGCACCTCACGGATCTTGTGCAGGATCAGGATCACCGTGACCCCGTGCCGCTTGAGGCTGCGAATGCGCTCGAACAACGCCTCGATGCCGGAGGGCGGCAGCACCGCCGTGGGCTCGTCCAGAATCAGGAGCCGCGCATCGGTGACCAGCGCACGGGCGATCTCCACTCCCTGCTGCACCTCCACCGGCAGGTCGCGGATGCGCCGGCGGGGATCGACGTCGAGATCGAGGGCGGCGAGGCGCTCGCGGCAACGCGTGAGAATTTGTCGACGGCTGTAGGGGCCGATACCGCCGCCGGCACCGAACTCCAGCGCCTCCGCCACGGTGAAGGAGGGCGGCAGCGCAAAGCTCTGGTGAACCAGCTCGACCCCTGCCGCCCGCGCGCCGGCCACACGGCCGAGACGCAACGGGTGCCCGTCGATATGGAGCGAGCCCGCATCCGGCCGAATGAGACCGGCTGCGACGCGGGCGAAGGTGGTCTTGCCCGCGCCGTTCTGGCCGACCACGGCATGGATGGCACCGTGCGCGAAGGCGATCTCAAGCTCGGCGAGCGCCGTGACCTCGCCGTATGTTACGCGGATCCCGCGGCACTGGAGGGCCGGCGGGTCCGCAGCAGTCATGTCTCCCGAAGGGACCTCCTCATCAGGACAGGCGATCAGAGCTCGGTGTTGAAGGGCACCGAGACCGATCCGTCGAGGATGCCGGCCCGCGCCGCTTCGACCGCAGGCCACGCCTCGTCGGACCGGGCGACGATAGCCGCCGGCCCCTGCTCCCGATAGAGCGGAGAGCGGAGGAAGTCGATCACGCCGCTGCCAAGGCCGGTCGGCACATGCCGCCCGCCCTGCCAGTCGGCGGCGAGCGCCGCGCTGGTCTCGTTATGGAGCGACTGGCCGAAGTCGAGGCTGACCACCCCAATCACCGAGCCGGGCCCCAGCGGGTACTGGGCCGGGTCGAGCGCGCTGACCATGACGCCTTCGCGTTCGTTGGCTGCCTGGATGATACCGCCGTCGGTCGCGGCGGAATCGGTCTGGATGTAGTCGATCCCGTCCAGGAACATCTGGCTCGCGATCTCGAAGCCCTTGGCCGGGTCCTGGAAGGAGCCCGCGAACGCGGCGGTAACGGTGGCGTCGGGATCGACCGCGTGGACGCCGGCCTTGAGCGCGTTGAAGTCGGCATTCAGCGGCGGAATGCTGATGCCGCCGATATAGCCGATCTGCTTCGACTGCGAGACCTGGGCGGCGAAGATGCCCGAGAGATAGCAGCCCAGATAGTAGTCGTAGGAAACAGTCACAAGGTTCGCGATCGGCGGGTCGACGGCATCGCCGAAAAGCTGGATCCACCTGGTGTCGGGATAGAGCGGGGCCACCGCCTTGAATGCCTCGGAAATCACCGGGAACGTGCCGAGCACGATGGAAGCACCCGCGTCGCCCAGTGTTCTGAGCACGGTTTCGTAGGTCGCCGGGTCCTGGGCGTAGATGGCGCGGGTGTCGAAGCCTTGCGCCTCCGAGAGCTGGTTGAGCCGGCCCATCATGGAATCGATGGGGCCGTTGTCGCCGGCCGCCTGGGTGTGAACCAGGGCGACGAGTCCGGTGTCCGCGCGCGCCGCAAAGGGCAACGCGGCGCCCGCGCCGACGATCGCAGAGACACCGGCGGTAGCCGCCAGAAAGCGGCGGCGGCTGACGAGAGCATGCATCGCACTCCGATCCTTCAACGTCGGCTTGTTCGACATGGCGTTTCTCCTTCTCTCCCTCGGGCGCCCGCTGCGCCCGGCCGGAATTCGTGGGCAAACCCCACCGGCGAACCCTTCAATTGCCGATGGGCGGCGAGCAGGGCGCCGGGTTCATCACCATCACGTCCTGCTCCTGGATCGCGTCGAGCGCCCAGACGGATTGAATGAAGGCCTGCCACGCGGGGTCTGCGGTCATCGCGGCCCGCCGGCGCTCGCGGTCGGCCAGGCTCTCGTAAGCCCAGATCAGGACGATCCGGTGCAGCCGGCCGATCTCCGAGACGTAAAGACCGACGAAGTGGCCGAGATGGCGCTTCTGGATGGGCAGACCTTCTGCCTCGTATTTCTTGAGCCAACCCTCCACCGCGCCGGGGCGGAAGATGTGTAATGGTTCGGTAATGCCGTGGAGGGTCCGGAATCAGCGGTTGAGGGCCCGCCTCCAGTCTTTTCGCAGCGGCCGGAGCCAGATGTCCTTGCGGGGCTTGTCGTACCGCTTTTCCCGGTCGTAGCGCCCGCGCCCCTGTGTCGTTCCGACGCGGATCCAGCCCGACGCCTTGTAGACGGCGCCGGTGTAGCGCGGGGTCTGGACGAAGGTCTCGATGAGCACGGGTGCGGTGTTGTAGCGCTCGGCCCAGTCGAGTGGCAGGCTGCGGCGGACGATGGCGAGGATGTGCGAGCCCAGGTTGGGGATCTTGATCCAGGGCAGGATCAGGAACCTGGGGTTGTCGACCACCAGCGGCAGGTTCCTCTCGCGCAGCTCGGGCGTCCAGCCGATGAAGGCATCGCGCGGCGCCAGCTTCCAGGCGGCGGTCGAGAAGCCGAGCATGGCGAGCGGCCAGCCCTCGCGGTCGTGGACGGCGTAGCGCATCTGGGCGCCGACCAGGGTCTTGTAGCCGAGGTAGTGGTAGCGGGCGACGAACTCGTTCCAGAGCTTGCCCTCGCGGGTGCCGCGCACGACGGTGCGCATCTTGAGCGGGCGGACCTCGTCCAGCGTCGTCGGGACGGGGAAGAGCGGCGGCTCGGTGTCCGGTCCGAAGACGACCGGCTTTGGCGGGCCCGGTTGCCACCTCGGCGGCGGCAGGGTGATCAGTCCGTCCTTGTGCATGGCCAGCATGGTGACCCTGGCCATCATGTCCTTCAGCCCGCCGTCGGGCTTGAGCCAGCCGATGCGCCGGCAGAACTCCTTGGACAGCGCATGGCGGTTGAGCGGCGGGGGGCCGGCGATCAGCGCGCGCAGCAGCACCATCTCTTCGGTGGTGAAGTCGCGCCCGTAATAGCGGCACTCGATCGTGCCGGTCATCCCGGTGCCGTGAACTTGCGCCTCCGCGCCCCGCTCATCGACCACGGCAGCCAGGGCGACAAGTCGTCCGGCGGTTTGCCGCCATTCTTCGCGCAGGCCTTCAACCATGCCTCCAGCCAGCGCCGGACATCGATGCCATTCATGGCGAGAGTGCCGACGACGGAGTACATCATCGCCGTGAACTTCGCGCCGTCCTCGCTGTCGGAACCGAAGCTGAGCCGTCTTCCTATGACCGCTCCCCTGAACGCCCTCTCGGCAAAATTATTGTCCATGGGCACCTGCGGGTTGTCGACGAAGACGCACAGGCCCTCGCGGTGGTTGAGCAGCGAGCGCAGCGGCTTGGCCTCGCGCGCGCCGTCCGGCAGCTCGGCCAACTCCGCTTCGGCGACCGCGAACAGATCGTCGACGGCCTTCTCCAGCTCGCCCTGTGCGCCGTCGAACTGTGGCGTCTGCCGCTCCAGAGCGGGGCCGTAATGTTTCAGCCGCACCTTGTTCAGGCTGTAGATCGATGCGATGCGCCCGATCCAACTCTGGCACCATTCCGTCAGTCGATTGTGGCCGGCCGCGCAGTCGATGAAGTCCCGCCGTTGATGGGCCCAGCAGAAGCAGAGGATCACCTTGCCGTCGAGGTCGCGCTCCATCTTCTTGTAGCTGGAGTAGCGATCGCAGACCACGAAGACGACGACGGCGCTCCCGCCGAACAAGGTCTTCGCGACCTCGGCCGAGCGCGAGGGGTCGGCGTGGAAGTAGACCGCATCTTCGCTGACCGAGTTCCATAGCCACGCGCGGCTCGACCGGCCGATCTCGCGCAGCGACTGGATACGCCAGCCGGTCTCGTCGGCGTGACGGACCGCCTGTCGGTTCTGGTGATCGAGGATCGCGCCCGCCACGGGTTCGAACACGGGGATGAAGCGCTCTACGCTGCTGGCGAGCGTCCCCGGCGAGATCGTCAGGCCCAGGTCGGCCATCCATGCCGCGACCCGCTTGAGCGGGCGGAAACAGGCGTAGCGCTCGTACAAGTAGTGCGCCCAGACGCTGGTCCCGTAGGGTGTGCGGTCGAACAGACGCGGCACCGCAGGCGCGATCACCTCCCGGGGCGAGGACGCGCACTCGCAGGCCCGGCGCCAGCGGGGACGGACGATCCTGCGCTTGTGGGCCTTGACCTCGATCTCGACGATGGTGGTCTCCTCCGCGCCGTTCGGCGCGTAGGGCTCGCCGCAACAGGAACAGATGAGCGCGTCCTGGGGCGGGGCTTTCTCTTCCCTCCGCTCCTTGAGGTTGGGCCGCTGGGTGCGGCCATGGCCGGGTGCGCCGCGCTGCTGGCCGCGCTTGCGCCCGGTGGACGGCTTCTCCTGCTTCTCGCTCTTCCTGCCGAACAGCCTCCTGGACAGCGCCGCCCGGCTCGCGCGAAGCTTGGAGACCCGCGCTTCCAGCGCCCCGATCCGGGCCTGCGACATCTTCGCGGCCTTGCGCAGCCGGGCGTTCTTCCTGGCCAACGACTTGATCGCGGCCTTCTGGCGACGCGACCTCCGCAGGGCCTTGCGCAAATCGGCCGCAGCGGCGGACAACGCCTCCCTGTGGGCTTTCGACACCCGCAGGACCCTGGCCACCCGGGCCTTCAAGGTCTCCTCCCTGGCGTCGGCACCCTTCACCGAATGGCGCAACCAGAA
Organism: Alphaproteobacteria bacterium; assembly: GCA_965207055.1. Taxonomy (GTDB): domain Bacteria; phylum Pseudomonadota; class Alphaproteobacteria; order UBA828; family UBA828; genus WTGU01. The sequence continues at coordinate 1,314,868 of CBDBLP010000003.1, read as the reverse complement.
GACCTCGTCGGTCAACGAGCAAACCAGATCCGTCTGATCGCGCCGCCGCCGCAACTCCGCGTGAAGCTCAATGACCTCGCCCGACAGCATCTTGCCCGTCGCCTTGAGGTCCTCCGCCCGCTGCGTCTCCCGCTCCAGCTTCTTGTTCAGACGCGTAACGTCTCTGCGTAGAGCACCACACTCCGCGCGTAGCGACTTGATCGTCTCCTGCTGCCGGCTCTTCGCCGGCGCGGGCTTGGGCCTGCCGGTGCCGGTCTCCGGCTTCCCCAGCGCACGACGCAGCCGACGAACATCGTTGAGGAGTTCCTGCACACGGGCCTCGGCCGCTCTCGCGCGCCTGAACTCCTGCTCGTAAAGAACATGCCAGTCGGGCGGTGCGCTCGCAGGGGGTGCGTCGGCCGGCGACCAGACCCCATCGTCGCCCTCGATCGACAGGTCCGCGCTGAAATCCTCGTCGCGAATCGCCATGCGCTCGACGATATCGCATCGGAAAAATCGTTACCAGCCTTCCGCGCGGGGGCACTCGGCGCCGCGGCGGCGGCCCCAGCGCGACCCTCCACGGCATTACCGAACCATTACGAAGATGTAGGTGCGATGCTCGACGATCATGTCCCGGTCTCTCCCGTTGCGGCGCCCGCAGGCTGGGCAAGGCCCTGAATGAACTCGGCCGCCTTCTCGCCGATCATGATGGCGGCCGCGTTGGTGTTGCCGCTCACGATGACCGGCATCACTGACGCATCGGCGACCCTGAGCCCCGCGATGCCGCGGACCGCGAGGCGGGCGTCCACCACGGCCATCGGGTCCGTGCCCATGCGGCAGGTGCCAACCGGATGAAAGGTCGTCATGGCGTTGGCGCGGAGCCAGGCGGTGAGCTCGGCGTCGCTTTGCGCCGCCTCCCCGGGGGCAAGCTCCCGGCCGCGATAGGAATCGAAGGCCGACTGCGCAATCACGTCGCGGACCATGCGGATGCCCGCGATCGTCGTCCGGCGATCGGCTTCGTCGTGCAGGTAGTTGGGCTGGATCAGCGCCGGTGCTGCAGGATCGGCGGAGCCGAGGCCGATCCAGCCCCGGCTCTCGGGATTGACCGGGCCCACGCGCAGGCTGAAACCGTGGGTCTCCTCGACCGGCGCCTTCCTGAAGGGATTGGGGATGTGGAGGTTGGCCGTACTTTCCAGCGCCGGCATGAAGTGCACCTGGATGTCCGGCGCCACCATCTCCGCCCGGCTCTTGAGGAAGGCGCCCGCCTCATAAGGGAAGGTCGTGGCCATGCCGCGGCCGAAGAGCAGCCCTTCGGCCACCGAGCGGATGAGCCTGTCGGCCCGCAAGTCCCGGTAGAGGGTGATGGGCTCGGTGCAGGTGTAGGCGAGGACGCAGTCGACATGGTCCTGCAGGTTGCGTCCGACGCCGGGAAGCTCGTAGACCACGGGAATGCCGTGCCGCCCCAGCTCGTCACCGGGCCCGATGCCGGAGAGCATGAGAATTTGAGGCGAGTTGACCGTACCGCCGCAGAGGATGACCTCGCGCTCGGCGCGGATGGTCCGAACGCCGGCACCGTCAGAGACCTCGACCCCCGTGGCGCGGCCACCCTCGACAACCACGCGGCGCACCAGGCAATCGGTGGCGATCGCCAGATTGCGGCGATGCCGGACGGGGCGCAGGAAGGCCGTCGAGGTGGAACAGCGCCTGCCCCGCCTGATGGTGAAGTCATAGCGGCCGAAGCCCTGCTGCCCGGACCCGTTGAAATCGTCGTTGACGGGATGACCCGCCTGGCGGCCCGCCTCGACGAATGTGTCGAAGAGCGGGTTCGCGCCGCGCGCGCGGCAGACGGTGAGCTCACCCCCGGTGGCGTGATAGGCGTCGTCGCGCTCGATATGCCCCTCGGAGCGGCGGAACGCGGGCAGCACGTCCTCGTAGGACCAGCCGGTGAGGCCCATTTGCGCCCACCGGTCGTAGTCGTGGCGATTGCCGCGCACGTAGACCATGCCGTTGATGGTGGACGAGCCACCCAGCACCTTGCCGCGCGGCCAGTAGAGCGAGCGGCCGCCCAGGCTCGGCACCGGCTCGGTGTGATAGCGCCAGTTGTAGATGCCGGAGTGAAACAGCCTTCCCATCAGCATCGGCAGACGAAACAGGGGATTGCGATCCTTGCCTCCGGCCTCGATCAGCAGCACCGAGCATCGGGGATCGGCCGAGAGCCGGTTCGCCAGCACGCAGCCCGCCGAGCCGGCGCCGACGACGATGTAATCGGCTGCCCGTGCGCGCGGCATCGGCTACCAGTTCACTGCTGCCGCGCCCATGGCTTGGAGGTGCCTGTTGCAGAGTGTGAAGGGGTTCTCCTGCGCGAGGATCTCGTCGGCCGCGGCCGGGTGCGGGCGGAGGATGACAGGCTCCGTATCGCCTGCATCGGGCCCGCTGATGCCCGCCGCCGCGAGAGTCTCGGCCGCCGCGTCGCCGAAGCCGATGAAGACGACCGGCGTTCTCCTCCCCGCGAGATGGTCGAGCACCCGGACCATCAGCGGTCGCCAGAGTGGCAGATGCCCCCGCACTTGATGCGGATCGCCCTCTCGCTGGAAGCGCGAGAGCGTGAGCGAGGTGTTGAGAAGCAATACGCCCGACGCCACCCAGCGATAGGCGAGGGCGCCGGGCGCTTCCAGGTCGATCGCGCCCTCCTCGATGGCCGCCAATGTCGCTGGCCATCGAGAAAAGCTCCGGGCGTAATGGGCCTCCCCGGTCCGGGCGGCCACGATGAGCTGGATGACCGCACGCACGCTGGGGGAGAACATCTTGTCGAGCTCCCGCCAGCACGCGACGTTGCCGGCCTCGAAGCCCCGGCCGGTGGCGAAGGCGGGGCAGGGATAGGGGTCCTGGCCCAGGATCACGCAGCGCACGGCCGCAGGGGCGAGCCGGTCGAAGGCGCGCAGCATGTGCGCCCCGGCCGGCGCACCGGGAAAGGTCCGGCCGCGACGAGAAGGAAAGATCGGCTCCCAGGGCTCGAGTTGGAGCGCAGGGTCCACATCGTCGAACGCCAGGTCGACATCGCGGACCACATCCCGCCAAAGCGGATCGACGTCAGTCTGCCAGCCTTCCAGCGTCTCCCGCAGCGCCCTTCTCAGTTGCACCGCCATGACGTCCAACCGCTCCACGGTCTCAAAAAGCTGACACGCGTGTCATGTTCCACGATTCGGGAACCTGACACGCACGTCAAGTATTTTCTGCCCTCTGCCTGCATGTGTGGCTAGACTGCGCGCGGCGCCGCCGATGGGTGTCGCGGCGTGCAGCGCGGGGGACGAAGATGGCGAAGGCAGAACGGGCGGACCCGGAGAGGGAAGCGCCGACGCCGCGTATCCGGGCCCGGAACGAGGAGAAAATCCTGCGCGCCGCCGTCGGCCTCTTCGCCGACAAGAGCTTTCACGGCACGCACGTCAAGGAAATCGCGAAGGTCAGCGGCCTGCCCAAGACAAACGTCTATTACTACTTCCCGACCAAGGAGAGCATCTACACGGCCGTGATCGAACGCCTGATCGAGGGATGGGACCGCGCCTTCGAGCACATCGTCCCTGAGCACGAACCCCGCGAGGCCATCGGCGCCTATATTCGCGCGAAACTCGAGTATTCCCGCCGCTACGCTACCGAGTCCCGCTTCTTCGCCAACGAGATCCTGCGCGGGGCCCAGTTCCTGGAGCGGCGCCAGCGCCAGCACATCCGCGACATCACCGACCAGCGCGCCCACGTGGTGGAAGAGTGGATCCGCCGAGGGCAAATGGCGCCGGTGGACCCGCGCCACTTCTTCATCATGCTGTGGTCGTCGACCCAGTTCTATGCGGATTTCGGGATGCTGGCCGCCGACGTGCTGAACCGCCGGCGGCTCACGCGCAAGGACTTCAACACCGCAGCCGAGACGATGACCCGGGTCATACTGGACGGATGCTGCGCGCCGCCCGCATCATCGCAATGACGGCCGTGACCCTGGAGAGAAACTCGGGCAGCTAGAGCGCGTCCGACTTTGACGGACGCGCGACAGGCCGCGATCGCGGCCCGCCGCGAATGCGGCGCGCCCGCGCAGGCGCCAGCCGCAGGCCGGCTGCCGTGAGCGACAAAAAACGAGAGCGTTTCCGTGTGAAACGGATACGCTCTAAGTCTCGAACGCCAGGTCGGCGGGGGAAATCAGCACTCCGAACTGGACGCACCAGATAACGACGCTCGGATAGTCCTTCAGGTCCACACCCTTGGGAATGGGGTATTTCTGGCTGCCCTCGAACGCGCGCAACTTGCCGAGGTCGATGTACATCGTCGACTTGACGTCGGACGACTCACGAATTTCTTCGCGCGGCACGAGATAGACATGGAACGCGGGCCCTGGCCCAACTTTGAAATTTTCCTCCAGGAATACCAGGTCTTCATAGACCGTAACCTGCCCCTCCCCGTAATGGATCGGGTCGGAGGGATTTGCGTGAATAAACATGCCTTGAGCCACAACCTCGGTCTGCTCTTCGGCCGTGAGGGTTTCCATCGCCGGTGGCGGCGGAAACACGTAGGGAAAGATGAAGAATCCGACGGCGACGCCGAAGGCCGTGCCCATGACGCCTCCAACGAAGAAGGCGATAATCCATTTCCGCATCGTCACCTCCTGCCGCGATCGTGGTTACGTCCTCGTCTACTCCAGGCCGAGATCAAACCCGAAACGCAGGCGCGAAACTTACATCCTTGCCAAAGAAATTTCGGCTTGTGGCAACCACGAAGCGGTGAGCAACTGTCATTAGTATGGAGAGTAGTTTCGCCACCCTGCCGTTTCAAGTACTAACCCTCAGAAGACGCAGGGATTTCGTGTTGGGTGCGTCATCGCTGGGGCTTCGTCGGCCCGACCAACGCGCCGCGATCGGGACCAAGTCTATACGGACACGCGGTAGTCGCGGATGACGTCGGGGTCGGGCTCGGCGCCGAGGCCGGGGCCGGTGGGGATGCGGAAGTGCCCGCGCTCGTCCGGGGAGACGAACCCCGGATACAGCGTCGCTTCGAGCCGCGTGTAGAAGCGCTCGGCCCAGCCCCCGCCTGGGCGGCCGGTGAGAGGCATCGCGCCCAGAAGCTGCAGAGTGGCGAGCCAGCCGGGGCCGAAATAGGGCGAATGCGGCATCACGGTGACGCCATAGCCCTCGGCCAGCGCGAGCACCTTGAGAAACTCGGTCACGCCGCCCACCTTGGTCACGCTCGGCTGCACGTAGCGCACCGCGCCGGCATCCAGCATGCGTCGGAACTCGAACGCGGTGCAGGCATTCTCGCCGCAGGCGAGGTCGACGCCCGATTCCTGCTGAAGCCGGGCCAGCGCCGCAAAATCCTCCGGCGGGAAGATGGGCTCCTCCAGCCAGTAAAGGTCGTAGGGCTTGAGCCCTTCCACCATCGCGAGCGCCTCCACCGGCGTCCACGGGCAGTTCGTGTCCGTGCAGAGCGGCATGTCGGCCCCCATCGCCTCGCGCGCCGCCGCGATCTCGGGCTCTCCCGTCTCGTGCAGCTTGATGGCCGGGTAGCCCTCGTCGAGGGCAGCACGCACGGTCTTCGCCACGAGCTCGCGGTCCCGGTACTTGAGCAGGCTCGCGTAGCCCGGAACCAGCGGCGGCGTGGCCGGCCCGCCGAGGAGCTGTCCGAGCGGCAGCCCCGCCCTCTTGCCCGCGAGGTCCCAGAGCGCGATGTCGATGGCAGAAATGCCGAACATGGTGATGCCGTAGCGGCCGAAGAGGTGCAGCGCCTGCTGCAGATCGCGGTTGAGCGACGCGATGTCGGTGGCGTCGCGCCCGATCAGAATCGGCGCCACCGTCGCGTCGACGACTGCCTGGAGCGCCGGCATGCAGTTGTAGCTGAAGCCTTCGCCCCATCCGGAGGTGCCGTCCTCGGTCTCGACCCGGACCAGCAGAATCGTAAGCCCCTGCCACGCCTGCCCGCCCCACGCAGGCGGCGGCCCGCCGTGGTCGTGCGGAATGGCGAGGGGGATCGTTTCGATGCGGGCGATCTTCATGGGTGTCTCCCCGACTTGGACCGTCGATGCTGAGTTAGGGGCGATCGCCGATCAAGTCCCGGATGTGGCCGGGCGGCGGCGGGGGCAGCGCGATCCCGAAGCGGCGCTTCAGCGCGTCGGCGATGAGCTCGAAGCAGGCGCCGTAGCGCACGACCTCGAAGGTCTCGAGATCGAGCAAGGTCGATGAGGCCCGGTATAGGTGATAGAGGCGAAGTCCGTGGTCGATGACGATGTCGGCGATCGCGATCAGCTCGGGTTCGATGTCCTCGACCCTGAACTTCGTGCCGGAGAGCGAAAGATTCGCGGACGAGCCGAAGAGCGGATGCAGCGCCTCGCGGCTGAGCCGCGTGATCGCGGCGTGGAAGGGTCCTGCATTCAGCAGCATCAGCACAGTGCCGGCGCTGGTGGAGGCCGCGAGCGCGTCGGGCTCCATCTCGTGCAGAATAGGGTGATCCATGCGCGCCGGCGCGATCGCGCCGAGCGGCAGGTCGAGGTCCTCGATCAAGGTGCTGGCGACGTCCCACCCCTCTGATCGAGCACGTGCAGCTCGCGGTGCATGGTCATGTCGCCGAGCATCGCATTGAGCTTGGACGGCGTCCGCCCCTTGGTCTCGAAGATGGTCTTGAGCGCTGCCGCCGACCCGCCGATGGCGGAGTAGCCGACGCTCATGGGCAGAATGGCGATCCCACCCTGCTCCAGAACGGCGAAGGCCCGCTCGGCATCGCGCTGAACGTCGGGTCTACCCTCCACGGCGAGAATTTCTTCGCGTGGAGCGCGTTCAGCTCTCGTGCGTGCCCATCTCGATCAGCTCGACCTTGTAGCCGTCCGGGTCCTCCACGAAGGCGATCACCGTGGTTCCGCCTTTGACCGGCCCCGCCTCGCGCGTGATGTTGCCGCCGGCCTCCCGGATCCGCTCGCAGGTCTCGGCGACATTGTCCACGCCGAGCGCGATGTGCCCGTACGCGGAGCCGAGGTCGTAGTCCGAGACGCCGTGGTTGTAGGTCAGCTCCAGCTCGGCCTCGCCGTTCTTGTTGCCGCCCTTGAAGGCGACGAAGGCGAGCGAATACCCCTGGTCGGCGCGCTCGGTGGTGCGAAGCAGGTCCATGCCGACGATCTTGGTGTAGAAGTCGATGGAACGCTGCATGTCGCCCACGCGGAGCATGGTGTGTAGAAGCTGCATGGTCATTCTCCCTGGATGGCGGCGCGGCAGAGTATGCGATCCGGTGTGCGGACCGCCAGTCCCCTTCTCTCTTTCCCTACATGCCTGCCGCCGCATCCCCTTCAGTTCGCGTGCAGGACGGCATTGAGGAATTGCTGCGTGCGTTCCCGCTCCGGGTTCTCGAACAGCTTGGTCGGCGTGCCCTGCTCTTCGATGGCCCCGTTGAAGAAGAAGCAGACGCGGTCCGAGATCTCCTTGGCGAACCCCATCTGATGCGTGACCATCAACATGGTGAGGTTGTGCGTATCCACCAGGTGCTTGATCACGTTGGTCACTTCGCCGATGACCTCGGGATCCAGCGCCGACGTTACCTCGTCGAAGAGCATGACCTTGGGCCGCATCGCGAGCGCCCGGGCAATCGCAACCCGTTGCTGCTGCCCGCCGGAGAGACGGGAGGGATGCTGATCGCGCTTGTCCGCCAGTCCCACCATATCGAGAAGCTCCAACGACCGCGCCTCGGCCTCCTTGCGTGAGAGGCCCAGGGCCTGCACGGGCCCTTCCATGCAGTTGCCGAGCGCAGTCATGTGCGGAAACAGGTTGAAGTGCTGAAAGCACATGCCGATCTTGCCGCGGATGCGGCGAATGTGGGCCGAATTCGCCGGCACGAGCCGCCCCTGGCGCTCCATATGCGTGAGAGGCTCGCCCTCGACGTAGATGACACCGCTGTTGATGGTTTCCAGGGTCATCAGCATGCGCAGCACGGTGGTCTTGCCCGAACCTGACGGGCCGATAATCGTGACCATCTCGCCGGTCGAGACATCGAGATCGAGCTGGTCCAGGACAACCAGCGAGCCGTAGCTCTTCGTCACGTTCTGGAACCGGACCATCGGGACGGACTCGCCCTCGAGCCGCAACGGATATTGACTCATGTCTTCGGTCATTTCGCCATTCCCAACGACCGCCGGACCCACCGCTCGAACACGTTGACTGCGAACGCCGACGGCAGCGAAACCGCCAGGAATACGACGCCGACGACGGTGTAGGGCTCCAGATAGCGATAGTGCTCCGCCCCGACTGCGGTGGCGGTATGCATGAGCTCGGCCACGCCGATCACCGACAGCATCGGCGTGTCCTTGAAGATGCCGACGAGGTAGTTCCCCATCCCGGCGACTGCCGGGGGAAGCGCCTGGGGAATGACGATTCGCCGATAGGTCTTGAGCACCGACAGATTGATTGCCTTCGCGGCTTCCCACTGGCCCCTGGGCACACTCTCGATGCCGCCGCGATAGACTTCGGACAGGTACGCGCCATAGTGCACCCCGATGGCGATGAGCCCCGCGGTCCAGGGTGACAGGGTCAGCCCGAATTGGGGCCCCACGTAAAAGACGAAGAAGATCTGCAGGAGCAGCGGCGTCGAGCGAATGACTTCGACGAATTCGCGCACGATGAACGTGACGGGGCGAAAGGGCGTGCGCTGCGCGAGAACGAAGACCAGGCCAAGGACGATGGCGATCAAATAGCCGCCGATTGCAGCGAGCAGCGTGTTCGCCGTCGCGTCGACGAAGCGCGGCGCGAGCTCCCACACCCAATGCCATCGCCACTCCATCGCGCGTCAGGCCTTTCCGATCCGCCGATTCATCAGGCGCTCAGCCCCACGCATGGTCGGCGTGACGAAGAATCGGGCGATTACGTAGTAGATGACGATGGCGGTGCCGAATGCCTCGGCCGAAAGGAAGGTGGTGATGTTGATCTGACGGACTTCGAACATCAGGTCAGCGACGGCAATCAGCGCAACCAGGGCCGTGCCCTTGAGGATTTCGATGATGAGGTTGCCCCAGGGCGGCAGCATGATGATGAAGGCCTGAGGAAGGATGATTCGCCGCATCCGGTTATGGGAGGCCAAGTTCAAGGCCAGCGCGGCTTCCCATTGACCCTTGGGCACGGCGAGAACCGCGCCCCGCACAAGCTCGGCGCCATAGGCGCCCATATTCAAGCCGACAGCAAGAAATCCGGCCGTGAACTTGTCCAACGTGACGCCGAAGAGCGGCAGGACGAAGAAGATCCAGAAGAGTTGGACAACCAGAGACGTACCGCGAAAAAACTCGATGTAGGCAACCGCAACGCTGCGGACGACAAGGTTTCGCGACAACCGCATCAATCCGAACGCAAGCGCGATCGAGACGGCGACAACGGTTGCCAGCAGGAATTGATAGACGGTGACGATGGTGCCGTCGATCAGGCGGCCGCCGTAGACCTCCAGGAACTCGAGGTAGGTCATTCCCGCCACGCGTTCATCACGGGCTCAGGGCCGTACGAGAAGGAGCCGGCGCGCACAGGGAAACACGCCGGCCCCACCTCGCGTCTGCCTGGGAGCCAGGCTCAGCGATTCGCGCAGATCCACTCTGTCGCTACATCGCCCGGGACGTTGCCGGGGATGTAATCGTACTCCGCGACGTCGGCGAGCATCTGCTCGGACCCGATATATCCCTCCATCGCCGCGTTGAACGCCTCGCGGAACCCGTCGTCATCCTGGTGGAAACCGATGCCGACCCAGTTGAAGGTCCATTGCGGCAGGGCGTTGGTATCGGTTGCGTCGATATCGTCCGCTTCGCGCGCGATCTTGTCGGCTTCTACTGCCGTCATGGCGCCGATATCAGCCCGCCCGGCGCGGACCGCGGCAAGAGCCTCGGTGATGCCGGGAACCTGCATGATCTTGTCGTCGGCGATACCGACCCGACGCGCCTCTTCGATATTCACGTAGCCAGTCACCCCAACCATCATGGCGCCGGCGTTCTTGATATCCTCATAGGTCTGCAACCCTTGAGGGTTGCCGGCCGGCACGATGAAAGCGTTTCCGAACTGCCCGATCGGCTCGGAAAAATCGATGTTCTCGCAGCGGGCACTGAGGATGTACATGCCGCCGGTGATGATATCGACGCGACCGGCGGCGAGGCTGGGAATCAGCCCGCTCCAGTCGGTCACGACCGGCTCGACATTGGTGTGACCCATCCTCCCCAGCACGTCGGTGGTAATCACGTTCACGAAGCCCAGCGGCGAGCCGTCCTCGCCGGGGTGTGCCCATGGCGGGGCATTGGCGAAGCCGAGCCGAATGGTCTCTCCTGCCTCCACCCTGTCTTCAAGTGGGCCGGCCTGCGCGCTACCGGCGGCAAGAGCCAAAGCCAATGCGACCGCGACGGTGCTTGCGACGAGTTTCCATTTCATTGGACGTCTCTCCCTTTGCTCTTTTGCCTATCCGAACGTCCCGCGTGCGAGACGTCGAACCAGGCGGTTCATGTCCCCAACGCTTTCCGCGTCTTCTTGCGGCAAAGAAACGTGTCGCGTGCTTTCTCGATCCGAGTCCGGCTTGCCTCAGGCGCTGGTTCCGCCTGTATCTGCCGATGGCCGGCCAAACCCGGAGCTTCCGATCGTTTCCCCCCTCTCCGTCGCGTGTTCGTCTCCCGCTGTTGCGGGCTCAAACAACTCCTGTGGTTGTCAATATCGGAGACAGCCCTCGCGTGTCCCCGACAGGCCGCTGCGTCAGGCAGGGTCGCGGCGGCGGTTGGAACCGCGCCCCGCAGTTCACCGCAGATGGCTCAGTACGAGCTCCTGGAAGCTCCGCACCGAGTCCTCCCACACCGGGGAGAGCACACCGCCATCGTTGGCGACGGTGGACTCCCGCCCCTCCTGGAGCCGCTCGCAAATCACCTGGTCCTCCACATGCACGTCGTGCCAGAGCATCGCGAGCTGCTCCGCCTCTTCGGCCGATGGCGGCTCGGGCTTGAGGCTGTAGACGGCGCGGCGCTGCAGGGTTCTGTCCGGCGCCAGCGGCACATCCAGGTGCACGCCAAGCTGATCCGGGAAGTAAATCCCCAGCGAGAAGTTGGGGAAGATGGTGAGGTAGCGCGAATCCGCCGAAAGCGTGTCGTCCTTCTTCGCCGTGCTGGAGACATCCACGGCGCAGCCCAGGCAGCCCGGCTCGTTCAGGGTGTAGTGGTCGGTCAGCGGCTGCTCGGTGGTCGTCGCGTGCACGAAGGGCACGTGATAGGGCTCGATGAAGTTCTCCATCAGGAGCTTCCAGTTCGCGGCGATCTCGCCCAGGTCGACGGTGACGACGTGCTGCATCCGGCTGGTGTCGAGCCCGTCGAAGCGGCTTTGGAGGGGGACAACGATGTCTACGAGTGGCGGTGCGTCGCCCTTCAGGTTGACGAAGATCCAGTCGTGCCAGGTCGCCACCCGCACCGGTACCAGCCCGTGCTGCGCCCGGTCGAAGCCGGCCGGCACCGCGCGCGGGTCGTGCCCGCCGAAGTAGGGGGCGATGTGCAGCGCGCCGTCGAGCTTGTAGGTCCAGGAGTGATAGGGGCATTGAATGGTGGGCCCCACATTGCCAGGCTCTTCGACGAGCTTGAGGCAGCGGTGGCGGCACACGTTGTGGAAGGCCCGCACTCCTCCACCGTCGTCGCGCACCAGCAACACCGGCTTGCCGGCCACGGTGACCGGCACCGCGTCGCCCGGCCGGGCCAGCTCGTGCGCCAAGCCGGCGAACACCCACGATTCGGCAAAGATCCGCTCGTTCTCGAGTGCGAAGATTGCCTCGCTGGTGTAGGCCGCTCCCGGCAACCCGCGCGCCACCGCTCCCGGAGCCTCGAACGCCGCCAACGCCTCGTCTCCCAGGATCGATTGCAGCGATGCGTTCATGGCGACCTCCTGTAGAGCGCCGGGCTAGGGCACGTTGCGCTTGAGCAGGAACTGGTTCTTGAACATGCCGAGCCGGGTCATGACCTCGACGTGCGCGATATCGGGCTGACCATGGATGTGGTCGTTCAGGAAGCTCTGAAGCTCGGTTTCCTCGTCGCACACGACCTCGACCAGCAGGTCGAAGCGGCCGCTGACCCACATGACGTAGACGACGGCATGGTGCGGATCGAGCCGCTGCGCGACCGCGGTGGGTGCGACCCCCGGCGCGGCCTTGATGCCGAGCATCGCGTCGGACTCGTAGTCGGCAGCCACCGGGTCGACCGCCGCCACGATGCGGAGCATGCCCGCCTCGCGCATGCGGGTGACGCGGTTGCGGACCGTGCCGCCCGATACGCCGAGCTTCAGCCCGATCTCGTCATAGGCCGCGCGCCCGTCGTCCTGGAGCAGGCGGATGATCCGCTGGTTGAGGTCGTCGTGAGGAGACGCGAGCGGTGATACATTGCCGTCCGCATTCGCCGCCTGAGGCACCTGCAGCGTGGGTCGGGACATGTGCTCTGCTCCTGGCGCCGCCGGGTGGCGAGCGCGGCAGACGTTGCAATATCCTCAACGAGGCATGTATCATCTTCGGAATCTGCAACACAGGTCAACCGAATTTGCGTTTTTTTAATTTCGGCTAGCTGATGCGTCGGATTCGTTATCCCCACCAAATGGCACGCAGGGAGGCAAACACCCAATGACCGCAATACCAGGAAGCCTGGCCGAGGCGCTGCCTGACGTCGAACGCGTCCGTGAGGAGCAGGCGAAGCTCGTCGAAGCGGGGGTCCGCTACGTGTTCTCCTGCTGGATCGACATGCACGGATTGCCCAAGACCAAGCCGGTGCCGATCATCGAATTCGAGAACCTGTGCATGGGCAAGGGGCCGCAATTCGCCGTGCACTCGGTCTCCTTCGTGCCCGAGCTGGGCGCAGCCGATCCCGACCAGATCCCGGTACCGGACCTCGATTCCCTGGTCATTTGTCCCTGGGATCGCACCTGTGCGTGGATGTTCGCGGATCTCTGGTGGGAGGACGCGCCCTACAACATGTGCCCGCGTCAGACGCTCAAGCGCGTGATCGCCGATACCGCGGAGAAGGGGTTTATGGGCTTCGCGGGCATCGAGCCCGAGTTCATCGTGATGCGCTGGAAGGACGGCAAGCCGGTCAAGGCTTTCGACGACGACCCGCTCCCCGGCGAAGGCCTGCGGCCGAGACGCCAGGCGTTCGGCTATGACGTCGAGTACACGATCGATTCCATGGGCTTTGTCAGCGCGGTCATCGACATCCTCGAAGAGCTCGGCTGGGGGCTGAAGGATGTGGTCTGCGAGGGCGCCTACTCGCAGATCGAGCTCGATTTCGGCTACACGCACCTCGTGGGCATGGCCGACCGGCTGGTGTTCCTGCGCGTGCTGCTGAAGGAGATCGCCAAGCAACAGGGGCTCTTCGCCACCTACATGCCCAAGCCCACCACCGGCGACTGGCGCTCGGGCGCGCACATCAACTACTCTATGCAGCAGGTCGACAATCCGGGGGTCAATGTCTTCGGAAACGACGAGTCAGGCTGGTCGGATGAGGCGTACCACGCAATCGGCGGGCTGCTGCACCACGGCGGCGCCCTCACCGCCCTCACCGCCACGACCGTCAACTCCTACAACGGGCTGGTGGCCCGGGTCGGCGGCTTCGAGGGCGGCACCGTGACCTGGGCGCCCACTCACATGACCTACGGCAACAACAATCGCTCCGCCATGCTGCGTATGCCGCAGAACCGCTATTGCATCGAGAATCGGGCGTCGGACCTGTGCATGAACCCCTACCTCGCGCTCGGCATGACCACTGCGGCGGCCGTCAAGGGCGTGATGGAAAAGATCGATCCCGGCCCGCCGCTCAACAAGGACCTCTACGACCTTACCCATGAAGAGATCGTGGCCAGTGGCGGGCAGCGCCTGCCGCGGCATCTGCTCGAAGCGACGGAGATCCTGCGTGACGATCCGCTGGCCACCGAGGTGCTCGGCCCCCAGATGAAGACCTCCTGGTTGCGTTACAAGGTCGACGAGTGGGAGCGCTACCACCAGACGGTGACGGACTGGGAGGTGCAGGAGTACCTGCGGCTTTACTAGAGTGCGGGGGAGGACGCCGCGACACTGCAGCGCGGGCGGGGACTCCGCGACGTGGCGCCCGACTGCCAGCGCTTCGAGCTCGGCGACGTAACGCTGCAATCCGGCGTCACGCTGCCGGACGCGATGCTCGCCTACAAGACCTGGGGCTCGCTGAACGCGCGTGGCGACAACGCGATCGTCATGCCCACCTTCTATACCGGCACGCACGCTCGCAACGAGGGCTACGTGAGGGCGGTCCCGGCGCTCGACCCGGAACGCTACTTCATCGTGTCGATCAACATGTTCGGCAACGGCCTCTCGTCGTCGCCGAGCAACACCCCGCCGCCCTTCGACGGCCCGCGCTTTCCCGTCATGACCCTCCACGACAACGTCGCGTGCCAGCACCGGCTGCTGACCGAGGCACTCGGCGTCAGGCGCATCGCGCTCGTGATGGGATGGTCCATGGCGGGCTGCCAGTCCTACCAGTGGGGGGCGCAGTACCCCGACATGGTGGACGCCATCCTTCCCTTCTGCGCCTCGGCGCGGACCTCCCCGCACAACCAGGTGTTTCTCGAGGGGGTGAAGGCGGCGCTCATGGCCGATAGCGCGTTCGCGGACGGCGACTACTCAGCGCCGCCCGAGGCGGGCCTCAAGGCGTTCGGTCGGGTCTACGCAGGCTGGGCCTACTCCCAGACCTTCTATCGCGAACGGTTGCACCGGGAACTCGGCTTCGAGACCTGGGAGGACCTGCTGGCCGACTGGGAGAGCGATCACCTCGCGTGGGACGCCAACGACCTGCTGGCCAAGCTCCGCACCTGGCAGTTGGGCGACATCAGCGCCAACGAGTGCTACGAGGGCGATTTCGAACGCGCGCTCGGCGCCATCCGCGCGCGGGCGATCCTGGTTCCCTGCACGACGGATCTCTACTTTCCGCCCGAGGACAACGCCATCGAGGCCCGGCACATGCCGAATGCCGAACTTCGCCCCTACGATTCGGCGTGGGGCCATTGCGTGGCGTCGCCGAGCCGCGATGGCAGCGACTTCATGAACGTCCTCGACGGCTGCGTCACGGAGCTGCTCGCGGGTTGAACCCGCAATTCACACCGGGGCCGCGTTTTCTTGCGGTGCAGGGCGTGCTCTTGTAACTACCGCACCCGCCAACCGGGAGAGCCACAATGACCCCGCCCCCCATCCCTTTGGGCGATAGCGCTCGCGGGCACGCATGAACGACGCGGTTCGCGTGGGGGTGGAGGTCGGCGGCACGTTCACCGATCTCGTCGCCTTCGAGAGGGAGGGCGTGCGCATCACCAAGGTGCCGAGCACGCCGCCCGCGCCGCACCGGGGCGCCATCGCCGCGCTCGATGAGTCGGGTCTCGTACTTTCCGCCACCGGCGATCTCGTGCACGGCTCGACCGTGGCCACCAACGCGGTGCTGGAGCGCAAGGGCGCCAGAGTCGCGTTCTTCGCGACCGAGGGATTTCGAGACCTGCTCACGCTGCAACGGCAGAGCCGGCGCTCCATCTACGACATCCACTACCGCAAGCCTGAGCCCGTGGTGCCGCGCGGCGATACCTTCGAGATTCCCGAGCGTATCGGGCCGCGCGGCGAGGTTGTCACCGTCCTCGATGAAGCGGCGGCGCGGCAGCGCATCGCCCAAGCGCTGCAGGGTGGCGGCTACGAGTCCGTCGCGATCTGCTTCCTGAACAGCTACGCCAACCCGGCGCACGAGCGGCGCGTGGCGGAGATGGTCGCGGAGCGCTTTCCCGCTGTCGGGATCACGTGCTCCAGCGACGTGACCCGCGAGTTCCGCGAGTACGAGCGCGCTTCGACCACGACGCTCGCGGCCTACGTGCAACCGGTCATTGATCGCTACCTCGGGGAGTTCGAGCGCGCACTGGACGAGCGCGGATTTGCGGGCCGCTTCAGCCTGATGCAATCGAACGGCGGACGACTGCCGGCGAGCGGCATGGCCGGCAACGCGATCACCTCGCTCTATTCGGGGCCGGCTGCGGGCGTGATGGGCGCGATACGCCAGGCCGGGCGTTCGGGCTATCGCGACCTCATCACATTCGACATGGGGGGCACGAGCACCGATGTGTGCCTGGTGCAGGGCGGCACGCCGGTGCTGACCAGCGATGCCGAGATCGACGGGCTCCCCATCCGCATTCCGGTGCTCGACATCGTGACGGTGGGCGCCGGCGGGGGCTCGATCGTCTGGCGCGACGACGGCGGCATGCTTCGGGTGGGCCCCCGCTCGGCCGGTGCCGAGCCCGGCCCCGCCTGCTACCGGCGCGGCGGCGCGGAGCCCACGATCACGGACGCGCATCTCGTCCGCGGCACCGTCCTCGCCGATACATTCCTCGGCGGGCGCATGGACGTCGATCCCGACCTTGCCCGTGGTGCCTTCGCGGCGTTGGCCGGGGAGTTCGGCCGAAGCGCGGAGCAGATCGCCGATGACGCGGTGCGGGTGGCCGAGCACAACATCGTCCGCGCGATCCAGCTCGTCTCCACCGAGCGGGGCCGCGATCCGCGCGATTATGTCCTGGTCCCCTTCGGCGGCGCAGGACCCTTGCACGCGGCGCGGGTCGCCGACGTGCTTGGGATCGCGACCATCGTCATCCCGCCTGCTGCCGGCGTGCTCTCGGCCTTCGGCCTCGTCGCCTCGGACTTCGTGCGTTACGAGAGCCGCACGGATCGCTTCGCCCTTGACGAGGCGGGGGCTGCGGAGCGCGTGCGCGCGCAGTTCACAGCCATGCGCGCCGAAGCCGAAGCCGCCTTCACGGCGCTCGGACTCACAAGCGGGCTCCGCTACACCCACACGCTGGAGATGCGCTACGTCGGACAGGCCTTCGAGGTCCCGATCCCGCTCGGCGAGGACGAGATCACGCACCTTGATGCTGCGCTGCTGCGCGAGCGCTTCAACCAGGCGCACCACCGCATCTTCGAGTTCGACGATTCGCGCACCAACCGGCCCGAGATCGTCTCGTTCCGCCTTGGCATCGCATCGCCGCCGCCTGCCGTCCCCGCGCTGCTCGGCACCGACGACACCCCGCGCGAAGCCGCCATCACGCTCTTCGACGGCGGCGAGCGCAGAGAGGCCCGCCGGGTCAACCGCAGCGCCCTCGACGAGGCCGGCCGAGGCGATGGGCCCTTGCTGATCGCGGACGACACGTCCACCGCCTATGTCCCGCCGGGATGGCGCGCGCGCATGGACACGCACCATAATGTCATCCTGACGCGCTGAACTCGGGACAGCGCGCGAAGAGCCGCGAGGGAAGGACCCATGGCGCTCGACCAGGTCGACCAGGCGATCATCTCCCAGGCGCTGATCGCCGCCGCGAAGGAGATGGGGATCAAGCTCGTGCGCTCGGCCTACTCGCCGATCGTGCGCGAGGCGAACGACTGCTCCGCCGCGCTGCTCGACGTGCACGGCAACGTGGTGAGCCAGGCGGAGCTGATCCCGATGCAGCTCGGGCCGATCGGGACCACCTTCCGCCCCTGCGCCGAGCTCTACCCGCCCGAGACGCTGGAACCCGGCGACTTCTACATCAACAACGACCCCTACCAGGGCGGGCAGCACGTGCCCGACATCTTCATCTTCACGCCCATCTTCGTCGGCGCCCGGCTGGTCGGCTTCAGCGCGACCGTCGCCCACCACCTCGATCTCGGCGGCGGCGCGCCGGGCCTCAACATGGCGGCCGGCGACGTGCATCAGGAGGGGCTGATCTTCCCGCCGAGCCGCTACAACGTGAACCGCGACTGGAACGGCGGCCCCTTCGAGCGCCTGGTGCGCGCGAACGTGCGCGTGCCCGAGAAGACCATCGGGGACTGCAACGCCCAGTTCGCAGCCAACGCGGTCGGCGCCCGGCGCGTGACCGAGCTCTGCGAGAAGTTCGGCGCGGACATGGTCACCGAGGCCATGGCGGGTCTGCTCGACTACGCCGAGCAGCGCATGCGCGCCGCGATCGCCGCGGCACCCGACGGCGTCTACAGGGGCGAGGACCAGCTCGACAGCGACGGCGAGAACGACGAGCCGCTGGTGGTGCGCGCGCGGGTGGAGATCGCGGGCGACACCGTCTCGGTCGACTACGCGGGCACTTGCGACCAGGTGCGGACCAACGTGAACTGCCCCTTCGCATCGACCATCGCGGCGGGGCTCTCCTGCATCAAGTCGGTGCTGACCAGCCCCGACATCCCCTTCAACGAGGGGGCGAAGCGGCCCATCAGCATCAACGCACCCTATGGCTCGCTGCTCAACCCCCGCCCGCCGGCGCCGGTGCGGGCGCGCATGCTCTCTGCCTACCGCGCCTACAACGCGGCGATGAAGGCGCTCGCGGACGCGGTGCCCGAGCAGGTGATGGCGGCCGGCTTCGATACCACCCACGCCACCTGCCTCTCGCACCTGGGCGAAGAGGGCTACGGCATCTATCTCGAAATCTTCGGCGGCGGCTACGGCGCGAGTGCGATCGGCGACGGTTGCGACGCGGTGGACAGTCCCCTTTCCAACTGCTCGAACATCCCCATCGAAGCCATCGACATGGAGCACGAGTTCTTCCGCGTAGCGGAGTACGCGCTGGTCGCGGGCTCGGGCGGCGAGGGCGAGTGGCGCGGCGGGCTCGGGGTCAGGCGGGTCTACGAGGTGCTGGCCGACGACGTCGAGTACCAGTCCTACTCCGACCGCTTCACGATCCCGCCCGAGGGGCTCTTCGGCGGCGATGACGGCGGCGCGGCGTTCGTCAGCGTGCTGCGCGGCAACGAGAAGTTCGAACTCGGCTCGAAGACGAGCTTCCGGCTGAAGAAGGGCGACCGCGTGGTGATGAGCACCGGCGGCGGCGCGGGCTACGGTGAGCACGGCCGCCACTCGCCCTAACCCGCATCGCTCAGCGCGGCCGCAGCCCGCGTTCCGCTCCGGAGCGCGTCACAAGACGACGCGCCGTCTTCCGGCTACCACCGGGCCGAGAACCGGGCGCCAATGCGGTGCTCCGCCGGGCCGCTGCCCTTGCTCTCGATCCGACGCGCCTCCGTCGACAGCAGGAGCGCGCCGGACCCGTCGCTCGCCAGACGCCAGCCCAGGATGTACTCCCGGCCGGTGTCGGAGAGGCCGAGGCCGAATTCCGGGATCGACGCGAAGCGGCCGTCCCAGGCCGGGAAGCCGTAGCCGAACCTCGCCTCCAGCCGTCGATGCTGCAGGTCGCCCTCACCGTCAAACTCTGAGTCTGGCTGTGCCGCGAGGCCGGTCAGCGCGCCCTGCGCCAGCAACGCATCGGCACCGCCGGAGGCCGGGTCCCCGACCGTCTGGGTCAGCGTCGCCGTCGGGCCGAGCGTCGAGGACGGCTTCGGGTCCCAGGCGAGCGAGGCGGAGACGCCGCGCTCGCGGAAGCCGTCTGCTTCGTGGGTCAGAAGCGCATGCCCGCGCAGTTCCGCGCTCAGCCCGCTACCCGGATCGGACCAGGCGATTCCGCCGCCGAAATCGATGCCGAACCCGGTCTCGGCATCGCCGCCGTCAAGACGCAGGCCCACCTCGACGGAGGGCGTCAGGGTTGCGCCGTCGCCGAGGCTCATGGACTGAGACCCTTCCAGGCCGAGCCGCAGCCGGGTGACCGAGGCCCGGGCCGCAGCCAGGTTGCCGCCATCCGGCCCGCGGGCCGCGTCGGACGCGGTCTGCACGATCAGCGCGTCGGTCTTGGCGGTCAGGGTGAGGCCATCCTCGTCGCCGTCCAGCAGGCTTCCGCGCAGCCCGGCCGCCGCCATGCGGAGGTCCAGATCCGCGCTGATTGTGGGGCCGTCCTCGTCCGTCCCCGGCTTCTTCGGGGTCACCGAGAGTTCGCCCGTGCCGTAGCCGGCGGCGCCCCAGATGTCCGCCTGCTCGGAGAGCGCAAGCCGCCCCCAGGGATAGAACCCCGTGAGCGTGGCCTCGACCCGGCCCTCGCTGTGGCCGGCATAGCGGCCCTCGCCGACGCTGCGCGAGACGATCAGCCCGGCGGTCCAGTCCTCGCGGGCCCAATCGGCGCCCACCATGGCGCTCGCGACCTCGCCGTCGAGCGAGAGGTTGCCCTCGCGGCCCTCGAAGCGGGTAACGGCGCCCCGTCCCCAGAGGGTGGCATGCTCGTGCTGCCCGGTTTCCGCCGTGACTGCGAAGGAGGTGCCGCCGAGCACGTCGCGCTGCGTCACGCCGCGTGACGCCGGGGAGCCAAGGCCGGCGCGCTCTTGCCAAGCCGAATCACCTTGCGCGCGCGAAGCCTTCTGCGGTGCTTGGCCACCGAATCTCTGCCCGGCGAGCGTCACCTCGACGCCGGGCTTGTGCACCGACCGCATCCGGCTCTCGACCGCGTCCAGCACCTGCTCGGCCACCGTGCGGCCGAAGCGCGCGATCCACGCTTTGGGCATCTTGTCGGTGTTGCTTATGGTCCCGATCGCCTCGGCATCGGCAAGGCGAACGCTCGACGGGTTCGGGTAGGAGATCGTCAGCGTGAGCGTCTCGCTCCCTTCGTCGAGGTCGTCGTCGAGCACCGCCACGGAGACCGTCCCGGACGTCTGGCCCGGCTCGAAGGTCAGCGTGCCGCTCGCCGCCTCATAGTCCGAACCGGCCGTTGCCGTGCCGTCCGAGGTGCGGTAGCGCACCGAAACGACCGTTGCCGCCGGCGCATCGAGCGTCACCGGGAATCGGAGCGAGGCGCCCGACGCTTCGACGGCTTGCGCGTCCGAGACGCGAAGCGCCGGCGGGGTGCGGGCGAGCGCCTGCTGCTGGGCCCTGGGCTCGACCGTCAGGCGGTCCCTGCCCGCGAGCCAACCGTCGACATAGACCCACGCGACCAGCGTCCCGTCGCAGGGAGGACCCCCGGCGCCCTCAACTTCGACCGTCATCACGGTCGAGGCCGCGCCGGCGGTCGTGCCAACAACGTAGACCCAGCCTCCGTCGTGGTGGATGTTCGGAGTGAAGGGGTTGGGGTCCTGAATGTTTCCCGATGCGTCCTTCACTTCCATCTCGTTCTCGTTGACCGTGCTTCGTTGCCGGTCCACGTGAAGGGTGACCCCGATCCACTCGTCGTCGGCCACCCGCACATCGGGATTGGTGTTCTCGACGCCAAGCGAGAACGTAGTGCACGAGCCGGACCCCGTCGACGACCAGCGAGCCTCCCACACGGGCACGCCGACGCCGGCTCCCTCGGCGCCGCCCACCGCCACGATCACCGCCGCCGTGTCGGTCAGGGTTTCGTCGGAGACGGTGTAGGTGAACCTGGCGATCCCGGAATGTCCGGTGTCCGGCACGAAGACGACGCCGGTGCGGTCTTCGTTGACCCGCGTCGTTCCGTGGACGGAGCCCGTCACCTTGGAGACGCCCAGCAGGTGCCTCTTCCTGCCGACATAGATGTCGTTCTCGAGCACCGGGACCTCCAGCACCGTGTCGACGGGGGTCGTTGCGGTATCGTGCGTCGCCACCAGCGCGGGCACCTCGTTGTCGACGATCGTCACCGGTGTCAGGCAGCCCTCAGCCGGGCAGGCGCTGCCGTCGGCCTGGCGGAGCTCGATCCGCGCCGATTGTCCCGGCGCCATCCCGAGCTTCAGGTCGAAGGTCTCGTCGTCCTCGGCCTCGCCGTCGTCTACGATCGTGAGCGCGACCTCCTTAAGTGCCTCCCACTCGTCGTCCGATTCATCGAAGTCGGCGGGATCGAAACGGACGATTTCGGAAAGGGACGCGTAATCGTCCGGCGATCCGGCCCCGTCCGATCTGGCTTTTGCAGAGACCGTGACGGAAAATCCCGCGTTGGGTCGAGTCGCGGTGCGGGCCACGAACTTGACGCTCGCCGCGGCGTTGTCTTCGTCGAAGCTGTAGGCGGCGTGCTCCGGCCGGACCGTGATCGTCGAATCGGCCACCACCATCCGGACCGTTGCGGTGCCCGGCGTTCCTACCGTGTAGCCGTCTCCGGCCTCGATCGTCGCCGTCAGGTCGCCCGACTGCGTGGCGTCGCCGTCGAAAAGCGCTGCGGATAGCACGATGTTGGTGCTCTTCTCGTCCGCGGCCATCATGTCGGTGCTCGTCTCGTCAGCGGCGATGGTGAAATCCAATCGGAGGAAATTCGTGTCCAGGAAGTCTTCGTCCTGCGCGAGTGTGACCGTGCCGCTGATCTCCCCTTCGGCGGTTCCGTTGCGTGTGACAGTGAATACGACATTGTCGATTCCGAAGGCGTAGCTCTCCTGCGACGCTGCGATGGTGAGCGTCGGTTCGTCGCGTTGGGTCATGATTACCGGCACCATGCAGACATCGTCCGTGCAGGTGCTGCCGTCGGAATTGCGCGGCCGGATCCGCTCCGGCGTCGATGCTGCACGCTGGTATTTCACGTCCAGGCCCCTGGCGCCTTCCACCATCGAAATTGAGACCGTCTTGCGTGCCTCCCATTCCCCGTCATCGGCGGCGAAGTCGCGCGGCTTGAAGTCGATCGTTTGCGAAAGAGCCCTGGTTTCGGCGCGGGCGACCGCATCGTCGTCTCCCGTCTTCGAGGAGACCGCGATGGAGAACGCCTTGCCGGGCCGGGGCAGGTCGGACGCGGTGCGGGCGATGAAGGTCACGCGCACCTCTCCGTCATCCCCGTCAATGCTGTAGGAGGCCTGCTCCGGCCGGACCGTAATCGCCGGGTCCTTCACCAGCATGCGCGTCTGCGCGGAGTTCGGGCGTCCCACCCTGTAGCCGGACGCGTCGACCAATGTCGCTTTGAGCACGCCCGATTCCGTCGCCGGGCCATCAAAGAGCGACGCGCCGATGCGCAGCTCCGCGGCCGTCGCGTCCGCCGCGAATTCCACCACCCGATTAAGCTCGCCTTCCGCCAGATAGAGGTCGGCCTGTACGAGCGAAACCTGCACGGAGATTGCCACGTCCTTCGGACCCGAGCGGGTGAGATCGAACACGACATCGTCGATGCCGAAGCCGTGGGAGCTGCGCTCGGCCGCGATGGTCACCTTCGGTTCTTCCACCTCCACCTGGGCCGCGAGGTCCGGGGCCGTGGCAGCCAGAAACGCCACGGCGGCCAGGGCCGGGACGGTGCGTCCCAGTATCGCGCGGAGGACGCGGCCCGCCGGGCAGCAGCGCCCGCCCCGCGCTTCTTGTTCGGCGTGTCCAACGGTGGCCATGAAGGCTTGGCGATGGGTCATGATTGCGTTCCTCCGAAGACGAAAACGCCGCGCACGGGGAGCCGTGCACGGCGCTCTGTCGGGGTCGGGTCCGGATTCCGGAACCCGCGGTCGGGCTCCGGCAGCGGCACGCGGCGGGCCTGCAGGACCCAGGGCGGTGGGCCCGAGGCTTCAGTGGAAGCGCGGAACCGCGGCGCGCCGCAGCGGGAGGAGCGTATATCCCGCGGGCGGATGATCCTTTCGACGACGCTTGGCACTGCCATTGCCCGACTCCGCTTGCGCTCTGCGTGGCGGCTGCATCCGAAAGGGATGCGCTAGCGAGTCAGGTGGGCAGCGCTTCCATAGTAACCAGACGGATTTTTGAATGGGGCCGATTGGAAATTGTTATGCGCGGACGGCAGCGGACGCACCGAGAGGGGCAGAACGGTATGGCGCCAGCCCGGCCGCAAGCCGCGCTTCGGCACCGGTCGTCCGCGTCGGCGATGGTCGCCTTCATCTGCCGGATCGAGGCGCCCGCGAGGGCAGAATTTCAGGTT
This sequence comes from Alphaproteobacteria bacterium, assembly GCA_965207055.1. Lineage (GTDB taxonomy): Bacteria > Pseudomonadota > Alphaproteobacteria > UBA828 > UBA828 > WTGU01. The sequence continues at coordinate 1,291,214 of CBDBLP010000003.1, read as the reverse complement.
CTCAGCCCGCGAGCTTCAGGTCTTGGACCGGACGGGATGCCGGACTCTACCCGGGAATGTTGAATGCGCCTTGGCCAGCGCAGGGACGCGTGGAGGCGTTCGTCACCAGCGGCTCAGATCGTGCGCGGGGCGTCGACCCAGGCGTAGATTTCCCAGAGATTGCCGTCCGGATCGCTGAAGTAGGTGGTGCGCGCGTTCCACGAATGCGTGGTCGGCGGCTGAACGATGCGCACGCCCCTGGCCGCCAACGCGTCGTGGAGCGCGTCCACGCTTTCCGCCGTCTCCACACGGACCGCCACCATGACGGAGAGTCCCTGGCGGGGCGTCTCCGCAAGCTCGAGCGCCTGGGTCACGTCCGAGACCTCCCAGAGCGCGAGGCCCACGCCCTTGGTATGGAACTCGGCGAAGCCGATGTCGCGGCGCTTGAGCGCGAAGCCGAGGGTCTCGCCGTAGAAGGCGATGGCGCGCTCCAGGTCCGAGACGAAGAGGCCGATGTCGGTCAGGTTTCGCAAGGCATCGAGGCTCATCGTCGCCCTCCCGCGTTCCGGCCCTACCGTCGCCTAAGCCGAGCCCGACCGCTCACCGATGGGAGCGTGGCGGCTGCGCTCCTCCTGCATGGCGGGGGTCTTCTCGATCAGCGCGGCCCACTCCGCAAGCAGGGCGCTCCCCTGCTCACCGAGCACGCGCTCGGCCGGTATGCTCCGCTCGTGAATCGGCTTGCCGACGTCGCGGCGCAGCGGATCGAAATCCGAGCCGTGGCCGCGGCAGTCCTCCAGCGAGGCGCCGTAGTACACCTTGGCGATGTTGGTCAGCCAGATCGCGCTGGAGCAGAGCGAGCAGGGCTCGCAGCTGGTGTAGAGCTCGCAGCCGGTGAGGTCCATCGTGCCGAGCCGCTTGCAGGCATCGCGGATCGCCACGATCTCGCCGTGGCCCGTGGGGTCGAGCGAGAAGCCCATGTCGTTGCAGCCCTCGCCCACGACCTCGCCCTCCCTCACGATGAGACAGCCGTAGGGCCAGTAACCGGTGCCCTCAAGCATCTTCTCGCGCGCGAGAGCAATCGCGCGCTGCATGTAGGCTGTCTTGTCCATGACGCTCTCCTTGGGTAAGCCGCGGCGCGCTATCGCGCCGTGCGGCGTCTCATGAATAGCGGAATGATCAGCAGCTCGGCGCCCAGCAGGGTGAGCAGGAGCAGGCCGAAGACGATCGTTCCGATCGCGTTGAGCGAGGGATCGTGCGAGGCGATCATGACATTGTAGACGGCGACCGGCAGCGTCTGGTCGAAGCCCGACACGAACCAGGCGATGATGAATTCGTCGAACGAGAAGGTGAAGGCCAGCAGCCAGCCGCCGGCGATGCCGGGCAGCGCCCAGGGCAATACCACGCGCCAGATGGTCTGGAGCTCGTTCGCGCCGAGGTCCCAGGCGGCCTCCTCCAGCGTGGACGGCATCTGCGCGAGGCGAAGCTGGATGATCGCCATGGCGGGCGCCGTCAGCAGCAGCGTGTGCGCGATGATGATGCTGTAGAGCTGGCCGTGCAGGCCGAGGCGGGAGAGCAGACCCAGCAGCGAGACGCCGAGGATCAGCGGCGGTATCAGGATCGGCAGGATCAGGATCGTCGCCGTCAGCAGGCGGCCTGGAAAGACGAAGCGGTTGAGGGCATAGGCTGCGAGGAAGCCGATGATCGAGGCCCCCGTCGCCGCGATCGGCGACACATAAAGGCTGTTGAGCAGCGCGTCGAAGAGGACCCCGTCCTCCACCAGCTTGTCGTACCACTGGAGCGACCAGCCCTTGAGGGGGAGCGAGGAATAGATGTTCTTCTGAAACGAGAAGAGGATCAGGAAGGCGATCGGCAGCAGCAGGAAGATGAAGCCGAGAAGGAGGTAAACGCGCCCGGCGAGCCTGTAGCCGTTCTCGCGAAGATAGAAATCGAGGCGGCCCACGGTCACGACACCCGCTGCCTGGCGCGGTCGGCCATGCGATAGGCGACCACAAGCATCACCACCATGATGAGGACCATGACCGTGGCCAGCGCCGCGGTGCGGGGCAGATTGGTGTAGCTGTTGTAGTCGGCCATGATCATATTGGAGTAGAGCGGGTAGGAGCCCAGCCAGGACTGGCCGATCCCGCCACCGACCAACATGCCCGAGAGCACGTCGCCGAAGCTGACGATCACCCCGAAGCCGAAGGCGAATGTCAGGCCGAGCCGGCTGAGCGGCACGATGACGCGCCAGAACGCCTGCAGGCGCGTCGCGCCGAGCTCGCGCGCCGCCTCGATCAGGTTCCGGTTCACGTTGATGAGCGTGATGTAGAGGATGATGATCAGGATCGGCGACAGGTAGTGGATGAGGCCGATCCGCGTGCCGATCTGCGTGTTCGTGATGACCAGGGGATCGTCGAGGCCAAGCTCGCCGAGGACGTAGTTGAGCACGCCTTTCTGCGCCAGGATCAGTTGCCAGGCGAAAAGCCGCAAGATGTAGCTGCTCCAGAATGGCAGGATCGCGAGCACGAGGAAGAGCCGCTGATAGCGCTCGGGCACGCAGAAGACGATCCCCATCGCCAGGAAGTAGCAGAAGATCACGGCGAACACGCTGGTGGTCACCGCGACATAGATCGACTGGATCAGGGCGAAGCCGAAGCGCGAGCGGCTGAAGAACTGGGAGAAGATGTCGACGTAATTGATGACCGAAAACTCGGCGACGATCTGATAGTCGCGCACGATCCAGAAGCCGAGCACGATCAGGAATGCCAGCGGCGCGATGAAGAAAATCGCATAGTAGGCGACCGGCGGCGCCAGGAACGTGAGCTTGAGAGGACTCCTGTTGGAGGGGGGGATGACGCTGCCGTCGGTCACAGGACCCCCGTCCTCAGCGAGGCGCTGCGTAGGCCGTGTTCACGGCTGGCGCGCGTCCCGGTGCCCGAGGATGACGGTATCCTCGGGCTCCCAGCAGAGCTCCATTTCCGAGTTGATCTCGGTGCCTTCGCCCTCGGTGAAGGGTTCCTGGAGAACCATCTTGATCTCGACGCCCTGAGCAGTCTCCAGGTAGTAGATCACCTGCGAGCCGGTGAACTCGCGGCCCTTCAGGACCGCCCGAATCGCGTTCAGGCCGTCCTCGCCATCCTGGCGGCGGCGCAGCTTGTCCGCCTGCACGACGAGCTCGACGGCGGCCCCCTGGTCGAGCCTGTCGCCGTGGCCGGCGATGTGGACCTTGCCGTGGCTGCAGTCGACCGCCACCGTGCCGCCCGCCGTGTCCGAGACCCGGCCTTCAAAGATGTTGTTGGCGCCCACGAACTCGGCGACGAAGTGGGTTTCCGGACGATTGTAGATTTCGGCCGGGCGGCCGATCTGCTCCACCACGCCCTTGTTCATCACCACCACCCGGTCCGCCATCGCGAAGGCTTCGCTCTGGTTGTGGGTGACGTAAACGAAGGAGATTCCAAGCTCCCGCTGTAGCACCGTGAGCTCGCTCTGCACCTTGATCCGCAAATGCGCGTCGAGCGAGCTGAGCGGCTCGTCGAGGAGAAGGATCTCGGGTTCGGTGACCAGCGCCCGGGCGATGGCAACCCGCTGCTTCTCGCCGCCGCTCAACTGGCCGATGCGGCGCGAGAGAAGATGGTCCAGATGAACCTGTGCGGCCACGGCCTCGACCTTGGCACGGACCGCCTTCTTGTCGTGGCGCCTGAGCGTCAGCCCGAACTCGATGTTCTTGCGCACGTTGAGGAAGGGGAAGAGCGAATAGTCCTGCCAGATCAGCCGGGTGCTGCGCTTGTGCACCGGCACGTCGCTGATGTCCTCGCCCCGCAGCAGCAGCGTGCCTGCGTCCGCTCTCTCCAAGCCGGCGATGATCCTGAGCAGCGTCGTCTTGCCGCAGCCGCTCGGCCCCATGATGGCGACGAACTCGCCCCGCTGGACGTCGATGTCGACCCGTTCAATGGCGACCACCGGGCCGAAACGCTTGCCGATGCCGCGCACCTCCAGGTCGGCGACCGCGCCTCCCGTTGTCGCGCTCACACGCTCATGCACCATCGTCTGTCAGGCTCGTGTGGATCGAGCGTGGGGCGGCGCCGGCGCTCGGAAACGCCGGCGCCCACCTGCCTCGATGCTTAGCGGGCTGCGGCGATCTAGCCCGTCTTGAACTCGTTGAAGATGTCGATCCACGCCTTCTCATCCTGCTGCACGGGAAGGTCGCGGCCGATGCTGCGGTCGATCAGCGTCTCCACCCACATCTGGCTCGGGTTGTTGGGATCGGGGTAGTAGCCGAGCAGATTGTTCTGCTCCTCGGTCCAGTAGTCCGCGATCTTGAGGTTGGGGCCGCGCGCCTTGAACGCCTTGGTGTAGGCGAGCTTGGCCTGGACGTGGGCCTGGCTCATGTACTTGATCCACTCCAGCGCGAGCTCCTTGTTCTCGCTCTGCTTGCACAGGGTGGCCACTTCCTGCCAGCGGATGCCGCCCTGCACCGGAATGGTCGATTCCATGTTCGTGTAGCCGGCGAGTTTCAAGTCGATATCGAGGTCGCCGATCATCCCTGCGACGACATCGCCGTTGATCATCGCCTGCACGATGGCCTGGGCGCCGGAGCCGAACATGTTGACCTGCGGCCTGAGCTTCAGCAGCCAGTCGCGGACCGCACCGAGCTGCTCGTCGGTCAGGTCGTAGGGGTTCTCCTTGTTGGGATGAACGGCGAGGCTCGCGTTGCCCATGTTCGGCAAGTACCAGTCGAAGATGCCGATCTTGCCTTCGAACTTGGGCAGGAAGAGCGAGTTCCAGTCGCCGCTCTCCTCGAAGCTCATGTGATCCGAGTTATAAGAGATGGCGTAGAAGCTGAAGCGCGTCGGCGTGCCCCAGACCATCCCGTCGCCCGCCTGAACCTGGTGCATGTCGTTGAATTTCGGGTGGTAGTTGGCGAGCTCGGGCACCTCTCCCGGGTTGTAGGGCTCGACCGCATCGATGGCCGCAAGCTTGCGGATATATTCGGCGTCCGCCAGGACGTTGTCGTAAGTCCCGCGCGGTGTCTGGTTGAAGAACTGGAGCATCTGCTCGCCGCCGATGTAAATCTTGAACTCGACGTTGACGCCGTGCGTGTCCTCGAACTCCTGGATCACGTCCTTCTCTTCATAGCCCGGCCAACACAGCACCCGGAGCGTGTCGGCAGCGCGCGCGGTGCGCGAGAAGATGGTGAGCGAGCCCGCCGCCGCAGCGCCGGCCGCCGCCGCACCACCCTTCAGGAGAGTGCGTCGGTTGACTTTGAGACCGGTGGCTTGGGTCTTCTTCGAACTATCGCCGTTATTCATCGGAGCCTCCTTGCTGCGTCAGCCTGTCGAGGGATGGCCCGGCGCCACCTCCTGCGATCCCGGACGGCCCGTCCGCCGGGGGGTAATCGCGCGGTGCGGACGGTGACGGCCTGTGCCGAGCGACCGCTGCAATACCCCCGTGAGGGGCCCGCCTTGTCTTCCATGCCCTGCTGCATCTGCAGGCATGGTGCCTCGATCATTTGAAACTCTGGGCAGCGGCCCTGTCAATGCGGCGGCCGCCCGGCGCGGTCAGCTGGCGCGCTTCGCCTCCATCAGGGCCTTCTGCAGCTCGACGAGGCGGGCCTCGATGTGTGCGCCCGCCAGCACCGGCGGGTATCTGGGCGGGTCGTCGGGGCCGGTGCAGCTCTCGAGGCAGCGGATCTCGGTGTTGACGTTCGCACCCATGAAGAAAGGGATCGAGTAGCGGTTGCGCCCGGTGCGGTTGGCGGCGCGGTGGATGTTCGAGGTGAAGCGGTCGTTGGTCCAGCGGGCCATGAGGTCGCCGATATTGACCACGAAGGTCCCCGCGACCGGCGGGATATCGATCCAGCGGCCCCCGCCGTTCAGGACCTGAAGGCCGGGATTGGCGTCCTGCGCCAGGATGGTGAACGTCTCGTAGTCAGTGTGGGCGCCGACGCCGAGCCGCGTCTCGCCCGGGGGCCGGGGCGGATAGTGCAAGAGCCTGAGCGCGCCTGCGGCACGGTCGAACTTGTCGCCAAAATAGGCCTCGGGCAGAGCAAGGGCGAGCGCGAAGGCGCGGAGCAACGCGTTCGAGACCTCAAGCATGGCCGCGTAGTGGGCCTCGACGGCCTGGCGAAGCGCTGGCGGTTTCGAGGGCCAGAGATTGGGACCGTAGAGCAGGCTGCTCGCGCATTCCGGCGGGTCGTCGGGCTCGTTCTCGCGGCCGAAGTCGATGACCTCGTGGGGCTCGTAGTAGTCGGCCGCCGCGTCGTGCCGCTCCTCGTAAAGCCCTGAATAGCCGCGAAAATATCGCGACTTGCCGGCGTGAATCTCGCGCTTGGCGTCTTCGGGCAGGGCGTAGAAGAGCGCCATCTGCTCGAACAGATCGTCGACGATCGTCTGCGGCACGCCATGATTGCGGATGTAGAAGAAGCCGACGTCGGTGCAGGCGCTCCGCACGGCATCGCCCACGCGGCGGCGGGCCGGCTCGTCGTCCTGGAAGAGCGGCCCGATATCGATCTGCGGCACTTCCTCGAACGCCGCGACATGCACCCGGCCCGCTTCGGCCTGACTCATGACCGCTCCCCCTGCTGTCGTTGGGCGTCGTCGTTCGACCCTGCTGAACCGAAGCCAATCGACACGGTACCACGCCGGTCGGCATCCGTTCTTCGCGGTGTCCTGTTTGCGTCGCCCGTTCTGCTCCATGCGTTGCAATTTGGGCAACACATGGAGCAGAATTTGGCAGTTCCCTCGAACAGACCGGCTGGCTACCGTTGATTGCGACGTCGGGAGGTATCGGGGATGATCCAAGTGGGATGGTTCGCATCGCTCCGCCGCGCCTCCCGCAGCACGTCGATCGGAAAGAGCTGGTAGGGCGGTGCCCGAAACCGACGATGCAGCTTCGACACGAGCCGCCGGCGCGGTATTCGCAGTCCGAGCACGCACGCGGGGCGGGGACCGCACCATCCGCTACCTGCCTGACAACCACCTGGGAGGCCAGACCATGACAGAGCACAATCACCACCAATCCGGGCTCAGCCGCCGCGAACTGCTGCGCTACGGCTCCGCCCTTGGCGGCGTCGCCGCCATGTCGTCCATGATCAGCGTCGAGGCCCTCGGCGCCGATGCGGCGAAGGTCAACATGCAGCTGGGCTGGCTCGCCAGCAACGGCATCCTGGGCGAGGTCATGGCCAAGCGCACAGGAATCTACGACGAGCTTGGCATCGAGCTCGAGGTCACGCCGGGCGGGCCCGGTGTGGACGGCGTGGCGTCGGTCGCCGCCGGTCGGGCCGAGAGCGGCCAGCTCTCCTCCAGCCCTTCGCTGATGCTGGCGCGGTCCGCCGGCATCCCGGTCAAGGCGTTCGCCGCCGGCTATCAGAAGCACCCCTTCACCTACTTCTCGCTCGAGAGCAATCCCGTCCGCACACCTCAGGACATGATCGGCCAGACCATCGCCACGCAGCCGACGGCTGTGATCCTGCTCAGGGCGCTGCTGGCGAAGAACGGCATCGCCGAGGATCAGGTCGAGATCGTCAAGATGGGGAGCGACATGAACCAGGTGATGACCGGCCAGGCCGCCGCCGTCACCGGCTGGCTGACCAACACCAATGCGCTGAAGATACTGGGCGACGACCGCGTCGACATGATGCTGTGGGACGCCGGCATCCAGCTCTATGCCAACGTCTACTACACCACCGACGAGATGCTGGCGAACCACGGAGACGTGTTGGCGCGCTTCCTCACCGGGTCTGCGCGCGGCTGGGGCGCGGTGCGCAAGAACCCCGAGGCCGGCGTCGACAACCTCGTGGCCGAGTACCAGAACCTCGACCACGCGAGCGAGATGGAAGCGGTCGGTCCGGTGCTCGGGTTCTCGTTCAACGACGTGACGGCGAGCGAAGGCTGGGCAGCCATGAACCAGGCGAACTGGCAGGCCCAGATCGACACCTACGCCGAGCTGGAGCAGTTCCAGGGGCCGACACCGACCGTAGACGACGTCATGACCTCGGATATCCTGGCCGCCACGGAGGCTGTCAGGAAAGAGGTTGGATGACGTCAGCGATCGCCGCAGCGACGGCAGGCGCTGAGACCTCCGCCGCCCCGGCGATCTCGGTGCGCGACCTGGCGGTCCGTTTCGACGGAGACGCCGGCAGCATCACGGCATTAGACGAGGTCGGCTTCGACGTGCTCGAAGCCGGCTTCGTCACCATGCTGGGGCCGTCGGGCTGCGGCAAGTCCACGTTGCTCAGGGCGATCGCCGACCTGGTCCCGATGAGCGCGGGTGCGATCAGCGTCTTCGGCCGCACGCCGGAGCAGGCGCGCCGGGCCCGTGACTTCGCCTTCGTCTTTCAGGATGCGACGCTGCTGCCCTGGCGCAGCGTCATCGACAACGTCCGCCTGCCGCTGGAGGTTGGCCGGCGCGGCGTTGCCATCGAGCAGCATGCGGAGCCGGAAGAGCTGCTGGCGCTTGTCGGTCTCGAGGGGCGCGCCGACGCCCTGCCCCACGAGCTCTCGGGCGGGATGCGTCAGCGCGTCTCTATCGCCCGGGCGCTGGTCTGCCGCCCCCGGGTGCTGCTGATGGACGAGCCCTTCGGCGCGCTCGACGAGATCAACCGAGACAAGCTGAACGAGGAGCTGCTGCGTATCTGGAAGGAAACCGGCACCACGATCATGTTCGTGACCCATTCGGTGCCGGAAGCCGCGTTCCTCGGCCAGAAGTGCCTGGTGCTCTCGGCCCAGCCGGGCCGTGTCCGCGAGTACGTGGATATCTCCTTCACCGCGCCCCGTGTCCTCGGCATGCGCGACACACTCGAGTTCGTGCAGGTCACGGCGCACCTGCGCGGCCTGTTGGAGGTGCCGCGATGACCTCGACAGAGGTCGGGGCGAAGGCCGCCAAGCCGCGGGCGTCTGCGACCGGGGCCGCGCGTTCCCAGAGAACGAGGATGCGACGGCGCTTCCGCCGCGCACCGGCCGTCATCGCCGCCGTCGGCATGGTGGTCGTCTGGCACCTCATCGTCACCGGGTTCGAGGTGCCGACCTACATCGCGCCGAGCCCGTGGCAGGTCGTGCAGGTGTTCGCCGAGCAGGGCGACATCCTCTGGATCAACTTCCTGCCGACCCTGCTGGAGGCGGTGTGTGGCTTCGCGCTGGGGAACACCATCGCGGTGTTGCTGGCGGTCTGGTTCGTGCACAGCGGGCTCGCGGAGCGCGCGTTCTATCCCATCGCGGTCTTCATCAACACGATCCCCATCATCGCCATCGCGCCGATCCTGGTGCTGATGCTGGGCAACGGCTACGAGCCCAAGATCGTCATTGCGGCCCTGATCTGCTTCTTCCCGACCCTGGTCAACATGGTGCGCGGCCTGAAGGCCGTCAGCCCGCAGATGCTGGAGCTGATGCGCGTGCTCTCCGCCAACGACCGGGAAGTCCTGTTCAAGATCCGGCTGCAGAGCTCGCTGCCCTTCCTCTTCGCGGCGTTGAAGATCGCGTCGACGACCTGCGTAATCGGCGCCATCGTCGGCGAGTGGATCGGCTCCAACTACGGCCTGGGCTCCCTCATCATCGAGGCCACCTACAACTTCCGTGCCCCCCTGCTTTACGCCACGGTCATCCTGGGCGCGGGGCTCGCGGTGGCCTTCTTCGTGACCACGTCCCTCGTCGAACGGCAAGTCCTGAAGTGGAAACCCGGCGCGGTCTACTGAACCGACCGCGGCGACACCTGGAGGCAAGAGCATGTCATCGCCTGAAATTTTGACCCGACCGGAAACCCGCGTACCGGTCGTCGCCACCGCCGACGTGGTGGTGGTGGGCGGCGGGCCCGCCGGCATATCGGCGGCGGTCTCGGCAGCGCGCAACGGCGCGCAGGCGATCCTGGTTGAGCGCTATCCCTACCTCGGCGGCCTCGCCTCCGGCGGCATGGTGCTGGTGCTGGACGACATGCACAACGACACGGAAATCTCCGTGCGCGGCCTTGCCATGGAGATCGTCGAGCGCATGCACGCGAAGAAGCTCTGCGTCTACCCGCCGGAGGCCGACCGCGACCCGGCGGTGCGCACGACCGATGCGCTCTGGCGCAAGTGGGCCCGGTGGGGCCTCTACGACTTCTATGCCAACACGAAGCCCTATCCCGTCATCTTCGCGGCCTCCTTCGATCCGGACGGCTTCAAGCAGGCGGCGCTCGACATGGTGCGCGAAGCCGGTGTCACGCTCAGGCTGCACAGCTGGTTCCAGTCCACGATCGTCGAGGACGGCCGCGCGGCCGGCGTCATCGTCGAGACCAAGGAAGGCGCGCAGGCGATTCGCGGCAGCATCGTCGTCGATGCCACCGGCGACCTCGACGTGGCGGCCAGCGCCGGTGCGCCCTTCGCCGATGGCAGCTACATCGTCACCACGGTCTCGCGCATGGGCGGGGTGGACACGGACAAGGCGGAACGCTTCCAGTTCGAGGAGCCCGAGCGCTTTGCCGAGATCGACCTGCAAGCACGGCGCATGATCGGCGGCTGCTGGCAGCACTGGTGGCTGAAGACCCCGCTGCCGGGCATCGTCTGGTGCAACTGCCCGCACATGTCCGGCTTCGACGGCCTCAAGGTGGCGGACCTCACCGCGGCCGAGTTCGAGGGCCGGCGGCGCATGCAGGCGGTGCTGGAATTCGCCCGTGAGCACGTGCCGGGCTTCGAGCGCGCCTACTTCGTGGACTTCGCGCCCCAGACCGGCGTGCGCCAGACCCGCCTGCTCGAAGGCGAATACGTCGTGACCAAGCGGGACGTGAAGGAGCGGGTGCACTTCCACGACAGCGTTTGCCGCGGCCGGGACTACTACACCCCCTACCGCGCGCTGCTGCCGATGGGCGTGGAGCAGCTGCTGGTCGCGGGACGCCACTACTCGGCGACATCGCAGGCCCAGAAGATCAGCCGCGAGATTCCGCCCTGCATGGCCATGGGCGAGGCTGCCGGCATCGCCGCCGCCCAGGCGCTCGACGGCGGCATCCTGGTGCGCGATGTCGACGTGCGCGGCATCCAGAGGCAGATGCGGGCCCAGGGCGCGGACCCGGGAGACCGCCCGGCCGCGAACGCACTCGTGACGGAGGCCGCCTGATGTCCTCCCAAGCAGGCGCTGCCGGCGACCGTCCCCTCCCCCTCGACGGCGTGCGGGTCCTCGACTTCACCCAGGTGATGATGGGCCCCTGCTGCACCCAGATGCTCGGCGACTATGGCGCAGACGTGATCAAGATCGAGCGGGTCGGCGCCGGCGATCTCTCGCGCTGGAGCGTGGGCGAGGACCCGGACGGCGGCAACAACCCGGTCTTCGCCAGCCTGAACCGCAACAAGCGCAGCGTCGCCCTGAACCTGAAGTCGGAGGCGGACCGTCAGGCCGCATTGCGTCTCGTGGAGAGCGCAGACGTGGTCGTCAGCAACTTTCGCCCCGGCGTGATGGAGCGCATGGGCTTCGGCTACGACGACCTGCGCCGCCTCAACCCGCGCATCATCTGTGCCGTCGGCACCGGCTTCGGCCTGGAGGGCCCCTACGTGCACAAGGGCGGGCAGGACGTGCTCGCCCAGGCCATGAGCGGGGCCATGCACCGCCGCGCGGACCCGGAACTGCCGCTCTCGGTCTACCCCACCGCGCTCGCGGACTACAGCGCCGGCATGCACCTGGTGCAGGGGATCCTGCTCGCTCTCTTGCAGCGCGAGAAGACCGGCGAGGGGCAGCAGGTTTCGGTCTCGCTCTACAACTCCATGCTGGCGATGCAGATGCAGGAAGCGGCCATGTGGATGATGCGCGGCCGCGAGCTGAACTGGGCCGCGATGCCGCTCTCCGGCGTGTTCGAGACCACCGACGGCGCCATCGTCATGGTGGGGGCATTCAAGGAAAACCCCCTGCGCGACATTTGCCAGGCCCTGGAGATCGACGATCTCTCCACCGATCACCGCTACGCCACCCTGGAGCAGCAGAAGGCCCACCGGGCGGAGCTGCAGGCGATCTTCCGGGAGGGCTTCGCCGGCAACACCACCGCACACTGGCTCGCGCGGCTCGATGAGGTGGACATCCTGTGCGCGCCGGTGGTGACCCTGGAAGACGCGCTGGACGACCCGCAGACCGATTGCAACCGCATGATCGTGGAGCTCGATCCAACAGCCGGCGGGCCGGTGCGTCTCGTGGCCTCCCCCATCGAGATGTCGGCGGCGCGATTTGAAGTGCGTCGTGCGCCGCCGACGCTGGGCGAGCACACCGACGAGGTGCTGGCGCAGGTGCGGGCCAGCGAGCACGCAGCATGAGCGTCGATTTCGACGTTGCCGACGGCGTTGCCCGGGTCACGCTGAACCGCCCGGAGCGCCTGAACGCCATCGACTCCGCGGCGGACGCCGCTCTCGACGACATCTGGAACACGATCGAAGGGGACCCGGCGATCCGCTGCGTCGTGCTCACCGGCACCGGGCGCGCCTTCTGCGCGGGCGCGGACATGAAGGAGGAGGGCCCCGGCGGCCTCGCCTACTGGGCCGGCACCGGCGACCACGGCTTCGGCGGCATCGCGCTCGGCGGTCGCCTCTCCGTCCCCGTCATCGCCAGGGTCAACGGCCTCGCGCTCGGCGGCGGCTTCGAGATGGTGCTCGGCTGCGATCTCATCGTCGCCGCCGAAAGCGCATCCTTCGGGCTGCCCGAGCCGCGGGTCGGCCGCCTGCCGCTGGACGGCATGATCCTCCTGCCCCGCCTGATCCCGCGGGCACAGGCCATGGGCATGCTGCTGACCGGCCGGCGCATCAGCGCGGCGGAGGCGCTTGAATGCAGCCTCGTCAATCAGGTCGTGCCGGAGGATGAGCTCGACGGCGCCGTCCAGTCATGGATCGACGATATCGTCGCCTGCGCCCCGCTCAGCCTGAAGGCGATCAAGCGGTCCGCCGCCGACACGGCGCATCTGACGATGCGGGAAGCCCGCAACGCCCGCCTGCCGAGCCTCGCAGCCGCGCTGCAGAGCCGGGATGCGGAGGAAGGCGTCGCGGCCTTCCGCGAGAAGCGCGCGCCCGTGTGGAGCGGAGACTGAGGCCGAGCGTCGATGCACGCGGCGGTGCTGCGCTACTTCGAGGCGGTCGCCGAGGACGGCTCGATCCGCCGCGCGTCGGAACGCCTTCACATCTCGCCCTCCGCCGTCAATCGCCAGATTCTGAAGCTCGAGGACTACCTCGGCACCCCACTCTTCGAGCGGAGGTCCGACGGGATGCGGCTCACCGATGCCGGTCAGCTGGTCCTGCGCCACGCGCAAACCACACTCCATGATTTCGCCCGCCTGCGCGGCGACATCGACAAGCTGCGCGGCGTCGTCAGCGGCGACGTGACCATCACCACCCTAGACAGCCTGAACGTGCAATTCCTGCCGGAAGCGCTGGCCGAATTCATCGCCGTCCACCCGGCGGTGCAGATCCGGGTCATGGCCTGCGATCCCGTCGAAACCATGCACTCGGTTGCCCAGGGGAACGCGGATCTCGGCCTGACCTTCTCGCCGGCCCTGCGCCGCGGGATCACGGTGCTCAAGGACGTTTCCTGCCCCATGTGCGCCATCATGGCTCCCGACCATGCGCTGGCGGCCCGCAAGACCCTTTCCCTGGACGAGTGCGGCGCCTACCCGCTGATGTACCAGGATCATTCCGGCTCCATGCAGCTCTTCTTCGGAGAAGAGATGGAGGCGTTCAAGAACGCGCACAAGCCCGTGGCGATCTCCAACACCCTGGCTGTCTTGAAGCGCCTCTTGCTGCGCGGCGTCGGGATCGCGTTTTACACGCGCCTGGGATTCACGGAAGAGTTGGACAACGGGCGGCTGGTCGCGGTGCCGCTCGAAGATGGCCGGTTGTCCCGCCTGCGGCTTTGCCTGATTGCGCCGTCCGAGCGCCTACCGACGCTGGCAGCGCAGGCCATGGCGGAGCACCTTCAGGACGCCCTGATTCGCTTCGCCGCGACGCAGGATTGACCCTCTCCCATCGGATCGCTCCGCCTCTGGGTTAGCCCGCATTTCTCACCACCGGTACGACCGATCAGGGCTAGAGATATACTCTTGGAAAATCAGTGTATTGGAAGGACACGAGAGCTTGGCAAGAACACCAGTGCACGCGAAATAATCACTAAATGAGCATAAAATTCGAATCCTCCCAGGAACCCCAAGGCATTCCTGAGCAACCGTTCGCTCATTGGGGGGCGGCGATGGCGTATGGGACGGCAAGTCCGTGTGCGGCCAAAGACACCTTCCATCACGCCTGCGCCAAGCCGTTCGAGGTTCTTGTCGGGCTGTCCCAGTCGGCGAGCGCGCGAACGCACGCACCGAGGGAAACAAGTCACGGCTCGGATCCGAGCGCATAGTTCTCGATTCTCCCGTTCGGCCCGGCTCTGCGCTCCAGCAGCTCGCGCCTCGCCAGATCGCGGCAGACCCGCTGCACCCGCCGGACCGACGCCAGGCCGGAGAGCCTAGTGAGTTCATCGTCGTCCAATCCGGGAAACCGACGCAGAAGAATGAGAATCAGGTTGTCCTTTTCCATTGAACTCTCCCGACGCTGAGTGCGCCTCCCTTATCTGAGGTCGCTCGCCCGGGCAACTCTTATGAGGCTGCAGAAATTCAAGTGGCGTTCTCAGCTCACCCCGATGGAGCCGCACGCTCCATCTCCCTGCGCATACCCGTTTCGGGCAGAGATGGCGCTGAGAAGCAGGAGGCGATTTCCTCCTGAAGCCAGGCGCGGAAGGCGGCGACACCCGACTGACCGAGCCGGGACTTGGGCACCTGAAGCCAGTAGCCGCAGCCGTTGCCCATGCTCTCTGCAACAGGGCGCACCAGGCGACCCGCGGTCAGGTCGTCGTGGGCGACGGTATTGCTGGTGAGCAGCAGTCCCTTTCCGTTGCGTGCGGCCTCCAGGATGAGCGCCGTAGAGAGGTGCAGACCCTGTGTGAAGTCGAAGCTGCGGTCCAGCTTCGCAGCCGCCGCGAAACCCTTCCAACCCGGCCAGTGCGCAGTCTCCGGGATGCCCTTGCGGTGCAGAAGCGTGACTTCGGAGAGGCTGCCGCCTTGCTCGGCAATGCGCTGGCCGAGGTCCGGGTTGCACACCGGAAATATCTCCTCTTCGGTGAGCGCCTCGATGACGAAGCCCTCGGCGGGCGCATGCCGGCCGTAGTCGATGATCAGGTCAGCCGAAGGCGGATGCGTGTCAGCGCACGTCCACTTGTCCTCAATGCTCACTTCGGATTGGAGACCGAAGCGATCGATACGCGGAATCAGCCAGGCCAACGCGAACATCGGTGGGCAGAAGATGCTGAGCCGGTCGCGCGAGCGTCGCTTGCCCAAACCCTCCACAGTCTCGGCGATCTGAGAAAACGCAGTCTGCAATTCTCCATGCAGACGCTCACCGGCGTTGGTCGGACGCACGCTACGACCGTCACGGACGAGCAGGGCGACATCCAGTTCCACCTCGAGGTTCCGAACACTGCGGCTTACGGCACCGGGCGTGACGCATAGTTCAAGGGCTGCTGCAGCCATGGAGCCCTTGCGAACCACGACTTCAAAGGCGCGTAGGGAATTGAGCGATTCTCGCATCACAGATCAATCTGGCGATTGGCGTTGGCATGGGCAGACTCCATCAATGCTCACCACACTTCAAGCGAGTGAACAGGATGGTCGGCGTGCTCTTCCGGGACCCACATTCGATCAAGACAATTAACCGCTGGCGAAGGCCGGGGGCAAGAGGACAGGGGACATATCTGGCGAGCGTCCCTCAGGTGCATGGAAGCACACTGAAGTGCTGACAGGCCGCGCGGGAGTGGTGGTCGCCGTCTCCGATAACTCTCTGTGTGGGCGTCTGGGCGTCTCTTTCTCGTATTCCTAGCCGCCAGCCCCGCATGCTGCCCAACACGGCCGAGCAGAACATGATGGACCTTGCGGGTTGTCCCGTGCCGATCCCCACACCGCTGCCGGACCTAAGGCAGCTACCGCGTCCGGCGCAGGCGCGCGGTCCGGTTCGGCGCGGGTGAGATGACCGCGCATCCGGCCGCGCGCGATCGAGCCCGCTACCGGCGAGGAGGCCGGGCCATCGAAGGCCGAGGCATCCGCCGCGCGTCGTCCCTCCCTGCGACCATCCCGAAACCGACGGACGCCGCCCCGGCCGAGACCACGTTCCCGGGGCCTCGCACGTCCCGGCACGCCGCGGTGCCGAGCCGCGGAACCTACCCCGGGCCGCCATCGCCGGGCCCGCGTTCCTCCGCCCGCCACGCCGCGATGCTGGCCTCGAAGATGCACTCCATGACCGGGACCTCCCGCAGCGGCCGGCCGTTGAGCAGCGCTGCCGCGGTCGCCGCAAACGAGCGCCAGTCCGCGTCCTCGCCGCTGGCCTTCAGCACGCCCGCCGACTTCAGCATCAGAAGCGCCCAGAAGCCGCGCTGTTCCCCAATGGCCTCCCACAGCCACGCCTCGGCCTGGCGCAGGCTCCCCGCGCCTTCCAGCGCCTCCGCCACGACCGCCGTCCCCTCGAACCAGGTCTCGACCAGGGGATGGGACAGCGGCCAGCGCGCGCTGGCGCCCACCAGCCGGTCGCGCTCGCCTGCCGGCAGAGCGGCAATCATGCCATCCGGATCGACGTGCGCCAGCCATGCCCGCGCCGTCATCGGCTGCGGACGAAGTCCCGCCAGGCCGCACCATTCGGCCACGTCGATCAAGCCGGGAGGCGCCGGACGCCCGGCCGACAGTCCCTCCGCAAGGGCCGCAGACAGCATCGGCTCCAGCGCCTCCCAGGCCAGTTCGGCGCATGCCGCCTCCTCGGCCTGTTCCCGGACCGCGTCGATGGCGCGCCCGCCCCTCGCCACGAAGGCGTCCTTCACTCCCTGTCCGGCCTTGAGCAGCACAAGCGCCGCCGCAGGGCCGTCCTCGCCGGAGAACTCCACGGCGAGGCTCTGGCTGCCCGAGCCGTCCGGCAGGCTTCCCAGGAGACGCGACGGCCGCAGGGCGCGGCGTTCGAGGGAAGCCGCCCTCGCCGGCCGCGGCGTGGTGCTTGGCTGGCGGCATCTGGTCGGGCGGCACGTGGAGAGTGGGCTTCTGGTGGCGCTGCCCGGCGGCTTCGTCGAGACCGGAGAGCGTTTTCATGCCGCGCTCACGCCGAGGGGCCGGGACAAGCCGTTGGCGCGCAGGTGTCTGGCATTCTTCGGCGGTGCGGAGTAGCGCACCGCCGAAGGAGGCCCGAGGCCGGATTCTGCGGTTGGCGCAGTTGTTCCGCGGGGCGATCAGCGTTCTCCGCGCTTGCGCCCCCAAGAACCTGCTCCACCTGCGCGCGGGACAGATGCAGCTGTCGGGCGATGGCCGCGGGTTTGACGCCGGCTTCGAACGCGGCACGGACCAGTCTCGCCTGACCTGGCGCGAGCGGCAGCGGCCGCCGCTTTGACTTACCACCGGTGGCCGGTGCCGGTTTCTCCGGTCCTGAAGCCGGCGACGGGACGCGTTCGCCGCCGACCGGGCGGCCCCGCCGGCGCGCCTCGTCGACGACCGCACGCAGCAGCCCGTCGATCTGAGCGTCGTCGAGGTGGCGCAACGAGCCCGGCAGGTCCGATGGCAGGGCGTAGCGTGAGCGCTTGACGGTGCGCGGGGCGCCCGAGCCGGGACTATCACCGCCGCTCACCATTCCCGCCTCTCCGCCATGGCCGGGTCCGGCTCGCCGAACTTGAACCTGCGGCGTCACCGGCCATCGCTCCCGCACCGGCGGCCCCCCTTATGCCCCGCCGCCCGCCTGCAGGCGATGAACGAGCCGCTGCGCCCGCGCGCTATCCATGTCCCGCAGGGCGTCGAGCACGGTCCCCGCGAGCACGGGATGATTCTCGGCGCACCGGCCGAGATGAACGATCGCGTCCTCGTCCCCGATCATCGTCAGCGCCTCGATCACCTCCTCCGACGGCTCGCGCGCGAGCTCGGCCGCAAGGTGGGCCATAGCTGCCGCGTCCCCGGCGATGCCCAGGGCAATCGCCGCCAGACGCCGCACCGGGGGCGACGTATCGCTCAGCCCCTCGCGAAGCAGCTCGACCGGGACCCCGGCCCTCGGTGCCAGCGCAAAGGCCGCCGCCCGTACCGCCACCTCCTCGTGCGCAACAAGCGGGCCGACGAACCCGGCGGGCAAGGACAGCGCCGCCTCCGCCGCCGCCCGCATGGCCAAAGGAAGAAGCGATGCCGGCAGTCCCTTCGACAGCACGATCTCCCTGAGTGCCGAGCAGGCGCGCGCGTCCTCGAGCTGGGCGAGTGTGCTCAGGACCACGCGCTGTTCCACCAGCGGCGCGCGCATGCCGAAACCGCCGAAGCGCCTCCACAGCCTCTCCAGCGCGGGCACCGTCGCCACGAGTTTGCGCGACACTACCTCGGAACACAGCGCTTCCACGTTCGACATCCCGGCCTGCGGCAGTAGCGCGATCAGCGCCGCATCGGAGAGACTGGCCGAGTCAGGCAGCACCTCCGGCGCGGCCGTCGCGCTGGCGCAGCCTGCGTCGATCAGGCCGCGCTCATCGAAGAGGTCAGGCTGGCTCTCGGCCACCGCCCGACCGGCAGATCCCCGCCCGGACATCCCGCCATCTTACCCATGTCCGGCAGAACCGGCATCCCGCCGGCCTCAACCATCGCCCTCGCCGCTGCCGTGGCTGCGCGCCGGCGAGCGAGAGGCTGGCCTGGAGCGGGGCGGCGGGGCGGGCTTCCGGAGACGCGCGGTCGAGCGGCGCGGCGGGACGGCTGTGCCCGATGAGCACGAAACCGGCATACTGCCGGCCCGCGCCGACCCCATGTAGCCGTCCAACCAAGCGCGGGGAGGACCCTGAGCGGCAAACCTGTCCGATCTCCGTCATTCCGCTCCCTCGGCCGCGACCAAAACGGTCCTGACAAATTGTTCCTGCAACTTGACCGAATTTGGCGACGCATGGCAGGTTATCGTCAGCATCGCCAGGGACCTTGCCGAGTGACAGTCGTCGAGCTGGTGCAAGAGCTTGAGAAGCAGATGCGCCGCGGTGTTGATCCGCGCGCGCAGGTTCGCATCGTGGGCAATCAGCGATGGTGGAGCGTGCGCGTCGAAGACGGCGGTGGTTGTGTGCTGCTCGTCGCCTACGACGAGCACGATCCCGACGACATCAGCACGATCCCTGCGGGAGATTGTGCACCGCTCCGGCGCCCCGGATGATCGAAACGGGCCTCAAGGGCAGCTGAAAGCAAGAGTCCAGCGGCAGCGGGGAAGGGCGTCAGGCGGGTTATCCTTGCAGCTGCGGGAATCCGACCACGCTTCGACCCGCCAACCTTTTGCACGATTCCTCGCGGTTACGCCTGCCGGCCCCACAATGCGCCCGACACCGGGAGCCGGAACGGGGTGGAACTCGCTGGCCCCTTTCCACAGCCTGTGAGCGAAGAGGGTGAAAACATCGACTTGCGCGCGGCGAGCGCGTGAGTTCAGTCTCCGGCGCTCCGCGCGTGCTTCGCCGATGCGGCATCCGTAACGACGGCGGGTCGAGCAGGGTAGCGGACGAATTCTCGTCCCGATGCTTCCTGCATCTCCCGAATGTTCCGGAAGATTGCTGCAACGTCGTAATCGAATTGGGCCGCATGGGCGTCGCGAACGGCCCTCACTTCCGAGATGACCGGATCAGTCGGTTGCGTCTTCATGGTCGGCCTCCAGGAGCTCGTTCGGCGTGCAGATCACCGGCGGTTCATAACCCGCGTTCCGGCATGCATGCTCGATCCGGGCGCGCATCGCGGCATTGGCAATGTGCCGGAAGTTCCACGTCACCAGGAAATCGACGCCATTCGTGGCGGCGATGGCAATATGCGCTGCGTCGTCTGCGGCCTGGCGCGGAAGCGCGTCAAGGTCGACAAGTGTCTGCGCCAGGCTCTCGGCAGCGGCAGTCGCATCGAGAAGCGCGACGCTCTTCAGCGCTTCAAGGCGAATGCGCGCCGCATCGGGATCACCCGCCCCGGCCTCCGCGACGACAAGCTGCGATGCCACGAGATCGAATCTCTCCGGCGCGTCGCGCCACCACTGGCGCGTGATCTCCTGGTATGCCGCGATGACCACATCCCGCGACGGCCGCGCCGTCAGGTAGCTGACCACCGATGTCTCGATGTATGCCGTGGGTCTCATCGGATTGACGTCACGGTCCGCCAGCCCGTGCCAGTGGTCGAGGCCGGGCAAACAGGAGGTTCGCTCCGAGCCGCCCCACGGCATCGGAATAGTGCTGAACTCTATCGTGACGGAGCCCGCGACCGGAACTGTCGCAGTTGCGGCAGGTCAGCCGCATCCCGAATGCCCGATTGCCGCCGAGGCGGTACCGGCATGCCGGCCGGCTCGAACCCCGGATCTTCTCCGCCATTCGGTCCATCGGCCCCGCGAGACCGGAGGCGGCCCACCGCCGAACGCCAGCCCTGATCACTCCCCATTCCGACTCCTGCGCCGCGACGACGCCTGAACGCCGCGGAGAGGGAGAGTTCGGCCTGAAGCGGGGCGGCGGGTCGCGTCCGGGGATAGGGCGTCCCCGCCGTTCTCGCAACCACCGACGAGGGGAGACGGCACCATGCCTTCGATCAGGATGCCGCGCGGCGACGCGTGTACCTTCCTCACATATCTGTTCGGCGGCGGCCTCAACGAGGACCGCTACCGGGTGGAGCGCTACAAGTCCCACGCCGACGGCCAGATCACGCCCAGAGCCGACGACAAGGCGAGGAAGAAGGGCCGCACGATCAGCGAAATCGTCTCGCTGCGCACCGTCAAGAAGATGCGGCCCGAGCGCGACGAGATCATCGTGTGCACGGGCGTCAACCGCACCTCCGCCAGCGTGCAATATTGGGGCGCCCACGCGATCTGGGGACATATGGCGCAACTCCGGTGAGCCCGCGAACCGGATACCGATGCCGGTGATTGGAGACCGCCCGCGATGCCCTGCCGGCCTCGTGCCGGCGGGGCGTCCGACTCTGGCGCTCCGCCGCCGCCCTTCGCGCCACCCGGACCCAGGAACGCGACCATGGCATACCGAGATCCTGAAGTCGGTCGAAGGCTCGACCGCGAACGGCATCGGCGGCTGGCCGCCGAGCGCGTTGCACAGGGCCTGTGCCCGCGGTGCGGCAAATCTCCGCCCGCGCCCGAGCGCCGCAATTGCGAGAGCTGCGCCGAGAAGCAGCGCGCAGCCGGCCGCGCGCGCGACGCCCGGCTCCGGGCCGAGGGCCGGCAGAGGAGGGATCCGGTCAAGACCAGGGCGGCCGATCGTCACCGCTATCGCCGCCAGGCCGACGCCCGGCGCGAAGCCGGCTTGTGCATCCGTTGCGGCAAGGCGGATGCGGTGAAGGACGCCAGCATGTGCGAGGGCTGCGCCGACAAGAAGCGCGCTGCCGACCGGCGCCGCTACGCGAAGGCCAAAGCCTCCGGCGCCCTTTACGGCGGCAAGAGCGCCAAGGCAAAGCGGCGATCGTCGCGCAAGAGGTCGAAGCAGCGCTACCATACGCGCCTGGCCGCCGGGCTCTGTACCAAGTGTGGACGCCGCGCTCACGCCGAAGGCCGCACCGTCTGCGACCCGTGCCGCTATGCCCGCCGCGCCGGCGAGCGGCGGATCCGGGACGAGCGCCGCAGCGCCGGCCGCTGCGGAAAGTGCGGAAAATCCTCCGGCGGCGCCTCCCGCTGCGAGACGTGCGCTGCCGCACAGAGCTACGATCCGGAGAAGAAGAACCACCTGGTCCGACGGAGGTACTGGAAAAGGCGTGCCAGACACTTGTGTACCGATTGCGGCGCCTGGGCCGGCGCGGCTGCGCGTTGCCCCGAGTGCGCTCGCCGCTCGTATCTCGGCTCGGCCGAGCACCGGGGCATGGCAGTCTTCGCTCCGACCCACACCGTAGTCGATCCGGACACTCTGGAGGAGCACGGGACCTGCGGCAGCCGGGAGGAGGTCGCGATGTGCCTGGCCTTCAGAGGGTTGAGCCGCGACCAGGTGGAGGTGCCGGCAGACGAGCCCGAGGCTGCGCGCTTCGCGGCATGGGAATAACCGCCCGCACCGCCGATCCCGAACCGGCCCGCCGCCCCGGCAGCGTCCACGGCGGGGCCAGCGGGTAAGATGGCATCGACGCAACAGCGGAGTTCTCCCATGTCCGCCCAGACCTTGCCCGACAATCCTGACTACGTCTTCTGCGCCGAGGAGCTGCCCGGGGACGGCATGTACCGCATCGTCATCGCCGTGGACGGCCTCGAAAGGGTCATCCCCACGACGTTGATCGCGCTTACGCTGGATAACGCTCTCAATCTGTGCGACGGCATGAACCGGCGCCTCGGGCACGACCGGGACTCCTGGACCGCCTTCGCCGCCCGGGTCCGAGGCGCCACCGGTCCGCACTAGGCCGCCGGGGGCTGTCGCGGCAGCCGCTGCGGCCGGCGCGGTCCTCCCTATATGTACGGGTGCTGCCACCGGTTCCTTTCCGCCGCGTCACGGATGCGGGGCACGCGGCCGCGCCGCTCGTGCCATCTTCGGTGTCGCCCCATCGGATCGGGACTCCCCGTGCTCACCCGCCTCGCCCGGCCCCAGGAGCGTCCCGACTGTCCGGACCGCTGCCGACCGCATCCTGCCTGGCCGATGCAACCCGGTGCTTGAGGATTTGCGAGGCCCGGAACGCCAGCACCCGGCGTGGAGCGATCCGCACCGCCTCGCCGGTCTTCGGGTTGCGGCCCATTCTCGCGCCCTTCTCGCGCACGGTGAAGGTGCCGAAGCCGGAGATCATGACCGGCTCGCCCGCCTCGAGGCGCGCGCAGATCGCTTCGATCATGGCATCCACGAGTTCACCTGCGTCACCGAGCGACAGGCCGATTTCACGTTGCACCGCGTCGCTCAGTCCGGCCCGCGTCGCCGTCGCCATGGCGCAGCATCCTTCCATCCTCGCGCCAGCGTAGACCGGCCGGCCGGCCGGCGAAAGCGCCTCCCCCTCGGCGCGGGCAACGTGCTTTTCGGATTGGCCGGGGCCCCACCGCCGCCGCGCATGAGACGGTGACCCCGCTGCTCCTGTTTCGCCTGAGTATGCGATCGCCCCGGGTCGGAGCCTTAGGGCCCCGGGCACCGGCACCGATCAGCGGAGGCCGATCTCACCGTGCGCGACCGGCCTGTCCTCGGCCCACTTGTCGAGGTCCGTCACCCGCCATCTCACGGCGCGCTTGCCGATTCTCACGGGTTCGGGGAAGCGCCCGGCACGCATCTCGCAATAGATCCAGCTTCGCGAGACGCCGAAGCGCTCCTCGACCTCCTCGCGGCGCATCAGCTCGCGCACATTACTGCCGCTCATCCCAAGTCTCCTCATGTCCCGTTGCGGCGGGGTCCTCATTCCCCGCCGCGTTCTCTCCGCCGCCGTCACGGCCGCACCGTCAGCGGACAGTCGACCTCGCCGTTCGTCCGCATCGCCTCGAGCTCGCAATCGACGATGATCTCTCCGTAGGTGTTCCAGATGTGCTCGCCCCATCCGTGGGTGGGGTCGTGCAGGGGAATGACCTGGAACTGCATCTCGACCAGCAGGCCGAGAAGGAGGCAGGCAGGGAAGCCGACGGCCATCGCGAGACCCGCCCGGCGCCGGCGGCTTCGCCTCTCGTTCTCGGCCCAGCGCACGAAGTCGGCCTTGAAGGTCCGGAGAGCGGCCGCCAGCTCCGCAGCCGCACCCATCGCCGCGTCCCAGGGCGCCGCAGCCTCGTCCGGCGGTCGCTCGGGACGCCCTTCTGTCGTGGCAGCGCCCCCACCGTGCGGTTCGCCCGGCTGTTCCGCGTCTTCCTGCGCAACCTGCGGCGGTTCCTGTCCACGCCCTTCGTACTCGGCGATCTTCTCCGCGACATAGCGCGCGAAGAGCCAGCTTTCGCCGCCTGCCCGCGCATCGCCGGCGCGCTTCTCCGCCGGAGCGGGGTCCGCCCCGGCATCGGATGCCGGCGGGGCCGGGCCGTCGCCGGCAGGCGCGCTGCCCGCGCCTGTCGACTCATCCTTGGCGGGGTTGCCGCCGGGGGAATCGCTCCACGGCTCGTGCCGCTGCCCGTTGACGGGCTGCGTCTCCGCACGGTCCGGATCCAGGTCGACGCCTTTCGGCATCGTGGGCCTCCGTGCCCTCATTCCGCACCTCCCATGGCCGTCGTCGGCCGGCGCACCCCGCCGCCCGCAGCGGCGTTGGCCGCCCGCTCCTTGCGCAGCACGAAGGGGTTGGGGTCGGCCAGGAAGCGCGTATCCGGCCGCTCCCAGTAGTGCGCGTGGTGGAGATGAAGCGCATCGCGCTTGATGTCCTTGGCCGCCCCGATCACGTACTGCCGGTCCGGCCCCAGCGTCATCAGCTCGTCGGGCGTCACCAGCCGCTCGCGCACCAAGCTGAAGGACTCACCCGCCTGCCACTGGGTATTGCCGCCAACCACGCGGCCGTCCGCGACGGTGCCGGAACGGTTTTCGGTCCGGCCTTCGAATGTGGCGGTGCCGATGGCCTTCGACATCTCCTCCGCGCCCTCCGCATCGGTGCGCGGGAAGCCGAGGATCTGCACGACCTCGGCAAGGTCCAGCAGCGTCTTGCGGTGCTCCTTGCCCCAAGTCGAATCCAATGCCGAGATCGACTGGGCGAAGCACCAGAATTGCACCCCCTTGCCGGCGGCCATGGTATAGCCGTCCATCACCGGCTTGAGGTAGCCGAGCCGCGGCATCTCGTCGATCACGATCAGCATGTCGCGCTCAAGCGGCCTGATGCTCGCCACGGCGTTCGGGATCGCGACCCAGAGGCGGAGCCAGCCCTTGACGTGCTCGACGGTGTCCTCCGGCACGACCACGAACAGGTCGATGTCGCCGTTGGCCAGCATCAGCGGACTGAAGTGCGTCTCGTCGGTGCTGGCGAGCAGCTCCGGATAGTTGAGGAAGGAGAGCTGGTTGGCGATGGTGCTGAAGTTGGACCCGCCTTCCTCCTTGCCCACCTGCGCCTGGCGCTCGACGGCGATATGCGCCAGCCCGCCGGCGAAGCGCTCCGTGCGCCGGACATGCTCGGCGAACTCCTCCCGCTCGCCCGGCCCCATGGAGAGCAGGCGATGGACCATGCCCAGGGTCTGGAACTCGGGCGGCTCGCGGAAGCGCACCCAGGCGATGTATCCGGCGATGACGGCGCGGGCGGACTCGTAGAAGTGCCGGCTGTTCTCGGGCGCGCCCGGACGCGGCGGCGTCAGCAGGGCGTCGAGCAACACGTTGATGTCGCGCACCGCGAGGCCTTCGTCCTCGCGGATGAACGAGAGCGGGCTGTAGCTGACGCTGGCCACGTCCGGCAGGTAGCACTGCCCAAAATCCTCCCTGTGCTTCTTCACCACGCCGAAGGGATCGATCAGCACGGTCCGCCGACCCATGTTCCGGCGGCGTCGGGACGCGATGCACCAGAGCTCGCCGCGCGGGTCGATGGTGACGGTGGAGCCGTCGAAGCCGCGGCCCTCGGGCGAGAGCAGGTTGAGCGCGATGAGGGCGCCCTTTCCGGCACGGGGCGGGGCGACGGTGATGGCCGAGCCCTCGAGGGACCAGCCGATCAGGGGCGCGTTCCTTCGCTCGCCCCACTGGCCGAGCAGGATGCCCCGGCGCTTTGCCAGCTTGAGCATGGAGCGCCGGTCCAGCAGCGCGGCCCTGCCGTGCAGATCGGACTTCGCGCGCCGGCGGCGCTCACCGCCGGCAGCTTCCTTCATCGCGTGGAAAGCCGCCTCGCACCAGAGCAGGGCCAGCACCGGGACGGCCGGTATCGGGAGCACCAGCATGACCAGCCCGGACCCCTCCAGCCCGAGCAGCCAGTCCAGAACGCCGCGCCATTGGACCTCCCCAAGGGGGCGTACGATGCCGGTCCAGAACGACGCAGCGGAGACCGAGAGGCCCGCGCTGTAGAGCCCGAAGCGGATCCAGCCTCCGGAACGCTTGCGGTCGCTCGCGTAATAGGCCGCGAGCGACGCCGCGGCCGCGAGCGCGAGACCGGCGGCGGCCAGGTCGTTCGACCGATAGCCGGTGGTGAGCCAAATCGCCCAGCCTCCGCCTGCGGCGAGCAGGAGGGCGCAGATGGACAGTTCGACAGTTCTCATTGGTATATCTCCTCATGTTCGACAACGGCGCTTGCATGAGGCGGCCGCAGCACGGCGCGCGCGGCGGAACGGACGCCGCCCTCGGACCTTGCTCGCTACGGCGCAGACCGCGCCGCGTCCCCATGAAAGAGGTTCGCGAAAGGCCCGTTGGTATCTCCGATACCCGCCCCTTTAACATCGCCTCCAGAGCTCCTTCCGGTCGTTGAGTGCACGCAGGAGAACGCGAGAAAGGCGGGCTGTCTATTGGGATAAGTCGCTGATTGAATACAGTTATAGCAACGTCTTGGTGCTCCGGATAACTCCTGATCTCTCATGACTTCTCTTATTGGGAATTCGATACACCAATTTTTTTCTCCGGTGGCGATTTTCCGGTCGCCGCAGCGGCAATCGTCCTCCGACTCGACGGTGAACAGGTGCCCGTCCTGCAAATTGAGGGCGTCGAGATCGTGCAAGTGATGGATTAGCCGCCGCCGCGGGGACGGTGCTGGCGGGCCATGCGCCGGTCCGCGTGAAGCCGCGCGGCACCGGAATCGTCGTCACGGACTTCCCGGTCTCGCCCTACTTCCCGATCCGCATGGTCTCGATCGTCTCGATCCAGGAGATCCAAAACGCGCTCGATCCGATCAACAGCACCAGTGGGCCCTTCCTGCCCTACATCACGCTCAATCTGACGATCGGTGTCCTCATCATGCGCGCGGTGCTCCAGCTCGTGCTGCGCGAGCCGACCGAGGCGGCGCGGATGGACGGCGCGGACCACTGGCCCACACTCCGGATGGTGTGCCTGCCCCTGATGCGCAACGGACCGGTGGTAGTCTTCATCGTAAGCGGTATCGAGGCCCCATACTTCCAACGAATCTGGTTTTGCGGCTGACTCTGATCCTTGGCAAGGAGCCTGGGAGGAGGCACCGCGATGACAGGTTTGGATTTGTTACGTGGCCACGAGATCGGCGGCATCTCGGCGGAGGCGTCAGGGTCTGAAGAAGCCGCCCCATCTAGTGCAGCTCCCTCTAGCGCGGCAGGTCCGGCTCATCACATTCGGCGGTCATGGTCCGCCGAGGAGAAGGCACGGATCGTCGCGGAGAGTGACGAGCCGGGAGTCGTGCAGAAGGAGGTCGCGGCTCGCCACGGCATCAGCCCGCCAACTCTTCGTCAGTGGCGCAGTCGGGCGCGCGCCGCAACCGGGAAGCGGCATGGCCGGCCTTGGCCGGACGATGTGAAGGCGCAGATCGTTGCGGAGAGCGAGCGCCCGGATGCATCGATATCGGCAGTTGCCCGCCGTCACGGCATCAGCGAGAAGACGCTGCGCACCTGGCGTCGTCAGGCGGCGAGTGGCGCTGGTGGTGATCGGCGGGGAGCCAAGTCTGCGCCCCCCTATATTCCGGTTGTGGTTGACGGTGCTGCGTCCGAGCAGACGGTCGCGATCGAGGCGCTGGGCGTCGTCGTACGCCTTCCTGTTGAGAGCGCGGTCGATCGGATCGTGGCTGTGGCCTCGGGCCTGGGTCGGGCGTCGTCATGATCGCGCTCCCCTCGCTTCGCATCGTGTTGGCGACGCGTCCGGTTGATTTTCGTCGAGGCCACGACGCTCTTGCGGCGACGGCGACGGGGGAGCTGGATCTCGATATCTATTCCGGGGTGATCGTGATCTTCCGCTCGCGCCGCGGGGACAGGCTCAAGCTGCTCACCTGGGACGGCACCGGTCTGGTGATGACCTACAAGCGTCTTGAGCAGGGCCGCTTCGCCTGGCCCCGGATCGAGGACGGTGTGATGCGCCTTACGAAGGGCCAGTTCGAGGCCCTCTTCGAGGGCCTTGACTGGCGCCGGGTGAAGCCGCGCGCGGTTCGCCGCCCTTTGGCAGCGGAGTGAGGCGAGACGCAGGCGGGGCCGCAGATTTTGGTCGAGGTTCCGCCTGCACTTTTCCCTGGTCACGCATCGGCGAATCGGATTAAGGGGTTGGCCATGCCCAAGGCCACGCCTTCACCCCTCAGCAGCGCCGGTTCTCCGTCGCCTGAGGTGGTTTCGGCGGCGCTGGCGGGCCTGCGGGCGGAGCTTGCCGAGGAGCGCGCGGCGCACCGGTCGACGGAAGCGGCCCTGTGCGAAGCGGAGGCGGCGCGCCAGACGGCTGAAGCCCGGGCTGCACGGCTGGAGGCCGAGAACGCGTACAGCGCGGAGCAGATCAGCCGGCTTGAGCATCTCAACAAGGAGCTCCGGAAGGCGCTGTTCGGTCCGCGCTCCGAGAAGCTCAACGAGGACGAACGCCAGCTTTCGTTCGAGGAGTTTTGGGCGGCGATCGCCGAAGCCGGCGGTCGGCCTGAAGCAGATGACCAGGAGCAGGACGAGGAGGCTGACGGCAAGCGCCGGCGGCGCTCTTCCCGGGGATCGCGCAGCGGGGTGCGCTTCGGGCCTCAGGTCGATCGGCGCGAGGAGGTGATCGAGCCGGACACGATCATGTGCCCCTGCGGCTGCGGCGAGATGACGAAGATCGGCGAGGATCGCAGCGAGCGGCTGGACTATGAGCCGGCGAAGTTCACCGTTATCGAGACCGTGCGTCCTCGCTACGCCTGCAACAAGTGCAAGGGCGGCGGGGTGGTGCAGTCGCCGGCGCCCGCCGCGCTGGTCGAGGGCGGTCTTCCCACCGAGGCTCTTCTGGCGCAGGTGCTGATCGCGAAGTACGGCGACCACCTTCCGCTGTACCGTTTATGTTGACTTCAACATAAGCGATAAGATGTTGCGCAGCGGATTATGATGCGGAGACGCTGATTTCCCTTGGCACGAGGCGGTTCTCCAGCATTCTCCGCAACATAATATTCCGTGGTCAGAGTGCGTTCAGGAACGCGATCACGCCCTTGTCTTCCTTCCAGGGCCGATCCGGTGCCGGCTGTCCGGCATCGCACAGCGCCATCGCCTCCGCCTTCATCTGGAGATCGATTTCGGCGTAGATGTTGGTGGTGTCGAGGCTGACATGGCCGAGCCAGGCGCGGATGGTGTTGAGATCGATCCCGGCCTGCAGCAGATGACAAGCGCTTGTGTGGCGGACGACATGCGGCGTAATCGCCTTTGCGGCGAGCGACGGCACACGCGCCGCACATCGCTCGACGAGGCGATAGACGCCGAACCTGGTATAGGGCTTGCGATGACGACTGAGGAAGACGGCATCACCGTCGGGTCGTCCCAGAACGAGTTCGGCAAGGACGTCCTCGGTACGTGGCCACAGGGGACATTGACGGATCTTGCCTCCCTTTCCACGGAGAGTAACGAGACCATGTCTGCCGTCGCGCCGCCCGATCTGCAGATCGCCGGCCTCCAATCCGGTCACCTCGGAGACCCGTGCTCCGGTGTTGTAAAGGAACAGCAGCAGGGCGTGTTCCGTTCGACCTCGAAGCGTCTGACGGTCGGGAACCTCAAGCAGAGCGTCCATCTCCTCCCGGCTCATCCAGGAGACCGGCAGCGCCGCCGCCTTCTTCGTAGCGATGGCACGGATCTGCATGCACCAGGCGAGGCGCGCCGGGTCGCGGCTGGCGACGAAACGGGCGAAGGACCGGATCGCCGTCAGGCGTTGGTTGCGGGTCTGAACCGAACAGCCGCGGTCCTCCTCGAGGTGAGCGAGGAACTGCAACACCCGTGACGCAGCGACATCCTCGACGTCGAGACGGTCTGCGGGCTTGCGAACCTTGGCGCTGATGAACGGCAGCAGCAGAGTGAAGGTGTCGCGGTAGCTCTTCTGCGTATTGCGGGCGAGGCGGCGCTCGGTGACGATGTAGTCGACCAGGAAGCGCCGGAGCCAGGGGCTGAGCATGGGGCCATCACTCATGGCCAGCCCCGTTGGCGTAACGTTCGAAGCGCAGCGACGCCTCATGCAGGAGCTCCGGCGTCATCGACAGATAGACGCTCGTGTCGTCCAGGTTGGCGTGGCCGAGATATGTCGAGAGAACCGGCAGCAATCGCTGTACATCGGCACCGTCGCGGTACCAGGAAGTCAGCCGGTGTACGGCGGCTGTGTGCCGAAGCGAGTGTAGACACGGCGCACGTCGCCCGTCGTTCTTGCGACCGACGCCTGCGATGGCGAGCAGCCTGACAAAGGCATGACGGACATTGTGCTTCCTCACCTTCGTGCCGTCCCGGTTCGCGAGGAAGGCAGACCCCAACCCTTCGGGCATCGGACGTGCCGAACGCCGTTCGGCATAGGCCCTCAGCCTATCGGCGAGCCGGCCCGTGACGGGAACGAGACGGCTCTTGAAGAACTTTGCGTTCCGCACGGTCAAAACGGCGGCCGCAAGATCGACATCTGCGATGGTCAGGTTGAGCGCCTCGCCGGTCCGCAACCCGCCTCCGTACAGGATCAGGAGGAATGTGCGGAAGGTGTCGCCGTCGAGCCGGGTGGCATGCCTGCGGCTGACATCGATGCCGGCGAACAGGCGCACCAGTTCCTCGCGGGAGTAGATGTAAGGCGGCGCCGAGGGCGGGCTTCTCGGCTCTTCGTCGGCCGGCGGCAGCGGTGACCGGGCGGCATGGCCGCGGCTGACCGCATAGCGATAGAACCCGGCCAGGGCGGCGTACTTGTTGGCGCGCGACCGGGTGAGCGGCCCGGCGCCGGCAAGGAATCGACGGATATCGTCTTCCGTCACCGCATCGCAGCAGATGCAATCCGGGAAGCCCTTGGAGAACTGGTACAACGTGCGCGCGCTGGTGATGAACCGTGCACCGTGGGCCTGTCGCCACGCAACATAGCGGTCGATCGAATCGCGAAGAATCATGCCAGGCCCTCCAGATCGATCTCGGCAACTTCGCGAAGGGCATTGAGCTGGACTTTGGCGTAGACCGAGGTGGCGGCAACACTGCGATGCCCGAGATAATCGCCCACAGCCTTCATCGACAGGCCCTGATCGAGGAGGTGCTGGGCGGCAGCGTGGCGCAGCGCATGAGGACCGCGACGCTTGCCGGTGATCCCCAGACGGTTGACGCGGATCCTGACGATCTCCTTTATCACTAACCGGGTAATCGGCCTGATCGGAGCCTTCAACGTCAGGAACAGTCTCCGTTCAGGATGCATGGGACGGACCTCGCGCAGATAGCGCAGCACCGTCTGGCCAACGCCGCGCGAGAGCGGATAGAGATGCGTGCGTCCGGTCTTCCGGCAGCGCACGTGCAACGTCTCTCTCTTCCAGTCCAGGTCGTCGAGCTGAAGGCCGCTGACTTCGCCCGCCCGCAGGCCGTAGGTGATCAGCAGCATCAGGATCGCACGCGCGCGGATATCGAAAGGGCTGTCGCCCTCGGTGGTGGCAAGCAGACGAATGACCTCATCCCGGCTCAGTCCCTTGGGGATCGTCTCGCCACGATGGCGCTGCGGCGGCATGATCCCGTCGGCCAGGCCTTGTTTGCACCAGCCTTGGTCTTCGGCAAACCGGAAGAAGGCGCGAAGTTGCTGCGCATATAGATGGACTGTGGAACGGCTGTAGCCGCGCGCGTGATAGCCGGCGATGACCTGATCGATCAGGGCGATCTCGACCGACGCCAAATCGACGCCTCTGTCGTCCAACCAGACGAAGAAGCGATCAACGGTTCGGCAACGGCCTTCGATCGTTGCGTCGGACCATCCGCGCTCGCTGGACATCCACGCCGCAAAATCGGCGACCTCCCGCGTATGGCTGTGACCCGTAGCCTCGGGCTCCTCAAGCCAGCCCAGAAAGCGCAGCCAACGCTCCGCATGGCTGAAGAATCGCCGACGAGCACGGGGGCGGGACTCGCGCTCTTCGGGCGACGACCATTGCCTGAACCCGGCTTCAATCCTGCGCAAGTTCAAGCCTTCGTCGTCCTGCAGGTCGAGAAGGCGCACCAGGTTCAGTTGGTGGGCGGCAATCCTGCAAAGCGTCTCGGACTTTATACCGAGTTGCTCGCAATGGGCGAGATAGCGGAGCCGCTCCTTGAGCAATGGTGCAGAACGATGTCGCTCAATCGCAGATGGCCGGCTGAAGAGAAGCTCGAACATGGTCCGGTCTCCTTGTTGTCGAAGCTCGGACCATGACACTGACGGCGCGTCAGAATATTATGTTGCGGAGAATGCTGGAGAACCGCCTCGTGCCAAGGGAAATCAGCGCCTCCGCATCATAACCCGCTGCGCAACATCTTACCGTCAATCGCAGATTTACGAGCGCTCAGGCGTCGAGGTTCACCGCGCGACGCTGGCGACGTGGGTGGGGCAGGCGTCGTTTCACCTGCGCCCCGTGGTCGATTGCCTGAAGGACGAGCTGAAGAAGTCGGACCACCTGGGCCTGGATGAGACCACGATCCGTGTTCTCGACCCGGGCCGCGGCAAGACGAAGACGGGCTACATGTGGACCCTTGTGCGCGACGAGCGTCACTGGAGCGGCGCGGACCCGCCGGGCGTCGTCTATCGCTATGAGCCCGGTCGCGGTGGCAAGTATGGCGCCAGGCTTTTGGCGGGCTTTTCGGGGACGGTGCAGCTCGACGCCTACTCGGGCCACAAGATCCTGGCGCGGCCGGATCGACCTGGCGGCCCTGTGACGCGGGCTCTGTGCTGGGGGCACGCCCGGCGCAAGCTGAAAGAAGTGTACGATTCGAGCGCCTCGCCGATCGCGCTGGCCGGTCTCATGCAGATCGCCAAGCTCTATGCGATCGAGGAGAAGATCCGGGGCGAGCCGCCGGCGACGCGTCAGGCGATCCGGTGGGAGGAGTCGGCGCCGATCGTTAACGCCTTCGGTGTCTGGCTCGACGAGCAGCGCTCGAAGGTCTCGCCGCGCTCCCGTCTCGGCGAGAAGCTCTCCTATATCGCCAACCAGTGGGATGGGCTGCTGGAGTTCCTGCACGACGGCCGCGTCGAGATCGACTCGAACCTGGTGGAGAACCGAATCCGCCCGCTGAAGCTCACCGCCAAGAACGCGCTCTTCGCCGGCAACGACGAGGGTGCGCAAGCCTGGGCCCGCATCGCCTCGCTGATCGAGACCTGCAAGATGAACGGCGTCGAGCCCTACGCCTGGATGCGGAGCACGCTCGAGAAGATCGCCAAGGGACACCCGCAGTCCAAAATCCAGGAACTGCTGCCGTGGAACTTCGAGCCCGAGACAAATTGACTCGCGCGCTCGCGGCGCTCCTCAAAAAGTCCCCGTCGTAGTCAACCCAGATTCCGGTATGGGGTCTGCGTAACGCTTACTCTTCATCGTCAACTTCGTCACCGTCTGGGGCGAGTTCCTGCCGGGCACGGCACCGACCAGGAGGTCCGCACCACGCCGACGGTGCTCGCCGCGGCTTACCCTGGCTGGCTGCCGGGTGCGGTTGCGCGCCGATGGGTGCACAACCTAGTAGATGCTGAACGGGAAATAGCGGGCGTTGATCCGCTCGTAGGTGCCATTGGCGAGGATTGTTTCGAGCGCGCCGTTGAGGCGGGACAGAAGGGAGGCGTCCTCGTGGCGCACCGCCATGCCGATCCCTTCGTCCAGCCGGTATTCCCCGCCGGCGAACTCGAAGCCGGCGCCCTCCGGTTCCTGAAACCAGGCGTATGAACCCAGGCTGTCGCCGAGCATGGCGTCCAGACGACCGGCGACCAGGTCCCCGTTGCGCTCTTCCAGGGTTGCATACAGCTGGATGGTCGCAATACCGGCCAGGTTCGCCTCGAGCCAGTCGGAGGAGATCGTGGCGCGGGCCGCGCCGATGGTCTTGCCCGCCGCGTCAGCCGGGTCGAAGCCGGAACCCTTGCGCGCCACGAAACGGACCACGTTGCTGTAGTAGCGCTCCGTGAAGCTCACCAGCTCGCGCCGCTTCCCGGTGATCGACATGCTGGCGGCGATGGCATCGAAGCTGCCGGCGCGCAGTTCCGGGATCAGCCGCTCCCATTCCTCCAGCACGATCTCGCATTCGGTACCGAGCTCCGCGCAGAGCGCACGCGCGATGTCGACATCGAAGCCAGCCATCTCGCCGGCGTCGTCGACATAGTTGAACGGCGGATAGCCGCCGGTCGTGGCGATACGCAGCTTCTCCGCCGCGAGCACGGGCGCCGCCGCGACGAGGCCCAGTACCAGAGCCGCCAGGAGCGCTCTCATGAGCCTTCTCTCTCCCATTGAGCCGGGCACATGCTTGCTGAATGTGCCGCGATATGGATCGCCATGCTACCGCAATGTCCGCTTCCTGCCGAATGGCAGAAGTCCGGCGACCGCTCCATGCCATCCAGCCGCACAGCCCCTCGTTCAACGCCACGCCAAGCACCCTTCGGCTCTTCCCTTGTCATCGGGCCGGGACGCCCCACCGGCGCCCACCGCCGGGCGATCCGCTCAATCCGGTCCCTGCGCCGCGCTTCCGTTCCCGCGCCCGCGAGAGTGAGGGCATGGCCGGTAGCGGGGCGGCCGGGCGGCGCTGCGGAGAAAGCCCCCGGCCTTCGCCATCACACACGAAGGGGAGGCAGACCATGCCGATTCGCAGGCCGTCACATCGCAACGCGCACACCTTCCTGGTCCACGTGTTCGGTCGCGGGCTCGACGGGGAGCGCTACGTGGTCGAGAGATTCCGCTCCCGGCCCGACGGCCAGATCCACCCGGTCGAGGCCGAGCGGCCGAATTCGAGGAAGGGCGGGCGCAAGCCGCGCCGCACCGTGGTCAGCGCGGGCGAGGTCACGAAGATGCAGCCCGAGCGCGATGAAATCATCATCTGCACGGCGCTCAACCTGAAGGCGTCCGGCGTGCAGTTGTGGGGCTGCGCGGCAAGTGGCCTGGCGGCCATGCGCCACGCGCGCTGAGCGGGAGCGGCGGTCATGTCCGACCAGGCCCCCGCGAAGGAGCGGGCCAACGCCCGCTTGCGCCGGCGCCATGCCGAGCGCGCCGCGCTCGGGCTCTGCACCCGCTGCGCCAAAAGCCCGCCGGAGCCCGGCCTCAAGGTATGCGGGAGCTGCCGCGACAAGCGCCGTGCCGCCGACCGCGCCCGCCGCGCCAGGGCCGAGGGAAAGCCGTACGCCGGCCGGGATCCCGATCTCTGCCGCCGCGCCGACCGCGCCCGGGACAGGCGGCGCCGCCGGGCGTGGCGCGACGCGGGGCTCTGCTCCAATTGCGGCCGCAACCCTCCCGAGGACGGCCGCTCCGTCTGCGAGCCCTGCCGCGAGGCGCTGCGCGCGGCCGATCGCCGCCGCTATGCCGCTCGCCGCGCAGGCGGTGCCTGTGTGCGCTGCTCGGAGCCGGCGATCGGCGGGTCGTCGCGCTGCGCCCGGCACGCCGCGCTGGAGGCGGAACGTGTCTCCCCCGAACGCAAGAGAGTCGTCGATCGCAAACGCTATGCCAGACGCAGGGCGCAGGGGCGTTGCACG
Source organism: Alphaproteobacteria bacterium (assembly GCA_965207055.1). Classification (GTDB taxonomy): domain Bacteria; phylum Pseudomonadota; class Alphaproteobacteria; order UBA828; family UBA828; genus WTGU01. The sequence goes on along the minus strand of CBDBLP010000003.1, from coordinate 1,255,884 downwards.
GATTGTGGCGTCCACGCGGCCGGTGCCGCACGATGTCCCGCCTGCGCCCGGCGGTCCAATACGCGAGCGCCCGCGCATCACGGTGTGTCGGCCGGGCCGCCCTTCTACACCGTGATCGAGCTGGATAGCCGGGAGGACCACGGGACCTACGAGACGGAAGCCGAGGTTGCGGCCTGCCTCGCCTTCGCCGGGCTGCGACCCGATCAGGTGGAAATCCGCTCCAACATGCCTCTCCTGGCGCTGGCGCTCACGGCGTTGCCGCAGGAATGCCGCCGGTGAGAGGGGACGCGCCCAGGCCCGAAGCCCAGAGGCGCGCGGGGAGCCGGTCAAGATCTCCAGCCCCCGCGCGCCCAACAGGGAAACGCAAATGAGCACAACGAGGCTACAGCGCGATCACCCCGCACCGCAAGGCCCTTGCCGGCCGGTCTAGGACCGTGCCGGCTCGACTATGATGCGGCCACGCCCGCGTCTGATGCGGTAGCCGCCGCGCGGAATCGCCAGCGTGCCCCGCTGGACCATCGGCCACAGCACGTCCACGATCAGCGCCGCGTTCGCGTCCGCCTCGGTCCTGGCGCCGCCCTGCGACGCCAGCCACTCGGCGAAGGCGCGCTCGCCGATCTCTTCGCCGACCGACTTCTTCAGCGCGTTGAGCTTGCGCCGCTGTCCCGCGGTCAGGGCGCCTTCCTCGATCCCCTTCCTCGATGCCTGATCCATCATCCTTCCCGTGGCTGACCGACTCGATACTCTCCCGCAATTATAGCTTCGCCGTCATTGGAGGGCCTGTGCGTCCTGCCGGGCTTCGGCCATGCCGTCGGCGACCCGCTTCCTCAACTTCGTAGAGGCCCGGAAGGTCACGACGCGGCGGGCCGGGATCGGCGCTTCCTCCCCGGTCCCCGGATTGCGCCCGAGGCGCGCGCGCTTGTCGCGTAGCCCGAAGGTGCCGATGCCCGAGATCATGACCGCCTCACCGGCCACCAGCCGCGCGCAGACCGCCTCGATCAGCGTGTCCACCAGCTGCGCCGCATCGCGCCGCCGGATGCCGGCTTCCTCGCGCACCGCTTCCGTCAGGTCGGCTCTCGTCACCGTGGCCATGGCGCATCCATCCCCCGGTTTGCGCGCACCATAGCCGCGCGCCGTGTCCGGTCAATTCGCGATGACGGGGCTGCTGGCTGGGGGGACACCGCGATCGGCCACTGAGACCGCGCCCCACCCCGTGTTCATGTGCAGCGCTTCGCGCCGCGAGCATGCGATCGCTTCCTCCCGCTCCTTCGATCCCGGCGCCGTGTCTGCCGCAACCGGCGGCTGTCAGCCTTCACGGCATCCTGCGCGGGTGTCCGTGCGATGGGCAGGCTCCGTGTCTCCCCGGCAGGCATCGGGGCAGACGGCAGACGAGAGTCAGGGAAGAGCCTGGAGAAGGTGAGCAGGGAAGGGGCCGGGAGAGGCTCCGACCCGCTCTTCAACCATCGTCAGCAACCTGGAAGAGAAGGAGACGTACAATGTCGTTCGGACTCAACTCCGCGCAGATCATCGGCCGCCTGGGCGCCGATGTCACCATCAACCACCTGGCGTCCGGCGGGCGCGTCGCCAACATGTCGGTGGCGACCGACGAGTCGTATATCGACCGCACCGGCAGCGGCGAGCGGATCGACAAGACAGAGTGGCACCGCGTCGTGACGTTCCAGAGCGGGCTGATCGACATGCTGGAGAAGCACGCGAAGAAGGGCCGTTTGGTCTACGTCGCGGGCAAGCTGCAGACCCGGAAGTGGCGCAAGGACGGCGAGGACTCGGACCGGTTCTCGACCGAGATCCTCCTCGTCCCCGGCGGCAGGATCCAGTTCCTCGAGCGGCCTGCGACCGCGAACGGCAACGGCGCGCCTGCGTCCGACGGCGAGGCGATGCCGGCCGACGCGACCGGCTCCGCCGATCCGTCGTCGAGCGACATTCCGTTCTAAGCTGCCTATTGCCAGAAATGTAAAGCTCGTGGGGATAACACCCTGCGGGCCTGCGTTTCTGCGTCCTTCCCAATTCGTAAACTATCCGCTTCACAAGGCGCCTCGGCGGGTCCCTCCCTCCCGCTGACCACGGCCGGTTCCGCGTTCCTTCCGCGCGGGGCCGGCCGTTTTTTCTGTTGCCTTCCCCGAGCCCCCGGCCGGGCCGGACGGCTGGGCTCGCGCTTCGCGCATCGCCCGCCGGCCCCGCGCCGGCGAGAGGCCGGGCGCTGGCCGGGACCGGGGCGCGTCCCTCGCAGCATCCGGAGAGGTCTGGCCATGCGCTCCATTCCCGCTTCCTGTCCCGGCTCTGCCGGCCCGCGCCCGAGGCGTGCGCCGTGAACGCCGCCCAGGTCTCCGCAGCTCTCGCAGCCCGCGCAGAGGAAGTGTGCCGGCGCTACCTGCCGCAAGGCAGCAGGAGCGGCCGCTACTGGGTGGCCGGCGACATCCGCGGCGCCCGCGGCCGGTCCCTCTTCGTCCGCCTCGCACCTCCCGGCGTACCCGGAAAGTGGACGGATGCCGCCTCGGCCGAGCACGGCGATCTGCTCGATCTCGTCCGCATCGCCTCCGGCGCGGGCTCGCTCCGCGCCGCCCTTGCCGAGGCGCACGCCTTTCTCTCTATGCCGCCGTTGCCCGCCCCGGCCGGTCCCGACAGCTACGACCGGTGCGAGGCGGCACGCCGCCTGTGGCAACGCTGCCGCGCCGTCGACGGCACCCATGCCGAGGCCTATCTGCGCGCCCGGGCGATCCACCGCTGCCGCTTCTCCGCGCTCCGCTTCCATCCCGCGCTGCTCCATCGCGACGAAGGCGGCGTGCGCCGCCTCCCCGCGCTGGTCGCCGCCGTCACCGCCCTTGCAGGGGAATACCCCGGTCCGGGGGACCGGCCCGGTCCCGGCACCATCACCGGCGTTCAGCGGACGTGGCTGGATCCTCGCCAACCGGCCAAGGCGAATCTGCCGCGCCCGCGCAAGGCGCTGGGCCGCGTCCACGGCTACGCCGTCCGCTTCGGCGACCCCGCGCCCTCCACGCTGCTGGTCGGCGAGGGCATCGAGACGGTTCTCTCCATCGTGTCTGCGCTGCCGGATACCGTCGCGGCGGCGGCGCTGTCGGCCGGCAGCCTCGGCGCGTTCGCGCCTCCGACTGGCGTGACGCGCCTCGTTATCGCGCGGGACAACGACCCGGAAGGCGAGCGCGCCGCCGAACGCCTCGCCCGGCGCTGCGCCCGCGCTGGCGTCGCCGCGCTGATCCTCGTTCCCCAGGGCGGCGACTTTAACGACGACCTCGTCGCTCTCGGCTCCGCCGCGCTTCGCGCGCGCCTCGCCCCGGTCCTCCGCTTCGCGGGAGAGCGAGGGCGGAACGAGTTGGCGTGAACCAGGCGCGGGATGGAGAGAGAGAACCCGCCGCAACCGCCGAAGGGGAACACTCGGATGGGACGCTATCGCACCGAACTCAGCTTCAAGCTCGCGGCCCCCGACGAGGTGCGCATCTACCGCTTATGTCGAGAGAGCGTTTATGAGCAGCTGAGCCGCTCCGGCCCTGCAGGAACAAGCCGCAGGATCAGATTCGCTCAACATTATGTAAGCCTCTCCTCCCCCACTGAGGATAGGAGGAGAGTGACGATGTCATCGACAGCAACGCGGGTCTTTCGGCCGGGGCCGACGCCGCACAAGTTCCAACATCATCTTCAAGCATTTGTGGACCATTTGCGCCGCGGCGACTTTACCGAGAACACCATCAGCAGCCTGTGGCGTTCGGCGCGGCACCTTCTCATTTGGCTGGACCAAGAGGGCCTTGCCATTGTCTCGGTTGACGATGCCGTGTTGCGCCGTTTCCGTCATCACGAATGCGGATGTGCAGGGACGCTGCCGTCGCGCCGCAAAGAGACTACCGTTTACCCACGCCCCTTGATGACGGGCGCGTTGAAGCTCGTGCAGTACTTGGAGGACACAGGGCACATCCCACATCCCGGTGACCTTCATGAAGGATTGACCCTTCTGGAAGACTTCATCGCCCGGCGTGCAATCGACGGTTACGCTGCCGCCACGCTCGCCTATTGGCGAGGCGTGTGCCGGCACCTTCTCTTCTGGATGCATCGGTCGCGCGTTCCCATGCGGGAAGTCGATTCCGATGTGGTGGAGCAGTTCCTCGGCCACGACTGTGTCTGCCCAGGCTGCTCCAGGAACTTCGGCAGTCTCCGCTACGACTCGCAGTACCTTCGTCCCTTCGTCGAGTTTGCGCAGTACCTCACTGACAGAGGCGTGCTCCACCACCGGACGGTGGTGCCCGAATCGGCGAGGGACACCTCGCTGGACGGATTCGGCGAGTGGCTTCGACGACATCGCGGCATCGGGGCTGAGAGAATCCGCGATCACAAACGCAACGTCAGCACGTTGCTCGCGAGACTTGGGCAAGATCCTGAAGGTTACAACGCTGCGCGTATCCGAGCCGCGCTGCTTGCACGGTTCGAGGGGGTGTCATGGGGTCATGCCCAGACCCTGGCGACCTCCATGCAAATGTATCTGCGGTATCTTGCTGCTCGCGGAATCTGTTCGCCGACTCTCGTCGATGCAGTCCCAAGGGGCCGCGTCTGGAAGTTGGCCAGCCTGCCTCGATATCTTCCTGCCGAGGCCATCGAGCAGGTCATCCGATGCTGCGATGTCACGACGCCCGTAGGTCTGCGTGATCGGGCGATCCTCCTTCTCCTCGCCCGTCTCGGCCTACGCGCAGGAGATATCGTCCGGCTAGGTCTCGATGACATCGACTGGCACAACGCGATAATCCGCGTGTGCGGGAAGTCCCGGCGGCAGGTGGGATTGCCGCTTCCCCAGGATGCAGGCGACGCCGTTCTCACCTACATCGAGCAGGCGCGTCCGCGCGTCGCCGAGGACCAAGTCTTCCTTCGGATAAAAGCACCGCATCGGCCCTTTGCTTGTAGTGGAACAGTCTCGGCACGCGTCAAATCCGCTCTGAAGCGGGCCGGCATGAGCGAAGTCCGACCGCGGGGCTCACACCTCTTCCGTCACTCCACAGCGACCAACTTGGTTCGCTCCGGAGTGTCGCTCGACGTTATCGGCGCGCTTCTGCGTCATCGCTCGCTGGACACCACCGCGATCTATGCCAAGACCGACCGCCCGATGCTTCTTGAGGTGGCGCAGCCCTGGATCGGAGACCTGCCATGCACATGAAGAAGCATGTTGGCCGTTTCGTCGCCCTCAAACGACATCTTGGCTGCCGGTACCAGAACGAAGAGCGCCTGCTGCTCGCATGGGCAGATACGGCGATGGCGCTCGGAGAGGACTTTGTCCGGGCCGAAACGATGATTCGTTTTGCCTCCGACACGCCATCCCCTGGGAGAGCTCGGAAACGTCTGAGTTACCTCCGGCAGTTCGCCGTGTGGCTGCATAGTGAAGATGACCGTCACGAGATTCCGCACATAGATGCGCTTGGCCGCGCGCGGGTGCAGAGGCGTACACCGCGCCTGTTGGGTGAGGATGAGGTGAAACGGCTGATGGAAGCCGCGCTGCGGCTCCCGCCGGCCGGCTCGATCACGCCGCACACCTTGTATTGCGTGATCGGCTTGGTGGCGGTAACCGGTTTGCGGCGCTCCGAAGTCTGTGGACTGCGGTTCTCGGACATCACCCCCGACGGGCTCGTCATTCGAGAAACCAAGTTCCGGAAGTCTCGACTCGTTCCGCTGCATCCGAACTCGTGCGATGCACTCGCAGCCTATCTGGAAATCCGTAGGCAGCTCGGCGGCGCGGGCGACGCGTTGTTCGTTCTGTCGAACGGCAAACCCCTCAACAGGGCCACTCTGACCACGATGTTCGTGAAGCTGGCGCGTGCCACAGGACTACGCGGCGGTCCCGGTGAGCCGGGTGTCAGGCTTCACGACTTGAGGCATCGCTTCTCCGTCACGTCGCTTGAGCAGGCAATCGCAACCGATCAGGACCAAGTCAGCCGGCACATGCTCGCGCTCTCGACCTACCTCGGCCACTCCTGCGTTACCTCGACCTATTGGTACCTCGAGGCGACGCCGACCTTGCTGAAGCACATTGCCTGCGAGACGGAAACCGCACGGGCGCAGAGGATGAGGCCATGACCGAATTAGCTCCCCATATCAGCATGTTCCTACGGCACCATATGCCCCAGGAGCGCAACGCCAGTCGGCATACTGTTGGCAGCTACACCGACAGCTTCGTGCTGTTGAGCCGCTTCGCCGCGGATCGGCTCGGCATCCGCCCCAGCGCGATCACAATCGAGCACCTCTCGAGCGAGCTGGTTCTCGACTTCCTCGATTATCTGGAGAGAGACCGGGGGAACACGGTCCCTACGCGGAACGTACGCCTTGCCGCGATCAAGTCGTTCTTCCGATACCTCGAGTACCGTGTGCCGGCCTGTCTCGATGTGGCTCAACAGATCAGCGCCATCCCGATGAAGCGTCATGACCAAACGGTCATCGACTGCCTCGACCACGATGAAGTGCAGGCATTGCTTGACGCACCTAATACCGAAACCGCAGCCGGCTTGCGTGATCGAGCGATGCTGCACCTGGCCTATTGCGCCGGGCTTCGGGTCTCGGAACTGGTCGGAGTCATGCTCGGCGACCTCGGGCATCCGCACGCCGATACGGTGCAGGTGACGGGGAAGGGCCGAAGGAAGCGCACGCTCCCGCTGTGGAAGGAAACCAGTGCGGTCCTCCGCGACTGGCTTGCCATCCGGCCAGCCGTGGGGGACGACCACGTCTTCCTCAATGCCAGGGGTACCCCGATAAGCCGCCATGGATTCGCCCATCGCCTGGCACTGCACGCCGCGACGGCTCGCAAGACGATGCCGTCATTGGCGAGCAAGCGGATCACGCCCCACGTGTTGAGGCACGCCTGTGGTCTCCATACCTACGAGGTCACCAAGGACATTCGAAAGGTGTCTCTGTGGCTGGGGCACGCGAGCATCCGGAGTACGGAGATATACCTGCGCAGTGATCCCATCGGGAAACTTGAGATCCTCGCTCGAGGAGTTCCTCCTTCGATCAGAAAGGGCGCCTTTGCGGACGCGCCCGACCGTCTGATGGCCATTCTGCACGACGCTCGCGCCGCGTAGAAATGTTGAGCGAATCCGGTCCTGCGGCTTGTTCCTGCAGGGCCGGAGCGGCTCAGCTGCTCATAAACGCTCTCTCGACATAACTGGTATTACGTTGAGCTCAACGTAATACCAGGACGGCCAGCACGTCGGCGACATCTTCAAACACGAGGACATCCTCGCCCCGGGCCAGTTCCACTACCTCATATGGCTCGCCGAGGACTGGCGCGGCTGGAAGCGTGTCACCGAGCGCAACGAGCTGCGCGAGACCGTCGAGCGCTGGGTCGAGACCCATCCCCTGTTGTGAGCCGGCACCGTTCACGGCCATCGGCTCCCGTGGGAACCGCCTCGCGGCGGGCGCGTCCGGGAGGACGCGAAGCGGCGGGCGCCGCTTTGGGGCGGAGAAAGAACTGCTCCTCGTACGTGATGTCCAATCGTGCCACGCGTGCTCGCTCCAGCAACCCTGCGGGTCCTCCGGTCGCTCCGCTCCCTCCGGCCTGGCCGGGAAGCTCTAAGGGCGGGCCGTGAAAGTCGCCGACCGTGAAGATCGCTTGCGAGAACCCTCATAGACCTCGCGTGGGGCACGCCAACGCGATCTTCCGCACCACTCGGCGACTTTCCGCACCACCCCGCCCAAGAGCTTCCAGGGCCAGGTGCTTCCGCTGCGCGCGCGTGTCCCGAAAGGACATCACGACGGGGATCGGCCCCGGAGGATGAACAAAAATGGAGATCGTCATGATCGACACCATCGCCACACAGACCGCTACCGCTTCCCCCACTGCCGCCGTTTGCGAGAGCATGGCACTCTACGGCGCGGCGCCCGAGCGCGGCGAGCTCGACAGCAGGGTCGTCTGGGACGAGGACGACGCCATCGACGCGCTGAGCGAAGCCATCCGCATCATGGTGGACGGCGTCACCGTGGACGGCACCCAGATGGCCGACGAGCGCGAGAGCCTGCTGTGGGGCTTCGTCAACTGCCTGCATTCCCAGGTCACCCGCCTCGATCGCACCGTCGACCGCATCACGCCCGAGATGAAGGACCTCGAGAAGGCCCAGGACGGCTCCGAGGTGAAGGCGCACGAGTTGGAGACCCTCACCGACCGCGCGCGGAACCTGGGCGACCGGCGCGACGCGTTCGAGAAGATGCGCGATATCGCCGCCGACGCCTACCGCGTCCACACCGGCGACGTCTGGCGCCCCCGCCACGGATCGCACGCCAGCCAGACCGGAACCCTGACTTCGGCCGCCATCGACGCGCGCGACTTCAGGCGCGCCCGCAAGGACCGCGAGACCCGCGCGCACCTGCCGGACGGCACCCTGGTGGCGATCACAGGCGGCAAGACCGTCGGCGATGCAGACGCAGTCTGGAGCACGCTGGACCGCACGCGCGAGAAGTACGGCGACATGGTACTCCTCCACGGCGGCGGCCCCGGCGTCGAGAAGATCGCCGCGAGCTGGGCCGAAGCCAGAGGCGTCAACCAGGTGATCTGCCGCCCGGACTGGAGCGCGCACGGCAAGGCCGCTCCCTTCCGGCGCAACGACGAGCTCCTGAACCTGCTGCCCAAGGGCGTCATCGCGTTTCCCGGTTCCGGCATCACCGGCAACCTGGTCGACAAGGCCCGGCAGCTCGGAATCCCGGTGCTGCAAATGCCCGCATAACGGCGGCGCTCGCCCCTTCTACCAGGCCGGTCCTTCGCTTCAGCGAGGGATCGGCCTTCTTCTTTGCTTCGTGCGCCGGGTCGCGCATTGACGCTGAGCGTCCGGCTCGCCGCATTCGCGGCTCCGCCCGGACGCTCGCTTGCTCCCGCCTGGCGCGATCGTATCCGGCGCCGAGCCACGGCTCGCCATTCTGCGAACGGCATCGCCGCCTCGCGCTCGCCGCTACGCGGCCTCGCTCCCTCCGAGGCCCATTCCCCTGCTCACCCCGCCATGCGTGTCGCGCTTCACGACCCGGCGCTACGCGCCCCGGTCGTTCGCGCTGACCCTACCTCCTGCCGATCCGCCCATCGCAGCCTCGCGCCCGGCTCGCCGCATGCGCGGCTTCGCCGACCGCTCGCCTGCTCCCTTTCCGGCAAGGTGTGTCTCAGACGTTCAACCACGGCTCGCCGTGCTTCGCACGATGCATCGCCGTCCTCGGCTCGGCGCTGACGCGCGATCGCCTGCCGTTCGCTCAGAACGCGTCTCCCTGCGAGTCCCCACCACCGATCTGCGCCGCGACCTTCGCCGCTTTCCGCCCCGGCAGCTCCCCCTTGTCGAGAAACGCCTTCAGACTGCGCTCGCCCAGCTCGATGCCGCGCGCCTTCAGCACCTCGTGCATCTGGGCCACCGTCACGCCCCTGGCCCGCTGCTCGAGCATGCGCTCTCGCAAGCGGTCCAGCACGTCCTTCAGCGTGAGCTTAGGCGGCGCCAGCTTCGCAAGGTCTGCATCGATGGCCTCGAAGTCGATATCCGATTCGTTGAAGCGCCTGACCACCATGATTCCTCCATCCGCAATGGTGAGCGAATTCAGCGTGTTCCGCATGATTCCCCGACCCCTCCATCGTGTCAAGACCGGCATCGCTCTCGATCGAATGCGCGCCTCCCCGGCCTTCCGCAGCATCTCATTCCGGCAAAAGTCTGCCGCTCGAATCTTAATTCCCTTTCCGCCAGCGTATGATTTGGTATTTGTCCTGTCACACCTGTGCAAGCTCGCGCTTGCGGGATCGATGCCGGAGCGGTACTCTCTTTCGTCTCTTCGGTCTCCCGACCTCAATCGGTGTGGATATGGCGCGCATATCAAGACATTGTTCCGGAATCCGGAGAGCACGACCTTGCGGAAGAGGATGAACACCGCCGGCTTGGTGATTGCGCCATTCCGAACGCCGTGAGGGTCACGCCGTGGTAGCCACCATCGGCCAGATGGCGTCCGCCGAGTACTACCTGGAGAGCCAGCGCTCCTACCGCCATCCCAACGAGTACTACACGGCGGGAGAGGAGCCCGACGGCGCCTGGTTCAACCCCAGGGGCCTCTTCGGTCTGGACGACGGGGCCAAGGTGGACTCGGGCGAGTTCCGCCGCCTCTACAACGGCTTTGCGCCCGACGGATCCGGCAAGCTGGTGCAGAGGGCCGGCAGCCCGGACCGCTCCCCCGGCGTGGACCTGACCTTCTCCGTCGACAAGAGCATCTCGTCGCTCTGGGCCATTGCCGATGTGGAGATGCGCCAGAATATCGAGGCCATGGCGGTCTCCGCCGCCAGGGCGGCGCTCGAAGACTCGGTGCTGCGCTACTGCAGCTATACCCGTGTGTCTGCCAACGGTGTCAGCCGTGCCGTCGAAGCCGACCTGATGGGCGCCACCTTCGTCCACGGCACCAGCCGCGAGAACGACCCCCAGCTTCACGTGCACTGCACGATCTTCAACGCCGCCAGAACCCGCGAAGACGGCAGGTGGCGTGCGCACCACCAGTATCCGGTCTACAGCTGGAAGAAAGCCACTGGTGCGCTCTTCCGCGCCTACATGGCCTGGGAGCTGCAACAGGGTTTTGGGGTGCGGATCGAGCGATATGGCTCCAACGCCGAGTTCACCCGTATCGAGGGGATGCCGGAGGACCTGCAGGCCTTCTGGTCCAAGCGGCGCAGGGCGATCGTGGCACGTGCCGGGGAATTGGGCATTCCCTCGCTCGGCAACGCCTCGCGCATGGCCGGTGTCAACAAGCTGACGCGGGCGGGCAAGTCCCACGACAACGACCCCGAGGTCAGGCACAGGCGCTGGCGCGGCGAGGCGCAAGGCTATTGCGAACGTGAGGCGCTGATCGAGGCCGTGACCGGCCATGAGGTGGAGGTCTCGCGCGAGGCGATTCGGGAGCTGACCGATCGGCTCGACGACCTTCCTGCCCATCTCGCGCGCGAGGAAGCCGTATTCCGCCGCCCCGACATGGTGGAGGCCGCGGCCAACGCCGCCGCCGGGCTGATGGGCCGTGACGCTGTGGCGACGGCCATCGAGCGTCTCCGCCGCAACCCCGAGATCGAGCGGCTGGAGCCGAAGAAGCCGACGGCGGAATCCCGCGCCGGCATGGCCCACACCGAGGTCTATTCCACCCGCCACAACTTGCGCCTGGAGCAGGCGGTCAAGGACATGGCGCAGGCCATGGCCGGCGACAGCGACCACGGTCTGCCTGAAGAGGCGGTGAAGCAGAAGTTGGAGGCGCTCCTTGACCAGAGTTATCCGTTGAGCCAGGAGCAATCGCTTGCGATCCGCCATGCGACCGTGCGCGGCGGCCGCGTCGCGGTGATCGAGGGGGCGGCGGGCTCGGGCAAGACCACCACGCTGAGACCGATTACCGACCTCCACAGGGAGCAGGGCTACGAGATCGTGCCGACGGCCGTCGCGTGGCGCACGGCCGTGGCGCTGGGCGACGACTGCGACGCCCGTCCCTACTGCGTGGACAAGCTCCTGAAACTCGCTGCCAAGGGGCAGATCGAGATCGGCGCCAACACGCTGATCGTGGTGGACGAGGCCGGGATGCTGTCGACACGCCAGGCCCATCACATCCTCCAGCTCTCCGAGCGCCACGGTGCCAAGGTGGTGTTCGCAGGCGACACCCGGCAGCAGCAGCCGGTGGAGGCGGGGCCGGGGCTCAGATTGATCCGCGATGTCGCGGGCAGCGTGCGCGTCGACCGCATCCGGCGCCAGAGGGCGGACCTCGAGGACGTGCTCGTACACGTGCACGGCGAGATGCCGGACCAGGCGCGCTTCAGGGCCGCTCTCACCGGTCCGGAGGAGCGCGATGCCATTCTTGCCGACTACGAGGCGATGGGTCGCAAGCCGGTGTTCACGCCGTGGCAGGTGGCCGTGTCGGAGGCGCTGAGAGACGGCGAGGCGGGACAGGCCATCGAGGCGTGGCGTCTCAGGAACCGGCTCCACCTCTGCTACGACGAGGAGAAGACCATCGGCAAGCTGGTCGACGACTGGGCGCGGCATGTGAAGGCCGAGCCGGAGGCATCGACCGTGGTTCTTGCGCGCACCAAGGCGGAAACGCGGGCGCTGTCGTGGCTGATGCGCGAGAAGATGATCGGGGGACGCGACGATATCAAGCGCGCCGTGATCGAGGTCAGCCGCGACCTGGACGGGCGCGTGACGGAGCCCATCGAGATCGCCGTCGGCGACCGTCTCCGTATCGGTGCCACTCAATGGGAGAAGCAGCTCTTCAATGGCACTATAGTCACCGTCGAAGGTATCGAGGTGCGATCCGCGGGAGAGGTTGTGGTCTCGCGCAAGGCGCGGAACCGGCGAGCCGGCAGAAGTACGGGGCGGGAGCCGGGGGCGGACATGGGCGGTGCCGAGCCGCAGGCCTCACAGGATGAGTCGTCGGTCCACATCACGGCGCGCACCGATGACGGCAAGCGCGTTCAGTTCCGCCACGACGAGATCCGCGACTACCACGACAACATCCGCATCGACTACGGCTACGCCATGACCATCGCGTCGGCCCAGGGACTCACCGTGGACCGCGCCTTCCTGCTGGTCGACGACCGGCCTTCCCGCGAGACCATCTATCCCGCCGCGACCCGGCATCGCGAAGGCATCGACGTCTACGTTAACAGATCGCCGCTGGTCCTCGACATCGCCGACGGGCGGACCGAGGACCAGGCGGACATGCCCGTCACGGACAGCGATATCAGGGCGTATCTGGCGGAGCGCTGGTCGCGCTCCCAGCCCAAGGAAGCGGCGCTCGATTACATCGCGGACGGTGTATGGCGGGACGCGAAGAAGGGTGCACGCGTCGGCATCGGAGATGGCGCGATCCAGCCGCGGGGTGCGGGGCGCGAGAGTTCGGGCGAAGGGAAGAAAGAAGCGGCCGGGGGCCGCGCAACAGCAGAGGCACAGGCGGCAGCGAACGACAACGCCATCGTGCGTATCGCCCAGGACATCCGCCATGCCGTCAACGGCTGGCGCCACGGTGCTGCCGTCGACGCGTTCGCGGCAGAGCGCGTGGAGGTGATGGCGGCGTGGGACGGGCTGCGCGAGAGGGTGCGCGCAGAGGGCGAGGCGGTGGCGCTCAGCCCGGCCTTCCGCGAGACCCTCGACCGTCACGGCGCCCTGATGAAGAAGGCGGCGATGTTCAGTGGCAAGCCGCAGGTGTTCGAGCGCCTCCTCGCCGAGCGCGCCGGTATCGGCCATGGCGAGATCGAGGAGCTCGGCCAAGTGCACGCCCGCGCCGGCAGGTACCTGCGCTCCGTCAAGGCCAGGGCGGCTCACGCGGCTCGACAGCACGCACCGGCCGAAGTGGCGGCGGTCGGCGAGATCGTCGCGGCCGAAGCCGCCGCTACTGTCGCCGAGACCGCTGACGAGGCAGCTGCCGAGGCAGTCCGCGAAGAGCTTGCCTCACCCCGCCCGGCCGGGGCGCGTCCGCCAGCGGCGGCCTCAGCCGACCCGGAGGCCGATGCCGCGCCGGATTGGCGCACTCTCTACAGGGACCTGCAACGGGACTGGAACGACCTCGCCTCACGCGCCGAAGACGCTCACGCCGAGGACGCGCGCGCCGGAAAGCCCGACCTGCCGCTGCTCCTGATGGATGGATACGAGGTGCTGATTTCGCGCGTGCGCTCGCTCGCCGGGCATCCCGATCTCTCCGAGCCCACGCGCGACGTGCTCGACGGACTCCTTGAGTACCACGAGGACGAGACCGTGGCGCGAGACACTGCCGAGGGCTATCTGGCGGCGGCGGAGCACCTTGTCGAGGTGTACGAGGGTCTCGAACGCCGGTCCGAGGAGCAGAGCGTGCCCGTTGCCCATCTCGACGCTTGGCCCCAGTGGCATGAGGCAGCCGAGATGCTGGCCGCCACCGGCGAGGCCATCCTCGCCGACGAGGAGAAATACGGCGCCTACCTCGACGCGATGACGCTCGGCAAGTCCCGCGCCAGGCTCACCGTCAGGCAGCTGCGCAACCGGATCGGCGAGAACCACGCCCTCGCGGCCAAGCCGGAGGCGCAGCGGCCCAGGCGCGAGCCGGCGCCCAGGCAGCAGCAGGGCTTCGCGCATACTCTTTACGAGCGCGACAAGCCGCGAAATCGCGCCGGGCAGACAGACGAAGAGGAAGAGCAGGGATTCGCTCACACGCTTTACGAATCCGACAAGCCCCGGCAGCGGACCGGCCAGACAGACGAAGACCGGCAGCAGGGCTTTGCGCACACCCTCTTCGAAACCGACAAGCCCCGGCTACGGACCGGCCAGCCGGGCGAAGAGAAGCAGCAGGGCTTCGCACACACGCTCGACAAGCCCTCCGCCGAGCCCTTGGATCCCAGCGAGCGCGGGAAGGGATTTGCCTACCTTCTCGACGATCCCGAGAAACTTCGCGAACTGCTCAAGAAGGCAAAGAAGCGGGAGCGCAAGCTGGGCAGGCACTTCCGCAGGAGTCGCGGCCTGAGCATGTAGGCCCTCAACTGTTCAGCGTGGGCTGATTTGCGAGGAAGCTCCCTGTTCCAACGGTCACCAATCATTTCCATCGATCGAGTCGGAGGGTCGATCAGTCGGTCTTTTGGACATTACACGCGACTGGTTATATTATCTGTCCATATGGCTGAGGGAACGGCAAGATGAAAATGATCGGGGCAGCAAAGTTCAAGGAACAATGCTTGGCACTGCTGGACGATCTCGGCCACGACGGCCTGATCATCACCAAGCGCGGCAGGCCTGTCGCCCGCCTGCTGCCGCTGGAACGGCAGGATGCCGAACTGATCGGCAGCCTGCGTGACAAGATAGAAATTCGGGGTGATATCCTCACCACAGGGATCGAATGGCACGCGGATGCTCAATCTTGACACGCACATCCTCGTCTTCTCGCTCACCGGCGCACTGCGACCGGCGGAACGTGCGTTGTTGAGCCAAGCGAGGTGGTCGATATCCGCGATCGTGCTGTGGGAACTTGCCAAGCTGGTTCAGCTCGGACGAGTGGAGATGGACCTTGGCGACCGCCAAGTCGCCCGCGTTCTGAATCGCCTGCACGTCTGGCCACTCGACCTGGACATCGCCAGGACCTCTGTGCGTCTGGACTTCAGGGGAGACCCTGCCGACGAGATCATCGCGGCAACCAGCGTCGTGCACAACGTGCCTCTGGTCACCCGCGACCGCGTCATCGGCCAGTCGAAGATGGTTCCACTGGCCGCGCCAGGTGTAACCGAAACACGGCCCGAAACCTGAAGATGCGCGTCCGCTCGGGTTCGGCACCGCTGCCGGACGCGGTGCCGATGACGCCGGCGCCTCGGCCGCCCGTGGTCCCATCGTCCGTGACGGCGAGCGTGCCGCGCCGGGCGTTCATGTCGCGGTCGCGCCTTTGCCGGCGGTCGGCGAGAGACGGACGGCGGCAGGGGTTGCGCCATGCCGCCAACGCGCGCAGGAACAATTTTTTGTCGCGCTGAGGGCTCGTGATGGGTGAGGTCGCGCTCGCTGCTGGTGGTTCGGGGGAGCCCCGAACCGGCCTGGGCGACGTCACGGTGGTTGCCCGAAGCCGCCGGACGGCGTTTTCGGCCTCGACGGGCGGAGTGGTTTCGCCGCGCCGCCCTGCGGCACGTCCCGGTGCGGCGGTGGGTCGCGCGGTATCAGCCGATGGGCGCGATCATGATCGCGTCGAGGGCCTCCTGGGCGCGGGCGGCGTAGTGCCGGTTGGCCTCGGGTATGTAGCGGAAGCGGCCGTCGCAGCGCACGATGGCGATGGCCGCATTGCTCAAGCAGGCCAGATTTCTGGGCAGGTGGCGCACGTACGCCCGGCAACGATCTTCGTCGTAAGTGAAGTCACGCACATAGTGCAGGCGGTTCTCGATGTGCCAGTGGTTGCGCACGAGGTCGAGCAGCTCCTCGGGTCCGGCGCGCTCGGCGCCGAGCGAGGTAAGGCTCCAGGTGACCTCGATGCTGCGCTTGCCGGTCTTGAGGATCTCGCGCTCACGTTCGATGCACATCGCCTGGCGCCGCCCGTGGAGATTGGCGTAGCCGTCCCACTCGGCGGCGGAGAGGTCGACGACGGCGCAGCGCCGGCGCTCGATGCGGCCATGGCCCTTGTCGACGGTTTCGTGCCAGGCCGCATCGCTGAAGTCGATCGCCTTGAGGTCTTCGAGGATGGTCTCCTGGTTGTCCTTGACGGCGCTGACCACATAGTCGGCACGGCGCCCGAGCAGGCAGCGCGCGGTCTCGTGCTGGGCGTGCATCGCATCCATGGTGACGATCCGTCCCGTGAGATCGAGACCGCCGGAGAGTTCGCGCACGGCCGGGATTTCGTTGCTCTTGGAGTCGACCTCGACCTGCCCGAGGACGACGCCGGTGTCATGCTCCACCGCCGCGACCATCATCCTGCGCCCGTCCTCGGTCTGCTTCGAGGCGCCGCGCAGGTCCTTTCCGTCCACGGCGACGGGCGCGTGCGCGCTGTCGTGCTGGCCGGTCCACTGGCCGATGGCGTTGTCCAGGGTCTCCGGCGGCAAGGCGGCAAGGACATTGTGGAAGGTGGTGATCGCGGGTGGGGTGTAGCGTTGCTTGGAGGGGCTCCAGAAGGCGCCCACCGCCTTGAGCTGCTCCTGGGAGAGCAGGGCGGCAAACTGGGCGAATGCGTTCACCCCCCGGTAGCCGGCAAGCCGGGCGGCAACGGCAAGGGTCAGAATGGTGTTGAGCGCATAGCGCTTGCCCCGGGCATGGCGGTACTCGGGCACCTCGCCCAGACACTCGAACAGGCTGCGCAGCCGGGGCGCGGCCATCGGCTCGCTATGCTGCTCGGTGCTCCAGTTTGCCGGCATCTCAACCGTGCTCAGCGCCTCGGGGGCGCCGTCTGTCAGTTCGAACACGAAGACCTCCTTGGGCTGGCCGTGGTGACGCCAGCGCGCCGCCCCTCCGGGCTCGCGGGCAAAGCCGCGCGTCAGCCCGAGCGAGCGCCAGTTGGCCGCGCGGTAGCAGGTGCCGGCGAAACGCGAGACGTCCACAAAGGTCTCGGCCAGAAGAGCCGGATATCCGTGCGCCGCCTGCATGTCCTTCGACAGCCGCCGCAGGCTCAGCCCCAGCACCCGCGAGGCCAGGTTGGGCACCCGCTCAGGCGTCAGGATGACGAAGCGAGAGTTGTTGGCGATCAGATGCAGGCGCCGGAACTGCTGCTCGGCCGACCACCCGATCCAGCGATCGCGCGCGCCCAGCTTGAACGCGCCGGGCTGCCAGCCGATCAGTGCGAGCCAGATCTCGCCATGCACCGCGACATGGCGCAGGCCCTTGCCGATGACGCCGTGGAACGCCAGGTAGTGGTGCTCCTCGACCAACCGGTCCCAGCGCCGGTGCTCGCGCGCGCCCCAGGTCGGGCGCACCCTGACCGCGCGCAGATCAATGGACGAATCCAGAGCCGGCAGCGTCGCCATGACCGGCACACTGCCACATCGAAAACGGAATGGCCAGCCCCGACTTCAACTCACTTTGCTCGACGGGCGGACAATAAATTCGCCCTGCCAACGCGCGTCATCGGATTGCGTTTCTGCCGAACTCGGCGTTATGGTGCGCAAAAGCAGGATAGGCGATGCCCGGCAGGGGTGCGTATCATTGCGCGACATGCCGGGCGACAGGTTCGGAGGCGACGCGATGACCATGTTTGACAATGTGCGGAATGCGCTGCGCGCGACGGGTAACGTGCTCGCGCAGGCGCTGGGCCTGAACGGCAGACTGACCGAAACGAACTCGCGCGAGCACTTGACAAACCCGGACGATGCGGTTGTTACAATAAGCCGGGTCGCCGGGTCGCCGGGTCGCCGGGTCGCCGGGTCGCCGGGTCGCCGGGTCGCCGGGTCGCCGGGTCGCCGGGTCGCCGGGTCGCCGGGTCGCCGGGTCGCCGGGTCGCCGGGTCGCCGGGTCGCCGGGTCGCCGGGTCGCCGGGTCGCCGGGTCGCCGGGTCGCCGGGTCGCCGGGTCGCCGGGTCGCCGGGTCGCCGGGTCGCCGGGTCGCCGGGTCGCCGGGTCGCCGGGTCGCCGGGTCGCCGGGTCGCCGGGTCGCCGGGTCGCCGGGTCGCCGGGTCGCCGGGTCGCCGGGTCGCCGGGTCGCCGGGTCGCCGGGTCGCCGGGTCGCCGGGTCGCCGGGTCGCCGGGTCGCCGGGTCGCCGGGTCGCCGGGTCGCCGGGTCGCCGGGTCGCCGGGTCGCCGGGTCGCCGGGTCGCCGGGTCGCCGGGTCGCCGGGTCGCCGGGTCGCCGGGTCGCCGGGTCGCCGGGTCGCCGGGTCGCCGGGTCGCCGGGTCGCCCAACCTGCGTCCGTGGCTTGGGCGATGAACCTGTGCGGCGCATGGCGGCGCTGGCTCCGGTCTCCGGCATCCCCGTCTGAGCCGTCCCGCAGTGCCGCCCGGACTCCGGGCGGCGACCGTCGTTCTTCTTCTTGCTGCGGTCCCATTGCATCGTCCGCCCGGACGGGCCGCTTCGGCGGCGCCGCGGCTGGTGCGCGCCGGTCCACCCTGGCCCTGACGTGTCTGCTGCTTGCGGGGCTCTCCTCCCAGGCCTACGCGCAGAGCCCGACGGTCCAGCTCTCCGCCTCGTCCTACTCGGTAGTCGAGGGCGACGCGGTGCTGGTGGCCGTGGAGCTGTCCGCGTCACGCAGCCAGGCCACGACGGTCACTCTGTCTTCCCACCAAAACACCGCCACCAGCGGGACGGACTTCACCGCCGGCCCGTACACCGTTTTCATCCCGGCGGGCCAGACCCGTGGGACGGTGTCCATCCAGACGACGCAGGACAGCGTGCTGGAAGGGGACGAGGATTTCGACGTGTCCATCACCGGCGCGAGCCCCGCCACCACCGTCGGCTCGCGCAGCAGGGCCACGATCGCCATTGAGGACGACGAGTACAAGGTCGATCTCGGGGACCCGTCTTATGTCGTCGACGAGAATGCGGGCGTGTACCGCCATACGGTCACATTGTCCAGGGCGTTGCGGAAGGACGTTCTGATCGATTTCACCTATTTGGATTACACCACGACGCCTTTCGTGCACTACACCCCGGTTCACGCCAGCGCACACGGCCAAGCCCCCCTGAGGATCAAGGCGGGAACGACGAGCGCCTTTCTGGAGGTTCCGATCCATGACAATACGAGTTTCGACCAAAACAGGCTTTTCCAAATAACGGCAGTCAACCCCGAACTTCCGGATGGCCTGAGCAACGATTTCACCCAGATCATCATCCGGAATGTCGATGACCTAATAGTTCCCAGCAGTATCACCGCTGTAGCGGGCCGGACGCTCCGGGTGGCCGTGGAACGCATCCCAAGGGCCGACACGGTTCCGGTCACCTTTGTAGTTGAACTGACTGACGACGCCCAAGCCGTGGAATTCGGCACCGGGCCCCATCGGTTTACCATTCCCGCGGGTCATCGCAGGGGGTCGGTGCTGATCCCGGTGACGGCGGACGCGGACACGACGGTGGAAACCATCTCGTTGGGCGTCGTGCATGAGCGCACGGGGAGCCTGTTATATGGTACGACCGCCACGATCTACCCCTTGTCGAACGTCGTCCCGACCGTTTCGATCACCGCGGATTCGGCGCAGGTCGTGGAGGGCGGGGCGGCGACGTTCACCGTCACCGCCACCCCGCCGCCGCCGGAAAGCATGGATGTCTATGTTCGTTACGGCCAGTTCGGAGGAGACTTCCTGGCCACAGAACCGGATGAGGCGGTAGCCGTCACCATTGCCGCCAACACCACCACCGGCACCCTGAGCCTGACCACGACGGCCGATCCATCGAACAACTCCGGTCGGATTGACGCGGTGTTGCTGGATCGCCACGACACGTCGAGCGGCAGCGCGAGCTACCCCTACAGGATCCGGGGCAGGAATTCCGTGGCGAGCGACGGAACGCCGATCGGCGGGTCCGCGGCGAGCATCAAGGTGACGGACGGTCCCGATGTGCCGCAACTGAAGGTCAAGCTCCTTCGCTTCAGTCCGCGCACGGTCGAGGAAGGGACCGATCTGGACTTTTACCTGAACGTCAACTTTGCGCCGGAATCGGACCTGCCCGTGAACCTGTCCATCAGGGAGGGGCCCGGGACGTTCGCCCCGGGCGGGGACTACGTGGCTGCCGACACCTGGACGGCGACGATCCCGAAGGACGAGCGCGGGGTCATGTTTTCCATCCCGACGGTGGACGACGGGGCGGAGGAGCCGAACGCCATCGTGCGGGTACGTATTGAGAGCGGCAATGGCTATACGGTAAGTAACATAAAACTGTGGGATGCGACCGTGACGGACAACGACGGCCCGGATTCGGATGGGCTGAACAGCGCAGACGGGTTCGACACCGCGCAGGACGGCGCGACGCCTCTGCCGGTGGTGACGATCTCGGCGGATGCGACCTCGGTGACGGAAGGCGGCGACGTGACCTTCACGGTGACTGCCGACCCGGCGCCGTCCTACGACCTTCCGGTGAACGTGGGGGTCGCGCAGGAGATGGGCGCGGGGGGCAACCGGGTCGGAAGCTCCTGGTTCGACATGGTGACGGTCCGGGCGGGCGAGAGCTCGGCGACATGGACGGTGACGACGATGTCGGACGACGTGGCGCGGGCCGACGGCGAGGCGGTGGGCCGGATCCTGTGGGGCAACGACTACCGGGAGGGCGCGACGTCCAAGGTGACGGTGGCGCTGATCGACGACGACGGCGGCACGGCGGACACCGACGGCGCGCCCGAGCCGACCTCCGTCACGACACAGACCGGGCCGCCGGGCGTGCCCCTGGCGCTGGTTGCGGAGGTGAAGGGGCATATCGCGCACTTCAAGGCGCGCAACCACGGGGCCGGCGTCCGCGACTGGACCCTGGTCCTGGACCGGCTGGAAGGCCGGACCGGGATGAGCGACGCGGCCATCGCGGCGTGGCTGGCGCGTTCGCGTCAGTATGGCTGGCAGGACGGCATCCAGACGCTGCCGAAGGTGCAGGCGGCTCTGGCCGCGCTGGCGGCGGTGCCACAGCAGCAGCCCGCGACCCTGCCGGTGGTCACGATCGCGGCGGGGGCGTCGCCGGTGACCGAGGGCGGGAACGCGGTCTTCACCCTGACGGCAAGCCCGCTCCCGGCATCGCCGCTTGCGGTGAGCGTGACGGTGGCGGCCGCCGGCGACTACGGCATCGCCGGCGCGAGCCGGACGGTGACCATACCGACGGCGGGCAGCTTCACGCTGACGCTGGCGACGGCGGACGACGCCGCGGACGAGCCGGACGGCTCGGTCACGGTGACGGTGACGGACGGCGCCGGCTACACGGTGGGCGCCTCCGCGTCGGGAACGGTCTCCGTGCGGGACGACGACCTGCCGCCGCCCGCGGTGTCGATCACGGCGGCTGCGGCATCGGTGACGGAGGGCGGCGCGGCGTCCTACACGGTGAGCGCCGACCGCGCGCCGGATGCGGACCTGACGATAACCCTTTCGGTCTCGGAGGCCGCGGGCAGCGACCATGTGGCGGCGGACGACGAGGGTCCGGGGACCGTGACGATCGCGAAGGGCGCGACGGAGGCGTCCTTCTCCGTTCCCACGGTGGACGATGCGGTGGACGAGCCGGACGGCTCGGTCACGGTCTCGGTGGCGGCGGGCGCCGGCTACACGGTCTCGTCCTCGCGGGGCGCGGCGACGGTGGCGGTGTCGGACAACGACGCGGCGGCGGGTCCGGTGCTCTCGGTGGCCGATGCGACGGTGACGGAGGGCGACTGGGCCGAGTTGATGCCGTTCGCGGTCCGGCTGTCGGCGGCGGCGGCGCAGCGGGTGCGGGTGCGGGCGTCCACCCGGGTTTCGAGCCCGGTGTCGGCGCGGCCGAAGGAGGACTACTGGCCGCAGTCCGAGCTGGTGACGTTCCGTCCGGGCGAGACCGAGAAGACGATGTGGGTGTACATCTACAACGACAGCCACGACGAGGATCCGGAGACCTTCGAGGTTGTGCTGTCGGACGCCGACGGCGCGACGATCGGGGACGGGGTTGCGGTGGGGACGATCGTGAACGACGACCCGATGCCGGCGGCGTGGCTGGCGCGGTTCGGGCGCACGGTTGCGGAGCAGGCGCTGGACGGGATTGCGGGCCGCATGGCGGCGCCGCGCACGGTCGGCATGCAGGGCACGCTTGCGGGGCAATCGCTCTCCTTCGATCCGGCCGCCAACGACAATGCGTCCGGCGCTGCGGTTCCGGGCGCGACCGGCGCGCTGGCGCTGGCCGATGTCGCGCGGAGTTTCGACAACCGCGCGGACCGCTTCGGCAACGGCGGCTTCGGTAACGCCCCCGGATCGTTGTCCGGGACAGGCGGGGCAGGCTTGACGCAATCGCGCACCATGACGGCGCGGGACGCGCTGCTCGGTTCGAGCTTCTCGCTGACCGGCGAGGCGGACGGCTCGGGCGGCAGCATGGCGTTCTGGGGCCGGGCGGCGCAGGGCAGTTTCGACGGCCGGGAGGGCACCTTCTCGCTCGACGGCGCGGTCACCACCGGCATGCTCGGCGCGGACTATGCGCGCGGCAAATCGCTGGTCGGCCTTGCGCTCGCGCAGAGCGAGGGCGAGGGCGATTACCGCGACAGCGATGTCAGCCCCCGTCCCGACGGCCAGAGCTGCCCGGACGGCGGGGACGGTCCGCTGTGCGGCGACGCCGTGCGGGCGGGCGACGGCAGTGTGGAGGCGTCGCTGACGGCGGCGATCCCCTATGCGGCGTTGCAGGCTTCGGAGCGTCTGAAGCTCTGGGGCGCGGCGGGCTACGGCACCGGCGAGGTGACGCTGAAGACCGCCATGGGCGGCAGCTACAGCTCCGATACCACCTGGAGCATGGCGGCGGCGGGGCTCAGGGGCGACCTGCTCGAAGCCCCGGCCGAGGGCAGCGGTCCCGCCCTGGCGGTGACCTCGGACGCCTTGTGGACGCGGACCTCGTCTGAGAAGACCCGCGACCTGGCAGCGTCGGACTCCGACGCGACCCGGCTCCGGCTCGGCCTGGAGGGAAGCTACCGCATGGCGCTGGAGGGCGGCGGTCATGTCACGCCGAAGCTGGAGATCGGCGCGCGCCATGACGGCGGCGATGCGGAGACCGGTTTCGGGGTCGAGCTCGGCGGGGGCGTCGCCTGGGTCGATCCCAAGCTGGGGCTCTCGCTCGACGTCTCGGGCCGCACGCTGATCGCGCACGGCAACGACGACCTGAAGGACCGGGGCTATGCGGCCTCGCTCGCCTTCGATCCGGACCCGGCGACGCGGCGAGGTCCGTCGCTGAGCCTGCGCCAGGAGTTCGGCGGACAGGCCAATGGCGGGCTGGACGCGCTGTTCCAGCCGGCGACGCTGGAGGATCGCTCGGGTAGCGAGGCGACGAGCCGCTGGGCGATGGAGGCGGCATACGGCTTCCCGGCCTTCGGCGGGCGCTGGACCGGCAGCCCGCATGTCGGGCTCGGACTTGCGACGGCTGCGCGCGACTACAGCCTCGGCTGGCGGCTGACGCCGGAGGGCCGGACCGCGGCGAACGTCTCCTTCGGCCTGAAGGCGACCCGCAGGGAGAGCGCCGCGCAGACGCCGGAACACACGGTCGGGGTCGAGATTACCGCGCGGTGGTAACGGCGGCGGTGATCCGTACCGCATCATGGCCACGGGCAACGGAGTAACGGCATGGGCCTGCCTGAGACTGTCCAGGGCCTACCGGGCGGCGTGGAGCGAACACGCCGCCCGGCCCCGATACGAGGAGGGCACGCCATTCCCGCAGCGCATCCGCTGCGATGCCGACCGGATCGCCGAACGGGATTGGAGCCTGCTCGCCTGGGAGAACCCGGACGGCGATGCTTTCTCCGCCTTCTTCGCTGACGCGCCGATGCTGGAGGGCGAAGGCTCGGCGGCGGCGATGCCCCTGCTGCCGATGCTGGAAGCCGCCGGGGCGCATGTCGAGGGGCTGCGCCTCGACGACGGCGCGCTGATTCTCAAGGTGGAAGCCAGTGGCATGGCGGTGCAGGTGCGCATCCAGTCCTCGAGATCGACAACGAGCGGCGCGCTCAAGTCCCGGCGCACGGCAAGGCGCTTCTCGGCACTCTCGCCATTGATCCCGCGTTCGATGTCGAACAGCGCGTCGGTCCGCTTCACCGCCTCCATCGCCAGCGGCGAGATCGGCGGCGCCTGCTCGCCGCGCTCATTGGCACGCAGCAGCCGACTCGTCTTCAGTTCGGGCTCACTCCCCAGGAATCCGAGCAGTTCGGAGAGCAACTCACGCAGCTTGGCGAGAAGCTGCAATCGACTGAACATTGATCCCGGCCTCGCCCGGACTCCAGCTTACACAGAGAGGCGGCGACTCGGCGGTATTGTCACCATTCCGCTCCAGTTTGGCAGTTTGTTTCCCAGTCTGGCCGCATAGAAGGGCGGTGTAAATTCTCACATTGGTTGGTTGGCGGATTTCTCAAGAATGAGGCCGAGTACGGGAAAGACGCTGCCAGCCCGGTCGATCAGCGTATCGGTCATCTTGCTCTCCCAGGCCGGAGGCGGCGAACAGCGAGCGGTTCGGCCATCACACAGAATCTGAACCCGTTACACCGGCTATGGCCCGCTGCCTCCCGCGCGGGCTCGTCGGCGATGTCGGCGACGAGCGCGAAATACCCACGAGCCGCTCCTTGAGCGCATCTGCCTGGCGCTTGACGCCAGCGCGTGCGACCGGGGACGAGCGGCGCAGGCCGCCGCCGAGAACGCCGTGGTCCGATCGCGAAGCCGATGCGGTCCAAGGCTGAGACACCGGTCAAACCGGAGGCTACCGGGATTGCGCGAATGCCACGAGCGCGGCGTCCGCCCCGGCGCCGGTCGCGATGACGATGAACTGCCGCCCCGACCGGGCCCGGTAGGTCATCGGGTTGGCGTAGGTCTTGGAAGGCGCCGCGCCGCGCCAGACCTCGGCGCCGGTCGCCTTGTCGAAGGCATAGAGGTAAGGCGCGCCACCGCCGACAAACACCAGGCCCCCCTTGGTCACCATCGGGCCGGAATTGCCGCGCGTGCCGAGGCGCTCCGGCAGCGCGACGCCCTGCAGCAGCGGGTGCGCGCGCAGCTCGCGGCTGCCTTCGCCAAAGGGCACCTTCCACGCGATCTCGCCCGCGTTCAGGTCGATCGCCACCAGATGCGCGTAGGGCGGCTTGATGAGCGGGATGGGGCCGAGCTTGCTCTCGGGCGTCTGCGCGGCGCCCGGCCCGTCGGGCTCGTGATACATGAGGAGCGTCGCCCCGAAGGGACAGTTGTTGCTGTACTCGACGTCGACCTCGGGATCGTTGCCTGCGTTCACGCACACCTGGTTGGTGTCGGCGTCCTCCGATGTCCGCACGAAGAGGAGCCCGCTCTCGGCATCGAATGCCGCCCCGCCCCAGTTGGCGCCGCCGCTCGCGCCCGGGCGCTGGAGCGTCCCTTGCAGGCTCGGCGGCGTGAAGAGCGGACCCAGCCGGAACTGATTCATCTCCTCCACCGCGAGCGCGTGGATCTCCGGCGTGAGATCGTTCGCGTCCTCCAGCGACACCCCCTGCCCGCTGAAAGCCGGCGGCCTGGTCGGGAAGGGTTGCGTCGGATAGAGCGCCTCGCCCGGCACGTCGGTCGTGATGTCCACCGCGCGCTCCTCGATGGGCCACACGGGCTCTCCCGTCACCCGGTCGAACACGTAGGTGAAGCCGTGCTTCGATACCTGCGCCACCGCGTCGATCTCGCGCCCGTCCACCCTGATCGTCACGAGGTTGGGCGCTGCGGCGAGGTCGTAGTCCCACACGCCGTGGTGCACGGTTTGAAAGTGCCACTGCCGTTCGCCCGTGCGCGCGTCGAGGCACACCAGGGACTCGGCGAAGAGGTTCGCCCCCGGGCGGCGGCCGCCCCAGTAGTCGCTGCTCGGCGTGCTCGTCGGCACGTAGAGCAGCCCGCGCTCGACATCGAGCGACATCAGCCCCCACACGTTGGCGTGGCCGGTGAAACGCCACGACTCGTCCTCCCAGGTGTCCGCGCCGAAGTCGTCCTCGGATTGCGGGATGGTGAAGAAGACCCAGCGGCGCTCGCCTGAGCGGGCGTCGAACGCCTGCACGGTTCCCGGCGGGTCGAACTTCCGCTGCAGCCGGTCAGGAATGCGGCTGCCGACGATCACCAGGTCCTCGAACACCACCGGCGGCGAGGTCTGATCGAACTCGAAGCGGGACACCGGGCGGCCATGGCCCTCGGTCAGCAGGACGCTTCCGCTCTCGCCGAAGCCCGCGTCCAGCTCACCGGTCGCGGCATCGATCGCGTAGAGCCGGTCGCGGCTGTTGAGGAAGATGCGGGCGTCGTCCCCGTCGCTCCACCGGGCGACGCCCCGGTGCTTGAAGCCGCGCGGCCCCGCACCCTTGGGCCCGCCCTCGTAGACCTTGGGATCGAAGGTCCAGAGCTGGGCGCCCGTCTCCGCGTCGAGAGCCGCCGCGCGCGTGTACATGGTCGAGAGGTAGAGCACGTTGTCGACCATGATGGGCGTCGCCTGGAAGGGGCCCGGCCGCGTGCCGTACTCCTCCAGAGGCCTTTCGTTCGGCTCCCATTGCCAGACGATCTCCAGCTCGCCGACGTTGGCGGCGGTGATGTCCTCGACCCGGGAGTACTTGGTGTGCGCCTGCCCGGCGCCGACAAAGGGCCACTCGATCATGGCAGCCTGTTCCTGGGCGCTCGCGAGGGACGCGGTCACGAGGGCGGAAGCCACGAGGGCGGCGGCCGCAATGAACCCGTTCACGAGCAGGAAGCGCCAGCACCGACCGCAGGTTCCGATGACACCGCACCGTTCGTCGATGCCCGACTCCGTGTTCTCCTCTCGCCCGACTGGCATGCTGGCCCCTCTAGCGCCGAAACTCTCGCTGCAAGCGATGCGCCGCGTTCAACGTTTCGGGCGTCGCGCTCCGCTCCCGCGGTCGGTTGCTGGTGGCATCCTTGCGCATGTTCCAACGAGGCTGTGGTCCGGTCGCACCCTAGAACTGCGTTCCGAGGCGGAGGCTGACGGTGTAGCCGCTGTCGTCCGAGCCCAGGCCGGAGGCGGAAACCTCGCCGCCCAGCGACCAATTGTTCCAGCGGTACGCCGCCCCCAGGGCGAACACTCCCCGGGTCCTGGCAGCCTCCGAGCCGAGGCGCTCGCCCGAGACCACTGTCTCTGTCTCCGCATCGCCCAGCACCCGCTCCACCCCCAGACGGCCGCGCAAGTCGAGCCTTCGTTCACCGCCGTCCCATGAATGCGCGGTCTCCGTGACGATGCCGAGACCGACGACGGACCGATCCGTCTTTCCAGGCGAGACCCGCGACCCCACGGCGTCCCGGAATCCGTCCATCGAAACGTCCGAGCGGGTCAACCACGCCTGGGGCGTCACGGTCAGATCGTCGGCGAGCGAGAAACGCCGGCCCGCCTCGACCCCGAGGGTGCGCACCATTGCATCGGCTCCCTCCTTCAGCAGGCCCCGGCCGTCCGCGCGCAGGTCCGACCCGTACCGGGTCACCGAGATGCGTCCGCTGGCGTAGTAACCGGCGGCGTCTTCCCAAGTGGCCCCGAACGACGCGCCGAAACCCTCGGCATCGATCTTCCCGCCGCCCGTCGGCGCGGACACGTCCGCCGAACCCCGCACATGGCGCAGCGAGGCCCAGCCGTTCACGTTCGCCTCCCGGGAGAACGCAAAATCGACCCCCGTCTTGGCTTCGAAGCGGCCGAACTCGTAGGCCGCGCCGACGCTCGAGCGATCCGGCGCGTAGGACCCCTGGCCGCCCGAGACCCTGACCCAGACGGGCGAACCGGGCATGCGCAGCCGCTTCCCCACCCTCCCTCGGTCGTCCAGCCGCAGCATGAACCCCGGCAGCGCCTCGTAGACCGCCGCGCGCGGCGCATGGGCGGTCACGAAATCCGCCGGCAGGAACGCCCGTCCCGCAACGGTCTGCGAGGCGGCAAGGGAGATGTCGCGCGCGCCGTTCGGCGCCCGCAGCCCGGTCGCCCCCGTCATGCCGTCATGCAGGACCACCCCGTTGACCGCGACAGTCGTTCGACCGTCGTCGTTCCTGATCTCCCCCGCGATCGCATCGCTCACCCGGCGGCCGTCCAGCTGCGCCTCGACATGCAACGCGGGCTCGGTTCCCTCGGGTCCCTCGGCCCGCACGGCAACGCCCGAGGCCGCGCCGACGCTGCCCCGGGGGCCGATCTCGACCCGGCCGCCGCCGTAGAGCCGGACCCCCGCCCCCACACCCGAGCCGCCCCGCACCCGCCCGTTCACAACGACATTCTGCGCCGCTGTCGTCCCGCGCGTGTTGTCGCTGGCGTCCACGGTGACGTCCCGAAGGGCGGGGGCCCCAATCGGCTCGGGTCGGTCGTCGAACAACCGGCCGGTGAGGCCGACAAGGATGCCGGAACTGCCCTCGCCCTCCGCCGTAATCGACCCGCCCTCGACGCGAATGCCGATGCTGCCCTCGCCCGTGAAGTTGAACGCCCGAATGCCGGCGACGCTCTCTCCCGTCGCCACGACGGTCGAATCGCGGACGTCGATGGCGATGTCGCCCGTGCCCTCGTGGCGCTGGCCGCCGCCAATGCCCACGGAACGGTCGCCCTCGACCTGGATGTCGACGTTGCGCGCGGCTATGTCGATGTCGCCCTTCCTGTCATGGATGAAGGACATTCCACCGGAGTCCGCACCCATGACCACAATATCGGCGCGGCGGACATCGACGTGAATGTCGCCTTCTTCACCCCAGTATCCGCCCCAGATGCCATCGAAATACCTCCCTCCATCCTCGTTGTCGTGCATACGGTAGATGCCGAGGCTGCTGGAGATATCGATGTCGACGTCCTGGATATCGAAGGAGAGGTCGCCACCCTCTCCCCCCGAATAGAGAAAGGCTATGCCGTTTCCGGACCTGGTTTCCGCGGTCTTGACCGCGATGGTGCTGTCCCGCACAACGATGCCGGTCTTGCCGCTGCCGAGATGGTAGCCCAGGAACCCGTCAACCGACATTGTGCCGCCGGCATCTATGTCGGCATTCCAGATATCGATGTCGACGTCTCCGGTGCCGCGATGTATGGCGAACACGCCAGTGGCCCAAGGGGCATCGACCTCGATGTCGGAGTCCCGCACGGCGACATTCAGGTCTCCCTCGCCGCCCTGGGCTCCAACGATGCCGGCCCACCCTCCGTCCAGGTCGACGACAACGTCGCGGACGATGACATCGTGGTCGCCGCTGAACTCCTGACCTGTTGCATAGCCGTCGCCACGATTGCTGTGGATGGCGTACGCGCGTAGCCAATCGCTTGCGATCGTGAAGGTGCCGCCCGCGATTTCCGTGCGCAGCGCGCCCGACTTCCCGTTGTGGTCGACCGAAATCCCTCTCCCGTTCGAGGTCACGTCGGCGGAAGAGAGAAACGAGATGTCGCCCGCATGGTCCGCGCCGGTCTCGATCCTGACGGCGCTGTAGAGCGGGTCTCCACTTCCAGGCAGAACCAGTTGGTCGTCGTCGGGGTCGTGGCGGTCGTAGCGGATCGATAGGTCATCGGCGAGGTGTATGGTGAAGTCGCCCCCGTTCGCTCCGCGGGGGCGGTACACGATGTTGCCGTCCGTGGCCGCATTATAGTTCGAGGATGAGCAGACGACCGGCGTTCCGGCTTCGGGCTGGCCGCATTCGTTCTCGGCCCGCGCCGCATCATCGACGCCAAGCGCGACGGCCAAAGCGATGACGGCAATGCCGAAGGGAAGCCCAGCGCTCACGAGCCGCGCGAGACCCGGACAAGCTGCGTGGTCGATGCCCGGACGAGCCGCCAGGATTGCGGATTTCATCACAGGGTCCTCTCACATGATCAAGAACATTGTTTTCTTGAGTTCCAGGGAACTCTGGCCGCGACGGCAGGGGCATTAGGACAACTTTTGCAATTGCGCGCAACGCTCGATCGCGGCGGCGGCTCCTTCCTGCCGGGTTCGCCGGCGGCGATTTCTTCATCGCCATAACAGCAGGATGCGCGTCTTCAACCGGTCAGGATCATCTGCCTCGCCACGCCAAGGGAATAGCTGGTGCGGATCGGTCGGGCCCATTTGTTGTCAGTCGGGTGCGGCCACTCGTACCATTTCAGCGATTCGAATCGATCTTGAGGGTGGGAGCCATGAGGTACTCGGTGCTGGCGTCGTCTCTGGTGCTGGTATTGGCGGGCTGCATCCATGGGGAAGATAACTTCCGGCCCCCCTCGACTTCCCCCGAGTCCTCGTCCGAAGAACAACTTCGACGTGAGTATGCTGCGCACCCCGAGTTCCGAAATCAGTACGGATTGGGCCAGGTCAAGGCGCAGTACGCCTACGCACGCGGCGCAACCGGCGATGGGATTACGCTCGGCATCGTCGACAGCGGGGTGGATCCCAGCCATCCCAAGTTCGAGGGAAGGCTCGAAGTCGCTAATGTCGAGGGCTACGAGCCCGACTTCAGCACCTGCGACAACCCGGCTATCGATGGATCCTGTCACAGCATCCTCGGGCACGGGACGTTCGTAGCCGGCATCATGGCTGCAAGCCGGGGCACACATCCAGCTGGCAGCGCCGGAGACCCGGCGTCCTCGGGGAGCGCGCCCGCCATCCACGGCGTCGCCTTCGATGCCGAGGTGATCTCGGTGGGCTTCCCCAGCTTGGACGAAATCATCGAGGACATCCTTTCCGAGAACCCTGAGCAGATTCAGGTGCTTCCCGAGCTGATCCGGGGCATCGAGTCCACCCTTGAGAGACAGTTTGCATCTGCCTTCGGGCGGCTGAACGGCCGGGCAACGGCGGTCAATGCCAGCTTCGGACTTCCCGGCAACATCGAGGAATTCGGTGCGGAGGACTTGCGCCGCCGCTTTCCCAACGTCATCGAGGCGATCGCTCAAGAGGGCACCCCGGCCGGTGAGCGCACCGTCTACGTGTGGGCAGCAGGGAACGCCCGCGGCGAAATCAACCTGGACGGCTCAGTCGAGTCCGGAAGTTCGGTCGAGATCGTGGCCGGGCTTCCGGTCCGCATCCCGGAGCTGCGCGGTCATTCGCTCGCCGTGGTGGCGACGGATGAGCAAGGCACGATTGCGGAGTTCTCCAATCGCTGCGGGATCGCGAAGGACTTCTGCCTTGCCGCGCCGGGTGTGAACATCACCGGGCCGGTGCCCGGCTTCTACTGTCCGGCCGGCACGGCGGAGTGCTACCTCACGTTCGAGGAGGCCGGAACATCTTCCGCCGCACCGTTCGTGACGGGCGGGATCGGCCTGCTTGCCCAGCAATTCCGCAACCAGCTCGGCAACGACGAGATCGTCGAGCGTCTTCTTGCGACCGCCGACAAGACGGGCACATATGCGGATTCCGACATTTACGGCCAGGGCTTCCTCGATCTGGACGCAGCGACCCGGCCGGTGGGCGAGACGCGGATGCTGACCGGCCAGGCGCTCTCCGGCCCCTCGGCACCGAGCGTCGGCAGCGCGATCCACCTGGGTGCGGCCTTCGGGGATTCGCTGGCGCATGGGCTGGCGCAGAGCGAGGTCGCGAGCTTCGACGAGCTTGATGCGCCATTCTTCAGTCCGCTTAGCGATCACCTTCGCCCCAGCGTCTTCGAGAAGTTTGGGCTTGAGGAACGCCTCAGGGCCTTGGGGCGCGATCCTCGCGGTACGCCATGGCACATCGACGGCATCGAGATTCGGGCGCGCTTCGATGCGGTCTCGACCTCGCGTGGAGCCGGCGAGACCGTCGCTTCGGCCTCCCTGGCCGAAGCGGGCATTCTGGGCAGCGCGGCCTCCACGATCCCCGGCTCGCTTGGCTCGCTGACGCTGACGCGCGACATGGCAAACGGACGGTTGTTGCTCGGATATCGCGCTCATCCGGGCTGGCAGTTCGGATTGCACTCCGGCAACTCCCTGGTGGCTCGCGACGGCGAGCCGATCGAGCCGGGGACATTCACCGATGACGCGGCGTTCGCCAATCCCTATCTCAGCTTCGCCCGCGATGGCACCATCATCGGTTACGGCGTTCCCGCCGGTCCCGGCTCTTTCCATGTCGCTGCCTTCCACGGCTCGGCGCAATACGGCGAGCGGCGCGAGGCCGATGCCGGCCGTGCCACAGGTGCGTTGACCGAGTACCGCTTCGGCGATTCCGGCCTCGCCATGCAGGCGGGATGGCTGACGGAGGCGGAGCGGCTTGTGGGCAGCCGGGCCTCCGGGGCCTTCGGCGAGCTGAGTGGAAACACCGGCATGATAGGGCTGTCCGCTTATCGTCACCTCGGCGACGGCTGGGGTCTTCTCGCCAGTGCCCATGCTGGCACGAGCCGTGCCGAGGTTCGTCGGCGAGGCATGATGCACAATCGGTCGGCGCTGTGGACCAGCTCCTTCGCTCTCGGTCTCATTGGCAACGAAATCGATCGATCCGGCGGGCGGCTGGCATTCCGGTTGTCCCAACCATTGCGCGTCGAGGCCGGGCAGGCGGGGCTCCGCTGGGTATCGGGCCGGACCGCTGGCGGGCAGGTGAAGATCGAGCACGCCGCTCTCGACCTGGAGCCTTCCGGCCGTCAGCTCGACCTTGAAGTGACCTACTCCCGTCCCTGGGCGGGCGGTAGGGCGCACCTGGCCGTAATCGCCTCGCGCGACGCGGGACACGTAAACGGCGAGAATGACGCTGCGCTGCTGATGCGCTACGGGCGCACGTTCTGAACGGAAGCGAGGACTTCGGTTGATCGGAATCGCCGGGCGTGAGACGTGAGCCGCTCTTCGCCGTGACGAGCCTGTACGGCGAGCGAGCGCAACGACGACGCCACCTCCCCTCCATCGCGCTCTACGGAATGAGCGATGGCCCTCAATACCGCTCGACGGGACGGGATTTCGGGGTCGTGACCGGTGTCTTCTTCGGCGAAGGGCATGAGGGGATGGGCGGTGTCATCGAACGCCACGACATGTCCGCTGCATTCGGAGGCAAGCGCTCAACTCCGTCGCTGCAGTGACATGGACGCAGGGGGATGGTGCTACCTGTGGGAGGGGAACGGACAAGCGACGTCTACCGATCCTCAACAGCGCGCTTAGTCTGCTCCCAACTCCTCGATGCGATCCGCAACGCGTTGCGCCGGTTCGCGCAGCTGCCCGATCATCCAGTCCGCAGCATACCCCTCCGTGACGTCGTTGGGCGGCGCGTGGTTGACCAACCGCTTGGTGAGGGCGTGCGGCAGCATCAAGTCCCGCTCGGCCACCGTGATGAAGCAGTTGCGCATCCCGTGGTACCAGAACTTCGCGCCCCCGGCCTCGCTGATGCGGCGATGAAAATACGTCAGCTTCACGAAATGGCCCGTGCGGCTGGTGGCCGACGGAAACACGAAGTCCGGCTTCTCCCCGCTCTCGGCCCAGCGGCGGTCGAGAATCGCCGCAAGCTGCCGGGTGATCGGCAGCTCAAGCGGCGTCCCCGTCTTGGTCTCTTCCACACGGAAGACCCGCTCCTCCCTGTTCACCCGGTCCCACCTGAGCGGCAGCACCTCGCCCAACCGCATGCCCGTGAACATGCCGAACCAGAACACGTCCCTGAGCGCGGGATTGCTCACCACGGCCTCGATCCCTCTCCGCCAGCGCGGCAGGACCTCGGCAGGCGGCGGGATCTTGCGCCTCGGCTTGTGATGGAACCTGCCGCCGCCCGCGAGCCACAGATCGACCGGATTGGCCAGTCCCCCAAAATCCACGCAGGGCCGACGGTAGACCGAGCGCAGCAGCGACATGCACTGGTTGGCCGTCGCCCAGCCGTTCTTCTCGGTGACGCGGTTGAAGCGCTCCTCCACGTCTTCGCGCGTGATGGAATCCAGCGGACGAGAGAGCCAGTCGCCGAGGGGCCGCTCGAAACGATCCCGGTAGCACTGGTTGGTGATCGTCTTGCGCTTGGGATTGGCCTTCATGTACTGCTCGAAGGCCTGCCCAAGCGTGGGCATGCGCCGGCTCCTGGTGCGCGCCGCCGCCGGGTCCTCGCCCATGGCGACCATGCCGAGCAGCCTGTGAGCCTCTTTGCGCGCCAGCTCGGGGGCCATTCTGTCGCATCGTCCGATGACGAGGCGCTTGTTGGGGGCGGCCCTACCGCCATCGCCAAGGCGGTAGTTGACGATATAGGACTTGACGCCGGAGGGATGGATGAGGACGCCGTATCCTGTGAGCTTGTCGTCCCATGCGATCCACGGCTTGTCGGCGGGCTCGAAGCTGTCGATGGCGCGTCTTGCGATGGTGAGCTTGACGCGCGCGGTGCGTTTTCCGGGGTGGTTCATGGAGGTATGGTGTCATGGCGCGGCCCACAAATCAACACCTTCCACAACACGCGTAATACATTTCAGGGGTACACCATGGAACGCCTGACAATCGGAATCCTGACGAAGTCGTCTGTATCCCACGGTCACAGAGGCGTATTGGCATCTTCAGGAAATCCCAGGCACCACTAGGAAAGATGCACCACTATTGTTTCTCACCACGGTCATGGTCTGCGCGGCGCTGTCCGGCCGACAGGGTAGGAACGGCGCGCAGCGCGATGTGGTGCATCGGGCAAGGGCCGTGACGCAAGCTGTCGGCCGGAGAGCGCCGCCCTTCGGGTCGCGCCCAGGCGCCCGCCCGCGTCGCGCGTCCACGCGCGCGGAGCGCACGATGCGGGCCTCAACCGTATTCCCTGATACGCTTTTCGGCCCGCTCCTGGCGGATCGAACGCCTGGACTCGACGCAGGCCGTGACCTTGATGAGAAGTGCGGGTTAATCCAACTCGTCGCGCAGTTCGCGCAAGGAATTGCCGGCCACATGGGCCGGCACGGTCGAGGCTCGCACCAGGGCGTCGAAGTGGCGTGTGAGCACGCGAATATGCGCGATCGTGTTGAAGGCGAAGAACATCTGGCCGACATAGACCACCGCCCGCTGCGGCCCGAACACGGTGTAGGGCACGGAGAAATGGGTAAGGCCGTCGAAGAAGAACACGCGGAGCGTGGGGTAGAGTTCGTCGACCAACGCGATCATGTGATCGAGCTGCTCGCGCCTGGCCGCTAACGAAAGGTCGCGCCAGATGCCCTCGGCACGGGTAAAGGACTCCATGGACTGACGCGACACGCAGATTTCGATGTCCGTCTCCGGCAGCCGCACATAGGCGAGGCGGCCGTGGGAAATCGCAATTGCCCGGTCGGGTGATCTGGCGGCGAAGTCGCGATATTCGTAATCCAGCACCGCCTCGGTCTTCAGCAGGTCCGGGAGCGTGGTCGGCACGTGGCGGATCTTGTAGCCGACCGCCTCGGCGTACCAGGCGGCGAGGCTTTCATCCGCGGGTTCGTCCGCGCTCGCCTTCACCTCAACCGATTCTTCCAGGATGTCGGCGCCGAGCTTCGCCTGCTGGCTGAGGCCGAGCAGCCAATCGAGGCTCACGTGAAGAGCTGCCGCGATCGCTGCGGCGGTGTCGGCGCGCGGCAGGCGGTCGGCCTCGGCCGATAGAAGCTGCGACAGCGTGGAGCGGTCGATCCCGATGCGCGCGGCGAGGGCGGACCGGTTGACCTGCCCCCTTTCCATGGCCTCGAGCAGCCGCTCGCGAAAGCGTTGCGCCGTGTCACGCCTGTCCATGCGCCAGTTCACCGGATTGCGCGAAATATCAACACTCGGTGCAGTATATCACAAACATCTGGAAACTGACGCGGACTGTGACAATCCAAGCGAATTCCCACGTTGTTTCAACGCAAGACGCGCCACAGAGTGGATTGTCGCCGTCGCCACAGCCGGGTCATCGTGCACAGTAACCCCGACAATTCCCTCGCTCGAGCGGACCTCCCTGCCCTCTGGCGCTGGATCGAGGGGCCGACCTGGATCGTGGCGGCGGCGATCTACGGCGGCTGGCTGGCGCTCACCTGGTACCATCATGCGCTGCCCTGGTGGCTGGTCCTGCCGCTCGGCGGCTGGCTGATCGGCTGGCACGGCAGCCTGCAGCACGAGATCATCCACGGCCACCCCACGCGCCGGCAGTGGGCAAACACCGCGCTCGCCATGGCGCCGGTCGCGCTCTGGCTACCCTATCCCCTCTACCGCAGCCGCCACCTCAGCCATCACGCCACGCCGCACCTTACGGAGCCGCTTGGCGATACCGAGAGCTTCTACGTGGAGCCCGAGCGCTGGAGTCGGCTGGGGCCGGTCCATCGGGCGCTGCTCCGGGTCCACAACACTCTGGCCGGCCGGCTGCTGCTGGGGCCCGCGCTCACAATGCTCGCGTTCTGGCGGGAGGAAGGCGCGCGGCTGATCCGCGGCGAGCCGGGATGCGTTCAAATCTGGGCTACGCATGCGGTGCTGACTGCGCTGGTGCTGGTCTGGGTGCTGGTCGTCTGCGGCATCCCGCTCTGGGCCTACGTGATGCTCTACGTCTATCCAGGCACCGCGCTGATCCTGCTACGCTCCTACACCGAGCATCGGCCTGCGGCGGATCAGCCACAGCGCACCGGCATCGTGGAGGCCGGCCCGCTGATGAGACTGCTCTTCCTCGGCAACAATTTTCATGCGCTCCACCACGAGCGGCCCGGCATCGCCTGGTACGATTTGCCTCACGTCTACCGCGCGGAGCGGCAGCGGGTGCTTGCCGAAAACGGCGGCTTTTTGTTCAACGGCTACGGCGATATCGTGCGGCGGTTCCTGTGGCGGGCGAAGGATTCGCCACTGCACCCCGGCCCGGCCGGCCAGTACCAATAGGGAGCGTTACCCATGACTGACGGCGCAGTATCCAGCGGACCTAGTCTTCTCGAGCGGCTGGCGGCAGGGCCGGTCATCTGCGCCGAGGGCTATCTCTTCGAGATCGAGCGCCGCGGCTATCTCTCCGCAGGCGCCTACGTGCCGGAAGCGGTCCTGGACCACCCGGAGGTCGTGGCCCAATTGCACCGCGATTTTCTGCACGCGGGCTCCGACGTCATGCTGGCCTTCACCTACTACGCCCATCGCGAGAAGCTTCGGGTGATCGGCAGGGAAGACACGCTCGAGGAAATGAACCGCACCGCGCTGCGCCTGGCGCGGGAGGCGGCGCAGGGGAGCGACGCGCTGGTCGCCGGCAATGTGTCCAACTCCAACACCTATGTCGAGGGTGACCCCGAGTCCGCCCGCGACGTGCGCGCGATGTTCGACGAGCAGGTGGCCTGGGCCGTCGACGAGGGCGTGGATTACATCGTCGCCGAGACCATCTCCTTCGTCGGCGAGGCCCTGCTCGCGCTTGAAGCCATCAAGGCGGCCGGCCAGACGGCGGTGATCAACCTCGCCGTCCACCGCGACCCGATCACCCGGGACGGATTGAGCATGGCCGAGGCAGCCAAGCGCCTGGAAGACGCAGGCGCCGACGTGGTCGGGCTCAACTGCACGCGCGGCCCGGCCACCATGCTGCCGCTGCTCGGCCCCATTCGCGAGGCGGTGAGCTGCCACGTCGCGGCGCTGCCGGTGGCCTACCGCACCACAGCCGAGCAACCCAGCTTCCAGTCCCTGGAGGATCCCGACTGCGCCTGCCTGCCGCGGGAGCGCCCCTTCCCCACCGCGCTCGACCCTTTCACCGTCAACCGCTATGAGATCGAGGAATTCACCAGGGACGCGCAGGCGCTCGGCGTCAACTATCTCGGTGTCTGCTGCGGTGCGTCCCCCCACCACATCCGCAGCATGGCGGAAGCCCTCGGCCGCCGCCCGCCGGGGAGCAGGTACTCGCCCGACATGTCGACGCACGCCTTCTACGGCACCTCGGACAAGGTCCCGTCCAGATACAAGGACTTCGCGAAGCACCTTTAGCGCCGGCTGCGTCTGGCACCATCAAGGAGAACATGTCCATGACTGACGCCGAAGCGTCTGGCGCATCGAGTCTACTCGAACGGCTGGCGACAGGGCCGGTCATCTGCGCCGAGGGCTATCTCTTCGAGCTCGAGCGCAGCGGTTATGTCGCCGCCGGCCCCTATGTGCCTGAGGCGGTGCTGGAACACCCCGATGCAGTAATCCGGCTGCACCGCGATTTCCTGCGCGCGGGCTCCGACGTGATGCTCGCTTTCACTTACTACGCCCACCGCGAGAAGCTCAGGCTGATCGGCAAGGAGGGCGCACTGGAAGAGATCAACCGCACCGCGATCCGCCTTGCGCGGGAGGTGGCGCGGGAGGGCGACGCTCTGGTCGCCGGCAACGTCTGCAACTCCAACATCTACGTGGACGGCGAAGGCGAGTCCGTGCGGCGCGTGCGCGCCATGTTCGACGAGCAGGTGGGCTGGGCGGTGGACGAGGGTGTGGACTTCATCGTCGCCGAAACGATCTCCTACGTCAGCGAGGCGCTGCTGGCGCTGGAGGCGATCAAGGAGGCGGGCCTGCCGGCAGTGATCAACCTTGCCATCTTCCGCGACCCGCTGACACGGGAAGGACTGACCCCGGCCGAGGCGTGCAAGCGCCTTGAGGATGCGGGCGCCGATGTCGTGGGACTCAACTGCGCGCGCGGCCCGGCCACCATGCTGCCCTTGCTCGGGGAAATCCGCGAGGCGGTGAGCTGCCACGTCGCGGCGCTGCCGGTGGCCTACCGCACCAGCGAGGACGAGCCGACATTCCTGTCGCTCAGCGATTCGGAGTGCGCTTGCATACCGGAGGAGCGCCCCTTCCCCACGGCGCTCGACCCCTTTACCTGCAACCGCTACGAGATCGCGGAATTCACCAAGGACGCGCGGGCACTCGGCGTCAACTATCTGGGCGTCTGTTGCGGCGCGGCACCCCACCACATCCGCAGCATGGCGGAGGCGCTCGGCCGCCAGCCGCCGGCGAGCAAGTACTCGCCCGACATGACTCGGCACGCCTACTTGGGAACCGTCGACGAAATCCCGGCTGCGAACAGGTCCTTCGCCAGGTATCTATAGCGCCCGCTCAGCCGCCGACGCCGCCGTAGGCGACGCCCGAGAGGCGGGTCATATCCTCTTTCCAGGTCACGAGGTCGTCGGGCGCGAGCTGATTCAGGTGCGAATGCCCGCAGGCGCGCGCCATGATCTTCATCAGCTCGACGCTCGCCTCGAAGAAGTTGGCGAGACGCCGTGCCGACTTCTCGATTTCGATCCGCGCGGTCAGATGCGGCTTCTGGGTCGCGATGCCGACCGGGCAGTTGTTGGTGTGGCAGGCGCGCATGCCGAGGCAGCCGATCGCCTGAATCGCGGCGTTGGAGACCGCAACCGCATCGGCGCCCAGCGCCAGCGCCTTGGCGAAGTCGGCGGGCTTGCGCAGGCCCCCGGTGATCACCAGCGTCACGTCCTGGCGCTCGGACGCATCCAGATGGCGCCGCGCGCGGGCGAGCGCCGGGATGGTCGGCACCGAGATGTTGTCGCGGAAGATGAGCGGCGCCGCGCCGGTGCCGCCGCCGCGGCCGTCGAGGATGACGTAGTCGACGCCCACCTCGAGCGCGGCGTCGATATCCTTTTCGATGTGCTGGGCGGAGAGCTTGTAGCCGATCGGGATGCCGCCGGTGTGGCTGCGCACCTCGTCGGCGAAATCCCTCACCTGGCGCCATTCGGTCCAGTCCGGGAAGCGCGGCGGCGAGACCGCAGGCGAGCCTTCCGGCAGCCCCCGCACCTCGGCGATCTTGCCCCTCACCTTGTTGCCCGGCAGGTGCCCGCCGGTGCCGGTCTTGGCGCCCTGGCCGCCCTTGAAGTGGAAGGCCTGCACGTTCTCCAGCTTGTCCCAGGAGAAGCCGAAGCGGCCTGAGGCATACTCGTAGAAGTAGCGGCTGCAGGCCTGCTGCTCTTCCGGGAGCATGCCGCCCTCGCCCGAGCAGATACCGGTGCCGGAAAGCTCGGCGCCGCGCGCGAGCGAGACTTTGGCGGGCTCCGAAAGCGCCCCGAAGCTCATGTCCGAAACCAGGAGCGGCATCTCGAGTGTGAGCGGCTTCTGCGCGTTTGGGCCGATCACCACCTCGGTACCGACGGGCTCGTCGTCGAGGTGCGGCATGCGGTGAAGCTGCGCCGTGATGAACTGGATGTCGTCCCAGCTCGGCAGATCCTGGCGCGGAACGCCCATGGCCACCACGACGCCGTGATGGCCGGTCTTGGAGAGTCCGTCCCTGGCGTAACCCTGGATCAGCCCGACGTGGGGCTCCTCGTCCGCGGGGTGGGTGTCGGCGTAGAGGCCGAGGTACTCGTCCCGCTTGAAGGGCTGCGGGTGCTCCTCCTGCCAGGCGCCGATCTCGTCCGCATCGACCAGAACTTGGCCGTCCTCGATCCAGGACGTGAACCTGGGCAGGATTTCTTCGTTGTTGTATTCGCTGACGCCGGTATCGAGGCGATAGTCCCAGTAGTGGACGCCGCAGATCAGGTTCTCGCCGTCGACGTAGCCGTCGGCCATGAGCGCGCCCCGGTGCAGGCAGCGGCCGTAGAAGACCGAGACATTGTCGTCGTAGCGCACCAGGCAAAGATCGACCTCGCCGACCAGGGCATAGGCCGGCTGGCGGTCTTCCAACTCGTCGAGCGTCTTGATCGCGATCTTGTTCATGGGGATCCTGCCTTGCGCCACCGCGCGGGCCGCGCGGCGCGTCTCAATCGACCGTCACGAACCCTCGTCGGCAGCGGGCGTCTTGCGCTTGCACAGCAGGCGCTCGGCGTAGGTGGAGACGAGTTGCGCCACGCTGAGCATGGCGAACACGCCCATGACGCCGACGAAGATGCCGAAGCCCGAAATGAGCGTGCCTCGGGTATTGGCCTGCACCTCCAGATAGACCCAGTAGGAGGCATAGCCGAGGCCGGCGGTCACGATCGCACCGACAATGATCCAGGCGAATTGCTTCATCGCTCAAAACACCTTGGCCGCGTCGATATCGACCTTGAAGACCAGGAGATCGTCGAGGCGTTCGACCTCGCCTTCGAGCTGGAGGAGGATCGCCACGTAGTCGCCGAAGTGGTCGGGGAGCGGCCCGCCATCCTCATTGGCCAACAGCAGGAAAGTCTCGCCTTCGACCGCGCCCTCCTCCGCCGTGACGAAAATCGGCGGCGCGCCGGATGAAATGCAGAGGTTGGCGCAGGCCTTGTGCGCGAGCCCGTCGCCCGGGCGCATGGCGCCCAGATGGCACTTGCTGTCGCAAATCTCGCCGATGAGGCGCCAGCGGCCGAGGGGCTCCGCCGGCGCCGGAGTGAATTCGGGCGGCGGCTCGCCTTCGCCGACCTCGACGGCTTTCAGGGAGTTCTTGCCCTGGACCTGCAGCATGTCGATGTCGCCGCGCTGGAACATGAAGCCCGTCACGTCGACGAGCTGGTCGAAGAGCTTGCGCCCGCGCCGCTTGACACTGCGCTTGCCGGGCACCGTGAGCATGACCGTGCGCGCCTCGGGATTCTTCGCGTCCGGGCGCACGCGCAGGATCGGGTAGGGATTCTCCACCAGAATCCCCGACATCTCCTGCTTCCCGAGCTTGCGGGCGAAGGTGCCGTCGCCGGGGTCGTTCACGTTGGTGCCGAGGGCGAAGGCCAATCCGGCCATGCCGCCCACGAGCGCCGCGGCAACCACCACCAGGAATATCGCGAGCGGGCGCGGCACCGAGTTGAGGTAGCCAACGAAGAAGCCGGGGTCCGGTAAGCGGCCTGCCATGTTACGCCTCCGTCACCCGCACGGGCTCGACATAGGTGCCGGGCTCGTTCGCTCGGGGATCGAGCAGGATCCGCCTGCCGTCGAGCTTGAGCCGGTAGGTCGCGACTTTCTCGGTGAAGGGCGGCGGTGAGCAGCCGTCCTCGGGCCGGTATTGAAAACCGTGCCACGGGCAGGTGACGCAGCCGTCCATGATCCGTCCCTCGCCGAGCGGGCCGTTCTGATGGGCGCAGACATTGGCGAGTGCCGACAGCTTGTCGCCGTAGCGGAACACCGCGACGCGCTCGCCGTCCTCCAGCGGCACCACGATGCCGCGCCCGTCCGCCACCGAAGCCACGTCGCCGGCGACGACCCAGGGAGTCTCGTCGGTGCTTGCAGGGGCGTTCTCAGCCGCGTTGCGGTCCTTCTGCCGCTCGATGCGCCCGGCAACGAGGTGCAGGCCCGTCACCGCCACCACGCTCAGGCCCACGATGACGGCGAGCAGCGGGCTCTGCTTCGCCTGCAGGGAGCCGAGCGCCACATGGCAGACGATCGCCGCATAGGCGACGTAGACCGAGAGGTGGATCGCCTTCCAGATCGGCGGAGTCAGGAACCTGAGCCAGAAGTCGTGGCTCGTGGCCGCGAGCACCAGCAGCAGGAAGAGAGCGAAGATGCCGAAGGTCTCGAAGGGGAAACCGAGGAAGCGGTCGTAGCTTGTGTTGCTCGCCAGCACCGCGACGTACTTGTTCAGCGGGCTGAACGAGTAATAGATGCTGACCACGTGCGTCGCGTGCGTAAACGCGATGGCGCACGTGATCACGCCGAAGTGGCGGCGGTTGTAGAGCAGCGGCAGAAAGCGCTGATCGAGGCGCGCGAGCGGCCCGATGCACAGGATGAAGGTGAGCATCAGGAAGGCACAGGTGCCGAAGGCCTGCGCCCTGAGGATCGCCCCGCTGGTCGGCTTGGTGACGTCCTGGAAGCTCGGCGCAATCTTGATGAAGAGCAGGATGTAGGCGACGGCGGCGGCCAGCACCACGACGTCGTAGATGATCTTGTTGCGGTTCCAGCCAACCGGCGCGTAACGCACGCTCATAACTCAGCCGCCCCTTACTCTTCCGCCGTGGCGGCGGGCGCCTCGGCCTGCGCCCCGGGCTTTTCGAGCTGGACGGCGGATTTCTCCGTCGGCCCGTGCTGGCGAATGGCAAGCGCCGCGATCAGCATCGCCGGCAGAAAGATCGCGAGCACCTTCCACATGTAGGCGTGGGTCTTGCGATGGCGGCGCTGCATGACGACGGGCCCTTCAGCCGCGCTGCCGTTCCGCCGCGACCCAGCGGACGATGACCAGCGGCCAGAGCACGATACAGCCCGGGATCAGCAGCGGCCGGAAGGCG
The DNA here is from genome assembly GCA_965207055.1 of Alphaproteobacteria bacterium. Taxonomy (GTDB): domain Bacteria; phylum Pseudomonadota; class Alphaproteobacteria; order UBA828; family UBA828; genus WTGU01. Next base: position 1,212,969 of record CBDBLP010000003.1, on the reverse strand, counting down.
TAAGACCGGCGCGCCCCCTCATCCACGCGCTCGATGCCGTAGAGCAGGAATGCGGCCGCAACGGCAAGCCCCACGTAGCCGTAGTACTGGAGGACTTCGATAACGATTCGTGCCGCGTCCACGCTCTACCTCCTGGAAGAGCAGGAGCCGCTCTCGGCCCCCGTCGCATATCGCATGTCGTCGCCCAGCCCCTGCAACTCGGCGGGGTTGAACGATACGAACGATCGCGACGCGTGCCAACCCCGCAGCGGATCAACTGGCGATCAACATTGCGCGACCGGCATAGCCGAATCGGTGGAGTTGGGTCGACTCCGTGCCGGATGCCGCGTCACTCGCGAAAGGCTGCGAGGGCGGCGGCCTTGGTGGGATACACCGCGATCAACCTGTCCACACCGCTTCCCGCGAAGACCGCGGCGACGACACCTTGCGGCGCGCAGACGGCCACGCGGGCGTTACGGTCTCGCAGCACCCTGGCGGTGATGTGCAACGCGCGAAGACCGACGTTACCGATATAGGCGAGCTCCTCGAAATCCAGGACCACGGCGCGGTCGCCATTCTGGACCGCCCCGGTGATCGCTGTCTGGAACTCGCCGGCGTTGCGCGGCTCGATTCTCCCGATTACGCGGGCGCATAACACACCCTCGCGGCGCTCGGTCGTCACGTCCATCGCATTTTTCCCCTTGAAGGCGGCGCGCCTATACCATGAGCGAGCCTTCGTTTGCCAGAGCAGGCATGGGAGCAGCGGCGAATTCTCATGGGTTGCGCGGTCCGACATAGAGTCCGGACCGAACGACATAGCGGAAAAGCTGGAATTCGGCCGCCACCAACCCCATGATAGGAATAGGCGGCGGTACCCTGCGGCCCGCTCGCGCCGCGGGACGAGGGGCAGGGGCACGACCGCAGAGGGCTGGGAGATGGCGTCCTCGAACATACCGCTCGCGCGCGGCCTGCCGGTCGTCGGCAGCGTTTTCGACATGGCGCGGGACATGCGCGCCTTCCTCACCGACAACTACCATGAGCTCGGGCCGGTCTACGGCATGCGCCTGTTCAACCGGCGCTTCACCGTGCTGGCGGGCGTGGAGGCCAACCGCTTCCTCGCGCGGCAGGGCACGAAGCACTTCCGCTCCTTCGAGTTCTGGAGCGGCTTCAACGCCTGGTTCGGCGCGGCGCGCTCCACGCTCAGCGCCGACGGGGCGGAGCACGCGGCCTTCCGGCGCACGTTGAAGCGCGGCTATTCGCGCGAGTACGCCGTGGAGCACATGGGCGGCATGATCGACATCGCGCGGCGGGAGATCGCGGCGTGGCCGACAGAGCGGCCGATGGCTGCAGTGCCGGCGCTGCAACGGATCGTCACCGATCAGGTGGGCACGCTGGTCGCCGGCGTCTCGCCGCGTCCATACAACGACGACTTGGTCTGCTACGTCCACGGTCTGCTGTCCGCAACCGTCGTGCCGCGGCCCTACCTGCGCTGGTCGCCCCGCTTCCGCCGCGCCTCGGCGCAGGTGGACAAGCTCTATAACGAAGTCATCGAGTGCCACTCAGGCACCATGCGGGAGCGCCACGGCGCCGCCCCTGACCTGATCGACGACCTCCTGGACCTGCACGAAGAAGACCCGAAATTCTTCCCCGAGGCCGACTTGAAGATCGCGGCCATGGGCCCCTTCGTCGCGGCGCTGGACACTGTGGCGGGCACCTGCGCCTTCATGCTCTACGCCCTGCTCAGGAACCCGGACGTGCTGGAGAAGGTGCGCGAAGAGGCCAACGCCCTCCTCAGCGGCGAGGTGCCGGCCGACCAAGCGCTGCGCGAGATGGACGCGATGCACCGCGCGGCGATGGAAACCATGCGGAAGTATCCGGTCACGCCGCTCTTGGTTCGGACCGCGGCGAATTCCTTCGAGTTCGCTGGCCACCGCATCCCCGCCGGCGAGCGGGTGATGATCGCAACCGCTGTGCCCCACTACCTGCCGGAGTTCTTCCCGGAGCCCGAGCGCTTCGACATCGACCGCTACACGCCGGAGCGGGCGGAGCACAAGCAGCCCTACGTGTACGCGCCCTTCGGCCTGGGCCCCCACCGCTGCCTCGGCAACGGCTTCGCCGAGGTGCAGATCGCCGCCACAATGGCGACCATCCTGCACGAGGTGGACCTCGACCCCGACAGGGCCGGCTACAGCCTCAAGACCACCCAGATGCCCCTTCCCGCACCCGACGAGTCCTTCAAGATCCGCGTCAGGGGGCGGCGCGGCGCCCCGCAGCCCCTTGCGGAACCCAAGCCCTGGGGCGCGCTCGGGGCGGTGCTCGGCGGCGCGCTCTGGGGCGCGCTTGGCGCCGAGGCCGCGAGAGAGGCCTTCCGCTCGTTGACTCCGGCGCACCTCAGCCGGCGTCAGCTCAGCCGATAAGGTCGGCGTAGCGGTCGACGACCGGCATCACCCCGTCGCGCCCTTCCGGCGGCAGGATCAGCAGCGCACGGTCCATCCCGGCTTCCCGGCAGGCGTCCAGATAGCCGGCTTCGGGCTTAGCACCGAAGACCGTGGCTGACACCGTGGCCGGGTCGCGCCCGGCGTCTTCGGCGGCGGCGCGGAGCCGCGCCATGCCTTCGGCCGGATCGGGCAGCAGCGGGCCGCGCGGGAACCAGCCCGAGCAGAAATCCATTATCCGCCGCATGGTGTGCACGGTCTCGCCGCCGAGCAGGATCGGCGGATGCGGCTTCTGCACCGGCTTGGGCCATGACCAGCTCGGCTCGAAGGACGTGAACGCGCCCTCGTAGCTCGCCTCCTCCGCGGCCCAGATCGCCTGCATGGCCTTGACCCGGTCCTCCATGACCCGAAAGCGGGTCTCGAAGCGGGTGCCGTGATGCTCCATCTCTTCGGCGTTCCAGCCCGCGCCGATGCCGAACTCGAAGCGCCCGCCGGAGACCAGATCGAGGCTCGCCACCGCCTTCGCGGTGACGATGGGGTCGCGCTCGGTGATCAGGCAGATGCCGGTGCCGAGGCGGAGCGTGCTGGTCACCGCCGCGGCCGCCGCCAGCCCCACGAAGGGGTCGAGCGTGTGGGAGTATTCCCGCGGCAGCTCGCCGCCGCCCCGCCAGGGCGAGCGCCGACTGGCGGGGGTGTGGGTGTGCTCGGGCACGAAGAGCGCGTCGAACCCCCGCTCCTCCAATGCAGGAGCAAGCTCGGTAAGCGCAATGCAGTAGTCGGTGGCGAAGATGACGGCGCCGATCTTCATGGCTCGATGCTCCGGGTGCGGTGTCTGGTCGCGGCGTGTCTGGCGCGGCGCACGCTCTCATGCGCTGCGGTGCGGCGCAACCGCATGCCTTGACAAGGCGCGCGTGCCTGCCGAGCCTTTGGGTCCTCCCTTCAGCGTGAGATTGGCGACACCATGACCGAGGACTCCCCTGCCACCGGCGCGGCGCCCTGGCAAAGCCCGACGCTGAGCCTCGACGGCCGGGTCGCGATCGTGGCCGGCGCCGGCCAGACGCCCGGGCCGGTGATCGGCAACGGCCGCGCCACCTGCGTGCTCTTCGCCCGCGCCGGCGCGCACGTGGTGGCCCTCGACCGCGACCGCGCGTCCGCCGAGGAAACCGCCGCAATCATCGAGGCGGAGGGCGCCGCTGCCGAGGCGCTGGCCGCCGATGTCACCGACGAGCGGGCGCTGATCGAGGCCGTCCGCTCCGTCGTCGCGCGGCACGGGCGCATCGACGTGCTGCAGAACAACGTGGGCGTCGCCTATACCGGCGGGGATTCGCCGCTCGCGGATCTCGACGAGGCGAGCTTCGACCGGGTCATGGCGATCAACCTGCGCGGCACGGTGATGGCCTGCAAGCACGTGGTCCCGGTGATGCGGAGTCAGGGCAGCGGGGTGATCACCAACATCTCGTCGATCGCCGCGGTGGTCGACTACAAGTCGGTCACCTACAAGACCAGCAAGGCAGGCATGATCGCCTTCTCCCGCCAGCTCGCGCTCGACTGCGCGCCCGATGGCGTGCGCGTGAACGCCATCCTGCCGGGCTACATGGACACGCCCATGGCGGTGGACACGCAAGCCCGCCGCTACGGCAAGCCGCGCGAGGAGATCGCCGCCACCCGCGACACCTGGAGCCCGCTCAGGGGCGGCATGGGCAGCGCCTGGGACGTGGCCCAGGCCTCGCTCTTCCTCGCCTCCGACGCCGCCCGCTTCATCACCGGCGTGGCACTTCCGGTGGACGGCGGGGTCATGGCCCGCGTCGGCTGATCCTCGCCTGCGCCCCGGAAGCCGGATAACCCAGCTAAACTTGGGCGTTGTACATGTCGAAGACCACGCCGTAGACGTCGAAGGTCCGCGACGGGTCGAACGACATCGTGTGCAGCACCTTGTCCATGTTCTTGAGCTGCGTCACCAGGCGCCGGAGCTTTGGCACCGGGTCCACGTCGAAGTCCACCCGCACGTCGACCGCCGGCCACGGCTGCTTGCCGTTGAACACTTGGATCATCGCCCAGGATTCCGGTATCGGGCCTAGATCCGGCTGGCCTTGCCCGCCGGCGGCCTTGCCGGCCTCGATGGCACGCAGCAGCCTCTCGTCCATGGCCTCGCCGCGGTTGTCCTCGAGCGCCTTGGCCATCGCCTGCACGGGTCCGGGGCCATCCATGTAGTTGCCCATCGCGATCGAGCCCTCGGCCACGACATGGCTCGCGTGGTTCCAGGCGTCGGATCCGGTGCGCACCCAGGTCTCGCCGGTGGTAGTCACCGCGCCGATCTGCCGCCAACTCCAGTTCTCGTCGTGCTTCTCCAGCTCGGCTTCCATGCCGTCCCAGCCGACGCCTGCGTCCCGCAGGTCGCAAAGCCGGTGCCCGTTCTGCGGGTGGATGGTCGCCATCGGGGCCACGATGATCCCCCGCTCCGTCACGTCAGGCAGGAGGTGCCGGTGTACCGGGAAGGTCCGGCTGAAGTTGATGGTGATTGTGGTTGACGCGATGCCGATCTCGCCGGTGTCCGGATTGCTGGCAAGCACTGTGTACGTCATGGCGGACTCTCCCTCTTCTCAACTGCGGCGTGATCCTGCCGCATCGCCCGTAGGGTGTCGAGGCGAGCGCGCTTAGTCGTTCCAGATCGGATTCTTGAGCGTTGCGACGAAGGCGTCGTGGGCCGCCGCCTCCTCCGCGGTGGGCTCGTGCGGGCGCGGCGGACGGGCAGCGCGGTCCGCACGGGCCGCTGGCGCGGCATCCCGCAACGGCGCCGCGCGTTGCAGCTCGAGCCCGGGCTGACGGCCGCCGGTCAGCTCCAGATAGACCTCGGTTAGCAGCTCGGCATCCAGCAGCGCGCCGTGCTTTTCCCGCATCGACCGGTCGATCCCGAAGCGCTTGCAGAGCGCATCGAGGCTCGCCGGTGCGCCGGGAAACTTGCGCCTGGCGATCGCCAGCGTGTCCAGCGTCCGCTCCACCGGGATCGGCGGCTTGCCGATGCGATCGAGCTCGGCATTGAGGAAGCCGAGGTCGAAGGGCGCGTTGTGCATGACCAGCTTGGCATCGCCGATGAAGTCGAGAATCGCGTCGACCTCCTCGGCGAAGCGCCGGTGCTTGGCGAGAAAATCGCGGGTCAGCCCGTGCACGCGCTCGGCGCCCTCCGGCATGTCGCGTTCGGGATCGAGATAGCGCTGGAAGCGCCGGCCCGAGGGGATGTGGTTGACCAGCTCGACCGCGCCGACCTCGACGACCCTGTGGCCCTCCGCCGGTTCCAGGCCGGTGGTCTCGGTATCGAGCACGACCTCACGCATGGTCACCCTCCTGAGCCGGCTTCAGCGCCCCCGCCCAGCACGCGGGCCAGCGCGTGCCGCGCTCTGCGGCAAGGCGGGCCGCGATCCGCCGCGCAGCCATTCGTGACACTCGCCGGTCGAGCCCGGTGCGGATCACGAAGTCCGCGCGCCGCCGCTTCTCGGCGTCCGGCATCTGGCGGGCGAGGATCGCAGCCAAGCGTTCCTCGGTCATCCGGGCCCGGCCCAGCACCCGCGCGCGCTGCACGAACTCCGGCGCCGAGACCACCAGGGTCGCATCGCAGCGCGTCTCGCCGCCGGTCTCAAAGAGCAGCGGCATGTCGAGGACCGCGAGGCGGCAGTCCCGCCGCTGGCTCGTCGCGAGGAAATGCCGCTCACCCGCGCGGACCAGCGGATGGAGGATCGCCTCCAGCTCCGCCAGCGCCTCCGGGTCCGCGAAGACACGCGCACCGAGCACCCGGCGATCCGCCGCGCGCGCCGCGCCCGCGTCGGTGGCAGCATCGGGGAAGCGCGCGAGCACCGGCGCCACCGCGGCCCCACCGGGCGCGAGCAGCCGATGCACCGCCGCATCGGCGTCGTAGATGGCGGCGCCGCACGCGCGCAAGGCGTTGGCCACGGTCGTCTTGCCCATGCCGATGGAGCCGGTGAGGCCAAGGATGACCACGACCCGCGCCCTTCACAGCCCCTCGGCGGCGAAGGTGCGGAGTGCCGCCGTCACATCGGCCTCGGCGCCAAACCAGGCGGCGAAGCCCGGCCGCGCCTGATGGATCAACATGCCGAGCCCGTCCACTGCCACATGGCCGCGCGCGCGCGCCGCCTTCAACAGGTCCGTCTCCAGCGGCGCATAGACTAGGTCGTAGACCACCGCATCGGCAGGCAGACGGTCGAGAGCGAGATCGAGCGCAGGCTTGCCCACCTGGCCGAGCGTCGTGGTGTTGACCAGCAGCCTGCAGCCGTCGAGCGCTTCTTCCCTCTGCTCCCAAGAGAGAGAGCGGACTGTGTCGCCCGCCTCCTCGGCGAGCGACGCCGCGCGCTCGCCCGAGCGGTTGAGCAGGCGGATTTCGGCGACGCCTGCGGCAGAGAGCGCGTCTACCACCGCGCGCGCCGCACCGCCGGCGCCCAGCACCGTGACCGGCAACGCGGGCTCCCAGCCCGGCGCTTCCTGGCGCAGGTGGCTGATGAAGCCGAAGCCGTCGGTGTTGTCGCCATGCAACGCACCATCGTCCGCGACCGTCACGGTGTTCACCGCCCCGATCCGGCGTGCGGTCTCCGACAACGAGTCCATGCGCGCGAGCGCGGCCTCCTTGTGCGGTGCGGTCAGGTTGCAACCGCGGAATCCGAGAGCAGGCAGCGCGGCGAGGGCGGCGCCCAGGGCCTCGGGCCGCACCGCAAGGGGCAGGTAGGCGCCATCGATCTTCTTCTCCTCGAGCCAGTAGCCGTGAATGCGCGGCGAGCGCGAGTGCGCCACCGGCCAGCCCATGACCCCGGCGAGCCGCGCCGCGCCGGTGAGGATCATGTCTCCACCAGCCCATGCTCCCGGAGGAAGCCGAGGAGGGGCAGCAGCGGCAGGCCCAGCACCGCGAACCAGTCGCCCTTGATTTCCGCGAGCAGCTGCCCGCCCAGGCCCTCCGCCTCGTAGCCGCCGACGCAGGCGAGAATCCCGTCCCCCGCCTGCTCCAGGTAGCGCTCCAGAAAGGCGTCCGAGAAGGGCCGCATCGTGAGTTGCGGGCACACCACCTCGCCCCAGATCTCGGCCTCGTCGCGGACCACGGAGACCGCGGTCACCAGCGTGTGCTGGCGGCCCCGGAGACGCTGGAGCTGCCCCCTGGCGTCGTCGACATCCACGGGCTTGTCGAACCACTCGTCGCCGCACACCAGCAGCTGGTCGGCGCCGATGACGAAGGCGCCCGGCGCACCTGCGCTGACCCGCCGGGCCTTGAGCGCGGCGAGCGCCCGTGCGGTTTCCCGGCCCTCGGGATCCTCGGTCCGCATGGCGTCCTTGACCGCGCCTTCGTCCACCCGCGCCGGCTGGACCGAAAAGGAGAGGCCAACGGCCCGCAGCATGGCCGCGCGCACGGCCGCCTGAGAGGCGAGCACCAGATGCCGGTCGCCAGCCTCCCCGTGCGAGGCTGGGCTGCCCTCAGCCATTGCCATCGATTCGCCTTCCCGTCCCGGCTCGCCCGCGCGATGGCGCAGAATATACGCTTCCCGCGCCGCGCCAACCGTTCAGCCCGAATGCGCGCGGCGGTCGTGCAGTTGCAGAATTGCGGCGGCGGTCTCCTCGATCGAGCGGTCGGTCACGTCGATGACGGGCCATGCGGCCTCGGCAAAGAGCCGCCTGGCCTGCCGCACCTCCTCTTCCACCTGCAGCGGGTCCACGTAGGCGGTCTCTCCGACATCGCCGATCATGCGCATGCGGCTGCGCCGAATGTCGATCAAGTGCTCCGGATGACACGTGAGGCCCACCACCAGCGCACCCTTCAGCGCCGGGAGTTCGGGCGGCAGCGGACAGCCGGGCACCATCGGCACATTGGCCGCCTTGAGCCCGCGATTGGCCAGGTAGAAGCAGGTCGGGGTCTTCGAGGTCCGCGAGACGCCGACGAGCACGATGTCCGCCTCGCGCAGCGACGCCGGCGAGTGTCCGTCGTCATGGGCGAGCGAATAGTTCATCGCCTCGATGCGCTTGAGATAGGCTGCATCCATGACATGCTGTCGGCCCGGCTGATTGCGGCTCTCGACGCCGAGAAACGCGCTCAATGCCGTAATCGCCGCTTCGAGGAGCGGGATACAGGGCACCTCAATGCGCCGGCATTCCTCGTCCAGGAGGGTGCGGAGTTGTGGATCGACGAGGGTGTACATCACCACGCCGGGCTCAGCCTCCACATGCGTGAGCACACGGCGCAGCTGACTCTCGGTGCGCACCAGGGACCACAGGTGCTCGACCGTATCCACGCCCTGGAACTGCGCCGCCGCCGCGCGCGCGATCGTGATGCAGGTCTCGCCAGTGGCATCGGAGACCAAGTGCAGATGAAACCTTCTCATGAGCTCGCCATGACCCTCCGCGCTGCGCCCGCACGGGCACGATTCCTCAACGTCTTCATGTGGGAAATCCGTGAGCAACGCGGCACAGCCCACAAGCCCCCAACCTATCCCCAGCTTATCCGATCATCCATGTCACAGGACTGTCATAGTGGGGATAATGCTTTTGCGACCTGCCCCGTCACGTGCCATTCCACAGAATCCACACTTTCCCACGACCTCTAAGGAACCCCGCTGAGGTGGCCCTTCATGGCTTTTTCACGTCAAGCCCGTCCGCGGCGCGGACCGGGCGACAATCCACTCGATACGTGGGATGAACACCACAATCCCCTCGTCTACGCCAACAACACCATCCACCCTTACTTAAGACTCAATTAATGAAGATAGTCTGACGAAACCGGGGACAAGGGCCGACTCGCAATCGTGGACGCAGATACCAAACCACTTCTTGCGGCACTTCGGGGAGAGGCACAACGGCCTCCGCCGCTCTGGCTGATGCGGCAAGCCGGGCGCTACTTGCCGGAGTATCGCGCGTTGCGGGCCAAGGCGGGATCCTTCCTCGACCTCTGCTATGACTCGGCGCTGGCGGCCGAGGCCACGCTTCAACCCCTGCGCCGCTTCCCCCTCGATGGGATCATCCTGTTCTCGGACATTCTGGTGGTAGCCGAAGCGCTGGGCGTCAAGCTCTGGTTCGAGGAGGGCGAGGGACCGCGTCTTGAGCCGGTCCCGGAGGGCGGGCCACTGCCCGAATTCGACGCCGAACGGCAGCGCCGCCATCTCGCACCCGTCTACGAGGCGATGGAAGGGGTCGTGGCGGCAGCACCCGCCGGGGCGACGGTACTAGGCTTCGCCGGGGCGCCGTGGACGCTTGCGACCTACATGGTCGGCGGCGGCAAGAGCCGGGACTTTGCCGCGACCAAGGGCTGGGCCTATCGCGATCCCGCGAGCTTCGAGCGGCTGATCGAGACGGTACGCGAGGCGGTGACGGCGCACCTGATCGCCCAGCTCGACGCCGGTGCCGACGCGGTTCAGGTCTTCGATAGCTGGGCCGGAGCGCTGCCGGAGAACGAGCTGGGACGGTGGAGCATCGATCCCATCAAGCGGATCGTGGCCGACGTGAAGGCGGCGCACCCTGCGGCGCCGATTATCGGCTACCCGCGCGGCGTGGGCGTGCTCTACGAGCGCTTCGCGGCAGAGACCGGCGTGGATGCAGTCTCCATCGACAGCACCGTGCCCCCGGCCTGGGCGGCATCACGCCTGCAGCCGCACTGTACGGTGCAGGGCAACCTTGATCCGGTGGCGCTGCTGGCGGGCGACGCTGCGCTGCGCCGCGCGGCCAACCGCATACTGGGAGCGCTCAGCCAGGGCCCCTTCGTGTTCAACCTAGGCGAAGGCGTGCTGCCCCGGACCCCACCTGAGCATGTCGCGGAACTGGCTGACCTGGTACGCGCGTGGCCGGACGAGGCCGGGCGATGAGCCGCGTCGCGGTGGTTCTCATGAATCTCGGCGGGCCAGACTCGCTCGATGCCGTCGAGCCCTTTCTGCGCAACCTGTTCCGGGACCCCGCGATCATCGGCGCGCCGGGGCCGGTGCGCCGGCTGCTCGCGCGCCTGATCGCGAAGCGGCGCGGCCCCGAAGCCCGCGAGATCTACCGCACGATCGGCGGACGGTCGCCGCTGCTTGAAGAAACCGAGGCCCAGGCGGCGGCCCTGCAGGCTGCTCTCGGGGATCTCGGTGAGGTCGAGATCGCCATCGGGATGCGTTACTGGCACCCGATGAGCGACGCTGCGGCGCAGCGGGTGGCCGCCTTCCAGCCGGATCGAATCGTGTTGCTGCCGCTCTACCCGCAGTTCTCGACCACGACCGTGGCCTCGTCGCTGGCAGCCTGGCGCTCGGCGGCCGTGGGCGTCGGCATCGCCATACCGACGCAGGCCATTTGCTGCTACCCGCGGGCGGACGGGGTGATCGAGGCCCATGCAGCGCTGATCGAGCCCTTGCTGGCGGCGGCGGCCGAGGCCGGGGAGCCGCGGCTCCTCTTCTCCGCCCATGGCCTGCCCAAGCGGGTGGTCGCTCGCGGCGATCCCTACCAGTGGCAGGTGGAGGAGACGGCCCGGCGCATCGTAGCCCACCTCGGCCGCGACGGTCTGGATTGGACGGTCTGCTACCAGAGCAAGGTGGGGCCGCTCGCCTGGCTGGAGCCCGCCACTGTCGACGAGCTCGACCGCGCCGGGCGCGACCGCGTTCCCGTGGTCCTCGTGCCCATCGCCTTCGTCTCCGAGCACAGCGAGACCCTGGTGGAACTCGACGTCACCTATCGCGAGCACTCGGAGCGGGCCGGCGTCCCCGCCTACCATCGCGTGCCCGCGCTCGGCACGCATCCGGCCTTCATCGAAGCACTTGCGGGTCTGGTGCGGCGCGTCCTGGATGGCGAGGCCCATCTCGATTCCGGCGAGGGCGGGCGGCTCTGCCCCGCGGCCCATGGCGGCTGCCCGCTGGTGGCAGGCTGATGGCCGACGATCTCTACACCTGGCTCCGGGCGCTCCACGTGATCGCCGTGATCGCCTGGATGGCGGGAATGCTCTATCTGCCCCGGCTCTACGTCTATCACGCCGATGCCGAGTTGGGCTCCGAGCTCTCCGAGACCCTCAAGGTCATGGAGCGCCGGCTGCTGCGGATCATCATCAACCCGGCCATGGTGGCGACTTTCGGCGTGGGCGGCGCCCTGCTGGCGCAGCCCGGCGTGGTGGACTGGTCCGGCGATATCTGGATTTACGTCAAGCTTGCGCTGGTGGCGCTGCTCGCGGCCTTCCACGGGCTGCTCGCGCGCTGGCGCCGCGACTTCGCCGCCGACCGCAACCGCCGCAGCGCGCGCTTCTATCGCAGGGTGAACGAGGTGCCGACGCTCGCCATGATCGCTATTGTCATCATGGTCATCGTCAGGCCCTTCTGAGCCGGCGGGGAGCAAGCGATGGATGAGCAAGCCGGGGTCCTGTCCAGCACCGCGATCGCCGCGTTGATCGAACGCGGCGAGGTCGCCGCGGAGGCCCCTGTCGGCGCGCCCCAGATCCAACCGGCGAGCCTCGATCTCAGGCTTGGACCCACGGCCTACCGCGTGCGCGCGAGCTTCCTGCCCGGCCGCGAGAGCGTGAGCGCCAAGATCGCGCGCCTCGGCATGCATGAAATCGACCTCACGCGTGACGCTGTGCTGGAGCGCGGCTGCGTCTACATCGTGCCGCTGATGGAACGCCTCGCGCTCGCGCCCGATGTCGCAGCCCACGCCAACCCCAAGAGCTCCACCGGGCGGCTCGACATCTTCACCCGGCTCATCGCCGACGAGGCGCACGAGTTCGACCGCGTGCAGGCCGGCTACCGGGGGCCGCTCTATGCCGAGGTCTCGCCCCGCACCTTCAGCGTCGTGGTGCGGGCCGGAAGCCGGCTCAACCAGATCCGCTTCAAGCGGGGCGATCCCGGTTATTCCGAAGGCGCGCTGGAGCGCCTCCACGCCGAGCGGCGGCTGGTTGAGGGCGAGGTCGCGCGCGGCGGCTTCGGCGGCGGCCTGCCGCTCTCCGTCGATCTCGCCGGCACGGGCGCCGACTTTGTCGGCTGGAAGGCGAAGCGCCACACTGACCTGATCGATATCGATATCGTCGGCCGCTACGAGCCGGCCGATTTCTGGGAGCCGATCGCGCGCCCTTCCGGCGGCGGCGTGATCCTGAACCCGGACGATTTCTACATCCTGGCCTCGAAGGAATCCGTGCGCATCCCGCCGGACCACGCCGCCGAGATGGTGGCCTACGACACCTTGGTCGGCGAGTTCCGCGCCCACTACGCGGGCTTCTTCGATCCGGGCTTCGGTCACGACGAAGCCGGCGGCGGCGGCACCCGCGCGGTGCTGGAAGTGCGCTCCCACGACGTGCCCTTCGTGATCGAGGACGGCCAGACCATCGGCCGCCTCCTCTTCGAGCCGCTGACCGAACGCCCGGCCGAGCTATACGGTCAGGGCATCGGCTCCTCCTACCAGCGCCAGGGGCTCGCGCTCGCCAAGCAGTTCAAGCGGGCCGCGGCGGTATGAGCGGCCGGAATACCGACATGGAATCTTCGTTTGACACGGCGGAACGGCAGCCGATAGGCTAAGTCCTACGCCCGCCGCAGCGGGCGGGTTTCCTGCCCGCCGTCGGCGCATTCTCTCGGAAATAAGCGCTCGCCATCCTCACCAGGTTTGCGCCCTCAGCGTACCGCCGTCCGGCGGTGCGGCTCACTGTCCACAACGGCAGCTCCCGTCATGCATCTGCAAGAACTCAAGACTCAGACCCCGACCCAGCTGATCGACTACGCCGAAGAGCTCGAGATCGAGAACGCAAACTCGATGCGCCGTCAGGACCTGATGTTCGCGATCCTCCGGCAGCTCGCGGAGAACGACCAGGCGATCTTCGGCTCGGGCGTGCTCGAGACCCTGCAGGATGGCTTCGGCTTTCTGCGCTCGCCGGAGTCGAACTACCTGCCCGGCCCCGACGACATCTACGTGAGCCCGAGCCAGATCCGCCGCTTCGGGCTCAGGACCGGGGATACTCTGGAGGGCCAGATCCGGGCGCCCCGCGATGGCGAGCGCTACTTCGCGTTGCTCAAGCTCAACAACATCAACTTCGACCCGCCGGAGAACCTCCGGCACAAGGTCAACTTCGACAATCTGACGCCGCTCTACCCGGAGCAGCGCTTCAGCATGGAAGTCTCCGAGCCCAAGCAGAAGGACACCACCAGCCGCATCCTCGATATCGTGGCGCCGCTCGGCAAAGGGCAGCGGGCGTTGATCGTCGCCCCGCCCCGCACCGGCAAGACCATGATGCTGCAGAACATCGCGCACTCGATCGAGGAGAACCACCCCGAGGCCTACCTCATCGTGCTTCTGGTGGACGAGCGGCCCGAGGAGGTCACCGACATGGACCGCTCGGTGAAAGGCGAGGTGGTGAGCTCCACCTTCGACGAGCCGGCGACGCGTCACGTGCAGGTGGCGGAGATGGTGATCGAGAAGGCCAAGAGGCTGGTGGAGCACAAGCGCGACGTGGTGATCCTGCTGGATTCCATCACCCGCCTCGCCCGCGCCTACAACACCGTCGTGCCCTCCTCAGGCAAGGTGCTGACCGGCGGCGTGGACGCCAACGCGCTGCAGCGGCCCAAGCGCTTCTTCGGCGCGGCCCGCAACATCGAGCACGGCGGCTCGCTCACGATCATCGCGACCGCGCTGATCGATACCGGCTCGCGCATGGACGAGGTGATCTTCGAGGAGTTCAAGGGCACCGGCAACTCCGAGATCATTCTGGATCGCAAGCTCGCCGACAAGCGCACCTGGCCCAGCATGGACATCGCCCGCTCCGGCACCCGCAAGGAGGAGCTGCTGGTCGACCGCGCGACGCTCGCCAAGATGTGGGTGCTGCGCCGTATCCTCTCGCCCATGGGCACGGTGGATGCCATGGAGTTCCTGGTCGACAAGCTCAAGACGACCAAGTCCAACGAAGAGTTCTTCGCCTCGATGAACACGTAGTCGCGCACGCCCGCAGGGTCTTGCACGCGGCGTAGGGTCGCGCACACCCAAGTTTGCAGGGCCTGACTCGTTCGGATGTTCCTGCGGGCTCACGCGGCATCCACTTGTTCTGCCCATCCTTCGGCACGATTGCGTCGGGACCAGCGAAGCTGGAGAATCCGGTCCGTCGACGCGACGGGGAACGAGGCGGACGACACGACCCTGGGGAGCTACCTGCATGAAGAAACTTGATCGAAAGCTCGGCGCGATCCTGCGGGGAGACGGCGCGAGGACCGACTTCATCATCGCGGACGCCAAGGACGCCGACATGGGCGGCGGGCGGCCCGCCCCTGGCCCGGAACGCGGCGCGGACGGGCAGCCGCTTGACGCGATCCGGCCGCTCGCTGGATACCTCGACGAAATCCGGACGATCACCGGTCAAGGAATCGTCGACGTGATGCTCGTCTCGTCCTCGACTCTCGAGCGGCTCGGGAGGGGAGTTTTCGAGAGCACGCAGGTCACCCCCGCCATTCGCGCCAACGACACGACGGACATCTGGGGAATACGGGGAGGCGCCTACCCGTCCAAGCCGTCGCGGCCCTTCCGCACCGCCTCGCTCTCGCGGGCGCGCGAGCTCGGGTGCGACCTCTGTCTCTACTCGATCACCTTCAATAACTGCATCAAGGATGATCTGCGCAGTCTCGAGGCGTTCGCGGACTTCCGCGAGGACGCGGAGCGCTGCGGCATGCGCTACTTCCTGGAGGTGTTCAACCCCAACGTCGACGCAGGCCTCGCCTCGCTCGAGGAGACCGGTGCCTACGTAGGCGACTGCATCATCCGCTGCCTCGCGGGGCTGACGCGGGCGGAGCGGCCCTGCTTCCTCAAGATCGCCTACAACGGCCCGCGCGCGATGACCGAGCTCTGCTCGTACGACCCCGAGCTGGTCGTGGGGATCCTCGGCGGGGCGGCGGGCACCAACCGCGACACCTTCCAGCTTCTCGCGGACGCGCAGCGGGACGGCGCCCGGGTGGCCCTCTTCGGTCGCAAGATCAAGCTGGCGGAATCTCCCCTCGAGATGGTCCGCCACATGCGACGGGTGGTCGACGGAGAGCTCACGCCGGAGGAGGCCGTCCAGGAGTACCACGCCGCGATTCGGGCGGACGGCCTGGTGCCGGCACGCTCCCTCGACGAGGACCTCCGGATCACCGAACCGGCCCTCCTGCCCTCGACCTGACGAGATTGAGGGCAGGCGACACGCCAATAGCAGGTGGGCGCCGCCTCCCCTCTCCACCGTCATCACGCAGGCTCCGTTCCGCATCAACGCGCCTGTTCCAGGCCCCGGACCGACCGGGTTCGGTTTGGCATGCGCTCCAGCGCCTTGGCGAACTGCGCCGCCGCTTCATCCGTGCGGCCCCGCGCCAGCAGGAACTCGCCGTACATCTCGTAGGCGGGCTTCATCGGAAACGGCGGGCCTTGGGGGGCGTTCAGTTTTCCTTCGAGAACCGTCGCCTCCACGAGCAGTGCCTCGGCCGCGGCATCCTCGCCCCGGGCCAGCGCCATCGCCGCTTCGAGCTCCTTTTCGTCGACTGCGGCGATGCTCGCCCGCCAGGCGGCGCGATAGGCGGTCGATTCATCCCCCAGCCAGCGCCGGCGCGCATCCCGAATGTTGGCCAACGCCGCTTCCGCCGCCTCCATATTGCCCGTGTACGCGCCGCTCAGACCGGCAGCCAATTGAAGCGCCGAATGATCCCGGTCGGCATCGGTGAGAGCACCATGGTCGAACGCGGACCAGCGTTCCGTCTCCAGCGTGTGCCGCGCGCGTATCGCCATCATGCCGTAGCGCATCCGTGCAGTCGGAAACGTCTCCAGCGTCCGCATCGCCTCGTCGAGCACCCGTTGCGCCCGCTCCGCTTCGCCGAGCTGGAGCAGGCCGTAGTGCAACCACTGCAGCGTATGGGCATCCTCCCGGCCGCGCGCGAGGCCCTTGCGCTCGATATGATGGAGCGCGGCCTTGTAGGCGACGTCGTTGGACGCCACCACCTCGTCCCACATCCCGAGCTGAACGAAGATGTGCGACGGCATGTGCAGGGCATGCGGCGCCGCGGGCGCGATCCCCGCGTACGCCCTCGCGGCGGGCAACGCCAGGATCGCGTGCTCGGGGTCGTCGAAGGCGTGGATGATGTAGTGCGCGGCGCCCGGATGGTCGGGGCTGCGCGCGAACACCTGCATCGCGATGGCGCCGGCGCGCGCCTGCTGGCCGAACCCCTTGTCGCCGTGCCGCACGGTGCCGAGCAGGGAGAGCACGTAGAGCGTCGCCATCTCGTCGTCTTCCGGATGCGCCTCGTAGAGACGCCGCATGGCCTCCGAATAGGCGAAGTCCCTGGAGAGCTTGTCTCCCGAGCCAAAGAGGACGTCCGCAGCCTCCATGAAACTTCTCTCGCGTCCCGGAGGCAGTCTCGCCGCGCGGGCCTCAGGCATCGGCGCATAGCGGGCCAGCGCCGCAAGCGCCGCCTCGCGATCCTGCGCGGCCCAGAGGGGAAAGTTGTAGCTCAGCGCCTCGCCCCAGTAGGCGAGGGCGAAGTCCGGGTCGATGGTCTGCGCTTCGCGAAACGCCTCGCCGGCAGTGGCGAACTCGAAGCTGTGCAGTGCCTTCATGCCGGTGAGGAACGCCGGTTGAGCCTCGGCCGCGCCGGAGTTCGCGAACTCGACGCTGCCGAGGCCCGACGAGCCGTTGCCGGCGGCATCCCCGGCAGCGGCGGCTGGACCCGCCAGGCTCAACGCGGACCCAATGCAAACGACACACAGGAAAGACCGTACGTACAGCAGATACTCAGCCATCATGGTTTGCCTCCTCTGTTCCCTATCGCCGAGTTGCGCGCTGAGCCCCAGTCCTTCGAGGTCATGCGGCAAGCCGTCACCGCTATGGTCCGGGGACCGGAGTCTCCGATCAATCGATAAGCGGCTTCGATGCGGTAAAGTATTGTGAAGAGATATGTCTTGGGACGGTGCGGCCAATATGCGGACGGCTTCGTGCCGCCCCGCACCCTTGACGAGGACCTCCGGATCACTGAGCCGGCCCTCCTACCTGGGGCTTGAGCGACATGAGACGACCGGAGGCAGGGCGGAGGCGCGACAGATGCCAGAGCGAAGAAGCGGCGTACTGACCTTTGGGTCGTTCGTCACCGACCACAACCTCGCCATCGAGTCCTATCCGCCCGAGGATCGGACGACCTTCATCTCGAGCCGCCATCTCGCGGCCGGTGGGCCGGGCTACAACATCGCGGCGAACCTGCGCCGGCTCGATCCGGACATGCGGGTCGAGTGCCACGGCCTCGTCGGCGACGACGAGAACGGCAAGGTGGTCCTCGATGCGCTCGCCCGACACGGCATCTCGGCGGACGGGATGACCCTCACCCGCGAGGCGCCGCAGGTCTACGTCGAGGTCCTGGCGTCGCAGGCGACCGGGCGTCGGACCTTCTTCTTCTTCCGCGGGACCGCCGACCTGCTGGACGAGGACCACGCCGATCCCGGCGCGTCGCGGGCCCGAATCTTCCACGTGGGCGCCCCCGGGCTTCACCCCCGCCTCGACCGGCCGCATCTGGAGGGCGGCAACGGATGGACGCGGGTTCTTGCGCGCGCCCGCGAGCTCGGCTTCCGCACGAACATGGAGATGGCGAGCCTGGATGGCGACCTCCTGCGCCCCATCGTGCGGCCCTGCCTTCCCCTGCTCGACAGCATCGTGATCAACGACCTCGAGGGCGAGGCGGTAACGGAGATCGAGATCCGTCCCGAGGGAGTCCTCGACTGGGGGGCGGCGGGACGGGCGTGCCGGCGGCTCCGCGAGATGGGGGTCCGGCAGGTGGCAGCCATCCACTTCCCCGAAGGCGGGGTCGCGGTCGATGCGGAGGGCGCCCTGCACGCGCAGGCTGCCGTACATTGGCCCGATTCGCGCATCGTGAGCGCGGTTGGTGCAGGGGACGCCTTCGCGGCCGGGCTTGTCTACGGCTTGCACGAAGGGTGGCCGGTGCCGCGCGGCCTCGAGCTCGCGGTCTCCGTGGCGGCGGTGTGCCTGGAAAGCCTCGACACCAACGAAACCATCGGCTCCTGGCAGGAGTGCGAGGCGGAGACCGTCCCCTACGGCTACCGCGACGGCCCTCCCTGAACGCCCCCGCCGGCGGGCGTTTTCGACAAGGGCGTCACGCATGCTCGAAGGCTCACGCGTGCGGTGGACGACGTCGCGGGTGCATGAGGGTGTCGCTCGCGCGGTAGGTTCGCCCGCTTTGTTAGCCCGGGGCCTGTCCGCAGATGCGCAGCATGGCGCGAGACTGCGCGCAATGGGTGCCGTGCACCGCAAGATGCTCCAGGGTGCTTGCCGAAGCACCGTCGCCTCACGGGGACAACGCCAGAAGCCCGAGTAACATGGCATGCCAATGAATGATGAAGCGCACAGGCCGCTGCCTGACTGATTCGGCGCCGGATAATTAGCTAGACAATTATACGCTGAGCGTGACCACTAGGCGGCTGATTTAAATACAATATATGCAAAAAGGCCCCTAGATGGCCTTGAGGGGCGGGCGGGGTGTTGGGGCCGCGCGCAGGCGGCCGATGAGCGCGTCGAGTTGCTCGGGCTCCTTGTAGGCGATGGTGAGCCGGCCGCCGGCGCCGCGCTTGGCGGAGTCGATGGTGACCTTGAGTCCGAGCGCGCGGCTGAGATCCGTCTGCAGCGCCTTGAGGTTGGGATCATCCGTGCGGCGTTTCGACGGGCGGGTGCGCTCCTCTGCCGCACGGCGCACCAGGGCTTCGGTTTGGCGCACGGTAAGCCCCAGTCGTACCACCGTGTCCGAAAGCGCTTCCGGGTCGGCGGCCGCCAGCAGCGCGCGACCGTGGCCTGCGCTCAGGGTGCCGTCGCCGACCAGTGCCTTTACCCGCTCGGGCAGGTCGAGCAGGCGCACCGTGTTGGCCACGTGGCTGCGGGACTTGCCGAGCGCCGTCGCCACATCCTCCTGGCGGTGGTCGAACTCGCGGATCAGGCGGCGGTAGGCGGTGGCTTCCTCCAGCGGGTTCAGGTCGCGGCGCTGCAGGTTCTCGACCAGCGCGATCTCGATGCTCTCGGAATCGTTCAGGTGACGAACCACAGCCGGCAGCTCGTGCAGGCCCGCCCGCTGCGCCGCCCGCCAGCGCCGCTCGCCGGCGACGATCTGGTAGGGCGCGCCCTCCTCGCCGCCGTCGCCGGGCCGCACCACCAGGGGCTGGACGATCCCCTTCTCGCGGATCGAGGCGGCCAGGCTCTCGATCTCCGTCTCGTCGAAGTGCTGGCGCGGCTGGCCGGGATGTGGCGCCAGGTGCTCGATGGGGATGGAGAGCAGCGCGCCCGCGCGTGCGCCTGCCGCCCCTTCCTCCATGGTTTCGCCGAGGAGGGCGGCGAGCCCCTTGCCGAGGCCGCGCTGGCGCGGCGGGCTGCTCGCATCGGCTGTCATGCTGCGCTCTCCTTCTGGGTTCGCTCGCGCCGGAGCAATTCGCCCGCCAGGTGTGCATAGGCCTGGGCGCCGGGGCAGCGGAAATCGTGGAGCAAAACGGGAACGCCGTAGGACGGCGCCTCGGAAACCCGCACGTTGCGCGGGATGATGGTCTCGTACACCGCATCGCCCAGATGGGCGCGCACGTCGTCGCGCACCTGGGCGGAGAGGTTGTTACGCTTGTCGTACATGGTGAGCACGATGCCTTGGACGCGGAGCCCGGGGTTGAAGGCGGTGCGCACGCGCTCGACGATGCTGAGCACCTGGCTAAGTCCTTCTAACGCAAGGAATTCGCACTGGAGCGGCACCAGCACCGCATCCGCCGCCACCAGGGCATTGACCGTCAGCATGCCGAGGGAGGGCGGGCAGTCGATTAGCACGTGAGACAGCCCGCTCTCGCGGGCGAGCGCCGGCTCAAGCGCCTCCCTCAGCCAGTGCTGCGGGCGGGGGCTCTGGGAGAGCTCGATCTCGGCGCCGGCGAGATCGCGGGTCGCCGGCACGACGGTGAGCCCGGGCACCGTGGTCTGCCGCCGGGCTGCGTCGAGCGGCGCGCCCTGGAGCAGTCCGTAGGAGCCGGGAGCGCGCTCCGCCGGCGGAATGCCGAGGCCGGTGCTGGCATTCCCCTGCGGGTCGAGGTCGAGGAGCAGCACCGGGCGCCCCGCCGCCGCGAGTGCGGTGCCGAGGTTGATGGCGGTGGTGGTCTTGCCGACGCCGCCCTTCTGGTTCGCGACCGCGATGATCCGGGGCCGCTCCGCCGTCGCCGGCGTGGGCGGCGCGCCGGTTTCAAGGGCTGCGGCGCCGTTCGACATCGCTGATCCTCAGTATCCGCGCCTCGGCCGCCGTCTGGCTGGGGATGATGTCTGCCCCGAAATCCCACCGGCGGCGGGCGTCCTCCAGCTCGCTTCCGTAGCGGCGTCCCTTCGGGAATATACAATATGTATGGGAGTCCAGCACGGGGAAAACTAGACCTAGCAGATCGACAAGCGGCGCGCAGGCGCGGGCGACGATCGTGCCGGCCGGCGAGAGCGCGGCCTGTACGTCCGGCGCCTCGAGGCGGTCTTCGATCACGGAGACCTGGGTGCCGGTGGCCGCCGCCACGTCGCGCAGGAAAGCGCAGCGCTTGCCGTTGGCCTCGACGAGGGAGACCCGGCGGCTGCCGTCGAGGATTGCGAGCACCATGCCTGGAAAGCCGGCGCCGCTGCCGACGTCCACCGTGTGGCCCACGGGATCGTCGGCGAGCAGGGGCGCGAGCTGGGCCGAATCCAGAAAATGCCGAGTCCAGAGTGCGGGGAGCGACGCCGCCGAGACCAGGTTTGTGCGCCGCTGCCGTTGCCGGAGAAGGGCTTCGTAGATCTCGAGCCGCTCGCGTGTTTCACGTGAAACATCGCGCCGGAAGGCCTCGCCCGGCTCCATCTG
This sequence comes from Alphaproteobacteria bacterium, assembly GCA_965207055.1. Classification (GTDB taxonomy): domain Bacteria; phylum Pseudomonadota; class Alphaproteobacteria; order UBA828; family UBA828; genus WTGU01. The sequence goes on along the minus strand of CBDBLP010000003.1, from coordinate 1,191,737 downwards.
GCTCTACCCCCGCCCGGCCTCCGCCGCGCTCTTGCGGGGGTCCGTCTTTCGCACATGCGCGAGCAGCGCCGTCAGCGCTGCCGGCGTTACCCCCGGCACCCGCCCCGCTGCGCCGAGGGTCGCAGGCCGCGCTGCGGCCAGCCGCTGGCGCATCTCGTGGGAGAGACCGCCAACAGCGTCGAAACGGAGGTCGCCCGGCAGCCTGAGCGCCTCGTCCCGACGGAAAGCGGCGATATCCGCCTCCTGCCGCTCCACGTAGCCCCGGTAGTGCGCGTCGTTCTTCAGCGCCAGGACGATCTCGGGCTCGAGCGCAGCCAGCGCTGGCCAGAGCGCCGCTAGCTCTTCCAGGGTCACGTCGGGGTAGCCGATCAGCTCGCGCGCTGTGCGCCTGCGCCCGTCGCGGTTCGCCGCAATCCCGTGGCGGCGCAGCGTCTCGGGCGTGACGTCGAGCGAGTTCAGCAGGCCCTCAGCCCGCACCAACGCCGCACGCTTGGCGGCGAAGAGCCGCGCCCGCCCTCCGCCCACGCAGCCGGCCTCGATGCCGCGCGCCGTCAGGCGGCGGTCCGCATTGTCCGGCCGCAGCCGAAGCCGATACTCGGCCCGCGACGAGAACATGCGGTAGGGCTCGCTCACCCCCTGCGTCACCAGGTCGTCGATCAGCACGCCGATGTAGCCCTCGGCCCGGTCGAGCGTGAAGGGCCCACCACCGGCCGCCGCCTGCGCGGCATTGATGCCGGCGACGACGCCCTGAGCGGCGGCCTCCTCGTAGCCGGTGGTGCCATTGATCTGGCCGGCGAGGTAGAGGCCGCCGACGCGCGCGGTCTCCAGCGCCGGGCTCAGCTCGCGCGGGTCCACGTGGTCGTACTCGATGGCGTAGCCCGGCCTGAGCACCTCCGCCCGCTCCAGCCCCGGGATCGTCGCCACCAGCGCCCGCTGCACGTCCTCGGGCAGCGCGGTCGAGATCCCGTTAGGATAGACCGTGTGGTCGTCAAGCCCCTCGGGCTCCAAGAAAATCTGGTGCGAGGCGCGGTCTGCGAAGCGCACAACCTTGTCCTCGATGGAGGGGCAGTAGCGGGGACCGCGACTCTCGATCGCGCCCGAGTACATGGGAGAGTGCGCGAGGTTGCGGCGGATGAGCTCGTGGCCCTCCGGCCCGGTGGCGGTGATGTGGCAACGCACTTGCGCCCGCGTGATCGCGCCCGTGAGGAAGGAGAAGGGCTCGGGCGGCTCGTCGCCTTCCTGCGCTTTCAGGGCGCCCCAGTCGATGGTGCGGCCGTCGAGCCGGGGCGGGGTGCCGGTCTTCAGCCGGCCGAGGCGGAAGCCCAGGCGCTCCAGCGTGAGCGCGAGACCGGTCGCCGGCGCATCGCCCACGCGCCCCGCCGGTATCTGCCGCTCGCCGATGTGGATAAGCCCGCGCAGGAAGGTGCCCGTGGTGAGCACCACTTGAGGCGCCGGAATGAGCTCGCCGTCCCCCAGCACCACGCCACGCACGCGGGGCCGCGCCTGCGCGGTCGCATCCAGCGCCAGGTCCTCGACCGTGCCTTCCCGGCTCGTGAGGTTGGGCTGGGCGCCGAGCGCCGCCTGCATGGCGGCGCGGTAGAGCGCGCGATCCTGCTGCGCCCGGGGTCCGCGCACCGCCGGCCCCTTGCTGCGGTTGAGCACGCGAAACTGGATTCCCGCATCGTCGGCGATGCGGCCCATGAGCCCGTCGAGCGCGTCCACCTCGCGCACCAGGGTGCCCTTGGCGAGCCCGCCGATCGCCGGGTTGCACGACATGGCGCCGATGGTTTCGCGCTTCTGCGTGATGAGCAGCGTTGAGGCACCGACGCGCGCGGCCGCCGCTGCGGCCTCGCAGCCGGCGTGGCCGCCCCCGATCACGATGACATCGAAGCGCTCGCGGCTCATGGCCGCCCTCCCGGCCGGCCAATGTGCGGCTCGGTTCATTGGGAACGGCGCCCCCTATAGGGCAGTCGGCGCCGCCCGTAAAGCGCCACGCGGCGAGGTGGCGCTGGTCAGCTGCGTCAATCACTGCACTAACAGACGCAGCATAAGTTTTCACCTTCCACTGCGGCTGGCCGTGAGGTCTTGCCCAAGCTTTCCGTGTACGTACGCGCAGGCGATGCCTGCCTCGGCCAACAGCTTGCCAACGCCAGTGAATGTCCCGCTGGCCAGTCTAGCGGTTGTCGGTTGAGGCCCCCACTTCTCACAGTAGAGCTAGTACTATATACAGTAGGCCCCCAACTATGCATAGTAGGGGGCCTACTGTGCGATGCCACAACCCAGGAGAGGGGTGCAGAATGGTGAGATCCGCGGGCAAGCCGGTCACGACCGCTGATTGGGATGCCAAGGCCTTTGAGGCGGCACAGTTGTTCACCCCATCGTCCCCACTCACCGAGAATGACCTATTCGCAGGCCGATCTGAACAGATTGAGAAAATGCTGGATGCAACCGGCGAGCGTGGGAAGCATGTCATCCTCTTTGGCGAGAGAGGGGTTGGTAAGACATCGCTCGCTCGACTGTTCGAAAATTTCTTTCCCAAGACACTTCGGCACGTTCATGTAGTACGAGAGCAGGTCGATCCAACAGATAATTTTTCATCGCTTTGGAAAAAGGTGTTCCGGGACATAATTGTTGACGTTTCTCAGAATGGGAACACGGAAAGGGTTGAGGTCGCCAGTTTAATTGAGGGCGATTTATATCCGGACGAGGTTCGTCGGCAGCTTGAAGATTTATTCACTCCTAATCACCTTCCAATTATAATTATTGATGAATATGACAAGTTAAGTGATCCGTCTGCCAATGATCTCATGGCCAATACCATTAAGTCTCTCTCTGACTTTGGAGTTAACGTAACGGTTGTGCTGGTAGGTGTTGCGGATAACGTCATAGAATTGATTGGAGAGCACCAGTCTGTTCAAAGATGTCTGGAACAAGTCCTTATGCCAAGAATGGCAATGGGTGAGCGCCGCGAAGTTCTCAACAGAGCGATCCCCCGTCTTGGAATGGAGATAACGAATGGCGCGTCTCGCAAAATTATAGACCTATCGCGCGGTTTGCCTTCTTACATTCATTCTCTAGGCCTATACGCTGTGCGACATGCGTGTGCCCGAAGGTCACTGAAGGTAACGGAGGAGGATGTGGATTTTGCAATTACTCGAGCAATTGAAAAAGCTCAAGAGATAGTTCGTGAAAATTATTCTGTTGCGGTTCATTCCAACCGTGCTGACACTCTGTATAAAGAGGTCCTTCTCGCTTGCGCCTTGGCGGAAACAAACGACCGCGGAATGTTTGCACCCCAGGCAGTATGCGCTCCGTTGTCCAGCATCCTAAAACGTGAAGTCGAAATATCGACCTTTCAGCAACATCTCAAGAAATTCATTGCTCCCGAACGTGGCGAAATCCTAATTAGGAAGGGGCGTGAACGTGCATATCAGTTTAGGTTTGCAGACCCAATTATGCAACCGTTTGTTATTATGAAGGGAATTGAGGATGACTTAATCGAGCCGGGAGCAATGTCGACTCTTTCAGCTCCTGCCCCCCCGACGCTCCCCATGTAGATCCCGCGCCTACTTGCCGATGCAGAAGTCGCGAAAGACCAGGTCCAGCATCGACTCCACATCGACCCGGCCGGTGATGCGGCCGAGCGCATGCGCCGCGAGCCTGAGCTCTTCCGCCAGGCGTTCGTCGGTCGGCCCGGCGATGGCGCGGGCCAGCGCATCGCGGCATTCCACGACCGCCTGCCGGTGCCTGACACGGGTGAGCGCCGGCGCGCCGCCCGTCGGGTAGCGCCGCGCGATCTCCCCGGCCAGCGTCTCCAGCAGCGCGTCGATGCCGGCACCGGAGAGGCAAGACACGCCGAGCGCGCGATGTCCCGCGATGCCGTCGGGCGTAGGGCCCGACAGGAGGTCGGTCTTGTTCAGCACTGCGAGCGCGTCGTCGCCCAGCAGCGCCAGGCTCTGCGCATCGGTCTCGGGCCAGAGGGCGCCATCGAAGACCACCAGCGAGAGGTCGGCGCTTGCCGCGCGGGCCAGCGCCCGGCGCACGCCCTCGCTCTCGATCTCGTCCCGGCTTTCGCGCAAGCCCGCGGTGTCGGCGAGGGTGAGCGGCCAACCGCCAAGGTCGAGGCGGACCTCCACCACGTCGCGGGTGGTGCCGGCACGGGTCGAGACGATGGCCGCATCGCGCCCGGCTAAGCGATTGAGAAGGCTAGATTTTCCTGCATTCGGCGCACCCACGATGGCGATGCAGAAACCCTCCCGCAGGCGCTCGCCCCGCCGCGCATCGTCGAGGTGGGCCGCGACTTCCGTCTCCAGCGCCGCAAGTCCGGGAGCGGCGGCGGCCAGCGGATCCTCGCCCAGCTCCTGATCCGAGAAATCGATGGCGGCCTCGACGTTGGCCCGGAGCGCCATGAGCCGCGCGCGCCAGCCGTCGTAGAGCCAATGCAGCCCGCCTTCCATCTGGGCGAGCGCCTGGCGGCGCTGGGCCTCGGTCTCGGCCAACACCAGGTCGGCGATGCCCTCCGCCTCCGTGAGGTCGAGGCGCCCGGCCTCGAAGGCGCGCCGCGTGAACTCGCCGGGCTCTGCGGGACGCAGGCCGGGGATCGCCGCGAGCGCGTCGCAAAGCGCGGCAACGACGGCGGGCCCGCCATGCACGTGAAACTCCGCCATGTCTTCGCCGGTGGCGCTCGCGGGCGCGGGGAACCAGAGCGCCAGCCCCCGGTCGATCGCCGCGCCCGTCGCCGGCTCGCGGAAGCGCCGGAGCGCGGCCCGGCGCGGCTTGGGCAACGGCGCACCGCCGATCCGTGTCAGCGCCTCCGACGCCGCGGGGCCCGAAACCCGGACCACAGCAACGGCAGCGCGCCCGCCGCCGGAAGAGAGCGTGAAGATGGTGTCGCCGGTCATCGCCTAGGGTGAGGATGCCGCGCGAGTGCCGGCGGCAGGCCCGCGCAAAGTCAGGAGGCGGCGATCGCCGCCGCTTGGCTGGGTTCCACGGCGTCGCCGGCCTCGTCGGGGAAGGGCTGGTCAGGCATCAGCATCAGCCGCTCGACCCGGCCGCCGCCCACGAGATGGGTCTCGATGATTTCGTCCACGTCCGCCACGGTTTTGACCGCATACCAGACGCCCTCGGGATAGATCACCATGGTCGGCCCGAACTCGCAGCGGTCGAGGCACTGGCTCGCGTTGATGCGCACGTCGGAGAGGCCGCGCTGCTTGGCTCTGGCTTTCATGTGGGCGCGGAGCTTGACCGAGTCCTTCGCGCTGCAGCAGCCGCGCGGATGGCCGGGCGCGCGGGTGTTGACGCAGCAGAAGACGTGGCGCCGGTAATAGAGCGGCGGGTCCGGCAGGCTCATCCCGCGCTGCCTCCGCCGCCCTTGGGCGCGCCGCCGCCGGCTTGCCCGAATCCTTCCCAGAAGGCCTTCTGCATGGATTCGAAGCCCTGGAGCCCGCCGGGGAGCCACGATTTCAAGAGCGCCTCGGGGTCGATCTGGCCGATCGCCTCCGCCATCCGCGCCTCCAGGCCCTTGGCCATGGCCTCGTGGGCCGCCCTCAGGTCCGGCATCCCGCAGAAGGCCCGGGCCTCCTCCGGCGTGCAGTCGATCTCGATCTTGACCTTCATGGCAACCTCGCTCGCGACACAATCCACGCTCAGGCGACGGGCGCGACCATACCCCGCCGCCTGACCCCTGAACAGGGTACCGTCGCCCTGCCATTAGCGCTGACCGGTAAACCAAGGGTGTACGGAAGAGGTGCGGCCCTTAAGAATCGTCGCGGTCGACTGCCGCTCTTGCAGTTTTCTTGCTATGATCAAGGAAACGAACCTGATACCTTGAGAATCTTCAAGCAGAAGAATACTCGGGCGGGGCGCCATGGCAATTTTCGATATCCCCAAGTTCGTATTGTATGCGCTTGTCGTTTCGGTGGTGTCCATAACTAGCACCATAGCCGCAGAAGAGCCGGATGGAGCGTGGAAACCGACACCGATTGGCACCAAGGTTACTTACAACATAGGCATGTCTTGGGAGGTTACAGCAGTCGATGGCGGCAAGATTTACAGGAAAGGAAATCGCGGCCCAGATGTGACGGGTGTGACATGGTATAACTACCGGGGTCTCTTCGAGAGCATAAACTACTCTGATGGCGGCGAGTTGGATTTCGATACGAATTCAATCGATAAGCTTTTCCCGCTCAAGGTAGGAAATAAGACGACTGTTTCTTACTCTCTCCCTGGCTGGCGCGGGAAGACAGCATACAAAGTAGTAGCCTACAAGGAGGTCAAGACGTTGCTGGGAATACGACCAGTATTCGTGATCGCGTACGTGGACAGCGGAGATGGAAACTACCGGGCAAAAGGTTGGAATCATTACGATCCAGAACTCGGATTTTGGCACCGCGGAGTCTACACGATTTTGAGCGGCACCGGCGGCGAGTTGAAAATGTGGATAACGGATTTGGAGCTACCGGAATGAGCGCAGGAGTACCAGGTGCCGACGCTCAGTAAAGCAAGAGTCAATTCTTGGTGACGGCGCACAGTATTTAGCAGAGAACATGTCATTTGTTGGGCGGAAGCTTAGGAACGGCCTCGCGCTACTCAAGAAGAGGCGTGACTGCAGACAACTTGGCCCTCGTTGGCGGCGAAGACGCGGAATTCAGTACGTAACAGCATTCCCTGGTCTGTGCCCCCTACCCAAACTCGCCGGTTTCGCTGATGGATGGAGTTTGGCGCGAGCTCGTGCCCGCGGGCGAATGCCGCCCGACGCTCTCCGCCGGCGTCGAGCCCTCACTTGAGGTTCTTCACATTTCCCTGGCCGAGGTCTTTCTGCAGGGAGTCCTCTCCTATGCGTTCTCCGCTGACACCCCTGGAGACGATATACTTTCCTCTTTCGAAGTATTCATAGCAACCCTTAGGCAGGTTCAGGTCCGACCATGCGGAGCAAATGGTATTGCCCTCGATTCTCCAGGTGCCAGAAGCCCTGAATTTCCAGTCCTCTCCCCAAACTCTAATGAGCGAAGTTCCATCCGGATTCAAGTAGTAGTAAACGCGCCACTTGTCTTTACCTTTTCCCCCGGCCATGAAGAAGGTGCGATCTACCATTCGTGTCTGCAATTCCTCAGCGGTAAATAGCTCTCCCTCTTCGGCGGCTGCCGCGCTCCCGGTGAGACCGAGGCCCGCCAGCAGTATGGTCAGCACGCAAGCCAACGACAGGATTCTCGTTCCAAGTTTCATTGCTCGTCCTCCCTGACCACATGACATGCAATTATTGCATAGCTTGCGGATCATCGGGGCAACAGTCGACGCGCCTGTTGCATCGTCCCACGGACCAACGTCCCATGCCGCATCCGGAGCATCCCGGATGCTCCCGCAAGCGCCAGGCGTTTACTCAAGATTCTTCACGTTTCCTTTGCCGACGATCTTGAGCAAGAACGTCTTTTCCTTATCGGTGCCGCTGCCAACCTTGGTGATGACCGTATTTTCGCTTCTGTCGAAAAACTCATGGCAAGCGCCGCCCCATGCCTTGTGCTCGTACTTGGTGCATATCCGGTCGCCCTTGATTTTCCATGTCCCCGCGGCTCGGCTCTTCCAGCCCTTTCCCCACACCTTGGAGAGAGCTGTTCCATCCGGATGATAGTAGAAGAGAGCCTTTTGCTTGCTGTCACCCTTGCCGACGACGGAGAAGAACGTGTGGTCCACCGCGCGCGTGCGATAATCCTCGGCAGTCCATTTCTTTCCGTCGCCTGCGAGGGCACCGCTGCCAGCGAGATCAAGGCCCGCTATCAGTAAGGCTAGCAAGCAAGCGAACGATGTGAGTCCTGTTCCGAGTCTCATTGCCATTCCTCCCCGACCATACGGCATGCTTTTGTTGCATAGCCTACGGGTCAACGGGACCATCGTCTACGCTCTTGCAGCATTGCCCTTCAGATCAAGGGTCTTTCCCACATCCGGCGCGTTCCGGGCGCTCTAACGGAGATGACCAACCGCCCTACTGGCGGCTTGAGCCCCGGCACCCTATGCTCAAACCCAAGGCCGCTCCCTGCCGCGCGGTCCGAACCAGACGGGAAGGGCCATGAGCGAGAACCAGCTCGGCGCGGAGACCAGCCCCTATCTCCTGCAACACCAGGACAACCCCGTCCACTGGCGCCCCTGGGGGCCGGAGGCGCTGGCCGAGGCGAAGGCGAACGACAAGCCGATCCTGCTCTCGGTCGGCTATTCCGCCTGCCACTGGTGCCATGTCATGGCCCACGAGAGCTTCGAGGACGAAGAGACGGCCCGGCTGATGAACCGCCTCTTCGTCAACATCAAGGTGGACCGCGAAGAGCGCCCCGACCTCGACACCATCTACCAGCGCGCGCTCGCGCTCATGGGCCAGCAGGGGGGCTGGCCGCTCACCATGTTCCTCACGCCCGATGCCGAGCCCTTCTGGGGCGGCACCTACTTCCCACTCGAGCCCCGCTTCGGCCGCCCCGGCTTCAAGGACGTGCTGAGCCTGATCGAGCAGACCTACCGCAACGACCGCGAAAAGGTGGACAAAAACAGAACGGCGCTGGTCGAAGCGCTCCAAGGACTCGCCCGCAGCACGCCCGGCGAGGCCGTGACCGAGGCACAAACTGAGAACATGGCGCGCTCGCTGCTGCGTGAGGTCGATGGCCGCCACGGCGGCATCGGCGGCGCGCCGAAGTTCCCGCAATGTTCCATGTTGGAGCTGCTCTGGCGCAGCTACCTGCGCACCGGCTCGCAGCTGATGAAGACCGCCGTGGTGCTCTCCATGGAGCGCATGTGCCAGGGCGGCATCTACGACCACCTGGGCGGCGGCTTCGCGCGCTACTCCACCGACGAGCGCTGGCTCGCGCCCCACTTCGAGAAGATGCTCTACGACAACGCCCAGCTTCTCGACCTGCTTTGCCATGTCTGGCAGGAGACCGGCGAGCCCCTCTTCGCCGCCCGCGCGGCCGAGACCGTGGCCTGGGTGCTGCGCGAGATGCGCACCGGCGAGGGCGCGTTCGCAAGCGCGCTCGACGCGGATTCCGAGGGCGAGGAAGGCAAGTTCTACGTCTGGCACGAGGCCGAGATCGACGAACTCCTCGGAGCCGACGCGGCCTATTTCAAGGCCGTCTACGACGTCACCCAAGGCGGTAACTGGGAGGGGAAGACGATCCTCAACCGCCTCCTGCCGCCCGGTACCGAGGGGACGCCGGACGAAGCCCGTCTCGCCGGCATGCGCACCATCCTCCTGAAGCGCCGCGCAGGCCGCGAGCGCCCCGGCTGGGACGACAAGGTGCTGGCCGACTGGAACGGCCTGATGATCGCAGCCCTTGCCAACGCCGCCATGGTCTTCGGCGAGCAGGCGTGGCTCGATGCGGCCCGCGAGGCCTTCGAGTATGTCGCGGGCCCCATGGCGGCCGGCGAGCGGCTTCGCCACGCCGCCCGCCATGGTCGCTCCAAGGATATCGAGTTCCTCGACGACTACGCCGAGATGTCGCGGGCGGCGCTGATGCTGGCCGAGGCGACGGGCGAGGCGTCTTACGTCGAGAAGGCGCGCGGCTGGGTCGCGGTGCTCGATGCGCACTACTGGGATGCCGACGAGGGCGGCTACTTCTACGCGCCGGACGACGGCGAGGCGAGCATCAGCCGCACCAAAACCGCCCACGACGCCGCCACGCCCGCCGGCAACGGCACCATGGTGGGCGTGCTCGCGCGCCTCCACCATCTCACCGGCGAGACGGCCTATCGCGACCGCGCCGAGGCGCTGGTGAAAGCGTTCTCCGGCGAGCTTGAGCGCAACTTCTCGCCGCTCTCCACCCTCGCCAACAACAGCGAGGTTCTGCGCCGCGCGGTGCAGGTGGTGGTCTGCGGCGCGCGTGCCGACGAGGGGACCCAGGGTCTCGTCGATGCCGTCTACGCAACCAGCCTGCCCAACCGGATGCTGACCGTGCTGGAGCCAAGTGCCACGCTGCCGCTCGGCCACCCCGCCTTCGGCAAGGGCCAGCAGGAGGGGCAGGCCACGGCCTACGTCTGCGCGGGCCCGGTCTGCTCGCTGCCGGTGACCACGCCGGACGTGCTGCGCGCCGCCCTCGACAACGCCCGGGCGCCGGCCGAGGGCTGAGGCGGATGACCGCCGCCCGCTGCACCATCGAAAGCCCGGTCGGCCCGCTCACGATCATGGCCGCCGAGGGCGCGATCACCGCCGTCGATTTTGGCCCCGGCGGTGGCCCCCGCCCCAACGACGGCCTGCTCGCCGAGGCCGCGCGCCAGCTCACCGAGTACTTCGCCGGCACGCTCCGCGCCTTCGACCTGCCACTGGTGCCACAGGGCACGGCCTTCCGCCGCCGGGTCTGGGCGGCGATGCAGGCGATCCCCTATGGCCAGACCCGGAGCTACGGCGACCTCGCCCGTGATCTCGACAGCGCGCCCCGCGCCGTGGGCGGCGCCTGCGGGGCCAATCCGATTCCGCTGATCATCCCCTGTCACCGGGTCGTCGGCGTCGGCGGCGCGCTCGGCGGGTTCTCCGGCGGCGCCGGCTGTGATACCAAGCGCCAGCTTCTCGCATTGGAAGGCGCGTTGCCGCCGCAGCTTCCGGTCTAGGCCGAGCGCGGCCGGGCGGGCGCCCCCGACAGGAAAGGGAGACACATGGTCAAGGCTGTGCGGATGCACGAGGCCGGCGGGCCCGAGGTGCTGCATTACGAGGATGTGGCGCTACCGGATCCCGGCCCCAGCGAGGCGCTGGTGCGCCACGAGGCGATCGGCCTCAACTACATCGACGTCTATCACCGCACCGGCCTCTACCCGGTGCCCTCGCTGCCCTGGACCATCGGCATGGAAGGCGCGGGCGTGGTCGAGGCGGTAGGGGAGGGCGTCACCGATGTCGCGGCCGGCATGCGCGTTGCCTACGCGAGCCCGCCGCCGCCCGGCGGCTATTCCGAGGCCCGCGTGATGCCGGCAGGCTCGCTGGTTGAGCTCCCCGCCGACATCAGCTTCGAGCAGGGCGCGGCGATGATGCTGCAGGGCATGACCGTCGAATACCTGATCCGTCGCACCTACCCGGTGAAGGCGGGCGAGACCGTGCTGGTCCACGCCGCCGCCGGCGGGGTTGGGCTGATCCAGTGCCAGTGGCTCAAGCACCTGGGCGTGAGCGTGATCGGCACCGTGGGCTCCGAGGAGAAGGCCGAGCTCGCCCGCGCCCACGGCTGCGACCACCCGGTCAACTACCGGACCGAGGATTTCGCCGCGCGGGTGATGGAGATCACCGACGGCCAAGGCGTGCCGGTGGTCTACGATTCCATCGGCGCCGATACGGTGGAGGGCTCGCTCAACAGCCTCGCACGGCTGGGCACGCTCGCGAGCTTCGGCAACGCCTCCGGCCCGATCACCGACTTCAACCTGGCCCGGCTCGCGCCCAAGAGCGCCTACATCACGCGGCCCACCCTCTTCGGCTACAACGCGACGCGGCCGGAGCTCGAGGCATCGGCCGGCGCGCTCTTCGACGTCGTGCGTTCGGGCGCGGTCAAGATCGAGATCCACCAGACCTACCCGCTGGCGGACGCCGCCCAGGCGCACCGCGACCTGGAGGGCCGCAAGACCACGGGCTCGACCATCCTGACCCCCTGACCGCCGGCGGGGCGGCGTGCTGCCAAGGCCGGTGACCGCCTCTGCCGGCCGGGAGGAGGGCCGCGGGGCCTTCCGCGATCCCGCCTTCATGGCCAATCGGGAGACGCCGGTGCACCGGTGGGTTCCCTGGATCGCGGGTTTTTCGCGGCAATTCGTCCAGGACGCCCTGACCCGTCACCTGCCGGAGCCGGGTGTCGTGCTGGACCCTTTCGCGGGCGTCGGCACGACGCTGATCGAGGCCGATATCGCCGGCCACGCGGCCATCGGGTTCGAGATCAATCCCTATGCCGCATTCGCCGCGCGGGCGAAGCTAGGGGCGCATCGGCTGGGGCCTGCGCGGTTCAGCGCAGCCGCCGCAGATTTCGTCGCATTCATGGATGAAGGTGAGCGCAAGGGCTGCGCGCCCAAGGCATCGCCTCCCGCAGCGTTTCGCACGCGGGCGCCCTTCTACAGCCCGGCGGTCGAGCGCAAGGTGCTGCTGGCGTTCGATTTCATGGAGACGCTGGAGGCGCCCATCGCCACTCTCTTCCGCCTCGCCTTCGCGGCGACCATGGTGGGCTATTCCAACTACTCCTAAGAGCCGAGCCTGGGACGCAAGGCCTCCGTCGGGCGACCTGAGGTCGAGGACGACGACGTGGCCGGCGTCATCGCGGCGAAGCTCCGCCAGATGGCGGACGATATCGCCTGGTATCGTGACACGCGCGCTAACCCTGAGCGGGACGACGGGCAAGTGCTCGAAAAATCCTTCTTCGAGGGCTACACCGCTCTGGACGAGGCGACCGTGGACCTCCTGGTGACCTCACCGCCCTACCTCAACAACTACCACTACAACCGCAACACCCGTCCACATCTCTACTGGCTGGGGTTCTGTTGCTCTCCGCGCGACCTGAAGCGCCTGGAGACGCTCAATTTCGGCACCTATTGGCAGAACGCCCGCGACGAGGAGCACATCGATCTCGACCCGTCCATCGACGACCGCGAGATCAGGGAAGCGATTGACGCTGTCAGGCAGCGCAACCCCGACAAGGGCGTCTACGGCGGCAACGGCTGGGCCAACTACGCGGCCCAGTATTTCAACGACTGTGCCCGTTTCCTCGACGGCTCGGCTTGGTGCCTGCGGCCCGGTGCGACCGCTTTGGCAGTGATCGGCAACTCCATCCTGCAGGGGGTGCCGATCCCGACCGACCGCTTCCTCGCCGCCATCGCGGCCTCCCGCGGCTTCCACGTGGCGGACATCCACGTCCCCCGGGAGACCCGTGTCGGCAGCAGCATCGTCGAGTCCAGCGTCCGCGCCGGCAAGGCCAACGGGCGTGCGCTCTACGAGTCAGTCGTGGAGCTGCGCCGCGCGTGAGGGCGGACGATACAACCCATTTGAGCAGCTACTCAAACGCTTGATCTACCGACACTCTTTCTTGCAAGAGTGGCAGCAATAGAAACCGCAGCTCGCGCGCATGAGCTTTGCCTTTGTCCGGTGCTTTGGCATATATGCTGGCGTGTCCCCGATTGCTAGGGTCCGCCGTATCAATCACTACTAGGGCCTGTTGGTCATCCACTCGAAGTCGGCGAACTGCGGCAGCTTCTAGTCTCGCCACCCCCTCATCTTTCCAGGTTGGTCCCCGTCTCGGTCTTGAAAAGCGTTCCGTCATTGACTCTTTGACGAACTCCCGAGTCACGTACATAATTCGATGAACAGAAAATCCTCGTGATAACAAATCACTCAGAGATACAGCTGTTTCAAGTACTTTCCCATTCTCCACGTGATGGGGGTTAAACATCTCGCGAAGAAGCACTTCTGAATCCTCGACAACTCCGGGTGAAATGTCCGGGGCAGCGCTAGAACATTCGTCTAGATGGGGAGAAAAGCCTGTCAAAGTTAAACTAAGCCGCAAACAGCGCCACTATTTCCTGCGGCAAGCCCTCTAATGCGGATACACATTCTCCGTGGAGCCTTCGTCCATCTTTTCCGCGAGCAAAATAGCTAAATGTGCCGGTACCATAAAAGCCCAGATCAACATGAACCCTGGTTCCAGTCCATAAAAAATTAATCTCGCCATCATCTGCCAATTTAATCTCAGGTGTCGGAATCGAGCTCAAAGTTGAGCGACGAATAAACAGATTAGCGTCGTCGAAAGCCTGAGCGATAGGCCAAGTGGATTCAGGCCATTTCTCGCTGTCGGGCATATTCTGAAGTGCCTTTAGCTTCACTATCAATTTATGAACTGTCGAAAGCGTTGACGGCGCAATCGTCATTTTCGCCATAGGTGGAACGGCGGAGATTTGAATGAGCTTCTCCCCAAACAAATCAACCGAATAATCCTCCATATCTGTCATTAGAGGCCACTTCGCGCGGCCAATTTGCTCAACGTTCATGTCGTAAGGTAGTGCTCCAATCATGGAGGTCTGGTAACTCAACTCCGAATTATGGACAGTCATGCCTAGAGCCCAATTCTCTCCAACATTTCGTGCACAATCATGTTCCTCAATATATCCCCATTCTTGTCGTGAAGGTGGTCTAGCACGCGTTCAATTCCAGCACCTTTGCCCGAGGGCGGCTCGAAGAGAGCCTCAATTGATTGTCGAGGTACATTCAATTGGCAGATTGCATTGTGGTCAATAGTAACAGTCGAAACTTGGTCAACTATCGTACTCCCAACATTGAGCTGATTAAGGATTTGATCAGCACTATTGAGTGTCTCAAACCAGCCAGAATGGCAATGCCACAACGGACCTACGCCGAAACACGATGGTGTCAGGTAGTCAGTTCCTTTCTGAAGAAGGAGTTCAGCGTTAGGTTCATTCGATGAGCCAGCGTAAGTGTACCGATCAATATACCGTAAGCTGAACGCGTTAACTGGATTTGTTGTAAGTCTGACAGCGCGCAACAATACTTTAGCGTACTCGAGACTATCACATAGAGTCGTTTCCCAGTCGCTATACTGCAGAAAATTGACAGTTATCATATTTTCTAATAAGCGCAACACTCGGGCCGGCTTAGCATCCGGCTGCACTTTTGAAAGTTCAAATCCGACAAGCCGAGGTTCTCCAGAAACATGAGAGAGCTGTCCCTGCTCTATCTTGATTTCCTGTACTTGATGGTGTTCATTTAGTCGCGGAAGATCACCTTCGAGCTCGGCCTTTGCGCTGTCCCTAGCGTATCCTACCTCTTCCGGGGTTACTCTGCCCCGGAAATGAACCGCAACGACCGCTTCTTGAATCGAATGAGTGCCAGAATATGGCAAGTACTGGCTCATCAGTAGTTCCGCTCTGTGCCCTCGGTGGCTCTGGGAGAGATGGGAGGAAGCTGTCGTATCGCCGAAGTGCCCAAGCTGTCAATCGTTAACGTAGGAGCATCGGAGAGCCGGCACAAGTCTATTCCGGTTGTTTGGGGCCGGGTTCGGAGGTGTTCGGACATAGTGTGAGGAACGATCCTTCTCAGCCGACAGTCCGGAGAGTTCGGATTCCCTTCGTAGTGCCAGCCAGCCGGGGTTGTTGGCCCTCTCGGCAGGTGGGATAAGGGCGCGATGAGCGAACCCGCCGCCAACGCCCGCCGCTACCGCACCCGCGGCGGCATCACCATTTACCGCAACGACCGCGAGACGGCGGTCGGCCCTGCGGCCGCGGCTCTGGTCGAGCGTCTGGACCGCTATCCAGGCGTCTTCATGTCCTCCTGCTTCGAATTCCCCGGACGTTACACGCGCTGGGACCTGGGCTTCGCCGCCCCGCCGCTCGCCATCACCTGCCGCGGGCGCGACTTCGAGGTCGCGGCGCTGGAGCCCCGAGGCCGGGTGCTGCTGGAGCCCATCCGCGCCGCCATCGAGCCGCTCGCCGCCGTCGCCTCGCTGGAAGCCGACGGCGATCGCGTGTGCGGGCAAATCCACCCGCCGGTGGAAATCCTGCCCGAGGAGCAGCGCAGCCGGCAGCCCTCGATCTTCAGCCTGCTGCGCGCGGTGATCGAGCTCTTCGGCAACGACGAAGACCAGCATTTCGGCCTCTACGGCGCCTTCGGCTACGACCTCGCCCACCAGTTCGAGCCGGTGGAGCTCAAGCTCGAGCGCCCGCCCGACCAGCGCGACCTGGTGCTCTTCGTGCCCGACGAGATCCTGGTGGTCGATCACGTGTCGGACCGGGCGGTGCGGCACCGCTACGATTTCGTCACGCCCACCGGCGACACACGCGACATGGCGCGCGACCCGAGGGAAGACGCCTACGCGCTCGCGCCCCCAGCCGACGAACCGCCCGAGAACGACCACGAGCCGGGCCAGTATCCGGCGGCGGTGGATCGCGCGAAGGATGCGTTCCGCCGGGGCGACCTCTTCGAGGTGGTGCTGAGCCAGCAGTTCAGCGAGAGCTGCGCCGACGCGCCCTCTGCGGTGTTCGACCGGCTGCGCACCCTCAACCCTGCGCCCTACTGCGCGCTGATGAACCTCGGTGCCGGCGAGTTCCTGGTCGCGGCCTCGCCCGAGATGTACGTCCGCGTCGAGGGCCGCCGGGTCGAGACCTGCCCGATCTCCGGCACCATCGCGCGCGGCAAGGACGCCCTCGGCGACGCCGCCCAGATCGCGAAGCTGCTCAACTCGGCCAAGGACGAGGCCGAGCTCACCATGTGCACCGACGTCGACCGCAACGACAAGTCGCGCATCTGCGAGCCGGGCTCGGTGCGGGTGATCGGGCGGCGCCAGGTGGAGCTCTACTCGCGCCTGATCCACACGGTCGATCACGTGGAGGGCATCCTCCGGCCCGAATTCGACGCGCTCGACGCCTTCCTCAGCCACACCTGGGCGGTGACGGTAACCGGCGCGCCCAAGCACTGGGCGATCCGCTTCATCGAGGCGAACGAACGCTCGGCGCGCCGCTGGTACGGCGGCGCCATCGGCCGCATCGGCTTCGACGGGGCGATGAACACCGGGCTCACGCTCCGCACCGTCCGCATGAAGGACGGCATCGCCGAGATCAGGGCCGGCGCTACCCTGCTCTACGACAGCGATCCGGAGGCCGAGGACGAGGAGTGCCGGCTCAAGGCGTCGGCGCTCTTCGCTGCGGTGCGGGCGGAGGCGGCGCCCACACCGGATCGCGCGACCTCAGCCCAGTTGGGGCCTGCCAGGCGCGTGCTCCTGGTCGACCACGAGGATTCCTTCGTCCACACGCTCGCCAACTACCTGCGTCAGACCGGCGCCGAGGTCGAGACGCTCCGGCCCGAGCCCGCGCGCCGGATGCTGCAGGAGGACACGCCCGATCTGGTCGTGCTCTCGCCCGGCCCCGGCCGGCCCACCGATTTCGGCACCGCCGAGACCATCGAGTTGGTGCTGGCGAAGGGCGTGCCGCTTTTTGGCGTCTGCCTGGGCCTCCAGGCCGTGGCCGAGTATTTCGGCGGGCAGCTCGGCCAGCTCGACGAGCCGGTTCACGGCAAGCCGTCGGACGTCACGGTGAGGGACAGCGTGCTCTTTCAAGGGCTGCCGGAGCGTTTCCGCGTCGGCCGCTATCACTCGCTCTACGCCGCGCGCGTGTCGCTCCCCGAGGACCTGCTCAGGGTCACCGCCGAGACCGACGACGGCGTCGTCATGGCGCTGGAGCACAAGGCGAGGCCGATCGCGGCCGTCCAGTTCCACCCGGAATCGATCCTTTCCCTCGACGACAACATCGGCATGCGCCTGATAGACAACATGATGGCCGCTCTCACCGGAAACAGGGGCCAAGCCGAGGGCTGAGCGGACTTGGAGCGAGTCCCTTCCTGACGGACTCGCGACAGGCCGCGACCGACAAAACTCCTACAGCCCCCAGGCGCCGTCGATCACCATCGCCTGCCCGGTGGTGAAGGCCGACTCGTCCGAGCCGAGATAGACGCAGAGCGCCGCGATCTCCGTGGGCGATCCTATCCGCCCCAGCGGATGGCGCGCGACGAAGGCCTTGCGCGCCGCGTCCGGATCGGGGCGGGCGTTGAAGCGCTCGTCGAGGGAAGGGGTGTCGACCGCACCGGGGCAGACCGCGTTGCAGCGGATGCCCTGCGTGGCGTAGTCCAGCGCAACCGACTTGGTGAGGCCGATGACCGCGGCCTTGCTGGCGCCGTAGGCGCAGCGGTCGGGCGCGGCCTTCACCGAGGAGACCACCGACGCCATGTTTATGATCGAGCCGCCATCCGCCGCCAGCATGGCCGGCAGGAAGGCGCGGATCATCCGGTACGTGGCGGTGACGTTGAGGCTGAGGGTTTCCTCCCAGTCTGCCGGCTCGCAGTCGAGCAGCGTGCCGTGGGGCACGCGGCCCGCGCAGTTGAAGAGCACGTCGAGCGCGCCGATCTCTTCCGCCGCGGCGGCCACGGCGCCGTCATCGCGCACATCGAGCACCCGGCAGGTGACGCCCTCCAGCGTGGCTAGGCCTGCGAGCTTGCTTTCGTCGAGATCGGTCGCCCAGAGCCGCGCGCCTTCCTTCTGAAACGCGACGGCCGTGGCATGGCCGATGCCTTGTCCCGCCGCGGTGATCAGCGCGGTCTTCCCTGCGAGGCGCCCGCCCATTGTTCAGCGGCCGGTGAAGGCTGGCCTGCGCTTCTCGACGAAGGCCGCGACCCCTTCGGCGAAATCCGCGCTCGCCGCGCAGTCCGCAAACATCTCGGCCTCCGCCTGAAGTTGTTCCTCAAGGGAGGCATGGCCCGAGTCTCTGAGCAGCCGCTTGGTGTTGGCCAGCGCGCGGGCGGGGCCGGCGGCAAGGCGGCGGGCCATTGCCTCGGTCTCCTCCTCCAGCCGGTTGGGCGAGACGACGCGGTTGACGATGCCGAGCCGCTCGGCCTCGCGCGCGCCGAAGCGATCGCCGAGCAGAGCGAGCTCCATCGCCTTCTTCGCGCCTACCGTGCGCGGCAGGAACCAGGTCGACGAGCCATCGGGGCTGGTGCCGATGCGGCAATAGGCCATCGTGAAGATGCTGTCGGCGGCACTGATCGCGAGGTCACACGCGAGCACCAGGCTCAGGCCGAAGCCGCCGGCTGCGCCGTCGATCTTAGCGATCACCGGCTGCGGCATCCGCCGCATGATCCGGATGATCGCGTGAACCCGGTCGATCATCGTCTCGAAATGCCGCCGGCGCTCGTCCGGCGTCCGCTCGAGCAGGCCGTAGAAGGACTGAAGGTCGCCGCCCGCCATGAAGTAGCCGCCGGCACCCTGCAGCACCATGACGCGGGTCTCGGGCTCGCGTTCGACCTCTGCGAGGGCTTCGACCAGGGCTTCGCAAAGCTCGTCGTTGAGGGCGTTCAGCACCTCCGGCCGGTTGAGGGTTACCCGGGCGATGCCATCCGCCCGCTCGATCAGCACCGTGTCGCTCATTTCGCATGTCTCCCGCTGGTGCGGCTGCCGCCGTGTGCGCGCGTCCTACCATCCCGCGGCGCGCTGGGCGAGACTGCCGTGTCACGAACCGAATGAGGGAGGAGACCGATGGCCGAGAACGCGATGCGCATCAAGACCGACCCCGATCCCTACGAGCCTTTCAGGCTGGCGCAGGCCTACCGCGTCGGCGACCTGATCTTCGTCTCCGGCCAGACCGCCATCGCCCTCGACGGCACCATCGTCGGCGTCGGCAATTTCGACGCGCAGGCCGAGCAGACCTTCAAGAACCTGGCGGCGGTGCTGGAGGCCGGTGGCTCCAGCCTCGCGAAGATCGTCAAGGTGACCATTTTCCTGAAGGACATGGGCAACTTCGGCAAGATCGTCGGCCTGCGAGAAAAGTTCTTCACGCCGCCCTACCCGGCGGACACCATCGTCGAGATCACGTCGCTGGCGCTGCCCGAGCTCGAAATCGAGATCGAGGCGATCGCCATGGTCGAAGGCGAGGTCGTGGGTTAGCTCTCTGCTTTGCCCTTACCCCAAGCCGGGCGCGCTGTGGCAAAATGCGACTCGACGCCGCTTCGTCTGGGCGAGGCGGGGCCGCAATCCTCATCCCGGAGGCTGGGAAGGAGATCGCCATGTCCAGAAGTCTTGTCGAGACCCTGATGGGCGCCGTGGTGCTGGCGGTGGCCATCGGCTTCATCGTCTTCGCCTATACCAAGAGCGGCGTCGCCACGGTGAGCGGCTACGAGGTAAGCGCGGCGTTCAACCGGGTCGACGGCATCAGCAACGGTTCCGATGTGCGCATCGGCGGTATCAAGGTGGGGACGGTGATCGACCGGGAGCTTGAGCCAGAGACCTTCCGCGCCGTGCTCCGCATGAGCATCGACGAGAGGGTCAAGCTGCCGACGGATTCCACGGCGGCGGTCGTGAGCGACGGCCTGCTGGGCAGCAAGTTCATCGACCTGCAGCCGGGCGCCGAGGAGACGCTTATCAAGGACGGCGGCCGTATTTCGTACACGCAGTCTTCGCTTCTGCTCGAGGAGCTGATCGGCCAATTCGCCTTCGGCGGGGAGTAGGTGAGGCCAAGTCTCCTTTCGCTGGCCGCAGCCGCTGCACTCGCGGCGACCCTCGCCGACAGCATCGGTGCCGCCGCGGCCGAGCGCCGTCTTGCCGTGCTCCAGGCATTGGACAAGGTGGTGGCCCGCACCTCCGAGCTGGAGGCGCCGCTCGACCGGGCGGTCCGCTTCGGGACGCTCCAGATCGTCGTCCGCACCTGTCACGCCGCGCCGCCCGAGGAGCCGCCGGAGAACGCCGCCTTCCTCGAAATCGACGAGCTCGATCACTCGGGCCGCGCGACGCGCCTCTACACTGGCTGGATGTTTTCGTCGACACCCGGCCTCGCGGCGCTGGAGCATCCGGTCTACGACATCTGGGTGCTCGCCTGCACCGAGGCCTCGCCTGAGGCCGACAGCGCCGCGTCGGAGAATCCCGCCGGATAGAAGGTCGCGGGCTGCGTGAGCGCGTCCGAGAGCTGCGAGAGATAGCGCGCCCGCGGCATTTCCACCGCGCCGAAGCGGGTGAGGTGCGAGGTGACGAACTGCGTGTCGAGCAACGTGAAGCCGCCGGCCCGGAGGCGGGCGACCAAATGCACCAGCGCGACCTTGCTGGCGTCCCGCTCGGTGCTGAACATGCTCTCGCCGAAGAACGCGGCACCAAGCGAGACGCCGTAGAGGCCGCCGGCCAGCGTGCCGTCCTGCCAGGCCTCCACGCTGTGGGCGTACCCCTGCCGGTGCAGCGCGCAGTAGGCCTCGAAGATCGGCCCGTTGATCCAGGATTCCGGCCGGCGCCCGGTACGGCGCGCGCAGCCGCGCACGACGCGGGGAAAGTCGCGGTTCACGGTGATGCGGAAACGCCCGGCGCGCACCGTGCGCGCGAGCCTGCGCGGCACGTGGAAGCCGTCGAGCGGGATGACCCCGCGCGTCTCGGGATCGACCCAGAAGACGTCCCGCTCCGCCTTGCTCTCCGCCATGGGGAAGAGCCCGCAGCTGTAGGCCCTGAGTATCAGCGCCGGCGTGAGCTCGACCGTCGACATGGTGTCCGCGCTAGGCGCTGTTGCCGGCGCCGGTCTCCGTCACAAAGCGCTCGAACCAGTGGATGTCGTAGTCGCTCTCGGCAAACGCTTGGCTGGCGAGCAAACGCAGGTGCAGCGGGATCGTGGTCGAGACACCCTGGATGACGTACTCCTCCAGCGCCCGTCGCAGCCGCATCAGGCAGGCCTCGCGGCTGCCGGCCTGGGCGATCACCTTGCTGATCAGGCTGTCGTAGTAGGGCGGAATCCGGTAGCCGTCATAGAGCGCGGAATCGACGCGCACGCCGGGCCCCCCCGGCGTGTGATAGCCGCTCACGGTGCCGGGCGAGGGACGGAAGGTATCGGGGTCCTCGGCCGTGATTCGGCACTCGATGGAATGGCCTTCGAAGCGCACGTCCTCCTGGGCGAAGGCGAGGGGCTCCCCGGCGGCAACCCGAATCTGTTCCTGCACGAGGTCGATCCCGGTGATCATCTCGGTGACCGGATGCTCCACCTGGATGCGCGTGTTCATCTCCATGAAGTAGAAGGCGCCGTCCTCGTAAAGGAACTCCAGGGTGCCGACCCCGCGATAGCCGAGCTCGCGGACCGCGGTGCTGACGCGGCTGCCGATCTCCTCGCGCTGGCGCGCATCGAGCGCTGGTGATGGGGCCTCCTCCAGCACCTTCTGGTGGCGGCGCTGAAGGGAGCAGTCGCGCTCGCCGAGGTGCACCGCGTTGCCGAACTGGTCGGCCAGCACCTGCACCTCGATATGGCGCGGTGCCGCGACCAGCTTCTCCAGATAGAGCGCGTCGTTGCCGAAGGCGGACTCGGCTTCAGCGCGCGCCGTGGCCGCCGCCGTCGCGAGCTCTTCGCGGCTCTCGACCCGTTTCATGCCGCGCCCGCCGCCACCCGCCACCGCCTTGATCAGGACCGGATAGCCGATCTGGTCCGCCGCCTCGGCGAACGACGCGGCGTCCTCCAGCGCCGAGGCGGAGCCCGGCACCACCGGCAGGCCGAGCTCGGTCGCGGTCTGCTTGGCGCGGATCTTGTCGCCCATCAGCGAAATGTGCGACGGGCTCGGGCCGATGAAGATGAAGCCGTGCTCCTCCACGATGGTCGCGAAGTCCGCGCTCTCGGAGAGGAAGCCGTAGCCGGGGTGGATGGCATTGGCGTTGGTGATCTCGCCGGCGGCGATGATCGCCGGGATGTTGAGGTAGCTCTCGCGCGGCGTCGGCGGGCCGATGCAGACCGATTCGTCCGCAAGCCGCGCGTGCATCGCCTCGGCATCCGCCGTGGAGTGAACGGCGACGGTCTTGATCCCGAACTCCCGGCAGGCACGGATGATCCGGACCGCGATCTCCCCCCGGTTGGCGATCAGGACCTTGTCGAACATCGGTCTCACTCGAGGATCAACAAGACCTCGCCATACTCGACCCGGGCGCCGTTCTCGGCGAGAACGCGGGCAACCCGGCCGCCGCTGGGGGCGCGAACGGGGTTCATCGTCTTCATGGCCTCGACGATGAAGAGCGTATCGCCCTCGCTGATCTCGTCGCCGACCGTGACGAAGGGGCGCCCGCCGGGCTCTGGCGCGACGTAGACCACACCGACGAGGGGCGAGGTCACCGCGCCGGGGTGTGAGGCATCGTCGGCGACCGGCGCGGCCGGCGCGTCTTGCTCGGGCGCTGGGCCGAGCGGCGCCGGGCGCGTGGCAACCGCAGGTGCGGGGGCTGCTGCCACCGTGGCCTGGCGCGCGATGCGGATGCGGTTTGCGCCTTCGCCGATCTCGATCTCGGTGAGCCCGGCCTCGTCGAGCACCGCCGCGAGCGCGCGAATCAACTCGACGTCGGGTCCGAACATCGGCTCCGGCTCCTCTGGCCGGGGATCCGGCACAGGTTTCACTGCCATCGCGTCACTCCTCCTTCAAGAGCGCGCGCATCCCGTCGAGCGCGAGCACGTAGCCCTGCGCGCCGAACCCGCAGATCGAGCCCTGCACCGCCTGCGCCACATAGGAGCGCCGGCGGAAGGGCTCGCGCCTGTGGATGTTGGAGAGATGCAGCTCGATGGCCGGCAGGTCCACGGCGCGCAGCGCGTCCATGATGGCGACCGACGTGTGCGTGTAGCCGCCGGGATTGAGGATGATGCCGGCATGGGCCTTCGGCGCCTGCTGAATCCAGTCGATCAGCTCGCCCTCGTGATTGCTCTGCCTGAAATCGAGCGCGAGCCCAAGGGCCTCCGCGTGGCTCTCGCACAGCGCGCGAATGTCGTCCAGGGTCTGGTGCCCGTAGATCTCAGGTTCTCGCAACCCCAGCATATTGAGGTTGGGGCCGTTCAAAATCAAGATATTGAGAGTCATGGCCGCACCGAGTCGTGATGCTCGCCCGCATGACCGGTCTAACACGGCCGGGACTCGGGCTTCAATCCGCGTGTTTCCTGGCGCCGTCCGCTGTTGAATTCGTCAGGCTCGTCACCAATACTCCGATGGAGGCCGCGGCGGCGCGGCAATTCACGCGGAATACCCACGGATCGCCACCCATGCAGGTGCAAATAAACGGCGAGCTCCGCGAGTTCGAGGAGCCCCAGTCGGTTCACAGCATCGTGACCGGGCTCGGTCTCGATCCGCGCAAGATCGCGGTCGAGCGCAATCTCGAGATCGTGCCCCGAAGTGCCTACGACCAGACCACGGTCGGCGCCGGCGACCGGCTGGAGATCGTGCACTTCATCGGCGGCGGCGCCGACCCCGCGCCGGCAGCGGCGGACGACGACACTTGGGAGGTCGCGGGCCGCCGCTTCCGCTCGCGGCTGATCGTCGGTACCGGCAAGTATCGCGACTTCGAACAGACCGCTGCCGCGCTGGATGCCTCCGGCGCCGAGATCATCACGGTCGCCGTGCGCCGGGTGAATGTCACAGACCCGAACACGCCGATGCTGATCGATTACGTCGATCCCAAGCGCTACACCTATTTGCCCAACACCGCCGGCTGCTTCACCGGCGAGGACGCCGTGCGCACGTTGAGGCTCGCCCGCGAGGCCGGCGGCTGGTCCCTGGTCAAGCTCGAGGTGCTCGGCGATCAGGAGACGCTCTACCCCAACATGCCGGAGACGCTGCGCGCCGCCGAAATCCTGATCAAGGACGGCTTCGAGGTCATGGTCTACTGCAGCGACGACCCGATCATGGCCAAGCGGCTCGAAGACATGGGCTGCGCCGCGATCATGCCGCTCGCGGCGCCCATCGGCTCCGGGCTCGGCGTGCAGAACCCGGTCGGCATCCGCATCATCGTCGAGCGCATCGGCGTGCCCGTGCTGGTCGATGCCGGCGTGGGCACGGCCTCCGACGCCGCCGTGGCGATGGAGCTCGGCTGCGACGGGGTGCTGATGAACACCGCCATCGCCGGCGCCAGGGATCCGGTGCTGATGGCGCATGCCATGCGCCACGCGGTGGAGGCGGGCCGGCTCGCCTACCTCGCCGGCCGCATGGCGAAGAAGCGCTACGCCGACCCGTCGTCGCCGCTCGGCGGCCTCATCTAAAGAGAGCCGCGCTTACCGCCTCTTTCGCGCGGCCACCTTGGCGGCGTTGAGGATGTCTTCGGCCCTGAGCCAGCCCGCGCTGCCATGGGGCAGGTTTTCTGCCGCGAGGGTCGCATAATAGTGCGCCCGTTCCACGTCGCCCCGTAGATAGGCCGCCTCGGCGAACGCGAGGGAAGAGCCCGGGCGCTCGCCGGCGCGGCCGCGGGCGATGCCGAGCTGATACCAGTGCTGGGGCACCTTCGGCTCCAACCGGGTCGCCGCTTCCAGGTTCTCGATGGCGCTCGCGAGCAACGCGGCATCGCCGGTCTCGATCTGCGCGCGGGCGAGGCCGAGGCGCAGCAGTCCGGCGTCGTCCTTGAGTGCGACCGCGCGTTCGTAGGGCGCGATCGCCTCTCTGACACGGCCGTTCTCGAAGAGCACCTGTCCCTTGAGTTCGTGGAACCAGGGGTCGTCCGGGTGGTCCGCCAGCAGGGCATCGAGCGCCGCAAGCGCGCGTTCCAGGTCGGGGATTTGGTAGTAGGCGATGGCGCGGGCGTAGCGCGCTTCGGTCGACTGGTCCTCGTCCGGGTAGGCACGGAACGTTTCCGCCGGCGGGTCGAGGTACCCCTTGAGCTTCGCCACCATGCGGCGATGGGCGGTGATGCGCGCGTCCGGGGCGCCGCCTGCGTCGCGGTTTTCACCCTCCACGTGGTCGCGGATGAAGCGGATACGCTCGCGCGTGAGCGGGTGAGTGCTTGCGTAGCTGTTCACCTCGCTGATAGCGAGCCGCTCCCGCTCCTCGAGCCGCTGGAACATGCGGAGCAGGCCCGAAGCCGACTGCCCGGTGCGCTCAAGCAGGCGCAGGGCAGCCTGGTCGGCGCTCTGCTCCTGCGTGCGGCTGTAGCGCAGGAAGGATTGCTGCGCGAGCGCCTGACCGCCGCTCAAGATGGCGCTGCCGACCTCGCCCTCGCCCGCGATGATGGCGCCGGCCGCCAACACCGTCGCCAGGATCATCTCGGCGGATGCGTCCTCCATCGCATCCCGCGTGCGGACTAAGTGCCCACCGGCGATATGGCCGATCTCGTGCGCGAGCACGCCGCTGATCTCGCCGGGCTCCTCGGCGGCGCTCAGCATGCCGCTGCTCAGGAATAGATTGGGCCCGCCGGCGACGAAGGCGTTGATGCTGGGGTCGTTGACGATGTGCAGCCGGACCGCGTCCTTGCCCAGGCCCGCAGCCTCCAGCAATGGTGCGGCATAGGCCCGGATGGTATCTTCGATCTCCGCGTCGCGGATCAGCGAAATGCCCTGTGGCCTCGCTGGCGCCGCTGCCGCCAGGATCAATGAGAACGCTATGCAGGCGAGCGCCGCAGCGCGTGCGAGACGGATGACCAACGCTCACAGTCCAAGGGGTTCACGTCTGGATATGCCGCTTGCACGTTTCCGTCAATGGCCGGTCCTCCTCGTGATCGCGGCGCTTGTAGCGCTCGCGGGATGCCAGGCGGGGGGACCCCCAATTCCCAGCAAGCTCAGTGAAGACGCGAAGTTTTCGAGCGCGATCGTTGCGGACGAGGCGCTGGCCGTGATCGCGGCCCGGGAGATGCTGGCGACAGGGGGCTCGGCAGCCGACGCCGCAGTGGCCCTGACCTTCGTGCTTGCCGTGACCTATCCTTCTGTAGCCAGCCTCGGCGGCGGTGGCCAATGCCTCGTTTATAGGCCCGGTCAAGGGGGAGACACCATCGAAGCGCTCGACTTCTTGCCGAGACGCGTGGCTTCGCCAGCCGGCGGTGGGTCAGCGATCGCCGTGCCGGGGACGGTGCGCGGTATGGACGCACTGCAGACCCGTTTCGGCAGGTTTCTCTGGTCTCGTACCCTCGCCGCAGCCGAGCAGTTGGCGCGCCATGGTCATCCAGCATCGCGGGTGTTGGCGCAGGATCTCGCGACTGAAATCGATACGCTGTTCCGCGATCCAGCCGCGCGGGCACTCTTCAGCGGGGGTGAGGGCCAGGCAATCGACCGGGGCGAAACCTTGATCCAACGCGACCTCGCCGCATTGATCGCCCGTCTGCGGCAAAGCGGTGCCGCCGATTTCTACACCGGGAGCACTGCGCGCCTCCTCGAAGAGGCCGTACACGACGCCGGCGGGGCGCTCGAAACCGCCGATCTGGGGCTATACCAAGCGCGCTGGCGAGACACCGTGTTCTTGCCCTTCGATGGTAAGGAGCTTCACACGATGTCAGGTAGCGGCGGCGCGGTTGCCACCGCAATCTGGGGCCTTGCCAGCGCCGATGGCCTGTACAGCGAGGCCGATGGAGAAAAGCGTCTGCGACTGCTGGCTGATGCGGTGAAGCAGGGATTCGCCACCCCAGTCGGCGATGCGCCCACAACGAGTTTCGTGGTTGTCGACCGGCGGGGCATGGCGGTCGCGTGCGGCCTCACGATGAACGGCCCATTCGGTGCGGGTCGGGTCGCCCCGGAAACGGGGATAGTTCTCGCGGCTGCGCCGGAGCCCGATCTTGCTCCACCGCTCGCGTCGGCAATGCTGATCGACCGGAACAGCCAGCAAGTCTTTCTGACGGCGACTGCCAGCGGGGGCAGGGCGGCGCCGAGCGCACTGGCATCAGTACTGCTGGAACTGCTCGACCGCGATCAGCCGCTCGCCGCAGCGTTGGCTGTGCCTAGGGTGCATGCGGGCGGCGCGTCCGATCAGCTGGACGTCGAGCCAGCAATTGGCGCCGAAGCTCGGTCGGCGTTCACTGAGCTTGGCTATCGGATTGTTCAGGTGCCAGCGGTCGGAAGGGTCAATGCGATCCACTGCCCGGGTGGGTTGCCGCAAAATTCTGAGAGCTGCAACCACACGAGCGACAGCCGCAAATTGGGTGTTGCTGCGGACGGCAACCCCTAAGGCACGGCGATGGCGGCATCACGGCGCGCGGCGGTCGCGCCCTTCTTCGCGATGGAAATCCTCAAGGCCGCGACCGAGCGCGCGGCAACGGGCGCGCAGGTCTTCCACATGGAGACCGGGGAGCCGGGCTCTGGCGCGCCGCAGCCCGTGCTCGATGCGGCCCAGGCGGCCTTGGCCGGCGCAAAGATCGGCTACACCGAGGCCCACGGCGTCACGCCGCTGCGCGAGCGTATCGCGGCGTTCTATGACGAGCGCTACGGCTTCACCCCGCCGCTCGAGCGTATCGTGGTCACGACCGGGGGCTCGGCCGGGATCATTCTCGCCTTCCTCGCCGCCTTCGACGTGGGCGACCGGGTGGCGCTGGCCAATCCCGGCTACCCGGCCTACCGCAACACGCTGCAGGCGCTCGGGCTCGAGCCCGTGCCGCTGCCGACCACGGCGGAGACCCGTTTTCAGCCGACCGTGGCGATGCTGGAGGCGCTGGAGCAGCCGATCCAGGGCCTGATCGTCGCGAGCCCGTCCAACCCCACCGGGACCATGGTGCCCAGACCCACGCTCGAAGCGGTGGCGGCATACTGCGACACCCAGGGAATCCGCGTGGTCTCGGACGAGATCTACCACGGCATCACCTATGGCGAGCCGGCAGCCAGCGTCGCCGCCTCCTCCGAGAGCGCGGTCGTGATCAACGGGTTCTCCAAGTACTTCGCGATGACCGGCTGGCGGCTCGGCTGGATGGTGGTGCCCGAGGACCTTGCCAGGGCGGTGGAGCGGCTCACGCAGAACCTCTTCATCTCGCCGCCGGCACTCTCACAGCGGGCGGCGCTCGCCGCCTTCGACTGTCGCGACGAGCTGCAAGCCAACGTGGCGCGCTACGCCCGCAACCGCAGCATCGTCCAGGAGGCGCTGCCGGCAGCCGGCTTCGGCGCGCTCGCGCCCTGCGACGGCGCCTTCTACGCCTACGCCGACGTCTCGGGCCTCACCGACGACAGCGAGGCGTTCTGCCAGCGCATGCTGGCCGAGTGCGGGGTGGCCGCAACCCCCGGTATCGACTTCGACACCGAGCGGGGCCGCGCCTTCGTCCGCTTCTCCTACGCCGGCGCCACGGAAGAGGTAGAGGGCGCCTGCGCTGCGCTCAAGGGCTGGCTCACGCCTTAGCCGGAGAGGTAGAGCTACCGGCGGTGCATGACGCCGGCTGCGAGGAAGCCGCCGTCGACGGCGAGCACCTCGCCGGTCACGTAGCGGGCCTCCTCGCTGGCGAGGAAGAGGGCCGCAGCCGCCGTCTCCTCCGGCGTGCCGTAGCGGTCGAGCGGGATGCCGGCGCGGTAGACCGTGCGGGTCTCCGCCGAGTGCATCTTCGCGACGAGCTCGGTTTCGATCGCGCCGGGCGCGAGCGCGTTCACGGTAATGCCGTGGGGGGCAAGCTCGACCGCCATCACCTTGGTGAGTGCGATGACGCCGCCCTTGGCGGTGCCGTATGCCGCGCGCCCGGTGCCGCCGCGCACGCCTGCGGTCGACGCGAGATTGACGATACGGCCGTAGCCGCGCTCGACCATGTGACGCGCTGCGGCCTGCCCGCAGAAGAAGGTGCCCGAAAGATCGATGTCGAGGATGCGCTGCCATTCCTCCGGCGAGGTGTCGAGGAAGCTCCGCTCGACGCCCACGCCCGCGCTGTGCACCAGGATATCGACCATGCCGAACGCCTCTATCGCACTGGCGATCATTGCGTCGGCCTGCTCGGACTGGCTCACGTCGACGGCGATGGCCTCGGCCCTCGCACCGTCATTCGCGAGCGCCGCAGCGACCTCTTCGGCGCCCTCCAGGTTGATATCGGCGACCGCGACCGCCGCGCCATTCGCGGCCAAGGCGCGCGCAACCTCGCGCCCGATGCCGCTGGCGCCGCCGGTTACCACGGCGACCCGATTGACATAGGTCAATGTACGCTCCCGAGGCGCTTGCCGTGCTGCGGCGCCTGTTCTAGCGTGGCGCCTTGGCGGGCGCCAGGGCGCACAACAGGGAGCCGCTGCCCCGGCCGCGGATGCCGGGACTGGAATCAGAAGATCGCCAATGCGCCCGAGCAGGGCGTGGCGAAACAATGAAAGGGAGCACGCAAATGAAAGTTGGCAAGTCGATCAAGGCCGGCCTTGCCGCCGGCGTGTTGAGCGCGGCGATCCTTACGGCAGGTCTCGCCCAGGCCGAGGACGAGCGCGTGCGCTGGAACATGGCGAGCTGGTTCCCCAGCAACCTGACCCAGCTCGGCACGCTCGGCAAGAGCATGGTGGACCGCCTGGACCGCATCTCGGGCGGCAACATCCAGCTCAAGTTCTTCGAGCCGAACGCGCTGATTCCGGCGAAAGAGTGCTTCGACGCCGTGGCCGCCGGGTCGGTGGATGCCTGCTGGTCCACGCCCGGTTACTGGTACGGCAAGGAGCCCGCGCTCGCCATGTTCGCGGCCGTGCCCTTCGGGCCCAGGGCCGGCGAATACATGGGCTGGATCTATTACGGCGGCGGCTACGAGCTGTGGGATGCCATCTACGAGCCGCACGGCCTGAAGTCGCTGCCCTGCGGCGTCATCGCGCCCGAGGCCTCCGGCTGGTTCCGCAAGGAAATCAACTCCATCGAGGACCTTGCCGGCCTGAAGATGCGTTTCTTCGGACTCGGCGCCAAGGTGATGGAGAAGATCGGCGTCTCCACCCAGCTCATCGCGGGCGGCGATATCTTCCCCGCGCTGGAGCGCGGTTCCATCGATGCCACCGAGTATTCGATGCCCGCGATCGACCTCAACCTGGGCTTCTACCAGGTCGCCAAGCACTACTACTTCCCCGGCTGGCACCAGCAGTCGACGGTGTTCGAGCTGCTCCTGAACCGGGCCGCCTGGGATGCGCTGAGCGATACCCAGAAGGCGCAGATCGAGGTCGCCTGCGGCGATGCCTTCCGCGAAGGGCTGGCCGAAGGCGAGGCGATCCAGGGCAAGGCGCTGGCCGAGCTCCAGGAGAAGGGCGTGACGATCCACCGCTGGTCGCAGGAGATCCTGGACACGCTGGAGGAGAAGTGGAACGAGGTCGCGGCCGAGGACGCGGCGCGTGACGAGAACTTCGCCAAGGTCTGGGAGTCCTACACGGCGTTCCGCGCCGAGTACGCGGTCTGGAACGATCTCGGTTACCTGAACTAGGTCTGAACTGAAGCCGCGCGCCAGGGCGTGCGGCTTCTCCTTTGCCAAGGGGCGCCGGAAGCGGTGTAGACCGCGTTCCGGCGCTCCCCTATTGTCCACTACTGTCTCGGTGGAGCGGCGGTAAAGGACTGCATGCGGTACCTCCTGAGAGTTGAGGGTGTCCTCAATTCGGTGGCGACCTGGGTCGGGCGCGTCGGCGCCTGGATCTCGGTACCGCTGATGATCATCATCATCTTCGACGTCATCACCCGCCGCTTCCTGGTGCTGGGCTCGACCAAGCTGCAGGAAGGCGAGTGGCACCTGCATGCGGTGCTGTTCCTGCTCTGCCTCGGCTTCGCCTACCTGAAGAACGCCCACGTGCGGATCAGCCTGGTGCACGAGCGCTTCAGCCCCACGACCCAGCGCTGGATCGAGTTCATCGGCTGCCTGGTCTTCGCCATTCCCTATTGCGCCATCGTCTTCTATTTCGCGATCGATTTCGTGGAACGCTCCTGGGCCGTGGGCGAGGCTTCGGACTCCGCGACCGGCCTGCCCTACCGCTGGGCGATCAAGGCCTTCCTGCCGGCCGGAATGCTCCTCCTGGGCCTGGCTTCGATCGCTGTCCTGCTGCGCAAGTTCATCGAGTTGTTCGGCTCGCCCGAACACCGTCGCGCCTTGAGCGATGAGGGTGCGGAAGAGCCGGAACGGCCCGACCCGGTCATCCCAGGTCGGGAGCAGTAGGGCATGTTCTATATCGAGGACTACCTGCCGGCGTTCATGTTCGGAGCGCTGGCAATCCTGCTGTTCTCGGGCTTTCCCGTCGGGTTCGTCCTGGGCGGCGTGGCGCTGGGCTTCGGCTTTCTCGGTGCCGCGCTCGACGTCTTCCATGTCATTCAATTCTTCAACCTGCCGCTCCGCATCTGGGGCATCGGCGACAATCTGGTGCTGGTGGCGATCCCCATGTTCATCTTCATGGGCACGATGCTGGAACGATCCGGCGTCGCCGCCGACCTGCTCTATTGCCTCCAGATCCTGCTGAGGCGGACTCCGGGCGGGCTCGCGCTTGCGGTCACGGTGATGGGCACGATCCTCGCCGCGACCACCGGCATCATCGGTGCCTCGGTGGTGATGATCAGCCTGATGGCGCTGCCGGTCATGCTGCAACGCAAGTACAACATGGAGCTCGCCACCGGCACGATCGCCTCGTCAGGCACGCTCGGCATCCTGATTCCGCCCAGCATCATGCTGGTGATCATGGCGGACCTCTTGGGCCGCTCGGTCGGCACGCTCTTCGTCGCGGCGGTGTTCCCCGGCCTGATGCTGGCGGGCCTCTACTTCATCTACATCCTCACGCTCTGCCGCTTCAAACCGCACCTCGCGCCGCCGCTGCCGAAGGAGATAGGGCCGAAGAGCACGAGCGAGCTCATCATCCTGCTGCTGCGGGGCTTCATCCCGGCGGTCTTCCTCATCCTGCTGGTGCTGGGCTCGATCGTCCTCGGCTGGGCGACGCCGACCGAGGCCGCGGGCGTGGGCGCCTTCGGTGCGGTGCTGCTGGCGCTCATCAACCGCAAGTTCTCTTGGAAGATGCTGCGCGACGTGGTCGAGCGCACGGCGCTCACCAACGGCATGCTCTTCTTCATCTTCGTCGGCGCGACAGCGTTCTCCTACGTCTTCCGCTCGCTCGGCGGCGACCAGCTGATCGAGGACGTGGTCTATTCCGTCGGCGTCGGCCCCTGGGGAATCCTCTTCATCCTGATGATCGTGACCTTCCTCCTGGGGTTCTTCTTCGACTGGATCGAGATCACGCTGATCGTGCTGCCGGTGTTCGCGCCGATCCTGGCGGGCCTCGACTTCGGCGACCACGTACCCAAGCTCGAGGTGGTCTACTGGTTCTCGATCCTGATGGCGGTCAACCTGCAGACCTCGTTCCTGACCCCACCCTTCGGCTTCGCCCTCTTCTACATGAAGGGCGTGGCCCCGCCCGAAGTGCGCATTCAACAGATCTACCGCGGCATCATCCCCTTCGTGATCCTGCAGCTGATCGGGCTCGGGCTCGTGATTTCGTTCCCCGAGATCGCCATGTGGCTGCCGCGCACGTTGCTTGATTGAGGCCAGGGCAAGCCCCGCCCAATAGAGCGGGCTGCGAATAGCTCGCTGGATTCTTGAGGTGCGTGAGGCTGACCGCGGCCCGACCGGCCGCGGTCGATCAGACGACGACCACCTTCCCCGGATTCATCAGGTTGTGGGGGTCGACCGTGCGCTTGATCGTGCGCATCAGGTCGACCGCGCCGGCGCCGTGTTCAGCCTCCAGGTAGTTCAGCTTGCCGCAGCCGATGCCATGCTCGCCGGTGCTGGTGCCGCCCATCGCGAGCGCGCGGTCGATCATGCGCTCATTGAGGCGCTTTGCTTCGGCCATCTCGGCCGGATCGTCCGGGTCGATCAGGAAGCAGACGTGGAAGTTGCCGTCCCCCACGTGACCCACGATCGGCGCGAGCAGGGGCGAGGCATCGAGTTCCTCCTTGGTCTCGATCAGGCATTCGGCGAGGCGCGAGATCGGCACGCAGACGTCCGTCGCCCAGCCCTTCTTGCCCGGCTGCAGCGCGAGGCAGGCGTAATAGACGTCGTGCCGCGCCTGCCAGAGCGCGTTTCGGTCTTCCGGCTTGGTCGCCCAGCGGAAGTCGGAGCCGCCGAATTCCTCGACGATCTCGCGCACCTGCTCCACCTGCTCGGCGACCCCCTGCTCGGTGCCGTGGAACTCGAAGAAGAGCGTGTCCTTTGGCGCGTAATCGAGCTTCGAGAACTTGTTGCAGGCGTCCATCTGGATGTCGTCGAGCAGCTCCACGCGTGCGATGGGGATGCCCGACTGGATGGTCAGGATCACCGTGTTGACCGCCGCTTCCAGCGAGGGGAAGGAGCACACCGCCGCCGAGATCGCCTCGGGGATGCCGTAGAGCTTGAGCGTGATCTCAGTCATCACGCCAAGCGTCCCCTCGGAGCCGACGAAGAGCCTCGTCAGGTCGTAGCCCGCCGCCGACTTGCGGGCGCGCCCGCCGGTCGTGATGATCTGCCCGTCGGGCAGCACAACGGTGAGGCCCAGCACGTTCTCCTTGAGCGTGCCGTAGCGCACGGCGTTGGTGCCGGAGGCACGGGTCGCGGTCATGCCGCCAAGGGTCGCGTCCGCTCCCGGATCGATGGGGAAGAAGAGCCCGGTATCGCGCAGGTGAGTGTTGAGCTGCTTGCGCGTGACCCCGGCCTGGACGGTGACGTCGAGGTCCTCCTGGCTTACCCGGAGAACCTTGTTCATCCGCCCCATGTCGAGGGTGACTCCGCCCTCCAGCGCGCAGACGTTGCCCTCCACCGAGGTGCCCACCCCGTAGGGGACCATGGGCACGCCGTGAGCGGCGCAGATGCGGACGATCTCGGCAACCTCCTCCGTCGTCTCGGGGAAGGCCACCGCATCCGGCGGGCGCGGCGCGTGATAAGTCTCGCCTGTCGCGTGATGCTCGCACACCGCGCGTGAGGTCGAGAATCGGTCGCCCAGGAGCGCGCCGAGCTCGTCGACCGCACTCTGTGTATCCGTGGTCTTCAGTATCGTAGCCATGGCAGCACTATAGCGTGACCCGCCGTCAACGCTACCGGCGGTAGGAGGGGTCCTCCCGGTCCAGCCGGCGCAGCAGGGCCTCGAATCCGATCCTGGCCCATTCCACGTTGCCGGTCCCCTGGCCGACCGAGGCCGTGCGCTCGATGACCGGCTTCGGCGGCAGCACTGGCTTCCCGCCCGCCTGGGCCGCGATCTGGATTTCGCAGGTACGCTCCAGGTAGTGCATCAGCGTAAACGCCTCGGCGATGGAGCGCCCCCAAGTCAACGTGCCGTGGTTGCGCAGGAACATCATCCGCTTGTCGCCGAGGTCGCGGACCAGGGTCTTCTGCTCGGCGGGCCGGAGGCCGGGGCCGTCATAATCGTGATAGGCGATCCGGCCGGCGTGGGTGATCGCGAACTGGTTGATCGGCAGCAGCCCGTCCTTCTGCGCCGAGACGGCGACGCCCGGCACGGTGTGGAGGTGCATCACGCTCTCGGCCTCCGGCACCGCCTCGAAGACGGTCCGGTGCACCACCCAGCCCGCCGGGTTGACCTCGCCCGGTGTCTTGCCGACGTTTTGGCCCTCGATGTCCACGGTCATCAGGCTCGATGCGGTCACCTCGTCGA
This sequence comes from Alphaproteobacteria bacterium, assembly GCA_965207055.1. Taxonomy (GTDB): domain Bacteria; phylum Pseudomonadota; class Alphaproteobacteria; order UBA828; family UBA828; genus WTGU01. The sequence continues at coordinate 1,157,000 of CBDBLP010000003.1, read as the reverse complement.
AGAGCTGGCCGAACCCGATGAAGAGGTAGCGGTCGCGCTTGTCGGGAATCCGCACCGAGAGGTGGGTGTAGATCAGGTCGTCCATGCCGCGCCGGTAGAACATGCGATAGCAGGCGGCGAGTTCGCGCCTGGCGTGCGTCTCGGCGCGCGAGCGGCGCGTCTTCCGTGTTGGCGTTGCACACCCGTTTCGCGCCATGTCGTCGCTCCTCCCCGGCACAATCAGAATAGCACGACCGGCGTCGCGCCCGGCGTTGCTGCGACTCGAGAATAGCCAGTATGACGGGAGAGGGATTCCGGTATAGCGCGGTGCGATGAGGTGATGTGGCGGCGCCGGGTAGCGTTGCTGGCTCTCAGTTGCTTGCTCACGGCGGTTGCCGCCGCCGGGGCGTTGGCCGCGCCGGCGGTCACGGACGTTCGGGTCGGCCAGTACGCCGACATGACCCGGCTGCTCGTGGACCTCACCGAGCCGGTGGAGTTCAGAGTCTTTTCCCTGGCGAATCCCGACCGCGTGGTGATCGATCTGACGGCGGTGAGCTGGGGCGTGGGGGAGCGAGCCCAAGCCATCGATCGCGGCGGCGTGGCGCAGTTACGCTTCGGTCAGTTCCGGCCAGACGTTGCCCGCATCGTGCTCGATCTCGATCAACCGCTGGCCGTGCGGCGGGCAGAGCTGCTGAAGCAGGAGGCGGATGCCCCGACCGGCCACCGGCTGATCCTGGATCTCGTTCCGGTATCGCAGTCGGCCTTTCAGGCCACCATCCATCCGTCTCGCCTTTCGGAGCCAACCACGCAGGCACGACGGACCGCCCCGGCAGAGCCCGTGCCGCTGCCGCACTTCAAGCCGGCGCCCAAGCGCGTGCACTATCTGATTGCGATCGACGCCGGTCACGGCGGCCGCGATCCCGGCGCGATTGCAACCAACGGTCTGCAGGAAAAGGTGCTGGCGTTGACGTTTTCGCGCGAGTTGCGGGCGGCGCTCGAGGCCTCCGGCCGATATCGAGCCGTGATGACCCGCGATGGCGACCACAAGGTCAGCCTGCATCGGCGGGTCGAAATCGCCCGCGACGCCGGCGCCGATCTCTTCCTCTCCATCCACATCGACCGCTTGAGCAACCGCGGGGTGCGCGGTGCGTCGGTCTACACGCTCTCGGACGAGGCGTCGGACGTCGAGACCGCCGAGCTCGCCGCACGCGAGAACAAGGCGGACATCGTTGCCGACGTCGATCTCTCCGAGGGCTACGACGAAGAGGTGGCCAAGGTGCTGATTTCGATGGTTCAACAGAACACGATGAACTGTTCGGCGGTGCTGGCGGCGACGCTGCTGCCGGAGCTTGATCGCGCTGCGCCGCTGATCAGCCGCCCGCACCGCTTCGGCGACTTCCGCGTCCTCAAGGCGCCGGACATTCCCTCGGTGCTGGTCGAGCTCGGGTACCTCTCCAACGATCAGGATGCGGAACGGCTGCAAAGTGACGCTCACCAGCGCATCCTGGCCGGCGCGATCGTCGACGCGCTCGACACCTATTTTCGCGAGCCCTGCTAACCCTGCCGCAGTCTCGCCCCATTCCTGCTCTTCGATAGAAGGGTGCGCCCGGCCCCGCGTCCGCGATTGATGCTACGCTGAGGCACACGCGACTCCACTAACCGCTCGGGCCGCTTAGGGATGAAGATCGCCGGCATCGTCCTCGGCAGCCTCGTGCTCCTCGCCGCCCTCGCCGGCGGCGCCATCGCGTTCGTGTTCTTTCACTACGGCCGGGACCTGCCCGATCACAACCAGCTCGCGGCCTACGAGCCGCCGGTAATGACCCGCGTTCACGCCGGCGACGGGCGGCTGCTCGCCGAGCACGCCCGCGAGAAGCGCCTGTTCGTGCCCGTTGGCGCCATGCCACAGCGCGTGGTCCAGGCCTTCCTCGCGGCCGAGGACAAGTCGTTCTACGAGCATTTCGGGGTCGATCCCATCAGCGTGGCGAACGCCGTGGTCACCAACCTCGTCAACATGGCCGGCAACGGCGACCGCCGGCCGATCGGCGCATCCACGGTGACCCAGCAGGTGGCGAAGAACTTCCTGCTCTCGGGCGAGCTCTCCTTCTCGCGCAAGATCAAGGAGGCCATCCTCGCCATGAGGATCGAGGACGCCTTCACCAAGGACCAGATCCTCGAGCTCTACCTCAACGAGATTTATCTGGGCGCGGGCTCCTACGGCGTGGCGGCCGCCGCCCTCAACTACTTCGACCGCTCGCTCAACGACCTTTCGCTGGAAGAGATCGCCTATCTGGCGGCCCTGCCCAAGGCGCCCAACAACTATCACCCCATACGCAAGCGCGAAGCCGCCGTGGCCCGGCGCAACTGGGTGCTGGGCCATATGGTCGCGAACGGCGCGGTCAGCGAAGCCGAGGCCGAGGCCGCGATGCAGGCACCGCTGCGTACCCGGGACCGGGCGCCCGAGACCTTCGTGGAGGCGCCGCATTTCGCCGAGGAGGTGCGACGCTGGCTGCAGGCGCGCTACGGCGACGACACGCTCTACGAAGGCGGCCTCTCCGTCCGCACGACAGTCGATCCGGCGCTCCAGGCGGTCGCCGACCGGGCGCTCAGGGGCGGCCTCGTCGCCTATGACCAGCGCCGCGGCTGGCGCGGGCCGCTCGCGCAGGTGGACCCGGCGGGCGATTGGCGGCAGGCGCTCGCGGCCGAGGAGCTTTCGCCGGTGCCGGCGCCCTGGCGCCTCTCGGCGGTGTTGGCCGTGAAGGCGGGCCGCGCGGAAATAGGCTTCGCCGACGGTGCCGTGGGCGCTATCGCGCTCGACGACCTCAGGTGGGCGCGCAAGGCACGCGGGAAGGGCCCGCTCGGGCCGGAGGTCATCGCCGCGCACCAGGTGTTGAGCGTCGGCGACGTGGTGCCGGTCGAACCGCTGGACGGCCGCGACGGCGCCTTTGCGCTCCGCCAGATTCCTGCGGCTTCGGGCGCCCTGGTGGCGCTGGATCCGCACACCGGGCGGGTGCTGGCGCTGGTCGGCGGCTTCGACTTCGCCACAAGCGAGTTCGACCGCGCGACCCAGGCAAGGCGCCAGCCGGGCTCCGCCTTCAAGCCCTTCGTCTACCTGGCGGCGCTCGATCACGGCTACACGCCGGCCTCCATCGTGCTCGACGCACCGGTGGTGATCGACCAGGGTGAGCACCTGCGCAAGTGGAAGCCCGAGAACTACACCGAGCGCTTCTACGGCCCCAGCACGCTCAGGGTGGGCCTTGAGGAATCGCGCAACCTGATGACGCTCCGCGTCGCCCAGGACATCGGCATGAAGACCGTGGCCGACTACGCCGCGCGCTTCGGGCTCTACCAGGATCTGCCCGAGATGCCGTCGGCCGCGCTGGGCTCGATGGAGACGACGCCGCTCGACCTGGCCGCAGCCTACGCCATGCTGGTCAACGGCGGGCGCAGGATCGAGCCAGCCTTCGTCGAGCGGATTCAGGACCGCAACGGGCGCACGGTCTACCAGCGCGACGCGCGCGAGTGCGACCACTGCCGCCCCGGCGAATGGCATCACCAGCTGCCGCCCGTCCTTCGCGACACGCGCCCTGTGATCGCCGATCCGCGCACCACCTACCAGGTCGTCTCGATGCTGGAGGGCGCGGTGCAGCGCGGCACGGGCCGTGCGCTCCGCAAGCTGGGCGCGCCCATCGGCGGCAAGACAGGCACCACCAACGAGTTCCGCGATGCCTGGTTCGTCGGCTTCACCCCCGACCTGGTCGCCGCCGCCTACGTCGGCTTCGACCAGCCGCAATCGCTGGGGCGGAAGGAGTCCGGCGGCCGCGTGGCGGCGCCCATCGTGCGAGACTTCTTCGCCGGCGCCCTGGCCGACAAGCCAGCCGTTCCCTTCCGGGTTCCCCCGGGCATCCGCTTTGTGCGGGTCGAACGCGGGAGTGGCGCTTTACCCGGCCCCGCCAGCGACGACGTGATCGTGGAAGCGTTTCTGCCCGGCACCGAGCCGACGCAGCGGGCGGTGCTGCGGGCGGCCGACAGCTCCGACGGCGGGCTCGAAGCCGGAGCGGTTCCGTTCGAGGGGCTGGGCGCCGTATATTGAGCGCCCACCGAAAGGGCCCTGTCGATGCGCGCCGAAATCCTGTCGCTTGCCGATGACATCAAGCAGTCGCTGACACTGCTGAGGAGGCACCTTTGACCTCGACGGTGCCCGAGACCGCCTGGAGGCGCTGAACCGCGAGGCCGAGGACCCGGACCTCTGGGCCAATGCCGAGCGCGCCCGCGCGGTGATGCGGGAACGCACCCGGCTCGATGCGGCGGTCGCCACCTACCAGCGGCTGGAGCAGGAGCTTGAGGACGGCCTCGCGCTCGCCGAGCTTGCGGAGGAGGAGTCCGACGAGGACGCCTACGGAGAGGCGGAGGCCGCGCTTGCCACCACTCGCGATGAGGCGAAGCGGCGCGAGCTGGAGAGCCTGCTCTCGGGCGAGGCGGACAGCAACGATGGCTTCCTCGAGGTCCATGCCGGCGCCGGCGGCACCGAATCGCAGGACTGGGCCGAGATGCTGCTGCGCATGTACGTCCGCTGGGCGGAGCAGCGTGGCTACAAGGCCGAGTGGATCGAGGAGAGCCCCGGAGAGGAAGCCGGGATCAAGTCGGCGGTCATCAAGGTCTCGGGCGAGAGCGCCTACGGCTGGCTCAAGACCGAGAGCGGCGTGCACCGTCTGGTCCGCATCTCTCCCTTCGACGCGGGCGCCAGGCGCCACACCAGCTTCGCCTCGGTCTGGGTCTACCCCGTGGTGGACGAGACCATCGACATCGAGATCGCGGACAAGGACCTCCGGATCGACACCTACCGCGCTTCCGGCGCAGGCGGGCAGCACGTCAACCGGACCGACAGCGCGGTCCGCATCACCCACCTGCCGACCAACATCGTCGTACAGTGTCAGGCCGAGCGCTCGCAGCACCGCAACAAGGCGGAAGCCATGTCGATGCTCCGCGCCCGCCTCTACGAGCGCGCGCTGCAGGAGCGCGAGATGGAGGCGCAGGCGCTCGCCGAGCAGAAGAGCGACATCGGCTGGGGCCACCAGATCCGCTCCTACGTGCTGCAGCCTTACCGCATGGTGAAGGACGTGCGCACCGGGGTCGAGAGTAGCAACCCCGACGCCGTGCTCGACGGCGGCATCGACCAGTTCCTGGCCGCATCGCTCGCCGCCCGCATCGGCGCCCCGGCGGAAGGGGCGGGAAAAAGCTAAGCCGCGGCGCCTGGGTCCTCTGCCAGGCCACGCTCGATGGCGGGCCTGATCTCGCTGGCGAAGGCCCGGATGGTTCGCTCGGCCTGCAGCATGGTGGAGCCCGCCGCCTGGATGTTCAGCATCATGTGGCTCGCGCCTGAGGCGCGGATGTCGGCGGTCAGCCTCTCAGCGACGGTGGCAGCGTCGCCCACCGGCAGGCTCGCTGCCATCTCCTCCAGCGGCGGCTCGCCGGAGAAGGGCCGTTCGACGAGCATGCCGCCGTCCATCGCCTCCTGCCGGTTGCGCAGTGCGGCGGCGAAGCGCATCTGCTGGCGGGCGTTGACGAGGTAGTCCAGCGTCTCCTCATCGCTCTCGGTCACGCAGACGAAGCGCAGGATTCCGAGCTCGTGCGTCTCCCCGCCCAGCCCCTCGGCTGCGTAGGACGCGTCAATGCGCTCCCGTTGCTCGGCCAGGTAGTCGGCGCCGCACCAGCGGCCGGTGATGATCGGCACGAAGCCGCGCCGCGCCGCCAGCCTGTGGGTCGACTCGGAATCGCCCGCGATCCAGATTGGCGGCACACCCTCCGGCGGGCGCGTGCTGATGCTGGTCTCCGGCAGCGCGGTGAAGTCGCCGTCGAAGCTGAAGGTCTCGCCCGCATACGCCCGGTCCATGAGCGCGAAGAACTCATCGAGCCGCGCCTTGGAATCGCCCAAGTCTGCGCCGAAGCGCTCGAACTCGTAGGGCTGGTAGCCGCTGCCCAGCCCCAGCAGGAAGCGATCCTCGCCCAGCAGCGCCTGGGTCATGCCGATCTCGGAGAGGAGGCGCACCGGGTGATAGAGGGGCACCACGATCACCGCCGGGCCGAGCTTGATCCGCGTGGTCAGACCGGCGCAGTGATTGACCATGACCAGGGGCGAGGGGCAGACGCAGTAGTTTGAGAAGTGATGCTCGGCGAACCAGGCGGCCTCGAAGCCCGCCTCCTCGGCCCACTGCACCATTTGCACGGCGTTGCCGAGCACCTCGGAGACCGCACTTCCGCGGTCACGGTAGCCCATGAGACAGAACAAGCCGAAGCTGACCATGCCACTCACCGATTGCAGAGGGGGACACTGAAGCCCGCACACCGGGGCGGCGGGATTGTAGCGCATGGCGCGCGCCGCAGCGTACTCAGCCTCGCCGGACTTTCGTCAGGGCGGCGGCCACCACGCCTAGCAGCAGCAACGCCGCAATCAGCCACATCACGGCGCGGGGGTCGCCGTGATCGAGCAAGAGTCCCACGACCAGCGGCGCGACCGCGGCACCCGTATCGAGTCCGGAATAGACGAAGCCGAAGACCCTGCCCCTGGCATCGGCCGCCGCGCTCTCGCGCACCAGCATGTCGCGGGACGGAAAGGTGAGGCCGACCAGGATGCCCGCGAGCGCGAAGGGGACTCCCAGAAGCGCAGCCGGGAAGAGGCCGAGGCTGATGGCGACGAAGAACGCGGCCGCCGACGCGAGGCCCGCGCCGATGACGAGCTGATGCCGCGAGTCCGTGCGCTCGGCCAGGAAGCCGCCGAGCAGCACGCCCCCCGATGCGCCGAAGAGGAAGACCGAAGGCAGCGGCGCGCCCTCCGCAATCGGCAGGCCGTAGAGCTGGTCCATCAGCGCCGGGAAGAACGACTGCAGGCCGATGGTGGCGCCGCTCAGGAAGATGAAGAAGGCGAAGCAGAGCATAACCGGAACCGAGGCGAGCGGAGCGACGCCCTGCCTCAGGGCGGCGAGCCAGCCGTGCCCTGTCTTGACCGTCGCCCGGCCTCCGCCGACGCGCTGGCGAGGCACCGCCGGCGCCTCGTCCCGCGCGTCGAGGAAGAGGTGCCGGTTGAGCAACAGCGCCAGGAGCAGGATCAGCCCGCCCGCGCCGGCGATCATCAAGGCGGAACGCCAGCCGAGCTCCAGCGCGAGCCCTACCATGACGATGGGCGCGAGCGCGTAGCCGAGATTGCCGCCGAGCGTATGAAAGCCGTAGGCGCGGCCGTGGCGGGTGCGGCGGATGCTCGCGGTGAGGATCGAGAGATCGGCCGGGTGGAACACGCTGTTGCCGAGCCCCGCGAGCGCGGCGAGCGGGAACAGCATCCAGAACGCGGGCGCGAGCCCCATCAGTACGATCGCGATGCAAAGCAGCGCAAGCCCGCTCAGCAGCACCACGCGCGCCGGGTAGCGGTCCACCAGGAAGCCCGCTCCAGTCTGCGCGATGCCGGAGGACACGTAGAACACGGTCATCAGCGTGCCGAGCTCGGTGTAGCTGACCGCGAACGCTTCCTTGAGGTGCGGAAAGAGCGGCGGCAGGGCGAGCTGGTAGAAGTGGCTCGCGCCGTGGGCGAGTGCGATCAGCCCCATGACGCGGGCCTGCCCGCGCCCGGGCGCCTCCTCAACAGCCATCGCGTCTCGTCCCGGAGGGGCGCCGCTCCCATAGCGGCACCGGGTGGCGCGCGAGGGTACGCCGGCCGCGCCCAAGGCGGCAACGGGGGGGAACCCGGGTGTCTCGTCTCCTGTCGTCCAAAAGGGGGTTGACAGGAAGGTATGGTGTAACTATTTAGAGTTGTACTAGAACCATACCTGCGAAGGAGTAGTTCACATGTCCAAGTACGCACCTTTGGCAACCTACTTGCGCGAAACGGGGCGCGAGACCGTCTCCATGTCGTTTGCCGAAATCGAGCGGATCATTGGAGCGGACCTGCCGCCGTCGGCGTTCAAGCATCGGCCGTGGTGGTCCAACAACCCGTCGAACAGCGTCATCACCTATGCGTGGCTTGAAGCGGGCTACCTGACGGAACAGGTCGACATGGCGGGCCAGACGCTGGTGTTTCGCAAAGCCACGCAATACGGGCCTGCGGCCAAGTCCGGCAGCGGCGCGCTTCGGGATCTGGCGGCGGCCCCTGCAGCCGCCGAGGCCGATTCCTTCTCTCTCGTCTTCGGTGCGCTCAAGGGCTCGGTCACGATCAAGCCGGGGACTAGCCTGACCGCGCCGGTCGAGGTGGATTGGGAAGCTGGCCGGTAGCCCGCGATGCCCGTCTATCTGCTCGACACCTGCGCGGTCATCTGGATCACCAACGGCGATCCGCTGCGGGAGCCGGCCGCGAGCGCCTTGCGGGAGGCATACGCGGATGGCGGGGGCCTCGCCCTCTCCCCGATGACCGCGTGGGAAATCGCCATGCTCGTGGCCAAGAACAAGATCGCGCTCTCGATGGACCCCGAGGCGTGGTTCGACCGTGTCCTCGCGCTGCCGGGGGTGGCTCTCGCGGCACTGCCGCCCCCGGTGCTGATCCAATCGTGCGCCCTTCCCGGTGCGCCGCCTGCCGATCCGGTGGACCGTATCCTCGCCGCGACCGCGCGGGCCTCCGGCTACACGCTGGTGACCCGCGATCGCCACCTGCTCGCCTACGGAGGGGAGGGTCACGTGCGGGTCATGGAGTGCTGACGTGCGGCCACGGAGACTCCGCGCACACGCATTCGGGCGTATAGTTGCCAAGTCCCGGCTCCTGTCCCGCTTGGCCGTGGGCCGGTGGGCGGGGAGCGTCAGAAGGCAGGGGGAGGCCGCGATGGTCAAGATCGAATGCGTGGTGGAGGCCAACAACTATCTCGGCGAAGGGCCGGTCTGGGATCCGGTGGAGGGCGTCCTCTACTGGGTGGACATGCTGGACAAGGAGGTCTGGCGCCTCAACCCGCGCACTGGCAAGACCCGCACCTGGACCCTGCCCAAGACCGTGGGTGCGTTTGCGCTCCGGGAGCAGGGCGGCGGCGTGCTGACCATGCGGGACGGCTTCTACTTCCTGGACCTCGACAGCGGTGAGACCGAGCTGATCGCCCTGGTCGATGCCGACGAGCCGCGCACGCTCTTCAACGACGGCAAGGTGGACCGCCGCGGCCGCTTCTTCGCCGGCGGCGAGGACGAGATCTCGGAATCGCCGATCTGCGGCCTCTTCAGGCTCGACCCCGACCTCACCGTGCACGAGCTGGAGCGCGGCATAATCTGCAACAACGGGCCGAGCTGGAGCCCCGACAACAAGACCTTCTATCACACCGATTCCTACATGCAGGAGATCTACGCCTACGACTACGACATCGAGACCGGCGCGATCTCCAACAAGCGGGTCTTCGCCAACACCCACGACGAGCCCGGCATTCCCGACGGCTCGACCATCGATGCCGAGGGATATCTCTGGAACGCGCAGATCGTCTCCGGCCAGCTCGTGCGCTACGCGCCGGACGGCACCGTGGACCGCCGCGTGCCGGTGCCGACCAAGACCATCACCAGCATCATGTTCGGCGGCGACAACCTGGACGTGGCCTATCTCACCTCGATGGGCCGCACTGATTTCCTGGGCCCCGAGGCCCAGAAAATCTTCGGCGAGGCCTCCAAGCCGCAGCCCCACGGAGGCGGCATCCTCGCGGTCTCAGGCCTCGGTGTGCAGGGCCTGCCCGAGCCCCGTTTCGGCGGCTGACTTACTCGCCAGCCATTGGAGCGCGTCCGTCTTCGATGGGCGCGCGACAGGCCGCGACTGCGGCCCGCCGCCAATGCGGCGCGCTCGCGCAGGCGCCGGCCGGAGGCCGGCTGCCGTGAGCGATAAGACGCTATAGCCAGATCAGGCTGGGAGCGTCGACGAAGAGCAGGCCGCAGGTGATCCTGCGGTCCGGGAAGACCGCAGCGAGCGCCGCGCGGTAGCTCTCCATCTGGATGCGGTAGGCCTCTGGCGCGGCCTCGTCTTCCGCAGGCGCGCGGCCGGTCTTGTAGTCGAGCGCGATCACCTCCTCCTCGCCCACCAGCAGTCGGTCGATTTGGCCGGAGATCACCCGATTGCCGATGACCGCGCTGATCGGCGTCTCGGCCAGTGCATCGGGGGCGAAGAGCGAGGCGAACGCCGGATCGGCGACCAGCGCGATCATTGCCTCCGCCAGCGCCTCGCGCTCGCCGTGGTCGAGGCTGAAGGAATTGAGCAAGCGGCGCGCAGCACTCGGTCGATCGGCGGGAGGCAACGCCGGCAAGTGTTCGAGCAGCTTGTGTGCGGCGTTGCCGCGCTCGCGCGCGTGCCGGCCGGCATCGTCGATCGGTGAGTGCGGCGCGGGCTCCGGGAGCGCGCGGGAAGGCGCCAGCGGGCGAGGCGCCGGCGGCTCTTCGGCCGGCGGCACGAGCAGCTCAGGCGGCAGCGGCGGCGTTGCATCGGCTTCCGGCACCGGCTCTTCCCGTGACGGCACCGGTGCGCTTTGCGGCTCGGCATAGACCAGTCCCGCGCCCTCCGACATCATGTCCTCCGGCATCGCCAGAGGCGCGACTCCCTTCAGGCTCTCCAACCCCGAGCGCACCAGCGCGTACCAGCAATCCTCGGGCGGGGTGTCCCGGCCCTGCCAGCCGCAGACGTAGAGGCGGTCTTCGGCGCGGGTCATCGCGACGTAGAGGAGCCTTCGGTATTCCTCCTCCTGTGCGGCGCGAGTGCGGGCGCGGGCTTCGCGGGTGAGCGGATCCTCCCGGCTCGCGCGGCCCGGCCACAGCAGGCCTTCGACCCTGCCGACTCCGCCGTCCGCACGCTCCTCCTCGAGCCAGACCAAGGGGTCCCGACCTCTCGGCTTGCGCATGGTATCGGGCAGGAAGACCACCGGCGCCTCCAGTCCCTTGGCGCCGTGCACGGTCATGATCCGCACCTCGTCGCGGCCCTGCTCGAAGTCTCTCTTGATCTCCGCGCGCCCGTCCTGGACCCAGTGCAGGAACCCCTGGAGCGAAGGCGGGTGCGTCCGGCCGTAGGCGAGCGCGAGCGCCAGGAACTCCTCGATGGCGTCTCCCGATTCTGGCCCGAGGCGGCCGAGCAGCGCGGCGCGCCCGCCGCGTGCGCCCAGCACCTCGCTGTAGAACTCGAAAGGCGCCATCCAGTCCGCGGCGCCGCGAAAGGCGATGAGCGCCTCGTATGCCTCGGCAAAGCCGGGGCTCTCGTCTCGCCGCCGGGAGAGCGTCGCCCAGAGGCTCTCGTCGCCGCGCCGGTACGCGAGGGCGAACAACGCATCCTCGTCGAGCCCAATCAACGGGCTCTTGAGCACCGTGGCAAGGGTCAGGTCGTCACCCGGCAGCAGGCAGAATTCGCCAAGCGCGATCAGGTCCATGACCGCGAGCTGCTCGGTCAACACCATGCGGTCGATCCCCGCCACCGGCACGCCGCGCGCCTTGAAGGCCCGCAGCAGGTGGTCCACGAAGGGGCCGCGCCGGCGCACCAGCACCAGCACGTCGCCGGGCCGCATCGAGCGGCCTCGAGCCTCCAGCCAGCCCTCGCTGCCTTCCGCCGCCGGCTCCAGCGTCCACCCGGCCACGCGCTCCGCGATGAGCGCGGCGAGGCGTGCGGCTGGATCGTCGGCTCCCTCACGTTTCACCGGCGGCACCCACGGCTCCAACGGTTCCCTGTCGCCGGGGGCCAGCGGCGGCCACAGCTCGACCCTGCCACCGGCGCCCGCGCGATGAACCTGGTGGCGGATGGGCACGTCCCCGGCGGTGACGCCGGCACGGGCCACAGGCTGGGCGAACACGGCGTCGACCGTGGCGAGCACTGCTGCGGTCGATCGGAAGGACTCGGCCAGAGGGAGCGATTCCCACGGCCTCTCGGCGGCCTCGGCCCGGCTCTTGAACTGCCGATGGGCGACCGCCAGCGCGCGGGCATCGGCGCCCTGGAAGCTGAAGATCGATTGCTTCTCGTCGCCGACCGCGAAGAGGGTGCGCGGCGCGGCGCGGGCGCCCTCGCCGGCGAAGAACTCCTCCGCCAAAGCCGCGATCACGGCCCACTGGGTCGGGCTGGTGTCCTGAGCCTCGTCGATCAGCAGGTGGTCGAGGCCGCCGTCGAGCTTGTAGAGCACCCAGGGTGCGATGCCCGCGCGGGCAAGCAGACTGCGGCTCATCGCGATCTGATCGCCGTAGTCGAGCACGGCATGGCGGGCCTTCTCGCCGTCGTAGTAGCCAAGGTGACGGGCCGCAACCTCGATCAGGGCGGCAGTGCTCTCGGCCACGCGAGCAGCGTTCCAGCGGTCCGTGATCGCGGCAATCCTCTCCTGCTCCCGGCCGAGCGCCTCTGTGGCGTCCGGGTGCGCATCGGCGAGCTTCCTGGTGATGAGGCTCTGGAGGGGGCCGCCGTCCTCACGCAAGAAGGCGCGGCTGTAGGCACCGAAGCCCGTCGTCCGACCATCATGGTCCGCGTCTAGCCATGTGGCGATCTTCTGTGCCCGTCTCTGATCGGTCACAGTCCCGCCGGCGAGGACACGGGCGGCTCTGGTCAGCCTCGCTCCATCGAACGCGTCTTCGGCGCACGCCTCGGCGAGCACGCTCTCGGGCGTTGCCCCCTCGGCCACACCGAGGCGTTCCCGCAATGCCGAGATCGCGCCGGCGGTGCCGCCATGACGCTCCAGGACGGCCGCGAAACGATCCCGCGAACTGCTCACGTCCGCCAGCAGGGCGCCGAAACCTTCTTCACCGATGACCGCAGTCATCGCAGCGAGGGCGGAAGCAAGGGCATCGTCAACGCCGGGTCGAGCGGCGTGCAGCAGACGCGCGCGGGCCGCGCCCAGCAGCGTGGTGCTCATGCGCTCGTCGGCGATCTCGAAATTCGGCGCGACGCCCGCCTCCAGCGGGAAGCGCCGCAGCAGCGACTGGCAGAAGGCGTGGATGGTCTGGATCTTGAGTCCGTCGGGCACGTCGAGCACGGCGGCAAAGAGGCGCCGCGCCCGGTCGAGCATGGAGCGCCGGGGCGGGGCGCCGGTCAGTACGGCCAGCGCGGCCGAAAGCGCCTCGTCGTCGGCGACGGTCCAGCCCGCAAGCTCGCGCGTGATCCTGAGCGCCATCTCGGCGGCGGCGGCGCGGGTGAAGGTGAGGCAGAGGATCCGCTCGGGCGCGGTGCCGCCGAGCAGCAGGCGCAGCACGCGATCTGTCAGCACCTTGGTCTTGCCAGTGCCCGCCGAGGCGCCGACCCAGACCGAGGCACCGGGGTCCGACGCCCGGTGCTGGGCCGGCGTCATCCCGGCCACGCGCGCGGCCATCAGTTGTCACCACCGGGCACCGACCACTCCTTGTGCCGGGCGAGGTGGGCGTAGTCGTTCCAGCGCGGGGCGAGCGCCGGGCGGGGCACCGGGTGATAGGGGGTTTCAGGGTCGTCGAAACGGGCGATCAGCGCCCGCAGGCCGTCCGCCGCTGCGTCCGCGAGCGCGCCCGCATCGCCGCCGATCGCGGTGATCTCGCCGGCGGTCTCGACACCGCTTAGCTTCCAGTAGGCGAGCGCCGCAACGTCAGCCGCAGCAACGCCTTTGAAGCCGCCCGCCTCGGCGATCGCCGCCTCCAGCGAGAGCTGCGGGCACCGGCCTTCGGCAACGTGCTTCTTTGGCGGAACGCCGCCGGTCTTGTAGTCGATGATCTCCAGCGCGCCTGCTTCCGAGCGGTCGATCCGATCCGCTTTTGCCGTGAGGCGGAAGGGTCCAGCCGGCCCCTCCAGGTCGAGGACGCCCTCCACCTCGGTCGCGAGCGGCAGGAAAGCGGGTCGGCGATCCCGTTCCGTGTCGAGAAACCAGCGCGCAATCCGCTCGAAGCGGGGCCACCAGAAGGCGAGCACGCCGGGCCGCGCACCTGCCGCCTCGAAGTGCGCCCGACCCAGCGCATGCAAGCGCGCCTCGGCATCCGGCGGCAGCGCGTCCGGATGCTCACGCACGAAGGCGTCTAGAATACGGTGGATGATGATGCCGCGCTCCGCCGCGCTCGGGTCCGCGTCAACGGGGTCGAGCTTGAAGAGGCGAAGGATGTCGCGCGCATAGATGGAATAGGGGTCACCGATCCAGGTCTCGATCCGTGTGACCGAGAGGCGCCTGGGCCGTGCAGTAACCGGCGGCGCGGGTGCCGGTGCCGGACGGGGGTCGGGCAGTTCCGCCGGCCGGTCGAGGGCATGCCACCAGGCGAGCAGCAACGGGTCCATGGCGCGGAGCGCTGATGCCCTCTCCGGCCCGATGGCCAGCAAGGCGTCGAGACGCTGGAGCCAGCGCGCGGGGATGGTCGGCGTGCCTTCGATGCGCCGCGCCCGCGTCAGGTAGACTTCCGCAGCCCCGCAACACTGCACGAAGTCGTGGGCCGACAAGCCGATCCGCAGCTCCGGCGGCGGCAGTCCGAAGTCCGCGCGCATGGGGCGGCTCATCCAGGGATCGCCCGCGGCCGCCGGCGGCCAGACGCCCTCGTTCAGCCCGCCCAGGATCATGCAGTCCGCGTGCTGCAAGCGGGCCTCCAGCGGGCCCCAGATTTGCAGGCGCGGGTGGCGGCCGAAGGGCGGGCGCACCACGTGGTCCTCCATCAGCGCATCGAGCAGCGCCGGATAGTGGGTCGGCGCCACCGGCGGCAGCGCAGGCGCCGCCTCCAGGAGCCCGGCCACGAAGCGCGCCGCCTGCGCGCCGGCCTCACCCGACCAGAGCCTGGCGGGTCCGGCTTCGTCAGCCGTGGCCGCGAGCCATTCCGAGAACTCGACGTGGGCTTGCAGGAGCTTGCGCAGGTCAGCCTCGGGCAGCGCCATGAGGGCGGCGAAGGGCGCGGCGGCAGCTTCCAGCCCTTCGAGCCAGGGGCGGATGGCGCCGCTTTCCTCCAGCGCTGCCCGCAGGCCGTTGAAGCCGGGCGCAGGCCGCGGTCCGCGCAGGATCGCCTGTTCCATGGTTCGCACCGAGCGCCGCCATGACGCAGGCGCTTCGCCGCCGGCCGCGAGCGGATGCTTGAGCGCGGCCAGCAGCGGGACCGGCGCGGCGTCCTCGGAAATCATGCGTGCGGTGAGCCGCAGAAAGGCGCCGGGCGGCGTCTCCCCCAGCGGCTCTCCGGCGGAATCGTCCACGTCGATCCGCCAGCGCCTGAGCTCCGCCGCAACCCGGCTGGCCAATGCGCGGTCCGCCGTCACCAGCGCGGCGGTGCGGCCCGGCGTCTCCAGCGCGCGCCGCATGACGATGGCGATGACGCCCGCCTCCTCCTGCGGGCTCGCACAGTCGATCCGGTGGAAGTCGCAGAGCGCGTCGGGTGTCGGCGTCTCCAGCGCGCGCCAGGCGGTGATGGTCTCCGCCGGGCGCATGGCGTCGGCGATCAGCCGCGAACGGGCGCGGGTGACGGCGGTGCCCGCCTCGTCGTCGCCCGGCCAAGGCGCGACCTCGCCGCGCTCCACTCCGATATGCGTGAGCAGCTCTTTCAGCGTGAACTGCGGGTGGGTGGGTCCGATGGCCTCCCAGGTGTCGTCGTCGGCCTCCGTGTCGAGGCCGGGGAGGACGACGGCGCCCTGCGGCAGGCGCGCGATGGTAGCCAGCAGGTCGCGCGTGGCCGGAACGCTCCCGGTGGAGCCTGCGGCGATCACCGGATACGCCGGCGGCTTCGCTGCCCATCGTGCGGCGAGAGCTTCAAGCAGGGCGTTGCGGCGCGCCCAGGGGTCTATCAGATTGTTCTCGGCCAAATGTTCTGGCCATTTGTCCATGATGATCGCGAGGAATCGTAGAACCTCCTGCCAGTGCGCCGCGTACTCCTCCGGTGCGAGCGCGGTCAGCGCATGGGGCTCTAGGCGGGCGATCTGGATCTCGTCTAGGAGGCTGCCAAGCGCCCGCGCCAGTCGCGAGGCCTGGTCCACGCCTCCTGCTCCGGCGAGCGCCGCACCCCTTGCCGTCTTGCTAAATTTCTGGACCAGTCGGGTGAGTTGCAGCCGCCGTTCCAGCGACGAGACCGCGTCGGGCAGGGTCTCGTCCTCTTCGTCGCCGAGGCTCGGTTCGTCCTCGTCGATGTCGCCGAGCGGCCGGATGCGCGGCGGCAGCAGGGCCTGCCCCGGTGCTGCGCGCAGGAAGGCGAGGCCAAGCGCCCGGCAGGCGCGTCGCGTCGGCAGCAGGATGGTGATTCGGCTCAACGCCAGCGGGTCTCCGGGGTCCAGCGGTACTGCCCGGCCCGACAGGATGCCGGCTGCAAGCGCGTCGACGAAGGGTGCGTCGGGCGGCACCGTGTAGACGGTGGGCGCGCTTCCGCTCATCCATCCTCTCCGCGTTGCCCCGCGGCGAGGTGGCGCTCGGCGGCTTCGAGGCCCTCCGGCGAGCCGACGTGGAGCATGTGGCCGCAATGCTCCAGCCCGAAGAGGCGGCCCGCGAGGATCGCCTCGTCGTAGTGGCGGTTGAGCGAGTAGGCGCCGGCGGGCGCATCCACAAAGAGACGGGGGTGCAGGATTTGCGTGCCGGTGAAGACGAAGGGCGCGGCCTGCGCCCTGCCGCGCCGGCTGAGCCGCCCGTCCTCATGATGGAAGAAGTCGCCCGCGCCGTCGTAGCCCAGCGTGCGGGGCAGGGGGCTGACGAGGAGGAGCGCGTCCATCGCCTCACCGTCCCAGGCCGCGGCCAGTCGTGGCAGCGCCGGCGTGCCACCCTCCGCCAGGACGACGTCGCAGTTCACGACATAGAACGCGTCGTCGCCGAGCAATGGGAGCGCGCGGCGCACGCCACCGCCGGTCTCCAGCCGCTCTTTTTCGTGCGAGATGTGGATGCGGGGCGCGCCGGGCCGGTCCGTAAACGTGGCGAGGAAGGACTCGATCTGCGCCGCCAGGTGGTGGGTGTTGACGACGATGCCGGTCACGCCGGCCCCTTCCAGTCTCTCCAGGGCGTGAGCGATGAGGGGCTTGCCGCCGACCCGCACCAGCGGTTTCGGCACCGTGCCACTCACCGCGCGCATGCGCGTGCCTAGGCCTGCCGCCAGGATCATCCCGCGCGTGGGCCGGGCGCTCACGGCGCGGGGCCTCCCGTGCGTTTCGGGCACCAGCGCTCGAACCAGGCCCGCACCGGAGCGAGCGCGGGATGAACGAGATCGGCGTCGAGGTGCCGCCACAGCCGCGGCAAGTGGGCGAGGTAGGCGGGCTTGCTGTCCCGCTTCGCCAGCCGATGGAAGACGCCGATGATCCGCACCGCGCGCTGCGCGCCGAGAATGGCGTAAGTCGCGCGGAACGCAGCCTCATCGAGGCCGGGCGACGCGTTCAGATAGCGCGCGACCATCGCCGCCTCCAGGCCGGCGCCGAGGTCCCGCCGCGCGTCCTGCAGCAGCGAGACGATGTCGTACGCCGCGGGTCCCGCGCGCGCATCCTGAAAGTCCAGCAGCCCGACCCGGCCGACCCCCGACGTGTCGCGACCGCCGTCGCCCCGCGCCGGCAGCCACATCAGATTGCCGGCGTGAAAGTCGCGCAGGCAGAGCACCGCCGCCCCCTGCGTCGCCTCTTCCAGCGGCCCGCACCACGCCGCCTCGAATTCTGCCGCCATCGAGGACTCCGCCGCATCGCCGATGGCAGTCTCAAGAAAGAGCGAGGCATCGCTCAACATCCACGCGGGGTCGTAGCCGGGAAGGTCAGTTGGCGCCGGCCGGCGATGGAGATCGATCAGCAAATCGGTCGCTACCTCGTAGAGCGTGCGCTCCAGGAAGGACGCGTCCGGACCGGCGAGCAGGGCTGAAAACGTGTCGTCACCCAAGTCCTCGAGCAGAGCGAAGCCCAGGGCCTCGTCTGAGTCGAAGATTTCAGGGGCGCTGTAGCCTATGCCCCTAAGCAGGCGGGCGATCCGCACGAAAGGGTCGACGGAATGCCCCGGCGGAGGGTCGTCCATGAGTACCGCCGTGGTATCGCCCCGTGTGAGCCGTTCGTATCGCCGCGCCGAGGCGTCGCCGGCAAGCGGTCGGTGCGCCGCATCGCCCCAGCCCGCGCGCGCGGCGAAGGCCCGGCGCTGCCCCTCGCGCTCGAGATCGCTCACCCCTCCGCCTCCAGGTCTCGGGCGAGCACTCCGGCAAGTGTCTGGGCGCGGGGTCCATGAGGGGTGATCGTGATGAGCCGCGCCTCGTCGTTCTCGCCCGGCGCGAGATGCACCTCCAGCCAGTCGGCAGGCATCATGGCACCCAGCTTTTCCGGCCATTCGATCAGCGAGATGGCGTTCGAGAAGGCGTCCTCGATGCCGAGCTCGTAGGCGTCCTCCGGCCCGTCCAGGCGGTAGAGGTCGAAGTGCCAGATCGCACCCGCCACGTGCTCGTAGAGCTGCACCAGGGTGAAGGTGGGGCTCGGAACCTCCTCCGCCGGCCGGCCGAGCCGCGCGCGGATGAAGGCTCTTGCGAAGGCGGTCTTGCCGCTGCCGAGCGCCCCACGGAGCCCGATGACGTCGCCCGACACCGCATGCGGGGCCAGGCGCTGCGCCAGACCCTCGGTCTCCGCGAGGGTTTCCACGCGCACGGTGAGGGGCTCGCGCGGCGCCGCGCTCTCGCTCCCTGTGGCGCTCGGCGCCCTATCGTCAGTATCGGTAGTGATCGGGCTTGAAGGGCCCCTCTTGCGGCACCCCGATGTAGGCGGACTGCTTGTCCGAGAGCGCGGTCAGCTTCGCACCCAGCTTGCCCAGATGCAGCGCCGCCACCTTCTCGTCTAGGTGCTTCGGCAGGGTGTAGACGCGGTGCTCGTAGCTCGCGTGGTTCTGCCAGAGCTCCATCTGCGCCAGCACCTGGTTCGAGAACGAGGAGCTCATCACGAAGGAGGGATGCCCGGTGGCGCAGCCGAGGTTCACGAGGCGGCCCTTGGCCAGCACGATCAAGCGCTTGCCGTCGGGGAACTCGACCTCGTCTACCTGCGGCTTGACCTCGTGCCAGGGGAAGTTGGCCAGCGCGTCGATCTGAATCTCGGAATCGAAGTGCCCGATGTTGCAGACGATGGCGCGGTCCTTCATCTGGCGCATGTGGTCGATGGTGATGACGTCGACGTTGCCGGTGGCCGTGACGAACACATCCGCCACCCCGGCCATGTCGTCCATGGTCGAGACCTCGTAGCCCTCCATGGCGGCCTGCAGCGCGCAGATCGGGTCGATCTCGGTCACGCAGACGCGCGCGCCCTGCCCGCGCAGCGACGCCGCGCAGCCCTTGCCGACATCGCCGTAGCCGTTCACCACCGCGATCTTGCCCGCGAGCATCACGTCGGTCGCCCGCTTGATGCCGTCCACCAGGCTCTCCCGGCAGCCGTAGAGGTTGTCGAACTTCGACTTGGTGACCGAATCGTTCACGTTGATGGCGGGCGCGCCCAGGGTGCTCTTCTGCTCCATCTCGTAGAGCCGGAGCACCCCGGTCGTGGTCTCCTCCGAAATCCCCTTGATGTCCGCCATGAGCGACGGGTGTTCGTCGTGCATGACCTTGGTGAGGTCGCCGCCGTCATCCAGGATCATGTTGGGGCGCCAGCCGTCGGGGCCCTCGATGGTGCGCTCGATGCACCAGTCGTATTCCTCCTCGGTCTCGCCCTTCCAGGCAAAGACCGGGACTCCGGCATCGGCCATGGCGGCAGCAGCGTGGTCCTGGGTCGAGAAGATGTTGCAGGAGCTCCAGCGCACGTCCGCGCCCAGCGCGCTCAGCGTCTCGATGAGGACGGCGGTCTGGATCGTCATGTGGAGGCAGCCGGCGATGCGTGCGCCCGCCAGCACCTGCGCCTCGCCGAACTCCGCGCGGAGCGCCATCAGTCCCGGCATCTCGGTCTCGGCGATGGCGATTTCCCTGCGGCCCCAGCCGGCGAGCGAGAGGTCCTTCACCTTGTAGTCGGCGCCCTTCGTCATTCCTGGTTCCTTGCCCGCCTGCGCGGCTTGTCCGCCGCTGCCGGCGCGGCTTGTAGCACCGCCGCCGGGGGCTCACAACAGGAGCCGCCTGTCACCGGATGCGATCTCAAGAATCGCCGGGAAAGGCGTCGATCAGCTTCGCGATGCGGCCTGCCTCGGTCTGGTTCAGCAGCTCCTCTGTATGGCGTGCCGCCGCTGATGCGTCGAGCGCGAGGATGCGCTGCTTCACGCGCGGAACATTCAGCGGCGCCATGGAGAGATCGCGCAGGCCGAAACCCAGCAACATCGCGGTAAGACGCGGGTTGCCCGCGAGCTCGCCGCAGAGATTGACCGGGATGCCGGCGCGCCGGGCGGCATTGGTGGCGAAGCTGATGAGCCGGAGCACTGCGGGATGGAGGGGGTCGTAGAGGTGCGCGACCTGATCGTCGCCCCGGTCGGTCGCGAGCGTGTACATGGTGAGGTCGTTGGTGCCGAGGGAGAAGAAGTCGCAGGCATGGGCCAGCGCATCGGCCGCAAGCGCCGCGCCCGGCGTCTCGATCATGATGCCGAGCGGCGGCGCATCGGCGATCGCCACCCGCTTGCGGGTCAGCCGGCGGACCATCTTGTCCACGGCCTTCCGCACCTGCCTGATCTCCTCCACCGAGGTGATCATCGGCACCAGAATGCGCACGGGCCCGTGAGAGCCGGCGCGCAGAATGGCCGCGATCTGCGCCTCCAGCAGCGCCGGCGCCTTGAGCGAGAGGCGGATGGCGCGGAGCCCGAGCGCCGGATTGACGCTCGGCGCAATGTGCTCGCCCAGCGAGTAGGCGAGCTTGTCCGAACCCACGTCGAGGGTCCGCACCGTCACCGGCGCCCCTTCCATGCCGGCGACGATCTCCTTGAGCGCGACGTACTGCTCGTCCTCGCTCGGCGGCTCCTCCCGGTTCATGTACAGGAACTCGCTGCGCAGAAGCCCGATACCCTCGGCGCCCGCCTCCTGCGCCTGCGCCAGCTCGTTCGGCAGCTCGATGTTGCATTGCAGGGTGACGCGCGCGCCGTCGGACGAGACGGCCGCGACCTGGCGCAGCCGGGCGAGCTGACGTTCGCGGCGCTCGAGCGCGCGGCGGCGGCGTTCGAGGCGGGCGATCGTCTCCTCGCCGGGGTTGACCACGAGCCCGCCGCGCACGCCGTCCACCGCCACGATGTCGCCCGAGCGCACGGCACCGACGAGGTCCGCCACCCCAAGCACCGCCGGCAAGCCGAGCGAGCGCGCCATGATTGCGGTGTGCCCCTCGGCGCCGCCGAGTGCTGCGGCGAAGCCGCCGATGCGCGCGGGGTCCATGAGTGCGGTGTCGGCGGGCGTGATCTCTTCGGCGATGATGATGGTGCCGGGAAGCAGGCCGGAAAACGCCTGATAGCCCGCCCGGGTCAGGTTGCGCACGAGGCGCGCGCTCGCCTCGCGCACGTCGTCGATCTTGCCCGCGAGATAGGAATCCTCCATCCCGGCGAAGGCCTGCGCGATCTCCGAGAGCTGCACCTGGACTGCTGCCTCGGCGTTGATACGCGCATCCCTGATGCGCATCTCGACGCCGCGCACGAGCCGGGAGCCCGAGAGCATCAGGAGGTGCGCATCGAGCAGGTGGCGAAGCTGGCCTGCCACCTCCTCCGGCAGCGCCTCGGCCTGGGCCTGCAGCTGGCGGATCTGCGCTGCGGAGAGCGCAACGGCGTCGTGGAAGCGCGCGATCTCGGCTTCCACCGCGTCGTCCTCGATGCGGTACTCGGGAACGTCGATGAGCCCGCGCTCGACCACGTGCGCGGGCCCCACCGCAATGCCGGCGGAGACGCCCAGGCCGCTGAAGCGCCGTTCGGGCCGATCCGCCGGCTCAAGGGCCTGAGCCCACGCGGCGGCGGTGCTTCCCTCAGTCTTCATCGAAGCCGCCGTCCACGAGTGCCGCCAGCGCCGCCAGTGCCGCGTCTGCGTCCCTGCCCGCGGTCTCGATCTCGATCTCGCTGCCAGGCCCTGCCGCCAGCATCATCAAGCCTAGGATCGAGAGGCCCGAGACCCGCGTCCCGTTGCAGGAGACGGCGACCTCGACTTCGAAGCCCGAGGCGGTCTTGACGAACTTCGCGGCCGCGCGCGCGTGGAGGCCGCGCCGGTTGCCGATCAGGCATGTGCGGTGGCGGCTCCCTTCGCCGGGCTCGGTCGCCGCCTCGTTCACGCCTCGTCACCCTCGAGCAGCCGGCCCGCGACGTGGATATAGGTGCGCCCGGCCTCCTGCGCGGCGGCCACGGCGGCGCGCAGGTCGCTGCCCGAGCGCACGCTTGCGAGCTTGATCAGCATCGGCAGGTTCACGCCCGCGATGACCTCGACATTCGAGCCCTCCATGACCGAAATGGCGAGGTTCGAGGGCGTTCCGCCGAACATGTCGGTGAGCACGATCACGCCGTCACCATCGTCGGTGGCGCCGATGGCGTCGAGAATGTCCTGGCGGCGCTGCTCCATGTCGTCGTCGGGGCCGATGCAGACGGCGCGCGTGCGGGACTGCGGCCCGACGACGTGCTCGGTTGCCGCGACGAACTCCTCGGCGAGCCGCCCGTGCGTGACCAGAACGATGCCGATCATCGACTCACCCCGCTGCCCGCCGCTCCGGCGCGCTCTCCGTGTCGAGATCGCGGTGGCGCAGCGTGATCTGCCAGCGCCCGCCGCCCAGCGTCTCGGCGAGGTGCTCCGCCGCGGCGACGGAGCGGTGCCGCCCGCCCGTGCATCCTAGCGCGATGGTGAGGTAGGAGCGCCCGTCCCGCTCGAACGCCGGCAGTAACGGCCTGAGCATCGCCACCATACCCTCGAAGAAGGAGCCGTAGGCCGGGTCGTTTCGCACATGGCGCGCGACCTCGGGCTCCCGCCCGGTGAGCGGCCGGAGCGTCGGCTCGTGGTGCGGATTGGAGAGGAAGCGGACATCGAACACGAAGTCGGCGTCCGGCGGCACGCCGCGGCTGTAGGCGAAGGAGAGCACGAAGATCGCAGGCGCCCGCTTGGACTCCGACTCGAAGCGCGCAGCAATGATGTCGCGCAGATCGCGGACGGAAAGCCGGCTCGTGTTGAGGGTGATATCCGCTCGCTCGCGGACCCAGCCGAGCAGTGCGCGCTCGCGCGCAATTCCCTCAACGACCGGCTGGTCATGCGCCAGCGGATGCGGGCGGCGGGTCTCGCTGAAGCGTCGGCGCAGCACCTCGGTCTCGCAGTCGAGGAAGAGCAGGGCGATCTCGCTTGGCTGGTCCGTGCCGAGCAGCGGCTCGAGGTGGCGCTCGATCTCGCCGGGGTCGAACCCCCTGGTGCGCGAATCGATGCCGAGCGCGAGCGCGCCCCGCTGCCCGTTCTCGCCCCGCGCCTGGACCAGCTCCGAGAGTAGCGAGAGGGGCAGGTTGTCGATCGCCTCGTAGCCGAGGTCTTCCAGAATCTTGAGCGCCGTCGACTTGCCGGCGCCGGACATTCCGGTCACCAGCACGAGGGCGCGATCGCCGGAGGGCTCAGTACCCATCAGCCGGTCGAGCGTTCTGCCTGCGCCTGCCGACCGACGGCAGCGACACGTGAGAGCGCAAGCCTGACTTTCGCCGGCGTCGACGTCTCGAACGGGGCAAGCATCACGTGCGCGATCCGATGGCCGCAGAGGTCTACGGTCGCTGCCTCCGGCATACGCTCCACCGCGTCGGGCCTCACCAGGCCGACCACCAGGTGGACCGGGCATTGATGCACGAATTCCATCGAGACGATCCCGATCCCACGCACTTCGAGCAGTCCCGCGATACGCGAGGGCGGCGCCGCGAGCAACGCCTCGCCGCTGCTCGTCAAGGCAACTTGATCGTCCCCGACGAGCCGCGCCCCGCCCTCGATCAGGCGCAGCGTGAGGTCGGACTTGCCGGCGCCGGGGGCGCCGCGCAGCAGCACGCCCTTGCCCTCCAGGACGACGCAGCTGGCGTGGACCAGAACCATGGAGCGACCGTGCGGCCCGGCGCGGCGGCTGTCAATCGGCCGGGCGCTCACGCCCGCGACGTGTCGGCGGCAGCGGTGAGCACGGCATAGAGGGCTTCGGCGCTGTCGGCGCCGCGCAAGCGCGCGCACACGCGGTGGTCCCGCAGCAGGCGCGAGACCAGCGCCAGCGCCTTCAGATGATCCGATCCCGCAGAATCCGGCGCGAGCAGCAGGAAAATGAGGTCCACCGGCTTCCCGTCCACCGCGTCGAACTCGATGGGCTCCCGCAGGCGGGCAAACACCGCCGAAAGCTGCGTCAGGTTGGCGAGCCTGCCATGGGGGATTGCAACCCCGCCACCGACCCCGGTCGAGCCCAGACGCTCGCGCGCGAGCAGCAGGTCGAGGACTTCCCGCTCCTCCTGCGCCGTCTGCGCCGCGGCGATGGTGGAGAGCTCCTGCAGCGCCTGCTTCTTGCTGCCAGCTCTCACGTCGTCCAGGACGCCGCTCAATGGCAAGAGGTCCGCGATCTCCATTCCCCGGCCGCTCTGTTGGTTGCCGTAGAAGGCAGCGCCTGGTCGCCGGTGATGGCGGCCGATGCTCGGCCGCGACGCCCTTCAGTCGGCCGTCTGCGGCGAAGGCTCGGCCCCGTCCGGGGCCTTCGCGCCGCGCGGGGACTTGTGATGGTCACGCAGCTTGCGCTTGTGGCGGCGCATGCGCTTCTCCAGCCGCTCGGCCGCGATGCTGAAGCTCGCCGTCATGTCGGCGGCCGACGCATGGCTCTGAAACCTGATGCCGTGGCCGACGTGGATCATAAGGTCGGTCTCGATCATCTGCGCCACCTTGGCGAATACAGCCTGCGCGTCGATGGCCGTGGAAAAGAATTTCCCGGCCGAGGTCTCGAGACGACGCGTAACCTGGTCGCGAAAACTTTCGTTGACGCTGACGTGCCGGCCCGTGATGGCGATCTGCATGACTACCCCCGCAGTCTCGCTGCAAGACCGATTATAGGCGAGGTGGACCCGGGGCGGGAAGCGCGGCGGGCGATCTTGTCGAATCCGGCAAGGCGCCGGTGCCGCCGGGAAGAATTGAACTTCCGACCCCTCCCTTACCAAGGGAGTGCTCTACCCCTGAGCTACGGCGGCGCGGGCGGGACATTGCCACAGCGCCGGCTCCCCGGCAACGGGGTGTTCAAGTCGATAAACTTCGCGTGAATTAGGCCTTGACCGTCGGCGCGACTGCACTATATTGCACTGCAGCATGATATTGCACTGCAACATAACGGGTCGCCAAAACGGGTCGTCGTGGAGCAGCGCACATCGTCAGGAACAACCGCCAACCGATAGGGTGAAATCAATGACCACGAAATCCGACACCGCCAGCAAGGCCGCCGCGTCCGGCCCCAAGACCTCCTGGAACGGCGCCCTGCCCTTCGAGACCATTGCCGAGGAGAGCCGCGCGAGCTTCGACAGCGTCGTCGCGGCTTCGGCCATCGCAGCGAAGGGCTACGGCGCCATCGGCAACGCCTGGTTCGACTTCGCCAAGGAGGCGATGGCTGCCCAGGCCGGCGCAGCCGAGACGCTGATGGGCGCGCGCAGCTGGGCCGAGCTCACCGAGGCCCAGACCGGGGCCGCGAAGGGCAGCTTCGAGCGCACGATGACTGCCGGCAACCGGATCGCCGACATGACTGTCAAGACCGCCGGTGACGCGATGGAGCCGATCCGCGCGCGCGCCGAGGATGTGGCCGAGCGCTACGGCAAGACCGCCGTCTAAGGGCGCCCGACACACGTTACCGAGGGCCCGGAGCCGCACGGTTCCGGGCCCTTCTCTTATGGTCCCGGCGCCGGATTGACGAGAGCGCCGCCCGGTGCCTCCGCATCGATCACGCAGCGCGTGCCCACAACCGAAACGCGGCGCTCGGCAATCAGGCGCACGGCGAGCGGCAGGCAGCGATGCTCTTCCTGCAACACCCGGGCCGCGAGCGTCTCGGCCGTGTCGTCTGGCAAGAGCGGGACTACCGCCTGAACGATGATCGGCCCGTTGTCCACCTCGGGCCGCACGAAGTGGACCGTGCAGCCGGCAAAGCGAACCCCGGCCTCGATGGCCCTGGCGTGGGTGTCGAGGCCCTTGAACGCGGGCAGCAGCGAGGGGTGGATGTTGATCAGCCGGTCGCGCCAGCGCTCGACGAACTCGGCCGTGAGCACACGCATGAAGCCCGCGAGGCAGACCAGCTCGACTCCGCTCGCCTCGAGCGCCTGGGACAGCGCCTGCTCGAAGGCCGCGCGTGAGCCGTACCGCCTGTGGTCGATCACCCGATGGGGCAGGTCTGCCCGGTCGGCTCGCGTGAGCCCGAAGGCGTCCGCCCGGTTGGAAAGCACCAGCACGATCTCGCTCTCGGCGGCCGCGCGCGCGCAATCGTCGATGAGGGCCTGCAGATTGGTCCCGCTGCCCGAGATCAGGACTCCAACTTTCAGCCGCGCCATATGGTCTCCCGCCGTCTTCCGGCCGCTGCCAGTCGCTTGGGTGCAGACGCCATGATACCCTGCCGTCCGGCTTTCGGTCGTTGCCGGCCGCAAGACGTGACGTCAGTGAGTAATCCGAGCTCAACCATGTGTGGACCAGCCCGCATCGCGCTCTTGTGCGCGCTGGTGCTGCTCCTCGCCAGTGGCACGGCGCGCGCGAATTCGGTGTTCACCGTGGCGCACGTTCCCGTCGACGCCGAGGCTGCATCGGCGGCTGAGGCGCGGGAGCTCGCCATCGCCGCGGGCCAGCGCGCCGCGCTGGAGACCCTGCTGCGCCGCCTCACGCCCGCGGACACGGCTCTGCCGGCTCCGGCCGAAGAGCCCTTCGCGGCGATGGTGGCGGGCTTCGCGATCGATCGCGAGCTGGTCTCGACCACACGCTACCGCGCGTTGCTGACCGTGGATTTCGACCCGGCCGAGGTGCGCCGGCTGCTGCGCGAGAGCGGCATCGCCTATGCCGAGACCGTGAGCAAGCCGGTGTTGGTGGTGGCGGTTCAGCGCGACCCCGGCGGCATCCTCTTGTGGGAAGACGGCAATCGCTGGCGCCGGGCGTGGGAGGAGCGCCCGCCGCATGGCGGCCTGGTGCCGATCCTCCTGCCCCTCGGCGATGTCATCGATCTCGGCACGGTCGATGCCACGCAGGCGTTGGCGTCGGATGCTGACGCTCTCACCGCGCTCGCCGCGCTTTACGGTACGAGCGAAGCGGCCGTCGCCGTCGCCGGCCTCTCGGGCTCCGCCGCCGTCGCGAAACCGTCCGCACCTGCCGCGCAGGGCGCGGAGAATACCGACGACGCCCCGGCAGCAGGCCGCGCCCTCACGCTTTCGCTGCGCCGCATCGCTGCGGACGAGAGCGGGGCCATCCAGAAGACGCTGATCGGCCGCGAAGGGGAGAGCGAGCGGGCGCTGCTCAAGCGTGGCACCGACTGGGTCATCACCCTGCTGGAGGACGACTGGAAGGACACCAATCTGATTCGCTATGACGAGCAGCGGTCGCTTCGGGCGATGGTGCCGATCGCAGGCCTCGGCGAATGGGTGTCGATCCAGCAGCGCATCGCGGCGCTCGCCATGGTCGCATCGGTCGAGATCGACTCCCTCTCGCTGCGCGAGGGGCGGGTCACGCTCCGCTATCACGGCACGGAGGACCAGCTCCGCCTCGCCCTCGGCCAGAATGACCTCGACCTCGCGCCGGAGGCGGATGAATGGGTTCTGCGTCGCCGCGCCGAGCCGCCCGATCCGGTGGCGCCCGATGTGCTCGTGCCGGGCGAGGGCGAGTGAGGCACCCATGGCGGCCAAGACAGAACGCGGGGGGCAGCGCACCTTCGACTGGGGCGTCCGTCCCGCGCTGGGACGGGAGGATTTCCTGGTCGCACCCTGCAACGAGGCCGCAGTCGCCTGGCTCGACCGCTGGCCGGACTGGCCGGGCCCCGCGCTCGTCATCTACGGCCCCCCCGGCTCGGGCAAGAGCCATCTCGCCGAGGTATGGCGCAGGCGGAGCGGCGCCGAGACCGTTCCGGCAGCGCGTCTCTCCGAGGCCGGGCCTGACGGCGGAAGCGCGTTGGCGCTGGTGATCGACGGGCTCGACGGGCCGGTCGACGAGCGCTCTCTCCTGCACATTTACAACGCCGTCGCCGAGCGGGGCGGCCATCTGCTGCTCACCGCCCGAACCCCGCCGGCGCGCTGGCAGTTTGCACTCCCCGATCTTGCCTCCCGGCTGAGGCTCGCGCCGGCAGCGGCGCTCGGCCTGCCGGACGATGCCCTGCTTGGCGCCCTGATGCTGAAGCTCTTCGCCGACCGGCAGATCACGGTGGCGCCCGAAGTGCCGGCCTACGTCGTGCCGCGCATCGAGCGGACCTTCGAGGCCGTGGCCCACCTGGTCGATCGCCTGGATCGCGCGGCGCTCGCCGAGGGCAGGGCGGTCACCGTGCCGCTCGTGCGCACGGTGCTTGCCCTGGGCGAGGGCGGATCCGAGGCACCGCCGCGCGCTTGATTCACGGGACCGTCCGCGCCCGCGCGTTTTTGTCACGGTGCCGCAATGACCGTATTGTAAGACGCCGAGAATCAAGTCAGGTAGAAGGGGAGCGGGAGCAGCCGAATGGCGAAAGCCAAGCGGGCCGAGCAGGCGGACAGCTTCGCGCCGGCCGACAAGTTCATCAACCGTGAGCTGAGCTGGCTCGCCTTCAACGAGCGGGTGATGGAGGAGGCCGAGAACCTCGACCATCCCGTGCTCGAGCGGCTGCGCTTCCTGTCGATCTCCGGATCGAACCTTGATGAGTTCTACATGGTCCGCGTGGCGGGCCTGCACGGCCAGGTCGAGGCGGGCATCCTCGAATCGTCCCAGGACGGCCTGAGCCCCGTTGAGCAAATTCGCGCCGTCAACGCGCGCGCCAATACGCTGATGGCCCAGCAGCAGGAGCGCTGGCTCGAACTCCGCGGGGAGCTGGCCGAGGTGGGCATCGCAATCCTCTCGGCCGACCGGCTCCGGGGCGACGAACGCCGGTGGCTCGACGACTACTTCATCGATCGCCTCTTTCCGGTGCTGACGCCGCTCGCCATCGACCCGGCCCATCCCTTCCCCTTCATTCCAAATCTGGGTTTCAGTCTGGCGCTGGAGCTGGTGGAGAAAGGCACCCGGCGTCAGGTGCCGTCGTTGGTGCGCATCCCCAGCCAGGTGGAACGCTTCATCCGCCTGCCCGAGGGCGAACGGGGCGAGGTCCGCTTCATCGCGCTCGAGGACGTGGTGGAGCTCTATCTCGACCGACTCTTCCCCGGCTTTTCGGCGCGCGCGGTGGGTCAGTTCCGCATCGTCCGGGACAGCGACATCGAGCTGGAGGAGGAGGCGGAGGACCTGGTGCGCTCGTTCGAGAGCGCGCTCAAGCGGCGCCGGCGCGGCAGCGTCATCCGGCTCGAGGTGGATTCCACGATGCCCTTGAGCATGCTGGACTTCCTCGCCGACCAGCTTCACGTCGACCGGCACGACGTGGTCAAGGTCGAAGGGATTCTGGGGCTGGCGGACACGTCCATGCTCATCAAGTGCGGCCGGGCCGACCTGGAATTCCGGCCCTACCGGGCGCGCTTCCCCGAGCGTATCCGGGACTTCGGGGGCGATTGCTTCGCCGCGATCAAGGCCAAGGACATCGTCGTCCACCACCCTTACGAGAGCTTCGACGTGGTCGTCCAGTTCCTGCGCCAGGCGGCGCGAGACCCGGACGTGATCGCGATCAAGCAGACGCTCTACCGCACCAGCAACAATTCCCCCATCGTCAACGCACTGATCGAGGCGGCGGAGGCTGGCAAGTCGGTCACCGCGCTGGTCGAGCTCAAGGCGCGCT
This sequence comes from Alphaproteobacteria bacterium, assembly GCA_965207055.1. Taxonomy (GTDB): domain Bacteria; phylum Pseudomonadota; class Alphaproteobacteria; order UBA828; family UBA828; genus WTGU01. The sequence goes on along the minus strand of CBDBLP010000003.1, from coordinate 1,127,410 downwards.
TCGACGAGGCGGCGAACATCCGCTGGGCGCGCGATCTGGAGCGCGCCGGCGCCCAGGTGGTCTACGGCTTCATGGACCTGAAGACTCACGCCAAGGCATCGCTGGTGGCCCGGCGCGAGGCTGACGGCCTGCGCAGTTACGTGCACTACGGCACCGGCAACTATCATCCGATCACCGCCGCGATTTACACAGACCTCTCGTTCTTCACCTGTGATCCGGCGCTCTGCCGCGATGCGGCCTTGCTCTTCAACTACCTGACGGGAGGGGCGGCGCCCGAGCACTACGAGAAGATCGCCGTCGCCCCGCTCGGCATGCGCAGCGCAATCCAGGAGCTGATCGAGGCGGAGATCGCCCACGCGCTCGCAGGGCGGCCGGCAGCGATCTGGTTGAAGCTCAACTCCCTGGTCGACCCTGACGTGATCGAGGCGCTCTATGCCGCTGCTGCCGCCGGGGTCTCCATCGATATGGTGGTGCGCGGCATCTGCTGCCTCAGGCCGGGGGTGCCGGGCCTCTCGGAGAACATCCGGGTCAAGAGCATCGTCGGGCGCTTCCTCGAGCACTCCCGCATCATGTGTTTCGGTGCCGGTCACGGCCTGCCTTCGCCCGAGGCCAAGGTGTACATCTCGTCCGCCGACTGGATGGGACGCAATCTGGACCGGCGGGTCGAGGTCATGGTGCCTATCGAGAACCCGACCGTGCACGAGCAGATCCTCGACGAGATCATGACGGCGAACCTCAAGGACAACGAGCAGAGCTGGACCCTCGACGCCGACGGCAGCTTCTCGCGCTCGGGCCCCGACGGCGAGCCCTTCAATGCCCACCGTTTCTTCATGACCAACCCCTCGCTCTCCGGCCGCGGCACGGCGCAGCGCGAGCCGTGGCTCGCCGTGGCGAGTTCGGGCGGCGACGAGCCGGGCGACGGGTGACGGAGCAGCAGGCGGCGCCTCGCCTCGTGGCCGACGCAGCGACGCTCCCGGTCGCGGCCGGGGATTTTCCGGCCGCAGCGCCAGCCGATGCGGCGGACGCGCCTTATGGCGTTCTCGACGTCGGCTCGAACTCGATCCGCCTCGTGGTGTTCGAGGGGCTCGCGCGCGCGCCGGCTCCGGTCTTCAACGAGCGCGAGCTCTGTGGCCTCGGCGCCACGCTCGCCGAGACCGGGGCGCTCGCGCCCGACGCGGTGGAGCCCGCGCTCGATGCGCTGCGCCGCTTCGCTGCCGCCACCACGGCGCTCGGCGTCGGCCCGCTCGACGCGGTGACAACGGCTGCGGTCCGCGACGCGATTGATGGCGCACGCTTCTGCGCTGCCGTGACCCGCGAGACCGGCTTCTCGCTCCGCATCCTCACGGGCGAGGAGGAGGCACGCTACGCCGCGCTCGGCGTGGTCTCGGCCTTTCCTGCGGCGAGCGGACTGATGGCGGACCTCGGCGGCGGCAGCCTTGAGCTGGTTCGCCTGGAGCAGGGACAGCTCGCCGAGCACGCAACCCTGCCTTTGGGCGTGCTCCGCCTCGGCAGTCTGGCGCCTGACCGCCGCTCCGCGCTCGCGGCCGAGCGGCTCAAGGCGTTGCCCTGGCTCGATCGGGTGCGCGGCGAGCCGGTCTATCTCGTGGGCGGTGCGTGGCGGGCGATGGCCCGGCTTCGCATGGCGGCCGAGCGGCACCCCATCCCGGTCGTCCATCACTATCGCATGACGCCGGCCGAGGCGCGCGAGGCCGCCAAGGAGTACGCCGCCGCCGATCCCGCGACGCTGCGTCCGGGGCCGGAGGGAATGTTGCCCAGGCGGCTCGCGACCGTGCCGAGCGGCGCGTGCGCGCTCAAGGCATTGCTGAAAGCGGCGGGGCCGGGCGAGGTGCTGTTCTCCGCCTTCGGCCTCCGCGAGGGCCTGCTCTTCGACCGGCTGCCTGCGGCGGTGCAGGCGCAGGATCCGCTTCACGACGCCTGCCGGGCGATCGCGCGGCGGGACGGCCGCTCGCTGGTCTATGCCGAGGCTCTTGCCTCCTGGCTCGCACGGTCGACGCTGCCCGCGCTTGAACGGCATCGGGCGGTTCTGCCGGCGGCGGCGTTCCTCTCCGAAATCGCCTGGCGTCAGCATCCCGACCTGCGCGCGTCCGATGCCTTCACCCGCATCTCGCGCGCGCCCTTCGTCGGCATCGACCATGCGGACCGGGTATTTTTGGCGCTCGCCGTGGCCACCCGCTACAAGTCGCGCCTTCCGGTCGGGGCCGCCCGGCCGGTGAACCGGCTGCTGCCGCAAGCGTTGCGGGCCGAGGCCCGCGCGCTCGGGCTCGCGCTCAGGCTGGCCGAGCGGCTCTCCTGCGGGGAGCCGGCGGTGCTCGACGGCTCGCGGCTCGCGTCGGAGGATGGCCGCCTCGTGCTGCGGCTCGCGCCCGAGCACCGGCCGCTCGCATCGGGCAAGGCACGCACGGCGGCAGGAGCGCTGGCGCGGGCTCTCGGCCGGGCGATCACCTTCGAGGTGAATCGCTGACCCGCACGCTTCGCCACGGCCACGGCCTGCGCCCCGAGCGAGACAGGCAATGTAAATTTATTGGCGGAATTCGCCGGGATTCGCCGGGACAAGCGGGAATCCGGGCGGCAGCCGCTCGCAAAGAATGCGGCCACTCTTCCTGCCTCCACCTGCCGCGATCCGCGCGCTCTCCATGGCGCAAGAGTGGAGCGCCCGCCGCGCGCCCTGCACCGCACCATGGTCCGGAGACTTTTCGATCAGGACACTGGAGTGCGTCCGTCTTTGACGGACGCGCGACAGGCCGCGACCGCGGCCCGCCGCGAATGCGGCGCGCCCGCGCAGGCGCCGGCCACAGGCCGGCTGCCGTGAGCGACAAAGAATCAGAGCGTTTCCGTGTAAATCGGATACGCTCTAGGTGGCCTTGCGCGCGCTCTCGCGTTATGAGGAACTCCGCTGCTGGTGCTCGTGCGGGCGTGGCGGAAGCGGTAGACGCGCGGGTCTCAAAAACCCGTTCCTTCGGGAGTGTGAGTTCGAGTCTCACCGCCCGCACCAACCTCCGACCATGTCGCTCACTGCGGCGGGCGGACCCGCTCTAGCAATCCAGGGTGTTGCTGCGCTCCCAGTCGGAGATCGTGCCGGCGAATTCGTTCCACTCGCTCGTCTTGAGCTTGACGTAGCTCTTGACGAAGCTCTCGCCGAAGCCCGCGCGCACCACCTTGTCCTTCTCGAAGAGCCGGAGCGCGTCGAGCAGGTTGAGCGGCAGCCTGCGCGCGCCCCGCAGCTTGTGCCCCTCGGCGTAGAGGTTGAGGTCCGTGCGCGCGCCCGGGTCGCGCTGGTTCTCGATGCCGTCGAGCCCGGCGACGACCACGCCCGCCTGCAGCAGGTAGGGGTTCGACGCGCCGTCCATCAGCCGGAGCTCGAAGCGCCCGGCATCGGGGATGCGCACCATGGTCGAGCGGTTGTTCCCGCCATAGGCCACCAGATTGGGCGACCACGTGGCGCCGGAGAGCGTGACCGGCGCGTTGATCCGCTTGTAGCTGTTCACGGTCGGGTTCCAGAGCGCACAGAGCGCCGGCGCCCGCTGCATGATGCCGCCCAGGAACTGGTAGCCGAGCGTAGAGATGCCGAGCTCGCCCTTGGCATCGTGGAACAGGTTCTTCTTGCCCGAATTGTTCAGACCGAGACGTGCGCGTGGCAGCCGTTGCCCGTCAGGTTGGAGAAGGGTTTTGGCATGAAGGTCGCGCGCAGCCCGTGCTTCTCGGCCAGCGACTTCACCATGTACTTGAAGAAGACGTGCCGGTCGGCGGTGATCAGTGCATCGTCGTAGTCCCAGTTCATCTCGAACTGGCCGTTGGCGTCCTCGTGGTCGTTCTGATAGGGGCCCCAGCCGAGGTCCAGCATGGCGTCGCAGATCTCGGAGACCACGTCGTAGCGGCGCATGAGGGCCGCCTGGTCGTAGCAGGGCTTGGACTGGGTATCGAGCGGGTCGGAGATCGCGGTGCCGTCCGCGCTCACGATGAAGTACTCCGCCTCGACCCCGGTCTTGACCCGGTAGCCTTGCTTCTTCGCGTCGGCGAGAAGGTTCTTGAGCTTGAGCCGGGGGGTGTCCGGCATGGGCTCGCCGTTCATCCAGCAATCGCCGGCGAGCCAGCCGACGTCGGGCTTCCAGGGCAGCTGGATCAGGCTCGCGGGGTCGGGCTTGACCAGCATGTCGGGATGGGCCGGCGTCGAATCGAGCCAGGCGGCGAAGGCCGCGAAGCCCGCGCCGTCCTCCTGCATGCCCGCGATCGCCTGCGCGGGCACGAGCTTGGCGCGGAGCACGCCGAAGAGGTCCACGAAGCTGATCAGGAAATAGCGAATCTTCTTCTGTTTCGCGGCCTGAGCCAGGTCCACGGCCATCACTCCATACTCCCTTGTCTCGGATTCGCGTCGGCGGGCTGCTACCAGGGCAGCTCCCTGCCGTCATATTGGTAGAAGCGGCCGGTCTGGCCGTCGCCGTAGTTCGCCACCACCTGGCGGATGCCGGCGATGCTGTCCACCTTGTTGACCGGCGCGTCGGGTCCGCCCATGTCGGTCACCACCCAGCCGGGATGGACCGCGAGCGTACGCACCCCGCGCGGCGCGAGATCGATGGAGAGCCCCTTGACCAGCAGGTTCAGCGCCGCCTTGCTCGAGCGGTAGGGATAGAGACCGCCGTCGGCGAGCTCGGTGATGCAGCCCATGTGGGTCGACATGAAGAGGAGCAGCTTCGTCTCGCTCGCCGCGACGTGGTCGACGAAGGCCTCGGTGACGCGGAGCGGCGCCATGGTGTTGATCTCGTGCACCTGCATCCAGGCGTCGTAGTCGATCGAGCCGAAGGCGGCCGGCTCCATCGCGTCGATCGAGCAGCCGAGCAGGCCCGCGTTGTTGACCAGCATGTCGATCGGCGTGCCGCGAAACTCGTCTGCGAGCGCCGCGATCTGCTCGGGCTTGCTCACGTCGAGGGTGTGCAGCGTGATCGCGCCGTCCGAGCGCGCGGCGAGCGCGGCGAGGTCGGTGGCGGTCTCGGGCGTCCGGCAGCAAGCGTAGATGCGCCAGCCGTCGCCCACGAATTGGCGCACCATTTCGAGGCCGAGCCCCCTGCTCGCACCGGTGACCAGCATCGACGCCATCGCCAGAACCCTCCCTAACCCTCAAGCGGCGGCAGAATAGCGAACCCCGCCGCACCGACAAGGGCGGAGCCCTGCGGCCAGAGCCTCACGGGTGGCAGCCGACGAAGCGATTGCTAAGCAGAGGACCGGACCGTAGGTCCGGTGCGCGCGACCGCGCGCCGCGCCAACGGCGCGTAGCCAAGCGAGCGGAGCGAGCGCCCGGCGCCTGAGGGAAATGAAAAGACCAGAGAGGGCCAGGGTGAGGAGGGGCTTGCCGAGCCCATTGCCGGCGCCGTCCGGCTTGCCTATGGTGCGGAATTGGTTCGCCGAGAGCACCCGTAGCTCAGCTGGATAGAGCGCTGCCCTCCGAAGGCAGAGGTCGCACGTTCGAATCGTGCCGGGTGCGCCACCCCCCCCCCTCTTTCGATCTATGCTGCCGCCGTCGCCGCGCCCACTAAACGCGGTAGCAGCGATCTTGGCGGTCGCGATGGGCGTGAGGCGAGGCGACTGATCGCGCCGACGCTGGCACTACGGGGATGCGGCTTGAGGGAGAGCTCGTTCAGACTCGGCTGCTTCAGGCCATTCGACGTGTCGAACGCCGTCAAGGTGGGCGCAAAGTGCTGGTCTTAGAGGCTGAGCAGGTGGGATCGGCAACTGAATGCCCACCACTTCAAGATTGGCTTTACGAGCATGTTTCGTGGCCGGGATCAGATCGGTGTCACCCGAGAGAAGCACAATGCGATCGATGCGCCCATTGGCGGATATAGTAGCGATATCTAAGCCGATCCTCATATCCACGCCTTTCTGCTCAAAGTTAGGGCGGAAGTGGTCGTCAGTCAGTGCGCCTCTCTCCTCTATCGGTGTTGAACGCGGCACCCAGCCTCTAAAGGCAAGGGTACCACGCCGAACGGCGAATAGCTCGCGACAGGCGAGATCGGTCAACCACCTGTCCGACGCTGTAAATTGCTTGGTTTCTCCAGACACGGGAAGGCGTTGCTTGCCTCTGTACTGAGGGCAGTCGTAATAGAGTACGCGCTGCAGAGATTCTCCATCCAAAACGCAAACGCGAGCAAACACTTCGATGAAATCGTTGGTGTACGTATACCCTGCGTCTCTTGCAACCTTCCGGAGGTAGCCTCCATCTATAAGCAATATCGACTTCATCCTGAAGCCTCTTCCGGTAACAAGAAGCCTCCCACGGCGGCTGCCGTGAGAGGCTTCTCAGGATGATCGCTCCAAATTCTCGGAGCGGCAGGATCAGTCTGTTATCTAAATTTGTATTACGTTCACCTCTAGTGTCAACCCCAAAACCGTCAGCAGGGTTCCACGTGAGACGCTCGGCGGTTCCATCTCACGACATCACCACAAGCTACGCGCGAAACGCTCGCGGGCCGACAGGAGCTGAGACCGCTTGGTGTACCCTGGTCGTGGCGGCACCGACCGACGCAAGCCCGCCCAATCCTCAGACTGCGTGCCTGGTGCAGCGCTCCGCCTGCTCGATACAGGTATCGATCTGACTTGCGCGCTCGGGGACGTCGCTGCGGATCGCGTTGGCGAGGCGTCTCGCGGCATGCACGTCCACGACGATGGCGCCGTGGCCTTCGAGGCCGATCTTGATGCTCGGCTCCTCGAACTGATCGGGGAGCGGCTCGAACTCGAAGGGTTTCGGACCGGGTGAACCCAGGCTGGTGAGTATCGCTGTGCGGCTGGCCATCGGATGCGCTCCGTACGCGTCGAGGTTCCAGCCTCCCCCACTACCAAATATGGGCCCCCGGGCGCGGGGATGCAACCAATCCGCATGTCTCGCCGATGGCAGGGCCGGCGTCGCGCTGGCTACTTGTCGCTTACGGCAGCCGGCACTTCCTTTATTCCGCGCGCCTGCCGGCGCGACGGGCCCTGTCCCGGGCGAGGTGGCGGAAGAGCTCCGCCTCGCGTTCCTCCAGAAGCGCCGCGCCGTCGCGCCCGCTCCAGTCGTATACCCCCCGGCCCGAGGGCAGGCCGCGATGGCCGGCGTCGACCAGCGCGGTCACCGCCGAAGCGGGTTGGGAGCCCGTCGTCAGGTGCGGGATGAGGTAGGCGCCGAACGCGTGCAGCGTATCGAGCCCGCCCACGTCGGCGGACTCGATGGGCCCGGTGATCGCGAGACGCCGCCCGAGGGACGCCTTCACCACCGTGTCGATCGCCTCGGCCGAGGCCGCCCCCTCCGCCCAGAGCGCCCAGGCCTCGCGCAGGATCGCGTACTGAAGCCGGTTGCCGATGAAGCCCGGAACCTCCTTGTCGACGATCACCGGCTCCTTGCCCGCCGCGCGCAGCACGTCGCAGAGCCAGGGCGCCACGTCCGGGTCGGTCTCCGGTCCCGCGCAGACCTCGACCAGCGGAATGAGCTGCGGCGGATACCAGAAGTGGGCGGCGACCACGCGCCCGCGGTGTTTGACCTTCGACACGAGCTCGCTCGCGGGCTGCCCGCTCCCGGAGGCGAAGACGGCGGGCGGCGCACAGATCGAGTCGAGCCGCCCGTACACCTCGTCCTGCACGGCGCGCTCGGCCGGAACCGCCTCGAGGACGAGCTGCGCCTCCGCCGCGTCCTCGAGATCGGTCGAGGTCCGGATGCGCCCAAGGGCGGCGCTCGCTTCGGCTGATGTGACGAGCCCGTGCGCTTCGAAGGCGGCGAGGCTCTTCGCGATCCTCTCCATCGCCGCGCCGAGGCTCTCCGCGCGCCGGCCGATCATGACGACCCGGTGGCCTGCGGCCGCGAAGATCTGGGCCATGCCGTGGCCGACCAGGCCGTTGCCCACGACGGCAACGGTATCGAGCGTTGCAGGGACAGTCATCGGCCTCTCCTTCCCATGCGCTTGCCGCCGCGCCGGCGCGAAGCTGCGCCGCCGTTGACGCCTCAATCAAGCGGAGCCGTGACTTCGATGCAAGAGGGCCTTCGTGGCGACTGGATAAATTAGCGCCGCTATATCAGCGCCCTATCCAATCAGAGCGCATAGGCGCACCCCTTTGCCGCCTGACACATGATCGCGTACGTCACCCGTGCCCCGCGGACCATGGCCGTGGAGAGGAGTCCGTGGTAGCGTGCGCCCGTCACGCAGCGTGGGAAGCCGGTGACGCCCGCTCTGGAGGAAGGTACGGGCCAGTCCGGCGCTGCCCCCGCAACTGTAAGCGGCGAGACGGACCCCGTGCGCTTCGCGCGGGCCACTGATCCGGAGGGATCGGGAAGGCCGGGTGCCGTCGACGACCCCGAGCCAGGAGACCGGCTGCGCGGCAGGGCTGCAACGTCCTCGGAGGGAGGATCATGGCGGGTCTCGACCAGGCGCCGTCTCCGGCGCGCATCACCCTCGTTCTCGGCGGCGCCCGCTCGGGCAAGAGCGCCCATGCGGAGGCGCTGCTGGGCGACCACGCCGGCCCCCGGCTCTACATCGCCACCGCCGAGCCGCGCGATGCCGAGATGGCAGCGCGGATCGCGGCGCACCGCGCCCGGCGCGGGCCCGGCTGGCGCACGGTCGAGGCGCCGCTGGCGCTGACTGAGACGCTGGAGGCCGAGAGCCGCCCCGGCGCCGCACTGCTGGTGGACTGCCTCACCCTCTGGCTCAGCAACATCATGGAGGCCGGCCGCGACATCGCCGCCGAGACCCAGCGCCTCACCGCCTGCCTCGGCCGGCTCGAAGGGCGCACGGTGCTGGTCTCCAACGAGGTCGGCCTCGGCATCGTGCCGGAGAACGCCGCGGCACGCGCCTTCCGCGACCATGCCGGGCGGCTCAACCAGGCCGTGGCCCAGGCCGCCGAGCGGGTGGTCTTCGTCGCCGCCGGCCTGCCGATGACGCTCAAGCCGTGAGGGCCTCGTGAGCGCCCCCCGCATCGCCTCCCTGGTGCCGAGCGCGACCGAGATCGTCGCGGCGCTCGGGCTCGCGGACAGCATCGTCGCCCGCAGCCACGAGTGCGACTGGCCGCCCGAGGTCGCGCGGGCGCCGGCCTGCACCCGCGCCAGGATCGACGCGAGCAAGCCGAGCGCCGCGATCCATGAGGATGTGGGCAAGCTGCTCGCTGCAGCGCTCAGCCTCTACGACCTCGATACCGGGATCCTGCGCGCCGCGCGGCCGAGCCACATCGTCACGCAAGACCAGTGCGACGTCTGCGCGGTGGGGCTCTCCGAAGTCGAGGCCGCCACCGCAGAGTTCCTGGAAGCACCGGTGCAGATCGTCTCGCTCGCGCCGATGCGGCTCGGCGACGTCTGGGACGATATCGCGCGCGTGGGCTCGGCCCTCGGTGTTGATGCCCAGCCGGTCCGCGACGGCCTGCGCGCACGGGTGGCCGCGATCGCCGAACGCGCCAAGGCGCTTCCGCCCAAGCGCGTGCTCACCGTCGAATGGAGCGACCCGCCGATGACCGCCGGCAACTGGGTGCCGGAGCTCGTCGCGCTCGCGGGCGGCATCGACACCCTGGGCGCCGACGGCAGCCACTCGCCGCGGATTACCGTCGAAGCGGCGGCGGCGGCCGATCCCGATGCGATCGTGCTCATGCCCTGCGGCTACGACCTGCCGCGCACGGTGGCGGACGGCCGCGCGCTGCTGACCGACCCCGCCTGGGGCGGCTTGCGCGCCGCGCGGGCCGGCGAGGTCTACGCCACCGACGGCAATGCCTACTTCAACCGGCCGGGGCCGCGGCTCGTCGAGTCCCTGGAAATCCTGGCCGAAATCATCCACCCGGCGCACTTCGGCTTCGGCCATGAGGGCACCGGCTGGGTTCGCATGGATGCGTGAGGAGCGATGCAGGACCAGAAGATTCCCGCGACCGTGATCACCGGCTTCCTCGGCGCCGGCAAGACCAGCCTCATCCGCCACGCGCTGGGGGCCGCGAAGGGGCGGCGCATCGCGCTCATCATCAACGAGTTCGGCGATCTCGGCATCGATCAGGAGGTGCTGCAGGGTTGTGGCGACGAGTCCTGCGACGAGGCCGATATCGTCGAGCTCGCCAACGGCTGTATCTGCTGCACCGTGGCCGACGACTTCGTGCCGGCGATCGAGGCGCTGCTCGCCCGCGAGCCCGCGCCCGAGCACATCCTGATCGAGACCTCGGGCCTCGCGCTGCCCAAGCCGCTCGTCGCCGCCTTCAACTGGCCCGAGATCCGCACCCGCCTCACCGTGGACGGCGTGGTCGCGGTGGTGGACGGCCCGGCGCTGGCGGAGGGCCGCTTCGCCGAGGACGAAGACGCGCTCCAGGCCCAGCGGGAGGCGGACGAGGCCCTCGATCATGAATCGCCCTTGGCCGAGGTCTTCGAGGACCAGATCGGCTGCGCCGACATGGTGATCCTCAACAAGGCCGACCTGCTGGCCGCGAATGGCGCCGAGGAGGGCGCGGCGCGCATGACGCCGCACCTGCGGCCCGGCGCCCGCGTGGTCAAGGCGGCCCACGGGCGCGTGCCGCCGGACCTGCTGCTCGGTCTCGATGCGACGGCGGAAGCCGATCTCGCGAGCCGCCGCTCGCACCACGACGACCTCGACGAGCCTCACGACCACGACGAGTTCGAGAGTTTCGTCATGGCGCCCGGCGCCATCGATGACCCGACCGCCTTCGCCGCCCGGCTCAGCACGGTGGCGGACGCACATGGCCTGCTCCGCGCCAAGGGCTTCCTCGATGTCGCGGGCAAGCGGCGGCGCCTGGTGGTGCAGGCGGTCGGCACCCGCGTCGACCGCCACTTCGACCGCGACTGGCGTCCCGGCGAGGCGCGCGAGGGCCGCCTGGTCGTGATCGGCCTCGCGCCGCTAGACCGCGCTGCCGTCGAAGCGGCGATCAGAGGCTAGGAGCCCAGCCTTGCACCTGCTCGCGGCGCAACCGGGCGCCATCGAGGACGGCGCCGACGCCGTCGACCTCGGCCAGTCGCCGGGGGACATCGTGCTGCTTTCCGCCGCCGATACCGAGCTCGCCTGCTTCGCCCAGGCTCACGCAAGACTCGGCGCGGGCGCGCCCACGCTCCGCCTCGCGAACCTGATGCAGCTCGGCCACAACCTCTCGGTCGACCGCTACGCCGACCACGTGATCGCCAGCGCCAGGCTGGTGATCGCGCGCCTGCTCGGCGGCGAGAGCTACTGGCCCTACGGTGTCGAGCGGCTGACCGAGGTCTGCACCGAGCGCGGCATTCCCATCGCCTGGCTTCCCGGCGACGACAAGCCCGACGCGGGTCTCGCCGCGCGCGGCACCCTTGCGCCGGATGCGGCCGAGATGCTCTGGCGCTACTGCACCCAGGGCGGCATCGACAATGCCGGGGATGCGCTCCGCTACGCCGCCGCGCTGATCGGGCATGACGCGACGTGGCGCCCGCCCCGGCCGGTGCCCCGCGCCGGCCTCTACTGGCCGGGCGAGGGCGTGCTCCCCCTCGAAGACCTGATGCAGCGCTGGCGCGACGGCGCGCCGAAGGCGTGCGTGGTCTTCTACCGGGCGCTGCTCCAGGCCGGCTCGCTCGCGCCGGTCGATGCGCTGGTGGCGGCGCTGCGCGAGGCGGGCCTCGACCCGCTGCCCATCTTCGTCACCAGCCTGCGCGATGCGCCGGCGGCGGAGCTGATCGGCACCCTCATGCGCACGACGGAGCCCGCGATCGTGCTCAACGCGACGGGCTTCGCGGTCTCCCGCCCCGGCGCGCCGCAGGAGACCCCGTTTGCCCAAGCCGGCGTGCCCGTGCTGCAGGCGATCTTCGCCGGCGCCACCGAGCGCCAATGGGCCGAGGCCACGCGCGGCCTCTCGCCCCGCGACATCGCCATGAACGTGGCGCTGCCCGAGGTGGACGGGCGCATCCTCACCCGCGCGGTCGCGTTCAAGACCGAGGCCCGCTTCGACCAGGCCACGCAAGCGCCCATCGTGGTGTCGGAGGCGAACCAGGATCGCTGCCGCTTCGTCGCAGCCCTTACCGCTGCCTGGGTGCGTCTCGCGCGCGCCGCGCCGGCGGAGCGCCGCATCGCCCTGGTGCTCGCCAACTACCCCAACCGCGACGGGCGCATCGGCAACGGCGTCGGCCTCGACACGCCGGCGAGCACGGTAAGGATCATGGCCGCCCTCGCCGAGGCCGGATACCGGGTGGAGAGCTCGCCGGCGGACGGCGCCGCGTTGATGGCGCGTCTCACGGCAGGCCCTACCAACGCTACCGACGCTGCGGACCGCCCGGCCCAGACCACGCTCCCACTCGCCGATTACGCGCGCTTCTTTTCTACGTTACCCGAGCCCGTACAGGCGATGGTTGCGGAGCGCTGGGGCGAGCCCGAGGCCGATCCCTTCTTCCGCCCGGACGACGGGTGCTTTGCGCTGCCAGCCGTGCACTTCGGCAACGTGGTCGTCGCGATCCAGCCGGCGCGGGGCTACAACATCGACCCCGAGAAGAGCTACCACGACCCCGACCTGCCGCCGCCCCACGGCTATCTCGCCTTCTACGCGTGGTTGCGCACGGCCTTCGACGCCCATGCGGTGGTGCACGTGGGCAAGCACGGCAACGTGGAATGGCTGCCGGGCAAGGCGCTCGCGCTCTCCGCCGAATGCTTCCCGGAAGCCGCGCTCGGCCCGCTCCCGCACGTCTATCCCTTCATCGTGAACGACCCCGGCGAGGGCAGCCAGGCCAAGCGGCGCGGTGCGGCCGTGATCGTCGACCACCTGACGCCGCCGCTCACCCGCGCCGGCAGCCACGGCGCGCTGGAGGAATTGGAGCGGCTGGTGGATGAGTTCTTCGACGCCGCCTCGGTCGATCCGCGCCGGTGTGCGCCCTTGAGCACGCGCATCCTGGAGCTTGCCGCGTCGGCCGGGCTCGACCAGGATTGCGGCATCCGGGCCAGCGACGGCAGCGACGACGCGCTCCGCAAGCTCGACGGCTATCTCTGCGAAATCAAGGAGATGCAGATCCGCGACGGCCTCCATGTCTTCGGCGAAGCGCCAGCGCCGGAGCGCCGCATCGAGCTCCTGCGCGCGATCGCGCGGAGCGTGCGCGGACCCGGCGCAAGCGAGGCTTCCCTCCTGCGCGCGCTCGCCGACGATCTAGCCCTCGGCATCGACCCGCTCTCCACCCCGCTCGGCGACCCCTGGCGGGGGCCGCGCCCCGAGGCCCTCGCCAACGGCGCCTCCTGGCGCAGCACGGGAGATACGGTGGAACGCCTGGAGACCCTGGCTGCCTGCCTGATCGCAGGCACTTATCATCTGTCCACCGAGTGGCACGCCAGCGCCGCCGTACTGCACGAGGTGGTGGAGACCATCGGCCCTGCGCTGGATGCGAGCGCGGAGGCCGAAACCGCCGGCCTGCTCACCGCCCTCGACGGCCGCTTCGTGGCACCGGGCGCCGCCGGCGCACCCACGCGCGGGCGGCCGGACGTGCTGCCCACCGGCCGGAACTTCTATTCGGTGGACACGCGCCAGGTGCCGACCGCCGCGGCCTGGCAGCTCGGCTGGAAATCGGCGCAACTTCTGGTGGAACATTACGCCCAGACCCACGGCGACTGGCCCCGCGCGATGGCGCTCAGCGCCTGGGGCACGTCCAACATGCGTACGGGCGGGGACGATATCGCCCAGGCCCTGGCGCTCATCGGCGCCCGGCCGCGCTGGGAAGGGCCCTCAGGCCGCGTGACCGGCTTCGAGATCATGCCGCTCGGCCTGCTCGACCGGCCCCGGGTAGACGTGACGCTCCGGGTCTCGGGCTTCTTCCGCGACGCCTTCCCCGGCCTGATCGACCTTTTCGATTCCGCCGTGCGCGCCGTCGCGGCCCTGGACGAAGGGCCGGAGGACAACCCGCTCGCCGCCAAGGTCGCCGCCGATGCCGCGGCGCTCACGCAGGAGGGCGCGCCGGAGGCGCGGGCCCGGCGCCTGGCCTCCTACCGGGTCTTCGGCTCCAAGCCCGGTGCCTACGGCGCGGGCCTCCAGGCGCTGATCGACGAGCGCGGCTGGCAGGACGCGAGCGATCTGGGCGCCGCCTACGTCGCTTGGGGCGGCTGGGCCTACGGCGCGGGCGAAGGCGGCGCGGCCGAGCACAAGCTCTTCGAGCAAAGGCTCGGCGCGGTCGAGGCGGTGGTGCAGAACCAGGACAATCGCGAGCACGACCTCCTGGACAGCGACGACTACTACCAGTTCGAGGGCGGCTTGGCGGCGGCGGTGACGGTCCACGCCGGCCGCGCGCCTGCGCTCTACCACAACGACCACTCGGTGCCCGATAACCCGCGCATCCGCACCCTCGCCGACGAGCTCGGCCGCGTGGTCCGCGCGCGCGTGACCAACCCCAAGTGGATCCAGGGTGTCATGCGCCACGGCTACAAGGGCGCCTTCGAGATCGCGGCGACCGTGGACTACCTCTTCGCCTTCGCCGCCACCACCGGCGCCGTGAAGGACCACCATTTCGACGCGGTGTTCGACGCCTACGTGGCCGACGACGATGTGCGGGAGTTCATGGAGGACGCGAACCCGGCGGCGCTGCGCGAGCTTGCCGAGCGTCTGCTGGAGGCACAGGAGCGGAACCTCTGGCGGCCCCGGGCGAACCACGCCCATGCGCTGCTCGCGGCGCTCCGCGACGGCAGGCAGGAGGTGCTCTGATGCCACGCGAGACCCGGACCGAGGCCGAGCTGGACCAACGCCATGCCGAGAAGATGCGCAAGCGCAAGGCGGCGCGCGAGCGCATGCTGGCCACCAAGACCATCGAGAAGGGCCTGCTGATCGTCCACACCGGCAAGGGCAAGGGCAAGTCGACCGCCGCCTTCGGCCTCGCGGCGCGCGCCATCGGCAACGGCATGAAGGTGGGCGTGGTGCAGTTCGTGAAGGGCAAGTGGGCGACCGGCGAGCGCGCCGTGCTGGAGCGCTTCCCCGACCTCATCACGGTTCGCGTGATGGGCGAGGGCTTCACCTGGGATACGCAGGACCGCCAGCGCGATATCGCCGCCGCGAAGAAGGCGTGGGAGTCGGCCAAGGAGTTCCTGGCCGATCCTTCCTATCGCCTCGTGGTGCTCGACGAGCTCAACATCGTGCTGCGCTACGACTATCTCGACCTCGACGACGTGCTCGCCGGGCTCGCCCAGCGTCATCCCGACCAGCACGTCGTGGTCACCGGCCGCAACGCCAAGCCCGCGCTGATCGAGATGGCCGACCTCGTGACCGAGATGACAGAGATCAAGCATCCCTTCCGCGCCGGCGTGAAGGCGCAGGTGGGCATCGAATTCTGATGGCAGACGCCGCCCGCAGGCCGCCTGCCCTGATGTTTCAGGGCACGGGCTCCAACGTCGGCAAGTCCCTGCTGGTGGCAGGCCTTTGCCGGGCCTACGCGGTGCGGGGTCTCGCGGTGCGCCCCTTCAAGCCGCAGAACATGTCCAACAACGCCGCGGTCGCCGGCGATGGGCGCGAGATCGGCCGCGCCCAGGCGCTGCAGGCTCGCGCCGCCGGCATCGAGCCCTCGGTCGACATGAACCCGGTGCTGCTCAAGCCCGAGAGCGAGCACGGCGCCCAGGTGGTGGTGCAGGGCAGCGTCACTGGCAGCGCCGACGCGCGGGGCTACCGCGCGCTCAAGGCCGAGCTGATGCCGCGCGTGCTGGAGAGTTTTCAGCGATTGGGCGAGGACGCCGACCTGATTCTGGTGGAAGGCGCGGGCAGCCCGGCCGAGGTCAACCTGCGGGAGAACGACATCGCCAACATGGGCTTCGCCCTGGCCGCCGGCGTACCGGTGGCGCTGGTGGGCGATGTGGATCGGGGCGGCGTGATCGCGAGCCTGGTCGGCACGGCGGCATTGCTGCCGGCGGCGGAACGCGCGCTCACCAAGGGCTTCATCATCAACAAGTTCCGCGGCGATGCCACGCTCTTCGACGACGCCAACACAGTGATCGAGCGGGAGACCGGGTGGGCCGCCCTGGGCCTCGTGCCCTGGTTCGAGGGCGCCCGGCTGCTCCCCGCCGAGGACAGCGTCGGCCTGGACTCGACGCCTGCGGTGCCTGTCACCTCAAGCGGCCGCGCGATCAAGATCGCCGTCCCCCGCCTGCCGCGCATCTCCAACACCGACGACTTGGATCCGCTCCGCGCCGAGCCCGACATCGTGGTCGACCTCGTGCCGCCGGGGCGCGCGCTGCCGGGAGATGCCGACCTCGTGCTGCTGCCCGGCAGCAAGGCAACGCGCAGCGACCTCGCGGCGCTGCACGCCGAGGGCTGGGCGCTCGACATCCGAACGCACGTGCGGCGCGGCGGCTGGGTCATGGGCCTCTGCGGCGGCTACCAGATGCTGGGCCAGCGCGTCGCCGACCCCGCCGGCGTCGAGGGGCCGCCGGGGGAGACACCGGGGCTCGGCCTGCTCGATGTCGAGACGGTGATGAGCGGGGGCAAACGCCTGGTCCGGACGCGCGGCCATGCGAGCGAGGGGGGCGAAGCGGTCGCGGGCTACGAGATGCACATGGGCCGCACCAGCGGGCCCGACACCGCGCGTCCGCTGATCACACTGGAAAGCGGCCCCGATGGCGCACTTGCGGCGAACGGCCGGGTCATGGGCTGCTATCTGCACGGCCTCTTCGCCGCCGACGGCTTCCGCCGCGCCTTCCTCGGCCGGCTGCGGCGGCGGGAGACGGCCGGCATCGCCTACGACGCGCTGGTGGACGAGACCCTCGACGCACTCGGGGCCCATCTCGAGGCCCATCTCGACCTCGACCGCCTGCTGGAGGTGGCCCGTGCGCGCTGAGCCTCGGCTACGCCCTGCCGAGCACCATGCCCGCGCCGATGGCTGCGGTGAGCGCCGCCACCAGCGCGCAGGCCGCCGCAAAGACCCGGACCGTGCGCCTGAGATCGCCGGCCGTCGCGTCCCGGCGCCCGTCGCCGAGCCAGGCTTGGTCCGCCGCGGCCTCGCCCTCGTAGTGGCGGGGGCCCAGCAGCGCAAGGCCCAGTGCGCCTGCCATCGCGGCCTCGGGCCAGCCGGCGTTGGGCGAGCTGTGCCGGAGGGCGTCGCGCAGCATGGTTCGCCACGCCCGGCCCGGCCGAGCACCGGGCACGGCGAGCGCAGCCAGCGCGATCAGCCCGCCCGCCATCCGCGCCGGTACCCAGTTCACTGCATCGTCGATGCGCGCCGCCACGCGGCCGAAGGCATGGTGGCGGGGCGAGCGGTGGCCGATCATGCTGTCCATGGTGTTGATCGCCTTGTAGGCGAGGAGCCCCGGCAGGCCGAGCAGCAGGTACCAGAAGGCCGGCGCCACCACGCCGTCGGAATAGTTCTCGGCACCGCTCTCGATCGCCGCGCGGGCGATGCCGTGCTCGTCGAGGGCGCGGAGGTCGCGGCCGACGATATGGCGAACCGCGTCGCGCGCCGGCTCCGCGCCGCGATCCAGTGCGCACGCCACTCGCACCATGTGATCGGCCATGTCGCGCTGGGCGAGCAGCGTCGCGACCAGCGCGAGCTCGGCGAGCCAGCCCCAGCCGAAAGCGCCCGCATAATGAGCGACGGCCCAGCCGGCGGCGGCGCTCGCGCCCACCACCAGAAGCACCGCGACCCCGCCGAGGAACATCCGGGCGCTCTCGCCGTGCCCCTCCCGATTGAGGGCACGGTCGACGAGGCTGGTGAGCCAGCCCATCAGGCGCACCGGATGCGGCAGCCAGCGCGGGTCGCCGATCAGCGCGTCGAGCGCGAGCGCGAGAAGCAGGATAAAGGGCGCCGCCGGGCCGATCGGCCAGTCGGGCGCGGCGAAGAGGAGCATCGGTCCACAATGGAAAGCCCACGCATTGCGGTCAATGGACGGAACGGAGGCGGGCGGTGAGCGCGCCGGCGGTGCTGCTCTGCGGCCACGGCAGCCGCGACGATGCGGCGGTGGCCGAGTTCCAGCATCTGGCCGAAGTGGTCGCTGCGCGCCTGCCGGATCGCCAGGTGCGCCACGGCTTCCTCGAATTCGCCCGACCCACCATCGGCAGCACGTTGGAGGCAATGCGGGACTCGGGCACCACCGCCATCGACGCCGTGCCCGGCATGCTCTTCGCCGCCGGTCACGCCAAGAACGACATCCCCTCGGTGCTGAACGGCTTCGCCGCCTCCAATCCCGATCTCACGGTCCGTTACGGCCGCGACCTCGCGGTCGATCCGTTGCTGCTCCGCGCCGCGGCGGAGCGGATCGAGGCCGCGCAGAAGCCCGGCGACGCCCCTCCGGCGGAAAGCCTCCTCGTCGTGGTCGGGCGCGGCACCTCCGACCCCGACGCCAACAGCAACATCGCCAAGGTCACCCGCATGCTGTGGGAGGGCCTGGGCTTCGGCTGGGCGGAAACCTGTTATAGCGGCGTCACCACGCCTCTCGTGGGCCCTGCGCTCGAACGGATCGCAGGCTTCGGCTTCGCGCGCATCGTGGTCTTCCCCTACTTTCTCTTCACCGGTGTTCTGGTGCGGCGCATCTACGACGCGCTGGACGAAGCCGCTCGCGCCCACCCGGAGATCGCCTTTCGCAAGGCCGCCTATCTCAACGACCACCCGCTGGTGGTGGACGCTTTCCTCGCCCGGATCGCCGAGATTCCCGAGGGCGACAACCTCATGAATTGCCAGCTCTGCAAGTACCGAGAACAGATCATCGGCCACGAGGGCGATCTCGGCGCGCCTCAGGTGGGCCACCACCACCATGTCGAGGGCATCGGCACCGATGCGGATCACGCCGGCGGCCACGGCCACCGCCATCACCACGGGCACGGCCATCACCACCACGATCACGAAACGGACGGACATGGCGGCCACGGCCACGGCTGACTACCTGCGCGACCCGGACGGGATCACGCGGCGCTCCTTCGCCATCATCCGGCGGGAGACCGATGTCGCCGGCCTGCCGGCGGACCTGGTGGACGTCGCCTACCGCATGGTTCACGCGTCCGGCATGACCGATCTGGTGGCGGACCTCGCCTTCTCGGCCGATCTGGCGGAAGAGGCGCGCGCTGCGCTCGCGGCAGGCGCTCCCATCCTCGCGGACTGCCAGATGGTGGCGTCCGGCATCTCCCGCGGCCGGCTCGCGGCGGGCAACGAAGTGATCTGCACCCTCGGCGCGCCGGGCCTCGCCGCGCGCGCGGCGTCCGCCCAGACCACGCGCTCGGCGGCGGCGGTGGAGCTCTGGCAGCCGCACCTCGCGGGCGCGCTCTGCGTGATCGGCAACGCACCCACCGCGCTTTTCCGCCTGCTGGAGCTGCTGGCAGAGGGCGCCCCCCGGCCCGCGGCAGTCATCGCGACGCCCCCCGGCTTCGTCGGCGCGAGCGAGGCCAAGGCGGCGCTCGCGGAGGGGGGACACGGCGTGCCCTTCCTCACCCTGCTGGGCCGGCGGGGCGGCAGCGCGGTCGCGGCGGCGGCGGTGAATGCGCTCGCGGCGCCGCCCGAGGCCGAGGGCAGCCCATGAGCGGCTGGCTCACCGTCATCGGCCTCGGCGAGGACGGGCCGGATGCGCTCGCGCCTGCCGCCCGCGCGCTGATCGACCGGGCGGAGGTGCTGATCGGCGGCGAACGGCACCTCGCCATGATCCCGGACGGCACGGCCCGCCGCCTCACCTGGCACCGGCCGCTGTCGGAGACCATGGACGATATCCGCGCCGCGAGCGGTCAGCGGGTCGTCGTGCTGGCGACCGGCGATCCCTTCTGCTTCGGCATCGGCACGACGCTCCGCCGGGCCTTCCCCGACGAGGAGATCGTGACTATCCCGGCGCCGTCGGCCTTCAGTCTCGCCCGCGCCCGGCTCGGCTGGAGCGCCGATGAGACCGTGGGCGTCACCCTGCACGGCCGCCCGCTGGAGACCATTCGCGCCTATCTCGCACCGGGCCAGCGCCTGCTGGTGCTCTCACACGACGGGGCGACCCCGGCGGCCGTCGCGGCGCAGCTCACCGCCGTCGGCTATGGCGCGAGCACGCTCACCGTCTTCGCCCACATGGGCGGGCCCGACGAGGCCTGCGTCAACGAACGCGCCGAGCGCTGGGGCGAGGGGCGCGTGCCGGACCTCAACACCATCGCCGTGGAATGCCGGGCGGAAGGCAAGCTGAAGCGCTTTCGCGGCGCACCCGGCCTGCCGGACCGCGCGTTCGAGAACGACGGTCAGCTCACCAAGCGCGAGATCCGGGTGCAGACGCTAAGCGCGCTCGATCCGCGGCCCGGCGCCCTGCTCTGGGACGTGGGTGCAGGCGCCGGCTCGATCGCGATCGAATGGCTCCTGAGCGAGCGCACCACCAATGCCATCGCGGTCGAGCGCGACCCCGACCGCTGCGCTCGTATCGCCCGCAACGCCGCATCCCTCGGCGTGCCGCGCCTCCAGGTGCAGCAGGGCGCGGCGCCCGAGGCGCTGGAGCTCCTGCCGGAGCCCGACGCGGTCTTCATCGGCGGCGGGCTCACGATTGGCGGCCTGATCGAGACCTGCTGGTCGAGGCTCGCGCCCGGCGGCACGCTGGTGGCCAACGCCGTCACCCTCGCCGGCGAGGCGGTGCTCGCAGACTGGTGCGCCCGTCACGAGGGCTTCATGGCACGCCTCGCGGTTTCCCGCGCTCGCCCCGTGGGCCGCCACCTCGCCTGGCGCCCGCTGATGCCGGTGACGCAACTCACGCTGGTCAAGCCACCATGAGCGGCCTGCTCAGCGGCATCGGCGTCGGCCCCGGCGATCCCGACCTGATCACGCTCAAGGCGCTGAAGGCGCTCCAGCAGGCCGGGGTCGTGGCATACCCCGCGCCGCCGGAGGGCGAGAGCCTCGCGCGCAGCATCGCAGCACCGCACCTCCCCGGCGGGCAGGAGGAGATCGCCATCCGCATGCCGCTGGAACCCGGAAGCTTCCCGGCGGCGGAGGTCTACGACGAGGCGGCGGCGACCCTCGGCGCGCGGCTCGACGCAGGCCTGGACGTCGCGGTGCTCTGCGAGGGCGACCCCTTCGTCTACGGCTCCTTCCTCTACCTCTTCGAGCGCCTGGCCCAGCGCCACAGGGTGGAGGTGATTCCCGGCGTCTCCTCGCCCATGGCCTGCGCCGCCGCGCTCGGCCTGCCGCTGGCGGCGCGCAACGACGTACTGACGGTGATCCCGGCGACCCTCGATGACCAGCGGCTCACCGCCCAGCTCGCCAACTGCGACGCGGCGGCGATCGTCAAGGTCGGCCGCCACCTGGAAAAGGTGCGCCGCGTGCTCGATAACCTTGGGCTGCTGGCACGCGCGCACTACGTCGAGCGCGCCTCCATGGCGGCGCAGCGGATAATGCCTCTGGCCGAGGTCGAGCCGCCCGCGCCCTACTTCTCCATGATCATCGTCCACAAGCGGGGCGCGGCATGGCGCTGAGCCCGCCAGCCCTGGTGATCCTCGATGCACGCCAGATGGCGCTGGCGCGGCGCATCGCGGCCGCTCTGCCCGGCGCGGCGATTCACGGCCCCGCGTCGCTCGAAGGCACCGCCGACGTCACCTACGAGCGCCTGGGACCTCACCTCGCCGCCCTGTTCCGCGCCGGCACGCCCATCGTCGGCATCTGCGCCGCCGGCATTCTCATCCGTCTGATCGCGCCCCATCTTGCGGACAAGAGCGCCGAGCCGCCGGTGCTCGCGGTCTCGGAGGACGGGCAGAGCGTCGTGCCCCTGCTCGGTGGCCATCACGGCGCGAACCGCCTCGCCCGCGAAATTGCCGACGCCCTCGGCGCCCATGCGGCGATCACCACGGCAGGCGACAGGGCTTTGGGCTTTGCGCTCGACGCGCCGCCGCCTGGCTGGCGCCTCGGCGAAGGTGCGCGGGTGAAGGCGGTCACTGCCGCGCTGCTCGCCGGCGAGCCGGTGCGCCTCGTGACCGATGTCGCATCGGCCGATTGGCTCACTGCCGGCGGGGCGCCGTTAGGGGACTGGGGCCGACTCACGGTGCAGATTACCGAGCGGAGCGTCGTGCCGGGCGACGACGTGGCTGATGTCACGTTGCATCCCGCGGTCCTGGCCCTCGGCCTCGGCTGCGAGCGGGGCTGCAGGCCTGAGGAGCTTATCCTTCTGGCCAAACGCGTGCTCGTCGCTGGCGGGTTCGCGCCCGAATCCGTGGCCTGCGTCGCCTCGCTCGACCTGAAGGCGGACGAGCCGGCGGTGAGCGCCGTCGCGGACTGGCTCGGCGTGCCGCTCCGCCTCTTCGACGCCCCGACCCTGGAGCGCGAGACCCCGAGGCTCACGGCACCGTCCGAGGTCGTGTTTCACGCGGTCGGCTGCCACGGCGTGGCGGAGGCCGCGGCGCTCGCCTGCGCCGGTGCGGACGGCACGCTCGTCATGCCCAAGGCACGGAGCGCGCGCGGCACCTGCGCCATCGCCCGGGCGCCTGCGATCATCGAGCCCGAGCGCTGCGGGCGGGGGCGCGGGCGGGTCACGGTGGTGGGCATCGGCCCCGGCGCCCGGACATGGCGGACCCCGGCGGCCGACGCCGCCATCGCCGGCGCCACCGATCTGGTGGGCTACGGTCGCTACCTCGACCTGCTCGGGCCGCTGCCCCCGGGATGCGCGCGCCACGCCTACCCCATCGGCGCGGAAGAGGAGCGCTGCCGGGCCGCGCTCGCGCTCGCGGCAGAGGGCCGCCGCGTCGCCTTGGTCTCCTCCGGCGATGCCGGCGTCTACGGCATGGCCTCGCTCCTCTTCGAGCTGCTGGACGGAGCGGACAGCGACCCCCGGTGGCGGGGCATCGCGCTTGCGGTGGAGCCCGGCATCAGCGCGCTCCAGGCCGCCGCGGCGCGGGCCGGCGCGCCCATCGGCCACGACTTCTGCGCCATCTCCCTCTCCGACCTGCTGACGCCCTGGCCCGCGATCGCGCGGAGGCTCCGGGCCGCCGCCGAGGCCGATTTCGTGGTGGCGCTCTATAACCCCGCGTCCGCGCGGCGGCGCACCCAGCTGACGCAAGCGCGGACGATCCTCGCCGCTCACCGGCCGGCGGACTGCCCCGTGGTCCTCGCCCGCAATCTCGGGCGGGAGGGTGAAGCAGTCTCGGTCACCACCCTGGGCGAACTCGATACAAACGCGGTCGACATGCTCACGGTCATCGTCGTCGGCAGCAGCCAGACCCGGCATATCGAGCGCGGCGGCCGGGCGTGGCTCTACACCCCGCGCGGCTACGGGGCGGGCGACGAGACGGCGCAGGACGCAGCGCCTCGCGCGGCAGAGCGCGCGTGACGGTCCACTTCATCGGCGCGGGCCCCGGCGCGCCTGATCTCATCACGGTGCGGGGGCTCGCCCTGCTGCGCCGCTGCCGGGTGGTGCTCTACGCGGGCTCCCTGGTGCCGCCGATGATCCTCGAGGAGGCGCCGGCGGGTGCGCGCATCGTCGACACGGCACCCCTCGATCTCGACGCGATCATCGCCGAGATGGAGCAGGCGGCGGCCGACGGCCACGAGGTCGCGCGGCTGCACTCCGGCGATCCCTCGCTCTACGGCGCCATCGCCGAGCAGATGCGCCGCCTCGACCGCCTCGGCCTTCCCTACGACGTGACCCCCGGCGTGCCGGCCTACGCGGCGGCGGCGGCGGCGCTCAAGCAGGAGCTCACGCTCCCCGGCATCGCGCAGACCGTGATCCTGACGCGGACCGCCGTGCGCGCATCCTCCATGCCCGACGATGAGGGGCTGGAGAAGCTCGCTGCAGGCGTCGGCACCCTCGCCATCCACCTCTCCATCAACAACCTCGCGAACGTGACCCGCGCGCTGATCCCCCACCGCGGGGCGGATTGCCCCACCATCGTCGCCTACCGGGTGAGCTGGCCCGACGAGCGCATCGTGCGCGGCACCCTCGGCACCATCCGGGACAAGGTGAAGGCCCTCGGCCTGACGCGAACGGCGCTGATCCTCGTCGGCCGGGCCCTGGACACGCCCGACTTCGACGAAAGCCAGCTCTACGACCCCGCCCATCACCACGTGCTGCGCCCGCGGCGCAAGGCCTGATTACGTCTCCCCGAGGCGTCCCTCGATCCAGGTCAGCGCCTCTTCGACCGAGGACGCGCTCGGGCCGGGCGGCGGCGCCGGCCGGCGCACCATCACCACGGGCAGCCCGAGTGTCCGCGCTGCCGTGAGTTTGGCCGCCGTCGCCTCGCCGCCGCTCGCACGAGTAACCAGGCAGTCGATACGGTAATCGGTGAGGAGCGCGCGCTCGTCGGCTTCCGCGAAGGGCCCGCGCGCGCAGATCAGCCGGTGGCGGGCGAGCGGGATCGGCTCCGCCGGCTCGTCCACCAGCCGGACCAGGAACCAGAGGTCCGGGCGGCTCGCGAAGGGCGCGAGCGAGCGGACGCCCACGGTGAGGAACACCCGCGCCGCTTCCACGGGAATCGCCCCGACCGCCTCCTCCACCGTGGCGACGTCAATCCAGCGATCGCCGGGCAAGGGTTGCCAGGATGGCCGCACCAGCACCAGGTGTGTCGTACCCGCCCGCGCCGCCGCCTCACTTGCCTGCGCCGAGATGCGCGTGGCGTAGGGATGGGTGGCGTCGACGAGGAGGCCGATCCGCTCCTCCCTCAGATACGCGGCCAGGCCGTCCGCCCCGCCGAAGCCGCCGATACGGACCTCGCCTGCAGGCAGAATCGGCGCGCGTGTACGGCCAGCCAGCGCCGAGATCACCGTGAGGGAGGAGCCGAAGCGCGCCGCCGCCGCCTCGGCCAGCGCGCGGCCCTCGGTCGTGCCGCCCAGGATCAGCAGCCGCTCAGGGGCCGGCGCGGCCAACGATGCAGCCTGTGCGGTCGACGATGAGCACGTCCACATGGGGTGTGAGCCGGGCGCCGGCGAGCGCGGCCACGGCCACGGCACGGGCCTCGGTAGCGACCGCATCGGCGAGCGGGAGACCGGCCTCGCTCGCAACCTCCAGGATCGCGCCCGCCGAGCCGGCAGCCTCAGCCTGCGCCAGCGTCGCCTCGGCGGCGCCGAGGGCAGCGAGGCGGCGGACGAGGCCCTCGCGGTCCACGCTGCTGC
The DNA here is from genome assembly GCA_965207055.1 of Alphaproteobacteria bacterium. GTDB lineage: Bacteria > Pseudomonadota > Alphaproteobacteria > UBA828 > UBA828 > WTGU01. The sequence goes on along the minus strand of CBDBLP010000003.1, from coordinate 1,102,455 downwards.
GCCCCGAATGCAGGTCCATGTGGCCGTCGGCGAGCTTGCTGATCTTGCCGAAGCCGCCGGCGATGGTGAGCCGCGCCACCGGCTTGCGCCGGATCAGCTTGAGCGTGGCGCCGACGAAATCGCCCATGTCGATCAGCGCCGCTTCGTCGAGGCCGTAGAGTGCCTGCACCGCCTGCTCCGAAACCCGGCCCGTCGCGGCCGCGAGGTGGGTAGTACCGGCGGCCGCGGCCACGTCGATCCCCTGCCGGATCGAGGCGATCCACGCGGCGCAGGAGTAGGGCTTCACGATGCCCGACGTGCCCAGCACCGAGAGCCCGCCGACGATGCCGAGGCGGCCGTTCATCGTCTGGCGCGCCAGCCGGCGCCCATCCGGGATCGCGATGGCGACGGAGACATCGGCGGGCCCGCCCAGCGCGGGCACGAGGTCGCCCAGCATCTCAGCGATCATCCGCCGCGGCGCCGGGTTGATCGCGGGCTCGCCCACCGCGAGGCTGAGGCCGGGCTTGGTCACGATGCCGACCCCCTCGCCCGCGCGGAACACGATACCGGCACCCGCAGGCGCGGGCCTCACCCAGGATTCGACCAGCGCACCGTGGGTCACGTCGGGGTCGTCGCCGGCATCCTTGCGCACGCCGGCGCGCCCGTGGCCCGGACCGCGCTCGGCCACCACCAGGGGGAAGGAAGGTTCCTGGCCGCCCGGCAGCGTCACCCCGACCGGGTCGGGGAAGCGCCCGGTGACCAGTGCCGTATAGGCTGCGCGGGTCGCCGCCGCAGCGCAGGCGCCCGTGGTCCAGCCCCGCCGAAGCTCGCCGGCTCTGCCTGAGCGTTCCGTCATGCCGCCGGTTATACCGCGCAGGGTGCCGGCCGGTGTAGAGTGCGGCGATGGACGACGCTTCCCCACCCCCGCGCAGACCCGCGCTGCCCACGATCGAGCCGGGCTCCGTCTGGCTCGTTGGCGCAGGCCCCGGCGATCCGGGCCTGCTCACGCTCCATGCGGCAAACGCGCTGGCCGAGGCCGATTGCGTCGTTTACGACGCCCTGGTCTCGCCTGAGATTCTGGCGCTGGCGCGGCCGGGGGCGGCGCTCGAATACGCCGGCAAGCGGGGCGGCAAGCCCTCTGCGCGCCAGCCGGACATCTGCGGCCGGCTGATACGCCTCGCCCGGCAGGGGCAGCGCGTGCTCCGCCTCAAGGGCGGCGATCCCTTCGTCTTCGGCCGGGGCGGTGAGGAGGCGCTGGCGCTCGCCGCCGCCCGCATTCCCTTTCGCCTGGTGCCGGGTGTCACCGCTGCCGCTGGCGGGCTGGCTGCGGCCGGCATCCCCATGACCCATCGCACAACGAATTCGGCGGTGACGCTGCTCACCGGCCACGACGCGGCGGGCGGCGTGCCGGACGGGCTGGACTGGCAGGCCATCGCGCAGGGCGCGCCGGTGCTGATCTTCTACATGGCGCTCCGCCAGCTCGACAGCATCGCCCAGCGGCTGACCCGCGGCGGCCTTCCAGGCGCGACGCCGGTGGCGCTCATCAGCCACGCCACCACCGGGGCCGAGCGCATCGTTGAGACCCCGCTGGCCGAAGCGGCGGTTGCGGCCGAGCGCGCGGGAATCGAGGCGCCTTGCCTGGTGGTCGTGGGCGACGTTGTGCGGCTCCGCCGCGCGCTGGATCCGGCGGCGACGATCGAGGCGCGGGCCGAGGCAGCCGAGGCCCTTGCCCGGCACTGGCGCCGCGCCGCCGGTTGAAGAGAAACCAGGGGACCGAATCCTTTTGCGACACGGGCCACAGCAGGGCTAGTCTGGCGCCCTGAAGGAGCCCTGAGCACACATAGCAGCTTATGTGGAAGGAACTCGGAAAATTCGGCATGGGTCCGCCGTCTGGCGGCGGCGGCCAGCAACCCGGGCGCGGCGGCCAGCGGTCCCCCTTGGGACGCAACCCAGTGCTCTGGATCGTGGTGATCGGCGCGATCCTCATCTACACCCAGATGGACGGTTCAGGGTCGCTATTCGGTCCAGTCGACCAAGGCCACGTCTCCCGCATGGCGGTGGCGCCGGATCAGATCACTGGCGACTTCGAGCTGGTCGATCACACCGGCACGCCGCGCACCGACGAGGACTTCCACGGCGCGCACTCGCTGATCTATTTCGGCTTCACCTGGTGCCCCGATGTCTGCCCGTCCGCCATGCTGGTCATGGTGCAGGTGATCGAGGACCTGAAGCTGCAGGAGAGGGCGGTGCAGCCAATTTTCATCACCGTCGATCCGCAGCGCGACACGGTGGAGAAGCTCGCCAACTATGTCGCGCAGCTCCCCGGCCTGATCGGGCTCACCGGCTCGGAGGAGCAGGTGGCGGAGGCGCTTCAGTCCTTCGGCATCACCTGGCGCTCGCAGGCGGCGGGGCCGACTGACACCAACTATCTCGTCGACCACACCGCGTTGTTCTACCTGATGGGACCGGAAGGCGAGTTCCTCCAGCATTACGTGCCGACCCAGGGGCCGACCCAGATCGCTCTCGAGATCGAGCGCGAGTTCACGGGCTGAGCGTCCGTGGCCTCGGGCGTCATCCTCGCCGCGCCGGCGTCGGGCAGCGGCAAGACCGTGCTATGCGCGGGGCTGCTGGCGCATTTTCGGGAACGCGGCCTGGCCGCCCGCGCCTTCAAGGCAGGCCCTGACTACATCGACCCCGGCTTTCACCGCATGGCCACCGGCCACGACTGCGTCAATCTCGATCCCTGGGGGATGCGGCCGGAGACGTTGTCACGCAGGCTGACTGGGCTCGCCGCAGGTGCCGACCTTGTCGTCGGCGAGGGCGCGATGGGCCTCTTCGACGGCGCCCGCGACGGCACCGGCTCCACCGCCGATCTTGCGGCCCGGCTGGGCCTGCCCGTGGTGCTGGTGGTGGACACCCGCGGCCAGGGCGCCTCGGTCGCGGCGCTCGCGGAGGGCTTTGCGGGTCACCGCCCGGACGTGACGGTCGCCGGTATCATCCTCAATCGGGTGGCGGGCGCGGTGCACGAGGGGCTGCTGCGGGCTGCCCTCGACGCGCGATCCGTGCCGGTTCTCGGCGCGGTGCCCCGCGACGAGGCGCTGAGCCTGCCTTCGCGCCACCTCGGCCTCGTGCAGGCCTGCGAGAGCGGCCGGCACTGGCTGGACGCCGCGGCATCAATCGTCGCGGAGTCGGTTGACACCAGCGCCCTGGAAGCACTCGCCCGCCCGCTTCGAGCCACGCCGACGCAGGCGGGCGCGGCGATCCCGCCCCTCGGGCAGCGAATCGCGGTCGCACGCGATGAGGCGTTCGGCTTCTGCTACGACGCACTGATGGAGGACTGGCGCGCGGCCGGCGCAGCGGTCATGCCCTTCTCGCCGCTCGCGGACGAGGCGCCCGACGGGTCAGCCGATGCGGTCTACCTGCCCGGCGGCTACCCCGAGCTGCATGCGGGGCGCATCGCCGGGGCACAAGACTTTCTCGGCGGATTGCGGGATGCGGCGGAGGGGGGCGCTGCCGTGTTCGGCGAATGCGGGGGCTACATGGTGCTGGGGAGGGGCCTCACCGACGCCGACGGCCAGCGCCATGCCATGGCCGGGCTGCTGCCGCTGGAGACCAGCTTTCGCGAGCGCCGCCTTTCGCTGGGTTATCGCCACGCTCGTCTGGCCGCGGCTGGCCCCCTCGGCGCGGCCGGGACCAGCTTTCGCGGCCACGAGTTCCACTATTGCTGCGTGGTCTCGGAAGAGACGGGCCGCCCCCTCTTCGAGACCCGCGACGCGACAGGCGCATCGCTTGGTCACGCGGGCATGACCCACGGCTCCGTCTCAGGCTCCTTCATCCACTTGATCGACCAGTCGTGAGACAACCGCGCGTTCAGCGCAGCGCATCAGCCATGAACTTGCGCCAGGTCTCGGCCGGATAGCTGCCGCCGGTCACCTGGTCCATGGGGCTGCCGTCGTCGTTGCCGAGCCAGACTCCCGTAACCAGTCCCCCGGCCCAGCCCACGAACCACGCATCGCGGAACTTCTGGCTGGTGCCGGTCTTGCCGTAGGCCGGGCCCAAGCCCTGCGGCAGCCTCGCCGGGCGCCCGGTGCCGGTGGCGACGGCGGCGCCGAGCAGGTCGCGCATCGCGGCCACCGCCGGGCCGTCCGCCGCGCGGCCGGCGCCGGAGCCGGTGCGGCTGTAGAGCAGGTCGCCCGCGCGGTTGCGGATCTCCGCAATGCCGTGGGGCAGCACCCGCGCCCCGCCGTTGGCGAGCGCCGCATAGGCCGAGGTCAGCTCCAGCAGCGTGACCTCGCCGGTGCCGAGCGCGATGCTCGCATCGGCGGGCAGCGTGCTCTCGATCCCGAGCCTGCGCGCAGTCTCGTGAATTCGCTTCACGCCTGCGCGCAAGCCCACGCGCACGGCTACCGTGTTGATCGAGCGCGCAAAACCCTCCCGTACCGTCACCGGGCCCCGGTACTCGTCGTCGTAGTTGCGGGGCGACCAGCCGGCAACGGTGATGGGTGCGTCCTCGATCCTGTCGTCGGGCGCAAGCCCCGCTTCGACGGCGGCGAGATAGACCACGGTCTTGAAGGCCGAGCCCGGCTGCCGGTGCGCCTGCGTCGCCCGATTGAACACGCTCTTGCCATGATCGCTTCCGCCCACCATGGCCCGCACCGCGCCGCTCGCATCCAGCGCGACGAGGGCGCCCTGCCCGATCTTCCGGCTCGTCCCGGCGTCGGCCAGCGTTTCGGCAAGCGCCGCCTGCGCGGCCCGCTGGCGCGCAGGCTCGAGGGTCGTGAACACCCGGAGCGCCCCGTGGTCGCGCCCGACATAGCCGGGCACCTGTTCGCGCACCCAATCGACGAAGTAACCCGCCGCCGGGCCGCTTCGCGGGGCCACGGTGAGGGTCCGCGCGCGCTCGCTTGCGGCCACCCCTTCGCCCTCGCCGAGAAAGCCGGCATCGACCATGGCATCCACGACGACGCCCGCGCGCTTGCGCGCCAGCGCGAGGTCGTTGGCGGGGCTGTAGCGCGAGGGCGCCTTCAGGAGGCCCGCGATCATCGCGGCCTGCACCACGTCGACATCGCGCGCCGAGCGGCCGAAATAGCGCCGCGCGGCGGCATCGACGCCGTAGGCGCCGGCGCCGAAGTAGGCGCGGTTGAGGTAGATCGTGAGGATTTCTTCTTTGCTGAACTCGCGCTCCAGCCAGAAGGCCAGCATCGCCTCCTGGATCTTGCGCCTGACGGTGCGCTCGGGCGTGAGGAACACCAGCTTCGCCACCTGTTGGGAGATCGTGCTGCCGCCCGCCACCACGCGGCCCTCGACCGCGTTCTGCCAGGCCGCGCGGATCACGCCGAAGGCATCGATGCCGCCGTGGGTGTAGAAGCGCCGGTCCTCGATCGCGAGAACCGCTTCGGGCAATACCGGCGCCATCTCGTGGACCGGCACGAGCTCGCCCCACATCTCGCCCACGGTCGCGACCTCGGAGCCGTCCGCCGCAAGCACGGTGATGGAAAGGGGCGTCTCGGGCCCGGTGAGGTGCCCGGTATCCGGCAGGTCGTGGGCGTAGTAGCCGACGAAGCCCGCGCCGAGCACCATGAGCCAAAGGACGAAGACGGCGCTCCACTTGACGATGCGCCAGCCGCGCCGCCGCCGCGCGGGCGATTTCGCACCCGCGCGCGGTTTGGCGCCACCCGTCTTGCGCGCGGTGCCGTCCGATTTCGCTTTCCTGGGCGCCGCCCTGGGCGTTTTCGGCGCGGCCTTCGGTTTCTTGGTCGCGGCCTTGGGTGATTTCGGCGCGGCCTTGGGCGTCTTGGGAGCCGTCTTGGCCTTGGCGCCGCTCGGCTTGGCGCGCGGCCGGGCCGGCTTCTTGGCCGGCTTGCGGGGCCGCTTCGGCGGCGGCGTGCGGCGGCGCGATGCCATCAGCCGGCGGGGAGCAGAAAGTTAGACGTCGAGATTGACGACCTTGAGCGCGTTCTGCTGGATGAACTCGCGGCGCGGCTCCACCACCTCGCCCATGAGGGTGGAAAAAATCTCCTCCGCCTCCTGCGCCTGTTTGATCTCCACCAGCCGCAAGGTCCGCACCTCGGGGTCGAGGGTGGTTTCCCAAAGCTGCTCGGGGTTCATCTCGCCCAGGCCCTTGTAGCGCTGGATGGTGAGGCCCTTGCGTCCGGCCGCGTAGACCGCCTCCAGCAGCGCGCTCGGCGAGTTGACCTCGGTCTCGGTCTCCTTGCGCCGCATCGTGACGGGGTGGCTGTAGACTTCCTGCAGCGCTGCCGCACAAGCATCGAGGCGCCGCGCCTCTGGCGTCGTGATCAGCACCTGATCGATCATGTGGCTCTCGGTCACGTCGCGCAGCGTGCGGGAGAAGCGGAAGGCCGGTCCCCCCGGCGTGTCACGGACCTCGCCCTGCCAGCCCCGCTCGATCTCCGGCGCGAGCTCGTCCAGCCGCCTGGCGATATAGGCTGCAGCGTCGGCCGAGAACTCCGGATCGGTCAGGACCGACGGATTGAGCGCGCCGGCGATCGCCGCCTGCTCGACGATATGCTGCGCCACGCGGCGGGTAAGCGCCCTGACCAGCGCCGTGGTATCGCGCGCCGTGTCGATGATGGCGCGCAGGTCGTTGCCCGAGCGCTCCGCGTCGCCGTGCAGTGTGAGCACCGCGTCCTCGAGTCCGGCGGCGATGAGGTGGTCCTCGAGCTCGCGGTCGTCCTTCAGATAGATCTCGCTCGACCCCCGCTTCACCCGGTAGAGCGGCGGCTGGGCGATGTAGAGATGGCCGGCGCGGATCAGCGCCTCCATGTTGCGGTAGAAGAAGGTGAGCAGCAGCGTGCGGATGTGCGAGCCGTCAACGTCGGCGTCCGTCATGATGACGATGCGGTGATAGCGGAGCTTCGCCAGATCGAAGTCTTCCGAGCCGATGCCGGTACCGAGCGCGGTGATGATGGTGCCGATCTCGGCCGAACCCAGCATCTTGTCGAGCCTGGCGCGCTCGACATTGAGGATCTTGCCGCGCAACGGCAGCACAGCCTGATTGCGGCGGTTCCGCGCCTGCTTTGCCGAGCCGCCTGCGGAATCGCCCTCGACCAGGAAGAGCTCGCAACGGCTGGGGTCGCGTTCCTGGCAATCGGCGAGCTTGCCGGGCAGGCTCGTGACCTCGAGCGCGCTCTTTCGTCGCGTCAGATCGCGCGCCTTTCGCGCGGCCTCCCGCGCCGCCGCGGCCTCGACCGCCTTGGCAATGACCGCGCGGGCTTCGGTCGGGTGCTCCTCCAGCCACTGGCCGAGCCCCTCGCCGACGATGCCCTCCACCACCGGCTTGACCTCGGAGCTCACCAGCTTCTCCTTGGTCTGGGAGGAGAATTTGGGATCGGGAACCTTGACCGAGAGGACGCAGGTGAGCCCCTCCCGGGCGTCGTCGCCGGTGATCGACACCTTCTCGCGCTTGGCGATGCCGCTCTGGGCGGCGTAGCCGTTGACCGTGCGGGTCAGCGACGCGCGGAGGCCCGCGAGATGGCTGCCGCCGTCGGACTGGCGGATGTTGTTGGTGAAGCAGAGGACCGTCTCGTGGTAGCTGTCGTTCCACTGCAGCGCGGCCTCGATGATGATGTCGTCGCGGCGGTCCCGGATCATGATCGCGTTGCCGACCAGGGACTGCTTTGCGCGGTCGAGGTAGCCGACGAACGCCTCGATGCCCCCCTCGTAGTGGAGAGTCGCGAGCCTGGGCTCGGCCGCGCGCTCGTCCCGCAGCGTGATGCGCAGGCCGGCGTTGAGGAAGGCGAGCTCGCGCAAGCGATGCTCCAGCTCGTCGAAATCGAACTCGGTTTGCGTGAAGATCTGGGTCGACGGCAAAAAGGTCACACGCGTGCCCGAGCGCTCGGCGGTCTCCCCTGTGACCCGCAGCGGCGCCTCCGGCTCGCCGCCGACGAATCGCATGGCGTATTCCGTGCCATCGCGGCGGATTCGGAGCTCCAGCCACTCCGAAAGCGCGTTCACCACCGAGACGCCGACGCCGTGGAGCCCGCCCGAGACCTTGTAGGTGCTCTGGTCGAACTTCCCGCCGGCATGGAGCTTGGTCATGATGACCTCGGCGGCGGAAACGCCCTCCTCCTCGTGGATGTCGGTCGGAATCCCGCGTCCGTCGTCGCTCACCGAAGCCGAGCCGTCGGCGCCGAGCACCACCTGAATGTGCTCGCAATAGCCTGCGAGCGCCTCGTCCACGGCGTTGTCGACCGCCTCGTACACCATGCGGTGCAGGCCGGAGCCGTCGTCGGTGTCGCCGATGTACATGCCCGGCCGCTTGCGCACGGCGTCCAGGCCGCGCAGGACCGTGATGGACTCGGCGCCGTAAGCCTTGGCTGCGGCGGGGCCGCTCGGGGCGGGGTCGGCCATGTGCCCTACTCGCCTTCGACCATGCCGGGCCGCACGGTGAAGAACTGTGCGTGCTCGCCGAGGGGGCGGAAGACGTCCCGCTCGGTGCCTGTGAGCCAGGCCTGGGCGCCGACATCGAGGATGATTTCGAAGAGCGCGCGGCGGCGGCCCTCGTCGAGGTGGGCCGCGATCTCGTCGAGCAGCAGCACCGGCGCGCAGCGGCGCTGGCGCTCTACCAGCCGGGCATGGGCGGTAACGAGCGCGATCAGCATCGCCTTCTGCTCGCCGGTGGAGCATTGCTCCGCCGCCATGCCGCGGTCCCGGTCGGTGACGATCAGGTCGCTGCGCTGCGGCCCGTCCACCGTGCCGCCCTCGGCCTCCGCCCGGCGCGTCGCGGCGAGGTGCTCCCTGAACTGCTCCTCCACCGTGAGGGCAGGGGCGCCCGCCAGCGAGCGCTCGATCAGCCCGTCCGCCGCAAGCGTAATCCTCGGGAAGGGCACCGCGCTGGTCGGCAGGAATTGTTCGAGCCGCATGGCGAGATCGAGACGCGCCGCGCCGATCGCCACCGCGTTCTCCGCCATGCTGCGCTCCAGCGCGCCGAGCCACGCATCGTCGCTGGCGCCCGTGCGCAGGAGCCGGGCGCGGTGACGGCGCGCGCGGTCGTAGCGCTGAACCCGTGCGGCGTGGCCCGTGTCGATGGCGTAGACCAGCCGGTCGAGGAAGCGCCGCCGCTCCGCCGGCGGGCCCGAGAACAGCCGGTCCATCGAGGGCGTGAGCCAGACCATGCCGACGTGCTCAGCGAGCGCCGCCGGCCCCGAAGCCGTCGCGCCATCGATCCTGACCACGCGGCGCTCCGCCTCCCCCGCCTCGGCCGGTGCCCGCCAGCCGGAGCCGAGCGCGGTCTCGCCGCCATCGGCGCTCAGCGTCGCTGCGACCGACCAGGCCTCGGCGGCGCCTGTGTCGGGCCCTGCCACGTGCGCGACATCGGCAAGCCGCGCGCCCCTGAGCCCCCGGCCCGGCGAGAGGTAGGAGACCGCCTCCAGCAGGTTGGTCTTGCCGGCGCCGTTCGGGCCGGTCAGCACCACCGGGCGCGGGTCCATGGCGAGGCGCACCGCCCGGTAGCTGCGGAAGTCGGTCAGCGCGAGCCGGGTCAGCGCGTAGCGCGCGGCCACCGGCGCCGGCGCCGGCCGCCCGGTCGCGACGTGTGTCGTTGGAGCGGCCACTTAGACGCGGAGCGGCATGATGACGTGGAGCGCGCCGGAATCGCCGGTGTCCCGCACCAGCGAGGGCGAGCCGGCATCGCCGAAGAAGAAGCGGATCGAGTCGCTCTCGATCTGCCCCGAGACGTCCAGCACGTAGCGCGCGTTGAGGCCGATTTCGAGGGGCTCGGCGCCGTACTCGGCATCGAGCTCCTCGGTCGCTGTCCCCGTATCGGGGCTGTTGGCCGTGAGCGTCACCGCGCCCGAGCGGATGGAGAGCTTGATCGCGTGCGAGCGGTCGGTGGAGATCGAGGAGACCCGGTCCACGGCCTCCGCGAAGCTGCCGTTCGCCACCGTCATCACGTTCTGGTTGCCGCGCGGAATCACCCGTTCGTAGTCCGGGAAGGAGCCGTCGATCAGCTTCGAGGTGAGCTGGGCGGCGCCGACCTCGAAGCGGATCCTGGTCTCGGACAGCTTGACGGAGACCGGCTCGTCGCCGTCGTCGATCAGCTTGCGCACTTCGGCCACGGTCTTGCGCGGGACGATCACGGCCGGCACGTCCGCCGCTCCCTCGGGCAGCGGCGCGTCGGCGCAGGAGAGCCGATGGCCATCGGTGGCGACGGCGCGCAGCCGCGCGATGCCCTCCTGATCCTCCGCCTTATGCAGGTGGATGCCGTTGAGATAGTAGCGGGTTTCCTCGGTCGAGATGGCGAAGCGGGTCTTGTCGATCAGCCGCCGGAGATGATCCCTCGGCAGCTCGAAGGAATGGGGCAGATCGTCGTCGGCCATCACCGGGAACTCGGTGATCGGCAGGCAGGAGAGACGGAAGCGAGAGCGCCCCGAAACCAGGTCGAGCTGTCCGCCCTCGCTCCCGTCCAGGTTCATCGAGACCTGAGCGCCGTCCGGCAGCTTGCGCACGATGTCGTAGAGGGTGAGCGCGGTCGTGGTCACCGCGCCTTCCTGCTCGACCGCCGCATCGGCCTCGTCCACGACCGCGAGGTCCATGTCCGTCGCGGTAAGCCGCAGGCGGTCACTCCCCTGCGCATCGATACGAACATTGGCGAGAATGGGGATCGTGTTGCGCCGTTCGACGACACTTTGCACGTGCGCCAAGGAGCTCAGAAGCGTGGAACGTTCGATCGTGAGTTTCATGCTCGCAGAAGGCCCTGAATCGTCGCCGAATCAAGGCGTATTATAGCGGAGAAGTGCCAGATACCGCAGCACTATCGGCGCGCAACACTCGCCGCGGCGCTCAAGCGCTCGCGCGTATCAGCTCTCAGTCGCTCGGGTCTTCGAGGCTGCGCCGGAGCTGTTCCACGTCTTCGTCGAGGGCGGGGTCCTTGGGCCTGAGCTCCTCGATACGGCGGATCGCGTACATCACCGTGGTGTGATCGCGCTTGCCGAACTTGCGGCCGATCTCCGGCAGCGAGCGCGACGTGAGCTGCTTGGCGAGGTACATCGCCACGTGGCGCGGCCGGACCACCGCCTGCGCGCGCCGGCTGGAGGACAATTCTGCCGCCTTGATGTTGTAGTGCGCGGCGACCCGGTGCTGGATCTCCTCGATGGAAATGCGGCGCTCCTTCGTGACGAGCACGTCGCGCAGCACCGACTGGGTCATCTGCAGCGTGATGGCGCCGCCGAGCAGTGCAGCGTGGGCGGCAATGCGATGGAGCGCCATCTCCAGCTCACGCCCGTTGGAGGTGATCTGCCGCGCCAGGAACTCCATCACCTCGGTCGGCGCATCGGCGATCCCGAGCGGCCCCGCCTTTTCGTGCAGGATTCCGAGCCGGAGCTCGTAGTTGGCGGGCAGGATGTCGACCGCAAGCCCGCCGGCAAGGCGGGATCTCAGCCGCTCTTCCATGCCCTCGAGGCGGGAGGGCGCGCGGTCGGCGGAGACCACCACCTGGCAGCGATGGTCGAGCAACGCGTTGAGCGTGTGGAGAAACTCCTCCTGCGTGCTTTCCTTGTCGCAGATGAACTGGATGTCGTCGATCAACAGCACGTCGGCGGAGCGCAGCCGCTCCTTGAACGCCACGGTGTCCTTTCTCCGGATCGCCTGCACGAAGCGGTACATGAAGCGTTCGGCGGAGAGGTAGAGGACGCGCCGCCCCGGCTCGCGGCCGCGGATGCACCACGCGATCGCGTGCAGGAGGTGGGTCTTGCCGAGGCCGACGCCGCCGTAGAGGTAGAGAGGGTTGAAGGGGAGATGATCGACACCCGCCACCTGCTGCGCCGCGGCGTGGGCGAGCTCGTTGGTCTCGCCCACCACGAATTCGCGGAAGGTGAAGCGACCGTTGAGCGGCGAGCCGAGATCGGCCAGCGCGCCTTCGTTGCCCCGCCCGCGAGCGCCGTCGCGCGGGCGGGCGGGCGCCGGCGTGCTCGCAGCGTGCGGCTCGGTCTCGCCGGCCGACGGCTGCCTCGTGTGGATCGCGATATGGGCGCTCTGGATGCCGGGCCGCTCCTCGGCCCAGAGGGCCGCGATGCGGTGCGCATAGTGCGACGCGACCCAGTCGCGGAGGAAGCGGGTGCCGACGCCGAGGGTCACCTGGTCGCCGTCGACTTCGACCAGGGTGAGCGGCGCCAGCCAGCTCGCGAAGGTGGCCTCGCCCAATTCGGCCCGAAGACGCGCCCGGATTTGCTGCCAGGAGTCCTGCGCGTCTCGGGCCGGCGGCGGAGGGCTGTCCGTCACGGCCGGCTTGCCTTCTGCACTCGGCGTGAGCCGATGCAACACGGCTCTTCACGGCGGCGGGCAATCTCAATGCACATATCACAAATGTGCATGCCGCTCTGTGACGAGCCGTTTGTTCTGGTATGTTTCTCTCTTGACCCCATGTTTGTTCTGATATCGTGTCACGTTTATCCGGGGCGGCGGTGGGTCTCCCTTCCCCGACAAGCTACGCTTGTCTCGCCGTCGTTACTGCCAGTGATTTTGATTTCCATACCGCCGGCGCCTCCCCCAGGCGGTATGTGACGGTTAGGCTAAGTCTCGATGACGCGGCTGGCAACGGGTATGAAAGCGGAACCAGCCAAAAATCTGACCCTCACACTTCTGCCGCAATCTTGGTTATGGGAGTGAGGGCAGAGCGCCAATCGGTTGGCGGCATAACCGGAATTCGAAAGGCATGTTCCGCGGCGCCCATGTCGTCGGGTCGATGGACAGCCCTTCGGCCTGGCCGTGAGCAAGAGCGAGAAAGGTCGTCTCGGCATCGGTCATGTATCCGGCACCGATGACGCCGATCTGGAGCGGGGGTTTTGGTTTTGCGCGTGGCATCAGTAGATGCTCCCGGACCTGGGCTCGGTCTGGAGGTCCTGGCCTGTGAGGCTGCGCCATGCGGCGACCGAGGCGCCTGCGGCGGCGGCGAGCAGGCGGGAGTCTGCCGCGACCGTGGTCCAGGCGTAGCCCCACTCGATGGCGCGGAGCGCATACTCGGGCGTGCCGCAGTGGATGCCCGCCTTGATGTCGTTCTTGCGGCAGACGTCGGCGATGCGGCGGATGATGGCGATCATCTCTGGCTCCTCGCGGTCGAGCGCAGGCGGAAGCCGCCCCTCCTGGGTGCCGAGGGTGAGGTCGGCGGGGCCGACATAGACGCCGTCGAGGCCGGGCGTGGCGCAGATCGCCTCGAGGTTGCGCACACCGTCGGCGGTCTCGATCATCGCCATCGCCAGCACCTCGGCATTGGCGTCCACGCCGTAGCCCGGCATGGCGACGGCCGCGCGCGTCGGGCCGAAGCTGCGCTGGCCGAGGGGCGGGTAGCGCATGTAGGAGACCAGCGCCTCCGCATCGTCCCGGGTGTTGACCATGGGGCAGATGATGCCCATGGCGCCGGCATCCAGCGCCTTCATGATCACCCCGGGCTCGAGCCAGGGGACCCGCGCCATGGGCACCACGCCCGAGGCGCGCACCGCCTGCAGCATGGGCAGGAGCGCGGCATAGTCCAGCGCGCCGTGCTGGACGTCGACCGTGATCGCGTCGTAGCCCTGCGATGCCATGATCTCGGCGGTGAAGGGGTTGCCGATGGAGCACCAGCCGTTGAGCACCGGCTGCCCTGAGGCCCAGATCTCTTTCAGCGCGTTGTGTTGCATGTCGCCTCCCTCGGCGTGCGGGCCGGCCCGGCGCGGCATCGGCGGGCCCGTCCCTCCCCTCGCTGCGCCCGCTTTCCTACCATCGCGCGCGCCGGAAGGCGATCTGCCCCTTCGCGCCTCCCGCGCTCCCCACCGGCGCTCTGCCGACAGCAGTCATTGCAACCGGCGCGCTCTGTCAATATGAGATCGTCAGTCATCGGGGATCACGCTTGCGCGGGGAGGGGACGACGATGCCACGCGATACCGTACGCCTGACGATGGCGCAGGCCCTGGTCCGCTATCTTTGCAGCCAGCACACCATCATCGACGGCGAGCAGGTTCCGCTCTTCGCCGGTGTGTTCGCGATCTTCGGCCACGGCAACGTCACCTGCCTCTCGGAGGCGCTGGAGCCGGTTCAGGACCGGCTGCCGACCTGGCGCGGTCAGAACGAGCAATCCATGGCGCTGGCGGCCATGGGCTATGCCAAGGCGAAGCGGCGGCGCCAGATCATGATCGCGACGTCCTCGATCGGGCCGGGCGCGCTCAACATGATGACGGCGGCGGGGGCGGCCCATGCCAACCGGCTGCCGCTGCTGATCCTCGCGGGCGACACGTTCATGAACCGGCTGCCCGATCCGGTGCTGCAGCAGGTGGAGCACTTCGGCGACCCCACCGTCACCGTGAACGACGCCTTCAAGGCGGTCTCGCGCTACTGGGACCGGATCGCGCACCCGGCGCAGCTGATGGCATCGCTGCCGCAGGCCATCGCCACCATGCTCGACCCTGGCGACTGCGGCCCTGCGTTCCTTGCGCTGCCCCAGGACACGCAGGAGATGGCCTTCGACTACCCGGAGGCGTTCTTCGAGGAGCGGGTCTGGACCATCCCGCGCCCGCGCCCGGATCGCGACCGCGTGGCCGAGGCTGCGGCGCTGCTGCAGAGGGCGGAGAAGCCGCTGATCATCTCGGGCGGCGGGGTACGCTACTCCGGGGCCGAGGCTGCGGTGGCGGCCCTTGCGGCTGCGCGCGGGATTCCGGTGGTGGAGACGATCGCCGGCAAGGGTGCGTTCAGCCACGACGACCCGGTCCATTGCGGCCCGATCGGTGTGGTGGGCTCGACCTCGGCCAATACGCTCGCCGAGAGCGCCGACGTGATCCTCGCCATCGGCACCCGGCTGCAGGACTTCACCACCGGGTCGTGGACCGCGTTTGCGCACGATGCGCGGTTCATCTCGATCAATGCCGCGCGCTGGGACGCGACCAAGCACCGGGCGCTTGCGGTGGTGGGCGATGCGCTGGAGACGGTGCGGGAGCTGGATGCAGCGCTCGGCGCCTGGAAGGCAGAGGGCGCCCACCTGGCCCGGGCTCAGGCGCTCTTCAGGGAGTGGGACGCGCTGCTCGACGAGCACCAGGCGCAGACCAACGCGCCGGTGCCCTCCTACGCGCAGGTGGTGGGTGTGGTGAACAAGGCTGCGGGCGAGGGTGACCATCTGATCGCCGCCGCCGGCGGCATTCCGGGCGAGGTCGCCAAGGGCTGGCGGGTCAAGCAGCGCAACACCTTCGACCTCGAGTTCGGCTTTTCCTGCATGGGCTACGAGGTTGCCGGCGGCTGGGGCAATGCCATGGCGACTGCGGGCTCGTCCACGCCGATCGTCATGGTGGGCGACGGCAGCTACCTGATGTTGAACGCCGAGCTCTATTCCTCGGTGCTCACGGGCCACAAGATGATCGTGGTGATCTGCGACAATGGCGGCTACGCGGTGATCAACCGGCTGCAGGAGTTCAAGGGCACGCCCGGCTTCAACAACCTGTTCAAGGATTGCCGCCGGGCGACGGCCGGCGACCCGCCGCTGGTGGATTTTGCGCAGCACGCGGGGTCCATGGGGGCCCATGCGCGCCACTGCGAGAGCCTTGCCGACCTCGAGGCGGCGCTGGAGTGGGCCAAGGGCACCGACCGGACGACGGTCCTCTCGATCACCACGGAGGCCTACACCTGGACGCCCGGCGACGCCGATTGGGATCTCGGCGTGCCCGAGGTCTCGGAGCGCGAGACGGTGCGCGCCGCCCGGGCCCATCAAGAGGACATTCGCGCGAAGCAGCGCGTTGGAGTGTGAGGGATGCTGGAAGCGAAGCTGGGCATCGCGCCCATCGCCTGGTGGAACGACGACCTGGTTGAGCTTTCCGACGACGTGAGCCTGGAGGAGTGCCTGCGTCAGGCCTCGGTTGCGGGGTTCAGCGGGATGGAGACCGGCCGGCGCTTTCCGATGGACATGGCGGAGCTCGGGCCGATCCTGGAGCGCTACGGGATCTCGGTCTGCGGCGGCTGGCATTCGGGCCGTCTGCTGGAGGGCGATATCGAGGCGGAGAAGGAGCGCATCCGGCCGATGATGGACTTCTTCATCGCGGCCGGGGCGCCCTGCATCGTCTATGGCGAGATCGCGGGCGCCA
The DNA here is from genome assembly GCA_965207055.1 of Alphaproteobacteria bacterium. Taxonomy (GTDB): domain Bacteria; phylum Pseudomonadota; class Alphaproteobacteria; order UBA828; family UBA828; genus WTGU01. The sequence goes on along the minus strand of CBDBLP010000003.1, from coordinate 1,086,421 downwards.
TCCAGGGCGAGCGCAGCGCCCCGCTCACGACCAGGCCCCGGATCGCCGACGACGAGCGGATGAGGGCGTACGGCCGCACCATGACCGCGTTTGCGGAGTGGTGTGCGGAGGAGGGCATGCCGATCGCCTATCACCACCACATGGGCGCGGTGATCGAGACCGAGGCGGAGCTCGACGGCCTGATGAGCCAGAGCGGCGAGGCGCTTCGGCTGGCCTACGACACGGGCCACCTCGCCTTTGCGGGCGGCGACGGGCTGCGGGTGATCGAGCGCCATCGGGAGCGCCTCGGCCACATCCACACCAAGGACGTGCGCCAGGGCGTGGTGGACGGCCTCGACCGCAGCCGGGAGAGTTTTCTGGACGCGGTGATCAAGGGGGCGTTCACGGTGCCCGGCGACGGCGACCTGGACTTCGAGACCATCGTGGGCCGCCTCGCCGAGGTCGGCTACGAGGGCTGGTTCGTGGTCGAGGCGGAACAGGACCCGGTGCCCAACCCCCCGCTCGAGATGGCCAAAAAAGGACACGCCGAACTCCGCCGCGTCATGGCCAAAGCCGGATACAAGGTCACACAATGAACAGAATCGATGGAAAGGTCGCCGTCGTCACCGGCGGCACCCAGGGAGTCGGCGCGGCCATCGCCCGCCTTTTCGCGAAAGCCGGGGCGGCCGGGATCGTCACCGTCGGCCGCGACGCGGCGAAGGGCCGCAAGGTGGCCGAGGAGATCACCACAGAGAGCGGCGTGCCGGTAGAGGTGGTGGGCGCCGATCTTTGTGTCATTGAAGACGTGCGCCGGGTCATGGCGGAGACGGACGCCCGCTTCGGCCGGGTCGACATCCTGGTCAATGCGGCGGGCATGTCCAACCGGGGCAACCTGCTCAACACCTCGCCCGAGCTCTTCGACACGCTCTTCGCCGCGAACGTTCGCGCGCCCTTCTTCCTGATGCAGGACGCGGCGAAGATCATGATCCGCGAGGGCATCGAAGGCGCGATAGTCAATATCGGCTCGACCTCCGCGCGTGCGGGCCAACCCTTCCTCGCGCCCTATAGCGCGTCGAAGGGCGCGCTCGCCACGCTCACGCAGAACGCGGGCTTCGCGTTGATGCGCAATCGCATCCGCGTGAACCAGCTCAACATCGGCTGGACCAACTCGGACAACGAACGCAGGCTCCAGGCCGAGGAATCGGGCGATCCCGACTTCATCGACAGGGCCGCAGCCACGCTGCCCTTCGAACGGCTGCTGGAGCCCGCCGAGATCGCGCGCGCCGTGCTCTGGGTGGCCTCCGGCGACAGTGGCATGATGACCGGCTCGGTCATCCAGTTCGACCAGTCGGTCTGGGGCGCATACGACGGCCAGGCCCCGGCACCGGCGGAAGCGCTGAGCGAATAGCGCCGCGGGCCCGGCGGCCCGGCAGCGGGGTGGGCCCACCGCTTCTTTCCCTAGCCCGCATTTCTCACCAGAGTCATGGTCTGCGCGGCGCTCTCCGGCCTACAGAGCAGGAAAGCCGCGAAGCGCGATGCGGGGACATCGGGCGAGTGGCTTGACGCACTCTGTAGGCCGGAGAGCGCCGCCCTTCGGGTCGCGCCCAGGCGCCCGCCCGCGGCGTCGCGGGCCTCAACCGTATTCCCTGATACGCTTTTCGGCCCGCTCCTGGCGGATCGAACGCCTGGGCGCGACGCAGGCCGTAACCCTGGTGAGAAATGCGGGTTAGCCCCCCGCCTCCAGCTCTTCGCGCAGCGTGCGCTTCAGCACCTTGCCGTAGTTGTTCTTGGGCAGGCCGCCCACGATGCGGTAGGCGCGCGGGCGCTTGAAGCGGGCGATGCTCTCCAGGCAGAGCCGGTCGAGGCGGTCTTCGGTCACGCTCTGCCCGTCGTGGGGCACGACGAAGGCGACCACCTCCTCCCCCCACTCGGGATGCGCGCGTCCGATCACCGCCGCCTCGCGCACCGCCTCGTCACGCAGCAGCACCTCCTCGATCTCGCGCGGATAGATGTTGGTCCCGCCGGAGATGATCATGTCCTTGGCGCGGTCGAGCAGGGTGAGGAAGCCGTCCTCGTCGAAACGGCCGACATCGCCGGTGTGCAGCCAGCCGCCCTTGAGCGCGCTCGCGGTGGCCTCCGGGTTCTCCCAGTAGCCCGGCATCACCACATCGCCGCGCACGACAATTTCGCCGCTCTCGCCTGCAGGCAACGGGCGGTCGTCTTCGTCGACGACCCGCACCTCGACATCGGTCCGTGCGATCCCGGCCGAGCCCAAGCGCTCGCGGTAGCGCGGGTGGCCGCTTGCGGCGTGGCAGGCGCGGGATAGCGCCGTGATGGTCATGGGCGCCTCGCCCTGGCCGTAGATCTGGGCGAGCTTGGGTCCGAAGGCCGCGAGCGCGCGCTCCACGTCGGCGACGTACATCGGGCCACCGCCATAGATGATGAGGTCCAGGTTGGCGGTGTCGGCGCGGCTAAGCGCCGGGCTGTCCAGCAGCCGCACCACCATGGTGGGGGCGGCGAACATGCTGAGGCCGGGGTGCTGCTCGATCAGGCCCAGCACCTCCGCCGGCTCGAAGCCGCCGCTCTCGGGAATCACGTTGTTGGCGCCCTTGGCGATGAAGGGCAGCGCGTAGAGGCCCGAGCCGTGGGAGAGCGGCGCCGCGTGCAGCACGCAATCGTCGGGCGTAATCGGGTTGAGATCGGCGAAATAGCTCAGCGTCATCAGCAGCAGGTTGCGGTGGGTGATGGTGGCGCCCTTGGGCCGGCCCGTGGTGCCGCTGGTGTAGAAGAGCCAGGCGGGGTCGTCGGGGCGGGCCGCGGCGGGGCCGTCCGGGTCGTGCCCCAGCATGGCGCGCCAGTCGTCCGAGCCCGCTACCAGCGGCGCAGCAAGGCCCGGCACCTCGCCGCGCACGCTCTCGATCCCGTCTGCGTGGCCTTGGTCGGTGATGCAGAGCCGGGTCCCCGAGTTGCCCAGGATGTAGGCGACCTCGCGCGGATGCAGCTTGGCGTTGACCGGGACCGCGACCAGGCCCGCGTACCAGATGCCGAACAGCGCCTCCAGATAGTCGGGCCGGTTCGCCATGAAGATCGCGACCCGCTCGCCGGCTTCGAGTCCGTGCGCCGCCTTGAGCGCGCCCGCGATCGCCCCGGCACGCCCGTGGAGCTCGCCGTAACGCGCCGCCACGGCGTCGCCGAGGGAGACCGCCGGCCGCTCGGGCAGGGCCCGTGCCGTCTTCGCCAATAGCGCCGCGATGTTCATGCCTGCGCCTCGCTTACCCTCTGGTCACATGCCGGCCATCCTATACCGACAGCGCCTTGCCAGTGCCACCGACGAGGGGCCGCGCGGGCACGCGGCACAAACGCTTTGTCCGCCATAGCGGTCGCGGTTATTCTTCCCGCCGGATGTGACCAACGGGTCGGGGGGAGCCAGCGTGCCCCAAGCGCAGGTCAAGATGAGCGTCAATGGCGAGGAGGTCGCCCGCGAGGTGTCGACCCGCACCCTGCTCGTCGAGTTTCTGCGCTACGATCTCGGCCTCACCGGCACCCATGTCGGCTGCGACACGAGCCAGTGCGGCGCCTGCAACGTGCACGTCGACGGCGAATGCGTGAAGGCCTGCACCGTGCTGGCGGTCCAGGCGGACGGAGCGGACGTGCTCACCATCGAGGGCGTGGCCGAGGGCGACACCCTCCATCCCATGCAGGCGGCGTTCAAGGAGCACCATGCGCTGCAGTGCGGCTTCTGCACGCCCGGCATGGTGATGTGCGCGCTCGACCTGGTGAAGCGGAACGGGAAGCCGACCGAGACGGAGATTCGCTCCTATCTGGAAGGCAACTTCTGCCGGTGTACCGGCTATCACAATATCGTGAAGGCCATCGCCGCGGGTGCCGAGGCGATGGCAGGCTAGCCGGCTCGGGAATGAGTCATATGACCGCCTGTCATACCAAGGCTCACATCGCCCGGTGCAAGGCGGGCGTCTTGTGGTGTAGTGTAGAGTGTCAGTGAGCGCCTGAGTGGCGCGAGGGGGGTTACGAACGTGCTGAAATCGCTTCATATCGACCCGGACAAGTGTACCGGATGCCTGCAATGCGAGCTGGCCTGCTCCCACGTGAACGAGGGAGTATTCAACCCCGCCAAGTCTCGTATCAAGGTGTTCAACTTCCACGATCAGGGGCGGATGGTCCCCTACACCTGCACTCAGTGCGACGAGGCGTGGTGCATGCAGGCCTGCCCGGTCGATGCAATCACGCTCGACGCCGCGACCGGGGCCAAGGTGGTCTCCGATTCGCTCTGTGTGGGCTGCAAGGTCTGCACCATCGCCTGCCCCTTCGGGACCGTGAACTACAACGCCTCCACCGGCAAGGTGATCAAGTGCGATCTCTGCGGCGGCGATCCCGAGTGCGCCAAGGCGTGCCCGACTGCCGCGATCACCTATGTGGACGCGAACTGGACCGGCCTCGATCGGATGCGTCAGTGGGCGTCCAAGACCGACGCCGGCGCGCAGGCCGAGGCCTAGGGAGGACTCGTCATGGCATGGGCAAGGAACGTGCTGCGGGTGAACCTCACTGAGGGCACCTGCACGAACGAACCGCTGAACATGGAGTGGGCCCAGAAGTACCTGGGCCAGCGGGGGCTCGCGACCAAGTATCTGGTCGAGGAGACCGACCCAAGGGTCGATCCGCTCTCGCCGGACAACAAGATGATCATGACCACCGGCCCGTTGACCGGCACCTGCGCGTCGACGGCCGGGCGTTACTCGGTCGTGACCAAGGGCGCGCTCACCGGCGCGATCGCGTGCTCGAACTCCGGCGGCTTCTTCGGCAACGAGATGAAGAACGCCGGCTACGACATGATCATCTTCGAGGGTCGGTCGCCGAACCCGGTCTACCTCCTGGTGGAGAACGACGACGCCCAGCTGATCGACGCCAGCGAATACTGGGGCAAGTCGGTCTGGGATACCGAGGAGGGGATCAAGGCCAAGCATCAGGATCCGCTGATCCGTGTCGCCTCCATCGGCGTCGCCGGCGAGAAGGGTGTGAAGTACGCCTGCGTGGTGAACGACATGCACCGGGCCGCCGGGCGCTCCGGAGTCGGCACCGTGATGGGCTCGAAGAACCTCAAGGCGGTGGCGCTTCGCGGCACCCTCGGCGTCAACGTCGAAGATGCCGCCACCTTCATGCAGGTGACGTCGGAGGGGAAGAAAACCCTCGCGGACAACGCCGTCACCGGCCAGGGCCTGCCGGCCTACGGCACCCAGGTGCTGATGAACGTCATCAACGAGGTCGGCGCGCTGCCCACCCACAACCATCGGGACGTGCAGTTCGATGGCGCGAAGAACATCTCGGCCGAGGCGATGGCCGAGCCCCGCGCCGACGGCAAGCCGAATCTGGTGACCAACGCCGCCTGCTTCGGCTGCACCATCGCCTGCGGGCGCATCTCCACGGTCGAGCGCACCCATTACACCGTGGCCGAGCGGCCGGAGTACCAGATCGCTTCCGGCGGCCTGGAATACGAGGCGGCCTGGGCGCTCGGCGCGGCCACGGGCGTCGACGATCTCGACGCGCTCACCTTCGCCAACTTCATCTGCAACGAGCAGGGCATCGACCCGATCTCCTTCGGCGCCACGGTCGGCGCCGCCATGGAGCTCTATGAGGAAGGCGCCATCGGCGACGCCGAGACCGGCGGTATCGAGTGCAAGTTCGGCTCCGCCAAGGCGCTGACCGATCTCGCCGAGCTCACCGGCAAGGGCGAGGGATTCGGTGCCGAGATCGGCCTCGGCTCCAAGCGGCTCTGCGAGAAGTACGGCAGGCCGGAGCTCTCGATGTCGGTCAAGGGTCAGGAGTTCCCGGCCTACGATTCGCGCGGTATCCAGGGCATGGGCCTCGCCTACGCCACCGCCAACCGGGGCGCCTGCCACTTGCGGGCCTACACCGTCTCGTCCGAGATCCTGGGCGTGCCGGAGAAGACCGACCCGCACGTGACCGAGGGCAAGGCCGGGTTGGTCAAGGCCTTCCAGGACGCGACCTCGGCAGTCGATTCCTCCGGCCTCTGCGTCTTCACCACCTTCGCATGGTCGCTCGACGACATCGCGCCGCAGATCAACGCGGCTTGCGAGGGCGACTGGACGACGGAGAAGCTGCTGGAGGTCGGCGAGCGGGTCTGGAACCTGGAGCGGCAGTACAACTGCGCGGCGGGCTTCACGGGCAAGGACGACAACCTGCCCGCGCGTCTGCTCAAGGATGCGGCGAAGACCGGCCCGGCAGAGGGGCTCACCAACGGCCTCGACAAGATGCTGCCGGAATACTACGAGGTGCGCGGCTGGACCGACGACGGCGTACCCAGCAACGAGACGGTGGAGCGCCTCGCGCTCTAGCCCGCATCGTTTGTCATTCTCGTGACGGCGGGGGGCCGCGCGCACCGACGAGGGCGCCGGTCCCCCGGCTTGTATCGGGGGTGACGGGAATGATCGAGACGAAACTTGCCGGGCCGGGCCGCGCCGGGGCGCGTGCCGCAGGAGCGGCGAAAAGAGCCAAGCGGGAGCCAACATGCAGCATGTGATCGTGGGTGCCGGCCCGGCCGGTGTGGTCGCTGCCGAAACCTTGCGCAAGGGAGACCGGGGCGCAGATATCGTCCTCATCGGCGACGAGCCGGAGCCGCCTTATTCGCGGATGGCGATCCCTTACGTCCTGGAAGGCATGATCGAGCCAGGCGGGACCTATCTCCGCAAGACTGACGGGCATTACGAAGGCCTCGGCATCCAGTATCGACAGGGGCGGGCGGAATCCGTGGCATCGGCGGACTGCACGCTCACCCTCAGCGGCGGCGAGACGGTCTCCTACGACCGCCTGCTGATCGCCACCGGCGCGACCCCGCTCAGCCCGCCGGTGCCCGGTCTTGATCTCCCCGGGGTGCACAACTGCTGGACCCTCGAAGACTGCCGCGGGATCGCGCAGCTGCTAAACGAAGACGCCAACGTCGTGCTGATCGGCGCAGGCTTCATCGGCTGCATCATCCTGGAGGCGCTCGCCAAGCGCTGCGGCAATCTCACCGTGATCGAGATGGAAGAGCGCATGGTCTCGCGCATGATGGACGCGACGGCAGGCGGGATGCTGGAACGCTGGTGCGGGGCCAAGAACATCCGCGTGCTCACCTCGACACGGGTCGCCGGAATCGAGGCCGCCAGTGGCTCGGGCGGCGACAAAGCGGTGGTGCTGGACAACGGCGAGAGGATCGACGCCCATCTGGTCGTGCTCGCCGTCGGCGTCGCGCCCAATATCGGCTTTCTGGAGGGGAGCGGGATCGAGACCGACCACGGCGTGCTCGTCGATCAGCACCTGGAGACCAGCGCCAAGGGCGTGTTCGCCGCCGGCGACGTGGCCCAGGGCCTCGATTTCTCCACCGGCGAATACTCGGTGCACGCGATCCAGCCGACCGCGACCGAGCACGGCCGCATCGCGGCGCTCAACATGCTGGGCCGCCACGCGCACTACAAGGGCAGCCTCAACATGAACGTGCTCGCCACGGTCGGGCTCGTCTCAAGCTCGTTCGGGAGCTGGGAAGGCGTCGCCGGCGGCGATAGCGGCGTCGCCGTGGACGAGAAGGGCTACAAGTACCTCCGGCTGGAGTTCGACGGCGACCACCTGGTCGGCGCGCTCGGCATCGGCCTCACCGACCACGTCGGCGTGATCCGCGGCCTGATCCAGAACCAGACCGCGCTCGGCGACTGGAAGGAGAGGCTGCAGGAGAACCCGCACCGCGTGATGGAGGCCTACGTCGCCCACAGCCAGACCTGAGCAACGACGGCCGCGATCACGGCGCCACCCTGGAGACGCCGCGCACTCGCCATGAAGGTGACCGTCAAGCTCTATGCCTTGCTGAGCGACTATCTCCCGGCCGGCGCCGTGGACAACCAGGTCGAGCTCGACCTGGACGCAGGCACCACGCCCGAGGACGTCTTCGCCAGGTTCAACCTGCCCCGCCAGTACTGCTCCATCGTGCTGGTGAACGGCATCTACGTGGAGCCGAGCGAGCGCGGCTCCCACGCGCTGAGCGAGAACGACACGCTGGCGATCTGGCCGCCCGTGGCCGGCGGCTGAGCCGGCGAAGCCGGCACCAATCCCCGTCGCCACTCCGAGTTCCGGCCGCGCTCGTGCCCAAGACTCTGACCGTCGAGAAGGAGATGGCGATCGAGCGCCACGAGTTCGGGCGCACGCTGCGCCGCGCGCTCCCGGAGGCCCGCATCTCCGAGGATGGCGACACGATCACGGTCCGCGAAGGGACCGGCACGTTGGAGATCACGCTTTCGCCCAGGCCTGAGCGCCGCATCGGCCTGCTTGCGCTTCCGGTTCTCGCCGCGCGCTTCCGCTACATCGGCTACGAGGATCCCGAGGGGCACCTCGCCCGGCTCGACACCTCCTTCCAGCGCGGCGGTGGGTAGAGCGCGTCCGTCTTTGACGGATGCGCGACAGGCCGCGACCGCGGCCCGCCGCTCCTGCGGCGCCATAGCGCGCCCGCGCGCGTGGACGCGCGACACGGGGGCGCCGGCCACAGGCCGGCTGCCGTGAGCGACACAGAGAGCTGGAGCGTTTCCGTGTGAAACGGTAACGCTCCAGGTTCGCACGGCAGCATTCCGGGAGAATCGATTGCCGGCTTCCATCGCGCGTTGCGCTCGCCGCGCTTTACGTCCACCATCGCGGGCCGTCTCAAACAAGAATGGGAGGGAGCGGGCATGGCTTACACGCGAGCGAAGGTCGTCGAGGAGATCAGCGCATCGGCCGACCGTGTTTTTGGCGAGATTGGGGCCTTCAACAATCTGACCGTGATCATGGCGGGCACCATCACGCGGAGCACGCTCAACAAGAAGGGCACGGTGCGCACGCTCAAGGTCAAGGGCGTGAAGGGCAACCTCGATGAAACACTGCTGAAGTACGACACGGCGACGCGCACGCAGATCTACAGGATCACCGCCGATCCCGACGATATGGTGCCGTTCTCCGACTACACCGCCACCATCAAGGTGAAGCCGATCACGTCGCGGCGCAGCCAGGTGGAATGGACCAGCCGCTTCGTGCCGAAGAAGGGCAAGACCAAGGCGGAATGCCTCGAGTTCGTCGAAGGCATCTACCGCACCGGCATCGCCGGCACCCGGGACGTGCTCGGGGTCAAGAAGTAGCGCACGGTACCGCCGGCTGGAGCGCGTCCGTCTTTGATGGACGCGCGACAGGCCGCGACCGCGGCCCGCCGCGAATGCGGCGCCCTCGCGGAGGCGCCGGCCCGTCGCGCCGGTAGGTGCGCGAGATCGCAGGACGGCCGGCTGCCGTGAGCGAAAATACTGCGAGACCGTTTCCGTGCGAGACGGAAACGCTCTATGACGCCGGCGGATAGATCACCGCTTCGAGATAGAGGCCGCAGGCCGGCGCGGTCGGGCCGCTCATGCGCCGGTCGCAGGCCGAGAGCGCCGCGCCCACGTCGGCCGGTGTCCGCCGGCCGTCGCCCGCCTCGACCAGCGTCCCCACCATGGCGCGGACCTGGTGGTGCAGGAAGGAACGCGCCCAGGCCCGAATCGCGATCTCGTCTCCAGTGCGCGTGACGGCAAGGCAGTTCAGGGTGCGGACCGGAGAGGTCGCCTGGCACTTGGCGGCCCGAAAGGTCGTGAAGTCGTGGGTGCCTTCCAGCAGGCTCGCGGCCTCGGCCATGGCGCCGGCATCGAGGGGCCGCGCGATATGCCAGGCGCGGTCCTTCGCCAGCGCGAGCGGCGTCTTGCGATTGACGATCCGGTAGAGATAGACGCGCATCGTGGCATCGCGCCGCGCATCGAAGTCGGACGGCACGTCGGCCGCGTCGAGGACGACGGCCGGCGCGGGTCGCAAGTGCGCGTTGAGCGCTTCCCGCAGCACCGCTGGCTCTGCCTGGCGGGCGAGATCCAGGTGGCAGCACTGGCCGAGCGCGTGAACGCCGGAATCGGTCCGGCCCGCGCCATGCACACGTACCTGCTCGCCGCAGAAGCGTTCGACCGCGCGCTCCAGCGCCTCCTGCACCGAGCGCCCGTCGCCCTGATACTGCCAGCCGACGAAGCCGGTGCCGTCGTATTCGAGGGTTAGCTTGTAGCGGGGCATGGCAAGCGTGTACCGGCCGCGATCGGCCGCCCGCGCAAAAGAGCGTCTCTATCCATCGCCGCCTTGCCGGCGCGTTGCAGGCGGGTCGGCCGCAGTGCCGTGCCGTCGCCGCAAGCGATCGCAAGCGCCGCGTCGATGACCGTTCCCGGCGGCGTATCCGTCGCACCGGCAACCCTCTCGGCCGCCAGCACCTTGATGCGCTCCCCCTCGTGGGCGAACCAGGCGCCGGGTCTCGGCGCGAGTGCGCGCACCCTGCGCTCGATGTGCGCCACCGGCGCGCGCCAGTCGATGGCGGCCTCGTGCTTCTCGAGCTTCGCAGCGTAGGTGGCGCCCTCCCCCGGCTGCGGCGTCTCGGCCAGCGTGCCTGCGGCGAGCCCATCGATCGCCTTCACCACGAGCCGGGCGGAAAGGGCGGCCAAGGTGTCGTGCAGCATGCCGCCCGTGGTCTCGGGCCCGATCGGCACGCGCTCGGTCATCAGGATGGGGCCCGTGTCGAGGCCCTGGTCCATCCGCATGATGGTGACGCCGGTCTCCCCATCGCCCGCCATGATCGCCCGCTGAATCGGCGCAGCACCCCGCCAGCGCGGCAGCAGTGAGGCGTGGGCGTTGATGCAGCCCATCCGGGGCGCGGCCAGCACGGCCGACGGCAGGATCAAGCCATAGGCAACCGTGACGGCGAGGTCCGCATCCAGCGCCGCGAACGCGGTCTGCGCGTCTGCGGGTTTCAGACTAGCCGGAGTCATCACCTCAATCCCGGCGGCCTCGGCGCGCATCGCCACCGGCGTCGGCCGCACCTTGCGGCCGCGCTCGGCGGCACGCGGCGGCTGGGTGTAGACGGCAGCGATGGAATGGCCGCTCGCCGAGAGCGCATCGAGGGTGGACACGGCGAAGGCCGGCGTTCCCATGAACACCAGCCTCAGCGGATGCGTGGAGGCTCGCGCGGAGAAGGCCCGGCTCGCGATGGGAACCGATGAAGGCTAGCCGGCGGCGGCGCGGCGCGCCTTGGTCAGCTTGCGCAGGATGATGCTGCGCTTGACCAGCGACAGGTAGTCCACGAAGAGCACCCCTTCCAGGTGGTCGATCTCGTGCTGGAGGCAGACCGCGAGCGTGCCGACCGCCGTGATCTCCTGCGCCGCGCCGGTTTCGTCCAGATAGGCCACCGTCACCGACGCCGGCCGCTCCACGTCGGCATAGTGGTCGGGGAAGGAGAGGCAGCCCTCCTCGCGGCTCACGCGTTCGTCCGAGCGCCACACGACCTCGGGATTGACCAGCTTGAGCGGCGCGGGCGGCTCGTCCGCCAGATGCACGTCGGCCACGATGCAGCGCTTTGGCACGCCGATCTGGATCGCGGCGAGACCGATGCCGTCTGCGGCGTGCATCGATTCCATCATGTCGTCGAGCAGCGCTCGCACCTCGTCGTTGACGACCTCGACCGGCGCCGAGCGCTCCTTCAGCCGCTTGTCGGGCGCAGTGATGATCGGGCGTATGGCCATCGCAATCGACCGATGCAGTGCCGCTGCTTAGCTAAGGGCGCCCATGGCCGAGGTCAAGCGTGCGCCTTCAGCCATCGGCCCTGGGGCGCACCTCTTCGGCGAACTGGGTGATGGCGTCCAGGGTCTCCTCGATGGTGGGCCGCAGCATCTGCAACACCAGGTGGCGGACGCCGAGGTCGCGCATCGCCTGAATGTCGCCGGCCATGTCGTCGGCCGAGCCCGAGAGCAGCATCCGCTCGCCCGTGTCGGTCATGATCGGCTCCTCGCTGGCGCCGTACCAGACGGCCCAGAAGGCGACGTCGATGCTGGCCGGGTCGCGGCCTTCCGCCTCCGCCATGGCGCGCATGTCGTCGAGGCCGGCGGCGAAGCGGCCCAGCGTGTCCATCGGGAAGCGCGGGTTGCAGCCGATCGGGTACCAGGCATCGCCGTAGCGCACGGTGCGGCGCTTGGCGGGCTTGCTCTCGCCGCCCACCCAGATCGGCGGATGCGGCTTCTGCACCGGCTTCGGGTGAAACAGGATATCGTCGAAGGAGGTGAACTCGCCCTCGTACCTGGGCGCGTCGGCGGTCCAGAGCTCCTTGTAGATGCGCAGGTACTCGTCGGTCGCCCGGCCGCGGGCCTCGAAGGGCGGTGCGCCCACGGGCGGGAACTCCTCGGCCATCCAGCCGGCGCCCACGCCCACCACCGCGCGCCCGCCGGAGAGCAGGTCGATGGTGGAGAGCAGCTTCGCCGTCAGCACCGGCTGGCGGTAAGGCACCACCATGACCGAGGTGAGCAGCCGCATCTCGGTCGTGATGCCGGCGAGGTAGGCCATGAGCGCGATCGGCTCCAGGCACTCGCCGGCAAGCAGCGTGGGGAAGTTGAGCGTGCCGTCGGGCGAATAGGGATAGGGCGAGTCGATTCCCTTGGGCACCACGATGTGATCCGGGATCGCGAGGATCCGGTAGCCCTGCTTCTCGCCGTGCCGGGCGATGGTTCCGATGTGCTCCGGCACGGCCAGCGGCCCGCCGTTGGGTACGTTGAAGCCGTATTCCATTCCCGTGATCCCGTCAGGTTTGATGAGTGCCGCGGCATGGCGGCCCGGAGGGCAGTGCCAGCGGTTCTAGCGTCATCCCGAGGGGTGCGGCAAGGATCGATCCCCGCAGGAGCGCGCCGGTACCTTCAGACGTAGCCCTTGGCCTGAAACCAGCGGAGCGCATCGGCCAATGCCTCTTGCGCGGGGCGCACCCTGTAGCCGAGCTCGCGCTCGGCCTTGGCGGACGAGAAGAACATCATCTTGCGCGCCATGCGCAGGCTGTCGCGGGTGAGCCGCGGCTCCCCGCCCGCGATGCGCGCCCAGGCTTCACCGGCGGCGGCCACCGGTGCGAGCAGCCGGTGCGAAAGCCGGATGCGCGGCGCCGGCCGCCCCGTGAGCCGCGCCAGGCACTCGAGAATTTCCCGCAGCGTCATGTCCTCGCCGCCCAGGATGTAGCGCTCCCCCACGGTGCCGCGCGCGAGCGCCTGCAGGTGGCCGGCGGCGCAATCGTCGACATGGACCACGTTGAGGCCGGTATCGACATAGGCCGGCATCCGGCCGGTGGCGAAATCGACGATGATTCGCCCGGTGGGCGTCGGCTTGATGTCGCGCGGGCCGATGGGGGCCGAGGGGTTGACGATCACCGCCGGCACCCCCTCGTCGCGGACCAGCGCGCGCACCGCCTCCTCCGCCAGATACTTGGAGCGCTTGTAGTGGCCGATCATGGCGGCTTCGGTCACGGGCGTCTGCTCGTCGGCCGGGGAATGGTCCGCGTTGAGGCCGAGGGTGGCGACGCTCGAGGTGTAGACGATGCGCGTGGCGCCTGCCGCGGCGGCGGCGCGCAGCAGGTCGCGCGAGCCCTCCACGTTGGTGCGGTAGATCGCCGGCGGGTCGGGAATCCAGAGCCGGTAGTCGGCCGCCACGTGGAAGAGCGTGTCGCAGCCCTTGGCCGCCTGCTCCAGCGAGGCGCGGTCATTGAGGTCGCCGATCGCCCGCTCCACGTCGAGCCCGTCGATGTTGCGCGTATCGGCGCCCTGCCGCGTAAGCACGCGCACCGCGTGACCGTCGTCGAGCAGCGCGCGGGCAACGGCGGAGCCGAGAAAGCCGGTCGCGCCGGTCACCAGCGTGGTCATGACGGGGCCTCCGGTAGCTTGCCGAACAGATACTTGCGCTCCTTCCAGGCGAGCCAGACCACGTAGAGCGGCGGCAGCGCGACACCGGCGAGCAGCAGCACGATCAGGCCGCCGCCCCAGGTGATCGGACCGATGAAATACATCGCGTCCTCCAGGTGGATTCCCTTGAACATTGGCTGGCGCGCCTGGCGCGTGCCGGCGCGCCGCTCGATCCGCCAGAACATGAGGAAAAGCGCCGAGACCGAGACTCCGGCGATGAGGCCCAGATAGGGCGCCCAGCCGCCGATCCAGCTGTCCTGTAGGCCGAAGCCGATGCAGAAGAAGAGCGCCACGTGAATGAAGGCGTCGGAGTAGTTGTCGTAGTGATAGCCGAAGCGGCTGGACTTGCCGGAGAGCCGCGCCAGCTCGCCGTCCATATGATCGACGAAGTTAGAGAGCATGAAGAGCCCGGCGGCGTAGAGGATCTCCGGCCGCGTGCCCACGGCGAAGAGGCCGCAGGCCGCGAGCCCGAGAAGCAACCGGACCGTGGTGATGTGGTTCGGCGTGACCGGCGTGTGCACCAGCGGCCGCACCATCCAGCGGGCGAGCCGCTGATCCCAGGCCACGCGTGGCTTCGCCTTGGCAGGCTCGGTGTCCTCGCCGCTGCGCCCGGCGCTTGCGCCGATCTTGCGTTCGACCATGGGGCGTCATATAGCCCGAAACGGGGTCGTGACAACGCCGGACATTCAACCATGCGTGCCGTCATGCTCGCCGCCGGTGTCGGCCGGCGTTTGGCAATCGAGGAGCCCAAGGTGCTGCTGCGTTTCGGCGGCCGCACTCTGCTGGAGCGCCACCTCGCCATCCTCTCCGCGCTCGGCGTGAACGACGCGGTCATCGGCATCGGCCACGAGGCGCTCGCGATCGAGCGCGCTCTGAGCGCGCTGGGTCATACCGATGTCTCGACCATCTACAACCCGGACTACGAGCAGGGCAGCATCGTCACGCTCTGGCGCGTGCGGGCCGCGCTGACGGCGGGCGGTCCGGTCCTCCTGATGGATGGCGATGTGCTCTACGACCGCCGCGTGCTCGAACCCCTGACCGAGACGCACCACGCGGACTGCCTGCTGGTGGACCGCGCCTTCGAGCCGGGCGACGAGCCGGTCAAGGTGGGTGTCGTTGACGGGGCGCCCGCCGACTTCGGCAAGACCATCGATCCGGCGCTCGACGCCTATGGCGAATCGGTCGGCTTCTTCCGCCTCAGCGAGCGGACGGCGAACACGCTCGTCGAAACCGCCGGGCGGATGATCGAAGAGGGTGGCAGCGAACGCCCGATGGAGGACGCCATCGCCGCCGTCCTCCGTGCCGCCAGTCCGCCTTTCGGCCTGGAAGACGTGACCGGCCTGCCCTGGATCGAGATCGACTTTCCCGAAGACGTCGGGCGCGCCGAGACCGAGATTCTGCCCAAGCTCGTCGACGAGGACGGCTGACCCCCAATCCCGGCTTGTGCTCTCCGAGCCCTTAGCTATATTGTTAGCTAAGTCATATTGGAAATTGGTTCGACGCGCCATGACTGTCGTGAATGTCCATGAGGCAAAGACTCAGCTCTCCCGCTTGCTTGCGCGCGTGGAGAGCGGTGAGGAAGTCGTGATCGCCCGCCGCGGAGAGCCAGTCGCACGACTCGTCGCGTGCAAGCCCCAGAAAAGGCGTCGTCCCGGTCGGCTCAAGGGCAAAATCGTCATTCCCGACGACTTCTTCGACCCGCTGCCGGAGGAGGAGCTCAAGCTGTGGGACGGGGGATAAGCAGTGCGGGTGCTGTTGGATACCCACGCGTTCTTGTGGTGGGTCGAGGACAGCCCCCACCTCTCCGCAAACGCACACCGGGTGATGGCGGACGAGGCCAACGAGATCATCGTCAGCGCCGCCTCGGCGTGGGAAATCGCCACGAAGTACCGGCTCGGCAAGCTGCCAGAGGCTGAGGCCGTTGCGACGAACGTCGCCGGCTGCATCGCAGACGAGGGCTTCGAGGCCCTTGCGATCAGCGTCGCCGATGCCGAACGCGCAGGGCGCTTGCCGGGCCATCACCGCGACCCCTTCGACCGAATGATCATCGCCCAGGCCCTGAGGCACGAACTGGCGATCGTCTCGGTCGACGCGACATTGGACCGCTACGGCGTCAACCGGCTGTGGTGAGAGGGGCATTCGACTGCCGCCCGCCCATTGCACGCAGGCCGGCGGCCTTACCATAATGAACGCCACGCGAGGAGAACGCCGCCAGGGAGGCGCACCATGAAGCTCGGCATGTTCATGCACCCGATCCAGGATTTTCGGCGGGGCTATCACACGCTGCTGAAGGAAGATTTCGAGATCATCAAGTGCGCCGACGCGGTCGGCTTCGACGAGGTCTGGCTCGGCGAGCATTTCGCGCTTCCCTCCGAGCCGATCCAGTCGCCGCTCATGCTCTTCGCCGCCCTGGTGCCCCAGACCGAACGGATCAAGTTCGGCTCCGGCGTCCTCTGCCTGCCCTATCAGCACCCGGCGATCGTGGCGGGCCAGGCTGCGCAGTTCGACCATATCTCCGAGGGCCGCTTCCTGATGGGCATCGGGCCCGGTGCCACGCCGCCCGACTTCGAGATGTTCAAGATCGCCGACCTCGACCGCATGGAGATGCTGGTCGAGTCCATCGACATGATCCACGGCATCTGGGCCTCGGACCCGCCCTACGAATTCCACGGCAAGTACTGGGACTTCGAGATCAAGGACAACGTGCTGTCCGACATCGGTGTCGGCGCCATGGGCAAGCCCTACCAGCAGCCCCATCCGCCGGTGATGATCCCGGCCATGAGCCGCGGCTCCGGCAGCATCCGCCTCGCCGCCCGGCGGGACTGGATGTGCATCTCCGCCAACTTCGTCCCGGACGCCGTGCTCAAGGGCCATTGGCGCGACTATCTGGATGAGCGCAAGAAGCTCGGGCGCGCACCCGATCCTTCCAAGTGGAAGGCGGGCCGTACCCTGCTCATCACCGAGACCGACGAGGAGGCCCGCCAGTACCTGAGGCGCGAGGACAACGCCTTCCACTGGTATTTCAAGTACATCATCGGTGTCACCAGCGCCGGCGGCTTCGTCCACATGCTGAAGTCGGACCCCGACATGCCCGACGACGAGGTGACGCCCGAGTACTGCATCGACACCATCGTCACCGCCGGCAGCCCCAAGACGGTGGCCAAGAAGATCGCGGAATTCCGCGACGAGACCGGCCCCTTCGAGACCCTGATCGTCTCGCACCACGACTGGGTCCATAAGGACCTGTGGCGCCGCCACATGGAGCTCACCGCGACCGAGCTCATGCCGCGGCTCCGTGCCGAGATCGGCTGGCAGGCGGCAGCGGAGTAGGCACGCGCCGCAGCAGAGGCCCGGACAGGTCTCAGGCTATTCGGTGACGATCTTCACGAGCTGACCCGGCTGAAGGCGCTCGCCGGGGCGCAAGCCGTTCAACACCTGGAAGCGCTCGGCGCGGAACTCGTTGAAGGGCATGCGGGCCGCGACCGATTCCACGGTTTCGCCGGGCGCGACCTCGACAACGCGCAGCCTGAGCGGGCGCAGATTCGCGACCTGCTCCACGCCGAGCCGCCGGAAGCTCGCGATCATCTGCCGGAAGGGGGTCGAGAATTCTCTCGTCCGTTGCGGCGGCGTCACGAAGAAGAAGCGATAGACCCGTTGGGGCGCGGCCCGGATGGCGACCAGCCGCACGTCGCGCACGCCCGACCTGGTGCTAACGCGCGTGCTCGCGGCCACCGCATCCATGCCGTCGACCTGGGTTCTCTCGATCCTGGTCAGCGGCACCTTCGCCGCCCAGACCCCCCGCAGATAGCGCCAGGTGCTGATCGCCGGGCCCGCCAGCGTGGCCTCGTCGAAGCGCATCGTGGCGCCTGACGGGTGCGTTCCCACCACCGCCTCCGGCGCGTTGCGCAGGTGAAATCCCGGCGGGGCCGTGAACGCGATCCGCAGCACCGGATGGGCGAAGGCCCGGCCGCGCACGAACCCCTCCTCGGGAGAATCGCCGTAGATCATTCCGTCGATGCGCTGGAGGTAGAGATCGCGTTCGCGTTTGCCGCCGAACCTGGCTTGCGCGGCGCCGGCCGCGGCCCGCACCCGGTCGGCGGTGCGCGGATGGCTCGCGAAGAGTCCCCCCTGCGCTCCCTCGCCGTGCTCCCCGGCAAGCTTGCGTGCCAGCGCGGCCTCGGCCCCCATGGTCTCCAGAAAGCTCGACATCGCCGTCGCGTCGAAGCCTGCGCGGCTCAGGTAGCGCACGCCCAGCGTGTCGGCCTCGAGCTCCTGGGAGCGCGAATAGCCTTGCACGTAGGCGCCGGCAGCGAGGTTCGCGACGTCCGAGACGGTCTGGTTGTCGATGACCGCGCCGATGATTGCCGCACCGAGGCCAGCGACGAGGCCGTGGCTGTAGCGCTCGGCGCTGTGGCGGGCGGTTACGTGGCCGACTTCGTGGGCGATCACGCCTGCGAGCTCCGCCTCGTCGTTGGCGAGCGCCATCAGGCCGCGCGTTACGTGGACGTAGCCGCCGGGCAGAGCGAAGGCGTTGACCTCGGGGCTGTCGAGGACGACGAAGGTGAAGGGCGGCTCGGGCTGTTCCGAGGCCTGCTGGAGCAGCCTGCCGAGACTCGAGACGTAGCGCTGCAGCGCCGGGTCGTCGTAGAGGCCGCCGAACGCCTCCACCAGCTTGGGATGCTCCTGGGCGCCGACCCTTCGCTCCTCCTCGGGCGAGAGGAAGGCGGTGAACTGCTCGTCGCCGGTCGCCGGATTGACGCTGCATCCGCCGAGCAGAAGCGGTGCCGCCGTGGCCAGCGCGAGGCCCAGCACCAGAGCCGCCGGCGCCCCCGCCGCTCGGCGCAGACCCATCATTCGAGCACCTCGATCTGCTCGGGATGAGTGGCCTCGATCATGGGGCCGTTGAACGAGTCGACCCAGCCGCGCACGCGCACCAGGCGCCCCTCGTAGTCCACGATGGCGATGCCCTCTGACTCGAACAGCCGGCGATCGCGCGGCCCGATGGAGACGGTGAAGTCCTCGCGCCAGTCGTCGCCGAAATTGAGGTAGCCGCGCCCCCGTACGACCGCCGCCGCCCTGACCCGCCCCTCGACCAGTTGGAAGCTGTTGAGGCCGTCGTCGGCCTGGTCCGCAGTACGCACCCGATAGCGAGGCCGCGACCAGATGCCGAGACGCGCTGCACGCGCGCGATGTTCGATGACGAGCATCTCGGCGGCCGCCGCACGGTCGTCGACGAGGCTGTGGACCCGCGCGAAGCCGGCCGCGAGCAGCGTACCTTGAATCCAGGTTCCGTCGTCGCTCCGCACCAGATGCGCCCGCAGCCGGCCGTAGCGGTCCCGCTGGACGCCGCCCACTGCCAGGCCGACCCGGCGGCCTTGCACCAGACGGGCGAGCGTCTGCCGTGCCGTCTCCACGAGCAACTCCATGCTGGATGCGGCGTCGCCGGCGATGTGCCTCGGCGCCTCGATGCCGGCGAGGCGCACCGTCTCCCCGTCATCGAGCAGGACCGTGACGCCGTCGACAACCTCGACCACCCGTGCTTCCGCGTCGAGCGCAAGGCCCGCCGGCAGCGGCACCGCCGGCTCGCTCGCGGCGCCTGCCGCCGTCACGGTGAGAATGAGGAGAAAGACCACGGCGAATCGCGCCATGGCGGGAGTATAGCCCTCGCCTTCAGCCGAACGTGCGGCTTCTCAAGTGGCCGGCAAGACCCTAATGTCGACTCGGTCGCACTCGGTGGCGCACGCGGCCCAACGCGGGGAGGGCGCAGCATGGACATGGTGACGATGAACATCATCGATTCCTCGATGGTGTCGATCTGCCGGGAAATGGGGATCACCCTGATGAAGACGTCCTATTCGACGATCTTCAACGAGGGCCTCGATTTCACCTGCGCCATCGCCGACACCGACGGTGAGATGGTCTCGGTCGCCGAGTTCTGTCCCGCCCAGATCGGCGGGATGCCGCTGCTGATCAAGACCTGCGCCGAGGAAATCCCGATCGACCAGATAGAGGAAGGCGACGTCATCGTCCATAACGACCCCTACCGGGGCGGCCTGCACGTGCCCGAGCACACGCTCTTCAAGCCGGTCTTCGCCGACGGCAAGCTTCTGGCCTTCGTTGTCGCCATTGGCCACATCGCCGAAGTGGGCGGCATGGTGCCGGGCGGCTTTGCCGGCGAGGCGACGGAGATCTTCCACGAAGGCGTGCGCGTGCCGCCGGTCAAGATCATGAAGCGCGGGAAGGATGTCGATGCGGTCTGGAAGCTGATGCTCGCGAACGTCCGCACGCCTCGCTACAACTACGGCGACCTGCGCGCGATGATCGGTGCGCTGGACCTCGGCGAGGCGCGCCTCAAGGAGATGGTGGCGAAGTACGGCCGCGATCTCTGGCAGGAGACCTGCCGCGACCTCATGGACTATTCCGAGCGTCGCATGCGGGCCGAGATCGCGCAGTTCCCCGACGGCCGCTACCACTTCGAGGACACCGTCGAGAACGACGGGATCGAGGACAAGCCCTACCAGCTACGAGTCGACGTTTTCGTCCAGGGGGACGAGCTGATCGCCGACTTCTCGGGCACCGACGACCAGGCCAAGGGGCCGATCAACGCCACACTCGGCGTCACCTGGTCGGCGACCTACAACGCGCTCTTCCACATGACCGACCCGTCGATCCCGAAGAACTCGGGGTGCTTCAGGCCGATCAAGATCGTGGCCCGGCCTGGCACCGTCGCCAACGTCGACTACCCGGCACCCGAAGTCGCGGGCAACACCGAGACACACCCGAGGCTCGCGCTGATCGTGATCGGCGCATTGGCCCAGGGCGTGCCCGAGCGCGCGATGGCGGCGGAGAGCGGCACCGGCGGCAACTTCGTCTTCGGCGGCCATCACCCCGACTACGACGAGTACTTCGCCTGCTACGACCTGATCTCCGGCGGCTGGGGCGGGCGCGACTACGCCGATGGCAACGACTGCGTCATCGCCATCAACGGCAACTGCCGCTTCAACCCGGTCGAGGTGTTCGAAACCCGCTTTCCCTTCCATGTCGAGGACTTCGCGATGACGCCGGATTCCGGCGGCCCGGGCCGCCATCGCGGCGGGTTGGGCTATCGCAAGACGCTGCGCACGCTGTCGGCGGAGATTACCGCGAGCCAGTGCACCGACCGGCACCGGATCAAGACCTGGGGCCTCTTCGGCGGCCAGGAAGGTGCGGTGGGCGCGACCCTGGTCCGGCCCGATGGCGCGAACGACTGGCGCCCGGTGACCGAGACCCACGGCAAGGTGTCGTCGTCCAAGTACGCCAACATCCGACTGAGGCCGGGCGATCGGGTGCGGCTTATCGTGCCCGGTGGCGGCGGCTACGGCGAGCCCGGGGAGCGCGCGCCCGAGGCGGTGGAAGAAGACCTGGCGGAGGGCTACATCACGCCGGAGGCCGCGCGCCGCGACTACGGCTACGTCGCGTAGGCCTGAGCCAGCCGAACACCGCGCAACCGCATCTACGGCGCGGGCAAGGCGTCGTCGAAGAAGCGCAGAATCTGCTCGTTGATTCGGGACAGGAAGGCGCCCCGGTCGAAGCCTTCCGGATCGCGCCCCGCAGCGCCCACTTCATTGGCCATCGCGGGCGGAAAGGGCGTGATGAAGGCAAAGTGGTGCGCCTCCGGATGAACCACCAGGTGCGCGTGCTCACCCATCAGGGCCGCGATGTTTTCCGCGTGCCAAGGCTCACGCAGGACCCAATCGCCTTCCGGACGATGAATTTGCGCCGGCACCTGAGCGCCTGAAAATGCCCCGTCGCCGAAGAGCGCGCCGACCGGCGCGACGGCCACGACGGCACCGATCCGCCGGTCCGCAAGATCGGGCATCGCTTCGTCGTCCTGCCCTCCGGGCCGGCCGTAGCCGCAGAACTGCGGGTCCTCGTCATGACGTTGCGTACAGTGGCGCGCGAGCACGGCCATGTCCGCCCGTCCGCCGATCAGCGCGAGCACGCTGTAGCCGCCGGCCGAGTGCCCGAGGGCCCCGATGCGCGCCGGGTCGATGCGGGGGCCGAACTCGGCATCGCCGAGGAGACGATCCAGAACAGCGCTCAGCTGGCGCGGACGCCGGCGCCAATTCTCCGACGTACCGCTGAATTTCTTGTCGCGCCAACTGTCGCCGGCATGTTCCGGCGCCGCAACGATGAAGCCGCCCTCTGCCAGATGGATCGCGGTGCCGCGGTGATTCAGGCGCCCGCCCCCGGTCCCGTGCGATAGCAGGACGAGGCCGTAGCGTCCGCTGCCGATCGGCGCTCCCCGGCCGGCATCCATGGTGAACGGGCCCAACCTCATCCGCCCGGTTGCCGCCTCGGTCGGATACCAGAGCGCGGTGAGCAGCCTCTCGCCGTCGGCCTCGACGTCGATGTCGCGGAAGCCCACCCCCTCTGCTCTTGCGCCTGAAACCGCGATCACGAGCGCCAGCGCAAGCATGGGGAGAAGGGTCATGGGTCGCATCCTGCCATAGCGCGCCGGGTGCCGGGTACCGGCGCAACGCGAAAATGTTATGCTCAATCGCTGTGCGGCGGCGCGCTGGGGGCGCTTGCGTGCCCGGCTTTTTCCGCGACAATCGAGAGCGCGCATGAGCCGGGAATCGATGGAGTTCGACGTGGTGATCGTGGGTGCGGGTCCCGCTGGGCTCGCCGCCGCGATACGACTGCGCCAGCTTGCCGAGGAGGCCGGCCGCGAGATCAGCGTCACCGTGCTCGAGAAGGGCTCCGAGGTAGGCGCGCACATCCTCTCCGGCGCCGTCTTCGAGCCGCGCGCGCTCGACGAGCTGATCCCGGACTGGAAGGAGAAGGGCGCACCGCTCAACACGCGGGCCGGCAGCGACGAGTTCCGCCTGCTCACCAGGAAGGGCGGCATCAGGATGCCGAACGCCTTCCTTCCGCCGCAAATGCGCAACCACGGCAACTACATCATCAGCCTCGGCAATCTTTGCCGCTGGCTGGGCCAGCAGGCGGAGGAGCTCGGCGTCGAGGTCTACCCCGGCTTCGCCGCCGCCGAGGTGCTTTATCACGAAGACGGCCGGGTCAAGGGCGTCGCCACCGGCGACATGGGCATCGCCAGGGACGGCAGCCAGAAGGCGAGCTACGAGCCCGGCGTCGAGCTGCACGCGAAGTACACGCTCTTCGCCGAAGGCGCGCGCGGCTCGCTCACCAAGGAGCTGGCCGAGCGCTTCGATCTGCGTAAGCGCTCGGACCCGCAGACCTACGGCATCGGCCTCAAGGAGGTCTGGGAGATCGAGCCCGGCAAGCACCGGCCGGGCCTGATCCAGCACACCTTCGGCTGGCCGCTGGACAGCCGCACCTACGGCGGCTCCTTCCTCTATCACTTCGACGAGAACCTGGTCTCGATCGGCTTCGTCGTGGCGCTCGACTACGAGAACCCGCACCTCTCGCCCTTCGACGAGTTCCAGCGCTTCAAGACCCATCCCCTGATCCGCCCCGTGCTCGAAGGGGGGCAGCGCCTGGGCTACGGCGCGCGCGCGATCAACGAGGGCGGATACCAGTCGATTCCCGAGACTGTCTTCCCCGGCGGCGCGCTGATCGGCTGTGCCGCGGGCTTCCTCAACGTGCCCAAGATCAAGGGCAGCCACAACGCGATGAAGAGCGGCGCGCTCGCGGCCGAGGCGGTGTTCGCCGCGCTGGGCGAGGCCGACGACGGCACCAGGCCGCTCGACGCCTACCCGGCGGCGCTGCGCCGCTCCTGGGTGGTGAAGGAGCTCAAGCAGGTCAGGAATTGCCGCCCGGCATTTCGTTGGGGACTCGTTGCCGGCACCGCCATCAGCTTCATCGAGCTCTGGACCGGCGGCGTGCTGCCCTGGACGCTGCGCCACGGCCAAGACCACGAGAGCCTGAAGAAGGCGGCCGAGGCGCCGAAGATTGCCTATCCCAAGCCGGACGGCGTGGTCTCCTTCGACAAGCCGAGCTCGGTCTACCTCTCGAACACCAATCACGAGGAGGACCAGCCCGCGCATCTCACCCTCAAGGACGAGGGCGTGCCGATAGGGGTGAATCTCGCGCTTTACGACGCGCCGGAGCAGCGCTACTGCCCGGCCGGCGTCTACGAGATCGTGGAGGACGCCGCCGGCCCGCCGCGCCTGCAGATCAACGCGCAGAACTGCGTGCACTGCAAGACCTGCGACATCAAGGACCCCACGCAGAATATTGAATGGGTGGTGCCCGAAGGCGGGGGCGGCCCCAACTATGCCAACATGTGAAGCAAGGGCGGGCGCCGCCCGGCGCCGGCATGACCCACGCGGCGGGCGGGGCGGCGCGGTCGCCTGGTTGAGCGGTGCCCTGGCCGCCGGACTGATCGGCGGGGCGAGCATCGCAGGGCCGATTGCGGCCGATGAGCACGACCCCCCCTTGCCGCCGGAGCCCGCGGCGAGCGCTCACCGGGCGGAAGCCTCGCTGCTCGGCAACTATCTCGTCGGCCGCTACGCCCATGGCCGCGGCGACTATGCGGCGGCAGCCCGGCACCTGGAGCGCGTCCTCGCTGCAGACCCGGACAATCCTTCTCTCCTGCGCCGCGCCGTATCTCTGCAGGTCGCCGACGGCCGGGTCGACGATGCGGCCGTGCTGGCCGAGCGTCTGCTCGATATCCCGGCGAGCGGACGTCTGGCGCAATTCCTTCTTGGGCTGCGGGACGCGCGCGAGGGCGACTACGAAGGGGCGCTTCAGCGCATCGATGCGATCGAGCGGGAGAGCGTCTACGCCCTCCTGCTGCCGCTCACCGAGGCGTGGTTGCACACCGGAGCCGGCTCGGGCATGGCGGCGCTGACGGCGCTGGCGCCGCTCGCGGATCGTGATGCCTACCGGCCCTTCTTCAACCTCCATGCCGGCCTGATTAACGATCTAGCCGGGCGAGAGGCGGATGCCGAGGCCCTCCTGCGTGATGCGGTCGTGAACTCCACCGGCTCGTATCGTCCGGTGGCGGCGCTCGGCAGCCTCCTGATGCAGGCGGGGCGCATCGTCGAGGCCCGCGAGATCTACCAGGAGTACCGTAAACAGAATCCGGGCATCATCTGGGTGGAGCGTGTGCTGGCTGCGGTCGATGCCGGCGAGACGGTGCCGCCCATCGTCTCCGATGCGCGCGAGGGCCTGGCGGAGGCTCTGCTCGGCGTGGCCGCCTCGGTACCGAACCGGGACAACGGCGAAGCCGCGCTGATTTACGCGCGCCTTGCGCTTTTCCTCCGCGACGATCTGCACGCAGCCCGCTTCTTGATTGGCGAAATCCTTGAAGATGCGGAGCGGCTGGAGGCCGCAGTCGACGCCTACCGTTCCATCCCGGCCGAATCGGACTTCGCCTGGGCGGCGCAGCTCCGCGCTGCCAGCGATCTCGCGGATCTCGACCGGCAGGATGAAGCGATCGAGACGCTGAGACGCATGGCGGACGAGCAACCCGAGCGCACGGACGCCGTCACCACGCTCGGCGACGTGTTCAGGAGGGACGAGCAATACGCAGAGGCCGCCGCCGCCTACGACATCGCGGTCGAGCGGATCGAGACGGTCGAGTATCGCCACTGGCGCCTCTTCTACGTGCGCGGCATCGCGTTGGAACGCCTGGGCGAGTGGCCCAAGGCCGAGGCCGATTTCAAGCGCGCGCTCGAACTGGAGCCGGATCAGCCGCTGGTGCTCAACTATCTCGGCTACACCTGGGTGGAGCAGGGGCGCAATCTCGACGAGGCCAGGACCATGATCGAGAAGGCCGTCGAGCTCCGGCCTGACGACGGCTATATCGTCGACAGCCTCGGGTGGGTGGCCTACAGGCTGGGCGACTTCGAGGAGGCCGTGCGCCAGCTGGAGCGGGCGGTCGAGCTGGTAGCGGGCGACCCCATCATCAACGACCACCTGGGCGATGCCTATTGGCAGGTGGGCCGGTCGCACGAGGCGCGCTTCCAGTGGCGGCGCGTGCTCACCCTCGATCCGGAGGACGATCTGGCCGCCCAGGTCCGGCGCAAGATCGCGGACGGTCTCTCCGCCGGTGCGGAAGCAGGCGCATCACAGTAAGGGACCGGCGGTGATCCGGGTCGAGGCGCCGGCCAAGCTCAACCTCTACCTCCACGTAACCGGCCGGCGGGCCGACGGCTATCACGAGCTGGACAGCCTCGTCACCTTCACCGCGCTCGCCGATAGGCTGGAGATCGCGCCGGCCGACGCCCTCGCGCTGACCGTGAGCGGACCCTTCGCCGATGCCTTGGACGGTGGCGACAATCTGGCTACGCGCGCTGCGGCCGCGCTTGCGGAGAGGCTCGGCCGGCCCGCCGACGTGTGGATCGCGCTGCACAAGCGCGTGCCAGTCGCGGCCGGCCTCGGTGGCGGCTCGGCCGATGCCGCAGCTGTATTGCGCGGCCTCGCCCGGCTGTGGCGGCTGGGTCCCGAGCACGCGGACGATCTTCGGGAGATCGCGCTCGGCCTCGGCGCCGACGTGCCGGTCTGCCTGGACTCGGGCGCTGCCTACATGGCCGGTATCGGCGAGGCGCTGAGCGCGCCGCCGCCGCTGCCGCCCTGCGGCGTGCTGCTGGTCAATCCCGGCGTGCCCGTGCCCACCGGAGCGGTCTTCGCGGCGCGGCGCGGGCCGTTCTCGGCTGCGGATCGCTTCTGCGAGACCCCGGCGGATGCACCGGCGCTCGCCTCCCTGCTGTGCACCCGGCGCAACGATCTCGAGCCGCCGGCCCGTGCCCAGGTGCCCGAGATCGACCAGGTGCTCGCGCGCCTTGCGGCGGCACCGGGCTGCCTGCTCGCCCGCATGTCGGGCTCGGGCGGCACCTGCTTCGGCCTGTTCGCGGCTGAGGCGGCAGCAGCGGACGCGGCAGGCGCCATCGCCCGCGAGCGCCCCGGCTGGTGGGTGCATTCCACCCGCTTGGTCCACGAATGCGAAACGGTCTTCCCCGACGCTCCCACCTGAAGAATGAGAGCGGTCACGGTCACTCCGATGGAGCCCGCGCGCCGGGCGACCTTCGCCATGGGCGTGCAGGTGGACGCCGCTGGCGAGAAGGGCAGGACGAGACAGGGACGTCGGTGTCGGCAATCAACAACGCGAGTTCGCAGGAGCAAAGCAATGACGAGGACGCCGCAGCCGACGGCGCGGGATGTTCAAGATCTACTGGCCTTTCTACCCAAGCTCTATGCGGAAGGCTCCACGCCAATCAAGAGCGTGCACAGCAAAGGCGCGGACGGTGAAATCGTCGCCTTCCCCTGGGCCGAGTACGACGACGCCGTAAACGAATTCATGAACTGCATCCGCCGCGACTGCTGGTATGACTACGGCTACGTGCCTGCAGAGGTTGAAAAACTGATCGAGAGCGAGGAAGCGATCAAGGACGCAACCCTGCCGCAGATACGGGCCATGCTCACCTACGTCCTGCGGGGAGAACGCTTCAGCGATGGCTGGTGGGGCCACATGATCGAAGCCGGCTACGTTCGCCGAATCCTCGAACGCCTCGCCGAACTCGAAGTGGAAGCGGGCGAGGGCGGCGATCGCTCAAGGCGGTAGGCGCACCGTCTCCAGCCAGTGGGCCTTCACGATCTCGGCGACCGAGACCATCTCGTCGAAGGCCGAGGGCTTGACCATGTAGGCGTTGGCGCCGAGCGCGTAGCTCGCTGCGATGTCCCGCTCCTCGTCCGAGGTCGTGAGCACCACCACGGGGATGCGGCGGAGCTCCGGCTCGTCGCGCAGCTGCTCCAGCACCTCGGTCCCGTTGATCTTCGGCATGTTGAGGTCGAGCAGGATCAGGCTCGGCCGCGGCGCCGCTTCCGGGTCGGCGTAGTCGCCGCGGCGTTTGAGATAGTCCAGCAGCTCGGCGCCGTCGTGGACGACGTAGAGCGGGCAGGTGACCTCCGCCCGGCGCAGCGCCTTCTCGGTAAGAAGGCAGTCGGCGGGGTCGTCGTCTGCCATGAGGAGGACGGTGCGCTCGCTTGTCTCGGCTCTCGCCATCCTTCCTCTCCCGGCGTCTAGGCGGCGCCGGCTGTGCCGGCCGGCGCCTCGGCCTTGGTCACGAGTCGCAGCGCAAGCGACGGGAAGGCCGCAACGGCGCCTGCGAACGCGATGAAGTCGAGCGGCTGGTCGATGAAGACCGGGTCCGCCGTCCCGCCCCAGGGCAGGTCGGCACGGTCGCCCTTGGACCCTCCAAGCAGGATCACCGGCAGGTCGCGGAGCGCCGGCGTGTCGGCGATCTCGGCGAGCGCGTGGCGCCCTTCCGTCTGCTGCAGGCCGGGGTCGAGAATGACGAGATCCGGCCGCGGTGCGGCCGTGCCGTCGCCGTGGACATGCCGTCCGTGCAAGTGGTTCAAGAGCGCGGCGCCGTTGGTCACGTAGGTAAGCGCGTTGCCGAGGCCCGCAGCCTGCAGCGTCTTGGTCGCCTGCAGACAATGCTCCGGGTCGTCGTCCGCCATGACGATGACCGCAGGCCGCACCGCGTCGCCCGGGCCCGCCGGCACTGCAAGCTCGTAGCTGCAGCTCTTCAGCCGCAGCACGGCCTCGTGCAGCTTGGCGAGGGTCACGGGCTTCACGAGATAGGCGTAGGCGCCGAGATTGTAGCTGTCGGAGATATCCAGACTGGCCTCTGAAGCCGTGAGGATGACGATCGGTATCTTTCTCAGCGCGGGCTTGAGGTTGATCTCCCAGAGCGAGTCGAGCCCCGCCATGTTGGGCATGTTGAGATCGAGCAGGATCAGGTCGGGACGGGGCGAAGAGGCGGGATCGGCGAACTTGCCGCTCCGCCCGAGATAGTCGAGCAGCTCCTGGCCGTCCTGCACGAAGCGCAGCTCGTTCCCAAGCCGGGCTTTCTGCAGGGTCTTCTTGGTCAGCAGGCAATCCTCGGGATCGTCGTCCGCCATCAGGATCAGGACCGGCTTGGTGCCGGGTGGGGCGCTCATCGGCGTCTCATCGAGGCTGCCGGCGGGGCAGCGTCACCGTGAAGGTGGCGCCCTCGCCCGGTGTGCCGGTCGCGGTGATCCGGCCGTGATGGCGCAGGACGATCTTCTCGCAGATCGCGAGGCCGATGCCGGCGCCCTCGTACTGGTGGCGCGCGTGCAGCCGCTTGAAGGGCTGGAAGAGCTTGCTGCCCTGTGACGGTTCGAAGCCGATGCCGTTGTCTGCCACGACGATGGTGTGCGCGGGCCCCGGGATCGCGGGGAGCGGCTTTGCCTCGGTTGCCATGCGGACCGTGACGCGCGGCGCGATGCCCGGCTTGCGGAACTTCAGCGCGTTGCCGATGAGGTTGCGGAAGAGTTGATCCATCTGCGTGCGGTCCGCCTCGATCGTCGGCGCCTCGGCGACCTCTACATGGCCCTCGGCCTCGTCCAGCGACACGGAGAGGTCCGAGAGCACGGTGTCGAACACGTCGCTCAGAGGCAAGTCCTCGAAGGGTTGCGCCGCCGTGGTGACCCGGGAGAGAGCCAGAAGGTCGCTCACCAGGGTCTGCATCCGGGCCGCCGCATCGGTCATGAAGTCGATGTACTGGCGCCCCTCCTCGTCCAGGCTTTCCTGCTTCTCGTCGGCAAGCAGGGCGCCGAAGGCTCTGATCTTGCGTAGCGGCTCCTGCAGGTCGTGGGAGGCGACGTAGGCGAACTGCTCGAGCTCTTCATTGGAGCGGGCGAGGTCGAGCGCATGGCGCTCCAGCGCCTCCTTGGCCTCCTTCTGCTCGGTGATGTCGCGCACGATCCCCATGATCCGCACCGGTGTGCTCGCCTCGTCACGCACCAGGATGGAGCGGACGGCGACCGGGAAAATCGAGCCTTCCTTGCGGATGTATTCCTTCTCGTACTCGTCGGTGTAGCCGCGCGACATGAGCTGCTGATCGACGATCTCGGCCTCCATCGCCGCCCAGCGTGCCGGCGTGAGCTGCTGATAGGTCACGCCGATGAGTTCGTCGAGGTCATAGCCCACCATGTCGAGGTAGGCGTCGTTCGCCTCCTCGATGGGGCCGTCGAGGCCGACGAAGACCACGCCGTCGTGGCTCAGGTCGAAGAGGCTCCGGTAGCGCTTCTCGGACGCCCTGAGCGCTTCCTCCTTCTCCTTCAGCTCCGTGATGTCGCGGACGATGCCCATGAAGCGGATCGGCCGCCCGTCCAGGTCCCGCACCAGGATGGTGCGCAGGCTGATCGGCGCGATCGAGCCGTCCTTGCGCACGTATTCCTTCTCGTACTCGTCCGAGAAGCCGCGCTGCATCACTTGCGTCTCGATGATCTCCGCCTCGCCAGCGCGCCACTTCTCGGGCGTGAGGTCCTGATAGGTGTGCGTGGAGATCTCGTCCCGGTCGTAGCCGACAAGGTCGAGGTAGGCCTGGTTCATCTCCTCGATGTGGCCTTCGAGATCGACGAACACGATCCCGTCCCGGCTCATGTCGAAGAGCGAGCGGAACCTGTCCTCCGAGGTACGGCCCACGTCGCGGGCGCGTCTGGCCTCGGCAAGCGCCTGTTCCAGCGTCGCGATCCGCCGCCGCAGTGCTTCGTCCTCAGCAAGCGGGGGCGCGTGTGGCAACGGCCTTGCCTTAGCCGTCATCGATCAGGTCCTCGGCGTAGGCGAAGAGCGCCGGCAAGCCGCCGGTGTGGACGAAGACCACCGTCTCGTCCGCGCCGACCGCGCCGCGCTTCACGTGGTCGATGAGCCCGGCCATGGCCTTGCCGGAATAGACGGGGTCGAGAAAGATTCCCTCGGTCCCCGCCACGAGCCCGACGGCGGCGCGCGCCTCCGGCGAAAGCACGCCGTAGTTCTCGCCGATATGGTTCTCGTCGGCGACGAAGTCGGCGGGGTCGATGGCGAGATTGAGGTCGAGCGCGCGGGCCGTTGCGGTAGCGACCCGTGCGATGTCGAGCTCCCTGGGCTCTTCCCAGCGGATCGGGCTGATCGCCGCCACGCACGCCCGGCGGCCGAGCGCCCGCAGGCCGGTGACGAGACCCGCCGGCGTGTTGTTGGCGCCGCAGATGAAGACCTGGGTGGGGTCGATCCCCGCCTCCTCGAACTGAGCGTCCAGCTCAATCGCCGTGCCGACGTAGCCGAGCGCCGCCAGCACCTGCTGATCGAGGGCGAAGGGCGCGATCACGAAGGGCTTCCGGCCGGTTGCCTCCAGCGCACGGGCCTTCTCGTCGAGCAGCGGCTGGATTTTCTCCATGCTGTCGATGTCGACCACGGTCACGTCCGCGCCCATAAGCCGGTCTAGCAGCAGATTACCCTGCACCTTCGGCCCCTTGACGCCGTGGATCAGCACCAGCGAGACCGCGAGGCCGTGCTTGCACGCCGCCGCCGTGATCTGCCGGCACCAGTTGGACTGCGTGTAGGCGCCCGCGACCACGGTGTCGGCGCCCGACTTCAGGATCTCGGCGAAGGTGAACTCCAGATGGCGCGTCTTGTTGCCGCCGAACGCCAGCCCGGTGAGGTCGTCCCGCTTGATGTAGAGGGCGCGCACGCCAATCGCTTCGGCGAGGCGCGGGCAGGGATCGAGCGGTGTCGGCAGATGCGCGAGCCGGATGCGCGGATGCACGGCAAGCCGGGCGGTGAGCTCGTCCCTCGTCACCGCTGCCTCCGCATGTGCCTCAGCCACCGCCATTCCTGTCCCCCCGGCTCTTCGGGCATCCTATCGCCGGCGGGAAGCGCCCGGCAACCGACGGCGATAGTCGGGCTGTACACTTAAGCCAAGGCTGTATTAGCATCCCTTATCGATAAGAACGCACGAGACGTACAAGGGAGACACCGATGACCAAGACGACACGGCGCAATTTCCTGAAAGGCACCGCCGCAGCCGGCACGATCGCCGCGTTCGGCGGACAGGCGCCTTTCTTCAAGAAGGCGCTGGGCCAGGGGAAGAAGAGCGTCGTGTGGGGGCAGACCGAGCCCTTCACGTCGAGCTGGGACCCGAGCAGCCACACCATCCTGGCGCAGATCTATTTCGACTATGACGTGTTCGGCCAGCTCATCCGCACGCCGATGTCGCAGGCGCAGCCGGACGAAATCGTCTACGAGATGGCTACCAGCCAGAACGTGGTCGAGGACGGCTGGCTCGAGTACTCGCTGCGCAAGGACATCAAGTTCCACCGCGGCCAGCCCTTCACGGCGCACGACGTGAAGGCGACCTTCGAGTACGCGTCCAATCCCGAGCGGCCGTCCGGCACCTGGTACCCCGGCCAGGCCGAGGTGCAGGTGGTCGACGACTACACCTGCCGGGTGCGCGGCGAAGGCGGCTCCTACCCGGGCTCGCTGTTCTGGTTCCTCGCCGGCTTCCTGCCGATCCTGTCCAAGGACGATATCGACACCAAGGCCATCGACGAGTTCCCCAACGGTGCGGGCTCCTACAAGTTCATCAGCCGTGACGGGCCGACGACCATCCTCAACGCCAACCCCGACTACATTCTCGGCACGCCCGAGATCGAGGAGGTCGTCTACCAGTTCGTGCCCGATGCCAGCACGCGTTTGGTGAGCCTGATCAGCGGCGAGCTCGACATCATCGAACGGGTCGAGCCCGAGCAGTACGAGACCCTGCTGGAGGAGAACGTCACGACCTCGCGCACGGTCTCGACCGAGAACAAGTACCTCCATTTCCGCTGCTACGAGCCGCCCTTCGACGACGTCAGGCTGCGGCACGCTGCGGCGCATGCCATCGACCGCGACCTCATCCTCGAGCTGATGGGGCCGGCCGGCCATCCGACTGTGGGGCAGCTCTCCTCGGTGAAGTTCGGCTACACCGACAGCATTCCGAACTCGCCGGAGTACAACCCCGAGCGCTGCCAGGAGCTGCTGGCCGAGGCCGGCTATCCCGGCGGCGACGGGCTGCCGCAGATCGAGTACCTGACCTCCCAGGGCTTCTACCCGAAGACCAAGGAGTACGGCGAGGTCATCACCGCGCTCCTGCAGGAGCAGGGCTTCCCGGTACAGCTCACGGTGATGGAGGTCGCGTCCTGGATCGAGCGGGTGCTCACCCGCGACGAGACCGCGCCGCAGCTCGCCGACACCGGCTGGATGACCGGCTCGCCCGAGCCCAACCTGGTGCTCCGGCCCATGTGGCATTCGGACGGCCTGATCCTGACCAACTGCGGCAGCGACACGGTCGACGCGGCCATCGAGAAGCAGCAGACGATCACCGACGTGGACGCGCGCCGCGCGTCGATCCAGAACGAGCTGATGCCGGCGCTGGCCGAGCATCTGCCGAGCTTCGGGCTCTTCACCTCGGTGCTGATCCACGCCCACCATCCGGCCATCGAGGGGATCTACTTCCTTCCCAACGGGCCGGTCGACAAGGTCAACGCGACACTCAAGTCCTGACCGATCATCCTCGGGGGCTCCGGGCAGGCGGAGCCCCCGCCTCACTTCACCCCACCGCGTAGCACGGACCGCGCATGGCATTCGTCCTCACGTTCCTGATCCGGCGCCTTGCCCAGGGCGTGGTCATCGTGCTGCTGGTGACGTTCCTGATCTTCACCCTGCTGCGGGTCATTCCGGGCGATCCGGTGCGCATCATGCTGGGCCCCAGCACCACCCAGGCGGTGGTCGAGGCCCGCGCGCAGGAGCTGGGGCTGCGCGATTCCATCCCCGAGCAGTTCGTCCGCTACATCGCCAAGGCGGTGCAGGGGGACTTCGGCGAATCCTACTTCATCGGCGAGACCGGCATCGCACTCACGGTGCAGAACGTCTCCGGCGGCAAGGGGCAGGACACCGTCACCGAGCAGCGCGAGGCCAAGATGACGCGCGCCGGTGTGCTCAAGGTCATAGGGGACGGTCTGCCCTACACGCTGATGCTGGCGGGCCTCGGCCTGCTCTTCACCCTGGTATTGGCGGTGCCGCTTGGAATTGCGGCCGGCCTCAATCAGGAGAAGTGGCAGGACCGATTAGCCTTCTTCATCGGCTCGATCTTCATATCCTTACCCAATTTCTGGCTGGCGCTGGTGCTGATCCTGCTGATCACGGCGCGCGCCGGCCTGCTGCCCTCCATCGGCTACAAGGGCTTCGCCTACGTCATCCTGCCCGCGATCGTGCTCGCCGTGGAGCTCGCGCCGATCATCATCCGCGGGCTCTCGATGTCGATCGCCCAGGCGCTTCAGGCCGGCTATGTCTCCGGCGGCATCGTGCGCGGCCTGCCCTGGCGGCAGATCATCGTGCGTCATGTGCTGCGCAATTCATCGATCCCCATGCTGAACCTCTTCGGCGTGCAGATCGGCGGCCTGCTGCTGGGCGGGGTCTTCGTCACCGAGTTCGTGTTCGACTATCCCGGTGTCGGGCGGACCACCGTGCAGGCGGTACTGCAGCGTGACTTCCCGGTGATTCAGGGCGTCGCCATCCTGGCGGCGAGTATCCTCGTGCTCGCGAACATCATGGTCGACCTGGCCTCGACCTTCATCGACCGCAGGCTCAAGTTCTGATGGCTGCCGAGACCGGAACGAGCAGCGCCGCGCGGGGGCGGGGTGAATCCGTCACCCGGCGGATGTTCCGCCTCGCCTGGGAGATGACGAGCTTCAAGATCGGGCTCGGCGTCTTCACCCTGCTCGTCGGCGCCGCGATCATCTGGCCGGAACTCTCGCCCTACGATCCCATGAAGATCAGCGTCCGCGAGCGTTTCCTGCCGCCCATCTTCCTGGAGGGCGGTACCTGGGCCCATATTGCCGGCACGGACCAGCTGGGCCGAGACCTCTTCGTGCGCTCGCTGGTGGGACTCCGCAACGGGCTCGGCATCGCCGCGGCGGCGGTTGCGATCATGTTCGTCGTCGGCTGCACGCTCGGCGTGATTTCCGGCTACTGGGGCCGTTGGGTCGATATCATCCTGATGCGCATCACCGACGCCCAGCTCTCGATCCCGGTGATCGTGCTGGCGATCACGATCCTTAGCGTGAGCCGCCCCAACCCCTTCACGGTGACCGCCGTGCTGGTGCTGGCGGGGTGGCCGATTTATGCCCGCGTGGTGCGAAGCATCGCGCTCGCCGAGCGCGAGCGCGAATATGTGAGGGGGGCGAAGATTCTGGGTGCGAGCGACCTCAGGATCGCCACGCTGATGATCGCGCCCAACATCCTGCCGCCCATCGCCTTCGTCGCCGTGCTCGACATCGCTCGCATGATGATCTTCGAGGCGCTCTTCGGCTTCCTCGGCATCGGCATCCAGCCGCCGACGCCGACCTTCGGCAACATCATCGCCGACGGCTACAAGTACCTGGTGAACAGCTGGTGGATTCCGACGATGCCCGGGGTCTTCCTCATCCTCACGCTCATCAGCATCAACCTGATGGGCGCCTCGCTGGAGCGCGCCCGCAACAAGCTCTTCCAGGGGATCGTCTAGCCCATGTCGGCACCGCCGCTCCTCGACGCGCAGGGCATTTCGGTCGACCTCGTCCGCCGCGGCGTGAGCGAGCCGATCCTGCGCGACGTGAGCTTCCAGCTGCGCGAGCGCCAGGTGCTCGGCATCATCGGCGAGAGCGGCTCGGGCAAGACCGTGCTGAGCCGCGTGCTCTGCAATGCGATCACGGAGCCGCTCGAGATCACTGCCGGCAGCGTCGGCTATCACGGGCGGGACCTGCTCACCATACCCGCGGCCGAGATGCAGGCGCTGCGCGGTCGCGAGATCGGCTATATCGGCTCGGACCCCGGCAGCGCCCTGGATCCGACCATCCCCGTCGGCCATCAGATCGTGGAGAAGCTGCGCGCGGTCCAGCCCGACATGTCGAGGGCGGCCGCGCGCGAGCGCGCGCTGGAGGTGCTGAGCGCGGTACGCATGCCGCGCCCCGAGCAGCGCTTCGACGAGTTCCCCTTCCAGTATTCCGGCGGCATGATGCAGCGCGCGCTAATCGTCGACGCCCTGGTCAGCAACCCCACCTTCCTCATCGCCGACAACGTCACCCAGCAGCTCGACGTCACCGTCGCAGCCCAGATCATCCGCCTGATGCACGACCTGCGCGACAAGATGGACACGGCGATCATCTTCATCTCGTCGTCGCTCGCCATCGTGCGCGAGATCGCGGACGAAATCATCGTCCTGCAGGAAGGGCGGATCATCGAGCGCTCGACCCCGGAGGCCATCGTCAACCGGCCCGAGCACGACTACTCCAAGCGGCTGCTGGAGCGTATCCCGCGCATCTGGGCGGTGGAGGAACGCGCCCAGCCCAAGACCGAGGGCGAGGCCGCGCTGCTCGAGGTTGACGACGTCTACAAGACCTACCGCGTCAACGACCCGACCCGCTTCTTCGGCCACAACGACGTGGAGGCGGTGCGCGGCGTCACCTTCGACGTGAAGGCGGGCGAGAACTTCGGCATCGTGGGCGAATCGGGCTGCGGCAAGTCCACGCTCTCGCGCCTGCTGAGCTGGATCGAGGCGCCCGACAAGGGCTCGATCTCATTCGAGGGCGAGAGCGTCGCCAAGATGAACCGGCGCCGGCTGCTCGGGCTCCGGCACCGCTTCCAGCTCCTGCTCCAGGACCCCTACAACGCCATGCCGCCGCACATGCCGGTGGGCCGCACCATCCTGGAGCCGCTGCTGATCCACGGCGGCATGGGGCGGCGCGCAATGCGCGACCGCGTGCTCGAGGTGATGAACGAGGTGGGTCTCCCCGCCGACATCTACGACCACCTGCAGATCGGGCTCAGCGCCGGCCAGCGCCAGCGCATCAACCTCGCCCGCGCGCTGGTGCTGGAGCCCCGCCTCCTGATCCTGGACGAGACACTCTCCGCCCTCGACCAGGTGGAGCAATCGCGGCTGCTGGAGATTTTCGACAAGCTCCAAGCCGAGCACGGCTTCACCTACATCTTCATCTCCCACGATCTCGCCATGGTGCGCCGGGCGTGCACGCGGATCGCGGTGATGTATCTCGGCAAGATCGTCGAGCTCGCCGACAATCACACGGTCTTCTTCGACCCCGGCCACCCCTACACCAAGGCGCTCCTGAGCGCGGTGCCCACCATCGAGGAGCGCCGCTACGACGCCGAGGAAAACCTGCTGGAGGGCGAGCCGCCGAGCCCCATCGGCATTCCGCCCGGATGCAGCTTCAACTCGCGCTGCCCGCTCGCGTTCGAGCGCTGCACCACGGACGAGCCGGGCCTGGAGAGCCGGGGCGACGGCCGCATCAGCGCCTGTTACTGGGCCAATGCGAGCGAGGACGAGCTCGCCGCCGCAGCCGAGGAGAACCGCGCCCGCCGCGCTGCCCTGGGGGCGCAGGCGACATGAGTTTCTTTAGGATGACATAGCGACTCGTGCTGCGTCTCTCCCCGCCTCAGACTTAGACAGGATTACGGAGAGGTAGTAGCGCCCTTTCCGGTCGTACTGACGCCCAATTCATCAGTAAAATGCGGTGATGGGTGGCGCAGGGTATCGACCCAACTAGAGTTCAGTCACCTACTGGAAAAAGAATATGATTGAAGAGCTGGTTGCCGGAAAGGCAATTGTGGAGAGCATAAAGGCAGCAATAGGCCTTTCAAGGGAGTTATCAAACTCAGGATTATTACAAGACGAGATTCGGAACAAACTCTTTCAAATGAGTGATCAACTAATGGACGCTCAAGGAGAGGCGTTGAGTCTTCAGCTTCAACAAGCCGAGCTTGTGACTCAAAACCGTTTGCTTGAAGAATAGGTAGAACGACTCAAGCGTTGGAGTGTGCAGAAAGAGAACTACGAGCTAAGAAGCATAGATGAGATGGCCTTTGTCTACTGTCTAAGAAGTGAAGTGGAAACCTCTGAACCTCCTCACTGGCTATGCCAAGTATGTTTTGAAATTTCTAAGAAATCCGTATTTCAGTTTATTGGAATGGAAATGGGATGTAAGTTATGGTTGTGCCCTTCCTGCAAGTGCCGAATACAAACATATTCGTCGACAGGGTTTTAGTCTTTCTAGACCGATACAACGGCCTGTAGGAGATCACTGATCCCCGTTTAGGAAGAGTATCCCCTCTTTCGCAAATTTCACTTCCCGCTCTAGCGCAGAACTGGTGGGTAGAAGGACGCCAGTCAGCCCGCCTCCCGCGCCGCTGTCTGGCGAGCCAGGGCGGCGACGGCTTCGGCCGTGATTTCGTAGGAGCGCAGCCGCGCGGCGTGGTCGTGGATGTTCGACGTCACCATGATCTCGTCGACGCCGGTCTGCTCGGCGAAGGCCGCGAGGCCCCGCGCCACCGTCTCCGGCGTGCCCGAAGCCGCGCAGGTGAACCAGCGCGCGAGGATGGCCTGTTCCTGCGGGTCGAGCGTGACCTCGAAGCCGCGCACGGGGCGGGGCAGCGGGCCGGGAGAATTCCGGTGCAGGTTCAGCACCGATTGCTGCGCCGAGCTTCGGACGTACGCCGCCTCGTCCTCGCTATCGGCGGCGAAGACGTTGAAGCCCGCCATCACGTAAGGAGTGGCGCTTTGCTCCGAGGGGCGGAACTGCTCGCGATAGACCTGGATCGCCTGCATCAGCGAGGCCGGCGCGAAGTGCGACGCGAAGGCGTAGGGCAGCCCCAACGCGGCAGCCAATTGCGCGCCGAAGAGGCTCGAGCCGAGAATCCAGAGCGGCACATTGAGGCCCGTGCCGGGCACCGCGCGCACCCGCCGCCCCGGCTCTGACGGCTGGAAGTAGCTCTGCAGCTCCACCACATCCCGCGGGAAGTCGTTGACGTCGCCGGTGAGCGTGCGCCTGAGCGCGTGCGAGGTCATCTGGTCGGTCCCCGGTGCGCGCCCGATGCCGAGGTCGATCCGCCCCGGATAGAGCGATTCCAGAGTGCCGAACTGCTCGGCGATCACCAGCGGCGCGTGGTTGGGCAGCATGATGCCGCCGGCGCCAACGCGCATGGTCTTGGTGGCGCCCGCGACGTGGCCGATCAGCACCGCCGTCGCGGCGCTGCCGATGCCAGCCATGTTGTGATGCTCGGCCAGCCAGTAGCGGTGGAAGCCCAGGCGCTCGACGTGGCGCGCGAGCTCCACCGTGTTGCGGAAGGCCTGCGCCGCGTCCGCGCCTTCGGGGATCGGCGAAAGATCGAGGACCGAGAGTGCGACCATGGGCCGGGCGTTGCGTCTCGCCTCAGCCGAACGCGCTGCGGCGGCGCGGCGCCTTCTTCTTGCCGCGCTTGCGGGCCGAGGTGCCGGGCGCGCCCTTGCTGCTCCGCCCGTGGCCTCCCCCGCTGCTGCCGCTGCCCCGGGCGCCCTTGAGCCCCAGGTCCTGTTCGTTAAGCCGGCGGATCTCGTCGCGGAGCCGCGCCGCCTCCTCGAACTCCAGCTCCCCCGCCGCCGCCTTCATACGCGCTTCCAGGTCCTTGAGGTGGGCCTCCAGGTTGTGGCCGATCAGGTGAGGCGTCACCTCGTCGCCGGTCTCGACCGTGACGTGGTCGCCGCCGTAGACGCTCTCCAGAATGTCGTTGATCGACTTGCGCACGCTTTCCGGCGTGATGCCGTTGGCGGCGTTGTAAGCCTGCTGGCGCGTGCGCCGGCGCTCGGTCTCCGCCAGCGCGTTGCTGAGCGAGTCGGTCATATGGTCGGCGTAGAGAACCACGCGGCCGTCGACGTTGCGCGCGGCCCGGCCGATGGTCTGGACCAGCGAGGTCTGGGAGCGCAGAAAGCCCTCCTTGTCGGCGTCCAGGATCGCCACCAGCCCGCATTCCGGGATGTCCAACCCCTCGCGAAGGAGGTTGATTCCCACCAGCACGTCGAAGGCGCCGAGGCGCAGGTCGCGGATGATCTCGATGCGCTCGATGGTGTCGATGTCGGAGTGCAGGTAGCGCACGCGCACGCCGGCCTCGTGGAGGTACTCGGTCAGGTCCTCGGCCATGCGCTTGGTGAGCGTGGTGACCAGCACGCGGAGCCCCCTGGCGGCGCAGTCCTTGCACTCGGCGATCAGGTCGTCGACCTGCTGCTCGACCGGGCGGACCACGCAGACCGGGTCGATCAACCCGGTCGGGCGGATGACCTGCTCGACGAAGACCCCGCCGGTGCGCTCCAACTCCCACGGCCCCGGAGTTGCGGAGACGAAGACGGTCTCCGGCCGCATGGCGTCCCACTCCTCGAACTTGAGCGGCCGGTTGTCGACGCACGACGGCAGGCGGAAGCCGAACTCGGCGAGGGTCGACTTGCGCTTGAAGTCGCCGCGGAACATGCCGCCCAACTGCGGCACGGTGACGTGGGACTCATCCACGATCAGCAGCGCGTTCTCCGGCAGATACTCGAAGAGCGTCGGCGGCGGCTCGCCGGGGTTGCGCCCGGTCAGGTAGCGCGAGTAGTTCTCGATGCCGGCGCAGCTGCCGGTCGCCTCCATCATCTCAACGTCGAAGAGGGCGCGCTGCTCCAGCCGCTGTGCCTCCAGCAGTTGGCCCTGCGCGTTGAACTCCTCCAGCCGCTGGGCGAGCTCGACCCTGATCTGCTTGATCGCCTGGCGCACGGTGGGGCGCGGCGTGACGTAGTGGCTGTTGGGGTAGATGCGGACGCGCACGAGCTTGT
The DNA here is from genome assembly GCA_965207055.1 of Alphaproteobacteria bacterium. Classification (GTDB taxonomy): domain Bacteria; phylum Pseudomonadota; class Alphaproteobacteria; order UBA828; family UBA828; genus WTGU01. The sequence continues at coordinate 1,046,253 of CBDBLP010000003.1, read as the reverse complement.
CGGTCTTGGTACCGGTGAGCGGGTCGAACTCGATGATCTCCTCGATCTCGTCGCCGAAGAGCGAGATGCGCCAGGCGCGGTCCTCGGAATGCGCCGGGAACAGCTCGATCACGTCGCCGCGCACACGGAAGCTGCCGCGCTCGAGCGACTGGTTGGTGCGGCGGTACTGCAGGTCGATCAGCTTGCGGATCAGTGCGCGCTGGTCGACCCGCCCCTCCAGCGCGAGCGAGACCGCCATCGACGAATAGGTCTCGACCGCGCCGATGCCGTAGATGCACGAGACCGAGGCCACGATCACCACGTCCTCGCGCTCCAGCAGCGCGCGCGTGGCGCTGTGGCGCATGCGGTCGATGTGCTCGTTGATCGAGGCGTCCTTCTCGATATAGGTGTCCGAGCGCGGGACGTACGCCTCCGGCTGATAGTAGTCGTAGTAGGAGACGAAATACTCGACTGAGTTGTTCGGCAGGAACTCCTTCATCTCGCCGTAGAGCTGGGCGGCGAGGGTCTTGTTGGGCGCAAGAATCAGCGTGGGCCGGCCGAGCGCCTTGATCACATGGGTCATGGTGAAGGTCTTGCCGGACCCGGTAACGCCCAGCAGCACCTGGTCGCGCTCGCCCGCGCGCACACCCTCGATCAGCTGCGCGATCGCCTCGGGCTGGTCGCCCGCCGGCTCGAACGCCGAGACGATCTCGAACGCACCGCCGCCGGCCACGGGCGCCGGACGTACCTCTTCCGCGCTTTCCACTGCGTCAACCGAATGGACCATGGGCGCACTCTAACCCGCATGTCTCACCGAGGTCATGGTCCGCGCGGCGCTCTCCGGCAGTGGGGGCGGAATAGCGGCCTCTACACCGTGTAGTGTCTCAGGAAAGTGCGGTCGGGCTCGACGCCGAGGCCCGGCCCATCGGGGATCGAGGCGCAGCCACCGCTGCGGGCGACCTGACCCTGAATGTCCAGCGGCTCCGTCAGCAAGTCGTCGCGGAACCTGTTCTCGGTCGTGTCGAACTCCAGCATCGGCTCGCGCGGAAAGAGCCCGCCCGGCAGCGGCGGCATCGCCGCCAGGAGCTGCAGGTTGGCTGCGACGGCAATGGCCGAGCCCCAGACATGATTCACCACCGGCGTGAAGTGCGTATGGCAGAGCGCGAGCACCCGCAGGTACTCGCTGATGCCGCCGAGGGAGCAGACCTCCGGCTGGGCGATGTCGAGGCCACGGCTCTCCAGCAGCGACCGCCAGCCCCAACGGCTGAACTCGGCCTCGCCGCCGGCGATGTTGACGCGCAAGCCGGCGCGCAAGGCGGCGTACCCGTCCAGGTCTTCCGGCGCCACCGGCTCCTCGAACCAGTAGGCGCCCAGCTCCTCCAGCGCGCGCCCGACATGGAAGGCGTCGGCGGCCGTGTAGCAGTGGTTGGCATCCACCATGAAGTCGAAGTCGTCGCCCACCGCGCGGCGCACCGCCTCGGCGAGCACCACATCGTGCCTGGGCCCGAGACCGACCTTCATCTTGGTGGCGACGAAACCATTCGCCTTGATCGCGGCCGCCTCGTCGGCGAAACGAGCCGCCAGCGATGCCGGGTCCTCGCGCCTGAGCATCATGCCGTAGCCGTAGACCGGCACCGAGTGGCGATGGGCGCCGCCGATCAGCTTGTGAATCGGCAGTCCGGCGACCTTGCCGGCGATGTCCCAGAGCGCGATGTCGACGCCGGAGAGCGCCTGGAGCGGCATCCCCTTCTGGCCGTGATCGCGCAACAGGTTGTAGACCCTGTGCCAGATCGGATCGCGGTCCAGCGGGTCCATGCCCAGCACCATCGGCTGAATCACCTGCTCCACGATGGCCCGGTTGGCCAGCGCCACGGTCCCCGGCCCGAAACACTCGCCCCAGCCGGTGATCCCGGCATCGGTCTCGACCTCGACGATGTGTGCCGTGCGCTTGCCGTAGAACTGCTGGGAGTAGCCCAGCTCCTCCGGCATGTCGTACTGCAGCACGTGGCTGGAGATTCGGACGATCTTCATGCGGGAACGCTCTGCCGGATCAGGACTGGCCTCGGTCGCGGCTGCTTTCAGTTGGCTGGTCATGTCGCGTCCACTAATCGAAAAGGTTGCCGATGTTCTTCAGGATGCTGTCGCCGACGTAGAGCGCAAGCGCCTCGTCGATGCAGGTCGGGTTGTTGCGGCCGCGACCGGCCCACGTGGCAAGCCGGTCAGGCGGGAGGACGGCAGCTTTGTGCTATGGGGGATTTGACCCTATGCATCGGGCAATGCAGCAACCGATCCCGTGCACGGTCTGCTGTTCGATGAGGCGGGGTACCCTTGCGAGCAGCCGGATGCGGGAGATTCGAATGAGCGGAGCCACCTCGTGACTCCGCCGCCGCCAACACTTTGCGCTCTCGCGCCAACCGTTCGATGATGCGGCGCTCGTCATTTGAGAGGGGGAGCATGAAAGCCATGACACGGCCCGCGCCCGCAGTGTGATGGAGCGGCACCTTCGGCGCGTGATGGAGCAGATCGAGGAACCGATGGCCACTTATCCGGAGTATTTCGAGGGCTCGGCTGAAGCGGAAGACGAGGCGGTGTGATGGCAAGTCCTGCGCAGATTGATCTTTCCGGAAAGAGCGCCTTCGTAACCGGCGGATCGAAGGGCATGGGCTTCGGGATCGCTCGGGCGTTCCTCGCCTGCAACGCGAGGGTCGCGATATGTTCGAACGAGCCGGAGTCCCTTGAGCAGGCGCAGGCCGAGCTCGACGCCGGCAACGATCTGTTGGCCATCGAGGCCGACGTTTCGCTCGGCGACAATGTCAAAGACGCCGTTGCGCAGACGGTAGGCCAGTTCGGCGGCCTGAATGTTCTGGTGAATTGCGCCGGAATACAGCGCTACGGCACCGTCACCGACACCCCCGAAGAAACGTGGGACGAAGTGATGGGGGTCAACCTCAAGGGAATCTACTGGGCGTCCCGCTATGCGATCCCCCACATCGAGGAGGCCGGCGGCGGATCTGTCATCAACCTCGCCTCGGTACAGGCATTCGCGTCCCAGTCCAATGTTGCGGCCTATACGGCGTCGAAGGGCGCGATTCTTGCTCTGACCCGCGCCATGGCTCTCGATCACGCCGAATCCGGAATTCGCGTAAACGCGATCTGCCCGGCGGCGATCGATACGCCGATGCTGCGATGGGCGGCGGACCTCTGGAAGGGCGAAAACACGGTCGAATCCACGATCGCCGACTGGGGCAAGGGGCATCCCGTCGGTCGCGTCGGGTCCATCGAGGAGGTGGCTGCGGTTGCGGCGTTCCTTGCCAGCGACCTCTGCCCATTCATGACGGGCGCGGACATCAAGGTCGATGGCGGCCTTCTGTCGAAGCTCGGGGTAATTCTTCCGGAGTAGATGGAATGTCTGACCGACCGGATTTCCGTAGCGCCGCCTTTCTCAAGCGGCATATTGCCGACATCATCGGCTTCTATCACCCCCGGTGCATCGACGACGAGTACGGCGGCTTCATCAATCAGATGCTCGACGACGGGACCGTTTTCGACCGGATGACCAAGCACCTCGTCGGGACCTGCCGCTTTACGTACAACTACGGGCTTGCCCATCTTGTCCTGGGCGCCGACGAGTACCGCGCGGCGGCCGCTCACGGGGTCCGTTTCTTGCGCGAGCATCACAAGCGCGAAGACGGCGGCTATGCCTGGGTGCTTTCCGGGCAGGAGGTCGTGGACGGCACATACCATTGCTACGGACATGCATTCGTTCTCCTCGCCGCCGCCGGAGCCCACAAGGCGGGCGCCGAGGGTGCCGTCGCCCTGATGGATGACATCTGGGACCTGCTCGAGGCGCGCTTCTGGGACCCGGATGCGTCGCTCTACGTGGACGAGATCGCGGCGGGGGACTGGACCAAGGTCGATGCCTACCGCGGGCAGAACGCCAACATGCACATGTGCGAGGCGATGCTGGCCGCGTGGGAGGCAAGCGGAGAGCCGCGCTATCTCGATCGCGCGGCGTTGCTGGCGCAGCGCATTTGCCGGGATCTGGCGGCGCAGGCCGACGGTCTCGTTTGGGAACACTACAAGACCGACTGGACGCACGACTGGAACTACAACAAGGACGATCCGAAGAATCTCTTCCGGCCCTACGGCTATCTTCCCGGCCATTTTACCGAGTGGTCGAAGTTGCTCCTGATTCTCAATCGGCACCGCCCGTCCGATTGGCTGGTTCCGAAAGCCAGGATGCTGTTCGACGCTGCGATGGAGCGAGCGTATGCGCCGGAAAGCGGGGCAATCAACTACACCTTTGCGCCCGATGGTACGATTCTAGATACCGACCAGTATTATTGGGTCTTTTCCGAAACGTTTGCGGCGGCGGCCCTTCTGGCCAACGCAACCGGTCTCGGCAAGTACTGGGACTGGTACGACCGTGTTTGGGACTATGCCGACAAGCACTTTGTGGATCACGAGTACGGCGCCTGGTACCGCATTCTGAATCGTGACGGCCAGAAATACAGCAACGAAAAGAGCCCGGCGTCCAAGACGGACTATCACCCGTTGGCTGCATGCTTTGAGGTTTTGCAGAGCACGGAACTTGACACGTGAACAGCACAAGGGGGGTTTTCAGTACTTTCAAGAGCGACCGTTACCCATTGGCTACATGCTTTGCGCTTCTGCAGAGCATGGAGCTTTACGCTTGACCCACACAAGGGAGAACTATCAATGCTTTCGAGAATAACTGCTGTTGTCGGCGCCGCGGCGGTGGCGACGATGCTCACTGCGGGCGCCGCGCAAGCACAGGACTACCGCTTCACGATCCTGACCCAGACCGGCATCGACAACACGTTCTGGCAAACGATCAAGAGGGGCATGGACGACGCGTGCGAGGATTATGCCGTCGATTGCCAACTGCTCTTCACGCAGGAAAACGGCAACCTGCAGATGCATCTGCAAAACCTCGAGACCACCATCGCACAGGGCGTCGACGGAATCGCCACCGTTATCGTGGAGGACAACCTCTATGACGAGGCGGTGCAGCGAGCGATCGACGGCGGGATTCCCGTTCTGACGCTCAATGTCGACGACACCGAAGGCGCAGATGGAAACGCCCGGCTGGCATTTGTGGGGCAGGATCTATTCCAGGCCGGTTATGAGGTCGCAAAGGGGCTGTTGTCTGACATGGACAAGAGCCAGCCCCAGCACGTCCTCCTGGGCCTTGCCAGGCCCGGAGAGTCATGGGCCGAGGACAGGATCGGCGGTGCGCGCAAGTACCTCGAAGAAGCCATTGCCGACGGCTGGAACCTGACCCACGACACGATCGACAGTGCGAATGACCTCTCTGTTACGGGTCAGCGCATCTGCCAGTACGTGCAGGGCACCCCGAACACGACGGCGGTGATCGGCGCGGGCTTCTGGTTCGCCGGTGCCGGAGAGTGCCTGCGCGACCTGGGTATCGAGACCAATACGGTGCGCATGGGCGGCTTCGATCTGGTACCGATCCTGCTTGACGAGATGAAGAAGGGCTACGTCCACCTCACGGTGGATCAACAGCCCTACTTGCAGGGGTATCTGCCGATCCAGCAGCTCTACTTCATCAACAAGTACGGCCTGTCGGCCTGGGATGCCAACACCGGCAAGGCGCTCATCCGTCCGGGGGATGTCGAACAGCTCGAGTCCTTCGTCGAAATGGGCGTTCGCTAAGCCTTATGTGTGCTGCGGCCCGGCGACAACCGGGCCGCAGCAGGCGCCCATGAATAACACTACGGGCACCTGACCAAGGATCGAGGATGACCCGTCTATTGCAGGGCATGACCCGGCTATTACAGGAGCGCACCGAGGCAAGCGCTCTGTTAATGCTGGTGATCATGCTGGTGGCCTTTAGCTTCATGTCGCCGGCCTTTTTGACCTACAACAATTTCCAGATCGTGCTTCAGCCTATTCCGGAAATTGCTCTAATCGTAATTGGCGTGACCATCCTGATGATATCGGGAGAATTCGATCTCTCGGTCGGATCGGTCTTCGTTCTTGCGCCGATGATCATGGTCATCTGTATGGATGCAGGCATACCGTTGCCTGTTGCGATGTTAATCGGGCTGATCGGCGCCGCGATGGCGGGCTCGGTCAACGCATTCATAACGCTGCGCCTCGGCTTGCCGTCGTTCATTGCGACGCTGGGAATGCTCTTCATGGCGCGAAGCCTGGCGATCGTCATATCGGGAGGGTTTCCGCCGGCGTTTCCGCGCGATCTGGATCTATGGTGGATTGTCGGGAAGGTCGACCTGCTGAGAGTCTCGATCTTCTGGCTTCTTGGAATAGGAATCTTGCTCGGATTCTGGCTCCGGCGCTTCGACTTCGGAAGCTGGATTTTCGCGACGGGGGGCAACCAGGAGGCCGCCCGCGACATGGGCATCAACACCGCGATGGTGAAGACCACCTGCTTTGTTCTTTGCTCGGTGTTGGCCGGTTTCGCCGGCATGATTCAGACCTTCCGGATAAAGGCGATCGTGCCCACGATGGGCACAGGCTTCGAGCTGACAGCGATTGCAGCAGCGGTGATTGGAGGGACGGCGCTGACCGGGGGAATTGGATCGGTAACCGGTGCCGTAATCGGCGCGCTTCTGATTGCCTTCATTGAAAACATCATCATCCTTACCCGGATCGACGCCAATTGGTTCCGTTTCGCAGTCGGCGCGATGATCGTGGTCGCGGTGACCGTCAATAAACTCATGCGCGATGCCGCTGCCCAACGCCGCATGCGGGCGATGACCGATGACTGAGTTCCATCTATCCGTCCGGAGCCTGGACAAATGGTACGGCTCGATTCACGCCCTCAAGGGTCTCGATCTCGATATTCCTATCGGCCAGATCATCGGCCTTATCGGCGACAATGGCGCCGGCAAATCGACGTTCATCAAGATTCTTTCGGGCGTTCATCGGCAATCGGCAGGCGAGATTTTCCTTCACGGCCAGAAAGCCGTGATCAGCAGCCCTCGCGACGCGATGAAATTCGGGATCGAGACCATCTATCAGCAGACGGCGATGCTTCCGGAGATGTCGATCGCCCGGAACGTATTCATAGGGCGGGAGAGGCGGCGCTGGGGGCCGCGAGGGCTTGGTTTTCTCGATCAAAGGGCGATGGCGTCGGAGGCGCTGGCTGCGATCGAGGATGTGGGCCTGCATCTCGCCTCGGCGGACACGCGGGTGAAGAACTTGTCGGGCGGTCAGAGACAAGGCGTGGCCATCGCGCGGGCCATGCATTTCCGCTCCCGCATGCTCATTCTCGATGAGCCGACGAACCACCTGTCGGTGAAGGAAACGAACAGGGTCCTGGATTACGTTCGCCAACTTCGCGAACAGGGCATAACCGTCATCTTTATCAGTCACAACCTGTACCACGTCCACGATATCTCAGATCGCATCGTGGTATTTACCAGGGGGGAGAAGGCGGCCGACCTCGAAATAGGAGATACATCGGTCGAACACATGGTCGATTTGATTACCTGAGTATTTCGAGTCGGCCATGAACCGACGCAATATGGATCCCGGAAGCCCCCGTCGTGGTCGACACACAGGAGGCCGGCTCCTTAGGCGAGGACGCCGAGGCGGCTGATCCGCTTCCGCGACCGCTGGCTGCTCCGCCCCTCCGGCTTCAATACGCCGGCAACCCACCTCTACCAGTCCGCCAAGGACGAGCCGCTGGAGCAGGCGGCATTGCTGGCGCTCCTCATCGTGCTTGCCCGCACCGGCCCGGTGATCCTGATGAACGAGACCCTCCGCCGCCCGGGCGAAGGAAGGGCGGGGAGTGGGTGAGGGACGCGCCAAGTGCCGATGAATACTCCACTCCCACATCCAGCAACTTTAGAGAACAAGTATGATCAAATAGGAGCTACCTGTATATTCGGATTACCCTGGTTCCGATTTCGATAAACATTCGTCTCTCAGACTGGCCAGGCTTCAATGCCCACTCGTGTTCGATCAATGACATTGCTTGACCCACTCGAGAAGCGGCTTCCGTTTCAGGACATGAAAGCTTGATGAGGCTCAGTCTCTTGTAGCGCATTCGGCCGACACCGTGCTGCTGGGCTAACTTACGCATGTCACCGTCAAGTGCTACCAGTACAGCATCGTTTTCCATAGATATGGTCGCTACGAGAGGATCGGGGGACCCAGGTACTGCAGCGTCCTCGAAATATAATACGGTATGCCCCTTCTCCTCAAAACAGCGGCCGACGGACCGAGGAACACCTTCGTCAAGGAATAATTTCAGCTCCGGTACAGACACCTTCACGCCGCAATACCATCACCTTCATAGCGAATAGCAGACTCAATGTCTTCCTTGGTCAGAGTCGGATACTCGTCTCTTATCTGACTGACCGTATATCCCTTCTTGGCGAATTGCTTTATGGCTGCAACCGGAACTCTCGTACCGGCGATGACCCAAGCATTATGACAAACATTCCGGGCCCTTCCTATTTTCCCGACAAGGTCTTTCCCTCGGACGCTGAGCGCCTCAATGTCCCGCTTTGTGTCACTAATGACCACACTTAGAACTATTCCAATAACATACTGATTGCCAACAACCTCACGATATCTGGTCGTTCCTGGTTCCAAAAGAACAACGCGGCGATTCAGTACATACAATTCAGATCTTGTCCATTTGTCTGTGGACATCTGTGGAAGGTCTTTGGCGACCCGTCTGAGGTGTTGTAGGGGAACACAATATTGATTTCTCAAAATGTTGAGAACACGCAGTGAAGCGACATCCGTAAATGAATAAACTCGACTGTAGGCGACACGCCGGTTCTCACTAGCGAACGTTGGCGTGAAGAAGTCGGTCCGATCCCAGTATCGAAGTTGTCTCGTCGATACTCCAGTCAGTCGCTCAACCTGCTCCTCGCTGAACGCTGAAATAATCACGTGAGTCACTCCCAGAATCAAATCAAGCAAGAAAAGATATACTGCTGTAAGCGAAAATGTCAAAGGTTACGTGTAGAGCTCTATCAGATCAGATCCAAGTTCTTGCCGTTAAAGTCAAGCAAATACAAGCTGTTAGGAGAATTTCGCATTACTGCGTTAGTGTTGTTCCTGTGGTCGGACATGAATGCATAGTGTTCCTCGTTTGCCTGAAGGTCAATCACGGTCATCTTTTCACGTAACACACGCCCGGGACTGCAACCGTGAAGCTGGCCCCCTGTCAATTTACTTCTTCGGCGTCAGCTGCCTCTGCCCGAGTGTCTCCAGGATCCAGATCGCACGCGCTCTCCGGTGCTATTCCCTACCGAGGACCCGCGCGATCAGCCACCCCCAGGCAGTGGCCCCTCTTTCATGAACGCGGTGAGCACGTTGGCGGTCACCTTGGACGCGCTGTTTTCGCAGGCGTTGATGGGGAGGGCCTGGCCCCAGGCGATGGAGCTGGCGGACCACACCGCGCCCTCGTTCGGCGTGGTGAAGTAGGTCATGTCCGCGCGGATGCGGTGGTCTTGCGTGCCACCCATGCCGGGGTAGTTGCAGAGGATGTCCTCCACCACCAGGGGGAAGTTGTCCGAATGCCCTTCGGATGAGGCGAGGATCAGCGTGTGCGGCGGGGTGCCGAGCGCCAGGTCGTAGCGGTCGAACTCGATGCCGGCGGCGCCGCCCACGGCGAGCCCCTGGTCGCCGATGATGTCGCCGTCGACGCCATCGAAGATCCAGGCGGCGGCGGGGTTCTCGGCATCCGGCATCTTGCGGTAGGGCTTGGATTCGTCCATGCCCTCGGAGGTGAACCCGGTGCCGAGCAGCTTCTGGGGCGCCCGCCCGCGCCCGCGCCAGAGGCCGCCGCGCTCTCCGTTGCTCACCATGTAGTGCTCGCCGGGCTCGGCGTTCCAGGCTCGCGTCCCCATGTCGAGCCGGCGCACCTCCATCACGTCCATGTCGCCCGCGCGGAAGGAGACCACCCAGTAATAGCCGTTGCCGGAGAGGTACATGAGCCTGCCGCCCGCGGCGAGATAGTCCTCGGTCGCGTCCATCATGCGCTCGGAGTAGTACTCGGCATGCGTCGCGTTGATGACGACGTTGTAGGGCTCAAGGCAGGCCAGGCCCTCCTGGTGCAGGTCCTCGTCGGTGATCACGTCGTAGTCGAAGCCCATGGTCTCGAGCCAGTAGATGATCGAGAGGTCGGCCGGGAACTGCCAGGGCACGACCGTGGGCGCCATGCGGTGCCGGGGCCGCATGTTGAGGATCGGCCGGAGCCGGGTGGAGTAGCAGACGCCGGCGCCGTCGCGGTGGCTGTCGTAGCAGGAGGCGCCGTATTCCGGCCGCTGCCTCAGCGCCAGGTCCCATTCGTGGATCACCGTCACCTGGCTGCTCAGCACCTGCGCCATGCCGGTGTCGAGGCCGATGCGCTCGTTGGCGTAGGCGAGATAGCTGCAGGTGGGCATCAGCATCGCGATGGAGGCGGTGGGCTCCTTCGGCCGGAGGAAGAAGACCACGTGCTCCTCCGCATCGCCCGCCCTCAGCCTCGCGGCGTAGACGCCGCTCTTCACGTCCGGCACTTCCATTGAGAGGGTGGGCTCCCAGCCGCAGTCGGCGAGCGCATCCTCGTGGAACTCGATGCCGCCGAACTGATCCGGCGCGTAGCGGAAGCAGTCGTCGTGGCCGTTCCAGTTGAAGCCGGTCATGCCCCGCACCGGCCGGTTGACGCCCGTGCCAAGGAGCCCGTGGGGGCCGGTGTCGACCACGGTGTCGCCGATGCCGGTCTCGCTGTAGCCGGCCGTGGTGTCCCAGGCGGCGATGACGGCGTCGGTTGCCGGCGCGCCGCCGGCTTCCCGTGCGCGGTCGAGCGCATCGCGCCCCAGCACCGCGCCCACAACGCCCGCGCGGTCGATCTTGCCGTTGTAGAGCTGGCTGGCGAAGGCGCCCCGCCCGGCCGCGCGGTCGCCCGCGGCGGCCCACAGGAAATCCGCATCCGCCGTTGCCGGCTTGACCGCAAGCCGCGCGCTCGCGTGGCAGGAGCGCGGCAGCGGTACGATCTTGGAGAGGTGGTTGCTGTAGCGGTTCTCGATCGGCTCCTGATAGAGCGTGGCCTCGCCGCTCGCGGGATCGTAGGAGGCCGCCACCAGGTACCACTGGCGCGCGAGGAGCGGGACATCGGCGGTGAGAGAGCCCGTGTTGCCGGCACCGTCACCCACCCGGAACTCCAGCGCGCCGTCCTCGCCGATGCCGAGCGCAAAGCCGCTGCCGTCTGCACTCTGCCAGCGGGTGAGGATGCCCTGGCGGCCGTCCCCCGGCGTCCGGGGCCAGATGTAGGCCCAGAGCGTGAAGGGGCCGCTCGGCGCGAGCCGGCCATCCGGATCCGCGACCCGGACGAAGCTGCCGAGTTGAATGTGTTGCCTGGCCACGGGATAGGTCCCGTTCACCGGTGCATCCACCTCGCGCTCGACGAAGCCGGGCCCCTCCGGGTTCTCGTCGCCGTGGATCAGTTGCACGAGCTGGAGCTCGACCCGGTCCGTGTCTTCCGCGCTCACCATGATGTCGAGCCGCTCGCCCGGCCGGGCGCTGAAGCGGTCGCAATAGCCCGCCAGATGAATCTCTGCCATCGCTCTTCCCCCCGGCCCTCAGCTCTCGCGCGCCATCAACGCGTCCACCCGCTTGAGGAAGACCGCGTGGAGCGCCTCGTTCTTGTCGGTGTAGATCGTCCCGTCCATCTCCCGGGGCAGGCCGCCCTCCTGCGCCGTGGTGGTCACGATCTTGTAGCGGCGGTTGGCCTCCAGCTCGAAGAGCACGTACTTGCCTTCGAAGGGTGCGCGGCGGAAGTAGTTGAGCACGCGCTCCAGATCGCCGGAGTGCTGGCCGAGCGGGCTCGCGCGGTACTCCTCGATGAGCGCCGGCGTGATGAGGGTCCTGAGATGCGCGCGCTGCTGCTTGTCGAAGCGTGCGCGGTAGACCTTGTCCCTGTCGTGGTGGGCGGCCGTCTCGCCTGCCATGCCTCGCCTCCTGCTCCCGGTCGTGGGCGGGTTTGGCAGGCAGGATAACCCCCGCCGCGCGCCCGGGCCATCGGGCCCCGATCCGTGCTAGGTTCCCGCGCTCGGGTCTGGCGAAGAGGCAGGGAGACGCAGGGCATGAAGGAGTTGGGCAAACGGGGCGTGTGGATATTCCCGGATGCGCCGTCGGCGCGCGAGGTCGCGGCGTTCGCGCAGGCGGCGGAGGGCCTGGGCTACGACGCGCTCTGGTATCCCGAGGGTACGGGCTTCGAGAGCCTCAGCTTCGCCGCCTTCGTGCTGTCGGAGACGGAGCGGCTCTGCGCTGCGAGCGGCATCGCCAACATCTATGCGCGGGACGCCGTGGCCGCGATCGCGGGCCACGATACCCTCAACCATTTCTACGGCGACCGCTTCGTGCTCGGGCTCGGCGTCTCGCATGTGCCGCTGGTGGAAGGCTTCCGCGGGCATAGCTACGCCAAGCCCGTGGCGACCATGCGCGCCTACCTCGATGCCATGGACGCCGCCGAGGTGGCCATCCCCGCGCAGGAGCGGAACGTCGTGCTCGCCGCCCTGGGCCCCCGGATGCTGGCGCTGGCTGCGGAGCGCACGCGGGGCGCGCACCCCTACAACGTGACGCCGGAGCACACGGCACGGGCGCGGGAGATCGTGGGCCCCGACGCCTGGCTCTGCGTCGAGCAGAAGGTCTGCGTCACCAACGAGGCATCGACGGCGCGTAACGTCGCGGCGCAGACGCTTGGGATCTACATGCCGCTCACGAACTACCGCAACAACTGGCTCAGCCTCGGCTTCGGCGAGGACGAGCTGGGCGAGCGCGGCAGCGACCGCTTCCTCGATGCCATGGTGGCCTGGGGCAAGCCCGAGACCGTGCGTGCGCGGATCAGGGAGCATTTCGATGCGGGCGCAAGCCACGTCTGCATCCAGCCCCTCGATCCGGCAGGCGGCACGGCGCCGGACCGGAACGCGGTCGAGGCCCTCGCCGCGCTCTGAAGCTTCGAAAGCGCCGCCTGCGCGCCCCGCGCCGGGGCGACGGGTGCGTATAGATATCGACGATGTGGACAGTGGGGAGGCCAGCATGACCGGCGCCGATCTCTTGGTGAAGATTCTGAAGGCGGAAGGGGTCCGCCAGTGCCTCTGCTTCCCCATGACCCCGATCATCGAGGCCTTGGCGCGGGCGGGGCTTCGCGTCATCACCACCCGGCAGGAGCGCGTGGCCGGCAACATGGCGGACGGTGTCTCGCGCTCCACCAATGGCCGCGAGATCGGCGTCTTCACGGTGCAGGCGCTGGCGGGATCGGAGAACGCGTTCGCCAGCGTCGCCCAGGCGCACACGGATTCGTCGTCGGTGCTCTTCCTCCCCGGCCACCCCGGCACGTCCTATGTGGATCAGGCGCCCACCTTCGACAGCAAGGCGAACTACGCCGCCACCACGAAGATGGCGCAGAAGGTGCTGGCCGCCGACCACATGCCGATCAAGCTGCGCCAGGCCTTCACGGCGCTCCGCTCAGGCCGGCCGCAGCCGGTGATGCTGGAACTGCTGGGCGATGCGTGCGCAGGCGAGGTAAATGGTGCGCCCGAGTACACGCCGGTGCGGCGCATGCGCTCTGCGGCAGACGAGGGTGCGGTCCGGGAGGCGGCCGAGCGCCTGCTCGCGGCCGAGACACCGCTGATCTGGGCCGGCCAGGGCGTGCTCTGGGCCGAGGCGAGCGACGAGCTTCGCGGGGTCGCGGAGCTGCTCGGTGCGCCGGCGATGACGACGCTGCAGGGCAAGAGCGCAATTCCCGAAGCGCATCCGCTGGCGGCGGGCGTCGGCGCGCTCTCCACCACGGCCATGGCCGCCCACTATCTGCAGGCGAGCGATTGCGTGCTCGCCGTGGGCTCCAGCCTGACGCGCGCGCCCTTCACGCCAAAGATCCCGGACGGCAAGACCATCATCCACGCGACCAACGATCCGATCGACATCAACAAGGAATATCCGGCGGATGTCGGCATCGTGGCCGACGCCAAGCTCTTTCTGGGCCAGCTTGCCACCGAGCTCAGGCGCCACGTGGGCGAGGGCCGGGCCGAGCGCCGCGCCGAGACCGCCGACACCATCGCCCGCATCAAGGGCGAGTGGTATGCCGAGTACGAGCCGCTCTTCGCCGACGATTCGTCGCCCATCAACGGCTACCGCATGATGCGCGAGCTCTGGTCCGTGCTCGACCCGGCGACGTCGATGCTCACCCACGAGTCCGGCGCCTCGCGGGATATCCAGAGCGTCTTCTACGAATCAGGCCCGCCGCGCAGCTATCTGGGCTGGGGGCAGTCCTCGCAGCTCGGCTTCTCCCTCGGCCTCGCCATGGGGGCGAAGCTCGCGAACCCCGACAAGCTGGTGGTCAACGTGATGGGCGACGCCTCGGTGGGCATGACCGGCATGGACTGGGAGACCGCGTCGCGCAACGACATCCCCATCCTTACCGTGATCAAGCACGATTCGATCTTCTCGGGCTACGACCGCAACATCCCCGAGGCCTCGGCGCGCTTCGAGGCGAACCGGCAGCAGGGCGACTACGCGACCATCGCGGCAAGCCTCGGCTGCCATGCCGAGAAGGTGACCGAGCCGGCGGCGCTCAGGCCCGCGCTGGAACGCGCGATCCGCGCCACGAAGGAGGGCCAGCCGGCGGTGGTGGACGTCATCACCGCCGAGACCCGCAAGCTCTCCCGCCTCGCGCCGACCTCCGTGGGCTGACTCCCTCGGCTATTTCTCGCGCCCGTGACCCAATGTTCCGCGCGAAACCTTTCAGGCTCGCGCGACCCAGGCGCGGGCGACCCGGACCATGGTGCGGTGCACGGCGCAGATCCGGTGCGACACCATTATGTCATGAGGAGCGAAGGGACCGCGGCAGATGGTAGTGTCTCACTTTGAAATTGGAGTGCCTCTTGACGGCGTCTTGGGGTAGGGCGACCATCGTACCGTCCTCAAGCAGAGGTGTGTGGGCGCCAGCATGTCGTCGTGACGGCACGGTGATATTGCTTCAATGTCATTTCGCATTCGTTTGCATGCCATACTGATGGTGCTTATATTGCACGTGTAGACGTAACCGATATCAGCCTCTGACGGGTGACTAGAGGGGCTGATGTCACTGCAAGGGGGAACGATCATGGGTGCGATGAGTGGAAGCGAGAGAGCGCCTATGACGGTACGGCGCTAGCCGTGCCCAAGGGGCCGCAGGGGCAGAAGCGCCCCGTCGACGTAATCGGCTGTGCTGTGTCCGTGGCGCGGATTGCCACGGGGGAGTCGGCAGACAGCCGCTACGATCAACCGAACAAGGTGAAGGCCGGCTATGTCGGCGCGCGTGCGCGCAAGGCGTCCCTGACGCCGGATGAGCGCAGCGCAATTGCGCGCAAGGCCGCAACCGAAAGATGGAGGTGATGCGATGAGGGTCGAACTTAACTCACTCAAGAAGCGCCTCTTTGAGGACGGGTCGGTGAGGAATGTTAAGTTTTTCCCTGGCTCGGATAGCGATGCGTCTCCTGAAGAGATGGCGCGTGAAATCAACAAGTTCTTCGCTGACGCGGAGAGCGGGGTGGATGCGTTTAACTTGGAGACGGACATTGAAGGATGAAGCGCATTTCCGTCGACCAAGGGCACCTCTTCATGCGAGGTGTCCTTTTTTATGAGTTATCGTCAACTGTACGATCGAGTCCAAAACAATAATGGCAAAGTATCCACAAAGAAAATAAAGGACATAATAACAGACATAACTGAAATAACCGCCGTCAAGGAGCAATGGACAGGGCTAATTGACGAAACAAAGATTCGCGGCTTTTACATTGAAGGGCCACTTGGACCTCCCGTACCATTAGATCAGAACGAAATTCTGATAGTTCTTCCACGTTCTCTAACAAAAGAATGGCGAAGAGTTATTTATGCTAAAGAACTTATGCATGTTTTCGATGAACCAGAGGAAAAGGCGAACACGCCAGAGAAATTTGATTTGCAGATAGAGCGGGTCGCTGACCCTACGGCGGCTATGTCTCCCCAATATATGGCGGAAAACAAGGCTCTCTGGAGAGCACTCGGAGTGCTCTGCTCAGCAGAAAGGAGAGCTGAATTTCGAGACGCGATTGCAAGAGGCACGATGAGTGAGGCCATCGTTGCCACTCTTCTGAGGATTCCGGAGCGATTTGTGGAAACGCTCGTGCGCGAAGACTTCGAGCGCGTGATCAACACCCTAAAATGAACTAAATGGAAGAACGTCGCGCGGGCCAAGGCCGCGCCGCATGGCGCCGGCGACGTGTGGACGTGGACTGCGATTGAAGCCGACTCGAAGCTGATCATTTCGTGGGAAGTCGGCGACCGTACATCGGCCACGGCCATCGAGTTCATGGACGATCTGCGTGACCGCCTGGCGAACCGCGTGCAACTGACCACGGACGGCCACAGGGCATACCTAGAAGCCGTCGAAGGGTCATTCGGTGGGGATGTGCGCTATGCCCAGCTAATCAAGCTGTACGGCGAAGCACCGGACGCTGAGAAGCGCTACAGCCCCGCCACCTGCGTCGGGACGAGAAAGCGCCGCGTCGAGGGCAGCCCCGGTCCGAAGGACGGGAGCACGTCCTACGTCGAGCGGCAGAACCTGACCATGCGGATGGGGATGCGCCGGTTCACGCGGCTGACAAACGACTTCTCAAAGAAGATCGAAAACCACCTGCACATGCTGTCGCTCTACTTCGTGCACTACAACTTCTGCCGGGTGCACAAGAGCCTGCGCATGTCGCCCGCAATGGCCGCTGGCGTGAGCGACACGCTGCATGACGTGGAGTGGATCGTCGGGCTGATCGACGCGCGGGAGCCAAAGCCCAAGCGGCCGGCGACCTACCGCAAGCGGCAAGTTTCAAACTGAGACACTACCCGGCAGATGATGTCGGAATGACGGAGCGCTTTCCGGGCAAGAGAGTCCCTCGTGGAATCCCGCTTAATCCCGGAGAATCCCGGAGAAAAAATGTTGATCTTTGTCCCATTGGGGGGCGAGGACTGTCGCGCTGTTCCGGTAGCGCCCGGCGCGCTCCGTCCGGGGGTCAGGAGGCGGGGCGGCCGTCGGTGGTCCAGACACCCTGCGGCTCGGGCCGGCCGCTGCCGATCCCTGCGACCGGCACGATGACGGCGCGGGTGAAGAAGGCCTGCGCGCGGAAGCCGAAGATTACCGTATCGCCCACCGCGACGCGCTGGTCGGGTTCTGGCAGGAGCTGGCCGTAATAGTCGATCATCGCCGGGTCCGGCGTGGCGGCGTCGACCTCCTGCGCGAGCGCCGCCTCCGGGTCCGGGCCTACCAGCGCCTTGAGCGGGTAGGGCTCGAACACCGGGTCGATGTAGAGCCCGCCGCCGAAGCAGAAGGCTCGGCCCTGGTGGAAGTGGGAGACCTCGCTCAGGTAGAGCATCGCCGGGCGCTCCGGCAGATCCGCGCGGGCGTGGAGCGGCGACGTACCGGTGAGCCCGTGGCCGGGCTCCACCTGGGTCGCGCCGCCGTCGGCCAGCGCCGCCATCACCCGGGCCGACGTGGTGCCTGGCGCGTTGATGACGATGCCCTGCCGGCCCTGCCTGCCGAGCCGTGACGCGGCCTCGCGCAGGGTCGCGAGATTGGGAGTCGGCCGGGCTTCGCCCGAGGCTTCGTCGAAGAGCAGGGCGGGGAAGGTGGTGAGCCCGGCGAAGCGCCCGCCCGGCGTGCGATCGAGCGCATCCGCCACGGCCTCGACGGCGCCCGCGTCGAAGCCCCCCTCGTGGCCGGAATAGAAGGTGTCGCCCGGCGCCTGAATGCGCGCGATCAGCGCCTGCTCGTGGCCCTGCGCCGTGGCTGCTTGCGCGGCCTCGACCGCCTTCTCTTCGTTGAAGACGGTCCAGTAATCGGCGCGCATGCCTGCGGCCTCCGCCGCCTCATGGCGCGGGATCTGGCCGAGGTGGCCGATGTGGGCGAGCCCGTGACCGTTCGTATGGATCGGCCGGGCGCAGGCCATGTCGACCGCGACGAAGCGGGCGATCCCGCCCGCCTTGAGCGCATCGAGGGCCGGCGGGTTGCGGCCGATCTGCTTGGTCATCGCCAGCAGGTCGAGGCCGAGCCGGGCCGCCTCTGCGCTCATCAGGCGCGCGTTCTCGGTCATCGTGTCGAGGTCGAGCAGATAGGCGCCGGCCGGCACCCGGCCCGCCTGGTGCAGCGCGACGGCCGCTTCGAGGAACGCCCGGTTGCGGGCCTTCAGCGCTTTCAGGAACATCGCCTGTCGTCTCTCCCGTGGCCCCGCTCGGTCTCCGCCGCCTCGCCCGGCCGCCGGGTGCGTGGTAGCTTGCGCGCCCGACGCCACCCTGCGTGTGGGCGGCCGCCACGTGGACGATACATGAGCGAGACCGACCACACGATGCCGGGCTCGGCGCCCTCCATCTACCCAGTGGTGCGCCTGATTACCTCGCTGGTCCTCGTGACCATGGGCGGGGCGGCCATGTACGCGGTGATCGTGGTGCTCAAGCCGGTCTCCTTCGAGTTCGGCGTGGGGCGCGGCGTCGCGTCGCTACCCTACATGATGTTCATGGTGACGGGCGGGATCGGCGGCGTGGTGATGGGCCGCCTCGCCGACCGCCACGGCGTGATGCTGCCGGCCCTGATCGGGTGCGTGGGCCTGCCTGCCGGCATGGCCGGCGCCGCCTTCGCCGAGGAGTTCTGGCAGTTCTGCGTCTCGCTCGGCGTGCTGTCCGGCCTGCTCGGCACGTCTGCCCTCTTCGCCCCGATGGCCGCCGATATCTCGCACTGGTTCACCCGGCGGCGTGGGCTCGCCGTCGCGATCGTGATTACCGGAACCTATTTCGCCGGCGCGCTCTGGCCGCCCCTCGTTCAGGCCTCGCTCGATGCACGGGGCTGGCGCGAGACCTTCATTGCGATCGCCATCCTCATGGCTGTCACCATGCTGCCGCTCGTCGCGCTGCTCTATCGCAAGCCGGCCGCGCTGATCGAGGCGCGGGCGTCGCGCGCAGCACTACGTGCAGGCAGGCCGCTGGGCATCGCCCCCGGCACTCTTCAATGCCTGCTCTGCGCGGCCGGGCTCGGCTGCTGCGTCGCGATGGCGGCGCCGCAAGTGCATATCGTTGCCCACGTCACCGATCTCGGATACGCCGCCCAGCGCGGCGCCGAGATGCTCTCGCTCATGCTCGGCACGGGCATCATCAGCCGGATCGGCTCCGGCTTCATCTCCGACCGAATCGGCGGGCTGCGCACGCTGCTGCTCGGCTCGGTCCTGCAGGCGCTGGCGCTGGTCGCCTTCCTGGGCGCCGACACGCTCACCCTGCTCTTCGTGGTCTCGGCCGTCTTCGGCCTCTCCCAGGGCGGGATCGTACCCTCCTACACCATCATCATCAGGACCTATTTCCCTGCGCACGAGGCGGGCCGGCGGGTCGGCTGGGCGATGCTCTTCACCTTCGCCGGCATGGCGCTCGGCGGCTGGATGGCCGGCGCGCTCTATGACCTGACGGGCTCCTACACCGCGTCATTCATCAACGCGGTCGCCTTCAACGTGCTGAACGCCGCGATCGTGGTCTTCTTGGCGCGGCGCCATCGGGCGCTCGCGGCCTAAGGCCCTTTGTCGCTCACGGCAGCCAGCCTCCGGCCGGCGCCTCCGCGAGGGCGCCGCAGGAGCGGCGGGCCACGGTCGCGGCCTGTCACGAGTCCGTCGAAGACGGACTCGCTCTAACCTGCTTGCGCAGAGGTTTCCTGTCTCGCGCGGCGGAGCGCCTCGGTGGCTGCGGCATCGACGGCGAGGTCGTCGTCCGCCTCCGAGCCCACGATCACCACGCCGTACAGAGCCTCCGCCTTGGCGCGAGAGACGTAGCGTTCGTTCACGTCGTCGAGCACCCGCTCGGGCTCGCGCTCCAGCGGGTCGCCGTAGCCGCCCCCGCCGTTGTCGATGGCGTGCAGCTTGGAGCCCGCCTCCAGGTGGCAGTAGGCGTCGGTCTCATAGACTTCGAGCGAACCGTCGGCTGCGATCTTCGCCTGATAGCCCGCTTGCGAGGGCAGGCCGCCGCGCACGCCCTGCGGCAGGATGGTGAGCCCGTTGCAGATGTTGATGACCAGCATCGGGTCGTGCCGCGGACCGAAGATCACTTCCGACGCAGGACCGCCGCGCCGGCGCCCTGCGCCGCATGAATCCACCAGCGCGCGCACGCTGTCGACCTGGAACGGAAAGCGCTGCTCGTTCACCTCGATGCTGTCGCGGTAGACGAGGCCCACGCTCACCGGGTTGACCAGGCCGTGCATGCCGTCGGTCTCTGCCGAGGCCGCCATGCCGCCGGCCGACATGAACATCTGGTTGACGTAAGGCGCGCCCTCCCGCCGCCAGTCCTTGCCCGAGCAGACGCCGGTGCCCGCGCCGTTGCAGAAGTTGCCCTGGCTGAAGCCGTAGCCGTCGCCGAGGGCCGCGAAAGCCGACTGGATCAGGTTGATGATCATGTCGGTCATGTTGGTGGTGGCGACCGAGCAGCTGTGCGGGAAGCGCGGGATGCCGACCACGCAGTTCTCCCGGAGCAGCACGTCCAGCCGGCGGAAGCTGCCCGCGTTGTGCGGGATGTCCGAGTCCAGGCAGGCGAAGACCGCCTGGGCTGCCGCCATGGTCGAGGTGACGCGGGTGAGGTTCATGCCGGCATCCACGCAATCCGGGTTGTCGCGCAGATCGACCGTGATGAAACCGGCCTCTCCGTCGATATCGACCCGCACCTTGACCGGGATGCCGTCGGGCAGGAAGGGCTGGATCGGGTCGTGGCAGCCCTCGTTCTCCAGGCGCCCGCTGGGCAGCGCCCTGATCGCCTCGCGGGCGCGCCGCTCGGAATAGTCGAGCCATTCGTGGATGAAGGCGCGTACCGCACTGGCGCCGTACTTGTCGATGAACGCCTTGAGCCGTCGCTCGCCGATTCGCGCAGCGCCGATGGCGGCGAGGTAATCGCCGAACCACTGGTCGGGCACCCGGATGCGGCGCCGGCACATGCGGATGATGTCGTCGATGTCGCGATAGTCGCTCTGCACCTGGACGCAGGGGAAGATCAGCGCGCCTTCGTGATAGACGTCCGTGGCCGCGGCGAAGTAGGTGGTCGGCTGGCTGTTGCCCACGTCCGCCTGGTGGGCCTTGATGCCGACCGTGAAGAAATGTTCGCCCTCATGGAACACCGGCACCAGGATCGTGTGATCGGCCGCGTGGCTGTTGCCGCCGTAGGGGTCGTTGTCGAGAAAGGCGTCGCCTTCGCGGAAGTCCGGGTGCCTCTCGCTCATGATGGCGGTCTGGATGTTCATGCCGAAGACGTGGATCGGCATGGCCTCGGCGATGGCGAGCACCTCGTGGTCCGAGGTGATGATGGCGCAGGAAAAATCCCGCGCGATGCCGATGACGGCCGAGCGCGCACTGTGCAGCACGGTGTTGGTCATCTCGCGACAGATCGCGTCCATGCGGTTGGCCATGACCGCGAGATTGAGGGCGCTCAGGCGCTCCTCGGTCTCAGCCGCAGCGGCGGTCGATAGGGCGGCGGATGCGGCAGGTGATGAGTCGTTCATGGCTTCGCACACGCTCCTCGGTCTGGCCCGAGCGGCGAGCTTAGCATGCTCCCCAGACGCGCCGCCGCTTGTGGCACAATCCCTCGCCGCGTAGGGTGCCGCCGCCTTTCGACACAGGAAAACCCATGGTCCATCTTGCGCAGCGCCTTGGGCGCATCAAACCCTCGCCCACGATGGCGATCACGGCCATGGCGGCCGAGCTCAAGGCCGCCGGCAAGGACGTCATCGGCCTCGGCGCCGGCGAGCCCGACTTCGACACGCCGGACACCGTCAAGGCCGCCGGTATCGAGGCGATTGAGAGCGGCGAGACCAAGTACACCCGCGTCGACGGCCTGCCGGCGCTGAAGCAGGCGATCGCCCGCAAGTTCGCGCGGGAGAACAACCTCGACTACGCGCCCGACCAGATCAGCGTGGGTTCCGGTGCCAAGCACGTGCTCTACAACGCGCTGATGGCGGGCCTCGATCCGGGCGATGAGGTGATCGTGCCGGCGCCCTACTGGGTCTCATACCCCGACATGGTGGTGCTGGCGGAAGGCACGCCCGTGATCGTGCCGACCAGCGAGGCCGACGGATTCAAGCTCGGGCCGGAGGCGCTCGCCACCGCGATCACGCCCCGCACCCGCTGGCTGATGTTCAACTCGCCGAGCAACCCAACGGGTGCGGCCTACACGCGGGACGAGATGGCTGCCATCGCGGAGGTGCTGGTCGATCACCCTCATGTCGGCGTGCTCGCCGACGACATCTACGAGCATCTGGTCTACGACGACTTCCGCTTCCACACGATGGCCGAGGTCGAGCCCCGGCTCTTCGACCGCACCGTCACCATCAACGGGGTCTCCAAGGCCTACGCGATGACCGGCTGGCGCATCGGCTTCGCCGGCGGCCCGGCCGACCTGATCAAGGGCATGGCCAAGATCCAGTCGCAGTCGACCTCCAACCCGTCCTCCATCAGCCAGCACGCCGCCATGGCGGCGCTGGACGGGCCGCAGGATTCGATCCCGGAGCGTCGCGCCGTGTTTCAGGAGCGCCGCGACCTCGTGGTGGGCATGCTGAACCAGGCGGACGGTATCGAGTGCGCGACGCCCGAAGGCGCCTTCTACGTTTATCCGAGCTGCGCCGGGATGATCGGCCGCAGGACTCCGGGCGGGGAGACGCTCGAGAACGACGAGGACGTGGCCCGATACTTGTTGGAGGCGGAGGGCGTCGCGGTCGTGTTCGGGGCGGCGTTCGGCCTCGAGCCCTACTTCCGCATCTCCTACGCCACCTCCACCGAGGCATTGGAAGAGGCGTGCGTGCGCATCCAGCGGGCGGCGGGCGCGCTCTCCTGACGGCGGTCTGACAGCCGCTCACGCAGCGTTGAGTTGCCGTGAGCGCCCGCCAGTGCCATCTCTCTCTGCAAGAGCCCCGCGCGCGGGCGTTGGGGCAGGAACGCAACTGCATGAGCGGAGGGCCATCGATGCTGATCAAGATCAAGCGCGGCTGGGAGCTGCCGGACTCCGCCGCAACTCCCGAATCGGTGTTCATGAACCGGCGCACGCTTCTCAAGGGGCTCGCCACGGGCCCGCTGCTCGCTGCAGGTGCCGCGGTGCCATTCGCGGGCGGGCTCGGCTCGGCGCTGGCCGATGAGCACGAGGACCCCTCGGCCCACCTCTATCCGGTCGAGCAGAACCCGGCCTACGCTCTCGACCGGCCGCTGACGCCGGAAGACTTCGCCACCACCTACAACAACTACTACGAGTTCGGCTCCTACAAGGAGATCTGGCAGAACGCGCAAGCGCTCAAGGTCCGGCCTTGGACCGTCGAGTTCGACGGGCTGGTGGAAGAGCCGATGACAGTCGGCATCGACGACCTGCTGGCGAAGATGCCGCTGGAGGAGCGGCTCTACCGCCACCGCTGCGTCGAGGCGTGGTCGATCGCCGTGCCCTACAGCGGCTTCCCGCTCAAGGCGCTCGTCGATTTCGCGCGGCCGCTGGGCGATGCGAAGTACCTGCTGATGCAGACCTTCGAGGACGACGACGTGGCCGAGGGGCAGCGGCAGTTCTGGTATCCGTGGCCCTATATCGAGGGCCTGACCCTGGCCGAGGCCACCAACGAGCTCGCCTTCATCGCGACGGGCTACTACGGCAAGCCGATCCCAAAGCAAAACGGCGCCCCGCTGCGCCTCGCCGTGCCGTGGAAGTACGGCTTCAAGCACATCAAGGGCATCGTCCGCTTCAGCTTCACGGACGAGCGGCCGGTTTCCTTCTGGGAGGAGCTCGCAGGCAACGAGTATGGCTTCTGGGCCAACGTCAACCCGGAAGTGCCGCACCCGCGCTGGAGCCAGGCGAGCGAGCGCTTCCACGGGCCCGACGGTCAGGAGCGCCGGCCGACATTGCTCCACAACGGCTACGCCGAGCAGGTCGCCTCGCTCTACGACGGCATGGAGAACGAGCCGCTCTACATGTAGCGCCGACGCTGCCGGGCGTTGAGTTGAGGGCCGCCCCGGCTATCGGTCGGGGCGGCCTTCTCGTGCGTGGGGCGGCGTCGCCCCACGACGCGCGATCCTCTATTCGCTGATTCAGGCTGAATCGAACTCGTTGTCGTGGCGCTCGATGTAACGGACGATCCGCTCGAGCCCCTCGCGCAGGGCCTCGTGCGAATGCGCGAAGCAGAGCCGGAAATGTTCCTCGTTGCCGGGACCGAAGGTGTAGCCCGGCGCGATGCCGACGTCCTCCTCCGCGAGCACGCCCTCCGCGAACGCGAGGCTCGATGTGAGCCCCCGCACACGCGGAAACGCATAGAAAGCGCCCTGCGGCTCCGTGAGCTCGACCCGCGGGCAGCGCCCCAGCACCTCGGTCACGATCTCCCGCCCCCTTGCGTATTGATTGCGCAGCCGGGTGACTGCCTCCTCGCCCCGCTCCAGCGCCGTGATCGCGGCCGTCTGCACGAACACGGTCGCCCCGGTGTTGAAGCATTCGGAGAGGACCGCCCAGGTTTGGGCGTGTCGGCTCGGCGCCACCACCCAGCCGATGCGCCACCCGGTCATCGCCCAAGCCTTGGAGAACCCGCTCACGACGACCACCGGATCGTCGTCGCGCGCGAGCGTCAGGAAGGACGGCGCGACGCCGCCGTCATAGACGTTGCGATGGTAGACCTCGTCGGCGATCAGGAGGATGTTCCGCTCCCGGCAGAGCTGGAGCAGCTCGGCCTGCTGTTCGGTGGGCATCACCCAACCGGTCGGGTTGCAAGGGGAGTTGACGAAGAGCGAGCGTGTACGGGGGCGCAGCGCGGCGCGGATATCGGCGAGATCGAGCTGCCATCCGGCCTCCGTCCGCCGCTGGCTCACGTACGTCACCTCGGCGCCGGTCGCCTGGTAGGTGCTCTCGATATTGGGCCAGACCGGGCCGACGATGATCGCGTGATCGCCGGTTGTCAGCGCCATCTGCGCAGCGATGGTGATGCCGAGCATGGTCGAGCCCGGCGCAGTAATTCGGTCGGGATCGAGGTCGATCCCGTAGAGGCCGTCGAGGTAGCGCTTCAGTGCGTCGCGCAGCGCCTGCCTGCCGCGCGTGTGGGTGTAGAAGGTGTCGCCAGCATCGAGCGCCTCCTTGGCGGCCTCGCGGATGAACCCCTCGGTCACAGCATCGCCTTCGCCGAACCAGAGTGCGATCACGTCTGGGTCGTCGATGCGCGTCAGCGCCACACGGGTAATCCCGTTCTGTTCCAGGGCGGCGATTTCGGGGCGGAGAAAGTCCATGACGATCACCCGTGCTGTGTCGGCCGCACTATACCGATCGCGGCCCGAACCGAGGATTGGGCTGGGTCGGGACGGCCTTTTCGTGCTGGGGGCAAAAGGAAGGCCGGGTCCGAAGACCCGGCCAGTCTAACAGGGAGGCTTCACGTCTAGGAGACGTGAGATCCGAGGATCCCCTTCAGGCCTTGCACCTGAAGACGACAAACCGGGGTGGGCACCCCGGCTAATCCTCGAGGCATGACGCAAGCGCCATGCTGCGGCGCAATATGTAATCGGGTTGACGCGAATGCGCTAGGGCATGAGAAGCAAACCAGCCATGCATCCAGATCATGGCTATGGGGCATCAGGAGCGCCAGCTGGCCACCTCGGACAGCAGAAAATCGCGGAACACCCCGATTCTCTTGGAGTATCGCAATTCCTCGGCGTAGGTGAAGAAGGCGTCGAAGGGCGGGCCCTGACGGTCCGGCAGCACGCGCTGGAGCCGCTGGCTGCCCCAGGCCACGTAGTCAGGCAGGGCGGCAATTCCGAGGCCGCTCTCCACCGCTTCGCGCATGCAATAAATGTTGTTCGCCTCCAGCACGATGCGGCCGTCGGCCCTCGGATTGCCCGAGATGCCGATCAGCCAGTCGGGGTTGGCGATGGGCGTGAGCGGCCCCTGGCCGTAGATGATCAGGCGCTGGCGGGCGAGGTCTCCCTCCGTCTCGATCGGCCCGAAGCGGGCCAGATAGTCCGGCGAAGCGTAGATGTAAGAATTGACGGTCATCAGGTGGCGGCGAACGAGATCGGGCTCGGTCGGTTCGATCATGCGGATCGCCACGTCCGCCTCGCGCATGGCGAGATCGAGCAGGTTGTCCGAAGTCAGCAGGGTGATCCTGATCTCCGGATAAAGGTTGTTGAAGGCGGGGATCCTGGGCGTCAGCCATACCGAGGCAAAAGAGACCGTCGTCGTGATTTTCAGCGGGCCCGAGGGCCGGTCGCGCGCATGGGCGATCTGCGCCTCGGTCATCGCGAGCTTGGCCGAGACCTCGCGGACCGTGCGATAGAGCGCCTCCCCTTGCTCGGTCAGCAGCAGGCCGCGCGAGTGGCGGTGGAACAGGACCGCGCCGAGGCTCTTCTCGAGCGCCGCGATCTGACGGCTCACGGCCGACTGGCTGAGCTCGAGGATGTCGCCGGCGCGGGTAAAGCTGCCGTGCTCAGCGACCGTCTGAAAGATGCGTAGCCGGTTCCAATCCATGGCAGCGCCCCCGGCGCCGCGCCGGTGCTCACGCCGCGGCAGCAGCCTCGGGCGTTTCGGCCTCAGCGAGAAATTTCTCGGCTTCCAGCGCGCCCATGCAGCCGGTGCCGGCGGCGGTCACCGCCTGCCGAAACACCTTGTCCTGCACGTCGCCGGCGGCGAACACGCCCGGCACGTTCGTCTTCGTGCTGTCCGCCAGCGTCTGGATGTAGCCCTCGTCGTCCATCGCGAGCTGGCCCGCGAAGAGCTCAGTGTTCGGCCGGTGCCCGATGGCGATGAACACGCCCGAGAGCGGAATCTGCTGCACCGCATCGGTCTTGGTGTGGCGCACCGCGATTCCCGTCACCGTCGGCGGGTCGCTCTCGCCCTCGATCTCGTCCAGCACATGGTCCCACAGGACCTCGATCTTGTCGTTGCGGAACAGGCGATCCTGCAGGATTTTCTCGGCCCGCAGGGCGTCGCGGCGGTGGACGAGGGTGACCTTGCTCGCGTGGTTGGTGAGGTAAAGCGCCTCTTCCACGGCGGTGTTGCCGCCGCCGATCACCGCGACCTCCTTGCCGCGAAAGAAGAATCCGTCGCACGTCGCACAGGCCGAGACGCCGAAGCCCATGAAGCGCTGCTCGCTCTCCAGGCCTAGCCACTTCGCCTGCGCGCCGGTGCAGACGATGACCGTGTCACCGATGTAGACATCGCCGGAATCGCCGGTACACACGAAGGGCCGCTTACCCAGGTCCACGCCGACAATCATGTCGTGGATCAGCCGCGTGCCCACCGCTTGTGCCTGGCCCGCCATCTGCTCCATCAGCCACGGTCCCTGAACAATATCGGCGAAGCCCGGATAGTTCTCGACATCGGTGGTGATCGTGAGCTGGCCGCCGGGCTCGAGCCCCTGCACCATGATCGGCTCCAGGTTGGCGCGCGCGGCGTAGATCGCCGCGGAGTAGCCGGCAGGGCCGGAGCCGATGATCACGATCTTGCTGCGATGGGTCGTCGCCATGCGCGTCTCCCGTCAAGGCCGGCGCGGGCGCCGGCGGCAAGAGTTGCAAACATAGGGGTGGCCACGGCGCCCGTTCAAGGGTTGGCCCGACATGCGAACCAATTCTCGAAGCGCTGGCGCGCGATGGCCGCGTGCCAGCGCGCCCCTCAATCGCTGCGCGCAAAACTCTCGGGCCGCGTCATCACCGGCACCGCAAGCGCGGCGACGACCAGGCCGAGAGCCGTGAACTCACTCCAGCCCAGCGGCTCGCCCAGGACCAATGCGCCGCTGAAGAGCCCGATCATGGGGATGCCGAGGGTGCCAACCGTCGCCACACCGGTCGGGAATATCCGCACGATCTCGTAATAGAGGTAGTAGCAGATCACGAAGGGCGCAAAGATGTTGTAAATCACCGAAACGAGCGGCCATAGCGACGGAAATTGCACCGTTTCGGCGTCCACGATAGCAGCTGCGATGAAGATCGGCAGGCCGCAGATCAGGCATTGCCAGCCGACCAGCACCCACATGGAGACCTGCCAGTCGGTGCGCTTGAGCGCGACAGTGCCGCAGGCCCAACCGACGACGCCGCAGAGCACCAGGAGCGGCCCCAGAGGTGCGCCGCCGAGGGTCTGGGCGTCGGTGGCGATCAACACCCCGAGCCCGGCGGAGCCCAGCGCGAGCGCGCTCATCCGCCGCCAACCCGGTCGCTCGCCGAGCACGGCGTAGCCAATTGGCACGGTCCAGATCGGCATCGTGTAGGCGATGATCGAGGCGCGGCCGGAGGTCGTGTAGACCAGCCCAAATCCGGTCGCGAGATGCCAGACGGTGATGTTGAAGAAACCGGTAATCAGGAGCGGCCGCCATTGCCGGCGCGGCACCGCGACCGAGCGGCCGATCGCGCGGTGGAGCGCAATGATGATCAAGCCCGCGAAGAAGAGGCAGGTTCCGCGGAAGGTGAGCACCGGCAACTCGTTGAGCGCGATCTTGAGCATCGGCCAGTTGACGCCCCAGAGCAGCGTCAACGCCGCCAGAAGAACGAAGCCCCGACGCGGCAGCGGCTCGGGGCCGCTAGCCGGGGGCGCCGTGTCCGTCACCGGCGAGGGCGGGCACGCGTGTGACCTGGCACGCCCCGCATGACGTCACTGGAGCTGTATCGCAAGCAGGCCGTCGGCACAGGAGCGCGGCCGGCTTGCGGGCTTGCTGCACTTGTCACGTCAGCCCCTGCCCTCTTCATCCCCGCCCGAAAGGACCGGGGAATAGTCCCGCAGTCCCGTTGTAGCCATCATCACGTCCCGGCCGGCCGGCCTCAAGGGCGGCACTCCGATAGCTGGGGCGGTGCATCGCGCATAATTGTCGATATGCGTTTTCTTGCCCCATCACGGAGACATACTCATAAATCGAATAAGCATACCATCCCGATAATTCTGCTACTTGTTCCCGGCGTCTCCGGTGCCTAGACTGCCGTGTCGACGCGCGCTTGGCGGGCGGGCGGCAATCGCAGATTGCTGTTGTGTCTGCGGGTTGTTCGTGGCCAGCGCGTGCGGCAACCACATTTCAGACTGGAGGACGGGATGAGCTTCAGGAAAATTGCCGGCGCCGTCGCGGTGGCCGGCGCGCTGGTGGCGACGGGCGCGATTCCGGGCCAAGCAGCGACACTCGACGACGTGAAGGCCGCAGGCACGCTCAAGTGCGGCATCAACACCGGCCTGCCGGGCTTTGCCTACACCGACGACGCGGGCAACTGGACCGGCTTCGACGTGGCCTACTGCCGGGCGATGGCGGCCGCCGTACTCGGCGATGCCAACGCGATTTCCTTTGTCAACTTGACCGGCAAGACCCGCTTCCCGGCGCTGGCGTCGGGCGAGATCGACGTACTGTCGCGCAACACCACGTGGACCTATTCGCGCGACGTCGACCTCGGCTTCACCTTCATCGGCGTCAGCTACTATGACGGCCAGGGCTTTATCGGCCGCACGGCGCTCGGCATCAGCAGCGCCACCGAGCTCGACGGCGCTTCGGTCTGTATCCAGACCGGCACGACCACCGAGCTGAACCTTGCGGACTTCTTCCGGGTCAACGGCATCTCCTACGAGCCGGTGCCGATCGAGACCAACGCCGAAGCCCGTGCCGCCTACGAGGCGGAGCGTTGCGACGTCTACACGACGGATGCGTCCGGTCTGGCCGCGACACGGACCACCTTCGAGGACCCCAGCATGCACATGGTGTTCCCGGAGATCATCTCGAAGGAGCCGCTGGGTCCGTTGGTACGCCAGGGCGACGACCAGTGGGCGGACATCGCGCGCTGGACGTTGAATGCGCTGATCACGGCTGAGGAGCTCGGCGTGACCCAGGCGAACGTGGGCGAGATGGCCGCAGCCGCAGGCGACCATCCCGAGATCAACCGGATGCTCGGGTCGGAAGGCTCGCTCGGCGAGATGCTGGGCCTTGACGCCGATTGGGCGGCCCGTGCGATCGCGGCGGAAGGCAACTACGCCGAGATCTTCGACCGCTACATCGGCAAGGACAGCCCGCTTGCTCTCGGGCGGGGTCTCAACGCCCTCTACACCGACGGTGGCATCCTCTATTCGCCTCCGTTCCGTTAGAATCGAGCATCACCGTCCCGCCCGGGCAGCTGGGCGGGACGGTGACTTTTTCTGACCAGTGCTTACTTGAGACAAGAGACACTTTTCCGTTGAGGTGAGGAGGGCGGCGCCACCGTGAGTGAAAAACCGGCGCCTCCACGTGGCGGCGGCTTCGATATTAGCCGCGCATGGACCGACGAGCGCGCCCGCGGCGTCATCTTCCAGATTCTGATGGTTCTCGGGGTGGCGGGATTCGCTGCCTTCATTGTCTTGAACACGATCACGAACCTCGAGGAGGCCGGCCTCTCCTCCGGCTACGGCTTCCTCTTCGACACCGCCAACTTCGATATCAATCAGCGCCTTCTCGATTACGCATCGACCTCGACCTACGGTCAGGCGTTCGTGATCGGTGCGCTCAACACCGTCCTCGTCGCGGTGATGGGTGTCATCGCTGCGACGGTCATCGGCTTCTTGGCAGGCGTCCTCAGGCTCTCCAACAACTTCCTGGTGAGCAGTATCGTCACGGTCTGGGTCGAGTTCACCCGCAACGTCCCGGTCCTGCTGCAGATCATCTTCTGGTGGCTGATCATGCTGGCGCTGCCAAGGGTGAATGACAGCCTTTCGCTCGGCGATGCGGCCTTTCTCAACAACCGCGGCATTTTCTTGCCCGCGCCCATCTTCGAGGACGGCTCGGCGATCGTGCTGGCGATGATCCTGGTGGGCGTGGTCGCAGCCCTTCTGATCAGGCGCTGGGCGAGAAAGCGCCAGGATGCGACCGGCCAGACGTTCCCGGTCGGCTGGGTCGGGCTCGGACTGATCGTGGGCCTCCCGGTGATCGTCTATTTCGCCCTTGGCCAGCCGCTCGACTTCGACTTACCGGAGAAGAAGCGCTTCAACTTGAAGGGCGGCTTCAACATCACGCCGGAGCTGGTGGCGCTCTGGCTGGCGCTCTCCACCTACACCGGCGCCTTCATCTCCGAAAACGTGCGTGGCGGGATACTCTCGGTCTCCAAGGGACAGACCGAGGCTGCCGGCGCGCTTGGGCTGAGGCGCGGGCTGACCATGCGCAAGATCATCCTGCCGCAGGCGTTGCGGGTGATCATTCCGCCGATGACCAGCCAGTACCTGAACCTGACCAAGAACTCCTCGCTGGCCGTCGCCATCGGCTATCAGGACATCGTCTCGATCGGCGATACCATCCTCAACCAGAGCGGCCAGGCGCTTGAGGTGATCTCCCTCTACATGGTGTTCTATCTGGTCCTGAGTCTGCTCACGTCCGCCTTCATGAACTGGTACAACAAGCGCATCGCCCTCGTAGAACGATGAAGAAACACGCCTTCCATCGCAGCCGGGCGGAGATGCTGCCGGAGCGGCCGCCGCCGCTCACCAGCACGGGCGTCATCGGCTGGTTCCGGACAAACCTGTTCTCCAACTGGTTGAGCACGGCGCTCACACTGGCTTCGATCGCCGTGCTCGCACTGATCGTGCCGGGCCTGATCGATTGGGCCTTCATCGACGCGACGCTTACGGGCGAAGTCGGCAAGGACTGCCCCAGCAAGGGGGCGTGCTGGGCCTGGCTCGACCAGCGCATCACCCAGTTCTTCTACGGCTTCTACCCTGCCGAGTCTTATTGGCGCGTGAACATATGCATCGCCCTGCTGGTGCCGGCGCTCGCCTATATGCTGTTCGACCAAATGCCCTATTCCCGCTACGGGCGCTGGTTCTCGCTCGCCTATCCCGTGATTGCGGCAATCCTGCTGGTCGGCGGCCTCGGCCTCGATGTCATCCGCACCGACCAGTTCGGCGGCTTCATGCTCAACCTCATCGCCGGCCTCGTTGGCATCGTGCTCTCGCTGCCCATCGGCATCCTGCTGGCGCTGGGGCGGCGCTCGCGCATGCCGATCGTCCGGATGTTCTCGGTCTGGTTCATCGAATTCATCCGCGGCGTGCCGCTGATCACGCTGCTCTTCGTCGCGATCATTCTCCTGCCCCTCTTCCTGCCGCCGCAGGTCACGCTGGATCAGCTGATCCGCGTGATGATCATCATCACGGTGTTCGCCTCCGCCTACATGGCCGAGGTGATTCGCGGCGGACTTCAGGCGATTCCGAACGGCCAGTACGAGGCAGGCCAGGCGATGGGGCTCGGCTACTGGCAATCGATGCGCCTGATCATCTTGCCGCAGGCGCTCAAGATCTCGATCCCGGGAATCGTCAACACCTTCATCGGGCTCTTCAAGGACACCACGCTGGTCATCATCATCGGCCTGTTCGACATCCTCGGGCAGGCGCGCCTCCTCCAGACCAATCCGGACTGGCTGGGCAAGGTCGATTACGAAACCTTCCTGCTGGCGGCGCTCTTCTTCTTCGTAATCTGCTTCAGCATGTCGCGCTACTCGCTCAATCTCGAGAAGCGCCTGGACACCACGAGACGCTAGGGAGGCACCATGGCGGAGGCTGATGTCGCGCCGGGCGGCGCCGAAGACCCGATCATCGAGATTACCGGCCTCAACAAGTGGTTCGGCCAGTTCCACGTGCTGCGCGACATTGACCTCACGGTGGAGCGAAGGGAGCGCATCGTCATCTGCGGACCTTCGGGGTCGGGCAAGTCGACGCTGATCCGCTGCATCAACAGGCTGGAGGAGCACCAGGAAGGCAATGTGGTCGTCGATGGCGTGGAGCTTACGCACAATCTCAAGAACATCGACGCCATCCGCCGCGAGGTCGGCATGGTCTTCCAGCAGTTCAACCTGTTTCCGCACCTGACCGTGCTGGAGAATTGCACCCTGGCGCCGATCTGGGTGCGCCGGATGCCCAAGGCCGAGGCTCAGCAGACGGCGATGGAGTATCTGGAGCGGGTCAAGATTCCGGAACAGGCCTTGAAGTATCCCGGCCAGCTCTCCGGCGGCCAGCAGCAGCGCGTGGCGATCGCCCGCTCGCTCTGCATGAAGCCCAACATCATGCTCTTCGACGAGCCCACCTCGGCGCTGGACCCCGAGATGATCAAGGAGGTGCTGGAGGTCATGGTCGACCTCGCGCAAAGCGGCATGACCATGCTCGTCGTTACCCACGAGATGGGCTTCGCCTCGCAGGTCGCCAACCGGGTCATCTTCATGGACGAAGGGCAGATCGTCGAGCAGAACACGCCCGACGAGTTCTTCAACAATCCCCAGTCCGACCGCACCAAGCTCTTCCTGAGCCAGATCCTCTAGAATCGTCTTCGACCGTCGCCGCCTGGAGAACGAGGCAGAGGAGCCGCACTCCCTGTCGCTGACACCACGTTGGGAGAGCGGCTTTACGCTCGGGCGGGCGGTATGCGAGGTTGGGGCATGACCGACCTTACCCGCATCGGCGGCAACGTGCTCTCAGGAATGCCGCTCGACCGGGCCGCGCATCTGCGGACCGACGCGGCATGGCTCAAGGCCCGTTTCGACGATCCCTCCACACGCTACGTCGCGATCTGGCGGCAGAACGCCGTCGTCCGCCTGGGCCCGGAGCCCCGCCCCGTCATCCACTACCGCGAAACCCTCGACGGGCTGCTTGACGACCGTGCTGAACCCTCGCTGCTGGGTGTGGAGGTCGAGGACGGCGCCGCCGGCGCGGCGCACTTCGTGGTCGATCTCTCCCATGTGGAGGCCGAAGCCCTGGTCGCCCGCTCGCCCGGCGGCGAGTTGATGGACCTGCGCGAGTTGGTGCAGATCGTACCGGGGCCCGATTCCGCGCTGATCGCTTATGCCCGGGGGCTCACCTACTGGCACCGCCGGCATCGCTTCTGTGGCGCCTGCGGAGCTGTTGCGGCGGCACTCGAGGCCGGCCACCAACGGCGCTGCACCAACGAGGATTGCGGCGCGGTCCATTTTCCGCGCACCGACACGGCGGTGATCACGCTGGTCCACGACGGCGACGATTGTCTTCTCTGCCGACAGTCGCGCTGGCCGCCGGGGATGCACTCGACCCTTGCCGGCTTCCTGGAACCCGGCGAGAGCCTGGAGGAGTGCGTGGCCCGCGAGATCGAGGAAGAAAGCGGAATCCGCGTGGGCGATGTCCGCTACCACTCCTCGCAGCCCTGGCCCTTCCCCGGCACGCTCATGGTGGGCTTCATGGCGCAAGCGCTCTCCCGCAAGATCGCGGTCGACGAGACCGAGCTGGAGTACGCCCACTGGTATCCGCGGCGGGAGCTGCTCGGCCGCCGGGACAGCGACGACTTCCGCCTGCCGGGCCGCTATTCGATCTCCCGCCGCCTGATCGAGGACTGGCTCGCCGGCCGTATGCCGCCCTAGTCGTGCGAGCGGGAACCGTCTCGCGCGCGACCCAATAAACATCGCGCGACCACTGGCGCCCATTCACAAGGCGCACGTTGACAGCAGCCCGGGCCCCGCTTATACAGCGGCGGCCCCGGCGATCGCGAGAGATTGAGCCGGGGGCGGAGACGGGGCGTGAAACGGACCTATCAGCCGAGCAATATCGTGCGCAAGCGCCGCCACGGCTTCAGGCAGCGCATGAAGACCGTGACTGGTCGGCGCGTGCTCGCGCGCAGGCGCGCCAAGGGGCGGAAGCGCCTGGCCGTCTAGGATTGGCGGGGCTCAGCCTCGTTCATCGCTATTCCTCGGACACTCTTGCAGGCCGACATCGAGTGTCGGGGTGTGTTCAATCAAATGTCATCGCTGGACCCGTTTGCGCGCGATACGACGACGGTGCGTGGTGGTAGGGTGAGGTCGATGCGCATCGCCACGCTCAAGAAGCGGCAGGACTTTCTGCGGGTACGGGCGGCAGCGCGCCGTTGGGCTGCACCTGGGCTGGTGCTGCAGGCAGCGCCGGCGCCGGAAGCGGATGCTGAGGAGGGGCTGGTGCGGGTCGGCTACACTGCAAGCCGCCGGATCGGCAATGCAGTCGCGCGCAACCGTGCCAAGCGCCGATTGCGTGCGGCGGTGGCCCATGTTATGCCGGCTTCGGCGCAATGCGGCTGCGACTACGTCGTCATCGCGCGTGCTGCCACGTTGACCCGCCCGTTCGACGCCTTGACCGGCGATCTGGCCGCGGCGTTAGCGCGTGTGGGCGCGCGGGCAGACGATCGAACACCCGGCCGGAGCCGGCGGTTCGCCGCCGACCGGTCGCCCAAAGCGGGCCCGAGAGCGGGAGACGCATGAGACCGATCGCGTTACTGATCGTGGGCCTGATCCGCGGATACCAGTATTTCATCTCGCCACTCTTGCCGCCGAGCTGCCGGTTCGAGCCGACGTGCTCGCACTACGCGATGACGGCGCTCAAGCAGCACGGCGTGGTCCTGGGCCTCGCGCTGGCGACCTGGCGTATCCTCCGCTGCAATCCCTACTGCACCGGCGGGGTGGATGAGGTGCCCGAGCGTCCGCTCCGCATCTTGAGCACTCCCTGGAGGCGCGCCCCGCGCTAACCGGGGCGAGCGAGCGATTCATGTTCGGCAGCGGCACAGACAAACGCAATCTCATCATCGCGATCGGCGCGATCTTCGTGGTCCTCGTCGGCTGGCAATTCCTCATGCCGGCACTCTTTCCGCCAGACGAGCGCCCCCGGCGCGTTGCCGAGCAGCCCGCGCCGGGAACGGCGCCGCCGTCGCTGGATCAGGTGGCGCCCAGCGCAGACGCCCCGGCCCAGGCCGAGCTGGGCCAAGCGGGCATCGCGAGTCCCCGCATTCAGATCGAGTCACCCAGGCTCAGCGGTTCGATCGCGCGCCTCGGCGGGCGCATCGATTCGATCACGCTCCTCGATTATCGCGAAGAGGCGGACGAGGAGAGCCCCAACATCGTGCTGCTCCAGCCCCGCGACGCGACGCGGCCCTACTTCGCCGATTTCGGCTGGATCACCGCAGCCCAGGGGATCGCGCTGCCGCAGCCCGACACCCTTTGGGCGGCCGACAAGTCCACCGTCGCGCCGGGCCGGCCGGTCACGCTCCGCTGGGACAACGGCGCCGGACTTCAGTTCACGCGCAAGATCGACATCGACGAGAACTTCGTCTTCACCGTCACCCAATCTGTGCTCAACACCACCGGTGCGCCGCTCGCGCTCACGCCTTATTCACGGATCGCGCGGTTCAGCGATGCCACTGAATCCATCCTGCCATTCAAGCCGCTCTTCATCTTCCAGGATGGCGCCCTCGGTATCTTCGGCGACGACTATCGCGAGGCCGACTACGACGACATGCGTGATGCTTACGATTCCGCAGTCGCGAACCCTCGCGCGGGTCAGGATTATCACTACGACGCGACTGGCGGCTGGTTGGGATTGACCGACAAGTACTGGCTGGTGGCGCTGATTCCCGATCAACAAGTGCCCTTCCGCGGCAGCTTCGAGTACGTGCCGGTCGACAACGGCCAGGCAGATTCCTTCCAGACCATCTACGAGGCCGAAGCGCTCACGGTGAATCCGGGCCAGTCGGTATCGCTCACCTCGCACCTCTTCACCGGCGCCAAGGAGATCAGCCTCCTCGATGACTACGAGGAGTCGCTGGGCGCCGACCGTCTGGACCTCTCGGTCGATTTCGGTCCGGCCTGGTTCCTGTCGAAGCCGATGTTCTACGTCATCGACTTCTTCAACCGGGCGACTGGCAACTTCGGCGTCGCCATCCTGCTGCTGACGATCTGCGTGCGGGTGCTGCTGTTCCCGCTGGCCAACAAGGCCTACGCGTCCATGAGCCGGATGCGCAAGCTCCAGCCGGAGATGATCCGCCTGCGTGAGCGCTTCAAGGACGACAAGCAGCGGATGAACAGCGAGCTGATGAAGCTCTATCGCGAGCAGAAGGCCAACCCGGTGGCCGGCTGCCTGCCGCTGCTCGCGCAAATTCCGGTGTTCTTCGCCCTCTACTACATGCTCTTCGTCACCATCGAGATGCGGCACGCGCCCTTCTTCGGCTGGATCGACGATCTCTCCGCACCGGACCCGATGACCTTCATTACCGGCTTCGGCCTCCTCGATTGGCCAGCGCCGGAGTTCCTGTTGGTCGGCATCTGGCCGCTCATCTTCGGGGCGACGATGTGGCTGCAGATGAAGCTGAACCCGCAGCCGATGGAGCCGATTCAGCAGAAGATCATGATGGCGCTGCCCATCATTTTCCTCTTCCTGTTCGCGCGCTTCCCGGCCGGGCTGGTGGTCTACTGGACCTGGAACAACGTGCTCTCCATCGCCCAGCAATGGCTGATCATGCGGCGTATGGGTATCACCCGCCAAAGCCTCGCCGAGGACGCGGAGAAGATCAAAAAGATCAAGGAAGCGGCGGAGAAGGGCACGCTGCTGAAGCCAAGCCGCTCTTCCCGCAAGAAGACCAAGCGTGCCGGTCCGGCCAAGGAAGGCGCACGCGCCGGCGCCGAAGACACGGCGCAGCGCGAGGGCGGGACTCAGCGGGACAGCGCCGCACGTGCCCGCAAGGCCCAGCCCCGGACGAGCAAGACGCGGCGCGACGATACACCGCGTCGGGATAGCGAAAAGAGTCGGGACGGTGCCGCACGCCGCGATGAGGCGCCCCGCCGCAAGTCCGGCTCTGCGGCATCCAGCAGCGGCGGGCAGAAGTCTCGTGCCAAGAGTACCGCTCGTCCGCGCGCCGAGCGCAAGAGCGAGACGAAGAACGAGGCGAAGGGCGAGACCCGCAACACCACGTCGTCGGCCAAGCGCGTCGCCGCCGAGCGAGCGCGGATGGCGCGACGGAAAGCTCTGGCCCGCAAGCAAAAGCAGAAGGCTGCGAGCCGGCGCAATCCGGCGCCGGCGGCCGGCCAGCCCACGAGTATGATGGAGCGTCTGAAGGCAGGTCTCGGAATTCCCCCGGCCGAAGGGGAGGCCGCGCCGCCGCCACGGCCCCGAACCCGGGAGAAGCCGAAGAAGTCGCGCCGCCAGCGCAAGGCGGAGCGCGCCGCCGCCCGCACCACGGTCGAGAGCGACGCTCCCACTGACGTAGACGACGATGCGGCGGCTGCGGGTGCGGCCCTTGCCGATGAAGCCCCGGCCCATGAGGCTCCAGCTGACGCGGTGAGCGGGGATGAGGCCGAGGATGGCAGCGCACCCGCGCCTGAGACATCCCCCGACACACCCGCCGACGGCGGCGAATGGACGAGCCAGGACCAGCCGAGGCCCCGGCGGCAGAGAACGCGGAAGCGCGCCAGGCGGCGTTAGAGGCCGGCCGCCGGCTGTTCGCGCGGCCCTGTCGCTTCGTCGCGGGCGTCGCCGGCCTCGACGGCATGCCTGCCCCTGCGCTGCCCGAGATCGCCTTTGCCGGCCGTTCCAACGTGGGCAAGTCGAGCCTCGTCAACGCGGTGACGGGCAGGCGCGCGCTGGCGCGCACCTCCAACACGCCAGGACGTACGCGGGAGCTCAACTTCTTCGACCTCGACGGCCGCCTCACGCTCGTCGACCTGCCGGGCTACGGCTACGCCGCGGCCTCCAAGACCAAGATCAAGGCCTGGACGCATCTGGCAGAGGCCTATCTGCGCGGCCGGCCGACGCTTCAGCGTGTCTGCCTGCTGCTCGACGCGCGGCGCGGCATCACGGCGGCCGACGAGCCTGTCATGGCCGCCTTCGATCAGAGCGCGGTGTCCTTCCTCGCGGTGCTGACCAAGTGCGACAAGCTCGCGCCTGAGGCGCTGACAGCGCAGATTGCCGCCATCGAGGCGGCGCTCGCCACCCACGTCGCCGCCTATCCGTCATTGATCGCCACCAGCGCGCGCACCGGCGACGGCATCGCGACACTCAGGAGCCATCTCGCGGCGCTGGCCACGGCGGAGAGAATAGGCTAGTCATCCGCGGCCGGCCGGCGCCCCGCAGTGCGCCGGCGCCTGCGACCGACCGGGCACCCCCATGCAGCGCATCAGCGACACCAAGCATTGGCTGCGCACCGCGGCCACGATCTCCGAGGCGCTGCCCTATATGCGGCGCTTCGCGGGCCGGAGCCTGGTTATCAAGTATGGCGGTCACGCCATGGGCGACACGGCACTCGCCCAGAGCTTCGCGCGCGACGTCGTGTTGCTGAAGCAGGTCGGCATCAACCCGGTGGTGGTCCACGGCGGCGGCCCGCAGATCGCCAGGATGCTGGCCCGCCTCGGCATCGAGAGCGACTTCGTCGATGGCCTTCGCGTCACCGATGCGGCGGCGATCGAAGTCGTCGAGATGGTGCTCTCCGGCGCCATCAACAAGCAGA
Organism: Alphaproteobacteria bacterium; assembly: GCA_965207055.1. GTDB lineage: Bacteria > Pseudomonadota > Alphaproteobacteria > UBA828 > UBA828 > WTGU01. The sequence goes on along the minus strand of CBDBLP010000003.1, from coordinate 1,007,063 downwards.
TCGTCAGCACGATCAGCGCAGAGGGCGGCACGGCAGTTGGCCTCAGCGGCAAGGACGGCCGACTCATCGAGGCAACGCCGCTCAAGCGGCGTGTGCGCGATGCCGAGACCGGCGCCGAGCGTGTGGCTGATCTCGGCTTCGTCGGCGAGCCGGAGTGCATCAACGTCGAGCTGCTAGGCCATCTGGATGACTCCGACATCATCCCCGTCATCGCGCCGATCGGCGTGGGCGCCGGCGGCGAGACCTACAACATCAATGCCGATACCGCGGCCGGCGCCATTGCGTCCGCGCTTTCCGCCATCAAGCTGCTGTTGCTCACAGACGTCCCCGGCGTGCTCGACGGCGACGGCGCGCTCATCAGCCAGATGACCACAGACGAGGCACGCCGAATGCTGACGGGCGGGGCGGTCAGCGGCGGCATGATACCGAAGCTCGAGACCTGCCTCGCGGCGATCAAGCGCTCGACCGGGGCCGCCCATATCCTGGACGGCCGTGTGCCGCACGTGATCCTCCTGGAGCTCTTCACCGAGCACGGCACCGGCACCATGATCGTACCGGAGCAGAGCGGCGCCTGAGGGAATTGATAGAGCCCCTTCCTTGACGCGGTCGGGGCGCTTGGCTATTCAACGCTGCAGGATCGCCAATCGGGGGCTTCGTAACCCATGCCCTGGGACCTTGGACTGCCGCTGCTGGTCGCGCTCGCCACACTAATCCTGTCGATCGGGATCTTCTGGTCGGCAAAGACGCTGCTTTTCGACGCGCGGCGCCACGAGGGCACGGATGATGGCCCCGGCGAGATCGACGGTGGGGCGAGAGACTCTCACTGAGCCCCTGAGCCCACCCTCTGCGCGGCAGCAGACGGGGCTTCGTCGCCTTCCTTCTTCCCCCTGATACCCGCCGTCAGCCGGCGGGGCTTACAAGCACATTGTCGATTAGCCGTGTCTCGCCGAGCCACGCGGCAACAAGCACGCGGGCTGGTGCCGAAACCCGCGCTACCGGCGCGAGCGTCGCGGCATCGCAGACCGCGAGATAGTCGATACGCGCAAAGCCCGCAGCCTTGAGCGTGGCGATACCCTGAGCGATGGCGGCGGCCGACGGCGCGCCCTGGCTCAGCGCCGCCGCTATCCGGCTCAGCACCTCGAAGAGTTGGGGCGCGATCCGGCGCTCGTCGTCCGACAAATAGGCGTTTCGTGAGGAGAGCGCGAGGCCGTCCGCCGCGCGCACGGTGGGCACCGCCTCGATCCGGCAGGGGATGTCGAGATCGGCAACCAGGCGACGCACCGTAACCAGCTGCTGGTAGTCCTTCTCGCCGAAGAGCGCGATATCGGGCAGGCACTGCAACAGGAGCTTGGCAACGACCGTCGCGACACCGTCGAAGAAGTGGGGCCGGGACGCGCTCTCCAGCCCGGCGGTGACACCCTCCACCCGCACAGTGGTCGCGAAGCCCGGCGGATAAACCGCGTCTGTTGGCGGCATGAATGCCGCCTCCACTCCAGCGTCGGCCAGCTTTGCAAGGTCGTCGGCCGGGTTGCGCGGATAGAGGGCAAAATCTTCGTCGGGCGCAAACTGTGTCGGGTTGACGAAGAGGCTGACCACCGTGCGCCCACCATGCGCACGCGCGGCCCGGACCAGCGCCATGTGGCCTTCGTGCAGCGCCCCCATGGTGGGGACGAGGGCGACCGTCAGGCCCTCGGCACGCCACGCGGCGACGGCTGCGCGCAGACCGCCGACGCTCTCGATGACCGAAGGCGCCATCGGCCGCCGACGTCTCGGGTCGGTGTCTCCCGAGACGTGTGGCCCGGCGTTAGATGATCTGCCAGCTGCCGTCGGGCTGGCGGCAGGCGGTGCCGTAGGCTTCCTCCGTGCGGTTGCCGATCGTCACGGTCTGGGTGAACTCGCGGCAATAGCGCCCGTCGCTCTGCCGGTATGTCTGGGTCGGCGTCACCGTGCCGCTGTTGCCGCTATCCGGGTTGTGCCACGTACTTGTCGTGCCGATCGGGGCCGTCTCCAAAGTTTCCTGCGTCGTATGCTGCAAGGCTAGCTGATCGGCGCGGTCGAGCGACCTGCCGATTTCGCTTCCGATGAGCGCGCCGAGCACCGCGCCGACGCCAGTGGCGACCACCTTGCCGCGGCCCTTGCCGACCTGCGCGCCGGCGACCCCGCCGGCCACCGCCCCGAGCAGTGTGCCAAGGCTCTGCTTTTGACCGGTGGTTTCAGTGCAGGCGACAAGCGCCAGAGCCGCCAGGCCGAGCACCGCAAACTTCAACTTGTGCATGGATCGTCTCCTTGCATCCGTGTCATCAGCTATCCGCACGCGCGAACAGAGCGTCGTCGCGAATCGCCGGACACCAGAACTCGTGCAGCATGAATCCTCTGCCTGCGCCCGTGTTGTCAAATCTTTGTGTTCGCAATGTGGCGTGCCGGACTCCTGCATCGCGCCCCGTGAGGGCGCGCGGGTGTTGAGGGGCCGCGTCTATCCTTGGAGAGGGGCATCGGCGCACGACCATCAGGCCTCGGATTTCGCCTTGGGCACTGACAGGTTCGCCGTGTGCTCAGGACCGGGAAAGCGCCGGGCGCGCACGTCGGCGGCGTAGTCCTGCACGGCACCGGCAAGCCCGTCGCCGAGTTCTGCGTAGCGCTTGACGAAGCGGGGCGTGAAGGCGCCGGCGAGTCCCACGATGTCTTCGGTGACCAGGATCTGACCGTCGCAGGCCGGCGACGCGCCGATGCCGATGGTAGGCACTGCGAGCTCCTGCGTCAGCATGCGCGAAAGCAGCTCGACCGTGTTCTCGATCACAATGCCGAAGGCGCCTGCAGCCTCGACCGCCCGTGCATCGGCAAGGATGCGCCGCGCGCTTTCCTCCGTCCTGCCCTGAACCTGAAAGCCAGATGCGTTGACCGATTGCGGCATCAGCCCGATATGGCCCAGCACCGGTACGCCGCGCGCCGTGAGAAACTCGATCGTCTCCGCCATCTCCTCTCCGCCCTCCAGCTTGACCGCCGCGCAGCCGGTCTCCGCCATGATGCGCGAAGCCGAGCCAAAGGCCTGTGCGGGCGATTGCTCGTATGAGCCGAAGGGCAGGTCCACGACGATGCAGGCCCGACGCGTGGCGCGAACCACCGCGCGGCCGTGGGCGATCATCATGTCGACGGTGACTCCGACCGTCGAATCCATCCCGTAGAGCACCATGCCGAGCGAATCGCCCACCAAAATGAAGTCGCAAGCTTCGTCGACAACGCGGGCGACGGGTGCCGTGTATGCGGTTAGGCTCACGATCGGCTCGCCCCCCTTTGCGCGGGCGATATCGCGGACGGTGAGCCTTCGGACTGGGCTTTGGTTGGCCATGACGCTGCCTCCCTGGCGAGGCCCTGCGGGCGGCCTGCAGCCGCCCCCGGCGCGCTATGCTGCGCCGCAACAGCAGTTCATTGTAACAATCTCAACGGTAATGGGAAGCTGTTGCTGCAGCGCAGCATAACCCTGCCTGGGTCTCAATTGATGGTGCGTGCGGTGCGATAGCGACCGTCCTCGAAGTGACCGAAGAGCTGGTCCAGCAGCCGGTGGTGGATGGGACCACCCTCCGGATCCGGTTCCAGATGGCGCTCGGCGACGTAGGTGGTGTGCGCCGCATCGTGGACAAGGACGTGATACCAGGGTTTGTCCTTGGGCGGGCGTGAGCGCGCCACCTGCTCGTACCACTCCTCGGTGCCCTGGAAGCACGGATCGACGTCGAACACCACACCGCGATATCCGAACTTCACATGGTGGACGACCTGGCCGACCTCGAATTTCGCGGCGCTGACCGTCGTGGCTGGTTTCCCCCGCCTGCGGCACCCGCCGGCAGGACTCTGCCGGATGCCACCGAAGCGCCACTATATTGCGCCCCTATCGCTGCGGACAATCGACCCCGCGCCGTGTCGCCCCCAGCTAATGGCTGGTCGCGCGCCCCGTTGAGCAGGGAAGGCGGTCTCGATCGTGCGGTCGCGTGAAGTCGAGCACTGGCCCCTTGGGCACGATGCGGGTGGGATTGACGCTTACGTGGCTCCCGTAATAGTGCCCCTTGATGTGGGCCATGTTCACCGTTTCCGCGACTCCCGGGTACTGGAAGAGCTCCCGCAGGTAGTTGCTCAGGTTGGGATAGTCCTCGATCCGCCGCCCGTTGCACTTGAAGTGCCCGACATAGACCGCATCGAAGCGCACCAGGGTTGGGAAGAGCCGCCAGTCAGCCTCGGTGATGCACGCGCCCGCCAGGTAGCGCTGTGTGCTCAGTCTCGCTTCTAGGTCGTCCAGCGTGGAGAACAACGCGTCGAAGGCATCCTCGTAGGACGCCTGCGACCGGGCGAAGCCGGTCTTGTAGACGCCATTGTTGACGTGCTCGTAGATCGGCTCGTTGACCGCCTCGATCTCGTCTCTCAGCGCCGCCGGGTAGAAGTCCAGCTCACCGTCGCCCCAAGCGTTGAACGCCCTGTTCAACATGCGGATGATCTCGGCTGACTCGTTGTTGACGATGGTCTTCTCCTTCTTGTCCCAGAGCACGGGCACCGAGACCCGCCCGGTGTAGTCGTCCCGTGCGAGTTTGTAGACCTCTCGCAGAAAGCGGGTGCCGTTGACCGTGTCGGGAATGCAGCCCGGGCCATCACTGAAATGCCAGCCGTCGTCGCCCATGAAGGGGTCTACTACCGAGACAGAAATCACATCTTCGAGGCCGCGCAACGCGCGCAGGATCATCGTCCGGTGCGCCCAGGGGCAGGCGTGGGAGACATAGAGGTGGTAGCGCCCAGGCTCGGCCTTGAAGCCGGAGGAACCATCGGCGGTGACGGTATCGCGGAAGGAGGTCGTGGCGCGAACGAAGCGCCCGTCGCTCTGGGTCCTGTTGTCCTCCTTGTGCCACTCGCCGTCGATCATCCTGCCCATGGTTCGGTCTCCGGATGCATGTAATTTATTGAGATGGTGGGGTGAATTCCGTCCGGCCCGCGCGGCCCGGGCGTGCTCAGAGCGCCTCCCGCGAGCGGCTGGCAGAAGAGGCAGCGGGGCCGGGCGGCTCCGGCGCGGACGCTGCCGCGCGCCGCGCGCTGCGGCTGAACAAATTCTTGCCCTCCGCGATTTGCCAGGCGAGCAGGCCGGGGACGCCGATCACCAGCTCGCGGACCCGCTTGACCAGCGAAAGCGCCAGCGCCACCTCTGGCCCGAGGCCGATCATCCCGCCGAGCAGCACCAGCACGCCCTCCTGCACGCCGAGCGCGCCCGGCACGAAGAACGCAGCAGTGCGCGTCGCCAGGATCAGGCTTTCCAGCAGCAGGGCGTCGGCAATGGAGACCTCGTAGCCCATGAAGTAGAGCGCAGCATAGATCTCGGCGGCGCCGAGCGTCCAGGCGGCGAGCTGGCCGGTCGCGTTCCCGGCCAGAAGCCAGCGGTGCCGGTAGAGGTCGAGGACCGCCTCGTCGAGCGCCTGGGCGCCGCCGATGGCGTTATCCCACGCCTTGCCCCTGGCGAAACGCGCCGCAAGGCCGATGATCCAGCCGAAGAACCCGCGTTGCTGGAAGACGCAGAGCAGGACGACGACCACGAAGCCCCCCGCGACACAGTAGCCGATGGCGCGGGCGATATCGCTTTCGCCGTGGTGGGCCATCAGCAGACCGATGCCGACCAGGGTGAAGAACAGCAGGGTGATCGTGCTCAGGGTGAGGTCGACGACGACGCTCGCGCCTGCGATCCGGCCCGGCACACCGCGCATGACCAAGAGCCGCGAGCGCACCACCGCGCCGCCCACCTGAAATGCCGGCACCAGCGTGTTGACCGCTTCCCCGATCCAGCGCGCCCAGAGCGCCGTCAGCACCGGCGGCCGATGGCCCTCCAGGAAGAGCAGCCGCCAGACATAGCCGTCGAGCATGATCGGCACGAGGCGCACCAGGACGACCACGACGATGCCCCAGCTCACCGCGGCGACCGCGGCTGCCACGTCGCCAGCGCCCTGGAAGCACACGAGGCCGATGACCAGCGCGATGCCGACGATGAGTCCGATGTAACCCCAGCGCCTCACCGGCGATTCCTTCTTCCACCATGAGCGCGAGAGGCCCCCTGCACGGCCAAGGGGCACTTCATCATTATACCGGTACGCTCAGGAATCGACCCTTCTATTGATCGAGACGCTTTGTGGTGCCCGAACGGGCCCTCCGCCCCATTGGGCCTGCGGCGGCGCTACGACGGGCCGAGAAGCTCCGCCGGCGGGCGCCGAACGGTCATGCGCCCGCGCTTGAAACCGTAGAGCGGCGGCGCAATTGCGGCCACTGCGTCCGCCGGATCGGTTGCGTCGAGGACCACGAGGTCGGCTACCTTGCCGACTGCAACGCCGTAATCGTCGAGGCCGAGGATGCGGGCGGAGCGCCGCGTGATCATGTCGAAGCAGTCCAGCATCTCCGACCGCGCGCCCACGTGGCAGACATTGGCGTAGAGGTTCGCCATGCGCACCAGCGAGCAATCGCCGAAGGGCGTGAAGGGGTTGAGCACGTTGTTGGACGAGAGCGAGCAGTTCACGCCGTGGCCGAGCAGCCGGTGCGCAGGCGTGACCCCCCGCCGAACGTTGGCCTCGTCGCCCCGCCCCATGAGGAAGAGATCGGTAGCGGGCAGCACGGTGCAGGCGACACCCGCCTCGGCCATGCGCTCCGCGACCCGCGCCAGGTGCTCAGGGCTCGCGGCCGAGAGCTTGGTGACGTGGCCGACCGTGACCCTGCCGCCGTAGCCGAAGCGCTCGGTCAGACTGCAGACCTGGTCGAGGTCGAGCTCGTCCGCGCTCTCGCCGAAGTCGAGGTGCATGTCGATATCGACATCGAACGCACGCGCGAGCTCGAACACGCGGTCGATCTGGCCAGCGGGGTCGCTGTCGGTATAGGGCGCGGCGCCGACCACGCGAGCGCCGCGTTCGAGCGCCTCCACCATCAGCTCGTCGGTGCCCGGATTGTTGAGCAGCCCCTCCTGCGGGAAGACGCAGATCTCAAGGTCGATCGCCCAGCGATAGGCCTCGATCAAAGGCAGCACGCCGTCGAAGCCCCGCATCCCGATGCCGGGGTCAACCTCCAGGTGGGTGCGCATGTGTGTGGTGCCCTGGGCGATACAGGCATCGAGCACGCGCCGGGCGCGGGCGTTCACGTCGTCGGCGGTGAACTCACGCTTGACCCGCGCCACCTCGTCGATGGCCTCGGCGAGGTCGCCCCGCTCCGCCCGGCAGCGGTCGAGGATGCAGGCCTTGTCGAGGTGGATGTGGGTCTCGATGAAGCCGGGCGCCACCAGTCGGCCGTCCAGGTCGAGCACCGGCGCGTCGGCTTCGACCGTGGGCGCAATCTCGGCAATGCGACCGTCGGCGATGCCGATGTCGAACCGGGTGCCGTCGCCGCCGGCGACCAGAGCGCCGCGCAGGATCTGCTCCATGCCCTGACTCCCGCGCGCTCTCTCGCTCCCTCGCGCGCGCCCTAGCGCAGCATGTAGCGCTGGGCGAGCGGCAGCTTGTCGGCTGGCTCGCAGGTCGCGAGCTCACCGTCGACATGCACCTCGAAGGTCTCGGGGTCCACCGTTACCTCGGGGCATGCGTCGTTGTGCAGCATGTGGCCCTTGGCGAGCTTGCGCGTGCCCTGCACGGGCACGGTGCGGCTCTCCAGCCCGAGCCTGCCGGCAACATCCGCATCGGCCGCCGCCTGCGAGACGAAGCTCAGGCTCAGCGCCTGCTTGGCCCGGCCGAAGGCGCCCCACTGCGGGCGCATGAGCAGCGGCTCGCAGGTCATCAGCGAGGCGGCGCTGTCGCCCATCGCCGACCACACGATGAAGCCTCCCTTGATGACCAGTTCCGGCTTGATGCCGAAGAAGGCCGGGCGCCAGAGCACCACGTCGGCGAGCTTGCCCGCCTCCAGCGAGCCGATGTGGCGATCGATGCCGAAGGTGCGGGCCGCGTTGATGGTGTACTTCGCGATGTAGCGCTTGATCCGCTCGTTGTCGCCCTTGGCGGTCTGCTCCGACGTGAGCCGCCCGCGCTGGCCCCGCATCTTGGATGCAAGCTGCCAGGTGCGGCAGATGACCTCGTTGATCCGCCCCATTCCCTGGCTGTCCGAGCCCAGCATCGAGATCGCGCCGATGTCGTGCAGCACGTCCTCGGCGGCGATGGTCTGGGCCCGAATCCTGCTCTCGGCGAAGGCCACGTCCTCGGGCACCGCCGGGTTCAGGTGGTGGCAGACCATGATCATGTCGAGGTGTTCGTCGAAGGTGTTGCGCGTGTAGGGGTTGGTGGGGTTGGTGGACGACGGCAGGCAGTTGGGCTCGCCGGTGATGCGGATGATATCGGGCGCGTGCCCGCCGCCGGCGCCTTCGGCGTGGTACATGTGGATGGTGCGGCCCCGGATCGCGGCCAGCGTCTCCTCCAGAAAGCCGCTCTCATTCAGCGTGTCGGTGTGGAGCTGGACCTGAAAGTCCATCTCGTCGGCGACGTCGAGGCAGGTATCGATCGCCGCTGGCATGGCGCCCCAGTCCTCATGGATCTTGAGCCCCATGCAGCCGCCGGCGATCTGATCGACCAGCGAGTGGGGCTTGGCCGAGTTGCCGCGCCCGAGGAAGCCGAAATTGATCGGCCAGGCCTCCGCCGCCTGCAGCATCTTGCCGACGTTCCAGGCGCCGCCGCAGTCGATGCCGACGGTGATCGGCCCGAGCGAGCCGCCCAGCATCGTCGTGACCCCGCTCGAGATCGCGTGCTCGCAGAGCTGCGCGCTGTCGAAATGGACGTGGACGTCGATGCCGCCGGGCGTTGCGATCAGCCCTTCCGCATCGCGCACCGTGGTCGCAGCGCCGCAGAGCAGCGCGGGGTCCACCCCGTCCATCACCGCCGGGTTGCCGGCCTTGCCGACGGCTGCGATGAGGCCCTCCTTGATCCCGATGTCGCCCTTGACGATACCCAGAACGGGATCGATGACGACCGCGTTGGAGACCAGCATGTCGAGCGAGCCCGCCGCGCTGTCGAGCCCGGCGACGAGGCCGATGCCGTCCCGCAGCGTCTTGCCGCCGCCGTGCAGGCACTCCTCCCCCGGCACGCCGTGGTCGTGCTCGATCTCGGCCAGCAGCTCGCTGTCGCCGAGCCGCACGCAATCGCCAGTCGTGGGGCCGTAGAGCGCCGCGTATTCCGCCCTGCTCATCCGTGCCATCGCTCAAGCCCCCTTGAAGCCGCGGGCGCGGGCACGGGCCAGCGCCTCCTGCTTGACGCTCTCGGAGCGCCGCGAACCCTGGGTGAGGTCGTTGAGTCCCACCATCTCGCCGCTGCCGCCGAATTCGACCAGGGTCACCTCCTTCGTCTCCCCCGGCGCGAAGCGCACCGCCGTGCCGGCGGGGATGTCGAGGCGCATCCCGAAGGACGCCGCGCGGTCGAAGTCGAGATGCCGGTTCACCTCGAAGAAGTGGTAGTGGCTACCGATCTGCACCGGCCGGTCACCGGTGTTGGTGACGGCGACCGTGGCAGTCGGCCGGCCTGCGTTGATCTCGATCTCGCCCTCTGCCGGAATGATCTCGCCCGGCCGCACGCTCTCCTCCTGCGCCTTCGTGCCGGGGCGGATCGGCTCGTGGACCGTCACCAGCTTGGTGCCGTCGGGGAAGGTGCCCTCCACCTGCAGCACCGGCATCATCTCGGCGACGCCAGGCATGACATCGTCGGTGTTTAGGATGGTCGCGCCCTGCTCGATCAGCTCCGCCACCGAGCGCCCGTCGCGCGCGCCTTCCAGAATCTCGTCGCTGATCAGCGCCACGGCCTCGGGGTGGTTGAGGGCGAGCCCGCGCGCACGGCGCTTTCGCGCGAGCTCGGCGGCGGTGTAAATTGTCAGCCGCTCCATCTCGGTCGGTGTCAACAACATTGTGGGCCACCCTGATCAGTTGCTGAAGAGTCGGACCGCCGCTTCCTCGTGGCGGGCGGCCGCGACATCGGCGAGCGGCGCGTAGGACCTGGCCTCGTCGAGACCAGGCGCCGGCTGCGCCAGGAGCGCCGCCATTCTGGGCCTGAGCCCGCGCAGCATGATCTGTCCGTCGAGGTGGCCGATCAAGCCGAGCCTGAGCGCGGCACCCAGGATCATCGCGCAGTGCCCGTGCAGGCTCACCGCCTCGGCACGGGCGAGGTCGAGTCCGGAGCCCTTGAGCACCACGCCCTGCACCACGGCGAGATGGCCGTGCGCTTCACCGGCGCGGAGCCGCTCGCGGTAAACCTGGGCGCCCGGCGTCTCCATGCGTGCGTGGACGCCGAGCAGCGCGGCACCGACCTTGCGCGAGCCCTCGCGCAGCTCGCGCGGCAGCGTCATCGCCTCCTGCAGCGCGTCGATCTCGGCGACCGCCGGCCAGTCCGGGCAGGCTTCGTGGGCGGCCGCGAAGAATGCGCGCTCCGCCGTCGCCCAACGGTCCAACACCTGGTCGGTGAGGAACTCCTCGAGGCCGGCGACGTCAGCCACGATGCCGTCGGCGTGCAGCGTCTCCAGCCCGAGCGAGAACGACACCGCACCGCTCGGGAAGAAGCTGTCGCCGAACTGCAACGCCGCGAGATCGGCGCTCGCGCCGTGCTGGACCTCGCTCATTGCGCTCTCCACTCTGCGCCCGCCTCCAGCGCCAAATCGTGCTCTTGCAGGCACCTTACTAGCCCCTCAGGCCGAGGCGAAACCCTGTTGTCACGGGCTGCCGCCGCCGGCATGGTCCCATCGGCAACGGCAGGCGAGAGCGGGAGGCGACGATGGCGGGGGAAGAGCAGTACGACGTCCTCTTCACGGGCGGCACGGTGATCGACGGCACGGGCGCGCCCCGCGAGCGCGCCGATGTCGCCGTCACGGGCGACCGCATCGCCGCCGTGGGCGATCTGGCGGGAGCGCAGGCCGGTCGCACCGTCGATGCGACCGGGCGCATCGTCTCGCCGGGCTTCATCGACGCTCACACCCACGACGACAACCTGCTGCTGGTGGACCCCGACGTAACGCCCAAGACCAGCCAGGGCGTCACCACGGTGATCGCCGGCAATTGCGGGGTGAGCCTCGCGCCGCTGACGCCGGGGCGCCCCACGCCGCCGCCGCTCGACCTGCTGGGCGGACCCGCCGACTTCCGCTATCCCCGCTTCGCCGACTATGTGGCGGCCCTCGACGAGGCGCCGCCGGCCGCCAACGCCGGCCTCCTGGTTGGCCATTCGGCGCTCCGCTTGGACACGATGGACGATGTCGACCGCCCGGCCACGGCCGGCGAGATCGACGCCATGCGCGAGCGGCTGGCCGAGGGGATGGAGGCCGGAGCCCTGGGCTTCAGTACCGGGCTAATTTACGGCCCCAACAAGGCGGCGACCACCGACGAGGTGGCTGCGGTGGCGGAGGTCGCGGGCGCCGCCGGCGGGCTCTACGTCACCCACATGCGCGACGAGGGGGCCGACATCGAGAGAGCGATGGAAGAGGCCTTCGAGATCGGCCGCCGCGCCCGTGCCGGCGTCGTCATCTCCCACCACAAGTGCGCCGGCCGGGGGAACTTCGGGCGGAGCGGCGAGACCCTCGCCCTGATCGAGAAGACGCGCCGGAGCCAGTCCGTGGGCCTCGATGTCTATCCCTACACCGCAGGTTCCACGGTGCTGATGCCGGAGATGGTCGGCAAGGCGGAGCGGGTGATCGTCACCTGGTCCGAGCCGCACCCCGAGCATGCCGGCCGCGACCTGCCCGACGTCGCCGCCGAGATGGGCCTTTATCCGATCGCCGCGGCGGAGCGCCTGCAGCCGGCGGGCGGCATCTACTTCATGATGGACGAGGCGGACGTGCGCCGCATCATGGCCTACGAGCACAGCATGATCGGCTCCGACGGCCTGCCCCACGACCAACACCCCCATCCCAGGCTCTGGGGCACCTTCCCGCGCGTGCTCGGCCACTATTCGCGCGAGCTCGGCCTGCTCACCCTGGAGGACGCGGTGCGCCGCATGACCGGGCTCACCGCCGCCCAGTTCGGCCTCACCGATCGCGGCGAGGTGCGCGCCGGCGCCTATGCCGATCTCGTGATGTTCGATGCGGAGACGATCGCGGACGAGGCGACCTTCGAGGCGCCGACCCGGCCAGCCGCCGGCATCGATATCGTCATGGTGAACGGCGCCATCGTGCGCGAGGGGGGCCGGGTCACCGGGAAGCGGCCGGGCCGCGCGCTGCGGCGCTGAGCGCGTGTCCGTCTTTGATGGACGCGCGACGGACCGCGACCGCGGCCCGCCGCGCCAGCGGCGCCCTCGCGGAGGCGCCGGCCGCAGGCCGGCTGCCGTGAGCGACAAAGTGCGAGAGCGTTTCGGCGAAAAGTGGAAACTCTCTATACGCCGCCGAACTCTCAGATCGCGTGGCGGCCGAGCCGGTCGCGAAGCTCCTTCACGTTCCGCTTCACGCCCTGCATGTGGGGATTGTGGATCAGCGCCCGCTCGAATGCGTCGAGCGCCTCCTCCTCGTTGCCGAGCCTGAGATGGCAAAGGCCGAGGCCCGAGAGCGCGCCGAAATGGCGTGGCTCGAGCTTCAGGGTCTCGTCGATGTCTGCGATGGAACCCTCGTAGTCGCCCATCAGGTAGCGCAGCGTCGCGCGCCGGTTCCAGCCCTCGGAGAGGTCGGGCCGCAGCTCGATGACCCCGTTGAGGATCGCGTAGGAGCGGTTGTACTGACCCATGGAGAGCGCCCGGTCGCCCGAAAGGAGCATCCGGTCCATCTCTTCCGAGCCGGTTTCGAACCAGCGGGCCCAGATTTGCAACTCGATCTGTCGGACCAGCTGCGGGCTCTGGGCGGCCTTGAGGTCGCGGAAGAGGCCGTCCAGCGCCGGGTCGTTCTGATCGGCCAAGGTGGTCCCCGTCGTGCCAAGCGCGAGCAGCAGCACGAGCGCCAGTGCAGGCAGGCATCGCAGGCTGCGTCTCCAGGACACCATGCGCCAGCCTAAACCCGGGGTGGCCGCCGCGCCAAGCATCTTCGTTGCGGCCTGCCCATCCCGCACTACGCGGCACCGACCTCCTGGCGCACGAGCGGCCGGTCGCGGATCGGCCAGTGCAGCACCGCCGCCACCACGCCCAGTGCCACCGCGGCCGCCCACACCGCATCGTAGGAGCCGGTCGTATCGTACACGTAGCCGCCGAGCCAGGCGCCGAGGAAGGAGCCAAGCTGGTGGCTGAAGAAAACGATGCCGAAGAGCGCACCGAGGTAGCGGGGGCCGAAGATCTGGGCGACGAGGCCGCTGGTAAGCGGCACGGTGCCAAGCCAGAGCAGGCCCATCAACGCGGAGAACACCAGCACGCTCACCTCGGTCACCGGCGCCACGAGGAACATGCCGAGGACCGCCGCCCGGCCGAGGTAGAAGAACGAGAGCACGTACTTCTTGCGGTGCCGGTCGCCGAGCCAGCCGGCGGCGAAGGTGCCGACAATGTTGCCGAGCCCGATCACGGCGATCGCCGTCGCCCCCAGCATGGGAGCAAGCCCCGCGTCCGTCAGGAAAGACGGCAGGTGGGTGGCAATGAAATAGACGTGGAAGCCGCAGACGAAGAAGCCGCCGCAGAGCAGCCAGAAGCCGCTGTGGGCGCGGGCCTCGACCAGCGCCTCGCTCAGCGTTTGGGCGCTGCCTTCGGGCGGCACGTGGCTGCCGCGCATCCCGATGAGGCACGGCACCATCATGGCCGCGATTCCGCAGTAGGCGATGAGCGTCATCGACCAGCCGACGCCGTCGATCAGCGCGCCGCCCACCGGCGCCAGCGCGAACTGCCCGAAGGAACCGCCGGCCGCCGCAATGCCGAGCGCCATGCTGCGCCGCTCCGGCGGCACTGCGCGCCCCACCGGGCCCAGCACCACCGCGAACCCGGTGGCGCTGATGCCAACCCCAACCAGCACGCCCTGGCCAAGATGCAGCCCGAGCGCGCTGTCGGCCCAGGCCATCCAGAGGAGACCCGCGACGTAAATCACGGACCCGAACAGGACCACCCGTATCGCCCCGTGGCGGTCGGCGAACGCGCCGAAGACGGGTTGGGTGATCCCCCAGACGATGCCCTGGATCGCGATGGCGAGCGCGAATGTCTCGCGCGAGGTACCGAGATCGAGGCTCATCGGCGTGACGAAGAGGCCGAAGCTCGAGCGCAGCCCGTTGCTGATCGTGAGCACCAGGGCCCCGCAAAGGACGACCGCGAGCACGCTCGTGGCGGGCCGGCTCATGCGTCCGGCCCCGCGGCGGCGGCCGCCAGAGAGTGACCGAAGGTCATGGCCGCGTCAGGCCTGTCGCTCAAGGGCGCGGCTCAGGATCGCCGCGGCGCGTTCGATCTGCGCTTCGCTGGTGCAGAAGGGCGGCACGAAGCGGAGCACGTTGCGGTGCTGGCCGCGCACCGAGAAGAGCAGCCCGTCCGCCAGGCAGTCGCGGTAGATCTCCTGCGCCTCCCGGCTCGCGGGCTCCTTGGTGGCGCGGTCGCGCACCAGCTCGACCCCCTGCAGGCAGCCCCTGCCGCGCACCTCGCCGATCATGGGGAAGCGCTGCTGCAGGCTCTCCATGCGCGTGCGCCAGTACGTTCCGATCGCCTGCGCCTTGGCGGGCAGGTCCTCGGCCAGGATCTCTTCGAGGCTGGCGAGGCCAGCGGTGCAGGCGATGGGGTCCGACGAATGCGAATGGCCGAAGGTGAGGCCGCCGTCGAGCGCGCGCTCGGCGATCGCGTCCGTCGTCACCATGGCGCTGATGGGCAGGCCGCCGCCGAAGTGCTTCGACAGCGTCATGATGTCCGGCACGATGCCGTGCTGCTGGTAGGCGTAGAGGGTGCCGAGCTTGCCGAGCCCGGTCTGCGCCTCGTCCAGGATGAGCAGCGCGCCCCGGGCCTCGAGCCCCGTCTTGAGCGCCTTGAGGTAGCCGGGCGGCATCTCGATCACCCCGCCAGCGCTGATCAGCGGCTCGGCGATGACCGCCGCCAGATTGTTCGGGCACTCGCGGTCGAGCAGGTCGAAGGCGATGGCGAGCAGCGGCGCCCACCACTCGTCGCCCTCGGCACCCACCGGCGAGCGGTAGGCGTAGGGTGCCGGGATCGCGTGCACGTCCGGGATGGAGGGGCCGGTGCCGCCGGTGGTCGCGGCGAAGCTGATGGCGCGGGTCACGTCGGTGTAGCCGTGAAAGCTCAGGTGCAGCGCGCCGATGCCGCTGCGCCCGGTCGCGCGCCGGGCGAAGAGCACCGCCGCCTCGTTGGAATCGGCGCCCGACTGGATGAAGAGCGAGCGGCTGAGCGGCGCATCGAAGGTCTCCGCAAGGCGCGCGGCAAGGCGCAGCTGCGGCTCGTTGAAATAGACCGAGCTCGCATGGGTGAGCGTACCCAGGCCCTCCCGCACAGCCTGGGTCACACGCGGGTTGTTGTGGCCGATCGCCGAGCACATCTGGCCCGAGTTGAAGTCCAGGTACGCCCGGCCCTCGGAATCGAAGATTTCCGTTCCGTCGGCGCGGACGAAGACGGGCCCGTCCGCGGCCGGTACCACGTCCGAGAGCAGCTCGCCCTGGATCAGATGACGCGCGCCGGCAGCGCGCAGCGCCGCGATATCCACCCCTGCCTCCCTTGCGGAATTGTCGGGCGCGATCCTAGAGCGTTTCCGCTTCGCACGGAAACGCTCTCGCCTGGACATCTCGCCGAGGTCGCGTGTTGCATGCCGTCGTGCGCGCCGGACGATGCCCAACACGAAATTTTGATGCGGGATTCGCCGGGATTGAGCGGGACAAGTGGGATGCGCGAACTCCCGCATTGCCGGCGCCGGCCGTTCCAGCATTCGATGGCGGCGGACGACCTGGAAAGACGGCCTCCTGCTACAGCCGAATCGTGTCCTGGAGCGAGAGGCGGCCCTTGAACGCCGTGTAGCCGGAATCGACGACGTGAATGCCGCCGGTCATGTAGCGTGCCCGGTCCGAGGCCAGATAGACGGCAAAGTTGGCGATGTCCTCCGGCTCCAGGATCGGCATGAGGTGAAGCTCCTCGAGCTTGGCCCGTTCCTCCGGAACGCTCAGGAACCCCGCCTGGTGAGGTGTGTCGACGAAGCCGGGACAGATCGCGTTGACGCGAACGCCCTCGGGCGAGACCCCGGCCGCGAGCGAGCGCGTGAGCGAAACGACCCCGCCCTTTGCGGCGGTATAGGCGTCGATTCCGGCCTGGCCGATCAGCGCATCGGTCGTCGCCGTCAGAATGATCGACCCCTCACCCTGGCGCAGCATGTGCCGGCAGGTGTACTTGGCACAGTAATAGGTGCCTGTGAGAACCAGGCCGATGATCTGATCCCAGATGTCGTCGTCGAGCTCCGTCGCCCGGTTGTCATGCTTGTTGATCAGAGGCACGCTCACCGCGTTGTGGAAGAGCACGTCGATCCGCCCGTGTTGCTCCACGGTTGAATCGACCATATCGCGGACCGAGTGCACGTCCCGCACGTCGACCCGGCACGGGACGGCGCGCCCGCCGCGAGCTTCGATGTCGGTGGCCACTTGCGTAGCGCCAGCCTCGTCGATGTCTGCGGCCACGACGAGCGCTCCCGCGGCGGCCATCAGCTCCGCGCCGGCGCGCCCGATGCCCGACGCGGCGCCGGTCACGATCGCGATCTTGCCCTCCAGTTCCGTCATCCGGCCTCTCCTGTTCCAGGCACGCGCTACCCCCGATACCGTGTGAGCCAGAGCGCGATGATCGTCGCGCCCACGGTCATCACGAGAATCGTGGTGCCGATCGCGTTTACCGTTGGTCGCAACCCCGTGCGAATGAATCCCCAGACGAAGGTGGGGAGCGTGTTGCCCCCGCCGATGTTGAAGAACGTGATGATGAAATCGTCGAGCGAGAGCGCCGCCGCGATCAGGGCGGCGCCGATGACCGTGGGCCGGATGATCGGCAGCGTGACCGTGAAGAAGGCCTTGAGCGGCGACGCTCCGAGGTCGCGCGCGCTCTCCACCACGGCGTGATCGAAGGTGACCATGCGGGCATAGACCACCAGGATCACGAAGGGCTGCGTGAACAGGAGGTGGGCCAGGATCACGGTCAGCAGGCCGAGCTTCATCCCCGCCGCCACGTAGGCGGAGAGCAACGCCACCGCGAGCACCAGCGGCGGCAGCATGAGCGGCAGGCAGAGTGCGGCGATCCCGATATTGGCGTACCTGGGAGGCAGGCGGGCGAGACCGATTGCCGCCATCGTGCCGACCGCGGCCGAGATCAGGGCGACAGCGCCACTGATGATCAGGCTGTTCGAGAGGGCGCTCGCGAATTGCCGGTGCTCGATCATCGCCACCCACCACTGGATGGAGAGACCCTCGATCGGGAAGGCGCTGATCCCGCGGTCCGTGAACGAGAACAGAACCACGAGCAGCAGGGGCGACAGCAGGAAGACGACGAATGCGCCTGCGATCACCCGCCAGAAGAGGGTGGAGGTCCTGTCTATCGGGGCCGCCAACGCGACATCGCCCAGTTCATGACGACCACGATGACGAACGCGCAGACGAGGATCGAGACCGCCATCGCAGCCCCAAGAGGCCAGTTGAAGGACTTGCCGAACTGCGTCGCCACCATGTTCCCGATCATGACGACCTTGCCGCCGACCAGGAGCGGCGTCACGTAGTCGCCAACCGGAAGCAGGAAGCAGAAGGTGAAGGCCGCGATCAGGCCGGCCTTGCACTGTGGAATGACGATGCCGGCAAGAATCCGCCAGGGCGGCGCGCCGAGGTCACGGGCCGCCTCGAGCGAGACATCGTCGAGGCCGCGCAGGCTGGCGTAGATCGGCAGGATCGCGAAGGGCAGCAGAAAGTGGACCAGCGTCACGACGACGGCGCCGGGACTGTAGAGAAGGGCCGTCAGCGGTTGCGCCACGATGCCAAGCGTCAGCAACGCGGAGTTCAGAACGCCCTCGTTGCCGAGGATCGTCTTCCACGCGTAAATCTTCATCAGGTAGCCGCCGAAGAGCGTAACGAGCGCGATCAGCAGCAGCGCCGTTCCCCATTTTCCGGCCTTGAAGCGCGCGATGTAGGCGTAGACGAATCCGAGTACGGTCGTGAGCACCGCAATCACGAACGCCATTTCGATGGTGAAGAAGAAAATCCCGGCGTAACGGTCGAATGTTTCGACGTAGTTCGTCCCGGTGAGGTCCGGCGTTAGCTGGTAGTTCTTAACATCCCAGAAACTGATTATGACGAAGTACAAAAAGGGCGCGATGAACAGAACGCCGTAGAGGCCGGCCGACGGCGCGACCAGCATGTAGTTTCTTCGCCGACTCTCCATGAGTCAGGGGCGCCGCCGGGGCTTCTTGTCGTTACCGTGCGGTCGCTCCCCGCATGGGAACGACCGCACAGTCCGTAACAGGCTTAGCTGGCCTTGAAGCGATCCCACTCCCTTACCCAATCGTCGAAGGTGGCGTGGACGCCGTCCTCCTCCAACGGCGGGAAGGCGTAGAACGTGGCCTTCTCGGCGAAGCCTGCAGGATCGTCGTAGGGATAGAGCGCCCGAGAGGCGGGATCCAGCGCCTCGACCGCCTTGGTGTTGACGATCCCCTGCACAAATTCCGTGCCGATCTTGACCTGCGCGTCGACGCTGATGATCTGGTTGCACAGCTTGTGGTCGGCTTCCCAGTTGGGCGCATCGGTCGCGATGCAATAGCTGTCGAGCCAGGCGAAGGTTCCCTCCTGCGGGAATGTGTACTCGACCACCGCGCCGGCGTCGGCCGCAAACTTCTTGATGGCCTCCCAGCCGCTGAAGGTCACGACGACATCGCCGCGGGAAAGCGCATCCGAAAGCTCACCCCAGCTGACGGCGACCATGCGGATCTGCTTTTCCTTCAGCTTGATCATGTAGTCGACGCACTCACGCAGCTGATCGTGGGTAAGGGAGGTTGCAGATTCGGCGTCGGTGACGATACGGGCGGCCAGCATGATGTTGCCGAGCGGGTCGTCCATCATGCCGACCTTGCCTTCGAACTCGGCATTGAAGAGGTCGTTCCAGGAGCCCGGTGCCTCGGGTACCGCAGCGGGGTTGTACATCATCGGCGCGGAACCCCAGGTGAAGGGTACGCCGTAGAGCTTTCCGTCGAGGTTGAGATTCTCGTCGTCCTTGAAGAGCGGCATGACGTCCGCAAGGTTCGGTACCATTGACGTGTCGATCGGCGCGACCAGGCCGGTGCCGGCCAGCAGGGGCACGTAGCCCATGTATGGCGTGACGATATCGACGGTCCCGATGCCGCCAGCCCGCAACTTGGTGACGATCTCGTCGTTGTTGCCGATGTAGGTCGTGGCGAGCTCGATCCCTTCCTCTTCCATGAAGCCGCCGATGAAGAGCGCTTCGTCGTATCCCTGCCAGCCGAGGAACACCACTTCGCTGGCGGCGCGGGCCGAACCGGCACCGAACCCGGCTCCGAGTGCGGCGGAACTCGCAGCGGCGAGTGCGCCGAGATTGAAGCCACGACGCGTTACAGGTGCTATGGTGCGCACCTTCATCAGACTGGATTTTTTCATTTCAGGAATCCTTTCTTCGCGTGGCGGAACATGGTCCGCGTTGGTTGCACAAATGCAGACGAAAGATCCCGCCTGCACGACTCAGCGTCAGTTCAACTCAACATCATCATGGGGTACGGACTCGCCCTCCCGCCGACAGGCTTCGCGACAGACCATCGGCTTCGAGGTTCGCACCCCTGATCTCCGGCCCTATCCCGGAAACGGCACTTCCGGCAGCCCTCGGACCCCCGGCGACAACGCGAAGATTCCGCCGGCCAGCGGCTGCTCGGCAACTCCGTCCTCGCTCAGGTCGTACCGCGCTGTCGTTACGTACAAGACGTCGAGATCCGCGCCCCCGAAGATCGCGCTGGTCACGCGCTGGCAGGGCAGCGCGACCTTGCGGTCGATGGTGCCGTCGGGCGCCCAGCGCAACAGGCACGCGCCATCCCATCGCGCGTTCCAGAGGAACCCCTCTGCGTCGATGGTCGAGCCGTCGGGGACACCGAGCGCCGGGTCCTCGGTCTTGGCGAAGAGACGACGATTGGCGATCGCGCCAGCCTCGATGTCGAAGTCGTAGGCGTGAATCCCGGCAAGCGTGTCGCCGAAGTACATCACCCTGTTGTCCGGACTCCAGGCGAAGGTGTTGCTGATTCCGATCCCTGAATCCATGCAGTGGAACGAGCCATCGCCATCGATGCGCCAGAGATTGCCCGACGACTCCGTCATGGGCCTGCTGGACCCGTCGGGATTGAGGTTGTTCTGCATCGAGCCGTACCAGAAACGGCCGCGCCGATCGCACTTGCCGTCGTTCGACCGGTTGTCCGGCAGGTCCGCCTCTGGGACCGCCAGAGTTTCAAGACGATCGCTATCCGGATCCCACCGGTTGATCCTTCCGCTGGTCGCGAGGATCAATCCGCCTTGCGCGCGCAGCGACATCGACGTGACCATTTCCGGCATGCGCCACGAACGCTGCTCCCCGGTGTCCGATGTCCAGCGGTGGACCGTGTAGGCGGGAACGTCGGTCCAGTAGAGAGCCTTCTCGGCAGGCGACCAGACGGGGCCCTCCCCGAGTATGGACTTGCAGTCCACGACGCATTCCACACCGCTCATAGCCGCCCTCTCCCCGCAGCGCGCATGAGGCCGGCATTATGCGTTACCGGGATGCCGCCGCAAATTGGCCCGCATTTCTCACCCCGGCCGCAGCGCTGTGATACCTGCGGCAGGTCTCGCGGAGCCGGGCGTCTCAATCGTCGAGGACGCGATGTGTATCGGGATCCCAGCTCACGTTGAGAGAGCTTCCGACCGTGAACATGCTGCTGCCGTCCAGGCTCGGAACGTGGGAGACGATGTCCTCGCCGCTGCCGAGGGCGATCTTGTATTTCACGTAGGGGCCGAGAAACACGACATCCTGCAGGGTGCCGGTCAGCCCGGTGCCGGCGTCGCCGTGCAGCGCTTCGAGGGTCACGGCTTCGGGCCGGACGACCACGCGGACCGGGCCGTCCGCGCCCGCCGATCGGAACTGGAGCCCCGCCTGCAAGGTCACGGCCCCGCCTGTACGCCGACCCGTGAGCACATTGGCCTCGCCGATGAAGGTGGAGACGAATCGCGTCTTCGGCTGCAGGTAGATATCCTCGGGACTTCCGACCTGCGCGATCGCGCCGTCCGCCATGACCGCAACCACGTTTGCCAGACCGAGCGCTTCGCCCTGATCGTGGGTCACGAAGACGAAGGTCCCGCCGATCGAGCGGTGTATTCGCCGCAACTCCTCCTGCATCGCCTGGCGAAGTTTCAGGTCGAGCGCCGCAAGGGGCTCATCCAGCAGCAGGACCTGCGGGCGCAGCACCAGCGCCCGGGCAAGGGCAATTCTCTGTTGCTGGCCGCCGGAAAGCTCGTTGATCCGCCGTTCGGCGAGATCCTGAAGCCGCACGAGAGCGAGGATTTCCTGCACAGTGTCGCTGATCTCGGCGCGCGGGCGTCGGGCGATGCGCAGGCCATAGGCGACGTTCTGGCGCACCGTCATGTGCGGGAAGAGCCCCAGTCCCTGAAACACCATGTTCGTCGGGCGCTTCTCCGGGCCCAGCGCGGTAACGTCGGCGCCGGCGATCTCCACGGTCCCGGTAGTCGGCGTGATAAACCCGCCGATCATCCGGAGCAGCGTCGTTTTTCCACAGCCGGAGGGGCCGAGAATGGCGAAGAAATCGCCCCGATTTATGTCGAGGTCGAGAGGACGGACCGCTTCAACCTGGCCATAGTTCTTGGACAGATTGCGAAGGCGCAGCAACGGCTGCTTCGGCGCACCGGCTTCGTCGTCAACGCTGTCGTTCGAAGGAGCGCTATCGATGTCGGATGAACGATCGATCACGGCCAATACCCAAGTTGCTTGCACACTCGCCGAGGCACCGCCGCAGGCTTGCCGCTCCACCTCGCGAGTACTGGCACCGCAGGCAATACGCGTCAAGGATTGCCGGGTGTCGACCGCGTGAGGTCAGTGGGCGGCAACGCGTAGACGTCTCCATCGCACCGTTCCGCCGGCGAAACCGCTCTCGCGAACGCGTCGTCATGTGCACATATAGACTGGAACACCGGTTCCGCTTCATCCGCCAACGGAGGGCCCCGTGACGTCCGCAACCGAGAGCAACTTCCAGGCCAGCGTGCGCGGGATGTTCGACCGGGCCGCCCGGGCGCTCGGGGTCCCGGACGACCTCGTGGAGACCATCCGCGAATGCAAGTCCGTCATCCAGCTGCGCTTCCCGGTGCGGCTCAGAGGACGCTATGAGAACTTCTGCGGCTGGCGTGCGGTCCACAGCGAGCACCGCCTGCCCGTGAAGGGCGGCATCCGCTACGCGGCGTTCGTCGATCAGCAGGAGGTCGAGGCGCTGGCGGCGCTGATGACCTTCAAGTGCGCGCTGGTCGACGTGCCCTTCGGCGGCGCCAAGGGCGGGCTCGCGATCCGCCCCGAGGACTACACGGAGGAGGAGCTCGAGCAGATCACGCGCCGCTTCACCCAGGAGCTCGCCGATCGCGGTTACATCAGCCCGAGCCGCGACGTGCCCGCGCCCGATATCGGCACCGGCGCACGCGAGATGGCCTGGATGGCGGACGAGTACCGCCAGCTCTACCCGTCCGACATCGACGCGCTTGCCTGCGTCACCGGCAAGCCCGTGACCCAGGGCGGCATCCCGGGCCGCGTGGAGGCGACTGGCCGGGGCGTCCAGTACGTCCTGCGAGAGTTTTTCCGCCACCCGGACGACGTGGCACGCGCCGGACTGGATGGCGGACTCGACGGCAAGCGGGTCATCGTCCAGGGGCTCGGCAACGTGGGCTACCACGCGGCCAGGTACCTCACCGAGGAAGAAGGCGTGCGCCTCACGGGCGTCATCGAGCACGACGGTGCCGTGCTCTCCGATGCGGGCCTTGCGCCCGAGCAAATCGCCGAACACCTGAGCCGCACTGGCGGCCTCGAGGGGTTTCCCGGCGCGCGTTTCGTCGCCGACGGCGCGTCGGTCCTAGAAGCGGACTGCGATATCCTCATCCCCGCCGCCATCGAGAGCCAGATCACCGAGGCCAATGCAGCGCGTATCCGCGCGCCGCTCGTCGTGGAGGCCGCCAACGGCCCGGTGACGCTCGCGGCCGAACAGGCGCTGCTCGCGCGCGGCACGGTCATCCTGCCCGATATACTCGTCAACGCCGGTGGCGTGACCGTGAGCTACTTCGAATGGGTCTCCAACGTCTCGCACATGCGCTTCGGCCGGCTCTCGCGCCAGCTCGACGTCCAGCGAGGCCGGCGCATCATCGAGATGATCGAGACCACGTCCGGCCGGCCGGTGCCGGAGGCGCTCAAGGCGCCGCTGCTGCGCGGCGTCGACGAGCTCGACCTGGTCCAGTCGGGCCTCGAGGACACCATGCGCGAGGCCTACGGCGCGATGCGCGAGACCATGCGCGGATCGGACGCGATCGAGGACCTGCGCACGGCCGCCTTCGCCGTCGCCTTGGAGAAAGTCGTGCGCTCTTACCGCCAGATGGGCCTCGCCTGAGGACGGAGACCGCCGGTCGATGCGGTGGGCATCTGCGGCGAGGTCACGTATTCACTCGACGGCGCTGCGTCGGATCGCGAGCCGGCCAGGAGAGGACGACCGCCGCCAACCCCCTCAGAAATGCACGTCTTCGCCTTCGGTGGCCTCTTCGAAACCGAAATAGGCGCGCTCCAGCTCCTCGTCGGTGAGCTCGGCGCTCCGGCCCGTGAGCTCGATCTGACCGCTGCGCAGCACGTAGACCCGGTCGGCGTTCTCCAGGGCGCGGTGGGTGCTCTGCTCCACCACCAGCAGCGTGTTCCCGGCGGCGCGCAGGGACTGCAGGATCTCGTAGACCTTGTCGACGATGAGCGGGCCGAGGCCGAGCGAGGGCTCGTCCACCAGGATGATCTTGGGCCCCGTCATCAGCGCGCGTCCGATCACGAGCTGCTGCTGCTCGCCGCCCGAGAGCTTGCCGCCCGGCGTGGACAGCCGCTCGCGCATGAAGGGGAAGTAGTCGAGCACGCGCTCGAAGTCATGCTCGATCTGCTTCTTGTCGGAGCGCATGTCGGTGCCGAGACGAATGTTCTCCTCCACCGTGAGCCGGGTGAACACGTGGCGGCCCTCGGGCACGAAGGAGACGCCGAGGCGGGCGATGTTCTCCGGCCCCTTGCCGACGATCACGTCGCCGTTGAGCCGCACCGTGCCCTGGGTGGGCGTTAGCGCGCCGGCGATGGTCATGAGCGTGGTCGACTTGCCCGCGCCGTTGGGGCCCACCAGTGTCACGATCTCGCCCTCGTCCACGGTGAGGCTGACGCCCCGCACTGCCGGGATGCGCCCGTAGCTGACGCTGATATCGTCGACCTCAAGCATCGCCCTGCTCCGAACGCGAGCCGAGATAGGCGCGGATTACCGCCGGGTTCGCCTGGATCTCCTGCGGCGTTCCCTCGCCGATGGTGCGCCCACTGTCGATCACGTGGATGCGGTCGCAGACACCCATGATCACGCGCATGTTGTGCTCGATCAACAGCACGCCGCAGCCGAAGTCCTGCGGAATGCGGGAGATCAGCGCCATCAGATCGTCGCATTCGGAATCGCTCATGCCCGCAGCCGGCTCGTCCAGCAACACGAAATGCGGGGCCATCGCGAGCGCCCGCCCGATGCCGACCCGGCGCTCGTCGCCGTAGGGCAGCGTGTCCGCGTGGTCGTACGCCTTGTCGGAAAAATTCATCCACTCCAGGATGGCGCGCGCGCGCCGCGAGGCCTCGCGCCGGCCGAGGCCGGTGCCGACGGCAGCGGCCTCCAGGTTCTCGATCACCGGCATGTCGGGGTAGAGCCTCACCGCCTGGAAGGTCCGCGCGAGCCCTCTCCGGCCGATCCGGTGCGGCGGCATCCCGGTAACATCGACACCGGCGAGCACGACCCTGCCATGCGTCGGCTTCTGGAAGCCGGTCAGCACGTTGACGAGCGTGGTCTTGCCCGCGCCGTTGGGCCCGATCAGCCCGAATATCTCCTGCCGACCCATGGACACCGTGACCTCGTCGACGGCGGCGAGCCCCTCGAAGTTGACCGAGACGTCATGCGCCTCCAGCCGCTCCTCCATGTCGCCGCCGGCCGGCGCGATCGCGGGCGCGGCGGGCGTGCGGTCCAAGCGCGTCGGCGCCGCCATCGCCGCCGGACTGGCGAAGGGCCAGGGGATCTCCCGCCCCTTGGCGATGCCGCGCGGCCGGACGATCAGGATGGTCAGCATCAGGAACGCGATGACGAGCTGGCTCAGCCCGTAGAGCTGGATGAGGACCTCGATCTTGCGCAGCACCTCCTGCAGCACCGCAACCACCATCACGCCGACCACGGCGCCGGTCAGGCTCCGCTGGCCGCCGATCATCAGCATGGCGAGCGCGATGAAGGTGGGCCCGAGCCAGAAGCCCCGCACCACGATGGAGCCCACGTAGTGGGCCTGGAGCACCCCGCCCAGCCCCATGAAGAAGCCGCTCAGCACGAAGGCGATAAGCCGCTGAGTGGGCACGTTGATGCCGACGGCGCGCGCAGCCGCCTCGTTCTCGCGCGAAGCCCGGAGCGCCAGGCCGAAGCGGGACTTCTGGTAGATCGTGGCGACCATCAGCGCGACCATCGCCCACGCCAGCGCGACCCAGTAGTCGACGTAGATGGGGACGCCCACCAGCGTGCTCGCGCCGAAGGTCCAGGAATCCCAGTTGGAATAGAGCGTGTAGAAGATCATCAGCACCGCGAAGGTGCCGATGCTCGCGGCGATGCCGCTCAATCGCATCAACGGGATGCCGACGACGAGGGCGACCAGCGCCGCCAGCAGCGAGGAGATGATCGCCGACGGCAGCAGCGGCAGCGTGTTCTCGGCGAGGAAAGTCGGCAGATCGAGCGCGAAGCTCTTCTTGAACGGCGACATGGTGAACCAGGCGACCGCGTAGGCGCCGATCAGCGCGAAGGCCATGTGGCCAAACGCGAGCACGCCGGAGTTGCCGATGAAGATATAGAGGCCGATCACCATCACGGTGTTGATGAGCGCCACCGTGAGCGTGCGCTCGATGACCTTGTCTCCGCTCCCCCAAATGATCAGGGAGAGCACGAGCAGGCCCAGGCCGAGAGTCCCGGGCTCCCACAGGTAACGGCCGACAGTCGCAGGGCTAACCCGCATTTCTCACCACGGTCAGATCCGTTCCTCGACCGCCTTCACCTTGACGATACCGCCGGGCCTCAGCAGGAGGATGACGAGGATCAGGCCGTAGACCCAGGCATCCCGGTTGAGCCGCATCTCCAGCGGCAGCACGATCTGGAAGAAGACACTGGCGACGCCCACCACGAAGCCGCCCACCACCGCGCCGACCAGGCTGCCCATGCCGCCGACGACGGTGCCCACGAACGCCGCGAGCACCAGCGGTACACCCATGTCGAACTTGAGCACGCCGTTCTGCACGACGAAGAGCAGCGAGACCACCGCCGCGAGAAGGCCGGAGATCGCGAAGGCCGCGGCGATCACCCGGTTGGCGCGGACGCCCAGGAAGCGCGCCATCATGAAGTCCTCGGAGGCCGCCCGCATCTGGCGCCCGATCGCCGTGCGCTTGAGGAAGAGCACGAGCAGCAGCAGCAGCAACGCGGTGGCGGCGATCATCACGATCTGCAGGCGCGGCAGGCGAATGTCGCCGAGCAGGAAGGGATCGGTCAGCACCGGCCACAGGTCCACGCCCTTGGGCCGGCCCTCGTAGATCAGCAGAACCATGTTCTGGAAGAAGAAGCTGAGCGCGAAGGAAGCGATCAGCAGCACCGAGGGGTCGGCATCGCGGAGCGGGCGGAAGGCCAGCCGCTCGCAGGCGACGGCGAAGATGATGACGATGAGAATGATCGCCGCCACCACCGCCGCCGGGTGCCAGGCGCCTATGAAGAGCTGCGGCGCCACCGCGGCGGACGGCACGATGAGCGCGTAGGCGCCGATCATGATCAAGTCGCCATGGGCGAAATTAATCAGGCGCATGATGCCGAAGATCAGCCCGATGCCGAGGGAGGTGAGCGCGAACAGGCTCCCCAGGCTCAGAGCGTCGATGATGTTCTGAACGACCGCTTGCACCGGAGAGGCCCCCTCGAACGGTGTTACGGCGTCAGGCGGCGGCCGTCGGCCGCGGCGCCGCGACCGGGAAAAGGGGGGCGGCCCGCGAGATCAGGTTTCGCGGACCGCCCACCGGGTCTCTGCCTACTTGAAGATGAGCTGCAGCGGCGGCGGCTCCGGCAGCTGGATCAGGTCGACGAAGTAGCCCTTGCCGTCCTTGATCCCGATGATCGCCTGCGGCCGCTCGAGGTTGATGTGCAGGTCCGGGGTGAACGTGGTGGGACCTACCAGCAGCGGCTCCTTGTCGAACTTGTTGAGCTCGGCCAGCACCGGGTCGCTATCGATGGTCCCTGCCCGATCGATGGCGATGGCGAGCGCCTGGATGATGCTGTAGCCCGAGAGCGCGAACGAACAGCACACCCGCTCCCCGTGCACTTCCTCGTAGCGGTCGAAGAACTCGTTGACCCGTGGTCGGGGATCGTCGCCGAACACCGAGCCGTAGGTGCCGGTGTAGTGGTCATTGAGGTTGCCGATCGCCTCGGTCCAGTAGTCGCCGTCCATCGAATCGCCGCCCGAGAGCGGCGTGTCGATGCCGGCCGCCCTGATCTGGCGGATCGCGGCGTTCGCGCCCGCGCCGTAGGAGCAGACGTGGAGCAGATCGGGGGCGCCCTTCTCCTCCGAGACCTGCTTGAAGCGCGTGATCTGCGAGGCAATGGACGCATCGTCCTGCTTGAAGGTGTCCTCGCCCAGCATTACGCCGCCCAGCTTCTCGAAGCGTGTCTTGAAGCCGGCGCAGATCGCCTTGTCGTACTCGATCGAGGTATCGAGCAGGTTGTAGGCGGTTTTCCAGCCCTTGTTGTTCCACGCCCACTCCGCAATCACGGCACCGCTGGTGAGCGACGAGTTGGACATGGTGAAGGCGTAGGGCCCGATGCCCTGCACGCCCATCTTCGCATCAGAGGCGCAGAGCGAGATGACCACCATCTCGTTGCTGTTCGCGACCGTCGCAGCAGCCGCCCCCATGTCGTAGTCGCACGAGACGATCATGAAGTTGGCGCCGTCGGCGATCACCTCCTGCCCGGCCCGCGCGCCCTCTGCCGCCTCCGACTTGGTGTCGGACTGGGTGAAGGCGAACTTGCGGCCGCCGAGCACGCCGCCGGCCTCGTTGATATCGTTGATCGCCATCTTCGCCGACCTGGACGGCGGCCCGTCGTACTGGTTCATCCAGCCGCTGAGCGCGATGGCGAAGCCGATGACAATATCGTCGTCGGCAGCGTGGGTCGGCGTGGCAACGCCGATCGATAGGGCAAGCGCGGCCGCGCCCGCCAACAATGTCAGTTTTCGCATTGTGGTTCCCTCCCTGGATGGCCTGATGTTGGTTTTCTGCAGTGCCGTCAGGCGACGGCATTACGGCATCCAAACGCAACTCTAGGCGGAATGTGCGGCGCGAGTCTACCGAGCCCCCGAACCTGATATGAGCCGGGCTAGTACTGCACGCGCTTGGTGAGTCCGCCGTCGACGATCAGGTTGGCGCCCAAGGTGAAGCTCGAGACAGGGCTCGCGAGGAAGGCCACCGCATCGGCCACCTCTTCGGGCGTTCCCATCCGGCCGGTGGGGTTGAGCGCGAGCGCCACCTCGTAGCGCTCCGGGTCCTCCCGCCGGCGCGTGCCCCAGACGCCGTCCTCGAAATAGATCGTGCCCGGCGAGACGCAGTTCGCACGGATGCCGCGTTCGGCGAGCTCAGTGGCCAGATTGGAGGTGTAGTTGATGAGGGCGGCCTTGATCGAATTGTAGGGCCTGACCCCACCAAAACTCTCGACGCCCGCCGTGCTCGACACGGTCACGATTGCCGGGGCCTCGGATTCTTCGAGGTGCGGCATGGCCGCCTCGATCGTGCGCACGGTGCCGAGCACGTCGACCTCGAGCGCGGCCCGCCAGGAGTCTTCGCCCGGCGCGCCGGCGAGCGCGCTCACGTTGGCGACCACGACGTCAATGCCGCCGAGCTGCTCCGCCATCGCTGCGGTCCATCGCCGCACCGCGTCGCCGTCCGCGACATCGCAGGCAGCACCGATCACGGCGAGGCCCTCGGCTGCAAACGCCGCCAGCACCGCGTCCAGCTTGGCGCCGTCACGGGCGCAAATGCCGACCTTGCAGCCCTCGAGCGCGAGCCTGCGCGCGATCGCGTGGCCGATCCCCCGCGTGCCTCCCGTCACGATGGCCTTCTTGCCGTCCAGCTTGAGGTCCATGTCCTCGCCCCGCGTGCATTCAAACTCCCCTGGCGCTCCGGAGTGTCGGGCGGCTGCCCGCGCTTGTCCAGCCAGCGCCCGCCGGGATCACGACGAGGCGGGCAGCAGCTCCCGGTAGACATCGAGGGTCGCGCCGCACATCCCGTCGAGCGTGAAATTGCGGTGCACGTGAGCTTGGCCTGCCGCGGCCATCCTGTCGCGCTCGGCGGGGCTCGCCTGCAGCGCCTCTCCAATAGCGTTTGCCAGCGCACCCGCATCGCCCGGCGGCACCAGCCACCCGGTCTCCCCGTCGCGCACGGTTTCCAGGGCGCCGCCATGGGCGAACGCGATAACGGGCCGTCCCATGGCCTGCGCCTCGGCGGGGACGCGGCCGAACGCTTCGGGCCGGAGCGACGGCGAGACCACGATATCGGCCAGCATGTAGGCCGCCGGCATGTCGTGGCACGGGCCGGCAAGCAGGACGGTCTTCCCGGTGCCCAGCGCCTCGATCCGCTGCTCGATGCGGGCGCGATAGCCCGCGTGCCCCCGGTCTGAGTCGCCGGCCAGAACGCAGCAAACCCGGGTCTCGACTCGCGCCAGCGCGTCCAGGAGGGCGAGATGCCCCTTAGGCGTAGTCAACCGCCCCGGAAGCATCACCACCGGCCTGCCTGCCGGCACCTGCCACGCAGCACGCAAGGCGGCGATGCGCCCGTCGTCCACGTGCGCCGGGTCGAAGCGGGAGAGGTCCACGCCGCGCGGGATGGTTCTGATCCTGCCGGGCTCGACGGCATAGGTCTCGGCGATGTGCCGGGCGATGTATTCCGAGACCGCGATGACCCGGTCGCCCCGCGTCATGATCGCGTTGTAGCGCCGTTTCCCCGGCCAGTCCGTGGAGTAGGAACCGTGGAAGGTCGTGACGAAGGGCCGTCCCGTCTGCCGCGCTGCGTAGCAGGCGAGCCAGGCCGGCCAGCGCGAGCGGGCGTGGACGAGATCGACTTCCTGCTCGGCAATCAGACGTACGAAGCGCCGGATCGTACCCGGCGCCCCCAGGGGGTTGCGGCGCGCCACCGGCAGCGCCGCGTGACGGGCGCCGGCTTCGGCAGCAACCGCCCGGTCGGTCTCTTCCGCACTCACGATGACGGAGCGCCAGCCGGCACTGGTCAGCGCGTGCGAGATGTCGAGCGTTCCGCGTTCCACACCTCCACCGCCTCCGAGACGCGGCAGGACCTGGAGAACCGTAGGCATGTAGACAGTTCCGGACCAACCCTGCCGGCGAGTATCGCTCAGCGCGTCATGGTGCCAAAACCAGTGTGAAGCGAGGTGCCGGGGCCGACCCGGAGGCCGGCCCCGGCTCCCTCATTACCGAGCCTCATAGAAGCCGGATGGCCGAGCACGCACCACGTCGCCGCGCACCACCGCGTCGATGTCGCCTCGGCTCAGCCCGATATCGGCAAGCTCGAGATCGGTCAGGCGATGGAGCTCATTCCGCACACGGCCACGCTCCCGCCATTTCCGGACCGCTTGGGTGATGGGTGTAAGGTCCATGTCCTCACCTCCTGTTTACGGAGTGTTGCCGGTGTTCCGGCCGCCCATGCCGGGCCGGCCGCACACCCTTCCTCCTCCCGATATGTGTCCGGCGATGGCTCGACCGAACCCCACGGACCGGCATAACTGATATGCTGCGCCGTCATATCCCTTGCGGGCGGCCTTTGCATCGGTGACATGACCTGAGGGTCCGGGAGGAAAGCCATGCAGCGCACATCCGATGGGGCAATGAGAGTTCTCAAGGCAAGTGCCGCGCCGTTAGCCGTACTTGCCGTCCTGTCTCTCGCTGCCTGCGCGGGGCCGCCCATCGCTGGCTCGTATGCTGACGTAAAGCTGAGTGGACCCGAGAAAAGCGCGTTGAGCATCGATAGCAATCCCATGAACGTATGGGTCGCGCTGAAAGACGGCGCGAGTCCGAACGTGTATGGCAGGCGGGGACGTACCCCTCTTCACGTCCATGTCTGCCGCGAAATAACTGAGGATACTCTGCGAATTGTAGACACTCTGCTCGCCGCCGGCGCGTCTCCCAATTTGCGGGAAAAGGAGTGGGAAGGGGGAGATACCGCCTTGCACAGAGCTTTGAAGTGCAACAGCGGCGATAGGAACTTGCCCGTCTTACTTGCAAGGCTGCTCAAGGGAGGTGCGGATCCGAACCTGGCCGCAGTCGGCGCGAGAACGCCGCTCTTCACGGCAATAGAGTCTTCCAATCCCCGAGAGGATGCGCGCGCGGCAAGGGTCGTATCCGAGCTATTGAAGGGAGGTGCCTCGCCAGACATTCACCTGGATGGTGGCAATACACCATTGCATCACTTGATGTGCTCACGCGACATGGCGCAGGGCAAGCAAAGGTACAGCACGCGATCGACCAAGCTTAAGACGATAGCCGCGCTCTTGAAGGGCGGCGCAGACCCGAACAAGGCAAAGGTGTTCTCCGGGAACTTCGCGAGCGAGGGCGAGCGTCATTCGCACTATGACGAGCGCGGCATATTTACGGGCGAGGACGGGCCCTTTCACTACGAAGATTTCCACTCGGGGCCACCGCTGAGCTTTGCGTGCGATCCCAAAGCCGCGGCCGTACTGATCGAGGCGGGCGCGAATGTTGGCCATGCTGCGAAGATCGCGTTGCAGGACGGTCGATCCCGCGTCGTCATCGCGATGCTCGCCAGCGGTGTGGATCCCGACACGCGGGACGCGGAGGGATACACGCTGCTCCACCTTGCGGCCATGGCCGGCGACGCGGCCGTGATCCGGTCATTGCTGAAGGCGGGGGCAGACCCCAATGCGCGGGACTCCGTCGGCGGCAACACCCCCTTGCATCTGGTCGGGAGCGAAGATAGCAGGGCCGCTACCGCGCTGCTGCGAGGCGGCGCCGATCCAACCCTGCTGAACGCGCGCGGCGAGAGCGCCGAGCGACCTCAGTGACGCCGAGGAGGGAAGATTCGGACATGTTCGAGGGCTTCACAAGGACCCGGATCGAGACCTCGACCGTCGCCATCAATCTGGTCAGAGGCGGCGAGGGCCCGCCCCTCCTGCTGCTCCACGGCTACCCTCAGAATCACCTGATGTGGCACAAGGTGGCGCCGCAATTCGCCCAGCACTACACGGTGGTGGCGCCCGACCTGCGCGGCTACGGCGACAGCGGCAAGCCCGCCTCCAACGACTTCGCCGACCACTGCAAACGCGCCTCGGCCCAGGACCAGGTCGAGGTGATGGCAGCGCTGGGCTTCGATCGCTTCCACGTGGTCGGGCACGATCGCGGCGCCCGCGTCGGCCATCGCATGGCGCTCGACCATCCCGCGCAGGTGCGCACCTTCACCTCGCTCGACGTGGTGGCATCCCAAGCGGTCTTCGAGAACATGGACGGCGACCTCGCGTTCTCCTTCTTCCACTGGCACCTGATGCGCCAGCCTGCGCCCTTCCCCGAAACGCTGATCGGCAACAGCCCGAAGCTCTTCCTCGATTTCCTGCTGGCGCACTGGACCGGCGTCGAAGGCGCGATCGTGCCCGAGGCCTACGCCGATTATCTCCGCTGCTTCAGCGATCCCGAGACGCTGCGCTGCATGTGCCTGGATTACCGCGCCATCGCGCTCGACCTCGTTCGCGACGAGGCGGACCGGGGCCGCAAGATCGCCTGCCCGATGCTGGTGCTCTGGGCCGGTGACATGGCCCGGCGCCCCGGCTGGCAGACCGGCGGCTCGCTCGACGTGCTGGAGAGCTGGCGCGAGCGGGCCGAGGATGTGCAGGGCCGCGCGCTCGACTGCGGCCACTTCCTGCCCGAGGAGGCACCGGAGGAGTGCGCGCGGGAGATCCTGGCCTTCCTCGCCGACCGCTGAGGCGGGCTTATATCCGTCCCCCGACGCCTGGAGGCGACGCGAGCCGCGACCGAGCAGGAATTCCGGGCTATAACCCCGCCCATGACGGGGCTTCCCTTCACCAAGATGCACGGGCTCGGCAACGACTTCGTCGTGTTCGACGCACGCCGTGCGCCGCTGGCGCTTGACGCCGCGCAAGTGCGCGCCATCGCCGACCGGCGCACCGGCGTCGGATGCGATCAGCTGGTGGTTCTGGAGCCCGCGCGCAAGGGCGGCACCGACGCCTACTTGCGCTTCTGGAATCAGGACGGCGGCGAGGTCGCGGCCTGCGGCAACGGCACCCGCTGCGCCGCTCGACTGCTGCTGGACGAGGCCGGCGCGGCCCGCGTGACCCTGGAGACCGATGCCGGGCCGCTCGCGGCGCACGAGGCTGGCGCAAGCCAGGTGCGCGTCGATATGGGGCCGGCGCGTCTCGACTGGCGAGAGATCCCCCTGGCCCGCGCGATGGACACGCTCCACGTCGCGATCGGCGCCGGGCCGCTCTCGGACGCCGTTGCAGTCAACATGGGCAACCCGCACGCGGTGTTCTTCGTCGACGATGCGGAGGCCGTGCCGCTGGCCGACATCGGCCCACGGCTGGAGACCGATCCGCTCTTCCCCGAACGCGCCAATATCGGTGTCGCCCAGCGCATTGCCGATGACCGTCTCAGGCTCCGCGTGTGGGAGCGGGGCGTGGGCCTCACCCAGGCCTGCGGCACCGGCGCCTGCGCCGCGGCGGTCGCGAGCGCGCGGCGGGGGCTCACCGGGCGCGATGTTACCGTTGTCCTCGACGGGGGCGAGTTGAGCATCGTCTGGCGCGAGGACGGCCACGTCGAGATGACCGGCCCCACCGCCGCGAGCTTCACGGGCGTGTTGCCGGCATGAGCGGGCTCGAGGTCATCACCATGGGCTGCCGGCTCAACGCCTACGAGTCGGAGGTCATGCGCGCCCGGGCGCGCGCTGCCGGCCTGACCGAGGGCATCATCGTCAACACCTGTGCGGTCACGGGCGAGGCGGAGCGCCAGGCGCGCCAGGTGATCCGCCGCGCCAGGCGCCACAACCCCGACGCCACCATCATCGCCACCGGCTGCGCCGCCCAGCTCGACCCTGCAGGCTACGCCGCAATGCCCGAGGTCGACCGGGTCGTCGGCAACCGCGAGAAGCTGACGCTGGAGGGGCTGGCGCCCGACGCGGAAGAACGTGTGGCGGTCGGCGACATCATGGCGGTGCGCGAGACCGCCGGCCATCTGATCGCGGGCTACGAGGCCAAGTCGCGGGCCTTCGTCCAGGTGCAGAACGGCTGCGACCATCGCTGCACCTTCTGCATCATCCCCTTCGCCCGGGGCCCGAGCCGGAGCGTGCCGCTCGGCGCCATCGCAGCCGAGGTGCGGGCGCTCGTGGCGGCTGGCCATCGCGAGGTCGTCTTGAGCGGCGTCGATCTCGGCCACTACGGCGACGATCTGCCGGGCCGGCCGCGCCTCGGCGAGGCGGTGCGCCGCCTGCTCCAGGCAGTGCCGGAACTGCCGCGGCTCAGGCTCTCCTCCATCGATCCCGTGGAGGTCGACCCGGCGCTGGAGCGGCTCTTCGCCGAGGAGCCCCGCCTGATGCCGCACCTGCACCTCAGCGTCCAGGCCGGCGACGACATGGTGCTCAAGCGGATGAAGCGCCGCCACAGTCGGGCCGACGTGCTGGCGCTCTGCGAGCGGCTGCGCGCGCTCCGGCCAGAGATCGCCTTCGGCGCCGACCTGATCGCGGGCTTTCCCACTGAAACGCCGGCGATGTTCGAGAACACGCGGCGCCTGATCGAAGACGCCGGGCTGGTCTGGCTCCATGTCTTTCCCTATTCGCCCCGTCCCGGCACGCCGGCAGCACGCATGCCTCAAGTGCCGGGGCCCGAGCGCCGCTCCCGCGCCGCAGCGCTGCGGCATGCCGCCGAAGGCCCGCGTCGGCAATTCCTGGAAGGGCGCATCGGCCGCGACAGCCGGGTGTTGCTGGAGAAGCCCGCGAGCGGCCGCGACGAGTGCTTCGCCGAGGTCGGGTTCGACCGGCCGGCCGGCGAGCCCGGTGCCCTGGTGCAGGCCCGCATCACCGGCGTGGCAGGCGATCGTCTGATCGGGACCGCGGCCTGATGGCGCGCGAAGACGGCGGCGGGCGCGGCCTGTTCGCGCGCCTCAAGGCTGGCCTCAGGCGAACCTCGAACAACCTCACCGGCGGCATCGGGGCCATCTTCACCGGCCGCCGGCTCGACGACGACGCGCTCGAAGAGCTCGAAGAGCTGCTCATCGCCGGCGATCTCGGCGCGGCCACGGCGGCCGAGCTCACGGCGGAGCTCGCCCAGCAGCGCTTCGGCAAGGAAGTGACCGCCGCCCAGGTGCGCCAGGCGCTCGCCGACCAGATTGCCGACCTGCTGGCGCCGGTCGAGGGGACGCTAACGATCGACGACGACGCCAAACCCCACGTGATCCTGGTGGCCGGCGTCAACGGCACGGGCAAGACGACCACAATCGGCAAGCTCGCCCAGCGTCTCAGCCGCGACGGGAAGCGCGTCATGCTGGTCGCGGGCGATACCTTCCGCGCCGCCGCCGTGGAGCAACTCACGGTCTGGGGCGAGCGCGCAGGCGCGCCCGTCGTCGCCCGCCAGGACGGGGGCGATCCCGCCGGCTTGGCCTTCGACGCGCTCGAGCGCGCGCGCGCGGAAGGGACCGACGTGCTCCTGATCGACACCGCCGGCCGGCTGCAGAACAAGGCGCACCTGATGGCCGAGCTGCAGAAGATCGACCGTGTGCTCAAGAAGCTCGATCCGCGCGCGCCGCACAGCCGCCTTCTGGTACTCGACGCCACCACCGGCCAGAACGCGCTCAATCAGGTCGATGTCTTTCGCGCGGCCATCGCCGTCGACGGCCTGGTTATGACCAAGCTCGACGGCACAGCAAAAGGCGGTGTGCTGGTGGCCTTGGCGCGGCGCTTCGGCGTGCCGGTGGTCGCAATCGGCATCGGCGAAGGGATCGACGACCTGCGCCCCTTCGAGGCCCGCGCCTTCGCCGCCGCCCTGATGGGCCTCGACGAATAGCGTTTTGTCGCTCACGCCAGCCGGCCGTTCTGCGATCTCGCGCGCCTACCGGCGCGACGGGCCGGCGCCTGCGCGGTCGCAGCCTGTCGCGCGTCCGTCAAAGACAGACGCGCTCTAACCCCATTCAGCGCCGGGCGGCGATGCCCGGCCGGTAGTCGCCGACGTCGCCCGCGGGATTGGTGAAGGGGGCGAATTCGCCGCTCTCCGGCGCCTCGGCATGGTGGCGGAGCGCCCAAGTTACCGAGGGGAAGGCGAGGGAATCCCACGGGATGTCGTCCGGCTCGAAGAGCCCGACCTCGAGGCTCTCGAACCCCGGCGCGATCTCGGGATGCGCGAGGCGAGCGCGGTAGAAGAGCTGCACCAGGCTAATACGGGGGATCGTATAGACCGCGAGCAGCGCGCCGATCACGATCTCGGCGCAGGCTTCCTCCTCCGCCTCGCGCCGGGCGCCCTCTGTGGGCTCCTCGTGCAGCTCCAGGAATCCCGCCGGCAGGGTCCAGAAGCCGGCCTGTGGCTCGATGGACCTGCGGCAAAGGAGGATGCGTCCTTCCCAGGTCGCGACCGAGCCGACGACGATCTTCGGGTTTTCGTAGCGGATGAAACCGCAGGCATCGCAGACCAGGCGCGGCCGGTCGTCGCCCTCCGGCACCTTGCGCTCGATCGGGCCGCCGCTGTTCGGATAGCGCCCCATGAGCCCGAGTATGAGGCGCGCGCTCGCCGCGAGTCCAGCCGACCTCTTAGCGGGCGTGGCGTCGCAAGGTCATGATCGACCGATGGCCGGGCGACACGATGTTGTGATGGGGGATACCGGATGGCACGACTCATGTTATGCCCTGTAGGCTTGGCCTGAGGATGCCGGCTGGCGGTACGCGCGGGGTAAAGGGACCGCGCGCCAGCGTCAGAGGGAGATGGACCTATGAGACTCAGCAGACGACACTTCGTCCAGGGCTCTGCCGTCGCCGTCGCAACGTCGATGGCGCCACTCTCGGCCTTGATCGGGCCCGCGGCAGCGCAAGAGGCGGCCCACGGGCTCTCGCTCTTCGGAGACCTGAAGTACGGACCCGACTTCGCGCACTTCGATTACGTGAGCCCCAGTGCACCCAAGGGCGGCCTGCTGCACCTCGCAACGGTCGACACCTTCAGCACGCTCAATCCCTTCACGCTGAAGGGCGTGAGCGCGGCGGGCGCAGGCCTCCCCTTCGAGAGCCTGCTCGAAGGCTCAGCGGACGAAGCGGATGCGGCCTACGGGCTCATCACTGAAAGCGTGGTACTTGCGCCCGACCGGCGCAGCGTCCGCTTCCACTTGCGGCCCGAGGCGCGCTGGCACGACGGCACCCCGATCACGGCCCGCGATGTGGCGTTCTCGTACGAGATCCTCACCACCGAGGGCCATCCCGCCTACGCCAATAATCTCGCTGGCGTCGACCGGGTCGAGACCACCGGCGATCACGACGTCACCTTCCATCTCGCCGATCCCGACAACCGCAAGCTGCCCTTGATCGCGGGTGGTCTCTCCATCGTGTCCGAGGCCTATTACCGGGACCGCGCATTCGGCGAGACGACCATGGAGCCGCCGCTCGGCAGCGGCGCCTACCGCGTCGCCAAGGTCGATCCGGGCCGCTCCGTCACCTACGAGCGCGTGCCGGACTATTGGGGTGCAGGGCTCCCGCTCAATGTCGGCCGCTACAATTTCGACACCATCGTCTACGACTACTATCGCGATCGCACGGTGCTGGTCGAGGCGCTGAAGGCGGGCGAATACGACTTCCACGAGGAGTACACGTCCAAGGTCTGGGCGACGCAATACGACATCCCCGCGGTCGAAGAGGGATGGCTCGTCAAGGACGTGCTGAAGGACAACACGCCGTCGGGCGTGCAGGCCTTCTTCTTCAACACGCGGCTGCCCAGGTTCCAGGACCGCCGCGTGCGCGAGGCGCTGGCTTACGCCTTCGACTTCGAATGGCTCAACAAGAACCAGTTCTATGGGCTTTACGACCGCATGGCGAGCTACTTCGAGAACTCCGAGCTCGCGGCACGCGACCTGCCGTCCGAGGCTGAGCTGGCCCTCCTCGAACCCCACCGGGGCACCGTGCCGGAGGAGGTCTTCACCAAGGCCTTCGTGCCGCCCGCGACCGACGGCTCGGGCAACAACCGGGGCAACCTGCGCGCCGCGCGCTCCCTGCTCAAGGAGGCCGGCTGGGTCACGAAGGAGGGCGCGTTGGTCAACGGCGAGACAGGCGAGCCGATGACCGTCGAGTTCCTCTACTTCGAGCCCACCTTCGAGCGCATCTATGCGGCCTTCGGCCGCAGCCTCGAGCGACTCGGCGTCGGCGTAAACCTTCGCCTCGTAGACGGCGCGCAATACGAAGAGCGGCTCAAGACCCACGACTTCGACATCACGACGATCCGCTTCGTCTTCAATCTCTCGCCCGGCGCCGAGCTCAACTCCTACTTCGCGTCCAGCACCGTCGATCAGGTCGGCTCGTTCAACATCCCCGGCATCAAGGACCCTGTGGTCGATGCGCTGATCGGTGAGGTCGCTGCCGCGACCAACCGGCCGAGTCTCATCGCGGCCGCTCGTGCGCTCGATCGCGTTCTGCTCTGGGGCCACTACATGATCCCGCAGTGGTATAAGGGGGCGCACCACCTCGTCTACTGGAACAAGTTCGACCGGCCCGCACTCAAGCCGCGCTACGCGCGGGGCGTCTTCGACACCTGGTGGGTCGATCGGGAGAAGGACGACGCCTTGAGAGCCTACCGCGAAGGCGGGGCGTGAGGGTCGGGAGAGCCGCCGGGGACAGCGCCGGGCTTCGGCTTCGGCGTGCGCGCCACTCTGTCGGCCGATCCTGAGAGGGGGCGGGTGCTGAAGCAACAAGAGCACACCGCTTAGCTCCCGCGCGCCGCGACAGCCATGTTCGCCTACATCGTCCGCCGCCTGCTGCTGATCATCCCGACGCTCTTCGCGATCATGGTGATCAACTTCGCGATCATCCAGATCGCGCCGGGCGGGCCGGTGGAGCAGGCGATCGCGGAGCTCACCGGCAGCGCCGTGGGCGCCACCGCCCGCATATCTGGCGCCGGGCCCGGCGAGGTGGGGACGGAGAGCCAGTTCGACGTCGGCCAGCGCACCGACACGAGCAAGTACCGCGGCGCGCGCGGCCTCGATCCCGAACTGATCGAGCGGCTGGAGAAGGAGTACGGCTTCGACAAGCCGCCACTCGAGCGCTTCCTCCACATGATGGGCCAGTACGTGCGCTTCGACTTCGGGTCGAGCTTCTTCCGCGACGACCGCGTGGTCGATCTGGTCCTCGACAAGCTGCCGGTCTCGATTTCGCTCGGGCTCTGGACCACGCTGCTCGCCTACCTGATCTCGATTCCCCTCGGCATCGCCAAGGCGGTGCGCGACGGCCAGCGCTTCGACGTCTGGACCAGCGGCGTCATCATCGTCGGCTACGCCATTCCAAACTTCATCTTCGCGATCCTCTTGATCGTGCTCTTCGCGGGCGGCAGCTATGTGGACTGGTTCCCCTTACGTGGACTTGTCTCCAACGACTTCGGGGAGCTCTCGCTGCTCGGCCAGATCGAGGACTATTTCTGGCACCTCGCGCTGCCGATCCTGGCCATGGCGGTGAGCGGCTTCGCCACCACCACGATGCTGACCAAGAACTCCTTCCTCGATCAGATCAGCCAGCACTACGTCATCACCGCGCGCGCCAAGGGCCTCACGGAACGGCGCGTGCTCTACGGCCATGTCTTCCGCAACGCGATGCTGATCATCATCGCAGGCCTGCCCGGCGCCTTCATCGGCATCCTCTTCACTGGCGTACTCCTGATCGAGGTCATCTTCTCGCTCGACGGGCTCGGACTCCTGGGCTTCGAATCCCTGCTTAAGCGGGACTACCCGATCATCTTCGGCACGCTCTTCTTCTTCACGCTGCTGGGCCTCGTCGTAAACCTGATCGGCGACCTGATGTACGTGATCATCGACCCCCGCATCGACTTCGAGACGCGGGAGGTGTGAGCGGTGGCGCTCTCCCCCATCACCCGGCGGCGCTTCTACAATTTCCGCGCCAACCGGCGCGGCTACATCTCGTTCTGGATCTTCCTCGCGCTGCTGTTGGTCACGCTCTTCGCGGAGTTCATCGCCAACGACAAGCCCATCGTCCTCAGCTACGACGGCACGCTCCATTTCCCGATCTTCTTCAGTTACGCGGAGACCGAGTTCGGCGGCGATTTCGAGACCGAGGCGGATTACCGCGACCCCTTCGTCGCCGAGCTGATCGAAGAGAAGGGCTGGATGGTCTGGCCGCTCATCCCCTACAGCTACCGGACCATCAATTACGACCTGCCCGTGCCGGCGCCCGCGCCGCCTTCAGGAGACAATTGGCTCGGCACCGACGATCAGGGGCGGGACGTGCTCGCCCGTGTGATCTACGGCTTCCGATTATCGGTCCTGTTCGGCCTGATTCTCACCGTGGCCGCCTCGGTCATCGGGATCGCCGCGGCCGCCGTGCAGGGTTTCTTCGGCGGCTGGATCGACCTCGTCTTCCAGCGCTTCATCGAGGTCTGGTCCGGGCTGCCGCAGCTCTTCATCCTGATCATCCTGTCCAGCATCATCGAGCCCAACTTCTGGGTCCTGCTGGTGATCCTGCTGCTCTTCAGCTGGATGGCGCTGGTGGGCGTGGTGCGCGCCGAGTTCCTGCGGGTCCGCAACTTCGACTATATCCGCGCGGCCCGCGCGCTCGGCGTCGGCAACACGGCGATCATCTTCCGCCACGGGCTGCCGAACGCGATGGTTTCCGCCGTCACCTTCCTGCCCTTCATCCTGGTGGGCTCGATCACATCGTTGACCTCGCTCGATTTCCTGGGCTTCGGCCTGCCGCCGGGCGAGCCCTCCCTCGGCGAGCTCTTGCGCCAGGGCAAGGCCAACCTGCAGGCCCCCTGGCTCGGCATCGTGAGCTTCGTAGTGCTCGCGCTCATGCTGAGCCTGCTCATCTTCATCGGGGAAGCCGTGCGCGACGCCTTCGACCCGCGCAAGCTGGTCGGCCGGTGAGCGGGTGCCCATGAGCACGCTGGTCCGCGTCCGCGACCTGGGCGTCGATTTCACGAGCGCCGGCGAGACCGTGCGCGCCGTCTCCGGCGTCTCCTTCGACATCGAACGGGGCGAGACCCTGGCGCTGGTGGGCGAGAGCGGCTCGGGCAAGTCGGTGACCGCGCTCTCGATCCTTCAG
The DNA here is from genome assembly GCA_965207055.1 of Alphaproteobacteria bacterium. Lineage (GTDB taxonomy): Bacteria > Pseudomonadota > Alphaproteobacteria > UBA828 > UBA828 > WTGU01. Next base: position 965,610 of record CBDBLP010000003.1, on the reverse strand, counting down.
CTTCTGCCCTACCCGGTCGCCTCGCACCCGAGCGGCACCATCGACGTCGACGGCACCGAGGTCATCGGCGCCTCCCCGCGCAAGCTCCGCAAGATTCGCGGCAACCGGGTCTCGATGATCTTTCAGGAGCCGATGACCTCCCTCAATCCGCTGCACACCATCGGCCGCCAGGTCGCCGAGGTGCTGACGCTGCACCGGGGCCTGCCCAAGCGCCAGGCGCTCATCCGCGCGCAGGAGCTGCTGGAGATGGTGGCGCTGGGCGAGACCGCCAAGCGGCTGAAGGCGTTTCCGCACGAGCTCTCCGGCGGACAGCGCCAGCGGGTCATGATCGCCATGGCGCTCGCCTGCGAGCCCGACCTCTTGATCGCGGACGAGCCCACTACCGCCCTCGATGTCACGGTCCAGGCGCAGATCCTGAAGCTGCTGCGGGAGCTGCAGCAGCGCCTCGGCATGGCGATGCTGCTGATCACCCACGACCTCACCATCGTGCGGCACATCTCGGACCGGGTCTGCGTGATGCGGTACGGCGCCATCGTCGAGGAGGGCGCGACCGAGCGCGTCTTCGAAGCGCCCGAACACGCTTACACGCGAGCGCTGATCGACGCCGAGCCCAAGGGTCAGCCGCTCGCGGTGGAGGGCGCAGCGGAGGAAGTCGTCGCCTGCGACGACCTCAAGATCCACTTCCCCATCAAGGCCGGCGTCTTCCGCCACACCGTGGGCCACGTGAAGGCGGTGGATGGCGTCACGCTCTCGATCCGCGAGGGGCAGACCGTTGGCATCGTCGGCGAGAGCGGCTCCGGCAAGACCACGCTGGCGCTGGCGCTGCTGCGGCTGATATCGAGCGACGGCCCCATCACTTTCGAGGACCGCTCGATCCAGGGGCTCACCTTCAAGCGCATGCGTCCGCTGCGACGGCGGATGCAGATCGTCTTTCAGGACCCCTTCGGCTCGCTCAGCCCGCGCATGACCGTGCGCCAGATCATCGAGGAAGGGCTGAAGCTGCACCGGCTCACGAATGGCGACGGCGCGGGCGACCCGGTCGGTGCTGTGCTGGACGAGGTCGGGCTCGAGCCTGCGATGCAGGACCGCTACCCGCACGAGTTCTCGGGTGGCCAGCGCCAGCGCATCGCCATCGCCCGCGCGCTCGTGCTGAAGCCCCGCCTGGTGGTGCTCGACGAGCCCACGTCTGCGCTCGACATGTCGGTGCAGGCCCAGATCATCGACCTGCTTCGCGACCTCCAGGCGCGCCATCGCCTCGCCTATCTCTTCATCAGCCACGACCTGAAGGTCGTCCGCGCGCTCTGCCACGAGGTGATCGTGCTGCGCGACGGCATCGTGGTGGAGACCGGGCCGACCGAGGCGATCTTCGAGGCCCCCCAGACCGCCTACACCCAGGCCCTGCTCGCCGCCGCCCTCGACCTCAGGGCGACCGAGACCGGCGCGGTCAGAATGTAAGCGGGCGGCCGCGACGGCTTACGCGGGTACCAGCGTCAGGCCTTCGCTCTCGAACCGGCGAAAGTCCCGCGAGTCGGCGGTGGCGACGGGTGCTTTCTCGGCGATTGCCGTCGCCGCGATCATGCAGTCCATCTGCGATCCGCGGCGCCGGCCAGATTGATTGAAGAGTTGCGCCGCGATCTCCGCATGAGCGGACGTAAAATCGATATAGTGATCGATGACACTGATCAGGAATTCCAAGGACGACCGCTCGTAGGGGCCACATAGGAATTCCGCCCAGGCGACCGTACTGACGCCCAATTCCTCTCGGGCACCGACCCATCCACGCAGTGCACGGTCCTCGGTCGACCCGGAAAGGGACCCGCGGATCAGGAAACTCGTGTCAAGATGGATCATCGAACGCGGACATCCGCTTGAGCGATGACGCGCGGCGTTCGGCCCGAGCCTCCCGTTCCCAAGCTGCGAAATCGACCCCCTGCGCCTTGAGCGAGGCCTGCCAGCGATCGAGAGCCTCCAGCTTGTTTTTCACGCGCTGATTCTCGTCACCCGCCGCCGCGCGGATGGCGCGGCGCAGCACCTCGGACTTGGACACGTTCCAGCGGCGCGCGAGCGACTCCAGCGTGCGCACGGTCTCGACATCCAGCGAATAGGTCGATTTGATCGTCGTTACGGCCATAACACTGAGTATGGCCGTACTCAAGTTATGTCAAGGCAGCGAGTCAGGAGCCGGCGAAATAGCGCTCCAGGACGCCGAGATAGATGTCCGCGAGCCGCTCCATCGCCTCCACGGGCACGCACTCGTCGGTGCGGTGCATGGTGCGGCCGATCAGGCCGAACTCGGCGACGGGGCAATGGTCCTTGATGAAGCGCGCGTCGGAGGTCCCGCCGGTGGTGCTGAGGGTGGGGGTCAGGCCGGTCACGGCGGCGACGGAGTCGGCGATGATCGTGCTGAGCGGGCCCGGCGGAGTCACGAAGGCCTCGCCCGAGACCTCGGTCGCAAGCTCATAAGCCTCACCGGTCGCGTCGAGGCATGCGCGGATGGTGCGCTCGAGGCTCGCGCCGGTGTGGCGGTCGTTGAAGCGGACGTTGAAGCGCGCCGACGCTGAACCCGGAATGACGTTCGTCGCCTCGTTGCCGACATCGATGGAAGTGAGCTCCAGCCGGCTCGGCTGGAAGTGATCCGTGCCCTGGTCCAGCTCCAGCGCGAGCAGAGCATCGAGCAAGATAACGAGGCGGGGTAGCGGGTTGTCCGCCAGCGCCGGATAGGCGACGTGCCCCTGGCGGCCAGCGACCCGGAGCGTGCCGTTGAGGCTGCCGCGCCGGCCGATCTTCACCATCTCGCCGACCTCGTCGGGGTTGGTCGGCTCTCCCACCAGGCAGACATCGAGGGTCTCGCCTTGCGCGCCGAGCCAGCCCAGCACCTTGCGCGTGCCATTGACCGCCGGCCCCTCCTCGTCGCCGGTGATCAGCAGGCTGATGGAGCCTGAGCCCGCGCCAGATGCGCCGAAGCGCGCCACGGCGGCGACAAAGGCGGCGATCGCCCCTTTCATGTCGCTCGCCCCGCGCCCGTAGAGGACACCGTCTTCCACGTGTGCCGCGAAGGGCTCGCGGGTCCAGCCCGCGCGGTCGCCCGTCGGCACCACATCAGTGTGGCCGGCGAAGCAGAAGTTGGGCCGGCCCTTGCCCCGCCTCGCGTAGAGGTTATCGACCCGCGCCGTACCCGGCTCCTCGAAAGGCAGGCGATGGCAGGTGAAGCCGAGGGTCTCGAGCGCGTCCTGGAGCACGTCGAGCGCCCCGCCATCCGCCGGCGTCACGCTCTCGCAGCGGATCAGTGCACGGGCGAGCGCCAGCGGATGCGCAAGCGCCTCCGCGCTTGGCCGGTCATCAGCGTTCAATTGCGGAGCAGCTCGTTGATCGAGGTCTTGGCCCGCGTGCCCGCGTCCACCCGCTTGACGATCACCGCGCAATAGAGGCTGGGGCCGGGTGAGCCGTCGGGCAGCGGCTTGCCCGGCAGCGAGCCCGGCACGACGACCGAGTAGGAGGGAATGCGCCCGCGATGGACCTCGCCGGTCTCGCGGTCGATCACCCGCGTCGAGGCGCCGACGTAGACGCCCATCGACAGCACCGCGCCCTGCTCGACGATGACGCCTTCGGCCACCTCGCTGCGCGCGCCGACGAAGCAGTCGTCCTCGATGATCACCGGGTTCGCCTGGAGCGGCTCCAGCACGCCGCCGATGCCGGCGCCGCCGGAGATGTGGCAGTTCTTGCCGATCTGCGCGCAGCTCCCCACCGTGGCCCAGGTGTCGACCATGGTGCCGCTGTCCACGTAGGCGCCGATGTTGACGAAGGAGGGCATCAGCACCACGCCGGGCGCAACGTATGCCGAGCGCCGCACAATGGCGCTGGGCACGGCGCGGAAGCCCGCCTCCTGGAAACGCGCCTCGTCCCAGCCCGCGAACTTGGACGGCACCTTGTCGTACCAGGGCGTATCCGCCCCTGGCCCCCCCGGGATCGTCGCCATGTCGTTGAGACGGAAGGAGAGCAGCACCGCCTTCTTGAGCCACTGGTTGACGATCCACTCGCCTTCCCGCTTCTCCGCGACGCGCACTTCGCCGGCATCGAGCAGGGCGAGCGCGGCCTCCACCGCCTTCGCTGCTTCACCGCCGCTCGTGGGCGCGAGCGCGTCGCGCTCGTCCCAGGCGGCTTCCACCGCGCGTTCGAGGTCCTTCGAGCTCAAGTAGTCCGCCCAAAGGGCTCTTCTCTGGAGTTCGGACTCTCTTTTCTTCTTATTGCTCACATGTTCCTCCTTTGCCCGTCGCTGCCACCATCGGAACTGTCAGCCACTGCCGGCGCGGGTAGCGCGGCGAGCCAGGCGGGCAGATCGTCGGTCACGTAATCGGGCGTGATTTGCTCCGCGCCGGACGATGCCCAGGCGCTGTCGTTTTGCACCCAGACGGTGGCCATGCCGAGCGCGGCGGCCGGCTCTAGGTTGCGCAGGATGTCCTCGAAGAAGATGGCACGCGTGGGCTCCACGTCGTGCACGGCCGCGAGCCGCGTATAGGCTTCGGGATAGGGCTTCGGTACCCAGTCGGCCGCCCGGATATCGTAGATCTCGCTGAAGTGATGGCCGATGCCGAGCCGTGCCATCACGCGCTTGGCGTAGGGGGCATCGGCGTTGGTGAAGACCAGCTTGCGGCCGGGCAGCCGGCCCAGCGCCGCCTCCAGGGTATCGCTCCGCGCGATGGGCGTGAGATCGATATCATGCACGTAGTCGAGAAAGGGTGCGGGGTCCATGTCGTGCTTGAGCATGAGGCCGCGCAGCGTCGTGCCGTATTCGCGGAAGTAGCCCTTCTGCAGCCTGTGGGCCTCCTGCCGATCCACATCGAATGCGGCGGCGATGTAGTCGCCGATGCGTTGGCTGACCTGGTCGAAGAGGTGCGAGCTCGACGGATAGAGGGTGTTGTCGAGATCGAAAATCCAGGTGTCGATGTGAGCGAGGTCGGCGCCGCCCGGTGCCGTGCGCGCGCCGTCGGTCAGTTGCATTGGCCGCTGGAACCCTCCGCGCACACCTTGTTGCCGTCGACCCAGATCGCGCCGCTGAGGTCGGCCTTGAGAAAGTCGGTGCCATCCAGCCGGGCGCCAGTGAAATCGGCCCCACGCAGGTCGGCACGGAAGAAGCGGGCGCGACGGAGATCGGCGCCCTCGAACGAGGCGCCGGCGAGGTCCGACTTGGTGAAGTCGGTGCCGATCAAACGCGCACCGGCCCAGTTCGTATCCACCAGCACGGCGTCGGCAAACTTGGCGCGACGGCCATCAACCGCAGAGAAATCGGCACGTGTGAGGTCCGAGCGCGCAAAGAAGCCATCGCGCAGCGTGGCCCCGGCGAGGTCGACATCGACGAAAGTCCGGTTGTCGAGAAGGCAGCGCCGCCAATCGACGCCCGGCTGCGGCGTATCGGTGCACGCGGCTTGCGCCGCCGGCAGCCCGAGCGCGAGCAGAAGCGCCGCCCCGATCAGGCCCGCCAGCACGACACTCCCTCGTCTCTTCATACCTGTTGCGGGCACTGCCTGGATGTATCCCGATGCACCACTCAGTCGCTCTTTGGGCCCAGTCTGTCGCCGCCCTCGGGCTCGTCGGGCTCGTGATCGATCCGCTTGCCGTCCAGCGCGCCATCCCCCCGGGATGCCTCGACCTGCGTTGCTTGTCTTTCCGCCTTGGTGCGCCCTGTCCGCGCACGGTTCGCCGCGCGTTGCTGCGCCTTCGCCGCCCTGTCGCGCTTCTTGCGGAACTGGTTCAGGTTGACGACATCGCCCATGACCAAAGGCCTTTCGGTACGCCGGCAAACGTGGTCTAAGAAACGCGGGGCCTCCCATCCGATCAGACCTGTCCGATCGAGAGGCAAGCCTAGACGAAATGAATGGGGCTGTTAACCGGAGTCGATCGGGCCGGCATCGCTCGGGCAACGTGCCCGTCCTCCCCGCCTCGAGGCATGGTCAACGGTGAAATTCGTTTACGGCATCCTTGTCTTTCTGGCTCTCGTTGTCGCCGCTCTCTTTCTCGTGCCGTCATTCCTCGACTGGGAGGAGTTCAAGCCCGAGATTACCGAGCGCCTTGAGGCCATCACGGGGCGCACGCTAACGATCGACGGCCCGCTCAAGGTCTCGATCCTGCCCACTCCCACGATCGAGGCGACCGACCTGCGCCTCGCCAACGTGCCTGGCGCGGCCAGCCCTGACATGGTGCGGATCAAGTCGCTCGATCTCAGGCTCGCGCTCGGCCCTCTCTTCAGTGGGGAAATCGCTGTCACAGGCCTTGCGATAGACGAGCCTGTGATCGAGTTCCAGCGCGTCGCCGATGGTCGCCCCAACTGGCTCTTCGAGAGTACGCCGGGGCCGGCGGCGGAGGACGCTGCGGAGGAAGCTGAGGCCGGCCTCGCGCTAACCAGGCTCGACTCCGCGACGATCACGAATGGCGCAATCGTCTATCGCCATGCCGACGGCCGGCCGCCGGAGCGGATCGAGGGGATCGACGCAACCATAACCGCCCGCTCGCTCGATGGGCCCTTCCGTGGAGACGGCACGTTCGCTGTGCGCGGCCGGCCGGTCGCGTTCCAGCTCGCGACGAGCACGCTGGGTGACGACGGCACCATGCCGATCTCGGTCGAAGCCCTCTTCGGCGACGAACGGGGCCGTGCGCTCTTCGAAGGCACCGTGCGCGGCAATGGCGAGGTGCCCGCATTCGACGGCAATGTGCGCCTCGATGCGGCTGACCTCGGCGCGCTGCTGAGCGAACTCGACGTGGATCTCGGTGCGCTGCCGGCGGTGCCGCTGGCCACCGAATTCGACGCCAAGGCGGCGCTCAGCCTGAACGCCGAGACCATCGCAACGCGAGAGATTCAACTGCGTCTGGGCGAGAGTCAGGCAAGGGGCGCCCTCTCCTGGCAAGACGGCGACGTGCCGCGGCTCGTCGCCCAGATCGACCTCAACCGGCTCGACCTGGACCAGTTCCTGCCGCCCGGAGACACACCGCAAGTGGCCGACGGTACCAGTCAGTCCGACGAAGCGCCGCCGTTGGCCGCCCTGCAAGGCATCTCCGAAGACATCCTTGAAGTAATTCCCAGCGATGTTACGGCGGCTGTCGACATCAAGATCGGCACTCTCACCTGGCGCGAGGGGGTCATTCGTCAGGCCCGGACGCAACTTGCGCTGGCCGACGGCACGGTCGCGATCCAGCAGGCCTCTGCGCTCTTGCCCGGCGGCACCCAGCTCCAGTTTGCCGGCCGTCTGATGCGGGGCGGGGAGGGCCCGTGGCTCGACGGTGCGGCCGAAATCGCCGCGGACGATCTGCGTGCGGTTCTCACTTGGCTCGGCGTGGATGTGGGCGATGTCCCGGCGGATCGGCTCCGTGTCCTCAGCGCGAGCGCCGACCTCTCCGCCGATGGCAACCAGCTATCGGCATCCAACCTCGACATCAGGCTCGATACCACGCGGATCGCCGGCAATGCGGCCATTGCAGCGACCGAGCGGCCGCGCGTCACCGCCGCCCTCGCAGCCGACACGGTCAACGTCGACGCCTATCTGCCCGCAGCCGGTAACGAGGCCGACCGGTCGCAGGAAACTGCAGAGGCAGCGCCGGAGCCCGCCGGCAATGGCGCATGGGCGGGGTTCTCCCATGTCGATGCGAATGTCTCGCTCAAGATGGATGCGCTGATCTACGACGGCGTACGCCTAGCGGGGCTGGAGCTCAGCGCCGCCCTCGACGAAGGCGAACTGACCCTGCGCCGGGCATCAGTGGCGGACGCAGCAGGCGCCAACGTCTCCGTCACAGGCACCGGGCGTACGCTCTGGACGGCGCCCCGCTTCGATCTCGCGATAGAAGGCGCAGCCGACTCCCTGGATGGCGTCGCCGCGCTCCTCGACATTGATCCCGACATTCGCACCGAAGCGTTCGGCAAGGTCACGCTCAACGGGTCTGCCGCCGGCGGCGAGGATACCGTGTCGCTCGACCTCGCCCTTGCGGCCGGCACCGCCGAGGCAACGCTGCGAGGCACCGTCGACGAGCCGTTGGGCACGCCGGCCGGTGCCCTCGAACTCAGCCTCCTCGCATCGGATGCCGGCGCGCTCGCCCGCGCCCTTGGCCTTACGCCACCTGCCATCGTCGGCCGGCTGGGCGGGCTGGAGGTCGACGGCAGGATCGACGGCAATCTCGATTCCATCGCGATCAATCTCGGTGGCGAGACCGCCGGTGCAACGCTGGAGGTCGACGGCACAATCACGGACCTGCTCGCTTCGCCCGGTTACAGCGTCGACGTCGATCTCGCTCACCCCAGCGGCGAGGACCTGGTCGAGACCGTGATCGGCGAGGCGCCGCCGGGCGCTACCCTCGGCGCCGTGCGCCTGGTCGGCAAGGTCTCGGGAGATGGGACGGTGGCCAACCTCGCCGGCATCGACGCGGCGATCGGCGACAGCACGCTCGCCGGAGATGTCTTCCTCCGCCTGGATCAGGAGCCGCTGGCGGTTCAAGCGGACCTGCGCGCCGGTCTGCTCGATCTCGCGTGGGTCGGCGGCGGCCTCGCGGCAAGGGAGGGCAGCTCGGGCACCGACATCGAAGTCGCTGAACCGGGGTCAGGGCGGTGGTCCGACGAGCCGATCGACTTCGCGCTCCTCGATCGGCTCTCCGGCACGCTTGCGCTCGACGCAGAGGCGCTGGTGCTCGGCCCCCACCGCATCGAGCAAGCCCTTATCGACCTCGCCGCGGGCGAGGCCACGCTGACCCTGCGCTCGCTCGAAGGGCGGCTCTTCGGGGGCGCGCTGAAAGCCGACGGCAGCCTGACCGGAGGGCCGGCGCCATCCGGGCAAGCGGCGGTTCGGCTCGTCGATGCGGACATCGGCGCCATTCTGCGCGAGGCTGCGGAAGGTCGCGCGGTCTCCGGCACCGCCACGATCGACGGCTATTTCACCCTGAGCGGCCGGAGCGAGCGCGAAATGGTGGAGAGCCTCACCGGCCGCGTGGCGATCACCGGCGGCGAGGGCATGGTCGAGGGCGTGGACGTGCCGGCGATCAGTGGCCAGATCGTCGCGCTATCCACGGTCGATGCGTTGAACGACATCGTGAGCTTCGTGGAGCAGGCGGAGCAGAGCCTCTCCAGCGGGCAAACGGCGATCCGCTCCCTCGATGGCACCTTGCGAATTCAGAACGGCCAGGCGCGCATTGACGGCTTCGAGATCGTCGCCGACGGGGGCATCGGCGAAATCAATGGCACCGCCGACTTGCCCGCGTGGCAGCTCTACCTCACGGCGCTCTTCCGCCTCACCGAGCATGCGGACGCCCCGCAGGTGGGCGTGCAGCTCGAAGGCTCGATCGACCGGCCGGAGCGGCGCTATCTGATCGAGGAGATGCAGGCCCATCTGGTCACGCTCGGGCTGCTCTCGCTCGCCGGTTCGGATGACGCGCCCAAGATCACGCTCCGCAAGGGTGCGAAGGCGGAACCGGGGACCGAAATAGACACGCTGCTCCGAAACGTGTTGGGCGATCCGGACGAGGCGGAGGACGCCGGGCCAGTCGGCGAGCAGACGGAATTGCACGAGGACGCAGATGAGACCGGCAAGGCGATAGAGGCGCCCAACCAGGACGATGCCGGGAGCGCCCTGCTGTCGCTGGACGACGTGCCGGCCAGTCCCGTGGTGGTGGAAGAGCCGCTTGACGCCGACCAGGCCGAGGAAGCAGCGGGCCCGGAGCAGGCGGAACAGCGAGACGAGACATTGCTGACCGATGACGAGGTACAGCCCACGGCGGTGCCTCCGTCCGACGAGACGGCGCTTGTGACTCCGTATGACGAGCCGGTGCCCGAACCTCCGCCGGCACCCGAGCGCTACCGGGGCGAGGACCTGCAGGACTTCGTCAACGACTTGCTGGGGGAGCCTGAGCCAGAGGAGGAGGAGAATCCCCAGGACGTCGTCGACGATGCGTTGGGGGAGCCTGAGCGGGAAGGGGAAGAGAAACTCCAGCACGTCGACGATGTGTCGGAGGAGCCTGCGCCGGAGGGGGAGGACGAACTCCAGGACTTCGTCGACGATCTGTTGAAGACCCTCGACGAATAGACGCTCTCAGCCTGCGTCGCCCGCAATCGTGTGCGTGGCGGCGCAAGGGCCGGCGCCCCAGATGGGAACGCCGACCCCCTCCCGCCCCACCTCAAGAGGTGACGAAGCGAACCTCAAGCGGTGACAAAGGGAAGAGCGACAAAACGCTCGCTTCCGTCCCGGCTCATCAGCATGAGGACGGCCTCGCGCCCATCGCCCTGGGCGGCCTCGATACGCTCGTTCACCTCGGCGATCGAACCGACGGGCTCGTTGCCGACGGTGACGATCACGTCGCCGGGGCGAATGCCCTTGCGGTGAGCGGCGCTCCCCGGCGCCACGTCGGCGACGACCACGGCGCCCCCGCTGCCGTCCATGTCGGCACCCTCGCCCGCCTCAGAATCAAGGTTTTCGAGGCGAAGGCCGAAGGTATCGAGCCGGCCGGCCTCGTCAGTGCCGGACATCTCCGCGCGGGCTTCGACTGCCGGCGCCGCGTTCCCGATCGCTGCCGTAAGCTCGACGACCTCGCCATCGCGCCAGACCGTGAGCGTGGCGGAGGTTCCGGCATCGATGGCGGCGATCCTCTGCGAGAGCGCCCGCGAGTCCTCGATCGGCGCCTGGTTCACGGCGGTGATGACATCGCCCTGCTCCAGCCCTGCCTCTGCGGCCGGGCTCTCCGGCTGAACGCGGGCGACGATGGCGCCCTCCGTGCCCTCCAGCCCGAGGCTTGCCGCAATGTCCTTGGTGACAGGCTGGATGTGCACGCCGAGCCAGCCGCGCATGACCCGGCCATGGGCCCTCAGGTCGTCGATGACCGCCGTGGCCGTGACGGCGGGGACTGCGTAGCCGATCCCCACGTTGCCGCCCGAGGGCGAGACGATCGACGTGTTCACTCCGATGACCTCGCCGAGCAGATTGACCGTGGGGCCACCTGAGTTGCCGCTGTTGATCGGCGCGTCGATCTGCAGATGGTCCTCGTAGGGGTTGGGGCCGGTGCCGCGCCCGCGCGCGGAGACGATGCCGAAGGTCGCGGTCTTGCCCACGCCGAAGGGATTGCCAACGGCGACCACCCAATCGCCCACGCGGGTGCCGTCGTCCGCCGCGAAACTCACGGTCGGCAGCGGCTCGCCGCTCTCGACCTTGAGCAGGGCGATATCGGACCGCCTGTCGCCGCCGACGATCTCGGCGTTGAGTCGGGTTCCGTCATCGAGGATGACGGTCACGGTCTCCGCGCCGGCGATCACGTGATTGCTGGTCACGATGTAGCCGTCGGCATCAACGATGAAGCCCGAACCGATGCCGCCGCTCGGCGCGTCGCGGCGGGGGCCGAAGTCCGGCGTGAAGCCGAAGCGCTCGGCAAAGTCCTCGCCGAAGAAGCGCTTGAAGTGGTCAGGGATGCGCTGGCCACGCCACTGCTGGGTAGCAAGTGCGGGCCGGGCCTTGTGCATGACCTCGATCGAGACGACAGCCGGGCTCACCGCCTCCACCACGCCGGCGAGGCTGGGCATCGTCAGAAGCTGATCCACCGACGTCGGCGGCGTGACCGCCGTGGCCGTCTTCAGCGAAGTGGCCAGGCCGCCGCCGGCCAGCGCGATCATGCCGAGGCCCGCCAGGGCCGCGACGATGACCGTCCGTTTGCGTTGGGGTGACAGCGTGCTCATCGTTTCCTCACTTGCCGTTGCCGTTGTTTTGCAGCGGCCGATGGCAGGCCGCCCGTCATCTATGGCAGGGCAAGCTGTCGCCACGATGGACGCAGGATTAACTCTTCGTCATTGTGGTGTAACGCTCCCGCGAGAGAACAAGGCCTTTCGGCATGGCCGAGCCGCTCAAATCCTGCCCGCCCAAGCCCAACTGCGTCTGCAGCCGGTACGACGCGTCCCCGCGTCATCGCGTCGAGCCCTTCGCCGTCTCGGGCGACCCTGCGCAGGCCTTCAGCCGACTGAAGTCCCTGCTGGAAGGCTTGCCCCGAACCAGGATCGTCACGGCGACCGACGACTACCTCCACGCGGTCTGCCGGACGCGGCTCGGGTTCCCCGACGATGTCGAGTGTCTGCTTTCCCCGGAGGAGGGCGTGATCCACGTCCGCTCGGCCTCTCGGTTGGGCTACTCCGACTGGGGCGTGAACAGACGGCGGGTGGAAGGCCTCCGCCGCCGCTTCCAGGGTGCGTGAGGACCGGAGCCCGGTCGGGCTCTAACCGTCCGGTTGCGCCGCTCAGGGCGCCACAGGCGGAAATGTCACACCAACGCGAAGGCCCCCCAACGGGCTTTCGTCCAGCGCCAACTCAGCCCGGTGCAGGGTCGCGACGCCCGCGACGAGGCTGAGTCCCAGGCCGCTGCCACCGCCGGTGCGGCTCGCATCGAGGCGGACGAAGCGCTGCAGCACGCGCTCCCGCTCCTCGGGCGGGATGCCCGGCCCCGAATCCTCAATCGTGAGCCGGACCGCACCCGAGTGCTCGTGCGCGAGGCTCACCCTGATCCTCCCCTCGGACGTATAGGCCAGCGCGTTGTCGAGCAGATTGGCGACGAGCTGGGAAAGAAACTGACCGTGCCCGGCCACGCTGCCCGCCTCGCCGAGCTCGGCTTCGATGGCGAGCCCCTTCTCTTCGGCGAGCGGGGCGTAGAGCTCAACCATGTCGGTGACGATGGCGCGAAGGTCCACCGGTTCGAGCGCGATACCGGCCTTGCCCGATTCGGCGCGGGCAATCTCCATCAGCGTTGCGAAGGTACGCAGAATGCCGTCGGTCTCGGCAATCGCGCGTTCGAGCGCGGCGCGGTGGCCCTGCTCGTCCGCCGGCCCTTCACTCAGCGCGAGCTCCAGCCTGGACTTGAGCCGGGTGAGCGGGCTGCGCAGGTCGTGCGCGACGCTGTCGGTCACCGTGCGCAAGCCGGTCATCAGCGTCTCGATCTCGTCCAGCATCTCGTTGACCGTGATCGAGAGGCGGTCGAATTCGTCGCCCACGCCCGTGACCGGCATGCGCCGCGAGAGATCGCCGCGCACGATGCGCTGGCCGGTCTCGCGTACGGCATCGACCCGGCGCAGCATCCGCCGGCTCATGACGAGGCCGCCGAGGAGCCCCAGCACCAGCGTGATCCCGAGCGCGCCGCCCAGGGATTCGAGGATCAGATCCTCGAAGGCCGCCCGTCCGCGCGGGTCGCGGCCGACCAGCAGCCGGAAGCCGCCCGGCAGCACGAAGGTGCGCGCGCGGATGGTGCCGTGGGCGTCGTCGCCGCTCGCGCGCCTCGCCGAAATCTCCACCCAGCCGGCCCCGGCCCCCGCCGCCTCGCGCGGCCAGGCGCTGAGATTGCCGGCAAGCCGCCGCAGTGCGGGATCGGCGAGGAGGTAGACGCTGTCCGGATCGCCGTAGGGGCCGCTGCGTTCCTCAATGACGTTGACCAGCTGGCCGATGCCCCGCGCCCGGTACTGCTCGGCAAGGCCGCGCACCTCGGCCTCGATGGTGTCGCTGGTCTGCCGGTCGATGACCCGTACCGTGGTCCAGTAGATGAAGGCGAGCAGCACCAGGACCGAAGCGCCGAACAGGACGACGTAGAGGAGCGAGAGCCGGAACGTTGACGTCCGGAGCAGCCTAGCGATCGTCACGAAAGCAATACCCGACGCCGCGCACGGTGTGGATCAGCGGGGGGTCGAACCCCTTGTCGATCTTGCCGCGCAGCCGGCTCACATGGACGTCGATCACGTTGGTCTGGGGGTCGAATTGGTAGCCCCAGACATGCTCCAGCAACATCGTGCGGGTCACCACCTGGCCCGTGTGGCGCATGAAGTAGGTCAACAGGTTGAACTCACGCGGCTGCAGGGCGATCTCGCGGCCCGCCCGCCGCACGGTGCGGGCAAGCAGATCCAGCTCCAGGTCAGCGAAGCTGAGACGCGTCTCGCCGGCCGCGTCGCCCGCGCGCCGGAGCAGCGCCTCCAGCCGTGCCAGAAGCTCGGAGAAGGCGAAGGGCTTGGTCAGATAGTCGTCGCCGCCGGCCCTGAGGCCTTCCACCCGGTCGTCCACCTGGGCGAGCGCGCTCAGGATCAGAACCGGCGTGCGCCGGCCCTTGCGGCGCAGCGTCTCGATCAGGGAAAGCCCGTCGAGGCCCGGCAGCATGCGGTCGACCACGAGCGCATCGAAGCGATGATCGAGCGCAAGCGCGAGCCCGTCCGCCCCGTCGTGGACGAGCTCGACCACGTGGCCGCTCTCGCTCAGGCCCTTCTGCAGGTAGCGGGCGGTCTCGATATCGTCTTCGACGACCAGCACGTGCATGGCTGCAACCTTGGCAGCCCGGGCGCAGCGATCAAGGGCCTCACCACATTGTGTGCCGGACAATGCCTGAACTGTCGGACTTGATTTAGACCATGTAATGGTCCATTCTTTAACGCCACTCATACACCATCAGGAAGAAGCCCGATGCGGATTCCCGTTAGTGACGCGAAGGGGCAACTGACCGAGCTCGTCCGCCGGGCGGAGGCGGGGGATGAAGTGGTACTGACCCGTCACGGCAAGGAGACCGTCAGTCTGGTGCCGGTGCAGCCCCGGCCCAATGCCGAAGCTCGGCGGGCGCTGATCGCCGCCGTGCAGGCAGCCGCCGCAGGCAAGAGGCGCGCCGGAGCCAGAGCGGCCCGCAGCCAGGACTTTCTCTACGACGATGACGGCCTGCCAAAGTGATCGCCGTCGATACCTCGGCCCTGATGGCGGTCCTGCTGGACGAAGGGGAGGCGGCAGCCTGCGCGGACGCGCTGGCCGGCAATGACCGGATCGCCATTTCCGCCGCTACGGTCGCCGAAGCGCTCGTCGTAGCCGAGAGGCAGGGCCTCAGCAGCGAGATGACCGCGCTCATCGACGGCCTCGCCCTCGATGTGGAGACCGTGACTCTGGCCGTGGCAAGGCGGGTTGCACAAGTCTACGCGCGATGGGGCAAGGGTATCGATCCGGCCGGGCTCAATTTCGGCGACTGCTTCGCCTACGACGTTGCAAAGACGCGCGGCTACCCCCTGCTCTATGTCGGCAGGGACTTCGCGCGGACGGATATCGCGGGAGTGCTATGAGCTTCGGCTGTACCTACTTCCGTCGCGGTGCCGGCGGGGCGCCGTAGAGCGCAATCCGCACCGCGCGCCACGCAGCCTCCAGCCCGCGGCGTAGCGTAGCGCCGTCCTTCGCGAGAAGGCGCACGCCGACACCGGCCTCGTTGGGGAGTGCCGAGGCGCCGCCGTAGAACTCGTCCGTCGGCGTAAGCGCTGCGCGGAGGGCGGCCAGGATGGCCTCCCGCGCGTGGCCACGATGGGCGACCACGAAACTGCCCTGCGCTGGCCAGCGTGAGACCAGGCCGCGCCCTGCCGCCAGACGCTCGCCTTCGACGTCATAGCGCTCCAGGGCGAGAAGCCGTCCGCCCTCGTCGCGGATCCGCATCTCCGCCGCGAAGCTGTCGAAACGGCGGTCCTCGCCGCCCGGGTCGTGGTGGGCGAAGCTCTCGGACGCGATGACGGTGGCATCCGCCGCAGCCTCGATCTCCAGCACCGAGGTGAGTCGCGCGCCGGGGAACATGATCAGCGGGTCCGGCAGATACTCGAGCAACGCGCCGTCCGCAGCCTCCAACGCGACCGTCTGCCGCGCCGGCGCCGCAGGCATGCGGTGCACGATGGTCGCCGCCTGGGTGGTCACATGGGCGGCGCTGGCGGCCCCAGCGGCGCAGGTCATCACGAGGTCCTCGCCCTGATAGATGCCGCCGGAGACCGACTGGAGGTAGAGCGTCAGCGCCCCTGCCGGCGCCTCGTCGAAGTGGAAGGGCCGCGTGATGTGGAAGGGATAGCCGACGCGCTGGCGCGCGATGTAGCTCCGCCCATCGGGCGCGCGGGCGAAGCGGAGCGCAGCTTGCGGCCCCTGATTGGGCCGGACGGCCGGCATGGCGGTGGCAGCCAAGATAGGGGCTCAGCGCAGCAGGTAGTTCTGGCCGAGGGTGATCTTGTCGATCGGCTCACAGGCCGCGAGCGTCCCGTCGACGAAGACCTCGAAGGTCTGGCTGTCGACGCGGATGTCGGGGCAGGCGTCGTTGTGCAGCATGTCCTTCTTGGCGAGCTTGGTGAAGCTCCCGATCGGCAGGATCGGCTTGGCGAGGCCGAGCCGGCCCTGCACGTCGATTTCGAGCGCACGCCGGTGGGCGAAGTTGGCGCTCAGCGTCGTTGGCGCCCGTCCGTGATGGCCGAACTGCGGCCGCATGATCACCGGCTCGGTCTGAAAATAGCTGCCCGAGGGATCGCCGCTCGCGCCCCAGGCGACGAAGCCGCCCTTGATCACGCCGAAGGGCTTCATGCCGAAGAAGGCGGGCTTCCAGGTCACGAGGTCGGCCATCTTGCCCGGCTCCAGCGAGCCCACGTACTGGTCGATGCCGAAGGCGATCGCCGGGTTGATGGTGTACTTCGCGATGTAGCGCTTGATCCGCTCGTTGTCGGCGTCGGCGGTGGTCTCCTCAGGCAGGCGCCCGCGCTGGTCGCGCATCTTGCTCGCGAGCTGCCAGCAGCGGGTGATGACCTCGTTGATCCGCCCCATGCCCTGGCTGTCGGAGCCGAACATCGAGACCGAGCCGATGTCGTGCAGCACGTCCTCGGCCGCGATTGTGCCGTGGCGCACGCGGCTCTCGGCGAAGGCCACGTCTTCCGGCAGGTCGTAGCGCAGCAGGTGGCAGGCCATGGTCATGTCGAGCTGCTCGTCGAAGACATTGACCGTGTAGGGGTTGGTGGGGTTGGTCGAGGACGGCAGGCAATGGGGCTCGCCGTTGCAGCGGATGATGTCCGGCGCATGGCCGCCGCCGGAGCCTTCCGTGTGATACATGTGGATGGTGCGGCCCGCGATCGCCGCCATCGTGTCCTCGTAGAAGCCGGACTCGTTCAGCGTGTCGGTGTGGATCTGGACCGGGAAGTCGTGCTCGGCCGAGGCGCGCAGGCAGGCGTCGATGGTGGCCGGCATGGCGCCGTAGTCCTCGTGGATCTTCACGCCGATGATGGCGCCGTCCAGATGCTCGGCGATGGTCGCCGGATCGTGGGACGAGCCCCGGCCGAAGAAGCCGAAATTAATCGGCCAGGCCTCGGATGCCTCGTGCATGCGGTAGGTGTTCCAGGGGCCGCCGCAGTCGATGGCGAAGAGCGGCCCCATGGTGCCACCGATCATGGTGGTGAGCCCGCTCGCCAGGGCGTGGTTGCACTGGTCGGCTGACAGCCAGTGCACGTGCACGTCGATGCCGCCCGGCGTCACGATGAGGCCGCTGGCGGGGTAATAGGTGGTGTTGGGGCCGCAGACGAGATTGGGATCCACGCCGTCCTGGGTGTTGGGGTTGCCGGCCTTGCCGACGCCCGCGATCTTGCCGTCCTTGATGCCGATGTCGGCCTTCACCAGACCCAGTACGGGATCGACGACGGTGGCGTTCTCCACCAACATGTCGATGGCGCCGTCGGCTGCGGAGGTGTGGGCGTCGTAGGACATGCCGTCCCGCATCACGCGGCCGGCGCCGGTCCAGCACTCGTCGCCGTATGAGGTGTGGTCGTGCTCGATCTCGCCGATCAGCGAGGTGTCGCCGAGCCTGATCTTGTCGCCCTTGGTCGGCCCGTAGTAGCGGGCATAGGTCTCGCGCGCGATCTTCACCATCTGCCTATGCTCCCCGGAATCCGCCCGCCTTGGCGCGGGCGATCGCTTGCTCCTTCACCGCGGGCGAGTCGATCATGCCCTCGGTGAGGCTGTTGAAGCCGCTGACCCGGCCGCGGCCGCCGAACTCCACCAGCGCGACCTCCTTCTCCTGGCCGGGCTCGAAGCGGACGGCAGTGCCGGACGGGATGTCGAGGCGCATGCCGAAGGTCGCCTGCCGGTCGAATTCGAGCGCCCGGTTGACCTCGAAGAAGTGGAAGTGGCTGCCGATCTGCACCGGGCGGTCGCCGGTGTTGGTAACGGTGACCGATCCCGTCCTCCGGCCCGCGTTCAGCTCGATCTCCTCGTCCGGCGTGATGACCTCGCCGGCGCGGGGGCCGGGCGAGGTCTCTGCCTGACCGGGGCGGATCGGCTGATGCACGGTGATGAGCTTGGTACCGTCGGGGAACATCGCCTCCACGTGAACCACCGGAATGAGCTCGGGCACGCCGGGCAACACGTCGTCCGACGTGAGGATCTCCGCGCCGTACCCCATGAGGTCCTTGAGCGAGCGGCCCTCCCGGGCGCACATCAGGAGCTCGTCGCATATCAGAGAGACGGCCTCCGGGTGGCTGAGCTTGATGCCGCGGCGCCTGTGCTCGCGCGCGAGCTGGGCGGCCGTGAAGATTGTGAGCCGCTCCTTCTCCGTCGGATTGAGGTTCATCGGCCGTCGCCTCCCTAATGCGTCCCGACATCAGAGTAGTCGCCGGCCCGCGCGGAAAACAGGCGAATTTGCCGCTGCCCGCCGCTCGCATAGACTCGCCGCCGCGTCAGGAGGGAGCCCAGCCCATGATAGCCAACGCCAACCGCCAGATCGTGCTCGCTGCCCGCCCGGAAGGGGCGCCAAGGGAGACGGATTTCCGCCTTGTCGAGGCGCCGGTGCCCGAGCCTGCGGACGGCGAGCTGCTGGTGCGGACGATCTGGCTCTCCCTCGACCCCTACATGCGGCTCAGGATGGGGACGGACCTGCGCTACTACCCGCCAATTCCGCTCGGCGAGGTGATCGTGGGCGGCGCCGTCAGCCGGGTGGTGGAGAGCCGGCACCCGAAATTTCAACCCGGCGATATCGTCGACGACTACACGGGCTGGCAGGACTACGCCGTCGCGCAAGGCGCAAGCGCACGCAAGGTGGATCCGGCGTTGGGGCCGCTCTCGACCGCCATCGGCGTCCTCGGCATGCCGGGGCTCACCGCCTATCTCGGCCTCGTCAAGGTCGGGCGCCCCGCGCCGGGCGACACGGTCGTGATCTCGTCGGCGGCGGGCGCGGTGGGCGCGGTTGCGGGCCAGGTGGCGAAGATCGCGGGCTGCCGGGTGGTCGGCATCGCCGGCGGGGCGGAGAAGCTGCGCTACCTGACGCGGGAGCTCGGCTTCGACGAGGCCATCGACCGCCATACGGACGACCTGCCCGGCGCCCTTGCCCAGGCGTGCCCTGACGGCATCGACGTCTACTTCGAGAATGTCGGCGGGCCCATCGGCGATGCGATCTATCCCCTGCTCGCCCACGGCGCGCGTGTGGTGATCTGCGGCGGCATCTCCCACTACAACGCAACCGAGCCGCCCAGGGTCGCGAGCCACCTCGCGCCCATCCTCTTCACCGAGACCGAGGTGAAGGGCTTCAACATCTATTCTTACGGCGCGCACTACGGGCACGCGCGCAAGCGCCTCGCCCTCTGGCTCGCCGACGGCCGGCTCGCCTTCAAGGAAGACATCGTGGAGGGGCTCGAGAACGCGCCCCAGGCGTTTCAGCGCCTCTTCGACGGACGCAATTTCGGCAAGCTGCTGGTCAAAGTCTCCGAGGAATGACCCGCGCGTCGCGCCGGCAGACGCGCGGAATCAAAACGATTGCCCGCGGCCGTGAGCGACAAAGCAGACGCTACTCGTGCCCGTGAACGTGATCCTGGCCGACACGGATGCAGACCGGCACGGGACGGTCTTTGTCGGGATCGGGGGGTGAGGCGTACATGTGCTCCAACTCTTCGAGCACAACGGCGGTGATGTAGGGGATCGGCAGCGTCATGGCCTCGGTCACCGAGACCCAGCCGAGGTCAAGCAGCTCGCCGTTGCCGTCGAGGGTGCCCGACGCATCGTCCGCGCGGGCGAGGAAAAACCGCGCATTGAAGCGGCGCGGCAGCCCCGGCGGAGTCACCGCGCGGTAGATGTAGTCGAGCCTGTCCAGCGCGGGCGCCAGCCCGGTCGCGTGGAAGTCCCGCCACTCGGGCCGCAGCTTCCCCTTCGCCGACGGCGCCTCGACCCCGAGCGCGAGTCCGGTCTCCTCGAAGGTCTCGCGCACGGCCGCAGCGGCCAGCGAGCGGGCGCGCGCCGGCGTGCATGCGCGCGCGAGCCGCGCGGCGACGGCGGGCCTCAGCTCCGTCGCCGGGCGCACCCAGCGGTCGCAGGGTTCGACACCGCCGCCCGGAAACACGTATTGGTCCGGCATGAACACCTGGCGGCGGGGGCGGCGGCCCATCAGGACCTCGGGCACGCCCCCGCCGTCGCGCACCAGAACCAGCGTGGCAGCGTCTTTGGGCCGGGGGCTGCGGCGGCTTACGCCATCGGCTCCCCGGCGGGCGGGCGCGTCAGTCACTGGTGAAGAGCACGCCCCACTGGTTGTCGACGACCTCGCCCGCGCCCGAGACCGTGAAGTTGGAGGTGATGATCCCGGTCGCGCCTGCGAGGGGCCCGGTGCCGCCATCAATCTTCCAGCTGATCCCGCCATGGGTGAGCCCGTCTTGCGCGCTCGGCCCCATCCATCCGGTTCCGATGGTGCTGAAGTCCAGCGTGCCGGCCTCACCAAAGTCGATGGTGCCGTCCTCGGTGAATTCGCCGTCCTCAAGAATCTGCACGTTCGAGGTGAACGACGCCCGCTGCGATGCCGCCTCGTCGATGGAGACTGTGGGCCCGCCCGCGCCCAGTGCGGTCGAGAGACTCTTCGTGGTGGACCCCGACTTGGCCCAAAGCTCGTTCTCCTTGCCCTCCTGCGGCCCGGCGGACCCTCTGAATTGCATGGCGTAACCGACCTGCCTCATCCCTGACTCTCCCTTTCACCCGTCGGGTCCCCGCTCATGCGGGAGCCCCACCGTTCCGATTCCCGGCGCATCTTACGCGCAAGCGAGCGCCATGCCGACGGTCGATCATGCATCGCCCCGGTGTCACGGCCAACATTGCGCCATGGCGGCGTTTCCGTTACCTCTCAAGGCTGTGTGAAAGGAGCGCGGCGGGCCGGCATGGGCGGAAACCGCATGGCGGGAAGGGTTGCTGACCCCGGCGAAGACCCGCCGGTGAAAGCCTGCGCATGACGGTCGCGGCGGGCCGGGACCCGCATTTCACTCACCGCGCGAGCCTCTTCGCCGACCGGCACTTCAAGTGGCTGGTCATTGCGCCGTCGATCGTCGTGCTGCTGCTGATCGGCCTCTACCCGCTGATCTACACCGGCATCGTCAGTTTCCAGGACATCACCATGCTGGCCGAGGACACCTCCTGGTCCGGCGGCAAGCACTACGGGGCCCTCTTCTCCGATACGCGGCTCTGGGAATCGATGGGTCACACCTTCCTGATCCTGGCGATCGCGCTGCCGATCGAGCTGGTGCTGGGTCTGCTCATGGCACAGCTCTTCCTGGAAAAGATGCCGCTCAAGCAGGTCTTCGTCGCGCTGCTCATCATCCCGACCGTCATTTCGCCGATCGTCGCGGGCTCGACCTGGCGGCTGATGTTCGACAACCAGTACGGGCCGATCAACCAGATCATCGGCTGGTTCTCGTCGGATCCGGTGGCGATCCTCTGGCTCTCTCGGCCGGAATGGGTCTATCCGGCGATCCTGGTCTGCGAAGTGTGGCAGTGGACGCCGTTCATGTTTCTGATCCTGCTGGCCGCGCTTTCCAACGTCGACCGCAGCCTGATCGAGGCGGCCGAGATCGACGGCGCCTCGTTCTGGAAGATCTTCTTCAGGATCACGCTGCCGGTGATCAAGCCGGTCCTGATCATCGCCATCCTGATCCGGGCGCTCGATCTCTTCCGTATCTTCGACATCATCTGGGCGATGACCAAGGGCGGACCCGGAACGATGACCGAGACGATTTCGATCTACACCTACATCCGGGCCTTCAAGGAATTCGAGACGAGCTATGCGGGCGCGATCGCCTTTCTGGTGATCATCCTGCTCTCGATCATCGTCATATTCGCGCTCAAGCGAGTGGAGATCGCGCGGTGACGGTGGACACGGCTCCTGTACCCACCAGCAGGTGGCCGCGCTGGCTCACCCGCGAGCGCCGGCGCATGGCCTGGCGCTTCCTGATCGCGCTCGTGGTGCTGGTGTTCTTCCTATTCCCCGTCTACTGGCTCTTCATCACCTCGATCAAGTCGGCAGGCGACATCTTCGCCCGCCCGCCGGTCTG
The DNA here is from genome assembly GCA_965207055.1 of Alphaproteobacteria bacterium. Classification (GTDB taxonomy): domain Bacteria; phylum Pseudomonadota; class Alphaproteobacteria; order UBA828; family UBA828; genus WTGU01. Next base: position 943,518 of record CBDBLP010000003.1, on the reverse strand, counting down.
GTTCCCGAACGAGCCGAACTTCCGCATCTTCGGGGTCCTGTTCAAGGACGGTGACGTCTGGGCGATTTACAACAGCCTGATCATCGCCAGCGTCTCGACCGTCGTCGCCATGGTGCTCGGCACCGCCGCCGCCTACAGCCTCGCGCGCTTCAAGACCGGCGGGCAGAATCTCGCGATCTGGATCATCTCGCAGCGGATGATCCCGCCCATCGTCGTCGTCTTCCCCATCTTCCTGCTCTTCGTCTGGTTCGGCTGGATCGACAGCTACGTCGGGCTGATCCTGCTCTACATCGCCTTCAACCTGCCCTACGTGATCTGGATGATGCGCGGTTATATCGAGGACATCCCGGTCGAGGTGGAGGAGAGCGCGCTCACCGACGGCTGCTCGCGCTGGCAGGCACTGCGCAAGATCGTCTTCCCCATGGCGCGCACCGGCATCTTCGCAACGGCGGTGTTCACGTTCATCTTCGCGTGGAACGAGTTCGTCTTCGCGCTGATCCTGACCCGCACGGATGTGCTCACCTTCCCCGTGCTGGTCACGCATTACTACGGCGCTCAGTCGACCTTCTGGGCGAAGATCGCGGCGCTTTCCGTGCTCGGAACCCTGCCGGTGTTCTTCGCGGTGGCGACGCTGCAGCGCTTCCTGGTGCGCGGCATCACCATGGGCGCGGTCAAGGGGTAGGAGAGGCGCGATGGCCGGTGTCAGGTTGCGCGGCGTGCACAAGCGTTTCGGCAAGGTCCATGCCGTGCGCGGGGTGGACATCGAGATTCCCGACCGCGCGTTTACCGTCCTGGTGGGGCCCTCCGGCTGCGGCAAGAGCACGCTGCTCCGCATGATCGCGGGGCTCGAGGAAGTGACCGAGGGCACGGTGGAGATCGAGGGCGCGGTGGTCAACGACGTCCGGCCCAAGGACCGGGACGTGGCGATGGTGTTTCAGAACTACGCGCTCTACCCGCACATGTCCGTCTTCGAGAACGTGGCCTTCGGGCTCAGGATGCGGAACGCGCCCAATGCCGAGATTCGCCCGCGGGTGGAGCGGGCGGCGGCAATGTTGGGGATCGCGGACCTGCTCGAACGCCAGCCGCGCCAGCTTTCCGGCGGCCAGCGTCAGCGCGTCGCCATGGGCCGCGCCCTGGTGCGGGACGCGAAGCTCTATCTCTTCGACGAGCCGCTCAGCAACCTCGACGCCCAGCTCCGCGACGAGATGCGCACCGAGATCAAGCGGCTGCATCAGGACATGCGGCGGACCATGATCTACGTCACCCACGACCAGGTCGAGGCGATGACGCTCGCCGACCGCATCGTGCTGCTGCGCGACGGCCAGATCGAGCAGGAGGGACCGCCGCTGGAGCTCTACGAGCGGCCGCAGACCCGCTTCGTCGCGGCTTTCATCGGCTCGCCGGCGATGAACTTCGCTCCGGCGCAGATCGAGGCGGCGGAGGGCGCGGTCTCGGTCCTGGCCGGGGGCAATGCCTTCGCCCTGCCGCCCGAGCGGGCCGCGCGCCACGGGGAAAACGGCGGGCGCACGGTGCTGCTCGGCATCAGGCCCGAGCACATGTACCGGGCCGAGGGCGAGGCGCCCCGGCCCGATTGCGCGCGGCTCGAGACCACGGTCGAGATCGTCGAGCCCATGGGCGCCAACACGCTGGTCAACTTCCACCTGGGCGAGACCTCGATGCTCGTGCGCCTTGAAGGCTCCGCCGCCGAGCAGCCGGGGGATTCGCTCCCGCTCGATGTGGACATGAGCCGCGCCGTCCTCGTCGATCCCGAGAGCGAGCGGGTGATCTGAAACTTGAGCGCGTCGGTCTTTGACGGATGCGCGACAGGCAGCGACTGCGGCCCGCCGCTCCTGCGGCGCCCTCGCGGAGGCGCCGGCAGCAGGCCGGCTGCCGTGAGCGATAACGAGCAAGGGTGTTTCCGTTTGAAAGGGAAACGCTCTTGCCCGACTCAGCCAGTCGCTGACAGCGTGCCGATCCCGGCAATGACGATGGCGACGCCCAGCCACTGAAGCGGCATCACCGGCTCGCGCAGGATTACCCGCGCCAGCAGGATCGACACCACCGAGTAGGCGGAGCCGGTGACCATCGCGAACTCGCCGTTCTCCAGCGCCAGCCCGGCATAAAGGAGGACATAGGCGAGGGTGTCCATCAGGGTGATAAGCAGGATCAGCGGCCACGCGCTGAGCGGCATACGCGGCAGCCTGCGCATGAAGAGAAAGGCGCCGCCCAGAGCGACAGCGCCGACAATCCGCCCCGACAGCAGGGTCATCAGGAGGCCGTAACGCTCGACTGCGTAGTCGGCGGCCAGCATGGCGACAGCAAAGCAGAACGCGGCGCCGATCGCCGTTGGCACGGCGCGGCGCAGCACCGCAGGCGCGTAGTCCGGCTTGTCGCCGCTGTCCACGCGGGAGACCGCAAGCGCCACCAGCCAGACGCCGCCGAGCGTGGCTGCCATCGCGACCCAGTGGACGGGCTCCGGCCGCGCGCCGAAGACGACCGTCATCGGCACCGCGAATGCCGGATAGCTGGAGGCGATCGGCGAGCCGAGCGAGACCGGGCCACGGGTGACGGCGTCGAAGAGCAAGAGCGTCGCCAACATGGTGGCGACACCGTTGAGAACCAGCAGCCAGAGGCCGGAAAGTTCCCAGACCAGCGTCTCGCCGCTGGCAACGACGTAGATGGCGATCCCGAGGCTGCCGACCAGCATGATGCCGAGCAGCGCCTGCGGCGGGCCGATGGCGCGGCCGACGAAGCGGGCCGCGAAGTCGCCGATGCCAAAGCTGCCCGCAGCGGCAGCGCCGAAGAGTGCCGAGCCGACGATCATGGTCTGCCCGGCTCGACCGCTATAGCCGCTCGGCCGGGAGAGGCCACGTCGGCAATCGGCCCGCGTTTCATCGACATGCCTGGTTCACCTTGAGGCGGGAGGCCCCTGAACACACCGCTGAGGCGGGTCGCGGCAATCACACCCTCAAATTAAGTCCGGGATTGCCCGGGACATTGCGGGATATGGGAGGACGCCCCGCCACCGCGGCTTCGCATGCGAGACCCTGCATCGCCGCCGCAGCGCTCAGGGCTCGCCGATCTCGCCCAGGATATCGTCGGCCGGGATGACCCGCGCGTAGCCCCGCCGGAGCGTCTTCAGCTCCGCCTCGTGCAGGTCCCGGTTGTCGGTCGCGGTCACGTCGCTGCCAAAGATGACCTTGTAGTCGCGGAAGAACGCGTCCCGCGCGGTCGCGCCGCAGCAGTAATTCGTCATGCAGCCCGTGATGATCACCGTGTCCACGTCGCAACCGCGCAGATAAGTGTGCAGGTCCGTATCGAAGAAGGCGCTGTAGCGGTGCTTCTGGATCACCTTCTCGCCCGGCTCCGGCGCGATCTCGTGGTAGGTGGGCACGTCGTCCGCGCCGATCCGGAGCGCCCCGTCCTTGATCGGCCGGTTGAGCGGCACGTCCCACATCAATCCCTTGTCCCGGCCCGTAGCGTCGTGGGCATGCTCGGTGAAGATGACGGGGATGCCGAGGGTGCGGCAGCGCTCGATCAGCGCCTTGACGCGGGGCAGGATCCGCAGGTTTTCCGGCGTCCACATGCGTGCGCCCTCGGCGACGAACCCCTCCTGAAGGTCGATCACCAGCAGCGCCGTCCTGCCTGGATCGATGGGAAAGTCGGGGTTTGACGCTTCGTATTGATCGGCTGCGCGCTCGAGGATCTCCGCCTCGCCCGGAAACGCCTGATCGACCCTGTCCGCCATGCCGGCTTCCTCCCTCTTCTCTGCCCGTCCCGGCCAACCGGTCGGAGCATGGTCGGATGCGCGCCCTCGGGCAAGCGTCCCAGGCATGTGCCTGCCCGCGACGACGAGGCTCAAACCGCCCCGACTACCGAGACTCGTGCAGCGCATACCGCGTGAGAATGCCCATAACCCCTCAGTCTTGACCGGGAACGATGGTTGGGGTTGAGTGCGACGAGCGACGAAGGGATGCGCGATGGGTCAGCGACCCAGTGCTTCGGGATGGCTTGAAGGCGGCTCTGGCGCCGTGTTCGGGCCGCGCGGGCGGGGAACCTCGCAGGCGGCAATCAATCTTGGCGGTTGAACGACCGTGGTCCAGCCGACCGCGGCATTCATCGCAAAGAGGACGAGGCGGTGGAAGCAGGCCGGGTGCGCAGACGACGCTGGCTCGAATTCAAACGACCGATCCCGCGCAGGGCCACGATTTCGCTTGGTGTGGCCGTATGGGTGATCTTCTTCGCGCTCTGGGAAATCGCCGTTGCCCAGGCCTGGGTCAACGCCAAGTTCATGCCGCCGCCGCACGTGGTGGTCACCACACTCTACGAGATGCTGGCCGGCGGCTCCTTCGTGGTCGACATCGGCATCAGCATCTACCGCATTTTTCTGAGCTTCTCGCTGGCCTGCCTGGTCGCGGTGCCGCTCGGCATCCTGATGGGCTCGTTTCGCCGGGTCGAGGCCTTCTTCAACCCGCTGGTCTCGGCATGGCGATACCTGCCCGCGCCCTCCTTCATCCCGCTCCTGTTGATGTGGTTCGGTACCGGCGACACGCAGAAGATCGCTCTGCTCTTCATAGGCGTGCTGTGGTTCCTCATCACCATCATCATGGATCACGTAAAGGCGGTGCGCGCCGAGCTCATCGAGACCTCCATGACACTCGGCGGCAACCGCTGGCAGATCCTGCGCACGGTCGTCGTGCCCGCAGCCATGCCGAACATCGTGGTCGCCATGCGCCAGATGCTCGCCGTGAGCTGGACCTATCTCGTCATCGCCGAGATCGTCGCGGCCACCACCGGCATCGGGGCGGTGATGATGCGCGCCAAGCGCTTTCTCCATGTCGATCAAATCATGGCCAGCATCATCGTGATCGGAGTGCTGGGCTTGTTGTTCGACTACCTGTTCCGGCTCGCCCACCGGCGGATGTTCCGCTACCTGGACTAGCGGGAACGTTGACGCTGTGAGGTAAACAGCAAAGAGGGAGAACGAAACCCATGACAATCGCTTGCAGAGCAAAGGCGCTCGGGCTTGGCCTGGCGGCGGCCATCTGCGTGACCGCCGTCCTTGGCATGGCCACGGCCCGCGTCGACGCGGCGGAGCAGGTCCGCATCGCCGGGCTCACGTGGCCGGGCTATGGCTTCTGGTACATCGCCGACGAGAAGGGCCTCGCGCCCGACCTGGAGATCAGCTACGAGGCGATCGAGGATCCCTACCAGTCGTTCGGATTGGCGAGCGCCGGGCAACTCGACGTGGTGTCGAGCACCATCGAGTTCGCACCCATCGCGACGGCCGAAGGCATGCCGGTCAAGCTGGTCGCCTACGGCAACATCTCCTACGGCACCGACAAGATCGTCGTCGGCCCCGGCGTCGAGAGCGCTCAGGATCTCGTGGGCAAGAAGGTCGCGGTTCTCGAAGGCGGCCTGGCGCAGCTCTACATGGCCATCTGGCTGGAGCAGAACGGCGTCGCCTACGACCAGGTCGAGTACGTCAACCTGATCATGGACGATGCCGCCGCCGCGATGATCGGCGGCGACGTCGCTGCGGCCGAATTTTGGGACCCCTTCGGTGTCCAGGTTCTTGAGGCACGTCCGGATACCCGGCTCGCCGCCCAGTCGCGTGAGCCCTTCTGGCTCCAGAATGCGCTCATCGCGGACGCACTCTTCATAAACTCCGACTTCATCGCCGAGCGCCGGGACGTGGCGTTGAAGACGATGAAGGCGCTCTATGACGCCATCGCGTGGTGGAGCGAGAATCCCGCCGAGGGGAACGAGATCATCGCGCGGCGCATGCAGATGTCGCTCGAGGACGTGGAGCTCGTGATCGGCAAGGACGGCACGGGCAAGGACGGCGGCCTCTACATCTATTCCTTCATCGAGGCCGCACGCTTCTGCGGCTCGGCGCCGGGCGACCCGCCCTTCGGGCAGACCAATGGCCAGATCGCCGATCATTGGCGCATGACCAACGACTGGTGGATCAAGTTCGGTCAGATGTCGGAGGTGATCGAGCCCGAAGCAGGGACCGACTGCTCACTGCTGGCCGAGCTTCACGAGTCTGGTTACGGCCAGTAACAGCTCCTCAGGCGTGTGATGCGGGGGACTGGAGACACGCGAACGCCACAGGGCGCGAAGCTCTCGGTGTCGCATGTCTCCAAGTCCTTCGCCACGTCCTCCGGCGACGTCATCGAGGCGGTGGTCGACGTCTCCTTTGACGTCGCGGAAAACGAGCTCTGTGCCCTGCTGGGCCCTTCGGGCTGCGGCAAGTCGACGGTGCTTCGCATGGTCGCTGGGCTGGAGGAGCCCACGGAGGGCTCCCTGATGCTCGACGGCCATGAGATTACCGGGCCCGGCGGCGACCGGGGTATGATCTTCCAGACCTACACGTCGTTCGACTGGCTCACCGTTCAGCAGAACGTGGAGTACGGCATGCGCCTCAACGGCGTGCCCAAGGGGGAGCGCCGCGAGCGGGCGAATCACTACATCGAGCTGGTGCAGCTCGAGAAGTTCCGCAACGCCTTTCCCTCGCAGCTCTCGGGCGGCATGAAGCAACGGGTGGCGATCGCCCGGACACTCGCCAACGATCCCGCGATCCTGCTCATGGACGAGCCCTTCGGCGCATTGGACGCCGAGACGCGCTGGAGCATGCAAGAGCTCCTCATGATCATCATGGAATCGTCGCGGCCGACGGTGCTCATGGTGACGCACGACATCGAGGAGGCCATCTTCCTCGCCGACCGCGTCCTCTTCATGACGCGCCATCCCGGCCGGATCCGCGAGGATCTCAAGACCCAGTTCAAGTCCGGCCAGCGAATCCCGGACAAGGAAGCGATCATCGGCCTCGACGGATATACCGAGCTCGAACGGCACATCATGCACATGATGCGTGAGGAAAGCCCCAACCGGGAGCGCCGAAACTAGACGGGAGATCCGCGGGCGCGGCGGCCCCTCTCTCGGCTAAACCGCCGACGCTGCCCGTTCCTGCGTAAGAGGATCGTCCCCGGCGGCTTCGGAGCCGCCCGGCTTCGCAGCACCCTGCGGCGCGGTGCCGTCGCCCTCTCCGAGCACGATGGAGACCAGCTGCATCTCGCGGCCGGTCACGACCTCGGGCGTCGCTCGGCCGCAGTCGGGGCAGCGGAAGTTGTAGGGCCCGCTCGGCGTCTTCACGCCATCGCAGACGCGGCAGTGCACGGTGAGCGGAATCTCTTCGATGTCGAGCAGCGCTCCCTCGCAGCTCGTCCCTCTCGAAGCGGACCGAAAGCTCACGTGGAGCGCGCGGGTCAGTGCCGAGAGCACGCCGAGCCGCACGTGAATCCGCGTGACCCGGCGCGCGCCATGTGCGAGCGCGTAGTCGTCGATCATTTCAATGAGGCTTCTGGCGAGAGCCAGTTCATGCATGAGCAGGGGCGTGACGCGCGGGAGGACTTAGGTCTGCCCCCTTCGCAGTCGCTGCCTCCCGGACCCGGGCGCGAATCCAGTCGAGCCATGTCGTCATGCCCTCTCCGCTCCGGGCGGAGAGACGGATCTCGGCAATGGCCGGGTTCACCCTCCGGGCGTACTCGAGCGCCCGCTCCGGGTCGAAGTCCACGTGCGGCAGGAGATCCGTCTTGCTGAGTAGCATCAGATCCGCTGCCGCGAACATGTCGGGATACTTGATCGGTTTGTCCTCGCCCTCGGTGACCGAAAGGATGACCACCTTCGCTGCTTCGCCGAGGTCGAAGGCCGCCGGGCACACCAGATTGCCCACGTTCTCGATGAAGACGACGCCGCCCGAAGCGAGCGGCAAGTCATCCAGCGCGTGCCCGACCATGTGCGCATCCAGGTGGCAGCCCCGGCCGGTATTGATCTGCACCGCCGGCACGGCGCACGCTCTGATGCGCTCCGCGTCGTTGCTGGTCTCCTGGTCTCCTTCCACCACCCCGATCGGCACCGTGCCCTCGAGTGCCTTGATGGTCTCGACCAGCAGGCTGGTCTTTCCCCCGCCCGGGCTCGACATCAGGTTGAGCGCCAGCACCCCCTGCTCGGAGAGCCGGCGCCGGTTGGCGGCAGCATCCGCATCGTTGCGGGAGAGGATGTCCCGTTCGATCTCGACGAGGCGCTCCTGGGAGAATCCCGGTACGGAGAGGCCGGCCGCGCCTTCTCCGTAGTGGTCGTGAGCGTGAGCGTGGTGGTACCCGTCAGCGGACTCAGCGTGGGTGTGATGGTGGGTGTGGGTGTGATGGTGGCCCGCGTGCTCACCGTGAGCATGACCCTGGTCGCCCGCACTGACATCGCCGCATCCGCATACCGAGCACATGAGCGCCTCCGCACGAAGGGTCCGTCAGGGTCCTGACGGGGGATCGAAGAACTGATGGAGTTGAAGGGGCAGGTTACTTGGCAGGCAATGCCGGAATCAAGCGAACCTCGGTCGGGGTGACGTGCAGGATCACGTGCGCCGCGGCGCGTGTGCACGAGCGAATGGCGTGTGCTATTCAGCCCGGGGCCTCCGTCGGCGGACGGCGGCCTCGAATTGGGTGCCTTGCGTCCCGCCGCACTCGCTCTAGTCGCGCAGAGGGCCACCATTCATGACCGAATCCCGCACCTCCCTTTGGGAGTTCGTGCCCCACCAGCATCAGGGCCCGAAGCAACAGGCGGGCGCCGACGACCACATCCGCTCGCCCAAGCTGCACAACGGCTCCTTCAAGTCGAGCGGGATCGCGACCTTCCTCGGCGCCCCCTACTGCCCGCCGGAGCGTCATGCGATCCGCGCCATGGGGGCCAAGATCTGCTTCCTCGGCGTTCCCTGGGATCAGGGACAGATGGTTCGCGCCGGCACCTCGCAAGGCCCGGCCGGCCTGCGCGAAGCCTCGACCCAGTATTTTCCCTACATGTTCGAGTACGACGTCGACCTGGTCAGCGTCTTCCGGCCAGTGGACTGCGGCGACGTGCCGATCGTGCCGGGCAACAACGATCTCTCCCACGAGTACATCCACCAGTACATCACCGAATGTCTGGAAGGCGGCGCCAAGGTCATCTTCTGCGGCGGCGACCACTCCGCCCCGATCCCCGGCTCCCGCGCGCTCTCCGATTTCCACCGGGAGCGCCGGATCGGCTACCTGCACATCGATTGCCATCTCGATTCCGCGCCGGACTGGGGCGGCATCGACAACACCAACTGCTCGGGTCCCGCGCGCGCGTTCGATCTGCCCAACTGCGACGGCGCCAACATGGCCCACATGGGCTCGCGCAACGGGCTCAACCCGAAGGACTGGTACGACTTCTACGTCGACAACGACGTCCGCCTCATCCCCATGATGGAGGTGGTCGAGCGCGGCGTCGAAAGCTGCACCCGGGAGATTTTCGAGCTCGCCTGGAAGGGTACCGATGCCGTCTATTGCTCCTGGGACACGGACTCCCTGGACGCCAGCTGCATGCCCGGCACGACCGCGCCGGAATGCTTCGGCATCAAGTCCCGGGAGGCCATCCAGCTCGCCCGCATCGCCGGCACCTACGGCGCCGACGTCCTGGAGATTTCCGAGCTCTGTCCCCAGTTCGACGTGAGCCAGATGAGCACCAAGCTCGCTTGCTGCATGATTTACCACTACCTCGGCAGCCGGGCCAAAACGCTCCGGGAGCAGGGGATCGCGCCATGAACGCACCGACCTCGAATCACGAAGAGAAGGGGACAGAGGAATGAACCCCGCCAAGGCCTACGCACACCTCTTCTCGCCTCTGGGAGGCGACGAGGCCGACAACTACCGCGCCCCGGGGCAGATCACCTTCCTGCGTTCCGAGCACGTCGCGCTGGAGGCGGAGAAGCTGCGTGAGGCCAGCGCCCGCTATGCATTCGTCGGCGTGCCCTTCGACGAGGGCAATATCGGCAAGCCCGGCTCCGAAGAGGGACCGCGGGAGTTCCGGCTGGCCTCCCAGGAGTACTTCCCCTACTGGTTCGAGTATCAGGTCGATCTCAACGGCAGCAGCGTCGACTGCGGTGACGTGCAGATGCCCAAGGTCAACCCTGAGCTCTCGCGCCAGCGCATCTACAAGGCGGTGCGAGAAGTCCTGGCTGCGGGCCTGACCCCCATCATCTGCGGCGGCGATCGCTCTCTTTCCATTCCCGCGACCCAGGCGCTTTCGGATCACATCGGCACCGACAAGAAGATGGGCTACCTGCACTTCGGTGCTCACCTGGATCTCGCCGACACCTGGGCTGGCGAGAGCAACCTCAGCACCTGCGCGCTCTCCCGCATCACCGAGCTCCCCAACCTGGCGAGCGACAACGTGAGCCACGTCGGCGCGCGCAACTCGCTCAACCCCAAGGACTGGATTGACCTGGCTCGGGAACGCGGTATTCGCTTCTTCCCCATGTTCGAGCTCCTGGAGCGCGGCGTCGACGATGTGGCGGCGGAAGCCATCGGCCGGGCATGGGACGGCACCGACGCCCAGTATGTGAGCTTCAACTTCAATGTGATGGACGCTTCGATGGCGCCGGGCGTGACGGCGGCGGAGCCGGGCGGCATCGAATCGCGAGAGATGATGCGGATCGCCGGCCTGCTCGGCGCCCGCGGCGGCGTCAGCGTCATCGAAATCTCCGAGCTCTGCCCGATCTTCGACGTGAGCGGCACGACCTCGCGGCTCGCGGTCTGCGTCGTCCTGCGCATCCTGGCAGCGCTCGCCCAGTCGCGCGGCGAGCAGGTCGACCAGGCAATCAAGCGGCCGAGCGGCTGACGCCCGGGCAGGCGATCGTCATGCGCCTGCGGGTGAGGTGGACATGCACATCGCCTGCCTGACCTTCGACTTCGATGCCGTCTCGGGCTTCATCGCCCAGGGCCTGCGCTCGCCGACGCCGATCAGCCGGGGCGAGTTCGGCCTGGTCGGTGCCGATCGCATCCTGGATCTGCTCAAGCAGCACGACATTCCGTCGACCTGGTTCATCCCCGGCCACACCGTCGAGACCTATCCCGAGATGTCGATCCGCATCGCAATTGCAGGACACGAGATCGGCCATCACGGCTGGACCCACATGACGCCCGTTACCATGTCGCGCGACGAGGAGGAGGCGGGGCTCCAGCGCGGCACCGATGCCATCGTCAAGCTGTGCGGGCAGAAACCCAGAGGCTACCGCTCGCCCGCCTGGGACCTGAGCGAGAACACCATCGACCTGCTGGTCTCGCGTGGCTTCCTCTACGAGAGCAGCATGATGGGGAACGACTACACCCCCTATTTCGCACGCACCGGCGACGTGATCGCGCTCGAAGAGCCCATGCAACTCGGGCCCGAGACCAGCCTGGTCGAGATGCCGATCAGCTGGACCCTGGACGACTACCCGCACTTCGAATACGTGCGCAACGCACGCTACAGCATGCAGGGCCTGATGCCGGCGGGCGGCGTGTTGCAGAACTGGGTGGACGACTTCGAGTACATGACCCGCACGATGGACTGGGGCGTCCTTACCTACACCTGCCATCCCTTCGTGATCGGCCGCGGCCACCGCATGATGATGCTGGAGCGGCTGATCGAGGCGCTCCAAGGGCTGGACGCGGTCTTCATGACCATGGAGGACGCCGCCAACGCCTGGCTGGAGCGTACCGCGCCCTCAAGCTGAGCTGCGGATCATCTCGGCCACCTTCTCGCCAATCATGACGCAGGTCGCGAGGGGATTGCCGCTGACGATGGTCGGCATGATCGAGGCGTCCGCGACAAGGAGGTTCTCGAGCCCCCGCACCCGCAGGCGGTGATCGACCACCGCCAGCTCGTCCCGGCCCATCTTGCAGGTGCCGACCGGGTGGTATCCGCTGAGCGAGTTCTCGCGCAGGTAGGCGCGCCACTCGTCGTCCGTCTGCACCTCGCTGGAAGGGCGGTAGTCGCCGGCGATGGAGCGGGCGAGCGGCTCGGTCTGGAAGAGTTTGCGCTGCAGCTTGGCACCGGCGAGCAGCAGCTCGAGGTCGCGTTCGTCGGCGAAAAGGTTGGGCTGAATCGTCGAATGCGTGAGCGGGTCCGCGGAGCGGAGCCCGACCCGCCCTCGGGAGAAAGGCCGGAGCAGGTTGATGAGGCCCGTGACCGCCGGCCGGTCGAAGAGGACCGGCCCGTCCGCCGACAAGTCGTAGCCGGCGGGCGTGAACATGTACTGAAGGTCGGAGCGGCCTCCGCTCCCGTCTACTCGGAGGAACGCCGTGACCTGGACGTGGGGCGAGGCCGCCGGGCCGGAGCCCGCGAGCAGCCATTGTGCGCCGTAGACCAGCGCGCCCACAGGGCCCATCAGCGTGTTGTAGGTCGGCACGCTGGCAAAGCAGGTCTGCGCGAGGCCCGGGTGATCGTGCAGGTTCTCGCCCACGCCCGGCAGGTCGTGAACCACCGGAATGTCGAACGCGCGCAAGTGCGCCGCCGGGCCTACGCCCGAGAGCATGAGGAGCTGGGGCGAAGCATACGTGCCGGCGCACATGATCACCGCGCGCGCCGCCTCCGCCCGCTCGGTGCGCTCCCGGCGCATGTATTCGACCCCGGTCGCGCGCTTGCCGTCGAAGAGCACGCGCCGGATGTGGGCATGAGTCAGCACCTGCAGGTTCCGCCGCCGCATCGCCGGCCTGAGGTAAGCGCGCCCCGTGCTGTCCCGCCGCCCCCTGCGCTGCGTTGCGGGCACGTAGCCGACGCCGGCCTGCGGCGGCGTGTTGATGTCGGTCACCCGCTTGATGCCTAGGTTGACGCAGGCCTGGAGATAGTCGTCCGAAAGCGGGTGCAGGCTGCGGATATTGGAGACCGAGAGCGGGCCGCCCGCGCCGTGATAGGCATCTGCGCCGTTCTCATTGTTCTCCGAGCGCTTGAAGTAGGGCAGCACGCTCTCGAAATCCCAGCCCTCGCACCCGAGCGCGGCCCAGCCGTCGTAGTCCTCCGGTTGACCGCGCACGTACGACATGCCGTTGATCGCGCTGGTGCCGCCCAGCACCTTGCCGCGCGGCATGTAGTCCTCGCGCCCGCCCCGCGTCGGATCGGGCTCGGCCTTGAAGCCCCAGTCGTAGCGCGGATTGGACAATGCCAGGACAAGCCCTGCGGCGGGCATCGAGACGGCGATGCTCCGGTCCGAGCCGCCGGCCTCCAGCACCAGCACGCGGCTGCGCCCGTCCTCCGTCAAGCGGTTGGCGACGACGCTGCCGGTCGTCCCCGCGCCCACGACGATGTAATCCCACGTCACCATCGCCTCCTCGCGATCCCGACCCGCGCCGGACTTGCGCGCACACCTCCCTGAAATGGAGACTGCGAGCCCCGGCATTTGGGCATAGGGTACTCCGGTTGCGCCGCCCCACGCAGGCGAATCCGGCGATCGTGTCCGGCGGGGGCAGACAAGGACATCGGGATGGCAGGGAAGCGGTATGGACGATCACACCGTCGCGGTTGATGCGGCGCAGACGCCGACCGCGCTGACCTTCGCCGACGTCTTCAACGTCGCGGTGCCCTTCATCGACCGGCACCTCGCCGAAGGGCGCAGCGCCAAGGTGGCGATCCGCGATGCGGCGGGCGACGTGACCTATGCAGAACTCGCCGCCGCCGTGAACCGGGCGGGCAACGCGCTCGCCGCCCTCGGGCTCGGTCCCGGCGACCGCGTGCTGATGGTGGTGAAGGACTGCCCCGCGTTCTTCTATCTGTTCTGGGGCGCGATCAAGGCAGGGTTCGTGCCTGTCCCGCTCAACACCCTGCTGCGCGCGGCCGACTACCGCTTCGTGATCGAGAACTCGGGTGCCGCCTGCATCGTCTGGTCGCCTGAGTTCGCCGGCGAGGTCGAGCCCGCGCTGGCTGAGGCCTCGCAGCGGCCGGCGCACGCACTGCCCGCCGAGGGCGAGGGCGATAGCTTCGCGGCGCGCCTCGCGGCGGCGTCCGATACGCTGACGCCGGCGCCGACTGCCGCCGACGATCCCGCCTTCTGGCTCTACACGTCGGGCTCGACCGGCAGGCCCAAGGGCGGCGTTCACCGTCACCGCGACATGGTGGTGACCAGCCAGTATTTCGGGGTCGACACGCTCGGTATCAGGGCGGAGGACGTGCACTTCTCCGCCGCCAAGCTCTTCTTCGCCTACGGGCTCGGCAACGCCATGACCTTTCCACTCTGGACCGGCGGCACGGCGGTGCTCCTCGACGCCCGGCCGACGCCGGAAACCACGTTTGCCACGATCGAGACGTTTCGTCCGACCATCTACTACGGCGTGCCGACGCTCTACGCCGCGCAGCTTCAGGCGCTGGAAAGCGCATCGCCAGACCTGGCCAGCGTGCGTCTTTGCGTCTCTGCGGGCGAACCGCTGCCGGCGGCGATCCTGGAACGCTGGCGCGCTGCCACCGGGCTCGACATCGTGGACGGGATCGGCACGACCGAGATCCTGCACATCTTCATCTCCAACCGCCCCGGCACGGTGGTGCCGGGCACCAGCGGCCAACCGGTGCCGGGTTACGAGGCGCGCCTGGTCGACGATGACGGGCGCGACGTGGCGCCGGGCGAGACCGGCAACCTGCTGATCCGCGGGCGCTCCCTCATCGCCGAGTACTGGGGCGAGCCCGAGCGCACTGCGGCGGCCTTCGACGGTGAGTGGCTCAGGACCGGCGACACCTACGCGGTCGACGAGGCCGGTTGCTACGTCTGCTGCGGGCGTTCCGACGACATGCTGAAGGTCGGCGGAATCTGGGTCTCGCCCGTCGAGATCGAGGCCCGCCTGATCGCCCATCCGGCGGTGCTCGAAGCCGCCGTGGTGGGCCGCGCCGACGACGACAGGCTGATCAAGCCCGAGGCCTGGATCGTGCTCGCCGAGGGTCACACCGCGAGCGAGCGCCTGAGCGAGGCGCTGGTAGCCCACTGCAAGGCCGGGCTCGCGCGCTACAAGTATCCGCGCTGGGTCCGCTGCGTTGATCAGCTGCCCAAGACCGCGACCGGCAAGATCCAGCGCTACAAGCTGCGCGGCGGCGGCGAGCCCTGACACCCCCTTCCCGTCTCTTAGTGTCCAACCAAACGTTTGTTTTATTTGTCTCTCCCGGCTAGGATCGCCGAGTAGGGTTGGGTTGCCGGCGAGGACGAGTTGCCATGAGCGAGATCAAGTTCGGAACGGTCATTTCGGCGGTCGGCGAGCCCGGCGCGTCCGATTCGGAGCAGTACGTCGAGGCCCTGGTCGACGCGGACCATGTCGCCGGACTCGGCTACGACGCGTTCTGGGTAATCGAGCACCACTTCTCCGACTACTTCCCGACGCCAAGCCCGCTGGTGATGCTGTCCCATCTCGCCGGTCGCTATCCCGACATGGATCTCGGGACCTGCGTCCTGGTTCTGCCCTGGTACAGCCCGCTCAGGCTCGCAGGCGAGATCGCCATGCTGAGCCAGCTGAGCCGGGGCACGCTGCACATCGGCTTCGGGCGCGGCCTCGCGCGCCTCGAATACGATGCCTTCGGCGTTTCCATGAGCGAAACCCGCGCGCGCTTCCGCGAGTGCCGCGAGGTCATCGGCAAGGCGCTCGCCGGCGGCTCATTCACCTATGACGGCGAGTTCTTCAACATCGAGCGGTCGATCGAGCTCAGGCCGAAGTCCGTGCCGGAGCGCATCAACCTCTACGGCGCGACCAGCAGCCCCGAGAGCGCCGGCATCATGGCCGAGCTCGACCTCCCCATGATCCGGGTCTCCAACTTCCCGATGCATTTCCACGGAAACGACTTCGCGCGCTGGGACGAAGTGACCCGCCAGCGCGGCGGCTCCACCGACGTCAGCCGGCCGATCCTGATCCACGCGGTGCTGGCGGACACGGACGAGGAAGCGGACGCGCTCGCCAAGGAGCATCTCTCGCGCTACTTCGTGAAGGTGGTCGAGCACTACGAGGCCGACGCCGACCCCTGGAAGGAGCTGGCAGAGTTCAAGGCCTTCAGCAAGTTCATGGCCACCTCCAAGAAGCTGACCAATCCCGACAATCTGGGGCCGTGGCTCGACCTGCAGCTCGTCGGCCGGGCCGAGACCGTGTGCGAGAAGCTCCAGGCCTATGTCGACCTGGGATTCGACCACTTCATCCTGCAGAACGTGACCTACGGCATGCCGCGCGCCTATCGCCACGAGATGTGGGAGCGCTTCGCCCGCGACGTGGTGCCCCACTTCGCGGCCCAGCCCGCGCCCATGCAGAGGGCAAGCGCCGGCTAGAGCGCGTCCGTCTTTGATGGACGCGCGACAGGCCGCGCCCGCGCAGGCGCCGGCCGCAGGCCGGCTGCCGTGAGCGACAATGAATCAGAGCGTTTCCGTGTGAAACGCTTACGCTCTAACACCTCATTCCGAGAGTCGCGACGTTGCCCTATATGTGCCGGGCAACGTCCATGCGCCGGTGCAGGATGCGCACGATTTCAAGCGTGCCCTCGCGCTCACGGAAGTACATGACGTGGGAGCCCACCCCGATCTTCCTGTATCCGGCCCGAATGTCTTCGGCCGATAGACCGACCAGGGTGCCACGGCTCCGCGCTTCACACGCCGCCTGGATGTCCCGCGCATATCGCTCGGCTTGCGCCTCGCCCCATCGCCTGACCGTATAATCCCAAATCTCTTCGAGATCGGCCTGAGCTGCCGGTGAGAACGCGAATCCGGCCACGTCGTTCAGGCGGACTTCTTGCGGTCGATGAACTCGTCAAAATCGAAGGGGCGGGCGGATCCAGATCGCTCGCCCTCGATCAGGGCTTCGCGCAAAGCCTCCACTCTGGTTTCATGCTCTTCGAGCAATCGCAATCCGGCACGGATCACGTCGCTGGCCGAGTTGTAGCGTCCCGATGCGACGCGTTCATCTATGAAGCCCACGAAGTGGTTTCCAAGAGAGACCGACGTATTGCGCGCCATGTGGATGCCCCCGTCTCGCGTACCAAAATATGGTATTGCCGCGACGACCCTCGATCAAGTCTGCCGTAGGAGCGTTGACTCCATGAGTCTGTGGCGCTTCCTCACATCGGCGAGGAGGGGTGAAGCACGCCGCCTCGCCGCAGAACGCCGACGTGGCGGGCAAGCCCGGTGTCGTCGTCGGTCTCGACCAGGACGGCGCAAAGGGTTGCCTCGCCCTCGGCGGGCGCCGCCCGGGGGCCGGGGCGCTTGCGCGTGAAGCGGGCGAGGGGCGCATCGACGGCGAGCCCGATGATCGATTCGTAACCGCCGCACATGCCGACGTCCGAGATGTAGGCCGTCCCCTCGGGCAGGATGCGGTGATCGGCGGTCGGCACGTGGGTGTGGGTGCCCGCCGCCAGCGACACCCGGCCGTCGGCGAGGTACGCGAGCGCCTGCTTCTCGCTCGTCGCCTCGCCGTGGATGTCGAGCACGATCGCATCCACCGACTGCCCAAGCCGGTGCTCCTGCAACGTCTCCTCGACGCAGGCGAAGGGTTCGCCGATCGGATCCATGAAGAGCTGCGTGAGCACCTGGAAGACGAAGACCGAGCGGCCGTCCCGCGTACGCAGCAGCGCGCCGGCGCTGCCGGGCGTGCCCTTCGGGTAGTTGCGGGCGCGGACCAGCCGCCGGTCGGTCTCGATGTAGCTCTCGGTTCCGCGCTGGTCCCAGGCGTGGTTGCCGAGGGTGATCACGTCGGCGCCCACCTGATAGAGGCCGCGGCAAATCTCCGCCGTGATGCCGAAGCCGCCTGCGGCGTTCTCGCCGTTCACGATCACCAGGTCGAGGGCGAGCTCCTCGCGCAAGCCCGGCAGGTGTTCCGTCAGGATGTCTCGGCCAGGGCGGCCGACGACATCGCCACAGAACAGGATACGCATCGTGCCGCTCCCCTCGCGCTCTCGATCAGGCCGCGCGCGGAGCGATTGGCATGGCGCCCCTCTCGGTCACGATCCAGTCCAGCGGCTCGTCATGCTCTTCGCGCGGCAGGCCCTGCATGAGCTGCTCGGTATAGGCGAGGCCCACGGCGACGATCGGGCGCGTTTGGCGCATCGCACGCAGGGAGCGGTCGTAGTAGCCGCCGCCGTAGCCCAGGCGGTAACCATCCCGGTCGTAGGCCAGCAGCGGCACCAGCAGGTGAGTCGGCTGGGCTGGCGCGGCGTCCTCCGCAGGTTCGGGAATGCGGAAGGGCCCGCGCGAGAGCGCGGCGCCCGGCGTCCAGATGCGAAACTGGAGCGCCTCGCCCTTGCCGACCACGGCAGGCAGGCAGCAGATGAAGCCGGCGCCGACAAGCCGCGCCAGGAGGGGCATGGCGTCGATCTCGTCCCGGATCGCCCAATAGCCGGAAATCACCGCGCCCGCAGGCGTGGCAACCGCGGCCAGGTAGTGGTTGGCGGCCCTCACGCCCGCGCCCGGCCCCGCGGCCCGCCGCGCGGACCTGCGCCGCGCCAGCGCATACTCGCGCAGCGCCTGCTTGCGGTCGTGGATGGCAGCGCTGTGAGACACGGCCGGTTCCTGCGAAAGGAAAAGGACGGCACCACCTGAACCGTCGCACCCAGAGCTTCCTCCAGGCCGAAGAGACCAGGTGGGCGCCGTATTGCCAAGACCGCAGCCTCAGCAGGGACAGCTCCCGAGAAGCGAAAATTGACCGCGGGAAACAGTCGGTGCGACTAATCCGGCAGTAACCGTCCGGAAGGAAATCTAATCTTTCTCTAGTCGTCCGGCAATGTTCTCGATCCGCTCGGCGAGGGCGCCCACGAGCGGCGCGAACTTGGCCTCGAGCGCCGTCTCGGCGTCGACGCGGGCCCTGCGCTCGGCGATCCTCGCCTGCGATTGCAGCCGGTCAAGCTCGTCGTAGGCGTCGGCCAGCTCGTCGGCGACGACGAGGCTGGCCATGAGCAGGAGGCGGACTTCGCCGACCCGGCCCACGGTTTCCACCAGTTCCTGCGCTCGGCGATCGACGTAGGCTGCGAGCTTGGCGACATGCTCTTCCTGGCCGTCGTCGCAGGAAACCGGATAGCGCCGCCCGCCGATGGTGACCGCAACCTCGCCCATCTAGACCCCCAGAATTGCGCGGAGCGACCCGATCGCGTCGTCGAGCCGCTCGGCCACCGCTTCGTTGGCCTGACGTGTGGTGGCCTGGCGTTCCCTGGCGTCCGTCACCGCCCTTGCAAGCCGCGCCCGCTCTACTCTGAGGTTCTCGAGATCGGCGCGCAGCCCGTCTCGTTCCCGCTCGACGGCGGAAATCGCGCTCGCCAATGCTGGCGCGTGCGCGTCCTCTTCCGGTAGCTGTCCGTTTGCGAGCGCCTTGTCGAGCCGGTCCACGGCCTGCTCAAGCCGGTCGCTCGCCTTCTTCAACTCCGACATGAAAAAGACGCTGTTGTTATTGCTGCGGGCTACAAAAATTCCATCCCCCACCCGCGTCCGAAACACTAGAGCGCTCCCCGGCGAGCGTCAACTCGCCAGGCCTGGAAACCGGCGTTGGCGAGGCTCAGTTGAGGTAGCGCCGCTGCAGGTGGGCCTTGAAGACCCCGGTGCCGAGCGGCGCGCCGGTGGCGCGTTCTAGCAGGACCGGGCCCTCGTAGCGGGACGCGAGGCCGTGAACATTGGGCCGGAGCCACCCGAACAGGGGCGAGAAATCGCCGTGCTCGATAGCCGGCCACAGCGCCGGCACTTCACGCACCGCCGCATCGAAGAACTGCGCCGCCATCAAGGCCCCGATGGTGTAGCTCGGGAAGTAGCCCAGCTCGCCCACAGACCAGTGAATGTCCTGCAGGCAGCCCTGGGCGTCGTTTTCCGGCCTGAGCCCCAGAAGGGCATCGTGGATGTCGGCCCAGGCGCCGGGGATATCGTCACAAGCCAGATCGTCCGCAATCAAGGCACGCTCCAGCCGGTAGCGGAGCATGATGTGGGCGGGGTAAGTCACCTCGTCGGCGTCCACCCTGATGGTGCCCGGCTCCACGCGGATCGCCTGCCGGTAGAGCGCCTCCGCGTCGGCAGAGTCGCCGCCATTGAGATGTTGACCGAGCAGCGGGGCGAGGAAGCGCATGAAGTGCTGGCTGCGGCAGGCCTGCATCTCGATCAGCAGCGACTGGCTCTCGTGCAGCGCCATGCCGCCTGCCTGGCCCACCGGCTGGTATCGCCATTCCTTCGGCAGGCCTGCCTCGTAGAGCGCATGGCCGGTCTCGTGCAGCACGCCCATGAGGCCGGAAAGAACGTCCGCCTCGTCGTAGCGGGTGGTGATGCGGATGTCGCCGGCGCTGCCGCCGCAGAAGGGATGGAGGCTGACGTCGAGGCGCCCGTGGTCGAAGTCGAAGCCCAGCGCCGTCATCAGGCGCTTGGCGAGCGCCTGCTGCGCGTCCGTGGGTGCGCTCACCGGCGGCGGCGCGTCCGCGCCCGCCTGTGCCTCGCGCACGCGGCCGAGGAACTCGGGGAGGAAGCGCGCAAGGTCGTCGAAGAGCGGGTCTATGGTGGCACAGCTCAGCCCCGGCTCGTGGGAATCGATCAACCCGTCATAGGGCGCGCAGTCGAGCGCCTCGCCCAGCGCCGCCGCTTTCTCGCGCACGAGCCCGAGCAGCGGCGCGAATGCTGCTGCGAAAGCCGGGAAGTCGCTCGCGGACCGGGCCTCCCGCCACACCATCTCGCAGTGCGACGACGCCTCGCTCAGCGCCTGCACCAGGTCCGCCGGCAGCGCCGCCGCCTCGCGCCAGCGACGCCACATTCGCGTCAGATTGGTCCGCTGCCAGTCGTCCAAGCTGTCCGCCTCGGCCTCTGCCTCATCCAGCAGGTCGCAAACGCGGGCATCGGTCAGCAGCTCGTGGCGGATCAGCGCGAGCTCGGCGAGTTGCGCCGCACGCGGCTCGGCGCCGCCCGGCGGCATCATCGTCGCCCAGTCCCAATGCAGCATCGAGGCCGCGCCACCGAGCAGGCCGAGGCGGCGGAAGCGGGCCTCCAGCGTACCGTAGGCGCTCACGCCTCGTCCTCGTCCGAGCGGCGGCTTCCGCGCATGTAGATCGCATAGATCACGGCCAGGCTGATCGCGAGCGCGTACCAGATCACGATGTACTGCATGTGCTGGCTGCGCAGCTCGATCTTGGTCTGCCCACCGATGGGCAGGCCGCCCGGGTTGGGGGCGGAGCCGGCGTCGACCAGATAGGACGGCGCGGGAATGCCCGCCTCGGCCGCGAGAGCTTCCGTATCGGTCCAGAACCAGATGTTGTTCTCGGGCTCGTTGTCGGGCGTGAACCAGCCGGTGCGCCCGCCGGGCACGACGACGCCTTCGAGGCGATACGTGCCCTGGATCTGACCCCCGAGCCGGGTCTCGGGCTCCTTGTTGTCCAGCGGCACCCAGCCGCGGTTGACCAGCACCGCCGGGCCGTCGGCGCGCTCGAAGGGTGTGATGATCTGGTAGCCCACCCGGCGGTCGAAGGTGCGCGCGGCGAGGAACATCTCCGCCTCGTGGCGGAACTGCCCTTCCAGCCAGACCCGGCGATAGGCGAAGGGCGCCGGATCGTCGAGCTCGGCGGGCAGCATCACCGCCTCAGCCTGGAATTGGGCGCGGCGCTCGTCGTTGAGCTCGGTCTTCCACATCAGGCGATGCACCTGCCAGGAGCCGAGCGCGAGGAGGATCATGATGGCCGGAATCGCGAACCAGGTCGCCCGGCGCCGGGCGCGCTCGCTGCTCACTCGCGGCCGGGCGCCGTCAGTCTTCGCCAAAGCCTGCCGCTCTGTGCCTGTACTGGAGCGCGATCAGGAGCGCCTTGGCAGGCCGCAGCAGACCAAGGCTCAGAATGGTGATCGCAGGGAGCCAGAGGACCGCGTGGAGCCAGTAGGGCGGCGCGTGGGTGAACTCCAGCCAGAACGCGAGCGCGACGACCACCCCGCCGACGATGAACATCACGAAGACGGCCGGTCCGTCGGCGCTGTCATGCCGCGAAAGCTCGAACTGGCACGTACCGCAGCGTTTGGCGACCCGCAGGTAGCCCCTGAACAGCTTGCCGCGTCCGCACCGGGGGCAGCGGAAGAGCAGGCCGGCCTTCAGGACCGAGACCGGCGGATAGTAGGTCCCATCCGCCATGTCGTCTCGATCAACCGCCCCACCAGTAGATCCAGATGAACAGGAACAGCCACACCACGTCGACGAAGTGCCAGTACCACGCCGCGGCCTCGAGCCCGATATGCTGGTCCGGCTTGAACTGCTTTTTCAGCGCCCGGTAGAGGCAGACCGCCAGGAAGATGGCGCCGACGGTGACGTGGAAGCCGTGGAAGCCCGTCGCCATGTAGAAGGTGGAGGGGTAGATGCCATCGCGGAAGCCGAAGGCCGCGTGAGCGTACTCGTAGCCCTGGACGCCGATGAAGGCGACGCCGAGCGCCACGGTGAGCGCGAGCCCGTAAACCAGTTGCTGCTGGTTGCCGTGGCGGAGCGCGTGATGGGCCCAGGTCACGGTGGCGCCGGAGGTCAGCAACAGCAGCGTGTTCACGAAGGGAAGCCGCCACGCGGGGATGGTCTCGACTCCCGGCGGTGGCCACGTATTGGCGATGACGTCGGGCGGCATGATCGAGGCATTGAAGAACGCCCAGAAGAACGCCGCGAAGAACATCACCTCGGACGCGATGAAGAGCACCATGCCGAAGCGGAGCCCGCGCTGAACCACCTGCGTGTGCTCGTTCTCGACCAGCGCCTCGCGGATCACGTCCCGCCACCAGAAGTACATGGTGAACAGCACCACGATCCCGCCGATGGTCATCAACCAGATCTGGCCGGTGTGCATGAAGATGACCACGCCGCCGAGCCCCAGGCCGCCGCCGCCCAAGGCGCCGATGACCGGCCACGGGCTCGGCCTCACCATGTGGTACTCGTGGTTCGCGGTCCCGTGTGCGCTATCCGCCATAACTAGACTCGCTCCCTGGTCTGGGGCCCGCCGCGTCGGGGCTTAGGTCGCCGGCCGAATCGTCGATCAGCGCGGCTTCCGTCACGCCCTCTCCGCGCGCGAAGAACGTGTAGGACAAGGTGATCGTGGTCACGTCGTCGAGCCTGCGATCCTCGACGATGTCGGGGTCCACGAAGAAGGACACCGGAAAGTCGGCGCGCTCGCCCGGCGCCAGCGTCTGCTCCTCGAAGCAGAAGCACTCGATCTTGTTGAAGTAGGCGCCGGCCTTCACCGGCGTCACGTTGAAGGTCGAGGTGCCGATGAGCGCGCGGTCGGACTGGTTGACGGCGTTGTAGAACGCCATCGCCATCTCGCCGACGCGCACCTTGATTTCGCGCTGCTCGGGCTTGAAATGCCACGGCAGGTCGCGCGCCGTGTCCGCGTTGAAGCGGACGGTGACCACCCGCTCGCCGACCGTGACCGGCGCTTCCTCCGCCACCTGGGTGGTGCCGCCGAAGCCGGTGACCTGGCAGAAAAGCTTGTAGAGCGGCACCGCGCCGAAGGCGAGGCCCACCATGCCGCACACGACGCCGCCCAGGATGAGCGCGGTCGCCGCGCGACGGCGACTCGCGCGCTTGCCGGGGGCGTCTGGCATGTCGGCTGCCATCCTACTCGCCCCCCATCCTGACGATGGTGATCAGGTAGAAGAGGATCGCGAGCGCAAGCAGCGCGCCCCCGAGGGCGAAGTTGCGAATCTTGCGCCGGCGCTCACTGTCCCGGTCTTTCATGACGCCATCACTCATGGCAGGACCGGAACCGGCCATGCGTAATCGGCGAGCAGGAGCGCAAAGAGCGCGAAGAGGTAGATGATCGACGTGCCGAAGAGCCGCTTCGCTGCGGCCGGGCTGTGGTC
This sequence comes from Alphaproteobacteria bacterium, assembly GCA_965207055.1. Classification (GTDB taxonomy): domain Bacteria; phylum Pseudomonadota; class Alphaproteobacteria; order UBA828; family UBA828; genus WTGU01. Next base: position 919,895 of record CBDBLP010000003.1, on the reverse strand, counting down.
AACGAGGACACGGAAGGCGCCGGCCGCGAGCAGGACGCCAGCCACCAGCGCGCCGATGCCGTAGACCGCGCCGGCAGCCCCGGTCGCGCAGGGCGCAAGGCTCACGGGCACGAGAAGCAGCGTGTAGGCCACGATCTGATGCCGGGTGCTGCGATCGCCCGCGACTACTGGCAGCATCGGCACGTCTGCGGCCTCGTAATCCGACGAGCGAACCAGCGCCAGCGCCCAGAAATGCGGCGGGGTCCAGAGGAAAATGATCCCGAAGAGCGCGACCGCCGTGAGGTCGATTCCGCCGGTCACTGCCGCCCAGCCGATCATCGGCGGGAAGGCGCCGGCTGCACCGCCGATCACGATGTTCTGCGGCGTGCGCCGCTTCAGCCACATCGTGTAGACACAGACGTAGAAGAAAATCGTGAAGGCGAGCAGGCCGGCCGCGACCCAGTTGACCGCGAGCCCCATCAGCGCCGTCGATCCAACCGAGAGCACGATGCCGAGGCCGAGTGCAGCGCCCGGCTCGACCCGCCCGGCCGGGACCGGCCGCTCCCGGGTGCGCGTCATCACGGCGTCGATGTCGCGGTCGTACCACATGTTGATGGCCGCCGAGCCGCCGGCGCCGATCGCGATGCAGAGCACCGCCACCGCCGCGATCACCGGATGAATGGTGCCGGGTGCGATGACGAGCCCGACCGCGCCGGTGAAGACCACGAGTGACATCACTCGCGGCTTCAGCAGCGCGAAGGTATCGGCGAGCGCGACCGGCGCCGCGCTTTCCGCGACCGCCACCCTTGCCGCCGGCTCACTCATTGCGCTGGCCCCCGCTCCGGCCTAGCGGACGCGGGGCAGCTCCTCATGGGTGTGGAAGGGCGCCGGCGAAGGCACCGTCCATTCCAGAGTGCGCGCACCCTCGCCCCAGGGGTTGGCGGCACAGGGCTTACCCCGGAACAGCGTGTAGATGAGGATGTAGATGAACAGGATCAGCCCGGCCGCCGAGATGTAGGAGCCGATCGAGGAGATCATGTTCCAGCCGGCGTAGGCATCCGGATAGTCGGGGATGCGGCGCGGCATGCCCGAGACGCCGGAGAAGTGCATCGGGAAGAAGGTGAGGTTCACGCCGACGAAGGTGATCCAGAAGTGGATCTTGCCGAGCGTCTCTGGATACTGCCGGCCGCACATCTTGCCGATCCAGTAGTAGAAGGCGCCGAAGGCCATGAACACGGCGCCGAGCGAAAGCACATAGTGGAAGTGCCCGACCACGTAATAGGTGTCGTGCAGTGCGTTATCGAGACCCGCGTTGGCGAGCACGACGCCGGTCACGCCGCCGACGGTAAACAGGAAGATGAAGCCGAAGGCCCACAGCATGGGCGTCTTGAACTCGATCGAGCCGCCCCACATGGTGGCGATCCAGCTGAAGATCTTGATACCCGTCGGCACGGCGATGACCATCGTCGCACCGATGAAATAGGCGCGCGTGTCGACGTCCATGCCTACCGTGAACATGTGGTGCGCCCACACGACGAAGCCGATGAAGCCGATCGCGACCATGGCGTAGGCCATGCCGAGATAGCCGAAGACCGGCTTGTTGGAGAAGGTGGAGACGATGTGGCTCACGATGCCGAAGGCCGGCAGGATCAGGATGTAGACCTCCGGGTGCCCGAAGAACCAGAAGAGATGCTGGTAGAGGATCGGGTCGCCGCCGCCGGCCGCGTCGAAGAAGGCGGTGCCGAAGTTGCGATCGGTCAGCAGCATCGTGATGGCGCCCGCCAGCACCGGCAGCGAGAGCAGCAGCAGGAAGGCGGTCACCAGCACCGACCAGACGAAGAGCGGCAGCTTGTGCATCGTCATGCCCGGTGCGCGCATATTGAGAATCGTGGTGATGAAATTGATGGCGCCGAGGATCGACGACGCGCCCGCGAGATGCAGCGCGAAGATGCCGAGGTCCATGGCCGGGCCCGCGTGGCCCGAGGTCGATAAGGGCGCGTAGACCGTCCAGCCCGCTCCAACGCCCGGTCCAGGCCCCCCGTCCACGAACATCGAGGTCACAAGGAGGGCGCCGGACGGCACCAGCAGCCAGAAGCTGATGTTGTTCATGCGCGGGAACGCCATGTCCGGCGCTCCGATCATCAACGGCACGAACCAGTTGCCGAAGCCGCCGATGAAGGCCGGCATGATCATGAAGAACACCATGATCAGCCCGTGGCCGGTCACGAAGACGTTGAAGGTGTGAGAATCGGCAAAGATCTGCATGCCCGGCTCGGCCAACTCCATCCGCATGAAGATGGAGAGCACCGCGCCGATGATGCCGAACACCAGCGCGTAGGCGATGTACATCGTGCCGATGTCTTTGTGATTGGTGGAGTAGAGCCACCGCGTGATGCCCCGCGGCATGTGGTCGTGCGCTGCGTGGGCGTGGGCGTGGTCCGCCATGGACTCTCTCCTTCCTCAGCGCGCCAGCGGCGCGCTGGCGTCGAGCGCGGCAAGTTCGGTCGGGGTGTCGTCCGCCGCTGCGAACTCTTCCTGCGCTTCTACGACCCAGGCGTCGAAGTCCTCCTGCGACACCGCCTCGATCATGATGGGCATGAAGCCGTGCAACGTGCCGCAGAGCTCCGAGCATTGCCCGTAGTAGGTGCCCTCGCGGTTGATCTGGAACCAGGTCTCGTTCACCCGGCCGGGCACCGAATCCATCTTCACCCCGAGCGCCGGTATCGCCCAGGAGTGAATCACGTCGTCGGCCGTCGTCAGCAGCCTGATCTTGGCGCCCACCGGCAGCACCACCGCCTCGTCGGTCGCGAGCAGGCGAGGCTGCCCTTCCTCGAGCTCGTCGTCTTCCAGCATCAGCGCGTCGAAGGTGAAGTCGCCGTGATCGGGATACTCGTAGGACCAGTACCATTGATGGCCGATGGCCTTGAGCGTCATGTCGGCATCCTCGACCCTGTCGGTGAAGTAGAGGAGCCGGAAAGAGGGCACCGCAATGATCAGCAGGATGATTACCGGCACCACGGTCCAGGCCACTTCGAGCATCGTGTTGTGGGAGGTCGTGGATGGCGTCGGGTTACGCTTCTTGTTGTAGCGGATCACGATCCACGCCATCAGGCCGAATACGAAGGCCGTGATGATGACGATGATGATCGTCACCATCAGGTTGAAATCGACGATGCGCTCCATGGAGGGCGAGAGGGCGGTCTGAAAGTCGACTTCCCAATCGGCCGGCTGCTGCGCCACTGCCGCTCCGGCAGCGCCGAGTGCGCCGCCGAGACCGGCGACCAACGCGCCCAGTTTCGCGAGATGCCTCACTACACTCCTCCACTCGCTCGACAGAAATCGCCCGACCGACGCCTTCCCCGGCGCCACGCCTGCTGATCGCAGGCATGGACCTCAGGCGGCCCGGACCCCACATACGAGACGAAACGGCACGGCCATCGGCGCGCCGTTCACTGCGCACGAGACGCGAGGGTCCTACCATGCACCCCGCCGTTTTTGAAGCCCCTCATTGACGGCGGGCGGGGCTCTCGCCGATCCTTGGGGGGTTCAGGATGGACGCCGGGAACCGGCAGCCCCATATGTCGTGTGCCAGACGCGTCAAATGGTGGGCGCGCTGGCGTGCGACACACGATGCGCGCGGTGGCGCGCGACGAGCGAAGGACAAGCCCGATGAGCCGCGAAACCGTCACCGATGAGATTTTCTTCAATCGAGCCGGCCTCGACCGGCCTCGCACCGAGGAGATCGTCGCGGACGCTCTCCAGGGCACCGACGATGGCGAGCTCTTCCTCGAGTACTGCCAGAGCGAAAGCTTCGCCTTCGACGACGGCCGGCTCAAGACTGCGAGCTTCGATACGCGCCAGGGTTTCGGCCTGCGTGCGGTCTCTGGCGAGACCACCGCTTATGCCCACGCCGGCGAGCTCGGCGAGGAGGCGCTGAAGCGGGCGTCCGCGACCGTGAGTACAGTGCGCCGTGGCCATGGCGGGACCATGGCGGATGCGCCCTCCCGCACCAACCGCTCGCTCTATGTGGAGGACAATCCGCTGGACGGCACGCCCTTCGACGACAAGGTGGCGCTGCTGGCGGAGATCGACGCCTACGCGCGGGCGAAGGAACCGAGAGTGCGCCAGGTCATGGCCTCGCTGCTCGGCGAATGGCAGGCCGTGGAGATCATCCGCGCCGACGGCAGCCGCGCCTGCGACGTGCGCCCCCTCGTGCGCCTCAACGTTGCCGTCATGGTCGGCGATGGCGCGCGGCAGGAGACCGGCTCGCAAGGGGTCGGCGGGCGCGCGGTCTACGACGAGTTCCTCGCGCCCGAGCGCTGGCAGGCACAGGTGGACGAGGCGCTCCGCCAGGCCTTGGTCAATCTCGAAGCGGTCGCGACCCCCGCCGGCGAGATGCCGGTGGTGCTCGGCCCCGGCTGGCCCGGCATCCTGCTGCACGAAGCGATCGGCCACGGCCTCGAAGGCGACTTCAGCCGCAAGAAGACCAGCGCCTTCTCCGGCCTCCTTGGCGAGCGGGTAGCATCGCCGGGTGTGACAGTAGTGGATGACGGGACCATCGACGACCGGCGCGGCTCACTCACCGTGGACGACGAGGGCACGCCCACCGGCCGCACCGTGTTGATCGAGGACGGCATCCTGCGCGGCTATCTGCAGGACCGCATGAACGCGCGCCTCATGGGCATGGAGCCCACCGGCAACGGCCGGCGCGAGAGTTACGCGCATTCGCCCATGCCGCGCATGACAAACACCTTCATGCTGGACGGTGCCGACGAGCCGGAAGAGATCATCGGCCGGGTCAGGAAGGGCATCTACGCCAAGAACTTCAGCGGCGGCCAGGTGGACATCACCTCCGGCAAGTTCGTGTTCTCGGCCGCCGAGGCCTACCTCATCGAGGACGGCAAGACGACCGCGCCGCTCAAGGGCGCGAGCCTGATCGGCAACGGGCCAGACGTGCTCACCCGTGTCACCGCGATCGGCAACGACTTTGCACTCGACACCGGCATTGGCACCTGCGGCAAGAACGGCCAGGGCGTGCCGGTCGGCGTCGGCCTACCCACGCTGCTGGTCGACCCGATCACCGTGGGCGGCACCGACGCCTGACATACGCCAGATCGAGTTCAGAGCAACGGTGCCTGCGCCCGATTCTGCTGCGGGGTTTGCGCGCCTCGTGGTAAAAACCGGTTATGAACATTCAACGGAGACAGCCGGCATGAGGCGCTCGAATATCGTTGTAGGGATGCTCGTCGTCTTCCTTATGGGTTTGGCGGCGGCCGGCTGCGAAAACTCTGGCAACCTGCAAGCGCCGCGCCCGGATCCCGTGCGAGGTGGTCCGTCCAAAATCCAGGGCAAGCTATTCGGCGAAGACGGCATCACCCTGTTTAGAAGCGGCGGTCGAGACGAGGCGCCCCGCAGCGGCATTGGCGTCAATGCCTTTCTCTGGCGTGCGACCCTCGACACCATCTCGTTCATGCCGCTGCTCTCGGCCGATCCCTTCGGCGGGGTGATCATCACCGATTGGTATGCCCCGCCCGAGAGCCCCGACGAGCGCTTCAAGCTGACGGTCTACATCCTCGGCAGGACGCTGCGCGCGGACGGCGTGCAGGTCTCCGTGTTCCGCCAGGAACGCGGCGGGGACGGCCAGTGGGTGGATCGCACCACGAACCCGGACACCGCCGTCAGCCTCGAAGACAAGATCCTCGAACGCGCCAGACAACTGCGCACCGCACAACTCGGCTGACAAAGAGGCCAGCGCCCGACGATCGGCCGCCCGGTTCGGCTGCGCCGGCTCATCCTTCATGCTATAGGGACGCCGCTCTCCGGTGCCGGCCGGAGTGAGGGAGCGAGCGTTGCCGATGAGTGAGCGTTACGACGCGCAGACGGTCGAGGCCAGGTGGCAGGCCGCCTGGGAGGACGCGGGCCTGTTCCGGGCGGAGCGCAGCGACGGGCGCCCGACCTACTACGTCCTGGAGATGTTCCCCTACCCTTCGGGCCGCATCCACATGGGCCATGTGCGCAACTACACCATGGGCGATGTGGTTGCGCGCTACAAACGGGCGCGGGGCTTTGATGTCCTCCACCCCATGGGCTGGGACGCCTTCGGCCTGCCGGCGGAGAACGCGGCCTTCGAACGCGGCGTCCACCCTGCCGAGTGGACCTACGCCAACATCGCGACCATGCGCGGGCAGTTGCAGATGATGGGGCTCTCGATCGATTGGGAGCGCGAATTCGCAACCTGCCACCCTGGCTATTACCAACACCAGCAGGCGTTGTTCCTCGACTTCTTCGAGGCCGGGTTCGTCGAGCGCAAGGAGGCCTGGGTCAACTGGGATCCGGTCGATCGCACGGTGCTCGCCAACGAGCAGGTCGTGGACGGGCGCGGCTGGCGCTCGGGCGCGGTGGTGGAGAAGCGCCGGCTGGCGCAGTGGTTCTTCCGCATCACCTGCTTCGCCGACGAGCTCCTGGAGGCACTGGAGGCATTGCCGCGCTGGCCTGACAAGGTGCGGCTCATGCAGCGCAACTGGATCGGCCGCTCGGAGGGAGCCCGCATCCTCTTCCCCATCGAGGGCAGTGACGAGGCGCTGGAGGTCTTCACCACTCGACCCGACACGCTCTTCGGCGCGTCCTTCTGCGCGCTCTCGCCCAACCACCCTCTCGCGACATCGCTTGCCGCTTCGGATTCCGCGCTCGCCGATTTCATTGCCGAGTGCAACAGCGCCGGCATCGGCGAGCGCGATATCGAGGCGGCGGGCAAGCGCGGCTTCGATACGGGCATCAGGGTCCGCCATCCCTTCGACGCCGAGCGGACGCTGCCGCTCTATGTCGCGAACTTCGTGCTCATGGACTACGGCACCGGCGCAATCTTCGGTTGTCCCGCCCACGACCAGCGCGACCTCGACTTCGCCCGCTACCAGGGCCTGCCCGTCATCCCGGTGGTGTGCCCGCCGGGAGAGGATGCAGATTCGGTCGAGATCGGCGTTGAGGCCTATGTCGGCGACGGTACGGCGATCAATTCCGGGTTTCTCAACGGGTTGTCGGTGGCCAATGCCAAGGCACGCGCCGTCGCGGAGCTTGCGGAACGCGGCGCCGGCGGTTCTGCCGTCAGCTATCGGCTCCGCGACTGGGGCATCTCGCGGCAGCGCTATTGGGGCTGCCCGATTCCCGTGGTCCATTGCGCGTCGTGCGGCGTGATGCCGGTGCCGCGCGAAACGCTGCCGGTGCGCCTGCCGGAGGATGTGACCTTCGATACACCGGGCAATCCCCTGGATCGCCATCCCACCTGGAAACACACCACGTGCCCGCGCTGCGGTGCCGCTGCTGAGCGGGACACCGACACGATGGACACGTTCGTGGATTCCTCCTGGTACTTTGCGCGCTTCTGCGCGGCCCGCGCCGACGAGCCGCTGCCGGAGGACGACGTCGCGCCCTGGCTGCCGGTCGACCAGTACATCGGCGGCATCGAGCACGCGGTGCTGCACCTGCTCTATTCTCGCTTCTTCACCAAGGCGCTCAAGCGCTGTGGATACGTGACGATCGACGAGCCCTTCGCCGGCCTCTTTACCCAGGGCATGGTGTGCCACGAGACCTACCGCGACGCCGACGGGCGCTGGTACTACCCCGACCAGATCGAGACCTGCTCGGGCAACCTGGTGACCAGGGAAGACGGGCGCCCGATCGCCATCGGCCGGTCGGAGGCGATGAGCAAGTCGAAGCGCAACACCGTCGATCCCGAAGCGATTATCGAGGCCTACGGCGCCGACACGGCCCGGCTCTTCATGCTTTCCGACAGCCCGCCCGAGCGCGACCTGGAGTGGACCGATACCGGCGTCAAGGGCGCCTGGCGCTATGTCGCGACGCTCTGGCGCCTGGTCTCGTCGCCGCCCGTTTCCCTGCCGCCCTGCGAGGCATCGCCGCCTGACCTCAAAGCGCTGCCCGCCCCACTGCGCGATCTGCGCCGGACGATCCACAAGACCATCGCCGGCGTGACCGACGATCTGGAGCGATTTCGCTTCAACCGGGCGGTGGCGCGGGTACGGGAGCTGACCAATGCGCTCTCCGCTATCGAGGACGCGCCCGGTGCAGGCTACGTGATGCGGGAGGGGCTGGAGACGGCCATACGTCTGCTTGGCCCGGTGGTTCCGCACTTGGCCGAGGAAGCGTGGCGCCGCCTCGGTCACGACGGCTGGCTCGCGCGCGAGCCGTGGCCCGAGGCGGAGCCTGCCCTGCTTGCCGACGACGTCGTGGTCATCGCCGTGCAGGTGGACGGCCGGAAGCGCGCGACCATCTCGCTTCCGGCGGGTCATGACAAGGCGGAGGCGGAAATCGCGGCGATGGCGGACGGCGGCGTGCGCCGGGCGCTTGCCGGCCGGGAAGTGCGCAAGGTGATCGTCGTGCCCGGGCGGATCGTGAATGTCGTCACCTGATCGGCCGTTCTTTCGCATCGTTGCGTACTTGAGGCGCGCGCCGACACCCGTCCTCGCCCTCGCACTTTCCCTCGTCCTGCTCGGCGCCTGCTCCGTCGAGCCTCTCTATGGCGCCCGCACCGGCAAGGCGCGTGGCGGCGGCGTGGCGGCGATCGAAATCGCGCCGATCAAGGACCGCGTCGGCCACATCGTGCGCAACCATTTGATCGACAGCCTCACCCCGAGGGGGCAGCCGACCCATCCCGACTATCGTCTGACCCTCTCGGTCGAGCAGGAAAAGACCCCGCTGCTGATCCAGCGCGACGACCATGCGACCCGGTTCAATCTCACGCTCCGTGCCCGGTTTTCGCTAGCCGATAGGGATGGCGCAGTGGTCTACAGCGACGCCGCGCAGGCGACGGGCAGTTTCAATGTGGTCGAGTCAGGATTCGCCACCGTGACGGCGGAACGGGACGCGGCCGAAGAGGCAGCGCGGGTGCTGAGCGAGGAAATTCTGACGTTGATTCTCCTCTATCTCCGTCGATGAGGCGCCGGGCATCGCACGCGCCGGTGGCTGACGCCTCATGAAAATCCCGCCGGCGCGCGCCGACCGCTTCTGCGCCGCGCCGGCGGCGGACGTCCGGCTGGTCCTGATCTACGGCCCCAACGAAGGCCTGGTGCGGGCCCGCGCCGAGGCATGCATCAAGGCCGTCGCGGAGGACCCGGACGACCCCTTTCGCGTCACCAGCCTGGACCCGGCGCTGCTGCGCGACGAGCCGGGCAGGCTTGCCGACGAGGCGGCGGCGCTCTCGCTGATCGGCGGCCGACGCGCCGTCCGCCTGCGCGGGGCGACCGAGGGTGTGGTTCCCGCGATCCGCTCGTGCCTGGCGCTGCCGGCCACGGAGAGTCTGGTGATCGCGGAGGCCGGCCCGCTCACCCCACGTTCGGGCCTCAGGCGTCTCTGCGAGCAGGAAGCAAGCCTCGCCGCCATCGCCTGCTACAACGAAAGCGCCGAGGACGCAGCCGGGTTGATCGAGGCCCTCTGCGCCAAGCGCGGCATAAAGGTGGCATCCGAGACTGCCGCCTGGCTTGCCGAGCGCCTGGGCAGCGACCGCCGCCAGATCGAGAGCGGGGTCGAGAAGCTCGCAGTCTATCTCGGCGATCCGGGGCCCGAGGGCGGCGCGCTCACGATGGAGGTCGCGGAGGCTTGCGTCGGCGATGCGGCGGAGGCGTCAGCCGACGCGGTCGCGCGGCTGGCTCTATCCGGTGACCGCGAAGGGTTGGACCGGGCGATGTCGCGGGCGCTCTACGGCGGCGTCCAGCCGATCACCATCCTCCGCGCTGCGGCCCGGCGCCTTGCGCGCCTTCATCTCGCGGTTGCCGCGCTGGAAGGCGGCGCCAGCCGGGCGGATGCGATGGGCAGCCTCAAACCGCCCGTATTCGCCAGGGAACGCGCCGCGTTCGCCCAGGAGATGACGCGCTGGCCCAGCGCCCGCGCCGCGCGCGCGCTGGGGCTGCTGACCCATGCCGAGCGCGACTGCAAGGTTTCCGGCGGCGCGCCCGAGGCGATCTGCTGGCAGGCGCTGCTCCGGGTGGCGCGCGCGGCCCGCAGGCAGGGTGCCTGAGCGGAACGGCCTTCGCGTCAGGCGGCGATGCCGGCCAGGGTGCAGATGCGCCGCCACTCGGCTGCAGACACGGGGCTGACGGAAAGTCGCGATTGGCGCACGAGATGCATGTCCTGGAGAGCCGGGTCTTCCTTGATCTGCTTCAGCGAGACCGGCTGGCCCACCGGGACCACGGCCTTGACGTCGACCATGCCGAAGCGCCCGGAGGAATCGGTTGGATCCGGGTAGTGCTCCTTGACGACCTCGACGACGCCGACAATCTCCTTCGCATTGACCGAGTGGTAGAAGAAGCAGCGGTCGCCCTGCTTCATGGCCTTCATGTTGTTGTTCGCCTGATGGTTGCGCACGCCATCCCATTCGGTGACGACATCGCGCACCTGGTCGTCCCACGACCAGGATCCGGGTTCCGATTTCAAGAGCCAATAGGCCATTCCGCGCCCCTCCAAACGACCGCTTCGCCGCGAGCCAAGTGTAACCAACAGGCACCTTGCCGTCAGCCGTCGCACCTTCTGCCCACAGTTCGCCGTCTTGATGTCGGCGAACGATGCCCCCACACTATGATAATTGCTAGACAACGAGTCTGTCGGTTGGTGCCCTGAGCGGTGCCAGCGGCGGCGGGTGAGCGCGGGGCAATGTCGTTCTTCGAAATGGGCGGCTACGCTGCCTATGTGTGGCCGGCCTTCGGTGCCGCGGCCGTAATCATGGTCGCGCTCCTCGTGCTGAGCATTCGCACCATGCGCGCGCGGGAGGCGGCGCTCAAGGCTCTCGAGACGACTGCCCGCCAACAGCGTGCTGCTGACGGAGACGGCGAGAGTGACGGGGAGCAGAACGCCCCGGCATGAAGCGCAAGCACTGGCGGTTGGTCTTTGTTGGCGGAGGGCTCGGCGCGCTCGGCCTCGCCGCGGGCCTTGTGCTCACCGCGCTCGACGACACGCTTGTCTTCTTCCATGACCCGAGCACGATCAAGGAGCGGCAGTTTTCGCCTGAGCAGCGGCTTCGGGTGGGCGGTCTGGTGGAGGAAGAGAGCGTGGTGAGAGGCGACGATGGGCTCACGGTGCGCTTCACCATCACCGACCTTGCTCACACCGTGCCCGTGACCTATCGCGGAATTCTGCCCGACCTGTTCCGCGAGGGACAGGGGGTGGTAGCTGAAGGTTATCTGAAGGGCGGCGTGTTCGAGGCCGATGAGGTGCTCGCCAAGCACGACGAAAACTACATGCCCCGCGAAGTGGCGGACGCGCTGAAGAAGTCCGGTAACTGGAAGGGTGAGGGCACCGAATGATCCCCGAGATCGGCCATTACGCCCTGGTCCTCGCGCTGGCGATGGCGCTGGTGCAGGCCTGCGCCGCGCCACTCGGCGCACGGCTTCGCGATGGTAGTTTGATGGCGCTGGCACGACCGGCTGCGGTTGCGCAGTTCGTCTTTATCTCGGCGGCGCTCGCCTGCCTGATGCAGGCCTTCGTCGTCTCCGATTTCTCGGTGGTGACGGTCGCCGACAACTCCCACTCGGCCAAGCCGCTGCTCTACAAGTTCACCGGCACCTGGGGCAATCACGAAGGCTCGATGCTGCTCTGGGTGTGGATTCTCGCGGTCTACGGTGCCGCCGTGGCGGTCTTCGGGCGCAACTTGCCGCCGCCCTTCCGCTCTTGGGTGCTGGCTGTTCAGGCGCTGATCGGGCTCGGCTTCCTGGTCTTCGTGCTCGCCACCTCCAACCCCTTCCTGAGGCTCGATCCGGCTCCGTTCGACGGGCGTGACCTCAACCCGCTGCTGCAGGACCCCGGCCTCGCCTTCCACCCGCCGCTGCTCTACCTCGGCTATGTCGGGCTTTCGACAGCCTTCGCCTTCGCCGTGGCGGCGCTGATCGAAGGGCGTGTGAATGCGGCCTGGGCGCGCTGGGTCCGGCCGTGGACGCTGCTCTCATGGTGCGCGCTGACCGCCGGCATCGCGTTGGGATCCTGGTGGGCCTACTACGAGCTCGGCTGGGGCGGGTACTGGTTCTGGGACCCGGTGGAGAACGCCTCCTTCATGCCCTGGCTGATGGCGACCGCGCTGCTGCACTCTTCGATCGTGGCGGAGAAGCGGGACAGCCTGAAGAGCTGGACCGTTCTGCTGGCGATACTCGGTTTCTCGCTCAGCCTTTTGGGGACCTTCCTGGTGCGCTCCGGCGTCCTGACTTCGGTGCACAGCTTCGCCTCCGACCCGGCACGCGGGGTCTACATCCTCGTGTTCCTGGTGATCGTGGTCGGCGGCTCGCTCATGCTCTACGCCTGGCGCGCGCCGGGCATGCGGGCCGGCGGCTCGTTCCGCCCGCTCTCGCGCGAGGGCTCGCTGTTGGTCAACAATCTGCTGCTGGCGGTCGGTTGCGCCACGGTCTTCATCGGCACGCTCTATCCGTTGATTCTGGACGCGATCACGGACCAGAAGGTCTCGGTCGGCCCGCCCTTCTTCGAATCGACCTTCGTGCCCCTGATGATTCCGCTCCTCCTGATGATGGCGGCGGGGCCGCTCATGGCGTGGAAGCGCGCGGGCCCTGGCGCCGTGCTGCCGCGCCTCGCGATCTCGCTCGCCGCAGCCATCGCGGTGGCGGCGGGGGTCGGAGCGAGCGGCGGTGGCCCCTGGGGCGCGGTGCTTGGCATGGCACTTGCCGGCTGGGTCGTTGCGGGCGTGCTGACGGAGCTCGCGAAGCGCGTCCGGCTCTTCCGCGTGCCGCTCGGAGAAAGCGCACGCCGCGCCGTCGGCCTGCCGCGTGCGGCCTGGGGGATGACCATTGCCCATTTCGGCGTGGCGGTGCTGGTGGTGGGCACGGTCGGCGCCAGCAATTGGGCAGTGGAGCGAGAGCAGGCGATGCGGCCGGGCGAGTCGCTCGCCCTTGCCGGCTACGATTTTGAGCTGCGGAGCATCGGCGACGTGCCAGGCCCCAACTACGTCGCGCGGCAGGGCGAGGTCCGGGTCCTGCGGGACGGCGAGGACGTCGCGCTGCTCCTGCCCGAGCGTCGCCACTATCCGGTGCAGGACACCTGGACCACCGAGGCCGCGATTCATACCACTTGGCTTTCCGACCTCTATGTCGTGGTCGGTGAGGATGCGCCGGGCGGCGGCACGGCGATCCGCATTCATCACAATCCGCTCGTGCCCTGGATCTGGATCGGCGCCCTGGCCATGGTGGCCGGCGGCGTCGTCTCGCTGACCGACCGCCGCCACCGGGTCGGTGCGCCAGAGCGGCGGCGGCATTCGGCGCCCGCTGTGGCCGCTGCCGGCACGGGCGACTGAGTTCCATGACAGACGAGAGCACCCAGGCGCCGGTGGAGGAGCACGCGGAGGAGAAGCCGGTCTCCGCCGCCCGCCGGCTGCGCTATCTCGCGCCGGTGTTTCTCTTCGTTGCGCTGGCTGCCGCGCTTGGCGTTCAGTTGCTGACCGGCGAGCCCAGCAAGGTGCCGTCGGCGCTGATCGACAAGCCGGTGCCCGAGTTCTCGCTCCCGCCTGTCCAGGGGTTCGAGGAGGCGGGCGGGTTCGCGACCGCCGATCTCGGCAAGGGCGAGATCGCGCTCGTCAACATCTTCGCCTCCTGGTGCGGCCCCTGCCGGGTCGAGCACCCGCTGCTCATGGCGCTTGCCGCGGCCGGCACGGTCCCGCTCTACGGCATCAACTACAAGGACACGCCTGACGACGCTGCGCGCTGGTTGGGCCGGCTCGGCAATCCCTACACGCTGATGGGGGCCGACCTCGACGGCCGCACCGGGATCGAGTGGGGCGTCTACGGCGTACCCGAGACCTTTGTGGTGGACGGCTCGGGCCGCATCCGCCATCGCCACGTGGGCGTCCTCTCGAAGCATGACCTGGACGAGACCATCCTGCCTCTGATCGAGGACCTGCGCGGATGAGCGCCACAATTCGGGCCGCGCGGCGGGCGCTGCTCGGGGCAACGTGCGCGCTCTGGCTCGGGCTCGCGGCGGGTCCCGGTCTGGCCTTCACGCCCGACGAGCCGCTCGCCGACCCTGCGCTCGAAGCCCGCGCCCGTGCGCTCCATGCGGAACTCCGCTGTCTGGTGTGTCAGGGCCAGTCGATCGCCGCTTCCAATGCGGCGCTGGCCCAGGACATGCGCGCCATCGTTCGTGAGCGCCTCGCCGCCGGCGAAAGCGACGACGCGGTAAGGGGGTTCCTGACCGACCGCTACGGCGATTACGTGCTGCTGGACCCGCCGGTGAAGCCCGAGACCTACGCGCTCTGGTTCGGCCCCGCTGCCGTCTTCGTTATCGGCGCCGGCATCGCTTTCGCCCTGTTGCGGCGCGCGAGGGCCGGTGCGCGCGAAGCGGGGGCGGCGCCGCTCTCCGCCGAGGAGAGGCGGCGGCTCGACGCGCTTCTCGACGACGACGCCTGACCGGGCAGCCGATGATCTTCGCGCTTGTCGCCGCATTGCTGACGGCGCTCGCCGTCGCGGCGGTGCTGATCCCGGTGCTGCGCCGGCACCGGCGGGAAGCGTCGCGGGCGGACTACGACCTCACCGTCTATCGCGACCAGCTTCGCGAGCTGGAGAGCGACCGCGCCCGCGGGCTGGTCAGCGAGGAGCAGATCGAGGCAGCCCGCACCGAGATCGAGCGGCGCATGCTGCGCGCGGCGCGGGCGCGGGAGGCGGCGCAGGCGGCGGAAGCGGCGCAAGCACCCGGTCCGGTGGACACCGGGTCGCGCGCGCACCGGTGGCGGTGGGCGGCGGCTATCGTGCTCGGGCTCTGCGTCCCGGCGTTCGCGGCCGGCGTCTATGCGAGCCTCGGCAAGCCGGGTTTGCCCGGCCGCCCCTTCGCGGAGATCGAGCGGCCGGTCGAGCCACCGGCGGTGGACGCGGCCTTCGGCGAGCCGGTCGAGCGGCTCGCGGCGCGGCTCGCGGCGAACCCGGACGATCTCGAAGGCTGGCTCCTGCTCGGCCGCTCCTACGTGGTGCTGCAACGCTACGGCGAGGCGGCCGACGCGCTTCGGCAAGCGGCCGCGTTATCCGGCGGCGATCCGGACGTGCTGGGGATGCTGGGGGAGGCGATTGTCTGGGCCAACGACGGCGTGGTGGTGCCCGAGGCTACCGGCATCTTCCGCCAGGTCCTCGGCGCGCGGCCGCAGGACCCGGCGGCGCTCTTCCATATGGCGCTGGCCCGCGCGCAGGCCGGCGAGGTGCGGGAGGCCTACGACATGTGGCTCGCGCTCGCCGCCGACACGCCGGCGGACGCGCCCTGGCGCGGGGACCTGGAGGGTCTGATCCGCCAGGCGGCCGAGCTGCTGGGGGTGGAGCCGGGGTCGGTTCCGAGCGGGCCCGCTAGCGCGCCGCGCGCGCCGGCTGTGGCCGAGGCACCGTCCGGCCCAACGGCGGACGACATGGCGGCTGCGGCCGATATGTCTCCCGAAGAGCGCATGGACATGATCCGCAGCATGGTGGAGGGCCTCGCCGAGCGTCTTGAAGAGAACCCCGACGACCCGGAGGGCTGGCTTCGCCTCGCGCGCTCCTACAGCGTGCTCGGCGAGCCCGAGAAGGCGACGGAAACGCTGCGCCGGGCCGTGGAGCTAGCGCCCGACGACCTTGCGACCCTTCACGCCTACGCCCGCGCGCTCTCCGGCGAAGTCGGAGCGGAGCCGCCACCGGCGGAGGCGGTAGCGGTCTATGAGCGCATTCTGGCGCTTGACCCGGACGATGGGGCGGCGCTCTGGTTCGTCGGGCTCGCTGCGGCGGAGCGGGGCGACGGCGCCACCGCGCGCACACATTGGGAGCGCCTCCTCGCCCTGCTCACGCCGGGCACGGACGAGCACCAGGCGGTTCAAGCAGCGTTGGACACTCTCTAACGATACTCCTCGCGTCCGCCATTCCCCCGCTCGGACGGTGCGGCCACATACCATCGTCCGATGACACCCAGCCTTCACACGAGTGTAACCAGCGCGTCATGCCGGCCGCCTAGTGTCACGCGCAGAGAGCCGCTCGATCCGGCTCGGTACGTGTGATCTTCAGGAGGAGGAGAGCGTGATGGGTTTCGTGCGCAATCGGTGTCGCTTCGGGGGCAAGTCCCTGACTGCGGCGCTTCTTGGGACGACGTTCCTGATTGGCCTCGCGGGCCCTGCGCTCGCCGACAGCCACCTCGAATCGGAGAATGACGAGCTTCGTTCAAAGGTCGAGGACCTGATGCAGGAGGTGCAGATCCTCAAGAACATGGTGCTCCAGCAGAACACGAAGAACATGGAGCAGGATGAATCGATCGCTGAGCAGGCGGACCAGTCGCCGGCCAAAATGGTGGAGTCTGGCAAGGACAAGGTGAGCCTGCAGGTCTACGGCCAGGTCAACCGGATGCTGCTCTACGCCAGTGACGGCAGAGACGGCCGCATCTTCCACGCCGACAACGACATGTCGTCCACCCGTGTGGGCTTTAAGGGAAAGGCCAAGATGGGTGGCGGATGGTCCGCAGGCACGACCGTCGAAGCGCAGATGGAGTCGAACTCGTCGTCCAAGGTCAACCTGCAGGGCGACGTAAACAGCGGCAGTGAAACCTTCACAGAGCGAAAGCTCGAGGTGTGGTTGAAGGGCAAGGATGCGGGCAAACTGTCGATCGGCCAGGGCAGCACCGCTTCCGACGGCGTCGCCGAGGCGGATCTTTCGGGCACTGGCGTGATCAGCGGGTCGGGTTCCGGGGGTGCGATGGGCGCCGATGTCAGATTTGTCGACTCAAGCGGCAATACTCACGACAAGGTCGATGGCATTTTCGACAATCTCGACGGACACAGCCGCAAGGACCGGCTGCGCTACGAATCGCCGAGTTTCGGAGGCTTCCAGCTCTCGACCTCGCTCCAGAGCGACAAGAGCGACGGCGACTCCGGTCCCTGGGATTTGGCGCTCCGCTACGGCCGCGAACTGGGCGGTTTCGAGGTCGAAGCCGTCGCCGCCCACTGGGCAAATGGCGATGACACCGGGATGGGTGGCTCGGCATCGCTCCTGGCACCTTCTGGCACGAGCTTTACCGTCGCCTATACCACCGAGGAGGACGGCGATGACGGCGCGACGTTCTCATACTTGAAGCTCGGCCAGAAGCTCGATATCAGCTCGGTGGGGAGTACGGCGCTCTCGGTCGGCTTCATGAATGCCGAGAACGCGGACGGTAATAGCGGCAATTACTACGACGTCGCTGTCGTGCAGAAGCTCAAGGGCCTCGGTACGGAGCTCTACGGCGTCTGGGGGATCTACGATGCCGACATTTCGGGCGCCGTGACCAACGAAGTCACCGTCGCCGGCGTGGGAGCGCGCATCAAGTTCTGAGCTGCGGACCCATTTTCCCGCTCCGCAAGCGTCCACGCGGGGAGACGAGGGGGCGGCCACACCGCGCGGCCGCCCCCAGCGCGTTGGGAGAAGGATGCGGGCGAACCGCAGGGAGTGACGCCCTCCCGCATGACACGTGATTACGCCCGTTTCCCCTTGACATTGGTGGCGAACCAAACTAGAACAAAGCAGGGAGGTTTCCACTTTGTTCGCTTAATGGGGTTCGCCGATGCTGACCAGGAAGCAAAAGGAATTATTGCTCTTCATCGATTCCTATCTCGAAAGTCGCGGTATCGCCCCCTCGTTCGAGGAGATGAAGGAGGCGGTCAACCTCAAGTCCAAATCCGGCATTCACCGGCTCGTCAAAGCGCTTGAGGAACGCGGATTTCTGCGGCGGTTGCCGCATCGGGCGCGGGCACTGGAAGTGTTGAGGCCGCCGCCCTCCCGTGTCGCCGATGTGCCGGAGCGGCAGCCGAACCGTCGCTTCCGGCCGAGCGTGATCAAGGGCGATTTCCGCTCCGGGCGCGGGACCGAGCGCCCGTCGGACGACCGGGCCAGCGTGGCGCTGCCGCTCTACGGACGCATTGCTGCCGGCACGCCGATCGAGGCTTTGCGCGACGAGACCAACCAAGTCGACATTCCTGGAGCAATGTTGGGTGCGGGCGAGCATTACGCGCTCGAAGTCGACGGCGATTCGATGGTCGAAGCCGGGATTCTCGAAGGCGATACCGCCGTGATCGAGCGCTGCGAGACCGCCGAGAGCGGCACCATCGTCGTGGCTCTGGTAGACGATAGCGAGGTGACGCTCAAGCGGCTGCGGCGCAAGGGCGAATCCATCGCGCTCGAGCCCGCAAACACGCGCTACGAGACGCGCATTTTCGGCCCCGGCCGGGTCAAGGTGCAGGGCAAGCTCAAGGGCATTCTCCGCAACTACTGAGCCAGCTACCCCTAACGGGCCGGCGCGCGGCGAGCGACCCAGGGCCGCTCTCCGCGCACCGCTGCCACGCTTTCGACCCGGGCACCCTCTCCATCCAGCCATATGGCGTGGCTGCCGCCGCGCCAGAGGTCGAACCGGTCCACCACGGTCTCCGGAATCTTACATAGGTCCCAGGCCGGGACGGCGCTGACCACCAGGTCGGCGTGGCGACAGTCTTCCTCGAACGCGCGTGGGTCGCGCACGAACGCTATCGTTCGATTGCCGCGCCGCTGTATGCAGCCAAGTGTATCGCATCGGATCCCTGCGGCAGGTGCGCCTCGGCCGTCCCGCGGCCAGGTCGGCGCCTCCGCCTGCCCGTCCCGCCTGAGCCAGAAGTCGCTCACGAAGCGCCCGCGCTGGCGGGTGGAAATCCAGAGCTGCCCGTCCTCGCCGCGGGTCGCCATCACCTTTGCATCGCCGTCGACCAGGATGTCCGGCCTTCGCTCCAGGCCGGCCAGCACCATCCCGCCGCCAATCACCAGGACCCCGAGGAAGCGCCAGCGGCTGCGCCAGAGGCAGAGCCACAGGCCACCGACCGAGATCGCGACCAAGGCCGCCGCCGGCATCGCCGGAACGAGGGTGACCGCCCCCGGCTGCGCCGCGACCTCGCGCGCAATCCAGACCACCGCGTCGATCCCCCACCCCATCGGGGCGAGGGCAATCCCTTCGAGCCCGAAGGGCATCAGGATGAGCGCGACCAGCCCCCATGGCATGATCCAGAAGCCGGTGATCGGCACGGCGCCGAGATTGGCGAGAAGCCCGTAATCTGCGATGCGGTTGAAGTGGTAGACCGCGAAAGGACCGGTGGCGATGCCGGCCACGAGCGACGTGAGTGTCACGCCGGCCGCGTAGACCAGGGGGCGGAGAACGAGGCCGCCGCGTGCCGCCATGCGGGCGAAGAGGCCCCGCGCCGCTTCGTAGGTCGCGATCAGGGCGGTCGCTGCGGCGAAGGACATCTGGAAGCTGGGCCCGAGCATGCTTTCAGGCGCGATCGCCAGCACCAAGAGCGCTGCCCAGGCGATCAGCCGCATGGAGAGGCGCGCGCGGTCCAGCATGATCGCGAGCAGCACGACGCCCACCATGATGAACGCCCGCTGGGTCGGCACGCTCATGCCGGAGAGCAGCAGGTATGCCGCGGCACCCAGCAGCGCACAGGCGGCCGCCCACTTCTTGATCGGCGCTCTGAGGGCCACCGCTTCGATCAGCGCCAGCAAAGCCCGTGTGGCGAAGAAGATGAATCCGGCGATCAGGCCGACGTGGAGCCCCGAGATGGCCAGCAGGTGCGCGAGGCCCGAATCCCGCATCGCCTTGAGCGCGGTCTTCTCGATGGCGCTGCGGTCGCCGGTCAGCAGCGCCGTCACGAAGGGCCCTGCCGAGGGCGACGCCTGCGCGAGGAGTCGCGACGAGACCCAATGGCGGACCCGCGAGAGCAGCGTGAGCAGGCCGCCGCTTTCTCCCTCGGGCGCGGCCTCGGGCGACGCCGCGCCATAGACGAAGCCCACCGCGCCGATCCGTTGGAACCACGCCTGGCGCCCGAAGTCCCACGCCCCGGGCTCCGCAGGCGCGGGCGGCGGTCTTAGCGAGGCGAGCGCGCTCAGCCACGACCCGGGCGGGGCCGAACCATGCAGGCCGGTGCTGCGTATGCTGAGCCGCACCCGTGCGGGCGTCTGCTCCGGGGTCAAGCCCTCGATCGTCACGCGATCAAGGAGGTAGCGCTGCGCACCGTCGCCGGCGCCGACCCAGACCACGCGCCCGAACACGTCCACCGGGCCGATGGGGGCGGCGAGCACCGGGGCGCTAACCCGGTCCGAGCGCCAGTCGGCGGCGGCGACCCCGGCGGCGAGCAGCGCCAACGCCGCGAGACCAAGGGCCGGTGCCGTGAACCGGCGCAGCAATAGCGCCGCGAGGGCGAAGAGCCCGGCCGCCGCCGGCGCGATCCAGCCGATCGGCTCCACCGGCAGCGTGAGGTAGAGGCCGCTCCCCGCGCCGAAGAGGACCGGCACCCAGAGGAACACGCGGTGCCGCTCGGCGGCCCAGGCCGCGTCGAGATGGATGCGCAGGCCCGCCACGCGCCTCAGCACGTGGACGACTTCCCGCAGCCACGCAGCCGGTGGCCGGCCGGTCGCCTTTCGCCGGGCGATATGCTAAACGCTCGACGGTTCCGGTCCGTGGTCAGCGGCCGGGTCGTCTGCCGGGGGTAAGATCGCACATGAGCGTCGTCACGCGCTTCGCGCCGTCGCCGACCGGCATGCTGCACCTCGGAGGCGCGCGCACCGCCCTCTTCAACTGGCTTTACGCGCGCCATCACGGCGGCAGCTTCAGACTGCGGCTGGAGGATACCGACCGCAAGCGCTCGACCCCCGAAGCCATCGCCGCAATCGTCGACGGACTCACCTGGCTCGGTCTCGATTGGGACGGCGAGATCGTGCGCCAATCCGAACGGCGCCAGCGCCACGCCGACGTCGCGCATGACCTGCTTGCGGCCGGCGGGGCCTACCGCTGCTACTGCACGCCGGAGGAGCTGGAGGCCATGCGCGCCGAGGCTCGCGCCGCCGGTCGCGCAGCGCTCTACGACGGGCGCTGGCGGGACCGTGACCCGGCGGAGGCGCCGCCTGGCATCGATCCCGTGATTCGCTTTCGAGCGCCGCAGGAAGGGCAAACAAACATATCAGACTTGGTACAACGAGATGTCAAAATAGATAACACAACTCTCGACGACATGGTACTGCTGCGTGCCGACGGCACGCCGACCTACATGCTCTCGGTGGTGGTGGACGACCACGACATGGGCATCACCCATGCCATCCGGGGCGACGACCACCTCACCAACGCCTTTCGCCAGACCCAGCTTTTCCTCGCCCTCGGGTGGGAGCCGCCGGCCTATGCCCATATCCCGCTGATCCACGGGCCCGACGGCGCGAAGCTCTCCAAGCGGCACGGCGCAGTCGCCGTCGGCGCCTATGCCGAGCTCGGCATTCTGCCCGCTGCCATGCGCAATGCGCTGCTGCGGCTCGGCTGGAGCCACGGCGACGACGAGATCATCGGCTCCGACCAGGCCATCGCCTGGTTCGACCTCGACGCCGTGAACCGCGGCGCGGCGCGCTTCGACATGGAGAAGCTGCAGAGCCTCAACGGCCACTACATCCGCGAGAGTGCCGATACGGATCTGCTGGCCGACGTTGAGCAGAGGCTCGCCGCTCGCTACCCGGCGGCCGCCACGGACGAAGGACGGCGGCGGATCGCAACCCTGCTGCCGGAGGCCAAGGCGCGTGCGAAGACCCTGGTCGAGCTCGCCGACAAGCTGGCGTTCCTGGTCTGCGACCGGCCCTTGGAGATGACGCCCAAGGCGGCGAAGCTGCTCGGCGACGATGGTAGCGAGGCGCGGGCCCGGCTCGGACGTCTGAGGGCCGGCCTGCAAGATGAGTCGGCCTGGGACGAGGCGGAACTCGAATCTGCCGTCCGCGCCTTCGCTAGGGACGAAGGCGTCGGTCTCGGCGCCATCGCGCAGCCGCTCAGGGCGGCGTTGACAGGCGCGCACGCGTCACCCGGAATCTTCGCCGTCATGGCCGCGCTCGGCCGGGAGGAGACGCTGGCCCGCCTGGTGGACGCCGGGGGTTGAGGGAGGAGCGAAGGATGACGGATGACCGGGTCGATCTCGCGATTACGGGCGCGCATCTCTGGCGGGAAGACGGGCCGCGCGATCTCTTCGTGAGGGACGGCCGCTTCGTGCCCGCGCCCCCGGGCGGCGCGGCCGCGGCCGCACGCACCATCGATGCCGGCGGGCGTCTCTGCGTGGCGGGCTTCCTGGAGCCGCACATCCACCTCGACAAGGCGCAGATCAACGACGATGTCAGGCCCAACCGGTCCGGCACTCTCGACGAGGCCATCGAGATCATCTGGGCGCGGAAGCGCGTCTACACCGTGGAAGAGATCGCCGCGCGTGCGGTGCGGACCATCCGCACGGCCGTCGCCAACGGCGTCACGCGCTTCCGCAGCCATGTCGATGTGGACAGCATCGGCGGCCTCCGCCCGCTGGAAGGCGTGGTGGAAGCACGCGAGCGCACCCGCGACATCGCGGACGTACAGATCGTCGCCTTCCCGCAGGAAGGCATCTTCAAGGACAAGGGCACCGACGACCTGATGTGGAAGGCGATGGAGGCCGGCGCCGATCTGGTGGGCGGCATGCCCTTCAACGAGAACTCGCCCGCCGACAGCGCCCGCCACATCGCGCTTGCCTTCCAGATCGCAGCGCATCACGACGCCGATATCGACATGCACGTGGACGAGACCGACGATCCCGACGCCAAGACCCTCGAGGTGCTGGCCGAGCAGACCATGGAGAACGGTTGGCAGGGGCGCGTTACCGCCGGCCACACCTGCGCGCTCGCGGGCTACGAGGAGGACTACGCGAACCGCGTGATCGGGCTCGTGAAGGATGCGGGAATCCACATGATCGTGAACCCCGCGACCAACCTCATGCTCCAGGGGCGCGGCGACGCGCAGCCCAAGCGGCGCGGCGTCACCCGCGTGAAGGAGCTGCTGGAGGCCGGCGTCAACGTCTCCTGCGGGCAGGACTGTATCCGCGATACCTTTTACCCTTACGGGCTTGGGGATCCGCTGGAGGTGATGTTCCTCGCGAGCCACGCGGCGCACATGAGCCGCCCGCACGAGATCGAGACGGTCTTCGACATGCCGACCGGTGCCGCCGCCCGCACCATGAGGCTGGACGACTATGGCGCCGCGCCCGGCTGCGTCGCCGACCTGGTGATCATCGACGCGGCCGATCCGCTGGAAGCGCTGACCAGGCGGGCAGACCGCACCCACGTCATCAAGCGCGGCCGCGTTGTGGCCGAGACAGTGACCCAGCGACGGACCGCCTGGTCCTAGATTCTCCCGCTTCCAAGGTCGCCGCCGCGCGCGCTGAGCGCCTGCCTGCTCTCGCCGGGCTTGCGGTGCTCGGGATCGGACATCGCCCGACTGAGCTTGTTGCGGTTCCGTTCAGATTGCCCTGACGGTGGGCATTGGACAGGGCGCCGAACCCCTCACCTGCTCCCCGCCCTTCCTTCGCCCAGCCGACGCAGGGCCTCGTTCATCAGGATTACGGGGCCGGTGCCGGCGAGCACGATGAGGAGTGCCGGCACCGCCGCCTGCTCCAACAACTCGTCCTTGGCGTATTGGTAGAGGTGGGTCGCGAGCGTATCGAAGCCGAAGGGGCGGAGCAGGAGCGTCATCGGCAGCTCCTTCATCACATCCACGAAGACGAGCAACCCGCCGGCGAGGAAGGAGGTGCCGAGCAAGGGCAGGATCACGCGGACGAGATTGGCCGGCAGGCTCAGGCCCAACACCCGGCCAGCGGAAACCACGTTGCGCGGCAGGCGGTTCATGCCCGACGTGAGCGAGCCGTAGCCGATGGCCTGGAAGCGCACCATGCAGGCGAAGAGCACAAGGCCGATGCCGCCGGTGAGGAAGCCATCGAACGAAAGCCCCATCACGCCCGAGATCAGGCCGTCGAGCCCGCGATCCACCGCGCCGGCGAAGGTGACCACGCCGATGGCAAGGATCGTGCCGGGGAAGGCGTAGCCGGAGGACGCGATGCCGGCCAGCACCGTGAGCGGACGGCTCGGCCGGTAGGCGACAGTGACCACCATCAACGTCGCCGCCGCCATCACCAGCGCAGCCACGGCGAGCGCCACGACCACCGAGTTGAGCGTGACGATGAGGACGTCGCCGTAATCCGGCAACGCGTAGCCCTTGACCACAAAGCTCAGCAGCACGCCTACGGGAATGAAAAATCCCACCGTCACCGGCAGCAGGCACACGGCGAGGCAAGCTGCGCTGCCCGCCGGCCCTGCGCGCAGCCGCGCGAGGCTCCGCATGCGCCGGCCCGTGTCCACGTAGCGCCGGCGGCGGCGCGACATCAGCTCCAGCACCAGCATCGCGATGACGAAGAGGAAGCCCAACGAGGCGATCTGCGCGGCGGCCGGCAGGCTGTTCATGCCGAGCCAGACGTTGAAGATGCCGAGCGTCAGCGTCTCCAGCGCGAAGTAGTCCACGGTGCCGAAGTCGGAGACCGTTTCCATCAGCACCAGCGCGAGGCCGGCGGCGATGGCGGGCCGCGCCAGCGGCAGGCCCACGGTGCGGAAGAGGCCCCGGTCGTGCACCCGCGCAATCTCGAAGAGCGTGTGCGGCGTCAGTTTGAAGGCCGTCCGCGCCATCATGTAGACGTAGGGGTAGAGCACCGCCCCCATCACCACGATGGCGCCGCCCATGGAGCGGATCTCGGGAAACCAGTAGTCCCGCCGCGTCTGCCAGCCGAAGGCGTCGCGCAGCGCGCCCTGCACCGGCCCGGCATAGTCGAGGAAATCGGTGTACACGTAGGCGATGAGATAGGCCGGTACGGCGAAGGGCAGCACCAGCATCCATTCCAGCACCCGTCGGCCCGGGAACTCGTAGCGCGTCACCACCCAGGCGGTGCTCACGCCGAGCACCAGGCTGAGCCCGCCGACGCCCGCCATGAGTGCCAACGTGTTCGCAACGTAGCGGGGCAGCACGGTTGCGAAGAGGTGCGCCCAGAGGCCCTCGCTGTCCCCGGTCGCGGCGGCGATCACCGAGAGGATCGGCGCCACCATGATCAGCGCGATCAGGAGTGCGAGGAGCGACCACCGGTTCGACCAGGCGAGGACGGCCCGGTGCGCCAACGTCGCCGTGTGACTTACCACCCGGTGCGGTCGATCACGCGTTGCGCCGTGGGCGCGAGCTCGGCGATGCGCACGATCGGCAGCGAGTCTTCCTTGAAAGCGCCCCAGGCGGCGACCTTGGGCGCCGGCGCCACGGCGGGATTGACGGGGTACTCGTAGTTGACGGTGCCATAGAGCAACTGCGCGGCCTCTCGCGTCAGAAACTCGAGGAAGACCACGGCGGTCTCCTTGTTCCTGGAATACTTGGCGACGCCGCCGCCCGAGATGTTGATATGCGTGCCGCGGTCATCCTGATTGGGAAAGACCATAGTCATGGCCGCGGCCCATGCCTGCTGCTCCTCGATGTCGGAGGAGGCGAGCTTGCCGTAGTAGTAGCTGTTGATAATGGCCACGTCGCAGAGGCCCTCGTAGATCGCCTTGACCTGCGCCCGGTCGTTGCCCTGGGGCCGGCGCGCCAGGTTGGCCACGAGGCCGGTGGCCCACTCCTCGGCCTTCTCTTCCCCGTGAGCGGCGATCATCGAGGCCATGAGCGCCCGGTTGTAGACGTGGCTGCCGGGCCGCGTACAGATGCGCCCCTCCCATTCGGGATCCGCCAGATCCTCGTAGGTCTCGATCGCGCCGGCGGGCACGCGGTCCCTGGAGACCGCGATTACCCGCGCCCGCTTGGAGAGTGCGAACCAGCGCCCGTCGGGCTCGCGCAGATGGGCCGGCACCGCCTGGGTCAGCACGGTGGATTCAACGGGCGCGAGCAGGTCCTTGTCCGCATAGATGCTGAGGCGCCCGATATCCACGGTCAACACCACGTCTGCCGGGCTGTTCTTGCCCTCCGCCTGGAGTCGCTGGGCGAGACCCTTGGAGGCGTAGACCACGTTGACCTTGATCCCGGTTTCGGCGGTAAAGGCCTCGAGGAAGGGCTCGATCAGGAAGGGCTGCCGGTGGGAATAAAGGTTGAGCTCGTCCGCCGCCCGGACTTCCGCCGTCGCCCAGGCGAGGCCGGCAAGGCCTGCGAGTATTCCAAATACACTGGCGCGTGCCGGCGACCGCATCGCGGACCCGATGCGCGCCAGCAACCCACGTCCCGCGCGAGCCGTCCGCTCGCCAGGAGCAGCGACCGCAATCCCACGCATAGACGTGCCTCCCTGTAAACTTGGAACTGCAAACGCGAACGATTTTCATGCGCATCGTAGTCCGGCTGCCGCATTGTGACAAGCCGGTTCGCGCGAACGCGTGGCCGCTTTGAGGCACACGCCTCTGCCGTTATGTTACGGCCCCGCGAGCCGACCAATGGGAGCGTCGAGAGATGAGCGAGGCGGCAACGGGTCCTGTGCGCTTCACGGGCACGAGCGATCAGGTCATCGACTGGCTGCGCGCCAACGGCGTCCAGCGCGTCCGTGTCGAGTATTGCGACTACGGCGGCGTCTCCCGCGGCAAGGCGATGGACATCGCGCACTTCGAGCGCACTATGCACCACGGTATCGCCTTCTGCGCGACGGTCATGGCCTTCGACATCGCCGCCAACGTGGTCCTCGGCACCGACTATGGCGAGAACATCGGCTACGCCGACTTCCTCGCCGTGCCGGACCTCTCGAGCCTGCGCATCCTGCGCCATGAGCCAGACACGGCGCTGGTCATGGGTACGATGAAATGGCCCGACGGGCGCCTGGTCGAGGGCGAGCCCCGCAACGTGCTGCACCGGGTCGCCAAGCGCATGGAGGCGATGGGCTACGGCGCCCGCTGCGCGCCGGAGTTCGAGTTCTTCCTCCTGGATAGCGAGCACGAGAGGCTCGATGACGGCCTGCAGTGTTACTCGATGCAGAAGCGCACCCAGTTCCTGGCCGAGGAATACTCGCTGCTCGACGCGGTCGCCGCCCACGGCGAGCTCGAATGCAGCCACTACGAGTGGGGCCCCGGTCAGTACGAGGTGAGCATCCGCCACCGGCCGGTGCGCGAGATGGGCGACGACGGCCACCTCTTCCGCGCCACCATGAAGGAGGCGGCGATGCAGATGGGCCGCCGCATCACCTTCATGGCAAAGCCCTTCGACAAGATGACCGGCAACTCCTGCCACATCCATATGTCGCTGGTGGACGGCGACGGCAACAACGCCTTCGCGGCGCCGGACCAGCCGCAGCACATCAACGACACCTGCCGGCACTTCATGGGCGGCGTGCTTGCCCGCTTGCCCGAGCTCACCGCCGTCTTTTTCCCCAACTCGAACTCCTACCGCAGACTGGTGCCCGGCGCCTTCGCACCGATCTCGCTCGCCTGGGGCGTGGACAACCGGACTGCGGCGATCCGCCTGATCAACGAGAGCCCGGCTGCCACGCGGCCGGAGCTCCGGGTCTGCGGCGGCGACGTCAACGTCTACCTCGCCCTTGCCGCCTATCTCTCGGCCGGCCTCGACGGTATCGCCAACAAGACCGATCCGGGCCCGCCGGCGGAGGGCGATCTCGACGAGCAGGACGTGGCCCGGCTGCCCGACGACTGGGGCGAGGCACTCGCCAAGTTCGAGGCCTCGGACTGGGCCAAGGAGTGGTTCGGTGAGGAGTTCTGCCGCAACTACGCCCTGGTCAAGCGCTACGAGTACGACGATTTTCGGCGCCAGGTGCCCGAGACCGAGCGCGCGCGCTACGTGGAGTGGCTCTAGGGAAGGTCTGATCAAGTTGCGTGTGCCATAATTTGCGCAGGGGTCGCGGATTGGAAGATCGAGCTATGGCACAGGCAAGCTTTGCGGAACTGGAGCACGACTTGAAGAAGCGCCGGACGCGGCGTGAGTTGTTCCTTGAGAAGATGAACGGGCTGGTTCCGTGGGAGCGGCTGGAGCGACGGATCGAGCCCTTCTATCCGAAGGCGGGGCGCGGGCGGCGCCCCTACCCGCTTAGGGTGATGCTGCGTGTTCACTGTGTGCAGCTGTTCTACAACCTGAGCGACCCGGGGATGGAGGACCTGCTCTACGAGGTGGAGTCGGTGAGGCGCTTCGTGGGGCTGCGCCTGACGGCGGCGCTGCCCGACGAGACCACCATCCTGAACTTCCGGCGTCTGTTGGAGAAGCACGGCCTGGGCGAGGGTCTGTTCGAGGAGATCAATGCGCACCTGGCGTCGCGCGGCCATCGGCTGCGCACGGGGACGATCGTTGACGCGAGCATCATCGCCGCGCCGTCGTCGACGAAGAACCGGCGCCGCGCACGGGATCCCGAGATGCATCAGACGAGGAAGGGCAAGCAGTGGTATTTCGGGATGAAGGCGCACATCGGGGTGGACGCCGGGTCGGGTCTGGCGCACAGCCTGACGACGACGGCGGCCAACGCGAGCGACGTGACGCAGGCGGGAGCGCTGCTGCATGGCGCTGAGACGACGGCGTGGGGCGACGCAGGCTACCAGGGGGTGGAGAAGCGTCCCGAGCACCGGGATGGCGGTGTCGAGTGGCGTGTGGCGATGAAGCCGGGCCGGCGCCGGCTGCTGGCGGAGAGTGGCGCCGAAGCGGCGGCCGAGAAGCGCAAGGCGTCGGTGCGGGCGAAGGTGGAGCATCCCTTCCTGTACGTGAAGCGGCACTTCGGCTACGCCAAGGTGCGCTACCGGGGCGTGGCGAAGAACAGGCAGCGCATCGCGTTGTTGCTGGGGTTCTCGAACCTGCTGATCGCCGGCCGCCACGCGACGGGATGAGAGGGGAGCAGTCCGCCCGGCGCTGGCGGGACGGCGGGGAAGGAGGCGGATCGACGCGGATATCGCCCGTTCGCTCCTTGATCCCGTGACAAGAGCAGCCCCCGGCCTGTCGGCAATATCGTCGAGCTTCAAATCCAAGCCGCCCCTCCCCCTCGAAGCCGCAAAGATGGGGTTGTTCAGACTTTCCCTAGTTCGAGCCTTCGCGCTAGCTAAAGCGGCTCGCCGCGGGCGAGGCGCGGCAGGTCGCCCGCGAGACCCATGGCGTGGCGCATGAAGAAGCGCTTGACCGGCGGCATCTCGTTGACTGCCGCGAGGCCCACGTCACGGACCAGGCGCAGCCCTTGGTTGTCGTTCGAGAAGAGGCGGTTGAGCCCGTCGGTCACACCCATCAGCACCACTGAGTCGAAGCGCCGCCGGCGCTGATAGTGCGTGAGCACGTCGTCGCCGCCGATGTCGAGGCCGAGACGCGCGCGATCCACCACGAGCTCGGCCAGCACCGCGGCGTCGCGGATTCCGAGATTGAAGCCCTGGCCTGCCAGCGGGTGGATCGCGTGCGCCGCATCGCCCGCGAGCGCGAGGCGCGGCGCGACATAGCGCTTCGCGTGGGTGAGCCGCAGGGGATAGCTCCAGCGCGGGCCGGTCGGCTCCAGCGCGCCGAGGAAATCGCCGAAGCGCGCACCGAGCTCTCTGGCAAAGACCTCGGATGAAGCCTCCATCAGGGAGGGCGCCAGCGCCGCCCGCTCGGTCCAGACCAGGGAGGAGCGGTCGCCGGTCATCGGCAGGATCGCGAAGGGACCGGCCGGCAAAAAGCGCTCGTGAGCGATGCCCCGGTGCGGCCGCTCGTGCAGCACTGTGCAGACGATCCCCGTCTGCTCGTAGGACCAGCGCACGGTCTCGATCCCGGCGGCGGCACGCAGGCCGGAATTGGCGCCGTCAGCGGCGACCGCAAGCCGCGCACGCACGCACCGGCCATCCGCAAGCCTCGCCTCCACCCCGCTGCCGGCGGGCTCCAGCGCCTCGACCGATGCCGGCGCAAGGTGCCGGAGTGCAGCCTCCGCCGCCGCCCGCTCCAGCAAGGCGGCACGGATGCTCCGGTTCTCGACGATGTAGCCGAGCGGATCGCTGCCCACGGTTTCGTGATCATAGTGCAGGAAAAGCGGCGCATCGCCGTCGGAGACGCGGATCTCCAGGATCGGCTGCGCATCGTCCGCGAGCGCGGGCCACACGCCGATACCGTTCAGCACCCGCCTTGAACCGAGCGCGATCGAGGAGACCCTGCCGTCGAACGCCGCATCCTTCATCGCCTCTGGCGGTGCACCGTCGACCACCGCCGTCTCGATTCCGGCGCCGGCGAGCGCAACGCCCAGAGTGAGCCCGACGAGGCCGCCGCCGGCGATGACGACATCGACCTGGATCCGCTCCCCCGCTTCAGCCGCCGCCATGCCTCGCCATGCTCCGGGACTTGCCCTCCGACCGCCTCATCCTACCCCGGATCGCGGCGGGGCGGGTGCGGGGCGGGCCGCGCTAGCGTTTCAGGCCGGCCAGATCCCAGCCCACCTGATTGTACATGTCGGGTGCGTTCCAGAGGCCGCGCAGATACTTGATCTTGCCCTTCTCGACGAAGCAGATCTGGGAGAACTGGCAGTCGAAGCGCTGGCCGGTGCCTGCAAGGCCGAAGTAGTCCTTCGTGATGGTGCCGCTCATCCAGCCCATGTCGCAGACGACATTGCCCTGGACGCAGAACGCCTCGATGTAGAGCGAGAGGTCGGGCACCGCGTCGAGCCAGCCCGCGCCAAACTTCCGGATCGCGTCGTGACCCACCGCCGGAGGCAGAGTGATGTCGTGATAGACCCCGTCCTCGACCATGACGGCCACCACTTCGTCGATATTCTGGCTCGACCAGCCCCGGCACTGCCGGACGAGGAGCGCGAGGTTGTCCCGCTCGCTCTCGCTCATGTCGCCGAGGCTGTCCACCGGCTCGTCGGCCAGGTTGCGCTCGCTCATCAACCACTCGCGTGTACCCATGCGTTGCTCCTCTTTGCCTGCTTCTCTCAGTCCTGCCCACCGGGTGCGAGCTCTGGACCGCCAGGATCAGTCCGCCTCGACCACTGGATGATCGTCTCGATCATCCCGGACTTCGCCTGAGCATAGGCGTTCATGTCCTGCCAGTCCTGCGCAGCGAGGGTCTGCTTCAGCGCCTGGTATCGCGCGCGCAGGAAGGGGGCAGCACGCAGCGCGTCCCGCAGGCGCAGATAGCGCTCGATCTCCGGCGAGCCGACGGAGAGGACATGGACATGCACGTCGCGCTCCGGCGTGCGGAACATCCTGTGCTCCTCGAAGTCGGGCTCGCGCACGCGAAGCACGTAGCCCGCGCGCTCCATCGCCGGCAAATAGGAATCCTCGTCGGCTGAATCGGCGACCACCACCAGAATGTCCACGATCGGCTTCGCGGCGAGGCTAGGCACGGCGGTGGAGCCGATATGATCGATCCCGACCGCGCCCGCGCCCAGCGCGGCGGCGATGCGCGCGCGATGCCGGTCGAAGGTCTCGGGCCACTCCTGG
Organism: Alphaproteobacteria bacterium; assembly: GCA_965207055.1. Taxonomy (GTDB): domain Bacteria; phylum Pseudomonadota; class Alphaproteobacteria; order UBA828; family UBA828; genus WTGU01. Next base: position 888,711 of record CBDBLP010000003.1, on the reverse strand, counting down.
CGGTAGGGCACGACGACGACGGCAGGCGCCTCGACCCCGCCGATCAGCTCAGTCTCCCGCGCCGGCCCGTCGCTGGACCGGTCTTCGCCCTCCATTGCCGCTTACTCCCCGCGCCTCAGTTCGGTTGGCGCACCAATAGCACAGCCGCCCCGGTCTCTTCCCGTTGCCGGGAGTGGAGAGGGCCGGGCCGCAAAGCGGCCCAGAGCGCGCGACCGCGCGCCGCGCCAATGGCGCGTAGCGTCGCGCGTCCACGCGCGCGGAACGCACGATCGAGCGGAGCGAGCGCCCGGCGCTTGAGGGATATGATTAAATTTCTCGGCGCCGCATAATGGCGCCGTGATGTCGGCAGTAACGGTCGAGCAGCGCAGACTTCGGCGCGGAGTGCGCCGCGGGCTCCTGATCGGGGCGGCGGCGGTGCTCGGCGTCGGGCTCGTCGCCGCGCACGCGGACACCTGCTACGCGCTGGCCACCGAGGCCTACCAGAGCGTCACGGATTCCTACCTCGTCATGTGGATCGAGCGGGCAGGCGCCGCGCTCGGTTGCTTCTAACGCGCAGCCTCGCCGGGGCCGCCGGGCGCCGGAGGGACCATGCCGAATTTTGCCGCCAATCTCAGCTTCCTCTTCCAGGAGCACGACTTTCTCGACCGTTTCGAGGCGGCGCAGCGTGCAGGCTTCAAGGCGGTCGAATACCTGTTTCCCTACGATCTGGCGTCGCCGGGGGAGATCGCGGCCCGCCTCGACGACAACGGGCTCACCCAGGCGCTCTTCAACCTCGGGCAAGGCAATTGGCAGGCCGGCGAGCGCGGCATCACCGCATTGCCTGGCAGGCAGGACGATGTCCGCCGCGCGGTCGACAACGCGCTGCGCTACGCCGATGCGCTGGGCTGCCGTCAGCTTCACGTGATGGCCGGTCTCGTGCCGGAGGGGGCGGACGCGCGGGCCTACGAGGACACGTTCGCCGGGAATCTCGCCTACGCGGCGGAGGCACTGGGGCGCGAAGGCATCCGTGCCCTGATCGAGCCGCTGAACACGATCGACAATCCAGGCTATCTGCTGTCGACCGCTGGCCAGGCGCAGCGGGTGATCGAAAGGGTGGGAAGCGATAACCTCTTCCTCCAGTACGACTTCTATCACCGCCAGATCATGGAGGGGAGCCTGGCAGCGGGCTTTGCCCAGCATCGCGCGATCATCGCCCACATCCAGGTTTCCGGCGTCCCCGGCCGCCATGAGCCCGACGTGGGCGAGATCAACTATCCCTACCTCTTCGACATGCTCGACGCGGCGGGGTACGAGGGCTGGATCGGCTGCGAGTACCGGCCCAAGGGTAGCACGCTGGAGGGCCTTGGCTGGCTCGAGCCTTACGGCATCGGAACCGGTTTGATCGCCTGAGCGGCCGCAAGCGGCGCAGGAGCGAGGGGGAGGCAATGAGCGACGACACTTACCAGGACATCGGCTACGGCGCGATGGAGATCGGCTTCGGCGAGCGGCCGGGCATCCTCGTGGTCGATTTCCAGACCGGCTTCACCCAACCTCAATTTCCTCTCGGCAACTGCCCCCTGGTGCATCGCGCCGTGGAGAACACGGCGCGGGTGCTCGAGGCCGCCCGCGCGGCGCGTGTGCCGGTCGCCAACTGCTACACCGCCTATCATTCCGAGCGCGACATGCCCTACTGGAAGATCGCACCGGTGCGCGAGCACTTCTTCGAGGGCGACCCCTGCGCCGAGATGGAGCCCCGCACCTCCGACCCCGACTATGACTACATCCTGCGCAAGTCGGGCCCTTCGATCTTCTTTCAGACGCCGGTCACCACCTTCCTCACCAAGCACGGTGTGGACACGACCATCGTGATGGGCTGCATGACCAGCGGTTGCATCCGGGCGTCAGTGATCGATTCCTTCTCCAACGGCTTTCGCACCATTGTGCCGGAGGACTGCGTCGGCGATGCCGATGAGCGGCCGCACCGGGACAATCTGCGCGATGTCGGCCGCCGCTACGCCGACATCGTTTCGTCCGAGCGGGTGCTCGACTACCTCGACGAGATCAGGAAGCGAAACGCCTGAGGGCAGCCCGCCTCAGCAGGAAGGTCTGAGCCGGTAGGGGTCCGGTGAGGGCGCGATATCCGCACGCCCGGGTGCGAGCGCCTGTCCTCGCAGGGCCGCGGCGCGTAGCGTCTCCTCGTCCACGGCACGCTTCTCGTTGAGCGCGCGGGCGAGGGAAAGCGCCGCACGGCGGGTCTGACAGGTGCCGACGAAGGCGTAGAGCCTGCGCCCTCGCGCGTGTTCCTCGGCCCGGACGACACGCCAGGTCGAGCCCTCGCCCGCCAGCCCCTCCACGACCACGTAATGGGTGGGCGTCCCCCCTTCCATAAGGGCGAGGCTAATCACCCCGGCGGAGTGCGGCAAGCGGCCCGTCGCATCGAGGCACTCTCGGAACAAGATCGACGACGCAAGGCGAGATACACGGTGGGGGTGCCTGCTCTTGCCCTTCATAATTTGGCGAAAATCTGGATTCATTAGGGAATACCGGGAGCAATCGTTGAACGTCATCGTGTGCCGCATGGCGTTTGATGGAGAACCGGCTATAACACGGGGCGAATTTGCCGGGCGGTATCGCCTGATAGTGGTGGGCGAGCGAGCGGGCTTCTGACCTCCATGACGGACTCGACCGACTTCAAGGCGCTCATCGGGCGCGTCGCGAGCGGAGCGGCGCTCACCGTCGGAGAGTCACGGGCCGCCTTCGACGCGATGATGGAGGGTGAAGCAACGCCGTCACAGATGGGCGGCTTCCTCATGGCGCTCCGCGTGCGGGGCGAGACGGTCGACGAGATCACCGGCGGCGCGCAGGCGATGCGCGCCCGTGCCCTCAGCATCGACGCGCCCGAGGGCGCCATCGATACCTGCGGCACCGGCGGCGACGCCAAGGGCACATTCAACATCTCGACTACCGCAGCGCTCGTCGCCGCGGGCTGCGGCGTGCCGGTCGCCAAGCACGGCAACCGGGCGCTCTCCTCGCGCTCGGGCTCGGCCGACCTGCTCGCCGCACTCGGCGTGACCATCGACGCCGACATGGCGCTGGTCCGCGAAGCCTTGTGGGAGGCCAAGATCGGCTTTCTCATGGCGCCCCGCCACCACGGCGCCATGCGCCACGTGGGGCCGACGCGCGTCGAGCTCGGCACGCGCACCGTCTTCAACCTGCTGGGTCCGCTCTCCAACCCGGCCGGCGCCAAGCGCCAGGTGATCGGCGTGTTCGATCCCAAGTGGACGGCGCCCATGGCCGAGGTGCTGCGCAATCTGGGCTCCGAGCGGGTTTGGGTCGTCCACGGCAGCGACGGCACCGACGAGCTTACCACCACGGGGCCGTCTGCCGTGGTGGAACTCGACGGCGGCACGATCCGCCGCTTCGAAGTCGCGCCGGAGGACGCCGGCCTGCCGCGCGCCGCGCCTGAAGACCTGAAGGGCGGCGATGCGGACTACAACGCCGGCATCGTCCGCGCCGTGCTCGCAGGCGAACCCGGCCCGGCGCGCGATATCGTGCTGCTCAACGCCGCCGCGGCGCTCGTCGTCGCTGGACGTTCCGGCGATCTGCGGGAGGGCATGCGCACGGCCGCGGAAGCGATCGACAGCGGCAACGCACAGTCCACGCTCGACCGGCTCGTGGAGATCAGCGGCCGGGGCGCGCGCGCCGAGGCCCAGGGAGCCGCCGGCCAATGAGCGACGTCCTCGCCAAGATCTGCGACGACAAGCGGCATCACATCGCGGCGCGGAAGCGGGCCGTCTCCCAGGCGGCGCTGGCGGAACGCGCGCAGGCGGTCGAGCCACCGCGCGGCTTCGCTCAAGCGCTCGCCACGGTGGCTGAACGGGGCCGCCCCGCGCTCATCGCCGAGCTCAAGAAGGCGTCGCCGAGCAAGGGCCTGATCCGTGCGGATTTCAACCCGCCGGCGCTGGCCGCCGCCTACGCCGCCGGCGGTGCGGCCTGCCTCTCGGTGCTGACGGACAAGGACTACTTCCAGGGCGAAGACCGGTTTCTCACAGAGGCGCACGCGGCGGTCTCTCTCCCCTTGCTGCGCAAGGATTTCATGCTCGACCCCTACCAGGTGGTGGAAGCGCGGACGTTGGGCGCGGACTGCATCCTGCTCATCATGGCTGCCCTCGGCGACGACCAGGCCGCCGAGCTCGCGGCAGCGGCAGCAGAGTTCGGCATGGACACGTTGGTAGAGGTCCACGACGAGCACGAGCTCTGGCGGGCGCTCCGGCTCGAGGCCTCGCTTCTCGGCATCAACAACCGCAACCTGAAGACCCTCGAGGTCGATCTCGCAACCACCGAGCGCCTCGCGCCGCTCGCGGCCGACGGGCCGCCCATCGTCTGCGAAAGCGGCCTGCACGGCCCCTATGACATCTCCCGCATTACGGCGCTCGGCGTGCGCCGCTTCCTGGTCGGCGAGTCCCTGATGCGCCAGACGGATGTCGCGGCGGCGACGGCGGCGTTGCTCGCGCCCGTATCCGGCACAGCGCCGGGCGCTCGGGCAGCGGAGGGCTGAGCAATGACCCGTCTCACTCACATCGACGCCGAGGGCAAGGCGCGCATGGTGGACGTGACCGAGAAGGAGGTGACCGAGCGCCGGGCGACCGCACGGGCGCGGGTGCTGATGAAACCCGAGACCGTGCGCCTGATCGAGGAAGGCGGCGTCGCAAAAGGTGATGTGCTCGGTGTCGCCCGCCTCGCCGGCATTATGGCCGCCAAGCGCACCGCAGACCTGATCCCGCTCTGCCATCCGCTCTCGCTGAGCGCCGTCGACGTGACGCTTACTTGCGACGAGACGGCGGGCGCCGTGGACATCGAGGCCAGCTGCCGCATCACCGCGCGTACCGGGGTCGAGATGGAGGCGCTGACCGCCGCCAGCGTCGCCGCGCTCACCGTCTACGACATGTGCAAGGCCGCAGACCGCGGCATGCGCATCACCGATGTGCGTCTCACCCACAAGGCGGGCGGCCGGTCAGGCGATTTCCGGGCGCCCTGAGCGATGATTCCGGTCGCAGACGCGGTTGCCCGTATCACCGCCGCCTTCTCGCCGTTGCCGGCGGAGACCGTGCCGCTGGCTGCGGCCCATGGCCGGGTTCTGGCCGCGGATGTCGTCGCCCGCATCACGCAGCCGCCCTTCGCCGTCTCGGCGATGGACGGTTATGCGGCCCGTTCTGGCGACGTTGCGGATCCGCCCACCACGTTGCGCCAGATTGGCAGCGTGCCGGCCGGCGCGCGTTTCGAGGGCACGGTCGGCCCCGGCGAGACGGTACGCATCTTCACCGGCGCCCCGGTGCCCGACGGCGCCGACACCATCGTGATTCAGGAGAACACCGAAGCCGACGGCGATGCCATCACCGTGCGCGCGAGCGCGCCGGCGGGCCGCTACATCCGACCGGCCGGCCTCGACTTTCGGGCAGGCGAGGTCGGCGTCCCGGCGGGGCGGCGGCTGGATGCACGCGCCATCGGCCTCGCCGCCGCCATGAACCAGCCGTGGCTCACGGTCCGCCGCAAGCCGCGCATTGCCCTGCTCGCAACCGGCGACGAAATCGTCATGCCCGGCGAGCCGCTGGGGCCCAACCAGATCGTGAGTTCCAACACGCACGCGCTCCGGGCGGTGGTGGAAGGCTGCGGGGGCGAAGCGATCGACCTTGGCATCGCCCGCGACGACCCGGAGTCCCTCGTGCGCCACGCCGCCGGCGCGCGCGGCGCTGACCTGCTGGTCACCACCGGGGGCGCCTCGGTAGGCGAGCACGACCTGATCCGCGACGCTCTCAAGGATGAAGGGCTCGCCCTCGACTTCTGGAAGATTGCCATGCGGCCCGGCAAGCCGCTGATGTTCGGCACGGTAGGCGGCACCCGCCTGCTCGGCCTGCCCGGCAACCCGGTCTCCTCGCTGGTTTGCGCGCTGATCTTCCTGAGGCCCGCAATGGCGCGCATGCTCGGCACCGACGAAAGCGCGCATCCGATGGTTCAGCAGGCGAGCCTGGGCGCCGATGTCGGGGAGAACGACGAGCGGGAGGACTATCTTCGCGCGACACTCACCCGTGGCGAGAGCGGTGCGCTCATCGCCACGCCCTTCGCGAAGCAGGACAGCTCGATGCTGTCGCTTCTGGTGAAGGCGCAATGCCTCGTCATTCGGCCGCCCCACGCCCCGGCAGCCGAGCGCGGCACGGCAGTGGACATCATCCCCCTCGAAAGCGGACCACCGGCGCTATAGCGCGGCTTCTCCGGCTCGGCTCTGGGCGCTTATCTGCCGGGCCGCGCCACCGGAATGAGCCCGCCGATGCCGGCGATGCCGACCGCGCCACTGCCGCGCAACAGGCTCGCATGGGCGCGGTCGATGCCGCCGAGGGCATAGACCGGGAGCGGGCTCTCCTGTGCGAGAGCCGCAAAGCGCTGAAGCCCGAGGGCGCGGGCGTCCGGATGGCTCGCCGTGGCGAAGACGGGGGAAAGCAGGGCCGCGTCCGCACCGCAAGCCGCAGCCGAAGCCAGCGCCGCGTGGGAGTGGACGGCGGCAGTGATGAGCCAGTCACGCTGCCAGCGCACCGCACCCGCTTGACGAATGGCGCGCTCCGGCAGATGGACGCCTGCCGCGCCGACGCGCCGCGCGAGCACGGGGTCTTCCCCCACCAGGAGGACGAGCCCTCGGCGCCGTGCGATGGCGGCCAGCCCGCGGGCCAGCACTGCGCGCTCCGGCACGCCGTAGTGGCGGAGGATGATGGCGCTCCCCGGCGGCAGCGCGCGGACAACCGGCAGCGGATCGGCGAGACGCGCCTCGTCGGTCATCAGGATGAGCGCGGGCAAAGGGCTCCCCGCCGATCGTTTGAGGCTCGCCGCTGCCTCTGCTAGCGTTCCCATCGCTCGGTCGACTCAGGCTCCCATGGCTCACGCATCTCCCGCTCCCGCCCGAGACGGCCCGGCGGCCGTCGATGTCCCGGCCAATCTGGCCGCCGTCACCGCCGAGGTCCAGGACGCGGCGCGCGCCACTGGACGCGACCCGGGCGAGATTACGCTGATCGCGGTCTCCAAGGGTCACCCTGCAAGCCGGATTGTCCCCGCGCTCGCCGCCGGTCACGCGACCTTCGGCGAGAACCGGGTGCAGGAGGCGAGCGAGAAGTGGCAAGCGCTCCGCGCCGAATGGCCCGGTGCGCTGCTTCACTATATCGGGGCGCTACAGACCAACAAGGCGCGGGACGCGGTGGCGGTCGCCGACGCGATCCACGCGATCGACCGGCCGAAGCTCGCGACGGCGCTCGCCCGCGAGATGGATCGCCAGGGAAAGCGGCCGGACTGCTTCATCCAGGTCAACACCGGCGCCGAGCCACAGAAGGCCGGCGTGCTGCCGGATGGCGTCCATGCACTGGTCGCACAGTGCCGGGATGACCTGATGCTGCCGGTGGTCGGGCTCATGTGCATCCCGCCCGCCGCCGAGGACCCAGCCCCCCACTTCGCGCTGCTGCGGGACCTCGCCGCGCGCCACGGGCTCGAAGGCCTCAGCATGGGCATGTCAGCCGATTACCGGACCGCGATCGCGTTTGGCGCCACCCACGTCAGGATCGGCACGGCGATATTCGGGACCCGGCCCTCGCCTTAACGCGGAGCCACTGTGGGCGGCACGCGGAGCCACGTCATGCGGTCCACGCCGGCCAGGATCGCCAAGAGATCGCCCGCTGCCACGGCGACGCAGCCTGCGGTGAGCGCGTAGTCCAGCTGGGCCACGTGCAAGAAGACGGCGCTGCCGAGTCCCGGCACGACAGGCGCATCGTTGTGGCCGAGGATGACGATCAAGTCGTAGACGCGGTCCGACCGCCACAGCTCTTCGTGGCGGGCATCGCGGGGCAGGCGCAGCGGCCGGTTGTAGAGCGGGTGGCCGGGATCGTCGCACCAGCCGTCGCACGGGCTCAACGGCGAAATGGGAAGTGCCGTGCGCGGCGGCGCCAAGCGGTCGGGCCTGTAGAGAACCCGGCGGAGCGGGAAACGGCCGGCGGGCGTCGCGCCGTCGCCCTCGCGCTTGTTGCTCCGCACCCCGCCCCACCCGATGGCGCAGGCGAACTGACGACCGCGCCAGCGCAGAATGTTCGGCGGATGGACGACGAGGTCGTCGTCGGACGCGCGGCTACTCACGCTTAGGCTTCCAGGAGTTCACGGATCGGCCGGAAGGATCGCCGATGGTGCACGCACGGCCCGAGCCGGGCGAGGGCGGCCTGGTGCGCCGCCGTGCCGTAGCCGGCGTTCCGCTCCCAGCCGTAGCCCGGATAGTCCGCCGCGAGGCGCGCCATCAGACGGTCCCTGGTCACCTTGGCGACGATCGAGGCCGCGGCGATGGAGCGGCTCTTGCGGTCGCCGCCCACCACCGTCCGAACCTCGCAGGGCAGGCAGGGCGCGCGGTTGCCGTCCACCAGCACCAATTCGGGAGCGTGGGCGAGGCGGGCGACGGCGCGGCGCATGGCGAGCAGCGTAGCCTGAAGAATGTTCATGCTGTCGATCTCGGCGACGCTGGCGATGCCGAGGGCAGCATCGGCGCAGGCCAGGATTGCCGGCTGGAGCGCTGCGCGCCGTTCCGCCGTGAGCAGCTTGGAATCGGTGATCATCGCGCGAAGCTGCGGCGACAATTCCCCGGTATCCAGCACGACTGCCGCCGCGACCACCGGCCCCGCCCACGGTCCTCTCCCGGCCTCGTCGACGCCGGCCACACGCCCGCCGGCCGCGCCTTCCAACGAGAAATCGGGCTGCTCCCGCTGCTTGCGCCTCTCTGCCATGAAACCCTTCTAACACGCATGGCGCGCGTGCCGGCGGTTCAGAATAGAGTGAGTTGCGCCGGGTCGCGGGAAGGCGGGCGGAAGCGTCCCGTGTCGAGGCTCGGCCCGCGTCGCGTGAGCTCGAGACGGCGCGTCGCCGCGGCGAAACGCGCAGCCAACAGGTCGGCGTAGGGACCGGCGCCGGTCATGCGGGAGCCGAAGTTGGCATCGTTGAGCCGGCCTGCGCGCATCCCCTGCAACAGGGAGACCACCCGCTTGGCCCTATTGGGCGCGTGGACCGAAAGCCACTCCAGGAAGAGCTCCCGGACTTCCAGAGGCAGCCGCAGGAGGACGTAACCCGCGCGGCCGGCACCCGCCTCACTGGCCGCGTCGAGAATCGATTCCATTTCGTGGTCGGTGAGGCCGGGAACGATGGGCGCCACCATCACGCCCACTGGCACCCCGGCATCGCTCAGCGCCTTGATCGCTTCCAGGCGCTTGGCCGGCGTGGACGCGCGCGGCTCCATGGTGCGAGCAAGGTCGCGGTCCAGCGTCGTGACCGAGAGCGCGACCGTGGCGAGCCGGCGACGCGCCATGCGGGCGAGGATGTCCGCATCGCGCGTCACCAGCGCCGACTTCGTGACGATACCGACCGGATGATCGTGGCGGTCCAGCACTTCGAGCACGCCCCGCGTGAGCGCAAGGCGCCGCTCGGTCGGCTGGTAGGGATCGGTGTTGGTGCCCATCGCGATCATCCGGCACTCGTAGCCGGGGCGGGCCAGCTCACGCTCCAGTTGAGCCGGGGCCTCGTGCTTTACGAAGATGCGGCTCTCGAAGTCCTGCCCCGGCGAGAGCCCGAGATAGGCATGCGTGGGGCGCGCGTAGCAATAGACGCAGCCGTGTTCGCAACCGCGATAGACATTGATGGAACGGTCGAAACCGAGATCGGGCGAGTTGTTGCGGGTGATCACCGTGCGGCTGGCGTCGGGCCGCACCTCGGTTCGAAGCGGCGCCTGTGCCTCGTCGATGGTGTCCCAACCGTCGTCGAAGGCATCGCGCCGGTGGCGCTCGTAGCGCCCGCTCGGGTTGCTCGCCGCCCCTCGTCCCTTGCGCACGTCCCTCATCGCCACAGCATAAGCGGCAATAAAGAACATTACAAGAACACATGGAGGATTCTCTTGGCCCTTCGCGATCGGGCCGGGTCGTGCGCTGCGTTACGAGCGAATCCCGCGCAGCCGCTCGCTCCGTCGGCGCAAGAGTTCGACCATCGTCAAGAGCACGATCGATATGAAGACCAGGAGCGTGGCGACCGCCAGGATAGTCGGTCTGATTTCCTCTCGAATCCCCGAGAACATCTTCCAGGGAATCGTTCGCTGCTCGACGGAGCCCACGAACAGCACGACGACGACTTCGTCGAAGGAGGTGATGAACGCAAGCAGTGCGCCCGATATGACGCCTGGCAGGATCAGCGGCACGATCACCACGAAGAAGGTGCGGGTCGGGCTCGATCCCAGGCTCGCGGCCGCGCGCGTCAGCGAGTGATCGAAGCCGACCAGGGTCGCCGTCACCGTGATGATGACGAAGGGGATGCCCAACGCCGCATGGGCGAGAATGACGCCGATGTGCGTCGAGGCCAGTCCGATCCGCGCGTAAAAGAAATACATGCCCGCGGCCGAGATAATAAGCGGCACGATCATCGGCGATATCAACAACGCCATGATGGTTTTTCTGAAAGGCATTTCGGGTCTGCTGAGCCCGAGCGCCGCCAGGGTGCCGAGAAATGTCGAAATGAGCGTGGCAAATACCGCTATGAGGAAGCTATTTTGTACCGCTCTTTGCCAAGAGTCCTCAGTAAAGAACTCTTGGTACCATTTCGTGCTGTATCCTGCCGGATCGAAGGCAAGCATTTCCGGCGTAAAGGTAAAGTAAGGAAGCTCGTTGAAGCTGAGCGGGATAATGACAAAAATAGGACCGACCAAGAAAATGAAAATCAGCACACACAGCGTTCGAAACGAATAATACCAAACCCGTTCCGAGTGCGTTGCATGCAGCGGCGGCGGCATACGCGTTATCCGAGCTTCATGTTGGCGACGCCCACGATCCTGTCATAGAGGAAATAGAGCAACAGGACGAGTGCCAACAAAATCACGCCCAACGCAGCCGCCAGGCCCCAATTCAATGTCTCACTGATATGAAGCGCGATGATATTCGAGATGAACGTGCCGGTTCGTCCTCCCACAAGCGCGGGCGTGATGTAATAGCCGATCGACAGAATGAAGACCAGAATGCAGCCGGCACCGATCCCCGGCACGGTATTGGGCATATAGACCTTGATAAAGCCAGTGAATGGCGCCGCGCCCAGAGACCTTGCGGCGCGCATATATGAGGACGGAATGGTTTTCATTACCGAGTAGAGCGGCAGAATCATGAAGGGCAAGAGAATATGCGTCATCGCCACGAACGTACCGATCTTGTTGTGAATCATTTGTAATCGGCCGTCTTCGGAAATAATGCCTGTGAATACCATCAAGTCATTCAACACGCCCTCAGACTGAAGCAGTGCGATCCACGCAGTCGTCCTGACCAGCAGAGAGGTCCAGAACGGCAACAGGACGAGTATAAGCAAAAGATTGCTGTGGCGTGGCGGTAACGTCGCCAGGAGGAAGGCAATCGGATAGCCGAGTAGCAAACAGAATATCGTGATGAGCCCACTCATCCACAACGTGCGGTAGAACAAAAATAGGTATATTCGTCGTTCTTCTGCCTTCCAGGATATTTCTCCTTTGTAGTCAACCCGAAGGTCGGCAGCCGACAAGAAGTAACTTTCGGTTACTTTGCTCGATTCTTGATAAATGAGTTGCCAGGTTGCCAGGTCCGCCCATCGTTCATCAACCGCTATGACCTGGTCCTTGAAGGGGGCCTCGGTTATGCTTTTTGCTCGCCGTCCCGATTTTCGGAACAAGCTCATCACCCCGGACTTTTCGTAATTCAAGCGCCGCCCGGCACGGCCCAACGTCTTGTCCTTGAATGACTCTTGAATATCCAGCACCAGAGCTTCGTACACGAATTCCGGCGGGAGCTCTCCACTCCCAGGATCCCAGTTTTGAATTGCCAGTGTCGTGCGGGGAAGCACCGACGAAACGATTTGGTTGTCGACGCTTCTAAACAGCATATCGATAACGGGAAAAACAAATGTGATCAGCAAAAACCCCAGAATGGGGACGACCAGCAAGAATGTGCGAATGCGCCTGCGGGCCGTCGCCCGCCGCAGGCTCGTTTTCAGTGGCACGCCATCGGCGGTTCGCAGGACGCTATCGTCGACCGTCGACATGCGCGCGGGCCTACATCTCGCTCAAGGGCCTCGGAGAAATGGGGACGGGACGCATCGGAGCGTCCCGTCCCACTCAGGCTCTGCTACTTGGCGAGCCAAGTGTTAAACACCTCGTCAAGCTCCGCCCGGTGGTCGGCCCACCAGACGTAGTCGAAGTCGAAGATGGTCGCGGCATTGTTGGGATCGGTCGGCATGTGGGGCTTCATGTCGATGCCGAGGTCGGCATGGTTGCCCACCAATGGCGCCGACGAATAGCGGGCCGGACCGTAGGAGATGAACTTCGCCTGGTCCGCCAAGCGCTGCGTGTCGGTGGCGAAGTGGAGATACTGCTTCACCGCGTCGAGATCCTTGACGCCAACCGGCACAACCCAGCCATCGAGATCGAACACCTGACGATCCCACATCATGGCAATGGGCTGATTCTTTTCGGCGATGGCCGAGAAGAGGCGGCCGTTGTAGGCCGAGGCCATGACGACCTCACCATCCGCCAGCAGCTGCGGCGGCTGGGCTCCCTTGGTCCACCAGACCACCTGATCCTTGATGGTATCCAGCTTGGCAAGGGCGCGAGCCACACCCTCTGACGTGCTCAGCGAGGCGTAGACATCTGCCGGCGCCACGCCGTCGGCGAGCAGCGCCCATTCGAGATTGTTGATGGGCCGGCGCTCCAGCGACCGCTTGCCAGGGTACTTCTCCAGATCGAACACGTCGGCGATCGTGGACGGCTGCTCACCCTCGAAGGCATCCGTGCGATAGCCGAAGGTCGTGGAATAGACGATCTGCGGGATGAAGCAGTTGGTACCACCCGGCGACAGGGTTCCGGCGAAGAAATCCTCCGACGCAGGAGTCCCGTCCGGCGACGGCGCCAGCCACGTGTCCGGATCGATTTCCATGATCAGGCCTTCGTCGCATGCGGTAATCGCGTCGGCCGCGACCATGTCGACGATGTCCCAATTGACGTTGCCGGATTCGACCTGGGCCCTTACTTTGGCCAGTCCTTCGGCGGCATTGTCGTCGTTAATGATGTTCACATCGGGATTCGCCGCCATATAGGGGTCGTGATAAGCCTTCTGCTGGCTCGCCGTATAAGCGCCGCCCCACGACACGATCGTAAGGTCGACCGCCTGGGCACTGCCGGCCGCCAACGCGACGCCAGCGGCAACGACAGTTGTGCTCAATAGCCATCTCATCTGTGCTTACTCCCCTCTCGTTTGCCGGATACACCGGCGGGTTCTCAAGCCTCGCATCGGCCAAACCGACGCGTCTTGATTTGCTCTAACCGGGCTCATCGACGTCAGCCGGAGCATCCAACGCCCGGCAATCGTTTGCGGCCCAGCCCAAGTTGACGTCCATGCCCGCACGCAACGCCGCATGGCGTTCTGTATTCGGAATCTTCACAACGAACTCGTCAGTTGCCCCAACAGACAGGCGCGCGCGGATGTGGTCTCCCAAATAAATCAACTCCTCCACACGACCCATGATCGAGTTGTCTACCTCCCCGTCCTCACACGCGACGATGACGCGTTCGGGCCGAAGCGAGAGAGTCGTGCGAGTGCCTGCTCCCTCGACCCTCACATTCAGGGCACGAACGGTGCCGCCGCCATCCAAGTCCACCTGACAATGATTTCCTTCGACAGCATTAACCTTACCGCAAAGCCGGTTGTTCTCGCCGATAAACTGCGCAACGAAGGCATTTTCCGGCTCTTCGTAAAGCGCGCTGGGGCTTGCAAGTTGTTGAATCACACCATCATTAAAAACGGCAATACGATTGGACATGGTCAAGGCTTCGGACTGATCGTGGGTGACGTAAACAATTGTAACGCCAAGCTCTTCATGAATATGCTTGATTTCGTACTGCATCTCCTCCCGCAAGTTCTTGTCCAGCGCACCGAGAGGCTCATCCATAAGCACCAGATCGGGCTCGAATACCAATGCCCGCGCCACCGCCACGCGTTGTTGCTGCCCGCCAGATAGCTGACCGGGCCGTCGGTTGCCGAACTCCGGCAAGCGAACCATGTCGAGCGCACGATTGACCTTCGCCTCGACTTCCGATTTGGAAATCTTGCGGACTTTCAGAGGGAACGCCAGGTTTTCCGTCACCGTCATATGTGGAAACAACGCGTAGTCCTGGAAGACCATCCCGATATTGCGTCGATGAGGCGCAACCCTGTTGATCGGCCGATCATTCAAGTAGATTTCGCCATGAGTCGCCGGCTCAAATCCGGCCAGCATCATCAAGCAGGTGGTCTTACCGGACCCCGAAGGACCCAGCATCGTAAGAAATTCGCCGGTCTTGATGCTCAGATTGAGGTCCTTGACGACCAAAGTTTCGCCGTCGTAGCTCTTTTGAACGCGGTCAAATACCACAATATCTGGAGTAGCGTTCGTCATCCAGACACCCAGACCCTTGCATCTAACTGGGTGTTCGGTCCTTCAATTGCGCCGCGCAGCCCCCACACTCGAAGCAACTCATCAATCCACAATAATGCAGATTCCAGGCCCCCGCGATCCCATTGTACTTGGGGAAATCCTGGGATCATCGAGGCTGAGGAGCGCATTTTACTGGGGCCAAGATCGAATTAATTAATGTGCAACGTGTGAGCGTGAAATCGCCGCTTACAGGGTCGCTGGCCATCAACGAACATCATTCCATGCTCGCTGAATGGGCGCCTTCTCGTTACGTGACAACAAGATGCAGAGCCCTCCCAATAACCCGTCAAGCCGCCTCTCTACCAGCGCGACCCCAACGCCACCAGCCGCAAGTACGGGACATAATGCTCGCGAGTCGGTGCCTATTGGTTATCGTAGTCAGTCCGGTTAGCGAAGCATTGCCGCTGACTATTCTGTGCCATCTTAATCTCGCGAACCTCCCATTCTTGCGCCAGTTGTCGCGCTGATTGGCTTGATCGCCCTTGAGTTGCGCGACCGGCATCCAATCCTGTGGTCAGGGTATAGCCATGTCAATGACATTTTGGGTGCTGTCACGGACACTTGATAGCGGACGTCGGGTCGATTGGCGGTTATCCGATTTGGTCAGGTCTGCTGGAGGCAGGACCCAGCGAGCCAGGCGCCTCGGGACGTGAGCACGGTTTGCAGGCACTCGATAATGTGCCGGACGCCATCCGGTGCTGGTAGTCGACGATGGGGGAGGTCAACAAGGTGGGCGACGTGCATGATCGAGGTGCCGATCCTGAAGCCGGCATCAGCACGGCGGGCTTCTTCACCCTTTTCTGTCGTTCTTCGAGCCGCCCTTCAGTATCTTCATGGGTGCAGGACAAGACACACTGTCGCACCGTTTGTGGATACAATCGGGCGCGCACAACGCGACCGTGCCGCAGAACCAAACGCAGAGCATACTGGTGACGATCATGAACATCGGGCCGACCTCCCTCTCGATCAAGCTTGCCTTCGGAGGAAGCCGACATGGCGACAAGTGAGGCTGCCGCGCCGCGCGCTGCTACGGCCGGCGGCGATCAGATCCTGCAGGTTGAGCATGCGACCCACCGCTTCGGCGATGTGGTCGCACTCAACGACGTGTCGATCACGGCGCGGCGGGGCGAGTTCCTCACCCTGCTTGGGGAGAGCGGCTCGGGCAAGACGACGCTGCTCAGGATCGTCGCCGGGCTCGAGCGCCCCAGCCGGATCGCGCGCATCGCCATCGACGGCGAGGACGTCTCGGCCATCCCCGCGTCACGGCGCAACTGCACGACCGTGTTCCAGCACTACGCGCTCTTCCCCCACATGTCGGTCGGCCAGAACGTCGAGTATGGGCTCCGCGTTCGCGGCATCGACAAGGACCAGCGCCGCAAGCGGGCGGAGGACGCGCTCGCCCTGGTGCGGCTCCTGGACAAGTACGACCGCCGCGTGCACCAGCTTTCCGGCGGCGAGCGCCAGCGGGTGGCGCTGGCCCGCGCGCTGGTGACGGAGCCCGCCATCCTGCTCCTCGACGAGCCGCTCGGCGCGCTCGACGAGAAGCTGCGCGTCGACATGCAGGTGGAGCTCCTCGACCTCCACGAGAAGCTCGGCCTCACCTTCATCTACGTCACCCACAGTCAGGAAGAGGCGCTCACCATGAGCGACCGGATCATCCTGATGCGGCGCGGGCGGATTGTGCAGGAGGGGCCGCCGACCGACCTGTTCGACCGGCCGGCGACCCGCTTCGTCGCGGACTTCATGGGGGTGGAGAACCTGCTCGAAGGGACCATCGAGGGCGTGCAGAATGGCACGGCCAGCGTGCGCATCGGCGGCCACGTGATCAGCGGCGCCTGGAGCGGCGCCGGCACGGCGGAGAGAGGCACGCCCGCCTGCGTCGCGGTGCGGGCGGAGCGGATCAGGCTCGCACCCCGCGGCGCCACCGTCGACGAGCCCGGCGTCAACGCGCTGCCGTGCACCAGCGGTGCGACGATCTACAAGGGCAAGTACCTCGACCAGACCCTCGATACCGACATCGGCCCGGTCAAGGCGCGGATCTGGGACCGTGGCGTCGATGTCAGCAATCTGGAGGGGCTCTGGTGGCGCGAGTCCGAATGCGCCATCACCTCGGCCGAGAACGGCGCGGGCACCGGCGCGGGCGAGGAGACCGACGCCGCCTGATAGCCGCCCGATCAGGTATCGGCGGCGGCCACGATGCCGCTGGTGAACAGGTAATCGCCCTTGCGACAGGCGGCCGATAGGGGAAGGCCCTCCATCCAGCCGAACCCCGCCGGGGTCACGCCCTGCTTCTCGCCCGCGCCCACGTGAGCGACTACGCGGACGACGACCTCGAGGCCCGGATCGTGCGCCCCCACCATGCCGTGCGCGGTCCACGCCGGGTAAGGGGCGGTGAACACGTCGCGGCCGACGGCGAAGGCCGCGTCCATGGTGCGAGCTAATCCACCGTGTGCGCGGCCAGAAACTCTTCGTCGATGGTGACGCCGAGGCCGGGCCGGTCGGGGATGGCCATCATGCCGTCGACCACCTCGAAATTCTCCTCGGCGAGATCGTGGAGAAGCGGGTTGGCGCCGAGGGAGTACTCGGCGATCACCGCCGCAGGCGAGGCGGCCATGACCTGGAGCCCGGCGGCGAAGTTGAGCGCGCCGCCCCAGAGGTGGGGCGCGAGCTTGATGCCGTGGCTCTCGGCCAGCGCTGCGATCCGCATGGCCTCGGTAATGCCGCCCGCAATGGCGAGATCGGGCTGGAAGTAGTCAACGGCCCGATGCTCCAGCAGCTCACGGAAGTCGAAGCGGGTGAACTCGCTCTCGCCGGCGGCGATGGGAATGTCGCTCGCAGCCCGCACGGTAGCCATGCCGGCCTTGTCGTCGACATTCACCGGCTCCTCGAACCAGGCGAGGCCGCAACCCTCCACCAGCCGCACGAAGCGGAGCGCATCCTTGACCGAAAGGGTGCCGTGGGCGTCCACCATGATCTGGATGTCGCAGCCCAGATGCGCGCGCGCGGCCCGGACCCGGCGCACAGAAGTGACGACGTCGCCGTCACCCGCGCCGACCCGCATCTTCACCGCACTGAAGCCGCCGCGCGCGATGTAGCCTTCCAGCTGCGCGCCGATGGCCTCGGCCGGCGCCCAGCCGCCGGAGGCGTAAGCCGGCATGGCATCCCGGCACTTGCCGCCAAGCAGCTGCCACACGGGCGCCCCGAGGGAGCGGCCCAGGATGTCCCAGCAGGCCATGTCGATGGCGCCGATGGCGCTGATCCGGCTGCCGCGGCGGTCCAGCACCGGGAAGGCCTGGCCGCGGGTCAGCGCGAAATGAGCACGGCTGCCGTTGTAGCCGATCTCCCACAGCCGACGCGGGTTGCGCGGGTCCTCGCCGATCAGCGCCGGGCCCAGGTCGCGGTTGATGAGCGCAGCCAGCGCCGCGTTGTTGCCCATGCTGCCGACCGAGGCCTTCGCCTCGCCCCAACCCACGAGGCCGCATTCGGTCTCGACTCGCACGATGGTGGCGTCGAAGAAGTCGGCGACGCCGAGGTCGCTCTTGTGCTGCTGCGCCTTGGGGATCGGCACATGCACCCAGCGCGCCGTGATGCTCCTGATCTTCATCGGCCCTCTGTTCCTCGATACGCGGTCACTCGGCGCGAGGGGCCTGCGGGCGTTGCAAGTAGGCGGAGAAGATCTCGTTTATTAGCTTGCGCAGCGCCTCGTCATCCCGCGCAGCGTCGTAGATGGCGTAGTACTCGTCCTCGTCGATGCCGTCCGTCTCTTCGATGGCGCGCGCGAGATCGGCCTGCGCCTCCTCGATCAGGGTCTCGCGCTGGTTCTCGTCGACCGCGCTCTCGATGAGAGGCCGCCAAGCCTCAATCCGCTTGCTGACCTCGATGGCGGCGGAGGCGAAGGCTTCGAGCATGGCGTCGCTGTACTCGTCCGCCGCCGCTTGCGGACCCGGCGCGAGCGTCGCCGCGGCGAAGACGATCGCGAGCAACAGGGCTGCGAGCAGCGGCATGCGGCGCTTCATGGCACGCCTGAGCGCAACACCGGCGACGGTCGCGCCGCTTTGAGGGACTGCCGCTGCGGGGTTTCCGCTCACCCTATTCGGCCGACTTAAGGGTGAAGGTCAGCGTCGCCATCGGCGCATCCGAGAACATGCTCGCACCCCGAAGACTGGTGATGGTGCCCTGCGGCACGGTCGCGGCATTGTCGAACGAGAACTCCTCTCCGTCCTCTGTCCCGGCATCGTATGGGTGGAGGTCCACCGTCAGCGCCTCGACCCAGCTTCCCTCGGCATCGAGCAGGGATAGACCGAAGACACCGACGAACCAATCCGGGCTCGGTGCGATCATCGAGAGCAGCGTGATCCGGGGATGGTCGGCGGTGAGCACGACGGAATCGAATGTCGAGGACTCCGTTGCGCCGGAGCCCGAGTCCTTGCGCAGCACGCTCAGCGCATTAGTCCCGGCCCCTTCGATTTCCTTCGTCAATGTGGCGGTGCGACCGCGCTCCGCCATGGATTCGATGCCCGCTGTGGCCGTACCGCCGGCCTCCAGGAACGCCACGGCGGCATTGTGCACGCCGCCGATCAGCGGCGAGAAGTGCGCACCATCCGGGACGCCCCGTGGCGTGGCAGCCGATGTCCACGCACCCGTGTACGTGATGGTGTAGGCGGCCTTGGGCCCGTCGTCCGACGCATCGCCGTAAGCCGCGCACCCCAGGCCGAGGGTGCCGGTGACAAGCACGGCGAAGGCAGGCGCGATGCATCGCGCGCCTGCGCGCGTGGACGCGCGACGCGCGAGCACTCGACGGATGCGCTCGGGCTTCCAATTGGCGGACGTGGTCATGCTCTCTCGTCTCCCCTAACGCGCGCCTTACACGTTGTGCCGACGTGCGCCGTCCGCCAAGGCCGGGGCGCAGTCCATCGCGGTACCCAGCCAGTCAGCCCGACATTGCCGGGCTCCGGGCGTGCCGTCCAATACTGATTTCTCATAATTGATATAACTCCGCCTTATGCTCGCGTCGTATCGGCCTAGGTCACCTGGAATCCGTGGGCGAAGGGGTCGGCCTCGTCCACGAAGATGGTGTTGAGCCCGGTGACGCGCGCCCAGCCCTCGATGCTCGGCACGATCGCATCGTGATTGCCCACCTTCGTCGCGCTCTCGACCCGGCAGCGGAACAGACTGCCGATGATGCTCTCGTGCACGAATTCATCGCCGGGCGCGAGCCTGCCCATGGCTGCCCACTGCGCCATGCGGGCCGAGCTGCCGGTGCCGCAGGGGGAGCGATCGAGCGCGCCCGAGCCGTAGAAGACGGCATTCCGCGCGTGGGCGCACGGGTCTTGCGGCGCGCCGGTCCACATCACGTGGCTGACGCCGGCAATCGACGAATCGTCGGGGTGGACGCACTCCACCACCCGGTTGCAGGCCTCGCGCAGGCCGGGACTCATCGCCAGCAGCTCGGCCGCCGAGAACGCCTCCATCCCCGCATAGCCAGGCTGCGGGTCGACGATCGCGTAGAAGTTGCCGCCGTAGGCAATATCCACCGTGAGGGGACCGAGACCGGGGCACTCCACCGCAACGCCCGTCTCCGCCAGGAAGCTCGGCACGTTGGTGATGCGCACGGCTTCGACGCGCGTGCCGTTGCGCCTGTAGCGTGCTTCGACCCGGCCCGCTGGCGTGTCCAGCACCAAGGTGCCTTCGTTACGAGGAGCGACGAGGCCGTGCTCGAGTGCGATGGTCACGGTGCCGATAGTGCCGTGGCCGCACATCGGCAGGCAGCCCGAGGTTTCGACGAAGAGCAGCGCGATGTCGGCATCGGGCGAGAGCGCGGGATAGAGCACCGCGCCAGACATCAGGTCGTGGCCGCGGGGCTCGAACATCAGCGCCCGGCGGATCCAGTCGTAATCGCGGAGGAAATGCTGACGCCGCTCGCTCATGGTGGCGCCCGAGAGCGTCGGCCCGCCACCCGCCACCACGCGCACGGGATTGCCGCATGTGTGGCCGTCGATGCAGAAGAAGGTGTGACGTGCGCTCACGCCCCGCCCCCGCCAGCAACCTCCACCCACTGGCCGGTGGCCGCGGCCTCGACCAGGGCCTCCATCACGGCAATGCCGTGTACGGCTTCTTCTGGTGGAACCGTGAACTGCGCCTCGCCGGCACAGGCCGCAGCGAACTCGTCGAGCTCCAGCCTGAGCGTATCCAGCGGCTCGATCGGCTCATCGCGCCTGACCCCGTCCGCCGATTGCAGAATGAGCTGGCTGTTGTCGATCTGCGCGAAGGCGTTGCCGCCGGTGCCGTAGACGTTGATGTAGGAGGCGTGGGGGCAGGCGAACATGGTGCCGAGGTAGCCGGAGACTCCTGACTCGAAGAGGAAGAGCACCGAGGTCGTGTCGTCGATATCGACTGTCACCGCGCGCCGGTGGGCCTGCGCCGCCACGCGCGCGATGGGCCCCAGCAGATAGACGAGGGCATCGATCATGTGGATGCCGAGCCCGGTAATCGATCCGGCCGGGCTCTCGATCCGGCTGACGCGCCATTGCCCCGTCTTGTAGCTGAGCGCGCTCGGCACAGAGAAGTTCGCCTCGGCATGGAGGACCGTGCCGAAGTCGCCCGCGCCCAGCATCGCCTTCAGCGTGCGGGTGGCGCTGTGCCAGCGCCGGTTCTGCCCGACCGCGAGCACCACGCCGACTTCGGCACAGGCATCCACGGCCGCCTGCGCGCTCGCACGGGTCAGCGTGAAGGGCTTCTCGCAGAAGACATGCTTGCCGGCTGCTGCCGCCGCGATCACCTGCTCGGCATGGATCGAGTGCGGCGTTGTCAGGATGACCGCGTCGATCGAGTCATCGGCGAGCACCGCTTCGTAGGACTCGTGCTGGGCGGTGCCGTATTTTTCGGCGAAGGCTGCGCGCTTTTCCTCCGACCGGGAGAAACAGGTCACAATGCGGATTGCATCGGATTTACCCTGTGCAGCGTCCGCAAGCTCGTCGGACCACCAGCCCATCCCGATTGAGGCAGCGCGCAGCATGGCTTACACCCGGTTCCGTGATCTTCGCACCGACAGTAACATTCCGCCTCGTGCCGGCGAACCCGTTTCCCGGCGGAGGCTGCTAGAGAGCCGATGGAAGCCCTGACCGGCGCCCGGCTGCACACGCCGGAAGGTTTCGTCTCCGGCCGAGCCCTGCTGCTGGAGCGCGGCACCATCCGCGACATCGTGGCGGAGGACGCGATCCCCGCTGACGCGCGCATCACGCGGCTCGTGGGAGGCACGCTGGCGGCCGGGTTCATCGACCTCCAGGTCAATGGCGGCGGCGGTGTGATGTTCAACGACGCGCCGACAACGGCGTCCATTGCCACGATCGGCCGGGCCCATCGCGCCTTCGGCACCACCGCTTTCCTGCCGACCTTCATTTCCGGCCCGCGCGACGACATGGTCCGGGCGGTTGAAGCGGTGCGGGGGGCGCTCGATCGGGCCATGCCGGGGGTTCTCGGCATTCACTTCGAAGGTCCCCACATCAACCTGGCGCGGCGCGGGGCCCACGACCCACGCGCAATCGCACCGCTGGGCGACGACGATATCGACCTGCTCGCCTCGCTCGGCGCGGGTAGGACCCTCGTCACGCTTGCGCCGGAGTGCGTGGAGCTCGACCACATCGCCACCCTCGCGGCGCGCGGCGTCATCGTCGCCGCCGGTCACACCGAGGCCGGCGCCCATGCCTTCCATATGGCGGCGCAGAAGCTGATCGGCGTGACCCACCTGTTCAATGCCATGAGCCCCCTCGGCCACCGCGAGCTGGGCTCTGCCGGTGAGGCGCTCACACGCGACCACCTCGCCTGCAGCATCATCGCCGATGGCGTCCACGTGCATTGGGACGTGGTCCGTCTCGCCTGGCGCGCGAAACCCCGCGGAAAGCTCTTCTTGGTCAGCGATGCGATGGCGCCTGTGGGCGCACCCGCCCTCGATGAATTCAGCCTGGGCGGCGAGCGCGTGCGTGCGGTGGAGGGCTGCCTGCGCACGGCCGACGGCCGGCTCGCCGGCTCGCTGCTGGACATGGGGCAGGCGGTGAGGAACTGCGTCGCCCACGCCGGCATCCCGCTCGAAGAGGCCCTGGCCATGGCCGCCGCCTACCCGGCGGATTTTCTCGGGCTTGCCGAGAGCCGGGGCCGGCTCGCGCCGGGGCTACACGCCGATCTGGTCTGGCTCGACGATGACCTCCATGTCTGCGACACCTGGATCGGCGGGGAGCGCAGCGACACATCGGAGGTACAGTAGGGGACGATGCACATCGGCTTCGATATCGGCGGCACCAAGCTCGCCGCCATCGGCCTCGACGACGACGGGCAGGAGCGCGCGCGCTACCGCCGGCCGGTGCCGAGGAGCTTCGACGGTGTGGTCGACGCGGTCGCCGATATGGTGGTTGAGCTCGCGGGCGCCGGCGTGCACGCGCCCAGCGTGGGCGTGAGCCTCCCCGGCATCATCACCCGGGACGGCGAGATCAGCATGATCGTCAACCTGCCCTGGCTCGAAGGGCGGCCCTTGCGCCGGACCCTGGAGGCGCGGCTCGGTCGCCCGGTCTCGCTCGCCAACGACGCCAACTGCTTCGCTCTCTCCGAAGCTACCGACGGCGCCGCCGCAGGGGCGGAGGTGGTGTTCGGGGTCATCCTCGGCACCGGCGTGGGCGGCGGGCTGGTGGTGCGGGGTGAGGCCCTGGTGGGCGCCAACGCCACTGCCGGGGAGTGGGGGCACAACCCGTGGCCCACACCGGAGGGTGCCGGCGTGCCTTGCGCCTGCGGGCGCTTCGCCCAGGGTTGCGTCGAAACCTGGCTCAACGGGGCGGCGCTCGCGCGCGACTACGCTGAGCTTAGCGGCGGCCAGGCCACGGCCGCAGAGATCGGCGCTCGGGCGGCGGCAGGGGAGGCAAGGGCGGCGGACGCCGTGGCCCGCTATGCCGAGCGCCTGGCCCAGGCGCTCGCCGGCGTCATCAACCTGCTCGACCCCGACGTGATCGTGCTGGGCGGCGGCCTTTCGGAGATCGCGGCGCTCTACCGCCTCGTGCCTGCCGCCTGGGGCGAGCACGCGAGCGTAGCCCGGCCCGCCACCCGGCTGGTGCGCGCACGCTTCGGGCCGGAGAGCGGCCTGCGCGGCGCGGCCTGGCTCCGAGCCTGAATTAGCGAGAGCGAGTCCGTCCTTATAACGGACTCGCGACAGGATAACGGACTCGCGACAGGCCGCGACCGCGGCCCGCCGCTCCTGCGGCGCCCTCGCGGAGGCGCCAGCCGGCTGCCGTGAGCGGTAAACTGACTGAAGCGTTTCCGTTTGACACGGAATCGTTTCAGTGCAGCTGCGGGGTCTTCATGAACTCGTCGCGGGTGGCGCTCAGCACCCGCACTTCGTGGGGCTCGCCGTTCCGCATGACGGTGAGGGGTACGGCAACGCCCGCCTCGCCCACCGCCCAGACGCTGCGGAAGAGCTCGACGAGGCTGCCGACCGGCTGTCGGTTCACCGCGAGCACCTGGTCGCCGACCTGCAGCTCCGCCTGCTCGGCCGGCCCCTCCGGCGCAAGGCCGGCGACGACGAGCGCCTCGTCGACTTCGGTCACATAGGCGCCGAGCCAGGGCCTGGGCGGGCGCTGGGTGCGGCCCAGCGTCTGCATGTCGTCCAGGATCGGCGGCAGCAGGTCGATCGGCACGATCATGTTGCCGTCGAGCGTGTCGGCCCCGCCGCCGCCGGCGTGGCGCACCAGCAGCGAGCCGATGCCGACGAGCCGGCCGTGGCGGTCGATCAGCCCGCTCCCGCCCCAGTTGGGATGCGGCGGAGACGTGAAGACGGCCTCGTCCAGCACATATTCCCAATAGCCCGCGAACTCGCGCTTGGCGGTGACGCGGGCGTTCAACGAGTGGCGACGGCCGCCTTCGCCAGCCATGACCACGAAGTCGCCGACCTCGAGGGCCGCCGAAGATCCGAGCTCGAGCGGAGAAATGTTGAAGCGGCCGAGCGCCTGCACCAAGCCGAATCCTGATTCGAAGTCATAGCCCAGCGCGTGGCCCGCGAGCACGCTGCCGTCGTTCGCCGTCAGCCAGACCGATTCCGCCTCGGCGACCAGATAGCCGATGGTGAGCACAAGGCCGTGCGCGCCGATCAGGACCCCGCTGCCGGTCCTCTCGGTCCCCAGGATCCCGGCGGTGAAGGCGTCCTCCGGGATGGTCGCGCGCAGCCCGACGATAGCGTCAAGCGCGCCGTCGAGGTCGAAGGACACCTGCTCCGCCTTCGGCTGTGCCGAGAGCGGTATCTCCCAATCGAACTCCTCGCTCATGCCTAAACCTCTGGGCTGGTCCGCAAAACTATCCCGCCCCCGCCACACCCTGGCAAGGGGCGCATCAGCCCCACCGGGACGGCCGCTCATTGGGGCGTGAGGCCACCCTGGAGCAGCATGTCGAAGGGGATGCCGTTGACGGTGACGGCGCCGTCGCGGCGCAGGTCGATCTCATAGGCGTAGAAGGGCTCATCCGCGCCCTCGTTGAAGACCGGCCTGCCGAGGCCCTGGAGGACGATGAGCAGCGCCACCATGTCCTCTTCGCCCTCCTCCACGGCCAGTTCCATCAGTCTGTCGACCCCGCGGATGCGCGCTTCGATCCGCCCGATGACGCCGAAGAGGCTCGCAGACTCGACGTTGATAGCGCCGTCGGCGATGAGCTCGAACGACCGCGCGGCAATGTAAAGCTCCCTCAGTGCGAGCGACGTATCCGCCGCATCCATTTGGCCAAGCAGGACATCGCTCGGAATGACGAGATCGGGTTGAGATGAGTTACCCGGTTCCGCCTGCCAGGACAGCGCTTCGACGATCTGACGAAAGGGAAGCCGTTCCAGTGCGACATCAGCGGTGATCGCATGGGGAATGAGCCCAGGCGGAATATCGCCGACGGTCGCCCCGCTCAGCATGAGCTCGACCAGCGCCAGCTTGGTCGCCACGTCGGCGTGCGCTCCGCGGTCGTCGAAATC
This sequence comes from Alphaproteobacteria bacterium, assembly GCA_965207055.1. Lineage (GTDB taxonomy): Bacteria > Pseudomonadota > Alphaproteobacteria > UBA828 > UBA828 > WTGU01. The sequence goes on along the minus strand of CBDBLP010000003.1, from coordinate 863,207 downwards.
GGTGCGCCAGAAGAGCTTGCCCAGCACGAACTTGTCGTTGCCGGCCAGGCCCCAGTCGTCAGCGGTCACGGTCAGGTCGTCGACCGCGATCACCATATCCGATCGCCCCCATGAAGCGCCGATCAGGGGCGCAAGACGCCGAGGCAGTGCCTCCGGACCGCTCTTGAGCACCATGAGCCAGCCCAAGCCTCCTTGCATCGCCATGATGAGATCGCCATCGATGCCATCCACGCTGCTCGTGACATCGAGCTTGCCCATCAAGAGGCCCTCGCTCTTGAGGTCCGAAAGGCTGAGTGCCGATCGGCCCTTCCAAAGGCCGTCGGCCTCCTGGGCCAGGGTTTCCGTTGCGGCGAGCGATGCCAGCGACGCCTCCAGGACTGCCGACACTCCCTCCAACTCGAATAGCTGGAGGTCTGCCGCGTCGGCCTCGAATTTGGTGATGAGTTCCAGATCGGATCGCCAGGTGCCGGAGATCGTGCCCTCGCCGATCTTCAGCCGCTGGTTCGGTCGTTCGATGACCGGCGGTAACGCGGCCTCGAAATCGTAGGTGGTGTCATTCCGAGGCGTAATCGCGACGCTCAAGTCCCCGAACGTCCACTGGGGACTGGGGTCGGCCGAGTCCACCAGATGCGCACCGGGGAGATGGACAATGACGGCGTCATCCCGCTCCTCCGCCCACATCGGCGCGTCGAGCGCGAGGCGCACCGCATCGGACCCGGAGCCGAAGTGCTGCTCCAGGCCTTCGGCGAAACCGAGGACGATTCGCCCGACCGTGCTGTCGGGATCGACCGGCGCGACGGGGATCGTCCGCGCGGCGAGCACGGGCACGCCCTCCTCCAGCGCGGCGAGGGCGGCCGAAACCGGGAGCACCGCACCGGCAAGCGCCAGCGCGCAGGCGAGGCCGGCGCCTGCCAGGGTCCGTCTTGCGCTCTCCATCTTCACGGCCACGATCAGTCGATCCGCGGGATGTCTTCAGTTGGTGTCGTGATCGCGGTGTAGAGATCTGGGCGGCGGTCCCGAAACATGGGCCAAGCGCGCCGGGCCTCGAACACGCGGGCACGGTCGAGGGTCGCCGTGATGGTCTCGTCGCCCTCGTCGCCCGCCTCGGCGAGCACCTCGGAATCGGGGGCGACGATCATGCTGCGACCGCCGAAGGTCCACTCCCCCTCCAGCCCCACCTTGTTGCAGGGTGCGAAGTAGACGCCGTTCTCGAAGGCGCGGGTCTGCATGGTCTCGCGCCAGCAGGCGACCGCCGGCGCCGCGAAGGGCACCACGATCAGCTCGGCCCCGTTAACTGCGGCGCAGCGCGCGGATTCGGGAAAGAACGTGTCGTAGCAGATGTTGATCCCGACCCGCCACTCGCCGACCTTGAACACGGGAAAGTGCGAGCCGTAGCGGAAGTAGATCTTCTCCAGGCTGCGCACCGCTGCCGGATGCGCCTTGCGGTAGCGGCCGAGAATATCACCCGAGGGATCGATCACGATGGCGCTGTCGTAGCAGAGGCCGGCGGACTCGGCCTCGAAGATGGTGGCGATGATGTGGATGCCGTGCTCACGCGCCTTGGCGCGCATGGTCGAGATGGCGATGCCGTCCTCGCCCTCCGCCTCGTCGATATGCGCGTAATCGCGGTACTGGAAGACGTAGGGGTGGTTGAAGAACTCGGGCACGACCACGAGATCGGGTTTACGGGCCGCGACCGCCCGGTCGATGTAGCCGGCCGCGCGCGCCACATTCTCCCCGTGGTCGGGCGTGCTGTTCATCTGGATCAGGCAGAGTTTCATCGCCCCTCACTCCGTGCTGTGCCGCTCACAGGCGCCACCCCAGACTAGCGGGATTCTCGGGCTTCGGGGTAGGTGATCAATATGGCAAAACTATGCCCGATCGGTAGGCTGGGCGGGCCGCGGCCGCAGATGCGGCGGGTTCTTGAGCAACGAGCGGGACGAACTCCATGAGCCAGGACGTGCTGACCACCGCCGTCGTCGGCAGCTATCCGCAGCCGGAGTGGCTGATCGACCGGGACAATCTGGTGAACCGCCTGCCGCCCCGGGTGCGCGCGCACGAGATCTGGCGCGTCCCGCCCGAGCATCTTGAGGAGGCGCAGGAGGCGGCGACGCTCGCCGCGATCCGGGATCAGGAACGCGCCGGTGTCGACGTCATCAGCGACGGCGAAATCAGGCGTGAGAGCTACTCCAACCGGGTCGCGACCGCGCTCGGCGGCATCGACAAGGAGCGAATCGGCACGCACATGGACCGCACCGGCAACCCCGCGCCGGTCCCCCTCGTCTCAGGGCCGATCCGGCGCGAGCGCCCCATCGAAGTGGACGACGTTCGATTCCTGCGCGCCAACACGGATCGCACGATCAAGATCACGCTGCCCGGCCCCTTCACCATGACCCAGCAGGCGGAGAACGCCTACTACTCCGACGATGAAAGCCTCGCCATGGATTACGCCGGCGCGGTCAACGAGGAGATCAGGGACCTCTTCGCTGCCGGCGCCGACATCGTTCAGCTCGACGAGCCCTACGTGCAGGCCCGGCCCGAGGCTGCGCGCGCCTTCGCGGTGAAGGCGATCAACCGGGCACTCGACGGCGTGGACGGCAAGACCGCGCTGCACCTCTGCTTCGGCTACGCCGCCGTAATAAGGACGGAGAAGCCAAGCGGCTACTCCTTCCTGCCGGAGCTGGAGGCGGCGGCAGTGGATCAAATCTCCATCGAGGCGGCCCAGCCCAGGCTCGATCCGGCGATCCTCGCCCACCTGCCGTCGAAGCAGATCCTCTACGGCGTGATCGACATGAGCGATCCCGAAATCGAGCGGCCCGAGACCGTGGCGGCGAGGTTGCGCGAGGCGCTCGCGGTGGTGCCGGCGGACCGCCTCGTCGCCGCGCCCGACTGCGGCATGAAGTACCTCACGCGAGAGGTCGCGTTCGGCAAGCTCACGGCGATGGTCGAAGGTGCCGCCATTGTCCGCCGAGAAGTCGCGGGATAGGGATCACGCACCCTCTTCGCGGGTGGCGAGCGCAACCATCGCATTGAGCAGCACGTCGCAGCCGGCGGCGATGTCGGCCTGGGTCGCGGCCTCGATCTCGTTGTGGCTGATGCCATCCTCGCAGGGGATGAAGATCATGCCGGTGGGGGCGACGCGCGACACGTAGACCGCGTCGTGGCCTGCGCCGGAGGTGATCGGCCGGCTCGCATAGCCAAGGGTCTCGGCCGCGTTCTCCACGGCGCCGACGCAATCGGCCGCGAACTTGACCGGCGGCGAGTGCCAGATCTCCTCGAACGTGATCTCAAGCCCGCGCTCGGCGGCAAGAGTCTCTGCCTGGCGTTGGGCCTCGGCGGTCATCGCCGCAAGCGTCTCGGCATCGGGATGGCGTAGGTCCACCGAGAAGTAGACCGAGCCGGGGATGACGTTGCGCGAGTTGGGGCTCACCCGCATCACACCGACGGTGGAGCGGGCGTCTGGCGCGTTGTCGAGCGCGAGCTGGTCGATCGCCGCGACCAGTATGGCAGCGCCCACCATCGCGTCCTTGCGGCGCTCCATCGGCGTGGTGCCGGCGTGGGATTCCATGCCGGTCACGTTGACGTCGAACCAGCTGATGCCCTGCACGCCTTGCACGATTCCGATGGTCTTCTCCTCGGCTTCGAGGATCGGCCCCTGCTCGATGTGGGCTTCGAAGAAGGCCCCGACCTCGCGTCCGCCGCACTCCATCTCGCCGGCGTAGCCGATGCGCTCAAGCTCCTCGCCGATGGTCTTGCCGTCGACGTCCGCGCACGCCAGTCCTTCCTCCAGCGAAAACACACCGCCGAAGACGCCGGAGGCCACCATCGCCGGTGCGAAGCGCGAGCCTTCCTCGTTGGTCCAGGCCGAGACCTCGATGGGAGCCTCGGTCTCGTAGCCGAGGTCATTGAGGGTGCGGATCACCTCGAGGCCGGCCAGCACGCCGTAGATGCCGTCGTACTTGCCGCCCGTGGGTTGGCTGTCGATATGGCTGCCGGTCATCACCGGCGGGAGCGAGTCATCGTTGCCGGCTCGTCGGGCGAAGATATTGCCCATCTTGTCGATGCTGACGGTGCAGCCGGCCTCCTCGCACCATTGCACGAAGAGATCGCGCGCCGCCTTGTCGACGTCGGTGAGCGCGAGCCGGCAGACGCCGCCCTTCTCCGTCGCGCCGATCTTCGCCATTTCCATGAGGCTCGCCCACAGGCGATCGCCATCCACCTTGAAGTTCCGCACCGCACCACTCCGTCGCTGTCGTCATTCGCAGGCTGTCTATGATAGAGCGCGCTGGCGAGCGCAAGAGGAGGGATGCCCAGGCCCATGGCTGCCACCACGACGCCGGATGTCCTGCCCGATGTGCTGGGCCCCGGGCTGCGTATCGTCTTCTGCGGCTCTGCGGCAGGCGCGGTATCGGCGCGCGTCGGCGCCTACTATGCCGGCCCCGGCAATCGCTTCTGGCCGACGCTCCACCGCGTGGGGCTCACGCCGCGACTGCTCGCGCCGGCCGAGTTCCGCACCGTGCTGCGCTACGGCATCGGCTTGACCGACCTCTGCAAGACGGAATCGGGCGCGGACACCGATCTCTCCCGGCAAGCCGACGATGCCGCCGCGCTCGCCGCCAAGATCGCGCAACACCGGCCCGCGGTCCTGGCCTTCAACGGCAAGCGGGCGGCGCGCGTCTTCCTCGGCGCCGACACTCTCGACTATGGCGAGCAGGCACGGCGCGTCGGCGAGACCGTAATCCACGTGCTGCCGTCGACCTCCGGCGCCGCGCGGCGCTGGTGGGACGAGGCGTTCTGGCGCAGAGTGGCGGACGCCATTCGTGGGGCATGAGGGAGGAAGCCGTGGCGATCAGCGCCGAGACGATCGATAGGCTGAACCGCGAGTGCCAGCGCATTCCCCTCTCCGACGAGAGAGCCGCGGAGCTCCCCATCGAGCTGGGTCAGTTGCACGCGGCAGTGGAGGCCGCGCGCCCCGACCATGACTTCGACCGACTGCCGGCCTCCCTCGAGCAGGCGCTGCACGCGTTGAGAGCCACCGAAGACGGTGCACACGCGGATGCCGACACGGGCAGCACGCGTGACGCTGGCGCTGGCGCAACCGGAGGCACGAACGAGATCGCAGCCCTCAGCCTCTGCGAGGCGGCGGACGCGGTCGCGAGCGGCGAACTCTCCGCCACCGATCTGGTGGAGGCGGCGCTTGCGCGCATCGACCGGCTGGACCCGCAACTCCATGCCTTCATCCGCCTTGACCGCGAGGACGCGCTTGCGCGCGCACAGGAGATGGATCGGAACCGGGGCCGAGACGGCGCAGCCGGTCCGCTTGCGGGCGTGCCGCTCGCGCACAAGGACATGTACTACCGGGCTGGCAAGGTCTCCTCCTGCGGCTCCAAGATCCGTCGCGAGTTCCGCCCGGCTGCGACGGCGACGGTTCTCCAGCGCCTCGATGCGGCCGGCGCCATCGACCTGGGCGGGCTCGCCATGGTCGAGTTCGCCATGGGGCCCCACGGCTTCAACGCCCACCTGCCGCGCTGCCGCAACGTCTGGGATTTCGAGCGCATCCCCTGCGGCTCGTCGTCGGGCTCGGGCACGGCGGTGGCGGGCCGCCTGGTCTACGCCGCTTTGGGCTCCGACACCGGCGGCTCCATCCGCTGCCCGGCAGCGGCGAACGGGGTCACCGGCATCAACCCGACTCAGGGCCGCGTCAGCCGCTTCGGCTGCATGCCGATGTCATGGTCGCTCGACGTGATGGGGCCGCTGGCGCGAACGGTGCGGGATTGCGCCCGGGTGCTCGGCGTGATCGCAGGCGCCGACGAGAACGACGCCACCACGAGCGCCGAGCCGGTGCCGGACTACGAGGCAACCATCGAGCAAAGCCTGAGGGGCGTGCGAATCGGCATTCCGGAGGGCTATTTCGACGAAGACCTCGACCCCGGCGTGGCCGCCGCGATCGAGGCCACGCATGCGGTCTTCGCGGGCCTCGGCGCCACCCTCGTGCCGGTCGCCATGCCGGCTTCACTGGATACCGTCTCCGCGATCCACCCCTTGGTGATGAAGTGTGAGGGCGCGGCCAACCACCTGCCCTGGAAGCGCGCGGAGGAGGAGGACTATTCCGACGAGGTGGGCAAGCGCCTGCAGGCGGGCTTTTTCATCCCCGCGACCGACTACATCAATGCCCTGCAATACCGCGCCCACGCGCTCCGCACCTTCGCCGACGCCGTCTTCGGCGCCTGCGATGCGCTGCTGACCCCGGTACTGCCCATGCCGACGCCGACGCTCGCGGACACCGCCTACCGCGACGGACCCGCGTACCTGAAGATGGTCGTTGGCCTCACCCGCAACACGCGCGTGGTGAACTATCTCGGCCTGCCGGCGCTGAGCGTGACCTGCGGTTTCACGCCCGACGGCATGCCGACCTCGTTCCAGCTCATCGGCCGGCCCTTCGCCGAGCCCCTGCTGTTCCGCCTCGGCCACCAGTACCAGCGCGAGACGGACTGGCACCGGCGCCGGCCCACCGCGCTACCGGCCTGAGGCGCGGGGGCCGAGGGCGCAGCCGAGGCGGGATGCGGCGGCGCGCGATCGGTAGGGCCGGCTGGGGGCGCACCGCGCTCTGCACCGTCGTCGGTTTCGTCTACTTCCTGCCGGTTCTCTGGATCGTGCTCACCGCGTTCAAGAGCCCGCGCGACATCCTCACCTCGACACTGGTCTTCACGCCCACCCTCGACAACTTCGCCAACATCTTCGCGCGCGTGCACTACGAGGGCGGCGCACTGGTCGAGACCGGGTTCGAGCTCTATTTCGTCAACAGCATCGTGATCTCGGGCGCGAGCGTAGGACTCGCGCTGATCCTCGGCACCGGCGCGGCCTACGGCTTCTCGCGCTGGCCGCTACGCGGCAACGACACCTACCTGCTCGTCATCCTCACCACGCGGATGCTGCCGCCCATCGTCCTCATCATCCCGCTCTTCGTGATCTTCCGCATGACCGGGCTGGCCGGCAGCTACCTCGGCATCATCCTGCTCTACACCGCGTTCAACCTGCCCTTTGCCATCTGGATGATGAAGAGCTTCTTCGACGACCTGCCGCGCGAGGTGGAAGACGCCGCGCGCACCGATGGAAGCTCGGAATGGCGGGTCTTCTTCCGCGTCTGCCTGCCGCAGGTGAAGGCCGGCATCGCCGCCACGGTGACGCTCGGCCTGATCCTCACCTGGAACGAGTTTCTGATGGCGCTGCTGCTCACGGGGCCGGAGACGCGGACCGTGCCGGTCGGCATAGGGGGGAGCCTCGGCAGCGGTATCGGCGTGGACTGGGGCCGTCTCGCTGCGATCGAGACGCTCTTCCTGATCCCGGTGGTGGCGGTGACCTTCGTGTTGCAGAATCAGCTGCTCAGGGGCGTGACCTTCGGCACCATCACCCACGGCCGCGTCCGGCGATAGGCGTACCCGACCGTGTTACTTCGTGGGCCAGTGGCTCACGGCTGCCGGGCGCAGTGCTGGTAGGTTTCGGGCCGGCGGTCGCGGAAGAACTGCCACGTGTCGCGGACCTCGCGAATCTGGTCGAGGTCGAGCTCGGCGATCACCAGCTCGTCGTCCTCGTCGCCGCCCTGCGCCAGGATCTCGCCGCGCGGATTGCAGAAGTAGCTGGAGCCGTAGAACACGTGGTTGCCGAAGGTCGGCTCGGTGCCGACCCGGTTGTTGGTGCCGATGAAGATGCCGTTGGCGATGGCCGCGCCCACTTGCTCCAGGTTCCAGATGTGGTCGCTGAGGCCCCTGAAGGTCGCCGACGGGTTGAACACGAGCTCCGCGCCATTGAGCGCAAGCGCGCGCCAGCCCTCGGGGAAATGACGGTCGTAGCAAATATAGACCCCGACCTTGCCGACGGCGGTATCGAACACCGGGTAGCCGAGGTCGCCATAGGCGAAGTAGTGCTTCTCGTCGTAAGGCCCGATCTTCGGAATGTGAATCTTGCGGAACTTGCCGAGATAGCTGCCGTCCGCATCGATGACTGCGGCGGTGTTGTAGAACTTGCCGCTGCGGTCGCGCTCGTAGACCGGCGAGACGATGACCATGCCGTGCTTCTTCGCCGCCTCGCACATCGCCTGGGTCGTGGGCCCGTCCGGCACCGCCTCGGCGGACTCGAACCACTTGTCGTCGATGGTGGCGGGGAAGTAGGGCGCGTTGAAGACCTCCTGGAGGCCGAGCACCTGCACGCCCCGGCGCGCCGCCTCCTCGATCAGCGACAGGTGAGCGGCGATCATGTTGTCTCGGATCGCCTCGATGGAGTCCGTCGCCGGGTCTCCCTTCAGGCTCATCTGAATGAGGGCTGCCTTGACCTTGCGCATTGGAGCCTCCTCTCGCTCGCCTGCTCAGACCTGCCAGGACGCGACCGCGCCGTAGGTCTCGGGCCGGCGATCGCGGTAGAATTTCCAACCCTCCCGCACCTCGGCGATCATGGCGAGGTCGAGTTCGGCGGTGACCAGAGCATCCCGATCGTCCGGGCCCTGGTCGAGGATTTCGCCGCGCGGATTGCAGAAGTAGCTGGAGCCGTAGAAGTAACCGGTGTTCCACGGCGCCTCCATGCCGACGCGGTTGTTGGCGCCGATATAGACGCAGTTGGCGACCGCCGCCGCAGGCTGCTCCAGGTTCCAGAGATGGTCGCTCAAGCCGCGCGCGGTCGCGGACGGGTTGAAGATCACCTCGGCGCCGTTCATGGCGAGCTCACGCCAGCCTTCAGGGAAGTGCCGGTCGTAGCAGATATAGACACCGACCTTGCAGAACGCGGTCTCGAAGACCGGATAGCCGATGTCGCCCGGCTTGAAGTAGTACTTCTCGCAGAAGCCGACGACGTGGGGGATGTGAATCTTGCGAAACTTGCCCAGGTAGCGCCCGTCCGCGTCGATCACGGCGGCGGTGTTGTAGTAGACGCCGGTCTGGGCTTCCTCATAGACCGGCACCACCATCGCCATGCCGAGGCGCGCGGCTTCCGCCCGCATCCGCTGGACGGTGGGGCCGTCGGGCACCCGCTCGGCCGTGCGGTACCACGCGTTGTCCTGCACCGCGCCGATGTAGGGCAGGTTGAAGAGCTCCTGGAGCCCCAGAACCTGCACACCCTCGCTTGCCGCCTGCTCGATGAGGGGCAGGTGCGCTGCGATCATCTTCTCGCTGATCTGCTCGGGCGTGTCGTGCTCGACCTCGCCCTTGAGGCCCATCTGGATGAGCCCGGCCTTCACCGTCGCCATCGCAACCGCTCCCCTGCTGCCGCCAGGCCCGGCAGCCTAGCCCGGAACACTCACCAGGGCCACGGTCTGCGCGGCCCGCCCTCCTTCACAAGCTGGGCCGGTGCTGACGCCAGGGGCGGGCCTCTTCGAGCGCGGCGCCGATGCGGAGCACCGTCAGGTCGTCGAAGCGGCGGCCGACGATCTGCAGGCCCGTGGGCAGGCCCTGCGCGGAAAAGCCGGAGGGAACCGAGAGCGCCGGCAGCTTGAGCGCGTTGAACTGCATGGTCATGTCCATGCTCTGGTGACGGCCGTCCGCATCGTTTCCCATGGAGCCGAGCTCGTCATAGTCGACCGTGGGTGCCGAAATCGCTTCGGTGGGGCAGAGCAGTACATCGCAGCGCTCGAGAATGGGGCGCAGCCTGTTCCAGGCCTCGGTGTAGACCGTCTCGGTCTTCATCAACTCGACCGCACTCATCTTGCGGCCCTCCTCCATCGAGGCGACGACGGAGGGGTGCATCTTGTCCCGCCAGCGCTCCAGATGGTGGCCGAAATGCGTGGCCTGGAAGACGCCCCAATAGGCCCACCACGCCTCGTTGAACGCCGCACTCCAGCCGAGCTCGACGGGCTCGATCTCTGCCCCGGCCTGCTCCAGAGCGGCGGCAGCCGCGCGGGTGTTCGCCTCAACGTCGGGATCGATGCGGTAGTAGCCAAGGTCGATGGAGAGCGCGAGACGCAGGCCGCGAACATCGTGCGGCGGCGGCACGTCGACCGAGAGGGCGGGCGCCAGGGTATTCAGGTCGCGCTCGTCCGGGCCCTGGCAGAGCTTCAGGAAGAGTGCGGCGTCGGCCACGGTACGCGAGAGCGGGCCGTGGCAGCACATGTAATCGAACTGGGTCGGCAGGAATTCGAAGGGTATACGGCCCGAGCTTGGCTTCAGCCCCACGCAGCCGCTGTGCGAGGCGGGAATCCGCACCGAGCCGCCGGCGTCCGAGCCTTCGGCCAGCGGCACGCAGCCGGCAACCACGGCAGCAGCGGAGCCGCCCGACGATCCGCCCGGCGTGTGGTCGCGGTTCCACGGATTGCGGGTGATGCCCCACAAGGGACTGTCCGTCAGGCTGGAAAAGGCGAACTCCGGCGTCGTCGTCTTGCCCACCATGATGGCGCCCGCATCGCGCAGCCGTTGCACCACGAGGGCATCGTCGTCCGGCACCCAATCCTTGTAGGCGTGGGAGCCGAAGGTCGTCGTCTTGCCCTTGGTCGGCGTGAGGTCCTTGATGGCGATGGGGACGCCATGCAGTGGGCCCACATCGTCGCCTGCGGCGATCGCCCGCTCCGCCGCCCGTGCCTGCTCGATGGCCTCCGCCGGATAGGTGAAGCAGAAGCAGTTGAGGGTGGGGTTGACTTCCTCGATCCGCGCGAGCGCATTCGTCACCAGATCGACGGGCGAGAGCGCGCCGTCCCGAATGAGAGCGGCGGCCTCCGTCGCCGAGAGGTAGGAGAGGTCGTCGTTGCTCATCGCTCTCGGCTCTCCTGCGGCCCCGGCCGCCGCGGCGCTACGACATCATGGGGAAGGAGAGATCGACGCCCGAGCGGATGCCGGTCGGCCAACGGGAGGTCACGGTCTTGAGCTTGGTATAGAAGCGCACGCCCTCCATGCCGTGCATGGCGTGGTCGCCGAAGAGCGAACGCTTCCAGCCGCCGAAGCTGTGATAGGCGACCGGGACGGGAATCGGCACGTTGACGCCGACCATGCCGATTTCCACCTTGTTCGCGAACTCGCGCGCGGCGTCGCCGTCGCGGGTGAAGATCGCGACCCCGTTGCCGAACTCGTGCTCGTTCACCATCTGCAGCGCGGCATCGTAGTCGGGCGCGCGGACCACCGAGAGCACCGGCCCGAAAATCTCCTCCTTGTAGATGCGCATGTCGGGCGTGACCCGGTCGAAGAGGCAGGGGCCGATGAAGTAGCCCTTCTCGTAGCCCTGGAGGGCGAGGTCGCGGCCGTCGATTACCAGTTCCGCGCCTTCCTCCACGCCGAGATCGACGTAGCCCCGCACCTTGTCAAAGTGGGCCTTGGTCACCAGCGGGCCCATGTCGGCCTCGCTGTCGGTCCCCGGCCCCACCTTGATGCTCTCGATCTTGGGCTTGAGGTCCTCGATCAGGGCATCGCCCACCTTGTCTCCGATCGCGACGGCCACCGAGACCGCCATGCAGCGCTCGCCGGCGGAGCCGTAGGCCGCGCCGATGAGGGCATCGCTCGCCATCGTGAGATCGGCGTCGGGCATCACCACCGCGTGGTTCTTGGCGCCGCCCAGCGCCTGCACCCGCTTACCGTGGGCGCAGCCGGTCTGGTAGACGTACTCGGCGATGGGCGTGGAGCCGACGAAGCTCACCGCAGCGATGTCCGGATGTGTGAGGATCGCGTCCACCGCCTCCTTGTCGCCGTGGACGACGTTGAACACACCGTCGGGGCAGCCGGCCTCCTTCAGCCACTCGGCGAGCATCATCGCGGCCGTGGGGTCCTTCTCCGACGGCTTCAGGATGAAGGTGTTGCCGCAGGCGATGGCGACCGGGAACATCCACATCGGCACCATGGCCGGGAAGTTGAAGGGCGTGATGCCAGCCACCACGCCGAGCGGCTGACGGCTGGAGAAGCTGTCGACGCCGGTGCCGACCGACTGGGTGAAGTCGCCCCTGAGCAGGTGCGGGATGCCGCAGGCAAACTCCAGCACCTCGATCCCGCGGGACACGGAGCCCATCGCGTCCGAGAGCACCTTGCCGTGCTCACGCGTTATCACCCGGGACAGGTCCTCCTTTCGGCACTCGACCAGCTCCTTGAACGCGAAGATCACCCGTGCCCTCTGAATGGGGGGAGTCCTGGCCCAGCCGGGCGCGGCCTCCGCCGCCGCCTGCACGGCGCTCTCCACCTCGTCGGAGTTGGCGAAGGGCACGCGCGCGACCACCTCGCCGGCGGAGGGGTCGTAGACATCGCCGAAGCGCGAGGACGCGCCGGGCACGGCGGCGCCGTTAATCCAGTGAGTGAGCGTTGCAGTCATTGCAGTCCCCCGATTTTCGTCGCTTCTTGGCGCCGGGCTAGGCGGCGAGCGCGCGCTCCGGCGCGAGGTAGTCGTGGCCGAGGTCGAGCGCGACGGCCTCATGGGTGACGCGCCCCTGGCAAACATTGAGGCCGTGCATGAGATGAGAATCGTCGTGCATGGCCTGCCGCCAGCCTTTGCCCGCGAGCGCGAGCACGAAAGGCAGCGTCGCGTTGCTGAGAGCGAATGTCGAGGTGCGGGCCACGGCACCCGGCATGTTGGTGACGCAGTAGTGCAGGATGTTGGCCACCTTGTAGGTGGGGTCGGCATGGGTAGTCGGCCGGCTGGTCTCGAAGCAGCCGCCCTGGTCGATCGCCACATCGACGATGACGGCGTTGCGGCGCATCTCGTCCAGCATGTCGCGGCGCACCAGCTTGGGTGCGGCGGCGCCGACGACGAGCACCGCGCCGATCACCAGGTCGGCGCTGTTCACCGTCTCCTCGATGGCCTGGACGGTCGAGTAGACGGTCGTGGCGCTGGCCCCGAAGATTTCCTCCAGCTGGCGGAGGCGCGGGATCGAGCGGTCGATGATCGTGACCCGCGCTCCCATGCCGACCGCCATGCGGGCTGCGTGCGTGCCCACCACGCCGCCGCCCAGGATCGCCACGTCGGCCGGCGGCACGCCGGGGACACCGCCGAGCAGGACGCCGCGCCCTCCCTGCTCCTTTTCGAGGCAATGAGCGCCGGCCTGGATCGACATGCGGCCCGCAACCTCGCTCATCGGCGCGAGCAGCGGCAGGCCGCCCCGCGTATCGGTCACGGTCTCGTAGGCGATGGCGATGCTGCCGGACTCGATCAGGGCGGCGGTCTGGGCGGCATCGGCCGCAAGGTGGAGATAGGTGAAGAGCACCTGGTCGACCCGCAGCATGGCGCACTCGGCCGGCGAAGGCTCCTTTACCTTCACGACCATCTCGGCGGCGCCGAAGATCTCCGCCGCGTCATCCACCACTTGGGCGCCGGCGCGCTCGTAGTGCACGTCGAGGAGACCGATCTCGGTCCCGGAGTCCTTCTCGACCATGACCCGATGGCCGTTCTGCACCAGCTCGCGCACGCCGGCGGGCGGGATGCCGACACGGTACTCGTGGATCTTGGTTTCCTTGGGAACGCCGATCAGCATGGCCGTTCCTTCCCCTGTATCGATGACTCCCGCCGCGACCGGCCCCGAGGCCGGCGCAACGCAGCGCGGCCCAGTTCCCCAGTTAGTCTGCCGCTTCCGGCTGCAATTCGCCCGCGGGCCCGCTGCCTTCGCCCGGCATGGCGGGATCGGGGGTGCCGGAATCGGGGGTGCCGGAATCGGACGGCTCGGCTTCCGCTGCGGCCGGCGGGTCGTCATCGACCGGCTGGGCCGGCGACGCCTCGGGCTCCGCTGCGGATACGGCAGCGGCCGCTTCGGCGGCTGCGGCTGCCGCCGCCTGCGCCGCCTGGGCAGCCTTCTCTTCCCGCGCCGCAGCCCGCTCCGCCCTGGCGCGCGCCTTGCGCACCGCGTCGAGAAGCTCCGCCTCGGTACAAATGCCCAGCAGGAGCGGATCCTGCGGCGTGATGTTGGGCGTGTTCCAGTGAGTCCGCTCGCGCACGGCGGTAATCGTCGCCTTGGTTGTGCCGAGCAGCTTGCCGATCTGCGCGTCGCTCAGCTCGTCATAGTTCTTGAGCAGCCAGGAAATCGCGTTGGGGCGGTCCTGGCGCTTGCTGACCGGCGTGTAGCGGGCGCGCCGGGTGCGCTGCGGCACCTCCGAGGCCGGGCCGATGGCCTCCAGCCGCTGGGACGAATCCTCTTCGCAGCGTTGGATCTCCTCACGGTTGACCTGCCCGTTGGCGACGGGGTCGAGGCCGCGAATGCCGACCGCGACCTCCCCGTCGGCGATGCCCTGCACCTCGAGCGGGTGCAATTCGCAGAACGCCGCGATCTGATCGAACGTGAGCGTGGTGTTGTCGATCAGCCACACCGCCGTGGCCTTGGGCATCAGCAACTCGGCCATCTTATGTGTTCCTTTCACTGCTGCCCGCACGCGATCGTGCCAAGGCCGGCATGATCGCCCGCAGCCACACGTGAGGCGGTCGGTATATCGCCTAGATGTAAGGAGCGCAAAGCCGCAATTCACCGGGCACTACCGGTTCGCGCGCTCCAGCAGGATTTTGCCGATGTGCTGACCCGCCTCCATGCGGGCGTGGGCGGCAGCGGCCTGGTCAAGCCGGAGGCGGGTGTCGATGACCGGCCGCACCAGCCCCGCTTCGATGAGCGGCCAGACGGTCTCCTCCAGCGAAGCGGCGATGCGGGCCTTGCTCTCCACGCTTTGCGGCCTGAGCGTGGAGCCCACGATGGTGAGCCGCTTGCGCATGAGCGCAAAAAGGTCGATCTGGGATTTCGACGCCTCCTGGACGGCGATTTGCGCCAGCCGGCCTTCGGGTCTGAGCGCTGCGAGATTGCGCGCCGCGTAACTACCGCCGACGATGTCGAGCACCACATCGACCCCTTCGCCGCCGGTGATCTCCTTCACCACGGCGACGAAGTCCTCGTTGCGGTAGTCGATCGCCCGCTCGGCGCCGAGGCCTTCGCAGGCGGCGCATTTCTCCGCCGAGCCGGCAGTGGCGAAGACACGGACGCCCATCGCGGACGCGATCTGGATCGCGGTCGTGCCGATGCCGCTGCTGCCGCCGTGCACGAGCAGCCGCTCGCCGGCGCGGAGCCGGGCGCGCTCGAAGGCATTGGTCCAGACCGTGAAGCAGGTCTCGGGCAGGCCGGCGGCCTCGACCACCGAGAGCCCCGCCGGGACCGGGAGCGCCTGCGTCTCCGGCGCGACGCAGTATTCGGCATAGCCGCCACCGTGGGTGAGCGCGCAGACGGCCTCGCCCACCTCGAAGCGATGCGCGCCGGGGCCGCTCGCGACCACGCGGCCCGAGACCTCCAGCCCCGGCAGGTCGGAGGCGCCGGGCGGTGGCGGGTAGGCGCCCTGGCGCTGCATCGTGTCCGGCCGGTTGACCCCGGCCGCCGCCACCTCGATCAGCACCTCGCCCAGGCCGGGCTCGGGCACCGCGCGCCGCGTGGGGCGCAGGACCTCAGGCCCGCCGGGCTCCGTGATCTCGATAGCGGTCATTTCGCTGGGCAGCTTCGCCATGACGCCTCCAAAGGGTTTGCGCGCGCGACTATACTCAAGCGGACCCGACCGGCGCAGGAGAAATGGGATGGACGAGGAGCCAATTCGCATCCCGCGCGAGCAGGAATGGACCCCGCGCGTGCTCGACGACATGTCGGTGGAGGCGCTCGGCGCCTATGCCGAAGAGCTTGAGGAGGAACTGGAGCGGGTGCGCGGCGCCATCCACGCGAAGACGGATTATCTGAGCAAGGCGGACTCGCTCTTCAAGAGCTAGGCGCGTCTTGCGCTTCGCCCCCATCCAGCAGAGCGCGGATGGCGGCGAGGCCGATCGGAGCGCCGTCGTACTCTGCCATCGCATCGAGCAGCGCATCCCAGAGATAGACCGCCGATGCGATATCGGTGATCAGGTCGAAGGCCGGCACCGGGCCGATGTCGCCCCGGATCACGATCACGTTGAGGCGGGCGACGTTGGTCTGGGCGATGGCATCGGGCGCGAAGACCTGGGGCCTCATGTCGACGGCGCAGACCTTGGCGAGCATCGAGGGCGCGTGCGCGCCGGTGAGCAGCAGCCAGCAGCTCGTCTCGTCCCGCGCAACGCGGAAGCAGCCGTCGGCCTCCGCCATGCTCCAGGCTTGATCGAGGGTCTCGATCAGGGGGCCGGCCCCGTTGCGGTCGGCGAGCACCAGCGCCTCGCCCGGGGCCAAGCGCGCGATGCGGGCCCCATCGGCCTGGGGATAGGCCCGGTTGCTCGCCCCGCCCATCTCGGCACCAGAGCCGGCGAGCCAGGGTCCGATGTTCCAGCCCTTGAAGCCGATACGCGGGAAGGGCGTGAGGTCTGCGAGCCCGAGCGCTTTCGCCTGGGCTGCCTCGGCAGCGGCCTCCCGCCCGAAATCCTGCGCCAGCGCAAAGCCGCCCAGCGCCTCGAAGCGCGCGCCCTGGGCCGCGAGCGCGCGGTAGAGGGGGGAGCGGCGGGTCTGCTCTGCCGGGGCCGTCACGCTCAGAGCTCCTGCCGCGCGCCGTCGGGATCGTAGAAGGGGAGCTTCGCCACCGTCGCCTTCACCATGCGCCCGCCGTCCACCTTGATCTCGATCTGGCTGCCGGGCTCGCTCTGGTCGGGCGCGACGTAGGCCATGCCGACGATCTTGTCCAGGTTGGGCGAATAGGCGACCGAGGTGACCCGCCCGGTGATCTCGCCCTGGCGGATCACCAGATGGCATTCCTTCGGCTGCTCCACGCCGACGCCCGGCATCTGGAAGCCCACCAGCTTGCGGGTGAGCCCCTTCGCCACCTGCATCCGCACCGAACGGATGCCGACGTGGAAGGGCTTCTTCTTGGCAAGCGCCCAGGCCATGTCGGCCTCGTGGGGGGTGGTGAGGCCGTCGGTGTCCTGGCCGATCAGGATGTGGCCCTTCTCCAGCCTGAGCAGGCGCTGCGCCTCGACGCCGAAGGGCCGCATGCCGTGTGCCGCGCCGGCTTCCATGAGCGCATCCCAGAGCGCCTCGCCCTGGCTCGTCGGCACGTGCACCTCGTAGCCGAGCTCGCCCACGAAGCCGACCCTGAGAAAGATCGCGGGGATGCCGGCGACGTGGCCCTCGCGCACGCCCATATAGGGGAAGCCCTCGGGCGAGAGATCGACATCGTCGCAGAGGGCCTCCAGCACCGGGCGGCAATTGGGGCCCGCGATATTGACGCCCGCAAGCGCGGCGGTGACGTTGGTCACGTCCACCTTGAGCCGCCACTGGGCGTTGTACCAGAGCATCTCGCGGTAGACGTTGTCGACGCCCGAGGTCGTCGCCGTGACGTAGAAGTGGTCCTCGTGCAGGCGGCAGGCGACGCCGTCGTCCACCACCACACCGCTGAGGTCGGTCATCAGCACGTAGCGCGAGCGACCCACCGGCTGCTTCAGGTAGGCGAAGGTGTACATGCGGTTCATGAACTCGGCCGCATCGGGCCCGCGTACGTCGAGCCCGCCGAGGGTCGAGACATCGATGATGCCGACGTTGTCGCGGACGTTCTTGGCCTCCTCCCGGATCAGCGCCTGGCGCCTGGCCTTGTCGCCGTAGAACTCGGGCCTGAGCCAGAGGCCCGCCGGCATCATGGTGGCGCCCGCCTCCAGATGGCGGAAGTGCATCGCGGTGTAGCGCACCGGCTCGAAGCTGCGCCCCGCTAGATGGCCCATGGTGACCGGCACGATGGGCTGGCGCACCGTGGTGACGCCCGTCTCGTCCACGCTCCTAGCCTTGGCCCGCGAAAGAATGCGCACCGCGTTCAGCGACGAATGCCGCCCTTGCGAGGGCCCCATGCCGTTGGTGGTGAAGCGCTTGAGCAGTTCGACGTGGTCGTAGCCCTCGGCGATCGCGTCCTCCAGATCGTGGACCTGCACGTCCTCGTCCAGATCGACGAAGGCCTTGTGATCGGGATGCGGGAAGATCGGCCACGCGGCCTTGGTTGCCGCCGGTGTCGCCTCGGCCGGAGCCGCGGCGGGCTCGGGCCCCGCGTCGAGGCCGGCAGCCTGCGCCGCCTGCCAGCCGGCGCGGCGGCCGTCCGCGAGCGCCGCATCGAGACCAGTGGTCCCCGCCACCTCGCCTGCGGCGAAGACACCGGGCGGGAGCTCCGCGATGGTGGTCGCGTGGCGCGTGCTGTCGTAGGTGAAGGTGGCGCCCGCCTGGCGCAACAGTGCGGCCGCCGGTGCATGGCCGCCGCTCACGACCAGGAGGTCGCAGGTAAAGCTGTCCACCGAGGGTGCACAAACGCCGTCGTCTTCGATCCGCGCGACGCGGACGCGCGCGACGCGCGGGCCCTTGCGCTGAGGCACGGCCTCCCACGGCGCCGAGGCAGCGTGGACCGGCACCCGGCGCGCGGCGAGCGTGTCGCTCATCGCGCTGCGCGGCGCATCCATGCGCAGATCGACCACAGCCGCCACGTCGACGCCCGCATCCAGCAGATCGAGGGCCGCGCCGTAACCCTCGTCATCCGCCGTCGCCACCACGGCGCGGCGGCCCGGCTTCACGCCATAGAGCTTGATCAGCCGCTGCGCCGCGCTGCTCAGCATGACGCCGGGCAGGTCGTTGTTGCGGAAGACCAGAGGCTGTTCGAGCGAGCCGGTGGCGACCACCAGGGCCTTGGTCCGGAGCTTGTAGAGGCGGTTGCCGCGCACCAGCGGCAGCCAGTTGTCGGCGTAGCGCCCGAGGCACGCGGTCTCGGTCATCACCGAGATGCGCTCCGAGCCCTCGACGTCGCCGACGAGCCGGGCGCGCTCCTCTGCGGCGCGAATGCCGCCGGCATCCGCGCGGCCGTAGAGCAGCCCGCCACCGAGCGCCGCGTTCTCGTCCACCAGTATGACTTCGGCACCGGCGGCTGCCGCTTGCGATGCCGCCGCGAGCCCCGCCGCGCCGCCGCCCACCACCAGCACGTCGCAGAAGAGGTACTGCTTGTCGAAATAGCCGTGCGGGGCGGCGGTATCGACCATGCCGAGGCCCGCGATGCGGCGGATCATCTTGGCCCAGAGCGGCCAAGTCCAGCGCGGCTTGTAAAACGCCTTGTAGTAGAAGCCCACGGGGAAGAAGCGGTGCAGCAGGCCGAACACCGCCAGCCGGTCGTGCCGCAGCGTCCCCCAATAATTCTGGCCCATCACTTCCAGGTCGGGTGCGAGCGGCACGCGGTCCGCGAAGCGGTTGGGCGCAGGGCCCACCTGAACCAGCGTGTTCGCATCGAGGCCGGAGAGCGAATGGATGCCGCGCGGGCGGTGATACTTGAAGGAGCGGGAGAGCACCGAGACGTCGTTCGCCGCCAGCGCGCTCGCCACGGTATCGCCGCGATAGCCCTGAAAGTGCCTGCCCTCGAAGCGGAACGAGACCTGTTCCGTGCGGTCGAGCAGCAGCCCTGCGGGCTCCGGCAGCCGCGACATCATGGCGCCGGATCCTTTGGTTCTCGGGGCGGGGCGTCGTCCGCCGGTGCATCGTCCGCGGATTCCGCGTCTGCGGACGTCTCGTCGGTGGATGCATCGCCTTCGCCAGCAACGTCGGCCGACGCGGCTTCTTCCGGAGCTTCCGGCACGGCCTCAGGCTCAGGCGCGGCCGGCTCCTCCGTCGGCGCGTCCTGCGCGGCCTCAGCGGGGGCAACCTCAGACAGTTCCGGCGCGGCTTCCGCGGGGGCAGCCTCAGCGGGCGGCGGCTCAGGCGCAGGCGCACTTTCCTTGGGCGGCTCCGGTTTGGCTTCCGTCAGCGCGGGTTTCGATGCCGGCGCGGCGGCCGGCTCGGGCGGCGGTGCC
This sequence comes from Alphaproteobacteria bacterium, assembly GCA_965207055.1. GTDB lineage: Bacteria > Pseudomonadota > Alphaproteobacteria > UBA828 > UBA828 > WTGU01. The sequence goes on along the minus strand of CBDBLP010000003.1, from coordinate 843,539 downwards.
AGGGGTTCGAATTCGACGCGCTCCGAAAAGATCCGGTCGGCCGGATAGGTGGCGAGGATCTCGTCGCTCACCGTGTTGCGCTCGGCGATGAACCAGTAGGACGTGGCGACGTGGCACCACCACTCGCGCACCACCCCGGCCAGGTTCTCCTCCATCCAGACGAACTCGGTCCACTCCTGGTCCGTGCACCGGTTCGGATCGGGATGCGGCTCCACCGGACCCGCGCAGATGAACTCCTGGATGTTGCGTGGCCCGTTGAGCGGGCAGGGCATGATCTTCATGGCGCTGCGGCCCCGCCCTAGTGCCCGACCGAGGCCGCGCCCTTTTCGCCCAGGAGCGAGAAGTCGCGGAAGCGGTCGAGGCGGAACTCTTTGATCAGCTCGGGCACGCGGCCTGTCGCGATCATCTCCGCCATGGTGGCGCCGCAGACCGGCGTCGCCTTGAAGCCCCAGGTGCCCCAGCCGGAATCGATGTAGTAGTTCTCGACCGGCGTGAGCCCCATGACCGGCGCGAAGTCGGGCGTCATGTCGGTCATGCCGGCCCACTGGCGCAGCACGGGCACGTCGACCATGAAGGGGAAGAGCTCCAGGATGTGCGCCATCAGCCCCTCCATGAAGTCGAGGGTCGATGAGGTCTGATAGCGCGGATAGGGGTCGGTCGCGCCGCCCATCACCAGCTCGCCCCGGTCGGACTGCGAGATGTAGACGTGCAGGCTGCCCGAGACGATGATCGGGTTGAGGAAGGGTTTCAGGGGCAGCGAGACGCAGGCTTGCAGCGGCACGGTGCGGATCGGCAGCGTGAAGCCCGCGAGCCGAGCGACCTGTCCGCTGAGGCCCGCCACCGCCTGCATCGCCTTGCCGCAGGCGACCGGCCCCCGGCTGGTCTCGAGCCCGACGACGCGCCCCTTCTGGATGTTGATGCCTGTGACCTCGGTCTCCTGATGGATCTCGACGCCGAGCTCCTGGGCGCGGCCGGCGTAGCCCCAGGCGACCGCATCGTGCCGGGCGAGCGCGCCCGGCGGGTGATAGAGCGCGCCGAGCACCGGGTGGCGGACGTCCTCGGACATGTTGAGCAGCGGCACCAGGCGGGCAAGCTCGTCGCGCTCCACGACCTCGGAATCGACACCGAGGTGCTTGTTCACCTCGGCCCGCCAGCGCGAGGTGCGCATGGCCGCATCGGAATGCGCCAGCGTGAAGTGCCCGCGCTCGGAATAGAGGATGTTGTAGTCCAGCTCCTCGCTGAGGCCCCGATAGAGCCGCATCGATTCTTCGTAGAAGGCTACGCCCTCCGGCGTCAGATAGTTGGAGCGGATGATGGCTGTGTTGCGCCCAGTGTTGCCGCCGCCGAGATAGCCCTTGTCGAACACGGCGACGTTGCGCACGCCGTGCTTGGCCGCGAGGTAGTAGGCGGCAGCAAGTCCGTGGCCGCCGCCACCGATGATAGCCACGTCGTAGCTCGGCCTGAGCTCCGGCCGGGCCGCGAGGAAGCGCTTCACCGGCCGGCGCCGGGAGAGGCCGTATTTCAGGAGGCCGAACGCCATCGATCGTCGTCGTCGCTCAAATGCTCGCGGTTGATAGGCTGATTTGCCTGACGCGGCAAGACGTTATCGCTCTTATTGGTCCGACCGCTCCGCTTGGTAGCGTGCGGCCTGCTCGCGCAAGCCTCGTGCGGTGCCGGCGTTGATCAGGACTAGGCTGATCACCAGCACCGCGACCGCAGCCCAGACCCAGTGGCTGAGCGCAGCGCCGAAGAAGATGCTGGCCCAGAAGATTCCGGCGGCGACCACCACGTAGTTGAGCTGGGCGAAGAAGAGCGCGCCGGCGCGGCGCACGATCTCGAAGAAGCAGCTGTAGGTGATCGCCTGCCCGGCCGTGGCCCAGAGCAGGCCCCAGAGGCCGGAGGAGTCGGCGTCGGTCGGCAGGAAGAACTCGCCCTGGGCGAGCATCACGATGAGCAGCAGGAGCGCGGCCGTGATCATCATGCCGCCGCAGAGCGCGAGCGCGCTCACGCCCACCGGCGAAAAGCGCGCGCCTGCGACGTTGTTCACCGCCGCACAGAGCGGCATCAGCAGCGAGAAGAGTACCCAGACCCAGGCGCCTGCATCCGGCAGGCTGCCCGTAGGCACGACGATGAGCAGGATCCCGCCGAAGCCGAGCAGCACGCCGGCGACGCTGAGCCAGCGGAAGCGATCGAACCTGAGCACGAGGGTCAGCGTATAGGTGGCCGCCGGGATCAGCGCCGCGCAGAGCGTGAGCACCGCCGGCGGCAACCTGTCGGCGACGTAAGTGACCACCAGCAGCGGACCCAGGAAGCCGAAAACCGCCACCAGCCCGAAGACCCGGAGGTTCTCTTTCCTGAGCGACGGCGGCCTGGAGACGATCGTGGCCAGCACCAGCGTCACCACGCCCGCGAACAACGCCTGCCAGAACGAATAGGCGATGAAGGGGAAGCCCGCGTCGATCGCGATCTTGTTGGCGGTGAAGAGGCTGCCGTAGGAGATGCCGCCGAGCAGCAGCAGCAGGGTCGGCAGCATGAGCCGGTTTTCGCGGAACTCGTCGAGCAGCCGCTTCATGGCCCTGCCCTGCACAGCGCAGCCCGGCGATATCCTGGGTCAAGGCGGGCGGCAGACATGAGGAGGGGAGGCGAGAGCCGGGCGCCGGGCGCCCGCCCTTCAGCCCGTGCTCGCGAGCGGACGCGGCGGCATGGTGGGCGCTGATGGATTTGAACCATCGACCTCTTGCATGTCAAGCAAGCGCTCTCCCCCTGAGCTAAGCGCCCGTGCCGCCAACGCTCGGGCTTAGCACCGCGCGCGCGGCGTTGGCAAGACCGGCAAGGTTCTGCCGGCGCCGCTCCCCGCCTGCCCTTGACCGTACGCGGGGAATGCCCACATGGTGCGGGCGCGGCGAGCGTGGCAGGAGGACATGGCCGAAGGAGAACGACAGGGCGGGCCGGTGTGGCACGGGACGACGATCCTTACCGTCCGCAAGGGCGGCATGGTGGTCGTCGCGGGCGATGGTCAGGTCACGCTCGGGCAGACGGTCATCAAGGCCAACGCCCGCAAGGTCCGGCGCCTCGGCGAGGGCGGCATCATCGCGGGCTTCGCCGGCGCCACGGCCGACGCCTTCACCCTCTTCGAGCGGCTGGAAGGCAAGCTGGAGCAGCATCCGGGCCAGCTCACCCGCGCCTGCGTCGAGCTCGCCAAGGACTGGCGCACCGACCGCTATCTGCGCCGGCTGGAGGCGATGATGGCGGTGGCCGACGGCGAGGTCTCGCTGGTGCTCACCGGCACCGGCGACGTGCTGGAGCCGGCGGACGGGCTGATCGGCATCGGCTCGGGCGGATCTTACGCGCTGGCTGCGGCGCGGGCGCTGCTCGACATCGAAGGCCTCGACGCCGAGGCAATCGCCAGACGCGCCATGGCCATCGCCGCCGACATCTGCATCTACACCAACACCGAGATCGTTCTGGAGAAGATCGAGGCATGAACGCCTTCAGCCCCCGCGAGATCGTCTCCGAGCTCGACCGCTTCATCATTGGCCAGGACGACGCCAAGCGCTCGGTCGCCATCGCGCTCCGCAACCGCTGGCGGCGCCAGCAGCTCACCGGCGACCTGCGCGAGGAGGTGCTGCCCAAGAACATTCTGATGATCGGCCCGACCGGCGTCGGCAAGACCGAGATCGCCCGCCGCCTCGCCCGCCTCGCCCAGGCACCCTTCATCAAGGTCGAGGCGACCAAGTTCACCGAGGTCGGCTACGTCGGCCGCGATGTGGAGCAGATCGTCCGCGACCTGGTCGAGGTCTCGATCCACATGACCCGCGAGCGCATGCGCAAGGAGGTCGCCGCCAGGGCCGAGCTCAACGCGGAGGAGCGGGTGCTCGACGCGCTCGTCGGCAAGAATGCGGCCAAGGAAACCCGTGGCAAGTTCCGCAAGATGCTGCGCGACGGCTCGCTCGCCGAAAAGGAAGTGGACATCGAGGTGAGCGAATCCGCGGGCTCCTCGCTGCCCACCTTCGAGATTCCCGGCATGCCCGGCGCCCAGATGGGCATGGTCAATCTCGGCGACATGTTCGGCAAGGCCTTCGGCGAGCAGAAGTCGATCAAGCGCATGAGCGTGGAGGCTTCGTACGAGACCCTGATGGCGGAGGAGAGCGACCGGCTGCTGGATCAGGACCTGGTCGTGCGCACAGCGCTGGAGAACGCCCAGAACGACGGCATCGTCTTCATCGACGAGATCGACAAGATCTGCGCGCGCTCCGACCGCCTCGGCGCCGACGTGAGCCGCGAGGGCGTGCAGCGCGACCTGCTACCCCTGATCGAGGGCACCACGGTCACTACCAAGCACGGCGCGCTCACCACCGACCACATCCTCTTCATCGCGTCGGGCGCCTTCCACCTGGCGAAGCCGGCGGACCTCCTGCCCGAGCTGCAAGGGCGGCTGCCGATCCGGGTGGAGCTGAATTCGCTGGCCCGCGACGACCTGAAGAGGATCCTGACCGAGCCCGAGAACAGCCTGATTCGCCAGTACCACGCGCTGATGGCGACCGAGAGCGTGACGCTGGAGTTCAGCGACTGCGCCATCGACGCGCTCTCCGACCTCGCCGCCGAGGTCAACCGCGCGGTCGAGAATATCGGCGCGCGCAGGCTGCACACGGTGATGGAGAAGCTGCTGGAGGAGATCAGCTTCGAGGCCGCCGACCGCTCCGGCGACACCATCACCATCGATGCGGCCTACGTCGAGGCCCATGTGGGCGACCTCGCCAAGGACGCCGACCTCAGCAAGTTCATCCTCTAGAGAGGGTCCGTTCTTGATGGACGCGCGACAGGCCGCGACCGCGGCCCGTCGTGCCGACAGGCGCGCGGAATCCAATAAGAGCCGGCTGCCGTGAGCGACAGAGAATCAGAGCGTTTCCGTGTGAAACGGACACGCTCTGAGCCGGCGCCGGAAACGCATAAATTTGTCCGGGATTCGCCGGGATTAAGTGGGGCAAGTGGAATTCCGGGGCGTCAATCGCTCGCCAAGAACGCGCCCGCCGTGCTTGCCTCCGCCTTCTAAGGCCCGATCACTCTTCGTCCTCACGAATCTCGTCATGGCGCGATGATGGCGCGCCCGTCGCACGTCTTGCACCGCACCATGGTCCGGGGTCGAAGGCGGCGGGCCTTCAGATGCCCAGGTACTCGTCCACGATCGCGCGGTCGGAGAGCTGCTCGGGCGCGATGGTGGCCACGATGGTGCCCTTCTGCATGATCAGCACCCGCTCCGCCAGCGCCTGGATGAAGCGCAGGTTCTGCTCGACCAGGAGCACCGTAAGGTCGAGCGCGGCGGCGAGCTCGGCAAGCTTCGCCTGAATCTGATCGATGATGGAGGGCTGGATGCCCTCGGTCGGCTCGTCCAGCAGCAGCAGGCTCGGCCGGCCGGCGAGGCAGCGCGCGAGCGCCAGGATCTGTTGCTCGCCGCCGGAGAGCGCGCGCCCCGGCCGCTCCAGCAGCGCGCCCAGCACGGGGAAGTAGTCCAGCAGCTCCGGCACCGCGCTCTGGCCGCGGCGCACGATCTCGCCCATGCGCAGGTTGTCCATGACGCTGAGCTGCGGGTAGATGTCCCGCCCCTGCGGCACGTATCCGATGCCGAGCCGCGCGCGCCGGTGCATGGCGAGCCGCGTGATGTCCTCGTCCTCGAAGGTGATGCTCCCGCCAGTGGCCCTGATCTCCCCCATCAGCGTGCGCAGCAGCGTGGTCTTGCCCATGCCGTTGTGGCCAAGCACGCCCACGATCTCGCCACGCGCGATGGAGAAGTCGATCCCGTTCAAGATCGGGATGCGGCCGTAGCCGGCGTTAAGACCTTCGACCTCAAGCAAGGCCCGAAGTCCCCAGGTAGACCTCGCGCACGGCCTGGTTGGCCTGGATGCGCGCCATGGTGTCCTCAGCCAGGATGCGGCCCTGGTGGAACACGGTGACGATGTCCGCAATCTGGCGGATGAACTGCATGTCGTGCTCGACCACGACGATGGTGGTGGTCCGGTTCACCTCGCGAATCAGTGCCGCCGTGCGGTTGGTCTCCTCGATGCTCATGCCGGCCGTGGGCTCGTCGAGCAGGATGACCTCGGGCTCCAGCGCCATGACCATGCCGAACTCGACCCACTGGCGCTGGCCGTGGGCGAGCGCGCCGAGCAGCTGCCAGCGGATGTCGCCGAGCTCGAGCCGCTCCAGCGTCTCGTCCACCTTGGCGCGCGCGGCCCTGGCGCCGTGGCGCAGGTGCGCCGCGAGCCACAGGTTCTCGTCCACGGTGATGCCGTCGTAGACGTCCGGCACCTGGTTCTTGATGCCGATGCCGAGGCGCGAGATTTCGTGCGGATGCGCGCGGCTGATGTCGCGGCCGTCGAACAGGACCTGCCCCTTCGACGGCCTGATCTGGGCGGTGAGCATCTTGAAGAAGGTGCTCTTGCCGGCGCCGTTGGGGCCGATCAGGCAGCGCAGCTCGCCGCGCCGGAGCGCGAAGTCGACGCCGGCGATGGCGCTCACGCCGCCGAAGCGCTTCTCCAGCGCCCGCGTCTCCAGGATCACCGCGTCCTCGCGCACCGCCTCGCTCACGGCGGCCCTCCCTGCCGCCGTCGCCGGCGCGGCGGGCTCGAGCGCCCCGTCAGCCGCTGCATGAACTCGGCCAGCTGCTCGCGGATTGCCGCGCGGTCCAGCCAGAGCCCCGGCAGCGAGCCGACACTCGGCAGCAGGCCCTTGTGGAAGACGAGGACGAAGAGGATCAGCACCGCGCCCAGCACCAGCGTCACCTGGCCCACGCCCTGGGTGCCGAGCCAGCCCTTGAAGTGCTCGATGGCGAAGACGCCCGCGATCGGCCCGATCAGGGTGCCCTTGCCGCCCACCAGCACCCACATGATGACGTCCGCCGCGCGGCCCAGGCTGAACATCTCCGGATGCGCCAGCGGGATCGAGATGGCGTAGAGCGCGCCGCCGAGGCCGGCCACGCCGCCCGCCAGCATGAAGGCCCCGAGCTTGTAGCGCCGCGTGTCGTAGCCCAGCAGCTCGGTCCTGCGCTCGTTCTCGCGGATGCCGACCAGCACCCGGCCGAAGGGCGTGGTCAGGATCATCCGCAGCCCGATGTAGACCAGGATCATGAGCACGGCGCCGACCCAGAAGAACCAGTTGATGTCGAGCTGCACGCTCGGGTTCCACGGCACGTCGAGCTGGGGCACGGTGGGGATGCCGTTCTGCCCGTTCAGCCGCACCTTGCCGATGACGTACTGGTCGCCCGAGGTGGCGCGGATGCCCTTCTCAAGGATCAGCGTGAAGACCAGGGTGATGACGCTCAGATAAATTTCGCTGATGCGGCCGTAGATCATGAAGTAGCCGAGGATGCCGGCGCCGGCCGCGCCGAGGGCGACGGCGAAGAAGACCGAGCCCGTGGTCTCGCCGGTATTGAGCGCGAGCACGGTGAAGCCGTAGCCGCCGAGCCCGAAGAACGCGGTCTGCCCGAAGCTGAGGATTCCGCTGAAGCCCCAGAGGAAGCCCATGCTGAGCGCGAGCATCGCCATCCCGAAGAAGCGCGACATCTCCAGAATGACGAAGATCTCCAGGTGGAAGGGCATGGTGATGAAGAAGGCCGCAAGCGCAGCGACGAAGACCCACCACCACCACTTGGGCTTCTCGCTCGGGTGCTGCATCAGGGCGATGCCGTGGACCATCGCTCAGACCCCGCGGGTCATGCGCCCGGTGATGCCGAGCGGCAGCAGCCGGAGCAGGATGATCGCGACGAAGAGCACCGTCATCTCGCCGATCACCGAGCTGGAGATCGTGGCGACGATGCCGTCCATCGTGCTGAAGAGGCCGGACGCGCTGACCGTGCCAATCAGCGGCAGGTGGCCGCCGGTGATGACCGTGATGAAGGCCTTGGCGACGTAGACGACGCCGAGCGTGGGGTAGGCGCCAACGATCGGCGACAGCACCGCGCCGGCAAGCCCGGTGAGCGCCGAGCCGAAGGCGAAGGTCAGCATGTAGACGAGGCTGCGGTTGACGCCGAGCGCGGCCGAAATCGTCGGGTTCTGCATGGTGCCGCGCACGATCAGCCCGTAGCGGGTGAAGCGCCAGAAGGCGTAGACCGCGCCCAGCAAGGCCACGGCAATCGCCATCATCACCAGGCCGTAGATCGGCAGCCCGAAGGCGCCCACCTGCACGTTGCCGAGCGGGGCGGCGACGCTCTCGGTCTGGGGCCCGAAGATCGTGGTGACGCCGCCGACCAGCAGCAGGCTCAGCCCCCAGGTGGCTAACAGCGTGTCGATGATGCGGCCGTAGAGCCACTGGATGAGGAAGCGCTCGACGATGATGCCGAAGAGCCCGACGGCGAGCGCCGACAGGATGAACGAGAGCCAGAGGTTGATGCCGGCGTGGCTGCAAATCGTGCAGAAGTAGGCGCCGAGCATGAGGAACTCGCCCTGCGCCAGGTTGATCACCCGCATCATCCCGAAGATGACCGCGAGCCCGAGGCTGATCAGGATGAAGATCGAGAAGGAAAAGCCGATCTGGAAGAGATAGTTAGCGACCTGATCCACCCGTCACCCCCGCCGCCCCGGCGAGGCCGGCCGGGGCGGAACACGCATCCGCGAACGCAAGGCGGTCCGTCGGCGGCAACTCGCGCCGCCGACGGACCCGGCGTCCGGGCTACGAAATCGTCGTCGTAACGCCCCGATCCCTACTCGACCTCGACCTCGTACTGGGTCTTGTCGTCGGGATTCGCATGGAGGTCGCAGACCTGCTGCGTATCCAGCGGCGGGCGCTGCGAGAACGAGCTGATCACGTCGAAGGTCTGGCTCATGTTGCCGCGGACGATGTGGATGTCCATCGTCGTGTGGTTGGTCTGACCGTCGACCGTGTATTGCCCGCCCGCGCCGATCACGCTGACGTTGCCCGTGGCAAGCGCATCGATCACGGCGTCCGAGCTGGCATCGCCAGCCTGACGCACTGCTTCGGCCCAGACCTTGACCCCGCGCTCGCCGTACTCGCCGTATTCGCCGACATAACCGGTGTCGCCGGTGTAGGCGTGGAAGCGGCTCACGAAGTCCTTGGCTTCGGCCGTGTCGAGGTCGTCGACGAAGGAGGTCGCGAGGATGATGCCGTTGCCCTCCTCGGGGCTGAGCTGGGTGTGCTCGAGGCCGACGCCGTATGTGCTCGACGCCAGCATCATCTGGTCCTTGCCGATCGAGGCCTCGAACTGGCGGTAGAAGGCGATGTGGGCGCCGCCCACCAGCGCCGACATGACCACGTCGGGCTTCGCCGCCTGGATGCGCGAGATCGCCGGCTGGAAGTTGTTGACGTCGAGCGGGAAGAACTCGACCGCCAGGTCCTCGCCGCCGCGATCGCGGGTGAACTTCTGCATCCACTTGGACGTGATGTGGCCGTAGTTGTAGTCGGCCGCCAGGATGTAGGTGCGCTTGCCGCCGAGCTCGTTCACCACGTAGTCGAAGAGCGGCTCGAGCTGCTGCGCCGGCACCATGCCGGTCGAGACGTGGCGGCGGTCGCAGACGCCCCCTTCATAGAGGGAGTTGTAGAAGAGCAGCCCCTTGAAGCGGTTGACGATGGGGCGCATCACCTCGCGCGAGGAGCTGGTGATGCCGCCGTGCACCACCACGCACTTGTCCTTGACCAGCGCCTCGGTGATGTACTGCGAGTTGTACTGGCCGTCGGACTGGGAATCGTAGAACACCAGCTCCAGCGGCCGGCCCAGCAGGCCACCGGCGGCGTTGATCTCGTCCACCGCCATCGCCGTCGCCTGAATTTGCTTCAGGCTGTAGATGTTGAGGATGCCGGTGCGGTCGAGGATGTTGCCGACCTTGATCGGGTCCTCGCTCGCGATACCGGCGCGGCGCAGCACATGAGGCAGGCTGGCGAAGGCCAGCGCACCGGATGCGGCTTGGAAGAACTGTCTGCGGCTCAGTCTCATGGTCTGCTCCCTGCGATTGCCTGGGCGGCCCTCGCCGCCGGTGGGTAATCAATATTCCAGGAACGACGCCCGTTCAACAAACGCTTCGCGGTTCAGAGCGTTTCGACGAGCGCGAGGCTCTCCTCCGCCATTGTGGCGATGAAGCGCTTCATCTTCTTCTGCAGGCCGGGCAGCTCGCGCGAGCGGGCGACCGTGGCCTCGTTCATGTAGAGCCGGCGGTTGACCTCGATCTGCAGCGCGTGCACGCGCTCGTTGGGGCGGCCGTAGTGGGCGGTGGTGTAGGCGCCGGCGTAGGGCTCGTTGCGCCTGATCGAAAAGCCGAGATCGCGCAGGATGAGTTCTGCCGTCTCGATCACCTTGGGCTCGCAGGAGGCGCCGAAGCGGTCGCCCAGCACGATATCGGGGCGGGGCGTGCCGCGGTCGCGATCCGTCGGCCCGCCGACCGAGGGCATGGAGTGGCAATCCAGCACGAACGCCGCGCCGAAGTCGTGCCGCGTCGCCTCGATCAGCCCCTCCAGCGCCCGGTGATAGGGCCGGTAGAGCGTGTCGATGCGGCGCTCGGCCTCGGCGAAGGACATCTTGCCGGCATAGATCTCGGCACCCGAGGCGACCAGCTTGGCGATGGTGCCGAAGCCCGCCCGCACCCGGTCGGAGCGGGTCTTCACGTGGCCGGGCAGCGGCTCCGAGAACATCTCCGGGTCGAGCTCGTAGGGCTCGCGGTTCGGGTCCAGGTAGGCTCGCGGGTAGAGCGCGCAAAGCAGCGGCGCGCCGCTCTCGGGTGCGCCGGCGAAAATCTCGTCGACGAAGCTGTCCTCGGAGCGCCGCAGGTTCCTCTCGTCGAGCCGGGAGCTCGCGATGAACGCGGGGTCGTAATCGGTGCCGCTGTGCGGGGAGGTGAAGATAAGCGGCGCGGTCTGGCGCGCCGGGAGGCGCAGGTCGATGACCCCGTTGACGGCCGCCAGGGTATTCTCGCGGCGGCGCCGGGCGGGTTGTCCTCCTCGGCTCATTCCTCGCGGTTTAGAGCAAAAGGCCGGCTCTGTCATCCGTGGGCGCTTGACCGGATTGCCGGTTCCTTCTAAATAGCCCGCTCTTTCCTCCACGGAGCGCGAACCATGGCACGCCGCTGCGAGCTGACCGGCAAGGGCGTCCTGACCGGCAACAACGTGAGTCACGCTCACAACAGGACCCGCCGGCGCTTCCTGCCGAACCTCCACGACAAGGCACTGCACAGCGAGGCGCTGGGGCGCATGGTGCGGCTCAAGGTCACGACCAGTGCGATCCGCACGGTGGAGCGCCACGGCGGGCTCGACAACTACCTGCTCAAGACCTCGGACGAGCGGCTCTCACAGGGCGCACGGCGCGTCAAGCGCCAGGTAAAGAACGCCCGCGCGGCGTCCGCAGCCGAATAGGCTTTATCGGTTCCCTCAGGCGCCGGGCGCTCGCTCCGCGAGCTTGGCTTCGCGCTACGCGCGCGGCGCGGTCGCGCCGTCCGGGCCTGCGGCCCGGTCCCCCTGATCCGCTACTGTCTCGTGTCCATGCGCGTTGGTCGCATGGGGCCTGCGCCTTATAGTCTGCGGCCATGAAAGCACCCCTCCCGCTGTCGCTGCTGCTCCCCATCGTCGCGATGATGGCGGTGATCGGGGTTTCGAACGTCGCCGTCCAGCATGCGATCAACGCCTGGCTGACCTGGGGCGCGTTCACCTACCCGCTGGCGTTCCTGGTGACCGACCTCACCAACAGGGCGTGGGGGCCGGGACGGGCGCGCACGGTCGCCTATGTGGGCTTCCCCTTCGGGATGGGGCTTTCCATCATCCTCGCGGTGGCGGCGGACATCCCGCTCTGGGAAGGCGTGCGCGTCGCGCTGGCCTCGGGCTTCGCCTTCATCTGCGCGCAGCTCTTCGACATCGCGCTCTTCCACCGGTTGAGGCGCGGCCTCTGGTGGCGGGCGCCGCTGGTCTCTTCGCTGTCGGCGTCTGCGCTGGATACCGCGATCTTCTTCAGCGCGGCCTTCGCGCTCACGGGCCTGCCGTGGGTGACCTGGGCGCTCGGCGATTTCGCGATCAAGGTGGGGATGGCGGCGGTGCTGCTGATCCCCTTCCGGCTGCTGATGAGCGTTGTCGTGCCTTCCCTCTACGCCGACCCGAAACCTCAGGCGAGCCCATAGCCCCATGACCGAGAATCCATTCCCCAACCTCCATGTGGTCGACCACCCGCTGGTGCAGCACAAACTGAGCCACCTGCGCGACAAGACGACGTGGACCCCGCTCTTCCGCGATCTGTTGCGCGAGATCGCCTTGCTCATCGGCTACGAGATCACGCGTGGCCTGCCAATGGACTCGCGCACCATCGAGACACCGCTCACGGCGATGGAGTCGCCCTTCCTGCGCGGCCGGAAGCCCGCGATCGTGCCGATCCTGCGCGCCGGCCTCGGCATGGCGGAGGGGCTTGCGGAGCTGCTGCCGACGGCGCCGCTCGGCCACATCGGGCTCTACCGCGACCCCAAGACCCACCGGCCGGTGGAGTATTACGTGCGGCTCCCGGCGGACACGAAACGGCTCTTCATCCTGGTCGACCCGATGCTCGCCACCGGCTACTCCGCCTCCTACGCGGTGGACCTGCTCAACCGGAACGGCATCGACGACAGCAACGTGCGCTTCATGGCCATGGTTGCCGCGCCCGAGGGTATGCGCGCCTTCAACGAGAAGCACGCGAGCGTCGAGGTCTGGGCCGCAAGCCTCGACGAGAAGCTGAACGAGAAGGCCTATATCGTGCCGGGCCTGGGCGACGCGGGCGACCGCCTCTTCGGCACGGATTAAGGATTAGTTCGCGCGGGCGCGTTTCTCCCGCGAGTCCAGGAAGGGCGTGATCCGGCCGCCGAGAGTCTGGCCGGTCAGCTCCTCGGCGATGGCGACGGCGCGGCGCAGGCCGCCAACGTCGATGCCGGTCTCGAAACCGGCCTCGGTCACCATGAACACCAGGTCCTCGGTTGCGAGGTTGCCGGTGGCGCCGGGCGCGAAGGGGCAGCCGCCGAGGCCGCCGATGGAGCTGTCGAACTTGCGGATGCCGCATTCGATGGCGACCCAGGTGAGTGTGAGCCCCGTGGCGCGGGTGTCGTGGAAGTGGCCGGCGAGGCGCTCCGGCCCGTAGCGATGCGCCAGCGTCTCGAAGAGGTGGGCCATCTGCGGCGGGGTGCCGGCGCCGGTGGAATCGCCCAGCGCAAGCTCGTCGGCGCCCGCGTCGAACATGCGCGCGGCGAGGTCGAACACCGTTTCGGGCGGGACCACGCCCTCGTAGGGGCAGGCGGCGACCACGGAGAGGTATGAGCGGGCGCGGATCCCGTCCGCCTTCGCGCGCCTGATCACCGCCTCGTTGACCCGGATCGCCTCGTCCAGCGACATGTTGATGTTGCGCCGGTTGAAGGTGTCGGTGGCGGCGAGCACCAGCGCCACGGTGGTGACGCCCGCCTCCACCGCGCGCTCGTAGCCCTTCTCGTTCGGCACCAGCGCCTCGTAGCCGGCGTTGCGGTCCTGCGGCAGGCTGGCGAAGATCGCCGCCGCGTCCGCCATCTGCGGTACCACCTTGGGCGAGACGAAGCTCGCGGCCTCGATGGATTGAAGGCCTGCATCCAGCAGGGCATCCAGCAGGCGCAGCTTGCCCTCCGTCGGCACGACGCGCGGCTGGTTCTGGAGCCCGTCCCGGAGTCCCACCTCGTGCACGGTGATGACCTCACTCATCGATCGTTTCCTTCGGCTTTCTCATTCGTGTCAGGCTATCACGCCGGCTTCGCGGAGCCGCGCAAGATCGGCGCTGCTCTTGTCGCACAGGCCGCTCAGCACCTCGTCCGTATGCTGGCCGAGGAGTGGCGGCGGATCGTAGCTGTCGCCCGGCGTCTCGCTCAGCTTGATCGGGTTGCCCGTGGTGCGGAAGGAGCCGCCCTCCGGGTGTCCGATCTCGACCACCATGTCGCGGGCCTGCACCTGCACGTCCGTGAGCGCATGGGCCACGTCGTTGACCGGCCCGCAGGGCACGCGGGCCGCGCGCAGCTTCTCCAGCCATTCGTCGCAGCCGTGCGCCGCGAGTGCCTCCGTGATCCCGCCGTCCACTTCCTCCCGATGGTCGCGCCGTCCTTCGTAGCCGTCGAAGCGCGCATCCTGCAGCGCCGGGTTCTCCAGCACGTCCCTGAGCCTCGCCCACTGGTCGTCCTTCACCACCGCGATGATCAGCCACCGGTCCTTGGTCGGGAAGGCATTGTAGGGGACGTAGATCGGATGCGCGTTGCCGAACTGGCGCGGCACCTCGCCGGAGAGCAGGTGCATGGCGGCGATGTAGCTCAGGAGCGAGACCTGGCAGTCCTGCATGGAAAGGTCGATATGCTGGCCCCGCCCGGTGACCTCGCGCGCGTGCAGCGCCGCCAGCATGGCGATTGCGCCGAAGAGCCCGCTCGAGAGGTCGCCCATGGGGACGCCCGCGCGGATCGGCGGCCCGCCGGCCTCGCCGGTGATCGACATGCCGCCGCCATAGCCCTGGGCCACCACGTCGAAGGCGGTGCGGTCGCAGTCCGGCCCCTCCTCGCCGAAGCCGGTCACGCTGCAGGTGACGATGCGGGGGTTGAGCGCGGCAAGCGTCGCGTGGTCGATGCCGAGCCGCTCGGGAACGCCCGGGCGGAAGTTGTTGACGACGATGTCGGCCTTGGCCGCGAGCTCGTGGAAGAGGGCACGGCCCTCGTCCCGCTTCAGGTCGATGCAGACGCTCTTCTTGTTGCGGTTGAGGGTGCGGAAGTAGGGCCCCATGCCCTTGTAGCCGTAGCGGGGGTCGTCGGCGAGCAGGCCGCGGGTCATTTCGCCGCTGCCCGGCGGCTCCACCTTGATGGTCCGGGCGCCGAGATCCGCCAGCAGCATCGCCGCGAAGGGGCCCGACAGCATGTGCGTCAGGTCGAGCATCACGATGTCCGAGAGGGCCTTCATCGGGGGCGTCGGGCGTGCTGCGCTGGTGGGAAGGGCGCACACTCTATGGCCCGCGCCCGCGGCCGGTCAATGCGGGCTGCCTTCGGGCTGCATGCCGTGCCCCGTGATACCATCGCCCGGCGGCGACAAGTCAGCGGGAGGCGAGCATGGCGGCGAAACCGGTCGGCTGGGGCATGATCGGCACGCGGGGCTGGAGCGACATGGTGCTCGGCCCGGCGATCAACGCGGCGCGGGGGGCGCGGTTCAAGGCCGTGCTGTCGACCAAGCAGGAGAACGCCGAGCGCTACTGCGCGAGCCACGGCGTGGCGCGCGGTCATACGGACCTCAAGGCCTTCCTCGCCGATGACGCGATCGACGTGGTGTGGGTCGCAAGCCCCAACCACCTGCACAAGGACCAGACCATCGCCGCTCTCAAGGCCGGCAAGCACGTGCTCTGCGAGAAGCCCATGGCGATGAACCAGGCCGAGTGTCGGGCGATGATCAGGGCCGCGAAGAAGGCCGAGCGCCTGCTCACCATCGGCTACAACAGCCGCTATCACCCGAGGCTCGAAGCGCTCCGCGCGCAATGGCAGGCCGGCCGCTTCGGCGAGCCGGTGCACATGCACTGCCAGTTCCGCTACCGCTATCCGGAGGTGCCCGACGACTGGTGGCGGCTCGACGACGCGAAATCGGGCTGCTGGGTGCTGGGCGATATCGGCACCCATTTCATCGACATGCTGCGCTGGTTCAACGGCGAGGCGAAGACGGTGCACGCCCACCTCGCCAACAAGGCCTACGGGCGCTCCGCCGATACCGCCGTCGTCTCCATCAGCTTCGCGAACGGTGCCGTGGGAACCATCTCGGCGTCGACCGCAGTGACCACCGGCGGCGGGCTCGAGCTCCTGGGCAGCGAAAGCTCTTGCGCGATCGAAGGCGGCTTCGTCGGCCTCCCGGGCGCCATGACCACGGTGCGCAAGGGCGGCAAGCCGCGCACCGTCCCGCTCGCGGGCCACGATACCTACAAGGCGCAGGTCGAAAGCATCACCCGCGCCATCGTCCGCGGTGCGCCGCTCGCGGTCACGCCTCAGGACGGGCTCGCCAACGTCCGCGTCATCGAGCAGGCGCGGGGCTGGTAGGTCGCGCCGCTCTTTGCCCCTTCCGCACTGGCGGCCGCGTGCAGTTGACCCGCATTGCGCGCCGTGAAACTGTCTCGGCCATCCGGGACATGCAGGGAGGCGGGGTGAGATGAGCGGCAAGTGGCTCCCCTTTGAACTCGCCTGGTACGACACGCGAATTTTCAACTGCTCCTTCTGCGGCATCATGATGGCGCGGGAATACTGGGTGGACGACGAGTTCCCCGGCGAGATGTTCTGCGAGGACAAGTGCGCCGACGTGAAGCGGCGCGTGCGCGCGGAGTTCGCCGAGGCGAAGGCCGCAGGCCGCGTCGAGGAAGCCAAGCATGGCGAGGAGGCGGGCGATGTATAGGGTCGGCATCGATACCGGCGGCACGTTCACGGACCTGGTCGCACTGGACGACACCAGCGGGCACATCCGCACTGTCAAGGTGCCCTCTACACCGCAGCAGCCGGCCGCCGCGCCGCTCAACGCCATCGGCCAGAGCGAGCTGACCCCGGACGAGATCGGCCGCATCGTGCTCGGCACCACCATCGCCACCAACGCGCGCCTGCAGAAGAAGGGCGCAACCGTGCTCTACGTCGGCACCGACGGCCTGCAGGACGTGCCCATCATCGGCCTGATCGCGCGCAAGGAGGCCTACAACCCGGCTTGGGAGAAGCCCAGCGCAGGCGTGCTGCGCCGCCATGTCTTCGGCATCAAGGAGCGCGTCGATCACAAAGGCAACATCCTGATCCCGCTGGAAAAGCCCGAGCTTGAACGGCTCGGCGACTGGATCGACGAATGGCGCGAAAGCGACCCGACGCAGGAGTGGGCGGTCGCGGTCAACCTGCTCTTCTCCTACGTCGATACCAGCCATGAGGAGGCCATCGGCGCCTATCTCGCCGAGCGCTTCCCCGACTTGCCGGTCTCGCTCTCCAGCCACGTCTGCCCGATCTGGCGCGAGTACCAGCGGAGTGCGACGGTCATCACCGACGCCTTCATCAAGCGCATCATCGACCGCTTCGTGGGCCAGGTTTCGGCCGACCTTGAGACGGCGGGAATCGCGGCGCCGCTCTCGCTGATGAAGTCGAACGGCGGCCATCTGCAGGCGGAATCCGCCGGCGAATCGCCGGTCCAACTTCTCCTCTCGGGCCTCGCCGGCGGCGTCATCGCCGGCGCCCGCTTCGCCCGCGATCACGCCGACGGCAACGGCGTCACCCTCGACATGGGCGGCACGAGCTGCGACGTCGGCCTCGTCACCGACGGCGCCTTCGGCTCCACCACCGAGTACGAGGTGGAATGGGGGGTGCCGGTGAGCGCGCTCTTCATCGACTACACCACCATCGGCGCGGGCGGCGGCTCCATCGCCTATGTCGACGTGGGCGGCCTGCTCCGCGTCGGGCCGCGCAGCGCCGGCGCCGACCCCGGCCCCGCCTGCTATGGCCAGGGCGGGACCGAGCCCACAGTGACCGACGCCAACGTGGTGCTGGGCCGGCTCGACCCCGACTACTTCCTGGGCGGCGTAATGACGATGGACGCCGCCAAGGCGCACGAGGCCGTCGCGGAACTCGGCGCCAAGCTCGGGCTCACGGCGGTGGAGACCGCGCGCGCGATCCTGGAGACCGCGGCCGAGAACATGGCGGACGCGATCCGGCTGATGACGGTCGAGCGCGGCATCGATCACCGAGACTACGCGCTGATCGCCTTCGGCGGCGCCGGCCCGCTCCATGCCGTCGATGTCGCGGCCCCGCTGGAGATGAAGAAGGTCGTGGTGCCGCCCCATCCGGGGCTCTGCTCCGCGCTCGGCACGCTGCTCACCGACCTCCGCGTGGACCGCGCGCGCACGGTCAATCACCGCTCGGACACGGTGGACCTCCCGACCCTCAACGACCAGCTCCAGGCGCTTGCCCGTGAGGCGGTTGACGAGCTCAGGCGCGACGGGCTGGAGGGCGAGGCGCGCGTCACCGGCTATATCAGCATGCGTTACATGGGCCAGAACTTCGGCGAGCTGGTGCAGCTCGACACGCTGGAGCTCGACGAGGCCGGCTTCGCGCGGGCGCTGGAGGGGCTCCACAGCCAGCACGAGGAACTCTACGGCTACGCGCTCCGCGACAAGGTGGCCGAGATGACCGAGGTGAGGGTGATCGCCGTCGGCGAGGAGCGCACCGATGTGACGCTCAGCGCACCCACCGCAGGCTCAGGTGTGCCCCAGGCCCATCGCGCGGTTTATTTCGACGGTGAGGAACCGCTGGAGACGCCGATCTACCGGCGCGACGAGCTCGCTGCCGGCAGCGTGGTCGCGGGGCCCGCGATCATCGACGAGATGGATTCGACCACCCTCGTGCCGCCCCGGAGCGAGGTGGAGATCGGCGCCGACGGCAGCCTGATCGTGAGCCTGCCCAGGGCTGCGGGTGCTACGGTCGGCACCGGGCGGCTCGCACCGGAGAAGGACCCGGTTACGCTCACGGTGGTCAACAACGCGCTCGGCAACATCTGCAACGAGATGGAAAGCGCCATGGTGCGCACCGCGTATTCGCCGATCTTCAGCGAATCGCGGGACTTCTCCTGCTGCCTCTTCGACCGGCGGCTCCGCATGGTGGGCCAGGCGGAGATGAACCCGGCGATCATCTGCGCCGGGCTGCACACGGTGCCGCTTTGCGTGAAGGAGATGGACGAGCCGATCGAGCAGGGCGACGTGATCGTCCACAACGATCCCTACCGCGGCCAGTGCCACATGCCGGAGCACCTGCTGATGAAGCCGGTCTTCGTCGACGGCACGCTGATCGGCTACGCCGCCAACATCGCCCACATCGCCGAGATCGGCGGCATGGCGGTGGGCTCCTTCGCCAGCACCGCGACCGAAGTGTTTCAGGAGGGGCTCCGGCTGCCCCCGGTGAAGCTGCTCTCGCGCGGCGAGTACGTGAAGGACGTCTGGCGCATCGCGCTCGCCAATCACCGCACCCCCAATACCACCTGGGGCGACTTCCACGCGATGATCGGCTCGCTCAACACCGCCGAACAGCGCCTCGGTGCGATGGTGAAGCGCCTCGGCGTCGAGACCTTCGAGAAGATCTGCGACGCGCTCGTGGACCACGCCGAGCACTGGATGCGGAACGAGATCCGCAAGCTCCCCAACGGCATCTACAAGGCCGAGGACTATTTCGAGGACGACGGGGTCAGCAACAATCGCTTCTACTTCCGCCCCACCGTGCACATCCGGGAGGAAGAGATCGTGGTCGACCTCTCGGACTCGGACGAGCAGGCGCGGGGGCCGATCAACGTCACCTACGTGGCAACGGCGGCCGCCGGCTGCACCGCGGTGCTGCAAACCCTCTGCGCCCGGGACGTGCCGCTCAACAGCGGCTGTTTCAAGCCGCTCCGCGTGGTGGCGCCGCCAGGCACGGTGGCGAACCCGGTCTTCCCTGCGCCGAGCGTCGCCGGTAACACCGAGGGCCAGCCCCGCATCATCGCGGCAGTCCAGCACGCGCTCTCCAAGGCCGTGCCGGAGATGGTGAGCGCGGCCGAGGGCGGCACCGCCTGCAACCTGCTGCTCGGCGGCATCCACCCCGACACCGGCGAATACTGGACCCACTATCAGCTGGAAGGCGGCGGCTGGGGCGGCCGGCTCGGCAAGGACGGCAACACCGCGCTCTGCTGCGCGCACGCCAGCACCATCCGGGCGACACCCATCGAGGTGTTCGAAACCCGCTTCCCGCTTCGGACGCTGAAGTACGAGATCCGCCCCGATTCAGGCGGCGCAGGCAAATGGCGGGGCGGGCTCGGCTGCTGGCGCCAGTTCGAGGTGGTCGCGGACGCGATCAGCGTGAGCGCGCTCACCGACCGCATGACCGAGGGGCCCTACGGGCTGATGAAAGGCCGACCCGGCGCGCCGACAGGTTTTTTCGTCAAGCGCGTCGAGGACGAGGAGTTCCGCACCTTCAAGGAGATCTACGGCACCGTGAGCCCGACCAAGTTCGTCAACATCCAGCTCCACCGGGGCGACCAGATTCTCGTCCGGGTGCCCGGGGGCGGCGGCTACGGCGACCCGCACGAGCGGGCGGACGCCGCACTCCGCGCCGACCTGGAGGACGGCTTCGTCAGCGTGGACGGGCTCTCGGACTACGGCCGCGACGCAAGCTTCGCCGACGCCGTCAAGGAAGCCGCCGCAGCGGAGTAGCCCTCGGCCAGCGCTGGGCGCGCTTCCGGGGCGGCGCTATTCGCCCCAGAAGGCCAGATCGTCGGCGATGTTGTCCGGGTAGAACCACGCGGACGCGATGCAGCCGTCCTGCACCTCGTAAACGGCCAGCTCCCGCCCCTCGATCTTCCGCCCCGTCCTCGTCGCCGACCATTCGATCAGCGCCGCCACATGGCTGCCGGTCTCGACGGTGCGGGAGACGGTAAGCTCGAAGCTCCAGTCCGTGGCCTCGAGCGCGCGCCCGATCATGTCGATGACCGCCTCGGGCCCTTCGAGGAACCCCATGTGGTTGCCCACATCGGGCTCGCTCCAGCGCACGTCGGCGGCAAGAAAGGGGGCGAGCAGGCTGAGATCGCCGCTGCGACGGCCCTTTCGCCGGGCGTCGTAGAAGGCGCGGATCAAGCGGCCAAGCGAACCGCCACTCCGGGCATCAGTGTCCAATCCGAAGGGAGCCTAATGCAGGCTCAAGCCTGGCTGCGTAGCTCTCGCTCGGTCTGCGGGGCCGGCATCGGGCCGATGCCCTCGGCCACCATCTCCCGCCATTCGCGCTTCTGCGGCATGATCGGCGGCACCGGTATGGTCGTGGGTTCGGGAGTCGCATCCGCGATCGGCTTCTCCATCCCCCGTCCCGTCACCTCGCCCCGGCGGAAGAAGCCGTTGTAGATGGACCAGTGGAGCCGGTTGCGCGAGCCGGTGAGCGGGAAGCGCCTGGCGATCGAGGGGAGCGAGTAGAAGTTCTTGTAGGCCCGCATGTGGCCTTCGCGGAGCTTCTGTGTGGTGAGCTTCTCCGGCCGGTAGACGATGTGCCCCTGGTCGTAGAGATCCCAGTCGTAGGAGACGATCTGCCCGGCCTTCTTCATCTCGTACCAGGTAAGCGTGCCGGGGTAGGGGGTCAGCACCGAGTAGGCGCAAGCGTCGTAGTTGGCGTCGATATTGAATGTCGTCGTCTCGTCGAAGACGGTCTCGTCATCGCCCTCAAAGCCGAACATGAAGAGCCCGAAGACCATGATCCCGTAGCTGTGGATCTTCTCCACCAGCGCGGCGAACTGCTCCGGCCGGTTGACGTACTTGTGGACGCGCTTGAGCGTGTCGCGCGAGATCGATTCGAAGCCGATGCTCAGCATGTAGCAGCCGCTCTCGGCCGCAAGCTCCAGCATCTCGTCCTTCTGGGCGAGCTTGCTGGTGGCGGCGGCCTGCCAGCGAATGCCGCGCCCCCTGAGCGCCCGCATCACCTCCTTGGGCCGCTCCTCGGTGCCGAAGAAATCGGCATCGTTGAGAGAGATCGTGCGCTGCCCGCAGTTCTCGATCTCGTGGATCACCTCATCGACCGGCCGGTAGCGGAACTTGAGCCCGTTCATCAGCGGCTCGGCGCAGAAGGTGCAGCCCTGATGACAACCGCGCGAGGTCTGCACGAAGGTGCGGTTGACGTAGCGGTTCTTCTTCACCAGGTCGTAGCGAGGAATGGGCATGTTGACCATCGAGTGCAGCGTGTCGGCGCGGTAGATGCCCTTGAGCTCGCCGCCATCCAGGTCGTCCAGGACCTTGGGCATCACCAGCTCGGCTTCGCCGATCACCACGGCGTCGCAGTGCTCTAGCGCCTCCTGGGGCATGAAGCTCGCATGCACGCCCCCGATGACCACGGGCACACCTTTGGCGCGGAAGCGCTCGGCGATCTCGTAGCCGCGCTTCACGTAGCTCGTCATGGCCGAGATGCCGACCATGTCGACCTTCAGGTCGAAGTCGATGTCCTCGATGTTCTCATCGGTCATCACGACTTCGTAGCGGTCCTGCGGAATCACCGCCGCAACCGCCAGCAGACCCGCCAGCGGCGAATAAAGCGCCCGGTTGAAGTACATCGGGCGCGTCGTGAACTGGTTGGTCTGGGGATTGATGAGGTGGATGATTCTTGTGCGCATGCGTACCTCCGCTCACGCGATTATACCGCGGTCCGGCCAACCTGCCGAGTGACTTTCAATGCCTCTAATTCTCCGCCGCCGGAGGCAACCACCGGCTGGGCGGCTCAGTACTCGGCGCGGTCGTCCACGGCGTGGCCGCGCTTCGGCACCAGCACCGTGCGCTCGTAGGTCATGAACACCGTGCCGTCGGACTTCTTGCCCGTGGTCTTGACCGTGACGATCCCCTGGGTCGGGCGGGAGCGCGATTCCCGCGTCTCCAGTACCTCCGATTCGGCGTAGATGGTGTCGCCGGCATAGACCGGCGCGGTCAGCCGGATGTCGTTCCAACCCAAGTTGGCGACCGCCTTCTGGCTGATGTCGCTCACCGACATGCCAGCGACGATCGCCAGCGTGAGCGCGCTGTTGACCAGCGGCTTGCCGAACTCGCTGTGCGAAGCGTAGTGGCTGTCGAAGTGGATCGGATGGGTGTTCATGGTGAGCAGCGTGAAGGAGATGTTGTCGTACTCGGTGAGCGTCCGGCCCGGCCGGTGCTCGTAGACATCGCCCACCACGAAGTCCTCGAAGTAGCGCCCGTAGGATTCGCGATATCGTTGCTCGGCCACCTCTTTACGCTCCACGGCCATGGCTCGACATCTCCCGAATTGCTGCCCGATCGCCGCCGGTGCGGCGGCCGCGACCTTAGGGATTCGCCCTATGACGGTCAATGCGGGCCGGACGGCGCCTTGCCGTGCTCTCAGTCCGGCACCGGGGTGAAGTTGAAATCGGCGTGCGCGAGAATTCCCTCGACTCCGCCAAGCTGCTCGATCCTGGCCCGCTGATCGGCGAAGACACGCTCGTTGACCGACTCGGGATCGACGATCCGGTGCAACGCGTCGTAGAGCTGCCCTTGGATATCGCCGGTCGCGGTGTCGCCGGAAAGATCGCATGTCTCGAACGGATCGGCCGAGAGATCGAACAGTTGCGGCGAATAGCCGGCGTAGTGCACCAGCTTCCAATCGCCCTTGCGCACCATGAAGGTGCCGGTCAGCGATCCGTCATCGTGCAGCTCGCTGAATACGACACGATCGCCCGGCATCTCCCGCGCGAGCGCGACCAGGCTCTTCCCGGGCAGGGCGCACTCGCGCTCATCGAGCGCGACGCAGAGCGCTTCGACGATCGTCGGATAGATGTCGACCAGCGAGACCGCAGTCGAGCATCGCTCGCCGGCGGGCAGGCCTGGCCCAGCGGCCACCAGGGGAACGGCGCTCGCTTCCTCGTACATCACCGACTTCCCCCACAGGCCCCGGTTGCCGAGGCTCTCCCCGTGGTCAGACGTGTAGATAACGAGCGTGTCGTCGCCAAATCCGCTCTCGTCGAGCGCAGCCAGAATCTTTCCGATCTGGTGGTCGAGGAGTGAGCAGAGCCCGTAGTAGGCCCTCAGCCCGGCCGCGAGCCGTTCCGTATCGAAGAAGTCGTCGTAGTTCCAGGTCGCCCGGTAATGCGCGATCACCGGGTGGTCCGGGCGGTCGATGTCGTCGCAGAGCCGGGGTCCCGGCAGCGCGACACCATCGTAGAGGTCGTAGAACGCGTCCGGCGCGATCAGCGGATAGTGGGGCGAGACCATCGACGAGAACAGCACCCACGGCGTGCCGGTGGGCCGTGACGCGCGCTCGCGGATCCAGCGCACCGTGGCATCGGCCACCGTCGTGTCGAAGTACGTGTAAGGCGAGGCCCCGCGTCCGGCCTCGGCCGCAAGCTCGCGCGCGACTTCGCGCACCCGGCGGCTTGTTCGCAGAAGCCCGTGGGTGTCGCCAATGCCGTCCACCACGTAGATCGGATGGTGCACCGCGCTGAAGCCGTTGTCGTCATCGGCGCTGCGGAAGTGCAGCTTGCCGATCGACACGACATCGTGGCCTGCGGCGCGCACCCGATGGTGCCACGACGGCACCCTGCCGTCGTAGGCCGCAGCACTGTCCCAATAGCCGGTCCGGTGCACGTAATCGCCGGTCGCGAGGCTTGCGCGCGAAGGCACGCAGATCGGCGAGTTGCAGTACGCATTCTCGAAGACGACCCCGCGCGCGGCGAGGGCATCGAGATTGGGCGTCCTGACGAGCGCATTGCCGTAGCAACCGGTTATTTCTCGGCTGTGCTCGTCCGACAGGATGAGAAGTACGTTCATGATTTAGGCCGTCTTTCTCCCGTCGGCGCCGGGCGTCGAATTTGATGACGGCAAGAGCTTGCCGCCGACGCGCCATTGATTATAGTCGTGCCACGTTTGGCGGCAGTGTACGCCATTCACGACGAGGGAGATGGAGAATGAAGGCTTTAAGGGCCGGGTTGATCTCGGCAGGTGTGGCTCTCGCCGCACTGACCGCAGCAGACGCGATGGCGCAAGACGGGCACGTCACGTGGCACGATGACGGCTCGGTCGACCTCATTATGGAGGATGGCGCCGTTATCAAGACTTCACGTGATGAACTGGGCTCCCTGTTCGGGCCTGGCGAGAAGCCCTTCGAGGGCACCACGATCACGGTGCTGACCCTCGATTCAGGGCCGCGCGGCGGGATCTCGGGGCCGATCTTTAGCTTCCGCCCGATCTGGGAAGAGCTCTCCGGCGGCAAGCTGGAGATCGCGTTGACCCCCGTCACCGACCTCTACGCCAAGATGATGCTCGATCTGCGTCAGGGCACGGGCCTCTATGACGGGATCATCGTCGGCGCCTTCTTCTACGGCGACCTGGTGGCCGGCGACTTCATGCTTCCGATCGAGGAATTCATGGAGAGCGGCGAGCATCCGCAGTGGACCTACGATTCCATGCCGGCCTCGCTGAAGACCCTGCACACCTGGGGAGACACCGCATACGGCGTGCTCAACGACGCCGACGGCCAGGTGCTCTACTACCGGCGCGACGTGCTCAACGACCCCGAGCATCAAGCGGCGTTCAAGGCGGAGAAGGGCTATGACATGCCGGTCCCGCCCAAGACCTGGCAGCAGCTCCTCGATATCTCGCAGTTCTTCAACGGCAAGAACTGGGATGCCAACGACGACGATGCCGATAGCGGCACCGTGCTCCACCTCAAGGTGGGCGAGCAGGGGCACTATCACTTCCAGTCGCTGTCCGCTTCCTTCGCCATGACACCGGGCGAGGCGGTGACCCAGCACCACAACGTCTACTGGTTCGATCCCACCGACATGACCCCGCTGATCGACAGCCCCGGCCATGTCGCGGCGCTCGAGTTCCTGCAAGAGCTGCACAAGACCGGGCCTGAGGCCCAGGTGGGCTGGAGCCTCGGCGAGGCGTGGGACTACTTCCTGCGCGGCAAGTCGATCTTCGTGTTCAGCTGGGGCGATGTCGGCTCGCTCTGCCAGGATGAGTCGCGCTCCAAGCTCAAGGGGATCTGCGGTTCGGCGCTCATGCCCAGCTCGGACAAGTACTGGGATCATGAGAATGGTGCCTGGGTCGAGACCGATGACCCGCAGCCTGTCGGCAACACCACCGGCGGCTCGTGGCACGGCGTGATCTCGGCGTTCTCCGAGAATCCGGATGCCGCCTACTCGTTCCTGTCGCTGATGGCGATCAAGCCGTCGTCGAACTGGGGCGCGTACAACGGCTGGACCGGTGTCGATCCGGGGTACTACTACCAGTTCCTGGAGCCGCTGGGCGAGGCGAAGGTCGAGGATTACGTGGCCGCAGGCTGGCACGCGGACGATGTCGCCGAGTACACGCAGGCCTATTACGACAACTTCACCGCGCCGACGATCCTCACCTATCTGCGGATCGAGGGTGCGCCCGCGTACTGGGACATCATGGACAAGAACCTGTCCGCGGCCATGAGCGACCAGAAGACCGCTCAGGAGGCACTTTCCGATACCGCAGCGTCCTGGGAAGACATCACGGACCGGCTCGGCCGTGACAAGATTCTCAAGCAGTATCAGGAAGCGATCGGCTTCGGCGGGTAGACCAAGGCCAAACGGTTAGGGTTTGCGGGGCGGTGCACGGCTTGCCGTGCCCGTCCCGAGCCCTGCCGATTGCCGATCACGACGTTAGCTAGCCGGCCATGATCCGCTGGAACAAGCCGGTCAAGTTCGCCTTCTTGCTGCCGGCCGTGTTCTGGGTGCTGGCGTTCACCGTCTTCCCGCTCGGCTATTCGCTTTACCTCAGCTTCCATGATGTCGAGCGCAAGGTCGTCGTCTCCGGGCGCGAGAAGGTGCCGGTGCTCAACGAGGCCGGCGAGCCCGTGCTCAAGAAGAGCGGCGAGCCGCGCACCAAGACCGTGGTGCACCGCGAACTTCAGACCAACTTCACCTGGAACGGCTTCGCCAGTTTTGTCCGCGCCTTCGGCGACGAGGAGGTGGGGGCGGCGGTGAAGCTCACCGCGATCTTCGTGTTCACTGCGGTGACCGTCGAGATTGTGCTGGGATTCCTGCTCGCCTTCCTCTTCCACCGATACATCTTCGGGCGATCGGTGCTGCGAACGATCATGATATTGCCGATCTTCGCGACCCCGATCGCGGTCGGCTACCTGTTCTTTACCGTCTTCTACGAGATCGGCGGGCCGCTCGAATTCATGGGCATACCATGGTTGTCGGACCCGGATTGGGCGGTTGTATCGGTAATTATCGTCGATATATGGCAGTGGACACCCTTCTGTTTCCTTGTGTTCCTCGCCGCTCTGCAGAGCATCCCCGACGATCTTGTGGAATGCGCCAGGCTGGACAGCGGCTCGGCCTGGGACCTGTGGCGCATCGTCGTGATTCCGATGATTCAGCCGGTCATCATTATCGTGCTGCTGCTGCGCCTCGCGGAGGCGGTCAAGCTCTTCGACATCATCGCGACGATGACCAAGGGCGGGCCCGGCATCGCCACCCAGTCCTACAGCTATCTGGCGTTCACCCGCGGCTTCAAGCTGAACGACTTCGGCTACGCCTCGGCCATGGCCTACCTGCTGCTGATCGTGGTGATGATCGTGGTCACGCTCTTCTTCCGTCGCCTGAGGCAAACCTATGCTTAGCGGCCTCGGCAAGTCCCTGTTCGGTCAGCCCGCCGGCGTGCCCCAGGCACGCAGCAAGCGAAAGCGGCTCTGGTTCGCCGATGCCGGCTTCTCGATCGTTGCGATCTTCATCGCGCTGATCTTTTTCTTCCCGATCTACTGGGCGGTCTCCAACAGCTTGCGCGCGCCGGCGGACACCTTCACCGTGACCGGCCTCGGCGTCCCCTTCATCGACTTCGCGCCGACGCTCGAGAACTGGATATCGCAGATGTCGGTGCCGGAGGCCTACAACGCCTTCGGCAACAGCCTGGTCATCTCCATCTGCTCGGTGCTGATCGCGCTCGCCCTCGGCCTGCCCGCGGCCTATGCGCTGGCGCGCTTCCGCTTCAAGCGCATCAAGAACAAGGACCTCACGATCTGGTTCCTGTCGCAGCGGGTGCTGCCGCCGGTGGCGACGGCGGTGCCCTTCTTCATCGTCTTCTCCTCCCTCGACATGCTGGACACCCATGCCGCGCTGATCCTGGTCAACGCCACCTTCATCCTGCCCTTCGTGGTGGTGATCGTGCGCCAGACCTTCCAGGATCTGCCGATCGAGCTGGAGGAGGCGGCGCTGGTGGACGGCGCCTCGCACTTCGTCGCGTTCTTCCGGGTAGCGATCCCGCTCGCGCTGCCGGCGATCGCGGCGTCCGCGCTCATCATGTTCGCGTTCGCCTGGAACGAATATCTGTTCGCGGTGATCCTCACCATCAAGGAATCGGCGACCATGCCGGTCCACATCGCAGGCGGTGTGGATTCGCGCGGCGTGCAATTCTGGTTCGTGGCTGTGCGCTCGCTCATCGCCATGGTCCCGCCGGTCTTGATCGCGCTCTTCGCGCAGCGTTACATCGTCCGCGGCCTCACTCTCGGCGCGGTCAAGGGATAAGCGGAGAACACAAGCCATGGCATCGGTATCGGTCCGCGAGGTCCACAAGTCCTTCGACGACACGGCCGTCATCCACGGCGTCTCGATCGACATCTACGATGGCGAGTTCCTGGTCCTGGTCGGCCCCTCGGGCTGCGGCAAGTCGACGCTACTCCGGATGATCGCCGGCCTCGAGGACGTCAATGACGGCGAAATCGCCATCGGCGACACGGTGGTGAACGACATGGCGCCGAAAGC
Source organism: Alphaproteobacteria bacterium (assembly GCA_965207055.1). Classification (GTDB taxonomy): domain Bacteria; phylum Pseudomonadota; class Alphaproteobacteria; order UBA828; family UBA828; genus WTGU01. Next base: position 815,297 of record CBDBLP010000003.1, on the reverse strand, counting down.
CCGCGACGTCGCCATGGTGTTTCAGAACTACGCCCTCTACCCGCACATGACGGTGCGTCAGAACATGGGCTTCAGCCTGCGCCTGCGTAAGGCGGACAAGAACATGATCCGCGAGCGGGTGGATAGCGCCGCCCAGATCCTGGGGCTGACGCAGCTGCTCAACCGCCTGCCGCGCCAGCTCTCGGGCGGCGAGCGCCAGCGCGTCGCCATGGGCCGCGCCATCGTGCGCGACCCGCAGGTGTTCCTCTTCGACGAGCCGCTCTCCAACCTCGACGCCAAGCTCCGGGTGCAGATGCGGACCGAGATCAAGGCGTTGCACCAGCGGCTCAGGACCACCTCCATCTATGTCACCCACGACCAGGTGGAGGCCATGACCATGGCCGAGCGCATCGTGGTGATGAACCTCGGCCGGGTCGAGCAGGTGGGCCGCCCGCTCGACCTCTACGACCGGCCTGCCAACCTCTTCGTCGCGGGCTTCATCGGCTCGCCGGCGATGAACTTCATCGAGGCCTCGGTCGCTGCCGGGAGCGACGCGCCGACTGCCGCCGCAAACGACGGCACCGCGCTGCCGCTACCGCCGGGCGCCCCCATTGGCGGGGGACGGCCGCTCGTCTACGGCGTGCGCCCCGAAGACCTGGCGCTCGCCACCAACGGCACCGGTGTCGAGGCCACGGTCGAGGTCGTCGAGCCGACCGGCTCAACCACCCTCGTGTTCTGCCAGATGGCCGGCCAGGAGGTTTGCGCCGAGTTCACGGAGCGGCACGACTTCGACCCCGGCGAGACGATCCGCCTGATGCCGCGCCTCGAAACCGTCCACCTCTTCGACCGCGAGTCCGGCCACCGCCTCAACGCCTGACGGCCGCCCGCCCGCGGCCTCAATGGTCTTGATCGTTGCCTCGGACCTCGACCGCGACCCCTGTCGTGATGGCGCCCGCGTGCTCGAAGGTGAAGGAGACGGGGATGGTTTCCTCCGCCATCAGCATGAACTTGAGGTCGACCAGCATGACGTGAAGGCCGCCGGGCGCGAGCGTCACCGAGCCCCCCGCCGGTACGACGATGCCGTCCACCTTCTCCATGCGGTGGACGCCTTCCTCCATCGTGCTCCGGTGTAGCTCGACCTTCTTGGCGAGTGGCGTGCCAACAGCGACCAGGCGATCGTCGGCTTCGCCCAGGTTTCGAATTTCGAGATAGATCACGCCGTTCTGCCCCTGCCCCGCTGGCCGCGACCAGGGGTGGACGATCGTGATTTCGCCGGTCTTCTCCTCGTGCGCCGGCGCCGGCACCGCCGTCCCCAAAATGGCCAGCACGCCGAGCGCGGCTGCAAGCGCTTTCAACCGGATCATCGTCCGTCTCCTCTCATTCGCGAGCGTGACGCTCATCAGGCGCGCTCTCGACGTCGGGCACAAGGCCCTGCACCAATGTTTCGCCCGGCACCTCGATCCGCTCCGCAGGGATCGCGAGGCGCCAGTCGTGATCGACCGGAATCAGGCGCGTGAGCCAGTCCTTGCCCAGGGTGGGCGCGCCGATCAGCCGGGCACCGGCATGGCGGCGGAGCAGCGCCGCCAGCACCTCCGCGCTGCTCGCCGTGCCGGGGCCGACCAGCACGTCGATCTCGAACTCGCCGACGGCGCGGAGCGGCGGGGGCAGCGCCACATCTGTCGCGCCATCGCGGCCGTAGAGCCGGATTGCACCCGCCCGCGGCCCGGTGAAGAGGCTCGCCACCCGCCGCATTCGGTCGAAATCGCCGCCCCCGTTGCCGCGCAGATCCAGCACCACGCGTGCGGTCTCAACCGGCCCGACGGCAGCAATGGCGTCGGCAACCTCACGATCGGCGGTGCGGCCGAAGCGGTCGAGCACCACGACGAGCGCCCCATCGCCGCGCCGCTCGGCCGCGCTCACCGAAGGGGCCGTGTAGGCACGCCGGATCGTATCGGTATCGGGGTGATTGACCGGAACCAGGCGAGCCGCAGGCATGCTTCCCGCAATGAGCCGGGCAGCGCACTGCGTGCCGGCCGGCGGGCAGCGCCGCTCGATTTCCCCACCGAGCGCTGCTGGCAGCGCCGCATGACGCGCGACGGCGCCGAGCAGACGGTCGCGCGGCGCGACCGACGCCGCCTCGGCCGCAGACGCGGCGCCCACAGCCGCCAGCGCCAGGATGCCGGCGGCGATGCGGAGGGAAGCGGTCGTCGCGATCCCTAGTGGCAGTAGTTGACCGCCCCGGCCATGTGCGCGCCCCAGGGCTCATCGCCCACACCCTCGATCGTCGCGACGACGGCCTTCGCCCGCACGTCGATCACGGCGACCGTGTCGGCATCGCTGAGCGCGACGTAGAGCTTGGTGCCGTCGGGCGTCACCACGCCGGTCTCGGGCGTGCCGGGCAGCGCGATCTCGCCGGCCGGCTGCATCGTCTCGAGATCGATGACCAGTGCCTTGTCGTCGCCCCGGCTGATCACGTAGGCAAGGGAGTCGAACCAGCCGGTGTTGACGCCGGTCATGTCGGCAGCGCCGGGGAGCCGCGCGACCTCGTCGAGGGTCGCGGTCGAGACCACCGAGACCGTCTCGTCGCCGTTGTTGGGGACGATCATGTAGCGGCCGTCGCTGGTGGTGAACGCGCGCCAGGGCGTATCGCCCAGCGCCAGGTCCTTGAGCGTCCGGCCCGTTTCGAGATCGATCACGGCCATGCGATCGCCCTCACCGTAGGCCGCGAAGCCGAGGCGCCCATCGGGTGTGGCGGTGACGTTGATGACGCCCTGATAGGCGGTGTCGTCATCCTCGTGGTGCGCGAGCGCGCGGTCCGGCCCGATCGCGATCTCGCCCGCGACCCTCGCCTGCGGCACGTCGATCAGGCTGACGAAGCTCGCCCCGAGGTTGCCGACGTAGAGGCGCTGGCCCGAGGGATCGAAGGTCATGTTGTGGGGCTCGTGCAGCCCGTCCACGCGCGCGACCTCGTGCTCCGACCCGAGCGAGACCAGCGAGACCGTGCCTTCGCCGATGTTGCCGACGGCAAGCACCGCGCCCGAGGGGTCGAGCTCCATGTGCTCGGGCTCATGGCCGAGCTGGATGGTGGCCGATGTCTCCAGCGTCGCGAGGTCGATCACCGAGACCGTGTTGTCGGCGGTGTTGGTCACGGCCATCTTGCCGAGCGTCTGGGAGACCGCCACCTGGTGCGGCACCTCGCCCACCGGAATATGCGCGACCACCGAGTCGGTGCGCGTGTCGATCACCGCCACGTCCGCCGAGGCCCGGTTGGGCACGAACACGTAGTTCGAGATGTCGTCCAGCGCGTGCACGCTCGGCGCCGTCACGGCGAGCGCGGCGAGCGCACCGAGTCCCGCTGACAACAACTTGTTCATTCCTTCCCCTCCTTGGGTTCGCGCAGGCCACCGCCCGCCCCGCCGACGGCGGCATGGACAGACCGGCAGCATAGAAATCGCCGACGGCAGGGGTCAAGCGTACGTCCTGGCCTGACCCATATTTCTCGCCGGGGCCGCTCGCTGCGAGACGGGCAAGCACAAAATTTATGCGGGATTCTCCGGGATTCAGCGGGACGTGCGGGATGTCGCGCACGCGCACCGCACGGCACAACGCTGGCGTCCCCGTCACGCCGGGTGCATCGCACCATGGTCCGGGGCGCTACTCCGCAGGGCGCACGCGCGCGATTCTGAGCGCGTTGGTGGTGCCGGGGGTGCCGAAGGGCACGCCGGCCGTGATGACGATGCGCTCGCCGGGCGCGGCGTGGCCGGCGGCGAGCGCCTGGGCGCACGCCTTCTCCACCATGTCGGTGAAGCCCGTGGCATCGTCGGTGTGGACACAGTGGACGCCCCAGAGGAGCGCGAGACGGCGTGCGGTATCGCGGTCCGGCGTCAGCACCAGGATCGGCACCGGCGGGCGTTCGCGCGCGGCCCTGAGCGCGGTCGAGCCCGAGGAGGTGTAGGTGACGATGGCGGCGGCATCCAGGGTCTCGGCCACCTGGCGCGCGGCCGCAGTGATGGCATCGGCCGTCGTCGCCTCGGGGTCCTGCTGCTGCCAGTCGACGTGGCGCCGGTAGGACGGGTCGCGCTCCACGCGCTCGACGATGCGGTTCATCATCGCCACCGCCTCGCGCGGATAGCGCCCGGCGGCGGATTCGCCGGAGAGCATGAGCGCATCGGCGCCGTCATAGACCGCTGTCGCCACGTCCGAGGCTTCGGCGCGGGTCGGAGACGGCGCGTTCATCATCGAATCCAGCATCTGGGTCGCGACCACCACCGGCTTGCCCGCCTCCCGAGCCGCGCGAACGATCCGCTTCTGCGCCGCAGGCACCTCTTCGGGCGCGAGCTCCACGCCGAGGTCGCCGCGCGCCACCATGATCGCGTCCGAAAGTGCGACGACCTCCTCCAGGCAATCGAGCGCCGCGGGTTTTTCCAGCTTGGCGACGATGGCCATGTCCTCCGGCACCAGGCGTCGGGCGGTCCTGATATCCTCCGGCCTTTGGACGAAGGAGAGCGCCACCCAGTCGACACCGAGCTCGAGGGCGAAGGCGAGGTCTTCCCGATCCTTGGGCGTGACCGCCTCGATGGGCAGGGTCACACCCGGCAGGTTGAGGCCCTTGCGGTCCGAGAGGACGCCCGGCGTCACCACCACGGTCTCGGCATGGTCCGGCCCGCATGCGGCGACGCGGAGCCGCACCTTGCCGTCGTCGAGCAGGACTTCGGCGCCCGGCGCCAGCGCCGCGAAGATCTCGGGGTGCGGCATGGGCGCCTGTGCTTCGTCTCCCGGCGTCTCGCCAAGAACAAGGGTGAAGCGCTGCCCTTGGACGAGCGCGACCTCGCCCTTCCTGAACCTGCCGATCCTGAGCTTCGGTCCTTGCAGGTCCGCGAGAATGCCGATCGGCCGGCCCGCCGCCTCCTCGACCGCGCGGACGACGGCGTGGCGGGCGCGGTGCTCCGCGTGGCTGCCGTGGCTGAAGTTGAGGCGGAACACGTCCACGCCGGTCTCGAAGAGCGCGCGGACGGTTGCCTCGTCGGTGCTCGATGGCCCGAGGGTCGCGACGATCTTGGCGCTGCGGTGACGTCGCACGACTCGTGCCCCTGCGGTGTGCCCGCTCTTATATCGGCGTGGCGACGCCGCCGGTCAACGGCGGACAAGGATGGCGCGGAAGTCGTTCACGTTGGTGAGCGTCGGCCCGGTCATCACAAGGTCGCCGAGCCCGGCGAAGAAGCCGTAGCCATCGTTGGCGACGAGACGCGCCGCCGCATCCTCCCCAGCCTCGCCGGCGCGGGCGAGCGTGTCGGGCGTCACCAGGGCGCCGGCATTGTCCTCGGTGCCGTCGATCCCGTCGGTATCGCAGGCGGTGGCGAAGATGCCGGGCGCGCCGTCGAGCGCCAGCGCGAGCGCGAGCGCGTATTCGGCGTTGGGGCCGCCGCGGCCCGCACCGGTCACGGTCACCGTCGCCTCGCCGCCCGAGAGCAACACGGTGCCGGGCGCGGCATTGCGGGCGAGCCCGGCGTGCTCGCGGGCGAGCACGCGCGCCTCGCCCTCCAGCGCATCGCCCAGGATCACGGGCTCGTAGCCGGCTTCGCGCGCCGCGTCGGCGGCGGCGGCCAGCGCCATCGCGGGAGTCGCCACCATCCGGGTCTCGGCGTCGGCCAGCCGGGGGTCGCCCTGCTTCGGCGTCTCCTCCCCGCCGCCTTCGAGATGCCGGATGAGCGCGGCAGGTTCCGCGATCCCGTACTTCCGCAGCACGGCGAGCGCGTCGGCGAAGGTGGTGGGATCGGGAACGGTCGGGCCCGAGCCGATCACGGCAGGATCGTCGCCCGCCACGTCGGAGATCAGGAGGCTCACGACCCGCGCGGGATGACACGCCGCGCCGAGGCGCCCGCCCTTGATGGCAGAGAGGTGCTTGCGCACGCAGTTGATCTCGTCGATGGCGGCGCCGGAGCGCAGCAGCGCGCCGGTCATCGCCTGCTTGTCGGCGAGTGCGATCCCCGGCGCCGGCAGGGTCAGGAGCGCCGAGCCGCCGCCGGAAATCAGGCAGAGCGCGAGATCGTCCGCGCTCAGGCCCTCCGCCAGGGAGAGAATACGCGCCGCAGCCTCGCGCCCGCCGGCATCGGGCACCGGGTGCGCCGCTTCCACCACCTCGACCCTTGCCGTGGGCACGCGGTGGCCGTAGCGGGTGACGACGAGGCCCTCCAGCGGGCCCTCCCAGTGATCCTCCACGGCCCGCGCCATGGTCGCAGCCGCCTTGCCGGCGCCCACCACCAAGGTGCGGCCTGCGGGCGGCTCGGGCAGGTGCGGAGCCAGGCACTGGGCCGGCTGGGCGCTCGCGAGGGCCGCATCCAGCAGGCGGCGCAGGACAAGTCCGGGGTCTTCGCTCATGCCCCACCATGCCAGAGCCGCCCGCAGGCGTCATCCGGCGAGCGCACGCGCGGCAGACGGGCCGCAAGCGCTGCAAGGCGCGACGCGCTACCATGCCGGCGCACAACACCCGGCGCCGGCGCGGTTCGGGTGACACGGGAGCCCGCCCATGACCACCGCCTGCCGCCGCCTGCTTTTTGGCGCCGGACTCGCGACCATCTCGGGTCTCTGCTTCAGCACCGGCGGCTTCTTCGTCCGCTCGGTGTCGGTCGATCCGTGGGAGATCATCACGGTCCGCTGCTTCTTCGCCGGGCTCGGCGTGCTCCTGATCCTCTTCGTGAGCGAGCGGGGTCGGGTCTGGCCGGTGCTTCGCACCTCGCGCTGGCCGGTATTCCTGATGGGCGTCGCCACCGCCTGGGGGATCATCGCCTACGTACTGTCGATGCAGTACACGCTCGTCGCCAACGTCATTGCGATCATGACGACGTCGACCGTCATGGTCGCCCTTCTGGCGAAGCCGGTGCTGGGCGAGCCGGTCACGCTCAGGACCTGGCTCGCGCTTCTGGGCAGCCTCTGCGGCGTCGGCGTCATGTTCTGGAGCGACGTGGGCGGCGGCGGCGTCATCGGCAACCTGCTGGCGCTCTCGATCGCCGCCGCGATCGCGCTCCAGACCCTGATCGCCCGGCGCTTCCGCACCGGGCGGATGGAGCCGGCGGTGCTGATCGCGGCGCTGATCGCGGGCCTCGCCTCGCTGCCGCTCGCGCTGCCCTTCGAAGCCACGGGGCGGGAAGTGGGGTTCATGGCCGCGCTCGGCCTGGTGCAGCTCGCCTCGGCGCTCACCCTCTACTTCTACGCCGCGCGCTATCTGCCCGCGCCGATCCTGGTCTTCGTCGTGCTGATCGACGCGGTCTTCGCGCCGATCTGGGTCTGGCTCGGCTTCGGCGAGGTGCCGGGCACGCTGGTCTTCATCGGCGCCGTGGTGATCCTGGCTTCGGTCGCCGGCAACGCCCTCTTCGGGGTGTTCGCGCTTCGCCGAAGCCCGCCGGCAGAAAGTTAGGGCGTTTCCGTTTCATACGGAAACTCCCTCGCCCTTGTCGCTCACGGCAGCCGGCCTGTCGCGCGTCCGTCAAGGACGGACGCGCTCTAAACCGCTACCGCGACGATGAAGCGAGCCGCTGCCACCAGCCGCGCCGGCGGGGCTGCTCGGCTTCGGCATCGTCCGGCGGGGGCGCCGGTGTAGCCGCCTCGGCGGGCGCGTCGTCATCGCCATCGACCGGAAAGGCCGTGCCCCCGTCGGCAACCTCGGCCGCCTCCGGGCGCAATGCGTCATCCGATCCGTTGCTGCTCGCTGCGCTTGCCTCCGCGCCATCCACGACCACAGGCTCGGGCAGAGGCGCAGGCGCAGGCGGCGCAAAGAGCGGTGCCGGCGGTGCCTCGGGCTCCGGCTCGGACGCCGCAGGGTCTGGTGCGCCTGCGTCGTTGGCGGGGGCTGCCGCATCCTCGGCTGCAAGGGCTTCAGGGGCCGCCGGGGGCTCGCTCTCGACCGCAGGCGCGGGCGAGGCATCTTCCTCGGCCGCAAGCGGCGGAGACGTCTCCTCGATCGCCTCCATCGCAGACGTTGCGTCCCCCTCGGCTGCGAGCGGCAGGGGCGTCTGCTCAGCCGCCTCGCCGGGAGCCTCGCGCGTCTCCTCCTGCCGCTCCTGCTGTCTCGGTGTACGGCTGCGGCCGCCGCGCCGGCCGCGGCGGCGGCGCTTGGCGCGGGGAGCATCCTCGCTCTTCTCGGTCTTCTCGGCCCCGGCGTCCGCTGCGGCCGCAGGCTCCTCCGCCCCGTCTTCCGTACTGCCTTCGGCCTCGGCCGGCTCCGCCGGTGCGGCTGCCGCTACAACCTCGGGGGCGGCTTCCTCCGCCCCCTCGCCACGCGGCTTGCGCCGCCGCCGCCGCCGGCGCTTGGTCGGCTCTGCGCTCTCGTCCTTGGTCTCCTTCTTGGGCTTGCTCTCGCGCTGGGGCGCCTCGTCTACCTCTTCCTCCGCAGGCTGCTCCTCCACCACCGGCGCGGGCCGGGCCGCGATCCGCTCGATCGCGTAACTCGGTGGCACGAGGCTGTCGTCCTGCTCGAAGCTGACGGCGAAGGCGTAGCGCTGCTCGATTTCCTCCAGCATCCGGCGCTTGCGGTTGAAGATGTAGAGACCGACGGCGGCCGGCACGCGCAACAGGATCTCGGCGCTCCGCCCCTGCAGCCCCTCTTCCTCGATTGCTCTCAGTGCGTGGACCGCAGACGATTCCACCGAGCGTGTAACGCCGGTGCCGCCGCAGTTCGTACACCGCTCCATGCTGGCTTCCACCAGACTCGGGCGCAGCCGCTGGCGCGAGAGCTCCATCAGCCCGAAGGGGCTGATCCGGCCCATGCGGATGCGAGCGCGGTCGACCCGCATCGCTTCCTTGAGCTTGCGCTCCACCGCCCGCTGGTTGCGGTTTTCGTCCATGTCGATGAAGTCGATGACGATCAGCCCGGCGAGATCGCGCAGCCTGAGCTGGCGGGCGACCTCCTCCGCTGCCTCCAGGTTGGTCTTGAGCGCGGTCTCCTCGATCGTGCGCTCCTTGGTGGCCCGCCCCGAGTTGACGTCGATCGCGACCAGCGCCTCGGTCGGGTCGATCACCAGGTAGCCGCCCGACTTGAGCTGAAGCTCCGGGCTGTACATGGAATCGAGCTGACTCTCGATCTGATAGCGGGCGAAGAGCGGAATCCGGTCCCGATAAGCCTGCACGCGCGCGGCATGGCTCGGGATCATGGTCTTCATGAAGGTCTTGGCGGTCTTGTAGCCCTCGTCGCCCTCGATCAGGATCTGCTCGATATCGCGCGTGTAGAGGTCGCGGATCGAGCGGCGAATCAGGTTGGCCTCCTCGTTGATGACGCAGGGCGCCGTCGATTCCATCGTGAGGTCGCGAATGTTCTGCCAGCGGCGCAGCAGGTACTCCAGATCGCGCCTGATCTCGGTCTTGGAGCGCGACAGCCCGGCGGTCCGCACGATGACCGCCATGCGCGCCGGGATATCGAGATCGGTCATGATCTTCTTGAGGCGCCGCCGGTCGTCGGCGTTGACGATCTTGCGCGAGATGCCCCCGCCCCGGATCGCGTTAGGCATGAGCACGATGTAGCGCCCGGCGAGCGAGAGGTAGGTGGTGAGCGCCGCGCCCTTGTTGCCGCGTTCCTCCTTGACCACCTGCACCAGAAGAATCTGGCGCTTCTTGATTACCTCCTGGATGCGGTAGCGGCGGCTGAGCAGCGAGCGGCTGGCATGAAGGCGCCGGCGCTCCAGGTCGTCGAGCTCGTCGCCGCCCATGACCTCGACATCGCCGTTGGCACTCGTGCCACCGTTGGCCTCGGCGGCCCTGTCGTCGGCAACGCCGTCGCCGCCATCGGCTGCGGCGGTGTCCTCCGGCGCACCCTTCTCGTGTTCCGCAGCCTCCGCAGCGTGCGAGGCCTCGGCCGGCTCAGGCTGCTCGTCGCCATCGGGCGGTGCAGCACCGTCGCCGGCAGCCTCGCTCTCGGCTCCGTTGTCGGCACCGGCCTCCGCCGCTTCGGCCGGCGGGGCGGCCGGCACTTCCGTGTCGTCGGCTTGCTCCTGCTCGGCATAGAGCGCCTCCCGGTCCTCGACCGGGATCTGGTAATAGTCGGGGTGGATTTCGTTGAAGGGCAGGAAGCCGTGGCGATTGCCGCCGTAATCTACAAATGCCGCCTGGAGCGAGGGCTCCACGCGCATGACCTTGGCGAGATAGACGTTTCCCTTGAGCTGCTTCCTGGCAGCCGATTCGAAGTCGAATTCCTCTAGGCGTGTTCCGTCCGCCACCACCACGCGGGTCTCTTCCGCGTGGCTGGCGTCGATGAGCATTCGTTTGGCCATTGTCGTATTTTCTCCGTCCGGGAGCGCGCGGGGGCCTCAGCCTCCCGTAGGCGCGTCCGCGGGAACGCGATACGGCGCCGCGCCGAACAGGGGCCACCGGCCGGCGCGCGGCGGTCTCGTCTCGCGACGGACCGCATCACGGCGGGCTCGGTCGGCTCGATGGTAGGCGGCTGCCGCATCGGACTCGTTCCATGGTTTCGAGGTGTAGACTCACCGGACGCGCCCGCTGCCACCGGAGTTCTTGCCGGGGAACCGCCGCCACCGTCAACGCAGTGCGCGCAGTGCGGCGTGGCTCGTCCATCAGTCGGTTCGCACCAACATAATAGTGTCGCCGGCGACCAAAATCAATGCAGTTGCCATTTTGGAGCATGCGACGGGTTGGAGAGTCGGCTGTCGGGTCACCCTCAGGCAGCCACGAAGCTCTGCGCACGGGGACCTCCTGCCGGTCTTGCGGCGCGCTCAAGGGTCACAGGATGCGGCGCCCGGCGCGGCGTTGACGCTCCTGGGGGCGCTCACTACATTCAGGCCGCCCCATCACAGGACGGGATTGCAGAGTGCTGCGCGAACTAACCGACCGCTCGCAGGAGGTGTTACGCCGGCTGGTCGAGGAATTCATGGAGACCGGACAGCCGGTGGGCTCGCGCACGCTCTCGCGCCGGCTCGCGACTCCGGTCTCTCCGGCCACGGTGCGGAACGTCATGGCCGACCTGGAGGATGCCGGCCTGCTCTATGCGCCCCATGTCTCGGCAGGGCGGCTGCCGACCCAGCTCGGCCTGCGCATCTACGTGGACGGGCTGCTGGAGCTCGGCCGCCTCACCGAGGACGAGCGCGCCAGCATCGAGGGCAAGTGCCGGGCGGCAGGGCGCACGGTGGAGGAGATGCTGACCGAGACCACCGAAGCGCTCTCGGGCCTCTCGGGCTGTGCCGGGCTGGTACTCGCGCCCAAGGCCGATGTGCCGTGCCGCCAGGTGGAGTTCGTGAGCCTCAGCCAGGGGAGCGCGCTCGCTGTCATGGTGACGGAGACCGGGCTGGTCGAGAATCGCGTGATCGATGTGCCGACGGGTATGACCCAGTCGCACCTGAGCCGCGCCACCAACTACCTGAACGCGCGGCTCGCAGGCCGCACCCTCGGCGAGATCGGCGAGGAGATCCGCTCCGAGATCGAGGAGCACCGGGCCCAGCTCGACGACCTGACTGCCCGCGTCGTCGAAGCCGGAATCGCCGAATGGGCGAACGGCGCGCGCGAGCACGGCAGCCTCATCGTGCGCGGCCGGGCCAACCTGATCGACGATGTCACGGCACTCGCGGACCTCGAGCGGATCCGGCAGCTCTTCGACGCGCTGGAAGAGCGAAACGATTTCATCCGGCTGCTGGAAAGCACGGAGGGTGCGGACGGGGTCCAGATCTTCATCGGCGCGGAAAGCACGCTCTTCGCCTCCACCGGCTGCTCCATGGTCGTGGCTCCTTACCGCGATTCCGAGGCGCGCTTCATCGGCGCCATCGGCGTGATCGGCCCCACCCGCATCAACTACGGCCGCATCATCCCGATGGTCGATCACACCGCTGAAATTATTGGCCGGGTGCTCGGGTGAGCGAGGAGACCTCGCGGCGAGAGCGGCGGCGACCGTGGGCGCGAAAGGGAACGAAAGAGACCATGCAGGACGAGACCGAACGGGCCGAGCCGGAAACTGACGCCGCCCAGGCCGCAGAGCAAAGCGAGGCGGGCGGTGAGGACCGGGCTGCCGCTCCGGACGACGCTGAGCGGGAAGGCCCCGCCGCCGAAGCGGAGGACGCCGACGGCCCGGAGGCGGCCGAGGCCGAGGAATTTGCCGAGGACGAAGAGGCGGAGGGCGGCGACGCAACGCTCAAGGAACAGCTCTTGCGCGCCCTCGCCGACGCCGAGAACGCGCGGCGCAGGGCCAAGAAAGATGTCGAGGACGCGCGCAACTACGCGATTTCGCGCTTTGCCCAGGACCTGCTGGGCGTCGCCGACAACTTGGGCCGCGCGCTGGAAAACATCCCCGCCGACAAGCGCGAGAGCGACGATGCGGTGAAGGCCATCGCCGAGGGTATCGAGATGACGGCGCGGGAGTTCGAGACGGCGCTGGGGCGCCACGGCATCACCAGGATCGACCCCCTGGGCGAGAAGTTCGATTACAACCTGCACCAGGCGCTCTTCGAGACCGCAGAGACCGACCAGCCGGACGGCACCGTCGTGCAGGTGTTTCAGACAGGCTACCGAATTGGCGACCGCCTGCTGCGCGAGGCGATGGTGGGTGTGGCCAAGGGCGGCACCCAGCCGGCGACAGACGACGACACCGATACCGGGGCCGAGGCCGAAGCCGAGGCGGAAAGCGGGTCGGAGGGCGCGGATGCGCCGGCGGATGAGACCTCGTGAGCCTGCATAAGCGCACGCTTGGGCGCTTGCAGGGCGCAAATCCGCACCCATATTGACCATTGTGCGCGGCGGCTTATCGTCGCGAGGGAGACCCCATGGGCATAAGACATGGGGCAAAAGACACGAGGCCTGAGGCGATGCATGACGTGGTCGTTCGGGCCTGCTGACAATAGGGACAAGACATGAGCAAGGTGATCGGTATCGACTTGGGCACGACCAATTCCTGCGTGGCCATCATGGAAGGCAAGGACCCGCGGGTGGTCGAGAATTCGGAGGGCGCGCGCACCACGCCCTCGATCGTCGCGTTTACCGACGACGGCGAGCGCCTGGTCGGCCAGGCGGCCAAGCGACAGGCCGTCACCAACCCCGAGAACACCATCTTCGCGATCAAGCGCCTCATCGGGCGGCCCTTCAAGGACCCGATGACGCAGAAAGACATGAAGATGGTGTCCTACCAGATCGTCAATCACGGCAATGGCGATGCCTGGGTCACGGCGCGGGGCGACAACTACTCGCCGAGCCAGATCTCCGCCTTCACGCTGCAGAAGATGAAGGAGACCGCCGAGGCCTTCCTCGGCGAGCCGGTTGAGAAGGCGGTCATCACGGTGCCGGCCTATTTCAACGATTCCCAGCGCCAAGCGACCAAGGACGCAGGCCAGATTGCGGGCCTCGAGGTTCTGCGGATCATCAACGAGCCTACCGCCGCCGCGCTCGCCTACGGCCTCGACAAGAAGGGCGGCGGCACGATCGCGGTCTACGACCTCGGCGGCGGCACCTTCGACATTTCGGTCCTGGAGATCGGCGACGGGGTCTTCGAGGTCAAGTCCACCAACGGCGATACCTTCCTCGGCGGCGAGGACTTCGACATGCGGCTCCTCGGCTACCTCGCCGACGAGTTCAAGAAAGAGCACGGCATCGACCTGCGCGAGGACAAGCTCGCCCTCCAGCGCCTGAAGGAGGCCGCGGAGAAGGCCAAGATCGAGCTCTCGAGCGCGATGCAGACCGAGGTCAACCTGCCTTTCATCACCGCCGACTCGAGCGGGCCCAAGCATCTCGCGATGAAGGTGACGCGGGCCAAGCTCGAGGCGCTGATCGACGATCTCGTGACGCGGACTATCGAGCCTTGCCGGGCGGCGCTCAAGGATGCGGGCCTCTCTGCCGGCGAGATCGACGAGATCATCCTGGTCGGCGGCATGACCCGCATGCCCAAGGTTGTCGAGGTGGTGAAGAACTTCTTCGGCCGCGAGCCGCACAAGGGCGTCAACCCGGACGAGGTGGTGGCCGTGGGTGCCGCCATCCAGGCCGGCGTGCTGCAGGGCGACGTGACCGACGTGCTGCTGCTGGACGTGACCCCGCTCTCCCTCGGAATCGAGACGCTGGGCGGCGTGTTCACGCGGCTGATCGACCGCAACACCACGATCCCGACCAAGAAGAGCCAGGTCTTCTCCACGGCCGAGGACGGGCAGACCGCGGTCACCATCCGGGTCTTCCAGGGCGAGCGCGAGATGGCGGCGGACAACAAGCTCCTCGGCCAGTTCGACCTGGTGGGCATCCCGCCGTCGCCGCGCGGCATGCCGCAGATCGAGGTCACCTTCGACATCGACGCCAACGGCATCGTCAACGTCTCCGCCAAGGACAAGGCGACCGCCAAGGAGCAGCAGATCCGCATCCAGGCCTCCGGCGGCCTCTCCGACGGCGAAATCGACCGGATGGTGCGCGATGCCGAATCCCATGCCGAGGAGGATCAGAAGCGGCGCGAGCTGGTCGAGACCCGCAACCATGCCGAGGCGCTGATCCACTCCACCGAGAAGACCCTCGCGGAGCACGGCGACAAGATCGATCCGGCGGGCAAGGACGCCATCGAGGCCGAGATCGCCGAGCTGCGCGATGCGCTCGGCGGCGAAGACACGGACGCGATCAAGGCCAAGATGGAGCAGCTGGGCCAGAACGCGATGAAGCTCGGCGAGGCCATGTACGCCGCAGGCCAGGGGGCGGACGCCGGCGCGCAGCCGATGGACGAGCCGCCGGCCGGGCCGGGCCCCGACACGGGCCCAGGCCCCAGCGGCGGCGAGCGGGACACGGTGGTCGACGCGGACTTCGAAGAGGTCGACGACAAGAAAGATCGCCCGTCCTCCTGAAGCGGCGGAGGGCGGCTCCCGTGAGCACGGAGGCTGTCGGCGGCCGTCGGGCTGTGGACCACGCCCGAGCGGGGCGCTGAGCCATGGCCAAGACCGACTATTACGACCTTCTCGGCGCCTCCCGCGACGTGAGCGAGGAGGACCTCAAGAAGTCCTATCGCAAGCTCGCGATGCAGTACCATCCGGACCGCAATCCGGACGACAAGGCCGCCGAGCAGAAGTTCAAGGAGATTTCCGAGGCCTACCACGTGCTCTCCGACAAGGAGAAGCGCGCGGCCTACGACCGCTTCGGCCACGCCGCGTTCGACGGCGCGAGCGGCGGCCCCGGCGCGGCCGGCTTCGACTTCGGCACGAGCTTCGCCGATGTCTTCGACGACCTCTTCGGCGAATTCATGGGCGGCGGCCAGCGCCGCGGCGGCCGGCGCCAGCCGGCCCGGGGAGCGGATCTCCGCTACAACATGGAGATCACGCTGGAGGACGCCTACAACGGCAAGCAGGCGACGATCCGCGTTCCCGGGACCGTGCACTGCGAGTCCTGCGGCGGCTCCGGCGCCCGCGCGGGCACCCGGCCCACCGCCTGCGGGACCTGCAACGGCGCGGGCAAGGTGCGGGCGCAGCAGGGCTTCTTCACCATTGAGCGGACCTGCCCCACCTGCCAGGGCGCGGGCCAGGTGATCGCAGACCCCTGCCCCTCCTGCCGGGGCGCGGGCCGGGTGCAGAAGGAAAAGTCGCTCTCGGTCAACATCCCGACGGGTGTCGAGGACGGCACCCGCATCCGTCTCGCCGGCGAAGGCGAGGCCGGCGCTCGCGGCGCCCCGCCGGGCGATCTCTACATCTTCCTCTCGGTCGAGCCGCACCCCATCTTCCAACGGGATGCGATGCATGTTCACTGCCGCGTGCCCATCCCGATGACCACGGCAGCGCTCGGCGGTGCGGTCGAGGTGCCCACGGTCGGCGGCAACCGCGCGCGGGTCTCGGTGCCGGCGGGCGCCCAGTCGGGACACCAGTTCCGCCTGCGCGGCAAGGGCATGCCGGCGCTCAGGGGCGCGGGCCACGGCGACATGTATATCGAGGTCGCGGTCGAGACGCCGGTCAACCTCAGCAAGCGCCAGAAAGAGCTGCTCAAGCAGTTCAACGAGCAGGGCGGCTCCCGCCCGACCAGCCCCGAGTCCGAAGGCTTCTTCGCCAAGGTGAAGGAGCTCTGGGAAGACCTGAAGGACTGAGCCTTTGGCGAGGAAGTTCCGGAGATGGTCGGGGGAGCAATTGCTGTATCGAGGAGTGACAAAAATGTGCCGCAAGAAAGAGCCCGGCGCCGAGGCGCCGGGCCACCCTCTCACTTTAGCATTGAAATAAAAGACGAAATCAGAGAGGCAATTGGGATATCGATTGTACGATAGCAAAATCGGACTGAGAGGGAAAACGAGAGATTAAACTCTGCTCTCATGTTAGCGCTTCTCCTTACACCATGGTTTAACTCCTAGATTATTAGAGCGAATACGGAACAACTACTTCCTCGGAACTCTACTACCGAAGATGCATCCGAAATTGTGCTAGATGGGTGGGTTGTCAAGCGCCAGCGGGAGAGTGTCGCGAGTTCTCAGCCTTTCGTACCACAGACCCTTGCTTGCGGAGGTTCTGGCGCGCCGCCACACTAACGCGACAATGAAACCGCCGAGCAAGCCTTTGGAGGCGTAATGAAGATCGGGATTCCGGGCGCCGCGGGGCGCATGGGCCAGGCGCTGATCCGCCAGGTGACGGCGACCGAGGGATGCACCGTGGTGACCGGGACCGAGGTACCGGAGCATCCCGCGCTCGGCCGGGACTGCGGCGCGCTCGCCGGGATCGAGCCGCTGGGAGTCGCGGTGAGCGACGATCCGCAGGCGATGTTCCGTGCCGCCGACGCAGTGCTCGACTTCACCCTGCCGGGGGCCGCCACCGGCCACGCCGAGCTCGCGGCGGCCGAGGGGACGATGCTGATCGTCGGCACCACGGGCCTCGGCGCCGACGAGCAGGCCGCCCTGGAGGCAGCAGCGGCGCAAACCGCGGTGGTTCAGGCGCCCAACATGAGCCTCGCCGTAAATCTGCTCTTCAGGCTCACCGAGCAGGTCGCCGGCCTGCTGGACGAGGACTACGACATCGAGATCGTCGAGATGCACCACCGGCACAAGATCGACGCCCCCTCAGGCACGGCGCTCGGTCTCGGCCGGGCGGCCGCGCGTGCGCGGGGGGTCGCGTTCGACGAGGTCGCAGCGCGCGGCCGGGATGGCGTGACCGGCGCGCGGCCACGGGGCGAGATCGGCTTCGCCGCGCTGCGTGGCGGCGACGTCATCGGCGAGCACAGCGTGATCTTCGCGGCCGACGGCGAGCGGCTGGAGCTCGCGGTTCGCTCGTCCAACCGCCAGACCTACGCCCGCGGCGCCGTCCAGGCTGCGCGCTGGGCAGAGGGACGCGGGCCCGGCCTCTACACGATGGCGGACGTCCTCGGCCTGGACTGAGCTCCCCGGCCCCGGCAGCAATTATGACTGCGGTGAACATCTGGCCTGTCGCGACAGCGGCCCGGAGGCCAGTCGCCGTGAGCGAGAAAAACTAAACCTGCCTGGCCTCGATCACGCCGCGCCGGATCGCGCGGGTGCGGGTGAAGAGCTCCTCCAGGTAGGCGCCGTCACCGCGCCGGATCGCGCGCTGCAGCGCCGAGAGGTCCTCGCTGAAGCGGCCCAGCATCTCCAGCACGGCCTCCCGGTTGGTGAGGAAGATGTCGCGCCACATGACCGGGTCCGAGGAGGCGATGCGCGTGAAGTCCCGGAATCCGGCCGCCGCGTACTTGAACACCTCTTCCTTGGTCTCCTCCTCGAGGTCGGTGACCGTGCCGACGATGTTGTAGGCGATCAGATGCGGCAGGTGCGAGGTGATGGCGAGCACGGCGTCGTGGTGGTCGGCGCTCATCAGCTCCACCGACATCCCGGCCATACGCCAGAGCGCGACGACCCGCTCGACCGCTGCGGGGTCGGCGTCCGGCGGCGGGGTCAGGATGCACCAGCGGCCCTCGAAGAGTTCGGCGAAACCGGCCTCCGGCCCGGAATGCTCGGTGCCCGCGACCGGGTGGCCGGGGATCAGGTGGACGCCCGGCGGCACGTGCGGCGACACCGCTGCGAACACCGCCTTCTTGACCGAGCCGACGTCGGTCAGGACCGCCCCCTCGGCCAGATGCGGCCCGATTTTCGCGGCGAGCGGCGCGAAGGTGCCGACCGGCGAGCCCAGCACCACCAGGTCGCACCCTTCGACCGCTTCGGCCGGGTCGAGCGTCACCCGGTCGACGAAGCCGAGCTCCGTCGCCTTGTCGATGGTCGCCTGGCTGCGGGCACAGCCGACGATCTCGGTCGCAGGCGCCTTCAGCCGCAAGACCCGCGCGAGCGAGGAGTTGACCAGGCCGAGTCCGATCAGCGCGACGCGGGAGAAGGGTTCGCTCACCGCTCGGGACTTGCGTCTGCCGCCGCCGCAGGCGCCGCCATGAAGGCCTCCAGCGCCTGGGCCACGGCCTCGTTCTCCGCCTCCAGGCCGATCGTGACCCGGAGGCAGTCCGCGAGGTGATAAGGCTCCATCCGCCGGGCGACGATGCCGCGTTCGGTGAGGAAGCGATCTGCTGCCGCCGCGTCCCGCCCCGGCTCGTCCGCGAAGCGCACCAGCAGGAAGTTGCAGACGCTGGGCACGACGTGGAGCCCGGCTGCGCCGAGCCGCGCGGCAAGCGCACCGAGGCATTGCTCGTTGTGCCGCCTGGTGCGAACGACGTGATCCTGATCCTCGAGGGCAGCGAGCGCCGCAGCGAGCGCCGCGGCATTCGCGTTGAAGGGGCCTCGGATGCGGTGGAGCACATCGATGATGGCGGGCGCCCCATAGGCCCAGCCGAGGCGCAGCGCCGCGAGCCCGTAGGCCTTCGAGAAGGTGCGGGTCATCACCACGTTGGGCGCCATGCCGGCGAGCTCCAGGCCGGAATCGTAGTCGTCGGCACTCACGAACTCCGCATATGCGGAGTCGATCACCAGCACGACATGCTCCGGCAGGCCGCCCCAGAGGCGCCGAAGCTCGCCCTTCGGAATGTAGGTCCCGGTCGGGTTGTTGGGATTGGCGAGATAGACGATTCGGGTCCGCTCGGTCACCCGACTCAGGATCGCGTCCACGTCGACGGTGTAGTCGGTCTCGGGCGCGACGACGGGGGTGGCGCCGACGGCGAGCGTCGCCAGCGCATAGACCAGGAAGCCGTGGCGGGAGTAAATCACCTCGTCGCCGGGGCCGGCATAGGCGTGGGCGAGCAGCTGAAGCAGCTCGTCCGAGCCGTTGCCGCAGACCATCCGGTCGGGGTCGATGCCGTGGAGCGCACCGAGCGCCGTGCGCAGCTCCGTCGCACCGCCATCGGGATAGCGGTGGAGCGTCCCGGCAAGCTCCCTGTAGGCGGCCTGTGCTCCGGGACTCGGCCCCAGCGCCGATTCGTTGGAGGAGAGCTTGATGGTGTTGGCGTGACCGGCCGCGCTCGACCGCCCGCCCACGTAAGGCGATATCTCCATGATCCCGGGCCGGGGAATGGGCTGAACCGACATCGCAGTACCCCCGCTGGTCAGCCGGCGCGCTCGGGCGCGGGTGGTCTCGGGTAGCTGCCCAGCACCTCGATCCGCCCGACGTCGTCGTCCAGCTGCTCGGCGAAGCGCTGCAAGCGCTGGTCGGCCTCGGCGACGAAGCCATCGACCTCGATCAGCTGCCAGCGGCCGGGCGCGCCGCCATCGTCGTGCCACGCCACTGAGCCGGTCACCGCGACGCCGGCCACGGCAAGCGCCGAGCGGATGCGGTCGCGGCTGATGGTGTCCGACGATTCCACCGCGAGGTACGAGACGTCGTCACCCGACGGCGCCGGCGGAGTCATGGCCACGACGAGCGCGTTGGTCTTGCCGGCGGCGTGCCGTCCGCCCGCGAGCCAGGGCAGGCGGGAGACGATCATCGGCCGCTCCTCGTCGCTGACGGCCAGCGTCAGCCACCAGGGCTCGGCGCTCACCGCGACGCCGCCGCTCATCGCGTCCGCAGGCACGGGCAGCACGCCGACCGACGCTTTGCCGTCGCGCACGCCGCGCAGCACTCCGCTTTCCGTCCGGGCAGCGAGCAGCGGCGTCTCGGCGCCAAAGTGGACCCGCGCCAGGTCGGCAAAGCGGTTTTCCTCGGTGGGCTCGTCGACCGTGAACACCGAGACCGCGAAGCCGCCCTCGGCGAAGAGCGTGGCCGACATGATCTCGGACCAGATTCGCACGACGACGGGGAAGGGAAAGGGCCCCTCGTGCCGCGCCTGCAGCCGTCTGAGGATTGCGGCCTCGCGCGCCGGCCGCAGCAGCGCACCGGTGGCACCGCGCGCACGCTTGGTCCCGCTGATGCGATTGGCAAGCGCCATCCTGCGCATGAGGAGATCGTGGATCGTGTCGTCGATCTCGTCGATCTCGTCGCGCATTGCGGCGAGCGGAGAATCCTCCGGCGAAGGCCTGTTCATGGCATGGCTGACACGGCTAAAGGGGGTGGCAAGTCCTAGTCCAAGACCGTGGTAAAATCAAAGAGAACATTGACTTTCGGGTTCAAATCGCAACTGTCTGTCCCCCTTTCGGCGACACTTGCGGCCGGCGACCCGGCAAAGGGGCGCGGCCGTTGGGAGCCGGGTGAACGATGACCGCAATGCCCAAGAGCCAAGCCGCGGCGGCGCATGCACGGACCGGCCTGAGCGTGGAGCTCGGCCGGGAGACGCCGCTCGAGCTCGATTGCGGCGTCTCGCTGGGGCCCTTCACGCTCGCCTATCAGACCTACGGCACGCTCAACGAGGAGCGCTCCAACGCGGTTCTCGTCTGCCACGCGCTCACCGGCGATCAGTTCGTCGTGGGCCCCCACCCGCTCACGGGCCGGCCCGGTTGGTGGGAGCAGATGGTGGGGCCCGGCAAGACCTTCGACACCGACCGCTACTTCGTGATCTGCAGCAACACGCTCGGCGGCTGCATGGGCACCAGCGGGCCGAAGGAGATCAACCCCGCCACCGGGCGCCCCTGGGGCCTCGACTTCCCGGTGATCACCATTCGCGACATGGTCAGGGCGCAGGCCATGCTGCTCGACCATCTCGGCATCGAGCAGCTCTTCTGCGTCACCGGCGGCTCCATGGGCGGCATGCAGGCGTTGCAATGGGTGGCGAGCTTCCCCGAGCGCTGCTGCACCGCAGTGCCGATCGCCTGTGCGGCCAAGCACTCGGCCCAGAACATCGCGCTCAACGAGGTCGGCCGCCAGGCGATCATGGCCGACCCCGATTGGCGCGAGGGGCGCTATCAGGAACAGGGCGCCAATCCGGTCGGCGGCCTCGCGGTGGCGCGCATGGCCGCGCACATTACCTACCTCTCGGAGTCGGCGCTGCAACGGAAGTTCGGCCGGTCCCTGCAGGACAGGTCCAACGTCACCTACGGCTTCGACGCGGACTTCCAGGTGGAGAGCTACCTGCGCCACCAGGGGCAGGCCTTCGTCGAGCGTTTCGACGCCAACTCCTACCTCTACATCACCCGCGCGATCGACTACTTCGATCTCGCGGCAGACTATGACGGCGTGCTGGCGAATGCGTTTCGCGGGGTCGAGACCCGCTTCTGCGTGATCTCGTTCACCAGCGACTGGCTCTATCCCACATCCGAGAACCGTGCCATCGTGCGCGCGCTCGCCGCCGTCGCCGCCAACGTGAGCTTCGTCGAGGTGGTGAGCGACAAGGGGCATGACGCCTTCCTGCTCGACGAGCCCGACATGTTCGAGACCCTGCGCGGGTTCCTGAGCGGCGCCGCCGCCAAGCGTGGGCTCGGCAGCCCCTGAGAGCTCGTCCATGAATGCAGGCCCGCAGCGGCAGACCATGCGCCAGAGTGCCCGCCCCGACCATCGCCTGATCGCCGAGCTGGTGGAGCCGGGCTCCAGGCTGCTCGACATCGGCTGCGGCGACGGCGCCCTGCTGGAGCTGCTCGCGCGCGAGAAGAGCGTTGACGGCCGCGGCATCGAGATCAGCCAGGAGGGAGTCAACGCCTCGGTGAGACGCGGGCTCTCGGTCATCCAGGGCGATGCCGAGACCGACCTCGCCGACTACCCGGACGCCGCCTTCGACTACGTGGTGCTGAGCCAGACCCTGCCGGCAATCCGCGATCCCAAGGGCGTGCTGCTTGAGCTACTCAGGATCGGCAGAAGCGCGATCGTCTCGATCCCCAACTTCGGACACTGGCGCAACCGGCTGCACCTGCTGACGCGGGGCCGCATGCCGGCACGCGCCGGCTCCGGCGAGCGCTGGTACGAAACGCCGGTGATCCGACCCTGCACGATCAAGGATTTCGTGATGCTCTGCCGCGAGCTCGACATCGGCATCGAGCGCCGCACCCAGGTGGATTCACGCGGCGGGGTGCGCCACTTCAGCGGCACCGGCCGCTTCGCCAACCTCTTCGGCGAGCAGGCGGTCTTCCTGCTCTCCGCCGAGCATCGGTAAATCGTTTCCGTTTGACACGGAAACGATTTACCAATTCATCGCTCACGGCAGCCGGCCTATGGCCGGCGCCTGCGCGAGCGCGCCGCATTAGCGGCGGGCCGCGGTCGCGGCCTGTCGCGCGTCCGTCAAGAAGGGACGCGCTCCGAGCCGCCCTCTACGAGGGTTCGCGCGCCTGCCGGCACGGGCTGCGGCAGCGGCACGATGACCCGGCGGCGACGGCGCGCCGTGATCGGAAGGGCCTCGAACACGGTCTTGCCGGCTTCGACGTAGACAATGCCGCCGAAGGGGCGCCCGAGATGGCGTCCCACGCGCTGCCAGACGGCCGCCGTGCGCAGCACCGCGCGCGAGCCCGTGGGCGGGAAGAAGAGCATCCCGCCCGAAGCGACCGGGGCGAAGCGGTGCTCGCGCAGCAGCCGGCCGAGCTGCGAGGCGCTGAAGGGCGAGCCGTGGCCGAAGGGCGTGGCCTCGGCGCGGGCCCAGAGGCCGTGGCGGTTCGGCACCAGCACCAGGATGCGCCCGTCCGGCCGCATCACCCGCCACACCTCTTCCAGCATCGGCCGGCGCTGCTCGCTGAACTCCAGCCCGTGGACGATGAGGATGCGGTCGATGCAACCGTCGGGCAGCGGCAGGACGCCGTCGTCGGCGAGCGCGACCTGCCGCCCGCCGCTCTCGGGCCAGGCCATCACCCCCTGGCCCGCCGGCATGACCGCGAACACGCGGTCCGCCTCCTCGCGAAAGAGCCCGAGGAAGGGCACCGGGTAGCCGATCCCCAGCACCACCTCCTCGCGCACGCTCGGCCACACCCGGCGGATCTGCTGGCCCAGGATCCGCCGCGTGACCCGCCCGAGGCGGGTCAGATAGAAGGCGTTAAGGTCGACAACGTCCTGATGCATCGCCGGCTATGGTAGCAGTCCACGCCGGCCCCGGCGGGAGTGTCTCCGTTTTTCACGGACACGCTCTGATTCCTTGTCGCTCACGGTAGCCGGCAATTCTATGGTTCCGCGCGCCTGTCGGCGCGACCCGGCGCCTGCGCGGGCGCGGGCGGGCCGCGGTCGCGGCCTGTCGCGCGTCCCTCCAAGTCGGACGCACTCTAATACATGTGGGTGCCGCCGTTCATGGTGATGGTGGAGCCGGTGGTCCAGGCCGCCTTGTCGTCCACGAGGAAGAGCACGGCATGGGCCACCTCCTCCTCGTACCCCATGCGGCGGATCGGGGATTTGTCGATGATCTTCTGCGCGATACGCTCGGGCATGTCGCGCATCAGGTAGGTGTCGACATAGCCCGGTGCGACGGTGTTGACCGTGATCCCGTGCTTCGCCCCTTCCTGCGCCAGCGCCTTGGTGAAGCCGTGCATGCCCGCCTTGGCGGCGACGTAGTTGACCTGGTTGAGCTGGCCGGCCTGGCCGTTCATCGAGCCGATCTGGATGATGCGGCCCCAGCCCCGCTCC
The DNA here is from genome assembly GCA_965207055.1 of Alphaproteobacteria bacterium. GTDB lineage: Bacteria > Pseudomonadota > Alphaproteobacteria > UBA828 > UBA828 > WTGU01. The sequence goes on along the minus strand of CBDBLP010000003.1, from coordinate 791,556 downwards.
ATCATGCCGGGATAGACCGCCTTCGACATGTAGAAGACGGAATCCAGATTGACCCGGACCACTCGCTGCCACTGGTCGTCGCTCATGTTCTCGAACTTGTTGTCGGAGACCGTGCCCGCGTTGTTGACGAGAACCTCGACCGGGCCGTGCTCGGCCTCGACCGCCGCGATCCCGGCCCGGCAGGCGTCGCCGTCGCTCACGTCCCACTTCAGCGCCGGGATGCCGGAATCCGCCGTGAAGGCGGCGGCGCACGCCTCATCGGCGTGGTAGTTGACCACCACCGGGTGGCCGGCCTCCTGCAAGGCACGAGCGATGCCGGCGCCGATGCCGCGCGTGCCCCCGGTGATGAGCGCAAGCCGTCCCATTCGCGTGCTCCCGTCGGTAGGACTCAGTACATGTGGTGGCCGCCGTTCACCGAGAGCGTCGATCCGGTGATGAAGTCCGCGTCGTTAGCGGTGAGGAAGAGCACCGCGCGTGCGATGTCCTCGGCGCGGCCGAGCCGGCCCACGGGGATGCTGGCGACGATCTTCTCCAGCACCGCCTCGGGCACCGCGCGCACCATCTCGGTATCGACATAGCCGGGGGCGACCGCGTTCACGGTGATCCCGTGGCGCGCGCCTTCCTGCGCCAGCGCCTTGGTGAAGCCGTGAATCCCTGACTTCGCGGCGGCGTAGTTGACCTGGCCGTACTGGCCGGCCTGGCCGTTGATCGAGCCGATATTGACCACGCGGCCGAACTTGCGCGCCCGCATGCCGGGGAAGGTGGCGTGGCAGAGGTTGAAGCAGGAGCCGAGATTGGTGTCGAGCACCGCCTGCCACCTGTCGGGCGTCATCTTCTGCAGCGTGCCGTCGCGCGTGATGCCGGCGTTGTTCACCAGGATGTCGATGGGACCCAGATCCTGCTCGATCTGGGCGATGCCCGCCTCGCAGGCCGCGAAGTCGCTCACGTCCCACTTGTAAACGTCGATGCCGGTGACTTCGCGGAAGCGCTCGGCCGCCTCGTCGTTCGAGTTGTAGTTGGCGGCCACCTGGCAGCCGTTGTTCTTCAGCGCGAGCGAAATTGCGCCGCCAATACCGCGCGTTCCGCCCGTCACCAATGCGACCCGACTCATCATCTCTCCCCTGGCAATGATCCGCGCCGCCGGGACCCATTCCGCGGCGGCGCGTGCGCTTCATATGCGCCTGCGTGCGCGCTATTTCAAGCGCTGGCGTGCGCGGCGATCCAGTCCGCGAGCTTGCGCCAGAGCAGGCGCTTGGCGCGGGGGCTGGCCATCATGCCGATGTGGCCGAGCGGGGGGCGCCAGGTCTCGACATCGGGGAGCGCCTCGCCGAGCGCCTCCGCCGAAGCCGGCGGGACGATGCGGTCGCGCGCCGGCACGACATTGAGCGCGGGACAGGTGACGCGCTCGGGCCTGACCGGCTGGTCCCCCACCCGCCAGTTGCCGCGCGCCGGCGCGTTCGCACCGTACCAGTCGTTCAGGCAGGCACGGGCCACCGGGCCCGTGAGCGGCACAGCGTCGTTGAGCCAGTCCTCCAGCGCGACGAAATTGCGCGCCGCGGCAGAGGTGGGCGGAAGCGCGGCGAAGGCGCTGAACTTGCGTGCCGCGAGCAGCGGGTCGAGCGCGGCGAACATGGCCTGCAGGGCATCGGGCGGCAGCTGCTCCAGGCCCTCGATCAGGGCGGTCAGTCCCGGCAGGTGGGCCGCGATCAGGCGCGCCTGGTGGCGGCCGTCCGCCCAGAAATCCCAGGGCGTCGCCAGCAGGACCAGAGCCGCCACATCCTCACGGCCGGCGAGCGGCAGCACCAGGGTGCCGCCCATGCAGTAGCCGGCGAGCGCCACGGGCCGGCCCGCGTCGCGGTGCACCGCCTCCAGCGCCGGGGCGAGGCGGCCTAGGATGTAGTCGTCGAGCCCGAAATCGCGTTCGTCCGCGCCGGGTGCCCCCCAGTCGAGCAGGTAGGGGCGGAGGCCCCGGTCGCGCAAATAGCGGGCGAAGCTGCGCTCTGCCCTGAGGTCGAGGATATAGGCGCGGTTGATGAGAGAGGGCACGAGCAGCACGGGCGCCCCCGCCGCATCCCCGCCGAAGTCCAGAACCCGCGTCGTCCCGGCCTGCCAGAGCACCGGCGGGTCCGCCAGGCGGCGGCGGTAGGGGTGCGCGCGGTAGCCTTCGATGCCGGCGAGGAAGGCGCCGATGCGGGTTGCCGCCTCGGCGCCCAGCGCCCGGGCGAGCGCCTCAGGATCGGCCTCGGCCAGCGCCTCCTGAAGGGCCGTCGCCTGCGCCCGGTCCGCGCGCCGCCAGTTCAGCGATCCGCTCCTCGAGAGCCGCAAGGCGGCGAGCGAGCTCAGCCAGCCGCTGAGCGCCATCCCCAGATGGAGCGGCAGCGGCCTCGGCCCGAGCCGGGGCGGCGGTGCCGGCGTCCGTGCCGGCATTCAGAGCGCCGCTCTCCCCGCCGCCCGCGAGCGCAGCGAGGTGCAGGGTGGCAAGGCGAAGCGTAAGCGCGCCGGGACCGTCGCCCCGTCCGGTGCCGGCGATCTCCTCCTGCCAGAGATCGAGGAAGCGGCTGGCAAGCGTGGCCGGGTCGTCGTCATCGCGGGTGCCTTCAAGCCTGCCCATCGCGCGAGTATAGCCCAAGCGGTGGCGGCGGCCCGTCGTTGACTTGGCTCGCCCCGCGCACCATGCTCGGCCCATGACTATCGAGCAGAATATCGAGGCCGCGGGCCTGACGCTGCCCCGGCTGGAAGACAGCTACGGCACCAACCCCGCGGCCGCGAAGTACGTCTCCCACCACGCATTGGGGCGCGTGCTCTACCTCTCGGGCTGCACGCCCATGAAGGAGGGCAAGCCCTATCTCCCCGGGATCCTCGGCGAGGACCGCACCATCGAGGAGGGCTACGAGGCGGCGCGCCATTGCATGCTCTGCTACCTCGGCCTAATCAAGTATGCGCTGGGCGACCTCGACCGCATGCACCGGATGCTGCATCTCACCGGTTACGTGAACTCGGGCCCGGGTTTCGTCGATCAGCCGCGCGTCATCAACGGCGCCGTCGACCTGCTCGTCGAGCTTTGCGGCCGGCGCCTGATGCCGACGCGCGCCGCCATCGGCTGCCGCGGGCTCGCGGTCAACCACTCCGTCGAGCTGATCGCCACCGTGGAATTCGACGGCGGCTCCGTGGCGCCCCCGCTCGCCCGCGACGGGACGGTACTCGACTGAGAGACGCCACCCGCCGGCCATTCACACGCCATTCACGAGACTGACGCCATGAAAGCGGTTATCTGCAAGGCCTTCGGCCCGCCCGAAACTCTTGCGTTCGAAGACGTGGAGCCGCCTGCGCTCGAGCCGGGCAGCGTCCGCATTGCCGTGCATGCGACGGGCGTGAACTTCCCCGATCTCCTGCTGATCGAGGGCAAGTATCAGGTCAGGCCGCCCTTCCCCTTCAGCCCCGGCCTCGAATGCTCAGGGATCGTCACCGAATGCGGGCCGGGGGTGGACGCGCCCGCGCCCGGCACCCGGGTGCTTGCCTACTTGTCCCACGGCTGCATGGCCGAGGTGGTGGTGGCGCCGGCGGAATGCGTGATCCCCATTCCCGATGCCATGCCCTTCGATGTCGCGGCGGCCTTCCCCGTGGTCTACGCCACCGGCTACCACGCACTGGTCGGGCGGGGCGCGCTCGCCGAGGGCGAGACGCTCCTGGTCCAGGGCGCCTCGGGCGGCGTCGGGCTCTCGGCCGTGGAGATCGGCAAGTGCCTCGGCGCCACGGTGATCGCGGCCGCCAGCAGCGACGAGAAGCTCGCGCGCGCCCGGGAGCACGGCGCCGACCACCTGGTCAACTACCGCACCGAGGACCTGCGCGAGCGGGTCAAGGCCTTGACCGACGGGCGCGGCGCTGACGTGATCTACGACCCGGTCGGCGGTGACATCTTCGATACCTCCATGCGCTGCATCGCGTGGAACGGCCGGCTGCTGGTCATCGGCTTCGCCTCCGGCCGCATCGCCGAGGCCAAGACCAACATCATCCTGCTCAAGGAGATCAGCGTGGTCGGCGTCGCCTGGGGCGCCTTCGCCCAGCGCGACCGCGCCGCGAACCGCGCCTATTTCGGCGATCTCTTTCGCTGGTACGAGGCCGGCGCGCTGAAGCCCCTCGTCTCCCGCAGCCTGCCCCTTGAAGAGGCGCCCGCGGCACTGGACGCATTTCGCAGCCGCAGCGTGGTCGGCAAGCAGGTGCTGACGGTGGAGCGGCCCGGCGGCTGAGCCGGCGCGGGGCCGCGGCGGGCGCCTCCTTTACCGATGGCGCGCGATTTCCTACCCTGAATCAGCCCCGCGGCGCCGCGGAGCGGTGGACTGCAGATCGGCTAGGATAGAGCGTGGCTGGGGAGGCGATCCGAGGCGCGGCGGGGCCACTCGTGGACGATCCCGTGATCGGGCACCCGGTGCGCGCCGGCGGCTGGGCGGACCATGCCGCGTCCTCATATGTGCTGGCAGCCGAGGCTCTTGACCACGGCCGCCTTGCTGACGCCGCGGCGCTCGCCGGCCACACGGTAGAGGAAGCCCGCGAGGGCTACGAGCTCTACGCCCTCTGGGCCGACCAGATCAGGGAAACGCTCGCCGCCGAAGGCGTGGACCAAGCCGAGATCGCCGCGGGCGAGGCCCGCTTGGCCGCGCTGCTGGCGGGCGAGGCCGGCGAGCCCTTCGACATCCACGCGGGCTGGGCTGCGTACAGGGCCGCGATCGAGGACGTCGAGGCGGCCTGCGGCGCCGGCGATGCGGCGGCGGCCCGCGAGCACCTGGAGCGCGCCCGCACGCTCTGGCTCGAGACCCACGACCGGGGCTGCGACCTGGTCTACGGGATGCTCGACCTCGTGGTTCGTCATCTGGGCGAGCGCCGCATCGGCCCGCTCTGGGACGAGCTGATGGCGCCGATGTACGAGACCTACGACGTCTACGACACCGCCACGCACCCGTGGCCGCGCTCGATGCACCGGCTGATCCTGATCGCCGCACTCTCGCTGCGCGGCCATCTCAGCGGGCCGGGGCGCCTGGGCGCGATCGAGATCGTGGAGGAGGCGGACCGCTGGGTGCTGAGCTTCGACCCCTGCGGCTCCGGCGGGCGGACCTATCGCGACGAGGACCCCAAGGGATCCCGCATGGAACCCCCCTACGGCTTCGCCGTGACCACCGAGGCCCACGACTGGGCTTGGGGCAAGAAGGGCGTCTGCGTCTATTGCGTCCATTGCTGCCAGCTGAACCAGCGCATGCCGATCCGCCGCTTCGGCTACCCGACGCGGGTGATCGACCCGCCCACATGGCCGGAGGCGCGGCAGGGCGGCGTCTGCCGCTGGTCGGTCTACAAGGACCCCGCGCTCGTGCCGGTGGAGGCCTATACCAGCGTGGGCCATGAGAAGCCGGCGGCGGCCGGCGTGGGGACAACGCAATGAGCGCGACGGCGAAGGAGGGATTGGCGGCGGTGCGCGAGCGGATGCGCTCCGAAGGCGTGCGCTTCGTCCAGGTCGAGACGCCGGACCTGGACGGCGGGCTGCGCGGCAAGCTGCTCGCGCTGGACAAGGGTCTCTCCGGCGAGGTCGGCTGGTCCAACATCATCTACGGGCTGACCACGGCGGACGATGTCTACCTCTCGCCCTTCTCGTCCTACGAGAACGGCTTCGCCGATGTCTACGGGAAGCCGGACCCCGCCACCGTCTGCCGCCTGCCCTGGCGGCCGGACACGGTGGCGGCCATCCTCGATATCCACGACGCCGACGGCAGCATGACGCCGGAATGCCCGCGCACGATGCTCCGCTGTGCCGCCGACAAGGCCGCCCGGATGGGCTTCGAGCCGCGCTTCGCGCTCGAATACGAGGTCTTCGTCTACTACGTGGACGATAACGCCTCGCTGCCCTCGCCCTCGACGCTCACGCCGGTCTCGCGCGGGCGCAACGCCTACAGCCTGGTGCGCCTGCCCGCGCTCCGCGCGGTGTTCGAGACCTTCATGCAGCGCATGGAGGAGGTGGGCACGCCGGTGGTTTCCATGCACACGGAGCTCGGCCACGGCGCCATCGAGTTCGCGCTGGCCCATGCCCCGGCGCTCGACGCCGCCGACGGCGCCATCCGCGCGAAGACCTACCTCAAGGAGCTCTGCGCCGAGCGCGGCATGATCGCGACCTTCATGGCCAAGCTCGATGCCGACCTGCCGGGCTCGGGCGGGCACGTCCACCAGAGCCTCTGGCGGGACGGGGAGAATGCATTCTGGGAGGGCGACGGTGTGAGCGAGACCGCCAGGCAGTACGCCGCCGGCCAGCTCGAGCACCTGCCGGCGCTGGTTGCGCTCTGCTCGCCAAACATCAACTCGTTCCGGCGACGCGACTGGCAGCACTGGGTGCCCGAGAACGCGTCCTGGGGCGACGACAACCGCAGCGCGGCGTTGCGGCTGATCACCCGGCCCACCCCCCACGGTGCACGCTTCGAGAACCGGCTGCCGGGCGCCGATGCCAATGCCTATCTCGCCGTCGGCGGCATGCTGGCTGCCGGCCTCGACGGCATCGAGCGCGGCCTTGCGCCGCCGCCGCTCTGCACCGGTAACGCGGCGCTCGACGAGAGCTATACCAAGCTGCCGGCCACCCTGGAGGACGCGGTGGAGGTCTTCGAGGGCTCGGCCTTCCTGCGCTGCGCCTTCGGCGACCTCTTCGTGGATCACTACGCGCTCTCACGCCGGGCCGAGATCGATCTCTGGCGCGCCTGGCAGAAGAGCCAGATCAGTGCCTGGGAGTTCGAGCGCTATTTCGAGACCATTTGAGCGCCGCGACGCCTTTTCGCGCCGGCCTTCTGCCATTATATCGGTGGAGTCAGGGCGTCGACGCGCCGTCTTGGACAGCACGAAGGGGGACGAATGACCGATCAGGACACGATCGCGCAGCGCCTGGAGGCGTTGCGCGCCGAACATCAGTCGCTCAATGCGAAAATCGACACGCTCGCAGGGCGCGGCGACAATCTCGAAATTCAGGGGCTGAAGCGCCAGAAGCTCCGGCTCAAGGACGAGATCGCGCGGCTGGAGAGCGAGCACGCACACTCCGGGTAACTTCGAATTACGAGTGTTTCCGGACGGCGCTGATCGCGCGTAATGCGCTCTTTTACAACAAATATTTGTCGATAACGCCGGTACCGGTTGCGGCTCGGGCTCAGTCTGCCGGCTTCACGCCCGTGCCGATTCGCACATGAACGTTCATCGGGACCTCGTCGCCCTCTCTCAGGCGCTCGAATCCTGCCGCCACGGCTTCTTTCAGGGTGCGCTGCGTCGCCTCCGAGGCACCATCCAGGGCGCGGCCGAAGGTCATGTCGAGCTGGGCCTGCCAGAAGGGCGCCTGCGCCGGCACCCGTGGCGCGAAGCGGACCTCGCGCTCTTCCACGTCCGCCAGGCCGCCGTCGCCGAGCGCCTGGGCGAGCGCGCCGGGTGCGCCGAGCGAGAAGGGCCGGGCGAGATCGACGTCCTCCACCCCGTCCAGGGGGCCGAACACGGCCTCGGCGGCAGCGACGAAGACGACGAACATGGTGGTCTCCTCGCGCGGCCCCCAAACGAGATAAGCCACCCGGCCACCGGGCTTCAGCACGCGACGCGCTTCGCCGGCGGCGGCAGCGGGATCCGGGCAGAACATCAGGCCGAAGCGGCAGATCAACCGGTCGAACGCTGAGTCCGCATCGGGCAGCGCCAGCATGTCGGCGGTCCTGAAGGTGATGTTGCGAAGCCCCTGGGCGGCGGCCCGGCGGCGCGCGCCCAGCATCATCTCGGGGCAGAGGTCGGTGGCGAAGACGCGGCCTTCCGCGCCCACCAGGGCGGCGACACTGAGCGCAGGCTCGCCGGCACCCGTGGCGATGTCGCAGACCTGCTGGCCCGGCGCGATGTCGGCCGCCTCGATCAGCGGTGCATTCATGCGCGCCGCCTGCTCGGCGATCTCGTCGGCCCGCCGGTCCCAATGGCGCCCGCGCCCGGCCCAGTCGGCCCGCACGAGCTCGGTTTCGCGCTTGATCGCGTCCGCGTCCATGGCCCGCACTCTCCGCGCCCCGCCGCCCGTGTCAAGGCCGGCGGGGGCTTTCCAGAGAGTATCCGTCTCACACGGAAACTCCCTGAGTCTTTGTCGCTCACGGAAGCCGGCCGTCCTGCGATCTCGCGCGCCTACCGGCGCGACTGGCCGGCGCCTGCGCGGGCGCCTGCGCGGGCGCGCCGCATTCGCGGCGGGCCGCGGTCGCGGCCTGTCGCGCGTCCGTCAAAGACGGACGCGCTCTACAGAAGCTGGACGGCCAGCAGACCTGCGAGCAGCGCGGCGATCACGCCGAGCAGGATGGGCAGCGTGCTGGCGCCGCGCCGGCGGCCGCCCATCGTCTCCAGCGTGTCGGGCGAGAGCGAGACCCCCGTCTCCAGCCCGTCCAGCACCCGCTCGGCGCGCGCGGCAAGGCGCGGCAGGCGGCCCGCCGCTTCCAAGAACTCCCCCGCCATGTCGCGCACGCGCGCCTGAACGCCCAGGTTCTCCCGCGCCCAGCCCTCGATCAGCGGCCGGGTGAAGACCCACATGTTCTGGTCGGGGGTAAGCCGGCGGGTCAGCCCCTCGGCCATGAGCATGGTCTTCTGCAGCAGCAGGAGCTGGGGCTGGGTCTCCATCTCGAAGGCTTCGGTGATCTGGAAGAGCTGGCCGAGCAGCTGGCCGATGGAAATCTCGTTGAGGGGCCGGCCCAGGATCGGCTCGCCGATGGACCGCAGCGCCTGCACGAACGCCGCTCTCGAGGTCCGGCGCGGCACGTAGCCGGCCTCCAGGTGCACGTCGGCGACGCGCTCGTAATCGCCGATCAGGAATCCCAAGAGCATCTCGGCGAGATAGCGCCGGGTCTGGGTGTCGAGCCGACCCATGATTCCGAAATCGACGGCGACGACGTTGCCCTCGGCATTCACCAGCAGGTTGCCGGGATGCAGATCAGCGTGGAAGAAGCCGTCCCGGAAGACCTGGTTGAAGAAGGCCTCGGCCGCCTTGCCCAGCACCTCGTGCGGGTCGTGGCCGGCCTCCACCAGGGCCTCGCGCTCGTCGATCGGGATGCCTTCGACGCGCTCCAGCGTGAGCACGCGGCGGCTGGTGCGCCGCCAATCGACCGCCGGCACCAGGAAGCCGGGGTCCTCGGCGAAGTTCTGGCGCAGCTCCGAGGCGGCGGCGGCCTCGAAGCGGAGGTCCATCTCGATCATCACGCTCTGGGCAAAGGTGCGGATGACCTCGACCGGCCGCAGCCGGCGCCAGGAGGGCAGCGCGCGCTCGGCGAGTTCCGCGAGCCAGTAGAAGAGCTCCAGATCGCGCTCGAGGGCGCGCTCGACACCGGGCCGGAGGATCTTGACCGCAACCGGCTCTCCGGTCGCGGTGACTGCAAAATGAACCTGCGCGATGGAGGCCGCTGCCACGGGCTCGTCAGTGAACTCCTTGAAGAGTGACTCCAGGGGCACGCCGAACTCGGACTCCACGATGGCGCGCGCGGCCTTGCCCTCGAAGGGCGGCAGTCGGTCCTGCAGGGCGGAGAGCTCGGCGGCGATCTCGTCGCCCACCAGGTCCGGCCGGGTGGAGAGCGCCTGGCCGAACTTGATGAAGCTCGGGCCCAGCTTCTGGAACGCGCCGGCGAGCCGCCGCCCCGGCGTGCCCAACCCCCGCTTCCTGGGCGCCATGCCGGCGAGAAGGGTGACCGACGGCACGAGGCCGTGGTCGCGCAGGAGGAAGAGCGCGTCCCAGCGCCCCAAGGTCCAGGCGATCCGCAGCAGCCGCCCGATGTTTCTGAGCGCCCGGCGCATGGCGAGGGTTCCGGGTTAGACGCGCCAGCCCGAATGGAGCGTGGCGATGCCGGCCGAGAGCGAACGCACGCGCACACCGCCGAAGCCGGCATCGGCCATCATGGCGGCAAGCCGCTCCGGCGGGGGGAAGCGCCGGATGCTCTCCACAAGATAGGCGTAGGCGTCGTGCTGGCCCGTCACCGCCGCACCCAGCAAGGGAATCACGGCGAAGGAATAGGCATTGTAGAGACGGTCGACGCCGGCAGGCGGGCGCGAGCTGAACTCCAGGCAAAGGAAGCGCCCGCCGGGGCGGAGCACACGCGCCGCTTCCTCCAGCGCGCGCTCGATCCGCGTCAGGTTGCGGATGCCGAAGGCGATCGTATAGGCATCCACCGAACGCGGTGCCAGCGGCAGCGCCTCGGCATCGCCGACCAGCCATTCGATGCCGCCGATGAGCCCTCTGTTCCAGGTACGCTCGCGGCCTGCGTCCACCATCCCCTCGCTCGCATCGCAGACGATGACGCGGCCCTCACCCTCCATTGCCTCCCGGACCCGGCGCGCGATGTCGCCGGTACCGCCCGCCACGTCGAGCACGGCCATGCCGGGGCGGGGCGCGAGCCAGGCCACCATCTCGCGCTTCCACAGGCGATGGACGCCGCCGCTCATCAGGTCGTTCATGAGGTCATAGCGGCCGGCAACCCGGTCGAAGAGGTCGCGGACGAGCCCCGGCTTCTCGTCCTCGCCGACGCGGCGGAAGCCGAAATCGGCACCATCCGTGGCGTCGTGCTCACCGCGCGCGGAGGCCATGGCGGCGACCATAGCCCAGCGGCGGAACCCGCGCTACCGTGGCCGCAGGATGCCGGAATTGCCCGAGGTCGAAACCGTGCGCCGCGGGCTCGCCGCGCAGCTCACCGGCCGGCGCATCAGCCATGTCACGGTGCGGCGCGGCGATCTCCGCCGGCCGCTGCCGCCGGACATGGGGCAGGTGCTCACGGGCCGGGAAGTTCAGAGTTTCGGGCGGCGCGGCAAGTATCTGCTGGTGCACCTCGACGGCGGCCGCGTGCTGATCGTCCATCTCGGCATGTCGGGCCGCCTCTTCGTCGATGCCGAGCCGAGCGGTGCCGCGCACGAGCACGTCGTCCTTCACTTCGAGGGCGGCGCCGTGCTGAGCTACGTCGACCACCGGCGCTTCGGCCTGATGGACCTGGCCGAGGCGGAGCGGCTCGACGAGCACGTGCTGCTGAGCGCCATGGGCCCCGAGCCGCTCGCCGCCGACTTCGACGGGCCGGCGCTGGCCAAACGGCTCAGCGGCAAGGACACGCCGATCAAGGCCGCGCTGCTCGACCAGCGCGTGGTCGCGGGCCTCGGCAACATCTACGTGTGCGAGGCGCTCTTCTACGCGGGCTTGAGTCCGCGGCGCCGCGCGGGCTCGGTGCAGGGCGGGCGCGCGGCCCGGCTCGCCGGCGCGATCAAGGACGTGCTGGAGGCGGCCATCGCAGCAGGCGGTTCGTCGCTCCGGGACTACGTGCAGGCAACGGGCGAGCTTGGCTACTTTCAGCACCGTTTCGCGGTCTACGACCGGGCTGGCCAGCCCTGCCCCGGCTGCGATTGCGGGGCGGCGGTGCGCCGGATCGTGCAAAGCAACCGCTCGACATTCTATTGCGCAAAGCGGCAACGGTGAGTTATCAGGCGGTCCGGACGCCCGTCGGGGCGCCCTTCCGGCAGCAGCCCGACGACCAGAATTCGGGCGCCGGCCCCTTGAGGGAGAACACGATGGCCTATGAGAACATCACCGTCGACCGGCGCGGCCGGGTCGGCCTGATTACGCTGAACCGGCCCAAGGCGCTCAACGCGCTGAACGGCGCGCTGATAGGCGAGCTCAACGCCGTGCTCGACAGCTTCGCAGAGGAGGAGGGGATCGGTGCCGTCGTCATCACCGGCAACGAGAAAGCCTTCGCGGCCGGCGCCGACATCACCGAGATGCGCAGGATGAACTTCGTCGATGCCTACGGCAGCGACTTCATTGCCGCGTGGAACCGCATCACCACCTTCCGCAAGCCGGTGATCGCGGCGGTCGCGGGCTACGCGCTCGGTGGCGGCTGCGAGCTTGCGATGATGTGCGACATCGTGATCGCCGCGGACAACGCCAGATTCGGCCAGCCGGAGATCAAGCTCGGCACCATCCCAGGCGCCGGCGGCACCCAGCGGCTCACACGCGCCGTCGGCAAGTCGAAGGCGATGGAGATGATCCTGACCGGGCGCATGATGAACGCCGAGGAGGCCGAGCGCAGCGGGCTCGCGAGCCGGGTCGTGCCGGCCGCCGACGTGGTGGACGAGGCCGTCGCCGTTGCCGAGCGGATCGCGCATTTCTCGGCGCCCACCGTCGCGCTCGCCAAGGCGAGCGTAAACCGCGCCTTCGAGACCACGCTCACGGAAGGCGTGCTCTACGAGCGGGCGGTGTTCTACGCGAGCTTCGCGACCGAGGATCAGAAGGAAGGGATGGACGCCTTCATCGAGAAGCGCGAGCCCGCCTTCAACAACCGTTAGCCCCGCCTGACAGCGCCGGTGCCGTTGACCCGGCCGGCCCGCGTGGTATAACGCCGCCCGACCACAGGAAAGGCCCTCAGCCATGGCCCATTCGCGCCAGGCCCGCAAGCGGGTTCGGCAGAACAAGCGCCGCGTCGCGGTCAACCGCGCACGGATTTCACGCCTCCGCACCTTCATTCGCCGGGTGGAGGAAGCCATCGCGAGCGGCGACAAGCGCCAGGCGGAAGAGGCCTTGCGTGCGGCCCAGCCCGAGATCATGCGGGGCGCGCAGAAAGCGGTGCTGCATCGGAGCACCGCAGCCCGTCGGGTCTCCCTGCTCGCACGCCGCGTAGGCGCCCTCCCCGAAAGTTAGAGCATTACCCGAGCGAACGGAGTCGTATCCGCTCGGAACACGGTCCCTGTCTCACATTCAGTGCAGGCCGAGCCCCCCACCTCAACCCGGCCTTCTCCTCCCCCGTGGCGAGGAGAAGGAGAGCAGGCGGCGCACACCCCGAAGTTGGGTCGTGGTGACCGCTATGCCGGGAAAATTCCGGGACATAGCTGGATATAGCTGGAGGGTGCGGTGCGTTGGCTCCACGGACGAGGGCTAAGCGGCCGCCTCGCCCCATGAAATAGCGCTATCCAGTCGCTCGCGAGCGCAGGAAGGTGGAGACCGATCCCGGTCTCGACATCGACGCGAGCCAGTCAGGGAGGCACCCATGCGCATCTACAACTACAGGAAGGGGACGGTGCGACGGCTCGCTGTAGGGGATGACAAGGAGCTGGTCGACCCGATCGACGCGCTGGGCGGTCAGCGCAAGCTCACCGCGCGGGACCGCGACGCACTCGCCGACACGATCTCCTTCATCGAATCCGGGGAGCGGGGCTTGCACTTCGCGCGCAAGGCGATCCGCGAGAGCCGCGGCAGCGGCAAGGGCCGCCGCAGCCTGGCCCGGGCCACGCTCTTCGCGCCCCTCGAGCCCGCGGTCATCCTGTGTTCGGGAGAGAACTACTGGGATCATCGGGACGAGAAGCCGGCGGTCGAGGGCAAGGAACCCGAGTTCTTCATCAAGCTCCAGCAATGCGCCAACGGCCCATACGACGACATCGTCTACGAGCCGAAGATCACCGGGAAGCTGGACTACGAAACCGAGCTTGCGATCGTCATCGGCAAGGGCGGGCGCCACATCGCCAAGCGGGATGCGATGAAGCACATATTCGGTTTCACCGTCATGAACGACGTCACGGCCCGGGACCGGCAGGTCAAGATGCGGCCCGACGGCACCTCGCAATACGCGCTCGGCCCGGGCAAGAACTTCGATACCTCCGCGCCCCTCGGCCCCTGCATTGTCACGTCAGACGAGCTTGGCAACCCACAGAAGCTGGCGCTCCGCACCTGGGTCAACGACGAGCTGCGCCAGAACAACACCACCGCGATGATGATCTGGAACGTCCGGGAGCTGGTTCATTTCTTTTCGGGCTTCGTCACCCTGAAACCGGGTTCGGTGATTTCGACGGGCACGCCGGGCGGAACCGCGTGGGGAACCGATCCCGAGTTGGGCGGGCGCGGTGCCCAGACCGAACGCGCAGACATCGAGCTCGCCGGGGGCTATCTCAAGGTCGGCGATGTGGTCACCTGCGAGATCGAAGGCATCGGCCGCCTGCGCGCCAGTGTCGTGCTATCCGGGCATTCGCGGAGGAAGACCTCGTCCAGGAGCAAGCCGGCGCGTGATTGAAGGGTGGAGCCTGTTATTCGGCGCACAGGCTGGACAACGATCGGCGCATTGAAGCGTTGATTTGCTGCGATTCTGAGGGGTCAAACGACGCCGCCTAACAACGCCCCGCGCCGACCGTGACAGGTGAGAGAACGGGAGCGGGAGCCGCCCTCCCTCAGTTCACGTTCGCGGCCTCGCCCAGGGTCGGGCCGATTTCGCGGTTCATGACGAGGGTGGCGATGCCGTCGAGGTCAGTGGGTTCGCGGTTCAGGATGACGAGGGTGGCGCCGGAGTCCTTGGCGAGCACAGGCAGCCCGGCGGCGGGGTAAACGACGAGCGACGAGCCGATGGCGAGGAAGAGGTCGCAGGCAAGCGTCTCGCGCTTCGCGCGCTTCATCTCGTCCTCCGGCATCGCCTGGCCGAAGGAGATCGTCGCCGTCTTGACCGGCGCGCCGCAGAGCGTGCAGATGGGCGGCACGGAGTCCCTCTCGAACGCCTCCTTGATCGGAGCAAGCTCGTAGCGGGTCTCGCAGGCGACGCATTTAGCGTAGCTGCCGTTGCCGTGGAGCTCGATCACCTTCTCCCTGGGCACGCCCGAATCCTGGTGCAGGTTGTCGATGTTCTGGGTGATCACGCTTGAGACCTTGCCGATCCGGACCAGCTTGGCGACCGCTCGGTGCCCGCGGTTGGGCGTGGCGTCGACGATGTCCCGGTCGATCAGTAACTTGCGCCGCCAGGCCTCGATACGCGCGTCCTCGGAGGCGAGGAACTCCTGGTAATAGATCGGCGTGGTCTGCGACCAGATGCCGGTCGGGCTGCGGAAGTCCGGGATGCCCGACTCGGTCGATATCCCGGCGCCGGTAAAGACGACTGCCCGGCGCGCGTCCGCGATCATCCCGGCGAGGCGCCCGATATCGGCGCGGGCCTCCTCCATCTCAACCGCTCTCCGGAGCAGCCACGTCTCGATCTCCCATAGTGCTATCGTCGGTCACGCGCTCAAGGCGTCGTTGGTTGCGGGGGCCCGCAACCCCCGAGACCGACACTTGATTGAGGTCCCGGTCTAGGTCGCCACAAGCCTTTGTTCTATTGCAATGTTTCAAGCGAGAGAGGCAGGTTGTCTGACCGGATTCGCAAATCATACCGGGCGCGCCCGCAACGATCGAGCCCGCAGGCTCCCGCATTTCCGGGTCTTCGTCGCCGTTGACCGTTTTCGCACATGGCAGGCGAGGCTTCGCATAGGCTCCACACTCAACCGACACCAAGGCGGACAGCGTGCCGGGATCTACCCAGGTTCAGACCGCCGCGCACTACGCCCACCTCGCCCGCGACACGGTCAGTGCGTCCACCGCGCGTATCGGCGACAGCATCGATGACCATCTGGCTTCAACCGAGTAGAGCAACGGCCAACCACACCAATTGCGGGCACCGCTATCGGACTGTCCGAAGATCCATAAATCCCGCCGGCGTCAGTATCGGAATGTTCTGGAAGGGAGACATCTCAAGAAGGTCCCGATCCCCCGTGACCAGACAGTCCGCCGAGCCCATCAGCGCCGTCTCCAGCAACTTGTCGTCATCGGGGTCGCGGCACCCGAGTTTCGCGCCGGCAATCGGAACCCATTCGGAGACGGCTTCGAGCTGGGCCAGGTAGACAGCCCTCCCTTCCCAGCTGACATAGCGATCGAATTTCGGAAGCTGCAACCGCGTTCTCAGCTCGTCGAACGTCTCGTCGGAGAACAGCAGCACGCCGCGCTCCTGCCGCACGGCGTCGACGACCGCGCGTGGCGGGCCGTCCGGGCGAAGCGCCGCACTGATCAGGACGTTGGCATCTAGAACGACACGCTCAGCCTTCATCCGCCAGAAGCGCTTCGAGCCGGGCTTCGGTCAAGCCCTTCGCCCTGGCTTCCTCGCCCAATGCGTCCATGGTGGCGGTCAGACGCTCCCACGCGGCGCCCCGAAGCCGCTCATACTGTTGCACCGACATCATCACGCCGACCGCGCGGCCTTTCCTGGTCACACGCACGGGCGCGCTCTGCGCGGCATCGAGCAGGTGGCCGAAGCGGTTCTTGGCGTCCCTGGCGGCTATTTCCTTCATGTAGCCAAGATAGCTACAAAGATTTTACTCGGCAATTGCTTCCCACCCGGCGAACACCAAGACCGGCGTCAAGACGATCCCGCTCAACGGGCCGGCGCTCGTCCTCACCCTGGAAGTTTGCCCGCAGGCGGACGGGTGCGCCTACCGCTTCCCGGAGTGCTACACGGACCGAGGTCGCCGATCGCTCTCGGGTAAGACGCCCGTCCCCTTGGCCGGCGATGCGGAGACTACGCACGAGTCCTGCACGGTCAGATTCGGGGATACGCAATTGCGTTGTCTTCGCCCCGGCTGCCTTCGATTGGCGAGGCGGGACGCCCCTGAGCCCTCAAATTCAGCGCTTGGTGTCCCGCTATATCCCGGAAAGTCCCGCTATGTCCCGGTTGGATGCCCATCGTGGGTGCGTACCGACTCGACTTAAATGTGTACAATCGTGTTCCTGTACGGTCGGAACGTGCTTTGGCCCTAATCTCTCCAGAGCCCTATAGCCGCTGCTCGCTGGTTGGATCGAACAGGTAGACCCGGCTGGCGCTGAAGCCGAGCCCGACCTGGGCGCCGATCGCGGGCGCATTGTCGGGATCGCAGACGGCGGTCACGGCCATGCCGCTGACATCGCAGTCCACATAGGTGACGGGGCCCACCGGCTCGACCAGGAACACCTCGCCCCGGAGCGAAAGCTCGCGCTCGGCCTCGACCAGGAGGTCCGTCGGCCGAACGCCCATGACCGCCTTCTGGGGGATCTCACCGCCAACCAGATCCGGCGGCAAGGCCAGCGCCTGCTCGCCCACCCGGCATTGAATGCGCCCCTCCCCGCGGGCGACGTTCACCTCGAGGAAGTTCATCGCCGGCGAGCCGATGAAGGAGGCGACGAAGAGGTTTCTGGGGTCGCGGTAGACCTCCATCGGGGGGCCGATCTGCTGCAGCTCGCCGAGCCGCATGACCGCCACCCGGTCGGAGAGCACCATTGCCTCTTCCTGATCGTGGGTGACGAAGATCGTGGTGGCCTTGAGCTCGCGCTGCAGGCGCTTGATCTCGGTCCGGGTGTGCACCCTGAGCGCGGCGTCGAGATTGGAGAGAGGCTCGTCCATCAACAGCACCGAGGGATTGCGCACCACGGCGCGGCCGACCGCCACCCGCTGGCGCTGGCCGCCGCTCAGCTCCGCGGGGCGGCGCTCGAGGAGATCGCCCAGATCGAGCATGTCGGCCGCGACCTCGACCTGTCGCCGAATCTTCGCCGTCTCGATCTTCTGCTGCTTGAGGCCGAAGCTCATGTTCTGGCGCGCCGTCATGTGCGGATAGAGCGCGTAATCCTGAAACACCATGGCGACGTTGCGCTCATGCGGCTCCAGCCGGCTGACGTCGGCATCGTCGAACAGGATCGTGCCGCCGGTTATCAGCTCGAGCCCGGCGATGCAATTGAGCGCGGTGCTCTTGCCGCATCCGGAGGGGCCCAGCAGAGTCAGGAACTCGCCGTCCTCGATCGAGAGGCTGAGGCTGTCCACCGCCACCACCTCGGCGAAGCGCTTGGTGAGATTCTGCAAGGTGACGCTGGCCACGCCGCTCTCCCTATCCCTTCAACGAGCCGGTGAGCATGCCCCGCACCAGATAGCCCTGGAAGGCGAAGGCGACGAACACCGGGGGCACGACCGCGAGCACCGCGGCCGCGAACATCGGCCCGTAGTCGTAGAACCTCAGCTGGACGAGGAAGCCGGCGATGATCACCGGAATGGTCTGCGCCTTCGGGCTGCCGGTCAGGATGAGGGCGAAGATGAACTCGTTCCAGCTGACCAGGAAGCAGAAGATGCCCGTGGCGACGATGCCGGGCCGCGCCACCGGCAGGATGATCTTCCAGATCGCCTTCAGCCGCGTACAGCCATCGACCAGGGCCGCGCGCTCCAGGTTGGGCGGCAGCCCCTCGAAGTAGCTCTTCATCATCCAGGTCGAGAGCGGCAGGATCAGGCTGCAATAGGCGATGATCAGCGCCCAGAGCGTGTCGATCAGGCCGAGTGCCCTGAAGAGGATGAAGAAGGGCAGGATAAGCGCCAGGCTCGGCGTCATCCGGGTCATCATCAGCCCCCAGAGCGTGCCGCTCATGATGCGGCTCTTGCCGTGCCGGGCGTAGGCGTAGCCGGCGAGCGTGCCGAGCGCGAGGTTGATGAGGGTGACGCCGGTGGCGACGATCAGGCTGTTGAAGATCGAAAAGGGTACGCGGGTCGCCTGGATGCTCGACTGTCCGTCCTCGACCCCGCCCGGGAAGAGCACGAAGCGGTAATTCTCGATCGTCAGTGCATCGGGGACGATGGTCGGGGGCGTCCTCACCAGCGATGCCGACGGGGAGAGGCTCATGATCAGCAGCCAGACAAAGGGGCCGAGCGACCAGCAGAAAATCAGAATGGCCACGATCGCCAGCGCCGCGTGCGCGAGCGGGCGGCGGGCGGCGGCCGGAACGAGGCTCCGGCGCGGACGGACCGGCAGCTTCTCCAGCCGTGTCGCGATGTGATCGCCGGCGCCTGCGACCATTTGAACCAGGGTGCGGCCGAGGCTCTCCTCCGCCTCGCCGCCGATCGCCGCCCTGGCCCTGGTCTGGGACGGGAAGAGCAGCTTCAGATAGACCCAGGCGAGGATCAGACAGAGGATCGTGAGCACGAACAGGATTGCCGCGCCCTCGCCCATCTTGAAGAAGTGATAGGCGTAGGCGTAGCCCATCCAGGCGAACACGGTGGTGGCGCTGCCGGGGCCGCCGCTGGTCATGACCCAGAACAGATCGAAGGCCATGATCGAGTTGATCGTGGTCAGGATCATGGTGAGCAGCAGCATCGGCTTGAGCCAGGGCAGGGTGATCTTGAAGAAGCGCTGAAGGGGACCGGCGCCGTCGATGCGTGCCGCGCGGTGCAGGTTTTCCGGCATGGACTGGAGGCCGGCCAGGATCAGCAGCGTGGCGAGCGGCGCCTGGTTCCAGATGTGCACCAGCGCGACCAGGTTGAAGGCGACGGTGCCGTCGCCGAGCCAGTGGATCGGCTTCTCGATCAGACCGAGATCGAAGAGGATGGCATTGAAGGTTCCGTACTCGCCGTTGAACATCCACCCCCAGAGCACGCCCACGGCGACCGGCGCCATCGCCCAGGGGACGAGCACGACGCTCCTCAGGAAATTCCGCGCCGGGAAGGCCATGTTGAGAATCAGCGCCATGCCCATGCCGAGCAGGAGCCCGCCGGCGACCGTGACGAAGGCGAAATAGGCGGTCCGCCCGAGCGCGGCGATGAACTCGGGGTCCGGCAGGATGTCGATGTAATTGTCGAAGCCGACGAAGATCCATTGCTGGGTCAGCATGTTGATGCGATGCATGCTGAGCGCCAGCGCGTAGACCAGCGGAATGCCGAAGATGACGAAGACGACGAGCAGCGTCGGCGACGTCAGCAGGAGCGGCAGCTTGATGGATGGTTGATCGGCGCGGGGCTTGAAGAGCGCGAACGCGCCCGGTTCAAAGAGTCTCGATAGAGCCATCGATGGACTTCCGACGGGGCCGCCCCCGCGCTTCAGGCGGGAGCGGCCGGAACGATTGTCGGATCAGGATCAGGCCGGATAGAGCCCCTTCAGCTCGACCGCCTTGTCATGCAGCTTGTCGATGACCTCGTCCGTGGACCGCTCGCCACGGATGTAGTCCTGCATTTCGCCCATCATGTACCAATCCCATTCCGGGAACCACATGGTCTTGGCGACGTCGCGCGTGGTCGCGGTCTCGAGCTGCTGGGTCGCGACGTCCAGGTCCTTCCACTGCGAGAAGGCCGCCTGTACCGCACCGCTCTCGATGACCTCCTTGTGCGGTGTGCCGAGGCCGAAATCGAGGGCCCAGCGGGTGGCGACGTGGTACTTGCCGTCCTTGGCCTTGCCGCCGAAGAACTGCATCAGATCCCAGGCCCTGAGCTCGTCGACCGGATCGGCGCCCATCTGATAGACCGCGGTCCAGATGAAGGTCGACCGCGTCTTGCCGGGCATGATGGCGTTCCGGCAGGCGCCGGCGATCTGCGACATCTCGGGCGTGTTGAAGACCTTCTGGTCGTACTCGTGGACGATCATGTAGGTGTGCTGGCCGGTGGCGAAGTTGGGCACCGCCTCGCCCTGCAGCGTCATGATGTCCGGCACCACCAGCTCTTCCTCGTAGAGCGTGCGGTGAACTTCGCAAATCTTGCGGAAGTTCTCGTCGAAGGCGGGATCGAAGTTCTCGTCGAAGACCTTTGCACCCTCGGAATACCAGGCGGCGAAGAGGCTCCACGAGAGCGTGGGCCACTGCCGCGTCCAGGCCGAGATGTAGGGGTAGTCGGAAATGCCGTCGGCCTTCAGCTTGCGGCACTGATCGAGCAGCTCGTCCCAGGTGGCAGGCGGCTCCATGCCGGCGGCATCCAGATGCTTCTGGTTGCAGACGAAGGAGTTGAAGCCGGTGTAATAGGGCAGGCCGCCGAGCGAGCCGTCGGGCAGCGCCATGTTGTGGACGTTGACGTCGTACATGTTCGCCTTGATCTCATCGAGCCCCGGCAGCCCGTCGAGCGAGCGGGTCCAGCCGGCCCGGTTCCAGCGCACGATGCGGTCCTCTTCGGAGTACATCATGTCGATGTGCTGGCCGGCGATCAGCTTGGTCTCGACGACCGCGTGATACTCGCCGGGCACCAGCTCGTAGTTCACGTTCTCGTCGTTGAGCGTTTTAAAGGTCTCGACGTTCTCGGCGACGATTTGCGGGTTGTACTGCCAGCCGACGAAATGCAGCGGGTCCTCCGGCGCCGCCAGCGCCTTGCCCGCGACGCCCGGCACGGCCAGCGCGGCGCCTGCGGCCAGACCGCCCTTGAGCACGGACCGACGGTCGACCAGGTACTGCTCGAGATTACGACGTTTACGCGACCACTCGCTTGACATGGCATAGTCTCCCTGTTGCCTTTGGATTCAACGTCTCACAGTCATTGGCTTCCGACCGGCGCGCATTCCGCATTGTTACGCCATATAAGGTCGTCGCCGAGCCGATATCCCATCCGATATCTCCCATCCGGGGGCCGGATCCAGCGACAGTATGAGCCCTTTGGCGGCACGAGAAAAGCCGCGTCGGCGCAGACTTGGCCCACACTCTTCGCCACCGTCGCGGCCTGCGCACCGCCGACGAATCCCCGAGAGCGCCTGCACCTCGGTGTGGAACGCGATCACGCCGCGCCTTCCTATGGATAGGGCACCGCTTTGCCCGCCGTCATTCGGCGTGGGTTCTCGACCCCTCGATTGCAAACGAGATCCCCCGATCCCGAAGAGGGGTCGACACGAAGCGGGCGGCGGCGGACTGGGCGCAGGCGAGGGCGTCATCCATCGCGGCGGATGCGGCCATGCGGGCGCAAAGTGCGCCCACGAACACGTCGCCGGCGCCATGCGCGGAGACCACCTGTACAGGGCGGGCCGCGTGGTGTCGGACCCTCCCCCGGCGGTCGCGATGGACGAGCCCGTCGCGTCCCAGGGTGACGATGATTTCCCCGTCGAAGCCGTCCCCAGCCCGCTTTGCCGCGCCCAGCGCGTCCCGGGGGGCATGGATCGGAACCTCGAACAGCGCCGACGCCTCGATACGGTTGACGATGAGAATATCTACCGACTGCATCAGCTCCGGCGAAACCGTGCGCATCGGGGCCGCGTTCAAGACAACGGTCGCGCCGCTCTTGCGGGCCTCGGCCGCGACGGCTTGATTGACCGCTTCCGGGACCTCGTTCTGCAAGACGAGCACGCGTGCGCCTTCCGGAAACACGAACCCATCCGCAGAGAGTTGCCGGTTGGCGGAAGAGACGACCACCGCGCCATATTCCCCGTCTGCGCCGACGATGGCGACGCTGAGGCCCGACATGGCCGCCGCGTCCCGTTGGATGAGAGAGGTATCGACACCGGCCTCGCGAAGATTGTCGACCAGCGCGGCCGCGAACATGTCGCCGCCGACCCGTCCCAGCATGGCGGTCGGCGCGCCGTGCCGGCTGGCGGCGACCGCCTGGTTGCCGCCCTTGCCGCCGCAGACGAGCTTGACCGTCTCGCCCATGAGTGTCTCGTCCAGCTCGGGCAGTCGAGGCGCGGTGACGACGACGTCCAGATGCAAGGAGCCGACGACGACGACCCCACCGCTCAACTGCGAGCTCCGTAAAGCGCTGCAGCAACGATCCGCTGGCTCTCCGTCGCGTCGTGCCGGGCGATCGCCTGCGCCAGGCGTTCGTCCTCGGCCAGCGTGGCAGCAACCTCCCGCAGCCGTTCGATTGTCTCGATGTTGGTCCTGCACTCTGCCACCGGGTCGAGCCCGCCGGTATCGGGGAAGGTGTCGAAATAGATCGCCCGGGAGTAGCCGCAACGGCGGAGCGCCACCAGCAGCTCCACTGTCTGGACCGGGTGCACCGTGCCTGCCATCAGGCCATCGTCGCGCTTGCCGTAGCCGTCGTTGAGCTGGATGCCGAGCAGCCGGGAGTGTCGCTGCACCAGGTAGGCCGCGTGCGCCGGCATCTCGCCGGCGTAAAGCACGTGCGCGAAATCAAGCGTGACTCCCAGGTTCGCCGCCCCCACCTCCCGGATCGCGAGCAGGGTCGTGCCCACGTCCGGCATGAGGGAATAGCTCCGAGGCTCGTCCGGCTTGTACTCGAGCGCGATATCGATTGCTGGATCGTGCGCGGCGAGCTCGCTGACGGCCGCGATCGTGTCGTCCCACATCCGCTCGTAGTCGGCCTGAAAGGGGTAGTCGAAGCCATCCTGTCCGAGCCAGAAGGTCATCAGCGTCCCGCCCATTTCGGCAAGCGCGTCGAGGCCGTGCCGGGTGAGGTCGATGGCTTTCCGCCGCCGGGCTGGGTCGGGGTTGGTAAGCGCGCCGAGCCGGAAGTCGGAGTCCGAGTAGTAGCGCATGGCAAGGCCGTTCAGGCCGATGCCGAGGCGGTCCAGTACGGCTGCGAGTTCCCTCGGGCTCGTGTTCTCGAAGTGATCGGGGTAGTTGAGATCGGCGGCGTTGAGACCGTCCACGGTCGCCGCCCGCTCCAGCAGATCCCCCGTCGTCACCCGGTTCTTGCCGGGCCAATAGGCGTCGGCGCCGACCTTGAAGGAGTTCAGCCGGGCAGCGTAGCGGGGCGGCGCCTCGTCGCGCATTCTCTCGTCCTCGGTCGGCATCCAGGGCCGGCAGGTTGGGCGAACTCCGGTCAGAGACGGACGCCCGTCTCCCTGTCGAATAGGTGCGTCTGGTCGGCGCGCGGGCGGAGGTGCACCGTCTGGCCCGGCTTGAACGAATAGCGATCCCGGAACAGCACCACGACTTCGGTCTCGCCGAAGCGCAAGAACACCAGCGTCTCCGAGCCGGTAGGCTCGACTACCGAGACGCGCGCGGGAAAGCCGCTCCCCTCGTCAGCGAGGTCGAGATGCTCGGGCCGGACACCGTAGACGACGGCTTGCCCGTCCTGGGCCCCGCACTCGGCGCCGAGTGGGAGGGAGTGCCCGTTCGCCTCCACATGGGGCGTGCCGTCGCGGCGCGCGGTCCCGTGGATCAGATTCATGGCGGGCGAGCCGATGAAGGTCGCCACGAACACGTTTTTCGGATTGTCGAACAACGTGAGAGGCGTGCCGACCTGCTCGACGAGGCCGTCCTGCATGACCACGATCTTGTCGGCCATCGTCATCGCTTCGATCTGGTCGTGGGTGACGAAGACGGTGGTGGTGCCGAGGCGCTGGTACAGCTCCTTGATCTCGGTGCGCATCTGGATCCGCAACTTGGCATCGAGGTTCGAGAGCGGCTCGTCGAAGAGGAAGACCTGGGGATCGCGCACGATCGCCCGGCCCATGGCGACGCGCTGACGCTGACCGCCCGAGAGCTGGCGCGGGTAACGGTGCAGGTAGGGTGTGAGGCCGAGCGTTTCCGCCGCCCTTTCCACACGCTCCTTCACGATCGTGCGGTCGGTCTTTCGCACCTTGAGCGAGAAGGCGAGGTTGGCGGCGACCGTCTTGTGCGGATAGAGCGCGTAGTTCTGAAACACCATGGCGATGTCGCGCTCCGCCGGCGGCAGGTTGTTCACGACCCGCTCGCCGATGAGGATCGTGCCGCCGGTCACGTCTTCGAGGCCGGCGATCATGCGCAGCAACGTGGACTTGCCGCAGCCGGAGGGCCCGACCAGCACCACGAATTCGCCGTCCGGGATGTCGATGTCGACGCCGCGGATGACCTCGACCGACCCGAACGACTTGCGGAGCTGCCGAATTGTGACCTCAGCCATGGTCCTGTTTCGCCTCCCGCATTCCTTCTGTCGGCACCGGTGAGGTAGCCGAGGCGGCGTGAGCTGTCCACCCGTCCGCCCTCACTTCACCGCTCCGGCCGCCATGCCCTTGATGATGAAGCGCTCGAGAACGATGCCGATGACCACCAGCGGCAGGATCGCGGCGAAGGACAGCGCGGCCATCGACCACCAATTGATGCCCTGGCTGCCGGTCTGGCTCGCGACCATGACCGGCAGCGTCTTTGCGTCGGTGCTGGTGAGCAGGGCCGCGAAGAAATACTCGTTCCAGCACAGCACCAGCGAGAGGATGAACGCGGCGATCATCCCGGGCAGCGCGACCGGGAGCACGATCTGGAGGAACGCCTTCCAGACCGAGAGGCCGTCGACCAGCGCCGCCTCCTCCAGCTCGACCGGTATGGCGCTGAACTGGTCGCGCATGATCCAGATGACGATGGGGAGCACCATGAGCGTATAGAGCAGGATCAGCCCGATATGGCTGTCCAGCAGCGCGAGCTCCTTGTAGAGCACGAGGAAGGGGAGCGCGAGGACCACCGGCGGCAGGATCAGCTGGCTGAGGAAGAAGAACGAGATGTCGCGGTTCTTGATGAACTTGAGGCGGTAGCTGAAGCGGCTGAGGCCGTATGCAGCCATCGATCCCAGCACGACCGCCAGCGCCGAGGCCGAGAGCGATGTGATCACGCTGTTGGTGAAGCGCTTGAGAAACTCCTCGCGCACGGTCGAGGTCTCGAAGATCGTCTGCGGCGAAAGACCGAGCGAGCGCCAGCCGCGCCACGCGGGATCGAAATCGAGCCACGGGACGATGTGTCCCTGCATGACGTCGGGCGCGATCTTGAACGAGGTGGTCGCGGTCCAATAGATGGGGAAGAGGCAGATCACGGTCCAGAAGAGCAGCGTGCCGTAGATCAGCAGGCGCCGCGTGTACCACTTGGCCCGAAACTTCAGGTCGGGCTCGGCGTCCTTGAAGATCTGCGTGGTTTCGGTGCTCACGGTCCTGCCCTAGTACGACTGCCGCATCCAGCGCCTCACCAGCTTCAGCAGCAAGGTGATGAAGACGATGATGAGCACCAGATAGACCATGGCGAGCAGCGTGCCGTAGCCGACATTGGAGCGGTCACGGTACTCGCGGAAGATGAAGCTCGTGACCGAGTCCGTGGCGCCGCCCGGGCCGCCCGCGGTGACGTTGATGATGATGTCGGCGAGCTTCAGCTTGAAGATGATGCGGATGAGGATGGCCGTGATGCTGACCGGCAGCATCAGCGGAAAGGTCACGTGCCAGAAGGTCGTCCAGCGCGAGGCCCCGTCCACCTTGGCGGCCTCCACCACCTCCTTGGGCAGAGCCTGAAGGCCCGCGAGCAGCATGATCAACATGAAGGGAATGAAGGTCCAGGCGTCCATCACCATCATGGTGAGGCGCGCGACTTCGGGCGTGCCAAAGAAGGAGGGCGTCTCCCAGCCCAGGAACCGCCCGAGGTTCGCGAGCGGGCCGAAGCGGATCTCCATCATGGACTTCCCCACCATCCAGCTCACCGCCACGGGCGAGAGCATGAGGGGCAGGAGGAACGCCACGCGGAAGAACTTTCGCGCACGGATCTGGGCGTTGAGGAGGAGGGCCAGGCCGAACGCAATCGCGTATTCCACGCTGATCGCGAGCACGTAATAGGCCATGTTCTTGAGGGCGTTCCAGTAGAACGGATCGCCCGCCATCTGCACGAAATTGTCGATACCGTTGAACTTGCGCCCGGTGACCGAGGAGAGGTTCCAGTCGGTGAGCGAGATGTAGATCCCGAACAGGATCGGGAAGATCACCATCGAGACGACGAAGAGCACGCCGGGCAGGACGAAGAGCGCGCGCTTGCCCTGCTCGCCGCGTGTCAGAACCTGCCCGATGCAGAGACAAACTGCCCAGAACGCGTAGGCGTAGAGCACCGGGCGCCAGGTCTCGAAGCCGAATGAAGTGCTTTCGTTCTCATGGAGGCCCTGGATCACCACCATGACGAGGAGGACGAGCGCGGCCCCCCACATCAGTGCGCGCCCGGCAAGGATGCGGCCGCGCGACATGTGATCGGACGTGACGACGTAGAGCTGGTTGCCCTCGAGTTGCGCAGGAGTGCTCACGAGCCTGCCCGCCAAAGCAGGATTGGCGGCCTCACGGCCGCCAATCCCAATAACACGAGCGAAGACGCGGGATTATCAGAGTCCCAGCGACGCCCCGTAGAGAGCGATCTGGCTTTCGCGCCCGATCTGGTCGGTGATCTTCTCCCACGCGGCCGCGATGCGGTCCGCACCTTCCTGGGCGCCGTACTCGCCGGCGTAGATCCTCGCCAGCTCGTCCTCGGCGACCGAGTAGTACTGGAAGATGCCCGGAATGCGCGGCTCGATCGCCGCGTTCGGGTGGTTGTAGGAATCCGCCTCCGACGCGAGATAGTCGGCGATGAAGGCCTCGTCGTAGCCGGCGCCCACCCACTCGGGAATGTTGAAGTGGGAGTTCCGGTAGGGCTGGAAGCCCGACGGATAGGCAGCGCACCAGAGCGAGAGGTCCTTGCCGCCGAGATGGGCTGCGGCGGACCAGGCTGCCTTCTGCCGCTGGGCGTCGCTGTCGACCCGGGCCATGACATAAACGCCCCAGCCGATGTAGGCCATGTTGGGCGAGTAGTTCGGGCCCGACGCCAGCGTATCCCACGCCCCGGTCGAGGCGTTGTACACGTCATCCGAGCCGGGGAGGATCGAGAAGCCGACCGTCTCGCCCACCACCGAGGAGTCGGAGGTCTTGGCGTTGGAGCCGATGTCGCCCCACCAGCTCAGCATCGAGCCGGTGCCCGCCAGGAACTGCTGGAAGCCCGTGGTCCCCGGATCCGCGTTGATCTGGTCCGGCGGCTGGGAGTCGAGCGTGTCGAGCACGTCCTGAATTGCGCGCACCCAGGCCGGGTTGTTGATGCGCGGCTTCATCGTGTCGGCGTCGAACAGCCATGCCGGATCGTCCGGATGCTTGGCGTAGGCGGTCGCGCGCGAACCGAGGAAGTAGAAGGCGAAGCCGCCCCAGCCCTTCAGCGGATCGAGGTAGCCGTAGGCATCGAAACCGCCGACCTTCTTGCCCTTGAGGAACTTCGTGACCTCCTGGACCTTCTGCCAGGTCGTGGGCACCTCCCAGGCACCCTCGTGGCCCTCGGCCTCCCAGGCCGCCGCGAGGTCATCGTCCTCGAAGTAGTCGGTGCGATAGTTGAAGTTGTGGCAGTCGCCGTCGATCGAGATGCGATAGGTCTTGCCGTCCCAGGTGCCGACCGGCGCCTTGAGGTAGCCGACATAGTCGTCCATGTCGATCTGGCTCTTCACCCAGTCGGGCATGACCGAGGCGAGGCCCTTGCCGCAGACGTCGCCCTCGAAGGGGGCGCCCATCTCGATGATATCGAAGTCGACCGTTCCGGTGGCGATCGACTGCTGCAGGCGCGCGTTGTAGTCGGCCTGCGCGAGGTCGATCCAGTTGATCGTCGCCCCGGTGTAGGCCTCCCACGGCTTCAG
This sequence comes from Alphaproteobacteria bacterium, assembly GCA_965207055.1. GTDB lineage: Bacteria > Pseudomonadota > Alphaproteobacteria > UBA828 > UBA828 > WTGU01. The sequence continues at coordinate 763,654 of CBDBLP010000003.1, read as the reverse complement.
GAAGCCGCGGAAGAGGAAGTTATGAAGGTTCTGGTTGTTGAGACCGAGGAAGGTGAGCTCGACACCCTCGAACTCGCCTTCGGAGACATGGGCCTTGGCCGGTTCGAGGCACATCGCCCCCACCTTCTGCCAATCGGAATCCATGGGAGAGCCGACGCCGACGCCGGGAATTTTGAGGATCTCGGCCCGCACATTGTCCTGCGCCGAGGAGGATCCCGCGAAGCCGCCGATCCCGGTTCCCGCAAGTGCCGCCACCGCACCGGTGCCGGCCATGCCCTTCAGCATCCGGCGCCTGGTCGTCTGGGCAGCCATAAGTCGATTGAAGACGTCAACTTTCATGGGTCATCTCTCCCTAGAGTGCCTGGTTCATCTCTTTCCAAAGAAGGTATTGCCGTACTCCCGTCGCTCTGCGCGCCGGGAGAGCGAAAGACGGTGGCCCGGAAAGTAGGACCCCGCTTCCCGGACTGTCAACCGGAGCAGACCCCCAGCTCAGCGTCGTGCCCCCGGAGGTGGTGTGAACACTTAAGTGGCATTGGGTTCTGTTTTCCTCTCCTTGCGTTTTCGGGATGAGTTGGAAGCCGAGCTTTCGGGCTTGGCGGTCGAGATGAGCGAACTTCCTGTTGAGGCGCCGCTTCTCGTAGGCGTCGATGCCCTGCTCGACGTATTCCTGGCCTTCGGTGACCATCAGGTAGACGAGGCAGGCGAGGTAGCGGGCGGTCGCCTTGATCGCGACGGGGGTGTCCATTCGGGCGAGCCGGGCCCGGTGCTCCTCGCGCCACGTGCCCTGAAGGCTCGCGGCGATGGTATCGGCGGCGGCCTTGATGCCCCGGTGGCGGAGCGTCGCCAGGCGCTCCGGGTCACGCTCGCCGTCGATGATCGCGCGCAGGATGCGCTGGCCGGTCAGTCCCACAATGTTGGCGATCACCGAGTCGAGCCTGACGTTCATCTCGGTCAGCGCCTTTTGCATGTGTAGGACGCAGCGGGAGCGGTCCCCGGTCAGCCGCCTCATCTGGCGAGCGTAGGAGCGCAGCGGGCACACCGCGTCGCCCGGACGGAACGCTCCCCGCAGCAGACCGTAGGACATCAGCTGCCAGATCCACTGGCAGTCCAGCACGTCGCTCTTGCGCCCGCCGATCTGATTCGTCATGCGCGGCGGCACCAGCATCACCTCGAAGCCCGCGCGCTCCAGCGTCTCGTAGACCGGGATCCAGTAGACCGAGGTCGACTCCATCGCCACCTTGGTCACCCCGCACGACGCCAGCCACGCCGCCATCGCCTCCAGATCGCGGGTGAAGGCCCCGAACGAACGCACCGGCTCATCGCTGCGTTCCGGCTCGACCGCCACGAAGTGCCGCCCCTTGCCGATGTCGATCCCTGCACAGTCCGGGTTCACCACCCTGAGACGCCGGGTTCTTCGAGACTTGCGCGCCATGGAACATCCTCCCGCCTTTCATCTCCGCCGCGAGCGGGGAGGAACCATGTTCGAAGTCCCATTCTCTTGAACGAGGTCGCGGGAAACCCGCGCCATCAGTGACCGGAGCGCCCACGCGCGGTCCGGCACGGTGGTCTTGCCGGTGCCGGCATAGGACGCGCCCTGCGCCGCCGAGGCGCGCGCGGAGCTGTCGGCGGATAAGCAATTCCAATCGCTCCCATTGGAAAATCCGTCTGGTCGCGACGACAGGCATCCCAACGTGAGTCGGTAGCGCTTCCTTTCGGGTTGCGCTCCGGATCGAGAGCCTGGAGACGAGCGATGATCAGGCAAGGAGCGGACGGAGAGAGGGCCCAGCGACGCGCAGGTCGACGCCGTCGCCACCTGTCGCCCACATCCCGCATTCATCTACCTTTCACTCTGGTGCTGCTCTTGGCCGCGGCCCTTTGTCTTCTCGCGCCGGCCGCCCAGGCAAGCCAGACCTACGACCCGCCCGTGACCACATTGGTGAGCAACATGGGGCAGTCGTCGGGGACGCACATGACGTTCTTCAACGCTCAGTCGGGGGTGCAGCAGCGCTTCGAGACCGGTCCGAATCCGGCCGGGTACCAGCTGGAGGGTATCTGGCTGCGCGTGGATGACACGTTCGAGAGCCGCTACATGACCATCGACGCGAACCTCTACCGCGTCGGCGGCGGCCTCTACCACCATGTCGCCAACCTCTCGCGGGGGCAGTTGAACGACTATGCCGAAAACGAATGGCGAGCGCCGGCCGACACCTACATGGAGCCGGACACCGTGTACGTCTTCTTGCTGGACTGCGTCCGCGGGTGCGCCAACGACAACGTCGCCGAGTTCGCCACGACCCCAAGCGACAATGAGGATTCCGGAGCGGAAGCCGGCTGGTCGGTCGAGGGCCATTTCCTCTGGCGAAAGGCCCAAAACTCCGCCTGGTACAGAGAGCCCGACTACACTCTGAAAATGCGGGTAAAGGGTCGCCCCAGCCCCCACCGCGCCTACCGGACGGAGATCATCTCGAGCCCGCGAGACGGGGACACGTACCGGCTCGGCGAGCACATCGACATCGCCCTCACCTACAACACCCCGGTCTACGTCGCGCCGAGCGATCCGACCTCGATCGACATACAGGTGGGCGATGGGGAAGACGGCTCAGTCTATCGCGCCGCAACCTATGCGTCCGGACAGTTCACGACTCGCCTAGTCTACCGCTACCAGGTGCAGCTCGGCGATCTGGACAACGACGGGATCAGCATCGACACCGGAAGCTCGAGCGCCGGGTACAGCGGATGGGTGCCGACGCTCGTCTACAGTCTCGGGCTGTTGCCCGTGGACCGCCATTACCCCGGCCTGTCGGACGATGGCCGGCACAAGGTCGACGGATCGTTCGAGGTCACTGCCGTGGACATCACCTCGACGCCCGCTCACGCCGACGGTTACCGGCTCGGCGAGGACATCGAGGTCACGCTGACCTTCAGCGCCGACGCGTACGTGCCGGAGGGCGACTCCTCCATCGCCATCCGGGTCGGCGATGCGGCCGGTGCCGCCAACGACCGGGCGGCGCGCTACGTCTCGGGTTCCGGGACCCGCCGGCTGGTTTACCGCTACAGCGTGCAATACGACGACTACGACGCCGACGGCATCAGCGTCGATGTCGGCGTGCCGGACTCCGGTTTCAGCGGACGGCTCCCCGTCACCAGTCCCGCACTGGGCTCCGTGCCCGTCGAGCGTGCATATCCGGGCGTCGCGGAGGACGCCATTCACAAGGTCGATCGCGCGATGACCGCCGCGTTCGACGCGACCGCACTGACGGTTTCCGAGGGCGGGACCGCGGAATCCGTCACGGTCGTGCTGGATACCGCCCCCAGCCACGTCGTCATCATTCCGATCGTCGTCGCCCTGGGCGATGGCGCGACGGCTGACGACTACACCCTGTCGGCCTCCAGCGCGATCTTCGAGCCCGGCGAAAAAGAGAAGAGTCTCACGCTGATGGCCGTCGACGACGGCGAGGACGACGACGGAGAGACCCTGACGATCGCATTCGGTGCGCTGCCATCGGGAGTTCGCGCCGGCGACCGGTCGAGCGTCAGCGTTGCCATCGCCGACGACGACGGGGACGCCACCGGGCAGACCGTCACCATCCGGCCGGGCCGTGACGCCTACATCGCGGGACTGGACGACATCGTGTTCAACCTGACGCTGGCAGAGGCGGCGGACCGGGCGATTCGGGTCAACCTGCGGCTGACACAGGATCAGCCCTTCCTGGACTCCGCCGATCTCCTCCAACAGGTCGAGTTCGCCGCCCACGCGACCGCCGCGGAGCTTCGGGTTCCCGCCTCCCGACAAAACCCGAACCCGGCACAAGGCGGAACCCTCACGGCCACTCTGGTGCTCGGGTACGGCTACCACGTCGGGACACCGGCCGCGGCCTACACGCGGATGGCGGCCTCCATCCCCGCTCTGATCGCACGGCTAAGCCAGACCTCCTACAGCTTCGACGAGGGCGCGAGCGGCGCCGAAGCGAGCGTCGACGTGGTGATGGAAACCCAGCCGGGAATGCCGGCGCCCAATCGCAGCCACGCGGTGACGCTTTCGACCGAGGGCGGCACCGCAACCGCCGATGTCGACTTCGCTCCAGTCGACGCGACGCTGACCTTCGCGCCGGAGGACTATGCGGCCACGGACGGGCGCTGGGTCGCGCGCAAGTCCGTCGCCCTGCCGCTGGTCGATGACGACGACGACGAGCATGACGAGCAGCTCACCCTGACGCTGTCGCGCGACGCGTCGCTCGGCGATCTGATCCAGGTGCGCAATCCCAACCGGACACGGTGCGAGGGCCCCTGCCGGGCGACCGTCACCATTACCGACGATGACGTGGCGGGTGTCTCGTTCCTGGATGGAGACGGCAATCCCCTTGCCGACTTGCGGCTGACCGTCCGCGAAGGCGAGCAGGTCACCTACCAGATCAAGCTGGACCGGCGGCCTGCACAGTGGGGCATCCTTGTCTGGGAGCCCGGTGAGGGCGATGCCGACCTGGTGCCGCAGGGCGACCATTCCTGGCCCTTCTCGCCCGATCTAGACGGGGAAGAGTCCCAGACTCTTCCGAGCGGGCCGGTAGCCAACCGGAATGCGCACCACTGGCAGGAGGCCTTCTCGGTGACGGTGGAGGCGCTGCAGGACAATGACCCGTATCCCGGCGAACGGCGTTTCCACCACTACCTCGTGAGCGGCGACCACGGTCAGTCGCGCATCGCGCTGCCCGACATCGTGGTTGTCGAAGTCGACGACGAGGGAAGCGGCCCGCTCGGGGTTTTCGGGGCCCCCGAGGTGATTTCCGAGCCTGTATCGGGCGACACCTATGAGGTTGGCGAACACATCGAGATCCGGATCGTCTTCACCCGGCCGGTCACGGTGACGGGAAGCCCCTATCTCGAATTCGACCTCGGGAGTCCCGACGCTCCTCGCAAGGCAAGGGCCAACTACGCCGGCGGTGGCGGGACACAGGATCTCGTCTTCGGCTACACGGTGCGACCGGACGACCGGGACGAGGACGGCATCGAGATTCCGGCTGGAGCCATCCACCTGAACGACGGCACCATCCAAGGTGTGGAAACCGGAGCGCAGGCGGCCATCGAATATGCCGCCTCAGGGGTACAGGCCGCCCACAGGGTGCGGGGCCCGGCGGCGCTCGCGGTGGCGGACGCGCAGACACGCGAGAGGGCGGATGCAACGCTCGACTTCGCGGTAACGTTGAACCGGGCGGTGTCGGCGCGGGTGATGGTGGCGTACGCGACTGCCGACGGCACTGCCACCGCAGATCAAGATTACACGGAAGCAAACGGGACTCTCACCTTCGCAGCAGGTCAGACCCGGAAGAGCGTCTCCGTGGCGGTGCTGGACGACGCTATCGACGAAGGCGCGGAAACCTTGACACTGACCCTGAGCGACGCCTCCGGAGCACTCATCGTGGACGACACGGCGACCGGCACCATCGTGAACTCGGACCCAATGCCGAAGGCATTGCTCGCGCGCTTTGGGCGCACGGTGGCCTCCCAGGCGGTCGAGGCCATCGGGGGGCGGCTGCAAGGGAGCGGCGGCTCACACGTTACGGTGGGCGGACAGTCGCTCGACCTCTCGGACAGCGCGGCAGCTCCGGCGGGCGAGGGCGACGTGCGCGGCGCGCTCGAAGCGCTGGGTGCAGGCGAGGATGCGCCCGCCGATACCGGCCGAGGGATGACGGGCCGCGCGCTCCTGCTCGGGAGCTCGTTCCATTTGTCCTCCGGCGGCGAGGCGGGCGGGCCGGCCTGGACCGCGTGGGGCCGCGCCGCTACAGGCGGGTTCGAGGCCGAGGTCGACGACGTGCGCATGGATGCGAGCGTGACCAGCGGCTTCCTCGGCGCCGACGTCGGGACTGAGCGCTGGCTCGCCGGCGTGGCTCTGTCGGTGAGCGATGGCGACGGCGACTACGTGCTCCTGGGTAGGAAGCATGACGACAGCGGCACTGTCGAGAGCTCGCTCACCGCGTTCTATCCCTATGCACAGCTCGGCCTCACCGAGACGGTGAACGTATGGGGGTTCGCGGGCTACGGCGAGGGCGACCTCACCCTCACCCAGCATCCCGGAACGGACCGTGCGCGGCGCTACGAGACCGACATCGGCATGCGCATGGTCGCGGTGGGGGCGCGGGGCGAGGTGCTTTCGCCCTCGGAGCCCGACGGGCTCGCGGTAGCGCTCAAGTCGGACGCATTCTGGGCGGGCACGTCCTCGCGAGCGGTCCCCGGCATGGCGGGGAGCGAGGCGGACGTGAGCCGCGTGCGGCTCACGGTCGAAGGCGCGCGCAGCTTCGCGACCGGCTCGGGCGTGCTGACGCCCTCACTGGAGCTCGGCGTTCGTCATGACGGCGGCGACGCCGAGACCGGCACCGGCCTCGAGGTGGGTGCGGGGCTCCGCTACTCGGGCGGCGGGGTGACCATCGAGGGCTCGGTGCGCACGCTCGTCGCCCACCAGGAGGCGGGCTACGAGGAATGGGGCGCGTCTGGCGCCATCCGCATCGACCCCGGTTCATCGGGAGAAGGCCTCTCGCTCACCCTCGCGCCGGTCTGGGGTGCGGCGTCGGGCGGAACGGAGCGGCTCTGGTCGCCCGCCGACGCGCAGGACCTGGCGCCGCAGGGCGACTTCGAGGCCGGGCGCAGGCTCGAGGCTGAGGTCGGCTACGGTCTGGATCTCGGGCGCGCGCCGGGGGTACTCACGCCCTATGCAGGCCTCGGCTGGAGTGACGGTGGGCGCGTGTGGCGCACCGGGGCGAGGTGGCAGGTCGCACCCGGCACGGCGGTCTCCCTGGAAGGCACGCGAGAGGAGGCGCACGAGGGCACTGCGGAACACGGCCTGTTGCTGCGCAGCTCGCTCAGCTGGTAGCGGCGGTGGCCTGTCATGCACCGCCGCCATTACCGTGCCGAGACCCTGCACGACCCGAACCCGGCGCGCCGCCGCCAGCGCAACAGCACCGCACCCGACATCATCGATGCCGTCCGCCTGCTGGTCCGCATCGCCGGCGACGATCTCATCGCGGGGCTGCTGAACCGCAACGGGCTGGTTACCGGCAACGGCAATCGCTGGTCCCGGGAGCGGCTGATGTCGCTGCGATCCCATCATCGGATCCCGGTCCGCCGCCCGGCCGCCGACAGCATCGAGCCATGGCTCAACCTGACCAGGGCGGCCGTACTCCTTCAGGTCACGCCCGAGACGCTCAGACGGGTAGCCGAGAACGGCGAGATCGAAACCGTCCACGCCCTCGCCGACGGTCCCCGGATCTTCAGCCGGACCACGCCGATCGGCGTCCAATTAGAGCGCCGAACAACCCTCAGTCGTCAGTTGTCGGTTGGCGGCATATCTTCGGGGTCGATACCTGGGACAAAGGTTATGCCTGCTCTTTGCTTCCAATCATGTGGATAAGCCGCATAGAAGATCACACACTTTTCATCGCACTCATATGCGATGTCATTGTCCCTCGGAATGTAGAGAACATCACCCGGGTTGCAGACATAAGCTTCGCCACCGCACGTCAAACGGAAGGTCCCTTCCATACAGAAGATGATCTCATCGCAGGTCAGCTTCCACGGCACGGAAACCTGATTCAAGAAGTTCAAGCCACCGCACATAGTATCGCTAATCGCACTGGTCACAAAGGGCTTGATGTAGGTCTTTCCGGGCTCCAGTGTGTGTAGCCGGTGTTCAATATCTTGAAACTTAAAGAGTTGGGGTTTGTTGCCCATCGTGCCTTTCCCTTTCAGAGAGATTTCAGAATCGACTCGTTCAGTTCGACCTTGTAGTCGTCCAGATCCTCGCAAAACGCAATCACACGGGTGCTGTTTTTCGTCGGTCCGGAAGGCAGAGTGATATTGACACCTTTGGCGGCCAACTCCTCGCAGGCCCTGCAGACTGAAGTGGCCTCGGATCGTCGGACAGCCTGGCGGCAGTTTTGAGGTGTAGGAGTTCTGGCGTCGGTTGGTCGATCCTCTGAGGTGAGTGGGCAGGCGGTTGCGTTCCGGACGCGGTGTTGGGACCATGGCCGGCACCGGCGCCGGGCGGCAGCCGGCACTCACCTCAGCAGGCGGTAGGGCGCCAGCGTGACCGACATCGCCGAGGCCTTCGCGGCGGCCTTCTCCCTCGTCTACCGGCTCGACAGCGATCTCGGCGAGATCGTGATGCTTTCGCTCCAGGTCAGCGTGGGCGCCGTGGCGGTGGCGAGCGTCGTCGGCCTGCCGCTCGGCGCGGCGGTGGCGCTCTTCCGCTTCCCCGGCCGGGGGGCGCTCGTCGTCCTCCTCAACGCGCTCATGGGGCTGCCGCCGGTGGTGGTGGGCTTGCTGGTCTACCTCGTGCTCTCGCGCGCGGGCCCGCTCGGCGTGCTCGGCCTGCTCTTCACGCCGACTGCGATGGTCATCGCCCAGGTGCTGCTGGTGACCCCGATCATCGCCGCACTCGCCCGCCAGGTGATCGAGGACATGTGGGACGAGTACGAGGAGCAGCTGCGCTCGCTCGGCGCGACGCCGCGCCGCGCGCTGATGGCGCTGCTCTGGGACGGGCGCGTAAGCCTGCTCACCGCCGTGCTCGCGGGCTTCGGCCGCGCCATCGCGGAGGTCGGCGCGGTGATGATCGTGGGCGGCAATATCGACCACGTGACCCGCGTCATGACCACGGCGATCGCGCTCGAGGTCTCCAAGGGCGATCTCGCCCTCGCGCTCGGCCTCGGCATCGTCCTGGTCGCGCTCTCGATCGCGGTGAGCGCCGCCGCCGCGCTTCTGCGCGGCACGCTGGCGCAGGGGCGGCCGCGATGACGGCGGCCTCGATCCTGCCGCTGGAGCTTAGGGGCGTGAGCTTCGAGCGGGACCGGCAAAGATTGCTCAAGTCGGTCTCGATGCGCGTCGCCGAGGGGCCGAAGACCATCATCATGGGGCCCAACGGTGCCGGAAAGAGCCTGCTGCTCCGGCTCTGCCACGGGTTGATCGCGCCGAGCGAGGGCGAGGTGCTGTGGCTGGGCGCCGCCGGGCGCGACCCGCTGCGCTTCCAGGCGATGGTGATGCAGCGCCCGGTGATGCTGCGCCGCTCGGTCGCCGCCAATATCGACTTCGCGCTCGGCCTGCGCCGCATCCCCCGGCCCGAGCGCCGGCGGCTCATTGACGACGCGCTGGAGCGTACCGGGCTCGGCGCCTTCGCGCGCATTCCGGCGCGCGTGCTCTCCTTCGGCGAGCAGCAGCGGCTGGCGCTCGCGCGCTCCTGGGCGCTGCAACCGCAGGTGCTCTTCCTCGACGAGCCGACCGCCAATCTCGACCCGGCGGCGACCCACGTGATAGAGGGCGCAATCGAGGCGATGGCCCGGGAGGGCACCAAGATCATCATGACCACCCACGATCTCGGCCAGGCGCGGCGGCTTGCGGACGAGGTGATCTTCCTGCACCGGGGCCGCCTGCTGGAGCATGCGCCGGCCGGGACCTTCTTCGCGGGGCCGGAAAACGAGCTCGCCAGCGCCTTCCTGCGGGGCGAGCTCTTGTGGTGGGAGCGCCGCGAGCTCACCCCGCCCAGGGCCTGAACCAGAGACCGCCGCCCATGCGACAGCACGGCCGCATCCGAGGCCGCATTCTCCGGCTGTTCGCGGCGTGGGCCCTCGCGCTCCTGCTGGCGGCGCCGGGCGCGCGGGCCGGGGACTTCATCACCGTCGCCTCGACCACGTCGACCCAGAACGCCGGGCTCTTCGACCATCTGCTGCCGCTCTTCGGGGCCGAGACCGGGATCGAGGTGCGCGTCGTCGCGGTCGGCACCGGGCAGGCGCTCCGGCTCGCGCGGAATGGCGATGCGGACCTGCTGCTGGTGCACGACAAGCCGTCGGAAGAGGCCTTCGTTGCCGAGGGCTACGGCAGCCAGCGCTTCGACCTGATGTACAACGACTTCGTGGTGGTCGGGCCGGCGAGCGATCCGGCCGGAATCGCGGGCACGGACGACGCGGCGGCGGCGCTTGCCGGCATCGCGGCGGTGGCGGCACCCTTCGTCAGTCGGGGCGACGACAGCGGCACCCACCGGCGCGAGCAGGCGCTCTGGGCGGCGGCCGGCGTGGACCCCACCGGCGCGTCCGGCACCTGGTACCGGGAGGCCGGGCAAGGCATGGGGGCGACGCTCAATACGGCCACGATGATGGAGGCCTACACGCTCGCCGATCGCGGCACCTGGCTCTCCATGCGGGGCAGGCTCGACCTGCGGGTCGTGGTCGAGGGAGATGCCAGGCTCCGCAACCAGTACGGCATCACCCTGGTGAGCCCGGAGCGGCACCCGCACGTGAAGGCCGAGCCCGCCCGGCGCTTCGCCGATTGGCTGCTCTCGCCCGCGGGTCAGGCGGCGATCGACGGCTTCACCATCGACGGCGAGCGTCTCTTCATTCCCAACGCAAACTGGACACGGGGCGGTCGGTCCGGATAAGTCCGGCATAGTCCGGGTTCTTCCGGCCATCCGTGCGGAGGCCAGCACATGGCGGTCAAGATTCTACCCAAGGAGGACGCCACCAACGGCTGGAGCCGCATCCTGCCGCCGCGCGAGCCCACGCCTGCGCTCAAGGGCGACGTGCGGGCCGACTGGCTGGTGGTGGGCGCGGGCTTCGCCGGCCTGGCGGCGGCCCGCAGGCTCGCCGAGAACCGGCCCGACGATCACATCGTCCTGCTCGACGCCCACGAGGTAGGCGAAGGCGCCTCAGGGCGCAACTCCGGCTTCGCCATCGACCTGCCGCACAATGTCGGCGGCGAGTTCGAGGAGCTCTCGGGCGCGCACGACTACATCCGCCTCAGCCGGGCGGCGATCGACTATCTGGATGCATGCGTGGCGCAGAACGGGATCGAGTGCGCCTACACCCATCGCGGCAAATACCACGCCGCCCGCACCGAGCTTGGGCGCGAGAAGATCCTGGAGCCCTTCGCGCGCGCGCTCGACGAACTCAACGAACCCTATCGCTGGGTCGACGCCGCCGGCCTCAAGCGGGAGCTCGGCACCTCCTATCACACGTCGGCGCTCTACACGGCGGGCGGGCGGCTCATGAACCCGGCGGGCCTCACCAAGGGCCTCGCCGACACCCTGCCCGGGAACGTGACGCTGCACGAGTACACGCCGGTGATGGAGGTCGAGGAGCGGAACGGCATTCGCGCGACCACCCCGGGCGGCACGGTCGACGCCCAGGCCATGGTGCTCGCGGTCAACGGCTTTGCGCCGCAGTTCTCGGTCTTCAAGGGCTCCCTGCTCACCTTCGCCGCCCACGGCAGCCTGACCCGGCCGCTGACCGAGGCCGAGCACCAGGCGCTCGGCGGCGTGGACGACTGGGGACTCACCCCGGCCAACTCCCACATCAGCGTCACCATGCGCTACACCACCGAGCGGCGCATCCTGATCCGCCAGCGCTTCTTTTATGCGCCGAGGCTGAGGCGTTCGGACGCCGAAATGGAGACGATCCGACGGGATCATCAGCGGGCCTTCGAGGCGCGCTTCCCGATGCTGCCGGAGGTCAAGATCGAGCACACCTGGCGTGGCTACGTCTGCCTCTCGCGCAACCACGCGCCGGGCTTCGGCAAGGTGGGCCCCCTCACCTTCGCCGCCGTGTGCCAGAACGGGGTCGGCGTGACCAAGGGCACCATCTCGGGCGTGCTGGCCGCGGACATGGCCACCGGCCAGGACAACCCGCTCATCGCCGATCTGGAGGCACAGGGTAAGCCGGACCCGCTGCCGCCGGCACCCATCACGTACCTGGGCGTGCGCGCCCGCCTCGTCCTCGACGATATCCGCTGGCGCCGCGAGCGTTAACTCGCATTTCTCACCACCGGTACGTCTGATCGGTGAGACGGAAAATACTCATTGAAAAACAATGTGTTGTAAGGACACGTGGAGTCCGGTCAAGATCCCGCCGCAAGCGAAATAATCACCAAATGAGCACAAAATTCGAATCATCCTCCCCTGGAACTTCAAGGCAGTCCCGAGCATTCGGCCGCATACCCACCCCGGCCTGGATGCCGGTGTCCTCCGCCACCGCGCGAACCCGGTATCGCCTTCACGCTGCCGAACGCGGGCAATGCTTCCTGCGATCCTGACAAGCTATAGAACACGATAAGGCCAAGTTCACTGTCGATCCATCCGTCCTATCCGCCGGAGTGAATTGGCAGAGTTCTTGGGCGCGCCGGTGACGGCTGCGATGCTGGCGACCATAAGCGAGAGGGCGGCCGAACGTCTTGCGGTACGCGGCCTTGCATATACAGGACCTGGCGGCGGGCACGGCGCGGGTGAAGCACATGGACGAGACCTGGTTCCGGATCGGCGGTCATCATCGAAGCCCTCAGCTGCCCATCGGATCGGCTCATCGCCGGCGTCAAGTGCGCGTAAGCCCGCCCGGCAAGGGTACTTCAACAGTGGAGTCATCTCCATGAACAACCTGGGCAGTCACGGAGAGAGGTTGCCGTATACGGCAATAATCGATTGCTTCGTTTCCACAATCGGAATATCGTGGGCGAATGGGTTCGCGATCCGAGAAGTCGGACGGGATCGACGATATGGATCTAGCCATCGTCGAGGCGATGGCGCTGAACGGCCGGATGTCGCCGGCAGACATCGCCGCGACGATCGGCAATGTCTCCGAACGGACAGTCCGGAACCGCCTGAACGCGCTGATCGAACGGCGGCTTCTGTTCTTCCCCACCGTCACCGACCCCTCGGCCAGGGGCGGAATCTACCTGGACGTGGCCATCGATACCGAGTCCGGGTTGATGGCGAGTGTGGCCGAGTCTCTTGTCGACTTCCCGCAGGTGGAGTGGGTGGCCTACGGCGGCGGCGAGCACGACGTTTACTGCAGCCTTCTGGTCTTCGACCAACAGTCAGCACTCGAAGTGGTCGAAGTAATCGACCGGATTCCCGGCGTGATGGGCGTCAAGGTGACCACCCATCTTGCCGTGATCAAGTCCCACGGCTTTCGCCTGCGGGCGGCGGACGAACTCCGCGCCAAACTCGACAAGCGGTCCGGGACGGCATCCGGGTCCGACGAGTGAGGATCGGGGTCGACGTCGGCGGTGTCAACACAGATGCAGCCTGTGTCCTGGAGGGCGAGGTACTGGCCACGGCGAAGTCGCCGACCACGCCTGACGTCACCACCGGCCTGGTGTCAGCAATCGGGGAGGCGTTGCGCGCGGCCGGGGCTAAGCCCGCTGGCATCTCCTCGGTCATGATCGGGACCACCCAGTTCCTCAATGCCGCCGTCCAGATGTGCGGCTTGCAGCCGGTCGGAATCCTTCGGCTCTGCGGCAGGGCGACCCGCTCTCTTCCGCCGTTAGTCGACTGGCCGGACAATCTGCAGGACGCGGTGGAGGGTCACACGGCGCTGCTCTCTGGCGGGAACGAATTCGACGGCAGCGAGATCGCACCGCTCGACGAGGCCGAATTGCGCGGTACCTGCCGCACGCTCCGCTCGCTCGGAATCAAGACGGTCGCCGTCACCGGCGTGTTCTCGCCGGTCGATCCGACGCAGGAGCTGAGGGCGCGCGAGATCGTCTTGGAGGCGCTGCCGCTCGCGGACGTGACGCTCTCGCACGAGATCGGCCGTCTCGGACTTCTGGAGCGGGAAAGCGCCGCCATACTGAACGCCGGCATTGTCTCGATGGCCCGTCGGGCGGTTGCCCGCTATCGCGAGGGGCTAGCGGCCCTGGGGCTGCGCTGCCCGCTGTTCGTATCGCAGAACGACGGCACGCTGATGAGCGCCGACAAGGCCATACGCTTCCCGGTGCTCACCTTCGCCGCCGGGCCGACGAATTCCATGCGCGGCGCCGCCTTTCTCTCCGGACTGCAGGACGCGCTCGTCATGGATATCGGCGGTATCACCACCGATGTGGGGATCCTGACCGGCGGGTTTCCCAGGGAAGCGTCCGCCGAGACCAAGATCGGCGGAGTCACTGCCAATCTTCGCATGCCGGACGTTGTCTCGATCGGACTCGGCGGGGGCAGCAGGGTGAGGAACGGCCGGGACGGGATCGCGGTAGGGCCGGACTCGGTGGGCCCCGCGCTGCTGAAGGATTCGCTGGTGTTCGGCGGCGGAACGGTTACCGCCACCGATATCGCGGTCGCCCAGGGTCGCGCGGACATCGGCCTGAAGGAGAGGGCCGGCACGCTCGAGCCGGCATTCGTCTCAGGCGCTGCGGCGGTGGTGCGATCAATGCTCGAAGATGCGGTCGACCGGATCACGGTGTCCGGCACGGCACTGCCGATGGTGCTGGTCGGGGGCGGCGCGATCCTTGCGGACGAAACGCTGCATGGCGTTTCCGGCATCGTCAGGCCTCCCCAGGCGAGCTCGGCCAACGCCGTAGGCGCGGCGATCGCCCAGGTTTCGGGCGAGGTCGACAGGGTCGTGTCGCTGGAACGCACCAGCAGGCAAGCCGCCCTGGCGGAGGCGCGGGAAAGGGCGATGGAAAGAGCGGCCGCTCACGGGGCCGCGCGCGACACGATTACCGTCGTCGATGTCGAGGAGACACCGCTCGCCTATCTTCCCGGCAACGCCACGCGCATCCGGGTCAAGGCGGTGGGAGAGCTCGACCGATGACGGCCTGGTGTCTCTCCGAGGCCGACGTTGAGACCGTCGCGCTGGGGGCGGGCGTGCTGGGAACCGGCGGCGGCGGCAACGCGCGCCACGGTTACCTGCGGGTGCGCGATCAGCTCCGTCGGGGCCGACGTGTCGAGGTCATCGCGCCGGACCAGCTTGGCGCGGATGATGCCGTTGTCCTCATCGGCGGCATCGGCGCGCCGACAGTGAGCTACGAGAAGCCGGACGCGGGCGACGAGTGCTACAGGGCGCTGCGTGCGGTGGAGGAGCGCTGCGGTGTGAAGGCGCGCGCGCTGATGGCCGACGAAATCGGCGGCGCCAACGCGATGGAGCCGATGATCGCCGCTGCCATGGCCGGCCTGCCGGTTGTGGACTGCGACGCGATGGGCCGCGCGTTCCCGGAAATGCACATGACGACACTGGCGATCCACGGCGTCAATCAGCTTCCCGCCGCTCTCGCTGACGACAAGGGCAACCTGCTGATGTTCGAGGCCGTGGCCTCGGACCGCTGGTTCGAGAAGCTGGTGAGGACGGCGACGGTCGCCATGGGGTGCACCGCCGCCATGGCCAGCGCCCCGATCGAGGCCCGGCATATCAAGGCCTTCGGCATTCCGCACTCGATCAGCCAGGCGTGGCGGATCGGCGCTGCCATACAGGCCGCGCGGCAGAAGAAGACGGATCCTGTGGCGGCGGTGCTGGATAGCGAGAATGGCACGCTCTTGTTCGCAGGCAAGATCAGCGACCTGGAGCGCGACACCGGCGGCGGCTTCGCTCGCGGGCGCTTCAGAGTTCAGGGACTGGGCGCGGCGAGCGGCGAACGCCTCGATGTCGAGTTCCAAAACGAGAACCTGATCGCACGGCGTGAGGGCGCGCCCGTCGCGACGGTTCCCGACCTGATATCCGCGCTGGAGAGCGATACCGGGCGGCCGATATCCACGGAGGAGTTGCGCTACGGCCAGCGGGTCTCCGTGGTCGGCATCCCGTGTGCGCCGATCCTGCGGACGGCGCAGGCGCTGGCGGTCGTGGGACCCGGCGCGTTTGGCTATGGCGAGGACTTCGCCCCGGTGGGCGAGTACGTCCGGCCGCAACCGGTCGGGGCGCCCACCGGCTGACGCTCGACAAGGGAGAAAGACATGAAGATCAGAACAGTTCTTACCGCAACAGCGGTGTTCCTGATGGCGGCGTCACTCGGCGCCGCTGGCAGCACCGCCGAAGAAACGAAGCAGGTATTCTCGGCGGCCTACGCGACGTCGTTCCCGGACCTCGACCCGAGCACGTCCTCGTCGAACGAGAACGCCCTACTGGCCAACGTCTACGAGCCGCTTGTGTGGTATCGCGTGGACGAGAACGGCGAGGGACACCTGGCGCCGGGGCTGGCGACAGCGTGGAGCGCCTCAGACGACGGCCTGGAATGGACGTTCACGTTGCGCAAGGGCGTCACTTTCCATGACGGCACGCCGTTCACGGCGGAGGCAGTGAAATTCTCGCTCGAACGCACCATGAGCATTGGCGGCGGGCTTTCCTGGATCTGGTCATCGGTGGAGAGCGTCGAGGCGCTGGACGACTCCACCGTGGTGATCGGGACGAGCGATCCCGCGCCGGTCGACCTGATTGCCTCCTCCACTTACGCTGCGTGGATCATGAGCCCGGCGGTCGGCGAAAAGGGGGCGGACTGGTTCAACGCCGGCAATGTGGCAGGGACGGGCCCCTACGTGATCCGGCAGCACCAGCCGGGAGAGCGGACCGTGCTTGAACGCTTCGACGGTTACTGGGGCGGTTGGGCCGACGAGCATGTCGACATCGCCGTGTTCGAGGTCGTGGAGGACTCCGTCCTGCGCGAGCAAATGCTGCTCGCCGGACAAGTCGACTGGACCACGGATCTCGAAGTGGACAATCTCGAGAGCATCGACGCCGCCCCGGGCGTGCGCATCGATCGCGCCCCGAGCTACATCAACTATGCAGGGCACTTCAATACCAGGCTTGCGCCGCTGGATGATGTGAGGGTTCGCCAGGCGCTCTCCTACGCCTTCCCCTACGAGGACTACGTCACCCTCGCCATGAGCGGAACCGCCACCCAGGCCTTCGGCCCGGTTCCCGAGACCATGGGCGGAAAGGCCGAGAGCGGCGTCCGCTATGCACACGATCTCGACCGCGCCCGCGCGCTGCTTGCCGAAGCGGGACATCCGGACGGCGGCTTCGAAGTGACGGCCACCTACACCTCCGGGATTTCCGCCGGCGCAAAGGCCACTGAACTCTACAAGGCGGAATTGGCGAAGATCGGTGTCACGCTCAATATCCAGCCTATGTCGTGGGAGGCGCAGTGGGAGCTCGCCAAGAGCGACGCCGAGAACGCCCAGGGCCTTTTCCTGATGTACTGGTGGCCGACCTACATCACGCCCTACGATTTTCTCGCCAGCCTGTACCGCACCGAGGACGAGCCGTTCTTCAACCTCGCGTACTATTCGAACCCTGAATTCGATGCGCTGATCGATGGCGCCAACCTCAAGCTCCTGACCGACCGCGAGACAGCCCTCAGGGAGTTCTCGCAGGCCAGCGACCTCTTGACCGAGGACGCCGTTTCGCTCTTCCTGTTCGATCAGGAAAGCATCCACGGCGTGCGGGAGGGCATCAAGGGCTACCTGGACAACCCGGCCTATTCCCATGTGGTCTTTCTGCGAGATCTGCGCCTCTAGCGTCTCCCTGACCGGCCCGGGGCGTTCGCACCGGGCGCGGCTTCCCCGTTGGGGATGCCAAGTCTGCGTTACCTGATCCGGCGCCTGATCAGCGCGGCTTTCGTGCTGATCAGCGTGTCGGTGCTGGTCTTCTGTGCCTCGCGGCTCATTCCCTCGGACCCGGCCGCGCTGTTCGCCGGGCCCAGGCCTAGTCAGGAGCAGCTGGAGCTTGCGCGCGCGAAACTCCAGCTCGACCGGCCGCTCCACCTTCAGTACGCCTACTATGTCCGGGATGCGTTGAGCGGAGACTTCGGGGTCTCCTTCCGCAGCCGCCGCGCCATCAGCGACGACATCGAGCGCTTCTTGCCGGCCACGCTGGAGCTGATCGTCGGCGCCATGGCGATCGCGGTTCTGCTCGGCATTCCGTTGGGCGCCATCGCCGCTCTGCGACCGGGCCGTCCCTTCGATCAGAGCACCCGCATCCTTGCCATCGCCACGGCCTCGCTACCCATCTTCTGGCTGGCAATGATCTTGCAACTGATCTTCTTCAACCAGCTCGGCCTCCTGCCGCTTTCGGGGCGGTTGTCGCGTGAGGTGTTCCTTCTCCACCCGATCGAGAGAATCACGGGGTTTCACACCATCGATGCGCTCGTGACCGGCAACTGGCGGGCGTTCGGCGATGCGCTCGTTCACCTTGTTCTCCCCGCTGCGACGCTCGCCCTTTATCCGCTCGGCCTCGCCATCCGCATGACCCGGAGCTCGCTCGGAGAGGTGATGGGCCAGCGCTACATCCTCGCCGCCCGCGCGCTCGGCGTCCGGGAGGGGACGATCCTGTTTCGCCTTGCGCTGCTCAATGCCCTGAGCCCGACGCTCACGGTCCTCGGCCTCACGTTCGCGTTCTCGCTGACTGGTGCGGTCCTGGTAGAAGTCGTCTTCGCTTGGCCCGGCCTCGGGCGCTACGTCACCGACGCCATTCTCTCCGTGGACTTCCCCGTCATCATGGCGGTCACGCTTATCGGCACCGTGTTCTATGTCCTGATCAATCTCGCCGTCGATCTGGTTCAGGCGGCGATCGATCCCCGCATCGAGCTGACATGACGGACTGGACCTGGATGCGCGGCAGCGCCGGTGCCAGCATGTACGCAGCGCTCAGGTTCGTCGTGCGCGAGCCCGCGGGGGCATTCAGCCTGCTGGCGATCGTGCTCATCGTCGTGGCCGTAGTCCTCGCGCCCTGGCTCACCGACCACGTGGCCGAGGGCCGGGGCGCACCCAACCTCGCCGACAAGCTGCAAGCGCCGTCTGCCGCGCACCTTCTGGGCACCGATCACCAGGGGCGCGATCTCTGGGCCCGCATTCTGTTCGGTGGGCGGGTGTCGCTCTCGATCGCCCTCGTGGTCGTCGGCATGGCGGTTGCGGTCGGCACGCCGCTCGGCATCGTGGCCGGCTACTACGGCGGCTGGGTGGACGAGGCGGTGATGCGGGTCACCGACGTGTTCCTGGCCTTTCCGCCGCTGCTGCTGGCGATCTTCTTCGGCGCGCTGCTCGGGCCCGGCTTCTTCAACATGGTGGCCGCGATCTCACTCGGCTGGTGGCCCTGGTATGCCCGGATCGCGCGCGGGCAGGCGGTCTCGCTGAAACAGCGCCCCTTCGTCGAGGCTGCCAGCTTCATGGGTGTGGGAGATTTCACGGTGATGCGCCGGCACCTGCTTCCCTTCGTGGTGGCGCCGGTTACCGTGCAGGCCACCCTCGACGTGGGCCTCGCCATCATCACCGCATCTGCGCTCTCTTTCCTCGGCCTCGGCATGCCGCCGCCGACGCCGGACTGGGGCGAGATGGTGAACGCCGGGCGCGTCTATTTCCCGGATCGCTGGTGGTACGTGGTGTTTCCGGGGCTCGCCATCGTGGCGGTTGCGCTCGCATTCAGCGTCCTCGGCGACAGTCTTCGCCGCCTCTCCGGGACCGGGAGCGGGTGATGCGCTACGTCCACGTCGACAACCTGCACGTCCATATCGGTAGTGGGCGCGGATCCATTCATGCGGTGCGGGGTGTCACCCTCACCGTAGACAAGGGCGAGATCCACGGCCTCGCGGGCGAGAGCGGCTCGGGCAAGACGATGACCTGCCTGACGCTACTGGGCCTGCTGCCGCCCTCGGCCGAGGTCGCCGCCAACCGGTTGGAATTCGACGGCGTCGACCTGCTGCGCGCCGATTGGCGTGCCATACGGGGCGCCCGCATCGCCATGATCCCCCAGGATCCGGCCGCCGCCCTCAATCCGGTCTACAGGATTCGATACCAGATGGATCGCGTGCTCTGCGCCCACACGAGCCTGCGCCGAGGGCAGAGGACCGCGCGCGCGACGCAACTGCTGGAGGATGTCGGCCTGCCCGATCCCGAGCGCGCGATGACGCTCTACCCTCACCAGATGTCGGGCGGCATGCAGCAGAGGGCGCTGATCGCCATGGCGCTCGGTGCCGGTGCCGATCTCCTTATTGCGGACGAGGCGACGACCGCCCTCGACGTGACCGTCCAGGCCCAGCTCCTGAACCTGCTGTCGGCGCTGCGCGCGCGCCACGGGTTGACGATCATCTTCATCACCCACGACCTCGTGCTTCTCTCCAACTTCTGTGACCGGGCGAGTGTCATGCGGCACGGCCGCATTGCCGAAAGCGGTTCCGTCGACGCGCTGTTCAGGGCGCCCGGGCATCCCTATACGCAGGCCCTCCTCGCCGCCCTTCCCGGGCAGTACTGCCGGGGCATGCGGATTCCGACGGGCGAGGAGGCTGCTGAGCCCGGTCCTGCAGGAGGAACCGATGCGGCTTGATGTCGAGAGCCTGAACAAGTCGTTCGACCTGCCGGGCGGCTTCCTGCGGAGACGCCGACTCGCCGTGCTCCGCGATGTCTCCCTGAGCATTGAAAGCGGAGAAGTCCTTGGCCTCGTGGGCGAATCCGGGAGCGGCAAGACGACGCTGGCACGCTGCATCATGGGCATGCTCCGGCCCGACAGCGGGACCGTGCGGCTGGATGGCGTCGATCCCGCAGGTCTCGGTAGGCGTGCACTCAAGCACTGGCGGCGCGACATGACCGTCGTCTACCAGAACCCCTTCCTCTCGCTGAACCCGACCATGACCGTCGAGGCGATCGTTGCCGAGCCCATGCTGGCCAGGGAGCGCATGGCCCGGGGCGCCCTCGGCGTCAGGATTCTTGAGCTCCTGGAGGATGTGGGCCTGGGGGACGCCTACCTGCGCCGCCGGGTCGGCGCGCTCTCCGGCGGGCAGGCGCAGCGGGTAGCCATCGCGCGCGCCATCGCCACGCGGCCGCTCCTGATCATCCTGGATGAGCCGTCCTCGTCGCTCGACGTCTCGGTGCAGGCCCAAATCCTCAACTTGCTGGTCGAACTGCAGGCGCGCGACGGCTTCTCGTGTCTCTTCATCACCCACGATCTCGATGTCGTCCGCTTCGCGACCGATAGAGTGGCGGTCATGGAGAAGGGCACCATCGTCGAGGTCGGCGATACCGAGCGGGTGCTCGACGCGCCCCAGCACGCGTACACCGCGAGGCTCGTCGCCGCGACCCCGCGCCTGCCAGCCACCTCAGAAGCTTAGACGGACTTGCCTCATATCAATGCGTAACGTCGCCGATCAGCCTCCGATCTAGGGGCAAATCAATAGAGTGGGCTTCGACCATGACGCAATTCAGCGCTTCCGCTTCCACCGCAGGATGACGCGCGACATGAAAGCGGGGCATGCCATCGGCCAGAACGCCGGCCGCGCCCTTCACCCTAGGCATGGCGGGGAAGGCTTTATCATAGGCGCCGGGAGTGACAGCCAACCTCTTCAGTATCCCATTGCATGGATGTCCTCATTTGGCCTCCATTCCGGTCAGCCCCACACCCTGCCCAAAGAGTCTGGCCGGAATGGGGCGGATCTCCCCGGCAGAGCTCTACTTGCCCGCCTCCATCCATGCGTCGAGGTCGCGCACGTCGTAGAGCACCCGGCGCCCCTTCCTGACGTAGGGTGGGCCCCGGTCTTCCCTGCGCATCCTGCGCATCGTGCTCTCGCTCAGGCCCACGCGGCGGGCCGCAGCCCTCGTATCGACGTAGCGCGCGCCGTCCGGGGCGGCAGCCTCGTGCCGGCCCTCCCGGGTGTCAGGAAACCAGTCGGGATCGAGAGGCGGCGTGGCCGCTGTGGCCTTCGCCGCCGCCCTGGCTCTCTTGGAGGAAGTGCGCGCCGTGCGCCAGGGCTTGGCGCGCCCCGTCACCAGGTCGAGGTAGCCGCTCTTCAGAAGGCTGCGGGCCTTCTCTATCCGCCGGCGCGCCGTGCCCCGCTCCGCCGCCCCGTTGTGCCAGGCGTCCGCGATCCAGGACGCCCCGAACAGGCCGATCGCGATCAGCCGCGCCGACCTCCCCGAGAGGTCGCCCTCGAGGGCGAGCACCAGCTCGTCCTCGATTTCGGGGGGAAGGGGCGGTCTTCGATGCCCTCCCCGGCCACCACCGCGCGAATGTCGCCCGCGCGCGCCAGCGCCCGCTCCATGTGGTCATCGCCCCAGGGCAGGAAGAGGCCGAGGCTGCCGGCCGGATCGAAGGAGGCCCCGTCCTCGATCCGCACCTGGCCTGCCGCGCCCTTCCGCTCCACCTTGAGGATCAGCGCGCCGTCCAGGAGCAGAAGGCCCGAGATGCTGCCCTTCTGGCTGCGCACCAGCTCTGCGAAGGGCGGCATGCCGCCGCCCGCCTGCTTCCCCTCCGCCATCGGCGCGTCCGCCCAGAAGGGCGAGGCCGGGCCTTCGTCCGTGAAGGGGTCCTGCCATGCCAGCAGACCCCAGGGCGCGGCCTCGAGATCGGCCTCGGTCTGATCGCGTATGGGGATGGGCTGGCCCTCGGGGCAGCCGGTGCGCTCCACCGCGTCCAGCCACTCATTGCAGAAGTCCGGATCGCACCTGAGAATGCGCCACGCAATGACCGCGCCGGCAAAAGCGAGCACGGCGGTCACCGGAGCGCTCCCGGCGCTCCTCTACCAGCGGACGATAGCCTCGAACCCGACGGTGTGCTCGGGCCGCGCGGTCTCGCTCTCCCGGCGCGCGGCCTTCACCCCGAGGGAGACACCGGGGGCGTTGGCCGCCGGAGAGAGCCGCCAGCCGAGGCTGTAATCGCGCGCACCTGCGGAGAGCCCGAACCCGACATGCGGACTGCCGGTGAAGCGTTCGCCGAAGGCCGGGAAGCCGTATGCCGCCTCCAGCGCCCAGCGGCTCGCGGTCTCGCTCCCCGTGCGCTCCTCCAGCGGTGCCGTGGCGAACAGCGCGTCGAGCCCACCCTGCGCCTGCCCGCCGAAGTCCTGGCGGAGGCTGAACGACGGCCCCCGCTGCGTCGCCGGCGCGGGATCGAAGGCCAGTGCCGCCGAGATACCCCGGTCATTCAGGTCGTCGTTCTCGTGCGCCAGCAGCGTGCGGCCCGAGACGTCGAGCGAAAGGCCGAGCGAAGGATCCACCCAGGCGATGCCGCCGCCGATCTCGACCCCGAAGCCGGTCTCGGCATCGCCGCCGTCATGGCGCGCGCCGACCTCCAGCTTGGGCGTGAGATGGCCGTCGCCCTCCAGCGCCATGCGCCAGCTGCCCTCCAGACCCAGCCGCAGCCGGGTCACGTCGGAGTCCGACGCCGCCAGGTCGCGGGTCTTCTCCGATGACGTGCTTGCCCACAGCGCGTCCGAGGTGAGCGCCAGCGCCAGGCCGGAGCCCTCCATTGGCGGCGCCAGCAGGTCGCTGCGCATCCCCGCCGCCGCCATGGTCCAGCTCGTGTCCGCGCTGTAGCCCTCGCCCATGGCCGTCTTCAGCGTCACCTCGCCGGTGCCGTGGCCCACAGCGCCCCAGAGCTTGAGACGCTCCGATGCCTGCAACGCCGCATAGGGGATCGCCGCCGTCAGCGACGCATCCACATCGCCGTCGCCCGCACGCACCGCGCCGTCGCACCGCACCGGCGTCTCGCCGTCCACCGGGAGACAGGGGGGATCGACGCCAACGTCGGTCATGGCGGCATAGCTGCCCTCGGACGAGCTCTGGGTCAGCGCAAGCCCGACCAGCCAGTTGCCCCTTGCATAGTCCGCACCCAGCATGCCGGTGGTCACCGTGCCGTCTAGGGTGATGTCGGTGCCGTCGCCCCGCTCGGCGCCGTCGAAGTTGCCCTGCGAGGCGCGGCCCCAGAAGGCGAGGCTACCGCCCGCGCCGTCCTTCCCGCCGGTCAGCGAGAAGCTCGATCCGAGCAGTGCGTCGCGCACCGTCATCGTTCGGGACTCGCCCAGCCCGTACACGTCATCCGGTCCGTGGCCGCCGCCGAAGCGGTCGGCGGGGGTGTCGAACTCGGACAACGCCAGCAGCAGGCCCGTCCCGGCTGCCCCGGACACCGATCCGGGGAACGCCGTTCCCAGGCCGTTGTCGGAGAGACCGGCGCCACCGACCATGCCCGCATGGTCGTTCGCCGCCCCGGAACCATCGGGGCCGCTGGCCGGGTCGAAGCTCAGCGCCTGCCCGGCGACCGTGCCCTGCATGCCCGGCGCGCGCGACGCCGACATGCGCCCGGCAATGCCGTCCAGCGCCTGCTCCGCAACCGTGCGACCGAAGCGCGCCAGATACGCACCCGGAAGCGGGTCCGAGTTCTCGATGGTGATCGTCCCGCGCGCCGCGCCCAGACTGCGCAACGGCGCCGGCTCGCTGTCCGCGAACCCGACCTCGAGCTGGAAGGTCTCCCCGCCGTCGTCATGGGAGTCGTCCAGAATCGTCACCTCGTCGATCCGGCACCCGTGCTTCCCGTTCGGCGCCAGGGTGGTGTGGAAATTGCACGCCTCCGTGATCCCGAAATAGGCGGGAATGCCGACATAGTCGACACCGTCCCACGCCGTGCCCTCGATGGTGCGGAGCTTCAGCCGGGTCGTCCTGTGGAGCTCCGGGGAATCCGCCTTCGACGGCAACGGGTCGATGGTGGCCCACAACGTCACCTTCCTGTCGCCTTCCTGCACCGACTTGCTCTCCACGGAGAGCACCGGCAAGGCGCCCGCCGCGTCATTGTCGGCCACCGCAACCGAGGCCGCGTCCTGCGGAGACGAAGCCACGGTGTAGCCGCTGCCGGCTGCCAGTGTCGCGGTCACCGAGCCGTCGGGCTCGTCCGCCCTGTCGTCCTCCGTCTTCACGGTAAGCGCGGCCGAAGTCTGGCCGGCCAGGATGGTCACCGTCTTCGCGCCCTCGTCGGCCGCGGCCACGAAGTCGCTGCCCGCGGCCTCCGAGACCGTGAGCGCCACAGAGAGGTTGGCATCCGGTGCCTGGTCCGCCGTCACCGTGAAGACCGCATCGCCGCCCTCGATGACGCCGGCGCCCGCCGCGACCGAGACCGCCGGCGGCGGCAGGTCGTCGTCCGCGATGGCGACCGTTCCGGTGGAAGCCGTGCCGACCGTGTAGCCGCTGCCGGCGTCCACCGTCGCGGTCACCGAGCCGTTCGGCTCGTCCATCTCGTCGCCCGTTGTCGCCAGTGTCAGTGTATAGGTGCCGGTCGTCGGTATCGTCACCGTCCGCTCGCCGGCGGTAATGCCGTAATCGCCGCTCGCGGCAATCGTCACGGTCACCTCCAGCGCCGCAGCAGGCGGCGGGGTTGCCGTCAGCGTGAAGGTGGCGTCGCCGCCCTCCGTGACGCCGGCCCCTGCCGCGATCGCGATCTCCGGCACGGGCGCCGGATCGGGGGTGTTCTGTTCCTCCGTCGTTACCTGCCCGGCGAAATACTGCTCGGCATAGGTCACCGCCGCGACCGTGCCGTCCCAGGCCGTATTGGCGCCGGGACCGCCGTGGTTCCACAGCTTCGTCGCATCCGCCACCGTCACCGCGGCCTGCGGGTAGTCGACATAGTCCGGATGCCCCATCGCCTTCAGGAAGCGCTTGTTCCAGCCGCCGGCCGCGCCGTCGCCGTGCTGGCCGCTGGCCGTGATCCGGTCGTAGAACCGCTTGACCACGGCCGCGTGCTTCATCACCGGATGGGCGGCGGGCAGCGTGTTGTCGACGACCGGCGTCACCGGCTCGTCGTCGTCCGCTATGGCGACGGTGCCGGAGGACGCCGCGCCGACCGTGTAGCCCGTGCCGGCCTGCACCGTCGCCGTCACCGAGCCGTCGGGCTCGTCCACA
This sequence comes from Alphaproteobacteria bacterium, assembly GCA_965207055.1. GTDB lineage: Bacteria > Pseudomonadota > Alphaproteobacteria > UBA828 > UBA828 > WTGU01. The sequence continues at coordinate 738,279 of CBDBLP010000003.1, read as the reverse complement.
TCGTCATTGTCCGTCGCCACGGTGAGCGTGGCCGTCGTCTCGCCGGCAAGGATAGTCACCGTCCGCGCACCCTCGTCGGACGCGGCCACGAAGTCGCTGCCCTGCGCCTCCGCGACGTTCAGCGTCACCGCGAGGTCCGCATCCGGCGCCCGGTCCGCACTCACCGTGAAGGTCGCGCCCGCGCCCTCGGTCACGCCGGACCCGGCTGCGATCGTGATCTCCGGGTCGGGGGTCGGTGGCGGCGTGGTCGTGCCGGCGAAGTACTGTTCGGCGTAAGTCACCGCCGCGACCGTGCCGTCCCAGGCCGTGTTGGCGCCGTCCCCGCCGTGGTTCCATACGCGAATGGAGACGACATCCGCCGACTCCACACCGTCCGTTATTCGCGGCGACCCGCCGCTTGCGCTTCCATAAGAGCGAGAGGCTGGCCGGGACGGGGCGCGGCGGGGGCGGGCTCGCGGAGAGGGGCCGTCCCGCCGCTTCCACCAACCAGCCCGCGGGAGGCGGTATCATGCGGACATCAGGCGGCATCCAGGGGAGCGCCCGGACCTTTCTCACCCACTTCTTCGGACGCGGTCTCGACGACGCGCGCTACGTCGTCGAGAGGTACAAGTCGGATTACCAGGGCCAGATCCGGCCCTGGCGGCCGGGCAAGGGATCCAAGAGCGCGCGCAAGGAGGCGCGGAAGGTGATGAGCCTGCGCGCCGTTCAGCGGCTTCGGCCCGAGCGCGACGAGATTATCGTGGCCACCGGCGTCGAGCTCGCCGGCGGCGTGCAGATGTACGGAGACTTGGCGACGGGCCTATTCGCCAGCGGCAAGCATCGGTGACACCGGCTGGGCCGGGGCGTCCCCGGCGGGGCGCTCCGGCCGACGCCCTTCGTCCGACCCGACCCTTGCAGCAAGGCTCGCCGATCATGTCCTATGCCGATCCCGACAAGGGCCGCGCGCTCGATCGCGAACGCCACCGCCGGCGGGCTGCCGAGCGGATCGCGCGCGGCCTGTGCCCCAGATGCGGTGTGCGCCCGGTGGCGCCCGAACGCCGGCTATGCGCCGAGTGCGGCGAGAAGAAACGCAGGGCCGAGCGCGCCCGCTATGCTGCGGGCAAGGCAGCCGGGAAGCTCTACGGCGGCCGCTGCGTGGAGACCCGCCGGCGTGACAGCCGCGATCGGGGCAAGGATCGCCACCGCGCCAGGCGCGAGGCGGGGACCTGCACGATATGCGGCCGCCAGCCCGCCGCCGAGGGCGCCGCGGTGTGCGGAGCTTGCGGCGAGGCGAGACGCGTCCGCGAGCGGGAGATCTACGAAGAGCGCCGCGCCGCCGGTTGCTGCGTGCGCTGCCGCGGCACGGCGCCGGCGGGCGCCTCGCGCTGCCGCCCTTGCGCGGCCAAGGAGGCCGCGCGGACGCCGCGCGAGCGAAAGAACGCCCGGGACCGCAAGCGCTACGCCCGCCGTCGCGCCAGGAACCTTTGTGAAAAGTGCGGCGCCTGGTCGGGCGCCGCCGCGGCATGCGAGGCGTGCGCCCGCCGGTCCCGGATGCGCTCGGCGGAGCATCGCGGGCTGCCCGTGACGGCGACCCGGTACACCGTCATCGAGATCGTAACGAGCCGCGATCACGGGACCTACGACAATCACGCCGAAGTGGCGGCGTGCCTCGCGTTCGCCAGGCTCGGTCCCGAGGACGTCGAAATCGTCACCGACGCCTCCCCCATGACCGTGCTGACGTCGTGGTAGCCGCCGGCCTCGCATCCTGACGGCAGGCTGCCGCCCCACCCGTCGCGCCGCTCAGGGAAGCGCGCGGGAGCCGGGACTCGAAACCGGCTCCCGCGCATCCGCAGGGTCCGCACCGCCGAGGATCTGACAGCAGCAGGACGGCGTCCGGAACCCGACGGATAATCCAGCCCTCTACCGCTTCGCCGCCTCCACGATAATGCGGCCCCGTCCACGCCTGACAAGATAGCCGCCGCGCGGGATCGCCAGGGTACCCTGCTGAACGAGCGGCCACAGCGTGTCGACGATCGTCGCCGCGTTCGCGTCCGCCTTCGCCGCCGAACCCGGCTGCGAAGCCAGCCACTCCGCAAAAGCGCGCTCCGCGATCCCGTCGCCAACCGACTTGCGCAGCGCGCGAAGCTTGCGCAACTGCCCCTTCGTCAACGCGCTCTCGTCGATCCCGCCCGATGAAGTTCCATCCATTGTCCCGGTTCCGTCATCCGAATCGAAGCTCCGGGCAATTATACAGCTTCGCCGCTGGCGGCGGCCTGCGCGCCGTCCTCCGCGCCGGCCATCCCCGCCATCACGCGCTTCTTCAGTTTCGCGGACGCCCGGAACGCCACCACCCGGCGTGGAGCGATCAGCGCCGCTTCGCCGGTCTTCGGATTGCGGCCCATCCTCGCGCTCTTGTCGCGCACGTCGAAGGCGCCGAAGCCGGAGATCCCGACCGGCTCCCCTGCCGCCACCCGGTCTGCGATGGTCTCGATCACGCCGTCCACGAGTTCTGGCGCATCGTGCTGCGACAGGCCGGTCTCGCCTTGCACCGCCGCCGCCAGATCGGCTCTGGTCACCGTCGCCATGGCTGATCCGTCCTCCGGGTTGCAGGCACCATAGCCGGGCGGGGCATCGGGTCAGTTCGGGGTGACGGGGCTGCTGCTGGGGGGGAATCGGGATCGCTTACCGAGACCGCGCCCCACCCCGTGTTCGTGTGCAGCGCTTCGCGCCGCGAGGGTGCGATCTTTGCCACCCCTTCTTCCGATCCCGGCGCCGCGCCTTCCGCATCCGGCGGCTGTCAGCCTTCGCGGCATCCTGCGCGGGCGTCCGTGCGGTTGGCGAGGTCCGCGCCTGCCCCCTTCCCGTCGTGGCAGGCGGCAGAGGGGAGTTCGAGGAAGGCTTGAAGAGGGTGAGCAGGGAGGGGGTCGAGAGAGTGTCCCCCGGCCCGCTCGTCACCCATCGTCAGAAACCTGGAACCTTAGGAGACGAACCATGTCTTTCGGACTCAACTCCGCGCAGATCATCGGGCGCCTGGGCGCCGACGTCGTCATCAGCAACCTGACCTCCGGCGGGCGCGTCGCCAATATGTCGGTGGCGACCGACGAGGGGTATCTGGATCGCCAATCCGGCGAACGCATCGATCGGACGGAATGGCACCGCGTCGTGACCTTCCAGGGCGGCCTGGTCGACATGCTGGAGAAGCACGCGAAGAAGGGCCGCCTCGTCTATGTCGCCGGCAAGCTGCAGACCAGGAAGTGGCGCAAGGACGGCGAGGACTCCGACCGCTACTCGACCGAGATCATCCTCGTTCCGGGCTCTCGGATCCAATTCCTGGAGCGCCCGGCGTCCACCAACGGCACTGCTGCCAAGGCATCCAACGGTGAGGCGGCGGCCGCTTCCGATGCCGCCGAAGCTGGCTCGGCGATTCCCTTCTAGACGGGCACCTCCCTCCCGTCTCCGGGCCGGTCCCACCCTTCCCCAGGGTTTCGGGACCGGCCCTTCTCTTCTCATTGACCGGGACGCGGTGCGCCGCCCTGACGGGCGCGGCCGCGCTCCCGGTGCCTCCCCGGAGACACGCCATGTCGAGCTGCGACTTCTCGATCAGCGACATCCGCTTCCGCCCTCGCCTCGACGACGTGTGCGACATCGTCGTCTTCGATCAGACGGTGGGCACCGTCACCAGGCGCCCCGATATCGCCAGCCCGGTGCCGGGCCGGTTCTACTATGCGCTGCACCTTTTCGATGACCGCCGGGGCCCCAAGCTGGTCGACGACCGCGATGCCGTCAAGCCGGCCGTCGCGCGCATGATGGTTGACCGCAATCTGGTTCCATGGACACCGCCGCCGGTGCACCCGGCGATGATCGAGCGGCCCTGACGCCGCGTCCTCTCTCTCCTCCCTTGTCCCTGGGGGACGGCCCTCCGTCATCCTTCGACGGCAGGCCGCCCCTTTCTTTGTGCAGACGGGCCAGAGCCTGCTGTCCCCTCACCATCGCTCTGAAACAGAGGCCGGCAACAACCAAAGAAAGAGGGGAGCCGTGCGTGTTGAGAGGGAGGTCGTACCCCGTCGTGATGTGTCATTGTGCCACGCGTCCTCGCTCCAGCAACCCTGACGGGTGCTCCGCTCGCTCCGCTCCCTACGCCCTGGTCCAAGACGCTCTAAGGGCGGGCCGTGAAAGTTTCGGACCGTGAAGATCGCTCGCGAGAACGCCCCACAGCCTCGCCTGTAGCGCACCGGCCCCTTGGCGCGGGGCCGGCGCGTCGGCCCGGCGCTCGCTGTCATGAAGAAGGCCTCCTGAAAACGCGGCCAGACACCAAGGGGGCGCGCCGGACCTCCCAGGCCACAGCCGGCGCGATCTTCCGCACCACTCCGAAACTTTCCGCACCACCCCGCCCCAAGAGCCTCTAGGACCAGGTGCTTCCGCTGCGGGCGCGTGTCCCAACAACACATCACGACGGGACATACCGCCCCGGAGGATGAACAAGGGAGATCGACATGATCGACACGCGCCAGGACACCGCAACCGCTTCACAGACCGCAGCCATCTGCGAGAACATCGCACTCTACGGCGCTTCGCCCGAGCGCGGCGAGATCGACAGCAGGGAAGTCTGGGACGAAGACGACGCCACCGGGGCGCTCAACGAGGCCATCCGCATCATGGTGGACGGCATCACCGTGGAGGGCACACAGATGGCCGACGAGCGCGAGGCGCTCATGTGGAGCATCGTCAACTGCTTCCACGCGCAAGTGGGCCGCCTCGACAGGGCCGTCGACAGGATCACCCCGGAGATGAAGGACCTCGAGACCGCCCAGGACGGGACCGAGGTGAAGGCGTGGGAGTTGCAGCTCCTCACGGCCCGCGCGCAGAACCTCGGCGACCGCCGCGACGCCTTCGAGAGGCTGCGCGATACCGCAGCCGATGCCTACCTCGCCGAGACCAACGATGTCTGGCGACCCCGCAACGGATCGCATACCTCGAAGACCGGAACGCTCACTTCGGCAGCCATCGACGCCCGGGATTACAGACGCGCCCGCAAGGAGAGCGAGATGCGCGCCCACCTGCCGCAGGGCACCCTGGTGGCGGTGACGGGCGGCAAGGAGGTCGCGGACCCCGCCGCCGTCTGGAGCGTCCTCGACCGCACCCACGAGAAGCACAGCGACATCGTGCTCGTCCACGGCGGCGCCCCCGGCATCGAGACGGTGGCGGCGAAGTGGGCAGAGGCCAGAGGCGTGCACCAGCTGATCGTCCGCCCGGACTGGAAGGCGCACGGACGCGCAGCGCCCTTCAGGCGCAACGACGCGCTACTCGACCTGCTGCCCAAGGGCGTCATCGCCTTCCCCGGCAGCGGGGTCACAGGCAACCTGGTGGACAAGGCCCGGCAGATGGGGATCACCGTGATGACCGCCATCGCATAGGCGGCGCCCGTCTCAACTGCCACGGCCGGTCCTTCGCCTCGGCGAGGGATCGGCCGTCTTTCCTTGCGCCGTGTCGCCGTCGCGCATCGCGGCGCGCTTGCATTCGCGGCTTCGCACACCGCTCGCGCTCCACATGAGCGCCACCCCGGTCCCATCTTCCGCCGCCGCAGCCTCGCGCCCGGCTCGCCGCATACGCGGCACCGCCGAGCGCTCGCCTGCTCCCCCTATATATCAAGGCGTGCCAGACGCCCACGACGGCTCGCCGTGCTTCGCACGACGCATCGCCATCCCGGGCTCGACGCTCCGCGTCGCCGCAAGGACTCCGCGCGCATTCCGTTCGACGCTTCGCGTCTTCGCCCGCCCCTCGCTCAGAACGCGTCCTTACCTGACTCCGAGTCCATCATCTGCGCCGCCGCCTTCGCAGCCTTTCGGCCCGGCAGCTCCCCCTTGTCGAGGAAAGCCCTCAGACTGCGCTCTCCCAGCTCGATGCCCCGCGCCTTCAGCACCTCGTGCATCTGCGCTACGGTCACGCCCCTTGCACGCTGCTCGAGCATGCGCTCTCGCAAGCGGTCGAGCACATCCTTGAGCGTTAGTTTCGGCGGCCCCAGCTTCGCCAGGTCCGCATCGATGGCCTCGAAGTCGATATCCGATTCGTTGAAGCGTCTCGCGACCATGCGACCCTCCTCATCTTCCCGCAATGATTCCAGCCAGTTACGCAGAATTGCCCGAAGCCTCGCTCATGTCAAGGCGGACGTCGCGCCCGCGCCGAGCTAAGACCCCAACCAAGGAGTCTGGAGCGCCAGCCACAAGAAAAAGATGGTGCGGTACGCGGAATTCGCTGTTCGTCCATCCGCGTTGCGTGTATGTGACTTCGCACACCTGTGCAAGCTGACGCTTGCGGGATCGGTGCCGGAGCGGTACTCTCTTTCGTCTCTTCGGTCTCTCGACCTCAATCGGTGTGGAACATGCCCGCATATCAAGGCATTGCTCTGGCATCCGGAGAGCACGACCGTGCGGAAGAGGATGAACACCGCCGGCTTGGTGATTGCGCCATTCCGAACGCCGTGAGGGTCACGCCGTGGTAGCCACCATCGGCCAGATGGCGTCCGCCGAGTACTACCTGGAGAGCCAGCGCTCCTACCGCCATCCCAACGAGTACTACACGGCGGGAGAGGAGCCCGACGGCGCCTGGTTCAACCCCAGGGGCCTCTTCGGTCTGGACGACGGGGCCAAGGTGGACTCGGGCGAGTTCCGCCGCCTCTACAACGGCTTTGCGCCCGACGGATCCGGCAAGCTGGTGCAGAGGGCCGGCAGCCCGGACCGCTCCCCCGGCGTGGACCTGACCTTCTCCGTCGACAAGAGCATCTCGTCGCTCTGGGCCATTGCCGATGTGGAGATGCGCCAGAATATCGAGGCCATGGCGGTCTCCGCCGCCAGGGCGGCGCTCGAAGACTCGGTGCTGCGCTACTGCAGCTATACCCGTGTGTCTGCCAACGGTGTCAGCCGTGCCGTCGAAGCCGACCTGATGGGCGCCACCTTCGTCCACGGCACCAGCCGCGAGAACGACCCCCAGCTTCACGTGCACTGCACGATCTTCAACGCCGCCAGAACCCGCGAAGACGGCAGGTGGCGTGCGCACCACCAGTATCCGGTCTACAGCTGGAAGAAAGCCACTGGTGCGCTCTTCCGCGCCTACATGGCCTGGGACCTGCAACAGGGTTTTGGGGTGCGGATCGAGCGATATGGCTCCAATGCCGAGTTCACCCGTATCGAGGGGATGCCCGAGGACCTGCAGGCCTTCTGGTCGAAGCGGCGCAAGGCGATCATGGCTCGGGCCGGGGAACTGGGTATTCCGTCTCTCGGCAATGCGTCCCGCATGGCCGGTGTCAACAAGCTGACGCGGGCGGGCAAGTCCCACGACAACGACCCCGAGGTCAGGCACAGGCGCTGGCGCGGCGAGGCGCAAGGCTATTGCGAACGTGAGGCGCTGATCGAGGCCGTGACCGGCCATGAGGTGGAGGTCTCGCGCGAGGCGATTCGGGAGCTGACCGATCGGCTCGACGACCTTCCTGCCCATCTCGCGCGCGAGGAAGCCGTATTCCGCCGCCCCGACATGGTGGAGGCCGCGGCCAACGCCGCCGCCGGGCTGATGGGCCGTGACGCTGTGGCGACGGCCATCGAGCGTCTCCGCCGCAACCCCGAGATCGAGCGGCTGGAGCCGAAGAAGCCGACGGCGGAATCCCGCGCCGGCATGGCCCACACCGAGGTCTATTCCACCCGCCACAACTTGCGCCTGGAGCAGGCGGTCAAGGACATGGCGCAGGCCATGGCCGGCGACAGCGACCACGGTCTGCCTGAAGAGGCGGTGAAGCAGAAGTTGGAGGCGCTCCTTGACCAGAGTTATCCGTTGAGCCAGGAGCAATCGCTTGCGATCCGCCATGCGACCGTGCGCGGCGGCCGCGTCGCGGTGATCGAGGGGGCGGCGGGCTCGGGCAAGACCACCACGCTGAGACCGATTACCGACCTCCACAGGGAGCAGGGCTACGAGATCGTGCCGACGGCCGTCGCGTGGCGCACGGCCGTGGCGCTGGGCGACGACTGCGACGCCCGTCCCTACTGCGTGGACAAGCTCCTGAAACTCGCGGCCAAGGGGCAGATCGAGATCGGCGCCAACACGCTGATCGTGGTGGACGAGGCCGGGATGCTGTCGACACGCCAGGCCCATCACATCCTCCAGCTCTCCGAGCGCCACGGTGCCAAGGTGGTGTTCGCAGGCGACACCCGGCAGCAGCAGCCGGTGGAGGCGGGGCCGGGGCTCAGATTGATCCGCGACGTCGCCGGCAGCGTCCGCGTGGACCGCATCCGGCGCCAGAAGCCCGACCTTGAGGACGTGCTCGTACACGTGCACGGAGAGACGCCGGAGCAGGCGCGCTTCAGGGCCGGACTGACCTCGCGGGAGGAAAGGGATTCCAAACTCGCCGGGTACGAGGCGATGGAGCGCAAGCCGGTGTTCACGCCGTGGCAGGTGGCCGTGTCGGAGGCGCTGAGAGACGGCGAGGCATCACAGGCCATTGAGGCATGGCATGCGCGTAACCGCCTGCATCTCTGCTACGACGAGGAGAAGACCATCGGCAGGCTGGTCGATGACTGGGCGCGGCATGTGAAGGCGGAGCCGGGTTCATCGACGGTGGTTCTCGCGCGCACCAAGGCGGAAACGCGGGCGCTGTCGTGGCTGATGCGCGAGCGCGTGCTGGGAGACCGCGAGGATATCAAGCGTGCCGTCATCGAGGTCAGCCGCGACCTCGACGGGCGCGTGACCGAGCCGCTGGAGATCGCCGTCGGCGACCGCCTTCGCATCGGCGCAACACAGTGGGAGAAGCAGCTCTTCAACGGCACCGTGGTCACGGTCGAGAACCTTGAAGTGCAGCCCGCGGAAGGCGCGGCGGTCTCGCGCAAGGCGCGGAACCGGCAAGCCGGCGGACGGGAACAGGCGGCGTATGCGGTCGCTTCCCAGCCGAAGCAGTCGCAGGATGAGTCGAGAGCTGAGACGGAGGACGAGTACTCCGTCCACATCACGGCGCGCACCGACGACGGCAGATGCGTGCAGTTCCGCCACGACGAGATCCGCGACTACCACGACAACATCCGCATCGACTACGGCTACGCCATGACCATCGCCTCGGCCCAGGGTCTCACCGTGGACCGCGCCTTCCTGCTGGTCGACGACCGGCCCTCGCGCGAGACCATATATCCGGCGGCCACCCGCCACCGTGAAGGTATCGACGTCTACGTCAATCGCTCTCCTCTGGTTGTCGACATCGCGGACGGGCGGACCGAAGACCAGGCGGAAATGCCGGTCACAGACAGCGACATCAGGGCGTATCTGGCGGAGCGCTGGTCGCGCTCGCAACCCAAGGAGGCGGCGCTCGACTATATCGCGGACGGCGCATGGCGGGATGCAAGAACACGAACGCAGTTCGGCGCGAAGCTTGGCCCTCAGCTCGGGCGTGGCGGGGTCGGAAACGGGGCAGGTCGGCCGCAGGGGGCGGAGCGCAAGGGTCCCGGCGAAGGGCAGCCGGAAGCAGCCGAGGCACACGTGTCTGCGACACAGGCGGTGGCGAACGATAACGCCATCGTGCGCATCGCCCGGGACATCCGCCATGCCATCAACGGCTGGCGCCACGGAGGCGCCGTGGACGCGTTCGCGGCGGAGCGCGCGCACGTGCTCGCGGCGTGGGACGAGTTGCGCGAGAGGGTGCGAAGCGAAGGCGAGGCGGTGGCGCTCAGCCCGGTCTTCCGCGAGACCCTCGACCGGCACGCTGCGCTCATGAAGCAGGCGGCATCCTTCCACGCCAAGCCCCAGGTGTTCGAGCGCCTGCTGGCCGAGCGCGCAGGCATCGGCCAGGGCGAGATCGAGGAACTTGGGGAGTTGCATGCCCGGGCCGGCCGGTATCTGCGCTCCGTCAAGGCCAAAGCGGCTCACGCCGCACGGCAGGACGCACCGGCCGAAGAGGCGGGGATCGGCGAGTCCGCCGCGGCCGAAACCGCCGCTACTGTCGCCGAGACCGCTGACGAAGCAGCTGCCGAGGCAGCTGCCAAGGCAGTCCGCGAAGAGCATGCCTCACCCCGCCCGGCCGTAGCCCGTCCGCCCGCGACGGCCTCAGCTGCCCCGCAGGCCGAGACCGAGCCGGATTGGCGCGCCCTCTACAGGGACCTGCAGCATGACTGGAACAACCTCGCCGCACGCGCCGAAGACGCTCACGCCGAAGACGCTCACGCCGAGGACGCGCGCGCCGGAAAGCCCGACCTGCCGCTGCTCCTGATGGACGGGTACGAGGCGCTGATTGCGCGCGTGCGTGCGCTCGCCGGGCATCCCGATCTCTCCGAGCCCATTCGCGACGTGCTCGGCGAACTCCTCGATTACCACCAGGACGAGACCGTGGCGCGAGACACTGCCGAGGGCTATCTGGCGGCGGCGGAGCGGCTTGTCGAGGTGTACGAGGGTCTCGAACGCCGGTCCGAGGAGCAGAGCGTGCCCGTTGCCCATCTCGACGCTTGGCCCCAGTGGCATGAGGCAGCCGAGATGCTGGCCGCCACCGGCGAGGCCATCCTCGCCGACGAGGAGAAATACGGCGCCTACCTCGACGCGATGACGCTCGGCAAGTCCCGCGCCAGGCTCACCGTCAGGCAGCTGCGCAACCGGATCGGCGAGAACCACGCCCTCGCGGCCAAGCCGGAGGCGCAGCGGCCCAGGCGCGAGCCGGCGCCCAGGCAGCAGCAGGGCTTCGCGCATACTCTTTACGAGCGCGACAAGCCGCGAAATCGCGCCGGGCAGACAGACGAAGAGGAAGAGCAGGGATTCGCTCACACGCTTTACGAATCCGACAAGCCCCGGCAGCGGACCGGCCAGACAGACGAAGACCGGCAGCAGGGCTTTGCGCACACCCTCTTCGAAACCGACAAGCCCCGGCTACGGACCGGCCAGCCGGGCGAAGAGAAGCAGCAGGGCTTCGCACACACGCTCGACAAGCCCTCCGCCGAGCCCTTGGATCCCAGCGAGCGCGGGAAGGGATTTGCCTACCTTCTCGACGATCCCGAGAAACTTCGCGAACTGCTCAAGAAGGCAAAGAAGCGGGAGCGCAAGCTGGGCAGGCACTTCCGCAGGAGTCGCGGCCTGAGCATGTAGGCCCTCAACTGTTCAGCGTGGGCTGATTTGCGAGGAAGCTCCCTGTTCCAACGGTCACCAATCATTTCCATCGATCGAGTCGGAGGGTCGATCAGTCGGTCTTTTGGACATTACACGCGACTGGTTATATTATCTGTCCATATGGCTGAGGGAACGGCAAGATGAAAATGATCGGGGCAGCAAAGTTCAAGGAACAATGCTTGGCACTGCTGGACGATCTCGGCCACGACGGCCTGATCATCACCAAGCGCGGCAGGCCTGTCGCCCGCCTGCTGCCGCTGGAACGGCAGGATGCCGAACTGATCGGCAGCCTGCGTGACAAGATAGAAATTCGGGGTGATATCCTCACCACAGGGATCGAATGGCACGCGGATGCTCAATCTTGACACGCACATCCTCGTCTTCTCGCTCACCGGCGCACTGCGACCGGCGGAACGTGCGTTGCTGAGCCAAGCGAGGTGGTCGATATCCGCGATCGTGCTGTGGGAACTTGCCAAGCTGGTTCAGCTCGGACGAGTGGAGATGGACCTTGGCGACCGCCAAGTCGCCCGCGTTCTGAATCGCCTGCACGTCTGGCCACTCGACCTGGACATCGCCAGGACCTCTGTGCGTCTGGACTTCAGGGGAGACCCTGCCGACGAGATCATCGCGGCAACCAGCGTCGTGCACAACGTGCCTCTGGTCACCCGCGACCGCGTCATCGGCCAGTCGAAGATGGTTCCACTGGCCGCGCCAGGTGTAACCGAAACACGGCCCGAAACCTGAAGATGCGCGTCCGCTCGGGTTCGGCACCGCTGCCGGACGCGGTGCCGATGACGCCAGCGCCTCGGCCGCCCGTGGTCCCATCGTCCGTGACGGCGAGCGTGCCGCGCCGGGCGTTCATGTCGCGGTCGCGCCTTTGCCGGCGGTCGGCGAGAGACGGACGGCGGCAGGGGTTGCGCCATGCCGCCAACGCGCGTCATCGGATTGCGTTTCTGCCGAACTCGGCGTTATGGTGCGCAAAAGCAGGATAGGCGATGCCCGGCAGGGGTGCGTATCATTGCGCGACATGCCGGGCGACAGGTTCGGAGGCGACGCGATGACCATGTTTGACAATGTGCGGAATGCGCTGCGCGCGACGGGTAACGTGCTCGCGCAGGCGCTGGGCCTGAACGGCAGACTGACCGAAACGAACTCGCGCGAGCACTTGACAAACCCGGACGATGCGGTTGTTACAATAAGCCGGGTCGCCGGGTCGCCGGGTCGCCGGGTCGCCGGGTCGCCGGGTCGCCGGGTCGCCGGGTCGCCGGGTCGCCGGGTCGCCGGGTCGCCGGGTCGCCGGGTCGCCGGGTCGCCGGGTCGCCGGGTCGCCGGGTCGCCGGGTCGCCGGGTCGCCGGGTCGCCGGGTCGCCGGGTCGCCGGGTCGCCGGGTCGCCGGGTCGCCGGGTCGCCGGGTCGCCGGGTCGCCGGGTCGCCGGGTCGCCGGGTCGCCGGGTCGCCGGGTCGCCGGGTCGCCGGGTCGCCGGGTCGCCGGGTCGCCGGGTCGCCGGGTCGCCGGGTCGCCCAACCTGCGTCCGTGGCTTGGGCGATGAACCTGTGCGGCGCATGGCGGCGCTGGCTCCGGTCTCCAGCATCCCCGTCTGAGCCGACCCGCAGCGCCGCCCGGAGTCCGGGCGCCGGCTGTCGTTCTTCTTCTTGCGGCGGTCCCGTCGCACCGTCCGCCCGGTCGGGCCGCTTCGGCGGTGCCGCGGCTGGCGCGCGCCGGTCCATCCTGGCCCTGACGTGTCTGCTGCTTGCGGGGCTCTCCTCCCAAGCCTACGCGCAGAGTGTGACCGTACAGTTCAGCGCCGCCACTTACAGTGTCGTGGAAGGAAACGCTGCGCAGTTGGAAGTGGTCCTGTCTGCTGTCCGCGCTATGGATACGACGGTTCGAATGGCCACCACAGCCAACAGCGCCACATCGGTTGCGGACTTTGATCCCGGCCCGCACGACGTAACCATCCCGGCCGGCCAGATCCGCGCCACGGTATCCATCTCCACGGTAGAAGACACCCTTATGGAGAATGACGAACAATTCACCGTGTTCATCAGCGCCCCGCACACGGATGTTCCGGTGAGCTCCCAAGGCACCGCCAGTGTCACCATTCTGGATGACGACCATGAATACACGGTCAGTTTCCAGGCGGTTACCGAAATCGTCAGCGAGGGCGAAACCAGCAGAATCCCCGTCGACCTGTCCAGGGCCTTGCGCGAGGACACGACGATTACCTTCACCTACACCGACCTGACCGCGGTGCCGGGCACGGACTACATTCCGGTGGACTCCGTGATTGTGCCGGCGGGTGAGACGACCGCCTATCTGGCGATTCGGGCACCGGACAATACGGTGTTCGACGAAAATTCGCTCTTTCGGGTGGATGCAATCAGCGCCAACCCGCCGTCCGGCACCACCCCGCCCTCCATCTCCATCATCGTCCGCAGCGACGAAATCATCGAATTGGTGAGCGACCCAGATATCACCGTGGTAGCCGGCCGGCCGCTTCAGATCAAGGCCCGGCGCGTCCCCGGCCCCGGCACGGAGCCGATCACTCTGCCTATTGAATGGGTTTTCGGTAATCCCAGTGCTCCGGCGCCGGCGGACTTCGCCCCCGGCCCCTGGCAGATCATTATCCCCGCGGGTCACATCACAGGCGCGGTCGTGATTCCGACGATCGCGGACGAAGACACCACGACCGAAACCTTCGATCAGGTCACGGTAAACGACCCCATTGGAAATTACGAGCTGTTAAACATCACCGTCTACCCCGTAACGAACCCGGAGCCGAGTGTTTCGATTGCCGCGAATGCAGAATCCATTACCGAAGGCGCCGGCGCGACGTTCACCGTCACCGCCACCCCGGCGCCGCCGCAAAACATGGATGTCTATGTTCGTTACGGCCAGATCGGAGGAGACTTCCTGGCCACAGAACCGGATGAAGCGGTAGCCGTCACCATTGCCGCCAACACCACCACCGGCACATTGAGCCTGACCACCAAAGCCGACCCGTCGAACAACTCCGGTCGGATTGACGCGGTCCTGCAGGATCGTCATGACACAAAGAGCGGCAGCGCGAGCTACCCCTACACCGTGCGCGGCAGCGAATCCGCCGCCAGCATCGCCGTCATGGACGGTCCCGATATGAACCTACCGAGGGTCAAGCTCCTTCGCCTCAGCCCGCGCACGGTCGAGGAAGGGACCGATCTGCACTTCTACCTGAACGTCAACTTTGCGCCGGAATCGGACCTGCCCGTGAACCTGTCCATCAGGGAGAGGCCCGGGACGTTCGCCCCGGGCGGGGACTACGTGGATGCCGGCACCTGGACGGCGACGATCCCGGCGGGCGAGCGCGGGGTCGCGTTTTCCATCCCGACGGTGGACGACGGGGTGGAGGAGCCGAACGCCATTGCCCGGGTACGTATTGAGAGCGGCACCGGCTACACGGTAAGTAACATAAAACTGTGGGATGTGACCGTGACGGACGACGGCCCGGAAGGGCTGGGCTCGGAGCAGAACGGCGCGCCGGGCGGCGCGACGCCACCGGCGGTGACGATCTCGGCGGACGCGGACACGGTGACGGAGGGCGGCGACGTGACGTTCACGGTGACCGCCGACCCGGCGCCGGGATACGACCTGCCGGTGAACGTGGGGGTCGCGCAGGAGATGGGCGCGGGGGGCAACCGGGTCGGAAGCTCCTGGTTCGACATGGTGACGATCCGGGCGGGCGAGACCTCGGCGGCGTGGACGGTGACGACGCTGTCGGACGACGTGGCGCGGGCCGACGGCGAGGCGGTGGGCCGGATCCTGTGGGGCAACGACTACCGGACGGGCGCGACGTCCAAGGTGAGGGTGGCGCTGATCGACGACGACGGCGGCACGGCGGACACCGACGGCGCGCCCGAGCCGACGTCGGTGACGACGCAGACCGGGCCGCCGGGCGTGCCCCTGGCGCTGGTTGCGGAGGTGAAGGGGCATATCGCGCACTTCAAGGCGCGCAACCACGGGGCTGGCGTCCGCGACTGGACCCTGGTCCTGGACCGGCTGGAAGGCCGGACCGGGATGAGCGACGCGGCCATCGCGGCGTGGCTGGCGCGTTCGCGTCAGTATGGCTGGCAGGACGGCATCCAGACGCTGCCGAAGGTGCAGGCGGCTCTGGCCGCGCTGGCGGCGGTGCCACAGCAGCAGCCCGCGACCCTGCCGGTGGTCACGATCGCGGCGGGGGCGTCGCCGGTGACCGAGGGCGGGAACGCGGTCTTCACCCTGACGGCGAGCCCGCTCCCGGCATCGCCGCTTGCGGTAAGCGTGACGGTGGCGGCCTCGGGCGACTACGGCATCGCCGGCGCGAGCCGGACGGTGACGATACCGACGACGGGCAGCTTCACGCTGACGCTGGCGACGGCCGGCGATACTACGGACGAGCCGGACGGCTCGGTCACGGTGACGGTGGCGGACGGCGCCGGCTACACGGTGGGCTCCTCCGCGTCGGGGACGGTCGCCGTGCGCGACGACGACCTGCCGCCGCCTGCGGTGTCGATCACGGCGGCTGCGGCTTCCGTAACGGAGGGCGGCGATGCGTCGTTCACGGTGAGCGCCGACCGCACGCCGGATGCGGACCTGACGGTCACGCTCGCGGTCACGGAGGCCGCGGGCAGCGACCATGTGGCGGCGGACGACGAGGGCGCGGCGACGGTCACGATCGCGAAAGGCACGACGGAGGCGGTCTTCCCGGTCGCCACGGTGGACGATGCGGTGGACGAGCCGGACGGCTCGGTCACGGTGACGGTGGCGGCCGGCGCCGGCTACACGGTCTCGTCCTCGCGGGGCGCGGCCACGGTGGCGGTGTCGGACGACGACGCGGCGGCGACGGGTCCGGTGCTCTCGGTGGACGACGCGACGGAGAGGGAGAGCGGCCAGCGCTACGGAAATTCGCTGATGGAGTTCACGGTCCGGCTGTCGGCGGCGGCGGCGCAGACGGTGCGGGTGCGGGCGTCCACCCGGGTTTCGAGCCCGGTGTCGGCGCGGCCGAAGGAGGATTACTGGCCGCTGCGGCCGGAGCTGGTGAAGTTCTATCCGGGCGAGACCTCGAAGCAGGTGTATATCCTCATCTTCAACGACAGCCACGACGAGGATCCGGAGACGTTCGAGGTTGTGCTGTCGGACGCCGACGGCGCGACGATCGGCGACGGTGTCGCGGTGGGGACGATCGTGAACGACGACCCGATGCCGGCGGCGTGGCTGGCGCGCTTCGGGCGCACGGTGGCGGAGCAGGCGCTGGACGGCATTGCGGGCCGGATGGCGGCGCCGCGCACGGCCGGCATGCAGGGCTCGATCGCCGGGCAGGCACTCAGCTTCGATCCGGCCGCCAACGACAACACGGCTCCGAGCCATGCGGCCTCCGGGTCACCGGCTGGCGGGACCGGCGCTCTGGCGCTGGCCGATGTCGCGCAGGCGTTCGGCGGCCAGTCCGGCCATTCCGGTCCGGGCGGCTTCGGTCATGACGCGGCCGGGTTCGCTAACGAAACGCAACCGCGCGGCATGACGGCGCGCGAGGCGCTGCTGGGCAGCAGTTTCTCGCTGACCGGCGCGACGGACGGCGCGGGCGGCAGCATGGCGTTCTGGGGCCGTGCGGCGCAGGGCAGCTTCGACGGCCGCGAGGGGACCTTCTCGCTCGACGGCACGGTCACCACCGGCATGCTGGGCGCGGACTATGCCCGGGGCAAGTGGCTGGTCGGCCTCGCGCTCGCGCAGAGCACGGGCGAGGGCGATTACCGCGACAGCGATGTCAGCCCCCGTCCCGACGGCCAGACCTGCCCCGCCGATGCGCAGGGCCCAGCCGCCGAACTGTGCCGGAACGCCGTGCGCGCCGGCGACGGCAGTGTGGAGGCGTCGCTGACGGCGGCGATCCCCTATGCGGCGTTGCAGGCGTCGGAGCGCCTGAAGCTCTGGGGCGCGGCGGGCTACGGCACGGGCGAGGTGACGCTGAAGACCGCCATGGGCGGTAGCTACAAGTCCGATACCACCTGGAGCATGGCGGCCGCGGGGCTCCGAGGCGACCTGCTGGCACCGCCTGAGGAAGGCAGCGGCCCGGCGCTGGCGCTGACCTCGGACGCGCTGTGGACGCGAACCTCTTCGGAGAAGACCCGCGACCTCGCGGCATCGGAGTCCGATGCGACCCGGCTCAGGCTCGGCCTGGAGGGCAGTTACCGTCTGGCGCTGGAGGACGGCGGCCACCCCGGATCGGGGTCCGGGGCAAGCCTGACGCCGAAGCTGGAGGTCGGCGCGCGCCATGACGGCGGCGATGCGGAGACCGGCTTTGGCATCGAGCTCGGCGGCGGCATCGCCTGGGTCGATCCGGGTCTTGGGCTCTCGCTCGACGTCTCGGGCCGCACGCTGATCGCGCACGGCAACGACGACCTGAAGGACCGGGGCTATGCGGCGTCGCTGGCCTTCGACCCGGACCCGGCGACGCGGCGGGGTCCGTCGCTGAGCCTGCGCCAGGAGTTCGGCGGACAGGCCAATGGCGGTCTCGACGCGCTGTTCCAGCCGGCAACGCTAGAGGACCGCTCGGGCACAGAGGCGGCCTCCCGCTGGAGCATGGAAGCCGCCTACGGTTTCCCGGCCCTGGGCGGGCGCTTCACCGGAAGCCCGCATGTCGGCTTCGGGCTCGCCACGGGCGCGTGGGACTACAGCCTCGGCTGGCGGCTGACACCGGAGGCCGCGAGCGCGGCGAACGTCTCGTTCGGCCTGAAGGCAACCCGCCGGGAGAGCGACACGCGGGCGCCGGAGCACACCGTCGGGGTCGAGATTACCGCCCGGTGGTGAGCGGCGCGCGGTGGTGAATGCGCCGCATCATGGCCACGGGCGACGGGACGACGGCAGCCGACCTTCGCGGACCCTAACAAGGACGCCGTCGCATTGGAACACAGACCTTGCGCGATCTGATTTGGCCGCGTTGTGCTTCAGGCCGGAGATTCCGACGGGGACATCGCCCGCCGTCACTGCCGACGTCCGCACGAACGCCCGAGCCGTGGGCAACGCCACCACGTCGTCATGCAGAGATACCGAGCAGGTCGAACGCTTGGCCCGTCATCGGGCGCGGCAGCCAGTTCCAACAGGCCGAGCGGCAGCGTGTCGACGGCATCGCGGTGACGAGTGCATCGTGATCCCGGCGCCGCTATGGGCCCCCGACATGGTGGCTGAACGCCGAATTGGCCTCGACAGCGCGGTGAGAGGCTGCTCCGAGCATCTCTTCAATGCGATCCGCAATGCGCTGCGCGGGTTCGCGCAGCTGCCCGATGGTCCAATCCGCCGCGTACCCCTCGGTGACGTCGTTGGGCGGCGCGTGATTGACCAGCCGCTTGGTGAGGGCGTGCGGCAGCATCAAGTCCCGCTCAGCCACGGTGATGAAGCAGTTGCGCATCCCGTGATACCAGAACTTCGCGCCCCCGGCCTCGCTGATGCGGCGATGAAAATACGTCAGCTTCACGAAATGGCCCGTGCGGCTGGAGGCCGACGGAAACACGAAGCCCGGCTTCTCCCCGCTCTCGGCCCAGCGCCGGTCGAGGATCGTCGCAAGCTGCCGGGTGATCGGCAGCTCAAGCGGCACACCGGTCTTGGTCTCCTCGACACGGAAGACACGCTCCTCCCTGTTCACCCGCTCCCACTTGAGCGGCAGCACCTCGCCGAGCCGCATGCCCGTGAACATGCCGAACCAGAACACGTCCCTCAGCGCAGGGTTGCTCACCACAGCCTCGATCCCCTTGCGCCAGCGCGGCAGGACCTCGGCAGGCGGCGGTATCTTGCGCCTGGGCTTGTGATGGAACCTGCCGCCGCCCGCGAGCCAGAGATCGACCGGATTGGCCAGTCCCCCAAAATCCACGCAGGGCCGGCGGTAGACCGAGCGCAGCAGCGACATGCACTGGTTGGCCGTCGCCCAGCCGTTCCTCTCGGTGACGCGGTTGAAGCGCTCCTCCACGTCCTCGCGCGTGATGGAATCCAGCGGACGCGACAGCCAGTCGCCGAGGGGCCGCTCGAAACGATCCCGGTAGCACTGGTTGGTGATCGCCTTGCGCTTGGGATTGGCCTTCATGTACTGCTCGAAGGCCTGCCCAAGCGTGGGCATGCGCCGGCTCCTGGTGCGCGCGGCAGCCGGGTCCTCGCCCATGGCGACCATGCCGAGCAGCCTGTGTGCCTCCTTGCGCGCCAGCTCGGGGGTCATTCTGTCGCATCGTCCGATGACAAGGCGCTTGTTGGGGGCGGCCCTTCCGCCATCGCCGAGGCGGTAGTTGACGATGTAGGACTTGACGCCGGAGGGATGGATGAGGACGCCGTATCCGGTCAGCTTGTCGTCCCATGCGATCCATGGCTTGTCGGCGGGCTCGAAGCTGTCGATGGCGCGCCTTGCGATTGTGAGCTTGACGCGCGCGGTTCGTTTTCCGGGGCTATTCATGGAGGCATGGTGTCATGGCGCGGCCCACAAATCAACACCTTCCACAACACGCGTAATACATTCCAGGGGTACACCATGGAACGCCTGACAATCGGAATCGGAGAAGGATCGGCTGTATCCCACGGTCACAGCGGAATAATGGCATATTCAGGAAGGTCCAGGCATTGGCAAGAAAACACTACAACTATTGTTTCTCACCAGGGTCACGGCCTGCGTCGTGCCCAGGCGTTCGATCCGCCAGGAGCGGGCCGAAAAGCGTATCAGGGAATACGGTTGAGGCCCGCGACGCCGCGGGCGGGCGCCTGGGCGCGACCCGAAGGGCGGCGCTCTCCGGCCGACAGCGTGCGTCGCGACCCTTGCCCGATGCACCACATCGCGCTGCGCGCCGCTCCTACTCTGTCGGCCGGAGAACGCCGCGCAGACCATGACCGTGGTGAGAAATGCGGGCTAAGAGCGCCCTCCCGGCACCATGATGCGATGCACGGCGCGCGAGCGCTGCGCCACGATCACGCCATGCAGTGCGAGAGACAACCGGTCGCCGCTGAGGGCATGCACGAGCGAGCGGGACTTCAGCGTCCCCGCGCAGACCCAGCGGGCGTGCAGACCCATTGCCTCCGCGCGCACGGTCTTGCGGGCGTGCACCGCATCCTGCTTGTCCCGCTCAATCCCGGCGAATCCCGCCTGAATTTTTCTCATCCGGCGAAGACCGCACCGGGTCCGGCGTTCGGTGCGTTCCGCGCCTGCGGCGACCTCGGGCAGTCTCGTGCCCTATCCTGGCGCGTAGGGGTTCTTGCCTGCGCGCAGCATCAGCCGGATCGGGACGCCGGCGAGGCCGAACTCGGTGCCGATCCCGTTCACGAGATAGCGGCGGTAGCTCTCCGGCAGCGCCTGCGGCTTGCTCGCGAAGAGGGCGAAGGTCGGCGGCCTGGCCTTGACCTGGGTGATGTAGCGGAGCCTCAGCCGCCGGCCGGACGCGAGCGGCGGTGGATGATGGGCGACCGCCCCTTCCAGCCAGCGGTTGAGCGCGGCGGTGGGCACGCGGCGGTTCCAGGTGTCGAAGGCGGCGAGCACCGCCGGCATGATCGCCTCCGTCCCCCTGCCGGTCAGGCCCGAGCAGGTCACCACCGGAACGCCCTTCACCTGGGCAAGCGCGGCCTCCAGCCGGTCCTGAACCGCGGCGCGGGCGGCGGCACGGTTTCGCACCAGGTCCCACTTGTTGTGGAGGATGATGAGGGCCCGGCCTTCGTCCGCCACACGGGCGGCGATGGCCATGTCCTGACGGCCGGCGGGCTCGGACGCGTCCAGAACGACCAGCACCACCGCCGCCTGGCCGAGGGCACGCTCGGCGTCGCGCGAGGAAAGCTTGTCCAGCGCCGCCACGGTCTTGGCGCGGCGGCGCATGCCGGCCGTGTCCACCAGCTCGACCGCGCGGCCTTCGTAGGACCAGCGCACCGCGATGGAATCCCGCGTGAGCCCCGGCTCCGCGCCGGTGATGACCCGCGCCTCGCCCACCAGCCGGTTGAGCAGCGTCGACTTGCCGACGTTGGGCCGGCCCACGATGGCGAGACGAAGCACGGCGTCCGCGCCTGGCCCCGCGGCTGCGCCCTGCGGCGCCTCGGAATCGAAGGGGCTGAGCGCGTCGTAGAGGTCCGCAAGCCCCTCGCCGTGCTCCGCCGAGATCGGGATCGGCTCTCCCAGCCCGAGGGCATGGCTCTCGGCGATGCCGCCAGCGGCCGCGCGGCCCTCGCACTTGTTGACCGCGAGGATGATCGGCACCTGCAGCCGCCGGAGCTGTTTGGCGAAGAACTCGTCGGCCGGCGTCACGCCGGCGCGGCCGTCGATCAGGAGCAGCGCCGCGTCGGCCTCTTCCAGCGCGCGCGCCGTCTGCGCCATCATGCGGCCGGCCAGCGTCTCCGGCGACGCCTCTTCGAGCCCGGCGGTGTCGATGGCGCGGAAGCGGAGGGGGCCGATCCGCGCCCAGCCCTCGCGCCGGTCCCGTGTCACGCCCGGCGTGGGCGCGACGAGGGCCGCGCGTCTGCCCACCAGCCGGTTGAAGAGCGTCGACTTGCCGACATTGGGGCGGCCCACGATGGCGACGGTGAAGGCCACCGGAGACCTCAGCGGAACGCGATCAGATCCGCGTCGTCGGTCACGATGAAGAGTGTCCGATCGGCGACCACGGGCGGCCGGCGCACGGCGCCCCCGGCGTTGCGCCCGCCGAGAACGCGACCGTCGTAGGGTGAGATCGCGAGCACCCTGCCGTCCGAACCCGCCACGACCAGGCGATCGCCGACGAGCACCGGGCCGGTCCAGAAGATCGCATCCTCCCGCTCCTCCGGGTCCTCGTAGCGCGGCAACGGCCGCACCCAGAGGATGGCGCCGCTCTCGCGCGCGAGGCAAAGGAGCTCGCCGTCTGCGGTCAACACGAAAATGAAGTCGCCGGCGACCCACGGCGTGTCGAGCCCGGCGATGTCCCGCTCCCAGAAGCGCCGGCCGCTTCGCTCGTCGATGGCGACCATGCGCCCGCCGTGGCCGATCGCGAACACCACGCCCCGGTCGATCACGGGATTGCCGTCGATGTCGTTGAAGGTGGCGATGGCGCCGATGCGAACGCCCTGGACCGCGAGGATGTCGGCCCAGATGGTGCGCCCGTTCTCGACCCGGAGCGCCGTGAGCTCGCCGGACGAGAAGGGTGCCACGACAACGCCGCCTTCCGCCGCCGGACCGGCGCCCCGGAGAAATCCGGCACTCTCCACGATCGCCGCGTGGCTCCATTGCAAGGCGCCGCTGCGGGCATCCAGGGCCCAGAGCCGGTTGTCGTGGCTCACGGCGAAGACGCGGCCGCCGTAGACCACGGGCGGCGCGCGCACGGGCACGCCGATCGAATGCCGCCATTGCAGGGCGCCGGTCTCCGCATCCAGCGCGAGCACGTGGCCGAGGCCCGTCGTCGCGAACAGCCAGCCGCCGGCCACCGCCAGTCCGCCGCCGAACCCGCCCTCGTCATCCTCTTCCGGCAGCATGTCGGCGGTCCACACCCTGGCTCCCGTGTCGGCATCGAAGGACGAGATCAGGCTCTGCGTATCCATGGTGAAGACCCGTCCGCCGGCAATTACGGGCGTCGCAAGAGCGGGCCCGTCGTCGTCGGTTCCGCTGCCGATCCTTGCCCGCCAGCGTAGGGCGAGTGTGTCCGCCGCGGCGAGATGATGCATGGCGTGGTGCGGGTAGCCGCCCGACTGGGGCCAATCCTCGTTCACGTAAGGCGGCGGCAGGCGCACCGTGAGCGCCTCGGCGCCGGGGTCCGGCTCCAGCTGTCGTTCGAGGGAGATCACCGAGAGCCGCTCGCCGGGAACCGGCGGAGGCTCGCCTTCGCCCATCCACTCCGACACGGTGTCGCAGCCGGCGAGCCCGAGCAGGAGGACGAGGCCGAGCAGGGTGCTTCGCGCGACCCCCGCAGGTGCGGCGCACCTCATTCCGACGTGCTCCCACCGGCCGAGCCGTCCGCTTCAGCGTCATCCCAGTCGGCCGACTGGGCATCGCCCGCCAGTGCCGCCTCCAGATCGCCGCCAAGGCTCAACAGCAGCTCCGCCGCCCGTTGGCGCTGGCCGAGCGGCGCTGCCGGGTCGCTCACGAGCTCGGCGAAGAGCCCGCGCGCCGCCTCCCCGTTGCCGGCCCGCATCTCGGCGACGGCGGAAAGCTCCGTCGCCAGCGGCCGCCACGGTGATTGGCCCGTGAGCAGGGGCGCGAGCCGCTGATTGACTTCCTCGGCGGACGCGCGGTCCACCAGGCGCTGTGCGGCAAGCAGTGCGCCCAGGTCGCGATAGAGCGGGTCGAGCCGGGAATCCGCAGCCATCTGGTCGTAGACGAAGATGGCGCCGCTGATGTCGCCGCGCCCGGCGCGCGCGTCGGCTTCCGCCAGCCGGGCGAGCGCCGCGTAGCCGCTCTCGGAATCGGCAGCGAGCGCAGCCAGCAGATCTGCGGCCTCCCCGCCGCGCCCGGCTTCGATGCCGGCGACGGCGGCTGCGAACTGCTGCCCCTCGGCCTCGCGGGCGCTTTCCTGGGCGTCGGCGAGCATCACGTAGGCGACCGCGCCGCCGAGCGCCGCCACGCCCACGCCGAGCAGCCAGTAGCGCCACCGCCGCCAGAGCTTGAGATAGCGTTCGTGCCGAAGGTCCTCATCGACCTCTCGGAAGATATCCGCCACGCGCGTGCCTCCGTCAGCGCCGCCGCCAAGCCGTCCCGCGAAGCGCGGGAGCCCGGCTCAGGCGGCCTCGCGCCACTTGATTGAGCAGCCCATGGACGGCAGCTGCTCCGCGGGCCCGCGCCCGGTCTCGGCGACTTGTATCATGGCTTCGAGAAGCTCACGGCGCGCGCCGGGCACTGGGTCCATCCGGGAGGCGTCGAGCCGGCCCCGGTACTGCAGGCCGAGGTTGCCGTCGAAGCCGAAGAAGTCCGGCGTGCACGCCGCATCGTAGGCGCGCGCGATTTTCTGGGTCCGGTCGAGCAGGTAGGGGAAGCCGAACCCGTGCTGGGCGCCGAAGAGCTTCATGTTCTCGAAGGAATCCGCGGGATAGGTCTCGGTGTCGTTCGGCATGATGGCGAGCGCGCCGATGCCATGGCTCTTGAGCTCGTCCACGTCCTGCACGATTCGGTCGATGATGGCCTTCACGAAGGGGCAATGGTTGCACAGGAACATCACCAGCGTGCCGCGCTCGCCGGCGCAGTCCGCGAGCGTGTAGGTCTTGCCATCGGTGCCCTCCAGCCGGAAGTCGATCGCCTTCCAGCCGAAATCACAGACCGGCGTGGTCATCGCCGCCATGGGCGCAGTCTCCTTACCAGCGGGCTCCGCCGCGTGGGCGCAAACCGCGAACAATGGTGTAGAATCACAAACATCGCCCGAAAACGCAACGAAACGAGCGAGGTGCCGGGCGACAATAAGGGAAGGCGGCGGCCATGAGCGAGCGAATTCGAGGGTATCGAGCCTTCTGGCCCTATTACGTATCCGAGCACAGCCGGCCCGGAACACGCCAGATGCACTTCGTCGGCACGACGGGTGCGGTTGCTCTGGTTGTGGTGGCCGGCGTCCTGGGAGAGCCGCTCTTTCTGATTGCGGCACTCGTCTGCGGCTACTTCTTCGCCTGGCTCAGCCACCTCCTGATCGAGCGCAACCGGCCGGCGACATTCACTTACCCGCTGTTCAGCCTGGCCGGCGACTTTCACATGTGGGCGCTGATGTGGCAGGGCCGCATGGACGCCGAGTTCGAGCGGCTCGCTGCCGCCAAGCCCGAGCCGCCGGCACAGTAGCCGCGCCGTCGGCAGGGTCCCGCCTGAGGCGGGGTCGGATCAGGACGGTGTCAGGCTGCGTCGGAACGCGGCCTGATGGCCACGTAGGCCTTCCGATAGTGCTCCGGGCAATAGGGCTTGCCGAGCAGCGCATGCTCGCCGCAGAAGTGAAAATCGGGCTCGTCCGGGTGGCCGAGGGGCCATTTGCAGGCCGCATTGCCGACGGCGAGAGGCGGCTCCGGTACCCTCGGCTTCGCCTGCACCAGAATCCCGGCCGGGCCCGCAGCCGACTTCCGCCCGTTCGTGCCATTCACGCCGTTCACGCCATTCTTGGCCTTGGGCGTTCTCGAATAGCTCTTTCCGCGCCTGATCGGCGACGGACGCGGCGGGAGCTGCAGGCGATGCGCCTTGCCGACGACGGCGTTCTTCGACATACCGACCGCGCGCCCGATCTCGGCGGTCGTGAGTCCCTCGTTCCACAGCCGGGTCACGGTGGCGACCCGCTCGGGTGTCCAGGCTGTCATAACCGTTCCTCCGTCCGGTGCCGGGCACACACCGGTCCAAATCTAGGAGTAATTTCGCCCTAAACGCCCAATATACAGTACCACACACAAAATGCAAGGTTTGCTCGCTCGGTGATCCCCGCTGCGGCCGAGATGTGGACCGGCCCATGGGGAAGCGTTGGCCTTGCACGACGGCTCGAACTTTGGCTAACTCCCGGATTGGGGAGGAAAAATAAGAAGGGCAGACCCGCGATAGGGAGGAATGCGATGAGACGGGTGGCGGCTCCTCACAGTGCGCCACGCGCATGGTTGGGGCGGAAGCTCCTGCCGAGCGCGGGCTGAGGCGAGGGCTGCCTTGAGCGTGTTTCGCCGCCGCGAGAAGCTGAGCCGACTGGCTCGGCTGCGCCGCTTCGTATGGCCGAGCATGGGCTGGGGCCGGGTCTTTCGATACTGGACCTTCAAGCTCAAGCGGCTGCAGGGCTCGCCCTACGCCATCGCCTGCGGCTTTGCCTGCGGCGCGGCGGTCTCGTTCACGCCTTTGATAGGCTTCCATTTCATCCTGGCTGCGGTGCTCGCATGGGCGCTGCGCGGCAATGTCATCGCGTCGGCGATCGGCACTGCGGTCGGCAATCCGTGGACCTTCCCCTTCATCTGGGCGGGCATCATCTGGCTCGGAACCTGGATCCTCGGCTACGAGCGCGGGCAGGAGCTGCCCGCGGACATGACGATCGCCACCATTTTCGAGGAGCCGGGCACGGTGCTGCTGCCCATGCTGGTGGGCGGCCTACCGGCAGCGGTGGTCGTGTGGATCATCGTCTACTTCCCGATCCGACGGGTGGTGGGCAACTACCAGCACCATCGCCAGGCAAGGCGTCTGCGGCGCAGGCGCATGCTCGACGAGGAACGCGAAGCCAGATTGGACGCCACGCGGCAGGCGGAGGACGACATCTCAATCCCTGATGCAGCCCCGGGGGACGCCGAGCCGGCCGCCGCGAACGTGACCCATCTCGACCAGGTGTTGGTGGACCGCGGCCGCTGATGACGCGCGAGCCGTGAGCGCCGCTACCGATCCGCCGGCGTGGCCGATGATCGTCGGCCTCGGCGCCGACATCGTCGACATCCGGCGAATTGCGGCCACGCTCGACCGCTTCGGCGCGCGTTTCACCCACCGCGTCTTCACCGCGGTCGAGCGCGCCCGCGCCGAACGAAGGCTGAGACCAGAGGAAACCTATGCCCGCAGATTCGCCGCCAAGGAGGCCTGCGCGAAGGCGCTCGGCACCGGGCTGCGCAAGGGCGTCTTCTGGCGCGACATGGCGGTGGTCAACCTTCCCACCGGCCAGCCGACGATCGAGCTCAGCGGCGGCGCGCTCAAGCGCTTGCAATCGCTCACGCCATCGGGCATGAGGTGCCGGATCGACGTGACATTGACCGATGAGCCACCGATCGCCCAGGCCATCGTGGTGATCACGGCAATCCCGACCATCGACTGACGCAACAAGGGCAGCGGGCGGCTCGGGCCGCGATCAGCTGGAACCGAAGCGACCGGACATGGGGCGCGCCAAGACCGAAAGCGAAGGCCCGGCCAAGCGTAGATTCAGCGGCTTCTGGGACACCATCCGGACCCTGATCTACGCGGTGCTGGCGGCGCTGATCGTCCGCACCGTCGCCATCGAGCCCTTCAACATTCCGTCCGGCTCGATGATTCCGACCCTGCTGGTCGGCGATTATCTGTTCGTGTCGAAGTACGCCTACGGCTACAGCACGCACTCGCTGCCGTGGAGTGTCGACATCTTCGACGGGCGGATCATCGACAGCCCGCCCGATCGGGGCGATGTCGCGGTCTTCAAGCTGCCCCGCGACAATTCGACCGACTACATCAAGCGCATCGTCGGGCTGCCCGGCGACCGCCTCCAGGTGCTCAAGGGCGTGCTCCACATCAACGGCACGCCGGTGATTCGCGAGCGCGTCGACGATTACAGCTACACGGACCGCTACGGCCGTGAGCGCGTGCTCCGCCAGTATCGCGAGACGCTGCCGAACGGCGTCTCCTACATGACCCTCGACGCCACGCCCACGGGCGGCCTCGACAATACGCAGATCTACACTGTGCCCCCCGATCACTACTTCGCCATGGGCGACAACCGGGACAACTCGCTCGACAGCCGCGTGCCGTCGGTCGGGTTCATCCCGTCCAAGAACTTCGTGGGGCGGGCCGAGTTCATCTTCCACTCGCTGGAGGATGGAGCCAGCATCGGGGAGGTCTGGAACTGGCCCAGCGCAACGCGCAGCGAGCGGGTATTCAAGGCGATCGACTAGCGCCCAAGGGCGGGGCAGGGAGGCCGAAGGGGGTGGTGGAAGACGCCGCCCCATCGGCGGAGTCCCTTGAAGGAGCTCTCGGCCATCGCTTCGAGCGTCCGGCGCTGCTGGCGCTTGCGCTCCGCCATCCGAGCGCAGGCGCGAAGGCCGGCAGCAACCAGCGCCTGGAATTCCTTGGCGACCGTGTGCTCGGCATGGTCGTGGCGGCGATGCTCTACGAGTCATTCCCGCACGAGGCCGAGGGCGCGCTTTCCCAACGCCATTCCGCGCTGGTCCGCCGCGAGGCGCTGGAGGGCGTGGCCCGCAGCCTGGAACTCGGCGACCGGCTCACTCTCAGCCGCAGCGAGGACGGCGCTGGCGGGCGCGACAATCCTGCCAACCTCGCGGATGCCTGCGAAGCGGTCATCGGCGCCCTCTACATCGACGGCGGTCTCGATGCCGCCGAGCGCTTCATCCGCCGCCATTGGGCGGGGGCGATGAATGCCGATCCCGAACCGCCGCGCGATGCCAAGACCAGGCTCCAGGAATGGACGCAATCGCGGGGGCTCGGGCTGCCGGCCTATTGTACGCTGTCGTCCAGCGGCCCCGCCCACAGTCCCCTCTTCGAGGTGGAGGCGGAGGTCGCCGGGCTCGGCGCGGCGGTCGCCACCGGCGCCACCAAGCGCGCGGCGGAGCAAGGCGCGGCCGTTGCGCTGCTCGCGCGCATCGCCGGATCCGGGAGAAAGGGCGATGGCTGAGGCCGGCACCCGAGCGGGCTTCGTCGCCGTGCTGGGGGCGCCCAATGTCGGCAAGTCGACACTAGTCAACCGGCTGGTGGGCGCCAAGGTCGCCATCGTCTCGCCCAAGGTTCAGACCACGCGCAGCCGGTTGCGCGGCATTCGCGTGATCGACGAGGTGCAGCTCGTCTTCGTCGACACGCCCGGAATCTTTGCCGCCAAGCACCGCTTCGAGCGCGCGATGGTCCACGCCGCCTGGAGCGGCGCGCACGACGCCGACGCCATCCTGCTGCTGGTGGACGCGCGGCGCGGGATGACCGGCGACACCAGGGCCATCATCGACCGGCTCAAGGAGACCGGGCGCGAGACCCTGGTGGCGCTCAACAAGATCGATCTGGTGCCGCGTCACACTTTGCTTCCGCTCGCCGCGGAGGTCGAGGGAAGCGGGCTTGCGGCCGAGATCTTCATGGTCTCGGCGCTCGGCGGCGACGGGGTCGAGGACCTGCTGGCGGTGCTCAAGGCACGGATGCCGCCCGGGCCCTGGCTCTATCCCGAAGACCAGCTCACCGACATTTCGGAGCGCCTGCTGGCGGCAGAGATCACGCGTGAGCAACTCTTCCTGCAGTTGCGCCAAGAGCTGCCCTATGCCGTCGCGGTGGAGACCGAGGGCTGGACCGGCGCCCGCAACGGGGGCGCACGGGTCGAGCAGGTGATCTACGTGCAGCGGGAGACCCACAAGGGCATCGTCCTCGGCAAGGGCGGACGGCGGATCAAGGCGATCGGCACGGCCGCGCGCGCCGAGCTCTGTCAGATCCTCGGCCGCCCGATCGACCTCAAGCTCTTCGTGAAGGTGCGCGAGCGTTGGCTCGAGGACCCAGAGCGCTACCGCGACATCGGACTCGAATACGACGTCTGACGGCGCGCGAACACGGAGCGCCACACTCCCTGCTTAATCGCGGCACGCTGGTGTGCCACAGTAGGGCCCGCGCTCTGGACAGGGAGGGTGCGGGATGACGACAGGCGGCTCCGAGCGGCCCGGCGGCGTTCGCTACGAGCCCAATGAAAGACCGCCCATCGCGCTCAGCTGCGGCCTCGGCCTGCAGCTCGCCGTCCTTTGCATCGCCGGCGTCGCGCTGACGCCTGCGATCGTGGTCCGCGCCGCCGGCGGTGCGGAGTCCTATCTCTCATGGGCGGTCTTCGGCGCCGTCCTGGTCAGCGGCATCACCTCGGTCCTGCAGGCGGTCCGCGTCGGGCGGATCGGTGCGGGCTACGTCCTCGTCATGGGCACCTCCGGGGCCTTCATTGCGATCTGCGTCGGAGCGATTGCCCAGGGCGGCCCGGCGATGCTGGCGACGCTGGTGGTGATCTCCGCCCTCTTCCAGTTCCTGCTCGCGTGGCGGCTCTCGCTGCTCCGGCGGATTCTGACTCCGACCGTCTCGGGCACGGTCATCATGCTGATCCCCGTGACGGTGATGCCGATCGTCTTCGGCATGCTGGGTCAAGTTCCGGAGGGCACGTCGGAACTCGGCGCGCCGCTCGCCGCCCTTGTGACCGTGGTCGTCCTGTGCGGTATCTCGCTGAAAGCCACGGGCGCGCTTAGACTCTGGGCGCCTGTCATCGGAATCGTCGCCGGCTGCGGGGTTGCCGGGTACTTCGGATTTTACGAGGTCGGCGGAATCGCCGCGGCGTCGTGGGTGGGTGTGCCGACGGGCGGATGGCCGGGCTTCGACCTCGACTTCGGGCCGGTCTTCTGGGGTCTGCTGCCGGCATTCGTGTTCGTGACTCTGGTGGGTGCCGTCGAGACGGTGGGCGACGGCATCGCCATCCAGCGTGTCTCCTGGCGCAAGCCGCGCGCGGTGGACTTTCGCGCGGTGCAGGGCGCGGTCGGCGCGGACGGGGTAGGCAACCTCTTCTCCGGCCTGGTGGGAACGGTGCCCAACACAACCTATTCCACCAGCATATCCGTCACCGCGCTGACCGGCGTGGGCGCCCGCAGTGTGGGCGTCGCGCTCGGGATCGCGTTCGTCGTGGTGGCGTTCATTCCGAAGGCGCTCGCCGTCGTGCTGGCGATCCCGGGGCCGGTTGCGGCGGCCTACATCACCGTGCTGCTGGGGCTGCTCTTCGTGGTCGGCATGAGGATCGTCATCCAGGACGGGGTGGACTACCGCAAGGGCCTGATCGCCGGCGTGTCATTCTGGATCGGGGTCGGCTTCCAGAACGGCGTGATCTTTCCCGAACATGTCTCGGGCATCGCCGGCGGGCTCCTGGAGAACGGCATGACGGCCGGCGGCATGACCGCGATTCTGCTCACGCTCTTCGTGGAGCTGACGGCACCCCGCCGGCGCCGCATCCAGGCACCCTTCGAGGTCGCGTCGCTGCCGAAGATCAGGGAGTTCCTGCAATCCTTCGCGTCCCGCAGCGGCTGGGGCGAGGCGATGGCGCATCGCCTGGATGCTGCCGCCGAGGAGGCGATCCTGACGCTGCTGCGGCACGAGGAAGAGGAGGAGGCGGAGGGCGCGCCGCACCGGACGCGGCGCCTGCTGCTCACCGCCCACAAGGAGAGCGGCGCTGCGGTGCTGGAATTCATTGCCGCCCCCGGCGAGGAGAACATGGAGGACCGGATCGCGCTGATGGGCGAGGCGACCGAAGATGCGCCTGAGCGGGAGGTGTCGCTACGGCTCCTGCGTCACCTCGCGTCCTCCGTCCACCACCAGCAGTATCACGACACGGATATCGTCACGATCCGCGTGGAGGCCAGGGCGTCCCGCGCTGGCTGAGGCTTAGCCGAGGAACGCGTCTACCACGTGATTGAAGCGCTCCGGGTTCTCCATGAACATGAAGTGATTGCCGCCCTCGGCCTCCTCGAAGATTTCGAGCTGCGAGCCGGCGATCTGCCCCTTCATCCAGACCTGTGAGCGCCAGTCGATCAGGCTGACCCGGCCGCCAACGATCAGCGTCGGCAGCGTGATGCGGGGGATCAGGTCGCGCCAGTCCTGCGTCGAGTGATTGAGCAGCAGCGTGGCCGCGTGGCGGCGCGGCATCTTGCGGTTCTGCTCGATGACCCACGCCACCCGCTCCTCCGGAAAGCCCTCGGTGAACATGCTGCTGATGAAGCCCTTCGTGGTCCCCACGCCCTCCTTCCCCGCGAGTGCGGCGATGGTCTCGTAGAGGCTCGCGCCGTCGAAGATCGAGCCGGCGTCCTGCTTCTCCTGCTCGGACCACTCGTTGCGCGCGGTAATGCCCGGCATCTGGTCGACGAGGACGAGCCGCTCCAGCCCCGCCTCGCCGAAGAGGTCGATGTAGCACCAGATCACGGAGCACCCCATGGAGTGGCCGAGCAGGCTCACCCGCTCCAGCCCGAGCGCCTCGATGGCGTTGCGAAGGTCCATGGCGAGGCGCTGGATCTTGTAGCCGTGCTCCGGCTTGTCGGATTCGCCGTGCCCGCGCATGTCGAAGGCGATGACCCGGCGGCCGGTTGAAAGCCCCTCCACCTGAGCCTCGAACTGCGCGGCGGTCTGCGACCAGCCGGGGATCATGACGAGGGGCGCGCCGCTGCCTTTCTCCACATAGTGAAGGCGGATCCCGTCGTTTGTCGTGACATGCGGCATGGTTCCGTCTCCTCCTCAAGCTGCTCTTCTTGCCGACGCGCCGAGCCGCTCGCGGCGGGGCAGGCAGGCGTAGAATAGCGCGCCCACGAAGGCGAGCACGGCGATCAGGATAACCGCGGTGCCGTAGTGTTGCTCGGCATCGTAGATCGCACCTGCGCTAAACGGCCCGAGCAGGCCGCCGAGCCCATAGGCGATGGCAATGCGGCCGAAGACCCGCGGCAGCGCCGCAGCCCCGTAATAGCCCGCGATGGTCACGGGGTGAGCGCTTGCGAGAACGCCGAAGGCCAGCCCGACCGCAGTGATGGTGGCGAGCCCCATGACGACGCCGGGCGCGAAGAAGAGCGCCAGCAGAAACACGCCCATGACGAGCCCGACACCCACGAGTACGCGCCGGCCCGTCAGCGCATCGACGAGAAGACCGCCGACCAGCCCGCCGGCTGCGTAGCCTGCGCTGGAGAGCATCGGCGCGAACTGGGTCTGGTCGGAAGACGCCCCCCAGGCGGCCATCATCGTCGCCGCGTGGCCGATGACGGCAAGCGCGACGAAAGCGATGCAGAGGAAGCCGAGAAAGATCGCGATCACAACGCGGGGCCGGTGGGTCAGTATGTCCTGAAAGAGCCCGGTCGTGCCGGTCGCCGGCGGTGTCTTGCCGGAGAGCGTGATAAGCGCGGCGGCAGTCGCAATGGCCAGAAAAATCGCCGCTGCCGACACGCCAAAGGTCGTCTCCGGCCCCGACCCGGCGATCAGGGTGGCCAGACCGGGTGACCAGGCGATGCCGCCCACGGCGACCGCCGCCATGTTGATGCTCATGGCGATGCTGGGTCTCACCGGCCCGTCGATGCTCGCCGCGGTCATCGCCACGAAATAGACGATGCCGACGGCAAAGCCGAAGACAACGCCGTAGCCGACATAGAGTGCCGCAACCGATTGGCCGAAGCCCGCGAGCGCGATACCGGCCCCCGACAGCGCACCCATGACCAGGGTGAGCTGCGGGAGCGTGAACCAGTGCAGCAGCCGGTGCATCACGAAGCAGCCGATCGTCGCGGTCATCAGGCAAAGCGACTGCGCCCCGCTCACCGTCGCCCGGTCGGTGTCGAGCTCGATTTCGAGCGTCGCCACCACGACGCTCCAGGCGTAGAGGATCCCGGTCGAGAGGTTGATCAGGACTCCCGCTGCGAGCGGAAAGTACGGGCGCAGCGCCGCCCCCAGTCGCGATTCCATCGGCGCTCCACGGTTGGATGCGCCACGGTGGTCCAGGCGGGTGGCGCGCGGCCAGCCTATGGGCGGCGATCCGGCCCGTCCAGTGGTGGGCTCGCCGCGTCGGCGTCGGCCCGCGCGCGTCGGCCAAGCCAGAACACGGCGATCCAGATTGGCAGGCTCAGCACCACGGCGACGATGGCGATGCCCGGCGGGCCGAAGAGACCGGCCAAGAGCGACGCCGCCACCGTGGCGCCTCCGAGGACGGCGCCCGCAATCCATGCCGCGCGCGCGTGGCCGAGCCGCCCCAGCCGCCGGCAGGCCAATGCCAGCGGCAGGCCGCAGACTGCGGCCACGATCAGCGACGGCAGGGCCATCAGCGCCGCCGTCGCCCCCTCGCCGGGCGCCATTGCAGTCGGCCCGAAGCGGACCGCGGCCGATACCAGCAAGCCGGCCGGCAGCCATAGCAGCGCGGCGGCGTAGAAGGCGGCTTGCGAGGGCCGGCGCGGGGAGAGATCCGCCATACTGCCCTCTACTCCTCCCCGTGGGACTCGGCTTCCTGCCGCGTCATGTCTTCCTGGTGGCTGCGTATGAGCTCGGGCCAGCTGCTCTTGATGAAGGCGAGAACATCGCGAATCTGATCGTCGGTGAGCAGATGACCGAAGCCCGGCATGCCGCTTTCAAAGTCGGTGATTCCGCGCGCCGCCAGCAACGCCTCGCCGCCCAGCTTGGTGTAGTCGAAGAGCAGCCGGTCGCCGTGGTGCCAGGTGTGGCCGGTCTCGTCGTGAGGCGGCGCGGGATAGAGGCCGTCGGCGCCCCGCCTGCGCCAGTCCGGCGCGCCTTCCAGCTCGGCGCCGTGGCACGAGGCGCAGTGATCGGCATAAAGAGCGGCGCCCTGTGCGAGATCGTCTGAAGCCCGGGCAACCTGTTGACCCAGAAGCACACTGGCGATAGCCGCCGTCGCCGCGACGACTACTCGTGCTGTCAGCCGCATGTCGCCCTCAGACCCGCGCCGCGCGGAGGCGGAGCGCGTTGCCGATGACCGACACCGAGGAGAGGCTCATCACGGCGGCGGCGATCATCGGCGAAAGCAGGATGCCGAAAGGGGGGAACAATACGCCGGCGGCGATGGGGATGGCGGCGGCGTTGTAGACGAAGGCGAGGAAGAGGTTCTGGCGCACGTTGCCCATGGTCGCCCGTGCCAGCCTGCGGGCGCGCACGATACCGCGCAGGTCGCCCTTCACCAGGGTGATGCCGGCACTCTCCATCGCGATGTCGGCGCCGGTACCCAGCGCGATGCCGACATCGGCAAGGGCCAGAGCCGGCGCGTCGTTCACCCCGTCGCCGGCCATGGCGACGGTCCGGCCTTGTTGGCGGAAGCGCTCGACCAGCGCACCTTTCTCCTCCGGCAAGAGCCCGGCGCGCACGTCATCGATACCCAATGTGGCGGCGACGGTTTCGGCCACACGCGGGCTGTCGCCGGTCGCCATGACGACGGTGAGGCCCATCGCCTCAAGGGAGCGCAGGGCCTCGGGCGCGCTTTCCCGCACCCTGTCGGCAACCCCGATCACGCCTGCGAGGGCGCCGTCCACCGCGACATACATTGCGGTCTTGCCCGCATCCTCCAGCGCCTCGGCCTGGCGGGCGCGCGCCGCGAGCGGGATACCCTGTGCCTGCATCATGGCGGCGTTGCCGAGCGCGACCGCGTGACCCCCCACCTGGCCGCGAACGCCCCGGCCGGCTACGGACTCCACGTCGCGCGCTGCGAGGTAGGGCGCGCTTGCGGCTTCCGCCGCTTCGATTATCGCCTCGGCGAGCGGGTGCTGGGCGCTTCGCTCCAGCGCCGCCGCCAGGGCGAGCAGCCGCGCCCTCTCGAAGTCGCCCAGCGGAATTACGTCGGTCACGGTGGGCCGGCCTTCGGTGAGCGTGCCGGTCTTGTCGACGACGAGCAGGTCCGCCTTGGCGAGGCGCTCCAGCGCCTCGGCGTCGCGCACCAGCACACCGGCCTGCGCGCCGCGCCCGGCGGCCACCATGATCGACATCGGCGTCGCCAGCCCGAGCGCGCAGGGGCAGGCGATGATCAGCACGCTCACGGCCGCGCTCAGCGCGTAGGCCAGCGCGGGCGAGGGGCCGGCCACCAGCCAGCCGATGGCCGCCAGCAGGGCGACGGCGACCACCGCCGGGACGAAAACGCCGGCGACCCGGTCCGCGAGCGCCTGGATCGGCGCACGGCTGCGCTGCGCCTTCGCCACCAGCGCGACGATGCGGGCCAGCGTGGTTTCGGCCCCGACCCGCTCTGCCCGCATCACGACGCTGCCGGTCCTGGCGAGCGTACCGCCGGTCAGCGGATCGCCCGGCCCTTTTTCCACCGGGAGCGGCTCGCCGCTGATCATGCTCTCGTCGAGGGTGGCGCGGCCCTCGGTCACGACGCCATCCACCGGCACGCTCTCGCCGGGGCGCACGCGGAGCCGGTCGCCGACGCGGACTTCGTCGAGCGGCACGTCGGCCTCGCGCCCTTCTTCCAGTCGGCGGGCCGTCTTCGGCGCGAGGCCCATGAGCGCGCGGATGGCGTCGCCCGTCCGTTCACGCGCGACCGTTTCCATCACCTGCCCGACCAGCACGAGCACGAGGATCACCGCTGCCGCCTCGAAGTAGGCCGGCGGCTGCCCCCCGGCGGTGAGGACTGCGGCAGGAAAGGCGCCGGGTGCGAGCAGGCCCGCAAAACTGAAGAGCCATGCGGCGCCGGTGCCGAGCGCGATCAGCGTCCACATGTTGGGGGAGCGGTTCCGCACCGAGGCGAGGCCGCGCAGGAAGAACGAGCGCGCGATCCAGAGCACCGGCGTCGCCAGCGCGAATTGCAGGGCGACGAAGGAGCGCGGCCCGAGCCAGGAGTCGAAGGGGATGCCGGCGTGGCTCCCCATCTCCAGTGCGAAGACGGCGGCCGCGAGCGGCCCGGCAAGCCAGAGCCGGCGTTGCAGGTCCCGAAGCTCGGGCGAAGGCCCTGCGTCGGCCACCGGCACCATCGGCTCCAGCGCCATGCCGCAGATGGGGCAGTCACCCGGTGCAGCCTGCACGATCTCGGGGTCCATCGGGCAGGTGTAGAGGCTGCCCTCGGGCGCGGGCTCGGGCGCCGGGCGCTCACCGAGAAAATCCTGGGGCGCCGCGGTGAATCGCTCCCGGCAGCGGGCGCAGCAGAAGTAGAAGGTCTGACCCCGGTGCCGGGCCGTGTGGCGGGCACCGGCGGGCTCCACGCTCATCCCGCAGACGGGATCGCGCGCCGTCGTCTCCACCGCTGCACCTGGTTCCACTGCAAACCTCGTGTGGACTTCGCTTCCCGGGAATGTAGAGAGTCCAGTTACTGGAAGGTCAAGGAGATGCGGCTCTTGACCTTCCCGCCACAGGAACCTTTATGACCATGGAGCGGAGGTGGCCATGAAGATCGCTGACGTGGCCGAAGCGAGCGGGCTCTCGGCAAAGACGATCCGCTACTACGAGGAAATCGGCCTCGTACGACCGATGCGGGGCGAGAACGGCTACCGCGCGTTCGTCGAGACCGACGTGCACAAGCTGACCTTCCTCGCCCGCGCCCGCTCCCTCGGGTTCTCGATCAAGGAGTGCCGCACGCTGCTCTCTCTCTATGAGGACCGCGGCCGCGCCAGTTCGGACGTCAAGGCGCTGGCGAAGGCGCATCTGCGCCGCATCGACCACAAGATCGCCGAGCTGGAGGGGCTGCGCGGCACGCTCGCGACCCTGGTCGCGCGCTGCCACGGCGACGAGCGCCCGGACTGTCCCATTCTGGACGACCTCGCAGGCCCGTTTGCGGGAGACGGACAATGAAGAAAAGACACAATACTCGCCGAACTCGCGGGTCCGCTTCCTCGAGCCGAACCAAGCGGAAGAAGCTGACGGACAGGCTTTACCTCGTCGCGATTGCGGCTGCGGTGGTTGTGGGCGTGGTCGGATGGCTGCAATGGTTCGACGACGACCACGACCAGCACGGCGATGCGGGTTCGGCGTTGACCATTCCTGCTTTCACGGCTGAGGCGGAGGCCGGCCAGGCGCTCTTCGAGGAAAACTGCGTGACCTGTCACGGCCAGAACGCCACCGGCTCGGACCAGGGGCCGCCGCTGGTCCATCGGATATACGAGCCGAATCACCATGGCGATCTGTCATTCCGCCTCGCCGCGCGGCAGGGCGTTCGCGCCCATCACTGGAAATTCGGCAACATGCCGCCGGTCGAGGGCGTCTCGGACGACGACGTCATCAAGATCACGCGCTACGTGCGCGAGCTGCAGAAGGCCAACGGCATTTTTTGAGCCGGCGCTCGGGCGCGTGCGATATTCGCGACGCGACAAGGTCCGGACAGCCGAAAACGGACCAGCGGCAGTAACATTCATCCGGTGCAAAGGCGTCAACCAAGGGGGCAGGACAATGACGAATCTGATTGGAGCCACCATTCTCGCGGCCGGTCTCGCGCTGGTCGCGGCAACGCAGGCGGCGAGCGCGGCCGAGCAGGCGAGTGCCGCGATGATGAACGCGAAGGGGGAGTCGGTCGGCGCGGTCACGCTGCGTGAGACGCCGCAGGGCACGCTGCTGCACGCGAAGCTGGAGAACCTGCCGGCTGGCGCTCATGCGTTCCATGTTCACGCAGTCGGCATGTGCGAACCGCCCTTCAAGTCGGCGGGCGGTCACTTCAACCCGGGGGGCGCGAAGCACGGGATCGACAGTGCCGAGGGAATGCACGCCGGCGACATGCCCAACATCCACGTCCCGGAGTCGGGTGCGCTGGAGATCGAGGTGCTGAACACGCAGCTGCATCTGGATGCCTCGCTCTTCGACGAGGACGGCGCGGCCATCGTGATTCACGAGGGGCCGGACGACTACGCGTCCGATCCGGCGGGCGCGGCCGGCCCACGCATCGCCTGCGGCGTCATCACCCAGTAGCACTGCCCAGGAGCCACGGAGAGCCAGCGCGCAAGGCCCTCGCGGTCCATTGCCACGGCTCTCCGCTCCGCTTGTGGCGCATGCGCCGGGTCCGCTAGGACTCGGGCCATGAGCGAGCGTGGCAATCCGGCCTTCGGCTTCACCGTGGGCCCGGTGATGCCTGCGGAGCATGATGGCGCCGCCGGCGACCGGCAGCGCTACCGCGAGATGCTGGATGACTGCCGCTTCGGGCAGGCACTCGGTTTCGGCAGCGTCTGGGTGCTGGAGCACCACTTTACCGATTACTACCCCTCGCCGTCGCCTCTGCTCTTCCTGAGCCACGTCGCGGCGGCCTGCCCCGGCTTGGGGTTGGGCACCGCGGTCATCGTGCTGCCCTGGTACGAGCCGGTGCGCTTCGCCGAAGAGGTGGCGATGCTGAGCCTGATGTCCGACGCCGACCTGCATCTCGGCCTCGGACGTGGCGTGGCCAGGATCGAGTACGACGCACGCGCCATCGACATGGCGCACTCGCGCGAGCTCTTCCGTGAGCACTGCGAGATCGCCAAGGGGCTGCTGAGCGGCGCGCCCTTCCGCTACGAAGGCACCCACGCCACCATCCCGCGCGAGGTGTCGCTGCGGCCGGGGCCGGCCAGGGAGCGCATCCACTTCTATGGCGCCTGCAACAACCCGGGCACCGCCGAGCGCATGGCAGAGATGGGTCTCGGGCTGCTCTGCACCTCGGCCTCGCCCTTCCAGCAGAACGCCGACTCCATCGCGGCGTGGAAGGCGATCGTCGCGTCCAGGGACGGGGATGCCGACGCCGACATCCCGCTCTGGATTCACTGCTTTATCGCGGACACTGAAGAGGAAGCGAGAGAGGAGGCGATCGCCTATCTCGCCGCCTTCTTCCGCGCGGTGGTCCAGCACTACGAGACCCACGCCGACCCGTGGAAGGACGTGCCGACCTACGAGCGCAACGTGCAGCAGATGGAGCGGATGGAGGCGATGGCCGACCCCGCCAACCTGCCGCCCTTCCTGAAGCACCAGCTCGTCGGCACGCCCGAACAGGTGGCGGCCCGGGTGCGGCGTTATCGGGAGATCGGGATCACCCAGTTCGCGATCAACACGGCGCAGCCCGGCCGGCCCGCCGAGAGCCGCCACCACTCCATGGAACGCTTCGCCTGCGAGGTGATCCCACTGGTCTGAGCGTTTAGCTCCCGTTCAAGCTTTACCGGCGAGGGCGAGGACGAAGGCGTAGGCCATCGCCACCTCGACCAATCGGCGGAAGCGGCCGGAGGCGCCGCCGTGGCCGGCTTCCATGTTAGTATGGAGCAGGAGCGGATTGCCGTCGGTCTTGAGCCGGCGGAGCTTCGCCACCCACTTGGCCGCCTCCCAATAGGTCACGCGCGGGTCGGTGAGGCCCGCGGTCGCGAAGACCGCGGGGTACGCCCTGGCCGCCACGTTCTCGTAGGGCGCGTAAGCCGCGATGGTGCGGTAGGCGTCTTCGTCCTCGATGGGATTGCCCCATTCCGGCCATTCGGGCGGCGTCAGCGGCAGGACCACGTCGCACATGGTGTTGAGCACGTCGACGAAGGGCACCTCGGCGACGATGCTGGCGAAGAGATCGGGTCGCAGGTTCGCGACCGCGCCCATCAGCATGCCGCCCGCGCTGCCGCCGTGGGCCGCGATCCGCCCCTTTGCCGTGTAGCGTTCGGCGATCAGGTGCTCGGCGGCGGCGACGAAGTCCGCGAAGGTGTTGGTCTTCTTCGCGAGCTTGCCGTCGAGATACCAGCCGTAGCCGCAGTCCGAGCCGCCCCGGATGTGGGCGATGGCGTAGACGAAGCCGCGATCCACCAGGCTCAAGCGGTTGGTCGAGAACGCGGCCGGGATCGCAAGGCCGTAGGCGCCGTAGCCGTAGAGGAGGAGCGGCGCCGTGCCGTCGAGCGGGGTCGTGCGGCGATAGAGGAGCGAGACCGGCACCTCGGCGCCGTCGTGGCTCAGGGCGGTGAGCCGGCGGGTGACGTAGTCCGCGGGGTCGTGCCCGCTCGGCACCACCTGGGTCTTGCGCAGCGTGCGCACGCGGGTGCGCATGTCGTAGTCGAAGGTCTGCTGCGGCGTCGTCATCGAGCTGTAGACGAAGCGGAGCGTCTCGGTCTCGAACTCGTAGCCGGGCAGGAGCGAGAGGTCGAAGGCCTCCTCCTCGAAAGCCACGGTATGCGCCTCGCCGGTCTCCAGGTCGGTGATGACGACGCGGGGCAGGCCGCCCACACGCTCCAGCCGCACGTGGTGGCCGGCGAAGAGAAGCTGGGCGCGCACATACCTGCCGGCCTCGTGGGGCAGCCAGTCGCGCCATGCCTCGCGCCCGGGTGCGTCCAGCGGTGCGGTCATGATCTTGAAGTCGGTCGCACCGTCGGCGTTGGTGAGGATGTAGAGGCGGTCGCCCCGGAAGGCAACGTCGTAC
The DNA here is from genome assembly GCA_965207055.1 of Alphaproteobacteria bacterium. GTDB lineage: Bacteria > Pseudomonadota > Alphaproteobacteria > UBA828 > UBA828 > WTGU01. Next base: position 697,731 of record CBDBLP010000003.1, on the reverse strand, counting down.
TCGATGTCGCGCTCGCGGGCGGCGATCAGGCGGGGCGCGCTCTCGGGCGCCGCGGCCTCGATCAGATGGACCTCGGAGGTGGTGTGGTCGTGGGCCGAGATCAGGACGAAACGCCTGTTCTCGGACTCGCCGAGGTGGACGAAGAAGCCGGGGTCGGACTCTTCGTAGACCACGGGGTCCGCTTCCGGCGCGCTGCCAATGCGGTGGCGGCGCACCTGGTAGGGGCGGTGGTTCTCGTCGAGCACGGTGTAGAAGACGGTCTCGCCGTCGGCCGCCCAGATGACTTCGCCGTGGGCGTCCTCGATCGGCCCGTCGATGACCGCGCCGGAGGCGATGTCGCGGACGAAGAGGCGGTAGCGCTCCGAGCCGTTGAGGTCGAGGGTATAGGCGAGGCGGCGGTGATCGTGGCTGTGCTCGCAGTCACCGATCCGGAAATAGGCCTGGCCCTCGGCCTCGCGGTTGCCGTCGAGCAGCAGCACCTCGGCTGCTTCGTCGGCGCGCGGGGTGCGGCAGTAGAGCGGGTGCTCCCCGCCCTCGACGTAACGGCGGTAGTAGGCCCAGTCCCCGTCGGGCGCCGGCACCGACGAATCGTCCTCCTTCATGCGCCCGCGCATCTCGCTCACCAGCGTCTTCCTGAGCGCCGCGTGGGGGGCGAGGAAGGCGTCCGTGTAGGCGTTCTCGGCCTCCAGGTAGGCGCGGATGTCGGGATCGAGTGTTTCGGGCTCGCGCATCACCCGCTGCCAGTCGGCATCCTTGAGCCAGGCGTAGTCGTCGCTGCGTGCGATGCCGTGCAGCGTTGCCGTGACGGGCTTTCGGGCCGCGGCGGGGGGCTTGGGATCGGGAGCGGTCATGGAGGAACTCTCAAGCAGACGACTGGGGACTCCTAGCCCAACTCGCAGGCCGCAACCACCCTGCGGTTCGGTCGCGCCCGCGCGACGGCTTCGCGGCAAGGCGGCAATCGATTATGGTCGGGCCGCGCCGCAGCAGTGACCGGCCGAGACGTGAGTTCAGACAAGACCGCCATTCCGGTGCCCGAGGGATACCGCCCGCTCGACGTGGACACCCTCGCACCTTATCTCGCGGAGCAGCCGGAGCTCCGCGCGCGCCTCGGGGGCGATCCTTCGGGTTGGCGGGTGGAAGAGGTTGGCGACGGCAACTTGAACCTGGTCTTCATCGTGCGCGGCCCGGGCGGCGGCCTCTGCGTGAAGCAGGCGCTGCCCTACGTGCGGCTGGTGGGGGAGAGCTGGCCGCTGCCGCTGAATCGGGCCTTCTTCGAGCACGAGGCGCTGGTGGAGCACGGCCGCCATGCGCCGGGGCTCACGACCGAAATCTACTGCTTCGATCCTGTGCTCATGCTGATCGTGATGGAGCTGCTGGAGCCCCACATCATCATGCGGCGCGGCATGATCCAGGGCATCCGCTACCCGCGCGCTGCCACCGACGTGGCCGAATACATGGCGCGGACGCTCTTCTTCACCTCCGACCTTGGCACGAGCGCGGCAGAGAAAAAGGCGCGCGTCGCTCTCTTCTGCGGCAATGCGGCGCTCTGCAAGCTCACCGAGGACGTGATCTTCACCGAGCCCTACATGGTCCACGACAACAACCGCTGGACCTCGCCGCAGCTCGACGATCTCGCCGCGGCCGTTCGCGCCGATGCCGCGCTGAAGCGCGCCGTCTCCCGCCTCAAGAGCAAGTTCATGGGGAACGCAGAGGCGCTGATCCACGGCGACCTGCACACCGGCTCGATCATGGTGACGCAGGACGACACCCGCGTCATCGACCCCGAGTTCGCGTTCTACGGGCCCATGGGGTTCGATACTGGCGCCTTTGTCGGCAACCTGCTGCTCAACTACTTCAGCCAGGACGGCCACGCGACCGAGGCCGACGACCGCAGCGCCTACAAGGCCTGGGTGCTGGAGACGGCCGAGACCTTCTGGCGCGTCTTCGCCGAGCGCTACGGCGCTCTCTGGGCCGAGCGCACGGGCGACGCGTACCCGGCTGCGCACTTCGACGGACCCGAGGGCGCGGCTTCGCTGGCGCAGGCGCGCGATGCCGCCATCGCCGCGCTCTTCACCGACACGATTCAGTTTGGCGCGGCCAAGATGATCCGGCGCATCCTGGGGATCGCCCACAACATCGACTTCGAATGGATCGAGGATCCCGACCGCCGCGCCGCCTGCGAACGGCCGGCCCTCCTTCTCGGTCGCGAGCTGCTCCTGAACACCGCCGCGTACCCGACAATCGAGGCCGTCACCGCCGCGGCGCGGGAATTCCAGGCGCGCACCGGTGCGTGACCGGGCTTTGCCCGCTACCATCACCCCAACAACAACCAACAGGAAACGGAGACCAGCCATGACCATCGAACGCCTCGACAAGGGACCCCGCATGAGCCAGGCGGTTGTGCACGGTGACCGCGTGTACCTCGCCGGCCAGGTGGCCGACGACACCAGTGAGGACGTCGCCGGCCAGACCCGGCAAGTTCTCGCCAAGATCGACGCCCTGCTGGCCAGGGCCGGCTCGTCGAAGGAGCAGATCCTCACCGCCAACGTCTGGCTCTCCGACATCCGGACCTTCGACGAGATGAACAGCGTGTGGGACCCCTGGGTCTCCAAGGAGAACCCGCCCTGCCGGGCCTGCGTCGAGAGCAGGCTGGCGACGCCGGCCTACACGGTCGAGATCATGATAGTGGCCGCGCGCTAGCGGCCGCCGCCCCCGCTGAGGGGCGCAGGAGGGAGACATGAGCGAGGCAATGGCAACCGCCGGCGCGAACCGGCGCTACGACATCATCCCCTGGGCCGCACAGAACGCGATCGATTCGGTGATCGAGATGGAACGCGGCGAGGGCGCCTACATCTACGACACCGGAGGCAAGCGCTATCTCGATTTCTCGTCGCAGCTGGTGAACGTCAATCTCGGCTACCAGCATCCCAAGGTGATCCAGGCGATCCAGGAGCAGGCCGGCAGGCTTTGCTACATCGGCCCGCACCACACCACGGCTGCGCGCGAGAAGCTCGGCCGCAAGCTTGCGGCGATCGCGCCGGGCGATATCCAGACCGCCTTCTTCACCGGGAGCGGCAGCGAGGCCACCGAGATCGCCATGATGATCGCGCGCCTCGTCACCGGGCGGCGCAAGATCCTCGCGAAGTACCGCTCCTACCACGGCACCACCTCGGGCTCGATGTCGGCGAGCGGCGACCCCCGGCGGCTTGCCGTCGGCTACGACCACCCCAACATCGTCCGCTTCCTCGACCCCTACTGCCACCGCTGCCCCTTCTCGCTCTCCTACCCCGGCTGCGGGGTGCAGTGCGCGAAGAGCGTGGAAGAGGTGATCCAGCGCGAAGGGCCGGATCAGATCGCTGCGGTCATCGTCGAGCCGATGACGGCGGCGAGCGGGGGAATCAAGCCGCCGCCCGAGTACTTCCCCATCCTGCGCGAGATCTGCGACCGCTACGGCATCCTGATGATCGCGGACGAGGTGATCTGCGGCTTCGGCCGCACCGGGCGCTGGTTCGGCATGGAGCATTGGGGCGTGGTGCCCGACCTGATGGCGGTCTCCAAGGGCATCACGTCGGGCTACATCCCGATGGGCGCGGTGCTGATGCGGCCGCACGTGGCCGCGCACTTCGACGATGACTGGTTCCCGCTCGGCTCGACCCAGACCGGCAATCCCATCGCCTGCGCCGCGGCCTGCGCTGCGCTCGACGCCTACGAGAACGACGGGCTGATCGAGAACGCAGCGCGGATGGGCAAGGTGCTGGCGTCGGGGCTGGAGGATCTCAAGAAGCGGCATTCGTGCGTCTCCGACGTGCGCTCGCTCGGCCTGCTGGGCGCGATCGAGCTCACCGCCGATGCGGCGACCGACGCGCCCTTCTCGACCGCGCCGAACCACGCGGCGCTCAACGACCTGATGAAGCGCCGGATGGTCGAGCACGGCCTGGAGGCCCGGACCTGCCTCAACGGCCTCCTGATCGGCCCGCCGCTCTGCATCGATGCCGAGCAGATCGGGGACGCCATCGGTATCTTCGACACGATCCTGGACGAGGTCGACGCCGCGCTCGGCTGAGCCGGAGCGAAACCGCCCTTGACGGATTCGCGGCGCCGCGTCGGCTGACACCGCGTGGAGGACAGCGGCCGGGCACGGCCGCTGAGTCCGTGCATTCCGCCTGCGGCGCAGCTGGCCAGGCAGAAGTACGAACCCAAGCTGTCGACCCAAGTTGGCACTTTTCCGCTTGCCCCATCCTTTAACGTGTTGCATTGACACGATATTTCTCTCGGCCGATTCCAACATGGCCCCACATTTTGTGAGATTCTGTCAGCTCGTCAGGCGGGTCCTCGTGCGGTGGATGGCGGGGTCCACGCCCGCCGCCGAGGAGATTTGGGCGACCTCGGCGGCCGGGCGCGTGTCCTGGCGGTTGACGATCAACGTGCCGTCGATCTGGCGCAGGCGCGTGGTGATCCGCACCCAGGTCCGCATGCTCTCGCGGATCGATGCCCAGCACTTGTGGATGCCGCGCGCGGCCAGCCGGGTACGGATCAGATGCACGGCGTGGTAAGCCAGCACGGCGATCAGCAGGTGGGCCGCGATGCGCCGGTCGAGCTGGTGCCAGATCGGGCGAAGGCCGAGCTCGGATTTCAAGCTTCTGAATGTCGCCTCGATATCCGTGATCCGCCAGTACGTCCGCAGGACCGTCTCGATATCCCAGTCGACGTGGCTGGTGCGCAGCACATAGGCACCCGCGCCCTCATCGGCCTCGTCGTATTGGGGCCTGCGCTTGAAGTGGACGGCGGCCGCGTTGGGGCCGGCGTCCGCCTTCTCGACCGTGACCTCGTAGTGCCTGGCGACGGCGGAGAAGCGCTGCTTGAGGCGGCCTATGCTCTCCAGCACCCTGTCGTAGCGCTTGAGGCGGCCCTTGACCGGGAGGCCGCCGTGGAGCCTTTCCAGCGCCGCCTCGAAGCGGTTCCTCCGCAGGCCGATGATCGCGTTCTCGGCCTTCTTCTTGCCCTCGCTGACGACGTAGAGCCGCGCCTCGCCGTCCTCGCTTGCGAGGCGCCAGGCGCGCACCTCCTGGTCCGCGCTGGTGATCAGCAGCGCCTCGGGCCCGCCCTCGGGCGGCGCAGGCCTGGCGCCGCGGCTGACCGCGATCCAGTCGTAGCCCCGCTCGCCCAGCCACGCGATGTTCTCCTCGGTGGCGATGCCCGCGTCCATGACCACCGTGGGCTTGGGCGCCGTGCCGCCGCACACCGCCTCGAGCCTGACCAGCGCGTCCTCCAGCGTGCCCGGCTCGCTCACGTTGCCCGGCAGGATCTCGCAACTGCGCGGGAAGCCCGCGCCGTCGAGCGCCAGCGCGAGCGTGATCAGCGGACAGTCGTCGCGCTTCTGCTTGGAGCGCCCGAAGCGGGGAAGCTCGCCGTCGGTGTGGCCGTGGTAGTGGACATTGGTGAGGTCGTAGAAGGCGATGGTGTCGGGGATGTCGAGCAGCGAGCGCTCACGCTTGAACAGCTCCCGCTGGATGGCGGCCCGGTGGCGCCAGAGGAGGTCGCCGATGCGGTAGAGCGTCTTGCGACGCAGCGCCTTGCGGTCGCCTTCCAGGCGAAGAAGCTCGGCGGCCGCACTGTCGTGGCGCAGCCAGCGGCTGGTCTCCCGCTCGCTGGCGGGATGGACCATCCTGGCGACGATCAGCGCGGTTGCGATGCGCCCCTCGCGGCCCTTGATGCCCAGGTCGTGGAGGATTTCGGCGAAGCCGAGATCGTCGAGGGCCTTGAGGCACAGGCGCTCGCAGCCGACCGTGCGCGGGTTCTCGTGCTCCAGGGTATCGAGGTCGACGGTGGCGACTTCGGGCTTGCGGGCCTCTTCCTGCATCGCCTCGGGGCGGAACCCCCTTGCCCTGAGCTTGGCGACGATGTCCTCGGCTGCGGCCTGCACGTCCGGCGCGGCTTCGAGCAGGGGCGGGCGGCCGTCGAGCAGCGCCTCGGCGAGCCCGGCAACTTCGCGCCATTTCTCCTTCGCCACCGGATAGTCGGTGCCGAGATTGAGGAGCGTTCTGTGGCGCACCCTGTCGCCGACGCGCTGCGAGAGCACGAGGCGATGGCTTCGGACTGGCTGCCCGTCCTTGTCGGTGTGGGTTTTGGTGGCCTTGATGTACATGGCGCCGTCGTCGCTGCGTGTCCTGTTGCGCATACACGGCGGGGGCGGCGTCTGGCAAGCGGAATATCGACCAGATCCCAAAGTCCTGGCCCCACAATTGGCTTCCAGGACCACCAATGGCAAATCTGGGGTCATGGGGTCTTGCGCCCCCAACATCTAGTGGTTCAGCGAAACGAAACCGGCTCGATCGAGCTCGGCTAACCGGAAAAAGTGCCAACTTGGGTCGAGAGTTCCCTATGTTCTCCCGGCATGTGTGAGTTCTTGCATTGTAAATTCTTAGGCTTCAACAACAGAAATTGTATTGGAATTCACTTGTGAACGTTTGCGATTGTCTTGCGGGAGACAGGAAATGTCGCTCGCGAAGAAGATCGCTGCAAGTACTGGCTCCTTCCCGACGCATTTCCAACGAAACACTGGCAAGTGTGTCGCTACTCGACCGATGAAGGAGGAGTACCCATGTTCGATTTCGGCTTCAATGACCCGATAGTCCGCAGTGCCTTGACGGTTTTTGTCGGTGCAATCTCGTTTATGGCCCTGCTGTCATTTCTCCTCGTCTAACGGCTGTCACAGACAAAGAGAATCCTCCGGAATCCGAATGGATAATGGTCGCCACTTCGGGAGAACTGTGCCTGCGCCGCATCGTGATCCGGTGCGGCAAGGGCGCGGGCTGCCCATCCGGCGGACGAGCCGGCTACTGCTTGATTGCGCCCAGCGTGAATGCGCGGGCGAGGTGCTTCTGAATCAGGAAGCCGAATAGGACGATGGGGAGCGCGGCTGCGACCGCCAGCGCCGCCTGCACGCCGTAGACCCCGGTGTGATGGTGCAGATAGATCGGCACGGTGACGATCAGCTTGTCGCTCAGCGTGACCGTCAGCAGGAACTCGTTCCAGGTGAGGATGAAGATGAAGAGGCCGGTGACCACCATGCCGCCCCGGATCAGCGGCACGGTGACGACGAGGTGCGCGCGCAGGCGGCTCATGCCGTCCATCATGCCGGCCTCTTCGATGGCGGCCGGCACCTCGTCGATGAAGCTCTTCAGCATCCAGAACGAGAAGGGCACGCCGAAGGCGGTGTGGACCAGGATGATGCCGATGTGGGTGTCGCGCAGGCCCACCGAGGTGAAGAGGAAGAGCGCCGGGATCGCCAGCGTGATCGGCGGCACGGCGCGGACGGCGAGGATCCCGATGGCGAGCCGGTTGCTGCCCGCGCGGTAGCGTGAGAAGCCGATCGCCGCGAGCAGCCCGATGGCGAGCGCGAGCGCCGTGGTGCCGCCGGCGATGATGAAGGAATCGAGCATGGCGCTGAGCCCGGTTCCGCGCGCGGTGACGTAGTTCATCTCGAAGCGCTGGTAGAGGGGCGCGTAGTTCCCGAGCGTGAGGTCGCGCGGCACCCAGGGCGGCGGCACCGCCGCCCACTCGCCGAAGGGCTTGAGCGACGTGGACACCATCCAGAAGACCGGAAAGAGTGCGAATATGAGCGCCGCCGCGAGGCCGAACGCGTGATAGGGCCGGAGGCGGGAAGACATCACGGGCGGGTACCGGGTCGAAGTGCGGGCCAGGGCCCGAGCCCGCACTTCTCACCAGGGTCATGGTCTGCGCGGCGCTGTCCGGCCGACAGGGTAGGAGCGGCGCGCAGCGCGATGTGGTGCATCGGGCAAGCGACGTGACGCACACTGTCGGCCGGACAGCGCCGCCCTACGGGTCGCGCCCAGGCGCCCGCCCGCGGCGTCGCGGGCCTCAACCGTATTCCCTGATACGCTTTTCGGCCCGCTCCTGGCGGATCGAACGCCTGGGCGCGACGCAGGCCGTGACCCTGGTGAGAAATGCGGGCTAGCGACCCCTGCCCCTCCGCGATGGCCGCTCGCTCAGGCAGGCGCCGCCTGGGCGGCAAATGCGGCACAGAGATGCGAGCTACTGGTTTGCTGTCTTCTTCTGCTTCTCGATGAGTTTCTCCTCCGGGGACCTGCCCCGGCCGATGTGAAATTTATCCACGAAGAGCGGTCTCTTCGCGCCTTCCCGATACCAGCTCATCACCATGGGGATCTTCGCCATTCTGAACAGGCCGATCTGCGGGCAGCGGCGATCGGTTTCGCGGGCCAGCTCCTTCACCCGCTCGGTCTTTTCCCGCGTCTTCACGTGGAGGTCGAAATTGATCTGCTCGTACTTGGGCTGCAGGTGCAGATCGAAAAAGAAGCCGCGGATGTCGATGAGAGAGCGGATGTCCGTGCGCAGGTCCTGATACTTGAAGCCCTGGTCGCGGGCCACCACCGTGATGGTGATGGACGTGCACGAGGCCAGCGCGCAGAGCTGGGCATGGACCGGGGTCCAGCCCCGCGACTTCCCCTGCAGCTCGGGCGGGTCGCCGATGTCGAAGCCTTCGGGCTCATCGAACATGATGGACGGCTGGCCGTCGAAATAGCCCTCCACGCGCATCTGCTCGAAGGATTGCGTGCTCACATCCGAGATGCCGATGTAATCCGGATAGCGCGCCTCTCTCTCCATCGGGTGCTCCCCTTGCCCTGTGTGTCGCGACGCCCGGTGCCGGGCTCCTTCAGCCCTGCCCCTCTGCGCAGCCGCGCACCTTACGCGCGCGCCATGGGGGCGGCAAAGCGCGCCAGGCCAAGAGGGAGTCGATGCAGGGGTGGCGGTCGCCGTTGGGCGCGCCCAGGGGCTCCTCGTTCTTCATGTTGCGCATCATAGCGGACGATTCGCCGTTGGCACCGGGCGGGGAGCGGCATAGACATGTGCGAGCGGTAACGACATTCAAGACACGCATCAGACTGGACATCCACGTGGCGCGGCGTTGGGGCGCGCCGAAGCGTTTCGATTGGACACATGAAAGGCCCAAAGTCGCGCGGTTAGATTCTGATAGTTGGCTAGAAATCTAGCCAGGACCACCAGCTAGGAGTCGGGACCTTTATCCAGCTTGTCTTGGTTCTTTATCCGCTTGACTACGTTCTTGATTGGCTCAGCAACTGGAAGCTCTTCAGGAGGACGCGCTCCGCTGTCAATCATCGCCCGTCGAACTCTTTCCGCTACCTCCCTATTCTTGAGTATAGTTCTCGACTCTCCTCGAATGCTCTCTTTTTCAATAGTCTCGGCTGCCAAGTTCATTTGGAAGTCGTTTGCGGATAGTTCGAGCGCTCCCATGTGGTCGAATGGATTGGCCTTTTGCCCAATACCCTTCAAGTCCTTCACGTCTCTTGCTGACATTCGGTATAGACCTTGATAACGGGCATCGTGAAAGACTGGCAGCTTGCGGTTACTCACTCCTGCTCTGCTAGCCATTTTACTGATGTTCTTGAACGATGTCTTTATCTTCTCGCGCAAATTTATTCGCTTTCTATCTTCGTTCTCTAAACTCTCTACTTCACTTTTTCTTGTCTGCACAGCGAAATACGCCTGTGCCGCGGCGATTTCGGGTTTCGAGGGATCTCCGTTCATAGCAATGAGATAGCAAGCAGCGCGTGAGAGGAAGAAATCTGTCTGTTGACGCCTGCCATCATTTCCGATTGGCATCATCCTGGTGGTCTCAACAATATGATGTGACGGAGAGACCGCATTAGCCAGAAGCGATGAACGCGCGCGATCAATCACACCCTCGAAATTTCGCCACTCTGTATAGCCCAATGCTCCTTGGATTTCCCTTCCATACCAATATTCTGAGCCACGGCTGCTTACGCGCCGCAGTTCCTCTAAGCGGTCAATCGTACTTCGATACCTGGGACTGCGGGACAATTCGATTGTCATTCTCCACAACTCCACACGCCACCTGTGATATGATGTGTATCACGCGTCACATGCAGGAGTCTATGCCATGTCAGAGCGATCTGTCATTGAGGCGAAGATCAAGAAAAAAACTTCTGAAATTCAATCACTTGAGCGCAAGCTGGAGGCTGCCAAGGTTTATCTTACTGCTCTGAAAGATATTCTCAGAGCCATCGAGAAGGAAGTTCAAGACGAGCGACCTGATGAGACGGCCCTAAGGAAGGGCAGCTCAGTGGCGCAGGCTCGTGACGTGATCCTGAAGCTCGGCGCTCCTGTCCACATCGATGAACTGCTGCAGCACCTTGGCAGAGAGCTTACCCGCCAAAACAAGGCATCCCTCACGGGCTCTTTGGCAGCTTATGTACGGCGTGGGGATGTATTCACGCGCCCATCTCCCAACACATACGGACTGATGGAGCTGAAGCATTTCAGCTCGCATCGGCCTCCAGATGAGCCGCCACAAGATTTTGGCAATATGTCAAATCCTCCCAGTGCACCACCTCCACCGAACCTCGATGACGATATCCCATTCTAGTAGCATCAGAATCTTTGAAAACAAGGCGCGTGGAGTTGTCTGTGATGGCGAATGAAGCATCCGGCTCACGGAGCGGGTCAGAGATATGGCAATACCAGCTCCGCGTCGATCTTGCCGAGGATGCGGCCGAGGCGGCCCGTGCCGGTGCGGAGCATCTAGGGCTCGGGCCGGTGCGGGTCATCCTCGCGGCCCACGATGCGCGGCTCGTTTGCCAGTACGACGCCTTCGCCGGCTATTGCGCCGAGGCCGAGGAGCAGGGCGTCGAGCACTATCCCCTCTACGCCTGGACCAGGGCGGTGATCGCCGATCCCGCCAAGCAGGCGAAGTATGTGAAGTCGTTCTCGATCCACGTGGGCGGCGCGGAGGTCTACGCCAGGGAGAAGGCAGACCCGCTGGAGGCCGCGCTCAAGCCGCTGGTCGGCGCCGGCGTCGTGACCCGGCTCGCCAGGCACGATACCAATCCGGCCAACAGCCCGCAGATGCCGGAGAAGTACCGCGCCGGCTCGTGACGGGGCTCAGCCGTCGGCGGCAAGCTTCTCGCGCAGGTAGGGGATGAGGCCGCCGGCTTGCAGCATGCCGCGCTCGGCGGTGGAGTAGGGGGCCATGGGGAGCGCGCCGCCGCGGCTCAGGTTGCGGACTTGCGCCGTCTCCCAGTCGATCTCCAGCTCGTCCCAGCGCTGGGCGAGGCCGGTGATGCCGGGGCAGGCGATCTGCGGAAATCCCTCGGCGATCTCCTCCCGCCAGTAGCCGGTGGCGAAGGAGTCCGCGATCACGGCGCGGATGCCCAGGCGGCGCAGCCCGATCATCGGCGCGAAGTGCGGATGGCCGTAACCGAAATTCTCGGCGCCCACGACCACGTCGCCGGGCTCGACCTTCTCCGCGAAGCCGGGGTCGAAGCGGCGCATGGCGCAGGCCGCGAGCGCGTCAGGATCGGTGAGGCGGATGTTCTCGACGCCCACGATCTGGTCGACGTCGAAGTCGGCCTCGTCAAAGACGTAGGCGACGCGGCCGCGAAGGGGCGTGAGGCTCATGCGCCGGCTTGCGCGAAGTAGGGGCGGGGGTCGGCGATCCGCCCCTCCAGCGCCGACGCCGCCACCGCCGCGGCGTTGCAGAGGTAGATCTCGGAGTCCGGGCTCCCCATGCGCCCGGTGACGTTGAGCGTGCCGGTGGAGACCGCGCGCTGGCCCGCGGTCATGGTGGCGATCCGCCCGTAGCAGTAGTCGCAGGACGAGGAGGTGACGAAGGCGCCGGCCTCGATCAGCGTGGTCAGCAGGCCCTCGCGGGCGGCGTCCGCCATGATCGCCTGGCTGGTGGGCACGATGTGGAGCTGGAAGCCCGGTGCGACGCGGCGGCCCTTGAGCACCGCTGCGGCGGCGCGAAGGTCCTCCAGCCGGCCGGAAGCGCAGGAGCCGAGGTAGCCGGCCTGGACCTCGAGCCCGGCGTGGTCCGCGAGGTCGGCGGTGGCGGCCGGGTTGGGCGGCACCACCACGATGGGCGCGAGATCGGTGAGGTCGACCTCGTGCAGCGCGGCGTAGGTGGCGTCTTCGTCGCTTGCCTGCGGCTCGAAGGGCCCGCTCACGTGGGCGCGGGCGTAGTCGAGCGCGAGCCGGTCGGGGTTGCAGATCGCGGTGAGCGCGCCGGTGAACATGGCGAGCCCGGTGATGGTCTGGCGCCCTTCCAGCGAGATATCGCCGAGCGCCGCGCCGCCCAGCTCCAGCACCTGAAAGCGGCAGGAGCGGGGGCCGAGCACGCGCACAAGGTGGTGGAACACGTCGCGCGCCATCACGCCGGGGGCGAGCCGGCCGGTGAGGTTGACGCGCGTGGTCTCCGGTACGGTGAAGTCGATCCGCTCGCGGACGAAGGCCTCCAGGAGTTGCGTGTGGATGCCGATGGCGAGCGTGCCGAAGGCGCCGAGCTGCGCGATGTGGCCGTCGAAGTGGACGACGAAGCCGCCGGGCACCGCGTAGCCCGCCTCCGCCGCCACCTGATGGCCGATGCCCTCGCGCTCGTGGAGCTTGACGCCGTTCTCCGCGCACCAGGTGCGGGTGACGATGTGCAGCTCCTCTTCCTCGGGCGCATTGGCGGGGACCATGTGGTCGATGAAGAGGGCGAAGCGCTCCGGTTCGGCCACGCGTTCGATGCCGAACTCTTCCTTCATCTGCTTGAAGATGAGATCGAGATAGCCGGGAAAGTCGTAGCCCAGCACGTAGTCGGGCTTGATCTCGACTTCCGTGCCGGCCGGCACCGGCGCGCCTGCCCGGCTCGCGCGCCCCATGATCTTTTCCGCGATCGTGTAGCCCATCGCTCCCCACCCGCGCCCATTCGGCTGGCGGATGGTAGCACCATCGGGCTGCGCCGCGCAGAGCCGCGAGCGTCAGGAGTCGTCGAGGCGGAAGAGGAGCAGGAGCGTGCGCTGGAGGAAGTGGAAGTTGTCGTCGGAGAGGATGTAGACGAGCGTTGCGCCGTCCGCATCGCGGGCCACGGCAACGCCCTCGAAATTGTCCACCGTAAGCGGCGGCGCGAAATGGGCGAGGAGTTTGCCCTTGAGCACGGCACCGCCTCCGATGGCGCCGGCGGAAATGCGCTCGAGCCGCGCCTTGAAGCCGCCGAGCAGCTTGAAGTAGCGCGACAGCACGAGCACGTCGCCGTTGGGCAGCAGGGCCGCATCGGTGGACTTGAAGTCGCGCGCGGTGCGATAGCCGAGCGGCTCGATTTCCCGGCCGACGAGCCAGCCGGCGCGGGAGCCGCCGCTGCGCTTCAGGCTCTCCGCCAGCATGAGGATGCGTCCGTCGGGAAGGGGCGTCAGCGCTTCCAGCCCGCCGTTGGGCGGAGCGGCCGCGATGCCCTTCGGCGTCGGGTAGGGCACGGGGCGACCCTTCAGGCCGCCGGTCTCCGCCGCATAGCGCCAGACGCGGTGACGTCCTTCGAAGCTCACCAGCCAGTCGCCGCCCGGCAGGCGCTCCAGCGCTTCGGCATCGCGCCACTCGCCCGCGATCGGTCGGCTCTTCGTGTCGAGGAGCGGTCCCAGCGCGGCGTCCGTCAGGTCCACGAGGCGGCCGTTGCGGTCGCGCACGACGCGGGCGGTGAACCAGTGGCCGCGGTCGGTGACGGCGGTGAGCCGCCCGTCGGCCGTGACGCTCAGGCCGGAGAGGCCACCGAACGCCGCCTCTGCGCTCCGCAGGTCCAGCCCGCCGAGGTAGTGCAGGCGGCCCACGCGCTGCACGGTGCGGTCGGCCGGGTCGAGGGCGATCGGGCGCGTGGAGAGCGAGATCGAAGCCGCGAATGCGTCGCCGCACGCCAGCGCGAAGGTACCGGCGATGACGGCGGCGGCAAGGGCGCGCGCCGGCGAGCGGCGGCCCGTCATGCCTTGGCCTTCGCCTGTGCGAGACGCGCGTCGGCCCGCCATACGCCGCCGACGACTGCCAGGCCGATGCCCGGGCAGACCAGCATGGTCCACCACGCGGATTCCCAGTCGCCGACCGCCTCGGTCACTGCGGCCAGCAGAGGCGGGCCGAGCACGCTGCCGATCGCGGCTCCCTGCGCCACGAAGCCGCTGGCCATGGCGACCTGCTCCTGACTGGGTGCATGCGCGGGGCCGCCCTCGAAGCAGGCGGCGGGCAGCAGACCGCCGAGCAAGGTGAAGCAGAGCGCGAGCGGGATCTTGGCGGCGTCGGGAGTGAGGGGTGCGAATAGCGTCGCCGCGCACACGCCCATCGCCACATAGGCGGTGCCGATCAGGAGCCAGCGTGCCGCACCGCGACGCAGGAGCGCCGCGCCGGCGACGACGCCGAGCGCGGTGAAGGAGACGATGAGCGCGGTGAAGAGCGCGGCGCCGACAAGCGACCGGCCCTGGGTCTCGATCAGAAACGTGGGCAGCCACGTCATCAGCGCCAGCCACTGGATCGAGAAGAGCACGAAGCACGCACCGAAGAGCCAGGGCCCCGGCCGCGACAGGGTCGCACGCGCGCCCGCGCCGAACTTCCAGGGCCCCCGTTGCGGCCGCGCCGCCCGCCCGCTCGCGCCGTCGGCGGCTGCGCCAACACCCTTCAATGGATGCCAGCGCCGCGGCGCTGTCCTCCAACCGAAGACGAGCAGGTAGAGCAGAATGATCCCGGCATTCAGGAACCAGAGGCCGCGCCAGCCGATCGTGTCCAGCACCACCGTCGAGACCACCAGGGAGAGTGACATGCCGATCGGCATGTAGGTGCCCCAGGCACCAAGGGCGAAGCGGCGCACGGCGGTGCGCGTCCCGGCGGCGATCAGCTTGGGCGAGGCCACCGTGAGGGCGACGAAGCCGAAGCCCTCGACGATGCGGGTCGCGAGCAGCAGCGTCCCGTTTCCGGCGAACCCGCCGGCAAGGCTCGCGAGCGCCATCACCGCGGCCCCTGCGAGCACCATCCGCCGGGCGCCCAGGCGGTCGATCAACAGCCCGCCCGCGACGCCGAACGCGGCGCCGATACCGTAGAACGACGACGCGATCAGCCCTGCAATGACGCGGGGCAGGCCGAGCTCGGCCTGTAACAAGGGCAGCGCGGGCGGCACCTTGCCGACCTGCAGGCCCACGATGTAGCCGGCCGCGAGCGCAAGCGCCACGACGTCCCAGCGGGTGCGTCCGGACGTCATGCGTGCGCGGGCCTATGGCGCTGGAACGCGGGTCGACCGCGAATGCGGTTTCGGGCGCCCGGATCTGCCGCGCGCTCGCGATCATATGGCAAGGAAGTATCCTCCTTGCCGATCACCGGTCGATCCGCCACGTCAGCCCCCTCCCCTCGTCCGGCGATCCCAACACACGAGCTGCGGGAGGGAAACCCCGATCAGGGACATGGGCAGACGGGCGAGCGCCCGTCATGCCGCGGTGACCAGGCGCCCGAGACGCGCGTCGGCTCGCCATACGCCGGCGACGAGCACGAGACCGAGAGAGGACCAGACCAGCATGGTCCACCAGGCGGCGTGCCAACCGCCGAGGGCCTCAGTCACCGCGGCGAGCAGCGGCGGGCCGAGCACGGCGCCGAGCGCGGCGCCTTGCGCCACGAAGCCGCCCGCCATCGCCACCTGCGCCTGGCTCGGCGCATGAGCGACACCGCCTTCGAAGCACGCGGCGGGCAGCGGGCCGCTGGCCAGGGCGAAGCAGACGGCAAGCGGGATCTTGGCCGCAACGGGCGTGAATGGTGCGAAGAGCGTCGCCGCGCAGACGCCCATGCCCGTGAAGGTAAGCCCCAGCAGCAGCCAGCGCGCGACGCCCCGGAGCATGAGCCAGGCGCTGGCCACGGAGCCCACGGTGGTGGCGAGGACGAAGAGCGCGGTGAAGAGTGCGGCAGCGGCGAGCGAGCGGCCTTGCGTCTCGATCAGGAAGGTGGGTAGCCACGCCATCAGCGCCTGCCACTGCACGGCGAAAATCGCGAAGCAGAGGCCGAAGAGCCAGGGTCCCGGCCGCGCCAGCGTCCCGCGCACGCCTGCACGATCGAACGCGCTGCCCGCCGCCGGCATGTTCAAGCGCCCCGGCGCCGCGCCCCAGGCGAAGGCAAGCAGGAAGAGCAGAATCAGCCCGGTATTGATGAACCAGAGGGCGCGCCAGCCGAGCGGCTCCAGCAGCACCGTCGCGATCACCAGCGAGAGCGCGATGCCGATCGGCATGTAGGTGCCCCAGATGCCGAGGACGAAGCGGCGCACGGAGCCATCGGCCGCGGCGACGAGCATCTTGGGCCCGGCAACCGTAAGCGTGGCGAAGCCGAAGCCTTCGACGATGCGGGCCGCGAGCAGCTGCGCCCCGTTCTCCGCAAATCCGCCGGCAAGGCTCGCGAGCGCCATCACGGCGCCCCCGACGAAGACCATCTGCCTGATGCCCAGCCGGTCGACCAGCAGCCCGCCGGCAACGCCCAGGAGCGCGCCCATGCCGTAGAAGGACGACGCGATCAGCCCGGCGATGACGCGGGGCAGGCCGAGCTCCGCCTCCAGCATCGGGAGCGCCGGCGGTACCTTGCCGACCTGCATGCCAACCATGTAGCCGGCCGCGAAGGCCAGGGCCACGATGTCCCAGCGCGTGCGGGCGGGGGGCACGATCAGCGCCGCCGCGACTTGCCGCGCCGCCTCCCGGTGCCGTCCGCCACTGAGTCCCAGGTCTCGCCATTTGCGGCCGAGAGGGAAAAGACGAGGCCGCCGGCAACGGGATCGGCCTCGCGCAGCACCACGACCACCGGGTCGCCCAGGCGGAGTGTGCGCCCGTCGACCGCGAGCGTGTGCCGGCGGGCGTCGAAGCGCGGTCGGGAGGCGCCGAGGGAGCGCCCGGGCACCAGGCCTTCCGCGCCTGTCTCGTCGAGGGAGACGAAGACGCCGAAGCGGGTCACGCCCGCGATCCGCCCGGCGAACTCCGCACCCAGACGATCGGCCAGATAGGCGGCGCAGTAGCGGTCCCCGGCGTCGCGCTCGGCAGCCTGTGCGCGCCGCTCTGTCCCCGAGATATGCGTGCCCAGTTGCTGCCACGCTTCCGCTTCGGTGCGGTCAGCGCCGCCCGGCCCGAGGCCGTAGGCATCGATCAGGGCGCGATGGACCAGCAGGTCGGCGTAGCGGCGGATCGGCGAGGTGAAGTGGGCGTAACGCACGAGGCCGAGCCCGTAGTGGCCGATGTTGCGCGGGTTATAGGCGGCCTGCGCCTGGGCGCGCAGGATCATCAGGCTGGCGATGCCAACATCACGCGGGTTCTCAAGCAGGGCGAGGAAGCGGTTGAAGGCATCGGGACGCATCGCCCCGCTGCGCGGCATGGCGATCCCGCGGCTGCGGAGAAACTCGCGCAGCACCTCGAGCTTCGCTGAATCGGGCAGGTCGTGGACACGGTACATGCAGGGCGCACGCTTGGCTTCGAGGGCGCTGGCGGCGGCGACGTTGGCCGCGATCATCAACTCCTCGATCAGGCGGTGGCTGTCGTGGCGGCGGGTAAAGCCGATGCGCGCCACCGAGCCGTCCTCGGCCATCGTCACCTCGCGCTCCGGCAGCTCCAGGTCGAGCGCGCCGCGCCGCTCCCGCGCCGCCCGGAGCGCGCCATAGACGCCGTAGAGCGCGGTGATCGCGGTCCGGACCGAAGGCGCCAGACCATCGCCGTCGCGTTCGGCCGCGGTCTGAACTTCGTCGTAGGTGAGTCGTGCTGCGGAGCGCATGAGCGCGCGTTCGAAGCGCCAGTCGAGCACTTCGCCCGCGGCGTCGATACGGAGATGCGCGGCGAGGCAGGCGCGATCCACGTCGGGCTTCAGCGAGCAGAGGCCGGCGGAGAGCGCCTCCGGCAGCATCGGCACCACGCGGTCGGGGAAGTAGGCGGAGTTGCCGCGCTCGCGCGCTGCCTTGTCGAGGGCGCTGCCGGGCCGGACGAAGTGGGCGACGTCGGCGATGGCGAAGAGCGCGCGCCAGCCGCCCGAATTATCCGGCGCGGGGTCGGCCTCGGCCCAGACTGCGTCGTCGAAGTCGCGGGCGTCGGCGCCGTCGATGGTAACCAGAGGGAGCGCCCGCAGGTCGGCGCGGCCTTCGAGGCCCGGCGGTGCCGCGCGCTCGGCCTCCGCCAGCGCCGCGTCGGGGAAGCGCATCGGCAGGCCGTGGCCGTGAATTGCGGCGAGGCTGATCGCGCCCGGCGAATCCGCGTCGCCCAGCCGTTCGATCACCCGCGCGTCGGCCAGGCCGAGGCGGCTGCCGGGCTCGATCTCGCCGACCACCAGCTCGCCCGTGCGGGCGCCGGCGGTCTCGCCAGCCGGTACCGCAAGATCGCGGCGCGAGCGGCGCTCGGCCGGCTCGATTCTGCCCCCGCCCTCGCCCGTGGCGCGGAAGACCCCGACTACCCGGCGGGGGCCGGCATCGAGCACGCGCATGGGACGCGCGAGGTAGCCGCCTTCGGGCGCAGGCCTGAGCCGCGCGAGCACGCGATCGCCTTCTCCCGGTTCGGGAACGCCGCGAGGTGCCGGGTCGAGGGTGATCGGCGGCGGCGGGTCGGGCTCCTCCCAACGCGCCGGCCGCGCACTGAGCGCGCCGTCGGAGTCGAGGCCCTCGACCTCCAGCACGGTGACCGAGGGCAGCGTGCCGGCGGGACGGCGCCGCGTGCGACGGGCGTCGATCGCGCCTTCCTCCTCCAGCGAGCGCAGGAGCTCGGTCAGCGCTGCGCGGTCGGTGCCGCGAATGTTGAAGGCGCGCGCGATCTCGCGCCGGCTGACCTTGCCCGGGCTGTCCCGGACAAAGCGCAGAACCTCATCCCTGCTCGGAAATGGGGCCGGCTTGCCCGCCAAGAGCGTCGCGCGCCGCTAGGGCGCGCCGTCGGCGGGCGCGTCCGCTTGCCGGCGCGACGCGCGCTTCGCCTTGGGCCGCCCTCGCCCGGTTGTCTTCTTCTTGGTGGCGCCCTTGGCCGCCTTGGCGGCGAGCAGCTTGACGGCGTCATCCAGGGTGAGGTCGTCGGCGGACGCGTCCTTGGGCAGCGACGCACGCACGCGGCGATGCTGGACATAGGGCCCGTAGCGGCCGCTGCGAAGACTCACCGGCTCGCCGCCATCCGGGTGCGCGCCGAGCTCCCGCAGCACCTGCGCGCCGCCCTTCTTCTCGGCGATCAGCACCACCGCCCGGTTCAGGCCCACCTCCAGCACGCTCTCGCCGCGCGGCAGCGAGCGATAGGTGCCGTCATGCTTCACGTAAGCGCCGAAGCGGCCGATGCCGGCGGTGACCGGCTTGCCGGACTCGGGGTGAATGCCGATCTCGCGCGGGAGCGAGAGCAGGCCCAGCGCCGTCTGGAGATCGACCAGGTCCGGCGCGAGGTCCTGGGGCAGGGAGACGCGCTTGGGCTTCTTCTTCGATTCCTCCTCGACAGCCTGCTCGATGTAGAGGCCGTAGGGGCCGCGCTTCAACGTCACCGGCAGACCGGTCTCCGGGTCGTTGCCGAGCGTACGCGGCTCCGACGCATCGCCCCCGTTCTCGGCGAGCGGGCGGGTGTACTTGCAATCGGGATAGTTGGCGCAGCCCACGAAGGGGCCGTAGCGCCCGAGCTTGAGCCCGAGCCGCCCGTCCTCGCAGGAGGGACAGCGGCGATCCTCACTGCCGTCCTCGGCCGGGAAGAGGTGCTGGCCGAGGGTCGCATCGAGGGCATCGAGCACATGCTTGACCCGGAGCTCCTTGGTCTCCTCCACCGCGCCGGCGAAGTCGCGCCAGAAGTCGCTGAGCACCTGCCGCCAGTCGATTTCGCCGGCGGAGATGGTATCGAGCTGGCCCTCGAGCGAAGCCGTGAAGTCGTACTCGACATAGCGGCTGAAGAAGCTTTCGAGGAACACCGTGACGATGCGCCCGCGGTCCTCGGGCACGAAGCGGCGCTTCTCCAGGACCACGTAGTTGCGGTCCTGCAGCACCGAGATGATCGACGCGTAGGTGGAAGGGCGGCCGATGCCGAGCTCCTCCAGCCGCCGGACAAGGCTCGCTTCGGAGAAGCGCGGCGGCGGCTCGGTGACGTGCTTGTTCGGGGTGACGCCGGCGACCGCCATTGCCTCGCCCACGGTGACCACCGGCAGCCGGCGCTCGTCGTCCGCATCGTCGCCGTTGTCGCGCCGGGCGTCGTCCCGGCCCTCCTGATAGACGCGGAGGAAGCCGTCGAAGGCGACGGTCGACCCGGTGGCGCGAAGCCCGGTGCGACCGTCGTCGGAGGCGATGTCCACGCTCACCCGGTCGATCTCGGCGCTTGCCATCTGGCTCGCGAGCGCGCGCTTCCAGATCAGCTCGTAGAGCCGCGCCTGATCCTTCTTGAGCACGGACGAGAGCGACTGAGGAGTGCGGGAGAGATCGGTGGGGCGGATCGCCTCGTGGGCTTCCTGTGCGTTCTTCGCCTTGGTGCGGTAGCGCCGGGGCTTCTCCGGCACGTAGGCCTTGCCGTAGCGCTGGCCGATCACGTCCCGCGCCTGACGCAGCGCCTGCTCCGCGATCTGCACGCCGTCGGTCCGCATGTAGGTGATGAGGCCCACCTGCTCGCCACCCACCGCGATGCCTTCGTAGAGCTGCTGAGCCACCTGCATGGTGCGCCGTGCGGCGAAGCCCAGCTTGCGCGAGGCCTCCTGCTGCAGGGTCGACGTGGTGAAGGGGGGCGCCGGATTGCGCTTGACCCGCTTGGGCTCGACGGCGGCGATGCTGTAGCGGCCGGAGCGGACGAGTTCGGCGGCCCGCTCGGCCGCTTCTTGGTCGCCGAGTGCGTACTTGCCGAGCTTCTCGCCATCGAGGGCGGCGAGGCGGGCGACGATGCGCTCGCCCCGGGGCGTGTCCAGGTCGACCTCGATGGACCAGTATTCGCGCGGCTTGAATGCCTCGATCTCGAGCTCGCGCGCGCAGATCAGCCTGAGCGCGACCGATTGCACGCGACCGGCCGAGCGCGAGCCCGGGAGCTTGCGCCAGAGCACCGGCGAGAGCGTGAAGCCCACCAGATAGTCGAGCGCGCGGCGCGCCTTGTAGGCGTCGATCAGATCGTCGTCGAGGTCGCGCGGGGCGGCCATGGCGTCGAGCACGGCGGACTTGGTGACCTCGGTGAAGACCACGCGCTTGACCGCGACACCGTCCAGGAGCCCGCGCCGGCCGAGCTCGTCCTGCACATGCCAGGAGATCGCCTCACCCTCGCGGTCGGGGTCGGTGGCGAGGTAGAGATGGTCCGCGCCCTTCAGCGCCTTGCGGATGGTACCGATGTGCTTCTCGGCACCATCGGCGACGGTCCAGTCCATGGCGAAGGCATCGTCCGGCCGCACCGAGCCGTCCTTGGGCAGGAGGTCGCGCACGTGGCCGTAGGAGGCCACGACCGTGTAGTCGGGCCCCAGGTACCTGCCGATGGTGGACGCCTTGGTGGGCGATTCGACGACGACGACGTTCATCCTGAAACGATTTCTGATAGCGCCGTTGGGCGGCGCTACGCCGCCGGCTGGGAGAGTGAAACGCGGTTGCCGGGCTGGCGCTCCAAGCGTCCCGCCAACTCAAGCTCGAGCAAAATGGTCGCCACCATCGCGGGAGTCAACCGGCTCTGCCTGACCAGCATGTCCACCGGCACCGGGCTCGGGCCGAGCAAAGCGACGACGGACTCGCGTGCATCGGCGGGTGCGTCGTCGTCCTCGGACGTACCGAGAGCGGCGTCATCCGGCCAGTATTGCCGGGGTTCGTTGAGCACCTGGCGGCCGCCTTCGGCCAGCGCTTCGAGCACGTGGTCGGCGTTCTCCACCAGCGTGGCACCCTGGCGAATTAGCCGGTTTGGGCCGCTGGCGCGCGGGTCGAGGGGCGATCCGGGGACCGCCATCACCTCGCGGCCCTGCTCCAGCGCGAGCCGTGCCGTGATCAGCGAGCCCGAGCGCGCCGCCCCCTCCACGATCACGACGCCGCGGGAGAGCCCCGATATGATGCGATTGCGGCGCGGGAAGTGGCGCCCCATGGGCACCGTGCCGAGCGGCGCCTCCGCGGCGACCGTGCCCTCCTCCAGCAGACGCTCGAAGAGCGACCGGTTCTCCTTGGGATAGAGGACGTCGATTCCGCCGCCCATGATCGCGACCGTGCCGGTGGGGAGCGCGCCGGCGTGGGCGCGGGCGTCGATGCCGCGGGCCATGCCGGAGACCACGGTGAGGCCTGCCGCGCCCAAGTCCGCTGCCAGCCGCTCGGCGAAGTGAAGCCCGTTCGCAGACGCGTTCCGCGCGCCCACCACGGCGATGCAGTCGCCCGCGAGCAGGTCCACGCGCCCGCGCAGGGCGATCACCGGTGGCGGGTCGTCGATGGCGGCGAGCGCCTGCGGATAGGCAGGCTCGCCCAGTGCGATCAGGCGCCCGCCAAGCGCGGTGAGGTCCTCAAGCTCACGCTCGGCTATTGCGCGCGAGCAGACCTTGACGGGGCGCCGCCTGCCGCCGCGGCGGGCGAGCGCGGGCAGCGCGTCGAGCACGGCGGCGGGCGTGCCGAAGCGGGCCAGCAGGGCGAAGAAGGTGATCGGCCCGACGTTCTCGCTGCGGGCGAGGCGCAGCCAGTCGAGCCGTTCGGCCTCGGTGAGCGTGCGCGTCTCGTTGGAGAGGGAAACGTTCATTGGTCCACCGGAGGGTCGGCTGCAGGCGCGGCCGGGGCGCTCCGGCCGATGCGGGGCTCACGGCCGCGCGCGAGGCGCACGATGTTCGCCCCGTGACGGAGCGTCACGATGACCGCGAGGAAGCCCGCGAGCCACGCGATTTGTGGCATGTCGAAGAGAATCGCGAACCCCGGTGCGGCGCAGATCGCGATCAGGGCGGCGAGGGAGGAATAGCGGAAGAGCCCGGCGACGGCGAGCCAGAGAGCGCAGGCGACGAGCCCGACAGGCCACGCGATCGCGAGCAGGACGCCCAGGGTCGTGGCCACGCCCTTGCCGCCCTTGAAGAGCAGCCAGACCGGCGCGATGTGGCCCACGACCACGCAGCCTGCGGCGATCACCGCCATGTCGGGGCCGAAGCGCTGGGCGATGACCACGGCGACGGCGCCCTTGCCGCCGTCGAGCAGCAGGGTGAGCGCGGCGGCCGCCTTGTTGCCGGTGCGCAGCACGTTGGTCGCGCCGATGTTGCCGGAGCCGATACGGCGCAGGTCGCCGAGCCTGAAGAGACGCGCCACGATGAGCCCCATGGGCAGCGCGCCGATCAGATAGGCGATGACCCCGCCGAGATAGAAGGGCCAGGTAAAGGCGAAATTACCGAGCGGATCGGGCACCGCGACCGGCTCTGCTCAGGGCCGCATGATCATGCGGCCGAAGAAGTTGCGGCTCTCCATCAGCGCGTGGGCCGCCGGCGCCTCGCTCAGGGAGAAGACCTGGTGGATCACCGGCGCGAGATGGCCCTCCGCCATCAGCCCGAGCACGCGCTCGACATGGGCTTTGGTCGAGCGCCCGCAGCCATGCACCGCGATGTGCTTGCGGAAGAACTCGATGAAGTCGATTTCCACCTGCTCGCCGCCGTGGGCGCCGATGGTGGCGAGCCGGGCACCGGGCGCGAGCGCGTCGATGGCGCCCACCAGGATTGCGCCGCCGGTCATCTCCAGCGCCGCATCGACGCCCCGGCCATCGGTGAGCCGCCGCGCCGCGCCGCCGATGTCCTCACGCGTGTAGTCGATGGCTGCGTCGGCACCGAGGGCGCGGGCCTTCTCCAGCTTCTCCTCGGAGCCCGCGGCGGCGATCACGCGTGCGCCCGCGAGCTTGGCGATCTGGACTGCGGCGGAGCCGACCCCGCCGCCTGCTGCGGTGATCAGCACGGTCTCGCCGGCGCGGAGGCTGATTTCCTCGATCAGTGCCTCCCAGGCGGTGGCGAAGGGAATCTGGCCGGCCACCGCGTCCTCGTAGGAGAGCGAGTCGGGCAAGCGCACGACGTGGTCGTGGCGCACCCGCACGTACTCGGCGTAGCCGCCCCAGTGGGTGACGCCGAGGACGCCCGCGTTCATGCAGAGGTTCTCGCGCCCGTCGCGGCAGTCGCTGCAGGCGCCGCAGCTCAGCATGAAGTGAGGCGCGACCCGGTCGCCTTCGCTGAACCCGGTCACCCCGGGGCCGACATCGGCGACCGCGCCCGCCGCGTCGACCCCCATGACGTGCGGCATCGGGCTTTCAACGCCGAAGAGCCCCTTGCGCAGGTCGGTGTCGCAATGGTTCACGCCCGAGGCATGGACCTCGATCAGGAGCTCGCCGGGGCCCGCCGCCGGGGTCTGCACGTCCTCGTAGACGATCGTGTCGAAGGCCTCGCCGTAGCCGTGGATCACCGCCGCCTTCATGCTCTCCCTCCAGCAACCCGCACCCGTGCCCGCCCGTCCGCCGACGCCGCCACCAGGGCTGCGGACCGATGGACGCTTGTGTGCCGGCGCGCGAGGCGGTCGAGATCGTCGGCATAGCCGCCGCCCACCACGCAGGCGGTGGGCACGCCGGCCTCGCGGCAGGTCTCGATCACGAAGCGATCGCGCCTCGCAAGCCCCCCGTCGCCGAGGGCGAGCCGGCCGAGCTTGTCCTCCACATGCGGATCGACGCCGGCATTGTAGAACACGATATCCGGCCGATGACCCGCAAGCAGCGCCGGCAAGTGGGTCGCCAGCACGGAGTGATAGACGTCATCGCCGGTGCCGGGCGGGACGCCGATGTCGAGATCGCTGGTTTCCTTGGCCGGCGGATAGTTGGCCTCGCAATGGAGCGAGAAGGTGAAGACCTCCGGCTCATCGCGAAAGATCGCCGCCGTGCCGTCGCCCTGATGGACGTCGAGATCGACCACCAGGGCCCGCCCGATCAGCCCCTCGCTGCGCAGCACGCGGATGGCAACGGCGACATCGTTGAAGAGGCAGAAGCCCGCGCCGTGATCGGCGAAGGCATGGTGGCTGCCGCCCGCCGTGTTGCAGGCGAGCCCGTGCTCCAGCGCGAGGCGGCCGGTGAGCACCGTCCCGCCCACGGCGGCGCGGCCGCGGCGCACCAGGGCCTCGGACAAGGGCAAGCCGAGCCGGCGGATGGCGCGGCGGTCGAGCGCGAGGGTCAGCACCGCGTCGACGTAGGCCTCTTCGTGGGCGAGCGTCAGCCACTCCCGCGGCGCGGGCATGGGCCGGACGAGGCTCGCCGGCGGAATCACGCCGTCCTCCAGCAACACGTCCTTGATCCGGCCGAACTTCCCGATGGGGAAGCGATGGCCGGGCGGCAGCGGGACCGTGTAATCCGGGTGAAAGACGACAGGGAGGGTCACAGGCGCAGGACGCGCGACTAGAGGATCGACAGCACGCTCTCGGGCGGCCGGCCGAGGGCCGCGCGGGTGCCGTTCACGACGATGGGCCGCTCGATGACGATGGGATTGGCCACCATGAGCTCGATCAGCTGGCGGCGGGAGAGTTTTTCGTCCGCCATGCCGGCCTCGCGCCAGGCGGCCTCCTTCGTACGCATCAGCGCGCGGGGCTCGATCCCGAGCTTGGCGAGCACGGCGTCCATCTCGTCGGCCGAGGGCGGTGCCTTCAGATACTCCACGATCTCCGGCTCGATGCCCCGGTCCTGCAACAACTGCAATGTTTGACGGGACTTGGAGCAGCGCGGGTTGTGGTAAATAGTCACCGCCATGTCGTCCCTCCCGGTGCATCGCACGGCGGCGGCACTCTGGCACGCGCTTGCGCGGAGTGTCCAGCGGCCGGCAATTCGTGCCCCGCGCGCGTGCCTTGCGGGCGCTGCGGCGCTGCTGCTGGCGACCCTGTGGCTTGCCGCGAGCGCGCCGGTGCTCGCCCAGGAAGGCATGGCCGCAGCCGACGGGGCCGACGCCCAGGCCCTCGAAGGCCTGGTCGAGACCCTCGAATCGCCGGAGCAGCGCGAGCGCTTCATCGCCGACCTGAAGACCGCGCTCGAGGCCCAGCAGGCGGCGGAGGCGAGCGAGGATGCGGAGAGCGCGTCCGCCATGCGCGCGTTCTCCGACGGGATCGCTACCCTCGGCCGGCATATCGTCGATCTCGCGGGCGCCATCGCCGACATCCCGGAGGCCATCGACTGGTTGATCGAGCACTGGGGCGAGCGGGAGGAGCGCGACGCCTGGCTGATTTCCTTCGGCAAGCTGGTCGCGATCATCGTTGCCGGGCTCGTCATCGGCCTGATCGTCTTCCGCGCCCTGCGGCGACCGCGCCGCTGGGTCGAGGGGCTGGAGGAGCCATCCCTGTGGCTCCAGCCTGCGCTGCTCCTCTACAACGCGGTGCTGAGGGCCCTGCCCAATCTGGTCGCGGCCGGCGCGGGCTACGGCGTGCTCACCGTCATCGAGCCGGCGGACGCGCTGCGCGTGGTCGCGCTCGCGATCATCAGCGCCCACCTGATTGCGAGCGTGGTCAAGGCCGCGGGGACCCTGGTGCTGGCGCCCTACGCGCCGCAGCTCAGGCTCGTGCCGATTACCGACGTGAACGCCGCCTATTGCTCGATCTGGTGGCGGCGGCTCGTGAACATCGGGGCCTACGGCTACGTCTTCTGCTACGCGGCCCTGCTGCTCGGCCTGCCCGAAAGCGGCCATGCGGCCCTGATCCGCTTGCTCGGCATCCTGCTGGTCGGGCTTCTCGTCACCTTCATCCTGCAGAATCGCATATCGTTCGCGCGCTGGCTGCACGAGATCGGGCGGACCAGCGGCACGCGGGCGCACCTCCGGGTCTTCGCCTTCCTGGGCAAGCTCGCGGACTTCTGGCACATCCCGGCGATCCTCTACGTCATCGCCGGCGGGCTGCTGGCTGCGGCGGAAGGGCTGGAGGGCTTCCTCTTCCTGATCAAGGGGAGCGCGGCCACGGTCGTGATCGCCTGGGCCACGGGCTTCGGCTTTGCCGGGGTCCGGCGCGGCTTCGAGCGGGGCTTCCGCGTCCGTGCCGAGCTGCGCGAGCGCTACCCGGGGCTGCAGGTGCGGGTCAACCGCTACCTGCCAGTGGCGCGCCGGTCGGCGCAGACGGTGATCCTGCTGCTGGGGCTCTGCCTCGTCCTCGAAGCGTGGAGCGCCGATATCTTCACCTGGCTCGCGAGCGAGACGGGCACCGCCGTGATTGCCACGCTCGCCTCGATCGTCGCCATCGCCCTGATCGCGACCATCGTGCTCGAGGTGGCGACGACCCTCATCGACCGCTACCTGACCCAGGTCGACGAGAAGGGCGAGCTGGTGGAGCGCAGCCAGCGCGCCCGCACCCTGCTGCCGCTCGCGCGCAACGCGCTCCGCGTCGTCGTGGGAGTGATCGCGATGCTGATGATCCTCTCCGAGATCGGCCTCGACATCGCGCCGGTGCTGGCGGGCGTCGGCGTCGCCGGCCTCGCCATCGGCTTCGGTGCGCAGACCCTGGTGAAGGACATCATCACCGGGCTCTTCATCCTGCTCGAGGACAGCGTCGCCGTGGGCGATGTGGTGACTGCCGGCGGCCATACCGGCACCGTGGAGGCGATGACGATCCGCACCATCCGCCTGCGCGACCTGCAGGGCCACGTGCATACCGTGCCCTTCAGCGGCGTCGACACGATCTCCAACATGACCAAGGAGTTCTCCTTCTACCTGATCGACATGGGTGTGGCCTACCGCGAGGACTACGACGAGGTGGTGGAGGTCATGCGCGAGGTTGGCGCTGAGCTGCAGCAGGACCCCGAGTTCGGCGCCAACATGCTGGAGCCGCTGGAAATCATGGGCCTCAACAGCTTCGGCGATTCCGCCGTGATCGTGCGCGCCCGGCTCAAGACCAAGCCGCTCACGCAATGGTCGACCGGGCGGGAGTACAACCGCAGGCTCAAGGCCGCCTTCGACGAACGCGGCATCGAGATTCCCTTCCCCCACACGCAGATCTACTTCGGCGTGGACAAGCAGGGCCGCGCGCCCGCCGCCCGGGTGGTCATCGAGGACGCGCGGGGGGACGACGACGCTCCCGCGCCGCTCGAGTCTTCTGCCGACGACGAGGAGGGGCGGGATCGACAGGCGCGGCAGCGCGAGCGCCCGCCACGCGAGCGAACCGGCGACGGTCCGGAGGACGCAGGCAGCAGCTCAGGCGACGACGCGCCGGGTTAGGCCCTGCACGATCCTTCAACTGTTCAAACAGTGATGTGATCCGCGCCGCGGACGCATTGACTAAGGCGCGCGCCGGCCGCATCGTGCGCCGCGCACTCAAGACGGGCGCGGCGGCAGGGATCGCGCCTCGGAAAGGGACTCCATGAAAGCGTCCGATCTTCTGGTCAAATGCCTCGAATCCGAGGGCGTGACCCACATCTTCGGCATTCCCGGCGAAGAGAACGCCGACGTGATGATGTCGCTGATGGAGAGCGACATCGACTTCGTCCTCTGCCGGCACGAGCAAGCGGCGGCGTTCATGGCCGATGTCTACGGCCGGCTCACGGGCAAGGCGGGCGTCTGCCTCGGCACCCTCGGCCCCGGCGCCACCAACCTCGTGACCGGCGTGGCCGACGCCAACATGGACCGCGCGCCGCTGGTCTGCCTCATCGGCCAGGCCGGCACCCAGCGCCTCCACAAGGAGAGCCACCAGAACATGGACTCGGTCTCCATGTTCCGCCCGATCACCAAGTGGGCGCAGACGGTGCACCAGGCGGACAACATTCCCGAGATCGTGCGCAAGGCCTTCAAGGTCGCCGAGGCCGAGAAGCCGGGCGCGGTGTTGATCGAGCTGCCGGAGGACATCGCCGAGCACGAGGCGAGGGGCGCGCCGATCGCCCCGATCAAGACCCGGCGCCCCGGCGCCGACTACAAGGCGGTGGCGCGCTCGGTTGACGCGATCATGGGCGCGAAGAACCCGCTGATCCTCGCCGGCAACGGCGCCATCCGCAAGCGGGCGTCGACCCAGCTCCGGCGCCTCGCCGATCTCACCGGCATTGGCGTCGTCAACACCTTCATGGGCAAGGGGGCCGTGCCCAGAAGCGACGAGCACTGCCTCTTCACCGTGGGGCTCCAGGGCAAGGACCACATCATCGCGGCACTGCGCGAGGCCGACGTGATCGTCTCCGTCGGCTACGACCTGGTGGAGTATTCGCCGGCCTTCTGGAACCGCGGCGCGGAGAAGACCATCGTCCATATCGACTTCTGGCCGGCCGAGGTTGACGGCGACTACGAGGTGGCGGTCGACGTCGCCGGCGACATCGCCGATGCGCTCTGGCAGATCAACGAGGAGATCGAGCGGCGCAGCGCGGACGGCGGCGCCAGCCTGCCGCTCTTCGACATCGGCGAGCGGCAGGCGCTGCGCACGACCATCCACGACGATCTCACGGCGGAGCGGGGCAGCAGCCACTTCCCCATGCGCCCGCAAAAGGTGCTCCACGACGTGCGGAGCTTCATGGGGCCGGAGGACGTGCTGCTCTCCGACGTGGGCGCCCACAAGATGTGGATCTCACGCTACTACCAGTGCGACGAGGCGAACACCTGCCTGATCTCCAATGGCTTCTGCACCATGGGCTTCGCCTTCCCTGGTTCTCTTGGGGCGAAGATCGCCATGCCGGAGCGCCGGATCCTCTCGATCAACGGCGATGCCGGGTTCTTCATGAACGCGCAGGACATGGAGACTGCGGTCAGGCGCAAGCTCAACGTCGTCGCCATGATCTGGATGGACGGCGCCTACGGGCTGATCGAGTGGAAGCAGCGCAACGCCTTCGACGGCCGCCACTTCGACCTCTCGTTCACCAACCCCGACCTCGCGCTCTGGGCCCAGTCCTACGGCGCCTGGGGGCGCACCATCGAGAGGGCCGATGAGCTCGTGCCCGCGCTGGAGGAGGCCTTCGCGCAGCCGGGGCCCGCGGTGATCGGCGTGCCCATCGACTACGGCGAGAACATGAAGCTTTCCGCGCGCCTCGGGAAGATCGAATACACGATCTGATCCGCCGAGGGTCTTGGCCCGAAACGCCCGGAAGCGCCCGCTCGCGTTGACTTAGAGGCGCCGTGAACGGATAGTGCGCGCTTTCCAAATCCTGGGAGGCGCTGCCGTGTCCACTTCAGTGATGGCCAACTATGGCCGCTTCGACCTCACCTTCGAGCGGGGCGAGGGGTCGTACCTCTATACGGCCGACGGCGCGCGCTATCTGGATTTCGGCTGCGGCATCGGTGTGACCAGCCTGGGCCATGCGCATCCGCACGTGGTCGCCGCGCTGGAGGCCCAGAGCAAGGAGCTCTGGCATGTCTCGAACCTCTACCATATTCCGCCGCAGACGCGCCTCGCCGAGCGGCTCACCGCCGCGACCTTCGCCGACCGCGTGCTCTTCTGCAATTCCGGCGCGGAGGCGATGGAGTGCGCGATCAAGCTCGCGCGCATCTATCAGACCAGCCGCGGCGCGCCCGAGCGTTACCGGGTGGTCACGTTCCGCAACGCTTTCCACGGGCGGACGCTCGCGACCATCGCGGCGGGCGCTCAGGCCAAGCACCTCAAGGGTTTCGAGCCGGCCGTCGACGCCTTCGACCAGGTGGACCTGAACGACCTGGATGCGACCCGTGCGGCCATCGGCGACGAGACCGCGGCGCTGCTGGTCGAGCCGATCCAGGGCGAGGGCGGCATCCATCCGGCGACCGACGAATTCTTGCAGGGGCTGCGCGCGCTCGCCGACGAGGCGGGCCTGGTGCTCATCTTCGACGAGGTGCAGTGCGGCGTGGGTCGCACCGGCCGGCTCTTCGCCCACGAATGGGCGGGAGTCACGCCCGACATCATGGCGGTCGCCAAGGCGCTCGGTAACGGCTTCCCCATCGGCGCCTGCCTCGCGCGGGAGGATGTGGCGGCGGCGATGGTTCCCGGCAGCCACGGCACCACCTTCGGCGGCAACCCGCTCGCGACCGCAGTGGCCAACGCCGTGCTCGACGTGGTGCTTGCCGACGGCTTCCTCGACACCGTGCAGAAGAACGCCGCGCTGCTGGCCGACCGGCTGACCGCGCTCGCCGGCAACAAGAGCGTCTACACCGGCGTGCGCGGCCGGGGCATGATGCTGGGGCTGGAGTGCGTCGTGCCCAACATGGAGCTGCTCGGCGCGCTGCGCGAGAACAAGGTGCTGGCGCTGCCGGCGGACAGCAACGTGCTCCGCATGCTGCCCGCGCTCAATATCGGCGAGGCCGAGATCGACGAGGCCTGCAATGCGCTGGAGCGGGCCCTGGCCCAGGTCGGGTCGTGACACCGCCCCGCCACTTCCTCGATTTCGACGGGATCGACGCCGCCACGCTGCGCGCAACCATCGACCAGGCGCGGACGCTCAAGGGGCGGAACGGTGCCGCGCCGCTTGCCGGCAAGACCCTGGCCGCGATCTTCGAAAGCCCGTCGACGCGCACGCGGGTCTCGTTCGAGGTCGCCATGGACGAGCTCGGCGGCAAGACCATCACCATGACGGCGGCCGACATGCAGCTCGGGCGCGGCGAGACCATCGAGGACACCGCGCGGGTGCTCTCGCGCTATGTCGATGCGATCGCGCTGCGCACGAGCTCCCACGAGACGCTGCTGGCGCTCGCGGCGGGTGCTAGCGTGCCGGTGATCAACGCGCTCTCCGACCGCAGCCACCCCTGCCAGCTGGTGGCCGACGTGATGACCTACGAGGAGCACCGGGGACCCATCGCAGGGCGCACGGTCGCTTGGCTCGGCGACGGCAACAACATGGCCGCAACCTGGGTGCAGACCGCCGCGCACTGCGGCTTCAGCCTGCGCGTCGCCTGCCCGGCCGCGTATCCGCCACCGCCCGGAATCGTCGCCTGGGCGAAGGAGCGGGGCGCAGACATCGAGGTGGGTACCGATGTGGCCGATGCGGTGACCGGTGCCGACTGCGTGGTGACCGACACCTGGGTGTCACTGCACGACGACCCCGCGCGCAAGGGCAACGTGTCGTTCGAACCCTTCCGGGTCGACGAGGCGGTAATGGCCATGGCGGCGCCTGACGCGATCTTCATGCACTGCCTGCCGGCGAAGCGCGGCTGCGAGGTGACCGACGCGGTGCTCGACGGCCCGCAGTCCGTGGTGTTCGACGAGGCGGCCAACCGCGTGCCCGCGCAGAAGGCGATCCTGCTCTGGTGCCTCGAGGGCGGCTGAGCCCTTCCCGCGTCGCTACACATCGCCTGACGGAGCATTTTGACGGTTTCTGAATCATCTGGTTGACAGTCTTGCGTGTGTGTCACATTATTACAAATCAATAAGATCACATCGTCGCGTTCGGGGGATGGTGCCGTGCCGACAATCCGCATTTCTGACGAATCGATGCATCGACTGAAGGCGTGGGCGGAGCCGCTCGTGGACTCGGCGGACTCTGCCCTTGCGAAGGCGCTGGATGCCGCCGAACGCTATCGTGAGGCACACGCCCCAACGGCCACGGACCCCGTCCCACGGAGTGACGATCATGCTCCGGGGCTACCGGAGGAGACGGTTAGAGAGCCCCTCATGGACGTCATCTATGAGCGAGGTGGGCGCGCGAGCGGGCGCGATCTTTATCCGGCCCTGAGAGAGCGCATGAAACGCTACATGACGCCCGGCGAATTCGACCGAATCAGCTCGGGCGACGACAGATGGAGAAGTACCGTGAAGTCAGCACGCGAAGACCTGGTTCAAGAGGGATATCTCCGCGACGATTCGCCGCGCGGGGTCTGGGCTCTGTCCGACGCGGGCGTCGCGCTGGTCGAGAGCCGTCGCGTGGCGTCCACGGGCAGCTTCGTCGACCACCTCCTCGCCTTTCCGGATGTGGGCGAAGATTCCGACTTCGATCAGCCGCGCTCGGGCCCGCGGCCGGTGGATCTGTGAGCTATCTCATCGACACCAATGTGGTGTCCGAGCTGCGCAAACGGGAGCGCGCGAACCAAGGAGTCGTGACCTGGTTCCGGGCACGCGAGCCGGAGGAGCTCTACCTGAGCGTGCTGGTGATCGGCGAGCTTCGGCGCGGCGCGGCGCGCGTCCGCCGCCGCGACCCGGCGTTCGGCGTCGTGCTCGACAGATGGGTGGCAGAAATCGGCGAGCGGTTCAGCGACCGTATACTCCCTGTCGATCACGCCATCGCCGAACGCTGGGGGGAAGTCAGCGCGCATCCGACGTTGCCGGATGTGGACTCCCTCCTCGCCGCGACGGCGCTCGTCCACGACCTCACCGTCGTGACCGGCAACGTGCGGCATATCGCGCCCTCCGGCGCGCGCTGTTTCGATCCCTTCGGCTGAGGCGGCGGGATTTGCTAGTCTTGGGCGCGGGCCGGCGCATCGGGCGCGCGCGGACCGGACCAGGGAGGCAGCGATGTCGCTGATGATCAGGGGTGGCACGGTCGTCACCGCCGACGAAACCAGGCGGGCGGATGTCTACTGTGAGGACGGCACGATCAAGGCCGTGGGCGAGGGGCTGGAAGCGCCGGCGGGCGCCGAGGTCGTCGATGCCGGCGGCGCGCTGGTGATGCCGGGCGGGATCGACCCGCACACCCACATGGAACTGCCCTTCATGGGGACGGTGACCACCGACGACTTCTTCACCGGCCCGGCGGCGGCGCTCGCCGGCGGCACCACGATGATCATCGACTTCGTGATTCCCGATCCCGAGGGGCGGCCGATGGAGGCCTGGCGCGACTGGACGCAGCGCGCCGCCAAGGCGCCCTCGGATTATTCGTTCCATGTCGCGATCACCAACTGGAACGAGAAGATCGAGGAGGACATGGGCGTGCTCGCGCGCGAGCACGGGGTCAACAGCTTCAAGCACTTCATGGCCTACAAGGGCGCCATCATGCTCGACGACGAGAAGCTGCTGGCGAGCTTCGCGCGCTGCCAGGAGCTGGGCGCGCTCTGCACGGTCCATGCTGAGAACGGCGAGCTGGTCTGGCACCTGCAGCAGCAGCTTCTGGAGAAGGGCATCACCGGGCCCGAGGGGCATCCGCAGTCGCGCCCGCCCGAGGTGGAGGGCGAGGCGGCCAACCGGGCGATCCGCATCGCGCAAGTGCTGAACGCTCCCATTTACGTCGTTCACGTCTCGTGCAAGGAGGCGCTGGAGGCCGTGACCCGGGCCCGGCTCGAGGGCCAGCGGGTCTTCGGCGAATGCCTGGTGCAGCACCTCGTGATCGACGAGTCGGTCTACTACCAGGAGGACGCGGAGAAGGCGCGGGGTTACGTGATGAGCCCGCCCTTCCGCCCCAAGCACCACCAGGAGGCACTCTGGCGCGGGCTGCAATCGGGCAACCTGCAGACCACGGCGACCGATCACTGCGCCTTCTGCGCGCCGCAGAAGGCGGCGGGCAAGGACGACTTCACCAAGATCCCGAACGGCACCAGCGGCGTCGAGGACCGCATGTCGGTGCTCTGGCACCACGGCGTCGGCAGCGGCCGGCTCACCCCCAACGAGTTCGTGGCGCTGACCTCGACCAACGCCGCACGCATCTTCAACATCTACCCGCGCAAGGGCGCGCTGCAGCCGGGCGCCGACGCCGACATCGTGGTCTGGGACCCGGCGAAGACGCGGACGATCTCGGTCGAGACCCATCACCAGAACGTCGACTTCAACATCTTCGAGGGGATGGAGGTCTCGGGCGCGGCGGCGACCACCATCAGCCGCGGGCGCAAGCTGTGGGACGGCAGCACGCTCAATGTCGAGGAAGGCACGGGCCGCTACGTCGATCGCCCGACCTTCCCGCCCGTGTTCGACGCGGTGGCGCGGATGCAGGCGATCAAGACCGCGCGCAAGGTCGAGCGCGCCGACGCATGAGAGAGACGAGGGGAGGCAGAGCGATGAGCGACGACATCATCTCCGTGGACGAGTTCGAGAAGACGCGGGTGGCGCGCTTCAACCAGCTCGAAGGCAGCACGCTGCCCATGCTGGACGCGGTAATTCCCGGCTGCGAGCGCGAGATCTACCAGATCATCGGCCGCGGTGTCGGCGAGGACGCGACCCAGAAGGCCGCAATCACCGACAACCGGGATTTCAACGTCGCCGTGGTGCGATGCGAGCCCGGCAAGGGCACGCTGCACCACGACCACGAGACCAACGAGGTCTTCATGCCGCTCAAGGGCCGCTGGAAGATCTTTTGGGGTGATGACGAGGACACCCGCTGCGTCCTCCTCGACCCCTGGGACGTGGCCTCCTGCCCACCCCACGTGATGCGGGGCTTCCGCAACGTGGGCGACGAGGAAGGCCTGCTCTTCGTCATCGTGGGCGCGACCGACCCTGGCCGGGTGCAATGGCGCGGCGACGTGCTGGAGGAGGCCGAGCGCCGCGGCCACAAGCTGACCGAGCACGGCATCGAGCAGGTGCCGGCGGCAGCCGAGTAGCGCCGCCCCGCGGGGCGGCATTTTTTCGCTTACGGCAGCGGGCGATTCTGCGATTCCGCACGCCTGCCGGCGTGACCGCCGCCGCCCACGCGCGGTACGCGTTTACGACACGAGGGCCGGCCAGCGGTCGTGCCAGGGGCGCGCGGCTTCGAAGGCTGCTGCAGCCCGCAGCACCATCGCATCGTCCAGGTGGCGGCCCACGATCTGCAACCCGACGGGGAGCCCGGCCGCCGTCCAGCCGGCGGGAACGCTGGCGGCGGGCTGTCCGGTCATATTGAGCGGGAAGGTGAAGGCGAGCCAGGCGAAGGGCGGCACCATGCGCCCTTCGATGATCTCCGGCCCCTGGACGTAGAGGCCGAAGGGCGGACACGCGAGCGTCGGCGTCAGCAGGACGTCGTAGTTCCGCATGAAGCGCCACATCTTGTTGACCAGCGCCTTGCGCCCGATCACGGCGTTGGTCAGGTCCTCGGCCGTCCACGGCCGGGTGATGAAGTCCACCAGATGGGGCGTCATCTGCGCGCCGTGCTCCGCCACCAGCCGGCGCATTCCGGCAAGGTCGGTCTCCGCCGCCACCAGCCCCCAGAAGGCGAGGTAGGGGTCGTCCCAGCCGGGGTCGGCCTCCTCCACGGTGCAGCCCAGCTCGCTCTCGAACACGCGGGCGGCATCGCCCACGATCTCGCGCACCTCGGGGTCGACGGCGGCGTAGCCCCAGTCCGCGCTGTAGGCGACGCGGCAGCCCTTCAGATCTCCGACCACGTCGGTCCAGTCGAAGTCGGCGGCCGGGAGCGAGTGCCGGTCGCGGTCGTCGGGGCCGGCCATGACCGAGAGCATGAGTGCCGAATCGGCCACCGTCCGCGACAGGGGGCCGATATGCTCGATCCCCTCCCAGCTGGAGACGCCGGGGTAGCGCTCGTCCCGGCAGCCGGGATAGAGCGGCACCCGGCCCATCGACGCCTTGACCCCCACCAGCCCGCAGAAGGAGGCCGGTATGCGCACCGAGCCGCCGCCATCGCTGCCGACCGCGAGCGGCCCCATGCCCGAGGCCACCGCCGCGCCGGAGCCCGCGCTGGAGCCGCCGGGCGAGCGCTCCAGGTTCCACGGGTTGCACGTCGCCTCGAACACGGGGTTGTGGCTCGCGCCGCTGTAGCCGAACTCCGGCACGTTGGTCTTGCCCAGGATCACCGCGCCGGCATCCCGCAGGCGCTCGACCACCACGTCGTCCTCCTCCGCCACGAATTCCTTGTAGGCGATGGAGCCGGAGACCGTGCGCAGGTCCTTGGTGCAGACGAGATCCTTGATCCCGACCGGCACGCCCGCGAGCGGGCCCGGGTCCTCGCCCGCCGCGATTCTGGCATCCAACTTGCGGGCGGCGGCGCGGGCGTAGTCGGGCGCCGGCGTGCAGAAGGCGTGCAGGTCGGGCTCCACCTGCTCCATGTGGGCGATCACCGCGTCCGCGACCTCGATCGCCGACAACTCCCTGGCCCGCACCCGTGCCGCCAGCGTCACGGCGTTCATCCGGCAGATTTCGTTGGCCTGCGGCATGTGACTCTCTCCCCCCTCGGACCAAGCCCGCGCCCGGTGCCTCGTGCGTGCAATCGATCAATCATGCGGCGCGGGCGCTAGGATTTGTGTGGCCCTTCGCAGCGTGGAACGCAACCCTGTGCCGGTCCGCGCAGCCCCCGCCGGGGCAGGGAGAGTGCGGCCTCCAGCCGGCTCCGAGCGGCGCCGGAACCCACCCGTTCGGGGGGCAGCCTGTACTTTTGAGGACAGATGTGATACAAAAGCCATACAAACAAAAACCAATGGCTATGGGGAGATATAACTGTGAGCGTTCATGCGATCCCGGGGGCGGCGGTCCTGCGAGAGTGGCCGAGCGCGAACCGCCCGCGTGATCTAAAGAGTTCCGCGCGATCGGTCGGCAAGTTCAAGGCGCTGACCAGGAGGAATCTCGAGTCGATTTCTCAGTACGGTAACGTCACCGATGACGACTTGTTCGCGATGAAAGTCGTCAGCGCCGTGTTGCCCTTCCGCACCAACCGCTACGTGATCGAGCACCTGATCGACTGGGACCGGATCCCGGACGATCCGGTCTACCGGCTGGTGTTTCCGCAGCGGGGAATGCTGGCGGACGGCGACTTTAGCCGGATTGCCGATCTCATGACCCGCGACGCCACGGCACAGGAAGTCGAGAGCGCTGCCGCCGATATCCGCGCACGCCTCAACCCGCATCCGGCCGGGCAGCGCGAGCTGAACATCCCTCAGGAAGAAGGCGAAACTTTAGAGGGGCTTCAGCACAAGTATCGGGAGACTATCCTGTTCTTCCCGAGCCAGGGTCAGACCTGCCACGCCTATTGCACATTCTGCTTCCGCTGGGCGCAATTCGTTGGCGAGAAGGAGCTGAAGATCGCGTCAAAGGATGCGGTCAACCTGCACCGTTATCTCGCCGACCATCCAAACATCTCGGATGTTCTTTTCACCGGCGGCGACCCGATGATCATGAAGACTCGGGTGATGGAGGGCTATCTCAGGTCCTTCATCGACGACCCGGCGCTGGCCCATGTGCAGAACATCCGGATCGGCACCAAGGCGCTCACATTCTGGCCGCACCGCTTCGTCCACGACGAGGATGCGGACGATCTGCTGCGCCTCTTCGAGGACCTCGTCAACTCGGGCCGTCACATCGCGATCATGGCCCACTTCAACCACTGGCAGGAGCTCAGGACCGACGTGGTGCAGGAGGCGATCCGCCGCATCCGCGATACCGGTGCGGTGGTCCGCAGCCAAGCGCCGCTGCTCGCCAACATCAACAACGACCCCGACATCTGGGCGCGGATGTGGCGCGAGCAGGTCCGCCTCGGCGTCATCCCCTACTACATGTTCGTGGAGCGGGACACGGGTCCAAGGCACTACTTCGAGGTGCCGCTGGAGCGCTGCTGGGAGGTCTTCCGGGGCGCGATCCAGCAGGTCTCGGGCCTGGCGCGGACGGTGCGGGGGCCGAGCATGAGCGCGACGCCGGGCAAGGTCGAGGTGCTGGGCGTGCAGGAGGTCGCGGGCGAGAAGGTCTTCGTGCTGCGCTTCCTGCAAGGGCGCGATCCCGACTGGGTCGGGCGGCCCTTCTTCGCGCGCTTCGACCCGAAGGCCACTTGGCTCGACCAGCTGGAGCCCGCCTTCGGCGAAGAGGAGTTCTTCTTCGAGGACGGCCTCCGGGCGCTGAGCGCATAGCCCGCGCGCCGGGCGGCACCCCGGCGCATCTGAAACGCGGCCCTCCACCGCCGCGGCGTTGCGCGAGGGCCGAGGCTGCGCCACCTTGCGCCTGTCATGGGTCAGGCCGGAGACAGCCGGGCGATGCTGCGCATCGTCCTCGCCGACAATCTGGAGATGCTGCGGACGCTCGAAGCCGGCAGCATCGACCTGATCTACATCGACCCGCCCTTCAACACGGGGCGCATGCAGACGCGGGTTGCGCTCAGGACGGAGCGTGACGCAGCGGGCGACAGGACCGGTTTCCAGGGCCAGCGCTATCGCACGACCACGCTCGGCGCCACCGGCTACGCCGACAGCTTCGACGACTACCTGGCCTTCCTCAAGCCGCGCCTGGCGGAGGCCCGCCGGGTGCTGGCCGCGAGCGGCTCGCTCTTCTTTCACAGCGATTGCCGCGAGGTGCACTACTGCAAGGTGCTGCTGGACGGCATCTTCGGGCGCGAGAGCTTCATCAACGAGATCGTCTGGGCCTACGACTATGGCGGGCGGCCGAAGCGGCGCTGGCCGGCGAAGCACGACACCATCCTCTGGTACGCCAAGGACCCGGCCAACTACACCTTCCACCTGGACGCCGTGGACCGCATCCCCTACATGGCGCCGGCGCTGGTGGGGGCCGAGAAGCGCGCCAGGGGCAAGACGCCGACGGATGTCTGGTGGCACACCATCGTGCCCACCAACTCCAAGGAGAAGACGGGTTATGCCACCCAGAAGCCGCTCGGGCTGCTGGAGCGCATCGTCAAGGTGCACTCATCGCCGGGCGACAGGCTGCTGGATTTCTTCGCAGGCTCCGGCACCTTCGGCGAGGCGGCGGCAAAACACGGCCGCCCGTGCCTTCTCGTGGACAACAACCCCGAGGCGGTGCGGATCATGGAGCGACGCTTGGCGCGGTATGGGGCTGAGGTGGAGGGGGAGAAAGGGCACTGTGACGCGCCTGCCCGCCCGCAAGCCGACGCTGTCCGATGAAAATCGTCTCAGAAAATTTAGGCAGCAAGTGCCGCAGCACTCGGGGTGAGGCGCGGGCGCATGGCAGCCGTAACGAAGGGGTTGAAATACCCTAATAGGGTATTATAGTACCCAGTATGGGTATGGAAACGTTAGGGAGTGGAGAGACCGTTCCGGGCCGAACCGGCGGGCCCAGCGTCTCCGCCCTTGCGGATGCGCTCTTCACCTCGACCCAGCAGCGTGTGCTCGCCCTGCTCTTCGGACAGCCGGACCGCGAATTCTTCGTCACCGAGATCATCGCGCTGGCAGGCTCGGGACGCGGAGCGGTGCAGCGTGAGCTAACACGGCTCGCCGGGAGCGGCCTCGCGGTCGTCTCCCGCGTGGGCAACCGCAAGCACTACCGGGCAAACCAGGAGTCGCCTCTCTTCGACGAGATTTGCAGCATCGTGCGCAAGACCGTCGGCCTGGAAGCGTCCATTCGGCGCGCGCTCGAGCCATTGGCGGACAAGCTTGTCCTGGCCCTGCTCTTCGGATCGGTTGCGCGGCGGACAGATACCGCGGCGAGCGACATCGATGTCCTGCTCGTCTCCGACGATCTGACGCTGGAGGCGGTCTACACCGCCTTGGCGCCGGTAGAGGACCAACTCGGACGACGCGTGAGCCCGACGCTCTACACGTCGGCCGAGTTCCAGGCGCGGCGTGCGGGCGAGACCGGGTTTCTGACACGGATCCTGAAGGGACCGCATATCGTTCTGGTGGGCAGCCTCGATGGCGCATGAGTCGCTGAACAATCTGGCGGCGCGTGGCTTGCTGAAGCCGGAGGCGCCAACAGTCGACGAAATACAGGGACTAATTCGCTCCGGAGCGGCCCGGCTCGCGGATGCGAAGAACGCAGACCTCAGCCTCGAATCCCGCTTCGATTTGGCCTACAACGCCGCGCACGCCTTGTCCTTGGCGGGGCTGCGGATCGCCGGCTACCGCGCGAATAATCGCTATCTCGTTTTCCAGTGTCTTGAGCACACGCTCGGACTTCCTAGCGAGAAGTGGCGCGTGCTCGACCAAGCGCATCGCAAGAGGAACCTCGCCGAGTACGAGGGCGCCATTGATATAGACGAAAGCTTGGTAGAGGCACTGCTTCGAGTGGCCGAACACGTGGCCGAGCGGGTCTCAAGCATTGGTGCGGGACCGAAGCCGGGCGGGGGTTGATCGGTTCGGCGCGGCTGAGCATCCCAATCGGATTGGCTTTGAGACAGATGGTCAAGGGTTGGAGCGCATTACGGCACGGGCTTTAATGGGGACGATCTTCACGTCCCGCCTTCCACTCCGGGTCCTACGCGCCCGATATTTTACGCATTCTACTTACCAAAGCGGCGGACACTTGGGTTGGTTGGATGCGTAACAACTCTTGAATTCTGACGATTCCTGATGATGAGAGGACGCATATTGAGCGCAGAAACGTAAGTGACTTTTGGCACCTCTCGGCAAGGGGCCTGCTGCTACAATTTGACTGCCTTCGGAGAGAATCTTGAATGCTTTAGCGCGGCTGCATCTGTTTTCCTGCTTGTAAGCGAACCCGTAGTTGTGCCGAAGCCTCACCAGCACAGCTTCTGGACACGAGTTAACAAACTCGTATCTCGGCGACCAATTGTGTCTGTCGCCACTGCCGTGGGCGGCAGGCTGCGAAGAAACGCATGAGTTCGGATGGGGCAAGTCCTCTTGCGCTTGGGCATTATGAACAGGCGCGGTCATCGAGAGACAGGCGAACAGGACGAAGGCAAGAAGAAACCTATCGAGATGTACTCGGGCGATTTCAATTTGGGCCATGTGACTTGCCCTTCTCCTGCGGTGCTTGTCTCCATTCTCTGGCCGCTGGCTTCGCGCGCGGAACTGCGTAGAGATACGCATGCAGGCGATCGGTTTCGGCGTCGATCCTCGCCCGACGCTTTGCCGACAACCCCTGCATCTTGTCCCTTAGAGTCGTTGCCATCGGACTGCCCTTCCCTGCTGCATGATAATTGTCGAGTTGTTCATTCGTCTAGCCGATGAATTGTTCAGACCAAGTGTAGATCTCCATCTACACTTGTCTGATGCGGTATTCCCCGGACCATGGTGCGGTGCACGGGGTCGGGCGCTTGCGTCAGGATCGTGCCATGACATGCGGGGGCGAACGGGCCGGGGCAGGCGGGGGCGCTCCTGCTCTTGCGCCGGCAACCCGATTTTGCCGCGCTCGCGACCCTTCAGGCGCGGGCGACATGGTGCCCGCGCGACGCACCGCGCATGCGGGACGTCCCGCTTATCCCACTTAATCCCAGTGATCCCGGCGAATCCCGATCCCACTTAATCCCGGCGATTCCCGCATAAATTTTGTGCGCGCCGGCCCACTTACTCCTCTCCCGTGCCCGGCAGAGCGCGGGCCACCGACGCGGGCCGTGACCCTGGTGAGGGGTGCGGGTTAGGCTGCGGCGCGCTTGGATCGATGGGCAGAGGATGGAGCGGGGGCGATGGAGAAGCTGCGGGTCGGAGTCATCGGGGTCGGCTGGTTCGGGACGGTGCATTGCCGGGTCATCGCGGGGCATCCGGAGCTTGAGCTCGCCGCCCTTTGCGACGCGTCGGAAGAGCGCCTCGCGGAGATGGCGCGCGAGCACGGCGTCGCCCGCACCTGCACCGACTATCGGGAGCTCGCCGAAGACCCGGAGATCGATGCGCTCGCGGTCGTGACACCCTGGGAGCACCACGCGGCACCTGCGCTCGCCGGGCTCGCGGCCGGCAAGCATGTCCTCGTCGAGAAGCCGATGGCATCGACGCTGGAGGATTGCCGGCGCATGTGCGATGCCGCCCGCGAGGGCGGCCCCATCCTGATGGTGGGCCACGTCTGCCGCTTCAACCCGCGCTACGTCTCCGCCAAGCGGGAGATCGACGCGGGCCGGATCGGCAAGGTGGTCGCGATCAACGCCCGGCGCAACGTGCCGGCGCAGTGGGTCACCGGCCAGCTCCAGACCATCGGCCCGGTCCTGCATACCTGCTCCCACGACACCGACATGATGCTCTGGCTGACCGGCTCCAGGGTCGTGCGCGTCTACGCGCAGACCGTCAACACGCTGGGCCTGCCGCACGACGACGTGGCGCAGGTGATGTACCGCTTCGAGAGCGGCGCGAGCGCGATCTACGAGGGCGCCTGGAACATGCCGGACAAGACGCTCTTCGACCTCGACGAGCGCATGTCGGTGATTGGCACCGAGGGCTTCATCCACATCCAGGACACCTTCCCCAGTATCGGTATCTGCACCAAGGACGGCTTCCACAGCCCGGACACCACCTACTGGCCGGAGCTGCACGGCGTCACGGGCGGCACGCTGCGCGACGAATGGTCCTACTTCGCCCAGTGCGTCCGCGAAGGCAGGCGGCCTTCGGTGATCAAGCCGGAGGACGGGATGGAGACCGTGCGGACCGTGCTCGCCGCCTATGAATCGTCGACCAGCGGCGCGGTGGTAACGCTGGACTGACGCGCCGCGCGCCCTTCCGCCCGCGCGGCATCTGCGCCATGATCCCGCGCACACTCGGCATGGATGGGGAGAGGGTCATGGCCAGGATACTCGTAATCGTTCCCTTCGCTTTCGACGAGAAGGGGCTCGCAAACCGGCGCTCGCAGCTGGATTCGGTCTCGTTCGGCCCGGACATCGAATTCGATTTTCGGGGCGTCAAGGCGGGGCCGGCGCTGCTCGACTGCTACCACGACTACAGCATGGCCGACATCTCGCTCTTCGAAGCGGGCCTCACGGCCCAGGACGACGGCTACGACGCCGTCTGCATCGACACCATGAGCGATTCGGGCATGAACGCCATGCGCTCGGTGCTCGACATCCCGGTGATCGGGCCGGGGCGGGCCTCCTTCATGATGGCGCTGATGTTCTGCAACCGCTTCTCCGTGGTGACCCAGTGGGACGGCTGGATCCCGCTCTACAAGAAGAGCAGCGTCGAATACGGCGTCGCCGACCGGCTCGCGTCCGTCCGCTCCATCAACGTGATGCCGGACGTCGAGAACCTGCTCGGCGGCAAGGAGGAGGTGGTCTTCCCCAAGCTGGTGGAGTGCGCCACGCGCTGCATCGAGGACGACGGCGCCGAGCTGATCCTGCTCGGCTCCACCACCATGCACCAGGCGCACGGCCACATGGCCGAGAACCTGCCGGTGCCGGTCATCAACCCCGGCCCGCTCACCTACAAGCTCGCCGAATGCGTGCTGGGACTGGGCCTCAGCCACAGCCGCAAGGCCTACCCCAGCCCGACCGTTCCGAAGCCCGCCATGGTCCACGCCATGATGGACGGCGCTGCATCGGTCGGCGACTGAGGGAAGGAGACGCAGATCATGGCGGGACGACTGGAGGGCCGCGTCGCGCTCGTCACCGGCGCGGGCAAGGGCCTCGGCGCCGCAATGGCGCGCGGGATGGCGGCGGAGGGCGCGCCGGTCGTGCTCAGCGACATCGAGGAGGAGGGCGCCAGGGCGCTTGCGGCGGAGCTCGAGGCAGGCGGCGCCGACACGATGTTCATCGCCCTCGACGTGACCAGGGAGGCCGATTGGGAGGCCGCGATCCCGGCCGTGATCGATCGCTTCGGCGG
Organism: Alphaproteobacteria bacterium; assembly: GCA_965207055.1. Classification (GTDB taxonomy): domain Bacteria; phylum Pseudomonadota; class Alphaproteobacteria; order UBA828; family UBA828; genus WTGU01. The sequence goes on along the minus strand of CBDBLP010000003.1, from coordinate 653,793 downwards.
GCTCGACATCCTCGTCAACAACGCGGGCGTCGGCATCGTCGAGCCGCTCGACGAGGTCACGCTGGAGAGCTGGCACAAGACCATGTCGGTCAACGTCGACGGGGTCTTCCTCGGCACCAAGTACGGTATGGCCGCGATGCGCGCGGGCGGCTCGATCATCAACATCTCCTCGATCCTGGGCTTCACGAGCCGTGCGGCGCTGTCCGCCTACAGCGCGTCCAAGGGGGCGGTCAGGCTCTTCTCCAAGGGGGCGGCGCTGGACGGCGCCAAGGACGAGCGCCGCATCCGGGTGAACTCGATCCACCCCGGCTACATCCATACCGAGATGATGGAGGACACCTGCTACCGCGACTACGGCGGCCTGGAAGCGGGGCTCGCGGCGCTCGGCAAGCAGCACCCCATCGGCCGCGTGGGCAAGCCGGAGGACATTGCCAACGGCGTGATCTTCCTCGCGTCCGAGGAAGCGAGCTTCATCACCGGCACAGAGCTCGTGATCGACGGCGGCTATCTGGCGGTCGGCGGCTACGACGTCCAGCCGTAAGAGGAGCGCGGCCGCGGCCTGCGGCGCTCGGCACGCCCATCGTCGCCTATTCCTACCGGCCGGAGCAGCTACGACCGCGGCCGCCGAGAAAGCGCGCGATGGCCTGGTTCACAGCCTGATGCGCCTCCAGGTTGACCGAGTGCCCGGCGCGCGGGATGCGTGCGAATGTCGCGTCAGGCAACGCGTCGACCATCGGCACCGCGCGGTCGATGGGGATCGGCACGTCCTCCTCGCCGTGAATCACCAGCGCCGGCACCTGGATCGTCGCGAGGCGGGCGGTGATGTCCTCCTTGTCGATCCAGGAGCGCCCCTGGTAGAGCACCGCGCGCGCCGGCACCGTTGTCGTCCAGCGCTCGATCCAGTGGTCGACGAGCTCCCGGTTGTCCGCGAGCGTCGTCGCACCGAAGCAGTAGGGCGCGACCCACTCGGCGAAGGCGCGCGGCACCATGCCATCCACGTCCAGCTTGTCGAACTCGCGGTGGTACTGCTCCCGCTCCTCGGCCGTGTAGGCCAGCGAGGTCGCGGAAATGACGATCAGCCCTTGCAGCCGATCCGGGTAGGCCAGCGCGAACTCCAACGCCATCAAGCCGCCCACGGACATGCCCGCGAGAACGCATTTCCCGATACCGAAGTCGTCCAAGAGCGCCCGGCAGTCCTCCACCAGATCTCCCGGCGTGTGTGGGGCGGGCTTGCCCGTGAGCACGCGGCTGTTGCTGGCGATAGTCCAGTAGCCCCGCCCGGCCACGTTGCCGAGCTGAGGGGCGAACATCGTCGCATCCATCAATGTGCCGTGGCTGAAGACCACGGCAGGCCCCGATCCCTTCTCGATGTAGCGGTCGTGATAGCTCATGGCGATCTCCCGCTTCGTTGACATGTGCTGCGCTCCGGCAGCGAAAACCGCTCGCGGCAGTGGGCGAGCGGGCACTCCCGCTCCCTTGCTACGCAGGTTAGCCCGCATTTCTCACCAGGGTCACGGCCTGCGTCGCGCGGGACGCGTGCGGAACGCACGATGCGTCCAGGCGCTCGATCCGCCAGGAGCGGGCCGAAAAGCGTATCAGGGAATACGGTTGAGGCCCGCGTCGCGCCGGAGGCGCGTGTACCCGCACGACGCGGGCGGGCGCCTGGGCGCGACCCGAAGGGCGGCGCTCTCCGGCCGACAGTGTGCGTCACGGCGCTTGCCCGATGCACCACGTCGCGCCGAAGGCGCGCGTTCAGCGCGACGCGCTGCGCGCCGTTCCTACTCTGTCGGCCGGTTTGAGCTGCACGTAGCAGAGCGCGGGAAATTATAGCACGATTAGGACGTGTTACGCTGAGCGCAGGAAGGCTTCAAGCGCTGAAATCAACACTATGCCATCATCCTGCTAGGACTCGCGAAATCGGTCTCATGCGAGCACCCGCGGGGCCGCGATGGCACCTTGCCGAGAACCCTGAGCAGGCCTGGTCCGGGAGACCTGCCAACGTACGCTCGCTCTGCTTCCGATTGCATGTCGTCTCATTTTCCATGCACTCGTTCCTCACGCGCAGATGTCGACTTACAATAACCTCAGCATGCATTCTGCCAGAACGTCTCATCCAACTCCGGAATATCACTGAAATCTATATCCTCGTCCCTTGCCGTGAAACAGATCTCTGGCGAGGGCCGCGGGTCGACGGGCCATCCCCGAGGTTGCTCTGGTTCTTTGTCGCTCACGGCAGCCGGCCCAAGGCCGGCGCCTCCGCGAGGGCGCCGCAGGAGCGGCGGGCCGCGGTCGCGGCCTGTCGCGCGTCCGCCAAAGTCGGACGCGCTCTAACCCGCATGTCTCGCCGAGGTCATGGTCCGCGCGGCGCTCTCCGACAGTGGGGGCGGGAGAGCGGCCTCTACACCGTGTAGTGTCTCAGGAAAGTGCGGTCGGGTTCGACGCCGAGGCCCGGCCCATCGGGGATCGAGGCGCAGCCACCGCTGCGGGCAACCTGACCCTGAATGTCCAGCGGCTCCGTCAGCAAGTCATCGCGGAACCTGTTCTCCGTCGTGTCGAACTCCAGCATGGGCTCGCGCGGAAAGAGCCCGCCCGGCAGCGGCGGCATCGCCGCCAGGAGCTGCAGGTTGGCGGCGACGGCAATGGCCGAGCCCCAGACATGATTCACCACCGGCGTGAAGTGCGTATGGCAGAGCGCGAGCACCCGCAGGTATTCGCTGATGCCGCCAAGGGAGCAGACCTCCGGCTGGGCAATGTCGAGCCCACGGCTCTCCAGCAGCGCGCGCCAGCCCCAGCGGCTGAACTCGGCCTCGCCGCCGGCGATATTGACCTTGAGACCGGCGCGCAAGGCGGCGTACCCGTCCAGGTCTTCCGGCGCTACCGGCTCCTCGAACCAGTAAGCACCCAGCTCATCCAGCGCGCGCCCGACATGGAAGGCGTCGGCGGCCGTGTAGCAGTGGTTGGCATCCACCATGAAGTCGAAGTCGTCGCCCGCCGCGCGGCGGACCGCCTCGGCAAGCGTCACATCGTGCTTGGGCCCGAGCCCGACCTTCATCTTGGTGGCGACGAAGCCCATTGCCTTGATCGCGGCCGCCTCGTCGGCGAAACGAGCCGCCAACGATGCCGCGTCCTCGCGCCTGAGCATCATGCCGTAGCCGTAGACCGGCACCGAGTGGCGATGGGCGCCGCCGATCAGCTTGTGAATCGGCAGTCCGGCGACCTTGCCGGCGATGTCCCAGAGCGCGATGTCGACGCCGGAGAGCGCCTGGAGCGGCATCCCCTTCTGGCCGTGATCGCGCAACAGGTTGTAGACCCTGTGCCAGATCGGATCGCGGTCCAGCGGGTCCATGCCCAGCACCATCGGCTGAATCACCTGCTCGACGATGGCCCGGTTGGCCAGCGCCACGCTCCCCGGCCCGAAGCACTCGCCCCAGCCCGTGATGCCCGCGTCGGTCTCGACCTCGACGATATGTGCCGTGCGCTTGCCGTAGAACTGCTGGGAGTAGCCCAGCTCCTCTGGCATGTCGTACTGCAGCACGTGGCTGGAGATTCGGACGATCTTCATGCGGGAACGGTCTGCCGGCTCAGGGCTGGCCTCAGGCGCAGCTGCTTTCGGTTGGCTGGTCATGTCGCGTCCACTAATCGAAAAGGTTGCCGATGTTCTTCAGGATGCTGTCGCCGATATAGAGCGCCAGCGCCTGAATGGTGCAGGTTGGGTTCACCGCGCCGGCAGTGACGAAAACGCTGCCGTCCACGATAAACAGGTTGCGCACGTCGTGGCAGCGCCCCCAGCCGTTGACCACGGAGCGTTCGGGATCGTCGCCCATGCGGGCCGTGCCCATCTGGTGCCAGCCGGCGCGCCACCAGACCTCGCCGCCAGCGCCCGTCACCTGATTTGCCCCTGCGGCCAGCAACGCCTCCGCCGCACGCGCCTCGCCGTGGGCGATCATCTTTCTGGTGTTGTCGTCCACTGTGTACGTGATCTTGGGCGCCGGGATGCCGTCACCGTCAGTGAGCTCGGTATCGAGGGTAACCGTGTTGGTCTCGCGGGGCAGGTCTTCGGTGACAATGGTGAGTCCCGCCGAATAGGGATAGACCTCGTCCATCAGGCGCCGGTGCTCGCTGCCCCAAGGGATGGGGTCGTCGATGCTGAACCCGCCGAGCGCCCACGTCATGGGTGTGATCCAACGGCTGGCGTGCAGCCCGTAGCCTCGCACGAAGTCACGTGACGGGTCTGTCTCGTAGAACTCCTGGCTGAGGATGCTGCACGCCATCGGCCCCTTGAAGCCCTCCATAGGCTCGTCAAAGACCCCGCTGACGGCGGTGAGCGGGTGGAACATCAGGTTCCTGCCCACGAGACCGCTGCGATTGGCGATCCCCTCGGGGAACTGCCTGGATTTCGAGTTCAGCATCAGTCGGGGCGTGCCGATGCCGTTGCAGGCGAGGACGACGAGTTCCGCCCTCTGGCGCTGCAGGCGGCCTTCCGGATCGTGATAGAGCACGCCACTCGCCATGCCCTTCTCGTCGAGGATGATCTCGCGCACCCGGCAGTTGGGCCGCAGTTCCACGCCCGCGCGCAACAGGACCGGCCAGTAGGTCGTATTCACGCTGGCCTTGGCGCCGGTCGCGCAGCCCAGATCGCAGGTGCCCGCGTTGACGCATTTGGCGCGACCATCGTAGTCGCGGCTCAGAATTGCCGCATCCGACGGCCACCAGTGCCAGCCCAGGTGGTTGAAGCCCCGTGCCAGCGTCCGGCCCAGCTTGCCGAGAGGGAGCGGCGGAAGCGGCGGCTCATAGGGCGGATAGGCGGGATTCCCGGCGAGGCCGGAGGCCCCCATGTTGCGGTCGTTCTGCGCGTAGTAGGGCGCGAGCGTCTCGTAATCCACCGGCCAATCGTCGGCCACGCCGTCCAGCGTGCGGGTGCGGAAATCCGAGGGATGCATGCGCGGCCAGTGAGCGAGGAAGTTGATCGTGGACCCGCCCACCGCGCAGAAGTTGACCGGCGTGATCGGCGACTCCTCCGAATTGATCGGATAGTCCTGCGGCAGCCGCCGCACATTCGGGTCGCAGCTGAACTCAGCGTAGCGGCTGAGTTCGTAGTCCGGGTTTCGGCTGGGAAATGCCGCATCGGTGATGAGCGGCCCCTGCTCGAGGCAGAGGATGCGCATGCGCGAGCCCAGCAGCGACCAGGCGAAGGCCGCGCCCGAGGCGCCCGCACCCACGATCAGCACATCGACCGGATCGTCGCTCATACTCAAGTCTCTCCGCGCTCAGGAAGGGCGATAGCAGCGGCCCCGTGCACATACGGGGGCCAGCATGTCCGCCAATTCATCGGGATCGTCTTCAGGCAGCTCGTAGCCCTCCGGCTGAGTCGGGCGGTCGGAGAGACCGAAGTGCGGGCGCACGTCCGCACGGCTGTAGTAGCCCATGTAGGTGTGCCGCAGCAGAGCGGTGAACGCGTCGGGCGCCTCCCGCTCCAGCGCTGCGACCACGCCGATGCGTCCGGCGGCGTCCAGGGCCTCAAATGCCGCACCACGCGCTTCGGCCAGTCGCGCGGCGTTCGCGAGACCCTCGCGGAAGAGGGCCGCGAGCGCAGGGTCGTCTGCCGCCTTGCGGGCCAAGTAATCGGCAACGCCGAGCGCACCCGCCGCCGGCACCCGCCCGTCGGCGCTTGCCGGGACGATGTCGTCGAGCAGGGCGCGCAGCAGACGGCCTTCGGCCTCGCTCCAGGGGGGCGGGCCACTCACGCGGCGTCTCCTCCGCGTGAGAAGTTTGCCCCCTGGCGGGAGACCGCGTCCATGGCCGCCGCCAGCAGCAGGATCGCACCCGAGAACATCAGCTTGTCGGCGGCCGACGCGCCCGAGAGGTCGAGCCCGTTGCCTAGCGAGCCGATCACCAGCGCCCCCAGGATCGCGTTCCAGACGGAGCCGCGCCCGCCGAAGAGCGACGTGCCGCCGATCACCGCAGCCCCGATGGCCTCCAGCAGCAGGGGCCCGCCCGCGAAGGCGTTGAACGACACCGAGGCATAACGCGAGGCGCCGACGATGCCGCCGATCGCCGCCATCAGACCAACGATGCCGAAGGCGGCAACGCGGACCGTGCGCACGCTCATGCCCGCGCGCCGCGCGGTCTCGGCGTTGCCGCCGACGGCGAAGAGCGAGCGCCCGAAGGGCGTCGACGTCGTGACCCACCCGAGGATCGCCGTGAGCGCCACCAGAACGACGACCAGCAACGGCACGCCGCGGTAGTTGTTGAGCGTGCCGACCGCGGCCAATACCAGGATAGCGATGAAGGCGATGCGTCCGCAGAGCGCGGCGACGCTGTCGGCCTCCAGGTTGCGGGCGCGGCGGCGCATCTGGTCGTGCAGGGCGAATGCCGCGAAGGCGAGCGCGCAGGCGATGCCGAGCCCCCAGCCCCAGGCCGGCGGGAACGCGACGGTCGTCAGCGCGCGCACGGCAGGATCGCGCATGTTGATGGCGCCCTGAATGCCGAGGATCTTCAACATGAGCCCCTGGAATCCCAGCAGTCCGGCCAGCGTGACCACGAATGAGGGGATGCCGAAGAAGACCACCATCAGGCCCTGCGCCAGCCCCATCGTCACCCCGAGGGCAATGGCTGCGAGAATGGCCAGAGGGGCGGGCGTTCCGCCGAGCAGCAGCACAGCCAGCAGGGCGGCGCAGACGCCGGCCATGGCGGCGGCGGAGAGGTCGATCTCGCCCAGCAGAAGGACCACCGTCAGCCCGACCGCCAGCGTGCCCACCACGGCGGACTGCATGAAGAGGAAGTAGATGTTGCGCGGGCTGAGGAAGGCGGGCTCTGTGATGCCGAACCAGAGCCAGATCACCGCCAGCGCAAGAAGCACCGGCCCGAACGAGCCGAACCGGGTCTCCCGCAGCAGCCGGAAGCGCAGGGCGACGGAACCGAGGAAGCCGGCGACGGATGGCCGGTCCTCAGGCGGCATCGGCGGCGGCCTCTTCGAGGCCGCGGGTCACGGCGGCGACGATCACGTCGGGGGTGATCTGGGCGGTCTCGTAGACCGCCACGTTGCGCCCCTGGCGCAGCACCGTGATCCGGTCAGAGACCTCGAACACGTCGCGCAGATTGTGGGAGATGTAGACCACCGCGTGGTCGGTATCGCGCAGTCGTTTGACCACGTCCAGCACCTGGCGGGTCTGGACGATGCCGAGCGCGGCCGTGGGCTCGTCCAGCAGCACGACCGTGGAGTCGGCACCCACCGCGCGGGCGATGGCGATCGCCTGACGCTGCCCGCCAGAGAGGTTGCCGACGCGCGCCCGGACCGAATGCAGCGTGCGCACCTGCAGCCGGTCGATGGCGTCCCGCGCCGTTTCCTCCATTGCCAGATCGTCGAGGGGGCGCAGGAAGTGTGGCAGGAAGCCCCAGCCCCGCTTGACCGGCTCGGTACCGAGCGCGAGGTTCGCCGCGACATCCAGGTTCTCGCAGAGCGCGAGGTCCTGATAGACGATACGGATGCCGAGATCGGAGGCATCGTGCGGGCTCGCGATGTGGGCTGGCTCGGAGTCGATCGCAAAGCTGCCCGTATCGGCTCGCAGCGCCCCGGCGATGATCTTCATCAGCGTGGACTTGCCGGCGCCGTTGTCGCCCACCAGCGCCATGACTTCGCCGCGGCGGACACCGAAAGTGACGTCGCACAAGGCCTCGACACCGCCGAAGCGCTTGCTCACGCCGGTTACAAGCAGGTGAGGCGGGGCATCGGAACTCCCCGCCTCCTCGGTGTTGCCCGAGGGCATTACACCCCTAGCCGGAGCAGAACGCGGTTTCCGCTGCCGGCCCCTGGCAGACCATCTCCTTGGTGATCGAGGTATCGTTCTCGATCACATAGGCGACGCCCTCCTCGCCGACTGCGGAATAGGACGCGACCGCGACGAAGTTCACGTCTGCGCCCACACCGTTCTTCACCGTGTTGGGGGCCAAGTCCTTGAAGTCCTCGCCCTTGATCAGCCGCGCCGTCACCTGGGCGGTGGCGTGTGCCATGTCTGCAAGCGGACGCCAGCCGGACTGCGTCTGCTCGCCCAGCAGAATCAGTTGCAGCGCCTGCACCGTGCAGTCAAGGCCGGAGACCGGAATCGTGCCGGCCATGCCCTGCTCTGCCAGCGAGGCGATGGCGGCGGACGCGTTGCCGTCGTTGGACGAGACGACGCCCTGCACGTTGTTGTCGAGCTGGGTCAGCGCCTGATCCATGGAGCGCCGTGCGATGGCCGGATCCCACCCTTGAGTCCAGTTCTCATAGCCGAGGATGCGGGCGCCTGAATCGTAGAGCGACTGCAGCGCGCGCATCTGCCCGTTGAAGATTACTGCGGCGTTGGGGTCAGTGGGCGAGCCCTTGAGCATCACCAGGGTGTCGCCGTCGTTGGTATTCTCGATGACGTGCATGGCCTGGTCGTAGCCCATGCCCTCGAGATCGGCCTGCACCCAGAACGAGGTGTTCTCGGAGTTGATCATCCGGTCGTAGGCGATGGTCGGCACGCCGGCTTCAGCGGCGCTGTCGGCGATGACCGCCGAGCTCTCACCGTCGATGGGGATGACCACCAAGACTGCAGCGCCCCGCGTGAGCGCCTGCTCGGCCTGCCGCTGCTGGGCGGCGGTGTCGTTGTTGGCGTTGAAGACCTCGACCGTCACGTCGGGCGCAATCTCGCCCATCGATTCGATGAAGAACCTCGCATCCTGGCTTTCCCAGCGCGGGTTCACGTTCTCGGGCAGCAGCAGCGCCACCCATTCCTCGGCCGACGCCGAGGGCGAAAATCCGGCCGCGAGCGCCAGCGTGGCCGCGCCCGCCGCGAGGCTCGAGAAAAGCTTGGTCACTTTCGTCATCATTGCTCCATTCTCCTCTGGTGCAGCCCGTCAGGGCGATGCATGCGTGCAAGCGCGGCCTCCCAGCGAGGCCACGCCTTCAGGATGGGCCGCCGATCAGCAGCCCTCACTCCGCCCCGGATCGGTTTGTGAAGGGTCCGGGTTGGGAGAATTCTGCGCCCACCGCGCCAGCGGCGGGCGGTGAAGAGATGTGCGCTGCGGTGTTCATGGCGACCGGGCGTCGTCGGCCGCACCGCCAGCGCGCGCGCCTTCCTCGCCGAGGCGATGGCGGGCGTCACCCAGTAACCGCTCCATTCGGGCTTCGGCTTCGGCCGCGTCGCCGGCCAGAATTGCGTCGGCGACCGCGCGGTGGAACGGGATCGACTCCTCATTCTCGCGCGGGTCCCGGTTGGTAAGGCGGATCGAGATCAAGAGTGCCGAGAAGACCGCGCTCTCCATCGCCAGCAGGAACTCGTTGTCGGCGGCGCGCAGCACCGCGCGGTGGAAGAGGGCGTCGGCGACGATGAAGTCGTCGATCGAGCCCTTCTCCTGCTCCATGCGGGTCTGAGCCTCGGCGATCAGCGCGTGGCCCTCGGCGGTGCCGCGCTCCGCCGCCCAGCGCGCGGCCTTCGGCTCGATCACCAGGCGCAGGTCCGACAACTGGCGCAGGAACGCAGGGTTCACAGGGACGGACTGATGCCAGGCCAGAACGTCGTCATCCAGCAACCCCCAGGCGGAACGAGGCCGGACGCGCGTGCCGATGCCGCGCCTGACCTCCAGCAAGCCCTTGCCGACGAGGATCTTCACCGCATCGCGGATCACCGAGCGGCTGACCTGATAGCGACCGGCGAGGGTCCCCTCGTCCTCCAGCAGGTCCCCTTGCCCGTAGGCGCCAGCGACAATGCGCCGCCCCAGTTCCTGCACGATTTGCGTCGCGAGGCTGCGCGTCAGCGCCGGCTTTTCCTTGAGGTCGTAGAACAGGAACTCGTTCATAGGCCCACACTCAAACATATGATGTTTGCAGAGTCCAGATGTTTGTTGATCTGAGCCGCACGGGATCGGAGAAACGACGTCGTTGACCGAGACATGGCCGCATCGAGTGCAATTCTTCGCTCTCTGACGGTTGATCGAACCGCAATTGTCTCAGCGACGGAGGGGGCTTCCGGAGCGGTCAGGACCGCCGACATCCGGGTATGCGGCCGCCTTGCACTCCCGCTGGCACGCTCGTAGCCTCGTGGGAAGGCCGCTCGTGCTGCGTCTCCAAAGACTACGCTCCGGAACCAACGCCCGCCCCGGGCGCCGCGGAACCCCTGACCTCTGGCGTGCGGCCGCGGCACCTGCGCATTGGCAATTGCCCCGAAGGGGGCAAGCCCCTCCCCATCCCGAACGCGAGAAGGAGCGATCGACATGACGGGCGAAGGGCTGCGCATGGGCGTTCTTGGGGTCGGCTTCATGGGAGCCTCCACGCCAGGGTGTGGAGCCAGCTTCCGAACACGCGGCTCGTCGCGGTCGCGGATCCGGACGCCGAGGCCGGCAAGGGACTGGCGGACGATCTTGGGGCGGACTACCACCGCGAAGCGGCTTCCCTGCTGGAAAAGCCCATGGCGTACGATGCCAAGGGGGCCGAGGCGGTCGAGGAGAGGGGGGTCCGGCTGATGGTCGCCCACGTGCTTCGCTTCGACCCGCGCTACGTCCAGCTCCAGGCCGCAGCGCATCCCGACCGCTTGGGCGAGCCGATCCATCTACGTGCCAAGCGCAATACGATCCGCACCTTGGCCGAGAGAATCGGCGCGGACTCCTCGATTCTGTGCCAGCTCGGTGTCCACGACATCGACGCGATGCAGTGGGTCTCCCGGTCTCCCATCATCCGGGTCTACGCCCAGAAGGTCAGCAAGCTGTCGAACGGCAACGAGGACGCGCTCTATGCGGTCGTCAACTTCGCCAACGGCGCCATCGGGACCCTCGACTACAGCTGGGCATGGCCGGAGGGCCTGCCGGCGGGCTACCACGCCGCGTTCGAGGTGATCGGCACCAGGAGCGCTGCCCTGCTGGACGTGCGTGACCAGGGTTTCCAAGTCATCACGGCGGAGGGCTCGACAGCCGCCGACACGCACCTCTGGCCCGAGATAAACGGCCGGATAACGGGCAATCTCAGGGACGAGCTCATGCATTTCGCCGAGGCCGTCCAGACCTCCGCGCCCTTCGTCCAGGACCATCGCGAAGCGCTTGCCGCAGTGCGGGTGCTCGACGCGCTGTTCGCCTCGCTCGAGGAGGACCGCCCGGTCGCCGTTGCCACCGGCTCTGGAATGGAGCCCTGAGGCCGGACGGATGGAAGTGAATGACTCGACCGCTGCGTCGGGCATGAGGTGGGGCACCCTTGCGAGCAACCGGGTGCGGGAGAGCCGCACGTCCGGATCCGCGCGGGCGAAGGCCGGATGGCCGGGCCACTCGACCACGGTCGAAAAACGACCAGGTCCTGCCGACGATCTTCTCCACCTGCGCGCGAGAGAGACGAAGCTGGCGGGCGATGGCGGCAGCCGGCCTCGAAGGCCGCTCGGACGAGCTTCTCCTGGCCCGGTGTCACCGGCATCGCACGCGTCTTCGCCCGTCCCGAATTCGATGCTGGCCGCTGCGGTTTCACCGAGCCCGAAGCCGGCGCCGGGGTCTGGGTCTCTGCTTCAGGGTGGCCACGCCGCCGGGCTTCCTCCGTGATCGCCTGGACCAGCCTGCCGAACTGATCGTCATCGAGTCGGCGCAGAGAGCCGGAGAGATCCGACGGCAGGGCAAGGCGGGGCGGCACGGCATCACGCGACGCGCTCGGCCGCTGCCTGTGGCTCCCCTTCGTCACCCCGCTCTTCCCGGCAACATCAGGCCGCTTGCGCCGGGAGCGGGCCAACCGTTCCCGCTGCCGCGAGGCTCGTCCCGCGCCCCGGAAGTCTCAACTGCCCGCAATCCTCCAGGGACCGCAGCTCAAGGCGTGGACCTCCCTGTTGGATCGGGCGCCGCAACCAGCACCCGCAATGCCTGAACCGGCAGTCGAAAGCAGCGACGGGTATCGGTCGCGCCCGCTTGACGCATCTCAATTGAGATGCATATGGTCGGTAAACGGAGGGAACTGCCAATGCCCGCTCATACCTCGATGCTGCACGTCCGCGTGGACCAAGATCTCAAGTCAAAGGCCGCCGACGCGCTGGCCGACGTCGGCCTGACGCTTTCCGATGCGGTTCGCGTCCTGCTTACGCGGGTTGCCGCAGAGGGCGGCATGCCGGCCGGCCTGACCGTCAATCCACAAGCTCATGACGCATGGTTCCGCGCCAAGGTGCGTGAGGCGCTGGACGATCATGACGCGGCGGTTCCGCACGAGCGGGTCATGATCGAGACGCAGGCGCTGATCGACGGCAAGCGCCATGCGCGATCTTGAATGGAAGCCTGCTGCAGTCGCCGATCTGCTGGCGATCGTCGATTACATCTCGGACGACAACCCGGCAGCTGCCCAAGCGCTGAAGGAGGAGATCGAGACCGGGGTGGCACGGTTGCGGAACAACCCTCGGCTTTACAGAACCGGCCGCGTGGAGGGCACGCGGGAGATGGTGGTGCGCTCGAACTACATCGTCGTCTACGCGGACGGCACAGATACCGTCACCGTTCTTCGCGTGCTGCACGCCGCACAGTTATGGCCTCGACCGTAAACAGGCTGTCGTCACGCCTCAGCAGCTCCCGCATTCCGTCGTGCGTGCCTCATCGGATCGCTGGTCTCCTCGCTCACGCCGACGCGGAACCGCCTGCCGATGGAGTGGGCCTCTTGCCGCCCTTCACGGGCGCCGCCCTGGCGCGCATCCCGCCGGCATCGGCCTTGCGCCGGATGTGGATCGCGTTGCCGGGCCCCTTGCGCACCTCGAAGCCGCCGGACTTCTCTGCCAGCGTGCTCAGGTTGGCACAGCCGTAGGTCCGGGGATCGAAGTCAGGCGCCGCGGCCTGGATGCGGCTGCCCACGGTGCCGAGATGAACCCAGCCGTCCTCATCGCCCTCCTCCATCGCCTTGGCGATGATCGGCACCGCCTTCTTCGACGCCTTCTTCCTGGGCCGTGCCGCACCGCCCGCCGCGCCGGCCTTCTCCGGCTCCGCCTCCAGGATGTTCTCCAGATAGATGAAGCGCGAGCAGGCGTTGCGGAAGGCCTCGGGCGTCTTGCGCTCGCCGAAGCCGTAGACCGCCAGCCCGTCCTCGCGCAGCCGCTGGGCAAGGCGGGTGAAGTCGCTGTCGGAGCTGACCAGGCAGACCCCGTCGAGCCTGCCCTTGTGGAGTAGGTCCATGGCGTCGATAACCAGCGCGATGTCGGCGGCGTTCTTGCCCCTGGTGTTGCTCCGCTGCTGGTGCTGCAGGATTGCCAGCGACTGGATCGCCGCGTCCCAGCCGGCCAGCTGGCTGCCCGAGAAGTCGCCGTAGATGCGCCGCACGTTGGCCTCGCCCAACTTGACGATCTCCTCGAAGATCGCCTGCGCATAGCGCGCGCTGGTGTTGTCGGCGTCGATCAGCACCGCCAGGTTCGGCGCCCTTCCGTCCTCGGTCATGGCTTCTCCTCGAGCGGCTTTCCGGGCGGCTACGGGTGCCACGCCCTGCCCATTCGGATCGACCGCCCCTCTATCACCGGCGCGCCGCCCTCGCGGAAGGACCGGGCGACTTGACTCACTACCCGTAGGGCCGGGGGTGGTTGGCCCGGCACTCGCGGCGGCCGGCCGAGAGGCATTGTCCGCGCGACCCCGGCCTCGATCATCGAAGAGATCGGGCTGGCCGGCCGCCTCCGCCCGGGCCTTCGCATTCCGCTCGGTCATCGATCGCATCTTACAGGGCGGATACAGGGCGGCGCATCGGCGCTGCCGGGCCGTCCCGGCTCATTGCCGAGGCGGCTCCGGGCGCACGCCGCTCATCCGCCGTCAGTCTCTGCGGACACGGCTGCCTGCGCGCTCCGCGCACATGCCCGCGCGCCTGAAGGAGGGAGAGGCCGGCCGTGACGCGGGCGGCGGGGGCGGGCCTGCGGAGGGTGCGGTCCCCGCTGCTTCCAATCCCGGACCAGGCGGAGGTAACCATGCGCATCGGCGGAATGCTTCGACGCAACTCGGACACCTGGCTCACTCATATATTCGGCAGAGGTCTCGACGACGAGCGCTACGTCGTCGAGAAATACGTCTCCCTCCCCAGTGGCGAGATCCGCCCCGTCCAGGCCGGTCAGCCGAAGACCGGGAGCTGCCGCAAGCCCCGGCGCGCCGTCGTGAGCGTCGGCACGGTCAAGAAGATGCGTCCAGAGCGCGATGAGATCATCGTCTGCACCGCGCTCAATCTGAAAGCCTCCGGCATCCAGTACTGGGGTTCGGCCGCAACCGGCTTCCTGGCGGCGCGCCACGCGCGCTGACCGGGGGGTCGGTCATGCCGCTCAAGGACCCTGCGAAGAAGCAGGCGCGCGATCTTCGCAACCGTCAGCGCCACGCCGCGCGCGTCGCTCAAAACCGATGCACGCGCTGCGCCAGGCTTCCCCCCGAGCCCGGCCTCAAGGTTTGTGGCAGTTGCGCGGAGAAGAGGCGCGCCGCCGATAAGGCCCGTCGCGACAGGGCCAGGGCTCAAGGCATGCTCTATCGTGGACGCGATCCAGAGCAGTGCCGCCGCGCCGACCGCACCGGCGACAGGCGCCGCCGCCGGGCGCGGCAAGCCGCAGGCCTTTGCACGTCCTGCGGCCGTCGCCGTCCGGAAGACAGCCGCTCCGTCTGTGAGCCATGCCGCGAGGCAAGGCGCGCACTCGACCGCCGGCGATACGCTGCGCGCAGGGCCGCAGGTCGCTGCGTGCGCTGCACCCAGCCCACAGTCGGAGGCTTGTCTCGTTGCGGCCGATGCCTCGCACTGGAGAAGGAGCGTGTCTCGCCTGAGCGAGAGAGCGCCGTCAGCAAGAGACGGTACGCTGGGCGGCGCGCAAGAGGCGAATGTGTGGACTGCAAGGCGCCTACGGGTGGCGCCGCGCGCTGTCCGCGCTGCGCATACCGTTCCAATGCCCGGGCGCCAGAGCGCCACCTGGTGGCGCTCTGGCCACCGCAGATCACCGTGATCGAGCTGCAGACCTCGCAGGAGCTGGGGACCTTCGAGACCGAAGCCGAGGCGGCCGCCTGCCTTGTCTTCGCTGGGCTGCAGCCCAGCCAGGTCGAAGTCCTCTCCAACGTCCCGCTCATGGCGCTCTGCCCGCCATGAGCGCGGCTTCTCTGCAGGCGGACTTCCCGCAGGTGTTGTGGTTGCAGGCGGTCGTCGCGAGATCACACCACCGTCACCCGCGCCGCCGGTGGACAGGTCGTGCGGTCCGTCAGGCCGTCGACCTCTCTCGGCGGGCGTCGGGGCAGGCGGTGGCCCGGAGGAGGAGAGGAGCTTTGGAGGAGTGAACGGGAGGTGGATCGAGAGAGGTCCGGCCCGTTCGTCACCCATCGTCAGAACTCGCACGTGAAGGAGCACGATCATGAGTTTCGGATTGAACCGCGCGGAAGTCATTGGGCGCCTGGGTGCCGACGTCACCGTCAACAGCCTCGCCTCCGGCGGGCGCGTGGCCAACATGAGCATCGCCACCGACGAGAGTTACGTCGACAGGAACGCCGGCGGAGAGCGGATCGACAAGACGGAGTGGCACCGGGTCGTGACCTTCCAGGACGGGCTGATCGACATGCTGGTCAAGCACGCGAAGAAGGGCCGGCTGGTCTACGTCGCCGGCAAGATGCAGACCAGGAAGTGGCGGAAGGACGGCGAGGACAACGACCGGTTCTCGACCGAGATCCTGCTCGTGCCCGGTGGGCGCGTGCAGTTTTTGGACAAGCCTGCCGGCACCAACGGCAACGGCGCCGCGCCGGCCAACGGTGACGACGCAACGGCGGCCGCGCCCAGCACCGAGTCGACATCGATTCCATTTTGAGGGTCCTCTCCGCAGCGGGTGCCCGCTCGCCCCGGGGCCGCGTCCCGCGTCATCTCCCTGCGCGGGACGCGGCCCCTCTCCCTTCAACTACGGCACAGCGGCAGGCGCCCTCCGGGCGCCGCCGCGCGCCCTTTACGTGGGAAGTCCGCCATGTCCGGCTACAGCCTCACCGCTGACGACATCGCCTTCCGAGCCTGCGGCGATGACGAATGGCTCGTCACCGCCGACGGCGAGACCGTCGGTACCGTCATGAAGCGTCCCGCCTACACCACTCCCGATCACGGGGTCTACTACATCCACCTCTATGACGACGCCGCAGGCCCCGTGCCCGTCGAGGACGCGCGCGCCGTACGCGAGACCGTCGCCGAGCTGCTTCTCGAGCGGGACCTCGCGCCCGCGATGCCGATGATGCATCCCGCCTGGCAGGCGCAGCAGCACCTGGCTGCCTGACCGCCTCACTGCCGTCCTCCGGCACCCTGGGGCACGCGTCCGCGCCGATGACCGGCGCGGGCGCGTGCCCCTTTCTTTGTGCAGCACGAACCGAGTCCCCTCCCGCCGGGCGGCGGCGCGGATGCGCTGCGCGCCACCCCGCCGCCCGCGCGCCGCCGAGAGGCCGAGCCCGGCCGGAACACGGGCACTCTCTGGACGGAGCGGGGGAGCCGCATGAACGCCACCCGGATCGCCAAGGCCCTCGGCGAGCGCGCCGAGGAGGTCTGCCGCGCCTACCTGCCCCACGGCCGCAGGCAGGGCAGGTACTGGACCGCCGGCGACATTCACGGCGCCCGCGGGCGATCCCTCTTCGTCCGCCTCGCGCCCCCCGGCGTCCCCGGAAAGTGGACCGATTCCGCTGAGGGCACCCATGGCGACCTCCTCGACCTCATCCGCCACCGCATGGGTGGCGTGCCGCTCCGCGACGCCATGGCCGAGGCCCGCGCCTTCCTCGCCCTGCCGGCGGCGCCGGCATCGGGCTCGGCCGACACCTACGATTCCAGTGAGGCGGCGCGCCGCCTGTGGCAGCGCTGCCGCGCAATCGACGGCACGCATGCCGAGGCGTACCTCAGGGCACGCGCCATCCACCGCTGCCGCTTCTCCGCGCTCCGCTTCCATCCCGCGCTCTTCTACCGGGACGCCGGCGGCGTGCGCCGCCTGCCGGCCCTCGTCGCCGCCGTCAGCGTCGACGTAGCCGAACGCCCCGAACACGCCGCCATCGTCGGCGTCCATCGGACCTGGCTCGATCCCCGGCAGCCCGCGAAGGCGGCCGTCTCGTTCCCGCGCAAGACGCTCGGCCGTGTCCACGGTCATGCCGTCCGCTTCGGTGCCACCGACGCCGGCACGCTGCTGGTGGGGGAGGGCATCGAGACGGTGCTCTCCATGGTCACCGCCGTTCCGGCCATCACCGCCGCTGCCGCGCTCTCCGCCGGTGGCCTGGGCGCGTTCACCCCACCGGCAGGCATCGCCCGCCTCGTTGTCGCCCGCGACAACGACGCCGCGGGAGAGAGCGCCGCCCTTCGCCTGCGCCGGCGCTGCGCCGCCATGGGTGTCGACTGCGACGTCGTCGTCTCCGAGACCAGCGACTTCAACGAGGATCTGGTGACACTCGGCCCGCAGGCCCTGGCCGCACGCATCGCGCCCCTGATCCGCACCGGTGCAGCGGTGACGGCGGGCAGGAAAGAAACAGAGGAGGCCGTGCGTGATCAAATGGAATCCTCTTCCGTCGTGTCCTCCAATTCTTCCACGCGTGCTCCCAGCCGCAACCCTGCGGGTCCTTCGGTCGCTTCGCTCCCTACGGCCTGGCCCAAGGAACTCTAGAGCGGGCCGTGAAGCTCGCCGACCGAGAAGATGGCGCTCGCGAACTCTCCAAGGCCTCGTGTGAGGCGCGCCGGCCCCTGACGCGGGACCGCCGCGTCGGCCCGGCGCTAGCAGTCATTGAGAAGGCCTACCGGGAACGCGGCCAGTCTCCAAGGCAGCGCGCCGGGCCTCCCAGAACCCGAGAGCGCCATCTTCCGCACCATCGGCGACCTTCCGCACCACCCCGCTCAAGAGTTCCTAAGGCCAGGTGCTGCCACTGCGCGCGCGTGAAGAAAGAGGACACCACGACGGGGCACAGGGTCCCGGTGGATCAGAAGGGAGATCGTCATGATCGACACTGCAAGCGCTACA
Organism: Alphaproteobacteria bacterium; assembly: GCA_965207055.1. GTDB lineage: Bacteria > Pseudomonadota > Alphaproteobacteria > UBA828 > UBA828 > WTGU01. The sequence goes on along the minus strand of CBDBLP010000003.1, from coordinate 635,869 downwards.
GCTTCCTCAACTGCAACGGTCTGCGAGAGCATGGCTCTCTTCGGCGCAGCACCCGCGAAAGGCGAGCTCGACAGCCGCGTCGTCTGGGACGAGGACGACGCCACCCAGGCACTGAGCGAGGCCATCCGCGTCATCGTGGACGGCATCACCGTAGACGGCACGCAGATGGCCGACGAGCGCGAGCCGCTCATGTGGGGCTTCACCAACATGCTGCACAGCCAGGTGCAGAGGCTCGACCGCGCCGTCGACCGCATCACCCCAGAGATGAAGGACCTCGAGACCGCGCAGGACGGCAGCGAGGTGAAGGCGCACGAGCTGGAGACCCTCACTGACCGCGCGCAGAGCCTCGGCGACCGCCGCGACGCCTTCGAGAAGATGCGCGACATCGCAGCCGATGCCTACCGTGCGGAGACCGGCGACACCTGGCGCCCGAGGCACGGCTCGCACACGAGCCGGACGGGCACGCTCACTTCCGCAGCCATCGACGCCCGCGACTTCCGCAGAGCCCGCAAGGACCGCGAGACCCGCGCGCACCTGCCGGACGGCACCCTGGTCGCGATCACCGGCGGCAAGACCGTCACCGATGCCGGCGCCATCTGGGCCACGCTGGACCGCACCCGCGCCAAGTACGCGAACATGGTTCTGGTGCACGGCGGCGGTCCCGGCGTCGAGAAGATCGCGGCGAGCTGGGCCGAAGCCCGCGGCGTCGACCAGATCGTCTGTCGCCCGGACTGGAACGCCCACGGCAAGGCCGCGCCCTTCAGGCGCAACGACGACCTGCTCAATCTACTGCCCAAGGGCGTGATCGCGTTCCCCGGCAGCGGCATCACCGGGAACATGATCGACAAGGCGAAGCGTCTGGGCATACCCGTAATGGTCATGCCGGTCTGATCGGCGACTGAGACAAAGACAGCGGTCGGTGCCTCACGGCACCGGCCGCTTTTCTCGTGCTTCACGACGGCCGTCATGCGTGCAGTCCGGTGCACCCGACTGCCGGCATCCCCGCGACATGCCGTGCTCGCGCAGCCGCGGTTATGCCTGCACCGCTATCGGAGGCTCCGCCAATCGGCGCCGCACCGCTCCCCGCTGCGGCTGCGGCTTCGGCATCGCGTCCGGCTGGCGCATTCGCGCCGTCGCCGCACGCTTGCCTCGCGGAAGCGAGACAGACCGCGGTTCAGCCTGCAAAGGCCTACACAAGGTCGAGCTTCACGCCGCCGTGGCCGACCGCTGCTCAGGCGTGCGCATCGACTGCACGCCCGAGCCCGTAACGATGATGATTACGATGGCGATGGCGTTCGTGCGCTGACGAGTGCGTCCGGCATCGTCTGCGGCACTTCACTTCCCCCGATGAACTGCGCGCCCTATGCGCGTGCTCGGCGTCAGCGCCGTCGCCGATGGCGACGAGCGCCACGATGCCTTGCCGGACATCGGTGTCGCCGTGCCTGAACGCCCCGGTGTCACCGCGCCCGACAGTGATGACGACGATGGTGATCGGCCCGCTGCGCCGATCGCGATCGCGAGCCTCTGCACTTCGTCCCGGTTGCCGTTCGGCCAACCGTCGCCTGCTCGCCGCCGTCGCACGACCGCCTGCCGCAGACAGGCGCTCCCACCTCGCTCTGGAGGTTGGGCCCTGACCCTACTTCTCGCCGACCTCAAGTCCCGGTTCTACGGCGGAGCCGCTTGAAATTTCACACCCCACGCACCGATGGTGCAAACCCCTATTCGTGGCGGCACCGACTGCCAGTGGCCGACAGGCACCGTCAGGCGTACGATGAGTTGCGGACGAATGGCGTTGGACCGAGCGAATGGCGCGCGACGTTCTCTCCTATCCCTTTGAACTACAATACCTTCCCTTCTCGCGACATTCGCGCGCCATTCGTCGGATTCCAAGGCTGCATCCTGCGGATACTCTGTGCATCATGCGGAGGTCAACTGCCTCGCCGACAGTGTAGTCGCCGGATCCGGCCGGCTGGAACAATCCCCACTTCCGAAAGCACGGAGCCATGACCGAAAATACCACCGACAGCAGCCGCGTCGATGCCGATCCCGGCAAGAAACACGCCGACATTCGCGCCTCTCGCACGATCAGATTCTCGGACCGCGAGTGGGAGCAGGTCACAGAGGCTGCCGCCAGACACGACTTCAACTCGCCGGCGGAGTTCGTGCGTAACGCCGCGCTGACCATGGCGGAGGACGAATCTCGCATGGCTCCCGCTTCCCTCTCGCCCGGGACTGTTCGACTGATCGAGCACACATTTCGCGGTGTCCTCTTCCTGTCGACGCTTAGACGTGACGAGATGATCCGCGAAGGACGCCAAGATGAGGTCGATAACCTGATACAGCAGGGCCGGGAAGCCCAATCGGAGCTGCTTTCCTCCGACTGAACGATGGATGGGTGCCGTGGCCAATTGCTGACGCGGCGACTGATGAACGGAGACCATTGAATGACGATGAACTTCCACAGAATTGCGGCCACCTTCATCGCCGCATCGGCTGTCACGTGGCCGGCCGACGCGGCCACAGCGGGCGAAAGCGGCAGTTTCAAACTCCTCAACAGCTTCGTGCGTGACTACACCGTGCTGGAGCACGCCGGGGAGACCGTCACCGGCGGCCAATTGCAGGGCACTGCAACAGTCATCGAGGGCAGTGGCGGTCCGTTTGCGGATGGTGCCAGCTACCGTCTCACCTGCGTGGTGTACGGGAAGAGATCCGACGCCGGTCTGGATCTTGAGGCGCCGTGCACGCATACCGACAGCGAGGGAGACTCCTGGTATGTCGTGGCGACCCGACGCGCGGGCGATACCGAGGTCGGTGGAGGCGGTCAAGGGATTCGACGCATCGTAGGCGGCACGGGTAAGTACGCCGATGTAACGGGAGTCTGTCCTTACACCACGAGCTACATGCCCGACGACTGGGCCGTCTCTACAGCAGTCTGCGAGTGGCAGAAGCCCTGACGAGATCATGGCCGGGCGATCTTCATGCTCCGCAGCGATGCGCACCGGCACTGTTCGTGCCATTTCCGGAGCCTCGGGAGCGTTGAGGAAAGGCAAGGGCAAACGGTCAGTCGAGACGGGATCAGGAGAACCAGCTTCTTGGATGCAGAGCTTTCGAGCTCGCGTAAGCGATATGGACCCGGTCCGCGCATCTCCATGAGAACCCGTGACGTGCGACGTGCCGCTCGCCGCGCTGTCAAAGATGTGGGGCGAGATCTATCCGCAGATCGTCGAGAAACTCGGAGGCGGGCTTGACGCCAGTCACCAGGAGACGATCGCGGGCGCGCGTGCAGGCCACATAGAGAAGGTGCCGTTCCGTGCTGTAGGTATCCTCCAGGTCGGCTTCGTCGGCGACGTTCTCGATGCGCGATTGCAGCGGCAGGACCTCGTCATCGCATGCCACCACAGCCACTGCTCTGAACTCCAATCCTTTGGCGAGATGCATCGTGCCGACCACCACCTTGCCCGGTGCCCCTTCCGAGCGTTCATCCAACTCGATGGAGGTCAGGTTCGCCACGCGGACAGCCTCCTGCGCCCTCGCGATCTCGTCCTGGGACCGGACGAACACCGCGATTTCGTTCGGCGGGAAGCCCTCCTGCCGCAGCGCCATCAGCCAGTCGGCAATGGCGGCGGCCTCCTCATCGGGTGTTTCGAGGACCTTGATGCTGGGCTCTGGCCCGTTGAACGCGGAGACGGTGCCACCGCGCCGCTCAGCGATGCCATCCACGTCGGCGAGCTCGGGCGGCAACAAGCGGTCCGCCTGCCGCCGTATCTGGTGGGAGGTCCGGTAGTTGATGCGGAGAATGTGCGAGCGCCCGCGCACGTCGACACCCAGAGCGCGCCAGGAGAAGGGCGCCCGGAAGATGCGCTGGCCGAGATCGCCGGCGAAGAACAGGCTGCCGGGGCGACCGCCACCGAGGGAAGCGAGAAAGCGCAGCTCCGCCACGCCGATGTCCTGGGCCTCGTCGATGACGCAGAACTCGAAGGGCGGATGCGCCCCCTCCGCGACGTGCTGCTCCAGCCTCCGGAACATACTGGGTTCTGTGAACAGCTCCCGCTCCGCCAGGGCATCGCGTACCTGGGAGAAGATCGACCACAGCACCGCGCGCTGCGACTCCGCCAGACGGGTCTTGCGGCCGAGCCGCATCACATCCCGGTAGCCCTCCCAGCTCTCAAGCTGCCACGCATCGACCACCTGACTCCACTCAGTCCACAGGAAGTGAGGGCTGAACGCGTGATCCCCGACCTCGGTAGATGCCCGGTCGATCAGCGCCCGCACCTCACCCTCGGTGGCCAGGCTCGCCGCCCCGAAGTTCGCCTCGTGAAGGCGCCGGCCGATGCCGCTCATCGAGTTCACCTCCAGGCGCTCGGCGATGCTGGGCTGATTGTGGATCAGGCGCCCGAGCCTCACGCGCAGCGCGTTCGCGAGCGTGTCGGAGAAGGTGGCCAGGAGGACGCGGGCATCGGGATGCGAGCGGGCGAGATGAACGGCGCGGTGGAGCGCCACGATGGTCTTCCCGGTGCCGGCCGAACCGGAGACGCGGGCCGGGCCGCTGTATTCGTTCTCCACTATCCGCCGCTGCGTCGGGTGCAGGAAGACCGTCCACTTCTCCCACGGGAACTCGAGCGCGCGCTCCAGCTCGCCCGCGTCCTCCACAAGGCGGAAACGACGTTGCGCGTCCGGATGCGCGAAGGGGTCCGCGTCTGCGGCCGCGTGCGCCGGCCGGTCCGGCGTGCCGCCGGTGGCGAGCTCCAGCAGCGCCTCCGCCGCTTCTGCCGGCAAGCGATCGGCGAGGTCGAGCAGCGAGTCCTCGTCCGCGCCGCGAACGTCATCCAGCCACGTCTCGGGCACGCCGTAGCCCAATAGCTCTTCTTCGGAGGCGCCGGCGAAGAGCGCAGGCTTGGGGGCGGCCGGCGCAACGGCAGGTGCCTCCACGACGACGGGGCGCGGGACTTCGATTTCGCGCACGGTTTCGCGGATTTCCACGATCTGGGCCGCGCCGGTCCTGGGATGCCGCTCGATCCGACGGCGCTCGGCCCAGCGGTACGCGGCATCGTGATGGCCGACATAGGCGAGCAGGACGCTCGATGCCGTCCGATGCACGATCAGGCGGATGTCCCGGCTGACCCGGACGGACCAGAAATTCCGATCCTTTGCCCGATCCAACTTGTGAAATGAGTGCCCGGCCCCCGACGGGTCCATCTGGAGGTCGAAGGCCGTGGTCTTGGCGGCCTTCTGCTCGTCGCCCGTCAGCTTGGCGAGGCTGTCGGTGAAGGTGTCGGCGATACGGAATTCCATGGAGCGATCAGTGTGGCGGCGAACGCGCCGCGCGCCAGCGGGGCTGTTACCCGCTACACCCGAAAAACCTTCATCGCTTCGTCGCCGAGGTGGTTGATGACCTTGACGGCGATGCGGCCGGAGGCGGGCTTGGGGAAGGGACGGGAGGTGTCGCTGTTCAGCGTGGCCCAAGCGTCGGGGTCGATCTCCGCCTTCAGCGTCGTCTTCAGCGCCTTGTAGGGGTCGTTCGCGCCCAGGAAGTAGGCGTGACGGACGAAGAAGCTTTCTTCGTTGTAGTCGGTATCGACGAACCAGCAGGCGATGCCGTCGGCGCCGTCGCTCCTCACCTCGCCGGTGTTGGGGTGGAACACGTCCACGCCGTTGATCCGCACCCGGATGGTGTCGCCGTCATCCGGCAGGATGTCGATGTCGGGCTCGCCAAAGATGACGAAGAGGTTGCCCTTGCCGGTGTTCTTGAGGTCGCCGGCCATGTGCAGGTCGGCGTTCATGCGCGCCTTGAGCACCGGGATGCGCCCGAGCTTCTCGAACTCGGCGGCGTGGGCGTCGTAGCTGAAGGCGCAGGCGATCAGCACGTCGAAGCCGGCGTCGGCGGCTTCGCGCGCGGCTGCCACCAAGTCGGGCCGCGCGACGGTGCCGAATTCAGGGCCGATGAAGACGCCGGCGCGGCGCGTGGCGCCTTCCTCGCCGCCGCCCTCCACGTAGCGCCCCTCGGCGCAGACATAGTGGCCGGGCCAGGGCGTGAGCGCGGTGAAGGCGATGCGGTCCTCCTTGTGTGCCTGCTGCACGCCCGCCGTCCTGAGGTTCTCCAGGATCATCTCGGTGAAGTTCGGCGCCTCGCCGTAGCCGAGCTTCGTGTCGGTAAGCGCTGAGAAGAGCTCGTCGTTCTCGTCCACAGCGAGCATCCGGTGCGGCGCCAGGCTGTCGACCGTGAAGGGGCCGGCGACGCGGATGCGCGCGTTGTCCGCATAGGGCTTGTCGTAGAGAAATTCGTGGTCCGCCTTGGCGGCGATGGAGGCGTCGATACCCTGCTGCCGGGCGATGCGCGCTTCCCACCACGCGGCGTGCGCGGTCGTGGCATCGGCCGGCCAGCCCTCGCCCGCCTCGCGCGGGATTTCCCATTCTTCCCACTGCTCGCCGAGGGCGGCGTTGAGGCGGGCGCGCAGGGGCTCCAGGGTCTCCTGCCAGCGCTCCCAGATCACGTCGATCTCGGCGTTGTTGGCAATGGATTTCAGGGTGATATGCGGCACGCGCTCGTAGACGAAGCCCTGGCGGATGTCGCCACCGGTGGGTGCCTCCGAGGGTGCGCGCTGCGTGATCTCGGCTTCCTTCTTCTGCCCCTCGGGGCTGTCGGCGAGCAGATACCAGGGATAGCGCGCGCCCATGATGCGCGCCCGCGCCAGTGCAAGCGCCACGCGCGAGGTGTCGATGGTGATCCAGCGCCGGCCCCACTGCTCGGCGACAAACGCCGTGGTGCCCGAGCCGCATGTCGGGTCCAGCACCAGATCGCCGGGATCGGTGGTGATCATGACACAACGTTCAACGACCGAAGTTGCTGTCTGGACAACGAATAGTTTCTCGTAGGCGAACCCCGAGTGCCCTGTATCCTGCCAAACATCATTTAGCGGCGATACTGGATAATCTTCGAAGAAACGTATGTAGTTTAGTGTTCTTCCGGTCCCGTAAACTCGGTCTGCGTAAGACAGTCGACGAATTCCGTTCGGATAATTTGGCTTCCAATGACTATTTCTTGTTGGATTATACTCAATTCCATTCCAAACAAATGGAGTCGGTTCAGGGGCAGTGCCTTGCCCACAAAGATCAGCTATCCTGAACAGACGCCCTTTTGGTAGAGAGGTAGGTGCATTCAAGACTTCTGCAGTAGTAAGCCGTCTTCTGACTCCGATATGCGTCTCGACACTCTTATAGGCACTCCTCTCTTCTTCTGCACCCGCTTTGCTCTGAAATAGCTCTCGTGTCTTGATCTGAGAAGAATTTCGAGAATACCAAAGTACATAGTCTCCGATTCTCGTCAAACCAGTTGTTGCAAACCCGCCAGTAGTTTGAAAATAGATTGTGTTTTGATAGTTCTCAGCCCCGAACACCTCATCCATCAGCGCCCGCACGCGGTGAAGGTTTTCGTCGCCGATCTGGACGAAGACCGAGCCGCTCTCGGTCAGCAAATCCCGCGCCACGGTCAGCCGGTCGCGCAGGTAGCTCAAGTAGGAGTGGATGCCGTCGCGCCAGGTATCGCGAAAGGCCTTCACCTGCTCGGGCTCGCGGGTGATGTGATCGGCCTTGCCGTCCTTCACGTCGCGGCTCCTGGTGGACCACTGGAAGTTGGAGTTGAAGCGGATGCCGTAAGGCGGGTCGATATAGATGCACTGCACCTTGCCGCGCAGGCCCTCGCGCTCCGCCAGCGACGCCATGACCTGCAAGCTGTCGCCAAGGATCATGCGGTTCGACCAGTTGGCGTCGTGGCGGTAGAACTCGGTGCGCGCGGCGCCGTCGGGCAGACCGTTGAAGTCGGCGAAGAGGTCGGGCGTGGTAGGCGCCTCCTCCTCCCGCCGCTCCTTCGTCTGGCGCAGCAGGTCGTCGATCAGGACTTTTGGGTGCACCTTCTCCTGGATGTAGAGCGGCGGCGACTGGACGACGAGGTCGGCCATGTCCTGTTCGTCCTTGCCGCGCCAGACAAGCTGCGGGTCGAGGTCGCGGTTGCGGCGCTCGTAGGCCACGCGGATCGGCGCCTTGTCCTCCTCCGCCATGACGGGGTGGTATTCCGCCGTCGGAATATTGCGCCGCGCCGCCTCGCCATGCGTAAGCGTCTCGACCGACTTGGCCTTCTTTCTCTTCCCGCGTGCCACGGATCAACCGACCCTGGTCGAGCGCAACGGCAGCGCCTCGGTCTCCAGCGTGGAGAGATCGAGGCGCCGGGACGCATGGTCGATGTCGAAGCCGACCACGTCGCCGACAGCATCAAGATCGACATTGAGGCCGTCCGAAACCTCGCGTGTCTCCACGCCAGGCCCCGCTTTGAACTCGACATAGAGGCTGTCGGTCTCGGGATAGTAGTGCAGCTTCATTCTTCGTCCCTCTTGAACCCTCGATCGAAGAAGGCGTTGTGGACCGTCTCCCCGTCGGCCAGCGTCACCACGCGGAGGATGCGCGGCGTGTCTTCGCCGGGGCGCTCGACCTCGCCCCAGAAGCGAGTGCGGCCGTCCGGCTGCACCTCGCGGCGAAGCGGGTCGGCGATAACGGCGGCGCACCACGCCGGGTCGATGTAGGGTCGCTTGCGTCGTACCTGCTCCTCGAAATAGCGCGTGGTCTTCATGCGGCAGCATCTTCGAGAAGGAAGCCGCGGACAAGCTCGCCAAACCCGGCCTCGATCTCGTAGACGTCCGTGAACTCCGCGAAGGCCCAGCGGCCGAACGTGCCGAGCGCGTTCACGCCCGGCACCCAGTAGGTCTCCATCGTCCCCTTCTTGTCCTTGGCGTCCTCCCCCCGGTAGCCCTTGATCTCGACGATCAGGTGCAGCGGGTCGTCCTCGCCCCGCCCGTCGTCCAAAGCCACGATGAAATCTGGGACGTAGGTGCGCGCCTCGTCGCCGAGGCGGTATGGCACCTCCAGGCCAAGCCCGTGGTTCTTCACGTATGCGCGGACGCGGGGATGCCCCTCGGCGACGCGGCATAACTCGGCCTCCCAGTTGCTGTCACAAACGACATGGTTGACGTGGCAGCGGCGGGCATCGGTCGTCCACAGCGTCTGCTTCGACGTGGTAAAGCGGACGTGGATTGTCGAGCCGGCAGGGTTGTATGGGTCGAGCACGGCCTTGATCGGGCGCTCGTCCAGGTGCCGCTCGACGATGCCTCGCGTGATGCGCTCGCAGGCCATATCCGCAAGACTCAGATACATGAGCTGCGCCGGGTAGGTGCCACCCTTGCAGACGAGGTGAGCGTCAAGCCATTGACGCGCCACCCGCTTGAGTTGGCCGAACAGGTGCAGCCTTGGCTCCTCTCCCGGGTCGCGCCACTTCGTCTCCAGCAGGCGCTTCGTGAGGTGGAACAGGAGGGTTGAGCGTCGAAGGTCGCGAGTGTGAACCAGATTGAGGTCCACACCCTCGCCGATGATGCCCTCGTTGCGGGTAACGGAGGGGCCGACGAGGTCTGGCGTCAGCACTAGGGTCGAATCGTCATCGAAGGTCGCCTCCAGACGCTCTTCCGGCAGCTCGACGCGGTAGCCCTGGACGCGGGGAAAACGGATTTCGCAGGCGTCGCGCTCCGGTGTGACCGCATTCACCTGCACCGTCTTGCGCGGCCTCTGCGGCGGGGCGACCACGGGCTTCGCCGTGAAGTCAAAGGGGATGCCGAGCACGTCGGCATACTCGACAGGGAAAAGGCTATCGTCGCTCAGCTCGTAGGACTGCCGGCGCAAGGCGCGCCCCACCGCCTGCTCACACAGGAGCTGCGTGCCGAAGGCGCGCACGCCCAGCACATGGGTCACGGTGTTGGCGTCCCACCCTTCCGTCAGCATCGAGACCGAGACCACGCAGCGGGTCGCGCCTCCCAACCGACCCTCTTTGCCGACAGTGTTCATCGCTTCGCGCAGCAGGTCCTGGTCGGAGAGATTTTCGGCCCGCTTCTGATCGCCCGTACGCTCCACGATCTCGCGGCGAAAGCGATCGATCTCGTCGGCGGCCATGGTGCGGAAGTTCTTGTCGAGTGCATCGCCGGACTCGAGCTGTTCGCTATCGATCAGGAGAGTGCGCGGGCGCGCGAGCGGGGTGCCATGCTCGTCAAAATTGTGGAATAGCTTGAGCCGGCCGTTGACCAGAGTCGTGGAGCCATCCGGGTTTTCCCGTTGGAAACCCGCGATGTAGTCGTAGATCAGCTTCGAGGTCGAGGTGTTGTTGCAGACCACAATGAAGCAAGGCGGGACCTCGATGCGAGCGTCTTGCCAGAGTTGGAACGTCTTCTCGTAGTGGCCGTAAAGGGCATCCAGCGCCGCCTGCAACATCACGGGGATTTGCAGCGGGTCGAGGTCGGTAGTTTTGCCCCGCCCCTTCCTCGGCATGTCCTTGCCGATATGCTCCCACAGATTGCGGAACTTCGGCATGTCGCCGCCGGGGATATTGTCAGCAACCGGCACACGGGGCAGCTTGACGATGCCGCATTCGATGGCGTCCATGAGCGAGAAGTCGCTCATCGTCCAGGGGAAGAGCGTCCCTTCCGCGTAGCCCGAGCCGCGCAGGAAGAATGGCGTCGCCGAGAGGTCGATAACGCGGGCAAGGCCCAATCGCTCGCTCGCTGCCTCCAGCCCGGAAATCCAGAGCCTCGCCGCCTCGCGGTTCTTCTTGGCTTCCTCGCGGTCCTCTCCTTTCAGATCGCCTTCGTCGTCCTCGCCGGGCTTTTCGCGGTAGCAGTGGTGCGCCTCGTCGTTCAGTGCGAGCACGTTCTTCATGCCCATGAGCCCGGGCACGACACGCTGGAGCATCTGTCCTTCGCTCTCGGTCGACCTCAGATCGGGACCGCGACCCTGGAGGAGCGCCCGGCCGCCCTTGGAGACCTCCATCGTTTCGCGGCGCTTGAAAGCATGGAAGTTGGCAATGACAATCTTCGCTTGTTCGAGATCACCCAGCATGTCGCCCGGCACGAGCTCACGGCTCTGGTAGTAGCTGTCCGGGTCGTTGGGCTGTAGCACCCGGAGCCGGTCCTTGATGGTGATACCGGGAGTGACGACCAGGAAGCCTCGCGTGAAGCGACGTCTGTTCGGGCGGCGCACCGCGTTGATCGTCTGCCACGCGATCAGCATGGCCATGACGGTGGTCTTGCCGGCTCCGGTGGCGAGCTTCAGCGCCAGCCTGGAGAGCGCCGGATTGGCTTCCTTGTTCGCGGTCTCCAAGTGTTCGAGGAACCGGCGCCCTGCGGCGATCTGGGGTGCGACTTCGGTCAGCCAAATCGCGGTCTCTACCGCCTCGACCTGACAGAAAAAGGGGCGAATGTCGTTGAAATGATGGTGACGCCAGTGATGCAGCAGCCGGGCCGTCTCCGACGTCACGCCCCAGTGCGCCGGGTCCGGCAGAGCCCGCCAGCGATCAACGGCGTTGCGGACGCTGTTGATGGTCTGCGCAAGCTCGTATTGCTGACCTTCAGTCGCGACACGCTGCGCCTCCTCGTCAAAGACCAGCGCCTGCTGCGCACCCTTGCTCTTCCTCGGCTTGGGGATCGGCGTGACGAACGAGACCTGGCGCCGCGACTTGAGGATTTGGTTGGTGGGTTGGCCGCTCTCGTCGAGCTCCCAGTGCCGGGCCGGGCATTCGTAGGGAGAGTTGAGGATCGGGCGGTTGAAGAATTGCTCGTTGGTATCCATGTCCGTCCACCGACCCAGTCCTGTTGAATCCTGGGGCTTTGAAGGCAGCGACTGCAGTGCCATCAGGCTATCGCAGGCAGCCTGGGCATTCTAGGTCGGCCAGGGACTTTCGATTCGGGTATGGTGCGGGGTGAAGCGCGTTGTTCGGAAGTCCCCGACCGCGATCCTCTCGGCTGGTTTGAGCTGCAAGTAGCCAAGTATGGGATATGGCGCGATTCAAGTATCATCGGATGCTCACGTTAGGACGCCAATCAGCGCCCAACCTACGCGCTGATCGACAGCTCATTCCGACCAGAAGGCAGAAGTGGTCAATCGAGCCTCTTCGGAGTCGCACTCTTGCCCGCGATCAGTTGTCATGGTCCGGAAGGGCGATCCCCGTGCTCGCCGGCGAGCCCAGCGCCTGTCCCGCCGCGACCATCGACTTGTCCAGGCTATAGATTGCATCCGCCGCGCGGTTGCTCGCAATGGCAAGGTGCAGCGCGTCCCCGGCCCTCAGACCCGTCTCGAAATGCATTAGCCATTCTCTGGCCCGGTCGAAGTCGTCGCGGCTCGGCAACAGGATGACGAAGGACTCTTCGACCATCGCCTCGAACCGTGAACCCGCCTTGCGCGCCGCCGCGGCATCCAGCTTGCCCATGCGAACCTCTCGGGCAAGCAGCGAGGCGAACTCGACCCGGGTCCAATGGCTCACCGCCAGGTCGTCTGCCGGCAGATCCTCGAAAAATGCGGCGATCGGCTCGCTGGTGGCTTCGGGGAGGATCAGGGGAACGAGAAAGCTGGTGTCGAAATAGAGCATCCGAACCGGCCGCAGACTTTACAAGCGTTCGTCCCGGGCTTCGCGCAGCAGCTCGGCGGCGGGACGCCGCAACCGAGGCATGGCCGCCCGAAACCCCGCCAGCTCCCGCAGCGGCAACGGCTTCTTGGGCCGCACCGCCGCGGACAGGTGCGCCACGGCCTTGCCGCGACGGGTGATGAGCACCTCTTGCCCCGCCTCAACCTGGTCCAGAAGTTCGCTGAGGCGCGCTTTCGCTTGAGCCAGATTAACCGTGACCATGGCGACCTCATCTGGTCATGAACCTGGTCACATGATAGTGCGCCTGGTACGGCCAGACCACAGGTATATTGAGAACAGGTTTGGCGAGGCCGGTGCCGCCGGACACCAACCTCACCCTACAGATCGCGCTCATGGCTTTACGCCTATCTCGGAACAGTTCGCAGCGCGGCAATCCCGGTTGAGAATTCTCCTCGGGACGCGCCGACCGAACCGGCAGCGTATCGCTTTGGCGCGCCCCCCTTGCTCTCCGGGATCACCTCCGCGGCAGCCTATCCTGTCCGATCGGGCGCATTGGTCGCGAGCGCACGGAACCCGTCGACAGTGGGTATCCTGTGCTCGAATTCCCGTCGGGCCCTGCACTGGAACGCGAGCGCCTGCCTTGCCGTATCGGCATAGCTCGGCGCGTGGTTCGCGATCACGGCCACCAGCGCCTCGCTCGCCTCCGGCTCCGGCCGGTTTGCGATGGCGTGGATGGTACGCTCGATGAACGCGCTCGCGTCCCGGGGATCGTTCCAGCCTCGGCCCTCGCGTCCGCTTCCGGACCGCTCCACCATTCTCGGCCATTCCGCACCGAACACCTCGACGACGAGCAGGAGGGAATCGAGCGGCGTTTCGGCGAAGCGGAACATGCTCCCGATCCGCTCCCGGACGAACCCGATGAAGTCAGGACTGCCTTCCGCCGCCTCGAGGAGCGCCTGCCTGCTGCCAATGGGATCCAGGACAAAGGCCACCGACAGCCACACGAGCTTCGCGCGTTCGTCCGGATGCACCCTTTCGCGGCAATCGACGATCAACTCGCGCACCGCGTCGCGCGGGGCGTACTGGAGCGCGCAGGTCATCAGTTCCGTCTGTGCGTGCCCGTTCAGATCGGGGTAGGAGCGCAGCCACTCGAGCGAGAGCCGTCCGGCCAGTCCGTGGGAACCGAACCCGTACTCTGCTTCGAGGCGATCCAGATCGTCGATGAACTCCCGATTGCATGCGAGCTGAGGCTCGATGCGCGCCCGGAAATACCGCTCTGCATCCTCGACGCTGCCGAATACCGTGGCTTCGAGGGCGGTGCCGATGTCGATCTGTCCGCCGCGCGCGCTCTCCGGCGCGCGCCGCCAGGCCATGCATGCGGCTTCGAGTGTCGTCCGCTCGACCGTGTCGAGGGGAACGCCCCGGCGAAGCGCCACGTCGATGCCGCAGATCAGCGGCGCCTCGGCCTCATACTCGCCGCCCGCAATGTGGATTTGCGCAATCGCCGAAGCCCGGGGCAGATCGTCGCGTCCGAGCACGGCGACGAAGCCGTCGAGCACCCGCTCGCTCAATTCTTCGCCGAGATATTCCCGCAGGCGCTCGCCTGGGGCGAGCGACGCGTCCCGGCGAACGCCTGCCGGGACGTCCCCCCGCTCGTCGAGACCCTCGAGCCGGCCGAGATAAACGGCAGCCGGCAGCGCCAGGGCCCGGAAATCCCCGGCCGCGATCATGTCGGCCTGCTCGGACAGCGTAGTGCGGTGATGCCGATCGCCTGCCTGCTGCGCCCCGCCGGTGCCTGCGCCGCCGCCCTCGTCACTCGCATTCGGCTCGGCGGATGCACGCCCGGACGATTCGTCCGACCCGGCAGGAGTCTCGTGTTCGTCGCTCGCCTTCGCATCGGCCTGAACGCACCCCGGGTCTGCGTTCCAGCGGTGCGATCCTGCAAACTCGAGAATTTCCTCCCGCGCCTCGGGATCGATGGAGTCGTTCTCCAACCGCATGCGCAACGCCTCCATCAAGCCGTCGAGATCGTCCGTCCCCGGATCGAGACCGAGGCCTGTCTTCTCCAGGTCCCTGCACATCATCCAGATGCCGCCCTGGCGGGGTATCATCAGCACGTGCTCGAGAACCGCCGCGCGCAGCACCCGGTCGCTGCGGAACACCGCCGCCAGCTTTTCCCGCGAGTCGGCACCCTCGGCTCCGTCGGCCCAGCAAATCCATTCCCAGACCCGCTGCGGAGCGACGCCCGGATCGGTTTTCAGGACCCGGGCCGCGAGATCTCTCGCCATATTCGTGAGCGCCACTCTCTCGTATGCTTCCGCCTCCGCAATCGCGGACGGCGCACCTTTGGAGATGAAGTCGAGAAGTGCCGCCAGGCGATCCGTGTCGAGAGCGCCGAAGGGTTCCCAGCCGGCGGATTCTGCCGGCTCTTCCGAATCGGTAGGGCCTCCACCCACAACCCTCAGTCCCGCGCGGCGGGACGTCCCTGACTTGCGTGCCGCGGCAGAAACGAAGTCCGAAGATGCGAGTATGTCGCACGCCAGCCGCGCTGAGTCCGAATCTCCCATGTCGAGAAGCCGGAGAACCACCGTCTCGTCGTCCGTCAGAATGCCGGCCGCGCTCAGCGACCTGAGCGCCATGAGGCGCTCACGGTAGTCACGGCCCCGATCGAACAGGATGACCTCGAGTGTGCGGCCGTCGTCTGCGGCCAGGTCTGCCGCACCCATCGCTTCGATGAGGAAGGTCGAGATCTGAGCATGCGGGCCGGGCGCAGACACAATCTCCTTGATGTCGTTCCTGAGCTCCGGCCGAATCAGCCCCAGGGCTTGATGGACGCCCCGGTTCTCGGCGTCGAAGCATGGGTCCTCTCCCGAGCGCACCTTGAGCGCGGCGAGAAGGGCGCGTGCCTGCTCCGGATCCAGCCTTTCCGTCTCCCCGTCCCGCAATACCGCATAGGGGTCGGCGGCGAAGACGCGACCGGAGAGGGCCGGGCTGAGACGCGCGATCCAGGCGTGGAGCCCGCGCAACGCCGTCGGCACCGGAGAACATCCCGGTACGGGGAAACTCCCCGGCACGGGGCAACACCCCGGTACGCCCCCGCTGCCGAACAGTGCAAGCATCCCGTCGGCGGCGAGGCCCTCGTCTGCGCAGCGCGTCAGCCAGGCTGCCCCGAGATACTCGGCGACTGCACGGTGCAGGTACGAGAAGCGCCCCTCGCCGTCGGCCCGGAACAGCCGCGTTCTCAGCGCGTCGGCGGCAGCACCGGCCAACGGAAGTCCGTCGATATCGGACACGTTCAGGAAGCCCGCCGGGGTTTCCTGGCGCGCGCCTTCGTGCACGCCCAGGAGGTCGCACACCAGTAGCGTCGCGCATATGGCACCCGACGCCAGCAGAAGCTCGTCTTCGTCCCCGCGGACGAGCCGAACGACATGCTCGCGGCCGTCTCGACCGAGCATCGCTCGGCAGGCACGGGCGAATATCTCGGTACGGTTTTCCGGAAGTTCGCCTCCAGCCTGCGCGATCTCCCCCAGCAGGCGCATGCTCAGGGGATTCCCGCTGGCATTGCGCAGCGCCGGGCTCTCCAGTTTCTGCAGGAACGCGGGCACCTCCAGCCCCGGAAACTCGTTCTCCAGGAACGCACGCGCCCCGTCGTTGCCCAGGGGCGCCAGGTAGAGCGTCTCAACCTCGCCGGCGTGGTCGTCCTCGATCCTTGCGCGGTCCGCGGCTTCGTGCCACTCGGCTGCGCGACAGGACAGGATGAAGGGCGGGCTGCCCGCTTCCCTCAGTTTCCTCATCACCGCATCGGTTGCGCCGGCCCGGCCGGAGGATGCGATCTCGTCAAGACCGTCGACCAGGACGTGTCCTGCATCCGGGAGCAGGGATTCCGGATCGCCGGCGCGCACCAGCTCGGCCGCATGGATATAGGTCATGTCGTGCCGCTCACACATATGGCGCATGAGCGTCGTCTTCCCCATGCCGGGGTCGCCAAGTATCACCAGCGGATCGTACCAGTTGCCGATCCTGCTCTGATCGATGACCCTGATCTCGCCATCCTTGCCCACTACCAACAGGTCTCTGTCGATCCACATCGTCATCATCTCCTTCGATGGTTGCCTGCGTCACAGATTCGCTCCGCGCCGTGCACCGCATCCATGTTTTCCGGCCGATGCCCGCGTGCGGAAAGGGGACCGTGCTTCTCCCCGGACTTGCGCCGTGCTAATCGCCGCCTGCCCTGGCGAGCCGATCTTTCGTGCCCTTTCCATGGCGTCAGAGTTCCAACTCCAGCTCGAATTCGACCTCGAGGGGTTTTTCCCGTGCCGGCCGCGACGGCGGCCGATCCGGGGTGGCGCCCTCCTTTGCGTCCGGTTCGCCCGGGGAGCGGTCCGGCGCGCTGCGCCCGGCTTCCGGCCTCCCTTCGGCCTCGGCCGGGCGTTCGGGCATGGGCGCTGCAGCAGTATGTCCGGGGGCATCGGCACCTCTCGCCGGCGCTTCCGGCTCCCTCGTCGCAATGGCTTCCAGCGCCGAGATCCGCTCGCCCGTCGTGGTCTCCAGCCGCTCCCGCAGCCTGGCCGCGTCGTCCGTCACGAGCTCCGCGCGATAGCGGGCCCGGCTGATCTCCACGTAGAAGCTCTTCTGCGTGGTGAGGTGAGGGTGCTCTGCTTCCATCGCCGCGATGACGTTGTCGACCGTGCGGCCCTGGAACGCGTGCACCGTTGAGGCGTGGGCGTGATCGAGATGGCGAAGCTGGCGCTCGTCGCGGCCCAGCGCCAGAGCGCGGCCGTCCTCGAGCCGGAAGGAGACGCGGTCTCCGTCCACGGCGACCACCTCGGCGGTCCGGCTGTTCACCAGCCCGTGGTCCTTGTCGTTGCGCGTCCAGCGCACGCGGTCGCCCGCGCGCAGCTCGATCCGCTCGACACGGTAGACCTCGCTCCCCCCGTGCCGCCCGGCAACCTGGCCCGGCTTCCAGGCAACGGTCTTGCCGCCCGCGTCGGCCAGCACCACCGTGCGGCTGCGGCGGTCCACCTCGACCACCCGGCGCTCCTCGCCCTTGTCTATGCCGAGTCTTCTGTAGGGACGGTGGAAGGACACCACATCGCCCGGCGCGTAGTTGGCGGCCAATGCCTTCTCCGCCCGCGTGTAGCCCCGCGACACCAGCTGCTCACCGTGGAAGGCGGGACCGTGGATCGCTCCCTCTCTCGCGAGGCGCTCCCTGATGTGGGCGTTGATGGCGACGCGGAGCTCGTGGCTCGGCGCCATCACGCCGGTGTTCTCCCTCTCCTCCGCGGACAGCCTGAGCCAGCGCGCGGCGACCGCGCCTGCGATGTTGTCCGCCTTCACCTCGGCCACGTTGGGCCCCAGCTTCTCGAAGGCCTTGCGGATGTCGCCCGCGACGCTGGCCTCGACCGCCTGCTTCAGCGCGGGCTCGCGCTGGCGCATGATCTCGTCCATCACCGCTGTCTGCATGCCCGCCCGCTGCAGCTGGGCGAAGGGCTTGCCGGCGTCGACCGCGTCGAGCTGCTTCTCGTCGCCGACGAGCACGACGCGGGGGATGCGGAGCGTGTTGGCGACCCGGAGCAGGTCGCGGGCCTGGACGGTGGAGGCGAGGGAGCCCTCGTCCACCACCAGCACGGTCTTCGAGAAGTCGTTGCGCATCTTGCGGGCCGCATTGCGCGCGAGCCGGCCCTCGGCCACGCCTGCATTGCGGGCGAGGAAGCCCTGCAGCGTCTCGCTCGCGATACCGGACTCTGCGGCGAGCGTCTGCACGGCGGACGCCGAAGGCGCGAGGCCCAGCATGCGGTAGCCTCGCTTCTCCGCGAGCGCCCGCGCCCGGTCGAGCATGGCGGTCTTCCCCGTGCCGGCGTAGCCTTGAATGCCCACGACCCGGTCCTTCGAAGAGAGGATCGTGGTGACGGCCTGCTTCTGGCCGTCGGTGAGCGGCCCCCTGTGCAGGTGCTGGCGCACCTTGCGGGGGCGCATCAGCACCTGTCCCCTGTCCTGCCCGGTGCGCATGAGGCCGATCGTCTCTCGCTCGTTGGCGAGCGCAATGTCGGTGGTCATGCCTTCGCCGCCCAGGTGCGCCGGCGCGGCGTGGAGGCGGCCTCCCCGCCGTGCGCCGTCGATGGCCTCATCCGCGCTCTCGACGCTGACGCTGCCGGGCTTCCAGGCGAGGGCCGCCGCCAGGAGGTCGGAGCGCGCAAACACTGCCTCGCGCTCGGACAGGTGCGCGATCGCCCAGGACACCGCCTGCGCCGCCGCGTCGTGGGCGGGCTGCCGGTCCCCGGCAGGTGCCCGGTCCGGGTTCGGGCTCTCCGCCGTAACGCGATCCGGACCGGCTTCGGCTCTCGGGTCCTGCGCGTCGATCCCGATGGAGCGGTTGCGACGCGCCGCCTCGACGACCTCCTCTGCCGAGAAGCCGAGCGACGCCGCCTGTTCGCGCCAGATCTCCCGCAGCGCGTCCCTGTCGACGTCGCGCTTGTGGGCCCTGGTCATCAGCGCCGCGCGCTCGGCCAGATGGGGGTTGCTTCCCGGATCGCCGAGGCCGCGGGCTGCCATCGCCGCCTCGATCTCCGCACGCCGGCTTGAGAAGGTCTCGACGACGGGCCGTGCCACGCCCGCGATCTCGAAGCGTCCGTCCGCGTGGGTCTTCTCGATGCCGTAGCCGAGTGTGGCAAGCTCTCGCGCCAGCTCGCTTCGATACACCATGCCGATCAGCTTCTGGCGCCGGTAGAGGGTCTCGTTGGACATGGTGCGCCACTTGCCGGACCGGGGCGTTCCCCCGTCCTCGCCCTGCACCATGTTGGCGATGACCGCATGGGTGTGGAGCTGGGGGTCGAGGTTGCGCGAGACCTCGTGCCGGAAGGTTGCAGCCACCATCTTCTGGTCGCCCGCGTGCGCCAGCACCCCGGTTTCCGGGTCCTTCATGCGGGTCTGTACGGTCGTGGCTTCAAGCCACGCGAGCGTGCGCTCGACCGCGGCATCGTGGGCGGCGACCACCGCCGCGTCGCCGCCCAGCATGGCTGCGAGGGAGGCGGACTTCGGGGCAGAGAAGGTAAGGTCCCGCCCCGGGCGGTGGCTGAGGGTGCCATCCTTCTCCCGCCGCCCGAGGCGGCGTCCCGAGCCGTCGGGCACGATGCCCTCCAGGATGTCCCGGAACGTGTCAGGCTCGACCTGACCCCGCAGGCCGGCCCCTTCGGCACCCTTGCCGGCCCAGGCACTGGCCTCCAGGTGCCGGGGGTCGTCCTTCGCGTAGTAGCCGTCCCTCTCGTAGTAGGTGACGCCCTGAGCGGCCGAGGCGATCGCGCCGATGGAAACGACCATCAGATCCAGTTCCTCTTGCCGGACTTTTCGGTGCCGCCCTCGTCATCCCCCGCTGTGGTCGACCCTTCCCGGGTCTCGGTCAGGGCGCTGCCGCCGGAGGGTGGAGCCTCGCCTCCGGAAGCTTCCCCTCCACCGTCATCTCGCGACGGCGTCGGCATCGTCGCCCCACCGCTGCCGGCCCGTCCTGCCGCAGATGCGTCTGCCGGGTAGCCGTGCGGATCGACAGCCGGCCCGTATCCTTCGAAGAGCCAGTCCGGCTCGTCGTGCATGTCGTTGGCCGGGGTCGGCAGGGACTCGGTCCCGCGGGTCCACTCCATCGTGCCGAGGACGGCAGCCTCGCCGCTACCCGCCTCCTTGCGGTCCTCGACGCCGGCGCCGTCGATGCACGCCGGCATGTCGTCGTCCTGCTGTCCGGCGCCTCGCCCGGGCGGTGCCGGCTCGCGCGAGTCTGCTATCTCGGCAGACGAACCGGATTGTCCGGCGCCCGGCTCGGGGGCCGCTCCGTCGTCGACGATGCCCACCGCCCGGACCTGCGGTCTGCCGCCACGTTCGCCGTCGTCTTCCCTGGGCTCGAATCTGGCCGCAACGACGTCCCGGTCCTTGTAGGTCAAGCCGATCCGGGCCACGGGCCAGGCGCCGGGGAACTTGAGGTAGCCCGTGAGGTTCTCCAGACGCGCCACCTCCGCAGGAAGCACAAGGGGACGCAGGTCGCGCCGGGTGCTCAGCGTCACGCCGCCGTGCGTGGTTTCGTAGCTCACCCCCTCGGAGAGAGTCTCGACCTCGACACGGCCCAGGCTCTCCGCAGACCACTCGGACGTGTCCTTGTCCGGCGCCGCAAGGACCACGCGGGTACCGCAGAGGCCCGAGATCGTCTCCGCTCCGTCGCGGCCGTAGAGGTCGCGCAGAGCCGAGAACACCTGCACCCCCAGGACGAAACAGCCCCCGAACTGGCGGCTCTCCGCCAGGCCGGGACGCAGCGAGGGCAGCTGGTGCAGCGTCGGCAGCTCGTCCAGGATCACCCAGGTGCGCCTCCCGTCGGCGCGAGGCAGGGAGAGCAGGGTGTTGACCGCAATCTCCAGCCAGGTCGAGATCAGGCCCCTGAGACTGGCATGCTGGTCGCCCCTCGAGGTGAGGAAGAGGAAGCCCGGATCGCCCTGCTCGATCCACTCCCGGATGGAGAAGGGATCGCCCTCGTCCGGGAGCAGGTCCATGGCGCCGATGTTGGCGGTGAGCATGGCGCGCACCGAGAGCGCGGTCTTCGGGTTGGCGGGGTCGACGATGGACTGCGCCACGGTGCCCTCCATGGCCTCGGCCAGCGCGCTCAGCTCGGCCTTGAGCAGATGGTCGACCAGCACCCGGTTACGTGTCTCTCCCCGCTGCCAGAGCACGGCGGCGCCGTGGGAGAAGAGCTGGCGGGCTGCGGTGATCCAGAAGGGGTCTGCGGCGTCCTTCTGGCGTGGGATGAGGGCGGCCGCCATGGTATCGAAGTCGCGGGCGGTGCGAGCCTCGAGGAAGGGCGACCAGCGGGGTGAGCGCCTGTCGAGGGGGTTGAGGAGGACGTCGCGACGCTCGTCGAAGAAGGTCTCCGTGTAGGAGCCCATCTTGTCGTAGACGATGCAGCGCTCGCCCCTGGCGCGTATCTGCTCGACGAGGTCCGCGATGAGCACGGTCTTGCCCGAACCCGTGGTTCCGGAGACGATCGTGTGCCGGGTCTCGGCGTCCTTCGGCCAGGGGATACGGGCGATGCGGTAGGGGCAGGTTCCGACACCCCGGGTCCGCAGCAGCAGCCACCGCCACCAGGGCAAAGTGCGGCGGGCGAGCATTCCGTGGCTGACCAGCTCGCCGCCGCGCAGACGGCGGCCCCGCCCGAGCCTTCGTCCCAGCAGGTGCAGCCCGAAGAGGGCGGCGACTGCGAGGCCCGCGCCGATGCCGCCGCCGCGCAGGGCGGTATCCAGGACGTCGTCCGCCACACGGGCGCGCAGCCAGCGGTAAGGCTCGAATGCCGCGATCCGGCCGATGCTGTCGACATGGACGGTGCCATCCGGGTGGCTGATGGTCATTTCCCGGTGCGGGTCGAAGTTGAGCGTGAGCATGGCCTCGGAGAGAAGATGGGCACGCACGAGGTGCCGATCGTGTTCGTCGGTCCCGACGAAGGCCTGCCAGATTGCGCCGGCCAGGCCCGCGAGGACGACGACTGTGGCGAAGCGCACCCCGAGCCTGAGCCATGTCCGGACCCCCCGGCCAGCGACCCGGAGGCCGCGTCCGGTGTCGCCGCCTGCGCCCGTCATGACGAGCCCTCCGCGCCGGCAGGGGCGGCAGTGCCGCCGCTGTCATCGCCATCGCCTGCCTGGAGTTCCCTGAACCGCGCGAGCCAGCGTTCGGCCGCCGCCTCCGGCGCCAGCGGCCGGATCGTGCGGCGCAGCGGCGGGAAGGGTGTCCTGCCACCGCCCACGCCAAGGTCGCGCCTCTCGGCCGCGTCCGTCATGCGCTCGACGAAGCGGAGCACTTCCGCATGGTCTTCGGGCAGCTCCGGGCCGAGGCCGGCGGCCTCGCGCACGGCCCGGTCGATGGCCGCACCGAGCGCCCTTGTACGCGCTGCAGCCCGGGCGGACTCCTGATGTTCCCCTTCTCCCTCGCCCAGCCAGGCGGCGCGGGCGGGCATCAGCAGCGCATGGAGTGCCAGCGCGCGGCGGTCCTCACCGGCGATGCCGTCGAGCGTCTCGATCTCTCCGGACGCCGTCAGCGCGTGCTGGGCGAGCGAGAGGAAACGGCGCGTACGCCCGCCCCAGCGGCAGGTATTGGCCAGCACGTGGGCCAGGCCCTCGAAGTCCACTTCGGCCGCGTCCACGCTTTCCGCATCGTCCGGCCAGGCGGGCTGCGGCCCCGATGGCGCAGCCGCGTTTCTGCGACTGCGCTCCCTGGCAGGGCGAATTTATTGTCCGCCCGTCGAGCAAGTGAGTTGAAGTCGGGGCTGGCCATTCCGTTTTCGATGTGGCAGTGTGCCGGTCATGGCGACGCTGCCGGCTCTGGATTCGTCCATTGATCTGCGCGCGGTCAGGGTGCGCCCGACCTGGGGCGCGCGCGAGCACCGGCGCTGGGACCGGTTGGTCGAGGAGCACCACTACCTGGCGTTCCACGGCGTCATCGGCAAGGGCCTGCGCCATGTCGCGGTGCATGGCGAGATCTGGCTCGCACTGATCGGCTGGCAGCCCGGCGCGTTCAAGCTGGGCGCGCGCGATCGCTGGATCGGGTGGTCGGCCGAGCAGCAGTTCCGGCGCCTGCATCTGATCGCCAACAACTCTCGCTTCGTCATCCTGACGCCTGAGCGGGTGCCCAACCTGGCCTCGCGGGTGCTGGGGCTGAGCCTGCGGCGGCTGTCGAAGGACATGCAGGCGGCGCACGGATATCCGGCTCTTCTGGCCGAGACCTTTGTGGACGTCTCGCGTTTCGCCGGCACCTGCTACCGCGCGGCCAACTGGCGCTCGCTCGGGCTGACGCGCGGCTTTGCCCGCGAGCCCGGAGGGGCGGCGCGCTGGCGTCACCACGGCCAGCCCAAGGAGGTCTTCGTGTTCGAACTGACAGACGGCGCCCCCGAGGCGCTGAGCACGGTTGAGATGCCGGCAAACTGGAGCACCGAGCAGCATAGCGAGCCGATGGCCGCGCCCCGGCTGCGCAGCCTGTTCGAGTGTCTGGGCGAGGTGCCCGAGTACCGCCATGCCCGGGGCAAGCGCTATGCGCTCAACACCATTCTGACCCTTGCCGTTGCCGCCCGGCTTGCCGGCTACCGGGGGGTGAACGCATTCGCCCAGTTTGCCGCCCTGCTCTCCCAGGAGCAGCTCAAGGCGGTGGGCGCCTTCTGGAGCCCCTCCAAGCAACGCTACACCCCACCCGCGATCACCACCTTCCACAATGTCCTTGCCGCCTTGCCGCCGGAGACCCTGGACAACGCCATCGGCCAGTGGACCGGCCAGCACGACAGCGCGCACGCGCCCGTCGCCGTGGACGGAAAGGACCTGCGCGGCGCCTCGAAGCAGACCGAGGACGGGCGCAGGATGATGGTCGCGGCGGTGGAGCATGACACCGGCGTCGTCCTCGGGCAGGTCGAGGTCGACTCCAAGAGCAACGAAATCCCGGCCGTGCGCGAACTCTCCGGCGGTCTCGATCTCACGGGACGGATCGTCACCATGGATGCGATGCACGCCCAGCACGAGACCGCGCGCTGCCTGCTCGGGCGCCGTGCCGACTATGTGGTCAGCGCCGTCAAGGACAACCAGGAGACCATCCTCGAAGACCTCAAGGCGATCGACTTCAGCGATGCGGCCTGGCACGAAACCGTCGACAAGGGCCATGGCCGCATCGAGCGCCGGCGCTGCGCCGTCGTCGACCTCTCCGCCGCCGAGTGGGACGGCTACGCCAATCTCCACGGGCGGCGCCAGGCGATGTGCATCGAACGTGAGCGCGAGATCCTCAAGACCGGCAAGCGCAGCATCGAGGTCACCTGGAGCCTTACCTCGCTCGGCGCCGAGCGCGCCGGACCCGAGGAGCTGCTCGACCTCGTGCGCAACCACTGGCACATCGAGAACCGCCTGCACTATGTGCGTGACTTCACTTACGACGAAGATCGTTGCCGGGCGTACGTGCGCCACCTGCCCAGAAATCTGGCCTGCTTGAGCAATGCGGCCATCGCCATCGTGCGCTGCGACGGCCGCTTCCGCTACATACCCGAGGCCAACCGGCACTACGCCGCCCGCGCCCAGGAGGCCCTCGACGCGATCATGATCGCGCCCATCGGCTGATACCGCGCGACCCACCGCCGCACCGGGACGTGCCGCAGGGCGGCGCGGCGAAACCACTCCGCCCGTCGAGGCCGAAAACGCCGTCCGGCGGCTTCGGGCAACCACCGTGACGTCGCCCAGGCCGGTTCGGGGCTCCCCCGAACCACCAGCAGCGAGCGCGACCTCACCCATCACGAGCCCTCAGCGCGACAAAAAATTGTTCCTGCGCTCCCTGGGACGGAGATTGACGGTCGGATCCTGTTCGTTCATGGTGAGCACCTTCGTGATGTCATGTCGAGTATGTGCAGTTGCTTGCCGGGGGTTGCTTGTGACCGTTCACAGGCGGCCCCCGGCATCGCTTGAGGCGGGAGCTCTGCCGCCCCGGACGAGGGGTCCGCATCCGGACGCCTCCGGACATCGTCACCGCTCTCGCACCGGCTCCGGCGGAATGCGTCGTCATCGCCTTCGGCGCTGTTGCCGCTTGACCGCCGTCGGCCGGCCGGCGACGATCGCTTCCATCAACTGACTGGCCTTTCTCATTTGCATCTCCCTGTTCCGGGGGCCGCGTACCGGCAGCGGCCCCCGGCGTCGTTGCGGCGGCGACAGAGTGGCCGGCACTGCCGCCCATGCGAGGTCCATCGCGTGCGTCGCTTGCCACCGCCCTGTCCCTCTCAGCCCGAGCCGCCGCGCAGCCGCCCCGTGAGGCGGCCGCTGCCGACGCGCGCGATGCCGCCGGTGACGGCGCCCGCGAGACGGCCCGCGCCGTCGTCGGTGCCGCCGGCGCGCCCGCCGATCCACTCCATGACCGCAGAGGGCAGAAGGTCGATCAGCTTGAAGGCGCCGTTCATCAGCGCGTAGCAGAGCATCACGTAGAGGGTGAGCATCGCGAGGAAGCCGATCGGGCCCAGCCCGTCGGACGCGCCCGCGTCCCTCAGCTGCGGCAGCCAGATCGCGTTGAGCAGGCCGATCGCAGCCAGGAACACGAAGTAGCCGAGGATGAGGCCGAAGAGCATGAGCGGAGGGCGCAGGATCAGCCCCGGCAGGAAGAGCCAGCCCTGCCGCGTCGCAGGCACCATGAGGCCCTCGCCCCGGCCGCGCGTGACGTGGGCGGCGGCGAACACGGTGACGGCCAGCACCGCCTCCACCACGTTCACCAGCCAGCCGAACACACCGAAGAGGAAGCGGATGAAGGGCAGCGCCGGCAGCACGAAGGCCAGCACGGCGCCCGCGATCAGCATCAGCCCCAGGATGGTGGAGACGAAGCCGTCGGTGACCCGCCAGACACTCTCGAAGGCATCCAGGCCCTTGCCGAAGAAGGGGATCGACTCGAGCAGACCGGAGCCCACGGCGACGCCGGAGATGGCGCCGATGGCGCTCAATGCGGAGGCGATCAGGTCGTGGCCGAAGCCCGCGAGATCGGCGATGGGATTGCCGCTGTCGGCGATCACCACGGCGTCGAGGTCGATGAACTCGAAGAGGCCGGCCACCAGCCCGCCATCGCCCCCGCCTGCGGCGGGCAGCGTGCCTATCACGCCCGCGCCTGCCGCGAAGAACACGGGCTGCCAGGTGCGTGACGACGCGAGCGCGCCCAGCACGCCCTTGACCGCAGCAGCAGCGGGCGGAGACCACTCCTCGAGGCTTGGCAGCGGGAGCGCCGCATCGGGGACGTTGTGGGCTGCGGCCTGGAAGAGGCCGGTGCGGGACGCGATGGTGTTGAAGAAGCCTGCCGCGGCGAGCCAGGACGAGCCCGCGGCGTCCTCGTCGACGGCGCGCTCCAGGGCCACGCGCTCTTCGGAAGCGGCCCTTCCCAAGGCCTCGTCCAGCACGGCCTCGTAGGATTGCGCGAGGCCGCGGGCGTCCATGGCGGCCTCCACGTCGGGCAAGGGCTGGCCGTGAACGGGAGAACCCGGCACATAGCGCTCGCCCACCTCGGCGGCGAGGCCGCGGATGCCCGGAAGCAGGCCCTCCATGGCGCGGCGATGCCCGTGCGCGGCGATCCCCCTGGATCCCTCGCCGTCGAGACCGTCGAAGCGCACCGCCCCGCAGAGGTCGCGCGGCATGCCGCGCCCGTCGCCGTCGTAGCGCAGCAGCAGCGCGCCCTCGATGCGCTCGTCGTTCACCTCGATATAGGGGTCGTCGCCGATGCGGCGCGCGTTGGCGTTGGCGACGTAGCGGCAGGTCTCGGCCAGCAGCACGCGGGATATGGCCGAGCGCCAGGCGGCGGCCTTGGGACGGGGCGCGATGGGGTCGCCCCGCCCCAGTGCCTGCTCCGAGAAGGGGGTCCACACCGCGCCCGCGAAGTCGCCGCCGAGGGTAGCCAATCCCACCACTGCGTGCTGCGCCCCGTTCATGCCTCCCGGCAGCGGGGCCATGAGCGCGACGGCGATCACGATCCGCACGATCTCCCAGGCCCCGAACCCCCAGCGGCCGGTGCGGGCGGTGTCGACGGCGCCGGCGACGGTGTGCCAGAGCAGGAGAAAGCCGGCGAGGACCAGCACGCCGCCGTTGAAGACGAAGAGCATGTCGCCGAGGACGGCGTGGCGGGCGACGTCGACATCGCTGAGGAAGGACAGAAGATCGCGCGTGGCGCTGTCCTCGGCGGCGAAAATGCCGGGGTCGATGGTCTGCGCCTCGGCCGGACCTGCGGCGAGGCCTGATGTACCGACAGCCATGAGGCCGGAGCCGAGCGCCGTGAGACCCGCGCCCAGCAGGGCGCGGGGTCGGCGCTCCCGCTCCAGCAGGCGGCGCCAGCGCCAGCCGTGGAGCGGCACGCTGCCAGGCGCAGGAGAACTGCCCCCCGAGAGTGCGCGCACGCTTTCTCCCAGCCGACGGGCAGCCTGGCGCACCTCGCCCAGGCTGCGGCCGATCTCGGGCGCGAAGAGGAAGCGCAGGAGGCGGATGCTCATCGGGGCGCTGCCCCCGGATCGGTGAGGCCCGGCAGCCGGCGCATTTCTTCCGTCGCGAGAGCCAGCCGCGCCGCCTCCATGGCGCCCCGGCGCTCGTCCAGCCGGAAACGCTCCCAGTCGAGCATGAGGGAGATGGAGTGCAGCATCGCGAGCTCGCGCAGCAGGCCGGCCTGCGGCATCTCCTGCAGGGCGACGAACCAGCTCGGGTCGTCGAAGCGGCGGCTCGCCAGGAGCTCCATCAGCTCGTAGCGGCTGACGGGTGCGTTCGCGTCGCGCGCACCATCGGGCGACCGCCCGTCCGGCGCGACGGCATCTGCCCAGGCGCCCAGATCGGCGCCCGGGGTGCGCAGGCTCCTGGCGTGCCCGAACCAGTCGGCGGCCAGCGCTGTGCGCGCATCGGCCGCGCGCGCGAGCAGCACCAGCCGGCGCTCCCGATCCGTCTCGGCGGACGCCAGAGGCAGGGGGTCGTGCACCACAGGCGCCGCCAGGTTGCGCGAGAGCTCGACGGCGGCGTGCAACTCCGCCTCGCTCCCGAAGGTACGGCGGTCGAGGAGGGTTCCCGGCCTGAGGTCCGCGCCGTGCCAGGCATCCTCGCCCCGGCAGGTCCCGTCTCCGGCGCGCGCGGCGCTGCAGTAGGCGCCGGTCATGGTATCGAAGCGGGCGGCGCCGTCGGCGGCACTGCCCGCCTCGGACACCACGGCGCGGTCGCTCGCTATACGGCCGGTCTCCACCTTTGCCGCAGCCCGGCCCATTCTCTCCGCCGCACTCCGCGTCGCGCCCAGACCCGTCACGCCGGTGACGGTGGAGCACGCGCTCCGGCTCGGCCGGTGCGCGTTCATGGTGCGGGTTTCTTCGACCTCGCGGGCGGTCTGGGCCTGGAGGCGGGTCTGGGCGTCGAGCGCCTGGGCGATCGCCTTGGTGCTCTGGGCCGTGTAGCCCGAGAGCTGCCCGGTCTGGAGCCGCAAGGCCTCGATGACGGCCCGCTCCATGGCGTCGATCTCGCCCGTCAGGACCCGGATCGCCCGGCTCGCCTCGGCGCGATCGTTGTCGGTGCGGTCGCAGGCGTGACCGAGCACCGCCCCGGCCGGCACCAGCATCGATGTCACCGTCACCATCGCCGCACATGCGATGATCGCGATCCCTGCCACCCGCGCACGCGAGGTGCGAGCACTCGCCGTCCGTGCATTCACGCGGGTCGTCATCGACCGTCTCCGACGATGCTGCGAAACAGCGGAACTCCCTGGTCCAGGGCATCGCCTTGGCCCAGGGGAACGCCCCGATCCCGCTCGGTGCTTCCGGCACGCGCGGTCCTCTCGAACGCGCGAACCGGATCGAGCCCCGGCAGCCGGGGAGCGCGCGAAGTGTAGAGGGCCGCGTCGAGGGGGCGGCCGACGTATCCGCGGTAGGCCTCGCGCGCCGCCGCGCAGATTCGCCGCTGCACCAGGCCGAGCAGATCCGCCATGCCGCGGCCCGGATCGAAGAGGATATCGAAGCGCCTGAAGTCGAAGAGGTCGTCGAGGCAGGTGAAATCCAGGATCGAATCCGGATCGCGGATGCCCTGGTCGGGGTGGCGCAGGACGGCCACGTCCCGCTCCACGCCGATGCGCGCCTCCTCCGCCAGAGCCCGTTCCACGTCGGGCGCGCATTCGGCGCCTGACGCGGCCCCTTCCTCCGCCATGGCCGGCGCAGACCAGAGGACCAGGGACAGCGCCCCCGCGATGACCGTCGACCGCCTACGCATGGCGCTCGAACAGGGTGTTCCCCTGCGCCAGGGTGTTCCCCTGTGCCGGGGAGTTCTCCCGTTCCGCTTCGGCGGCGCCGTCGCGTCCCTCCCTGGCGGTCGCGCCGCCGTGCTGTTCCGGATCGGCAACGGGCAGGGAACCGGCGCCGGGTGCATCCCCGGTTTCGCCGGTCGCGTCGACGGGCACGGCTGCAGGGCCGGAGCCGGCCGCTGTTCCTTCGGAGTTCGCCTGCCTGCCTGCCCCGTCACTCCCGGCGTCCTCCGCCGCCGAGTCGCGGTCCCCGGAAGCCGGAGCACCGTCCGCATCGTCGCCGGTATCGGCGACTTCAGCGGCATCCGGCCGAGTCGCTGCTGCGGGAGCAGTGGCGTCATCCGAGGGAGCCCCGTCCCCCGGACCCGCCTCGATCCCGCTCGAAGGACCGGCGCTCGCGGCACCCGCGCAGCCGGCCGAGGCCGCAGCCTTGCCGGCCGGCGCCGTGTCGGCACCGACAGGCTCCGCAGCATCGACCTCGGAAGTCGCGGTCGAGCCTGGAGCATCGGTCTCGCTCGAAGGATCGGCGGCTGTTGCGGCCGCGCCATCGCCGGCGTCTGCGAGGGCCTGATCGACCCTCACTCCCCCGGTGTCGGCACCCTCTGGCTCCGGCGCAGAATCGCCGGTCCGACCCGGGGTGCGATTCGCACCGCTTGAGCCGCCGCTCTCCGCCATGCCGGAGGAACCGGCGCCGTCGCCGGCAGCGACCGCTTCAGTCCGCCCGGGCTCCGCCGGCTTCGCCGCGCCTGCCTCCGCTCCGCCTGGCGGTGGATCGTCTCCCGGTTCCGGCTTGCGCCTCGACAGCACGTTCACGCGCCCGCGCGGACCGGAGACCAGGATCTCCGTGGTGCGATGCTCCCTGCCCGTCCTGTCGGTCCAGGAGCGGCTGACCATGCGGCCCTCCACCAGCACCGGGTCGCCCTTGCGCACCAGCTTGCGCACCGTCTCGGCGGCCGAGCCGAAGGCCACGACGGCGTGCCAGTCCGTGGTCTCGCTCCCGCTGCCGTCGCGGCGCGTGAAGCGCTCGTTGGTGGCCAGGCTGAGCAGCGCCACCTCGCCGCCCGACTGAAGCCTGCGCATCTCGGGGTTGCGTCCCGCGTATCCCAGCACCGTCGCCCTGTTCATCGTCAGCATCGTTCTGAACTCCTCTTGGTCATGGGGTTCGGTCATCGTTGTTCGCCTGTCGTCACCGCTGCAGCTGCCGCTTCGCCCGGGAGGAGCGCCCCGGCATCCCTCGCGAGCTCGTCCGCCAGCCGGTCGAGCAAGTCGCGCTCGGAGGCAGCGACTCTGGCGCCCTCAAGCTCCAGGCGGCGCAGCTCCGCCTCGATCCAGGTCCGGGCCGTGCCCGCCGGGAACCTGCGGGCGAGCGCCGCGCGGGCGTCGGCCGGCGCGAGCCTCGCCTGCACCCGCTCCCTCAGCGCCACGTCGCGCGGCGCGGTGGTGAGCGCCCAGAGCTCCACCGGCCCGGGCGCGTTCACCGCCACCTGCTCAAAACGTCCGCGGGCGTCCGCCGCGATCAGCAGCGCCGGCGCCCCCTGCGGCCCCGGCCCGGCGAGCCCGTACGAGACCGCGTGCGCCACCGTGCCGCTGAGCGAGAACAGCCGGGACAGCGCCTCCAGCTCCGACGCCTTGCCGCCCGCTCCCAGCACCCAGATGCGGTTGGCGAGCTCCACCAGGGCCTCGCCGAAGTCCTCGTGGCGCTGGGAGGCGAGGCAGAGCCGCACCCCGTGCTTGCGCGCCTCGCGCGCGTCGCGCTCCACCTGGGCGCGCACCGCGGGTGCCGCGCCCGTACGGTGGAACTCGTCGAACGCGAGGCGCTTCGGGGTCTCCCGGATCTCCCGCAGCCGCTCGCGGTGCCATTCGCGGTAGCGTTCGGGAATCAGGTCGAGGTCCTCCTCTGCGATCCACCAGTGGCGTGTGAGCGCATGGCGGGCCAGCATGTAGAAGGCGGCGGTCTGGCGGTCGGCCTCGGCCGAGCCTCTCGGCGCCACCTCGCGCAGGTCGATGGCGGCCACCCTGGCGGGGCCGATGTCGAAGGCGCTGGGCGCGAACATGGCAGGCCAGGAACCGGAGAGCGCCGTCAGGATGCGGATGAAGGCCCGGGTCACGGTTTCGCCGCCGGCCCCGTGCACCGCGTCTCCCACCAGCCCCTGCACCGCAGGCTCGCGCACGGCGGCGAGGAAGTCGCCCAATACCGGCACCGCGTAGCGCTGCGCGCGCGATGCCGCGACCTCGTCGCCCGCGTCGAAGAGCGCGTCGACCACCTCCCACCACGGAATATCCGACGGAGCGAGGCCCGCTCGCTCCAGAGCCCGGTCCACTTCTCCGTCGCGGCCGGGGGAATAGACATTGGGCTCCGCGCCGGCGATGCGGTCGGAGCGAAGCGAATAGGAGCGGGCTATGGTGGGACCGATCAGCTCGCGCATACCGTCGGGCACAGGGGAACCCCCTGAGCTCCCCGGTCCGCCCGCAGCACCCGCAGGGCTGAGGATCAGGCCCAGCAGGTTCTCCAGGAAGGCCCGTTCGGCCGGAAGGGGAAAGCGGCAGCCCAGCTGGGTGTCGCAGGGGTTGATGGCGCACTCTGCGCTCATGCGGAGCGGGAACCACCCCGCCTCGGCCCGGCGCTCCGGCGGCAACGCCTCCCCGATCAGCGAGATCATCCCCGACGACGAGGGGCCGATATCGATGGTGGCGGACAACGGCAACCTGGCCTGGCCTCCCTGGAGGAGGTGAGCGAGGGTGAGGCTGTTCATCAGCACCGACTTGCCCCGTCCGGGGATGCCGTGGATGAGCTCGAAGCCGTGGTCCTCGCCCTCCTCGCAGGAGAAGGGCAGCATCCTGCTGTCGGGCGACCGGAAGATGTGGTTGACGGCAGTTCGCGCGAGCGGCGCGGGACGGCACACGGGCAGGAGGCGCAGCGCCTCGACGAGCGGCGCGAGCGCCGGCTCCGCGGTGCCGGCGCAGCAGAAGCCGGGCACCGTGCAGGCGAAGGCCTCGAGCGGATCGCCCACGAGCGGCGAGAACACGCATTCGCCCCAGCCCTCGGCGATCTGCTGCAGGCGGCCCAGCCTGCGCGCGAGCTCGTCCTCGCTGTGCTCGAGAGAGACACCCCGGTCCACCCAGGTGAGCATGCCGAGACGGAGGCGCACCACGGCCTGCGCGCCGGCGTCCTGCTCCGCCAGGGAGCGCATGGCGTCGCGCACGGCGCGGCTGTCGGGATGGGAGAAGGCCATGAAGGCCGCGCCCACACGGCTGACGGCCGCGCCGAGGCGGCGCAGCCCGCCGCCCTCGATCAGGATCGAGAAACGGCAGGGGAGCTTCGCCTCGGCGAGGCGCTCCATCAGCTCGGCGAAGGGCCGCGACGCCCGGGGTCCGAGGGTCATGTCGAGTGCGCCGCAGAGGCGGCCGCCGATGCCGATGAAGCTGCTGCTGCGCACCGGATCGCGCACCAGGAGCTGGGGCGCCAGCGGCGGCGGGAAGGCGCCGGCTTCAGGCGGTTCGGTGGTCCGTGCCGACGTGCTGGTAGCTGCGGTCACGGGACGCCAGTCGGGTGCGGTGGTGTCCGTCCCGTTGAGCAGCACCCGCATGGTACTGAGCGCCGCCTCGTCGTCGAGGCGTTCGGCCACGATGCCGGTCTCCCCGAACAGTGCACCGAGGGTGTCCATGAGCGCCCTGTGCCGTGGCTCGAGCCCGTCGAGCACGGCCAGGGGGCACTGGGACTCGCCGGGCTCCGGCAGCCAGACCCTGAGACGCGCGCGCAGGCGTCTGCGGGCGCGTCGGGCCTCGGCTACCGTCAGGACCGCGGGCCGGGTCCAGCACGCGAGCACTGCGATCTCGGCCGCCAGCAGGGGCGCGAGGAAACGCGACCGCTCGTTCAGGACGTCGTTCAGGGCGAGGCCGAGCCGTGTTGCCTGGCGCCCGGCCCGTGCGCAGACGCGCTCCACCACCGGGCCTGCCCCGTCGGGGTCGCGTTCGAGCACCAGGTGGAGGGCATGGCCGGGGGCGGCGAGGCGGCTGTTGAGACGCCGGCAGGCAAGCTCCACGAAGCGCTCCAGCTCCGCCGGGCCCGTCATGGATCGTGCACCGTCCAGACGGAAAAGCGAGACCAGTGAGCCGTCCGCGCAGGCGAGCATGCCGTCTCCGATGGCCGCCCGGGGGAGCATGAAGCTCTCGAGCGGCTTGCGCCGCAGCGCCCAGCTCGCCGCCAGCGCGTCTTCAAGCACACGAGTCACGCGGCAACTCCCTGCTCCAGGCCGGCTCCCCGATCCATCGCACGGCCCTCCTACAGCCTGGGCCGGCTGACGGTCTGCGCGGCGCCGCCGAGGCCGAAGGTGTCGACGAGGCCGTTGATCACCGCAGGGGCCGCGATCAGGGCCACGCCGATGAGGATGGCGATGAGGCCCGAGCCAAGGGTGGTCTGCTGCGGGTGGTCGACATGGCGCTTGAGCTTGAGCAGCCCGAAACCCGCCACGGCGGCGCCGACGATGTAGAAGCCGATGGCGAGCAGTCCCGGCACCGTATCCAGGTCCGTGGCAGCCTTCTCGGCCATGTCGCCCAGGGACACCGCCAGCGCCGGCGGGATCTGCCATCCCATCACCCACAGGGCGAAGACCCACAGCCCGACGGTCCACAGCGCCGCGCTCGCGAGGACCGCCCGCAGGGGTGCTTCCACCCGAAGGGGTGCTTCCACCCGCAGGGGTGTCACCACCTGAAGGGGTGTCGCCAACCGAAGGGTTGTGTATCCGATGGTCATTTCCGTCTCCTCACGTGATCCTGAGCACCTGGATGCCGAGGCTGGTCTGCACCGCGCCGATCAGGCTCTCGATGTGCCAGGCGCAGAGCCCGCCCAGCATGTGCATGGCGGCACGCCCCGCGCTGGCGCCGGGCACCCCGTCGGCGGCCGCACGCAGCACGAACACGCCGCGCAGGAAGGCGAGGACACCGACCCAGCCCACGACGGTGAGCACGCCGCCGAGCAGGGCGTCGTAGTCGGCGCCCCTTGCAGATTGATGGCCGAGACTGGCGGAGACTGCGGTGTCCTGCCCGAACAGGCTTTCTCCCCCGGCCGACAGCCACGACGGGAAGCTCACCATGACCAGGCAGACCAGGAAGCAGAGCGCGGTGCCGGCCGCAGACGGGCCGTTGAAGCGGTCCTCGGAGAGACGCAGCAGGCGCACGGCGCCCTGGATGAACGCCGCAAGCCCCAGCAGGTAGCAGCACACGGCGATCAGCCCCATCAGCGCGGGATCGAGATCCCGCACCAGGGAGATCATCGCGCCGCCGAGGTCAGTTCCCTGCATAGGACCCTTCCCTCCGGCCCGGGTCCGGCACCGCCGCCGGCGCCCATGCGATGGGGCGAGCCACCATCACCACCAGCGGCGTGTCGCGCGGAATCCGTACCGTGGTCTCCGTCGGCGCATCGGCCATGAGGATGTCGCCGAGACTGCGGCTCGCTTCGCCGAGGCCGGCGTAGACCGCATCGCGCTCGCCGGCCGCATCGCGCTCATGAAGCACCGCGCCGTCATTCAGGGTGAGGGTGCGGGCAGGCATGGCCATCGCGGTCATGAACCCTTCGGCGAAGCGGGCAGCGGCAGGCAGGAGGACGCGGGCGAGGAAGTGGCGGTCCACCTCGCCCTCGATGCCGAAGCAGGCGCATTCGGGGTCCACGGCCCAGGCGTCCACCGGAACGGTCCGGCCCCGCCAGGTCAGGCTGGTGAGCCTGAGCACGAGCCTCGTTCCGACGCGCTCGAAGCCGCCGTGCGCGACAGCGCCCGCGAGGGGCGGCTGCAGCAGCTCCAGCACCACGGGGCCGGGATAGTCCGAGTCCACGGCGTAGAGGGTGCGTGCGTAGAAGCCTTGACCGGCTGCGATCCCCGGCAGGCGCGCACGATCGTTCCTCGGCGCCGACGGCTCCGGAGCTGCAGCGGTTCGCGCCTCGTCCCTGCCGCGATCCTCCGGATCCGCATAGCGCAGGCGCACGATTTGCGGGGGCCGGGTCCAGCTCTCCAGCAGCACCCTCACCATCGCATCCAGGCCGGCGTTCCTCTCCGGGCCACCTGTCCGCGGCAGGATCGCGGTTTCGTAGACAGGGGCCGGCCGCGCTGCCCGGACGCCCGGCTCCGGCCCCGCATTCTGCTCGTTCCCGAGTTCGCGCTCGTAATCCACGGGGAGGGGCAGGCCGTCGTCGGGCGCCCGTCCCGCGCCGTGCACCGTCGTGATGAACGTCTCGCCGCGCTCCAGCGCTTCGCCGAGACGCTGCCCGTCGCGATCCTGCAGCGTCTTGTCGTAGGCCGGCGACACCGCATCGTCGGGGTTCAATTTGGGTCCCCGATTGTCGGGCACGTCGGCCCATGTGCTTGCGGCACAGGCCAGTACGCAAAAGGTGGCAAGCGCGGCCGCCCCGATGAGCCGCCTTGCACTGCAGGCGGGTCCGTCGATTCTCGCGTTCATCGCCGTTCTCCTTCCTCCTCGACTGCCGGAAAGGGGGACTCTCCCCGGTCCAGGGGAACACCCTGATTGGCCGCGGCCTCCTCCCGGTCCCGGAAAGCGAGGCGCATCTCGCGGCCGCCCCGGCTCACCAGCGCGTAGGGCACGTCCGGGAGGCGGTAGGCCCAGCGGCCGCCAGCGCCTCGCTCCGCCGCCCACGGTCCCGGCGACAGCAAATGCGCGCGGCTCATCAGCAGCAGGTCGCCGCCCGACCAGGGTGTTCCCACCCGCAGGGGTGTTCCCCTGAGCCGCCAGGCGCGGTCGTCCGCGCTGCCGCCCTCAATCGCGAGACGCTCTGCGCCCCCGGGCGCGATGCCGCCCAGCAGGTCCAGGAGCACCGCGTCTCCGGCGTGGAATCCCGCCCCGGTTGCGGATTCCGGCACGGCATTGGGGCCGGGCAGGCCCAGCCTGATTTCGACCCGGAAGTCCGCGTCCGCGCCGCCGCCCCGCAGGCTCACCACCACCGGCTCAGCCAGACCGCGCAGCTTGACCACTGCATTGCCGTGCAGGGCGCGCGTCTGCGGGGCGAGATAGAAGAGATGCTCCGACCGTCCGCCGGCCTCATCGTCCGGCCCGGCCGCCCCCGGCACAAAGCGGTCGTCGAGCAATACCTCCTCGATCGGCCAGGGCGCCCCGGTGGCGTCGGTGAACGAGACCGCCGTCACGTAACCCTTGCGCACGGCGATCGCCGGGATCGCGCCCTCGCCGGGAGAGCCGATGCGCACCCGCCGAATGCGCCCCTCGGGCGGAGGGTCTGCCGCCTGGGACGCCGCACCCTGCGTTTCCCGCAGAAGGCGGCCAAGCGCCTCGATCTGCTCCGCCGTGAACGGCATCGCCGCCCGGCCCCCGCGCGCGACCTCGTCGTCAGTCGCCGCGTGCTCCATCCACAGGAGATCACCCCGGTGGACCTCGTCGCCGCCGTTCCAACCGTCGTTCGCGTCAACCGACGCGACGGGTGCGGCGGCCAGCATCACGGATACGGCAAGAGCGGCCCATGCTGTGTTTCTTCTCATTGCACCGGCCTCCTCTTGTCGGCGATCAGCTGCTCGATGCCGATGCCCGCAGGCCGCTCCGAGAGCGGCACCCGCATCACCAGCACACGCGCCAGAAGGTCCTGGCTGACGCTCCGCGCGCCCGCGG
Organism: Alphaproteobacteria bacterium; assembly: GCA_965207055.1. Lineage (GTDB taxonomy): Bacteria > Pseudomonadota > Alphaproteobacteria > UBA828 > UBA828 > WTGU01. The sequence continues at coordinate 599,025 of CBDBLP010000003.1, read as the reverse complement.
AGAAGGTCACCAGAAGAGGGAACTCGATGGCCCAGCCCAGACGCCCCTCGAACCAGCGCGTCTCCGTCACCACCGGCGCGCCCTGCGCCACCGCAGACGCCACCTGCAGGTTTTCCCTGAGCCGGTCCAGGAACAGGCTCTCCTCAAGGCCCGCCAGGAAGGACTCGTAGCCCTCGTCGGTGAAGCTCTCGCGCACCGAGGCAAGCCGGAGCCGCCAGTCGTGGTGGCCGAGGGTGAAGGCCTCCGTCACCGCCGAGACGGTCCAGTTCCTGAGCGCCGCGTCGGACATGATGGGCTCGTCGAGCGGGGTCAGCGGCACCAGCCTGCCCTCAGGCGTCGCGGCGACGGTGATGTAGACGGTGGAGTGCAGCGTGATGTATCCGGCGAGGGCGGCGACGGTCAGCGCGTTGCAGAGCAGCAGCCATGCGGCTGCCCTGCGCCAGCCGTGGTGCTGGTCGCGGTGGAAGCCGAAGCGGTTGACCGCCTGCCTGACGGCGCGCGTCCGCTCACTCATGGGGAAGGACCTCCAGCCATGCATCGAGATCGTCGAGGTCGCCGACCTGGTGGTCGACGCGGCCGTCGGGCACCCGCCACGCGATCAGCGGCACCGCGCCGGCGCCCCACGCGTCGAACAGGGCGTTGTTGCGTGCGATCCGTCGCCCGCCTTCGGGGCTCGCGGGTCCGGGGGCTCCCTCGAACCAGGCCGGGGCGGGATCGGCTGCGGAGGCGATGGCCGCGGCCTCGCGGGCCGAGGCGGCGCCCAGCACACCGACCGGGATCACCCGGAGCAGCAGACGTCCGTCGAGCGCCGGCCGCGCGAGACGCGCTACTGCCGCGCGCGACCAGCGGCATCCCGGATCGGCGAATACAGCGACGGGCGGGCCGGCGCGGCCGAGCGTGAAGCCGAAGGCAGAAATCGACCGCTCGAACAGCGCTTCGACGCCCGGCACGACCGGATCGTCGGGGTATGCATGTGCGAGCTGGGTCGCGCCGCCAGGCCTCACCTCGCCGCCGTACAATCCGGCGTCTGCGGAATCCTCGCCTGCCGGGGCGACCGCAGACACCGGTCTCACGGCAGCCGTTGCGATGCCGTCGCCGTCCTCGCTGCGTGCAGCCGCGATCTGCCGGCCGGTGACCAGCGTCCCGTCCGGCCCGTAGAGCAGGCCGGCGACTGCATGACCGTCCGGCGTCAGGTAGAGACCGTAGGCGTCGCCATCCGGGAGTTCCACGAAGTGCCCGGCGAGTCCGCCCCGGTTGCCAAGGGACAGGATGCTGGCGCCGTTCGCGCGCAGCGCGGCGACCACAGGCAGGTCCCGGGAGCTGCGGTCGCCCGGCTCCGCGTGGGTACCGGGTGACACAGCGTCGTGCGCCGCCGCCTCCTGCGTGGGCGCGCCATGCCAGGCGAGGGCCGGGAGCAGCAGAACCGCGAGCGTTGCGGCAAGGATGTTTGTGGCTTTCATCGGCCGTCTCCCGCAGGACGCATCCCGCTCAATCCGTGCATGACCGCGAGCGTTCGCCCGTCCGGCCTCAGCTCACCCACCGGCGGATGCGGCAGGTGGGACAGGGCGGAGAACAGGGTTCGCGCCGCCTCATCGAACGGGCCCTTGAAGGCCCGTCCCTCGTGCAGCCGGTAGCGGCGGTCGGTGAGGAACAGCACCTCGATGCCCGCGTGCGCTCCCCATCGGCCTAGGGCCTCGCGCAGCATCTCGCCGGCGCGCACCTGCCAGAGACCGGGGGAGCCGTTCTTTGCCAATGGCTCGGCATCGGCATACCGGGGTGTTGCCACCCAGAGGGGTGCTGCCGCCCGGAGGGGTGTAGCCGCCCGAAGGGGTGCTGCCACCCGAAGGGGTGTTTCACTGCGGTGAGCGTCGATCCGGTCCGTGCGCGTCGTCGCCGTTCCGCCGTGTTCGTGGGCGGTCGCCGCTCGTTCGACCTCCGGAGGGCGCGCCCTCTCGGCCCCCACGACGGCCACCGGCTCCCCGGGCGGCACGTAGAGGAAGCCGGCCTCAGCGCCGGAGGTCATGGCCATGACCGAGACGGCCATCGCGATGCTCATCCGAAGTCCACGAAGCGGCGGACGCGTCGCGCGTGGAGCGCCGGGCGCCTGCCTGCCGAGAGGGCGCGCATCGCGCGGAGCGCCGCGTGCAGCCGGTACCCCCTGGCTTCCGCAATCCGCAGAGCCGTCACCGCAACGACCACCGCCGCCGTCGTCCACCAGGCCGGCACGAACAGCCAGACCGTGAGCAGCGCCAGAAGCCGTGCATCGATCACGTAGAAACGCACCGGCCGCATCGTGTCCCGCCACAGGGGAACTCCCTGGTACGGAGGAACGCTCCGATCCGGGGGGACGTCCCGTTGCGGCGCTTCCACCGAGATGGCCATCTCTCTTCTCCGTCGTCATATCCGGTCGCTCCGTGTCTCGCCGACACCGCCATCGGCCTTTTCGCGAGGCATGGCGGGACCGTGGCCTTGCCCCGGGTCAGGGAGCTTTCCCGCTCCACCTGCGGCCGCCCGGACAGGGGAACGCCCTGGTACAGGGGAACGCCCCGGCACAGGGGAACTCCCTGGTACAGGGGAACTCCCAGCCACACGGCCCAGGCCGTCTCGTGTGATGCGTCCCTCGTCGAAGGCTCGTCCGGCCGCCGTCGCCAGATCGTTGCCCGTGCGCCGCAGCGCTTCGCCGATCAGTCCCGGCCAGCGTTCCTGCGGCGCCTCCATCAGCCGCGCCTTCAGCGCCCCGTCGAAGGCAAGCCATTCGCGGATTGCGGTGCGTCCACCCGCAGGGGTGCGCCCACCCGCAGGGGTGTGCCCACCCGCAGGGGTGCGCCCGCCCGCAGGGTTGGGCAGCAGCACCTGGGTGACCACCAGAGTCATGACGTCGACCAGCGCCACGCCCCGCTCGTGGCGCTCCTCCGCCGGGAACTCCGCAAGGAGCCGCCGGATCGCGGCGGCTACTCCCACGGTATGGGCGGTTGCGAACACCGCGATGCCGAAGTCCGCGGCGCGGATCACCGCTTCCACCGTCTCCCGGTCCCGCGCCTCGCCCACGATCACGGCCGCAGGCCGCCGCCGCAGACTCGCTCTCAGTCCTTCGGCGAAGCTCGGGAAGTGCCGCGGCACCTCCGACGACGACATCAGCGAACCGTCGCCGCCGATGCCGTCGAACACGAACTCGATCGGGGCCTCGTAGGACTGGATGCGCCCCGCGCCGCTCTCCAGGAGCCGCCTGGTCCCCGCTGCGAGCAGCGTCGACTTGCCCGAGCCCGGCACGCCTGTGACCAGGGTGAGGCCCCTGCATCGATCCCAGGCCGCCGCGATCTCTGGCTCGACGCCCAGCTCCTCGAAGCTGGGCGGGCTGTCGGGGAGCACCCGCATGGCGATGTCGATGCCGAAGCGCTGGTGCGCGAGCACCGGCGAGAGGTTGCAGCGGAAGCGCCGGCAGCGCCGCCTCCCCGAGGCCACCGCATAGGAGCAGTCGATGGCTCTCCCCGAACGCAGGATACCGTCTGCGGTGCCGCCACCCGAAGGGGTGCTTCCATCCGAAGGGATGCCGTCAAAGATGCGGGCGCAGAGCCTGTTCATCACGACGCCGTCGAGACGCGCGCCGGTGGCCCGTCGCAGCACCCCGTCGACCTCGATGAAGGCCGGCGAGCCGGTCTGGAAGGCGATGTCGGAGGCGCCGAGATCGGCGGCCCAGAGCAGGAAGCAGTCGAGCCCCGCAGCCGGGAAGGCGTAATCGGCGTCCGGCCAGAGATCGTTCATGGCTTGCCTCCGCCCGAAGGGGTGCCTTCACCCGAAGGGGTGTCGCCGTTCGATGAGATGAAGGGGAGCGCCTTCCACTGCCGCGGGCGCAGCTCGAAGCGGGCGGCCGGGCCGAGGGCGGCACGGGTTTCGTCGATTCGGACGAGACGGCCGTGGCCGCTTGCTGCTGCATGCTCCGTATCGAGCGACGGTGCCGAGACCATTCCCGCCAGGTTGGCCCGGTGCCACAGCACGAGACCGGTGAAGACCCGGTTCAGGCGCTCGAGGTCGGCTGCAAAGATGTCGTCGGCGAGCGCAGTGCCCTGCGCCCAGCCTTCGCGCAGCCAGCCGCGCCATTGCCGCGCTTCGGCCTCGCCCTGCGGATGAAGGACCGCCGAAGGCGGCTCCGCCTTCGGCCACGCCCGCACCAGGTAGTCGCGCCAGTGCGGCACGGCGCTCACGATCCTCTCGGGCTCGACGATCCGCAGCACACGGCGCGCGGTCGCTGCCTGCGTGCCGTCCCGGCCGAGCCGGAAGGCGCTCTCGGTCTCCGCCAGCACCGGCGGCATCACCGTGAAGCCGTCCCGGTGGAGAACCAGGTCGCTGAAGCGGTAGACGGAGGAGAGAACCCGCCCATGCCGCTCCAGCGTCGCGGCGATCTCCCAGTCCCGCCGCGCCAGTCCGGCGCGCGAGCCGTAGGCCATCGCGGCCGCGCGCATGGCAGACAGCCTCGCCTCGCCGGCGAAGCCAGGGGAACTCCCTGGTGCCCCGTCATCGGCGCCCCCGGCCTCCGGCATCTCTGCGTGGAGCAGCGCATCCGGGGTGGGCGGCGGCGCTTCTTCACCGAAGGCGATATCGGCGCCGAGGCAGAGAAGCGCCAGCAGCAGGAAGCAGAAGCGGGTCATGTGCCGCCGCCCCCCGCCGCCGCTTCCCGGCGCAATCCAGTCCAGTCGAGGCGCACCGTCCGCCTGCCCGCATCCACCGCGAGCGTGGCGGCATTGCCGGCCTGCAGCCCGGTGTCCCGCAGTACCTCGATCAGGGGCACGTCCCGGGCGCTGACGGAGACCATGACCGGCCGCGCCGGCTCAGTGCCTGCGATGACGAAGCGGTAGCCCGCTTTTCGCGAGAGGGTCTCGGCCAGGGTCTCGACCGGGCCGATCCAGTCCACCGTCACCCTGTGCTGCAGCGCAGGGGGCACCGCCACCGGCACGTCCGGAACAGGCGGCGGTGAGTCCGCCTCGCGCATCATCGCGAGCGCGGTCAGCGCCGCTTCCGCGCGCTCCGCCGCCTCCGCGAGCCGCATGCCGGCAGGGTCCGGCTGCCACTCGACACTTTCCCGAGCGGGTTTCGGGACAGCGCCGGGTCCGATGTCCAGGGCGGCACAGCCTCCGGTGAGCGCCGTCACGAGGCCGGCCGCGAGCAGGAGAGCGATTCGCGGGCCGTTCATCGGAGCGCTCCCGCGGGTTCGATTACCAGGTGGCGGTTGGGCTCGTGGGCGAACGCCACCAGGGAGCGCCGGGTTGCCGGCGCCGCCAGGAGACTGTCCACGGCGTCGAGGAAGCTGCCCTCGAAGGCGGCATCGGCGCGCACGGCGTAATCCCGCCGGGGCGTCCACACCACCGACCAGCCCGCCCGTGCCCCCCAATCCTCGAGCACCGCACGCAGGGTTCCATGCCACTTGCGCTCGATGTGCCAGACTGCTGCGCTATTGCTGCCATGACCGGCAGCGGTCTGTTCCATCCCGCGGGCAGCTCTCTCCGCGTCCGGAGTGCGCTGCTCGGCGTCGTGGTAGCGGTAGAAGACCGCCGCCTCCTCGATCCAGGCCCAGTCGTAGCCGGTACGCTCCGCTACCAGGTTGAGCAGACTGGGCAGCGCACCTTCGAATGCGAGACGCACGCGCGGGGGGTCGGGCAACCGGACGGCGCCACCGGCGACACGCGCTGGCCGATCCTCGATCTTGACCGGGACGCCCGCCAGCGTGGCGATGTGCTCCGCGACCGCCGCGAAGGCCAGCGGCTCGGTCTCGTCGATCGTGACCGTTCTGGTGGCAAGCGGAGATGGCAGCGGCAGGCGCACCGGTGCGAGCTCCGACGCCGCGAGCATCGGGATTCGGGAAGCTGCCGCGTTCTTCAGAGCCGGCTGCGGCGGAGGCAGTGGTATCTCCGCACTCTCGGCCGCGAGCGCTCCGCCGGCGTTCACGAACAGGAACACCGCCATGGCGCCGGCCACCATGCCGGGCCCGAGGGGGCAGTAGCCCCGGAGGAAGGAGCGGCCCCGGCGGCGCTGCAGCCAGGCGCGATGCAGCAAGGACAGGGTAGCGCCGAGCAGCAGCGTCCAGCCCAGCCCGAGAGGACCGAGCACGAAGCCGAGGCCGCCCAGCATCATCGCATCGCCGGGGAAGAGGGGCCAGCGCCGGCGGCGCAGCTGCGCCATCACGATGGGGACCGCGACGATGACGACGCCCAGTGCGGCCCCTGCGGGGCCGGTCCAGAGCGGCCCGGTCTCGACCGGTCCGAACAAGCGCCAGAGCAGGCCGGCGCCCACCAGCGCCAGCACCATGCGCGGGTCCACGATCGCGCGCCGGGCGTCCAGCGCGGCCACCGCCGCCATCGACATCAGCACCAGGACGATCAGAATGAGATCAATCGCGGTCATGGCCGCCCTCCATGCGCGGGGTGCCGAAGGTGGCCGGCAGCAGAGGGCACCACGCGCCGAGCGCGGGCTCGGCGCAGAGCGCCGCAGCGAGGGTTGCCGGCCCTTCGCCCACCCCCGTGAGGCCCCTGTCCCAGGCGAGCCTGTTCCAGGCGAGCAGCGCCGCCTGCGCGTTCTTCAGCGCGGCGAGCGTCGCGATCTCCTCGCGCAGAATCTCCATCGCGGTGAGCGCCCGCTGCCTGAGCACTGCTGCGGAATCGAGGGCCGGGACGGCGGCCGGCTGCGCAGCACCAGAGTGATCCTCTGTGCCGTGCGTGCCGATGCCGGCGGGCACGGGCGGCCGGCTCTCCTCGATGGCACCGGCGGGCATCGTCACGGTCTGCGCCATGACGTCCGAGGCCCAGAGGCACGCAGCCAGAGCAACGGCGGTCGGCAGGAAGGCGAATCTCATCCTCATTGGCTTGCCTCCTCAGCACCCCGTGCAGCGTCCGACGGTGAGGCGGCTGAAGCCGGCCTGCGCCGCGTCGACGCGTCCCGTCGCCCGCACCGCCCGTGCCGTGGCCCCAGCGGCGGCAACCTCCGTCGCCGTCACCGCCCGTGCCGTCATGCTGCCGCTCTGCAGGTTGGTGAGCGAGGCGCTGCCGGCGGCCACGGTGCCGCGTGCACCGATGGAGCCCGCCGTCACCGCGCCCTGCGCCGTCAGGCTCGCCGCCCTCAGGTCGTGCGTGACCGCAAGCGAGCCCGCCGTTGCCGCGCCAGTCACCCGCGCGCTCTGCGCCGTGACGCCGGCCGCCACCTCGGCCGACCCGGAGACGGTCAGCGCGCGGCCCACCATGAGGTCGGCCGTCACCGTGAGCCCGCCGCCCACGGTGAGGTCGCTCTCCAGAGCCAGCGTGTCCGCCTCCACGGCGTTCGCGCCCGTCAGGTCGTTGCCGCCGAGGTCGAGATCGGTCTCCATGCGGTTGGCATCGGCAAAGCCCGGCACCGCGACGCGATAGAGCTGGTCGCCGTAGACGGCGCGGTGATCGAGGCGCCTGAGCGTCGCCAGCGCGCCCGCTTCGGGGGCGCCGGCGAAGGCGGCCTGGAAGGAGCGCATGTCGGCGTCCACGGCCGGGCCCGTCAGGCGTTGCGGGATGTCCGGCAGCACCACCCCCATCCTGGCGCTGCCGCCCGCCCCGAAGAGTGCCGATGCGGGCACCTCGGTGGACCCGGGCGTTCCCCCGCCTGCCGGCACGGTCTGTGTCACCAGCAGGTCGATGGTATCCGTGCCTGCCGCGAGCATCAGCACCCGGTAGCCCCGGCCCATGGCGCCCACGTCGGCGAAGCCTGCGGGCAGCGCACCGGCACCACGGAGCGTCGCCAGCGTGAGCTCGGCAGAGCCGCCGCCGAGCGCGGTCAGCATCGCAGGAAAGCGGCCGCTGACGTGGCTCGCGGCGGCATCGGAGAGCACGCTCAACTGGCGTGCGGCGAGGCGGGCGCGCTCGTCCATGGCCCTGTTCTCGAAGAACAGCGTTACAGCCAGCACCATCGCACCCAGCAGCCCCAGCGCCAGCAGCGACCCGAAGAGACTCAGTCCGCGACTCAACCTCAGGCTCCGACCCCGGCTGTGCCCAGGGCTCCGGCTGGGGCTCGGACTCCACGACAGGCGGCCCGGGATAGTCGTGCGCAAGGTCAGCATCCGCCGCAGCTCCCGACGGAGAGCGCGTCGATGGACGCATCGGGGCCGTGCAGGCCGGTGGAAGAGATCCGGCCCGCGCGCATGGTCCCGCTTGCCGTCAGCATCTCGCCCGCCAGCGACTGCGTCGACGAGGGGCCGGAGACCGACGCGGTGCCGGCCACGGCCAGGGTTTCTGCCGTGAGCGCGCCGGCGGCGGTCACCGAGGTTGCTTCGAGACGTCCGCTGACGTCTGCCGTGCCCGCCCATACGGGGCCGGTCACAGCACGTCCGATCAGGAGATCGGCGGATACGGTGAGCGAGGCTGCCCCCAGGGCGCCCGCCTCGAGCGATCCCGCTTCCAAGCCCGCCGCACCCGCATCGCCGGTCACGCTACCGCTGCCTGCGGCTTCGGCATCCCCCGAAACCGACGCAGTGAACCCGTCCGCATCTGCGATGCCGGTAACGTCGTGCCCGCCGGCATCGAGGGCCGTCTCCATCCGGCTCAGGCCGGGCCGCCCGGGCTGCGGGCGCCGGTACAGAACCGCATCCACGTAGCGCAGCCCGGCATCGGCCGTGACATAGAAGGCAGGGGAACGCCCTGGTCCCTCGGCTGCCAGCGGCCGCCCGAGCGCGCCCTCGATGGCGGGCACATGGGCAGCCATCGCCGTCTCGGCGGTGCCGGCCTCCGCGAGCGCCGCGAGACCGCCTGCGATGGCGCCGCTCCGCAGTGCCGGAGCCGCCTCCGGACGTGCCGGCTCCAGCACGCCGAAGGCCATCGCCACGGGCAAGTTCCCCGTCCCGCCGAGACCGTCGTCCATGATGCCGACCGTGAAGGAGGCGTGACGGCTTAGCTGTGAGGGCAGCCCCGGCGGCACGGCACCCATTCCCCGCAGCGCCGCCGGCGTCAGCACGAAGGCGGGCTCGGTCTCGAGACGCGAGGCAAAATCGTGCTGCTGGCTCGCGCGGTGAGCCGCCAGCACCCACTCGCCGAACACCCGGCCCGCCTCGAAGGCCGACGCCACCTGCCGCGCCGCATGCTGCGCCGCGTAATGGGCCGCAAGCCCGGTACCCGCCAGCGCCGCCAGAAGCAGCACCGCCACAAGCGCGCCCGCGCCGCAGCGGTATCGGCAGATCGGCTGCATGCTGCGCATATCCACGCTTCGCGTGCTCATCCGAACGGACTCGTCCGAAGCGGCTGCATGCTTCGCATGCTCATCCGAAGGTGAAGCCGATGTCGTTGGCGCCGGCGCCGTCGTCGCAGCTGGCCGTCACCTGCGCCACCGTCACGGGCGAGGCCAGGGCGGTGCCGTTCACCGTGATCGACACGATCCCCGCCCTGGCGCGGGTGCGCCCCGCATAGGCGTCCCCCAGCGCCGCGCAGACCTCGTCGTCCACGTCGTTGAAGACGATACGGAACTGGTTGGCCGCCCCGCCGGGGCCGCCGGTCACGCTTACCAGGCCGCCGAAGGGGTGGCGGATCTGCACCGTGCTCCCGCTCACCATGCGTGCGCTGTCGGGAATGCCGCCCCTGCGGTCGATGGTGGCGATGAGGTCGGTGTTGGTGCCGTAGGACGGCGCGCCGGCGTAGACGCTCTCCACGTTGGCGCGCAGCCGGTTGAGCAGGGTGAGCGCCTCCGAGCGGTTGGCGGACTCGCGGGCGGCGTTGTAGAGGCCCACGGCCCCCACGATGGCCACTGCAGCCAGCGTCAACCCCAGCAGAACCCCGAAGAGGCTGAAGCCCCGCCGGTAGCGCTTTTGGCGCAGACGCCGCAGGCGCCCCGAAGCGAGCCCGGCAGCACCCCGTTGCCTCAGCCCCGGCCTGTCGAGAGCCCGGATGCCGTCGTCGATGGTTCCGTCCATATCTCTTTCCTCCCTCAGTACCGGGCGGCCTGTTCGAGGATCGAGAACATCGCGTCGATGCCCGAGCCCATGACCAGTGCCGCCACAATCAGAAGCGTTCCGTTGAGAAGGGCCGCGCGGGCGCGCAGCAGCTCGTCCGAACGCCCCACCCAGCGCTCCACGAAGCGCGCGAGCTTCCTCTCCCACCCCGGCGCCCCGTCGAGCGCCGCCACCACCGGCACCAGAGAGGGGTCGGGGAAGCCGTGGCCCGCGAGCACCATGCTTCGCCCGAGGCCGACGCCTCGGGCCATGTGCCCCTGGATCGCCGCGATGCGGTGGCGGGCGTAGGGGGAGGCGGCGCGCTTCAGGGCCTCGAAGGTGCGGTCGTTGACGTCGATGCCGGCCGCCAGGAACTCCATGGTCACGAACAGGAAGGCGGAGCCGGTGAGCGTGCGGTAGAGCGAGAAGGGGGCGATCCTGTCGAGCAAGGTGCGCCCGGGCCCGGTCCAGGCCACCATCGCCACTGTGACGGCCACGACGAGACCGAGGAGCGTGGCGCCGAACACAAGGGTGTTGGCATTCAGCCAGACGGAGACGCTGCGGAAGAGGCGTGCGCCGGAGCCCCACTGCTCGGGCGGGCTCACGCTCTCGATGACGGGGATGAAGTGCCCGCCGGCGGCCCAGAGCATCAGGATCAGACCCAAGGCCAGCACGATGGGCATGGCCAGCGCCTTCCAGACCGCCGCGATCTGGCGCTCGCGCATCTCCGCGACGCGGGCGGCGGCGGCGAACAGCATCGCGGCATCGACGCGACCGTAGGCGTGGAAGATCATCGCCTCGGAACCCGGCAGACTGGCGGCAATGGCGTCCGCGAAGCGGTCCTCCAGCAGCGCCCTGCGCCAGGCCCCGAGAAGCTGCGCCCTGCCGTGCTGCCCCTGGTCCTTCGCGGCCTGCCCGGCAATCTCCAGCGCGCGCTCCAGCGAGAAGCCCGCATCCAGCAGGTCGGCCACCATGCGGAAGACGTCCACACGGGCCTTGCGCCCGAGCAGGAGCGTGCCCGCAAGCCTCTGGCCAAGCCGGGTCACGAGGCGTCCTCCTTGCCCGTGGGCAGTGCATCTGGGTCGACCGCCGCCGCCTGCCCGGTGCGCGCGCCCTTGCGGAGCGCATCGAAGGGGTCCGCACGGCTGGCCGCCACCAGCGTCCAGATGCGCTCGCCCATGGGCCGGCCGCCCATATGGCTCACCCAGTGATCCCAGGCGCCCGCCGGATCGCGCTCGCGCACGAAGGAGAGGTACGCGGCATCGGGGCGGATCGCCTCGGCGATCGCCGTCTGCTGCGCATACCCGTTCCAGGCCTTGCCCGCGACCGCGCTGCGGTCCTCGCGGTTGCAGGCCTCGCAGCCCTGCGGGTTGCGAAAGCGCACCCGGGGCCAGCTCCGGAGATGCCGCCCCAGCCACTCCGGCACCGTGCGCCCGTTTGCCGGCTCCTCCAGCGCGCATGCGTCGCAGAGCCGGGGCAGCAGGGTCTGCTTCATCAGCAGTTCGATATTGCCGGGCTTGCACACCTCGGCCGTGCCCACGCCCATGTCGAGCAGCCGGAAGAGGATGGCGTTGGCCGAGTGGACGTGGATCGTGGTCCACACCTGGTGGCCGGTGTCGATGAACTGCAGCACCTGCCGCGCCGCGTCCGCGTCCCTGATCTCGGAGACCATGCCCGAGGCGGGATGAACCCGGCAGAAGTGCATCAGCGCGTCCCGGAAGTGCCTGCCGCGCTCCTCGCCCGAGCCCGTGGTGGGCACCGCGATCTGCACCGCGCCGGGGATGGGGTATTCCACCGGATCCTCGATGGTGACGACGTTGAGCTGCCCCTGCGCTTCCTCCATCTGCAGCGCGAGGTTGGTGGCCAATGTTGTGGACTTGCCGTCCCCCGCCGTGCCGCCGAGGAAGATGCCGCCCCTGAGAGACATGCGGATCTCGGAGAAGACGGCCGCCTCCTCTGCGGAGAAGCCGAGGCTCTCCAGGGTGGTGCCCCTCTCGATGCGGTCGCGGTAGAAGAGCCGGGCGAAGAGATGGTCGCCATCGGGCTCGTGGGGGCCGCGCTGGCAGCGCAGCGCCGACACGGTGGCGGGCAGCGGCACCTGGCCGCCGGCACGAACCGAGAAACCCTGGAAGGCGCTTCTCTGGTAGGAGGTCTGTGCGGAGCCTTCGTCCTTGCAGTGGAAGAGGAAGCCCATGACCTCGCGGCCCTCGTCGGCAGGCATGGGCGCAGCGAGCTGGAGCTTGCGGTCGTTGACGATGCCGTGGACGCGGCAGAGCCCGCCGTCGTTCTCGAAGACGACGTCGCTGGCCCTGGCTGCGGCGGCCTCCTCGAAGAGGGTGCGCACCTTGTGCGCAGCAGGGGCCTCGCCGCCTGCCGCCGCATGCGCGTCCTTGCGCCAGCAGGCGGTGATCTCGTCGAGGCTGGCGGTGCGCTCGATCAGCCGGTCGGGCATTCCCCTGGTGCGGCGGAGCTCCATGAGGGCTGCGCGCAGTCTGCGGTCGCTCTCGTAGCCTTCCGCGATGAGGCAGCGGCCGTCGGCATGGACGGCGCAGACGCGCCTCACCCACTCGTCCATGGCGGGGTGACGGATCAGGGCGCCAGGCTCTTCCGAAGCCGGACGGCGCGCGCCCACGCCCAGCCAAGATGCCGCTGAGCGCTTCACCGTCCCTCTCCGGCAACGTGCCCGTTGGGATCGGCGTTTCCGCTCGATGGAATGCTCGCGTCAATGGAGCGGGGCCGGTAGGGTAGAGAGGCCTCCCCGGCGCCGCCGATGCGCACGCCCGGCGGCTTGGTCGCGATCCCTGTTATGAGGACCTCGCCGGGGAGGCGGTCGCCCTCGTGCACGAACCAGACACCCTCGCCGTCGCCGATGCCGGCCCGCAGGTCGCCCGCCGTGCCGATGATCGAGAACCAGCTGTAGACCGGGGGCTGCGGTGCCGACTGTGTGACCGAGTCTTCCGGGTCCGCTGCCTCCGCGCGTACCGGCGGTGGGGTGGGCATCTCGATCACGCGTACCGGCGCCGACACCTTAACTATGGGGGTTTCCGCGACGCCTGCCGTGCCTGCCCCGGAGCCGGGCACTCCGGCCTCGCCTTGCGCTTCGGCCAGAAGGCCCTGCAGCTCGCCCTCCAGGGCCACGATGCCGTTGACGATCTCCTGCCGCTCGCGGCAGAGCGCCAGCGTCTCGCGCTCGATCGCCAGCGCCGAGGCCGCGTCGTCCGCCTCTGCCGCACTCGCGAGCAGAGCGCCCAGCAGCGCGCGCGGACAGCCGTGCAAGACGGGGGAACTCCCCGGTACGGGGGAACTCCCTGGTGCAGGGGAACTCCCTGTTTCTCCTCCGATCCGTGCCGGGTCGGTTGCAAGAGCGGTATTGGGAGAAGCGCTCTCCGCCGATGCTGCCGGCGACGCCGGGGCCGTTCGCTCGGCCCATTCACCCAGGGAGCGAAGCAGGCGACTCGCCGGTGGCGCCTCCCCATCGCCACTCGTCCGGCTCCCCGTGAACCGGTTCGCTTCCGCATCGGGCACGGATGCGGCAGATCCAGCGCCTGTGTCCGTCTCGACGGTCTCCGCTGTGCCGGAGGCCGGTTCCGCGAGTTCCACGAACCCTTCCGGCAAGGGCAGCGGGTCGCCCGCAACAGCACTGCCCGCCGAGAGGGCGGCGGCCGCAAGGATGACGGCAGGCGAGGCGAAGCGGAGAACGGGAATGCTCATCGTCCGCTCACTCCGCTGCGCCGCCGGGAGCATCCGGGACGGCGCCGACATGCCGGGCCAGATCGCTCCAGGGCCAGGCCAGCGTCTCCGCCATGCCGTCAAGCGAGACGTGGAGTTGGCCCCGCGACCAGCGCCAGCGGCCGGCAATCTCGCCGCCATGCGCGTCCTCCGCCGTCACCGTGCCGCCCTTGTGGAAGCGCAGGGCGATATCGCCCCGATCTCCCAACGGGAGCGCGACCGGCCGGCCCGCGGCGACCAGGCGGTCCGTGAACCTCATCGCGCCATAGCGCTCGCCGGTCGGCTGCAGCGGGAAGGGGTCGCCCAGCCGGTACTCCAGCCGGCGCGGCAGGCGCTCCCACTGCGCCGCGATTCCGGTGCCGTCCGTCGTCGGCAGCAGAACGGCGGTGTCGGCCACGTTCCCGTCGGCATCAAGACGCCAGAGCTCGTCCCGCTCCGCCCCAAGCACCAGCACCATCCGGGTGCCTGCGGGTGTCTCCAGGACATGGCCGTCGTTGGCGGCGAGGAAGCGCATGAGCTCGGCCGCCGTCACCGTCGGTGCGCCTGCCGCCATCGCCAGGCCGGTCGAGCCGGGCGCCCTCAACTCCGAGCCGGGATGGGCGTGTACGGCGGCGCCCGGGTCCTGGGCCACGGTCAGTTCCATCACACTCGAGGTCTGGCGCTCGTTGACCGGAAGGCCGGCGGGAAGTTCAAGGCCGGGGCAGGCTTCCTTCAGCGCCTGCGGCCAGCTCTCCTGCACCCAGCCGAGCGAGAGCACGAACCAGGCGCTCTCCCCGACGCTCTCGCTATGCAGCCGGCCGGTCTCGGGGTCGTAGAAGATGGGCACATGGCCCTTCACCTGGCCCGGATCGGGCTCGGTCCCGGCGCGGTGATAGTTGTAGAGAGCCCGGAAGCGGGACGAGGGAACCACCCGCCAGCGGTCGACGCGCGCCTGCCAGGCTCCGTCGAGGTGGATGCATGCCCGTGCCGTGCCGTCGGCCGCATGGTGAATGCCCCAGACTACGCCCCGATCTTCCGCCCGCGCCGACGCGGGCCGCTCGAAGAGCCACACCCGGTCCGAAAGCAGGTCCGAGAAGAATGCGGCGTCGTGGGAGCTGTAGTTCGGAGGTTCGGCCGCCGCGCCACCTGTGACGGTCGCGACCGCGGCGAAGACCGCAAGCGCCATGCCTGTACGACGAACACTCATGCCGCCTCTCCCGGCACCGGCCCCAGCCAGAGCCATTCCAGGTGCCGGACCATGTCCACGTAGATGCCGAAGGCCATGTCCCGATCGCCGGCGTCGATCGCCGCCACGGCGACATCGACGCGCTCGCCGATCCAGGCCCAGTCCTCATGGCCGCCTGGAATGGCCGCGACGATCCGGGGCGCGATCTCGTAATAGCGCTCCACCAGCGCCCGCCTTTCGGCAGTCTCCTGCATGTAGCCGTCGCGGAAGGCCCGGAGCGCGGTCAGCGTCGGGCCGTCGTCGGCCTCCATGCCCCGCTTGCCCACCACCGCCTCGGTGAGGAAGCAACCGCCGCCACCGTTGCCGGCACCGGGACCCACGCCCGGCCCCGAGCAGGTGCCGTCGCCGGGGCCGTCCGAGCCCTCGCCGGGCGACGGACCGCAGGTGCCGGTGCCCGGACCGCCCGTGCCCGTACCAGCCGGGCCGCCAGGCGTGATCCGCGGTGTCCTGGGTTCCGGCTTCTCGTCAGGGGTCTCGGGATCGGGTTCGTCATCGCGGACATCGGGATCGGGCTTCCTGTCAGGAGACTCCGGATCCTCCTCGTCATCGGGGTTCTCCCCGTCCGGCTCGTCATCGGGAGGCTCGGTGACAGGCGGCACCACCCGGCTGCACCCGCTCTCGTCCGAGATCCAGTTACCGGGGATGTCCTGCAAGGTCGGCTGCGCATCCCAGGGCCACGTCGTAGACCGCGTCGTCACCGTCCGGGTCAGCACGACCGTGCCCGAATAACCCGCAGGGCAGGCCTGGCCGAAGGTCTCGGTCCGCACCGTCTCGGATACCTCGGCCTGCGGGAGCGCCGGCGCCTGCCCCTCCCAGCAGCTCGTCGAGACGAACTCCGGCGTGCCCCACGAGACCCCGGCGGCCGTCACCGTCTTCTCCCGGCGCCAGATCTCCTGCCCGGTCATCTCCCGGTCGTGCGGCGGGCCTGCGAGCCAGCTGCACTCCAGGGTGTAGTGCTCCCACTCGCTGTAGTCGGCGCGGCAGTCGTCGATCGACACCTGCCAGGACCCCATGACGGGATCGCCCACCGCATCGCCCCGGCCGTCGTGTGTCTGCCGCATCTCCCGGGTCATGGTGCGGCCCCCGCCGTGGGTACCGGCGGGGCAGTCCTCCACGGTGCGTTCGTGGGAGACACGCTCGCGCAGATCGAGGTGCGGGTCGCGCACCGTGCCTGCGAGCGCCACCCGCCCCGAGGGAAGGGGAGCGCCGAAGGACGAATCGGAGAGGCATGCCGGCAAGGCCACGTCAGGCCGCCCCGCGGTTCCTTCGGCTGCGCTTGTGCCTGAGGCACCCGTGAGCCAGTGCAGGGCAGCGAGACCGCCTGCCAGGGCGTTCCCCTGGCTGGCATAGAGGTGGGGCGCCACCTGCACCGAGCGCTGATCGCGGCCCACGCCCTTGAGGACCTCGGGCTCCATGTAGACCAGCAGGGTGTTACCGCAGTAGCGGGCGCGGACACCGCGCTCCGTCCAGGCATCCAGCCAGCCGGTGGCGGCCGGCGGCACCGAGCCGCTCCAGCGCGTAGGCGCTACCGAGCGCCGCAGGATGTGATCCTCGAGGCGCCGCCAGGCTTCGGAGATGGCCCTCGCATGGGCCAGCGCCTCCTGCCGGTAGACCGTCTCGCCCTCCTGCGCGGCTGCCGGTGCTGCCGACATCGGCGCCAGCACCCCCGACACCGCTGCGTGAATGGCAATCCCCATGGCGAACGCGCTCGCGCCCGCCATGAAGCGTGTGCCGCGGAGTTCTCCCGTCTGCAGATGCCGCCGGGCGCCTTGCGCTCCCTTGCTCATGATCCGGAACCTCCGTTGCTGTCCGTGCGGTTGAGCGCGGCGCCGGTCGTGCCGGCGGGCGCGCCGTCGATTGAGCCCGTGACTTCGGCACCGGCCGGGCCTTCCGGCCCCGCCGCCGATCCGATCAGCGGCCGGGCCACCTGCTCGAAGCGCTCGCGCTGCATTGAGAGCGGTGCCGCACGCCGCCCTTCGAGTAGCCACTCGCCGGCGCTGTCCCGGGTGAGACGCACGAGCTCCAGCCCGGGCACGGCTGCGATGGCCTCTGCCAGCCGGAAGGGTACGCGTCCGGTCGCGATGCGCAGCTCAATGCCGTCGCCCTGCATGGGATATTCGATGCGGGTGCCGCGGGCGCCGAATTGGCGATCCACCGCCTCGCGGAACTCCAGCAGGGAGGGAGGGAAACTCCCTGGTTCATCGGAAAGCCGCAGCACCGGCGCGAGCGGCATCGCCGCCCACGCCCGGTCCCCGGTGACCGAGGCCGCGTACCAGTGTGAGAGGTGCGCCTCTGCGATGCGCCTGTGAATGGGCTCGGGACGACCCGAACCCAGGCGCCAGCCCACCGTGAGCACCGCCCGGTCCTCGAGCTCAGGGCGCACGCCGATGAGTGCGAGATCCGCGAAGCGGCCCTCGCATGAGATGCGCTCCGTGCGCCATGCCGGCATGTAGGGCGGGTGCGCCATCAGCGCCTGCCGGCAGCCCGCGAGCAGTGCGGCCGCGTCCAGCGCCGCCGTCACCGGCGGCTCCACAGGCTCCTGCTCCGCCTCCACCACCCGCTCGGGCCCTGCGATGAGGGTCCACAGCGTCTCGCGCTGCGTCCACACGAAGGCGCCGCCAGCTAACATGACAGCCAGCGCCAGGAAGCGTCCCACCTTGGGAAGGCCGAGCATCGAGAGCGGGGCCGAAGCGAGGCGCATGGCGGGATCGTCCACAAGCGACGCGGGGTCGATCTCCGTGACCTCGCCGGCCTCGCCCTCCACCAGCCCCGGGGTCGCATGGAGCGCCCAGCCCACGGGGGAACTCCCCGGTCCGGGGGAACGCCCCGGTCCAGGTGAACTCCCCGGCACGGGGGAACGCCCCGGTACGCCGCGCGAGCGCTCGAACGCATCCAGCGCCGCCGCCCGCTCGGAGAACACCTCGTCCCCGTCGGCGAGGAAAGCCCCGTCCCGCGCCTTCACCAGCGCAACACGGCCGTCGTCGGCCTCCACCAGCGCCATCCAGGTGGGGGTACCAGGGAGTTCCCCTGCGGCGATATGCGCCTGCAGCGATGCCGCGAGACTCGGGCATGCCTGCGGGCTCTCCTCGTCCGCCGCGTAGCCTGTCTGCCCGCCCCAGTGAACGTGCCAGGGACGTTTGAAGGACCGCGCATTCCGCGCCACCGAGGCCGTCCCGCCGCGCTCCAGCCAGTAGAGCCCGGCCGCAAAGCGGCGCCCGCCTACGGTCAGCACGCTCACGGATAGTCTCCCCGGGGCAGGGACTCGCCTCGGTCCAGCTCGACCCCGTGCACATGCGTGATGCCGAGCGGCGCGCCGACCTCGGCCGCGATCAGCAGCACCCGTTCCTCGCGCACCAGCCGCGCGCTGCGCCCGCCGAGAGGAGCGGGCACGTCCGCGTCGATGCTGCCCTGACGGTCCGACACCGCGCCCCGGTCGCTGAACCCCGTCACCATCAGGGTCTCGCCATGCGCGATCTTCCGGGTCACCTGCACCGCGCGCCCGCCGTAGGCCGGAAGCTGGATGGTGTGACCGTCCGTGGTGAAGGTGGTAAAGCGCGGGCGGTCCCTGAGACTGGCGTTGAGACGCACCAGAACCTCGTCCGGGCCGGTGATGCGCGCGAGATAGGAGAGAGCGAACCCCGACGACACCGTGCCCGGCACCAGCTCGGTCTGCGCAACCCCCTCGCCCGCCGTGGTCCTGAGCTCCTTGAGGTAGGCCTCGTTGGTGAGCTCCAGGAACTGCGCCGGCTTGCCGTTGAGCGAGGGGATATCCGCGGACAACACTCTCGATACCGTGCCCGCCCGGCTGAGCGCCCGGACCGCTGCAGCCAGGGTGTCCCCGGCGCTCCCGGCGTCTGCGGGCCTGATTACCGACACGGTATCGCCCGCCACCGCGAGACCGACGGACGAGTCCAGCACCTCGCTGAGCGAGAGATCGACGCCATGGTCGCTCTCGCGCTCGAAGCGCACCGCATAGAGGTGGACGCTGAGCGTCACCGGGCGCAGCACCTCGCGGTTGAGCCAGGCGAGGTACCCGCGCACCTTGCGCACGTCCGCAGGCGCGCCGCTCACCGTCACCGACGCGCTCGCGGGAGAGACGGTGACCCTGGTCTCCTCGCCCACCAGGCCTGCGATCTGCTCTTCGATCTCGGGCCAGGGGTCGTAGACGGTCTCGCTCTCGATGGACTGTGCGCTGAGGCTGCTCGATCCGTCCTCGCCGGCCTGGTCCTGGGTCGACGACGAGGCGCCGTGGCGCTCGGTGCCGGCCAGCGCGTTGACCCGGAACACGGCAGTCAGCCGGCGCACGACCTCGATGCGGCCCGCATCGGGATCGAAATGCCACTCGTGGCCGGCGGCTTCCGTCCAGGCGTCCAGCAGCCGGTCCAGCGGGCCGGTCCAGACGGCGCCGTTCGGCACCAGCAAGTCGGTGGTGGCAAAGGAGGTGTCCGTATCGTCACGGGCGGCGCCGACGAAGCGCACGGGGATACCGCTGGCCGCCTCGATGCGGGCCGCCAGCACCGCGTCGTCATGCGCGCCGGCCAGCGGCAGGGTCACCGCGTCTTGGGTGAGCAGGCGCTCGGGCAGCCTGGCCCTGTCTTCTTCAATCGGCTCCAGACCCACCCAGGGACGGTCAAGGAGGCGCACGGTCACGTAGCCGGGCTCGGCCGACACGCCCGCGCGCGCCGCCGCAGTTTCCTGTGCCACCGCATGCGCTTCGTCGCGTGCGTCCTCCACGGCCGTGAGCCCGCAGCCGGAAAGGGCAACGACAGCCGAGAGCATCAGCGCGGAACCAAGGGCAGCGCACGATCTCAACACAGCACCCGCGCCCATCAGAGCTGCTCCGGCAAGAAAGGGGGGCGCACCGGCGCCGGGTGCCTTCGTACCGGATGCCGGACAGCAGGAACGGTGGAGCAGACGCACCGTGCCGACCCGTGCGGCGATAGTGCCGTGCAAGGCCGTCGAGCAGATCCTGCCAGCCATCACGGCTTCCTCCGATCGTCGTCGTCCTCGGGATCGTCCAGGTCGATGCGGTGCTTCGCTGCCCATTTGTCGAGATCCCACTTCAGGTAGAGAATGCGCTGCCCGAAGCGGTGGTAGGATGGCCCTACCTTCTCCTCGCGCATGCGTTCC
The DNA here is from genome assembly GCA_965207055.1 of Alphaproteobacteria bacterium. Lineage (GTDB taxonomy): Bacteria > Pseudomonadota > Alphaproteobacteria > UBA828 > UBA828 > WTGU01. Next base: position 579,013 of record CBDBLP010000003.1, on the reverse strand, counting down.
AGCGTGCGCGGGCTCAGCCCCAGGTAAGCCCCCGCCTTGCGGCAGCTCATGAAGGGGTTGCCGCCGTTGCGGCCCATGCCGCTCCCTCCCTTCTGCCCGGCCCCGTCCTCCTCGCCGATGTCCTTCAAAAAGGGCACGTCCGAGATCGCCTTGCCCATCGCCGGCGCTGCAGCGTCGTCGGCATGCGCCCACATCCAGACGTGAACGTTCTCGACCGTTTCCAGGTAGAACGTAGAGTCCTCGTCGTGCAGGCGCGCCAGGAAGGACCTGTCATTCGCAGCCTCCTTGCCGAGCACGTAGGGCTTGGCGCAGCCGGCATCGAGAAAGGCCTTTACCTCCCGCTCGAAGGCCGGTCCGATGGGCTCGAGCCCCATGTGCGCGAGCAGCGTGTCGGCGGTGTCGAGCCTGAGCTTGCGCCCGTGCTTGAGCGAGGCGACGAAGCCGGGATCGTTGAGCGCCTCCTTGCCGAAGCGCCGCCCGCTGACGCGGTTGCTTTCGAGGTAGGCGTGGATTGCGTGCCTGAGGAGTTGGTCTAGGTTCGTCATGGTCGGGAACATAGAGGCAACTTTTCATGTAGACAACAGGTTTAGGTCGGTTATATCCTGCACCCTGCGGCAAACGTACGAGAGAGCCCCATGCAGCCCGATACAGCCCGAAAAAATCTTCGACACATGTTGTGGAAGCGAGGCGTCTCCCTCGCAGACGCATCGCTTGCCCTAGGCAGGAACAAGACCTACCTCCAGCAGTATCTCGCCCGCGGCATGCCTCGCGTCCTCTCGCACCAGGACAGCGCCAGGCTCGGCGAGATCCTCGACTGCGATCCCGAAATCCTGCGCCATGCCGAGATCCCTCCGCCCAAGCCCCGAAAGAAAAAGAATCCCAGGACCGGCAGCCGCTCCCCCGCTCCCGGCATGGCCGTCATCCCCGAGATGGAGGTCGAGGCCGCTGCGGGACCGGGAGCGATCGCGGAGGAGTTCGCGCAGGAGAGGGCAAGCTGGCAGATTCCCGAGAGCATGATCCGCCACGAGGGCCACGCTCGCCCGGAGGATCTGCGCATCCTCATGGTCCGCGGCGAGTCCATGGAGCCGGAGATGCGCGAGGGAGATCGCCTGCTCGTGGATACCGGCCGCCGCCGTCCCGATACCGGAGAGCTCTTCGTGCTCTGGGACGGCAACGGCCTCGTGGTGAAGCGCGTCGAGGCGATCCCCGGAAGCGAGCCGCCCAGGCTCCGCCTGCTCTCGGCCAATCCCGGCTACGAGCCCTACACCTGCCTTGTCGAGGACGCCCACATCGTCGGCAAGGTGGTGTGGACCCTCAAGCGCATGTGACGGCTACTGCGGTGGCGATGCCGGCTGGGCCGGTCGGGGCTGTCGTGAGTGCCGGGAAGGCAGCGGTGAACAGGCCCGATGGCCGACACCCGAGGACTGCGATGCAACGAACTCCCACGCTACGAAACACCGGGCACCGGCCTGGCCGGTGCGGTCTTGCCGGCCCGCATCCGCGAGCGACGGATTTTGCTGGCCGGCTCCCTGCCCTGCGTGACAAACAGTGCCGATGACGGATTCGGGCTCCTCGACAGCCATGCCGGACGAGGCCGAGACGGCTGTGTCCGTGAGCAGCGAGGCCACCGGGGTGCGCATCCTCGACGATACGACCTCGTCGACAGTGGTGATGATCGCGCGCGGCCGGGCGCGCGGCTACCTCACCCGTGGCGAGATCGACAGTGTGCTTCCCCCCAATGAGACCGACGCCGACCGCATCGATGATGCGATGACGGCCCTGTCCGAAGTGGGCATCGCCGTGCTGGAGGACGACGAGCCGGGGCGGGAGGGCAAGAACGAGGGGGAAGAAACCGTTGAACGCCCGTCGGTGGGGACGCCGTCCGCTGCTTCGCCCGAAACCGACGAGGACGACCGTGGGCGCACTGACGACCCCATGACGCTGTATATGCGGGACTTGGGCCGCCGTCCCCTTCTCACCCGCGAAGGCGAGGTCGGGCTGGCGCGGCGGATCGAAGCGGGGCAAAGGGCCGTGCTGGGGGGTCTCGGCGAGAGCCTGCCGGCCATTCGTGCTCTCAGCGCATGGTACGGCGAGATTCTCGCCGGCGCGCTGGCGCTGCGGGACGTGATCGACGTCGAGGCGACGTTCGGCCTCGACCGCGCGGGCGGCGGCAGTCACACGGACGATGTGGCGCCGGGTCAAGTGGAAGACGGCGAGGCCGGCAAGCCTCTGCCGTCGGAGATGGAGGCGGCGATCCACGCCGCCGCCATGGAGGCCCTTGGCCGGATCGCGGCGGCTTACCCGAAGCTTCGCCGTCTCCAGGCACAGAGGATCGAGCTTGCCCGCAGTAACCGGGGGCTGACGCCTTGGCAGACAAGGAGACGGACCGAGTTGAGACGCGAGCTCGCGGCGTCCATGGGCAGGATTCGGCTGGCGCCGGATCGCGTCGCGACGCTGGCGGAAGACTTGAGGCAGACCGGCGAGCGCCTTCGGCACTGCGAGGGCGCCCTCCTGCGGCTGGCGATCGAGTGCGGCGTGTCGCGCGAAGCGTTCCTTGAGCAGCACGGGGGGCGTGAGCTGGAGACAGGCTGGCTGTCGCGCGTGGGCCGCCTGCGCGGCAAGGGGTGGAAGGCCGTGACCTCCGGGAAGCGCACGCAAGTCCTGGCACTGCGCCGGGACATTCTCGCGCTGGCCCGCGAGACCGAGATGGAGCCGGTCGAGCTCAGGAGCATCGCCGCTACGGTGCTCCGGGGCGAGCGAGAGGCGCGACAGGCCACGGACGAGCTGATCGAGTGCAACCTCCGCCTCGTGGTCTCGATCGCCAAGAAATACCAGAACCGGGGACTTGCCCTTCCCGACCTGATCCAGGAGGGGAACACCGGGCTCATGAAGGCGGTGGAGAAGTTCGACCACCGCCGGGGCTACAAGTTCTCCACCTACGCGACCTGGTGGATCCGCCAGTCGATCTCACGCGCGATCGCGGACACCGCACGCACGATTCGGGTCCCGGTTCACATGGTAGAGGCGGTCACGAAGGTGAAGCGCGCGTCCTGGCTATTGCGGCAGGATCTCGGGCGGGAACCTGCGCCGGAAGAACTCGCGGAGCAGATGCGTTTGCCGCTCGTCAAGGTCAAGCAGGCACTGGATGCGATGTCAGCAGGTGCCGCCCCTGTCAGCCTTGAGGCGCCGCTGTCCGACGACGGAGACCTTAACCTTGGTGACCTGATCGAGGACGAGGATGGGGTTCAGCCTCTCGATGCCGCGATCGGATCCGACCTGCGGTCGGCCATCGGACGTGCACTGGAGAGCCTCGCACCGAGGGAGGAGCGGGTACTGCGCATGCGCTTCGGAATCGGGATCGAGGCCGACCACACGCTCGAAGAGGTTGGCCAGCAGTTCTCGGTGACGCGCGAGCGCATCCGGCAGATCGAGGCCAAGGCCTTGCGGAAGTTGAAGCTCCCCTCCCGAGCGCGCCGGCTGCGCACGTTCCTCGATCCGTAGACACGATCGGGCGCCAATCCGGGAGCGGACACGAGCCGGACACGAGCCGAGAGAGTCCGCGCTGGCTCTAAGCAGGCTCTGCTTGTAGGATCGTCGGACACCGAGCGTTAACGGCATGAGTTGGCCCCGACGCAGAAGCGCCGGGGCCGAGAGATGGGGCGCGCGACCCGAACCTCCTAGCTGTGGAAGGCTAGAAGGGCGTCTCTGGACTGTGCCCCCCGGGGAGCTGGTTTGGACCCGGCTCCCCTTCTCTATCTGGTTGTTCGATACGCGGTCGCCCGCGACGCCGAATTTCGTAGTCGATGTCGTCCTTCGCGAGTCCTTCGAGCTTCGCGACGAGCGGCTCGGGATCTAGGTAGGTGCGACCGTCGTCGGACCTCTCGCGTGCGAGAAGTCCGAGCTCCTGCAAGTGCTGTAGCGAGCGCTGAACGGCGCGGGAACTCAGCCCCATCCTCTTCGCGATCGTCGTTGATCGAGGGAAGGGCTTTTCTTGGGAATTACATACCTGACTAAGCACTAGTGTCGTGATTCCGAGGTTCCTACCGTTATGATGCTGTAGCGGCACCAATGCGATCGGCTGCCACACGAACCGCCAGACCGGCGACTACCACTGCCACTAGGCCAAGGCGCCAGCCCCCGAACGCGTGCTTTACTGCCACGTCGTCGTCGAGCGCCGCTGCGGCTACACGCTCTCGACGTGCCGAGACCTGCGGCGGTTGGTGGTTACTGCACGCGGCACTAATGTGGCCCCCACCCGATAACCCGCGTGTGCTATACTCCCGTCTGTACGTTATGGTAGCTGTTCCTATCGTTGTGGGATGTTCGATAATGACAAAGAAGCCGACCCAGCCGCCGGCCAAGCCGCCTTCCCGTCGGGAACCTCCGCGTCGGGAACCTCCGCGTCGGGAACCTCCCCCGCGTAGGGAGGAGCCTCGCCCCTCCCCCAACGAACGGTCTCCAGGACGCGACGTCCCGGCGTCCATTCCCACGCAGCGGCCGGGTCCTGGACCAGACGACTAGGATCATGGCCACTACTGCCGCTCTAGAAGTTGATGCGTTGGCTTTTCGGGTGGATAAATCGCTGCGGTACCACCAGCGGATGCGAGGCTTCTACGACACTGCACATCGTATCTTTATGTTTCTGATCATCGTGACGGGTGGCGGCGCTCTGACCGAGCGACCGCAATACGCGGTCGCAGCAGCAGCAGTTATTGCTGCCATCAATCTGGTGTGGGCGCCTTCGCATCAAGGGCGGGATCACCACCCGTTGCATGGTCGCTTTAGCGACTTGATGCAGGCTATACGGACTCAAGAACACTCACAGGAGCATCTGGAACGCTGGACTGCAACTCGACTCCAAATCGAGAAGGATGAACCACCACTCTTCTACGCCCTCGAAGCCGATTGCGACAACGAAGTGAGGCGTGCTTGGGGACGTACGAAGAAAATGGTGCACATCAGCTTCTGGCATAAGCGCACGATGTTCTTGTTACGTCATCGACCAGATCGATTCAATGTGGTTTGAATCTAATTCTGTTTGATGCCTCCACCCTCACGGCACCGCCTTATATGACGTCGCTATTACTCGCTGCTCAGCTCTTGCGGCGTCACGATGTTCGTACTTAGTCAGAGATATAATTCCCCTTTTTTTCAGGGTACCACCAATGCATGAGTACGTTGAGGAGCACGACCAAATTAGTGGGCGACAGGTTCAGCTTGGCCTGATTTCTTAGGAGAAGATCGGGAACCGCCTGAAAACCTGCTACAGCGGCCTCACCGTACTTAGCGTACACAGCGGAATCGGCCCAGAGGCCGGTTCGTGATGTTGGAAGTGGTTCAGTGTCGGCCATGATGGAGGAACAATATCAAGGATCGAGGATCTGATCAAGATATCTGTATAGATGTAGCGACGGTCATGTCGCTATTTCTTGACTAGATTGACGCCCTTTTTCGTTTGCCCTGGATTGTTGCTGTCCATCGTCCGTGACGGTCCGTACCTGGGTCGCGACGCCTGGAACGAATTCCGTGTCGTCCTCCACCCGGTCTACCGCAAATACACTCGGCAGGCATGTCCGCAGCGGCGTTCGTCAGGACTCCTCCAGTTCGTCGATGCGATCGGCGATGCGCTGCGCGCTATCGCGCAACTCCTCCATGGACCACTCCGCCGCACCGCCACGGGCAGCGTACTGCAGCCCGTCACAGCCGGCCAGGCGCGCAGCCAATCCGGCAGGCAACTCAAGCTCGTCCTCCGCCACGGCAATGAAGTTCCTGTGCAGCGCGTCGAACCAGAACCGCGCTCCTCCCGCTTCGCCGATCCGCCCGTTCAGGTGCTGCAGACGATGAAGCCGGCCCGAGGGGCCGGCCTCCGACGGAAACACACGCGCCCACGTGTGCTCGGAATAGCGCGCCCGTTCGTGCATGCGCCTCTCGAGGATAGCCCCCGGCTGTCGGGCCAGTGGCACCGCCAGGGGCGTGTCGCTCCCGGCCGCCTCGACCGTCAGCGTCATCGCGTCCATGTCAACCTGCGCCCAGCTCAGCCCCAGCACCGCCTCTCGGCCCAAGCCGGTGTAGAGGCCGAGGCGAATGACGTCGCGCGCCACCGGGTTGCGCACCGCTTTCTCGATACCCCTTCGCCAGCAGGGCAGAACTTCCGCCGGCGGGGCAATATGGCGACGGCGCTGCCGGTGGAGCCGCCCGCCCGCAGACCGCCACCGCTCCACCGGGTCGTGCAGGACATCGATGCCGGCGCATTGATGTCGGTAAAGGGCACCCAGCACCCTGACCGCGTTGTTGGCCGGCATCCATCCGGCTTCTGCGGTGAGGCGGGCGAAGCAGCGCTCCACGTCCTCGTGCGTAATCGTGTCGAGACGGCGCTCAAGCCAGCAACCCAAATGGCGGTGGACGGCCTTGCGGTAGACCGCCGCCTTGCGGGCCGTCGGCGCGTGTCCCGCAGTCAGATACGCCTCCAGGGCCTCGCCCAGGGTGGGCACGGCGCGCAGCGCCCGCGCATGGGCACGCTCCGCGGCCGGGTCCGCGCCGGCGGCGATGCGCGCAAGAGTGTCTTCGGCCACGTGCCTCGCTTCGTCTGCCGTGGTGTTCTCGCAGCGCCCGAGAACCAGGCGCCGGTTGGGCGCCCCGCGTCCGCCGCCGGGCCGGTAGTTGAGGATGTAGGACTTCGTCCCCGTCGGCAGCACGCGGACACCGAAGCCGGTGAGCCGATCGTCCCACGCGATGTAAGGCTTGGAGGCGGGCTTGAGCGCGGCGGCGCTATCCGCGCAGATCGTAAGCCTGATGCGCGCGGTGCGCTTGCCGGTCTCTGTCGGCAAACCGTTGGCGCGCCCGTGACGGCCACCGCCGCCGAAGCACTCCATGCCTCCCGCGTCGCTCACCGCCGGTGAGTGCCTCCGGGACGACTTGCGCTCACCACGCACATCCCCGCTCACCATGTGCGGCACCGACTGCCCGGGCTCATGCGCCTGCCAGCGCGTCGATGCGATCGGCGATGCGCTGCGCGCTCTCGCGCAACTGCGCCATCGTCCAGTCCGCCGCATAGCCCTCGGTCACGTCCTGCGGACGCGCGTGGTTGACCAGACGCTTGGTCAGGTTCGTGGGCAGCATCAGCTCACGGTCGGCAACGGTGATGAAGCAGTTGCGAAGCGCGTGAAACCAGAACTTCGCTCCCCCCGCCTCGCCGATGCGCGCGTTCAGGTGCTGCATGCTGCTGTCCATCCGCCCCGACCGGCTCTTTGCGGACGGGAACACCCACGCCCGGCTGCGCTCGGGATAGCGATCCCGCTCCGCACGGCGGCGCTCGAGGATCGCGCCGAGCTGGCGCGTGAGCGGAAGCTCCAGCGGCTCGCCGCTCTTGGTCTCGTCCACCCTCAGCGTCGATGCCCCAAGATCCACCTGCGACCAGCGCAGCCCGAACACCTCGGCCCGGCGCATGCCCGTGTAAAGGCCGAAGCGGAAGGCGTCGCGCGCCACCGGATTGCGCACGGCTTCTTCAATGCCCCTGTGCCAGCAGGGCAGCACCTCTGCCGGCGGCGGGATGCGCCGCCGGCGCACCCGGTGGAGCCGCCCGCCCGCCGCGCGCCATTGCTCGACGGGGTTGTGAAGACCCTGCACGTCGACGCATTGGCGCCGGTAGAGCGCATGCAGCATCTTCACCGCGTTGTTGGCCTGTACCCAGCCGGCCTCCGCCGTGAGCCTGCCGAAGCACTGCTCGACGTCCTTGCGCGAGATGGTGTCGAGGGAACGATCGAGCCAGGAGCCAAGATGCCTGCACACAGTGAGGCGGTAGGCCGCGAGCGTGCGGGGTTTGCGCGCAGGCCCTGCAGAGAGATACTCCTCGAAGGCTTGGCGCAGGGTGGGCATGGCGCGTGCCCTCGCGCGTTCTGCGGCGGGATCGTCGCCTGCGGCGACACGGCCGAGCATCTCCTGGGCCATGCGTCTCGCCTGATCGGGGGTGATGGCCCCGCAGCGACCGATGACGATACGCCGATTGGGGGCCTTGCGCCCGCCCGGACCGGGGCGGTAGTTGAGGATGAAGGACTTGGTGCCCGAGGGCATGACGCGGACGCCGAAGCCAACCAGCCTGTCGTCCCATGCGATGAAAGGCCTTGCTTCCGGCTTCAGCGCGTCGACGGCGCGCTTAGTGATGTGGGACTTTCGAGGCGGAGTTCGTGTTGACATATCGCAATCATGGCGGAGGCTTCATGAAAATGTCAAGAGATGTCCAACACGCCGCGGAGAACGTTTGCGGTACGCTGTCGTTGCATGCCGCGCTTGGCTCACGCGTGTCAAGCGGCAAGACGTTGTTATGCGCGGACTATACTCGGCATACGCCGACATACGATGACACGGGCCGACACTCATATTCAAACGGCCGGACAGCGTCGCGCAGACCATAAACGTGGTGAGAAATGCGGGCTAGCAGTCTGTCGGACTTTGGGGGGATGTTCAGTTAGAATTTGGCTATGAGCAAGTTCGTGGACTGCGGGCGGGACCAGGCGTTTCTGCTTCCGCCCGATCTTCGGGACTGGATTCCGGAGGATGATCTGGCGCACTTCGTGATCGAGGCGGTCGAGCGGGTCGACATGAGCGCCTTCAAGGTGAACCGTCGCGGCACCGGCTCGGCGCAGTATCACCCCCGGATGATGCTGGCGCTGTTGATCTACTGCTATGCCAACGGGATCTTTTCGAGCCGTCGGATCGAGCGCGCGACCCGTCGCGACATCGGGGTGCGCTTCGTGGCCGCCAACAGCCATCCCGATCATGACACGATCGCGACCTTCCGACGCGACAACCTGGCGGCGGTGGGCGAGAGCTTTCTTCAGGTTCTGCTTCTGGCCAAGGAGTTGAAGCTGGTGAAGCTGGGGGTGATGAGCGTGGACGGCAGCAAGTTCGCGGCCAATGCGAGCAAGCATCGCTCGGTCAGGTATGACCGGGCGGGTGAGCTGATCGAAGAGTTGCGTCTGGAGATCGCCGCTCTGATGGAGCGTGCCGAGGCGGCGGACGATGGCGCCGGCGAGGACCCGCAGGCGCTGCCCAGGGAGATCGCGCGGCGGGAGGCTTTGTGCGCGCGCTTGGACGCGGCGCGTCGGCGTCTCGAGGCCCGGGCCAGGGCGCGCGCGGAGGCGGAGCGGGCGGCCTACGAGGCCAAGGTAGCGGCACGCGCCGGGCGCAAGGGCCGGGCCAAGGGCAAGCGGCCGAAGCCGCCTGAGGGGACGCCGCGCGGGGACGAGCAGAGCAACCTGAGCGACCCGGACAGCCGGCTGATGCGCAAGAGCAAGAGGCACGAGTTCCGCCAAGCCTACAATGCCCAGGCGGTTGTGGATGCCGGGGGCTCTCAGCTGATCGTGGGCGCCCGGGTCAGCACCTGCGCCAGCGACCGCAACGAGTTGGTAGCAGATATCGAGGCGATCGCGGCCGGACTGGGCCGGCCCGAGACGGTACTGGCGGACAACGGCTATGCCAACGGTGCGGCGGTAGCGGCGCTCGAAGCGAGCGGCATCGAGGCCCTGGTGGCGACGGCTGCGCAGCGCCGGCGGCGGCGCCACGACTTCCGCCCGAGCGGGGCCGGGACGGCGGTGAAGGAAGCCAAGGCCGACTGGCTCTGGGAGATGGCGACCAAGCTCGATAGCGAAGAGGGCCGGGCGCTGTACAGGCTGCGTCAACAAACCGTCGAGCCGGTGTTCGGCGTCATCAAGGCGGTGCTCGGTTTCACCGGCTTCTCGCTGCGCGGCCTCGACAAGGTGGCCGGCGAGTGGACCCTGGTGGCGCTGGCCTACAACTGCAAGCGCCTGCACAAGCTCACGCTGTCGATGGCGTCGTGACGGCGTTCCTGGCCCGACTTCTCGATGCCAATGCGTCGACACGGCCCGCTAGTGCCGGAAATCGACGTTCCAGCGATCGTCCCAAACCCATCCTCGCCGTCTCATCCAACACCCATCGCGCCGCCGGCAGACAAAAGCCAAATCACTCATAATCGAAATCCGACCCCAAAGTCCGACAGACTGCTAGCCCCCGTACAGGTCCTCGGTGAAGTCCTCGAAGATGAGCCGCAGCGGCGACTCAGCCCTTGCCTGTGGGGTCAATACGCCACACCGCCCGTCCAAACCCAGCTATATCTCCGGCAATCCCGCGATTAATGTGACGCGGCGGCCATTACGAACCGACTTGGACGCGGGTACAGTGCCGCCTGGAGTGCCCCGCCGCCCTGCAGGGGGCAGAGGCAGGTGGGCGACGGCCCGGACCAAAGTCAGTGGAGGGAGCGACATGAACGCCGCAATCAATCGCCGGATCACGCTCGCGGCGCGGCCGGAGGGCATGCCGAAGGTAAGTGACTTCGCGCTGGCAGAGGAGCCGGTGCCCGAGCCCCGCGGCGGCCAGGCGCTGGTGCGCGTGCTCTCGCTCTCCCTCGACCCCTACATGCGAGGCCGCATGAGCGCGGCGAAATCCTACGCGGCGCCGGTCGGCATCGGCGACGTGATGACAGGCGGCGCGGTGGGCGAGGTCGTGCGCTCCGAGGCCGCGGGCCTCAAGGAAGGCGACCTGGTGGAGGGCATGTTCGGCTGGCAGGAATACGCACTCTGCTCGCGGGGCACGGCGCGGGTGCTGCCTGAGTCTCCCTATCCGCCCTCCTACGCGCTCGGCATCCTCGGCATGCCCGGCGCCACCGCGTACTTCGGCCTGCTGGAGGTGGGCCGCCCGCGCCCCGGCGACACGGTGGTGGTCTCCGCGGCCTCGGGCGCCGTCGGCGCGGTGGTGGGGCAGATCGCCAAGATCGGCGGCTGCCGCGTGGTCGGCACGGTCGGCAGTGACGAGAAGGCGGCCTACATCACCGAGGAGCTGGGCTTCGACGCCGCGATCAACTACCGCACCGCCAACGACCTCGGCGCCGCGCTCGACGAGGCCTGCCCCGACGGCATCGATGTCTACTTCGACAACGTGGGCGGGCCGGTGACCGACCGGGTGATGAACCGCCTCGCCTTCAAGGCGCGCGTGGTGGTCTGCGGCAACATCCACCACTACACGCTGACCGAGGCCTATCAGGGCCCGAGCCACCTGCGCTCGATCCTGATCAACCGGGCGCGGGTCGAGGGCTTCCTCGTGCTCGACTGGCTGGAGCGCTACCCGGAGGCGTTCGCGCGGCTCACGGCGTGGCTCGACGACGGCCCCATGACCTACAGGGAGCACGTGATCGAAGGCCTGGAGAACGCGCCGGAGGGGCTCGGGATGCTCTTCGAGGGGCGCAACTTCGGCAAGCTCGTGGTCAAGGTGGCGGAGCGCTGAGGCCATGGCCCAGACGGGGGTAAGCGCGCCGGAATCGACCGTCTGCGCCCTGATCGAGGATATCTTCGGGGCACTGGGCTTCACCGCCCAGGAGCGCGCGGTGCTGACCGAGACCCTGCTGGAGGCGAGCCGCGCGGGCTATCACTCCCACGGGGTGATGCGCATCCCCACCTTCGCCGAGGACACCAGGGCAGGGATGATCGCGCCGGCGGTGGCGCCCGTGGTGGTGCGCGAGACTGCGGCGGCGGCGATGATCGATGCACGGCGCTGCCTGGGCCCTGCCTCTTGCGTCTTCGCCGTGGAGCAGGCCAGCGCCAGGGCGCGGGCGCAAGGCGTCGGCTGTGCCGCGGTGCGCAACGGCAACGACGTGGCCCGCCTGGGCGCCTACGTCGGTGGGCCGGCACGGGAAGGCCTGATGACCCTGCTGCTGGTGAACGACGCCGGCGGCGGCGCCTGCGTGGCGCCCTTCGGCAGCGCGGCGCCCTTCCTCAGCACCAACCCGCTCGCCTGCGGCATCCCGCGTGCGCCGGGCAAGCCGCCGCTGGTGATCGACCTTTCCACCTCGGTCGTGGCGCTGGGCAAGATCAGGATGGCCGCGAACCAGGACGAGGCCGTGCCGGAAGGCTGGCTGATCGACCGCGAGGGCCTGCCGACCACGGAGCCTGCGGGCTTCTTCGAGACTCCCCGCGCGGCCTCGCTTCTGCCGCTCGGCGGCGCGGCCGATGGCCACAAGGGGTTCCTGCTGAGCCTGATCGTCGAGGCCTTCGCGGGCGCCCTCGCCGGCGCCGGCATGAGCCGCGGCAACGAGAACGAGGACCAGGGCAACGGCCTCTTCGTGCTCGCCGCCGACCCGCAGGCGCTCGGCATGGGCGCGGAGTTCGTGCGCATGATGGAGGAGTTCGTCGCGAGTCTGCAGGCCTTGCCGTCTGCCGAGGGCAGCGCAGGTGTGCGCCTCCCCGGTGCGCGGGCCGGCTGCGGTCCCGGCGGTCCCTACCCCATCGATGGCCCCACCTGGGCGCGGATCAAGGCGATCCTGGACGCGCTCTCGCTCGGTGACGACTACGACCTGACGCCTGCGGCGGGCGGGGAGCATTAGCCTCTCGTGAGCGAGACCGGCGACGAGGCGGCGCGGCAGGAGCAGGTGCGGGCCTGGTTCGAGGCGCTGCGGGACCAGATCTGCGCCGCCTTCGAGGCGATCGAGGACGAGGCCGAGACCGCAGGCGCCCGGCCCGGCCGCTTCGAGCGCAGGCCCTGGGAGCGCCCCGGCGGCGGCGGTGGCGTGATGTCGTTGATGCGGGGTCGGGTGTTCGAGAAGGTGGGCGTCAACGTGTCTGCCGTGCACGGCACGTTCTCAGAGAGCTTCCGCCAGAAGGTGACGGGCGCTGCAGACGACGGCCGCTTCTGGGCGAGCGGCATCTCCGTCGTGGCCCACATGCGCTCGCCGCTGGTGCCGGCGGTGCATATGAACACCAGACACATCGTCACCAGCACGTGGTGGTTCGGCGGCGGCACCGATCTCACGCCCACCTACCCGGACGAGCGCGATACGGCGGACTTTCACGCCGCACTCAGCCAAGCCTGCGCACGCCACGACGCGGACTACTATCCGCGCTTCAAGGCGTGGTGCGATCGCTACTTCTACTTGCCCCACCGCGAGGAGGCGCGCGGCGTCGGCGGCATCTTCTACGACGATCTCAACACGGGTGACTGGGAGGCGGATTTCGGCTTCACCCGGGATGTCGGTCGTGCCTTCCTGGAGTTCTATCCCGCAATCGTGCGCCGCCGCATGGCAGAGCCCTGGACCGAGGAACAACGCGCGCACCAGCTCGTCCGCCGCGGCCGCTACGTCGAGTTCAACCTGCTCTACGATCGCGGCACGCGCTTCGGGCTGGAGACCGGGGGCAACACCGAGGCGATCCTGATGTCGCTGCCGCCCGAGGTGCGCTGGCCCTGAACGCCGCCGCGCGTGGCTCTTGCCGGGCTCGCAGTGCCCTCGTAGCGTATCCAGATGCAAGAGGCGGGAAACGGGGGCGGAGCGGACGCCGTGGCATTGCGCGGCAGGCGAATCCTGCTCGTGATCGCGGGCGGGATTGCCGCCTACAAGTGCCTCGACCTGATTCGGCGGCTCCGGGAGAAGGGGGCGCATGTGCGCTGCATCCTGACCCGGGCCGGCGCCGAGTTCGTCACCCCGCTCTCGGTAGAGACCCTCGCGGGGCAGACGGTTTACACCGACACGCTCGCGCTCACCGCAGAGAGCGAGATCGCTCACATCAGGCTCGGGCAGGAGGCTGATATCGTGGTGGTGGCGCCCGCGACCGCCGACATCATGGCCAGGATGGCTCACGGCATCGCCGACGATCTGGCAACCTCCACGCTGATCGCGTCGGACAAGCCGGTGCTCGTGGCGCCCGCCATGAACACGCGCATGTGGCAGCACCCGGCGACCGAGCGCAATCGGGCGCGGCTGGAGGCCGACGGCGTCAGCTTCGTCGGGCCAAACGACGGCCCGCTGGCGGAGGGCGAGAGCGGCCCCGGCCGGATGGCGGAGGTGCCGGAAATCGTGGCCGCGATCGTCGACGTTCTGGGCGCCCGCGCCGGCCCCCTCGCCGAGCTGCGGGTACTGGTCACCAGCGGGCCGACCTACGAGCCCATCGACCCGGTGCGCTTCCTTGGCAATCGTTCCTCGGGCAAGCAGGGCCACGCCATCGCCGCCGCCTGCGCCGAGGCGGGCGCCGATGTGCTGCTCGTCTCGGGACCAACGCAGCAGCCGGCACCGGAGCGCGTCGAGGCCGTGCGAGTGGAAACTGCCGAGGAGATGCTGGCTGCCTGCGAGCAAGGTCTGCCGGCCGATATCGCCATCTGCGCGGCTGCGGTCTCGGACTGGCGGGCGGCGGCGCCCCAGGAGCAGAAGATCAAGAAGCCCCGAGGGGGCAAGGGCCGTGGCGATGCTGGGCTCATCCTGGAACTCGCGGAGAACCCGGACATCTTGGCCTCGCTCAGCGCCGGGGGCTCGAAGCGTCCCCGCCTGGTGATCGGCTTTGCCGCCGAGACCGAGGACGTCGAAGCTAACGCCGCCGCCAAGCTCGCAACCAAGGGCTGCGACTGGATTCTCGCCAACCAAGTGGCGGAGGGCGCGGTCTTCGGCGACGACGAGAACCTCGTGCGCCTCCTCACGCGCGCCGAGGACGGCGGGGCGCCGGCGGTCGAGCAATGGCCCCGCATGAGCAAGGCCGAAGTGGCGGCGCGGCTGGTCCAGCGCATCACGCAGGCGCTCGCAGAAGACACAGAGGGGGCATGAGCGCGCCGGTCGAGGTCACTGTCCAGCGACTGGACCACGGTCGCGACCTGCCGCTCCCCAGCTACGCCAGCGCCGGCAGCGCCGGCCTCGACCTCTACGCTGCAACAGGCCCGCTCACACTAGCGCAGGGCGCGCGCGCCCTGGTCGGAACCGGGCTGGCGCTGGCATTGCCGGAGGGCTTCGAGGGCCAGGTCAGGCCGCGCTCTGGCCTCGCGCTCAAACACGGCGTGACCGTCCTCAACGCCCCCGGCACCATCGATTCCGACTATCGGGGCGAGATCGGCGTGCTGCTGGTCAATTGGGGCGACGCCCCATTTGTCGTCGAGCGCGGCATGCGCATCGCCCAGCTCGTGATCGCGCCGGTGGTCCGGGCGCATCTGGTGGAGGGTGAGGTGCCGCCGAGCGGAAGGGGCGCGGGCGGCTTCGGCTCGACCGGGCTCGGCCCGACAAGCGACGACGGTTCGCGGACATGAGGGAACGCCGTTGATCGAGTTCGGCGCGCATTGCACAATGCCCTGCCGGCGCCGACGTGCGCCGGCCCGGTCACGGAAGGGGGGCAGGCATGACGTTGAGTCGCAGAGTTCGGTTTGGAGTTGGGGCCGTGCTGCCCATGATGTTCGTTGCAGGCTTGGCAGTAGCGGCGTTCACGGGCCATGCCGGCGAGGTTCGCGCGGACGACCATCAGCTTGAGCTGGTGTCGATCGAGGCGGAAGGCGGCAAGACTCAGTCGTGCGCCGGCACCATCGCCGCGGACGGGTCGTGCCTCGAACAGACCGACGCCACGCACGTTGCGTCCACCGTGCTCGACGAGGGCGCAACCCCGAAGGTCAAGGCGGGCAGCTGCGCGAGAGCCGCCAAGTGACACGCCGAGCGGCTGGCTGAGGCTGGCCGCACTAGTGCGTCTGCTCGGCGATCCGCGCTGGCTTGAGCGGTAACGGGGCGACCGCAAGGCTGCATGAGCGAGTGATCCGAGCGGACCATGGCACGAGACCATCCGGACGAGGCTGCCGCCCCCGCCCTTACGGCACCGCCGCCGGCGGTGCGCGGCCGCATCTACGACAGTATCGCCGAGACCATCGGCTCGACCCCGCTGGTGCGCTTCAACCGCCTGCCGGCCGAAGCCGGCTGCGTGGCCGAGATCATCGGCAAGCTCGAGTTCTTCAACCCCCTCGCTTCGGTCAAGGACCGCATCGGCGTTTCCATGATCGAGGCGGCGGAGGCGGAAGGCAGGATCGAGCCCGGCCGCTCGGTGCTGGTCGAGCCGACCTCGGGCAACACCGGCATCGCGTTGGCCTTCGTGGCGGCGGCCAAGGGCTACCGGCTGATCCTCACCATGCCGGAGAGCATGTCCATCGAGCGACGCCGCATCCTCCTCTTCCTCGGGGCGGAGCTTGAGCTCACCCCTGCGGCCAAGGGTATTCCCGGTGCCTTGGCGCGCGCCGAAGAGCTGGTGGACGAGATCGACGGCGCCGTGATGCTCCAGCAGTTCGAGAACCCGGCCAACCCGGCGATCCACCGGATCACCACCGCCGAGGAGATCTGGCGCGATACCGGCGGAGAGTTGGACGCCATCGTCTGCGGGGTCGGCACCGGCGGCACGGTGACCGGCATCGGCCAGGTGCTGAGGCCGCGCCTGCCCGCGCTCAAGCTCATCGGGGTCGAGCCCGCGGCGAGCGCCGTGCTTTCCGGCGCGCCGGCGGGGCCGCACAAGATTCAGGGCATCGGGGCGGGCTTCGTGCCGGGCGTGCTCGACCGCTCGGTGATCGACGAGCTGATCCAGATCAGCGACGAAAGCGCCATCGAGACCGCTCGGCGGGTGGCGCGGCTGGAGGGCATCCCGGTGGGCATCTCCTCCGGCGCCGCCATCGCCGCAGCGCTCCAGGTCGGCGCGCGCGACGAGATGGCGGGCAAGCGCATCCTCGTCATCGTGCCCTCTTTCGCCGAGCGCTACCTCTCCACCGACCTCTTCGCGGGGCTGTAGGACGTCATGTTCAACGAACGCCAGCTCGAGCGTTACGCCCGCCACATCCTGCTGCAGGAGGTGGGCGGCCTCGGCCAGCAGAAGCTGCTGGACTCGAAGGTGCTGGTGGTCGGTGCCGGCGGGCTCGGCTCGCCCCTCATGCTCTATCTGGCTGCAGCCGGCGTCGGCACCATCGGCGTGGTCGACGACGATGCGGTGGCGCTTTCCAACCTGCAGCGTCAGATCGCCCACACCGAGGCGCGGATCGGCCATCTCAAGACCGTGAGCGCGGCCGAGACGGTGGCGCGGATCAATCCGGACGTAATGGT
The DNA here is from genome assembly GCA_965207055.1 of Alphaproteobacteria bacterium. GTDB lineage: Bacteria > Pseudomonadota > Alphaproteobacteria > UBA828 > UBA828 > WTGU01. Next base: position 562,131 of record CBDBLP010000003.1, on the reverse strand, counting down.
CGAATGCCACCCGGTGCGGCTGGGTCCGGACAACGCCATGGACCTGATCGGGCGTTACGACCTGGTCGCCGACGGCAGCGACAACTTCGCGACGCGCTTCCTCATCAACGATGCCTGCTACTTGTCGCAGACGCCCCTGGTCTCAGCCTCGATCCTGCGCTTCGACGGCCAGCTTGCGACCTTCAAGGCCCATCTCGGGGGCGATAATCCCTGCTATCGCTGCATCTTCCCCGAGGCGCCACCGCCGGGGCTGATCCCCTCCTGCGCCGAGGGCGGTATCCTGGGCGCCGTCGCGGGCTCCATGGGCTCGCTGCAGGCGACCGAGGTGCTGAAGGAGCTGCTGGGAATCGGCGAGAGCCTGTCCGGCAGCCTGATCGTCTACGACGGGCTGGCCGCGGTCTTCCGCAAGATCAAGGTGAAGCCCGATCCGGCCTGCGCGCTCTGCGGCGAGGCGCCCGGCATCGTCGACCTTTCCAACGCCGAAAGCACCGACGCCGATTACTGCGCCGCCTGAGCGGCGCAGATTACTCCGGGGCGCCCCCGACGCGGATCACCTCATCGCGGGCAAAGCGCGGTACCTGGCCGCCCTCCTCGAAGCTGACTCCACTCCCCTCTACGGCTCGGGCGACCGGGGCGCAGGAGAAACCCTCCGCCCTAAGGCTCGCGAGTGCTTCCTCGGCGGAGTCGGCGGGAAATGCCGCGAGCAGCGCGCCGGAGGCGAGCAGGCCCCAGGGGTCGATCCCGAGCGCCTCCGCCATGATGCGGCCCGGCTCGTACCAGAGCACCGCGTCGGCCGAGACCGAGAGCCCGACGCCTGCCGTCTCCGCCATCTCGTAGAGCCCGGCGGAAAGCCCGCCTTCGGTGGGGTCGTGCATGGCGGTAGCCCCGAGGGTCGTGGCGCGGAGCGCGGCGTCCACCACCGAGATGCCGGGGTCGGTCAGCGCGCCCTCGGCTTCGGCCAGAGTCGCAGCGGCGACCTTGCCCTCAAGCTGCGTCCGCGCCTCGGCCGCGAGCACTGCGGCGCCCTCCACCGGCGCGGGGCCGATCTGAACCACCACGTGCCCCGGCTCCACCGCGGCGGTGCTGGCGAAATTGCAGTCTTGCCGGAGCCCCATCATGTGGCCCACGACCACGGTGCGGCGGACCGCGTCGGTGACCTCGACATGGCCCCCCACGAGCACGGCGTCGAGCGAGGCCAGCGCCTCGTGCATCCGCCGATAGAGCGCACGCACCTCGTCCGCCGTTACCCCCGTGGGCAGCAGCACCGTCGCCAAGAACCAGCGAGGCCGCGCACCCATGACCGCAATATCGTTCGCGTTCACCAGCACCGCGTGGGCGCCGACATCCTGCCCGGTGAGCGTTACGGGGTCGCTCGCAGCAACGAGCGCGCCGCGCTGCACGGCGACGACGCCTGCATCTTCGCCAACTCTGGGCGGCAGAAGAAGCTCCGGCGGCGGCGGTCGCCCCGTCTCCAACACCTCGGCCAGAAATTTCGCCGGCAGCTTGCCGACCTCGAGAACCTCGTCGCTCATTCCACAGGGCTCACTCGCTTGGCCGCCACCAATGGCATCGGCATGTAACAGAAGGGGAGAAAATGTACCACCGCTGCGCCCACGCGTGCTTGCCTGCGGCTCGGGATGGGCGCATTCTGGCGCCGGCTCGCGGAGGGCGCGCGTGGCGACTGCGTGACAGGTCCTCGGGCGCGGGCGCTCCCCCTTCAGGAGTCTCGACCATGGCGTATCCCGATCCGCACTCGCGTTCTGCCGCGCTCGGTGAGAGGGCGCGGGCGGTGTTCCCCGGCGGTGGCACGCGCGGCCTCACGCAGCTCTCGCCCTATCCGATCTATGCGCGGGAGGCCCAGGGCTGCCGCGTCACAGACGTGGACGGTGTGGAGCGGATCGACTTCATCAACAACTACACGGTGCAGCTCTTCGGCCACTCGCACCCGGCCATCGTCGAGGCGGTGGTGAAGCAGGCGGAGCGCTTCATGTCGCTCACGCTCGCGACCGAGAGCGAGATCGAGCTTGGCGAGCAGATCTGCGGCCGCGCACCGTCGCTCCAGCACATCCGCTTCACCAACACCGGGACGGAAGCGGTGATGCACGCCATCAAGGGCGCCCGCGCCTACACCGGGCGGCCCAAGATCGCCAAGTGCGAGGGCGTCTACCACGGTGCCTACGACTACGCCGAGGCGAGCCTGGACCCCGACCCGCAGAGCTGGGGCACCGACCGGCCGCGCCCGGTGGGCTACGCCAAGGGCACACCCGCCGGGCTGCTGCAGGATGCGGTGATCATCCCCTTCAACGATGTGGCACAGACCCGCGCGATCCTGGAGCGCCATGCCGACGAGCTTGCCGCCGTGCTGATCGACCTCGCGCCGGCCCGCTGCGGCGGCGCGCCGATGAGCCCGGCCTACATCGAGATGCTGCACGAGTTCCGCCGCTCGTCCGGCGCGCTGCTCATCGACGACGAGGTGATCACCTTCCGCCTGCACGAGGGCGGCGCCCAGACTCTCTACGGGCTCGAGCCGGACCTCACCACCCTCGGCAAGGTGATCGGCGGGGGACTGCCCATCGGCGCGGTGGCGGGCACCGCCGACGCGATGGCGGTCTACGACAGCAGCACGGGCAAGGCCGCCTGCCCGCAGTCCGGCACGTTCACGGCCAATCCGCTCTCCATGGCCGCAGGGGTGGCGGCAATGTGCATGTTCACAGCTGAGAACGTCGAGCGGCTGAACGCCCTCGGCGATGACGCGCGCGCCAAGCTCCGCGAGGCCTTCCGCATCGCAGGCGCAGACGGGCAGGTCACGGGCGAAGGCTCGCTCATCCTCTTCCACATGAGCGACGAGCCGCTCACCGATTACCGCGCGGTCTACCGCGCCGGCACGGAGGGGCGCGCGCGCAAGCTGGACGGGCTGTTCCGCGCGCTGCTCAACCACGGCGTCGTCACCTCGGTCTCCGGCATGGCGTGCCTGTCGACGCCGATGGAGGAGGCGGAGATCGATCACCTGGCCGACGCGGTGCTGGCGAGCCTGCGGACGGTCGAGCGCGAGGCTGCCTGAGCACTGCGCGGCGCGAGCCGCCCTGAGCCATGAGCCAGCGCATCCTCTGCTGCCTGGACGAGATTCCCGATCCGGGCTCCAAGGGTTTTGACTTTCGTGAGGGCGACGCGTTGCGCTCGGTCTTCGTGGTGCGTTCAGGCGACACGGTGCGGGCCTACGAGAACTCGTGCCCGCACACCCTGGGCCCGCTCGACTGGGTGCCGGACCAGTTCCTCACCCGCGAGAAGGACATGATCCTTTGCGCCACCCACGGCGCGCTCTTTCGCATCGAGGACGGCCACTGCCTCTCCGGCCCCTGCGTCGGCGAGAGCCTCACGCCGCTCCCGGTCTCGATCGAGGGCGAGTCGGTCGCCGTTACGCTCTAACCGTATATAATCCGGCCGCGCCGAGACGGTCGGCCGATCCAGCAGGGAGGCGTTGCGCCACGATGTCGGAGACTGAGCTGTTCCCCGTGCCCGAGGGCCTCGACCGATCGGCCCATTGCGATGACGCAATCTACCGCGCTTGGTACGCCCGCTCGATCGAGGACCCGGAGGGGTTCTGGGCCGAGCACGGCAAGCGGATCGACTGGATCAAGCCTTACAGCACGGTGAAGGACGTCTCCTACGCGGCTGACGATCTTCATATCCGCTGGTTCGAGGACGGCACGCTCAATGCCTGCGCCAACTGCGTCGACCGGCACCTCGCCGAGTGCGGCGATCAGGTGGCGATCATCTGGGAGGGCGACGACCCGGCCGAGGACTCGACGCTCACCTACCGGGAGCTGCACGAAGCCGTCTCTCGCTTCGCCAACGGCCTCCTCTCCCTCGGCGCCAAGAAGGGCGACCGCATCACGATCTACCTGCCGATGATTCCGGAGGCGGCCATCGCCATGCTGGCCTGCGCCCGGATCGGCGCCGTTCACTCCGTGGTGTTCGGCGGCTTCTCGCCAGATTCGCTTGCGGGCCGCATCCAGGACTGCGATTCCTCGCTCATCATCACGGCTGACGAGGGCCTGCGCGGCGGGCGCGCGATCCCGCTCAAGGCCAACACCGATGCGGCCCTCGAGAGCTGTCCCAGCATCCGGAAGTGCGTGGTGGTGAAGCGCACCGGCGGCGAGATCGGCTGGGTGGACGGCCGCGACGTCTGGTACCACGACCTCGTCGAAGGCGCGTCGACCGACTGCCCGCCGGCGGAGATGGCGGCGGAAGACCCGCTCTTCATCCTCTACACCTCGGGCTCGACGGGGAAGCCCAAGGGCGTGCTGCACACCACCGGCGGCTACATGGTCTACGCCTCCATGACCCACCAGTACGTCTTCGACTATCACGACGGCGAGGTCTACTGGTGCACGGCGGATGTCGGCTGGGTCACCGGCCACAGCTACATCCTCTACGGGCCGCTGGCGAACGGCGCGACGACGCTGATGTTCGAGGGCGTGCCCAACTACCCGGACGCCTCGCGCCACTGGCAGGTCTGCGACAAGCACGGCGTCAACATCTACTACACCGCGCCGACCGCAATCCGCGCGCTCATGCGCGAAGGCGAGGCGCCGGTGGAGAAGACCTCGCGCGCCTCGCTCCGGCTGCTGGGCTCGGTGGGCGAGCCGATCAACCCGGAGGCCTGGCTCTGGTATCACCGGGTCGTCGGCGACGGGCGCTGCCCCATCGTGGATACCTGGTGGCAGACCGAGACCGGCGGCATCCTGATCACGCCGCTGCCGGGGGCCACGGCGCTCAAGCCCGGCTCCGCCACGCGGCCCTTCTTCGGCGTGCAACCCCTGATCGTCGACCAGGAGGGGAATGAGCTCGAAGGCGCGTGCTCCGGCCTGCTCTGCCTCGCCGATTCCTGGCCCGGGCAGATGCGCACGGTCTACGGCGACCACAAGCGTTTCATCGACACCTACTTCTCGCAGTATCCGGGGCGCTACTTCACCGGCGACGGGGCCCGCAGGGACGAGGACGGCTACTACTGGATCACCGGCCGCGTCGACGATGTGCTCAACGTCTCCGGCCACCGCATGGGGACGGCGGAGGTCGAGAGCGCGCTGGTGGCGCACCCGGCGGTCTCGGAATCGGCGGTGGTGGGCTATCCGCACGACATCAAGGGCCAGGGCATCTACGCCTATGTGACACTCACCGCCGGTCGCGAGCCCAGCGAGGAGCTGCGCGGCGAGCTCAGCCGCTGGGTGCGGAAGGAGATCGGCCCCATCGCGACGCCCGACCTGATTCAGTGGGCGCCGGGGCTGCCCAAGACCCGCTCCGGCAAGATCATGCGCCGCATCCTGCGCAAGATCGCGGCCAACGAGCACGACGCGCTCGGCGACACCTCCACCCTCGCCGACCCGGCGGTGGTGGACGATCTGGTGGATAACCGGATGAACCGCGCGTGAGCGGGGCGCGGACGCTCCGCTCACCGCAGGCAGGCCGCGATCATGCCTGACCCCATCGATATCCACGCGTTGCTCGAGCGCGGCGGGCGGGACGATATCGCGATCGCAGCGCCGGAGCGCGAGCCGCTGACCTATGGCGGGCTCCGCGACCAGGTCGGGCGCACGGGCGACGCGCTCGGCCAAGCCGGGATCGGGCCGGGCGATCGGGCCGCGATCGTGCTCCCCAACGGGCCGGAAATGGCGGCGGCCTTTCTCGCCACCGCCGCGCACGCCACGGCGGCGCCGCTCAATCCCGCCTACCGGGTGGACGAGTTCGCCTTCTACCTCGAAGACCTGCGCGCCAAGGCGCTAATCCTGGAGGCCGGCGCCGAGAGTGCGGCCATCGAGGCGGCGAAGCGGGTGGGTGTGCCGATCATCGCGCTCACGCCGGACGCGCACGCGGGTGCCGGCACCTTCACCGTTGATGCACCGTCCGGCGCGGGCGAGAGGGGCGATGGCGACGCGGACGACGCTGCGATGGTGCTTCACACCTCGGGCACCACGTCGCGGCCCAAGATCGTGCCGCTGACCGGCGCCAACCTCTGTGCGTCGGCGCGCAATATCGCCGACTGGATCGCGCTCGAACCCGGAGACCGCTGCCTCAACATCATGCCGCTCTTCCACATCCACGGGCTGATGGCGGGCGTGATGGCCTCGCTCCACGCCGGCGCCACCGTGATCTGCACGCCGGGCTTCAACGCGCTCCGCGTCTTCGCATGGCTCGACGAGATGACGCCCACCTGGCTCACCGCCGTCCCCACCATGCACCAGGCGCTCCTCGCCCGGGCCGCGCGCAACAAGGAGATCGTCGCGCGCCGCAGGCTCCGGCTGCTGCGCTCGTCGTCCTCCTCGCTGCCGGCGCCGGTGATGGGCGAGCTCGAGGCCACCTTCGACGCGCCGGTGATCGAGTCCTACGGCATGACCGAGGCCTCCCACCAGATGACCAGCAACCCGCTGCCGCCGGCCGAGCGCAGGCCGGGTGGGGTGGGCATCGCCGCCGGGCCGGAAGTCGCGATCATGGACGAGGCCGGCGCGCTGCAGGCACCGGGCGCCGAGGGCGAAGTCGTGATCCGCGGCCCGAACGTCACCCACGGCTACGAGAACAACCCGGAGGCCAACGCGGCGGCGTTCTCGGGCGGCTGGTTCCGCACCGGCGATCAGGGGGTGATCGACGAGGCCGGGTATCTCACGCTCACCGGCCGGCTCAAGGAGATCATCAACCGGGGCGGGGAGAAGATCGCGCCCCGCGAGGTCGACGACGTGCTGATGACCCACCCGGCGGTCGCCCAGGCGGTCGCCTTCGCCGTGCCGCACCAGAAACTCGGAGAGGACGTGGCGGCGGTGATCGTGCTGCGCGAGGGTGCGGAGGCGGGCGAGCGGGAGCTGCGCGCCTTCGCCGCCGAGTCACTCGCGGACTTCAAGGTGCCGCGCACGATCCTCTTCCGCGACGAGATTCCCAAGGGCGCCACCGGCAAGCTCCAGCGCATTGGCCTCGCCGAGAAACTGGGCATCACGTCGTGAAAATCTGCATCGTCGGCGCGGGCGCTATCGGCGCCTATTTCGGGCTGGAGCTTGCGCTGGGCGGGGCGGAGGTCTCGCTGATTGCGCGCGGGCCGCATCTCGCGGCGATGCAGGCGGATGGCGTGCGCGTGCGCGCCGGCGGCGAGGAGCGCCGGGCCGAGATTCGCGCGACCGACGACCCCGCAGAGCTCGGCCCGCAGGATGCGGTCATCATCACGCTGAAGGCGCACTCGGTGCCGGGCATCTGCGAGCGCCTGCAGCCGCTGCTCGGGCCGGAAACCACCGTGGTCACGGCGTCCAACGGCATCCCCTGGTGGTACTTCCACAAGCTGGAAGGCCCTTACGAGGGCCGGCGCATCGCCGCCGTGGACCCCGACGGCGCCCAGTGGGACCTGATCGGGCCGGAGCGCGCCATCGGCTGCGTCATCTTCGCGGCGGGCGAGATCGTCGAGCCCGGCGTGATCGAGGTCTCCGCCCACCTCAGCCAGAAGCGCCTGCCCTTCGGCGAGCCGGACGGTACGCGCAGCGAGCGCGTGCAGGGGCTGAGCCGGGCCTTCATCGCCGCCGGCTTCAAGTCGCCGGTGCGGCCCGACATCCGCTCGGACATCTGGGTCAAGCTCTGGGGCAACCTCGCCTTCAACCCGGTGAGCACGCTGACCGGCGCGACGCTGGAGGACATCGCGCGCGACGCCGGCACCCGTGCCGTGGTCCGCACCATGATGGTGGAGGGGCAGGCGGTGGGCGAGGCGCTCGGCGCGCGCTTTGCCATCGACGTGGACAAGCGCATCGAAGGCGCCGAGCAGGTCGGCGCGCACCGCACCTCGATGCTTCAGGACTTGTCCCTGGGTCGGCCGATGGAGATCGAGGCCCTGGTCGGCGTGATCAGCGAGCTCGGCCGCCTGGTCGGCGTGCCGACGCCCAGCATCGACATGGTCTACGCCCTGGTGAAGCAGCGCGCGGTGGAGGCGGGGTGTATGCCGGGGTGAGCGGGCCATGTTTATGGTTTGTCGTTGAGTAAAGGGACCAGTCCAACTATAACGAGGCCGGCGCAGTTAATCGGATAGACCAGTTTTAGACCCAACGAATCTCTTCCTGTTCCAACGAACACTCCGTGCATCTTCGGCTTTTCCGCTCACACTGTGGGGGTTCAATAACAGTCACATTGAATCGGCTCTGCGTAAACTCTTTATCGAAGTCTCGAATGACTGAAATTCTTTCTCAAAGACTATATCTTCCGTCGGTGAGACGCGAAATCCGTGTAGTTCTGAAAGTGCTGTATCAATTAGCGGAGCCAACAAACTTGGACCAAACAGGACTCCGTCTCTTTCTTGCGGCACGCAATCCCAAAAGTATCGAGTTGCAGTAAAGGGGTCTTCGCCAAGATAACTCAGCAGCGTATCTGCCGATCTTTGGAAATCCCAAGCAGGTCCAGGTTCGCTGTGAAGATTACGCCTGTATTCGTTTCGAATGATATCTTGATCTTTCGTGGGCAGTCGCAGAAATAATCCTTCAAGGTTATGATCGCCATCGTATTCGATGGAGCGTTCGTCCAAAGCACACTTGAGCGACATCTCCAACAGATACAAGCCTACAATTTGACAACCAACAGCAAACCCGATCCGACGCCGGTCCTCGCTACCTCGCATAGGCGTCACCGTGAAATAACGACGCAGTCCCATCATCCAATCTTTATCCGGTATTTTTCTCGTTCTTGTTTTACTCGCTGAACATCGTACTTTGGTTTGTTTAGCCCACTCTTGTTGCGGTACAAAATTCTTTGAACGGTGCCTTCTCTTGCCGAAGTGATCAGGATATCCATACAACTGAATTAGAATGGCATAAATTACAGGAACCAGCATGTGGGGAGCTACGAGAATTGACATACTTGAAGTAGTAGGATGTGAACGTTCCCAGAAGTACCGAGTGGAGGTAATGGGATTATGACCCAAATACTTTAGAAGAGATGATGCGGTTTTTTCGATGTCTAATGCCCATTTGTCACTAGATCGCACAATATCGCGATATGTTTTCTCAATTTTTCTTTCTATCTCTGGGTGACAATCCCAAATAAAGTTTCCTTAGATTGTGGTTTTGACGATATGGCCGTCTCTTTTGCTCACGCGTATATTTTAGAAGAATTTCTATGACGTACAATCCTATTACCTGTTTTCCTAAGAGAAAGCCAAATTGTCTCATCTCTTGAAGTTCGGAGGGGCAAGTTGCATGAAAATAGTCGAGAAGTCCTTCGATCCATTCTTCTATTCTAGGAATGCTTTTGCGCTGCAGCTGTTCCCTGGACTCCCGCACGGCTGTAGCAGTAGGCCCCGCCTTCTTCATATTCCCAGGGCGCAGCCGTCCTTGCGGGGGTCGGAGCCGCCGGTTAGCACGCCGGTCTCGCGGTCGATCCGGATCGCCTGACCGCCGCCGTGGGGCACCGTTGCCCATGCGACCTCGTGGCCGAGGGCGGCTAAGCGCCGGGCGGTCGCCTCGGCGATGGTGGTCTCCAGCGTAAGAGCGCCGCCGAAGTGGAAGGCGCGGGGGCAGTCCAGCGCAGCCTGCGGGTCCATGCCGTAATCGATCACGTTGGTGAGGAAGTGGGCGTGGCCGCAGGCCTGGAAGTGCCCGCCCATCACGCCGAAGGGCATCACCGCGTGCTCGCCCTGCCCCACCATGCCGGGGATGATCGTGTGCATGGGCCGCTTGCCGCCGGCGATGCGGTTGGGGTGGTCGGCGTCGATGACGAAGCTCGCCCCCCGGTTCTGCAGCATCACGCCGGAGGCCGTGCAGAGCCCTGAGCCGAAGGCCGCGAAGAGCGAGTTGATGAAGGAGATCGCGTTGCCCTCGCCATCCACCACGGTGAGGTAGATGGTATCGCCGTGGGCCGGGTAGCCGGGCGGCAGCTCCGCCGGCATGGCCCGCGCCGGGTCGATGTGGCGGCGCATGGCGTCGGCGTACTGGGTGGAGAGCAGCGTGTCCACCGGCACGTCGACCGCGTCGGGGTCGGCGATCAGCGCGGCGCGGTCGCGATAGCCGAGGCGCGTGGATTCGGCCTCCAGGTGCAAACGCTCCACGCCAACCGGGTCGAGCCCGGCGAGATCGAAGCCCTCGAGCATGTTGAGGATCAGGAGCGCGATGATGCCCTGGCCGTTGGGCGGGCATTCGTAGATGTCGTAGCCCCGGTAGTTGGCGCTGATGGGCTCCACCGCCTGTGGCTCGAAGCCGGCAAGGTCGTCCGCCGTCATCAGGCTGTCGTGGGCGGCGAGGTGGGCCACGATGTCGTCGGCGATGGCGCCCTTGTAGAAGGCGGCGGCGCCCTCCTTCGCGATCAGGCGCAGCGTCTCCGCCAGCGCCGGCAGGCGGTGGAGGGTGCCGGCGGCAGGCGCGCGGCCGTCGGGCAGGTAGATCGCGCGGGCGTTCTCGCAGCCCTGAAGCTTCTCCACGTTCTGCGCCCAGTCGTGGGCGACGCGGCTGTGGACGACGAAGCCCTCCTCGGCGTAACGGATGGCGGGCTGGAGCACCTCGTCGAGGCCCCCGGTGCCGTGGTCCGTGAGCAGCCGCTCCCAGGTGCCGACGGCGCCCGGCACGGTGACGGCGTGCGCGCCCTCGAAATCGATGGCGTCGACTCCCTGCTCCTGGAACCACTCGACGCTCGCCGCAGCCGGTGCAGGACCTGAGCCGTTGATGGCGTAGGGCGGCACCCGGCCGCCGGGGGCATAGAGCGCGAAGCAGTCGCCGCCGATGCCGGTGGATTGCGGCTCGACCACGCCCTGGACGGCGCAGGCCGCGATCGCCGCGTCCACGGCATTGCCGCCCGCGCGCAGCACGTCGATGGCGGTCACCGTCGCCAGCGGGTGCGAGGTCGCCGCCATGCCGCGCGTGCCGTGAACCATGGACCGCCCCGGAAGCTGAAAATCACGCATCGACCTCTCCTCCCGCACTCGCGCCGCTGCGAAGCGCGCGCTGCCGGGGTTTTAGACGCTTTGCCGCGCGCGCGAAACGCTCGCGCTTCTTCACGAACTGTTGCACGGCCGAAGCGGCCGCTCGCATGGCGGGGGCAGGCGAAGCTTGTTAGTGTCGCCCGCACTTGCCCGGCGCGTGCGGCGTGCTTGCGAAGGATGCCGCCCGGGCCAATATCAGTGGCAACAGAGCGCGCGAAACCATCGCGCGCGGAGCGTTACGCGACGAAAACCGCAACGCGGGGGTCAAGAACATGCGCTTGATAGGGTTGGCGGCCGCAGGCTTGGTCGCCGGAGGCATGGGGCTCGCGGCCGTTGCCGCAGCACCGGCCTCGGCGGCGGAGCCCCAGCGGATCACGGTGACCGGCGAGGTCATCGATTCCTGGTGTTACCTGAGCGAGATCATGTGGGCGACGGGCTCGGCCCATCACCGCTGCGCGGTCTGGTGCGCGCGGGGCGGCGTGCCGGTGGGCATCCTGAGCGAGGACGAGGAGGAGGTCTACGTCCTGCTCATGCTCGAGGACAATCCCGACGTCATCGGCAACAAGGCGGTGTTCCGCATGCAGACCAACGAGGTCGTCGTCACCGGCGATCTCTACGAGCGCGACAGCGTCAAGTATCTCGCCGTGAGCGAAATCGTCGAGGACCACGGGATCGTAAACTACTCCCACGAAGACTTCGACGTTCAGCCGGGAGGGCTCTAGACATGACAGCCCATCGCACGATGATCCGCTTCGCCGCGGCCCTGGTCTTCGCAGGCTCCATGGCAGCGGCCGGCGTCGCCTCCGCCGCAAATAGCTGGGGGCTGCCCGACGAGGTGGAGGCGCGCTTCGACGCCAAGGTCACCGACGTGCTCTGCGTCCTCAGCGGCGACTGCCCCGAGGACTGCGGCGCCGGCAATCGTCTGCTCGGCCTGCTGCAGGACGACGGCACCCTGGTGCTGCCGCTCAAGAACGCCGGCCCCTTCACCGGGCCCACCGTCGATCTCATCCCCTTCTGCAGCCAGCGGGTGACGGTGGACGGCCTGTTCACGACCAACTACGGCATCACCACCTTCGCGGTGCAGTTCGTGCGGCCCGAGGGCGGCAAGTGGCGGGGCGCCAACGGCTTCGTCCGCCAGTGGGCCGCCGAGCGGGGCCTGGAGACGAAGGACAAGAAGGCGCGGCGCTGGATGCGCAACGACGAGGCGATCCTCGAGCTGATCGAAGAGCAGGGCGTGCTCGGCCTCAAGAGTGAGGGCATCACGCCCTAGCCCAAGCAGATTGGCGGCGCGCGGAGCCCGCGCGCCGCCGTATCGCCGGGCGTCGGTCCTAGCCGGCGAAGCGGAGCGCCAGCACCACGGCGATCAGGATGGCAACCGCTGCCAGCGCCACCCAGCCCAGGTGACGCTCGATGAATGCGCGGGCCGGCGGGCCGAACTGCCAGAGAATCGCCGCGACGATATAGAAGCGAAGCCCGCGCGCGAGCAGCGAGGCGAGAATGAACACGCCGATATCGAGCTTGCCCGCGCCGCTCGCGATGGTGATCATCTTGTAGGGGAGGGGGGTGAAGCCGCCGGCGACGACGATCCAGGTGCCCCACTCGTCCCGGTAGCGCTCGAAGGTCGCGAGCTTGTCTTCGTTGCCCCAGATCTCGAGCAGCGGGCCGCCGAAGGCATCGAAGAGAAAGTATCCGATCGCGTAGCCGAAGAGGCCACCGCCGACGGAGAAGAGCGTGCAGACGCCCGCCAGAAGCCACGCCTTGGCCCGCTGCGCGAGCACCATGGGGATCAGCAGCAGGTCCGGCGGGATCGGGAAGAACGAGCTCTCGGCAAACGCCACGGCGGCGAGCGCCCAGACGGCGTGCCGCTTGCCCGCGAGTGCGAGCGTCCAGTCGTAGAGCGTGCGGAGCGGCCCCGGCCTCCGCCTCGTCGCCGGCCCCTCGGTCATGCGCCCGCTCCGGTCGAGGCCGGTTGACGGCTGCGTGGCCCGGCCCAACAATGCCGGAACAGACCCGGACGGTCTTCCTTTATGCAGTCAAGACTCATCCTCTTCGCCGCCTCGGCCGGCATCGCCGCCCTCACCATTTACCTTCTCATCTCCGGGCGGAACATCCTGATTCCGATCGCCATCGCGGTCATGGCCTGGTACCTGATCAACGCCATCGCGCGCGGAATCAGGAAGCTCAGCATACGCGGCGTTCGCCCGCCGCGCTGGGCCGCGCTTGCGCTCACGGCGCTGGCGGTCGTCGCGGCGGTCATGTCGCTGGCCGAGATGGTAAGCGGCAACTTCAGCAGCGTCGTCGATGCAATCCCCACCTATCAGGCCAATCTCCAGCGGCTGATCGGCGAGGTGGCGGCGCTCTTCGGGATGCAGGAAACGCCGAATGTCGCCGACATTGTCGATCGCATCGACTTCAGTGCGGTGGTCGGCCGCCTTGCCACAACGCTGACCGGGATCGCGGGCGAAGCCGGACTCATCCTGGTTTACATGCTCTTCCTCTTCGTCGAGCAGGGCAGCTTCGACCGCAAGATGAAGGCGCTCTTCCCTGACCCGGAACGGGAGGAGCGGGTCCACAAGATCCTCAGCCACATGACCCAGGAGATTCAGAACTACCTCTGGATCAAGACCTTCACCAGCGCGCTGACGGCAGGCCTGAGCTATGCCGTGCTGGCGTCTGTCGGCCTCGACTTCGCCGGCTTCTGGGTGGTCATAATCTTCCTGCTGAACTACATCCCGACCATCGGCTCGCTGCTGGGCATCCTCTTCCCGGCGCTGCTGGCGCTGGTGCAATTCGACACCTTCTTGCCCTTTCTCATCGTCACGCCGTGCCTTGCCGTGATCCAGGTCTTCATCGGCAACTTCCTGGAGCCGATGCTGATGGGCTCGTCGCTCAACATCAGCCCCTTCGCGACCCTGGTCTCGCTTGCGGTCTGGGGCTCCATCTGGGGTATACCGGGGATGTTCCTCTGTGTGCCCATCACCGTGATCGCCATGATCATCTTCGCCCATTTCCCGCGCACGCGGCCCATTGCTGTCATGCTGTCGACCGACGGCCGTGTCGCCTGGGGCGAGACCGAGCCGCGCCCACCGCCCGATCCCCGTCCGCCGCCCGGAGCCTGACCATGAACGTTATTCAAGAAGACGCCCTTGCGATCGATGCCGGGCGGCTGAGGGAGGCCGTTGCCGCGATCTTCCAGGCCGCCGGCTGCGACGAGGCCGAAGGGGCGCGCGTCGCCCGCCGTCTGGTCGAATCCAACCTGACCGGCCACGACAGCCACGGTGTCATCCGGGTGCCGCGCTATGTCCACTGGCTCGACACCGGTACCGTCTACGCCGGCCGCAACGTGAAGACGGTGATGGACGCCGGCGCCGTCGCCGTGCTGGACGGCGACCACGGCTTCGGCCAGACCATCGGCGAGCAGGCGATCATGCTGGGCGTCGAGCGGGCGCGCGAGTACGGCGTCGCCGTGGTGGGCCTGCGCAACTCGGGCCACCTGGGGCGGGTCGGCGACTGGGCCGAGCTTGCGGCGGCAGAGGGACTGATCTCGGTTCACTTCGTCAACACCAGCGGCCTCGGCATGCTGGTGGCGCCCTTCGGCGGGACCGAGCGGCGTATGTCCACCAACCCCCTCTGCATCGGCGTGCCGATGCCGAAAGGGCCGCCACTGGTGCTGGACTGCGCGACGTCGATCGTGGCCGAGGGCAAGATGCTGGTCGCGCTCAACGGCGGCAAACCGCTGCCCGAGGGCGCGATCATCGAGCGGGACGGTACGCTCACCACCGATCCGAACGCGGTCTACGGCATCAAGGACGGCTCCCAGCCTATGGACAACCGCCCGGGGTCCGGTGCCATTCGCGCAATGGGGGAGCACAAGGGCTCCGGCATCAGCATCATGTGCGAGCTGCTGGCCGGCGCGCTCACCGGCGGCGGCTGTGCTCGGGAGGGCCAGGAGATTCTGGAGAACAACATGCTCTCCATCCTGCTCGAGCCCGCGCGCTTCGGCACCGAGGAGCTGCTCTGGCCGGAGCTCGACCGTTACGTCGACTTCGTGCACAGCGCGCGCACGGCACCGGGTCACGAGCGGGTGCGCTTGCCCGGGGAGCCGGAGGAGGAGATGCGTGCCCAGCGGCGCGTGAAGGGAGTCCCGCTGCCGCGCAAGGTGCGCTCGAGCCTGGCGCTTACGGCGAACTCCCTCGGCCTCGCCGACGTGGCGGCGGTGTTCAAGGAAGAGACGCGGGCGTAGCCGCATACTCCTCCCCTTCGCAAGCAGCGTTTCTTATGGAAGAGCCAAGAATTCGCTATTGGAGGTGATGGCGCTGCTGGATATACGATGGCGAGTATCCCCTTGACATACGGTAGGGCGATCTCTATATTGATCTCAAGGATAGGAGATCGGAATGAAGCCCGCCACGGTTCGCCAGTTCTTCACCAAGTTCCCCACCGATGAAGCCTGCCTCGCGCACTTGTTCGATGTGAGGTTCGGCCAGGGTTACACTTGCCCCAAGTGCGAGCGGTCGGCGAAGTGGTATCCCCTGAAAGCCGAGCGGGCTTTCTCGTGCCAGTGGTGCGGCCACCACATTCACCCGATGGTCGGCACACTGTTTCAAGGCTCCCGGACGCCATTGCAGCTTTGGTTCTACGCGATGTTCCTGTTCACTACGACGCGCAACGGTGTGGCCGCAAAGGAACTGCAACGGCAGCTTGGCGTTACCTATAAATGCGCGTGGCGGATCGGCCACAAAATCCGCGAGCATATGGCGCTGGTCGATGGCGACGGGATGCTTGAAGGACAAGTCGAGGTCGATGAGACATTCATCGGCGGCTATCGGCCCGGCGGGCAAGGCGGCAAGGGCAAAGCCATTGTCATGGGGATGCTGGAAAAAGGCGGCGAGGTCATTACCGAAGTCATTCCGGATCGCACGAGCAAGTCCCTGATGCCGCATATCCACGATCACATTGAAAAGGGCTCGGAAGTCCACACCGATGAGCATGGCGGCTACAATCCGCTAGATCGCACTGATGATTACGAGCGGCTGGCCGTAGTTCACGCGGAAGAAGAATATGTTGGTGACTTGGGCGAGACCACCAACGCAGTTGAAGGTTTTTTCTCTCAGCTGAAGCGTACGGTTGAAGGAACGCATATCAGCGTATCCCCCAAGCACCTGTCCAAGTACGCCAAGGAATGCTAGTTCAGGTTCAACCGTCGCCAGAATCCGGCTTCGATGCTGCCTGATCTGATTTCTCGGTTCCCACAGAAGGACGCTTGATCGCAGCGTCTAGCTTATCCATGTCGCCGGGCGCGTCTGCCTCATGCTCGGCTATGAACTTATCCATTTGGCCCTTCTCGCGAGCCTCACGCAGCGTCGTCATTACCTCCGCCTTCCACGATCTTGGCGTCCATGATGTACAGCGCGTGTATTCTCCCGTCCTTTATAGTGGGCTTTGCCGTCACATCTAACCACGATTCGTTCGTTGCCGCTTCGGTATAAACATTGGGGGCCTCGGCGAACGCGGGGTCTTGCACATAGGCAGTTACGAAGCGTCCCGGCTCATTGGGATGAACCACTTTCAATTGCTTATTGTGGCGAATGAACCCATCCACTTTGACCCGCATCTTCTCCATGTCGCCCACCTTCACCTTTCCTTTCGATCGGATTGCCTCAGCTAAGGGCAAATCTATTTCCGTGTCCTCACCGCCTTGCGGGAATGCTATGCTGTTGCAAGAGTGTCCGATTGGCGTAACAATCTGAGTTGCAGCCGTCGCCAACTTTTGCATCTGCAACATCTCCAAATGGCGACGCGCATCGATCCCATCCAGTAACTCAATCACCGCTTTTAAGTTGGCATCTGCGTCGGCTTCACGCCCGGCCATCCTAAGCAACACTCCGCGTATCCAGCGCCACAGTATATCGGACGCCATCGTAACAAAAGTATCGTGTACAAAGGGAAGAAACACCCCTCCAGCTACGAGCCAAATCTGAACCTCCACACAGCCGCGCTGTGGGGCCGCCGCGTGGAGAAGAAAAGGTAGAGGTTCGCGCTTCTTTGGAAGTCGCCCGGCCTCCAATGCAAAGAGGCCATACGTGACGATGCGGTCGATCCCGATAAGGGACTGGCCAAGCTGCCGCAAGTCGACACGATGCTGGTCCGCTCCCGCTCCTTGGAAGCGGACGATGAGATGAGGCTCTGACATCAAGACGCATGATCCCCACCTAGAAACCGTATGTCAAGGGGATACTCGCCATACTTTTCAATACGGCCCTCACTTCAGGAATATTCGGAAGCTCAGGCGCGAGCCGCAGTCCGGCCGCCTTCTGCTCGATGTCGGAGTCGACGAGGCGCTGTGGGCGGCCGCAAGAGAGGAAGGATACATCTGCTTTCCACCCCTCATTGACGGCGGGCTGCAATCGTTTCTCTACAATCTGATGCTCGGCGCCGATCGCTTTACCATTCCTTTGCGCACCGAAAACGTGACGTTCCTGGGTGCGCCGACAGTGCCGCGCCTCGTTTGCCAGCTGACCTATCCCGGCGGCAAGCGTTACGACGTCGATGACAAGGGTCAATACAATGTTCCTGACGGCGAGTGGGTTTCCGGCAGGTTGAACTTCTACGACGAGGCGACCGGTGCCCTCGCCCTTCACATTGAGAAGTACATCTCCTTCGTCTCATATCCTGGACGGGGCGAACTGCCGCACAGCAAGCACCGCATCGCCTGGCAGCCCAAGTTCGTCTCAGACGGCTGCGCCATTGCGGACCGGTTGCCCGAGGGCGAGATCGAGCCGTCGGCCCTGCTCGCCGCCCTCGAGCGTGCTGACGGCGGTGGCCTGCGCGCCTGCCACGCGCTGGAACTTGCCGGCTCCAGAGGGCCGGAGCAGACCGCGCTCCACCGCTGCGTCGAGCATCTTGCGCGCGAGGATACGCAAAGCGAGTACTGGCTGGCCGGCGACGACGAGGAGGATGCCCGGACATACTTCGACGCCTTCCACGGGCACGACGCCGCGCTGCGCTTCGACTGCCTCGATCCGGCCCAGGTGGACGACTCCACTCTCGATACGGGCCTGCTGCGCCGGGGGGCGGCGGAGGTCCTGTTCCTTCACCGCGACGGGGATGCGTTCACAGCCGACGATTGGCGGTTCTGGCAGGAGGCGGCGGTCGCGGGCGGCTTGGCGCTCGTATCCCACGACGAGGGCGAGGCCATAGAGCCCGGCGTCGGCTGGACCGCGCTGCGTGCCGGCCGCAGCGCGACGCTTCTGCAGGCGCCGGCCCATCGCGCGGACGAAGCGGACGCGACGCCACTGCCGGCTCCCCGCTGGGTGCTGGGAGATTCCGACAGCTTGGCGGAGGCCTGGGCATCGCTGCTCGACGACCCCGCAGTCCATCCGATCCCTTACGACACCCTCGCGTCAGGCGATCCCTTCGAGCCCGAGGCCTGGCCGCAGGCGGCGGACGTCCAGGCGATCGACCTCTTCTGCGACTGGGATCCGGAGGACCCGACCGGCGAGAAGGCGGTCTCTCAGCTCGTCGCCGTCATCCAATCGCTGGTTCCCTACAGGATCGATGAAGCAACCCGCCAGTGCCGCCTTACCGTGGTGACCCGCAAGGCCGCCTTCGACGTGGACGATGCGCGCGGGAGCGCGCTCTGGGGGGCGGTGCGCAGCATGGGCGCCGAGATTGCCGAGGAGGCCAAGCTCGATTTCCGTCTCGTGGACCTGGGCACGGCCGACGACTTGCCGACGCTGGCGTGGCTTGCCCGGCACGACCTGCGCGAGCGCGAGCTCGCGGTGCGCGAGGGCCGGCTGTGGGTGCCGCGGGTCGTGAGCGATCGGGAGCCCTTCCCGCGCCTGCCTGCCGGCGAGACCCCTCCCTATCGGCTCTTCCTGGACAATGCGGGGCAAATCGCGGGTCTCAGGATGAAGACCTACGACCCGCCTCGCCTGGGGCCGCACCACGTGGAGATCGATGTGGCCGCTGCGTCGCTCAACTTCCGCGATGTCATGGTGACTCTCGGGCTGCTGCCGGCATTGGCCTACGAGCGCTCGGCGCTCGGCCGCGAGGTCGGCATGGAGGCGAGCGGCGTGGTGCGCCGCGTCGGCATGGCGGTGGAAGGGCTCGAGCCCTGCGACGAGGTGGTCTTCGTCGATGGCGGCTGCATCGCCAATCGTACGGTGGTCGGCCAGCACCGCGTCTTCCCCAAGCCTGCGGGCCTCAGCATGGAAGAGGCCGCGTCGTCCCTCTCGGTCTACGTCACCGCGTACTACGCCCTCATTCACCTGGCGCGGCTGCGCAAGGGCCAGCGCGTCCTCATTCACTCGGCCATGGGCGGCATCGGCCAGGCCGCCATCGCGCTCGCGAACAACGTGGGCGCGGAGATCTACGCCACGGCGGGGAGCGAGAGCAAACGCGAGCAGTTGCTCGCGCTCGGAGTCCGGGCGGCCTTCGATTCCCATAGCGACGAGTGGTACGAGGGGCTGATGAAGGCGACCGGCGGCCAGGGCGTCGATGTCGTGCTGAACTCGCTCGCCGGCCGCCACGTCCCTCTCTGCCTGGAAGCGCTCCGGGCGGGCGGCTGGCACTGCGAGATCGGCAAGGTCGACATCTTCGCCGACAGCGCCCTGGGTCTCCGCGTCTTCCGCAAGAACCTGCGCTTCGCGGCCATCGACCTCGACCGCCTGATGGTGGACGACCCGCTGCTTTCGCGCGAGCTCTCCGAGACCTGCCTCGACCTGCTGGATCGCGGCGTGGTGCCGCCCTTGCCGGTCACGATCTTCCCCTACCGCGACTACGCGAAGGCGCTCCGCCTGATGACCAGCGGCCAGCACCAGGGGAAGCTGGTGCTCAAGGCGCCGCCGGAGTCTGCCGATCCGGACTTCCCGATCGACGACCGGCGGCCGTTGCTGGACCCCGAGGCGACCTATCTCGTGACCGGCGGCTTGGGCGGCTTCGGCCAGCGGCTGCTGCCCTACCTCGTCACCGCCGGCGCGCGCCACCTCACCCTGATGGACCGAGACCCCGAACGCCGCCGCAGCGAGCATTGGCTGCGTCAGTCCACCACCCTTGCCAAGATCGGAAACGGGGTAGAGATCGACATCGTCTCCGGCGACGTCGCGATCGAGGCAGACGTGCGCCGCTGCGTCGCCAACGTGAAGAGGCCGCTCAAGGGCGTGTTCCACCTCGCCGGTACGCTGGACGACTGCCTGCTGGCCGACCTGTCGGCGGAATCCGTCGCCCGCGTGTTCGCGCCCAAGGCCCAAGGTGCCCTGCATCTTCACAATGCAACCGCCGGCCTCCCGCTCGACTACTTTGTCCTGGTGTCGTCGCTGTCTGCGGCGTTCGGCAATCCGGGGCAGATCAACTACAGCGCCGCCAACGCGTTCCTCGACGGCCTCGCCGCCAGCCGCCGCCGGCAGGGGCTTCCGGCCCTCTCCTACAATTTGGCGGCGGTCGCCGATACCGGCATGGCCGCACGCAACCTCGGCGTGCTGCGCCTGATGCGGGCCGCCGGCATGCCGCCGGTGAGCAGCTACTTCGCCATCGCCAACCTCGACTATGCCCTGCGCACGATGGGCGAGAGCGACCACCTGATCACCGCGCTCTTCAAGCGCGTGCTCTGGAGCGTCGATTCCGCCGACTACATGCGCACCGGCCGCCTGATGAGCAATCAGGACGCCTTCGAGGTCGGCTCCGACGAGCAGCTGACGGTCGACGGCGTCATGGCCAAGATCGCCGCCAAGGTTGCCGAGCTCTGCGGCCACGACGAGGGCGGCATGGAGGAGCCCCTCTCCAGCTTCGGGCTCAACTCCATCTCCGTCGCCGAGCTGGGGGCGTTCATCCAGAGCGAGTTCAAATTCCAGGCGAGCGCGCTGGAGCTGATGACCACGGCCTCGTGCCAGTCGCTGGCGCATGCCATCGTTTATGGAACGGAAGCGGACGACGAGACGGACGCTGACGACGAGGATGGTGGCATCGCGGATGCGCCCCTTGTCGCGCAGCGCCGCGTTCGCCGTAGACCCTCGGTGTTTGCCAGTCCGCCCGAGGACCACTTTCCGCCGGCGCCCTGTTCCGGGGAGAGCGCAGCGAAACCCCTGGCAGCCGAGTAAAGCGATCCGGTGTCAGGGGAGCGGGGTCTGCATCGGTGTCGCGAATGCCAAGATTAGCCAACATGGCCGAGCCAAACTCGGGTGACCGGGCGGTGCCGCCGCTTGTCGGCCAATTGCCGCCGCAGTGCCAGAAGGACGTGGACGAGCTGCGCCGCATCGTTCACGCAGCGCTTGCGCGTGAGGCGCCGGCCGAGGCCGCGGCGCCAACCGACTTTCGAGAGATTCTGCTGACCGGGGCGACCGGTTTCGTGGGCCGTTTCTTCCTGCGCGAGCTCCTGCGGCAGAACGGGCGGCTGATCGTGCACTGTCTGGTACGTGCCGAGAGCGCCGAGCACGGGCTCGAACGGGTACGCGATGCCCTGGAGCACGCCGAAGTTTGGGAGGACGAATTTGCACCGCGCCTGCGCGCAGTGCCCGGCGACATCGTTGAGGAACGCTTCGGTCTGAGCGAAAGCGCGTTTGACGATCTCAGCCGACGCATCGACGCGGTCTATCACGTTGCCGCCAACGTGGGCCTCGTCCTGTCCTACGCAGACATACGCGAAGCGAACGCGCGCGGCCTTCGCTCTGTGCTCGAGCTTTGCCTGCGCACACGCCTCAAGCATCTCTTCTACAGCTCCACCATGGCCGTTTTCCCGGCGTACTTCTGCGATTTTGGAGGGGAGTACGGTCACAGTCGCATCGACGATCAGATGCAGCCTGACCTCGCCGACATGAAGAGGGCCTTTCCGCTCGGCGCCGTCGGATACCCGTGGAGCAAGCTGGTGGCCGAGCAAGGTGTGTTGTTCGCGAAGACGGCCGGTTTGCCGGTCGCTATCTTTCGGCTGCCGCAGATGGGGCTTTCCAGCACGGGGTTTTCGCAGGCAAACGATTTTCCAACGCGTTTGTTCGCCGCAGCGACTCAGCTGCAAAAGGCGCCGCATGGCTTTTCCATACAAAGGAACGCCGAGCAGGTCGACACGGTCAGCGAGACTTGCGCCGCGATCTCCATGAATCCCGACCGGCGCTTCACGATCTATCACCTGTGCGATCCCGCGCCGCCCTACGACGATCTCGAAGTCGCCGATTTAGGCTTTTATCTGAAAAGCGTTCCCTACTCGTCCTTCAGGCGTTCGTGCCAGGCCCTCGGAGAGGAGTCTCCGTTGCGCGGCCAGTGGGTGCTGATTGACCATTTTGCACCCTATTGGTTTAGCGAGGACAAGACCCGCCGCACCGCGCTGGTCTGCGACCGCGCAATCCAGGAAGACTGCCCGCGCCCGGTCAAGTGGCCGGCACTGCTGATCCGCCATGCGCGCTCCTACGAATGGATCAGGCGCCATCGTAGGGAGTGGCCCTATCCGGTCCCGCAGGGCCGCCTGGATTTCGACGGCCTCATCTCTCAGGCCGAGCGCTTCGCCGAACGCATGGGCGTGCCCTTCGAGCGGACTTACCCTTCGTGGATGCGCGCCGGCCTCGAGCAACTCGTGGAGGCGCTGAAGTCGTCGGAGGCCGGACTGCGGGATACGAAGCTCAGCCATATCGTCTACGGACTGACCCGCGCACTCCGCAACAATGCGGCGCTCGCCCGCGAAGGGCGGCAGCACCCCGAGATCGAGCGGGAGCGGATCACGCAACCGGTCTTCATCGTCGGCATCAACCGCACCGGCACGACCTTTCTGCATCGCCTGCTGTCGCGCGATCCGCGCTTCTGGGCATTGCAGCGCTACGAGTTGACCGAGCCGGTGCTGCCCACCGGCGACTATGCCACCGCCGCAGGCACGGCCGAGGATCCCCGCAAGGACTACGTGGAAGAGCTGATGAGCGCGACTAATGTCGTCGACACGCTCGCCGGGATTCACAGCATCGATGTTGATGAGCCGGAGGAGGACTTCATGCTCCTCCGGCTCGCCTTTACGACCTGGGTCTTTATCATCGCGCACTATGCGCCGGACTATGGCCGATGGCTTGCCGCCACCGGATCACGCAACGCCTACGCTCATCACCGGCGCGTCATGCAGAATTTCACGTGGCAGCGCCGGCAGCGAGAGCCGGGAGGACAGCGGCAATGGCTGTTCAAGGCGCCCTTCCACCTCAAAGAATTGGAGGTGCTGCTGGAGACCTATCCGGATGCCGTCTTCATCCAGACTCACCGGGAGCCCGTGCAGTTCATGGCGTCCTGGAATAGCCTGGTGGAGCGCATTCGCTCATTCACCACGGAGCCGCGCCCGCCGCACGAGGCTGGCGCCGAGCAGCTGGGGTTCATGAGCGGCATGCTCAACGATGCGATGCGGTTCCGGGCTTCTTATCCCGCGCTCGATCGGCGCTGGGTCGACGTGCGCTATGCCGATCTGGTCGATGACCCGATGGCGGTCGTGAACGACATCTACGCGCGGCTCGGCTGGCCTCTGGAGCCGGTCGCCGCGCGCGCCATGCAGGAGTGGCTCACGCTCCAGGAGGAGCAGCGCCGGCACGAGCTGCGGCACGAGTACAGGCTGGAGGACTACGGCCTCACGCCAGAGGCCGTGAACGAGGCATTCGCGCCTTACAAGGGATTTGTCGCCGCGCGCGGGATCGACTTGTCGTAACCGGCTACTCCCGACGCCCTTCGGCGACCATCACCAGCGCCGGCAGCACGAACAGGATCGAGAGGGTGGAGAAGGTGAGGCCACCCAGCATGCTGACGACGAAGGGCACGAACCCAATCAGCTCGTCACTGCGCTCGTAGAGCAAGGGCGAGAGCCCCAGCAGCGTGGTGAGGGTGGTCAGGAACACCGGCCGGAATCGCTGTCGCGTCGCCGCGGCTGCGGCCGCGATGGCGGGGATCATCGCATTGTCCCGCCGTATCGCGTTGTAGCGGTCCAGCAACACGAGAGCGTCGTTCACGACCACGCCGCCGACGGCAATCATGCCGAAGATCGACATGGTGGTCAGATCCCAGCCGAGGATCCAGTGGCTCACAATGGCTCCGGCGAACGCGATGGGGATGCCCACAACCGCGATGACCGGCTTCCAGTAGCTGCGCAGGAAGGCCGCGATGAGGGCGTAGATCGCGATCAGGACGATGGGGACGAGAAGCGCCAGCGTCTCGAGCATGTCGCCCTCGTCCCGAGCACCGGCTTCGACCTCGACGGAGAGGCCGGGATACTTCGCCAGAAGGTCGGGTATGACCTGGTCGCGAACCTCGCGCCGCGCCTGAATGGGCGTGACCACCGCAGTGTCCGCCCGCCCGTTGACGCGCGCTGCCCGCTTGCCGTCGATCCGCGTCAGCGTCGCCGGCTCGCGCTTCTCGGTGATATTGGCCACCAGCGAGAGCGGAATTTCGCCGCCGCCCGGCCGATGGATCCGTTCGCTGGCCAGCTCGCTCAGGCTGCTCCGCCGCTCGGCCGGATACCTGACCACCACGTTGATTTCCTCGCGACCCCTTGAATGCGCTGGACATCCGCGCCGTGGAAACTGGAGCGCAGCTGCTTGCCGATGAGTGCCGGAGTCAGTCCTGCGGCCTTCCCTGCCGGGGTCAGCTCGATCTCGAAGTGGCGTTTGCCGAGTGCCAGGTCGTCATGGATGCCGTAGATCCCGGGCACGGTCGCCATCCCCGCCCTCAACTCGGCGGCGGCGCTTCTCAACGTCTCCATGTCGTCGTGCTTGAGCGAATAGGAAACGCTCGGCCTCACATCGACGCGCCTGGAGCGGAACTCGGCCTTGTCCAGGTTCACCAATGGACCGATGGCCTCGCGCCACGCGCGCTCGATTTGGGCCGGGCTCGCACTGCGCTCGGCCTCATCGCTGAGATGCAGACGCACGGAGGCTAGATGGCTGCTGTTCAGCTTCTGTCTGACCTTCCGTCTCGACTCGATGTTGCCGACGATCATGCTCACCGCGTCGACGGAGGTCTCCTCGAAGCGGTCGTTGATGGTATGCGCCGCCTCGACGAAGCGATCGGCTGCGGCCAGCGTCTCCTCGAAGGGCGCGCCGACCGGCAGATAGATGTCCGCCTGCACGCTGTCGCTGCTGCTCAGGTTCTGGTCGAAGAGGACGATCCGTACTGAATCGGAGCCAATGAGCAGGACGGCGGCGACCAGAACGAGGATTCCGCCGACGATCGACAGCCAGACGTTGCGCACGGCCCACGAGGCCGCCGGCGCCACGGCCCTGTCGCGCACCTCGTCCAGCCATCCGCCCACCTGGCTCTGCACGTCGCTCAGCGGCGAGAGGCTCCAGCGCCTCTCGTGCGAGAGATGCGCCGGGAGAATGAAGAATGCCGCGACGAGAGAGACGAGCAGGACGAAGATCGCGACAAAGGGGAACACGTTCACGATCTGGAACGCGGGCGACGTGATGAAGAGGAAGGGCAGGAAGGCCAGAATTGTCGTGATGGCGCCGATGGTGAGGGGGCCCACCATGGCTCGCGCGCCCGAAATCGCCGCGTCGAGCGCACCTTTCCCCTTCTCGCGTTCCGCCGCGATGCTTTCCCCCACCACGACGGAATCGTCGACGACGATGCCCACCAGGAGGAAGAAGCCGAAAATCGTGCCGAGATTGAGGGTGAGGTCAGCAGCCTCGAAGAAGAGCAGCGAGCCCACGAAGGACAGGGGGATGCCGACGGTCATCCACAACGCGATGCGGAGCTCGAAGACGAGAACGAGGCTGATGAACACCAGGATGGTACCGATCGCCCCGTTCTTCACGATCTCCAGCAGCCGGTCGAATATGGGACTGGCATTGTCGTTCCAGATGGTGACGCCCACGCCTTCGGGCGGGCTGTAGACCGCGAGCAGATTCCTGATGTCCTCGGCCATCTCGACGACGGACTGCTGATCTGTCGCATCGACGCGAACGAGCACCGCCGGATGGCCGTTCACCTCGGTGACCACGTCCTCGTCGACGAATCCGTCGCGAATGGTGGCGACGTCGCCGAGCGTCACGATCGTGCCGTCGGTCTGGGTGATGAGCGGAATATCCTCGAAATCCTGGCCGACGCTCCTCTTAGCGACGGTTTGCAGGATCACGCTGCCGGTGTCCGTCCGTATCTCGCCCATGGTGAGGTTGAGGGACGCCGCTCTCACCTTCCTGGACACTTCGTTGATGGAAAGGCTGTTGCGGCGGAGCTCCTCTTCGCTGAGCTCTATCGCGATCTCGCGGTCCCGGGTGCCTTTAAGTCCTACCTGAGAGACTGACGGCAGCGCCAGTATCTTGTCGCGCAGGCCTTCCGCCGCGAGGCGCAATCCGTCCTCGGACAGACTGGACGACACCACCGCCAGCGTCATGACTTCGTGGGAGACCTTGATAAGCTCGACGTCCGGCTGTTCCGCCCTGACCGGCGGGAAGTTCTCGATGCTGTCGATCGCACTCTGAATATCGTTGAAGACGGCGTCGGTATCCGCGAAGGTCGCCATCTCTGCCGTGACCCTGCCGATGCCCTGGCTCGCGGTCGATACCACGCGCTCGACGCCCGGCAGCCCGACGACGGCCTCCTCGATGCGGCGGTTGATGTCCTCCTCGACCTCCTGGGGCGAGGCGCCCGGATAGAGCACCGAAACGGCGGCCCGCCGCGCTTCGATATCCGGATAGTACTGGACGATGAGTTGGAGCCCCGAAAGCACACCACCGACGATCAGAAGTACCATCAGCAGGTTGGCGGCAACGGGATTGCCGGCGAAGTAGGCGATCAGCCCCGACTTCAGGCCGGTCGGGCCCGGCTGCGCCGCAGGCCCGGCGTTGGTGCTGCCGGCGTCGGTCATGCTCATAGCCCGGCTCCGCTATTCCGACGCCTGCGTGGCGCTGACCTCGACGGCCAATCCCTGTCGCGCTCCCGGCAAGGAGCCGACGACGATGCCCTCGCCCGCGTCGAACGCCTCCACCACCACACCGCCGTCGGCGTGTCCCAGTGTGCGCGGCATGACGGCCTTCAGCGCGCCGCCTTCGACGACCCAGACGCTGCCCCGGTCCTGGATCGCCGATTCCGGCAGGACGAACACGTTGTCGTGCACGGGCCCCGTGATCGAAACCTCGACGAACGAGCCGGGGAGCGGCAGCGTCTCCGCCGGGTGATCCTCAGCGAATTTCAGGAAGACCCGCGCGAGACGGGACTTGGGACCGATGACCGCAGACGTGCGCTCCACCACAGCGTCATAGCTTCCTGACGCGGTCTGAATGGTGGCGGAACGACCGATGGCCGGCGCGAGATAGGCGAGGCTGTCCTCTTCGATGGGCACTCTGACCTGGAGCGCGTCGGTCCGATAGACGGTGCCCAGTGACGAGGCCCGGCCGACGAGTTCGGCGGGACCGACGAACTGGCCGACATCGATATCCGACGCCGTTACCCGGACGTCGTAAGGAAGGGAGATCTCCGTTCGGTCGAGCCAGAGTTGCGCCAGCTTCAGCTTGGCTTGCGCCTTCATGAGCGCGGCTTCCGCCTTCGCTATGTGCGGCACGCGGCCGAGCGGCGTCGGACGTTGTTGTCCGCCCCGCTTCCCTTGAATTCGACGGTCGGTCACGAGCTTCGTGGGGGAGGTCGATACCGGTGCTTGCGCATGCAGCAACGGCCTGGCTGCCGATCGGTGCTGCGCTGAGTCCGACAGCTCCCGGTGTCCCCCGCCTCCGTCGTGACTCCCTGTCAGTCAATCGGGACGGCTTGTCTCTCCTGCCGTCGCGGCGCTCGCACTCCGAAGAGCCCGCTGTCAAGGCGAGCGCCGCCGGGCTGGCGTCCGAGGCTGCCGCTCAGATAATGAAGGGCGGGCGCGGCTTTACGAGACACCAGGGCGCATTAGAATCCGCGTCCCCGGGGCGCAGACGGCACGCGCCGCAAGATCCGAGGCAGGATACGAGGGTGGGCGCGTTCAAGGAACCGCACGGCGGCAGGCTCAGGAACGGGTACCTCGATGGGGCCGCGCGGGACGAGGCGCTGCGCCGATCCAGGGACGCGAAGAGCTGGGACCTGAGCGCGCGCCAGCTCTGCGAAGTCGAGCTGTTGCTGAACGGCGCCTTCTCTCCGCTTGAGGGCTTCATGAGCCCCGCCGAATACGAGGGGGTGCTACGCGGCATGCGGCTTCCATCGGGCGTGCTCTGGCCGGTCCCGGTCACGCTCGATGTGAGCGAGGACTTCGCGGCGAGTCTCGAGCCGGGGGAGACGATCGCGCTCCGCGACGGCGAAGGCCTGCTTGCCGCGCTCATGGAGGTTGGCGAGACATGGCGGCCCGAGAAGGACGAGGAGGCGCGCGCCGTCTACGGCACTTCCGATGATGCTCACCCAGGGGTGTCCCGCCTGCTTCATCGGACGCATCCGGTCTACGTGAGCGGTCGTGTCTTCGGGCTCGAGCCGATCCTGCACTACGATCACCGGGCGCTGCGAAACTCTCCCGCCGAGCTGCGGGAGCGCTTCCGAAAGCTCGGCTGGCGGCGCGTGGTTGCCTTCCAGACCCGCCAGCCGCTGCACCGTGCCCAGGTCGCGCTCACGACGCAGGCCGCGCGCGCCTGCGAAGCGAACCTCCTGCTCCATGCCGTAGCGGGCGAGACCGCGCCGGGGGATGTCGACCGCTACACCCGGGTCCGCTGCTACGAGCGGGTTCTTCCGCACTTTCCCGACCGGACCACGACATTGAGCCTGCTCAATCTCGCGCTGCGCATGGCGGGACCGCGCGAGGCGATCTGGCACGCAATCATCAACAAGAACCACGGGTGCACTCACTTCATCGTTGGACCCGATCATGCGGCCCCGGACGTGGGCCGCAACGGCCGACCCTTCTATGGTCCCTGCGACGCGCAGGCGCTGGTGGCCGAGCACGAATCCGAGCTCGACATCACCATGGTCCCGTTCCAGGAGGTCGTCTATGTCGAGAACCGGGCCCAGTATCTTGAGGCCGACCGGGTCTCGAACGAGGACCGGGTGCTCAGGCTGAGTGGGACCGAGCTCCGCCGCCGCCTCGCGCTCGGGCTCGATATCCCGGACTGGTTCACCTTCCCGGAGGTCGCCGCCGAGTTGCGCCGCGCATACCCGCCGCGCGACCGGCAGGGCTTCGTGGTCCTGTTCACGGGGCTCTCCGGCGCCGGCAAGTCCACGCTCGCGCATGCGCTCGTCGCCATGTTGCGCGAGAATGGGGAGCGGCAGGTGACGCTGCTCGACGGGGACATCGTGCGCAAGAACCTCTCGAGCGAGCTCGGCTTCTCCCGCGAGCACCGGGAGATCAACCTGCGCCGCATCGGGTTCGTCGCGGCCGAGATCGCGCGAAACGGCGGCATCGCGATTTGCGCGCCCATCGCACCCTACGCGGCCACCCGGCGCGAGCTGCGCGAGACCATCGAAGCGGTCGGGGGGTTCGTCGAGGTCTACGTCTCGACGCCGCTCGAGACCTGCGAGGCGCGCGACCGCAAGGGCCTCTATGCGCGGGCGAGGGCCGGCCTCATCGAAGGATTCACTGGCATTGACGACCCTTACGAGCCGCCCGAAGAGCCCGACGTTGAAATTGACACCGTAGACATTCGACCAGATCTCGCCGCTCACCGAGTCTTCGTCAAGCTCGAGAGCCTCGGGTTCATCGGATGATCGCACGACACCCTGGGAGGGTTCAGCCTTGAACAGCACATCGCCCACGACCGGTGAGACCGGTACGCCCCCGCCGGTCGATCTCCCCTTTTCGCGCGACGAGTACGCGGCCCGGATCGCGAAGACCCGGCGGGCGATGGACGAGAGAGGGCTCGACCTGCTCGTCGTCTCCGACCCCTCGAACATGGCCTGGCTGACCGGCTACGACGGCTGGTCCTTCTACGTGCACCAGTGCGTGCTGCTCGCGCTGGAAGGCGATCCGGTCTGGTTCGGGCGCGGCATGGACGAGAACGGGGCAAAGCGCACCGTGTTCATGGCGCCGGACGACATCGTGGCCTACGGGGACCACTACGTGATGTCCACCGAGCGCCACCCGATGGACTACCTGAGCGAGGTCATCGCCGGGCGCGGCTGGGGTGGCGCGCGGATCGGCGTCGAGATGGACAACTACTACTTCAGCGCCGCCGCCTACCGCTCGCTGGAGACGCACCTGCGCGAGGCGACGCTGCTCGACGCGACGGGCCTCGTGAACTGGCAACGGATCGTGAAGTCCGAGGCCGAGATCGCCTTCATGAGGAACGCGGCGCGCATCGTGGAGAAGATGCACGGGCGCATCCTGGAGGTGGTCGAGCCCGGCATGCGCAAGAATGACCTGGTGGCGGAGATCTTCCACGCGGCGATCACCGGCGTCGAAGGTGCGGGGGGCGACTACCCGGCCATCGTGCCAATGGTGCCGACCGGCATCGACGCATCGGCCGCGCATCTCACCTGGGACGACAAGCCGATGCGCGCGGGCGAGGCGACCTTCTTCGAGATCGCGGGCGTCTACAGGCGCTACCACTGCCCGCTCTGCCGCACGGTGTTCCTGGGCAGACCCGGTGCGCGCGAGCGCAATGCGGAAGGCGCGTTGGTGGAGGCCATCGAGGCGGGGCTGGATGCCGCGAAGCCGGGGAACCTCTGTGAGGACATCCACCGCGCGTTCACGGCCTCGCTCGCGCGGCACGGCCTGACCAAGGAGAGCCGCTGCGGCTACTCCATCGGGCTCAGCTATCCGCCCGACTGGGGCGAGCGCACCATCAGCCTGCGCCCCGGAGACCGCACCCTGCTTGAGCCCAACATGACCATTCACTTCATGCCCGCGCTCTGGTTCGAGGACTGGGGCCTCGAAATCACCGAGAGCATTCGCATCACAGAGACCGGCGCGGAGACCCTCGCCAACTGGCCTCGCGAACTTCAGGTAAAGGCGTAGGCCGTTTTCCCCGCTACCAGACGCTGCTGTAGCGGCCGCCGTCGATCACCAGGTTCTGGCCGGTGATGTAGCCGGCCTGCGCGCTGCAGAGGAAGGCGCAGGCCTCGCCGAACTCGTCAGGGTCGCCGAAGCGCTTGGCCGGAACCGACGCCATCTGTTGCGCCGTGAACTTCGTGAGATCGGCACCGGTCGCATTGGCACCCGCAGCGATGTTGCTGCGTAGCCGATCGGTATCGAAATAGCCGGGCAGGAGATTGTTGATCGTCACGTTGCTGGGGGCGACGCCGGATGCGATGCCGGCGACGAAGGCGGTAAGCCCTGCGCGCGCGCCGCTGGAGAGGTCGAGGCCCGGGACCGGCATCTTCACCGAGATCGAGGTGATGTTGACGATGCGCCCGAAGCCGCGCTCGGCCATGCCGTCCACCACGTGCCCGATCATCTCCACGGGCGTCGCCATGTTCATCACCACGCCCTGAAGGAAGGCGTCGCGGTCGATCTCGCGGAAATCGCGGCGGGGCGGGCCGCCGTTGTTGTTGACCAGGATGTCGGGCTTGGGGCAGGCGTCGATTATCGCGGCCTGGACCGCCGGGTCGCTGATGTTGCCGGCCACGGCCTCGACGGCGACGCCGGTCTCCTCCCGGATCGCCTGCGTCGTCTCCTCCAGCACCTGCTCATCGCGCCCGTTGACGACGAGATCGGCGCCGTTTCGCGCCAATGAGAACGCGGAGGCGCGGCCGAGGCCGCGGCTTGCCGCGCAAACAATCGCACGCCGCCCCTTGATACCGAGATCCATGGCTCCATATCCCCTGCTGCGGCGCCATCCTGACGCCCGCCGGCCCGCGAGTGCAAGGCCGGAGGACACCTCGGAAATCCACCGCGATACCGCGCTCCGGGTGCAAACGGACGCTTGATTCGCCGCGCCAGAGGTGTTAGCACTCACATCTAGCGAGTGCTAACACCTGCTATCGAGAGATTGGACAGACGAAAGTGGAGGAACCAATGAGCTTTCGACCGCTGCATGACAGGGTCGTGGTGCGCCGGATTGGCGAGGAGGCCAAGACTGCCGGCGGCATCATCATCCCTGATACCGCTCAAGAGAAGCCGCAGGAAGGCGAGATCGTGGCCGTGGGCCCCGGAACCCGGGGCGATGACGGGACGCTGCATCCGCTGGACGTGAAGCCGGGCGACCGCGTGCTCTTCGGCAAGTGGTCCGGCAACGAAGTAACCCTCGACGGTGACGACCTCCTCTTCATGAAGGAGTCCGACATCATGGCCATCGTCGAGACCGGCAAGAAGTCGAAAAAGGCCGCGTAGGCGGGCCGCACGCAGTCAGGAAGGAAAGAAATCATGGCAGCGAAGGAAGTAAAGTTTTCCGCCGATGCGCGGACCCGCCTGCTCAAGGGCGTGGACACGCTCGCGAGCGCGGTCGGCGTGACGCTGGGGCCCAAGGGCCGCAACGTGGTGCTCGACAAGTCGTTCGGCGCGCCGCGTATCACCAAGGACGGCGTGACGGTCGCCAAGGAGATCGAGCTCGCCGACAAGTTCGAGAACATGGGCGCGCAGATGGTGCGCGAGGTCGCCAGCAAGACCAACGACGAGGCCGGCGACGGCACCACCACGGCGACGGTTCTGGCCCAGTCCATCGTGCGCGAGGGTTCCAAGGCGGTCGCCGCCGGCATGAACCCGATGGACCTCAAGCGCGGCATCGACCTCGCGGTCGGCACCGTGGTGGCCGAGATCGGCAAGCGCTCCAAGCGGGTGCAGACCGATGAGGAGATCGCCCAGGTCGGCTCCATCTCAGCCAACAACAAGCGCGCGGTCGGCGACATGATCGCCGAGGCGATGCAGAAGGTCGGCAAGGAAGGTGTGATCACGGTGGAGGAGGCCAAGGGCCTCGAGACCGAGCTCGACGTGGTCGAGGGCATGCAGTTCGACCGCGGCTACCAGTCGCCCTACTTCATCACCAACGCCGACAAGATGACCTGCGAGCTGGAGGACCCCTACATCCTCCTGCACGAGAAGAAGCTCTCCAACATGCAGGCCATGATCCCGATCCTCGAATCGGTGGTGCAGTCGTCGAGGCCGCTGCTCATCATCGCCGAAGAGGTCGAGGGCGAGGCGCTGGCGACGCTCGTCGTCAACAAGCTGCGCGGCGGCCTCAAGGTCGCGGCGGTGAAGGCGCCGGGCTTCGGCGATCGCCGCAAGGCCATGCTCGAGGACATCGCCATCCTCACCGGCGGCGATGTGGTGAGCGAGGACCTCGGCATCAAGCTCGAGAACGTCACGGTCGACATGCTCGGCACCGCCAAGCGGGTCTCGATCACCAAGGAGGAGTCCACCATCGTCGGCGGCGCCGGCAAGAAGGGGGACATCACCGGGCGCTGCAACCAGATCCGGGCGCAGATCGAGGAGACCACCTCCGACTATGACCGCGAGAAGCTGCAGGAGCGGCTGGCGAAGCTCGCCGGCGGCGTCGCAGTGATCAAGGTCGGCGGTGCGACCGAGGTCGAGGTGAAGGAGAGCAAGGACATGGTCGAAGACGCTCTCAACTCCACCCGTGCCGCGGTCGAGGAAGGCATCGTCCCCGGCGGCGGCGTGGCGCTGCTCTATGCCGGCCGTGCACTGGACAAGGTCAAGGGTGCGAACGACGACCAGAACGTGGGCGTCAACATCGTGCGCAAGTCCCTCAAGTCGCCGGCTCGGTTGATCGTCGAGAACGCCGGCGAGGACGGT
The DNA here is from genome assembly GCA_965207055.1 of Alphaproteobacteria bacterium. Lineage (GTDB taxonomy): Bacteria > Pseudomonadota > Alphaproteobacteria > UBA828 > UBA828 > WTGU01. The sequence goes on along the minus strand of CBDBLP010000003.1, from coordinate 528,604 downwards.
TCGCTGGTGATCGGCAAGCTCTTGGAGCAGAAGAGCGCGACCCAGGGTTTCGACGCGCAGAACGGCGTGTACGTCGACATGGTGAAGGCGGGCATCATCGACCCCGCGAAGGTGGTGCGGACTGCACTTCAGGATGCGGCGTCGGTCGCCGGCCTGTTGGTCACCACCGAGGCCATGGTTGCCGAGAAGCCCGAGAAGAAGGACGACATGGCCGGGGCCGGCGGCGGCATGCCGGACATGGGCGGCATGGGCATGTAGCCCAGCCTTTCAGGCTTAGGTTAGGGGGCGGGCCTCAGGGCCCGCCCCTTTTCGTTTGCAGCCGCCGGAGCCACGGGATATGTGCAACGCGCCGGTGCGGCACACGGCAGCCTGCGTCGCGAGCCGAGGGGAGGCCCCATGAGCGCCGATATCGGAGCCCTGTTCGACGAGAGGGATTCGCTCGAGATCGCCCGGTTGGTGAAGGCGGGCGAGGTCACACCCAGCGAGCTCGCCGAGGCGGCGATCCGCCGCATCGAGGCGCTGAACCCGACGTTGAACGCGGTCTCCATCCCGCTCTTCGACTATGGCCGGAAGGCCGCCGCCGACCCGGCGCTGCCCGACGGCCCCTTCAAGGGGGTGCCCTTCCTGCTCAAGGATCTCGGCACGCTCTGGGAAGGCATCCCGCTGGTCAACAGCTGCTCCTATTTCAAGGACTTCATCTGCCCCGCCGACATGACCTACACGCGGCGGATCAAGGATGCGGGCTTCGTGCTGCTCGGCCGCAGCAATGCGCCGGAGTTCGGCTGGTGCCTCGCGACCGAGCCCGCGCTTTTCGGCCGCGCCAACAACCCCTGGAACCTGGAGCGCACGCCTGGCGGCTCCAGCGGCGGCGCGGCGGCGGCATTGGCGTCCCGCATGGTGCCCTTCGTCGATGCAAGCGACGGCGCCGGCTCGACGCGGGTGCCGGCCTCTCACTGCGGGCTGGTCGGGCTCAAGCCCTCGCGCGGCCGGGTGACGCTCAATCCCTACCCCGACTACTGGTACGGCGGGGCCTCCTTCCTCACCGTGACCCACACGGTGCGCGAGACCGCCGCCTATCTGGACGCCGTCGGCGGGCGGGTGACCGGGGACGTCTACTACACCGACATGCCGGCGACCCCTTACCTGGACGAGGTGGCGCGCGCCCCCGGCACGCTCCGGATCGGCGTCACCACGGCGTCGCCGGCCGGGCTCCCCATCCACGACGAGGTGGCGCAGGCTGTGCGCGATGCCGCGGCGCTCTGCGAGAGCCTCGGCCATCGAGTGGAAGAGCGGGAGCTCGACCTGGACTGGGAGCGGTTCTGGTCCGCGTATACGCAGATGACTGCCGCCCAGACGGCGTCGGGCTTCGGGGATTTCGAGGCGCTCATCGGCCGGCCGGTGATGGAGGACGATGTCGCGCCGCTGATCTGGGGGATCATCCAGAGGGGCAAGACCATCGACGGGCCGCAGCACTACCGCGACGTGAACGATCTGCGCCAGATCAGCCGCGATCTGGTGGCGAGCCTCGCGGACTGCGACGTCCACCTGATGCCGGTGATCGGCCATCCCGCCCGCCGCCACGGCCATTACCCGATGACCATGGGCGACATCGACCGCTACAACGTCGAGCTGATGGGGCCGGATGCCGTGTTCACGGCGCCCTTCAACGCGTGCGGCCTGCCCGGCATGTCGCTGCCGCTGCACATGACGGCGGACGGGTTGCCGGTCGGCGTGCAGCTCGTGGGCCGCGAACGCGACGAGAGCACGCTCTTCCGCCTCGCCGGCCAGCTGGAGGCGGCGAAGCCCTGGAAGGACCGGCGGCCGCCAGTCCTCGCACGCTGAACCAAGGTTGCAAGGCGCAACCGGCCCAAAGGGAGGCTCCCATGACCTCAGTCTTCGCCAACGACGCATTCGCCGGGAAGACGGTGCTGGTCACCGGTGCCAGCTCTGGCATCGGCGAAGGCACAGCCAAGGCCTTCGCCGCCCACGGCGCCAACGTCATGATCAACGGGCGCGATGCGGCGCGCGGCGGCGCGGTGCTGGACGCCATCGTGAGCAGCGGCGGCAGCGCCGCCCTCAGTCTCGGCGATGTGGCGAACTCCGCCTATTGCAACCGGCTGGTGGACGAGACGGTGGACCGCTTCGGCCGGCTCGACGTGCTCTTCAACAATGCCGGAATCTGCCTGCACGGTCCGGTGGACGAGACCTCGGACGACGACTGGGACCACCTGATCGGCATCAACGTCAGCGGCAGCTTCTACATGGCGCGGGCCGCGGTGCGGCAGATGAAGGCGCAGGGCGGAGGCGGCGCGATCATTAACATGTCGTCGGAATGCGGGCTGATTGCTTACGAGCGGCTGCCCGCCTACAGCGCGACCAAGGGCGCCATCGTCATGCTGACCAAGTGCATGGCGATGGATCACGCGCGCGACGGCATCCGCGTCAACGCGGTCTGCCCCGGCGATATCGACACGCCGATGACCGACCTGGGCTGGGCGCACCTCGACGTCTCGTCGGAGGAGATTCGCGAGAAGCTCAAGGAGCACATCCCGCTCGGCAAGGTGGGCCAGCCCCTCGATATCGCCCACGCGGTGATGTTCCTGGCCTCCGACGCCGCCGGCTTCGTCACCGGCACCCTGCTCCCCATCGACGGCGGCACGACTGCGCGATAGAGGTGCCTTCGGTGCGTGCGCTTACCGGCCGTCGCGTACGTGCTGGTAGATCTCGGTGAAGTCGGAGTCAGGGCGGGCGGCTTCCACACCGTCCCAGATTTCGCGGAGCTGGCCGGCAAGGCGGCGCGGCGCGCCGGCAGCCGTCACGCTCGCCTCGTAGAGCCGGAGGTCCTTGGCCATCAGCCTGGTGGCGAAGCCGGCGTCGAAGGCGCCGGTGGCGATGCGGTTGGGGAACTTGTCCTCGGTCGCGGTGTTGCGCCCGGTGGAGAGATTGACCGTCTCCAGGATGGTCATCATGTCGAGGCCCTGGGAGACGCCGAAGGCCACCGCCTCGCTGGTCGCGGCCATCGCCGTCGCCGAGAGGAAGTTGTTGAGCAGCTTCATCGCCATGCCCTGGCCGGGCTCGGTGCCGACATGGCGGGCGTTCGCCGCCATCGGGCGGATGTAGGGCTCAATCTCGGCGAAGAGGTCGTCCGGTGCCGCCACCATCATGGCCAGCGTACCGGCCTTCGAGCCCTTCGTGCCGCCGCTCACCGGCGCATCGGCGTAGCGGATGCCGGCCTCGGCCAGCACGTCGTGAGCCGCCCGGGCGTCCGGCATGCCGGCGGTGGTGCTGTCCACCACGATGCCGGCCGCGCGGTCGGGGCATTGGGCGATCTCGCGCGCCACCTGCAGCACGACCGCCCCGTCGGGCAGGCAGAGGAAGACGATGCGGGCTCGCTGCGCCACCTCCGCCGCAGACCCGGCCGTGGGTGCGCCCGGCGGCGCCAGCGCCTCGGTCCCTGCGGCATCGAAGCACACCACCTCGTGGCCGGCGGCCGCCAGATTGTGCGCCATGGGGCCGCCCATGTTGCCGAGGCCGATGAAACCCAGAGTCGGCATCAGCCGGCCTCCACCTTGCGGTGCTCGTCGACCACGCGGCGCGCGATGCGGAAGCCTTCGACCGCGGCCGGCGCGCCGCAATAGACGGCGACCTGGATCAGCGTCTCTTTGATCTCGTCGACGGTGACGCCGTTGGTGAGCGCCCCCTTGAGATGCAGCTCCAGCTCGTGGTTGCGGCCGAGTGCGGAGAGCATGCAGATGTTGTTGAGGCTGCGCTGCTTGCGGCTCAGCCCCGGCCGGCTCCACACCGCCCCCCAGCAGTACTCGGTCAGGATCTCCTGGAATTCCTTGTTGAAGTCGTCGGCGCTGCCGATGGCGCGGTCCACGTACTCCGAACCCAGCACTTCGCGCCGGATTTGCAGGCCTTTCTCGTACATTTCGTTGGGCATGGCGGCGTCTCTCCTGACTGGCGGTTAGGGCCGCTCCCGGCGCGGCCGGCCGCGCATCATAGCGGCCCGGCGCGCAAATCCCAGGACGGTCGGGTGCGGCAAGCGCAGCAAGGGCGGCGCGGGCGGACAGGGACAAGGACGGCCGCATAACGCGACCGCCCGCGGTGAGATACGCGGGCTAAACGCCCATGAAGCTGATCCAGCCGGTGATGATGTACTTCTCCTCGCGCGGCGCGACCTCGCCCTTGTGCGTGTGGGTGAAGCCCGCCGGCCAGATCAGGGTCTTGCCCTTGGCCGGCGTGACCAGGTGATCTTGGTAGGTGAAGTACGTGCCGCCACCCTCCTTGATGTCGTTGAGGAAGGTCTGGAAGGCGAGCACCCGGTGGCCGAGGTCGAGGCCGCTCGATTCGTAGTGGGCGCCGTGGAAGGCGCCGCCCGGCTGGTAGTACTGCATCTGCGGCGGCTCCAGGAAGCCGAGCTTGTCGGAGGCCTCGCCCAGCACCGCGAACTCCCGCAGGTAGTCGCCGAGGCAGGCCATGACGTGACCGCGATAGGCGCGCACGCTCTTGGCGTAGACCTCGTAAGGGAAGCAGGTGAGGCTCGCGTCCTCGGAATCCTTCCAGGCCTTGTCGACGCCCTTGGCGCTGGTCCCCTGCCGGGTGAGGCCGAGACGGCGCGTTCGCTTGAAACCCTTGATCAGCTCGTCGCAGAGCGCGGGCTTCTCGATGGTGTATTCCTTGATCCAGCGCATCGCCGGGTGGTGCCTCCATACTCGATGGTTCGGGGCCGAATCGCTGCCGCTATGCACGCGCGTGGGAGCATTCTAATTCCATTTGCATGGCGGGCACGCCATGGTTATTGTGCGCCGCGCAAAGGGAATGTCGATACGCGCCGCGCCCGTGCGGTGCACCAACCTTGGACAAACGAGAACCGGGCCGGATGTCCCCGCCCGGTGCTGAAGGGAGACTGCGCATGTCGCACACCGACAAGAAAGAGCAGTTTACGAAGGAGCTGTATCGGCTCTGGTCGATGCACGCGGACCGGAAGAACTACAAGGTCTCGCGGCGCGACCTGATCAAGGGCATGGCCGGCCTCGGGCTCGGCGCAGGCGCGATCAAGATGCTCATGAACCAGGCGCCCTTCAGCGTGCGCCAGGCCTGGGCGGCCGAGGGTGCCACGCCCGAGGAGCGTGCCATAAACGGCGCGAAGGCGCTCTTCGACAGTGCCGAGAAGAAGACCATCAGCATCATGTATCCGTCGGGCTCCGGCGGTAACCTCTCGCCCTTCGTCGAGGAGTGGAAGGGGCTCACCGGCTTCGATCTCGAGCTGATCGAGGTGCCGGTGACCGAGACTCACCAGAAGGCGATGCAGGAAGCGGTGGCCAAGACGGGCCGCTACGACATCATGATCCCTGCACCGCTGAGCCTCGCCGACCTCGCCGAATCAGGCGTGGCGCGGCCGCTCGACGACTACATGGACAAGTACGATCCCGAGGTCTACTCCGGGCCCAACAAGCTTCAGTTCCCGGTGTCCGACTTCGGGCAGAAGTACAAGGGCAAGACCTACGGGCTCTATTGTGACGGTGACTGGTGGCACCTCAGCTACCGCAAGGACAAGCTCGCCGAGAAGGGCTTGGCGCCAAAGTCGCAGAGAGAAATGGTTCATACCTGGACCGAGTACGACGAGCTCTGCGCCACGATGCACGACCCGGACAACAACTTCTACGGCGCGCTCGAGTATCGCTCGCCCTTCTGGAACAAGTTCCACTGGATGACCCGGGTGCAGTCGAAGGGGCACTTCTACTTCGACGAGGATATGAACTCGCTGGCCGCGACGCCCCAGGGCATCGAGACGGTCAAGGAGCTGATCGCGCTTCAGGACATCATGCCGGCCGAGCAGTTCACCTACGGCTTCACCGAGAACTATGCGCAGTACTACGCGCAGGGCCGTGGCTTCTGCGAGTTCGGCTGGCCGTCGCTCTGGCGCTACAGCAACGACGCGGCGGGCGCTCAGTCGGTGGTCGCCGGCAAGGGCGAGGATGGCGAGCCTTCGCAGACCGCCGTCTCGAAGGTGCCGGGCACCATGCATGGTGACGAGCTTATTCGCTCGTGCATCCATGCCTTCGCCTGGGACTTCGTGGTGAGCAACTACTCGCCGATCCAGGAAGCCGCCTATTGCTTCTCGCAGTGGATCACCGGGCCGACCATGTCGATGCGCTCGATCCCGAACGAGGGCGGCTATTTCGACCCGTGGCGCGACAACCACTTCTTCGCCCCGTCGGCCGAATTCTTCGCCTCGTATCCGGGCGATTTCCTGGCCACGCATGCCGAGGCAATCGTGGACGCAGTGCCGGAGATCCAGCTGCGCGGCGCGGCCGAGTACCTCAACGCGCTCGACGTCAACCTGACCGCGGCCTACAACGGCAACAAGTCGCCGGAAGAGGCCATGGAAGACGCCGCCAAGGAGCAGGACCGCATCACGCGGCGTCTGGGCAAGGCGGAGCAGAAGGAGAGCTGGCACGGCCTCGCCAGGATGTATCCGGAGCCGCTGCAGAAGCTCGTCGGCGTCGACAAGTGGACACTGTAGTCCAGACCTAACAACACAACTGGACTGCTGGTAACGTGGTTACGAAGACTGCGAACGGAGGCGTGCCCGCGCGTGCTGTGCAGGCGCGGGCACGCCTGTTCGACATCAACGACAAGCGCTATATCGGCGCGCTGTTCATCACGCCGGTTCAGCTTCTCCTGATCATGATGCTGATTTTCCCCTTCGGCCTGGAGTTCCTCGTCGCGCTGACCGAATGGCAGCCGACTTACGGAACCTCCATCTGGCAGGCCGTGTCGACAGTGTTCTCCGGCGATGCCTCGCTCGGCATCAACTACTACTACCTGGTGACGGACGAGCCGCGCTTCCTGGAGGCGCTGGGCCGGACGCTCGCCATCTCGGTGTTGAGCCTCTGCCTCGAATTCCTGATCGGGCTCGGGCTGGCAACTATCTTCCTGAAGACGTTCTGGGGCAAGCGCATCTGGTTCACCGCGCTGCTGACCCCGATGATGATCATGCCGGTCGTCGTCGGCTACACCTGGTTCATGCTCTTCCAGTACTCCGGGCCGGTCAATCAGGTGCTGGGCTGGATCGGCGGCACCTCCGCCGGGGCCGATCTGCAGTGGCTCAACCACGGCGTGCTGGCCTTCTTCGCTGTGGTTATCACCGAAGTCTGGCACTGGTCGCCGCTCTTCTTCCTGATCCTGCTCTCGGGCCTCAACGCGGTGCCGGAGAACCCGGTGCGGGCTGCCACCGTGCTCGGCGCCAGCAACTGGCGGATTTTCTGGACCGTTATCATGCCCAACATGCGGGGCGTCATCATCATCGCCTTCGTCATCCGCGGCATGGAGGTCATCAAGCTCTTCGACGAGATCTACATCCTGACACGCGGCGGTCCCGGCACGGCGACCGAGACCATGAGCCTCTATCTCTACAAGCTGGGCTTCCAGGACTTCCGCCTCGCCTACGCGGGCTCGGCGGGCTTCATCGTGCTGGTGATCACGGTGGTGATGATCAACATGATGCTGAAGCCAATCCGCTACGAGTTGTTGGAGAAACGCTAGATGGGCGCGCGGAAATTCGGCCCCGGCAGCGCGATCGGGCTCGCCTTCGGATTGCTCTTCGCGGTGTTCCCGCTCTTCTGGATGGTGTCCACCTCCTTCAAGCCGTCGAACGAGTGGGTCACGACGCCGCCGGTGTGGGTGTCGGAGAACGGCACCGTCACGAACTATCTCGTGATTCTCTGGCCGTCCGTCCTGCTCGAGCAGCGGGGAGGTCTCGGCCAGTACACCGAGGAGGGCGAGGTCACCACTCAGCGCGCGACCCAAACCGACGCGGTGAGCGGCGCGGTCGCCGACTTCCTGACCAAGTCGGCGTGGCAGTCGATCCGGGGCTCGGTCATCATTTCGGTGCTCTCGACCATACTGTCCATTGTGGTCGGCTTCATGGCTGCGGTCGCCATCTCTCGATACCGATTCGGCGGCAACGTCACGCCCTTCTTCATATTATCGGGGCGAATGTTCCCGCCCATTGCGATCGCCATCCCCTTCGTCGTGATGTTCAGCGCGCCGGGAATCGAGGCGACCGACACTTACTGGGGCCTGATCCTGGCCTATGCCGCGGTCACCGTGCCCTTCTCCACCTGGATGCTGAAGAGCTTCATCGACGAGCTGCCTCAGGAGATCGAGGAAGCGGCGATGATGGATGGCATGTCGCGATGGGGGGCGCACCTCAGGGTCACTGTGCCGCTCATCAAGGGTGGCCTGATCGCGACCGGGCTCTTCATATTCATCCTCAACTGGAGTGAGTTCCTGTTCGCGCTGGTGCTGACCTACACCAACGTCGAGACGATCCCGGTCAAGCTCTCCAAGTACTTCAGCGCCACTTCGGGCCAGCAGTACGGCATTCAGGCGGCGCTCGCGTGCGTCTCGATCGTTCCGCTGGTGATTGTCGGCTTCTTCATCCAGCGGCATCTGGTGCGCGGGCTCACCCTCGGCGCGATCAAGCGTTAGCGCGGTACGATGGCAAACATCAAGCTGGAGCTGGTAGACCTCCGCAAGGAGTTCGGCGAACTCATCGCCGTCGACGACATGTCCCTCGCCTGCGAGGAAGGCGAGACCATGGCGCTGCTGGGGCCCTCAGGCTGCGGCAAGTCGACGACGCTGAACATGATCGTCGGCCTGGAGCAGCCCACCTCGGGCGACATTCTCATCGACGGGAAGTCCGTGCTCCAGGTCCCCCCCGGGCAGCGCAATGTCGGCCTGGTGTTCCAGGACTACGCCGTCTTCACCCACATGAACGTGAGGCGCAATCTGGAATACGGGCTCCGCGTGCGTGGCATGGACCGGGCCGACATCGACCGCGAGGTGGCGAAGGTCTCCGCGTTCCTCCATCTCGAGAATCAGCTCGACATCAAGCCGCTTGAACTCGGCGCGAGCGAGTTGCAGCGGGTCGCAATCGGGCGGACGCTCGTGACCAACCCCGAAATTCTGCTGCTCGATGAGCCGCTCAGCAATCTGGAAGCCGAGATGCGCAACCAGATGCGCCGCGAGCTCCGGCGCATCCAGGCCGAGACCGGGCAGACCATCATCTACGTGACCCACGACCAGATCGAAGCGCTGTCGTTGGCCCATCAAATCGCCGTCATGGATTTCGGCCAGCTCAAGCAATACGACACGGCGCACAACGTCTACCACTACCCCGACAATACCTTCGTCGGCAGCTTCCTCGGCAATCCGCCGATGAACTTCGTGCGCGGGCAGTTCGGTCATGACGGCAACCGGCCGGTCGTGGCGCAGAACGGCTCGATCATTCCTGTACCGACCGCCAGCGCCGGGGGATTGAGCGATGGCGCCGACGTGATCGTCGGCATGCGGCCAGAATCCATGTTGGTGGCGGAAGCGGGTGACCCCGAAGCCTTCACAGCCTCGGTCATCGCAGTCGAACCACAGGGGCCGGAGACGGTTCTGACGGCACGGGTCGGCCATACCGACCTGAAGCTGATCGTTGAGACCGGCACGCAGGCCCAGGAAGGTAGCGAAATCACCATCCGGCCGGATGCCGAGTTGCTGGCCCTCTTCGACGCCGCATCGGGCGTCCGCTTCAAGGCGTAGCCAGACCATGGTCGAATCCCTCCTGGAGCTTCGCTCCATCTCCAAGAACTTCGGGTCGGTTCAGGCACTCAAGGATCTGAGCCTGGAGGTCTCGCGCGGCTCGCTGATCGTGCTTCTGGGTCCTGCGGGTGCCGGCAAGACGACCACGCTGAGGATTGTCGCCGGCCTCGAAGCGCCGACCTCGGGCGAGGTCTGGGTCGAGGGCCAGAACTTCACGAAGCTGCAGCCCAACCGGCGCGATATCGCGATGATCTTCGACAATCTCGCGCTCTATCCCAACAAGACGGGGTATGAGAACGTCGCCTCCCCGCTCAAGCTCGCCAGGATGCCGAAGGCCGATATCGCCAAGCGGGTCGACGAGATCGCGGGGCTGCTCAAGATCGGGCACATCCTCGACCGTCTGCCGGCGACCTTCAGCGGCGGCGAGCGCCAGCGCGTGGCCCTCGGGCGCGCCATGGTGCGTGAGCCGCGCTTCTACCTGCTGGACGAGCCGCTCTCGAGCCTCGACTTCATGCTCCGCATCGAGCTTCGGACCGAATTGAAGCGCCTGCAGCGCGAGCTCGGGCGTACGTTCATCTTCGCGACGCCGGACTACACCGAGGCGCTGGCGCTGGCGGATACCGTCTGCGTCCTGCTGGAAGGCGAAGTGAGGCAGATCGCCAAGGCGCAGGAGCTCTATGACGAGCCGGCCGACCGCGACGTGGCCCGCTTCGTCGGCAATCCCAAGATCAATATCGTCCCCGGCCGGCTCGCGCGCGAGAACGGCACGGCCAGACTCTCAATCGGCTCGATGAACCTGCCCTTGCCGGAACGGATGGAGCACGGCCTGCCCGCGCATCTGAGCGAGGTCGAGGTCGGACTTCGCCCCGAGCATGTCCGGATCGTGCCCTCGACCGCGACCGAAACGCACCGGACCGGGGTCGTCAACGATCTCGAGCCGCTCGGCATGCACACGACGGTCGGCATCGATCTGGCGGGGATCAACCTGGCGCTGACCGTGGCCGGCGTGCAGGAGTTCATCGACGGCGACCGGGTCGAGGTGCATCTCGATACCGAGACCCTGCTCTTCTTCGACCCGGTCTCGGGACGCCGCGTCGGCAACTAGCCGGCCCGGCGGCGCGTCCGCTCTCCCTGTTTCGACGAGCGACCGCCGCTGGCAGGTGCGGCCCGTTGGGCGCGGGCCGAAGATGAGGGAGTAACCCGCGATGCCAAAGACCGCACGCACTGAAACGCAGCCCCTGAGTATCGAAGACGAGATCACGCAGGAGGCCATCGAGCGCCTGGAAAGGGGCGCCGAAGGGCGGATGCGGGAGATCATGGTCAGCCTGACCCGCCATCTCCACGGCTTCATCCGTGAGATCGAGCCGACTGAGGAAGAATGGCTGGCGGCGATCCAGTTCCTCACCGCAACCGGCCAGAAGTGCGACGACCAGCGGCAGGAGTTCATCCTCCTTTCGGACACGCTCGGGGCCACCATGCTTATCGACGCGATCAACAACCACAAACCCGGCGGTGCCACCGAGAGCAGCGTGCTCGGGCCCTTCTATCGCGAGGGCGCTCCCGACTATGAGAGCGGCGCGGACCTGGCGGAAGGAGAGACCGACGGCGAACCGGTGCTCGTCTCCGGCAAGGTGACCGACCTCGGCGGCGCACCGATCGCAGGCGCGGTGCTCGACATCTGGCAGACCGCGCCCAACGCCGAGTACGCGGCACAGGACTCGTCCGGGATATCGTTCAACCTCTGCGGCCGCCTCACCACAGGCGACGACGGACACTACTCGTTCCGCACACGCAAGCCGGTGAGCTATACCGTTCCCGGCGACGGCCCGGTCGGCGCCATGCTGGAGGCCGCCGGCCGCCACAACTGGCGCCCCGCCCACATCCATTTCATGCTGTCGGCGACAGGGTACGAGACGCTGGTGACGCAGCTCTTCACCGACGACGATCCCTATCTCGGGTCCGATGCGGTGTTCGGCGTCAAGGACTCCTTAATTGTCCACTACGACGAGACCGACGACGGCCTGCGCCTCGACCACGACTTCGTGATGACGGCCGCCGAATAGAGGGTCCGGCGCGCCTGTGTTTCTTCGGGCGAAGGTCGACACCGACAAGGTGAGGTGAGACCCTGCTGCCGTCGGCGGCGGCGGGTCCTGAGTCTTTTCTGCGACTCGACGGTTTCAAGAGTATGTCAATTGCTTGATCCGGGGCGCCTGCTGCCCGAATTCGTACGAGTTTCTCTAACGTCCTGAAAATAAGGCGCTTTTTTCACCGGCTCTGCACAGGGGCAGGACGGTGCTGGACATGCACCCGCGGGCTGCTCAAGATAAGCGATCGCGACTCGGGCTGCAGCGCCGAGAAACGCACTAGCATGGCGCGCGGCATCCACAAGGTATGAGGGGCGCTATGGGTGATCCTGTCGATGCCTTGACAACAATTTTCACCGAATCCTACTACTGGATTACGGTGGTCATGATGTTCCTCATTCACGCCGGGTTCTGCACCTACGAGGTAGGGGCGTCCCGGCGCAAGAATGTTCTCCACACCCTGATGAAGAACACGATGCTGATCCCGTTGGTCACCGTCACGTTCTTCTTCTTCGGGTGGTACGTCTATTTCGCTTTTCCCAATGTTCCGTTCGCATCCGGCGGATTCTCCGATGCGTCGTTCGCGGAGCCGTGGAACGAGTTCATGGGCGCTCACATGCAGGACCGCATCCTTGGCGTGTTCTGGGCGGCGTTCCTGCTCTTCTCATGGACCACCGCCTCGATTGTCTCGGGCGCGGTGATCGAGCGTATCAAGACCAGCGCGTTCCTCATCTTTGCGGTCCTGATCGGCTCCTTCACCTGGATCCTCGACGCGGCCTGGGGCTGGCACCCGGGCGGCTGGATGGTTCAGATCCTCGGCTATCACGATGCCTATGCATCCGGCGTGGTTCATGCAATCGCCGGCGGCTCGGCACTCGCGATCCTCTTCGTGCTGGGGCCGCGCATCGGCAAGTTCGGGCCGAACGGGGAAGTGAACGAGATCAGGCCGCACAATCCATGGCTGGTCACGGTCGGGCTGTTCCTGATCTTTACCGGCTTCTGGGGCTTCTACGCGGCTTGTAACGTGCCGATCATCGACATCGGCGGCGAGGCGGGGGCCTTCTTCTCGGCGACCAACATCTACGGGATGCCGACGACGTTGTCCGCCATCGTCTACAACTTCCTGATGTCCTTCTCGGGCGGCCTGATGGCGGCTTACCTCGTCACCAAGGGCGATCCCTTCTGGACCTATTCAGGCGGCCTCGGCGGCATCATCGCGGCGTCTGCCGGCAACGATCTCTATCACCCGTTGCAGGCGCTCTTCATTGGTGGTGTCGGTGTGGTGTTCATGGTCTACATGCACCGCTGGGTCGAGCGGCGCTTCAAGATCGACGACGCGGTCGGCGCGGTCGCCGTACACGGTTATGCCGGGTTCTTCGGCGTCATCGTGTGTGGCTTCGTGCTTTGGGGTTACCCCGCTGCGGCGCCGACCTTCGGCGACTACTCCGCTCGCGAGGCTTCGATCGCCTGGTTTACGACTCCAGAAGGCTTGCCGCAGATCAATCCGATCGGCCAGATTCTGGGGGCGATCATCATGTTCTGGGTGCTTGGCTTCCTGCCCTGCTACGTCCTGGCCCGGGTCCTGCAGTACTTCAACATGCTGCGGGTGCCGCGCGAGGTGGAGCTGGCGGGTCTGGATACGCATCAGCTTGGCGATGCGTATCCCTACCACGCACACCAGGAAACGGCGTTCGAGAAGATCGAACGCACCTACGCCAAGGAATAGGAGGCGCAGATGGCTTCGACCGGCTTGGACTCTTTCACCAATCCCGCCGAAATCGGCGCCATGTACCCTGGCGTGGGCGCCGAGACGGCGATGGTCGGTATCCTCGTGGCCCTCTGGGTGGGCTGGCACATCTTCCAGATCCACCAGGAGGAGAGCGAGTACCGCGAAGCGGTCAAGCTCTACCGCGAGGTCGGCATGGAGCGAGCCATGCACCATGCGACCGGCGCAATCGCGACGGAGGACGAGGTCAAGATCCAGAGCTGACCTCGCGCCACCGTCGATACGTTACAGGGCGGGCCTTCGGGCCCGCCCTTTTCCTTCGGCCAGAGCGTTTCCCTTTCACACGGAAGCGCTCCGGTTCATTGTCGCTCACGGCAGCCGGCCTGCGGCCGACGCCTGCGCGGGCGCGCGATGGCGGCGGGAACTCCGGGTTACTGGGTGTCGCTTGCCAGGGCCTGACGTGCGTCCGCGATGGCGGTGCGGAACTGCGCGATGGGCAGGGCGCCGCGGATCATGCGGTCGCCGACGACGAAGGCCGGCGTGCCCCGGATCCCCAGGATATTGGCGAGCACGGCGTTCCGGTCGATCAGCGTATCGATGGCCGGATCCTCCATGTCGCGCGCGAGCCGCTCGTCATCGAGGCCGACCGAGCGCGCGACCCCGAGAATGTGGTCGAGGTCGAAGGGGCCGTCGGCAACCATCAACGCCCAGTGAAAGGGCTCGTAGAGACCCTGCGCCCGCGATGCGAGCGCCGCGCGTGCCGCCAGCATGGATTCCGGCCCCAGGATCGGGAACTCCTTGAAGGCGAGGCGCAGATCGTCGTTCTCTGCGAGCAGGGTCTCCAACGTCGGCTTGACGCGCCGGCAGTAGCCGCAGCGGTAGTCGAAGAACTCGACCAGCACGATGGCGCCCTCGGGATTGCCGGCGACCGGTGCCTCCGGATCCGAGTAGATCTCGTCGCGATGGCTCTGAATGGCCTGCTCGGCCAAGGCGGCGGCCTCCGCGTCGCGCTTCGCCTGCAACGCCTGCTGGACCTCGATCAGCAGCTCAGGCTGCTCGAGCAGATAGTCGCGGATGATCTGCCGGATCGCCTCCACCGGCAGATCGCCGAGCGACGCGGCGTCTCCGTCGGCCATGGTCTTGCCGGGAGCGGCGGGATCGCAGAGGCCCTCCTCTATTGCTTCGGGATCGCAGACGACCTCTGCCTGCGCCGGTCCGGCGGCGGCGAGGGCGAGGCCAAGCGCGAGGCCGGTTGCGAGGAGGGTGCGGGCGAGGAGCGTGCTGAATTTCTGCATGACGGGACGGAGAGTACCCGCGCGTCGCCTCGGTTGCCAGCCTCCCCGCTAAAGACGCACGGGGCGGCCGGTGCGGAAACGGAGCGTCGCCAGGACGAGGCCGGCGAAGACCAGCCCCACGCCTGCGAGCCGTTGGGGGCCCAGGCTCTCGTCCAGCAGCAGCGCGGTGCTGATCAGGCCCGAGATGGGGATGACCAGCGAGAAGGGCGTCACCAGATAGGCCGGATAGCGGCGCAGCAGGTAGCTCCACAGCATGAAGCCGAAGCAGGTGGCGATCAGCCCGAGGAAGAAGAGCTCGCCGATGGTGATCCAGGTGATGTCGGCGAGCGCGGTGAAGGCCGCCGGGCCTCCTTCGAAGATGTAGGAGAGCCCGAGCAGCGGCAGCACGCCGATCAGGTGCGCCCAGGCGATCAGGCGGAGCAGGTCGTCGGTGCCGGCGAGCTTGATGATCATGTTGGAGCAGGCCCAGCTCAGCGCGGCCACGATGACGAAGCCCAGGCCGGCGAGGGTTGGCCCGCCCGGCAGCGTGAGACCGATGATCGCGATGCCCGCACCGGAGACGGCGATGCCCGCATACTGGGCGCGCCCCGGCCTCTCGCCCAGGATCGCGAAGGCGAAGATCGTGGTGAAGAAGACCTGGGATTGGAGCAGGAGCGAGCTGAGGCCCGCCGGCATACCGAATTCCATGCCGAAGAGCAGCAGCGACATCTGGATCGTGCCCTGGGTCAGGCCGATACCCACGGTCCAGTACCAGGGGATCGCCGGCGGGCGAAACAGGATCAGCACGGGCAGCGCAGCGGTGGCGACGCGGAGCCCGGCCACCATGAAGGGCGGCAGGGCGTCGAGCAGCTCTCGCATGACCACGAAGGTGAAGCCCCAGAGGACGGTCACGGCGAGAGCGAGCGCGATGTGGGCGATCGACATGGCATATCCGGAGCAAATGCAACGCCAGCGGCCCCAGGAGCGGGCAGGGGGCCCGGGCGCGGCTAGCCCGGCTCGGCTTTCCTCGGCGCCGGCCGCTCGCGGCGACGCAGGATGACGAAGAAGACGCCCAGCATGAGGCAGAGCAGGGCAAGCCAGACCCAGTGGCTGTGGCTCTCGCCGAAGAAGAGGATACCCCAGCCGATCCCGGACAAGGCGACGATGAAGTTCACTGTCGAGAAGAAAACCGGCCCCAGGAAGCGGGTCAACTCGACGAACAGGTAAATCCCCAGCCCCTGGACGAAGACGTTGGTGATCAGGGACCAGTCGCCGGGGTCCATCGGACCCTCGAACCACCACCAGCCATCGGTCGCGGCCACCACCACGAGGATCGGCAGCGAGCCGAAGAAGAAGAAGCCGAACGCGAAGTGGAGCGAGTCGGTCGCCGGCGGGCGCAGCAGCGCGGTGGCGAGGCTGGTGGTCGTGTAGCCCACCGGCAGCAGCAGGGCGAGCAGAATCCACGGCACCAGGTCGCGCGAGGGCAGGCTGGTCTCAGGCACCACCAGCAACGCGACTCCGACGATGCCGACGGCGAAGCCCAGCACCCGGGGCCACCAGATCGGCTCGAGCCGCAAGGTGACGGCACCCATGTATGTGAGGATGGGTGAGAGCACCACGAGCATGCTGATGATGCCGGCCGGCACGCCCTCGCCGCTGACGTAGCCCACGGTGAGGAAGGGCACCCCGTAGCCGGAGATTCCCGCGATCGCGTACGAGCTCACATGGCGCCATGAGAGCGGCGGCAACCGCCCCTGGCCGAGGGAGAGGAGCAGCGCGACCGCGGCTCCGAACATGCCCATGAGAAGGACATAGCTGGTGAAGGGAATGCCGTTGGCGACACCGACGCCGGTGAGCGAATAGCTCAGCCCGTAGAGGACGCCGGTGAGGAAGAGCAGCGCAACCGCAAGCCAGAAGCCCGCCGGCCGCGCGGCCCAGCGCCGGGCGCGGGCGCGGCGTATGGCGCTCGGATCGTCAGATGGCTCGGAGTCCTGAGAGGACAATGTTTGGGGGCGGGGCGACCGGCTGCGCCGCCAGGGGCCTTAGGCCGCGTCGCCGCTCCCGCCGCGAGGCTTCGCCCACAACCGCATCGCCGGCTTCAGCAGCATCTTGCAGATTCCGCCCACCAACACGAAGATCGTGATGTAGATGAAGAGGACCCCGGCGATACCGTATCCGTCTTCCGCAGGAAGAAGATCGGCATTCACCATCAGGAAGGCGGTGACGACACAGAAGATCAACGCGGCCAACAGTGCCGGCCCTTCGCCGGAGTGCCAGAGCTGGCGCAGTCGCCGCTTACGATGTTCGTCAAAAATAGCCACGGCCGTTCCTCGTCAGTTGTCGCGGGGCATGTTAGCCGAAGCCGGCCGCTGGGCAAGCCCTTCGTGTGCGCGGCGGCGTTTTCGGGCCGGCTGAAGGGTCGTCACGCGGAGGGGTCCGCAGCCGCTGACTGCTCGAGCAACCCACTTTGGGCCGCCAGCGCCATCGCCCGGGCAATCTCGACGGTGAGCGGCCCGTCGGGCTGAAGCACCACCGCCACCCGCTCATTGGGGCCGAAGGCGATTTCGCGCTCGCCGTCGAGCGCCACGACACCGCGCTCAAGCCTGATGGGATGCGGCACACCGGCCTCCAGATCAGCCACCCGCTCGACCCCGATCTCGGCCATCAACCCGGGCGCGAGCGGCGCCGAGACCGTCCGCGCCGCGCCGGGCGCTGCGGCCAGGTCGATGGCGACGCCAGTCGGATCGTCGCGTGAGACCGGGCGCACGAGACCCGCGATGGAAGAGAGGCCGATGGCGTCGGCCTCGGCAAAGGTCACGAAGAGCTGGTCGAGCGCGTCTGCCCGCCAGAGCGCCTTCGCCCCGGTCCAGGTCTCGCCGCTGACGCAGACATCGACCAGCGCGATGTCCCGCGGCGTGCCGTCGATCGTCACGCGCAGCACCTTGTTGCGCCGCGCCGCCTCCTCCCGCGTCAGCGCGCCGGTCGCCACCATTCCGGCCGCGAGGCCCGCGATGGTCGCTTCGCGCATCATCGGGAAGACGTTGTTGGTCCCGGTGGAGAGCGAGGTCAGCGGCACGCCGTCGCAGGCCTGCGCGACCAGCCGGTTGGTGCCGTCGCCGCCGAGCACGACGATGCCGCCCACTCCACGCTCGACCATGCGGGCGGTGGCTTCGAGCGTGTCGGTGGGCGTTCCCTCGATCGGCATGTCGAGGAACTCGACGTCCGGCCAGACCTGGCCATCGGGCGGGCCATGGTCGATCGCCCGCTTCACCCGGTCGGCGATGCCGCTCTCGTCGGGAATCATGTAGCAGGTGCTCACGCCGACTGCGCCGAGCGCCGAGAAGATGCGCGTGATCATGTTGCGCTTCTCGGCAATCGGGAACACCGATGCCTGGGCGACCAGACGCCTGATATCGCGGCCGGCGGCGGGGTTGGCGATGATGCCGACCGCCGAGCCGCTGAGGGGTTTTCTTGCCATCGTGCCTCCGCGAGGGCTTATAGCCCGGCCGGCGGCGTGGCGCCATGCGTCTCTCGCCCCATCGCGGGCGTGCAGTCATCGTTGTGACCGGCGCGCCCGCTTCGTGTAGAAACGGCGGGCGCGATGCCAGAAAGGACGTGTCGCGCAGCGCATGACCATGAGGGATGAATCGTGACTCAGCAGGGCCCGGCGAACTTGCGCGTCTACGGCGTGCTGCTGCGTGGCAGCCGGGTGCTGATCGCTGCAGAGCAGGTCGGAAGCCGCGACGTGCTCAAGCTCCCCGGCGGCGCCGTCGAGGCTGGAGAGACGCCGGAGCAGGCGCTCCGGCGCGAGTTCATGGAGGAAGGGAACCTCGAGATCGAGCCCACCCGCCTGCTCCACGCGCCGGGAACCCTTTACAGTCACTGGATTCACGGGCTCTACACGCCCATGTTCTACGAGGTCCAGGGCGGCGGCGAGCCGGTGACGCCACCGGATGAGCCGGTCGAGCTGCTCTTCATGGAGCCCGAGGACGCAATCGGGAGCGGGCGCATGGCGGCGCCCGAGATCATCGCGCTGAACCGCGTGGGTGTGGTCGCCCGATCGCGGAACGGGGGACAGGGCAGGGGAGACATTCGGTGAGCGCGCACCAGAGACGGAGCCGCGTTCGCGGACTGGCCGCCGCCCTCGCCGCGGCGCTCTGGCTCGGCGCGGGCGCGCCCGAGGGGGCGGCGCAGCAGCCGCCGGCCGTGGTTTCCGTCGACCAGGTGCGCATGGAGGCGATGGCGCAGACCGTGCCGGTGCTCGGGCGCCTGGTTGCGCGCCGGGCGGGCGAGGTCGCTGCACGTACCGCAGGCCCGGTCGCCCGGCTCCACGTCGCCGTCGGCGATCGCGTGGAGACGGGCGATCTTATCGCCGAACTCGATACGGTCCGGCTCCGGGCCGAGCGCGACCGCCTGGCGGCGATCGTCAACGAGGCGCAGGCTCAGGTGGAGCGGCTGACGGCCCAGTCGGCGCTGCACCGCCAGGAGCTGCGCCGCTTCGAGGGGCTGCGGGACTCGGCCGCGTTCAGTCAGAGCCGCTTCGAGGACGCCCGGCAGCAGGTCATCATCGCCGAGAGCGCGATCGGCACGGCCGACGCCGCCCGGCTCAGCGCGTCGGCGAGCCTCAGGCTTGCCGAGATCGACCTCGCGTGGGCCAGGATCACGGCGCCCTATCCCGGCGTCATCACCCTCGTTTACACCGAGGTGGGCGCCTGGCTCGGTGTCGGCGAACGGGTGGTGGCCATGGTCAATGACCAGGATCTCGAGGTCGAGGCCGATGTGCCGTCGAGCCGAATCGAGACACTGCAAGCCGGCGCGCAGGTCTCGGTCGTCCTCGACGACGGGACCCAACACACGGCAATCGTGCGCACGGTCGTGCCCCAGGAGAACGCGCTTACCCGGACCCGCCAGGTGCGCTTCACGCCTCGCTTCTCGACGCTGCGCAAGCCGCTCGCGATCAACCAGTCGGCGACGGTGGAGCTGCCGACCGGGGGCGGGCGCGACGTGCTGACGGTGCACAAGGACGCCGTCGTGCGCAGGCAGGGCCAGGCCTTCGTCTACGTCGCCTCGGACGGGCAGGCACAAATTCGCCCGGTGCAGCTGGGCGCCGCCGTCGGCGGCCGCTTCGAGGTACTGGGCGGCGTCGGCCCCGGCGAGCCGGTCGTGGTGCGCGGCAACGAGCGCCTGCGTCCCGGTCAGGCGATCACCGTCGGCGGTGCCGGCTAGCCCGGCCAAGGGCGTGCCCGAGCGATGAACCTGATCAGGCTGGCCATCGACCGTCCGATCGCGGTCGTCGCGGCGATTCTGATGGTGGTGATGTTCGGCCTCGTCGCGCTGCAGACGATCCCGATCCAGCTCACGCCCGATGTCCGCAAGCCGATCCTCAACGTCGAGACCTACTGGCCCGGCGCGGCTCCCGCCGAGGTCGAGCGCGAGATCGTCACCCAGCAGGAGGAGGTGTTCAAAGGCCTCGAAGGGCTGAACCGCATGATCGGCTCAGCCGACGATGGCGTCGGTCAGATCGAACTGGAGTTCGCCGTTGGCACCGACATGGACCGGGCGCTCGTGCTGGTCGCCAACAGGCTGGACCGGGTGCCCGACAAGCCGAACGATGCCGCCGAGCCGATCATCAGCTCCGCCGGCTCGGAAGACCAGCCGATCGCCTGGTTCATCCTCTGGCGCCAACCCGGCAACGAGCGTCCGATCCACACCTACGGCGACTTCGTCGAGGACGTGATCCAGGAGCGTCTGGAGCGCGTGCAGGGCGTGGCGCGCGTCAACATGTTCGGCGGCACCCAGCGGGAGCTTCGGATCACGGTCGATCCCGAACGGATGGCCCGCTACGGCCTCACCGTGACCGAGATCGCGGACGCGCTGCGGCGGTCCAACGCCTCGATCTCCGCCGGCGACGTCGAGGAGGGCAAGCGGCGCTACGTGGTGCGCACCGACGGTGAGCTCAACACGCCGGAGCGGGTCGCCAGCGTCGTGCTGCGCTCGGCAAGCGATCCCCTCTCCGGCCGGCTCGGCCGGGTCACCATGGGCGATATCGCCAAGATCGAGTACCGCCACAAGGAGCCGGTCGCCCGAATTCGCCAGCTCGGCGAGCCGGCGCTCGCGGTCAATGCGGTGCGCGAGACCGGCGCCAACGTGATCGAGACCATGACGCGCATCAAGGCGGCCGTGGCAGAACTGAATGCAGCGGCGATCCCGCAGGCGGGGCTGGTCTTCGAGCAGGTGTACGACGAAACCGTCTACATCGATTCCGCGATCGATCTGGTGCAGCAGAACATCTTCGTCGGCGGCGCGCTGGCCGCGCTCATCCTGCTGCTCTTCCTGCGCTCCTTCTCCGCGACCCTGATCGTCTCCATCGCAATTCCGGTCTCGGTCGTGGGCTCGTTCGTGGCGATGGCGATTCTGGGGCGCTCCATCAACGTGATCTCACTCGCGGGCCTCGCCTTCGCCGTCGGCATGGTGGTGGACGCCGCGATCGTGGTGCTGGAGAACATCTATCGGCTCAGGCAGAACGGCTACGGGCGCCTGCAGGCGGCCTATCACGGCGCGCGGCAGGTCTGGGGCGCGGTGTTCGTCTCGGCCGCGACCACGGTGCTGGTCTTCGTGCCGATTCTGGTGATGGAGCTGGAGGCCGGCCAGCTCTTCCGTGACATCGCCGTCGCGATCTCGGTCTCGGTCGTGCTCTCGCTGATCGTGGCGAGCACCGTGATCCCCTCGCTCGCGAGCCGGATCCTCGGGCGCAGGCGCTGGAGAACCCGCGGCGCCTCCGCGTCGCATGCGGCTGCGGAAGAAGCGCCCTACCGGCTTCGCCTGCCGATCATCGACGACCTGGCCGAGCTCTTCGTCCGCGTCGTGCTGGCCTTCACCGGATGGGTCGTGCGCCGCCGGTTGCGCGCGGTTGCGGTGGCGGTCGTGGTCTGCGGCGGCGCGCTCTTCGTCTCGTGGCTGCTGCTGCCCCGGCTCGACTACCTGCCGACCGGCAACCGCAACCTGGTGTTCGGCGTCCTCCTGCCGCCACCCGGCTACAATCTCGAGACCACCATGGGTATCGCGCGCTCGGTCGAGGACGCGGTGCGTCCTCTCTGGCGATCCGAGACCGGACCGGACGCCCAGCCCGGCCAGCCGCCGAAGATGGAGCGCTTCTTCTTCGTGACATTCCGCGATCAGGCCTTCGTGGGCGCGGTCGCTGTCGAGGCCGATCGGGCCGGCGAGCTGATCGACCCGATCCGCACCCCGGTGTTCTTCGAGCCGGGCACCTTCGGCTTCGTCAGCCAAGCATCCTTGTTCGGCCGCGGGATCGGTGGCGGGCGCAAGATCGACGTGGATATCTCGGGTCCCGACCTGGAGACCGTGCTCGGTATCGCGCTGCAGGCGACCGGCCTCCTGGCCCAGGCGCTGCCCTTCGATCAAGGCAACCAGTTCCGACCCAAACCGGGCCTGGAGCTCGGCGCGCCCGAGGTGCGCCTGTTGCCCGACCCCGTCAAGCTCGGCGACAACGGGGTCTCCACGCGAGAATTCGGCGCCACGATCGAGGCTTACAACGACGGCCTCAAGGTGGATGAAGTGACCATCGATGCCAAGCGGTACGACCTGATTCTGGCGGGGCCGGACGCCAACGTCGATCGCACGCAGGGCATCGAGAACCTGCCGGTGGTGACCAGGGCGGGCACCATCGTGCCGGCCAGTTCGCTCGCCGACATCGTGGTCACGGCGGGGCCGACCAAGATTCGCCACGTCGAACGCGAGCGCACCATCACCCTGGAAGTGCGCCCTGCCGGGGACATACCGCTCGAGGTCGCGCTGGAAAGGCTGGAGACGGGCGTGGTGCAGGCGTTGGAGGGGCGCGGGCTGCCGCCGGGGGTGAAGATCAGGCTGTCCGGCACCGCCGACGACCTCGAGGCGACGTGGGACGCGATGGCGATCAATCTGGTGGTGGCCATCGCGATCGTCTACCTGATCATGGCCGTGCTCTTCGAGAGCTTCGTCTATCCCTTCGTCATCATGCTCTCGGTGCCGCTCGCCGCCGCGGGCGGGGTGCTGGGAATTGCGGCGGTCAATTCCTACGCGTTCCAGCCGCTCGACATGCTGACGCTCCTTGGCTTCGTCATCCTGGTCGGCATCGTCGTCAACAACGCCATCCTGCTCGTCCACCAGACCCTGTTCCACATGCGGGAGGAGCAGATGGCGGTCGCGGACGCGATCGTCTCGGCGACCAGGAACCGGATTCGGCCGATCTTCATGTCGACGCTCACCAGCGTGTTCGGCATGCTGCCGCTGGTGCTCTTCCCCGGAGCGGGTTCCGAGCTTTACCGCGGCCTCGGTTCGGTGGTGATCGGCGGCCTCGCGCTCTCCGCCGTGCTCACGCTGCTGATCGTCCCGCCGCTGCTGGCGATCGTGGCGACCCGTCAGCAGCGCAAGCGCGAACGGTTGAGCACGGCTCTGGACGAACCCGCACCGCGCGGGACCAGCGCGGAGTGAGGGCAAGGGCTACCGCACCGCTCCACGCGTGGGACCTCTCGCCCAAGGACGCCATCGCGCTGCAGAAGGCGCTCGCCGGCGCCGTGGTCCGCTCGGACCGCTTCGGCCCCGGCGGGCGGCGGGCGATCAGGCGGGTGGCGGGGGTCGATGCCGCCTTCGTCGATGGCGGGCGGGTGATTCGGGCCGCAGCGGTGATGCTGGACTATCCCGGACTGGTGCAGACGGACGAGGCGCTGATCGAGCGCCCGACGGCCTTTCCCTACGTGCCGGGGCTGCTCTCCTTCCGCGAGGTGCCGGCCTTGCTGGAGGCGCTCGGGCAGCTCTCATCGGCGCCCGACCTGGTCCTCTGCGACGGCCACGGCTATGCCCATCCGCGCCGCTTCGGGCTCGCCTGTCATCTTGGGCTCTGGCTGGACATACCCGCCATCGGGATCGCGAAGTCGAGGCTCACGGGCTCCCACGACGAGCCCGGACCGGCCAAGGGCGATGTCGCGTGGCTGCTCGCCGACAAGGGCGTGCGGCCCGGTGAGCGTATCGGGGCGGTCTTGCGAACGCGTGAGAGGGTAAAGCCGGTCTACGTTTCGGCCGGCCACCGGGTCTCGCTCAGAACTGCGGTGGCGCTGACCCTTGGCTGTGCCACGCGCTACCGGCTTCCCGAGCCCACGCGCCTCGCCGACAAGCTCTCCAAGGCGCACCGGGCCGGGGGGTGACGCGTTCGAGCGGAGAGACGGGAACCTGTGTTCCGGATGCAACTCTGCGAACTACACGCGATTGTCCTGGTCCAGTATTCTGCGGTGCCCTACGACCCTGCTCGAGGAGCCCAACATGCCTACGGTAGACGAACCGGAGGTCCGCGAGCGCATCCACATCGATGCTTCGATTTGCGGCGGGCGGCCGCATATTCGCGGTACGCGCGTCAGGGTGGCCGACATCCTGGAGCTGTTGGCCGAAGGCGTGTCTCAGGAGGACATCCTCGCCGACTATCTCTACCTCAGTGAAGCAGACCTGAGGGCGGCCCTGGCCTTTGGCGCGGCTGCGAGTGCGCATCGCATCATTCGCGCCGCCTGACAGTGCTATTCCTGATCGACGCGCAGTTGAAGTCCGTTGATGTGCGCGAGAATTCGACGCTCGAGCCATGCGGAATTCGTTCAGGGGTGGTTGGTTCCTGCGGCCAGCACTATTCCCTGAACCGGGCCTCGATCAGACGGGCTTCCCATCCTGCGCCGTGGCGGCAGCGGCCTCGTCCGAGGCGCCGTCGGGCAGGTCCGTAGCGTCTTCGACGGCTTCGGCGTCGGCCGGCTCGCCGGATTTCTCCCGCCGCCTCAATTCGGCGCGCTCGGCCTTCAGCTTGGCGCGCTCGGCCTTTCTCGCAGCCTTGTTACGCTCCCGCTCGAGGCGGGCGAAACGGTAGTTGGGCTTGCGTGCCATTCGATTCCTTTTGGCTTGGCGGCGGTGCCGGCAGGGCCCGCCCACCCGCCAACGTGCCGCCGGTTAGGTCACGGCGCCCGCGCGAGCGACCCCGAGTCGCCCACGCGCGGACGATATCGGAACGCCGGCGGCGCCTGCCGCCGGCGTTTGATGGGGAAAGTCTCTCGGGACTTAGTCCAGGACGACCAGGTTCTCCGCCGACGCTCTGCCGTCCCGCCCGGGCGTCAGTTCGTACTCGACCTTCTGGCCTTCGCGCAGGTTGGTAAGACCCGCCCGCTCGACAGCGGAAATGTGGACGAACGCGTCCTTGGATCCGTCGCTCGGCTGAATGAAGCCGTAGCCTTTGACCGAGTTGAACCACTTTACCGTTCCAGTCGCCATGACTACTCCTTTCGCAAAGTTTAGCGCCCGCGCCGCTCCTGGCGGCATCGCGGGTGTACAGGGCGCACCGTGTCTCTAGAGTAGCTTGGCCCGGCTGGAGCCAGTCAGCGAAGATACATCAAGGTCACGTGCTACCGACGGGCCCCTTGTTGGTCCATTGTGGCTCGCTTTGCAAGTGGTTTCGTGTCTTGCCAAACGTGCCGGGAACTCCCTCAGTTGCCCTTGGGCAGGAGCTTGAGCGCCCATTTGACCGTGGTGGTGTCTTCGACCGGGCCGATCAGCGTGATCTGAGACGTGCGCCGCCGGGTCGCTCCGTCCCCGGCATAAACGCTCTCGTCGATGCTCATCGACGCCCCGGCTGCGCGCATCTGCCAGACCGCGCCGCTCTGGAGCCGCAGGAGGGCGGCGCGCCGATCCTCGGTCATCGCGCAGCGCACGTCGGGATGCAGGTGGAAGCGCACGGCGAATTGGCGACCGCGCCGCCGCCGTTGCCGCAAGTGCGTGAGCGTGTCTTCGCCGCGCACGTCGGCGCCCTCGGCGCCCGCGTAGAGTCTGCGCTTGTGAACCAGGCCGAGGGTGTCGAGGTAGCCGTCGTGGTCGGTGTCGATCCAGGTCGCGCCGTCCTGATCGCGCCGCTCCACCCTCACCGATTTCGGGCCTTCCGAAATGCTGCCGTCCGTGCCGAGGGTGGCGGAATTGGTGTCGTCCACGACGAGTGTGCTGTGGGCCGCCGTGCCGCGCAGCGCTTCCCGCCAGCCGTCGTCCGGCCCGCGCCAGCCGCCGCAATTGACGATGAGGCGCTCTCGGCCTGCGCTCATCTCGAAGCTCAGCGTCCCGGCATGAGCCCAGCTCCCGGTGGCCGCCGGCGCGCCGGTGTCCACGATCAGAGTCGCGTGTCTGCCCTCGATGCGCCGGAACCCGGTGTGGGGCGCATCGAGCGGTGTCGCGCCGACGCTTGCCGCTGCCCGGCTGAGAGCGAGATCGATCAGGCCTCGCTCCTCTTCGACCGCGCCATTGAAGAGCGCGAGCCCGCCGTCGCCGTGGCGGAAGAGGCGGAGTGTCGATCCGAGCCGGGCGATCGCTTCCGAGAGGGATTGCCCGGCCGGGCGCTCGCTCGCGTCGAGGGTCGCGCGCAGCCCCGCGAGGCACCATAGCGCCTCGAGCTGCGCCGAGGGGCTTCTCTGAATATAACAACCGTCGCCCAGCACCTGCTGAACCAGCGCCGCCTCGAGGAGCTTGACGCCCTGGGCGATGCGGCGCTCGCCGTCGGAAAGGCAAAGCCCGGTCTCGATCAATCCTCTGCAAGCGATCAGTTGCGCCAAACCCTCGGCCCCATTACGCGCCATGCGCGACAGGTGGTTGGCCTGGAGCCCAAGCGCCCGGTGAAAGCGCTGGGAGAACTCGTCGTCGGCGCCCTGCAACAGGAACTCGCTGTGGGAGAGCCAGGCGGAGAGGCGCCGCGCGAGGGACTCCGGCCCCCACGCCGGCGCCGCGTTTGCGATCGTGCGATGCTGCTCGAGCCAGTCGAGCACCAGCGAGCGGGCACGCTCCGCTGCCTGGGCGGTGCCCACGGCGCGCAGGTCGCGCAGCCAAGCGAAGCTGTGGAGCTCGCCGAGCCAGTAGTCGCCGGCAGCCTGGTGACGCCAGGGCGCTTCACCGCGCTCGCCGACCTCGCCGGCACGGACCCTCTGGCCGCCGAACTCATAGTGACCGGCGATCATCGCTTCGCCGCGCCCGGCCACCCCCGGCACGAGATCGACCGGCAGGTGCAGAAGTTCCGGCGCTTCCTCCTGCGCCCCTCGCCCAGAGGCGCGGCCGCCCAGCCGCCGCAGGGCGCCGAGAAAGCCCTCCGAGGCCTGCTCGTCCCGCGAGCCCATGGGGTCGGGTGGAGAGTTAGGAGGCCGACGCGCCGATCGCGCGCGGCCGCGTCCGGGCGCCGTGCGGAGCCCTACGCCCCGCCTCCCCGGCCGCCCTCAGTCGCGCGATGTTAGCCGAATACTCGGCCTGTCCCCCGGCGAAGCTCGCCGAGCCTGCGACCAGCACATCGGCGCCCGCGCTCGTGGCGAGACCAGCCGTGTGCTCGTCGATTCCACCATCGACGGAGAGGTCAATGGCGCGCCCGCTGGCGTCGATCAACGCCCTGAGCGCCTCGATCTTGCCGAGCTGGCTCGGGATGAAGCGCTGGCCGCCGAATCCCGGGTTGACGCTCATCACGAGTACCAGATCGATGTCGCCCAGGACCGGTTCGACGGCGTGGATCGGCGTCGCCGGGTTGAGCGCGACCCCCGCCCGCTTGCCCGTGCTCTTGATGCGCTGGAGAGTGCGATTCAGGTGGGCGCCCGCTTCGACGTGGACGGTTATGGCGTCGGCGCCGGCCTCGGCGAAGGGCTCGATATAGGGATCGACCGGCGAGACCATCAGATGGACGTCGAAGGGCCGCGTGCTGTGGGGCCTGAGGGCTGCCACGACACCCGTACCGATGGTCAGGTTGGGCACGAAGTGGCCATCCATCACATCGACGTGCAGCCAGTCCGCACCGGCATCCGAGACCGCCCGCACCTCCTCGCCAAGGCGCGAAAAGTCCGCTGCCAGAACGGACGCTGCAATCCGAAGCCCTTGCTGCATGGCGAGGTCTGGTACCAGCTTAGGGATGGTGCCGCAAGCGTGCGGCATAGAAGCCGTCCATCCCGCCGTGTTCCGCCCAATGCGAGGGCAAGGTACGCAGATCGCCGACCGCCGTGACGGCCTCGCGGAGGGCCAGAATCTCGTCCGCCAGCACTGGAAGGCGGGCGAATTTGGGCGAGGCCGCGAGAAATGCGTCCACTTGGCGCTCGCATTCTTCGGGCTGGAGCGAGCAGCTCACGTAGACCAAGAGACCCCCCGGCGCCACCATGGTGGCGGTGCGGGCGAGCAGCCGGCCCTGCAGGGCGGCGAGGCGGCCCACGTCGGCGGGGCCGCGAAGGTGCGGAATGTCGGGATGGCGCCGAATCGTCCCGGTCGCGGTGCAGGGCGCATCGAGCAGCACCTTGTCGGCCGGTGCGGGCGGGCTCCATTCCAGGGCATCGGCTTCGACGATCTCGGCTTCGAGGCGGAGCCTGGCGAGGTTCTCCCTGAGCCTGGCGAGGCGCGAGGCGGAGCGGTCGAGGGCGACGACCCGCGCGCCGGCCGCAGCGAGCTGCGCGGTCTTTCCGCCGGGGGCGGCGCCGATCTCCAGAACGCGCTTGCCCGCGACAGCGCCGAGCAGGCGGGCCGGCAGCGCCGCGGCCGCATCCTGCACCCACCACTCGCCCGCCTCGTAGCCCGCAAGGCGCGTCACCTCGCCGGCACCGCGCAGCCGGAGCGTGCCTCCGGGCAGGCGTTGCGCACCGAGCGTGGCGCGCAGCGCCTCGATGCGGTCCTCCGCGCCGGAGACCGGCGAGAGGTCGAGCGGCGGCACACCCAAATGGGCCTCGGCGATGGCCCGGCAGGTTGCTTCGCCGTAGGCTTCGGTCCAGCTATTCCAGAGCCAGTCCGGGGTATTGAGGCGGGGCGCGTCGAGCTCGGCGATTGCGCCGTGCTCGCGGCTGGCGCGGCGCAGCACCGCGTTGACCAGCCCGCGATAGGGCGAGAGCCGGGATCCGTGCGCGAGCGCGACGGTGCTCGCCACTGCGGCGTGGGGAGGCGTTTCCAGGAAGGCGAGCTGGCAGATCCCGAGGCGCAGCACATCCTGCACCGGCCCCCGCCGCGCCGGCAGGGGGCGGTCCATCAGACCCGCCAGAAAGGCGTCGATCTGGCCGAGGCGGCGGAGCGTGGTGAGCAGCAGCAGCCGCGTAAAGGCTGCGTCGCGCGGGGCAAGCAAGTCCAGCCCCGGCGCGGCGGCGAGCGCCTGGTCCAGGGTGCGGCCCCGACGCAGGATCGCGCCCAGGGCATGGGCTGCGACTGCGCGCGCGTTGCTCGGCGGGCTATTGGTCGACGACAAAGCCGTCGCGGTGCGGACGCATGGTGACCGGGCGCTGGATCGGCGGGCGGCCCTCCGCCGCGCCGGGCGCGATGGACACGCCAAGGCCGGGCTCGTTCGGAATGGCGACGAAGCCCTCTTCCATGGGCGGCACGCCCGTGACCACATCCGAGCCGAGGAGTTTCAGGCTGGTCTCCATCTTCAGCGCCTCGAAACCGGTCGTGTATTCCTGGATCGCGAAGTTGGGGATCGCCGCGGCGAGATGGAGGCAGGCGGCGAGGCCAAGGGGCGAGAGCGGGTTGTGGGGCGCCACCAACACATGGTGGGCCTCGGCCATCGCCGCCACCTTGCGTGCGCCGGTGATGCCGCCGCAGAGCGCGACGTCGACCCGCGCGAAGCCCGCGCCGTCGCGAGCGAAGAGGGCGCGGAAATCGTGGAGCGAGGCGTAGCGCTCGCCGGTCGCGATGGGCGCGTGCACCCGGCGCGCGACCTCGGCCATGGCGTCGGGGTTCTCCGGCCGGATCGGATCCTCGCACCAGTAGGGCAGATAGGGCTCGATGCGCGGGATGAAATCGATCGCTTCGGCCGGCGTCAGCCGCCGGTGCAGTTCCAGCAGCATGTCGACCTCGCCGCCGAGCGCGTCGCGCACCCGGCGCACGGTCTCGACCGCGCGGCTCATGTGGGCCACGTGGGAGGCGAAGAAGGGCTCGTCCTCGCGCTCGTCGAGGAAGGGGTTGATATGGCCCACCGCGTTGAAGCCCGCCTCCTTGAGAGCGACGCAGTTCTCCACCAGTTCGTCGGTGGTCTTGCCGTAAGCGTGACCGTAAACCCTGGCGTGCGTTCGGCACGGCCCGCCGAGGAGGGAGTGGACGGGCACGCCCAGCGCCTTGCCTTTGATGTCCCAGAGCGCAATGTCGATCGCCGCGATGGCGCCGTTGATGGCCGCGCCCTGGAAGTGGCTGAAGCGGTGCATGAGGTTCCAGTGGCGCTCGATCGGCCCCGGATCCTCGCCCACCAGATGCTCGGCGAAGGTTTCGATGGCAGCGCGCGAGGCCACGAGATGCCCCCAGGTGCCCGATTCCCCGAGCCCGGTGATGCCGGCGTCGGTCTGGACACGTACGAAGAGGAACTGGCCGATCGAGACCGGCGTGACTGCGGTGATCTTCATGGGTTGAGACATCCTGGGGCCTAGTCTGCCGGCTCCAGCCTGAGCAGCATGCCATCGGGGTGGTCGGTGAGCAGGTAGATGAGGCCGTCCGGTCCCTGGCGCACGTCGCGGAAGCGCTCCTCAAGGTCTTCGAGCATGCGTTCCTCCGCCACGACCCTGCCGCCCGCGACCTCCAGGCGCACCAGCAGCTCGCCCGAGAGCGCGCCGGCGAAGAAGCTCCCTTGCCAGGCGGGGAAGCGGTCCGCGTCGTAGATCATCAGCCCCGACGGCGAGATGGACGGCACCCAGTAATGGACCGGCTGGGCCATGCCCTCCTTGCGGGTGCCTTCGCCGATCTTGAAGCCCATGTAGCTCTTGCCGTGGGTGATCACCGGCCAGCCGTAATTCACCCCGGGCTCGATCAGGTTCAGCTCGTCGCCGCCCTTGGGCCCGTGCTCGATGGCGTAGATCCGCCCTGTTGCCGCCTCCAGGGTCATGCCCTGGGGATTGCGGTGGCCGACGGAGTAGAGCTCGGGCCGCGCGCCGGCGGCCCCGACGAAGGGGTTGTCCTCAGGCACGCGCCCGTCGTCGTGCAGGCGGATGATGCTGCCCGCCGGGTCGTCCAGCTCCTGGGCGCGGTCGGAATCGCCCCGGTCGCCGGCGGTGACGAAGAGGTAACCGTCGGCGAAGACCAGGCGCGAGCCGAAGTGGCGGCCGTTGTCATCGCGCGGCAGGGCGACGTAGATCTCCTCCACATCTTCCAGGCGGTCGCCGACGAGCCGTCCGCGGGCGACCGCGGTGGCGGCGTCATCGTCGTCGTCGGGGCTCGAGTAGGAGAGGTAGACCAGGCCGTTCTCGGCGAACCCCGGATGCAACGCCACGTCGAGCAGCCCGCCCTGGCCGTCGTCCCACACCTCGGGTACGCCGGCGACCGGCTCGGGCACGAGCCAGCCATCGGCGACGATGCGGAGCCTGCCGGGGCGCTCGGTCACCAGCATCCGCCCGTCGGGCAGGAAGGCGAGGCCCCAGGGGTGCTCGAGCCCGTCCGTGACCCTGACCAGATGGAAGCGCTGCTTGTCCGTGGTGTAGGTGCCGAGCCGCTCGGCCGCCGCCAGCAGGCCAGCCGCGCCAAAGAGGAGCGTCAGCACCGCGACCAACGCCAGGAGGACATTCCCGGTTCGCGCTGCTATCCCGTGCTTTGTCGACATGGTCTTCGTTCCTCACTGGTGCGCGGACCCTATCACCGCGAACGGGCGACACGCCAGCACCCCACAAGGCGCACGGGGTTGCGACCGGCGTTCGCTTGGGCCACCGTGCCGGACCCAAACCAAGCGATGGAATGGCGCGCAATGACGAGGCAGCTCAGCCCTGCCCTGCTGCGGCGGGATCGTTCGGCCCTGGTCGTCATCGACATGCAGGAGCGGCTGATGCCCGCGATCGCGGAGGGTGACGCGGTGACCCGCGCGGCCGGCATCCTGATCGAGGCGGCGCGGCACCTTGAGGTGCCGGTGGTGGTCACCGAGCAATACCCCAGGGGTCTCGGCCACACTGTCGACGCCATCGCCGGCCGGCTCCCCAATGACGCGGCGGTGGTCGAGAAGATGACCTTCAGCGCCGCGCGCAATCACGACTTCGCCTCGCAGATCGACGCTTTCAAGGCGGGGGGGCGCGATCACATCGTGGTCTGCGGCGTGGAAAGCCACGTCTGCGTGATGCAGACAGCCGCCGATCTCGACGCGCAGGGCCATACTCTTCACATCGTCGTCGATGCCTGCGGCTCGCGCGCGCCTGCCAGCAAGGATGCCGCGCTGGCGCGCTTCGGGGCGCTGGGGATCTCGCGGGTGACCACCGAGATGGCGCTCTTCGAGTGGCTGGAGGCCGCCGGCACGGCGGAATTCAAGGCTGTCTCTCGCCTCATCAAGTAGGCCGCGCGAGAGCGCCGAGGGCGCGCGGGCGGGGAGGGGGCAATGCTGACCCGCCGCGCGGTGCTCGGAGCGGCGACTACAGCGGTGCTGCTCGCGGGCGCGGCGTCATACGCCGAGGCGACGCAGATCATCCTGATCGGTGGCGGCATCGAGGACAGTGTTCACATGCGGGCGGCGCGCCAAATCTGCATATCGGTGGAGGAGCATGCCGGCGACGAGTACGGCTGCCTCGCCCGCTCGGCGCCGGGCTCCGCCTTCAACATCCGCGCGGTCGAAATCGGCCTGATGGAGTTCGGCCTGGCGCAATCCGGCCCGGCGCGGGAGGCCGTCAGCGGGTCGGGCGCCTGGGAGGGCAGCCCGGCGGCGAGCCTGCGGAGTGTCTTCAGCCTTGGACCGGAGAGGGCGGAGATGGTCTCCAGCGCCGACGTCGCCGAGGCCCTCGTCTACAATTTGACCACGGCCGTCTTCGAGACACTCGATGCGCTGAGGGAGGCCCACCCGGCGCTACGCGGCCTCGATGCCGCCGCAATGGTACAGGGCCTCTCGGCACCTCTTCACGCAGGCGCCGCGCGCTACTATCGGGAGCAGGGATGGCTCGAGGCGCAATGAGTGTTGTCATGAGACGCATTGGAGCGGTGGACCCATGCGCCTCTTCATGAGGCAGCGGGAGCCGGCCATCCGGCGCACTGAATGGTCGCCTGCGCCGGCGCGGGTGCCCGAGGGCGCGCGCATCTACGCCGTCGGCGACATCCATGGCCGGCTCGACCTGCTGCAGATGCTGGCCGCGGCGGTCGAGGAGGAGCAGCGTCTGCTGCCGCCCGCGCGCCCGACCATCGTGTTCGTCGGCGACTACGTGGACCGGGGACCGGACTCGTTCGGCGTCATCGACTGGCTCTGCCAGCGGCCCTTGCCCGACTTCGAGCGCGTGCACCTGCGCGGCAATCACGAGCAGTGGTTCGAGGATTTCCTGGGCGGCGATATCGCGGTCGGGCCGAGCTGGCTCTACTGCGGCGGGGTGCAGACGCTCGCGAGCTACGGCGTGCGCGCGGCGCTTGGCGAGGACGACCCGATGCGCCTTCGCGTGCTGCAGGCGGACCTCGCGGCGGCGCTGCCCGCAGCGCACCGCGCCTTTCTGCGCGGCCTCGAACCCTGTCGCGAGATCGGCGGCTATCTCTTCGTCCATGCCGGCATCAGGCCGGGCGTGCCGCTCGCCGAGCAATCGACCGATGACTTCTACTGGATTCGCGACGCCTTCCTGCTCTCGACCTCGGAACACGGCCGCGTTGTGGTGCACGGCCACACGATCGCGAACGAGGCGCAGGTCTGCCCCAACCGCATCGGCATCGACACGGGCGCCTTCACGACGAACGTGCTGACCTGCCTCGTGCTGGAGGCGGACCGCTACCGCCTGATTCAGACTGCGTGAAGGGTCGGCTGCGTGCGTTAGTAGTGGGCGCGTGTCAGGCCGCGACCGCGGCCCGCCGCTTCTGCGGCGCCCTCGCGGAGGCGCCGGCCGCTGGCCGGCTGCCGTGAGCGATAAATGGCCCGAGCGTTTCTGTGAGAAACGGAAACGCTCTGGCCGCGGCGCGCGGCCTATTCGGTCGGCAGCTCTGCCGGTTCGGCGCTGAGGGAGCGGAGATAGGCGAGCACATTGCCGCGATCGCCCTCCTTGGAGACCCCCTTGAAGGCCATCTTCGTGCCCGGCACGTTGCCCTTGGGGTCGGCGATGAACGCGCTCAGGCGCTCGAAGTCCCAGGCGCCCTCCAGCTCCGCCATGGCGTCGGAGTAGTTGAAGCCCTCGTGGCTCGCGATCGGCCGGTTGACGATGTTCCAGAGATTGGGGCCGACCTTGTTCTTGCCGCCGTCGTCCACGGTGTGGCAGGCGGCGCACTTCTTGAACACCTTCTGCCCCTTGGCAGTGTCGGCATCGGCCAGCAGCTCGGCGAGGGACATCGCCGGCTCGGGCTCTTCGGCCGCCGCCTCGTCGTGCATGGCGTCGTCCTGCTCCAGGCCGGCCACCTGGTAGTGGATCACCCGCTCGTGGTGGCCATGCTCCAGATTGCCGAAGGCCGCGAGCGAGATGAGCCACGCGGTCATCGCGGTCAGGCCCGCGAAGAGAACCGCGCCGAAGATCTTGTTCAGCTCGTAGGTGTTCATGCCGACCGCTGGCGTGGATGCAACCGGATCGTCGGAAACCGACGGGGCGGGAGATTAGCCGCTTCAACCGGCCATGTCCAACTCTTGTCCTCGCCCCGGATACACAAGACGGCGGGGCCTGCGCGCGCGGCTTTGAACGCGTTCCCTGCGCGGGGGGCGGCGCGACGCACGCCGGCAGGTTGAGCCGAGCCGGTGATGCTCACGCGCTCGCAGTCAGCCCGGTCGGCGCAGCCGTGGCGCAGACCGCGGGCGGTCGGTTCTCAGCCCCGGTTCTGACAGATGACGCCAGGCCCCAAGCCCCCTCTCGCATCATTCCGCTGCGGAGAGGTACTCCCTCCCTTCCCTATCTTGTTGAAAGCAAGGGTTTCTCCGTGATCGGAACTGAGGCGTGACTATTTGACATATCTATTCCGACATATTATATGCAGATATAACATGTATATAATCCAAGCGAACCCTGTGGCGGGTTGCGGCAAGCAGTGAGGCACGTAACACAGCCTATTTGCTGCAGACACCCGAGTAGGAGTTTCGAGGAGTATCGGACGGAGTACGTCTATGACCGATGTCAAACCGCGTTACTGGGCTGATAAAAGAAGAGAATCCATTCTCGACCAACCAACACATTGCATACACCTGCGAGTGGTTAAGGAACGACCGCATAACAATCCCGAACTGCGCCAGCGCCCCAATCCGAAAGCCGTCAGTCAGGCAACGTAGCGTGGATCAGCATCCCTTGAATAGGCAGGGGAGATTACTACTCGATCCGCCTACAGGATTTCTGGAGAGCAAGAGAGAAGCGAGGTAGAACCGAACACGCAACCTCCAACAGTGCGGAAGTAATAATCACCCCAACACTCCCGAGAGCCGAAGGGATACTAGGTGACCATGAGCTGAACCCCTCTCCCAACTTGTCGGCTGGAAACATGCGTTCTTGGTTCAACCCAATACATTTCATCATCCTCATTTGGATTAAGAATAACTTTAGGCATGCACATCTCGCGCTCGTTGCCGAAGCGTCGAAAATTCATCTGTACGAAGTTGCATCCGGCAACGATGCATTGATGGTTTCTCCTTATCAGTATGGTGACAAGAATCCGATTGAAGACCAGACCGTCCAGCTAGCCATGCGTGCGCTGGACAATGGATTGAGAGTGGTCGCAGTTGCCGGACGGATACACAAACCCCTGGCCAAGTGCACTAATCCCGGTTTGTTCGCACCAGCCCGTCGCGACATTAGAACCTCAGGTGGTCACTGCAATTGTGACCAGAACGACTATCGGCGTCCAGGGATTGCGTGGAAACATTCGGGAGAGTGGAGCCCAACAGAAGAGGGCTCAAGGCAGCAAGGCGGAATTCTATGGAATGGGACGTACTGCAAGACTTCCAGTCAGACCCGATACGGCAATTCATGATGTCAAAATATACAGTACGACCTTCGCGCTTCTCCCGCTATTGATCGACCGTAAAATGTCCTGTCTTCTGGCTAAAGAAGCAGCAACTCCCGGTCTGACGTCTGCTCTAATGTGGCGGGGTCGTCGTCGACGTTCGATGCTAAGACTCAGAACCCGAGATGCGGCAATCCAGCTACACAGTCGCCTGAAAATAGTAGCACAACATCACGGTAATGAAGAGGCCTCGTGGGCACGCCTCGAGTCGGGACTGGCACGTGGGTTAACTCGCCAATATGTCCGCATTACTTCACGAAACACCGCAGTAACTCACTCCATCACAAGCGAAATTAGATCTGCCGGTGGTCTTCTCGGATTTAGGGACCCGAATGCCGGGTGCTTACGGGCCGTGTCGCGTGATTCCGGGCCGTTGCGCGGTGATTCCGTCCGGCCGTGTCGTGATGACGGCGAGCTTGCCCTTTATCGGCGGCGCGTCGCGGGGATCTGACGGCTTTGCCTCGTCGTAGCACGGTGACGCTGAGCGGGCGGGCGGTGGACGGGCTCTCGGTGGGGGGCAGGGACCAGATCTTCTGGGACCGGGAGCTCGCGGGCTTCGGGGTCCGGGTCTATCCCTCGGGGCGCAAGGTCTATGTCGTCCAGAGCCGGGGCCGGGGCGGGCCGAAGCGCGTCACCCTCGGCTCCCACGGCGAGCTCACCACCACGCAGGCGCGGCTCCGCGCAGCCCAGGTCATCGACCGCATCAAGGGCGGCAGGGAGCCGATACCGCCCCCGCCCCAGGCCGGCGCCACCATCGCAGACCTCGCTGAGCGCTACCTGAGCGCCCACGTGGCGCAGAACTGCAACGCCCATACCGCCGGCATCTACAGAGGCTCACTCGAGAACCACATCCTGCCGGCGCTCGGCATGATGCCGCTCGCCATGGTCAAGACGGCGCATGTGGCGTCGCTCCACTACCGCCTCCGTGAGACACCCCGTGCCGCCAACCGCGCGCTCTCGGTGCTGTCCAAGATGTTCTCCCTCGCCTGCGCCTGGGGCCTGGTGGCGGAGGGCACCAACCCCTGCCGGGGCGTGCGCAAGTACAAGGAGAAGAAGCGCGAGCGCTTCCTCACCCGGGACGAATACCGCAGGCTCGGCCAGGCGCTGGTTGAGGCCGAGATGGACGCGGAAGCGGGGATCGAGGGCGCGGTCTCGCCCTACGCCATCGCGGCGCTCCGCCTGCTCATGCTCACCGGCTGCAGGCTCAACGAGATCCTGACGCTCCGCTGGGACGATATCGACCGCACCGCAGGCGAGTTCCGGCTGCGCGACGGCAAGACAGGGGCGCGCATGGTGCCCCTCACGCCGACCGCCGAGACCGTGCTGGCAGGAATCGCGCGTGTCCCAAGAAACCCTTGGGTCATCGTCGGCAAGCAGCCCGGCACGCACCTCTCCACCATCACCGCAGACTGGTATCGCCTCCGCGCCCGGGCGGACCTCGACGACGTGCGCATCCACGACCTCCGCCACTCTTGTGCAACTCATACTAATCTAAACTCTAAGAATAGGCTATTAACATGTTGGTTTATCACAAATATTTCACTCGTCTCGGACTCATATCACAGACCGGGTTTCAGCCCGTAATCGTATAGTCACCGGACTGGTAGGTAATCCTGACGGGACATGCCCCGACCGGTGCCGACAGAATCCTCCATTTCCGATTCGTGCGCGATCCCGGCACCGGCAGTTTCTGTCCCTTCATCCCCGCAACTCGGGTGGTTCCGCCAGCACGATACCGTAGTCGTCGAGGGCGTCCAGGAATTCGACATGGCGGACAAGCTCGGCGATG
Source organism: Alphaproteobacteria bacterium (assembly GCA_965207055.1). Lineage (GTDB taxonomy): Bacteria > Pseudomonadota > Alphaproteobacteria > UBA828 > UBA828 > WTGU01. The sequence goes on along the minus strand of CBDBLP010000003.1, from coordinate 491,221 downwards.
TCGAGCGCCTTCAGCTTGCCGAAGGCCCGGTCGAATACGGCCACGCAGGCGTCGCCGGTGAACCGCGACGGGAACAGGAACCCTTCCGCCTCCGCAACATCGGCATAGGCGGCGGCCGAAAGGGCGCGGCCCGCCGCATGGTTGCCGTCATGCGTCACCGCGCTCGGCGCCCCGATGCGCACCGGCCCGTCGCCGCGCAGGTCGATCAGGGCGAGCGGTTCGGTGGAGCCGATCGACGCCACCAGCCGGGCCTCGACCTCGATCCGTGGAAGCTCACGCCGCCGCCGGCGTATGAAGCGGTTGCGTCCGAGGGATTCCCAGAACGCGCAGCGCACGGCCTCCGAGGCGTACAGCACGGCGTAGCCGCCCTGTGGATCGCTGAACCGGCTCGGCGCTGCCATCGCCCCCAGGGGGTTCGACCGGTGGTCGCGATGAATGACGCGGAAGACACGCCCAAGACGGACCTCGCGCAGCTGCGCACGCAGACGCTCCGGGTCGTAGCCGGCGGTCACGCAAAATCGCCCTGCCGGTCTCCCTGCGCGGCCTTCGCGACGCGGTCGATCTCGCCCTCGGCCAGCAGCGTCAACGGGGTCGCCCCGTCGAGCGAGGGCCGCGGCGTCGTCAGCCATACCCAAGCGGCATAGCCGTCGCCGAACATTCCGACCACGCGGTCGAGCCCTTCGAGCGGCCGGCCACGCTCGTCGATCTGCCCCTCCGGGAAGACATGACCGCGCCTGGCGCCTTGCCAGCCGACGATCCGGCCCTTCTTCAGCCAGTCATGGACCGATTGACGCGTCTTGAGCCCGACCCGCGCCGCCAGTTCGTCCGAGCTCAGCAGCGCTTCGGCGGCGCCCTCGCGCGTACGTGCCGCCATTCGTCTTTCCGCCTCTTCGGCGCCGACGCGAACCGGCTCTGCGCCCGCGATGGTTTCGACTTCGGGCCGCCCCACATTGTCCATCGACAGCACGTCCGCTGCCACCGCCAGTGCCGAGTGCACGGCGTCGGGATGGGCGACCAGCGCCGCCACATGCGCAGGACTGAGACGACCGGCGGCTTCATGCAGCACGCCCTCCAGCTCGCGAATCGATTCGCCCCTGGGGCGAGCCATGGCAGTTCTCCGGAACGATGAAATCTCGCTCCGATAGTGGTCTACCCCGTCTGTTCCGTCAACAGCCTGTTCCGTCAACAGCCTGTCCCGCGACGCCGGTATCCTTGACCGGCTCCGGTCGCGCGAGGCCGAGCGCGCCCGACCGGTTACCTTGCAGGTACTTCCCGGCCGCCGGCCCAACGACCGATCAGGCGGCGACCTCCACCACCGCCGCCGTGCATTGCGGAGCCGGAACCGGCTCGCCGTGCGCTCGAAGGCTTTCGATGTGCAGGACGATGGCCGTTCCGATCTCCCGGATCGCCTCGTCGCGGGTCGCCCCCGTGGCCACACATCCGGGCAGGTCGGGCACGTAGGCGGCGTAGTTCCGAGGCGCCCTCTCGATCACGATCGTGTATTCCATCTCCATCCTCACTTCTTCAGTCCCGCCTGCTTCAGGATGCTGGCCCAGGTGCCCGGGGGAAGGTCGTCGCCGGCCTTGCCGGCTATCGTCACGGTCCCCGGCTTGTCGGGATGCCGGTACTGGCGATGGCTGCCCCTCACCCGGACCTGCGACCAGCCCTCCCGCTCGACGAGGCGGATCGCATCACGGACCTTGGGCATGCGGCACAGACGTCAACCGCGGCACATGACGAAACTCCGGCTCCACCGTGTGACCGGACTCACGACGAGGCGCCGCCGTTCACGGTATCGCGGAGCGTCCTGGCCGGCTTGAACGTCGGCGCGGTCGAAGCCTCGACCGCCACGGGCGCTCCTGTGCGCGGATTGCGTGCGGTACGGGCCGGCCGGGCGCGGGTGGCGAACTGGCCGAACCCGGCAATCCTGACTTCCTCCCGCCGGCCAAGCGCCTCGGTGACCGCCTCGAACACCGCATCCACCGCGCCGGCCGCATCCGTCCGGCTCAATCCGGTGCGAGCCACCACTTCGCCGACAAGTTCCGACTTCTTCATGCGCTCGCTCCCTGAAGACTTGCCCGGTTGCACCTCCGGCCTCCACTCGCTCGCGCGATCGGGAGCCTCGCGACCAACGTAGCACGAAACGCGGCTACGCCGATCCCGGTTCCACGCTCATCGACACCGCGCCGCGCTCGCCGCCTCGGGAGTATCGGTGCGTGCGACCCACGGACAGGACTCCACAGGCTGCCGGTCCGGTGCGGCCGGTTCGACGCGATCCGTCCGCTGGAAGGCCGGTGCGCGGCTCGACCGATCCGCCGCCATCCGTATGGCCGGCCATCCCGCTGCCAGCCGGTGCATCGCCGGCCCGACGGAGTACGTACAGCCGTCCCGCCGACGGCGGAGCCGGGGGGGATACCCCATCAGGCCGCCTCGCCGACGGTCACGGTGAGCCGCTTGCCCAGCCGGCGCAACGCCCGGTCGATGGTCGCCGCCTTGGTGGCGTGATCGGGGTTCAGCATGCGCCGGACCTCGCTCTCCGCGACATCGAGGTCGCGGGCGAGCCGGCGCTGCGATATCCCGGCCTCGCGCCACGCCTCGTAGAGCGCCGCCTTGAGCGCGGTCTGCACCGGCGGAACCACCAGGGGCCGACGCCTGCCGGCGGGCGAGGGCTTGGGCAGCGCGCCGCCCTCGCGCATCGTCGCCGCGATGAGCTCGCGCAGCAGGTCCCGCGCCTCGGCGAGCGCCTCGTCGCGGGTCGCGCCTTCGGTCGCGCCCCAGCCGAAGTCGGGGAACGAGACGACGTGGCGCCCGTCCTCGTCGCGTTCGATGGCGGCGGGATAGTCGTAGCTGTCGGGCATCGGTCCTCCTACAGGTCGTTCGGGTCGATCCCGAGGTCGGCCAGCATCTTGCCGAGCAGGCCCCGGCCGATCTCCTTCCTGCGGTCCTTGACGGTGGTCTTGCGCCCGCCCGCATAGAGCGTGCCGTGCGAGCCGGATCCCTCGGAGGCGACGAAGCGCACCTCCACGCCCCGGACTCTCGCCCACCGCCGGACCCGCGCGATGAACTGCCGTCCGGTCATCGCCCGACGATAGACGCGAACAATTTTGCGCGCAACCGCCCAGGCAGAGTCATCGACCGTGCGCCGCTCTGCGCAACGGACCCTTCCGTCGTGCCCCGCTCGAACCCGAGGCCGGTCGGCGGACCGGGAATCATCGCGCCCTTCGTTCTCTTCCTTGCCGTGATACCCCGTCAGCGCACGGTCGCCGCCATGCCGGTTCGCGCCGCCGAGAGGAGAGTTTGGCCGGAAGCGGGGCGGCGGGCGGGGTGTCCGGGGGAGGACATCGCCGCCGTCGCCCACCACCGGCACGAGGGAGACGACAGCATGACGACAGCAATGGCGATACCCGGCAACACGGCGGACACGTTCCTGGTCCATTTCTTCGGCGGCGGTCTGGTCGACCAGCGATACGCGGTCGAGCGGTTCAAGGCGTATGCCGATGGCGATATCCGCCCCTGGCCCGGCGAGGGGGCGGCGACCGCGAAGAAGGGGCGGCGCAAGGCAAAGCGCGTTGTCACCGCCACGCTGAAGGCGGTCAAGGAAATGCGCCCCGCCCGCACCGAGATCATCATCTGCACCGGGCTCACCACCCGGGGCGGCCAGCAACTCTGGGGGTCTCACGCCGCGGGCATCCTGTGCGACCGCAAGCAGCGCGGCTGAGCGACGCTCTCCCTGGACGCCCGGCCGGCCATCCGACCTCGGTTCGCAGACCGGGTCTGGCGGCCGGGCGTCCTTCATTTGGTTTGGTTCTCACCCCGGCAAGGGAGAACGACCCATGTGCGAACTCGACATCGAGGCCCGGCGCACGCGCGACCTGGAGCGCTATCACAGGCGAACCGCTGAACGGCGGGCCCAGGGCCTTTGCCTCAAATGCGGAAAGCGCCCGCCCGCGCCCCATCGCAGCCAGTGCGAGCCGTGCGCGGCGAAGAAGCGGCCGGCCGACCGCGCCCGGCATCATCGCCGTACCGCCGCCAGGCTCGCAGCCGGGATGTGCCCGAAATGCGGCAAGCGCCCGCCCGCGCCCGAGCGGTCCATCTGCGAGACCTGCGCCGAGAAGACGAACCGGGCGAGCCGGGCACGCGACGCGCGGCTGAGAGCAGCGGGGGTGCCGCGCAGGGATCCCGAACACGCCCGCGCCTACGAACGCGACCGCTCTCGCCGCCAGGCCGAAGCGCGCCGCGAAGCCGGCTTGTGCCCGGCTTGCGGGAAGGTCCCGGCCGCGGAGGGACTCACCCTGTGCGAGCCGTGCGCCGAGGTTCGCCGGGCCCGTGAACGGGCGAAGTACGCGAAGGCGAAGGCCCAGGGCAAGCTCTACGGTGGGCGCCCGGTGGAGACCCGCCGGCGCATCGGCCGCGAGCGCAGCCGCAGGCGCGACGAGGCCCGGCGCGCCGCCGGCCTGTGCACGTCATGCGGTACGCGTCCCCCAGTCGAGCGGGGCTCCACGTGCGAGCCGTGCCGGATTGCGCGGCGCGAGTCGGAGCGCGAGGCCTACGCCGCCAGGCGCGCCGCCGGGCAATGTGTCCGGTGCGCCGGTCCGGTGAACGACGGCGGCTCGCGCTGCGCGCCCTGCGCCGTGCTCGAAAGCGAGCGCCGGGACCGGGAGCGCCGCAATGCCCGCAGCCGGGAGCTCTATTGGCAGAGGCGCGCCCGCTCGGAGTGTACGAGCTGCGGAGCGCCCTCGCAGGGAGCCTCGCAATGTGCCCCGTGCGCCGAGAAGTCCTACCACGGCTCCAGCTACTTCCGGGGCATGCCGGCCTGGGACCCGAGCTTCACCGTCATCGAGCTCGCCTCGGGCGAGACGCTCGGCACCTTCGACAGCGAGGCCGAGGCGGCCGCCGCGCTGGTCTTCGCCAAGCTCGGCTTCGACCAGGTCGAGGTCGTCTCGGACTTCAATCCGGTCATGCGCTGGGCCGCCTGGGCGTGACCGCTTCGCGATGGCGGTTGAGAGGAAGAGGAAAGCGCGTGCCGGGCAAGCGCCCGGCGGGATGGAGGAAGGTGGGCTTCCCCGCCGCCGGGCGCGGCATCCGGGAGGACCTGCCATGTTCGACACGTACTCGGACTACGACCCCATCGCCGCGGGCGGCGGCGAGCTGCTCGAATCGCTCGGGCTCGATGTCGGCGCGGTGAGAGACGCGCTCGCCGACGACCTCGCCCGCCGCTGTCCCGACCGCGAGGTTCCGGCGGACCGGAGGTAGAGGGAAGCGGGAGAAGAATGAGCGGAAGGGATGGGGAGCGAGAGGTTCCCGGTCCCGCCCGCTCGACCATCGTCAATATCGAACACGTGAGGAGAACCGCAATGGCATTCGGAATCAACAGGGTCGAGCTCATCGGGCGCCTCGGCGCCGACGTCGTCGTCAACCATCTCGCGAGCGGGGGACGCGTGGCGAACTTGAGCATCGCGACCGACGAGAGTTTCCTCAGCCGGCAGACCGGCGAGAAGGTGGACCGGGTGGAATGGCACCGCGTGGTGACCTTCCAGGACGGGCTCATCTCGATGCTCGAGAAGCACGCGAAGAAGGGCCGGCTGGTCCACGCCGAGGGCAAGCTCCAGACCCGGCGCTGGACGAAGGACGGCGAGGACTCCGACCGCTTCTCGACCGAGATTCTGGTCGTACCGGGTTACCGGCTCCAGTTCCTCGACAAGCGCCCGAACGGGGGCGACAGCGCGGCGCAGGCGGCGGGCGGGGAGTCCGTGCCGGCCGAGGCCGCCGCGTCGAGTGCGAACGGCGCCGCCGGGGACTTCGACGAGACCATCCCGTTCTAGGCGGCTCATCGTCTCCCTGCCACTGGGGTCGGTACTTCGGTGCCGGCCCCTTTTTCGTGCTGTCGACTTGGAGTCCGTCGCCACCGCGAAGGTCGGAATCGCCGCCGCCAAGTCCGCGCGTCAATCCCGCACACCGTGCCTGGCCGTTCCGCCCAAGGGGCCGTGCCAGGGGGGAGAGAGTGGTTCCTCGCTGTGCCTGATTATCGTGCCACACGTGCTCAGTGCGCCAACCCCTTCGGGGTCCTCCACTCCGCTTCGCTCCGTTGCGGCCGGGACTCGGAATGAAACGGCGCTGGCGCGCCTAGTCCCGACGACGCGCGCGACCGTGGCTCCGCGCTCGCTGCGCTCGCTTGTGCGCCCGCACCACTCGCACACATCGCCGGGCCATTCATTCCGGCCCCGGTGGCTCCCCTGCGCGCGCGTGTCCCAACAATCCGGCACAGCGAGGCACCCCCGCCTCGCAGGCATCAACCGCAAGCTCAAGGGAGCATCCATCATGACCTTCGATATCGACACCTTCGAGAGCCAGTCCATGACCGCGACCGTCTGCGAGAACGCCCAGCTCTTCGGCGCAACGCCCGAGCGCGGCGAGTTCGACCCCCGCGACGTCTGGGACCGCGACGAGGCCGTCGGCGCGGTAGGCGAAGCCTTCCGCATCATCGCCGAGAGCGTCGCGCCCGACGGCTTCCAGCTCGCCGACGAGCGAGAGCACCTGCTCTGGGGCATCGTCAACGCCTTCGACGCGCAGGTCCGACGCCTCGACCGCACCGTCGACCGGCTCACCCCCGAGCTCCGCGACCTGCAAGCCGCGCAGGATGGCAGCGAGGTCAAGTCCCGCGAGCTCGAGCTGACGACCGAGCGGGCGCAGAACCTCGGCGACCGCCGCGACGCGTTCGAGCAGATGCGCGACGCGGCCGCCGAACACTACCGCGCCGAGACCGGCGACGTCTGGCGTCCGAGGCGCGGCAGCCACACGAGCCAGACCGGCGCGCTGACTTCCGCCGCCATCGATGCGCGCGACTTCATCCGGGCGAGGAAGGACCGCGAAACGAAGGCGTACCTGCCGAGCGGCACACTGGTCGCCATCGCCGGCGGCAAGGACGTGCGCGACCCGGACGCCGTCGCCCGCCGCCTCGACCAGACCCGCGCCAAGTACGACGACCTGGTGCTGGTGCACGGCGGCGGCCCCGGCACCGACCGGCTCGCCGCGCAGTGGGCGGAGACGAACGGCGTCGACCAGGTCGTGTGCAAGCCCGACTGGACCCGCCACGGACGCGCCGCTCCCTTCCGGCGCAACGACGAGATGCTCAACCTCCTGCCCAAGGGCCTCATCGCGTTCGAGGGCAACGGCATCACGGCCAACCTCGTCGACAAGGCGAAGGCGCTCGGCATTCCCGTGCTGCGCGGCTGACCCGCGACGACGCGGGCCGCGTCGCTCCCCCGGACCGCGCGCCGGGGCGGGCGGCGCGGCTCTCTCGATTTGCTCGGACCCCGCCGCCGCCACCGGCGCTCGCCTTCGCGTCGCGCTCCGCGCTGCGCGCGGCACGCTCCGCGGCGGCTCCGCCGCTCGTCCTCGCCAGCACCATCACGTGCAGCATTCGATTCATCAACGCAGGTCCGTGCGGCGATATCCCTCGCATGAACGTTCCGGCGGCGGCCTTCTCTCTTGCGATGTCGCCCGCGCGGGCTTCCGTGTCCGGCATCTCGACTCGACCCACGACGATGCTCGCCGCTGCGCGGTGACGGCGACGACGTTGGTGAGCACCATCGCACGGGCGGCGGTGATTGTGTCGGTGACCAGCACGACGGCGGTGAAGACGCCGATCGCACCGATGCTGTCGGTGATGGATACCGGCGTGGTTGAGCCTGCGACGATTCCGGGCGACCCGCTTCGCGGCCGGGCTTTCCGCTCCAATCTCCGCTTCGCTCCGATTTCCACTGCAATCCCTGTCGCCTCCGTTCGCTTACGCTCACTCCGCGCTCCGCTTGGCAAAGAGCCCGCCGCACCGTGCATTCCTCCCGGGCACGATGCCGAACTCTGGCCTCGTCATCCTCGCGCCGGCGCTGCGCGCCGCGCTCGTCACGGCGGCACTCCGTGCGTCGCCGGTGTCGGCTTCGCCGGACACCGATCTCCGCACTGCGCGGTTCACGACCCGCCGCACGAGTGTCTCCGCTCGTGCGGGCACTCCTGCGGAGCGCGACCGCACTTCGCTCCGCACCGCGCCAGGCAGTCGTGTCCGCATGACTGCGGACAGCACCGCCTTCGCCTCCGGCAGCGTGCTGCGCACCACTGCCCGCGGCTCCGGCCGCACCGTCCGCCACTCAAGCGCCGTGGCGGCTCCCCTCCGCCGGGTTCCCCGGCGTCGATTTCCCCATCATGAATGCCGCCTGTCGGTGCTGTTTTCGACGCCGGAGGCGGCTCGGTTCTCACACCCGACGCATCGACGATGCTGTCGTGCCAGGTGTGCATCTGCCCCGCCGGAGCCCGCCATTTGCCGCCAAACACCGCCTGGCGGCGTCCTGTGCATGTTGGACCGAGTCGATGCTCTGGAGATGCGCGGACAAGGCGCTGATATCATTGATGTTCTTGCAGATCGATTCTCTGGAGAACCGGCCCGCGATGCTCCGGAGCATCGCCTCCACGGGGCCGCGGTTCTCCGGGGAACCGCCCATGCGTTCGCGGCAGCGGCGGTCCGGGGGGACTTCATCGCCCTCGCCAGGGCCGTCGACGTGCCCGGGAGGGCCTCCGAACCGGGTGGAGGAATCCACCCCGGGCTGTGCCGCGACGGCCCGCGCGCGGACGATTTCAGGACCGGACCGCCGCTTTCGGGGTATGCGGGACCCCGGTCGTACCGCCATTCGGCGGCCGCGTTTACCCGGCCTGGTCGCCGCCCAGCAGTTCGTCCTGCAACGCGCGGGCGGCGGCGACGAGCTCATCGAGCTCCTTTTCGCGGCCGGCGGCGAGCATCCTGCCGCGCATGGCGCTCGCGAGCACATGGGCGTAGCGGAAGGTCCGCTCGATCAGCGGGACCAGCCGGTCGCACGAACCGGGCGCCGCAGGCGCCTCCTCCATCGCCGCGAGCGCGGCGAATCGCACGAACTCGGGCCCGGTCAGGCCACGCCGGTCCGCGAAGGCCTCGATGCGCCGCCATTCGGGATCGAGGAACCTGATCGTGCGCGGCGTGCGCTTCGGCGCCCTGCCGGCTCCGTCCGGCACCGTATCGGGTCGGTTGCTGTCCATTCTGTGCCTCCTGATCGGGCGGTTTCACGCTGGGGGCGGGGTCTTCCATGCGCCCGCGCACGGGACCTGCGCACCGGGCCGCTACAGTCCGAGGTCCCTCTCGGCGCCCCGGCCGCGCGACGGCGCGGGCATCTCCCCGTCCTTCGAGGGCGAGGCGGGGCCGTCCGGTGTCTTCCCGGCATCCGGTCCGGCTCCGCGATCCGGCCGCTTCCCGGCATCCGGCGCGGCCCTGGCGGCCCTTTCCTTCGCCTCGCGCCCCGCCTCGCCGATCCCTTCGAGCGCGGCGATGCGCTCGCCCGTGACCGCCTGGAGCTGCGCCCTGAGCTCGGCCGCGTCGTCGGTGACCAGCTCGGCCCGGTCGCGGGCCCGGCTGATCTCGACATAGAAGCTCTTCTGCGTCGTCAGATGCTTGTGCCTTGCCTCCATGGCGGCGATGACATTGTCGACCGTGCGCCCCTGGAAGGCGTGCACGGTCGACGCCCAGGCGTGGTCGAGATGGCGCAGCTGCGGATCGTTCGACCCGAGCTCGAGCTTCTTGCCGTCCTCCAGGCGGAAGCTCACCCGCCCGTTCGCCACCTTCAGGACCTCCGCCGTGCGGCTGTTGACCAGCCCGAGGCCGGTGTCGTTGCGCGTCCAGCGGATGCGGTCGCCCGCCCGGAGCTCGATCTCCTCGACCCGGTAGACCTCGCTGCCGCCCCGGCGCCCGCCGATCTCTCCGGGTTTCCAGGCAGCCGTCCCGCCCTTGCCGTCTTCGAGCAGCACCGTGCGGGCTTTGCGGTCGACCCCGGCGACACGCCTCTCGTCGCCCTTTTCGACGCCGATCCGCCTGTAGCCGCGATGGAACGCGACCACGTCGCCCGCCGCATAGTTGTCGGCAAGGGCCTTCTCGGCACCGGTGTAGCCCATCGAGACCAGCCGCTCGGACTGCATCGCCGGCCCATGGATGCGGCCTTCCCGGGCGAGACGTTCCCGGATATGGCCGGCGATCGCCTGGCGCAGCTCGTGCGACGGCGCCATGACGCCGGTGTTCTCGCGTTGCTCCGGCGAGAGCCTGAGCCAGCGCGCGGCGACCGCGCCCGCGATATTGTCGGGCTTCACCTCGGCGACGTTGGCCCCGAGCTTGTCGAACGCCTTGCCGATCTCGCCCTTGAGGCTTGCCTCGACGGCTTCCTTCAGCGCCGGATCGCGCTGGCGCATGATCTCGTCCATCACCGCGGTCTTCATCCCGGCGGCCTGGAGCTGGGCGAAGGGCTTGCCGGCATCGACGGCGTCGAGCTGCTTCGCGTCGCCGACCAGCACCACGCGGGGGATGCGCAGCGCGTTGGCGATCCTGAGCAGATCTCTTGCCTGCACGGTGGAGGCGAGCGAGCCCTCGTCGACCACCAGGATGGTCTTCGCAAACGCGGCGCGCATCTCCCTGGCGCCCTTCCCCGTGAGCCTGCCCTCGGCGACGCCGGCATTGCGCGCGAGGAAGCGCTGGAGGGTCTCGCTCTCGATGCCGGCTTCCGAGGCCAGCGTCTGCACCGCCGAGGCCGAGGGCGCGAGGCCCGCCATGCGGTACCCCTTCTTCGCCGCCAGCACCCGCGCGCGGTTCAGCATGGTGGTCTTGCCCGTGCCGGCATAGCCCTGGACACCGACCGTGCGGTCCTTCGCCGACAGGATCAGCTTGACGGCCTCCTTCTGGCCGACCGTGAGCGGCCCCTTGTTGAGGTGCCCCTGGACCATCCAGCTCCGCATCGCCGCCTGTCCCCGGCCCACGCCCGCGCGCATGCACGCCACCGTCTCGCGCTCCTCGGCGACGGTCTTCGCGGTCGCCAGCGACTCCTCCGCGCCGGGGATGTCGACGGCGTGCAGCGCCCCGGCCTTCTCCAGGGCGGCGACCTCGCGCTCGACCTCGCCGATCGTCGACTTGCCGGGCGCATGGGCGAGCGCGGCGGCGAGCAGGTCGGTGCGCGCGAACACCGCCTCGCGCTCCGAGAGATGCGCCAGCGCCCAGGCCACGGCTTCCGCCGCGCGCGGCGGCGGCAGCGCGTTCACCGCCGGGGCGCCCGCCCCGTTGGCCGGCGCCGGGGCCGCGCCGCGCTCCGGCAGGGTAGATTTTTCGACCGCCTCCCTGACCGGCGCGCGGGCATCGAAGCCGAGATCCGCAGCCTGCTTCGCCCACACGTCGCGCAGCTCCCCGCGGCCGATGTCGCGCTTGCCCGCCCGGGTCATCAGCGCGGCACGCTCGGCAAGGCGCGGATGGTCGGCGGAACCGCCGAGCCCGCGTTCGCTCATCGCCGCCTCGATCTCGGCGCGCCGCGTCGAGAAGGCCTCGATGACTTCACGCGACACGCCCGCGATCTCGAAGCGCCCGTCGGCGTGGGTCTTCTCGACCCCGTAGCCGAGCCGCGCCAGCGAGGCGGCCAGCTCGCCGCGGTAGAGCGCGCCGAGCAGCATCTTCGATCCGTAGAGCCGCTCGTTGGCCATGCTGCGCCACTTGCCGTCTTGCGCCTGCACCATGTTGGCCAGGACGGCATGGGTGTGGAGCTGGGGATCGAGGTTCCTGGACGTATCGTGCCGGAAGCAGCCGGCGACGATCTTCTGGTTGCCGACCCGCGCCATCCTGCCGGTTTCGGGAGCCTGCCCCGGACCCGATCCGGGGTCCTTCATGCGGGTCTCGGCGGCGTTCCTCTCGACCCAGGCGAGGGTGGCCGCCACCGCCCGGTCGTGCGCCTCGACGATGCGCCCGTCGCCGCCGGCCAGCGCCGCGAGGGAGACGGACTTGGGGGCGCTGAAGGTCAGGTCGCGGCCCGGGCGGTGGAGGATCTCCCCGTCCTTGCCGCGCCGGCCGAGCTGCCGCCCGGAGCCGTCCGGCACCCGGCCCTCGAGCACGGCGCGGAAGGTGTCGGGGTCGACCGGCCCCTTCAGGCTGAGCGCTTCGGCCCCCTTGCCCGCCCAGGCGCTGGCGGCGCGGTGCTCCGGATCGTCCTTCGAATAGTAGCCGTCGCGTTCATAGTAGCTGGCGCCCTGCGACGCCGAGGCGAGCGCGCCGATCGACAGCATGTCAGACCCAGTCGGCGCGCGCGGCGGGTTCCTCCCTGCCGGCGGACGGCTTCGCCGCCGGTCCGGGGCCGGCATCGGGCGCCCCGTCGCGCCGGTCCCCGGCCGCCGTCGCCGGCGCGTCCGGCTCGCTGCCGGCCTTGCGGGGGCCGGTCCCGTCGCCGGCAGCCGCAACGCCATCGCGGCGGGACGGGGCGATGTCCGTCTCTTCCGGAAGCGGCGGCAGGTCCGGCTCGCCCTGCCGGAACGCGGAATCCGGAGTCCCCGACTCTTTGTCTTCCGCAAGCACATCGACGGGCGCTTCCCGGTCGTCGGCCGCCTCTTCCGGCCGTGCGGGCAGCTCCGCGCCCTCCTCGCGCGGCACGAAGCGCTCGGCCGCGGCGGGGCGTTTCACGTAGCGCAGCCGGATCGAGGCGACGGGCCAGGGGCCTGGGAACTTGAGATAGCCCTCCAGGTTCTCAAGGCGCATGATCTCCGAGGGCAGGGCCAGCGCGCGCAGCTCGCGCCGCGGGGTGAGCGAGACGCCGTCGCGGATGGTGTTGGCGCCGTAGGAGTAGCCCTCCGCGATCTCCTCGACCTCGCTGCGGCCCAGGCTGTCGGCCGACCACTGCGCGGTGTCCCGGTCGGGCGCCGCCAGCACGACGCGGGTGCCGCAGAGGCCGGAGATGGTCTCCGCGCCGTTCCTGCCGTAGAGGTCGCGGAGCGCCGAGGCGACCTGGACGCCGAGCACGAAGCAGCCGCCGAACTGGCGGGATTCCGCGAGGCCGGGCTGCAAGGACGGCACCTGGTGCAAGGTGGGCAGCTCGTCGAGGATGACCCAGATGCGCCTTCCGTCGCTCTGCGCCAGCGACAGCATGGCGTTGACCGCGATCTCCAGCCAGGTCGAGATCAGCCCCCGGAGACTGGCATGCTGGTCGCCGCGCGAGGTCAGGAACAGGAACCCGTCCTGTTGCTCCCGGGAGATCCACTCCCGGATCGAGAACGGCCTGCCCTCGTCGGGCAGGAACTCGAAGGCGGCGAGATTGGCGGTCAGCATGGCGCGCACCGAGAGCGCGGTCTTCGGGTTCTCGGGATCGACGATCGACTGCGCGACCGTGCCCTCCATCGCCTGCGCCAGGGCCGTCAGGTCGGTCTTGAGCAGGTGCTCGACCAGCACCCGGTTTTGCGTGACGCCCTTCTCGCGCAGCACGCCCGCGCCGTTGGCGAAGAGCTGCCTTGCCGCCGTCACCCAGAAGGGATCGACGGTGTCCTTCTGCTGCGGGATCAGCGCCGCGGCCATCATGTCGAAGTCGCGGGGGTTGCGGGCTTCGAGGAAGGGCGACCAGCGGGGCGCCCGGGCGTCGAGCGGGTTCATCAGCACGTCGCGGGCCGGATCGAAGAAGGCCGCGGTGTAGGAGCCCATCTTGTCGTAGATCACACAGCGCTCACCGCGCGCGCGGATCTGGGCCACCAGGTCGGAGATCAGCACCGTCTTGCCCGAGCCCGTGGTGCCCGAGACGATCGTGTGCTGGGTCTCGGTGCGCTCGGGATACGCGATGCCGGCGATGCGCCAGGGCCGCAGCCGCGCCGCACCGGGTGCGCGGTCGAGCAGGCGCAGGTGCGGCGGGCGCAACCGGCGGCGCAGCTCGGCCGCGCTCACCAGCTCGGCGCCCCGAAGGCGGCGCCGGCGGCCGAGCTGCGCGCCGCGATACCAGAACGCCACGAGAAAGAGCGCGATCAGCCCGCCGCCCGTCCTGAGGCCGAGCCAGGCGCTCGCGAACACCTCCGCGTGCAAGCGCTCGCGCGCCTGAAGCGCCGGGACGGAGACAGCGATGTCGCGGATCGCGAGCGCGCGCACCGTGCCGTCGGGGAAGCGTATCTCCTGGCCCGAATCCGGCTGGTAGCCCAGCGCGAGCTTCGCCTCGGCGAGCGTCACCATGCCCGCGGCGTACCATTCGGCCCCCGATGTCCGGTCCCACAGGTTCCAGGCCGGCGCCGCCACCGTCATGAAGGCGGCGAACAGCAGGGCGGCCTGGAACAGCTGGCCCCACATGCGGATGGCGTGGAAGACGGTCTGGCCGCCCCTGAGCGTGCTGCCGCCGATGCCGCGCATGTCGGGCTCCCTTGCTCAGCGTGGGTGAATCGCCGCCCGGAGCCGGAGGCCGGCCCGGGGCGGGGAGAAGATGGCCGGGGCGGAGGAAGGCGCGCCGTCCCGCGCCGTGCGGGCCGCGCCCCCGCCCGCCCCGTAAAATGGGAGACCGTGACCATGACCCGCAGATCGACCGAACCGGACCGGGAGCCGGACACCGCCCCGGGATCGCGCCCGCCCACAGGGACCGAACGCGCCATCGTGCTCGGCGGCATCGCCCTTGCGGCGCTCTACACCCCCGTTGCACCGGCGCTCGGCCTCGACATGGAGACCGCCGGCGCGGCCTGGCTGGCCGCCGTCCTCTGGACCGTGCCGTCCTCGCTGGCGCTGGCGCTCAGGCGCGGGTTCCGCGACGGCGACTGGTCCGCCTTCCGCCGCCGCGCGCTTCCGGGCGACAGCGACACGCTCGACTGGTCGGCGCGATCCGGAGAGTACGCGTACATGCGCGGGGACTGAGGCCGGGATCACGGACCGCGCCGTCACGGCGAGGAGTCCTCCCAGCCCTTCTCGTCCTGCCGGGGCTTCGCGTTTCCGGCGCCGCCGGGCGCCGCGTCGGGCACGGCGTTCCTCGCGCTGCCGAAGAGCTTCCCCGCGAGCCAGTCGCCGGCCACGGGCAGGCTCTCCGTCACATGCCGCTCGAACGGCTTGCCGGCCTGCACCGCAACGCCGGCCCCGACCGACACCCCTTCGTCCCGCGTCACCGTCTGCCGCGCCTCGCGCGCCGTGCCCTTCATCACGAGGTCGGTCTTCGTCTCGACCCGTTCCTCCATCGCCCGCAGATCCGTCTCGCCCGGCCGGGGCGCGCCCGCCGCGCCGGCGCGCTCGCGCACCCCTTCGGACCAGCCTCCGTATGCCGCCGCGGTCTCGCGGCCATAGGCGTCGCGCAATTCGCCCGTGGCGGCGCCGTATTCGGCCTCTCCGCCGACCGCCGCCGGATCGGGGCCGGCGGGCGCGGGGAATTTTTCCGCAACGAAGGCGTCGGCGTATTCCCGGAGCTGCTCGGCGTCCTCCGCGGTCCGCGGCTGGACGATGCGCAGCGCGCCGGCCGAGCCGATCGCGCGCCCGTCGGCGCCTTCCCTCTCAGAGAGCCAGGCGAAGAAGGGCTGGCTCAGGTCGCGCTCCACCGCCTGGACGTTCGAGCCCGCCTGCGACGCCTGCTCCGACCAGCTCTCCGCCTCCTGGCGCGCCAGCGAGGCGCGCTCCTGGAAGCTGCGCATCCGCGTCAGGTTGGCCGACAGGCTCTCGTCGAGGCTCGCGAGCTCGCTGTCGCCCGTGTTCGTGGAGTACCGTCTCGATGCCTCGGCAACCTGCGACCAGGTCTCGGTGACGCCGTGCTGGCGGTCGTATTCCTTCACCCGGTTCCAGGCCTCGGATTCGATGGTCTGGCCGCGCCACCTGACCGAGCCTTCCGCCCCGACCGTGACGATGAAGTCCCAGCTGCCGCCGACCTTCGCCTGGCCGGTCAGCACCGCCGCCTGGTCCTTCGTGATGCCGGCCGTCTCCGCCATCTTCTCGTAATGCGACTCCAGCGCCTGCGCCTGCGCGCTCTCGCTCTCCGTGACCCCGCGTGCAAACGCCTCGCCCGTGCTCACGTCGTGGCTGTAGCGCTCCATCAGCGCGGTGGCGTCGGTGACGGCGGCGTTGCGCGCCATGCCGGTCTCGGCCGACCAGTGCCGCGAGAGCGACCGCGAATGGTCGGCCCGCTGCTCGAACCTGGTCGCGACCGCCTCCGAGAGCCGCACGCCCGCCGCCGGGATGCGGCTGGTGGCCTGTCCCGCATCGGCCACCACCGTGCCGTCCCCGGTCACCGTGACGCCCGCGCCCGCAGGCGCATAGCCGGTGTGGCGGTCGCTGTCGACATGGGCCGAGGTGCGGATCTGGCGGCCTTCCAGGGTGGCGAAGCGGTGCGTGTCGTAGCCGGTGTTGGAGAGCGAGAGATTGCCCGTCGTGCCCTCATGCGCCGCCGAGCTGGCCGCGTCCTGGCCCACGGCGAGCACGGAGGTCGCGAGCACCGTCGCCTTGGAGAGGCCGTAGGCCAGCGCCGCCGCGAGGAACGGCACCGACATGGAGAGGTAGCCCGACATCACCGCCACATCCGAGGCGACCGCCCGGATTCCGGCCTGGGCGACCAAAGAGATGCCGATCTCGCCGTTCGGCATCGCCGCGGCGGCGGACATCCTTTCCGCCGCCTCCCCCATGCTGATCCGGTGCAGCACCGCGTAGAGCGGGCCCCAGGACTGGAGCCAGACCAGCCCGGTGACGTAGGACCGGAATATCGTCGCGCCCGCCGGGGTCAGCATCAGCAGCACCGCCATCGGGAACGCCCCGACATAGAGGCACTCGAACACGATCCTCAAGAGCGGCACCCAGGTCTCGGCCTGCCGCCCGATCGCCCGGTAGGCCGAGACCGTCTGCGCCTCGGCGCGGGCCTCGGTATAGGCCCGCAGGGCGGCGGCGTTGCCGGCTTCCGCCGCCCATTGCTCGCCGGCGTCGTGGACCGCGTTCAGCACCATCTGCTGGCGCATGATCTCCCCGGCGCTTCTGGAGGCCCCTATGAGGAAGTCGTGCGCGGCCGGGAGCGACGCCAGCAGCTCGGCCCGGGCCAGCGCATCGGTCCTTGCATCGGGGAAGATGCGCCGCCCGAAGATGGTGCCGGCGCGCGCGATCTCGGCGTTCCACTGCGCGTTCAGCCGGCCCGCAGCGTCGCGGCAGGTGACGATGGTGCGGTCTACGGTCGTGGCGCCGGTGCCGGACGCGGCCTGCCGGGTGGCGAACTCGACCATGCGCGCGGGCGAGGCCCCGGCCGAGGGCGTGCCCGTCGCCGTCACCAGCCTCCAGATGTCCGTGCTCTCCCGCAGGTCGTCCGCCGAGACATGGCCCAGCAGCAGGGCCGGGAAGACGCACTGGCGGGCATAGTTGCGGATGTTCCTCGCGAACACCGCGTCGGTCACTTCGAGCCGGGTCGCCTTGCCGGCGAGCCGCGCGCCGAAGATCAGCCCGTGGCGGCGGTAGGCGAGATCGTTCGGCAGCGCGAAGGCCTGTTCGGTCAGGCGCGTCAGCCCGTCGCCGACCTGGCTGGTCAGGGACGCGAACAGCGCCAGCCCGATGGGGACGTTGGCGACCACGGCGGGAGCGAGCGCCGGATCGAGCCGGTCGACCACCCTCACCGTCGCCTTCGGCACGATCATCGCGCCCCAGACGGCGGCGAACAGCAGCATCCACTTGGCGTTGTCCTTCCACGAGCCGCCGAAGGCGGTGCGGAACAGGACCCAGGCGAGACCGGCCATGCCGGCGAGCTGGGCGAGGCTGACGAAGGCCCCGCCGCCGGTGATCGCGGCCACCGCGTTCAGCAGGTCGACCAGGTAGGCGCCGCCGCCGAGGGTGAAGAGCTCGTACATAGTTAAGGTGTCACCCGTTCACGGGTCAGCGCGACCCGGCCCCGGCGCCGCCGCGTGCGAAGGCCAATGCGGCGCGGAGATCGGCGGAGAGCGCCCCGGCGAGCTCGGTCTCGATCAGGCGCAGCTTCTCGACCACGGCGAGCGCGGTGTTGAAGCGGGCGAGCCCCTCGTTGCGGTGCCGGGCGAGCGCGATGCGGTTCCGGCGCAGACCCTCGCGCCAGCGCTGGAGTTGCTCGCCGTCGGCGATGTCGAGGGTGCCGGCGCGCTCCTCGACCGTGCGGTGCAGGTCCGACAACCAGACCTGCATCACGTCGAGCGCCACCGCCTCGGCAAGCACATCCATCTCCTGGTCCACCACCGCGCCCCTGTATGCGGCGGCCGCATTGGCGACCCGGTAGACCGGCAGCGTGGTGAGATTGACCAGCCCCAGTGCCGCCGCGGGCGGGGCGGTGTCGTTCCTGACCGCATCGACCAGGTCGCGCAGGAGCTCGGCCACCCGCGCCCGGAAGCCCCGGTCGGCCGGGATCGATACCGTGCCCAGCGTGGGGTTGAGGCAGAGGGTACTGGTGTCGCAGCGATAGACGGGCAGGCTGCCGCCGCCCTCCATCAGCACCTCGGTCACCCGCCGGTCGAGCGCCAGCGGCTCCAGGATGCGCACCCGCGGGCCCGAGGTGTCGGCGTCGGAGGTGGGGGCCGTCACGATCAGCGTGCCGGTCACCGCCATGGCGAACTCGGCAAGCTGCGTGTCGCCCGAGAGGAACGACGACGCCCTGATCGCCTTCCAGGCGTAGTTGACGTTGACCGGCACCTGGTCGGCCATCGCCCCGGAAGCCGAGGCCAGGGTGGAGTTCCTCTTGCCGTCGGCGCCGCAGCCGTGCTTCGCGGCGGCATAGTCGGAGAAGATGCCCTGCGAGGTGCCGATGGCGGCGCAGATCGACGCGCTCGCCCGGTCGTTCTTCGACCAGAGCGCGCCACCAGCGCCTGGGCGGTCTCGCAGGAGTTGAGGTTCTGCGCGTTCACCCACTGCGCCAAGGCCCGGAGCTTGGCCATGGTCTCGGCGATCACCGGCGAGATGGTCTCCAGCGCCAGCTCGAAGGCGAAGCCGGCGGCGTTCTGGGCCACCGCGCGCCCGAAGGCGATCAGCTGGTCGCTATTGATGAACGAGAACGCCCCGGCAAACGCGTCGATGCCGCCGCAGCCGGCGCGGAACGACGGCAGGCTCACCGTCGCGACCTGCTCGGAGCGCACCGGTGCGCGGAGATAGAGATTGCCGAGCGTCCAGTGGCCCGAGGCCTGGCCGTTGAACGCGGTCGGGCCGGTCGCGTTCACCGCCGCCCCCTGCCAGAAGCGGTTCATCTCGGAGAGGACGTCCGCCTTTGCAGGGACGGTCGCCGTCAGCAGCATGCCCATGGCGAGAACGGCCGCGATCTTCCTGCGTTCAATAGTCATGTCCGGGCTCCAGGGCAGTGAGCGCGAAGATGCGCTCGGCCATCTCGTCCTCGGCCAGCACGCCGAAGCCGACCGGCAGAACGCGCTTGGTGGCGGTGTCGAACAAAACCAGCGCCGGGACCGGCGCATTGCCGAGACCGAGCCGGGCCGCCCTTCCGTTGTCGGCGACCGCCTCGGGCCAGCCCTCCAGCGCCGCGCCGGTGAGCGACACGGCCAGCACGTCGAGGCCGTGGCGGGTGGCGAAGGCGCGCAGCAGCGGGCCGAACACCTTGCATCCGGCACAGCCGGCATGGCCCAGGTAGATCAGGCCGTAGCGGTCCCCGAGACGGGCCAGCACGGCATCGCGGGCTTGTCTTCGCTCGTCCGACCAGACCTGCTTGGCGAGCGCGCCGACGGGACGTTTCAGCGTGTAGTCGAGGTCCGGGCTCGCCCAGACCGTGCGCCGGAAGGCGTCGGAGAAGACGGCGGCCCGTTGCAGCGTCTCCTGCTGGAGACGGAGATAGGCCGCCACCTTCTCCGGCGTCGGATCGAGGATCGCCTCGGCGCGGGCCTCCTCCAGCGCCCGGCGCAATGCCAGAATGCGGTCGGTGGCCGATTGCCCATCGGTTGCGGCAGGCGGCTCGGTGGGAGGCTGAATCGGCGCCGGTTCGGCTTCCCGCCGCTCTTCCTCCCGGTCGCAGTAGAAATGCCAGCCGAGCGACGATCCTGTATCCGGAGCTTGTCCCGGGCCTGACCCGGGACACCAGGACCGCCATTCTCCGGCACGAGTGTCCCCGCCCGCCGCCGATGCGCCCAGCGTCGCCCAGACGCCGACCGCCGCAAGGATGCGTCCCAGGACACGCCGGACGGCAGGGGTCGAGGTGCGCGCCATCACGGTTGCCGCCCGTAGAAGTCGCGCACCCGCTCGCGCATGACCGACTGCGCGTCGCCGGCCTCGGGCAGGGTCACGGCCGGCTCCCGCGAGCCGTCCATCAGGTCCTGCGTGAACTCGGAGAGGTCGAGCGTGGCAAAATCGATGCGCTCGACCTCGGCTACCGAGAACCCCCGGCAGCTGCCCCAGCCGATGCCGAGCTGCGGTCTCGCCTGCTGGTGCAGGATGCGCCCGAGCTTGGAGCCGAACACGCACCAGGCCCGCGACCGGCGGATGCAGACGCCGAAGACGCGCTTCGAGCAGTATCGGCCGAGATAGTGGGTGTTGCCGGCATTGCGCTCCTTCGCGAGTTCGCGCTCGTTCGCCGAGCAGTTGGCGAGCCCGACCAGGAGGCCCGAGTTTTTGCAGCAGTTCGCCAGCCCCCCGAAATGGATGTGGCAGCGCCGCCGCTTGCCGGCGAAGAAGCGCAGGTTCTCGCGGTCGAACTCCTCGCCGCCGAGCTCCAGCGCCATGTTGAGCCGGGTCGTCGCCTCGACGAAGCCGGTGTTGGCCTCCGGCGCCACCGTCTCGCAGCCGGCGCCGACGCACCAGCGCACCGAGCCGCAGGCTCCGCCGCGGTTCGCATCCGGAAGGTCCGCGCCGCAATCCGTGACGCTGCCCGAGGCGAGATTGTCGGCGCCATGGGCGGGGCTCTGCGGATCGGCGGCGACGGCCTTGCCGCGCGCGACGCCGGGATCGCTCACCGTCACCGGCACGTCCGGGCGGGCCGTCACGCCCTCGATCACGCTGCGCCCGGCCGCACCGCCGGGATCGTCGGGATCGGCGAGCCGGGCCCGGCCTTCGTCCTCCAGCACGTTCGCGCCGATGTTCCGCTCCGGGACAGTCGTGCCGGCATAGCCCGGCACGGTCGCGGCCTTCGAGGCGTCCCGTGCGACAGCGCGCGCGGCGGCCGTGCCCGCATTGCCGATGGCGCGGGCTTCCGCCTTCGGATCGCCTGCGCGTGCAGCGCCGCCCAGCACGATCCACAGAAGGAACCCCAGGACCGCGGCCATGAGCGCCCAGCCCGTCGCGCGCGTCACCAGGGGAGTGCGCGCTCTCCGGAATGTCGGCCTCCGGGTCATGGCCGGTTTCCCATTCTCAGCCGTCCGAGATACGCCTCGGAGACCTCACGTCCGACATCGCCTTCCGCGGCAATCGCTTCCAATGCGGCGGCGAGGCCGGTATTGCCGGCGATCAGATCGTGCGGCGGGGCGGGATCGCCCGAGCAGCCGCGGCTCTCGCAGGGCGGCACGCCGCCCGGCACGACGACGACAGCGGGCACCCGTTCGATGCCGAACAGGCGGAACAGGCGGAACAGGCGCGGATCGATGGCAACCCCGGCCGCATGGCTGCCGAGACGGGCGCCGATCCGTTTGGCGGTCTCGGTCAATCCGCCCGCGCCGACGCCGCGCAGGACCAGCGGCGCGCCCGTGCGGACCGCGTCATGCGCCCATTGCCGCCAGCTCGCGGCGGGGACGGAGAGGCTCGTGAAGACGAGCACTTCCGCCGAGGAGGGCCGCGGGCCTGCAAGAGCGTCCGTATGGCGTTCGGCCGGGAGAGGGGCAGCGGAGGATCCGGACGCTTCGGGGCCTGCCCCGGACTCCGATCCGGGGATCGTCTGCCGCGCGGTCTCACCGGCGCGTTTCAGGGCGCGGTCCATGATGGAGCGCGCCCAGGCGCCGAGATCGCCGTCACCCGCCTTGCGCAAAACTTCCTCGACCAGGCGCGATGCGTCGGCCTCCGGGCCGACGGCGGGCATTTCGCCGGCCCGGGCCGGACAGACGGCAAGCAGCAGGAAGACGGCGATCCCGAGCCGGTTCAGAGCAAACAACATGACCTTTTTCTCCACATCAGGTAGCCGAAGCTCTCGCCGGAGACCGGCAGCTCGCGAAGCGATTCCCAGAGCACCGAGGACCGCCCGGTCGGGTTGCAGCCCGTCGCGGGCGTCGTCGCCGGCACCGGCTCGGTCATCTGCCAGCGGTATTGCGACTTCTTCATCACCGGCATCGGGTAGCGCCCGCAGAGCGCGGCCGAGCCCGACGTGCCCCAGGCGAGACCGGCACGGTGGAGGCGGTAGACCAGCCGCTGGGCCGCCAGCAGCGACGCCTGCACGCCGCCCACATGGGCCGCGACGTTGCCGGTCAGCGGATACATCCCGCCCTGGCAGCCCGCGCACCAGAAAAGCGGATCGAGCGGCAGCCCGACCGAGGCCGCGGCGCAGTCGGCAGCGCAGGCCGCCTGCGCCGGCAGGTTGGCGAACAGCGCCGCTTCCGGGTTGAGCAGGAACGACAGCTCGTCGTCGAGCCAGGCGGGGTCGAGCTCCGAGACCCAGGCGATGTCGAGCGACCCTCCTTCGAGGCAGCCGAGGTCGAGCAGCACCCCGATCCAGGACAAGAGCGGATACATGTAATAGTGCGCATGCCAGACCGAGCCCTTGGCGCCGTCGCCGCCGGAAGACCCGGTGCGGCCCCGTGCGGCGGGCAGGCCGGGATCGATGGTGAGACCGCCGAGATTGGGGAAGCACCAGGGGGTCCGGGTGACATCGACCAGCCGCGCCGGCTCCCAGACCCCGAGCGACAACCCGATGCGGGGGATGGGCGAGCCGCAGAAGCAGATCGGCGAGGAGGGGTTGGGCGTATCCGTGACGCCGCCGGTGCTGCCGATGGTGAGCGGCCCGATCGAGATCGGGAACAGGCACTCCCAGCAGACGTCGGAGATCGGGTTGACGAACCGGCCGGTGCAGGACTGCGCCGAGGCCGGGCCGGACCACAGGGCGGACACCAGCGCCACCGAGCAGACGGCGAGGAAGCGGCGGAGGATCATCGTTCGGAGTCCACCCCCGATGCCGGGCCCGACTCCGTCCCGCGCCGCCCGGCGAGGATATTGACCATGCCCTGCGGCCCGGCGACGACGATCTCGGTGACGGTGCGTTCGTTGTCGCCCCGGTCGCGGTATTGCCGGGTGGCGATGCGGCCCTCGACCATGACCGGATCGCCCTTGCGCAGCATGGTCCCGACGATCTCGACGGCCGCGCCGTAGACCACGATGCGATGCCAGTCGGTGGCCTCCGCGGGCTTGCCCTCCCGGTCGGTCCATTTTTCTGCGGTGGCGAGCGAGAAGGTCGCCGCCCTGCCGCCCTGCGGCAGGGATCGAATCTCGGGATCGCGTCCGGCATGGCCGAGCAGGGTCGCGCGGTTCA
Source organism: Alphaproteobacteria bacterium (assembly GCA_965207055.1). Classification (GTDB taxonomy): domain Bacteria; phylum Pseudomonadota; class Alphaproteobacteria; order UBA828; family UBA828; genus WTGU01. The sequence goes on along the minus strand of CBDBLP010000003.1, from coordinate 468,032 downwards.
CGGTCAGCATGGGTTCAGTCTCCCTCTTCGGTTCGAACGGGGTCCCGGCTTTCGATGGGGATTTCGGTGAGGCGCAGCAGGCTTCCGTCCTGTTCGATCAGCGTGAGCGTCGCGGCGATACCGAAACGCGCGGCGAGCCGGCCGCCGGTGTCGAAGAAGAAGGGCCGCCGGTAGCGGCGCATCAGGTCGAGCGGGCGCCCGGCAAGCAGCACGATCTTCGATGGCCGCCCGCCTTTCCCTTCCCTGGCCAGCGCCCAGGCGACTTCGGCCTCGCGCCGGCCGTCGACGAAGATCAGGTCGCGGGTGAGCGCCAGGCGCTCCAGCGGGTTGACCCTCGTCCCGGCGGCGGCGATGAGAGTGCCGTCGGCGGTACGGATATCCTGTGCCACCGTGATGGCGGGATCGAACAGCCGGCTGCGTTGCTCGGTTGCCGGCGCGATGCCCGGCACCGGGTCCGGCTCCTCCAGTTGCCGCCGGGCGCGGCTGCGGGCCTCGTCCTCCAGCCGCGCCAGCTCGCCGGTGCGCTGTAATTCCAGGAGCCGTGCCTCGATCTCGACCAGCAGGTCGGGCTCGGCCACCGGCCAGGTCGCGCCGCGCACGCCCAGATCCTTCGCCGACGCCATCTGTGTCATCCCCGCTGCCGACAGGGCGGCGAGAGCGGCGGCAAGCATCGTGGCGGCGGCGCGCGTCATCGCAGCTTCCCCGCGATCTTGTCATCGCCGACATCTTCCGGCCCGACCAGCGGCCCCTCCAGCCCGAGCCAGGGCAGGTCGGGGAGCGCCACGGCGCGGCCGACAATGCGGGCGCGCGGCACCAGGCCGATTTCGGCATAGCGGCTGTCGTGACTGTCGGGATGATCGGCGTACAGGTAGTAACGGCCGGGCGGGATCATCCCCGGCGCGATGGCTTCGAGCGGCCGCCCGTCGAGGGCATGCGTCTTGGCGCGGCCGACCGCAACGCCATCCAGAAAGACCGTTCCGTCATCCCCCACGGCGACGGTCATGCCGGGCAGGCCGCGTACCGTCTTGAGATACGGGACCCGGGATTCCAGCGCTTCGGGTGGATCGAACAGCACCCGGTCGCCGAGCTTCGGATCCTCACCGAACAGCGGGAAGGCGGCATAGCCCCAGGCTTCGTCGGACCAGCTCGCGTTGACATGGACCCGCGAGGCCGCGGCGAGCCACAGCGCCGCCAGGGCGATCATGACCGCCAGACCGACATGGCGGCGGCGCGCATGGGCGTCCCGCCGGGCGAATATCGGGCGCGATGCGGTCACGGCCTCTCTCCGCCGGCGAGCGCGGACGTCCCGGACCCGCGACCCGCCAGGATGGCCGCCAGCATGTCCTCGACCTGCCGCGTCATGTCCGGCGCTCCGGCGGCGACCGCCCGGGCCGGCAGCAGCACGACGCCGTGATCGTGCGCAACCCCGTCCAGCGCCGCTTCGAGGGCCGCGCCCCAGGCGCGGACGCCCTCCGCCGTCTCGCCCCGGGATGCAGCGCGCGTCGTGTAGACGGCGGTGATCTCCGCGAGGCGGACGCCGGCGATGCGCGGCGGCGGTTCCACCCCATAGCGCAGCGTCGCCGCGGCGACCGCCGCCGCCACGGCGCCCGAGAGCAGCACGGCGGACACCATCACCGGCCATGCGGATTCGCTCCGGCCCAGGTCAGCCCCGCGCGGCATCCGCGGCGCCCTTCGCCGGCTTCCCTTCGGGAGCTTCATCGGCATCGCCAACCGTTCCGGGTCCAATCCGCTCTCCGGCGAGGTCGCGGAAGCGGGCGAGCCAGGCCTGCGCCGCCCGGTCGGGCGCGACGCTGCGGATGCGCCGCTTCAGCGGCGGGAAGGCGAGCCCCGCGCCCGCTGGCGCGCTGTCGAGGAGGTCGCGGCGCTCGGCCGCCTCGGCCATGCGCTCGACGAAACGCAGCAGTTCGCCATGCTCCTCATCCAGCACCGCATCGAGCCCCGCCGCCTCGCGCAGCGCGGCCTCGATCCTCGTGGCGAGCTTCGCGGTGCGTTCGGCCGCCCGCGCCGAGCCCGCCCGGAGCTCCGGCCGGACGGTTCCGCGGAACCAGGCCGAGGCCGCGCCCGCCAGGAGCGCATGCAGCGCCAACACCCGCCGGTCTTCCACGGAAAGCCCGTCCAGCGCCTCGATCTCCTCGCTGACGATGACCGCGTGCGCCGCCACCGAGTGGTAGTGCCGGCAGCAGCCGCCCCGGCGGCAGGTGTTGGCCAGCACATGGGCGAGCGCCTCGAAGTCGATGCCGGCGGCCGTCACGGTCTCCGGATCGTCCGGCCAGGTGAGCGGGCGCTCCCTGCCGGCGTTTCCGGCGTTGGCGCGCGGGCGCGCGGCGGCGGTGTTCGCGGTCATGCGGTCTCTCCCGTTGCTTCGGTCGTTTCGGAATGCCCGGTAGCGGCAGAGGCGTCCCCGGCGAGCCGGTCGATGGCCTCGACGGTGCTGAGCCCCTCGGCCTTGAGCGTCTCGACCGCCGCGAAGGCGGGGCCGCGCGAGGAGAACAGCGCCACCGACCAGGCATCGAGCACCAGTCGCGCCACCCGCCAGCCGTCCGGGCCGTGCAGCACCAGCTCGGCATAGCGCCCGTCCGCCGTGGTCAGGCTCTTCAGCGCGCGCTCCATGCCCGGATCGCAGTGGATGCGCTTCTCGGATTTCAGGAGCTCGACCGACTCGTCCTTCTGGGCGAGGAAGATCACCCAGTCCGAGTTCTCCCACGCCGCCCTTGCCGCCGGGTTCGCGTAGTAGTCGTTGACGCTCTGCGTGCCGGTCACCAGCGCACCGCGGTATTTGCGGGCGCGCCGCGCGGCGCCTTCGAGGAAAGACTTGCTGTCCTCGCCCGACAGCAGGTCCCAGGCCTCGTCGATGACGATCGCCTTCGCCCTTGTGCGGGGGCCGTGATACATGCGCTGGGTCGCGAGGAAGACCACCAGCATCAGCACCACCGCCTGGACATCGCCCCGCCCCTTGAGCTCGGCGAGCTCGAACACGGTGAGCGCGTTCTCCAGGTCGGGGACGTTCGAGCCCGCGAACAGCCGCCCCATCGCGCCACCCGGGCACCAGGGGCCGAGCGCGGTTGCCATGTCCTTCGCCCGGCGGTCGTCGCGGGCGTCGAGCTTCTGGCGCACCGTGCCGAGATCGGCTTCGTTGCCGGCCTCGTCCCAGGCCGCGGCAATGGCTTCGGCGATCAGCGCCGCCTCGATGTCGTCGATACCGCCCCGGCGCCGGGCCATGCGGCCGATGACGCCCGCCAGCATGGCGAAGCACTCCTCGCGGTAATCGCCGTCATGCTCCGCCGTCCCGGCGTCGATCATGGCGAAGGGGTTGAGGCAGGCCGGGTCCTTGCCGAAGGCGATGAAGGCGCCGCCGAGGGCTTCCGCCGTGTGCTGGAACGACCGCCCGTCGTCGATCACCACGGCCTCGCCGCCGGCGCCGATCAGGCCGGTCACCAGCTCCTGCATCAGCACCGACTTGCCCGAGCCGGACTTGCCCGTGACCGCGACGTTGTAGTTGCCCGCCTCGTTGGCGAAGGGCGACCAGCAGGCCGGCTGCCCGCGCCGCCCGATCAGGAACAGGGCGGGCGGGTTATCCGGGTTCATCGGCTGGCCCCGCCACTCGCCGTGGAGCGGCGCCAGGTTGACCGCCGAGGAGGTGAGCAGGGTCTTCATCCTGCCCATGCGCTCGAAATCGGCGTCGAGCCCGCTGGCCGAGACCATCGGCAGGCAGGCGAGCCATGACGGCAGCTGCATGTAGCGCTCGGCATTCACCCGCCAGCCCTGGCCGTGATAGATCGCGCGCACCGCCTGCTCGGCCTCGTCGAGCGCGTCCAGCGGCGCGTAGACGGCGGCCATGTAGCAGGCCCGGACCAGCCGCTCGCCGTCCTTGAGCCGCTCGGTGACGGCCTGCCAGTCTCTGGCTTTCTCGGGCAGGCCGGGCAGATACCGTGCAATCCCGGTGCCGGCCTGCTGGGTGGCCCGCGCGGACTTCAGGAACGCCTTCTCGCCCGCCGCCTCGTCGCCGGTCATCACGGTGAGGCAGGTCAGCACCGGGCAGCCGGGCTGGAGGAAATCGCGGTGGAAGTCGCCGATCAGCGCGTTGCCGCGCCAGCCCGGCCAGACCTCGGGGAAGGCGACGGCCGACAGCACCCGCACAGCAATGTCTTCTCCGTCCGGATGATGGAAGGTGAGGCCGGTCGGCGTCACGGTGAGCGCGCGCCCCGGGGCGATGCACTGCTCGTGCAGCGGGTCGCGCGGCGACCAGCGCCGCGCCGGGCGCTCGGTCCCGCCGTCGCGCTCGCCATGCACATCGGGCACGACCAACTCGGCCGCGAGCGAGAGCAGCGCGTCCGGGTCCAGCCGGCGGGTCTGCGCGCCTGCGGAGGCCAGCGTACCTTCGAGTGCGCGGCGGAAGGCGCCGAGCGCGGTCTCCGCGGCCGGGCCGGGACCGCCCGCCAGACAGGCGGTGACGAACACCCGGTAGTCCGAGAGGGTGAAGGGCGGCCCTCCTTCATGCAGCCGCCGCCAGCCGCCCGGGGCGAGCAGGTCACGGCGGCGCGAACCCATCCTGGCGAGCGCGCCCCCGGCGTCGCCGCGCGGCTCCGCCCAGGCCCGGCTTGCCGCGCCGAAGCGCGGGCTCGCCCAGTGCACGATCTGGACCGTGCAGCGCTCGGGCGCGGCATCCGCCAGCGTGCCCGAGAGCGCGCCCAGGGTCTCGGCGTCGATGCCGGCGAAGGGCGGCAGCTCCAGCACGAAGCCGGTGCTGGCGGCGTTGACATGGAGTTCGCTCGCCTCGTCGAAGGCGCGCCAGGGCAGCAGCGCGTGCAGCGCCGCCGGCATCGCCGGCGGCGTCCACGGGCCGGGCGCCTCCGGCCCCTCGAACAGCTCCAGCAGGCGTCCGGGCCCGGCGGCAGGCGGGCTCACTTCAACCTCCAGCCGGCCGGCTCCAGCACCACCCGGACATGGGACGCCTCGCGGTACACGCCGTGGCCGTCGACGAAGGGCGCGATCCAGATGCGCGCGACGATCTCGCCGCTGCGGAGATCGTCGCCGCCCGCATCGTGACCGGTCGACGCGGTTTCGACCCGTTGCGACCCAGCCGACATTTCCTCGGCCCCCGGCTTCGAGGGGCCGGGAGCCGGGGACGATGCCGATGCGCCCGGTCCGGGCTGCACGTCGTTCGGCCCGGAGACGGCCGGGTTCGGGGAGTCCCCGGCACCCGTCCGCGCGACCGTTTCAGGCGCTTCGCCGGGGCGCGTGCCACCGCCATCCTCCGCTCCGAACAAGCGGGCGAGCCAGCCGAAGGGATCGAGCCCCGCGCCGCATTGCGCCGCGCAGAGCGGCTTTCCGGACGGCGCGCCGGCTCCCCCGGCGCCATCCCGCACCCGGTAGAGCGGCTCCGCGAGGACCGCGTTTCCGGCCTTGCCCGGGTCCGGCACCGCCGGATCGGCCGCGGCGACGCTGTCGCAGGCGCCGCCCGCGGCCAGCGGGCACTGCCAGTCCTCGCCGACATGCCCCGACGAGCAGCCCGCCAGCAGCAGGGCAGCGAGCGCGACGGCCGGGATTGCCGACCGATGCCGCGCGTGGTTCGTTTCGTGCGTCATGTCATTTCCCTCCCCGGGAGGTTTGCGTCTGTCGGGGTTGCACGGCGCGCCCGTCGATGCGCGCGCCTTCGAGGAACACCAGCGTCACCTTCGTGCCGGCCTGGAGCTGGATCACCGGCTGGTACTGCTCGGCGCGGCGGATCATGTAGTCGGCGACCTTTTGCCCGGCCGACGACGCCCCGGCGCCGAGACCGGCGCGGCCGATGTCGCCGAGCGCGGTGTTGGCGACCGCGGCGCCCCCGCCGGCCGCCACCGCCTGCGGCTGGAACGCCTGGGCCACGCCCTGGCCGACGCCGGAGATCGTGCCGGCGAGGAAGGCCTTCTCGACCAGCGCGCCCTCGCGGCTCACCACCGGTCCCCGCACCCCGGTCTTGCCCGAGCCCGCGACGAACCCCGCCACCGGCGTCTCGACCACCGTGCCCGGGCGCGGCCCGGCACAGGTCATGGTGCGGAAACGGACGTAGACCTTCTCGGACGAAAGGTCGCCATGGGCCGCGCCCGTGACGGTGCAGCCGTCGATGTCGACGGCGAGCGCGACACCGTCCTCGGCCGCCGTCCAGGCGGGACCCGTGATGCGCATCAGCACCGGGCGGGGATCGCCCTGCGAGGAGATGCCGGCCGAGGCGTCGACGCCCGCGAGTACCACGGCCTCGGCATGCGCGCCCGCCGGCAGCCAGGCCGAGACCGGCTTCGCCACCGCATCGGCCACCAGCTCCGGGCCGCTGCGGGGATCGTGCGCCGAGGACCGCGGGCTGTCCGTCAGCTCGAAGGTCTCGATCATCGGCGCCGCCTGCCCCGGCCCCCGAGTCGGGGGCGCGACGGGCTGCGTCCGTCCGTGGCCGCCGGTCGAGGGCGCCGTCGCCGGCACCCGGAAATACCCGTCTCCACCCGGCGCGCCGCCCGGCGCATTGCCCGGGCCATTGCCCGTCTGCCCGGGCGGCTGAAGGCGGCGTTCCAGCTCGCCGATCATCGCCGCCTGGCGGTCGATGACGGTGCGCGCATCGGCGGCGCCGGTCTCCAGCTTCGCGCGCAGCCGGTCGTTGTCGGCGGCGAGCCGGCGGGCTTCCCGCTCCATCTCGCGCAGCTTGGTCTCGATCCCGCCGAGCCGGGCCTCGGAGCGCCGTGTCCACACCTTCTCGGCCGTGTCCGGTCCGGCGATCCCGGCCTCGATGCCGCTGCGCGGCGCCGGGGCCTTGCCGCCGCCCATGCCGAGCCACGCCGCCACCGCGACCAGCACGAGCGCCGCGACGCCCGAGAACAGCAGCAGCTGGCGCCGGCGCACCGTCCCGGGATCGGCGCCGTCCCGGGGATCCCGTTGCGCGTTCATCGCGGCTCTCCGGTCGCGGCGCTTTCCGTCACCGCCACCGCGAGCCGCCCGCCGGAGGGGCCGGTGCCCGGCGCCGCCAGCCACAGCGCCGCGACGCGCCCGGCGCCCGCAAGCGCTCCGATGGTCCCGGCGAGGCCCGCCGCATCCGGCGTGCCGGCGGCGCGGAGGCGCCCCGCTTCCAGCACCAGCGCCCGGTAACGCGGACCCCGCCAGGTCTCGATGAGCCCGAGCCCGCCCGGCATGGTCCCGGCATGGATGGCCCCGGCATGGATGGCATACCCCGGCAGCGGCTCGCGCCGCGCCACCGCGCGGACCAGGCGGACCAGCGCCGCGATCCGCGGATCGCCCGCCAATGCCGGGCCGGCGCCGTCGACGCCCTGCGCCGCGCCGGGCATGGCCCCGGGGTTGCGGATCAGGATCTGCGCCGATCCCCGCTCGGCCGGCGTCAGCGTCAGCCGGTAGGTGAAGCCCCGCTCGGTGCCGATGAACAGCGTGACCGGGGCGTGGGCCGCGGCCGGGTTCGCCGCGGCCGCGGGCCTGAGATAGAGGTCGCCCGAGGCGGCGTCGTGCTCGACCGCGAAGCCGTCCGGCGAGCGCACCACCCGCGCGATCCGGTCGCGTGCGAGCGCGATCCGGCTGACCTCCCTCGCGGAGATTTCGGCGGCGAGCTCGGCGTGGTCGGCCGCCTCCAGGATCTGCATCGCCGCCGCCGGGGCGGACGCCGCGAGCCCGCCCATGTAAAGAAGGGATATCGCAATCAGGACCGCAAGCGGCCGCAATCGGTCGATGAATGTCATTTTCCGGTCTCCATCTGTTCGAAGCGCACAAGGCCGATGCGCCCGGCGTCGATGCGGAACGCGAGCCGGTAGCGCCGGTCCTCGCGCGAGGCCTCCTCGCGCCCGATCCAGGTCACCAGCTCGCCCGCGACCTCGACGCCGAGCCGCGCCGGGTCGGCCTCGATACTGTCGGGATAGAACGCGCTCGCGAGGTCGCGCCCGGCCATGCGCGCGGCCTCGGCCTCGACCCAGGCGCCGATGGCGCCGCGCGCGGACGGGTGCGCCAGGCGCGCCGCCGCAAGGCGGACATGGGCCGCGTTCTCCGGCGTCAGCGTCAGCAGCGTCACCGCCACCGTGCGCGCCATGTCCTCCAGATAGCGCGCGCCGGCGCGGCCCTCGCCGGCGCCGCCGCCGCCCACCGCCCAGGAAGGCCCCGCCGCCGCCGGCACCAGCACGGTCGCCGTCTCGCGTCCGGCGAAGCCCACGGTCAGCGCCAGGTTGACGGTCATCGACAGCGCCAGCAGCCCGGCCAGTGCCACCCGGATATCGCGGGCGCGCCGGATGCCGGTCTCCATGAAAGCGCGGTTCATCGCCCCGTCCCCGCTCCGCGCCTCACCCGGCGAAGCGCCGCAGGTGGCTCGGCGGCGTGCGTTCAAGCCGCAGCACGAAGTCCGGCAGGAACCAGTAGAGCGCGTAGCGCGCGATGTTGGCCCCGCCGCCGCGCTTCACGCGCCTCAAGAGCAGCCAGCCGCCGACGCCGGCGACCAGCCCCGGCACGAACTGGTTCGCGGCCAGCCCGAGGAGCGCCGGGCCCATCAGCGCCGCCGCCTCGTCGACGGTCCAGAACAGCCAGCGCTCCGGATCGTCGAGCCGGCGCGGGATCGCATGCCGGGCGGTATCGTTCATCACACGATCGCCGTGCCGACCAGGCCGGTGACGATGCCGGTCCCGGCGCCGGCCGCGATCCCGACCCCGACCGCGCCCATCAGCTGCATGGCGTTGAAGCGCAGCACCGAACCCACCAGGGCAGCGCCGACGGCCAAGGCCGCGGCGAGCTGACCGCCGGTGCCGCCGACGATCCCCTCCACCGTGTCGAGCGGATCGCCAAAGGTCGTGTCGGTGCTCGCCAGCGCGATATCCGGTCCGGCCAGCACCGCCGCCGCGGCGAGCCCCATGACGGCGGCAAGGCGCGCGGCGCCGGCATCTCCCGCGCCCCTCATCGCCCGGACCCCGGCGGTGCGGGATCCTTCCCCGGGCCGGGGCGCTCCTCCGGACCGTCGTCCGAGGTCGAGTTCCGCCGCCGCGTCGCCGCCCACGAATCGAGATCCGCGCGCAGGTAGCGCACCCCGCTCCGGAAGCGGTGGAACACCGGCCCGCCCCCCGACAGCCGGTAGCGCTCCAGCGTGCGCACCGACATCCCGAGATGCTTCGCCGCCTTGCGGGTCTTCAGATACCTGGTCTTCTTCGCCATCCCGTTCCCCCTTCTCCGTTGCCTCGGTCCGAGGACCGCCCGGGCCGTTCCGGGCGCGTCCGCTGCAGCGATCGAAGCGAAGAACCGGGCGCGGGGGGAGGGTCGTTTTGCGAGTCGAAAACGACCCCCCGCAGGAGCCGCCGGGAACCGCCCGAGGCCGCCTGACGCCGACATCGCCGCGAACGGCAACGCGCGCGGGCCGGGGCGCGGGCCGGCGCACGGCGGCGAAATCGCGAATCGGGCGGCGAATCGCGCCGGAACGGTGCGATCCGGCAGACCGGGCGGGAGGGCGTTTGCGGGACCGGCGCCGCCGGCGGAGGGACGGTTGCGATTGCGCGTCACCGCCCCGCGGGCGGCGGGTGCGGCGGACCTCCGTCAGCCGTCAGTCGGATTGCGGAACATCGGCAATACCGGATCGCGGTTCCGCCGGATTGCGCCGCCCGCCGCAATTGCGGGGATCGTCAACCCGGGCGAATATTGCGGCACACCATGCCAGCCTCCGTCAGGCGCCGGAGCCGCTCCCCGGCGACTTGCAGGCGCATCCGGCGCCCCGTCCATGACGGTGACGGATGACGGACACGGCATAGGGGAGCGGGCTCCGGGGCGCGGCCGCACACACCGGGGCCCGCACCCGGCAGCGGCGAACATCGGCGGCTTCGCCCGGTCCGGGCGCCCGGCGGCTCAGCCCGGCCGCGCCGCCATCGCGCGGTAGTCCCAGCCACGCCGCTCTTCCACGAACCGCTTCGCCTTGCGCAGCTGGCGCCGCGTGCGCGAACGCAGCCAGCCGTCGGTCTCCCACTCCGCCGCCAGCTTCGCGCCGTAAAGCTCGACCGCGATCACGCGGGCGTCCCTCTTCGCCCGCCGCCCGTTCAGCGCAATCAGGAGCTCACGTGCCCCGCCCCCCGATTTCGCCCCCGGGAGGGGGAGCCGCCTCGCCGGCAAGCGCCCAAAGCTCCAGCTCCCGAGCCGCCGTCGCCGGCAGCCCCGCAATGCCGTGCCGCAGCTCGATGCCGCCGCCCCCGGGGAACGCCGCCGCATCCGCCAGCCGCAGCTGCACCGCATCGGGACCGCGCTCGATCTTCAGGATCAGCGCCCCGCCCGCGAGCCTCAGCCCGGTCACCGTGGACCCGGCCTCCTCGAGCAGGTCGACAAGCGCCGGCTCGCCCTCGCCGAGCGCGCAACCCAGCATCGGAGCGTCCGACCAGAACGCGGAGCCCGGCCCGTCCACCGCCTCCGGGTCTTCCCAGGCGAGCAGGCCCCAGCGCGCCGCATCGAGATCGGCCTCAGACTGGACGCGGACCGGAAAGGGCGCCGGCTCGAGATCGGGCGCGGCGGCACAACCCGCACGGGCCGCCCACGCCTCGCGGTAGTCCTCCCGGTCCCGCAGCACCTGCCACGCCCACACCCCGCCGTCCTCGGGCAGCTTTCGGCCGGATCCCGCCATGGTCAACGCGCGCGCCGCGCTCACCAGCGGGCGCGGACCTCGAACCCGACCGTATGCTCCGGCGCGTCCGTATCGGTCTCCCGACGACTCGCCTTCACCCCGAAGGAGAGGTCGGGCGCGTTGGTCTCCGGCGCGAGCCGCCAGCCGACGCTGTAATCACGCGCGCCCGTGGCCAGCCCGAGCCCGACATGCGGGCTGCCGGTCCAGCGCCCGCCGAAGGCCGGGAAGCCGTACGCGGCTTCCATCGCCCAGCGGGAGCTCGCCTCCGTGCCCGTGCGGTCCTCCAGCGCCGCCGGCTGGAACAGCGCGTCGAGACCGCCCTGCGCCTGTCCGCCGAACTCCTGGCGCAAGGACAGCGACGGACCCCGCCGCGTCGCCGGGTCCGGGTCGAAGGCCAGCGCGGCCGCATAGCCCCGGTCCTTCAGGTCGTCGTTGCCGTGCGCGATCAGAGTGCGGCCCGAGACGTCGAGCGACAGCCCAAGGCCCGGATCGGCCCAGGCGATGCCGCCGCCGATCTCGACCCCGAAGCCGGTCTCCGCATCGCCGCCGTCATGGCGCGCGCCGATCTCCAGCTTGGGGGTCAGGTGGCCGCCGCTCTCAAGGGCCATGCGGTAGCTGCCCTCCAGGCCGAGCCTGAGCCGGGTCGCGTCGGAGTCCGACGCCGCGAGGTCGCGGGTCTTCTCAGACGAGGTTCGCGTCCACAAGGCGTCCGAGGTCAGCGCCAGCGCCGGGCCGGAGCCCTCTGTGGGGGGAGCGAGCAGGTCGCCCCTGAGCCCGGCCGCCGCCATGCTCCAGCTCGTGTCCGCCCTGTAGCTGCCGCCCATGGCGGTCTTCAGCGTCACCTCGCCCGTGCCGTAGCCCGCCGCGCCCCAGAGCTTCAGACGCTCCGAAGCCTGCAATGCCGCATAGGGGATCGCCGCCGTCAGCGACGCCTCCACACTGCCGTCGCCCGCGCGCACGGCCTCGCCGCACAGCGGACCGTCCCCGCCGTCCGGGCAGGTCTGGCCGTCGGGACGGGGGCTGACGTCGCTGTCGCGGTAATCGCCCTCGCCCTCGCTCTGCGCGAGCGCGAGGCCGACCAGCCACTTGCCGCGGGCATAGTCCGCGCCGAGCATGCCGGTGGTGACCGCGCCGTCGAGCGAGAACGTGCCCTCGCGGCCGTCGAAGCTGCCCTGCGCCGCCCGGCCCCAGAAGGCCATGCTGCCGCCCGAGCCGTCCGTCTCGCCGGTCAGCGAGAAGCTCGAACCGAGCAGCGCGTCCCGCCCCGTCATGCCGCGCGACTGCGCGGAGCCTGCCCCGGACAACGATCCGGGGGACAACGATCCGGGGTCGCTACCGAAGCCGCCGTTGCCGAACCGGTCCGCGCGGTTGTCGAAACTCCACGCGACATCGGCCAGCGCCAGCGAACCGGTCCCTCCGGGGGCCGGAGACCCGGCGGCCGTGCGGTTGCCGGACGTGGACGCATCGAAGCTGAGCGCCTGGCCCGCCAGCGTGCCCTGCATGCCGGCCGTGCGCGGCGCCGCCATGCGGCCCGCAATGCCGTCCAGCGCCTGCTCCGCCACCGTGCGCCCGAACCGCGCCAGCCACGCCGCAGGCATCGGGTCGTCGTTCACGATCGTCCCCACCGCGACCCCGTCGCCGATCGTCGCGCCGTCGGCGTCCGACAGCACAACCTCGAAGGTCTCCGGGTCCTCGTCGTGGCTGTCGTTGTAGATGTACACCCACACCGTCTTCTCGGTCTCGCCCGGATAGAACGTCACCAGCTCGGACTGCGGCCAGTAGTCCTCCTTCGGCCGCGCCGACACCGGGCTCGAAACCCGGGTGGACGCCCGCACCCGCACCCGCTTCGCCGCCGCCGCCGACAGCCGGACCGCGAACGGCATCAACTCGGCCCAGTCGCCCTCCGTCACCGTCGCATCGGCCACCGAGAGCACCGGACCCGCCGCCGCGTCGTTGTCCGACACCGACACCGTCGCCGCGCCCCGCGAGGACGAGACCGTGTAGCCGGCGCCCGCCGCCACCGTCACCGTGACCGCACCGTCCGGCTCGTCCACCGCATCGTCCACCGTGGCGACGGAGAAGACCGCCTGGGTCGTGCCTTTTGCAATCGTGACCGTCGCCGTGCCCTCGTCGTCCGCCGCCACATGGTCGCCGCCCGCGGCCTCCGAGACCGCGAGCGTCACCGTCAGGTCTGCATCGGGCGCGCGGTCGGCGCTCACCGTGAACGACGCCGCGCCGCCCTCCGTCACCGACGCCGCAGCCGCCGTGATTGACACCGCGGGCGGCGGCAGGTCGTCGTCCCGCACCGAGACCGTTCCCGACGCGGAGGAGCCCACCGTGTAGCCGGCGCCGTCCGCGACCGTCACCGTGACCGAGCCGTCCGGCTCGTCCGCGCTGTCGTCCGCCGTCGCCAGCGTCAGCGTGAAGCTGCCCGCCGTCGGGATCGTCACCGTCCGGCTCGCGCCGGCGATGCCGTAGTCGCCACTCGCGTCCACCGTCACGCTCACCGCAAGCGGCGATGCCGGGAGCGGGCTCGCCGTCAGGGTGAAGACCGCGTTCCCGCCCTCGGTCACCGGCGACGCCCCCGCCGCGATCGTGACCACCGGCAGGGTCGCGGGCTGCTGCCGAGGCGCCGCCGCCAGCGCGGCCAGAGCCGACTGCACCTTCGGCAGCGTCTGGATGCCGTCCTGCCAGCCATACTGACGCGAACGCGCCAGCCACGCCGCGATGGCCGCGTCGCTCATCCCGGTCCGGCCCTCCAGACGGTCGAGCACCAGGGTCCAGTCGCGGACGCCGGCCCCGTGGTTGCGCGCCTTGAAGTGCGCGATATGCCCCTTCACCTCCGCAACCAGCGCAATGGTCACGCCCTGCGGCTCGGGTTGTGTCGTCAACGACGTCGGCTCGGGCGCGTCGTCGGCGTCCGCCGTGCCGCCGTCATCGTCGATCAGCGCCACCGCTACCTTGGTCCGCGCGCCCAGACGGTAGTCGTAGCCCGACAGGACCCGGCCCACCGCCTCGCCGTCGGCCCCCGCCACGTCGTCCGACAGCGTCGTCACCGTCCACGCCGCCGAGCTCTCGCCCGCCCGGATCGTCACCGTGTGGAGACCGGAGCTGCCGACCCGGTTGCCGGTCGCGCCGATCTCCTGCGCCACCCCCACGTTCACCGGAAGGTTGTAGGACGGCGCCGGGTCGGCGGTCACCGTGAAGGTCACGTCGCCGCCCTCCGTCACCGAGGCCGCATCCGCCGAGATCGTCACCACCGGCAGCGGCGTCGCGCCGCCCTGCAACGTGTCGAACGCCTCCCCGCCCTGCGGTCGCGGCAGCACCGTGACGGTCGCGGCGGACGTGGAGCCCACCGTGTAGAGACGGGTCTTGCGGCCGCGGTACCGAACCTCCACGCCCGGCATCACCCGGGCGGTCCAGGTCTCGCCCTCCTGGCCATCGGTGCGGATATCCACGCACATCTTCAGCGTTCCGCCGCTGAAGAACTGGAGCGCCCCGCTCCGCACGAGAGCCTGGTCCGTGGACCTGACCTCGTAGCCCACAAGAAACCGCGCGGGCATGGTAGCGGGGACCGTGCCGCCCTCCACGACGAAACAGAAATACGCGAGCTCGCCCTCGTTCACGGCCCGGCTCGCGGACATCTCGCCGTAGAGCGTGCTCACCGAAATCGCCGGAGGCACATGCGGCGAAAGCGCGGCGTCGTCGTCCCGCACCGTCACGCTCGCCTCGCGCGGACCGTCCCTCCGGTAGTTCCGGCCGCCCCCGGCGAGCTCGAATATCTTCACCGTCACCGCGCCGTCCTGCTCGTCCTTGTCGTCGTTCGTCGTCGGAACCCTGTAGGCCGCCGAGGTTTGGCCGGACAGAATCGTCACCGCCTTGAAGCCATCGTCGCGGCCGTGCAAGAAGTCCGAAAAGGAAACGCCGGGCGAGTCGTCCACCGCCAGCCGCACGGTCACGTCCGACGTCGGCGCCGGAATCGCCCTCACCGTGAAGACCGCATCGCTGCCCTCCGTCACCGCCGGACCGCCCGTGATCCACACGCAGTTCGTGCAGGGCGGCGGGGCGTCCGCGATGGTCACGGTCACGGTGCCGGGGGAGCCGAGCGTGACGCCCGAGGGCAGAGTGCCCATGTGTATCTCTACGGCGAATGCTTCGTCGACTTCCTCCTGGTCGTCAGCCACGATCCCGATGTCCAGCGTCGCGCTTCTCCGACCCGCCGGAATGGTGACCGAATACGGGCCGCCCGCGAAGTCGGCATGCTCGGTCGCGCTAAGGGCGGTCGCGGTGAATCGAACGACCGTCGGCTCGCCGCGGGGGGCGGACAGCTCGACCGGCAGCCTCACCGAGCCCTCGCTCTCGTACACCGTCGCGACGTTCGACCTGAAACTTACCGCCGCGTCGTCGTTCTGGACGGTCACGGTGGCCGAGGACGGGCTGCCGATGGCGATCCCGCTCGGCACCGAGGCGATGGCGACGGTGAAGGTCTCGTGACCCTCGACGACCGTGTCCTGGGTGGTCTGGACGGTGAAGCTGTGCGTGCCGGCATTGGCCGGGATGGTGACGCTGGTCGGGCAGCTGTAGTCCGCGCCGCCCGCCGTCCCGTTCGTGCACGTAATGTCGACCGCCGTGGTGGTGGTCTGCGGCCGGACGATGTTCAGCGTGACGCTGACCGCGCCGCCCTCCGTCACGCTGTAGCTCGCAGCGCTCAGGCTCACCGACGGGTCGTCGTTGTCGGCGACGGCGGCCTGGGCGTTTGGAGGGTTGCCGACGTTGTAGCCCGAGCCGGCTGCCACAGTCACCTGCAACGCCCCGTTGGCCTCGTCCACGTTGTCGTTCACCGTTTGGACGGTGTAGGTGACGGAGGACGTGCCGCCCGGGATCGTGACCGTCTTGATGCCCAGGTCGCCTGCGGCCACGACGCCGCCCATCTGCTGGACATTCAGGTTGACGACGATGGTCGCGACAGGAGCCGGGTCGGCCTGGACGTTGAAGGAGGCTGTCCCGCCCTCGTGCACAGCAGCCGTGGTGGTCACGATACTCACGTCGGGCGTGGTCTGCGCCTGCGCCCCGGCCGCGAACACCGACAGCAGGGGCAGGGCGAGCAGCGCGGCGGCAAGGACAGGGCGCAGCCGGCGGACGGCGAAACCCGCACATGCGGCAACGCCATGCGTGGAAGCGGAATTGAGGTTGTTGGATGTGGTGGGCTGCGGAGCGCCCGCAGCGGCGCGGGAAGACTCAGGCGGAGAGGCTAACGGGCGAAAGCGGTCCCATAGGGAAGACGCAGATTGGGCGACCCGGCGACCCGGCGACCCGGCGACCCGGCGACCCGGCGACCCGGCGACCCGGCGACCCGGCGACCCGGCGACCCGGCGACCCGGCGACCCGGCGACCCGGCGACCCGGCGACCCGGCGACCCGGCGACCATTATAGCCGTGGCGACATCTCCGTTTGTCAACCCCGATTTGCCCATCGCCGCAACGGCGGCGGAGAACGCAGCCCAAGCCCTGTTCACATATCCGATCATGGCCCTGTCCCTACTGTGTCGAGGCGGCGGCGCCCCCCAAGGTTGCAGGACGCCAAGTATCGCACGGTGGTTTTCCGCCTTCTACCACCGCCGCCGCCGCAAGGGAAGCGATTGAACCGCGCGCTGTCCGCCCGCGCCCGCCATGGCGTAGAGTTCGCCGGGTCCGCGCCCGGGTGAGACTCCACCCCGGCCGCGACACCCCGCGAGGCCGTGGAGGTTCGACGCGATGACGATGCCGCACCGCAGCGACCAACCGCCGGCGGTGACATGTCCTTGACTTCATATCGCGGTAAATCCATCCTGCCGTCATGAGTTGGCGGGTCCGGATTGCCGAGGAGTTCGCACCCGAGTTGTCAGACTTGCCCCTGGAAGTACGCAGGGCGATCCTCGCGCACTCGCGGCTTGTTCGGGAATACGGACCGCAGCTTGGGCGCCCGCGCGTGGATACCCTGAACGGCTCGCGGCATGCAAACATGAAGGAGATGCGGTTCGGCGCGGCGGGCGGAGAGTGGCGCGTGGCCTTCGCGTTCGACCCCGTCCGCCGCGCCATGCTTCTGGTGGCCGGCGACAAGTCGGGCGGCAGCGAGCGGCGGTTCTACCGCGAATTGATCCGCAAGGCCGACGAGCGCTTCGACCGGCACCTTGCCCGGCTCGCCGACAGATAGAGAAGGAGAATCGTCATGGCGCTGGATGTGGAAGAAGTGATCGCCGGGCTCGACCCTGCCGAGCGCCGCAAGGTGGAGGAAATGGCCGCCGAGCTGATCGCCGAGGAAATGACGTTGCGCGAGCTGCGCAAGGCCCGCGCGCTGACCCAGGCGAGCGTCGCGCGCGAGCTCGGTATCAGCCAGGACGCCATCTCCCGGCTGGAGCAGCGCAGCGACCTGCTGCTGTCCACGCTGCGCAAGACCGTCGAGGCGATGGGCGGCAGCCTGTCGCTGATCGCCCGCTTCCCCGACCGCCCTCCGGTCGAGCTTGCCGGCATCGCTGAACACAACGCCCGCGATTGACGTCGGTCCGGTCGGTGCAGGCGGTTCGCATACTCGCTCGCTGTCTTGCATGAACCGGGCTGAGCGTGGGGCAAGACAAGAGTACCGTGCCCCGCGCTATCGGCCCGCGCCCGCCATGGCGTAGAGTCCGCCGGGTCCGCGCCCGGGCGAGGCTCCACCCCGGTCGCGGCATCCCGCGAGGCCGTCGAGGTTCGATGCGATGACGATGCCGCACCGCAGAGACGATCCGCCGGTGCGGACGGGCCGGGCCCGGCCCGTCCGATGAGCGATGTCCCGAAGCGGGTTCCACCTATCGAGAAGGTGCGGCTGCGCAAGCTCACGACCGCGGACGGAGCGGCGTATGTCGGTGTCGAACTCGAGTACCGCGTCGACCCGGACGAACCCGTGCGCCTCGCCTTCGGACTGACTCCCGGGGACGCCGTCGAGCTCGGAATGCACCTCAAGCAGCTCGGCGAGAAACTGGAATCCACCGAGCACTGACACGTCGGCCGCTTGCGGGCGGTGGCCATCGCGGGGCGCCGGGCGCGCCGCGGATACCCGGGCGCCACATCGGACCCGGCAGGCCGGGCCGGCGGCCTGCGGAGTCCGTGCGCGTCATGCCGAACGCCTATGGGTCCGTTCGGCCGCCCGTGCCGCTGGCGCGCACGCGAACTCGGCCGGCTCTCTCTTCAGCCATTCGGCCGGACAATTCGCCCCGGAAGTCCCGGCCATGAATCGCCCGGCACCCTCATTTCGCCGCCATTCCCGCTCATCGGCCCGAATTCGCCATGACGGTCTCGTCGCCGAGCCTCGATTCGACATGGAGGGTCACCCGCAATTCGCTATCGAGGGCCGCCAGCATCTTCATCAGCCGGTCCAGCGTGAACCGGCCGAGGTCGGCGCCGCGAATGCGCGAGAAATCCGCCGCCGCGAAACGGGTCAGCGCCCCGGCCTTGCGGACCGAGAGCCCGCGCTCGTCCAGCACCGCGACGATGCGCGCCGCAAGAATCGCCTTGGCCTGCTTCAGGTCGGCATCGGGGTCGCCGAGGTCGCGAAACACATTGCCGCTCCCCTCGACCAGCTCGAAGTCGCTCTCGCTCATGGCATCGTCTCCCTCCTCAGCCGCGCCAACCGGCTCCGGACCAGATCGATGTCGGCCCTCGGCGTCCCGATCCCGGTCTTCGACTTCTTCCGGAACGCGTGGATCACCCACAGCCGGCCCGCAACCTCCGTCACATACACCACCCGCCAGGCATCGGTCCTGTAGCGGATGACGATCTCCAGGACCCCCGGCCCGAAGCCCTTCAACGGCTTCGCGATATCCGCCTTGCCGCCCTCGGCCGCGATCGTCAGCGCCGTGCCGACCCGGTCCCGCACCGCGGCAGGGAACGATTCGAACGCCTTCCGTGCCGCCCCGATCCAGCCGACCGGTCTCGTGTCATGATTCATGAGGCATGTTGTCAAACGTGACTACGACAGTCAACATACCGGGCGGCGATGCACGGAGCAGCTTCCATCCCGCCGGCAATGACGGCCGTGTCGCTGCCGCGGTTCGCGATCCCGCCCGTCAACCGGCGACGCTCCCGGCCCCCGGATAGGTCGCCAGAAGGTCGCCGGCAATGCTGTCCGCCACCCGCACCGCCGATTCCTTCACCGAGGCCTCGGCGAGATGCGCATAGCGCGCGGTGGTCTCCACCTGCGTGTGACCGAGCAGCCGGCCGATCATCGGCAGGGATTCGCCGAGCGCGAGCGCCCTGGACGCGTAGCTGTGCCGGCAGTCGTGAAGCCGCATGTCCTCCAGTCCGGCGCGCTTGCATACGATCTCCCAGGGGTCGTTGAGGTTGCGCATCGCCTTGCCCCTGATCTTCCCCGGTATCACGAACGGATTGCCGCCCCGCCGGGGTGTCCCGCACAGCACCGCCGCCGCCTCCGGCGACAGCGAAATCCTCCGGGGACCAGTCTTCGTCTCGGGTATGCGGAGCTCGTTCGCCTCCAGATCCACCTGGTCCCAGCGCAAGTTCAGGATCTCGCCCTTGCGGCAGCCGGTCAGCAGCAGCAGCCGGATCGCCGCCACGGCGTGCACCGATACCCCCTTGCATCTTTCCGCCTCGTCCAGCACCCGGCCCAGGCGCCGGAACTCCTCGTCGGTCAGGAACCGCTCCCGCCTGCGCTCCCGGTTCTTCACTACCTGCCGGCACGGATTGCTCGCCTCCGGGATGTCTCCACGGTCCTCGGCGGCGTTGTAGATCCGCGACAGGACATCGACCACATGGTTCGCCATGACGGGTTTGGCGCTCAGCCTGTGATGAAGCTCCGTCACCTCCTTGTGGTCCACCGCCCGGGCCGGGCGCCGGCCGAGTTCCGGCAGGATGTATTTCGCGACGACCAGCCGGTACATGGACTGCGTCTTCGGCTTGCAGCGCACCGCCACATGCTGCTCGAGCCAGCGCCCGGCCAGCGCGCCCACGCTCGGCCCCCCGGCCGGTTTTGCGGCCATCGGCTCGGGGATCGCCTCCTCGCCCGCCTTGATCCGGGCAACGATCAGCGCGGCCCGTCGCCGGGCCTCCTCCGCGGTGATGACGCCGTGCCGTCCCACCGTCACCCGCCTGGCCGCCCTGCCGCCCGCGCGGGTCTGCGCGATGTAGACCTTCCGACCCGTGGGATGGACGCGAACCCCGAAGCCCGCCAGCTCGCTGTCCCAAAAGATGGTGTCCTTCTCCACCTTCAGCGCCTCGACCGTCCGCCGCGAAATCTTCTTCGTCCCGAGCCGCGCCATGTCCTCTCCGTCTCCGGTCTCTTCCGGGCGCTACGCCGCCCGGCCTTCCCCGCCGCCGAGGATGTCCGCGCCGATGCTGCCCCCAACCCTGACCGCCGAGGCCTTCTCGGTGTCGCGCGCGAGATGCGCATAGCGCGCGGTCGTCGTCACCTTGCGGTGGCCCAGCAGCTTGCCGATCATCGGCAGGCCCTCGCCGATCGCCAGCGCCCGCGAGGCATACGAATGCCGGCAGTCGTGGATCCGCACATCCTTCAGCCCGGCCCTTGCCCGAAGACGCGCCCAGACCTGGTCGAGGTTCTTCAGATGGTCGCCCGGCTTCTGGCCCGCGATCACCCACGGGTTGCCCTCAATGCGCGGGATGCCGGCCAGCACCCATTCCACCGCCGGCGTCAGCGGGAGGCGCCGCGTCCCGGTTTTCGTACAGCGGAGCCGGATCTCGCCCGCCGTGCGGTCGATGTCGTCCCACCGCAGCGTGACGATCTCGTTCTTGCGGCACCCGGTCAGCAGCAGCAGACGGACCGCCGCCACCCCCGAGGGAAGCAACCCGCCCTGCCTCCCGGCCTCGTCCAGCACCCGGCCGAGCGTCCGGTATTCCTCGGGCGTCAGGAACCGCTCGCGCCGGATCTTCCCGTAAGGCCGCACCGAGCGGCACGGATTGCGCCGGGGCGGCGTCATCCCCCACGCCTCGGCGAGCCGGAACATCTTCGAGAGCACGCCCACCGTCTGGTTCGCCTGGGAGGGCTTGTCCCGCATCCCGAAGTGCAGGTCCGACACATGCGAACGCTGCACCGCCGACAGCGCGAGACGGCCGAGCTCGGGCACGATGTAGCGGTCCACAATGCGCCGGAAGTTCTCCACCGTCCCCGGTTGGCAGTTCACCTCGACATGCGCCTTCATGTAGCGCGCCGCCAGGTCCGCGACGGTGGGCTCCCGCTCGGGCGGCGGAGGGAACGGCTCCTCGCCGCGCCGGATGCGGTCGAGCACGCCCGCCGCGTCCTTGCGCGCCTCGTCGGGCGCCATCTCGCCGTGCGCGCCGAGCGTGGCGCGTTTCATGCCGCCGCCCGGTCCCCGCATCTGCACCACGTAGACCTTGCGCCCCGTCGCATACATCCTGACGCCGAAGCCGGTCAGGTCGCGGTCCCAGAACACCGCGTCGCCGCGCTCGACCGTCAGCGCGTCCACCGAGCGCTTGGAAATCCTGATCGCGTTTCGTGCGGGCATCCGAAAGCGTTCGGTCAAAGGGTGACGATGATGAGGACGACGATGCCAACTCCGCGTTCTGCCGGGCTTCGCCCGCCTTCATTCTGTGTCATCGCCCCCTCCATCACCGCGTGACCGAACGCTTTCGGGCAGAAAGCGTTCGTTCAAGGGGTGACGATGATGAAGACGACGATGCCAACTCCGCGTTCTGCCGGGCTTCGCCCGACTTTGCTCTGCGCCATCGTCTCCTCCATCACCGCGTGACCGAACGCTTTCTTCGGGCATGAAAGCGTTCGTTCAAAGGGTGACGATGATGAGGACGACGATTCCAACTCCGCGTTCTGCCGGGCTTCGGCCGCCTTCGCGCTGTGCCATCGTCTCCTCCATCACCGCGTGACCGAACGCTTTCTCGGGCATCCCGAATCCTCGGATTTTTCGGTCCCGATGCGTAAACACATAGGAACCGACTGGTGCCGTAATCGAGCCGGTTATAGGCGGTGGCGGGCGGCGATGCAACCCCTTCCGGTCGGACCGAATATCTCATAGAGGATTGTTATACCGTGATTAATCGTAGTTTAGTCGGTACTGGTCGGCGCTGGGCGGTGGTTAGATTTAATACACGATATTTGCCGCACCTACGCAAGCCGCGCGCTGGCTGCCGGCGAGAGCCTCAGCATGATCGGCAAGCTGCTGGGCCATGCCGACATCCAGAGCACCGCGCGCTACGCCCATCTCGCGCGCGAGACCGAGCGCCTCTCCGCCGCCAGGGTCGGCGGCAGCATCGGTGCAGACATCGGTGCCGCAGGCACCGCCAACAAGGACAGCCCCTCATCATGAACGCAATGAACGACGACGCGATGAACGATCCCGCCCTCGGCTCGATCACGGAGCACAGCGTGGCGGCGCTCTCTGCCGCCAGGGACACGGTGGTCTGGGACCGCGCGCTCACCGGCTTCGGTGTCCGGGTCTATCCCTCCGGCGCCAAGGTCTACGTGGTGCAGACCCGGGGGCCGGAAGGCTCCCGGCGCATCACCGTGGGCCGCCACGGGGTGATCGGCGCGAGTGAAGCGCGGCGGCGCGCCACCCTGATCATCGCCCGTATCCGGGCGGGCGAGGAGCCCGTGCCGGAGGCAAAGAAGACCGAGAGCATCGCGGTCGCCGCGCTCGCCGAGCGCTACCTGCGCGAGCACGTGGCGGTGCGCTGCAAGCCGACGACCGCCACCCAGTACAGGCTTGCCATCGAGCGCTACATCGTGCCCGCCCTCGGCGCTCTTCCTGTCTCCTCATTGGGCCGCTCGCAGGTCGCCGATCTGCAGCACTCGCTGAGCGACCGGCCGGCCATGGCCAACCTGGTGATCGCCACGCTCTCGCGCATGATCGACCAGGCCATCGCCTGGGGTGTGGCGGGGGAGATCACCAACCCCTGCCGCTCCGCCCCCAAGTACCGGACCCGCCGGCGCGAGCGCTTCCTGACGGACGCGGAGTTCCGCCGGCTGGGATCGATCCTGGATGAGCTCGAGGCGACCGGGCGCATCTCGCCCCATGCTGCGGCGGCACTCAGGCTGCTCATGCTGACCGGCTGCCGGCGCAACGAGATCCTGACGCTGCGCTGGGAGGACGTGCGCCTGGAGGCGCAGGAGCTGCGGCTCAGCGACAGCAAGACCGGCCCGCGCACGGTCTCGCTCTCGCCCGAGGCGGTGCAGGTGCTGGCGTCGATCGAACGTCTGCCCGGCAACCCCTGGGTGATCCCGGGCACGAAGCCGGGCGCCCGTCTCTCCAGCCTCTTCGAGCCCTGGCGCAAGGTGCGCGCCCGCGCCGGCCTCGACGACGTGCGCCTGCACGACCTGCGGCACTCATTCGCAAGCCGCGCGCTGGCGCTCGGCGAGAGCCTGCCGGTGATCGCCAGGCTCCTCGGCCACGCCCAGATCCAGACCACCGCCCGCTACACCCACCTCACAAGAGACGCCGTCAAAGACGCCGCAACAAGGGTCGCCAAGGGAATCGCTGAGGACATCCTGCCGCCCGTGCGGCCGATTCAACCGCCCGCAGCAGCGCGGCGAAAGGGACGCATCGCGCGGGACGACATCCGAGGCCGCGGCGATCGCATCCATCCCCTTATAGTTAAGGCATCGATGAAGGCATCGGCCGCCAGAGTCGCCGCCGACATTGGAGAGGACATTCTTCCGCCACGGAAGCTTCCGACCGGCGTGGTATTGCTGGGCCGGGCCGCCGGCGCGGCCGCCCGGGCGTCATGCTGAGAGCGGGTGTTGTCCGGCTGCCACGTCTGGCGAGGAAATTCTTGGGTGGAGCAATTCGGCCCTTGCATTCACCGCCGGCATGTGGCGCACTTGCATCATGTCATGCCAGCCGACTCGAGGGACGTCGTGGGGGCATGCAGCATAGCAGTGGAGAGTGGGAGGTTGGTCCTGAAGGGCCGTTCGCTGCATCAATGGCTTGACGGCGCGGCGAATGGCCTGTAATCGGTCCGAAATGCGGTTAAATGTTTGAGACCCCTTCTGGCATGTCGCGATGGAACGCGATGACTATGGACAGCGCCGGAGTGGTCTTGGTAAACTCGACGCTGCAGTCCACAAACGAGGCCTCCCGACGAGGCCTCTTCAGAATGAGGAGAGCCTGGGGGTTGGAGATTTGATACACCCATGACCTTCTCCTTTATCTCAGTCACTTAGCTTCCAGTTCAGCCTTCTTCCACGGTCCCCGGAATTGCCCGCCGTCATCACTCCGGAAGCGAGTGAATTCCAAGCCCAGCGTAGCCCTGCGTAGCCGATTCGTAATGGTTCGGTAATGCCGTGGAGGGTCCGGAATCAGCGGTTGAGGGCCCGCCTCCAGTCTTTTCGCAGCGGCCGGAGCCAGATGTCCTTGCGGGGCTTGTCGTACCGCTTTTCCCGGTCGTAGCGCCCGCGCCCCTGTGTCGTTCCGACGCGGATCCAGCCCGACGCCTTGTAGACGGCGCCGGTGTAGCGCGGGGTCTGGACGAAGGTCTCGATGAGCACGGGTGCGGTGTTGTAGCGCTCGGCCCAGTCGAGTGGCAGGCTGCGGCGGACGATGGCGAGGATGTGCGAGCCCAGGTTGGGGATCTTGATCCAGGGCAGGATCAGGAACCTGGGGTTGTCGACCACCAGCGGCAGGTTCCTCTCGCGCAGCTCGGGCGTCCAGCCGATGAAGGCATCGCGCGGCGCCAGCTTCCAGGCGGCGGTCGAGAAGCCGAGCATGGCGAGCGGCCAGCCCTCGCGGTCGTGGACGGCGTAGCGCATCTGGGCGCCGACCAGGGTCTTGTAGCCGAGGTAGTGGTAGCGGGCGACGAACTCGTTCCAGAGCTTGCCCTCGCGGGTGCCGCGCACGACGGTGCGCATCTTGAGCGGGCGGACCTCGTCCAGCGTCGTCGGGACGGGGAAGAGCGGCGGCTCGGTGTCCGGTCCGAAGACGACCGGCTTTGGCGGGCCCGGTTGCCACCTCGGCGGCGGCAGGGTGATCAGTCCGTCCTTGTGCATGGCCAGCATGGTGACCCTGGCCATCATGTCCTTCAGCCCGCCGTCGGGCTTGAGCCAGCCGATGCGCCGGCAGAACTCCTTGGACAGCGCATGGCGGTTGAGCGGCGGGGGGCCGGCGATCAGCGCGCGCAGCAGCACCATCTCTTCGGTGGTGAAGTCGCGCCCGTAATAGCGGCACTCGATCGTGCCGGTCATCCCGGTGCCGTGAACTTGCGCCTCCGCGCCCCGCTCATCGACCACGGCAGCCAGGGCGACAAGTCGTCCGGCGGTTTGCCGCCATTCTTCGCGCAGGCCTTCAACCATGCCTCCAGCCAGCGCCGGACATCGATGCCATTCATGGCGAGAGTGCCGACGACGGAGTACATCATCGCCGTGAACTTCGCGCCGTCCTCGCTGTCGGAACCGAAGCTGAGCCGTCTTCCTATGACCGCTCCCCTGAACGCCCTCTCGGCAAAATTATTGTCCATGGGCACCTGCGGGTTGTCGACGAAGACGCACAGGCCCTCGCGGTGGTTGAGCAGCGAGCGCAGCGGCTTGGCCTCGCGCGCGCCGTCCGGCAGCTCGGCCAACTCCGCTTCGGCGACCGCGAACAGATCGTCGACGGCCTTCTCCAGCTCGCCCTGTGCGCCGTCGAACTGTGGCGTCTGCCGCTCCAGAGCGGGGCCGTAATGTTTCAGCCGCACCTTGTTCAGGCTGTAGATCGATGCGATGCGCCCGATCCAACTCTGGCACCATTCCGTCAGTCGATTGTGGCCGGCCGCGCAGTCGATGAAGTCCCGCCGTTGATGGGCCCAGCAGAAGCAGAGGATCACCTTGCCGTCGAGGTCGCGCTCCATCTTCTTGTAGCTGGAGTAGCGATCGCAGACCACGAAGACGACGACGGCGCTCCCGCCGAACAAGGTCTTCGCGACCTCGGCCGAGCGCGAGGGGTCGGCGTGGAAGTAGACCGCATCTTCGCTGACCGAGTTCCATAGCCACGCGCGGCTCGACCGGCCGATCTCGCGCAGCGACTGGATACGCCAGCCGGTCTCGTCGGCGTGACGGACCGCCTGTCGGTTCTGGTGATCGAGGATCGCGCCCGCCACGGGTTCGAACACGGGGATGAAGCGCTCTACGCTGCTGGCGAGCGTCCCCGGCGAGATCGTCAGGCCCAGGTCGGCCATCCATGCCGCGACCCGCTTGAGCGGGCGGAAACAGGCGTAGCGCTCGTACAAGTAGTGCGCCCAGACGCTGGTCCCGTAGGGTGTGCGGTCGAACAGACGCGGCACCGCAGGCGCGATCACCTCCCGGGGCGAGGACGCGCACTCGCAGGCCCGGCGCCAGCGGGGACGGACGATCCTGCGCTTGTGGGCCTTGACCTCGATCTCGACGATGGTGGTCTCCTCCGCGCCGTTCGGCGCGTAGGGCTCGCCGCAACAGGAACAGATGAGCGCGTCCTGGGGCGGGGCTTTCTCTTCCCTCCGCTCCTTGAGGTTGGGCCGCTGGGTGCGGCCATGGCCGGGTGCGCCGCGCTGCTGGCCGCGCTTGCGCCCGGTGGACGGCTTCTCCTGCTTCTCGCTCTTCCTGCCGAACAGCCTCCTGGACAGCGCCGCCCGGCTCGCGCGAAGCTTGGAGACCCGCGCTTCCAGCGCCCCGATCCGGGCCTGCGACATCTTCGCGGCCTTGCGCAGCCGGGCGTTCTTCCTGGCCAACGACTTGATCGCGGCCTTCTGGCGACGCGACCTCCGCAGGGCCTTGCGCAAATCGGCCGCAGCGGCGGACAACGCCTCCCTGTGGGCTTTCGACACCCGCAGGACCCTGGCCACCCGGGCCTTCAAGGTCTCCTCCCTGGCGTCGGCACCCTTCACCGAATGGCGCAACCAGAAGACCTCGTCGGTCAACGAGCAAACCAGATCCGTCTGATCGCGCCGCCGCCGCAACTCCGCGTGAAGCTCAATGACCTCGCCCGACAGCATCTTGCCCGTCGCCTTGAGGTCCTCCGCCCGCTGCGTCTCCCGCTCCAGCTTCTTGTTCAGACGCGTAACGTCTCTGCGTAGAGCACCACACTCCGCGCGTAGCGACTTGATCGTCTCCTGCTGCCGGCTCTTCGCCGGCGCGGGCTTGGGCCTGCCGGTGCCGGTCTCCGGCTTCCCCAGCGCACGACGCAGCCGACGAACATCGTTGAGGAGTTCCTGCACACGGGCCTCGGCCGCTCTCGCGCGCCTGAACTCCTGCTCGTAAAGAACATGCCAGTCGGGCGGTGCGCTCGCAGGGGGTGCGTCGGCCGGCGACCAGACCCCATCGTCGCCCTCGATCGACAGGTCCGCGCTGAAATCCTCGTCGCGAATCGCCATGCGCTCGACGATATCGCATCGGAAAAATCGTTACCAGCCTTCCGCGCGGGGGCACTCGGCGCCGCGGCGGCGGCCCCAGCGCGACCCTCCACGGCATTACCGAACCATTACCCTTGTCGGTAATGGTTCGGTAATGCCGTGGAGGGTCCGGAATCAGCGGTTGAGGGCCCGCCTCCAGTCTTTTCGCAGCGGCCGGAGCCAGATGTCCTTGCGGGGCTTGTCGTACCGCTTTTCCCGGTCGTAGCGCCCGCGCCCCTGTGTCGTTCCGACGCGGATCCAGCCCGACGCCTTGTAGACGGCGCCGGTGTAGCGCGGGGTCTGGACGAAGGTCTCGATGAGCACGGGTGCGGTGTTGTAGCGCTCGGCCCAGTCGAGTGGCAGGCTGCGGCGGACGATGGCGAGGATGTGCGAGCCCAGGTTGGGGATCTTGATCCAGGGCAGGATCAGGAACCTGGGGTTGTCGACCACCAGCGGCAGGTTCCTCTCGCGCAGCTCGGGCGTCCAGCCGATGAAGGCATCGCGCGGCGCCAGCTTCCAGGCGGCGGTCGAGAAGCCGAGCATGGCGAGCGGCCAGCCCTCGCGGTCGTGGACGGCGTAGCGCATCTGGGCGCCGACCAGGGTCTTGTAGCCGAGGTAGTGGTAGCGGGCGACGAACTCGTTCCAGAGCTTGCCCTCGCGGGTGCCGCGCACGACGGTGCGCATCTTGAGCGGGCGGACCTCGTCCAGCGTCGTCGGGACGGGGAAGAGCGGCGGCTCGGTGTCCGGTCCGAAGACGACCGGCTTTGGCGGGCCCGGTTGCCACCTCGGCGGCGGCAGGGTGATCAGTCCGTCCTTGTGCATGGCCAGCATGGTGACCCTGGCCATCATGTCCTTCAGCCCGCCGTCGGGCTTGAGCCAGCCGATGCGCCGGCAGAACTCCTTGGACAGCGCATGGCGGTTGAGCGGCGGGGGGCCGGCGATCAGCGCGCGCAGCAGCACCATCTCTTCGGTGGTGAAGTCGCGCCCGTAATAGCGGCACTCGATCGTGCCGGTCATCCCGGTGCCGTGAACTTGCGCCTCCGCGCCCCGCTCATCGACCACGGCAGCCAGGGCGACAAGTCGTCCGGCGGTTTGCCGCCATTCTTCGCGCAGGCCTTCAACCATGCCTCCAGCCAGCGCCGGACATCGATGCCATTCATGGCGAGAGTGCCGACGACGGAGTACATCATCGCCGTGAACTTCGCGCCGTCCTCGCTGTCGGAACCGAAGCTGAGCCGTCTTCCTATGACCGCTCCCCTGAACGCCCTCTCGGCAAAATTATTGTCCATGGGCACCTGCGGGTTGTCGACGAAGACGCACAGGCCCTCGCGGTGGTTGAGCAGCGAGCGCAGCGGCTTGGCCTCGCGCGCGCCGTCCGGCAGCTCGGCCAACTCCGCTTCGGCGACCGCGAACAGATCGTCGACGGCCTTCTCCAGCTCGCCCTGTGCGCCGTCGAACTGTGGCGTCTGCCGCTCCAGAGCGGGGCCGTAATGTTTCAGCCGCACCTTGTTCAGGCTGTAGATCGATGCGATGCGCCCGATCCAACTCTGGCACCATTCCGTCAGTCGATTGTGGCCGGCCGCGCAGTCGATGAAGTCCCGCCGTTGATGGGCCCAGCAGAAGCAGAGGATCACCTTGCCGTCGAGGTCGCGCTCCATCTTCTTGTAGCTGGAGTAGCGATCGCAGACCACGAAGACGACGACGGCGCTCCCGCCGAACAAGGTCTTCGCGACCTCGGCCGAGCGCGAGGGGTCGGCGTGGAAGTAGACCGCATCTTCGCTGACCGAGTTCCATAGCCACGCGCGGCTCGACCGGCCGATCTCGCGCAGCGACTGGATACGCCAGCCGGTCTCGTCGGCGTGACGGACCGCCTGTCGGTTCTGGTGATCGAGGATCGCGCCCGCCACGGGTTCGAACACGGGGATGAAGCGCTCTACGCTGCTGGCGAGCGTCCCCGGCGAGATCGTCAGGCCCAGGTCGGCCATCCATGCCGCGACCCGCTTGAGCGGGCGGAAACAGGCGTAGCGCTCGTACAAGTAGTGCGCCCAGACGCTGGTCCCGTAGGGTGTGCGGTCGAACAGACGCGGCACCGCAGGCGCGATCACCTCCCGGGGCGAGGACGCGCACTCGCAGGCCCGGCGCCAGCGGGGACGGACGATCCTGCGCTTGTGGGCCTTGACCTCGATCTCGACGATGGTGGTCTCCTCCGCGCCGTTCGGCGCGTAGGGCTCGCCGCAACAGGAACAGATGAGCGCGTCCTGGGGCGGGGCTTTCTCTTCCCTCCGCTCCTTGAGGTTGGGCCGCTGGGTGCGGCCATGGCCGGGTGCGCCGCGCTGCTGGCCGCGCTTGCGCCCGGTGGACGGCTTCTCCTGCTTCTCGCTCTTCCTGCCGAACAGCCTCCTGGACAGCGCCGCCCGGCTCGCGCGAAGCTTGGAGACCCGCGCTTCCAGCGCCCCGATCCGGGCCTGCGACATCTTCGCGGCCTTGCGCAGCCGGGCGTTCTTCCTGGCCAACGACTTGATCGCGGCCTTCTGGCGACGCGACCTCCGCAGGGCCTTGCGCAAATCGGCCGCAGCGGCGGACAACGCCTCCCTGTGGGCTTTCGACACCCGCAGGACCCTGGCCACCCGGGCCTTCAAGGTCTCCTCCCTGGCGTCGGCACCCTTCACCGAATGGCGCAACCAGAAGACCTCGTCGGTCAACGAGCAAACCAGATCCGTCTGATCGCGCCGCCGCCGCAACTCCGCGTGAAGCTCAATGACCTCGCCCGACAGCATCTTGCCCGTCGCCTTGAGGTCCTCCGCCCGCTGCGTCTCCCGCTCCAGCTTCTTGTTCAGACGCGTAACGTCTCTGCGTAGAGCACCACACTCCGCGCGTAGCGACTTGATCGTCTCCTGCTGCCGGCTCTTCGCCGGCGCGGGCTTGGGCCTGCCGGTGCCGGTCTCCGGCTTCCCCAGCGCACGACGCAGCCGACGAACATCGTTGAGGAGTTCCTGCACACGGGCCTCGGCCGCTCTCGCGCGCCTGAACTCCTGCTCGTAAAGAACATGCCAGTCGGGCGGTGCGCTCGCAGGGGGTGCGTCGGCCGGCGACCAGACCCCATCGTCGCCCTCGATCGACAGGTCCGCGCTGAAATCCTCGTCGCGAATCGCCATGCGCTCGACGATATCGCATCGGAAAAATCGTTACCAGCCTTCCGCGCGGGGGCACTCGGCGCCGCGGCGGCGGCCCCAGCGCGACCCTCCACGGCATTACCGAACCATTACGCCGATTCGGCGAAACGCTACACGAGCCCGCCGCCGGCCCCGAAACCGGGGTCTGAACCTGCGCTCCCAAGGAGCGGCGCCGGGGCGCGGGCGGAGCCGGTCGAGCCCCTGAGAGGCGCCGCCGAGGGGCGCGCGATCGCTGCGACCACGACGGCCGCAGCGATGGTGGCAACCGGTGCCGTCGTTGCTCGAGCGGTACTCGGTGAAAGCAGCGAATCTGGAACCCGGATCGACGTCCGCATCTACGCTTGACGTACATCGTCAACGGGCTACGCTGCCCCTCGATGATCCTCAGCTACAGGGACAGCAAGACCGAGAGGTTCGCCAGCGGCCGTATGGTCCGGGACTTCCAGGGCTTCGAGCGCCAAGCGGCCAGACGGCTCTCGATCCTCAACGCCGCGCCGTCCCTCGACACGCTGCGGAACTTGCCCAGCAATCGGCTGGAGGCCCTCGGAGGAGATCGGAAGGGTCAGTATTCCGTTCGCATCAACAGGCAATGGCGCATCTGTTTCGAGTGGCCGGAGGGCCAGCCGGGTCCGGGCAATATCGAGATCGTGGACTACCATTCTTGAAGGGGGAGTGCCCGTGCTGAGACGCGCCGTCCATCCCGGTCGGATACTGAAGGAAGAGCTGGCGGAAATCGGCGTCACGCCGACGGAGCTCGCGCGCCAGATCGACGTGCCGGCGAACCGGGTGAGTCAGATCATCAACGGCAGGCGTTCGATCACTGGAGACACGGCGCTCCGCCTCGGTCACTGGTTCGGCGTCGAGGCGGAGTTCTGGCTCAACCTGCAAGCGCACTTCGATCTCGTCTGTGCCGACCGGGCGACGGGCGATACGATCAGGCTTCTGCCGACGAGATCCGGTCTCGCCTCGAACAGCGCTGCCTGACGCGGTATGGACCGGCTTTCGAGGCCAAGACCGACGAGGCCGTCCTGGCGTTGCTTTATCTGGGCCTTCATGACGGTGTGTGCGCGTGGAAATCGTTCAGCTGGGATGACACGGACCGGCTTCACCGCAAGGGCCTGATTTCGAATCCGGCGACCAAAGCCAAGTCGGTCGTCTTCACCGAAGTCGGATTGCAAGAGGCGGAAGAGGCTTGTCGCCGACTGTTCGGCACCGATGACTGAGCGCGTGGCGCCGAACTGCGCCGGAAGGGTCATCGAGGGAAGAAGACGTCTCTGAACACTCGCCGTCGCTGAGCATCGGCGCGGACCAGCCCTCCCCGGCGACATGAGCCGGCCCCGCCGCACTACGACGAACCCGGCATATCGGTTTCACCACCACCTGCCCCCTTCGGCCGGTTCATTGCTCATCCTCAACTTGAAGACGCGGCGGGTGACGTGCCGAAGAGCGCGTCGATATCGTCGTCACTGAGCGCCAGAGGACCCTGCCCTGTTCCTTCGAACAGGGCGTCCGCGAGTGCCTGCTTGCGGAGTTGCATCTTCTGGATAGCGGTCTCTACAGTGTGCTCGGCGATCAGGCGGTGAACGAATACGGGCTTCTCCTGACCGATCCGGTGCGCCCGGTCCATGGCTTGCCGTTCCACCGCCGGGTTCCACCACGGGTCGTAAATGATCACGGTGTCGGCCGCAGTCAGGTTGAGGCCGGTGCCGCCCGCCTTGAGGCTGATGAGGAATAGCGGCAGGTCCCCCGACTGGAAGCTCGCGATCTGAGCGTCCCGGTCCTGCGTGCTTCCATGCAGCATGGCGTAGTTCCAGCCGAGGGCCGCGACATCGGCCTCGACGAGGCGCAGCATCTCGACGAACTGGGAAAAGATCAGCACCCTGCGGCCTTCGGCGACGAGCTCCTCCAGGAGCGCGAGAAGCCGCCCCCGCTTGGCGCTATCCGTCACCTTGCGGGCCGCGTCGAGCTTGACGAGTCGGGGATCGCAGCAGACCTGCCGCAACTTCAGCAGCGCGTCGAGGATCGCAATGCGCGACGCGTTGAAGCCCCTCGCCGCGATGGCCTCGCGAATGCGCGCATCCATCGCCGTCCTGATGCTCTCGTAGAGCGCTGCCTGGCCGCCCTCGAGCGGAACGATCTCGTCGATCACAGTCTTCTCCGGCAGCTCGGCGGCAACCTCCTCCTTAGTGCGTCGCATCAGGAAGGGCTTGATCCGCCTGGACAGCAGGCGCTGCTTCGTCAGGTCGCCCTCGTTTTCGATCGGCGTGCGATAGCCGCTCTTGAAGGCCTTGCGGTTTCCAAGAAGGCCGGGGATCAACCAGTCGTAGAGCGCCCACAGTTCCTCGAGATTGTTCTCGACCGGGGTTCCGGTCAGCGCCAGCCGATGCCGGGCGCGGATTCCGCGGATACGCTTGCTGACCCCGGCCGCCGGGTTCTTGACCGTCTGCGCCTCGTCCAGTACGGCGGTGTCGTAGTCATGGCGAAACAGCGCGTCGTAATCGCGGTTCACCAGCGGATAGGTCGTGACCACCAGATGATGTTCGGGAATGTCGCCGAAGCGCCGCAGCCGGCCCGGCCCGTGAAGGACCAGAAGCCTGAGGCCGGGCACGAATCGGGCCGCCTCCCGCCGCCAGTTGCCGACCAGGCTTGTGGGCACTACGAGGAGGCTTGGCCGGTCGGTCTTCTCCTCCAGATGGCGATGCGCCAGCAGAGCCAGCGTCTGCACGGTCTTGCCGAGCCCCATGTCGTCGGCGAGCACGCCGCCGAAGCCGGTGTCGGAGAGCGACCTGAGCCAGCCGTAGCCGACGCACTGGTAGGGACGCAACGCGCCGCGCAGCGCAGCGGGCGCCGGCAGGTCCAGGCCCTCGGCAAGCGCCCGGAGCCGGGCGCCGAGATCGAGAAGCTCCCGGCTGCCCTTCCACGGCGCCCCGCAGCCCTCCAGCGCCTCGGCGAGCTCGAACAGCCGGCCGGCCTCGGCGCGATGGAATCCGACCTGTCCTTCCCGCTACAAGGCTCGATGCTCAGCTCGCGCCGGGCCCATGGTTCACAATCCGCTCGATCTCCCCTGCGGAGGCCAGGACCTCCTCGAATGCCGGGGCCTCCCCGAAGATCATGGCCTTGGTGTTGGTGTAGTCGTGACCAACGGCGTCAATCATCGCGCTGTTGGGCGCAACGGCAAGGGTTCCGGGGACGGCCGCGATCCGGGCGAGCAGTCTGGCGCGCACATTGCTGTGCTCCGCTACGGATGCCCTTCGACAGCACGATCCGCTTCAACCCCGCCCGCGCGGGCCCGCAGTCCGGACGCGCCAGTGCGCCCAGGACGGCGCGCTGCTCCACAAGGGGCTTCACCGATACCGAATCCGGCAAACCGGCGCCACAGCCGCTCCAGCGCCGGTACAGCCTCATCCAGGAAGCGCGATACAACCGCCGCGCAGAGCCGCTCCACGTTCGTCGGCGTCGCGTGCGGCAGCATCGCGATCGGCTCGCCGTCCGTGAAGCCGGCGGCCGCCGCACCGGCATGCGGGGCGGCCGGGGCGGTGGAGCGACCCACCTCGACGACGCCGCGCCCGTCGAACAGGCCGGGCTGTCCTTCCACCGCCGCCCGACCCCGGCGTTCCCGGCTGGACATGTCCCCCATCTTACCCACGGCTGGCCCCCCGGGCATCCCGGCGCCGCGCCCGCCGCCGGCCCTCACCGCTCCCGTGCCCATGCGCCGCCGCGAGCGAGAGCCGGGCCGTGACGGGGGCGGCGGGCGGCCCGGCGAGGGGCGTGCCCGCTGTTGACGTTCACGAACCGGGAGGAGGCCGGACGATGCCGAGGGCAAGGACCATCCAACGCGCTGCCAGCACCTACGTGGTGCACTTCTTCGGCGGCGGCCTCGAGCGCGACGAGCGTTTCGTCGTGGAGCGCTACGAGACTGCGGCCTCGGGCGAGATCCGCCCGCTCGGCGCCGACGGGGAGGGCGGGGGTGCGCGCAAGGCGCGCACGACCCTGTCGCGCCGCGCCGTAAAGCGGTTGCGTCCGCTGCCCAACGAGATCGTCATCGCCACCGCCGTCGGCCGCGACGCCGGCATGCAGCTCTTCGGGTCGGCCGCGGCAGGCATCACGCTGCGCGGCAGGTGGCGCCGCTGAGCGGCGCCCCCGGCCGGCTCCCACCCTCCGTCCACAGCCACGCCTTCGAGGTCGCCATGGCCAGCAGCGACGACCGTGCGCGCGAACGTCAACGCCGGCGGCATGCCGAACGAATTGCCCGCGGGAGTTGCACGAGATGTGGCACCTCCCCGCCCGAGCCCGGCCTCAAGCTCTGCCATCGCTGTGGCGAGAAGCGCCGCGCCGCCGACCGGGCCCGCCGCGCCCGGGCCAGGCAGAACGGCCTGCCCTACGCCGGCCGCGATCCGGAGCAGTGCCGGCGCGCCGACCGCGCCGGGGACAGGCGGCGGCGGAGGGAGCGGCGCGACGCAGGGCTCTGTACGTCATGCGGCCAGCGCGAGCCCGCAGATGGCCGCTCGCTCTGCGAGCCGTGCCGTAACGTGCGGCGTGCACTCGACCGCCGGCGCTACGATGCCCGTCGCGCCGCCGGTCTTTGCGTGCGCTGCCGCCGGCCCACATTCGAGGGCCAATCCCGCTGCGGCCGGTGCCTCGCGCTGGAGAAGGAGCGCGTTTCGCCCGAACGCAAGAAGGCCGTCGGCAAGAGGCGCTACGCAACACGGCGCGCGAGAGGGGAGTGTGTAGATTGCAAGGCGCCTGTCCGTGGCGTCGCCCGCTGTCCCCGCTGCGCATATCGGTCCAACTCCCGCGCGCCCGAGCGCCACCTCGTGTCGATGTGGCCGCCGCAGATCACCGTGATCGAGTTGCGGACCTCGCAGGAGCTGGGGACCTTCGAGACGGAGGCCGAGGCCGCCGCCTGCATCGTCTTCGCCAAGCTGCGTCCCGACCAGGTGGAGATACGCGCCAATGTTCCGTTGATGGCGCTTTGCCCGCCATGAGCGTGCCGGCATCGCAGGAAGCCGTGACGCGCAGATGAGCCTCCCACCCTCGCGATCCCGATAGCGTCGTGCCCCGCGCCGCCGCCGGGGCGGACGGCCGTGCGATCCGCGATGCCCTCGTGAACCCGGCAGGCGCCGGAGCGGGCCGCGGGCCAGAGTTGAAGGGGAGCAGGAGAAGGGTGAACGGAGAAGATCAGGAGAGAGATCGATCCGTTCGGCAACCTTCGTCATAACTCGGAAGACAGGAGACAAGATCATGTCGTTTGGTCTGAACAGGGCAGAAGTCATTGGCCGCCTGGGCGCCGATGTCACCGTCAATCACCTGCAGAGCGGCGGGCGCGTGGCCAACCTGAGCATTGCGACCGACGAGTCGTACATCGACAAGGCCCGCGGCGGCGAGCGGATCGACAAGACGGAGTGGCACCGGGTCGTGACCTTCCAGGACGGGCTGATCGACATGCTCGACAAGCACGCGAAGAAGGGTCGGCTCGTCTACGTCGCGGGCAAGATGCAGACCAGGAAGTGGCGCAAGGACGGCGAGGACTCGGATCGGTTCTCGACCGAGATCCTCCTCGTCCCGGGCTCGCGCATCCAGTTCCTGGATAAGCCCGCCGGCGCCAACGGCAACGGCGCCCAGGTGAGCGGCGAGGCGGCGGAGGCCGCAGCCGGCACCGGCGAGACTGACAGTGGCGAGGCCTTGCCGTTCTAAGCTCCTGAGCGCGCCCCTCCCTCGCGCTCGCCCCGGGGCCGATCACGCGTTCCTCCCGCGCGTGGTCGGCCCCTTTCTCGTTAACTCCCTGCCCACTCCCCGTCTGCCCGGACGGCAGGGCTGGCGCTTCGCGCGCCGCCTCGCCGTCCCGGCGCCGGCGAGAGAAAGAGAGGGGCCGGGACCCGGGCGCGTCCCACGAAGCGTCCAGCGAGGTCCTGCCCATGCTCTCCATCCCGGCTTCCGGTCCCGGCTCCGCCGGTCCCCCTTCACGCCCGAGGCGTGCTTCGCGCCCGAGGTCTGCCCCGTGAGCGCCGCCGCCCGCGTCGCGGCCGCACTCGGCGCACGCGCCGAGGAGGTGTGCCGCCGCTACCTGCCCCAGGGCCGCAAGCAGGGGCGCTACTGGACCGCCGGTGACATTCGCGGCGCCCGCGGGCGCTCGCTCTTCGTCCGCCTCGCGCCCCCCGGCGTTCCAGGCAAGTGGACGGATTCCGCCTCGGGCGAGCACGGCGACCTCCTCGACCTCGTCCGCATCGCCTCCGGCGCGGGCTCGCTCCGCGCCGCGCTGGCCGAGGCGCACGCCTTCCTCGCATCGCCGCCCATGCCGTCCTCCGCCATGCCCGACAACTACGACCGCACCGAGGCGGCACGCCGCCTGTGGCGGCGCTGCCGCGCCATCGACGGCACCCACGCCGAGGCCTATCTGCGGGCACGGGGCATCGAGCGCTGCCGCTTCGCGGCCCTGCGCTTCCACCCCGAGCTGATCCATCGCGACGACGACGGCGTGCGCCGCCTTCCGGCTCTGGTCGCTGCCGTCACTGCCGACCCGGAGGATCGCTCCGGTCCGGGGGAACGTTCCGCTCACGGCCCCGTCTGCGGCGTGTTGCGCACATGGTTGGATCCGACCAGGCCTGCCAAGGCGAATCTGACGCGCCCGCGCAAGGCGCTGGGTCGTGTCCACGGCCGCGCCGTCCGCTTCGGCGAGCCCGCGTGCGGCACCCTGCTCGTCGGCGAGGGGATCGAGACCGTGCTCTCGATCGTCACGGCGATCCCCGACACCGTCGCCGCCGCCGCGCTGTCCGCCGGCAGCCTCGCCGCCTTCCTGCCGCCGGCCGGCGTCACTCGGCTGGTGATCGCCCGCGACAACGATCCCGAGGGCGAGCGCGCCGCCGAGCGCCTTGCCCGGCGCTGCGCACGCGCGGGCGTCGACGCCGTGCTCGTGGTGTCCCAGGGCGGCGACTTCAACAGCGATCTCCTCGCCCTCGGCGCGCACGCGCTTCGCGCCAGGCTCGCGCCTCTCTTCCGGCACACGCTCCGCGCCGCCGACAGGCAATGACGATCGCCCGGCGAGGCCGGGAGGAGCAGGTGCCGGGCGAGCGGCGTGAAGAGGGAGAGAGAGTTCTCCCCGCCGCCATCACGCAAGCAGGAGCACAGCATGAGCAACACCGTCACCTTCACCCGCGTGGGCGCCAACGAGGCCCGCATCCATGACGCCGACGGCGACTACGTCGGCGATCTCTTCCGCCAGCGCGACATCCTCAACCCGGGATCGTCCTACTTCGTGATCCACCTGAGCGAGGACCCCCGAGGCCCGGTGCGCGTGCACGAGCGTTCGCGCATCCGCGAGGTGGCCGAGGAGCGTCTCCGCTCACATCCACTCTGGTCGTCGTGATGCCGGCAAGAACAACAGAAACGGGGCCCGTGCGTGGGGAGATGGAATTTCCTGCCCGTCGTGATGTCCAAGCCTCACACACGTGCTCACGCCAGCAACCCTGCGGGTCCTCCAGTCGCTCCGCTCCTTACGGCCTTCCCCAAGAACTCCTAAGACCGGCCGTGAAGATGCCCGACCGTGAAGTCGGCTCACGTGAACTCTCCAACGCCTCGTCTGTGGCGCACCGGCCCCTCGCGCGGGGCCGGTGCGTCGGCCCGGCGCTAGCAATTCTTGAGCAGGCCTACCCGAAACGCGGCCACTCTCCAAGGAGGCGCGCCGGGCCTCCCAGGCACACAGACCGCCGACTTCCGCACCAAATCGGGCATCTTCCGCACCCAATCCGGTCCAAGGAGTTCTAGGGGAAGGTGCTTCCACTGCGCGCGCGTGAAGAGAAAGGACATCACGAAGGGGCAAAGGGCCCCGGAGGATGAACATCCAGAGGGATGGAACAAGGGAGATCGTCATGATCGACACCATCAGCACTACCCCCACCGCTTCTTCAACCGCAACGGTCTGCGACAGCATGGCCCTCTTCGGTGCAGCACCGGAGCGCGGCGAGCTCGACAGCCGCGTCGTCTGGGACGAGGACGATGCCATGGATGCACTGAGCGAGGCCATCCGCGTCATCGTCAACGGCATCACCGTCGACGGCACGCAGATGGCCGACGAGCGCGAGGCCGTCATGTGGGGCTTCACCAACATGCTGCACAGCCAGGTCACCCGCCTCGACCGCGCCGTCGACCGCATCACCCCCGAGATGCGCGACCTCGAGAAGGCCCAGGACGGATCGGAAGTGAAGGCGTGGGAGCTGCAGACCATGACCGACCGCGCACAGAGCCTCGGCGACCGGCGCGACGCCTTCGAGAAGCTCCGCGACCTCGCCGCCGACGCCTACCGCGTCGAGACCGGCGACCTCTGGCGCCCGAGGCACGGATCGCACACGAGCCAGACCGGCACGCTCACCTCCGCCGCGATCGACGCCCGAGACTTCAGGCGCGCAAGGAAGGACCGCGAGACCCGCGCGCACCTGCCCGAGGGCACCCTGGTCGCAATCACCGGCGGCAAGACCGTCAGCGATGCCGACGCCGTCTGGAGCACGCTCGACATGGCGCGCGCGAAGTACCGCGACATGGTCTTGCTCCACGGTGGCGGTCCCGGCGTCGAGAAGATCGCCGCGAGCTGGGCCGAGGCCCGCGGCGTCAACCAGATCGTCTGCCGCCCCGACTGGTCCGCCCACGGCAAGGCCGCACCCTTCCGCCGCAACGACGATCTTCTGAACCTGCTGCCCAAGGGCGTCATCGCGTTCCCAGGGTCCGGCATCACCGGCAACCTCGTCGACAAAGCTCGCCAACTGGGAATACCGGTGATGAAGGTTCAACTCGCCGCGTGACACGGTGACGCTACCTATCGACTACGAGCCGGTCGCTGCCTCGGCGGCGATCGGCTCCCCCCTTTTCGCCGTCCCCCCACCGCGCATCGCGGCTTGGCGCATCCGCGCCTGCGCCGCTCGCGCTCGAAGCAGCCAGCGCGCTCCCGCTCCCGCCGCAGCTTCGGCCTCGCGTCCTCGGTGCTGCGCACCGTCGGCGGACGCTCGCCCCGCAGCAGCCTGCCCACCGCAGTCGCCTCCATGAGCCCTGCCCGAAATCGAACTTCGCCATCGGCTCGGCCTCCCCGGAGATCGGCCGGAACCCCGCCCATCGGTTCCCCTGTCACGGCCCTCGCCATTTCCCTTCGCCGCGACCGCCTGCCGTGCTGGCGCGCTTCTCGCCACCGAGAGCCTGTCCTTGCGTCGGAGACGACCGCCTCCTCCCTGGCCTTCGCTCCGCGCCGCCGCCATGTGCGCTTCCCTCACCCTTGAGAGCACCAACAACGCTGGACCCTGGCTCGGCGCAGCGCGCCGTCGCTCCGCTCGCCGTGAGCACCGTAACCCTCGGCGACCTTCCGCCATGATCACGTGCTGGCTCATGGTCTCGCGCTCGCAACCTCGCCCCGTTCGCCCGAGCACTGCGATACCGGTACCCGTCTCGCCTCGGCTTCGCCATCGGCCCGCCTTCAACCGTGACGACGCGCTCCACCCCGCCTGCATCGGCCCTGTCGCGCTCATCCGCCAAGCTCGCCGTCCGCACCTGAGTGCGGCGCTCCCGACATCCTAGATCCGCCGCCGAGCATTCCCGTTCCGCCTGTGCGCGAACTCCCGGATGCCCATGACATCATCCTTCGATCGAGCGATCCGCTTTCCTTGTCGACCGCGACCCCCCATCGCGCAAATATCGCTCCCCGGTTCGTGATCGCATCGAACCTGGAACCTTGCTTTCCGGTCCTTCCTTGCGGCGCTCTCAATCGAACCGTTCATTGTCTCCGAGCCGTCCCTCGGTCGCCCTCTCCATCGTCGCAATCGAGAGCGTAATCCAGTGAAACTCCTCCTGTCAACGCGATCGCACGAGCTCAGGCCTCTCTGCACTGTCGGAGACACATGCGCGACACAATGTGAGAACTGTCCCAAATGCGACACGCCATAAGGCCCTATGCAACGAATTCCAGCGCAACCCGAAACAAACACGCTGAATTCGCCCCCTCTCAGCCCCTGTATAGCGCCTAAATGG
This sequence comes from Alphaproteobacteria bacterium, assembly GCA_965207055.1. Lineage (GTDB taxonomy): Bacteria > Pseudomonadota > Alphaproteobacteria > UBA828 > UBA828 > WTGU01. Next base: position 427,878 of record CBDBLP010000003.1, on the reverse strand, counting down.
CTGGGTCTGAACGCTTTTCTCCGGATCCTTGGACCCGTTCTACGCCTTGGAGGCGCTTGAACTCTCACACCCGACGCACCTCAAGGTGCAGGCCTGCATCGTGCCCTCTCCAGTACGCTGGGCTACGCTGGGGCCGTCACAGCTACGATGAATGCAACAATTAACATGGTGGGAAAGTGAAATGCGCGTGCAATGCATCTCCCAACGTGTTGAAACTAAAGCGCTGGCGGGGTCGCGCATTACAAGCGCACTCTGTAGGAAATACGCTACCGAAAGTTAGGGTTGCGCGCCCAGTTTCGGCTTGTTTCGGTGAGATGGCTCCATCATCTCTCGAATTGCGACGCCACGGGGATATTCTGATCCGAACTACAGATTGAGGAGCGATACCATGACCGAGAGTTCTGCCACCAATGCCGACGATCACGGGTTCCCGCGCATCAAGGGTCCCGCCGCCCGCAAGTCCCACAGCATCAGGTTCTCCGATGCCGAGTGGGAGACGATCCAGGTGCGGGCCGAGGAGAGCGACATGATGCCCGGCGAGTACGTGCGTCATGCAGCCCTGAGCCTGGGTGCAGGTGCGCCCGCCGCGATCACAGCGGAACTCCCTCCCGGCCTCGTCAGGCTGATCGAGCACACCTTCCGCGCCACCTACTTCGTCTCCACCATCAAGCACGACGAATTGCTCCATGATGGCAGGAGCGAAGAGATCGACAGCGTGATCAAGCAGGGCAGGCTCGCGCAAGCCGAGCTCATGCAGGGCGGCTGAGCGGGCGGCGATGCCCGCCGGCTCGGGCATCGGGACAGGCTGAGCAGGCACGACTGTGCCATCAGGCGGGGCGTGGTCCGCCGCAGGCAATGATCGGAGCCTTCGACGACCATCCCGCCCGGTCCGTGGTGCGCCGCACAGGAGATCGCCGGCCCTGGCTGCCATCGCTATCGCCTGCCGCCGAACGCCGCCGAGAGATCGTGCCGTTCGAGAACGCCACCCATCCCTTCGTGACCCGGCCCGAAGAAGGCGCCGGTCACGGTACTGCCGCGCGACAAACAAGATGAGACTCCAGCGACAATCAGGGTGAGACGGGGCTCGCCGGCCTGGAACGGAGGGAGGGCGTAGCCCGACTGGAGTTCCAGGCCGGCGAAAAAAATCTCCGGAAGCCTCCTGGCGTCGGTGGCCGGTCGAGCCACGCTTGTGCTTTCCCGAGTCGAAGGAGAGCGCAGGGGTGCCCGGCCGCCATGTCACCGATTGCCAGAAGAGGCTCTTCATGAAGCTGAGAAAGACCCACACAACCGAAGTCGCGTCCGCGAAGGCGGGGTTCAGCCGAGCCACCGGCTACCGTCTGGACGCCGATCCCCTTCCGGATCAGGAGGAGGCCAAGCCACGGGGCCGGCGGCGGCCGGACCCGCTGGCCGATGTCTTCGACACCGTCGTCGTACCGATCCTTGAGAACAGCCCGGGCATCCGCCCGGTTGGCGTGTTCCAGGAGTTGATGCGCCGCCATCCCGAGCTGGACCCGGGCGTGCGGCGTACCCTGGAGCGGCGGGTCCGCCTCTGGCGTGCCGAGCACGGCCCGGAGCAGGAGGTGATCTTCCGCCAGAAGCACGAGCCGGGCCGGCAGGGCCTGTCCGACTTCACTCACATGGGGGCGCTTGGCGTCAGTGTCGCCGGCCAGCCTCTGAAGCACATGCTCTACCACTTCCGCCTGCCGTGGTCGGGCTTCACCCATGCCCGGGTGGTGCTCGGCGGCGAGAGCTTCACAGCGCTGGCAGAGGGGCTGCAGGGCGCGCTCTGGCACCTCGGCGGCGCGCCCCGCGAGCACCGCACCGACAGCCTGTCGGCGGCGTTCTGCAACCTGCGCAAGGACGAGGCAGACGACATGACCGGGCGCTACGAGGCGCTGTGCCAGCACTACGGCATGGAGGCCACCCGCAACAACCGCGGCGTGGCGCACGAGAACGGGGCGATCGAGAGCCCGCACGGCCATCTCAAGCGTACCATCGCCGATACGCTCGCGCTGCGCGGCACGTCGGACTTCGACGATCTCGACGCCTATCGCGCCTTCATCGCCGAGGTCGTAGGCCGCGCCAACGCCCACCGCGCCAAGCGCATCGACACCGAGCGGGCGCTCCTGCGGGACCTCCCGCCGAGGCGCGCCGCCGATTGCGAGGAGACCAGCGTGCTGGTCACCTCGTCCTCGGGCTTCATCCTGCGCCGCGTCTTCTACACCGTGCCCTCACGGCTGATCGGCCACCGCCTCGGCGTGCGCCTCTACGATGACCGCCTCGAACTCTTCCTCAGCGGAACCCACCACCTGACGCTCCCCCGAGGCCGCGCCGGCGCCAGAGGACCCCATGCGCACGTGGTCAACTACCGCCACGTCATCCATTCCCTGAAGCGCAAGCCGATGGCGCTGCTGAACCTGGTGTACCGCGATGCTCTGTTCCCGCGTGAGGCCTACCGGCGCTGCTTCGAGAGAGCTCTGGAGCGGCTGAGCGAGCGCGGGGCCTGCCGTCTCGCCGTGAGCCTCCTGGCGCTCGCCCATGAGGAGAGCTGCGAGGCCGAGCTGGCCACCGAGATCGACCGTGCGCTGAAGGCCGGGCAGTTGCCCGATCCCAGCGAGCTCAAGGCGCGCTTCGCGCCGCAGCGCGGCAAGATGCCCAGCATCGACGTCGCCAGGCCGCCCCTTGTCGGCTACGGCGCACTGCTGAGCGTGGGAGAAGCGGCATGACCGGCAGGGACGACATGACCGCGCACGACCCCAACAAGGTCGACGCCATGAAGCTCTCCTTGATGCTCACCGATCTCCGCCTGCCGACAATCAGCCAACTCTGGCAGAGCTTCGCCAGGCGGGCCGACAAGGAGGGATGGACCGCAGCCCGCTTCCTCGCAGCCCTGACCGAGCACGAGCTCGCCGAACGCGACCGGCGGCGGATCGAACGTCATCTCAGGGAGGCCAGGCTGCTGTCCGGCAAGACCCTCGACTCCTTCGACTTCAACGTCGTGCCGATGATCTCGAAGGCCCAGGTCAACGCACTGGCCGCCGGCGACGCCTGGCTCACTCAGGGCGCCAACTGCCTGATCTTCGGCCCGCCAGGCGCCGGCAAGAGCCATCTCGCCTTGTATGACCCGCCTTAAGCCCTTTGAACAAAAGGTTATCCACAGTTGTTGCGGTCGCGAATTCTGTGGAAAACCTCCGCTCTCCGGCGACCGACGCAACGTCTTGGCCGGTCACCTGAGTACGGTTTGGGAATGCTGCGGTTCCGTCGTTAGATGGAAAAGCAGTGCGGGGAAAGCGGCCGCTTTCCCCGCTGGGAGGAGTCGGACCGTCTACTCGCCAAGGACACGGATCCGCAGCGGAGCTTGGTCGGCTCATCCCTTGTTCGTTCCGTGCGTCCTGAACGGATGCGTGGGTGTGAGACCCGGATTGAGTTGCAAGGACAGGAGTCACGGGACATGAACCAAGAAAAGGTAGTCGCCGGCATTGATGTCAGCAAGGCCACTCTCGACGTCCATATCGCCCCTTCGGGCGAGGCGCGGCAGTTCCAGAACGACGCCGGCGGCCGCCGCGGCCTTCGCAAGATGCTGCACAAGGCGAAGGTCGAGCTCGTCGTAGTCGAGGCCACGGGGCGCTATCACAGGCCGGTGCACATCAGCCTCGACGATGCAGGCTTCCGCGTCGCCGTGGTCAGCCCGCTACAGGCTCGGCGTTTCGCCCAGGCCCTCGGCCAACTGGCGAAGACCGACCCCATCGATGCGGCCATGCTGGCGCGCCTTGGCCAGGCGATGGACCCGGATGCGACGCCGCCACGCAGCGGCGCTCACTTCCGGCTCGGCGACCTTGCCCGAGCGCGTGCACAGTTGGTCAAGTCCAGGACCGCGCTCTCCAACTCCATCAAGGAATACGAGACGCCGGAAACCGTCGCCGCGTTCAAGCAGCTGGTCAATGACACCAATCGGGAGATCAGCCGACTCGAGGCCGCGATCCGCGTCGTCATCGTCGACGATCCCGAGCATGCTCGGCGCGACCGCATTCTGCGCTCGATACCCGGCATCGGCCCTGTCACCGCCGCCGTGCTCTGTGCCGAGATGCCCGAGCTCGGCACGCTCGGCCGCCGCCAGGCCGCTTCCCTGGTGGGTGTCGCTCCGTTCCCAGACGACAGCGGAAAGAGGGTCGGGAAGCGATACTGCAAGGGTGGCCGAGCCGTGCCTCGAAACGTGCTCTTCATGGCCGCGATGACAGCCAGCATGTACAACGCCGAGATGAAGCAACTCTACGAGCGCCTGACCGAAGAGGGCAAGCCGCACAAGGTTGCGGTGGTGGCCGTCATGCGCAAGCTCATCATCCTCGCCAACGTGCTGGTGCGCGACGACCGCGAGTGGGCGCCGTCCGCTCCCGCTCCGGTCGCTGCATGATTGTCGGGCCTGTGGAGAAATCAGTGAACGTCGCTGGATGAAATACCGGTAGACCGCCTTCAACCCCCGAGTCCGGGTTGACTGCAAACACGGATGCTCCGCTATCGGCCTCGCCCTGGTCGAGAACGGATACCGCGTGCTCTTCACCAGAACCACCGATCTGGTGCAGCGCATGCAGGTGGCCAGACGCGAACTCGCACTGGAGAGCCTGTTGGCCCGGCTCGACCGCATCCACCTCCTGATCCTCGACGACCTCGCCTATGTGCGGAAGGACCAGGCCGAGACCGGCGTGCTCTTCGAACTCATCTCGGCGCGCTATGAGCGGCGGTCGCTGCTGATCACCGCAAACCAGCCCTTCGGGGAGTGGGGCAAGGTGTTCCCAGACGAAACCACGGCGGTGGCCGCCGTCGATCGCCTGGTCCACCATGCCACCATCCTCGATACCAACGGAACGTAAAGCTGCTGTTTGACGCCTGCCTGACCTGTGACGCCAGTGGTGCGGGTCTGTATGTCCACCCCAAGCACCGAAGGCGGCGACATGGCCCTTCAGTTGTGTCTAGTAAAGAATAACGCAATGTCGAGGAATGTATGTCGCCAGCCATGTCGTCCGATGAACATATCGGCCCAGAAAGCGGCTGTTACAGGCCGCAACCTCTACACCTCGGGATTGTTGGGCAGTTTGCGTCATAATATAATAGACACTCTAGTCGATTCGCGGCGTACTGCGTCGCAGCCGAGGAAGGTTCATGAACACGTCGTCGCGCCTTCGCACGCTCGCAGCCGCCGGATTGGTTCATCCCCGCGCCGACGCGGTGACCGCTGCCCTGTTCGATGGCCACATGCCCTTCTTCCTGCCGCAAGACAAGGTCCAGGTGAAGTACGAGATGCTTCGGGCTCACATCGTCGATGGGCTCAGTGCAACCGCAGCGGCCGAGCATCACGGCTACTCGCGCGCTGCGTTCTATCTGATCGCGGCAGCGTTCGAGGATCGAGGCATGCAGGGGTTGGTCGATGGACGCCGCGGCCGCCGAGGGCCTCTCAAGCTCACACCGGAGATCGTCGACTTCATTGTCGGAAGCAGACCGGAAGTCTCCAGCGCGCATCTCGCCGAACAGATCGAACAGCAATTCTCGGTGCGCTTGCATCGGCGTACCGTCGAACGGGCACGGCGTTGACCAATCGGTTCTGGCCGGTCGGCGAAGGCGCTCAGGCAGACTACGAGAGACTGCGGGAAGCGGTGTTGCAGGGACAGCCCTTGCAGTCGCTATCCGCTGCTCGCTTTCTCCGGCGGGGCCTCGCCGGACTGATTGCCTGGCCCGACGCGGACCCCGTCTATGTCGCCATCGTTCAGGGGGCAAGACGAGCGCCGTGGACGCCCCATGCCGATCCTCGGCTCGATGCCCTGGCCGCAGGTTACGAGCTGATACTGAGCCTTCAGGTCGAGCACAGGGATACGGGGACAAGGCAACGATGAGAGTCGCGATCTACGCGAGAGTCTCGACCGACGCCCAGGAAGTGCGCGGCACCATAGGCTCGCAACTCGCGCTTCTGCGTGAGCGGGTGGCCAGGGAGGGACAGGAACTGGTGGCCGAGTATACGGACGAGGGCCTGTCCGGCGCGCGTCTGGACCGACCCGGTCTCGACGCCTTGCGCGATGCCGCCGAGGCCGGATGCTTCGAGTGCGTGTGGTGCCTGTCGGCGGACCGCCTGGCCCGCATGTACGCATACCAGGTCATCGTACTCGACGAGCTGTCGCGCCACGGCGTGAGCGTTCGGTTCCATGACACACCGCAGATCGAGGACGATCCGCAAGCGCGCCTGCTGACCCAAGTGCAGGGCGTCATTGCCGAATACGAACGCGCCAAGATTGGGGAGCGCTACCGGCGCGGCAAGCTGTGGCGTGCTCGTGCGGGCGAAGTGATCGCCTGGAAGGTGCCGTATGGCTACCGTCGACTGCCGCGAGCCGGCGAGTGCCCGGCGCGCCTCGAAGTCTTCGAGCATGAGGCCGCCATCGTACGACGCATCTTCGACGACTATGTTCGCAAGGACATCTCGATGCGCCAGATCGCCGTCGGGCTGAACCGGGACGGTATCCTCTCTCCAACGGGGCGCGCCGTATGGAGCGTGTCGACCATCGGACGCGTCTTACGCAACGAAGCCTACGTCGGCCGGCTCTACTATAATCGAACCGAATCTGTGCCGGCGCGCCGACAGGCAGGAAAAGGCCGGCAGGTGGGACGCCCGCGCGATCAATGGATCCTGATCGCCGTGCCGGCAATCCTCGACGAGGCGTTGTTCGAAGCGGCACAGCGTGTCAGTCGCGACAACTCGCGGTGGAACCCCAGGCGTGCTGAGCCCGGACACTGGCTGCTACGTGGGCTGGTCAACTGCGGACACTGCGGCGTGAGCGTGTCGTGCCACAAGATGCGCGGGCGCAACGGCACGTTCCATCGATACTACTACTGCCGCAACCACGATCCCCTGAGGGCCGGTGGTGAACATCGCCGTTGCCCGGAGCGCAATATACGGGCCGACGAGCTCGACGCTTTCGTCTTCGAGCAGGTGCGTGACACGCTGTTGCGTCCGGACGTGCTCCTGGCCGGCGAGCACGCTGTGTCGGCGCACCGCGAACCCGTCGCCGACGAGTTGCTGCAGGCGCAACTGGCCAAACTCAACCGCAAGTGCGACGCCGCCAATGCCGAGAAACGGCGCCTCGTCGATCTATATCAGGCAGCTCTCATCGACCGAGACGAGTTGTTGCGCCGAAGTAAGGAGGTCCAGGATCGCAAACAGAACGTGGAACAACAGCGCGATACCCTGATTGCCCAACGCAAGAAACTTGCTGTTGGCGATCACGCAAAAGCGCGCGTATTCGCTCATTTAGACCGCTTGGCGTGGTGGAGCGTCGATCAGCGTAGCACCGTGCAGTGCTGAGCGCTGTCAGGCTTGTGGTGTGGGTCGTCGTGATCGCGGTGGCGCGAGAGCGGCCTTGCAGGTTTGGCTGAGGGGTCCTGCTGTTATTCAACTGATGAGGCGATCGTCGATCTCGAGCATATTGCCTTCGAGGTCGCGCCTGCGCATGTCGTTCCAGTCGTCGCCGTCGAGGGCGGGTCGCACGCGGACGACCCTGCTGTCCCTTCGGAACAGCCGTTCGGCGGCGTTATCGCCGCCGGGGGTAGCGTCGTAGGCACAGAAGATGCGGCGGGGGCTCCAGTCCTCGATCCAGGCGGGGAGGCTTGGCGTGACGATCCCGGTGGAGACCACGGCACATGCCCTGTGTTCGACCGGCATGAGCTGGAGGGAGAGGGCGGACAGGGCGTCGACGGCGCTCTTTGCGATGAGCACGGATTGCGGCCAGTCGAGCTCCCACGATACCCAGAAGCCGCCGCGCGCGAGCGGGGATGGGGCAGCTTCGCCGACGCCGGCAGCCGCACTGCAGTGGGCGCCGGTGGGGACGATCTCGGCGCCGGTCGCGACCCCTGCGGCGTCTCGACAGACGAACACGGCATTGCCGTGGCGGTCGGCGTGGACCAGCCCGAGGTCGCGGCACAGGGCGAGGAGGACGGGCGAGAGGCCGCGCTCGTCGACGAGGTAGCGTTCCACTGCGGGCCAGTGCCGCTCCTGCGGACGCGGCAGCCGTGGACAGAGGCACTCCGGGGAGCGCCGGGAGCGTCCCGGCAGTTTCGCGAGGAAGGCCAGGGCGTCGGGCACGGTGCATCGTTGGGCATGGACCACCAGGTCGACGGCACCGGCGCCCCCCTCGCCGCGCAGATGGTCGTAGAACATGAAGCGGTTGATGGTGACGACCGATCCGAGACGCCTCCAGCGAGCGTCGTCGTCGGGATCGCGGCGGTAGCCGAGGGCGCGGGCGACGTCTTCGAGGGGACAGCCGCGCAGCCCCTCTGCCTGCAGCCGCCGATCCCATGGGCGTAGCTGGCGCACGATTATGCCGCCTCAGACGCCCCCGGTGTCCTGCGGGCCGCCCTTGCCTGGTCTTCGGCTCGCTTTTGCCTCACGCCGGCGTCGGCGCTCTGCGCTGCGCTGCTTCTGGCGCTCCTCGGCCTCCTTGCGGCGGTAGGAATCGCCGTCGATGGCGATGATCTCGGCGTTGTGGACGAGGCGATCGACCAGGGCCACGACGCAGGTGGCGTTGGGGAAGGCCTCGCCCCACTCGGAGAAGGGGCGGTTGGTGGTGATGATGGTGGAGTTCTGCCGGGTCCGGCTTGAGACGATGTTGAACAGCAGGTCGGCGTGGCGATTGCTGTAGGAGAGGTACCCCACCTCGTCGATCACCAGCAGGTGCTGGCGGGCGTAGAAGCGCAGCTTTCGCTGGAGCATGGTGTCCGAGTCGAGGGCGGCGAGTTCGCCGAGCATGCTGGCTGCGGTGGCGAAGCGCACGGTGTGGCCCTCGAGGACGGCGCGGTGGGCGATATTGGCGGCAATTGTGGACTTGCCGACGCCGTTGGGGCCGACCAGGACGACGTTGGCGGCCTCGTTGAGGAAGCTGAGGCTCATTAGGTCCTCGACGGCCATGCGGTCGCAACTGCGCGGCCAGTCCCAGTTGAAGTCGGCGAGGGGCTTGAACTCACCGAGCCGGGCATCGGCGAGGCGGCGCTTGAGGCTGCGGGCGCGCCTCTCTTCTTCTTCCCAAGCGATCAGCGCGGTCAGCCAGTCGCAGTCTTCGACCTCGTCCCAGTGGGCGATGAGGCCGTGCAGGCCGAGCGCCCGGGCACGGTTCATGAGGTTGTCGCTCATTCTTCGCTGTCCTCCTCCTCGGCCTCGCCCGCCAGGCCGTCGTACTCCGTCAGGTCGTGGTCGCGGACGGCGATGCCGCGGACCTTGGGATCGTCGGGCAACTCGACCGGGATGGGCGGGGGCTTGTTCTGCTGTTCGCGGCGGCGGGTGAGGCTCAGGCGCACGGCGTTGGAATGGGGGACGTCGCGCTCCAGCGCCTCGTCGATGCCGGCCTTGAGCTCGGCGGCGCCGTACTCGTCGAGCAGGCGCAGCAGGGCGCCGACGATGGAGCCGAGATGGCCGCCGCGTTTGGCGGCCTCGTCGAGCAGGCGCTCGCTGTTGGGCGCAGCCTTGACCAGGCGATCCTGCCCGCGAATGCGCCGGGCGTGGCGCTTCTTCTTCGCCAACTCGGCGATGTGCTCGGGGATCTCGATGCAGGCACCCTTGTCGAAGCTGCGCGGATGGGTGGCAATGACGTCCGTGCCGTCGAGGATGCGGACCTCGTCCAGCGTCGCCATGACGACGCGGGTGTGCCGCGCATGGGTGTGGGGGACGCTGTAGTCGTTGAGGTCGAACCTGGCGTAAGGCGTCTTGCCAATGACGACCTCGACCCGTTCATCGGCGGGGAAGCGGTCGCCGGGCAAGGCCATGAGGGAGCTGCGCTCCTTCTCGAAGGCCTCGCGCACGCTGACCGAGCGGTCCTCGGGCCAGGGGCGGTCCGCGGCGATGCCCTCGCACCAGGCCTCGGCCTGGGCGTTGAGGTCGTCGATGTCGCGCCACTCCCGGGCGGCGAAGAAGCTGTCGCGTGCATAGCGTATGGCGCGCTCGACGCGCCCTTTTTCGTTGCCGCGCGCGATCGCGACAGGCCGCGCCAGGAAACGGTAGTGGGCGGCGAAGTCGAGGTAGCGGGGGTTGAAGTGGATCGCGGTCCCGCGGCGCTCCTGCACAACGCTCTTCAGGTTGTCGCACCAGATCTCGCGCGGCACCCCCTGCCAGGTCTCGAAGGCGTCGATATGGCCGCGCAGGAAGTTGTTCATGCCCGCGCCCAGGTAGAAGCGCAGGAAGATGCGGCGCGAGTAGCTGAGCACCATCACGAAGGCCATCAACGGGCGCTCCGCGCGCCCGATCCTGACCTTGCCGAAGTGGGCCCAGTCGACCTGGGCCTGCTCGCCCGGAAGGGTCTTCAGCCGCAGATAGGCCTCGGCTTCAGGCTTCGGCCGCATGGGGGCGATGACGCGGCGGAAGTGGCTCTGGCTCCCCCGGTAGCCGCGCCCGCACACCATCTCGTAGAGCCGGCTGGCCGGCAGCTTCGGATATTTCTTCAGGGTCTGCTGGATGAAGGGGATGAAGGGATCGAGCTTCGAGGGCCGCGGCTTGCGCTGCCGAGGCTCCTCGGCGTCCTTGAGCACGCGCCGGACGGTGCCGTGATGGACGCCGAGCTGACGCGCGATCGTGCCGATCTTCCACTTCTCGGCATGATAAAGCCGCAGGATCTCCGTCCTGGTCTCCCTGTCTATGGTCATCTCACCTCTCTCGTGCCGGGTGCCGCACCGTGCGCAGGCCCGGATGGACGAACACCGCGCAGAACCGGCCGCAGATGCTGCAGCGGAAGACCCCGGGGGGCTCCTCGTCCCCGAAGGGCCGTGTGCCGCGACGCCTCTTCGGCGTCCCTGGCACGACAACACGGCGGTGCTGACGGGTCGAAGGGTGATGCGTCACTTTCCGCCCGCAGGCCTCGCTTTGAGCCGTCCGGCAGCGCTGCCGGTCCCGATAGCGTCTCTGGCGTGCCGCGTGCTTGCGACGCCCCGGCAGACCGTCCTGGTAGCGCCGCCCGGCAAGACGCTGCGACGCTCGGCGCGCGTTCTCGCTGCACTCTCGGGAGCAGTAGTGGTTGCCGTGGTCGCAGCGGGGGCAGAGAACGACTTGCTGGTGGCACTGCGGACAGTGGAACAGGCGGCCAAAGTTCTGCATCGCGGCGGTCGATGAGAACGGGCTCGACCCCCGCTAAATCCCGCACGATACTGTGCATCTGGGCCGTGCCGGGCACGGCACGGGGAGTGCGGCGCCGGCTCTTGCCACCAAGCAAACGAGGCCGGCGCCGCATCGTTCTCAGCGGCCCGACTCTACCCCCGGCGATCTCGATGTCAGGTGTGCGAAGCTGGGCAAACCTGGCGACGGCAAGAGGCCTGTGGACAAGTGGACAGCCGCTCCGCGCCTGACCACTTCCCCACAGGCCAAGCAACAACAGAAGCGGTCAACTCATCGGGAACATAAACCCGTCAACCACGCCGCCACCTAAATCACGCGCCCCTAAAAAAGCGAATAAACGCGGGTTTAGACCGTCATCAACAGAGGCACGATGCTGGCGTAGTCGTCGGTCCACACCGGCACCCCGTCGGCTGTGCCGAGCGCGACCCAGCCCGGATCGAGTTCGAGCGCCCGGAGCGCGTCCTCGTCGCGGGCGAGGACCGCCACATGGGACGACTGGACAATATTGGGCGGCGATACGTTCTCCGGCGCACTGTAGCGCTTGATTCTCCCGGCGAGGCCCATGCGTTCCGCCAGCGCCGCCAGCACCGGCTCCAGGTCGAGATGGCGGTTGCTGATATGGACCGCGATCACGCCGTCGGGCGCGAGGTTGCGCAGGTAGATACGGAACGCCTCCAGGGTGAGAAGGTGGACGGGGATGGCGTCCGAGGTGAAGGCGTCCAGCGCAAGGATGTCGAGCCTCGCCTGCTCGCGGTCGAGGAGCAGGCGCGCGTCGCCCACGGCAATGCTCGCATCGGGCGCACAGGTGCGGAGTGCAGAAAAATGCTCCCGCGCCAGACGCACGACAACGGGGTCGATCTCGTAGATGCGAACGTCGTCGCCGGGACGGGCGTAGCAGGCGAGCGAGCCGGTGCCCAGTCCGACCATCCCGATGGCGTTGGACGACGGCGCGCGCCCCAGCGCCGCGAAGAGCTCGTGGTAGGGGGTGCCGATCCCGTAGTAGGTGGTGCGGCTCTCGATCGAGCCGTCGGGCCGGCGCCATTCGGCGCCGTGCAGTGTGGTCCCGTGCAGGAAGGTGCGCACGCCGTCGGCCTCGGTAATCCGGTAGACGCCGAAGAACGAGCGCTCCCGCACGATATCGCCGTCGGTGCTGCTGGAGATCATGGCGGGAGCGAGGAAGATGGTGAGAAGAGCGCCCGCGAGCAGTACGGGCCGTGCCCGCAGGATGCCCAGTGCAGGCGCGCACAGCGCAACGAGGGCGAGCGTGCCCATCCAGACCCAGCTTTCCCCGCCGAAACCGCGGGCGAGCACGAAGGAGAGACCGGCAACGGCCACGACCAGAGCGACGGCGGCCACGGTCAGCCGGCCGCGGCGCAGGTGGGGGGATGCCGCCGGGACGAGCGCGGCGACGAGGGCGAGCGCGATGGGGTGCTCGTAGACGTCGACGAAGACCAGCGGCGCCACGAGGGCCACCAGCAGCCCACCGACGAGCCCGCCGGTCGAGAGCAGCAGGTAGAAGCGGGTCAGGTCGGCTGCGGGCGGCCGCAGGCGGGCAAGCGCCCCGTGGCACCAGAGCGCGGCCAGGATAAATATGAGCAGGTGCGCGAGGCCGAACGCGAACATCGTCCGGCTCAGCGGAAACACGACCGCAATGGCGATCAGCAGGAGAGGCAGGACGCGCGTCAGCAACGCGTGGGAGATGAGCTGGCGCCGGGCGAAGGCATGGATGAAGGTGGCGAGGTAGAGCGCGAGCGGCACGATCCAGAGCAGCGGCACCGACGCGATGTCGGTGGTGATGTAGCGCGTGACCGCGAGCAGCAGCGCGCTCGGCACCGCCGCCAGCGCGAGGATGCGCAGCGCCGGCAGCTTGGCCGGGGCTGACGCATCGGTGGCAGGGGCATCGGCGATCGCGGACTTGGCCTCGCGGGTGGTCGCCAGCCAGAGCACGATGAGGACGGGACCGAGCCCGAGCAGGACGGCGCTCCAGAGCCATGCCTGGTTCTCGAGACCGAGGGCGGGCTCGAGCAGCAGCGGATAGGCCAGCAGCGCGCCGACGGAGCCTGCGTTGGAGGCCGCATAGAGGACGTAGGGGTCGGCCGACGCCCGGCCGCTGCCGGAGCGCGCGAGCCAGGCCTGGACCAGGGGCGTGAGCGAGGAGGCGGCGACGAAGGCGACGCCAAGCGTGCCGGCCATGGTGCCGAGGAGCCAGAGCACGGGAGGGAGCTCGCCGGGTCCCTCCCCCAGCGGGCGAAGTCCCCCGGCGGGTGCCGTCACGGCGACCCCGATCCAGAGGACGCAGAGAAGGGCCAGTTGCCCCGTCGGCGGGAGGCGGCGGACCATGAAATGGGCGAAGGCATAGCCCGCCAGCAACGCCGCCTGGAAGAACACCATCGCCGTGTTCCACACCGCAGGCGCTCCGCCGAGCGCGGGCAGCACGCCGCGCACCGCGAGCGGCTGGATCCAGAACACCAGCCAGGCGGCGGCGAAGACGGCAAGGCCGTAGAGCCAGACCGGCGGCGCGATGCGCGCGAGCTGATCGGGCACATGAAGCGCTTGCACGGCACCGTCGATCGAGGCCGGGTGCAGCGAGCTGCCGCGTGCGGTCACGACGCCGTCCTGTCGAGGTTCATCGCTTCGCCTCAAGAACGTCATGGTTCGGAACATCTTTCTTTCTCTTGTGTGCAGGGGCGACGGGGCACGGCGGCCGGACCGGCTCTCGTGCCGCACGCTCAGCAGGGTTCCAGAAAATACTCGTCAAGCGCGCTGACGATCGCTTCGGCCAGCGCCCTTCTGTGGTCGCCGCTCTCAAGGCGCTCCGCATCCCGTTCGTTGGACAGGAAGCCGAGCTCGATCAGGACCGAGGGGACGTCCGGCGCCTTGAGCACGCGGAACTCCGCGAACCTGTGGGCGCGCTTGACCAGCGGCGCCACGCTGCCGAGCTCCGGCACCAGCCGTTGCGCAAGCATCACGGAGCAGTTCATCGTTCCCTGCTGCGCCATCGAGGCCAGCACGGCGGCGACCTCCGGATCGTGGCTCTCCGGGACATCCGCGTCGTCATCGACATCGGCCTCGTTCTCGAACCTGGCGAGCTCCGCGGTCTCGGCATCGGAGGCTTTCTCGGAGAGCGTGTAGACCGAGGCTCCGCGCACCTGGCGGTCGTCCGCACGGTCGGCGTGGATCGAGAGGAGGACGTCCGCGCCGGCGTTGCGGGCGAATGCCACGCGCTGCCACAGACCCACTCCGCGGTCGCCGTCACGGGTCGTCGCCACCCGGTAGCGGCCCGACGCCTCGAGAACGGCATGGAGTTCCCGCGCGAAGGTGAGCACGACGGTCTTCTCCTTCACGCCCTCCAACGAGATCGCCCCCGGGTCGCGCCCGCCGTGGCCGGGATCGAGGGCGATCAGCCGGCGCGGGGACGGCGCAAGCGGCTTCCACCGCGGCAACGGTGGAGGATCCGGCGCGTGTATGCGGACGGTGGCGAGAAACGCCGCCGATGGCACCGGAGCGAGATTCAGGATCAGCCGGTATGGCGTTCTGGAGACCGCATCCGCCTCCAGCCATTTTGCGCTGCCCAGGATAAGCGGCCGGTCGAGGTCGATCACGATGCGCGAGGTATCGGGACGGAACCGGCCGAAGCGGATCTGCGTCACGCCATCGCGGCCGAAGGCCAGCGTCCGCTCCGGCAGTGCCCAGTCCACCGGCGAGAGATCGATCACCAGCCGCTCCGGACGCGCCAGGGCGAAGACCTCGAATTGCACCGCTCCGGTCAGCTCGACGACGAGCCGCGTTCCCTCGCCGTATGGGCCGAGGCGCACATCCGTCACCGACGGCGCCGCCGCAGCGGACGCAGCCGCAAGCACGGAGAGCCATGCGCCCCCGGCCGCTGCGGCGATCCCGATCAGCCGCATCGTTCGGGCCGTTGGCGTCGCGTCCTGTTGCAAGATGCGTCTTGCAGATCGAGAGGAGAGGATATCCGGCCCCTCAGTTCAGCCAGTGGGTGACGCTCAATTCGAGGTTGTGGGACCCTGCCGGGGCGCCGGCACGGCGGAGCCGTGAGGCGTCGGTCGCGAAGTAGCGATAGCCGAGCGCTGCGGACAGGTCTTCGAGCAGATGGTACTGAAAGCCGGTGAACAGCTGCCAGGCGAACACGTCCTCCCGGTCGTCCACTTCCGGGAATGACATACCTGCAAGGGAGCGCCATTCGGCTTCGACGCGGGCGATTCCGATGCCTCCGCCGACGTAGAAGTTGAGAGGCCCCAGGGGCAGCGACGACACGATGTTGCCCATGACGGAGAACGAAGTCACGTCGCCGCCGGCTCCGAAGGGGCCGCGAAGGGTATCGTCGCCCAGACGCAGGTTCGATATCTTGTCGATCGCGAACGTCCGGTATCCGAACTCAAGCTCTCCCCGCACCCCCGCCTTCTGGCCGTAGCCCATGACGAGGACGAGGCCTGGACCCGCGTCGAACGCCACGTCCGTTCCGACCCGCTGGCCTGTGAGGCTGTCGTATCCGCTGGCGCGAACGTCGGCCGGCAGGACCAAGGCACCGCTCGCCGAGAGATAGAGGCGGGGTTGCCTGTCCCGGTAATCCTGGCCGGATACGGGGCCGGCAAGGAGCAGAAGCGCCAGAAACATCGGCAGGACAATTCCCGGGACTCTCACGACTCTTACTCCCCCGACGATCTCGATGAGGCGATGTGGCGGAACGGTCCGGCAGCGGCAGAACAAGACCCGTGTTCCGCCTTCTGGCTCCCGGGTCGGTCTTGGTGCCCGGCTGCTCCGGCCAGGAGGATATCCTTGGAGCGTTGATCGGCGCTGCTTGTCCGAGAGGACTGAAGGGTTCGTCGAGTGCAGCTCGTTCCGGCGGCAGGCCATTCCGGCCCGCCTTCCGGTCCGAAGGCCGGCGACCGCCGGCTCATGTGCAGTACACGGCATAGATCGCGTCGTTCCTGTCCCGGTGCATCACGTTGACCTCCTCAATCTCCCAGTAGCGCGTCAGCGCGATCAGCCCGTCACCGGCTTCCGGGCGCGGCCGGCCCATCAGGAGGAACACTGCGGAGCCGTCCCGTTGCGGAAAGTGCTCGGCGGCCTGGTGATCGGCCTGCACAAGCTGCCGCTCCACGCGGTCCGCTCCGTCCACCACGGCGCCGGGCGGGCGGGGACTGTTCCTGCGCTGCTTCAGGTGCCAGCCGGTGAAGCCGAACTCCCTGAGGTGGCGGGCGGCAGTCAGAGCTGCCGGATCGCGTTCCGAACGGTGTCTCGTCATGGATCCGGGGTCCTCGGTACACGTTGGGTCATCGGAGAATGCGTGTTGCCTTGCAGGTCGTGCCGCCGCGCCCTGGCAAGAGGCTCGGCGTGCGCCGTGAACGCGCGCGCAAGATGAGCGGTTGCCGGGTCGTGAGGGAGGGACGGACGCAGCATTCCTCGGAGCGATGGGTCGAGGTGGGGGGAACGAACCTCTCCGTCCTGGCGGTTCGCACGGTCCCGGCGGCGACCGGGAGAGGCGGCGAAACATGGCGGCGGGTGGAGCCGAACATCGCGATGCAGGCCGTACCCCGCAGCACCACGGTCGCGGGCAGGGCTGCAGGATCGGGATGCCGCCTTTCGAATGCCGGGTGCCGTGAGCGGCCACCGGGTAGACATGACGGGCTTCTGCCGAACGTCAGCCCAGTCGAGCCTCCGGAGTTGTTCGAGGGTCGAGCTTCGGGAGGCGCAGGACGAGCGCGCGCTCGTCGAGCGCCCGTAAGCCGATCGGGTGGACAGGGCCGGAACGGCGGGACCGGGCATCACCGGCGCGACCTCCGCCACCCTGCCGACCGGGCCTCCGCTTCGGAGCAGAACCAGCGCTCGCCCTTCGACGGATCGATCCGGGTGCGGCCGTAGTATTGTCCGCCGGGGAGATGGTAGATGCGCTCGCCGTCGCGGGAGATATTGCCCTTGATGCGGCAGCTGCCGGCGTCCCGGTCGTCATCGTGGCGGAACGGGGTCAGGCGCACGCCTGACCGCCAGTCCCAGGGCGGGACGAACTCCCCGCGCCAGAGCCCCCTCCGTGTCGCCCTCGCCGATGCTTCCTCCCTCACGTAGTCGGTCGAGTACCGGCGGTATGCGAGCGCCCACCCCTGGGAGACAAGCCAGGCGCCCAGGTCCTGGCCGTCGGCGCGGCAGAGCGCCACGATACGCCCGTAACGATCCCGGTCACGCTCTTCGCAGTGCACGATGCGGCCGTCGGCACTGTCGGCCAGAGTACGGCCCGCGTGCCGGCCGCACCGCCAGCTCGTGCCGCCGGCGCGGCAGAGCTGTTCGCTCTCCGGCGCGTCGATGCCATGAAGCCGGATACGCTTGCCGCCCACCTCGATGGTGTCGCCGTCGATCGCTCTTGCCCGGCCCGACACGTCGGCGTGAGCCGATCCCGAGAGGACGACGGTCGAGAGGAAGAGACCGGCCGCTATCGCTCGCACCATGCCGCGGAACGCCTGGACACCGCTCGTGGCGCCGGGCCTCGTCGGTGCCGTCATGCTCCGTCGGCTCCTTGGGAAACGGCGGCATTCTCCAGCACGTGCTCGAGCACCTGCCTCACGGCGTTGCGCCAGGCGCGGCCGGGCTGCTTCGATCGCCCCCCGGTGGCGGCTGCGTGAAGGGCCGCATCGAAGGGGATCGTCACATCGGGCTTGCGGTCCCCGAGGGCGTAGCGGATGTGGGCCGGCGACAGGCCGCTTCTGGCCGTTCGCGGCGAGGACTGCACCAGGGTCGCAGGGTGACTCGTGCCCAGGAGCGCAAGGGAGCGTACCGCCGCGCTCAGGCTTGAAAGCGTCGGCTCGTAGAGCAGAACGCGGGCGTCGGCGCGCTGCATCGCCTCAAGCTGCAGGACGGGGTCCGGGAACCCCGTCGCCAGCACCAGGTGCGTCCGGTTGGCGAGGTGTCCGAGGAGCCGGAACACGGCGTCGGGCGACGGCGGCGGCGGAAGAGTGGGCGCTGGCGCGTAGGCGATCAGCGACACCCCGGGTTCGGCCGCGACACAGGCTCCCTCCATCCGGTCCGCCGCGGCGCCCGCATCGCCCTCGCTCGCTGACTGGGAATGGAGAGCGGCAAACAAAGCGGGAAGGCCCTCGGCAGGCTCGACGCCCAGCAGCCCCGGAAGCCTCGCCGCGACCGGGTCGAGATCGACCACGGAGGCGGTGCGACCGTCCGCGCCGATGGCGCGGGAGAGCGCGGCGACGAGGGTGGAGGTCCCGCTGCCGGCGCTCCCGGCGAACGCGATCACCCGCCCGGCGTAGGGGCGCTCGGCAGCCTCGTCGGTCACCGCTGCGCAGGCCTCGCGGACGAGGGAGGCCGAAATGGGCTTGACCAGGTAGTCCGCTATGCCGTGCTGGAACAGCTCCCGCGTGTACTGCGCCGTGTCGGTCGGGCCGATGGCGACCACTGCGGTCTCGAAGGCGCATACCGCCGCCAGCTCCCTGGCGGCACGACCGGGCTCGGAGACGCCGTCGAGGTCGACGAAGAGCACCCTGGACGCCGGTTCGCCCGCAAGCGTCCGCAAGGCCGCCGCGAGGCGTCCGCGCTGGACCTTCGCCTTGCGGCCCGCAAGGCCTGCACGGAGAGCCTGCAGGGTGCCGCCGTCGGCAGCGAACCCGCGGGCGTAGGGGCTGTCGGGCGAGAGCGCCATGGTCGTGCCTAAGGACCGCAAGGGGCCGGGGAACCTGCTGCCGGCATCAGGATCCTCCGATCGATGACGCCGTCTCGGACGGATCGGGCAGCGGGCGGACCTGGTCTCCCACCCAGCGGCGGTAGCCGTTCAGGGGCGCGCCATGCGCAGCGTGCGTGAGCCCCGAAGACCCGCAAAGCTGCGCATGCGCGTCCTCTCCTCCCGCTCCTTCGGCCGTCATGCCCTCGATCCCGGCATCGTCAGACGATGCGCCGGGGCGCTGTCTCTCGAGGCACCCAAGCAGGGCGGCCTGCATAGCCCGGTGGTAATTGACCATGCGTTCCGTCTCCGAATGGAGCGACGCGCTGAGGCCGCCGAGTGGCGCAAAGTAGGCGTCCCTCTGCGCAAGACGCTCCTGGCAGCCGGCCACGAGCACCGCGATCGGCAGCGCCATGACGATCCGGGCGGCGAAGCGGAGGCGCCGCGGGCTTCTCATGACATGTTCTTGTGCATGGAATTCCGCACCGTGGCCTTTTCGCCGCTGCTGCCGTCCGGCCTGCAGCATGCGGGAGAGCGCCTCTCGGATCGGCATGGCAATCATGACACTGTTACCCCCTTCTCCGGCCGACATGAGGACCGCGAACTCATGAGATCAACAAGTCGAACAAGTGGACGAATGGCCGCAGCATCTCGATGATGTCCAACGAGAATTCGGCCAATGACGGATGCTTCGTCATCTCGCATCAGCCTCCGCCCCGGCCGCGAAGGGGCCGGCGTTCGCATGCGTACCGGATTGCCGCACCGCGCTGCGGCCGCAGGACCGGCGAAGCGAACTTCAGTAGCAACGGCGGTGGGGTCGCCATGAGGCGACATGCCGCTCGGATGCAGAGGCCAGGCTGGATCGGCACGACGATGCACCTAGTAGTAGTAGCTGTTGACGGCCTGCCCGGACCCGGCCGTGACCGCTTCCTGCGGCGCCGGTCCGGCCTGCACCAGCCGGGCGGTGACGGTGACGATCAGCTCCAGCTCGTCCGCCCGGGTCGAGGTGTGCCCGAACATTCCGCCGACGAGCGGCAGGTCCTTGAGCACGGGCACGCCCGACTGCACCTCGTTGGAGGCGCTGCTGAAGAGACCGGCGATCACGACCGACTCCCCGTCGCCCATGGCGACGGTGGTCTCCGCGCGCCGCACGTTGATCACGGGCACGTCGATCCCCTGGGTCACTTGCACGGAGTTGTCCCTGGAGGGCTCGGAGACCTCGGGCCTCACCGTGAGCTCGATCCTGCCCTCGTCGACGATGGTGGGAACGAAGTCCAGAACGACCCCGTACTTCTTGTACTCGAAGACGATCACCCCGTCCTTGAAGCCGGAGGGCAGCGGAAACTCACCGCCCGAGAAGAAGGACGCCGTCTCGCCCGAGTTCGCGGTGACGTTCGGGCGCGCCAGCACGTTGGCCAGCCCCGCCTTCGCCAGCGCGTCCACCATGCCGGTGACGCCGATCTCCTCCCAGGTCTGGGAGAGGACGAGCGAGGGCGACGTCAGCCCGTCCACGACCGATGGAGGAATCGTTCCCGGCCTCCCGACACCGCCGACCGCCGCCGGCGGCGGCAACTGCCGCCCGATCCGGAAGCCGCCTCCCAGGACTCCCTCGGCGGACCGTCCGAACAGCTCCCAATTGAACCCAAAATCCTCGGCGATGGAGCGCTGCACCTCCGCGATCTGCACCTCCAGGTTCACCTGCATCGGGCCACCGATCCGAAGTCCGTTCTCCACCGGCGTGTCGGGCGGCAGCGAGACCGCGGCGAGCCGCCGCGCACGGTCGGCGGCCGCCGCCGAGCTCACTTCGCCCACCAGCGATACGCCGCGCTCCAATGCGCGCACGCGCACCCCGTCGAACTCCGGATCCATCCCAAGGGCCGCGCGAAGAGGCCCGGTGTCCAGCACCGTGCGCAGGTTGTTCTCGACCAGAGCGCCCTCGGGCAACGCGGCTGCCGCGAGCCGGCCGGCCCGCTCGGAGTTCGCCTCCGACCCCACTTCGCCCGTGAGCGCAACGCCCCGATCGATCCGCTTCACCAGGATCGCCTCGAAGCCCACCTCGGCTGCCATGAGGGCCCGCAGCGGCGCCAGGTCCAGCCCCACGGTCAGGTTGTCCTCCACCAGCATGCCTTCCGGAAGAGAGGCGGCCGCAAGGCGCAGCGCCCGGCCGGCCGCCTCCGGCGAAGCGACGTCGCCCGCGAGCGCAACGCCGCGCGCGAGCTTCTGGACGTGCACGCGCTCCAGCCCGGGCTCCCCGGCCAGGAGCGCGCGCAGCGGCTCGACGTCCGGCGCCACGCGCAGGTTGTTCTCCACCGCAATCCCCTCCGGAAGCGCGGCGGTTGCGAGCCGGGCGGCCCTGTCCGACGCCTCGGCCGAGCCGGTCTCGCCGGTGAGCGCAACGCCCCGGCCGACAGGCTTCACCCGCACGTTGCGCAACTCCGGATCGCCGGCCAGGAGCACACGCAAGGGCGCGAGATCCAGGCGCACGTTCAGGCTGCTCTCCACCAGCATGCCTTCAGGAAGCGACGCGATCGCGAGACGGAGCGCCAGGTCGGCTGCCGAATGCGAGTCGACATCCCCGGTCAGCGCCACGCCCCGCGCGAGCCTCTGCACCTCGACGCGAGCCAGTTCAGGCGCTCCGGCAAGCAGCGCGCGCAGAGGCCCTATATCCAGCACCACGCGCAGGCCGGCCTCGACAGGTACTCCTTCCGGGAGCAGCGCTGCAGCGAGACGGGACGCCTGTTCGGCCGCAGCCGCAGAGCTCACCTCGCCGATCAGCGCGACACCGGGGCCGGTCCGTTCCACCCGGACGCCGGAAAGTTCCGGATCGCCGGCGACGACCGAGCGGAGCGGCCCGAGGTCCAGGCCCACGTTGAGGTTGTTCTCCACCGGGACGCCTTCCGGCAGCGACGCCGCCGCAAACCGCAGCGCGCGGTCTTCCGCCACGGGCGAATCGACCTCCCCGGAAAGCGCGATGCCGCGGGCAAGGCGCTGCACCTGCACGCGCTCCAGTCCGGGTTCCGCAGCCAGCGCCAGGCGCAGGGGCTCGATATCCGGCAGCACCCGCAGGCTGTTCTCCACCGGGACGCCCTCGGGGAGCGATGCCGCTGCGATCCGCTGTGCCCTTTCTGCCGCCTCTTCGGAAGCGACCTCGCCGGTCAGCACAACGCCGCCCGCCAGCCCTTGCACCTGCACGCGAGCCAGCTCCGGCTCTCCGGCCAGGACCGCGCGTAGAGGCGCGAAATCGAACACCACGCGAAGGTTGTTCTCGACCGGCAGGCCCTCGGGGAGCGACGCCGCGGCGAGACGATGTGCCCGATCGGCGGCCCCGGCCGAAGCGACCTCGCCGGTCAGTGCGAGCCCGCGGCCCACCCGCTGCACCAAAACCCCCTCCAGACCCGGCTCGGCCGCCAGGAGCGCGCGGGTCGGCTCGACGTCCCACACCACGCTCAGGTTGTCCTCCACCAGCAGGCCTTCGGGCAGGGAGGCCCTGGCAAGCCGGAGAGCGCGGCCGGCCGTCTCCGGCGAATCGACGTCGCCCGTGAGCGCAACGCCGCGTGCGAGCCTCTTCGCCTGCACCCGATCCAGACCGGGCTCTGCGGTAAAAACCGTGCGCAGAGGCTCGATATCGAACACGACCCGCAGGTTGTTCTCGACGGGCAGGCCTTCCGGCAGTGAGGCAACGGCAAGCCCGAGCGCCCGGTCCGCCGCCTCGGCCGACGCGACCTCGCCGGTCAGCGCGACGCTGCGCCCGACCCGCCGGACGTCGACACCGGCAAGGCCGGGCTCGCCCGCCATGAAGGTGCGAAGCGGGGCGAGGTCCAGCCCCACTGCCAGATTGTTCTCCACCAGCAGGCCTTCAGGGAGGGAGGCAGCGGCCAGACGGAGAGCGCGGCGTTCCGCTTCCGGGGAGGCGACCGGGCCGGAAAGGGCGACGCCACGGGCGAGCCGTTGCACGCTCACCTGTTCGAGCCCGGGCGCTGCGGCCAGAGCCGCGCGCACCGGCTCGATATCGAAGAGCACCCGCAGATTGTTCTCCACCGGAACGGTCTCCGGCAGGGACGTCACGGCAAGACGGTGTGCCCGCTCGGCCGCCTCTGCCGAAGCGACCTCGCCGATGAGCGCGACGCCGCGGCCCACCCGCTGCACGGCGACACCCTCCAGGCCTGGCTGGCCTGCGATGAACGCACTCAGGGGCGAGAGATCCTGCGAACCCGGCTCGCCCGCCACGGGCTCGCCCGTCAGCAGGGCGCGCAGGGGTCCGAGATCCAGCCCGATGCTCAGGTTGTTCTCCACCAGCAGGCCCTCCGGCAGGGAAGCGGCGGCGAGACGGAGTGCGCGGTCTGCATCGGCCGCGGAGTCGACTTCGCCGGCAAGGGCGACGCCGCGCGCCAGACGCCGTACCCGCACGCGGTCAAGTCCCGGCTCTCCGGCCAGGACTGTGCGCAGGGGTGCGAGCTCGAACAACACCCGCAGGTTGTTGTCCACTGGCACGCCTTCGGAGAGAGAGGCCGCGGCCAGACGATGCGCGCGCTCGGCTGCCTCTGCCCAAGCGACCTCGCCGGTCAGCACAACGCCTCTGCCGACCCGCTGAACCCGGACGCCCTCCAGGCCCTGCTCACGCGCCAGGAGCGCGCGAAGCGGTGCAAGGTCCAGGCCCACGGACAGGTTGTTCTCGACCAGGAGGCCTGCCGGCAATGAGGCTGCGGCAACTCGGAGCGCCCGGTCGGCCGCCTCGGGCGAATCGGCGTCGCCCGCGAGGGCCACGCCGCGGGCCAGGCGCCGGACCAGCACACGCTCCAGTCCGGGCTCCTCCGCCAGAGCCGCCCGAAGCGGCTCGATATCGAACTCGACGCGAAGATTGTTCGCGACCGGTGTGCCTTCGGGAAGCGAGGCGACGGCAAGCCGATAGGTGCGCTCGGCAGCTTCCGCCGACGCAACCCGGCCGGTCAGCGCCACGCCGCGGCCCACCCGCTGCACCCGGACGCCCTCCCGGCCCGGCTCGCCCGACATCACCGCGCGAAGCGAAGCGAGGCCCAGTCCTACGTTCAGGTTGTCGTCCACCGGCATGCCTTCCGGCAGAGAGGCGGCGGCCAGACGGAGAGCCCGGTCCGCCAATTCCGGGGAGTCGACATCCCCGGAAAGAGAAACGCTGCGGCGCGATCCTTGCACGTGCACGCGATCCAGACCTGCCTCCGCAGCCATGAGAGCGCGCAGAGGCTCGAGGTCGACCAGCCGAAGTTCGTTCGCCACCGGCATGCCTTCCGGGAGCGAAGCGGCGGCGAGATCGAGCGTCCGCTCCACCGCAGCCGGCGAGGCGACCTCGCCTTCAAGGGTCACCCCCCGCTCGATCCGTTCCGTGCGTACGCCTTGCAGTCCGGTCTCCGCAGCCAAGGCCGTCCGCAGAGGCTCGAGGTCAACCAGGCGCAGATCGTTCTCCACCGGCATGCCTTCCGGGAGCGAAACGGCGGCGAGATCGAGCGCCCGCTCCACCGCAGCCTGCGAGACGACTTCGCCTGCAAGGCTCACCCCTTCCGCGAGGCCCTCTGCACGAACGCCTTGCAATCCGGTCTCCGCAGCCAGGACAGCGCGCAGAGGCTCGAGGTCGACAAGCCCAAGGTTGCTCGCCACCGGCATACCATCCGGGAGCGAAGCGGCGGCCAGGTCTAGCGCCCGCGCCACCGCAGCCTGCGAGGCGACTTCGCCTGCAAGGCTCACCCCTTGCGCGCGGCGTTCCGCGCGTACGCCCTGCACTCCAGGCTCCGCAGCCAGGACAGCGCGCAGAGGCTCGAGGTCGACAAGCCGAAGACCGCTTGCCACCGGCATGCCATCCGGGAGCGAAGCGCCGGCCAGGTCGAGTGCCCGCTCCACCGCAGCCTGCGAGGCGACTTCGCCCACAAGGGCTACCCCCCGCTCGAGGCCTTCTGCGCGTACGCCTTGCAGGCCGGCTTCCGCCGCCAAGAGCTGGCGCAGAGGCTCGAGGTCGACCACCCGCAGGTTGTTTTCCAGGGGCACGCTCTCCGGGAGAGATGCCGCGGCGAGGCGGTGCGCGCGATCGGAGGCCGCTGACGAAGCGGCTTCGCCGCTCAGCACCACCCCCCGGCCGATCCGTTGCACCTGCACACTGCGCAGACCGGGCTCGTCCGCCATGAGGGCGCGCATCGGTTCGAGGTCCAGTCCGACGTTCAGGTTGTCTTCGACCAGGAGGCCTTCCGGCAGCGAGGCCGCAGCCAGACGGAGCGCCAGATCAGCCGCCGCCGGCGAACCGACGTCCCCGGAAAGGGCGACGCCGCGGGCCAGGCGCCGGACCAGAACCTGCTCAAGTCCGGGCTCCCCCGCCAAAGCCGCCCGAAGCGGCTCGATGTCCAACACAACCCGCAGGTTGTTCTCCACGAGAACGGTCTCCGGCAGAGACGCCGCGGCCAGCCGGCGGGCCCGATCCGCGGCTTCCGCGGACGCCACCTCCCCGGTCAGCGCCACACCCCGTCGGACCCGCTTCACGTCCACGCCTTCAAGGCTCGTTTCGCCGGCAAGGAGCGCACGAAGCGAATCCAGGTCGTGCCCCACCTTGAGATCGTTCTCCACCGGGATGTCTTCCGGAAGGGAGGCTGCCGCGAGCCCAAGTGCGCGGCTCTCTGCCGCAGGCGAGTCGACCTCCCCCGAGAGGGCAACGCTGCGGGCCAGCCTCGCCACTTGCACACGGTCCAGACCCGGCTCGCCAGCCAGGAGCGCGCGCAGCGGCGCGACATCGAACACGATCCGCAGGCGGTTTGCTACAGGCGTGCCTTCCGGAAGCGAGGCCACGGCGAGACGGTGTGCCCGCTCGGCCGCCTCCAGCGCTGCAACCTTGCCGGCAAGCGCGACGCCGAGACCGTCCCGCTGCACCCTGACGTCCTGCATGCCCGGCTCGTCCGCAATGAGCGCATCAAGCGGCACGAGGTCGAGCTTCAGGCCCAGGTTGTTCTCCACCAGCAGGACTTCCGGCAGAGAAACCCTGGCCACACGGACCGCTCGGTCCGCCATCTCCGGCGAGTCGACCTCCCCGGCAAGCGCGACGCCACGGGCGAGCCGCCGCACCTGAACCCGGTGCAGCCCGGGTTCGCCGGCAAGAGCCGCACGAAGAGGCTCGATGTCGAACACGACACGCAGGTTGTTCTCTACCGGCAGGTCTTCCGGGAGCGAGACTAGTGCGAGCCGGACGGCCAGATCGGCCGTGTCTGCCGAGGCGACCTCGCCGGAGAGCACCACGCCCCGGCCGAGCCGTTGCACCTGCACGTTGCCCAGGCCGGTATCGTCCGCCATCAGAGCGCGTATCGATTCGAGGTCCAGTCCGACGTTCAGGTTGTCTTCGACCAAGAGGCCTTCCGGCAGCGAGGCCGCAGCCAGACGGAGCGCCAGATCAGCCGCCGCCGGCGAACCGACGTCCCCGGAAAGGGCGACGCCGCGGGCCAGGCGCCGGACCAGAACTTGCTCAAGTCCGGCTCGCGTGCCAGAGCGGCCCGCAGCGGCTCGAGGTCGAACAGCACCCGCAAGCTGTTCTCAACCGGCGCACCTGCCGGAAGCGAGGCGGTGGCGAGACGCATCGCACGATCGGCGGCTTCCGGCGAGTCGACTTCGCCCATCAGAGCCACGCCGCGTGCCAGGCGCTGCACCCGCACGCGACCGAAGTCGGGATCCTGAGCCAGGAGCGCGCGCAGAGGCGCGGCATCGAACTCCACACGCAGGTGGTTCTCCAAAGGCACGACACCGAGGAGCGAGGCGGCAACGAGATCTGCGGCCCGATCGGCCGATTCTGCAGAATCGACCTCACCGGTCAGCGCGACGCCGCGACCCATCCGTTGCACACGAACGTCGCGCAATCCGGTCCCGTCCGCCATCAGTGCCTGCAGCGATTCGAGATCCAGCGCCACGTTCAGGTTGTTCTCGACCGGCAGGCCTTCAGGCAGCGAGGCTGCGGCCAGACGGAGCGCGCGATCCGCCGCCTCCGGCGAGGCGGCATCTCCCGAAAGAGCGACGCCGCGCGCGAGCCGCTCTACATGCACGCGATCCAGCCCCGGCTCCCGAGCCAGGAGTTCGCGCAGTGGCTCGACATCCAGCGCCACCCGGAGATTGTTCTCGACCGGCACGTTCTCCGGCAGGGAAGCGACTGCAAGCCGGCGTGCCCGGTCGGCAGCCTCGGCCGATCCGACCTCGCCGGTCAGCGCGACGCCGCGGCCCATCCGCTTCACCTCGACTCTCTCCAGGCCCGGTTCGCCCGTGAGGAGCGCACGGAACGGGCCCAGGTCCAGTTCCACGTCCAGGTTGTTCTCGACCAGCAGTCCCTCCGGAAGCGAGGCAGCGCCCAGCCGGAGCGCGCGGTCTGCCGCCTCCGGGGAGTCGACGTCGCCTGCGAGGGCCACGCCCCTGGCGAGCCGCGTAACCTGCACTCGGGCCAGACCGGGCTCCTCGGCAAGAAGGGCGACAAGCGGCTCGATGTCGAAGACCACCCGAAGGTTGTTCTCGACCACCAGACTTTCCGGGAGCGAGGCCACAGCGAGGCGATGCGCGCGGTCGGCGGCCTCTGCAGACGCGACCTCGCCGGTCAGCGCGACACTGCGGCCGATGCGTTGCAGTTCGACACCGGCGAGCCCGGGCTCGCCGGCCAGGAGCGCACGCAGCGACTCCAGATCCGGCCCGACGTCGAGCTCGCTCTCCACCGGGACGTCTTCCGGAAGCGACGCCGCGGCGAGCCGAAGCGCGCGGCTCTCCGCTTCGGGCGAGTCGACATCGCCGGAGAGAACGACACTCCGGGCAAGCCGTTGCACGTTTACGCGACCCAATCCAGGCTCCTCGGCCAGCGCCGTGCGCAGGGGAGCGACATCGAAGACCAGCCGCAGGTGGTTCTCCACCGGCGTGCCGTCCGGAAGCGAGGCTGCCGCAAGCCGGTAAGCCCGATCGGCCGCCTCGATCGATGCGACTTCGCCGGTCAGCGCGACGCCGCCGCCGTCCGGCTGAACCTCGACATTTGCCAGGCCCGGCTCGCCTGCAATGAGGGCACCGAGTGGCGACAGGTCCAGCTCCACGGTCAGATTTCTCTCCACCAGAATGCCTTCCGGCAGAGAAGCGGTGGCCACACGGAACGCCCGGTCCGCCATCTCGGGCGTGTCTACCTCGCCCGTGAGCACCACCCCGCGGGCAAGCCGCCTTGGATGCACGCGGTGCAGCCCGGGCTCGCCGGCCAGGGCAGCGCGCAGCGGCAGGAGGTCCAGCTCCACGTTCAGGTTGTTCTCGACCAGCAAGCCATCCGGGAGAGACGCGGTTGCCAGCCGGAACGCGCGATCCGCAGCCTCCGGCGTGCCGACCTCGCCGCTCAGAGCGACGCCGCGCGCCAGGCGCTTCAACTCTACGCCTTCGAGGCCGGGCTCTGCGGCCAGGACCTTGCGCAAGGGCTCGACGTCGAGAACCACCCGCAGGTTATTTTCCACCGTCACGCCCGCCGGAAGCGAAGCCACGGCGAGCCGGCGCGCCCGATCGGCGGCCTCGGCCGTGGCAACTTCACCGGTCAGCGCGACACCGCGGCCTACCCTGCGCACTTCTACGCCGGCAAGACCGGGCTCTCCCGCCAGCAGCGCGCGCAAGGGTGAGAGGTCCATCCCGATGTCCAGGTTGTTCTCGACCGGCACGCCCTGGGGGAGCGACGCCGCAGCCAGCCGCAGAGCACGCTCCGCCGCTTCCTGCGAGTCCACGTCGCCTGCGAGGGCCACGCCCCGGGCGAGGCCGTCCACGCGCACGCCCCGCAGTCCGGGCTCCCCTGCCAGCAGCTGGCGCAGAGGCTCGAGGTCGAGCACGACCGTCACGTCACGCTCGAACAGGGACCCGTCCTCGCCGAGCACCGAGACGGTGGTGCGGCCAAGGTTCCGGCCCATGACGAAGAGCACGCGGGGGGAGAGCAGCTGCACGTCGGCGATCCCGGGCGAGGCCACCGCGACCGCCGCAGCGGCCACCTCGAGGCTCAGCCGCTGCCCCGTTCCCAGCAGGACGGACCACTCGCCACCGGGCGCCAGCGCTCCCGCTCCCGCCTCGGCCGTCAGCGCAAGCGGGTCATTCGCTCCGTCAACGGCCACAATCGTCGTGTGACGATCGTTCGCCGCTCCTGCCGGCTGCATCCACTGCGGCCGCCACAGAAAGTCGTCCAGATGCGGCGAGGCCGAGGCGAGCAGGATCGGCCTGAACGTGTCCGGCGCAGCGGAGAAGGGATCGTAATCCGGGTTCTCGTTCGAGAAGGCGACGTTCACCGCCCGGGCCGACGCGGGCTCGGAAAGCCCGAGCCGGACTTCACCCTCGGCCCGTTGCAAGCGCGGCTGCAAAGGCTGCGCGGCATCGGCGTGCGGCCCCGTTTCAGGCGTCGCCGCCATCGCCACGGAATGAGTTGCCGATGCCGCGCCGGGCCTGGGTCCGAGGGAAACCGGCGATGACGGCAATTCCGAACGGGCGAGGTGCGGTCGCGAGTCGTTGCGGGAGGCGGCTGCAAGGACGAGCGCGTTCGCGGACTGTGCCGGGTCCGGTCCCAGATGATGCGTCCACGTCTTGCCCTTGGCCACAGGCGAGCCGGAGCCGGCGTCCGGTGCCGCTTCGGCCTCCGAGGCTCGTCGGACGGGTGCCGGCGCCGTGACGGCGCCCGGCTCGGCGAACCCGGACCGATCCGGCGCATGCGAGGACCCGGCAAGCGTCAGCAGGCGGAGGCCGTGGCCGCCGGTCTCGAGGAGCGCAATGCCACCGCGCCCCATGGCGGCGTCTGCGGCCGGCGCCAGGAGAGAGCCGGCGTCGGATGCCGCCGTCCTCGGGCCGACCCGCAGCACCAGACCATCGCGCGAAGCCGGCGGGACGGAAAATACCCGGGTTGCCGAGCGATCCGCTTCCGAACCGGCGGTCCTCAGGCTCGGACGCCGTTCAAGCGCGGGCTCAGGCACCCGGATGGGAAGCTGGCTCTCGGGTGCGGTCCCGCGCACGGCCGGAAGGGGCTCCGCCCCCTTCCGTGTTTCCGGTCCGGGCGAAAGACGGTCGGCCTGCACGGGGTCGAAGCCTCCGGTTCTACCCGGCCCTGCCAGCGGGAAGGCCCGGCCCCCGGCCAACAGCACCATTCCCGGAGAGGCGCCGCGGGGTCCGAGGGTGGCGCGACGCATGCCCTTGCCGGACCGCTCGTCCATCCCCGCCGACGATGGCTCCGACCCGGCCAGGCGCAGCAGAAGCCGGGGATCGAGGCGATCAGGCGCCGGCTGCGAACGGCGAGCTTCGTCGATCAGGCCCTGCAGAGCCTGCCGGTCGTTCTCTTCCCAGCGGGACGGTGCGTGATCGGCGAGCGTCCGCGCCGCATCGTCGATGCGCTCGGACGCGATCAGCATGCGGACGTAGTTGGCCGCAATGCGCGGATGCGCGGAGGGCTGGCGGAGCGCGCTCACGTAGTGCGCCTCGGCCGTCACGTAGTCCTCTTCGAAGACGGCGGCGACGGCGAGGCCGTTCTCGATCCAGGCTATGGACGAGGGATCCCGGGCAAGATCGCGCGCGGCGCTCAGATGACGCCGGGCCGTACTGCTGTCACCCTGCGAGAGGGACGCACGGGCGGCGCCGAGCAGCGCCTCAGCCTTCATGCCGGGCGCATCGTCCGCGAGCGAGGCGGCACGCAGGAAGTGGTCTCTCGCCTCGCCCGGATTGTTTCCCCGCAGCGCAACGTAGCCAAGCCCGAGCGCCGGCTCGGGCGCGTCCTCGAAGCGCTCGGCGAGCGCCAGGTACAACCTTTGCGCAACCGCAGGCTGGCCGGCCGCGAGCGCGGCCGATGCAACCGAGAGATTGCTCTGCAGCGCCTGCTCGCTCCCCGGCGAGCGGCTCTCCCCGGGCAGCCCCCAGCAGGCCGCAAGGGAGAACAGAACTGCGGCCAGCGCCGCGACACGACGGACGGCCGCCAGGCGCGACCCCGGCACGCGCGCCCCGGGGCGCGCCGAACCGGACGGAAGCGGATATCTCTCGAAGTGTGTCGTAGACATGATCGGGCTCCGGGGCAGGTGCCTTGCGGTTTCAGTCACAATCCACCTGCCGTACGGGTTGATCGGGTAAGCGCGATGCCCAGGCATCGCTCAGGGCGTCGTAAGAGCCGCTGACGCGCGCTTCTATGGTCGCGTACGGCGCAGCCGCCCTGGTGTTGGGCTCAAGCACGGGCGCGTATCCGAGCGCCTCGAGCTGCGCCATCCGCCGCTTCGCATTCGCCTCGCTGGCGTAGACGCCAAGCGAGACCGCATTCTTCAGATCACCGCCGAGCACGACGGCGACATCGCGCACGCCCTGCTCCTGCAGCTCGCGCATCTTTACCCTGGCACTGCTGCGGCTCTCGAAGGGCGGAAGGTAGACACGGTGGTCCCTCACGGTCTCGCGGCTTCCGCGCACGACGCGCGCGTTCTCGGCACCGCGCGACTGGAGCCATTGCCGTGCCTCATCGACCGCAGCCATGTCGGAGAACTCTGCCGTCGCGACACAGAATTGGGGGAGGGCCGCAACGCTTCGGCCGGACCCTTCGGGCGCGGCAGCCGGCTCCCCGCCGGATTCCCGTGTTGCCGCAGCTGCGGTCCCGGAGGCGGAACCCGCCGCATCTCTTGCATGCACGAGCCCTCCGCCGGCATCGCGGACCTGACCGCCGTCTCCGGCCGTGCCGCCGCTAAGCTCGCGGCTGCGCGCAATGGCGCGGCGCGCAAGCTGCACGTAGATGTCGCCAAGGTTGCGGTAGCCGACGGCCGAGGGGCTGCGTTCCAGGATCGAGGCCAGAACCGCCCGCGCCTCCTCGAGTCGGCCCTCCTCGACGTAGGCCACGGCAAGGTTGTTGTGCGCCTCGAACATGTCCGGATGCTCGCGCGCGAGCCCCGAGAAGACCGCGATGGCCTCGTCCCTGCGCCCCTCCTGCATCTCCAGGATCCCGTGCAGGAGCCGCATCTGCGGATCGCCGGGCTGGCTCTCCAACAGCGGGCCCAGAAGGCGCCGCGCGTCGCCATGACGCCCCTCGGAAGCGAGCGAGAGCGCGCGGTCGAACCCGTCCTCGGCCGCCGCGGCGGCGGTCAGCAGCACCGCCGCCAATGCCGCGATAGCCGCGATTGTCCTGCCAATCCTGGTCATGCTCTCCCCCTCTTTCCCTCGCCGCGGCCGGGTTGGTGCCCTTCACGGCGTGGTATGAGCCTCGTCCCGTCCCGGCATCGCGGGGCGGCCGTTGCTTCCGACCCCGGAGTCCTCGCC
The DNA here is from genome assembly GCA_965207055.1 of Alphaproteobacteria bacterium. GTDB lineage: Bacteria > Pseudomonadota > Alphaproteobacteria > UBA828 > UBA828 > WTGU01. The sequence goes on along the minus strand of CBDBLP010000003.1, from coordinate 395,812 downwards.
GCCCGCGATCCAGCTCGCGATGTGCTTGTTGGCGATCGAGCGGATGCGCTCGTTCAACACCTCCGAGACGGTGGCGATACGCTCGACATCCCCCGGGACGAGGGGCTCCGGAGCATCCGTGCCCTCGGGCCAGCCCGCCGCCGTGCGCGTCGCCGCTCCGATACCCCTGAACGTCTCTGCGGTCATCGACGCCTCCTCCAGCGCCGTCGGCGCGTCGGCGCCGCGGCCGCGCTGGATGCGGTCAAGCACCTGCTCCATCCGCCGCGCCGCCTCGAGGGTCTCGCGCTCGCTCTCCGAGAACGCGCTGCCCTCGGCCTCTCCCTTGTCCAGGATCCAGCCGCCTTCCTTGCCCGCGCTGCGCATCGCAGTGTGGCCGCGCCACGCGTCCGTGGAGAAGGCGAGGGCGAAGCGCACCTGCTCGACCAGCCCAAGGGCCGTCAGCCGCCCCGCCGCACCCGCCTCGGCTTCGATCGCACGGTATCCGGCCTCCGGCTCCTCTGCCGGATCCAGCCGGATACTTGTCGTCCGCGTCCCCTCCCGGGTCTGCGCGCCCGCATCGGCCAGCAGCGCCGCCGCCAGCTCTTCCAGCCAGCGCGGAACGCGCCGCCCGGCCAGAGCCGCCTCGAGTTCCGCGCGCACCGCGCCGGCATCCTCGGTGCTGCGCAGCCGCGACAGCGCATGGGCAAAGCCGATGCCGTAGGCCTCGCGCATGCGCCGCCGTACCGGGTCCGGCAGCCGACTCGCAGCATCCCTGAGACCGCTCATCTCCCCGGCCGGCGCCAGCTCCTCGACCGGGGATCCGAGCTGCAGCAGCCTTCCGGTCTCCTCGTTCGCCGCCCGGATCCGCGCCTCCAGCGCGGCGATGTCGGTTTCATCCCCGGCGTCAGCTGCAGCAGGCTTCGGGGGAGCCGCCGCAGGCGCCGACGGCCTGGCGCGATCCTCTTCCCTGCTGTCCTCGGCTGCCGCTTCCGCCGCCTGCTCGGCGATTCCCCGCAACCAGAGGATCTCCCCAAGGTCGAAGGAATGCAGGCGGTAGCCCGTCATGGGCGCGTAGTAGCTCCGCATCGGCGCACGCGCCCCGCGGACGCTGCGCAGGCGGATGGCGGACAACGCGGCGCGCGTCTTCAGGTCCTGGCCGTTCCAGGCCCGCTCGAGCACGCCGGCAAGCTCTGCCGTGGTCCAGCGCTGCCAATCGGCCCCGGACCGAGGACGCAGCTGCTCGCGCATCCGCACGGCGCAGAGCCCGAGGAGGCTCGATGCGCCCCCGGCCGCCCCCCGGTGCCGCTCTCCGGCCTCGATCCAGTGCTCTGCGGCCTCATGCACCGCCGCCGCCAGCTCGAGCGCGAACATCGCGTAGCCCGCGACAACCTCCGGCCGCACGCCGGTGCGGGCCTCGCCGCTGAAGAGATTACGGATGCAGTAGCTCTCTCCTTCCGCCTCGATCCCGGCCTTCCTGATCCAGGCGGAGGAGACCCGCTGCCGCTCCACGCCCTCTGCGAGGTCGGAAGGCACGATCCCGACGTCGCCCACCAGGCGGTTGACAAGGACTTCCGCTGCCTCCGGCAGGCGTCCGTGAGCGCGCGCCGCCTCGGCGAGCCTGGACCCGGTCCCGGGTTCCTCCAGAACGGACCAGTCCAGCGGGGTTCCGGCGTCCAGACGCGTCCTGACCGCCTCGGGGAGCGCCGCAACGGCGCGGGTGAACAGTTTCTCGGTATTCAACGTCGCTACTCCTCAGGTCTGGCTGCGGTTCCGCGGGTTACGGTTACCGGGGGTTGGTGTCGGCGCCGGCCACGCCACTGCGCGGAAATGGCCCGGCGATAGTTGGTTCGGCCTATTCGAGAGTTCGTACATCGGCCACCGCCTCGCTGCCGGAGAGCGGCCTCGCCTCGTTCCCGAACGTCACCTCGCTGACCGAGCTGCCGCGCACGACCCGGACGGTCTTCTGCTGAAGGCTCTCCTGCGGCAGCGCCAGAAGGCTCTGCATGTCGACAACATCGAGCGCCTCGGCCGGCGCCCCGGAGGCCGCGAGTGGACGGACGGCAAGCGAGAGCTCGCCTTCGAGCTCGCCGAGCGCCAGAAGGCCAGTCTGCGAGGGCAGGACCTCAAGCGTCGCAGTCACGATCTCCTTGCGCTCGACCTCGCCGCCGCCCTCCGCAGAACCCGCTCCGCTCCCGATCCGCCGGTCCACGGCGACCACGCGCACGTCCTCCAGGACCGTGCGCGCCAGCACGTTCTGCCGGTCCCGCTCGCGCGAATGCGCGGTGAGCACCACGTCCACCCGGTCCCCCGGATCGACCAGGCCCGAGTGGCGCGTGCCCGCGCCGAGCTTGACGGTGAGCGCACGCATGCCGGGCCTCAGCACTGCCGCGAGGAAGCCCCTCTGGCGGGGCCCGACCAGAGAGGTCCACGTCACCGGCGCGCCCGCAGCGATCGCCTCGCGCACCACGTAGCCGTGAGGCATCTCGTCCTGGTCCAGGTCCTCGGTCTCGATATGCCGGCGCCTGACCAGTTCCTCATCGATGCCGGCCTCGGTCAGGTGCTCGTCCGCCAGCAGCGTGCCCACGGCAAGCGGCCGCGCGGCCGCGAGAACCATGATCACATCCGGCTCCTCCTCGACGACCGGTGCCGGCGCAACCTGCTGCGCAGGCACCGCCGCCTGGGTCTGCACGGGCTCGGCATCCGGCAGGATAAAGCGCATCACGAACACGGCCCCGATCATGGGAACGATGCCCAGCAGCGCGATGATGATGACGGTGCGGTAGCGTCTCATGTCAGCGTTCCTTCCCGGTCATATCCCGTCCGTCAGCGCCCGCAGGGCGAGAACGATCACCGCGGGCGGCGCGATCGCGACGGCGAAGGGCAGCTCCCGGCGCATGCGCCGCATCCTCTCGAAGGGCAGCAGCGCAGCCATGACCAGCGCCAGCGCGAACGCCGACATGCCGAACATGAAGAGGGTCAGGTGGAAGAGCGCGGGCCCGATCCAGACACCGGCGACCGCGAGCAGCTTGGCATCGCCCGCACCGAAGCGCCCGGTCAGGTAGAGCCCGAATCCGGCGGCGAGGACCCCCGCGCCAATCGCAAGGTGCTGCCAGAGGTCCGCAACCGGCCTCACCGCACCCGCCGCCGCATAGAGCGCGAAGAGACCCAGGAGCAGCAAGGGCACCGTGTTCGGGACCTCGCGGCGGCGCAGGTCCGTCGCGACGCTCACGGCGAACAGCGCGCAGGCCGCAGCCTCTGCGATATGGACGACTACCTGGGCCATGCTTCCGTTCCGGCGATCGCGACTTCGCATGTCCGGTCGCCGAAGGGGCGGTGAACCGGTCCGCCGGCATAAGGGACGAGCACAAATGCGGCTGCGGGCGTCATAGGCGGTGCCAAAGCGTGAACATGAGCGCGCGGTCGATTGCCGGACGCTCGCGGAATTCGAACTTCACCGCCGTGTTCGGCGTCTCGCGAAGTGCGAGACCGAGGGTTTGCTGGACCGAATGGTGGCGGGAATTGCCAATCAGGCCCACGTATGGCCGCACCGTCCCGAACGGTCCCCCCCCCAACCCGTAGCCGGCCTCTGCCAGAATGCTCAAGTCGGAAGAATGCTCATCCGCGGAAGACATGAGGCGAGAATCGACATCCAGCCCGAAGCCGCGACCGAGGCCGTCCGGAGCGAAGCGAAGGCCGGCGCCGAGGCCCCAGAGACTCTGGTCGTTCTCGCCAAGACCGAGCGAAGCCTCGACACTCCCCGTCAGGCTGAGGCGAGGATCGACGAATCCCTCGACCGAGAACGAGCCCTGCGTCTCCAGCGAACCGCCGTCGGCTCCATCCCCGGTAAGGTGCCTGTAGGCCACGGATAACGACGGTGCGCCAGGGAGTGGAGAGCTCCATGCCAGGCCCGCGCGATAATCGCGGCCTCGCATCGTGGGCAGCGACGAGGAAATGCTGCCGCCGCCCTCGATCTCCAACGCGAAGGTCTCGATCCCGGCTTCAGCCTGAAGTTCTCCGGACAGCATGTCCGCGACGGGAACCGCGCCACCGGCGGCGTAGGTGAGGAGGCGCGCATCGGAGCGCGACCAGGAAGGGAAGCCGAGTTCGTCGCGGTGGCGCAGCTCGCCCGTTCCGGCGCCGACCGACGCCCAGACATGGCCGCCCGACGGGGCGTGCCACGCGGCGAAGGGATGCAGCGACAGGAATTCCGTGTCGTGCTCGCCGGAACGGTAGCCGCGTTCGGCGAGGTTTGCCTCGGCCCGGTAGTGAAGCTCGGTCCAGGTGACCGAGGCTAGAACCCCCGCCTGCCAGGCGCCAGCTCCAAGCTCCGCTCCGGCACTGAGCGACTCGCTCGTCCCGGAGTAGTCGAAGCCGTCGGTCTGTCCCGAGAGGGACGCAAGGCCGACCGCAGGAGCGATGCCGGTGAGAGAGCGCGCATTCCCGCGTGACCAGTTGCGGACGCGATCCCGAACGGCGGAGTGAGCGACATCTGCCGCGCGCCGTGCATGCAGGGGCGCGAGGGCCGTGTGCACCGGGTTGGAGACGCTTTGCGCATCGGAGCGCGGCTCCGGTGCGGTGCTGTCAGGACACCGGTACTCTCGCGCATTTTCATCCCAGAACACGTCATCGCGCACTTGAAGCTGGATGTGAATGTAGTTTTCTGCCGGATCCGGACAAATGGAGGTGCCGGCATTGAACTGTATGTCCAGGCAGAGAGCATCATCGGCGTTCGTCGCGTCGACCCCCGCGGCGCCGACTAGATAGCGGTATGTGTTGGGAGTGCCGAGTACCGGAACCGCAGACGGGTGAGTGTAGGTCAGTTCGCGCGAGCCAGGGTCAAACGACAGATAGTGGTCGTTAGGAAAGTCAATCAGAGTGTAAACGTCTTGGCCTGCTTCTCCGCCCTGCGAATGGGCCAATGTGGCGACCGGTGTGACCGTTCCGGGGGCGGGTATTATGCAAGGCCCTCCGGGCTCGACCGTACGAGTCCTGAAACGCCACGTGCCCCGGTCGAGTGGAGTGACCTCGACCTCCACGGCCCTGGAGACGGTCTGAGCGGGTTCCGCGCTGTCGGTCACCGAGTAGGTGCACGAATCGCGGAAGGGGGCATCCGGCGTACCTGCGAGCCTGCGGGTCTCCGGCGCGAAACTCATCCCCGGCGGCAGCTCCCCTCCGCCGCAGGTGAATGAGTACGTGTGGGGCTGGACGCCGCCCTCAGCCTTCGGCAGTTCCTCGTTGTAGCGCTCGCCGACGGAAACGCTGATAACGTCCGGATCGTCGAGGGTGAGGCTGTCTGCAGGATCGATAACCAGTCGAAGCCCATAGGACACGCTTCGCTGCGGCCGGAATCCCGGATCGGCTTCGGTGACGCGATAGGTGCAGAGGTGTTGGCCCCTTGCTTCGATCGGCGCGATGCCTGCCAGAATTCGCCGATCAGGAAATCTCTGGTCAGGGAACAATAGTCTCACCCAGTCGGGACAGCCCTCAAGGCTCGCCTCATAGGGAAGAAACCCGCCGGAGATGGTGGGCAGAGTATGCATCCACTCTTCCCCTGGAGGAAATTCGAGCTCGATAGTTGTGCCTCCCTCCGGATTGGCGATGCGAAGTTCGCCGCCGCCCCCGCACCCCGCCGTCACTCCTGCGGCAAGAACGGCGAGCGGAAGCAGGGCAAGCACCAACAACCGTGCCGTTACCCCGGCCGAGACCGGCTGCGGGACCCTCGAAGCGCCCCTGCGCCCGCTCCAACGTCCGAACATTCTCACTAGCGCGCTCATGATGCGTCTGAGTTCTCCGTACGATCTGCCGTCGCGGCGATCCTGCCGCGAAGGCGGCAAAGCGATTCCGCCGTTCCCCAACATGCTCCTAGTCACCTGAATCTAAAGTTCGTGGCATAAGTTTCGTTCGACCCGAAGGCAGAAGCGCTTGACGGCGGCGAGGATGTCGTCGGCGGATTTCGTCCACTTGAAGGGCTTGGGGTCTTCGTTGTGTTGTTCGATGAAGGCGCGGATGTCGGCTTCGAGCTGGCGGGTGGACGTGTGCACGCCGCGCTGCAGCTGCTTGCGCGTAAGCTCGGCGAACCAGCGCTCGACTTGGTTGAGCCACGACGCCGACGTCGGCGTGAAGTGGACGTGCCAATGCGGACGCCGGGCCAGCCAGGCCTTGACCTCCGCCGTCTTGTGGGTGGCGTAGTTGTCCATGACGATGTGGATGTCCAGCCCGTCCGGGACATTGCGGTCGATCACCTTCAGGAAGTCGAGGAACTCCCTGGCGCGGTGGCGGCGATAGCACTTGCCGATGACCGAGCCGGTGGCAACGTCGAGGGCGGCGAAGAGCGAGGTCGTGCCGTTACGCTTGTAGTCATGGGTGCGCCGCTCAGGGATGCCCGGCAGCATCGGCAGGACCGGCTGGGTACGGTCGAGGGCCTGGATCTGGCTCTTCTCGTCGACACAGAGCACCAGCGCGCGATCCGGCGGCGACATGTAGAGGCCTACGATGTCGCGGACCTTCTCCACGAAGTGCGGATCGGCCGACAGCTTGAAGGTCTCGGCCCGGTGCGGCTGCAGGCCGAAGGCGCCCCAGATACGCCAGATCGACGTGTGCGACAGCCCCGCCTCCTTCGCCATCGAGCGCAGCGACCAGTGGGTGGCGTCCGCAGGCCGCGAGGTGAGCGTCCGCTCGATCACTTGCGCCACCTTCTCGTCCTCGATGGTGCGTGGCCGTCCCGGACGGGGTTCGTCCGACAGCCCCTCGATGCGGTCCTTGACGAAGCGCCTCCGCCACTTGCCGACGGTGTGTTCGTGCACGCCGACCTCTGCGGCCACCGCCTTGTTGCCAAGCCCGTCCGCGCAACGCAGGATCATGCGGCAGCGATCCGACATGGAGCGCGCCACACGGTGGCGGCGAACCTGTGCTTCCAGAAACGACCGTTCCTCACCGCTCAAGACCAGGGCCGCCAGCGGCCGTCCCGTACCGCGCGCCATCGAGATGACCTCCTTTGTCCGACTCGGAGGGCCACCCTACAATGAACCTTAATTCAGTGCCAGGTGACTAGGGATTGGGCACGCCGGCGGGCAGCGTGATCTGGGCCACCGTTCCCTGGCCCGGCAGCGAGTTGATCTTGATCACGCCCTCGTACTTCTTCACCAGGTGGCCTGCGAGCGTGAGGCCGATCCCCATGGCCTCGTCCCGCGAGGTGTAGAAGGGCCGGAAGATGTTCATGCGCCGCTCGGCCGCAATCCCGTCGCCGTTGTCGATCACGGTGATCACGATCTCGTCGTCCTTGCGGGCGGTGTCGATCCTGACCACGCCCTCGCGCCCGTCCAGGTCCTCGACGGCCCGCACCGAGTTCTCGACGATCTGCTTGAGCAGCAGGCGGAGTTCCGCGCGGGAGGCCAGGATCTCGGGAACGTCGCCCAGGCGCTTCGCAATCACCTGCGCCGCCTTCGGCCCACACGCCTCGATCGCCTCCTCCACGCAGGCGTTGACGTCGGTCATGCTGCGCCTCACCTCGCTGTTGGGCAGCCCGGCCACGCTCTCGAGGCGCTTCGCCAGGCCGGCGATGCCGGCGGCCTCCTGGCGCACGCTCGCCGAGATGGCGGCGAGCGCCGCCATCTCCTCGTCGAGGTCGATCCCGTCGGGCAGCTCGGCAAGGGAGTCGCTGTTGTCCAGCGCGTTCTGCAGGTGCTGCCGGGTCTGGCGCAGGTAGTCCATGCGGGCGCCGATCTGGTCTGCCGTCGCAGCGAGCGTGCCGGCGGCCGACTTGACCACGAATCCCCGGACAGTCGCCTCCTCCAGGTCGGGCTCCAGGGGCACCGGTGCGGGTGCGGGCGCGGGCTGAGGAGCCGGCCTTGCGGCGGGAGCCGGCGCCACGGCCTCGGCAGAGCCGTTGCCTGCCGCGTGCACCGGCGCGGCGGCGGCCGCGGGAGGAGCGTAGGCGGGCGCCTCCGCCGCCGGAGCGGCTTCCGTCCCGCCCCGCCGCCTCTGGTGAAGCGCGAGCCCGATCCAGAACAGCGCCAGCAGCGCGATCACCACCAGCATCCCCCGGTCGTAGAAGGCCAGCTGTGCCTTCGACCGGCCGAGCTCGAACTGCAGGTTGTTGACCAGCTCGTCGGTCAGCCCGGATATCTTGTTCGAGGTCGCGTCCGCGAAGAGCTCTTCCGTGGGCGCCTGCTTCGCGAGCAGCACCTCGGCATGGGACACCAGGTTGGTCAGCGTGTTTGAGAGCGCCGACGGGTAGGTGACGCTCTCGGCGTTGAGCGCCTCGATCTCGCCCATCAGTCTTTCCTGCGCCGCGTCGTTCGGCGAGGCCAGGTAGAGATCCATCTCCTGAACCAGGCCGGAGACGCGTCTGGCCAGCCCTCCCTCACTGGCCTCCTCGGCCAGCCGCACCACGTTGGATGCCGCGAGCGGAAGGTATCGCTCGGAGTTGCGCACGACCGCATAGCCGGTCTTGAAGCGCTCGACCCGCTCCTCCTTGGCGTCGACGGCGCTGATGTAGGCGTTGACGGCGTTGGCAAGCCGGTCCGGGAGATCGGGAATGCGGCTCGCGGTCGCAGACAGCTCCGCCTTGTGCCGCTCCATGCGGGGAATGAAGGCGGCAAGAGAGTCGAAGTCAGCCAGCGGGTCGGACTTCACCCGGCTGATCTCGATGCTCCAGTCCGAAGACAGCCGCTGGATCTGCTGCACCGCCGCGATCGAGCTGCGGTAGTCCTCCTCGCCGCTGTCGTTGACCATCATGTAGAGAACACCCGCCACCGCCAGCAGGATGACGGAGACGGCTGCGCCTAATATGAGTGCGCCAGGTTTCATGTCAGAACTCCTCCGATTCGCCCGCCAGGGTCTTGATGAAGGCCACGATGGCGTCCTTGTCCTCGTCGGGCGCTTCGCGCCCCAACTGAAACTCGAACATCGCATCCACCGCGTCCCGCAGCGTCTCCGCGCTCCCGTCGTGCAGGTAGGGAGCCGTGTGGGCCGCCATCCGCAGGCTGGGAACCTTGAACGAGTGGCGGTCTTCTTCGTTGCCGGTGACGTTGTAGAGACCGAGGTCGGCGTCCGTGATGTCGCCCCGCCTCTTGAAGTAGTCGTTCAGCACGCCGAAGACCTGGAACATGTTGCCGCCCACGTTCGCACCCTGGTGGCACGACGAGCAGCCGTAGTCCTTGAAGAGCGCGTAACCGTGCTTCTCGTGCGCCGTGAGCGCGGCCTCGTCGCCCTTGAGCCACTGGTCGAAGCGGCTGTTGGGCGTGATCAGCGACTTCATGTACTCGGCGATCGCGTTCTTGACGTTCTTGCGGTTGATGCCGTCCTCGTAGATCGCGTTGAACTGCGCCGGGTACTCGCCGTCCTGGTAGAGCCTGGAGATGACGTCGGGCCAGAGGTTGCCCATCTCCACCGGGTTCTGGATGGGCCCGTCGATCTGGGCCTCGAGGTCCCTGGCACGCCCGTCCCAGAACTGCTTGAAGTTGAAGACCGCGTTGAACACGGTGGGCGCGTTGATCGGGCCCTCCCGGCCCTCGATCCCGACCGAGACCCGGAGCCCGTCGTCGCCCCCGCTCGCGAGCTCGTGGCAGCTCGCGCAGGAGACCGTCTCATCCTTCGACAGCATGGGGTCGTGAAAGAGCATCCTGCCCAGGTCCACCTTGAAGGGGTTCACGTCGACGGTCTCGGGGATCGGCTTGATCGGCTCTTCCGCGTGCACGCCGGCAGCCAGGAGCAGGGCCGCCAGCCCGGCGGCCGCGAAGATCAGAAGGGATTCTATGCGCATCTCATTCACCACCCGGTACGCCTCCAAGACCGCCTAGCGCCTCCATCGCGGTCAGCACCGCCGGGCCCGCCACCAGGAGCATGATCCCCGGCATCACCAGGAGCAGCATCGGCAAAGTCATCAGCACCGGCAGCTTGGTCGCCCACGCGGCGATGCTGGCCGACCGCTGCACCCGCTCGCCCTCCGCGATGTTCTTCATCGACTGGGTGAGCGGGGTACCGTAGCGGTCACCCTGGATCAGGCTCATCGCGAGATCGCGCAGGCCCTCGACATCGGTACGCTCCTGATAGGCCTGGAGCACGGAGCGGCGATTCGAGCCGACGCGCAGCTCGGCCTCGATGACGCGGAACTCGGCCGCGAGGTCCGGCTCGATCGGCGAGAGCTCGTCCGCGACCGTGGCCAGCGCGCGCTCGAAGGTAAGACCCGACTCCAGGCACATCGTCATCAGGTCGAGGGCATCGGGAAGCGCGCCGCTCATCCGGCGCTTGCGCCGGTTCACCAGAGAGCGGACCCCGTACTCGGGCACGATACCGCCGATCACGAACCCAGCCACGCCGGCGACGACGACGAGGGCGCCCTCGGGAAGGAAGGTGAACACGGGTCCGATCGCCTGCACCGCCAGCGCGGCGAGACCGGCGCCCACGACGCTGCAGGCGAGCTTGCAGGAGAGGAAGAGCGAGAGCGCGTCCGGGCGCGTGAACCCGGCAAGGCGCAGGGTGCGCGTGAGCTTCTCCCGCTCCCGGGTGCCCACCGGCACCAGCATGGACAGCGCCTGGAACAGCGCCGGGCCGAAGGAGCGGATCTGCACCGCAGCCACGGCCTGGGCGCCGGAGCCGGGCACCGCACGCATCGCCTCCCGGCGCGTCATCGCGAGGCGCCGGTCGAGCAGCCGCGTCCGCTGCGTCTCCCGAAATATGAGGGGAGCCAGCAGGACCAGCATCACGCCGCTGGTTGCAATCCCCGCCAGCACGATCATCGAAGAGGTCAACGTCTCTCCTCCCTTGCCTACCTTGGACCCCGGGCTGCGATCTGACGCGCCACGACGAGGCCGACGACGATCAGGCCCACGCCGAGCTGCAGCAGGGTCTTGCCGTCCTCCGAGTTGAACAGCAGGTCCACCGACTGGGGCGAGGTCATGCTCTGGACGCCCAGCACCAGGGGCGGCATCAGCATCAGGACCAGCAGCGTGAGCCGCGTCTGCGCCGTCGACGCCTTCGCCTTCAGCGCCGTGGTGCGCCGCGCGCGCAGCGTGTTCGCGAGGTTCGAGAACGCCCCGGAGATGCTGCCCCCCGCCCGCCGCTGCAGCCGGATCACCGCAGCGAAGAGCGTGAACTCCGCAAGCCGCACCCGCCCGGCAACCATGCCGAGCGCCGTGTCCGCGTCGAGCCCCGCCAGAAGCGCATCCGAGACCTCCTCCAGCACCCCCTTCACCGGCTGCTGCGCGTCCTCGGCCACCTTGCCCAGCGCCTCCAGCGGCGGCAGGCCGGCCCCCGATAGCCGCACGATCTGGTCCACGATCTCCGGGAACTGCTGGATGAACCGGGTTTCCGCGCCCGCCTGGATCCGCCGCAGCGCGAACCAGGCGCCGGCGAAGCCGGCGAGCGCGGCGGCGGGCAGCGACCACCACCCGGACATCCCCAGCACCCACATTCCGGCCCAGACGCTGGCAGCCACCAGAACGCCGACGCCCAGGAGGCGTGGGAACGCCTTCGGCGCGTCGATCAGTGGATAGCGCCGCTCGATCCGCTGCCAGAGCCAAGAAAGCCGGGAATTGGGACGCGTCTGGCGGAAGATGCTCTCCTCCGGCGCGATCTGCTCCACCGCGCCGTGACCCGTGAGCGGCGCGCCCACCGTTTGCAACCGCGCGCGCAGCGACCGGTCCTGGCTCCGCAGCCACAGGAAGGCCACGGCCAGGCCCAGCAGCATGGCGGCACCGCCCACAACCATCGTCATGCCGTTCACGCCGCAGCCTCCCCGATCCGGGGGTCCGCCTTGAGCGCCGCCAGAAGCGGCTCCCGCAGGCTCACCGCGTCCACCGCCTCCATCCACGACGGCTGACGCCCCGAGGTCTCGAAGATGTGCTGCGTCTCCACAGTCGGACGCCGCCGCCAGAGCTCCTCCGTGGTCACGATGTCGTTCTCGATGCCCACCACGTTGGTCAGGCTGGTCACGCAGCGGTGGCCCGTGCGAAGCCGCGCGAGCTGCACCACGATATCCACGCTGGACGCGATCTGGCGCCGGATCGCCGTGAGCGGCATCTCCGTGCCCGCCATCATCAGCATGTTCTCCAGACGCGTCAGCGCATCGCGCGGGCTGTTCGCGTGCAGCGTGCACATGGACCCCGGATGGCCGGTGTTCATCGCCTGCAGCATCTCGGTCGCCTCGCCGCCCCGCACCTCGCCGACGATGATGCGGTCGGGACGCATCCTGAGCGTGTTCACCAGCAGGTCCCGCATGCTCACCTCGCCGGTGCCCTCCGCGCTCATGGTCCGGGTCTCGAGACGCACCACGTGCGGCTGCTGCAGCTGCAGCTCCGCCGCGTCCTCGATGGTCACCAGCCGCTCGCCGTGGTGGATATGCTGCGAGAGCGCGTTCATGAACGTCGTCTTGCCCGATCCCGTCCCGCCGCTGATCAGGATGTTGAGACGCGCCTTCGTGCAGATCCGGAACGCCTCGGCCATCGCCGCCGACATCACCTGGCGCTCGGCCATCTGCTCCAGCCCGATCCCCTTCATCGTGAAGCGCCGGATCGAGACCGTGGCCCCGTCGATCGCCAAGGGCGGGATGATGATGTTGACCCGCGAGCCGTCGGGAAGACGCGCATCCACCATCGGGTTGGACTCGTCGACGCGCCGTCCCACCCAGCCCGCGATGCGCTGGGCGATATGGAGCAAGTGCTCCGCGTCACGGAAGCGCACGTCCACTTGCTGCAGTTGCCCGTTCCGCTCCACGTAGACCGAGTCCATGCCGTTGATCAGGATGTCGGAGACGCGACGGTCCAGCAGCAGCGGCTCGATCGGACCCAGGCCCTTGATGTCGTGGACCAGCTGGGTCACCACCTGCTGGCGGTCCAGCGGGCTCAGGTCCGGCAGTCCCGCCTCGCCGGTCTCCAGGAACGCCAGCAGCTGCGAGGCCAGGCGCTCGTTGTCGAGCTCCGCGATCTTCGTCATGTCGAGCGACTTGACGATCGTCGGATGGATCCTGGCCACGATATCCGAGATCCCGCCCTGGCTCCTGCCGCGCGGCCGGGGCGGGGCTGCCTGCTCGGGCGCAGCGGCCGGAGCAGGTGCCGGCGCTGCCCGCGCCGCCTTGGGCGCAGGCGCAGGAGCGGAAGGCCGGGGACGGCGGCCGAAGGAGCGGGCGGCCATGGTCACGCCGCCCTTGCGAAGGCCGCCGCAGCGTCAGCGCCTGACGACCCATCCAGAAGACGGTCGGTCAGCGCAGACACGGGCTTGCGCACCGACCGCGGCAGCCTTGCCTGCGGCCAGCCCCGGTCTGCCGTCTCGGGAACGGCAGGATCGAAGGGGACCGTCAGGTCCGGCTCCATTCCGAGCCCCAGCTCCCGCAAGGCCCGCGCGCCGGCGTCGCGGCGGAACGGGCGCGTGTGGTTCTGGACGAACACCAGGGACCGGTCGCCGTCCAGCAGATCCATCATGCGGGCGAGACGGGGCGCGTTGCCCGCCGTCGGCTCCGCGACGAACACCCGCGTGTCGAACTCGGCAGAGGAGATGAAACGCGTCTCCGCTTCATCGAGGCCGTCCACCAGAACCAGCTGGGAGCGCTGCCTCAGCGCAGCCAGAAGACGGTCCATCGCGGCCGCCGATGGGAGCGCCGGATGTTCCGGGCTCCAGCGATGAGCGTAAACCTCGATCCGGTCCATGCGGCGCCCGCACACGCCCTCCAGCGACTCGGGTTCCACCTCGACCTTGTCCGCAGTCTCCAGGAGCTGGTCCAGACCCGCCACGGGCTCGATCCCCAGAGCCAGCGCGGCTGCCGCCACGGACCGGCTCAGGTCCAGCACCGAGACGTAGCAGCCGCGCGACGCCGCATGGAGCGCTGTCGCGACGGCCAGCGTCGTCGCCCCGCTGCCGCCGCAGCCGACGAAGCATGCGACACGGCCGCCCGGGCGGCTCCCGGCCGCTTCCGCGAGGGCGCGTGATGCCACTCCGCGCACCGCCTCCGCCGTCAAAGGCTTGGCAAGGTAGTCGCTCACCCCTGACAGCAGCAGCTCCCGGCCCGGGCGCGCGGAGACGTCGGAGCCCACCGCCACCACCACCGTGCCGACCTCGCATACCGCCGCCAGCTCGTGGATGGCGCCGGCCGGATAGGGGACACCATCGATATCCACGATGACCAGCGGCGCCGTGCGGCCCTCGGCCAGCGCCGCGATCGCGGCCCTGAGCCCGCCCTGCCATACCTGCGGCTCGCCGGTCCCGGCGGAAGCGGACCCGAAGCCGAGCAGGCCGTCGCGCAACGCCATCTCGGTGTCTGCATCGGTCGCGAAGGCCAGGGCTGCGGCAGGGCCTGGAGACGCCGCCTCCAGGGGGGCGTCCGCGTACCCGTCATCGGGTTCGGCGTCGGAAGCCCGGGACGGATCGATGCCGGCGTCCGGCAGGGAGACGTCGAAGGCGGGTTCCGGGGCAGACGACGGGTGGGCGCCGGGATCGGCGCCCCGGCCGGAGACTGCCGGGAGCCCTTCCGGCGCACCGTCCTCGTCGGACGAGACCGGCGCCGCGTCGGCGAGGTCCAGCAGAAGGCTGTCGTCGAATTCGATCCCGTGTGCGGCAGCGGAGGCCTCTGCGTCCTCCACCCGAGCGGACTCGGGTGCCTCGAGACCGCCCTCGCCTTCGACCGGGACGGCAGGTATTTCCGTCCGGCCAGGTCCGGGAAGGGGGACGACACTGGCGTCTTCAGCAGACGCACCGTCCGGTGCAGACGTGCCTGCGACCTCCGGCTCGCTTGTTTGTGCCTCTACGGTTACCGGTGAAGCGGATTCGCGGAAGCTGACGGGCTCGCCGGAAGAGGCAGCCACGGCATCGGCAATCTGGCGCAGGAGCGCCTCGTCATGGACCGCGCCGGTTCCGGAGGGCGCCGGGTCACGCGGATCGAGCAGCCCGATGACAGGGCCGGCGCCGGTCTCTGTCCGGGCGACCCTCGAAACATCGTCTTCGGTTGCGGCGGTAGCCGCTGTCTCATCGGGGCCCGTCCCGTCGATAGGCGACTCGACCTCCGATGCAGCCGGCTCGTGAAGAGACGGAGTTCCCGCAGGCGAGTCGCTGCCCGTATCGAGGTGTTCGGGCGCAAGCGGGTCGACACTCTCTACTTTGTTCCCCGAACTCGGCGGAGCAACGGCGCCGGTAGCCTCGGAGCTCTCGTCTTCGGGTGCAGCCTGTTCCCTGTGTTCGCGCACGCTGGCCGCACCGGCTGCCGGCGCGTCGACGCTTCCGGGGAAGCGCAGGGCAGTGGCGTCAGTGGGTTCCCCGGAAGAGGCGGCCACCGAGTCGGTATTCTGCTGCAGGAGCGATTCGCCTCGGTCCGCCTCGGTTCGTGAAGGCGCCGTGCCGCTCCGGTCCGGCAGGTGAATGACGGGCCCGGCGTTGGCCTCGGTCCCGGCGCCCCTTGAGACATCGTCTTCGGTTGCGGCGGCAGCCGCCGTGTCGTCAGAATACGACCAGCGTTTGGGCGGTTTGGTCCCGGATGCTTCCAACTCGTTGCGAGAGGGTGCCGGCTCAAGCGGGTCGCCGGGCGCATCATGGTCTTCGGAAGCGGGCGGCCCGCCAGCTTCAACCCTCTCCTCCGAACCCGGGCGAGCGAAGACTCCGGTATCTTCGGAGCGCATATCGCCGGGTGCGGCCGATTCATCGCGTTCCCGCACACCGGCAGTACCGGGTGCCGGCACATCGCTGATTTCCGGGAATCCCGCGCCGGTCGCGTCAACAGACTCGCCGGAAGAGGCTGCCACTGAGACGGTATTCTCTTTCAGTAGCGACTCTCCATCGCTCACGCCGGTCCCAGAGGGCGCCTTGCCGCTCAGGTCCGGCAGGTGAATGACAGGATTGGAGCTCTGCTCAGCCTCAGCGCTCTCTTCGACGGCGTCTTCGATCCCGGCGGCATCTGCCGGCTCGCCGGGGTCTCTCCGGCCGTCGGGCAACCCGGACACGGGTTCGGCCGACTCGGGAAGCGGGGACAGTTCCCCATGCGAACCGCTGCGAGCCCCGGGGCGTTCGCGCCTGACGCGGTCGATCTCCGCCTCCGACGTGCCCGGTCCGGTCAGGGCGATACCGCCCACATCCATCGAATCGGCGGAATCCGGTTCGGCTCGATCCCTGGACTCGGCCGCGGTCGCGGCATCGCGTGCCGCCAAAGCGCCGGTCACGAGGGAGTCGGGGACAGAGGTCTCGACGCTCTCGCCGGCGGAGGCGGCCACCACGTCGGCAATTTGCCGCAAAAGCGACTCGTCGTGGACCGAGGTCGTTCTCGAGAGAAGTGGACCGCTCGGGTCGATGGGACGAGTAATCGGCCCCGCGTCATCGCCGATCACTCCGTCGTCAGAACCGGCGGCGCGTCCGACCGGGAGCGGCAACTCGTCGGGCTCCGCCTGTCCGGTGGACCGGTCAGGGTCGGAGCCGGGCCCCTCGGTCCGCGCAGATGCCTCCTCGCGCGGAGCGCCGGCGCCAAATGCCGGACCCGAATCTCCAACCAGCGAATCGACCGTTAGACCGGTCGCATCGGACTGATCCGAGGGGATCGAATCGGAAGAGACCGAGGGCGCCGCGGAGATGTCCTTAAGGAGGGCATCGGCCAGAAAGGCGCCGCCGCTGGCGGTCGAGGCCTCCGCAGTCTGGTCCGGGTGGTTGCTCCCAGGCACCTCGCCTGCGCCTCGCCGTTCGCTCCCGGACTGATCGAACGGCGTCCCGGGCTCGGCGGACGCGGGCACGCCCGGGCCGCTTGCGTCACTTGCGCCGGCATCTCCTTCGGCGACGCCTGCTTCAACGCTTGCAGGCGCAACCGAAGGCTCGTCGATCCCGGCCCGGGCGGGGTCCGATCCGTTCCCGGGCGCAGCCGACACGGACGGCAAGAGAGCTTCCGGCGAAGGATCGTCTTGTTCTTCCAGGGATTCTGGCGTGACAGGCGTGATCCACGCCTCCGTCTCGTCCGGTCCGGACGCGTGAGCGAACAAGTCGCCTTCGGCATCGGCCGCTCCGTCTTCGACACCGGCAGAGTTCGTGCTCCGGGGCGCAGTCGGCGACTCATCGAGATGCACGTTGTCGGTGGACGGGACCGCCTCAGAACTGCTTGCCTGAAGCTTCGCGGCGGCTTCCACTAGCGTGTCGCGGGCCTCGGAGGCATCCGGATCGCTCGGTCCGGTGTCGAGGAGATGTTCGAGTCCCCGGCCGTGCGAAGCATCGGCGCCAACCTCTGGACGGGAATCCCGGAATTGCGGTTCCACCGCGAAACCGGTTGCACCGCCCCGGTCCGCAGAGATCGACTCGGAAGAGACCGAGGGCGTCTCGGCGATCTCTCGAAGGAGGGCTTCGTCCAGGAAGGACGCGCCGTCGGCGGTCATGGCCGCCGCAGCCTTGTCCGAGTCGTCGGCCCCGGCCCCGACGTTGCCGTCGCCGCGTTCGCTTCCGGGTGGATCGGCTGCCGTCTCCGGCTCAGCCGTACAGGGCGAGGCCATGATACTTGCGCCCTCGGCACTCGTGGCTTCGACGCTCCTGTTTGTGACACCTGTGTCTGCGACACTTGTGTCTGTGACACCTGTGTCTTCTTCTTCGATGTCTCCGGCAGCAGGCGTGTGCAGCAGAGCATCGGCGTCCGTCCCGTCACGGGTCGAGTCATTCTCCTCGGCGGTTGAGCACCAAGCCTCGTCGAGGGTCGTCGGTTCGGGGCGGCCAATGCCTTGCTCGGTCAGGACAGCTTCCGTTTCGGACTTGAGCAGCAGATGCTCTTCAGGCCCAACATCGACGGAACGCACGGTCTTGGCTGCTGCATGCAGCACAGGGGGCGGCAATTCGTGCGCGGCATCGTCTGGCGACCCGACGACTCGGGAGTCGAGCGCGCCATCACCGGCAGCGGCTTCTTCCTGCCTGGCTGCAGGCTCGGCAACGAAGCCCGCAGGTGCGGCCTCCTCCGACGACACGGACGAGGGATCGCCGAGCAGGGCCTCGAGCGCGTGCAAGTCGCTGCTCTCGTGCCGCGCATTCGTCGGGTGCTCGCCGTCGTCCGACGGCCGTGCCGCCGCAACCGTGACATGGACCGGACCGGAGGTGTCGAGGGTCATGCCCGCCGCGCTCCTTCGCCATTGCCGAGGCCGCTCGGCGCGGGCCGCCGGCCATGGGTGTCGTTCCGACGACATCCGTGACATACGGTTATCGGAGCAGGATCGGCCGTGCCGGAAAGTGCGCGCCTCATCGCTTCAGCCACACGTGGTGCGGTGCATCGTGCGCTGCACCCGATGAATTCACCTGGCGTCCGTCCGGGAAGGACGGATCGCCGTTGGCGGCGTAATGGTCGAGCGCCTCGATGAGGCGCAGAAGCTCTCGTGCACCCGGGTGCTTCGGCTGCCTCCCGGCAAGGCCCGACGCGAATCGCGACAGGGCTGCGGCATTGGAGCCGTGATGGTCCTTCCACCACTGCGAGCAGACGAAGAACTCGCCGGCGTAGGCGTGCTTCCAATACCGGGCGTGGCCCTGGATCATGTGACCCAGATCACGGCGGCGAAGCAGCGCGAAGTTCGCGATGTTCAGCTTGAGAACGTTCTTGCAGTAGCCGGCGTCCGTCAGATCGGACAGATCCGTCTCTCCCAGCAGCGTGGGATGCTCCTCCAGCAACGTTCTCATCAGGTCCTCCACGATCGCCTGGAACGCCGCTCTGGCTCCGTGAACTCCCCATTCGCTCATGACGATGATTCCCCTCGCGTGGCGTGGACCCAGGGTGCGACCGACCGTGCTACCGGTGGCCGAAACGTCCCGGATGCTGTCGAAATTCGGCCGGCCGGCCGGCACGAGCGAGACATGTAGCGTGCGCGACAGAGTTCCAGGGCAATCCCGCCTGTTGCTTCGCCACCTCCTGCCGCGTACCGCCAGCAGCGTCCTGCCGACCGAGTTCCGTCAAGCACCTCCGCACTCCTTCTCTCCTGCGTGCCGACCGGCACTGCGTTTTACATACAAACAATTTGAGGCCGGCCTGGGTCGTGCGTTCCAAATCCCGGCGCTGCTGTTCCGCATTTCCGCTCTGTCGCTTCTCGTGACATGCTGTTGTTTCGAGTCGCTCGTCCGTAATCGATGCGCACATCGGTAAGGACTCATAGTTCTCCAAGACCTCATACTGTTTGCTACCCATATGGCACGTTGCAGGCACCAACGGATTGAAACTTCAAAGAACGACTAAACGTTACAGTCTGTTTGGTTGTTGGCTAATTTCCGCTTCCAATCGCTGCACCCAACGTATCGATGGATTAGGCGCAGATTGGACTGTCAACTAGTCCTGTCTGCGTCGATCAGTTGCTAATGTCTACGTCTATATCCGGTGCTTCGATGGCTCCTATAGCTGTGCCAATTGCCTCAATAGGCGCATGGATATCGTCCGCAAAACCAGCCAGAATCCCCCCAACTCCGGCTAAGAAGACTCCGACCAGAATCGCGAACTCAAGCGCCGACGACGCTTTGCAGTTGTGGAGAAATTGGCAGCAAAGTCCCCGCCCCGCGTTCATGTCGGCATCCTGGTGAATTGGAATGGCTCCTGGAAGGGTGTGGGCGGACGGCAGCGCCCTGCCGCCCGCTGCACAGCAGACTTGCTTCGTCTTAGCCGTCGAGATCGACTGTGACACCTGTGGAATCAGTATTGTCTTCCACGGCTTGGCCAATGGCGCCAACCGTAGTCTCGACATTATCAGAAAACAGAACCACCGCCCCGCCGACACCGGCGACGACGACGCCGACCACGATCGCGTACTCGAGCGCCGACACGGCGTCCTTGGCCCGGGTGAAGCGGGCAACGGCCCGCAGGATGTTCTTCACTTTCATCTCAAGCTCCCTTGACGAAGTTGCCGGCGAGCCGCGCCGGCGCGGTGATGACTTGCCGAGGGCGCACACAGGCCCCCGGACCGGTCGCGAAGGAGGCCCGCCTCATCGGCGTGCCGCGCTTCGTGATTCTTGTGGCCGCGGGCACATCCGCCTCCGGCCGGAGCGGCCTTGCCGCTCGATTTGCTTGTTCAATCGAATTCATGGTCACGCGAACTCCCCGCGCGCCGCGTGCCCCAGAGCGGAATCGGGCCAATCGTGCAGGGAGACGGTCGCCCAGATACCGTCCGCCCTCGACACTGCGGCCTCTTCGCTCACCGGCGCATAGGCCGGCTTCGCAGGCTTGCCCCCGAACCCGCGGGCCGGGAGCGCATGGACCCGATAGAGGTTGCCGGCCACCATCTTGCTCAACCTGCCTTCCCGCAGCAGGCTGGCGCAGACCTCGACGACGATCACCACGTCGTTGGCCTGGAGATCGAGGGTGGCATCTTGTCCGACCACCGCGGCCTGCCAGCCGCTCTGGCCGCGGCTTTGGCATTCCTGGGCGAGAGTCGCCGCCTCGGCGGCTTCGCCCACGCGGATCTTGTCGTCGTCCCAAAGCTTTACGGCGGGATCGCCCTCACCTGGAGGCTGATGCACCGCCGAGATGACGTAGACCAGTGTCGACGGCATGCCGAACTCCTGGTCGTGCAGGAAGCGGCCGAGCGCCGCCATCTCGTCGCCGTCAGGCGCCGATTCGCGGGAGACGTAGTCGGCCATGGTGGCGGCGATTCGCGCGCCCGCCGCGTTGGCCCGGGTCAGGGAATAGAGATCGAAGGCGACCGCTGCGACGGCGAGGATCGCCACCGCGCCGATGGCAAGCTCGATCGACGCCGACGCCCGCCGCTCGCGGACCAGGCGCCCGAGAGCCGCAGAAAGGGAACCCGTCCGGGCGCGCCGGGCGGCCGAAGTCTCAGACCGCGGCCGCCAACTCCGGTGCAGGTGCGGGTTGCCAATGCACCCGGAAGGGAGGAATATCACCCCCCCCCCCCCGCGAGGGGAGCCGGCCTCGCGGAGGAGGCCGTGCGTGCACGCGCCGCCGCGGGACAGCCCGTCGGGGTGCGCGACTCGACCGAGTCGCCCGAGGGGCGCAGCACCCGGCGGAGGAGCGCGGTCATGGATCCGGAGACTGCGCGCACGATATTCACGAGTAGCCTCACGCGCCCGCCGCCGGGTCCGCCGGCTCGCGGCGGGCGACGCCGGCGGCGATCCGTCCCCCCGAGCCGCCGAGCGCCTGAACCGCCTGCACCCAGGGCGCCTGCTGCCACTCGATTGTGACCAGGACCATGTCGCCGGTCTCTCCAACGCTGTTGGTGCCGCTGGAGAGCGCAGACGGCATCAGGTCGTTCTTCACGCTGACGGTCCACGTGGTGCAGTCGAAGTCGTCGGCGAGGTCGAGCTCGCGCTTGATGGCCGTGCAGGCGGCCGAAGCCAGCGTGGCCCCGGTCGCGGCGGTGTCGGTCACGAGGGCGACGGCACGGGCGGCCGCGCGCGCTGCACGGTCCATCCTGTCGTCCATGTATGCGCCATGGGCGACCGCCATCAGGCCGGAGAAGACCGTGACCAGGGCTGCGAGCGAGAGCGCCGCCTCGATGGCGACGCCGCCGCGCCGCGCGCGCAGGAAGGCGCGCGGGTCAGCCAGCCGTCCGGCCGTCGTGCGGCTGGCGGCGGACACGCTCAGGCCGGCCGAGGCGCTGGCTTGCCCCGGTTTGCCGTCCCCGCTCTTCGTCCTGGCGCTGTGAAAGGCGCTGGCGTCCATGCCGCTCTCGTGTTACTCATTTGATCGTGGTGGCGAAGCAATGCCCCATGTTGCGGTGCAAAACAAGCGATTAATTCTCAACAGTCGGGGAGAAAACCTGAATAGTGGAGAAAATCTCAACGCAGGCTTGCAATTAACTCAATAGTTGAGTATTTGGCCGTGTTGGATTTCCATAAACTCAACGATTTGGAGGCGACAATGGCCAGAACACCCTCGCTCAACGCGCTGCGCGCCTTCCACGCCGTCGCAGTCTCGGGATCGCACGCCGCCGCCGCAGGCGAACTCGGCGTCTCGATCAGTGCCATCAGCCGCCAGATCAGGAACCTCGAGGAGTGCGTCGGCGTCGCCCTGCTGGTCCGCGACGGACGCCGCATGCGGCTCACCGCAGACGGCAGGGCGCTCGAGGAGCGGCTGGCGGATGCGTTCGCACACATCGCAGATGCCGTCGAAAGTCTCCGCCGGCCGGTGCGGGGCGAAAAGCTGCGCGTCACGGCACCGCCGGGGTTCGCCTCCGCCTGGCTGATTCCCAGACTCAAGCGCTTCCGCGAGCTCCGACCCGAGACCGAGGTCATTCTCATGGACAGCGTCGAGAAGACCGGTGTAACGGACAGCTTCGATCTCGTCATCGCCTGGGGGTGCCATGAGGGTGACTCTCATGTGATCGCCGAGCGCCTGAGCGAATCGGAAGAGATATTCCCGGTATGCGACCGGAAGTCGTGCGCGGGCGGCGGCCTCGCCGGGGCCACGTTGCTGGAGATCGAGACCGTCGGAAAGCCCTGGAACTGGCCCGATTGGGATGAGTTCTTCTTGGCCGTGGGCCTGACCGGCCTGGGCACCGTCACGGGCCCCCGCCTCGCTACCGCGCTTCTGCTGGATGCCGTACGTGGAGGCAGGGGCGTCATGCTGGCCAACAACACCATGGCCCATGACGGGCTGGCTGCGGGTTGGCTGGTGCGTCCCGTCGCCGAGACCATGAAGATCGAGGACACGTATTGGCTGCTTAGCAAACGGGCTGCATCGGTCCGCCCCGAGGTCCTCGCATTCCGCAGCTGGTTGAAGAAAGAGTTCGCGGCCTGCTTCGACAAGAGAGGCGCCCTTGCAGCATGAGCCGGACGATTCTCCTGGATACAGCCGGGAGAACATGCAGGCGTTTCTCAGGGAAGTCCTGCTGAACGGGCCCTTGGCGCGGCAAGAGATCGCACCTCGGATCGGGGTGAAGCCGGGATCGATCACGCGCATCGCCCGCCCCGCGCTCGCTGCCGGCCTGGTGCGGGAGCGGATGGAGGCGCCGGGCGAGCGGCCCGTGAGGCCCGGCCGGCGCCTCCAGCCGCTCTCGATCGACCCGCGAGGCGGGCAGGTTCTGGGCGTCACCATTTCTCCCGGGGTTCAGGCAGTGGCGCTGGCGGATATCGGGCTGAACGTCGTCGAGGGCGTGGAACTCCGGATCGAGCGGGTGGGAGATGCAGATCACGTCATCCGGCGCATCGCGCAGGAGAGCCGGCGCCTGATTGGCAAGCATGTCGAGGACCGCAGCCGCCTGCTGGGCGGCTATCTCATGGTCACGGCAGTGGTGGACCCCGTGAAGGGGGAGGTTCTGGGATCGCCCTATCTGGGATGGGGCCATGTCCCGATCCGAGCCCGGCTCGACGAGTTGCTGAACCTGCCGATGGAGATCCGGATGCTGCTGCCCACCATTGCGCAGGCGGAGGTTCGCTTCGGCGTAGCGCGGGGACGGCGCAACATACTGGCGGCGCTGTGTGGGCTGGGGATCGGCATGGCGGTTCTCCTCGACGGGCGGCCGATCGGGGACACTCTCGTCCCAACCGGCCCGATCGGGGTGATGAAGGTCATCGGCGAAGACGGCACCGCCACGACGCTGGACGATCTCGCAGGCGGTGCGGGCATACTCCGGCACCTCCACGGCGATCTGCGTCTGACGCCGGAGACGTTCGCGCAGGTCGATCGCGCCCTTCACGAAGCGATCGAAGGCGATCGGGCGAACGATCCCGCAATCTCGACCGAAATCGCGCGTGCCGGACGCGCGCTGGGGCGCCTCGCGGTGCAGCAGGCCTACTTCGTGAGGCCGGAGGCCATGCTGATCGCCGGCCCTCTTGCCGCGGCGCCGAGCTACATGGCCGCCGTCCAGGAGATGCTCGACGAGGGCTTGACGCCCCCGATAGAGGTAATCGCCAGCAGGGTTATTGGCGCGGAGGGCGGCTGGTGGGCCAGCTGCGCGATGGCCGTCTACGAGCACTTGGTCGAACGGCCCCCGATTCTCACGAAGTTGGGGCCGCTGCCCGGTTGATCGGGGCGTCTGAATTCCCGACCGTCGAGCGGGGCTTGCGCCGGAAGATAGGGCAACAGCAATCGCGGATGCGATGTGCGATGTGCCGGGCCATTGCCCGCCCGCTCGAGGGCGGACACTCAGTAGACGCGCCGGAACACCTTCAGCTGGTTCGCGATATCGGCGAACGCCGTTTCCAGCGACTCCGCGTCCGCGTTGTTCAGGAACACGTACTTTCCGTCGGAATCGTCGGCCTCGCTCGAGCAGGCCTTGAGCGAAGCTCCCAGCGTTCCGTTTATCTGGTCGGGGTGCATCGCGGCGATGACGAAGACCTCGATCCCGGCCTTCTTGGCCATGTCGCAGGCGGTTTTCCGCTTGATGCCCACCTGATTGTGTTCGCACGACGGATCGCCCGGGCCGCACTGGTTGTCCTCGCCGTCGGTGAGCAGCACGATTGCCTTGCGGGCACCGGTCCCGTCCTCCGATGCCGGATCTACCGGATGGACGTCATCGCCCCACACCTGCTTCCAGCCGGGCGTGAGCAGCCTTTGTCCCCACAGCACCCCCAGCGCAGAGTAGGTGGCAAGCCCGACTGCCTTCAGGTTGCCGATCGCGTCCTTGACATCCGATGCGACCGGGCTCAGCGGAAGAATGGGCGAGGCGTCTGCGGGACAGAAACGCTGGGCCTCATAGGGGCCGTATATCTTGGAGGACGAGCCGGTGCCCGGAGTGCTGTAACAGTCGTGATATAGGAGATTGGCCGGCAATTGAGACTGAAGACACTCGTAAGCGAAACCGTACGTTGAGGCATAAATTCCCTGGGCGAAGGGGTTCTCGGGAGAGGGTAGGCTCAGCAGCGCCGCCTCCGTCGGCGGGTTTCCCGGCGGCAGCTTCGCATGCCCGTCGCCGTCGACCCGCTGCTCGTCCACGCAACCGCGCCAATCTTCTGGCGCTTCATCCGCTAGGCCTTGGTCGTCCGGCCGCGAGGTACAATTGCCTATCGGACTGCAAGTGTATATCGCGCCGTAGTGGCGTTTCGTCGGGTACTTTGCCAAATTGTCGGTCCGCCACTGCCCCTTGAGGGTCTCGTCGAGACGCACCTGCGCCTGCCACGGCACCAGGCCCACGGCGACCCGGTTCTCCGCGTTGGGACCCAGGATATCCACCAGCGCCGTTGCCGCCCGCTTCACGATCGCCATGCGGCTGTCGCTCCCGTCAGCCTTGGCCGGTCGCTTGTCCAGCGTGGCGTCCATGGACGTGCTGATGTCGATGGCGAGCACCACCTCGATGGGATTGCTCGCGCCTTCAACCATGGCGACTGTGCGGACACTCGAGGGGCCGGTGTAGTTTCCCATGATCGGCAGGTGGCGCGAGAAGAGCGTGCCGCCGAGATCCGCCGAGGCCGTCACGCGCACCGCGTTCCCGTCGTCATCGGGCGTGGCCGTCACCGTCAGACTGCTCTTGGCCTTTGTCAGCCGCTCCCCTGACAGGTGCGACAGGTTCAGCTTGACGTAGGTCTCGGCAACCCCCTTGAGGTGATCGGCCAGCTCGCTTGCGTTCTTGCCCTGCACTCCCGGCCGCTTCATCTCGATGGTCGCGGCCACCGCCGCCGCATCGGCGGCATTCTTCATCGTGTCGCGCTGATCGACGAGCCAGTTGTGATCCACGATGAGAGCCGCAGCGGCAACGGTCATGACGGCCACCATGGTCGCCATGATCGACGTGGCGCCGCCCCGCACGTCGCGCAGGAAGCGCCGCACGCCCGGACGCTCGCCGGCTCGAGCGGCAGTTTCGGTGCACTGCCGCCCGATGGGGCGGAAGACTCTCGCAGCCATGTTGTCCGTATCCTGATAGCAATGTGCGAGCCGTACCCAATACATCAGCGCGACGACGTGGCAAGCGATTTTATCTCAACAGTCGGCGAGAAATTCTCAATTGTTGAGATAATGTCGAGGATTTGTTTCCAAAAACTCAATCATGACGGGCGCTGATTCTCGAATTCCGGAAACTCGCACTGCAGGCGACCCCCTTCTCGCTCGCCATCGCCTTTCGCCGGAGTTGCCCCAGGCTCTGCAATGGGCATCGGTCGAATTGGGTGGCACGTTCCCGCGGGTCAGGCTCGTGTTCTCCGTCTCAGGCACACCGCGAGATTGGCGGGCATCATCGTGAACGCCAGGCGCTCACGTACGCCGGCGCCATCGCGCACCGGCTCGACCTCGAAGTTCCGGCACAGCATGGCGAGCGCCGTGCGAATCTGGAGCAGGGCCAAGCTGCGGCCGGGACAGAGGCGAGGGCCGGCGCCGAAGGGAACGAAGGCGCGGCGGTCGTGCGGGCAGCCCCGCTCCTCAGCCGGAACCAGCCAGCGGTCGGGATCGAAGCGCTCTCCATGGCCGAAGTTCTCGTCCCGAGTCGCCATCCGCCGGACCAGCAGCATCAGCGGCGTCCCCTTCGGGATCAGGCAGTCCAGGATCGTGACGTCGGCTGTGGGCTCCAGTACGTGGAGCGGTGCAACCGGCTTCAGCCGCATGGCCTCGTTGCAGAACGCGTCGAGGAAGGGAAGTCTCTTCGTCTGCTGCAGGCTCACGATGGCAGGCTTAGGAGCAACCAGTGCGTCGGCCTCGGCGCGTGCCCGCAGGAAGTGTTCCGGATACTGCGTGAAGTAGTGCACGGCCCACGCGATGCTGTTGGCGGTGGTGTCCTCGCCCGCCAGCAGCAGCGTGCCCGCGTTGGCGAATATCTCCGCATCCGAGAAGCCGGAACCCTCCGCCTCCACCGCCGCCAGGATGGCCTCCAGGAAGTTCGCCGGAAACTGAAACCACTCGGGTTCCGCCGCCATGCGCTCGCGCGTGGCCCGGACCATGGCGCCAACCTCCCACTCCAGGGATTCCAGGGCATGATCCAGCGCCCGGTCCGAGGGCAGGCGGACGTGGCGCCAATACGGGAAGGCTGCGTTACCCGCCGGTGCAGCACGGGAAAGACCCTATCGAGATGACGCTGGATCACCGGCCCCGGAGTCTCCAGCGTGTTGGCATCGATGCCGAAAGCCAGTTGCATGGTGACGTCGACGGTAAAGCGCATGAGATCGCGGCAGAGGTCCACGGCCTCCACCCGCTCCGCCGCCCCCTCCCAGCGCCGCTGCAGGCGTCCGACCGTCATCGCAAGCGTCGGGAAGAAGGTCTCGAGCCGGGCCCGGTTCAGAGCGTCCACCACGATCCGGCGCTGCCGGCGCCAGTCCTCTCCCTCGGCCGCAAACACGCCCCTGAGGCGCATCTCGGTGGCGACGGCCTCGAGGGCGGTGGTGCGCCGGAATCCCTCGGGACGCTGAATCAGGATGCGCCGAATGGCTGAGCGGTCCGAGATCACCGCGATGCAATGGGGCCCGATGCGGATCCTGAACATCGGGCCGTACTGCTCGGCCCACTCCTCCAGGATCAGATGCAGCCGGTCGAAGCGAATCCGGTGCAGGTTGCCGAGCAAAGGCAGCCCCCGCGGGCCCGGCAGGTCGCGAAGGGTCCTTGTCCCGCCTCCTGTTTCCATGGCCGGGTCATTCTCTTCCAACGCGGACCGACAGGCCAGCGCTCCAGGACGATTTCTCGGTCGCAGGTGAGGGAGTGGAATGACGGACGGCGGGCAGGCTCGGCCTGCCGGGGGTCCTCCCTTCGCTCGCCCGGACGCTGCATGAGGTCCGCGTGGCCGGCGGGGGTGCCGGTCTTGGGCCCGTCGGGCGCAGCTGTCCCGTCGCCATTCTAAGAGCTTGTTCCTAAAGTCGGGGGTGGCCTCAAGACATGGTACCTGTTCGGGTGTTGAGACCGATATGGAGGGTACCGTGGCTTGGACTGAGGCCACCCAAGTGAACTATACCCAAGTTGGCACTTTTTCCGGTTAGCCGAGCTCGATCGAGCCGGTTTCGTTTCGCTGAACCACTAGATGTTGGGGGCGCAAGACCCCATGACCCCAGATTTGCCATTGGTGGTCCTGGAAGCCAATTGTGGGGCCAGGACTTTGGGATCTGGTCGATATTCCGCTTGCCAGACGCCGCCCCCGCCGTGTATGCGCAACAGGACACGCAGCGACGACGGCGCCATGTACATCAAGGCCACCAAAACCCACACCGACAAGGACGGGCAGCCAGTCCGAAGCCATCGCCTCGTGCTCTCGCAGCGCGTCGGCGACAGGGTGCGCCACAGAACGCTCCTCAATCTCGGCACCGACTATCCGGTGGCGAAGGAGAAATGGCGCGAAGTTGCCGGGCTCGCCGAGGCGCTGCTCGACGGCCGCCCGCCCCTGCTCGAAGCCGCGCCGGACGTGCAGGCCGCAGCCGAGGACATCGTCGCCAAGCTCAGGGCAAGGGGGTTCCGCCCCGAGGCGATGCAGGAAGAGGCCCGCAAGCCCGAAGTCGCCACCGTCGACCTCGATACCCTGGAGCACGAGAACCCGCGCACGGTCGGCTGCGAGCGCCTGTGCCTCAAGGCCCTCGACGATCTCGGCTTCGCCGAAATCCTCCACGACCTGGGCATCAAGGGCCGCGAGG
Source organism: Alphaproteobacteria bacterium (assembly GCA_965207055.1). Classification (GTDB taxonomy): domain Bacteria; phylum Pseudomonadota; class Alphaproteobacteria; order UBA828; family UBA828; genus WTGU01. The sequence goes on along the minus strand of CBDBLP010000003.1, from coordinate 367,432 downwards.
GGCGCATCGCAACCGCGCTGATCGTCGCCAGGATGGTCCATCCCGCCAGCGAGCGGGAGACCAGCCGCTGGCTGCGCCACGACAGTGCGGCCGCCGAGCTTCTTCGCCTGGAAGGCGACCGCAAGGCGCTGCGTCGCAAGACGCTCTACCGCATCGGCGACCTCCTCTGGCGCCACCGGGCCGCCATCCAGCGGGAGCTGTTCAAGCGTGAGCGCTCGCTGCTCGACATCCCCGACACCATCGCCTTCTACGACCTCACCAATGTCCACTACCACGGCCACACCGACGGCGAGCTTCCCCGCTTCGGGCGCTCCAAGCAGAAGCGCGACGACTGTCCGCTGATCACGCTCGCGCTGGCGCTCGACGGCGCGGGCTTCCCGCGCAGTTGCGAGATCCTGCCGGGCAACGTGAGCGAGCCGGGCACGCTGGAGGACGCGCTGGTCAGGCTCGAGGCGGTGTGCGGCGGCACGGCGCCCAAGCCCACGGTGGTCATGGACGCGGGCATCGCCACCGAGGAGAACATCGCGTGGCTGGGCGAGCGGGGCTACGACTGGATCGCGGTCAGCCGCGGCGCCAGGCCTGCGCCGCCCGAGGGCGGGCCCGAGGCGCTGCTGATCACCAGCGCGGACCAGGAGGTGCGCGCCTGGCGCCTCGCAAGCGAGGACGGCGAGGCGCGGCTCTACGTCGTCAGCGAGGGCAAGAAGAAGGCCGAGAACGCGATCATCGGCCTGCGGAGGAACCGCTTCGAGGCGGCGCTGGAAAGGCTCCACGGCGGCCTCCCGGTCAAGGGCCGCCTCAAGCGCTACGACAGGGTGCTGGAGAGCATAGGCCGCCTCAAGCAGCGCTTCTCCGCCGTCGCCAGGCACTACGAGGTCACGGTCGAGAAGGCGGACGCCGGCCCCAACGCGGCCGCCGTCCACTTCAAGCGCAGGCCCCAATACGACGAGGCCGATGAGGGCGCGGGTGCCTATGTGCTGCGCACCAGCCACGTCGACTGGGATATCGAGACGGTCCTGCGGACGTACTGGCGGATCACGGATATCGAGGCGACATTCAGAAGCTTGAAATCCGAGCTCGGCCTTCGCCCGATCTGGCACCAGCTCGACCGGCGCATCGCGGCCCACCTGCTGATCGCCGTGCTGGCTTACCACGCCGTGCATCTGATCCGTACCCGGCTGGCCGCGCGCGGCATCCACAAGTGCTGGGCATCGATCCGCGAGAGCATGCGGACCTGGGTGCGGATCACCACGCGCCTGCGCCAGATCGACGGCACGTTGATCGTCAACCGCCAGGACACGCGCCCGGCCGCCGAGGTCGCCCAAATCTCCTCGGCGGCGGGCGTGGACCCCGCCATCCACCGCACGAGGACCCGCCTGACGAGCTGACAGAATCTCACAAAATGTGGGGCCATGTTGGAATCGGCCGAGAGAAATATCGTGTCAATGCAACACGTTAAAGGATGGGGCAAGCGGAAAAGTGCCAACTTGGGTATAGACGAGCGCATGACCATCGACAAAACGATGTGAGCGACGAGGAGTGGGCTCTGATTGCGCCGCTGCTTCCGGAGCAGGGCCGGATGGGTCGGCCTCGCTCGACGGATCTGCGCCGTGTGTTCGATGCGATCCAGTACATGCTTGCGTCGGGCTGCCAGTGGCGTCTGATACCGCCTTGTTATCCGCCCTTTTCGACGGTTCAGAACTACTTCTATGCGTGGTCGCGCGGCGGCGTTCTGGAGCGCATGCTCGACGCGTTGCGGGACCGGGCGCGCCGTCTGTCGGGCCGCTCCGTTCACCCCACAGCCGCCGTGATCGACAGTCAGAGCGTGAAGACGACGGAAAGCGGCGGCCCTTCGGGCTACGATGCGGCCAAGAAGATCAAGGGCCGCAAGCGTCACCTGACGGTGGACACCGAGGGCTCGCCGATTGTCCTTGCGGTGCACAGCGCCGCGGTTCAGGACAGGGACGCGGCACCGAAGGTGATTGTGGGGCTGTTGCGCAAGGCACCCGAGGTCTCGAAGGTGTTTGCCGACGGCGGCTACAGCGGACCCAAGCTGCGCGATGCCCTGGCCCGGCGGGGTGTGTCGGAGCTCGTCGAGATCGTCGAAAAGCCCCGGCAGATCAAGGCTTTCACCGTTCTCCACCGGCGCTGGGTCGTGGAACGAACGTTTGCCTGGATGGGTCGCTGCCGACGTTTGGCAAAGGACTTCGAACGGAACGAAGCGAGTTCCCTGGCATGGGCGAGGCTGGCCGCATGCCGCTTTCTGATGCGCAGGGTCGCGCGAGAGATAAACACCTGATAAACAACAAAAACTCTACAAGAATGACTTATGATTCAAACTCTAAGTGTTTGGCCCGAAATGAAGTGAGTGTCGCGCATCGGCTCGACCTCGAAGTTCCGGCAATTCATCGCATGCATAGTGCGGATCTGGAGCAGAGCGAGAGTTCGTCCGGAGCAGAGTCGGGAGCCGGCACCGCATTATTCTCAGCGGCCCGTGTGCAGCTCTACCGATCTTGTTGTTCGGGTTCGAGGGCAGGCGGATGTGACGCCAATACGGAAAGGCTGCGTTCACCCGCCGGTGCAGCACGGGAAAGACTCCATCGAGACGGCGCTGGATCACCGTACCCGGCTTCTCCAGCTTGTTGGCATCGACGCCGACAGGGCCCGCGAGAGGGCAAGGGATTGAGTGCGCTCGCGCATCATCCCTGTCAGGCCTTCCTGATGGTCCAGAGCACCTTGCCGACTATATGGGCTTCGTCGATCAGGCAGGTATAGGGCTCGTAGGCGGGGTTTGCGGAGAGCAGCCGGATCACCGGGGGGGCTGCGCGGGGCAGCATTTCGACCCGCTTGACCACGAGGCCTCCGCCGTCCCAGAGCACGACCAGTTCACCGGTCACGGGCACCTTGCGCGAGATGTCGACCACGATCCTGTCGCCCTCGCCGATGAGAGGCTCCATGGAATCGCCGCGGGCGCCGAGGATGCGCAGGTTCTCCGGTGCAGCGCGGCCCTCGTGGCGGATCATGGCATCGGGCATGTACCAGCGGGCGGCTTCCGCCGCGTTGTCCTCGTTGAGTGCCCCGGCCCCCGCCGAGGCGTCGACGGCCATTTCGCGCACCGCCGAGACCGGCGCGCTGGGGAGCTGGGGCGGCTTGAAGCGGGGTACGCGAGGCTTTGAGGGCCTGCGCCTCGGCACGTGATCGTGGCGCAGTTCCTCGGGATCGCAGCCGAGCCAGTCGGCGAGCGCGCTGCGGTCGCGCGACCTGAGGATCTTCGGGACACCGCGTTCGAGGAACTGGTGCATGTACGAGGAGCCTCGCCCGATGGCCAGCGAGGCCTCGCGCATGGTGGCGTCACGCTCGCGCAGCAGATGGTGGACTCTCTTTCTGACCGGGTCGTCCTGCAGACGGCGTTTTGTGTCGGCGTTTGCCCGGCTGTTCGGCTCGTCGCGCATGAGGTGTCCTCGCAAGTAGGAAGTCGTATGTATGACATACGACTTAGTTACGATTTGTCAAGAATATGTTTCCCTATTGTTCCACATGCGGTTCGACCGCCGGGTATCGGGATGCCAGAGCGCATGGCAGGGCGCTCCGCGCGGATGTCGCATCCAATGTGCGAGCGTTCCGCCAGATGGTCACCAACGGCGCGCGATTGACGCCGGAAGCCCATGCGTCAGGAAGCCTGGGGCATGGCGCAGGAGCTGTAGGAAACGAGCGATTCGGCATGATTCTGCGCGCGAAATCGCATGATTAGATTAAGTGTATCCATTTCGCTACCGAAACATATTGATTCCTACAGAAGTTCGCCCTACGTTCCCCGCCATGACCGATACAGCCCAGCACCTCCGAAACGCCGTCAAGGCATTCATCGAACGCCGCAAGCTCAGCCCCACCCGAATGGGAAGGCTCCTCTTCGGCAATCCCTGCTTCGTTCGGGTCCTGATGGGCGGCCGCTCGCCCAGGCTCGATACCGCCGACCGCGCGCTCGAGTTCATGGGCCTGGAGCCCATCGGTCCGCGTTTCCGCCGAGAGATGGAAGCATATCTGGCGGTGACCGGCGCCAAGGCCACGGCGGTGGGTGAGGAGGGGGTGCGGAACCGATCCTTCGTGTGTCGCCTTCGCGAAGGCTCCTCGCCCCGGTTGAAGACCGTGGACCGCATGCGCGCATACATGAAACGGACCGCGAGCCCCGAGGAGTGGCGCATGATCGAGGCCGCCGCTGGCAAGGAGCCGCCGGGCGAAGAGGTCTCCGCCCGCGACGGGGCTTCGCCCGCAGAGGACGCGAATGCGCCTGCGGCAGCGGCCGGGATACGGCCTTTGTACTGGACCGTGACCGAGCTTGCAGAGGTTCTTCGCGTGAAGCGGGGCACACTGGACAAGTACCGGGTGCACGGCAATGGGCCTCCATTCCACAAGCTGAGGGGTCATATTCTCTATGCCCGGGCAGACGTGGAGAAGTGGCTGAAGAAGCGGCGGCGGTCTTCAACCTCGGACCCGGGCGAGCCCGAGCCGGACGAGGCCGATCCCGGCGCACCCCGCTGTTCTCCGGAGGACGAGCAATGACCTCGCCGGGGCACGAGGTGCCGGCCGGGACATGTTCTTCTATGGCCCTCTGTGCATTGCTGGTGTTGAGCGGCTGTGGCCTTACCGCCGTCGAGGACGCACGGGAGGAGGCCCGCATCGTGGCGCGGGATGCCGACGTGGCACGTGCCGCGTCCTTGGCCGAGCCCGGCTACGTGACCGTGCGCCTCCTTGACCGTCCCTGGGTGGGTCTGGAGCCAATTGAAGAAGCCAGGGCCAGGCTGCCTGAGCGCCTGCTCACCGAAGACGCCGTCACCCTGCCGCTGGCCGGCGCGCATGACGACACGGTGCTGGCGGCGCGCATCGAGGCGGCCAGCGGTATCCCCGTGCGCTTCGTCGGCGCCGCCCGTGACGACACGGACACCTCCTTTGCCACCACCGACTTGCTGGTGCCGAACGGCGCCGTCTGGACCGGCTCGCTGGACCGGCTGCTGGACGCCTGGACCGAGGCCGCCGGCCACGAGTGGCGTTTCGATCCCGATGCGGACCGCATCGAGATCGTGCGCCGGCTGACTGCCGTGTTCCGGGTCAACGCGCTGGCCGGCACCGAGCGCCACGGCGCCTCGTCGTCGACCCAGGACCAGGCCGGCGAGGACGGATCGAGCAGCCTCAGCGCACAGTCCATCGAGAGCGAGACCGTCTACGACCCCTGGCCCGAGATCGAAGAGCAGATCGCAGGCCTGGTGGGCGAGGAGACCAGGGTCACGGTCTCGCCGGCGAGCGCCTCGGTGACTGTGAGCGGCGCGCCTGCGGACGTGCGCAAGGTGCGCGGCTACCTCGCCTGGCTCAACCGGGAGGTGCTGCGCCCGGTGACGTTGAGCGTCCACCTCTACGCGGTGCGATTCGAGCGCGAGAGCGACCATGGCGTCGATCTCTCGCTCAGCGAGATGCTGGGCTCCTCCGTCGACCTCGCGGTGGCGGGCGACACCGTGTCGGTGATCAGGCCCGCAGAGGGCGGGGGCGCCGGGGACACCCTGGCTGCCGCCGTTCGGGCGCTCAGCCGGGCGGGCACGGTCTCCAGAGTGCTGAGCGCCGACATCCCCTCGCTCAACGGCAAGCCGGCGCAGTTCCTGGAGCTTACCAACGAGGCCTACCTCAAGGAGCTCAGGACCACGGCCGGAGAGGGCGTGGCGCAGACCGAGCTTGTGCCGGGCACGGTGTCGTCGGGGTTCGCGCTCTCCTATCTCGCGCGCATCACCGGGCCGGACGAGGTGCTGGTGCGTCTCTCGGCGAGTCTCAGGGACCGCCCGCGCTTTACCACCTTCACCACCGACGGTCACACCATCCAGCTTCCGGCCTACGGCGGGCGGGCGGTGCAGGTGACGCGGAAGATCGCGCACGGCGAGACCCTGATGGTGACGGGGTTCAGCGACCGGGGCGCGGTGTCGGACCGTCAGGGCAGCATCGACGCAGACTTTCCCGCCCCCCTCGGCGGGCGCAGCGCGCGGCTGGTGCGCGAGGAGCGGGTGCTGCTGATCGCGGCCGAGGTGGGCGCGCCGCTCGGCATCGCGCAGGTGCACGGGGTCGAGCTGGACCGGGATGGGTCTCCGCCCCGGGGAGACTATCCGTGAGCGTGCTGACCGTAGGCGGGCACCGCTTTGCGGCCGGGCTCTACTGGCTGGAGCGCGGCGGGACGGCCTCGGTGGCGCGGAATGCGCGGGCCTTCAAGCGTCCCTGGCACGTTCACTGGGGCGGGCAGACCGGCTACGCGGCGGACGAGGAGAGCCCGCAAGCATGCCCGAGCCTCGCGGCATCGCTGCAGGCGCATATCGCCACAGGGGAACTCCCTGATACCCCCACCTGGATGGCGCTGGTGGAGGCCGATGACGGCCGGCTTGCGCTGGTAAAGGCCCGGGACGGGGCCTTCCTCGCCGACGGGGACGAGGTGTTCTCCGAGCGGGCGGCGGCGCTGGATGCGTTCGAGCGCTCGCGCGACGTTCCAGGGAGTTCCTCTGGACCGGGGCGTTCCCCCGTATCAGGGAGTTCCGCTGGACCGGGGCATTCCCCCGTGGGCTGGGCGCTCCATGCGACCCCGGGGCTGGTGGAGGGCGAGGTCACGGAGATCGACCCCGCGTCGCTTGTGGACGATCCCGCCATGCGGCTTGCGGCTGCACCGCTCTCGGTGCTCGGCTTGCCGAAGGTGGGACGCTTTCTGGCACTGGCCGTCATGGTGGCGGGCGCCGCCTTCGTGTGGACGCAGCGCGAGACGCTCTGGACCCTCATCGCAGGGCCCGAGCGGGTGGTGGAGGCGGAGCAGGAACCCGTGGAGCCGCCGGTGACGGCGGTGCTGGATGCGGGCGCGCTGCTCGCGGGCTGCCGGCAGGCGCTCATGGCGCACCCACCCTACATGCCGGCATGGCGCACGGAGAGGGTGTCCTGCGAGGGCCGCTTCGCTGACCTCTCGCTCATCGGCGTGCGGCCGGAGCTCGAGGACCGGGCGGTGCTCACGGTGCGCTGGCGCCTGGGTTCGGGTCGTCCCGAGCCCCTGCACCGGCGCATCGCAGAGGCGCATCTCTCGCTCTGGTACGCGGCCTCGGTCACCGGTGACCGGGCCTGGGCGGCGATGCCGCTCGCGCCGGTGCTGCGGCTTTCCGACGCCTCTCCTCCCTCCCTTCTCGACTTCCGCGAGGCGGTGGATAGGCAATTCGGCGCCCGCGCCGCTCGCATCGAATACCCCGCGCAGGGCGACGGCGTCGAGCTGCGCGTCACGACCCGGCGCGTACCCTTCCGGCTCGCGGACGCCATCGAGGCCGTGCCCGGGCTCGAGCTCGTGCGGCTCACCCGGGGCGGTGCCGGCGAATGGCTGCTCGAAGGGCGGCGGATCTCGCCGCTCTCCATGCCGCGCGAACGCTTCGAACAGATGACTCAGCCAGTGACTCAGCCAGTGGCTCAGCCACCAGCGGAGCTGGAAGGCGAAGCCACCGACCCGGTCAGCGGCGCGGCCACCGGCACGGCGGGTGATGCAGCCAGAAGCGCGGTCAACCACACAGCCAACGACGGAGGCTCTGGATCATGAGCAGGGGAGCACGATGCGCCCGGCGGCATCTGCGGACGGGGGAACTCCCCGGCACGCGCTTCATGGCGGGCGCGAGCGCGTTCGCCATGGGGATTGCCATTCACGCAGCGGTGTCGGGGGTGGTGGCGCCGATGTTGGCAGCACCGGCAGCCGCGCAGGAGGACGAGTCGGTCTACCGGCAGGAGGCGCTGGCCCATGCACGGGCCATCTCCGAAGCCTGGCGGCGTCTCGAGGATCACATCCTGCGGCACTCGGCTGCGCCCACGCGCTGGTCGGATTCGGTGCCGCCGGCAGAGACCGGCTGGCTGGATGCGTGGACGGAACGCGGGGTGCGGGCGCGCTACTGCGACAACACCCTGCTGGTCTACATGGAGCCCGAGGTCCTCAAGGGCGTGGGCCGCGATCAGCGCTCGGTGCAGGTAGCGCCCCACCTCTATGCCGGCCAGGGGAACGCCCTGGCTGGCGGTCTCGCTGCCCTGCACTGGCTCACGGGTGCCTCAGGCACAAGCGCAGCCGAAGGAACCGCGGGCCGGCCTGATGTGGCCTTGCCGGCATGCCTGTCGGATTCGTCCTTCGGCGCTCCCCTTCCCTCGGGGCGGGTGGCGCTCGCAGGCACGGTGCGCGACCCACACCTCGATCTGCGCGAAACAATCTCCCACGAACGCACCGTGGAGGACTGCCCCGCCGGCACCCACGGCGGGGGCCGCACCATGACCCGGGAAGTCTGGCAGACGCTCGACGGCCGGGGCGATGCGGAGGGCGATCCCGCGACGGGCTCCTGGCAGGTGTCGATCGACGACTGCCGCGCCGACTACAGCGAGTGGGAGCACTACACGCTGGAGTGCAGCTGGCTCGCAGGCCCGCCGCACGACCGGGAGATGACCGGCCAGGAGATCTGGCGGCGTGAGAAGACGGTGACGGCCGCCGGGGTCTCGTGGGGCACGCCGGAGTTCGTCTCGACGAGCTGCTGGGAGGGGCAGGCGCCGGCGCTCCCGCAGGCCGAGGTAACCGAGACGGTGCGGACCGAGACCGCGAAAGGGGCTTGCCCTGCGGGTTATTCGGGCACGGCCGTGCTGACCCGGACGGTGACGACGCGGTCTACGACGTGGCCCTGGGATGCGCAGCCTACCTTGCAGGACATCCCCGGTAGCTGGATCTCGGACGAGAGCGGGTGCAGCCGGGTGGTGCCGCCTGTCACCGAGCCTCCCGATGACGAGCCGGACGGGGAGCCCCCCGATGACGAGGAGGATCCGGAGTCTCCTGGCAGGAAGCCCGATCCCGATTTCCGCGATGACGAACCCGATCCCGAGACCCCTGACGAGCAGCCGGAACCCAGGACACCGCGGATCACGCCCGGCGGCCCGGCTGGTACGGGCACGGGCGGTCCGGGCACCGGCACCTGCGGTCCGTCGCCCGGCGAGGGCTCTGACGGCCCCGGCGACGGCACCTGCTCGGGACCGGGCGTGGGTCCCGGTGCCGGCAACGGTGGCGGCGGCTGCTTCCTTACCGAGGCGGTGGTGGGCGCGCGGGGCATGGAGGCCGACGACGGCCCGACGCTGACTGCGCTCAGGTCCTTCCGCGACGGCTACATGCAGGAGACCGCCGAAAGGCGGGCGCTGGTGGCGCGCTACTACGAGATCGCGCCCCGCATCGTTGAGGCGATCCCGCAGGGGCACGAGGACTGGGCCTGGATCGGCGAGCGCGTCGATGTCGCTGTGGCGGCGATCGCTGCCGGCGATGGGGACATGGCCTTCGGCATCTACGTGGACATGGTCCGGCACTTGGAAGAGCGCTGGCTCCGGCCGGCCGCAGGAGCGGCGTCATGAGGATAGGCAAAGCGCCGCTCGGCGTATTCGCCGCGATTGTGGTGGCGGCGACTGCGGTTGGCGCGGGCAGCTCGAAGGTCCTGGCTGGACCTGCCAACTACAGCTCGCACGACGCGGTGTTCTTATCGGACCTGCTTTCGGACCGGGTCTGGGTCCTGGAGCGTCCAAACTCCGCGCAGGCCCGAGACCGGGGCCTGGTCTGGGGTATCCACCATGGCGCAGACGGCACGGCGCGGGCGTGCATCCACCTCGATGGAGTCTGGCAGGCGCGCACCGACCGTTGGCGTGTGGTGTCCTCGCCCCGCTTCCGCGCCCTCTACAACTACCACGACGCCGGCACCGGGCCCGATCCCGGGCACGTGACGGGCCACGTGCCCATCTTCTACGACCCCGGGACGGGCCGACTACACAGCGAGAGCGTCGGCCCGGCCGGCTGGTTCGTGCTCTCGCTCGGCTGGGTACAGGAGAGCTGGCCGCAGGCGCTGAGGGACGTGTGTCCGGACCTCGATCTTCCCGCCGGGCTTCCGGTCAACGTGAAGCAGACCTCTGCGCTCATGGAAGAAGCCGTCGCGCAGGCTCCCGAGGCGACGCTGCGGGCGGTGCCGGGATCGCAGCTACGAGCTCCTGGCGCGACCGGCCTGGCGATGGCGGCAGGCGCACCGGCGGTGACGGCGGCTGAGCTCATGCGCTTTCTCGCCGCCAACGACGGCCATGTCCTGGAGACCCCGGCGGGCACCCGGATGGTGTTGGCATTGGGTGCCGAGGGGGACGAGCTCTGGAGACTCGACGCCGACGGGCATGTAGCCGACACAGCGGTGCTTCTGCCAATAGCGGACCGAACCGGAATTACGGTGCAGTGGGAACGCCTGCCGCGCCGTCTGGAATACCGCCTGGGCGATCCCTTCCCGCTGCAGCCCACCGGAGAGCGCTACGGCGCGATGGCGTTCACGGACCGGCTGACAGACGCGGGCGGGACGGTCGCGCTGCCCTCCGGGGATATGGGCGACATCGGCCTGCGTTTCCACGAGGGCGGCGCGGTGACGGCGGAGGACGCGCATGGCGGCACGATCGCCGGCCGCTGGCGCTGGTCGCGGGGCCGTCTCCACGTCTCCCTCGACGGCATGGCGGAGACGCTGGCCTGGCCCTGGCGCGACCTGGCCCGGCATGTCGGCGTCTTCCCGGATGCTCCCGGCGGCGCGGCGGAGTGAGCGGACGATGAGCACGCGCGCCCTCCGCTACGTCTCGCCCGCCGCCCTCGTTGCGGCCGCCGCCCTCACGGCGGTCAGTGTCGACGCCGGCGACCCGCTGCCCCTGCCGGAAGGGTTCGTGGAGATCGCGGAGCCGGCTTCCGGAGTCGCGGAAATCGTCGAGACAGAGCCCGGTGTCTCCGGCGAGGACCAGGTTCGCGGTCGGGCACGTTCAACGACCGGCGGACCGGTCAAAGCTGCTGCTCAGACTGAGGAGGGTCCGGCAGCGGCCACAGCCGTGCCGGATGCGGAATCGCGGCCTGCCAGCCGTCTGCTTCGCTCCCTGGAGGAGTGGGTTGGACCGGCAACGGGGGCCTCGCCGTCACCGACGCCCGACCCGGCTTCTGCCGGCGGCGGACAGACTACAGCGGGAGCACCGATCGGCGAAGTGCCAGGGAGTTCCCCTGTACCAGGGCGCTCCCCTGTTTTGCACGGCTGTCCGCGCGCGCTGCTGGCATCGCTGCTGGCGGAGGCAACCGAGACGGCGGATGCGGTCTCGGCGCTGGCGATCGAGCGCGAGACGCTGGCGTTGTGCCGCGAGCGCCAGGAGATCGTGAACGGCATCGTGGCCCTCGAGGGGGAGCTGCGAGAGCTGCTCACCGAAGCGCAGAATGAGACCGGGACGCTCGGCACGATCGCGAGCCCGACCGGGTCTGCGGACCTCTCCATAGTTAAGGTGTCCGCGCCGGTTCGCGTGATCGAGATGCCGGCCCCGGCGCCGGTGCCCGCCGAGACGGAAGAGACGGACACGCCGCCTGCACCGCAGCCCCCGGTCTACAGTTGGTTCTCGATCGTCGGCACAGCCGGCGACCTGCGCGCCGGCATCAGCGGCAGCGCCGGTAACGGTGGCACGAGTGCCTGGTTCGTGCGCGAGGGCGACCGGCTCCCCGGCGGCGTGACGGTAACGCGCATCGTCGCCCGCCCGCCGGGCGTGCATGTGGGCGGTGCCATAGAGGCCGCCCTCCCCTACCGGCCCCGGCCTGTCGACGCAGGCGGTCCGCGCGGGAACACCCCGTCGGGTGGCCACACCGCCGTCGACGGGGACGGCGCTGGAGCCGAACGGTGAAGCGCGCCGCCGCATCGTGGCTGGGCCGGCAGGGAAACGCCCTGGTTTCCGCGCGCCGTCCGGCTTCCGCGGGTCTCGACGCCCTGATCCGTCACCCCGCCATCGACGACTGGGTGAGACGGGTGTGCGCGGTCTACAGCGACGGCCGCTGCCTGATCGCCGAGGGCTACGAGAGCGACCGCAGGCTGCGCGCCGCCCTCATGGAGCTCCGCCGCACCAGGGGAATGCCCGACCGCCTGATCGAGCGCACCGCCAGCCTCGACGAGATCGCCGCGTGCTGGCGCAAGTCGGAGTCCGAGGCCGCGGGCGGCGAGGCCCCTGCGGCGGACAAGGTGCGCACCCTCTTCGAGGAGGCCGCCGCCGCCAGGGCCAGCGATGTCGTCTTCGAGAACGACGGCGGCCTCTGCCGCGTCCATGGCATCGTCAACGACCGCAAGCTCCAGCTCTCGGCCCCCATGCCCGCAGACGAGGGCCGCGAGGTCATGGGCTTCCTCTTCCACTGCAAGGACGAAGGCTCCGCACAGACCTCCTACCAGAGAAGCGCCTTCCAGGGGTTCTCCGTCCGCGCCGGAGGGCAGGTGCCGCTGCCAGCCACGGTGTCCGCGCTGCGCTGCCAGCGCGGACCCCACGAGCCCGACGGCGATCATCTGTTTGCGCGGCTCTTCTACCGCGACCGTATCGAGAAGGGCACCACCCTCGAGAGCCTCGGCTTCTCACCTGAGGAGGCGGCGCTGTTCTCGGAGATCCGCATGTCTCTCAGGGGCGGCATCTTCCTCGGCGGCACGGCGGGGGACGGCAAGTCCACCACGCTGGCCACCAACCTCGCGCTGCAGATGGAAGAGGCGCAGGGCCAGCTCAACGTGGTCACCATCGAGGACCCGGTGGAGTACCCGATCCCCGGTGCGGTGCAGATCGCGGTTCCCACCACGGGCTCCGGCGAGGAGCGCGGCAGGCACTTCAGGGACGCGCTCATGCACTTCTGCCGGGTGCATCCGGCGTCGGGGATGGTGTCCGAGATCAGGGACGCGGATGCAGCGCGGCAGGTGCTGCAGTTCATCGACACTGGCCACCAAGTGTGGACCACGATCCATGTCCACTCCGCCAACGCCATCCTGTTCCGGCTGCTCGACATGGGCGTGGGCACCGCCGAGGTGTGCAAGCCCGGAAACATCGAGCTGCTGATGAAGCAGACCCTGCTGCCTTGGCTTTGCGAGGCTTGCGCGCTCGCGGAGCCGTCGGGAGGCAAGGCGGTGCCTGACTGGCTGGGCCGGCATCTCGGAAACTGGCCGCTGGTGCGCTTCCGCAACCCGCAGGGCTGCGAGGCCTGCAACCGCGAGGACCGTAGCGCGGTCGCGGGCAAGGCCTGGAACGGCTACGCCCGCCAGACTGCAATCGCCGAGACGATCCGCCCCGACGCCCCCTACCTCTCCTATGTGCGTCAGCGCGATCCGGCGGGCGCATGGGATCACTGGGTGAGCCATATGGGCGGCGCCCCCATGGGTGAGCGCATCTGGACGCTGGTGGCGGCGGGCAAAGCGGACCCCTTCGATGCGCTGCGCAAGGGCGCGCGCACCGTCCAGGCGGCGGCCGTCGATCCGGATGCGCTCTCCATCGGCAAGGAGGGCGCTCCGTGAGCCGGCTTGCACGCAAAGTCGCGGGCACGCTCCTGCTCGGGCGCAAGGCACGAGTGGACGTCTTCCGCATGGTCGCCGACCTGCTTGACGCCGGGTTCTCCCTGGAGCGCGCGCTGGAGATTGCCGGGCAGGCCGCGAAGGACCAGGGGCAGCACGGCAGGGCGCAGCTTCTCGGGGCCTGGCGCAGGGCGCTGCTGGAGGACCGCTTCGCGGACGCCATTGCCGCCAGTCTGCCGGGTTCCGAGGCGATGATCTTCCACGCCTACGGTCGCGTCGATGCCGCGATGCTGTTCGCCGCCGCCGCCCGCGTCGCGGAGATGCGCGAGCGCCAGATCGCGGCGGTCTGGAAGGCGCTGGCCATGCCCATCGTGCTGGCCTTGGGTCTGATCCTGATGCTCTGGGCCGCCGGCGGGCACTTCATCCCCGTCATCGAGAGCGTGAGCCCGCCCGAGCAGTGGGGCTCCGGCGCACGCCTCTTCCGCAGCGTCTCCGTCTGGCTGAATGCCAACACCCTTGTGTTCGGCGCCACGCTCCTCGGTCTCGTCGTGGCCGTCACAGTGGCGATGGTGGCCTGGACCGGGCCCGGGCGCACCTTGCTCGACAGGATCGCCCCCTTCTCGCTCTACCGCACGCTCACCGGCTCCGCCTTCCTGTTCGTGACCATGGAGTTCCTGGCGGCGGGCATCGACGTCAACGACCGCACCTTCGAGGCGCTCAAGCGCGCCGCCTCCCCCTACGCCCGCCACCGCATCGCGGCGATCCAGGGGTACATGGCCCGAGGTGTCGGCCTCGGGCGCAGCATGGTGCTGGCCGGCCATGGCTTCCCCGACCCCTCTCTGGTTCCGGTGGTGGCGGCGCTGGACGGGGCGCCGGGGTGGGAGAGGAAGCTCGCGCGCTTCGTGGAGCGCTGGGTGGGGCGTTCGGACGAGCTGCTGCGCGCCCGCGCGGCCCTTCTCAACGGAACGCTTCTGATCGTGGCGGCACTGGTCATGGGCTCGGGCATCGACGCGATGTTCTCGATCCTCGAACAGGCCGCCCGGTACTGACGGAGGAAAGAGATATGGACGGAACCATCGGCGACAGCAACCAGGCCCTCGACAGACCGGGGCTGAGGCAACGGGGTGCTGCCGGGCTCGCTTCGGGGCGCCTGCGGCGTCTGCGCCAAAAGCGTTATCGGCGGGGCTTCAGCCTCTTCGGGGTGCTGCTGGGACTGACGCTGGCTGCGGTGGCCATCGTGGGGGCCGTGGGCCTCTACAACGCCGCCCGCGAGTCCGCCAACCGCTCCGAGGCGCTCACCCTGCTCAACCGGCTGCGCGCCAACGTCGAGAGCGTCTACGCCGGCGCACCCTCATACGGCACCAACACCGACCTCATCGCCACCATCGACCGCAGGGGCGGCATTCCCGACAGCGCGCGCATGGTGAGCGGGAGCACGGTGCAGATCCGCCACCCCTTCGGCGGCCTGGTGAGCGTGACCGGCGGCCCCGGCGGGGCGGCCAACCAGTTCCGCATCGTCTTCAACGATGTCGACGACGAGGTCTGCGCGGCGCTGGGGGACGCCTATGCGGGGCGCACCCGCGCCAGGGCGGGGATCGTCTCGATCACGGTCAACGGCACGACCCTGGCCTCGCCGGTGACGGTGGCGCAGGTGACCGCCAGCTGCGACGACGGCGCCGGCGCCAACGATATCGGATTCACTTTCGGATGAGTCCGCTTCGGATGACCACGCGCAGCGTGGATATGCGCAGCATGCAGCCGATCCGCCGATACCGCTGCGGTGCGGGCGCGCTTGTGGCGGTGCTGCTGCTGGCGGCGCTGGCCGGGACAGGGCTTGCGGCCCATTACGCGGCCCAGCATGCGGCACGGCAGATGGCGTCGGCCTTCGAGGCGGGCCGGGTGTTCGGCGCGTGGGTGCTGGCGGCGCACCGGGCGAGCCAGGAACAGGATTTTGCTGCACGCCTCTCGGTCCAGCGCTCTTTCGTGTTGACGCCTGCCGAGCTGCGGGGTTTCGGCGCCGTGCCGCCGGGTCTACCCGAGCGGGCGGGCCGCGACGCCGCCTTTGCGGTCGGAATCATGGACGACGGGCGCGGCCAGGCGGGACTCCCTCCCGTGGCGATGGCCTTCGGCGTCCTGGAGCCGGCACGCGCGGAGGCGGCTGCGGCACTGCGGAGCGGCGCGATTGCCACAGGTCTTGCCGCGCTCGCGGAAGCCGGCAGCACAGACACGGTCATGGCCGCTCACGTGCCCGCCATCGAGGGCGCGCTCGGGAGGAGCCTTGCGCCGGACGGGCTCTACGTCACCGCGGATGCCGGGCTGCGCTACGTGGACGCGGTTCTGTACCGGCGCGCGCAGCCCGGCCGGCCGGGCCTCAACCGCATGGAGACCGCGCTCAATGCGGGCGGGAACGATGTCACCGGCATCGCCGACGCCGACGGGTTCACGGCCTCGATCTCGCGCGATGCGGAGGCGGCGGGGAGCGGTGCCGTGACCGGAGATACATACGCGGCGGGCCTGGAGGCGGGATCGCTCGAGGCGGGCTCTCTCGCGACGGTATCGCTCACGGTATCGGCCGATCTACTGGTGGGGCGTGCGGTAGCGGGGCCGGTGTCGGCGGGTTCGGCCGACGTGGGCGGCCGTCTCGAAGCGGCTTCGGTCACGGCCGCCGGGGCGCTGACGGCAGACACCCTGGCCGTGGCCGGCACGACCTCCGTCTCTGGCTCATCGTCGGCGCAGTCGCTGGCGGGGGAGATGCTGACGGCGAGCGGAACCGTGCGCGCGGGCCGAATCTCTTCCACGGGCCTGCACGGCCCCGATGCGTCCATCGACGCGCTCTCCGTCGGGAGCTGCGGCGGATGCTGACCTTGCGCACGACACGGCCGGGCCGCCCGTCGTGGAGTCCGAGCCCCAGCCGGAGCCCTGGGCACAGCCGGGGACGGAGCCTGAGGTTGAGTCGCGGACTGAGTCTCTTTGGGTCGCTGCTGGCGCTGGGGCTGCTCGGTGCGATGGTGCTGGCTGCCGCCCTGTTCTTCGAGAACAGGGCAATGGACGAGCGCGCCCGCCTCGCCGCACGCCAGCTTGGCGTGCTCTCCGATGCCGCCGCGAGCCACGTCAGCGGACGCTTCCCCGCGATGCTGACCACCCTCGGCGGCGGCTCCGCCGAGCTCACGCTGGCAACCCTGCGCGGTGCCGGTGCGTTGCCCGCAGGCTTCGCCGACATGGGCGCCATGGGCCGGGGCTACCGGGTGCTCATGCTCGCGGCAGGCACGGACACCATCGACCTGCTGGTAACACAGACCGTGCCGGCAGGCGGGGGAACGCCCGGGTCCACCGAGGTGCCCGCATCGGCACTCTTCGGGGCGGGCGGCAGCGCCAGGATGGGGGTGGTGCTCCCGGACACCCCGCAACGCCTGACGGGCCCGGCCGTGGACGCTGACATGCGCTCCTTCCAGGCCGCCTTCGCCGGCGCCCCCGAAGCGGGCGCGCTGGCGACGCTCAGGCGCCTCGATCACCGCGCCGTCTACGGCGACCAGCTCTATCGCGTCGCGGTGCCGGGCTTTGCCGATGCCAACCGCATGGAGACCGATCTCGACCTCGGCGGCAACGACCTGACGGGCGCGAACGCCGTGGAGGCGGACACGCTGGCTCTGGAGAGCGACCTCACCGTGGGCGGCGGGCTCACGGTGACGGCCGACCTCATGGTGGGCCGCGCGCTGACCGTCTCCGGGTCGGCCGAGGTGGCGGCCGGCGTCACGGCGCAGAGCGCGCGGGTGACTGGCGCGGCAACGGCGGGCTCGCTTGCGGTCACGCACGACCTGAGGGCGGCGAGCCTGACGGCGCAGGGCGCGGTGACGGCGGGCTCCATCGGTGCACGCGGCACCGTGGCCGCCGGCAGCGCCTCGCTCACCAACCTGCAGAGCGGCAGCATGACGGCACGGGCGGTGACGGCGACGGAGGTTGCCGCCGCTGGGGCCACGGCACGGGCGGTGCGGGCGACGGGACGCGTCGACGCGGCGCAGGCCGGCTTCAGCCGCCTCACCGTCGGACGCTGCACGGGGTGCTGAGGAGGCAAGCCAATGAGGATGAGATTCGCCTTCCTGCCGACCGCCGTTGCTCTGGCTGCGTGCCTCTGGGTCCCGGACGCCATGGCGCAGACCGTGACGATGCCTGCCGGTGCCATCGGGGAGGGCCGGCCGGCCGTGCCTGCCGGCATCGGTACGCACGGCACAGGGGAACGCCCCGGTACGGGGGAACACCCCGGTACAGGGGATCGCCCTGGTCCAGGGGAACACCACGGTGCAGGGGATCGCCCTGGTATGGGGGAACACCCCGGTACAGCGCAGCCTGCCGCCGGCCCGGCCCTCGATTCCGCTGCGGCGCTCAGGCAACGGGCGCTCACGGCGATGGAGACGCTGCGCGAGGAGATCGCGACGCTCGCCGCGCTGAGGCACGCGCAGGCAGCGCTGCTCGCCTGGAACAGGCTCGCCTGGAACCGGGGTCGAAGGGAGGGTGGCGAGGCTCCGGTGTTCCTCGCTGCCGCGCTCTGCGCCGAGCCTGCGCTTGGCGCGTGGTGTCCGCTGCTGCCCGCCACCTTCGGCACCCCACGCAGGGAAGACAGCCATGACCGCGATTGACCTCATTTTGATCGTCCTTGTGCTGATGGCGATGGCGGCAGTGGCCGTGGTGGACGGCCGCCGCGCGATCGTGGACCCGCGCCTGGTGCTGGCGCTGGTGGGCGCGGGCCTGCTCTGGCGCCTGTTCGGACCCGCCGAGACAGGTCCGCTCTGGACCGGCCCCGCAGGGGCCGCGCTGGGTGCCCTCGTTGTCGCAATCCCGATCGCGACGGCGCAGCTGCGCCGCCGGCGCTGGCCCCTCTTCCCCGGCGATGCGATGATGCTGGGCGGCCTCGGCTTCGTGCTCGGCCCTCTCGGGCTGGGCTGGGCGCTGCTGGCGGGTGCGGCCCTGTCCTTGCTGCATCGCGCCTGCCTGCAGCGCCGCCGGGGCCGTTCTTTCCTCCGGGGCTACTGCCCCCTCGGGCCCGGCATGGTGGCCGGCGCCATGGCGGTGTTCCTGTTCGTGAACGCCGGCGGCGCGCTCGCCGCGGACGAGCCGGAGATACCGCTCCCGCCGCCGCATCCGGCACAGCAGGATGGAGCGGCTTCCCGGATCCCCATGCTCGCGGCCTCCGAGCTCGCGCCGGTGCGCCTGCCGTTGCCCTCCTCGCTCTCGAAGAGGACGGTCGCGATCGACGAGCCCGAGCCGCTGGCCTTCGCGGCGGTCGCGGAGCGCGTCGCCACGCTGGCGGGCGTCCCGGTCGAGGTCGAGGAGCGGCCCGCGCGTGTTGCCGGCGGCGCCGTCCGGCAGCCCGATCCCCCGCGTGTGCGTCTCGCATTCGAAGGGACGCTGCCCGGCCTGCTCAACCTCGTGGCGGAGCGTACCGGCTACGGCTGGGCCTGGATCGAGGAGGCGGTGGTCTTCTACCGCTACCACGACGTCGAAGAGCGCACGCCGGGCACCGAGTGGCCCGTCCGGCAGGTCAAAGGGGCGGCAACCGGCCAAGGCAGCGATGCGACCGCAGCCTGGCACATCGACCGCGAGCTGCATGGGACCCTGCGCGCGGTGCTCGAGGACTGGGGCGCACTGGCCGGCTGGTCGGTGGTGTGGACGCCCCGGCGCGACTATGCCGTGCGCGCCGATGCCGTCTTCGAGGGCGGCTTCCTCGACGCCGTGGACGGGCTCCTGGCGGCGCCGGCGACGCGGCGCTCCCTGGTGGCGTTCGCCCACGAGCCCAACCGTCACCTGGTGATCGAACTCGCAGGAGCGCTCCGATGAACGGCCCCCGCATCGCTCACCTGCTCGCGGTCGGCCTGGTGACGGCGCTCACCGGGGGCTGCGCCGCCCTGAGCATCGGATCTGGCCCTGTCCCGGAGCCTGCTCGGCAAAATGTCGAGTGGCAGCCGGACCCTGCCGGGATGCGGCTTGCCGAGGCGGCGGAACGCGCGGAAGCGGCGCTGACCGCGCTCGCCATGATGCGCGCGGCGGACTCACCGCCGCCTGTTCCGGACGTGCCGGTGGCGGTGCCCCCTGCGCTGCAGCACAGGGTGACGGTGGACTGGATCGGCCCGGTCGAGACCCTGGCCGAGACCCTCTCGCGACAAGCGGGCTACCGCTTCGTCATCGCAGGCACCGAGCCGGCGCGGCCGGTCATGGTCTCCGTCAGCGCCCGGGACGAGCCCCTGATCGAGGTGCTGCGGGACACCGGCCTGCAGGCCGGCAATGCCGCGACGCTCGCAGTGGATGCGGGCAGGCGGACGGTGCGCCTCGACTGGACAGGACCGCGCCGCGACGGGGCGGCGGGGAGCGGCGGCTCATGACCCGCTTCGGCTTCCTGCTTCTGGCGCTTCTCTGCCTCGGTGCGGATATCGCCTTCGGTGAGGAAACGCCGCCGCCCACCCTGGATGCGCTGCTCCACGCAGAGATGCCGGAGGCCGGGGGCGGCGATGGCGGGGCACCAGGGGGTTTAACTGGTTTTGCCGGCGAGGCGCGGCTCTCTGCCATGCGCGCGGCCGCGCTGGCTTTCGGCTCGCGTGCCGGACTGGCGCAGCGGGGCTGGGAGATCGCCGGCATGCTGGAACGGCATGGGCGCATGCTCTCCTCCGTCTACCGCTTCCGCGACCTGGTGCTGCACAGGGACGGCTTCACCGTGATGCCGCCGGTGCTGGCGGAGACCGACCGTGCCTTCCGGCTCGGCCGTGACGGCGCCCGCGCGGCAAGCGCGCGCCGTGTGATCCGAATCGTCGAGCCCGAGAGAATCGTGAGCGCCGTGCCGCACTGGCGCGACTACCTTGTGCGGGAATGGCCGAAAGCGGAAGTGCCTGCAGCGGTCCTGCACCCGCGGGGCGAGGCCGAGGCCCGGCAATGGCGCGGCTGGCTGCGCCAGGGCTGGGCAAAGGGCACGGCGCTTGCCGACGACATCTTCGCGGCCGATCTCGAGCGCCTGAACCGGACGTTCACCGGCCTCGTGCTGTGGCACCGCGCCAGCCTGGCAGGAATGGTCTCGGCACCTTCTCTCGAGACCACGCATACGGCGTCGAGCGGCCACGGGCGTCTCGTTCGCATCGACGAGATCCGTGCCGCCCTCGGCCCCGCCGCCCGCTTCGAGCTGCGCCCGCAGCAGTGGAAGGCGCTTCCCTACATCTCATCGAACGGAGACGCCCCTTCGGGTGGGAACACCCCTCCGGGCGGAGGCACGCCATGAACGATCTCTGGCCGGACGCCGATCACGCCTTCCCGGCCGCGGGGCTGGACCGTTTCCTGCTCTGGGCCGCCGATCTCGGCGCCTCCGACATCGCCTTCCAGACCGGCTCCCCCGCCTTCGTCGAGATCGACGGGGTGCTGCGCCGGGCCACCGGCGCGCGTCTCGACGGCGTCGTGATGAACAGGCTCTGCGCCCGCATCTTCGACGGCATCCCTTCGGATGCAAGCACCCCTTCGGGTGGGAGCACCGCAGACGGCATCCTGCGCTCGGGCAAGCCCATCGACTGCTCCTACGCCGTTGCCTCCGGCCCCCGGGAGTTCCGGCGCTTCCGCTGCAACCTCTCGCCAGTGCTTGCGCAGCAGCGCTTCGGCATCAACGTCGCCATGCGGGTGCTCCCCGACAGCCCGCCCACCTTCGGGGAGCTCAGCATCGAGCCTGAGATCGTGGAAGCCTGGGACCTCTGCCGCGGCCTCACTCTGGTCACCGGGGTACCGGGCTCGGGCAAGTCCACCCTGCTCGCGGCGGGCACCAGGCGGCTGCTGGAGAGCGGTGCAGGCCGCATCCAGTCCTACGAGGCGCCGATCGAGTTCGTGTTCGACGGCATCGCCGGCGACGGGGCGCTGATGTCGTCCTCCGAGGTGCCGCGCCACTTCCCGAGCTTCGCGGACGGCCTGAGGGCCAGCCTGAGGCGGCGGCCTGCCGCTGTCGTGGTGGGCGAGGCGCGGGACCGGGAGACGGTGGAAGCGGTGATCCGGGCTGCGGACTTCGGTATCGCGGTGTTCGCAACCGCCCATACCGTGGGAGTAGCCGCCGCGATCCGGCGGCTATTGGCGGAGTTCCCGGCGGAAGAGCGCCACGAGCGCGGCGTGGCGCTGGTCGACGTCATGACCCTGGTGGTCACCCAGGTGCTGCTGCCCAACCCTGCGGGCGGGCGCACCCCTGCGGGTGGGCGCACCGCAATCCGGGAGTGGCTGCACTTCGACGGCGCGTTGAAGGCCACGCTCATGGAAGCGCCGCTGGAGCGTTGGTCGGCGCTGATCGCCGAAGCGGTGCGGGACACGGGGAACGATCTCGCGGCGAGCGCCGAGCGGGCGTTTCGCGACGGACGGATCTCAGAGGCCGACCGGCGCCGGCTGGCGGCCACGGCGGCAGGGCCGCCGACCGGTGGCCGCCGACGCAAGCAATCGCAGGATTTGTACTGATGGAAAGAACGAAACATGGATGGGCGGCAGGCTCCCTGGCGGGACACGATGCGGCCGGTGCGCTTCTACTTCATGGACGCGCGCCTGCTGGTGCTGCTGACGGTCTGGCTGTTCGTGCCGGCGTGGTGGTCGACGGCCGCGGCCGTGGTTGCGGTGGCGGCTCTGCGGATCGCGGAAGCCAGGGGCTACCGGCTGCACGCGGCGCTCAGGGCGGTTCGCGCACGCTCCGCCGGCGAGCGTCCCGCGCTGCACGCGCGCCGCGTCCGATGCTTCGTCGACTTCGGATGAGCATCTCGATGCCCAGCATCTCGATGCCCGGCATCTCGACGCTCGTCTCGACGGCGATGTCGATGCGCGTCTCGCTAAACGCCATGGCGATGGCCGTCTCGGTCGCGGCCATGACCTCCCCTGCAGAGGCGGATTTCCTCTACGTGCCGCCCCGCGAACCCGCTGCTGCAGCCGAGAGCGGGAAGGACCACGCACCGGCCGTCCATGAGGCGGCAACGGAGAGGAACGATCGCGGGAGCGACGAGACCGGCGGCGAACCCGAGGAGGCCGAGACGCACACGGACGGAATCGACGCTCACCGCGGGGAGACACCCCTCCAGGTGGCAGCACCCCGCTGGGTGGCAGCACCCAGATACGCCGATGCCGAGCCGCTGGAGAAGAGCGGCTCCGCCGGCCTCTGGCAGGTGCGCGCCGGCGAGATGCTGCGCGAGGCCCTGGGCCGATGGGGAGCGCGCGCAGGCATCGAGGTGACGTTCCTCACCGACCGCCGCTACCGGCTGCACGAGGGACGGGCCTTCGAGGGCTCGTTCGATGAGGCGGCAATGGACCTGTTCTCCGCATTGTCCCACCTGCCGCACCCGCCGGCGGGCGAGATGAGGCCGGGCGGGCGAACGCTCGCGGTCATGCACAGATCAAGCGGGATGGGTCCTGCGGGAGACGGCCGATGAAGCGCGCAAACGCCCTTGCCGCAACGCTCGCGTTCCTGCTGATCCCGGCCCTCTCCTGGCATGGTGCGCCCACGCATGAGGCGGCGGCGCATGACGCAGCGGTACCCGGTGCCCATGCGAAGCCGGGCGCCCGCAGCTCCCACGAGCTGCCTGTGGTCGCCGCGCTGCGCGCCAACGGCGCACAGGTCACGGACCTGGGCGAGCGCGGCGGTCTCTCGGGCCACTTCGTGGAGCTGGCGGAAGGCGACGCGTACGGGCTCTACGTCACGCCCGACGGCCATGCCGTCGCGGGCCTCCTCTACGGGCCTGACGGGGCCCTGCTCACCGGACGCCAGATCGCAGCCGCGCGCAGCGAGGACGGTGACGGCATCGCGACGGTTGCCGTGAGGCCGGCAACTGCGGTCACCCCGGTCGGCGAGGTTTCCATCGCCGGCGAATCGCATGGCGTCGAGCCTCCGTCTGGTGACGAGGCTCAACTCGCGCACGGGTACGCCGACGACGCAGTCGTGCCGGGCGTCGAAGCGCTGTTCGAGCGGTCGGTCTCTGCGTTCGGGTTCACGCTCGGCCGCGCCGGTCCGCCCGTCGCTGTATTCGCCGATCCCGGATGCCGCTGGTCGCGCGCGGCGGTGGCGCGTCTCGCGCGGCTGGCGCTCGACGGGCGCCTGCAACTCCATGTCGTGCCTGTCGGCGTGATGGGCGCCGCCTCCGCGCAAGAGGCCGCCGCCATCGCCTCCGCCGTTGATCCCGCCCTGGCCTGGTTCGAGGGGGCGGCCGGACCGGCGAGCCCGGATGGCGGCCGCCGCATTGCGCGCACCAACGCCCTCTTCGACGCGTGGGGTGCCGGCGCCGTGCCGCTGATCGCGTGGCGGGCGCGCGACGGTCGAGTCAGCCACCGGGTGGGAGACATCGACGATATAGAGGCTTGGCTGGGGGCGCTCCGCCATGAGTGAACGCGCTCGCGCCGTAAGGCAGGCGGTCAACCGCTTCGCCTTCCACCGTGACCAGCACCACGGCTGGCGCGAGGCCGCCGCATGGCTGCTGCTCTGCAACGCGCTGACCGTCGCCGCGCTCGCCGGGTACATCGCCCTGCACTCCACCGTCTACATCACCGTGGCCGCGACGCCTGACGGCAGGCTGGTGCCGCTGACGCCGCTCGACGAGCCCATCATGTCCGACGCGGCGCTCAGGAATTGGACGGTGTCGGCGGTGATGGAGGCCTTCACCCTCGGCCACCACGACTGGCGGCTCCGGCTTGCCTCGGTGCGCGAGAGCTTCACCGACGAGGGCTACGAGTCCTTCCTGGCGGGGCTGGAGGAGAGCCTGTTCCTGGATCGGCTCAGGGAAAACCTGCAGGTGGCGTCGGCTGTGGCGCAGGGCGCGCCGGTGGTGACGGAGACGCGCTGGTTCGAGGGGCGCCTCGGCTGGGCCATCGAGTTTCCCCTTCTGGTGACCTTCTCTGCGGGCGCGCGGAGCGTCAGCCAGGACCTTCTGGCGCGTGTGCTGGTGATGCGGGTGCCGCTCTCCGAGCGGCCTGCTGGCATCGGCATCGCGCAGCTGATCGCCGACAAGAGGAGGCCGGTGCAATGAGAAGACGCACCGTAAGGGCCGCTCTTGCCGCATCCGTGATGCTGGCTGCCGCGCCCGTCGCATCGGTCTCCGCCGATGACGGTTGGAACGGCGGCGGCGAGGCCGGCCAGGACGATCCCCTGTGGATGGAGCACGCTGCGACAGACGACGAGGTCGCGCGCGAGGGCCGGGCGGCGATGCCGTTCACGGCGGACCAGATCGAGGCGCTGGGCCGGCTGTTGCGGGAGACGCAAGGGGCAGCGTCATTGGCGGCGGATCCGCCGCCCGAGGGGCGCATCCGGCGGGTACGCATCGGCTCTCCCGGCGAGGGCGCGATCCCCGCGATCGCGGTGCGCAAGGGCTACGTGACGGCGGTCGCGTTTACCGACGCCACCGGCGCGCCCTGGCCGATCGAGGAGGTCTTGCTCGACGACCGCTTCGTGCCGGGAACGGCCGGGGCGGACGATGAGGCCGGCGGACGGTCGGAGCATCTCTTCTATCTCGCCCCGCAGACGCGCGCCCTGCACGGCAATGCAGTGGTCAAGCTGCGCGGTTTGCCTGAGCCGGTGGTGGCGAGCCTGCGGGGCGGAGGGGCCGACGCGGACTTCCGGGTCGAGATCAGGCTGGGGCTTCCCGGCCCCAACGCCGTGCCGGGCTCCGCAACCGGGGCGGGATTCCACGCCGGGGACGCGGTGCTTCTGGACCTGCTGGGCGGGATCGCGCCGCAGGGCGCGGAGCGTCTCGCGATCGAGGGCGGCAGTGCCGACGACCGCGCATGGCGGCTTGACGGCGACCTGCTGCTTGTGAGCCGCGCGCATCTGCTCTCGCCGGGGCCGTGGGCGGCGGAGCGGGGCGCCGGCGGGCGCTGGGCCTACCGCCTGCCCGACGTGCCCTACGCCCTGGTGAGCCGGGACGGGCGCGAGACGCGGCTCACGTTCCGTTGGGAGGAGAAGTTCCCGGAACTCGAGAACGGAGGAGAGCGGCGATGAACGCGACCGGAATCAACGGCCGGATCGGCAACGCAAGGCGGCTCGTCGGAGCGGCTGTGCTGGCCACCCTCTGCACGCTGACCTGCGCCGCACCCGCGTCGGCCCAGTTCCCCGACAACCGGGACTTGAGGCTGAACCCCGAGGATCCGGTGTCGCCGGAGTACGGAAGGACGCTGGACGAGCGCGACCGGCAGCGGCTGGAACAGGCCCGTCAACGCGGCGCGTCCTTCATGACAACCTTCCAGGGTGCCGGGCAGGGGCCGGGAGAGAGCGGGGGCGCCCTCGCGGCGCCGGGACGAGCCCCGGAAGACGGCTACGCGGAGTGGGGAGCGTCCAGCCGGGAAACCGCATGGCCTTCGGAGCGGCCCCGTCCCGTGTACGAGACGGTGGACCGCTTCGGGCCCGGAAGCGCGGCCCCCGGCGACGGCCTCGCCGCGATGGTCGGCGCGCTGCTGGAAAGCTGGACCCGCCCGCCTTCGATCGTGCGCCTGCGCTACGCGGCGCCGGCGGAGCGCGGTGGCGATTCGACACGAACCTCTGCGGCCTCCGAGCCGTCACGGCCGGAGCACGATCGTGCGGGCCTGCCGCATATCGCCCCCGGTCAGGGCTTCTACGCGCGCACCCTCTATGCGGTGGACTCCGACTATCCCGGCCCGGTCGTGCTGGAGCTGCTGCAGCCGCCGCTCGCCGGCGCGGTGGCGCACGGCGGCTTCGAGCGTGTGGGCCGGCGGCTGGTGCTGCGCCTCAGCAGCCTGACCTGGCGGGGCCGGACCGTCCCGGTCGACGCCTGGGCGGTGGATCCCCAGTGCGCCTGCTACGGGATCGAGGGCGAGGTCGACCGCCACTTCCTGTCCCGCGTCCTGCTGCCCGCTGCGGCGCGCTTCGCCGAGGGCTTTCTCACGGCCGCCGCCATGCCGGCGCGGACGCTCACCCTGCAGGACGGCACAGGGGAACGCCCTGGTACCGTGTTTCACGAACGTGAGGCAACCGGCGAGCGCGAGGCACTCCATGCGGGCGCCGGCGCGGCGGCGCAAACCCTCGGCGACATCCTGATGGCGGACGCGCCCAGGGAAACCACGGTGCGCATCCCGCGTAACACGCCCCTGGTGGTGATGGTGGCCCGCCCCTTCGCGCCGGCGCCGTCCGGGTCGCCGGACCCCGGTGCATGGGAGAGGGCGGATGCAGGGAACTGACCTGGGCGGCGCGATGATCTCCCTGGTGCGCGACCTCGATCCCGCGCTCATGGGGCTGATCGCCGCCGCCTCCTACCTGCTCGGGCTTCTGGCCTTCGTCCAGGGATGTGCGCGCCTGCTGCGACTCTCGGAGGACCGCTTCAACGGACCGTCGGCCGCAGGCACCGCGCTGTGCTTCCTGCTCTGCCTCGTGATGGTCAGCTTCCCCTCGTGGCTGAGTGCGGGCGGCGAGAGCCTGTTCGGACATGGAACGGCGGCTTCCGCCAGCCTCGGCCACCACTCGCAGAGAGGGGCCGATTACGACGCGCTCCTGGGAGCGGTGTTCACCATCGTCGGCTGGGTCGGCGTCCTGGCCTTCCTGCGTGGCGTCTTCGTGCTGCGGGCTGCCGCGGACGGCGTTCCGGGAAGCAGCGCAGGGCGCGCCGCCATGCACATGCTGGGCGGCGTCTGCGCCTGGCACATCGAGAGCCTGATCGGGGCGGTCCAGAGCAGCCTCAGCATCCAGGTGCTCAGGATCACGTCCCAAGTTGGCACTTTTCCGCTTGCCCCATCCTTTAACGTGTTGCATTGACACGATATTTCTCTCGGCCGATTCCAACATGGCCCCACATTTTGTGAGATTCTGTCAGCTCGTCAGGCGGGTCCTCGTGCGGTGGATGGCGGGGTCCACGCCCGCCGCCGAGGAGATTTGGGCGACCTCGGCGGCCGGGCGCGTGTCCTGGCGGTTGACGATCAACGTGCCGTCGATCTGGCGCAGGCGCGTGGTGATCCGCACCCAGGTCCGCATGCTCTCGCGGATCGATGCCCAGCACTTGTGGATGCCGCGCGCGGCCAGCCGGGTACGGATCAGATGCACGGCGTGGTAAGCCAGCACGGCGATCAGCAGGTGGGCCGCGATGCGCCGGTCGAGCTGGTGCCAGATCGGGCGAAGGCCGAGCTCGGATTTCAAGCTTCTGAATGTCGCCTCGATATCCGTGATCCGCCAGTACGTCCGCAGGACCGTCTCGATATCCCAGTCGACGTGGCTGGTGCGCAGCACATAGGCACCCGCGCCCTCATCGGCCTCGTCGTATTGGGGCCTGCGCTTGAAGTGGACGGCGGCCGCGTTGGGGCCGGCGTCCGCCTTCTCGACCGTGACCTCGTAGTGCCTGGCGACGGCGGAGAAGCGCTGCTTGAGGCGGCCTATGCTCTCCAGCACCCTGTCGTAGCGCTTGAGGCGGCCCTTGACCGGGAGGCCGCCGTGGAGCCTTTCCAGCGCCGCCTCGAAGCGGTTCCTCCGCAGGCCGATGATCGCGTTCTCGGCCTTCTTCTTGCCCTCGCTGACGACGTAGAGCCGCGCCTCGCCGTCCTCGCTTGCGAGGCGCCAGGCGCGCACCTCCTGGTCCGCGCTGGTGATCAGCAGCGCCTCGGGCCCGCCCTCGGGCGGCGCAGGCCTGGCGCCGCGGCTGACCGCGATCCAGTCGTAGCCCCGCTCGCCCAGCCACGCGATGTTCTCCTCGGTGGCGATGCCCGCGTCCATGACCACCGTGGGCTTGGGCGCCGTGCCGCCGCACACCGCCTCGAGCCTGACCAGCGCGTCCTCCAGCGTGCCCGGCTCGCTCACGTTGCCCGGCAGGATCTCGCAACTGCGCGGGAAGCCCGCGCCGTCGAGCGCCAGCGCGAGCGTGATCAGCGGACAGTCGTCGCGCTTCTGCTTGGAGCGCCCGAAGCGGGGAAGCTCGCCGTCGGTGTGGCCGTGGTAGTGGACATTGGTGAGGTCGTAGAAGGCGATGGTGTCGGGGATGTCGAGCAGCGAGCGCTCACGCTTGAACAGCTCCCGCTGGATGGCGGCCCGGTGGCGCCAGAGGAGGTCGCCGATGCGGTAGAGCGTCTTGCGACGCAGCGCCTTGCGGTCGCCTTCCAGGCGAAGAAGCTCGGCGGCCGCACTGTCGTGGCGCAGCCAGCGGCTGGTCTCCCGCTCGCTGGCGGGATGGACCATCCTGGCGACGATCAGCGCGGTTGCGATGCGCCCCTCGCGGCCCTTGATGCCCAGGTCGTGGAGGATTTCGGCGAAGCCGAGATCGTCGAGGGCCTTGAGGCACAGGCGCTCGCAGCCGACCGTGCGCGGGTTCTCGTGCTCCAGGGTATCGAGGTCGACGGTGGCGACTTCGGGCTTGCGGGCCTCTTCCTGCATCGCCTCGGGGCGGAACCCCCTTGCCCTGAGCTTGGCGACGATGTCCTCGGCTGCGGCCTGCACGTCCGGCGCGGCTTCGAGCAGGGGCGGGCGGCCGTCGAGCAGCGCCTCGGCGAGCCCGGCAACTTCGCGCCATTTCTCCTTCGCCACCGGATAGTCGGTGCCGAGATTGAGGAGCGTTCTGTGGCGCACCCTGTCGCCGACGCGCTGCGAGAGCACGAGGCGATGGCTTCGGACTGGCTGCCCGTCCTTGTCGGTGTGGGTTTTGGTGGCCTTGATGTACATGGCGCCGTCGTCGCTGCGTGTCCTGTTGCGCATACACGGCGGGGGCGGCGTCTGGCAAGCGGAATATCGACCAGATCCCAAAGTCCTGGCCCCACAATTGGCTTCCAGGACCACCAATGGCAAATCTGGGGTCATGGGGTCTTGCGCCCCCAACATCTAGTGGTTCAGCGAAACGAAACCGGCTCGATCGAGCTCGGCTAACCGGAAAAAGTGCCAACTTGGGACGTGAGGAGAAGAAGATGACGATCGCGACTTTGGTGGCGGTTCTGCTGACCGCAGCCCTGTGGTATCCCGCCGCATCTCCTGCCCTGGCGGTATCGCTGGGCGACATGGCCGACAAGGCGGCGGCGGACCTCGACGCGGTGCCGGGGCTTCTCGCCATCGGCTTCTACATCGTCGGCGCCGCCGTGGCGGGCTTCGGGCTCTTGAAGCTCAAGCGCCACGTCGACCACCCGCAGCAGACGACGCTGGGCTCGGGGCTCATCGCCATCCTGATCGGGGTGGCGCTGATCGCCGCACCTGCAGTGATCAACGGCCTCTCGGACACCTTCGGCCTGGGCGGCGCCGTCCAGACCGTCAGCCGCCCGAGGCTGTAGGGGTCACGCGATGAGCCGTGTGCTGGAAGACGCGCTGGCCGCAAGCTGGGCCCTCCGGCGCAAGCCGCTGGAGAGTTTTCTGCTGCCGCAAGCGGCCATCGGCGACGGGCTGCTGGCCTGCGCGGACGGCTCGCTGGTGTCGCTCTTCCGTGTCGACGGGGCGCGCTCCATGACCGGCGCGGAGGAGCTGGAGCGCTTCGTCGAGCTCGCGTGCCGGCGCCTCAACAGCCGCCTCGCCGAACCCGGCCACGCCCTGCACCTGATGCTGGAACGCGCGCCGGACGAGGCCGGGGCGCAGGTAGAGCGGGTCCGTGTGCGGACCGGGAACCAGGTGGCGAGGCTGGGTCTCTCCCTCGCAGACGTTCTCGACGAGCGGTCGCGTTGGCTCGCGCCCCTGCTCGCCGCCGAGACCATGGTGCTCGCCTGCTGGACCCGGCCCGCGTGCCTGACGGTAGCGGAGGCCCGGCGGGGCCGCAAACGGCTGAGGCAGAGACTAAAGAACTGGCTGCCGGAGCCGGGCGAGTCCCAGTGCCCCCATGCGGTGCTCGACGGGCTCGAGGCGCGGCACCGGGCGCTCATGGACACCCTGGCGGCGCTCTTCGGCGAGACCGGCATGGTGGCGGAGCGGCTCGGCGACGAGGAGGCGCTCCGGACCGTGCGGGTGCTCGTCAACGGGTCCGACACTACGGCGCCGGACTGGCGCCCCGTGACCGTTGTAAACAACGCACCGGCCCGCGCGACCGAGTCGCCCGAGGCCGGAGCCTTCCCGCCGCCGCTGGCGCCGCAGATCCTGGTTCGCGACCCCGTGCGCATGCGCGCCGGTATCCGCATCGGCGGCCGCCTCTACGGCGCCCTCGACATGACCCTCGGTCCCCGCTCGTCGCGCCCCTTCGCCGAGCTCATGGAAGGGCTCGCCGAGGCCGGCCTCCCCTGCCGCTTCTCGATTCTGATCGAGAGCGGCGGGCTGCGCCGCCTCGGCGCCGCCGTGGCACGGGTGGCCTCAGCGTTCATGGCCTTCTCCCATCCCGACAGCCGCGCCGTGCGCGATGCCATGCGGAGCCTCGCCGAGCAGGACGCCGCGTCCCGGGCCGTGGTGCGGCTGCGCCTCGGGATGCTGACCTGGTTGAAGCCAGAGGACGGCGAAGACGAGCTCGCGCGCCGGCTCGGGCGCCTGCAGCAGATCGCCGAGGGCTGGGGCGAGTGCGTGTTCTCCCCCCTCGTCGGCGATCCCTTGGAAGCGTTCGCGGCCTCCGTTCCCGGCTTCTGCTGCGGCGGCACCGCAGAGCCCGCGCTCGCGCCCCTCTCCGAGGCGCTGCGCCTGCTGCCCGTCTGCCGCCCCGCGCCGCTGGCGCGCCTTGCCGTCAACCACATCTTCAAGGCGCCCGACGGCAAGATACTGCCCTGGTCTTGCGAGGAGGGCGAGGACCACGGCTTCGAGCTGATCCACGGCATCCCCGGCCGGGGCAAGTCGGTGCTGATGAACAGCCTGACCCTGGCCCATGTGCTGCAGTCCGGCCAGGCACGGCTCCCGCTGGCGGCCACCATCGACATCGGCCCCTCGTCCTCCGGCCTGATCTCGCTGATCAGGGAGGCACTGCCGCCGGAGCGCCGGGCCGAGGCGGGCTGGTTCCCGCTCCGCATGAGCGCGGCCCATGCCATCAACCCCTGCGACACTCAGCTCGGCTGCCGCTCTCCCCTCCCGGCCGAACGCGCCTTCCTGGAGAACTTGCTGGGGCTGATCCTGACGCCGGCGGGCGCCGAAGGGGTCCCCGACGGCATGCGCGAGCTGATCGGACCCACCGTCTCCCGAGCCTATGCGCTGCGCTCGGACGCGATCGCCGGGGCCGAACCGAACCTCTACATGCCCAGCCGCGACCGGGAAGTGGACGAGGCTCTGGAGCGAGCGGATCTGGCTCCTTCGGAGCTTCCCTGGTGGGAGGTGGTCGACGCGCTCTTCGACGCGGGCGATGCCGTCGCGGCGTCCCGCGCGCAGCGCTACGCGGCGCCGGTGCTCGGCGACTTCCTGGCGGCTGTGCGCGAGCCTGCGGTGCAGGGGCTCGTCGGCGACGCGGTGCACGGGCATGGCGGCGAGACCGTGACCCAGGCCTTCATCCGCATTCTCACCGCACTCGCGGGCTCCTGGCCCGCCATGTTCGCGCCCACCGCCTTCGACACCGGCGCCGCCAGGGTGGCGGCGATCGACCTGCGCGAGGTGGCGCCCAGGGGCTCGGCCGAGGCCGACCGCCAGACCGCCGCCTTCTACATGCTCGCCCGCCACGCGCTCACCCGCCACTGGTGGATCGCGGAGGAGGACCTCGATCTGATTCCCGAACGCTACCGCGAGTGGCACCGCAGCCGCCTGCGGGAGATTCGGGAGACGCCGAAGCGCCTGGCTTACGACGAGTTCCACCGCACGGGCGGTGCTACGGCGGTACGCGCACAGGTGGAGCGGGACGCCCGTGAGGCCCGCAAGCACGGGGTGCGCCTCTGCCTCGCCTCCCAGCGCCACGACGACTTCGGCGAGGCCCTGGTGGAACTCGCCAATCGCATCTGGGTGCTGGGAGCGGGCGGCAAGGCGGGGGAGCTGGAGACGCTGTCCAGGGTGTTCGAGCTCAGCGGCACGGTGGCGGACGCGGTGTCGTACCGGCTCACCGGGCCGGGACCGGAGGGCGCGCCCGCCCTGCTGATCGCCAGCCACGCCAAGGGGCGCTTCGAGCAGGTGGTGGTGAACGTGCCGGGGCCGGTGGAGCTCTGGGCGCTCACCACCTCGCCGCGCGACGCGGCGCTGAGGGATCGCCTGCACGCCCGTCTCGCGCCGGCCGACGCCCGCGCGGCCCTCGCCCGCCGCTTCCCTGCGGGCAGCGCGCGCGACTGGATCGAGGCCGAGCTGCGCCGGCTGGAGCTGCGCGGCGCAAGGGTGGCCGCCTCCGAGAGCGACCTGCTGGAGAGGCTCGCGGACGAGCTCGCGCAGGACATGGAAACGACCCGAACCGGGGGAACGCCCCGGTCCGCCGCGGCCGGGATTGCCGCGGCGTCGGGAGAGTGACGTCCGTTGGAACCATGACCGAGAGGAGATCGGAACGATGTTGACGATAAACAGGGCGACGCTGGTGGGCCATGCCGGACGCAATCCCGAGATGCGGACGCTGCCGTCCGGCGACGAGGTGGCGCTGTTCAGCCTCGCCACCACCGAGCGCTTCAAGCGAAGGGACGGCACGGAGGGCGAGGCCACCGAGTGGCATGCCATCGTGGCCTTCGGCGCCGCGGCCGAGACGGTGCGGACGCTGGTGCGCAGGGGCGACCCGGTGCTGGTCGAGGGGCGGATCGCGACCCGCTCGTGGACCGACAGGAAGGGAGCGGAACACCGGACCACGGAGATCGTGGTGTCCGGGCCGCGGAGCCAGGTGAACGTGCTGGCGAAGCGCAGGCGGGAGCCGGACGGCGGTGATGAGCCGCCTGGCGGCGCGGCAGCGGCAGGGGCGGGCAAGGCCGCGGACGCGGATCGCGACGAGGGGTCGGCAGACGCGGCTGCGGTCGCCGATTCTGCCCGGAGAAAGGATACCGGCACGGTCGGGGATGCCGGCATGGAGGGCGATGCGGCGTCCGCCGCCGACACGACCGGCAGGCCCGAGCCTTCCGAAGCGGATAGCGCTGCGGGCGGCACGCCGGACGGCGATTCTACGAAGAGCAGCGTCGGCGGTGCGGAAAGTCCGGACGCCGGGGATGCGGTAGAAACCGGCGTCGACGGCCGGTCAGGCGATGCCGGCCATGACTAGGCGGGCCCTGTTCCTCGCGGGCGTCCTGGCGATTTCACTCAACACGGCGGAGGCCGCCGGGGGTGAAGCGGCCGGCGCGGCCGACTGCGCGCCGGAGGTGGAGCGGGCGCTGATCGAGGGCGCCCGCATGGGCGTGGAGCGGGACGTGGCCGTGCTGCGCCATCCCGACCATGGCATTCGCGACCCGGACTCGATCCTCGACTTCTCCTGCCTGGACGACCTCTTCGACTTTCGGCGCTTTGACATGCTCTTCGATCCCGGCAGGAGCATGTCCGATCTTCTCGGGCTGGTTCAGCGGCGCATCTGCGCCGCGGCAAGGCAAGCCTACCGGGGCTACCTCGGGCGTCCCCTGGACTCGGCCCTCTATACAGCGCGCACGCCCCGCCTGCCGGGCCTCGGCCCGGTGAGAACGATGGATACGGCGGCCCACGCCGGCAGCGCCGATCGTTTCCGGACTATCGTCGGAGGCGATCGATGACCGCCGGTGCGGCGGGCGCCCCAGTGCTGCGCGCAGCCGGCATCGCCTGCGTGGCGGCGACGCTATCGATCGCAGCTCTCGCGCCGCCGGGACCGGCGCATGCCCACGCCTGCGATCGCACCGACAACGACCGTGCCGAGGCCAGCCGGGCGATCCGGGTCCTGACCGGCGAGATCGACGCTATGGAGCGGGCGATAATCGAGGCGCTCAGGCTCCAGACCGGCCAGCTCTCCGGCTACGCCGCCCAGAGCACCAAGGCGCTGACCCAGGCGCTCGACGCCCAGACCCGCCTCCAGGCCCAGACCGCCCGCGAGGTCGAGGAGACCCGCACCATGAACGCGCACCGGCCGAGCCGGAGCGCGTGCTCCACGGTCACCGGAGTCTCAGGGCTCGGGGCGGCGCGGAGCGCGGCCGAGCATGCCGGCAGGGCAGCCGCGGAGGTCGAGACGGGCCGCATCGTCAGCGATCGGGCGGTGGTGGCCGAAGCCGGCAGCGCCGCCGACGGCGCCGCCCGCTTCGACACCCTCACCCAGTTGTACTGCAGCCCGGGACGTGCCGGCGATGACGGATCGATCTGCCGCGGCGGGGATACCTGGCACGGCGCGGATCTCAGGTCCGGAGCCCTGCTCGACCGCCGCACGTTCGGCACCGAGGCGGAGCTGCACGCCGCGATCGAGCTGTCGCGCAACCTCGCGGCGCCGGTGGTGCACGACCCGCTTCCCCTGGCCTCGGCAGAGACTGACCGCGAGCGAAGGCTGGTGCTGCTCGCCCGGGCGGCCGACGCCCGCACG
Organism: Alphaproteobacteria bacterium; assembly: GCA_965207055.1. Lineage (GTDB taxonomy): Bacteria > Pseudomonadota > Alphaproteobacteria > UBA828 > UBA828 > WTGU01. The sequence continues at coordinate 332,808 of CBDBLP010000003.1, read as the reverse complement.
GCCCTGGCTGCGGACTGGTTCGGGCACGCGAGGAGCATGCGGGCGCCCGGCGCGGACCTCGGCGCCTGGGCCGCTGCGGTCTCGCGGGACGGAGACCGCAGCGCCGGGATGCCCGTCAGCCGCTACGAGCTGATGGAGCTGCTGGCGAGCCGCCGCTTCGACGACCCGGAGCTGTTCGTGGCGCTGCAGGAGATGTCGGCGGAAAGCCTGCTGCGCGAGCTGGTCATGCTCCAGTCCATCGATCTGATGCTCGACTGGGAGCGCTACCGCCTGGACGAGCGCCGGGGCGCCATGGAGGCCGCCCGCCTCGCGCTAGCGACCGAGGAGATGCGGCGCCTTCCCGGTCTCACCGATCCGGGCGCTGCCCCGCGATGACCGTGCGCCTCCTGCGCCTGCTCTTCGCGCCCGAGATCGGCCGCAGCCTGGGCGAGGTTGCGAACGCCGCCCGGCGCCTGCGCGCGAGCGTTCGCACGCTCTGGTACGGGGTACCGGGGCGTTCCCCTGAACCGGGGAGTTCCCCTGTACCAGGGAGCTCCCCTGTAGCAGGGAGTTTCCCTAAGGCGCGTGGAGAACGCCGCTGGCGGCGCCTGCTGGAGCGGGAACGGCGGCCCCGCGTCCTGCTCGGCACTGCGCTCTCGGCCCTCGGCATGGGGCTTGCGGGGCTCGGAACGGCCGGTCTGCTGGCAGGGCCTGCCGGTGCACAGACCATCGATCCCGACATCTTCGCGGCAAGCGACAGCGCCACACGGGACCTGCTGGGCTTCCTGAGCGAGGTGGACGTCGCCCGCCACGCCGTGCTGGGCGACATGCTCTTCGTCTTCAATGGCGGGGTGCTGGTGTTGGCCGGTTTCCTCCTGCTCTGGCACACGGTAGCAGGGGCCGTCGACACCGCCCGCACCGGGCGCTGGGGCTTCGGGGCCTGGGGGATCGTGCGCATCGTGGTTGCGGTGGCCCTCATGGCGCCGCTGCCAGGGGGCATGAACGGCGCCCAGCACGCGGTGGTCGGACTGGCCACCCTCGGCGGCGATTTCGCCGGCGCGGTGTGGACCCCCTTCTCGGAGCAGGCGCTGGGGCGCGGCGATCCCATCGCGCCCCGCCCCAAGGCCGCCGCATGGCGCTCCGCCATATCCCGCGTGCTGCTGGCCGAGACCTGCCTTTACGTCGCCAACGCCAACGCGCGCCGCATCGGCGACGACCCCTACATCGAGGTGAACGACGAGCGCATCGAGGGCGCGCTGCTGCTGCGCTACGACGGCGATGGGCGCGGCATGCCCCGCGACCTCTGCGGGGCGGTGCGCTTCGACGGCCTCGACGGCGAGGGATCCAGGGGAATCGCGGCGCACGGCCATCGCCGCGCCATGGAAGGCCTGCTTCCGGGCATCGGCGGCCTCGCTGCAGAGCTGGGCGAGCGCTTCGTGCCGGGCTCTCCCGTTCACGGACAGCCATTGCCCGACGTGGAGGCCGCCATGGACGCCCGCGGCCTCGCGCAATCCTACGAGGCCGTGCTCGACGACGCGCTTAGCCGGGCGGCATCCGAGGAGCGCCTTGCGCTGGAGCGCGCCGTCGCCGAGGACGCCGCAGGCTCGTCGTGGCTCGCCGCCGCAGGCTTCTTCAACACCATCGCGTCCCGCACCGGCCTCTTCCAGGCCGCGGCCCACAACGTCCCCGACGCGGCCCTCCCCCTGCCGAGCCTCGAGGAGTGGTCGCCGCCGGCCGCCGCGGCGGTGAAGGGGCTGCTCGCCTCGCTGGCGTCGTCGCGTTCCTGGCAGCCCGTGTTCTTCGCCGCAGGCGGAGGTGTGACAGGCACGTTGCCCGCCGCGGGCGGCGGTGACGGCGGGCTGGTCGCGGGCCTCTTCGAGTTCATCGACCTCGACGCCGTGGTCATTGCCGACAGCGGCAACCCGATCGCCGACCTCGCGGGCTTCGGGCACGACCTGATCGCCTCTGCACTCGGTGCGATCGGCGCCATCTCCGGCGTCGCCGTCGGCTCCGGCCTTCTGGAGTCCATCCCCTTCTTCGGCAAGGGCCTGGATGCCTTCGAGTCCGTCTGGCGCGTCACCGACGGCTTCGTCTCCACCATCCTGGGCCTCATGCTGATCGCAGGCGCGGTCCTGGCGTTTGTGCTGCCGGCGCTCCCCTTCATCCGCTTCCTCTTCGGCGTCTTCGGCTGGCTGGTGAACGTGGTCGAGGCGGTGCTCGCCGTCACCGTGTTCGCCGCCGCCCATGTGACGCGCGGCCAGGACCGGGGCCTGATGGTGCCCGCGACCCGGCAGGGCTGGCTCTTCCTGCCGGGGCTGATCCTGCGCCCGCCGCTGATGCTCTTCGGCCTGATCCTCGGCTACTTCGTGTTTCTTGCCACCATCGGCCTGCTCAACGCCATCTGGCTGCCGCAGCTCAGGGACGCGGGCGCATCGGACGGGCTCGGGCCCATCGGCTTCCTCGCGATGCTCACCCTCTACGTGATGCTCTGCTACGCGCTGATGAACGGCGCCTTCAAGCTGATCGACCTGCTGCCGTCGGCGGTGCTCGAGTGGATCGGCGGACGCGGCGGCAGCGGTGACGACGGCGCAGGCCGTCTCGCGGGCGCCGTTACCGGCGGCATCGCGCGCGCCGGCAGCGGCCGCCTCACGGGCCGCCTGCGCGGCGGCTCGGGCTGAGAGGGACGGGGAGTGGGTAGCTCTGAGCACCGGGCTGTCGGCAGCGACGGCCGCCAGTCAAGCGTGGCAGCGATACGGGGGCCGCGCCCTGGAGCCCGGCCCCCGGAAACAGGGAGATGTGCATGAAGAAGGTCGCGAAGCCAGTGGACACGATGATCGCCGACCGGACGACGGCGGTCAAGCGCCTTCGAACGACACGCCTTCGAACGACACCGCCCTGGAATGCGCCGCCGCGGTCAGCGGTCACTTCTGGGCAGGCCGGCTGGAAGTCCGTGACGATGTTCGGCGGCGTCCGCTTGCAGGTCTCTCGTCCGTAGCAGCAGGGATCCCGACTCAAGCGATGCCGGGGGCCGCCCCTGAACCGGCGTTCGGCATACACCGACACAACTCAACGTGCATCACGAGGACCTTCAAGGTGACCGAACGGAGACGTGCCCGTCAAGAACTGCCGCAGGCAGCCGCCTTAAACAACTGGTTCAGGCAATGCCGCAGGCGGGCGGGCGCACGATCCAGCCGAAGCCTGCCTCTACGCCGAACGAAAGCGACCGGAGACCGGTCCGTACGCGAAGCCCCGGGAGCCTCCCGCGAAACCTGCTCCCGGCGCCAACACCACCGCTGAACTGAAAGGAACGACAGGATGACCACTGAACAGGAAGCGCCGGTGAAGCGCCGCCGGCGGCGGACGGCCGCACCCTCCGGCCCGCAGCCCGCGTGGCCGGGCGATCCGGAACACGTCGAGGCCGGCGGCGTGGACTTCGAGGCCGTCGCCCACGTGCTGGCCAACATCTGTCGCTGGGGCGGGCGCACGCGCCGCTTCCTCTCGCTCGCACAGCACGCGCTCACGGCGTCAGAGGAAATCGAGGCACTGGACGGGATTGCGGACGGCGACCGCCGCTCGCTGGCGCTGTACGCGCTGCTGGCGGACGCCCGTGCCGCCTGGCTCGGCGACGGGGAGGGAGAGAGCCCGGCCTCGGCCAGGGCGGCGGCGCGGACCAGGACGCACGGTGAGACGATCGACCGCGTGGTGCGCAAGGCGGCGGGCCTCGATCCCGAGCCCCCGGAGGAGTGGGCCGAGGTGCTGCGCTTCGTCGATCGCATGACCGACGCCGCGGAGCGCCGCGACCTCGGCGCAGGTGCGGTCGGCTTCCCCTTCCCGCCGCTGCGGCGTGCGATCCGGCCGCTGGCGCCGGAGGCGGCGGCCGAACGCTGGCTCGCACGGCTCAGGAAACTCGGCGGCGATGGCAATGACGGCGGCGGCGCTGCCGCCCCTGCCGGTGCGGAGGGCTTGTCATGACCGGGGTGGGTGGCGACACCGGCCGCGGCCTCCGGGTCGCATCCCGGGGCTTCCGCACATGGTGGAAGCTGTCCTGGAAGGTCGTGACCTTCGTCTTCTTCGCGGGGCTGGCCACCGCAGTCTGGAAGACCACCACCGATTACACCAAGCATGACTGGCACGTCTTCGGCGTCTACGCGCTCTGCGAGATCATGCTCGTCCTGCCCTTCGATCCCGAAAAGACCAAGACGATCCGCGACCTGGACGGGACGGTCGAGGTCGAGACGATCAGCTTCATCGCGGGCTTCGGTCCCATCCTCGACCTGCGCGACCGCATGGTGGGCGACGCCGTCGACGGCGCCCTGCTCGGCGGCGGCAGCGGCGTGGGCCTCGCCGCCGCCGCCCTCTTCGGGCTGCGCCTGTTCGGCCGCAGGCTGCGCCGGGGCCGCCGCCTGCGCGGCGGCGAGCTGGCCACGGCAGAGGAGCTCAGGCACCGCACCATGCCGTTGTGGCGGATCGTGATGCTGCAGCTCCGGGGGCCGGAGGCCGCCCCCTTCACCGTCGCCGGCATCCCCTGGCCGAAGAAGGCCGAGACCCTGCACACGATCGTCTCCGGCACCACGGGCTCCGGCAAGACCGTGCTCATCTCGGACCTCGTCGAGCAGATACGCGCCAGGGGCGAGCGCTGCATCGTCTACGACAAGATGGGCTCCTATACCGAAACCTTCTTCGACCGGGACCGCGACATCCTGCTCAACCCCCTCGACGAGCGCTCGCCCCGCTGGTCGCCCTTCCTCGAGGCCCGCACGGACCGCGACTTCGACACGATGGCGCACGCCCTCATCCCGAAGCAGAAGGACGCGGCCGATCCCTTCTGGATCACCGCCGCGCGCCAGCTCTTCTCGCGCGGCGCCGCCGTGCTCTGGAAGCAGGGCGAGACCCGCAACAGGGTGCTGCTGGACCTGCTGCTCAAGACCGAGATCACCGAACTGGCAAAGGCCATGGCGGACACCGAGACCCAGTCGATCGTGGATCCTGAGAACCCCAAGACCGCGCTCTCGGTGCGCGCCATGCTCACCGCCAACATCGGCACCATGGACCTGCTCCCGGACGAGGGCGGCGCCTTCTCCATCCGCGAGTGGATCGAGCATGACGGCGACGGCTGCCTGTTCCTCACGTCGAGAGGCGACCAGCACGCCAGTCTCAGGGGTCTGATCTCCACATGGCTCGAGATCGCGGTCAACTCGCTGCTCTCCCTGCCGCACCGGGACGACAGACGAATCTGGATTATTCTGGACGAGCTGCCGACCCTGCATCAGCTTCCGAGCCTTGAATCCGGATTGTCGGAGACCCGCCAGTTCGGGGGCTGCTTCGTGCTGGGCGTTCAGGTGTTCTCGGCGCTGCGCGACCTCTACGGGCGCCACCTTGCGGAGACAATCTCGGGCCTCTGCGGCACCCGCGTGGTCCTGGCAGCGCCGGACAAGGATACGTCCGAGTGGTCTGCGAAGAGCCTGGGCAGCGTGGAGATGGAGTCTCTCTCCGAGGGCGTGAGCTACGACACCCCGCAGGGCGGTGTGACGCTGAGCACGAGGCGGGACGAGCGTCCGCTGGTGCTGCCCTCGGAGGTGTCGCGCCTGCGGAACCTGTCAGGCTACATCAAGCTTCCCGGCGACCTGCCTGTGGCCAGGATCAGGCTGGCGTACAAGAGCCGGGACAGGGTGGCCGACCGCTTCGTGCCCAAGGGGGACGCCGGAAGCGATGCCGTCGAGGAAGGGGAAACCGAGGGAGCCGCCGGGGAAGGCGCGGCCCTCGCACCGCAAGCGCAGACATCCGATCGGCCGCCGAAGACGGACAATCCGGCCGGGGGAGCGCAGCGGAAGGGCGGCGACACTGTGCCCGCACCGCTCGCAGCCGCAGCCCGGGTCGTGGATGCATCTGCCGTCGCGGCAGAGTACAGCGAGGTCCATGCCGCGGGCACGGATCGGGATTCCCAGGATCGTCGGCTCCGTGCGGACGCCGGCGAAGGAACGGGCGAGGAGGAGTGGCTCGTCGAGGAGTGGGCGTCCGCAGGCGGCCCGCCGGATAACCTGCCCGCCGGGTGCTCGTCCGACGCTGAACGGGGCGCCATGCCGGGCCACTCCACGGACGAAGCAGATGCCCCGCCTGCGCTCGAGGGTGCTGCCGGCAACGCGAATGCGGCGCCGGAGGCGTCGCGTTCGCGGGTCTCGCCGCACGCAGACGGTCCAACGGCGCGTTCGCCACGAGACGGAACGGCGCGCCGGGTCCTGGTCCGGATGTGACATGGTCGCCTCCATCGGCGCGGTCGCCTCGCCCGCTCAGGGCGTCACTTACTACGAGAGGGACGGCTACTACGCCAGGGACGACGCTGCCCATCGGGAGGCCAGCGCCTGGGCCGGAAAGGGCGCAGACGCGCTGGGGCTCTCCGGCCCCGTGGATCCGGACATCTTCAGCGATATCCTCGAAGGCACGGTGCCTGACGGCTCGGGACGCCGCCTCGGCCGCCGCCTGGGGGACGGCACCGTCAGCCACCGTCCGGGACGGGACGTCACCTTCTCCGCCCCGAAGTCGGTCTCCCTTGCCGCCCTGATCGGTGGCGACGGGCGGATCGTCGACGCCCACGACGCCGCCGTTCGCAAGACCCTCGCCTGGGTCGAGGAGAAGGTCGTCGAGACCAGGACGATGGATGCCGAAGGCGGGCGCATGGTCCGTGCCGGGGACCAGAAGGCGGTGATCGCCATTTTCCGCCACGAGGTCTCCCGCAACCTCGACCCCCAGCTCCACACGCATGCGGTAATCGCGAACATGGTGCAGGGCGAAGATGCGAAGTGGCGCACCATGGCGAACGAGAAGCTCTACGCCTCGAAGATGCTGATCGGCGCGCTCTACCGCGCGGAGCTGGCCCGGAGACTGGAGGAGTTGGGCTACGGCATCGAGAAGACCCATGCCGATGGGCGATTCGAGATCGCGGGGGTGTCGCGCCCGGTGATCGAGGCGTTCTCGACACGGCGCGCCGAGATCGAGGCGGCGATGGCGGCGCAAGGCGTCGGCGATACGGCGCATGACCAGCGTCTCGCACAGCGCGCGGCACTCGTGACCCGCGCGCACAAGCGCGATGTCGACAAGGAGGCGCTCCGCGAGAGCTGGCAGAGGCAGGCGGCCGATCTGGACTTCGACCCGCATGGACTTGCGGTCGAAGCGGCGCGTCGCGAAGCGGGCAGGACGGCGGATCCGGTGCCGCTCGCGCATGCCGAGGGTGGGCCAGGTCACGCGCACCCGAAGGACAACACGGCTGAGCGGGCCGTCGCATGGGCCGTCGAACACCTCTCCGAGCGTGCGGCCGTGTTCTCGCGAACCAGCCTGCTCACCGCTGCCCTCGTCTGGAAGCCCGGCGCCGTCGGCATGGGCGAGGCCGAGGCCGCCGTGGCAAGGCTGGAGAAAGCCGGCACATTGCTGGCCGCAAACTACCCCGTACCGGGCGACTCGCTGACCACCGACAGGGCCGTCGCCGACGAGCGTGAGACGATCGCGCTCATGGATCGCGGCCGGGGGCGTGGCGCGGCCCCGATGCGCGGGCGCGCCGTCGACAAGGCGCTGCGCAAGGGCGCCCTCACGGCCGGTCAGAAGGAGGCGGTCAAGCTGATCCTGTCGGACAAGGACCGCGTCATCGGCGTCCAGGGCTATGCCGGAACCGGCAAGACCACCATGCTGAACCGGGCTCGTGTGCTTCTGGAAAAGCGTGGTTTCGAGGTCAGGGGGCTCGCGCCGTCCGCATCCGCCGCGCGCACCCTCGGTGCCGAAGCCGGTATCGGAAGCGAGACCCTGCAGGGGTTCCTCGTCCGCAACGCGGGCGTCGCCGAGAGTCGGCTTACGGACAAGGGCAAGCAGGCCATGCGCACCGAGTTCAGGAAGACCGTGCTGGTCGTCGACGAGGGTTCGCTCGCGTCGACCGCGCAGGCCCGCGATCTGCTCAGGATCGCCGACACCATATGCATCCCCCGCGTGGTCCTGGTCGGCGACGAGAAGCAGCTGGACGCCGTCGACGCCGGCAAGCCCTTCGCGCAGTTGCAGGGCGGGGGCATGAAGTGCGCGGTGATGGACGAGATCGTGCGCCAGCGCGAGCCGGCGCTCAAGGAGGCCGTCGAAGCGAGCCTCGCAGGCGATGTCCGCAAGGCCTTCGAGAAGCTCGGCGCCAACGTCGCGGAGGTGAAGGCGGACAATCTCGCCGGCGCGGCGGCGGCTCGGTGGCTCGCGCTTGGGGCCGAAGAACGGCAGAACACGGGGCTTATGGCGCCCAGCCATGTGCTCAGGGAAAGGATCAACGCCATCGTGCGGGAGCGCCTGTTACGCGACGGGACCATCGGCGGGCCGTCGGTCGGCGCCGAGCGCCTGATCTCGCGCGGCTACACGAATGCTGAGAAGTGTCTCGCCGCCAACTACGCGCCGGGCGACGTGGTGGCCTTCCACCGGCATTACAAGCGCCTCGGGGTGAGGAAAGGCGACGAGCTCGACGTCGTGGGGGTCGAACGTGGCGCAGGCGTGGTCAGACTGATGGGCAAGGATGGCGCGACCGTCGCGTGGGAGCCGGACCGGCTGGCAGCGAGGACAGGCAGCGTCGAGGTCTACGGTGCCGACACGATCGAATTGCGCCGCGGCGATCGGGTGTGCTGGACACGGAACGACAGAAACCATTGGCTGGTCAACAGCGGCACGGCGGAGGTAATCGCCGTCGAGGATGCCGGTGTCACCTTCCGTCTCGAAGACGGCCGGACACTCGACATGCACAGGGAGGATCCCCAGTTGCGCCATATCGACAGGGCCTGGGCATCGACGGTGCACTCATTTCAGGGGCGCACCGTCGATCGGGTGATCGCCGCGATGGAAGCGGACCACGCTCACCTGACCACGCAGAAGACGTTCTACGTCGAGATCAGCCGCGCCCGCCAACACGCCGAGCTGGTTACGGACGATCGAAACGCGTTGCGCGAGCACCTCGAGGCGGCGACCGGGGAGCGGATTGCGGCGCTGGAGGCGATCGTGCCCGAGCGCGAGAATACGGTAGACACGGACGTGAACAAGGTCGGCGAGCGCTATCCCGGCCCGTTTCCGGCGGAATCGCATGTGCCGGCGCGGGACGGCGAACCGGGGAGACCGAAAGGGACACCAGCGCCGGTCGAGCGAACGCCGGAGGCGACGCTCCCGGTGCCGCAACCGGAGAAGAGGCCGCGCGAACGGGAGAGAATTCTCAAGGGGCCGGAGCTCGAACTGGAGCTATAGCGCTATCGATTCGGCAAAGACCGAATTATGTGGAAAATCCAGGCGTCAATCGTCCGAAACAATCCGGGAAATCTGCGCTCAAGTAATCTGTGAAACAACACTAGGCGTCTCGCTCAGGAGACCCTCGGTCGCGTCGCGGGTGGCGAGGAGATCCAGCGGGCGAGCGCGCGGAGGCGCGGGCGATGCCCACCCTCCAGGACGCTGTTGACGATTACATGGCCGCCAACCCGAAGCGCGGGGACTCCACCAACACGGCGCATCGCCGACACGCCCGGCTGCATCTTGGAGACTTGGATGGGCCGTCCGCTCGATGCCATCACCCGACGCGATGTCGAGGCCCGCTTCAACCGCATCGGCGAGGAAAGCGGTATGGAGTCCGCCAATCATGTCATGTCCTTCCTGCGCTCGGTTTACCGCCGGCCCTGCGTCGACCACGACGGTCTGCGCAATCCCGTCGAGCAGTGGCTCGCGGGCGGCGGGCGCTTCAACACCCGAATGCGCCGCAAGATCTCCGCCCCGGCCGAGGTACTGCCCCGCTGGCGCGCGGGCATCGAGGCGCAGGTGGAAAGCCCGGCAATCAGGGACATCTTCTGGTTCGGCCTCTATACGGGCATGCGGGTCGGCGAGATCGAGTGGCTACGCTGGGACCGGGTAGACCTGGACGCCGGCCTCTTCCGGGTCGAGGAAACCAAGACGGGAGAGCCGTTGGAGCTTCCGGTGACGCGCCAGTTGTCGGCAATCCTGGCGCGGCGTTTGGCGGACAGAGCGGCAACGCCCCCGCATCTTCGTGTCTGGGTATTCCCGTCCCCCAAGAGCGCATCGGGCCACATCGAGGCGATCGAGGGGTACTACGCCCGTATCACCCTGGCGGGCGGCACGAAGTTCTGGTTCCATGCGTTGCGCAACTGCTTCATCACGGTGTCCGAGTGCGAGCTCTTGCTCCCCCGCACGCTGACCAAGCGCCTGGTCAATCACGCGCGGCCGAGCGACGTGACCGAGGGCTATGCCGCCGACTGGACCGTCGAGCAACTCAGGGAGCCGGCGCAAGGGATCGCAGACAAGATTGACGAGTTGATGTATGCGGGCGAGCTGGCGGGCGCTGCCGTGTAGCAGGCTGGCCTGGGAAACAAGTTCAAGGCCGATTGGCTGCACACTACGGGTTCGCGTTTCCGGAGCTTGCCTGAACCACCGCACGCACCTGCTTGATTGCGAGGATCATGCGCTTGAGGTTGCTTGCGAAGGTCGCGAAACCGAAGCTCTCGTACCATGACTTGCGGCGGGTGAATTCTGCCTCACCACCGTCCGAGATGACGTCAAGGATGATGGCATGGCACCCGGCGTCGCCCGAGCCAGCGTCCGGCCGTGCGGCAGTAAGCCTCGTAGCGCGCGTCGAACGCCCGGTGCATCGCGCGCTCCTCGTGAGCGATGTACCGGAAGCGAACGACGAGCGCGATCGCCGCACTCAGATTGAAAGCCGCCAGCGTCGCCGAGATGAGCACGGCTCCGAGAGTCGTCAGGATCGCGGCGATCGACATCCAGAATTATCGGTATTGCCGAAGCCGAGCGCGAGCATGTCGCGAGTAATTTCTGCAGCCGTGATCGGCCTCGCGCCGTGAAGCCTACGTTACGGTCCGGCCCCTCGCGGTCAGCGGTAGAACTCCACGTAGAAGCGCACATCCACCACGGCCTCGACTTCGTGCGGCACCTGCGGTTCCACCACCCCGGGGCAGCCGGGCGACAGTTCGAGTTCGCGCACAGCCAACTCCAGGATGCGATAGCGCAGCCGTCCCTCCAGGATCACGATCTTCGCCCAGGTCCCCGCCTTGGTCCGATGGGACTTGCGGAGTTTGCCGGGTATCGAACGTGCCGAGAACGTGGCCGTGCGAGCGTAAGCCGAGACACTTTCGGGAAGGGACTTCGTCGTCTCGGCATCCCCCTCTCTACCCGCCGCATCGTCGTGGGCGGCCCAGCGGTTCGGATAGCCGTCCACCGCCTTGTCCATACTGCTCACCTGTTGCGATTGGTGCGGTTGACGGTTCAGCCCGAGGATCGTATCCGTTTGCTCGCCGTGGCGCCTTGCAATCCCGTGATCGGCATTGCAGTCGTCAACGAGCACAGCCCGCGGTCTGTACTTTCAGTATGCCTCGCGAAAGGTGTGCTTTAGCGCCTTCATCTCTTCAAGGCAGCGTCCGGTGCCCAGGGCCACGCAGTGGAGTGGCCGATCGGCGATCGAGATCGGCAGTCCCGTCGCCTGCCGCAGGACGTAGTCGAGATTGCCGAGGAGCGCACCGCCGCCGGTCAGGACGATACCCCTGTCGACAATGTCCGCCGCAAGCTCCGGTGCGGTGTTCTCCAGCCCCACCTTGACCGTGTCGATGATGGCACCCACAGGCTCCGCCAGGCTCTCGGCCAGCTGGCGCTGGGTGAGAACGATCTCCTTGGGAACCCCGTTCATCAAGTCGCGACCCTTGATGTTCGCGCTCTTGCCGTCGCCGTCCTCGGGCGGGCACGCCGAGCCCATCTCCTTCTTGATCCGCTCCGCGCTCGCCTCGCCGAGCAGCAGGTTATGAGTGCGGCGCACAAATGCGATGATGCTCTCGTCCATCTTGTCGCCGCCGACACGCACCGAGCGCGAATAGACGATGCCGCCGAGCGCGAGCACCGCGACCTCGGTGGTGCCGCCGCCCACGTCGATCACCATCGAGCCGGTCGGCTCGGTCACCGGCAGGTTGGAGCCGATGGCGGCCGCCATCGGCTCCTCGATCAGGAACACGCGCCGCGCCCCTGCGCTCTCTGCCGATTCCCGGATCGCGCGGCGCTCGACGGCAGTGGAGCCGGAGGGCACGCAGATGACGATCTGAGGGCTCGCGAAGCTGCGCCGCTTGTGCACCTTTCGGATGAAGTGCTTGATCATTTCCTCCGCCACTTCGAAGTCGGCGATGACGCCGTCACGAAGCGGGCGGACCGCCTCGATATGCCCCGGCGTGCGGCCGAGCATCCGCTTGGCCTCTTCGCCCACCGCGAGCACGTGCTTCCTGCCCTTCTGGATGGCGAAGGCCACCACGGAGGGCTCGTCGAGGACGATGCCCTGCGACTTCACGTAGACGAGTGTGTTCGCGGTTCCCAGATCGATCGCCATGTCGGCGGAAAGAATCCCCAACAGGTTCGAGAACATGCGCTGCTTCTCCTCCTGCACGGCAGCGGCCAGGCAAGCTGTAGAGCAAGCCCGTCCTGCCGTTCAAGCCGACTATGCCTCCGGAGCCGTCTTCCGCCGCTTGACCGGAAGCTGGGTGGGCGGGCGCGCATAGGTCGAGCCCGAGTTCACGTTGGTGTGGATACGCGCACCGTGCCCGTATACAGTTCTCCCTGTTCCCTTCGGCCGCATCCTCACTTCGGGCCTGGGTGCCCAAGTCCTTACGTTACGGATGAATTCGATAAAGCCGTTTGACTGTCGAATTCGAGCAACGCTTCCTGCGATCCTGGCAAGCCGCAGAAGACCGAGCAGTTCCGAGCTCACTGCTGACCCATCCGTCCGGTTCGCCCGAACGAATCGGACGGAGTCTACCACCGCGCGCGTGCCGCGTGATGCTTGATGTCGCACATCTTGACGGCGACCGGCGCGATAACACGCTGTTGTCTTCGTTTCCGAGCGGTCGAACGCCCATGAGGAGCAATCGCCCGCTGCTGCATGAGACCAAGCGCTCGCCAGGCCCTGACTTGCCGGAATGCAGGCGTGATTGTCGGCTTTTTCTGGCCGATCCGTGTCGGGCGTGGCAAACAGTGGGGCCATGATAGAATCGGACTCCTCGTCGATTTTGCGGGCCGAGGACGCCGCGGTCACGTCCGCGAGCAGCGAGGCTACGGGGGCGCGCACATTCGGCGATGCGGCGTCGCCGGCGGTGGCGATGATCGCGCGGGGCCGGGAGCGGGGCTACGTCACCCGCATCGAGATCGACAGCGTGCTCCCCCATGGTGAGATCGACACCGATTGTATCGAGGACGCGATGACGGCGCTGTCTGAGTTCGGTATCGCAGTCGTGGAGAACGAAGAGCCGGAGGATGAGGAAGGCGGCGCGGGCAGACCGAAAGGAGCAACGACAGCCGCCGCTGTGCCCGAAGGCAAAGCCGGCGAGGACGACCGCGGGCGCACCGACGACCCCATGGCGCTCTATCTGCGCGACATGGGCCGCCGTCCCCTTCTCACCCGCGAGGACGAGGTCGCGCTGGCGCAGCGGATCGAGGTTGGGCAACGGGCCGTGCTGGAAGGGCTCGGCGAGAGCCTGCCGGCCATGCGTGCGGTGAGCGCCTGGTACGGCGAGATCCTCGACGGCTCGCTGGTGCTGCGGGACGTGATCGACGTGGAAGCGACGTTCGGCCTCAACCGCAGGGTCGGCGCGGCGCCGGAGCAATTGGAAGATGGTGAGGCCGTCAAGCCCTTGCCCTCTGAGATGGAGGCGTCGATCCACTCCGGCGCCATGGAGAGCCTCGCCGGGATCGCGGCGGCAACTCCGAAGCTGCACCGTCTCCAGGCGCAGCGGATCGAGCTTGCCCGCAAGAGGCGGACATTGATGCCGTGGCAGACGAGAAGACAAGCCGAGTTGAGGCGCGATCTTGTGGCGCTCATGGGCAGGCTTCGGCTGACGCCGGACCGCATTGAGGTGCTGACGGAGGACCTGCGTCAGGCGAGCGAGCGCCTGCGGTGCCACGAGGGCACGCTTCTTCATCTGGCCCTCGAGTGCGGCGTCTCGCGCGAGACGTTCCTGGAGCAGCATGAGGGGCGTGAGCTTGAGACCGGCTGGCTGTCGCACGTGGGCCGCCTGCGCGGCAAGGGGTGGAGAGCGCTGGCCACCCGGAAGCGCGCGCAAGTCCTGGCGCTGCGCCGGGAGATTCTCGAGTTGTCCCGCGAGATTGCGATGGTGCCGCGCGAACTCAGGCGCGTCGCCCAGGCGGTGCTCCGCGGCGAGCGTGATGCGCGCGGAGCCACGGATGAGCTGATCGAGTGCAACCTCCGTCTCGTGGTCTCGATCGCCAAGAAGTACCAGCACCGGGGTCTTGCGCTGGCGGACCTGATCCAGGAGGGGAACGCCGGGCTGATGAAGGCAGTGGACAAGTTCGACCACCGCCTGGGCTACAAGTTCTCGACCTACGCAACTTGGTGGATTCGCCAGTCGATCTCGCGGGCGATTGCGGACACCGCGCACACGATCCGGGTCCCGGTTCACATGGTGGAGGTGGTCACGAGGCTGAAACGCACATCCTGGCTTCTGAATAGGGAGCTGGGACGGGAGCCGACGACGGAGGAGCTCGCCGCGCGTTTGCGCCTGCCTCTCGTCAAGGTCAAGAAGGCGCTGGATGCGATGGCAGCGGGTGCCGAGCCGGCCAGCCTTGAGGCGCCGCTCGGGGAGGACGGGGATCTGAACCTGGTGGACTTGATCGAGGACGAGGACGGGTTGCGGCCGCTCGATGCCGCGCTGGGGTCCGACCTGCGGGCGGCGATGACGCGGGCCCTGGAGAGCCTGACGCCGCGGGAGGAGCGGGTTTTGCGCATGCGCTTCGGCATCGGCATTGAGAGCGACCACACGCTCGACGAGATCGGCCAGCAGTTCTCTGTGACGCGCGAGCGCATCCGCCAGATCGAGGCCAAGGCCTTGCGGAAGTTGAAGAACCCCTCGCGGGCACGCCTGCTGCGCTCGCTCCTCGACCCGTGAGCACGAGAGGGCGTGCATACACCAGTCTTCGGCCATGTTCCGCATCGTCTTGCACAACGAATCAACGGGCTATGGTTCTACGATCGCCATCGCCTCTTCTCCGACGTTGCCGACGGGGATTGTCTGCCGCGTGTCGACGGCGTGGCTCATGGCTTGGAGGATCATGAGAAGGGCCTTGGGAGAAATATCATTGGGCTTGCGCAGCACCGCAAGCAGGGCCTGCCGGGCGGCGGGGTAACGGCGGCAGCCTGATGCAGTGTTCCGTGAAGGGACAGGGCCTAGCAGGCACGAGCAACCCGGCACCAATCCGACAAAGCATGATCCGCGGGAGACGCGGTACCTCGTTCGTGTGCTGCAGGCCGCGCGAATTGGGAAGCACCTTCACACCACACGCTCCCCAATCCGGATCCATTGTCAGGGCCGCCAATCTTTAGGGTTGAGCAGGTTCGCGAGAGCGATCCTGCTCAACCTGTTTGAACGAAGCCGCGGGCCCCGAGACTGGACGTTGGATATGTGGAAAGTGCGCTGGTGGCGCGCTTACGAAGGGGCGCCTTGCGGGACGCCTGCTATCGGGCGAGCTGTTTGAGCCCTGTCTGCGATTGCCTTCGGCGCGTGAATCGGGGAGATCTGTCGGGTCGAGCGGCGGAGCTTCGCCGATGATCGGGATTGAGCCCGAGTTGCCCGTCTTGCCGGCGTGACGGCGCCGACGCACCAGGCTGAAGCGAGGGTATTGCTCACGGTTGCAACCCGTGGTTCGGCCGCTCGCTGGGCGGCGCGCGGCGTGCGTGGGCGGGGCGCCGGCGAGGGATGTCACGGACCAGGCGCAGCACCGCGCCGCAATGCGGGCAGGCCACGGGAGCGGCCTCGGGCTGCGGTATTTCGTCGCCTTCACGTTCGCCTTCGGGCGCATCGTCATTGACACACTCGTCGTCGGGACAGCCGATAGAGCCGAGGGCTTCGCGCGCGCTCTCCAGCGTTCTGGCGCGGCATCCGTTGGCGAGGATGCCGAAGTGACGGATGCGGTGCATCCCGTCGGGCAGGACGTGGAGCAGGAAGCGGCGGATGAACTCGTCGGCCGAGACGGTCATGGTGCCGTAGCGCGGCTTCCTCTGCCCCGGCTCGGCCGGCTTGCGATGGCGGAAGGAGACGATCTCGCCGTCGAAGGCCGTGATGCGACTGTCGGAGATTGCGATCCGGTGGGTATAGCGGGCGAGATATCGGAACACCTGCCCGGGCCCGCGGAAGGGCCGCTTGGCGTAGACCACCCAGTCCCTGCTGCGCGCGGCGGCGAGTGTGGCGTGGAACTCGCCGGGGTTGGCGAGATGGGCGACGGTGCCGTGGAACTCCAGCTCGCCGCGGCCATGAGCGCGGGCCAACTCTTCGAGGAAGCGGCGCCGGAAGAAGCTGCCCAGGACCTTGACGGGGGCGAAGAAGGTGCTGCTCCCCGTCTTCCACTCGCCGCTCTCGACGTCGAAGCCCGCGTTGGGCACCACCACGTGCAGATGGGGGTGGAAGCGGAGCTTCTGATCCCAGGTATGAAGGACGGCGGTGCCGCCGATGCGCATGCCCCCATGCTGGGGATCGGCAGCGATGGTGCGCAGGGTCTGGGCCACCGTCTTGAACAGGATGTCGAAGACGACCCTGCGATTGCAGAACGCGATGGCGGCGATCTCCTTCGGCAGGGTGAAGACCACGTGGAAGTAGGGCACCGGCAGGAGCTCGGCGGCGCGCGCCTCGCTCCAGCGGTTGGCGGCCATCCCCTGGCAGGCCGGACAGTGCCGGTTGCGGCACGAGTTGTAGAGCGGATGCTCGCGCCCGCAGCCGTCACAGGCGTAGATGTGCCCGCCGAGCAGGGCGGTGCGGCACGCCTCGATCGCGGCCATGGCCTTGAGCCGCCCGGCATCGAGCCGGCCGGCCATGTGCTCACGGTAAGCGGGGCCGGCGCGGCGGAAGATCTCCGCCACGCCGGCGTCCTTGCGATCCACGCCAGATCAGCGGCGAAGCAGCGGGAAGCTCGAGATGGGGTGGTCGAGGCCCTCGAACATCTTGGCGGTCGACCGCGCGTACTCGCGGGTCGTGTCCGCACGACGATGGCCGAGCATGTCGCGGATCACCTCCATGTTGCCGCCCCGCTCATGAAGATGGGTGGCGGCCGAATGACGCAGGCAGTGGAAGGTGTAGCGGCTGTCGATGCCGGCCCGATCGCGCGCCTTCTTGAAGGCCAGGTGCAGATCCCCTGTCCGGATGGGGATGTCGGGCGAGGCGCCGTAGAAGAGCCAGGTCACCGGCTGCGGCCAGATGTTCTTGTAGAAGCCGCGCAGGTAATGGATGACGGCTTCCGGAATCGGTGCCATCCTCTCGCTGCCGCCCTTGCCGGAAGGGATGTGTAGCAGCTTCTCGTCCGACTTGATGTCGCCGATCTTGATGGCAACGGTCTCGGAGATGCGAAGCCCGGCACCGTAGGTAGTGACGATGGCGGCGCGGTACCGGAGGTCGGGTGTTGCAAGGATGATGCGCTCGACCTCCTCCACCGCCATGTGTCGCGGCAGCTTGCGGGGCTTCTTTCGGGCGCGCAGCCCGGCCACGCGCTCGGGGCATCCCAGGGTATCGGTATAGAAGAACTTCAGGGCGGCGATCGTCACATTGGTCGTCGCCGGGCTCAGGCCACGGTCGATTCCGGACAGAACCCAGGAACGCACCTGGTCGGCGTCGAGGTCGGCCGGCGAGGCCTTGTAGTGCTTGGCAAGGTGCTCGATCTCGCCGATGTAGCTGGCCCGCGTGCTATCGGCGAAATTGGCGATGCGCATCTGGTCGATCATGCGCTGGCGAAGAGGACTGCCCGTTGTCCCCTCGGCTGTGGTCCCGGTCATCGTCGATCTCCCGTGATCGCGACGGCGAGCCGCCGGACCGTTCCGGCGACGGACCGTCTCGGGGATCGATGCTAACCACTGGTGATCAGGAAGATGCCGGCGTCTCTCGCACGACCGGCGCTGCGCCAATGGGCGCAATCTGGAGCGCGCGCGACGTCCGCCAACAGCGCCTCAGTCATCGAACAAATAGACGAACGCTAAGCCGCTAACTCCGCGTAGCGGCTTCGTTCAACCGCTTTGGGGTGTCAGAGCCTCGAGCTCCTGGGGTAGTCGTTGCTCGGAGTCGATTGATCTCATCCTCGTAATCCATGTGCCCCGGGCTCCCTGACGGGAGAGCGCATCTCCGCACTTGAAGCCATTGTGCCAACCCCGCCGGACAGTCCGGCGAGGGAATCGAAGTCCGCAGACGCTGTGGTGCGTACGCCGCCGGAGCGAGATGCCGCGCCCGCGCCCCATAAGAGTGAAGCGCACCTGCACCGGCGCCCACGGAGCGCACCCGCGACGGCGAGGCCGTCCCGTCTGATGATCGCCGGCCTGCGCGCCCCCGGCGCGAGAAGACCTACGAGGTCGAGCTCGACTTGGAGCTGTAATGGCGGGACGGCGGCTGAACCGCGCCTTCGCCTCGCGGCCCGCGGCCTGTCCCTGCAACAGGTGCCGATGTGGCTGGCATCAGAACGCAGCGTTGACGCCAACTAGAAAGATATCCGAACGGGCAGCGGCGTCGCTGATGGTGCGCTCGTGTATCACCTCGCCCCGGTCGCCTCTGATGCTGCCGCCGCTGATGAAGTTGAGGTGGACGAAGCTGTCGACGTGAATGTACTCGGCAATTGGCTTTACGCTGGGCTCCGCGGATCCGCGCCAAGGGCGGAGACGTATGGGCAAATCCCTGCTGTTCCCCTCCTCCGTCCGACCGGCCGGAGTTCGAGGCTTGCGGGGTTCGTCGAGCGTATGCGCCAAGCCCCGCTCCTACCTGGGCGCAGGGGACGCGCCGGGGCTGCCGCGCCTAAGCATGTAAGCCCTCAAAATAACTCACGCACATTTGCTGCAATTGATTGTAAACTCGCGAGAACACGAGAGGTGGTGCTATAGCCGCTGTGGCGCGGCGTAGCACCGTCGGCAGCTTCGGCACACTCGGTGGGCGGATGCCTACGTGTACCGTCGCGGCGCGATAGGGCCGCCGAGGAGACGGATATGAAGCCGTTGCCCGTGTTCAGCGTGACCGCCGCCAGGACCGGGCCGGACGACGAGGCGCGGCGCATCGCCTCTCGATGGGGCGGTGGCGCAGGGCGAGCCTTCATGGCCGTGGCTATGAACAACTCGGAGCCACAAGTATGAGCAACTCCATTCAAGACCGGTCGAAGCAAGACCTTGTCTATGGCGGCTATTACCAAACATGGATTGGGAATAGCGATACCGAGTTGACCGATATCAGCCCGGATACGCCAAGTGGTGAGTATCTGAGGCGGTTCTGGCACCCCGTGGCGCTAACGTCGGAGCTTGGTCCGAGGCCCAAGCTGGTTCAGGTGCTTGGCGAAGATCTTGTCTTGTTTCGAGACAAGAGCGACCGCATCGGCCTGGTGCACCGCCGCTGCCCTCATCGGCGATCATCGCTTGAGTACGGCGTTCCGGAAGAACGAGGTATCCGCTGTTGTTACCACGGTTGGCTCTTCGGAATCGATGGGGCGACGCTTGAGGCACCCGGCCAACCCAAGAAGGTAGAGGAACGGATTTGCCAGACCGTGACCCTGGGTGCCTATCCGGTGAAGGAATACAAGGGGCTGATATTCGCCTATCTGGGGCCGCCCGAACTAAAGCCCGCATATCCCGTTTACGACACCTTCAATCTGCCTGGACAGGAACTCGTGCCTTACAAGGCGCCGTTCAACTGCAACTGGTTGCAGGTGCTCGATGCAATCGTCGATCCGCTTCACACCGCTTTTCTGCATTCACGCACCAGCCGCGAGCAGTTCTCCAAAGGGTTTGGTGAAATCGGTGAGATGAGGTTCTACGACCGAAAAACGAGTTTCCTGGGTACGTCCACGCGAAGGGTGGGAGAGAACGTCTGGGTCCGCATAAACGAGCTGGTGCTGCCCAATTTCACTCAGGCCGGTGCGGCTTTCGCCGCCGATGGAACCAAGCAGCGCTATTACGGACGGTCCTCCTTTGTACGCTGGGTCGTTCCTCTAAGTGAAGAATCGACGATGTGTTACGCCTGGGCGGTTTTCGGCGACCGGGCCGACCCCCCGGAATACAACACGCCGGAGGGCCCCGAACTGATCGAACAGGGCGAGCCATTCGATCGATCCGACGAGGAGAAAATGCTCTATCCGGCGGATGCCGAAGCGACCGAGAGCATGGGCACTATCACCGAGCATGAGAAGGAACATCTTGCGCCCAGCGACAGGGGAATCATCGGCTATCGCAAGCGTCTGCGTTCGCTCGTTCGCGAACTGCAAGACGGTACCGAACCGGTCCCGGTGGCGGACGGTTGGCCAAATGGCCCGATTCCAACTTATGGCGGCGATACCGTCCTCCACAAACCGCCCAACGGCATGGACGACGGCGCAGTGCTGCGAGCAGTGGGCGAAGCCGTGATGGAGGCACAATTCGAAGCCGAGGGTCTGCCTGAACACGAGCGCGTGGCAAATGTTGTGCGGCGTCTCAAGCAAATCGAAGCGGATGAGGAGGTCCACGGGGAATTCGCGTGAGCCCGATTGCCGTGATCGTGCTCGCCGGGAAAATCCGAGAAGGAGGGCTCGATGCCCGACATATTTGACCGTTACCACATTCCGCTGGACGATTGGATACAGACAGCACTGGATTATCTGGTACAGGAATACCGCTGGATATTCTATGCGGTTCGTGAGCCGGTCGGAGCAATTCTGGACGCGATAGAAACAGTCCTGTTGCTCGTACCGCCGCCGCTCTTCCTGCCGCTTCTCTTTCTTCTTTGTTGGCAGACCTCCGGGCTCAGGATTGGTATTTTCGCCACCGTGGCGATGACCTTCTTGGGATTTATCGGGGTGTGGGACGAGGCCATGACCACCATCGCCCTGGTTCTGACGTCGGTACTTTTCTGCGTTGTCATTGGTATTCCGCTCGGCATCTGGGCAGCGCGGAGCGACCGGGTAGAAGCGGCTCTACGGCCGGTTCTCGACGTCATGCAGACAATGCCGGGATTTGTCTACATGGTGCCGGTCGTGATGCTTGTCGGCATTGGCAATGTGCCTGGGATTATCGTCACCGTAATTTTTGCCTTACCGCCCGTGATCAGGCTGACAAACCTGGGGTTGCGGGAAGTCCCGCCCGACGTGCTCGAAGCAGCGAGGGCATTTGGAGCCACCGAAAAGCGGGTGCTGTTTCGTGTCCAAATTCCGCTGGCAGGACGAACCATCATGGCCGGCGTCAACCAGACACTCATGATGGTGCTTTCCATGGTCGTTTACGCTTCGATGATCGCCGTCGAGGGCCTGGGGCAAATGGTGCTGCGCGGCATCGGCCGCCTTGACATGGGGCTGGCTGCCGTAGGCGGGATCGCGATTGTCGTCCTCGCCATGATCATAGACCGAATAACACAGGCTGCCGCGTCTTCCAGTCGTGACAGAACCAACTGGAAGGAACGGGGACCGGTCGGCGTTTGTCTGCGCCTGATCCAACGCGGAGGGGTTCAATCCGCGAGTGTCTCGTAAGGGCGATCAAGCCCGATACTCCAACCCAAACCATAGGAAAGGATACACAAATGTCTACATTGAAGCGACTTCACCGGATCGGACGGCTGACGGCTCTCGCGCTCGTACTGGGCGGCCTGGGCGCATCGTCAGCTGCGATTGCCGGCGACAAGGGCACGGTCCGCCCAGCCTATGACGGCCTGTTAGAAGGACTCTTCCAGACGGAAGTGGTCAACATCGGCCTCGAACGACTGGGCTTTGACTTGGATAAAGTCAAGCACCTCGATATTCCGGCAATGCACGTGGCAGTCGGCCAGGGAGAAGCCGATTTTGTCGCGGTTCACTGGCAGCCTCTTCAGAATGTCTATTTCGACAAGGCCGGTGGGACTAGCGCTATGACCAAACTCGGCGCGCTGGTCGAGGGAGCCGGACAGGGGTATCTGATCGATACCGCTACTGCCGAGGCACACGGAATCACAAATATCGAGCAGCTCAAGGACCCGGAGATTGCCAAGATTTTCGATACCGATCAGGACGGAAAGGCCGATCTTGCCGGCTGTCCGCCCGGATGGGGCTGCGAGCGGGTCATCGAACACCATCTGGATGCCTATGGCCTTCGCGATACGGTGACGCACAACCAGGGACAGTTCATGGTGATGGCCGCCGACGTGGTCACCCGCCAGGGTGCGGGCGAACCGGTGCTCTACTACACCTATACCCCGCTTTGGGTCTCTCAGGTCTTGCGGCCCGGAGACCAGGTGGACTGGCTGGAGGTACCCTTCACCACGCTTCCGGACGATGCTCAGGAAGACACCACTCTGCCGGACGGGCGTAATGTCGGCTTTTCCGTGAACACGATTAGAATCATCGCCAACAACGACTTCCTGAACGAACACCCGGACGCAGCACGCTGGTTCGAATTGGTAAGCATCCCGATCGGCGACGTCAACGATGAGAACTATCAGATCCGGCAAGGCGAGGACTCTTTCGAGGATGTCCGCCGCCACGCGGAAGACTGGATCGCACAAAACCAGGAATTGTTTGACGGCTGGTTGGCGGAAGCGCGCAACGCCGGTCAGTAACCGCAGTCGAGGACTATGCCGCAGAGTTGAAGAGGGCACGCGCTGTCCGGATCTTTCACGATCCGGACGCGTGCCCATCCTCCGTTGCGGCGAAAGCGGGAGCTCATAATGGGCGAACGGCCCGAGACCGTGGTCGCCGGAAGAGGCGTCTGGAAAATCTTTGGCCTCAATGTGGACCAGGCACTCGACGCGATGCGATCGCAAGACCTGGACAAGGAACAAGTACTCGACGAGTTCGGCGCAATCGTCGCCGTTGCCGGAGTGAATTTCGAGGTGACGCGCGGTGAGATATACTGTGTGATGGGGCTTTCCGGCAGCGGCAAGTCCACCCTCATCAGGCACATAAACCGCCTGATCCAACCCACCGCCGGAGAACTTCTGGTCGGCGGTGTCGACATAAACGGCTTGAGCCACAAGGAGATGCTTCGCCTGCGCTCCGAGAAAATTGGCATGGTATTTCAGAAAATGGCGTTGTTTCCCCACTGGAGTATCGCCGACAATGTCTCATTCGGCCTGGAAGTACTGAATGTCCCGAAAGAGCAGCGACGGGAACGTTCTCAGGAGATGCTTGAACTGGTGCAGTTGGGGGCCTGGGCAAGACACTATCCGGACGAGTTGTCGGGTGGGATGCAGCAGCGCGTTGGTTTGGCCAGGGCGTTGGCGACGGATCCGGAACTGCTGTTGATGGACGAACCCTTCAGTGCCCTGGATCCGCTGATCCGGCGGCAGTTGCAGGATGAGTTCCTGCATCTGTGGAAGACGCTCAACAAGACCTCGGTATTCATAACACACGATCTAGAGGAAGCGATCCGCCTGGGCGACCGGATTGCCATCATGAATGAGGGGCGCTTTGTGCAGGTCGGCACGCCGGAAGAAATCGTGACTGAACCGAAGGACGCTTATGTCGCCGAGTTCGTGAGGGGCATATCCAAATTGAAACTGGTTCGCGCCCATTCGGTCATGCAGCCGGTCGAGCAATACGAGCGTGAACATCCGGGGAAGACGGTGGCTCGCTACCGCTCCGTCCCGGACGATACGGATCTCGACAGCTTGATCAAGTTGAAGACGGTGGATCTTGAACCAGTCCTTGTCGTCAACGGCGACAATAGCCCGGTCGGGATTGTCACCGTCTCCAATCTCCTGAACGGAATACGAGGAAATGCGCCAGCATGAGCCCAGCCGATCTTTTTCGGAACACACCAAGGATCCGCAGCGCAAGATAAAGGTACACGTCAAGAACAACCACGCTTCGCCGGAGACATTCCCGTCCACACCGGAGTCGGAAGCCGTGTTCACGACGACGCCGGAGCGCTGGGCTGAAGCGGCCAGGCGGCACCCCGATGTCGCTCAGCATGTGGGTGTCTTCATCGATTGGGATTGCGATAACTTCACGCGGTCGATGCGCGACACCGAGGTGCTGTACGCCTGGGATTTTCCGACGCGGGACTTGGCCAAGATTGCGCCAAACCTCAAATGGATTCACGTCATCGGCGCCGGTGTCGAACATCTTTGCCCCATGGACTGGGTCCCCGAGGGCGTTCAGGTCGTCAACAACAAGGGCGCCCATGCAGCCAAGGCGGGCGAGTTCGGCCTGATGAGTATCCTGATGCTGCACAGCCATATGCCGGCCATTGTCACCAATCAGCGGGATGGAAACTGGCGGTCGCTCTTCTCGACGCCGATCGCCGGCAAGACGGCCCTTGTCGTCGGGGTCGGGAGTCTGGGGGGCGGCGCGGCAACACAGCTCAAGCGCCTGGGGCTCGAAGTTCTGGGCGTCAATCGCAGCGGCAGACCGCATCCCGATATCGATGAAATGGTCACGACGGAGCGGATCGACGACCTGCTGCCACGCGCGGACTACGTCTTCGTCTCGTTGCCATCCACACCGCAAACGGTGGGGCTGTTCGACCGCAGGCGGCTTGAAGGGATGAAGCCGGGCGCCGGTATCGTCAATGTCGGCCGCTCGTCCGCCATGAACTATGAGGCACTTTCGGATTTGTTGCGTGCGGGCCATCTCTCAGGTGCCATTATCGATGTCTTCGATCCCGAGCCCCTTGCGCCTGATTCGCCGCTTTGGCATGTGCCCAATCTCATCGTGACGCCGCATGTTTCCGCCGACGACGGCGACAACTATGTGCCGATTACGTTGGACATCCTTTTCAACAATCTCCGGCGCCATATCCGGGGCGAGCCGTTGCAAAACGTCGTGCGGCCGGATTTGGGTTACTGATAAGGAGAGGTGCTCATCGTGAACATGATCGGACTCGTTGGGATTGGGTGTACCCTCTGACAATCGGGTAGGTGATGGAGTGTCACCACCGAGCACTACCGGCATTGCCCCCTTGGCAAGGACTGCCTTCGTGAAGTCGGTCGCATTGTCGAACGTGCTCGTCACGTCGGTGGGCCATACGGCGACATCGACGATGGTTCTGTTCGCCATCTCGTGTGCGAGGTAGGTGCGCGAGGTAGGTGCGTCCCGTTTCAGGGTCGTAGAATCCCGCTTCGGGGGATGCAAACCGCAACGAATGCTCGCGAATCGAGCGAGGACCCATGCGCGAGCCGGCGAGAAACGGCGAGCTTTCATCGAAGGGGACTCCGTAGACTGTAATATCGGCGTCGAGAGAATCGAGACCGGTTTCGATCCGCGCACGCAGGAAAGAGGGAATGCCGACAAACGGGCGGTGGAGCTTGATACCGGACCTTCTGCTGCTCGATGTCATGGCGGGCTCCAGTTCAAAGTCCGGACGCCGACACGCGTTCCATTCTGCCGGAGGCATGTCAGTGTGCAAGTCGCCGGCGCCACCTGTCGCCGGCGCCACCTGACACCGCGCCAGTTTCACGTGTTTCCCCCCTCCGTGTCGCACTCCTCCGCGTACGTCGTTGCCTCCACCAGCGGCTCGGAGGCGACACCGGAAACGATGGAGGCGGCATGCTCGAGGAGTTGATCGACCCGCTTCTGGCGCCCGGTAGCGATCAGGTCTAGCGCGATGACCTGCGCGGTGAAGATCGAGGCGCGCGCAGACCGGATCGCGGCCGCGATCGAACGGGTCGCGCCGGGCGAGTGCGTTGAAGTGCCCGTCTAAGAGCCGATTCTTGCGGCCCCGGCGGACGCAACACCTGAGGACAGGAACGCATGAGAGCGGCCCCGCACACCGGGCGGCTTAGCGAGGCCACCTCACAGGTAGCGAGTGCAGTCCAACGAAAGACCACTATCGCTCCGTGCGAAGCAGGCTGATACAGTTCAGCAACATGATCGATGTGCCTCGAACCGCGTAGCAATGGTGAGCGCACCGCCAGCACCTGTTCCGCTGCGATGCCGGTTGGCGGGGATTGCCCCGGCCGTCCTCATCCTGGCCGCGCTATGGGGCTGCGGCGGCGGAGGCGGTGGACCTCTGCCGCTTCCCGAGACCGGTCCGGCCACCGAGAGTTCCGGGTTACCGCCCGGCTTTCCCGTCAATGCCTATCTGTGGACGGACACCTTCCGCCCGGGCGCCCCGGTCATGGAGTTCGGCGGATCGGTGCATGTCGGCGCCGATGTCGCGCCGGCGACGGACGCCCTCGTTGCGAGCGGCGGGCGCAACGGGGTCACGCTGTCGAGAGGCACGGTGCGCGACGGGATGGGCGCCGAAGATGTGGTCCGCTATCTGCGGGTGGCGGCGAGCCACAATCTGGCCGCGGGGCGCGTGACCGGCCTCGCGACCTTTCCCGAGACGCCCGTACCGACCGTCATACTGGTGGCCGGCAAGGAGACGCGCAACAACGACACGCGTTTTGCGCGCCTTACGGCGGACGCGGTGCGGATCCTCAACGCGGCCCTTCCCTTCGAGAGACAAATCCGCTTCAGCCCGCATATGGTCCCCGAGGCCGACGGCGGCGCCTTTCTCGGGCGGGACCTTGGCGAGATATGGGTGCAGTTCATTCCCAAGACGCATCCCGTGTACCCCGGAGACGCCGACCCGGACGAACTGGGACGCGCCAGGGTGTCGTACTACGTCAGGGACGAGACGGCCGAAACGCGGGAGGTTTCGGAGGATGGCGCGGGCTATTCCACGGTCATCGTCGATTCGGAGGCGGTCGCTCCGTTCACCGATCCGGAAGTCCTCCACGTGCTGATCCACGAACTGCTGCACGCGGTGGGCTTCGTCAGCCACACGGATTCGCGGGAATTCGATTCGACGTTGAGCGTGGGCTACTTCCCCGGCACACGGCCGCGTGGTCTGATCCACCCGATCGACCGGGAGGGCCTGCTCGCGGCCTACAGCCGTCTGGAGCCCGGCACTGCGCCCGAAGACATCTCCGCCGAAACCCTCGGGCCGTGGGCTGAAACCTCGTTCCATCTGCGCGGCGATCTGGGGATCGGCGCGGGCGAGATCGCCTTCGGGGTCGCGTTCCGCAACGGTCTTGCACAGCCCTGGGCGTTCGGGCCGAAGCCGGAGAGCGCGCTCGGGCACAACCCGGCGCTGTCGGGAAGCGCGACCTGGATCGGCGCGCTGTTGGGCATCACGCCGTCCGGCAGAGGGGTGGCGGGCGATTCCTCACTCAGGCTCGACATGGAGAGTCTTTCGGGGCAACTGGCCTTCACCGGCATGCGCTACGACGGCGGCGGAACGTGGGGAGACGGCGATCTCCATTACGCGGTTCGCGCGGCCGACAACGGCTTCCGGCGGGCGGATGCGGAATTCGTTAGGGCCCGGCCGGGCTACAAGTGGAGCGGCAAGGATCTCGGCACCGTAACCGGGGTCTTCTTCGGAGCCCGCCACGAGGGCATGGGCGGCGTGCTCGAACGCCACGACCTGTCCGCCGCTTTCGGCGGGAGACGGTAAACATTGCAATCGACGCCGGCACTCTCGGCTTGATTCGAGGCATGGGGGGAAGGGTTGCGTCGTGAGGATATCGACGGCAAGGTTCGCGTTCGCCTCGTTACGCCGGCTCCTTGCCCGGGGCCTCCGCCATCGCCAGGCGCCCATCGCTGACGATGTCGTCGAGTTCCTCTTTGCACTTGGCGCGGAGCAATCTAAACGCGACGTAGCCATGCCGCCCAACGGCGCCGTTTTTCCGCCTTGGTGAACCGCATCGAGGCAAGACACTGCGGGGAGCGCAGGCCGGAGCGGCCGATAACGGGGCGGCGATCAGAGGTTCTCGGGCAGCTGCGGAGCGACGCTGGTGATGGCTTGCTCGATTTCCTCGACCTCGTTCCGGCGGCCCGCCGCAATCATATCGCGCGCGATGGCCTGCGCGGTGAACACGCACGAGCGCAGCATGAGAATTTCAAGGTCCGTTCGGGGCCATTCACCGCGCTCTAGCGCCTCCATGGCGAGCTCGACGAGCAGTTGGTTGGCGGTCAGGTCGCGCTTCCGGGCGGCGGCTTCGATGCGATTCCACTGTTCGGGAAGGACGCGAATGTTCTTTTGCAGCGTTCGGGTCATGAGTTGAGTCTTCCGTTTACGCGGTTTCGGTGATCATTTTGGGCGGCTCAGTGCGCCGTTTGACCCGTAGTTTTCTGTGAGCTCATGTGCATGTTTGCATCGGCCAGACGTCGATTCACGATAGCAGATTGATGCTGGCATTCAAAAGGTCCGCTGGCGCCAGATACCAAGTTGGTAGCTCTCCGTCGAATAGCGGATTTCCTACATGTACCAACATTGTATAGCGCCCGGGCTTGGTAGCTCCTAAGGTATTGAAGTTGCGGTGATGCAGCCGAGCAATCTCTCCAACCACCAGATTGGTATCAGTCTTCCCGGCATGTCAGGAGTGTGACTCCGTGTAGGTTTTGTGGCATTTGGCATGCAACGAGCTGCTGACATCTATTCATGTCTGTTCCACTTTTCAGCCGGCAGCCTGCTGCGTAAGGTGTGAGAACCAAGGCGCGCAAGCGTAGAGCGGGACACATGTTCGATGTAGAAGCGGTCAGGGCCAGCCCTTTTGCATTGCGGCAGGAATAAGGCGAGCGTCCGCAGGGCTGACGGCTGGTCTGCGGCGGGTGAAGACGGCGCTGCACGCCGAGCCGATGGTGGGGCGAACAATTGTGCGAGGCGCACTGACGGCGATGGTGCTCGCGGGTCCGACAGCACTGCCAACGCTTCTGCCTCGCGTACTGACTAGGCCGGTGCACGCGGGTCCGACGTTGCTGCAAGGAATTCCGCGTGGCGCACTGACGGGGGCACCGTCATCATCGCGATGGTCATCTTCACGAGAGGGGGCGCGCCGTCGATGGGCTGACCGGTGCAGGGGTCGGCGACGGCGTCGTGCGGCCGGACACAGTGAGCCAGGTCTCGCGAAAGGCCGTCTTGCGAGCGCGGCGACGGCGCTGACGCCGAGCACGCGCAGGGGCCCGCAGTTCATCGGGGGGAAGTGAAGTGCCGCAGACGATGCCGGACGCACTCGTCAGCGCACGAACGCCATCGCGATTGTAATCATCATCGTCACAAGCGCGGGCGTGCGGTCGATGCGCTCGCCTGAGCAGCGGTCGGCCACGGCGGCGTGAAGCTCGATCTTGGGTAGGCCTTCGCAGACTGAACCGCGGTGTGTCTCGCTTCCGCGAGGCGAGCGTCCGCCGACGGTGCGAAGCACCGAGGCAGATGCGATGCCGAAGCCGCGGCGGGGGACGGTGGGGCATCGGCTGTCGCGCTCGCCGACAGCGGCGCCGGCATAACCGCGGACGCGTCTGCACGGTGAGCGCGCTTCCGGTATCTGATGGTGCGGTGATCGGGTTATTCGATGGTTGCCGGGTCAGGTTCGGAGGAACGCTGTCGGGGTGTCGGACGGCCGTCGACGCGTCAAGCCGCTGCGCGGCTCCTTCGCTTCGCTCCGGCCCTTCGGGTGACCCGCCGCCGTCCATCCGACGGAGTGCATCCATGGCCGTAAGCAGAGCTTTCGGCCATGAGCCGATCGCTCGACGCGGTACGGCGATGGAAGCTGGCGGGGGGTGTTACCCGTTACCGTTACCCTGCCTCCCTAGGGGTTCGAGGCGGTAACGGTTTTCGGTAACACGTCGTTGCGGCCCCGACCATTGACAGCGGCTGGGGGCGTGGCGTTGTCGGCGGTGAGGCGGTATCCGCCTTCGGCAGCGCGCTCGACGCGTCCTTCGCGGACGAGCTTGTGCAGCGCCTCGGCGACGGTTGCCGGCCGGGTCGCGGCGCGCTCGCGGATCTGGCGCTGGGAGAGCGGCGCGTCGGCGTCGGCGAGTGCCTGGAGGATACGCCGTTCGGGGGTTTCCGGCTCCGGCGCGGCTTCGGCCGGCGCCGGGCGCCGGAGGCGCAAGGCGGGTCCCTCGCCGTCATCGGCGAGTTCGATTTCGACATCGTTGAGGCCCGGGGCGGCGCGATGCTCGACGGTCATGACGATCTGCTTGTCCCGCCGGCGCAGGTACAGATTGCTGTCCCCCCATGCGTGCAGCTCGGACGATCCCCTGAGCGCCTGGCCCGGCCGGGCGGCGCCGCTCTTGCGGGCATGGTGGACGAGCAGGATTGCGGTCTCGAAGCGTCGCTGTATGTCGCGCAGGAAGCCGAGGATGGGGGCGACCTCGGCGACGGCGTTCTCGTCGACGCCGTGGAGGCGGACCAGGGGGTCGAGGACCACGAGGCGTGGCCCGACGCGCTCCACGGTCTCCATCAGGCGCTGGCGGTCGTTGCGGTGGTCGAGGCGGAGGATCGGGACGTCGATGACGGCGATGTCGAGGGTCTCGAACCGGGCGCCGGCGGCGCGGGCGATGCCCTCGAGGCGGGCTCGCACGATGTGGCCGGCATCCTCGGCGGCGAACAGCAGGACCGGTCCGGGCTGTTCGGCGGCGAAGCGGCGCAGGCAGGGCACGCCGGCGGCCACGGCGACGGCGAGGTCGAGCGCGAGGAAGGACTTGCCGCACTTGGGTTCGCCGCCGACGATGCCGACCGCCTGGCGCGCCCAGAGCCCGTCGACCAGCCACTGCTGCCGGCGCGGCCGGTTCTCGAGGTCGGCCGGGGTTCGGGTCGGGAAGCCCTTCATCGCCGATTTGCCCTGCGCGGCGGGGCCTCGCCCCAGGTCTCCAGGAAGAGCTTCTCGTCGAGCACCTCGCGATCCTGTTCGGCGGCGATGGCGAGCAGGGTATCGGCCATGACGGTGAGCGTCCTGGGGTTGCCCGAGGCATGGGCGCAGAGCGCGTCCTTGAGGTCGGCGGTCATCAGCGCCGGGTTGCCGGCCTCCTGCAGCAGGTGGTCGAGCAACCGGGCGAGTTCTTCGTGTTCGGCGGGCGCCATGACGAGGCGCTGTCGGATGCGCGAGGCGAGCGGCCGCAGGTCGGGTTGGCCGAGCCTGTCGAGCAGGCGGTTGTCGCCGGCCAGGACGACCGAGAGGATGGCGCGCGAGTCGAAGTCGATGGAGCCGAGCAGGCGGATCTCGGACAGCACCGTGACGTGCAGCTCCTGGGCTTCGTCGATCAGCAGCAGGGGCCGCATGCGGGTGTCGTCGAGATGGGCGAGCCAGCGCTCGCGCAGCCCCTTGAAGCTGGTCCATCGGCTGCCGGTGACCAGGGTGATGCCGAACAGCTCGCCCATCTCGCGGTAGAAGTCGCCGAGACGCGAGGACGGGTGGGAGAGCGCGGCGACGCGCAATCCGTCGGTGCGGGCGAGCCGGTCGGCGAGCAGGCGAAGCGCGACGCTCTTTCCGGTGCCGGGCTCGCCGGTGATCAGGGCGAAGCCACCCTGGCGCACCAGGTGGTGCTCCACCCGGTGGCAGAAGCTGTCGACGGCGGGGGTCGCCATGAGGCCGTCGAACGGCAGCTCGCTTGAGAAGGGGTTCCACTTGAGGCCGAAGAAGGTGAGCAGTTCGCGGTTCATGAGGGGTCTCCCTGTTGGTCGTCCTTGTCGGGACGGGGGCTTGCGGCATGGGGCAGCCAGGCCGGCGGCAGGCCCGTGGCGGCCTGGTTGTCGAGGATGCGCCTGAGCAGCGGCGCGGCTTCGCCCCCGGCGGCGCCGGGGCTGCCGCCGCCATCGTCATCGCCAGGGGCGGTGGGGCGGCGCATGCCGCCGGCATTGCCGCGCTTGTCCAGCGGATAGAGGGTGCACAGCCGCTCGCCGTCAGGGGCGTCGACCAGATCGACGCTGGACAGGTCCCAGCGCGCGTAGCGGATCCAGAGCATGTTCAGGTGGCGCCATGGCGCCGGCATCTGGAAGCGCACGCCCTCGACCGAGACGGTTCCGTCCGAGCGCCTCAGCGTGCGCTTCCGGGTGATCCGGAACGCAGCCCTGAGCGTGTCGACGCCGGGACAGGGCCTCGACGCATCGACGCTGTCGAGCAGTCGCTTCATCGGCGTCGTGCCGAGCTCGCGGTGAACGCGGCGGTGGTAGTCCTGCTCGACCCAGGCGACGGTGGCATCGTTGAGCGTCTTCAGGGTGAGCGCCTCGACCCCTTCGAGCATGGCCATCAGGCGGCCCTCGACCGAGGCCCACAGGACCTCCATCTTGCCGTTCTGATAAGGGGCTCCCGCGAGGGTCGTGGAGTGGACGATGCCAAGCCGGTGCAGCCCCTCCTCGACCTCGCCGGCGATCATCGGCGAGCCGTTGTCGCTCATCAGGGCGCGCGGCAGGCCGCGCTTCATGAAGGCCTGGCAGAGCCCGTGGACGAAGACCTCGGCGGTCTCCGCCAGATACCACTGCAGGTGGCAGCCGAGCCGCGAACGATCGTCCAGGAACCCGAGCAGGATCGGCGTCTTCCATTCGCCGGACGGCGTCAGCACGCGGCGCTTCGCATGGTGGAAGTCGCAGTGCCAGAGGCCGTGGCTGCGCTCGACCTCGTAGCTCAGCACCTCGCGCGTCTGCGCGACCGGCTCGGGCTCGCGCTCGAAGCGCCGGCGCCGGCGCTTGCGGACCAGGCCACGGCTGCGCATCGCCCGGGTCAGCGTCGCGTAGGACGGCATCGGGCCGAGCGCGGGGTCGGCCTCGACCAGCGCGCCGAGATTCTCGTAGTGCAGCTGCGCCGACCACGACGGATGCGCCCGGTACTGCTCGCGCAGCGCCGCGAGCAGCGCCGGCGACATCGCCCGCTCGCGCCCGGCATCGGCGCGCGGCCGCCGCCGCAGCGCCTTGACCGGATCGTGCTCGGCCGCCCGCGCCTGGTAGTACCAGCGTTCGATCGTGGAGGCCGCGAAGCGCACCGGACCCCTGCCCGACGGGTGCTCCCAGTCGCGCCGCGACAGCCGCTCAAGCTCCGCCCGCAGCCGCCCTGCCGGCGGCGGCGAGGCCAGCAGCGGCCCGACCACCGCGAACCGCAGCCGCGCCCACCGGTCGCGGCGGCCGTTCCCGTCGTTGCTGTCCATCCCGGCATCCCTCCCTCGCCGTCCTGGGGAGTTGCCGGTGTAGAGCGGCCTATCCGTTCATAAAAGAAACGCTTTCTGCGGGAGATCCCGGCCCGGCGCCGAGCGTGCAAAAGCCGGTCCACGGCATCAGCCAGACCAGGCTGCGCAACAGCCGCGAGCGGAAGCTGGCGCCCCGCACCGAACCCAGCAGCCAGCGCAGCGGCGCCTCGCCGGGCGGCGCTGCAAGCGCGCCCCGCTTGGCCCGCCATTCCCGGGTGAGCGGGAAGATCTCCTGCCACCAGCGCCGCCAGCGCCTCAGCGTCGACGCCGGAACCCCGCACCGCCGCGCGATCGTCTGCAGCCGCACGCCGCCGGCCAGAGCCAGAGCGCTCACCAGGAGGAACACAGCCCCGACATAGAACCGGCGCCCGAAGAAACGCACCGACGGAGGATTCACGCGGCGCCGGCACACCGAACAGCACAGGCTGAAGCGTCGGGCATCGTCCCGAAGATCGGCCGACAGGCCGTACGGCTTGCGCGGGTAGGTCGCGCTGTGAAGCGCCCCGCCGCAGCGCGGACAGCCCGCCGCACGGCAGGTCTCCGTCTCCGCCGCGTCGACCCGCTTCAGGAAAGCCCACACCCGGGCATCGGAAAGCATGGAGTGGCGGAACAGCTTGTGCGACATTGGGGCGTCTCAGATGATTTCACCGTCACCGAGACAAGCCCTCCGGCGGCCTTCTTGCAAGATCGCCGGGGGGCACCCATCCCAAAACCTCGATTAATCCGAGCCGATCAGCCCCAGATCGCCGCTGAAAGCGTGCGCCCGCTCACACGGCGTGTCGCGCGAGCCGGTTGACGGCGAAGCCGTCACCGGCGACGCGGGCGAGCCTGGCGAGGCTGACGACGAGCTCGCGCGCGCACTGCCCGCCGGTGTGGATGCTGGTGCTGGCGGCCGGGCGCACCGAACTGCGCGCATGACGGCCGTCGTGAAGCACGAGAAAAGCGGCCGGTGCCGTGAGGCACCGACCGCTGTCTTTGTCTCAGTCGCCGATCAGACTGGCATGACCATTACGGGTATGCCCAAGCGCTTTGCCTTGTCGATCATGTTCCCGGTGATCCCGCTGCCGGGGAACGCGATGACGCCCTTGGGCAGCAGATTGAGAAGGTCGTCGTTGCGCCTGAAGGGCGCGGCCTTGCCGTGGGCGTTCCAGTCCGGGCGGCAGACGATCTGGTCGACGCCTCTGGCCTCGGCCCAGCTCGCCGCGATCTTCTCGACGCCGGGGCCGCCGCCGTGCACCAGCACCATGTTCGCGTACTTGGCGCGGGTGCGGTCCAGCGTGGCCCAGATGGCGCCGGCATCGGTGACAGTCTTGCCGCCGGTGATCGCGACCAAGGTGCCGTCCGGCAGGTGCGCCTGTGTCTCGCGGTCCTTGCGGGCTCTGCGGAAGTCGCGGGCATCGATGGCTGCGGAAGTCAGCGTGCCCGTCCGACTGGTGTGCGAGCCGTGCCTCGGGCGCCAGGTGTCGCCGGTCTCCGCACGGTAGGCGTCTGCGGCGAGGTCGCGCATCTTCTCGAAGGCGTCGCGTCGGTCGCCGAGGCTCTGCGCCCGGTCAGTGAGAGTCTGCAACTCCCATGCCTTCACCTCACTGCCGTCCTGCGCGGTCTCGAGGTCCTTCATCTCAGGCGTGATGCGGTCGACGGCGCGGTCGAGCCTCTGCACCTGGCTGTGTAGCATGTTAGTCAGGCCCCACATGAGCGGCTCGCGCTCGTCGGCCATCTGCGTGCCGTCGACGGTGATGCCGTCCACGATGACGCGGATGGCCTCGCTCAGTGCCTGGGTGGCGTCGTCCTCGTCCCAGACGACGCGGCTGTCGAGCTCGCCTTTCGCGGGTGCTGCGCCGAAGAGAGCCATGCTCTCGCAGACCGTTGCAGTTGAGGAAGCTGTAGCGCTTGCAGTGTCGATCATGACGATCTCCCTTCTGATCCACCGGGACCCTGTGCCCCGTCGTGGTGTCCTCTTTCTTCACGCGCGCGCAGTGGCAGCACCTGGCCTTAGGAACTCTTGAGCGGGGTGGTGCGGAAGGTCGCCGATGGTGCGGAAGATGGCGCTCTCGGGTTCTGGGAGGCCCGGCGCGCCGCCTTGGAGACTGGCCGCGTTCCCGGTAGGCCTTCTCAATGACTGCTAGCGCCGGGCCGACGCGGCGGTCCCGCGCCAGGGGCCGGCGCGCCTCACACGAGGCCTTGGAGAGTTTGCGAGCGCCATCTTCTCGGTCGGCGACCTTCACGGCCCGCTCTAGAGTTCCTTGGGCCAGGCCGCAGGGAGCGAAGCGACCGAAGGACCCGCAGGGTTGCGGCTGGGAGCACGCGTGGAAGAATTGGAGGACACGACGGAAGAGGATTCCATTTGATCACGCACGGCCTCCTGTTTCTTTCCTGCCCGCCGACACGGCTGCGCCGGTACGGATCAGGGGCGCGATGCGTGCGGCCAGTGCCTGCGGGCCGAGGATCACCAAGTCCTCGTTGAAGTCACCGGTCTTGGAGACGACGACGGCGCAGTCGACACCGCGCCTGGCGCAGCGCCGGCGCAGGCGAAGTGCGGCGCTCTCTCCCGCGGCGTCGTTGTCGCAGGCCACGACGAGGCGGGCGATGCCTGCGGGTGGCGTGAACGCGCCCAGGCCACCGGCGGAGAGCGCGGCAGCGGCGGTGATGGCCGGAACGGCAGTGACCATGGAGAGCACCGTCTCGATGCCCTCCCCCACCAGCAGCGTGCCGACGTCGGTGGCACCGAAGCGGACGGCATGACCGTGGACACGGCCGAGCGTCTTGCGCGGGAACGACACGGCTGCCTTCGCGGGATGCCGGGGATCGAGCCAGGTCCGATGGACGCCGACGATGGCGGCGTGTTCGGGGCGTTCGCCTGGACCGGAGTGTTCCTCCGGACCGGGGTGTTCCCCTGGACCAGGGTATTCCCCTGGACCAGGGCGTTCCCCTGTGTTGGCGGTGACGGCTGCGACGAGGGCCGGCAGGCGGCGCACGCCGCCGCCGTCCCGGTAGAAGAGCGAAGGATGGAAGCGGAGTGCGGAGAAACGGCAGCGGTGGATGGCGCGTGCCCTGAGGTACGCCTCGGCATGCGTGCCGTCGATCGCGCGGCAGCGCTGCCAGAGGCGGCGCGCCGCCTCTGTGGAATCGTACGTGTCGGCCGAGCCCGATGCCGGCGCAGCCGGCAGGGCGAGGAAGGCGCGGGCCTCGGCCATGGCGTCGCGCAGCGGCACGCCGCCCATGCGGTGGCGGATGAGGTCGAGGAGGTCGCCATGGGTGCCCTCGGCGGAATCGGTCCACTTTCCGGGAACGCCGGGGGGCGCGAGGCGGACGAAGAGCGAGCGGCCGCGGGCGCCGGGAATGTCGCCGGCGGTCCAGTACCTGCCCTGCCTGCGGCCGTGGGGCAGGTAGGCGCGGCAGACTTCCTCGGCGCGCTCGCCGAGGGCCTTGGCGATCCGGGTGGCGTTCATGCGGCTCCCCCGCTCTGTACAGAGAGTGCCCGTGTTCCGGCCGGGCTCGGCCTCTTGGCGGCGCGCGGGCGGCGGGGTGGCGCGCAGCGCACCCGCGCCGCTGCCCGGCGGGACGGGGACTCGGTTCGTGCTGCAAGAGAAAGGGGGCACGCGCACGCGCCGGTCATCGGCGCGGGCGCGGCCCCCAGGGTACCGGAGGACGGCGGTGAGGCGGTCAGGCTGCCAGGTGCTGCTGTGCCTGCCAAGCGGGATGCATCATCGGCATCGCGGGCGCGAGGTCGCGCTCGAGAAGCAGCTCGGCGATTGTCGCGCGTACGGTGCGCGCGTCCTCGACAGTCGCGGGGCCCGCGGCGTCGTCGTAGAGGTGGACGTAGTAGACCCCGCGATCGGGAGTAGTGTAGGCGGGGCGCTTCATGACGGTGCCGACGGCCTCGCCGTCGGCGATGACGAGCCATTCATCGTCATCGCCGCAGGCGCGGAAGGCGATGTCGTCGGCGGTGAGGCTGTAGCCGGACATGGCGGGACTTCCCACGTAGACGGCGCGCGGCGGCGCCCGGAGGGCGCCTGCCGATGTGCCGTAGTTGAAGGGAGAGGGGCCGCGCCCCGCGCAGGGAGATGACGCGGGACGCGGCCCCGGGGCGAGCGGGCGGGAGGTCACCCGCTGCGGGGACGGCCGTCAGAAGGGTATGCTGGTACCCTGGGCGTCGGCCGATGCGGGTGCCGCCTCGTCACCGTTGGCCGGCGCGGCGCCGTTGCCGTTGGTGCCGGCAGGCTTGTCGAGGAATTGGACGCGCCCACCGGGCACCAGCAGGATCTCGGTCGAGAACCGGTCGCTGTCCTCGCCGTCCTTCCGCCACTTCCTGGTCTGCATCTTGCCGGCGACGTAGACCAGCCGGCCCTTCTTCGCGTGCTTGACCAGCATGTCGATCAGCCCGTCCTGGAAGGTCACGACCCGGTGCCACTCTGTCTTGTCGATCCGCTGGCCCCCAGCGTTCCTGTCGACGTAACTTTCGTCGGTGGCGATGCTCATGTTGGCCACGCGCCCGCCGGAGGCGAGGCTGTTGACGGTGACGTCGGCACCGAGGCGGCCAATGACTTCCGCGCGGTTCAATCCGAAACTCATGATCGTGCTCCTTCACGTGCGAGTTCTGACGATGGGTGACGAACGGATCGATCTCTCTCCTGATCTTCTCCGTTCACCCTTCTCCTGCTCCCCTTCGCCTCTCGCCAGCGGCCTGATCCTGCGCCTGCCGGCTGGACACCGACCGCGCAACTCGCACCGGACGTCAGCTCGCAGACGGCGCGCGGCAGGGCGGAGTGAGGCCGCGTATGCGCGGCGCCCGGGACCGGTCCCGCTGGGTGCTGAGCGGGCGGAGACGGATTGCCGGGTGCGCTACATGCGGGTCTGGCGAGCGGGCCGGGAGGCGAAGGCCCGCAGGCCAGGATCAGGCATCGAGCAACGTTGCCATGGTCGCGGCGGCCTGGGGTGCGAAGGGGTTGACGAACTCCACCCCGCCCAGGCGGCGGCCATGCTGCATGTCCTCGCTCACCAGTGCAGAGCAGCCCGCCTGGCGCGCCGTCGCCCAAAGCAGCGCGTCCCAGAACGAGAGGCGGTGCTCGTCCACCGCGCTCATCGCATCGCCAAGAGCCTCGCTTCCGGCCGAGGCGACCTCGAATACCTCCAGCCAGTCGCGCACGAAGCTGCCGGCATCTGAAGGCCCGAGAAGGCTCTTGCGCGTGGTGGCGTGGAAGAACTCGGCCAGGGACTGAAGCGTCAGGACACAGTCGCGCTCGGCCGCCCGCCCCACCAGCTCCATGGAGCGCCGGTGGCGCTCGCCCCCGTCACGGTCGACCGCATACACCAGAATGTTGGTGTCCAGGGTGAACCGCCCCTTAGCGATGGCCATAGAGCGCGGCCCGTTCGATCCGGAGCCCGCCGAGCGGCGCTCCCTCTTCCAGGCGCGCCATCATGCGCCGGTGGGCCGCCGCCCATGCGGTATCGGCGGCCTTGCCGGCGCTGTGAGGCACGAGCTTCGCAACAGGCCGGCCGCGCCGGGTGATGAGAAAGCCCTGGCCGCGTTCGACCTCGCGGACGAGCTTCGAAAACTCCTGGTTGGCGGTCATCAGCGAGACGGTGCGCATGGCTCTGCCCCTCTTGGTAGTAGGTAGTATATTTCCGGCTTGCCGGGTCCTGCGTCAAGGCGGCGTGCTGCGGCGCCTCGTCCATCGAATGGCCGACAACAGCTCGCGTGCGGGGATGTTCGCCTGGGCCGGCCGCAGGTGCGGCTGCCGGGTTATGGGCCGGCGAGGCCGAGGGTTACCCGCCGCCTATCCCCATGAGCGGCACGTTCGAACGGATGTCGACCTGGTCGATGCGCAGCCCGGCGAAGACGAGGCAGGCCAGCACCTCGGCCTCGGCTTCGTAGGTGCCGTGGTCGGCACCGTTGGCGAGTTCGATGACGGTGTAGGACGGCGAGAGCAGCAGGCTGTGTTTCTCGGGTGCGCGTGCATTGGAACGCCAGGCGCAATGCGGGCAGCGCGCGGCCCCTGCTGTGTCGACTCCGCAATCGACACACTCACCTCGGGCGCGCCGCCCGATGTACCGTCTCCTGGCCGTGGCGCTCTTTCGTTCGGACGAGACACGCGCCGCCTCCAGCGTGGCGCAGCGGCCGCAGCGCGAGGAGCCCGAGAAGGCCGGCTGTCGGCAGCGCACGCAGCGGCCTGCAGCGCGGCGCGCATGATAGCGTGCGCGTTCGACTTCACGCTGTGCCTCCCTGCATGGCACGCAGACGGAGCGACCCTGCGCCGGCCGGCGGTGGCCGCAGGACGTGCAGAATCCTGCATCCCTGCGCGCCCGGCGGCGGCGCCGATCCCCGGCGCGATCGGCACGGCGAGACCGTTCCGGATCCCGGCCGCCGTATTGTTTGCCTTCGGTCTTGGCCCGGTCGCGGCGGACCCGGTCGGAGTCGCGCTGCCGTTCGAGGCAGGGTTCGCACTTCAGGCGGCCCGGCACGGGCGGGGTCGCGCCGCATCGTGTACACACCCCGCTCGCGAGACGGGCTGCGTGGCGTTGCCGCTGGCGCAGGCGATAGCGTTCCCGCTCCTTCGTGTAGTCCGCGCTCGGCATGACCGGCTTCTCCGGTCATCGCGCGTGACGGGCGGCCGCCAAGCCTGTCGCCTGGAGGCCGTAGAGCTGGATCCCGGATCTTGCCAGCTTGACCCCGGTGCACACGATGATCTCGTCGCGCTCGGGCCGCAGATCCCGAACCGCCTTGCGTGAGACGATCTTCCGGCGCGGCCTGCACCGGCCTTTCGTCCTCGGCTGCTCTGCGTTGACGGGACGGATCTCGCCGCTGGCGAGACTCTTGTAGCGCTCGATCACGTAGCGGTCGTCCTCGAGCCCGCGCCCGAACAGATGGATCAGAAAAGTCTGTGCGTCGCGACGAAACATCCTGCCGGTGTGCATGATCGATCTCCCCGTGGTCCGTGTGCAGGTGCGGCGGCCGGCACCGCCCCCGCCGGGAGGGGCCCGCCCGCCGCCCGCGTCACGGCCGGCCTCGCCCTCCCAACGGCGCCCACGCACCGGTGGGACGCCGACGAGCTCGTCGGACACAAGACCACCGGCAGGCCAACCCGTGCCGGCGTCTCGCTGGCCGGGACACAGCCGGGAGAACACAGCCGGGAGAACACGTAGGGCAGCACATGAAATCGGTCGCCCTCGCGCCGGCCGTCGCTATCAAAAGCAACCGGCGGCGGTCGCCGCCGGTATCCCGAGAGCGCCGCATACCCGTCCGCGAGGTGGGCTCGGCAATAATGGAAGACAGGTCGGTCAGACCCGAAACCGTTCGTCGACCAGACGCTTGCGCCTCTTGCCGTGAACCCGGCATGGACAGCGGTGCACGGGTTCGGTGGAATGGTCGGAGCTCCGATCCCGCCTCAGGGTGTGGGTGTCCGATGGTCGACGACAAAGAGCTCAGGGCGAAGCTCGCCAAGGTAGAGGCGCTGTTCCGGCGTGCAGCGAGCCCCGGGGAGAAAGCCGCAGACGGCGCCGCGATGGACCGGCTGCGCGGGCGCCTGGGCGGTTTGGACAGGACCCGCTAGCCCGAGCTCCAGTTCTCACTGCCCGACACGTGGTCGGTGAGCCTGTTCGTCGCGGTCTACCGCAAGCATGGCGTGCGTCCCTACCGCTATCGACGGCAACGCCGCACGAGTGTTGTGGTGCGCGCGGGAATGGGAGTTCAACCGCGTGGTCTGGCCCGAGTACAGCAGTCTGCAGACCGAGTTGGAGAGCTACTTCGAGGACGTCACCGATCACCTGATCACGCGCGTGATGGGCTCGGACGGCGACGACAGTGCGTTGGACCGCGGGTAGTCCGGCTGAATGTGGTCCGAGACGGCGGTCTGCCGTCACCGCCTCCTGCTGGCTACCAACTGGCCCGCCTTTCGGAGGCTGTCGGCGCGCGTGACGATGAAGAGCGCGAGCGCGGCAACGATGATGGAGAGGCCGGAGGGCGTGTCCCAGGTCGCGGACGCGTAGAGGCCGCCCACGGTCGCGGTGGCTCCCAGCGCCGCGGCGCCGGCGGCCATCCACTCGGGCCTCGGGGCGAAGCGCCTGGCCGCTGCGTGGACCTGTGGCGACCAACGGGAATGCCGCCACGCGACAATGCCCGATGCGGACCGCGTCCGAGGCCCTGTTGGACGCCATTCGACCGAACAGCCGGGCGCAGCGAGGAATACCCGGCATCGGCTCGGTTGGCACGACTGCGATGCCGACGCGCGCCGTGTGGCGCGGGCTCTCTCGATTGAACGACAGCGGTCTCGGTGCGACACTGCAAATCGACGATGTCGGCAATTGGAGGTTTGGACACCTGAAAGGTCGCAGGTGCGAGGAAGGCGTCACCCTCTCTGGTCGAGCAGTCGAGCAGAGCCCGGCTTGCCGGCTTGACAGCGCTTCGCGCCAACGTGCGACCGGCACGGAGGGCATTCCTTACCTCTTCAAACGACTTGGGGCACCAAGATGAGAATAGTCCTCGCATCGCTCGCCGTGGCCGCCATGCTCGCGGCGGGCCAGGTTCGTGCTGGCTCCCTCGCGCCAGCCCCGCAGATCATCGCGGAGTACGACCGCAGCTTCATCGAGCGCTCCGGCGCCCAGACCTTCGGCGAGATGCTCGACACGGGCATCATCCGCTACTTCTTCACCGGAGGGCGCGATCTGCTCATCCTGGTGAACGGGCGGTCCTACGCAACGACCGCGCACAATCTGGACACCCTCCCGCTCTCGGCGGTCGAGCGCATCGAGGTGCTGAGAGCCGAGAGCCTGGGAACGCTCGGCGGCCACGCCGCGGTACGCGGCGCATTCAACCTCGTGCTGAGGAAGGACCTGGACGGCTTCGACGTGCGCACGGTCACCCGGATGCCGGGCCGGGCCGGCGGCGACGCACGCCAGGGCAGCGTCGTATGGGGCGGCGAGATGGGCGCCGGCGGACACATGACCGTCGGCGTTGACGTTCTCGACCGCGACGAGATCGCCGGCAGCACCCGAGAGCACAGCCGCTCGGAGTGGGAGGAGGGCGGGAGCTTCGCCGAGGCAAGAAACGTGAGCGTCGGCGGCAACACGGTCTACATCTTCGACACGAGCGCGGCCGAACTGAGAGCCGTGGCGCTGGGCGCGTGCGACCCGGCGCAGGGCTACACCGGCCCGCTCAGCAACCCGCCGGGGATCGACTCGGGCGACAAGGGCTGCGGATTCGCCTACGGAGACTTCTGGTGGGACAGCGCGCGCTACGACCAGAGGAACGCGATCCTGAACCTCGATCACCCGCTCGGAGAGAACACGGAGGCCCGCGTGGACGCAAACGTCACGGACGGACGCTCGGCCTTCCGTTACGCGCCGTCGATCGACATCTTCTCCGTTGCCCCGAGCGAGAGCCTGCTCGACGCAGTCAACGCATCGGCTCGCAACGCCGAGCCGGCGTTCGTGGCGACGGGAGAGGACATCCTCTCGGTCGGACACCGCTTCATCGGCCACGGCAACCGGGACTGGAGGACGAGCTTCGAGGAGTACGACGTCTCGGCAAGCGTCGAGGGCCGG
Organism: Alphaproteobacteria bacterium; assembly: GCA_965207055.1. Classification (GTDB taxonomy): domain Bacteria; phylum Pseudomonadota; class Alphaproteobacteria; order UBA828; family UBA828; genus WTGU01. Next base: position 290,388 of record CBDBLP010000003.1, on the reverse strand, counting down.
CTCAGCGAAGGCCTCGGCTACGACGCCCGCATCAGCGCCTGGAGGCTCGACGGCTCAGTGAGGGGCGATACCTTCGTGGACGCAGAGACGATCAGGCACGAGATCGAGGCCGGTAGGTACAACCTGGCCGATCCGCGGTCGATGGAGCCGGACCACCGGAGAGCGATCGAGAGGAGCAGCCTGCGCGAGGAACAGGACTTCGGCGGGAGGCATCTGGGTGCGCGTCTCGCGCTCGAGGGCGCCGGGCCGGGCATCGGCGGGCGCGACACGGCATGGACAGCGGGGGTCGAACTCGCCGACGTGGAGGCCCATAGCCTGCTGGCGTTCCGGGCGGGAGACGGCCGGACCCGCGACGTAAACGGGGTGCTCGGGTCGGGCGGCACCAGCTACGCCGGCGAGCGCGTTGCGGCGGGAGCCTTCGCCGAGGCGTCCATGCCGCTTGCCGAGACAGTGGAGGTGAGAGCCGCAGCACGGGCCGACGAGTACGATGACGTCGGCGGGCTGCGCGCGTGGCGCCTCGGGGCCGAGTACCGCGCGAGCGACATCGTAACGCTGCGCGGCTCGTGGAGCACGGGCGACAAGGCGCCCTCGATGCACCACCTGCACAGCACCGCGTCGCAGGACCACCCCTATGTCCGCTGCATCCCGGAGATCGGGCCGCCGCCGCGCACCTGCGACACGCCGAACTACCGGCAGGTGACGCGCCAAACCAGCGGGAACGACCAGCTCGAGCCGTCGCGCTCGCAGAGGCGCTCCATCGGCGCCGAGGCCCGCAGGGGGCCGTTCTACCTTGTCGCCGACTGGTACTGGCTCACGACCTCGGAACTGCCGGGGCAGCACGATGCCACCTGGGCGATACTGAACCACCCCGAGAGTCCGCCGGACGGTGGCGGCAGCTGGATCGAGCGCACGGCGGGAGACATCACCATCCACGAAAAGTTCGCGAACATCGTCGAGATCGATATCTCGGGGCTCAACACCCGGTTCGGAGCCCGCGCGGAGACCGGCTGGGGCTTCGTCGCATTGCGCGGGTTCTGGCGCTACGTGGCCAGCAGCGAGGAGCGCATCGCGGGCGACGTGCAGTCGTACCCGCTTCCGCGCCACGCCGTGCGCATCGTGACCTCGGTCGGGCGCGGCGACCTTACCGCCTTCTGGGCCGTCAACTACCGCGACGAGATCGAGAACCGGCGGGGTGACGGACGCTTCGGGTCCTGGATCGGCCACGACCTGACCCTCGACTGGAGAGCGCCGCTTGGCCTCGAAAGCACGCGGGTAACCGCAGGCGTGTACAACGTCACCGACGCGAAGCTCTCCACCAACACCGCGAACCCCTCCGCGACCGACGGACCCATCGCAGCCGGCTGGGGGCGCACCTTCTTCGTAACCCTCAACATGCGGTTCTGAGAGTGGTTTGGCGAGAACGGCACCGCAGCGCCGGTCTCCGAGTCGCCCTCAGACGATCTCTTCATGGAGTGAACGCATGCGCGAGGCGCCGCGGCCGGAACGCGCCGGAGAGGCGGCAGGAATCACGCGCCCGGCGCGCAGGATAGAGCGTCTACCGTCCTGCGTGGCGCCGAGGGGAGAGGCCTCAGGGCGCATCCGCTCGCGTCCTCGCCCGCGAGATGCTCACGGCTCATCCCAGCCTCCAGCCTGGTGCTTGGCCGCCCCGGCGAAGAAGGCCAGGCACGCGCGTGCCGCGGGACTCTCCTGCCCTTTCGCCGTGCGCACGGCATGGAAGTGTCTGCCGGTCTCGACGAACTCACTGCCCTGCATGACCAGGGTGCCGGCCTCCACGTACCGGCCGATCAGGTGACGCCCGCCGAGCACGAGGCCGCGGCCGGCAATGGCGACTTCCAGCGCATGGGCGTGACCGCCGACGAATTCGTACCGGGGCGCGGACGCAGGACGGTCTGTGGCCTCGAACCACCGTTCCCACGATGCCCCGTCCTCGTCCGATTCCGCGAGAGCCAGGAAGGTCAGCGCGCCCCAGCCAGAGACGGGCCCGTTCAGGACATCCGCGTGCGCCCGGGCGTAGCCCGGAGAGCAGAAGGCGGCGACCGCTTCTCTGGCAATCATGGCACGGTGTCTGGGCGCGGCACTCTCCGCGCCCCAGGTCAGGAGTACATCGGCGGTGGGTTCGGACGGCGAGGGCGGGTGAGCGTCAGCATGGGCGAGGATGCGGATCCGGATCCCCTCCCCGAGCGCCGCCTTCAGCGCATCGAACCGCTGCATCGCGAAGAGGTGCGAGGCTTCGTCCAGGCAGGCCAGTGTCACCTCCGGCGGGCCGGCGCCCGAGAGGGCCACGACTTCCGCCGCCCCGTCGCGAAGAGCCTCGAGCCCGACGAGGACGGCCTCGTGATAGCGGCGTCCCGCCTCCGTCAGGCTCACTCCGATGCGGGAGCGCTCGAACAGCTGTGCCGAGAGGTGCTTCTCGAGACTCGCGATGTGACGGCTGACCGCGGACTGCGAAGTGTGCAACTCCCGCGCAGCCTGCGAGAAGTTGCCGTGCCGTGCGGCGCACTCGAAGGCAAGCAGGACGCTGGCAGGTGGAACCCGGTAGGGACCGCGAGCGCTCATGGTCCCTATGGTGCTCGTGCGTGCCATGAGCCCATTCCAGCGCCGTCTCGGACAGCGCTTCTCCCCCGTCGGGCCGTTCGGCCCTGCCAGGCAGGGAATGCTGCCTGCGCTCCCGGCCCCTGCCGGCCGCCGGCAGGTGTGCGGGTCCCGTCGATCGCTCCGGGCCTCACTCCGCCTGGCTCCGCGCCGTGTGCGTCGTCAGCGTCACCACGTTGCGGCCCTTCTCCCGCCGGTACGCCACCGTGTCCATCGTCTTGCGAACGATATAGATGCCGAGCCCGCCCCTGGCGCGCTCCTCCGCCGGTGCGGACAAGTCCGGCTCCGGCGCCTGCAACGGGTCGAACGCCTTGCCGTCGTCCACGATCTCCACGGCCAGAGTCTCCCCGTCGAGGCAGAGGGCGATATCGATCCGGTGCTCCCCGTCGTCATCGAAGCCGTAGCCGATCGCGTTGGTCACCAGCTCGTCCACCGCGAGAGTGACGTCGAAGGAGATGCCGCTCGCCAGATCGTGCGCCGCGCAAAACGCGTCGATCCTGGCTGCAGCGCTGCTGATGCCACACAGATCGTTGGCAATGGAGAACTCGAGCGTGCCGCCAATGCCGCTCATTCGCCGGTCGCCTCGATCCCGATCCGCGGCTCACGCTTCAAACGGCGTTCGTCCCGCCCGGACCTATCGCCGCGACGGCTCGACGATGATGCGGCCGCGTCCGCGCCGGATCAGATATCCGCCGCGCGGGATCGCAAGCGTACCCTGCTGCACCAGCGGCCAGAGGGTATCCACGATCAGGGTCGCATTCCGGTCCGGTGCCGAACCTGCTGCCGCCGGCCGAGACGCCAGCCATTCGTGGAAGGCCCGGTCTGCGATCTCTTCGCCCACCGACTTTCTCAGTGCGTGGAGTTTTCGGCGCTGCCCTTTGGTCAGAGCGGCCTCGTCAATCTCATTCGCAGCCATGGGACGGCTCCTGTCGTTGTTGGACGGCACCAAGAGCATATACCAGATGCGCCGCCCGGCGCTGCCGGCGTCGTACGCCGGATGTGCAGCGCGCGGACGCAACCCGGCAGCGACGACGGAGACGCCGCCGTCTGCATCCACGCCGCCGGCGCCCGGCGGCCGATCAAGCCGCCAGTGATCGTCATGCCGGCGAAGCCCGGGCAGGTGGCGGCCATCTGAGGCGGCCAGCCCGGTGCGGCTTGAGATCATCTGCGCAGTCGCGGCGAGAGCCGGCAGCATGGGCGAGACGACGGGCGCGCCCTGCCCGGCGCTGTCGGAACAGGGCGGCACCCCCGGCCAAGCCTGGCGCAACTCCTGCTCGCAGGCTGCGTGCCCTGGTGGGGCGGGCCGCGGTGCCGGTGTCTCAATATGCCTCGCGAAGGGCGTACTTCAGAGCACTCATCTCCTCGAGGCAGCGGCCGGTGCCCAGCGCCACACAGCGCAGCGCCTGGTCGGCGATGGATACCGGCAGACCCGTCGACTGGCGCAGCACGAAGTCAAGGTTGCCCAGCAGCGCGCCCCCGCCCGTCAGCACGATGCCCCGGTCGACGATATCGGCCGCAAGCTCCGGCGCCGTGTTCTCGAGTCCCATCTTGACCGCGTCGATGATCGCGCCCACCGGTTCCGCCAGGCTCTCGGATATCTGACGCTGGGAGAGCACGATCTCCTTGGGCACCCCGTTCATCAAATCGCGCCCCTTGATGTTGAGCGTATCGCCGTCGCCGTCTTCCGGCGGACACGCTGCGCCCTTCTCCTTCTTGATCCGCTCCGCGCTCGCCTCGCCCAGAAGCAGGTTATGGGTGCGACGCACATAGGCGATGATGCTCTCGTCCATCTCGTCCCCGCCCACGCGTATGGAGCGGGAGTAGACGATGCCGCCCAGCGAGAGCACGGCCACCTCGGTGGTGCCGCCGCCGACATCGACGATCATCGAGCCGGTCGGCTCCGTCACCGGCAGGTTCGCGCCGATGGCAGCCGCCATCGGCTCCTCTATCAGGAACACGCGTCGCGCGCCCGCGCTGTCGGCCGCCTCCTGGATCGCGCGGCGCTCCACGGCGGTCGCGCCGGAAGGCACGCAGATGACAATCCGTGGGCTCACGAACCTGCGCCGCTTGTGCACCTTGCGGATGAAGTGCCTGATCATCTCGTGCGCCACTTCGAAGTCGGCGATGACGCCGTCCCGGAGCGGGCGGACCGCCTCGATGTTGCCTGGCGTGCGGCCCAGCATCCGCTTGGCCTCGTTGCCGACCGCAAGCACCTGCTTGTTGCCCCTGCGGGCGGTGAACGCCACCACCGAGGGCTCGTCCAGAACGATCCCCTGCGACTTCACGTAGACAAGCGTGTTCGCGGTGCCCAGGTCGATCGCCATGTCGGCGGACAGGAACCCCAGTGTCTTCGAGAACATGAGCCGCTCCTTTCGAACGGTGAGACGGCGCTCGCCGCGACGGGTACCGGCAGGCGTGGCAGGAGGCCGAATCTCCATGTCCAGGCAGGTAGACCGATTCGCCGCATCCTGGCAACCGGCGCGGCCGACCCGTCCGGGCCGAGCGTGTCGATCGCGGAGCCCATTGCCTGCTGCCGCATGCCGGCGGGGGTGAGAACCGGCGTGTCGCCGAAAATCGGATTCGGGCCAAGCATTCGATGGACTTCTTGAGCCCGGGGGGGGCGGTGCCGGCTGCGGACCCGGGGCACGTCGAGGGGCGACAGGAAGGGTGAGGGGAAGGGCAGAGACCCGGATCGGGCACGACGCACGGGCTTGCGGAACGGGCGCCGTTCTGACCGATTGCGCGCCACCCTGCCGGGGACGGCCTGCATGACCGACCCGATCTCGTTGACGAGCGTGCGGTATCCGCCGCGGCCCTTCGCCGGCCGGCATACGGCGAGGACATGCGGCGAGCGCGGGCAGCAAGGCCGCCTGCGATCCGGAGGCCATCATGGCCGCAGCGTCTCACCGTTCCGGCGGCGGCTGGACGCGCGCGGTATATCCGTGCAGCCCGCACCCGTCTCACGGCGCCAGGATCAGACGGCGAACCGCGAAGCCTCGCCGCTCGAGCAGACGCAGAAGCCCATCCTCCCCAGGAAGATGCATCGCCCCAACCGCAACCACGATATCGCCGGCCGTGGCGCTCCGCTCCACAAGACGCTGCATCCACTCCCGGTTCCGCGACGCCACGAGAACCTCGTGCAGCCGGTCGAACCACATCTTCACCGCCGCACCGTCCCCGGTGAGCGCGGCAGCGCGGGCACGGGCAACCTCCCAAGCCAGAGCCACCTCCCCGTCCTGCCAGCTGCGCACCAGCGTCGCGATCTGGCTGCCGTCCGCCGCGTAGGACGCGAGCGTCAGGCGCAGAAGATCGAGCTGCTCATCCTCCGGCAGACCGGAGAAGTAAGTCAGAAGCCGCCCGGCATCCTCGTCAAGGCCGCCCACAGCCACACCCGCCTCGCGGGCGAGCGCCTGAACCCGCTCGTCGAGGATCCTGCCGCCCGCCGCCCTCGCCGCAATGTCGCATGGGGCATGCTCCAGCATGGCGGCGGCGAACCAGGGCCGCATCCGCTCGGCAACCTCCGCCTCAATGCCCCGCATCAAGAGTGCACGGAGAAGGACGGCCCACTCCCGGGGCGTGAGACGGCTCCGAAGACCCGGGCCGGCAACGTCGAACGACAGCGAGTAGTCCTCCGCCAGCGTTCGCTGGTAGGCCTTCAACGTCTCCGGCGTCGCTTCCACCAGAACAAGGCCGGTCGAGCGAATGCGCGCGGCGATATCGTCCGGGACATGAACGCCCGGATCGTGCACGTGCACCGTGCCGAACAAAGTCAGCCGGCTCTCGCCGCGGACGGCCTCGAATGCGACCCCCTGGTGAAAGGGCACCTGCGCCAGGCGGGCCCGAATCTCCTGCATCGTCTCCGGCGCAAGCTGAGCACGCCAGTCCTGACCCTCGCACGCGGCAAAGGCCAGTGACGGGTATACGAGAATGGCGACAACCAGAGCGATGAAGCGCATGGGGCGATCCTATTGTGAAGTCTCATCGCCATGGCCACGGCCTCTGGCGCAGGGGACAAGCACGGGGTGTGTGCGGCATGCACTGTCGGCAGAATGGCGGCCCGGCCTGTGGTAGCCTGCCGACACCGCGAAGCGAAACAGACTCGTGAGCCTCTAATGGACCGTTCGGTCGCGTGCGTGAAGAAGCGGCTGAGGAAGAAGGCCCGGCGTGGCTTTCGCGGCTATCCGGTCGCCGCGCTCGCCTTCTACGGGCCGGACGACCGGCCTGCTTCCAAAGCGGTCGCCTCGATCATGGAAGGCGAGGGCGACGCGCCCTCGCAGATGCGCAAGTGGTGCAGCGAACAGGCCGACGTGCGCCACGACGCCACCGTCCTGGCCGAGGTGATGGCGTTCATCGAGGAGTTCGGCGTCCTCACCGTGGCGATGCCCGACAGGATCATCGGCTGTCCTCACGAGGAAGGCATCGACTACGACGGGCCGGTCTGCCCCGACTGCCCGTTCTGGGCAAACCGCGACCGCTGGACCGGCGAGGCGATTCATTAGCGCTCAAGCCATCGGCGCGGCAGGGCGCCGCAGACGCGATCCTCTCTGGTGCTGCACGCGCAACTTGTCGAAGTCCATGAAGCTGTTCGTGTTCGACGTCACGAGTATCGTTCACGCAGGCGATGGCGCCGTTCCGGCATCGACGAATGGTGCCGTCCTGCCGGCGCATGCGACGCGCTGTGGCCTGGATGCACCGGGAAGGACGATCGGCATTTGACCCTTCCCCCGGAGCGTGAGCACAGCCGACTGCTTGCCGGGTTGGTGATGGGGCGGCCCACGAATTTCGATATTCGGAAAGAACGTGCAAGAATCCTAGCGATTGGGCGACTCTTGTACGTAGGAATGCGAAATCAAGTTGCACCTATGTGGTGCCTGGTGTTTGCGCTCATATGACGGAAGTCTTGAAGAATTTACATATACTACTGATATAACTCAATTTATTAGAGCACCTTTCCTGACCTAGTCCTGTGCTGGGAGCGGTCACCATACACCGCACCATGGTGCAGGGAATGTCGCGCACGCTCGCAGGGTCGTGCGCGCGGGAAATGCAGGCGCGAGAGGCGGGCGAAGGGGCCGCGACGGGGGCCGTGGCATTGCGGAGAAATCCGGGCTAGTGTGCGGCCGCGCGCGCGGCGGGGTGTCCGCTGCGGTGCAACAATCAATTCGTCTCGTTGCCCTGCAGGGAAGCCCATGAAGGTTCTGGTCGCGGTCAAGCGCACGATCGACCCCAACGTGAAGGTGCGGGTGAAGTCCGACCAGACCGGGGTCGAGACCGCGAACGTGAAGATGGCGATGAACCCCTTCTGCGAGATCGCCGTCGAAGAAGCCATCCGGATGAAGGAAGCCGGCAACGCCGACGAGGTGATCGCGGTTTCCGCCGGGCCCGAGAAGGCGCAGGAAACCCTGCGCACGGCGCTCGCCATGGGTGCGGACCGCGCCGTCCATATCGTCACCGAAGCAGACCTGCAGCCGCTCGCCGTGGCGCGCCTGCTCAAGGTGATCGCGGACGAGGAACAGCCCGGCCTCGTCATTTTGGGCAAGCAGGCCATCGACGACGACAGCAACCAGACCGGCCAGATGCTGGCGGCGCTGCTCGGCTGGCCGCAGGCGACCTTCGCCTCAGAGATCGTGTTCAAGGACGGGACCGCGGACGTGACCCGCGAGATCGACGGCGGGCTCGAGACCCTCAACGTCAATCTGCCGGCGGTGGTCACGACCGATCTCAGGCTCAACGAGCCGCGCTATGCCTCGCTCCCCAACATCATGAAGGCCAAGAAGAAGCCCATCGACAAGCGGGAGGCGGAGGCGCTCGGCGTGGACGTGAGCCCCAGGCTCGCGATCCACAAGGTGGAGGAGCCGCCCAGGCGCGAGGCGGGGATCAAGGTGGCGGACATCGCAGAGCTCGTCGCGAAGCTCCGCGACGACGCCAAGGTGATCGGGTGAGGGCAATCCCATGAGCATTCTGGTCCTTGCCGAGCACGACAACGCCGAGCTGAAGCGACCGAGCCTCAATGCGGTCACCGCCGCCCGCGCGCTGGGTGGAGAGGTCCACATGCTGGTCGCGGGCTCCGGCGCCGGGGCGGTGGCCGAGGCCGCGGCGCAGGCCGCGGGCGTCGACAAGGTTCTGCACGCGGACGATCCGGCCTACGAGCACGGCATTGCCGAGAACCTGGCGCCGCTGCTGGTCGGCCTGGCCGAGGGTTACGGCCACCTGATCGCGTCGGCCACGACCTTCGGCAAGAACGTCATGCCGCGGGTCGCGGCCCTGCTCGACGTGGCCCAGGTCTCGGACATCATCGACATCGTTTCCGAGAGCGTCTTCGTGCGCCCGACCTACGCCGGCAACGCGCTCGCCACGGTGGAAAGCGGCGATGCCACGAAGGTGGTGACGGTGCGCACCACGGCGTTCGACGCCGCCCCGGCCGAAGGCGGCAGCGCCGCGATCGAGGCGGTCTCCGGCGCCGGCGACCAGGGGCTGGTCCGCTTCGTCCGCCACGAGCTGAGCAAGTCCGACCGGCCGGAGCTTACCAGCGCGGGCATCGTGATCTCGGGCGGGCGCGGGATGCAGAGCGGCGAGAACTTCCCGCTGATCGAGGCGGTAGCGGACCGGCTGGGCGCCGCCGTGGGTGCCTCGCGCGCCGCAGTGGACGCCGGCTACGTGCCCAACGACTTCCAGGTCGGCCAGACCGGCAAGGTGGTGGCGCCCGACCTCTACATCGCGGTCGGCATCTCCGGCGCGATCCAGCATCTCGCCGGGATGAAGGACAGCCGGGTGATCTGCGCCATCAACAAGGACGAAGAAGCGCCGATCTTCCAGATCGCCGACTTCGGCCTTGTGGCCGATCTGTTCAAGGCTCTGCCGGCGCTCGCCGAAGAGCTCGACCGCCAGGGCATCTCCAAGGACTGACCCGCGAACATGGTGCAATCCATCGGGATCATCGGAGCAGGCCATATGGGCAGCGGTATCGCCCATGTGGCTGCGCTCGCGGGCTTCGACGTGACGCTGAGCGATCTCGGGCAGGCCGAGCTCGACAGGGCGCTCGAGATCATCCGCACCAACCTCGGGCGTCAGGCGCGCAAGGGCCTGATCGCCGACGAGGAGCCGGCGGCAGCGCTGGAGCGGATCTCGACCGGGGTCGGCCTCGACGCCATCAAGGCCGTCGACATGGTGATCGAGGCCGTCGTCGAGGACGAGGCGGTCAAGAAGGAGATCTTCGTCGCGCTGCGCGGCGCGCTGCCGGAGCACACCATCATCTGCACCAACAGCTCCACGCTGCCGGTCACCCGCCTCGCGGCGAGCACCGACCGGCCCGGCAAGTTCATGGGCATGCACTTCATGAACCCGGCGCCGATGATGGAGCTGGTCGAGCTGGTGCGCGGTATCGCGACCGAGGAAGAGACCTACGAGATTGCGCGCAAGGTGACCGAGCGCATGGGCAAGACCCCGGCGATGGCCGAGGACTTCCCGGCCTTCATCGTGAACCGCATCCTCATGCCGATGGTCAACGAGGCGATCTACGCGCTCTACGAAGGCGTCGGCAACGTGCAGGCCATCGACACGGCGATGAAGCTGGGCGCCCATCACCGCATGGGGCCGCTCGAGCTCGCCGATTTCATCGGCCTCGACACCTGCCACTCGATCATGCAGACGCTTTACGAGGGCCTGGCCGACAGCAAGTACCGGCCCTGCCCGCTGCTCGCCAAGTACGTCGAGGCCGGCTGGCTCGGCCGCAAGACCGGCAAGGGCTTCTACGACTACTCCACAGGCACGCCGGTCCCGACGCGCTAAAACGTTTCCGTTTAGTACGGAACCGCTTTAGCCATTTGTCGCTCACGGCAGCCGGCCTAGGGCCGGCGCCTCCGCGAGGGCGCCGCAAAGCGGCGGGCCGCGGGCGCGGCCTGTCGCGAGCCCGCCAAAGACGGACTCACTCTAAGCGCCGCGGTGGTAGGGGTGGCCGGAGAGGATGCTGGCCGCCCGCCACAACTGCTCCGCCAGCATCGCGCGCACAAGCAGGTGCGGCCAGGTCATCGGCCCGAGGGAGAGGGTCATGTCGGCACGGGCGAGAACGGGGGCCCCGTGCCCGTCCGCCCCGCCAATCAGGAGTGCCACGACGGCCCTGCCGTCGTCGCGGAGGGACGCCAGCCTCGCCGCGAATTCTTCGCTGGTGAGCGCCTTTCCGGCGCCGTCCAGAGCGACGACATAGGCATCCGCCGGGAGACCCTTCAGCAGCGCCGCAGCCTCGCGTTCGCGCCCCGCCTTGCCACCGCCGCCGGCCCGGACCTCGCGCAGCTCGAGCGGCCACGGCAGGCGCTTGCGGTAGTCTTCGAAGAGCTGCTGGGCCGGGTCGCCCCGGCCGCGCCCCACTGCCGCCACGACAAGGCGCATCAGCGGCTGGCGCTCCTTTCCTCCTGCCAGGCGGCGCCCGGCTCCGCGCTGCTAGAGCGTGTCCGTCTTTGACGGACGCGCGACAGGCCGCGATCGCGGCCCGCCGCTAATGCGGCGCGCCCGCGCAGGTGCCGGCCGCCGGCCGGCTGCCGTGAGCGACAAAGAGTCAGAGCGTTCCGTGTGAAACGGATACGCTCTAGTCCTCGTCAGCGAGTGCCGGCTCATCGGCCGCGCCGATGGATTCGACGGACCACATCTTCTCGAGGTTGTAGAGGGCGCGGACCTCGGGCCGGAAGACGTGCACGATGATGTCGCCGGCATCGATCAGCACCCAGTCCGAGTTTTCGCGGCCCTCCGCCGCGAGCGCGGGCGTGCCGTCGTCCTTGAGCTGTTTCAGGAGCCGTTCCGCCACCGCACCGACATGGCGCTTCGACCGTCCGCTGGCGATGACCATGAAGTCGGCGATCGCGGTCTTGCCGTCGAGGTCGATGGTGACGATGTCCTCCGCCTTGGCGTCTTCAAGAGCGCCGGCGACGGCGCGGTGGAGCGCCTCAGTGCCGGCTTTGCCCGAATCCCGGCGACTGGGCCTAAGAGGTTGAGTCGGTGCTTCTATGGTATTCCTCCAGCCTCCCGTTATCGGTCCGGCGCACCGGTCGCGGCGCGCAACGCAGTCGCCGACGCGGGGTGCAGCGGTCCATGGATTACCATCCAGGCGGGCGGCTTGCTGCGCGCGAGCCCTGACGCTCGGCGTTCCGCCAATCTTTGGCGTGCGAATCGTTTCGCAGGCTTAACCACACTGGCATAACGAGAGTAAGGCCAGCGGTCGATGATCGCAACGGGTAGTGCCCGGAAGAGCGCGGGCCAGCGCCGCCACGCCGCGAGCGTCGGCAGGTTGTCGGCGCCGACGATCCAGACCAGCCGGTGCCGTGGAAAGCGCCGCTTGAGCCGGGCGACCGTGTCGACCGAGTAGCAACTGCCGAGGCGGCGCTCGATATCGCTCACGCGGAGCCGCGCGTCGCCCGCCGCGGCTCTCGCGGTGGCGAGGCGCTCGTCGAACGCTGCCATCCCGGCGCGGGGCTTGAGCGGGTTCTGGGGCGAGACCAGCCACCAGACCTCGTGCAGGCCGAGGCGCTTGAGCGCCAGCAGGCTGATGTGGCGGTGGCCCTCATGGGCCGGATTGAAGGAGCCGCCGAGCAGGCCGATCCTGCGCCCCGGCGGCCGTGCGCGCGCCGCACTGCCCGGCAGAGGCCGCGACCGTCGCCGGCGCATGGGCACGAGCGCAGTCAGGGGCGAACCTGCCCGTTGCCGTAGACCTTGTACTTGTAGGTGGTGAGCTGCTCGACGCCCACCGGCCCGCGCGCGTGCAGTTTGCCCGTGGAGATTCCGATCTCGGCTCCCATGCCGAACTCGCCGCCGTCGGCGAACTGGGTCGAGGCGTTGTGCAGCACGATCCCGCTGTCGACGCCTTCCATGAAGCGCTCGGCGGCGGCGGCGTCCTCGGTGATGATGCTGTCGGTATGGTGGGAGCCATGCTCGTTGACGTGGGAAATCGCCGCGTCGAGCCCGTCCACCACCCCGACCGAGATGATCGCGTCGAGATATTCGGTTCCCCAGTCGGCGGCGGCCACCGGCACCACGCGCGAGTCCATCGCCTGCACGCGCACATCGCCCCGCACCTCGCAGCCGGCCTCGAACAGCGGCTCGAGGATCGCGGGCAGGGTCTCCGCCGCGGCCGCGTCGACCAGCAACGTCTCCGCCGCACCGCAGATACCGGTCCGCCGCATCTTGGCGTTGAAGGTCACGTCGCGGGCCTTTTCAGGGTCGGCGGCGGCATGCACGTAGACGTGGCAGTTGCCGTCCAGATGAGCCATCACCGGCACCCGGCTCTCCGCAAGCACCCGCTCGATCAGCGAACGGCCGCCGCGCGGCACGATCAGGTCGAGCGCATCGTCCATGCCGAGCAGAATGCCGACCGCAGCCCGGTCGGTCGTCGGAACCAGTTGGATGCACCCCGCCGGCAGTCCGGTCTCGGCAAGCGCAGCGCGCAGCGCCCCCGCGATGGCGCGCGAAGAGTGCCAGCTCTCGGAGCCGCCGCGCAGGATCGCCGCATTCCCCGACATGAGGCAAAGCGCGCCGGCGTCGGCGGTCACGTTGGGCCGCGATTCGTAGATGATCCCGATCACGCCGATCGGCACCGACACCCGGCGGATGCGCAGCCCGTTGGGCCGCTCCCACTCGCCCAGAAGGCGGCCGAGCGGGTCGTCGAGGGCGGCCACCTGCTCGACACCTGCCGCCATCGCCTCGACCCGGCCGGGATCGAGGGCAAGCCGGTCGAGCAGGGCGCCGCTCAGGCCGGACGCCTCGGCGGCCGCCATGTCCCTGGCGTTCGCCTCCAGGATCGCAGCCTCGCCGCTGCGGATCGCCGCGGCCGCCGCCTCGAGCGCCCGCCGCCTGTCCTCGGCCGAGCTTGCCGCGAGCGCCCGCGCCGCCGCGCGCGCCTCCGCGCCGAGCGCGGCCATCTCGGCGGCGATGTCCCGTTCCGTCTCGCGGCTCCGCGCCGCCTCGGCCATGCTCACGGTCCTTGCTCCTCGTCGAGCACGAGATCGTCACGGTGGATCATCTCGGCGCGGCCACGGTAGCCGAGGAGCCGCTCTATTTCACGGGATTTGTGGCCGACAATAAGGCGCGCGTCGGCAGCCGAGTAGGCGACCAGGCCGCGGCCGGCCTCGCGCCCCTGCTCCACCCTGACCGCCACCGCATCGCCGCGCTCGAACGCGCCCTCCACCGCCTTCACGCCGGCCGGCAGCAGGCTCCGGCCCCGGAGCAGCGCGCGCCAGGCGCCGTCGTCGATAACGAGGGTGCCGCGGGGCTCGAGCGCGCTCGCGATCCAGCTCTTGCGAGCCGCGCGCGGCGTCGCGGTGGAGACGAACCAGGTCGAGCGGGCGCCGTCTTCTAGCGCGGCGAGCGGGCGCTCCACCGCGCCTTTCGCGATCACCATGTGGCAGCCCGCCGCCATCGCGTGCTTGGCCGCCGCAATCTTGGTCACCATGCCGCCGGCGGCACTCGGCGTGCCGATGTCGCCCGCCATCGCCTCGATCTGGGGCGTGATGCGCTCGACTGTAGGAATCAAGCGCGCCTGCGCGTCGTGGCGCGGGTCGCTCTCGTAGAGGCCGTCGACATCCGAGAGCAGGACCAGCAGGTCCGCGCTCATCATCACCGCAACCCGCGCCGCGAGCCGGTCATTGTCGCCGAAGCGGATCTCGTTGGTGGCGACGGTGTCGTTCTCGTTGATCACGGGCACGGTGCCGAGCGAGAGCAGCGTGTTGATGGTGCTGCGCGCGTTAAGGTAGCGCCGGCGGGCCTCGGTGTCCTCGTGGGTCAGCAAGATTTGCGCGACCCCGATGCCGTGGCGGGCGAGCGCCGACTGATACGCATGAGCCAGCCTGATCTGGCCGCACGCCGCCGCCGCCTGCATCTCTTCCAGTCTCAGAGCGCCCGACGTGAGGCCGAGATGGCGGCGCCCGATTGCGATCGCGCCGGACGAGACGATCAGCACGTCCTTGCCGCGCTCGCGAAGCCGGGCGACGTCCCGCGCGAGCCCGTCGAGCCAGGCTTCGTTGAGGGCGCCGGTCTCCGGGTCGGCGAGCAGCGCCGAGCCGATCTTGACCACGGTGCGCGCCGCGTTGGCGAGCGAGGGCTGCATCACTCCAGGTCTCGGCCGGTGGGCGCGCCGACGGCGCGGTGAGCGGCGGCGAGAACTTCGCGCACGCCCTTCCCGGCAACGCCCGAAAGCAGTTGAACCGCAGTCCCCGACGCGGCAACGAGACACTCGCGCTGGTGTGCCCGTTGGTCTTCGCCTAGCGCGTCAACCTTGTTCAGGCAAAGGATCTCGGGTTTCGCTGCAAGCCCGTGGCCATAGGCGTCGAGCTCGGTGCGTACGGTCCGGTACGCCTGCACCACGTCGTCCTGCGTGCCGTCGACGAGATGAATCAGAACCCCGCAGCGCTCGATGTGGCCGAGAAAGCGGTCCCCCAGCCCCGCGCCGCCGTGGGCGCCTTCGATCAGGCCGGGAATGTCGGCCAGCACCAGCTCCTCGTCACCCACGGCTGCGACGCCCAGGTGAGGTACGAGGGTGGTGAAGGGGTAATCGGCGATCTTGGGTCGCGCCCGGCTGACTGCGGCGAGGAAGGTCGACTTGCCGGCATTGGGCAGGCCCACAAGGCCGGCATCCGCCAGCAGCTTGAGGTGCAGCCTGATCCAGAATTCCTCGCCGTCGCCCCCCGTATCGGCGCGGCGCGGCGAGCGATTGGTCGACGACTTGAAGCGCGCGCTGCCGCGCCCACCGCTGCCGCCCTGCGCGAGCAGGGCGCGGGCGCCGACCTCCGCAAGGTCGGCGATCGGCGCATCGCCCGTCTCCGCGAGAATCTCCGTCCCCACCGGCACGGCGAGTACCACGTCGGCGCCGCGGGCGCCGGCCCGGCATGCGCCCTGGCCGTGCTCGCCCCGGCCCGCCTTGACGTGCTGTCGGAAGCGGAAATCGATGAGGGTGTTGAGCCCTTCAACCGCCTCGGCGAAGACCGAGCCCCCGTCGCCGCCGTCGCCGCCGTCGGGTCCGCCGCGCGGCTCGTTCTTGGCACGCCGGAAGCTGACGCAACCGCTGCCGCCTGCGCCGCTCCGCACATGTATCTTGGCTTGATCGAGAAACCGCATGACGCGGGTCCCTCGCGCGGTGCGCGCCCGCTGAGGGGCGCGCGGGTGAGCGCGCTCTTACGCGCTCGGCTCGACCGAGACGACCGTCTTTCCGCCGCTGCGCCGCGCGAACTTCACATGGCCGTCGGTCAGCGCAAAGAGCGTGTGATCGCGCCCGATCCCGACGTTCTCGCCGGGGTGCCACTTGGTGCCCCGCTGGCGCGCGATGATGTTGCCAGGGATCACCGTCTCGCCGCCGTACTTCTTGATGCCGAGGCGTCGGCCCGCCGTGTCCCGGCCGTTACGCGAACTGCCGCCTGCCTTCTTGTGCGCCATCAGCTTTTCTCCTCCGCCGGCTCGTCTGCAGCAGACTCCGCAGTTTCCTCGGCCGGCGTTTCGGTCGTTTCGTCTGCCGGTGCTTCGGCCGCCGCATCGGCCGTCTCATCCGAGGGCGGAGCGGCCGTCTCTTCTACCGGCGCCTCGGCCGGCTCCGGTGTCGCCGCCTCCGTGGGCGCGGGTGCGGCGTCCTCGGCTGTCTCGACCTTGGCGGCCGGTTTCTTCCGGGCCTTCGGCTTGGCCGCGGTCTTCGCTTTCGTCGACCTCTTGGCCTTGGTGCCGGCTGCCTCTTCGCCTTCCGCCGTCGCGGCCTTCTTCTTCCGGCGTGCGCGCCGCTTCTGGCCCGCCGCCAGAATTTCGTCGATGCGAAGCACGGTGAGCTCCTGCCGGTGCCCGCGCTTGCGCCGATGGTTCTTCCGCCGCTTCTTGCGGAAGATGATGATCTTTTCGCCGCGCGTGTGCTCGACGACCGTGGCCGCCACGCGCGCGCCCTCGACCAGCGGCTGCCCGAGAGAGACAGTCTCGCCGTCGCTCATCGCCAGCACTTCGCCGAGCTCGATCGCCTCACCGGCCTCGGCCTTGAGCCGTTCCACCCGAATAACGTCCTCGGGCGCGACGCGGTATTGCTTTCCGCCAGAGCGAACCACAGCGAACATGGCAACCATCCGTGTTGGGAGGAGCGGGGTGCTCCCCGCAGCGGGCGCACTATAGGCCGGGCGTTCCCCGTGTCAATCGGGGGTGGGGGTGACCCTCAGTCCAGCCAGCGCCGGTGCAGCCAGAGCCATTGTTCGGGCCGCTCACGGATCCAGTCCTCGAAGATGCGGTTGATAGCGATCGTGGTCGCACGGATGCGCTCCTCCCGCGTGCCCTCCTTGGGCATGGCGAGCTTGGGATACACGGTGACCCGGAACGCCGCACCGCCGAGCCGTTCCACCCGGACCGGCCATATCGGGCAGTCGTAACGCAGCGCGAACGTCGCCACGGCAGGCCCGGTCATGGCATCGCGGCCGAAGAAGGGGACCGGAATGCCGGTGGTGAGCTTCTGATCCACCAGGAGGGCGACGTGCCTGCCGGCGCCGAGCGCGCGCATCAATTCGCGGGTGCCGTCGCGGCCCTTGGGCACGCGGTGTTGCATGACCGCGCTCCTGAAGCGCGAGATCATGCGGTCGACGATCGGGTTGTTCGCCGTCCTGTAGACGGCGGTTACCGGGACCCCGCTCCGCTCCAGCGGGAGCACGGTGAGCTCCCAATTGCCGATATGGCCGGAGAAGAATATTCCGCCGGTGGGGGAGCGCCTGGCCTCGTCCAGATGGGCGCGCCCGACGAGTTCGATCCGCCCGCCGGGCGCGTCGACGGAGAAGCGGTGGAGATGCGGGTATTCCGCAGCGACGCGGCCGAGATGGCGCCACATGCGCCGGGCACAGCGCCTAATCTCGGCCGGCGAAAGCTCCGGCAGCGCACGGGCGAGGTTGTCGAGACCCTGGCGGTGCACCGGGAGCAAGGGGCCGATTGAGCCGCCCAAAGCGGCGCCGACGGCCGACGCCCATCCCATGGGCAACGCGCCGAGCAGCCCGAAAAGGACTTGGGCGGCGACGGCCTCGCAGACGTGCCGCGCCGCGCGTGCCGGCCCTCTCCTAGCCACGGCGGCAGCGCGTCACGAAGGGCGCCAGCAGCTGGCGAGGCTCTTCCGGCGCGCGCCAGGCAAGTGTCACGGGCAGCGTGCGAACCATTTCTCTCGTGTCTGTCGGCAGCCGCACATGGTCCTTCTCGGTCGTGACCGGCACAGCCCCCCGCTCCCTCGCTTCGTCGACGATGACCGCGATCTCTCCCGGCTTATAGCGGTGGTGATCGGCAAAAGCATAGCGCGCGATCACAGTGCAGCCATTCTCTGTCAACGTCTCGAAGAACTTCTCCGGCCGCCCGATCCCGGCGAAAGCGACGACAGGCCGCTCGCGCAATGCACGGACCTCGTCGCCGGGCACCAGGTCAGCCTCGATAACCGGCATGTCGTGTTGCCCGAAGGCTGCTCGCGCACGCCGTCGGTCGTCCCCGACGAGAACCAGCGCCTGCACCCGGCGCAGGCCTCTGGCGAGCGGTTCACGCAACGGACCGGCAGGCAGTACGCAGCCGTTGCCGATACCGGCACCGCCGTCCACCACCGCGAGGCAGAGGTCCTTCGCCAGTCCGGGCGACTGCATGCCGTCGTCCATGAGCAGCATGTCTGCACCGGCGGATGCTGCAGCGGCGGCGCCTGCCGCACGATCGCGGCAGAGCCAGGTCGGCGCTGCCCGGGCGAGCAGCAGCGCTTCGTCGCCGACCGCCTGAGCGTCATGGCGGGCGGGATCGACCCGGAGCGGGCCTCGCATACTTCCGCCATAGCCGCGCGTCAGGATATGGGGGCGGATGCCCTCTTCCGCCAGCAGCGCGACGAGGGCGAGAACGGTGGGGGTCTTGCCCGCGCCGCCCACGGTGAAATTGCCGACGCAGATCACGGGCAGCCCTGCCTCAGCCGGCTGCACCAGAGCTTCGCGGCCCCGCGCGCCGAAGCAATAGAGCCAGGAGAGCGGCGTCAGCGCGGCGGCAGCAAGACCGCCGCGCTCAGCCGCCCAGAACGCCGGCGCGCGCATCGCGGCTGCAGGGCGGGAGGTGGTCGCGAATCAAGCCGAGCGCCGCCTCGACCGCACCGCCGAGGCCGCTTGCGGCCGCGTGCGCGCCAGCGGCACGGGCGACCCGCGCGGTCTCGTCGTCGAGCAAGGCGCGCACGGCGCCGGCGAGCGCCCCCGCGTCGCTCACCCGACTGAGCGCATCGGCCTCCTCCAGTGCGGCATACGCCTCGGTGAAGTTCTCCGTGTGCGGCCCGGCCACAATCGCGCAATCGAGCCGCGCCGGCTCCAGAGGATTGTGCCCGCCGTGGGGCTCGAGCGAGCCACCGACGAAAGCGATATCGGCGAGGCGGTAGACCAGGCCGAGCTCGCCCAGCGTGTCGACGAGATAGACGGCGGTGGATGGCGCGATCGCTCCGTTCGCCGAGCGCCGGGCGGTGGCGAGACCGTGGCGCTCCATCGTCTCGGCAATGGCAGCGCCCCGCTCCGGGTGCCGCGGCGCGAGGGTCGTGAGCAGATCGGGGAAGCGCCGACGCAAGGCGGAAACCGCCTCGCCGATCGTTTCCTCCTCGCCCTCGTGGGTGCTCGCCGCAGCCCAGCAGGGCCGGCCACCGATAGCTTGTCGGAGAGCCGCCACGCCTTGCGTATCCGCCGGCAGCGGAGGAGCGTCGTTCTTGAGGTTGCCGCGGACCGCGACGTTACGCGCGCCGAGCCCGCGAAATCGCGCCGCGTCCGCCTCGGTCTGCGCCAGGACTCCGGCGAAGGCCGCGAGCAAGGGCCGGCTCAGGTGCGGCGCCCGCCGCCAGCGTGCTGCGGAGCGCTCTGACATGCGCGCGTTGACCAGCAACATGGGGACGCCGTGCGCGGCGGTCTCCAGGATCAGGTTGGGCCACAGCTCCGATTCCACCCAGACCGCGAGGTCCGGTCGCCAGTGCTGGGCGAAGCGCCGGACCGCGCCCGGCCGGTCGACCGGCGCGAACTGGTGACACACGCCGTCCGGAATGCGCTCCCGCAGCAGCCGCTCCGAGCTAACGGTGCCGGACGTGATCAGCACGCCGACGTCGGGGAGCGTTTCGCGCAACCGGTCGACCAGCGGCAGCAGGGAGAGGCTCTCGCCGACGCTCACTGCGTGCATCCAGACCAGTCGGCCCTCGGGCCTGGACAGGGTGGGCTTCCCGAGCCGCTCGCCGTAACGGACGCGGTCTTCCTTGCCCCGGCGCCGCCGGTGGGCGAGCCAGACATCGATCACCGGCGTGGCCAGCAGGCTGGCGCAGCGGTAGCTGCGCGGTGTGATCAGCGCTTGGATCATGGTCGCGCAGATGCCGGCGCCGCGCCCGAGCGCTCGCCCTTCGCCCGAGCGGCAACCCCGGCCGGCTCGATCGGCTCCGTGCCGACCATGCGGTCGGCTTCGGCGGTGAGCGCGTTGAGCCGCTCCTCCAGGGTCCGGCGAGCCTCCTCCAGCGCGGTCTTGTCCGCGTCTGCGGCGACGTAGAGCGGGGGTCCCCACAGAACGACGCCGCGACCGAAGGGCAGTGCGATGACGAAACGATCCCAACTCTTCGCGACCTTGCGCCGCGAGACAGCAAAGGTGACCGGCACGATCGGCGCCCCGGAAAGACGGGCCAGCACGATAATCCCGGGCTGCGCCCGCATCCGGGGTCCGCGCGGTCCGTCCGGCGTAATGCCGAGATAGCCGCCCTTCTTCAACAAACGGAGAGAGGCGCGGATCGCTGCGGTACCGCCCCGGGTGGTCGAGCCGCGAATTGCCGCCACGCCCAGGTGCCGCACGGCGCGCGCGATGTTCTCACCGTCGCGGTGGCGGGAGATGATGACGTGTATCGTGGCCTCTGCCTGCCAGCAATGCGGCGCCATCATCAGCCGCCCGTGCCAGAAAGCGGCGATGAAGGGCTGGCACGCGCCCAGCAATGCATCGGCGTCCTCGCGTCCGACGATCTGCCAGCGGTTCGTCGCGAAGACCAGGCGCACAAAGCGAACGAAGAGCCAGATGAGCACGGCACGCCCGAGCCGGCTCCGCGCCACGCGCTTGCCGAGCGCCATGCCTACTCGGCGGCCATGCCCGCGGAAAACTGCACGGCGTGAAGCCGCGCGTACACACCGTTTGCCGCCAACAGCGATCGATGCGTGCCCGATTCCGCGAGCCTGCCGTCTTCCAGTACGTAGATCCGGTTGGCCTCCCGGACCGTGGAGAGGCGGTGGGCGATGACTAGGGTGGTGCGTCCCTCCATCAGGCTCCGCAAGGCGTCCTGCACCTGCCGCTCGGATTCGGTGTCGAGCGCGCTGGTCGCCTCGTCGAGCAGCAGGATGGGGGCATCCTTGAGCATGGCGCGGGCGATGGAGAGCCGCTGCCGCTGGCCGCCGGAGAGCCTGACTCCGTGCTCACCGATGATCGTGTCGTATCCGTCGGGGAGTTCCTCGATGAAGCGCGAGGCACCGGCGGCGCGGGCCGCAGCTTCGATGTCGCCGTCGCTCGCACCGATCCGCCCGTAGGCGATGTTGGCGCGGACGCTTTCGTCGAAGAGCACCGCTTCCTGGCTCACCAGCGCCAGAGCGTCGCGCACGCTTCCGATCGTCGCCTCGCGCACGTCGGTCCCGTCGATGCTGACCCTTCCTTCGTCCACGTCGTAGAGCCGGGGGATCAGGTTGAGCACCGTGGACTTGCCGGCACCGGAGGGTCCGACCAGGGCGACCGTCTCACCCGCCGGGATGTCCAGGGTTACGTCGATGAGCGCCGGTGCGCCATTCGGATAGGAGAAGCTGACGCGGTCGAGCGCAACAGCGCCGCCCGTGACCTTCAGGGGCCGCGCATCCGGGACCTCCGCGATGCGGGGCTCCGTGTCCAGCAGATCGAACACACGCTGGCTCGCGGCGAGACCCTCCTGCAGGCTTGCGTTGAGATTGGCGAGCGCCTTGAGCGGCCGATAGGCGAGCAGCATGGCGGTAATGAAGGCGAAGAAGGCGCCTGGCGTCAGCGCACCCTGGATCACCTGCCAGCCGCCGTAGAGAATCAGCACGGCGATAAAGAGTCCGCCGAGCGTTTCCATGATCGGCGTCGCCGCGGCACGCACGCGCTGCTGCTTGAAGATCAGGCGGAAGACGCTCTCGATCAGGCGGTCGGTGCGCTCGGATTCGAAGCCTTCCCGGTTGTACGCCTTGACGTGGCGTGCACCCTGAAAGGTCTCGTTGAGCCGCGCGGTGAAGAGGCCCAGCTCGTGCAGCGCCGAGGTCGAGACCCTGCGCATGCGCCGCCCGATTTTCGTGATCGGGTAGATCGCAATGGGGAAGACGACACAGGCGATCAACGCGAGCTTCCAGTCCTTCTCGAACATCACGCCGACCAGGAAGAGCAGGGTCAGGGTGTCCTTGATCACGCCCGTGAGCGCGTTGGAGACCGCGTTGCGCATCATGTTGACGTCGTTGGTCAGCCGGGAGACCAGCCTGCCGGACGCCGTGTCCTGGAAGAACGCGAGGTCGAAACGCAGGATGTGCGCGAAGATCCGGCTCTGCAGGTCGGCGATGACGCGCTGCCCGACGAAGGCCATCAGCACCGCCTGCCCGTAGGTGGCGGCGCCCCGGATCAGCGTGATTCCGATCACCGCGATGGGCACCACGATGAGGAGCGTGCGGTCCTTCTCCAGGAAGATCTCGTCCAGCACCGGCTCCATGAGATAGGCCAGCGCCGCCGTGGAGCCCGCGGCAAGGGTCATGCAGAGCACCGCGAGCGCGAGCCGGCCCAAATGGGGGCGCACGTGATCGCGCACGAGGCGGATCAGCAGGTGCCTCGTCGAGCCTGGTCGAGGGGGTGGGTCGGATCGCTCCACGGCTTTCGCCCGGTTCAGGCGCCAGCGCCTAAACGCTTGAAATCAACCCCATAGCATGGCCGGGGCATGGGCTCCAACCGTAGCATACCCCGCGAAGAAGCGCCGTCGGCGCTTAGCGTCCCGCCACCGTCATGCCGTCGATGCGCACGGTCGGGCTGTTGACCCCATAGCGGAACTCGAGATCGCTGGCCGGCGTCAGGTGGCGGAACATCTCCTTGAGATTGCCGGCGACGGTGACCTCGCTCACCGGAAAGGCGATTTCGCCCTGCTCGATCCAGAAGCCCGCCGCGCCCCGACTGTAGTCGCCCGTCACCATGTTCACGCCCATGCCCATCAGCTCGGTGACGTAGAGGCCGCTTTCCACGCCGCCGATCAGCGCCTCCGCGCTCTCGGCGCCGGGTTCCAGCCACAAATTGGTGCAAGAGGGCGAGGGCGGTGCGCTGGCGCTCCGCGAGGCATGGCCGGTGCTGACGAGCTCCAGCTGGCGTGCCGAGCGGGAGTCGAGCAGCCAGGTCTGCAGCACGCCATCGGCGATGATGGCGCGCCGCTCCGACGCGACCCCCTCGCCGTCGAAGGGGCGTGTGCGCAGCCCTCGCGCCCGGTGCGGGTCATCCATGACGGCGATGCCGGGCGCAAAGAGCTGGGTTTCCAGCGCATCCTTCAGAAAGCTGGTTCCGCGCGCGATCGACGGGCCTGTGATGGCCCCGGCGAGATGGGAGAGCAGTCCGCCCGCAATCCGAGGGTCGTAGACCACCGGCACCTGCCCCGATTGCGCCTTGCGGGCGCCGAGTCGGCGCACCGCGCGCTCACCGGCGCGGCGGCCGATCGTCGCGGGGTCGTCCAGGTCGGCCTCGTGCACCGTCGCCGACCAGTCGTAGTCGCGCTCCATCGCCGTGCCCTCGCCGGCCAGCGCCGCCGCGCTCACCGAGAACCGGCTGGTGGCGTAGCCGCCGGCGAAGCCGCCGCTGGTCGCGAGCGTCACCTCGGACCGACCCCAGCTGGCACTCGCGCCGTCGGAATTGGTGACGCCGGCGACGGCGCGGGCGGCGTCCTCCGCCTCTGCCGCACGGGCCATCAGGCTCTCGGCGTCGGGCTCGCTCGCATCGGCGAGATCGAGGGAGGGCCAGTCCCGGGCGAGGAGGGCCGGGTCGGCGAGGCCCGCATAGGGGTCCTCCGGCACCGATCGCGCCATGGCGATCGCCCGCTCGGCAAGCGGCCCAAGCGTGCTTTCCGAGAGGTCCGTCGTGGAGACGATGGCCTGGCGCGCGCCAACGAAGACGCGGAGACCCAGGGTGCGGCCTTCCGCCCGCACGAACTCCTCCGGCTCCCCGAGCCGGTAGCCGGCATCGAGCGCGCTGCCGTGGACGTAGAGCGCGTCGGCAGCATCGGCGCCGAGGCGCCGCGCGCGTGCAATCAACCCTTCCAGCAGGGTGGCGGACTCACCCGCCTCGGCGGTTCCCATGATCGGAGAGGCGTAGCCTTGGTCGTTGCGTAGCGGCCGGGCGCGGCCGGTCAGAGGCTGAAGAGGCCGGAGCGAATGCGCCGGTTCTTCTCGAGATACTGCTGGTGGTAGTCCTCGGCCATCCAGAACTCCGCAGCCGGCTCGATCAGGGTCGCAATGGGGTGCCCCGCTTCCACGAGCTTCGCCTTGCTTGCCTCAGCGGCCTCTTTCTGCGCCTCCGAGCCGCAGAAGATGACCGAGCGATACTGGGTGCCGACGTCGGGCCCCTGGCGGTTGACCTGGGTCGGGTCGTGGACCTGCCAGAAGAGCTCCAGCATCTGCTCGTAGCTCACCCGCGCGGGGTCGAAGATCACCCGCACCACCTCCGCATGGCCGGTCTGGCCGCTGCACACGTCGTAGTAGCCCGGCTCGGCCGTATGGCCGCCCGCGTATCCGACCGCCGTCTCGACGACGCCATCGACCCGGCGAAACGCGGCCTCGACGCCCCAGAAGCAACCCGCTCCGAAAATCGCCGTTTCAGTCATCTCGCCCTCACGCCCGTCTTTATCCTTGTGTGTTAGATAGCACCTCGCGGAGATGCGGCAAACAAAAGCGGCAGGAGTCACGGCATGGTGAACAGGATTGAGAGCGACAGCGACTACGAGGCCTACCGCAAGCGGGTCTTCGACTTCCTATGGCGGGAGGTCGAGCCCAGGGCGAGCGAGATGGAGCGCACGGGCAAGCTCCCGCAGGACGCGCTCTTCCCGCAGTTCCGCGATCACGGCCTCTTCGGCGCGGTCATCCCCGAGGAATACGGCGGTATCGCGCTGAGCTGCTCCCGCTACCTGCCGCTGCTCGCCGAGTTCTCGAAGGTCTCAGGCGTCGTCCGGGTTCTGCTGCACGTCCACAACACCAGCGCGCGGGCGATCGTCGCCTATGGCACCGAGGCGCAGAAGCAGGCGCTGCTGCCGGCACTGGCCACCGGCGAGCAGTCGCTCACCTTCGCCATCACCGAGCCCAACTCGGGGAGCGGCATGGATGTCGGCACCCATGCCAGACGCGAGGGCGACCACTGGATCGTCAACGGCGCGAAGCACTACATCACCAATGCCGACTTCGCCACGGGCCACCTGATCTGCTGCCGCACCGGAGCCCGGGGCGATCGCCGCGGGCTCACCGCGCTGGTGGTGCCCACCGGCGCCCCCGGCTTCACCATCGAGCCCATGCCCGACATGATGGGCAACAACGGCCCGCCCCACGGCATCCTGCGCTTCAAGGATACGCCGGTGCCGGTGGACAGCATGGTGGGCGCCGAAGGCGACGGCCTCGAAGTCTTCCTCGGCGAGCTGGAGCCGAGCCGCGTCTTCGTCGCCGCGAGCTCGCTCGGCACCGCCGAGCGCGCGCTGGAAATCGCCCTCCATTTCGCCGGCGAGCGCATCACCTTCGGCAAGCCCATCGCCGCGCGTCCCTCGGTGCAATCCGAGCTCGCCGACATGGCCCGCGACGTCTACGCGCTCCGCCTCATTCTGGAAGACGTGGCCGCCAAGATCGACCGCGAGCAACCCTGCGCGGTGGAGGCCTCCATCGCCAAGCTCTTCGGGCTCGAGACCGTGATGCGGGTGACCGACAAGGCGATGGACGTGGTCGGCGGGCGCGCCTACTTCACCGACTACCCCTATCCGCTGGAGCGGCTCTACCGAGAATGCCGGATCAACATGCTGGAGGAGGGCACGCCCTCGATCCAGCGGCTGGTCATCGCGCGCAGCCTGCTCCGGCAGTCGGTGCCGCTCGACATCGGCACGCTGGGCGCACCCTATCAGCCGGCGGGCACCGATCCCGCACTCGGCGACCGGCTGCCGCACGACCTGACCTACGCCCACGCAGAGGAGTAGCGGCTTGGCGCCGCCTGTGCGGCGTCAGAGTTTCGGGCCGTGCGCCGCGATCAGGCGCTCGGCCTCGGCCAGGTCGTCCGCGCGGTTGGCGTTGAAGAAGTAGTCCACGGGGTCGCAGGGGAAGACCACCTCCACCAGCCGGTGGCTAGCGGTCCAGCGATCGATCTTGCGCTCGCCCTGCTCGACCAGAGCGTGGCGCAGGTCGGCCCGGAGCTCCACCGGCCAGAGCCCGAACACCGGATGCGTCCGGCCGCCCGAGACGGCACAGGCAAGGTCCGCACCCGCGAGGTCGCGGGCCTCCACCATCACCTCGACCATGTCACGCGGCAGGAAGGGCGCATCCGTGGCGAAGCTCGCCACCAGTGGGTGGTGGGGCGCATTCTCCGCTGCCCAGTCGAGCGCGGTCAGGATGCCGGCGAGCGGCCCGGCGTAACCCTCCACCACGTCGGCCACCACGGGCAGGCCGAATGGTGCGAAACGCGCGGGATCGCCGTTCGCGTTCAGGATCAGCGGGCCGACCTGGGGTGCGACACGCGCAATCACCCGTGCGAGCAGGGTCTCGCCGGCGAGCGGCCGCAAACACTTGTCGCCGCCCCCCATGCGCCGCGCCAGACCGCCTGCGAGGAGCACGCCTGCGACTTGCGTCATGGGCTGCGCGCCCCCCTCTGCGGCCGTCTCGTGGGTTCTGCCATTCGCCGATGGTGTCTGGTTTGTGCGCGCTTGAAAAGCACCCGGGCTTATTCCATCTCACGCTGTAGCGAGCCAGCGCCTCCGTGGCATACTGGCGTGGAGACGGGGAGACTGCCGATGCAGACCGACAGCCACATTCTCGACGACGTGGCCCGGGTCGCCACCGGGGCCATGGGGGCCGCGAGCGGCCTCAAGGGCGAGCTCGATGCCATGGTCAAGCGGCGCCTCGAAGGCATTCTGGCGCAAATGGACCTGGTCCCGCGGGACGAGTTCGATGCGGTCAAGGAAATGGCGGCGCGCGCCCGCAGCGAAAGTGAAGCGCTGGCCGAGCGGGTGGCCCGGCTCGAAGCGAAGCTCGCGGCGGCCGAAACCGGCGCCGGGGAGGCAGGCGATGGACGATAAGACCCAGATCGAGCTGGAGGCCGCCGCCTTCCGCACGCTGGTCGCGCACCTGCGCAAGCGCACGGACGTGCAGAACATCGAGCTGATGAACTTGGCCGGCTTCTGCCGCAACTGCCTCTCCAAGTGGTATCGCGCCGCTGCGGAGGAAAAGGGGCTCGACATGAACCTGGAGGAGGCGCGCCAGCAGGTCTACGGCATGACCTACGCGGAGTGGAAGGAGCACTTCCAGACCGAGGCGACGCCCGAGCAGAAGGCCAAGTACGCCGAGGAGTCCGCGAAGCACGGCTTCTGATTTTCTTGTTCACACCTCCTGGCGTTGGGGCCTGACGCCCCGCGCTATTCCCTGAAACAGAGAGGCCGTCGATGACGAAACCGGTCGGTGTCGGGTTCCTGGGTTCGCAATTCGTGAGCGGGATTCACGCCCGCGCGCTGGTGCGCAACCCCAATGCGAAACTCGTCGGCGTGGCATCGCCCACACCGGGCAATGCCGAGGCCTTTGCCCAAACCTACGGCCTGCCCCACCACTGGACCGATCACCGCCCGCTGCTGGAGCGCGACGATATCGACATGGTGGTCATCGGCACGCCCAACGATACCCACTGCCCGCTGGTGCTGGATTGCGCCGCCGCCGGCAAGCACGTCGTGCTGGAGAAGCCGATGTGCCTGAGCATGGCCGAGGCCGACAGCATGGTCGCCGCCTGCAAGGACGCCGGCGTGCTCTTCATGTACGCAGAGGAGGTGTGCTTCGCGCCGAAGTACGTGCGCATGAAGTCCCTGCTCGATGCCGGGGCGCTCGGCCGCCCGACCCTCGTCAAGCAGTCGGAGAAGCACGACGGCCCCCATGCGCCCCACTTCTGGGATGTCGATCGCGCCGGCGGCGGCGTGCTCGCGGACATGGGCTGCCACGGCATCGCCTTCGCGCGCTGGATGCTCGACCGGACGCCGATCGTCTCCGTCTATGCCCAGCTCTCAACCCAGGTGCACGGCGACAAGACCAGGGGCGAGGACAACGCGCTGCTCATCCTCGAGTTCGAGAACGGCTGCCTCTTCCTCAACGAGACCAGCTGGACCAAGCCCGGCGGCATGGACGACCGGTCCGAGGTGCACGGCTCCGAAGGCGTCGCCTACGCCGACCTGCTCCACGGCAACTCCATCGAGACCTACAGCCGCAGCGGCTACGACTATGCCGTGGAGAAGGGCGGCGAGACCTCGGGGTGGAGCTTCACCATCTACGAGGAGGAGTGGAACTACGGCTTCTGGGCCGAGTTCGACCACTTCGTGGATTGCGTGCAGAATGGCACGGAACCGCTGGTGACCGGAGAGGACGCGCGCGCTGTCCAGGAAGTGCTGTTCGCAGCCTACGAGTCCGCCCGCACCGGCGCCAAGGTCGCGCTCCCCTTCAGGAGCGACGCGGCCAAGCCCTGGGACCTGTGGCAGGGCGGCGCGGGCTGACCCGATGCGTTTCACTGTCCTTCCGGATGGGGAGGCGCTGGATCGAGAGGCCGCGGCCTTCATCTGGAAGGCGGCGGAGGCCAAGCCGGACCTCCTGATCTGCCTTGCGAGCGGGGGAACGCCGACCGGCACCTACGCCCTGCTCGCTCAGGAGCCGGAACGCCTCGCACGCGCGCGCTTCATCCAGCTCGACGAGTGGGCGGGCGTTGCTCCGGAGGATCCGGCGAGCTGCGCCGACTATCTGCACCGCACGATGCGTGTCCCGCTCGCGGTGCCGCCGGAGCGCTGGATCGGAATTCGCGGCGACGCGCCGGATGCAGCCGCCGAGTGCCGGCGGGTGGGCGCCGCCTTGGAGGCGGCCGGACCCATCGACCTCTGCATCCTGGGGCTCGGGCTGAACGGCCATCTGGCGCTGAACGAGCCGGCGGAAAGCTTCGATCCCTTCTGCCATGTCGCCACGCTTGCCGCGCAGTCCCGCACCCACCCGATGGTGGCCGCGGCCGCCCACCCGGTCCGCCAGGGGCTGACGCTCGGCCTGGGCGACATCATGCGCGCGCGCCGCATCCTGCTCATGGTCTCCGGCGCCGCCAAGCGAACGCCCCTCGCCCGGCTTGCGGCCCGGCGCATCACGCCTACGCTGCCCACGTCGTTCCTGTGGCTGCACGGCGACGCGGTCTGCCTTTGCGACCGGGAGGCCGCGGCCGACACCGGGCTCGACGACGCCGACCCATGAGCCCCTGCGCCCTCGGCGTCGACATCGGCGGCACCAAGATCGCGGTCGGCGCGGTCGATTCAAGCGGCGCGGTGCATGCGCGGCGGACCATCGCGACCGACGCCGAGGCCGGCTTCGATGCAGGGCTCGAGCGGCTCACCCGGGCCATCGACGAGACCCTGGCCGAGGCCCGTGTCGGCGCGGCGGCGCTCTCCGGCATCGGCCTCGGCTGCCCCGGCCCCTTCGACGAAGCGAGCGGGCGGATCGAGAATTTCTACACCCTCCCCGGTTGGGAGGGGAACGACATCGTGAGCCCGCTCGTCGCCCGCTTCGACACGCCGGTGCGGCTCATCAACGACGCGGATGCGGCGCTGCTGGGCGAGGCGCTGGCCGGCGCTGCCCGCGGCGCCCGCGTCGCGCTGATGCTGACCATCGGCACCGGCCTCGGCGGTGCGGCGCTGATCGACGGCGCGATCCTGAGCGGCGCGGCGAACGAGCATCCCGAGATCGGCCATGTGATCGTCGACCCGACCGGACCGGAGTGCTACTGCGGCAGCCGAGGCTGCCTCGAGGCCCTCGCAGCGGGGCCCGCGCTCGCGCGCGCCGGCGCAGAGTTCGGCTACGCGGATGCTGAGGCAGTCTTCGCCGCAGCCGAGGCCGGCGCAGAACCCGCCAGGGCGATCATCGTCCGCAGCACGGACGCGATGGAAACGGCGGTCTGGAGCCTCGTCCACACGCTCCTGCCCGAGGTGATCCTCATCGGCGGCGGAATCGGAGAGCGCCACTTCTCGCTCTATCGCGAGGCCGCCGAGCGCGCCGTCGCCCGCGCCGTGCTCGCGCCCGCCGGCGCGATCCGCGTGGTCAAGGCGGCGCTCGGCAACGATGCGGGCATGGTGGGCGCCGCGGCGTTGATGCTCGACCGTGCCTGATCCCACAAGACCACGCGCCACCTCTGCGCCGGACGTCGACGCGGTCGTGGTCGGCGCGGGCTTTGCCGGCCTCTACATGCTCTACCGGCTGCGCTCGATGGGGCTCTCAGTGCGCGTCTTCGAGAGAGCGGGCGGAGTGGGCGGCACCTGGTACTGGAACCGCTATCCCGGTGCCCGCTGCGATCTCGACAGCGTCGAGTATTCCTACCAGTTCTCCGACGCGCTCCAGCAGGAGTGGCGCTGGAGCGAGCGCTTCGCCGGGCAGCCCGAGATCCTGCGCTACCTGGAGCATGTCGCGGACCGCTTCGACCTGCGCCGCGACATCCAGTTCAACACGACCGTTACGGAGGCGGCCTACGACGACGCGGCGGGATGCTGGCGCGTCGCTACCGACGACGGCACGCGGCTCTCCGCCACCTATTGCATCTTGGCCACCGGGTGCCTCTCGGTCCCCAACCGGCCGGCGTTCGACGGCTTGGACCGCTTCGCGGGCGAGTGGTACCACACCGGCGCCTGGCCTCATGATGAGGTCTCCTTTGCCGGCAAGCGCGTCGGCATCGTAGGTACTGGTTCGTCGGCAGTTCAGGCGATCCCCGTGATTGCGGCGGAGGCGCGCCACCTCACCGTCTTTCAGCGCCAGGCGAGCTACAGCATCCCCGCCCGCAATGCGCCGCTGGGCGATGCGGAATACGCCGCCATCCAGGCGCGGTACGGGGAGTTGCGCCGCCAGGCGCGGGAGACGCCGAGCGGATGCTGGTGGTCGGCGAACCTCACGGCTGCCGCGGAGATGAGCGCCGAGGAGCGCGAGCGCGAGCTTGAGGCCCGATGGTGGACGGGCGGCCTCTGTTTCTACGGCGTCTTCAAGGACGTGCTGGTCAATACCGAGGCGAACGATATCGCCGCCGAGTTTCTCCGCAGCAAGATCCGCGCGCAGGTCCGCGATCCCGAGGTGGCCACCCTGCTGACCCCGCGCTCCGTCGTCGGCTGCAAGCGCATCTGCCTCGATACCGACTATTTCGCGACCTTCAACCGGCCCAATGTCACGCTGGTCGATATCAGCGATGCACCCATCGAGGAGATCACGCGCACCGGTCTGCGCACCGGCGACGACCATTACGAGCTCGACACCATCGTCTTCGCCATCGGCTTCGACGCGATGACCGGGCCGCTGCTGCGCATCGACATTCGCGGCAAAGGCGGGCGGTCGCTGCAAGCGAAGTGGGCCGACGGACCGCGCACCTACCTCGGTCTCGCAATCGAGGGCTTCCCCAACCTGTTCACGATGACGGGGCCGACCAGCCCCTCGGTGCTCGCCAGCATGGTTCCCGCCATCGAGCAGCATGCGGAGTGGATCACCGAATGCATCGCGTATGCGCGTGCCTGTGGCCGCCCGCGCATCGAGGCGATGCGCGCGGCGGAGGACGCGTGGATTGCCCATCAGGAGGAAGCGGCGGGAAGCACGCTCTTCCCCGCGTGCAACTCCTGGTATGTCGGCGCCAATGTCGAGGGCAAGCCGCGCCGCGTGCTGCCCTACACGGGCGGGTTCTCGGCCTATGTCGAGAAGTGCGATGCGATCGTCGCCAACGAGTACGAGGGATTCTCGCTCAGCGCCGGGTGACCCGCGCTCGCCTTCGACCGTCCGCCATGATGACCGGGTGCGAAGCACCGCCGTTCCGCGCTAAACTCCGCAAACGCAGGCAAGCGGCCACAGGCCATGGGCACCTCTGCGACAGGGAGAAAGACCGAGAACGGCGGCGGCGCTGCATCGGCGCCGGACGTGGACGCTGTCGTCGTCGGCGCGGGCTTCGCCGGCCTCTACATGCTCCACCGGCTGCGCGGGATGGGGCTCTCGGTGCGCGTCTTCGAGCGGGGCAGCGGGGTCGGCGGCACCTGGTACTGGAACCGCTATCCCGGCGCCCGCTGCGATTCCGACAGCGTCGAGTACTCCTACCAGTTCTCGGACGAGCTCCAGCAGGAGTGGCGGTGGACCGAGCGCTACCCCGGGCAACCGGAAATCCTGCGCTATCTCGAGCATGTCGCGGACCGCTTCGACCTCCGTCGCGACATCCAATTTGAGACAACCGTCACCGAGGCGGCCTTCGACGAGGCGGCGGGATGCTGGCGCATCGCGACTGACGACGGCGCCCGGCTCACCGCCACCTATTGCATCATGGCCACGGGGTGCCTCTCAGCCGTCAACCGCCCCGCCTTCGACGGCCTCGATCGCTTCACCGGGGAGTGGTACCACACCGGCGCCTGGCCCCATGAAAAGGTCTCCTTCGCCGGCAAGAATGTCGGCATCGTCGGCACCGGTTCGTCCGCGATCCAGGCGATCCCGCTGATCGCGGCGGAGGCCGAGCATCTCACCGTCTTCCAGCGACAGCCGAACTACACCATCCCCGCCCGCAACGGGCCGCTGGACGAGGCGGAATACGCCGCCGTCAGGGCCAATTACGGGGAACTGCGCCGGCGCGCGAAGCAGATGGTGACGGGCTCCTGGTGGCATCCGAACCCGTTGACCGCAGCCAATATGAGCGCCGAGGAACGCCAGCGCGAGATGGAGACCCGCTGGCAAAAGGGCGGCCTCAGCTTCTACGGCGTTTTCGACGACGTGCTGGTCGACGGCGACACAAACGGCATCGCGACCGAGTTCATTCGCAGCAAGATTCGCGAACAGGTGCGCGATCCGGACCTGGCGGCGCAGCTCTCGCCGCACTCCTACATGGGCTGCAAGCGGATCTGCCTCGATACCGACTACTACGAGACCTTCAACCGGCCCAACGTGACCCTGGTAGATATCAGCG
This sequence comes from Alphaproteobacteria bacterium, assembly GCA_965207055.1. Taxonomy (GTDB): domain Bacteria; phylum Pseudomonadota; class Alphaproteobacteria; order UBA828; family UBA828; genus WTGU01. Next base: position 257,601 of record CBDBLP010000003.1, on the reverse strand, counting down.
ACGCGCCGATCGAAGAGATCACACCCGCCGGCCTTCGTACCGGCGGCAAGGAGTACGCGTTCGACGCGATCGTCTTCGCGATCGGCTTCGACGCGATGACCGGCCCTCTGCTCAGTGTCGACATTCGCGGCACCGACGGGCGGACGCTGAGGGAGAAGTGGGCCGACGGGCCCCGGACATACCTGGGAGTCGCGATCGCGGGCTTCCCCAACCTGTTTACCGTCACGGGCCCCACCAGCCCGTCGGTGCTCACCAGCATGGTCCCCACCATCGAGCAGCATGTCGAGTGGATTTCGGACTGCATTGCCCACGCGCGCGATTGCGGGCGCCCTCACATCGAGGCAACCCGCGAGGCGGAAGACGCGTGGATGGCTCACCATGAAGAGGTGGCGGCCGAGACGCTCTTCCCCTCATGCAACTCGTGGTATGTCGGCGCCAACGTTCCCGGCAAGCCGCGCAAGGTGACGCCCTACACGGGCGGCTTCTCGACCTACATCGAGAAGTGCGACGCCGTTGTCGCCAACGGCTATGAGGGATTTACGCTGACCGCCGTGTGAGTCACGCGCGCGAATGGAAGTCCCGCTATGGCACGCGCCCTAAGCGTCCTCACTCCATCCCGGCGGCGGATCGCAGGGCTCGGTGCCCATGTCGGCGGGCACGGAGATTTCGATCAGGTCGAAGGTCTCCGAGGTCGCGATCTCGTTGTGCGGGGTGCCGCCGGGGATGTAGAGCGAATCCCCTTCCTCGATGCGGATGGTCTCGTTCTCGAAGGCGAGGTCGATCCAGCCGTCCAGCATGTAGACGATCTGCCCCTCGCAGATGTGCGTGTGCCAGCCGGTCGGCCGTGTGAGCCCGACCTTGGCCGTGGTGATCTGCGCGCGGATGCGACCGCCGCTCGCCGCCGTGACGCCGAGATCGCGGTAGGTCATGAAGTCGCGCCGCCCCGGCACGAAGGTCGGGTCGTCCTTTCTGACAAGGGTGAAGGGCGATTCTGGCGTGGCCGGGCTTGCAGCCGCAGCAGTCTGGGCCTTGGTCATGGCGCGGGCTCCTTTCCGCCGGGGAATGCACGCATGGTAGGAAGCGCCGGCTGGCGTGACAAGGCGATCGCCGTGGTTCGGCGTGCCGCTATGATCCGGAGGAGCGCTTGCCCGGCCGGTCCCGGCCGCCGGGGTGCGCGTTCAGAGCGTGTTGTGGGTGCCGTCGCAGTGCGGCTGGCTCCCGGTCTTCTTGCAGCCGCAGAGCCACGCGGTCTCGCTCTCCTCGGCGGTGAAGACGATCGGGCGGATGTCGGTGACCTTGTGCGAGCCGTCGCAGAAGGGCTGGGTCGCGCTCAGGCCGCAGGCGCACCAAAAATATTTTTCCCCGGCAACGAGCTCGGTTTCGTAGGGTTCCGCCTGGGCGACGACGGGTTCGCTCATGGTGTGCTGCCTCGACAGTCTCAGGGGCCAAATTGACGAGCTTCACTCTAGCGGGGCACCCCACAGCGAACAAGGTTGCGCTTGGACACACGATCGCCCGCCCTCGGGAGGCGCGGGCGGCTCTCAGGCGGCGGCCCAGGACGAGCCTTCGATCCCGCCGACAGGGCGGCCGGCCTTGATGTGGATGCGCCGGCCGGGGAGGCGCCGCAGGACATCGACCAGGTTCGTCGCCTCGAAGACCACCAGGTCGGCGGGGGAGCCTGCGGCGACGGCAGGCACCGGTGCGCCGATGATCCTTGCCGCCCGTGTGGTCACCATCTCGAAGCCCTCACGGACCTCTTCGTCGAGCCTCATGCCGGCGCTGTGCACGGTCATGTAGGCAAGCTCCACCGGGTCCATCCGATTGAAGCGGTACCAGATGTCGTACATGTTGTCGGCGCCGGCGGCGACGTTGACCCCGGCGTCGAGCAACTCCTTCACCCGTGACGAGCCCCGGTTCTGCGGCGTTCGGCCCTCACCGCCCAGCATCTGGAGATTGGCGATCGGCAGCACGGCGACCGACATGTCGGCGTCCAGCACCTTGTCGATCACCCGCGTCGCCTCCTCATCGGGGTAGACCGCGAGCGCGTTGCAGTGACTGGCGACGACCTTGCCCTGCATGCCGTTGGCGATCGTGGCCTCGGCCAGCATCTCCAGCGTCTTGAGCTCGGCCCGATCCATGTAGTCGGCGTGCATCTCCACACCCACGTCGAACTCGGCGGCGAGATCGAGCACCGTCTCGACGTGGGTGCGCTGGTCTTCGACCGAGGCCTCGACCTCCGGCAGGCCGCCCACCGCCGCAGCACCCATGCCAAGCGCCTCGCGCAGCAGCGCCGGTGCCTCCGGGTCCGCCACGATCCCTTCCTGGGGGAAGGCGACGAGGGTGACGTCGACGACACCGGCAAAGCGGTCGCGCGCGCGCATCACGCCTTCGAAGGAGACCAGCCTGGTGGCGAAGTCCACGTCGATCTGGGCGTGCAGGCGGCCGATGCCGTGGGAAGCGGCGAGCCTGAGGGCGGTGCTCGCGCGCTCCTCCACGTCTGCGACGGTGAAATGGACCTTGGCCTCGCGGGCGCGGTCCAGGGCTTCCTGCGGCCCGCGCGCGCCGAGCAGGTCGCGGCTCAGCACCTTGTCGATGTGGAAGTGGGGATCGACGAAGGAGGGCGTGACCAGCCCGCCGCGCGCGTCGATGCGCGCCGCCGCGTGGCCGTCGAGGGTGGGCGCGACCGCCTCGATGCGCCCGTCGCGAATGCCGATGGAGACCGGCACCGCATCGTCGAGGCGTACTGCGTCGTGAACAAGAAGGTCCCAGTCGGGGCCCGGAGCCGCGTCCGTCATGTCTCCTCCGTCATCAATATGCTTGTTGGGGCCGTAAGGTCATTCCCAGTAGATCGGCGTGGTGGTGATGACCTCGACGCCGTCCCTGTGGACGATCAGGTTCTGCTCGAAGCCCACCGCGCCGACCCCCTCCCAGGCGAGGAAGGCCTCGGAGCTGCAGACCATGTTCTCCTGAATCAGCTGGTCCTCATCGCAGGTCGAAAGCCCGTACATCGGGTTCTCGAACATCATGTCGCAGAGGTGACCGTAGAGCGGCCATTGCAGACCGGCCTGGTCGACCATGTCGCCGCCTCCCGCCTCCCTGGTCAGCCGGTCGCCCTCGCGCGCGAGCTCGTGGGGTGAGACGCCGGGGCGGATCTTTTCCATCACGCCGTCGACGATGCCCATGCAGGCTTCCATCAGCTCGCGCTGGGTGTTGCTCGGCCGGCGCCCGCACACCGCCGTCCGCCCGGGATCCAGGAAGTAGCCGTGGCGCATCGGCCCCATGATCCAGGCGCGCACGAAATCGCCGTCCCTCGGCGCCGAGTCCGGATCGGCCCCGCTCAGCGGATAGCGGCTGAAGTTGTTCATCTCGTCGCCGGTGCCGTGGGAGAGGCGGATGATCGCGGGAATGCCGCCCCGGCGCACCACCTCGGCGGCGCCGGCGCCGGCGGCCTCCGCCTCGGTCTGGCCCGAGACCAGCCCCTCCATGATGAGCGTCAGCGCGCGGCTCGCGATATCACCGGCCTCGCGGAAGACGTCGAGCTCGCGCGCACTCTTGACGTGCTGCACCGACTTGACGAGGTCGTCCTCCGGCCGCCAGTCGATGCGCGGGCACCATTCGCGCAGCCAGTCCATGTACTTGCAGGGCAGAAAGTCCGTGCCGACGATGGCGACCGGGCCGGTGATCCCCCGCTCGTTGAGGGCGTCGGCGGTGCCCTTGATCGGGTTCTGGTGCCAGTGCCAGTTGTCGGTCGCGAGCCAATCCGCCGGCTCCAGGAGCTCATCGTTGTGGAGCTCCGGCTCCCGGCCCGCGTGCATGATCACGGCGTTGTGGCCGCGACCCTGCCAGAGGTTGTTGTCCGGCGTCTGACCGGGGTGTCCCGAATAGTGGTTCACCAGCCAGAGCAGGTTGGCGCAGCGGTCGTAGGAGCTCGCGCCCCGCGACCAGATGACGGCAGTCTCGTAGCCGCGCCGCGCCATCTCGCCTTGGACCTTGGCCCAGCGCGCCTCGTATTCCTCTCTGGGAAAGACCTGGCTCGTCATGGCCGCCCCCTCCGACCTGCCGTCGCGGAAGGTTACTTCCATCGGCGGCATTCCACCAACCGGCGGGGGTCAGCATTGCCTCCTCGACCACCGCGGGGCACCCAACCCATGCCCTTGGGCGACGGTGAGCAGTCCAGCCGCGGTCATGGCCTCCAACGCCTCCCGGAGCGAGCGGCTGGAGACCAGGTACTTGCTGATCTTGCCGGGCGGGAGCGTCAGATCGCGCTCCTTGAGTGCGCCCGAGACATATGCGCGGATCTCGGCGAAGGAGCGGGGGTCGGCGAGGATCGGCGCGAGCAGCCCGTCGAACTCGTCCGGCGCAAGCGATGTCTCCCATTCGACCGTGATCTTCTGCTCGAAGCTGTAGCTGCCCTCGAGCCGGATCGCAGCGGTGCCCGGCCGGCCGGCCCGCCTAGCGCGGCGCGCCTGTGCCATGGGCCGGCGCCTTGGGTCCGTGCAGTTTGGTTCGGGTGAGCCTGCGGTCGAGCACATCGACGATGGCAGCCGTCAGTGCGCGGATGGCGCCGGTCGCCCCGACGGGGTTCCAGAAGAGGCCGATATCGAAGTCGTCCAGAGCGGGCAGCTCTGGACATGGCGGCAACGGGCGCAGCGTGGGCGGCACGGTGCTCTGCGAGATCGCCGTGAGGCCGAGGCCGCTTTCGATCGCCGCCTGGTTGCCGGCCAGGTTGGAGCTGGAATAGACGATCCTGTAAGGGATGTCTCGCCGCCGCAGCGCGCTGAGCACGCGCAGCCGGTACTGGCAGCCATCCGGGAAGAGGACGAGCGGGAGCGGGCGCCGCGCGCGCAGGTCGTGGGCCTGGCTGCCGACCCAGGCCATCGGCTCGCGCCATTGATCCGTCAGATGTGCGCTCGATCTGTCGTCGTGCACGGCCAGCACGACGTCGAACTCGTTCCGGGCGAGGCCGCCGATCAGGTCGCGGCTCAGCTCGCAGGTCACGTCGAGCGCAACATCCGGGTGGGTTTCGGAGAACCGGCCAAGCAGCTGGGGCAGGAACGAGAGCGCGTAATCGCTCGGGATGCCGACACGGATCGTCCCGGTCAGGATGCCGCCGTCCAGGCGGCCGACGCACTCGTCGTTCAACGCCACGATCTGCTTGGCGTATTCCAGGACGATTTCGCCCTGCGGCGTGAGACCGAAGGACTTGCCCGAATTGGCGAGGATGGGTGCGCCCACGATCTGCTGCAGCCGCCGCATCTGCAGGCTCACCGCCGACTGCGAGCGTCCGATCTCGTCGCCGGTCCGCGAGAAGCTTTGCGTCCGCGCCAGGACGAGCAGCGTTCTCAACAGGTCGATCGGGAGGATGCGTTCCATTAGTCTATCATAAGCGTCGCTCATGGAACTATATTGACTATTAATAGGGATAATCAATCGCTCGGTGCTATTGCTGGTCGCCGCCACCCCTTAAAGTGACGGGATCCGCTGCCGAGAACGACAACAATTCGGAGGGAGGCGCCATGACCGGGACGGAGAGGATCACCACGCAGAAGGTCTGGAGCGTCGGCGAAATGCAGCGTCGCCTGCGCAATCTGCACGCGCTGATGGACGAGCGCTCGCTCGATGCCGTGATCCTGACCAGCCTCCACAACGTCCTCTACTACACCGGCTTCTTCTGCCCGCCCTTCGGCCGGCTGCACTCCGCCGTGGTCCCGAGGAAGGGCGAACCCGTGCTCATCGTCTCCCTGATCGAGGATTTGCGGCCGCAGCACTGCTGCTACTACGAGGACATCCGCCTGTTCGACGACTGGGAAATGAACCCGCTGGAGAACAACGTGCGGCTCTTCGGCGAAGTCCTGCGCGACCACGGAATTTTGGGCGGCCGCCTGGGCTACGAGGAAGATTCGGTAACGGTCAGCTTCAAGGCGATGATCGACAGCGCGCTCGGCGGCTTCGAGTTCGCCGACGTGGCCCACGACACCATGCGCCAGCGGCTGATCAAGTCGGAGGAGGAGATCGCCCTCATCCGCGAGGGCGTCGAGGTCTGTGAGGTCGGCGGCTACGCCGCGCTTGAGGCCATGAAGCCGGGCGTGACCGAGGTCGAGATGGCGCGCGCCGCCAATTCCGCGATCGAGAACGAGCTCCGCCGGCGCTTCCCCGACATCGAGGTCGACAACGTCAACACCTGCTGGGTTCAGACGGGCCCCTACCGCAGCCGCGTCGGCCACATCATGAACGCGCATCGGGTCGTGCAGAAGGGCGAGATGATCAGCGTGAACCCCTACACGATCATCGGCGGCTACTACCACGTGCTCGAACGCAGCCTCTATTGGGGACACATCCCCGACGACGCGCTCGCGGCCTTCAAGACCAACGTCGAGGCGCATCACGCGGGGCTGCGGACGCTCCGAGCCGGCATCAAGTGCTCCGACGTCGACAAGGTGATCAATCCGATCTACCGCGAGGCGGGCCTGCTGGAGGGGCGCTCCTTCGGCACCGGCCACTCGGTCGGCATCATGTGCATCTGGTACGGGCGCGAGGAGGGGGGCGAGCTGCGTCAGTACAACGACACGGTACTCGAGGAGAACATGGTCGTGACCATGGAGCCGATGGTGAACGTCGACGGTCTCGGCGGCTTCCGTCATCACGACATCTGCCGGATTACCGCCGACGGCATCGAGAACCTCAACACCTTCCCGCGCGGCGTCCTGCTGGCGCAGGATGACGGAAGCCTGGAGGAGCTTTGGCTGCCTTCCTAGATCGGGCTACCGGCCCGGCGCGCCGAGCGGTGCGATGACTGCCAGGCTTGCCGCGGACATCGGCGGCACCTTCACCGACCTGGTGCTCCTGGACTCCGGCGGGGGCGTGCATGTCGCGAAGACGCTTTCGACGCCGGGCGATTTCAAGGAAGGCGTGCTGAGCGGCGTCGAGAGAATCCTGTCGGATGCCGGTGCGGCGACGGGGCAGGGCATCGCGCTCGCCGATGTCGACTACTTCGTGCATGGCGCGACCGTCGTGCTCAACGCGCTGCTCGAGCGGAAGTTGCCGAAATCCGCGCTGATCACGACCCGGGGCTTCCGGGACGTGCTCGAGATCATGCGCACCAACAACCCGCGCATGTACGACCTCAAGTGGGTGAAGCCGAAGCCGATCATCCCGCGCCATCTGCGCTTCGAGGTGGCCGAGCGCGTCCGTCACACCGGCGAAGTGCTGTGTGCGCTGGACGAGGAAGGGACCCGCGCGGTGGCGCGCCGGATCGAGGCGCTCGGCATCCGCTCCGTCGCGCTCTGCTTCCTCCATGCCTACGCCAACCCCACGCATGAGCGCCGCGCCCGGGAGATCATCCTGGAGGAGCACCCGGAGGCGCATGTCACCACCTCCTCCGATGTCGCAAGCGAGCTCAGGGAGTTCGAGCGCACGTCGACGGTCGCCATCAACGCGAGCACGATACCCATCATCTCGGCTTATCTGGACGGTCTGTCGCAGGCGCTGAGCGAGCGGGGCCTGCAGCGGGAGCTCTTCGTGATGCAGTCGAACGGCGGCGTCATCACGAGCCGGACCGCCCGGCACCTGCCGGTCCGCACCGTGATGTCGGGCCCGGCCGGCGGTGTCGTCGGCGCTCAGTTCATCGCGAACCGCATGGGCCTGCGCGACGTGGCGACCATCGACATCGGCGGCACCAGCAGCGACATGGGCGTCATATCCGACGGCCTGGCGCGAACGGTCGACCAGAGCGCGGTCGAGGGCTGGCCGATCATGGCGCCGACCATCGAGATTCTGGCCATCGGGGCCGGCGGCGGCAGCATCGCCTGGGTCGATGCCGGTGGGGCGCTTCGTGTGGGGCCGCAGAGCGCGGGCGCACGCCCGGGTCCCGCCTGCTACGGTCTCGGCGGGGAAGAGCCCACCGTCTCCGACGCCTGCGTCACGCTCAATCGGCTGAACCCCGACTACTTCCTCGCAGGCGAAATGGTGCTCGATCGCGCCGCCGCCGAGCGTGCCATCCGGGCGCGGATCGCCGAGCCCCTCGGGATGGACGTCGCCGAGGCCGCCGAAGGCATCCTCCGGGTCGTCACCGCCAACATGAACAAGGCCATTCGCTCGATTCTCATCGCGCGGGGCTTCGATATCCGCCAGTTCACGCTCATGGCGTTCGGTGGCGCGGGCGGCATGGTGGCAGGCGAGCTGCTTCGCATCGGCGACGTGCACCGGCTCGTCGTGCCGAGCAATCCCGGTGCGGTCTCGGCCATCGGAATGCTCGCCACCGACCTCCGCCACGACTTCGCACAGTCTTCGGTCCAGTGGTTCGGCGATGTCGAGTGGCGCGAAATCCGGCGCACCCTGCATCAACTTCGCACGCTCGGCGCTGAGCGGCTCGCGGCGGACGGCGTGGCTGAATCGGCGATGCACTTCGACGACGCGCTCGACCTTCGCTATGTCGGGCAGGACTATTACCTGCGCGTCTACGTCGATAGCGACGACCTCGACGGCGAGCGTATCCGGGCCGATTTCGACCGGCTGCACGAGCACACCTATGGCTTCGCCAATCCGGAGTTCGAGGTCGAGATGGTCAATGCGCGGGTCTTCGCGATCGGAGCGTTCGAGCGGCCGCAGCTTCCCGAATTCGGCGCCCGCGGCTCGTCGGACGGCCCGCTCGCACCGAAGGCGCGGCGCCCGGTGTTCTTCGACGGTGCGTTCGTCGAGACGGATATCTACGATGTAACGGCGCTGCGTGCCGACGATGCGGTCGCCGGTCCTTGCATCATCGAGGATCCGCGCTCGACGATCATCGTCATGCCGGGCCAGAGCGCGACGGTCGATCGCTTTCGCAATCTCTCGATCGAGGTCGCGGCTTGAGGTCGCGCTGCGGGCCGGGCTAAGGGGGTACCATGGCCAAGGCAATGCATCTCGCTGCACCGGCGCAGGAAGCGACGGTCGATCCGGTCGCGCTCGAGGTCGTCCGCGCCGGCCTGCATTCGATCATCAGCGAGATGTCGATCACGCTGAACCGGACCTCCTATTCGACGATCCTTCGCGAGATCAACGACTACAGCTGCGTGCTCTTCGACAGCCGAGGCCGGCTTCTGGCTCAGGCCGAGGGCATCCCGATCTTCAACGGCAGCATGAACTTCGTGGTCGATGCGGTGATCGAGAAGTTCCCCCTGGCAGACATGCATTCAGGGGACATCTTCCTCTCCAACGATCCCTACACCGCCGGGGGCACGCACAAGAACGACATCAACGTCGTCATGCCGATCTTCTGGCAGGGCGAGCTGGTGATGCTGGCGGCGAACAAGGCGCATCACCTGGACATCGGCGGCAAGGACCCGGGCAGCTGGTCGGCGGATGCGCGCAACACTTATCAGGAGGGCCTCTGCCTCCCCGCGCTCCGGCTCGCGCGCGGCGGCGTGATGAACGAGGAGATCGTCGAGGTCCTGATGGCCAACCTGCGCACGCCGACGCTCTCGCGCGGCGACTTCTCGGCCCAGATTGCAGCCCTGAAAACGGCGGAAGTCAGGACCCACGAGTGGCTGGAGAAGAATGGCGCCGATGCGCTGACCCGAACGGCGGATGCGCTGCTGGACCACGGCGAGCGCGTCGTCCGCGCAGCCATCGAGCGAATTCCCGACGGCGTCTACAAGGCGTCCGGCTTCGCCGATGGAGACGGCGTCTCCGACGAGCCCATTCCCATCGCGGTCACCGTCACGGTCGATGGCGGCGACATCTACATCGACTACAGCGGGAGCGGCGCCCAGAGAGAAGGCTCGGCGGGGAACGCCCATTGGGTCGTGACCGTCTCGATGACGCGCCAGGCGATGATGTTCTTCACTGACACCGCGCTCGGCGGCAACGAGGGCTCGTACCGGCCGATCCACGTGTCGGCGCCGGCGGGATGCGTCTTCAACCCGGAGTACCCGGCGCCAGTGACCACCGGCATGGGCAACATGGGTACGCGGCTGATCGAGCTGATCTTCCAGGCGCTGGCCGACGTCATTCCGGAAGAGGTCATCGGCGGCACCTTCGGCTGCTTCAGCTGCATGACCCTCGGCGGCAAGGACCCGCAAAGCGACGGCGAGTTCGTGCACTTCGAGTGCTATTCCGGCGGCTGGGGCGGGCGCCATCACGCGGACGGCAACAGCGCCACCGTCTCGCTCGGCAGCGGGGACGCCTACAACATCCCGGTGGAGGTGATGGAGACCACCACGCCGATTCTGCTCTGCGAGAAGTTCGCCCTGCAGGAGGGCTCCGCCGGCGCCGGCAGGCATCGCGGCGGCTTCGGCACCGAGATCGACTACCGGATGATGGGTGAGGCCGAGCTTGCCATCGCCCTGGACCGCGAGACCTTCAAACCCTACGGGCTGTTCGGCGGGCTGGAGGGGCAGGGCAGCGAGCTCCTGGTCGAGCCCGGCACGCCGGCGCAAGAGCGTTACGTCCGCGCGAGCGGCGTGAAGGTGGCTGAAGGCGCGCTGGTCCGTCACCGGACGGCAGGCGGGGGCGGCTACGGCCCACCGGCCGAGCGCGATCCGGCCCTGGTTGCGGAAGATTGCCTGAACGGACTGATTTCCATCGAGGACGCGCGCGAGCTTTATGGCGTGGCGATCGATCCCGGCACCTTCGCGCCGGACCTCGACGCCACGGCCGCTCTCCGGCGGGCGTGTCGAGGCGAAGACGGTTCTTCGCCGCCGCCAGCCGGGACCGAACGGATACGGTGATGTTCAATCACGGGAAAACCGAAGGGGAGGGATTCATCATGTTGAAGTGGCTCACAGGCGCCGTCGCGGCGGTCGCGATGAGCGTGGTCGCCGTCTCGGCGTCGGAGGCGGCATTCAAACTGGAGGGCGAGCCCAAGGTGGCGATGCTCCAGCTCGCCACCGTAAACGACGGCGGCTGGTCCGAGGCGCTGGAATACGCGCGGGTCAAGACCGAAGCGGCGCTGGGCATCGAGATCGCCTACACGGAGAACGTGCCCGAAGACAATTCGGAGATCCTGCGCACCATCGATCTCTACGTGAACCGGGGCCACAACATCATCATCGGAACCTCATGGGGCTATGGCGACGCCTTTCTCGAAGCCGCCGCCAAGTACCCCAACGTGGCCTTCGTGAACTGCGCCGGCGAGACAAACAACTCGATCAATCTGGAGAGCTTCTACGCCCGCAGCTACCAGGGCTGGTATCTCGCCGGAATCGTCGCCGGCCATCTGACGCAGTCCAAGAGGGTGGGCGCCATCGGCGGCTATCCGCTGGGCGTGGTGAACTGGGACCTCAACGCCTTCCTGCGCGGGGCGCAGTCGGTGGACCCTGAAATCGAAATGGTGGGCGTCTTCGTCAACACCTGGTACGACCCGGTGAAGGAGACGCAGGCGGCAGAGGCCCTGCTGGAGCAAGGCGTCGACGTGCTGGGCTCCAACATGAGCACGCCAGGCCCGCATCTCGCGTTCCAGGAGCAGGGCAAGTGGTCGGTCGGCTTCCAGATCGACGTGTCCGACCAGGCACCGGATGCGGTGGCGACCTCGATGGTCTACAAGTGGGAGGCCTATTTCATCCCGACGATCTCTGCGATCATCGAGGGCACGTGGGAGCCTGGTGAGTGGGGTTGGTGGGAAGGAATCGATACCGGTCTCTTCGACGTCGATCCCATCGCGGGTTGGGTGCCGGCGGCGGCGGTGGCGGATGTCGATGCGGCGCGCGCGGCGATGGTCGCGGGCGCGCTCGATCCCTTTCAGGGGCCGCTCCACCGTCAGGACGGCTCGCTGGCAGTGCCCGAGGGCGAGGCCCTCTCCGACGACAACCTGTGGGGGATGAACTACTTCATCCAGGGCGCCATCGGCACCATGCCGGCGGAGTAAGCCTGCAGGGCCGTTCACGGCCCGCAAGTCGTGCCGGCGTGACAGGGTGAGTCATGCCCTGGAAATCGCCGGTGCAAGCAAGGCGTTCGACGGCCGCCCGGCGCTCAGGCGGGCGTCGTTCGCCTGCGACTGGGGCGAGGTCCACGCCCTGCTCGGAGAGAACGGGGCCGGCAAGTCGACGCTGATGAACGTCGCCTGCGGGCTCTACGCCCCGGACGAAGGCACCATCGCGGTCGACGGCCAGCCGGCCCCGATCACCGCGCCGGCCGACGCCGCCAGGCTCGGCATCGGCATGGTCCACCAGCACTACAAGCTGGTGAAGCGCTTTACCGTTGCCGAGAACATCGTGCTTGCCTGCCGCAGCGCACTCGGCGTTCGGCGCCCGCGGGACGCGGCCGAGGCGGTGGCATCCAAAGCGGCGGAGGTTGGCTTCGACATCGACCCCGATGCCGCCGTCGGCGACCTCTCCATAGCCGAGCAGCAGCGCGTCGAGATCCTCAAGGTGCTCCTCCTCGGCGCCCGGATTCTCATCCTTGACGAGCCCACTTCGGTGCTGACCGATCAGGAATCGGTTGCGGCGCTCAGCTTCATGCGCCGTCTCGCCGAGGACGGCCACGCGGTCGTCCTCATCACCCACAAGCTGCGGGAGGTGATCGGCTATTCGTCGCGGGTGACCGTGATGCGCGGCGGCGAAACGGTTCTCGCCGGCGCCGAGACGGCGGGGATGGATGCCGAAACGCTGGCCCGGACCATGGTGGGCGAGGAGGGCGAGATGGCCGAGCGCCACGCCCGCTCGCTCGGCGAGGTGCGACTCCGGGTCGAGGAGCTGAGCGTGCGCGGCGCCGGGGGCATCGGCGTCGAGGATGTCGGCTTTGCCGTGCGCGGCGGGGAGATCTACGGGATCGCGGGCGTCGGCGGCAACGGGCAGCAGGAACTCGCCGACGCGCTTACCGGGCTGCGCCCGCCCGCCCGTGGCCGGATCGCGATCGATGACGACGAGATCGCGGGCCGGGACGTCCCTGCCTTCCGCCGTCGCGGGATGCGCGCCGTGCCAGCCGACCGGTTCCGCACCGGCCTCCTGGCGGAGCTTGCGGTCTACGAGAACCACGGGGTGACGGGTGTACCGGCCGGCGAGTACGGCAACCCGGCACTGGTTCACCGCGGCGCCATGAAGGCGGCGGCGGCGGGCGCAATCGACGCCTACAACATCCAGGGTGCGGCGCCCGCCACGCTGTCCAGGCTTCTTTCCGGCGGCAACGCCCAGAAGCTCTTGCTCGCGCGCGAGCTTCGGGGGGAGGCCAGCGTGCTGATCGCCCACTCTCCCACCCGCGGACTCGACGTGAGCGCCTGCCGCACCGTCCACGACCTGCTGCAGGGCGCGGCGGATGCGGGTACCGCCTGCGTGCTGATCAGCGAGGACCTGGAGGAAGTCCTCGCGCTCTCCACCACCGTCGCCGTGATCAGCCGGGGCAGGCTGGTCGGCGAATTCGCCGCAGGCGAGGTGAGTCGCGCCGAAATCGGCCGCCTGATGCTGGGCCACGCCTGATGCTTAGCCCGATCTACCTCGTGCCGCGCCAGCAGTCGCCGTTCTGGATGCGGGCAGCGACGTTTGTGGGCGGCATCGCACTCGGCCTGCTCATCGCCTTCGGCATCCTCATCGCCTACGGCGTCTCCGCCGGGCAGATCGTCAACGAGTTCATCGTCTACGTGTTTCTCGACCTGAACGGTCTCGCCCAGGTCGTGACTGCCTCGACGCCCCTGGTGTTCGTCGGACTCGCGGCGGCGGCGGCGCTCAAGCTCAAGTTCTGGAACATCGGTGTCGAGGGCCAGATGTGGCTGGGCTGCATCGCCGCGACCGGTGTCGCCCTCTTCGACATCGGCCCCGAATTCTTCCGCCTGCCGCTCATGTTCATCGCCGCCGCCGTCGCGGGCGCCTGCTGGATCGGTATCCCGGCCTTTCTCAAGCTCCGCTTCCGGGTCAACGAGATCATCACCTCGCTGCTGCTGACCTATGTCGCCTATCAGCTGGTCCAGCATCTCCTCTTCGGCCCGTGGCATGACCCCGGCAGCGCCTTCCCGAACTCGCGGCACTACGACGAGGGGATCGAGCGCCTGGCGCGGCTCGGCTGGGGCTCCTCGCACACCGGCATCTGGATCGCCCTGGGGGCCGGGGCCCTGCTCTGGTTCACCATGGCCCGCTCGCGGCTGGGCTTCTACATGGATGCGATCGGCGCCAATGTGGAGGCGGCGCGGGCGGCGGGAATCCCGGTCGTGCTGACCACCGCGTTCGCCGCAACCATGTCGGGCGGGCTCGCGGGCGTCGCCGGCGCAGGGCTCGCCGCCGGTCAGGAATACCGCATGACGCTCTTCATCGCGGGCGGTTATACCTTCAGCGGTATCGTCATCGCCTTCATCGGGCGCTTCCGGCCGGTCCCCGTCATCATCACGGCGTTCGTGGTGGGCGGCGTCTACACGGCCGGCGACACGCTCAAGGTGTTCTATCAACTGCCTGCGGCGATTACGACGCTGATCGAGGCGGTCATCCTCCTTACCTTCGTCGTCGTCGAGTTCTTCAGCCGCTACCGCCTCAGCTGGGGCGTGCGGGAGCACGCCTGATGGCAGCCGATTTCGTCCAGAACTGGCTCGCCACCACGCCGGGCTTCGCCACGCCCTACCTGCTCGCGGCACTCGGCCTGATAATCAACGAGCGCGCCGGCGTCCTCAATCTCGGCTGCGAAGGCATGATGCTGGTGGGCGCGATGACCGGTGCGGTCGTGAGCTTTCACACCGGACTCGCCGGCGCCGGCGTTCCCGTTGCCATGCTGGCGGGTGCCCTGGTCGGTCTCGTGTTCGGGATCGCCGTCGTCGTCTTTCGCACCGATCAAGTGCTGACCGGGCTCATCATCGTCGCTCTCGGCGACGGACTGACCGGGGTCGTCGGCCGGCCATACATGTTCGAGAAGGTGACAGGCTTCCGCGACCTCGATCTCGGCGTCCTCAGCGACATCCCGTGGATCGGCCCGATCGTCTTCCAGCAGGACATCCTGGTCTATGCGGCGGCGGCGCTTGCCATCGCGGTGTGGTGGGGACTCGACCGCTCTAACGCCGGCCTCAGGCTCCGCGCCGTCGGCGAGGACCCCGCGACGGCCGATATCGCGGGCGTCAACGTCCAGCTCATTCGCATCGTCGCCGTGATGCTGGGGGGCGCGCTATGCGGAATTGCCGGGGCCTATCTTTCGCTCGCCTCCAGCTTCGTCTGGACCGAACACATGGTCGCCGGCCGCGGCTGGATCGTCATCGCGCTCGTCATCTTCTCCGGTTGGCGCCCGGGGCGTGCGGTGATCGGCGCGCTCATCTTCGGCGGTGCGGAGGCTCTGATTCCGCGCGTCCAGGCAATCGGCCTCGACGTGCCGATCTATATCGTCGGCATGCTCCCCTACGTGCTGACGCTCGCGGTGCTGATCGTCCCCACAATTTTGCGTGGCGAGCGCTCGCCCGCGCCGAGCGGGCTACTGCTCAACTATCTCCGGCAGGATAGGCACTAGACTGTCGTCAGGAAGAAACGACGATCATCGTCGTCGATGCTAAATGGGAGGCTAGACATGTCCGGCTTGGCAAGGGTGAGCGAGACCCACGAAGTAGCGGCGCGCAGCGGCAAGGCGTTCCAGGTGGCAACCGGAGACCTGATTCGAATCACGGATCTGGAAGGATCGCAGCCGGTGGATTTCTGGGCCTTCAGCAAGGCGGACCACCTGGAATATCTTTCCTGCGAGCACACCAAGCCCTCGATCGAGAAGCTCTTCCCCCACGTCGGGGACTCTGCCTACACCAACCGGCGGCAGAAGATCGTCACGGTGGTGGACGACACCTCGCCCGGCCAGCACGACATGCAGTACGCGGCCTGCGACCCCACGCGCTACGCCGAGCTTGGCGTCGAGGGCTATCACGAGAGCTGCCAGGAGAACCTTCACCTGGCGCTCGACGACTTCGGCATCGTGCTCGACTTCACGCCGCAGCCCTGGAACCTGTTCACCAACTTCTTCATCAACCCGGACGGCACCTTCACCATCAAGGCGCCCGAGTCGAAGCCGGGCGATCACATCGTCTTGCGCGCCGAGATGGACGCCATCGTGGTCGTCTCGGCATGCCCGCAGGACCAGAACCTCACCTGCGGCGGCCAGCCCACCGATATTCGGATCGAGGTCGGGGGCTGACTGCAGGGCGCGGCCGTGGCGAGAAATGTGGGCAAAGCTGGATATTCGCCGGGGCAGCGACTATGTAGTATGTTGCAGTGCAGCATTTGCTTGCCGGACACGGGAGAACACTGAACATGATGGATGATCCGATCGTCATCGTCGGGATGGCGCGCACCCCCATGGGCGGGTTTCAGGGCGCATTGAAGGACGCAAGGGCGCCTGAGCTGGGCTCCGCCGCAATCGAGGCCGCGCTGAGCCGCGCGGGCGTCGCCGCCGACGAGGTCGACGAAGTCATCATGGGCAACATCCTCTCGGCCGGTCAGGGACAGGCGCCGGCGCGCCAGGCGTCTATCGGCGCCGGTATCCCCGAGAAAGTCGGCTGTACCACCATCAACAAGATGTGCGGCTCGGGCATGAAGGCGACCATGTTCGCCCATGACCTGATCGCGGCCGGCTCCGGCGATGTCGTCGTCGCCGGCGGCATGGAGAGCATGACCAACGCACCCTACCTGCTGGATCGCGCGCGGGGTGGCTACCGCATGGGCCACGGCAAGGTGCAGGACCACATGTTCCTCGACGGGCTGGAGGACGCCTACGACAAGGGCAAGCTGATGGGCCACTTCGCCGAGGAGACGGCGCGCACCTATCAGTTCACCCGCGAGCAGCAGGACGAGTTCGCCATCACCTCGCTCAACCGGGCGAAGACGGCGATCGAGGACGGCTCCTTCGACGGCGAAGTGACGCCGGTTACCGTCAAGCACCGCAAGGGCGAGACCGTCGTAACCCGGGACGAGCAGCCGCTGACCGCCGATCTCGACAAGATTCCGACGCTGCGCCCGGCCTTCGCCAAGGACGGCTCGGTGACCGCGGCCAACTCCAGCTCGATTTCCGACGGCGGTGCCGCACTGGTGCTGATGCGGCGCTCCGAGGCCGAGCGGCGCGGGCTCACACCGGTCGCGCTCATCCACGGCCACGCGACGCACGCGCAGGCGCCCGCCTGGTTCACCACCGCGCCGGGGCCGGCGCTGCGCAAGCTCTACGAGAAGGTGGGCTGGGACGCGGACGACGTGGACCTCTACGAGATCAACGAGGCCTTCGCGGTCGTCACCATGGCGGCGATGCGCGACCTGGACCTCGACCACGAGAAGGTGAACGTGCACGGCGGGGCCTGCGCGCTCGGCCATCCGGTCGGCGCTTCCGGCGCGCGCATCATCATCACCCTGCTGGCGGCGCTCGAGAAGTACGGCGTCGACAAGGGTGCTGCGGCGCTCTGCATCGGCGGCGGCGAGGCCACGGCGCTGGCCGTCGAGCGGCTGCACTAGGGCACGGGGCGATGACCGGCGAGCGCGAGACCATTCCGGCCCGGCGCGGGCGGGCGGTCAGGCTCGGCGCGGGCGAAGAGCTCCGCCTCATCAACACCCACGGCACCCAGGTGGTGGATACCTGGGCCTTCAACGCGGGCGACATGGCCGAGTGCATGTCGATGGAGCACTCGCGCGTCGCCATCGGCGGCGTCTTCCCCCGGCCCGGCGATACCATGGTCACCAACAAGCGCCGCCCCATCCTCACGCTGGTGGAGGACACCTCGCCCGGCATCCACGACACGCTGATCGCCGCCTGCGACCGCTGGCGCTACATGCTGCTGGACGCGGGCGACGATCACGACAACTGCGAGGACAACCTGCACGATGGCTTGGCGGCGCTGGGTCTCAAGGCGCCGAAGACGCCCTCCCCCTGGAACATGTGGATGAACATCCCGGTGGGCGATGGCGGCTCGGTCTCCTTCGAGCCGGGCGTGGCGAGCCCCGGCGACTACGTGGTGCTGCGGGCGGAGATGGACCTCGTGGTCGCGTTCTCCTGCTGCCCGCAGGACATTCTCCCGATCAACGGCGTCGCGTGCACGCCGGTGGACGCCGCCTTCGAGCGGCTCTGAGGGCCAAGGCCATGGCAGCAAACGGCATCTTCCTCACCGACGAGCAGCGGATGATCCGCGACATGGCGCGCGACTTCGCCGAGGGCGAGCTCGCCCCCCATGCCGGCGAGTGGGACCTGAAGGGCGGCTACCCCGACGACATCCTCCCCCGCATGGGCCAGCTCGGGCTCATGGGCATGCTGGTGCCACCGGAATGGGACGGCGCGGGAGCCGACCACGTGGCCTACGCGCTCGCCATGGAAGAGATATCGGCCGGCGATGTCGGCACGTCGACGGCGATGAGCGTCAACAACTCGCTGGTCTGCGCGGGCATTCTCAAGGGCGGCTCCACGGCGCAGAAGGAGCGCTTCCTGCGCCCGCTCGCGCGCGGCGACATGCTCGGCTGCTTCTGCCTGACCGAGCCGCAGGCGGGCTCGGATGCCTCCAACCTGCGAACCCGCGCGGTGCCGGACGGCAACGGCTACCGGCTGAGCGGCACCAAGCAGTTCGTCTCCAGCGGCTCCAGGGCGGACGTCGCGATGGTCTTCGCCGTCACCGACCCCGACGCCGGCAAGAAGGGGATCAGCTGCTTCCTCGTGCCGACCGGGTCGGAGGGCTACACGGTCGCGAGCCACGAGACCAAGATGGGCCAGCGCGCCCATGACACCTGCCAGATCGTCTTCGACGACGTGCGGCTGACCCCCGACCTCATGCTGGGCGAGCCGGGGCAGGGCTACGCCATCGCCCTCGGCAACCTCGAAGGCGGCCGTATCGGGGTCGCCGCCCAGGCGACCGGCGCCATGCGCGCGGCTTACGAGGCCGCGCTGGATTACGCCAAGGAGCGCACGAGCTTCGGCAAGCCGCTGATCGAGCATCAGGCGGTGGGCTTCCGCCTCGCCGACATGGCGACGGAGATCGAGGCGTCTCGGCTGCTCACGCTGCAGGCCGCGCGGCTGCGCGATGCCGGCGAGCCCTGCCTGAAGGAAGCCTCGATGGCCAAGCTCTTCGCCTCGGAGACCGCCGAGCGGGTCTGTTCCAAGGCGATCCAGACGCTCGGCGGCTACGGCTACCTGAGCGACTTCCCGGTGGAGCGCATCTACCGGGACCAGCGCGTCTGCACGATTTACGAGGGCACGAGCGACGTCCAGCGGCTGGTGATCAGCCGGGCGCTCGCACGGGAGTAAGGCGATGAGCGACAATCTCGACTTCTACTTCGACTTCTCCTCGCCCTACGGCTACCTCGCGTCCGAGCGCATCGACGGGCTCGCGGCGAAGCACGGGCGCTCCGTGACCTGGCGGCCGATGCTGCTGGGCGCCGTGTTCCAGAAGATCGGCGGGAGCCCCCTGGTCAACCAGCCCATGAAGGGGCCTTACTCGCAGCACGACATGTTGCGCTCCGCGCGCCTTCACGGCATTACCTTCAACGTCCCCGACAACTTTCCGGTCAACAGCATCGCGGCCTGCCGCGCCTACTACTGGCTGGCGGAGAGCGACGCCGCCACGGCACGCGATTTCGCCCGGGCGCTCTATCGTGGCTACTTCGTCGAGAACCGCGACCTGAGCCAGCCGGAGATCGTGGTCGAGGCGGCGCAGGCACTGGGTGTGGACGGCGATGCGCTGGTGGCGGCAGTGCAGGATCAGGCCATCAAGGACCGCCTGCGCGCAGAGAACGACGCCGCAATCGAGCGCGGCGTCTTCGGGTCGCCCACAGTCTTCGCCGGCGACGAGATGTTCTGGGGCCACGACCGGCTGGAAATGATCGACCGCTGGCTCGAAACCGGCGGCTGGTGACGGGCGTAGCTACTGCGGTTCGTAGTTGATTCGGGGATAAGCGATTGGCCCCCACACATCGGACTCGGGGTTCGTCTCGATGTCAGCCCGCATGATCTCCAGGATCACGGGGACCAGCGCTCCCATGATCCGCGCGCCGTCCCTGACCTGATCGCCGCCCCAGCCGGTGGCATACGTCGCGCCGCCGTGAAACAGCTGGTTGCGTAGTGTATAGAGGCGCAGAAACGCTTCCCGCAGTACGCCACGAACGTCTCTAGTCACCTGAATCTAAAGTTCGTGGCATAAGTTTCGTTCGACCCGAAGGCAGAAGCGCTTGACGGCGGCGAGGATGTCGTCGGCGGATTTCGTCCACTTGAAGGGCTTGGGGTCTTCGTTGTGTTGTTCGATGAAGGCGCGGATGTCGGCTTCGAGCTGGCGGGTGGACGTGTGCACGCCGCGCTGCAGCTGCTTGCGCGTAAGCTCGGCGAACCAGCGCTCGACTTGGTTGAGCCACGACGCCGACGTCGGCGTGAAGTGGACGTGCCAATGCGGACGCCGGGCCAGCCAGGCCTTGACCTCCGCCGTCTTGTGGGTGGCGTAGTTGTCCATGACGATGTGGATGTCCAGCCCGTCCGGGACATTGCGGTCGATCACCTTCAGGAAGTCGAGGAACTCCCTGGCGCGGTGGCGGCGATAGCACTTGCCGATGACCGAGCCGGTGGCAACGTCGAGGGCGGCGAAGAGCGAGGTCGTGCCGTTACGCTTGTAGTCATGGGTGCGCCGCTCAGGGATGCCCGGCAGCATCGGCAGGACCGGCTGGGTACGGTCGAGGGCCTGGATCTGGCTCTTCTCGTCGACACAGAGCACCAGCGCGCGATCCGGCGGCGACATGTAGAGGCCTACGATGTCGCGGACCTTCTCCACGAAGTGCGGATCGGCCGACAGCTTGAAGGTCTCGGCCCGGTGCGGCTGCAGGCCGAAGGCGCCCCAGATACGCCAGATCGACGTGTGCGACAGCCCCGCCTCCTTCGCCATCGAGCGCAGCGACCAGTGGGTGGCGTCCGCAGGCCGCGAGGTGAGCGTCCGCTCGATCACTTGCGCCACCTTCTCGTCCTCGATGGTGCGTGGCCGTCCCGGACGGGGTTCGTCCGACAGCCCCTCGATGCGGTCCTTGACGAAGCGCCTCCGCCACTTGCCGACGGTGTGTTCGTGCACGCCGACCTCTGCGGCCACCGCCTTGTTGCCAAGCCCGTCCGCGCAACGCAGGATCATGCGGCAGCGATCCGACATGGAGCGCGCCACACGGTGGCGGCGAACCTGTGCTTCCAGAAACGACCGTTCCTCACCGCTCAAGACCAGGGCCGCCAGCGGCCGTCCCGTACCGCGCGCCATCGAGATGACCTCCTTTGTCCGACTCGGAGGGCCACCCTACAATGAACCTTAATTCAGTGCCAGGTGACTAGTACCGCCTGGCATCGGAGACACGCTGATTCGCTCTTCGGAACTGGTCTTCCCACCGTTCTGCGCCAAGTGAACCCGATACAGCGTCCCAGAACGGTTTGAACACGTACTGGTTTTCCAGCAAGCGGCGGATCAGTGGTCCGATCCTGTCCCAGAGGATTGCTTCCAGGAGGTCGTCTTCGTCGCGGTTCACGATGTTCTGCAGGAAGGCACCGAACTTGTCGCGCTCCCTGGGGGTCTCCTCCAAATATGCCGACGTCACATCGGCCCCGTATGCCGCATTGAATGAAATCCAGAGGAAGATGAATTTCTCGGCGTCCGAGGAGGCCTCCTCGCTGCGTCGATACCAGCTGTCGGCCCGGCGCAGGCGGTCCTCGTTATGCTGTCGCTGAGGAACCTGACCGATGGTCCTGGCGATAACTGTCATGGCCCGATGGTCAATTCCCGGCGAGGCTTCCGGAATCCGGTTCCAGTGCAACCTCGTCGTCGTAGACCCCTTCCGGCAGCGGCAGGCCGTCGAGCTCGGCCTCGCCGAGGGGGCCCTCCGGCGCAATGCCGCGCTGCTCCAGGAGTGCCATGAGCTGGCGGGCGTGCTGGGCAGCGTGCCACGCCGTCCGCTCCAGAACGCGCTCGGTCGGGTGGATGCCGTAATAGGTGTCGAGCGTGCCGAGGCGCGCCGCATCGGCGCTGCCCCACCAGGATGCAAGCGCACCGCGCACGCCCTCGCCGTAGGCCGAAACATGGGCCGCGCTCCGCATCTTGGGGCCCGGCGTGCGCTCGAAATAGTCGAAGGTGAGCCGGGCGCCCTGGGCGGCATCGAGGAAGGCCGCCGGGATCACGAAGATGTGGTAGCCGAGGTCGAGGACGGTGCGCTCGCGGCCCGGCAATCCCTCTTCGAGGACGGCGGCCGGGAACTGGCCGAGATAGCGCTGGGTCGCGGCGAGGATCAGGTCGATCCTCTGCACCAGCTCCGACGGTGGCAGCTGCTCCCGGTCGAACTCGACGCCGATGAAGCGCGCGAGGTCGCCCAGGTCCTGGGCAAAGACGAAGCGCTTCCCCTGCACGACGACCGGCACCGATTGGGCGCCGAGGCTCGCGAGTTCCTCCACCGCCTCCGGCCTGGCGCGTACGTTGATCGATTCGTAGGCGATCCCGCGTGTGGCCAGGAACTCCTTGGCCCGGAGACAGCTGGAGCACCCCGGCTGCCAGTACACCTTGAAGTCGTCTGCCATGTTCGATCTCCCGGGCGGGCGGCGCGTGCCTATTCCGCCGTGTAGCCGCCGTCGATCACCAGCTCTGTGCCGGTGACGAACTTGGACTCGTCCGAAGCCAGGTAGACCACGCCGTTGGCGACGTCGTTGGGCTCGCCGACGTGGCCCACCGGGTGCAGCTTGCCGAACTCCTCCGGTCCCGCAGCCGCGTCGCCGAACATGCGGGTCGCGGTTTCGTCCATCATCGGCGTGTGGATGAAGGCGGGGTGGATCGAGTTGACGCGGACGCCGCTGCCGTCGCGCGCGCATTCCAGCGCCACGCACTTGGTGAAGTAGCGGACCGCGCCCTTCGACGCCGTGTAGGCGGCGAGGTGCGACGTGCCGACCATGCCGAGCACCGACGACATGTTGATGATGGAGCCGCCGCCTGACTCCCGCATCGCGGGGATCGCGCTCCGGGTGCCGAGGAACACGCCATCGGCGTTCACCGCCATGATGTGACGCCAGGTCTCCAGCGAGACTTCGGCGATGGGTTCGGCGCGGGTGGTGCCGGCGTTGTTGAAGAGAATGTCGAGCCGGCCATGCTCCGACACCACGTTCTCGACGGTCGCCTGCCAGAGGGCCTCGTCGGTCACGTCGAGGGCCTGAAACCGGGCCGTGCCGCCTGCCGCGGTAATGGTCTCGGCGACCGCCTGGCCGCGACCCTGGTCACGTCCGGTCACCAGCACCGCCGCGCCTTCCTCGGCCATGCGCACCGCCGACGCAGCGCCGAGCCCGCTGGTCGCCCCGGTCACGATCGCCACCTTGCCCGCCAGTCTTGCCATCGCCCGCCTCATACCCCGCAAGGGCATCGCATATGCTGCGCCGCGCATAGCGAATTGAGAGTAACATTGCAGACTATACCCCGCAGGCGGCGCCTGCGGTTCAAAAGGTCGCGCACTCATGGCGGACGGGAACGGCGCTCTCGGCGGCAATGCTTACCGGGCGGACCGGAATCTTCAGGCCCTCCTGCGCCGCAGCGCGCCCTGGCTCACCGAAGGCGACGCGGAGCGGCTGAGCAGCTTCGGCGGCTGGGTGGCGACTGACGTCGACGAACAGGCGGATTACACCAACCGCTTCGCGCCGCCGGTTCTCGAAACCCTGGACGAGGACGGCCGCCCCCGGTCGGTGGTCCGCCACAACCCGCTCTATGCGGCGGTACACCGCGAGGTCTACGAGCGGGGCATCGTCGGGCTCAACTACGGCGCGGCGCGACGCCCCTACTCACTGACCTTCGCGATGGGCTATCTGCTCGCGCAATCCGACATCTCGATTCACTGTCCGGTGACCCTGACCGGGGCGGTCGCCCACGTGCTCGACCGCTTCGCGCCGGAGGCCCTGCGAAATGCCTACCTGCCCCGCCTTGTGCGCACGGACGGCAAGGCGGCGACGGGCGGCACGTGGGTCACGGAGAAGCAGGGCGGCAGCGACGTCGGCGCCACCCGGACCACGGCGCGGCGCACCAACGACGGCATCCGGCTCAGCGGGCTCAAGTGGTTCGCCAGCAATGTCGACGGCGGAATCGCACTCACCCTCGCGCGGCCGGAGGGCACGGCCGACGGCAGCGCCGGGCTCGGCCTCTATCTGGTGCCGGCGCGTGGCCCCGACGGGGCGCCCAACCGCTACCGGATCAGGCGGCTCAAGGACAAGCTCGGTACCCGCGGCCTCGCCACCGGCGAGATCGAGCTGGAGGATGCCCACGCGTTGGAGGTGACGCCGCCGCCGGACGGGCTCAAGACGATGATGGCGGCGCTCGGCTACAGCCGCATCCACAACGCCATGGCCTCGGCCGGCATCCAGCGGCGCGCGTTTGCCGAAGCCCTTGCCCATGCCGAGACCCGCGAAGCCTTCGGTCACCGCCTCGCCGCCTACCCGATGGTGCAGGACCAGCTGGTCGAAATGCAGGTGCGCGTGGAGGCAAGCGTGGCTCTGGCCTTCGCCGCGGCGCGGGCGTTCGACGAGGCGCAGGGGACACCGGCCGAGCAACCCTGGATGCGGCTCGTCACCGCGCTCGCCAAGTATCTCACGGCCGCCTGGGCGATCACCGCGACCAGCCGGGCCATCGAGGTCTTGGGCGGCAACGGCTACACCGAGGAATATCCCACGGCCCGGCTCTACCGCGATGCCCAGGTGCTTACCGTGTGGGAAGGGCCGCCCAACATCCAGGCGCTTGAGGTGTTGCGTCTTGCGGGCGCGGACTCGCCGGGGCTCGCGGCATTTCATGCCAAGCTCGACGCCATCCTCAACATGCCCTTCGCCGCCAGCCATTCGGCTTTCGTGCGCCCGCGCGCGCTGATCTTCCAGGCCCGGCGCGACGTGGCCGCGCTGACGGCCTTGATCCGGGACGATAAGGCCGAGGCCCAGCGTCAGGCCCACCGGCTGATGGACCGCATGGCCAAGGGCCTGGCCGCCGCCCTCCTGGTCGAGGAGGCGGCCACCGACTGGGGTGAGGGCGATGCCCGCAAGGCGGTAGTCGCGCGCCTCTTCGCCGCGCAGGAACTGGCGGCGCCGGAGCCGCCGAGGCCGGGTGAGAGCGAAGGTCAGAAGTTCTATCGCCCCCTCGCCGCATATGAGCGGATCGAGACCGCGCAGCTAGACTGACGGTGTTGGCAGGCCGGCGGCGGAATACGCCTATCCGGCCGGCGGCGCCGCGTGGTATGTGCTGATCCCGCTGGCGAAGCGGTGCAGGTGATCGGAGCGAGGGCGATGGAGATCAACGGCAAGGAAATCGCGGTCGAGCGGCAAGGCGACGGCGACGCCGTGGTCATGGTTCACGGCCTCGGCGGCACCGCCAACAGCTGGTACCCGCAGGTCGGCCCGCTCGCCCGATTCTTCCGCGTGGTGCGGCTCGACCTCGAAGGCTCCGGCCGCTCGCCCGCCACGGGCGCGCTCTCGATCGCCTCCTTCGCCGCCGACGTGATCGCGGTGATGGATGAGCTGGATATCTCGACCGCGCATCTCTGCGGCCACTCCATGGGCACGATCGTCTGCCAGCACATCGCTGCCGAGTGGCCCGAGCGGGTGAAGAGCCTCGTGCTCCTGGGCCCGCTGGCCGAGCCGCCCGAGCCGGCCCGCGCGGCGATCCGCGACCGCGCGGGTGTGGCGCGGAAGAGCGGCATGGTGCCGATCGCGGACACCTTGGTAGAGGTCGCGATCTCGGCCGAGACCAGAGCGCATCATCCGGCGTCCGCCGCCTTCGTCCGCGAGATCCTCATGCGCCAGGATGCCGAGGGCTACGCGCGCACCTGCGAGGCGCTCGCCGCCGCCGAGAGTGCGGACCTCGCCAACATCGGCTGCAAGACCCTGCTGATCACCGGCGATGAGGACGGCGTCTCACCGCCGCCGGCGGTCAAGGCACTGGGCAAGCGGATCAAGGGCTCCCGCGTTGCCGTGCTGCCCGGCTGCGGCCACTGGACTCCCATCGAGAAGCCGACGCAGGTCAACGGCCTACTCCTCAACTTCTATTACAGCTTCAATTAGGCAGCGCCATGGCGACACGGAAGCCATCGAAGCAAGGGGCCACGCGTTCGGGCGCGGGCAGGGCCCGGGCTGGCGCCGCCAAGCGCACCGCGCGCGGCTCACGGGCCACGAAGTCGTCCGGCAACGCCCCGGCGACCTTCTACATTTGCCGCTCCTGTGTCTGGTCCGAATCCGCGCGGGAGCGTGACGGCAAACGTCAGGGCACCTTTCTGCTGGAGGCGGTGCACGACCTGGTCGAGGCCGGGCCCTTGCCCGAGGCGCTCAACCTGCGCGCGGTCTACTGCCTGAACGGCTGCACGAGTCCCTGCAACGTCGGCTTTCGCGCGGCCGGCAAGCACCACGTGCGCTTCAGTCATTTGACGCCCGAGAACGCGGCGGACGTCGTCGCCTACGCCCGCGCCTACCAGGCGAGCAAGACCGGCGAAGTTTCCGAGGACGAGACGCCGGCGGCGATGCGCGGCAAGATGACGGTTCACACCCCGCCGATCGGCTAAAGCGTGGTCTAGCTCCGCCAGGTGGCCGCTTCGCCGGCTCCGATCTCCTGCTCTTCGAGCTGGGCACCGGCGTAGCGTCGGTTGGCCTCGCCCAAGGCGTCGCGCAGGGCCTTCACCAAACTTGCACGCTCCTCCGGCGCGAGGAATTGGCCGATAACGATCGAGCGGCCGTGCGAGGTGAGGATGATCTGGCTGTGGTGCTCTACCGGCTCGTCCAAAGCGACGCGGAGCCAGTAGGGGTTGAAGCGCCATTCCGTCGTGCGGCCGTTGGGCGCGATGCGCCGGACCACGACTTCGTCTGCGCTTACGCGGATGGTCTCCCGCAGGCGGCCCGAGCGATAGCTCAGCCGAAACGCGAGATAGAGCAGCACGATGTCGAGGCCGAAGAAGCCGAACACCGGCCACGCGCCCTGGAGCAGGAAATAGGTGCCAAGGCCGACGCTGACCACGACCACGCCGGCCATGACCGCGAGGAAGCCGACGCGCCCGAGCGAGCGGTTGGGCGCCAGCACCGCATCGAAAAGCGCCGGCGCATCGGGCTTCTCGTGCTGGGCTGGTGTGTCCGGCCAGCGCGGGGAGGAGGATGTCATATCAGGAGAGTAATGGCTTCCAAGCGCGCCGGTAAAGCATGTCCGCCGAATTTGTCGTTTGGGAGGCAAATAACTGTACGTAACGCCCCTCTTTTTTGTCAGGCGGCTTGACACTATTGGCCGAATCGCCGTCAACTCCGCAGCGACCCATTGGAGCCAGGAGGGGGCTATGCTCAAGAGATCGTGGGCCATGCGGATTGCGGTTGTCGCGCTTCCGTTGGCCATCGCTGCGGGGTGCCAGTCCACCGCGCAGCAAGAGGAAGCGGCGGCGGCCATTGCGGGCGCCGAAGCGTTGGCGGCGGAGGCCATGCAAACGGCCAACCAGGCCTTGGTTGCCGTCGACGAGCTGAGAGCAGCCGTGGACGGGGCCAGCCAGAGCGCCGCAGCGGCGGCAGCGGCGGCCGAAGCGGCAGCCGAAGCAGCTCAGGCGGCCGCGGACAAGGCGGACCGTATTTTCCAGAAAGGGATGCGCAAGTAGAGCCGGCGGGCGGCCGTCACTCGCCGCCCATCGTCGGCTAGCCGGGAGTCGAAGACCGGTCCACGGTGACTTGGACAGGGACGCCGGACCGTTCCAATAGAGCCCCGCGAATGAGGTGCCAGTCCAGTCGATCCTGGTCGGCACCTGCTTGCGCCTTGATTCGGTAGAGGGCGTCGGCGCGCGAGCGCGCGTCGACACTCTTGATCTGCCCTGTACGCTCCAGCTCGTCCGCCTGTTCGGCCTCGGGGTGCGCCTCCACATAGAGCTCGCCGTCATGCCAGCCGATCTTGACCGCCTGGCTGATGACCTGGACCGGAGTGCCGATGGGCACGAGCTCGAACAGCCGCTTGATATCCTCAGGGTAGAGCCGAATGCAGCCGTGGCTTACCCGCCGCCCGACGCCCCACGGCATGTTCGTGCCGTGAATCAGATAGAGGGGCCAATCGAAATAGAGCGCGTGGCTGCCAAGCGGATTGTTGGGGCCCGGCGGCACGACCTTGGGTAGATCCGGCTTCTCGGCACGGATCGAGTCCGGCGGGTACCAGGTGGGCCCTTCCTTCTTGCGCACGATCTCCGTGGTGCCGAGCGGTGTCGCCCACCCCTCTCTTCCCACGCCGAGCGGGAAGGTTATGGGCTCCGTGCCTTCGGGCCCGAAGTAATAGAGGCGATGCTCGGCGAGGTTGACGATCAGGCCCTCGCGGTCGGCTTCCGGCAGGACGTGAGCGGTGGGCAGCACGATCGGCGTGTCTTCGCCGGGGACCCAGGGGTCGATGCCGCGGTTGGCCGCGATCATCTCGACGTAGCCCAGGCCGTTGGCGCGCGCGAGATCGAGCAGCGTGTCCTCGTAATCGGCGACGATATGCCTGAGCGCACCGATCATGTCGCCGGACCGGGGCTCGCTCTCGGCCTCCAGCGTCGCAGCCCCGACGGTCGAAGCCAGGGGCAGCGCAGCCAGCATTGCGGCCGCAATGGTGAAGTCTCTTCGCCTTAGCCGCATCGCGCGCCCCTCTACGCCGGGCCGCTTTCGACCGGGGCTTCCGCACGGCTGCCCCAATCGGTCCAGGAGCCATCGTAGACGGCAACCTGCTCGGCGCCGATTGCGGCGAGCGCGAGTGCCAGCGTGCACGCCGTGATGCCGGACCCGCAGGTGGCGATGACCGGCCGGGCGGGATCGACCCCGGCATCGGCGAAGGCCTGGCGGATCGCCATGGCGTCGTCCAGCGCGCCGTCGTCATCGTCCAGGACGGCGTCGAAGGGGACGTTGCGGCTGCCGGGGATGTGCCCGCGCGGGAGGTCGGGCCTTGGCCCTGGATCCTCGCCCGTAAAGCGGGCGGCGGCGCGGGCATCCACGATCTGCGCGCTGCCCGTGCCGAGTGTGGCGCGGACCTGCTCGAAGGAGCGAACCAGCGCGTCGTCACGGGCCCGCGCGGTGAACGATCCCTGCGCGATCGCGGCTTCGCCGCTCTCCACCGGATGGCCTTCCGCCCGCCAGCGCGGCAGACCGCCGGCGAGAATCGAGACACGCTCGTGCCCGAAGACGCGGAACATCCACCACACGCGCGCCGCGCTGTAGAGTCCCACGGTGTCGTAGACGATGACATGCGAGTCATTGGCGACGCCCAGCGCCGAGACGCTGCGCCCGAAAAGTTCCGGCGACGGCAGCATGTGCGGCAGCGACGAGTCGGGATCGCAGATACCGTCGATATCGAAGAAGGCCGCGCCCGGAACGTGGGCCTTCAGGAACTCGGCGGCCGCATCGCGCGCCAGGGGCGGCAGGTGCCATGAGCCGTCCAGCACCCGCACCGCACTGCCCGCGCCACTCTCGGCCTCGAGCCATGCCGGAGACACGATGAGCGGTATCTCGGCCTCGCTCATGCCGGCTCTCCGAACGCGAGCGAGACGCGCCGGTTGTGCCGGCCCTTGCTCTCGATCTTGCGGACGATGACCGGGCCGATTTCGCCTGTGCGCGCGACGTGGGTGCCGCCGCAGGGCTGCAGGTCGATCCCGTCGACATCGATCACTCTGACCCGGCCCTGGCCACTGGGGGGCTTCACCCGCATGGTCTTCACCAGCTCCGGCTGCGCCGCGAGCGCTTCGTCGCTGATCCAGCGCGCGGCAACCGCGAAGTCCCGCGCGATGAGCGCGTTGAGCTCGTCCTGGACCGGGGCCTTTTCCAGCTTGGTGTCGACGTCGAAGTCGAGACGGCCTTTCTCTGCCGAAAGCTGCCCGCCTGTCACCGGCGCGTCGATCACGGCACTCAGCAGATGCAGGCAGGTGTGCATGCGCATGTGGCGGTAGCGGCGCTCCCAGTCCAGCTCGGCAACCACTCGGCTTCCGGGTGCCGGCGGTGTGGAGTCGGGGTCGATCAGGTGAAGGACGTCGTCGGCGCCCTCGCCCTTGCGGGTGTTGCGCACGGCGATCTCGGTGCCGTCGTCCGTCCGCAGGATTCCGGTATCGCCGGGCTGGCCGCCGCCCTCGGGGTAGAAGACCGTGCGATCGAGCCGCACCGCTTCGCCGTCTACCGCGCCGACTCTTGCCTCGCAGGTGCGGGTGTAGGGCTCGGCGCGAAACAGCAGTTCAGTCGGCGGCATCGGGAGCGTCGTCGAGCCAGGGCGGCACCGGCAGGTCACGCTCGCGCAGGAACGCGGCGTTGAAGAGCTTGCTGAAATAGCGGGTGCCGTAGTCGCAGAGAACGGTGACGATGGTGTGGCCGGGTCCCATCTCCCTGGCCAGCCGGATCGCGCCGGCAACGTTGATCCCGGTCGAGCCGCCCATGATGTGGCCTTCGTTCTGCGCCAGATCGAAGATCACGGGCAACGCCTCCTCATCCGGGATCTGGAAGGGCACATCGATCGGGGCGCCTTCGAGGTTGTCCGTGATCCTGCCCTGCCCGATCCCTTCGGTTATCGAGCTGCCCTCCGCCTTGAGCTCGCCGTGGGCGTAGTGATTGTAGAGCGCGGCCCCCATCGGGTCCGCGAGGCCGATCGTCACCGACTGATTGCGCTCCTTGAGCGCCATGCCGACCCCGGCAAGCGTGCCGCCGGTGCCGACGGCGCAGATGAAGCCGTCGACCTTGCCCCCGGTCTGCTCCCAGATCTCGGGCCCGGTCGTCTCAACATGGGCCTGGCGGTTGGCCACGTTGTCGAACTGATTGGCCCAGACCGCACCATTCGGCTCCTTGGCGGCGAGCTCGTCGGCGAGCCGGCCCGAATACTTCACGTAGTTGTTGGGGTCGCGATAGGGGACCGCCGGCACCTGGATCAGCTCCGCGCCGCAGAGCCGCAGCATGTCCTTCTTTTCCTGGCTCTGGGTCTCCGGAATCACGATCACCGAGCGGTAGCCAAGTGCGTTGCCCACGAGCGCGAGCCCGATGCCGGTGTTGCCGGCGGTGCCTTCGACGATGGTCCCGCCGGGCTTAAGCACGCCCCGCCGCTCGGCATCGCGCACGATGAAGAGCGCGGCGCGGTCCTTGACCGAGCCGCCGGGGTTCAGGAACTCGCACTTGCCGAGGATCTCGCAGCCGGTGACCTCGGAGGGCCCGTGCAGGCGGATCAGCGGCGTGTTTCCGATCAGTTCGACGAAACCCGGTATGGCTGTCATGGCGACTCACGCCCCTGAGTAAAGCGGCGCACACTAGCTTGCGACTCCCCCGCTAATCAAGCGGCGTCCGCGGGCAGCCTGTCGTTGGCACGTGTATTCTACCGCTTTTGGCAGCACGTTGATCGTCCGCTTCTGCTGCTGACGTTGGCCCTGCGAGGAACCGGTCGGGCGCTCGTGTTGACGTTGCGCTTGGACGGCAGTTAGACTTAACGCCGGTCCGAGTGAGAAAGTAATAATAACAATGACTTGCGACAGGGCCCGCGAGACACGGCCGCGCTGCGGCCGGGAGGCAGGGGGACGGTAGGGAGCGGCATGAGTGACATCGCCGTCGATCTGATCAACGTCACCAAGCGCTTCGGCAAGGATATCCTCGCCGTCGACGAGATGACGCTCCACATCGCGCAAGGCGAGTACATCTCCTTCATCGGCCCGTCGGGCTGCGGCAAGACCACCACGCTGCGCATGATCTCCGGCTTCGACGAGCCGACGGACGGCCAGATCCTGATCGCGGGCCGCGACTGCACGCACCTGGAGCCGCACGAGCGCAACACCGCCATGGTGTTCCAGCACTTCGCGCTCTTCCCGCACATGTCCGTGGCGCAGAACGTCGAGTTCGGCCTGCGCATGCGTAACGTGCCGTCGGCGGAGCGCAGCCAGCGCGCGCTGGAGATGCTGCGGGCCGTGGACATCGAGGACCTGGCCGACCGAGCCATCCAGCAACTCTCCGGCGGCCAGCAGCAGCGGGTCGGCCTGGCGCGAGCGCTGGTGACGCGGCCGGACGTGCTCCTGCTCGACGAGCCGCTGGGCTCGCTCGATGCGAACCTGCGCCTGCGGATGCAGAGAGAGCTGCGCCGCCTCAACACCGATTTCGGCGTCGCCTTCGTGCACGTCACCCACACCCAGACAGAGGCCTTCGCGGTCTCCGACCGGGTAGTCATCATGAACCAGGGGCGGATCGAGCAGATCGGCCCGCCCGAGGACGTGACCCACCGCCCGAAGAACCTCTTCGTCGCCCAGTTCGTGGGCAAGAACAACATCCTGGCGGGCGAGATCACCGGCGTGGAGAACGGAATTGCAACCGTCACCGGGCCATCGGGCACCTTCCACGCGCGAATCGGAGACGACGCGCCGGCGCGCAAGGATTGCCACGTGGTGGTGCGGGCGAGCCTGACCAACCTGCTGCTCAACGGCGAGACCCCGGAGAACACGGTCGAGGGCGAGGTGTCGTTCTCCATCTTCGAGACCTCGCAGATCGAGTTCAACGTCGACTTGCCGAGCGGCGATTCGATCCGCGTGGACGAGCACGAGCCGCCGGCGGCGATCACCGCGCTCGGCCACGGCGACAAGGTGAGAGTGGGCTGGAATACCGACGATGCACTGGTGGTGTTCGAGTGAGTGCGCGAACCACACCGGAACCGGGGCGCAGGCAGCCATGACCGGCGGGGCGAAGGCCAGGTGACGGACGCAGCCCAAACTCCGGCTCCGGTCCCGGCCCTTTCGTCCGGGATGACGCTCACCAAGAAGCGCGCGCGCCAGGCCCTTCTGCTGGTCGCCGCGCCGACCTTCCTGATGGCGCTCTTCTGCGGCATCCCGCTGATCTCGGTGGTGGTGTTCAGTTTCTACAAGCCCTGGGCCTACGGCATGAAGCCAGGCTTCGTGCTCGACAACTACATCGAGTTCTTCACCACCGCGACCTACCTGCAGACCCTCGGCTTCACCTTCCTCATCGCGATCATCGTGCTGCCGCTGATGGTGCTGCTCTGCTATCCGGTGGCCTACTACGTCTGCTTCTTCGTGAAGAGCGAGCGGCTCAAGCTCTACATCCTGCTGCTCTGCATCGTGCCCTTCTGGACCAGCGCGCTGATCCGCATGGTGGCGTGGCTGCCGCTGCTCGGCCGCAAGGGCCTGATCAACCAGATCCTCATGGGGCTCGGCTTCATCGACGAGCCGGCGGAAATCCTGCTCTACAGCGAACCCTCCATGGTGTTCTCCATGGCGATCATCTGGTCGGTGTTCATGATCGGGCCGATCTACTTCTCCATGGCCAAGATCGACCGGCAAGTGATCGAGGCGGCGCGCGACCTCGGCGCCTCGGCCTGGACGACCTTCTGGAAAATCATCGTGCCGCTGACCAAGCCGGGTCTCGCCACGGGCGTCCTCTTCGTCTTCGTCGTGATGATGGGCGAGTTCGCGATTCAGAAGTTCATCGGCGGCGGCAAGACGACCATGCTGGCGAACGTGCTGATCCAGCAGCAGGGCCTCCTGCAGTGGCCCGCGGCATCCGCCGTGGCCGTGGTCATGGTGCTGGTTTCGATCCCGGTGATCGTGCTGATCTTCCAGTTCGTCAATCTGCGGCGGGAGCTCTGAGCCGTGCCTGAGCCCACCAGCTATCACGTCGCCAAGTTCGGCTGGGTGAAGATCGTCCTCGCGGTCTACGTGGTGATCTTCGTGCTGATGCTCTACGGGCCCTTCATCGTCATGGTGATCCTCTCCTTCCAGGGCGAGGACGGCGGGCCGACCTTCCCCATGCAGGGGACGAGCCTTTTCTGGTACGAGCGCCTCTTCAACCCCTCGGGCACGGCGCGGGACATCGGCGAGTACGTCGGCGACTTCGGCAACGCCGGCCTGCGCTCGCTGGTGCTGGCGCTCCTCGTCATGTGCATCTCGACCGTGCTTGCAACGATGGCGGCGCAGGCGATGCGGGCGCGCTTCATGTTCGCGGGGCCGATCTTCTACCTCTACCTGGTAGGCATCATGATCCCGGGCGTCACGGTGGGTCTGGGCCACGCGCTCTTCTGGCAGGGCATCGGCATCGACAAGCACTGGCTGGGCACCACGCTGCCGGTCCACATCCTCTGGACCTTCCCCTTCTGCTTCATCGTGATGCTGACCGTGTTCAACCGCTTCGACCGCTCGACGGAGGAGGCGGCGATGTGCCTCGGCGCCAACAGCTGGCGCACCTTCTGGCACATCACGCTGCCGATCATGAAGCCGGGGATCATGGCGTCCGCGCTCTTCGGCTTCACGCTCTCGTTCGACGAATTCGCCCGCACCGTTCTGGTGTCCGGATCGCAGAACACGCTGCCGCTGGACGTGCTGGGCGCGACCACGATCCGCATCACGCCGCGCATCTTCGCCGTCGGCGTCATCATCACGCTGATCTCGTTCGCGGTAATCGGGATCTTCGGATACCTGATGACCGCGAGCCGTTACCGGCCGCGTTTCACCGGCCAGGAGGAGCATCAGACTTAGTATGCCGGCCCGGCGGCGCCCGGACCGGCCCGAACAGGCAACGGAGACTTCACAGGGAGGAAGCCATGGACAGTAAACATCTGGAAAAGAAGTACGAGAGTCTATCCGACCGGATGGATCTCCATACCGCGATGGCGGCGGAGGAGAAGGCGATCAAGCGCTTCCGCGATGCCGAGGCGGAGGAGACGGAGGGCGGAGGTATCGACCGCCGCACCTTCCTCGCCGCGGCTGGCGCGACGGCAGCGGCGGCCGGCACAGTGCTCGGCACCGGCACTGCGAAGGCGGGCCTTGCGGAACGCGTCGCCGGCATCACCCAGGATGACCCGATGCAGACCATCGGCCTCGGGGTCTCGGTGCAGGAGCGCTTCTTCAACAGGTTCAAGGAGGACACCGGCCTTGACGTGTCGGGCACGGTGGCCGGCTTGAGCGAGATGATCACCAAGTTCATCACCGGCGGCAACAAGACCTACTCGATGATCGAGACCAACGCCTACCGCCAGCCGGCGCTGCGGGAGGCCGAGGTGATCGTGCCGATCCCGGCCGAGAAGATCACCAACTGGGAGTTCGCCGATTCGCTCTACACCCAGCCCGGCCATATCGGCGCCGACGACGTAACCGGCTGGCCCTCCAACATCGTCTACTGGGACGAGAACAAGGACTCGTTCTACGGCGTGCCGCAGTTCTACAACATGGACGCGCTCGGCGTGCTGCCGCACAAGTTCGCGCCGACGCAGCCGGACTTCGCAATCCCCGACTCGCTCGGGCTGCTCTACACCGGCAAATGGCGCGACGTGGATGCGACCGGCAAGACCTCGATCCAGAACGACGAGCTGATGGGGCCGCCGCGCGCCTACAGCTTCCTCTGGAAGAACGGGATCATGGACCCGCCCAAGGTCGGAAACTCCGACATGGAGCCCGACGAGATTGCGGGTGTGGTGGACTACCTCATCGCCGCCAAGAACGACGGCGTGTTCCGCCTCATCTGGAACAACTACGGTGAGGCCGTGAACCTGCTCGCCTCCGAGGAGGTGTGGGGCATGGATTGCTGGAACCCGGTGGTGGAGGACGTGAAGAAGCGCGGCATCCCGTGCTGGTACGTCGACGTCTTCGAAGGCACCGCCGCCTGGGTCCACACCATGTGCCTCTCCAGCGAGGCGCCTGAGCCCGAGGTCGCCATGGCCTACATGGACTGGTGCCTCGACGGCTGGTGGGGCTCGGCGGTCGCGCCGCAGGGCTACTACTCGCCCTGCCCCGACCCGGTGCTCAACTTCCTGACCGTGGAGGACTACCGGCGCTGGTACGAGGGCAAGGACCGCGATACCGGACCCAAGACCCGGCGCCAGTCCAACATCGCGTTCTGGATGGTGTGGCCCACGCATGTGACCAGCTACATCAAGGAGTGGAACCGCTTCAGCGCGGCCTGATCCGTTCCCCTTCGACAAGGCGCGGCGCGGCCGAGGCAAATGCCCCGGCCGCGCCGTTGCCGTTGACCGCTGCTCAGTAGCGCGGAAGATCGTCCCATGGCGCTCGAGCGGCCCAAGCACATCAAGACCGGAGCCGACGCCCGCGAGGCGTTGATGGCGGGTTTTGGCCACACCGCGCGACTCGCGGGGTTGACGCTCGGGCCGCACGGCGGCCGCGTCGTGCTGGAGCGCGCGGACGATTACCCCGAGCTCACGCGCGACGGCTTCACCGCCATCAGGGACCTTGAGGACGAGGACCGCTTCGCGACCCTCGGCACCGAGCTGCTCAAGGCCTGCGTCAAGAAGACCCGGGACGCCGTGGGCGACGGCTCGACCACCACGGCGCTGCTCGCTGGTGCCTTCGCCGAGGCCGGGTTGCGCCTGGTGGCGGCGGGGATCGATCCTCCCACTGTGCGGCGCGGCTTCGACCGGCTCACGCGCGAGGCGCTCGCGGCGCTCGAGCCGCAAAGCAGCCCGGTAGCAGACCGCACGATGCTCGCGCAGCTCGCCGGGGTCGCCGCCGACGGTGACGACGAGATCGCGGGCCTGGTGGCCGAGGCGGTGGAGCGCCTCGGCGCTGAAGGCGTCGTCAGCATCTCCTACCACCAGGGCGTCGATACGACGGTCGACTACATGAGTGGCATGGCTTTCGAGCACGGCCTGCTCTCGCGCAACTTCCTGCTCAAGGCGGGCGAGTCCGAGGTCAAGCTCGACCAGCCCTTCCTGCTGATGTGCCAGGGCGAGCTGACCGAAGCGGCCGAGGTCGTGCCCGCGCTGGAGGCGGCGCGCGAGCGCAAGCGGAGCCTGCTGGTGCTGGCGCAGGATGTCTCCGACCAGGCGCTCGCAGCCTTGCTGACCAACCACCGCGAGGGAACGGTCCATTGCGCGGCGGCGAAGGGACCGGAGTCCGGCATCTATCGCCATGTCGCGACCGACGACGTCGCGGTGCTCACGGGCGGGCGCATGGTCGGCGAGGAAACCGGGCTCTTGCCGGAAAGGATCGACGCCACCGCGCTCGGTTCCGCTAAGCGGGCCGTGGTGGACGGGGTCTCGACCACGATCTTCGGTAGCGGTGGCGAGGAGGCGGCGGTGGAGCGCCGCGCCGCGCAGATTCGCGACGCCATCGAACACGAGCGCAAGAGCTACGACCGGGGCAAGCTCGAGGCGCGGCTCGCACGGCTCGTCTCTGGCGTTGCCAACATTAGGGTCGGCGGCGTCACCGAGACCGCCTGGAAGGCACGCTACAAGGCCTGCGAGAACGCGTTGAACACCGCCCGCGCAGCAGCGGCAGAGGGTGTGGTCGCGGGCGGCGGCGTGGCGCTCGCGCGCGCCGCCTTCGCCATCGAAGACGGTGCCGCCGGATCGGCGGAACCCGAGCGGCGCGCCTTTGCGCGTGCTCTGAAGGAGCCCTTCCGCCGCATCGCGGGTGCCGCCGGGTGCGAGCCGTCGCTGGCCCTTGAAGCATTGAGGGAAGCACCGGCGGACATCGGCTTTGACGCGCGCACGGGCGCCTTTCGCCCCTATCGCGAGGCCGGTGTGATCGACGCGACCCGGGTGACGACGACGGCGCTGACCAACGCGGCGGTGACCGCCGGGCAGCTCTTGTCCACGGGCTGCGCCGTCGCGCTCGCCCGCCGACCTGACGCGGTGTAGGCCGACTTAGTCCGGAGGCGCTTCCTGCACGGCGTCCGCCAGAATCATCCTCTCCGTCACCTGACCGAACTTCACCAGGCTGCCGCTCGGGTCCCAGACGTAGAGCTCGTCCATCCCCCAGGACGTTTCGACGACCTCGCCCACATCGGTGCGTCTGGCGAGGTCTGTGCGCAGCGCATGAATGTCGTTCACACGGACGTAGCAGGAGGTGTTCTCGGCGACGTTCTTGTCCGTGCATAGCCAGAAGTGAATCTCGATGTGCTCGCGAACGGCGATGCCGTAGTTGTCGCCGAATGCATGCGTATCGAAACCGAGCCTGTTGAAGAAGGCGAGCGAGGCCGCGATATCCAGCGAGGCGAGCAGGGGAATGGCCCGGTCGAACAGGGACGTGCTATCCGGCATCGGTCATCGTCCTTCCATTCGGCGTATGGCGAGCAAACATCTCTTGCCTGCGTCGCGTGCGACGCAGGTCGTCGCCCTGTGAGAAATCCGAGTCAGGCGTCGGTGATGCGCAGGAAGCCGTAGTCGTCGACCCGCAGCGTCTGGCCGGGATGCACCAGCGTGGTGGCGGTGGCCTCCTCCACGATCAGCGGTCCGGCCAGTTCCGCGCCGGGAGGCAGCCGGTCGCGCTCGTAGACCGCGGCCTCGTGGCGCCCGTCCTCCGCGAAGTCGGCCATGCGCGCGGGCCGCGCTGCCGCCTCGATCGAGCGCCCGTCCGGCGTGAGCCTCGTCATCTCCGGCCGCGGGACCTTGGCGGACGCGGTAAGCCGGTAGGTCACGAACTCGACCGGGGTGTCGTCGAGGCGAAAGGTGTAGGTCTTCTCGTGCGCGTCGTGGAAGGCTGCGAGAATTGAGTCGACCTCGGCGGCCTCGATGTCGACGAGCACGGTCACCGGGTGCTCCTGCCCCAGATAGCGCAGGTCGATGCGGCCCTCGTAGGCGATCTCCGCCTCCCCCATGTGGGCGTCGGTCTGGTAGTAGCGCTCCGCCTCCTCCTTGAGGCCGGCGAAGACCGCGCGCACATCACCGGCCTCCACCTCCTCGTCGCGGCGCAGCACGGTCTGCATGAAGTCGCGCCGGGGCTCGGTGGCGAGCATCCCCCAGGCGGAGAAGAGGCCGGGGTAGAGCGGCACGATGATCTCCTTCACGCCGAGCTCGCGGCCGAGCGGGGCGCCGTGCATGGGCCCGCCGCCGCCGCCCACGACCAGCGCGAAGTCGCGCGGATCGTGGCCGCGCTGGATCGAGACCAGCTTCAGCGCATTGATCATGTTGGCTTCCACCGTGCGGATGACGGCGACCGCCGCGTCCACCACGCCCGTGCCCAGGCCGTTCGCGATCTTCTCCATGGCGGCGCGAGCCTTGCCCTCGTCGAGGTCGAACTGCCCGCCGGCGAAGTTGGTGGGATTGATGACGCCGGTGATGAGCTTGGCGTCGGTCACAGTCGGCTCGGTGCCGCCCCGACCGTAGCAGGCGGGCCCCGGATCGGCGCCGGCGGAGACCGGCCCCACCTTCAGGAGCCCCGCCTTGTCGAGCCAGGCGATGGAGCCGCCGCCCGCGCCGATCTCCACGATATCGACGACAGGCACGCGCAGCGGATAGCCGAACTGGGTGCGGCTGTACTCCAGCCGGTACTCGGTGGTGACCTTGGGCGTGCCGTCCTCGATGGTGGTGCACTTGGCGGTGGTGCCGCCGATGTCGAGATAGATGACCCGGGGCTCGTCGCAGAGGTCGCCCACGATGGCGGCTCCGTTGCAGCCCGCCGCCGGCCCCGATTCCATGAGGGTAATCGGGTGCTCCTTGGCCCACGAGAAGCTGGTGGTACCGCCGTTGGACTGCATGGCGGCGTAGGCGCAGCGGATGTCGGCACCGCCCAGCGCCTCCTCCAGCCGGCCGAAGTAGGTCTGCACGATGGGCTGCACGTAGGCGTTGAGCACCGCCGTGTTGGCGCGCTCGTACTCGCGCCACTCGCGGGTGATCTCGTGAGAGGCGGTGATGCTCACGCCCGGCAGGCGTTCACGCAGATGGGCCGCGGTCTCGGCCTCGTGCCGGGGTGCCACGTAGCTGTGGAGAAACTGGATCGCGATCGCCTCCACCTCTTCCTCCCGGCAACGCGCGACGACGAGGTCGAGATCCGACTTCTCCAGCGGCCGGAGCACGTTGCCCGCCGCATCTACCCGCTCGCGCACCTCGAAGCGCAGCAGGCGGGGCACGAAGGGCCGCTCCTTCTCGAAGCGCAGATTGTAGAGGTCCGGCCGGTTGCCGCGCTGGATCTCCAGCACGTCGCGGAAGCCGGCGGTCGTGACCAGCGCGGTGCGGGCGCCCTTGCGCTCGGTAATGGCGTTGATGACCGTGGTGCCGCCGTGGACGAAGAAGTCCACCTCGCCCGGGGCGAGGCCCGAGAGTTCGACGGTGTCGATGACGCCCTGGGTCAGGTCGCCCGGCGTGGTAAGGGACTTCGCGGTGCGCAGCGAGCCCTCTGCATCATCGAAGTAAACCAGATCGGTGAAGGTGCCGCCGATATCGGACGCGAGCCGGCCCATGATCGACCCGCGCTAGGCGGCTTCGGCGCGCAGCTTGGCGGTCGCTTCCTCGTCGACGGCGCGGCCACCCGCCGCGACGACCACGCCATAGTCCTCGCGGGCGCGCTCGGCGGAGATGTAGTCCGCGCGGACTTCCGCAAGCACCTCCTCGGCAGGCCGCTGGAAGGGGTCTCCGTAGCCTCCTCCTCCTCCGGTGAACATGCGAATGATGTCCCCCCGCTTCATGATCGTGGTCGGCGCCCGGGCCGCCCGGCGGGCGTCGTTGCCGACATGGAGTTCGAAGTAGTTGCAGGAGCCCTCGTCGCCGCCCTCCTGCGCCCACGGCTTCTCGATCGAGCGGCCGTAGCTCGCCGAGAGTACCGCGTCGTCAGTCAGAATCTCGTACTCGCGGATCGAGCCGTAGCCGCCCCGGTGGCGGCCGGCGCCCACGCCGCCCGGCGTGTTGAGCGCATACTGGTTGACCCGCACCGGGAACTTCGCCTCCAGGAGCTCGATGGAATAGTTGAAGGTATCGCCGTTGGTGATGGCGCTGGTCACGCAGTTGCCGTCGCGCTCGTCGGTCGCGCCCCAGCCGACCATGCTCGGCTCGATCATCACCCAGGGCTCGCCCTTGGCGCGGTCGTGGCCGCCGAGGACGGTCACGCAGAGGCTGTTCGCGCTGCCCATGCTGACCCGCTTGGGCGCGATGGGAGCCAAAGCCTTCCACGCGAGCTCCGAGGCCTGGCCGGTGCCCTCGTAGTACCAGCCGACCGGCGCGGGCTTGGTCGCCGTGAACACCGTGCCGTCCGGCGCCTCTACCTTCAGCGGCCGGAACCAGCCTTCGTTGGAGGGTGACTGGGGATCGACGATCGCCTTGAAGACCGTCTTCACCGCCGAGACGAGGGCCGAGCGCGAGCAGTTGACCGGACCCTGAAGCTGGTCGCAGGAGCCCGTGTAGTCGACGGTGATGTCGTCGCCCTCGATGGTGACAGCCACCTTCGTGCGGAAGCGCTCCTCGGTGATGCCGTCGCCATCGATCCAGTCCTCGGCCTCGTAGGTGCCGTCCGGCAGGGCGGCGACGGCCTCGCGGCTCACCCGCTCGCTAGTCTCCAAGATGTGGCGGAAGGTCTCCGCGACCGCCTGCTTGCCGTACTTCTCGCAGAGCTCGAGACAGCGATTCTCGGCGATGCGGACGGAGGCCAGCGCGGCGTTGAGATCGCCGAGCGCCATCTTCGGCAGGCGCACGTTGGCTGCGATCATCTCGAAGATGGCGTCCTGGCGCTCGCCCTCCTTGTAGACGTGGATGCCGGGGAAGCAAATGCCCTCCTGGAATATCTCGGTGGCATC
Source organism: Alphaproteobacteria bacterium (assembly GCA_965207055.1). Classification (GTDB taxonomy): domain Bacteria; phylum Pseudomonadota; class Alphaproteobacteria; order UBA828; family UBA828; genus WTGU01. The sequence goes on along the minus strand of CBDBLP010000003.1, from coordinate 216,294 downwards.
CGCCGGTAGCGAGCCTGGCGCCTTACCGCCGATGTCGGTCCAGTGCGAGATCGAGATGGCGAAGGCGAAAAGCTCGCCGTCCACGAACACCGGCTTGACGACGCCCACGTCGTTGTAGTGGGTGCCGCCGTGGAAGGGGTCGTTGAGCATGTAGATGTCGCCCGGCCGGATACGGCCCGCGAACTTCTCCTTGATGATGTTGATCTGGATCGAGAAGGTGCCGGTGAAGACCGTAATTCCGTTGGTCTGGGAGACGAGCTCGCCGTCCGCGTCGCAGAAGCCGCAGGCGAAGTCGAGCACCTCGTAGATCACCGGGCTCATGCTGCTCCGCGCGAGCACCACGCCCATCTCGTCCGCCACCGCCAGCAGCTTGCCGCGCACGATCTCGCGGGTCACCACGTCGGTCTCGAAACCACCGCCATTGCGTCCGTTCGTGCTGCTTGTCATCGCGTCATCCTCCGCGGGGGCTTCGCGCCGCCCCCAGGCGCACTTAGTGTCTCACCGCCACGGAAGCCCGGTCAACGCGGGATGCTTCCGTCGTCATACCGTGACGACGATCTTGCCGCATTGGGTGTTGGACTCCATGTGTCGGTGGGCTTCCACGATCTGCTCCAGCGGGAACTCGCGGTCGATCACGGGCTTGAGCGCGCCGCTCTCAAGGCCTGCGAAGATATAGTCGCGCCCCGCCGCGAAGCGGGCCTCGTCGCGCACGAAATCGAGCACCTGGTAGCCGACGATGGTGAGCGATTTCGCCAGCATCGGCATGAGCGGATAGGCGGTCTCGCCGGGGTAGAGGGCGCCGTACTCGTAGATGGTGCCATAGGGCGCTGCCGCGCCGCAGAGCGTGGTCAGCAGCGGTCCCGCGATGGGATCGAAGGTCACGCGGGCTCCGGCCCCGCCGGTGATCGCCATGACCCGCGCCGGCAGGTCCTCTTCATCCGTTGCCACGACGTGATCGGCGCCAAGGCCGAGGAGCGCCTCCTTCTTGACTGCGGTCCGGGTCGTCGCGATCACGGTGGCCCCCTGTGCGCGGGCGATCTGGATCGCGGCAAGGCCGACGCTGCTGCTCGCCGCGGTGACGATCGCGGCGTCGTCGGGGACGAGCTTGCCGTAGTGGACCAGCGCGCCGTAGGCCGTGAGGTAGGCCATCCAGAGAGACGCGCCCTCGGCCGGCGAAAGCGCCGCGGGGTAAGGCTCGGCGATCTCCGCCGGCACGGTGGCGCTCTCGCCATAGACACCCTGGCGGGTCTGGGAGAGCGCAAAGGACGGGACCGTGGCGATGCGGTCGCCTTCCTTCACCGTCGTCACCCCTTCGCCCACGGCCTCCACCACCCCGGCGGCCTCGTAGCCGATGCGGGAGGGGAAGACCGGCTGCTCGTGGTAGATGCCCTCGCGCAGCATGACCTCGGCCCGGTTGAGGCCGATCGCCTCGACCCTGATCCGGACCTCGCCGGGCCCGGGGTCGACCTCCGGCACCTCGTCGACGCGCAGCACCTCCGGCCCGCCGGTCTCGTGGAATCGCACGATTCTAGCCATGGTCCGCTCCCCGCCCGCTCGCCCGCACGGGTGCCGGGCATCCAATGAACCTTGCGAAACCTAGCACAAACCCGCCCTAGCCCTTCGGTTGTGGGGCAAGTCCTCGGGATCCTGCTCTGCGCGCTCCACCTGATCTGGACCCTGTTGAGCCGCGTGGCCATACTGCCGGCACATCGCCGCCGGGGAGAAGGAGCCCAACCCATGTCGTCCATTCCGTCCGCCCTGGAGATCACCAGGGATATCGTCCGCATGGACACCCGCAATCCCCCCGGCCGCGAGGTGGAGTGCGCCCACTATCTCGGCGACCTGCTGAGCGCTGCGGGGATCGAGGTCTCCTACCACGAGTTCGCGCCGGAGCGGACGAGCCTGGTCGCAGTGCTGCGCGGCGAAGGTGGCAACGGCAAGAAGCCGCTCTGCTTCGGCGGGCATATCGATGTGGTCCCGCTCGGCGCCAAGGAGTGGTCGGTGGACCCCTTCGGCGCCGACATCGTGGACGGCAAGCTCTATGGCCGCGGCACCACAGACATGAAGGCCGGCATCTCCGCCTTCGTCCACGTCGCGCTGAAACTCGCGGCCGAGGAGAAGCGCGGCGAGGCAGACATGGTGATGGCGATCTGCGCGGGCGAGGAGACCGGCTGCGAAGGCTCCTACCACCTGGCCGAGATCGGCGCGCTGGGCGAGGCCGGCGCCATCGTCATCGCCGAGCCGACCTCGAACTACCCCATCCTCGGCCACAAGGGCGCGCTCTGGCTCAGGGTGGAGACGGAAGGCATTACCTCCCACGGCTCGATGCCGGAGCACGGCGACAATGCGCTCTACAAGGCGGCGCGCTCGGTCACCAAGCTCGAGGAGTTCGACTTCAACGTGATGCCCCACGAGCTGCTGGGCCGATCGACCCTCAACGTCGGTACCATGCAGGGCGGGCTCAACCTCAACTCGGTGCCGGACCATGCCGAGTTCACCGTCGACATCAGGACGCTGCCCGGGCAGGACCACGCAGAGATTTTCTCGGGCCTGGAGGGCTACCTCGGCGACGAGAACAAGATCGCCCGGGTCGTGGATTGCGGTGGTGTGCATACCCCGCAAACCAACCCATGGATTCAGGAAATCTACGCGGTGATGGAGCGGGTTCTCGGCGAGAAGATCGAGCCGCGCGGCGCGCCCTACTTCACCGACGCCTCGGCGCTGATGCCGGCCTACGGGCGCCCGCCGACGATAATCCTCGGGCCCGGCGAGATGCACATGGCGCACCAGACGGACGAGTACTGCCCGGTGGCGCATGTCGAGCAGGCGGCGGAGGTCTACGAGATCCTGACCCGCAGCTGGTGCGGCTACTGAGCGGGACCGGGCTCCGCGGACAGAGCCATTTGTGGACTCGGGCGCGGGCGCGGTTGTACGCTCTTGCGGCGGGGGCTGCGGGCAGGACGCGCCACGCAGGGCCTCGGCACTAATTGGGAGGCGGCATCATGAAGATCATGATCATCAACCCCAACTCGTCGCAGGACATGACCGACGCCGATGCCGTGGCCGGCCGCTCGGTGGCGCGGGAGGGCACGGAGGTCGTGGCGGTGACGCCCGACTACGCGCCGGCCTCGATCGAGTCCTTCTACGACGAATACTTGTGCGTGCCGGGAATCCTGAACGAGATTCGCAAGGGCGACCAGCAAGGCTTCGACGCCTACATCATCGCCTGCTACGGCGACCCCGGCTTGCACGCCGCGCGCGAGATGACCGACAAGCCGGTGATCGGGATCGCCGAAGCCTCGCTCTATATGGCCTGCCAGCTCGCGGCACGCGTGGCGATCGTCACCATCATCCCGCGCTTCCGGGTGCCGGTCGAGGACATGGTCGCGGGCTACGGGCTCAGCAGCAGGGTGATCGTGCGCACCTCGCCGGTCTACGTGCTCGACGTGGAGCAGGACTACGAGGGCTCGCTCGAGAAGCTGCGGCAGGAATGCTACCGCGCCCGCGATGAGGACGATGCCGAGGCGATCTGCCTCGGCTGCGCCGGCTTCGCGGAGTTCGCCGACGGGCTCGAAGCCGAGCTCGGCATTCCCGTACTCGACGGGGTGGTGTGCGCCACCAAGATGGCCGAGGGCATCGTCGAGATCGGGCGCAAGACCAGCAAGTGGAAGACCTACAGGTTCCCGGAGCAGAAGTCCTTCACCGGGATGTTGCAGCCGTTCGGTACCGAGGCCGCGGCCGGCAGGGCCGCCGCCGAGTAAGCACCGGCCGCTCGGTGCGAACCGGGCGCCGTCACCGAATTCAGGGAGGCCAAGGGAGGCAGAGATGGACAGCGGACACCTTGACAAGAGGCACGAGAAGTTCTGCGACGACGCCGAGACACGCTCGCGCTCAGCGGCCGGGCTCGACCGGCGCGAGTTCATGGCGGCGGCCGGTGCGACGGCCGTGGTTGCCGCGGCCGGCCTGGGGGCGACCGAAGCCGAGGCCGCATTCTCCGACCGGGTTGCCGGCATCACCCAGGACGAGCCGATGGAGCTCATCGGCACCGGGGTCTCCGCGCAGGAGCGCTTCTTCAAGAAATTCGAGGAAGTGAGCGGCGGGCTCCAGGTGACCGGTCAGGTCGCGAGCCTCGCGGATTCGGTCCAGAAGTGGATCACCGGCGGCTACGAGACCTTCTCGATGATCGAGACCAACGCCTTCCGCACGCCGGCGCTCCGTGAGGCGGAGACGATCGCGCCGATCCCGGTGGAGAAGATCACCAACTGGGAGTTCGCCGATACGCTCTTCTCCGACCCCGCTCACGTCGGCGCCGATCACACCAGCGGCTGGCCGGTCGAGATGGTCTATTGGGACGACACCCGCACCTCGTTCGGGATGCTGCCCCAGATCTACAACATGGATGCGCTGGGCATCCTTCCTCACAAGTTCGCCGAGACACAGACGGATCGGCTCACGCCGGACACGCTCGGGGTGCTCTACGAGGGCCAGTGGCGCGACGTGGATGTGCGGGGCAAGGTCTCGATCCAGAACGAGGACCTGATCGGCCCGCCGCGCTGCGCGAGCTATCTGGTGAAGAACCGCAAGATGGACCCGGTCAAGGTCGGCTACGGCGATCTCGAGCCGGACGAGCTCAAGAACGTCATCGACTTCCTGATCGGTGCCAAGCAGGACGGCGTCTTCCGCGCGCTCTGGACCAACTACGGCGAGGCGGTGAACCTGCTCGCCTCCGAGGAAGTCTGGGGCATCGACTGCTGGAACCCGGTGATCGAGGACGTGAAGAAGCGTGGCATCCCCTGCTTCTATGTCGACGTCTGGGAGGGCACGGGCGCCTGGTATTACGGCATGTGCCTCTCCAGCGAGGCGCCGCAGCCCGAGGTCGCCATGGCCTATATGGACTGGTGCCTCGAAGGCTGGCGCGGCGCGGCCGATGCCGAGCAGGGCTACTACTCGCCTTGCCCGGACACCGCGCGGAACTACATGACCGAAGAGGCGTGGCTGAAGTGGTACGAGGGGCGCGGGCGCGATACCGGACCCAAGCTCCGGCGCCAGTCCAACATCGCGTACTGGATGATCTGGCCGCGCCAGATCACGCTCTTCATCAAGGAGTGGAACCGCTTCCTCGCCGCTTGAGGAACATTTCTTCCCGCCCCGCCGACACCGGGTCGTGTCGGCGGGGCAACGCGCTCCCGGGCGCACGTGAGGGCGCGGGCCTCCGCGCGTTCCTCAGGCGGACCCTTCGAGCCCTCCCCGCACATCGGGAGCATTCATGAGCCTTCGCATCGCCATCGATACCGGGGGAACGTTCACGGACGTCATCGCAATTGACGAGAAGACGGGCGAGCAGCTTGCGATCAAGACGCCGAGCACGCCCGACGATCCGAGCCGGGGCCTGATCAACGGAATTCAGGAGGTCGTCGGCGAGACCGACGCACAGCTGAGCCAGATCCTGCACGGCACCACGACGGCGACGAACGCCGTGCTCGAGCATCGTTTCGAAGGGCTCGGCCTGCTCGTGACATCCGGCTTCCGCCACATCATCGAGATCGCGCGCCAATCCGTGCCGGACGGCTACGGCAACTCCTTCTTCTGGGTGAAGCCGCCCAGGCTCGTGCCGCTTCATCTGGTCCAGGAGGTGACGGAGCGCATGAGCTACGACGGCTCCGTCATGACGCCTCTCGACGAGAAGAGCGTGATCGAAGCTGTGGACCACCTCGTCGATTTCGGCGTCACGCGCATCGCCGTCTGTCTGCTCCATTCCTATGCGAACCCGGCGCACGAGCAGCGTGTCGGCGCGATCATCGACGAGCATTTTCCCGACACGTTCGTGTCGCTGTCATCGGTCGTCCTGCCCGAGTATCGCGAGTACGAGCGCGCGATGACGACGCTGATCGACGTGATGGTCAAGCCCTACTGCCAGACCTATCTCGGACGCGCCCGCAACAGGATCGCCGAAGGCTCGGGCGACAAGCCCTTCCTGATCATGCAGTCCAACGGCGGGATCGTCTCCAGCGAGGCCGCCGGCGAGAAGCCGGTGACGATGCTGCTCTCGGGGCCTGCGGGGGGCGTCCTCGGCGCCACCCACATGGCGAGCCTCGCCGGCTACAGCGATATCCTGACGCTCGACGTCGGCGGCACATCCACCGATGTCTCCCTGGTGCGCGGGCTCACGCCGCAGCTCTCCACCCACACCACGATCGAACATTATCCGGTCAAGACTCCGATGCTGGATGTCGTGGCGGTCGGCGCCGGCGGGGGATCGCTCGCCTGGATCGATCCCTACGGCGCGCTCAAGGTCGGCCCGCAGAGCGCGGGTGCCGATCCTGGCCCCATCTGCTATCGGCGCGGCGGAACCGAGCCCACGGTGACGGACGCGGGCGTGGTGCTGGGGCGCCTGCCGGGGGCGCTGATCGGCGGCGGGCTCAAGCTGGACGTCGATGCCGCGCGCGGCGCCTTCGAGACGCTCGGCGCGACGCTTGACCTCTCCGCGGAGGAAGCGGCCGCCGGTGTCCTCGAAATCGCGGCATCCAACCAGGTGCAGGGCATTCGCGAGGTGACGACGACGCGCGGGCTCGACCCCGGCGACTACGCCATGATCGCCTTCGGCGGCGCGGGCGGGCTCTTCGCCGCCGACGTGGCGGACTTCCTCGGAATCAAGGTCGCGGTCTCGCCGCCCAATCCGGGCAACCTCTCCGCCTTCGGCCTGCATGTCTGCGACATCAAGCGCGACTACGTGCGCACCCTGGTACGCCAACAGTCGACCGCCCCGGTCGATGAGCTTGACGGGCTGTGGGCCGAGCTCGAAGGGCTGGGCTGCGACGAGATCGCAGCCGAGGGCGTGGCGCGCGAGGCGATCCAGCTCGAACGGAGTGCCGACGTTCGCTACGTCGGCGAGGGCCACGAGGTGCTGGTCGCGATCCCGGCCGGACTTTCGGGAGCCGAGGCCGTCGAGCACATGTGGTCGGACTTTCACCGGGTCCACGACGACACCTTCGGCTTCCATTACGAAGGCAGCCAGGACGTCGAGGTCGTGAGCCTGCGCGTGCAGGCGATTGGGCGCATGCATCGCCCTGCCGTCCGTACGGTCGAGCCGGGTTCGGGCGATACGGGTCCTGCCGGGTCGCGCGATGTCTACTGGCGCGGCCAGGGCTGGGTATCCTGCCCCATCTGGCGGCGGGAGAGCTTGTCCCGCGGCTTTGTCACACAGGGGCCGGGTATCGTCGAGGAGTACGGCTCGACCCTCGTGGTGCCCGAGGGCTGGGCGCTCAGGAATGACGATTACGGCAACCTCGTTCTGGAGAAAGAGGCATGAGCGCAGTCACGGCCAGGGATGCGGGGCCGCCGCTCGGACCGATCGAGCTCGAGGTCATAACCGGCACGATCCGCACCGCCGAGCTGGAGATCGAGGCGGCGGTCGAGCGGACCGCGCGCTCGCCGATGATCAGGGACCAGCACGACTATCGCGTGGCGCTCTTCGACGCGCGCGGGCGCAAACTGACGGGGCGCTCCTACGCCGCCCTGGTCGAGCCGGTGTTCGAGTACTTCGACGAGGGCGACATTCACCCCGGAGACATCTTCTTCTGGAACGACCCCTACAACAGCGCGGGCGGCATCGGGCACATCCCCGACCTGTGCACGACCATTCCCATCTTCCACGGCGACCGGCTGATCGGCTTCAGCCAGGTTTTTGGACATCACGACGATGTCGGCGGCTCGGTGCCGGGCAGCCTGCCCGCCAATGCGACCGACATGTGGACCGAGGGGTTGGTGGTGCCCCCGATCAAGATCTACGAGCAGGGGAAGATCAACGAGGCCGTCTTCAAGATCATCTCGCGCAACTCGCGGCTTTCGGAGCACTTGCGCGGCGATCTCGATGCCGAGATCGGCGCCGCCAGGCTCGGCAGCCAGCGCATCGTGGCGTTGGCCGAGGGCTACGGCGTGGACGCGCTGGAAGCCGCCTATGACGCGATCATCGAGAATTGCGCAGAGACGATTCGCCGCGAACTGCTGCCCAAGATTCGCGACGGGGTCTACGCCTGGGAGGACTACATCGAGGACGACGGCGTTGAGGGGCCGCAGATGCATGCGCTGCGCCTGACGATGACCAAGACAGCCGACAAGATCGTGCTCGACTTCACGGGCACGTCGAAAGAGGCGAAGGGGCCGATCAACTGGCCCATCGACTACGCGGATGGAAAATTCGCGCGCAAGTGGATGGGTCCGGTGCTCCGCTCCCTCGCGGCGACGCCTGAGCGAGCGGCCGAGATCGACATGAACGAGGGCGTGCTGGATGTCATCGAGCTGAAGTTCCCGCCCAAGGGAACGCTGGTGACGCCCAGCTTCGGCAAGGCCACGGGCCTGCGCTTCTTCCCCCTGCTGCGTTCGTTGGGCATCTTCGCGGCGCTGCTGGCCAAGGCGACCGACGGGCGCATGCCGGCCGATCACGAGACGATCCGGATCTGGGGCCTGCACGGCGGGCGCATCGGTCACGACTTCTTCCTGTTCCGCGAGGTCCTTGGCGGCGGTGGGCCGGGGCGCCCCTGGGCGGACGGCAGCGACGTGGTTCACGTCGTGCCGAACTCGCGCAACCTGCCCGCCGAGTTCTCTGAGACCCGATACCCCGTCATCATCGATCGCCTGGGCTTGGCGACGGACTCAGGTGGCGCCGGCTACCGTCGGGGCGGGTTCGGCTACGACAAGCGGGTGAGGGCGCTCGAAGACTGCGAGGCGCTCTCCAACGCCGACCGCGCGATGATCAACACCTACGGCGTCAACGGCGGCAAGTACGGCGGCACTTACGGCCTGGGGATCGACAATCCCGACGGCACGCAGCGCCCGGTCGCCGGCATGGACGACCGGGTTGAGGTCGCGGCCGGCTCGACCATCAGAATCCAGACGACAGGGGGTGGCGGCTGGGGCGACCCGCTGGCGCGCGAGCCGGAGATGGTTTGCTACGACGTTCAGTGCGGCCTCGTTTCGGAGCAGGCGGCGCGCGACGACTACGGCGTCGTGCTCGGGCGCGAGGGCCGGCGCTACACGGTCGACCAGGATGCAACGGATCGCCTGCGCGGGCGCATGAGAGCCGAGCGCGGGCCGCTCCCCATGTTCAGTCGCGGGCCCTATTTCGAGCAGATGAAGCGCGACCATGCGATCGCGCGGCCGGAGGGCTTCGACGACCCGGACGACGGCTGGTTCGCCGACGGCATGGTTCCGGAGGCGGCGGAGTGAAGCCGGCGCTCTTCGACTATGTGGCGCCACAAAGCATCGAAGAAGCGCTCGAGACCCTGGAGAGCGACGAGATGGCGAGGCCGCTGGCGGGCGGCCAGAGCCTGATCCCCACAATGAATTTTCGCATCGCGGCGCCCTCCAGGCTGGTGGATCTTGCCCGGATCGACGCGCTCAAGGGACACGCGATCGAGGGCGATGTCATCCGCGTAGGCGCGATGACCCGCCTACGGGATCTCGAACGCGACGGAGAGGTTCGGCGGGCGAACCCTCTGATCGCCGAAGTTCTGGGCAACGTGGCGCACATCGTCATCCGCAATCGCGGCACGGTCGGCGGCAGCATCGCCCATGCCGACGCCGCGGCCGAACTCCCCTGCATGCTGGTGGCGACGGGCGGCTCGGTCGTCGCACGCAGCGTCGCGGGCGAGCGGACTATCGCCGCCGATGACCTCTTCCACTTCCACATGACGACGGCGCTTCAGCCGGGTGAGCTGCTGACCGAGGTGCGCATACCGGCCCTTCCTCCCCGCACTGGTTACGCGTTCCAGGAGGTCGCGCGCCGCCACGGCGACTATGCCCTCGCCGGTGTCTGCGCGCTGGTGACGCTGAGGGAGGGCGTCTGCACCGCCCTGCGCCTCGCAGCCTGCGGCGTGGCGTCGAAACCGACGCGCCTCGCCGAGGCCGAGAATGCCTTGCAGGACGCCGCGCCGGAGGGAAGCGCGCTCGCGGGCGCGGCCGAAGCGGCGCGCGCGTGTTCGACATCGGGCGACGATCGGCAGGCCAGCGCGGAATACCGCAAGGACCTCGTTGCGGCGCTGGTCCGGCGCACCGTCACCAAGGCCGCCGAGCGGGCACGGGAGCGCGCGTGATGGCGAGGGCGACGGTACGCAGGACGCCGCTCGGGCGGTCTCCCGACCCGCAGGTAGCGGTGACGATGACCGTCAACGGCGAGCGGGTCGAGCGCGAGGTCAGCCCCCGCATGCTGCTGAGCGACTTCATCCGCCACGAGCTGGGCCTGACAGGAACCCATGTCGGCTGCGAGCATGGCGTCTGCGGGTGCTGCACGGTCATCATCGACGGCAGGGCCGGGCGGTCCTGCCTCGCCTTCGCGGTCCAGGCGGACGGGGCCGACATTCGGACGATCGAGAGCGTTGCCGCTGACGACGGCACGCTGCATCCGGTCCAGCAGGCCTTTCGCGAATGCCACGGGCTGCAATGCGGCTATTGCACCCCCGGCTTCGTCATGTCGATCGTGGATTACCTGGAAGCCAACCCGGAGCCGGACCTTTCGGAGGGAGCCATTCGCGAGGTCCTGTCGGGCAATCTGTGCCGCTGTACCGGCTACAAGAACATCGTGGCCGCCTTCCGCCGCAGCGCGGAACTGATGCGCGGCTCGCGCTAGAAAGACGGGGACCAAGACCGTGTCGACGCGCCAATTCGGTGAAGCGATCGAGCGCAATGCCGACCCTGCCCTGCTGCGCGGCGAGGGCAGCTTCATCGACGATATCGATCTTCCCGGCGCGCTCCATGTGGCGTTCGCGCGCAGCGCTGTTGCGAGGGCAAGGATCCTCTCGGTCGATACGTCTGCGGCCGAAGCCCTCGACGGCGTGGTCAAGGTCTATACCTGCGACTCCATCGGTGCCCTGGATGCCCCGCTGCCCTTGCTGATCCCGAACCCCGACCTTACGCATCCGAAGACGCAGCGCCCTCTTGCCCGCGACGACGTGTTCTATGCCGGGCAATGCATCGCCATGGTGGTGGCGGTCGACCGCTACGTCGCCGAGGATGCGGTGCGCCTGATCGATGTCGACTACGCCCCCCTGCCGGTCGAGATGGACCTGGAAAGGGCGGTCGAGGACGACGCCCCGCCGGTTCACCCCGACGTGCCCAATAACACCGCCGGCCGATTCCGGGTTGAGACTGGAGACACGGACGCGGCGTTCGCAGAGGCCGAGCACATCACGCGAATCAGGATTCGCCTCGAGCGCAGCACGGCCGCACCGATGGAATGTCGTGCGATCGCGGCGCGCTGGGAGGCCGTGACCGGCGAGCTCACGGTCTGGGACAGCACGCAGTCGACGTTGTCGGTGCGTGGCGCCCTGGCAACCGTGCTCCAGCTCGACGAGGACAAGGTGCGCGTGATTGCGCCCAACGTGGGCGGCGGCTTCGGCCAGAAGATCATGATGTTCTACCCCGACGAACTGCTGGTCCCGCTGGCAGCGATGGAGCTCGGGCGCCCGGTCAAGTACATCGAGGACAGGGTCGAGAACTTCATCGGCGCGTCCCAGGAGCGGACGCAGATCCACACCCTCGAGCTTGCGGCCATGAAGGATGGCCAGGTGATCGGCCTGAGGGACGACTTCCTGCACGATACCGGGGCGTTCATTCCCTACGGGATCGCCGTCGCCCAGGTGAGCTCGACCTCGATCGCGGGGCCCTACCGCATCCCGAGCTTTCGGGTCACCTTCCGCCCCATCTACATGCCGGCCGTACAGGTCACCCCTTATCGCGGCTGCGGCCGGCCGCATGCCTGCTACGCCATCGAGCGCGCCATGGATCAGCTCGCCGACGAGCTTGGCATTGACCGCTTCGAAGTCCGGCGGCGGAACTTCATCGGAAAGGACGAGTTCCCCTACCCGCGCGAAGGCGTGATCTTCGCCGACGGTCTGCAGGTTATCCACGACAGCGGCGCCTACGAGGAGGCACTCGACAGGCTGAGCGAGGCGATCGATGTCGAGGGCTTCCGCGCCGAGCAGGCGGCCGCCCGCGGGGAGGGGCGATATCTCGGTCTCGGCTTCGGGTTCTATGTCGAGGGAACGGGGCTCGGCCCCTACGAGGGCGGGCACATCAAGATTCACCCGATCACCGGCAAGGTCTATGTCAACACCGGCCTGACCGATCAGGGCCAGGGCCACGAGACGGTGTTCGCTCAAATTGCCGCCGAGCAGACTGGCGCGCGCGTCGAGGATGTGATCGTCGTCGAGGGGGACACCGGCGCCTTCGGATGGGGGGTGGCGACCTTCGCGAGCCGCGCCGCGGTGTGCAGCGGCAATGCAATCCACATGGCTGCCGTGAAGGCGCGCGCGCAGATCGTCGAGGCAGCGGCCAACATGATGGAGTGCAGCCAGGCGGACATCGAGCTGCACGACGGTGCGGCGAGGGTGAAGGGGACCGACCGCCGGGCGACGCTGGCGGAAATCGCGACCGCGACCAACCCGCTGCGCTACGCCTTCAACAAGCCATCGGCCAGCGCCACGCAATTCGCGCCGGCGAGCCGGCACGACGGGCCGCAGCTTGCAGAGGGCAGAACGCCGGGCATCGAAACCACCGACTACTACAGCCCGCCCCATGCGACCTGGGCCTTCGGTGCCCATGCAGCCGTGATCGAGGTCGATCCCGAACTCTGCACGGTCGACGTGAAGCGCTACGTCTGCATCCACGATTGCGGGCGGATGATCAACCCGATGATCGTGGACGGCCAAGTCATGGGCGGGATCGCGCAAGGCGTGGGCGGCGCGTTCTATGAGCGCTGCGAATTCGACGAAGAGGGAACCCCCCTCAACGCCAATTTCATGGACTTTCTGATTCCCTACGCGACCGAGGTGCCCAACGCGGAGATCGTTCACTCGGAGACGCCCTCTCCGCTCAACCCACTCGGCGTCAAGGGTGTGGGCGAAGCCGGCACCATTCCGGTCGCGCAGGTTTACGCGTCAGCGGTGGAGGATGCCCTGCAGCCCTTCGGGATCGCGCCGATTCGCGAGGCGCCGCTGACGCCGGACGCGATCCACCGGATGCTGAAGCACGCGCGAGACGCCTAGCTTGAGCGTCCGAACACGGTCGCGACCAGCCGCCTGATCCACGCCGCGATGACGACAAGCGTGAGTTGCGTGCCCTTGATTGCCTGGGGCGGCTCCTGAACATCGGTCTCAGCCTGGGCCTCGGCCTCGTGCCCGCGTTGGGCGAGCTTGCCGCGGAGGTTCTCCGCAAACTGTGCGGTGAGGTGGTTGGCGACGTCCTGGATGATTCCGCCGCGGCCCATCTGCGCGAGCGCGCCGGTCAGGCGGATGCTGCCGTGTAGCCTGACCCGGGAGCCGCCATCTCGCTCGTGGATTTCGTAGGCGATGCTCGCCTTTGCACGGTTGTTGCCCCGCCGATCGATTCCGGAGGCTTCGATCCTCGCGCTGCGGGTCTCGTGGTCCGTCTCGGCGATGGTGGCTTCGCCTTCGAAGGCCGCCATCACTGGCCCGAGCTTCACCGTCACCTTGCCCGTGTAGGTCGCCTCGCCCGTCTGGGCGAGAAGCTCCGCACCGGGCATGCAGGTCACCACCTCGGGCACGTCCTGGAAGAAGGTCCAGACGCGACTGGGTGGCTGGTCGATGTCGAACGACGTCTCGATATCCGGCACGTCATGGCCTCGCGGTTAGGGCGAGCGCGGCAATAACCCAGAATGCACTCGTGAAAATTTCACGATGCCTAATCGAAGCGCGCGGGAGCGGGGCTCACCACGCGAATCTTGCCGCCGCGAGCCACCTCGAAGACGGCAAGGCCCCGTTCCGCGATCCCATCGTCGTCGAAGCGAAACAGCCCGTCAGCGCCGAGAAAGCCGCCCCGATTGCCGATGGCCTGTGGACCGAACGAGTTGCCCGCACGCGCGAGTGCCGCCGCGAGCGCGGTCGCGTCGTAGGCGAGGGTGGCGAGCGCGCCGGGCGCCTTCCCGAAGATCCGGCTGTAGCGCGTCTCGAAGGTTCGGCGCGCGGCAGGGTCAGGACCCGCAAACCAGCCGCCCGCAAGCGCAGGCTCGCCGAGGGTCGCCGGGTCTTCCCAGAGGCCGGTTCCGAGGACGCGAATCTTGGCGGGGTCGATGTCGTAGTAGGGGAGCAGCGGCGCGACCTGCCGCAGCCGGGCACCGCCATCGGCCAGGAGCACCGCATCGAAGGGCAGCTCGCCCAGCGTGTCGAGCGTCTGGAGCCGTCTCAGGCGGCGTCGGGCTGCGGCATCGTTCTGGCGGGCCAGCGTCCTTCGCTCGTCCTTCAGGGCCTGGGCGCGGCGGTCGTAGTCGGCGAGGTCGCGTACCACGGCTGCTGCGTCGGACCCGTCGGGGGCGTAGGTGCGAACCCGTGTGAGCGAGAGGCCCATGAGCGCCGCCGCTGCCCAGGCTTCGTCTGCCACCGCCGCGCCGTATCGCGTCTCGGGCGCCAGCAGGGCGATGCGTCGGTGCCCGTTGGTCGCCGCATGGGCGAAGACCCGCCTGATCTGCGTGCGCGGCGTGTGGCCCAGCAGGTAGACGCCCTCGCGTGCCGCCGTCCGGTCAGTCGAGAAGGCGACCACGGTGACACCATGTGCCCGGGCATCGGCGGCGACGGCGTTTACCCCCTCGGCAAACAAGGGACCGAGGATCAGATCAACGCCGTCTTCGAGGAGCGCAAGCGCGGCTCGCTCTGCACCCGGTGCCGTGCCTCCCGTATCGCGTGGCAGCAGGAGAAAGCGCTCGTCGGCCGTGTCGAAGAGCGCGAGCTGCGCGGCGTGCAGCAAGGATTCCCCTTCCGCTGCGTAAGGGCCGGAGAGCGGCAGCAGGAGTCCCACCCTGGCTGCGGGTTGCGCCCTGTCGGGTGTTGCAGCCGCGCTGTCCTCGTCCGCGGAAGGCTCGCCGGCGGCTGGCGCCGTGCCGTCCGTGGCGAGGGAAGAGAGAGCCTCATCCGCCGGCGTTTCAGGCGGGGCCGGCCGCTCGGCCGCCGGGGCGGGCCGCGTCTGGCCTTCGGGCGGCGGCGGCGGTACGCTCGGCGCGGCGCAGGCGCCCGCGAGGAGGATCAGCAGCAGAGCGGCGCCAGCCGATCCGATCCGCCGGCGCCGGCCGGCTGCGGAGAAGGTGCGAGGTCGATCCATGTCCGAGGAAGCTCCCGCGACGCCCGCAGGCGCGGGGCAGACTAGGCGCGACGACCCGGTGAGTAAACCGCAGCCGAGCGCGGAGCCGGGCCTTTGGCTGGTGGCGACGCCGATCGGCAATATAGAGGATATTTCGCGGCGGGCGCTGGCGGTGCTGGCATCGGTCGATCGCGTCGCTTGCGAGGACACCCGCCGCACCGGACGGCTCCTCGCCCGCCATAGGATCGAGGCCCGCCTCGTCTCCTATCACGAGCACAATGCGGCGCTGGTTCGCCCGACGCTGATCCGTGAACTCCAGGGCGGCGGCTCGGTGGCCCTGGTCTCAGACGCCGGCACGCCGCTGATTTCCGACCCCGGCTACAAGCTGGTCCGTGCCGCTCTCGATGCCGGCGTGCGCGTGACCGGCTGCCCCGGCCCGAGCGCGCCGTTGCTGGCGCTCATCCTCTCCGGCCTGCCGACCGATCGCTTTTATTTCGGAGGCTTCCTGCCGCACAGGGAGGGGCCGCGCCGGCAGGCGCTCGCCGGGCTCCGGCCGCTCGACGCCACGCTCGTCTTCTTCGAATCGCCCCGCCGGCTGGCTGCGGCGCTGGCAGACATGGATTCGACGTTCGGCCCACGCCCGGCGACTGTGGCGCGCGAGCTGACCAAGCTGCACGAGGAAGTGCGGCGCGGAACGCTCGACGCGCTCGCAGGCCATTACGCCGCCGCTGGCGCACCCAAGGGCGAGGTCGTGATCGTCGTGGGCGGCCGGGGCGACTCGGTGCAGCCAACGCTCTCGGACGCGGATATCGACGAGCGCCTGGACGGCCTCCTCGCCGACGGCAGCGTCCGCGACGCGGCGACGACGCTCAGCGCCGAGACCGGGCTGCCACGCCGCGAGCTCTATGCCCGTGCGCTGGCGCGGACACGGGAGGGATGCGCGGTCGATTCATAGAGGCGCGACGGGCGGCCTATGAGCGTGGCCTTGCGGCGGAGCGGCTTTGCGCGCTGCGACTCCGGCTCATGGGCTGGCGTATCCTCGCGCGACGCTACGCCACCCCTGTGGGCGAGCTGGACATTGTCGCGAAGCGCGGGGCGCTGATTGCATTCGTCGAAGTCAAGTATCGCAGGGAACAGCAGGGCATTCTCGAGACAATCAGCGCGCGTCAGCAGCGCCGAATTGAGAATGCGGCGACCATTTTCTTGTCGCGTCATCCGAAATGGCGCAAGCTTTCATTCCGATTCGATTTGATGGTGGTGAGCCCTTGGCGATGGCCAAGCCACCTGCCGGACGCGTGGCGTTCCGACCGCAGCGGGGCAGTTCTCTGACAGTATTGACCCGGCGCCCGAGCCGGAAGGCAGGGCTGGCCGTCGCACCTGTGCTCCTTCTGGCCGGCTCGCTCTCCCTCTCCGCCTGCGGCGAACTCCTGATTGGCGCGGCAGCGACGACGGGCGTCGCAATCGCCGAGGAACGCTCGGTTGGCGATGCGGTCGACGACCTGACCATTCGGGCCGAGCTCAACCACCTCTTCTTCCAAGACAATGTCGAGCTTTATCGGGATGTGTCGTTCAGCGTGATCGAGGGCCGCGTGCTGCTCAAGGGCACCGTACCCACGCCTGAAAGCCGCATCCATGCGCTTCGGCTCGCCTGGCGGGCTGGCGGTGTCCGCGAAGTGATCAACGAAATTCAGGTGACCGACGACAGCGGGCTCCTGGATTACGCGCGGGACATGTGGATTTCGGCGCAGCTCAAGGCAAAGCTCCTGGTGGACGGTGATGTCCGCTCCATCAACTACAGCGTGGAGACGGTCAACGGCACCGTCTTCCTCCTGGGAATCGGGCAGGACGAAACGGAGCTCGCACGGGTCACCGAGCATGCCCGTGGGATCGAGGATGTGAAGCGCGTCGTGAGCCATGTGGTGATGAAGGACGACCGCCGCCGCCCGGTGACGCCTTGACGACCGGCGCAGCATTCGCAAGAGCAGACCGCACGGGTGGCCAGTGCCTTCGCCCGTGGCGCCGCGCCGGGCTGGGCGCCGGGCTCGTCCTGGCCCTGGCCGGTCCTTTATGCCTCGGCGGTTGCGCGGACTTCATCCTTAGTGCGGCCACCACAACGGGCCTCGCGGTCGCCGAGGAACGCACGGTCGGCGACGCCGTCAAGGACCTGACCATCCAGGCGGAGCTCAACCATCTCTTCTTCCAGGACGATCTCGCGCTTTACAACGACGTGTCGCTCAGCGTCGTGGAGGGGCGCGTCCTGCTCAAGGGCAGCGTGGCGACGCATGAGGACCGAATTCGCGCGGGTTATGTCGCCCGGCAGGCGACGCGCGTTGAGGAGGTGATCAACGAGGTGCAGGTGACCGGTGAGGGCGGGATCCTGGACTATGCGAAGGACAGGTGGATTTCGATACTACTAGACACCAAGCTGCTCCTCGATCTGGATATCATGTCGGTCAATTACGATGTCTCGACCGTCAACGGCACGGTCTACCTTTTGGGAATCGCGCAGGATGAGGGCGAACTGGAGCAGGTCAAGGCGCACGCCCGCCGCGTCGACGGCGTCGAGCGTGTGGTGAGCCACGTGATCATGAAGGACGACCCGCGCCGCCCGGCACCACCCGATGCCCGGTGACACGATCGAAGGTGCGCTCCGCGCTGTCGGCGCCCTCGCGGACGAAGAGATCGACCTGGCCGATGCCGCGCTGCTGTTCGGCGCCCTCGACCTGCCAAGCGCGTCGCTCAAGCGCTACCGGACCCACGTCGGCCGCCTCGGCGACGATGTGGCGGCGCTCGCCCGCGCCGGCGAGCCGCTGGAGCGCCGGCGCAGACACCTCAACGCCGTGCTCTTCGAGGCACACGGCTATGCTGGCGACACCGAGAGCTACGATGCGCCCGAGAACGCGAATCTGCTCCAAGTCATCGACCGCAGGATCGGTCTGCCCGTCAGCCTCGGCATCCTCTACATCCACGCCGCGCGAGCGCAGGGCTGGACGGTGGACGGGCTGGCCTTCCCCGGTCACTTCCTGGTGCGTTTGGACGAAGGCGACCGCCGCGTGATCGTCGATCCCTTCCACCAGGGCCAGGCGCTGGAGGCCGGCCACCTGCGCGGCCTGCTCAAGCAGTTTCAGGGCGCCGACGCGGAGCTCGATCCGGTCCACTATGCGCCGGTCGGCAACCGGGCGATCCTTCTCAGGCTTCAGAACAACATCAAGTCCCGCGCACTGCAGGCGGGCGATGGGGCACGCGCTGCCGCAATCCTGGAGCGGATGCTGCTGATCGCGCCCGAGGCCGGCGGCCTCTGGCATGAGCTCGGCATGGTGCGTAGCAGGCTTGGCACCATCAAGGGTGCGGTCGAAGCGCTGGAGCGCAGCCTCACCTGCTCGCTGCCTGAGGCCGTGCGGCCGCGTGTCGAGGCGGCGCTTGCGTCTCTTGCGACCAGCTTGCACTAGGCGCTAAGAGGCGCAATGGGGTCCAGGACATGAGCCTCGCCGTGGCCATTCAGATGGACCCGATCGAGGCCATCGACATCGAGGCCGACAGCACCTTCGTGCTCGCTCTGGAGGCGCAGGCCAGGGGCCACCGGCTGCACCACTACCTGCCGCAGCATCTTTCGTTGACCGAGGCCGGCGCGGTGGCGACCATGCGCCCCCTCGAGGTGCGCCGGAAGGCCGGCGATCACTTCTCCCTCGACGCGCCGGAGACCGTCGATCTGGCCGCCATGGACGTCGTCCTGATGCGCCAGGACCCGCCCTTCGACATGGCCTACATCACGGCCACCCATATCCTGGAGCAGATTCAGCCCGAGACGCTGGTGGTCAACGATCCCGCCCAGGTGCGGAACGCGCCGGAGAAGCTCTTCGTTACACGCTTCCCCGAGCTGATGCCGCCGACACTGATCACCGCCGAGCGCGACATGATCGTCGATTTCCGTGCTAAGCATGGCGATATCATCCTCAAGCCCCTCTTCGGCAACGGCGGCGCGGGCGTGTTCCATGTCGGGCCCGAGGACGAGAACCTCAACGCGCTCATCGAGATGTTCGGCACGTTCTTTCGCGAGCCGATCATCGCTCAGGCCTATCTGCCGGCGGTCCGCGACGGCGACAAGCGCATCATCCTGGTGGAGGGCGAGCCGGTGGGCGCCGTGAACCGGGTGCCGGCAGCCGGCGAGGCGCGCGCCAACATGCATGTCGGCGCCCGTCCGGACAAATCCGAGCTAAGCGATCGCGACCGCGAGATCTGCGCGGCGATCGGCCCGGCACTCAGGGAACGCAGCCTGATCTTTACCGGGATCGACGTGATCGGCGGCTATCTCACCGAGATCAACGTCACCTCGCCCACCGGTATCCAGGAGATCAACCGCCTCGACGGCACCCGCCTCGAAGCCCTGATCTGGGATGCCATCGAGGCCCGGCTCGCCGAGTCGTAACCACGCCGCGCGGCTGCGTCCTACGTCTCGGTCTGAGGGTGCCTTCGCGGCACGGGCCCCGGGTCTTCGAAACTCCAGCCTGCGCCGTCCACCGCGACCATCGTCTCGCCCGTGACGGTGCCCGGATCGAGACAGAGCACGTTGACGCTGTAGCAGTCGGGCGCCGAGCGGGGCGAGTAAAAGGACTTCACGCCGCACACCCCGCAGAAGAGATGCTCGGCCACGCCCGTGCCGAAGCGGTAGCTGGTCAGCGCGTCGGCGCCCGAGAGCAGGGTAAAGCGCGATTTCGGCACTACCAGATGACGGTAGCCTGACTTGCGGCAGATCGAGCAGTTGCAGTCGTGCACCTCGATCTCGGCCGGAGCTTCGCAACTGAAGCGCACTGCGCCGCAGTGGCAGCCGCCCCGGTGGGTGACGAGCGCCGTCAAGGGCGGCTGCTCGTCATAGCGGTGGCAGGTAGGGAGGGCAGCACACGCATCCCGGTCGTCTCCCCCTGTCCCTCGCGCAAACGCCCGCCGTGATATTAGGCGGGCGCGGGCCGGAGACTGGAGCGGGCGATGGGATTCGAACCCACGACCCCAACCTTGGCAAGGTTGTGCTCTACCCCTGAGCTACGCCCGCAAGCGCCCAGCCCCGTGAGCCGCGATAGTACGCAATCGGCGCATCCGCACAAGCGCAATCCCGCTGACACATTTCGGACCGAAAAGGGTATCCGCGGCCCCAGCATCCTGCTCTCTGGGCAGATGGCGATTGACGCTGGCCTTCAGCGAGGGTAGGAGGGGCGCGGGCCGAGGACGCTGCGTCGCACGCGCGTCCGGATCGGGTCCACCGGCGGGTCATTCGTCGGCCGCCTTGCGGCCACCCGGCCGGTGAAGGAGAAAATATCCTGCATCGCGTCATTGGTCCGCGACATGCGGCTGGGTGCCACGCCGGCGCCCGAGCCCGTCTTGTCGCGCGAAGGCCCGCAGGATGCGGCATGGATGCCGCAATGGAGGAATTTCCGTGGAATTTAATGAGGGATTTGCGGATCTCGGCATGAGCGAGCCGCTGCTCGCCGCCGTTGCCGGGGCCGGCTATGAGGCGCCGACGCCGATTCAGCAGAAGGCCATCCCACTGGTCCTGCGCGGCGTCGACCTGCTGGGCTGCGCCCAGACCGGCACGGGCAAGACCGCATCCTACGCGCTGCCGATCATCGACATATTGAGCTCCGGCTCGAGCAAACCGCGCATGCCGCGCTGCCTGATCCTGGCACCGACGCGAGAGCTCGCACAGCAGATCGCGGACAACTTCGTCACCTACGGCGCCAACCACAGCCTGCGCCAGGCGCTGCTCATCGGCGGCGAGGGGTTCACGCTTCAGGAAGCCGCGCTCGGCAAGGACCCCGACATTCTGATCGCCACCCCCGGCCGCCTGATCGACATGTTGGAGCGGGGCAAGATCATGCTGGGCGGCGTCAAGGTGCTGGTGATCGACGAGGCCGACCGCATGCTCGACATGGGCTTCATCCCGGATGTCGAGCGCATCGTCCAGACGCTCCCGCGCATCCGCCAGACTCTCATGTTCTCCGCGACGCTTGGGCCCGAGATCAAGCGGCTCGGCAAGGAGTTTCTGATCAACCCGAAGGAGGTGAGCGTCGCGCCCCCGGCCACGGTGGCCGGCACCGTGAGCCACGCGATGATCCTGGTGGACCCTGAAGAGAAACGCGTCGCGCTGCGTGTCCTGCTCCGCGACGAGGCGGTGCAGAGCGCGCTGATCTTCTGCAACCGCAAGAAGGACGTCGATATCGTCTGCGCCTCGCTCCAACGCCACGGCTTCGACGCCCGCGCGCTGCACGGCGACATGGTGCAGTACCGCCGGACCGAGACGCTGGCCGCATTCAAGGGCGGCGAGGTCAACCTTCTCGTCTGCAGCGACGTGGCCGGGCGCGGACTCGATATCGAGGCCGTCTCCCACGTCATCAACTTCGACGTGCCCTACAACCCGGAGGACTACGTTCATCGCATCGGCCGCACCGGCCGGGCTGGCCGCGAGGGCCGCGCGATCACCTTGGCGACGCACGAGGAAGCCGAGGCGGTGGACGCCATCGCGACGCTGGTGAACACCGCGATCCCGCTCACCACGCCAGAGGGCGAGCCGGCCGAGCTCGACTCCACCCCCCGAGAGCGCGGGCGTCCGCGCCGGGGCCGCCGGCGTCGGGAGGAGCCCCGCGCGGCCGAGAAGCGGCCCGCGCGCAGGCGGACACGCAGCGCGGAGCCTGCCGAGAGCAAGCCCAAGCCCAAGCAGGAGAAGAAGCGAGCCGAGGGCAGCGCAGAGGCTAACGCGGGCCGCGGCAGTCGCAAGCCAGCCAAGCAGAGCGCCCCCGGCCGCGACGACGAGAGGGTTACGGGGCTCGGCGATCACGTACCGGCGTTCCTCAGCGATCCCTCCCCGGTTCTCCCGCCCGGCGCGGGGCGCTAGAGCACGTCCGTCTTTGACGGACGCGCGACGCCAGAGAACTCCTGGAGCAAAACTTAATCCGGGATTCGCTGGGATTGAGCGGTACAAGCGGGTTTCGCTAGGGCGGGTGGCGGCCGGTGCAGGCGGCAGCCATTCGGCCGGGGAGCGCCTCCCCGCGTCAGCCCTAGCACCCCGTGCGCTCGCTTGCTGCATCGCGCGACCATGACGCAGCCCCCGCGCAGGGTGCACCGGACCATGGTCCGGAGTCGCGCGATTAGAGCGTGTCCGTCTTTGACGGACACGCGACAGGCTGCGACTGCGGCCCGCCGCCCCTGCGGCGCCCTCGCGGAGGCGCCGGCCGCAGGCCGGCTGCCGTGAGCGACAAAGAATCCAGAGCGTTTCCGCGCAAACGGAAACGCGTTAGGTGCGGTGGCTACAGCTCGTTCTTGCAGAAACGGCCGTCCTTCATGATGACCGGAATGTGGCGGCCCTGCTCCTGAAGCACTCCGAGATCGCTGAGGGGATCGCCGTCCACCACCAGGATGTCCGCCAGCGCCCCCGGCGCGATGGTGCCGAGCTCACCTGAGCGCTGCGTCAGCGCGGCGTTGATCGAGGTTGCGGAGCGCAGCACGTCCACAGGTGCGAGCACCTCGCTCCGGATCAGAAACTCCTGGCTCTGCCGGTCCTGCAAGGGCCCGAGCAGGTCGGTGCCGAAGCCCATGGGCACACCGGCGGCTTGGCAAACCTCGAGCGAGCGCAGCCCGTCGTTGCCGAGATCCTGAAGCTTGTCGGCGAATACCTTGCGCAGACCGAACTCGGCGCCCGACTCCAGCATCGCGAATAGCGTTACCAGCGTCGGCACGACGAAGGCGCCGGCCTCTGCGGCGGCCTCCGCCGCTTCCGCGTCGATCTGAGTGCCGTGCTCGATCGAGCGCACGCCGAGCTCGGCGCAGCGGCGGACCGCGCTCGCCGTGTGTGCATGGGCCATCACGTAGGTGCGCCGGGTCGCCGCCTCTTCCACGCTGACCCTGATTTCCTCGTCGGAGTACTGGTCCATCCAGAGGGGATCGGTCGGCGAGAGCACGCCGCCCGACACCATCATCTTGATCTGGTGAGCGCCCTTGCGAAGCTCCTCCCGCACCACCTGGCGCACCGCATCGACGCCGTCGGCCACCTGCGAGACGATCCCGTGATAGCCGGCGCAGCCGCAGGGCTCGAAACGGGTCTGGTTGCGCATGTCGCCGTGGCCGCCGGTCTGGCTGATGGCCCGGCCGGAGAAGAGCACCCTCGAGCCCGCGATCAGGCCTTGCTCCACGGCGAGCGCCAGCCCCAGGTCGGCGCCGCCCGCATCGCGCACCGTGGTGAAGCCCCGCTTCAGCGAGCTCTCGAGGCTGAGCCTAGCGTGCTGGTAGATCAGGGACGCCGGCATGTCGTCGAGCGACGGGACGTTGAGGTCGACGAGGAGGGCGTGGAAGTGGGCGTCGATCAGGCCCGGCATCAACGTTCGCCCGCCGCAGGCTACGCGCTCGGCATCGGCCGGCACGCGAACCGCGCCGTCGGCGACTTCCTTGATCCGGCCGTCCTCGACCACCACGGTCGCGTTCTCGCGCGGCTCGGCGGAGACCCCGTCGAACACCCTGCATCCCTCGAAGACGATCGTCACGGCGCCATTCCCCCCTTTGCTCGTTCTGCCCTTTACCACGCGAGCCCGTAGGCCGGCCGCCGCGGGTCCGCCCCGCCCGAGAGTGTGCCCCCTTCGCCCTCCTTGACCAGCACGCACATGGCGCCGGCCGGCCAGGCCCACTCCGGCCACCAATCGACCCCGTGGCCCCAGGCGGCGAGCGTGTCGCCGGCTGCCTCCGGGATGCGCCCCTCCAGCATCAGCTTGCCCGGATGGTACTCGTGCGGCTCGAAGGAGTTGGGGAAGCTCATGGTCGCAAACCTTGGCGCTTCCACCGCGGCCTGCGGGTTCATGCCGTAGACCACGATGTTCACGAAGGTCTGGAGCATCGCCTGGATCTGAACGTCGCCGCCCGGCGTGCCGAAAGGCATGACGAACCCGTCTTCGCTCATTGCGAGCGCCGGGTTTGGCGTGAGCCGCGGCCGCTTGCCGGGCGCCACGCCCGAAGTATGCGCCGGGTCGGCCCAGGACTGCGCGCCGCGCGAGGAGGCGCAAAGCCCGGTGCCTGGAATCACCGGCGAATCGAAGGAGATATCGCTCGGCGTCGCCGAGAAGACGTTGCCTTCGTCGTCGATGACGCAGACGTAGGAGGTATCGTGCGCGGGCTCCACGGACCCCGTTGAGGCCGCTCCCTGCGAGCAGGCGAGCGTCGCGAGGCCCTGTGCCGGGTCGCCCGCCGGCGGCATCTCGGGCCACGCCTCGTCGGCTCTAATGAGGGCGCGGCGACTGGCGGCGTAGTCGTCGGAGAGGAGCGCCGCCGTCGGCACGTCGACGAAGCGCGGGTCGCCGATCCAGCGTTCGCGGTCGGCGAAGGCCAGTTTCAGCGCCTCCGCCATCATGTGCAGCGCTTCCGGGCTGTTGTGGCCGTGCGCGGCCAGCGCCTTCGTGTCGAGCAGGCGGAGCGCCTGGAGCAGCGTCGGCCCCTGGCACCAGGGGCCGCAGGCATAGACATCGATGCCCTCGATCGTGACCCGCTCGGGCGGCTCCACCCCCACCCTGAAGGAGGCGAGGTCGTCCGCCGTGAGCAGGCCGCCCTTCTCCCGGTGGTGGTTCACGATGGCCGCGGCGATGTCGCCCCGGTAGAAGGCCGCGCGGGCGGCGTCGAGGCCGGCCGCGCGGTCGCCGGCGGCGGCGCGCTCCTCGTCCGCCATGTACTGGAGCGAGCGCCCGAGGTCGGCCTGCACAAACACATCGCCCACAGCAGGCGGGCGGCCGCCGGGCAGATAGATTTCGGCGTTCGACGGCCAGCGCTCGTACGCGTCCGCCTTCTTGGCAATGACGCTCGCCATCAGCGGGTACATCACGAAGCCGTCGCGCGCGAGCCGGATCGAGGCCTCCGCCACCTCGCCGAAGGTCATGGTGCCGTGGCGTTCCAGCGCGGTTATCCAGGCATCTGGTGCGCTCGGCACGACCGTGCGCAGCGGGCCCACCGGGATGTGACCGTCGTGCTCGCGCATGAAGAGATCGGGTGTCACCGCCGCCGGCCAGGTGCCGAGGCCGCTGATGGTCTCCACCTGCCCGGTCTTGGCGCTGTAGAGGATGATCGGCGCGACGCCCGCGACGTTGACGAGATCGCTGTGCACGACGCCCAGAGCGATGCCCGCGGCGACGCCCGCATCGATGGCGTTGCCGCCCGCCTCCAGGATCGCGAAGCCTGCCTGCGCGGCGAGGTAGTGCCCGGCCACGATCGCGTGCTTGTGGCCGCGGATCACCGGCCGCATGGCATCGATCGCCTCCGGGTCGAAGAGCGCGTACTCGCTTCTGCGTTCGCTCATGGCTACTCCTGATTCGCGAGGTCGACGAGGCAGGCGGCCAGCGTCCGGGCACCCGCAGCAAGGTCGGCCGGCGTCGCGTTCTCCGCCTCGTTGTGGCTGACGCCCCGCTCGCAGGGCACGAAGATCATGCCGCTGGGGCAGAGGTGATTGATGTAGCCCGCATCGTGACCCGCGCCGGAGGGCATGCGCATGACCGGATGGCCCAGGCTCGCGGCGTAGCCCTCGACCATGTCGATCAGGGTGGGGTCGAACACCAGAGGCGGAATTTCCATGATGGGGCGGACCGTGACCGTGCAGCCGCGTGCGTGCGCCTCGCAGGTGGGTGCGATCTGCGCGCTGATGCGCGCGATCAGGTCGGGGTCGGGATGGCGGAAGTCGATGGTGAAGAACGCGTGGCCTGGCACGGTGGCGGGAGAGCCGGGGTGGCACTCGAAGCGGCCGACGGTGAAGCGCACCGTGTCGGACTCATCGGCCATCAGCCCCTCGAGCGCAGTCACCATGGCCACCGCCGCCTTGAGCGCATCCCTGCGCACCCTGAGCGGGGTGGTGCCCGCGTGCGCCTCGTCGCCGCTCACCTCCACGGTGAACCAGTAGATACCCTGGATCCCTGTCACGGCGCCGATGGTGAGGCCTTCGTTCTCGAGCCTCGGTCCCTGCTCGATGTGGGCTTCGACGTAGGCCGAGAAGGGATGGCCGAGAGGGCGGCACGGCAACCCCGGCGTCGAGGCCAGCGTCTCGGCGAGCGCGTCTTCCAGCGTCACCCCCTCGCTGTCCACGAGGGCGAGCTGGTCCTCCAGCCGCATCACGCCGGCGAACACCGCAGACCCCATGGCGCCCGGCTGGAAGCGCCCGCCCTCCTCATTGGTCCATGCCACCACGTCGATGGGCCGCGCGGTCTCGATCCCGGCCTGGGCGATGGCTTCCAGCGCCTCAAGCCCGCCGATCACGCCATAGGCGCCGTCGAACTTGCCGCCGCGCGGCTGGCTGTCGAGGTGGCTTCCCGTCACGACGGGCGTCGCATCTGCCTGCCGGCCGGGGCGGCGGATGTAGAGGTTCGCGATATCGTCGGTCGCGACCTCGAATCCCAGATCGCCGGCCCACTCCACCATCAGTGCCCGGGCGCGGCGGTCTTCGTCGGAGAGTGCGGCGCGGTTGACCCCGCCCTTCGCGGTCGCGCCGATCTCCGCCATCGCCATCTGGCGGGCCCAGAGCCTTGATTCGACCACCGCCGCTGCGGCCGCCAGCGCTTCCGCCTTCGCGTCCATCGCCCACCTCCCTACGCCCACCGTAGAATACGGCACCCCTCAAGCAAAGCGGGCCGGCGCTGTTCGTCAGGCGGTCGATTCTCCCTCGCTAGCGACCGTTACCGGCCTGCCCAGCCGGGCGGACTCGAGGGCGGCGAGCGCGAAGCGCAGCACCTGCCGGCCCTCGCGCGCGGTCAGCACCGGACGCCCGCCTTGCGACAGCACCTCCAGAAAGTGGCGCGTGGAGAGCACGAAGCTCTGCTCCCAGCCGGTCGCCACGTCGCGGAACTCGGTCAACGCGCCGTCCCGGTACAACGCCACCGGTGCCGTGTCGCCCAGGCGCCCGTGGCCGCCGTTCACCCAGATCACGCCCTTGCTGCCGGTGATCTCCACGCGGTCGTCCTGGGCATAGTGGCGGGTTGCGATCTCGAGCTCCGGGGAATGGACGATCTCCAGGTTGCCGATGCGGTTGCCGGGAAAGCGGAACGAGACGATCGAGGGCGCGTCCAGCCGCTCCCGGTGGTCCGCCGTCTCGGTCTGCCCGATGAAGGCGTGGACCTCCTCCGGCTCGCCCATGAAGTGCCAGGCGAGGGCGAACTTGTGGTGGCCGTCGTCGAACACCAGCGGCCCGCCGCCGGATTTTTCGGGCCGCTGGCGCCAGGCGATGGCGCTTGCCGGCACGTCCCAGGCGGTAGCGCTACGCCCCGGGTTGCTCTTGATGCGGATGGAAAGCGGCGTGCCGATGGCGTCGTCGGCGATCAGCTCCCGCGCCCGGACCACTGGGGGATAGAACAGGAAGTTCTCGAACACCTTGAACGCGCGGTCCGAGGCGTCTGCGGCGGCGACCAGGCGGTCGGCCTCCTCCAGCGAGAGGCACATCGGCTTCTGGAGCGAGACGATCTTGCCGGCGCCTGTGGCCTTCAGCGCCGCTTCCAGATGCAGGTGATGGGGCAGCAGGATCTCGACGAGATCCACGCCCGGGCGGGCGAGCAGCGCATCGATGTCGTCGTCGATGGCGGCGTCGTCCAAGCCCCAGGCCGCCGCCCGTTCTGCCGCCCGCGCCGTGTCCTGATCGCAGAGCGCCACGATCCGCGCCAGCGGGCTGGCCAGGTACTCGATGGCGTGCAGATCGGAGATTCGGCCCGTGCCCACGATGCCCACTCCGATGGGTCCAGTCTCAACCCGCATGTCTCACCTGGGTCATAGTTTGCGCGGTGCCGAAGCGCTGCGAAGGTTGGCGGAGTCCACGCCGCCGCGCAACGCATGCCATCGATGTCTTGCTGATGGTTCGGTATGCTCTCGTACGATATCTCGGTGCATTCGCCCCCTTTTCGTTGACACTGCGCGGATCGATGCGGTTCACTTTCGAGTTGATCTTTCACAACGCTGGCATTTCAACCGCACGGGGGAAAAAACCATGATCACTCTCAACAGGCGCAGGCTGCTGGCCGCCGTGGCGGTCGTGCCGGCCCTGCTTCTCGGCGCGCCCGCCTTCGCGCAAGGCGGCGACGTCACACTGACGCACTACTTCACCGGCGAGTTCGGACTCAAGATCTTCAACGAGCAGGTCGCGAAGTTCGAAGCCGACACGGACTACACCATCAAGAACAGCCCCATCGGTCACGAGGACTTCAAGACCGATATCCTGGTGCGTGCGGCCGGCGACAGCCTGCCGGACGTCTTCAGCTACTGGGCCGGGGCGCGGACGCAGTTCGTCGTCGATTCCGGAAGCCTCCATCCCATCGACGAGATGTGGGCCCGGGACGGCCTCGACAACGTGGTCGCGAAGTCGGTGGCCGACAGCGCCACCATGTACAACGGCCAGCGCTACCTGGTGCCCTTCAACTACCACTACGCGGGCATGTTCTATAACACCCAGGTGCTGGCGGACGCAGGCGTCACCGAAATGCCGACGACCTGGGACGGGTTCATGGCGCTCTGCGAGACGCTGAAGGGCAAGGGCGTCACGCCGATCGCGCTCGGCTCGAAGAACCGCTGGCCCGCCCAGTTCTGGTTCGACTACCTGCTGCTCGGCACCGCTGGCCCCGACTACCGCGCAGGCCTGATGAATGGCTCCGCGGCTTACGACGACGCCGAGGTCAAGGCCGCCATGGCGATGTGGAAGGACCTGGCGGACAAAGGCTACTTCGCGGCCAACGCCAACGCCGATTCGTGGACGGATGCGTCCGACAAGGTGGCCCGCGGCGAAGCGGCGATGACCCTGATGGGCACCTGGATCACCGGCTACTGGAACGGACTGGGGCTGGAGGCCGGCAAGGACTACGACTTCTTCCCCTTCCCGTCCATCGCGGACGGCGTCCCCACGTCGGTGGTCGGCCCGGTGGACGGTCTGGTCATCTCCAACGACGGGGAGAACCGTGCCGGCGCCGAGGCGTTCCTGAGCTACATGATGTCGAGCGCCGACGTGCAGGCGAGCTGGACCGGCGCATACGGGGCGCTGTCGGCCAACGTCAACGTCGATCCGGCGAACTACAACGTGGTCATGCAGCGGGTTTCCACCGTCGTGGCCGGCGCCGACAACTTTGCGTTCAACTACGACCTCGCGACGCCGCCGCCGGTGGCGGAGGTCGGGCTCTCCATGTTCTCGCGATTCATGGATGACCCGAGCCAGGTAGACGACATCCTCGCTCAGGTCGCCGCGGACGCAGCCCAGGCGTTCACGGAGTAGACGCGGTCTCGTGCGGGCGGGCCGCCGGGGGCGGTATTCCCCCGGCGGCCCGTCCACCTTCCGGCATGAGCAGTGACCGATGGAACGGGAGAACCGTTTCTGGCGGGTGATCCTGCTGGCGCTGCCGCTTGCGGTGTTCGCAGCCTTCGTGATCTGGCCGCTCGCGAGCTCCTTCTACTACAGCTTCACCAACTGGAACGGCTTCAATCCCGACTACGACTACGTCGGCTTCGATAACTTCCTCAAGATCTACACCGACAAGCTTTTCCTCAACGCCGCGATCAACACGGCGCTCTGGATCGTCGCGGCGATCGTCGTGCCGACCGTGCTCGGGCTTGCGCTCGCGCTCCTGATCGACAGCCGCATTCCCGGCGGGTCGGTGTTCAAGTCGATCTTCTACCTGCCGATCTGCCTCTCGGCCGTGGTGGTCGGGCAGATCTGGGTGTGGATCTACCAGCCGGACTGGGGGCTGCTGAACACCGTGGTGGAGGCGGTGAGCGGCGAGCAGTTCAACTACGCGTGGCTGGCGAAGCCGGATAGCGCGCTGTGGTCGGTGATCCTCGCCTGGTCGTGGCAGCAAACCGGGCTCTCGATGGTGATCTTCCTGGCCGGGCTGACCACCATCCCCGAGGATCTGCTGGAGGTGTGCGAGATCGAGGGCGCGAAAGTCTTTCAGCGCATCCGCCTCGTGGTCATCCCCCTGCTCGCGCCGGCCACCGTGGTGGTGATCGCGCTCAACGTCATCAACTCGCTCAAGGGGTTCGACATCCTCTACACCATGACCGGCGGCGGGCCCTTCAGCAGCTCCGACACGCTGGCCATGCACATGTACAACGAGTCCTTCAAGAAATACCTGATGGGCTACGGCAGCGCGATCTCGGTGGTGCTCTTCCTGATCGCGCTGACCATCATCCGCCTCTACTTCCGCCAGTTGCGCAAGGTCGACGAGCTCCATGGTTGACGCGGCGTACGTCCCGGAGACGCGCAGGCGGTTCAACCCGTGGCCCGCGGTGATCTTCATCGCGCTCGCGGTTCTGGCGGTGCTCTTCCTGGCGCCGACTGCCGGCGTGCTGCTCTCCTCGATCAAGACCACCCGCGAAATCGCGTTCGGCCAGCTCTGGACAATCCCGTCCGAGCTCTTCTGGGGCAACTTCGCCGAGGTGCTCGGCAATCCGGCCGTGCACCGCTACTTCGCCAACACGATTCTCGTCACCGCTCCTGCGACGGTGGCCTCGATCGCGCTGGGGTCGCTGGCCGGCTACGTCTTCGCCAAGCTGCCCTTCCGCGGCAGCAACCTGCTCTTTCTCGTCATCGTCTCCGGCATGTTCTTCCCGCCGCAGGTGATCCTGATCCCGCTCTTCCGGCTCTTCAACACCATGGATCTGATCGACACGCTCTACCCCATCATCATCATTCACACCGCGATGGGCATCCCCATCTGCACGCTCCTGATGCGCAACTTCTTCGCCACCGTCCCGACTGCGCTGCGCGAGGCGGCCATCCTGGAAGGCGCGAACGAGTGGCAGGTGCTGACCCGGGTGGCGCTGCCGCTGAGCCTGCCGGCGCTGGCGGTGCTGGCGACGCTCCAGTTCACCTGGATCTGGAACGACTTCCTGTGGCCGCTCATCTTCACGCAGTCCGACGAGAAGCGGACCATCATGCTGGGGATCGTGAACCTGCAGGGGCAGTACTCGGTGGCCTGGGGGGTGCAGGGCTCGCTGTCGCTGATCGCGAGCCTGCCGACGCTCATCGTGTTCTTGTTCTTCCAGCGCTACTTCATCAAGGGGATGACCATGGGGGCGGTGAAGGGCTGACGATGGCGGAGCTTGCCTTGCATGGCGTCTCGAAGAGCTTCGGCTCGGTGCTCGCCGTCGACGGCGTCGACCTCGCGATCGCGCACGGCGAGTTCGTGGTTCTCGTCGGCCCCTCGGGGTGCGGCAAGACCACCACGCTGCGGATGATCTCGGGCCTGGAGAGCGTGAGCGCCGGGCGCATCCTGATCGGCGGGCACGACGTGACGGACGTGGCACCTGCGCGGCGCGGGGTGGCGATGGTGTTCCAGTCCTACGCGCTCTTCCCCCACATGACGGCGGCGCAGAACATCGGATTCGGGCTGCGCCTCGCCAAGGTGCCCAAGGCCGAGATCGCCCGGCGCGTGGCCGAAGTTGCCGCGACGCTTCAGATCGAGGCGTTGCTCGGGCGCTACCCGCGCGAGCTCTCCGGCGGGCAGCGCCAGCGCGTGGCCATCGGGCGCTCCATCATCCGCGACCCGCAGGTCTTCCTCTTCGACGAGCCCCTCTCCAACCTCGACGCCGCGCTCCGGGTGCGGATGCGCCTCGAGATCGCGCGGCTGCGCGACCGGCTCGACGCCACCATGGTCTACGTCACCCACGACCAGACCGAGGCCATGACCCTGGCCGACCGGATCGTGGTGTTCGATCAGGGGCGGATCGAGCAGGTCGGCGCGCCGGAGGAGCTCTACGATGCGCCCGCCAACCGCTTCGTGGCCGGCTTCATCGGCGCGCCTGCGATGAACTTCATCGACGCCGCAATCGAGGCGGGCGAGGGAGAAGAGCCCGTGGTGCGTTTTGGCCCGGCGTCGCTGCCGGCCGGCCGTGCGCGCGATGTGGCGCCGGGGCCGATCACGTTGGGAATTCGCCCGGAGCACCTCTACATCGCGCCTGCGGCCGAGGCGGATTTCCGCGGGCGGGTCGAGATCGTCGAGAAGCTGGGTGGTGAGTCGCTGGCCTACCTGCAGACGGAGTTCACGGCCGAGCCGGTCACCATCAAGCTCTCCGAGGAAGCGCTGGTCCGGCCCGGAGACGAGCTTCAGGTGCGGGTGGGACGTGAGCGTTTCCACCTTTTCGGAGAGACGGGGACCACTCTCTAAAACGTATTTCGTCGCCCTCTATCCTTGGCTCTCCGTATCGCCCGCCTGTGCCGGTCGCGTGAGCGTGCGGGCCACCGCGTCGGCCCAGCGGGCACGGGCCGGTGCGGGATCGCCGCGGGGAGAGAAGCGCCGGCCTGCAGGGCGGGGCGCCTCGGCCGGATCGGAGAAGGCGCCGACGCCAAGGCCCGCCAGCACGGCGGCGCCCCAGGCCGTGGTCTCGGTAACGGCGGGGCGTTCCACGGTGAGACCCACGATGTCGGCGAGGGTCTGGGCGAACCAATCGTTCGTGCTCATGCCGCCGTCGATCCGCATCAGTGCGGGTCGGACGCCGTCGGCGGCCGCCGCATCCAGCAGGTCGGCGGTCTGGTGTGCTGCGGCCTCCAGCGCGGCACGCGCGAGGTCGGCCGGGCCCGTGTCGCGGGTGAGGCCGAAGAGCGCGCCGCGCGCATCCGCATCCCACCAGGGCGCGCCCAGGCCGACGAAGGCCGGCACCATGACCACGCCGCTCTGGCCCGCCGTCTGCGCCAGCGCCTCGGTTTCTGCTGCCTCGGCGATCACGCCGAGCCCGTCGCGCAGCCACTGCACCGCCGCGCCGGCAACGAAGACGGCGCCTTCGAGCGCGTAGGTGGTCCGGCCGTCGAGGCTGAGCGCGATGGTGGTCAGCAGCCGATGACGCGAGGCGACCGGCTCGGTGCCGGTATGGGCCAGCAGGAAGCAGCCGGTGCCGTAGGTGCTCTTGACGTCGCCGGCCTCCAGGCAGCCCTGGCCCAGGGTTGCCGCGTGCTGATCTCCGGCCATGCCCGCGACCGGCACGGGCGCGCCCAGAATGTCCGTGGTGCCGAAGCCGTCCGCATTGCCGCGCACCTCCGGCAGCAGGGACTCGGGCACGTCGAAGAGTTCGAGCAGCTCCGGGCTCCAGGCGCAGGTGTGGATATCGAAGAGATTGGTGCGCGCGGCGTTGGTGGCACAGGTCGCGTGGACCCGGCCGCCGGTGAGTCGCCAGACCAGGAAGCTGTCGACCGTGCCGAAGGCGAGGTCGCTACGCTCGCGCGCGCCGGGCAGGGCATCGAGCAGCCAGGCGAGCTTGGTCGCCGAGAAATAGGGGTCGATCAGGAGGCCGCTGCGCTCGGTGACGAAGGGCTCGCGCCCGTCTGCGCGAAGCCGGTCGCAGACGGGCGCCGTGCGCCGGTCCTGCCAGACGATGGCGTTGTGCAGGCAGGCGCCGCTCGCGCGGTCCCAGAGCAGCACCGTCTCGCGCTGGTTGGTGATGCCGATGGCGGCGGGCAGAGTGTCGCCGGCCGCCTCGCGCAGCACCTGGACGCTGGCCTCCCAGATCTCTTCCGGGTCGTGCTCGACCCAGCCGGCCGCCGGGTAGATCTGGCGAAGCTCGCGCTGGGCCGTCCTGAGCGGCGTGCCGGCGATGTCGAACAGGATCGCGCGGGTGGACGTGGTGCCCTGGTCGAGGGCGAGCAGGAGCGGGCCGGTCGCCATGGCGCTCATGCTATGGAAGCGTCCCCGTTGCGCAACCTACGGGTCGAGTGCCGCGGCACGTGGCGACGGAATTTTTCGAACAAGTCATTATATGTTCACATATGAGCCATATTCGGATGGGTATGAGGGGTTCGGTGCCGCGCACGGTCGACCTGCTCGTCATCGGCGGCGGGATCAACGGCACCGGCATCGCCCGGGACGCGGCGGGGCGCGGCCTCGACGTGCTGCTCTGCGAGCAGGACGATCTGGCCGCGCACACCTCGTCGGCCAGCACCAAGCTGATCCACGGCGGGCTGCGATACCTGGAGCATCGCGACTTTAGACTCGTGCGCCAGTCCCTGCGCGAGCGCGCGGTGCTCCTGCGCAACGCCCCGCACATCATCTGGCCGATGCGCTTCGTGCTCCCGCATCACGCCGGGCTCCGCTCCCGGTGGATGATCCGGTTGGGCCTCTTTCTCTACGACCATCTCGGCGGAAGCGGTCCGCTGCCGCCCTGTGCCAGTGTCGACCTCCGCCGGCACCCGAGCGGGCGCGCATTGCAGGGCCGCTATCGCCGGGCCTTCGAGTACTCGGACTGCTGGGTGCAGGATTCGCGGCTGGTAGTGCTGAATGCCCGCGATGCCCACGCCAGGGGGGCGGAGATCCGCACCCGCACTGCGTGCGTCTCGCTCGCGCCGGATGGCTCGAACTGGACGGCGGTCCTTGCCGACCGGGAGTCGGGCGAGCGTTTCACCGTCACCGCGCGGGGCATCGTCAACGCGGGCGGCCCATGGGTCGGCCAAGTGCGCTCGCTCGCCGGCGGCGCCGGGGCGAAGCACAGGGTCAGGCTGGTCAAGGGCAGCCACATCGTGGTGCGCAAGGTCTTCGACCACGCCAATCCCTACATCTTCCAGACCGGAGACGGCCGCGTGCTGTTCGCGATCCCCTACGAGGAGGACTACACCCTGCTGGGGACGACCGATGTCGAGTTTGAGGGCACGCCCGGGCCGGTCGAGATCACGCCCGAGGAAGTCGACTACATTTGTGACGCCGCCAACGACTACTTCGAGACCCCCGTCACCTCAGGCGACGTGGTGTGGACGTACTCCGGCATCCGCCCACTCTTCGACGACCATGCCGAGAACGCGAGCGAGGTCACCCGCGACTACGTGCTGCACCTCGATCCGACTCCGGCGCCGGTGCTCTCGGTATACGGCGGCAAGCTCACGACGCATCGCAGGCTTGCCGAGCGGGCGGTGGACATGCTGGCAGGGCCTCTGCGCATCAATGGATCGCACTGGACTGCCGACGCGCCTCTCCCCGGTGGAGACATCCCCGACGCGGACATCGGCGCCTTCACCGCGCAATGCGCCGCGCGTTATTCATGGCTGCCGGAAAGCCTGCTCCATCACTGCATCCGCCACTACGGCACCGAGATTCATGCCCTGCTCGCCGGCCGCAGCAGCGTGAGTGAACTCGGCGAACATTTCGGGGCCGGGCTTTACGAGGCGGAGGTCGCGTATCTGGTCGAGCACGAGTGGGCCCGGACCGCCGAGGACATCCTGTGGCGGCGCAGCCGGAAGGGTCTCGGTGTCTCCGCAGAGGGTGCCGAGCGTCTGCGTGCGTACCTTGGAGCGAGATGCGGCAAGCGGTGATGCTGCGGTCGATCGCCGGGGCCGGCCCGCCTTCTCACCCTCGCTTGCGGCAGATCGTGAGGCCGTCGCCTATGGGCAGCATGACGACGGTCACCCGCTCATCGCCCCTGATCTTCTTGTTCAGGGCATCGACGACGGCGCCTGACTCTTGCCAGCGCTCGGGCTCCGCGATCCGGCCCATGTAGAAGGTGTTGTCGATCAGGATCAGGCCGCCGGGGCGCACAAGGGCGAGACACTGCTCGTAGTAGATGTCGTAGCCTGACTTGTCGGCGTCGATGAAGGCGAAGTCGTAGGTGCCGTCGAGGCCCTCTCTGCGTAACACCGCAAGGCTTTCCCGCGCGTCCCCGAGGCGCAGCTCGATCCCTTCGGCAAGCCCCGCCTCGGCCCAGAAGCGCCGCGCAATCTCGGTATACTCCGCGTTGATGTCGAGCGCCGTGAGCCGGCCGTCCGCGCCCATGGCGTCCGCCACCACGAGGGCGCTGTAGCCGGTAAAGACGCCGATCTCGAGCGCACGTCTGGCGCCGGTTGCCTGCACCAGCAGCGCCATCAGCGCGCCCTGCTCGGCCGATATCTGCATCCTGCCCATCTCGTGGCGGGCGGTCTCCTCGCGCAGGCGGCGCATCACCGCGCTCTCGCGCACGCCGTGGGCCAGCAGGTAGTCGTGCAGCGCCTCGGTAAGCGCGGTCGGTCTGGCGGACATGGCGTCTCCTGCAGGCGGCGAGCGTGCCGGTCATAGCACGGCGCAGCGCGGCCGGCGATAAAGCGAGGCTATCGCGCGGCGCGCCAGACCAGGCCCAGAGCCTCGATCACGTCGAGGGTTCGCGCGACATAGTGGTCACGCACGGTGAAGCGGCTGTCGCCTTGCCCGGTCAGCTCGCGTTCCAGGCAGTCGATCAGGCGCCTGAGGCGGCGCTGGTGCAGGCCGAGTCCGCGCTGGATCGGGTCGGTGATCACACCCGAGAACGCGCCGATCACCGCGCCTGCCGCCAGGAGGCCGCCGGTGAGACCGATGCTGAGCGCGGCCGGCGCCGCGGCCGGGAAGGCGCCGTACCAGAGCGCCCCGGCCCCGCTGCCCAGCGGGAAGCCCGCGATTGCCGCATGCTGCACCAGCACTTGCGCGGTTGCCGGGCCAAGCGACAACATCCCCGGCGTGAGCTTCTTGAAGGCTAGCGCGCCGACGCCGGCGCTGACTGCCGCAGTGGCGAGATCCGCCGCCGAAACCCGCGTCCCCTCATAGGTGCTCGCCGCGCCGGCGAGCCAGGCGCGGAACGCCTCCCGATCGGCCGGCGACAGCGGGGAGTCTGCGTTGCCCGGCGCGATGCGGGGGTCTCTCAGGATCTCGTCCGCGAGCGCATCGCGGTCCGATACCCGCTCGCCCTGTTGGATCGGGAGCTCCAGAAACTCGGTGAAGAGCCGCCACTCCAGCTCCCGCGCGACGTCGGTCTGCAGGAAGTAGCGCCGGCTGTCGAGCCAGTCAGCTGCCGGTGTGAGGCCTGCGTGCCGCGCGAGCCCGGCGCTCACGCGCGCCGCGAGATGAGGGGCCGAGAGGGCCAGGTTGGCCGGCGAGCGCACGAGATCCCAGCCGAGCGCCCGCCGGTGCAGCCGCAGCGTGCCGGAGAGCGAAAAGTTGCGGTCGACGAAATCGTCGATCTTCGCCCGCCGCGCGGCGCAGTAGCGGGCCGCGGCCTCGTCCACGATCAGGCGCGCTTGCGTGTCGCCGTCCTCTGCCGGCGCTGCGGCCGAGGCGGCGGGAGTCCCGCTCATGGGCTCCTATGTGGCGCCTGCAGCGCCCTCGTCAAGGCAGGGGGCGCGGCGGAGGTGCCAGTCCGTCGCTTGCTGATAGGCGTGTCCGACCCTGAAGAGCAACGGCTCCGCTCCCCAGGCGGCCTCAAGCATCATGCCGATGGGCAGACCGTCCGAGGAGAAGCCGCAAGGGACCGAGAGACCGGGAATCGACGCGAGCGCACCGCCGTAAGTGAAGCGTGTCGCGTCCTGGGTAGCGCGGTGGAGGCTGCGATCGTCGGCGATGGGCGGCGCCGGTCGGGGCGTGGTCGGCGCGAGCAGCACGTCCACGGTCTCGAACACCTGGGCCAGAGCGCGACGCCACGCCTCGCGCCCGCGCATGGCCTCGGCATAGTCCACGGCGCTGAACTCGCGTCCCATGATCATGCGCTCGTAGACCGGCTCGGAGAGCGCGCCGGGGCCGGCGTCGAGCCGCTCCTTGTGGTAGGCGCAAGCATCGGCATAGGCCATGATCGTGGTCCAGCGCTGGGCGGTCTCGGCGCCCGGCAGGGCAACGTCGATCAGGCGTGCGCCAAGGGATTCCAGGGTGCCGGCAGCGGCCCGGACTGCAGCCTCGACCTCGGCATCGATCTCTTCGAAGAAGAAGTTGCGCGCGAGCCCGATGCGCACGCCCTCGATCCCGTCGTCGAGCCGGGGCAGGAAATTGTCGAGCGGCATGTCCCGCGAGACCGGGTCGAGCGGGTCGTGAGCCGCGAGTGCTGCGAAGAGGCGCGCGACGTCCGCCACGGTGCGCGCCATGGGGCCGACGGTATCGTGGGCCACGCTCACGGGCGTGATGCCCCGGATCGAGATGCGCCCATGGGTGGGGCGCAAGCCGGCGATGCCGGTCATCGAGGCCGGAATCCGCACCGAGCCGCCAGTATCGGTGCCGAGCGCACCCTCGGCCATCTCCGCCGCAACCACGGCGCCGGAGCCGCCGCTGGAGCCCCCCGGAATGCGCTCCGGGTTCCACGGGTTTCGGCACTGGCCCGTCACCGGGTTGGTCGAGACGATGCCCCAGGCCAGCTCCTGCATGTTGGCCTTGCCGATCAGCACCGCGCCCTGGGCCTTGAGGCGCCCGACCACGGGGGCGTCGCTGTTGGGGATATGGTCGGCAAGGTAGGCGGCGCCGCTGGTGGTGCGCACGCCTGCCGTCTCGATATTGTCCTTGAGGGCGATGGGCATGCCGTGGAGGAGGCCGAGCCAGCGCCCCTCGGCGGCCGCCCGGTCGCAGGCATCGGCCTCCTCCCACGCCCGCTCGGCCGTGGTAGTGATCATGGCGTTGAGGGACGGATCGAGCTGCTCGATCCGCGAGAGGCAGCGTTCGACGGCCTCGCGCGCGGTGCCCGGCGCGGGTCGGTGCGGCAGTCCCCGGCTCATGTTCCGCCTGCGCTTTCGACCAGTGGCTTCCGGCGCCCGCTACTCGTCGCCATAGACGGCGATGCTGCGGATCGCATAGTCGCCGCCGCTGTTGACCAGCGACAGGCCGCCGAAGGGGTCTTCGAGAGCGCTGCTCTTGACCTGGATGTGCTCGGTGCCGTCGACGGATACGGTCATCGTCCCGTCGCCGTCGCGCACGAGAGCGACCGTGTGGCTGCGGCCGTCCTCCAGGCCCAGCTCGTCGTCGGACTCGCCGATCACCTCCGCGCTACGCCGGCCGAAGCGGGAAAGCAGCAGCCCCGGATCGTCGCCAGGACGATAGGAGAGGCGATAGCCGGAGGCGCCGGCCCTGCCCTGGAAGAGGTCGACCTCGAACTGTGCGTCCTTGTGCGTGATGCCCGACATCAACTCCAGCTCGAGCGCGAAGGCGTTGGGAATGTCTGCGTCCAGGACGATCTCGGCGGGCTCCGGCCCGGCCGGCCCGGCATCCTCCGTCTCCTCGTCGTCATCGCCGCCCCAGAGGTCGTCGAGCTTCTTCTCGCCGCTCAGCAAGTCGCCAATCGTGTCCTTGCTCTTGTCGAGCAGCGCCTCGCCTTTTTCGAGCAGCTCATCTCCCTTGTCCCGGATGGTGTCGAGGTTGAGTCTCATCGTCTCCGTATCGGCCCCGCCAAGCGGAATCGTCGTGCGCAAGCCGAGCTTGCGGTCGATCGAGAAGTCGCCGCTGACCACCTCCCAACGCGGATCGTCCGTGTAGTCGCCGTCGGAAAAATCGTCCCGAATCAGGGCTGTCCGGGGCTGAGCATCGGCGATGTGGGCGGTGATTATGTCGCGCAGATCCTGGAGGAAGCGCGGATCGGCCGCCCGTGCGCTCTCGGCCGCGTCGATCAACGCCTCGAGTTCCTGCGCGAGAGCATCGAGCGCGGGGGAGCTCGCCGCCTCGGTGCCCTCCGGTTGCCATTCCGAGTAGCGCGACCCGTCATCGGCGGCGACCGGCACCGCCATCGTGCCGGCGAGAAGGGCGGGGACGAGGAGCCTGCGCAGCATGGTTTACCTCCGGTCTGGTCGCATCGCTTCGATCACTCGTGATCTAGCCCGGAACTCCCGGAATTGTCGAGCGCTTGCCGCTCATTTGGCGTCAAACACGTCCGCCATGATCCTCGTTGTGCTTTCGGCGCCGCCCCGGAAGGCGTTATAGTCTTCGGTGGCAGCAAGGAGGCGTGTCATGAGGATCTTCAAGAACAGGGTTTCATCGACCGGGCTCCGTCTCGTGGCAGTCGCGGGGCTGGCGGCAATGCTCGGCGCATGCGCAGGCATGGAACTCGACGGCGTCAAGGACCTCGAGCCTCAAGGATCGGAATTCCAGGCCGAGCTTTACGCGGGCTACGTCAAGCTGGCCACGAGAGAGCATGGGGAATACGATTTTCGCGATTCCGACCGCTTTGCGGTGAAAGCCGGTGGTGCGGCGCGGGGCGAAGACGTGGCGCCGGCCGACCTCTCGGAGCGGTTGATCGCGCCGGACAAGGTGGAAGAGATCTCGAAGGCGAGATCGCGGCTCGTGGCGATGCTGGACGGAAGCGGTCGGGACAAGGCACCGGCTATCGCCGCCCATGCCCAGATCAATCTGGAATGCTGGATGCAGGAGCAGGAGGAGGGTCACCAGCCCGACGACATCGGCGAATGCCGTAACGCGTTTTACGGTTCGGTGGTCGCCGCCGAGGTGGCAATGCGGCCGCCACCGCCGCCGCAGCCCGAGCCTGCGCCCGAGCCCGAGCCTGTCTACGCGACCTACTACGTGGTGTTCTTCGAGTTCGATAGCTCCGAGCTCTCGAACGCCGCGATGCAGACGCTGGATGAGGCGGCCGCCACGGCGCTGGCGATGAAGCCCTACAAGATCATCATTCGGGGCCACACCGACCGGGCCGGACCGGAGGAGTACAATCTCGGCCTCTCGGAGCAGCGGGCTCTCGCGGTTGCGAGCTACATGATCGACCACGGCGCAGGCCGATTTGCGATCGACGCCGAGGGCCTCGGCGAATCGGAGCCGATCGCCAAGACCAGTGACAACGTGCGTGACGGCCGCAACCGGCGGGTCGAGGTCACGTTGAGTGAATAGGAGTAGGGGTCCGCGCGCTCCCTATTCGTCGTAGTGGTAGGTGCGGGCGACCATTCTCTCCGAGTGGTCGCCCGCCTTGATTGGCGCATACCGCCACGGCTTGTCCGGGCCGACGCACGTCGGGATCGCCTCGACCTCCACCGCGTAGTCGACGCCGAAGAACTGCACGAGCGAGTAACGCCTCTGCCCTGAGGTGTTGATCACCCGGTGCATGGTCGAGACGAACGTGTCATTGGTCCATTGCTGCATGAGGTCGCCAAGATTGACGGCAAAGCTGCCGTCCACCGGCGGCACGATCAGCCACTCGCCCTCCGGGCTCAGCATCTGCAGCCCTTCCCGGTCCTGCCAGACGGTGGTGAAGCACTCGTAGTCGGTGTGGGCGCCCAGCCCGATGTGGGAGATGTCGAGGGGCTCCGGCTGCGGCTCGTAGTAGCACACGCGAAGCCGGGCCAGCGGCTTGGTGTACTTCGAGGTGAAGTACCCTTCCTCCACGTCCAGCGCGTACTCGAATGCGCGAAAGATCTGGCGGCCGAGCTCGAGCTGGCAGTCGAAGTAGGTGCCGAGCGCCCAGCGAAAGTCGGCGGGTTCCGCCGGCCAGTTGTTGGGGCCGTAGAAGCGAATGCCGCGCACGTGGTCGGGATCGTCCGCCGGCAGGTCGTGCGCCATCTCGATGGCCTCCGAGATGTCGCTGGAGCCTTCGAGGCTGTGGTCCGCCGTGATCCCGCCCGCCGGCACGTAGCCCCGGTGGTTGGGCCAGTCGAGGTAGTGGTTGCGCATCTTCTGCTCTATCGGGAGCGCGAAGAAGCGCTGCATGGCGGCCTGCGCGCGCTCGATCACCGTCTGCGGGAACTGATGGTTGACGATGTAGAAGAACCCCGGACCCCTGCAGGCCGCGCGGATCGCCCGCGCCATGGCCTTGCGCTCGGCCAGGCTCGGCGAATAGAGCGCACCGAAGTCGACGATGGGCACCTCGGCAAGCGAGACGCGGCGCACCGCCGGCGCGTGCATGCCCTCCCTGATCTGAAAGGGTGTTTCGGTGGCCATGGCGTGTCCCCCGCCGCCCTCTAGTTCTGGCATGATAGTGTGAACCGGCTGTTCACAACGGCCTGCCTATAGCGCAATTCGCCCGTCAATGCCTCATCCGCCGACCGGCGGCACCATCATCGACATC
Source organism: Alphaproteobacteria bacterium (assembly GCA_965207055.1). GTDB lineage: Bacteria > Pseudomonadota > Alphaproteobacteria > UBA828 > UBA828 > WTGU01. The sequence goes on along the minus strand of CBDBLP010000003.1, from coordinate 174,498 downwards.
GGGAGACGAGTATGGAGACATCGCTTCACGGCCGCCGCGCCCTGATCACCGGGTCGGGAAGCGGTATCGGTGCGGCGATCGCCGAGGCCTTCGCTCGCGAGGGCGCGCATGTGGCCATTCATGCGCGCAGCGAAGAGCGCGCCAGGCCGATCGTCGATACGATCGAGGCGGCTGGCGGCCGAGCCTTCGCCGCTGCGGCGGACCTCCGCGACCGTGCGGCCATCGCACCGATGTGCCAGGCCGCCGTCGAGCGGCTCGGCGGGCTCGACATCCTGGTCAACAATGCGGGCGTCTTCGTCCGCAAGCCGGTGGCCGAGATGGACCTCGACAGCTGGGACAGCATGGTCGAGACCAACCTCACGGCCTCCTATCTCGTGACCCAGGCGGCGTTGCCGGAAATCCGCGCCTCGGGCGCAGGCGCTTCGGTCATTTTCATTTCCTCCATCGCCGCCGGCGCCCATTCCGCCGGCTGGGGCACCTACGCGATGACCAAGAACGGGCTCAACGCCTTCATGCATTGCCTCGCGGACGAGCTCGGCGGCGACGGTGTCCGGGTCAATTCCATCAGCCCCGGCTGGGTCGAGACCAAGATGGCGCAAGACGCCCACCGGGGCCTCGCGGCCGATCTCGGCATCGCCTACGAAGACCACTACGCGGCGAACATGCGCGCCAACATGCTGGGCACGCTGGTGACCACCGACAGCATCGCCGACATGGCCGTCTTCCTCGCGAGCGAGCGCGGCCGCCACATCATGGCGCAGGAGCTCACCGTCTGCGGCGGTTGCGTCCCCGGCAGCAAGGCGGAGCCTCCCGAGGAGGCTGAGGCCGCCGAGTAGGCGACAGGTCGGCGCCGGGCACCGGCATGATGCAGGACACGGGGAGAGCCGGGCCGCGGGCCCGGACGGAGCGACCGCGCCGCGCGCGTAGCGCGGAGCGCCGCGCGTCCACGCGCGCGGGGCGCCCGATCGAGCGGAGCGAGCGCCCGGCGCTTGAGGGAAATGAAAGAAAGACTACTTGTCGATGTCGCCCATGCACATGTACTTGACCTCGAGGAACTCATCGAGGCCGTAGTGTGAGCCTTCGCGGCCGATGCCGGACTCCTTCATGCCGCCGAAGGGCGCCACCTCGGTCGAGATGATCCCGGTGTTGATGCCGACGATGCCGTATTCGAGCTGCTCGGCCACACGCCAGATGCGCCCGATGTCGCGGCTGTAGAAGTAGGCCGCGAGGCCGAACTCGGTGTCGTTCGCGAGCTGCACCGCCTCGTCGTCGGTCTCGAAGCGGAAGATCGGCGCAAGCGGGCCGAAAGTCTCCTCGCGGGCGACCTTCATCTGGGTGTTCACGTTGGCGATCACGGTCGGCTCGAAGAAATTCCCGCCGAGGGGGTGGCGCTTGCCGCCCTGAATCACCTCCGCCCCCTTGTCCACCGCGTCCTGAATGTGCTCCTCGACCTTGGCCACTGCGGCGTCGTCGATCAGCGGCCCCTGCTGGGTCTCGCCTTCGAGGCCGGGTCCGACCACCAGCTTGGAGGAGGCCTCGGCCAGCCTCTCGGCAAAGGTGTCGTAGACGCCGCCCTGCACCAGGAAGCGGTTGGCGCAGACGCAGGTCTGGCCGGTATTGCGGTACTTGGACGCGATGGCGCCGGTCACGGCCGAATCCATGTCCGCATCGTTGAAGACGATGAAGGGCGCGTTGCCGCCGAGCTCCATCGAGACCTTCTTGACCGTGCTCGCGCACTGCTCGAGCAGGATCTTGCCGACCTCGGTCGAGCCGGTGAAGGAGAGCTTGCGCACGATGGGATTGGCGGTCATCTCGCCGCCGACCTCGCTTGAGGGGCCGGTGATGACGTTGAAGACGCCGCGCGGGATGCCGGCGCGCTCGGCCAGCTCGCAGAGCGCAAGCGCGGAGAAGGGCGTCGCCGTCGCCGGCCGCGAGACCACGGTGCACCCTGCCGCGAGCGCGGGCCCGGCCTTGCGCGTGATCATGGCGTTCGGGAAGTTCCACGGCGTGATCATGCCGACCACGCCCACCGGCTCCTTGGTCACCACGATCCGCCGGTCGTTGAGATGCTGGGGGATGACGTCGCCGTAGGCGCGCTTGCCCTCCTCGGCGAACCACTCGATGAAGGAGCCGCCGTAGCCGATTTCGCCGCGCGATTCCGCCATGGGCTTGCCCTGCTCGGCGGTCATGATGATGGCCAGATCCTCCTGGTTCGCCATCATCAGGTCGTACCACTTGCGCAGGATCTGGGCGCGCTCCTTCGCGGTCTTCGCGCGCCAGGCGGGGAAGGCCCGGTTCGCCGCCTCGATGGCGGCGCGGGTCTCGGCGGCGGAGAGCGCGGGCACCGTGCCGATCACCTGACCGTCCGCCGGGTTCACCACGTCGGTGCTCCGCCCGGACTTCGCGTCGAGCCACTGGCCGTCTACGTAACATTGCTGGCGGAAGAGCGTCGGGTCCTGGAGGAAGACGCCCTTCACGATCTCGGCAGCGGCAGTGCTCATGGTGCGATGTCCCTTCGGTAGGCGGATTGGTCGCGGAATTGCGGAGGAAGGCCGGCAGTATCGCCGATGCGCCGCCGCGCCGGCAAGGCGCGGTCAGAACGCCCCGTGCAGGCCGCCCATTGGACGCGCGACAGGCCGCGACCGCGGCCCGCCGCTCCTGCGGCGCCCTCGCGGAGGCGCCGGCCGTAGGCCGGCTGCCGTGAGCGACAAGGCTGCGAGAGCGTTTCCGTGAGAAGCGGAAACGCTCAAAGCGATCGCTACCAGGCGGTCCAGCCCCCGTCGACCACCAGGTTCGCTCCGTGGACTGAATCGGAATCGGAGGAAGCGAGAAACACGGCGGCGCCCACAACATCTGAGGGGTCGAGAAAGTGAGTGCCCGTGGGGGTCAGCTCGTCCACACGGTCCTTGAGCTCGGTCTGTGCGCGAAAGGCCTCGGTCATGTCGGTCTTGACCCCGCCCGGCGCCAGCGAATTGACGTTGATTCCGTGGCGCGCGAGTTCCAGGCACAAGGCCTTGGTCAGGTTCAGCTGCCCGGCCTTCGTGATGCAATAGATGCTGCAGTCCGCCGCACCGACGAGGCCGAAGGTCGAGGTGATGTTGATGATCTTGCCGGATCGCTTCGCCTTCATCGTCGGCACGACCGCCCTGGTCATGAAGTAGGTGCCCTTCAGGTTGAGGTCGATCTGCGCGTTCCACTGCTCCTCGGTGGCCTCTTCGATCGGCGATCGGATGTAGACGCCGGCGTTGTTCACCAGGATATCGACGGTTCCGAAGGCATCGACGACCGCAGCGGCCAGCCGCTCGCATTCGGCAATCCGCGAGAGATCAGCCGTGAACGCCCTGGCCTCTCCCCCGGCCGCCTCGATCTCGCCGACGACCGCCTGTGCGCCTTCCAACCGCGCGTTCGCGACGATGGCGAGCCGCGCGCCTTCCGCAGCGAAGCTCCGGGCGATGTTCGCGCCGATGCCGCGCGAACTTCCCGTCACGATGGCGACCTTGCCGTCGAGCTTCATGACGCGGCCCCTGTTGATCGCCCCTGCCGGACGCGTGGTCTCACCAATCGGGCCGCCCGGCGCTCAGACCCTCGGCATCACCTCGCGCGCGTAGGCCTCGGTCGTCGCGCGAATGTCCGCGTCGCTGTAGCCGAGATAGTAGATGCATATCTGGGTCACGCCGAGCGCGCCCAACCGGCGGATCTTCTCGGCACAGCTCTCCGGGGTGCCCACGATCGTGTAGCTCTCCGCGAGCTCGTCGGAGATGTATCCGGCGTGCTCGGCGCCCGTCTGCGTATGCTCCCGATAGTCGTACTGGGCCTTGTCCTCGACGCACCGGAGAAAACTCGCCGGCAACGACGACCTGGGATGAAAGCGCAGCATGTCCGTCACATGATTCGCCACGTAGGACGGGAACGGGCGGACCCGATCGCAGGCATCGTGCAGGTCGTCCGAGACCCATGAGGGCGTGCAGACAACGATATCAATCTCGCTCAGCTCGCGCCCCGCGTCGTCTGCGCCCTGCCGGACGAAGCCGATATGCCATTCCACCGTCTCCAGATCGGCGATCTGGAGGAACACGCCGTCAGCGACGCGGCCGGCCCAGCGGAGCTCTTTCGGTCCGTAGCCCGCCACGTAGAGCGGGATGCGCGTGCGGGGCGCCCATTCGAGCGAAAGCGTCACGGTCTCGGCGGCCTGCTCGTACCAATCCTCGTCAGAAGGCTGCGATGCCGAGTACGCGACCTCCTCGCCGTTGGCCAGGCGGTGAATCAGGATCGACGCCTCCTCGAATTCCTTCAGGCGCGCCGGCCGCTCGCCCAGGCGCCGAACCGCACTGTCGCCCCGGCCCAGCCCGAGGATCATTCGCCCCCCGCTCAGCTCCTGCAGCGCCGCGTGCAGGCTCGCGAGCACGGTCGGATTGCGCGACACCGGATTGGTGACGCAGGCACCGACCTTGGCCGTGGTCGTGCTTTGCAAGAGCACCGTGAGGTAGGGGCTCATCTCGCGCCAGTTGATCGGTGAGTCCGGCACGTACACGTACTCGAATCCGTGATCCTCGACGAAGCGCGCCTGCTCGCCGACCGAAGGACCGGTATCGAACTGAGCGCCGAGCGAAACCATGACATCCTCCTTTAGTGGAAATGCCGTCTACCGCCCTCGTCAAGAAGACGAGGAACACGCCGCTGGAACCGCTCCTGAGCACTGAAGGCTTCGACCGCTTTTACTAGCAGTCTGTCGGACTTTGGGGTGATGTTCAGTTAGCATCCGGTTATGAGCAAGTTTGTGGACTGCGGGCGGGACCAGGCGTTTCTGCTTCCGCCCGATCTTCGGGACTGGATTCCGGAGGATGATCTGGCGCACTTCGTGATCGAGGCGGTCGAGCGCGTCGACATGAGCGCCTTCAAGGTGAACCGTCGCGGCACCGGCTCGGCGCAGTATCACCCCCGGATGATGCTGGCGCTGTTGATCTACTGCTATGCCAACGGGATCTTTTCGAGCCGTCGGATCGAGCGCGCGACCCGTCGCGACATCGGGGTGCGCTTCGTGGCCGCCAACAGCCATCCCGATCATGACACGATCGCGACCTTCCGACGCGACAACCTGGCGGCGGTGGGCGAGAGCTTTCTTCAGGTTCTGCTTCTGGCCAAGGAGTTGAAGCTGGTGAAGCTGGGGGTGATGAGCGTGGACGGCAGCAAGTTCGCGGCCAATGCGAGCAAGCATCGCTCGGTCAGGTATGACCGGGCGGGTGAGCTGATCGAAGAGTTGCGTCTGGAGATCGCCGCTCTGATGGAGCGTGCCGAGGCGGCGGACGATGGTGCTGGCGAGGACCCGCAGGCGCTGCCCAGGGAGATCGCGCGGCGGGAGGCTTTGTGCGCGCGCTTGGACGCGGCGCGTCGGCGTCTCGAGGCCCGGGCCAGGGCGCGCGCGGAGGCGGAGCGGGCGGCCTACGAGGCCAAGGTAGCGGCACGCGCCGGGCGCAAGGGCCGGGCCAAGGGCAAGCGGCCGAAGCCGCCTGAGGGGACGCCGCGCGGGGACGAGCAGAGCAACCTGAGCGACCCGGACAGCCGGCTGATGCGCAAGAGCAAGAGGCACGAGTTCCGCCAAGCCTACAATGCCCAGGCGGTTGTGGATGCCGGGGGCTCTCAGCTGATCGTGGGCGCCCGGATCAGCACCTGCGCCAGCGACCGCAACGAGTTGGTAGCAGATATCGAGGCGATCGCGGCCGGACTGGGCCGGCCCGAGACGGTACTGGCGGACAACGGCTATGCCAACGGTGCGGCGGTAGCGGCGCTCGAAGCGAGCGGCATCGAGGCCCTGGTGGCGACGGCTGCGCAGCGCCGGCGGCGGCGCCACGACTTCCGCCCGAGCGGGGCCGGGACGGCGGTGAAGGAAGCCAAGGCCGACTGGCTCTGGGAGATGGCGACCAAGCTCGATAGCGAAGAGGGCCGGGCGCTGTACAGGCTGCGTCAACAAACCGTCGAGCCGGTGTTCGGCGTCATCAAGGCGGTGCTCGGTTTCACCGGCTTCTCGCTGCGCGGCCTCGACAAGGTGGCCGGCGAGTGGACCCTGGTGGCGCTGGCCTACAACTGCAAGCGCCTGCACAAGCTCACGCTGTCGATGGCGTCGTGACGGCGTTCCTGGCCCGACATCTCGATGCCAATGCGTCGACACGGCCCACCAGTGCCGGAAATCAACGTTTCAGCGATCGCCTCAAACCCGTCCTCGCCGTCTCATCCAATCCCGACCGTGCCGCCCGCAGACAAAGGTCAAATCACCAAAAACCGACCCCAAAGTCCGACAGACTGCTAGGGCAGTCGATCGCTCTCACCTTGTATCTCGGACACGCGCCGTTTCCCTTATGCGGACGGAATTGGATGAGGGCCGAGACACCCGGTGAGACCGTTGAATTTCAAAGCGATTTATGTCGGAGAGCGCTCGGCCCAGCCGGCGAAGATGCGCTCCAGCACCACGACGACGTAGTAGAGCAGAATGCCGAGGGCCGCGAGCGCGATGAGGACGGCGAACATCAGGGGATAGTCCGCGCTGATCTTGCCGCTGTCGAAGAGATGGCCAAGTCCGCGTCCGTGCGGCTCCACGATCTCCATCAGGTTCGTGCCGATGAAGGCAAGCGTGACCGCGACCTTGAGAGCGCCAAAGAACTCCGGGAGCGTCTTCGGAAGCGCGATCTTCCAGAAGATCGTGAACTTGGATGCGCCGAGCGCGGCAAGGATGTCTCGGTACTCCGGCTCGAGCGTGGAGAGGCCGATCGAGACGGAAACGGCGATCGGGAAGAAGGATATCAGGAACGCGATCAGGATCGTGTTCATGTCGTGCGCACCGACGAAGAGCAGCGCGATGATCGGGACGACGGTCGCCTTGGGTATGGCGTTGAAGCCGACCAGCAGCGGGTAAAGCGCATCCCGCATGGTCCGGTTCAGCCCCATGATCATGCCGAGAAGCAGGCCGACGAGCACGGACAGCAGGAGCCCCGCCACGGTTCGCCAGAGCGTGTCCCACCCGTACTCGAGGAAGAGCCAGCGGAACTTCCAGAAGGCGGGTCCGAGATCCGAGGGTGAGGCCATCTTGTAGTTCGGCCAGTCGTTCACCCACACTATCGCCTCCCAGAGGAGGCCGAACACGATGAGCGCGATAACAGGCGCAAACACGCGCCAGTTCATGCACTGGCCTCCCGTGTGGACCTGCCCTGCGCGATCTGTATCTGGTTCCGGAGTTCCCCCAGCAATTCAGTCGCCTCCGGGGAGTAGAGCTGGGCGAGCTCCCGTTCGCCCTTCCACGGGACCTCCATCGTGAATTGCGTGAACGCCGGACGGCCGGAAAGCACGATCACCCTATCCGCCAGAAAGATCGACTCCCGAAGATCGTGCGTGATCATGACACCGGTGAAGGGCTCCTCCGACTTCACCTTCTGCATCGTCTGCCAGAGGTCTTCGCGCGTGAACGCATCCAGCGCCCCGAATGGTTCATCGAGGATGAGCACTTCCGGCTTGTGCACGATTGAGCGGCAAAGCGACGCGCGCTGGCGCATGCCGCCCGAAAGCTCGCTCGGCCTCTTGTCCTCGAAGCCCTCGAGGCCGACGAGGGTCAGAAGCCGCCGCGCGCGCTCCTCCTTCTCCCGCTTCGGCATGCGCGGGGCCACGAGCTCGAGCGGCAGCGTCACGTTCCGCAGCACGGACCGCCATTCGAGCAGGACCGGGTTCTGGAACGCCATCCCGACCGAGGACTTCGGGCCCGTGACACGCTGCCCGTGCAGCCAGACTTCGCCCTCGTCCGGCTCCAGCAGGCCGGCGATCAGGCGCGTGAGGGTCGACTTGCCGCAACCGGAGGGGCCGACCACGGCCACGAAGCCGCCCTCGGCAACCTGCATGTCGACGCCATCGAGGACGGGCAGCCTTCCGCCCTTCGTCTCATAGGTAAGCTTGACGCCCCTTATGTCGATCAGGGCATCCATACGAGGACGCGAACAGGCTACTGGAGCATCCTCATTTCAGCCGCAGGCAGATACGCATCCGTGAAATAGAGCGACGCGTCCGGCTCGTTCTGGAACTCGTAGGTCTCTGCGATCTGCATCAGCGCCTTCTCCATGCGCGCAGAATCGATACCGCCGATGCCGTTGGCGCTCGTGTAGTCCGTGAGCACGTTGGCGTCGATGGAAAGCTGAAGCCGGCGTGTCTCGAGCGCCGCATCAGCAGCAGGGTTCCGCTTCACCAGCGAGTCGACGGCCTTCGCCGGATCGGCGATGGCATCCTTCCACCCCTTCGCCACCGCAGTGATGAAGCCTGTGACGTTAGCGGCGTTGGCAGCCGCGTAATCCGTGTTCACGATGATGGCGTTGCCATAGAGCGCGAGACCGTAATCCGCCATCAGGATGGTCGAGATGTCCTCCTCCGGTACGCCGAGGCGAACCAGGTTCAGGAAGGACGAGAAGGAATAGCCCGTAACGGCAGCCACATGGCCTTCTGCAAGCATCGGCTCGCGGGTCGGGAAGCCAACGGGCTCGACGGTGATCTTGTCGACATCGAGGTCGTTGGCCGTGGCGAAGGCCGGGAACTGGGCCCAGGCGCCATCCGGCGGAGGCGCTCCGAGCACCCGCCCCTCGAGATCCTTCGGCACCATGACGCCGAGGCTCTTGCGGCCGACGACAGCAAAGGGCGGCTTGTCATAGACCATCATGACCGCGATGACCGGTGCACCGGGATTCTGGTCCAGGAACTTGACCAGAGAGTTGATGTCCGCGAAGCCGACCGGGAAGGCGCCGGTGGCCACCTTCGGGATGGCATCCAGTGAGCCCTGGCCGGCTGAGATCTCGACGTTGAGACCGGCGGCTTCGAAGTGGCCGTTGTCGATGGCCGCAAAATACGGCGCGGATGGGCCCTCGAACTTCCAGTCAAGTGCGAATGGCATGTCCTCCTGGGCGCTGGCAGTCCCCGCGAAGGCCATGGTGGCGGCGGCTACAACTGCGAGAGCGAATCTGTACATGGGATGCGACCTCCTCCGTTTCGGCTTGCGAAGCACAAGTCCCCCTGCTTGCGCAGACGGCAGGTGACAGGCGCGGTTCACGGCCGGTTTGGTCTGTTCGGAACCCTACTGGAATTCGGTGCCCGCGAAAACTGAGGACGGATTCCTGCAGCTGGCTGAGGTGCGACCCTGGCCGTAGCGTCCTGAATCGGTGCCGCCGTGTCCAGAAGCCGGGAGTGGTCGGACCGAACAGCCTGCTCCATCCTCTGACCCTTCGGCGCGACCGGGTTCGATCGACACACCGCTCCGGACGGTCATGCTCAGCCGCAAGGTCCGACCCGAGCGCGTGCTCTTCGACCGCTTCTTTTGATCACAGTGGTGGGCTGGACCGGCGGCTTACGACCCCTTAGCCTCGGCCCATGCGCAAGATCCTCGTTACCGGCGCGCTCGGGCAGATCGGCGTGGAGCTGGTGCCGGAGCTTCGGGAACGCCACGGCGCCGACAATGTCATTGCCTCGGGCTGGCGGCGGCGGGATGTGGGGGCGGTGGTCGAGGGCGGGCCGTTCGAGATCGTCGACTGCACCAAGCCGGGCGATATCGCTGCGGTGGCCGAGAAGTACGAGATCGGCACCATCTACCACATGCCGGCGTTTCTCTCGGTGCTGGGCGAAGAGAAGCCGGAGGAGGCCTGGGCGCTCAACCTCGGCGGCTACGCCAACGCGCTGGAGGTCGCGCGCCGGCACGACTGCGCGGTGTTCTTCCCAAGCTCCATCGGCGCCTTCGGGCCGGGCACGCCGCTGCAGAATACGCCGCAGGACACGATCCAGCGGCCGAATACCATCTACGGCGTCTCCAAGGTCGCGGGCGAGCTGCTCGGCGACTATTACCACGCACGCTTCGGGCTCGATACGCGGGGGCTCAGGCTGCCGGGCCTGATCTCGCACGAGGCGCTGCCGGGCGGCGGCACCACCGACTACGCGGTGCACATCTTCTACGAGGCGCTGCGCGAGGGCCGATTCACCTGCTTCCTGCGCCCCGATTCCCGCCTCGACATGATGTACATGTCCGATGCGGTGGCCGCGATTATCAACCTGATGGAGGCCGATCCCAGCCGGCTCCGCCACCGCAACGCCTTCAACGTGACCGCCATGAGCTTCACACCCGAAGAGCTCGCGGCGGAAATCCGCCGGCACGTGCCCGGCTTCACGATCGACTACGAGGTCGATCCGCTGAAACAGGCCATTGCCGATTCATGGCCGGATTCGATGGATGACAGCGCCGCCCGCGCCGAGTGGGACTGGCAGCCGCGCTACGACCTAGCCGCCATGACGGCGGAGATGATCGGGACGCTCAGGCGGAAGCACGACCTCGCCTGAGGCCGGCGGTCGAAAGCGATCGGGACGATCGGGAGGCATCGCCACGTCTTCCGAGACCGCCCGGGAAGACGGCGCTCGCTCCCCATGGACCCAGCTTCGCACCGGGCCCACGTCGACGTGGACGAAGTCCGAGCCGCGGTAGAGGCCGGCGCCGCCCCGGCGCAAGTCGACCGCCGTGCGCCACACCGCCTCTGTGGCAAGGCCGGGTATCCTGATGTCCGCCGCCATGCCGATCGTATGCAGCGAGCTGCGGGCGACGCCGCTGGAGGTGGCGCGGAGAAATGCGTTGGTTCCGGTCGAGCGAAAGCCCGAGACGAGGTCGATCCGCGCAGGCCTGTCCAGCGCCTTCCACAGGAAGAAGAGCTGGTCGAGCACGCCGTAGAAGATCGGCTCGACCTCGCCGTTACGCCGGTCGCGCATCAGGTAGCTGTAGGCGTCGAGCGCGTGCCGGTCGTAGGTGCCGTCGCGCCAGTAGACCAGATCGCGCTTCTCGCCGGTCCACAGATTGCGGATGGGCACGCGGCGCTCCGTGTCCTCCAGGAAGGTCCGGGCCCCGGCTCCACCGGGAGGGGCCGCAAGGCCGAAGAGCACCGCCGCTCCGGCGGCGCAGAAGGTCCGACGGGCGAGGCGCGTGCCCCGCGCCCCTCCCCGGTCGCGCATGGCCTACCCTAGCAGTCTGTCGGACTTTGGGGTCGGTTTTTGGTGATTTGACCTTTGTCTGCGGGCGGCACGGTCGGGATTGGATGAGACGGCGAGGACGGGTTTGAGGCGATCGCTGAAACGTTGATTTCCGGCACTGGTGGGCCGTGTCGACGCATTGGCATCGAGATGTCGGGCCAGGAACGCCGTCACGACGCCATCGACAGCGTGAGCTTGTGCAGGCGCTTGCAGTTGTAGGCCAGCGCCACCAGGGTCCACTCGCCGGCCACCTTGTCGAGGCCGCGCAGCGAGAAGCCGGTGAAACCGAGCACCGCCTTGATGACGCCGAACACCGGCTCGACGGTTTGTTGACGCAGCCTGTACAGCGCCCGGCCCTCTTCGCTATCGAGCTTGGTCGCCATCTCCCAGAGCCAGTCGGCCTTGGCTTCCTTCACCGCCGTCCCGGCCCCGCTCGGGCGGAAGTCGTGGCGCCGCCGCCGGCGCTGCGCAGCCGTCGCCACCAGGGCCTCGATGCCGCTCGCTTCGAGCGCCGCTACCGCCGCACCGTTGGCATAGCCGTTGTCCGCCAGTACCGTCTCGGGCCGGCCCAGTCCGGCCGCGATCGCCTCGATATCTGCTACCAACTCGTTGCGGTCGCTGGCGCAGGTGCTGACCCGGGCGCCCACGATCAGCTGAGAGCCCCCGGCATCCACAACCGCCTGGGCATTGTAGGCTTGGCGGAACTCGTGCCTCTTGCTCTTGCGCATCAGCCGGCTGTCCGGGTCGCTCAGGTTGCTCTGCTCGTCCCCGCGCGGCGTCCCCTCAGGCGGCTTCGGCCGCTTGCCCTTGGCCCGGCCCTTGCGCCCGGCGCGTGCCGCTACCTTGGCCTCGTAGGCCACCCGCTCCGCCTCCGCGCGCGCCCTGGCCCGGGCCTCGAGACGCCGACGCGCCGCGTCCAAGCGCGCGCACAAAGCCTCCCGCCGCGCGATCTCCCTGGGCAGCGCCTGCGGGTCCTCGCCAGCACCATCGTCCGCCGCCTCGGCACGCTCCATCAGAGCGGCGATCTCCAGACGCAACTCTTCGATCAGCTCACCCGCCCGGTCATACCTGACCGAGCGATGCTTGCTCGCATTGGCCGCGAACTTGCTGCCGTCCACGCTCATCACCCCCAGCTTCACCAGCTTCAACTCCTTGGCCAGAAGCAGAACCTGAAGAAAGCTCTCGCCCACCGCCGCCAGGTTGTCGCGTCGGAAGGTCGCGATCGTGTCATGATCGGGATGGCTGTTGGCGGCCACGAAGCGCACCCCGATGTCGCGACGGGTCGCGCGCTCGATCCGACGGCTCGAAAAGATCCCGTTGGCATAGCAGTAGATCAACAGCGCCAGCATCATCCGGGGGTGATACTGCGCCGAGCCGGTGCCGCGACGGTTCACCTTGAAGGCGCTCATGTCGACGCGCTCGACCGCCTCGATCACGAAGTGCGCCAGATCATCCTCCGGAATCCAGTCCCGAAGATCGGGCGGAAGCAGAAACGCCTGGTCCCGCCCGCAGTCCACAAACTTGCTCATAACCGGATGCTAACTGAACATCACCCCAAAGTCCGACAGACTGCTAGTAAAAGCGGTCGAAGAAGATGCGCTCGGGTCGGACCTTGCGGCTGCGCATGACGGGGCGGAGCAGCGCGTCGATCAGGCCGGGCGGGCCGGCCATGTAGAAGTCGCAGTCGTCGAGTTCTTCCATCGCTGCCAGCGCGACATCGCCGACGAGGCCGGTGGCCGCGCCTGGGGCGCCGTCGCGGACGGCCAGTGTGAGCGAGAGGCGATCCTGCGCGGCAGCGAGCGCCTCCATCTCGTCCACCATGAAGAGCTCCTCGGTCGTGTTCGCGCCGAAGAAGAGGCGCACGGCGGGCGTATCCGGATCGGCAATGGCAGCCTTTGCCACCGAGAGTATCGGCGCGAGCCCGGAGCCGCCCGCGACGCAGACGATCTCCCGCTCCGGTGGGATGCGCAGGTAGGCCCGGCCGTAGGGCCCTTCCAGGCTCACCGTGTCGCCTGTGGCAAGTTCGTCGAAGAGATAGCGGGACGCATGGCCGCCCGGCTTCTCCTTGACGATGAAGTCCAACGTCTCGGCTTCGGTGTTGGCCATCGAGAAGGCACGACGCTGACCGCCCGGCACCTGCAGTAGCACGTACTGCCCAGGCAGGAAGGGCACGGGCTGCGCCGGCCGGCAGCTGAACGCGATCACGCCCGGCACCAGGCTCTCCAGCGTCTCGACGGTGGCGGAGAAGGGCGCAGGCCTGGGCTCCTCCCGCGCGCCCTCCACCTCGCCGAGGCGCACCTGGACCGTGCAGTCGCCCTGGGGCCGTGCCTGGCAGCAGAGGATGCGGTCGCCCTTGCGCCGGTCGCGCTCGCTCAGTCCGGTCGCCTCGGGCCAGAGGTGATCCACCTTGCCCTCGATCAGCCGCCCCTTGCACGAGCTGCAGCTCCCGCTTGCGCACTCGTAGGGCATGGCGAGGCCCGCCGCGAGGCCAGCGCGCAGGATGCTTTCGCCCGGGCCGCAGGTGAAGCTGTCGCCGGAGGGCTCCAGCCTGATTGTCACGGGCTCGGTCATGGATCAGCCTGTCGATGGAGCGTCGAGCGACTGTGCCGGCAGGTGCGCCCGGTACCACGAGAGCGTCGCCGCCATGACCTCGCCGAACGCGGGCTCGGCATAGACGTCGTAATGGCCGTAGCCCTTGAGCACGATGAGCTTCTTGGGCTCGCCGGCGAGTTTGTAGAGGGACTGCGATTCCTCCGGCGGCACCAGCCGGTCGTCCTCGGTGGTGATGAGCAGGAGGGGGCGCGGGGCGATCTTCCCCACCACCCAGTCGGCGTGGAAGGAAAGCGTCTCGTCGATGAAGGAGACCGGCACGGTCGAGACCGCGTCGGGATTGTTGGCCCGCGCTGCCGCCGAGAGCGCAGCGGACGCGCGATCTTGCAGAAGTATCTCGTCGCGCTCGGCGAGGGCGGACTCGCCGCTCTCCACCGCCTGCTCCCGGTCCTCGCGCGCGTGTTCGAGCAGGTCGTGCCATTCGTCCGGCCGGCGCACGCTTCGCATCCAGCGCCGCCCGTCGCCGACGCCGACCACGCTCACCACGCAGCGCACGCGCTCGTCGATTGCGGCTGTCCAGATCACCGTGGCGCCGCCGTAGCTGGTGCCGTAGAGGCCGAGGTGGGTGCGGTCGACCCCCGGCCGGGTCCCGAGGAAGGTGAGCGCGGCCTGCACGTCGGCAACGCGGCTGAAGGGTGCGAGCCTGGCGCGCGGTCCTTCGCTCGCGCCCCAGCCCTTGTAGTCGAAGGTCAGCACCACGTAGCCCGCCTCCGTCAGCACCCGCGCGTTGTCGGGCAGATAGAGGCTCTTCACGCCGGTGTAGCCGTGGCAAAGCACGATGCCGGCGCGCAACTGGTCCGTGCTTGCACCCTTGGGCCGGTAGAGATCGCCCTCGAGCCGCACGCCCTCGCTGTAGAAGCTCACGCTCTCGCAGGTCATGGTGGGTGCCTGATGTCACGCCATCGCCGCGATGTCCACGAAAACCTGCCGGTACAGATGGTGATATCGTTGCTGGCTACGCCGCGGGCGGCGGGTCGTGCCCGCACGCGGCCGAAACCGCTAGGGGAGCGCGATGACGGAGCCCGGACTCTTCCCGAACCTCTTCGCGCCTGCGCGCCTGCGCGGGCATACGCTTCGCTGCCGCATCGTCTTCGGCGCGCACACCGCGAACATGGCGGAAGGCGGGCTGCCGGCCGACCGGCACTTCGGCTACTACCGGGAGCGCGCGCGCGGCGGCGCCGGCATGATCGTGGTCGAGCCCACCCCGCCGCATCCGACGGCGATCCTCACGCGCGGCAACTTCATGGCCGACGACGCGGTGATTCCCCACTTCCGCAAGATCACCGACGAGTGCCACAGCCACGGCACCGTGATGTGCCACCAGATCTATCACGTGGGTGCCCACGGCGATCAGGACAACTCCTGGGCGCCCTACTGGTCCCCCTCCGGCCAGGTCAGCCACCACGACCCCTGGGGCAGCCACGCCATGAGCGAGGCGGAAATCCGCGAGCTCATCCAGGCCTTCATCGACCAGGCGGTGCGCGACCAGAAGGGCGGCTTCGACGGGGTTGATCTCTTCGCCGGCTATTCCTGCCTGATCGACCAGTTCTGGTCGCCGCTGACCAACCGGCGCGACGATGCCTGGGGCGGCAGCCTGGAGAACCGGCTGCGCTTCGTGACCGAGATCGCGGACGGCATTCGCAAGGCCTGCGGGCCGGACTTCATCGTCGGCATGACCGTCTCCGGGCCTGAGCCCTACCCCGGCGGCCTCACCATGGCCGACAAGCAGGAGATCTTCGCCTGGCTCGACGAGCGCGGCCTCGCGGACTACTTCTCCTGCGGCACCGGCAGCTACATCAACAGGTTCACGGCGATCGTGCCGGGCTTCCACTACGCGGCGCCGCTCGGCACGGAGGACGCCGCCGCCATCAAGCAGGTGGTCAAGCACGCGCTCGTCACCGCCGAAGCGCGGGTCAAGACTCCGGCGCGCGCCGAGGCCGCCATCGCGAGCGGCTGCTGCGATCTGGTCTCCATCGTGCGCGGGCAGATCGCCGATCCGCACCTCGCCAACAAGGCGCGCGAGGGCCGGGCGGAGGACATCCGACCCTGCATCTCCTGCAACCAGCTCTGCCTCGGCCGGCGCATGCGGGACTACCACATCTCCTGCCTGGTCAATCCCTCGGCCGGTCGGGAGTTCGCGTGGGATGGCGACAGCGCCCCGCCCGCCGAGACGCCCCGCCACGTGCTGGTGGTGGGCGGGGGCCCCGCCGGGCTGGAGGCGGCGCGCATGGCGGCGGCGCGCGGGCACCGCGTGACGCTGGCGGAGAAGGCGGAGGAGCTCGGTGGGCAGTTCCGCCTCGCCGCCGCGCAGCCCGAGCGGGACGAGATCGACGAGCTGCTTGGCTGGTACCGGACCCAGCTGGAGAAGCTGCAGGTCCGGGTCGAGCTCGGCACGGAGATGACCGCCGACACCGTTCGGGATCTTGGGGCCGATGCGGTCGTGCTCTCCACCGGCTCGGTGCCGACGCGTACCGGCTTCCAGCGCGCGCTCCCGCACGTCGATGCCCTTCCCGGCGTCGACCAGGAGAATGTCTGCGCCGCGAACGACGTTCTGGACGGCACCGCCCGGCCCGGCGCACGGGTCCTCCTGCTCGACGACCTCAACGGCTGGTGGCCCGCCTCCGGCACCGCGCTCCACCTCGCCGAGCGCGGCCACGCCGTGACCGTCGTGACGGCGTCAGAGAAAGCCGCGGAGGCGCTCGATGTCTCGCACCTTGGCCCGAGCACGCGCGAACGCTTCGCGAAGCTGGGCGTCACGGTGATCTGCACCCACGCGCTCACCCGCTGGGAGGGGAACACGGCCACCATCGCGAGCCTTCACACGGGCGATGAGCGGCAGGTGGAGGCCGACAGCCTCGTGCTGGCGACCACCAACACGGTCGACGACACGCTCGCCCGCGCGCTTGCGGACGATTCCATCGAGGTCCACGCCGTGAGCGACATGGTCGCGGCACGCACCGCCAGCATGGCCTTCTACGAGGGCCGGATGCTCGGCATGAGGCTGTAACGCAGGAGGGGCGCGCGTGACGGGGCCCGAGCCGCGCGGCGGCGCACACGCGCTCCTCTGGCCAGCGGTTCTGCTGGCGGTCTCGGCCCTCGGCTGGGGCATGCTCTACTCGCTCAACCGGCTGGCGACGACCGACGGCATTCCCTTCATCCCCTACGTGTTCTGGATGGGGACCGGCGCCGCGCTCATCCTGCTGGCATTGGGCGCGGTGTTCCGCACGCTGCCCAAGCTCTCGTGGGAGCACATGCGCGGCTATCTCGTGCTGGGCACGATCTCCTTCGGCATGACCTACACCGTGCTGGCCTTCGTCGCGCCCAAGGTGCCGGCGGGCGTGCTCGGGCTGGGCGCGACGCTCACGCCCATCCTCACTTACCCGGCCGCCGCGCTCCTTCGCATGGACCGCTTCCGCGCGATCCGCACCGTGGGACTGGTCCTCGGCGTGGGCGGCGTGGCGCTGGTGGTGGTGCCCGAGACCAGCCTGCCCACTCCCGACATGGCGCCCTGGGTGCTGCTGAGCTTCGTGGCAGCGGTGCTTTATGTCGCGAACGCGCTGATCATCTCGTGGCTCAAGCCGCCGCCTGACGGCGCACTGCCGCTCGCCGGAGGCATGCTGGCGACCGGCGCCGTCTTCATGTTCGTGGTGATGGCGGCGACCGGTCAGTGGTGGTGGTTCGAGGGGCCGATGAGCGACGGCGACTGGGCGCTGGCCGCCGCGGCAGGCGTCACGGCGCTGGTCTTCTATCTGATGGTCGAGATCATCCGCCTCGCCGGCCCCGTGTTTTTCACCACGGTCAACTTCATGATCCCGCTCACCGGCATCGGTTGGGGCGTGCTCTTCTTCGGCGAGAGCCACAGCTACTGGATCTGGCTCGCGCTCGTGCTCATGCTCGCAGGCCTCTTCCTGGTCAACCGGCCGGCCGCGCCGCAGGCCAAGGCATCCGATCCGGCGTCTTGACGCACCCGCCGCTCTGGGCGCAATTTGCGTCTGAGCCGCAGGAGGGAGCGGGCGATGAAGCTTTCGGCCGAACAGTGCGAGACCCTGGACCGCGAGGGATTTCTTTTCCTGCCGAACCTCTTCTCGGCCGAGGAGGCTGCGGCGCTGCGCGCGGCGCTGCCGGCCGTCTTCGCGCGCAAGGGGCCGGAAATCGTGCGCGAGCACAGCGGCGCGGTGCGCACCGCCTTCGGCGTCCACACCTATAGCGACATCTACTGGCGGCTCTCGCGCCATCCGCGCCTGGTCGAGCCTGCGATGCAGGTGCTGGGCGGGCCGGTCTACATCCACCAGTTCAAGGTGAACGCCAAGGCCGCATTCGACGGCGACGTCTGGCAGTGGCATCAGGACTACGGCACCTGGTCGCGGGACGACCTCATGCCGGAGCCCAAGGCGATGAACCTCGCGGTCTTCCTCGACCCGGTGAACGAGTTCAACGGGCCGCTCATGTTCATCCCGCGCTCGCATCGGCGCGGCCGGATCGAGGCCGGCCACGACATCGAGACCACGAGCTACCCGCTCTGGACGGTCGACAACGAGACAATCGAGCAGCTGGTTGCGGAGGGCGGAATCGTCGCACCCAAGGGCGAGCCCGGCGCAGCCCTGCTCTTCCACTGCAATCTGGTGCACGGCTCCGCGCCCAACATGTCGCCCTGGGGGCGGCTTGCGGTCTACTTCTCGGCCAACCGTGTGGATAACGCGATCCGCCGCTTCAAGCGGCCGGAGTACATCGCGCACCGGGACTTCGCGCCGGTCGAGCCCCTCGGCGACGACTGCCTCCTGGTGGAACCCCGACGCGCCGCCGCCGCCCAATAGTCATTACCTTCCCTAGATCACAAGCCTGATGCGGCGCCGCGGGCCGCTTTCTCTCCCGATCTTCCTGCTGTTCACGATCGGGGCGGTCTATCCGCTCATCTTCACCATGAACAAGATCGCGGTGGACGCCGGGACGCCGCCGCTCGCCTTCACCTTCTGGCAGACCCTCGGCGCCGCGGTCCTGCTGCTGATCGTCGCCGCGTGGCGGCGGGCACTGCCGCGGCTGGAGGCCCGGCACCTCAAGGCCTATTTCGTGCTCGGGCTCTTCGGCATCGCCGCACCGGTCGCGCTGATGACCTGGCTCGCGCCGAAGCTGCCGACCGGCATCCTCTCCATGGTGGTGATCCTCTCGCCGCCGATCACCTATCTGATCGCGCTGACGCTGCGGCTGGAGCGGGTGCGCGCCCTGAGCCTGATCGGCGTGCTGTGCGGGGTGGGCGGAATCCTGCTGATGGCGATTCCGACCTTTTCCCTGCCGGACCCCAGCATGGTGGTCTGGTTTCTGCTCGCCCTGCTGGCGCCCGCCTCGTTCGCGCTGACCAACAATCTCGCGGCCCTGATCGACCCGCCGGAGACACCGGTGCTCACCTTTGCGAGCGGCATCGTGACGGCGGCAGCGATCATGCTGGCGCCGGTGATGATCGGGCTCGGCGAGACCTACGTGGTGCCGGGGCCTGACACCGCCGCCGATCTCGCGATCCTGGGCGCCGCCGGCGTGACCATCACCATGTACATCACCTTCCTGATCATCGTCCGCGCCGCCGGCCCGGTGTTCTTCTCGCAGTTCAATTACGTGGTGGTGGTGGCCGGCCTCGGCTGGGGCATCCTCTTCTTTCAGGAGAGCCACAGCGCCTATGTCTGGGCCGCTGCGGCGCTGATGCTGGCGGGGGTCGCGCTGCTGATCCACGCGGCGAGGCGCCAGCCGGCGACGCCGGCGGAGCCTTAGCCACCTATCTCTCCGGCGGCAATATCTCCTGGACGCAGACGTCGTCGATCACGTGGGCGCGGCCGATATCCGCGAGGTGAGCGCGCTTGTGGTCGTTGCTGAGCGCGGCGCCGACGCCCTGCGTCATCGCCAGCACCAGCGAGCGGTCGCTCATGTCGAGCCAGAAGGCGCGGCGGATCAGCTTTCCCTCGGCGTCTCGCGCGAAGGGATCGTCCGGATTGCGGCCAAGATCGGGTTCGTAGAACCTGCCCATCCTTCGACTCTCATGTCATGGCGGAACCGGCGACAACGTATGCGCCCACCGACGGAGCGGCAAGCGGAGCGGCGATGACGGAGACGGTGTTCGAGCTGTTCGAGGCGGCGGCGGGCAGGGTGCCGGAGGGCGGCTGCCTCTGCGCCCCGCCCATGGCAGGCAGGGCGTACCATCCCGAAGGCGTCGAGATCAGCTACCGCGCGGCGCGCGAGCGGGTGGCGTCGCTCGGCGCTCTCTATCGCGAAGCCGGCTACGGCCGCGGCCACCGCGTGGCGCTGCTGCTGGAGAACCGGCCCGACTTCCACCTGCACTGGTGGGCGCTCAACGCTCTGGACTGCGCCATCGTGCCCATCAACCCGGCCTGGCGGCAGGACGAGATGGTCTATCTCATCGACCATTCCGAGGCTGCCCTGGTGGTCTCGGTGCCGGAGCGGCTGGCCGATGTCGAGGCCGCAGTTCGCCTCTGCGAGCATGCGGTGCCGATCGTCGATGCCGCCGCCCTCCCGGCCCGGCTGCCGGCGCCCCTGGGCGGTGCGCGGCAAGGCAGGGTGCCCGGCATCGATGACGAGGCGGCGCTGCTCTACACCTCGGGCACCACGGGACGGCCCAAGGGCTGCATCCTCACCAACCGCTATTTCCTCAATTCCGCGCGTTGGTATCGCGAAGCGGGCGGCCTGATGACGTTGGAGGAGGGCTGCGAGCGGCTGCTCAATCCGCTGCCGCTCCACCACGCCAACGCGCTCGCCATCGGCAGCATGGCGATGCTGAGTGCGGCCGGCTGCATCGTGATGGCCGACCGCTTCCACCCTCGCAGCTGGTGGGCCGACGTGGTCTCGACCCGGGCCACAATCATCCACTATCTCGGCATCATGCCGCCGCTGCTGCTCAGCCTGCCGCCGGGACCCGAGGACCGCGCCCATGCGGTGAAGTTCGGCGCCGGCGCCGGCATCGACCCCAAGCATCACGAGGCCTTCGAGGCGCGCTTCGGCTTCCCGCTCATCGAGGGCTGGGGCATGACCGAAGTCGCGATGCCCACCTGGGCGAGCGTCGAGCCCCGGCGTATCGACACCCGCGCCTTCGGCCGCCCCCTCTCGGGCTGCGAGGTGCGGGTGGTCGACGACGAGAATCTTGTTGTGCCGCTGGGCGTTCCGGGCGAGCTCACGCTGCGCATGGCCGGCGACGATCCCAGGCGCGGGCTCTTCTCCGGCTATCTCAAGGACACGGAAGCGACCGACGAGGCCTGGCGTGGCGGCTGGTTCCACACCGGCGATGTCGTGACCCAGGCTGACGACGGCATGCTCTGCTTCGTCGACCGCAAGAAGAACATCATCCGCCGCAGCGGCGAGAACATCGCCGCCGCCGAGGTCGAGGCCGTGCTCCAGGCCGACGAGCGGGTGGCCCAGGCGGCGGTGATCGCCGTGCCCGACGAGCTGCGGCAGGAGGAGGTGATGGCCTGCATCGTGCCGGCGTCGGGGGCGGGCGCGGATCAGGGCGCGGCGGCGGCGCTGCAGGACGTGTGCCTGGAGCGCCTCGCCTACTACAAGGCGCCGGGCTATCTGCTCTTCGTCGATACGCTGCCGGTCACTAGCACGCAGAAGGTGCAGAAGGTGAAGCTCTTCCCCGACGGCACCGACCCGCGCCAGGTCGCGGGCTGCCACGACCTCCGCACGCGCAAGCGCTCACGATGATGCTTGGAAGCGATTTCGCGATGCCTGGACGCCATGCTATACGCGGCGCCTCGAAACCGATATGCACGCCGCCTCTGGCGGCAGAAGCGCGGGAACATCATCCATGAACGCGGATCGCAAGGTCGCCCTCGTGACGGGCGCGGGTCAGGGGATCGGCAAGGCGGCAGCCCACGGGCTGCTGGCCGACGGTTGGACAGTGGTCTTCTCCGGCCGCCGGCAGGAGACGCTGGAGGCGGCCATCGCCGAGGCCGGCGCTGGTGCGGACACGGCGATCGCCGTGACCTGCGACGTCGGCAAACCGGACCAGGTCGCGGCGCTCTTCGCCGAGACGAAGTCCGCGTTCGGCCGGCTCGACCTGCTCTTCAACAATGCCGGCATCAGCGCCCCGCCCGTGCCGCTGGAGGACCTCCGCTTCGACAAGTGGCAGCAGGTGGTCGATACCAACCTCACCGGCATCTTCCTCTGCACCCAGGAAGCCTTTCGCATCATGAAGGCGCAGGAGCCCATGGGCGGGCGCATCGTCAACAACGGCTCGATCTCGGCGCACGTGCCCAGGCCCAACTCCGCGCCCTACACGTCGACCAAGCATGCCGTGACTGGCCTCACCCGCTCGACCTCGCTCGACGGGCGCAAGTACAACATCGCGTGCGGCCAGATCGACGTCGGCAACGCGGCGACCGAGATGACCCAGCGCATGAGCCAGGGGGTGCCGCAAGCCGACGGCTCCGTCGCATCCGAGGCGACGATGGCGGTGGAGAACGTGGCCCAGGCGGTGGTCTACATGGCGCGCCTGCCGCTCGACGCGAACGTGCAGTTCATGACCGTGATGGCGACGACGATGCCCTTCATCGGCCGAGGGTAGCCCCGCCGGAATCCCCGGAACATGGTGCGGTGTACCGAGCGCAGATCGCGCGCCAGGATCGCGCCATGCAAGGGGAAAACGAACGGACCGCAACATGTGGGATCAGCGGCCGCTTGTCGGGCAGAATCCCGCTTATCCCACTCGAATCCCACTTATCCCGGCGAATCCCGCATAAAATTCTTGTTTCGCGGGCGTCTCGTGCGGCGCTCTGGCCGCGACCGGGGCGTGAATTCCGGGTCAGCTCGCCAGGATCTCCCTGATCGCCTCGTTCTGGAATGCCACGTCGGCGGGGTTGAGGAAGCTCGAGGCGAAGTGGCCGTAGTAGGACTCGAACACGCGCAGCTCGGCGTTCGGCATGTTGGCGACCTCGATCTCGCTGTCCTCCGGCGGGAAGTAGAGGTCGGTGCGCCCCGGCATCACGATGGCCTTGGCCTTGATCCCGGCGAGCGCCTTCTTGAAGTCGCCGCCGTAGATCTCGTTGTCGCCGATATCGCCGTTCTGCCAGGTCCAGAGCATGGTGAGCAGGTTGTTCGCGTCCTTGTGGATGAAGAAGCCCTCCCAGAACGCCACCAGGAAGTCCTCGAGCGATGAGAAGCCGAGCTTGAGGTCCTCCTCCACCCGGTAGAAGGTCTGCGAGAAGCCCCAGCCGGCATAGACCCGCGCCATGGCCCGCAAGCCCTTGGTGGGCGGCTTCTCGTACCAGCCGCCCTTCCACGCATCGTCGGCGGTGAGCGCTGCCTTCACGCCCTCCAGGAACACGAAGTTGTGCCGCGAGCACTTGGCCGAGCCGCAGGTCGGCACGATGCGCTCCACCATGTCGGGGTAGAGGCAGCCCCAGTGGAAGGTCTGGAGCGCGCCCATGGACCAGCCGGTCACCAGCTTGATCCGCTCGATTCCGAACACCTCGGTCACCAGCCGGTGCTGCAGGCGCACGTTGTCGCAGGCCGTGACGTTGGGGAAGCGCGCCTTGTCGTAGGGCGCCGGCGTATTGCTCGGCGACGACGAGAGGCCGTTGCCCAGCATGTTGGGCACGATGATGAAGTATTGCCTGGGATCGAGGGCCTGGTCCTCGCCGATGGTCCACTCCACGTCGGTGTGGTGGCCGGAATACCAGGTCGGCTGGATGATGACGTTGTCCTTCTTGGCGTTCAGCGTGCCGTAGGTCTTGTAGGCGAGCTTTGCGTCCCTGAGGGTCGCACCCTTCTGCAGCACCACATCGCCCGCGTCGAAAATCTCGTAGTCGCTCATCCCTCTCTCCCTGCCGAATGCGTATGGCTTCCTGGACCATCCTGGGCCGCACGCGCGGGGGATGCAATCGCCCGCCGGGAGCGGGTCTGGTATCGTGCCGGCGATGAGCGGTGACCAGGCGATCCGGGCGCTTCTGGAGTGGTACACGCTCGCCGGCGTCGACCAGGCGATCGACCATGCGCCGCGCGATCGCTACCGGGAAGCGGCCGATGCGCTGGCGGCTGCGGCCAAGCCCCCGCCGACTCCTATCGCCGCCGCGCCCGAGCCCGAGGTTGCGCGCGAGGCAGCGCCCGCGCGCCCTCAGCCGGTGCTGCCAGCCGAATCGCTGCTCCCGCCGGGCGATGCGACCTGGAGCGCCCAGGAGATCGCCGGCGCCTGCACCAGCCTCGATCAGCTGGTGGCGGCGGTGCGCGCCTTCGACGGCTGCGCGCTGAAGCGCACCGCGACCAACACCGTGATCGGCGACGGCAATCCGCAGGCCGCGCTGATGATCGTGGGTGAGGCGCCGGGCGCTGAGGAGGACCGCCAGGGCCTCCCCTTCGTCGGGCCGGCGGGCCGGCTGCTGGACCGGATGCTGGCGGCGATCGGGCTCGACCGGTCGGCCGTCTACATCACCAACATGCTGCCCTGGCGGCCGCCCGGCAACCGCTCGCCCACCGCCGAGGAGCTCGCCATCTGCCAGCCCTTCCTGGAGCGCCAGATCGAGCTGATCGCGCCCCGCATCCTGGTGCTGGTGGGCGGCATCGCCGCGAAGGCCCTGCTCAACCGGCGGGAGGGCATCACCCGCCTGCGCGGCCAGTGGTTTCCCTTCTCGACGCCGCGAATGGAGGGGGCGATCCAGGCCACGGCGACCTTTCACCCCGCCTACCTGCTGCGCACGCCGTCTGCGAAGCGCGAAGTCTGGCGCGACCTGTTGGAGATCGAGGACAAGATGAAGAAGGGAGAGAGGGTGCCATGATCGGGATCGACGAGAAGCGGCCCTTCCGCGCCGTGAACATCGCGGTGCTCACGGTCTCGGACTCCCGGGGGCTGGCCGAGGACCGCTCCGGCCGGGTGCTGGTGGAGCGGATCGAAGGTGCCGGCCACCGCGTCGCCGACCGCCGCATCGTTCCCGACGAGCGGGACGAGATCGTGGCCGCGCTCCGGGGCTGGATCGCCGACCCCGAGGTCGACGTGGTGATCGCCACCGGCGGCACCGGCGTGACCGGCCGCGACGTGACGCCCGAGGCCTTCCACGACGTCTACGAGCGGGATATTCCGGGATTCGGCGAGCTCTTCCGCCAGCTCAGCTACGACCTGATCGGCACGTCCACGATGCAGTCGCGCACCACCGGCGGCGTGGCCGGCGGCACCTACCTGTTCGCGCTCCCGGGCTCCCCCGGCGCCTGCAAGGACGGCTGGGACAAGATCCTGCAATACCAGCTCGACTATCGCTGGCGGCCCTGCAACCTGGTCGAGCTGATGCCGCGCCTACAGGAAACCGAGCGTCGCGCGCCCGCAAAGCCTGGCGCGCGCGCCATGTAGAGAGGCGCTGCCTGAATCAACCGGTCGAGTCCTGAGAGGAGGAGAAGGTGGAGAAGGAAATCGTCGAGATCCCCAAGCTGTCCGACGCGCTGCGCAAGATCGGCGTGCCGCTCTCGCCCTGCGTGCGCGCAGGCGGCTTCCTCTACGTCTCGGGCCTGCCGCCCTTGGACCTCGACTCAGGCGCCATGGTGAAGGGCGGCATCGACGTTCAGACCGAGCAGGTGATGGAGGTGCTGAAGCACACGCTGGAGAGCGCAGGGTCATCGCTGGACCGCGTGGTGAAGTGCCAGGTCTTCGTCACCAACGCCGCCTACTACCGGATCGTGAACGAGATCTACGGCCGCTACTTCCCTCAGGACCCGCCGGCCCGAACCTTCGTCGCCATGGCGTCCTGGCCCATGGAGTTCGATATCGAGATCGAGTGCGTCGCACTCGCCTGAGTGCGCGGATCGAACGTCCCACTCGCCTGAGTGCATGGACGCAAAGCCTGGTTCGCCCGCGCCCGCCAACTCCAGTACGCAGGGCCGTCGTCGACATCGGCGAGGCGGTCGACCAGCGCGAGGCGAAAGCCCGCAGGCAACCCCCGTTCGGTATCGGCGAGCGCCCACGGGCTCGACCAGCGCACGCCCCTGAAGGGGTCGATCGTCCGTGCGCGGGGCCCGAGCCCGATCAGCCAGTAGCCGCCGTCCTCCGCAGGCCCCAGCACCATGTCGGCCCGGCCCAGCGCCGCGAAGCCGCGCGCCACGTGCTCCGGCGCCAGGTCCGGTATATCGCTGCCGACGATGATCGCGGGCCCCGGCGGCAGGCTGCGGAACACGCGCAACATGCGCTGGCCGATATCGCCCCGCCCCTGCGGCAGGCATGGGAGCGCAAAGGGCCAGAAGGGCTCCTGCCCGAGCCAGTGGTCCGGCGCGGTCGCGAGGCATGCGCTCCAGCGCCCATCGCGGGCGAGCGGCGGCAGCACCCGGCGCACCAGCCGCCGGTAGAAGAGCCACGCCTCGGCTTGCCCGACATCGCGGGCGAGCCGCCCCTTCACCCGGCCGAGCCTCGGCTCCTTGAGGAAGATCGCGAGCTGGCGGGTGGAGGACCTCATCCGTAGAGCCTGGCCACCGTCTCGGCCCGCACGCCGAAGATGAAGAGCAGCAGACAGCAGAAATTGCGCAGCATGCGGGGCAGGTAGCCCGCGCGCCGAAAACGCACGGCCGAGGTCACCGCTGGCGTCGCCAGGTAGGCGAGCCGTCGACGGCCGATCCGGCGCACAAGGTCGACATCCTCCATCATGGGCAGAGGGCGGAAGCCGCCCAGCGCCTCGTAAAGGCTGCGATGGATCAGGAGTCCCTGGTCGCCGTAGGGAAGCGCGAAGAGGCAACACCTGAGCGCCACCAGCCGCTCCAGCAGGCGCGCGGCGGCGGCCCGGTCGTCGAGGGCGAAGCGGAAGCAGGCCGCGCGGCCCTGGTTGGCCGGCTGGGCGATGAAGGCGCTCACCTCCTCGTCCCAGCCCGTTGCCGGGCGCGTATCGGCGTGGAGGAAGAGCAGCCACGCGCCCTCCGCCGCTTCCGTGCCCGCCGCGAGTTGCCGGCCGCGACCGGTCTCTGCCTCGACTACC
This sequence comes from Alphaproteobacteria bacterium, assembly GCA_965207055.1. GTDB lineage: Bacteria > Pseudomonadota > Alphaproteobacteria > UBA828 > UBA828 > WTGU01. Next base: position 147,922 of record CBDBLP010000003.1, on the reverse strand, counting down.
CGCGCGCCGTGGCGGCGGGCTTCGTCGGCGCTGCCGTCCCGCGAGCCGCCGTCGGTGACCACGACCTCTGCCGCCATCCCGCGTTCTTCGAGCCGCGCGATGCCGTGCGCCATGCCGGAAAGGGTCGCGCCGAGCACCTGGGCGGCGTCGAGGGTCGGAATCACGATACTGATGCGTCGCGGCACGGGGCGGACGATGGCCGCACGCCGCCCCACCGTCAATCCCACCCTTCTTAGACAAGGCTTGACCTGCCCGCACGGGCGCATCAGAGTGGAGGCTGAACGGGGCGGCGGGTCTGTTGCTGCGGGTGCCGCGCGCCGCGTTGGGCGATGGGAGCCAAAACATGTTCAGCCCGATGAAACTGCTTATCCTCGTGGTGCTGATTGCGGCCGTCTGGTTCGGCTTCAAGGCAATCGGCCGGGTGCGCGCCAAGGCCAAGGCCCCGGAGCCGCTCGAGCACGAGGAGCACCAGAACATCGACGACAACCACCGCTAACGCACGCGCTTCCGCGGCGGCCGCGGGGCATCCGCGCGGTTGACCGCCGCCCTTGCGGGAGGCATTGTCCGCCCGCCCATTCATCCGAATCGCCGACCTTCGATGGACGCCAACAGCCGCGACCGGTCGTTCCAGTCGCTCATCCTTGGCCTGCAGGCCTATTGGGCCGAGCGGGGCTGCGTCATCCTGCAGCCCTACGACATGGAGGTCGGCGCCGGCACCTTCCATCCCGCGACCACGCTCCGCAGCCTGGGCCCTGAGCCCTGGCGCGCGGCCTACGTGCAGCCTTCGCGCCGGCCCGGCGACGGGCGCTACGGCGAGAACCCCAACCGGCTCCAGCACTACTACCAGTTCCAGGTAATCATGAAGCCCGCGCCCGAGGACGTGCAGGACCAGTATCTCGGCAGCCTGGGTGTGCTCGGCATCGACGTCCACGCCCACGACATCCGCTTCGTCGAGGACGATTGGGAGAGCCCGACGTTAGGTGCCTGGGGTCTCGGCTGGGAGGTCTGGTGCGACGGCATGGAGGTGACCCAGTTCACCTACTTCCAGCAGGTGGGGGGCATCGACTGCGACCCGGTCCCGGTCGAGCTCACCTACGGCATGGAGCGCCTCGCCATGTACGTGCAGGGGGTCGACAACGTCTACGACCTCGACTGGGACGGCCACGGCACGGTCTACGGCGACGTGTTCCTGCGCGCCGAACGCGAGTTCTCGGCCTTCAACTTCGAGCACGCCGATGTCGACCGCCTGCGCCGCCACTTCGAGGACGCGGAAGCGGAGTGCGCCGCCCTGCTCGGAGGTGAGAAGCCGCTGGCGCTGCCGGCCTACGACCAGTGCATGAAGGCCAGTCATCTCTTCAACCTGCTGGACGCGCGAGGCGCGATCAGCGTGGTGGAACGCGCCGCCTACATCGGCCGCGTCCGCGCTCTGGCCAAGGCCTGCTGCGAGGCCTGGCTGGCGGGGACGGCGTAGGTTATGCCCGATCTGCTGCTGGAGGTGCTCTCGGAGGAAATCCCGGCGCGGATGCAGGCGGGCGGGATGCGAGAGCTTGAGAAGCAGATCTGCTCTCGGCTTGAGGACGCCCGTCTCGCCCATGAGGGCGCACAGACCTTCGCCACGCCGCGACGCCTCGCCCTGATCGTGCCCGACCTCCCGCCGGTGCAGCCGGACATCACGGTGGAGCGCAAGGGGCCGCGGGTCGATGCACCTGAGAAGGCGATTGCGGGGTTCCTCAAGTCCACGGGGCTCACGCTCGACGACTGCGAGCAGCGGGAGACACCCAAGGGCCCGGTCTGGTTCGCCGTCAAACAGGTAAAAGGACGCCCCACCGGCGAACTCCTCGCCGAGCTTGTGCCCGAGGCACTAGCTGCTGTCTCCTGGCCCAAGTCCATGCGCTGGGACGAGAGCGGCGTGCGCTGGGTGCGCCCGGTCCGCTCCATCCTCTGCCTGTTGAACGATGAGGTCGTGCCCTTCCGCTTTGGCACGGTCGAAAGCGGACAAACGACGCTCGGCCATCGCTTCCTCTCATCCGGCCCACTCATCATCCGACACGTGAACGACTACGTGGCGACGCTCGAATTAGCCAAGGTGATGCTGGACCCAGCGCAGCGAGCTCAGAAGATTGCGGAAGACGCCGCAGCGCTAGCCGCGAATGCGGACCTTTCCCTCGTCTCCGATGACTGGCTATTGACGGAAAACGCAGGCTTGAGCGAATGGCCGGTGGTACTGATGGGCACTATTGACGAGCTTTTCATGCAACTGCCGAACGCTGTGCTGCGCTCCGCCATGCGCACCCACCAGCGCTATTTCGGGCCGCTCACGTACGACTCCATACCATCGCCCCGCTTTTTGATGGTTGCAAATAGCCAGACTGCAGACGAGAGCGCCGCCGTCGTGGCCGGGAACGAGCGGGTGCTACGTGCCCGCCTCGCCGATGCGCGTTTTTTTTGGGGTCAGGATGAGCGAGAGCCGCTTACCAACCGCGTCCTGGCGTTGGAAGGCGTCGTCTTCCACGCCCGCCTCGGCTCCATGAAGGATAAGGCCGAGCGCATCGCGAATCTGGCGCTCACATTGTGCAACTGGATCAGGCTCGACGATCCTTCCCTCGCAGAAAAAGCGGGGCTCCTCTGCAAGGCAGACCTCGTGACCGAGACCGTGAGCGAGTTTCCCGATCTGCAAGGGCTCATAGGAAGCTTTCTGGCGGAGCCCGACGAAGAGGCGCCGGAGGTCCGCGCCGCCATCTGCGAAGCTATCCGCGAACACTATGCACCGCAGGGGCCGGGCGATGATTGCCCAGAGGCGCCGGTCAGTGTAGCGGTGGCTCTTGCGGACAAGCTCGATACTCTCACCGGCTTTTTCGCCATCGGCGAACGGCCAACGGGCTCCAAGGACCCCTTCGCGCTCCGCCGCGCCGCGCTTGGCACGATTCGCCTCATCATCGAGAACAGGTTGCGCCTCCCGTTGGGTCAGGCGCTGCAAGCCGCACGTGACGGCTATCTCGACACACTGCCCGAAGAGCCGGGGCCGGAAGCCACGCGCGACGCGTTGCTCGCCTTCTTCGCCGACCGGCTTAGGGTGCACCTGCGCGACAAGGGTGAGCGCCACGATCTCGTCGGCGCGGTTTTCGCGGTAAGCGGCGAGGACGATCTGGTGCGTCTGCTAGCCCGCGTTGATGCGCTCAAGTTCTTGCTCGATATGGACGGCGCTAATCTGCTTACTGCCTATCGCCGTGCCGCCAATATCCTCCGGATCGAGGAGAGGAAGGACGGCATCCGCTATGAAGGTGAACCCGATCCGTCGCTCTTTGCCGAGGCGGAGGAGCGCACCCTCCACGAGCGCATTGCAGTTGCCCGCGACCGCGCAGACAAGGCGCTGAGGCGCGAGGCGTTCGACCACGCTATGGCGTTCGTGGCCGAACTCCGCGAGCCCGTGGATGCCTTCTTTGACCACGTCACTGTCAATAGCGATGAGCCCGAACTGCGGCACAATCGGTTGCTGATGCTCTCGCAAATTCGAAGCACGCTGGATCGCGTCGCCGACTTCTCGAAGATCGAGGGCTGAGCCGTGGCCCGGAAACAGACTGCTTCCGGCATCCCCCCTATTCGTCAAGACCGGGCTTGTCCCGGCCATCCACGGCTTGTTTGTGCGGTCGATACAAAGAACGTGGGTGCCAGGAACAAGTCCGGGCATGACGAGAGAAGAATAGCGTCCCCGAAGTGCGTGTCCGGGGCGGGATACTAGGCCGTGGCCGAGTGGGTCTACCGCTTCGGCGGGGGTGAGGCGGACGGCGACGCCGGGATGCGCGCGCTGCTCGGCGGCAAGGGCGCCAACCTCGCCGAGATGGCCGCCATCGGCCTGCCCGTTCCGCCCGGCTTCACCATCACCACCGCGCTCTGCAATGCCTACTACGCCGAAGGCCGCGCGCTACCCGACGGCCTCGATGCCGAGATCGAGGCGGGCCTCGCCCATATCGAGCGGATCGCAGGCGCGGGCTTCGGCGACCCCGACCGCACGCTGCTGGTCTCCGTCCGCTCCGGCGCCCGCGCGTCGATGCCCGGCATGATGGACACCGTCCTCAACCTCGGCCTCAACGACGCGACCGCCGACGGCCTCGCGCGCGCGAGCGGCGATGCCCGCTTCGCCTACGACAGCTACCGCCGCCTGATCCAGATGTACGGCGATGTCGTCCTCGGCGTCGGTCACCGCGCCTTCGAGGAGCTGCTGGAGCGGGAGAAGGAAGCCAGGGGCTACCGCCTCGATACCGACATGGAGGCCGGCGACTGGTCCCGCCTGATCGAGGACTACAAGGCGCTGGTGCGCGAGGAGACCGGCCAGGACTTCCCGCAGGACGCGCGGGCGCAGCTAAAGGGCGCGATCGGCGCGGTGCTCGATTCATGGATGAATGCCCGGGCCGTCACCTACCGCAGGCTGCACGGCATCCCGGCGGAATGGGGCACGGCAGTCACCGTGCAGGCCATGGTCTTCGGCAACATGGGCGATGACTGCGCCACCGGCGTCGCCTTCACCCGCAACCCGTCGACCGGCGACGCGGCGCTCTACGGCGAGTATCTGGTCAACGCCCAAGGCGAGGACGTGGTGGCCGGCATCCGCACTCCCCGCGCCGTGAGCGAGGCCGGGCGTGCGGTGAGCGGCACCGAGGGCCCCTCCATGGAGCGGGCCATGCCCGAGGCCTTCGCCGCGCTCAACGCGGCGCTCGGCCGGCTCGAGGGCCACTACCGCGACATGCAGGACGTCGAGTTCACGGTGCAGCAGGGCACCCTCTGGATCCTGCAGACCCGCGCCGGCAAGCGCACCGCCAAGGCGGCGCTGAAGATCGCCGTCGACATGGCAGGAGCGGGCCTGGTGAGCGAGGCGGAGGCGCTGACGCGGGTTGACCCGCTTGCGCTGGAGCAGCTGCTCCATCCCACCCTCGACCCCGACGCGCCGCGCCGGGTGCTGGCGCGCGGCCTGCCGGCATCGCCGGGTGCCGCCTGCGGCAAGGTCGTCTTCGACGCCGACGAGGCCGAGGACCGCGCCGCGCGGGGCGAGGCGGTGATCCTGCTGCGGACCGAGACCAGCCCGGAAGACATCCACGGCATGCACGCAGCACGCGGGATCGTCACCAGCCGGGGCGGCATGACCAGCCACGCTGCCGTGGTCGCCCGCGGCATGGGGCGCCCCTGCATCACCGGCGCCGGCGAGCTGCGCATCGACGAAGCGTCGCGGGAGTGCCGGGCAGGAGGCGCGGTGATCGCGGCGGGCGATGTCGTCACCATCGACGGCACCAGCGGCGAGCTGCTGGAAGGCGCGGTGCAGACCATCGAGCCCGCGCTCTCCGACGACTTCACCACGCTGATGGGCTGGGCGGACCGCGCGCGGCGCCTGCGCATCCGCGCCAACGCCGAGACGACCGAGGATGCCGAGACCGCGCTCCGCTTCGGCGCGGAGGGGATCGGCCTCTGCCGCACCGAGCACATGTTCTTCGACGACGAGCGCATCGTCGCAGTGCGCGAGATGATCGTGGCGACGGATGCGGACGGCCGCCGCGCCGCGCTCGCCAAGCTGCTGCCGGCGCAGCGCAGCGATTTCGCCGCGCTCTTCTGCCTCATGGCGGGCCTCCCGGTGACCATCCGCCTGCTCGACCCGCCGCTGCACGAGTTCCTGCCCCGCTCCGACGCTGAGATCGCGAGCGTCGCCCAAGCCGCCGGGGTCACGTTCGAGGCCCTGCGCGCGCGCATCGCGCAGTTGCACGAGATCAACCCGATGCTGGGGCACCGCGGCTGCCGCCTCGGCATCTCCTACCCCGAGATTTACGAGATGCAGGCGCGCGCCATCTTCGAGGCGGCGGCGGAGGCCGGCGGCGTGCAGCCGGTCGAGCTCGAAATCATGATCCCGCTGGTGGCGACCAGGCGCGAGCTCGACATCCTCAAGGACGCGATCGAGCGCGTGCACGAGGCGGTTGTGCAGGAGACCGGCGCGGAGATCGCCTATGCGATCGGCACCATGATCGAGCTGCCGCGCGCGGCGCTGCGCGCCGGCGAGATCGCCGAGAGCGCGTCCTTCTTCAGCTTCGGCACCAACGACCTGACCCAGACGACCTTCGGCATCTCGCGCGACGATGCGGCGAGCTTCGTCGGCGACTACGAGCGGGCCGGTATTCTGCCGCGCGACCCCTTCGTCACCATCGACCCGGAAGGCGTGGGCGAGCTGGTGCGCATTGCCGCAGAGCGCGGCCGGGCAACCCGCGCCGACCTCAAGCTCGGCATCTGCGGCGAGCATGGCGGCGACCCGGACTCCATCGCCTTCTTCGAAGACGTCGGCCTCGATTACGTCTCCTGCTCACCCTACCGCGTGCCGGTGGCGCGCCTCGCCGCAGCCCAGGCCGCCATCGCGCGGGGCGGGGACGCCGATGCCCTCAAGGAAGATCGGGAGGGATAACCCGCGCCTCGCCTGCGGTGAGTGGTTCTCCCGCCTCGGCAGCCGCTGCGATCCTCTCCAGGCGCAAGACCGCCAGCGCGGCATCGTCCAGGCCTGAGCGGATCTCGCCCACCTCCCGCTCGCCCGCCATGATCGGCGTGCCGGCCGGCGGCAGCGGCCCTTGCAGCGCAACCGGCGCGAGGCGCCGGCGCACCAGGCCGCGATGCTTGGTCCGCGCCGTCAGCTCCTGGCCGACGTAGCAGCCCTTCTCGAAATCGACGCCGTTCAGCGTCTCGAAGCCGCACTCCATCAGTGTCGCCCTGCCGACCTCCATGTCACGGCTGCCGTCGGGCGCGCCGTGGGCGATGCGGTGGCGCTCGTAATCGGCGATGTGGCCCTTGGCGAAGCCCGCCTGTTCCAGGAACGCGAGGTCCACGCCGCGCGGCAGGACCGCGCGAAGCCCGAGCGCCGCGCCTCTGGGATCGCGCATGACGGTGCCGCCTTCGCAGGGCGCCGCGCCGCCTTCGCCGGGTGGCACGCCGAATTTGCCGCCGTCATCCTCGCCGCCGAAGAGCGCGACGACCCGAAAATCCTCGGTGGCGTCCGCGAGTTGGATATCGGCGCGCAGCCTGTAGGCCACCAGCCGTCCCCCGAGGTCGCCGACGCGCGGCCCCTCGCAGTCGAGCAGGTAGCCATCCCCCTGCCGCAGAACGAAGAAATCGTGCAGGAACTTGCCCTGGGGCGTCAGCAGCGCAGCGTAGATGCCGCGCTCATCGGACACACTCTCGATATCGTTGGAGATCAGCCCCTGGAGGAAGGGGCCGGCGTCCGGACCATCCACGGTGACCACACCGCGGTCGTCGAGAGGGACGTAGAGAGGGGTGCTCATTGCCGAGAGTCGGGGCCTTTCGCGGATCATCGCATCCAGCAGCCACTGTAGACCCGCCGGGCGGCTACGACGATTGCGCCATGGCCCCGGTTGCCGGTCCCAAGATGGCACCACGCGGGATCGGCGCCGGTGCGTGAGCGCCAGATCACGGCGAAGCTGGAGGCCGAGGCCGGAATCGAACCGGCGTACACGGATTTGCAGTCCGCTGCATAGCCACTCTGCCACCCGGCCCCCGGGGCGCCCATCAGCGTCCGCACCTCATTTAGGCGCCGCGTACCGCCAGGGTCAACCGTCTTTGACCTGGAACGTCCGCCACAACCGCAGCGGGCGCGTCTGGCGACCCGTGGGCGTGCCGGCTACACTCGACGCCTGTTCACGGCAGGAGGATTCAGGATGACGGCGGAGCTTACACGCGACGAGGAAGTCAGGCGGGCACTCGAGACGATCTTCGCCGCCGATTCCGAGATTTACCAGACGCGGGGATTTCAGCGGCGCATCGGGTTCGGAACCCGCCCGGCACTCCTGATCATCGACCTCGCCAATGCCTGGACCCGACCAGGACACAATTTCACGTGCGACAACATGGAGGTGATCATCCCCACCAACCAGCAGCTGCTGGCCGCCGCACGCGAAAAGAACATTCCGGTGATCTACACGACGACGGCCTATCAGGACCCGACCGGGCCCCACGCCGACACCGGGCTCTGGCACATGAAGATTCCGGTCGAGACCCTGCGCGAGGGCTCGCCCGAGGCAGCGATCGACGAGCGCATCGCGCCGATGCCGGAGCGCGGCGAGCAGGTGATCGTGAAGAAGCGCGCGAGCGCCTTCCACGGCACCTACCTCGCGGGCTACCTCCGCGCCCAGCGGGTGGACACGGTGATCATCACCGGCGTCACCATGGCTGGCTGCGTGCGCCACTCGGCCGAAGATGCGATCGCCGACGGCTTCCGTCCCATCGTCGTTCGGGAAGGCGTGGGTGACCGGGTACCGGGGGTCGTGGAGTGGAACCTGTTCGATATCGACGCCAAGTTCGGCGATGTCGAGCCGGCCGAGCGCGTCCTCGCCTACCTCAACGAGCTTGAGGCCTTCAGCAACGAATAGGAAGGGGAGCGTTCGTCATGGCCGCCGCCGATCTCGACCTTTGCTACATGAGTGCGCTCGATGCGCTCGCGGCGTTCAAGGCGCGCACGCTGTCGCCGGTCGAGCTGATGAAGGCGGTGATCGCCCGTTGCGAGGCGGTCAACCCGGCGCTCAACCTGGTCACCTACAGCTATTTCGAGCGCGCACTGGAGCAGGCCAAGAAGGCCGAAGCCCGCTACGGCAAGACGGACGGGCGTCTGCGCACACTCGAAGGTCTGCCCTTCGCGAGCAAGGACTATCACGCGATCAAGGGCGAGATCACCACGATTGGCTCCAAGATCATGGAGCACAACCGCCCCGATCACACCTACCCGGTGACCGAGCGGCTCATGCGCGCCGGCGCGATCCTCCACATCCGCACCACGACGCCCGAGTTCGGCTACGCCGGGACGAGCCACAGCCCGCTCTGGGGCGTGAGCCGCAATCCCTGGAACAGCGACTACACGCCGGGCGGGTCATCCGGCGGCAGTGGAGGCGCGGTGGCCGCGGGCATGACCACGATCGCGGATGGCGGCGATGGTGGTGGGTCGATCCGCATCCCGGCCTCGGTCAACGGCATCTTCGGCTTCAAGCCGCCCTACGGCCGCAACCCGAACGACACCACCGCACCCCACGCCTTCCTGGTGCAGATCGGCGTGCTGACTCGCACGGTGGCCGAATCCGCCCTGCTCCAGAACGTCGTCTCGGGCCCCCACAAGGCGGACATCGCCTCCCTCAGGACACGGGGTCGCCTGCCGCTCGCCTACGAGGGCATCGAGGGCTGGCGCATCGCCTACTCGCCGAATCTCGGCTACGTCGAGGTCGACGAGGAGGTGCGGGAGAACACGCGGAAGGCCGTGGAGGTCTTCCGCGAGCTCGGCTGCGAGGTCGAGGAGGTTGACCTGGGCTGGACCTCGGGCGTGCTGAACCAGTATCTGCGGCTCTTCGAGGTCTTGTTCGCCAGCGGACTTCAGGACTTTCTCCCCGAATGGCGCTTCGAGATGGACCCGAAGGTGGTCGATCTGGTGGAGAAGGGGAAGCGCGTCAGCGCCGTCGAATACGAGCGCGTCAGCCAAACGCGGGGCCGGATGTACCAGAAGCTCGCGCCGATCCTCGAGCGCTATGACGTCATGATCTGCCCGACGCTCGCGGTGCCGGCGGTCAAAGCCGACCACACCAACATGGATCCCGGCTTCACCATCAACGGCAAGCCTGTCGAGCCGCACCTGGGCTGGCTGCTGACCTATCCCTTCAACATGATGAATCAGTGCCCGGTGGCGAGCGTGCCTACCGGGTTCGCACGGAACGGCGTTCCCACCGGCCTGCAGATCGTTGGCCGCACCTACGACGATACCCGCGTGTTTCGCGCGGCGGCGGCCTTCGAGGCGGCGACAAATTGGAGCCGGCACCGCCCGCCGCTCTAGTCGGGAAGTCTCGGCACGGTCAAAGTTTACGCGGCACGCTCGATTAGCGCCGCCATCGGGATCCACCCGTTTCGGTGCGCGACCCGCTATAATGAGACATGCCGCGCTACCAACGTTACCTGCTGCGCCAGCTTGTTGGTCCCTTCCTGCTCGTCACGCTGGGGCTTGCGGCGGTCGTCTGGCTGTCGCAGTCGCTGCGCATCATCGACCTGATCGTCAACAAGGGTCTGTCGTTCAGCACCTTCCTGCTGATGAGCATGCTGGTGCTGCCGACATTCCTGAGCGCGATCCTGCCGATCGCGTTCTTCTGCTCGCTGCTCTTCGTCTACAACAAGCTCACGATCGACAGCGAGCTGGTCAGCCTGCGCGCGGCCGGCGTGAGTCAATGGTCGCTGGCGAAGCCGGCGCTGGTGATGGCCACGATCATCGTCGTCATCTCTTACGCGATCATCATGTACGTGATGCCTGTCAGCCACAGGGAGTTCAAGGAGCGGCAGTTCGTTCTGCGCGGCGATCACTCGGCGCTGCTCCTGGAGGAGGGTACCTTCAACACGCTGACCGAGGGTGTCACCGTTTACATCCGCGGGCGCAAAGGGGGCACGCTCCACGGCATCCTCGTGCACGACGCCCGCGAGCAGGAACGGCCGGTCACGATGATGGCCGAGCAGGGCAACCTGGTGCAGACCGCCGAGGGGCCGCGCTTCATCCTCATTAACGGTCACCGACAGCGGATCGACCGGGATTCGTCGAAACTCTCGCTGCTCAATTTCGAACGCTACACGATGGACTTGAGCGACTTCGTCCAACGCGGAGGCACGCGCTCGCGCGAGCCGCGGGAACGGTTCATCGACGAGCTCCTCGACCCCAACAGCGAGGGCGCCGAGCGGCTGCGGGGCAAGTTCCTCTCCGAAGCGCACAATCGCATCGTCTCTCCGCTCTTCGGCTATGCGCTTGCCACCATCGGGCTCGCGGCGCTGCTCTCCGGCAATGTGAACCGCCGCGGCCAGTGGCGCCGCATCCTGGTGGCCATTGCAGCCGGGGTCATGCTCGAGGCCGTGGCCCTCTTCCTGGTCAACGCGACCGCCAAGAACAGCTCTCTCATCCCGCTCATGTATCTCAACCCGGTTATCATGACCGTCGCGGCGATGGCCCTGATGCGCCATCGCTGGCCGCGCGTCTTCGGCGGCCGCAGTGCGGCGGTTGGGCCGGGCGCGCGCGGGTAGGAGCCGCGGCGCGTGCGTCTCTCATCCACCCTCTCGCTTTACATGGGCAGGCACTACCTGCAGAGCGTCGCGCTCGTGTTCCTGCTCGTCATGTTGACCATCCTCATTGCCGACACGATCGAGCTGCTGCGCCGCGCCTCCGGGCCGGACAAGACGGCGACGATCGAGACCGTTCTCCAGATGGCATCGCTGCACATCCCCTTCATGGCGCAAAAGGCGTTGCCCTTCATCGTGCTCGTCGGCGGCATCGTGACCTTCGCGAAGATGACGCGGAGCCGCGAGCTCGTGGTGGCGCGGGCGGCGGGCGTCTCGGTCTGGCAATTCCTGCTTCCGGCGCTCGTCATCGCGGCGCTGCTGGGCGGCCTCTTCATGACGGTCGTCAACCCGCTCGCCTCGGCCACGACGTCGCGATTCGAACAGATGGATGCGACATACCTGCGCGGAAAATCGAGCCTCATGGAGCTTTCCAAGTCCGGCATCTGGCTCAGGCAGGGAGATTCGGAGAGCCAATCGGTGGTTCACGCCGAGCGTATCGATCAGGAATCGATGACGCTCTACGACACGATAATTTTTCTGTACGAGAAGGAGGATCAGTTCGTCGGGCGGATCGACGCCGCCGAGGCCCAACTGGAGGACGGGTACTGGAACCTGCGAGATGCCCTCTTCAGCGCGCCGGACGAGCCGGCCCGACATCAGGCGAACGCTCGCCTGCCGACCGACCTCACCTTGGAGCGCATCCAGAACAGCTTCTCGCCGCCGGAGACCCTGTCCTTCTGGGCGTTGCCCGGTTTCATAAAGGTGCTGGACGATTCCGGCTTCTCTTCGGTGAAGCACCGGCTGCATTGGCATTCGCTTCTCTCCGGCCCACTCCTGCTTTGCGCGATGGTCTTGATCGCAGCGACCTTTTCGCTCCGTTTCACGCGGCGAGGCACTTGGGTGCTGGTTCTGGCCGGACTGCTCACGGGTTTTCTCCTCTACTTCATTTCGGATCTCGTGCTCGCCCTCGGCCTTTCCGGCAAGCTGCCGCCGGTGCTTGCGGCGTGGACACCGGCGGGCATTTTCACGTTGCTCGGCGTTGCGGGCTTGTTCCACCTCGAGGACGGGTAGCGGCGGCATTATGAAGGTCCTCGTGCCGCTTGTTTTCGTGTGCCTCCTGGCCTTGTCCTCGCTTGAGGTGCATGCGCAACAAAGCGACTCCGCGCCCGATCTCGGTGACCTCATGACGGGCGATCTCCTGATGACCGCCGATGAGCTGACCTACGATCAGGCCGCCGACACCGTCATCGCCTCCGGCAATGTAGAAGTCGCCCAGGGTGATCGCGTGCTGCGTGCCGCCCGCATCCATTACCGGCGCGGCGACGATGTGGTGACGGCGTCGGGCGACGTCGCCCTACAGGAGCCCACCGGCGAAGTGATGTTCGCCGAATCCGTCGAGCTCACCGGCGATTTGAGGGAAGGGCTGATTCACCATCTGAGTGTGCTGTTGACGGACCAGTCGCGGCTCGTTGCAAGCGGCGCCCGACGCATCGACGGCACCCGCACGGTGATGCGGAAGGCGGTGTTTTCGCCGTGTGAACTATGCCCCGACGATCCCGCCCCGGTACCGCTCTGGCAACTCAAGGCGGCGCGTGTGATCCACGATCAGGTGAAGCGTTCCATCACTTACCGCGATGCGTCACTCGAGTTCTTCGGCCTGCCGATCTTGTACACGCCCTATTTCCGCCATCCCGATCCGAGCGTGACGCGCCAAAGCGGATTCCTTAGCCCGTCCTACAGCAGCTCTACGGCCCTGGGCGCCGAGGTGACAATTCCCTACTACTGGTCCCTCGCACCTGATCGGGATGTGACCTTTGCGCCCCGGTTCACCGCCCTAGAAAGTGCCGTGCTGGCCGGCGAATACCGCGAGCGCACGCAGGACGGTCAGTTCACCTTCGATGCAAGCCTCACCCGCGCCCTTACCGCCGACGAGGACGGCGACAGAATTCGGGGACACGTCTTCGGCCATGGTCTCTTCGACATCGACGAGACCTGGCGATGGGGCTTCAATCTGGAGCGCGCACTCGACGACACCTATCTGCGCCGCTACAGCATCTCGTCGAAGGACGATCTGGTCACGACCCTGTTTGCGGAGCGGTTCCACCGGCGCAGCTACCTGTCGGGCGCCGGCTATTCGTTCCAGGGTCTCCGGGCCGGCAAGCAGGGGGACCAAAGCCCGATCGTGCTCCCCTTGCTCGATGCGCACCTGGTGAGCGCACCGAACTATGCCGGCGGCTACACCACACTCGACACCAACCTCTTGATATTGGAGCGCCTGGACGGAATCGACACGCGGAGGCTCTCGATTACCGGCGGCTGGCATCGTCCGACGATCCTGCCGGGCGGTCACCTCTTCCGCATCGACGCGAGCCTGCGCGGCGACCTCTATCACTCCTATACCCCGGCAAAGCATCTGGGGCCCTACGGTGTTATGAGCAGCGAAGCGGCCGGGCGCTTCGTGCCGGAGCTTGCGGTCGAGTGGCGCTACCCGCTCATCACGCGGATCGGACCGTTCCGACATCTTATCGAACCCATCGTGCAAGGCGTGATCAGTCCCAAAGCCGGCAATCCCTCCGACATTCCCAACGAAGACAGCCGAGATCTGGAGTTCGATCACACCAATCTGTTCAGCACCAATCGCCACACCGGCCTCGACCGAATCGAGACCGGACCGCGTGTGAATTACGGTGTGCGCCTCGGCCTCTACGGTCCGGGCGGTGGCCGTGCGACCGCGCTGATCGGCCAAAGCGCGCGGGCCGATGAGGATTCACCCTTCGAGGCCGGCAGCGGCCTTGAACATCAGATGTCCGACTACGTTGGCCGCATCCTCGTGCAGCCGTCGCCCTGGCTCGATTTTTCCCTGCGCTTCCGTCTCGATCACCGAGACTTCACCGTCAGACGCAACGAAATCGACCTTACCGCCGGTCCGGAGTGGCTGCGCACCCGGCTTGGCTTCGCCGACGTGGACCGGCCTCCCGAGAGCATGATGGCGGACTTTGCCGGTGGCAGAGAGGCGCTCATGGGTTTAACGGCAAATCCCTTCGAGAATTGGACGCTCTCCGCCGAGGCCCGGCGCGACCTCGAAGACAACGCTTCCATTAATTGGAGAGTCGGTCTTTTCTATGAAGATGAATGTATTGTTATCGGCACGGGTGTGTCGCGCTCCTTCACCCGCGACCGGGACGTAGAGCCGGGCACGGTATGGCACTTGACCGTCAATCTGAAGCACGCCGGCTGAGGCAACGATGAAACTATTGCCGCTCATGCGCGCCGCTCTGCTGCTGTTCGGGCTGCTGCCGATCATGCTCGTGCCCGTCGACAAGGCGAGCGGTCAGGGTGCCGTGCGGATCGCCGCCGTGGTCAACAACGAGGCGATCTCGGTCCCCGATCTCGTGGCGCGCATCGATATCGCCATCGTGTCGTCCCGATTGCAGATCAGCGAGGAGCTACGCCAACAACTGGCACCGCAGGTGCTCCGCTCGCTCATCGATGAGCGACTGAAGGTGCAAGAGGCCGAGCGCCACAGGCTGATGGTCAGCAGAGCGGAGTTGGCGAACGCGCGGCAGACCGTCGAGCAACGCAACGGTATCCCGGCCGGCGCGCTCGACGAGTTTCTGCGACGCCAGGGACTGGACGTTGCGTCCGTCTCGAAGCAACTGCGCGCCGAGATTCTCTGGTCCAAGCTCGTGCGTGGTCGCCTGGGTGCGACGGTTTCGGTCGGCGAGGGCGAGATCGACGAGGCGATCGCCCGGCTCGAGGCCAACCGGGGTCGTCCCGAATACCGTGTGGCCGAGATCTTTCTGGCAGTCGATTCGATCGGGCGGGAAGCCGAGGTCCGCGGCGCTGCAGCGAGCCTCTACCGTCAGTTGAGCGCCGGCGCCAGCTTTGCCCAGATCGCGCAGCAGTTCTCGCAAAGCGCCACCGCCGCCGTCGGCGGCGACATCGGTTGGGTAGTCGAAGGACAGCTCCCCGGCGAGATCGAGACCGTGCTTGCGGACTTGGAACCGGGATCGATCGCGCCTCCGGTGCGGGCGTTCGACGGCTACTACATCGTTTCGCTGATCGACCGCCGCACCGTACTCGCGGATACGCCTGCCGCCGGGCTCGATCGGGAGGCGATCCGGCAGGATATCGCGGGGCGCAGGCTAGAGATGCTGGCGCGGCGCTACGTACGCGACCTGCACCGATCGGCGTTCATCGACGTACGAATTTGACCGGCGGCAGCGCCCCCGAAGCGGCAGACGCGGCAAACACCGGGCGCGATGCCCCTCTGCCGCCCCTCTCAGCCGTCATCGCACGCCACGGCCTGCAGCCCAGGCGGGAGCTGGGGCAGCATTTCCTGCTCGATCCCAGCCTGTGCGGGAGAATCGCGCGGGCGGCCCAGCCTGGCACCCCGGCTGTCATATTGGAGGTGGGACCGGGTCCAGGCGGGCTGACCAGGGCGCTGCTGGACGCCGGCGCAGCTAGTGTCGTCGCGATCGAGAAGGACCGCCGCTGCGTGGCCGCGCTCGGAGAGCTCGCGGCGCGCTATCCCGATCGGCTCGAGATCGTCGAGGGCGACGCGCTCGCGTTTGACATCGCGACTCTTGGGCCCGCCCGGATCGGGATCGTGGCGAACCTTCCCTACAACGTCGGCACACGGCTCCTGTTGCGATGGCTGGAACGGGTCGAGCGGATCGAGAGCATGACCCTCATGTTCCAGAAGGAAGTGGCGGCGCGGATCAGCGCGACCGGCGGGCGGGACTACGGCGGGCTCTCGGTACGGGCGCAGTGGCTCTGCACATGCGAGCGGTTGTTCGACGTGAGCCCGCGCGCCTTCGTGCCGCCGCCGGGCGTGGTCTCGACGGTGGTGCGCATGGTGCCCCGCGCAACACCGCTCGCGCCGGCCGACCCCGACGCCCTCGATGCCGTGACCCGTGCGGCATTCGGACAGCGCAGAAAGATGCTGCGCCGTGCCCTTCGCGGCCTCACTCCAGAGCCGCTGACGCTGCTTCAGAGCGCGGGCATCTCACCCGAAGCGCGGGCCGAGACGCTTTCGATCGCCGAGTTCTGCGCGCTCGCACGCGCTTGGGCGGCAATGCGACACTCCGAAGCTCTGTAATTCTCCTTGCCAATGCGTCCGGCACGCCTTAGTCAGCCTCCCATGACGCGCTTCGCTCGCGAGCGACGACGACACGGCTGATACCGCCGCGCCACCGGCACGGCGGCGCCATCATCACGTCCGTCCGTCGTCGAGAGCAACGTCATCATGCCTTCTATTCGCACCGAGGGGCCGCAGGACGGCCCGCATATCGAGGCCCTGTTGGACCGCGCATTCGGCGCCGACCGCCTGGCCCGCCCGTCCTACCGCCTGCGCGAAGGCCTCCCGCCCGTGCACGACCTCTGCTTCGTCGCGGAGGCTGAGGGTCGAATCCTCGGCACGATCCGACACTGGCCCGTGCGGATCGGTGATGCGGGACCTGTGCTTCTACTCGGGCCGATTGCAGTCGATCCGGCCCATGAACGGCGCGGAATTGGCGGACTCCTGGTCCGGACCGCGCTGAAAAAAGCCGCAGCAGAGGGGCATGCAATCGTCGTCGCGGTGGGCGAACAAAGTTATCTCGGCCGCTTCGGCTTTACGAGCGCGGCGCGCTACGGGATCAGCCTGCCGGGCCTCGAGGATTCCAGCCGGCTGCTCGCGCTGGCGATTACCCCCGGTGCCCTCGACGGTGTGGCCGGCGCAGTCGTCCGGCTCAGCCCCGAGGCGGCTTCGTGTCGGCCGTAAGCCCGCGCACGAATTGGTCGAGCCCTTTCAGGCGGCCCCGGCGCAGCCGCTCGGCGCGGAGCACCGCACGCACCTCCTCGACGGACCGTTCGAGCGCGGTGTTAACCACCACGTAGTCGTACTCGTCGTAGTGGCTCATCTCGTCAGCGGCGCGGCTCATGCGTTCCGCGACCACTGCAGGCGGGTCCTGAGCGCGGCGCTTTAGTCGCTGCTCCAGCGCCTCCAGCGACGGCGGCAGGATGAAGATACGGACCAGGTCGCCCTCGACCGCCTCGGCAAGCTGCTGGCTCCCCTGCCAATCGATGTCGAAGACGACATCGCGGCCGGCATCGAGCGCGCTTTCCACCGGGTCGCGGGCGGTGCCGTACCAGTGGCCGAACACTTCCGCGCATTCGAGGAACGCCCCGCGCTCCCGCAGGCGTGCGAAGCCGGCCTCGTCGACGAAATGATAGTCGCGGCCGTCCATCTCGTCCGGCCGCTTGGGCCGCGTGGTGTGCGAGACCGAGATTTCGACTCCGTCGCCTTCGAGCTCGACCAGGCGGCGGGTGATGGTCGTCTTGCCGGCCCCGGAAGGAGATGACAGCACCAGCAGGAGGCCGCGGCGCCCGAGAGCCGAACTGTCGGTAGAAACGCTCACCGCCTACTCGACGTTTTGCGCCTGCTCACGGAACTGGTCGATGGCGGCCTTGAGTGCGAGGCCGACATCCGTGAGCGCTGAATCGGAGGCCTTGGAGCAGAGCGTATTGGCCTCCCGGTTGAACTCCTGTGCCAGGAAATCGAGCTTGCGCCCGACCGCCCCCTCCTCCCCCAGGTGGCGCGTCGCCGCCGCAGAGTGGGACTTGAGCCGGTCGATCTCCTCGGTCACATCGATCTTGACGGCGAGGAGCGCGAGCTCCGTCACCAGCCGGTCCTCGGATACGGGGGAGCCTGCGCCGATCAACGCCCCCACCTGCTCGCGCAAGCGCTCGCCGAGCGCCTCCTGGCGCGTGGGCGCCAACGCCTCGGCCTGGCGTGTGAGCGCCACGATCTCCTCGATCCGTTGCGTCAGCGCGGCAGCGAGCGCAGCCCCCTCGGCCTGCCGCTCGCGCACCAGCTCCGCGAGCGCCTCGTCGAGCGTCTCCAGGATGGCGCTGTCGTCCTGGGCGCGCTCGGCATCGTCGGGCGATTCCGCCGCCTCGATGACGCCGCGCAGCGCCAGCATGCCATCAAGGCGCGGCGGCGCGATGCCGTCGCTCCCGCGATACTCGGCGGCAAGCGCGATCAGCTCGTCGAGCCACGCCCGGTTGACGCGCATGGCCGCGGCGGCCGGCGCCTGCGAGAGCCTGAGCCCCACCGTGACGTTGCCTCGCCGAAGTCGTGCGGACACCGCGTTGCGCACCGCCGGGTCGAGCCGCTCCATCCCCTGCGGCAGGCGGCAGCGGATGTCCAGCGCCCGCCCGTTGACGCTCTTCACCTCCCAGCTCCAGCCGACCGCGCCGTCGCCGCCGCTCGCCCGCGCAAAGCCCGTCATGCTGGATGTGCTGGAAGCGCCACCCATATCGCCCTCCCGCTGCTACTTCTTTGCCTTGGCACGCTTGGCGCGCCAGCGTGCGACGTTGCGGTTGTGCTCATCCAGGGTCTTCGCGAACGCATGCCCGCCTGAGCCGTCGGCAACGAAATAGAGCGCGTCTGTCTGGGTCGGGTTCAGCACGGCGGCGAGCGCCGCGCGCCCCGGATTGGCGATGGGGCCGGGCGGCAGGCCCTTGTGGCGATAAGTGTTGTAAGGGCTCTCGATGCGGAGATCGGACCGGGTCAGCGCCCGGCCGAGCGGACCCTTCCCCCCTGTTAGCGCGTAGATGACGGTCGGGTCCGATTGTAGCCGCATGTTCTCGCGCAACCGGTTGAGGAAGACGGCGGCGATCACCGGCCGCTCGTTGGCGACGCCGGTCTCCTTCTCCACGACGGAGGCCAGTACCACCGCCTGCTGCACGTCATCGAGGGCGAGCGTCGGGTCGCGCGCCTGCCACAGCTCCTCGACAAGCTGGGTCATGGCGTTCTTCATGTGCTCGACGAGGCCGGCGCGGCTGTCGCCCAGCGCGTAATGATAGGTCTCGGGCAGGAGCGAGCCTTCCGGAGGCACCGTCTCGATCTCGCCCTCGAGCCTGGACGCCGCGTTGAGCGCGGCCACGACCTCGGTGCTGGTCATGCCCTCGACGACGGTCAGGCGGTGCACGACGGTCTTGCCCGCGACCAGCTTCTCCATCACGCCGCGCGGTGTGACCAGTGCCTCGAACACGTACTCGCCGGCCTTGAGTGCGTGCTGCTTGTCCTCGATCCAGAGGCCCGCGACGAAGAGCAGCGGATCGTCGATGACACCCGCTTCCTCCAGTGCGTCCGCGATGTCGAAAGCACTTAACCCCTGGGGCAAGACCACGGTTCGCTCGTCGCGCGCGGGCCCCGGTGAGTCGAGTCGGCCATGGACGAAGAGCCAGCCTGCGATCGCCAGGACGACGGCGAGGCCCACCACGACCGCCACGCCCGTGAGCGGCCATAGGAGGGCGCGCCTCATTGCCCGCCCCCTAGGCTAGCCGGCCTACGATGACCGAGGCGTTGGTGCCGCCGAACCCGAATGAGTTCGACAGCGCCCGCTCGACCTTGCGCTCCTTGGCCTCGTGCGGCACCAGATCGAGATCGCAGCCCGGCGAGGGATTGTCGAGATTGAGTGTCGGCGGGATCACGCCGTGGTTGATGGCGAGAATGGAGAAGATCAGCTCCACGCTGCCCGCCGCACCGAGCAGATGCCCGATCGACGACTTCGTCGACGACATCGAGACTCGCCCGGCGTCCTCGCCGAAGAGCTGCTTGACCGCGCCGAGCTCGATTTCGTCGCCGAGCGGCGTCGAGGTGCCGTGCGCGTTGATGTAATCGATCTCGTCGCTGTTGAGCTCCGCGGTCCTGAGCGCGTGTGCCATGGAGCGATAGCCGCCCGAGCCGTCCGGCGCCGGTGCGGTCACGTGGTGGGCATCGCCGCTCATGCCGTAACCGAGGACCTCGGCATAGATCGTCGCGCCCCGCGCCTTCGCGTGCTCGTACTCCTCCAGCACGACCACGCCGGCGCCCTCGCCCATCACGAACCCGTCGCGCGCTTCGTCCCAGGGGCGGGATGCGCGCTCCGGCGTGTCGTTGAAGTTGGTGGAGAGTGCGCGGGCCGCCGCGAAGCCGGCAACGCCGAGGTGGCAAACGCCCGCTTCCGCCCCGCCGGCGACCATGACGTCCGCATCGCCGCGCAGGATGAGGTGCGAGGCATCGCCGATCGCATGCGCCCCGGTCGAGCACGCTGTCACGACCGAATGATTGGGCCCGCGAAAGCCGTATCGGATCGACACGTGGCCCGAGGCCAGGTTGATGAGGCTCGACGGGATGAAAAAGGGGCTGAGCCGCCTCGGGCCCTTCTCATTAACCATGACGGTCGCCGCCTCGATGGTCTTGAGCCCGCCAATTCCGGAGCCGATCATGACGCCGGTCCGCTCCAGGCTCTCCTCGTCATCGGGCGTCCAACCCGAATCCTCCACCGCCTCCACCGCGGCACAAAGCGCGTAGACGATGAAATCGTCCATCTTGCGCAGGTCCTTGGTGGATACGATGTCCGCCGGGCGAAACGCGCCCTCATCGTCGCCGGAGGGAATCTCGCCCGCGATCTTGACCGGCAGATCGCTGGGATCGAACCCCTCGATTGGCGCAATGCCCGAGTTCCCGGCGAGGAGCCGCTCCCAGCTCAAGCGAACGCCGTTGGCCAGCGGGGACACCATGCCGACGCCGGTGACCACCACTCTGCGCCCCGGGTCAGCGGTGCGCATTCATTGCTCTCCAGCTATTGGGGTCTCGCGCAGGCTGTGTCCGCGCCATCGGCCCCTCTGGCCGTCCCGTCAGGTGATTTGCTCGATGTGGTCGATGGCGTCCTTCACCGTGAGGATCTTTTCGGCGGCGTCATCGGGTATTTCGCAGCCGAACTCCTCCTCGAAGGCCATCACGAGCTCGACCGTATCGAGACTGTCCGCGCCGAGATCGTCGATGAAGCTCGCATTCTCGGTCACCTTTTCCTCTTCGATGCCAAGGTGATCGACGACGATCTTCTTGACGCGCGCGGCGATATCGTTATCGCTCATGTAACCTTCCCTCGTCGGACTGCGTGAACGGCTACGCCGGTCTCAACCGGCGGACAGCGGCCCCGTGCGGCTCCCGAATCGCAAACGGACCGTGCCGCGCGGACGGACGGACGCGGCGCTAGGTAACACATTTTTCGGCGATACTCCATACGCTCGGAAGATGGCGTTGGTACGACCGCCAATTCAAGTCTGAAGCCGGCCCGTAAACCATGAGAGAAGCACCGAACACACCGTCCCGCACCCTGCGATGAGCGAACTACAGGCAGACTCGAGCGGCATTCCCGGACGCGGGCGCGTGATTCTGGGTGCCGTGCTCGTAGCGGCGGCTGGACTGATGTTCGCCCTCGCCGGCATGGGCATCAAGATGGCGGAGGCGAGCCTTTCCAGCTTCGAGGTGCTGTTCTGGCGCAACGTGCTGAGCCTCGCAATCCTCATGCCCTGGGTCATCCGGCACTGGCCCCGGTCGATGCGCCCGGCGCATCGGGGGCTCATGGCGATGCGCGGGGTGGCATTGGTGGCGGCGCTGCTCTGCTACTACCACGCAGTCAGCGTGCTCCCGCTTGCCGAAGCGGTGCTGCTCAACTTCAGCTCGCCCATCTTCGTGCCCGTCTTGGGTTTTCTTCTGTTCCGATTCGCGCTCGATGGCCGGGTGCTGGCGGCGGTGTTGATCGGCTTCGCGGGCGTCGCCCTGATTCTCAAGCCGGGAACGGAGTTCTTCCAGTTCGCGGCCTTGATCGGGCTGGTCTCCGGCATTCTTGGCGGGCTCTCCGCCGTCGCAATCTGGCGCATGCCGGCCGACGAGGACCCCTTCCGCATCGCCGTCTACTTTGCGCTCATCGGCATTCTGGTCACGCTCACACCGGTGCTGATGAACCCGACCCTCCCGCCGGCGGAAGCCTGGCCCGGTCTGATCATGCTCGGCGTGTTCTCGACCGCCGCCCACGTCCTCTTCGCAAAAGGCAGCCTGATTGCGCCGACCGATCGGGTCGGCACCTTCATTTACACGTCGGTGGTCTTCGCCGCCGTGTTCGGCTGGCTCTTCTGGGGCGAGGGCGTGGACTGGCTCATGGGCGCGGGCGCGGTGCTGATCGTCGTTGCCGGCGTGCTCGCCATCCGCGCCGGAAAGCCCGGCCGCAAACAGGCGGGCTAGGAAGACCGAGCGCCCGTCGGCGCGGGCCGCGTTCAGATCATCGCCATGCCGCCGTTGACGTGGAGCGTCTGCCCGGTGACGTAGCGGGCCTCCTCGCTCGCGAGGTAGACGCAGGCGGCGGCGACATCGCTGCCCTCCCCGAAGCGCCCGGCCGGGATCGTGCCGAGCAAAGCCTCTTTCTGCGCGTCCGCCAGGGCGTCGGTCATCGCCGTCTCGATAAAGCCGGGGGCGACGCAGTTGGCGGTGACGCCGCGCACGGCAGTCTCGGCGGCGAGCGCCTTCACCATGCCCGCGAGCCCGGCCTTGGAGGCCGCGTAGTTCGCCTGCCCGGCGTTGCCGGTCGTCCCCACCACCGAGGTGATGAAGATGAGCCGCCCCCAGCGCTGGCGGATCATGCCACGCAGGCAGGCGCGGGCGAGCACGAAACCGGCGCTGAGATTGACCTCCAGCACCTCCTGCCAGTCCTCGTCCTTCATGCGGAGCGCGAGCCCGTCGCGGGTGATCCCGCCGCAATGGACCAGGATGGCGGGTGCGCCCAGCGCCTCCGCCGCTTGCTCGGGCAGCGCAGCGAGGGCGTCGCGGTCGGCGAGATCGCAGGGCACCGGGTGAGCGCCTTCCCCGAGCTTCGAGGCGAGCGCCTCCAGTGCTTCCG
The DNA here is from genome assembly GCA_965207055.1 of Alphaproteobacteria bacterium. Lineage (GTDB taxonomy): Bacteria > Pseudomonadota > Alphaproteobacteria > UBA828 > UBA828 > WTGU01. The sequence continues at coordinate 125,102 of CBDBLP010000003.1, read as the reverse complement.
CGCGCCGGCCAGAGAGCGCCACAGATGCACCCTGGCGGTGCAGGGCCTCGGCGATGGCGCTGCCGATGCCGCCCGACGCCCCCGTCACCAGCGCCGCCTTTCCCGACAGATCGAACATCCCTCGCCGCTCCCTGCTGCTGCCTTTGGCGCCTGTTCCGCCTATGCCGACCGCCCCAACAAGGCATCGACGTCTGCGACCCTTCCGACTGCGCTCGCGCCCAATCCCCGGTCGATGCGGCGCGCAAGCCCGGTGAGCACCTTGCCCGCGCCGACCTCGATCAACGTATCCACACCCTCACTCGCCATGTGAAGCACGCTCTCGCGCCAGCGCACCATCGCCGTCACCTGGCGCACCAGAAGCGCCGGCACGTCGGAAGCCTCGTGGACCGGGCGCGCGGTGACATTGGAGACCACCGGCACGGCCAGCGGATTGAACGAGACCCTCTCGAACGCCGCCGCCATGGTCTCCGCCGCCGGTGCCAGCAGCGGCGAGTGGAAGGGGGCGCTTACCGGCAATATCACGGCGCGCTTGATACCGTGCTCCGGCGCGAGCGCCACCGCGCGCTCCACCGCCGACGCGGTGCCGCTCACCACGACTTGGCCCGGCGCGTTGTCGTTGCCGATGACGCAGACCTCGCCCTCGGCAGCCGCCTGGGCGATCGCCTCGGCCTGTGCGAGATCGGCGCCGAGCAGCGCGGCCATGGCGCCTGCACCCACCGGCACCGCCTCTTGCATCGCTTCGCCCCGCAGGCGCAGCAGGCGCGCCGCATCACCCAGCGCCAGGCAGCCCGCAGCGGCGAGCGCCGTGTACTCACCCAGCGAATGGCCGGCGACGAAGGCGGCGCGATCGGACAGCCGCCATGCGCCATCGTCCTCCAACACGCGAATTATCGCCACCGAGACCGCCATGAGCGCGGGCTGGGCGTTCCGCGTCAGAGTGAGCTCGCTCTCCTCGCCTTCGAACATGAGTCGCGAGAGGGGCTCGCCGAGCGCCTCGTCCACCTCCTGAAACACGGCGCGCGCGGCCGGAAAGGCATCGTGCAGGTCCTGGCCCATACCGATCTGTTGCGAGCCCTGTCCGGGAAAGATGATGGCCGTCGTCATCTGGGGGACTTTCGCGCTCTTGCAAGCCCAACTTGCGCGCCGCTACTCACCACGCAGCCCGAGACCTGTCAAGCGAAGGGGCCGCAGCACTGCTTGCGATGCAAGAATGATGATGTATAGTCCGCCGCCTGGGTCTGCCGCCCCGTTGGAGCGGGGCGGGCGACCCGTTACGCGCCGCGACCGACACTCAGGAGAACAGCGCCGCATGCCGCTCTACGAGAGCACCTTTATCGCGCGTCCCGACATCTCGTCCCAACAGGTGGACGGCCTTGCCGAGCAGTTCCGCGAGATCCTCACGGAGGCTGGCGGCGAGATCGCCAAGACCGAGTATTGGGGGTTGCGCAGCCTTGCGTACCGAATCAAGAAGAATCGCAAGGGCCACTACTACTTCATGAACATCGATGCGCCGCCGGAAGCGATCGACGCGATGGAGCGCACGATGCGCATCAACGAGGACGTCATCCGCTACCTGACGGTGCGCGTGAACGAGCACGACCCCAACCCGGCGCCGCTCACCCAGTCGCGCGGCCGCGGCCGCGACGGCCGTGGAGGCCGCGGCGGACGGTGGGAGGGCCGCCGCCGGGACGATGACGGCGAAGGTCGCCGCCGGGAGGGAGGCGGAGAGCGTGCTGAGCGCAAGGACGCTGCGCCGGCTGCCGATGCAGGTGCGAAGGAGGCTGCGAGCGAGCCCGCCGCGAGCGACGCGGTAAGCGGTGGCGAGACGGGCAGCAGCGGCGCCGAGGAGAAGAGCGATGGCTGAAGGCGAACGGACCGAGAGCGGACCGCAGCCCGCCGGCGCAAGCCGACCCGGGCCAGGCGACGACAGCCGCAGGCAGCATCCCTTCGGCGGACCGCGCCACGGCGGGCCGGGCGGCGGCCGCGGTGGTGGTGGTGGCGTGCCCATGGTCTCGTTCCCGCGGCGGCCCTTCTTCCGCCGCAAGAAGTCTTGCCCCTTCAGCGGACCCAACGCGCCGAAGATCGACTATCGGGACGTGAAGCTGCTTCAGCGCTTCCTCTCGGAGCGGGGCAAGATCGTGCCGAGCCGCATCACGGCGGTCTCGGCCAAGAAGCAGCGGGAGCTCGCACGGGCGATCAAGCGCGCGCGCCATCTGGCGCTGCTGCCCTACGTCATCAAGTAGAGAGATTATCGGCGCTTGCCCGGCGGGGACGTTGAGGGCCGGGCGCTTCGCCAAGCGGGGAACAGGGGTATGGAAATCATCTTGCTCGAGAGGATCGAGAAGCTCGGCGGGATGGGCGATGTCGTCGGGGTGAAGGACGGCTACGCCCGTAATTTTCTGCTGCCCCGCAAGAAGGCCCTCCGTGCCACACCCGAGAACATGACGCGCTTCGAGCGGGAGCGCGAGGCGCTGGAGAAGCTGAACAGCGACCGGCGCGACGCCGCCGGCTCCGCCGCCACGCGGCTTGAGGGCGAGAGCATCATCCTCATCCGTCAGGCGAGCGACACGCTGCAACTCTACGGCTCCGTCAACGCGCGCGATGTCGCCGAGGCGATGGCCGAGCGCGGCGCCGAGGTCAGGCGTCAGCAGGTGCGGCTCGACCGTCCCATCAAGTCGCTCGGCGTCCACGACGTGAGGATCGCGCTCCACCCGGAAGTGACCGTGACGGTCAAGGTCAACGTCGCCCGTTCACCGGAAGAGGCGGAGATTCAGGCCCGCGGCGGCACGATCCTGGATGAGCCGGAGGACGACGCCGACGAAGCCCCAGAGGGCGAGGACACGGACGCGGCCGCAGCAGACGACGCAGCCGATGCGACGGATGCTGACGAAGCGGCAGAGTCGGCCGATGCCGGCGGCGACGCAGACAGTACCTCAGAGGAAGACACGGCCGACACCTAGGCCGAATAATCGAGGCTCCGTGCCATGCTGGTTGCGCCCCTGCTCAGGACCTTGATGAGGCGGGGCACGCTTCGCGTCATAGATGCGCGGGGCAAGCTCCACACCTTTGCGGGTGAGCCGGGAGACACTGTCACCATCCGGCTGCACCACCGTTCGCTCCACTGGAAGCTATTGTTGAACCCGCGCCTGGTTGTCGGTGAAGCCTACATGGACGGCACGCTGACGCTGGAGGACGACGCCACCATCGGCGACTTCCTGCACCTGGTCGGCGAGAACATCCATTTGCTCGACGAGAACGCCGTCATCAAGGTGCGCAACTGGCTCGCCCAATGGGTCCGCCCGCTGCAGCAGCACAACCCCATCGGCCGAGCGCGGCAGAACGTGGCCCACCACTACGATCTCTCGGACGACCTCTACGATCTCTTCCTCGATCCGGACCGGCAGTATTCCTGCGCCTATTTCGACACGCCCAATCACTCGCTGGAGCAGGCCCAGCACGCCAAGAAGCGCCACCTCGCATCGAAGCTGCTGCTCGACCGGCCCGGCCTCAGCGTGCTCGACATCGGCTCGGGCTGGGGCGGGCTCGGCATTTACCTGCACAAGGAGAGCGGCGCTTCCGTTACCGGGCTCACGCTCTCGCGCGAGCAGCAAGCTTTCGCCTCGGAGCGTGCGGAGAAACTCGGCATTCAGGATCAGGTCGCCTTCCACCTGCGCGACTATCGGGAGGATACGGGCACTTACGACCGGATCGTCTCGGTCGGCATGTTCGAGCACGTGGGCGTCAAGCACTACGTCGAGTTCTTCCGCAAGGTGGAGCGCCTGCTCAAGGAGGATGGCGTCGCCCTGCTCCACACCATCGCCCGTTGGGACGGGCCGAGCGTCACCAACCCCTGGCTGCGCAAGTACATCTTCCCCGGCGGCTATTGCCCCTCGCTCTCCGAGGTGTTCGCCGCGCTGGAGCAGACCGGTCTGAAGTCTCTCGACGTGGAGATGCTGCGCCTGCACTACGCCGATACGCTCAAACACTGGTCGCGGAACTTCCAGGCGAACCGGGAGAGGGTGAAGGCGGTCTACGACGAGCGCTTCTGCCGGATGTGGGAGTTCTACCTCGCCGGCTCAGAGGCTGCCTTCCGTCATCAGGACCACATGGTGGCCCAGATTCAGCTTGCCCGGCGCCAGGACGCCGCGCCGCTGACCCGCGACTACATGGTGGACTGGGAGCGCGCTCACGCCGCCTGAGCCGCGGGGTCCGCGTGCCGGCTCCCTAGTCTGATTCCCACAGGTTGTCCGCTACCAACGCGCTGAAAAGCCGTGGCATTCCGGGTTTTCCCTATAATTCAGAGGCCGTGAATAGGGACAGCGGGGAAACTGAGTTTCCCCGATTTCCTCAATTTTCACGGTCGAACCTGCGTAGAGCCGCCGGTCACGGACATGTCATAGTGTGTCGATGGCCACTCGAGTCCCCCTCCAAGAGGCGTCGGCCGAGACGTCGGTCTACCGCTCACCGCCCAGCAACCTGGAAGCCGAACAGGCGCTGCTCGGCGCGCTGCTCGTCAACAACGAGGCTGCCAGCCTGGTCAGCGCCTTCCTGCTGCCGGAACATTTCTTTCTCCCGGTGCACGGCCGCATCTACGACGCCGTCCTCCGCATGGTCGAGCGCGGGCAGATCGCCAACCCCGTGACTCTCAAGCACTATTTCGAGCGAGACGAGGCGCTGGAGGAGGCCGGCGGCGGTCAGTATCTGGCCAGGCTCGCCGGCTCCGCCGTGACGGTGATCAACGCCGAGCACTATGGGCGGGCGATCCATGACCTGGCGCTGCGCCGCTCTCTCGTCTCCATCGGCGAGGAGGTGGTGAACGACGCCTACGACGGGCCGCTCGACCAGCCGGCGGCGGAACAGATCGAGGGGGCGGAGCACAGGCTTTACCAACTGGCCGAAGAGGGCCGGGTCGATCCCGGCGGGCAGCACTTCGCCGCACCGCTTGCCAGTGCCGTCGAGATGATCGAGCAGGCCTACAAGCGCGACACACCGCTTACCGGCGTGCCGACCGGCTTCGTCGACCTCGACCGCTTGCTGGGCGGCCTGCACGCTTCCGACCTGATCATCCTGGCCGGCCGCCCCGGCATGGGAAAGACGGCGCTTGCCACCAACATCGCCTTCAACGCCGCATCGCGCTTCAGCGCCGGCGGGGAGGGGCCGGATGGCACGAAGCCGCCGGACGGCGCCAAGGGCGCTTTCTTCTCCCTCGAAATGTCGGCCGAGCAGCTTGCGACACGGATCCTCGCCGAGCAGACCGAAATCTCGTCCGACAAGCTCCGGCGCGGCGAGGTGCGCGACGCCGACTTCGTCAGGATCGTCCGCGCCAGCCAGTCAATGGAGGCACTGCCGCTCTTCATCGACGATTCGCCCGCGCTCACCATCGCGGGCCTGCGCGCCCGCGCCCGCCGCCTCAAGCGCCGCCACGGCATCTCGATGATCGTGGTCGACTACCTGCAACTCTTGCGCCCGACCACGAGCATGCGGCTCAACAACCGCGTCCAGGAGGTCTCGGAGGTGACCCAGGGCCTCAAGGCGCTCGCCAAGGACCTCAACCTGCCGGTGCTCGCGGTGGCGCAGCTCAGCCGTGCCGTGGAGCAACGCGACGACAAGCGGCCTCAGCTCGCGGACCTGCGCGAATCGGGCTCCATCGAGCAGGACGCGGACGTGGTCATGTTCATCTACCGCGAGCAGTACTACCTCGGGCGCAAGGAGCCGGAAGAGGGCACCGCCGACCACGCCGAGTGGCAGGAGAAGATGGACAAGGTCCACAACAAGGCCGAAGTCATCATCGCCAAGCAGCGCCACGGGCCGATCGGCAAGGTGGAGCTCCACTTCAACGCGTTGCTGACCAAGTTCGACAACCTCGACAGAATTCACCAGTCGGGGGACGATCCGCCATTCTGAGGATCGAAACCTGCTTGGGCAGGAGCAAGGCGTTCGGCCTCAACGCGTTTACGGCAGCCGGCTCGTTGACTAGAGTTCCCCGCGCTTGGCGCCGAGTCGCAGCCAGGGCGGGTCGGCCCGGAGGCGTCATCAACGGGAACGCTGCGTGAAGAGCAATCCGCTACAGGCGATCGGCCATGGCGTCCTGGCGCTGTTCGGGGCCATCGGGCGGCTCTCCCTCTTCGCGCTCGAAGCGACCTCGCACTGCGCGAGGCCACCCTTCTACCCGCGCCTTCTCCTGCGCCAGATGGTCGAGATCGGCTTCTACTCGCTGCCGGTGGTGGGGCTGACCGGCCTCTTCGCCGGCATGGTGCTGGCGTTGCAGAGCTACACCGGCTTCTCCCGCTTCTCGGCCGAGAGCACGATTCCCACCGTCGTGGTGCTCTCGATCACCCGCGAGCTCGGGCCGGTGCTGGCGGGCCTCATGGTCGCGGGCCGGGTCGGCGCCGCGATGGCGGCGGAAATCGGCACCATGCGGGTCACCGAGCAGATCGACGCGCTCACCACGCTGTCGACCAATCCGCACAAGTACCTGATCGTGCCGCGCCTCGTCGCCGGCTTTCTGATGCTCCCCTTTCTGGTCATCGTCACCGACATCATCGGCGTGGGCGGTGGCTATCTGGTGAGCGTCTTCAAGCTCGGCTTCAACCCGGATGCCTATATCAACAACACCCTCGAATATCTGGAAGTAATGGACGTGGCTTCGGGCGTCGTCAAAGCCGCCGTCTTCGGCTACCTGATCGCGCTGATGGGCTGCTACCACGGCTTCTACTCGAAGGGTGGCGCCCAGGGCGTGGGCAAGGCCACCACCAACGCCGTGGTGACCGGCGCCATCCTGGTGCTGATCTTCAACTACATCATCACCGAGGCGTTTTTCGCCCAATGAGCACGCCGGCGAGCGCCCACAACGGGCACGGCACCAACCAGCCCAAGATCGCCCTGCGCGGCCTGAGCAAGACCTTCGGCGGCGCGGTGGTGCTCGACGACCTCGACCTCGAGATCGGCACCGGGGAATCGGTGGTGGTCATCGGCTGCTCCGGCGTCGGCAAGTCGGTCATGCTCAAGTGCCTGCTCGGCCTACTGCGCCCGGACGCCGGCAGCGTGACCATCGACGGCGAGGAGACCTCCCGCAACCGCAGGGTGCGCGAGGACGCCATGCGCAAGATCGGCATGCTCTTCCAGAACGCAGCGCTCTTCGACAGCCTCTCGGTGTGGGAGAACGTCGCCTTTGGCCTGATCCAGGCGCAGGGCATGCCTCGTCATGAGGCACGCGGGGTCGCCATCGAGACCCTGGCCCAGGTGGGTCTCGACGAGGACACCGCCGATCTCTATCCGGCCGCGCTCTCTGGCGGCATGCGCAAGCGGGTCGGGCTCGCCCGTGCGATCGCAACCAAGCCCGAGATCATCCTCTTCGACGAGCCGACGACGGGGCTCGACCCGATCATGGCCGATGTCATCAACGACCTGATCGTCGCCTGCACGCGCGAGCTCGGCGCAACCGCGCTCACCATCACCCACGATATGAAGAGTGCGCGCAAGATCGCTGACCGGATCGCGATGATCCACGACGGCACGATCATCTGGCAGGGACCCGCCGCGGAGGTCGATAGCAGCGGGAATGCCCATGTGCAGCAGTTCATCAACGGACGGTCGGAGGGGCCAATTAAGCTCGCGGTCGACCATGCCGCGGCGGGCTGAGCGGCGCGCGCCGGTGACGCCGCGGGCTGGATAAGACAACCTATGGCACGGGCAGAGAAGCGCTTTGTCTGTAACGACTGCGGCGCCGCCCGGCCGCGCTGGGCCGGCCGCTGCGACGCCTGCGGCGCCTGGAACAGCATTTCCGAAGAGCTGCCGCGCACCGCACCGCCGCGCGGCCTGGGCGGCGGCAAGGGCCGGGTCATCGACTTTCTGCCCCTCGACGGGCCGGGCGGTGTGCTCGCCCGGCGGCCCTGCGGCATTGGCGAGATCGATCGGGTCGTGGGCGGCGGATTCGTGCCGGGCTCGGTGGTCCTGCTCGCGGGCGATCCGGGCATCGGCAAGTCAACTCTCCTGCTGCAGGCGGCAGCGGCCCTGGCCGGGCGCGGCGGGCGGATCGCCTACATCTCGGGCGAAGAGGGCCTGGAGCAGATCCGCATGCGCGCAGCCCGGCTCGGTCTCGCCGGTGCACCGGTGGGGCTGGCTGCGGCCATCGATGTACGCGATATCGCGACGAGCGTGGAGGACGAGACACCGCCCGACATGGTGGTGATCGATTCGATCCAGACCATGTACCTCGACAACCTGGATTCGGCGCCGGGGACGGTCGCTCAGGTGCGTGGCTCTGCCCAGGAGCTGATCCGGCTCGCCAAGCGCACCGGAACGGTGCTCGTGCTCGTTGGCCACGTCACCAAGGAGGGGCAAATCGCGGGCCCCCGCGTGCTCGAGCACATGGTCGATTGCGTGCTCTATTTCGAGGGCGAGCGCGGCCACCAGTTCCGCATCGTGCGCGCCATCAAGAACCGCTTCGGGCCGACCGACGAGATCGGCGTCTTCGAGATGACCGATCGCGGCCTCGTGGAGATCCCCAATCCCTCCAGCCTGTTCGTGGACCCAGAGCGGGGCCCCGTGCCGGGCGCTGCGGTCTTCGCCGGCGTCGAAGGCTCGCGGCCGGTCCTGGTCGAGATTCAGGCACTGGTGGCGCCGGGGCCGGCGGGCTCACCACGCCGCACCGTGGTGGGCTGGGACCCGGGCCGCCTCGCCATGGTGCTCGCCGTGCTGGAGGCCCGCGCGGGGCTCCGGCTCAGCGTCTGCGACGTCTATCTCAACGTCGCCGGCGGCTTGCGTATCACCGAGCCCGCGGCGGACCTCGCAGTTGCTGCCGCGCTCGCCTCATCGGCGGCGGACCGTGCGCTCGATCACGGTGCGGTCATCTTCGGCGAAGTGGGCCTCGCCGGTGAGGTCCGGCCGGTGAGTCAGGGCGAGGCGCGCCTCAAGGAGGCCGCGAAGCTCGGCTTTACCCATGCGCTTGCACCGGTGCCGGACCGCGCGAAGGGAGGCGAAGGAGAGGGCCAGGGGATCACGGTTCGACAGCTCACCCATGTGCGCGACCTGGTGGCGCTCTTCCCCCCGGCGACGCCTATGACCTGACGATCGCGAGAGAATGGAAGACCTGCCGGTCAATCTCATCGACATTCTGGTGGCGCTGATCATCATCATCTCGGCGCTGCTCGCCTTCGGCCGAGGGGCAGCGCGAGAGATTCTTGGCATCGGCGCCTGGGTCGGCGCGGGCATTGCGACCTTCTTCGCCTTCCCCCATACGAGACCCATTGCCCGCGACCTGATTCCCGACTCCATGCTGATCGCGGATGTGGTCGCGGGCGTCGCGGTCTTCGTCGTCGTGCTGGTGATCCTCACGATCATCAATCAGATCATCTCCGGCCGCATACAGCGGAGCCGCGGCGGGGCGCTGGACCGCACTCTCGGTTTCATCTTCGGCATCCTGCGCGGTGCGGCGCTGGTCTGCATCGCCTACATGCTCTTCGGCTCGGTGGTGCAGCAAAGCGACTGGCCGCCCTGGGTCGACGAGGCCCGGACCTTGCCGTATATCAAGCAGGGCGTCGCCGCGTTGCGCGAGGTGGTTCCCGAGGAGGTCGCCGAGGAAGGCACCCGACACATCGAGGAGACCTTCGAGGATGGCCGGGAGCGAAGCGTGAAGGAGCTGACCGAGCCCGTGCCCACCGAGCGAAGCGAAGAAGACGGCGAGACCGGCTACAGCGACCGCGAGCGGAACCAGCTCGACGGCCTGAGCGAAAGTGTCGATTGATGGCGGCACCCTGGACGGGCGGCGCGGCTGACGACGACAAGTTGCGGGAAGAGTGCGGGGTCTTCGGCATCTTCGGCCACCCCGACGCCGCGGCCCATGCCGCGCTCGGCCTGCACGCACTGCAGCATCGGGGGCAGGAATCGGCCGGCATCGTCAGCAGCGACGGTGCCCTGTTCCATTCGCACCGGGCGCTCGGTCGGGTCGGCGACATTTTCTCCTCGGGCGACGTGATCGACGCGCTGGAAGGTCGCGCCGCAATCGGCCACAACCGCTATTCCACGCAGGGCGCGCCCGAGGTGCGCAATATCCAGCCGCTCTTCGCCGACCTCGCCTTCGGCGGGCTCAGCATCGCGCACAACGGAAACCTCACCAACGCGCTCTCGCTGCGCGCCGATCTCGTCAACCATGGCTGCATATTCCACTCCACCTCCGATACCGAGGTGATCGTCCACCTGATCGCCATCAGCCGGCGCGGGCGCGTGGTGGAGCGCATGATCGAGGCGCTGGGCCGGGTGCGGGGCGCCTATTCGCTGGTGGCGCTGACCAAGGACTCGTTGATCGGCGTGCGCGACCCCTACGGCGTGCGCCCCTTGGTGCTGGGCCAGCTCGACGGCGCCTTGATCCTGGCGTCGGAGACGGTGGCCTTCGATATCATCGGCGCTGAATTCGTGCGCGACATCGAGCCGGGCGAGCTCGTCATCATCTCGAAGGCAGGCGTCGAGAGCATCAAGCCCTTCCGCCCCACGCAGCAGCGATTCTGCATCTTCGAGTACATCTACTTCGCACGGCCCGACAGCGTCTCCGAAGGGACCGGCGTCTACGAGGCCAGGCAGCGCATCGGCGCCGAGCTCGCCCGCGAGGCGCCGGCGCCGGCGGACGTGGTGGTGCCGGTGCCCGATTCGGGCGTACCGGCGGCGATCGGTTATGCCGCGCAGGCGAAACTTCCTTTCGAGCTCGGCATCATCCGCAATCACTACATTGGGCGCACCTTCATCGAGCCGACTGACCGAATCAGGCACCTCGGCGTCAAGCTCAAGCACAATGCCAACCGCGGCGTCATCGAAGGCCGGCGGGTCGTGCTCGTCGACGACAGCATCGTGCGCGGCACCACCTCCACCAAGATTGTGGAGATGGTGCGCGCGGCAGGCGCGGCAACGGTCCACATGCGGATCGCGAGCCCGCCGACCGCCCACTCCTGCTTCTACGGCGTCGATACGCCGGCGCGCGAGAAGCTGCTCGCCGCTCGTCACGACCTGGACGCCATGGCGCGCTCCATCGGCGTCGACAGCCTCGCCTTCATCACGATCGACGGGCTCTACCGGGCGATGGGCGAGCCGGGGCGCGACCCGGCGCGTCCGCGCTACTGCGACGCCTGCTTCTCCGGTGACTATCCGATCCCGCTTTCCGATCAACAGGTTGGCGAGCCGCCGGCGCAGCTCTCCCTGCTGGCGGATTCAGGGTAGGCGCCGCCGTGGCGCCGCCGCGCCTCGAAGGCCGGATCGCACTCGTGACCGGTGCCTCGCGCGGCATCGGCGCGGCCGTCGCCCGCCGCTTCGCCGCCGAAGGCGCGCGGCTCATTCTCGTTGCCCGTACCACGGGCGGGCTGGAGGAGGTCGACGACGCCGTGCAGCACGCCTCGGGCGAGCCTGCCACGCTGGTGCCGATGGACCTGCGCGACGGCGAGCAGATCGACCGGCTGGGTGGCGCGCTGGCCGAGCGCTTCGGCCGCCTCGACATCCTCGTCGCCAACGCCGGCACGCTCGGGCAATTGAGCCCGGTGGGGCACTACGCGCCCGAGGACTGGGAACAGACGCTCGGGCTCAACCTCGGTGCCAACTGGCGCTTGATTCGCAGCCTGGATCCGCTCCTGCGCGCCTCGCCTGCGGGCCGGGCGATCTTCGTCACCGCCGCCGCAGCCGGGACCGCACCCGCCTTCTGGGGTCCCTACGCGGCGAGCAAGGCCGGCCTGGAGGCGCTGGTGCGCTGCTATGCGGCCGAAACCCGGCGAAGCGCGCTCCGGGTCAACCTGCTGGACCCTGGCCCGGTGGCGACGGAGCTCCGCCGCCGCGCCTATCCGGGCGAAGATGCGGGCAAGCTGCCCGAACCGGGTGAGGTGACCGAGCCTTTCGTCTCGCTGGCCGAAGCGTCCTGCCAGGAGCACGGCGCGCGCATCGGCCCGGCGTCAGGCGTTCCCGCCCGCGGCTGAATCCAAGGGAGCATCGAGCCATGAAGATCGGAATCGTCGGCGCCGGCGCCATGGGCTGCGTCTACGCGGCGCTCATGGCTGATGCCGGCAACGAAGTCTGGGCGATCGACAGCTGGCAGGCGCATGTCGATGCGATCGCCGCCAATGGGCTCCGGCTCGAAGGCGCGAGCGGCGACCGCACGGTAGCACTGGGTGCCACCACCGACCCCGCGAACGCCGGCCCCTGCGACCTCGTCATCGTCGCGACCAAGGCACCGCAGGTAGAGGTGGCGGCCGCCGGCGCGCGCGCCCTGCTCGGCCCCGAGACCCCGGTGCTGACCATCCAGAACGGCCTCGGCAGCGCCGCGAAGGTGGCCCGCATCCTGGGCGAGGAGCGCGTCATCGTCGGCGTGGTCGGGGGCTTCGGCGCCTCGATCGTGGCGCCGGGCCACGCGCATCACAACGGCATGGAGCTGGTCCGGCTCGGTGAGGCGCACGGGGCGGTGACGCCAAGGCTCGAGCGTATCGCCGCGCTCTGGCGGGACTCCGGCTTCAGGGTCAAGTGCTTCGACGACATCGACCAGCTGGTCTGGGAGAAGCTCATCTGCAACGTCTGCTACAGCGGCACGGCGACCCTGACGGGGCTGACCGTGGGCGAGATCATGGCGGATGCCGACGCCTGGCCCATCGCCTCGGGCTGCGCCACGGAGGCCTATCGGGTCGCCCGCGCCAAGGGCATCCGGCTCGATTTCGATGACCCGGTCGCCTACGTCCACGACTTCGGCGCCAAGATCCCCGGTGCCCGTCCCTCGATGCTGCTGGACCATCTCGCCGGCCGCCGATCGGAGATCGACGCGATCAACGGCGCGATCCCGCCGGAGGCTCTGGCGCTCGGCCTGGAAGCGCCCTACAACACGCTCGTCTCGGCACTGGTCCGGGCCAAGGAAGCGGGCTTCGAGACGCCGCAGAATTCGTAGTGAGAGCGACCATGACAGCCGACCTCAAGGAACTGGTCGAGGGTTACCAAAGGCTTTCCACCGCCAATGTCTCGGACGGTCTCGACCGGGCCGGGATCGCCGGCGCGCCGCACGGCATCGGCCCGCTGTGGGACAGCTGCGCCAAGATCGTGGGCCCCGCCGCGACACTGAAGCTGGTGCCGGTGGGCGAAGCGGAGGAATCGCCGGTGCTCGGCACGCTGGAGGCGGTGAAGCTGGGCAACCCCGGCGATGTTCTGGTGATCGACCAGGGCGGGCGCATGGACGTCAACAGCTACGGCGGCGTCGCCGGCTTCACCACCCGGCACTTCGGCCTCGTCGGCACGGTGATCGACGGCGTCACCCGCGACATCGACGAGTACAAGGCGCTCAACCTGCCGGTCTACGGCCGGGGCTTCATCCAGCAGTCGATCCGCAACCGCTGCGCCTGTGCCGGCTATGGAATTACCGTGCGTCTGGGCGGCGTGCCGGTCGACCGTGGCGATATCGTCGTTGCCGACGAGAACGGGGTCTGCGTCGTCCCCCGTGCCAGTGCGGCCGAGGTGCTGGAGCACGCGACACTCTTCAAGAACATCGAGGACGGTATAATCGAGGCCGTACGCCAGGGCGTGGACCCGGTGGAGGCCCACGACCGGGTGCGCTACGATATGATGACCAAGGCGGGAGGTGGCAAATGAAAATCGACGGCCAGCTCTACCGGAGCATCTGGGTGGACGAGGATGAACGCACGGTCGTCGTAATCGACCAGACGCGGCTTCCCCACAAATTTGGGACGCGCCGGCTCGTAACGGTCGAAGACGCGGCGCATGCCATCAGCACGATGGTGGTGCGCGGCGCGCCGCTGATCGGCGCGACGGCGGCTTACGGCGTGGCCCTCGCGCTCTCAGAGGATCCAAGCGATGCGAACCTGGAGAACGCGATCATGCTCTTGGCCGGGACCCGGCCGACAGCGGCCAATCTGCGCTGGGCGCTGGAGGATATCGGTCGCCGGCTCCGCCCCCTGGCTGCCGAGGAACGCGCCGCCGCCGCCTACCGGCGGGCGGGCGAGATTTGCGACGAGGACGTTGCCATCAACCGGGCGATTGGAGAGAACGGGCTCGCGCTGGTGGAAAAGGCGGCGGAGGGCAAGGACGGCCCCGTCAATGTGCTCACCCATTGCAACGCCGGTTGGCTCGCCACGGTCGACTGGGGCACGGCGCTGGCGCCCCTTTACATGGCACACGACAAAGACATTCCGGTTCACGTCTGGGTCGACGAAACCAGGCCGCGCAACCAGGGCGCTGCGCTGACGGCGTGGGAGCTGGCGCGCCACGGGGTGCCGCACACGTTGATCGTGGACAACGCCGGCGGTCACCTGATGCAGTGCGGCATGGTCGACCTCTGCATCACCGGCACCGACCGCACCACCGCACGCGGCGATGTCTGCAACAAGATCGGCACCTATCTGAAGGCGCTCGCCGCCAGCGACAACGACATCCCCTTCTACGTCGCACTGCCCCATCCGACCATCGACTGGTCCTTGGAGGATGGTGCCGACACGCCCATCGAGCAGCGGGACGAGGACGAGGTGCTGACGATCACCGGGCGCGACGAGGCGGGCCAGGAAACGACGGTGTCGCTGACGCCCCCCGGCAGTCGTGCCGCGAATTACGCCTTCGATGTGACCCCTGCGCGGCTCGTGACCGCGCTGATCACCGATCGCGGCGTCTGCGAAGCCTCCGAGAAGGGCCTGCGGACGCTGTTCCCGGACTGCGCCGCCGAGGCATCCTCGTCATAGCGCCATAGGCTCTGCGGGCGGAAGGTCGCCGAGCCGCACCTCGATCTCCGCTGCAGACGGCATCGAAGGCGCCGCGCCCTCACCCAAGCAGGCGAGGCCGCCCATGACGCTCGCCCGGTGCAGCATCGCGGGCAACGTCGCACCCGCCTCGAGCCCGAGCGCAAGGCCGGCGACAAAGGCATCGCCGGCCCCCACCGTGTCCACGGGCTCGATGGCGAGTGCGCCGCAGCGCCAGGCCTCATTGGGCGTGAAGGCCGCAGCGCCGGCGCTGCCGAGACTCACCACCGTCGTCACACCATAGCGCGCAGCGATGGCGCGAGCCGCGCCCTCGCCCGCGGCGGCATCCAGCGCTCGCGCGCGGGCGAGCATCTCGGCCTCGACTTCGTTGAAAACCACGAGGTCGAAGTCGGGAAGCAGTTCGGCCGGCACCGGCTTGGCCGGGGCCAGATTGAGCACGACGCGGGCGCTCCGCGCCCTGGCCCGCTCCACCACCGCCCAGTTCGACTCCAGCGGGACCTCCATCTGCAGGACGAGCACCGTCTCCGGCCCGAGCCAGTCGTCCGGCAGCGCCTCCGGCAGCAGGTCCGTGTTGGCGCCGCTTGCCACGGTGATCTGGTTCTCGCCCACGCGGTCCACGATGACCGCGGCGCAGCCGGTCGGCAGCGCGCTCTCGGTGATCGCCTCGATCCCGACGCCGGCGTCCTTCAGGGCCTGGAGCGCGAGCGGGGCAAAGCCGTCGGGGCCGACGCGGCCGACCATCTGCACCGAGGCCGCCAGATTCGTTGCCGCCTGGGCAGCGGCGACCGCCTGATTGAGGCCCTTGCCGCCGGCCACGGCGCGATGGCCGGGGCAGAGCACCGTCTCGCCCGCACGCGGCAGGGCGTCGACCGCGAACAGGAGATCGGCGTTGATCGATCCGAAGACGACGATCATCGGTGCGACTCCCTAGTGACGGAAGTGACGAAGGCCGGTGAAGACCATGGCGAGGTCCTGCTCGTCCGCCGCAGCGATGACCTCGTCGTCCCGTTTGGATCCACCTGGCTGAATTACGGCGGTGGCGCCCGCTGCGGCAGCAGCCAAGAGCCCGTCGGCAAAGGGAAAGAACGCGTCGGAGGCGACCACGCAGCCTTCCGCACGCGACCGGTCCTCGCCGGCAGCAGCGGAGGCGTCCGCCGCCTTCTGCGCCGCGATTCGGGAGGAGTCGACGCGGCTCATCTGGCCCGCGCCGATGCCGACCGTGGCGCCCTCCTTGGCGTAGACGATCGCATTCGATTTGACGTGCTTGGCGACCGTGAAGGCGAAGAGGAGATCGGAGCGCTCCTGATCGGTGGGCGCGCGCCTGGTTACGGTCTTGAGCGTCTCGCCCGTCACCCGCGCGGTATCCAGGGTTTGCACCAGGAAGCCATCGTCGAGGGTGCGAACCATCAGCCGCTCGCCCCTGTCATCGACGCTTGCTCCGGTCAGGAGCAGGCGCAGGCCGGCCTTGGCGGCAAGAGCAGCACGTGCCTCCTCATCGGCCTCCGGGGCGACCACGACCTCTGTGAAGAGGCCGGCGATGGCGCGCGCGGTCGCTCCGTCGAGGGGTCGGTTCGCTGCGACCACGCCGCCGAAGGCGCTCACCGGATCGCACGCCCTGGCCTTCTCGTAGGCCGCAGCAAGGGTGCCGTCCAGGCCGACGCCGCAGGGGTTGCCGTGCTTGATGATGGCGATCGCGGGCGGACCGAACTCGCGCACCAGCCCATAGGCTGCGTCGGCATCGGCCAGGTTGTTGTAGCTCGGCTCCTTGCCCTGAATGAGTGCGGCCTGCGCCACGCCGGGCGGTGCCGTTGGATCGACGTAGAGGGCGGCGCTCTGATGGGGATTCTCGCCGTAGCGCAGCACCCTGCTTCGAGAGCCGCCGAACACGAAGCGGGGAGGCAACGGGTCGTTCTCGGTCTCGGCCGCGAGACGGCGGGCGATGGCGGCGTCGTAGGCGGCGGTGCGCGCAAACGCGGTTGCCGCCAGACGGCGGCGGAGCGCGAGGCTGGTGGCACCGCCCAGTGCCTCCATCTCTTTCGTCACCGCGGCGTAGTCCGAGGGCTGCACCACCACGGTCACGTCCTCGTGGTTCTTGGCCGCCGCCCGGATCATCGCCGGGCCGCCGATATCGATGGTCTCGATGCAGGCGTCGAGCGCGGCCCCGTCGCGCACCGCCTCCTCGAAGGGATAGAGGTTGACCACGACTAGGTCGATGCCCGCGATTCCATGCGTCTCCAGGGCGGCGCGATGGCCGGCGTCGTCCCTGCGGGCAAGAATCCCGCCGTGGATCGCCGGGTGCAGGGTCTTCACCCGACCGTCCATGATCTCGGGAAAGCCGGTGTGGTTCGAGACATCGGTGACCAGAATGCCTGCCTCCCGCAAGATCCGTGCCGTGCCGCCGGTGGACAGGATGGCGACGCCGTGGCGCGCGAGCGAGGACGCGAACTCTTCGAGGCCGGTCTTGTCGGAGACCGAGACGAGCGCGCGTGCAACGGGCCAGCCTGGCGTGTCGGACATTGAGCTACCCCCTAATGCGGCGTCGTGGCCGGCTATAGCGCGAGATCGGCGTTCGCCGGGACGGTCGAGAGAACACTGTCGCTCGGCTCATACTCAGGCACCAGCGTCGCCATCAGCGCCAGCGCATCCGCGGTGCGCCGGTCGCGCGCGGCGCCCGCGAGCTGGTCGAGCCGGCGCCGCATGAGGGCGACGTCGGCAGCGCGTGAGCGGGCCTTGAAAATGCCCGGTGTCCCGGTCACGAGCATGGGTTCTCCCGGATGGAACAGCCTCTCGTCCTTCTTCTCGCCCGGGCGCAGCCCGGTGAAGACGATCTCGATATCCTTGTCTGGCGTGAGGCCCGCGAGCCGGATCATCTGCCGCGCCAGATCGACGATCTTGATGGGCTTGCCCATGTCGAGCACGTAGATGCCACCGCCTTCTTCGCCTGCCCCGAGTGCTGACGCCTGAAGCAGGAGCTGCACCGCTTCCCATGTCGTCATGAAGTAGCGCGCTGCGTCGGGGTCGGTGACGGTCACAGGCCCGCCGGCGGCAATCTGACGCTCGAAGCGCGGCACCACCGAGCCGGAGGAGCCGATCACATTGCCGAAGCGCACCGTCACCAGCCGCAAGCTCCCGGCCGCCGGCGCCTCGGTCAGCGCCTGGCAATAGTCTTCGGCGATTCGCTTCGTCGCGCCCATGACGCTGGTGGGATCGACCGACTTGTCGGTCGAAACCAGCACCATCAGCCGCACGCCGAAGACGATGCAGGCATCGGCGACATTGCGGGTGCCCACGGCATTGGTGAGCACGCCTTCGTTGGGATTGGTCTCGACCATGTGGACGTGCTTGAGCGCGGCCGCATGAAACACCAGTTCCGGGCGCGCGCTGGAGAGGGTCTCAGCAATGCTGCCTGGGTCACGCACGTCGCCGAGCACGGCGCTGCGCGGCAGGTCCGGATGCGCCTCCTCAAGCTCCAGATCGACCCGGTAGAGGTTGTATTCGGAGCTGTCGATCAGGGTGAGGTGCGCGGGCCCATCGTCGGCGATCTGCCGTGCAAGCTCAGCGCCAATGGTGCCGCCGGCGCCGGTGATGCAGACCCGCCGGCCGTTCACCAGGGCACGCATGACGGTGCGGTCGGGCGTTGCCTGCGGGCGGCCGAGCAGATCTTCCAGGCCGATTGGTCGGTCGTCGATGTCGCGTTCGATGCCCGCATCGCGCCGAAACAGGGCGCCGAACCCGTGGCGCAGCAGCAGGGCAAGTACGAACGACGCGCCGGCCATGGCCACGTCGAGAGCCCCGACAAGGTACGCGCGTTTGACGATCAAGCCTGTCCGGATGCGCCGCATATCACGCCCGTTTCGATGCGCCGCATGATGCCCGAGCGGCGGCGTGAAGATACCACAGCAGTGTCGCGACGAGCATGGCCCCCGCCGCGAGTGCCGCCGCGGCAGCGGCCCAACTCTGCTGGGAGGCGAGCGCAAGCCCCATCAGCAGCAGATTGTGGCCGCCGATCACTGTAGCTGTACGTCCATGGCTCCAGCCGGCCGCCGCCACGCGCTGATAGAAGTGCTCGCGATGCGCCTGCCACACGCGCCGGCCGCGCAGCAGACGACGAACCAACGTGACCGTCGCGTCGGCCAAGTAGTAGGCCGGCAAGAGCAGCGCCGCCTGCCATGCGCCCGCCGCCGCCAGCGCCAGCATGAGCCATCCGGCCAGGTAGCCGAGCGGGATACTCCCCACATCGCCGAGAAAGATTTTGGCGGGATGCCAGTTCCAGAGCAGAAAACCGAGCGAGACGCCGGCAAGCGCCAGCCCGAGAGGCCCGAGCCCGGCCGGTATGGTCCCGAACAGCGCGAGCAGGAACGCGCCAAGGCCGAGGCTCGCGCCCTCAGTGCCACTGAGCCCATCGATTCCGTCCATGAAGTTGAACAGGTTCACGAACCAGAGCCATGCCGCAGCCGCCAGCACGTGATCGACGAGTGCCGGAACGGTCCCCTGGAGAATGAGTCCGTCGCCGGGGAGCGAGGCGATTCCGGCGCCAACCGCCAATGCTTGCACCCCAAGCCGCAGGACAACCGATAGGCCACCGCGCAGGTCATCGAGCCAGGAGACCGCAACGAGCCCGAGCGCGCCAACGAGCGCAATCCAGAAGTGTACCTCCGAGCTCCCCGACGCGCCCGAGAGCCAGAGCGCGAGCCATGCTGCGAGCAGGACTCCGACAACGACGATGCCGCCGCCACGCGGTACTGCGGTCTGGTGGCTCGAACGCTCGCCGGGCTGATCCATGACACCGTGGCGCCGCAGTAGCTTGCGCGCGAGACCGGTCAATGCCGCCACAACCAACACGCACGCGCCGCCCGCCGCGAGGGACGTCGTGAGACTCACCGCGCCCGTCTGAGTGGCGTAGTGGCTGGCCACCCATCACCCGTCATTACCCTTGCCTCCACACTGGGGTAATCCGATCAGTCATATCAACTTTGAGAATTGAGAAGTGTAGACGAGGGTACTTGACGACTCATTCACATCCGACGCGATACGGCGTGGCGGCTGCGCGCGCGATATGACATACTCGTGATAGATTCGCGGTCGTCCCGGTTCGCCTCGTAGAGTGCTTCAACGAGACTGCCCCTGTGAGATTCACTAACTGATGTACTCGCGGCTCGACCCTGCCACGCTGGCCTTCGAAATTGGGGTTGACGATTATCTCGCTACGCTTGCCGCGAGACATGCCGGACTAGAACGGGCTATCCAGGAAGAAGCCGGGCGGCCGGCGCCGGACGGACTGTCTCTGACCCACCTGAAACGGCGAAAACTCAAGGTAAAGGACGAAATAACACGGTTGCGAAGGGCTGCGGCGGGTGAAGACCGTCGCACGGGGGCTCACAGTCGCCGCTAGAGGCGTCTGCGGGCCCGATTCGGGCGCCGATTAGAGCATTCCCACGCCTGAATACGCGGTATGCCGGAAGCGAATGCTCACAAGGCGATTGACAGGGCGCTCTCGTACCATCAGGGTCGGTAGTCGCTTGCCGGTTCTGACTGAAGAATCGACGGGCACGTGCGTGGTAAGGGGACTGATTCTGGGTATGGATCGCCGATCTCGCTGCTGGATAGGCCGAATTGCGTTGCTCGCGTTCATGGTGGCAGTTGCCGTAGCCTTGGCCGTGCCAATCCAGACAGCGCTCGCATCGGTTAGCGCCGAAACGGAGCTGGAGACCCTTCGATTTGGGCGCGGCGACAGCCTGTCCGTCATGCTGAACCGCTCAGGCGTGCGCGCCGTCGAAGCCGACCGAATCATCAAGGCGATCCAGAAGAGAACCAATCTGCGGCGCATGTCGGTCGGCCGCGAGGTGCGGCTCCTGTTCCGAGTGGAAAGCGAGCAGCGTCGTGTTCCGATCACGGTCAGCGTCGAGACGCGGCCGGGACGGTACGTCGAGGCAATCCGAACGGCGCAGGGCGGCTACAACGCGCGGCGGACCAGTATCCCCCTCGCCCAGCCTGTCTCGCTCTCCGATGTCGCGTTCGAGCGCGACGGACGCACCATGACGGTGCGACGCAATGAGACGATCAGCGGCATCCTGCGCCGCAACGGCGTCGACGGGGAGACGGTGGACGCCGTTACGGGCGCACTACGGGCGAACTTTGACCCGCGCGACCTGATGCCGGGCCACAAGATTGCGCTTGTGGCGGGGCGCGACGCGAACGGTGCTCCCCATTTGGTTGGTGTTGCACTCTACCTCGACGACGACGCGGCGGTGGCGGTCGTTCGCACCGATGGCGGAGGCTTCGCCTCGCGTCGCACCACGGCTTCCGCGCTCCGCGCTGCGGGACTACAGACTGCCGCTGCACCGGCCGTGGAGGAGGTCATTCCGCTGCAGAAGCCGACCACCACCCGCGAGGCGGTCGAGACCGGCGCCGAGATCGCGGACCAGCTTGGGGCTGGCGACCTGCCCTACGATGGTCCCCAGCACACCGCCGAGCCAAACTTCATTGAGCTCAGCCGTACACTGCGCTCGGGCCGCACTCTGATGGATGTGCTGTTGGATGCAGACGTGCGCAGACCCGAGGCGGACGCGCTCGTGCAGAGCTTGCGGCGCGTGTTCAACCCGCGCCGCCTGCCCGCCGGCGTTACCGTGCGTGTGACCAAGAAGCCCGTGGAGGGATTCGAGCCGCGCATCGCCTTGCTCGACATCGAGCTCCCAAAAGGACGGCACATCGTCGTGGAGCGCGGGGAGAAAGGACGTTTCTCCAGTCGCATTACGAAAGAGCCACCGGCGCCAGCCGAGCCGCGTGCGGTGGCCATTGCCGCGGAGGTAGACCGAACGGAGCCGATCGCAGCGCCGGCCACGCCAGCCGACGCCCTGCCGCCCTCCGCCACGCGCATCACGGTGCGATCGGGCGATACGCTCATGGCGGTCTTGCGGCGGCACGGGATCGACCGTGTCGAGGCGGACCGCGCCATTCAGGCGACCCGCAAGCTGTTCAACCTGAGGCGGCTTCGCGTCGGGCAGGAAATTACCCTGGTAACGGGCATCGACGAGACGGGCGCGGACACGCTCAAGGCAGTGGCGCTACGGGTCGGCGACGACCGCTACGTCAAGGTGAGCCGCGTCGCGAGCGGTTACTTCGACGCGACAGAGGTCGATCAGCTTGGGCTCATGACCGCCCCGCTCACGCGCGTCGCCACAGTTGCCACGCCGCCGGACGACAAACCGCAGCGCGACCGGGCAAGCGTGGCTGATCGCGGCCAGGTAATGACGGGCGCCTTCGTCGCCGCCGCCGCACCGACAGCCACCGTCTCCTCCGGGCTTGAGCCGCAAGGCGCGGCGGATCCACATGGCGGCGCCGTCAACGGAACTGTCCTCCCCGTTATCAAGGACACCGTCAACGGCACATTCAGCAACCACGCCGGCACTCCGCTCGACGGAGACGACGGCCTGGTGCGCAAGGCGGTGGTCATTCGCAGCGGGGACACGCTATCGGTAGCGTTGACCCGGGCCGGCGGCTCGCGCGAGGAGGCGGAGGCCGCAATCGTCGCCTTCCGCGAGGTTCACAATCCGCGCAAATTGCGGGTCGGCCAGACTCTCTCCCTCGCGTTCGAGCCGGAGAGCGGATCGAAGGGCACCCCGAGGCTCGCCGCGCTCGCCCTCGATGTGGCGGCGGACCGCGACGTCGTAGTCACCCGCAGCGAGGATGGCGCATTTCTGCCGAGCGTGGTGGACCGGCCGCTCGACCGCGTTCTGCAACGGACGGCGGGGACAATCGATTCCAGTCTCTACGTCTCTGCGCGCGCCGCGGGAATGCCGAACCAGGTCCTCATGGAGATGGTGCACATCTTCAGCTTCGATGTGGACTTCCAGCGCGAAATTCAGCGCGGCAACCGCTTCGAGGTCCTTTACGAGGCGGTGTTCAACAGAGACGGCGAGTTCGTGGAGAACGGCCCCATCCTCTACGCGAAGCTTGAGGTCGGCGAGCGCGAGGTGGAACTATTCCGCTACGAGCCCGACGAGGGGCCGGCGGACTATCTCGACGGTGCGGGTGCGAGCGTGCGCAAGGCGCTGATGCGCACGCCGATCAACGGCGCCCGGCTCTCGTCGGGCTACGGCATGCGCAAGCACCCGATCCTCGGCTACAACAAGAAACACTTGGGGGTCGATTTCGCGGCGCCTGTCGGTACGCCGATCTACGCTGGAGGCGACGGGACGATCACGATGATCGGCCGCCACGGCAATTTCGGCAAGTACGTCCGAATCCGCCACAACAGCACCTACAGCACCGGCTATGCCCACCTTAGCGGCTACGCCAAGGGCATGAAGAAGGGCAAGCGGGTGCGCCAGGGGCAAGTCATCGCCTATGTCGGCTCCACCGGAATGTCGACCGGGCCGCACCTCCACTACGAGGTGATGCGGGGCAACAAGCGGATCAACCCGATGACGCTCAAGCTGCCCTCCGGCCGCAAGCTGAAGGGTCACGAGTTGGCTGAGTTCCAGGCGCAGGTGCAGAAGATCACGATCCTGCTCGCAGAAGTGCCCGTGATCACGAAGCTCGCCAACCGTTAGCCCCGACATCCCTCCAAGATTGCGGCCCGCGCGCACTCGGCGCGCAGTGCCCCGCACACCTAGCTGCCGTCGTCCAGGTCTTCGGCGAGGGCGGCGCGGGTTTCTTCCGGCATGACCGCGAGATGGCCGTAGGCCGGGTGCTCGATGCCGAGCAGCACGCGCGTCCCCGCCGTGCGGAACCCCGCGGCCTCCGCCTGCGCGAAGGGGAAGCGGAGGAAATGGATCGAAGACGTCTTGCCGTCCTCGGTCGTGCGCGCGACCTCGTCCTCGATCGGCTGGGCAGCGACGGCGGCCCCGCCGACCTCCAGCTTGATGGTGTCCTCGATCCCGGCCAGCCGATAGAGCTCGCGCTCCCTGCGCGCCGGATCGTCGATCTCCAGCATCATCGTCGCGATCAGGGCGCCGCCGCGCGGGACTAGAGGATTGTAGGCCTCGAGCTCGCCCGCGATCTGCTCCTCCCCGCCGCGCTCGATATAGAGCATCTCGTGGACCTGCATCCACATGGTCTCGAAGCATTCGAAATGGAAGGTGGCGAAGGGTCCGACGGCGAGCCTGCGCTTGCGCTTCAGCGCCGTGACCGCAGCACGGCGTTCCTTGCGAACCCTGGCGTAGTCCGCCATGTCCATGATGTCGTCGCGGGTGAGCGCGCGGCGCTGCTGGCTCATCGTCTCAGGCGAGGCCGTAGGCTCGGGCCAGCAGCTCGATCGGGTGATGGGTGCGGCCGGCGGTGGGCGCGCCGTCGGCGGGATCGCCGTCCTTGGCCGCCTGGCGGGCCATCCCGTTCATGATGTGGGCGCCGGCGAGCGGGCATTCCGAGGCGAGATAGGGGTTCGCCGCCTCGCGCGCGCGGCGCGCGGTGGTCCGGCCGACCTTCAGCGCGGTCTCGTGGAAGCCCTTGGTGACGCCGATGGAGCCGCCGTGGCCGGAGCAGCGCTCGATGATGGAGACCTCGGTGTCCGGCACCAGTGCCAGCATGTCCGCCGATTTGCGCCCGACATTCTGAGCCCGTTCGTGGCAGGGCAGGTGGAGCGTGATGCCGCCGTCGATGGGCGCAAGGCCCGGCGCCAGCCCCTCCGAGCGCGAGATGCCGACCACATATTCACAAATGTCATGGCTGTGCGCGGCGAGCCGCTCGACCGCCGGATCGTCCGGCAGGATCAGCGGCCATTCGAGCTTGAGCATGAGCGCACAGCTCGCGACCAGCCCGATCACGTCGTAGCCCTTGTCGATCCACTCGCCGAGCGCCGCCGCCACATGCCGGGCATTGTCGGCGACGCGCTCGATATCGCCTTCTTCCAACTGCGGCATGCCGCAGCAGCGGGGATAGACGACGGCGGTCTCGACGCCGTTGTGAGCCAGCACCTTGCGGGCCGCCGCGCCGACCTCCGGCTGGTTGTAGTTGGCGAAGCAGGTCGCGTAGATCACCGCCTTGCGCCCGTTCGCCGGCGCCTGCCTGTTGACCGCCGGCCCTCCCTTGGCCGCACGGTCGAGCATGGTGCGGCGGTGGTAGCGCGGCAGCGGCGCCTCCCTGTGGACGCCGGCAGCGGCCTCCATCAAGGGCCGGGTGAGGCGGTTGTCCCGGGCGGAGCCCCAGTTCATGACCGGCGCGAAGGTGCGAGCGAGGCGGCCGTTGTGGTCGGTCTCCGCAAGCCGTTTGGACGCGGTCGTATGACGCCGGCCCGCGCGGCGGTCGGCGGCGCGGTGGCGCAGCATGAGATGGGGAAAGTCGACGTCCCACTCGTGCGGCGGCGTGTAGGGACACATGGTCATGAAGCACATGTCGCAGAGCGTGCAGGCGTCCACGACCGACTTGAAGCCTGACGACTCAACGGATTCGAGCTCGCCCGTCTCGGACTCGTCGATCAGGTCGAAGAGCCGCGGGAAGGAATCGCAGAGGCTGAAGCAGCGCCGGCAGCCGTGGCAGATGTCGAAGACCCGGCGGGTCTCCCGCTCCAGCGCCTCGCTGTCGTAGAATTCCGGGTTTCGCCAGTCTATCGGATGGCGGAAGGGCGCACCCTCGTCGGCCATCAGGGCGGCAGCGTTACCGGCACGAACCGCAGAGACGGTTGCCCGGCCCTGCGCTATCGAAGAGGCGGCTACAGCGCAGGCAGCGGCGCTGGCTCTCTTGCGCTTCCAGGCGATCGAGCTCTGCGAGTTCGTCGGAGAGCGAGATCATCCCGGGTCCGCGATCCACGTTCTTGGCGGCTTCACGCCGCGCATCCCATTTGGTCCGTCGTTGAGGCTCGAGCGACATCATTTAGCGCAAGTTCCCTGGCGAGGTTGTCGGTGAATAGCCCGGTAGGACCATTGTAGCGGATCACGGCGTCCGATCTAAGCCGAAATTTCATATCGGGTGCCCAAAAACAGACACCCAAAGCCCTGTGGGGGGGCTATTCGGCGGCTTCAGTGCTTCCTGCGGGCGTGCGGAAGGCCGGAATCACGGCCTCGGCGAAAAGTCGCAGGCTTTTCAACAGATTATCCGCACCGTAGTAGGGCGGATAGTGGAGCAGCAGGGAATCGAGTCCAGTGGCGGCGCGCAGCGCCCGGATGCGGGCGATCACGGTCTCGGGCGAGCCGTGGATCAGGGTGGTCTCCAGCAGCGTGTCGTAGTCGAACGCCGTAGCGCTTTCCTTCTCCGAGACGTTGCCGAGGTAGCCCGCAGTCTTCTTGCCGAGGAAGGCTTCGAGGTGGCGGATGATCCCTGCCTCGCTCTCCTCCCGCGCCTTGGCGTCGGTCTCGGCCACATAGATCCAGCGGGCGATATTGATGGAGCCGAAGGCGGGATTGGCGTTCCAGGGTGCCGGGGCGTGGGCCATGGTCTCGCGGTAGAGAGCGATCTGCCCGGCGAGGGTCTCGAACGAGGGCAGGGTGGAGAGCATCAGGCCGAAGCCGTGGCGCGCCGCGATCTCGATCGAACGGTTGGTGCCGGCAGCCATGTAGAAGGGCGGATGCGGCTGCTGCACGCTCACGGGGTAGATTTCGTAGTCGCCCTCGACCCTGTGTTGGAAGTGGGCGCCCTCATGGCTGACCTTCCGGGTATGGAAGGCGTCCAGAATCAAGGGGATGGCCTCTTCCTGAATGTCGTGGCGTGCGTCGAAGGGGATCCCGAAGCCCTCGTACTCGTAGGGCCGATAGCCGGAACCGAGGCCCAGGCTGAGCCGCCCGTTGCTCAAGATGTCTACGAAGGCTGCGTTCTCGACGATCCGAAGCGGGTTGTGGAGCGGGAGTGTCATCACCGCCGTGCCGAGCCCGATGCGGCTGGTCTTGGGCGCCAGATACCCCAGATAGACGAAGGGGTCCGGCAGCACGCCATACTGGTTGGAGAAGTGGTGCTCGGCGATCCAGGCGGTGTCGTAGCCGAGCCGGTCCGCCTCCACGATTTCGCGGGTCACCCGCGCGTGCACCGCACGGTGCGGATAGGGCTCAACATCGAGATTGGGTTGAGAGGTAACGAGAACGCCGAATTTCATCATTCACTCCACGGGCCGCCCGCAGCGGGAGCAGCGCCTATTCTCGAAAAACTGTCCACGCGCCGTGCTCGCCAATCAGCAGACCCTCGCCCGGCGGAGTCTCGCCCGGCGCAGGGGGCGCAAACCGGTTTCCACGCCGGGTTATTCCCCGACCGGCGCCTCGACCCGCGCCCGCAGGTCGTCCAGCAGGCCGTCGATCCCCTTGCGGTTGACCACCGAGGCGAACTCGACCCGGTGGGTGTGCAGCATGCTGATGCCTTCGACGCTCACGTCGATGACCCTGTAGCCTTCGTCCCGCTTCCGCACGCGAAAATCGACGTCGATCGGATTGCCGCCGGAGGGCCGCACGATCTGCGCCCGCACGATCTTGTCGCCGCTCTCGTCGTTGATCACCGAGCGCGCCGTGAACTGCTCGCCCCCGTACGAATCGAAGCGGCTGGCGTACACGCGGACGATGAATTCGACGAAGATCGCCCGGTATTCCTTGCGCTGCTTCTTGGTCGCCGTCTTCCAGTGCCGCCCGAGCACGAAACGGCTGACGATCGGAATGTCGAAGCCCGCCACCATGACCTCGCGGAACGCCGCCTCCCGCTCTTCGAATGTCGAGTTGGCCTTGTCCTTGAGGACCGCGATGGCCTGGTCGCCGAGCTCCTGAATGAAGGTCAGCGCCGGGTCGTCGGAGGCGGAGGCCCGCTCTGCGCCGATCGCGGATACCAATAGGGCCGCAGCGAGGGCGGCGGCCGCGAAGAAGCGTCGAGAGATGAAGATGCTCATGGCCAATCTTCTCCGCTTCAGCCGAATGCGCCACACACCGGGATCTTCCCCCGATCATTCCTCATCGAAATCCTCGTCGAAGTCTTCATCGAAGTCGAAGTCGGGGATTTCCATCGCGGGTGGCGGCGCACCGTCCCTGATCTCCGTCGCACGATACTGCCGGTATAGCTCACGCAATGCAGCATAATAATCGACCGACGTGGCTTCCAGCGTTTCGAGCTCTTCCAGGTACTGGGCACGTTGGGAGACGCCGCTCGTCACACTGCGGGCGAGCCCGGCCTCGGCCGGCAGAATATAGCTGTAGGGATCCACGATCCAATCGACCACGAAGGCCGACGCGTCGCGGGGATTGGTCGGTCCCAGCAGCGGAAGCATGAGGAAGGGCTCACCGCCAACGCCCCATTCCGCCAGAGTCTGCCCGAAATCCTCGGGGGCGCGTTCGTACCCCAGGTCTGCAGCCACATCGAAGATGCCGGCAACACCCACGGTGGTGTTGAGCGTGAAGCGCATGAGCGTCGAGCCTGCCCGTTCGAACTTGCCCTGGGCCGCGTTGTTCACCAGGTTGAGCGGCTCACTAAGATTGCCGAGAACATTGGCGATTCTGTGGCGAACCTCGTTCGGAAAGATGAACACGTAGGCTTCCGCCACCGGCTTCAGCAGGAAACGGTCGATCGTCTGGTTGACGTCGAACATCACCCGGTTGAAGTCCTCGAGCGGGTCGTTCTCGCCGTAAGGATCCTGAGCGCGGCCGTCGGTGGCGACGAAGAGCAGCGCACCGGCGAGCAGCAGGATCGCCAGCAGGCGCTGCGATGCGGCCAGGAGGCCGGAGGAGCGGGGCGGAGCGGGCTGTCGCGGAAGGCTCTCGCTCATGCCAGTTGTCAGTCGTCCTCCTTCGCTGCGGCGAGCACGTCGTCGGCGAGCCGCCCGGTGAGCTCCTGAAGGCGGTCGAACTGGGATTCGAAGATGCCGACCCCGAGGGTGAGCGAGCGGAGCTCGATAATCAGGTCGTGCATCTCCGATTGGGGCATCTGGCTCGTGAGCTCGTCCCAGCCGGACCAGTCCTCGCGCGCCTGGTAGCCCAGCATCTGACCGCGCCGGCCGGTCACCAGGCGCTGGACGTTTGGCGTGAACTCGCTCGGCACCGATATCCTGACCTCGCAGATGGGCTCCAGCAGCACCGGGTTGCACTTGGGCAGCGCTTCGGCCATCGCCATGCGGCCCGCCGTCTTGAAGGCCATCTCGGAGCTGTCGACGGAATGGTGCTTGCCGTCGGTGAGCGTCACCGAGACGTCGACGACCGGGAAGCCGAGCGGCCCGCTGGTCAGATAGTCGCGCACGCCGGCCTCCACCGCGGGGATGTACTGGCGCGGCACGGAGCCGCCCACGACCTTGTCCTGAAACTCGAAGCCAGTGCCGCGCGGCAGCGGCTTCACATCGATATGCACGTCGCCGAACTGGCCGTGACCCCCGGTCTGCTTCTTGTAGCGCGCGTGCTGGGAGACCGGCTTACGGATCGCCTCCTTGTAGGCAACACTCGGTCTGTCGGTCTGCATGGTGAGCCCGTACTTGCCGGCCAACCGGTCGAGCGCGACCTTCAGATGCATCTCGCCCTGGCCCCAGAGCACCGCCTCCTGGGTGTCGGGATTGGGCTGGAAGCTCAGCGACGGGTCCTCCATGGCGAGGCGGCTCATCGCGCCCGAGACCTTGACCTCGTCCTCGCGCCGGCTCGCCCGCACCGAGAAGGCGTAGACCGAGGAGGGCAGCTCGGCGCGCGGCATGGGCTCGACCTCGGGCCCGTCGACGGGAGCGACCGTATCCCCGGTGACGACGGAGTCGAGCCGCCCGAGGCCGACGATATCGCCGGCGTGCGCCTTGTCGATCTTGCCCTGCTGGTGACCCTGCATCCGGTACATTCCGCCGATGCGCTCGCCGTCGTTGAGCGTCATGCCGTCTTCGATGGTCCCCGCCCAGATCCGCGCGAGCGAAACCTTGCCGCCGTGCTGGGTCATGTAGGTCTTGATGACCTGGCCCACCGTTGCGCCCTCGGCTCCGGCCGGCAGTCGCCGCGCCGCAAGCGCGTCGCCGGGCGCAAAGTCGATCAGCGATTCAAGCAGGCGACGCACACCCCAGTCCCGCTCCGCCGAGCCCATCATCACCGGCACCACGCCCGCATCGGCCAGCACGCCGCGCAGGTAGGCCTGAATCTCTTCGGGCTCGGGTATCTCGTCTTCGAGCAGGCTTTCCAGGAGCGTGTCGTCGAAGTCCGCCAGACTCTCGAGAAGCTGCGTGCGCGCGTCCTCCCGGCGCTCCGAGACTGCTTCGGGCGCGTCGACGCCGACAGCGCCTTCACTGTCGCGATATTCGTAGGCCTTGCCGCTGATCAGATCGATGTAGCCCGTGACGTTGTCGCCATCCCGGATCGCGACCTGGCAAGGCACCAGCGGCCGGTCGCTGACCGGCTCCATCGCCTCGATCAGCTCCGCGACCCGCACTGCGGTCTCATCCATGCGGTTGGCGAAGAGGACATGCGGGATCTGGTGCTGGGTCAGGAACTTGAGCAGCCGCCCCATGGTCCAGACCCGGTTCAGATCGGGCGTGCAGACGATGACGGCAAGATCGACGCCCATGAGCGCATTGGCGGTCTCGGCGAAGAACTCGATCGAGCCCGGACAGTCCAGGATCGTGAAACGGCGGTCCCGGAACTCGAATGAGGCGGTGTTGACCTCCACACTCGACTGGCGCCCGCGCGCCTCGTCGGACCAGTCGCCTACCGTGTTGCCGTCCGTGACCTTGCCCTTGCGCCCGATCGCTCCGGCGACGAACAACATGCTTTCCAGAAGCGTGGTCTTGCCGCTCGTATAGGGGCCGACAAGCGCAACGTTCAGCGCTCCGGTCGAATCGCTCATGCTATCTCCCTTTACCCAGAACCGCGCCGGCGGGCTTCGTCCCGCGGTCGCGGGGCCGGCATGTTTCCAGTGCCCCGGCCGGAATGCAACCGCGATTAGCATTCGTCCGTCGACGGGGCCTCCTGGTTGAGGCGCCCAGTCTGGCGTGGGTGCGGTGGGGCCGGTATGGTGACCAGGGTCAGGCTGCGAGGGCGGGCTTCGGTTGAGCATCTGGGGCAAGATCATCGGCGGCGCCGCGGGGTTCGCGCTGGGCGGCCCGATCGGCGCGATTCTGGGCGTGGCCGCCGGCCACTTCGTGGACCGAATGGCCACCGGCCGCCGCGTCCGGCGCATCGGCGCGGGCGATCAGGAGACCAAGCAGGCCGCGGTCTCTATCGCCCTGGTGGTGCTCGCCGCCAAGATGGCGAAGGCCGACGGCCACGTCACCCGCGAGGAGATCGACGCGTTCAAGCGGGTCTTCGCCGTCCCCGATGCCCATGCCGCCGCCATCGGGCGGATCTGGGACGAGGCGCGGCGCGAGGCGACCGGCTTCGAGCCCTATGCCGAGCAGATCGTCCAGATCTTCCCGCATGACACCACCATGCGGGAGGAACTGCTCGGCGCACTCTTCCAAATCGCCATGGCCGACGGCGAGCTGCACGAGGGGGAGCGCGCCTATCTCGCCCGCGTTGCCGAGATCTTCGGCTTCGACGAGCGAGGCTTCGCGCAGATCATGTCGCGCCACATGGGCGGCGGCGAGAGCGACCCCTATCAGGTGCTCGGAATCGAGCCCAGCGCCTCGGACGACGAGATCAAGCAGACCTACCGCCGGCTGATCCGCGAGCATCATCCCGACAAGCTCATCGCCGAAGGCATGCCGGAGGAGATGGTCCAGGTCGCCAACGAGCAGATGGCGGCGATCAACGCGGCCTACGACAGGATCGCCAAGCTTCGCGGGCTGCGCTGACCGCACGCTGAGCGCGCCTGCGCCGCCCCTACTTCCGCTCCCACCGCGTTCCACCGTCATGCAGCCGAGTCACATTGCGATCGCGGTCGGCACGGCCCTGCTCTGGGGCTTCGGTTTCGTGACCAGCAAGTACGGCGCGGACCACATGCCGCCGCTCTTCT
This sequence comes from Alphaproteobacteria bacterium, assembly GCA_965207055.1. Classification (GTDB taxonomy): domain Bacteria; phylum Pseudomonadota; class Alphaproteobacteria; order UBA828; family UBA828; genus WTGU01. Next base: position 93,573 of record CBDBLP010000003.1, on the reverse strand, counting down.
TCCTGGCGCTGCGCTTTGCGCTGATGACGCTGACGCTGATCTGGTTCGTGCGCCCGCCCCGCGGCCGCTGGCTCGCCGTGGGCTCCTTCGCTCTGACCATGGGCGTCGGTCATTTCGGCCTCTTCTACATCGCGCTCAACATCGGCGTGGAGGCTTCGACCGCGGCGATCATCTGGATCACGCAGGTGCCGCTCAGCGCCGTGCTGGCGGGGCTGGTCCTGCGCGAGCGGCCCGGCTGGGCGGCGATCGTCGGCATCGCCATCGCCTTCGGCGGCGCCTTCGTGCTGGTTGGCGAGCCGCGCCATACCGGCAACGCACTGGGGATCGGGCTGATGTTCGGCTCCAGCATCGCGTGGGCCATCGCCAACGTGCAGGTCAAGCGCCTCACGGATATCTCTCCGCTGGCGCTGAACGGCTGGATGTCGGCGATCTCCGCCCTCTTCCTGTTCCCGCTCTCCTTCGCCCTGGAGGAGGGGCAGCTCGCGAGCCTGCTGCAGCCCGACTGGCGCCTGCACGGCTCGCTCATCTATCAGGTCGTGGGCTCGACCCTGCTCGCCTATTGGGCCTGGTACTATCTGCTCGCACACAACAAGGTGGCGACGGTCGCGGGCTTCATGCTGCTGGTGCCGATGCTGGGCGTGGTCTTCGGCGTCCTCATCCTGGGCGAGCCGATCACCTGGCAGACTCTCGTGGGCGGCGTCATCATCGTCTCCGGTGTCGCCCTCATCGTGCTCAAGCGCTCGGGGGAGCCCGCGGTGAAGACGAGATGACGCTGCACACAGAACAAGCGGCAGGCAGGAGAGACCGGAGCGGAGCGTGAGCGAAGAGACCCTTGCCGGGCGTCCGGTGATCCACAGGCCTTCGCCCAATTGCGACGAGCGGCCTCGAGATGCCGGCCCGGTCGATACGCTGGTCCTGCATTACACCGGCATGGTCTCGGCCGAGGCCGCGCTCGCGCGCATGACGGACCCTTCGGCCAGGGTCAGCGCGCACTGGTGCATCGGGGAGGACGGCACCCTCTGGCGGCTGGTGCCCGAGGAGCGCCGCGCCTGGCACGCCGGGGTGAGCGAATGGCGCGGCCGGCGCTCGGTGAACGACCGCTCCGTCGGGATCGAGCTGGTCAATCCAGGCCACGAGCACGGCTACCGCCCCTTTCCTCCCGCGCAGATGGATGCCCTTCTCGACCTCGCCCGCGCCATCGTCGCGCGTCACCCCATCGAACCCCGCAACGTGGTGGCGCATTCCGACATCGCGCCCGCGCGCCGGCAGGACCCCGGCGAGCTATTCGACTGGGCGCGTCTCGCCGAGGCCGGCATCGGCCTCTGGCCCGAGGAGGGGGAGGGGGTTGCGCCGGACGCCAGGGCGCTCCGCCAGGGTGACGGCGGTGCCGCCGTGCGACGGCAACAGGACCGGCTGCGCGCGGTCGGTTACGGCCTCGTGAGCGATGGCGACTTCGGCGCGGCCACGGTGGCGGTCGTCCGTGCCTTCCAGCGGCACTTCCGCCAGGCCCGCGTCGACGGTGTGATCGATGCAGGCACGGCGGCGGTGCTCGCCCAAGTGAGCGCGCTCATGGCGGGCGGCGCCCAGGCTTGACCGGGCCTGAGCCGGGGCGTAGTCAGGGCCGGCCAGACGGCCGGATGGCCGCCGTCGCCGCCCCAGGGCGCGCGGCGGAGGAAAGTCCGGGCTCCACGGAAGCACGGAGCCGGGTAACGCCCGGCGGGGGCGACCCCAGGGAAAGTGCCACAGAGAGCAGACCGCTCGCCCGGGGCCGCAAGGCCGGCGAGCAAGGGTGAAAGGGTGCGGTAAGAGCGCACCGCGCACCCGGCAACGGGGGCGGCATGGCAAACCCCTCCGGGAGCAAGACCAAGTAGGGGCGGCGCGGGGGCGGTCGCAGGACCGCTTCCAGGTTGGTTTCCGAACCTGCCGCCCGGGTCGGTCGCGCGAGGCGCCCGGCGACGGGCGTCCCAGATGAATGGCCATCGCGCGGGCCGCGAGGCCCGCGACAGAACCCGGCTTACAGGCCGTCTGGCGTTTCTCCCTCCGCTACCCTCAATATGTTGAGGCGCGTGAGCGCCTTCACGCAATATATTCCACTATCGAGGCTTGTCTCAGTAGCAGAGTCCAGTAACCGATAGTAGAACATAAAGAGAACATATAGTTGATCTCCGCCGAGACTTGAGCCCTCTCCCCGGTAACTGGCGCTCTAGTTTTTCCTCGCCGGTCTTCATCCGTCGTCAGATCAGAGAGGTCGGGCCGCTGCTTTTGCACGTCCACCTGAACACTTGAAATTTTGTCTTGCAACCATATTTTCCCATAGAGTACCATGCTGTCCCATGGCATCCCGGATCAGAGCGGGAACAAGTTAGAGCGAAGGCACGACGAACGGGACGCGACCCAAGGAGCAACGCGGTGGCTCTCTTTACTTACACGTTCGTCAACAAGGTGGATCGAAAGGGACGGGTCTCCGTCCCCGCCTCCTTCCGCAACGAGCTCGCTCGGCAATCCTTCAACGGGGTTGCGGTCTACCCCTCGATCGACGGCACCAAGTCCCTGACCGGTTGTGAGGAAGAAGTCCTCAGGCAGTGGAGCGACAACTACCGGGCGGACGACCCCTTCGACACCGTTACCACCAAGAAGCGCATGAGGCTCTTCTCTTCCGTCCAGCGTCTTCCCCTGGACGCCGACGGTCGGGTGCTGCTGCCGGCCGAGCTGCTTGCCCATGCGGGGATCACCACCCACGCCGCATTCGTCGGCATGGGCCACGAGTTCCAGATCTGGGACCCCGCGACCTTCGAAGCAGACGGGGACGCGGAGGAGGAGCAATCCGCCGAGCCGGGGGGCGATCAATGAGCGCCTCGCCGGTAAAGGAGCGGCGGAAGGTCTCACCCGGGCACGTCCCGGTCATGACGGAGACGATGCTCTCGCTCATCGCGCCCAGGGACGGCGGCGTCTACGTCGACGGCACCTTCGGCGGCGGCGGCTATAGCCGGGCCCTGCTGGAGGCGGCCTCCTGCACGGTCTACGGGATCGATCGCGACGCCGACGCGCTCAGCGCTGGCCAGGCGCTTTCGGTGCGCTTCGACGGCAGGCTGATCCTGCTCCACGGCCGCTTCTCCGAGATGGAGACCCTGCTCGCGCCCCACCAGGTGAGCGCGGTGGACGGGATCGCCCTCGATCTCGGCCTCTCCTCGCTTCAGCTCGACGACGGCGCGCGGGGCTTCTCCTTTCGCGTTGACGGGCCCTTGGACATGCGCATGGACCGGGATGATCCGGGGCCGACGGCGGCCGACCTGGTCAACAACGAGTCCGAGGCCGAGCTGGCTGCCATCATCGCGGGCTTCGGCGAGGAGCGTCGGGCCCGCGCAATTGCGCGGGCCATCGTCGCAGCCCGTGCAGACGGCCCGATCACCGGCACCGGCCAGCTTGCCGAGATTGTCCGGGGCACGGTGGCACGGCGGCCGCATTCCGGAATCGATTCGGCTACTCGCACTTTTCAGGCGCTCCGCCTCCGCGTTAACGACGAAATATTCGAGATCGAGCGGGGGCTCCGCCAGATCGAGCGGCTTCTGCGGCCCGGCGGTCGCGCCGTCGTGGTGGCCTTCCACTCCCTGGAGGACCGGCCCGTGAAGCGCTTCTTCCGCGAGCGCAGCGGGGGGCGGCAGCCCAATCGCCATGAGCCGCCCGCTGCCACGAAATCGCCCGATCCGACCTTCAGTCTGTTGACCCGCCGCGCGCGCAAGCCCGACGGCGCGGAGGTCTCGGCAAACCCGCGTGCGCGCTCGGCACGGCTGCGGGCGGCCGAGCGCACCGGCGCGCCGCCGTGGCATGAGAGGCTCGTCGCATGATGCGGCACCTGGTCCTCATATCGATCGCAGCGTTCGTCGCCGCGATGCTCGCGCTCTTCCTCGTGAAGCACGAGGTGAGGGGGCTCGAACGCGAGCTCGCCGCGCTCGAGCTCGACCGCAAGCGCCATGCCGAGGCGATCCGGGTGCTCCGCTCCGAGTGGAGCTACCTGACCCGTCCGTCCCGGCTCGCAGCCTTGGCCGAGCGCCACCTCCCGCTCGAGCAGGTGCAGGCCGCGCAGGTGCGCTGGCTGCCCGCCCGTCCCGCCGGACCCTCCGCCCTGGTGCTGCCGATCGGCGGGGAGCTCGAGCAGTGAGAGACCTGGCCATAAGGCGCTGGTGGCGCCGCGATCGGGCGCAGGCTTCGGGTGCCGCTTCCGAGCCGGCACCTTCCACGCGTCTGGAGCGCGCGCGACTCCGCCTGCTGGCGACCGGCGTGATCCTTGCTGTCTGCTTCGGCGCCGTGGTGTTGCGCACCCTCGACGTGGCGGTAATCGGCGCCCCTGCCGGCACGGGCGTCGCCGGCGGCGTCACCGTCCTCGAGCCTGCCGCGCGGGCCGACATCGTGGACCGCAACGGCGTGCTTCTCGCCTCCAACCTGCCCACCCATGCGCTCTACGTCGAGCCGGACAAGATCTTCGATCGCGCGGAGGCGGTCGCAGCACTTGGGCGCGTGTTCCCCGAACTCGACCTGGAGCGCGCGGTCGCTCTCATCGCGTCCGGCAGAAAGACCGCCCTGCTGCGGCACAACCTCACGCCGGAGCAGGCCCACGCCATCATCCGGCTCGGCATCCCCGGCCTCTGGCTCGAGCGCCAGGAGCAGCGCTTCTATCCGCAAGGCCGCCTCTTCGCCCACGCGATCGGGTTCACGGACGTGGACAACCGCGGGCTCGCCGGCGTGGAGAAGGCGGCCGACGACGAGCTGCGCCGGCGCGCCCGGGAGCGCGGCGGCCCGCTCGCGCTCTCCCTCGACATACGGGTGCAGCACGTTCTCGCCGAGGCGCTTCAGGACACCATGACCACCCATCGGGCGCTCGGCGCCGCCGGCATGGTGATGGACGTGCAGACCGGCGAGCTGCTGGCCCTGGTCAGCCTGCCCTCGTTCAATCCCAAGGCGCCGGATCGCAGCCCGTCGGAGACCCTGTTCAACCGCGCCACGCTCGGCACCTACGAGCTCGGCTCCACCTTCAAGCCCTTCACCGTGGCCATGTCCCTCGACCTCGGCATCGCCGGCATCGAGGACAGCTACGACGCCACCGAGCCGATCAGGATCTCGCGCTATCTGATTCGCGACCACCATCCCGAGAACCGCTGGCTCACGGTGCCGGAGATCCTCATTCACTCCTCCAACATCGGCGCGGCGCGGATGGCTGTGGAGGTGGGCGCGGAGCGCCAGCGGGCCTTCCTCGACACGCTCGGCATGTTCGAGCGGATGCCCCTGGAGTCGTCCGAGCGCGGCCGGCCCCTCGCGCCCCGGCGCTGGTCCGAGCACACCACGATGACAGTGAGCTACGGCCACGGACTCGCGGTGACGCCGCTGCACGTGATCGCGAACTACGCCGCGCTAGTCAACGGCGGCGTCGCGGTGACGCCCACGCTGCTGAAGCGCGCGCCGGGCGAGCCGCTGGTGCAGCGGCGGGTCATCAGCGCCGAGACCTCCGCCGTCATGCGGATGCTGCTCTACGCCGTGGTGGCTGAGGGCACCGGCAAGAACGCGGCGGTTCCCGGCTATCTGGTGGGCGGCAAGACCGGTACTGCCGAGAAGGCCATCGGCGGCAAGTACAAGCATGACAGCATGATCACCAACTTCGTCGGCGTCTTCCCCATCGACCGACCCCGCTACGCGGTGCTGACGATGATGGACGAGCCCAAGGGGACCAAGGAGACCTTCGGCTTCGCGACGGCGGGCTGGACCGCAGCGCCGGTCGCCGGTGCGGTTATCGAGCGCATCGCGCCCCTTCTCGGCGTACCGGCCTTCGTCGAGCCCGATGAGAACGAGGCCTCGCCCGAGTTCGCCCGGTGGGAGGGCGGAGAGCGTCATGCGTCTTTCTAGCCTGATCCCTCAAGCCGCGCCGGACGTGGAAATCACGGGGCTCGCCTCGGATTCGCGCGACGTGCGTCCCGGCTACCTCTTTGCGGCGCTGGCCGGCACGCGTGCCACGGGCGTCGACTTCATCCCCGATGCCCTGGCGCGCGGAGCGGCCGCCGTGCTCGCGCCCGAGGGAACCGACCCCGCCCTCGCGGAGGGGGTCAGCCTGGTGACCGACGCCAACCCGCGTCTCCGGCTCGCGGTCGCGGCCGCGCGCTACCACGGTCCGCAACCGGAAGTCGTGGTCTGCGTTACCGGCACCAACGGCAAGACCTCGGTGGCGGACTTCACTCGCCAGATCTGGCGGGCCTCGGGCCGCAAGGCTGCCTCCCTCGGCACCCTCGGCGTCAACGCGGATGGCGCGTGGCGCCCGCTTCAGCACACCACGCCCGATCCGATTGCGCTGCATCGCGTGCTCGCCGAGCTCGCGGAGGACGGCATCGACCATCTGGCGCTGGAAGCTTCGAGCCACGGTCTCGCGCAGTATCGGCTGGACGGCGTGCGCGTCGCGGCGGCGGCGTTTACCAACGTCACCCGCGATCACATGGACTACCACCCGGACGCCGACGCCTACTTCGCGGCCAAGGCCGGCCTCTTCGAGCGGGTCATGGCGGCGGATGGGACCGCCGTGCTCAACACCGACGACGAGCGCGTGGCAGGACTCGCGGCCCGCTGCCGGGCGCGCGGGCAGAAGGTGCTCACCTTCGGCACCGGCGACGCGGACATTCAGCTCCTGACTCGGCAGGACACCGAGCAAGGCCAGCGGCTCAGCTTCGCCGTTGCCGGCGCAGTGCACGAGGTCGCCCTACCTCTCCCCGGCGCATTTCAAGCCCTGAACGCGCTGGCCGCTCTCGGCCTCGCAATGGCGACGGGTGTGGAAGCGGCGGACGCGATCCGAGCGCTTCATGGTGTGGAAGGCGTGCCGGGCCGGCTGCAACGGGTGGCAGGCCATCCGGCCGGCGCCGCTGTCTTCGTGGACTACGCCCACACGCCCGACGCTCTGGCGACCGCGCTGCGTTCCGTGCGCCCGCTCATTCCAGGCTCGCTGGCGGTGGTCTTCGGCTGCGGCGGCGAGCGGGACATCGGCAAGCGGCGCGAGATGGGCGAGATCGCCGCAAAGCTCGCGGACCGGGTCGTCGTCACCGACGACAACCCCCGCCGCGAGGACCCGGCCTCGATCCGCCGGGCCATTCTCGACGCCTGTCCCGATGCCGAGGAGATCGGCGACAGGGCGCGGGCCATTCGCACCGCCATCGAGGGGCTGGGCGCGGACGACGGTCTGCTCATCGCCGGCAAGGGCCATGAGCAGGAGCAGGTGGTGGGCGATCGCACGATCGCGTTCGACGATGCCGGCGTGGCTCGGAGCGCGGTGGCCGGCATGAGCCGGCCTGCTCACAAGGCCCCGCTGTGGACCTCGGCGGAAGCCACCGCGGCAACGGGCGGTAAGGCGCCCGAGGCCTGGAGCGCGACCGGCGTTTCCATCGATAGCCGCAGCGTCGAGGCGGGCGACCTCTTCGTCGCCCTCGCCGGCCCCAATCACGACGGCCACGACTACGTGCAGGCGGCGTTCGACCGCGCGGCGGCGGCGGCGATGGTGAGCCGCCGGCCCGAAGCGCAACCCGAGTGCGCGCCGCTCCTGCTGGTGGTCGATACTTACGACGGCCTGCGTACCCTCGCCGCCAGTGCCCGCGAGCGGAGCGCGGCCCATGTGGTTGCGATCACCGGCAGCGTGGGCAAGACCGGGACCAAGGAGCTGCTCGCCGGCGCGCTCGCAGGCTGCGGCACCACGCTCGCGAGCGCAGGCAATCTCAACAACCACATCGGCGCCCCGCTCAGCCTCGCCCGCCTGCCGCAGAGCGCCGACTACGGCGTGTTCGAGCTCGGGATGAACCATCCCGGCGAGATCGCCCCGCTCTCGCGTCTGGTCCGCCCGCACACTGCGCTGATCACCACGATTGCGGCGGTCCACACCGAGTTCTTCACCGGCCTCGACGCCGTCGCCGACGCCAAGGCCGAAGTCTTCGAGGGTCTCGAGCCCGGCGGCACCGCCGTGCTCAACCGGGACAACGCCTATTTCGACCGTCTCGCCGCCGCCGCGCGGAGCGCAGGTGCAGGCCGGATCGTCTCGTTTGGCGAGAACGCGCAAGCCGATGCCCGTCTCCTCGCATGGCAGCCGGCTGCCTCAGGCGGCACCGTGACCGCCCTGATCGACGGTGTCGAGATCGACTACGAAATCGCCTTTTCCGGCAGGCACTGGGCGCTGAACAGTGTAGCTGTGCTGGCCTGCGCCCATGCGGCCGGCGGACCGGTGGAGCAGGCCGCCGGCTCGCTTCGGACCGTCTCCCCCGTTGCGGGCCGCGGCGTGCGCCACCGGGTCCCGCTGGCGGACGGCGCCTACGAGCTGATCGACGAGAGCTACAACGCGAGCCCGGCGGCGATGCGCGCGGCGATTGCGACGCTGGCCGAGGCCGCACCGCTCGCGCCGGGCGGGCGGCGCATCGCCGTCCTCGGCGACATGCTGGAGCTTGGCGGGGATGCGCCGCGCTGGCACGCCGATCTCGCCGGTGATCTCGAAGCCGCCGGAATCGATCTCGTCTACACCGCGGGCCCGCTGATGGCCCACCTTCACAAAGCCCTTGATCCCGCGCAGCGCGGCAGCCACGCGCCGGACGCGAAAAGCCTGACCGACATCCTGCAAGCGGAGATCCGCGCCGGCGATGTCGTTCTGGTCAAGGGCTCGCTCGGTAGTCGCATGGGGCCGATCGTGCGGCGTCTCGTCGCCGACGCGCCGGCCGCTCACCGGCCATGAGCAGGAAAGGCGCGCCGAGCGATGTTCTTCAACCTGCTCTATCCGCTCTCGGACTCGATCGGCATCTTCAACGTCTTCCAGTATCTGACCTTCCGTACTGGTGCGGCAGTGCTCACGGCGCTGCTGATCAGCTTCGTCTTCGGTCCGCCGCTGATCCGCCTGCTGCGCGCGCGTCAGGAGCACGGCCAGCCGATCCGCAGCGATGGGCCGGAGAGCCACGCGGCCAAGGCGGGGACGCCGACCATGGGCGGGGTGATCATTCTCCTCGCCGTCACGGTCTCGACGCTGCTCTGGGCCGACATGACCAACCCGCTCATCTGGGCGCTGCTGGTGGTCACGATCGGCTTCGGCGCCATCGGCTTCACCGACGACGCGATGAAGCTGCTGAACCGCAGTCACCGCGGCCTGAACATTCGCATCAAGGTCGCGGCCGAGCTGGTGCTCGCGGTGGGGGGCGTCTTCTGGGTCACGATGATCCTGGAGGCACCTCTCGATCACGGCCTGGCACTGCCCTTCGTCAAGTCGGTCCTGCTCGATATCGGCTGGTTTACGGTGCCCTTCGCCGCCTTCGTGGTCATCGGCTCGTCCAATGCCGTCAACCTGACCGACGGCCTCGACGGTCTCGCGATCGTGCCGATCATGATCGCCGCCGCGTGCTTCGCGCTGATCGCCTACGTGGTGGGCAACACCGTGTTCACCGAGTACCTCCAGGTCCACCACGTTCCCGGCACCGGCGAGCTTTCGGTCTTCTGCGGCGCTCTGGTCGGCGCGGGACTGGGCTTTCTCTGGTTCAACGCGCCGCCGGCGATGGTCTTCATGGGCGACACCGGCTCGCTCTCCACCGGCGCGGCGCTCGGCCTCATCGCGGTCATGACCAAGCACGAGATCGTGCTCGCCATCGTGGGCGGCCTCTTCGTGCTCGAAGCGGTCTCGGTGATCGTGCAGGTCGCCTCGTTCAAGCTCCTCGGGCGGCGGGTCTTCGCCATGGCGCCGCTGCACCATCACTTCGAGCAGAAGGGGGTTGCGGAGCCCACCATCGTCATCCGCTTCTGGGTGATCGCCGTGATCCTCGCCCTGATCGGGCTCTCGACCCTGAAGCTGAGGTGAGCCGGTGATCCGGGTCCCCCTCTATCGCAACCGCACCGTGGCCGTGCTCGGGCTCGCGCGCTCCGGCCTCGCGGCGGCGCGGGCGCTCAGCGCCGGCGGTGCCCGCGTGCTCTGCTGGGACGATTCGCCGGAAGCGCGGACAGCGGCACGCGATCAAGGCTTCGAGGTCCGCCCCGCCGGACCCGAGGACGAGATCGCCGCTCTGGTGCCGAGCCCCGGCGTTCCGCTCTCGCATCCGATGATCGTTGCCGCGCATGACGCCGGCATTGAGGTCGCGGGCGATATCGAGCTCCTGTGGCGCGTGCTGCCGGAGCCCCGCTACATCGCCGTCACCGGCACCAACGGCAAGTCGACGACAACGGCGCTCATCGGTCACCTGCTGCATTCGGCCGGCGCCCGTCACATCCGCGTCGGCGGCAATTTGGGGACGCCGGTGCTCGATCTGACGCCGGTGCCGGGTGAGGGGACCATCGTTCTCGAGCTCTCCTCCTACCAGCTCGATCTGACCGTCGAGGCGACCTTCGACATTGCCGTGCTCCTGAACGTGGCCCCCGATCATCTCGATCGCCACGGGACCATGGCGGCCTACGTCGACGCGAAGCGCCAGGTCTTCCGCCCCGGCCGGCTCGCGACCGCCGTCGTCGGCATCGACGATCCGATCTCGCGGGGCGTGCGCGACGCGCTTGGGGCGCGGGACCAGCTTCATGTGGTGCCGGTGACCGTGGAGGGGGGGCCGTCGCGCGAAGGCGTTTTCGTTGTGGATGGACTCCTCCACGAAGACGGCGAGCCGGTCTGTGATCTGTCGAAGGCGGCAGCGCTGCCGGGCGAGCACAACTGGCAAAACGCAGCAGCGGCCTACGCGGCGGCGCGAGCTTGCGGGCTCTCGCCCGAGCGGCTGGCGCCGGCACTCCTCGACTTCCCCGGCCTGCCGCACCGCATGGAGACGATCGGCAGCGTCAGCGGCATCCCGGTCATCAACGACAGCAAGGCCACCAACGCCGAGGCGGCGGCGCGGGCGATCGCCTGCTACGAAAACGTCTACTGGATCGCCGGCGGGCGGCCCAAGGAGGGCGGGATCGATGCCATGGCGTCCGTCTTCCCGCGCATCGCCCACGCCTTCCTGATCGGAGAGGCGGAAGAGCCCTTTGCCGCCACCCTGGAGGGGCAGTTGCCGGTGACCCGCTGCGGCACGCTCGACCGTGCGGTGGCGGCCGCGCTCAACGCGGCGTGCAGCAACGGACGCAAGGGCACCGTGGTGCTCTTCTCGCCGGCCTGCGCATCGTTCGACCAATTCAGCGATTTCGAGCAGCGCGGCGATCGCTTCCGCGCGCTGGTGCCCGTGGAAGAGGGCGCCACCAAGGGGGAGGCCACGCCGTGCATTCGGTGACCCCCTTCTCCCGCACCGACACCAGCGTGCTCGGCCGCTGGTGGTGGACCGTCGACCGCTGGATGCTGACGGCGGTGCTTCTGCTCATGCTGCTGGGCGCTGCCCTGGCGCTGGCTGCGAGCCCGGCGGCGGCCGAGCGGATCGGCCTCGATTCCTTCCACTTCGCGCGGCAGCAGCTCCTCTTCCTGCCGGTGGCTCTGATCGTGATGATCGGTGTCTCGCTGCTCTCCCACACCGGTATTCAGCGCATCGCCACGGCCGGCACCGTGCTCGGCATCGTCCTGCTCGCGCTCACGCTCATCGTCGGGCTGGAGCTGAACGGCGCGCACCGGTGGCTGCCGCTCGGCAGCTTCAATCTGCAGCCCTCGGAGTTCGTGAAGCCTTGCCTCGCGGTGTTCATGGCCGCTGTCCTCGTGCGGCCGCGGGACGAGCAGCTGCGCTACGGCACGCTCCTCGCGTCGATCCCCGTGGTTCTCGCGGCGCTTCTCCTCGTCCTGCAGCCCGACATCGGGATGGCGGTGACGGTGGCCGCCGTCTGGTTCGTGCAGATGTTCGTGGCCGGCATGCCGCTCGTGCTTGCCCTGCTGGGCGCCGCTGCCACCGTCGGCGGCCTCGTTTTCGCCTACCACAACCTGACGCACGTCAAGGCCCGCATCGACCAGTTCATCGATCCCACGACCGGCGACACCTATCAGGTGGACACTTCGCTCCGCGCCTTCGAGGCCGGTGGGCTCTTCGGCCGCGGTCCCGGCGAAGGGGTCGTCAAGAGCGTGCTGCCCGATGCCCACACCGACTTCATCTTCGCCGTCGCCGCCGAGGAATTCGGCGTCATCGCCTGCATCGTCATCGTCGGGCTCTTCGGCTTCATCGTCTTCCGCGGCTTTGCCCGCGCCATGCGCGGCGGCGATCTGTTCGCGCTGGTCGCGGTCTCTGGCCTGCTTGCCCAGTTCGGCTTCCAGGCCCTGATCAACATGGGAGTCGCGATCCGGCTCCTGCCTGCCAAGGGGATGACCCTTCCATTCCTGAGCTACGGCGGCTCGTCGACGATGGCGACCGCAATCGGCCTCGGAATGGTGCTCGCGCTGACCCGCGAACGGCGGAGCAACGAAGGTTACGTGCTTTGAGAACGCCTGCGCCCAACCCTCCCATTCTCCTCGCAGCAGGCGGAACTGGCGGCCACGTGTTTCCGGCTGAAGCCCTCGCGGCTGAGCTGGAAGCACGTGGCCGTCGTCTTGTTCTCATGACGGATCGGAGGGGCGCCGCCTTTGGCGACGTACTCGGGCGCATCGAGAGACACGCCATCGCGGCCCGCAGCCCGAGCGTGCGCGGGCCCTTGGCACGCGTCATGGCCGTGCTCGGTCTCGCGCGTGCGGTCATGCAGGCGGCGCGCGTGCTGCGCCGAATTCGACCGGCCGCCGCCGTGGGCTTCGGCGGCTACCCGTCGGTGCCGCCGCTGGTGGCGAGCGGACGGCTCGGCATTCCCAGCGTGCTGCACGAGCAGAACGCGGTGCTCGGCCGTGCCAACCGGATGCTGGCCCGCCGCGCATCGGCGATCGCCACGTCCTTCCCGGAAACCGAGCGCATCCCGCGCCATCGCGCGGCTCTCGTCACCCACGTGGGCAACCCGGTGCGCGCGGCCATCGCGGCGCTGCGCGGTGCCGACTACGTCCCGCCGTCGCCGGACGGGCCGTTCCGGCTGCTGGTCACGGGCGGGAGCCAGGGTGCGCACATCTTCTCCGAGGTCGTGCCGGCTGCCATCGCGGCGCTGCCGCAGGCTTCGCGCGAGCGGATCCAGGTGAGCCAGCAGTGCCGCCCCGAGGATCTCGCCGACGTCGAGCGCGCCTATGCCGATGCGGTAGTCCAGGCGCGGCTTGCGTCCTTCTTCGACGATATCCCGGCGCGTCTCGGCGAATCCCACCTCGTAATCTGTCGGGCGGGCGCGTCGACCATCGCAGAGCTCGCCGCGGCGGGACGCCCGGCGATCCTGGTGCCGCTGCCGATCGCCGCCGACGACCATCAGAGCGCGAACGGGCGGGCCCTGGTTGCGGCCGGCGCGGCGACCATGATCCCGCAGCAGTCGTTCACGCCGGCGGGGCTGGCCCGAGAACTCGAATCCCTGATGGCGGAGCCTGCGCAGCTAGCGCAGCAGGCCACCGCAGCGGCGAGCTTCGCGCGGCCCGAAGCGGCGTGCGCGCTTGCGGATCTCATCGAGGGGCTGATCAACGGGTCGCTCCCGGGACACCCGGTGCCGGAGCGTGCGGGGGGCGCGGCATGAAGGTGATGCCCTTCACCATCGGCACGATCCATTTCGTCGGCATCGGCGGGATCGGGATGAGCGGGATCGCCGAGATCATGCACAACCTCGGCTACCGCATCCAGGGCAGCGACATCGCCGAGAGCGCGACCGTGCGCCGGCTGCGCGCGCTGGGTATCCCGATCGCCCACGGCCACGGCGCCGAGACCATCGACGAGGTGGCGGTGCTCGTGGTCTCGTCGGCCATCGGCGAAGACAATGTCGAGGTCATTGCCGCGCGCGAGCGCCACATCCCCGTGGTACGCCGGGCCGAGATGCTGGCCGAGCTGATGCGCCTCAAGTGGTCCGTCGCGGTCGCCGGCACCCACGGCAAGACCACCACGACCTCGATCATCGCGGCCATGCTCGACAGTGCCGAGCTCGACCCGACCGTCATCAACGGCGGCATCATCAACGCCTACGGCACCAACGCGCGGCTCGGCGCCGGCGACTGGATGGTCGTCGAGGCCGACGAGTCCGACGGCAGCTTCGTCAAGCTCCCCGCCATCGCCGCTGTCATCACCAATATCGACCGCGAGCACATGGAGTTCTACGGCGACTTCGACGCCGTGCGCTGGGCCTACCGGGCCTTCGTCCAGAACATTCCCTTCTACGGCGTCGCCGCGCTCTGCATCGATCACCCCGAGGTGCAGGCCCTGATCGGGCGCATCGAGGACCGGCGCATCGTGACTTACGGCTTGAGCCCCCAGGCCGAGGTCCGGGCGGTCAACGTTGCGGGCGACCCGCTGGGCTCGACCTTCGATGTCGTGGTCTCCGGCTACGTCCACGAACGGCACGGCGCCATGGAAGGTGTGCGGCTGCCGATGCTGGGCGCGCACAACGTGCAGAACGCGCTCGCGGCGATCGCCGTCGGCCGCGAGATGGGCTTCTCCGAGGCGGTGATCCGTCGCGCGCTGGCCGATTTCAGGGGCGTCGAGCGCCGCTTTACCAAGGTCGGCGTCGTGGGCGGAGTCACGGTGATCGACGACTACGGGCACCACCCGGTCGAGATCGCCGCGGTCCTCAGCGCAGCCCGCAGCGCCTACAAGCAGCGCATCATCGCAGTGGTACAGCCCCATCGCTACACCCGCCTGCGCGATCTCTTCGAGGAGTTCTGCTCCTGCTTCAACGACGCCGACACGGTCGTCGTCGCCGACGTTCATCCCGCCGGCGAGGAACCCATCGAGGGGATCGACCGCGAGGCGCTGGTCGAGGGCCTGTGGCGCCACGGTCATCGCCACGTGCTGCCGCTCGAGACGCCCGACGCCCTGCCGGCGCTGATCGACACCCTGGTGGAGCCGGGCGACCTCGTGGTCTGCCTCGGGGCCGGCAGCATCACCCACTGGGCGCGGGCCCTGCCCGATGCCCTTGACGATCTCAGAGGCGGCACGCGGGCGGCAAGCCCAGCCGGGCAGCCCTCATGATCGCGCACTGCAAGACGATGGATTGGGTCGAGCGGCTGCCGGCGGTGCGGGGCCGCTATACCTTGGACGTCGATCTCTCCCGTACCACCTGGTTCCGCGCCGGTGGACGCGCAGACGTGGTGTTCCGGCCGGCGGACGTCGACGACCTGGCGCATTTCCTCGCCTCCCGGCCTGCCGACGTGCCGGTGACCGTCATCGGCCTCGGCTCCAACCTGCTGGTGCGGGACGGCGGCGTGGAAGGCGTCGTCATCCGTCTGCGCCAGGGCTTCCGGGATGTGGATGTGCGCTGGGAGGGCGAGCGCGCGCTGGTGGAGGTCGGCGCCGGCGCCCTCGACGTGAACGTCGCTCGCCATTGTCGCGATCAGGGGGTCGATGGATTGGCCTTCCTGAGCGGTATCCCAGGCAGCATTGGCGGCGCGCTTCGCATGAATGCGGGCGCCTACGGGTACGAGTTGACCGATGTCGTGGTCGAGGCGCGGGCCCTGGATCTCAAGGGCGCCACGCACGTGCTCACGCCGGATGCCATGGGACTTTCCTATCGCCACTCGGCGGTGCCCGACGACTGGATCTTCGTCTCCGCCCTGCTCGCCGGGCGGCGCGGGGATCCCGCCGCCATCGCCCGCCACATGGAAGAGATCAACGCCCAGCGCGAGGCGAGCCAGCCGATCCGCTCCCGCACCGGTGGCAGCACCTTCACCAACCCTTCGGGTCATTCCGCCTGGGAGCTGATCGACGAGGCCGGCTGCCGCGGGCTCACGCGCGGCGGCGCGCAGATCTCCGAGCAGCACTGCAACTTCATCGTCAATGCCGGTGGCGCCACGGCCTCCGACATCGAGGGATTAGGCGAGGAAGTCCGCCGCCGGGTCGAGGAGAAGTCCGGCCTCTCGCTCCAGTGGGAGATCCGCAGGATCGGCCGTCACGGAAGCTGGCCGCAAGGCAAAGACGGGGAGAGCGCGAAGTGAGCGCCGCAGGCAAGCACGTCGCCGTGCTGATGGGCGGCTGGTCCGCCGAGCGCGAGGTGTCGCTGGTTTCCGGCGCCGCTGTGGAGCGCGCGCTCGCCACAAGCGGCTATCGCGTGACCGGCATCGACGTGACCCGCGATCTGCCCGCGACGCTGGCAGAGGTCCAGCCGGACGTCGCGTTCAACGCCCTGCACGGCTCCATCGGCGAGGACGGCTGTGTCCAGGGGCTGCTCGAGGTCATGGGCCTGCCCTACACCCATTCCGGCGTGCTCGCTTCGGCACTGGCAATGGACAAGCCCGCAGCGAAGCAGCTCTTCGCCGATGCCGGGCTCACCTGCCCCGAGGGTCGGGTGATGTGCCGCGCCGATCTCGCTGCGGGTGCCGCCGGCGAGCCGCCTTACGTGATCAAGCCGCTCGATCAGGGCTCCAGCGTGGGCGTCCACCTGGTCTTCGGCGGCGACAACGCGCGGCTCCCCAACGGCGAATGGACCTTTGGCGAGCAGGTGCTCGTCGAGCGCTACATCCCGGGACGCGAAATCCAGGTCGCGGTGATGGGGGAACGCGCATTGGGCGCCATCGAGATCAGGCCGAGGGGGCGCTTCTACGATTACGAGGCGAAGTACACCGAGGGCCGGGCCGACCACTTCATGCCCGCCCCAATTCATCCGGACGCCTACAACGAGGCGCTGGAGATCGCGCTCACGGCTCACCAGGCGCTCCGCTGCCGCGGCGTGACCCGTGCCGATCTCCGTTACGACGACACCGCCGGCGAGCCCGGCCGCTTCTACCTGCTCGAAATCAACACCCAGCCGGGCATGACGCCGCTCTCGCTCGTGCCCGAAATCGCCGCCGACGTCGGCATCAGCTTCGAGGACCTCGTCTGTTGGCTCGTGGAGAACGCCACATGCGACAGCTGAGTCTCTTCGGCACGCGAAAGCAGGCTGCAGGCCCGGCACGGCGCCCGAGTGTCTACCGCCTCGCGTCGCGGCGTGCGCTCAAGTGGTCGGCAATCGCGTTGACAGGCGGCGGTATCGTCGCTGCGGCGATCTGGTTCGTGCAACCCGGCACGCTCGCAAGCGTGGGAGACAACATTCGGGCGGGCTTCGT
Source organism: Alphaproteobacteria bacterium (assembly GCA_965207055.1). Lineage (GTDB taxonomy): Bacteria > Pseudomonadota > Alphaproteobacteria > UBA828 > UBA828 > WTGU01. Next base: position 76,553 of record CBDBLP010000003.1, on the reverse strand, counting down.
GTCGGCGACTGCGAGCGCGGGCATGAGGGTGCAGCAGATCGAAGCGTCGGGCACCGAGCGGGCATCGGCAAGGGCAATCCGCAACGCAGTCGATGTCGAAATCGGCACGCCCATCTTCGAGGTCGATCTCACTGCCGCACGCGACCGCGTTCAGGCAATCGGCTGGGTCGACTACGCGACGGTCGAACGCCGTCTGCCGTCGACTCTCCATGTGCGGATCGTCGAGCGCATGCCGGTGGCAATCTGGCAACGCAATCAGCAGTTGGTCATGGTCGACCGCGCCGGCGTTGAAATCGCCGCCGAATCCGTCAGCCGGTTTGCCCACCTGCCGGTCGTCGTGGGCGACGGTGCGCTTCTTCACATGCCGACCCTGCTCGATGCCATGGCGGCCGACCCGGTGCTGTCGCAACGCGTCCAGTCGGCGATCTGGATCGGGGGGCGGCGCTGGACACTCCATTTCGACAACGGCCTCGAAGCCAAGCTGCCGGAGAGCGAGATCGGGGCGGCGTGGGCCCGCCTGGTCCGGGAGATCGGCGACCATCACCTGCTCGACGAGCCGATTGCGGTGGTCGACCTGCGCCTTCCCGACCGGACCATCCTGCGCGCCCGGCCGCCCGAGCCGCCGGCCGACGACCGGACATGACGAGACGAGGAGCCCGGAGATCGTGATTGCCGCCCTCGATATCGGCACGACCAAGGTGGCCTGCCTCGTCGCTCAGCGCGACGCCGAGGGCGCGCTTGCGGTCGCCGGCAGCGGCCAGGAAGTGGCCGCCGGCATGCATGCCGGCCGTGTCGTCGACATGGAGGCGGCGGAGGAGACGATCCGCACCGCGGTTCATCGCGCGGAGCGGATGGCCGGCGAGAACGTCCGCAGTATCTTCATCGGCACGTCGGGCGGCGCACCCGGCTCCAGCTTCGCCGATATCGAGGTCGACATCGGCGGGCGCGAGGTCTCCGAGCGCGACATCCAGCGCGCGTTCGACCAGCTTCAGACGACCGATGAGGGGCAGGAGCGCGACATCGTGCATGCCGTGCCCATCGACTACGCCCTCGACGGATCGCCGGGAATCCTGGACCCGCGCGGCATGTACGCCAACAATCTCCAGGTGCGGTTGCACATGGTGAGCGTCGCCCACGGCAGCCTGCGCAACCTGCTCTCCTGTGTCTCCCGCTGCGATCTGCAGGTCGCCGCCCCGGTGGCGGCCGCCTACGCCTCGGGGCTCGCGTGCCTGGTCTCCGACGAAATCGATCTCGGCGCGACCTGTATCGACATCGGCGGCGGTACGACCAAGCTCGCGATCTTCGGCGGCGGCAATCTGATGTGGACCGAGACACTCCCGCTCGGCGGGGATCACGTCACCAACGACATTGCGCAGGGGCTGTCCACGCCGATCGCCAGCGCCGAGCGCATGAAGCGGCTTCACGGCAGTCCGGCTGATGATTCGGCGGACCCGAGCGAGAGTATCGAGGTGCCGGAGATCGGGCCCGAGAACGGTGGCTCAGGCACCGCTCATCACGTGCCGCGCTCGTTGCTCTCGCGGATCGTGCGTGCGCGGCTGGAGGAGATCTTCGAGTTCGCCCGCGCCCGTGTCGAGGCGAGCGGGCTCGACCCGTGGTCGGGAAACCGCGTCGTCATCAGCGGCGGTGTGAGCCAGACGACCGGCCTCGGCGAGCTTGCGGGCCGCATCCTCGACAAGCAGGTGCGGCTCGCCCGGCCCCTTTCCCTACCCGGTCTGGCGCAGGCGGTCTCCGGCCCCGAATTCGCGACCTGCGCCGGCCTGCTCGTCTATGCGGCACAGAAGCACACGGAACCTTGGGCCCGGCCCGCGCGTGACGCCGCGGCCGGGCGCTTCACCAGCTCCCTCTCGCACCTCGGCCGGTGGCTGAGGGGCAACTTCTGGGAACACACGGATCAAAGAACACCGTAAAGGAGGACGTTATGACCATCGATTTCATGCCAGAACGGCAACCGGAAAACAGACCTCGAATCACGGTCTTCGGAGTCGGCGGCGCTGGCGGCAATGCCGTCAACAACATGATCGCCGGCGAGCTGGAGGGCGTCGACTTCGTCGTCGCCAATACCGACGCGCAGTCGCTCTTCCAGTCGCTGTGCGAAAATCGGGTCCGCCTCGGTGTCAACATCACCCAGGGGCTGGGCGCCGGCGCCCGCGCCGATATCGGCAAGGTGGCCGCGGAGGAAGCCCTCGACGACATTCAGAACTTCCTCCAGGGGAACAACATGGTGTTCATCGCCGCCGGCATGGGCGGCGGCACCGGCACCGGTGCCGCGCCCGTGATCGCCCGCGCAGCCCGGGAGCACGGCATCCTCACGGTGGGCGTCGTCACGAAGCCGTTCGACTTCGAGGGATCGCAGCGCATGCGGGTCGCGGAACGCGGCATCCAGGAGCTGCACCAATACGTGGACACGTTGATCGTCATCCCGAACCAGAACCTGTTCCGCGTCGCGAGCGATCAGACCACGTTCGCGGATGCCTTCGGCATGGCTGACGACGTGCTGCACGCGGGCGTGCGCGGCGTGACCGATCTGATGGTCAATCCCGGCCTCATCAACCTCGACTTCGCGGACATCCGCACGGTGATGGGCACCATGGGCAAGGCCATGATGGGCACCGGAGAGGCCGAGGGCGAGAGCCGGGCGACCGAAGCGGCCGAGGCGGCGATCAACAACCCGCTCCTCGACAATGCGTCGATCGAAGGCGCGCGCGGGGTGCTGATCAACGTCACCGGCGGCACCGACGTCACGCTGCACGAAGTAGACCAGGCGGCGTCGCGTATCTGCAAGCAGGTGGACGACGAAGCCACGATCATCTTCGGCACCAGTCTCGATCAGAAGATGGACGGCTACATGCGTGTCGCCGTGATCGCGACCGGCATCGATTCCGATGAGATTCGTGCGCCGATTCCCGACTCCAGTGACAACATCCACGTCCTCGGCTTTTCCGATCGCAAGGGTGCGAGCGGTGGCGGCACCACGCTGTCGGCGGAGCCCGAGACGGAGGCAGTCGAACCGGAAGCGGCCCCGTCCTCCGTCGCGACCGGAACCGACCCCTCCGACATCGTCATCCCCGTGGCCGAGGCAGTTGTGGAATCGGCGGCGGCCGTGGGCGGTGGCGGGACCCAGCCCGCGCCGGCAGTGACCACCACGCCGCAGCCGTCGGCCTCTCCGCATGCTCAGAGCCCGGCGCCGCCCGAGGCGCGGGCCAAGTCGGAGCACAGGGCGGTGGCGGCCAGCGCAGCCGGTGCCGTTGCAGCGAGGGCGACCGTCGCAGCCACCGAGGCGAGGGCGGAGCGGCCGTCGGCGCGGTTCACACCGCCCGAGGCCCGGGCGCCCGAGAAGAAGACGAGCCCGGCGATCGAGCGGCCGGCGGTGGAGCGGCCGACAATCGAACGTCGTCGGGTCGAGCGCCCGGCGATTGAACGGCCGACACCCTCGACGCGCCGCGCGGAAAGCGACGATGCGTCGCCGACCGGCAAGCCCTCGCTCTTCGAGCGGATGACCGGTACGGGTCGGGCGCGGCGGAATGGCGCCGACGGAGATGCGTCGCCCGCCAGCACGCAACCGCGCATGCCCGCCTCTGTAGAGGCGAAACCGGCAAGCCCACAGAAGAGCGCTCCCGAGGCCCGGCTCCGCTCTGACCTGCCGGCGCGCACCGAAAAGGCGCCGGTGCTCGGCGGTGGGATGCCGAAGCCGGCAGCCCCGGCCTCGACGCCTGCGCCGACGCTGGGCGGCGATGCGCGCGAGGCAGCGACACCGGCACCGAAGCCGTCGTCGCCGGCACTCGGCGCTGAGGCGCCCAAGGCGGTGGCCCCGACGCCGGAGCCCTTCCTCGACGGGTTTTCGCCCTCCAACCGGGCGCCCGGACGCACGGAGGATCCGCTCGATATCCCGGCGTTTCTCCGCCGCCAGGCCAACTGAGCCCGGCGTGAGACTGACTGAGCGGGAGATGGGACGGTAACAAACTGTAACAAACAGTGATTTGCCCGCTGACGGCACGTTTGCCAGGATCGACGCGACTCAGATCGCCGTTTTCCTTCGGGATTGAGTCGGGTCCGGTTGGCAAACGTGTCGTCTGCCGTGACGGACCCGACGAAATCAGAGGGCGGCGATTCAGTGTGAATGGCCAAGGGGGCGGCGCGCGCCCGTACAGCAATGATCCCACAACAAACTCTCAAGTCGGCCATTCACTGTGCCGGTATTGGCGTACACAGCAATCGCAAGGTGCGCATGGAGCTGCGTCCGGCGCCGCCGGGCACCGGCATCGTCTTTTGCCGCACTGACCGTCCGGCTGGCTCCGCTCGTACGATCGAGGCGGTCTACGACAACGTCGTCGACGCGACGCTCTGCACGGCGATCGGCAACGGCAGGGTCACGGTCCGGACCATCGAGCACCTGATGGCCGCCTTCGCCGGCTGCGGCATCGACAATGCGGTCGTCGAGCTGGACGGCGAAGAGGTTCCCGCGATGGACGGGAGCGCCGCGCCCTTCGTCTTTCTGATCGAATGTGCCGGCATCGTCGAGCAGTGCGCCCCCCGGCGCATGATCGAGGTGCTCAAGCCGATCAGGCTGGGCGACGAGAATCGGTACATCAGCATCACTCCGGCGGAGAGGTTCTCCATTCGCTGCGATATCGATTTTGATCACCCAAGACTCGGCTACCAGTCGGTGGAATTCGATCCGCTGCGCACCTGTTTCCGCGCCGAGCTCGCGCGGGCCAGGACATTCTGCCGGGAGTCGGACGTGGCGAGCATCCTCGCCGCCGGCATGGGCCGCGGCGGGTCACTGGAGAACACCGTGGTCATCGGTGACGACGGCCCCCTCAACGAGGACGGGCTGCGCTACGCCGACGAGTGCGCGCGCCACAAGGCGCTCGACTGCTTCGGCGACCTTTACCTCGCGGGTGCGCCGATCATCGGCCATGTCCGTTGCCTGCGCTCCGGCCACGGCATGAACCACGCGCTGCTCTCCGCCCTGTTCGACGATCCCGGCGCGTGGCGCCTCGTCGGCGCGGAGCAGGATACAGGCTTCGGAGACGCGGACCACGAGCCGGTTGCCGCTATCGCGTGATACCAAGCCGCTTGATCGGCGGCACCGCACGGCCAGTTCCAATCCCGATATAGATAGAGTGCTATGAGACGCCAACGCGTGCGGCCCGCGCACGCGTTGGGCGCGGTTGTCTGACGCGTACCCGCGAGGGCCTTCGGATGAGGGAGCGAGGGTGAGAGCCTGGGAGCTCGGCGACCAACAGGGCAGCGTGGACAGTCTGCGGATGGTCGAGCGACCGGATCCCGAACCGGCGGCAGGCGAGGCTCTGGTCCGGATTCGGGCGAGCGCGCTCAACTACCGCGATCACATGATCCTCAACCTGATCGACAGCGCGCCCAAGCCCGAGCACCGGATCCCGCTGAGCGACGGTGCCGGCGAGGTCGTGGCTGTGGGTGCCGGAGTGGAACAGGTCAAGCCCGGCGATCGCGTGATGGCGAGCTTCTTCACGAGCTGGCTCGACGGCCCGCTGCAGCCGGCGCACTTCGGCACCGATCTTGGCGGCGGCTGCGACGGGACGCTGGCGGAACTCGCCGCGTTTCCGGCCTCGTCGCTCGTGGCGATCCCGGACTCGCTCAGCGACGAAGAGGCCGCCTGCCTCCCCTGCGCCGGGCTCACCGCCTGGGTCTCGCTGGTCGAGTTCGGGCAGATGAAGGCGGGCGACATGGTGCTCCTGCTCGGCACCGGCGGGGTTTCCATCTTCGGCCTCCAGCTCGCGCGAATGATGGGGGCCGATGCGGTCATCACCTCGTCGAGCGACGACAAGCTCGACCGCGCCCGTGCGCTGGGCGCCACCCACGGCATCAACTACAGGGACGATCCGAGCTGGGGCACGACGGTCGCCGCACTCACCGGCGGCGCCGATCTGATCATCGAGACCGGTGGCGCCGCCACGCTTGCCCAGAGCATCGAAGCCGCCGCCTTCCACGCGCGCATCGCGCTGATCGGCATGCTGGGCGGAGTCGGGGTCGAGAACGACCCGCTCGCGCTGATCTGGAAGAACGTTCACCTCAAGGGCGTGCTGGTGGGCAGCCGGCGCTCCCTCGAAGAGTTGACGAAGGCGATCGGCCGCAACGGGCTCAAGCCGGTGATCGACCGGCGTTTCCCCTTCGCCGAAGCGCCGGCCGCTTACCGCTACCTCGCGACAGGTGCGCATTTCGGCAAGGTCGTGATCACTCACGATTAGGTGCTGGCGTACCCCAGAGCCCCATCAATAAGTGTTCAGCTTCTCGAGGTTGGCCTTGCGCAGCTCGTCTTCGGTCAGGCCGAGATCGTATGCAGGCGAGAGAATCATCTCGGCTGCCGTCACGGTGATCCTCACGTAGGCGCCCATGTGGGGGAGATACGGACCCCACGCGGCGTCGAAGGCGTCGTCGAGCGTGGCATCGGTGTCATTCTTGCGAACGATCGCGGCCGTGCCGGTCACCCGCACCGCCCGGCGGGTGACGACGTCGGTGAAGCAGACCTCGATCGCGGGATTGCGGCGCAGGTTCGCCACCGTTCCCGGCGAGCGGATATGGCCGAAGGCGAGGGTGCGCTCGTCCAGAACCACGAACGTTGCCTTGGGCGAGACCGACGGCGTGCCGTCTGCGTTCACCGTCGCGACGGCGCCGGCGGAAAAGCGCTGGATCAGCGTCTGCATCTCGTCGGTCAGCATCGGGGCCTCTCTACTGGTGGGTCCTACGGGTTCGCGCCCCAGTCCGGATCGTCGCTGGGTGCGCCCGGGGATTCGCCGGCGAGCAAACCCTTGCCCGGGATGTGGTTGATCTCCAGGCGGATTCCATCGGGATCCTCGAAGACCACGAAGTAGTAGCCGGGCGCCCACTCTCGCTCCATCGGCCCGCGGTCGATCTTTGCGCCCATCGCCCGCAACTTCGCCGCCGCCTTGTCGACGTCCTCGCGCGAGCGCGCACGCAGGCACAGGTGGTGCAGCCCCACCCGGCTCTGTACGAAGCGCTCGCCCTCGTAGTCCGGCGCTGCGCGCTGGATGCCGAGCGCGGTTCGCCCGCCCACGTGGTAGACGAAGTCGTTGCCGTCGAAGACCTTGTGCATGCCGAGGAAGGGCAGCAGTTCGCAGTAGAACGCCCTTGCCTCGTCGAAGCGGCTCACGGTGAGCACGACGTGGGCCATGCCGTTGATCTCGATCATCGGGCTCCTCTGGATTACCCGGGGCCGTGACGAGCGGCGCGGGCGGCGCCGCCGCTCAATACAGCACCGGCTCAGGCCGCCCGGGAGCCCAGTGGCTGACTGCCGCCCAGGCGGTTGAAGACGGCAAGCGAGTCCTCGATCAGCGCCCGCTCCAGCCCGCGCACGATGAAGACCACGCGGGACTGGCGGCTCTCGTCCGGCCAGGCGTCGAGATGCATCGGCGGGTGGATGATGTGCTGCACACCGTTGATGACAACCGGCGTCTCCACCCCTCTGACGTTCAGCAGTCCCTTCACCCGCAGGATGTTCTCGCCGTGGGTGTGCAGGAGCATGGTGAGCCAGATGCCGAAGGCGGTCCAATCCACCGGCTCGTCGTGGACCAGGCAGAAAGAGTGGATGCTGGCGTCGTGCCGGTTCACGTCGTGACCATGGCCGTGTGCGTGGGGCGCTGCGGTCTCCGCCTCGATCCAGCGCAGCACTTCCTGGCCCTTGGCAGCGGGATCGTAGACGTCGGCGCGAAGCACGCGCTCCACGTCGACCGCGCCGTGCTGGCCGATCAGAAACTCGGCGGAGGGGTTGATCTGCTTGAGCCGCTGCCGCAGCGTCTCGACCGCTTTTGCCTCGGCGATATCGGTCTTGGTCAACACGACACGGTCCGCCACCGCGGCCTGCTTGAGCGATTCCTCCTGGCGGTCGAGCTGGCCGAGGCCGTTCACGGCGTCGACCGTGGTGATGATCGTGCCGAGCCGGTAGTGGTAGCGGAGCGAGACATCGTTCATCAGCGTGGCGAGAATCGGCGCGGGGTCGGCGAGCCCGGTGGTCTCGACGATCATGCGGCGATAGGGCGGCACGATGCCACGCGCGCGCTTGTCGTGGACCTCCATGATCGCCTGCTTGAGGTCGTCGCGAATGGTGCAGCAGAGGCAGCCGCTCGAGAGCAGGACCGTGCTTTCGTCCACGGCCTCAACCAGCTGGTGGTCGATGCCGACCTCGCCGAACTCGTTGATGAGAACCGCCGCGTCGCCGAGCGAGGGATGCTGCAGCAGGCGGTTGAGCAGGGTGGTCTTGCCGCTGCCCAGAAAGCCGGTCAGCACGATGATCGGCGTCAGTTCGGTATAGGCGCTCAGCGCGGTCTCTCCCGAGTGGCGTTCGCTCTCGCGCGGGCGGTGCGATCAGGCCGCGTCCTCGGCCGCGACGCTGCCCTTGCGCCGGTGGCGCTTCGCCTCGTCGGCAACAGCCGACGCATCGGCATCGTAGACAAGGCGGTCTGCACCGGCGAGAGCGATGAAGCGCTTGCCACGCGCGCGGCCGATCAGCGTGAGATTGGCCTGGCGGGCGAGCTCGACGCCCCAGGCGGTGAAGCCGGAGCGCGAGATCAGGATCGGGATGCCCATGGTCACCGTCTTGATGACCATTTCGCTGGTGAGCCGGCCGGTGGTGTACATGACCTTGCCGGAGGGCCCGATGTCGTTCTGGAACATGTAGCCCGCGATCTTGTCGATGGCGTTGTGCCGGCCGACATCCTCCATGTAGATGAGCGGCCGCGACTCTTCGCAGAGCACGCAGCCGTGGATGGCGCCCGCCGCGAGATAGAGGCTCGGCTGCATGTTGATGGCGCGGCTCAACGCGTAGAGCCACGAGGTCTTGAGGCGAGCTTCCGGGTCCAGCACGGTCGCCTCGAAGCGCTCCATGAGGTCGCCGAACACGGTTCCCTGCGCGCAGCCGGAGGTGAGGGTCTTCTTCCGCAGCGTTTCCTCAAAATCGGTCGCGCGCACGGTGCGGACAACCACCGTCTCGATGTCCTCGTCGTAATCTATGCCGGTCACCTCGTCGTCCTGGCGCAGCATGTTCTGGTTGAGCAGATAGCCGAGCGCCAGGTACTCCGGGTAGTCGCGGATCGTCATCACCGTGACGATCTCCTGCCCGTTGAGGAAGAGCGTCAGCGGGCGCTCTTCGACGACGCGGGCGTCGACCGCAACGCCGTCCTGATCGACGCCGTCGAGCAGGCGCGTGAGGCGCCCGTCCTCGGGATCCGGCTTGACCACGAATGTCCGCATGGCGCGCAGGGTGCCACGGCCCGGCGCGGGGTTCCAGAACCGTGCGTCTTTCTCCTATTCCCGCTGGCGCTCTGCGATACTAGTCGAGACAGCGGTGGAGTCGCCGACTCATGACACGCAAGACATCCCCGGCCGAGCCGCCGGCACCCGAGGCGGGCGCCAGGAACGCGCCCAACCGCATGTGGGGCGGCCGGTTCGAGGCATCGCCCGACGAGGTGATGGAGGCGATCAACGCCTCCATCGACTTCGACCGCAGGCTCTATGCCGAGGACATCGCGGGCTCCATCGCCCACGTGACCATGCTGGCCAAGCAGGGGATCGTCTCGCAGGAGGACGCAGACGCGATCACGGACGGCCTCAGCCGGGTGCAGGCCGAGATCGAGGCGGGCGGCTTCCCCTTCGACCGTGCGCTCGAAGACATCCACATGAACATCGAGGCCCGGCTCGCCGCCCTGATCGGCCCGGCGGCCGGCCGCCTCCACACTGCGCGCTCGCGCAACGACCAGGTCGCGACCGACCTCCGGCTCTGGCTGCGCGCGCGTCTGGACCAGGCCGACGGGGCGTGCCGCGCCCTTCAGGCCGCGCTCATCGACCGGGCCGAGGAGCACGTGGCCACGGTCATGCCGGGCTTCACCCACCTGCAGGTGGCGCAGCCGGTCTCCTTCGGCCATCACCTGCTGGCCTATGTCGAGATGATCGGCCGCGACCGCGGGCGCCTTGCCGACTGCCGCAAGCGCCTCAACGAATCGCCGCTCGGCGCCGCCGCGCTCGCCGGGACCTCGTTTCCCATCGACCGCGCCATGACCGCCGAGGCGCTCGGCTTCGACCGGCCGGCAGCCAATTCCATCGACGCGGTCTCCGACCGCGACTTCGTCGTGGAGGCGCTCGCGGCGTCGGCGCTGATCGCCATGCATCTCTCGCGCTTCGCGGAGGAATTGGTGCTCTGGTCGAGCGCGCAATTCGGCTTCATCGCGCTCTCCGACCGCTTCTCGACCGGCAGCTCGATCATGCCGCAGAAGCGCAACCCCGACGCCGCCGAGCTGGTGCGCGGCAAGAGCGGGCGCATCGTCGGCGCGCTGATCAGCCTGCTCACCATGATGAAGGGCCTCGCGCTCACCTATTCGAAGGACATGCAGGAGGACAAGGAGCCCCTCTTCGACGCCTTCGATTCGCTCGCGCTCTGCCTCGCGGCGACGACCGGCATGGTGCGCGACATGTCCGTGAACGCGGACGCGATGGCGCGCGCCGCCGGCACCGGCCACGCAACCGCGACCGACCTCGCCGACTGGCTGGTGCAGGAGGCCGGCGTGCCCTTCCGCGAAGCCCACGCGATCACCGGGCGGGTCGTGCGGTTGGCGGACGAGAACAGCTGCGATCTCAAGGACCTGGCGCTCGCCGACCTGCAGGCCATCGAGCCCCGGATTAGCGCTGACGTGGTGGCATTGCTCGACCCCGCCACGGCCATCGCGCGCCGTACCAGCGAGGGCGGCACTGCGCCGAGCGAGGTCGCGAAACAGGTTGCCCGCGCCCGGCAGCGTTTCTTATAAGCGCTTCTTATAGAGGCGCCCCTCAGCCGGGCAGAAGGGCCGCTCGGAGGGCCTATTCACATGATACGCAAGCTCAGCCTGCTGATGACGATCATCGCCGCGATCGGTCTGGCCGTGGCGCTCTCGAGCTGCGGCAGAAAGGGGCCGCTCGAGCCTCCGCCCGCCGAGGCTCGTGTGGTGCCTCACGCCGCGACTGCCACCTACCAGGCCTGACGGGCGCCTGACGTGGACGCATTCGTCTACCGGGAGGAGAACGGCAGCCGCGTTCTTCACGCCGAGGGAGTCTCCCTCTCCGCGATCGCGGCGCAGTTCGGCACTCCCACCTATTGCTACGCGAAAGCGGTCCTCGTCGCCCGCTACCGGGCGCTTGCCCAGGCCGCGCCCAACGCGCTCATCTGCTACGCGGTCAAGGCCAACGACACACTCGCGGTGATCCGCACCCTCGCTCGCCTCGGCGCCGGCGCCGATATCATCTCGGGCGGCGAGCTACGCGGCGCGCTCCGGGCCGGCGTCGGGCCAGATCGTCTGGTCTTTGCCGGGCCGGGCAAGACGCGAGACGAGATGGACCTGGCGCTCGCGGCTGGAGTCGGGCAGTTCAACGTCGAATCGCCGGCAGAGCTTGAGGCTCTCGCCGCGGCCGCGCGCGCCGCAGGCACGCGCGCGCCTGTGGCGCTCCGCGTCAACCCGGATGTGGATGCCGAGACCCACGACAAGATCGCCACCGGCCGGCGGGGCGACAAGTTCGGAATCGACGACGCGGACATCCCGGCGCTCTACGCCAGGGCTGCCGCGCTGGAGGGGATCGAGCCACGGGGCCTTGCCGTGCACATCGGCTCGCAGCTCTCGCGTCTCGCGCCCTTCGAGGCCGCTTTCGAGCGGCTTATCGCCTTGGTGGATGGCCTGCGCGGTGCCGGCCACCCGGTGAACCGGCTCAACCTCGGCGGCGGTCTCGGCGTGCGCTACCGGGACGAGACGCCGCCCGACGTCGAGGCCTACGGCGCACTGGTCGAGCGCGTCCGGCAGCGCTTGGGCGTGACCGTTGTGATCGAGCCCGGCCGCTGGCTGGTGGCGCCGGCAGGCGTCCTGCTCACCCGCGTGATCGCGGTCAAGCAGGCCGGGGAGCGCTGCTGGGCGATCGTCGATGCCGCCATGAACGACCTGATGCGGCCCGCGCTCTACGACGCGTGGCATGGCATCGACCCGGTGGCGGAGCCCGCGCCCGGCGTCGAAATGGTCGAGACCGATATCGCCGGGCCGGTCTGCGAGAGCGGAGACGTGCTGGGGCGCGGACGGGCGCTACCCCCGCTTGCCGCCGGCGACCTGCTGGCGGTGCGGGACGTCGGCGCCTACGGCTCGGTCATGGCGTCGACCTACAACGGGCGGCCGCTGCCGGCCGAGGTCATGGTGCGGGGCGACGCGCTCGCCTGTATCCGGCCGCGCCAGGACCATGAGGCGTTGCTGGCCCGCGACGAGGTCCCGTCCTGGCTCGCTTGAGCCCCGATCCTGCGAGGCTAGCCTTCGTCGTCGGCGACGAAATCGACCGAGAGCTTGACTGCTCCTTCCGGCGGTTTCTTGAGCCAGCTCTCGAAAGCGGTCGATTGTCCGCCGTCCAGAACGCGCGACAGCGCCGCCACCGGCCACTCATGCAATTCGGTGCCGGCCTCATCTGCGAGCACCGCACGGAGCGGCGGCAGCCTGCGTCCCTTGTCCGTGGTGTTCTCGACAAGGCCGCGCACAAGCAGGATGGTCTTGTCGCCTTCCTTCACCCGCTCCGACTGCACGTCGACGATACGCAGGCCCTGCGCATGGGGGGCCTGTATCGGCAAACCGACGGCGTCGTAAATGCTGACCGTGCCCGGCCAACTGTCGACGATGGCGTTGCGCGCGAGTGCGAGGCCCGCGAGGGCGGCAATGACGAAGAGACCGGCCGCGGCCCAGCCCGCCCATGCCGTCGGGCGGTTCAGAGCCGCCGGCGCCGCGGCCGTTTCGGACGCTCCCGGCGCGTCGGCGCCCGGGGTCTGGTGCCAGACATGGCCGCAGCGCGTGCAGCGCACCCGGCGCCCGGCCTCGCCGAGGGCGGAGAGGTCGACCTGGTAGCGGGTCGCGCAGGAAGAGCAGCGTACGATCATGGGGGGCGGGGCAGGGGCCCTCTCTCCTCATCAAGGCCCGTCGCGGGGGCGTTCCGACCAAGTCACCTCACAACCCGCCCTGTCAAGCCCAGCGCTCAATCTTGGTGCGAGCGAGTGCTGCGCCCCGGAGCCGCGGCGGCGACGGGTCATGCAGTCTAAGGCGGCTCCGGGCATTCGGCGATGGGCGCGGCGCGGCGCGGGGGCGGTGCTTGTGGCGGTCGCGCTCTTCGCGCTGCTCTGGTCTGGCGGCCTCGCGTGGTTCGCCGATACGGCGGGCGAGGGGTCCGAACAGCCCGATCTTGCGACCGAGGCCATCATCGTACCGACCGGTGGCTCCGGGCGCCTGGAGGAGGGGCTCCGCCTGCTTGAAGACGGCCTCGCGCAGGCTCTCTTCGTTACCGGCGTCGCCGAGGGGGTCGAAAGAGCGGAGCTGCGCGCGCGCCACGATCCGGCGCTCTGGGCCTGCTGCGTGGAGCTCGGCTACGAGGCCGAGGACACCGCGGCGAACGCGCAGGAAGCCGCCGCATGGATGGCGGCCCGAGCCTTCACGAGCCTCCGCCTGGTGACCAGCGGTTATCACATGCCGAGGGCCATGATGGAGTTCCGAAGCGCCATGCCAAGTGCTACTCTTGTGGCACACCCTGTGTTTCCGGATCACGTCAAGGTCGAGCATTGGTGGCGCTATCGCGGGACCGCGGCCCTGATCGCGAGCGAGTTCACCAAGTATCTGTGGGCACTGGCGCGCCGAACGCTCGGTTTCGGCCTGCGCAGGCGCACACCTTGGGGAACACGCTCCGCTCGGTGCTCTGCACGGTCGCATTCTACACCTGGGGGGTGATGATCGGCACCGTCATGGTGCCGATGCTGGTGCTGCCGCGCAGCTGGTTCCGCCAATTCGTGATTACCTGGTCGGCTGGCAACGGTGTGCTGCTGAGGATCATCGCGGGCGTCCATTCAGAGATCCGGAACCGCGAGCACAGGCCTACGGGCGCCGCGATCATCGCCTCCAAGCATCAGTCGGAGTGGGAGGCACACGTCTTCCTGCACGAGCTCGACGACCCCGCCTACGTCATCAAGAAGGAGCTCTCCTACGTACCCGGCTACGGCTGGTTCTCCGCCAAGGTGAACATGATCTTCGTCGACCGCCACGGCGGCGGAAAGTCGCTGCGCGGGCTGGTCAAGGGTGCGCAGAAGGCAGTCGCTCGCGGCCGTCCGGTCGTAATCTTCCCCGAAGGCACGCGGGTCTTGCCGGGGGAGAAGCTGCCCTACCGGCCCGGCGTCGCCGCGCTCTACGGTGCCCTCAACGTGCCGGTGGTGCCGGTTGTTCTCAACTCGGGCATGCACTGGCCCAAGGGCTCCATCAGACGCTATCCCGGCACCATCGTCATGGAGTATCTGCCGCCGATACCGCCGGGGTTGCCGCGGCGGGAGTTCATGGAACGACTCGAATCGACGATGGAAGAGGCATCGCAGCGGCTCTTCGCCGAACTCTACGGCGCCAGGGACAAGCCCGCGCCCGAACAGGCCGAAGACTCCGAACCCGGACAAGCCGACGCGGCGTAGCCCTGCGCGGTTGGCCGCTCCGACCTGAGTCTTCAATCGCACAACCATCCCTTCGCACTATATTGTGTGAGGTGAGCTGCGCTGGTAGAGTGTGCGAGTGGGAAACAAAGTGCGAACATCGATAGTTGCCGAACCAATGGCCGAACACCCGGAGGCGCTGGACCGGCCATGACCGAGATGCTGCCGATCTCGTCCCGCATCTGGGACATGAAGTACCGGCTAAAGGCGGCCGACGGCACGCCCGTCGACGGCACGATCGAGGATAGCTGGCGGCGGGTGGCCCGGGCCTTGGCCTCGGCCGAGGCGGAGCCCGAGCGCTGGGAGCCTGAGTTCTATCGTGCGCTGGAGGGGTTCAAGTTCCTGCCGGCCGGCCGCATCCTCGCCGGCGCTGGTACCGAGCGGCAGGTCACGCTCTTCAACTGCTTCGTGATGGGCCGGATTGCGGATGACATGACCGCGATCTTCGAGCACCTGAAGGAGGCCGCACTCACCATGCAGCAGGGCGGCGGCATCGGCTACGACTTCTCGACGCTCCGGCCCAAGGGGGCAGCGGTCAAGGGCGTCGGCGCCGATGCGTCGGGCCCGCTCCCCTTCATGGACTGCTGGGACGCGATGTGCCGCACCATCATGAGCGCGGGTTTTCGGCGCGGCGCCATGATGGGCTGCCTGCGTTGCGATCATCCCAATATCGAGGCCTTCATCGAGGCGAAGCGCGATCCCGGCCGGCTGCGCATGTTCAACCTCTCGGTGCTCGTGAGCGATGCGTTCATGCAGGCGGTCAAGGACAACGCATCGTGGGAGCTGCGCTTCGAGGGCGTCGTCTACAAGACCGTGTCGGCGCGCGCGCTCTGGGAGCGGATCATCCGCTCGACCTACGCCTACGCCGAGCCCGGTGTGATCTTCATCGACCGCATCAACCGGGCCAACAACCTCGCCTACTGCGAGGAGATTTTCGCCACCAATCCCTGCGGCGAGCAGCCGTTGCCGCCCTATGGCGCCTGCCTCCTGGGCTCGATCAACCTGGCGAGCCTGGTGCAGGATCCCTTCGAGCCGGGTGCGGCACTCGACATGGCGGCGCTGGAGGCGCTCACCGCCACGGCCGTCCGGATGCTCGACAACGCGATCGACTGCTCGCGCTTCCCCATCGCGGCACAGCAGGAGGAGGCACAGGCAAAGCGGCGCATCGGGCTCGGCGTCACCGGGCTTGCCGACGCGCTCATCATGTGCCGGGCACGCTACGGCAGCGACGCAGCGAACGCCCTGATCGAGCAGTGGATGAGCGGCCTGCAGCGGGCGGCCTATCTGGCGTCCGCCAGGCTCGCCGAGGAGAAGGGCGCCTTCCCGCTCTACGATGCCGCGGGCTACGCCGAGAGCCCGACGATCCAGCGCCTCGACGACGATGTGCAGGCGGCAATTGCCGCCTCGGGAATCCGCAATGCGCTGCTCACCTCGGTAGCGCCGACGGGAACGATCTCGCTGCTGGCGGGGAATGTCTCCTCCGGCATCGAGCCCGTGTTCAGCTATTCCTACACGCGCAACGTGCTGATGCCGGACGGCACGCGCCGGGCGGAGTCGGTGGACGACCACGCCTATTTGCTGTTTCGGCGCCTCAAGGGCGACACGGCGCAACTGCCGGACTATTTCGTCGATGCCCAGTCGCTCCGTCCGGCGGATCACCTCGCCGTCCAGGCGCGGGTCCAGGCCTTCGTCGACAGCTCCATCTCCAAGACCATCAACTGCCCGGAGGAGATGGCATTCGACGACTTCAAGGACGTTTACATGCGGGCCTACGACCTCGGCTGCAAGGGCTGCACCACCTATCGGCCCAACCCGGTGACCGGCGCGGTGCTGGAGAGCGCATCCGGAGCAGAGCAGGGGAGCGACGGCGCGCCCGCAGCAGGCGCCGAAGGTGCCGCTGTGCCGGTCGCGGCGGTCCCCGCGCACTTGCCGGCCGTGCGGCAGAGCGAACTCCCGCTGGAGCCGCCGCCGGCACGGCCCGAGGATGCCTTCGAGGCCGGCGCGGTCATCCAGATGACCCGCCCGCTGGAGCGGCCGGAGGCCCTGCACGGCAGCACCTACAAGATCCGCTGGCCGGAGAGCGACCACGCCATCTACATCACGATCAACGACATCGTGCGCGATGGGCGGAGGCAGCCCTTCGAGATCTTCATCAACTCCAAGAACACCGAGCACTATGCCTGGACCGTGGCGCTGACGCGGATGATCAGCGCCGTGTTCCGCCGGGGCGGCGACGTGTCCTTCATCGTGGAGGAGCTCAAGGCGGTCTTCGACCCGAGGGGCGGCCAGTGGATGGGCGGCCACTACGTGCCCTCCATCCTCGCCGCGATCGGCGGCGTGATCGAGCAGCACCTGGTGAGCATCGGCGCGCTCGCGCCGCCGGAGTCCGCGCATCTGGAAGCGCCCGCGGCTGACGACAGCGACGTACCGGCGCGGGCGCTGCGATTCTGCGGGCGTTGCGGGCAGCCGGGCCTCCTGCATCGGGAGGGGTGCGACCTCTGCCCGGCCTGCGGCTACTCCAAGTGCGCGTGAGAATTCATGGCTAACGCTTGAACCCGTAGGGCGCTCTGATTACCGTTCTTCGGACCGAGTCCGTCCATGGGAAGTTCAATGAGGCGCGTCCTCTTGGTGGCGGCCGGTGTCGTCGTCACAATTGCGATCGCGGTTGCCGGATACACCGGCTACTGGTTCATCGCCGCGGGCGAAATCGGGGACCGGATCGACGAGTGGGCCGAGAAGCAGCGGGGGCAAGGTCTCGAGATCGAGACCGGGGGAACCTACGTCTCCGGCTTTCCCCTCCGCTTTGAGGTCACCCTGCGCGAGCCGCGCATTCACGACACGCGGAACGGCTGGCGCTGGGCCACCAATTCGCTGCGCGCCGAGGCCAGCGCCTGGGACTTCAGCGAGGTCACCGTCTTCCCCGACCGCCGCAATGCGGTTCAGGTTCTTCTCGAGGGCGGCGAATGGCGCGAAATCGATGCGCACATCGGCGCTGGCCAGCTGACCGTCAGGCTGGACGGCGACAGGCGCTTCAGGGAGGTCGCGCTCGACCTGCAGGGGCTGGAGGTCGCGGGCGTATGGCCCGAGAGGGTCGCCCAGGTCGGCAGTCTGCTGGCCAACGGGGTCGCCATCGATGACGACGGGAGCGGCGAGCAGGTCCTGAAGACCTCGATTGCCGTGCGTGATGGCGTGCTGCCCAGCGATCTCGCCGAGGGGCTCGGCGAGAGCCTCGACTTCCTCGACATCGACGCCAGCGTGGTGGGGTCGATCCCGAGCGAGCGCGGCACCAACGAGGCGATCACGGCCTGGCGTGACGCCGGCGGCATATTGGAGCTGAACGACTTCAGCGTGCGCTGGGGGCCGCTCGGGATCGAATCGGCGGGCACCATCGCGCTCGATGGCACGATGCGCCCCATCGCCGCGCTGACCGCCGACATCATCGGCTACGGCGATGTCATCGACGCGCTGATCATGAGCAACATGATCCCGCTCGGCGATGCCTTCATCGCCAAGGTCGCCTTCAACATGTTGGCCGAGAAGCCCGAAGACGGCGGCCCGCCGGTGCTGCGAGGGGTTCCGGTGACGGCGCAGGACGGAACGTTGACCGTGGCCACCATCAAGGTCGCCGAGTTGCCGCCGCTGCCCCTGGAGTAGGGAGGCGGGTCGGGTTGGCGACCCTACGGCTTGGCCAGAACCCCGCCATCGACGATCAGCTCGGTCCCGGTGATGAACGATGCCGCGTCCGACAGGAGGAAGAGCGTGGCGTTCGCCATGTCTTGCGTGGTTCCGACGCGGCCGAGCGGCACCGCCGCCTCGGTCGCATCCTTGAGCTCGGGCCTGTCGACCCAGCGCTGCTGCATCGGCGTCATCGTGGGGCCCGGCAATATCGTGTTGGAGCGGATGCCGTCGCCTGCGAACTGGATGGCGATGGATTTCGACATCGCGATGAGCCCCGCCTTGGAGGCTTGATAGGCGTCTTGCGGCGCGTCGTCGCCACGCACGCACTGGATGGTCGATACGTGCACCATCGCGCCGCCGCCGGTCCGCTTCATCAGCGGTATCGCGTGGCGGGCGGTGAGCGCAGCGCCCTTCAGATTGATCGCGAGCACGTCGTCCCACACCTCGAGGTCGATATCCACCAGCGAGCGGTCGCGGCCGAGCAGCAGGACGCCGGCGGCATTCACCAGGTAGTCGAGCCGGCCGGCCGCATCGCAGCAGTCGGCCATCGCCTGGGCCACGTCGCTTGCGGAGCGCAGGTCGGCCTGCACGTAGCGGGCACCGGCCGGCAGGTCGTCCGGTGCGGGCTTCACGTCGAAGAGCGTCGCCTGCGCGCCGCCGCCGATCAGATTGCGCGCAATCTGCAGCCCCATGCCGCCGCCGGCGCCGGTCACGAATGCGTTGCGGCCGCTGAAGTCAGCCTGCATCTGGGTCATCGGTCCCTCCCTGAGTCAGGTGACGCTTTAGCCGTAGTTCCGGCCGGCCCGCAAGCTGTCACGCTTCGGCTCTGTGGCACGTATAGTGGAGCAAGATTCGACGGCCGGCGACGGCGGGGCATGAAGGGAGCGGCGACGAACACGTGGACAGGCTCGATCGCAGGCTGAGCGTCGCGCCGATGATGGCGCGCACCGATCGCCACTGCCGCTATCTGCTGCGGCTTATCAGCGCGCGCACGCTCCTCTACAGCGAGATGATCCATGCCAATGCGGTGGTTCGCGGCGATACCACCCGGCTGCTCGCCTTCGACGACGCGGAGCACCCGGTGGGCCTTCAGCTCGGCGGCGCGGAGCCGGACGCGCTCGCCCGCGCGGCGGAAATCGGCGAGGCCTTCGGTTACGACGAGATCAACCTCAATATCGGCTGCCCGAGCCCCCGCGTCCGCAAGGGCCGCTTCGGTGCTGCGCTCATGGAGACGCCCGATCTGGTGGCGAACTGCGCGCACGCCATGATCCGCGCGGTCGATGTTCCGGTCACGGTGAAGTGCCGCATCGGAATAGACGGCCGGGGCGACTACAAGGATCTGAAGGCCTTCGTCGAGACCGTCGCCTCGGCCGGTGTGCGGAGCTTTGCCGTGCATGCCCGGATCGCGGTTCTCGACGGCCTCAGCCCGGCCGAGAACCGGGAAATCCCGCCGCTCCGCTACGACGCGGTCTGCCGCCTCAAGCGGGACCTTCCGGCGCTGGAGGTGGTCATCAACGGCGGTGTCGCGAGCCTCGACGAGGCCGACGCGCACCTCGACCTGGTCGACGGCGCCATGATCGGGCGCGCGGCTTACGCCGACCCAGCCATGCTCCGCGACGCTGACCGCCGCATCTTTGGCGCACCGGCGCGTACTCCGCCGAGCCGGCACGACATCGCCCGCGCCATGCTGCCTTATGTGCGCCGGATGCGCGCCGAGGGCGTGCCGCTCCACCACATCACCAGGCACATGCTGGGGCTCTTCGCTGGTCAGCCCGGCGGGCGCGCATGGCGCCGCGCGCTCGGCGAGGGCAGCCATCGCCCCGGTGCCGGCGCCGAGGTCATCGAAGAGGCGCTGGCGCTGGCGCCGGAGGCTGCCCCGCCAAGGGATGCCGAGCGTCCCGGCGCCGCCCAGACCATGACCCTGGCGAGAGTTCCGGGTTAGGATGCCGCGCCTGCGGCCGTCACGGTCGCGGATTGCATGGTTGGGGACAGGGAGCGATGGCAAGAATCGGCGTCGATGTCGGGGGGACGTTCACCGATCTCATTTTGGAGACGGAGGGTGGCGCGAGCCAGGGCGGCCGGGTCTTCGTGCACAAGGTGCCGAGCACCCCGGAGGACCAGTCGCTCGGGGTCATCCAGGGTGTCCTCGAGATTTGCGCCGAGGCCGGCGTCCAAGCGGGCGACATCGAGCAGATCGTTCACGGCACGACGATCGCGACGAACACGGTGATCGAGTATTCCGGCGCCGAGGTCGGAATGCTCACCACGCGGGGCTTCCGCGACATCCTGCACATGGCGCGGCACAAGCGGCCCCACAACTTCTCGATGCAGTTCGATGTGCCCTGGCAGTCGCGCCCGCTGGTCAAGCGGCGCCACCGTATCCCCATTACCGAGCGCATCCTGCCGCCGGAGGGCCGCATCGAAGTTGCGCTGGATGAAGATGAGGTGCGCGCTGCCGCCGAGCTTTTGAAGTCGCGCGAGGTGGGCTCGGTCATCGTCTGTTTCCTCTTCGCCTTCCTGAACGACGAGCACGAGCTGCGCGCCAAGGAGATCGTGACGGAGGTGATGCCGGACGCCTACGTCGGCTGCTCGTCCGAGGTGGTCGATGTGATCCGGGAGTACGAGCGCTTCTCGACGGCGGCGATGAACGCCTTCATCGGCCCGCGCACGTCCTACTACCTGAACAACCTCGCGCGGGCGCTGCAGGAGAACGGTGTCGATGCCCAGATTCGCGTGATGCAGTCCAATGGCGGCGTGACCACGCTTGCCGGCGCCGCCGAGCGCCCGGTGACGATTCTCATGTCGGGGCCCGCGGGCGGCGTCATCGGCGGCCAGTGGGCGGGCGACATGTCAGGCGTCCGCAACCTGATCACCGTCGATATCGGCGGCACGTCGGCGGACATCAGCGTGGTGCCGGACGGCGAGGTGCGGATCATGAATCCGCGGGACACGCAGGTGGGCGGCTACCCGATTCTGGCCCCCATGATCGATCTATCGACCATCGGCGCAGGCGGCGGCTCGATCGCCTATGTCGATGAAGGCGGGGCCTTTCGCGTGGGCCCCCGCTCCGCCGGAGCCGAGCCGGGACCCGCCTGCTACGGCCGTGGCGGCACCGAGCCCACCGTGACCGACGCCCAGGTGGTGCTCGGCCGGCTGGACCCCGAGCAGTTCCTCGGCGGCGGGCTGGAGATCGACCCGGCGCGCTCGCGCAAGGCGCTGGAGGACAGCCTCTGCGGCCGGCTCGACATGTCGCTCGAAGAAGCCGCGCTCGGCGTGATCCGGGTCATCAATTCCAACATGTCGCTCGCGATCCGCGCGAACTCCGTCGCCAAGGGCGTCGATCCGCGCGATTACGCGCTCGTCGCCTTCGGCGGTGCGGGACCCTTGCACGGCGTGGCGCTCGCGCGCTCGGTCTTCGCGCGCGAAGTGATCGTGCCGCCGGCGCCGGGGATCAATGCCGCGACCGGTCTGCTGGCGACCGACATGCGCTACGAGTTCACCCGCTCGGTGCTCTGCGTGCTCACCAAGGCCAGCCAGGACGAGATCGACACACTCAACGAGCAGACCGAAACCCTGATGCGGCGCGCGCAAGAGGCGCTGGCGGCGGACGGCGTTGCGCCCGAGCACCAGCGGGTCGTCAAGATCGCGGAGTGCCGCTACCAGGGGCAGGGCTTCGAGCTTCGCGGTACCATGCCGGACGGCCCGCTCAACCTGGACAACCGGGCGGAGCTGTTGGCGAGCTTCCACGAGCGCCACCGGCAGGACTACGGCCACGCCTTCGAGGACCAGGAGGTCGAAGTCATCACGCTCCGGGTCGTCGCCTCGGCCGGCATCGGCGCGCTGAGCTGGCCAGAGGCGCCCCAGGGCAGCGGCCGCAACCCCGAAGACGCGCTGCTCTACCGCCGTCCCACCACCTTCGACGACGGCCGCACCTACGAGACCCCCCGCTTCGACCGGGGCAGGCTCAAGGGCGGCCAGCATATCGACGGGCCGGCCATCGTCATCCAGACCGATTCGACCACGCTGGTGCCGCCCGGCTACGAGGCGATGGTCGCGCCTTCGGGCAATCTTCACGTCAGAGAGGTCGCCGAGTCATGAGCGCCAACAAGACCGAAATCGACCCGATCACCCTTCAGGTGATCGGCGGTGCGCTGCACACGATCGCCAAGGAGATGGGGCATGTGCTCTACCGCATGTCCTACTCGTCGATCATCCGGGAATCCGAGGATCTCGGCGCCGGGCTCTTCGACCGCAACTTCAACACACTCTGCGAATCGGATTCGACGCCGATGCACATCGGCTCAATTCCGGCCTATCTGAGGGGGATCGACGAGACACTGCACGACCCCTGGCAGCCCGGCGACATCGTGATCCACAACCACCCCTATTACGGTGCCAGCCACTCGCCGGACATCGCCGCAGTCGCGCCGGTCTTCTACCAGGGCGAGCTGGTCGGTTTTTCCGCCAACACGGCGCACCACGTGGATATCGGCGCGGCGACGCCGGGGCTCATCATCGACGTGCCGGACGTCTTCGCCGAGGGCATGCTCTTCAAGGGCGTGAAGCTCTACGAGGGCGGCAAGCTGAACCGCGCGTTCTGGCAGTTCATCGAGACCAACACGCGGGTGCCGAGCCAGGTGATGGGCGACATCGAAGCCCAGGTCGCCTCTGCTGAGCTGGGCGTGAAGCGATTTATCGAGTTGCTGGACCAGCACGGCAAGGATGTGGTGTTCGCCGCGACCGAGCAGCTCATGGACTATTCCGAGCATATGCTGCGCCGCCAGATCGCGGCGATCCCCGACGGCGAGTACAGAGCCGAGGGCTTCCTGGATGATGACGGGCGCAACCGGAAGCAGCCGCTCCCGGTCAAGGTCGCGGTGCGTATCGAGGGAGATTCCGCCGAGGTCGACCTCACCGGTTCGTCGCCGCAGGTGCCGACCGCGTTCAACGTGCCCTTCGAGGGCTCGACCAAGGTCGCGTGCTACTTCGCCTTCCGCGCGCTGCTTCTGGATAGCGCGACGATCAGAGAGCACGTGCCGCAGAATGAAGGCTCGTTCCGGCCCATCAAGGTCACCGCGCCCAAGGGCACGATCTTCAATCCCGAGTACCCGGCTGCGGCGGAGGCGCGCTTCAACCAGATCCAGCGCGTTGTCGACTGCATCGCCAAGGCGCTCTCGCCGGTGATACCCGACAAGGTGACCGCGGGCTCCTCGGCCGACGTCTCGGCCATCGCCTATTCAGGGGTCAAGCCCGACGGCAATTACTGGGTCTTCATCGAGGTCAACGAGGGCGCCTGCGGCGGCAGGCCTCTTTCCGACGGGCCCGACACGATCGAGGAGCTGATGCGCAACACGCGCAACAATCCGATCGAGGACCTCGGCATGCACCTGCCGCTGCTCTGCGATCGCTACGAGCTGCGGGACGACGTGATGCCGGGCGCTGGCCGCCATCGCGGCGGCATCGGCGTGATCAAGGTGCAGCGCTATCTGACGCCGGGTTTCCTCACCCATGAGGCGGACCGGCACGACGACCCGCCCTGGGGCTTCCGCGGCGGCACCGCCGGCAAGGGCGGGCGCCTCATCAAGTACAACATCGCGGAGCCGGAGCGCATCGATGACCTGCCGGCGAAGATCCACGGGCTGCGCAACCAGACCGGGGACTGTATTGGCTTTCTCGGCCCCTGCGGGGGCGGCTACGGGGATCCACTGGAGCGGCCGGCCGAGCAGGTGCGCGAGGACGTGCTGGACGATTTCTGCACCCGCGAGCACGCCTATCAGGCGTACGGTGTCGTGCTCACCGGAGCGCTGGAAGTCGATTCGGCTGCCACCGAGGCGCGACGTGCCGAGATGGCGAAGCAGGTGGCTTAGAAAAATCGCCTAGAGGCGGAAGCGGTCGCCGAGGTAGACGCGGCGAACCTCGTCGTGGGAGACGATGTCCGACGGCGCGCCCTCCATCAGCACGGCGCCCTCGTTGATGATGTAGGCGCGGTCCACAATGTCGAGCGCTTCCCGCACGTTGTGGTCCGTCAGCAGGACGCCGATGCCGCGATCCTTGAGGTGGGCGACGAGATCGCGAATCTCCGCCACCGCGATCGGGTCGATCCCGGATAGCGGCTCATCGAGCAGAATGAAGCGAGGCTTCGAGGCGAGAGAGCGGGCGATCTCGACCCGCCGCCGCTCGCCGCCCGAGAGCGCGAGCGAGGGCGTGCGCCGCAGATGGGTGATGGAAAACTCGGCGAGCAGCTCGTCGAGCACGAGCTCGCGCTCGTCCCGCGCCGGCACGGAGACTTCCAGCACGGCGCGAATGTTGTTCTCCACCGTGAGCCCGCGAAAGATCGAGGCCTCCTGCGGCAGGTAGCCGAGGCCGAGTCGGGCACGGCGGTACATGGGAAGCCCCGTGATGTCGTGGCCGTCGAGGAAGACCCGACCATAGTCCGCCGCCATCAAGCCGGTCATCAGATAGAAGCAGGTCGTCTTGCCCGCGCCGTTAGGCCCCAGCAGGCCGACCGCCTCGCCGCGCTGGACCGTCAGGTTGAGGCCCCGCAGCACCGGCCGCTTCTTGAAGCTCTTGCCCAGGTTCTCCGCGCGCAGGCCCGGGTTGCCGGCGAGGACGACGGGAGTCCCAGGGCCTCCCACGATGCCGGCGCTCACGGACCGTGTCATGCGGCAATCACCCTGCTGTCCCGCACGCTCTACTCGTCCTCTTCATCAGGCACGAACAGGCCTTGCACGCGCGTGCTGCCGCCGGAGACCCGGCTGACGCCTGACTCCAGGTCCATCGTCAGCGTTTCGCCCTGGATGATGTTGTTGCCTCGGCTCAGGATCACGCCGCCGGCCAGGTCGATGCGACCGCCTTCGACGTCGTAGGTGCCGCGCGACCCCTGCGCCGTCTCATCCGGCGAGGAGATGACGACATTGCCCTCGGCGTCGATGCGCGAGACGCCCAGGTTGCCTTGCGCGTCCCCACCCTCCTGGTAGTAGACGGTGAGCATGTCCGCGTTCAGCACCAGCTCGCCCTGAACCGCGTTGACGCTCCCCTCGAAGACCGCGACGTTCTCCGACTGGCGCACCTCGAGCGTGTCTGCGGTGATCTCGATCGCCTGGCTCGCGTTGCCGGCCGTGACGCCCCCGTCGTCCGCATCCTGTGCGGCGCCGGCGCCGGCCAGCATGAGCGCCGCCATGAGCACGGGCGCGATCAGACTCAGCCGCCATGGGCGCCGCGCCTGTTCGGGTCGGCTAGCCTTGGTTCTCATCGCCTTGCCTCCCCATAGCGTCATCGGCTCCTCCCAGCGCATGCGGGAACAGGGTCATCCGCACGCGGCCGCCGAAGGTCATGATCTCTCCCCGATCGAGGAGTGCGAAATTGCCGGCGTCGAGCAGCCCGTGCGGGCCCTTGCCGCTCACCGGCTCGTTGCCTCTTGCGATTCCCGCGGGCAGGTCGATATGGGCCTTCGAAGTCCGGAACTCGTGACCCGCGTCGGAGCGGACCCTCACGTCGCCGGAGAGGTCGAGCTGCTCGGCGTCGCGCTGGTAGAGACCTTCGTTCGCCGTCAACGCCATCATGCTGCTGCGCGCTTGATCGCCGTAGATATCGGCTTCGATCCCGCTGAGATGCACGATGGGCGAGTCGTTCTCCGGCTGGAACGCCTCCGCCCCCCTCACGGCGAAGGGCCGGTTCTTCGCGTCGGTTCCCCGATAGCTGGCATTGACCATCGTCAATCTGCCGTCGACGTCAGGGTCCTCGATCAGCGGGACGTGGACGCCCTCCTGCCCGCCGCTCACGAGCGGCCATGCCACGACGAGGCCGAGCAGGGCAGCCGCCATCGTCGGCAGCAGATAGCGCATGAGGCCGACAAAGCCGCTGTAGCGGCCGGGGCGGCCGACGCCGCCGCCACCGTCCGCGCGGTAGTGCCGGAGCCGGCCCGCCGGCGCGGCGTCCCCCGATGCTTTACCCGATCCCGTGCTCATGCCAGGCCTGCCCGCAGGCAATCGTGAATGTGCACGACGCCCACGGGTCGTCTCGCCTCAGTCACGAAGAGGCTGGTGATCTGGCGCTCGTTCATGAGGTGCACGGCCTCCGCGCCGAGCGCTCCGGCATGAACTGTTACCGGGTCCCTCGTCATGATGTCGGAAACCGGCCGTTGCAGCAGGCCAGTCTCCATGTGGCGCCTGAGGTCGCCGTCGGTCACGATGCCGGCCAGTGCACCCTGCGGGTCGGTCGCACCTACGCAGCCGAAGCGCTTTGCCGTCATGACGATCAGGGCCTCCGCCATCAAGGCATCGGCGGAGACGAGCGGCAGGTCCTCGCCCGCGTGCATGATGTCGGCGACCCGGATCAGCCGGCGGCCGAGCTTGCCGCCGGGATGGTAGAGCTTGAAGTCCTCGTCCGTGAGCCCCTTGCGCTCCAGCAGGGCGACCGCCAGCGCATCGCCCAGTGCTAGCATCATGATGGTGGACGTCGTCGGCGCCAGGCCGAGGGTGCCGGCCTCCGGCTCGTCGGGCAGCACCAGTGCGACCGTGGCGGCGTCGGCCAGCGTGCTCGGCGCCCGCCCCACGACGGCGACGAGCGGAATGCTGAAACGCGCGGCGTAATTCACCAGGTCAGCGAGTTCCGGCGTCTCGCCCGAATTCGAGAGCATCAGCAGCGTGTCGGCCCCTGTAATCATGCCGAGATCGCCGTGGCTTGCCTCTGCCGGGTGAACGAAGAGCGCCGGCGCCCCGGTGGAGGCGAAGGTTGCCGCGATCTTGTTGGCGATATGGCCGCTCTTGCCCATGCCGGAGAGCACAATTCGGCCCTGCGTCGAGGCGAGCAGCTCGGTGGCGTCCACGAATCGCCCGGTCAACGCCTCGGCGAGCCGCGCGAGCGCGCGCGATTCCTGGCCCACCACCCGGCGGGCGGCGGCAAGGTCATCATGCTCGATCAGGTCGAGCGCGGCGGTCGCTGCGGTCGGACTCACTGAATTCGAAATTTGTCCAAAACATGGCAAGCATGATGCGGACGGCGCCGCCCGTCAATGAATTGTGCCGGTCTTGGAGCCATGCAAGGGCGCACAACCCCACATATTGTATGTCATGTATGACATAGCGACCGACCACGCTTAGCAGCCGACGGCGCGTCTTCGTTGCGCGCGAGACGGCGAGCCCTTTCTGCCTTCGTCGGCCAGCCAAGTAACCCGCACTTCTCACCAGGGTCGCGGCCTGCGCGGCATTGTTCGGGAGGCAGCGCAGAAAAGTGGTGCGGCGTGCCGTGCGTCAGGATTCGACGCTGCACGCCGCCGGGCGTCGGTGTTCGAATGTCTGTTCGAAAGGTATACATGAGGCGAGCGAGAGACCCTCCAGCGTACAAAGGGACGGAGAGCGTGACCCCGGGCGAGCTGATTTACCTGGTCTGGAACGACCTTGTCGGACTCTCACGAACGCGCGGCGTTCCGGCCGCGGAATACGAGCGACGCAAGGATCACGGGCTCGGCTGGGCGCTGGCAGGGCAGTCGCTGACACCCTTCGAGGACATCGCCGACAATCCGTGGGGGCCGATGGATGAGGTGAGGCAGACGCCCGACGACGGCACGCGACGTCGGATCGTGCTGCAGCCGGAATATCCGGCCCTTCATCTGGTCCTGTGCGACAGTCTCAACCCCGACGGCAGCCCCTGGGAATGCTGCACGCGCAGTTTCCTGGCTACGGTGCTGGCCGATTTGAAGACGGAAATGGGGTTAGACCTGCATATCGCGTTCGAGAACGAGTTCGGGTTGCTCGGCGATGGACTCGAATGGGCAGCGCCCTTCTCGCTGGATGCCGGGCGCCGGATCGCTCCCTTTGCCGATCTCTGCGTGGCAGCGCTCATCGACGCCGACCTCGGCCTCGAGACCTTCGAGCCCGAATACGGCGTGGGCCAATTCGAGATAACGAGTGGGCCTGCGGTTGGGCTCGCGGGCGCAGACCGTGTGGTCCTGACGCGGGAAGTCGTCCACGAAGCCGCCCGCCAGTGCGGGCTGCGCGCGACCTTCTCTCCCAAACCGGCCCCGGATGCGGTCGGCAACGGCTGCCATCTTCACCTAAGCTTTTGGGACGACGACGGCAGGTCTGCAGCCTATGACCCCGGATCGCCCGGGGAGCTCAGCACGGTCGCCGCAAGCTTCTGCGCAGGCGTGCAGCGGCACCTCGCCGCTCTCTGTGCGCTGACCGCGCCGAGCCCCATCTCGTACTTGCGTCTCGTCCCGCACCACTGGAGTTGCGCTTACGACATCGTCGGCGTGCAAAACCGCGAGGCAGCAATTCGCATTTGCCCGTCCCCGGTCGCCGATCCTGCGGCGCGCGGCGACGCCTTCAACATCGAGTTTCGCTTCACCGATGCCACGGCGAGCCCATACCTCGCCATCGGCGCCATCGTGCGCGCAGGCCTGGAGGGGATTCGCGAGGAGCTGCCGCGTCCCACTTTGGTGGACGGTGAACCGGACGACCTGAGTGAAGACGAGAGAAGCGCGCTCGGCATTCGCAGACTCCCCACGTCTCTTCAGGGGGCTCTCGACGCATTCGGCGAAGACGAGACCGCGAAGGGTTGGTTCACGCCCACGATGGTGGAGGCCTACACCGCGCTCAAGCGGCACGAAGCGCGTATCTATGCGGAATCGAGGCCCGAACGCATGTGCGAACGCTACACGCAGGCCTATTGACGGGACTGAACGCGACGCGGGCGAGCGCGCTGCGGCCCGGCCGCAGCGACAGATAAGG
Source organism: Alphaproteobacteria bacterium (assembly GCA_965207055.1). Classification (GTDB taxonomy): domain Bacteria; phylum Pseudomonadota; class Alphaproteobacteria; order UBA828; family UBA828; genus WTGU01. The sequence continues at coordinate 47,621 of CBDBLP010000003.1, read as the reverse complement.
GCGGGCGACCCCGCTTCGACAGTGGAGACCAAAGACATGCTGCGTAGCGAAGTAGATGCAATTCCCCTGGAAGGCGACGTCTCGTTTCGACAACGCGCGGTGGAGCCCGAGCGTACGGCGTTGCTTGTGATCGACCTTCAAAAGGGCTTCTACAACGAGGAGATACGCGAGCGGGAGCCGGACCACCGCTACCTTTACGACCGTATTCGCGACGTTGTCATCCCAAACGGGCAACGCCTGATCGCCGCGTGCCGGGATGAGGGTATCGAGGTCGTATACACGGTTGTCGAATGCCTGACACAAGACGGCCGCGACCGCGGGCTGGACTACAAGGTTTCCGGAATATTCGCCGCCAAGGGATCGTGGGAAGCGGAGGTCATCGACGAGTTGGGGCCGGGAGATGACGACATCGTCATCCCGAAGACCTCATCGAGCCTGTTCAATTCGACGAACTGCGATTACGTGCTTCGCAACCTCGGCATCGAATACGTGATGGTCATGGGGATGCTGACCGACCAATGCGTCGAGACCGCCGTGCGCGACGGCTGCGATCGCGGGTTCCTCATGACCTTCATCGACGATGCCTGCGCCACTCACTCGGAGCAGCGCCACCGCGAAGCCCTGCGCGGCTTCCGAGGCTACTGTCGGATCCGAACCACGGACGAACTGCTTGAGGAGCTCGGTCAGCATCCGTCCTGACCGGCAAGGATTCAGCCGGACCCTTGCACTCCGGAGCATGTGCGCTGCATGACGCGCTTGGCGGCTTTCCTGTTCTTCAGGTCGGACAGCGCTGCGTAGACCATGACCGCGGTGACAAAGGCGGGCTGGCTACGCTAGCTGCACAAGGGCCATACCTCGTACCAGGCGTCGCATCGGAAGTCTGATTCGCAGCGCTTGAGCTGCGCCTGGTAACCGCTGGCGGTTTCGGCCACCCGCTTTGCGATGCGCTGCAACGCGGGCTTATCTTTCCAGGTGCCTCGCCGGTAGCCCGCGCGGCCCTCGTGATAGGCGAGATAAAGGTTGCGCCCGTCGGTCTTGGCGATCCCCAGCTCGCGCGATGTCCCGTGGTTGTACCAGCCGATGAAGTCGAGGGCGTCTTCCATGTCCGACCGGCTGCGCCAGAACGAGCCGCGCTGGTTCGTGTAGTCCTCCCAGGCCGGGTCCTGCGCCTGGGCGTACCCCTTTGCGGACGAGACGCGGCCCCACGGGATAATCCAGAGAACGTACTTGCGGGGCGGCCGCGCATCGCTCCGAAAGCTCGATTCGTGGTGCACGAATGCCATGAGAATGTGGACCGGTACGTCCCACGTGTCCTCCGCCTCGCGCGCATAGTCGAACCAGTCGGGATGCTGGTGGAAGACCGCGCAGAGATCCTGCTGACGGTCCGGAACAGAGGGCGTGCATGCGGCCACCACCAGAGCGAGAAGAAGGATGGCCACCAAGCCTGCCCCCATCCACCGACGGCGGCCCAAGCGGGCTGTCAGGGTAGAATGAACGCCGTCGATCCGCCTGCTCGTCATCGGCGGGAACGCTCACATCATGACGATTCGGGGCTGGGCGCGGCCGGCGCCGCTCACCGCCGAGGTCGCCTTGTCGATCAGGCCGGCGGCGATCTGACGATAGGATTCGGCGTGGGGGCTCTCGGGTCGGGTGACCGCGATGGGACGGCCCGAATCCGATGTCGTCCTGATCTCGAGGTCCAGCGGAATCTCGCCCAGGAAGTCCACGCCAAGCCGCAGCGCGGTTTCGCGCGCGCCGCCGTGGTGAAAAAGCTCGGCCCGGTGGCCGCACTCGGGGCAGATGTAGTAGCTCATGTTCTCGACCACGCCGAAGATTGGCACGTTGACCTGCTGGAACATGTTGATGCCCCGGGTCACGTCGAGCAGGGCGATGTCCTGCGGGGTGGACACGATGACCGCGCCCGTGAGCGGCACCCGCTGCGCCATGGTGAGCTGCGCATCGCCGGTGCCGGGCGGCAGATCGCAGAGCAGAACGTCGAGCTCGCCCCAATCGACGTCCCGCATCATCTGCTCCAGCGCCTGCATGACCATCGGCCCGCGCCAGATCATGGCGGTGTCCTCGGCGACCAGGAAGCCGATGGACATGCACTTGATCCCGTAATTCGCCATGGGGCGCAGCGTGCGCTCGCCCACCATCTCCGGCTGGCCGCTGAGGTTGAGCATGCGCGGGATCGAGGGACCGTAGATGTCGCAGTCGAGCAGGCCGACTCGGACATTCTGGGCGGCCATCGCCGTCGCGAGGTTCACGGCGGTGGTCGACTTGCCGACTCCGCCCTTTCCGGACGCGATGGCGATGACGCTCTTCACGCCGGGCAGGAGCTGGTCGGGCTGCTGCGCCCGCGCCTGGGTCTGCCCGCCGTGGGCGTGCCCCTGGTCATGGGCGTGGCCATGACCGTGTGCCTGGCCTTGCGGCTGTCCGCCCGCAGGTTTCTCGGCGGTCAGCACGGCCGTCACGGACAGCACGCCGGAGAGCCGCTCGACCGCGGTCTCGCACGCCTTGCGCAGCGGCTCCTTCGCCGCGCCCTGGGCCGGGTCGACCTCAAGCGCAAAGCCGACATTGCCGTCCCTGACCACGACTCCGCTGATCAGGCCGCCGGCGACCACGTTCTGGCCGCTGTCCGGATCCAGGACGTCGGCCAGCGCCGCCAGAACCTGATCCTTGGTGACTGACGCCATCGTTCCACTCCGAGCGGGGGGTCGCGGCACAATAAGACGGCACATACGCACGCGCGTCATTGCGTGCCGAAAGCGCATGACTTATAAGGCGCCCATGGCAGCTTGCAAAGCCTTGGCGGGAAGGCCCATCCATGACCTGGTCTAGCGGCGGCGGCGGCGGCGGCAACAGCGGCCCGTGGGGGCGCTCGCCGGGCGGCGGCGGCGGCAGACGTGGCGGTGGCGGGCAACCCCCACCCCCCGACCTCGAGGAGATGCTCCGGCGGGGGCAGGACCGCTTCCGCAGGTGGATGCCCGGTCTGCGCGGGGGCCGCGGCCTTATCCTGCTCCTCCTCGTCGTGATCGGCATCTGGCTGCTGACCGGCTTCTACCGGGTCGAGCCGGACGAGCAGGGCGTGGTGCTGCGCTGGGGCGAGTGGACCAAGACCACCCAGCCGGGCCTCAACTACCACTTGCCCTGGCCCTTCGAGACCGTCATCCGACCCAAGGTGACCAAGGTCAATCGGGCCGAGATCGGCTACCGGACCCTGGTTGATTCCCAGCGGGGGGCGTTTACGCGGCCGGTGCCGGACGAGAGCCTGATGCTCACCGGTGACGAGAACATCATCGACGTGAAGTTCACCGTCTTCTGGCGAATCATGGATGCCGGGCAGTATCTGTTCAATATCCAGGAGCCGGAGCGCACGGTGAAGGACGCGGCCGAGAGCGCCATGCGCGAGGTGATCGGCAAGACCCGCCTGCAATCGGCGCTGGCCGAGGAACGCCTGCTGCTGGCGCAGCAGACACACCAGCTCACTCAGCAGGTCCTCGACTACTACGGCGCCGGCATCGAGATTACCCAGATCGAGCCGCAGGACATCGCCCCGCCCGAGGCCGTGATCGCGTCCTTCCGAGACGTGCAGGCCGCACGCGCCGACCAGGAGCGGGCGAAGAACGAGGCCGAGGCCTACCGCAACGATATCATTCCTCGTGCGCGCGGCGCGGCCGAGCGGCTCGTGCAGGAGGGCACCGCCTACAAGGAAGAGGTGGTGGCCAGGGCCCAGGGTGAGGCGGCGCGCTTCCTCTCGGTCTACAGCGAGTATGAGCAGAACATGGATGTCGTCCGCCGGCGCATGTATCTGGAGACGATGGAGGAGGTGCTCGGCGGAATCGAAAAGATCATCATCGATTCTCCGGCGCAAGGTGGCAGCGGCGTCGTGCCCTACCTGCCGCTACCCGAGCTTCAGCGCCGGCAGGGCACGGGGGGCACGCAGTAGATCATGAGTACCCGGCTCAAATTCATCATCGGCATCGCGGTCATCCTCGTGGCGATCGTCCTGCTTCTGATCTCCACCTACAAGGTGCGGGAAGACCAGCAGGCGATCCTCCTGCAGCTGGGTGAGCCCATCAATGTGGTGAACCAGTGGGGCACGGACGAACCGGGGCTCCGCTTCAAGACGCCCTTCGTCCAGAACGTCGAGTACTTCGAGAAGCGGGTGCTGGACTTCAATGCGCCGGCCGAGGAGATGATCCTGGGCGACCAGAAGCGGCTGGTGGTCGACGCCTTCATCCGCTACCGCATCATCGATCCGCTGAAGTTCTTCCAGTCCGTTGGTAACGAGACAATAGCCCGCGCGAGACTCGGCGCGATCCTCAACGCCAGCACGCGGCAGGTCTTGGGTACGGTCGAGCTGATCACCGTGCTTTCGGGTGAGCGTGCCCAGCTCATGACTGAGATCAGGGACCAGGTGAACCGGCAATCCACCGGCTTCGGCGTCGACGTGATCGACGTGCGCATCCGCCGCGCCGACCTGCCGGAGGAGAACAGTCAGGCCGTCTATCAGCGCATGCAGACCGAGCGCGAGCGCGAGGCCAAGGAGTTCAGGGCCCAGGGTGAGGAAGAGTCGCAGCGCATTCGTTCGCGCGCCGATCGCGAGCGCGTGGTGCTCCTCGCGGAGGCGGAGCGCGAGTCCCAGACCCTGCGCGGCGAGGGCGACGAAGAAGCCTTGCGCATCTCGCGCGACGCATATGGACGCGACTCCGAGTTTTACGCCTTCTACCGAGCCATGCAGGCCTATCGCGTAGCCCTCGGCGATGGCGACACGAGCATGGTGCTGTCACCCGACAGCGAGTTCTTCCGCTTCTTCGACAGTATCGTGCAGCCTCAGGCGCCCGCCCCGGCGGCGACTGAGTAACGCGCTCCGGCCTCGCGCCGGTACAAGGCCGCCTCACGGCCACCCCCAACGATCCGGCCATGAGCGACGGGCTCACCGCCTTCCTGACCGCTATCGGGCTTATCTTCGTTATTGAGGGCGGGCTTTACACACTGTTCCCGGAGGCCATGCGGCGCAGCATCGCGCGCGTACTGGCCGCAGCCTTCGGGCCGGATCCGCGTCATAGGCATGAGCGCGGCGCTGGTGGGCCTCCTGCTGGTCTGGCTCGTCAACTAAGCACCAGGCCAGCCGTGGCGGGAATGGAGGGTAGCGGGTGAGCAGGCGGCTCTTGGCCCCCTTTGCGGCACTTCGCGTCGCGCCAGACCATGCGGACGCGGTGGCGGCGCCGCCCTATGACGTGCTGTCTACGGCGGAGGCGCGCGCTGCGGTGGAGGGCCGGCCGTGGAGCTTCCTCCACGTTTCCCGGCCGGAGATTGACCTGCCGCCCGAGACGCCCGACGGCGCGCCTGCGCTCTACGACGGGGCGACGGCCGCATTCTCCCGGATGATCGAACACGGGGTGCTCATCCGCGATGCGTCGCCCCGCTTCTTCGCTTACCGCATGGCGAGCGAAGGTCGCACGCAGACGGGGCTCGCGGCGGCAGCCTCGCTCGCGGCTTACGAGGAGGGCGCGATCAAGCGTCACGAATCGACGCGGCCGCCCAAGGTGGAAGACCGCGCGCGGCACATCGCGGCGTTGGGCGCGCAGACCGGTCCCCTGCTCCTGATCCACCGTCCGGACGAGGCGTGCCGCCGCCTGATCGGGGCGGCCTGCGACGGGCCGCCGCTCTGCAGCGTCCTGCTCAACGGTGCCGTGACTCATACGCTCTGGCCGATCGACGGCGCAGACGAGATCGCGGCGCTGGCCGCGCGTTTCGATGCGATCGCCGCGCTCTACATCGCCGACGGCCACCACCGCGCTGCCGCTGCTCACATGGCGGCCCAGGCAGCGAGAGGGCAGGCCGGCCGCATGCTCACGGTGTGCTTCCCCGCCGACGAGGTGCAAATTCTGGGCTATCACCGGATCGTGCGGGGCCTGAACGGCCTCTCGCCCGACGCCTTCCTTCGCGCCGTCGGTGAAGCGCTGCGTTGCGAGCCGGCGGACGGGCCGGTGGAGCCCGCGCGACCGGCGCAATTCGGCATGTACGTGGCGGGCCGCTGGTATCGCCTTAGCGCTGACAGTCTGACGCCCCCGCGCGGCTCTGTGGTCGATCGTCTTGATGTTTCGCGCCTCACGCACCTGGTGCTCGCGCCGATCCTCGGTATCGGCGATCCCAGGCGCGATGGGCGGATCGACTTCGTGGGCGGCGGGCGCGGGGTGGAAGCGCTTGCGGCAGCGGTCGATGGCGGCAAGGCATCCGTTGCCTTCTCGCTCCACCCCATCTCCGTGGACGACCTCATGGCAGTCGCCGATGCCAGCGATATCCTGCCGCCGAAAACCACCTGGTTCGAGCCCAAGCTCGCCGACGGACTGGTCTCGCTGCCCCTTTCCTGACGGTGCCCAGGCACGCTCCAGTCGAAGACGGACCCTCGATCCTGGTGATCGGAGGCCCGACGGCGAGCGGCAAGTCGGCGCTCGCGGCCGACGCCGCCGAGCGCCTCGGCGGCGTGGTCGTCAACGCCGACAGCATGCAGCTCTACCGCGATCTGCCGATCCTGACGTCGTGGCCGGACGAAGCGCTCCGCGCACGCGCGCCGCACCGGCTCTACGGCGTGCTCGACGGCGCAGAGCGCTGCTCGGCTGGTCGCTGGCGCAGCATGGCGCTGGCCGAAATCGAACGTATCCACGGAGACGGCGCGCTGCCCATTCTGGTTGGCGGGACAGGACTTTACCTGCGGGCGCTGCTCGACGGCCTGGCGCCGGTGCCGGCCATTCCCGAAGGCGTGCGTGAAGCGGTCCGCGCGCTCCATGAAAGGGAGGGCAGCGTCGGCATCCATGCACGCCTTGCCAAACGCGATCCGGAGGCGGCCGGGCGCCTGGAACCCGGAGACAGCCAGCGCGTGATGCGGGCCTACGAAGTGATCGAAGCCACCGGGCGCTCGCTGCTCTCGTGGCGGGCGGAGCGGCACGATCGCTACACCGGCCGCGCGGCCGTGCTCGTTCTCGAGCCGCCGCGGGATGCACTCTACGACGCGTGCAACACGCGTTTCGAGCACATGATGGCGGCAGGGGCGCTACACGAGGCTGCGCGCCTGCTCGCGCGCGGTTTGAATCCTGCCTTGCCGATCATGAAGGCGGTTGGCGTCCGAGCCCTGCTCGATCACTTGAGCGGTGTCATGGAGCTGGAGCGCGCGCTCGAACTCGGCCGGCAGGCCACACGGCGCTACGCCAAGCGCCAGACCACCTGGTTCCGCACCCAGATGCCGGACCAGGCTCGTATGCCAGACCGTTATCGTCCGGAATCGAAACGGGAATCTCTCACCCTCATCGAACGCCTGCTATTGACCGGCAAAGGGTGAAGGACTACTGTCCGCCCTCCAAACACGGGTGCGTACACAAGCGCACCGAGACAGGCCGGCCGACCCTGATGGAGGGGTGGGCCGCTTGCGCTTGTTCGGAAGGGAGATCGCCGTGACAACGGATGCCGAGGACCATGCCCCGGCAGAAGTGACCGGGGCCGAGCTAGTCGTTCGCACGCTGGTCGATCTCGGCGTAGATGTCGTGTTCGGCTATCCAGGCGGCGCGGTCCTGCCCATCTACGACGCCATTTTCAAGCAGAACGAGCTGCGCCACATCCTGGTGCGGCACGAGCAGGGTGCGGTCCATGCCGCCGAGGGCTATGCGCGCTCCACCGGCAAGGTCGGCACGGTGCTGGTCACCTCGGGCCCCGGCGCCACCAACAGCGTCACCGGCCTCACCGATGCGCTGATGGACAGCATCCCGGTCGTTTGCCTCACCGGGCAGGTGCCGACTCACATGATCGGCAACGATGCGTTTCAGGAAGCCGACACGGTGGGGATCACCCGGCCCTGCACCAAGCACAACTATCTGATCAAGGATGTCGACAACCTCTGCCAGGTGATCCGCGAGGCCTATTACATCGCGAGCGCCGGCCGGCCCGGCCCCGTGGTCGTGGACCTGCCGAAGGACGTGGTCATGGCCAAGGCGCCCTACGTCCCCGATGAGGAGGCGCCAGGCAACGGATTGGAGCATCGCTCCTACCGACCCCAGCGCGCGCCCGATATGGACGCGGTCAAGCGCACGGTGGAGCTGCTGGCGCGCGCCAAGCGCCCCCTCTTCTATGCCGGGGGCGGAGTCATCAACGCGGGACCGGACGCCGCCCAGAGCCTGGCAGCGCTGGTGCAGCGCACGGGTTATCCCATCACCAACACGCTGATGGGGCTCGGCTGCTATCCGGGTTCCGATCCCCTCTTTCTCGGCATGCTCGGCATGCACGGCACTTACGAAGCCAACATGGCGATGGCCGAGTGCGACCTGATGATCGCGGTCGGCGCGCGCTTCGACGATCGCGTCACCGGCCGGCTCGCCGATTTCTCGCGTGGCTCGACCAAGGTGCAGATCGACATCGACCCCTCGTCCATCAACAAGAACGTGCCGGTGGACATTGCCATCATTGGCGATGCGGGCCTCACGCTCGATGCCCTCCTGGCCGAGTGGGAGGCGAGCGGCGCAGAGCCCGACGCCGGGGCCTTGGCGGCGTGGTGGCGGCAGCTGGATGCGTGGCGCGGGCGCGACTGCCTGCGCTACAAGAACTCCAGCAACACCATCAAGCCGCAGTACGCGCTGCAGCGGCTCTACGAGGCCACCAAGGGGCGTGACGCCTACTTCACCACCGAGGTGGGCCAGCACCAGATGTGGGCGGCGCAGTTCCTCAAGTTCGAGGAGCCCAACCGCTGGATGACCTCGGGCGGCCTCGGCACCATGGGCTACGGCTTTCCCGCCGCAATGGGCGTGCAGGTCGCCCATCCCGACTCGCTGGTCATCGATGTTGCCGGCGAAGCCTCGCTGCTCATGGTGATCCAGGAACTCTCGACCATGGTGCAATACCGGCTGCCGGTGAAGACCTTCCTGCTCAACAACGAGTACATGGGCATGGTGCGCCAGTGGCAGGAGTTCTTCCACGGCGGCCGCTACGCCGAGAGCTACATGGATTCGCTGCCCGATTTCGTGAAGCTGGCGGAGTCGTTCGGGGCCACCGGGCTGCGCGCCCGCCGCCCTGAGGAGGTGGACGACGTGATCGAGGCCATGATCGAGACGCCGGGCCCCGTGATCGCCGACATCCTCGTCGACAAGGAAGAGAACGTCTTTCCGATGATCCCGGCCGGTGCCGCGCACTACGAGATGAAGCTCGGGCCCGAGCACGGCGAGCTCGAAGAGCGCTCGGAAGACGGGATGGTGCTCGTCTAGGGCTCCGTGACGCCGAACGAGCCGATCGATGACTGATATCGCCAATTCGCCGACCGGTGCGCAAGGCGCCGGCCGAAGCGAGACACCCGCCCGTAGGGGCGCCTGAGGAAACGGCTGTGACGGACGGCACTGAGCGCCGCACGCTTTCCGTGCTCGTGGAGAACGAGCCCGGCGTGCTGGCGCGCGTCATCGGGTTGTTCTCGGGCCGCGGTTACAACATCGAAAGCCTGACCGTCGCCGAAGTCGAGCGCGACAAGCGCCTCTCGCGCATCAACCTCGTGACCTCCGGCTCGACCATGGTGATCGAGCAGATCAAGGCGCAGCTTGACCGGTTGGTGCCGATCCACAAGGTCTCCGATCTCGGCAGCGAGGGCCCCTACATCGAGCGCGAGCTCGCGCTGATCAAGGTCGTGGCCACCGGCGAGAAACGGGTCGAATCGCTCCGGATCGCGGACATCTTCCGCGCCCACGTGGTCGACAGCGAAATCGATTCGTTCGTGTTCGAGATGACCGGAAAGGGCACCAAGATTGACGCCTTCATCCGGCTGATGACGCCGCTCGGGCTGACCGAGATATCGCGCACGGGCGTGGTCGCAATCACGCGCGGCAAGGGATCGATCTGACGCGGCCTCGGGCCGCACGCAACGCCAACTTGGGAGAGCACGATGCGGGTCTACTACGATCGCGATGCCGATCTGAACCTGATCAAGTCGAAGAAGGTTTCGATCATCGGTTATGGCAGCCAGGGCTTCGCCCACGCGAACAACTTGAAGGAGAGCGGCGTCGAGCAGGTTGCCGTCGGGCTCCGGCCTGGTTCCGCAAGCGCGGCCAAGGTCGAGGCCGCAGGGCTCACGGTCATGGATATCGAGGAGGCCGCGCGCTTCGGCGACGTCGTGATGGTGCTCACCCCGGACGAGCTGCAGCGCCAGCTCTACGCCGACGTGCTGCACGGCTCCATGAAGGAAGGCGGGGCGCTGGCCTTCGCCCACGGGCTCAACATCCACTTCCGTCTGATCGAGCCCCGGCCCGATCTCGACGTGTTCATGGTGGCGCCCAAGGGGCCCGGGCACACGGTGCGCTCGGAGTATCAGCGGGGCGGCGGCGTGCCCTGCCTGCTCGCGCTGGCGCGAGACCCCTCGGGCAACGCCAAGGAGATCGGCCTTTCCTATGCGTCGGGCATCGGCGGCGGCCGCGCCGGCATCATCGAGACCAGCTTCCGCGAAGAGGTCGAGACCGACCTCTTCGGCGAGCAGGTGGTGCTCTGCGGCGGCCTCACGTCGTTGATCACCGCCGCCTGGGAGACCCTGGTGGACGCCGGCTACGCGCCCGAGATGGCCTATTTCGAGTGCCTCCACGAGGTCAAGCTGATCGTCGACCTCATGTACGAGGGCGGCATCGCCAACATGCGCTACTCGATCTCGAACACCGCAGAGTACGGCGACTACACGCGCGGGCCCCGGGTCATCGACGAGGCGACGCGGGAGCGCATGAAGACGATCCTTGCCGACATCCAGAACGGCCGGTTCACCACCGAGTGGATGACCGAGAACACCGCGGGCCAGTCCTCCTTCAAGGCGATGCGCGCACGCGCGGCCGAGCACCCGCTGGAGGAGGTGGGCGAACGGCTGCGGGCGATGATGCCGTGGATCTCCGAGGCCCGGCTGGTCGACCGCAGCAAGAACTGACGGGGTGTCGCTCCGGAACGACACCGAGGCGAGGCGACAAATTCATTGCTTCGCCCAAGGAGTTGGGCGTACAAGTTTCCAGAACCCGGGCGGCGAATCGATCTTGTGCCGCACCGGATGGCTGCTTATGTCGTGCGAATGGGGTCGAGGGCCATGGTCCGATGACGGTGCCTACGGAAAACAAGCCGGCGGGCACGGATCAATTGCGCGACGCTGCAGTTGCGGCACATTCCACCCTACGCGGGCTTCGACTTAGCTGCCCCTGAGCGGTTCGCCGTGCGTGATCGGCCGGCCGACCAGGGGAGTGCGATGACTGTCGTAGCCGCCGGGGTGAAAGGATGCCCGTTATGACCGAGACAGGGAAGCGAGTCCGAATATTCGATACGACGATGCGCGACGGCGAGCAGTCGCCGGGCGCGTCGATGAATCTGGAGGAGAAACTCCGGATCGCCGAGATCCTTGAGGAGATGAGGGTCGACGTGATCGAGGCCGGCTTCCCCATCGCATCCAACGGCGATTTCGAAGCGGTCCGCGAGGTCGCCAAGGTGGTGACCGAGAGCACCGTGTGCGGCCTGGCCCGTGCCGGGCGGCGGGACATCGACCGCGCGGCCGAGGCGCTTGCGCCTGCCAGGTCCGGCCGCATCCACACCTTCATCTCGACCAGCCCGCTCCACATGCGCGTCAAGCTGCAGATGGAGCCCGAGGACGTGCACGCGGCGGTGATCGACAGCGTGAGCTACGCTCGCAAGTTCACCGACGACGTGGAGTGGTCCTGCGAGGACGGCTCGCGTACCGAGCACGACTTCCTCTGCCGCTGCGTCGAGTCGGCGATCAAGGCCGGTGCCGGCACCATCAACATCCCCGACACCGTGGGCTACGCCGTGCCGGAAGAGTTCGCGGCGCTGATCGCCATGCTCTTCGACCGGGTGCCCAACATCGACAAGGCCGTGCTCTCGGTCCATTGCCACAACGACCTGGGCCTCGCCGTCGCCAACTCGTTGAGTGCCGTGCAGGCCGGCGCGCGGCAGGTGGAGTGCACCATCAACGGGCTCGGCGAGCGTGCCGGCAACGCCGCGATGGAAGAGATCGTCATGGCGCTGCGCACGCGCAACGACCTGATGAGCTACGAAACCGGCGTCAAGACCGAGAACATCATGCGTGCCTCGCGCCTCGTCTCGGCGGTGACGGGCTTCGTCGTGCAGCCGAACAAGGCGATCGTGGGCGCCAATGCCTTCGCCCACGAAGCGGGAATCCATCAGGATGGCGTCCTCAAGGACGCGCAGACCTACGAGATCATGACGCCCGAATCGGTCGGCCTCGTGCAGTCGACGCTTGTCATGGGCAAGCATTCGGGCCGGCACGCCTTCCGCGAGAAGCTGCGTAACCTGGGCTACACCGAGCTCGGCGATAATGCGCTTCAGGAAGCGTTCGTGCGTTTCAAGGACCTCGCCGACAACAAGAAAGAACTCTTCGACGAGGACATCATCGCGCTCGTGGACACTGAGGTCGCGGGCGCAAACGACCGCATCCGCTTCGGGTCCCTCTCGGTGTCCTGCGGGTCGTCAGGACCGCAGGAGGCGTCTCTCACGCTTGCCATCGACGGCGAGCAGGCAGAGGCACAGGCCACCGGGAACGGCCCCGTGGATGCGGCTTTCAACGCCATCAAGGCGATCTTTCCGCATGAGGCTAGGCTACAGCTCTATCAGGTTCATGCGGTGACGGAGGGCACAGACGCCCAGGCCGAGGTGAGCGTGCGACTGGAGGAGAACGGGAGAACAGTGAACGGGCACAGTGCGCATATCGATACCATCGTGGCCTCGGTTCTGGCCTATGTGCACGCGCTCAACAAGCTTCTGGTCAAGCGGCAGAAGACGGCCCCGGAGGCGTTGTCAGCTTGAACGACGGGGTGGGCGTCGGCTGCTGCCTGCCTGCCCCGCTGCCGTTTAGGAGGAGAAGCAGCGCATGTTCTCGAAGTTGCTGGGGTTCCTTTCCGCCGATATGGCGATCGACCTGGGGACCGCGAACACACTCGTCTACGTAAAGTCCCAGGGGATCGTGCTCGACGAGCCCTCGGTGGTGGCACTCACCACCTGGAAGGGCAAGAAGCAGGTTCTCGCGGTCGGCAACGAGGCCAAGCAGATGCTCGGCCGCACGCCCGGGAACATCGAGGCGATCCGCCCGCTTCGAGACGGCGTCATTGCCGATTTCGAAGTGGCGGAGGACATGATCAAGCACTTCATCCGCAAGGTGCATAACCGCCGCAGCTTCGCGAGCCCCCAGGTCATCATCTGCGTGCCGTCGAGCTCGACCGCCGTCGAGCGCCGCGCCATCCAGGAATCGGCGGAGAGTGCAGGCGCCCGGCGCGTGTTCCTGATCGAGGAGCCCATGGCCGCCGCCATCGGCGCAAACCTGCCGGTGACCGAGCCGACCGGCTCGATGGTGGTCGACGTCGGCGGGGGCACCACCGAGGTCGCCGTGCTCTCGCTCGGCGGCATCGTCTACTCCCGCTCGGTGCGCGTCGGCGGCGACAAGATGGACGAGAGCATCATCGCCTACGTGCGCCGCACCCATAACCTGCTGCTCGGCGAGGCCAGCGCGGAGCGGATCAAGAAGGACCTGGGCTCGGCCTGCCCGCCCGAGGACGGCGACGGCGAGACGCTCAACATCAAGGGGCGCGACCTGATGAACGGCGTGCCCAAGGAAATCGTCATCTCCAAGAGGCAGATTTCCGAGAGCCTGGCCGAGCCGGTGGGCGCCATCATCGATGCGGTCAAGGTGGGGCTGGAGAACACCGCGCCCGAGCTCGCGGCCGACATCGTCGACAAGGGCATCGTGCTGACGGGCGGCGGCGCCCTCCTCGGCAACCTGGATTACGTGCTGCGTCACGCGACGGGACTGCCGGTCTCGATCGCGGATCAGGCCTTGCGCTGCGTCGCTCTCGGCACCGGCCGATGTCTGGAAGAAATGAAAGCCTTGAAGCACGCCCTTCACGAGACATATTAGGTTTCCCGCTACGCGGGCCCGATTCGGTGCGAACCGCGTAACGTATGGAGGTCTGAGTGAGGGTTGGCCGGGGGCGCAATCTCGTCCTGGCCGTGCCGGGCAGGGTCTTCGCCCAGCGCTTTGGCTACGCAATGCTGGCCTGCGCAGCGATCACCCTGATGATCCTGAGCCAGGCGGAACCGCGCGTGGTGGAGACACTGCGCGTGGGCGTCGTCGATGCCGTGAGCCCGATATTCAGCTTCTTCTCGCAGCCGGCGGCGACGGTCGCCGGCGGACTCGACGAGCTGGACGGCATCATGAGCGTTCACGAACGCAACGAACAGTTGGCGCATGACAACGCCCAGCTCCGCAAGTGGCAGGCGGTGGCCGAGCAGCTCGGCTACGAGAACGACGAGTTTCGCCGGCTCCTCAATGTCGTGCCCGACCAGCGGGCGAGCTTCGTCACGGCCCGCGTGATTGCCGATTCGGGCGGACCCTTCATTCACATGGTCCTGGTCAATGCCGGCAAGTCCCACGGCGTGCGCAAGGGCCAGGCGGTGGTCAATCACGACGGACTGGTGGGCCGCGTGCTGGAGGCCGGTCAGCACACGGCGCGCATCCTGCTGCTCACCGACTTGAACTCGCGGATTCCCGTAGTCCTCGAGGAGAGCCGGGACCGGACCATTCTGCGCGGCGACAACAGTCCGCATCCCTACCTGGCCTTCCTCGCGACCGACGCCAGGGTCAAACCCGGCGATCGCATCGTGACCTCGGGCGAGGGCGGGATGTTCCCGCCGGCGCTCGATGTCGGGATCGTTTCTGCGGTCGACAAGGACCGCGCGACCGTGCAGCCCTTCGTGGTCTGGGAGCGGCTCGATTTCGTCACCATCCTCGACTACGTGGTGCCGGGGGTCTTCCCCGAAACCCGCCGCGCCGAGCGAGCCGGGAGCCTCGAGTGATGGGCGACTGGCTGCAATGGGCCGAGCGCTCGCTGCGCGGCGCAATCCCCGTCACCGTCACCGTGATGCTTGTCTTCGCGGCGGCGCTCCCTTGGCGATTGCCGGCATTCGTCGAGGTCACGCCGGCCTTCGCGGTGATGGCGGTCTTCTACTGGACCATCTATCGGCCGGAGCGGTTTCCCTTTGCGGCGACCTTCGGCATCGGCGTGCTTCAGGATCTCCTCGCCGGCACGCCGCTCGGCATGACGGCGCTCGCGCTTCTCATCGTTCAGGGCGTCGTTGCCTCGCAACGAACCTTCTTCCGGGGCAAGCCCTTCCTCGTCATATGGTGGGGCTTCTCCCTGGTCATGCCCGCGGTCGGGCTGCTCAGCTGGATCATCAGTTCCGCCTGTTTCGGCGCGCCGGTCCCGCCGTTGCCCATCGTCGTGCAGGTCGCGCTGACGCTGCTGCTCTTCCCGGTGTTCGTGCTCTTCTTCCGTCCTCTCGGCGTGCTCGCCGCCGCACGGCCCGAGTGACATGCGGGGCGAAACCGGACGCGCCAACCTCTTCACGCGCCGCGCGATCATCGTGGGCGGCGCGCAGGCGCTGCTGACGGCCGGCCTCGCCGGGCGTCTCTATCAGCTCCAGGTCGTCGACTCCGAGCGCTATCAGGTTCTCGCCGACGAGAACCGCATCAACATGCAGCTTCTGCCCCCGTCGCGTGGCCGCATCTTCGACCGCTTCGGTCAGGTTCTTGCCGAGAACCGGCTGAACTATCGGCTGATCGTGGTGCCTGAAGCGGCGTTGGACCTCGACAAGGCGCTCGACGAAATCGCGGCACTCGTACCGATCGAGGACCACGACCGCGAGCGGGTGCTGCGCGAAGCCCGGCGCAAGCAGCAGTTCGTCCCCATCACGGTCCGCGAGAACCTGACCTGGGAGGAGGTCTCTCAGATCGAGGTCAACGCGCCCGATCTGCCCGGCGTGATGATCGACGTGGGCAGCCGCCGGCTCTACGCCTTCGGGCGCGATACGGTCCACATCGTGGGCTACGTCGGCGCCGTCAACGAATCGGATCTGGAACTGACGGACGATCCGCTGCTCACTCTCCCCGACTTCCGCATCGGCAAAAACGGTGCCGAGAAGGTGCTGGAGAGCTCGCTGCGGGGCGAAGCCGGCTCCCGGCAGGTCGAGGTGAACGCCTACGGCCGCGTCATCCGTGAGCTCAATCGCAGAACCGGTCGGCCGGGCGACGACCAGCTGTTGACCATTGACCTCGGGCTTCAGCAGTACGTCTCGGCCCGCTTCGGCGAAGAGAGCGGATCGGCCGTGGTCCTCGATGTCCATTCGGGCGAAATCCTGGCGTTGGCATCGATGCCGAGCTACGACCCCAACCTGTTCACCTCCGGCATCAGCCAGCGCCAATGGCGAGAGCTGATCGGCCATCCGCGCTTCCCGCTCAGCAACAAGGCGATCGCCGGCCAGTACTCGCCGGGCTCCACATTCAAGATGATCGTGGCGCTGGCAGCGCTCGAGAGCGGTGAGTTGAGCCCCCATCACCGGTTCTTCTGCAACGGATCGCTCAAGCTCGGGAAGCGCCGGTTCCGCTGCTGGCGGCGCTACGGCCACGGGCACGTGGACATGGTGAAGGGCCTCCAGGAATCGTGCGACGTCTACTTCTACGAGGTGGCCAAGCGGGTCGGCATCGACCGCATTGCCGCGATGTCCGAGCGCTTCGGATTCGGCGAGAAGCTCGATATCGAGCTGCCGGGGGAGAAGCCTGGCCTGGTGCCGACACGCGAGTGGAAGCTGGCCATGATCGGCGAGCCCTGGCAGGGTGGCGAGACGCTGATCGTGGGCATCGGCCAGGGCTACCTGCTCACCACGCCGCTGCAGCTCGCAGTGATGGTCGCGCGCATTGCCAACGGAGGCATCGCGGTCGAGCCCCGCATCCTGGCGGAGGTAATCCGCGAGGGGCAGCCGATTCAACAGGAGCGCGAGGCCTTCGCGCCGATGGGTATTTCGCCCGCCCATTTCGATATCGTCCGTGAGGGCATGCTGAAGGTGGTGAACGATCCCAAGGGCACCGCCTATCGCGCGCGCATCGAGGAGCCGGCACTTGCCATGGCCGGCAAGACGGGGAGCGTGCAGGTGCGGCGGATCTCCGAACGCGAGCACCGCACGGGGGTGATCAAGAACGAAGACCGCCCGTGGGAGGAGCGCGACCACGCACTCTTCGTCGCCTACGCGCCGTTGGAGCGGCCTCGCTACGGTGTCGCCGTCGTCGTGGAACACGGGGGCAGCGGCGGCTCCGTGGCGGCACCGATCGCCCGCGATATCCTGCGCGAGGTGCAACGTCGTGACCCCTCGGCCCGCGCCCGCAATCTCGAAGCGCTGACCCGACCGCAGCACGAGACAGCCTGATGGCACAGATGGATATCGGCAGCCGCCAGGGCTTTCGCATTGCTGAACGGTTGCTCAGGCTCGACTGGTTCCTGATCGTGCTCGTCTGCACCATCGGCGCGGTCGGCATCGGCATGCTGATTTCCGCCTCGGGTGGTTCCACGGAGCCCTGGGCATCGCGCCAAATGGTCTGGTTCGGCGCGGGTCTCCTGGTGATGATCGCGGTGGCGCTGATCGACATCGGCTTCTGGCTGCGCGCGGCATACACGATTTACGGCCTGGCGTTCGCCCTGCTGGTGGGTGTGGATCTGCTCGGCGCGGCGGGGAAGGGGGCGCAGCGCTGGATCGACCTGGGTGTGATCCAGTTACAGCCGTCCGAGCTGATGAAGATCGCGCTGATCCTGGCGCTCGCGCGCTACTTCCACGGCGTCCCCCTGGACGGGCTCGGGCGTATCCGTACCTACCTCCCGCCGTTGCTGTTGATTCTCGCACCGGCCGCGCTAATCCTGCGCCAGCCCGATCTGGGGACCGCGCTGCTGCTCTCCATCGGCGGCGGGATCATGCTGTTCCTGGCCGGAATCAAGGCGTGGAAGATCGGAGTTGGCATTGCTCTCGCGCTCGGCTCAGGGCCCGTCGCCTGGCAGTTCCTGCACGACTATCAGAAGTCGCGCATTCTCACGTTCTTCAATCCCGAGGCGGACCCGCTCGGCGCGGGTTATCACATCCTCCAATCGAAGATCGCGCTCGGTTCCGGCGGCCTGTTCGGCAAGGGATACCTTCAGGGAACCCAGAGCCACCTCAACTTCCTGCCGGAAAAGCAGACCGATTTCATCTTCACGATGATGGCGGAGGAACTCGGCTTCTTCGGCGTCGCCGGTGTGCTGCTGCTCTACCTGGGGATTGCCACCTACGGTGTGGTGATCTCGGCCCGAAGCAACAACCATTTCGGCCGTCTGCTGGGCATGGGGATCACGGTCACGTTCTTCTTCCACGTGTTCTTTAATGTCGCGATGGTGATTGGCCTGATCCCCATCGTCGGCCTGCCGCTGCCCCTGATCTCCTACGGCGGCAGCGCCATGCTGAGCCTGATGCTGGGTCTCGGGCTGCTGCTTTGTGTCGGCGTTCACCGCGACGTCATCATCACGCGCCGCCCCGGTTCAGCCGGGTAAGAGACCGGACTGTAGGCTCAGACGATCGTCGCTTCCACGGCCCCCAGCCCCTCGATCTCGTAGACGAAGCGATCGCCCGCTTCCGCGAACTGTGTGGCGAGCGTGCTCCCGGTCATCGCGATCATGCCGCCCTTCAGCGTCGTTCCGCGCAAGGCGAGCTGGTTGGCGAGCCAGACAAGGGAGTTCAGCGGGTTCCCCATGGCGGCGCCCGTGACCGCTGTAGCCGGCGGGCCGTCGTTGACCCTGAGTGAGACCGGCGTGTCGGCGAGATCGAGCGAGCGCCAATCAGTGCGGGGCGGCCCCAGGACCACGCCGGCGCACCAAGAATTGTCCAGGAGGATGGAGAGCGCATCGACATCGCCATGGTCGGCATTGCGATCCTCGATCAGCTCGAAGGCCGGCATGCAGGCGGCGATGCGGGCGCGCGCGTCGTCGAGGGCGAAGGGCGCGTCCTCAGGCCGGAAGTCGCTTCCGATCTCCACCGCAAGCTCGAACTCGAACCCGAGGTGGATGTAGTCCGCAAGCGCGATCCGGGCGGGCGAGCGGTGCACCCCTGTCTCGAACACCACGCCGCTGATCGGCTGGTTGCTCCCGTACATCGTCTGGATGGCCTCGGACGTGAGGCCCACCTTGTAGCCGGCAGGCGCACCCCGCCCGGCCTCTGCGAATCGCCGGTTGAGGAGGTTCTGGACGTGGTATCCCTCGTCCAGGGACGCCGGTCGGTCGGCGCCCCGCGGGCGGCGGAACGGACGGCCTTCAACGTTCTCGGCGAAGAGCCTCTCGGCCAGCGCTGCCGCGCGGTCATGACTGTCGGTCATGCGCGTTCTCCCTCAGGCGATGGGCGCACAGGGAGCCCCGGCCCTGCTCAGGCGGGCGGGACCAGGGTGAGCCAGCGGTGATCGTCGTTGGATCGGCCGCTCACGATCTCGGCGAAGCGCCGTTGGATGCGCCGCGTGACCGGGCCGATGCCGCCAGGGCCGACGGTGATCCGGTCGACAGAGCGGATCGGCGTGATCTCCGCCGCTGTGCCGGAGAAGAACAGCTCGTCGGCACAATAGAGCAGCTCGCGGGGCATGGGGCATTCGCGTACCGGCACGTCGAGGTCGGCGGCGATGGTGAGCACCGCGTTCCGCGTGATGCCGGAGAGGTTGCTGCCGTCGATCGGCGGCGTCAGCAGGGCGCCGTCCATCACCGCGAAGAGGTTCTGGCCGCTGCCCTCGCTGATCTGCCCGTCGTGGGTCAGCGCGATCGCTTCGACGAAGCCGTTGGCCATCGCCTCCAACTTGATGAGCTGCGCGTTGTTGTAATGCCCGGTCGCCTTGGCCATGCCGGGGAAGGTGTTGGGTGCGGCACGGCTCCAGGAGGAAACACAGACGTCAACGCCCCGCTCCAGGGCGTCGGCACCAAGGTAGGCGCCCCACTCCCAGGCCGGAATATAGGTCTCGATCGGGCTGCCGATGCCGTCCATCCCGATGGCGCCGTAGCCGCGCATGATTACCGGGCGGATGTAGCAGTGGCGGAGCCCGTTGCGCCGTATCAGGGCGAAGCAGGCCTCGGTCAGCTCCTTGTCGCTGTAGCCCACCTCCATGCGATAGATCCGCGCGGAGTTGCGAAGCCGCTTCAGATGCTCGGCCAAGCGGAAGACGGCGGGGCCGCCGGCGGTGTCGTAGCAGCGGATACCCTCGAAGACCGAGGAGCCGAACTGAACGGCGATGGCCAGGATATGGACCGTGGCGTCCTGCCAGCGGACGAATTCCCCGTCGCGCCAGATCCACTCGGTCTCCTTGAATGTCGTGCTCATCATCTCTCCGGCAGGCTCGAGGGGCGTGCGGGCGGGGATGTTAGTGGAGCAGGGGCCGCGCGGCCATCCTTGTTGAATCCTCTGTCGGTGTCGGTCGCACACCACCGACCTCCGCCGCCGTCGTGCACGGCGCAGCATGTTCGCTTTTCGTTCCACATAGTATCCATTACATATATAGTAACCAGTAGCGGTTCTGGTTCAGCGAGTTCCGGCGCCTTGGGTCCAGCCGGTCAGAGGTTAGCGATGTACAACTGGTACGTTGTTCAGACGCGGCCCCATCAGGAGCAGCGCGCCGAAGTCAACCTGGCGCGCCAGGGGTACCGGGTGTGGTTGCCGGTGACGGAGCGCTCCCGCCGCCGGGCAAAGCGCATCGAGACCGGGTACGCACCGCTCTTCCCGCAATACCTGTTCGTGCAACTCGATATCGGGCGCGAGCCGTGGCGCGCCATCAACGGCACCTTCGGGGTGAAGCGTCTCCTCGCCGATGGCCCGCGGCCTCAGCCGCTGCCCGGCGACTTCGTCGCCGCGCTGCGGGAGGCGACCGGGGCCGACGGTGTGAGCACACCCGCGCCGCCCGATTTGCAGGCGGGAGATGCCGTCACCATCACCGTTGGTCCCTTCGCGGAGTGTGCGGCGGTCGTCTTGCGGCTTGCGCCGCGCGAGCGGGTCGAGGTGCTTCTGGATGTTCTGGGCGGGCGGGTGCCGACCCGGCTTCCCATTCGATCGGTTATCGCCAACGCCTGAACCCGCCGGCAGCACGTCGGGGAAGCAAGCCCCCCGCTTATTCCTTGCCCCGGTAGATGCCGATGACCGTGTTCAGCATGGCGAGCGCGTCAACGCGTGGGCGCTGGAAGCTGTTGCGGCCGATGATCGAGCCGCTGCCCCCGCCGGAATGGATCGCGCGAACCTCGCCGAAGAGCCCTTCCAGCCCCTTCGCGGCCCCGCCGGAGAAGACCACGAGTCGGCGCCCGGCGAAGGCCGCCTGCATGATGTGCGCGATCCGCTTCTCCAGCGTCTCGCCGTTTACGCCCGCGGCGTTGTAGGCCTTGGCGGCGGCCTCCTGCTCCAGATGGGCGGTGGGCGGCTTGACCTTTATGATGTGGGCGCCGGCAAGCGCGGCCATGTGCGCTGCATAGGCCACCACGTCGAGCGCGGTCTCACCCTCCTTGGAGAGCGCCCCGCCGCGCGGGTAGGACCAGACCACCACCGCGAGCCCGTGCGCCTTCGCCTCCGCCGCGAGCTCGCGGATCTCCTCCATCATCTCGTATTGATGGTCGGAGGCGGGATAGACGGTGAATCCGATGGCCGAGCAGCCCAGCCGGAGCGCGTCGCGCACCGAGCCGGTTACCGCCTGATCCCTGGCCGAGCCCAGCGAATTGGCGTTGTTGACCTTGAGAATGGTCGGGATTGCACCGGCAAAGCTCTCGGCGCCTGCCTCGATCATGCCGAGCGGGCTCGCGAACGCGTTGAGCCCCGCGTCGATCGCGAGCTGCCAGTGGTAGTGCGGGTCGTAGGCCGGCGGGTTGGGAGCGAAGCTGCGCGCCGGACCGTGCTCGAAGCCCTGATCGACGGGCAGGATGACCATGCGCCCGGTGCCGCCGAGGCGACCGTGCATCAGGATGCGAGCGAGGTTCGCTTTCGTGCCCGGATTGTCGCTCTCATACCAGGAGAGAATATCTCTGACGCGCCTAGTGATTCGCATGGCCTATCCTGACCGAGGCGCGGCTGGTTTTCCAGAGTTTATGAGCATCCGGCATACCCTTTTGCGAGATAGGCGGCGCTGTCGCGCTCGGGGTCGGAAGAATGGACGAGATCGAGCGCGCCCCGAGCCGGACCGGTGGTAATTAGCCGGCTGCTCTGTCCCTCCGCGATGGCCTGGAGGGTCTTGCGCAAGGCCCCGCGGCCGGTGAACGCCACGCCGGCGAAGCCTCGGCTCAGCGCCTCGTGGGCGAGCACGGCGCTGCTCCTGCAGTCGACGACCGCATCGTGGTCGGCCTCCGGCACCGCCGCTCCGGCCTGCTCGAAGACCGCGCCGAGAAAGCCGAGCCCCGCGTATGACGCGGCGCCGGGCGCGGACCAGAGCGTCACCGGGACTCCAGCTGCCGCGGCGGCGCGGAGCGCGCCGACGGCCTGGTCGAGATCGTGCACGACGATCGCGGGCCGCCGTGCGCTCATGGCCCGCTCACGGGATGGTCGCGGTCTCGAGTGCCGCGACCCCCGGCAGGGTCTTACCCTCCAGCCATTCCAGGAAGGCGCCGCCGGCGGTGGAAACGTAGCTGAAGGCGCCGAGCACGCCCGCACCCTGAAGGGCTGCGACCGTGTCACCGCCACCGGCCACGGAGAGCAGGTTGCCCTCCTCGGTGAGGCGCGCGGCGGCACGGGCACAGCGCATCGTCGCTTGATCGAAAGGCGCAATTTCGAATGCTCCGAGGGGCCCGTTCCAGACCAGCGTGTTCGAGGCTGCCAATGCTCCCTCAATGCGTGCGCAGGTGTCGGGTCCGAGGTCCAGGATCATGCCGTCCGTTGGCACGTCGACGACCGGGACCGTCGTGCTCTCGGCACCCTTCCGAAACTCCTGCGTCACCACCACGTCGGTGGGGAGGACGATCCCGCAGCCGGCGCCCGACGCCTCTCCCATGATGCGGCGCGCCTCCACCGCCAGGTCTGGCTCGTGAAGCGACGCCCCGACGGAAACCCCCTGCGCGTGGAGAAAGGTGTTGGCCATGGCGCCGCCGATGACGAGGCGGTCCACTCGCTCAATCAAGTTGGCGAGGAGCGCGAGCTTGGTCGAGACCTTGGCGCCGCCGACCACGGCGATGACCGGCCGCTCGGGCGCCTGCAGCGCCTTGCCGAGCGCCTCCAGCTCCGCCTGCATGAGTCGCCCCGCCGCGTTCGGCAGGCGCTCTGCCACGGCGGTGGTCGACACATGGGCCCGGTGCGCCGCAGAGAACGCGTCGTTGACGTAGAAATCGGCGAGGCGCGCGAGGGCATCGGCGAAGGCGGGATCGTTCGCCTCCTCGCCCGCGTGGAAGCGCAGGTTCTCCAGCAACGCGACTTCGCCCAGCGCGAGGGTGGCAACCGCCGCCTCCGCTTCCGCGCCCGCACAATCGGGCACGAAGCGAACCGGGAGGCCACCGAGCGCCTGGGAGAGAGGCTCGGCAATCGGCCCGAGCGACATGGCCGCCACGGGCTTGCCCTTGGGCCGGCCGAAATGCGAGGCGACGATGACCTTCGCCCCGCGCCCCGCGAGCTCCGCAAGCGTGGGCGCCACCCGGTCGATCCGCGTGGTGTCGCCCACCGCGCCTTCACGCATCGGTACGTTCAGGTCCACCCGCACCAGGACGCGCTTGCCGGCGACCTCGATATCGTCAAGCGTGCGAAACGCGGTCATGCCACGGGCGGAAGGCCGAGCGGTCGCGCGGACACCGTCACAGGTTGCCGAGATGGGCCGCGACATCGCCCATCCGGTTCGAAAAACCCCATTCGTTGTCGTACCAGGAAAGCACGCGGCCGAGCGTGCCATCGACCACGGCGGTCTGGCCGGTATCGACAATCGAGCTTTCCGGCCGATGGTTGAAGTCGACCGAGACCAGAGGCTCTTCGCTGTAGGCGAGCACGCCGGCCATGGCGCCGGCGGCGGCGTTCGCCACGGCTTCGTTAATCTCGTCCACGGATGTCGCCCGCTTGGCGACGAAGTTGAGATCGACCATCGAGACGTTGGAGGTCGGCACCCTGACCGCCGTGCCGTCCAGCTTGCCGGCGAGCGCGGGCAGCACGAGACCCACGGCGCGCGCGGCGCCGGTTGACGTGGGGATCATCGAGCCCGCCGCGCCGCGCGCGCGCCGCAGGTCCTTGTGCAGCGTGTCGAGCACCGGCTGGTCCAGCGTGTAGGCGTGCACCGTGGTCATGAAACCGCTCTCGATCCCGATCGCCTCGTGCAGCACCGAGGCGACCGGGGCCAGGCAGTTGGTGGTGCAGGACGCGTTGGAAACGATGCGGTGCTCGGGCGTGAGCGCGGTGTGATTGACGCCATAGACCACGGTGAGGTCGGAATCCCTTCCGGGGGCCGAGATCAGCACGGCGCGGGCGCCGGCCTCGAGATGAGCCGCGGCTTTCTCGCGCGCCGTGAAGATCCCGGTGCACTCGAGCGCCACATCGATGCCGAGGTCGGCCCAGGGCAGCCGTGCCGGGTCGCGCTCGCTCAGCACCTGGATCGGCCCCGCGCCGATGTCGATGGAGCCGTCCGCCACCTCGATGGTGCCGGGGAAGCGCCCGTGGACCGAATCGTAGCGCAGCAGGTGGGCGTTGGTCTCCACGTCGCCCAGATCGTTGAGGGCGACGACGGTGAGATCGGTGCGGCCGGACTCGTGGATCGCGCGCAAGATGTTGCGGCCGATCCGCCCGAATCCGTTGATGGCGATACGAACCGTCATGACTACTCCGCTCTGTGAGATGCGGGGTTTTGCTACCGGCTTGGCCTGCGGCGGTCAACCACCATCCAGCCGGTGCGCCCCCGCCGGCTTGGCGCGCCCTACAAGCGCGCCTTCGCCGCTGCCACCACGGCGTCGGCCGTGATGCCGAAGTGGGCGTAAAGCTCCTTGGCAGGCGCCGAGCCGCCAAAGCTCCGCATCCCGACGACGGTGCCGTCTGGGCCTACGTAGCGCTCCCAGCCGAGCGGGCTTGCGGCTTCGACCGCAACCCGGATCGCGTCGGTGCCCAGCACGCTCTCGCGATAGGCGGGCTCCTGCTCGTCGAACAGCTCCCAGCAGGGGAGAGATACCAGCCGCGTCGGCACGCCCTCGGCTTCCAGCACCTGCCGCGCTTCGTCGGCAATCGCGCATTCCGACCCCGTCGCGAGCAGCACAACCGCGGGTGTCCCCGACGACGCCTCGCGCAGCACGTAGCCGCCGCGCGCGCAGGCGTTTTCGGAGTCGCTGCCGCCAGCCCGCAGGTAGGGCACCCCCTGCCGTGTCAGCGCGAGCACCGACGGGCGCTCGGCATTGGCGAGGGCGAGCTCCCAGCATTCCGCGGTCTCGATGGCATCGGCGGGCCGGAAGAGAAGCAGGTTGGGCATGGCCCGCAGGCTGGCCAGGTGCTCGACCGGCTGATGGGTCGGGCCGTCTTCCCCCAGTCCGATGGAATCGTGGGTCATCACGTAGATGACGCGGAGTTCCATGAGCGCAGAAAGCCGGATCGCCGGCCGGCAATAGTCGGTGAAGGTGAGGAAGGTGCCGCCGAAGGGAATCATCCCGCCGTGGAGCGCCATGCCGTTCATGACCGCGCCCATGGCGTGCTCGCGCACCCCGTAATAGAGGTAGCGGCCGCCGTAATCTCCGGGCGTGATCGGGGTCAGCTCGTCGCTCTTGGTGCCGTTGGAGCCGGTGAGATCGGCCGAGCCGCCGAGGAGGGACGGCAAGGAGTCGGCGATGGCGCCGATGACACGCTTGTTGGCGACCCTGGTGGCGATGGTGGGGCGCTCCTCGGCAAGCGCGGCCTTCAGGCCAGCGAGAGCTTCTGCGAGCGCCGGGGGCAGCACACCCGCAGCCGCACCGTCGAATTCGGCCCCTTGCCCCTCGTCGAGCGCGGCGCGGCGCGCCTCCCAGGCTTCTCGCGCTTCCCTCCCTCGCGCCCCGGCAGCGCGCCAGGCGTCGAGGATCACGTCGGGCACCGTGAAGGGCGCGTGCGGCCAAACCAGTGCCTCGCGGGTGCCCGCGATCTCGTCAGGTCCAAGCGGCGCGCCGTGGCTCGCGGCGGTGCCGGCCTTCGTCGGTGCGCCGTAGCCGATCACCGTGCGGCACTCGATCATCGAAGGCCGTGCCTCGTCCTTGGCTGCCTCGATCGCCGCCGCCACCGCGTCGGGATCGTGGCCATCGACGCGCAGCGTGTGCCAGCCGGCGGCCTCGAAGCGGGCCCGCGCGTCGTCGGAGTAGGAGAGGCTGGTGGGGCCGTCGATGGAGATGTCGTTCGAATCGTAGAGCACGATCAGGCGGTCCAGCCGCAGATGACCCGCGAGCGAGATCGCCTCCTGGCTGATGCCTTCCATCAGGCAGCCGTCGCCGCAGACGACATAGGTGTGATGGTCCACGAGGTTGGCGCCGAAGCGGGCAGCCATGCTGCGCTCCGCCAGGGCCATGCCGACCGCGTTGGCGAGGCCCTGGCCGAGCGGGCCGGTCGTAGTCTCGATCCCGGCGGCGAGGCCGTACTCCGGATGGCCTGCGGTACGGCTGCCGAGCTGGCGGAAGTTGCGGATCTCGTCGATGTCGATGTCCGGATAGCCGGTGAGATAGAGCAGCGAATAGAGCAGCATCGAGCCGTGACCGTTCGAGAGCACGAAGCGGTCCCGGTCGGGCCAGTCGGGGCGCGCGGGATCGAACTTGAGGAAGCGGCCGAAGAGCACGGTCGCAACATCGGCAAGACCCAGTGGCATGCCGGGATGGCCGGAGCGGGCTTGCTCCACCGCATCCATCGAAAGAGCGCGGATGGCGTTAGCCATGTCCGCGTGGTCGACGCGCGGTGCGCGCCCTTCAGCCGTTGTGGAAGGCATGGGCTCTCGTCCTGTGCCGCGCCGTCGCGCCGAAAAGTGCGCGCAACATGCCCCCCGCCGGGGTGAGCGTCAACCGCGCGCTCGCGCGAGCTAGAAGGAGGAGTTGGGGGTTTTGAGGAAGGCGATTTCCTCAGGCGTGGAGGGGCGCGAGAGCGCCTTGTTGCGGTGCGGATAACGCCCGAAACGGTCGATGATCGCCTTGTGCTGCAGCTCGTAGTCGAGGCTTCTGGGATCGTCGATGGACTCGAAGAGGCGCACGGCAATTTCGTGGATCAGACGCGATTCGCTGTGCTCGTAGGGCATGTAGAAGAACTTCCGGCGCTCAAGCGGCACCGCCCGGTCGGCACGCGCGCGCAGGGCCTCCTGTGCCAGTGCGAGCGCCATGCCGTCGCAGGCGAAGGCGCGCGGGTCCTCGCGGTAGAGGTTTCGGGAAAACTGGTCGAGCACGATGATCTCGGCGAGGCGGCCCTCCGGCGCCTCGCGCCACTCGTGCAGCTCGCCCAGCGCCGCGCTGGCATGGAGCGCGCCGAACTCGCTGCGGATCGCCTCGTCAAAGGCGGGGTCCTTGGCCCACCATTGATCGGGACCGTGGCGTTCGAACCAGAACGAAAGGACCTGCTCGATCGTCATTCCCTTACTCCAGACTGCCGGCGATCAACGTCCGTGCCTGCTCGAGCTGCGCCGGTGTATCGACGCCGAGCGGGACAGTGTCCGCGAACGCGACCTCGATGCGCATTCCGTCTTCGAGCGCACGGAGCTGCTCCAGACGCTCGCGGCGCTCTAGCGGGCTCGGTGGGAGCGCGACGAAGCGGGCAAGCGCCTCGCGCCTGTAGGCGTAGAGGCCGATATGGTGCCAGAGCGGGCCTTCGCCGGAGGGCGCGGTCGCGCGGGTGAAGTAGAGGGCCCGGCCTTGCGTCTCCCCCGGCCGATGGGAAACCACGGCCTTCACCACGCTGGGATCGTCGCGCTCGGCCGGATCGACGATCTCGGCTGCGAGCGTGCCGATATCGACCGCAGGGTCCGCCAGGAGCGCGAGCGCGCGCGCCGGCAGCGCGGGGTCGAGGGTGGGCAGATCGCCCTGCAGGTTGACCACCGCATCGTGGTCGCCTGCCGGATCGATGGCCTGGAGCGCCTCGAATATCCGGTCGGAGCCGGACGGGTGATCGGGGTCGGTCATGACCGCGCGCCCGCCGGCGCGCTCGACCGCCTCTGCAATGGCGGCCTCGGCGCAGGCGACGACCACGGGGCCGATCGCCGCAGCCTCGGCCCGCTCCAGCACGTGCACGATCATCGGCCGGCCGGCGATGTCGGCAAGCGGCTTGCCGGGAAGCCGGGTCGAGGCCATGCGCGCCGGAATTATTACGATGGGGTTCCGGGGCGGCGGCCTGGTGGCGTTGCCGGAGAGGCTCATCCGCCGCTTCGTGCCAATCGTTCAGGCAGCGGTCACGGGCGCCGTCGCGCCGTGAAGCCAGGCGAGCGTCGTTTTGTCGTCCGCGAGCAGGGGCGCGAGGGTCTCCGCGACACGCGCGTGGTACGCATCGAGCCAGGCGCGCTCGTCCGCCGTCAGCATGGCGGGGTCAATGAGGGCGCGGTCGATGGGTGCGAGCGTCAGTGTCTCGAAGCCGAGGAAGCCCCCGTCGGCGTCGTCAGCCTCCGTCACCGCCACCAGGTTCTCGATTCGGATGCCGTAGGCGCCGGTCCTGTAGTAGCCGGGCTCGTTGGAGACCACCATGCCGGGCGCGAGCGCCGCACCCGAGCCCATCCGGGAGATGCGCTGCGGGCCTTCGTGCACGTTGAGGTAGTGCCCCACGCCGTGCCCGGTGCCGTGGTCGTAGTCGAGGCCCGCCTGCCACAGGAATTGGCGGGCGAGCGTGTCGAGCTGCGCACCGGTGGTGCCGGGCGGGAAGCGTGCCGTCGCCAGCGCGATATGGCCGCGCAGCACGCGGGTGAAGCGGTCCCGGTGCTCGGGCTCGGGCTGGCCGATCGCGACCGTGCGGGTCACGTCGGTGGTGCCGTCCAGGTACTGCCCGCCCGAATCGACGAGGTAGAGGCTGCCCGGCTCCAGCGTGCGGTTGCTCTCGTCCGTCACCCGGTAGTGGACGATGGCGCCGTTGGGGCCGGCGCCCGAGATCGTGTCGAAGCTCGGGCCCCGGTAGTGCTCGCCGCCGGCGCGCATCGCCGCCAAGCGCGCGACCGCGTCGAGCTCGGTGATCGAGCCGGGCGGGGCGGCGGCGAGCCAGGCCAGGAAGCGGGTCAAGGCCGCGCCGTCCCGGCGATGGGCGGCGCGGATGCCGTCGAGCTCGACGGCGTTCTTGCAGGCCTTGGGCAGCGCGCATGGGTCAGCGCCGCGAATCACCTCTGCACCGCTTTCCCTCAGCCGATCGACCATCCAGACCGGGGTCGCCGCCTCGTCGATCAGCACCGCCCTGCCCGCATCGGCAAGCCCGTCGAGCACGTTCGCCATCGTCTCCGGCGCTTGCACGTGCACGGCGTTGCCGAGATGCGCCGGAAGCTCGGGCAGGAGCTTGCGCGCGTCCACGAACCAGTCCACGCCGCCGTCGCCGTGCACGATGGCGAAGGAGTGGGGGAGGGGGCTGTTGGCGACATCGGCGCCGCGCACGTTGAGCAACCAGGCGATGGAATCGGGTGCGCTCAGCACCGCTGCGGCTGCACCCCTCTCGGCGAGCCGGGCAGCGACGGTCTCTCGCTTGTCGCTCGCCTCGGCGCCGGCAAAGCGAACCGGATGGGGGGCGATGGGGCCGAGTGGGGCCGGCGGCTGATCCGCCCACAGCGCGTCGATGGGATTGTCGTCGCACGGCACCAGGCGGGCGCCGACAGCGCGGCAGGGTGCCGCCATCCGGTCGCGCTCCCGCGTGCCGTGCAGCCGGGGGTCGTAGCCGAGCGCGGCGCCTGCCGCGAGATGTTTCCGGAGCCAGGCATCTGCCGGCTCCTCGGTGATGTGACGGTGCTCGTAGAGGCTGCTGTCAACCTGCGCCGCCGCCTGCAGGGTATAGCGCCCGTCGACGAAGAGTGCGGCCCGCTCGGCCAGCACGATCGCCATGCCGGCGGAGCCCATGAAGCCAGTGAGCCACGCCAGCCGCTGCGAGCGCCGCGCCACGTACTCGCCCTGATGTTCGTCGCTGAGTGGCACCACGAAGCCATCAAGGCCGCGCTTGGCGAGCTCGACCCTGAGCGCCGCGAGGCGGGCCTCCTGCTGCGGGGCGTCGATGCCGTCCGGCGCCGCGGCATAGGTCCGGCGCAGAGCCTCGAAGCGCTCGGCGTAGCCCGCACCGGCTTTGGTCTCCGGGTGGATCAGGCGGAGCCAGTCCCGGTCCTGCACAGCCGCCGCGGCGACGCCGCGCACCAACGCTTCGGCCTCATGGATTGGCGTGTCGATGCCAGCCTCGGCGAGGGCCTGCGCCAGTGCGCCCGTTGTCGCGGTTTTCTCGGACATGGTGGCGTTTGTGCCAGTGCGCCGCTCACCGCGTCAATATCAGCGTGACCCAGGCGCCGAGCCCTATGCGCCGCCGGAGCCGGAGCCCGCGCGTGCGGAAGGCCGTGAGCACCAGCCGCTCCTCGGTGTCGAGCAGGCCGGAGAGCACCGCGACGCCCCCCGGCCGCAAGTGCTTGGCGAAGGCCGGCGCCATCGCGGCGATGGGCTTTGCCCTGATGTTGGCGACGATCAGGTCCGCCCGGCCAAGCCGCCCCACGACACTCGTGCGAAGACCCCGAGCCCGCACTAGCGTCACCCGGTGGGAGAGCCCGTTCCGCCGCACCGTCTCCCGTGCCGTGGCCACCGCTAAGGGGTCGGTATCCAGGGCGAGCACCCGTACCGGCCAAAGCCGCGCCGCTGCCACCGCGAGGATGCCGGAGCCGGTACCGATGTCCAGCGCACGGCGCACCCTCCGCCTGCGGCGGGCGAGCCAGTCAAGCGCGAGCAGGCAGCCTTGGGTCGATTCGTGGCGGCCGGAGCCGAAGGCGGGGCCGGCATCGACGCAGAGGGCGAAGCGTCGGCGGGGAAGGGCCTGGTGTGCGCCCATGATCGCAAAGCGTCCGACCGAGACGGGCGGGAAGGAGGCGAGGGAGTGCGCCTTCCAGTCGGTGGGGTGGACTGGCTTGAACGCCGTCTCGGCTGGCTCGACCCCGGCCTCGCTCAGCAACGCGCGCAACTGGTTCGGCCTTGGGTCGTCGCCTGCCGAGTCGTCGCCGAACACGGTCACGCGCAGAACGTCGGCCGGGGCTTCCTGTATCGGGTGTGCCGCCTCGATCGTCTCCGCCAACACGGCGTCAGCGTGCTCGCAGAGTGTTTCCTCCAGCCCCTCGAAGATGGTGCGGTTGATCATCGCCTGGAGGCGCCAGCCTTGGGCTTCGGTGCGGGTCCTGCTCACAGCGGCCCCCGGCGCGGCCCAATTCCGGCTATGATGGGCCTCCCGGAACGCACGGTCGGAGGCCCGCGATGCCTGAGATGCCGGACTGGCAGCGCTTCCTGAGCGCGGATGACAGAGAGACCATCGAGCGCGGCCGCTGGGCCAAGCGCGTCGGCTTCGGCGTCAGCCCGGCCGTCATCCTCATTGACGTGCAGAACTACATGGTAGGGGCGGAGGGCAACCACGACCTCGCCGCCTATCCCTATAGCTGCGCTACCGGCTGGGCTGCCCTTTGGCAGACCAAGCGCATCGTCGGTGCGGCCCGTGTTGCCCGGGCACCGGTGATCTACACCCGTTTCGCTATCGATCGCACCGTCGGCGATGCCGGGCTCTTCGACGCCAAGATCGGCGCGGAGGCGGGCGAGAACGTCTACTTCGAAGGCACCCACGGCAGCGCGATCGTGGACGCGGTGGCACCCGAGCCCGGCGACCTGGTCTTCACCAAGAAGAAGCCGAGCTCCTTCCACGGAACGCCCCTCCTGCCCTATCTGATCGACCGCGCTATCGATACGCTGATCGTCACCGGCGGCGCCACCTGCAATTGCGTCCGCGCCACAGTCTTCGACGCGTTCTCGTACAATTACCGTACCATCGTACCGGCGGACGCGGTGTTTGACCGCCTGCCGATCAGCCATGCGATCAACCTCTTCGACATGAATCGCTGCTCGGCCGACGTGACCGACACCGAGGCCGTGCTCGCCTATTTTGCCGAGCAGGCGCAGCGTGCGGCCTAAACTGCGCCCGCGGCACCTGCTATAGTGCGCGCGGGAGATCGGCGGCGGACGGCTAACTCGCTAACCCGGTCAGGTCCGGAAGGAAGCAGCCGTAACGAGCTTCAAGCTGGGTCGTCTGCCGGTCTCCTGCCGCCAACCCCACGCGCCGCCCCCGCAAGACGCGGATCGAAGGACGCCATGCACCGATGAGCGAGGAGGCCGCTGCCTATCGCGTGCTGGCGCGCAAGTACAGGCCGGCGAGCTTCGCCGGGCTGATCGGCCAGGATGCCCTGGTGCGCACGCTCAGCAACGCGATCGCGATGGACCGCCTGGCCCATGCCTACCTGCTGACGGGCGTACGCGGGGTGGGCAAGACCTCGACCGCACGGATCATCGCGCGCGCCCTCAACTGCATCGGTGAGGACGGCAGCGGCGACCCAACGCCCGAGCCATGCGGGAACTGCGATCACTGCATCTCCATCGCCGAGGATCGCCATGTCGATGTGATCGAGATGGATGCTGCCTCGCGCACCGGCATCGACGACGTACGCGAGCTGATCGAGAGCGTGCGCTACCGCCCGGTCTCGGCGCGCTACAAGGTCTACATTATCGACGAAGTGCACATGCTCTCGAAGCAGGCCTTCAACGCCCTTCTCAAGACCCTCGAGGAGCCGCCGCCCCACGTCAAGTTTGTGTTCGCGACTACCGAGGTGCGACGCCTGCCGGTGACGGTGCTCTCGCGCTGCCAGCGCTTCGATTTACGCCGGGTCGATATGGAAGTGCTGATCGAGCACTTCTCGGGCATCGCCGTCAAGGAGGGGGCGGAGGTGGAGCCGGCAGCGCTTGCGCTGATCGCCCGGGCCGCCGATGGCTCTGTGCGCGACGGGCTTTCCGTGCTCGACCAGGCCATGGCGCACGAGGGCACACGCATCACCGAAGAGGCGGTGCGGGCCATGCTGGGCCTCGCCGACCGCACCCGGCTCTTCGATCTCTTCGACATGCTGATGAAGGGCGCGATCAAGGATGCGCTAGACTGCTTTTCCGAACTCCACGACGCGGGCGCGGAGCCGCAGGCGATCTTGCAGGATCTGCTGGAGCTCTGCCATTGGCTCACGCGGCTGAAGCATGTTCCCGCTGCTGCGGAGGATCCCGCGGTGCCCGAGGCCGAGCGCACGCGCGGGCGAGCCATGGCCGAGGCGTTGGCGGTGCCGTCGCTCACACAGACCTGGCAGATGCTGCTGAAGGGGCTGGAAGAGGCCAACAGGGCAGCGCGGCCTGCGCTTGCGGCCGAGATGACCCTGGTGCGGATCGCTTATGCCGCCAATCTGCCAAGCCCGGCCGATGCGCTTCGGGCCATCGGTGCTGGCGGTGCGAACGTACGGCCGAAGGACGCGCCCGCAGCGTCGCCCGCCCCGGCTCCGGCGCCATCACCAGGCGGCGTCGCAAGCACCGGTGCCGCGGCGGAGCCTGCTCTGGTACCCGAATCGGCGCCCGAGCCGGCGCCGCAGCCAGCGCCGGTGGCCACATCTGCCCCGCATGTGCAGCCGACATCGTTGCGCGAGATCGCCGCGATCGCGGAGGAGCGGCGGGAGCCGATCCTGAGCGCCTGGCTCAGGACCGAAGTTCGACCTATCCGAGTCGGCTCCGGCGCGGTCGAGATCAACTGCGGGCGTTCGCCGGACAGCAAGATGCTTGCCCTGCTTCAGGAACGGCTCGAGCAATGGACCGGCGAGCGCTGGATGGTCGCGCTGAGCGAGGAGGGCGGCGAGCCTACCCTCGATTCGCAGGATCGGGCCGCGCAGGAAGCCGCCGACCGGGCGGCGGTGGGCCACCCCCTTGTGCGGCAGGTCCTGGATGCGTTCCCCGGCGCGCGCGTGCGCAAGGTGCACAGGCCCGCGCCGG
Organism: Alphaproteobacteria bacterium; assembly: GCA_965207055.1. GTDB lineage: Bacteria > Pseudomonadota > Alphaproteobacteria > UBA828 > UBA828 > WTGU01. Next base: position 13,803 of record CBDBLP010000003.1, on the reverse strand, counting down.
ATAACGGAAACGACGGAGATGCCTCCCCATGAAGAACATCGGCAAGATGCTGAAGCAGGCGCAGGAAATGCAGACCAGGATGGCCGAGCTGCAGGAGAGCCTGGGCGCGCTCGAGGTCGAGGGCACGGCGGGCGGCGGCCTGGTGCGGGTGACGCTCACCGGCAAGGGCGAGATGCGCCGCCTCTCCATCGATCCGGCGCTGGTGAGCGGCGACGAGGTGGAGGTGCTGGAAGACCTGATCGTCGCCGCCTTCAACGACGGCAAGGCCAGAGTCGAGCAGCTCGTTCAGGAACGGATGGCCGAGGTCACCGGCGGGCTCAAGCTGCCGCCGGGCCTCGACCTCGGCCTGTGAGGGCCCGCCGCGACCCAACCTTTACTGGCGACAGGCGATGACGAGCCCTGCGATCGAGCGGCTGGTCGGACATCTCGGCAAGCTCCCCGGTCTCGGCCCGCGCTCGGCCCGCCGCGCAGCGCTGCACCTCCTCGAGCGGCGGGAATCGCACCTGGAGCCGCTGCTCGCCGCGTTGCGCACGGCGGCGGAGAGCGTCCGCCCCTGCGCCACCTGCGGCAATCTCGACGCCCAGGACCCTTGCGCGATCTGCGCCGATCCGGAGCGCGACGGTTCGGCCATCTGCGTCGTCGAGCAGGTCGCGGATCTCTGGGCGCTGGAGCGCACGCTGATGTTCCGCGGCCGCTATCATGTGCTGGGCGGTCTCTTGTCTGCGCTCGACGGGATCGGGCCTGAGGATCTCGCCATCGCCGGCCTTGTCGCCCGTGCCGGCGCACACGAGGTCCGCGAGATCATCCTCGCCACCAGCGCCACCGTGGATGGGCAGACCACGGCGCATTACCTGGCCGACCGGCTCGCCGAGAGCGGCGTCACGATCTCCCGCCTCGCCCATGGGTTGCCGGTCGGCGGCGAGCTCGACTATCTGGACGACGGCACCCTCGGTACCGCGCTCAAGGCACGTCAGCGCCTTCTCTGAGCCAACGCCACTGCGCGCTGGATTGTCCCGCGCATGCCCTCTATGGTCGCGCCCCGGTCGCCGGCGTGGCGGCCGACGGGACCGTTGGAGGGGTCATGGCAGACGAGGCGAAGAGCGCAGGCCGGCTGGAACGCGTGCTGCGAGCGGGCGAGTTCGCCATCACGGCAGAGATGGGGCCGCCTGACTCGGTGGATCCCGCCGACGTTCTGGCCCACGCCGGCTGCCTCAAGGGCCTCGCCGATGCCGTCAACGTGCTGGACGGTGCCGGCGCACGCGCTCATCTCTCGCCGTTGGCCACCGCCGCGATCCTGGTGCGCGAAGGCATCGAGCCGGTGCTCCAGTTCACCATGCGCGACCGCAATCGCCTCGCGCTGCAGGCCGACGTGCTGGGGGCGGCGGCGCTCGGCGTGCACAGCCTGCTCTGCCTCACCGGCGATTCGGTCGATGCCGGTGATCAGCCGGAGACCAAGCCGGTCTTCGACCTGAAGTCCAACGAGTTCATGGCGCTGGTCCGCAAAATGCGGGACGAGACCCAGCTCCCGGGCGGGCGCAACCTCGCCTCGGCGCCCCGCTTGCTGATCGGCGGCGCCGATGCGCCCCGCGAGCCGAAGGCGGGCGAGGCGCCCACCAGCCTCCAGGCCAAGATTGAAGCGGGCGCGGACTTTTTCCAGACCCAGTTCTGCTTCGACCTGGCGATGCTCAGGCGCTACCTCGCCTGGCTCGGGGACTTTGGAATTCCCGAGCGCACGTCCATCATCGTCGGCATCGGGCCGATACGATCCGCGCGCTCGGCGCGCTGGATGAACGAGAACCTCTTCGGCGTGCACATCCCGGATGCCGTCATCGCCCGCCTCGACGGCGCCAGGGAGCCGCAGGCCGAGGGAATCCGCATCTGCGTCGAGCTGATCGAGGAGCTGCAGGAAACCGAGGGCGTTGCCGGCGCCCACCTGATGGCGCCGCGCGGCGAACAGGCCATCGCCGAGGTTATTGCCGAGACGGGGCTACGCAGCGCCGGCGGTGCTTGAACGCGCCCTTGAGGCCGCGCTCTTGGCCCCTTAGAACAGTTGCCTGATGCCGATCTCGAGGAAGTGAACCTGCAGGTCGGTCTCCGCTCTTACCGACGCAGCTTGATTCATGCCGGTGAACTCAAGGCCATTGAGAGCCTGCAGACGGTATCCGACTTGGAGCGTGGTAGTCTCCGATAGCGCGTAGCCGATACCCGCGCCAATCTGATAGGCGAACGCAGTGTCGGTGGCGGAGGGCTTGGGTATCGGCGGGAGCGCGCTCACGGGTGGCACAGGCGCGCCCGATGCTGCAAGCGTCCCAACCACCGCCTGCACCAATCTGCCCTCGTCATAGTCAAGGTCGCCCTGGTCGATGCGGATGAGTCCGAGGCCGGCGCCCACGTAGGGCGTCCAGTCGCTGTCCGTCTCGATGTCGTACCAGAGGTTGAGCATGGCGCCGAACTGCTCTGCCGTGCCGGTCGGGTCAAGGGGTACCGCCAGCCCGGTAATGGACTGATCCCCGACACTGATGTCAGTGTTGGTGATCTGGCCAATTTCGGCTCTGGCCAGGAATAGCTCGCCCTCGACGCGGATGCCGCTGTCGAGGTGGTAGCCGAGGACGCCGCCGAACTTGTACCCCGTGTCGTGCTCCGACTTGACCGTGGCACCGATAGTGAGCGGCGGCTGCGGTGGCATTTGCTGAACGGTCGTGGTGGAGGTCGCCTCCGAATCGTCGATGAACATGAGGGGCATGTTCGCCCCGATGTACCAGTTGCCCTCCTGCGCCTGCGCGGCGTTCGCGCCGCCAAACGCCAGACAAATGGCCACCGCCGCCGCAGAAATCCAGCGCACTCCGAATAGGTTTCGACTCATGTCCTGTCCTCCCCGTTGCAACGCCCTACCTGCGTTTCCAGCGCAAGGAGGCGGCAAACGCTGCGCAAACCCCGTCGATGCTTCACCCGTTGGGGACTATCCGGCGTAGCGACGCGTGTCCCGCATCTGTGCCGGGCACGCCCTCTCCCCGCGCGTTCCATGGAGCCCACAAAAAAGGGGAGCGCCGGAGCGCTCCCCTGGTGTTGATGTCGGCAATAGCCGATCAGAAGACGATCGACGTACCGAGCAAGAACTGGGACCAGTCGGCCCCTCCGGAGGAGCCCACGGCGATCTGCGAGTTAACTTCGATGCCAGGCCCAAGACCGTAGGCTGCATTGAAGGCTGTGACTTCACTGTCGCCGCCAGCCGAATCCACGTTGCCGTACTGGACGCCAACACTCATACCACCCAGTGAATAGCCGATGCCGACATCCGAATGCGTCGTGGTTGCGCCTTGATTGTCGATCTCCAGGATGGCGCCGCCGATCGATAGATCGTCGATGCTGACGACCAGACCGCCACGAAGCGAATTCGCATCGCACATGCCGGTGCAAGCCTCTGGCGTGCCAGTCTCGTAGCCGATGCCGCCACTCACGCTGCCGCCCATCACGGGCATCGACGCGTTAAGGCTGAGGCCGATAGTTTCGGATATCTCACCTGCGTCGGCGGTGCTTCTACCGGCATAAGAGTTTTTCGAGTCCTCCGGCGCGTAGCTCGCGCTGACGCTAATCCCATTGAAACTCGGAGACGCATACATCACCGTCACGTCATCTTCGTTATTGCCGATGATGCCCTGCCAGCTGGGCATAGCGCCACCGGTGAACCACGGAGACTTGATGCCGAAGTTGGAGTTGCCCCCGGGTGCCCAAACCGTGCCCAACTGCGCGGCGCTTTCAAATTGCCCGACGGTGATCGTTCCGAATCCACCGCTCAGATAGAGACGCGTCTCAGACGTGTCGTCCTGGAATTCTGGGTTTCCGTCGAGCCAAACATTGACGCCCGCGGTAATCCCGTTGTCCAGCGTCGTCTCGCCGGTGAGGTTTATCTCGATATTCTGATTGATGAAGTGGCCGCGGTCGTTCGCGGAACCGTCGTCGTAGGCACCGATAGCGGCCCGGAAATAGCCACCAACGCCGACCGAGACGGGCTCGGCCATCATCTCTTCTTCCATCATCTCTTCTTCGGCCATCATCTCTTCTTCGGCCATCTCCTCGTCGGCAGCGTAGGCCACGCTGGTGACGAGCAGGCCAGCGGCGACGAGCGCCGTCGTGCTCAACAGTACCTTCTTCATACTTCTATCCCCTCTGTTTCATTGGGTCCAAAGCTGTGGGGTCTCATACCGCCCCTTACCCGGACCGGTCCCAACCCACTGCCGCCGGAGAATGAGGCACGCACCCGCCTCGCGCAACCAAATTGCGTGGCGGAATTCTAACGGACGGTCGTTTTCCTCTAAGACTGTGACCGAAATGCCACGCTTGCACCATTCCGCCATGCCCTGTCCCACCAATCCGGCCCACAGGTCCTGACCCGACCTCGCTCTCCCTCCCCGTCCTAGCCCGGCAAGATGCGATGCCGCCTTTGGCATGCGGCTCCCCATCGTGAGCCGCTCCCGCCGTCGACATGTAGGATTTGGGCGACAAGGGTAATGGTTCGGTAATGCCGTGGAGGGTCGCGCTGGGGCCGCCGCCGCGGCGCCGAGTGCCCCCGCGCGGAAGGCTGGTAACGATTTTTCCGATGCGATATCGTCGAGCGCATGGCGATTCGCGACGAGGATTTCAGCGCGGACCTGTCGATCGAGGGCGACGATGGGGTCTGGTCGCCGGCCGACGCACCCCCTGCGAGCGCACCGCCCGACTGGCATGTTCTTTACGAGCAGGAGTTCAGGCGCGCGAGAGCGGCCGAGGCCCGTGTGCAGGAACTCCTCAACGATGTTCGTCGGCTGCGTCGTGCGCTGGGGAAGCCGGAGACCGGCACCGGCAGGCCCAAGCCCGCGCCGGCGAAGAGCCGGCAGCAGGAGACGATCAAGTCGCTACGCGCGGAGTGTGGTGCTCTACGCAGAGACGTTACGCGTCTGAACAAGAAGCTGGAGCGGGAGACGCAGCGGGCGGAGGACCTCAAGGCGACGGGCAAGATGCTGTCGGGCGAGGTCATTGAGCTTCACGCGGAGTTGCGGCGGCGGCGCGATCAGACGGATCTGGTTTGCTCGTTGACCGACGAGGTCTTCTGGTTGCGCCATTCGGTGAAGGGTGCCGACGCCAGGGAGGAGACCTTGAAGGCCCGGGTGGCCAGGGTCCTGCGGGTGTCGAAAGCCCACAGGGAGGCGTTGTCCGCCGCTGCGGCCGATTTGCGCAAGGCCCTGCGGAGGTCGCGTCGCCAGAAGGCCGCGATCAAGTCGTTGGCCAGGAAGAACGCCCGGCTGCGCAAGGCCGCGAAGATGTCGCAGGCCCGGATCGGGGCGCTGGAAGCGCGGGTCTCCAAGCTTCGCGCGAGCCGGGCGGCGCTGTCCAGGAGGCTGTTCGGCAGGAAGAGCGAGAAGCAGGAGAAGCCGTCCACCGGGCGCAAGCGCGGCCAGCAGCGCGGCGCACCCGGCCATGGCCGCACCCAGCGGCCCAACCTCAAGGAGCGGAGGGAAGAGAAAGCCCCGCCCCAGGACGCGCTCATCTGTTCCTGTTGCGGCGAGCCCTACGCGCCGAACGGCGCGGAGGAGACCACCATCGTCGAGATCGAGGTCAAGGCCCACAAGCGCAGGATCGTCCGTCCCCGCTGGCGCCGGGCCTGCGAGTGCGCGTCCTCGCCCCGGGAGGTGATCGCGCCTGCGGTGCCGCGTCTGTTCGACCGCACACCCTACGGGACCAGCGTCTGGGCGCACTACTTGTACGAGCGCTACGCCTGTTTCCGCCCGCTCAAGCGGGTCGCGGCATGGATGGCCGACCTGGGCCTGACGATCTCGCCGGGGACGCTCGCCAGCAGCGTAGAGCGCTTCATCCCCGTGTTCGAACCCGTGGCGGGCGCGATCCTCGATCACCAGAACCGACAGGCGGTCCGTCACGCCGACGAGACCGGCTGGCGTATCCAGTCGCTGCGCGAGATCGGCCGGTCGAGCCGCGCGTGGCTATGGAACTCGGTCAGCGAAGATGCGGTCTACTTCCACGCCGACCCCTCGCGCTCGGCCGAGGTCGCGAAGACCTTGTTCGGCGGGAGCGCCGTCGTCGTCTTCGTGGTCTGCGATCGCTACTCCAGCTACAAGAAGATGGAGCGCGACCTCGACGGCAAGGTGATCCTCTGCTTCTGCTGGGCCCATCAACGGCGGGACTTCATCGACTGCGCGGCCGGCCACAATCGACTGACGGAATGGTGCCAGAGTTGGATCGGGCGCATCGCATCGATCTACAGCCTGAACAAGGTGCGGCTGAAACATTACGGCCCCGCTCTGGAGCGGCAGACGCCACAGTTCGACGGCGCACAGGGCGAGCTGGAGAAGGCCGTCGACGATCTGTTCGCGGTCGCCGAAGCGGAGTTGGCCGAGCTGCCGGACGGCGCGCGCGAGGCCAAGCCGCTGCGCTCGCTGCTCAACCACCGCGAGGGCCTGTGCGTCTTCGTCGACAACCCGCAGGTGCCCATGGACAATAATTTTGCCGAGAGGGCGTTCAGGGGAGCGGTCATAGGAAGACGGCTCAGCTTCGGTTCCGACAGCGAGGACGGCGCGAAGTTCACGGCGATGATGTACTCCGTCGTCGGCACTCTCGCCATGAATGGCATCGATGTCCGGCGCTGGCTGGAGGCATGGTTGAAGGCCTGCGCGAAGAATGGCGGCAAACCGCCGGACGACTTGTCGCCCTGGCTGCCGTGGTCGATGAGCGGGGCGCGGAGGCGCAAGTTCACGGCACCGGGATGACCGGCACGATCGAGTGCCGCTATTACGGGCGCGACTTCACCACCGAAGAGATGGTGCTGCTGCGCGCGCTGATCGCCGGCCCCCCGCCGCTCAACCGCCATGCGCTGTCCAAGGAGTTCTGCCGGCGCATCGGCTGGCTCAAGCCCGACGGCGGGCTGAAGGACATGATGGCCAGGGTCACCATGCTGGCCATGCACAAGGACGGACTGATCACCCTGCCGCCGCCGAGGTGGCAACCGGGCCCGCCAAAGCCGGTCGTCTTCGGACCGGACACCGAGCCGCCGCTCTTCCCCGTCCCGACGACGCTGGACGAGGTCCGCCCGCTCAAGATGCGCACCGTCGTGCGCGGCACCCGCGAGGGCAAGCTCTGGAACGAGTTCGTCGCCCGCTACCACTACCTCGGCTACAAGACCCTGGTCGGCGCCCAGATGCGCTACGCCGTCCACGACCGCGAGGGCTGGCCGCTCGCCATGCTCGGCTTCTCGACCGCCGCCTGGAAGCTGGCGCCGCGCGATGCCTTCATCGGCTGGACGCCCGAGCTGCGCGAGAGGAACCTGCCGCTGGTGGTCGACAACCCCAGGTTCCTGATCCTGCCCTGGATCAAGATCCCCAACCTGGGCTCGCACATCCTCGCCATCGTCCGCCGCAGCCTGCCACTCGACTGGGCCGAGCGCTACAACACCGCACCCGTGCTCATCGAGACCTTCGTCCAGACCCCGCGCTACACCGGCGCCGTCTACAAGGCGTCGGGCTGGATCCGCGTCGGAACGACACAGGGGCGCGGGCGCTACGACCGGGAAAAGCGGTACGACAAGCCCCGCAAGGACATCTGGCTCCGGCCGCTGCGAAAAGACTGGAGGCGGGCCCTCAACCGCTGATTCCGGACCCTCCACGGCATTACCGAACCATTACCGACAAGGGTAATGGTTCGGTAATGCCGTGGAGGGTCGCGCTGGGGCCGCCGCCGCGGCGCCGAGTGCCCCCGCGCGGAAGGCTGGTAACGATTTTTCCGATGCGATATCGTCGAGCGCATGGCGATTCGCGACGAGGATTTCAGCGCGGACCTGTCGATCGAGGGCGACGATGGGGTCTGGTCGCCGGCCGACGCACCCCCTGCGAGCGCACCGCCCGACTGGCATGTTCTTTACGAGCAGGAGTTCAGGCGCGCGAGAGCGGCCGAGGCCCGTGTGCAGGAACTCCTCAACGATGTTCGTCGGCTGCGTCGTGCGCTGGGGAAGCCGGAGACCGGCACCGGCAGGCCCAAGCCCGCGCCGGCGAAGAGCCGGCAGCAGGAGACGATCAAGTCGCTACGCGCGGAGTGTGGTGCTCTACGCAGAGACGTTACGCGTCTGAACAAGAAGCTGGAGCGGGAGACGCAGCGGGCGGAGGACCTCAAGGCGACGGGCAAGATGCTGTCGGGCGAGGTCATTGAGCTTCACGCGGAGTTGCGGCGGCGGCGCGATCAGACGGATCTGGTTTGCTCGTTGACCGACGAGGTCTTCTGGTTGCGCCATTCGGTGAAGGGTGCCGACGCCAGGGAGGAGACCTTGAAGGCCCGGGTGGCCAGGGTCCTGCGGGTGTCGAAAGCCCACAGGGAGGCGTTGTCCGCCGCTGCGGCCGATTTGCGCAAGGCCCTGCGGAGGTCGCGTCGCCAGAAGGCCGCGATCAAGTCGTTGGCCAGGAAGAACGCCCGGCTGCGCAAGGCCGCGAAGATGTCGCAGGCCCGGATCGGGGCGCTGGAAGCGCGGGTCTCCAAGCTTCGCGCGAGCCGGGCGGCGCTGTCCAGGAGGCTGTTCGGCAGGAAGAGCGAGAAGCAGGAGAAGCCGTCCACCGGGCGCAAGCGCGGCCAGCAGCGCGGCGCACCCGGCCATGGCCGCACCCAGCGGCCCAACCTCAAGGAGCGGAGGGAAGAGAAAGCCCCGCCCCAGGACGCGCTCATCTGTTCCTGTTGCGGCGAGCCCTACGCGCCGAACGGCGCGGAGGAGACCACCATCGTCGAGATCGAGGTCAAGGCCCACAAGCGCAGGATCGTCCGTCCCCGCTGGCGCCGGGCCTGCGAGTGCGCGTCCTCGCCCCGGGAGGTGATCGCGCCTGCGGTGCCGCGTCTGTTCGACCGCACACCCTACGGGACCAGCGTCTGGGCGCACTACTTGTACGAGCGCTACGCCTGTTTCCGCCCGCTCAAGCGGGTCGCGGCATGGATGGCCGACCTGGGCCTGACGATCTCGCCGGGGACGCTCGCCAGCAGCGTAGAGCGCTTCATCCCCGTGTTCGAACCCGTGGCGGGCGCGATCCTCGATCACCAGAACCGACAGGCGGTCCGTCACGCCGACGAGACCGGCTGGCGTATCCAGTCGCTGCGCGAGATCGGCCGGTCGAGCCGCGCGTGGCTATGGAACTCGGTCAGCGAAGATGCGGTCTACTTCCACGCCGACCCCTCGCGCTCGGCCGAGGTCGCGAAGACCTTGTTCGGCGGGAGCGCCGTCGTCGTCTTCGTGGTCTGCGATCGCTACTCCAGCTACAAGAAGATGGAGCGCGACCTCGACGGCAAGGTGATCCTCTGCTTCTGCTGGGCCCATCAACGGCGGGACTTCATCGACTGCGCGGCCGGCCACAATCGACTGACGGAATGGTGCCAGAGTTGGATCGGGCGCATCGCATCGATCTACAGCCTGAACAAGGTGCGGCTGAAACATTACGGCCCCGCTCTGGAGCGGCAGACGCCACAGTTCGACGGCGCACAGGGCGAGCTGGAGAAGGCCGTCGACGATCTGTTCGCGGTCGCCGAAGCGGAGTTGGCCGAGCTGCCGGACGGCGCGCGCGAGGCCAAGCCGCTGCGCTCGCTGCTCAACCACCGCGAGGGCCTGTGCGTCTTCGTCGACAACCCGCAGGTGCCCATGGACAATAATTTTGCCGAGAGGGCGTTCAGGGGAGCGGTCATAGGAAGACGGCTCAGCTTCGGTTCCGACAGCGAGGACGGCGCGAAGTTCACGGCGATGATGTACTCCGTCGTCGGCACTCTCGCCATGAATGGCATCGATGTCCGGCGCTGGCTGGAGGCATGGTTGAAGGCCTGCGCGAAGAATGGCGGCAAACCGCCGGACGACTTGTCGCCCTGGCTGCCGTGGTCGATGAGCGGGGCGCGGAGGCGCAAGTTCACGGCACCGGGATGACCGGCACGATCGAGTGCCGCTATTACGGGCGCGACTTCACCACCGAAGAGATGGTGCTGCTGCGCGCGCTGATCGCCGGCCCCCCGCCGCTCAACCGCCATGCGCTGTCCAAGGAGTTCTGCCGGCGCATCGGCTGGCTCAAGCCCGACGGCGGGCTGAAGGACATGATGGCCAGGGTCACCATGCTGGCCATGCACAAGGACGGACTGATCACCCTGCCGCCGCCGAGGTGGCAACCGGGCCCGCCAAAGCCGGTCGTCTTCGGACCGGACACCGAGCCGCCGCTCTTCCCCGTCCCGACGACGCTGGACGAGGTCCGCCCGCTCAAGATGCGCACCGTCGTGCGCGGCACCCGCGAGGGCAAGCTCTGGAACGAGTTCGTCGCCCGCTACCACTACCTCGGCTACAAGACCCTGGTCGGCGCCCAGATGCGCTACGCCGTCCACGACCGCGAGGGCTGGCCGCTCGCCATGCTCGGCTTCTCGACCGCCGCCTGGAAGCTGGCGCCGCGCGATGCCTTCATCGGCTGGACGCCCGAGCTGCGCGAGAGGAACCTGCCGCTGGTGGTCGACAACCCCAGGTTCCTGATCCTGCCCTGGATCAAGATCCCCAACCTGGGCTCGCACATCCTCGCCATCGTCCGCCGCAGCCTGCCACTCGACTGGGCCGAGCGCTACAACACCGCACCCGTGCTCATCGAGACCTTCGTCCAGACCCCGCGCTACACCGGCGCCGTCTACAAGGCGTCGGGCTGGATCCGCGTCGGAACGACACAGGGGCGCGGGCGCTACGACCGGGAAAAGCGGTACGACAAGCCCCGCAAGGACATCTGGCTCCGGCCGCTGCGAAAAGACTGGAGGCGGGCCCTCAACCGCTGATTCCGGACCCTCCACGGCATTACCGAACCATTACGTCTGTGGCGCTGGATTGGTATCCGTTCCGCCAAACCGTGGAACCGACCGTTTTCGTTCGGTCACGCGGTGACGGCAGGGGATAGTGTCACCGGTTTAGAGTTCGCCGCCAGTCTTTTCGGAGTGGTTGGATCCAGATGTCCTTCTTCGGCCGGTCGCGTCTGGTGTGGCGGTCGTATCGGCCGCGTCCCTGGGTGGTTCCGACGTGGGTCCAGCCGGACGCCTTGTAGAGTGCGCCGGTGAAGCGCGGGGTCTCGACGAAGGTCTCGATGAGCACGGGCGTGACGTTGTAGCGCTCGGTCCAGTCGTCGGGCAGTTGCCGGCGCACGAGCGAGAGGATATGCGAGCCCAGGTTCGGGATGACGATCCAGGGCAGAATAAGGAACCTCGGGTTGTCGATCACAAGCGGGAGGTTCTTCTCGCGCGACTGCGGCGTCCATCCGATGAAGCGGTCGCGGGGTGCGAGCTTTCGCGCCGCGGTGCTGAAGCCGAGCATGGCGATGGGCCGGCCGTCACGGTCGTGGACGGCGTAGCGCATCTGGGCGCCGACCAGGGTCTTGTAGCCGAGATAGTGGTAGCGGGCGACGAACTCGTTCCACAGCTTGCCCTCGCGGCTGTAGCGGACGGCAGGCCGCAGATCGAGCGGGCGAACCGCGTCGAGGGATGTCGGCGCGGGATGCACCGGCGGCTCGGTGTCGGGTCCGAAGATCATGGGCCGACGCGGCGGGCGCGGCCATTTCGGCGGCGGGAGGACGATCAGGCCGTCCTTGTGCATGGCCAGCATCGTCACCCTGGCCATCATGTCCTTGAGCCCGCCGTCAGGCTTGAACCAGCCGATGCGCCGGCAGAACTCCCTGGACAGCGCATGGCGGTTGGGCGGCGGAGAGGCGGCGATCAGCGCGCGCAGCAGCGCCATCTCTTCGGCGGTGAAGTCGCGCCCGTAGTACCGGCATTCGACGGCGGCAGTCATCCCGGCGCTATCAGCGCGCGCCTGCGTTCCTCGCTCATCGACCAGGGCAGCCACGGCGACGGGTCGTCCGGCGGTCGCCCGCCATTTTCAGCGCAGGATCGAAGCCACGTCTCAAGCCAGCGCCGGACATCGATGCCGTTGGTCTTCAGCGTGGCGACGACGGAGTACATCAGTGCCGTGAACCGGGCGCCGGTCTCGCTGTCGGAGCCGAACGAGAGCCGTCTTCCGATGACCGGGCCTCTGAGCGCCCTTTCCGCGGCGTTGTTGTCCATGGGGACCTGGGGCTTGTCGACGAAGACGCTCAGCCCGCTGCGATGGTTGAGCAGCGAGCGCAGCGCCTTGATCTCGCGCGCTCCCGCCGGCAAGACGGCAAGTTCCTGCTCGGCGTCCGCGAACAGGCGCTCGATCTCCGCTTCCAACGCGGCCTGCACGACGGTAAACGCCGCCGTCTGGCGTTCGAGAGCGGGGTCGTAATGTCCCAGCCTCGCCTCGTTCAGCTTGTAGATCGACGCGATTCGTTCGATCCACGTCTGGCACCAGTGCGTCAGCCCTGCCTGACCGGCCGCACCGTGGATGAAGTCGCGGCGCTGGTGCGCCCAGCACCAACACAGAATGACCGCGCCGCCGAGTTCGTGCGCCATCGTCTTGTAGGACGAGAGACGGTCGCAGACCAGGAACAGAATGCATGCCGTGCCGCCGAACAACTGCGTGGCGACCTTGGCGCTGCGGGACGGGTCGATGTGGAAGTAGACCGCATCGTCGCTCACCGAGGTCCACAACCACGCGCGGCTCGATCGGCCTGTCTCTCTCAGCGACTCGATGCGCCAGACGCTCTCATCGCCATGACGCACCGCGGCCTCGCTCTGGTGGCTGCGGATCGCTTCGTCGAACGGCTCGAACAGCGGCAGGAAGCGGGGCACGCTGTCGGCCAGCGTCCCGACCGAGATCGGCAGTCCCTGGTCCGACATCCATGCGGAGACCCGGTGCAGAGGCCGCAGACAGGCGTAGCGCTCGTACAGGAAGCATGCCCACACGCTGGTTCCGTAGGGCGTTCTCGGGAACAGCCTCGGCACCGGGGGCGCCGATACTTCCAGGGGCGACGATGCACAGCCGCAACCGCGGCGCCACCGGGGACGGACGATCCTGCGCCTGTGCGCCTTGACGGCGATCTCGATGATGGTCGAGGAACGCTCGCCGTTCGTCACGTAGGGCTTCCCGCAACAGGAACACATGCGGGCATTCCTCGGCGGGTTGCGCTCTTCCTTCTTCTCCTCAAGCGCGGGCCGCTGGGTGCGGCCGTGGCCGGCGGCGCCGGGCTGCTGGCCGCGCTTGCGCTCCGAGCGCGGCTTGTCCTGCTGCTCGCTCCTGCTGCCGAAGAGGGCTTTCTGCAGCACGGCCGCGCTTGCACGAAGCCTTGCGTATTTCGCCTCCAGCGTCTCGATCCGGCGCCGCGATACCCTCACGGCTTCGCGCAGTCGGGCTTCCGCCTTCTCCCTGCCGGTCCTTGCCGACTTCGCGGCCTTGCGCAACCGGGCATTCTTCCTGGAAAGCAACTTGATCGCTGCCTTCTGCCGCCGCGATCTTCTGAGCGCCACACGCAGCTCGGTGGTCCTATTGGACAACGCCCTCGTCAGCGTCTCCCTGGCCGCGCGATGCCTGGCATCCCGGGCCTTGACAGCCTCTGAGGCCCGCATGGCCCTGCGCAGCCGGCGGATCTCCCTCGACTGTGACTCGATCGTCTGCTTCTGGCGCCATGATCTCGCGAGCGCCGCACGCAACTGAGGGCCCGCGATGGGCCCGGACAGCGTTTTCTTCTCCGCCAGAAGCTTGGCGAGCTTGGTCTTCATGGCCGCCTTGCCGGCCTTGGCCCCGTCCAGGGCAATGCGCAGCCAGAAGACCTCGTCGGACAGCGACCGAACCCTGTCCGATTGATCGCGCAGCCGTCTCAGCGTCGCGCGGAGTTGAATGTCCCGGTCGAACTGTTGACGTAT
>CBDBLP010000002.1:457500-1386450 GCA_965207055.1 Alphaproteobacteria bacterium | reverse complement strand
GGCCATGCTGCGCCCGGACGACGCCCACGCGCCCTACCTGGACGCCGAGGCGGGCTGGCGCGAGGCTGTCCGGCAGGCGGCCGAAGAGATCGCCGACGCACTCCGGCACGACCGCTACCGGGCATTCGGGTGGCTGACGAAGGAGGTAAACCGGCAGGCGCGCGAGACTGGGACCGAGGCGTTCCATGTGCCGCGCTACGGCGAAATGGTCGCGCAGGCGGAGGCGCTCTCCGCGCAGGCGGCGCTGCCGGCGCGCACGCAGGAGGTTGTCGCCTCGTGGCTCGACTATAATGCCGGGTGCGAACCGCTCTGCCGGCAGATCCGGGAATGGCCCACGCGTGTGGACGCGCTGACGGCGGACTGCCCCGAACGTCCCGCGACGCTCGACTCCCTGACCGGCTGGCGGCAGCGGGCGGAGCCCCTGCTCGCAGAGGCCCGCGCGATGCTGGCGAACGACGCCCCCCACGGAAGCCATCTGGCCGCCATGCCCGGCGAGCGCGATGCGCTGGCCGAGGGAACGAGCCGCCTCGACCGCGCGCTGATCGAGGTCGAGGCGCGGGAGATGACCGTGCTGTCTTCGGTCGCACACCGGTGGGCCGAGGAGACGGACGGGATCGCCTATGACGCGCGCGCCTATACCGGGCTGATGGAGCGCGCGCGCTCCCTCGACGCCAGGCCGCATCTGCCGGAGGGTCTGCGCGGCACAGTCGACGGCCTTCTTGCCAGGGACGAACGCTGGGCGTTCAACCGGGATCGGGTCGAGGCGTTCCTCGTGCGGGCTGCCGAGTTCGAGCGCGCGCGTAACGATCTGACACAGATGGACGTCACGACCAACTCGTTCGAGGAGCGTCGACAGGCCCGGCAAGACTGCGAGCAGAAGGAAAAGGAGGTTCTCGACGAAGCGGCGGCGCTCAGGAAGGACATGCCGAAACGCGAGCTCGCCGCTCATCTGGGCGCCGCCGGCGCTGGCCCGGACACGGTCCCGGGAGCGCGAAGAGGAGATCCGCAACAGGATCGCCCAGGAACAGGAAAAGCAGGCCGCCCTGCGAATGAGCCGGGATCGGGGAATGTCGATGTAGGGGTAGGAAAACCGCAACAGCTTCGCTTCGTCGAAAACTCCGGCGAACAAGCGCGCTGCTACGCCGTCATCAACCACACGGGGTTTCAGAACGGCACGCCGACCATCCCTTCGCTCACTTGAACTGTGGTGAGCATTGATGGAGTCTGCCCATGCCAACGCCAATCGCCAGATTGATCTGTGATGCGAGAATCGCTCAATTCCCTACGCGCCTTCGAAGTCGTGGTTCGCAAGGGCTCCATGGCTGCGGCGGCCCTTGAACTATGCGTCACGCCCGGTGCCGTAAGCCGCAGTGTTCGGAACCTCGAGGTGGAACTGGATGTCGCCCTGCTCGTCCGTGACGGTCGTAGCGTGCGCCCGACCGACGCCGGTGAGCGTCTGCATGGAGAATTGCAGACTGCGTTTTCTCAGATCGCCGAAACTGTGGAGGATTTGGGCAAGCGACGCTCGCGCGACCGGCTCAGCATCTTCTGCCCACCGATGTTCGCGTTGGCCTGGCTGATTCCGCGTATCGATCGCTTCGGTCTCCAATCCGAAGCGAGTATTGAGGACAAGTGGACGTGCGCCGACACGCATCCGCCTTCGGCGGACCTGATCATCGACTACGGCCGGCATGCGCCCGCCGAGGGCTTCGTCATCGAGGCGCTCACCGAAGAGGAGATATTTCCGGTGTGCAGCCCGGACCTCGGCCAGCGCATTGCCGAGCAAGGCGGCAGCCTCTCCGAAGTCACGCTTCTGCACCGCAAGGGCATCCCGGAGACTGCGCACTGGCCGGGTTGGAAGGGTTTTGCGGCGGCTGCGAAGCTGGACCGCAGCTTCGACTTCACACAGGGTCTGCACCTCTCTACGGCGCTCATCCTGGAGGCCGCACGCAACGGAAAGGGACTGCTGCTCACCAGCAATACCGTCGCCCACGACGACCTGACCGCGGGTCGCCTGGTGCGTCCTATTGCAGAGAGCATGCGCAACGGCTGCGGCTACTGGCTGCAGGTGCCCAAGTCCCGGCTCGGTCAGTCGGGTGTCGCCGCCTTCCGCGCCTGGCTGCAGGAGGAAATCGCCTCCTGTTTCTCAGCGCCATCTCTGTCCGATACGGGTCTGCAGGAAGTGGAGCGCGCGGCTCCATCAGGGTGAGGCGAGCCTCCGGCTCGCATATCGCAGTCTGGGTTGCTGCTGCGTCTTCGAGAGCGAGGCCGGTGCCGGATTGCCATTGGCCGGGCGGACCCGGTGTTGGGCCATGCCGGGCGAGGCGCCTCAACGGGAAATGTGCCGTGCCGGCAGCGGACCTTCGGAGTTGCCCGAGCGAGCGCCCTCAGGAAAGGCGGAGCACGCTCAGCGTCGGGAGTGTTCGATGGAAAACGACAACCTGATTCTCTTTCTGCTGCGGCGGTTTCCGGGATTGGACGACGACGAACTCACCAGGCTCTCCGGCTTGACGCCGGTTCGGCGGGTGAAGCGGGTCTGTCGCGACCTGGCGAGCCGCCAGCTGCTGGAGCGCAAAGCGGGTCCGAACGGGAAAGTCGAGAACTATGCGCTCGGATCCGAACCCTAAGATCGGCCGATCGCTTCGCGTCAGCTCCATATCCAGGATGATCAAATGTCCGCGTTCTTGGTTATCGCTTGGATGTTCGTGACTGTGCCGCCTGACGAGCCCACCGCCACTCTCGACATCTCGACGACGACGCCTTGCAGGCTGACGCAAAGAAGGCGGCAGGCAGAATCGCGAAGGCAATGAGGTTCGAGGTCGAGCACTGCGCAGGCGACACTTGATGCAACCTTCTCCAACAGTACCGCGCCCCACTGGTACCGCTGTGGCGGACCGCGATGCAAGTGGATAGATTGACCGCGCCGCAAGCGCGCTAATCAGAATCGGGGGAAGATCCAGTTGGACAGGGTCGGCTTGGAAGACATGCTATTGGAGACGGTCTCCGGATTTCTCGCGAGTTGGTGGTGGATGATCGCGCTCGTCGTCGCCTTGGCCATCCTGCAGAGAGTCGCCTTCGGAAAGCGCTCTCGCCAGTATCGGGACAGGGAGAATTCGAGAAGAACAGGACGAGCGCAGCGTCGCGCGTCCTCCCGCGAGGCATCCGTCGCACAGCTCTACCCCGCTCACCGGGTCGAGAGCCCCAACCGTACGATCACAGGCAAGGCGTACGTAACCGACGGAGACGGAATACGGGTGGCCAGACATGAAGTACGTCTCGCCGGGCTTGACGCACCCGAATGGGACCAGAAAGCTAAACATCGGGACGGTTATTGGTTCAACCACGGGAAGCGCGTGAAGAGCGCGCTGATCCAGGAAATCGGCGGCAAACACGTCCGCGTCTCCGTCGAGGGTACGGACAAGTTCGGGCGCATGCTCGGCACCGTGACCTACAATGGCAGGGATATAGGGGAATGGCTGGTGCGGGAAGGGCACGCGATCGCCGCCTACAGTGACCGCTACCAACACGTCGAGTGGGAGGCGCGCAGAGCGAAGCGCGGCATGTGGGAGCACACCCACAACTTCGATCCCAGGGCTCACCGGCACCGACAGCGACCTCTTGGCCGATAGGGGGCGCGCTCACACCGTCACAGCCTCGACAGTCACAGCCTCGATGGTTGCACCGAGCAACGGAGCCATTATCGTCATCGGCACATCGGCGCACAGCGATGCCCGCCCACGGCGCGAGCCACTCCGTGCATCGACCATCGCATCGGCTTGCAGATGGCGGTGGCCGTCGCGTCCAAGTTTGGAGCGAGGGCTCAATTCGCTGAGCGCAGGCATGATCTCGCCATCGCCGGACTGCGCACAATAATGATGGGCGAGCCGGACGGCGCGGTCGAACATGCGGGTGGGGATTTCGGATCGGATGGCGGCGGCACCTGACCCGAAGCACGACACGGAAAACCATCGCGCAATTGCGCAATGTTTGTCTTCCAATGCCACGGCGTCCAGGTTACGGTTTGCGAAAGGCCGCTGTGCGAGGATTTCCAGCGGTGTATCCGGCGCACGGCGAGTCGTTTGATGGAACTCTCCGGAGCGGTGCCATGGTGACCACATTGAGCGGGAGCGGAACACTGGCCGGCTGGGTCGCGTCGGCGTTGGGACGCGTCCGCGACGACGCCAGGCGTGGCGGTCGAGGAAAGTCGTTCACGGCGCTGCAGGAGTTGTTGACATCCTTGGCGGAGGCTGGGTGTACAATTGTCGCCGGTCGCCGGTCGCCGGTCGCCGGTCGCCGGTCGCCGGTCGCCGGTCGCCGGTCGCCGGTCGCCGGTCGCCGGTCGCCGGTCGCCACGAGTTTGTCCGGCGCACGGCGGCTTTGTCGTCGCCCTGCGGGCTCTCCGCCTGAGCCTACCCATTCCGTCGGTCGCCCCTCCCCGCTCCGCCGGCATCCTCATTCGCCAAGCAAATTCGTTTATGCCCCGGTTCGCCGCTCTGCTGGCGGCGCAATGATGGCCAAGTCAACACTGAGCCGTCTGTCCCGCTTGTGTGCTACCGGCGGAGCGGACCGCGCTCATGTCCGTGAGCTGATGCGGGTCGGCACTTGGGGCGGAGGTCGCCTGCGCATGATGTCTTGGGTCATTGCCGTGCTTGGCATCACCATGACCGTGTTTGCAGGTGCCGCTGCTGCTCAGACCCCTCTGCTCAACGTGTTCGATGAGAAAGTGATGGAGGGTGACGAGTTCCAATTCAAGGTATTGCTATCGACAACGAGCAGTCGACCGGTGACGGTCCAATATTCGACCGCGGATGGCGCGGACAGATGGTGGCTGGCTGTCAATGCGAAAGGCGGAAGAGACTTCACCGCCGCGTCCGGAACGCTGACCTTCGCCCCGGGCGAAACCAGGAAGACGGTGCGCGTTACGACGACGAGTGACTCGGTGTACGAATGGGACGAGCGATTTGAGATACGGCTGTCGAGCCCGACGAATGCGTGGCTGGGTGCCTCAACGGCCACGGGCACGATCACCGACGATGACCCGCCGCCTACGATAAGCGTTTCGGATGGGAGCGCGACCGAGGGAGAGGCGATCAAATTCAAGGTTTCCCTGTCGGGACCCACTGAGCGGCAGGTGAGCATTAGGTTGAAGCCGGAAGTGGGTCCCGGTGACACGGCGAAGCTTCTCGACGACTTCGACGGGCGGGAATGGTCGTTGGGCTTTAGCGGCAGCACAGGGACCGCCTCAGCCACCGTGCCCGTAAGTACAGCGGATGACGACATCGACGAGCAGGACGAGACGTTTACGCTGAGGTTGTTGAATCCCACGAACGCGACGCTGGGCGACGCGACGGCGACGGGAACCATTATTGATGACGATGACGGGAAGCCGCCCAGTGCTGGCAAGCTGCCGATTGTCGGTTTTGTGGTGGATCCGAATATCGCGGAGGGCGGTTGGATGTCCTTCCACGTGAAGCTGTCGGAGAAGAGTGACCGGCAGGTGTCGGTCCAGTATGCGACGTCGAGCGGGACGGCCCAGAGCGGGACGGATTTCACGGCAAAGAAGGGTTTGTTGTCGTTTTCGGCGGGTGACACGTGGGAGTTGGTGCGCGTGCGGACGACCCGCGACCGCGTGAATGAGGGGAACGAGACGTTCACGCTCACGCTGTCGAGTCCGTTGAACGCGACGCTGGGCAACGCGACGGCGACGGGCACAATCACCGAGGCCGACACCGATGTCGACGGGTTGCCGTATGTAGCTGTTAAGGAATCAACGGACGCCGTCGAAGGCAAACCGGTCGCGTTTACGGTGCGCCTTTCGGTTGCGAGCAAGCAGACGGTAACGGTCCAATACGAGACTTCGGAAGTCCAATGGGGGGTTGTCCGTGTCAACGGCGAGGATAGCTCCACGGGGGCTAAAGGCGGGACCGACTTCGTCGCGACGTCAGGGACGCTGACATTCGCGCCGCACGAAACCGAGAAGACGGTAAGCGTGTCGACGATGGATGACAGTGAGCACGAGGGTAGCGAGTATCTCTACCTGAAACTGTCGAACCCGAAGAACGCTGCATTTCGCACATTACGGGTCGGCTATGGTGACCAACACGTAGAGGCCAGAATTCTCGACAATGACGACCCTCCACCGGCACCCGTGGTGTCGTTCGCGTCGCAGGCGTCGAGCGCGCAAGAAGGTTCGGGCACGCAAGACGTGACGGTCAACCTGTCGCCGGCGCCAACCTCCGCCATCAATCTGAACTATAGGTCGAGGGGGACGGCGAGTTCCGGTTTTGACTATGGTCTCTTGCCCCCCACGATATCGGTGCCGTCGGGCGCGACGTCGGTGAACATCCCGGTGAGGATCATCGACGACAGCGTGGAGGATGGCGGTGAAACCGTCGTCCTGATACTCACCGCGGGCAAAGGCTACACGGTGGGCACGAGCGACACGCATACGCTGACCATCCTGAACCACGAAACGGTAGTCCCGACGGTCTCGATCGCCCGCAAGGCAGGCACGGCGTCCTCGGTGACGGAAGGCGGCAAGGTCGCCTTCACGGTTACGACGGATCAAGCCTCGTCCTCGCCGCTCACTGTGAGCCTTGAGGTATCGGAAACACAGGGCAGCGACTTTGTGGCCGCCGACGACGAGGGTACGCAGACTGTCACCGTTCCCGCTGACGCGACCGAGGCGACTATCGAGGTGGCGACGATCGCGGACACGGCGGACGAGCCGGACGGTTCGGTGACGGCGACGCTCGCCGCCGGCAGCGGCTACAGGGTCTCCACCACCGGTGGCGCGGCCACTGTGGCGGTGCAGGACGACGATCCACCGGTCACACGGCCGCTGACGGTCACTCTTGCGGCGGAGCACACGTCGATTGCGGAGGCGAAGGGCGAGACGAAGTTCACCATTGCTCTGAGCCGTGCGCTCGGTGCGGGTGAGACGGCGACGGTGCCGTTCACGGTCACGGGCGGCAAGCCCAACGCGCACTGGAACATCCGCTTCCGCGGCGCCGACAACGGGCCGGGGGTGAAGCGCACGGCGACTGGCGTGCATTCGGCGGTGACGTTCACCGAGGGCGGCCGGGTGGCGACGCTGGTGCTGATAGCGCGGCCGAACAGCGACCGCAGGGAGCGGACCATCGGGATTGCCTTCGGCACGGGCGAGCGCGCGCCGAGTGTGTCCGGGGTCGAGGGTGGCATCGCGCCGATGGGCAAGGCCATCGCGGTGACGATCGACGACGACGACAAGCCCCTGGGCCTGACGGTATCGCTTGCGGCGGAGCGCAGTTCGATTGCGGAGGCGAAGGGCGAGACGAAGTTCACCATTGCTCTGAGCCGTGCGCTCGGTGCGGGTGAGACGGCGGTGGTGCCGTTCACGGTCACGGGCGGCAGGCCCAACGCGCACTGGAACATCCGATTCCGCGGCACCGACAACGGGCCGGGGGCGAAGCGCACGGCCGCTGGCGTGCATTCGGCGGTGACGTTCACGCAAGGCGGCCGGGTGGCAACGCTGGTGCTGATAGCGCAGCCGAACGACGACCGCAGGAACCGCACCATCGGGATTGCCTTCGGCACGGGCGAGCGCGCCCCAAGCGCGACGGGGGTCAAGGGCGGCATCGCGCCTGTGGGCGAGGCCATCGCGGTGGCGATTGTCGACGACGACAAGCCGGCGGAGCCCGACGGCCGGCAGGCTCCCGAGCCGGTCACCGTGCTGACGCTTTCGGGCGGCGGCGCGGTCGCCGAAGGCGGAAGCGCGGGCTTCACATTGACGGCCGACCCGCCTCCGGAGTCGGACCTCGCGGTGACGCTTCGGATTGCGCAGACAGGCGATGTCGCGCCCGCCCCGGCGCTCGGCGAGCGGACGGTGACGATGCCCGGGGGCAGGGCGTCGCTGGCCGTTCCGGTCGCCACGGCGGGGGATGCGACGGACGAGCCGGACGGTTCGCTCACCGCGACCGTGGTGGCGGTCGGGGATGCGCCCGTCGAGAGCGGCGCGAGCGCGACGGTGGCGGTGACGGACGACGATGCGACGGCGGTGACGCTGTCGGCGCCGTCGGGCGATATCGACGAGGCGGCCGGGCGCAAGACCCTGACGGTGACGCTCGGCCGGGCACTGGTTGCGGGCGAGACCCTGGCCGTGCCGCTCACGTTTGGCGGCGCGGCGACGCCCGGCAGCGACTACACGCTGGCGGCACCGAATCCGACGCCGCAAGGGGTGAGCTATGCGCTCCTCGCGGGCACCGACCCGGCGACGCCGCCGACGGTGACCTTCACCGGCCCCTCGGCAAGCGCCGCGACTCTGCTCCTGACGGCGATTGCCGATACGACCGACGAGGGCGCAAGCGAGCAGGTGACGGTCGCACTCGGCACGCTCGCGGCCACCGGCCTCGGCGGCGGGGCGCAAGGTGCGGGCAGCACATCGTTCGCCATCGTGGAGCCGCCGCCGGAGGTGTCGATTGCGGCGAAGGCGGCGACCATCGCCGAGGGCGGCGCGGCCGCGTTCACCGTGAGCGCGAGCCGGGCGCCCGGGGCGGACCTCACGGTGACGCTCGCGGTCTCGGAGGCCGCGGGCGCCGACTTCGTGGCCGCGGACGACGAGGGTGCGGCCACGGTGACGATTGCGAAGGGCGCGACGGAGGCGGAGTTCTCCGTCCCCACGGTGAACGACAGCGCGGACGAGCCCGACGGCGCGGTCACGGTCACGGTGGCGGCGCACGGGGAAGGCGATGCGCGCTATCGGGTGGCGGCGGCGCCCGGCGACGCGGCGACGGTCACGGTGACGGACGACGATGCGCCGGCACCCTCGCTCTCGGTGGACGACGCGACGGTGAAGGAAGGCGAGGGGCTGATGTGGTTCACCATCCGGCTCAGCGCCCCGTCGGAGGGTCCGGTGTCGGTCTCGTACCGGACCCGCGAGTCGACGCCTGTGTCGGCGCGATCGAACGTGGACTACCTTGCCGGCAGTTGGGATATCCACTTCCGCGCGGGTGAGACCGAGAAGACGGTCTGGGTGTACATCTACGACGACAGCCACGACGAGGAGGCGGAGACCTTCGAGTTCGTGCTGTGGAGCGCGAGCGGGGCACCGATTGCGGACGCTGTGGGGATGGGGACGATCGTGAACGACGACCCGATGCCTGCGGCGTGGCTGGCGCGCTTCGGGCGCACGGTGGCCGAGCAGGCGCTGGACGGGATTGCGGGAAGGATAGCTGCACCGCGCACGGCCGGCATGCAGGGCACGCTGGCGGGCCAGGCGCTTTCGTTCGGCCCGGCCGCTTCCGGCCCTGCGGCTGCCGGGTCTCCGGCGCTGGCCGAAGTCGCGCGCGGTTTCGGAGGCCGTTCCGGCCGGTTCGGCGCGGGCGGGTTCGCTCATGACGCGGGCAGCGTCGGCAGTGGCCCCGGATCGTGGTCCGGGGCAGGCGGGGCAGGCTTCACGCAGTCGCAGTCCATGACGGCGCGGGACGCGCTGCTCGGTTCGAGCTTTTCGTTGACCGGCGAGGCGGACGCATCGGGCGGCAGCATGGCGTTCTGGGGCCGCGCGGCGCAGGGCAGCTTCGACGGCCGGGAGGGCACGTTCTCGCTCAATGGCGAGGTCACGACCGGCATGCTGGGCGCGGACTATGCGCGCGGCCGGTTGCTGGTGGGCCTCGCGCTCGCGCAGAGTGAGGGCGAGGGCGATTACCGCGACAGCGACGTCAGTCCCCGTCCCGACGGCCAGACCTGCCCCGGGGACGCGGAGGACGGCGACCCGTGCAGCGGGGCCGTGCGCGCGGGCGACGGCAGTGTGGAGGCGTCGCTGACGGCGGCGATCCCCTATGCGGCGTTGCAGGCTTCGGAGCGTCTGAAGCTCTGGGGCGCGGCGGGCTACGGCACGGGCGAGGTGACGCTGAAGACCGCCATGGGCGGCAGCTACAAGGCGGACACCGCCTGGAGCATGGCGGCGGCGGGGCTCAGGGGCGACCTGCTCGAAGCCCCCGCGGAAGGCTCCGGTCCCGCTCTGGCGCTGACCTCGGACGCCTTGTGGGCGCGGACCTCGTCGGAGAAGACCCGCGACCTCGCGGCGTCAGACTCCGACGCGACCCGGCTCAGGCTCGGCCTGGAGGGCAGCTACCGGTTCGCCATGGAAGGCGGCGGTCATCTGACGCCCAAGCTCGAAGTCGGCGCGCGCCATGACGGCGGCGATGCCGAGACCGGCTTCGGGGTGGAGATCGGCGGCGGGATCGTCTGGGTCGATCCGGCGCTCGGTCTGTCGCTCGATGTCTCGGGCCGCACGCTGATCGCGCACGGGGACGACGACCTGAAGGACCGGGGCTATGCTGCCTCGCTGGCCTTCGACCCGGACCCGGCGACGCAGCGGGGGCCGTCGCTGTCCTTGCGCCAGGAGTTCGGCGGACAGGCCAATGGCGGGCTCGACGCGTTGTTCCAGCCGGCGACGCTGGAGGACCGCACGGGCAGCGAAGCCACCAGCCGCTGGGCGATGGAAGCCGCGTACGGCTTCTCGGCCTTCGGCGGGCGCTGGACCGGCAGCCCGCATGTCGGGCTCGGGCTTGCGACGGGCGCGCGCGACTACAGCCTCGGCTGGCGGCTCACGCCGGAGGGCCGGACCGCGGCGAACGTCTCCTTCGGCCTCAAGGCAACGCGAATGGAGAGCGACACCGCACAGCCCGAGCACACGATCGGGTTCGAGGCCAGCTTGCGCTGGTGATGGCCACTCGATGGGAGCCGGCGACGGCGGCCGGGCCTGGATGGTTCTCCGGCGGACCGGCGACAACGGGGCGGCGTGGCGGGAATATGCTGCCCCGCCGGCACCGCTCGAACCGGGTCCCTTCCCGATCTGCATCCGGAGCGCAGGGGATCGGGAAGGGGCTATCGCGCACCATCGCGTCGGACAGAGGCATGTGTTTCAGCGTCGTCTCCGGCTTGCAATGTCCCATGAACCTGCCGATGGACGGCGCCGTACTCGCTCATCATGGCGATTCCGGCGCACGAGCACCTCGCGTCAGCACGGCGAGCTTTTCTCTTGACCGTCCAACGTCTGCGCAATTGCGACACCGATACGCTCCGCCGCTGCTTCGGTCTCCCGGTCGCCGACGTGAGCATATCGCAGCGTCATGCTCGGCCGCTTGTGGCCAAGAAGGCGGGACACCACCGGCAGCGGAACGCCTTGAAGAACGGCGTGGCTGGCCACGGTGTGTCTGAGATCGTGGAGTCGCACGTCCTCGATCCCGGCTTCCCTGCGGACCGAACGCCAGAGCGGCAAGAGGGGCGACAGCGGACGGCCGGGGTTCGACGGCGCAGGGAAGACGTAGGCGCTGCCCGAGCGCGGCTGCCGCTCCAGGATGGCGCGGGCCGGCGCATTGAGGAACACCCGCCTCGGCCCCGTCTTGGCATCGATCAGGTTGATCGTGTCCCCGTCCACGTCCTGCCAGCGAAGGGTCAGGATTTCGCTCTTCCGGCAGCCGGTCAGCAACAGAAGGCGGATGACGTCCGCCTGCCGCGTGCGCGACAGGCGTCCATGTCGATCATGGCGATCCAGCGCATGATGAAGACGGCGGACTTCCTCGCGCGAGAGGAAGCGGGTGAGCTGGGCACCGGGGTTCCACTTGATGCCACGCGCCGGGTTCGACTGGAGATGGCCGCAGACGATCGCGTGGTTCAGAATCCGGCTGAGCAGGTTCAGCGCCCTGTTGGCGGCGCCCGGCGTGGTCCGGCTGCATTCGTCGAACCAGCGGGTGACGGCGGCGTGGGTGATCCGGTCCAGCGGCAACGAGCCGAAGGTGGGAAGCAGGCGCACGGCGACGACCCTGGCCGCGACCTTGCGCGTCGAGGGCTTGCCCCGCTCGAAACACGACCGACCCGGACCCGCGACGAAATCCCCGAAGGTCGGGACCTCGCTGCGCTGCGCCCGGTCGGGCCGTGCCCCACTCTCGATGGCGAGACACCCGCGCCGGGCCTCCTCGACGCCCATGAGTGCTGCCGGCCCGAGCGTGATCCTGCGCACGCCGTCCTCGCCCTTTCGCAAGTACACGAAGCTCCGGTGCCCCGACGGCCGAACCCGCACGCCGAGCCCCGCCTGACGCGTGTCCCAGACCGTGTACTCGCTGGCCGCCGGCGTCAGCCTGGCGGTGTTGGCGTCGGTGAGCCGCCTCCTCTTCGCGGCCATGCCTCAGCCTCCTCCCTCCAGGGCAGCGCCGACGGCTTCGGCCGCCTCGCGCACCATGGCGTCGGACAGGTGGATGTATTTCAGCGTCGTTGTCGGATTGCGGTGTCCGAGCAGGCGGCCGATGGTCAGCACCGTCTCGCCCTGCGCGAGCGCCATGCTGGCATGCGTGTGTCGAAGGTCGTGAAGGCGGACATCGTGCAGGTCCGCCTCCGCCCTCACGCTCTGCCAGACCAGACGGAGGGCCTCCGCGCTCAGAAACCCGCTCGTTCGCGGCGAGGGGAAGACCCAAACCGCTGTGCGGGGCAGACTGTCGAGGATGGCGCGCGCAGGGGACGAGAGCCAGATCGTGCGCGGCCCGACCTTGCTATCGGGCAGGAACAGCTTGCCCTCGCGGTAGTAGGACCAATTCAGGGAGATGATCTCGCCCTTGCGGCATCCGGTGAGCAGCAGCAGGCGTATGATCGCCACGGCCTGCGGGTGGTCGGCCTCATGGCTCGCCAGCACCTCACCCAGCCGGCGGACTTCGGCCGTCGAGAGGAAGCGCTCGCGCCCTTGGCGCCGGTAGCGCTTGATACCCGTGCACGGGTTGGTCCCCTCGGGCCGGTAGCCGTAGACCTCGGCCTGGCGCATGATGACCGAGAGGATGGGGGCCGAGCGGTCCGCAGCCACGGGGGTTTCGTGAAGGGAGGCGAGCCACTGCTTGACATCGCGGTCGGTGATGCCGGTGATCGGGCGTCCCTCGAACCAGGGCAGGATCTGCTTGCGATAGTAGCACTGGTTGACCTTGAGCGTCGACGGCTTCCAGTTCCGGGCGTAGCGCCGGAACACTTCGTCGGCGACCGTCTCGAAGGGGGTGTCGGGCGGAACCAGACTCTCGTCGCTGAATCCCGTCCGGATGGAGGCCAGCATGACCCTGGCCTGCTCGCGGGCCTTGTCCACGCCGACGGACTCGGCCTTGCCGAGCATCTTCCAGACCCGCCGCCCCTGGTGCTGGCTATGTATGAAGTAGCGCTTGGCGCCCGAGGACAGGACTCTGACGCCGAAGCCCCTGAGTTCCCGGTCGCGGATGTCGTAGGCGGACCTGCGAGGTTTGAGCGCATCGACCCGGCCTTGGTTGAGACGGAGCGTTGCCATAGGAATTCCTCCTGCACTTCCTGTTGCAGCCGGGGCGAAAACGGAGACCGCATCCGCGCTTCCCGGCCAAGAACAGGAGGAAAAAGCAACGCTATGTCAGTGCATTAGAACCGAAGGTGCGCATCACGGTGTAGCCCACGCCGGCAACGCCGTCGCTGTCCGTGATCCGCGCCGTGACCATGTCGAAGGCGGTCATCACACCCGCAGCCGCGGCCCCCATCGCCACCGGCAGCGGCAGGCGGAACAGGTCGATGTCCAGCTTGTCGATTTTCGGCACAGAATCCTCCCTTCGTGCGTCCAGCGGCCGTGTTGGCGGGACAATTGACCATGCGCTATCGGCAGACAAGCGCAGGCAGGTGCCACCCGCCCTCCTCGACCGGTGGGAGCCGAGACTCGTTCCCGATTTATGACTGATGCAATTCGCGGTAGATGATTAGAGCCCGAATTATATCTCAAGCTGGAGAGGAGCGATGAGCGTGATCCGCGTCGCACTGTTGCAACTCAGTACCAGCACCGCCGTCGGGGAGAATCTTCGATCGGGCCTTGCGGCATGCCGCGAAGCGCGCGCGAAGGGAGCCGACATCGCCCTCCTTCCCGAGGTCTGGAGCCACGGCTATGCGCTCCCGAACGCCGACGATGCCATCGCCACGGAGGCTTGGCGCCAGACCGCCCTGAGCGAGGAGTCCGAGTTCGTCCGCGCCTACCGCGACCTTGCGGCCGAGACCGGTCTCGCGATCGGCCTGACCTTCCTGGAGGCTCACCCTTCGGGTCCGCGCAACTTCCTCGCCCTGATCGACGGTTCGGGCGAGATCGTGCTTCGCTACGCGAAGGTCCACACCTGCGCGTTCACCAACGAGCGTCTGATCGCGCCAGGCAAGGGATTCGACGTTGCGACCCTCGAAACGGACAAGGGTCCGCTGGAGGTCGGGGCGATGATTTGTTACGACCGCGAGAATCCGGAGAGCGCGCGCATCCTGGCCATCAAGGGGGCCGAGCTGGTGCTCGTCCCGAACGCGTGCCTTTTCGAAGAGCACCGGGTCGCACAGATGAAGACCCGGGCGTTCGAAAACATGATCGCGCTCGCGATGACCAACTATCCGGTGTCCCACCCTGAAGGCAACGGTCACTCACTCGGCATCGTGCCGATGGCCTTCAGCCTGGGCGGGGAGAAGAACGGGCAGGGCGAGACTCGAGAAACATTGATCCTGGAGGCCGGCGAGGAGCCGGGGATCTACTACTGCGATTTCAACCTCGACGAGATCCGGGCCTACCGCGAGAACGCAATCTGGGGTCCGCATGCTCGGCGACCCGCCGCCTACGCCGAGCTCTTGACCGAGCCCACGACGCCTGACTTCGACCTGGAAAAACTGATCCACTGACACGGCTGCCGCGCGGACGCCTGGCTCCCTGGGGGGCGCTCGTCACCCGCGCTCACAAGTGCGCCAACTCCTCCGACGCAGCCGCGCGCGTCTCGGTGACACCCTTCACGCACCCTCCCACGGGTCGACGACCTCGATACCCATGCCGGCGAAATCGCGTACGTTGCGCGTGGCCATTGCAAAGCCACGCGCCCGCGCAATTGCCGCGATCTGACAATCTGCTTGGGAGACTGGCCGGCCGGCTCTGCGGCGCGTGGCGGCGATTTCCGCGTAGGCCTGCGCCGCCACGCTGTCGAAAGGCAGCACCCGACCGGCGAAGTCCTCCCGCACCAGACCGTCGACCGCGGCCGCAAGCGCGTCCCGTCGTCGGCCTGCAGGCATGATCGCGACCCCGTAGCGGAGCTCCGCTTCGCTGACGGCCGACAAATACATGTCCCCCGCCCGACGCGACGTCACCCATGCCTCAACGGCCGGCTCCGGCGCCGGGCGCATCAGCTCGGAGACGACATTGGTGTCCAGGACGAACATCGACAGCCGTCAATCGAAGCTGGGCGGCTCACGCATGGCCTCCCGCGGCGGAAGTTCGAGCTCTACCCCGCCAAAAGGCGCGAAGCGCGCGCGAATGGCACTGGCAAGGTTGTCCGCCCCGGCTTCCGCCCCGACCGCATCCCGCAGGATCAACCGGGCCTCTTCCTCCATGGACCGTCCGTGCTCGGCCGCGCGTATCCTCAGCCGCGACTTCACGCCATCATCGAGGTTGCGAATCGTAATGCTTGCCATTGCGCCACCCTCTCCCTCTCAACTCTCAAGAATGTAGGCATTGATTGCAATGAAATCAATGCCGCGAGGCGAGACTACGCACCGATTCGCGACAACCAGACCGCTGTCCCCCAGTCCGCCCCGGTTCGTGGCATAGTACCGGGGCGCCGGCGCTTTGCGCGCCCCGTGTTCCATTGCCCGACCGGGCCACCCGCTGGCCCGCTCTCCCCTCAACCCTGCCGCCCCACGCGAGTCGCCATCGATGATCCTGCCGCGCCGGCTGACCGAGCTCCTGGGCGACCCGCTCTATCTGCGCCTCTGGCTCATCGGCCTCCTCAGCATGGGCTCCCGCTGGCTGGAGCTCCTGGTGGTCGGCATCTTCGCCGTGGAGACCACCGGATCGCCGGTGCTGGTGGCGCTGCTCGTCATCCTGCGGATGATGCCGCTGGCCGTGTTCGGCTCCATCGTCGGCACCTTCGCCGACCGCGTGTCCCCGCGAATTCTGCTCTACAGCTCGCTCGGGCTCGCGGCGCTGGTCTCGCTCGCCGTCCTCGCCCTCGCGCTCTCGGGCATCGCCGCCTACTGGCACATCGCGCTGGCGACCTTCCTCTCCGGCGTCGTCTGGACCACGGACATGCCCGTCCGCCGGCGGATGATCGGCGACGTCGCGGGCGCGGACCGAATCGCCGCCGGCATGAGCCTCGACAGCGCCACGAGCAACGCCATGCGGCTGATCGGCCCGCTCTTCGGCGGCCTGCTCTACCAGTGGCTCGGTCTCGGCGGCGCCTTCGGCCTGGCCGCGGCGCTCTACGCCTTGTGCCTGATGCTGACACCGGGTCTGCCGAAGGCCTTCGCGTCCGGCGCGGGCCAGCGCTCGGCACGGCTTCTCGGCGACCTGCGAGAAGGCTTCCGCTTCCTCGCCCGCGAGCCGGAAATCCGCCGCATCCTCTACGTCACGGTGATCTTCAACATCTGGGGCTTCCCCTTCGTCTCGATGATCCCGGTCATCGGCACGGAGAACCTCGGCCTGAACGCCGCCGCCATCGGCGGCCTCGCCGCGCTGGAGGGCGGCGGCGCCTTCACCGGGGCACTGCTGATCGCCGCCATCGGCGTCCGGCCGGGCGCATACCGCCGCTTCTACTTCTTCGGCACCGCGAGCTACTCCGCCCTGGCCTTTGTCGCGAGCTGGATGACGGAGACCGCGCCGATGGCGATCGTGATCTTCTTCGTGGGGCTCGGCGCAGCCGGCTTCTCCACCATGCAAACCGTCCTGATATACGGGATGGCGCCGCCGGAGATGCGCGGCCGCATGCTCGGCATCCTCTCGCTCACGATCGGTGCGGGCGTGATCGGGTTCACCAATATCGGGCTCATGGGCGAGCTCTTCGGCGGCGCCAATGCCGTGCGCATCGTCGCGGCGGAGGGCTTGGTCGCCGCCCTCCTCCTGGGTCTCAGCTGGCCCCGACTCTGGCGTGACGGCGGCAGCGTGTGACCATTGCAGAGAACGACTCTAACAGCGTATCTTTGCCGCCCGCGTCTGTTGGCGCGAGCAACCCAAAGCGGAGAGCGAGGCCGCGATGGAAATCGAGGAACGGACAGAGGGAACGGCGGTCGTCGTCTCCCTCAACGGCCGGTTGGACGGAATGACTGCGCCGGACCTGGAAGCCAGAGTCTCCGCAATCGTGGAGCGTGGCGACGTGCGACTGGTGCTGGAGTGCAGCCAGATGGGCTACGTCAGCAGCGCCGGCCTGCGGGTCCTGCTCGTCAGCGCCCGAAAGTGCCAGCAAGGAGGCGGGAAGCTGGCTATGGCGGCCCTGCAGCCCGAGTGTCGGTCGGTCATGGAGATGAGCGGATTTCTGGCGATCATCGAGTGCCACGAAACGAACGAGGCTGCGCTCGCCGCGGTCGCTTGAGGCGCGGCTCCCCGAGCCGCCGGCCCTCACCCTGACCCTCGGGAAACGCTTTCATGCTGACATTCTACGAAGAGATCATGGTGCTCCTTCTCCATGACGAGAACGGCACCTTCCTGCCGGTGAGCGAGCACACGCTCAACCGCGCACTCACGGGTGCGGTCCTCATGGACCTGGCGTTCGCGAACCGGATCGATACCGACCCCGAGCAGCTGGTGGTCATCAATTCCGACCCGACGGGCGACTCCCTGCTCGACCGCACGCTGGCCCGAATCGCGGGCGAGAAAGGCGTCGCCGACAGCAGGGCCTGGATCGAGACTCTCTCCGCCGAGGAGGCATCCGCCAGCCACGAAGCGACAATTCGGGCGACCGCGCTCGAAAAGCTGGTGGAGCGCGGTGTCCTGCAGCGCCAGGAAGAGAAGTTTCTTTGGGTGTTTCGCTCCCGCCGCTACCCGACCATCGACGGCAAGGTCGAGCAGGAGGCGAAGAAGCGAATCTCGGACGTGCTCTTCTCGGACGAGATTCCCGACCCGCGCGATGTCGCGCTCATCTGCCTCGTCGATAGCTGCAACATCCTGCGGACGATCTACTCGAAGCGGGAAATCGACCGGGTCGAGCCCCGCCTCGAGCAGCTCCGCAAGATGGACCTGATCGGGCGCGAGATGGCCGGCGCCATCGCCGATATCGAGCGGGCCATCGCAATCGCGGCAGCCCACACGTTCTGATCCCGGGGCCCGCCGCTTATGCGGCGCACATCGTGCGCCTACGCGCGCGTGGACGCGCGACGCGGAGGCGCGGGCCGCAGGCCCGCTGCCGTGAGCGACAAGAGCTCAAGCCGGCCCCCGACCTGCATCAGCCCTCTGACGAAACGACCCGGCGCGCAAGCTCGCCACGCCAGCGCTTGCCCAGATCGAGCTTGAGCCCGAGCTGATCCAAGGCCCTCGCGACGGTGTAGTCGACGATCTCGTCGATCGATCCCGGCTCGTTGTAGAAGGCCGGAACGGGGGGCTGGATCGTCACCCCGAGCCGCGCCAGCTTGAGCATGTTCTCCAGGTGGATGGCGCTGAGCGGGGTCTCGCGCACCATGAGCACGAGCGGCCGGCGCTCCTTGATCATGACGTCGGCGGCCCGATGGATCAGGTTCTCGCTCAGCCCGCAGGCGATCGCCGCCAGGCTCCGCGCCGAGCAGGGCGCGATCACCATGCCGTCGATGGCCGCCGAGCCCGACGACATCAGGGCGGCCATGTCGCCCGCGCCGTAGTGGTGGTCCGCGAGCGCACGCAGGTCCTCGAGCCTCCGGCCGGTCTCGTGCTCCAGCGTCCGCTGCCCCCACTTGCTGACCACGAGATGGGTCTCGACCGGAGTCTCGTGCAGCGCTTCCAGCATGCGCACGCCGTAGACGGCGCCGCTCGCGCCGGTCACGCCGACGATCAGGCTCCTGACCACGTCAGCGCTCCGCACTGGCCAGCCAGAGCGCGAGGAAGCGCCCGAGCCAGTCGTGCATCGCCCGATGGTGGCGCGCGTGATTGGCGTGCTGCACCGCCACCGTCTGCGCGCCGCTGCGCTCCAGGTCTTCCGGCGGCGGATCGCAGTCGAGCCAGCGCCCCAGCACCCTGTCGTTGACCTCGGGATGGAACTGCACGCCCCAGGTCGTCGCCCCGTAGCGGAACGCCTGGTTCTCGAACACGTCGCGCCGCGCGAGCCTGCGCGCGCCGGCGGGGATCGTGAACGCCTCGCCATGGCGATGCGCCACGTTGAGCGTCCCGTCGAGGGCCAGCTCTTCGGCCGCACCGTCCACCGGCTCGATCGGGTAGTAGCCGAACTCGTAGAGCCCGTCCGGGTCTGGCCCCACCGTGGCTCCCAAGGTGCGCGCCACCATCTGGCCGCCGAGGCAGATGCCGAGCAGCGGCATACCGGCCGCCATCACGCGCGGCATCCAGTCGAGCTCGGCGCGCACGTAGTCGACGTGATCGTCGTTCGCGCTCTGCGGCCCGCCGAAGCTGACCACGCCGCCAAGCGATTCGACATCTTGCGGAAAGGGCTCGCCCTTGTTGGCCCGCATGACCCGCACCGGGCGCCCCTGGTCGGCGAGCAGGTCCGGGATCGCGCCCACGTCGAAGGCCGTGACGTGGGTCACGAGCAGCACGGGCGCGTTTCCTGGATCTGAGGTCATCGGTTCAGAGCGTGACGAGGACGCCGTTCTCCAACGCGAGCCGCCGGTCCATGCGCTCGGCCAGCGCCGTGTTGTGGGTCGCGACGAGCGCAGCAAGCCCGGTCGTGCGCACGATATCGAGAAGCGCCGCGAACACCGAGTCCGCCGTCTCGTGGTCGAGGTTGCCGGTGGGCTCGTCCGCGAGCAGCACCGCCGGCTCGTTGGCGATGGCGCGCGCGATGGCGACGCGCTGCTGCTCACCGCCCGAGAGGCGAGACGGCCGGTGCCCCTCGCGCTCATCGAGCCCGAGGCGCCCCAGCAGCTCCCGTGCCCGCTCCCGCGCCACGCGCTTGGAGCGGCCTGCGATCATCTGCGGCAGCACCACGTTCTCCAACGCCGAGAACTCGGCCAGCAAGTGGTGGAACTGATAGATGAAGCCCAAACGCTCGCGCCTGAGTCTGGTCCGGCGCCGGTCCGGCAAGCGCTCGCAGCGCTCGCCCGCGATGGCGACCGCGCCGGCACCCGGCCGCTCCAGCAGTCCGGCGATCTGGAGCAGCGTCGACTTGCCGGCGCCAGACGGGCCGACCAGCGCCACCATCTCGCCCGGCAAGACTGAGAGCGAGGCGCCCTTCAACACCTCGATGGCGCTGCCCGCCTGATAGAAGGTGTGCACCACTTCGCGCAGCTCGAGCGAGGGCGCGATGCTCTCATGGGGGCTACTCATAGCGGAGCGCCTCCACGGGATCGAGCCGCGCCGCCCGCCACGCCGGATAGATCGTCGCCAGGAACGAGAGGCCGATTGCCATCGCCGCCACGATCACCACCTCGGTCGGATCGGTCCGCGACGGGAGCTGGGAGAGGAAGCGAATCTCGGCCGGGAAGAGCGCCGTGTCGGTCAAGCCCTCCAGCCACACCCGGATGGTGTCGATATTGGCGGCGAAGGCGATGCCGCCCCCGACCCCCAGCACCGTCCCCGCCACCCCGATCGCCGCGCCGTTCATGAAGAAGATGCGCAGAATCTGCCCGCGCGTCGCCCCCATGGTTCGCAGGATCGCGATGTCGCGGCCCTTGTCCTTCACCACCATGATCAGCCCGGCGATGATGTTGAAGGCGGCCACCAGCACGATCAGGGTCAGGATCACGAACATGACGTTGCGCTCGACCTGGAGCGCGTTGACGAACTGCGCGTTGGCCCGGCGCCAGTCGACGATCCAGCCCTGACTGCCCACGACCTGCTTCACCGCCGCCTCGACCTCGCGTATGCGCTCGGGGTCCGCGACCGTCATTTCGATGGCGGTGACCGCGCCCTTCTTCCTGAAATAGATCTGAGCCAGATCGAGCGGCATGAAGACGAAGGTGGAGTCGTACTCGAACATGCCGATGTCAAAGGTCGCCGCCACGGCGTAGGCGCGCGAGCGCGGCACCGACCCCATCAGGGTGGTTCGGCCTTCCGGCGAGAGCAGCGTGATCGAATCGCCTACGCCGACGCCGAGCTTGCGGGCCATGCGGTTGCCGATCACGACGCCTTCGCCGGCGGCGAAACCGTCGAGCGTGCCCCCGACCACGTTCTCCATCAGCAAGGGCCGCGCCTCAAGGTGAGCCTCGCGCACGCCCCGCACCTGGCCGAAGGTGGCCCTGCCGTTCGCCGCCGCGATCACCTGCCCGGTGACGATGGGCGAGACCGCGACGATGCCGTCCACCGCCTGGATGCGTCCCGCGAGCGTATCGAAGTCGGTAAAGCCTTCCTCGAAGGCATAGGTCGTCATGTGGCCGTTTAGGCCGAGAATCCGGGTCAGCAGCTCCTCGCGGAAGCCGTTCATCACCGACATGACGATGATGAGCGTGGCGACGCCCAGGAATATGCCGATCAGCGAGAACGCCGCGATGACCGAGACGAGACCTTCCTGCCGGCGGGCGCGCAGGTAGCGAAACGCGACGAGGCGTTCGAAGGCTGAGAACATGCGTGTCGGTCGCTAGCCTTCTATCAGGCGTGCCGACACCGACTCGAACGAGAGCACCTCGGCCTCGCCGCCGGCCCGCGCCTTCAACTCCGCCGTGCCCGACTTGACGCCGCGCGGGCCGATCGCGACCTGCCAGGGCAGCCCGATCAGCTCCATCTCGGCGAACTTGACGCCCGCGCGCTCGTCCCGGTCGTCGTAGAGCACCTCGACTCCCGCCTCGACGAGCTGCCTGTAGAGCGCTTCGCAGGCCTCGTCGCATCCTGCATCGCCCACGCGCAGGTTGATCAGGCCCACCTTGAAGGGGGCCGCGACCTCGGGCCAGATGATGCCGGCCTCGTCGTGGCTCGCCTCGATGATCGCGCCCGCAAGGCGCGAGACGCCGATCCCGTAGGAGCCCATCTCGACCGCGACCTCGGCGCCCTCCGGGTCGTTCACCGTGGCGCCCATGGCCTTCGAGTACTTGGTGCCGAAATAGAAGATGTGGCCGACCTCGATGCCCCGCCCCTGGTAGAGCGCATCCTCGGGCACCGGGCAGGCGGCGGGGTCGTGCTTGTCGTCGGTCGCGGCGTAGAGCCGGGTCCACTCGTCCACGACGGGCTGCAGGTCGGCCTCGTAGTCGATCCCCAGCGCAAGCGGGTCGGTGTCGAGCCAGGCGCGGTCGCAGTAGACGGCGCTCTCGCCCGTATCCGCGAGCACGATGAACTCGTGGCTGTAGTCGCCGCCGATGGCCCCGCTCTCCGCCTGCATCGGGATCGAGGTGAGCCCGAGCCGGGCGAAGGTGCGCAGGTAGGCCACGAACATCTTGTTGTAGGAGCGCACGGCGCCGGCATGGTCGATGTCGAAGGAGTAGTTGTCCTTCATGTAGAACTCGCGGCCGCGCATGATGCCGAAGCGCGGGCGCAGCTCGTCCCGGAATTTCCACTGAATCTGATAGAGGTTCTGCGGCAGGTCGCGGTAGCTGCGCACGGAGCTCCGGAAGATATCGGTTACGACCTCTTCATGGGTGGGGCCGAAGAGCATCGGGCGCTCGTGCCGGTCGGTGATGCGCAGCATCTCCTTGCCGTAATCGTGGTAGCGGCCGCTCTCCTCCCAGAGCTCGGCCGGCTGTATCGCCGGCATCAGGATCTCCTGGCAGCCGGCGGCATCCATCTCCTCGCGCACCACCTGCTCGATCTTGCGCAGCACCCGGTGGCCGAGCGGCAGCCAGCTGTAGATGCCGGCGCTCGACTGCCGGATCATGCCGGCGCGCAGCATCAGCCGGTGCGAGACGATCTGCGCCTCGGCCGGGTTCTCTCTCAGGGTCGGCAGGAAGTACCGTGAGCGCCGCATGACTGTCGCCTCGCTCCCAACGAACGCGCCGCGTTTATGCCCAAGGCTGCGTCAAAGCGCAATGCGGGCGCGTCCAATCATCGAGGTCCGGAGGCCTACAGCGGCGGTGTGCGCCCGGCCCAGGGACGGACAGCTTCGAGCGCGGCCCCGATCCGCAGCACGCTGTTGTCGTCGTGGCGCCGGCCCACGATCTGCAGGCTGGTCGGCAGCCCCGACGCCGTGACGCCGGAGGGCACCGCGAGCGCCGGGCACTGGTGCAGGAAGTTGAAGGGGTAGGTCATGTAGAGCCCGCAGAAGCGCCCCTGCTCGTCGACCCGATAATAGTCAGGATCGAGCTTGTCGTTCGGCGGGGGCGGCTGCGCGCAGGTGGGCGTCAGCAGCGCGTCGTACGCGGCAAAGATCGGCCTCAGGTCCTCCCACATCTGCGTGCGGAAGATCTCGATATTCTTGAAGTCGACCGCGCTCATGGCGAGGCCCCTGTCCATGTAGGCGACGAGCACCGAGTCCATCTGATCGCGCCACTCACCGAGATGCTGGCCGAAGCAGGCGGCCTGCAACACGCCCCAGTGATCGACCCAGCGATCGATGACGTCGCGGGTCCAGGCGATCTCCACCTCCTCCACCGTGGCGCCGGCGTCCTCGAGCGCGCGTGCGGCCTCCCGGGTCTGGGCACGCACGTCGTCGTCGATGGCGTAGAAACCGAAGTCGTAATTCACCGCGAGCCTGAGACCCCGGATATCAGAGGGCGGGGGCACCTGGATCTCGGGACCTGCAGGCAACGAGAGAAAATCGCGGTCGTCGGGCCCCTGGGTGACGCTGAGGAAGAGCGCGGCGTCCGCAACCGTTCGCGCGAGCGGGCCGAAGTGAAGCAGATCGTCGAACGCGGTCGGCAGCATCTGGAGCGGGATGCGTCCGAAGGTCGGTTTCAGTCCGACGGTGCCGCAGTAGGCCGCCGGAATGCGAACCGAACCGCCCGCGTCGGTCCCCTCGGCGAGAGGCACGCAGCCGGCCGCGACCGCCGCCCCCGATCCGCCCGACGAGCCCCCCGGCGAGCGCGTCGTATCCCAGGGATTGTTGGTGTCGCCCCAGAGCGCACTCTTGCAAAAGCCGGCATAGGCGAACTCGGGCGTCGCGGTCTTGCCCACCAGGATGCTGCCGGCGGCGCGCAGGCGCTCGACGATGGGCACGTCGAAATCCGGCACCCAGTTCTCATAGATCATGGAGCCGAGCGTGGTCCGCTTCCCCTTGGTCGGCGTCAGGTCCTTGATGGCGATCGGCACGCCGTGCAGCGGCCCGAGCGCCTCTCCCGCCATGACCGCGCGCTCGGCCTCCCGCGCCTGAGCCAGCGCCTCTTCCGGATAGGTGAAGCAGAAGGCGTTGAGCGCGCCGTTCACCTCCTCGATGCGGGCGAGGCTGTTCTGCACCACCTCGACGGGCGAGACCGTCTTCTCTCCGATAAGCCGGGCAAGCGTCGTCGCTGGCGTGTAGGCGAGGGACAGGTCCGTCATATGTTCCTCCGTCCGGGTGCGCTCACCCGGCTCCGTCGAGCCGCGCATCGAGTTCGCGCCCGATGGCGTCGCCGTCGTGGATCGCGTTGTCGAGAAGGCGCGGCGCCCGGCAGTCTCCGATGCGGAAGGTGGGCAGCCGCTCCCGCAACGCCCAGTAGAGCGCGTCGTTCGAGCGGCGCCCGATAGCCAGCACGATCGTATCGACATCGCGGAGGGTCCGATCCTCGCCGGTGTGGACGTCGACGACGACCACACCGTCCGGCCCGATCGAGCTGATGTCCGCGTGCACCGTGATGCGAAGCCCCTTTGGGCGGACGCGCTGATAGAAGAGCGGAGCGTTGCCCGGCTCGAGGTCCACGCCGGCCGCCCCGAGCGGCGTCACGAACTCGACCCGCCGCCCCCCCTCCAGCAGGAACTCGGCGGTGCCGCACGCCTCCCAGTGCGCGTTGCGATCGAGCACCACGACGCTCTGCCCCGCTTCGATGCGTCCCGTCATCACGTCGTCGACCGATACCACCCTGGGGTCGTCCGCAAGGCCCGGGATGAGCCCGCCCATCGAGGCCCACATGCCCTCCGCCGCAACGGGCGGGCTCGCACCGTCGCGGGAGTCGCGCCCCGGCAGGTAGGGACGCGAGCCGGTGGCGACGATCACCGCGTCGGGGCCGAGCGCCTCGATCGTATCCACGCTCGCCTCCGCCCCCAGCCGGATATCGACCCCGAGGCGCGCCGCCTCCGAGGCAAGATGCTCGACCGATTCGCCGATCTCGGCGTGCAGCGGCTGCCGCGCCGCGAGCCGGATGAGGCCGCCCGGCTCATTCTCACGCTCGAAGAGGGTGACGCGGTGGCCGCGGCCGGCCAAGGTCACCGCAGCGCTCAGCCCGGCCGGACCGCCGCCCGCCACCGCCACGAGACGGGGCGCGGCGGCGGGCGTGAGTGCACCCAGCCTGCGTTCCTGCCCGGCCGCAGGGTTCAGCGCGCAGCGGATCGGGTCCCGCTGTGCGATCTGATGGAGGCATACGTTGCCGGCGATGCAGGGCCGCACCTCGCCGAGCCGGCCGTCCCGAACCTTGTTGGGCAGCTCCGGGTCCGCGATGAGCTGGCGCGCCATACCGATGAGGTCGGCATCGCCCTGTTGGAGAATCCCTTCTGCGTCCACGGGGTTCTTGATCCGGCCGAAGGCGACTACCGGTATCGGGGTCGCGCGCTTGAGAGCGGCGTTCAGGTCGTTGAAGACAAGCTGCGGCACCGCCGACGGCGGAATCTCCATCCAGAAGCTGCTGAAGGTTCCCGCGTCGGAGCAGAAGAGATCCACGTGCCCGCTTGCCGCAAGAGCGCGGCCGATCTCGAGGCCGTAGTCGAGGTCGTAGCCGAAGGGGGTGTACTCGTGCAGGCAGAGGCGGACCGAGATGGGCCAGTCGGGGCCGACCGCCTCCCGTATCGCCGCCAGCACTTCGAGGGGGAGGCG
Source organism: Alphaproteobacteria bacterium (assembly GCA_965207055.1). GTDB lineage: Bacteria > Pseudomonadota > Alphaproteobacteria > UBA828 > UBA828 > WTGU01. Next base: position 1,360,690 of record CBDBLP010000002.1, on the reverse strand, counting down.
CATGCGCTTCTCGAAGGAACCGCCGTAGGCGTCCTCCCTGCGGTTGAAGAAGGGCGAGACGAAGCTGCGCAGCAGGCCGTCGTGGCCGAGCTTGATTTCGACCCCGTCGTAGCCCGCATCGCGCATGTTGACCGCCGACGCCGCGAACCCCTCGACCACCGCCTCGATCTCCGCCGGCCCCATCTCGACCGTGTTGTAGCGCGAATAGGGCTCGGGCATCTGGGTGGGCGCCCAGAGCTCCTTCGGCGGGTGTTCGAGGCTGGTGTGCCCGGCATGGCTGAGCTGGGCGAAGACGTGCGCGCCATGGGGATGCACCGCATCGACGATCCGCCGGTAGGCGGGAATAGCGTCTCGATCCCACGCCCGGCCGTAGTTCGGGCTCATCTGGCCGGAGGGATGCATGGCGTGGCTGCCGGTCACGATGAGACCGACTCCGCCCCTGGCCCGCGCTTCGTAGTAGGCGGCGAGGTCCTCCGTCGGCGTCCCGTCCGGCGCGTCGAGCCCGTTCCAGTGGGCCAGTAGAACGATGCGGTTGCGAAGCTCGATCCCGCCGAGGCGAAAGGGTGTCCAGAGCAGGGAGCTGCCCTTCATCGCTCTACGGTCTCCCCCGGCCAGGGGTGGCGGCAAAGCGCAGTGCGTCGCGGCCTCGCCCCCCATCGTCGCGCCCCGGCAAGTCTGCCCAAAGAAATTTGTTGGCGGGATTCGCCGGGATTGAGCGGGACGAGCGGGATGCCCCTGGCAAGCCGGCAGCCGCGACGCCGACGCTCGCCCCCCTCAACCGAGGGTCACCGCGTGCTGCGCATCGCGCCACGGTGCGTGGGGAGGAAGGGGCCGAAGCGGGCCGCAGATCAGCCCCGCATCTGTGCCGCGCCCGCGTAGAGCACGGCGTTGTGGCTCGCGTTCGCGGCCTCGTAGGCCGCCAGCGCCTCGGGCTCCAGGTCACGCTCTGGCCGGCGCTCGGCATCGAAATACCCGTAGTCGTCGACGCCCCGCACCAGCGCCGCAAAGTCGCGCCCGACCACGTTCCTCACATGGGTGGGGATGTAGCGGATGGCGAAGCCGATGCGCCGGTCGCCGGAGTTGTTGGGGCCGGAGCCGTGGATCAGGCGCACGTGGTGCAGCGAGGCCTCGCCCGGCTGCAGCACGACATCGACGGCCTCGTCTTCGTCCACCTCGTGGTCGACGATCTGGCCGCGCGTGAGCATGTTGTGCTCCTGGAAGGTGTCGCGGTGGGCGATCTGGTCCAGCTTGTGGGTGCCGGGCGCGAACTGCATGGCGCCCGATTCCACGGTGCTGGGCGAGAGCGCAATCCAGGCGGTCACCACCTCGAGGCTGCTGAGGCCCCAGTACGTCGAGTCCTGGTGCATCGAGACGAAGGCCGGGTCGTGCGCGTCCTTGGTGAAGAAGAGCGAGGTCCAGCAAAGGAGGTTGGGGCCGAGCAGATCCTCCACCGCATCCAGCACCCTCTCGTTGCGGATCAGGCGGTCGAGCGCGGTCACCAGCAGGTGGGGACGATGGCGCAAGCGTTCGCCCTGGGCCGCGAGGTGACGCTCGGCGGCCTCCACATCGCTCCGAATCGCGCGCGCCTCCGCCTCCGGGATCGCCCGGATCGGGAAGTAGAAGCCGTCGCGCTCGTACTGGGCCACGGCCTCGGCGGAAAGATGCCCGGGCACCGTCTCCTCCCTCAGGCGCTCGCCGCTGCGCCGGGCCCATCCGGCGCGAACGCCGCCTCCATCGCGCGCCGCGCGCGCACCGCCTCTGCCGCCGCATCGTCCTCGTCGGCGCTCACATCGGCCCAGGTCAGCGGCGTGTCGGGCTCGACCGCGCGGGTCAACCTGACGCCGTGGGCGAGGCCGATGGGCAGGTGGCCGCCCGCCAAACTCGCCGCCGCCGGCATCAGCCGGCCGTAGACGGTGTAGCCCCCTTCCCCATCCAGCCGCGTGCCGGCCTGCAGATGCGCCTTGGTGCAGGCCACCGCGTCGGCGCGGAAGCCGGTCGGTGCGCCGGTGGGCTCGCCGCGTAGCGCGGCGGACGCCACCGAGATGCCAAGCTCCAGCCCGATCAGGTGATAGGGCTTGTACATCGAGGCGTAGCGCCCGGTGGAATCGGTGCAGAGCCCGTATTCGCGGAAGCAGTTTGCGACATAGTCCGTGCCGGCCTCGAACACCGTGTAGACGCCCCAGCGCAGGTGCGCGTCGATCCCGCTGCCGTCGCGCCTCTCGCTCGCGATCACCTCGACCTGGCCCTTGTGGTGCAGCGTGCCGCCGTCTGCGCGCGGCCTGAGCACGGAGGGCAGCTCGTCGGTCGCGCAAGGCGGGAAGCAGAGCCCCTCCGGCGCAGGCGTGAGCCCGGTCGCGTTGGCGACGGCGGCCATCTCGATCGCCGACTTGGTGCCGTCGAGAAAGGAGTTGAACATCTGCGGGTTCATGCCGCCGGCCTCGGCCTCCGCCGGCGTGAGCCCGTAGTGGGTCCAGACATCGTCGGGCGTCACGTGGTGGAAGCCCGGCTGGTAGCGCGTCCCCTTGCCGGCGGCGATGACGTCGAGGCCCGAAGCCCGCGCCCAGTCCACCATCTCCGCGATCAGCGCCGGCTGGTCGCCGTAGGCGAGCGAGTAGACCACGCCGGCCGCCGCCGCCTCCCTTGCGAGCAGCGGCCCGGCGAGCGCGTCGGCCTCGACGTTGACCATCACCACATGGCGCCCGGCCGCGAAGCAGGCGCGGGCATGGGCAATGCCCGCCGCCGGGTGCCCGGTCGCGTCGATGACGACATCCAGGCCGTCCGCCGCGATCAGCGCGAACCCGTCGTCGCAGACGTGGGTGCCGCCGCCCTGCAGGGCCTGGGCGAAGGAGCGCGCGCGGCGCTCGTCCTCCTCCCAGCCTGCGCGAGCCAGCGCGGCGTCTGCCCGGGCGGGGTCGAGGTCGGCCACCGCCATCACGTGGAGGCCGGGCGTCCGCTGCGCCTGGGCCAGGAACATGGTGCCGAACTTGCCGGCCCCGATCAGTCCGACGCGCACGGGCTTGCCGGCCCGCGCGCGCTCCTCGAGCATCCGATGAAGGTTCATGGGGCAGTATTATAACAGGCCCTCGCGATGTCGAAGGGCCTCGCCCTCTCCACCATCGGCGCCCCGCTCCAACACCCGAATACCGGATCCATCGAGAGAGCACTCGTTGCACCCGAATACCGCTCCGGTCAAAGACCGAGCTCGCTGTGGGAGCCCAGTCGTACAAGGTCGAGATGGTGGGTATCCGGCTTGCGATAAATCAAGACCAGATCGGGCCGAACGTGGCAGTCGCGATGGTCCTTCCACGGCCCGGTCAACGCGTGATCGTGATGACGTCGCGGCAGGGGCCGATCGGCTGCCAGATCGGCGACAACGTTCTTGACCTCAAGGTCGAGGGTCTTGGCGAAGCGGCCTCTCTTCTCGCGTCTGTAGTCTCGTTTGAATGCAGCGGTCCGTCTAATCGTCCGCATTCAGATCGGCCATCAGCTCAGACACGCCGCCGACGGTGATCAAGTCGCCGCGCCGAGCCGCTCTCATGGCTTCGATCGTCTCGTCATTGGGCACAAGGGGCTCGAAGGGCAGTCGCTTCTCAGCGGCGATCCGCACCATCATCAAGCGAAAGGCGTCGGACACCGTAAGGCCGATCGCGGCCAGCACGGCAGCGGCCTCGTCCTTGGTCTTTTCGTCTATACGGGCGCGGACGACCGTGTTCATGATCCGATCCTCGAGGAGGTGCTATTGGGCTACAATGTAGCACATCAGCACGTCCTCGTCCACGCTGACGCCGGTTCGCAGACGCGCTCCGGCTCCATCTGGAATGCATGGCAAAGAGGTTGCCCGGTGCCGGCAACGATTTTGTACCATGACCGTCGCACCCCGGACGCACGGCGCCCAAACGAAGGAGGCATTCATGGCGGACAAGCCGGTCGACACGGTTGCTCAGCGCGAGATGTGGGACGAGTGGTGGTACGACCAGTTCGAAATCCCGAACGACATTCCCGACAGCTTCCGCCGCTTCGAGATCGAGATCGAGGGCGAGGTCTGCGTCGGCGCGCTGCTGGAGACCGCAGCACCCAAGACCTGCGATGCCTACTGGGACATGATGCCGATCGATGCCCACATCATCCATTGCGCCTTCTTCGGCCACGCGGCGTTCTATCTCGACCGCATCGACATGGTGCCGGCGCTCGGCTACGAGCTGGAGAACCGGCAGACCCGGATGGCCCCCGGCGACTTCATCTGGGACCCCTGGCTCAAGGAGGTCACCTTCGCCTACGGCCGCCATGCGGGGATGCGCTTCCCCACCACGCTCTGGTACGGCGACACGCCGCACCCCAACCAGGGCTGCATCTTCGCGCGGATCGTGGAGAACCTCGACGGCTTCGCCCGGCTCTGCAAGAGCCTGCGCTACGAGGGTACCAAGCGGATGGTGACCCGCCAGCGGGCCTAGCCCGCATTTCTCACCAGGGTCACGGCCTGCGTCGCGCCCAGGCGTTCGATCCGCCAGGAGCGGGCCGAAAAGCGTATCAGGGAATACGGTTGAGGCCCGCGACGCCGCGGGCGGACGCCTGGCCGCGACCCGAAGGGCGGTGCTCTCCGGCCGACAGCGTGCGTCGCGACGCTTGCCCGATGTCCCCGCATCGCGCTGCGCGCCGCTCCTGCCCTGTCGGCCGGAGAGCACCGCGCAGACCATGACCCTGGTGAGAAGTGCGGGCCTGAACCCTCGGCCCGCCTCTCTCGTCTAAGCTCTGGGTCCCTGCCGCATGGAGCGCTGGCGCCGCCGCTGGATCAGGCCGATGGCGGTCAGAGAGACGAGGATGATGAAGAAGGAGATCGCCGTCGTCACGGTGCCGAGCGCGTAGAGCGCGGGCGAGGTGACGTTGGTGGTCATGCTCCAGATCTCCAGCGGCAACGTGTTGCGCGCGCCCACGGTGAAGGTGCTGCGCGGGAACTCGTCGTAGGAAAGCGTGAAGCCGAAGAGCGCCACCGCGATGATGCCCGGCAGCAGGATCGGGATCATCACGTAGCGCATGGACTGCAGGTTGCTGGCGCCGAGATCGCGCGCGGCCTCTTCGACGCGCGGGTCGAAGCGGCTCAGCACGGCAAACATGATCAGCAGCCCGAAGGGCAGCGTCCAGGTCAGGTGCGCGCCGAGCGCCGAGGAGTACCAGTGGGCGTTCCAGCCCAGGAGCTGGAGCAGCAACGTAATACCGACCCCGAGCACCAGCCCCGGCACCACCAGGCTCCCGATCGCCGTGTAGAAGATCACCGAGTTGCCGAAGAAGCGCGCGCGGAACGCCAGTCCCGCCGCCACCGAGAAGAGCACGGTGACTGCGAGGATGATCAGCGCGAGCGGCAACGAGCGTGCGAATGCCCCGCCGACGTCGCCGGTGCGCGCCTGGCCGAAGAGCGCTTCGAACCAGTGCAGCGAGACGCCCTGCATGGGGAACACCAGCGAGGCGTTCGGTCCCTGGAACGAGAGGATGTAGATGCAGAACATCGGGCCGTAGAGGAAGAGCACGAAGAGTCCGAAAAACGCCGCCAGCGGATAGAAGGTCCATGGCCTGGGCTTGTGGGTCTTTGAGGATCGCGCCATGCCCCTCTCCTAAGTGCTGCCCGCCAGCTCCCTGCGGATGTTGACCACCCGCAGCACGCCCATCACCATCATCACGACGACGATCAGCAGCACCACCGCGCTCGCCGAGGCGGACGGATAGAGCAGGACGTTGATGTCCTCGAAGATGGCGGAGACGACGGAGGCGCTCTGCCCGCCGCTCATCACCTTGATGATGAAGAAGTCGCCCATGACCAGCACGATGACAAAAATCGAGCCGAGCGCGATGCCGCTGCGGGAGAGCGGAACGATGACCTCCCACATGATGCGAACAGAGCTCGCGCCCGCGTCCCGCGCCGCCTCGATCAGCGCCTTGTCGATGCGCGCCATCGAGTTGAAGATCGGGACGATCATGAAGAGCGTGAAGAGGTGGACGTAGCTCACCACCACCGAGAAGTCGGAGAAGAGCAGCCACTCCACCGGGTCGTCGACGATGCCGAGGCCCATCAGCGCCTGGTTGACCAGCCCCTGCTTCCCCAGCAGCGGGATCCACGAGATCATCCGGATGATGTTCGAGGTCCAGAAGGGCACGGTGCAAAGCAGGAAGAGCCCGATCGCGATCAGGAGCGAGCGGACGTGGAACACCAGGAAATAGGCGATGGTGAAGCCGATGAGCAGCGTGATCGCCCAGACGATCGCCGCGAACTTCAGCGTGCTGAGATAGAGCCAGAGCGTGTTCATGGTGGTGAAGAGCTCGATGTAGCTCTCCGGCGTGAGCGCAGGCCTCATGCCGAAGATCATGTCGCTCTCGAAGAAGCTGACCGCCACCAGAACGCCCAGCGGCACCACGAAGAAAACTGCCAGCGCCAGGCCGAGCGGAGCCACCCGCACGAACGGCTGCCGCTTCCCGCCGGTGCCGTTGCTCATCGCGAGACCGAATCCAATCGTGTGAAAGGACGTGGCGGAGCCGGTCTGCCGGCCCCGCCCTCAGTGATCAGGCCCTTCAGGCCGTCTGCAGCTCCGTCCACTTCTTGAGCAGGAACTGCTGGTTGTCCATCAGCGTGTTCCAGCAAGCCATGTTGCCGAAGCGATTGGAGAACGAGCCGCCGTCGCGGACGTGCCCCGCCTTCTCCATCGGGTTGCCGTAGGGATCGTTGATGGTATCGGCCGCCGGCTTGCCCTCGTACCAGTAATCCCACTCGAAGGGCTGCATGAAGGCCTTTGCGGTCTCCGAGACGCCGAGATAGTAGCCCTGCTTGGCGATGAAGGCGCCCATCCAGCCGTCGTAGTACCAGTTGAGGTAGTCGTAGGCCGCGCCGAGCCTCTTGCCCTCGAGGTGGCTCATCAGGCTAAGGCCGTTGCCCCAGCCGCGGTAGCCCTCGGCGAGCGGCTGATAGACGCAGGGCACGCCCGCTGCGCGCACCGCCGTCACGGCCGGCGACCACATCGACTGGATCACCACCTCGCCCGAGGTCATCAGCTGCACCGACTGGTCGAAGGTGCCCCACATGGACCGCCAATGGCCCTTCTTCTTGAGATCGATGAGCCGGTCGACGGTCATCGTGATCTCTTCCTTGGTCATGTTGCCCTTGTCGGCATAGGTGTATTCGCCGGTCGATTCGATGGCGAGCGCAGCGTCCATGATCATGATCGGCGGGATATCCATGCCTGCCGCACGTCCGCTGAACTCCTCGTTGAAGAGCTCGTGCCAGTTGTTGATCGGACGGCCGATCTCGACCGGCTGGATGCCGAGCGTATCGGCATTGAACACGCCGGGGGTCATGGTCGCGTAATCGGTGGTGCCGTCGGCAAGCGCAGTGGCGTCGGCGTCGGTGAAATACATCACCTCATGGGGCGAGACCCCCTGGCGCGAGACCTGATTGCCGTCGAACGTGCCTTCCCGATAGAGCGTCGTCGTCTTGTCCCAGTGCGTGATCTTGGCGGGATCGACCGCCTGGTAGATGCCGCGCGGCACGGTGATGACCCGCATCCAGAGCTCGATGTCGGCGACATCGATCGAATCGGACTGCGTCGTCAGCCGGTTGAGCATGCCGGCGTGATCGGTGACGGCCATCTCCACCGAGAAGGGCAAATCCACCGTCGCCTGCTCGGCGATCTGGATGATCGTCGAGTACGACATTCCCGAATGGTTGATCACGATGTCTTTCGTGTCCTGCGCCCAGACCGTGGGAAACCCGCCGAACGCTTTCGTGCCGGCCGCGACGCCGGCCACTGCGGCAGCGCCCTTGAGAATCGAGCGCCGGCTCGGCCCCTGTTTCCGATGCTGCGTGGTCTTTGCCATGATTGCCTCCTCCCTGGGTTAGGCGTCAGCCGCAACGCCTCGCGCCGCGCCGACAGCCCGCTGGTTTGTAGCCTAGACCCTGCGGCCACGGCGGTCACCCGTGGAATTGGCGAGCCTCAAGCGCCCCGGTTGCGTCGTCCGCCATCGGACGCGGAGCGCGCGCCCCTTCCGAGGGCCTCACTTCCTCGGCTCGGCCTCCGGAGGAATGTGTTCTTCCGGCTGGGGGAGAAACTCGGGGAATGCCTCAATTCCAAGTTCGGCGATGTCCTGACCCAGTATCTCCACGCCACGCGTGATGCGGGCGCCGATCGTCCAGTCGATCAGCCGCCAGACCAGAAGCGAGCTACCGAACACGAATGCGCCGACGGCGGCGACGCCCGCGAGCTGCACCAGCGGGTCTCCGCCCGCCGCGATGCAGACGGCCATGGTCCCCCAGACTCCGGCACCCATGTGGGCGGGGATCGCCCCCACCTCGTCGTCGATCCTGAGACGTTCCAGGGTCTTCACGCCCAACGTGCACAGGCCGCCGCCTACGGCACCGATGATGACGGCCCAGTGGTGTTCCACGATGTCGGGCCCGGCGGTGATCGCGACCAGCCCCGCGATGGCGCCGTTGAGCGAAGCGATCATATCGACCCGGCCCAGGAGCGGCCGCGAGAGGAGAACCGCCGTTATCACGCCCGCCGCTGCGCCGAGCACGGTATTGGCGATCACGTTGCTCATCGCCACCGCGTCGATGGCCCCGCCAAGGGCGAGCTGCGAGCCGCCGTTGAAGCCCAGGAAACCCAGCCAGATGATGAAGACGCCGAGCGTCACGGCCGGAACATCGCGGGGCGGAGTCGCTTTGACCGTGCCGTCGGCGCGGAACTTGCCCCTGCGGGCGCCGATGACGAGCACGCCGGCAAGCGCCGCCCAACCGCCGGTGGAATGCACGACGGTCGAGCCGGCGAAATCCACGAACCCCATGGCGTTCAGCCAGCCGCCGCCCCAGGTCCAGGCGCCGACGATCGGGTAGATGACACCCGTCAGCACCACGATGAAGACGAAGAACGAGCCGAGCTTGACGCGCTCCGCCAGCGTGCCCGACACGATCGAGGCGGACGACGCCAGGAAGACCATCTGGAAGAACCACTCGGACATTGCCGCATGGCCGCGTTCGAGAACGCGTGCGGACGCATCGCCGATCGCTCCCTCGCCGCTCAGGAGGGCCCTCTCCGCCTCGCTCGTGCCGTAGAAGGGAACCAGCGAGCCGAACCAGCCTCCCTCCTCCACGCCCGTGAACATGATGTTGTAGCCGACGAGGTAGTAGGTCAGCCCGGCAATGGAATAGAGGCCGATGTTCTTCAGGCAGATGACCGAAGAATTCTTGGTGCGGACCGAGCCCGCCTCCAGCATCGTGAAGCCCGCGCACATCCACATGACCAGCGCTCCCCAGAAGAGGAACGAGAAGGTGTTCAGGACGAACTGGAGCTCGACGTCCACCGCTGCGCGAAGGGGAGAAGGGAACACAACCAGAAAGAGTGCCAGCACCAGGGTGCTGCCCGCCGCGACTCGCCAATGCCTTGAAGCGTTTGCAAACCAGCGGGACAGCCGACCTCTACCGGGCCCCCGGGCCGGCTCCCCTGGGAATGACGACGAAGGCGAGCCGCAGCGGCTCCCCCTCGTCGACGCTCCCACGGCGCATGAAGGTCGCGGCTTCATGTGATGTGGCCGGCGGATCAGCCCTCGCGACGCACGCATGGCCATGGCCGGTGCGGGCCGCTATAAGGTCTTGCGGCGGCGCCGCGCGCGACGCGATACGCACGGCAGTTGCTTGAATACAGCGGGTTGCGAACACGTTAGCATGATTGGCACAGCGTGACGAAGGCGCCGCCACGCTCGGAGAGCGGGCGCCTGGGGCGAGTGCGCGCTCGCGCACCGCGCGGACCACGCCGCATCGCAGGCGTCGTCCTGGTCGCCGCTTCGCTCCTGGTCGGCATTCAGGCGAATGCCGAGACCGACACCCTGAAGATCGGCGTGCTCGCCACGCTCGAAGGCGCGTTCAAGCCGCTCGGGCAGGATGCCCTGCGCGGCCACGAACTGGCCATGAAGGAGTACGAGGAGAGCAACGGCGAGCGGCCCATCGAGGCCATGATCGAGTCCACGGACGGAACCCCGGAATCCGTGGTCGCGAAGGCGCGCCTGCTGATCGAGGGCGGTGCCAGCATCGTTATCGGCCCCCTCGCCGGGATCGAGGGCATCGCACTCCGCGATTTCGCCAAGAGCGTGCCGGAGGTCACCTTCATCAACGGCGCCTCGGCCGCCCAGGACGCCACCCTGCGCGCGCCGTCCGAGAACTTCTTCCGCTTCAACCCCGACAGCATGCAGTGGATCGGGGGATTGGGACGCTACGCCTACGAAGAAAAAGACATCGAGACGATCGTCACGATCAGCGAGGACTATTCCCTGCCCTACACCCAGCTCATGGGCTTCGTGCTGGACTATTGCGCCGCTGGCGGCCGCCTGCTGGCCCGGCACTGGGTCTCACCGGGCGCGAGCGACACAACAGGCCTCGCCGAGAGGGTCGCCCGGAGCGAGACAGATGGCGTGTTCCTGGCCATGCAGCCCCGCGCGGCGCGGCGCTTCCTCGAAGCCTACGGCGAGGCCGGCGGGCAGGCCGCCGTCGTGGCGAGCTCCACGACCCTGAGCGGCGACCTCCTGCGCTCGGCCGACGCCACCCGGCCCTTGCTGACGGGGGCGATTTCGGCGCTGCCCGTCTCCGAGAGCGACGACAACGACGAGTGGGAGGAGTTCTCGACGCGCTATCGCGAGAGCTTCCCGGACGCTGGCCAGGCGCCGGGCCTCTTCGCGCTCGCCTACTACGTCAACACCAAGGCGCTTCTCCTCGCCCTCGAAGAGACCGACGGCGTCCTCGGCGATGGACACGAGGACCTGCGCGAGGCCCTCGCGGAGCTGCGCTTCGATACCCCCTTCGGCGGACCGGTCGCGCTCGACGAGTACCGCCAGGCCGTGACCGACGCCTTCATCGTCGAAGTCACGGAGGAGGACGGCTTCCTCACGCTTGAGACGGTCGACGTGGCGGAGGAGGTCGACCAGACCTTCGGGCTCCCGCGTGACGCGTTTCTCGCCCTGGGCCCGCCAAGCCGGCGAAACACGCGCTGCCCGGAGACCACGCTGGCCGAAGCCGAGGTCCAGCCCGCACCTCCAGAGACGGAGGAAGAACAGGAACCTCCGGAGATGGAGGACGAGCCTCCGCCGCCGGCTCCAGAGGTTGAAGATGAGGCCGACACTGACCTCCCCGTCGAGCACCCTCTACTCCAGAGCATGAAGGATGCCGCCATGGCCGAGCACGCCCCCACCGTCATTCCATGCCTCAGCTACCGCGACGCGCCTGCGGCGATCGCCTGGCTCAAGGAGGCCTTCGGCTTCACGGAGATCATGGTCGTGCCGGGCCCGGACGACACCATCGCTCACGCCCAGCTCGCGTTCGCTGGCGGCATGGTCATGGTGGGCTCGCTGCGAGACGACGAGCTGAAAATGCAGACGCCCTGCGACCTCGGCGGCGTCACGCAGTCGATCTACATCGTGGTCGAGGATGCGGACGCCCACTACGCCCGCGCCGTCGAGGCCGGAGCCGAAATCGTCCGCGAGCTGGAGGACACGCCCTACGGCTCGCGCGATTTCTCTGCGCGCGACCCCGAAGGGCACCTCTGGAATTTCGGAACCTACCGGCCGGCCGTCGAAGAATAGGCCGGGAATGCGCCCCGGCGCCGATCAGTCGTAGGGCTCGCCCGCCTTGTTGGTGAAGCGGATCCCACCGTCACGCTTCTCGTAGACCAAGTCGATATCGGGATAGTGGCAGCGCTCGTCGCTGGCACGGGTTCCGATCTCCAGCACCACCGCATCCTCCGCCGATCGGTTCAGCAGATAGTGGCCATCGGCGTAGCCGGCCTTGAAGGTCGCCGCCTCCCCCGCCCCGAGCGGGGTTTCGCCGCCCTCCTCGATCAGGACCAGCTCGCCCGAGACGACGAAGACCAGCTCGTCCTCGGTCTCGTGCCAGTGGCGCTGTGCGGTCGCGGCACCCGGCGGCAGGCGTGTGAGATTGACCCCGAACTGCGTCAGTCCGCCCGCATCGCCCAGCGCCTGCTTGATGCGTCCGTCCGCCATCGCCTTGAAGGGCGGCGGATAACCCGATCCGGCCTTGGCCGGCACCCGGTCTAAGTCGATCTTGGGCATGTCCTGGACCTCCCCTTCAGGCGGATCCGCGAGCGGCGTCAGGCGGGGCCTGCTTCGGCGGGCACGGCACCGTGCCGTATGAGCAAAAGACGCAGCAGTCGCCGGGCAGCGGCCGAAGCCTTGCCCCGCAGTCCGCGCATTCGTGAAAGAAGGCGCAGGCGTCGACCGGCATTTCCTCCCGCGCCCGATGCCCGCACGAGGGGCAAGTGAGAACGGAATAGCGTTCGACCGAGGGCGCGACCGTCATCGTCTCTACCGCCCTGCCAGGCGGCCTCACGCGGCGGACGGGAGCGTGCCGGTCATCGCGTAGCGCAGCAGCTCGACCACCTGCTCAGGCGTCTCGGCGACGGCAAGCGCGGCACCGTCCACCTCCTTCAGGGCGTGGGTGAGCGCGGGCTCGCGCAGCGTGATGATCGGCTTGTCAAGCGCGGCGGCGTAGCCGGCGTCGAAGGCCGCGTTCCACTGCCGGTACTTGTCGCCGAAGCGCACGACCACGATATCCGCGCGCCGGATCAAGGTGCGGTTGCGGATGGCGTTGACCCGCGCGCCCTTGTGGTCCTTCCAAAAGGGCCGCTCCTCGGCGCCGAGGATGGCGACGCCGCAATCGTCGCTCGCCGCGTGGTCGGTCACCGGCGAGACGAACGCGATGTCGAGGCCCTGCGCCTCGGCACCAGCGCGAATGCGATCGCGCCAGTCGGTGTGGATCTCGCCGGAGAGGTAGACCGTCCACTCCGCGTCCGCCATCGCAGCCTCCTCCGATCGCCGCCGGATCGCCTCAGTACTGCACGCCGTCTGTCAGCGCACCGTCGACCTTGATGTTGGTGCCGGTGATGAAGCTCGCCCTGGGGCTCGCCAGGAACACCGCCGCGTTGGCCACTTCCTCGGCCGTCGCCATGCGCCCGGTCTTGTTGAGGCTCAGGGCCAGGTTGAAGAGGTCCGGATTGCCTTTCTCGATGTCCTGCCAGAAGCCGCCCTCGAAGTAGGTGTTGCCGGGCGAGACCGAGTTGGCGCGGATGCCCTTGGGCGCAAGCTGGCGGCTGAGCCCGGCGGCATAGTGAATCAGCGCCGCCTTGAAGACGCCGTAGGGCCCGGCGGCGAAGTCGATCTCGATACCCGATACACTCGAAATCACCACGATGGAGCCCGCGTCCGACTTCTCCAGATGCGGCAGCGCCGCCTCCACCGCATGGACGGTGTGCATCATGTCGACGTTGAATTCCTTCTGCCAGGACTCCAGGTCCGGGCTGGCCGCAAGCGCGCTGACATTGGGCACCACGATATCGAGCCCGCCGAACTCGGCGGCGACGTCGTCGACCCACTGGCGCACAGCCGGCCCGTCGCCGACATCGAGCGTGCGGCCCGAGGCGCGCACGCCGGTCGCGGCAAGCGCGGCGACCGCCTCCTCCACATCGGCCTCGGTGCGCGCGCAGATCGCGACATCGGCGCCCTCCGCCGCAAGCTCGTTCGCGATCGCGCGGCCGATCCCCTTCGTGCCACCGGTCACCAGCGACTTCCTGCCCTTCAATCCGAGATCCATGTGTCTCTCCCTCGCTATCGGCGCCGCATGACGCGGCGCATCGTTTGCTCCCTGGCAGGCACGGACCATTGTCGCGCCGCCGGGGTCTGCGCTGCGCGGCATGGTGACCGATCGCCGTTGCCAAGGCCAGCGCCATTCGCCGGCCGCACCCCCGACGTCGCGAAGGCTCGTGCCTGGATCGATTCGGCGTGAATTGTTCCATCGCCGGGCGACGCTGGCCTGGATTCGGGGCGCTTGATAGGATGCCGCTGCGGCGCGGGCCCCGGCTTGGGCGCTCCCTTCGTTGCTCCCCTCATGGCCCTGTCGGCCAACGAACTGTCACTGGATTGGATGGACTCATGCGAGAGCTCAAGATCGGACTCGTGGGCGCCGGCTGGATGGGCAAGGCCCACGCCCTGTGCTACCGCGCCCAGCCGCTCGCATTCGGCGGCAAGCCTGCGGTTCCCGTGCTCGAGGTGCTTGCCGACGTGAACGAGGAGATCGCGAGCCGGTCGGCGCGGGAGCTCGGCTTCCGCCGCCATACGGCGGACTGGCGCGACGTCGTCAACGATCCCGACATCGACATCGTCGACATCAACACCCCGAATGATCTCCATCCGGAAATCGCGCTGGCCGCCGTCGCCGCCGGCAAGCACGTCTATTGCGAGAAGCCGCTCTCGAACGATACGAAATCGTCGTTTGCAATGGCGGAGGCGGCCGAGAGGGCGGGCGTCATCACGATGGTCGGCTTCAACTACATCAAGAATCCGGTCCAGACCCTCGCCCGGCGGCTGGTTGGGGAGGGCGAGATCGGGGTGCCCACCTATTACCGCGGCACCTTCTGCGGCGACTTCCTGGCCAAGCCGGAGATCCCCTTCTCCTGGCGCAACGACAAGGCGCGGGCCGGCTCCGGCGTCATCAGCGACATCGGCGCCCACTGCTTCGCCTTCCTGACCCACCTCGTGGATCAGCAGGTGGACGAGGTGATGTGCAACCTCGAGATCGTCATCCCCGAGCGCCCGGCGCCGCCGACGGAGGCCGGCGTCAGCCTCAGCGTGCGCGGGGACGGCGGCGGTCCGATGGTGCCCGTGGAGACCGACGACCTTGCGACCGTGATGTTCAAGACCTCGGGCGGCCTCAACGGACACATGGAGATGAGCCGCGTTTCGATGGGCAAGCGCATGGATATCGGCTACGAGCTGACCGGCACCGAGGGCGGGATCCGCTACTTCTACGACCGCATCAACGACTTGCAGGTCTACAAGGAAGAAGGCGAGCAGGCCACGAGGGGCTTCAAGCACATCTCGATGGGGCCGCACGACCCCGACTACGCGGCATTCTTCCCGGTTGCGGGAATGGGCTCCGGCTACAACGACTTCAAGGTGATGGAGGTGCAGGACCTCATGGAGGCGGTCGCCGCCGGCAAGCCGGCCTATCCGGACTTCAGGTGGGCGGCGGAGATCCAGCGCGTGATCGACGCCTGCATCGTCTCGGACGCCGAGCGCCGCTGGGTCAAGGTAGACGAGATCGCCGTCTAATTCGGGTTAATCACGGGTCCAGGGCGGCGCCTGCTTCATGATCTCGGCGTAGACCGGGCATTCCGGCCGGTGGGCGCCTTCCAGATAGCCGGTGGACATCAGGAACTCGCGGCAGATCTCGCCACCCGTGAACTTGAAGTGCGCCCTGAAGAGCTTCACCCAGTCGGCGTGCGGCCTCGGATGATGCGCGTCGAGCCAGGCGGCGAAGGAGCCGTGAGCCTCCTGTAGCGCCTGGATGCGTCTGGCGTTCTCGATGGCGGCATCGACCTTGAGCCGGTTGCGGATGATGCCCGCGTCGGCCAGCAGGCGCGCCCGCTCCGCCTCGCCGTAGGCCGCGACCCGCGCGATCTCGAACCCCTCGAAGGCCGCGACGAAGGCCTCCTGCTTCTTCAGGATCGTGAGCCACGAAAGCCCGGCCTGGTTGATCTCCAGCACCAGGCGCTCGAAGAGCCGGTCGTCGTCCTGCACCGGGAAACCGTACACCCGGTCGTGGTAGGGCCCGTGGAAGGGATGCCCCGGCGCGATCTCGCAGTAGCTGGTCACGGCTCCCTGCCCCGGCCCGCGCCTATTCCGCGAAGGTCTCGAGCGAGAGCCAGCCGGCATCGACGACGCCGACGATGGCGCCGGTGATCACGCTGCCGGCTAGGGTGGCGATCGCCGCCTTGCGCCAGAGCCGCGGGCGTTGCGGGGCGCCGGGCGCGTGGCCGGGCTCCGGGTTCTCGGTCGGCCGGATCCCGAAGGGCAGCGCGACGAAGAAGGAGAGCCACCAGGCGATCACGAAGACGACGATGATGCCGAAGATGTCCACGGCGCCGGCCTCAGACCTGCTCCAGCTCGACCAGCGTGCCGCAGAAATCCTTGGGGTGGAGGAAGATCACGGGCTTGCCGTGAGCGCCCGTGCGCGGCTCGCCGTCGCCCAGCACCCGCGCGCCTTCCGCCACCAGCCGGTCGCGCGCCGCAGCGATGTCCTCCACCTCGTAGCAAAGGTGATGGACACCGCCCGCCGGGTTCTTGGCGAGGAAGCCCGCGATGGGCGAACCCTCTCCCAACGGATGCAGCAGTTCGAGCTTGGTGTTGGGCAGCGTGACGAAGACCGTCGTAACCCCGTGTTCCGGCAGGTCCAAGGGCTCGGAGACCTCGGCGCCGAGCGTCCCGCGATAGAGCGCGCTCGCCGCCGCAAGGTCCGGCACGGCGATGGCGACATGGTTCAGTCGTCCGATCATGGTCCCGCTCCGCTCAGCCCGGCACCCGCGCGATCTGCACGTCGATCACCGGGCGCTTGCCGTGGCTCTCGCGCAGCGCGCGCCGGATGGCCTGCCGCACCACCTGCTCGATCGCGCTCTCTTCGCGGGCCTGCGCCCGCGGCAGCGAGTCCACCGCGTCCGCCACGTCCGCCGCAATCGCCTCCCGCGCCTCTTGCTCGCCCTCGCCGTCCAGGATGCCCCGGCCCGAGACCTGGGGCGAGACCAGGGTGCGCCCGCTGCGGTCGACCACGACCGAGACGAAGACCGCCCCATTGTGCATCAGCTTGCGCCGCGCGCCGATCGAGACGTGATTGGTCGCGACGATCTGCTCGCCATCCAGCGCGAGCCGCCCGGCCGGCACGCGGCCGATCACCGTGGCCGGCCCCGGTGCGAGGCGCAGCAGGTCGCCGTTCTCGACGAAGACCGGCTCCGGCACCTGCAGCGCGCGGGCCAGCGCGCCGTGGGCCTGCATGTGGCGCGCCTCGCCGTGCACCGGCACCGCGATCTGCGGCCGGATCCACTGGTACATCTGGCGCAGCTCGCCCCGGCAGGGATGGCCCGAGACGTGGACGCCCGCGTCCTCCTCCGTGATGACCTCGATACCGCGCCGCAGCAGCCGGTTGTGCAGGTCGCCGATGGGCCGCTCGTTGCCGGGAATGATCTTCGACGAGAAGATCACCGAATCGCCTTCGCCGAGGCTCACCCGCGGGTGGCTGTCGCCGGCGATCCGCGACATCGCGGCGCGCGGCTCGCCCTGGCAGCCGGTGCAGAGATAGACCACCTGGCTGCTGTGCAGCGGCGCGCCTTCCTCCTCGGTGAGCAGCCGAACGCCCTCGAGATAGCCGCAGCCGCGCGCCGCACGCACGTAGCGATGGAGCGAGCGCCCGACCAGCACCGGCTCCCGTCCCGCATCCCGCGCCGCGAGCGCCACCGATTCGAGCCGGGCGACGTTGGAGGCGAAGAGGGTGACGGCGAGGCCCTGCTCGCGCTCCGCGATGAGGCGCGTGAGCGTCTCACGCACCTCGCCCTCCGACCCCGACTCGCCCTCGACCGTCGCGTTGGTGGAATCGCCGACCAGCGCGAGCACGCCGGCCTCGCCCGCCTGCCGCAGCGCGGCCTCGTCCAGGGGATCGCCGACCAGCGGGTCGGGATCGATCTTCCAGTCGCCCGTGTGCATGACGCGGCCGTAGGGCGTCTCGATGAGCAGCGCGTTCGGCTCCGGAATCGAATGGGTGAGCGAGATGAAGGTGAGCGCGAAGGGCCCGAGGTCGAGCCGGCCGGAGAGCGCCACTTCGGTCAGCGGCACCTCCGAGAGCAGCTTCGCGTCCGCCAGCTTCTCGCGCAGCACCGCGGCGGCGAAGGGGGTCGCGTACACAGGGCAGCGCAGCCTCGGCCAGAGATAGGCGACTGCGCCCAGATGGTCCTCGTGGGCATGGGTCAGCACGATGGCGAGCAGGTCCTGCCTGCGCTCCTCGATAAAGGCCGGGTCCGGCATGAGCACGTCGATCCCGGGCAGCGTGTCGCCCGCGAAGGTGATGCCGAGATCGACCATCAGCCACTGGCCCTGGCAGGCGTAGAGGTTGAGGTTCATGCCGATCTCGCCGGCCCCGCCGAGGGGCAGGAAGTGCAGCGCGTCGCGCTGGACACTGGGCGCGGCAGCCGCCGAGGGCGCGCTCATCGCTTTCCCCGGTTGCGCCGATGAATCTCGCGCAGGCCCCGGATCGTCAGATCGGGATCGACCGCATCGATCGCGTCCGTGGCATCGCCGAAGAGGCCGGCCAGCCCGCCGGTCGCAACCGTGGTCACGGGCGCCGCGATCTCGGCCTTCATGCGCGCGACGATCCCTTCGATCAGCCCGACGTAGCCCCAGTAGATGCCGGATTGCATGGCCGGCACCGTCGCCTTGGCGATCACCTCTTCGGGGCGCTTGACCGCGATGCGCGGCAACTGCGCAGCCGCCTGGTGCAACGCCTCCAGCGAAAGCCCGATTCCCGGTGCGATGATGCCGCCTTCGTAGGCCCCCTCGGCGCTCACGGAATCGAAGGTGGTCGCGGTGCCGAAGTCGAGAATGATGAGCGCGCCCGGATGGCGGATGTGAGCGCCGATCGTGTTGACCAGCCGGTCGGCCCCCACCTCCTCGGGCCGGGGCACGTTGACCGCGATGCCGAGCTCGACCCCCGGCTCGCCGACCACCCGCGCCTCGCAGCCGCAATGGTCGGCGCAAAGGGATTTCAGCGCGCCGATCCCCTGCGGCACCACGCTGGAGACGATGGCCTCGTCGATATCGGCGAGGCGCACGCCGGCCTGCGCCAGAAGCTGCCCGAGCCAGACCGCGTACTCGTCGCTGGTGCGCCGGGCATCGGTCATGGCCCGCCACTGGCCGCGCGGCAGCTCCTCCCCTTCCCCGCCGTCATCGAACACGGCGAAAACGGTGTTGGTGTTGCCGGCGTCAACCGCGAGCAGCATGCGCCGCCTCCGCATCGCCGAAGAACACGTCGCCGGCCGCGATGGAGAGCCGCTCCCCGCCCGGCTGAGCGAGCACCAGCGCGCCCTCCGCGTCGAGACCTTCGAAGATCCCGGTCAGCCGCCGCTCGCCATTCGCGACCCCTACCGGGCCGCCGAGCCCGTGGGCGCGGGCGAGCCAGGCGCTTCGTACCGCCGCGAAGCCCTGCGTCTCCCATTCTCGCCTGCGTCGGGCAAGCGCCGCCAGCACCGAGGATAGCGCCTCTTCCGGCGCGAGCGTCATGGCGCCGGCATCAGCGAGGCTTGCCGAAGGGATGGGTCCCTCGATGTCGGGGTGGCTCGCGAGGTTCACGCCGATTCCGAGCACCACCCAGTCCACGCGCCCGCCCGGCCCGAGCGCCGATTCGAGAAGAATCCCGGCCACCTTGCCGCCATCCACGAGCACATCGTTCGGCCACTTGCAGCGCGCCCGGCCGGGCAGCGATTCATCCACGAGGTCGAGGACCGCAAGCGCGGCAACGAAGGAGAGCTGGGCGACGCTTCGCGCCTCGCAGGCCGGGCGGAGAACCGCCGAGAAATAGAGATTGCCCGGCGGCGAGACCCAGGAGCGGCCCCGTCGGCCGCGCCCGGCCCGCTGTACGCGCGCCCAGACGACCGTGCCCTCCGGCGCGCCGCAGGCCGCCCGCTCCCTGGCCTCGTCGTTGGTGCTGCCGGCTTCGTCGAGGGCGATCAGAGCGTAGCCCGGCGGCAGCGTCGCCGGCGGCATGGGCGTGGTGGCGGGGGTCGCGCTCAGGGCATGAGCGCCGCGGCTGCGGCTTCCGCCCCGGCCAGAATCGGCGCCGGGTAAGCGAAGAAGAGGAGCGTGATGATGCCGGTGCCCGCGAGCACGGCGGAAAGCTCCAGGCCGACCGGGCGGTCGAAGCCTTCCGCCGGCTCGTCAAAGTACATCACCTTGACGATCCGGATGTAGTAATAGGCGCCGACGACGCTCGCCAGCACCCCGAAGACGGCGAGCCCGTAGAGCCCCTCGTCCACCGCGGCCAGGAACACGTAGAGCTTGCCGAAAAAGCCGGCGAGCGGCGGGATCCCCGCCATCGAGAACATGAAGATCGCGAGCGCCAACGCAAGCGCCGGGTTGGTCTTGGAGAGGCCGGAGAGATCGCTGATCTCCTCCACCATCTGGCCACGCTGGCGCATGGCGAGGATGCAGGCGAAGCCGCCGAGGGTCATCACCATGTAGATCAGCATGTAGACGAGCACGCCCCGGATGCCTTCGGGCGTGCCCGCCGAGAGCCCGACCAGCGCGAAGCCGACGTGGCTGATGGAGCTGTAAGCCATCAGCCGCTTGATGTTCTTCTGGCCGATCGCGGCGAAGGCGCCGAGGCCCATCGAGGCGATCGAGATGAAGATGATGATCTGGTCCCACTGGCCCGCAAGCTCGTGGAAGGGGCCGAGGAAGACCCGCAGCAGCAGCGCCATGGCCGCGACCTTGGGCGCGGCTGCGAAGAAGGCGGTGACCGGGGTCGGCGCGCCTTCGTAGACGTCGGGAGTCCACATGTGGAAGGGCACCGCCGAGACCTTGAAGGCCAGGGCTGCTGCGATGAACACGAGCCCGATCAGCACGCCGGTCTCCGCCGCCACGTTGCCGGGCACCGTGGTGGCCAGTGCCTCCGCGATCCCCTCGAAGCCGGTCACGCCGGTAAAGCCGTAGACCATGGAGCAGCCATAGAGCAGCAGGCCCGACGAGATCGCGCCCAGCACGAAGTACTTCAGGCCGGCCTCGGTCGAGCGCAGCGAATCCCGGCGGAACGCGGCGACGATGTAGAGCGAGAGGCTCTGCAGCTCGAGCCCCACATAGAGCGCGATCAGGTCGTTCGCCGAGATCATCAGCAGCATGCCGAGGGTGGCGAACACGATCAGCACCGGGAACTCGAAGCGGTTCATCCCCTCGCGCTTCACGTAGCCGAGGCCGACGATCAGCGTTACCGCCGCTCCCACCAGCACCAGGCACTTCATGAAGGCCGCAAATTCGTCGACCACGAAGAGGCCGAAGAAGGTGGTCGTCCGCTCGTCGGGGAGCACCAGCACCATGACGAAGGCGCCCGCCATGGCGGCGCAGGCGAGCCAGGTCATCAGCCGGGTCGAGCGGTCGCCGATGAAGACGCCCGCCATCAGCAGGACGACCGAGGCACCCGCGAGGAAGAGCTCCGGCAGGGCGGGCAGATAGTCCGGCTCGACGAAGGGTTGCATCGCCCCGCCCTTAGTTCAGCGCCGCGAGCGTGGGCACCGGCACGCTCTCAGGCTCGGCGATCGGCAGCGGCGGCGCCCCGTTGGTCTGCGCGATCAGGTTCTCGACCGAGACGTGCAGCACGTCGAGGAAGGGCTCCGGATAGAGCCCGAGCACCAGCGCGAGCGAGACCAGCGGCGCGAAGATGCCGACCTCGCGCCAGTTGAGGTCGGTGATCGACTTCAGGTTCTCCTTGGTGAGATCGCCGAAGATCACGCGCCGGTAGAGCCAGAGCATGTAGGCAGCGCCCAGGATCACACCGGTCAGCGCCAGCATGGCGACCCAGGTGTTGGACTGGAAGGCCCCCACCAGCACCATGAACTCGCCGACGAAGCCGCTGGTGCCCGGCAGCCCGATCGCGGCCAGCGTAAACACCATGAACACGAAGGCGTAAATCGGCATGCGGTGCACCAGCCCGCCGTAGGCCGCAATCTCGCGGGTGTGGGTGCGGTCGTAGACCACGCCGACGCAGAGGAAGAGCGCCGCCGAGACGATGCCGTGGCTCAGCATCTGGATGATGCCGCCCTCGATGCCCTGGCCGGTGAAGGTGAAGATGCCGATGGTGACGATCCCCATGTGGGCGACCGAGGAGTAGGCGATCAGCTTCTTCATGTCCTGCTGCATCAGCGCGACCAGCGAGGTGTAGATGATCGCGACCACGCTCAGCGAATAGACGAAGGGCACGAAGTAGGCGCTCGCATCCGGCAGCATCGGCAGCGAGAAGCGTAGGAAGCCGTAGCCCCCCATCTTCAGCAGGATGCCGGCGAGGATCACCGAGCCCGCCGTCGGCGCCTCCACGTGGGCGTCCGGCAACCAGGTGTGGAAGGGCCACATCGGCAGCTTGACGGCGAAGGAGGCGAAGAGCGCAAGCCAGAGCCAGGTCTGTATCGCCGGCGCGAACTCGTGCATCAGCAGCATCGGGATGTCGGTGGTGCCGGCGTCGAGGTACATGAAGAGGATCGCCAGCAGGAAGAGCACCGAGCCCACCAGCGTGTAGAGGAAGAACTTGAACGCCGAGTAGACCCGCCGCGCGCCGCCCCAGATGCCGATGATCAGGAACATCGGGATCAGCTGCCCCTCGAAGAAGATGTAGAACATCACGAAGTCGAGGGAGCAGAAGACACCGACGATCAGCGTCTCCATGACCAGGAAGGCAATCATGAATTCGCGCACGCGCGTCGCGATCGCCTCCCACGAGGCGAGGATGCAGATCGGGATCAGGAAGGTGGTCAGGACCAGGAAGAAGATCGAGATCCCGTCCACGCCCAGGTGGTAGCCGATGTTGTACTCGGGCAGCCAGGGCACGAACTCGACGAACTGGAACTCAGCGGTCGAGGTGTCGAAGTCCGCCACCAGCACGATCGAGAGCGCGAACGTGACCACCGAGGTCCAGAGCGCCACATGGCGGGAATTGGCCGCGATCTGCCGCTCGTCCCCGCGGATCAGCAGGATGAAGAAGACGCCCACCAGCGGCAGGAAGGTAACGGTGGACAGGATCGGCCAATCGGTCATGCCGCTACCTGCCCGCGATCAGATACCAGGTGACGATGGCTGCGAGCCCCAGCAGCATCGCGAAGGCGTAGTGATAGACGTAGCCCGACTGGAGCTTCACCGCGCGGCGTGCGACCGAGAGCGTCGCGGCGGCAATGCCATCCGGCCCGATGCCGTCGATCACGGCGCCGTCACCCTGCTTCCAGAGGTTGCGCCCGAGATACTTCGCGGAGCGCACGAAGAGGATGTCGTAGAGCTCGTCGAAGTACCACTTGTTGAGCAGGAAGAGGTAGACCGGCCGCGCGCGGGTGGCGAGCCGGCCGGGAAGCTCCGGCTTCAGCACGTAGAAGAGGAAGGCGCCGGCGATGCCGAGCACGCCCACGGCCATGGGCAGCGCCTTGACCCAGAAGTCGACGTGGTGCGCCTCCTCCAGCGCATTGTGGATCGGCAGCACGAGGATCGAGGTGCCCCAGAAGTCGATATCCGTCGCCACCATCGGCAGCATCAGGTAGCCGATCACGATGGCGCCGATGGCGAGCCCCACCAGCGGTATCCACATTACCGGCGGCGCCTCGTGGACGTGGGCCATCACCTTCTCATCGGCGCGCGGCTTGCCGTGGAAGGTCAGGAAGAGCAGGCGCCACGAATAGAACGCGGTCAGGAACGCCGCCAGGATGCCCAGCCCGAAGGCGTACATGCCGAGCCCCGTGTGCGAGGCGAAGGCGGACTCCAGGATGATGTCCTTCGAGAAGAAGCCCGAGAAGGGGAAGATCCCGGCGAGCGCCAGGTTGCCGATCCACATCAGCACATAAGTCACCGGGATCATGCGCCAGATGCCGCCCATCTTGCGCATGTCCTGCTCGTCCGACATGGCGTGGATCACCGCGCCCGCGCCGAGGAAGAGCAGCGCCTTGAAGAAGGCATGCGTGGTGAGGTGGAAGATGCCGGCGCCGTAGGCGGACACGCCGCAGGCGAAGAACATGTAGCCGAGCTGGCTGCAGGTGGAATAGGCGATCACCCGCTTGATGTCGTTCTGGGTGATCGCGATGGTCGCGGCGAAGATCGCGGTCGTCGCGCCGAAGAAGGTCACCACCGAGAGCGCGATCGGCGCGTACTCGAAGATCGGCGAGAGCCGCGCCACCATGAAGACGCCGGCGGTCACCATGGTCGCGGCGTGGATCAGCGCGGAGACCGGCGTCGGGCCTTCCATCGCGTCCGGCAACCAGGTGTGCAGCAGGAACTGCGCCGATTTCCCCATGGCACCGACGAAGAGCAGGATGCAGGCGACCTCCAGGAAGTCGAAGGAATGGCCGAGGAAGGTGAGCTCGGCGTCCACCATCCCGGGCGCGCCGGCGAACACCGCGTCGAACGAGACGGTGTCGAACATCAGGAAGATGGCGAGGATGCCCAGCGCGAAGCCGAAGTCGCCCACCCGGTTGACGATGAAGGCCTTGATCGCCGCCGCGTTCGCCGCCGGCCGCTTGTACCAGAAGCCGATCAGCAGATAGGAGACGAGGCCGACGCCCTCCCAGCCGAAGAACATCTGCAGGAAGTTGTCGGCGCTGACCAGCGCCAGCATGAAGAAGGTGAAAAGCGAGAGGTAGGCGAAGAAGCGCGGCACATGGGGGTCGTGCGCCATGTAGCCGATCGAATAGACGTGGATCAGGAACGAGACCACGCAGACGACGAAGACCATCACCGCAGTCAGCTCGTCGAACCTGAGCAGCCAGTCGACGTCGAGATCGCCGGAGGCGAACCAGTCGAAGAGGACGATGGTCGCAGTCTCGCCCTGGAGCACAACCTCGGTGAAGACCACGATCGCCATGACCGCGGCGACGCCCATCGCGCCGCAGCTCACGAGCTGGGCACCGCGTGCGCCAATCACCCGGCCGAAGAGGCCGGCGATCACCGCCCCGAAGAGGGGCAGGAAAATGGGCGCGGCGTAATAGAGCACCGGCCCCTAACCCTTCATCACGTTGACGTCCTCGACGGCGATGCTGCCGCGATTGCGGAAGTAGACGACCAGGATGGCGAGGCCGATCGCAGCCTCGGCGGCCGCGACGGTGAGCACGAGCATGGCGAAGACCTGGCCCACCATGTCGTTGAGGAAGGTCGAGAAGGCGACCAGATTGATGTTGACGGCAAGCAGCATCAGCTCGATCGCCATCAGGATGATGATGACGTTCTTGCGGTTGAGAAAGATGCCGACGACGCCGAGGGTGAAAAGGACCGCGGCCACGGTGAGATAATGGGTCAGTCCGATTTCCATGTCCCCTCCGCGCCCGGCTCGATGTCGGTGACCTGAACGGCAGCCTTGGGATCGCGCGCCACCTGATCGGCGATACGCTGGCGCCTCACGTCCGTACGCCGACGGTGGGTGAGCACGATGGCGCCCACCATCGCGATCAGAAGGATGAATCCCGCGCCCTGGAAGAGGTAGGCGTAGTGCGTGTAGAGCACGTCGCCCAGCGCCTGGGTGTTGGAGATCTCGTCAGCGGCCGGCGTCGGCGACGCGACCGTCGTCGGCACCTCGAGGTCAATGGCGCCGGAGGCGAACACCAGCACAAGCTCGGCGAGCAATATGATGCCGATGACGCCGCCGATGGGCAGGTATTGCAGGAAGCCCGCGCGCAGCTCCGCGAAGTTGATGTTCAGCATCATCACGACGAAGAGGAAGAGCACGGCGACGGCGCCGACGTAGACGATGATCAGGATCATCGCCAGGAACTCGGCCCCCATCATCACGAAGAGCCCGGCCGAGTTGAAGAACGCCAGAATCAGAAACAGTACCGAGTGAACCGGGTTGCGTGAGGCGATCACCATGACGCCTGCGCCCACCGTCACCACGGCGAGGACGTAGAACATGATCGTCTGAATGATCATCGTGCCGCGATCCCGCTTGGCTTACCGTTCCGCCCCTGCCGATGCCGGCTCAGCGGTAGGGTGCCTCCGCGCTCAGGTTTGCGGCGATCTCCCGCTCCCAGCGGTCGCCGTTATCGAGCAGCTTGTCCTTGTTGTAGAGCAGCTCCTCGCGGGTCTCGGCGGCAAACTCGAAGTTCGGCCCCTCGACGATGGCATCGACCGGGCAGGCCTCCTCACAAAAGCCGCAGTAGATGCACTTCACCATGTCGATGTCGTAGCGGGTGGTGCGCCGGCTACCGTCCTCCCTCGGCTCCGCCTCGATGGTGATCGCCTGCGCCGGGCAGATCGCCTCGCAGAGCTTGCAGGCGATGCAGCGCTCCTCGCCATTGGGATAACGGCGCAGCGCATGCTCGCCGCGGAAACGCGGGCTCAGCATGCCCTTCTCGTAGGGGTAGTTGAGCGTCGCCTTGCGCTTGAATATCTGCTTGAAGGTCACGCCGAGTCCGACCGCCAGCTCGGTCAGGAGCAAGGAGCGAACTGTCTGCTCAATCGCTGGCATGGCGACCTCCTGTTTGGCGCCGGGCGCGGCCATAGCACAGGCCACCTGCCGTCGCCAGAGTGACTTACCTCGGCAACCAGTCGAACGCGTGCAGCGCGCCTGCGACGATCACGACCATGGCGAGCGAAGCCGGCAGAAACACCTTCCAGCCAAGCCGCATGAGCTGATCGTAGCGGTAGCGCGGCAGCGTCGCGCGCGTCCACGTGAAGAAGAAGACAACGACCGCGGTCTTCAGCAGGAACCAGACCACGCCGGGAACCGCCATCAGCGGCTCGACGTGGAAGGGCGGCAGCCAGCCGCCGAGGAAGAGGATCACGCTGAGAGCGCTCAAGAGGACGATGTTGGCGTACTCCCCCATCATGAAGAGCAGCCAGGTCATCGACGAGTATTCCACCTGATAGCCGGCAACCAGCTCGCCCTCGGCCTCCGGCAGGTCGAAGGGCGTGCGGTTGGTCTCGGCCAGCGCGGACACCACGTAGATCACGAACATCGGGAAGAGCGGGATGAAGAACCAGAGCCCCCTCTGCGCCTCGACGATGTCGTTGAGGTTGAGCGAGCCGACGCAGAGCAGCACCGTCACCAGCACGAAGCCGATGGAGACCTCGTAGGAGACCATCTGCGCCGCCGAGCGCAGCGCGCCGAGAAAGGCGTACTTCGAGTTGCTGGCCCAGCCCGCGATGATGATGCCGTAAACCCCGAGCGAGGAGACCGCAAAGAGGTAGAGCAGCCCGACATTCAGGTCGGCGAGCACCAGATGCTGGTCGAAGGGGATCACCGCCCAGCCGATGAGCCCCAGGCTGAAGGTGACCATCGGCGCCAGCACGAAGAGCATGCGGTTGGCGCCGGCGGGAATGATGGTCTCCTTGAAGAGACACTTGATCCCGTCCGCCACCGGCTGCAGCAGGCCGAAGGGGCCCACGACATTGGGTCCCTTCCGCAGTTGAATCGCCGCCCAGACCTTGCGCTCGAAATAGGTAATGAACGCGAGCACCAGCAGCAGCGGCACCACGATCGCGAGGATGTACCCGACGGTCAGGAAGAGCGGGTAGAAGTAGGTGCTCCAGACGCCCGCCTCAGCCATCGCTGGCGCCCCCCTCCACCGCCGCGACGAAGGCCGCGCTGCACTCGACCATGGTGGCCGAGGCACGGGTGATCGGATCGGTCCGGTAGAAGTCCCCGATGGGGCACGCGAAGGGCGCCTCATCCATGGCGCCGGTAGCGCCGAAGTCGCCCCACGGCGCCGCGCTCACGTCACCGATCGCGGCGAGCACGGGCGCCCGCTCGACCATGCGGGCACGAAGCTCATCCAGGGTGTCGTAGGCCAGAGGCTTGCCGAGACGGGCGGAGAGCGCGCGCAGGATGCGCCAGTCCTCCCGCGCGTCGCCGAGCGGCGCGCTCGCCGCATAGGCCCGCTGCGGCCGGCCTTCCAGATTGACGTAGGTGCCGTCTTTCTCCGTGTATGCGGCGCCCGGCAGGATCACGTCGGCGATGCGCGCCCCGGCATCGCCGTGATGGCCCTGGTAGACCACGAAGCAGCTCTCCGGCCGCTCCAGCGCACGCTCATCGGCGCCCAGCAGGTAGAGCAGGCGGATCGCGCCGTCGCCGGCCCCCTCGCAGATCGCTGCGGTATCGCGGCCTCCCCCGCCCGGCACGAAGCCGAGATCGAGCCCGCCGACGCGCGATGCTGCCGTGTGCAGCACGTTGAAGCCGTTCCAGCCCTCGGCGACCATGCCGGTCGCCTCCGCAACCGCCCTGGCGTGCGCCAGCACCCGGGCGCCGTCCGGCCGCGTGAGCGCGCCCATGCCGACGATCAGCATCGGCTTCTCGGCCATCTTCAGAACGTCGGCGAAGGCGTCGCCCCCCTTCGCGAGGGCAGCGAGGGTCTCCGGCCCGTCGCCCAGATGGTGATAGGGGTAGGTCAGGTCCTCGTTCGGGCCGATGACGCCGACCTTGAGCCCGCCCCGGCGCCAGCGCTTGCGGATGCGCGCGTTCACCAGCGACGCCTCCCAGCGCGGATTGGTGCCGATCAGGAGGATCGCGTCGGCGTCCTCGATCCCCGCAATGGTGGTGTTGAAGAGGTAGGAGACACGGCTCGTCGCATCGAGCTTCGCGCCATCTTGCCGGCAGTCGAGATTGGGCGAACCCAGCGCCGCCATGAGGTCGGCGAGCGCCGTCATGGCCTCGCAGTCCGCCGTGTCGCCCGCGAGCGCCGCGATCTGGCTGCCGTCCAGGCCCTTCGCTGCCGCCGAGATGGCGTCGAAGGCCTCGGCCCAGCTTGCGGCTTCGAGCGCGCCCTCTCGCCGCACGTAGCAGCGGTCGAGCCGGCGCCGGCGCAGCCCGTCGTAGGCGAAGCGGCTCTTGTCCGAGAGCCACTCCTCGTTGATGTCGTCGTGGAGGCGCGGCACCACCCGCAGCACCTCCGTACCGCGCGCATCCACCCGGATGTTTGAACCCACCGCGTCGAGCACATCGACCGTCTCGGTCGTGCGCAGCTCCCACGAACGCGCGACGAAGGCGTAGGGCTTCGAGGTCAGCGCGCCGACCGGGCAAAGGTCGATCATGTTGCCGCTGAGCTCGGAGCTCACCGCCTTCTCGACATAGGTGCCGATTTCCATGTGCTCGCCGCGGAAGACCGCGCCGAACTCCTCGACCCCCGCGATCTCGTCGGCGAAGCGGATGCAGCGCGTGCAATGGATGCAGCGCGTCATGATGGTCTCGATCAGCGGCCCGACGTCCTTGTCGCGCACCGCGCGCTTGCTCTCGTCGAAACGGCTGAAGTGGCGGCCATAGGCCATGGCCTGGTCCTGCAGGTCGCACTCGCCGCCCTGGTCGCAGATCGGGCAGTCGAGCGGGTGATTGATGAGCAGGAACTCCATCACCCCTTCCCGCGCCCGCTTCACCTCCGGCGTGTCGGTGCGGATCACCATGCCGTCCGTCGCCGGCATCGCGCAGGACGCGATAGGCTTGGGCGAGCGCTCCATCTCCACCAGGCACATGCGGCAATTGCCGGCGATGGAGAGCCGGTCGTGATAGCAGAAGTGCGGAATCTCCTTGCCTGCCTGCACGCAGGCCTGCATCACCGTTGAGCCGGGCTCGACCGTGATTTCGGCGCCATCGATGGTGAGCGTCGTCATCCGATGCGTCCTCAGGCCGCTGCCGCTGCCGCCGCTGCGGCAGTTGCGTCGCCGCTGCCGACCTTCTCGGCCAGAATGCGCCGCTCCAGCTCGGGCCGGAAGTGGCGGATCAGCCCCTGCACCGGCCACGCGGCCGCATCGCCGAGGGCGCAGATGGTGTGGCCCTCGATCTGCCCCACCACGTCCCACAGCATGTCGATTTCTTCGACCGACGCCTCGCCCCTGATCAGGCGCAGCATCACGCGGTAGACCCAGCCGGTGCCCTCGCGGCAGGGCGTGCACTGGCCGCAACTCTCGTGCATGTAGAAGTGAGAGAGCCGGGCGATGGCCTCGACCACGTCGGCCGACTTGTCCATCACGATCACAGCCGCCGTGCCGAGCCCGGATTTCTGGGCCATCAGCGAATCGAAGTCCATCAGCACCTCGTCGCAGATCGACTTCGGCAGCAGCGGCACCGAGGCGCCGCCGGGGATCACCGCCTGCAGGTTGTCCCAGCCGCCGCGCACCCCGCCCGCGTGCATTTCGATCAGCTCGCGCAAGGGGATGCCCATCTCCTCCTCGACATTGCAGGGCTGATTGACGTGGCCGGAGATGCAAAAGACCTTGGTGCCGGTGTTCTTGGGCCGGCCGATGCCGGCGAACCATTCCGCGCCGCGCCTGAGGATGGTGGGCACGACCGCGATGGTCTCGACGTTGTTGACCGTCGACGGGCAGCCGTAGAGGCCGACCGCCGCCGGGAAGGGCGGCTTGAGGCGGGGCCGCCCGGGCTTGCCCTCAAGGCTCTCGAGCAGCCCGGTCTCCTCGCCACAGATGTAGGCGCCGGCGCCGCGATGCAGATAGACGTCGAAGGACCAGTCGGTGCCGCAGGGGTTCTTGCCGATGAGGCCCGCGTCATAGGCCTCATCGATCGCCGCCTGCAAGTTGACCGCCTCGTCGTAGAACTCGCCGCGAATGTAGATGTAGGCCGCATGAGCCCGCATGGCGAAGCCCGAGATCAGGCAGCCCTCGATCAGCTTGTGCGGGTCGTGGCGCATCATGTCCCGGTCCTTGCAGGTGCCGGGCTCGCTTTCGTCGGCATTGACCACGAGGTAATGCGGGCGGCCGGGGGCCTCCTCCTTGGGCATGAAGGACCATTTCAGCCCGGTCGGGAAGCCGGCGCCGCCCCGCCCGCGCAGGCCCGACTCCTTGACCTGATCGATGATCCAGTCGTGCCCCTTGGCGATCAGCGCCGCCGTGCCGTCCCAGTCGCCCCGCGCGCGGGCGCCGGCCAGGCCCCAGTCCTGGGCGCCGTAGAGGTTGGTGAAGATGCGGTCGGAATCGCTGAGCATGTTCAGAGCTCGGTCAATGTGGTCAGGCCGGAAGCAGGCGCAGAGGTCTGGCGGCCGGTCTGCGGGCCCGGCTCGGGCGGGCTCCCGGCCCTGAAGGCGCGCAGGATCTCCTTCATGCGCGCCGGGTCGAGGTCCTCGTAGAAGTGATCGTTGATCTGCACCATGGGCGCGTTGACGCAGGCGCCCAGGCATTCGACCTCGGTCACCGTGAAGAGTCCGTCTTCGCTTGTCCCGCCGAGGCCGATGCCGAGCTCCTCACGGCAGGCGTCGCGGAGTGCGTCTGAGCCGCGCAGCCAGCAGGGCGTCGTGCGGCAAAGCTGGACGTGATAGCGGCCGACCGGCTCCAGGTTCAGCATCGTGTAGAAGGTCGCGACCTCGTAGACCCGGATCGACGCCATGTCGAGCAGCTCGGCGACGTGCTCCATCACCGCCTGGGAGATCCAGCCGCCGTTCTGGCGCTGGGCAATGTCGAGCAGCGGCAGCACCGCGCTGGCCTGGCAGCCCGCCGGGTACTTCGCGATCACCGCGTCCGCCCTGGCCCGGTTCTCGGGCGTGAAGACGAACGCCTCGGCCCCCTTGCCCGCTTCGCCCGTCACCGGTCGATCTCCCCGAACACGATGTCCATGCTCGCGAGGTTGGCCACCGTGTCCGCCAGCATGTGGCCCTTGCTCATGTGGTCGAGCACCTGCAGGTGCGCAAACCCCGGCGCCCGGATCTTGCAGCGATAGGGCCGGTTGCTGCCGTCGGCCACGAGATAGACCCCGAACTCGCCCTTCGGCGCCTCCACCGCCCGGTAGGTCTCGCCCGCCGGCACATGGTAGCCCTCGGTGTAGAGCTTGAAGTGATGGATCAGCGCTTCCATCGACTCCTTCATCACGGCCCTGGACGGCGGCGTGATCTTGTTGTCCTGAACCTTGACCGGACCTTCCGGCATCTTTTCAAGGCATTGCGCGATTATCTTCACGCATTGCCTCATCTCTTCCATGCGGACGAGGTAGCGCTCGTAGCAATCGCCGTTGGAGCCGATGGGCACGCCGAAGTCGAGATCGCTGTAGACCTCGTAGGGCTGATTGCGGCGCAGGTCCCAGGAAACGCCGGAGGCGCGCAGCACCGCCCCGGTCAGCCCCCAGTCGAAGCACTCCTGCGCGCTCAGGATACCGATATCGACCGTGCGCTGCTTGAAGATACGGTTCTCGGTCAGCACGTTCTCGATGTCGTCGATGACCTTGGGGAACTTCTCGTTCCACGCACCGATATCCGAGAGCAGATCCGGGGCGAGATCGTAGGCGACGCCGCCGGGGCGGAAGTAAGCGGCATGGAGGCGCGAGCCCGAGGCCCGCTCGTAGAACTCCATGGTCAGCTCGCGCTCCTCGAAGCCCCAGAAGAAGGGAGTCATCGCACCGACGTCGAGCGCCATGGTGCAGATGTTCATCAGATGGTTGGCGATGCGCGAAATCTCGCTGTAGAGCACGCGGATGTACTGCGCGCGCGCGGGAATCTCGAGTCCAAGCAGGGCCTCGACGGCGAGCGCGTAAGCGTGCTCCTGGTTCATCGGCGCGACATAGTCGAGCCGGTCGAAGTAGGGCACGGCCTGCAGGTAGGTCTTGTATTCGATCAGCTTCTCGGTGCCGCGATGGAGCAGGCCGATGTGGGGGTCCGCGCGCTCGACCACTTCGCCGTCCATCTCCAGCACCAGGCGCAGCACGCCGTGCGCCGCCGGATGCTGCGGCCCGAAGTTCAGGGTCATGTTGCGGATCTGGCGCTCGCTCATGGTCAGCGCCCGTCCTCGTCGGCCTCACCGGCCTTCTCGTCGCCCGGCAGCGGGTAGGACGCGCCCTCCCAGGGGCTCAGGAAGTCGAAGCGGCGAAATTCCTGGGTGAGCTTCACCGGCTCGTACACCACCCGCTTCTGCTCGGAGTCGTAGCGCAGCTCGACATAGCCGGTGAGCGGAAAGTCCTTGCGCAGCGGATGGCCGTCGAAGCCGTAGTCGGTGAGCAGCCGGCGCAGATCGGGGTTTCCGGAGAAGTAGATGCCGTAGAGGTCCCAGGCCTCGCGCTCCCACCATCCGGCGGAGGGGTAGACCTCGGTCGCCGAAGGCACCGGCTGGTCCTCGTTGACGCCGATCTTGAGGCGCAGCCGGCAATTGTGGCTCATGCTGAGCAGGTGGTAGACGACGTCGAAGCGCGGATCACGCTCCGGGTAGTCGACGCCGCATAGGTCGGTGAGCTGCTCGAAGCGGCAGCGCGGATCGTCCTTCAGGAACTTCAGGACACGCACTGCCTGGTCCGCGCGAGCGTCCAGGGTGAGCTCGTCGCGGACGACCTCGGCCGCGTTCACATAGTCGCTGAGACTGGTCGCGACATGCTCGCCGAGGTCGCGTAATCCGGCCGTGTCCATCCCCTCGCCCGCTCTCGACGCGCGCTAGCGCGCGATGGTCCCCGTGCGCCGGATCTTTCGCTGCAATTGCATGATGCCGTAGAGCAGCGCTTCAGCCGTGGGCGGACAGCCGGGGACATAGACATCCACCGGGACGACACGGTCGCAGCCCCGCACCACCGAATAGGAGTAGTGATAATAGCCGCCGCCGTTCGCGCAGCTTCCCATGGAGATGACGTAGCGGGGCTCCGGCATCTGGTCGTAGACCCGCCGGAACGCCGGCGCCATCTTGTTGCAGAGCGTGCCGGCGACGATCATCACGTCCGATTGGCGTGGACTCGCGCGCGGCACCATGCCGATGCGGTCGATATCGTAGCGAGACGCGATGGTCTGCATGAACTCGACCGCGCAGCAGGCGAGCCCGAAGGTCATCGGCCAGAGCGAGCCGGTGCGCGCCCAATTGATGACGCTGTCGAGCTGGGCGACGACGAAGCCCTTGTCGTTCAGCTCGTCGCTGACCAGCGCGAGCGCCTGGTCCTGGGCCTCACCCGCCGGCAGCGGCTGGCCCGGCAGGCCGACGGTCGTGGTCCCTACTCCCATTCGAGCGCGCCCTTCTTCCACTCGTAGACGAAGCCGATGGTCAGCAGCCCGAGGAACACGATCATCGACCAGAAGCCGTAGAGCCCGATCTCGCTGAACGAGACCGCCCACGGAAACAGAAACGCGACCTCGAGATCGAAGATGATGAAGAGGATCGCCACCAAATAGAAGCGCACGTCGAAGCGGCCGCGCGCATCCTCGAAGGCGTCGAAGCCGCACTCGTAGGCGGCGATCTTGTCCCGGTCGGGCCGTTGCGGCGCGAGCACGTAGGAGCCCGCGATGGCGGCAATCGCCATCACGCCGGCGATGCCGAGAAAGATGACGATCGGCAGGTATTCGAGGAGCAGCCCGGTCGATGCAGTCATCGGCCACGACCCGTGAGCCGGCGACCGGCGGCCGTCAGGCCGCGCGCAGGGCCCCTACGGCATTCGCGCCGTAGCCATTCTTGGCCACCCCCGAATCCCGCGGCCTGCATCAAATCGGCACCCCGTTGCAGCTCTTCCCGTCCCGGCGCTCCAGAACGGCGCTCCGGGGTTGTGGCGGGAGTGACGGGACTCGAACCCGCGACCTCCGGCGTGACAGGCCGGCGCTCTAAACCAAGCTGAGCTACACCCCCGACTGATCCGGCGGCGTGCCGTCGCCGCGCCGGCCGTCACCATGTAGAGCAGGGGTCCGGCCGGGTCAAGTTGCTTGGCCGGGACTCCAGGCGGAAGAGACCGCCCGCTTCGGAGTACGGCCTCCACGGGTGGGTCTCCGCGCTTTGCAACCCTGGAACAGCAAACGCCTGGTGGGCGGTGACGGGATCGAACCGCCGACCTCTTGGGTGTAAACCAAGCGCTCTCCCAGCTGAGCTAACCGCCCGCGCCAGCCAAGCGGGACGCCGGTCAGGCGTTGACCGCGTCCTTGAGCGTCTTGCCGGCCTTGAACTTCGGCTGCTTGGAGGCGGCGATCGAAATGGATTCGCCGGTGCGGGGGTTTCGTCCGGTCGTGGCCTTCCTTTCGACCACGCTGAACGACCCGAATCCCGCCAGTCTGACATCGGAGCCGCTTCGCAACGTGTCAGTGATAGCGCCGAACACGCTGTCCACAGCGCGCGCCGCGTCGGCGTTGGAGATTTCCGCGCTGCTCGCGACAGCCTTGATCAGCTCAGCCTTGTTCATTTCTCGCTCCCATTTCACTTCCGTGGGTTCGATACCGAGTATCGTGACGACCGACTCGACGACGAAAGTTTGAGCACGACCATGATAGGCGTCAACGGTTACGACTGGCTATAACACTATGCCGTCAAGGGCATAGTGGATTTGCGATAGTAAGTGACTCGCCTCGCCGGCGCGACTTGCCCCCTCTCATCCGGAGGGCAAGGCACTCACCGACTCACAATACACCCTATCAGAAGACTCGGCGCCAAGCGGCGAGGAAGGTCAGATCGGGCTCTACCGAGTTGGTGCCAACCCGAGCGCATCTGGACGACGCGGGATATAAGAGGGGCAACGACGGGAACACCCATGGGAGACGGCGCATGAGGGCAGTGGTGCTTACTGACGAAGGTCCGGCGGTCCGCGAGGTGCCGGCGCCCGAGCCCAAGCCCAACGAGGTCCTGGTCAAGGTCGCCGCCAGCGGCCTGAACCGGGCGGACCTGATCATGGCGGCAGGCCGGCCTCACGGGACGCTCGGCGGTGCGGGCGCGATCGCGGGCCTCGAATGGGCCGGAGAGGTCGCGGCCGTCGGTGCCGAGGTGCCCGAGTTTCGCCCGGGCGATCAGGTGATGTGCTCGGGCGCCGGCGGCTACGCCGAATACGCCGTCACCGATTGGGGCCGGGTCTGCCCGGTGCCCAAGGCGGCGTCCGGCCCTGTCGAGGCGGCAACGCTCCCCATCGCGCTCCAGACCATGCACGACGCGCTCATCACCAACGGCCGCCTCGCTCCAAGCGAGTCCGTCCTGATCCAGGGCGCGAGCTCGGGCGTGGGGCTCATGGCGATCCAGATCGCCCGCCTCAAGGGCGCCGGCACGGTGCTCGCCACCTCGCGCGATGCCGGCCGGCGCGCCCGTCTCGCCGAGTTCGGAGCGGACCTCGCCCTGGACCCGAGCGACCCCGGCTGGGTGGAGCAGGCGCGCGGAGCCACCGGCGGCAAGGGCGTGGACCTCACCATCGACCAGGTCACGGGCGGGCTCGCCAACCAGACCATGCAGGCGGCAGCGGTGCTGGGGCGGATCGTCAACGTGGGCCGCTTGGGCGGCTTCACCGCCGAGTTCGACTTCGACCTGCATGCGCTGAAGCGCATCGACTATATCGGCGTGACCTTCCGCACCCGTTCCGTGGAGGAGGTGCGCGCCATCAACGCCGCCATGCGCGCCGACATCTGGGAGGCTGTGGAGGACGGCACGCTGAGCCTGCCGATCGATCGCACCTTCCCACTCGAGCAGGCGGCCGCGGCGCAGGCTCACATGCGCGCCAACGCACACTTCGGCAAGATCGTCCTCACCGTCTGAGTTGGCCCTCCGGCCGGCGGCGTTCAGGCGGGCGGCGGCTCCGCGCCGGCCCGGCTGGAGATGAGTCCGTAATGCTCGATCCGCCGGTGCGCGGCGAAGTTGAAGATGGTCTCGCGGATGTAGACCCCGCGTTCCAAGTCGATCGGCGCAACGATCACTTCGTCGCCCTCGGTCTGGGCCTGGGCCACGATCTCACCGGTCGGCGCGATGATGCAGCTCCCGCCCATGTGGTGGATCCCCTCCTCCGTGCCGGCCTTGGCCGTCGCCACCACCCAGGTGCCGTTCTGATAGGCGCCGGCCTGCATCGAGAGGTGGTTGTGGAACATGCCGAGATGCGGCGCTTCCTGTCCCTTGGCGAAGGGATTGGTGCTCGGCGTGTTGTAGCCGAGCATGACCAGCTCGACGCCCTGAAGGCCCATCACCCGGTAGGTCTCGGGCCAGCGCCGGTCGTTGCAGATGCACATCCCCATGATGCCGTCCATGGTGCGGAACACGGGGAAGCCCAGGTCGCCGGGCTCGAAGTAGCGCTTCTCAAGATGCTGGTGGATCTGTCCCGGCTGGGGCTCTGCATGGCCGGGGATGTGGACCTTGCGGTACTTCCCGGCGATCTGCCCCTCGCGATCGACCAGGACGGCCGTGTTGAAATAGCGCTTTGAACCGTCGTCCTCGATGACCATCTCAGCGTAACCGAGGTGGAACCCGATACCCAGTTCCTGCGCGGCAGCGAAGAGCGGCTGGGTCTCGTTGTTCGGCATCTCGGTCTCGAAATAGCTCTCGAGCTCCTCGGGATCGTCGATGACCCAACGCGGAAAGAAGGTGGTAAGCGCCAACTCCGGAAACACCACGAGCGTGGCGCCGGCCTGGTGCGCGGAATGCAGCATCGCAATCAGCCGGTCGATCACTTGCGTGCGCGTCTCCACGCGCGCGACCGGGCCCATCTGGGCCGCAGCGACGATGAGTTGTCTGGACATCGGCTCCTCCCCCCTTGCAGCGCGCAATCCCTTCCGGCCCGCAGCCTCGGCCGCGCCGGCGGCCACGCGAAGGTGCGCCGTCCGGAGCCATGATAGGCGCCGTGCCATAGCCCGCCAAGCCGCCGCAGAGGGCCGAATTGGGGGGCCCGCTCACCATTGCCGCAAAACGAATGATCTGGCGGCAACGCTATGCGGCGGGTACACAGGAGAGAGCACAAGCGGGGTCGCGGGATCATGACGAGAACGCTCGATCACCCCGAGGAGCCGGGGCGCCGGCGTCACTCTCCGAGATGAACGAGAGCACGCCGCCCCCTCGTCTCATCCAGCCGCCGCGCAAGCGCGGCCTCTTCGCGCGCCTCAGGACATACTTCTTCACCGGCGTCGTCGTCACCGCGCCGATCGGCATCACCTTGTGGCTGCTCTGGCTGGTGGTCGACCTCTTCGACCGCGCGGTCGTTCCGCTGATCCCGGACGCCTACAACCCGTCGGACGTCCTGGGCCGGAACGTCCCCGGCGTCGGCATCGTGATCGTGCTCATCCTGGTCACGCTGGTCGGCGGCCTGTTCGCCAACGTTGCCGGCCGCTTCCTGGTCCGCTTCGGCGAAAGCCTGGTCGCCCGCGTGCCCGTGGTGCGCACGATCTATGGCGTGCTCAAGCAAATCTTCGACGCGGTGCTCGCGCAGTCGGCCAACGCCTTCCGCGAAGTGGTGCTGATCGAGTATCCGCGCCGGGGCATCTGGGTCATCGGCTTCATTACCAGCCCGACCCGGGGCGAGGTGCAGCGGGTCACTGAGGAGGAGATGGTCAACGTGTTCCTGCCGACCACGCCCAACCCGACCTCGGGCTTCCTCCTCTTCGTGCCGCGCAAGGACTGCATCCCGCTGGACATGACCGTGGAGGAAGGCGTCAAGCTCGTGATTTCCGGCGGCATCGTCAGCCCGCCCGACGCCAGGCCCGGAGCCAAGGCGGAAGAAGCCGAAGAAGACTCCGAAGCCGAAAGCCCCGCGCCCTCAGCCGATCGACCGAAGGATTAGGGTAAGAGCGCGTCCGTCCTTGACGGACGCCCGACAACCCGCGCTTGCGGCCCGGCCGCGAGGCTCTTATGACTGGCGCAAGATCCAGAACCGACACGGGGTGTGGCGCAGCCAGGTAGCGCATCTGCTTTGGGAGCAGAGGGTCGCCGGTTCAAATCCGGCCACCCCGACCAGCGTCAGGCGGAAGCTCTTTCCGCGATCAGGCCTCAGCCGATGGCGAAGCTCTCGCCGCAGCCGCAGGTGCTGGTGACGTTGGGGTTGTTGAAGACGAAAGTGGCGCTGAGCTTGTCCTCGCTGAAGTCGAGCTCGGTGCCGATCAGGAACATCACTGCCGCCGGGTCCACCACGACCGTTACGTCGCGTTGCGTGATGACCTCGGCGCCGGGCGGGGCCTCCTCCGCAAAGTCCATGGTGTAGGACATGCCGGAGCAGCCGGCGTTCCTGACCCCGATCTTGATCCCGAGGGCGGGGGCAGCGTCGGGCGGCCTGAGCGACATCAGGTGGTTGATGCGCTCCGCGGCGCGCTCGCTGATGGTGAGAATGTCCTTCATCTTGTATTCCGCGCGTCCGATGGGGGTTACATGAAGCCGAGTTCGAGCTGGGCGGCCTCCGACATCATGTCCGGGTTCCAGGGTGGATCCCAGACCAGATCGACCTCCACGTCGCCGATCCCCTCCACCATGGTCGCGACCGCGTGCTGGACCATGCTGGGCATGCTGCCGGCGACCGGGCAGCCGGGCGTCGTCAACGTCATCGATATGCGGGCGTCGTTGGCCTCGTTCAAGCTCACGCCGTAGACCAGTCCGAGCTGGTAGATGTCCACCGGGATTTCGGGGTCATAGACCGAGCTCAGGGCCCGCGCGATCTGCCCCGCAAGGGGGTGGTCGGGGCTTATGCCCGGCGGGGTCGGCAGCGTCTCGGCGGTCTCGGGCGCGGCCTCGACGAGCTGCGGCACGAGCCCGCCGGCAGCGCCCGGCGGCCCCTCCGGCGACCAGGCCTCGTAGCTCTGCGGACCGCCGGCCGGCGAAGGGGGCGGCGCGGCGGGAGCCTCGACCGCCTCGGGCGGACTGGCCGGCTCAGGCTCCGCCTCGGGCGGGCGCTTTCTGCGGAACAGGTTCATCATTCCGTGGTGACCTCCTCGGCCTCGCCCTCGCCCTCGAGCGCCGCCTTCATCGTGTGCCAGGGAAGCGTGGCACACTTGACCCGCATCGGGAACTCCCGCACGCCGGCGAGCACGATCAGCTTGTCCAGATCGGGCGCCTCGAAACCCGCCTCGCAGGCCGGCTCCGTCGACGCCACCAGCGCGTGGAACTCGGCGAACATGGCCTCCACGTCGTCGATCGACTTGCCGCGCAGCAATTCGGTCATCATAGAGGCTGACGCCATCGAGATGGCGCAACCCCTGCCCTCGAAGCCGATGTCCGTGACCACGCCGTCGGCAACGTCGACGTAGATCGTCACCGTGTCGCCGCAGAGCGGGTTGTGGCCATGGAATTCGCCCGTCACCGCCGGCGGCTTGCCGAAATTGCGCGGCGACTTGCCGTGATCGAGGATCACCTCTTGATAGAGCTCGCGCAGCTCGGACATCAGCCGAAGATCTCCCGCACCTCGTCGAGCCCATCGACCAGCCGGTCGACGTCGGCACGCGTGTTGTAGAGGCCGAAGGAAGCCCGCACGGTGCCCGCGATGTCGAAATGGTCCATCAGCGGCTGGGCACAGTGATGGCCGACCCGCACCGCAACCCCGGCCCGGTCGAGGATCGTGCCGATGTCGTGGGGATGCACGCCGTCCATGGTGAAGGAGACGATGGCGGCCTTCCCCGGCGCGGTCCCATAGAGGCGGATGCTGTTCAGCGCGCTGAGCCGCTCGGTCGCGTAGGCGAGCAGGTCGTGCTCGTGGGCGGCGACCGCCGCCGGGTCGAACGAGGCGACGTAGTCGATTGCGGCATGGAGGCCGACCGTGCCGGCGATGGGCGGCGTGCCGGCCTCGAAGCGCGCAGGCGGCGGGGCGAAGGTCGTCCGCTCGAAGGTGACACGCTCGATCATGTCGCCACCGCCCTGGTAGGGCGGCATGGCGGCGAGCAGCGCCTGCTTGCCGTAGAGCACGCCGATGCCGCTCGGCCCGTA
This sequence comes from Alphaproteobacteria bacterium, assembly GCA_965207055.1. GTDB lineage: Bacteria > Pseudomonadota > Alphaproteobacteria > UBA828 > UBA828 > WTGU01. The sequence continues at coordinate 1,320,577 of CBDBLP010000002.1, read as the reverse complement.
GAGCTTGTGGCCCGAGAAACAATAGAAATCCACGTCCAGCGCCTGCACGTCCACCGGGCAATGCACGATGCCCTGGGCGCCGTCGATCAGGACAAGCACGCCCTGGTCGTGCGCGATGCGCACGATCTCGTCCACCGGCAACACGGTGCCGAGTGCGTTGGAGACGTGGGTGAGCGCCACCAGCTTTGTGCGCGGCCCGACCAGCGCCTCGTAGGCGTCGAGCGGAAAGGCACCGCGCTCGTCGGTCGGGACCACCTTGAGCACGATACCGGTGCGCTCGCGCAGCAATTGCCACGGCACGATGTTGGCGTGGTGCTCCAGCACCGAGAGCACGACCTCGTCGCCCTCGCCGAGGAAGGCCCCGCCCCAGCTCGTGGCGACCAGGTTGATGGCTTCCGTCGCCCCCTTGGTGAAGACGATCTCGCTCGCCGAGCGGGCATTGACGAAGCGCTGCACCCTGGCGCGCGCGCCCTCGTAGGCATCGGTCGCCTTTGCGCTCAGCTCGTAGACGCCGCGATGGATGTTGGCGTACTCGGCCTCGTAGCACCGCGATAGCGCATCGATCACCTGACGCGGCTTCTGGGCGCTCGCGCCGCTGTCGAGAAACACGAGCGGCTTGCCGTGAACGGTACGCGAGAGGATCGGGAAATCCGCGCGCACGCGCTCCACGTCGAAGGACGCGGCGGCTGCCGAGGGTTCGAGGCACCGGGCGGGGGCGGTGTTCACGACCGGTCCCCGTCGATCCAGGCGGCAACGCGTTCGGCCAGCACGGCACGGGTCGGCTCGTGGCCGACCTCCTCCAGCAGCTCGCCCATGAAGCCTTCGACGATCAGCTTGCGCGCGGTGTGCAGATCGAGGCCGCGCGAACGCAGGTAGAAGAGCTGATCGTCCTCCGGCTCGCCCGCCGTCGCCCCGTGGCTGCACTTGACGTCATCGGCGTAGATTTCGAGCTCGGGCTTGGTGTCGATCTCGGCCTTGCGTGAGAGCAGCAGCGTGCGGTTGAGCTGGTGGCCGTCGGTCTTCTGGGCGTCCTGGCGAACGATGATCTTGCCCTGGAAGACCCCGCGCGCCGTATCGTCGAGCACGCCCTTGTAGACCTCGCGGCTCTCGCAATGGGGCACGGCGTGGTCGATCACCGTGGTGTTGTCCACGTGCTGGCTGCCGCGCGCCATGTAGCCGCCGCGCAGTTGGCAATCCGCGCCCTCACCGTCGAAGCGGACGTGGATTTCGTGACGCGCGAGCCGTGCGCCCAGGGCCACCAGGTGGCTCTCGTAGCGGGCCTCGCCGGCCAGCACGGCCTTGGTGAGCGCGGTGTGATAGGCGCTCTCGCCTTCGATCTGCAGCTTCACGTGGCTGAGCCTGGCGCCTTCGCCGACTTCGATATCGACGAGCGGGTTGGACCATGTCGGCGCGCCCGCCGGCCCCTCGTGAGACTCGACGAGGCTGAGCCGGCTGCCGGCACGGACGCGCACGATCACGCGCGGATGATAGGCGAGCGGCCCCTCGCCCGGCGCGGCGACGAAGCGCAGCCGGATCGGCTCGTCGATGACGGCGCCGGGCGCGCTCTCCACGATGCAGCCGTCGGCCGTGAAGGCCGCGTTGAAGGCCGCCATGAGATCGCCATTGAGGGACTCAGCGCCGCCAATCAAACCCTCGATCCCGGCCGGATCGTCGGTCAGGCCTCGCGCCAGCCCCCGTACGCGCAGGCCCTCCGGCAGGCCTTCGAGCCGCGAATGGCCCGGCGACAGCCGCCCGTTGACGAAGACCAGAGACGGCCCCTCCAGCCCTTCGAAAGCATCAGGCCCGAGATCGGCCGACGGGAGCTCGACCCCCATCGCCGGGGGCGAGAATTCGAGTTCGGCGAGCGGCGCGAGGTTGGTGTACTTCCACGCTTCCATGCGCGTGCCCGGCAAGCCATCGGCGCTGAGCCGGCGGCCCTCGTCGCGCAGCGCGTCGAGCCAGGGCAGGCCCGCGCCCGGCAGCGCCACCGGGCCGGCGCCGGGTGCCGGATAGTCGAAGGGAATGGTCCGCGGCGCGGGCATGGCCGGTCGCTCCCGCTCAGGCCGCCGCGCTCGGCTCGAGCCCGAGCACGGCATAGCCGCGGCTCTCGAGCTCCAGCGCGAGCTCGCTTCCGCCCGAGCGCACGATGCGCCCGCCGGCGAGCACGTGCACCTTGTCCGGCACCACGTGGTCCAGCAGCCGCTGATAGTGCGTAATCACCACCATCGCCCGCTCCGGCCCCCGCAGCGCGTTGATGCCGTCGGCGACCACCTTCAGCGCATCGATGTCGAGGCCGGAATCGGTCTCGTCGAGGATGGCGAGGCTGGGTTCCAGCAGCGCCATCTGGAGCATCTCGTTGCGCTTCTTCTCGCCGCCGGAGAAGCCGACGTTGAGGGCGCGCCGCATCATGCCGTCGTCGATGCCGAGCGCCGCGCGCTTGGCCTTGACCAGCTTGAGGAACTCCATCGCGTCGTATTCCTGCTCGCCGCGATGCTTGCGTCCGGCATTGACCGCAGTCTTCAGGAAGGTCGCGCTGCCCACGCCCGGTATCTCCACCGGATACTGGAAGGCGAGAAAGACGCCGCTGCACGCCCGCTCCTCCACACTCATGGCAAGCAGGTCGTGGCCCCGGTAGGTGATCGAGCCTTGCGTCACCTCGTAGCCCTCGCGGCCGGCGATCACGTAGGCGAGCGTGCTCTTGCCCGAGCCGTTCGGCCCCATCACCGCATGCACCTCGCCCTCGTTCACCGAGAGGTCGAGGCCGTTCAGAATCGCCTTGCCGTCGACGGTCGCGTGCAGGTTCTCGATCGCTAACATGGGATTCGACATGGCTGTTCCGTACTGTCCTTGCTAAGCCGACTGCCTCAGCCGACGCTGCCTTCGAGGCTGATGGCCACGAGTTTTTGGGCCTCGACCGCGAATTCCATTGGCAGCTCCTGCAGCACTTCGCGACAGAAGCCGTTCACGATCAGCGCAACCGCGTCCTCCTCGTCGATGCCGCGCTGGCGGCAGTAGAAGAGCTGATCCTCGCTGATCTTCGACGTGGTCGCCTCGTGCTCGACCCGCGCCGTGGGGTTGCGGGATTCGATATAGGGCACCGTGTGGGCGCCGCATTCCGCGCCGATCAGGAGCGAATCGCACTGGGTGTGGTTGCGTGCGCCTTCGGCCTTGGGCTGGATGCGGACCAGGCCGCGATATGTGCTGTCCGAGCGCCCGGCCGCGATGCCCTTGGAGACGATCCGGCTCTTCGTGTTGCGGCCCATGTGGATCATCTTGGTGCCGGTATCGGCCTGCTGGCGGTTGTTGGTGATGGCGATGGAGTAGAACTCGCCCACCGAGTTGTCGCCCTGCAGGATGCAGCTCGGATACTTCCAGGTGATCGCGGATCCGGTCTCCACCTGGGTCCAGGAGATCTTGGCGTTGGCGCCGCGGCAGGCGCCGCGCTTGGTGACGAAGTTGTAGATCCCGCCCTTGCCCTCGGCGTCGCCCGGATACCAGTTCTGCACGGTGGAGTACTTGATCTCGGCGTCGTCGAGGGCGATCAGCTCGACGACGGCCGCATGAAGCTGGTTCTCGTCCCGCATGGGCGCCGTGCAGCCTTCGAGATAGCTCACGTAGGAGCCCTCGTCCGCGATGATCAGCGTGCGCTCGAACTGGCCGGTGTTTGCCGCGTTGATGCGGAAGTAGGTGGAGAGCTCCATCGGGCAGCGCACGCCCTTCGGCACGTAGACGAAGGAGCCGTCGGTGAAGACCGCCGAATTCAGCGTCGCGTAGAAGTTGTCCGAATAGGGCACCACGGAGCCGAGGTAGCGCTGCACCAGCTCGGGGTGCTCCCTCACCGCCTCCGAGATCGAGCAGAAGATGATGCCCATCTCGCCGAGCTTGTCCTTGAAGGTGGTGGCGACGGAGACGCTGTCGAACACCGCGTCGACCGCGACGCCGGCCAGCATCTCCTGCTCCTGGAGCGGGATGCCGAGCTTCTCGTAGGTCTTCAGCAGCTCCGGGTCGACCTCGTCCAGGCTCTTCGGCCGGTCCGCGTCGGACTTGGGCGCGGAGTAATAGCAGGCGTCCTGATAATTGATGGGCGGATAGTGCAGCTTGGCCCAGCTCGGTTCCTCGTCTTCCATCTCAAGCCAGCGCTCGAACGCCTTGATACGCCACGCCAATAGCCACTCGGGCTCGCCCTTCTTGGCGGAGATGAAGCGGATCGTGCCGTGGTCCAGACCGGGGGGAGCGGTGTCGGCCTCGACGTCGGTGACGAAGCCGTACTTGTAGCGCTCGCCGGCGTAGGACTCGACCGCCTGCGCGGCTTCCTGCTGGGCGCTCATGAGGCGTGCTCCCGGCCCGCGCTCTGTGCCGGCACGGGCAGCTCGCCCACGCCCTCTGCGGCCTGCGCCATGTCGGCCAATGTCACCTCCTCCAGGGCTACGCGGATCGCATCGCTGATCTTCTGCCAGGGTCCGCGCACCGAGCAGAAGCTCTCCAGCTCGCAGATGCCGGAGGGACCGTCCAAGCAATCGGCGAGCGAGATCGGCCCGTCCACGGCCGCGACCAGGTCCGCCACCGAGACCTTCTCGGGCGGGTATGCCAGAACGTAACCGCCCTTGGCGCCCCGGTGCGAGGTCAAGATACCGGCCTTCGCCAGCAATTTTAGGAGCTTGCTCGCGCTCGGCTGCGGCACACCGGTCTGCACCGCGATGCTCGCCGCCGTGTGCCGGGCGCGCGGTGCGCGCGCGATATGGGTCATGGCCACGACACCATAGTCGGCCATGCGGCTGACGCGGATCATGCTTGTACCCCCTCGCAATCGCCTCGCCCGCGCTCTCACCGGGCGTGCGTCACCGGCATATAGGACGAATACGGTCCGCTTTCAATAGGGAATATCACCGAGATGTCAAATGACGCGGCCAGAGCAGCGCATGCAAGCCCGGGATCAGGACGGCTCGATCCCCGCTCCCTCAACAACCCAGCCACATCGCGGCGCAGGATGGGGAGCTTCGCTTCAACCACATCCCACACCAGACGGTCGTCCACATCCGCATATCCGTGGATGAGGATGTTGCGGAATGCCACGATGCGACGGTACTCGCCGATCCGGCCGGCCAATTCCTGGTCGAGCCTCGCCAACCTTGCGGTGGCCTCGCCGATAATCTCGAATTGGCGTTCTACGGCTGCTCGAAGCATCGCATCGTGCTCGTAGTCCGCGAACGTCTTGTCCGCGGTGAACTCCCTCAGCAGCTCGACGGCGCGCCAGATGTCATACAGATATTTCCGCGCTTCAGGCTTCATAGAGCGGTGCGCTGGTCTGCTCGACCGACTGCCGGAAATAGGGATTCTTGATGGCCGAGCCTACGACCAACTCGACGGGACCGCCGAGAAGCCGCTCCAGATCTTCCAGAAGACCGAAATAACTATCCGCATAGGAACCGGCCGGAAGCGGTTGAAACTCCACGACGAAATCGAAGTCGCTCGTGCCGGAGCGGTGCCCGCCGGTTGCCGCCGAGCCGAAAAGCGCGAGTCGCTGTACGTGATGTTGACCGCACAGCCGCTCGATGTCGGCGGTGCGCTCGGCGACTGCGGCGATCATTGGTGCCTCTTGCGTCTCGCCAGGCGATCCAGGGAACGAAGCACATATAAGTCTACAGGACGCAGTGGCAAATTCCTGCGTCGAAACTCTGACTTCATTCCGCAACCCTTCGGGTCTCCCGTTCGGCGCGGGAGACTGCTATGAGGGCGGGGCAACCGTGGGGGAGGAGCCATGACCGAGCCGCTCTGGACGCCGTCGGCGGAGCGCCTGCAGAGCGCCCGTTTGGGCCGCTTCATGGCCGAGGTTCGCGCCAAGTGGGGCGTCGATGCCGTCGACTACGGCGCGCTGCACGCCTGGTCGATCGCCGAGCCGGCGCAATTCTGGCGCTCCATGTGGGACTTCGCAGGCATCATCGGCGACGGGCCCGGCGCGCGCATCGTGGTCGACGGCGACCGGATGCCGGGCGCCCGCTGGTTCCCCGACGCCAGGCTGAACTATGCCGAAAACCTGCTGCGGCGGCGCAACGAGGCGGACGCAATGGTCTTCTGGGGCGAGGATCGGGTCAGGCGCCGCCTCGGCTTCGCGGACCTGCACGACCAGGTTTCGCGCATGGCCCAGGCGCTGGCGGCCCGCGGAGTCCGCCAGGGCGACCGGGTCGCGGGCTACCTGCCGAACATGCCGGAGACCATCGTCTCGGCGCTGGCGGCGGCGAGCCTCGGCGCGGTCTGGTCCTCCTGCTCGTCGGACTTCGGCACGCGCGGCGTGCTCGACCGCTTCGGCCAGATCGCGCCCAAGGTGCTGATCGCCGCCGACGGCTACTTCTACGGCGGCAAGACCTTCGACCGCAGGCCGCAGATACGCGAAATCCTGGCCGAGCTTCCCGCCGTCGAACACGTGATCGTTGTGGCTTACGCGGAGGAAAACCCCTCGCTCGACGGCATCGGCAACGCATCCCTCTATGGCGCGGCGCTCGACGAGCAGCCCGGCGGGCCGATCGACTTCGTGCGCGTTCCCTTCGACCACCCGCTGGTCATCATGTTCTCCTCCGGCACCACCGGCGCGCCCAAGTGCATCGTCCACGGCACCGGCGGCACCCTGCTCCAGCACATGAAGGAGCACGCCCTGCAGAGCGACATCGGGCGCGGCGACCGGGTGTTCTACGCCACCACCTGCGGCTGGATGATGTGGAACTGGCTGGTGAGCGCGCTGGCCTCCGAGGCGACGTTGCTGCTCTACGACGGCTCGCCCTTCCACCCCGACGGCAACGTGCTCTTCGACTACGCCGATGCCGAGGCCATGACGCTTTTCGGCACCTCCGCCAAGTACTTGGACGCTGCCGCTAAGGCGGGAATTGAACCCAAACGCACCCACGAACTCCGCGCGCTTCGCACCATGACCTCCACCGGCTCGCCCCTCGCACCGGAAGGGTTCGAGTACGTCTACCGCGCCATCAAGGACGACCTGCATCTCGCCTCGATCTCCGGCGGCACGGACATCATCTCCTGCTTCGCGCTGGGCAATCCGATGGGCCCGGTCCGGCGCGGCGAGCTGCAGGCCTTCGGCCTCGGCATGGCGGTGGACGTGTTCGACGATGCCGGCAGGCCCGTGCGCGGTGAGCCGGGCGAGCTCGTGTGCACGCAGCCCTTCCCTTCCATGCCGGTCTCGTTCTGGAACGACCCGGACGGCGCCAAGTACCACGGCGCCTACTTCGACCGCTTCCCCGGCATCTGGTGCCACGGCGACTGGGTGACGCGCACCGAGCACGACGGCCTGGTCATCCACGGCCGTTCGGACGCGGTGCTCAACCCCGGCGGCGTGCGCATCGGCACGGCGGAGATCTACCGCCAGGTCGAGCAGTGCGACGAAGTGCTGGAGGCCATCTGCATCGGGCAGGACTGGGAGGGCGACCAGCGCATCGTGCTCTTCGTCCGCCTGCGGGACGGCATCGCGCTGGACGACGCGCTCACCGACCGGATCAAGAGGCGTATCTGCCGCGAATGCACGCCGCGCCACGTGCCTGCAAAGGTGATCCAGGTCGCCGATATCCCTCGCACCCGTTCCGGCAAGATCACCGAGCTCGCGGTCCGCGACGTGATCCACGGCCGCGCGATCAAGAACCGCGAGGCGCTGGCGAACCCGGAGGCGCTGGCCCTCTTCGAGAACCTGCCGGCGCTGCGGACGTAACTCGCCAACGGGCGGTGACTGCTGTGCCCGCACCTGATCGGCGCGACCGTTGACTCCCGGAAAACAAACGTTCACTTTGCGCCCCACCGGCGGAGGGAGACCGCGCGGGAATTTCCGTGCGGGCCGCGATGTTCACCCCGCCCCACCCAAGCGACGCCATCGTCCGACACTCGCAAGGAGGAGCACCGCATGTTCTCTATGCCCAAGAAGGCGCTGTACAAGCCGATCAGCCGCCGCAAATTCCTCGAGCTCGGAGGCGGTGTCGCAACCGTGCTCGGCGCAGGCTCGATCGCGGTCGGCATGAACTCGGTGATCACGCGCCGCCCCGTCTACGCTTATTCGTCCGATGAAGCAAAGTGGCGCCAGTACGAGGGCTCGAAGCTCGTCTTCATGTCCGAGAACACGCCGCCCTCCTTCGCGATCCGCGACAACATCCAGGCGTTCTACGATCTCACCGGCATCGAGGTGGAGATCCTGACCGACGGTCTGCCGACCGTGCAGCAGAAGGTCGGTATCGACCTCCGGAGCGGCCAGGCCGACTATCACCTCAATTACGTGCAGGACAAGCCGATCGGCTCGCCCTTCGCCGACTTCTACGCCGACCTGAACGAGTTCTCGGTGGACGACACGCTGCCGCTCGACCCGCAAGGCTACGGCAGCGACGTCTGGTTCGAGAATTACCTGGATGCCTGCGGCGTCTACTACGAACGCGGCCCGATCCGCGCCTTCCCCTATGACTGCGCGGTGTCCTGCACCTTCTATCGGCAGGACCTCTTCGAGCAGCTGACCAAGGACTTCGAGGCCGACTACGGCTACCGCCTCGAGTTCACCGACGACACGACCTACAAGAACATGGTCGATATCGCCGAGTTCTTTCGCAAGATGCACGATCGCGATGCGTCCATCCCCTACGGCTACGCGCAGCATCACGGCTCGTTCGGCTGGACCACGCAGCTCGACATCCAGCGGCACATGTACGCGCAGAACCAGTGGCTCGACTTCGCGGTCGACGACACGCTGGGTTCGAAGAACCCCGGCCCGACCAACTGGGGCGACGCCCAGTCGGTCAGCGCGATGGAAGGCTACAAGGCGCTCGCCGATGTCTCCCATCCCGACAACCTGACCAACGGGACCCTGGAGCTGAACACGGTCTACGCCGCCGGCGGCGTAGCCATGCAGATCCAGTATCACGAGTTCGCGGCCTCGGTTGAGGATGCCGAGCAGTCCGTCGCAGCCGGCGGCAAGACCGCTTACGCCATGGGGCCGAAGGGCGCCGTCGAGTGGAACACCGACGGCAGCGACAATGTCGTCAACGCCACCAACTGCGGCATCGGCGGCATCGGCATCAACGCCGGGGCGGACATGGACCTGCAGCGCGCAGCGTTCATCTTCGCGAGCTGGGCCTGCAGCCACGACACGCAGCTCATGGTGCTGCAGGGCGTCGGCGGCACGCCCACCCGCAAGTCGGTCCTCGAGGTGCCGGAGGTTCAGGAGGCGCGCAACCGGCCGACCACCATGCCGAACGCGCTCACCTTCGAGGCGGTCTACGACAAGGGCATCCACACTCCGAACATGGTGCTCGGGCCGAAGCTGCCGAAGTCGAACGAGTATCACGAGATCGTTCGTGTCGGGACGCAGCAGTGCATCTCCGGCGAGCTTTCGGCTCAGGAGGCGTGCGAGTCCATCAGGGACGAGCTGGACTCCATCCACGACGTCTAGGTAACACCGCTCCGCCCGAGGGGCGCCGGCACCCCGGCGTCTCTCGGGCGGTTTGCGGCTTCTGATCAACGCAGGCAGCAGCCGGCCGCGGACGGCGAAACGGCGCGGAGACCCAGCGCATGGCCAACATCGCGAACATCGATGTCGCGGGTGGCGTCGTGCGCGGTGTGCGGACGATCGATTACGTGCCGGGGAACTTCAACCACCGGCCGCCGCGCTATTACCTGCTATGGCTGATGCTGCCGGCAATCCTGCTGCTGGCGGCGATTTCGCTCTATCCCCTGGTCTGGCTGATCTACATGTCCCTGCACGAGGTGCAGCTCGCGCCGGGCAAGTCGGACGTCTGGGCCGGCATCGACAACTTCTCCCGGCTCGCGACCGACAAGAAGTTCCTGCGCGGCTGGCTCACCCTCTTCAAGTACAGCGCGCTCTGCCTCTCGGTGGAGATCAGCCTCGGCGTTCTGGTGGCGGTCATCCTCAACAACAACCGCTTCGAGAAGATCCTCGTTACCATCTTCCTGATGCCGATGATGATGGCGCCCGTCGTCGCCGGCTTCCTCTACATGTTTCTCTACAACGGCACCTTCGGTTGGTACTTCTGGCTGCTGCAGAGCATCGGCCTGCTGGAGAGCGGCTCGATCCTCGGCAACAAGTTCTGGGCGATGTTCGCGATCGTCGCGACCGACGTCTGGCAATGGACCCCGCTCATCGCGCTCATCACGCTCGCCGGCCTCAAGCGCGTGCCGCAGGAGCAACTTGAAGCTCACATGGTGGATGGTGCGGGCCCCGTCCGTAACTTCTTCAGCGTCGCACTGCCCAATCTCTACCCCTTCCTGCTGATCGCGATCCTGCTCCGCTTCATGGACAACTTCAGGTTCATCGACACGATCCTGATCATGACCGGGGGCGGCCCCGCCAACGCGACCAAGATCCTGCCGACCTACCTCTTCGACGTATCGTTCAAGTTCTTCGAGCTCGGTCGGGGCGCTGCGATCGCGTTCACCCTGCTGCTGCTGACGATCCTGCTGGGCCTCGTGCTGACCATGGTGTTCGAGGACCCGACCCGCAAGATCAGGACCGAGCGGGAGAACTAGGCGATGGCGTCGCGCGAGATCGTCACCTATCGGTCGCCGCTGCGCACCGCGCTGAAGACCCTTGCGATCATTTTTCTGGTCTTCTTCTTCGTCTGGACCACCCTGCCGCTCTTGATCATGGTGGTTTCGTCCTTCAAGGACCTGCTGGACGCGTTCAAGCTGCCGGCGGTCGGCGATTTCGGCGGGGTCGGCGTGATGTTCGACTTCAAGCCGACCGGCACGCACTACGTCGAGCTCTTCACCGAGAAGCACTTCGGCACCTACCTGCGCAACAGCCTGATCGCGTCCTTCGGCTCGGCGGCGGTTTCGGTCTCGCTGGGCTCGATGGCAGCCTACGCGCTCTCGCGGGCGGAGTTCCGGGGCAAGCGCGACCTCCTCTTCTGGATCATCTCGACCCGCATGGCGCCGGTGGTGGCGGTCATGGTGCCGCTCTACGTGATCTTCCGCTCGTCGGGGCTGGTCGGCACCCTGCCCGGCCTGATCCTCGCCTACACCACCTTCAACCTTCCCTTCGCCATCTGGATTCTGAAGGGCTTCTTCGACAACGTGCCTTACGCGATTGAGGAGGCCGCGCAGTGCGACGGCTGCACCCGCTGGCAGGCGTTCAGGCTGATCATCCCGCTGGTGGCGCCGGGGCTCGGCGCCTTCATCGTGCTTTGCGTGCTCTTCGGCTGGAACGACTTCCTCTTCGCCACGATCATCGGCTCGGGCGGCGCCAAGACCCTGCCGGTGGCGACCGCCGAGCTGGTCCAGCCCGTCAAGATTCAGTGGGGCATGATCATGGCCGCCGGGGTGGTCACGACCGTGCCGATGATGTTCTTGGGCCTTCTGATCCGGCGTTATCTCGTCGCCGGCCTGACCATGGGCGCGGTCAGGGAATAGGTCCGGTGAGCTGGCGAATGCCTGTCTGGGGGTACTGATGGCTACGGTGACGATCTCCGACGTCTGGAAGTATTACGGCAAGACGATGGCCGTAAAGGAGCTCAATCTCGAGATCCAGGACAACGAGTTCATGTGCATCCTCGGGCCGTCGGGCTGCGGCAAGTCGTCGACGCTGCGCATGCTGGCCGGCCTGGAGTTCATCTCCTCCGGGGACATCTATTTCGACGACGTGCGGGTGAACGACCTGCCGCCGCGCGACCGCGACATCGCCATGGTGTTCGAGAATTACGCCCTCTACCCCCACAAGACCGTGTTCGAAAACATGGCGAACCCGCTCAAGCTGCAGCGGACGCCCAAGGACGAGATCGAGCGCCGCGTGCGCCGCGCCGCCGAGATTCTGGAGATCACCCCCCTGCTCCGCCGCAAACCGGTGGAGCTCAGCGGCGGGCAGAAGCAGCGAACGGCCATCGGCCGCGCCATCGTGCGCGAGCCCAAGGTCTTTCTCTTCGACGAGCCCATCGCCCATCTCGACGCCAAGCTGCGCTCCCACATGCGGGGCGAGCTCAAGCACCTGCAGCGCGACCTCGAGACCACGACCGTCTACGTCACCCACGACCAGCTCGAGGGCATGTCGATGGCGGACCGGATCGCGGTGATGCACGAAGGCGTGCTGCAGCAGCTCGGCACGCCCGAGGAAATCTACAACCAGCCTTCCAACGAGTTCGTGGCGGGCTTCGTCGGCGAGCCGCCCATGAACTTCCTCGACTGCACCCTGGAGCAGACCAACGTCGGGCTCACCATCGTGCATTCGGGCTTCCGGCTCGCGCTCACCGAGCAGCAGGCCGGCCTGCTCACGGCCGGCGGAGCCGAGGTCAACGTGCGCATCGGCATCCGCCCCGACAATCTGGCCATCGAGCCGGGTGCCGACGGCGCGCTGGATGTGCCGGGCGAGATCTTTGTCACCGAGCCGCTCGGCGGCGACATGATCGTCGAAGTCACCATCGGCGGCGAGCGGGTCATGGTGAAGACCAAGATCGGGCCCATGGGAGGGCCCGGCGATCCCTGCCGCATCGGCTTCGATGTGGACAAGCTACACGTCTTCGACATAAACACCGGCGTCGCCTACTTTTAGGGCCGAACGCCACCACGCAGGCAAAGGGGAGCCACTCGTATGCAGCTCAGCAAGGACCAATTGTTGACGGCCTATAGGACCATGCGCTTGATTCGCGAGTTCGAGGAACGCCTTCACATTGAGTTCGCGACCGGCGACATCCCGGGCTTCGTGCATCTCTATGCCGGCGAGGAGGCGAGCGGTGTCGGCGTGTGCATGCACCTCGACAATCGCGACCGCATCGCCAGCACCCATCGCGGCCACGGCCACTGCATCGCCAAGGGATGCGACGTGGACGGCATGATGGCGGAGATCTACGGCCGCAAGGACGGCCTCTGCGCCGGCAAGGGCGGCTCCATGCACATCGCCGACCTCGACAAGGGCATGATGGGCGCCAACGGCATCGTGGGCGGCGGCCCGCCGCTCATCTGCGGCGCGGGCCTCGCGGCGAAGCAGCTCCGCACCGGCGGCGTCGCTATCGCCTTCGTCGGCGACGGCGGCTCGAACCAGGGCACCACCTTCGAGAGCCTCAACCTGGCCTCGGTCTGGAACCTGCCCTGCATCTTCGTGATCGAGAACAACGGCTACGCGGAATCGACCTCGTCCAAGTGGTCGATCGCCTGCGACGATGCCGCCGATCGCGCCAGCGGCTTCAACATGCCGGGCGTCGTCATCGACGGTCACGACTTCTTCGCGGTCCACGAGGCCGCCGGCGAAGCCATCAAGCGCGCGCGCGATGGCGGCGGCCCGAGCCTGCTGGAATGCAAGCTCAACCGCTACTACGGGCACTTCGAGGGCGACGCCCAGACCTACCGCGGGCCAGACGAGGTCAAGAAGCTCCGCGAGACGCGGGACTGCCTCGCCATGTTCCGCGAAAAGGTGACCGGAGCCGGCCTGCTCGACGCGGCCGATCTCGACGCGATCGACAGCGAGGCCCTGGCCCAGGTCGACGGCGCAGTCGCCAAGGCCAAGGTGGCACCGTCGCCGACGGCCGCCGATCTTCTCACCGACGTCTACGTGTCCTACTGAGCGAGGGAAAGAGTCATGGCACGCACAGTCACTTACCAGCAGGCAATCAACGAAGCCCTCGCCCAGGAGATGGAGCGCGACGAGACCGTCGTCATCATGGGCGAGGACGTGGCGGGCGGTCTCGGCACCGATGGAGAGCGCGACGCCTGGGGCGGCCCGCTCGGCATCACCAAGGGGCTCTACGGCAAGTACGGCGATCGGGTGATGGACACCCCGATCACCGAATCCGCCTTCATCGGCGCCGCCGTGGGCGCGGCGACCGCAGGGCTCCGCCCGGTGGCCGAGCTGATGTTCATCGACTTCATGGGCGTCTGCTTCGACCAGATCTTCAACCAGGCGGCGAAGTTCCGCTACATGTTCGGCGGCAAGGCCGAGACCCCGGTGGTGATCCGCACCATGTACGGTGCCGGGCTCCGCGCCGCGGCTCAGCACTCGCAGTGCCTCTATCCGGTGTTCACCCACATCCCCGGACTCAAGGTCGTCACCCCGGCGACCCCCTACGACGCCAAGGGGCTGCTGATCCAGGCGATCCGCGACAACGACCCGGTGATCTTCTGCGAGCACAAGGCGCTCTACACGCTGGAAGGCGACGTGCCGGAGGAGCCTTACGCGCTCCCCTTCGGCGAGGCCAACATCGTGCGCGAGGGCGACGACGTCTCGATCGTGACACTCGGGCGCATGGTCCACGTGGCGTTGGAAGCGGCGAATGCGCTCGCCGGCGACGGCATCGAGTGCGAGATCGTCGACCTGCGCACCACCTCGCCGCTCGACGAGGACACCGTGATCGAGACGGTGGAGAACACCGGCCGCCTGGTGGTGCTCGACGAGGCGCACCCGCGCTGCAACATGGCCACCGACATCGCGGCGATGATCTGCGAGAAGGCCTTCGACTCGCTCAAGGGGCCGATCAAGCAGGTGTGCGCCCCGCACACCCCGGTGCCCTTCTCGGATACGCTCGAGGATCTCTACATCCCCGACGCCGCGGCCGTGCAGAAGGCCGTGAAAGCGGTGATGGAGTCCAGCAAATGAGCGACGGCATCCGCACCGTTTGCATGCCCAAATGGGGCCTCTCCATGAAGGAGGGGAAGGTCGCCGGCTGGCTCGTTGGCGAAGGCGATTCGATCACGCCGGGCGATGAGATCATCGACATCGAGACGGAGAAGATCTCCAGCGCGGTCGAGGCGGCGGACCCCGGTGTGCTGCGGCGTTGCGTCGCCCAGGAGGGCGACGTGCTGCCGGTGGGCGGCCTGCTCGGCATCGTCGCCGACGAGAGCGTCGCCGATGCCGATATCGACGCCTTCGTCACCGACTTCCTGGCCAACTTCGTGCCGCCCGAGGACGACGACGAGGACAGCGGACCGGCGACCGAGACCGTGGAGGTCGGCGGCCGCGCGATTCGCTATCTCACACGGGGCGAAGGCGGCACGCCGGTCATCCTGATCCACGGCTTCGGCGGCGACCTCAACAACTGGCTCTTCAATCACGAGGCGCTCGCCGCCAAGCGCGTGGTCCACGCCCTCGACCTGCCGGGGCACGGCAGCTCCAGCAAGGACGTGGGCGACGGGTCGGTCGGCTTCTTCGCCGATATCGTCACCGGCTTCGCCGATGCGTTGGAGATCGAGTCCGCTCATCTCGTCGGCCACTCCATGGGCGGCGCCATCGCGCTCGCCGTGGCCCGCGCGGCGCCGGAGCGGGTCGCGTCGATCACCCTAATCGGGAGCGCTGGTCTGGGTAGCGATATCGACGGGGACTATCTCGAGGGCTTCATCTCGGCCGAGCGCCGGAAGGACCTCAAGCCCCACGTCGAGAAGCTCTTCAGCGATCCTGCGCTGGTCACCCGCCAGCTCATCAACGATCTGCTCGCCTTCAAGCGGATCGACGGCGTCACCGCCGCATTGAGCACCGTCAAGGGCGCCTTCGCACCCGATGGCGCGCAGGCCGAAGACCTGCGCGACGTGGCGGGCAGCGTGTCCACCCTGGTCATCTGGGGCGCTGGCGACCAGATCATCCCGGCCTCCCATGCCGACGGTCTGCCGGAGGGCGTGGACTGCACGGTGATGGAGGGCCAGGGCCACATGGTGCAGATGGAGGCCGCCACCGAAGTGAACCGGCTGATCGACGAGCGCGTCGGCTGACCCTTCGGAGAATCCCCTTCGGGCAATGGGCCGCGTCCGCCACGGCGGGGGCGGCCCACTCCTTTCGGCACCGGGCATGGCGCCCAGGCTCGATCGCGCGGCTATACTGCGCCCATGGGCGAATCGCAGGCACCGGCCGCCGGGCGGCCGCCGCAACTCTTCTGCGGCGATATCGACATCAGGATCGCGGGCGACGGCACGTGGTACCACGAAGGCTGCCCCATCGGCCGGCTCCCGCTGGTCAAGCTCTTCGCGAGCGTGCTCAGGCGCGAGGAGGGCGATTACTGGCTGGTCACGCCGGTGGAGAAGGCGCGCATCGTGGTCGACGACGTGCCCTTCATCGCGGTCGAGATGGAGGCCGAAGGCAAGGGCGCGGGCCAGCGCCTGCGCTTCCGCACCAATCTGGACGAGTGGGTGAGCGCCGACGCCGCGCACCCCCTCACCTTTCGCTCCCTGCCGGGTTCGGACGAGAAGGCGCCCTATCTCACCGTCCGCGAAGGCCTGGAGGCACGGGTGGCGCGCGCCGCCTTCTATCCGCTGGTGGAACTCTGCGTCGAGCGGGAGATCGAGGGCCGGCCGGTGCTCGGCGTCTGGAGCGACGGCGTGTTCTTCCCCTTCGACGACGCGGCCTGAGCGCCAGACGAGCCCCGTCGATGCAAGCCGACATTCTGCGCGCCGTGGCGCAACAGGCGCCGGGCGCGCCGGACCAGCCGTGGGAGGCGGTCATCGCCGCGGCGGAACAGGCGCCTGCCGCCCGCGTGCCGGGCTCACTTCGCCACAGCGAAGAGTCGTGGGGCCGCCTGGCGCCCTCGGAGCCGATCACGCCCGCTGCCGTGCTCGTCGCCGTCATCGAGCGCGCCGGCGCGTTCTCGGTGCTGCTTACCCGCCGCGCCGAGCGGCTCGCGCGTCACGCGGGCCAGATCAGCTTCCCCGGCGGCCGGGCCGACGCCGAGGACGGAACCCCGCAGAGAACGGCGCTGCGGGAAGCCGAGGAGGAGATCGGGCTGCCCGCAAGGCAGGTCGGGATCGTTGGCCGGCTGGACGACTATCTGGTGGGCAGCGGCTACCGCATCACGCCCGTCGTCGGCTTCGTGTCGGAGCCGCCGGACTTCGAGGCGGATTCCCGTGAGGTCGCCGAGGTCTTCGAGGTGCCGCTCTCCTTCGTGCTGGAGCCCGCCAACTACCGCCGCGACAAGATGACCATCGGCGGCGTCGAGCGCCGTTTTTACGTCCTGCCCTACGAGGCGTATCATATCTGGGGCGCTACGGCGGCGATCCTCGTCAACTTCCGGGATGTGGTGCGTGAATCATGTTGAGAACCACCCTGATCCATATCCTGATCCTGCTCGCGCCGACGATCCTCTACTTCGCTTTTCTCATCCTGTCGCGACGGGTTCAGATGAGCCGCAGTAGTGCAGCAGCGCAACTGCGCAAGATGCCGTGGGTCAGGCTCCTCGGCAGCGGCATGATCCTGGCGGCGGCGAGCCTGGTGGTATGGGCGTTGACCGTCGGCGGCGAGCCGGAGGGCACCTACGTGCCGGCACACATCGTCGACGGTGAGATCGTCCCCGGCGAGGTCATCGACTGAGCACTCGTTCGGTGGAGAACACCGTCCACGCTCCCTGGATAAGGGCGCCGGCCACCTGCGCGGTGATCGACGCACTCACTGTCGAAGGCGCCGATGTCCGCTTCGTCGGTGGCTGCGTGCGCGACGCGCTGCTCGAGCGCGAGAGCGCCGATATCGACATCGGCACGCCCGATCCGCCGGAGCGGGTGTTGGCGCTGCTGGAGAGGGCCGGCATCGAGACCCGCACAGTCCCGCGCGGCATCGAGCATGGCACGGTCACGGCACTCGCCGGCAGCGAGCGTTACGAGATCACCACGCTCAGGCGCGACGAGCGCACCGACGGCCGCCACGCCGAGGTCGCCTTCACCGACGACTGGCAGGAAGACGCGGCGCGGCGCGACTTCACCATCAACGCCATGAGCGCAGCGCCGGACGGCACGCTCTACGACTATTTCGGCGGGCAGGCAGACTTGGAGGCCGGCCGCGTGCGCTTCGTCGGCGACCCCGCGACACGCATCGCCGAGGACCACCTGCGCCTGCTCCGCTTCTTCCGTTTCCACGCCTGGTACGGCAAGGGCGAGACCGATGCGGCCGCGCTCGCCGCCTGCAAGGATGCCGCACACACCATCCCACTATTCTCGTCCGACAAGATAAACGCAGTCCCCAGGCTGTCGTTTGAGCGCGCACAGAAGGAGTTCTTGAAGCTGCTGGAAGCGCCCGATCCCACGCCATCTGTGCGCGCGATGTGGGATACCGGCGTGCTCGCTCGGCTACTACCGGAGACGCAACGGACAGAACCTCTCGCCCGCCTAGTCGCAATCGAGAAGAACCAAGTCGTCGAGCCCGATCTAATCAGGCGACTCGCTGCCCTGATCGTGGATGCAAACTACGACGACACTGTGAGTCCCGGCGGTGGCGCATTGCTCACTTCCCGCTGGCTGCGAACCGGTGCCGGCGCCGGGCGTCTATTCTCAATCGCATTTGAGGCGACCTCTCTCCCTGCTAGCCTCGACAGGCGTGTCCAACGAAGCCGCATCTATCAGTCCGGCAAGGAGCGCTTCCGTGATGTGGTGTTGCTCGCTTGGGCGAGGCACACGGAGAATGAGATCGCTTGGCGCGCGATGCTGGAAACTATTGAGCAGTGGGAGGCACCGACGTTTCCGTTGGCGGGTGCTGACGTGTTGGCG
The DNA here is from genome assembly GCA_965207055.1 of Alphaproteobacteria bacterium. Lineage (GTDB taxonomy): Bacteria > Pseudomonadota > Alphaproteobacteria > UBA828 > UBA828 > WTGU01. The sequence goes on along the minus strand of CBDBLP010000002.1, from coordinate 1,302,142 downwards.
CGTGGCGTCCCGGAGGGACCTGAGGTCGGCCGCCTGCTTACCGCCGTCGAGGACTGGTGGATCGAGCGCGACTTCGCGCCCGACCGCGCGGCCCTGCTCGACCGGCTCGACGCCCTCGTTGCGGAGAGCCGCCGGGGGTAGCTGCCCTGCCCTACTCCGCCGCTTCGGCAGCGCCGTCGAGGCCGTAGTTCTCCCGCGCCGAAGCGGGGGAGATGTAGCCCTCGGCCACGTCCTCGATCACCTGCTCGCGGGAGCGCTCGCGCGGATCGCCCCAACCGCCACCGCCGGGAGTCTGGAAGCGGATCGAATCGCCCGGCCGGATGCGTACGTTGCTCCACTTGCTGGGGCTGGCCTTGCCGAAGGCCTCGTCGATCATGTGCCAGCTGGTGGTGTTGGCCTGCTGATGCCAGGTGCCGGCGAGGCCGCCCGGCTGGCCGCCGTTCAGGCCCCACGGGCGATTGCGATGGCGGTCGGACATCTGGCTGCCCATGATCTCGGTATCCATGCTCTTGAGCGTGCGCTGCGTGCTGAGCCCGCCGCGATTCAGGCCGGCCCCGCCGGAATCCTGCACCAGGATGTATGACTCGGTGCGGAAGGGGAAGCGGGTCTCGAACACCTCCACCGGCACCACCCGGCAGTTGCCGTTGATCGAATCGGTCGCGTCGTTACCGTCGGCGAAGCTGCGTCCGCCCCAGCCCGAAAGCTCGATGGCGTAGCAGACGAAGGCCTCGCCGGTCTCCTCGTCGTTGCCGCCGAAGACGAAGTTGGTGTGCGTCGCGCCTTCCGCCGCCATGGTGCGATCCGGCAACGCCGGCGCCAGCGCGCCGATCACGGCGCCCGCGATCTTGCAGTGGGTCTCGGTGTTGCCGCCGACCTCGGGTCCCGGATAGTCGACGTTGAGCAAAGTGCCGGGAGGTGAGACCACGCGGATAGGGCGGAAGCAGCCCGAGTTCTTCGGGATGGTCTCGTCGGTGACCTGCAGGATGCCGTTGTAGGCGGCCGAGTACGAGACGCCGAGGGTGGCATTGATCGGGCCGAGCGCCTGCGGCGAGGTGCCGGAATAGTCGATCACCACCTCGTCGCCCTGGATGTGAACCGCCACCCTGATGTCGTAGGGCTTGTTCTCGATGCCGTCGTCCTCGACCTGGTCCTGGAAGCGATAGACGCCGTCCTCGATGGCCCCGATCTCCGCGCGCATGCGGCTCTCGGAGTAGTCCATCAGGTCAAGCACGTTGCGGCGGAACTGGTCCTTGCCGTACTTGCGGATGAGCTTCTCGAGCCCGCGCTCGCCCACGTCCACGCCTGCGATCAGCGCGCGCAGGTCGCCGTAGTTGTAGCGGGGGGTACGGACGTTCGCGAGGAGCAGCTTCCACACCTCCTCCACGTCCTCGCCGCGGCTCATGATCTTGACCGGCGGCACGCGAATGCCCTCGTGGAAGATCTCGGTGGCCTCGCCCGCAAAGGCGCCCGGCACCATGCCGCCGATCTCCTGCAGATGGCCGATGGTCATGGCGAAGCCCATGAGCTCGTCATCGACGAAGACCGGCTTGATCAGCGTGTGCTCGGGGCAGTGCAGGCCGCCGCGATAGGGGTCGTTGTGGCAGATCACGTCGCCGGGCTCCAGCGTCTCCAGCGGGATCTCCTTGACGCAGCTGCGCACCAGCAGGGGCACGCCGCCGATCATCGAGGGGCAGTATTCGGCCTGCGCGATCATCTCGCCCTCTGGGCTCGCGAGCGCGCAGGTGAAGTCCAGCGCCTCGTTGAAGATCGTCGAGTACGACGTCTTCATCAGGACGATGCCCATCTCGCGGCAGACCGCGGTCATGGTCGAATCGATGATCGACATGGTGACCATGTCGACGTTGGGCTTCTGGGTCATGATCAGGACTCCTCGGCGATGCGGCCAATCAGAAGATTGCCGTACTGATCCACCTTCATGGGTTGGCCGGGGCGCAGCACGGTCACCGAGACCGGCTCCTCGATGACCGCGGGCCCGGTGATCGTATGGCCGTCACGCAGCTGGGCGCGGTTGTAGATCGGCGTTTCGTGGCGCCCGTCGTCGAACACGACCGAGCGCGTGGCCACGACCTCGGGCTCGCCCTCGGCCTTGCCGATGGTGGCGAGATCGGGCTTCTCGGTGAGCGAGACGACAGTCGCCTTGACGGTGATGACCTCGATCACCTCGCGCGGAATGTTGAAGCCGAAGCGTGCGAGATGCATGTCGTGGAACGCCTGCCAGACCTTGGGCGTGGTCTCGTCGGTGAACGAGTCGAACGCGACCGGGATTTCCAGCTCGTAGTTCTGGCCGAGATAGCGCATCTCCAGCGAGCGGTAGATCTCGATGTTCTTGACGTAGCCCTGCGCCTTGAGCTCGGCGATGCCGGTCTCGATCAGCGCGCTCATCACCTCCGACGCGCGCGCCTGGTCGAAGCGCTTGGACGTCATCTGCACCGTGCGCTGCACGTCGACCCGGGCGTCGGTGAGGATGAAGCCGAAGGCCGAGAACTGGCCGGGATAGTTGGGGATGACGCCCGACGGGATGCCGGCGTCGTTCATCAGATCGGCCGCGTGCAGCGGGCCTGCGCCGCCGAAGGCGAGCAACGCGAAATCGCGGGGGTCGAGGCCGCGCTCGATCAGCACCGAGCGGAGCGCGCCGACCATGTTGTTGTTGGCGATCTGCACGATGGCCAGCGCCGTCTCCTCGGCGGTACGCCCGAGCGGCCCGGCGACGCTCGCGATCGCCTTCTCCGCCGCCTGGAGATCCAGGGCCATTTCGCCGCCGAGGAAGTTTTCGGGGTTGATCCGGCCGAGCAGCAGGTTCGCATCTGTCACGGCCGGTCGCTCGCCGCCGCCGCCGTAGCAGGCCGGGCCCGGGTTCGCGCCCGCGCTCTCGGGCCCGACGCGCAGCATGCCGCCCTTGTCGATCCACGCAATGGAGCCGCCGCCCGCCCCGATGGTGCGGATATCGATCATGGGGATCTGGATGGGGACGCCGAACTCCACCTCGTAGTCGGTGGTGAAGTTCTCCTGGCCGCCAACGATGGTCGACGTGTCGGTCGACGTGCCGCCCATGTCGAGGGTGACGAGGTGGCTGATCCCGCTCAGCTTGGCGACATGCTTGCCCGCGATCACGCCGCCGGTGGGGCCGGAGACAGTCATCTGGATCGGCGTGCGCTGCGCCGCTTCAAGGGTCATTTCGCCGCCGTTGGACTTGATGACGACGGCCTGGTCAGTAACTCCGCTCCCCCTGAAGCGCTCCCGCAGGTTCGCGACCTGGCTGTTCACCACCGGCTTGACGTAGGCGTCGGCGATGGTGGTGGATGCGCGCTCGTATTCCTTCCACTTCGGCAGCACGTCGTAGGAGATGGAAATCGGAATATCCGGCAGCTCCTCCTCCAGAATCTCCTTGGCGCGCCGTTCATGGTCAGGCGTCACGTACGAGAACAGGAAGTTGACCGCCACCGCCTCGATGGAGCCTTCCTCCCTGATCTGCTGCGCGATGGCGCGGACCCCGTCCTCGTCGAGCGGCACGTGGACCGTGCCGTCGGACATGATCCGCTCGTTCACCTCGTAGCAGTTACGGCGCTTCACCAGCGGCTTCGGCTTGATCCAGGTGATGTCGTAGTGGCTGCGCCGGTTGCCCCGCTGGATGAAAGGGATGTCGCGAAAGCCCTCGGTGGTCACGTAAGCCACCTTGGCGCCCTTGCGCTCCAGGATCGCGTTGGTGGCGACCGTGGTCCCGAGCCTGATGTTGCGGATGTCCGACGGCGCATCGAAGCGCCCGAGGCCGCCCAGGATGCCTTCGTTGGGGTCGTGGGGCGTCGACAGGATCTTCCAAACATCGACCGCCCTGGTCTCAGAATTGTAGCTCACGAAATCAGTGAACGTACCGCCGACATCGATCCCGACCAGATAATCCGTCAACGCCACTCTCCCACACGTTAAAGCGCGCGCCGAGCCAATCGGGCTCGACGACGCACCGGTTCAATCATACCCCGGCCTCCCCGAGCACCGGGCGGCAGGATGTTATGGGGAGAGCGGCCCTGAGGCAACAGCGCCTCCCCGCTCCCGATCTCGGACTCCGAGGCTCTGTTGCCAGACGCCCGCCTGCTTTGCTTGAGCATGCCATGCCTTGACTCCGGGCAGCGCATCAAAGATTGACGGGCCTCGGTCAGCACTCGCTTGGAGTCGCATCATGCACTGGCTCTATCTCGCCTTCGCCATAATCTTCGAGGTCGGCGGCACGACCTCCATGAAGCTGAGCGAGGGGCTGACCAAGCCCGTCTTCACGGCGCTGATATTCATCCTCTACGGCGCCAGCTTCGTGTTGTTCGCGCTTGCGCTGAAGAAGCTCGATCTCGGCCTGTCCTACGCGATCTGGGCAGGCATCGGAACGGCGGTGATCGCCGTGATCGGTTACGTCTGGTTCAAGGAGCCGATGGGGCCGCTCAGAATCGGCTCCATCGCCCTCATCATCATCGGCGTGGTCGGGCTCAACCTCTCCCGCGGCGCCCACTAACCGAATACCGTTTGGAATTTGCGCCGCAAGGCCCGGTCGACGTCCGCCATCGTGGCCTCGACCCCGAGCGCGGCGAGCGAGGTGACACCGTGCTCGCGAATGCCGCAGGCGACGATGCCCCGGTAGTGGGCGAGATCGGGAGCGACGTTCAGCGAGACGCCGTGGAAGGTGACCCAGCGGCGCACGCGCACCCCGATCGCGGCTATCTTGGCTTCGCCGCCCGCCGTCTCGACCCAGATGCCGACGCGGCCGGCGCGGCACATGCCGGTCACGCCGAACTCGGCGAGTGTGCCGATCAACCATTGCTCCAGATCGCGCACGAAGCAGCGGAGGTCCATGCGCCTGCGCCCGGCGAGGTCGAGCATGACGTAGGCAACCCGCTGACCGGGGCCGTGATAGGTGTACTGACCGCCCCGGCCGGTCTTGAAGACGGGCAGACCCTGCGAATCGAGCAGGTCATCGGCTCTCGCGCTCGTGCCGGCGGTGTAGAGCGGCGGGTGCTCCAGCAGCCAGACCCGTTCCGGCGCCGAGTGCGCGAGAATGCCGGCGACCCGCTCCTCCATGGAAGCGACGGCATCAGGATAGGGCACCGGCTCCCGCGCGACCGACCACTCGACCGGGCTCCGCGCAGGAGCATCCGGCTCAGGTGATGCCGCTGCCTTCGCCATCGCTTACCTCATCGCCGCCCTCTTCGACCTCCGGTGGCGCCTCCCCGGCGGCGACGGCGAGCCATTCGTTCTCGCTCAGCACCCTGACGCCGAGCGCCTCGGCGCGCTTCAGCTTGGACCCCGCATCCTCGCCCGCCACCACGTAGTCGGTCGCCTTTGATACGGATCCCGCCACTTGCGCCCCCAGCGCCTCGGCCCGCGCCTTGGCCTCGAGCCGCGTCATCTGGTGCAGTTTGCCGGTGAAGACGACCGTCTTGCCGGCAACGGGCGAATCCGCGGTCGGCGCTTCGAAGGGCTCGATGTCGAGGCGTTCGCAGAGCGCGTCGAGGATCGCGTCGTTGCGGGGTTCCGCCACGAACTCGACGACGGCATTGGCAACCACTGGGCCGATCCCGTCGATATCGTTGAGCGCCTCCAGGCTCTCGCTCTCCGGTTCCGAGGCCGCATCCATCGCCGCACGCCACTCCTCGACCGTGCCGTAGCGGCGTGCGAGCAGGCGCGCGGTGGTCTGCCCCACGTGGCGGATGCCCAGCGCGTGAATGAAGCGGTCGAGGGAGATGCGCCGCCGCGCCTCGATGGCGCGATAGAGATTGGCGGCGGAGGTCTCGCCCCAGCCCTCGCGCTCGGCGAGCTTCGGGAACTCCTCGGTGCCGTCCTTCGTCTCCAGATCGAAGATGTCGGCCGGGCTCTGCACCCGTCCCTCCGCATAGAACGCTTCGATCTGCTTGGCCCCGAGGCCCTCTATGTCGAACGCGTCGCGGGCGACGAAATGGCGCAAGCGCTCCAGCGCCTGGGCCGGGCAGACCAGGCCACCGGTGCAGCGCCGCACCACCTCGCCCTCCTCCCGCACCGCGTGGCTGCCGCATTCCGGACAGACGTCGGAGGGCACGAAGGGCTCGCTCCCGGCCGGCCGCTTCTCCTCGATCACGCGGACGACCTGCGGGATCACGTCGCCCGCGCGCTGCACCACCACCGCGTCGCCGGCGCGGATGTCCTTGCGCGCGATCTCGTCCTCGTTGTGCAGCGTCGCGCGGGAGACGGTGACGCCGCCGACATGCACCGGCTCCAGCTCGGCGACCGGGGTCAGCGCCCCGGTGCGCCCGACCGAGATCGAGATGCGGTGGAGCACGGTCTCGGCCTGCTCGGCCGGGAACTTGTAGGCGATGGCCCAGCGCGGCGCGCGGCCGGCGGCACCGAGGCGCTCCTGCCAATCGAGGCGGTCGACCTTGAAGACGACACCGTCGATCTCGAAGTCGAGCGTGGGACGCGCAGTCTCGATCTCCCGATGAAGCGCTCGCGCCTCGGCGAGTCCGGTGCAGCGCCGGGCGAGCGGTGCCAGCGCGAACCCCCATGCATCGAGCCGTGCCAGAACGTCCTCCTGTCTTTCTCCCAGCGACTCGCTCGCCTCGCCCCAGCCGTGGGCGAAGAAGCGCAGCCGGCGCTTCGCGGTCAGCGTCGTGTCGATCTGGCGCAGACCGCCCGAGGCCGCGTTGCGCGGGTTGACGAAGGGTGCGTCGCCTTCCGCTTCCCGCTCCTTGTTCAGCGCCGCGAAGTCCGAGAGCGCCATATAGACCTCGCCTCGAACTTCCAGGCGCTCCGGCACGCCCGCACCGGCCAGCGCGTGCGGCAGGTCGCGCAGCGTCTTCAGATTGGCGGTCACGTCCTCACCGGTCTCGCCATCGCCCCTGGTGGCGCCGAGCACGAGCTTGCCCGCGCGGTAGTGCAGCGTCGCCGAGAGACCGTCGATCTTGGGCTCGCCGTAGAGCACCACCGCCTCTTCGTCGCCGAGATTGAGGAAGCGCCGGACGCGGCCCTCGAATTCCGCCAGATCGTCGTCGTCGAGGGCGTTGCCAAGCGAGAGCATGGGCCGGCCGTGGCGAACCTTGGCGAAGCTCGACGAGGGCGGTGCGCCGACGCGCTCGCTCGGACTATCGCTGCGCTTGAGGTCGGGAAAGCGCGCCTCGATTGCCTCGTTGCGTCGCCTGAGCGTGTCGTACTCGGCATCGCTCAGCTCGGGCGCGGAGTCGTCGTAGTAGAGCAAATCGTGGCGCTTGATCTCCTTCGCCAGCCGCTCAAGCTCGCGTCCCGCCGCGTCACGGGTGAGCGCCTCGGGCGGTGTCGTCTCGTCGTTCATACGCTGGCTCGCGAGAGCAGGCTGTCAGCGGCGGCGCGCGCCTCCTCGGTGACCTGCGCGCCCGAGAGCATGCGCGCGATCTCCTCCTGCCGTTGATCCTCGGTCAGCAGGGCGACCCGTGCCGTGGCGCCATGCTCTCCCTCGGCTCTGGTGACCCGATAGTGGTGGTCGCCGCACGCCGCGACCTGGGGCGAGTGAGTCACCACCAGAACCTGAACATCCCGCGCGAGCCGCGCCAGGCGCTCGCCGACGGCGTCGGCAACCGCGCCGCCGATGCCGCGGTCGATCTCGTCGAAGACCAGCGTCGAGAGACCGGCCGCCCGCGCGAGACAGACCCTGAGCGCGAGCAGGAGCCGCGCCCGCTCGCCGCCCGAGGCAACCTTCGCCAGCGGCTGCGGCTCCGCCCCGGGATCGGGGGCGAGCATGAAGCGGCAGCGGTCGATTCCGGTGCGGCTCTCCGCCCCCTCGCCGACCGGGGTTAGCGCCGTGCTGAAGTGCGCGCGCGCGAGCTTGAGCGGAGCGAGCTCGCCCGCCACCGCTTCGTCGAGTGCGCCTGCCGCGCGCCGGCGCCCACGCCGCACGGCCTGGGCCCTGTCATGGTAAGCCCGATGCGCCGCCTCGGTTGCCGCCCCAAGCGCGCTGAGGCGACCGGCACCGCCTTCGATCAGATCGAGCTCGCCCCGCAGCCTTGTCAGCAGCGCCGGCAGGGAACCGGGCTCGATGCGATGCTTGCGGGCGGCTGCCCGAAGCGAGAAGAGGCGCTCTTCCACCCTTTCGAGCCGGCCGGGGTCGGTATCGAGCGCCTGTTGCGCCGTGCTCAGAGCGCCCTCCGCCTCCTCCGCCTCGATCGCCGCCCGTTCGAGCGTCTCGAGAAGGCCGTCCAGCGTTCCCGCAGCGGCCGGGGCGATGCGCTCGATGTCGCGCCGCGCCGCCCGGAGACGGGCGCCCACGCCGCCCTCCCCGGCAATCTCGGCCGACGCCGCGTCCAACGCCTCCGCAATCTTCTGGCCGTTCAGCAGCATTGTGCGCTCGGCGGCCCGGCGCTCTTCCTCGCCGCCCTCGGGTGCGAGCGCCTCCAGCTCGGAAAGCGCGTGCCGCAGATACTCCTCCTCTCGCCGCGATGCCTCTCGCGCAGCCTCCGCCTCCTGCTCTTCCGACTGGGCGGCCCGCCATGCCGCATGGGCGGCTGCGAGGCGTTCCCGCTCCTCCCCGTGCCCGGCGAAGTCATCCAGCATGGCGAGGTGCTTCGCGGGGTCGAGCAGCCCTCCCGGCTCGCTCTGGCCGTCGATTTCGACCAGCAGGCTGCCGATGCTTCTCATGAGCGCGAGTCCCGTCGGCGTATCGTTGACGAAGGCGCGGCTGCGCCCGTCGGCGCCGATCACGCGGCGCAGCAGGAGCTCGCCGTCGTGGTCGAGGTCGTGCTCGGCCAACAGGGCATGGACCGGGTCGGCGCCGTCGATGGCAAACACGGCGACGATGCTGGCGCGTTCGCTGCCGCGCGCGACGACTCCGGCACTCGCGCGTGCGCCGAGCGCGAGCCCCAGGGCATCCAGCAGGATCGACTTGCCGGCGCCCGTCTCACCCGTAAAGACCGCCATACCGGCGGCGAGGTCGATATCCAGGCTGCTGATCAAAACATAGTTGCGGATCGAGAGGCGCCGAAGCATCTGCCCGCGTCAGAACACGTCGCCGAAGACCCGGCTGATCCAGGACTCCTCGTCGACCTCGGGCTTGAGGTCGGAGTCGACGAGCAGGGCATAACTGTGCTGATACCACCGGCTGCCCGGGTAGTTGTGGCCGAGGACCGCGGCCGAGGTCTGCGCCTCGTTGGGCACGCCGAGCGCCAGATAGGCTTCGGTGAGGCGGTGCAACGCCTCCGGCGTGTGGCTTGTGGTCTGGTACTCTTCGACGACCATGCGGAAGCGCCCGATCGCCGCGATGGGGTTCTCGCGCCGCAGGTAGTAGCGGCCGACGGTCATCTCCTTGCCGGCGAGATGATCGCGCGCCAGATCGATCTTCAGGCGGGCATCGCGCGCATAGACGCTGCCGGGAAAACGGCGCGCCACCTCTTCCAGAGCCTGCAGCGAACGCGCCGTCGCCCCCTGATCGCGGCCCACGTCCGAGATTTGTTCGTAATGGGATATGGCGATCAGATAGTAGCCATAGGCGGCGTCGCGATGGCCCGGGTGCAGCTCGACAAAACGTTCGGCTGCGGCGATGGCCTCGTCGTAGCGATTGCCCTGGTAATAGACGTACGCCGACATGATCTGCGCCCGCGTCGCCCACACGGAATAGGGGTGCTGGCGCTCGACCTCGAGGAAGCCCGTCGCGGCGGCCTCAAGGTCGTCGTCCAGCAGGCTGTCCATCGCCTCGTTGTAGAGCTCCTCGACGGAACGTTCGACGTAGGCCTCCTCGTCTCCCGTCGCACAGCCCACGAGCAGTGCCAGGACCATCCCGATCGACGCTACCAGCGCCACTGGGGTCGCGGGAACCAACGTGCGCATTCGCCTCATGACTGGCCTTGCCCCTCATGCTCGACCAGCTCGTCGGCCGGCTCTTCAATGCTCTCCTGCCTCGCGGCTTCTTCGGCGGCGGCAGCAGCCGCAGCCTCCGCGATGCGATCTTCGCGCACCTCTTCCAGCGCTTCTACCAGATCGCGCGTAATCTGCGGTGCCATGCGCAACCCATTCTCCCTCAAGAATTTCGCGGTAGCCTTGATCGTGAGCTCGCCGGCGACTCCGTCCACCGACGCATCATAGTATCCCAGCGTCTTGAGGAGCCGTTGTGCGTAAATCGCGGAATCGCGGAATCCGTTCGCAGGCCGCGGCAGGGCAACGCCGAATGCGGGCTCCTCCGCTGCGTCCTCGGCGGCGTCTGCCTGGGCCAGGAACTGGGTGCTCAGCGTATCCGCCCTGGCGCGCTCCTGCGGCGACATCAGGCGGCTGAGCCGGTCGCGGTAGTTGACCGCATCTTCGCCGGCGGGGCCTTCGGCATGGGCGGCAAGGCTGAACCAGGCCATCGCCCGGATCAGATCGCGTTCGACGCCGAGGCCGTTGGCATAGAGCAGGCCGAGGCCGTTCTGCCCCAGCGCGTCGCCCTGCACGGCAGCGGCGTTATACCAGCGGTAGGCCTGCTCGAAGTCGCGGGGCACGCCCCGGCCGAGGTAGTGAAGCGCCGCCAGATTGCTCTGCGCGATGGCGAGGCCCATGCGCGCCGCGCGGCGGTACCACACGACCGCCTTGCCGTAGTCCCGAACGCCGAGCAATCCCTTCTCGTAGATGAAGCCGAGATTGTTCATGGCCCGCGCCTCGCCGGCGTCGGCGGCGCGAATGTACCATTCCCGCGCCTGCACGATATCGCGTGGAGTGCCCAGCCCTTCGTCGTAGAGAGTCGCCAGATTGTACTGGGCGTCGGTCAGGCCCTGCTCGGCCGCGCGATGGTACCAACCTGCAGCCGTCGCATGATTCTGGGTGACGCCGAGCCCGCGGTCGTAGGCGACGCCAAGCTCGTACTGGGCCTCGGCGAGGCCGCGCCGCGCGGCGGTTTCGAGAAGCTTGATCTGGTCCTCATCCGGTTCGGGTTCGAGCACACCCGTGCGTTGCAGACGCGCCAATGCGAGCCGGGCGAGGTCGACCCGGCGCAATGCCGCGGCACGGTACCAGCGCGCCGCCTGCTCGGCATCCGCTTCCACACCCAGGCCGTTCTCGTAGAGAGTACCCAGGTTGAACTGCGCGTCGACGTCGCCGGCGTAGGCGAGCTTGGACCAGATGGCGCGGGCCGCGTCGTAGTCTCCCTGCTGAAACGCCTCGTAGGCCTCGAAGAAGTCCGCCGCCGTTGCCTTCGGTGTGGCGAACGCAGACATGCAAAGCGCTGCCGCCCCCACGCAGACAGTCAACGCGAATGTCCGGAATGCTCGCAAGGAGTCGCGGTCCATGCCGTTGGCGGAACCCGATCGTTGCTGCGCGGCGCGCGGCGCCGCAGCCCCTGCCTCACCTTGCACGCCTGTTCTCGATCGTCAATAAACTGTTGCATGCGCCTGCGGATATTCCAGATCGATGCATTCACCGACGAGGTGTTCGGCGGCAATCCGGCTGCGGTGTGCCCTCTGGAATCGTGGCTCGACGATGCCACGCTGCAGGCCATCGCGAACGAGAACAACCTGTCGGAGACCGCTTTCTTCGTGCCGGCAAAGGGCGCCTATGCGTTGCGCTGGTTCACGCCCTTGGCCGAGGTCGATCTGTGCGGTCACGCGACCCTCGCGAGCGCCCACGTCGTGTTTCACCACGTGCAGCGTGACGCCGATTCGGTCGCCTTCGAGACCAGGAGCGGCCGCCTTGAGGTGACCCGCGGCGACGACGGTCTCACCATGGATTTCCCGGCGTTGGCCGCGCACCCCGTCGAGTCGCCGGCCGGCCTTGCCGAGGGTCTCGGGTCCGAACCCAAGGCTGAGTTCGCCGACATGGACTATCTCGCGCTCTTCGAAACCGAAGCCGAAGTCCGGGCGATCCAGCCCGACATGACGGCGCTGGCCACCCTCGACCAGCGGCGCGGGGTCATCGTGACCGCGCCGGGCGAGAGCGCGGACTTCGTCTCACGCTTCTTCTGCCCCCGCCTCGGGGTCCCCGAAGACCCGGTCACCGGGTCCGCCCATTGCATGCTCGCGCCCTTCTGGGCGGAACGCCTGGGCAAGACGGTCCTTCACGCCCACCAGGTCTCGGCGCGCGGTGGGGCGGTGCAGTGCACGGCCGCAGGCGACCGGGTCCAACTCGCCGGCCGCGCCGTGCAGTATCTCGAGGGATCGATCGCGGTCTGAGCCCGAGAGGCCTGTACCGACCCTTCCGCCCCATGAAGCCCAGCGTCCGTCCCGACAACCCGCTCTTCTCCTCCGGGCCCTGCCCCAAGCGCCCCGGTTGGTCGGTCGACGTCCTTTCGGGCGCGCTGCTTGGCCGGTCCCACCGGGCGAGAGAGCCGCTGGCGCGGATTCAGGAGCTGCTGGAGCGCTCGCGCGCGCTGCTCGGCCTGCCGGACGGGTGGCGCATCGGGATCGTGCCGGGCTCCGACACGGGTGCGATCGAGATGGCCATGTGGTCGCTGCTCGGCCCGCGCGGAGTCGACTTTCTGCGCTGGGACAATTTTGGCGCGCTCTGGGCTTTCGACGGCGAGCGCGAGCTGCGCCCGCTGGATGCACGCGTGCTCGACGCGCCTTTTGGCCGCCTGCCCGACCTCGCGCAGGTCGACCCGAAGCGCGACACGGTGTTCGTCTGGAACGGCACCACGTCCGGCGTGCGGGTGCCTGACGCAGCGTGGATCGCCGCCGACCGTGCAGGGCTCACGTTCTGCGACGCCACCTCCGCCGTCCTCGCCTACCCGATGGACTGGACCAGGCTCGATGCGACCACCTACTCGTGGCAGAAGGTGCTGGGCGGCGAGGCCGGGTTCGGCATGCTGATCCTGGGCCCCCGGGCGGTGGAGCGGCTGGAGAGCACGCCACCGCCCTGGCCGGTGCCCCGGGTGTTCCGGCTCACGACCGGCGACGGCAGGCTCAACGAAGGCATCTTCCGGGGCGAGACCATCAACACGGTTTCCATGATGGCGGTCGAGGACACGCTCGACGCGCTCCGCTGGATCGAATCGATCGGGGGCCAGCGCGGCATGATCGAGCGGACACGAGCCAACTTCGGTGTCATCGAGGCATGGGTCTCCGAGCGCGAGTGGGTCGACTTCCTGGCGGAGGCGCCGGAGACCCGCTCGCACACATCGGTGTGCCTCAGCATTGCCGACCCCTGGTTCAACGGCCTCGACACCGACGCGCAGTGGGACGCGATCAAGCTCATGTGCGCGCTGCTGGAGGCGGAGAACGCCGCGTATGATATCAAGACCCACCGGGCCGCTCCGCCGGGGCTTCGCATCTGGTGCGGTGGCACGGTTCAGCGCGGCGATCTCGAAGCGCTGACTCCGTGGCTCGATTGGGCCTGGGACGAGATGCGCCGAGAGAGAGCGGGCTGAACCGCCCAGCCGCGGGGACCGGACGTGATGCCGAGAGTCCTGATAGCAGACGAGGTCAGCGAGGTCGCCGTGCAGGCGTTCGCCGAGCGCGGCATCGAGGTCAGCGTGCGGCCGGGGCTCGCACCCGCGGCGCTGGCCCAGATCATCGGCGACTACGAGGGCCTCGTCGTCCGCTCCGCGACCAGGGTCACCCCGGACCTGCTGTCGCAGGCGATCCAGCTCAAGGTCATCGGCCGGGCGGGCACCGGCGTCGATAACGTCGACATAAACACGGCGACCAAGCGCGGCATCGTGGTCATGAACACGCCCCACGGCAATTCCGTGACCGCGGCCGAGCACACCATCGCCATGATGTGCGCGCTTGCGCGGCGCATTCCGCAGGCCGACCGCTCCACCCGCAAGGGCAGTTGGGAGCGCGGCCGCTTCATGGGCGTCGAGCTTCGCGACAAGACGCTTGGAGTCGTCGGCTGCGGCACCATCGGCGCCATCGTCGCGACCCTGGCCCAGGGGCTCAGGATGCGGGTCATCGCCTTCGATCCCTACCTCGCGCCGGACCGCGCCGCTTCGCTCGGCGTGACGCTGGCGACGATGGACGAGTTGCTCAACGAGGCCGACGTCATCACCCTGCACGTCCCGCTCACGGATGAGACGCGGGGGATCATCGACGCCGACGCGCTGGCCAGGACCAGGCCGGGCGTTCGCATCGTGAACTGCGCGCGGGGCGGGCTGGTCGTGGAGGCGGACCTGTTGAGTGCCATCGAGAGCGGCCATGTGGCAGGTGCGGCGCTCGACGTGTTCGAGGAGGAGCCGGCGCAGGAGGACAATCCGCTCTTCGCCCTGGACGAGGTGATCGCGACCCCTCACCTCGGCGCCTCCACGGTCGAGGCACAGGAGAACGTGGCGCACCAGATCGCGCAGCAGATGGCCGAGTACCTGCTGACCGGAACGGTCCTGAACGCGGTCAACACGCCCTCGGTCGCACCCGAAGACTTGGCGAAGCTCGGCCCCTACCTGACCCTGGCCGAGCAGATCGGGAGCTTTGCTGGCCAGATCGCCGAAGGCCGCATCCGCGGCGTCACGGTCGCCTACGAAGGCCAGGCCAGCGCGCTCGATTCGCGGCTGCTCACCGCCGCCGCCCTTCAGGGCCTGCTCGCGCCGCGCCTCGACAACATCAACATCGTCAACGCCCCCTTCATCGCCCGCGAGCGCGGCATCGCGGTGCGCGAAATCAAGAGCGCAACGACGGCGGATTATCAGACCCTCATGCGCGTGGAGGTTCTGTCGCAGGATCAGCCGCAGGCCGTGGCCGGCACGCTTATCGGCCGCGGCGGGCGGCGAATCGTGGAAGTCGAGGGAATCGAGGTCGAGGCCGAGCTCGGCCCGCACATGCTCTACTTCACCAACGAGGACAGGCCGGGTCTGATTGGCGGAGTGGCCACCATCCTCGGCGAGGCCGGCATCAACATCGCCACCTTCAACCTGGGGCGCAGGGAGCCGGGCGGCGATGCGATCGGCCTCATCGGCGTGGATTCGGTGGTGCCCGACGACGTGGTCGACAAGCTGCGGGCCCGCGCCGCGGTCATCGACCTCAAGCGCCTGAACTTCTGAAGCTCACGAGCCTGCGGCAAGGGAACGACGGATCGACGACATGGGCCTCGGGCTGACGATCATCGTCATCGTGCTGGCGGCGCTCGCGGGCGCGCTGGTCTGCTTCATCACCCTCGTGCTCCCGTCGACGCGGAGAGCGGCGCGGGAGCGGGAGGCGCGTGCGACGGAGATCGCCCGCCTCGCCGCCGCCGCCGAGCGTGTGCCCGGGCTCGAAGAAGAGAGTTCCACGCTGCGGGACCGGCTTCAGGACATCGACAGGAAGAAGGCGGCGCTCGAAGCGGCGCTGGAGGCCGAGCGCAAGAGCCACGAGGCCCGCGTCGCCGAGCTCACCCGGATGGGCGCCGAGCTCGAGAAGAAGTTCGCGGGCCTCGCCTCGGAGGTGCTCGGCAAGAACAGCGAGAGCTTTCTGAAGCTCGTAAGCGAACGGTTCGAGAAGCACAGCGCGAGCGCCAAGGACGACCTGGAGAAACGCCGCGTCGCGATCGAGACGCTGGTCAAGCCGCTGGGCGAAAGCCTCACCAAGTTCGAGCACAAGGTGGACGCGATAGAGAAGGCGCGCGAGGGCGCCTACCGGGCCATCTCGGAGCAGGTAAAGAGCCTGGCGGAGGGGCAGACGGGCCTCCGCACGGAAACCAGCCGCCTCGTGCAGGCGCTCCGGCGGCCCCAGACCCGCGGGCGCTGGGGCGAGTATCAGCTTCGGAACGTGCTCGACATGGCCGGCATGACCGAGCACGTGGACTTCGTCGAGCAGTCGACCATCGAGGGCGAAGAGGGCCGGTTGCGGCCGGACGTGATCATCCGCGTTCCCGGCGGCAAGTCGATCATCGTCGATGCGAAGACACCGCTCGACGCCTATCTCAGTGCCGTGGAGGCGCCCGACGAAGAGGCGCGCGAGCGCTTCATCGGCGATCATGCGCGCCAGGTCCGCGACCACGTGCGCGCGCTCTCATCGCGGGATTACTGGAAGGCCCTGCCCGAGACGCCCGAGTTCGTCGTGATGTTCGTGCCAGGCGAATCGTTCTTTACCGCAGCGATCGAGAGCGACCCCGAGCTGTTCGAGAACGCCGTGCGCCAGCGGGTCCTCATCAGCACGCCGACCACCCTGATCGCGCTGGTGAAGACCATCGCCTACGGCTGGCAGCAGGAGAAGCTGGCCGAGAATGCGCAAGTCGTGGCGGCGCAGGGCCGCGAACTCTACGACCGGATCAAGGTCTTCGGCGGGCACATGGGCGATCTCGGCAAGTCGTTGCGCCAGACCGTGGAACGCTACAACAAGGGCGTGGGCTCGCTCGAGAGCCGGGTGCTACCCGCCGCGCGCAAGTTCGAATCGCTGGGTGTTACCTCAGCCTCCTCGTCGATCCCGACGCTGGAGCCCGTCGAGCTCGACCCCCGCGAGGCTCAGGCGGAGGAACTGGTCCAGCCCCAGGCCGAGGAAGCGGCCGAATGACGATCATCGCAGGCGGATAAGATCAGCACTCCGGCATGTTTACGGCGAGGCCGCCGAGGCTGGTTTCCTTGAACTTGGCGCTCATTTCCTTGCCGGTCTCGCGCATCGCCTCGATGCAGTTGTCGAGGGGCATGAAGTGGGTGCCGTCGCCCCGCAGCGCGAGCGACGCGGCAGCGACAGCCTTGATCGCGCCGATGCCGTTGCGCTCGATGCACGGCACCTGAACGAGGCCGGCGACGGGATCGCAGGTCATGCCGAGATGGTGCTCGAGCGCGATCTCGGCCGCGTTCTCCACCTGTGCCGGCGTGCCGTCCAGCACCGCGCAGAGACCGGCGGCGGCCATGGCAGCGGCGGAGCCCACTTCCGCCTGGCAGCCGGCATCGGCGCCGGAAATCGACGCATTGGCCTTGATCAGCCCGCCGATGGCCGCGGCGGTGAGCAGGAATTCCCCGATCCGGGCCCTCCCGGCGTCCAGGCAATGGTCGAGGTAGTAGCGCACCACGGCCGGAATTACGCCGGCGGCACCGTTGGTGGGCGCGGTGACCACCTTGCCTCCGCCGGCGTTTTCTTCGTTGACCGCCATGGCGTAGACGGTGAGCCAGTCGGAATAGACGTGCGGCTGGGCGCTGTTGGAGCCCTGCTCGTCGCAGAGCTGTTCGAAGAGCGCGCCCGCCCGCCGCTTCACGCGCAGCCCGCCGGGGAGCTCGCCCTGGCCTGAGATCCCGCGATCGATGCAGGCGTCCATGGCACCCCAGAGCGCCGCGAGCCCGGCATCGACCTCGTCATGGGAGCGCGTGGCGCGCTCGTTCGCCAGCATCATCTCGGCGATGGAGTTTCCGCTTTCCTCCGCCATTCGCAGCATGGCCGCGGCGTTCTTGAAGGGGAAGGGGACCTGCGAGTCCTGATCGTCTCCGGCGTCCTCCGCCCCCCGGGCGAGCTCTTCGGCCGTCACGATGAAGCCACCGCCGATCGAATAGTAAATCTGGCTCAGGTAACCCACGCCCTCGGCGTCGACGGCATGGAACTCCATGCCGTTGGGATGGCCCGGGAGCGGCGGGCCATAGTCGAAGAAGATGTGGTGATGCGGATCGAACACGATCGTGTTGCCGCCGAGCGTGGGCAGGGTCTTGCTCCCCCTGAGGATCGCCACGTCAGCCTCGGCCTTGTCGATGTCGATATCGCCGGCGCGGTGGCCCAGCAATCCGAACACGATCGCCCGATCCGTCGCATGGCCCCTGCCGGTGAAGGCCAGGGAGCCATGGAGCGAGACGTGAATTCGCAGCCACGAGTCGGGCGGCGGGTCCGTTGCGACCCGCTCCGCCAGCAGCGCGAGGAAGGCCTGGGCAGCCGCCATCGGCCCCATGGTGTGGGACGAGGACGGGCCGATGCCGACCTTGAAGATTTCGAAGACGCTCAGGTGCATCGTGACGATGCTCGCCGATTGGCAGGGTCCCGCTGGCTCGCAGGCGACCTTCAAACGTCAGGTGGCGACGGCGTCGACCCGTTGCAAGACACCCATGCATGCCGCAGTCGCATGGGTGGGCCACCCACCCCTCCAGGCGATCGAGTCCCATGGTAAAGCAATTGTCGGCAGCGCGGGTGTCGGCGAAGATGCGGCGAGACCGGCGCCGGAGGGAGTCGAGACCGGCCCCCTCAGCCGCGCCGGCGCGAAGCGAGCGTCGCGCCGCGGCCAACACGGCAGGCAGGCGGGACGCAGGAGGAGAGTCATGCGGCGCATCGGAGTGGATGTCGGCGGTACCTTCACGGACCTGATTCTGGTCGACGAGGCAGCAGGCGCGATCACGGTCGACAAGGTGCCGTCCACGCCTGACGATCCGGCGCGGGCGGTGATGACGGGCGTGGACGCGCTCTGCGGCAAGGCGGGGGTCAGCCTCGAGGCTGTGGACCTGCTGCTGCACGGCACCACGGTGGCGACCAACATCGCCATCGAGCACAAGGGCGCCGAGGTCGGCCTGATCACCACCGAAGGCTTCCGCGACATTCTCCACATCGCGCGCCACAAGAAGCCGCACAACTTCTCTCTCCAGCAGGAGCTGCCCTGGCAGTCGCGGCCGCTGGTCAGACGCCGCCACCGGCTCACGGTCAAGGAGCGGGTCACCGCGCCGAAGGGCGAGATCATCGTGCCCTTGGACGAGGCGGAGGTGCGCGAGCGCGCGCGGGCGCTCCGTGAGGCCGGCGTCGACGCCATCGCGGTCTGCCTGCTGCACGCCTACCTCAACCCGGCGCACGAGCAGCGCATCAAGCAGATCCTGCAGGAGGAGTGTCCCGACGCCTATCTCTCCGTCTCCAGCGAAGTGCTGCCGCTCTATCGCGAGTTCGAGCGCTTCTCGACCACCTGCCTTAATGCCTATGTCGGCCCGCGGGTCGGGAGCTATGTCGGGCGTCTGGAGTCCGGCTTGAAGGATGCGGGGCTCGCGCGCGGCGTCCGCCTCATGCAGTCCTCGGGCGGCATGACGACCGCAGACAGCGCGGCCGGCGGCCCGGTCAACCTGATGATGTCAGGCCCGGTGGCAGGGCTGATCGGCGGCATCTGGGCCGGCAAGATGGCCGGCTACGACAACGTGTTCACGCTCGATATCGGCGGCACGTCGGCGGACATCGGCGTGGCCGCCGACGGCGCGCTCAGGATGCGCCACCTGCTCGACACCAAGGTCGGCGACTATCAGGCCATGATCCCGATGGTCGATATCGACACCATCGGCGCGGGCGGCGGTTCGATCGCCTATGTCGACGAGGGCGGCATCTACCGCGTGGGCCCGCAATCGGCTGGCGCCGATCCGGGCCCCGCCTGCTACGGACGGGGCGGCGCCGAGCCCACCTCCACCGATGCGCAGGTGGCACTCGGCCGGCTCCGCACCGACCGCGGGCTGGTCGGCGGCAGCATGACCCTGCACGCGGACCTTGCCCAGGAAGCCCTGCAGGGGCTCGCCGGCACGCTCGACATGTCGCTGGAGGAGACCGCGCTCGGCGCGCTCCAGATCCAGAAGTTCAGCATGGTGCAGGCCATCGAGCTCAACAGCGTGCGGCGCGGCTACGACCCGCGCGACTTCACACTCGTCGCCGCCGGCGGCGCCGGCCCGCTCTTCGCCTGCGACATCGCGGTGGAGCTGGAAATCCCGCGGGTTCTGGTGCCGCCGCATCCCGGCATCCTCTCGGCCACCGGCCTGCTGGCCACCGACATGCAGCACGAGTTCGTCACCACCGAGCGCCAGCCTCTGGCGACGCTCGACCGCGACCATCTCGCCGCGCGCTTCGAGGAGCTGACGAGCCAGGCGCTGGCGGGACTGGAGGCCGACGGCGTGCCCGAGGGCGACCGCCTGATCCGCCGTCTCGCCGACTGCCGCTACGCCGGCCAGGGCTACGAGGTCCGCTTCGACGCGCCGGCGGGCGAGATCGACGACGCCTGGATCGAGGAGCTGGCCGAGCGCTTCCACCGCGCGCACGACGCCGAGTACGGCCATCGCTTCGATGCCCCCGTCGAGATCATCAATATCCGTACAGTCGCCATCGGCCGCATCCCGGACCTCGACTGGCCGGAGATCGAGAGCGGCGACGGCACGGCAATGCCGCTGCTGCGCCAGCCGGTGGTGTTCGAGGTGGAAGGCAAGGGCGAGACCCACGAGACGCCCTTCTACGACCGCGCCGCGCTCCGCGCCGGCGACCGGATCGCGGGCCCCGCGATTGTCGAGCAATACGATACGACCGTGGTGATCCCGCCCCGCTGCGAGGCCGAAATCGACAGTCGCGGCAACATCGTGATCGACTGCGCAAGCGCCGTGGCGCAGCACGGGCACGACCTGGCTGCGCCGATCATGCAGCGCGTCATCGGCGGCGCCTTTACCGCCATCGCGCAGGAGATGGCGGGCGTGCTCTACCGCATGTCCTATTCCTCGATCATCCGCGAATCGGAGGATCTCGGCGCCGGCATCTTCGACCGCGACGGGCTCATACTGGCGGAATCGGAATCGACGCCGATGTTCATGGGCGCCATGCCGCGCATCGTCCAGAACGTCATCAAGCTGCTCGACGGCGACATCCACGAAGGCGACATTATCCTCCACAACGACCCCTATTACGGCGCCACGCACTCGCCCGACTGCGCGATCGTGATACCGATCTACCACCAGGGCACGCTGGTCGGGTTCGCGGGCGCGTCGGCCCATCTGCTCGATATCGGCGGCGCCTATCCGGGGATCAACGTCAACGCGGTGGACATCTACGCCGAAGGCAACATCTACCGCGCCGTCAAGTTGTCGATTAGGGGCGTGCGGCAAGAGGGCATGTGGCGCCACATTCTGGAGAACACGCGCACGCCGACGCCCAACGAGGGCGATATCCAGGCGATGATCGCGGCCTGCGAGCTCGCCAAGCGGCGCTATTTCGACCTGATAGAGCGCTACGGGCGGAGCGCCGTGGAAGACGCCGGCCGGCACTGGATGGACTATTCGGAGCAGATGCTCAGGCGCGAGATCGCCAAGATTCCGGACGGCGAATACGAGACGGCGATGGGCTTCCTCGACGACGACGGCGTGAACCGGGGCCGCAAGCTGCCGGTGAAGGTGAAGGTGATCATCGACGGCGACGAGATCACCTACGACCTGACCGGCTCCAGCGACGAGGTGCCGACCGCCTACAACGTGCCCTTCGAGGGCACGACCTGCTCCGCCATGTCCTTCATTACGCGGATGATCTTCCTCGATACCGAGACTCACCCGGTCTACGTGCCGCAGAACGAGGGCATGACGCGGCCGATCAACGTGATCGCGCCGGAGGGCTCGATCTTCAACCCGAACTTTCCGCGCGCCTGCTTCGCGCGCTTCTGCCAGGTCCAGCGCGCCGTCGATCTGGTGCTGCGCGCGCTCGCCCCGGTGGTGCCGGAGAAGGTGACCGCCGGCAACTCGGCGCACCTGCACTTCATCTCCTACTCCGGCTTCGATACCGAGCAGGGCGAGTACTGGGTCTATCTGGAGGTCGACGAAGGCTCCTACGGCGGCCGCCCGGATCGCGACGGCATGGACGCCGTGGACTGCCTCATCGCCAACACCCGCAACAACCCGATCGAGGAGCTGGAGTGGCGCTTCCCGATCCGCACCGAGCGCTACGAGCTGCGCAACGAGCCCTGCGCCGCCGGCAAGTGGCGCGGCGGCATCGGCATGGTGCGGGTCAACAAGATGCTGGTGGATACCATCGTCAGCTGCGAGGGGGAGCGGCACGAATCCGACGAGCCCTGGGGCATCTTCGGCGGCATGCCGGGCCTGAATGCCTCCGTGGTGCGCAACCGGGACCGCGCAGACGAAGAGGCGTGGCCGTCGAAGTTCACCGGCTTCCGTCTCGCCGCAGGCGACAGCATCGAGATCACGGTGCCCAACTCGGGCGGCTACGGCGACCCGCTGGAGCGCGACCCGGCACTCGTGCTCGCAGACGTGTTCGACGGTTTCACCACCATCGAGCGCGCACGGGACGACTACGGCGTCGTGATCGAGCCGGCACCGATGCGGCTCGACGAGGAGGCGACCCGGCGGCTGCGCGCCGAACGCTCCGGCGCAGCGCGCCAACCCGCGCCGGCCTAGGAAATCGACCGGGGGGCTCCCCCGGCAAGGCCGAGGCTATCCCGCCTGCGCCCGGCGTGTGATAAGAGGGCAAAGCGCTGGTCGATCAAACGATTTAGGGAGAGGACGCATGACGGGCGGCATTTCCGAAGCTTACGGCACACTCGACGGCATGGGGCTCGCCGCCCTGGTCAGGCAGGGAGAGGTCTCGCCGAGCGAGGTGCTCGAAGAGGCGATCCGCCGCGCCGAGGCGGTCAACGGCACGCTCAACTTCCTCACCTACAAGGCCTACGAGGAAGGCCGCAAGATGGCGGCCGACCCGGCGCTTCCCGACGGCCCCTTCCGCGGCGTGCCCTGGCTCGTGAAGGAAATCGCGACCGCTTGGACCGGCCTGCAGAACACCAACGCCTGCCCCTACTTCAAGGACATCGTCTCGACCAGCGACAACGAGCAGGTGAAGCGCGTCAAGAAGGCGGGCTTCGTGCTGCTGGGCAAGTCCAACTCGCCCGAGGCCGGCTGGGCGCTCTCCACCGAGCCCAAGATGTATGGCCCGACGGTCAATCCCTGGGACACGACGCGGACGCCCGGCGGCTCTTCCGGCGGCTCGGCCGCGGCGGTGGCGGCCCGCGTGCTGCCGCTGGCCGAGGCGAGCGACGGCGGCGGCTCCATCCGCACGCCCGCGTGCCACTCCGGCCTGGTGGGCCTCAAGCCAGCGCGCGGGCGCATCACGATGGCGCCGGGCGCGGACTTCTGGTACGGCGGCGTGACCTTCCTCTGCGTCTCGCGCAGCGTGCGAGACACGGCCGCCTTCTTCGACACCGTGGGCGGCCCGCTCCCCGGCGACCCGTACTACGCGGTGATGCCGGAGACCCCCTACCTCGACGAGATCGGCAAGGACCCGGGCTCGCTCTCGATCGCCATGGTCACCGCCTCGCCCGAGGGCTGCACCCCGGTCGACGCCGAGGTGCGCGAGGGCATCGAGAATACCGGCAAGCTGCTGGAAAGCCTCGGCCACCGCGTCACGCCGGAGGCCGTACCCTACGACTTCTGGCCGCTCTACGACTGCTACATGCGGATCGGCGCCGTGGTCACGGCGGCCTGGTTCGATGGCTCGGCCGAGCTCGTCGGCCACACGCTCCGGCAGGACGAGACCGAGAACCTCTACTGGACGACCATCGAGCGGGGTCGCAGCACCTCGGCCGTCGAGCACCACAACGATGTCGCGCAACTGCGCGCCATGTGCCGCGACATCGTGGGCCGCATGGCCGCCTACGACGCGTGGCTTTGCCCCGTGGTGCCGATGGTGCCGCGCAAGATCGGCTACTACGACATGTCGCGCGATTGCGATGACTACAACGAGAACATCATGGGGCCGGACTGCGCCTTCACCCAGCCCTTCAACGCGATGGGGCTTCCCGGCATCTCGCTGCCGCTGCACTGGACGGCGGACGGCCTGCCGGTAGGCTCCCAGCTGGTTGGACGCGATCTCGACGAGGCGCTGCTCTTCCGCCTCGCCGGCCAGTTGGAGCAGGCACAACCCTGGGCGGATCGCGTGCCCCCGGTCAACGCGGGCGCATGACCGCTCCATTAGACCGACAGGACGACAAGACACCACAGGAGGCCAAGACCCATGAGAAAATCACTCAGCCTGTTAACGGCGGCGGTTGCAGCGATGGCGCTGGCAACGTCCGCCCATGCCGAGACTCTCAAGGTCGGCATGATCACGACACTCACCGGCGGCGGTGCCAGCCTCGGCATCGATGTGCGCGACGGCTTCATGCTCGCCGTCAACCAGGCCGGCGCTGACATCGAGGTGATCGTGGAGGACGACCAGCGCAAGCCGGACATCGCCGTCCAGCTCGCCGACAAGATGATCCAGAGCGACAAGGTGGACGTGCTGACCGGCATCATCTGGTCGAACCTTGCCATCGCGGTCGTGCCCGCGGCGGTGCAGCAGGGCAAGTTCTACCTCTCGCCCAACGCGGGGCCCTCGCTCCTCGCTGGTGAGCGGTGTCACGCGAATTACTTCAACGTCGCCTGGCAGAACGACAACCTGCACGAGGCCGCAGGCGCCTACGCCAACAGCGCGGGCTTCGCCAACAGCTTCATCCTCGCGCCCAATTACCCCGCCGGGAAGGACGCGCTCACCGGCTACAAGCGGCTCTACGAGGGCGAGATCGTGGGCGAGGTCTACACCAAGCTGGGCGCGAACGAGTACGCTGCCGAGATCGCGCAGATCCGCGCGTCGGGCGCCGAGAGCGTGTTCTTCTTCCTGCCCGGCGGCATGGGGATCGCCTTCCTCAAGCAGTACGCGCAATCCGGCCTCGACATCCCGCTGGTCGGCCCCGCCTTCTCCTTCGACCAGGGCATCCTGCAGGCCGTGGGCGAGGCCGCACTCGGCGTCAAGAACACCTCGCAGTGGTCCAAGGACATCGACAATCCGACCAACAAGGCCTTCGTCGAGAGCTTCCAGGCCGAGTACGGCCGCCTGCCCTCGCTCTATGCGAGCCAGGGCTTCGACACGGCGAACCTGTTGATCTCGGCCACGGGCAAGGCGAGCGTCTCGGATGCCGATGCCTTCCGCGCGGCGCTGGAGGCGGCCGATTACAGCTCCACGCGCGGCGCCTTCTCGTTCGCGTCGAACCACCATCCGGTGCAGGACATCTACGTGCGCGAAGTGATCAAGGAAGGGGATGTCTTCACCAACAAGATCATCGGCACGGCGCTGACCGACCACGCCAACGCCTATATCGACGACTGCACGATGTAACCTGCGTGCACGCGGGGAACGGGCCGTTTAGCACGGCCCGTTCCTTTTATCCGGGCTGACGAATTGGCGATTTCGCTCATCGTCGAACAGCTCCTGAACGGCCTTCAGTTCGGCTTCATGCTCTTTCTGATGGCCGCAGGGCTGACGCTCATCTTCGGCGTCATGGGCCTCATCAACCTGGCTCACGGCTCCTTCTACATGATCGGCGCGTTCGCCTGCGCGGCGGTCGCAGCCGCAACCGGCTCCTACTGGGTGGGTCTCGCGGCGAGCCTGGCGGCAGCCGCGGCGGCAGGCGCCCTCGTCGAAGTCGTCGTGATCCGCCGGCTCTACCGCCGCGACCATCTGGATCAGGTGCTCGCGACCTTCGCGCTGATCCTGGTCTTCTCCGAAGGCACCCGCTGGGTGTTCGGCTCGTTCCCGCTCTATCTCACCGTGCCCGATTTCCTGTCGGGCCCGGTCGCGCTTCCGGGCGGGATCGACTACCCGCTCTTCCGTTTCGCGATCATCCTGATCGGGCTGCTGATCGCCCTCGGCCTCTACCTCCTGATCGCGCGCACGCGCCTCGGCATCCGCATCCGGGCCGGCGAATCCGACCGGGAGATGATCGCCGCCCTCGGGGTCGACATCCGCAAGCTCTACACCACCGTGTTCGCGCTCGGCGCCGCGCTGGCGGGCTTCGCGGGCGCGCTGGTGGGCACGCTTCAGTCGGTGCAGGTGGGCATGGGCGAGCCCGTGCTGATCCTGGCCTTCGTCGTCATCATCATCGGCGGCATTGGCTCCATCGGGGGCGCCCTGGTCGGCGCATTGCTGGTGGGGCTGACCGATACCCTCGGGCGCTTCCTGCTGCCGGTCGCGTTCGGCACCTTCATGGAGTCGTCGAGCGCCACCAACGTCGGCTCGGCGCTGGCCTCGATGTTCATCTACATCCTGATGGCGCTGGTTCTCTTCCTGCGCCCGACCGGCCTGTTCGGACTCAAGGCGCACTAGGATGAGCCGCGAGGCGGCCATCAGCCTCCTGATCGCGGCCGGGCTGCTTGCCGCGCCGCTGCTCGGCAACGCCTTCGACGAGCCCTTCGTCATCACGCTGGCGACGAAGGTGGCGATCCTCGGGCTTGCCGGCACCGGGCTCAACATCGCGCTCGGCTACGGCGGCATGGTCTCGCTCGGCCACGCGGCATTCTTCGGGCTCGGCGGCTACGCGGCCGGCATCCTCGCGAGCCACGCGCTCAATTACGAGCCGCTCTTCACCGCACCGCTGCTGGTTGAAGGCACGACGCAGATGCTGATCATCTGGCCCGTCGCCATCATCGTCAGCGGCGTCGCGGCGCTGGTGATCGGCGCGCTCTCCTTACGCACCACCGGCGTCTTCTTCATCATGATCACCTTGGCCTTCGCCCAGATGGTCTACTACTTCGCCATCTCGTGGCCGGCCTACGGCGGCGAGGACGGGCTCTCGATCTACATCAGGAACGAGTTTCCGGGGCTCAACACGCTCAACCCGCTCCACTTCTTCGCCATCTGCTACGTGCTCCTCATCCTTGCGATCGGCTTCTCCTTCCTGCTCTCGCGGTCGCGCTTCGGGCTTGCGCTGGGCGGCGCGCGGCAGAACGCGCAGCGGCTGGCCACCGTCGGCATCAGCCCCTTCCGTGTGAAGCTCACCGCCTTCGTGATCTCGGGCATGATGGCGGGGCTCGCCGGCGCGCTCTATGCCGACCTCAACCGCTTCGTGAGCCCGTCGATGCTGTCGTGGCACACCTCGGGCGAGATCATGGTGTTCGTGATCCTGGGCGGCACGAGACGGCTCTTCGGCCCTGCCGCCGGCGCCGCGCTCTATATCGTGCTGGAAAACACGCTCGGCGACGTCAGCGAGCACTGGCTTCTGCTGCTCGGCGCGCTGCTGGTGGCGCTGGTGCTCTTCGCCCGCGGCGGGATCATCGGCATTCTCGCAGGCCAACCCCGCCATGCCTGAGCCGATCCTCCAGACCGAGAAGCTCTCGAAGCGCTTCGGCGCGGTGGTCGCGAGCGACGGGGTGACGCTCGACCTCAAACCCGGCGAGATCCACGCGCTGATCGGCCCCAACGGCGCCGGCAAGTCCACCGTCATCAAGCAGATCGCGGGCGAGATCCGGCAGGATAGCGGCTCGGTCCGCTTCGCCGGCCGCGACGTCGACCGCCTGGACATGGTGGGGCGCGCCCGGCTCGGGCTGGCGCGGACCTTCCAGGTCTCGTCCATCGCGCCGGAGTTCTCGGCACTGCAGAACGTCATGCTGGCGATCCAGTCGGTGGAGCGGAAGACTTTCCGCTTCGTCAGGCCGGCGCTCAGGGACACTCCCCTGGTCGAGCAGGCGATGTCCCATCTCGTGCGCCTCCTGCTCGACGACAGGGCCGAGATTCGGGCGGGCGATCTGTCGCACGGCGAGAAGCGGGCGCTCGAGATCGCCATCGCGCTCGCGCTCAAGCCCAAGGCATTCCTGCTCGACGAGCCCATGGCGGGCATGGGGCCGGAGAACACAGCGAAGCTGATCGAAATTCTCGACGGGCTGCGGACGGAGGCCCCGATCCTGCTGGTCGAGCACGACATGGACGCGGTGTTCGCCCTTGCGGACCGTATCTCCGTCATCGTCTACGGCCGCATCATCGCGAGCGGAACGCCGGAGCAGATACGCGCCAACGAGGAGGTGCGCCGCGCCTACCTCGGGGACGAGGACCATGACGGCGCTGCTTGAGGTCGCGGGCGTCACCGCCTTCTACGGCACCTCGCAGGCGCTCTTCGGCGTCGACCTCGCCGTTGGCGAAGGCGAGGTGGTGGCGCTCATGGGCCGCAACGGCATGGGCAAGACCACCACCATCAGGACGATCTGCCGCATGATGCCGCACCGTGCGGGCCGCATCGCCTTCGCCGGCCACGACCTCGCGCGCCTGCCCTCGCACAGGGCGGCCTGGCTCGGCCTCGGGCTGGTGCCGGAGGGCCGGCGCTGCTTCCCGACGCTGACAGTGCGCGAGAACCTGATCGCCGCCGCCCGCCCCGGCCACTGGAGCGCGGACCGCGTCGTGGCACTCTTCCCGCAGCTTGCCGAGCGCCGCAATCAGAAGGCCAACACGCTCTCCGGCGGGGAGCAGCAGATGCTCGCCATCGGCCGGGCGCTGATGACCAATCCCCGGCTGCTGATCCTGGACGAGGCGACGGAGGGCCTCGGCCCCCTCATCCGCCGGGAAATCTGGTCGGTGATCGCGGCGCTCAAGGAGGCCGGCCTCTCCATCCTCGTCGTCGACAAGTCGCTCAAGGAGCTCACGGCCGTCGCCGAGCGCTGCGTCATCCTGGAGAAAGGCGCGACCTGCTGGTCCGGCGCAAGCACCGACCTCACGCCGGAGCTGACGGACCGATACCTGGGAGTCTAGGAGCGCGTCCGTCTTTGATGGACGCGCGACAGGCCGCGACTGCGGCCCGCCGCTAATGCGGCGCCCTCGCGGAGGCGTCGGCCGAAGGCCGGCTGCCGTGAGCGATGAAGGGGCGACACCTCAGAAGCTGATTTCCTTGAAGGCCCTGGTCTGCGCGGTCATGGCGACTTCGGTGGGCAGGCGCTCCATGCTGCTCGCACCGTAGAAGCCGTGCACCTGCTCGGCGTTCTGCAGCACGTACGTGGCGTCCTCGGGCGAGGCGATGGGACCGCCGTGGCAGAGCACGATGACGTCGTCGCGCACGGCCTTGGCCGCGAGCGCCCAGGCGTCGATCAGCGCCACGCACTCCTCCAGCGACTTTGCGGTCTGCGCGCCGATGGTGCCGCTGGTGGTGAGCCCCATGTGGCAGACGATGATGTCGGCGCCGGCGTCTGCCATGGCGACCGCGTCGTCCTCCGAGAAGACGTAGGGCGTGGTCAGCAGGTCGGCCTCGTGGGCCGCGCGGATCATCTCGACTTCCGGGCCGAAGCCCATGCCGGTCTCTTCCAGGTTGGCGCGGAAGACGCCGTCGATGAGGCCGACGGTCGGGAAGTTCTGCACGCCCGAGAAACCCAAAGCCTTCAGCTCATCCAGAAACCGGTCGAGCACCATGAAGGGGTCGGTGCCGTTGACGCCGGCCAGCACCGGCGTGTGGCGCACGACGGGGATCACCTCGTGCGCCATCTCCTTCACGATCTCGTTGGCGTTGCCGTAGGCCAAGAGGCCCGCGAGCGAGCCCCGCCCCGCCATGCGGTAGCGTCCCGAGTTGTAGATCACGATGAGGTCGATGCCGCCGGCTTCCTCGCACTTGGCCGAGAGCCCGGTGCCCGCGCCGCCGCCGATGATCGGCTCGCGGCGGGCGACCATGCCTTGAAACTTCTCCAGCAGCGTTCGGCGGTCCATGCCCGGCACCGGCGCTCTCCCAGGGGCTTAGACGGCGATCTCGTTCCAGCTCTCGACGAGAGCCTGGGCGAAATCGGCGTCGTTGATGTGGAGCGGCAGGCGGATCAGGCGCCTTGCCGGGGTCTGCTCGACCGTCCGCTCAAGCGCCTCGAAGAGGGCGGCGTCGGCGTCCGGGTCGTGGAAGGGCATCCCCGGCGCGTCGATCAGCGAGACCCCTCGTTCGGGGATCAGGAACCGCACCGGCCCCTGGCAGGCGTTGAGCTTCGCCCCGATCCACTCGCCCATGGCGCGATTCTCGTCCGCCGTCGTGCGCATCAGCGTCACGTTGGGATTGTGGACGTGGAAGGTGCGGCCTTCGTATTGCGCGGGCACGCTCTCGCGCGCGCCGAAGTTCACCATGTCGAGCGCGCCGCAGGAGCCCACGTAGGGCAGGCCGGTTCGGGCGAAGGCGCCGAGCCGGTCCTCGCCCGCGCTGAAGACGCCGCCCATCAGGTGGTCGCACACCTCGGTGGTGGTGCTGTCGATGCAGCCCAGCACCAGGCCTGAGTCGACCAGCTTCTCCATCGACTGTCCGCCGGTCCCGGTCGCGTGGAAGACCAGGCAGTCGTGGCGCGCCTCCAGCGCCGCGCGGACCTGATCCACGCAGGGCGTGGTGACGCCGAACATGGTCAAACCGATGGCTGGCTTGTCCTCGGCCGCCGGCGCCTCGCCCCGCATCATGCCGGCGAGCGCATGCGCCGCGTTGGCGAGCACCACGCGCGAAATTCGGTTGAGCCCGGCGATGTCCACGACCGAGTACATCATCGTGATGTCGTTGGGCCCGACGTAGGGCGCGACGTTGCCCGAGGCGACGGTGGAGACCAGCACCCTCGGCACGCCGATGGGGAGCGCCTGCATCCCTATGGAAACCAGCGCGGTGTTGCCGGAGCCGCCGGCCCCGATCACGCCGCCGATGTCGTCACGCGTCGGCAGGAAGCGCGCCAGCGCCTCGCCCATGGCGGCGACCGCCTGGCCCCGGTCCTCCAGGCCAAGCACCGCGTCGGCGCCCTCCGGATGGCACGCCGCGACCTCCGCCGCGCTCACGTCCACGCCGGCGGGACGGTCGGCACCGCCGGTGCCCACGTCCACGACGCAGGCCTGCACGCCATCCGCCGCGAGCAGGTCGCGGATGTAGAGCAGCTCCGCGCCCTTGGTATCGAGGGTGCCGACGATGTAGGCCCGCGTCATCGCGCCGCTCCCGCGTCTTCCCCGCGCCTACTCCACCGTCTTCAGCACGCCGCCGATGGTGTCGAATATCCGGTCGATCTGGCTCTTCTCGACGATCAGCGGCGGCGAGAGCGCGATGGTGTCGGCGGTGACCCGGATCAGCAGGCCCTCGTCGAAGCATTTGTGGAAGGCCTCGACCGCGCGCGCGGTGGGCGCACCGGGGCGCGGCTCCAGCTCGATGCCGGCGACGATTCCGAGGTTGCGCAGGTCGATCACGTGGTGGCCGCCCTTGAGCGACCAGAGCGCGTCCTCCCAGTAGGGCGCGAGCTCGGCGGCGCGCTCGAAGAGCCCCTCCTCGCGGTAGACGTCGAGCGTCGCGATCCCCGCCGCCGACGCCAGCGGATGGCCGGAATAGGTGTAGCCGTGGAAGAGCTCGATCCCCTGCGTGGTGTTCTCGAGGAAGGCGTCGTAGATCTTGCTGCGGCAGAACACCGCGCCCATGGGCACCGTGGCGTTGGTGAGCCCCTTGGCGGTAGTCAGGATATCCGGCTGCACGTCGAAGTAGTCGGCCGCGAAGTTCGCGCCGAGGCGGCCGAAGCCGGTAATCACCTCGTCGAAGATCAACAGGATGTCGTGCCGGTCGCAGATTTCGCGGAGCCGGCGCAGGTAGCCCCTGGGCGGCACCAGCACGCCGGTGGAGCCTGCCACGGGCTCCACGATCACCGCGGCGATGGTGGAAGGATCGTGCAGCGCCGCCAGCCGCTCCAGGTCGTCCGCCAGGTGCGCGCCCCATTCGGGCTCGCCCCGGCTGAAGGCCTGCTGCTCCAGGTCGTGGGTGTGGCGGATGTGGTCGACGCCCGAGAGCAGGCTGCCGTAGAACATCCTGTTCTTGACGATGCCGCCGACGGACGTGCCGCCGAAGTTGGTACCGTGGTAGCCGCGCTCGCGCCCGATCAGCCGGGTCTTCGAGCCCTTGCCCCGCACGTAGTGGTAGCCGAGGGCGATCTTGAGCGCGGTGTCGGCCGACTCCGAGCCCGAGTTGGTGAAGAACACGTGGTCGAGATCGCCGGGCGCGACATCGACCAGCCGGTTCGCGAACTCGAAGGCGGCGGGGTGGCCGAGCTGGAAGGTCGGCGCGAAGTCCATGCGCTCGGCCTGCGCCTTGATCGCCGCCACGATCTTCTCGTGCCCGTGGCCGGCGTTGCAGCACCAGAGCCCGGCGGTGCCGTCCAGGATCTCGCGGCCGCCGGGCGTGTAGTAGTGCATGCCCTTGGCGCGCGTCATCAGGCGCGGCTTCTCCTTGTAGCCCTTGTTCGCCGTGAAGGGCATCCAGAAGGCTTCGAGGTCGTTGGGATTCTCGGGGTAGTTGAAGTCGTCGAGGTTCATGGACCGGGCACCTGGAATCGTGGTTGGCGTGGAAGCGCGCGATCCTAGCCCGGAACTCCCGCCGCGGCCACGGCCCGCGCGCCATCCACCGACGCGCGGGCGCGCGGTGCGGGCGGCCAACAAATTTCTTGGCGGGATACGCCGGGATCGTGCGGGACAGGAGGGATGGCCTGCTTGCGCTTCTCACCTTCGCGAAGGGACCCGCACGCGGCACGCGGAGTCGTGCGGGCGATGAGGGCCCGCCCATCCCCCGTCGCGGCCCACTCGATCTTGCACCCCATGCCGCGATGCTGGCGCACCCAACGCGCGCCGGGCACGGCACCATGGTCCGAAGAGAGTGCCGCGCTAAGCCCCGTCCCCCCGCTCCCGCCAGTGGCGGGCGATGTCGATGCCGCGGCAGAGCCAGACGCGGTCGTGGGCGAGCACGTGGTCGACGAAGCGCCTGAGCGCGGCGAAGCGGCCGGGCCGGCCGACCAGCCGGCTGTGCAGGCCGATGCTCATCATGCCGGGTTGTTCGGCGCCCTCCTCGTAGAGCACGTCGAAGGCGTCGCGCAGGTAGGCGAAGAAGGGCTCGCCCCAGTCGAAGCCCGGCGCGGTGGCGAAGCGGTGGTCGTTGTGATCCGCCGTGTAGGGGATCATCAGCAGGGGGCGGCTGGCCTCCTCCACCCAGTAGGGCAGCTCGTCGGCGTAGGAATCCTGGCTGTAGAGGAAGCCCCCCTCCTCCGCCACGAGGCGAACGGTGTTCGGACTGCGGCGGCCGAGGAAGTAGCCGAGCGGGCGGGTGCCGGTCAGCTCCTGCTGGATCGCGATCACCTTCTCGATGTGGGCACGCTCCTCGGCCTCGGGCAGGGCGTGATAGTCGATCCAGCGATAACCGTGGCTCGCGATCTCCCAGTCCGCCTCCACCATCGCGGCGACCGCGTCGGGGTTGCGGGCGAGCGCCATGGCGACACCGAAGATCGTGACCGGCACGCCGCGCTCGGTGAAGAGCCGATGAAGGCGCCAGAAGCCGACGCGGCTGCCGAACTCGTACATGGATTCGATGGGGAGCGCGCGCTCGCCGATGCGGGGCTCGGCGAAGCCGAACTCGGTCAGCAGCGTCTCCGAGCCTGCATCGCCGTGGAGGATGCTGTTCTCCGCGCCCTCCTCGTAGTTGATGACGAACTGCACCGCGATGCGCGCCCCGCCGGGCCATTGGGGATGCGGGCGGTTCTGCCCATAGCCCGCCATGTCGCGGGGATAGGAGGTGTCGGTCATCGCCTCGCGGCCCCTACTGGAAGAGCGCCACGTTCTCGCGCGCGAAGGTGCGGAAGTCGCGGGGCGCGCGCCCGGTCACCCGCTCGACCACGTCGGTCACCGGCGCCCCGAAGCCCGTGCGGAAGAGGCCGTCGATCTCGACCAGGGCATGCGCCGCCTTCGGCCCGATGCCGGCCTCGGCGAGCGCGGCCCGCGCGTCGTCGTCGCTGACCGAGACGTAGCGCACCTCCCGGCCCAGCTCTTGCGTGAGGATCGCCGCGCATTCGGCGTAGGAGATCGCCTCCGGCCCGGTGATCTCGTAGGTCTCGCCCTCGTGCCCGTCCTCCACCAGGGCCGCGACCGTCACCGCGGCCACGTCCTCGATTTCGACCAGCGAAATCCGGGCGTCGCCCACTGGCGCGTAGAACTCCCCGCGCTCCCTGATCAGCGGCGCGAAGCGGCGGAAATTCTGCATGAAGGCGTTGGGCCAGAGGTGGGTATAGGCGATGCCGGACTGGTTGATGCGCTGCTCGATCTCCCCGTGCCAGCGGCGAATGGTGGTGGGCGCGTCGGGGGCGGCCTTGATCGCCGACATCTTTACGATGCGGCGGATGCCCGCCCGCTTCGCCGCTTCCACCGCGTTCAGCTCAAGCTCGACCATCGCTTCGGAGAAGGCGCAAAGCAGGGACAGCGTCTCGATCCCCTCGAACGCGGCCTCGAGGGTCTCCGGCTGCGCGAAGTCGCCCTCGACATAGTCGAGGTCCTCGCCGAACTGCCGCCTGGCGCGCGCCACGTCGCGGCTCATGATCCGGAAGGGCCGGTTCGTCGCGCGCAGCTGCGCGACGGTCGGGGTCCCGGTCGTCCCGGTTGCCCCGGTCAAAAGGATCATGGCCAGCCTCCGCGCGGGATCAGTCCCGTTCGGATGCTAGTCGATGCCCGCTTCCCCCTCCAGCGGCGCGTCGGGAAGCCTCAGTGATCGTGGCCGCCGTGCCCGCCCAGGCTCACCGTGTATTGCAGGACGATCTGGTCGTCCTCCGCGCCATGCACCAGCGATTCCCGGTTGTACTGCAGGCGCAGTTGCCCGAAGCGGTCGCTGGTCCAGTCGCCCATGACGGCGAGCGCGCTCGGTTCGTGGTCGACGTGCGCCGCGCTCGGCGGAACGAGACGCGCATAGCGCGCGCCGATCCGCCACTGGGGCGCCAACTTGTAGACTGCCTGCGCATACCACCCGGCGCTCCTGCCGTCGGCCGTCAGCTCGTGCTCCTCCATCTCATCGTCCTCCAGCGTGTAGACGCCGTCGTCCGTCTGCCAGAGATACTCGCCCTGGAGGACTACTTCGCTCTGCCTCGCATTGCCCGTCGGCGCCCAGGCAAAGCGGATGTCGGTTCCGAAGAGCGCGCGGTCGCCGCTGAACACGCCGTCGGAGAAGATCGACGCCGGGGTCATCTCATCGTCGTGGTCGTGTTCGTCGGCGTGCTCGTCGTCGTGGTCGTCCATCTCGTCGTCGTGGTGGTCTTCCTCATCATGATGATCCATGTCCTCGTCGTGCTCGTCGTCGTGCCCGTGCTCGTCGTGCGCGTGGCCGCCGGCACCGCCCACAACCTCTCCACTCAGGAGGGAGGCGCCGATGCCCCATGACGAGTCACTGCCCAGGCCTCCGCCGATCCGCGCATAGGCCGAGAGCGCGCGGCGCCCGTTGTCGGAACCGCCGAAGGGCTGATCGTCGCCGCGGAAGAGGCCACCGCCGAACTCCGTGCGGACATCGCCGGGCAACGCGAGAGAAAGCTGGATGCCGTCGTCGTTGAAGCCGTTGTCCAGAAAAGCCCGGTAGGGCAATGGGCGGTCGGCGAAGTCGTCTTCGTGCGCGTGACGTTCGTTCAGATAGCCGAACGACCACAGCTTGCGGCCCGCCGTCACGGTGAAGTTCTCGGTCAAGCCTAATCCCGGCAGCGTCTGCACATAGGCCTCTTCGAGCTCGAGCTCCGCCGGCTCGCCGGGGTGAGCGCCGATGCCGAGCACGAGACTGGCACGCGCCGCGTTGCCGACATCGCCTGACAAGCTCAGCTCGCTATGGCCCACCGAGAAGCCTTCCGGCGCGCGCTCGCTCTCATGACCGAAGCGAAACCCGGCGATCTCCGACTCTTCGGCCGAGAAGGAGGTGAACATGCCCCTGAGCACCGCGCCGATTTCCGGCTCGAGCATGGCCCCATGGTCGTCGTGCTCGGCCATTTCCTCGCCGTGACCGTGGTCGTCACGATCGTCGTGCTCAGCCATTTCCTCGCCGTGGCCGTGATCGTCGTGATCGTCGTGGTCGGCCATCTCGCCGGCGGCGCCGGACCGCAGCGCCCTGACCTGCTCTTCCAGCGCCCTGATGCGCGCCTCGTACTGCTCCCGCAGCGTCGCTATCTCCACGGCAAGAATGGCAGCCATCGGCGTGTCGGCATCCGATTGGGCTTGTGCCGGAGGCGGCGCCAGGGACACCGCCATGGCCGCGGCCGCAGCGGTCGTGGCAGTCGTGGCAAGGAGCATCTTGTAGCGCATGTCACCACTCCATCAGTGTTGGCTGAGGTCGCTCGAAGGAACGGCCATCGGTATGAAATACTATTACACTATAAGATAACGTAGCAAGACAAGTCGGCGACCAGTGCGCGGGGCGGCCCCCGCGTCAGAGCCTCGTTCGGGTTAGTAGGGCGCGCCCGAGAGCGCCATCGCCACGGTGTGCTCGATGTCGGAGATCGCGTTCGCCAGCTCGCGGCCGATCAGGTCCATCTTGCGCAGCTGCTCGATGCGCGGGCGGCACTGCTCCATGTCCCTGCCGGAGAAGATGTCGCCGAGGATGTCGCAGGCGTCCACCAGGCCGATCAGGGCGACGTCGCGCGGGTCGGGGATGTCGGCGGAGAACAGGACCTCGCCGATCCGCAGCTTGACCTCCTGCTCCACGTTGCCGTCGATCGTGGGATAGCGGCGCGTGCGGAAGGCCCACATCACCCGCTCCTCGCGCACCTGCACGATGCCGCGCGCGACGAGGCTTTCCAGCGCCTGCTCGCGGATGGCGGGCGCGTCCTCGACGGCAAGCACTCTGATCCAGGCCCGTGTATCCGATTCGCCCCCGTGCGCTGCGATCTTCGCGAGGGTGCCGTCGAGCATGGGATTGCCGGTCGGCGCCGGGTCGGTGACCACGAGCGCCTTGGGGTCGGTGTCGATGCGATAGGCGAAGGCCAGGTCCATCAACACGGCACCGCCAATGGCGCAGCCAAGGTTGGCCTTCGAGATCGGCACGAAGGTGCCGTCCTCGTCGTCCAGCAGCAGCAGGAGAATTTCTTCGGTGAAGGTCAGCATGTCGAATTCCCGTCGGGTCGTCGCGTCGAATGCCAAAGCGATCAATGGACACCGCGCGCGGGTCTGTCAACGGCCGCCCCGTGCCGGCGCATCAAGCAGACGGCTTCGGCAATAGCGAGCGGGATCAGATGCGGGGGCGGCGGTCGGTTGCGATCAGACCGGCCACGAGGCCGAGACCGGCGCCCGAGACCGCGAGCATCACCCACCAGGAGGCGGCCCAGCCGCCGAGGCCCTCGACGGCGGCAGCCATCACCGGGGGACCGAGCAGGCTGCCGATCGCCGCCCCCTGCACCACGAAGCCGCTGGCCATGGCGACGAAGGCGGCGCGCGGCGCGTGGGCGGCGGCGCCGGCAATCGCCGCCGCCGGCAGCAGGCCGCCGATGGCGCTGAACACGAAGGCGAGCACGATCTTGAGATCGTCCGGCGTGCCGGAGAGGAAGATCCCGGCCGAGGAGCCGCCCATGGCGCAGAAGGCGATCCCGGTCAGCACCCAGCGCGGCGCGCGCCGGTGCATCAGCCAGGCGGCCGCGAAGTTGCCGAAAGCGTTGGCCGCCACCACCATCGCGCCCCAGATTGCAGCACCGGCCGCGCTGCGCCCCTGCGTCTCGATCAGGAAGGTCGGCAGCCAGGCGGTGATGGCGAACCACTGCAGCGTGTAGAGGGCGAACGAGAGGCCGAAGAGCCAGAGCGCGGCCCGCACCAGGGTCTCGCGCACGCCGGGCCAATCGGGAGCCTGGGCGTCGAAGGCGACCGGCCAGCGCCGCGGATGCAGGCTCCAGCCGAGCGCCGCCATGAAGAGCGCGACCAGCACCGCGCTCACCAGCCAGAAGCCGCGCCAGCCGATGGTATCGAGCAGCGCCGGCGCGATCAGCATGGCGATCGCCATCCCGAGCGGCATGTAGGCGCCCCAGATGCCGAAGGCGAGGCCGTGGTCGCGGGGGCGCGCGGCCGTGGCGATCAGCTTGGGCGCGGTCACCGTGATGCCCACGAAGCCGAAGCCCTCGACGAAGCGCGCGACCAGCAGCCAGGCGCTGCCGCTCACCAGCCCGCCCATCAGGCTGCCCACGCCGAGGAAGGCCACACCCGCCAGCATCAGCCGGCGCGGGCCCACGCGATCGGAGAGCAGCCCCACCGCGACGGCGACGGCGGCACCGATCGCGTAGTAGATCGAGGTGAGCCAGCCGGCGGTGACGAGGTCGAGGCCCAGGCTCTCCCGCAGCACCGGCAGCGCGGGCGGCACCTTGCCGACCTGAAAGCCGGCGAGGATGCCGGCGCCCAGGGCCATCAGCACGATGTCCCAGCGGGTGGCCGCGGCGGGCGCCGGCTCCTGGCTCATCGAAATGACCGGTGTATCGTCACCCGGACGCCGCGTCCCGCACGGCGCGGGCGATGCGCGTGGCCGTCGCCTCGTCGAGGTCGGGATGCATGGGCAGGCAGAGCACCTGCCGGCTCAGGCGCTCGCTCACCGGCAGCGAGCCGGGGCCTTCGCCATACTCGCGATAGGCCGGCTGCAGGTGCATCGGCACGGGATAGTGGATCGCGGTCGGGATCTCCTGCGCTGCGAGCGCCGCCTGCACCTCGTCGCGCCCTACCAGCCGGATGGTGTACTGCGCCCAGGTCGAGCGCCGCGCTGGCAGCCGACCCGGCAGGCCGACGGCTCCGGCGAGCACCTCGTCGTATGTCGTGGCCACCCGTTCGCGGGCGTCGATCTCGGCACCGAAGGCGGCGAGCTTGACCAGCAGAACCGCGGCCTGGAGCGTGTCGAGCCGGCTGTTGAGGCCGACCCGGACGATGTCGTACTTGCCCTCGCCCTGGCCGTGCTGGCGGATCGAGCGCCAGCGGGCTGCCCGTTCCCCGTCGCCGGTAAAGAGCGCGCCGCCGTCACCATAGCCGCCGAGGGGCTTGGCCGGATAGAAGCTGGTGGTCGTGACCGGTGCGAGCGATCCCACCGGCCGGCCGGCGCTCGCCCCCCCAAAACTCTGGGCCGCGTCGTCGATCAGCAGCAGGTCCCGCTCCGCCGCCAGCGGCGCGAGCGCGTCGTAGTCCGCCGCCTGGCCGAACAGGTCCGCCGCGATCACCGCCTTCGGCGTGAGCCGCCCTTCCGCCGCTACGCGCTCGATGCGCGCGGCGAGGTCGGCGGGGTCCATCATGCAGCTCTCTTCGACCACATCGACGAAGACCGGCGACGCCCCCACCAACGCCACCACGCCCGCGGTCGCGGGAAAGGTGAAGCCGGGGACGAAGACCGCATCGCCCGGCCCGATCCCCTCGGCCATTAATGCGATCTGCAGGGCGTCGGTGCCGCTCGCGCAGGTGACGGCATGGGCGACGCCGGCGCGCGCGGCTAGCGCCGACTCCAGCTCGGCCACCGGCGGCCCTAAGACGAAGCGGCCGTCCTCCAGCACCAGCGCGAGCGCAGCGTCGACATCGGCCTTGAGGCGCCGGTACTGCGCCTTCAGGTCGATGAAGGCGATGGGATCGCGGCTGGTATCGTGATCGTTCGGTGACATGCGGCTCCGTCTCGGTTGGTCGCACCGGAGAGTGTCCCCGCGACGGCTCCGACCGCGTCGCTTCCGGTGCATCGTTGTGTGGCGAGCGCCCAAACAGGAACAGGAACAGGGCGCCGCAATTGCATCGGCACCGGCTTGTGGCTACCCTTTTATATCATCGTGATAGCGCAGTTTCATGGACGAACGGGCGGCGAACCCGCGATTTCCCATGGCGAAAAGACTACCCATCGGCAGCGCCGACGCGCAGATGCAGCCGGCCTCCAAGGCCGGGCAGCTGCGCGGCCTGCTGCAGGCCCCCGCCCTTGCCTTCATCATGGAGGCGCATAACGGCCTCTCCGCCAAGATCGTGGAGGAGGCTGGATTCGAGGGCATCTGGGCCTCGGGCCTCTCGATGTCGGCGGCGCTCGGCGTGCGCGACAACAACGAGGCCTCCTGGACCCAGGTCCTCGAGATGCTGGAGTTCATGGCGGACGCCACCACGGTCCCCATTCTGGTGGACGGCGACACCGGCTACGGCAACTTCAACAACGTGCGCCGCCTGGTGAAGAAGCTCTGCCAGCGCGGCATCGCCGGGGTCTGCATCGAGGACAAGCTCTTCCCCAAGACCAACTCCTTCATCGGCGAGAACCAGCCCCTCGCGGACGTGGACGAGTTCTGCGGCCGCATCAAGGCGGGCAAGGACAGCCAGAGCGACGACGACTTCCAGATCGTGGCACGCATCGAGGCGCTGATCGCCGGCTGGGGCATGGACGAGGCATTGCGCCGCGCGGAGGCCTATCACGAGGCCGGCGCCGACGCGCTGCTGATCCACTCCAAGAAGGCGACCGCCGACGAGATCACCGGCTTCTGCGAATCCTGGGGCGGCCGCGCGCCGGTGGTGATCGTGCCAACCATGTATCACCGCACGCCGACGCAGACCTTCCGCGAGGCCGGCGTCTCCATGGTGATCTGGGCCAACCACAACATGCGCGCCGCGGTCTCCGCGATGCGCTCGGTCTGCCACGCCATCAAGGAGAGCGAATCGCTCAGCGCCGTCGAGGAAGAGATCACGCCGGTGCGGGAGGTGTTCGAGCTCACCGGCCAGGCGGAGCTGGCCGCGGCCGAGGCCCGCTATCTCGCCGCCGGCGGCGGCCCCCGCGCGATTCTGCTCGCCGCCTCGCGCGGCGCAAAGCTCGGCCCGCTCACCGAGCAACGCCCCAAGTGCATGCTCGACGTGCGCGGCGAGCCCCTGATTCAGCGCCTGGTGCGAACCTTGAACCGGAGCGGAGTGCGGGACGTGACGGTGGTGCGCGGCTATCGCAAGGACGCGATCGACCTCGCCGGCATCGAGGCGGTGGACAACGATCGCTTCGACGAGACCGGCGAGGCCGCCTCCCTCGCCTGCGCCCTCAACCGTCTCTACGGGCCCTGCCTGGTCTCCTACGGCGACATCCTGTTCCGCCGGCACGTGCTGGACGGCCTGCTCGCCGCCGACGGCGACATCGTGACGGTGGTGGATGCCAGGCGGCGGAGCGACAGCGCCCGCTCCCCCGACCGCACGGTCGACTGGGTGCGCTGCTCGCGGCCCTTCACCGGCAGCTACCTGGACGACGACCGCGTGACGCTGGAGGCGATCGGGAGCGATGCAGCGGAGCCCGAGTCCGCGCACGGCGAGTTCATCGGCCTCACCAGGCTGACCGAGCAGGGCGCCACCCTGGTGCGGGGCGCGCTCGATGCCATGAGCAAGGACGGCTCCCTCGATGCCGCCGACCTGCCCGAGCTCCTGGCCCGCCTCATCGCGCAAGGAACGACCATCGACGTGCTCTACGTCACCGGCCACTGGCTAGACGTAGACGACGCCTTCGACCTCGCCTCCCTCCGCAACCTGGTTTAGCCGCTATTCTGCCCTCCCCAAGCGTGTAGTCCATCGAGACGCCGAATCCGCAGGTGTTCACGAGGGTTGCCATTCGCGCCGATTCCGGAGAAAGAAGTGCGATGCCCAAGGTGCTGACAGAGGCTGCGCTCGAGCAGTACAGGCGGGACGGCTACTGCAAGCCCTTTGACCTGCTCGAGCCGGAGGAAGCGGCCTCGATGCGCGGCGCGCTGGAGCGCCTGGAGGCGGAGCACGGGGGCCCTCTCAAGGGCACATTTCGCATCAAGGGCCACCTGCTCCTGCGCTGGATGACGGACCTGGTCCGCAATCCCCGCATTCTGGATGCGGTGGAGGACCTCATCGGCCCCAACATCATGTGCTGGACCAGCCAGTGGTGGATCAAGGAGCCGCGCTCGCCCCAGTACGTCTCCTGGCATCAGGACAGCAATTACTGGGGCCTGGATACGGACCACCTGGTCAGCGCGTGGATCGCTCTCTCGCCGGCCACGGTGGAGAGCGGGTGCATGCGCTTCATGCCCGGCAGCCACCTCGGCCCCAGGCTGCCGCACCGCGAGACCTGGCACGACGACAACATGCTGTCGCGCGGCCAGGAGATCAGCGCGGGAATCGACGAAGCCGACGCCGTCAACATGGAGGTCGCCACCGGCGAGGCGGCGCTCTTCGCGTACCGCCTCGCGCACGCCTCTCACCCCAACCGCAGCGACGACCGGCGCATCGGGATCGCCATCCGCTACATGCCGCCCGACGCGCGCCAGACCCTGTCCGACTGGGACAGCGCGACGCTCGTCAGAGGCGAGGACAGGTTCGGCTACTTCGAGCACGAGCCGACGCCGGCCCGCGACTTCGATCCGGTCACGGTCGAGTTCCACAAGCGCACGGAGCTCAATCACCGCCGCATCGTCTACCAGGGCACGGGCCTGACCGAGCACCGCACCTAGCTCGCAAATCCCGCTTCGTCCCGCCTCATCCCGGATCCGGGTTGGCTCAATGGACGCCGCGGCGGGAATTTGGCAAGCTCGCCGGCGACCGGCGCAGCCCGTGCCGGACTTCCGGGGATAGCCGCCATGGAAGACCTGCCCTACGCCGACTCCGATACCATCACCGTCGGCGGCGGCGCCATGTCGGCCGCGGCACCGGACTTCGACCCGATGTTGCTTTCGGTGCTCTCCAGCCGCTTCGGCGCCATCCTGCGCGAGATGAGCAACGGCGTGCTGCGCGCAAGCAAGTCCGGCGTCATCAAGATTGCGCGCGACATGTCCTGCGCCATCCTCACCTACGACCACCGGCTGGTCTGTATCGAGGAGTGCATCCCGGTGCACGCGGCGGCGATCGACCTCACGACCCGGCCGCTCACCGAGCTCTTCGACGACATCGAGGAGGGCGACGCCTTCCTCAACAACTGCCCCTACACGGGGGTCACGCACCACGCGGACCTGACGCTCTGCGTGCCGGTGTTCTTCAACGGCAAGCCGCTCTTCTGGACCGTCTCGCGCGCCCACCACGCCGATGTCGGCGCGCCGATCCCGTCGACCTACCTGCCCTACGCCAAGACCATCTTCGAGGAAGGGCTTCACTTCCCCGGGGTGCGGGTGGAGCGGGGCTACAGGGAAATCCGCGACATCATCCGCATGGCCAGGATCAAGGTGCGGGTGCCGGACCTCTGGTACGGCGACTATCTCGCACAGGTGGGTGCCTGCCGCACGGCGGAGCGCCGGATCAAGGAGCTGGTGGAGAAGTACGAGCCGGAGACCATCGCCGAGTTCGTCGAGGCCTGGATGGCCTATGGCGAGCGCCGTGCCGCCGCCGCGATCAGGACGATGCCGGCGGGCACCTGGTCTTACGAGAACCGGCACGATCCGCTGCCGGGCGTCGCCGACGAGGGGATTCCGGTCCGGGCGCAGGTGACGGTCGATCCCGGTGAGGCGATGATCACCGTGGATGTGCGCGACAATATCGACTGCATCCCCAGCGGGCTGAACCTGAGCGAGACCTGCTCCATCGCCGCCTGCCGGGCCGGCGTCTTCTACAACATCGACCACACCATCCCTCACAACGAAGGCAGCGCGCGGCGCATCCGGGTGCTGCTGCGCGATGGCTGCATCGTCGGCCGGCCGCGCTATCCGGTGGGCACCTCGGTCGCCACCACCAACGTCACCGACCGGCTGGTGAACGCGGTCTCCTGCTGCTTCGCCCAGATCGGGCCGACGCATGGCATGGCCGAGGGCGGTTATCAGCAGGCGCTGGGGCTCGCCGTGATCTCGGGCGAGGATCCGCGCCGGGACGATCAGACCTACGTCAACCAGATGTTCATCGGCTTCGGCGGCGGGCCGGGTCTGCCGGGTCACGACGGCTGGGTCACCTACGGCGGGCCCGTCGACGGCGGCATGCAGATCCTCTCGCCCACCGAGGTCGACGAGAGCATGTTCCCCATCCACTTCGAATGCCGGGAGCTTGCCGTCGACACGCTCGGCCACGGCGAGTGGGACGGCGCGCCGGGCACGCTCGCCGTCTACGGCCCCGTCGCGGGCGAGATGACCGCGGTCTATTGCAGCGACGGCGACACCTACCCCTCCAAGGGCGTGCGCGGCGGCAGCGACGGCACGCCCTCGATCAATCAGAAACGCACGGCCGACGGCACCCTCGTCACTCTCCCTTCCTTCCACGAGGAGCGCTGCGCGCCCGGCGAGATGTTCCGCTTCGTCACCACCGCCGGCGGCGGCTACGGTGATCCCACGACGCGCGATCCGGCAGCGGTCGCGCGCGCGGTGGACAACGGCTGGCTCAGCCCCGAGAAGGCGACGGGGATCTATGCCGTCGCGCTGCGCCGCGCCGCCGACGGCATCGCGCACGAGGTGGACGCGGACGAGACCGCACGTCTGCGGCAGGCACGCAACGGCGGGGCCGAGGCCTAGATGGCCGCTGCACCCCCGCCCGGCGACTTCCGGGTCTGCATCGATATCGGCGGCACCTTTACCGATTGCGTCGTCGCGCAGGACGCGCGCGGAGAACAGGGTTCGGACGCCGATCAGCGCCTGCGCATCTTCAAGACGCCGTCAACGCCGGCTGCCTTCGAGCAGGGCTTCATGAACGCGCTCGGCCTCGCCGCCGAGGGCTACGGGCTGGAACTCCCCGACTTCATGGCGCGGGTGGCGCGCATCGTCCACGGCACCACGGTCTCGACCAACGCGCTGCTGGAAGGCAAGCACGCGAGCGTCGGGCTGATCTGCACCCACGGCTTCCGCGACATCCTCACGCTGCGCGAAGCGCCCCGCAAACCGCCCTTCCACTGGCGCCTCACCTACCCCGAGCCCTTCGTGCCCCGGATCCGGACGCGCGGCGTGCGCGGGCGGATCGATGCCGCCGGTGCGGAGCACACGCCGCTCGCGGAAGAAGACGTGCTCGCGGCGGTCGAGGATTTTCGGAAGCTGGGCGTTGAGGCGGTCGCGGTCTGCCTGCTCTGGTCGGTGGTGAACGGCAGCCACGAGCGGCGCGTGGGCGAGATCGTGCAGGGTGCCTGGCCTGAGATCCCGGTGACCCTCAGCCACCGGCTCAACCCCATCGCCCGCGAGTATCGCCGCGCCGTCTCCGCCGCCATCGACGCCGCGCTCCGGCCGGTGGTAAGCGCCTATGTCCACGCGCTCGATGGGAGCCTCAGGGAGAGCGGCTACGGCAACGAGCTGATGATCGCGAATTGCCTGGGCGGGATGATGCCGCCGGACGAGATCGCCGAGCGGCCGATCTACAGCGTGATGTCCGGGCCGACGCTGGCCCCGGTCGCGGCCAAGCGGCTCACAGACGCGCCCGATCTCGTGGTCGTCGACATGGGCGGCACCTCGTTCGATGTCTCCGCAGTACGGGACGGGCAGCTCGTCATCTCGCCCGAAGCGATGCTGACCGAGTTCGACATGCTGGGCATTCCGAAGGTCGACGTGCGCTCGGTCGGCGCGGGCGGCGGCTCCATCGCCCACGTGGACGCGGGCGGGCTGCTCCGCGTCGGGCCGGAGAGCGCGGGCGCGGAGCC
Organism: Alphaproteobacteria bacterium; assembly: GCA_965207055.1. Taxonomy (GTDB): domain Bacteria; phylum Pseudomonadota; class Alphaproteobacteria; order UBA828; family UBA828; genus WTGU01. The sequence goes on along the minus strand of CBDBLP010000002.1, from coordinate 1,257,508 downwards.
CGGCCCCGCCTGCTACGGCCTCGGCGGCACCCGGCCCACCGTGACCGACGCCGACGTGGTGCTCGGCATCATCGACCCCGACTACTTCCTCGGCGGCCGGATGCGGCTCGACAAGGCGGCGGCGGAGCGGGCGGTCGGCACCATCGCCGACGCGCTCGGCATCGAGCTTGCGGCTGCAGCCCGCGTCATCGCCAGCACGGTCGATCACACCATGATCGCCGCCATCGAGGACATCACCGTGCAGGAGGGCATCGACCCGCGCGAGAGCTACTTCGTTGCCGGCGGCGGGGCGACCGCCGTGCACATGGGCCAGATGGCGCGGGTGCTCGGCATCAGGGGCTACATGGTGCCCAAGTTCTCGGCCGGCTTGAGCGCCTTCGGCGGCCTGATTTCCGACATCGTGTGGGAGGAGACCGGGACGCTGGTGACCGACGCCGCACGCTTCGACGTGGAGGGAGTCAACGGGGTGCTGGCCACGCTGATGGAGCGCGGCCGCGCCTTCCTCGCCCGCGCGGGCATCGCCGACGCCGATCGGCGCTTCGAGTACGCCTATCTTGGCCGCTACCAGTACCAGTCATGGGAGATCGAGGTGCCCTTCGCGACTGCGGGCGGTGCCCTCAGTGCCGACGACGTGCCCGGCCTTGCCGACGGCTTCCACCGGATGCACGAGCGCATCTACACGATCAAGAACGAGAACGACCTGGTCGAGTTCACCACGTGGAAGGTGCGCGCCATCGGCCCGGCCGCAGCCGATCTCGCGCCGCCGGAAGGCGCAGCAATGGCGGGGGCAGCCGAGCCCCGCGGCACGCGCCAGGTCCACCTGCCCGGCCGGGGCGCGCCCGAGACGGTGCCGGTCTATCGCGGCAACGACCTCGCGCCCGGTGCCACGATCGCGGGCCCCGCCATCGTCGAGGAAGCGACCACCACCGTCCTCGTGCCCGAGGACGCCCAAGCCGTCATCGACCCGCTCGGCAACTACCGCGTGACGTTGACCTGAACAGGTGCGGTCAGGGCTTCCGCCCGATTGCCTCGCCCCAGGCGAAGGCGGCGAAGGCGCCGGGCTCGTCCATCCATTCGTCAAGTGACTTGCGCCACCGGTCGAACTGTTCCTGGCTCGCCAGCCCGTGCTTCACCGCCCTTTCCATGGTGAGCGGCGAGAAGAACCAGCCGACGATCAGGCCGTGAAGAAAGTCGAGGTCGTCGGCCGTGTCGTAGGTCTCGAAGGAGGCGGTTGCGCGCACGTCCGTGAACCCGGCGTCAAAGAAGGCGCGTTTCAGCTCCTTGCCCATCTGCGGATGGCCGCCATTGGCCGCAAGCAGCTTGAGGAAGGTCGCCCACACCGTGGCGCCGCTGATGCCGCCCAGATCGCGCGCGGGCTCGATGAAGGACGAGTCGCCGAATACCTCCCGCGCGGCGAAGAGTCCGCCGGGCTTCAGCACCCGCTTCACCTCGGCGAGCACGGCCTGCGTGTCGGGGGCATGGTTGAGCAGGGCGTGGCAGTGGGCCACGTCGAAGGACGCGTCCTCGAAGGGAAGGTCGGTCGCATCGCCCACTTGAAAGACCGCTTTGCCGTGTCCGCCGGCCTTGGCGGCCACGTTGGCCATCTCGATCTGCGAGGCCTCCATGTCGATGCCGTGCAGCGCGCCGGGCGCGACGGCAGCCGCCAGCCCCACGGAAATCGTGCCGGGGCCGCAGCCGAGGTCAATCAGGCGCATGCCGGGCTCAAGGTGCGGCAGCAGATGCGCGGCGCAGTTCGCCGCGTTCCTGCGTTCGAGCATCTTCCGGAATTCGGGGCCGTAGCCCATGGTGTAGGTGGACGTCAGGTCATCCGTCGCGTCGTCGCGGCTCATCAAAGGCTCCCGGTCCGAGATTGTCGGCTTAGCGGGCATATGACGATTGCGCGACGCTATGCAAGAGTGGCATGGCGAGCCGATGCAAGGGCGCCGTGACGACGAGGGGAGGAGTTCGGTGGCAAAGACTTTCGAAGGCGCCTGCCATTGCGGCGCGATCGGCGTTGCGCTGGAGGTGGAGGACGACACCCCCCTCTCCCCGCGCCATTGCGGCTGCAGCTTCTGCCAGAAGCACGGCAGCCTCTACGTGTCCGCGCCTTCGGGCCAACTCACAATCACGCTGGCCGAGCCCGACCGCGTGAGCCGCTATGCCTTCGGCCACGAGACCGCGAACTTCCTCGTCTGCGGCCGCTGCGGCGTGATCGCCGCTGCCGTCTGCGAGATGGAGGGGCGCCTCTACTCCGTCCTAAACTCGAACCTGCTGGAGCCACCGCTCGACGTGGACCGGGCTTCCATCCCCATCGCCGACTACGAGGCGGAGGATGTCTCCGGCCGGCTCGCGCGCCGCAAGCAACGCTGGATCGGCAACGTCACCATCGTCGAGAGATAGCAGCAGGAGCGCGTCCGTCTTCGACGGACGCGCGATAGGCCGCGACTGCGGCCCGCCGCGCTAGCGGCGCCCTCGCGGAGGCGCCGGCCGAAGGCCGGCTGCCGTGAGCGATGAATTGCTAGAGTCCCGAGAGGAACTCCGCCAACGTCGCGTTGAACTTGTCGGGATACTCCCAGAACATCATGTGGCCGCCGAAGGCCTCGACGCGCGCGTTGGGGCAATGCTTGGCCAGGAAGGGCTTGGCAGTCTCGGCCCAGTGGTCGGCAACGTAGAAGATCGACGGAATGCTTGCGTCCACCTGCTTCGCCTCCTCCAGGTAGTTCGCAAAGCAGACGTCGGCGATGAGATTGGCGGCGATGAGCGGCGGCGTCGCGAGCGACTGCTCGACGATCCAGGCGGTCACCTCCGGCGACATCTCGCCTTCGATCATGATGTTGTCGGCGTACCAGGTGACGACGCCGCGCTGCCCTTGCGCGGTCTGCACCCCCTGGAAGAACCCGGCCAGAGCATCGATCGCGCCTTCGACCCAATCGCTCTGGTCGTAGCTCATCCCGAGCGGCGGCATGTCGACGGAGACGAGGCCGCGAATCCCGTCCGTGCCCCGATTGCGGACATGGTGCCACGCGGTCAACGAGCCGGCAGACCAGCCCAGGAGGATCGGATTCTCGACCTTCAGGTGATCGAGCAGCACGGCGAGATCGGCCGCTTGCGTGGCGTAGTTGTTGCCGTCGCTGGTCACGGTCGAGCGGCCGTGGCTGCGCGGATCGAAGGAGATGACCCTGTAGCGATCCGAGAACGCCGCGAATTGATGGTCGAAGACCCTGGTCGTGAAGGTCCAGCCGGGAATCAGGACCAGCGCGGGCCCCTCCCCCTCGTCCTCGTAGTAGATGTCGACGCCGGGGGCGACCTCGACATAGGCACCGACGCGTTGAGCGGACATGACACTCTCCTGCTTGCAACCCTTGGGCAGCGCAGCCGACGAAGTCTAACCGTTGCGATAGACGTAGCTGTAGCCGTTGATGGCGGGCACGCCGCCGAGATGGGCGTAGAGAACCTTGGAGCCTGCCGGGAAGTACCCCTTCCGCACGAGGTCGATCATGCCCTGCAGGGATTTCCCCTCGTAGACCGGGTCGGTCATCATCCCTTCCGTGCGCGCGGCGAGGCGGATGGCGTCGTTGGTCTCGGCCGAGGGCACGCCGTAGGCGGGATAGGCGTAGTCCTCGAGCAGGACGAGATCGTCGTCCGCGATGGCGCGGTCGAGCTCCACCAGCTCCGCCGTGTTGCGGGCGATCTCCATCACCTGCGTGCGGGTCTGCGCCGGGGTTCCCGACGCGTCGATGCCGATGACCCGGCCGGCACGGCCGTCCTTCGCGAATCCCACCAGCATGCCGGCATGGGTCGAGCCAGTGACGGTGCAGACGATGACGTAGTCGAACCTGATGCCGAGCTCTTGCTCCTGCACCCGCACCTCCTCGGCGAAGCCGACGTAGCCGAGCCCGCCGAGCTTGTGAACCGAGGCGCCGGCCGGAATGGCGTAGGGCTTCCCGCCCCGCGCCTTCACGTCCTCGAGCGCCCGCTCCCAGCTCTCCCGAATCCCGATGTCGAAGCCCTCGTCGACCAGCTCGATCTCCGCCCCCATCACGCGGCTCAACAGGATGTTCCCGACCCGGTCGTAGACCGCGTCCTCGAAGGGCACCCAGCTCTCCTGAACCAGGCGGCACTTCATGCCGAGCTTGGCGGCGACCGCCGCGACCTGGCGCGTGTGGTTCGACTGCACCCCGCCGATGGTGACCAGGGTATCGGCATTGGAGGCGATGGCATCGGGGACGATGTACTCGAGCTTGCGGATCTTGTTGCCGCCGAAGGCGAGGCCCGAATTGCAGTCGTCGCGCTTGGCGTAGAGCTCGACCGCGCCGCCCAAGTGCTCGGAGAGCCGATCCAGCTTCTCGATGGCCGTCGGGCCGAAGGTCAGCGGATAGCGTTCGAACTTCTCCAGCATTCGGTACTCCCGCTGTTCCTGTGCCAGGCCCGCCCCGTCCCGCGCCGCGTTTGCCGCACCCATGCGGCCGGGAAACAGGGTCGATGCTATGATTTATCGAATGGGGTGACGCGCCGCAACGCGGCCCTGGCCACTGGGTAGCAGCCATAGAGGCGCCAATCGTGCCGGATCGGGAAGACGACAGGCTGACGGGGCGGGTGCGCCGCTATGCGCGGGTCAGCACGTCGGTGGGCGGAATCGCGGCGCGCATGGCAGGCCAGCGCTACCTCGGCCTGCCCGCCGATCGGGAGCGCAACGCCGAAGAGCTCAAGCGCGCGCTCGGCGGCCTCAAGGGGCCGCTGATGAAGGTCGCCCAGCTGCTCGCCACCGTCCCCGGCGGCCTGCCCGAAGAATACGCCGACGCGCTCGGCGCCCTGCAATCGCGGGCACCGGCGATGGGCTGGAGCTTCGTCAAGCGACGCATGGCGAGCGAACTGGGCCCCGACTGGCGTTCGGCCTTCGCCGCGTTCGAGACGGAAGCCGCCGCCGCCGCCTCCCTCGGCCAGGTGCACCGCGCCACGGGGCATGACGGCGCGCCGCTCGCCTGCAAGCTGCAGTACCCGGACATGGCGTCGGCTGTGGCGGCCGACATCCGCCAGCTCAAGCTGATCTTCGCCATCTATGCCCGTTACGACCGGGCCATCGACACCGGAGAGATCCACGCCGAGATCGCGGCGCGGCTCCGGGAAGAGCTCGACTACGAGCGCGAGGCCCGCCACATGGCCCTCTACGGCGAGATGCTGCGCGACGATCCGGACGTTCACGTGCCGGTGGTGGAAGCCGGGCTGTCGACGAAGCGACTGCTCACCATGAACTGGCTCGAAGGCGCCCCCCTGCTCGACTTCAGGGAGGCCCCGGCCGAGCAGCGCAACGCCATCGCACGCCACATGTTCGACGCCTGGTACGTGCCCTTCTACCGCTATGGCGTGCTCCACGGCGACCCGCACCTCGGCAACTACACGGTGCGCCCCGACGGCACGGTCAATCTCCTCGATTACGGCTGCATCCGGGTGTTCGGAGGCCACTTCGTGCGGGGCGTGATCGACCTCTACCACGCGGTCCGCGACGACGATCGCGCGCTCGCGGTGCACGCCTACGAGACCTGGGGTTTCACCGACCTGTCGAACGAGATGGTGGATGCGCTCAACATCTGGGCCAACTACATATACGGACCGCTGCTGGACGACCGCGCCCGCATGATCGACGAGTCCGGCAACGCCCGCTACGGCGGCGCGGTAGCGGCGAAAGTCCATCGCGAGATCCGGCGCCTCGGCGGCGTCACCCCGCCGCGCGAGTTCGTGCTGATCGACCGCTCTGCGATCGGCCTCGGCTCGGTCTACCTGCATCTCAAGGCCGAGCTCAACTGGCACCGGCTCTACGAGGCGTTGATCGAAGGCTTCGACACTGCCCTGCTGAACCGTCGTCAGGCCGCTGCGCTGAAGAATTGCGGCGTGCCCGAGGCCGCCTGACAACCCCCGCGCCGCCGCTTCCGACACACTTTCAAGCTTCCGTGAGAAGGCGCGAAGCGGGCCTTGGCAAACCGCATCGGGCGGGGCATTGTGGCGCCGCTCCCGGGGAGTCAGAGTCGATGCGCGCATGAGGATCGGGGTTCCGAAGGAGATTGTCCCGGGTGAGACCCGCATTGCCGCGTCTCCGGATTCGATCAAGAAATTCACGGCCTTGGGCGTCGACGTCCTGGTGGAAAGCGGCGCCGGCGCCGGCGCGCAGATGTCGGACGAAGCGCTGGCAGAGGCGGGTGCCCACATCGTCGTCGACGCGAAGGCGGTGTACGGTGACGCCGATCTCGTGACCAAGGTCCGCGCGCCGCTCTGTGACGGAAACGCGGCCGATGAGCTTTCGCTGGTGAAGCCTGACGCCGTGCTGGTGGGGCTGCTTGCCCCGCTGCAGCAGCGCGAGCAGATCGCGCGCTACGCCTCCCACGGCGTTACCTCCTTCGCGATGGAGCTGATCCCGCGCATCAGCCGCGCGCAGTCGATGGATGCGCTCTCCTCGCAAAGCAACATCGCGGGCTACAAGGCGGTGATCGACGCCGCCGACCACTTCGGCCGCATCCTGCCCATGATGATGACCGCAGCCGGCACCGTGGCTCCGGCGCGGGTCGTCGTGCTCGGCGCAGGCGTTGCCGGCCTTCAGGCAATTGCGACGGCCAAGCGCCTGGGCGCTCTGGTTTCCGCCTTCGACGTGCGCCCTGCCGTCAAGGAGCAGGTCGAGAGCCTGGGCGCCAAGTTCATCTCGGTCGATGCCGATGCCGGCGACGCCGAGACCGCAGGCGGCTATGCCAAGGAGATGGGCGACGTATACAAGGAGCGTCAGGCAGCGCTCATCCACGCGACGCTCGCCAAGCAGGACATCTGCATCACCACAGCGCAGATTCCGGGCAGGCCCGCCCCGGAGCTGATCACCGAGGCGATGGTGAAGGACATGAAGCCCGGCTCGGTCATCGTCGACCTGGCCGTCGAGAGCGGCGGCAATTGCGCACTGAGCGCCTTCGACCAGGTGGTCCTGCGCCACGGGGTCACGATCATCGGCCACGCCAACTACCCGGCGCGGGTCCCGGTCGATACCAGCACGCTCTATGCGCGCAACCTGTTCAACTTCATCCAGCCGATGATCAACCAGGAGAGCCGCTCGCTCGACATCGACTGGGAGGACGAGGTGATACGGGGAGCCTTGCTGACCAGGGGCGGCGCGGTGGTGAATCCGGCGCTCGAGGGCGGGGATCTCTGACCGTGGAGGACGTGCTCGCGCTGAATCCGCTGGTCATCGCTGTCACGATCTTCGTGCTCGCGGTGTTCATCGGATACTACGTGGTGTGGAGCGTGACGCCCGCGCTGCACACGCCGCTGATGTCGGTCACGAACGCCATTTCGAGCGTGATCATCGTGGGCGCGGTGTTGGCCGCGACGCCGGCTGAGGGCAGCGTTCTCGCCAAGATTCTTGGCGGTGTCGCCGTCGGCCTTGCGGCCGTCAACATATTCGGAGGATTCACCGTCACACAGCGCATGCTTTCGATGTTCAAGAAGAAGAAATAGGCGGCGCTCCCCATGACCTCCAACCTGGCGGCGATTCTCTATCTGATCGCCGGCGTCTGTTTCATCATGGCCCTGCGCGGCCTGTCCTCGCCCTCGACCGCGCGCAGCGGCAACATCTTCGGCATCGCCGGCATGGTGATCGCTGTCGGCACGACCCTCGGCCAGCCGGGGGTCGAGGACTACCTGTGGATCGGCGTCGGCATCGTCGTCGGCGGGCTTATCGGCACGGTGATCGCGCTCCGCATCCGCATGACCGCGATGCCGCAGCTGGTGGCAGGGTTCCACAGCCTGGTGGGGCTCGCCGCGGTGCTGGTCGCAGGCGCAGCGTTCTATGCGCCGGAGACCTTCCACATCGGCACGCCCGGCGACATCAGGCTGGTCAGCCGGATCGAGATGTGCTTCGGCGTGGTGATCGGCGCGCTCACCTTCACCGGTTCGGTCGTCGCCTTCGCCAAGCTTCAGGAGCTGATGACCGGCGCGCCGCTGGTCTTTCGCGGCCAGCACCTGCTCAATCTCGCCCTCATCATCGCGATCGTCGCCCTCGGCGCGGTCTTCTCCATCGAGCAGCAGGAAAGCGTGTTCTGGGCCATGACCGGACTCGCGCTCCTCTTAGGCGTGCTGTTGATCGTCCCCATCGGGGGTGCCGACATGCCGGTCGTGATCTCGATGCTGAACTCGTACTCGGGCTGGGCGGCGGCAGGCATTGGCTTCACGCTGGAGAACACGGTGCTCATCGTGGTCGGCGCGCTGGTGGGCTCGGCCGGTGCGATCCTCAGCTACATCATGTGCCACGCGATGAACCGCTCCTTCATCAGCGTGATCCTCGGCGGCTTCGGCACTGATTCCTCCAAGTCCGTCTCCACGTCCGACCGCACCCACAAGGCGGGCAGCGCCGACGACGCCGCCTTCATCATGCGCAATGCAGGCTCGGTGGTGATCGTGCCGGGCTATGGCCTCGCCGTGGCTCAGGCCCAGCACGCCGTGCGCGAGATGGCCGCCATGCTTCAGAAGGAAGGCGTCGACGTGCGCTACGCCATCCACCCGGTGGCCGGCCGCATGCCGGGCCATATGAACGTGCTGCTGGCCGAGGCCAACGTCCCCTACGACGAGGTCTTCGAGCTGGAGGACATCAACAGCGACATGCCGAACACCGATGTCGCCTTCGTGGTCGGCGCCAACGACGTGGTCAATCCGGTGGCCAAGACCGATCCGCAGAGCGCGATTGCGGGCATGCCGATCCTCGATGTGGAGCTCTGCAAGACGGTGCTCTTCGTCAAGCGCTCCCTCGCGCCCGGCTACGCCGGCATCGACAATCCGGTGTTCTACCGGGACAACACGATGATGCTCTTCGGCGACGCCAAGAAGATGATCGAGGAAATCGTCAAGTCCCTCTGACCCCTGTGCCGCATCCGAATGACTCGACACCGAAACTCGTTGCGGCCATGCCCTTCGCCCGGAGCCTCAAATTCAACGGCTTGACGCAACGCGAGCCGTGACCGCGGAGAGATATCCACGCTAGTCTAACGTCCACGTAGGACCGCCCGGTTCGGGCGGTCAGCGAGCATGGGAGAGGGTCGATGATTTCGATGAAGATCAACGGCGTCAGTCGCCAATTCCACGGCGATTCTGGCATGCCGCTCCTCTGGTATGTCCGAGACGAGCTCGGACTGACCGGGAGCAAGTTCGGTTGCGGCGCTGCGCTCTGCGGCGCATGCACCATGCACGTGGACGGTGAGGCCGTCCGCTCCTGCGTCACTCCGGTATCGGAGGCCGACGGCAAGGACGTGACCACCATCGAGGGTCTCGACGCAGACGGCAACCACCCCGTGCAGCGGGCGTGGCGCGCGCACAACGTGCCGCAATGCGGCTACTGCCAGTCCGGTCAGATCATGTCGGCGGCGGCGCTGCTCAACGAGAACCCCGACCCCAGCGACGAAGAGATCGTGGACGGCATGGCCGGCAACATCTGTCGCTGCGGCACCTATCAGCGGATCTTCGCGGCGGTCCGCACAGCGGCAGAGGAGGTCTGACAATGTTCGGCATTCAGAACATCAGCCGGCGCACCTTCCTGAAGTCCGCCGGCGTCACGGGCGCCTTCGTGCTCGGCGCCAACGTCACCTCCGGCTCCCTGATCTCGACGGCCCGCGGGCAGTCCAACGGCAACTCGGTCAAGCCCAATCTCTTCGTCGAGATTTCGGACGACGGAACGGTCACCCTCACGTGCAGCCGCTCCGAGATGGGTCAGGGCGTGCGCACCGGCATCCCGATGATCCTGGCCGACGAGCTCGAAGCCGATTGGAAGCGGGTCAAGATCTGGCAGGCGCCCGGCGACGAGACCAAGTTCGACCCCGCCGGCAAGGATCAGCAGAACACCGACGGCTCACGCAGCACCCGCCACCACTTCGATGTCATGCGTGAGCTGGGCGCCGCCGGCCGCTACGTGCTGGAGCAGGCGGCGGCCAGGAAGTGGGGCGTCGATCCCAGCGAGGTCTACGCCAAGGACCATCGCCTCTACCACTCCGGCACGGGCCAGTGGTTCGACTTCGGCGAGGTGGTGGACGCCGCCGCCGACATCGCGGTGCCGACCGGCGACGCCGCGCCGAAGCTCAAGGACAAGTCACAGTGGAAGTACATCGGCCGCGACATGCCGGTGGTCGACAACTACGACATGAGCACCGGCGGCGCCACCTACGGCGCCGACATCAGCGTCCCCGGCATGAAGATCGCCGTCGTGGCACGCTCGCCGGTCTATCGCGGCAAGGTGAAGTCCTTCGACGCCAGCGAGGCGCTCAAGGTTCAGGGCGTCGAGCAGGTGATCGAGATTCCGGCGCTTCCCGACGACAAGCCGGCGGAGTTCCACGCGCTGGGCGGCGTCGCTGTGATCGGCACCAACACCTGGTCGGTGATGGAGGGGCGCGACAGGCTCGTCATCGAGTGGGATGGCGGGCCCAACGTCAAGCATGACTCGAGCACGTACAACGATGAGCTCATGGCCTCGGCCCGCGCCGGCGGCCACGTCGTCCGCGACCGGGGCAACGTTGACGAGGCGCTTGGCTCAGCCGCCCAGGTGCTCGAGGCCGAGTATTTCGTGCCCTACTTCATCCACACGCCGATGGAGCCGCCGGTTGCGTTGGCCGACGCGACGCAGATGCCGGTCAAGGTCGTGACCTCGACCCAGGCGCCCAACTCGGTCCGGCAGTACGTGGCGGCGGCGTTGGGCATCGAGCAGACCGATGTCGAGTGTGAAGTGACGCTGCTGGGCGGCGGCTTCGGCCGCAAGTCCAAGCCGGACTTCGCGTGCGAAGCGGCGATCCTTTCCAGCAAGATCGGCGCCCCGGTGCGGGTGCAGTGGACCCGCGAGGACGAGATCCAGCAGGGCTATTACCACTGCGCGAGCGCCCACAAGCTCAAGGCGGGTCTCGACGATTCGGGCAATGTCACGGCGTGGCATCACTCGGGCGCGTGGCCCACGCTCATCGCGCTCTGGGCGCCTCAGATGCGGACCGGCCATCCCCTCGAGTACGGGCTCGGCCTCATCGACACGCCCTACAACCAGGTGCCGAACCTCCGTATCGAGAACGGCGAGGCCGACGCCATGATCCGGGTCGGCTGGTACCGTTCGGTCAACAACATCCAGCACGCGTTCGCCATGAACTGCTTCGCGAACGAGTTGGCGGAGGCCGCCGGCCGCGACCCGGTCGAGTTCCTGATGGAGCTCATCGGCGATGCGGACGTCATGGACCTCACCGAGGACGGCGTGGAAGGCCACTGGAACTACGGCGACTCGATCGAGGACTGGCCGATCATGCCGAAGCGGCTCTCCAACGTGCTGCGGGTGGTGGCCGAGAAATCGGGCTACGGCAAGGCGCTACCCGCCGGCCACGGCCTGGGCATCGCGTGTCACCGCAGCTTCCACAGCTACGTGGGAACCGCCGTGCACGTCGTCGTGCGGGACGACGGCTCGCTTCACATCCCCCAGGTAGACATGGCGATCGACTGCGGCCGCTACGTCAACCCGGAGGGTGTGCGCAAGCAGATGGAAGGGGCGGCCATCTACGGCCACTCGGTCGCGATGCACGGGCAGATCACCACCACCCAGGGGGCGGTCGACCAGAGCAACTTCCACGACTACACGATCACCCGCATGGACGATGCGCCTCTCGACGTGCGCGTGCACATCGTGGAGGACTTCACGCATCTGCGTCCCTGCGGTGTTGGGGAGCCCGGTGTGCCGCCTTACACGCCGGCGCTGGTCAACGCGATCTACAACGCCACCGGCAAGCGCATTCGGAACCTGCCGATCGGCGATCAGCTCGAGTCTGCGTAGCAGAACTCAGGGGTTGGCGGCGGGGGTCTTGACGGCCCTCGCCGTCGCCCCGCCCCTTCCTTCAAACGGGGCGGCGAAGGCGTCGAAATCGAAAAGGTGCGTCTCGGTCGGCCCGGAGTCTCCGGGCTATTGCGGACGCTCGTCGGGAATTATTCTTCCCGCTGAGCGCGCTTGCGTGCGAGTTTCCGGGCGCGGCGGACCGCCTCTGCCTTTTCCCGCGCCCGCCGCTCCGAGGGCTTCTCGTAGTGGCGGCGCATCTTCATTTCCCGGAAAATTCCCTCGCGCTGCATCTTTTTCTTGAGGGCTTTCAGCGCTTGATCGACATTGTTTTCGCGTACGACTACATGGACCAAATGACTGTTTCCCTTCCTCACTGACGGGTTTCATTCATGGGCGGGCGGCTCTATAGCACGCCGCACCGGGGCTGTGAAGGCGGCCCGGGCACTGCCCGCGACCGCTTGCCGGCAGTAAAGTAGCACGCCGCGCCAGGATTTGTGAGCCGGAAAGGATGAGCGCATGAGCGAGACCAGCGCAGTGGTCGGGATCATCATGGGAAGCCAGTCGGACTGGGAGACCATGCGCCATGCGGCCGAGACCCTGGAAGCGCTCGGCGTCCCCTTCGAGACGCGCATCGTCTCCGCCCACCGCACGCCCAAGCGGCTCGTTGCGTACGCCGAGGAAGCGCGCGACCGCGGCCTCAAGGTGATCGTCGCGGGCGCGGGCGGCGCGGCGCACCTGCCCGGCATGACCGCCTCGATGACGCCGCTGCCCGTCATCGGCGTGCCGGTCGAGAGCAAGAGCCTGAAGGGCATGGACAGCCTGCTCTCCATCGTCCAGATGCCGGCGGGCGTGCCGGTCGGCACTGTCGCCATCGGGCGCGCCGGCGCGGTCAATGCGGCCTTGCTCGCCGCCGCAATCGTCGGCCTCGGGGATGGGCGCGTGGCCGCCGCGCTCGACGCGTGGCGCGCCAATCAGACCGCGGCGGTCGCCGAATCGCCAGAGTCCTGATCCCGTGATCGCGCCGGGCGCCACCATCGGCATTCTCGGCGGCGGCCAGCTCGGCCGGATGCTGGCGATCGCCGCCGCGCCTCTCGGCTACCGCTGCCACATCTTCTCGCCCGAGCCGGGCGGCCCGGCCGCACAAGTCTCGGCGGCCGAGACCGTCGCAACCTACGATGACCGCGCGGCGCTCGACGCCTTCGGCGCCGCGGTGGATGTCGTCACCACGGAGTTCGAGAACGTGCCGGCATCGGCGCTCGAAGGGCTGGCGGAGCGGGTGCCGGTGCGGCCGGGCGCCCGCTCGCTCCGCATCGCCCAGAACCGCATCGCCGAAAAGGACTTCGTGGGGGGCCTCGGGTTGGAGACGACACCCTATGCAGCGATCGAAGTGGGTGGCGACAACGCGGCTGCCGATGGGCGCATCGGCCGGCCCGCGGTGCTCAAGACCCAGACCCTCGGCTACGACGGCAAGGGTCAGGTCGTGCTGGCGGCGGGCGATGATCTGCTCGTGGCCTGGCGCGATACGCTTGGCAGCCGGCCCGCGATCCTGGAAGCCTTCGCGCCCATCGAGCGCGAGGTCTCGGTAGTGGTGGCCCGCGCGCCGGACGGGCAGGTCGCAAGCTTCGATCCGGTCGAGAACCGCCATGTGAAGGGCATCCTCGACGTGACGCTGGCGCCGGCCGCCATCCCCCCTGCCCTCGCGCAGGCCGCGCGGGAGGGCGCCGAGCGCGTCGCCCGGGCGCTCGACCATGTGGGCGTGCTCTGCGTCGAGCTCTTCGTCACCGATGACGGCGGACTGCTCGTCAACGAGATCGCCCCCCGCGTCCACAACTCGGGCCACTGGACTATCGAGGGTTGCGAGACCAGCCAGTTCGCGCAGCATATCCGCGCCATCTGCGGCCTGCCGCTCGGCTCCACCGCACGCCGCGCCAACGCCTGCATGAAGAACCTGATTGGTGCCGATGTCGAGCGCTGGCGGGCGCTCGCCGCGGACCCGGCCGCGCACCTCCATCTCTACGGCAAGGATGAGACCCGGGACGGCCGCAAGATGGGCCACGTCACCTGGCTCAGCCCCCTCGGCACGCCGCCGACAGTTCCGGACTGGCCGCCGGGAGGCGCCGCCTAAGGGCTGCGCACCAAGGCCATGAAATTGTTGTAGAGGATGCGGGCGTCGCGGTTGAAGGACGGCATGTTGCGCGCGGCCTCGGCCTCGAAGGGAGCGAGACCGTCGGGTCCCAGCGCCCGTTCCAGCGAATCCTGGTAGGCGGGCACGGCGCCCCAGTCGGAGACCGTCGTCGGCGTCAGTTCCACGTGATACTGCAGCCCGTAGGCGTGGCGCCCGACCCGGAAGGCCTGCACCGCGCAGAGCGGCGACGACGCAAGGCTGACACCGCCCTCCGGCATCGCGGTCACCGCGCAGCCATGCCATTGCAGGCAGGTCACGGTCGGATCGAGCCCTGCGAGCAGCGGGTCCGCTCGCCCCGCCTCCGTGAGGTCGACCGTCATGATGCCGACCTCGGGCTCGGCCATGGTTCCCACCCGGCCGCCGAGCGCATCGGCGAGGAGCTGATGGCCGAGGCAGACGCCAAGGAAGGGCATGTCGCGTTCCGCCACGGCCTCGCGAATGACCACCTTCTCGTCTGAAAGCCAGGGATGCTCCTGCTCCTCGAAGACATCCATCGGCCCGCCCATGGAAATCAGCGCGTCGTAGCCCTCCAGCGGCGGGATCGCCTCGCCCTCGTCGAGCTCGACCGCATCCCAGGCGACGCCGTCTTCGCGCATGAACTCGCGAAATATGCCGGGATGCTCGATGTCGATGTGCTGGAGCACGAGGAACTTCATCGCCGGTCTCTCCAGGGGCTGATGCTATCGATGGGCGTCGCCTGCCATCTGCGGCGGGAAGGCCGCAGCGAGGACATAGAGCACCAAAGCACAGCCGAGCACGGGCGTGAAGCCGATATGGAGCGCGATGAAGGTCGCGAGCGAGGCGCTCACCACCGAGGCGCAGGCGTTGATCCCCCAGGCCCAGGGCACGAGCGCAGGCGCCCGGGCGCCGAGGGCCTTGAGCCCGAGCGGGAAGGGCATCCCGAGGAAGAAGCCGATGGGCGCGAGCAGCGCGAGCGCCACGGCGAGGCGTGCGGCAGTCGGCCAGCCCTGCGCCGCCTCGAACACCCAGGGCAGGAGCCCGAGGTAGGCACCGCCGACAACGATAATTCCGGCAGCAGCCAGGACGATGGGTGGCCTCTTTCCGGACCAGCGCGCGAATTGATCGATCGTGCCCGCGCCCAGGCCGGCGAAGACCAGGAGGCCGGCGAGCACCACCGCGATGGCATAGAGGGGATGCCCGAGGAACACCGCGAAGCGCTGCATGAAGGCGATCTCGACGAAGAGGAACGCCAACCCCAGGCTCGCGAAGAAGAGCACGACCCGCCAGCGGGCAGGCGTCTCCGCGCTTTGTTTGCGGCGCCTGCGGAGTGCGAGCAAGGGCAGCAGGATCAACACGATCGCGGCAATCGACGCCTGCACCAGCGTTGCGACCAGGATCACAAAGCCCCATTCGATCAGCGGCAGCCCGCCCTGCCCGCGTAGCGCGAGCAGCTCGGGCAGCGTCGACCACTTGAGCGTGTGAAAGAAGAAGGGCCGGTCGTCGGTCGCGGGCCGGAGCGCAAACTTGTAGCGGGCGGCGAAGCCTTCCGGGTCGGGGCCCAGAATGGCGGCGGCGGCGCGATAGAACTCGGGCGCGGCCAGCCGGTTGTGACGGTTGGCGTCGCCCTCGACGATCCCCGGATGCCAGACCAGGTCGAATGCGTAAGCCTCGGCAAACGCGCGCAGGCCCGCGATTGCGTCCTCACCGAATGGCCCGCCCCCGATCACCAGTGTTGTCGTCTTCCAGCCGCGGAGCATGATCAGCCGCGATGCCGGATCGGCGACGCCCCGCCCCTCCAGCGCCTGCCGCGCGGTCCAGAGCAGCCTGAGCGAATCCCGCGGCGGCAGCTTGAGCCAGCGGGTGACGGCGAGCACACCCCCCGGTGCTAGGCGATCCAGGAAGGTCTCGAACGCCTCCACCGTGTAGAGCAACGATTCGTCGAGGGCGTGCACGCCCGCTGCCGCCGCGCTGAAGGAATCGACCAGGGCGATCTGGATCAGGTCCCAGTGTTCGGACGAGCGCGCGGCGAAGCTGCGGGCGTCGGCCACGTGCGTCCGGACGCTCTCGCCCTCCCATTGGCCGCCCGGCGCGCCCGTGAGCACGTCGCGCACGATATCGAGCACGTCCGGATTCAGCTCCACCGCATCGACTGCGCGGGCGCCATGGCGCAGCGCCCGCAGCACCTCCGCCCCGCCGCCGGCGCCCAGCACCAGCGCGCGCGGGCGGTCCACCAGATGGTAGGGAAGCGCGGCGGTCTCCGCTTCCAGGTAACGCAGGTCGCCGTCGGCGCGGGTGATGGCGCTGGGTGCGCCGCCGTCGGTGAAGAGGCCGACCTGTTCCGGCGGACCGGCGGGCGCCATCAGGCTGAGGCCGGGCGCGTGGCGGAAGGGCACCGTCGGGCTCTCCACCGCGGCGAGCCAGCCGAGCGGGCCGTGACGCTCCGCCACGATGCGGGCATCGGGCGCGGTGAGCGCGAGGCTGAGCCCCTTGTAGGGCGAGGGATGCGGGCGCAGCCAGTGATCGGGGAGTGCTAGGGGCAGCGCGAGCCCCGCACACAGCGCCAGCAGCGCGCCACCACGCGCGAGTCGTCGTCCCTTCCCCCACAGCAGGACCACCCCGCCCGCGATGGCACCGCAGAGGCCCACCGCCCTCAGCGCATCGGCGAGCGGCAGCGCATCCAGCAGAAAGACCATGCCCAGCGCCCCGAGGCCCGCGCCCACCAGGTCCATGCGGTAGAGCGCGCCGGCCCGCTCGGCGTGCGCCCGAAAGGCCAGTGCCAGCGCCAGCGCCGCGCTGAAGAAGGGCAGCGACAGCACGAGGTAGAGAGCGAAGAGCCAGCCGGGCTGGGCGCGGTCCCACGCGATCTCAAGCGCGTTGAAGGGGAGCGATTGCGCGAGCGCGAAGGCCAGCGGCGCTCCCACTCCGAAGCCCAGCGCGGCGGCTCCGAAGGTCCAGCGGAAGCGCGCGAGGAGCGGACGCTGGAGCACCGCCACCAGGCTGCCCGCCGCGCCGAAGCCCAGCAGCGCCACCGCGATGATCATGTAGGCGAAGTGATGCCAGTGGACGATCGCCAGCATGCGCGCGAGCAGGATCTCGTAGCCCAGCACGCCGCCGGAGAGCAGCGCCACGGCAATGAAGACGCCGAGACGGGACGGGCCCTGCGTTCCCTCCCCCGCCCCTTCGCCTGTCACGCTGCGTCAGTGCCCGCCGGTCAGCGGAACGAAGATGACCGGCAGAATCTGGCGGCTGGTCACGGTGCCATCCATCTTCTTCTCGATCAGCAGCAGATGCTGGGTGAGGAAGGGGCTGCCCACCGGGATCACCATGCGCCCGCCCGGCTTGAGCTGGGCGATGAGGGGCGGCGGCACGTGGCTCGCGGCTGCCGTGACGATGATGATGTCGAAGGGCGCATGCTCGGGCCAGCCGTGATAGCCGTCGCCGGCGCGCACGGTCACGTTGTCGTAGCCGAGCGCGTCGAGCCGCTCCGTAGCGCTCGTCGCGAGCGGCGGCACGATCTCAACCGTGTAGACCTCGGCCACCAGCTCGGCCAGCACCGCCGCCTGATAGCTCGACCCGGTGCCGAGCTCGAACGCGACGTGGTCAGGCTCGGGCTCCAGCAGATCGGTCATCAACGCGACGATATAGGGCTGCGAGATGGTCTGGCCGTAGCCGATGGGAAGCGGCCTGTTCAAGTAGCCGAGGTCCTCCAGATCGGGCGGCACGAAGAGATGGCGCGGCACCCGCCCCATCGCCTCCATCACCCGGGGCTCCAGCTCCCTCTTCCCGATCCACTCGGCGGTCTCCTCGGTCGTCTCGGCAACGGCCTGCACCATGGCGGCGCGGGCCTCGGCGAAGGGGTCGTCGGCAGCCGCGGCACCGGGTCCGGCGAAGAGCAGCACCGCAGCGGCGCCGAGCGCAGCAAGGGCCACCCGTCCCGGACGCATGACTTCATGCACCTTCATCGAAACGCGCCATGGGGCTGGCCTTCGCCGTCGCTCCGATCCCGGCCGGCGACCTTTTCGCCCTTGATGTAGACCGCCCGCACGGCGCGGTCGTCGCCCAGCATCATCAGCGCGAAGAGCATGTCCTCCAGGCTCTCGGAGAGCTCCTGGCGGGCGGCCATCACCGGCGTCGCGCAGGGATCGAGGACGACGACATCGGCCCAGCGGCCGGCATCAAGCGTGCCGATCTCGTTATCGAGGCGGAGGCCGCGCGCGTTGCCCAGGGTGGCGAGGTAGAACCCGTCGAAGGCGTTGAAGCTGCAGCCCTTCAGCCGGGAAATCTTGTACGCCTCGGCGAGCGTCTGGAGCAGGGAGTAGCTGGTGCCGCCGCCGATGTCGCTGGCGACACCCACCCTGACCGGACGCGGGACCGCGCCCAGATGCTCGATGTCGAACAGGCCCGATCCCAGAAATGCGTTCGAGGTCGGGCAGAAGACAACCATCGAGCCTGCGTCGTGCAGGGCCTGGCATTCGCGTTCCGAGAGATGGATGCCGTGGGCGAATACGGCGCTTTCACCCACGAGGCCGAAGCGCTCGTAAACGTCGGTGTAGTCCTTCGACCAGGGAAAGAGCCGCTGCACCAGTTCGATCTCAGCAACGCTCTCCGAGAGATGCGTGTGGAGCAGGCAACCGGGATTGTCGGCCAGGAGCTCGCCGGCCACGCGAAGCTGCGCTTCGCTCGACGTGACGGCGAAACGCACCGTGAGCGCGTAGCGCAGGCGGTCCACCTCGTGCCACGACGCGATGAGCCCCGCACTCTCCCGGGCGCTCGTTTCGGCGTCCCGAGTCACGGCCGGGGGCGCGTTGCAGTCCATCATGGTCGCGCCCGTTGCCAGACAAAGGCCCCGCCGCTGCGCCGCCCGAAAGAGGCAGTCGGCCGCCTGGCCATGCACCGAGGAGAAGACCAGGGCGCTGGTGGTGCCATGGCTCACGAGCCTGTCGAGAAAGCTCTCCGCCGCTGCCGCTGCATGGTCCTCGTCGGCGTATCGCGCCTCCTCGGGGAAGGCGAAGCGCTCGAGCCATTCGAGCAGGTCGTGCGCGGGCGCCGCCAGCATGCGGTGTTGCGGAAAGTGCACGTGCGCGTCGATCAATCCCGGCAGGATGACCTCGCGGTCGTAGCGCTCGCACGGGGCCTCGGCGTTCTCCGGCGGCAGGTCGGCGAAGGCGCCGTGCCACAGGATGCGACCCTCCTTGCCCACGACCACCGCGCCGTCGTCGTGGCTCTGCATCGCCCGCTCGGGGCCGACGACGCGGGGATCGTCCCTGAAGCTCAGCGTGCGGCCGCGCAGAACCCGCGCTGCGGTATCGGCGCCCGTCGTCATCCCGCGACCCGATCCTCGATGCGGAAGCGCATGATACGGCAGACATTGTCGATCGCGTTCTTCAGCTCGTCCTCCAGCCCGTTGGCGAGGCGCTCTTCGAAGGCGGCGAGGATCAGCTCCTTGGTCGCGCCCTTGACCGCAAAGACGAAGGGGATCCCGAAGCGCTCCCTGTAGGCGGCATTGAGCGCGGTGAAGCGCTCGAACTCCTCGGGCGTCAGCCGATCGAGTCCCGCGCCCGCCTGCTCCCTGCGGGAGTCCTCGGCCAATTCGCCCATGACCGCCGCCCGGCCGGCAAGATCGGGATGCGCACGCAGCACGGCCACTTGCTCGTCCCGCGTCGCGCCGCGCAGGGCAGCGGCAAATGCTTGGGCGGCCGCCTCCCGGTCGGGAAAGGGGCGGGCGCCAGCGGCACGCTCGGCGACCCAGGGCGAATGCTCCGCCACATCGCCGAAGCTCGCGGCGAACTCGGAGACGGCCATCCGGTTGAGATCGTCGGTGGTGAGGCGCCTGTCCTCCGCCCTGCCGCCCATCGTCCTACCTGTCGTCGATCCAGGCGCCGAGCTGCGCGCGCTCTTCGTCGGTCATCTCGGTCTCGTCGCCGAGCGGCATGGTGCGGGTCTGGACCGTGAACTTGTCCACCAGCTCCGCGTGGCGGTGCAGGTCGTCGATGGACTCGAGCAGGATGTCCTTGGGCGGGGTGTCGAAGCTTTCGTGGCTCGGGCTCGCGGCGTGGCAGGAGACGCAGTGCTTGTCCACGATGGCCATGACCTCGACGTCCGAGACCTCGAGGTCCAGCGCCTCCCGCTGCTGGGGCGAGGTCATCCACACGGCGGCGGCGAGCGCGACCAGCATGACCGGCAGGGTCCAGGCGAATTTGGCGAAGGGGGCGCCCGCCTCGTGGCGGATGAAGGCGTGGCGCAGGCAGGCGCCGCCGACGATGACGAAGGCGACAATCAGCCAGGCCTGGGAATGCGCGGACAGCATCGGGTAGTGCCCGCCCACCATGGTCACGAGCACCGGCAGCGTCAGATAGGTGTTGTGGACCGAGCGCTGCTTGCCGATGGCGCCGAACTTGGGGTCAGGCTCCCGCCCTTCTATCAGGGCCTTCGTGATCTTCTTCTGGTTGGGAATGATCACCGCGAACACGTTGGCGGCCATGAGGGTGCCGATGAAGGCGCCGACATGGATCAACGCGGCACGGCCGGAGAAGACGTTGGTGTAGAGGTAAGCCGCCAGGAGAACCCACAGGAATGCGGCGATGGCGAGCAGGGTCGGCCGGCTGCCGACGGGCGAGCGGCAGAGGCCGTCGTAAACGAACCAGCCGACCGCGAGGCTCCCCACCGAGATGCCGACCGCGTGCAGGGGCTCGAGGTCCAGGACCTCGGGATCGATCATCCAGGTGCCGGCGCTGAGGTAGAACTGCACGATCAGGAGCAGGAAGCCGGTGAACCAGGTCAGATAGGCTTCCCACTTGAACCAGACCAGGTCACCCGGCAGCTCCTTCGGAGCGACGGTGAACTTCTCGACATGGTAGAAGCCGCCGCCGTGCACCTGCCACGCGGTGCCCAGCACGCCTTCCTTCATCTTCTCGCGCTTCTTCAGCGCGACGTCGAGAGCGATGAAATAGAAGGAGGTGCCGATCCAACCGATGCCGGCGATCATGTGCGCCCAGCGAATCAGGAGATTGAGCCAGTCGAGCGCGAAGGCGGCCAAGCGCGTGTCTCCTCGCCTTCAAGTCAGCCGGCGCACCGTCCCTGCCGCGTTGCAGGCCCGGTGCGCCGGCCGGTATCGGTAAGAGCTTATTCAGGCAAGGTGTCGTCGACGCCCTGGACATACCAGTTGATGCCCGCGAGCGTCCCGTCGTCCATGATCTCGCCTTCCGCCACGGCCAGCGTGCCGTCCTGCTTGTAGATCGGACCGGCGAAGGGATTGAGCTCCCCGGAGGTGATCATGGCTTCCGTTTCCATCGCCATCGCGGCGACGTCATCCGGCATGTTGGTATAGGGCGCCATCACGACCGTGCCCGCCGACATCCCGGTCCACGAGTCCCCCGACTCCCAGGTCCCGTCGAGCACCGCCTGGGCACGCTCGACGTAGTAGGGGCCCCACTCGTCGATGATCGCCGTCAGCTGCGCCTTCGGCGCGAAGTGAATCATGTCGGAGGCCTGACCGAAGCCATGCACGCCTTCATCCTCGGCGACCTGCAGGGGCGCCGTCGAATCGGTGTGCTGCGTGATGATGTCGGCGCCCTGGCCGATCAGCACCTTCGCGGCGTCGGCTTCCTTGCCCGGATCGAACCACGTGTTGACCCAGACCACCTTGACCTTGAAGTCCGGGTTTATGGACTGCGCGCCGAGCATGAAGGCGTTGATGCCCATCACGACCTCCGGGATGGGGAAGGACGCGATGTAGCCGGCAATCCCCGACTTCGACGTCTTCGCGGCGATCTGGCCGATGACGTAGCGGCCTTCATGGAAGCGCGCGTTGTAGGTCGCGACATTCTCCGACTGCTTGTAGCCAGTCGCGTGCTCGAACTTCACGTCGGGAAAACGCGTGGCGACCTTGATCGTCGGGTCCATGTAGCCGAAGGACGTGGTGAAGATCAGCCCCACATCCTGGCGCGCCAGTCGCTCGATGGCGCGTTCGGCATCCGGCCCCTCCGGTATGTTCTCGACGTACACGGTCTCGACCTGGTCACCCAGTGCCCCCTCGACCGCGAGGCGGCCCTGGTCATGGGCGTAGGTCCAGCCATGATCGCCGATGGGTCCGATGTAGATGAACCCGACCTTCAGCTTGTCGGCAGCGGACGCGGCACCCGCGGCGAACGTCATCGCCAGCGCGAGCGCGACCATTCCTATGAGCTTCTTCATGATGTCTCCTTTCACGTCAGCAAGGGTCCAGACAGTCAAACGTCTTGATCCGCCAACGCACATCGTAGCGCACCGGCGGCGTCACTTCCCCTCTACCTCTCGGGCGCAAACGGTTGCCCGATCATTGCGGGCGTGTTCACCCTGATCAATGACCTATTCCCTGAAATGATGACCAGCACCACTATCGTGACGAGGTAGGGCAGGGACGACAATAGCTGCGACGGGATTCCCACGCCCAGACCCTGGACGTAGAGGCCCATGATCCAGACCGTGCCAAAGAGATAGGCCCCGATCAGCAGGCGCCCGGGCAGCCAGGTGGAAAAGACGACCAGTGCGAGCGCGATCCAGCCGCGGCCCGCGCTCATGCTCTCGATCCACTGCGTGGTGTAGGCAAGTGCCAGGTACGCGCCGGCGAGGCCCGAGCAGGCGCCGCCGAAGGCGATGCAGGCGTAGCGCACCCCGATCACGCTGTAACCCAGGGCATGGGCGGAATGGTGATTGTTGCCCACCGCGTTGATGACGAGGCCGATCCGGGTGCGAAAGAGCACGTAGCTGACGGCTGCGACCAGCGCGAGCGAGGCGTAGACCAGGATGTCCTGGCCGAACAGGATCGGCCCGATGAAGGGGATGTCGGTGAGCAGGGGGATATGGATCGATTCGAGCTTCTCCCCGGGCAGCCCGGTGAATCCCTCGCCGATCAGGCCGGAGAGCCCCAGGCCCAGCAGGGTGAGCGAGAGCCCGGTCGCAACCTGCGAGGTCATCAAGGTCTGGGTCAGGAAGGCGAAGAGCATCGACGTGGCGACGCCCGCATAGAGCCCGACCAGAATGCCGAGCAGCGCCGAGCCGGTCGTGTAGGCGGCGGCGAAGCTGCAGACCGCGCCCATGATCATCATGCCTTCGACGCCCAGGTTGAGCACGCCCGAGCGCTCCGTGACGAGCTCGCCGGTCGCCGCCAGCAGCAATGGCGTGGACGCCGTGATGATCGTCAGAATGACGGCTTCGAGGGCTTCCATCGACCGCTTCCTAGACCTCCGCTGTCATCTTCTAGGCCCGAACCAGTCTGATGCGGTAACGGATCAGCGTGTCACAGGCCAGGATGAGGAAGAGCAGCATGCCCTGGAACACCTGGGTCGTCTTGTCGGAGATGCCGAGTATCACTTGCACCCCTTCTCCGCCCATGTAGCTGATCGCGAGCAGGACGCCCGCGAAGAACACGCCGATCGGGTTCAGGCGACCCAGGAAGGCGACGATGATCGCGGTGAAACCGTAGCCGGGGGAGACGTTCGGTTGCAGTTGCCCGCTCGGGCCCGCGACCTCGCAGATGCCGGCCAGCCCTGCGAGGGCGCCCGACAACATGAAGCAGAACAGGACCACTCGCTTCCCTTTGAAGCCGGCGAACGAGCCGGCGCGAGGCGAGGTGCCGATGACGCGGATCTCGAATCCGCGCAGCGTCCGTCCCATCATGAACGCGACGATGATGACGGCGACGACGGCGAAGATGGCGCCGATATGCACCCGTCCATCGCCCAGAGGCGGAATGACCTGCCAGCCCTCGAACAATATGGACTGAGGGAAGTTGTAGCCGTCGGGGTCGCGCCAGGGCCCGCGCACCAGCCAGTCCAGCAGCAGCTGGGCGACGTAGACGAGCATCAGGCTGGTCAGGATCTCGTTGGCGGAGAAGCGGTTCTTCAGGAACGCCGGTATCGCGGCGAAGAGCGCGCCGCCCGCGATGCCGAGTACGAGCATCAGCAGAAGGACCAGCGGCGACTGCCACTCGGGGAAATAGATCGGGACGGAGGCGCCGACGAGGGCGCCGGCGGTAAGCTGGCCCTCCGCGCCGATGTTCCAGACATTGGCGGTGTAGCAGACGGCGAGGCCGACCCCGATCAGGATGAGCGGCGCGGCCTTGACGACCACCTCCTCGATAGACCATGCGCTGGTCAGCGGATCGATGAAGTAGATGTAGAGCGCTTCGCCGGGATCGAAGCCCAAGGCCACGAACATGATGGCGCCGAGCGCGAGCGTGATGCTGATCGCCAGCACGGGCGACAGGAACGCCATCAGCGTCGAGCGCTGGCTGCGCTTTTCCAGCCTGAGGATCACGCCTCTGCCCCGTGCTCGGCATCCCGGCCGGCTCTCTCGTGGGTGCCCGCCATCAGCAAGCCGATCCGCTCCGCGCTGAGCTCTCCCGCGGGGTAGGCCTCCGATAGCTCGCCGCGCGAGATCACCGCGATGCGATCGGCAATCTCGAAAATCTCGTCAAGATCCTGGCTGATCATCAGAACCGCCGAGCCGCTCCGTGCCATGTCGACGAGGGACTGGCGAATAAAGGCTGCCGCACCCGCATCGACTCCCCAGGTCGGCTGATGCACCACCAGGATGCGGGGCTCGCGCTCCAGCTCGCGGCCGACAACGAACTTCTGGAGGTTGCCGCCGGAAAGCGCGTTCGCTTCCGGATCAGCCGAGTTCTTGCGCACATCGAAGTGCTCGGCGACCTTGATCATCACGTCCTTGGCCGCGCCGCGGTTGATCAGGCCCTTGCGCACGACGCCTTCCCCCACGCCATGATGGGTGAGAACGACGTTCTCCGAGAGCGGCAGCTCCGAAATTGCGGCGTGACCGACGCGCTCCTCCGGCACGAAGGCGGCATCGCGCCGGCGCCTCTGCGTGATGTTTTCGCGGCCGCAGGGCGCGCCCGCCAGCTTCACCGCATCTGCAGACTTGCTGGTTCGCTCACCCGAGATGGCATCGAAGAGCTCCGACTGGCCGTTGCCCGCGACACCCGCTATCGCGACGACCTCGCCGGACCGGACTTCGAGATCGATGCTCTTCAGCGCAACGCCGAAGGGGTCGTCGGTCGGCATGGAGAGGCCGGCGAGCTCGAGCAGGGGCGCGCCGGTCGTCGCGCCGCTCCCCGACTGGAGCGCTGCGACATCGGAGCCGATCATGTGCCTGGCGAGCGACGCGGCGGATTCCTCCTGCGGATCGACCCGCGCCACCAGGCGCCCAAGGCGCAGGATCGTCGCGTCGTGGCAGAGGCGTTTGACCTCCTCCAGGCGATGGGAAATGTAGAGCACCGCGCAGCCTTCGCCGGCCAGGCGCTCCAGGGTGACGAAGAGCTGGTCCGCTTCCTGCGGCGTCAGGACCGCGGTGGGCTCGTCCAGAATCAGCAGGCGCGGCTCCTGCAACAGGCAGCGCACGACCTCGATGCGCTGGCGCTCGCCCACCGAGAGATCCGCCACCAGCGCGCCCGGCCGAAGCGGCAGGCCGTAGTCGGCGGAGACCGTCTCGATCCGCCCGGCCAGCGCCGCCATGTTCCTCTCCCCCTTCAGGGCAAGCGCGATGTTCTGTGTGACGGTCAGCGCATCGAAGAGCGAGAAGTGCTGAAACACCATGCCGATGCCCAGATCGCGTGCGGCGGCGGGATTTGAGATCGTTACCGGAGATCCATTCCAGAAGAGCTCTCCCGATGTTGGCTGCAGCGCGCCGTAGATGATCTTCACCAGGGTGGACTTGCCGGCGCCGTTCTCGCCCAGCAGCGCGTGGATCTCGCCGGGCTTCAGGCTCAGGTCGATGTCGTCGTTGGCCCGCAGATCGCCGAAGAGCTTGACGACGTTGCGCGCCTCGAGAATGTACGCGCCCGAAGCCGTCTCGTTGCCGTTGTCCGATGGCATGGCGCTGGTGCTCGTCCCGGACCCGCGGGTCCTTAGGACGAGGCCTCCGCGCCGTGCGTCTCGACCATCGCGTCCCTGCGGCGCAGCAGGTCCGCGACCACCGACGCGGCGATGACCGCCGGCTGCTTCGACTCGATGCCGTCGATTCCGATGGGACAGACCAGCCGCTCGATATCGTCGTCCGCCAGGCCCGCTTGCCGCATGCGGCTGAAGAAGCGGGCCTTCTTCGACGCCGAGCCGATCAGGCCGACATAGCCGAACCGCCTCGCTCGCAGCGCGGCGAGAACGACGTCGAAGTCGAGCGCGTGGCTGTGGGACATCACCAGCACGAAAGCGCCATCGGGCACCGCGTCCAGCTCGGTCGCCGGTTCCGCCGCCACCACGACACGCACGTCGCCCGGCACGATGGCAGGAAACTCGTCCTTGCGCGGATCGATCCACACCACGCTGAAGTCGAGCGGCGCGAGCGCGATGATCATGGCGCGTCCGACATGGCCGGCGCCGATGAGCGCCAGAACCTGCTTCCGCGTGCCGAAGCGCTCCAGCAGGCGTCCGTCGGCCGCGAGCAGGCTGTCTTCGCCGCCGGGCAAATCGCGATCCAGAACGGTCCGCTCCACGCAGCGCTCGGCGATGCGGCCCTCGGTGGCGAAGAGGCCCGCCTTCTCCGCGTCGGCGAGCGCCTGCACCTCGGCGGCTCGTCCGGGCGCGAACACTTCCAGCAGGATACGCACCGAGCCGCCGCAGCACTGGCCGAGATCGGGGCCGAGCGCCATTCGTGAGAGGCCCACCAGAGGAGCCTCCCCATCTGCTGCACCCTTCGCCAACGCGGCGCGGGCGCGCTCGATCGCCTGCCATTCCAGCGTGCCGCCGCCGATGGTGCCGGCGAACGAGCCGTCCTCCAGCACGACCATGCGCGCACCTGGCTCACGCGGCGCCGAGCCCCTGGCATCGACGATGCTGACCATGGCGCAGCTCTGCTCATCGCGGAGCGCGCGACCGATGGTCGCCCAGGTCTTCATCGCTTCGCCTCACGCATCCTGCATGGAGCGGATCCCGCGCATGATCGCTTCCGGTGTCGCCGGCGCGTCGAGCGCCGGCACGCGTCCGGGACTGAGGCTCGCGACGGCGTTAAAGATCGCCGAGAACACCGAGATCGCCAGCATCAGCGGCGGCTCGCCCACCGCCTTCGAGCGATAGATGGTCGGCTCCCTGTTGCCCCTGGACTCCCAGAGCGCGACCCTGAAGTCCTCCGGCACGTCGCTCGCAACCGGGATCTTGTATGTGGAGGGCGCGTGGGTCGTGAGCCGGCCCTTCGCATCGAACACCAGCTCCTCGGTGGTGAGCCAACCCATTCCCTGCACGAAGCCGCCTTCAATCTGACCGATGTCGATGGCGGGATTGAGCGAGTTGCCGACGTCGTGCAGCAGGTCCACCCGATCCACCCGCATCTCGCCGGTGAGCGTATCGATCGTCACCTCCGAGCAGGCGGCACCGTAGGCGAAGTAAAGGAAAGGCCGGCCGCTCGCCGACGCGCGGTCCCAGGTGATCTTCGGTGTCGCGAAGTAGCCGGTCGAAGACAGCGAGACCCGTTCGAGGAAGCAGGTCTTCGCCAGCTCGGCGAAGGGGATGTCCCGCTTGCCGACCGTGACCGTGCCGCCGGCGAGGCGAACTTGCGCCTTGGGCACCTGGTAGAGCCGGCCGGCCAGGGCCGCCATGCGGTCCCTGATCGTGGCGGCCGCCCGCTTCGCCGCCATGCCGTTCAGATCGGAGCCTGACGATGCGGCGGTCGGTGTGGTGTTGGGCACCATGTCGGTCTTCGTCGCGGTGATCCTCACCTTGTCGAAGCCGATGCCGAACTCCTCCGCCACGACCTGCGCGACCTTGGTGTGGAGCCCCTGCCCCATCTCGGTGCCGCCGTGGTTCACCAGCACGGAGCCGTCGGTATAGACGTGCACCAGCGCACCCGCCTGGTTGAGGTGCTTCAGCGTGAAGGCGATCCCGAACTTGACCGGTGTGAGGGACATCCCCTTCTTGAGAAAGCGGTTGCTCTCGTTGAAGGCCGCGATGACCTTGCGCCGCTCGCGGTAGTCGCTGGTCTTCTCGAGCGTCCGCACCAGCCGCGCTACGGTGTTCTCGCCGACCTTCATGCCGTAGGGCGTGACGTCCCGCCCGCGGCCGTAGAGATTGCGCTTGCGCACATCCAGCGGGTCCAGGCCGAGCCGGCAGGCGATGTCGTCCATCATCTGCTCGGCGAGCATCATGCCCTGCGGCCCGCCGAAGCCCCTGAACGCCGTGTTCGAGACCGTGTCGGTCTTGACCCGCCGCGAAAGGATCCGCGCGCTTGGATAGTAGTAGGCGTTGTCGGCGTGGAACATCGCCCGGTCGCAGACGGCCATGGAGAGATCGGCGGAGTAGCCGCAGCGTGCGCTGAGCGCGGCGTCGACCGCCAGCAGCCTGCCCCGCTCGTCGCAGCCGTAGCTGTAGTCGACGCGGAAATCGTGGCGCTTGCCGGTCATGATGATGTCGTCGTCGCGATCAAGGCGGATCTTGGCGGCCGCACCGGTCACGCTCGCCGCGAGCGCGGCAAGGCAGGCCCATTGCGCCGCCTGGCTCTCCTTGCCGCCGAACGCGCCGCCCATGCGCCGGCATTCGCACACTACGTCCGCGTCCGGCTTCCCCAGCATGGCGGCCACGAGGTGCTGGATTTCCGAGGGATGCTGCGTCGACGAGAGGACGTGCATCGCGCCGTCCTCGCCGGGGAGCGCCAGGGCGACCTGCCCCTCCAGATAGAAGTGCTCCTGACCGCCGACATGGAGAGAGCCCGACGCGGTATGCGGCGCCAGCTTCAAGTCCGCGCCCGGCTCGCCCCGCAGGAACTGGTAGTCGGGCAGCACCATCTCACCCGAGTCGAGGCCTGCCTCGACCGAGACGCGAGGCTCCTCCTCCTCCACCGTGATGCGGGCCTGGCGGCAGGCGCGGCGGGCCTCGTCCCGGCTCAGCGCCGCCACCGCGAAGACCACCTGGCCGTGAAACGCGATGCGGCCGTCGGCGAGGATCGGGTCGTCGCCGAAGACCGGGCTGCAGTCGTTCTTTCCCGGAATGTCGGCGGCGGTCAGAACCGCGACGACGCCCGGCGCGGCCCGCACCGCATCAAGGTCGAGCGCGGTGATCCGTCCACGCGCGGCATGTGGGGCATAGCCGGGCGCGACATGCACCAGCGCCGCCGTTTCGGGAAGGTCGTCGATGTAGCGCGCCGTACCCTGGACGTGCCCGAGCGCGCTGTCATGGGCGAGCGCGCGGCCGACCGCGCCGCCGTCGTCAACGCGCGCGGTCCGCTCCGCTTGCAGAGCGTCAGGCGGCACGCTCCGCCTCCCCCGGCCGCAGGCCCACGAGCCGGGTCGCGGCGCTCGCCTCGCCGCCTGCCTCGTGCAGGGCCTTGTGCAGCAACGCCTGCGCCGTCTCCAGCCGGTAGCGCGCGCTGGCCCGCATGTCGTCGATGGGCTGGAAATCCGACGCAAGGGCCTCGCAGGCGGAGTTCCAATCTTGCGGGTCGTCAAGCCGGAGGCCCTTGAGGGCGGCTTCCGTGGCGGCGGCCCGCTTCGGCGTGCCGGCCATGCCGCCGAAGGCGACACGCGCATCCACCATGCGGCGCCCCTCCAGGGTAAACCTGAAGGCACCCAGGAGTGCGGAGATGTCCTGGTCAAAGCGCTTGGAGATCTTGTAGCAGCGGAAGACCTGCTCGGGCTCGAGGCGCGGCACGTCGATCCCGGTCACGAACTCGCCCGCCGCCCGGTCCTGCTTGCCGTAGTCGATGAAGAAGTCCTCGAGCGGCATCGGCCGCGTTGCCTCGCCCCGTCGCAGGTGCAGCGTCGTGCCGAGCGCGATCAGGGCGGGCATCGAATCGCCGATCGGCGAGCCGTTGGCGATGTTGCCGCCAAGCGTCCCCACGGCGCGGACCTGCTTGCCGCCGAAGCGGCGAAACATCTCGGCGAGATCGGGATCGAGCGCCGCCATGGCGGCCTCGGCCCGCGCATGGGTGACACCGGCGCCGAAATGGAAGCCCTGCTCGGTCTCGCGGATCTCCGCCAGACCGGCCACCCTTCCCAAGAGAATGATCTTCGGCAGGGCCCGCATCTGCTTGGTGATCCACAAGCCCACATCCGTGGCGCCCGCGACCAGCGTTGCGTCCGGGTGACGCGCGTAGAGGCGGGCCAGGGCATCGACCGTGGCGGGCGCCGCAAGGAAGCCCGTCGCCTCATCGCCGACGAAGAGGTCCTCGCCATCGTCGAGCGCCGTCAGGCGTTCGAAGGTCGCCGCGTGCCGCTCAGCGAATGCGTCGCTGGGTGTCACGGCGCACGCTTCCAGCGCGGCATCGACGATCGGCCGGTAGCCGGTGCAGCGGCAGAGATTGCCGGCGAGCGCGTCGTTCACCGCCTGCCGGTCGCAGCGCCCGCCAGCGTGGTAGAGCGTGAAGAGACTCATCACGATGCCCGGCGTGCAGAAGCCGCACTGGCTGCCGTGATGCCTGAGCAGCGCGTCCTGCACGGGGTGCAGCGCGCCGCCGGGGCCGGCCAGGTCTTCCACGACGACAAGCTCCTTGCCGTCGATCATGCCGAGCAGGCAGATGCAGGCGTTGACCGGCGCGTACTCCAGCCTGCCGTCCTGCAGGGTGCCGAGCGCCACGGTGCAGGCGCCGCAGTCGCCCTCGGCGCAGCCCTCCTTGGTGCCGCAGGCATGGCGGCGCAGCCGAAGGTAGTCGAGGAGGGTCTCGTTCGCGCCCACGTCGGTCAGCGCGACGACCTCGCCGCGGTGGAGAAAGCGGACCGACGAGCGGGTCATGCCTCAGCTGCCGCGATAGGTGGAATAGCCATACGCGGAAAGTAGCAGCGGGACGTGGTAGTGGCCTTGCGGATCCGCGACACCAAAGCGCACCGGCACGACATCGAGGAAGGGCGGTTCGGGAAGCGGCCCGCCGACGCGCCGTCGGTAGTCGCCTGCCATGAAGCGCAGCTCGTAAGTGCCGGCGGCAAAGGCCTCGCCTTCCAGCAGGGCGCCCTCAATCCGGCCGTCGTCGTTCGTCACGACCGTCTTGAGCCGTTCCGCCGCCCCGCCGTCCAGGCGCCAAAGCTCCAGCGTCAATCCCCGCGCCGGCGTGCCCAATGACAAGTCAAGCACGTGTGTCGTCAACCGCCCGATGGGTCGTCACTCCCCGGCCCCCGAAGGCCGCTTTATCGTTTGTTCAAGACAACCAAGGATTGTCTACGATTTTATGAGATCGCAAAACAACTCTGTTTCGTAAACTGCCCTTTGGTTTGGTGTTATGCGCGAAGCGCATGAATGATCCGGTCTTGTTCAGCCGCGCCGTCCCTTGATCGCACGTCGACCATGCGCTGGAGCATGGGGGCGAAGTGGGCAAACTCCGGCGTCACCATGCCGACCCGCTTGCCGGCATCGTCCAGGTATCGGACCGCGATGATCTCGCGGAGGTTCGGCTGCGTCTCGAATTGAGCCGCCTCTTCCGCGTTCATGGGCCCTCCCTGCAACGTCAGGGAATGCACCGAGGCGGCGCTCAGCGTATCGAAATAGCCGGGGTCGGTCGCGCAGAGGTAGCGCTTTGCCGCCACGTGAAAGCGGCAGCAATCGACGACGACCCGGGGAAAGAAGGGCTCGAGAAGCCGGGCCCCGGCCCTCTCGTGAAAGCGGTCCTCAGTATCGTTCATCGAAAAGGAGCCGGAGCCGCCGACGATATGGCCGATATCGTGCAGCAGCGCGGCGGCGACGATCTCCTCGGGACCGCCCTTCCGCTCGGCGATGGTGGCGCCCTGCAGCATGTGTTCGGCCAGCGTGACGGCCTCCCCCAGATAGCGCTCGCCGCCCCGGCGCTCGAAGATGTCCTCGATGAAGGCCACGATCGTCCCCCGCTCGAGCCCGATGTCACCGGTCACGCTCATTCCGCCGCCTCCCTGTGCACAGCCGTCAGCACCGCGAGCTTCGAGAGCAGGCCGTCCTTGTCGGCGTAGCACCCCTGAAGCCACCGCCTGCCCGAGCCCGCGTAGGCCTTGCGCGCATGAAGCACGCGCGTGTTGTCCAGGAGGAAACACTCTCCCGGCTCGAGCCGGACCATGACCTGCATCGCCGGGTCGTCGACGATCTCGCTCAGGCGTCGATAGGCCCCGTACCAGTCATCCATCCGCTCGAAGGGAACATCCGTCACCGCGGCAAGGGAGCGGTTGTTGAAGCGAATGGCGGTCAGCTCGCCGTCCGGCGCCAGTTCGAGGATCGGGCGCCGCGCGCGCAGGTTCGTCGAAGGATCGCCCTCGTACTGGAAGCGCGCGCAATACCTGCTCAGCACCTCGAAGTCGTCGGGACGTTCCTGCTGGAGCCGTTCCGCCGCCCGGAAGCCGTCGACCACGATGCTCTCCCCGCCCTCGGCGGAATTTTCCAGACAGTAGAGCACCTGCAGCGTCGGCACCGGGTCCCTGTACGGATTGTCGGTGTGGGCCTGAAGCCCGAGACTCGAGAAAGCGAGGTTGGTCGGGTTCACCTCGGTGCGGACCTCGAAGTGCCGGCCGTAGTTGGTTTCCCGCACGTACCCAAAGAGGTCGACGACATCGAAGAGCGCGCCTGGCCTCGTGCTCCCTGCAATGATCCTGCCGAACCCGAAGCGCACGACCGCCGCCAGCCATTCCCGCAACCGCCCGCTGTCGGCCTTGAGGGCTTTCATCTCCGCTTCGGGAATCTCCGCCAGGGAAGGGCTGTCCCAGGTTTCGATGCCGGATGCGATCCAGCGCCGTCCGTTACGGGCCGGGCGGTCGTAGGCGTTCCTCAGGAGCCACCCGAGGTCGTAACCGATGGTTCTGTTTTCCGGCTGGAACGACACGGTCAGGGTCGCACCATCGGCCGTGGCGGCCACGATGGCGGTCTCCTCCGGGATGTCGCCGACCGTGATCAGCCTTTGGCCGTTCTCCGGTGAGCGGGTCCGCTCGTCCCCCGCATTGTCCCGCAGCCAGATGGCGTGGAACCGAAGCGGCTCCGGGCCGAGACCGGCTATTTCGACAACCTGTCCATCCGGGCTGAGTGTGACGTCGGGCATCGCGCAAGCTCCCCGAATCCCGGAGCGCATGGTAGCGGATCGAGACAGCTATCGGTCCTGATTCTATGTCGCTCACGGCAGCCGGCCTGTGGCCGGTGCCTGCGCGGGCGCGCCGCGGTCGCGGCCTGTCGCGCGTCCGTCAAGGACGGACGCGCTCTATAGCCCGGCGGCGCGCTCCCGGAGCACGTACTTCTGGACCTTGCCTGTGGAGGTCTTGGGCAGCGCGCCGAACACCACGGTCTTCGGGCACTTGTAGTGGGCGAGCTCGCCCCGGCAGAAGTCGATCAGCGCCGCCTCGTCCGCGTCGGCGCCGTCCTTCAGCGTGACGAAGGCGCAGGGCGTCTCGCCCCATGTCTCGTCGGGCCGCGCCACCACAGCGGCCTCCAGGACAGCGGGGTGGCGGTAGAGCGCGCCTTCGACCTCGATGGTGGAGATGTTCTCACCGCCCGAAATGATGATGTCCTTGGCCCTGTCCCTGAGCTCGATGTAGCCGTCGGCGTGGACGACGCCGAGATCGCCGGTGTGGAACCAGCCGCCGGCGAAGGCCTCCTCCGTCGCCTGCGGATTGTCCAGGTAACCCTTCATCACCGTATTCCCGCGCATGAAGACCTCGCCCATGGTCTTGCCGTCCGCCGGCACCGGCTCGAGCGCCTCGGGGTCGGCCACCATGAGCCCGTCGAGGGTGGCGTAGGGCACGCCTTGGCGCGCCTTGAGCGCGGCCTGCTCGTCGAGCGGCAGCGCGTTCCACTCGTCGTGCCACGCGCACACGGTGGCCGGACCGTAGACCTCGGTGAGCCCGTAGACGTGGGTGACGTGGAAGCCGGCTTCCTCCATCCGCGCGATGACGGCGGCGGGCGGCGGGGCGGCGGCGGTCATGACCTCGACGCGATGATCGAGGGGAATGCGCTCATCCTCGCTCGCGTTGTTGAGCAGGTTGAGGACGATGGGCGCCCCGCAGAAGTGCGTCACGCCGTGTGCCGCGATCGCCTGAAAGATTGCGCCCGCGTCGACCCTGCGCAGGCACACGTGGGTGCCGCCGTAGGCGCTGATCGCCCAGGTAAAGCACCAGCCGTTGCAGTGGAACATGGGGAGCGTCCAAAGATAGACCGGGGCATGAGGCATGGCCCAGGTGACGCCATCGCCAAGGCAGTTCAGATAGGCGCCCCGGTGGTGATAGACGACGCCCTTGGGGTTGCCGGTGGTGCCGGAGGTGTAGTTGAGCGAAATCGCGTCCCACTCGTCCTCGGGCCAGGGCCAGTCGTAGTCGGGATCACCCTCCGCCAGCAGCGCCTCGTATTCGATCTCGCCGATCAGATCGCCGCCTTCCTCGGGCGTGTCGTCGATATCGATGACCAACGGCGCCGCGTCTGCCCGGGATAGGGCGTCCGCGATCACCGGCGAGAACGAGCGGTCGGTGAACAGCACCGAGACCTTGGCATGATCCAGAATGTACGCGAGGGAGGCGGCATCGAGCCGGTAATTCAGGGCGCTGAGCACGGCGCCGCACATGGGAACGCCATGGTGCGCCTCCAGCATCGCCGGCGTGTTGGGGGACATGATCGCAACCGTGTCGCCCTTGGCGACGCCGCGCTTGGCCAGCGCCGAGGCGAGGCGCCGGCTGCGCGCGTA
Source organism: Alphaproteobacteria bacterium (assembly GCA_965207055.1). Lineage (GTDB taxonomy): Bacteria > Pseudomonadota > Alphaproteobacteria > UBA828 > UBA828 > WTGU01. The sequence continues at coordinate 1,222,955 of CBDBLP010000002.1, read as the reverse complement.
GAACTCGGCGTAGCTCGCGCGCCGGGTGCCGTGAATCCATGCCGTCCGCTCGGGAAACACCGCGGCGGCTCGGCGCAGGAAGGAGAGCGGGGTCAAGGGAACGTAGTTCGCATCGTTGCGCTCGAGCCCGGCCTCGTACGGGCTCTTGTCGGTGCGCTTCCCGCCCATCATGATCTCCCCATCGCCGAAAGGGCGCGCGATTTTGGTCGCGCGCTACCACGATTGCAAAGGGCGAATGCAACGGGACCGGCAACCGCGAGCGGGGAGGCGGGATGCGGCGGCTCTACCTGATGCGTCACGGCAAGGCGCAAGCCGGCATGCCGCCCGGCGGCGGCGATCTCGAGCGCGCGCTCGTCGGCCGGGGCCGGAAAGAAAGCCAGTGGATGGGCGCCTTCTGTCGCGACCAGGCCCAGCCGCCGACGCTGATCCTCTGCTCGCCCTCGCGGCGCACCGTGGAGACCTGCGACGCGTTCTGCGAAGGATTTGGCGAGAGCCTGCCGCGCCGCGTGGTCGACGGCATCTACATGGGCAGTCCGTCGTCTCTGCTCTACGCCGTGGCCGAGGCCGGCGGCAGCGAGGACGGCGTCCTTCTCATCGGCCACAATCCCGGCATTCACGCGCTGGCCCTCGCACTCGGAGGACGCGGACACGGACCCGCCTACGCCCAACTCTCTTCGAGATTTCCAACGGCGGCTCTCGCCGTGTTCGAGACCGGCATCGACGACTGGGCCGCGCTCAGAGCCGGGAGCGCACGCCTCGTCACCTTCAAGATCGCAAAGGAAATGCGCTGAGAGTCCGCCCGAGTGGGACCAAGCGCATTCCCCGCATCAGAGCGCGTCCGTCTTGGACGGACGTGCGACAGGCCGGCTGCCGTGAGCGACAAAGAGTCAGCTAGTGCACCCGCTCGGTGCAGAAGTCGACCACATCGAGCAGGGCGTCCTTCGCCTCGGACGCGGGGAAGAGGCCGAGCGCGTCGCGGGCCATGGCGCTGTAGTGGCGCGCCCGCTCCACCGAATCGTCGATCGCCCCGTGGCGGGTGAGCAGGGCCATCGCGTGCGCAAAGTCGCCGTCCTCCTGCTCTTCCTCCTCCATGGTCCGCCGCCAGAAGGCGCGCTCTTCATCGTTGCCCCGGCGAAACGCCAGCACCACCGGCAGCGTGATCTTGCCGTCGCGAAAGTCGTCGCCCACGGTCTTGCCCAGCTCCGCTTCGCGGGCGCGATAGTCGAGGGCGTCGTCGACCAGCTGATAGGCGATGCCGAGGTTGAGCCCGAAGCTCCTGAGCGCCTCTTCCTCCGCCGCTGAGCGCTCGGCCACCACCGCGCCGAGCTGACAGGCAGCGGCGAAGAGCGCCGCAGTCTTCGCGGTCACCACCTTGAGATAGGCGGCCTCGCTGGTCTCGGTGTCGTTGGAGGTGGTGAGCTGCATCACCTCGCCTTCGGCGAGCGTCGCGGCAGTATCGGCGAGAATGCCGAGCACGCGGAGCGAGCCGTCGGCGACCGAAATCTGAAACGCGCGGCTGAACAGGAAGTCGCCCACCAGCACGCTCGGCTTGTTGCCCCAGACCGCGTTGGCGGTCGCCGCGCCCCGCCTGAGCGCGCTGTCGTCGACGACATCGTCGTGAAGCAGCGTCGCGGTGTGAATGAACTCGACGCAGGCGGCGAGATCGATGTGGCGCCTGCCGGTGTAGCCGCAGAGCCGGGCGGAGCCGAGCGTCATCATCGGCCGGAGACGCTTTCCGCCCGCTGCAACGATGTGCGCGGCGAGCTCCGAAATGAGCATCACCGAGCTCTGCATGTTGTTCAGAATGACGCCGTTGACGGCGCGCAAGTCGTCTGCGACCAGACCGTGAAGCGGGTCCAGCGAGGCCCCGGAGGCCGCCTTGCGCCGTGCAGCAGCCCGCCCTTCGAGCGGAACGACCCTATCCGACATACACCCTCTCGCTTGACGGCGCGCGCGCGCAAGGGCATCCATGCGCAATCGCGCCATCATTACCCTATCAGCTAGGGCGCGCCTGGACACGGGAGTCGGGACAGAATGATCGAGCTCCTGCGCACGAACGACCTGGTGCAGCTCTCGTTCCTCGACGCCGTGTTGAGAGACGCCGGAATCGAGCCCATCGTGCTCGATCAGCACATGAGTGTGCTGGAGGGAAGCGCCGGTGCGATCCCGAGGCGCCTCATGGTCGCCGACGAGGACGCCGATGCAGCACGGCGCATCTTGAAAGAGGTCGACGCCCTCGATGACTGAGACCGAGTCCGCACGGGTCACCAGCGATACCCTGCTCGGCGGACGGGTCGCGCTGAACCAGCCGGCTGCGGGCTACCGGGTCGCGATCGATCCGGTCTTGCTCGCGGCCGCGGTGCCTGCCTCGGACGGCGAGCGCGCGCTCGATGTCGGCTGCGGCGTGGGCGCGGGCGCGCTCTGTCTCGCGAGCCGCGTGACCGGCCTGCATGTCACGGGGCTCGAGGTGGACCGCGCCTTCGCGCAGCTCGCCAAGGACAACGCCGCGCTCAACGGGCTGGAGGAACGGCTCGATGTGTGGGTCGGCGATTTCGAGCGGCCGCCGCCCAAATTGACCCCGAAAGGCTTCGACCACGTGTTCGCGAACCCGCCTTTTTTCGAGCAGGGCGCGAATCAGCCGCCGGCCTCCCGCGGCCGCGCGCAGGCGACGGTGGAAGGTGCCGCCGGGCTCGACACCTGGCTCGAGTTCTGTGCCCGGATGGTCCGCCCGGGGGGCACCATCACGATCATCCATCGGCCCGAGCGCCTGGCCCAGATTCTGAGCGGTCTGTCTCCGGTACGACCCGGCGCCATCGTCGTCTATCCGCTGTGGTCGCATAATCCCTTCAGCGGCGCGCGGACCAAGAAGACCGCAAATCGCATTATCGTGCAGGCGACGGCCGAGCACGGCGGACCCTTGCAGATCGCGGCCGGCATGATCCTGCACGACGACGACGGCAGCTTCTCCCACGCAGCGGATCGCGTCTTGCGCGGGGGCGCTGCACTGACCCTCCTGGAGGAAGAGTCCTGATGAAGCGGCTGTTGATGCGCCTGACCTTTCGGCGCCCGCCGCCGGTAGTCTCGGTGGTGCGGCTATCGGGCGTGATCGGACGGGCCGGCATGTTCGGCGGCCGCATCAACATGGAGACCGTTGCCCCCGTGCTGCAACGGGCCTTTCGCCAGCCGGGGCTGAAGGCCGTCGCGCTCGAGATCAATTCGCCGGGAGGCTCCGCGGCGCAGTCGGCGCTGATCCATAACCGGATTCGTGCGCTTGCGGCGGAACGCGACGTGCCGGTGATGGCCTTCGTGGAGGATGTCGCCGCATCGGGCGGATACTGGCTCGCGGCGGCGGCCGACGAAATTTTCGTGGACGACAACTCCATTCTCGGCAGCATCGGCGTCATCTACTCGGGCTTCGGCTTCCACCAGGCCATCGAGAAGCTCGGCGTCGAGCGGCGGCTCTACACCGCCGGTGAAAAGAAGTCGCTGCTCGACCCCTTCCTCGCCGTGCAGCCCGACGATCTCGATCGCCTGCGCCGGGTGCAGGGCGACATTCACGACAACTTCAAGGAGCTGATCCGCGCGCGGCGCGGCGCGCGCCTCGCCGAGAGCGATCCCGACCTCTTCAGCGGCGAGTTCTGGCTGGGCCGCAAGGCGATCGGGTTAGGGCTCGCCGACGGCATCGGCGATATCCGGACCGTGCTGCGCGAGCGCTACGGTCGCAAGGTGGTCATCCGCAAGATCGGCCGCCCGCGCGGGTGGCTGGCGCGGCGCCTGCGGCCGGGCCTCTTTCTCGGAGGCGACGGCGAGGAGGCCGGCTCGCTCGCCGGCGAGCTGATCGGCGCGATCGAAGCCCGCCTCTGGTGGTCCCGCTACGGGCTCTGAGCGCCCCGAAACGCGGCCACGCCCTACCCTCAGAAGCGCTCCAGCCAGAAGTCCAGAAAGCGATCGAGCCACCGGTGCACCGTCGGGTCGTAGCGGGGGGCATCGGCGCGCTGGCGATCGGCCGAAGGAACTTCCGGCAGCTTGAAGTATTTCTGAGCCTTCGGGTTGTTGAGCCAGCGCTCGTGCGTCACCGGCGTCATCTCCGGATGAAACTGGACGCCGAACGCGCGCTCACCGTGGCTGAACGCCTGGTTCTCGAAGATGCTCCCCCGCGCGAGCAGCTCCGCCCCGGGCGGTAGGTCGAAGCCCTCGCGGTGCCAGTGAAAGACGTGGAGGGGCGACGGGAAGAGCGCGCAATCCGGCTTTGCCGGCCGAAGCGGCTGATAGCCGACCTCGCAGAGACCGTCCGGATGGGGATAGACGCGCCCACCGAGGGCGCGGGCCATGACCTGGGCGCCGAGACAGATGCCGAGCAGGGGGGCGTCGGCCGCGAGCTGCGCGGCGATCCATTCGGTCTCTTCCCGCAGGAAGGGAAGGTCGTCGACATCGCAGGCGCTCATCGCGCCGCCGAACACCACGGCCGCGTCGTAGCCCTGCAATCGGGCGCCGTTCATCGGCGGCAACGCCGCGCCGCCCGCCACGAAGCAGACTTCGGTCTGGCAGCCCCGCGCATGCAGCGCCTCGCGCACCTTGCCGGGATTGGCACGCTCTGAATGGGTGACCAGGACGATGCGCGTCACGGTGCTCGTGTTCTCCTTCGCCAACGGACGATGAGGTTGCCCCTTCGCTGCGGCTGTTTGCCCTATCGCGGCGCGGGCGGCAAGCGTGCCGACGCGGGCGGGTGTGGTCCCGTGCCCTGCGCCGTGACACCATGGTCCGGCCATGAGCGAGAGCACCGTCCCCGTCGTCGACATCGCGCCCTTTCTCGGCGGCGGCGGTGCGCAGAAGGCGGCGGTGGCGCAGGCGGTCGACCGAGCCTGCCGCCGCATCGGCTTCCTGATCGTCGCCGGCCACGGCGTCCCGTCCGCCGTCATCGACGACGCCCTCGCGGCGACCTGGGCCTTCTTCGACCTGAGCGACGCCGAGAAGCGCCGCTGGATGTCGCCCAAGGGCGACTTTCGCCGGGGCTACCTGCCCGTGGGCGGCAATGCGCTGGCCTACACGCTGGACCGCGAGTCGCCGCCGGACCTGATCGAGGCCTTCACCTTCGGGCGCTTCGATCTGCCGCAGACCCCTTACTACAGGGCGCACCGCGAGACCTGGTTCGAGCCCAACATCTGGCCCACCCGGCCGCCCGGCTTCCGGGAGCGCCTCTGCACCTACTACCGCGCGATGGAGCGCCTGGCCGAGACCCTTATGCGCATCTTCGCGCTGGCGCTCGACATGCCCGAGACATTCTTCGCGGACAAGATCGACCGCCACATCACCGCCATGCGCCTCAACCACTATGCCGAGGCAAGCCGCCCTCCCCTGCCGGGCCAGCTGCGCGCGGGCGCGCATACCGACTACGGCAGCCTCACGATCCTGCTCGCGACCGATGCCGCCGGCGGCCTGCAGGTGCGCGGCGGCGACGGGACCTGGTGCGATGTCGCGCCCGTGCCCGGTACCTTCATCGTCAACCTCGGCGACCTCATGGCGCAGTGGACCAACGACCGCTGGGTCTCGACGCTGCACCGCGTGGTCAACCCGCCGGCGGCGCGCCGCGCGGGCAGCCGGCGCGCCTCCATCGCCTTCTTCCACCAGCCGAACCACGACGCCCTGATCGAGTGCCTGCCGACCTGCCGGCAGCCGGACGATCCGCCTCGCTACGCGCCGACGACCTCCGGCGCACACCTGCTGGCCAAGACCGCAAAGGAGACCGGCGCGGACGCACGCTGAGCACCCGATCCCGCCGGCACGCCCTGTCCCCGGCGTGCAAGCGGCATCGGAATCGTCTTCGGCCCGTCTACCAGCGTGCCGTCATCCGCAGCCCCATGCGGTTCTCGGGCTCTCCGTCGTTCGCCGCGACATGGCGCGAGCCCTCGAGCCGAAGCGCGAAGGCGGGATCCCGGGGCTGCACACCTTCCAAGCGCCAGCCGAGGCCGAGAGCGAGACGGTGCCCGGGCTCTCCACCCCCGGCCGTCCGCGCCTGCTGCGCCGCTTCGACGTCGAGGGCGAAGGCGAGTCCTCCGCGCCGGACTTCGGCGAGACGCCAGCCGAGCGTGGTCTCGCGCTCGGTGTCCGAAAGCCCGAACCCGAGCACCGGCGTGCCCGTGAAGCGGCCGTCGAAGAGGGCGAAGCCGTAGCCGAGCTTCGCTTCCAGATGTTGCCGATCGGGTTCGCCTCGAGTGTCATCGGCTGCGCCGAGCGCACCCGCCCTACCGGGCCGGAACAGGGCCTCCATCCCCCCCGACGCCGATGTGCCCACCGTCTGGCTCAGCGAGAGCGCCGGACCCCGGGCCGAGGCCGGGTTCGGATCCCAGGCGAGCGTGCCCGCCAGGCCCCGCTCCTGGAATCCCTCTTCCTCATGGGTCAGCAGCCCGCGCGCGCGAAGCTCGGCCGTCAATCCGCTCGTCGGGTCTGCCCAGGCAAGACCGACACCCGCATCGACGCCGAGCCCGCTCTCCGCGTCGCCGCCGTCCTGGCGCACGCCGATCTCGAAGCTGGGAACGAACGAGCCGCCGCCCGCGTCGAGCCCGTGCCAAGCCCCCTCGAGGCCGACACGAAGTCGCGTCACGTCGGCCTCCGAGGCCGCGAGACGGCCGGCGCTGCCGCCCACCTCATCCGACGACGTGCTCACGATCAGGCCGTCGGACGTGACCGCGAGCTCGAAGCCGTCGTTGGCCGGTGCCGCCATCAGCACGCCGCGCAGGCCTGCCGCCGCCATTCTGAGGTCCATGTCGGTCTCGATCGGCGCTTGCTCCTTCGGCGTCAGCACGAGTTCGCCGGTGCCGTAGCCCGCGACGCCCCACAGCGAAAGGCGGTCGTTCAGCGCATACCGGCCCCAGGGATAGAGACCCGTGAGCGTGCTCTCGACCCTGCCGCCGTCGGAGGGCGAGCTGTAGGCGCCATCCCCGCGCGAATGCGACGCCACGAGGCCGGCGGTGGTGCGTCCGCGCGTCCAGTCCAGGCCCGCCAGCGCACTCACCACGTCGCCGTCGAGGGACACCGTCCCCTCGCGCCCGTCGAAGCCCGTGACCGCGCCCCGGCCCCAGAGGGTGGCGACGCCACTCTCGGACGTCCCGCCCGTGAACGCGAAGGACGAGCCGGTGAGCAAGTCATGGCTCGACACCGCGCGCGATGCGAAGCCGCTGGTGACGTCCTCATCGACGCTGGAGCGTAACCAGTCCGACAGCGCCTCGAGACCGGCCTCCGCGTCGCGCGCCCCGCCTGGCGCCGCCGCAGGGCCGCCGCCAATCCTCTGTCCGGCCACGCTCAGCTCCAGGCCCGGCGTGCGCGGCGCCGACATGCGCCCCTCCACCGCGTCGATGACCTGGTCCGCCACCGTGCGCCCGAAGCGCGCGAGCCACGCCTGCGGTATTGCGCCGGTATTGTTGATGGTGCCCGTCGCCCCGGCGGCCCTGATCATGACCGGCTTCAGAAAGACGCCGCCGTCGTCCACCTGCCGGGCGTTGCTGAGACGGACCTTCACGGTCTCGCCGTCGTCGTTGACCGAGTCCGCGATGAGTGCGACTCCCGCCTCGACGGACTCTTCCCCCGGCTGGATGACGAGCCGGGTGACCTGCGGCCGGTAGTCCGCGCCTGGAGTGGCAGTGCCCGTGTCGGATCCGGAGTCGATGGTTTCGAAGTCGACGTACACATAGCGCTGCGCGGGCTTGGAAAGACTGACGGTGAACACGATCTCGCCGTCCTGCTCGTCCGCGCTCGCGTCCTCGATGGAAACGCCGCGCACGCTCAAGGGACTGAGGATGAGCGTATCGACTCTGCCGAGTTTGAGTCCGCCCACCGTGCATACCCCCCCGATCGAAGCGCAGGTCGGCTTGTACCGAAAAGTGACTCGCGTTTCGGCGGCCGCATCGATCGGGGTCACGGTCAGGTGCCAGGTACGACTCATCGGATCGCCGCCCGGGCCGATCGCCTTGCCCACTTGGCGCACATCTGTGATAGCCCCATTGCTGAGCGCGAATACGTAACTCCTCAAGTCCGCGAGCGAGAGTTCGACGGGGGCGCTCAGCTTGAAGGCGGCCCGGTAGTGGAGCGAGCCGTCGATCAACACGGGCTCCAGAGGCTCGAGCCTCCCCGTCAGCGTGCTGCCGGGGTGCCTGATGTTCAGCCGGTAGAAGGTCCGGAAGATGCCGCTGGGTCCGTCGATGACCCTGATTTCATGTTCCGTCGTCGTGCCCGCCGGCACGTTGATCTGCGTGCCCTCGACGTCCGGGTCCACATCGTCCGGCATTTCCACCCGGGCGCTCGATGATTCCGCCACTGCCTCGAGCGTCACCTGGCTCGTGTCATGGGTCACCCAGACGGTGTAGGGGCCTCGCCTGCCGGGCCTGAACGACGGAGTGAACTGGGCGAGGCTGCCGCTGACGGGCGTCACCCTGAGGCTCTCCAGCTTCGCGCCCTCTCGCCACACCTCGCCCGCGTCATATCCGTGGGCGGCAAACCTCACTTTCTGTGAGGAGGCCGATGCTTCGGTTCCCGCCCATCCCCTGCCGAGGTTGACATTCGTTATGCGTTCGATGTCCCAGCCGGTCTGACTGCCGGCGTCTTCATCGTAGGACTGCGTGCCTCTGAGTTCGAACGCCCGTTCCGCCGTCGTCGCCGTGCTTTTCACGACGATGGCGTAGAACCTGTTCGGCTTGAGTTGCACCCGGCTCGACACGGTGAAGGTCCGCCATCCCATGGCCGCCCACGGATTCTCCAGGGTCGCGATCCTCGTGGTGGGCGCCGGCAGGCCTGGGTCGCCAACGAGCTCGGCCCTGTATATCGAGACGGTCGGCGTGGTTCCGCGCGGCCATCGGTTGACATCCAGGGTAACGGCACTCAGCAGCGCGCCAGACTGGGACGGGCCCGTCCTGAACACGATGCCGAGATCGTGATCTTTCCAAGCCCTCAGTATGTCCCCATCGAAGTGCGGCGCATCGACGGTCTGCTCGAGGTTGGATACAAGCGTGATCGGGGTCTGCGCGGACGCCAGTGACCCCGCCAAGCACGCCCAGACTCCGGCAGCCATCAGCATCAGGCATCGCAAGGAATGGAATGAGACGCCTCGATGTCTGGCGTTTAGAGCGAAGAAGCCGGCGGTTTTTTCCGATACTCCAGCGATGCGGCGATCGCGTCGATGGTTGTCCGCTTGCATGACCCGAGCCTCCTGTGGTGACTGTAGGTGGGCTTAGGGCACAGCGGGGCAGTCCGTATCGCACGGTCTTGCGCTTTCGTTGCCCTCTCTTGCTGTCGGGGAGGCACGGGCCTCAATTTCGCGCAGATCGTCTCCTTAATTGGCGTTCTCCATAAGATTTCATTTAAGAGGACATAAGTAATGTTATCTGACTTATTGTGACCCTCTATAACCCTTGTTTCATATACTGATTGAATATAAATAAGGTGAAAAAATGCATTTTAGTTCTGGGAAAAAGGGCGCTAATCCATTCGCTCGATCCGCTATGCACGAGAGGCGCCATGGCTGGCTCAGGTGGACACGGCCGCGCGAAATTCACGACCGGGACCAGGCTCGGGTCCAGCGCCGGCCGGGGCTGGAAGGGGCTGCTGGCGGAACGCTGGCGGCATGCGGAAGGCGACCTCGGCGAGGTCGAGGTCTGCGACACCGAGGTCATCGTCATGCTGCGGGGCAGTCTGCATGTCAGGCGTCGCGGTGACGGCCGTCTGCAGCGTTGCGACGCAGTACCGGGCACGATCTGGCTCTGCCCCAAGGGCGTTTACGAAGACATGATCCATCTTTACGGCGAGGTCGAGGAAAGCATTCATCTTTTCCTCCCCGCCTCGCCGCTGTCGGAAACGGCCCTGCGCGAACTCGACATCGATCCGGACAAGCTCGACCTGCACTATGACGGCGGCTTCCACGATCCCCTGATCGAGCGGATCGCGCAGTCGATCCACAGCGAGTTGGTCGACCCCGCGCCGGCGGGAAAGATCCTGGCGGAGACGCTGGCCGCGGCGCTCGGCGTTCAAATCCTGCGGCACCATTCCAGCCGGGCACCGTCGTCCACCTCGCTGCCGCCCGCCCGCGGCGCGCTCGATCCGCAGCGCCTCAAGCGGGTCACGGAATTCATCGACACCCATCTCGGCGAAGACCTGACCATCGAGACGCTTGCGAGCGAAGCCTGCCTCAGCCCCTTCCACTTCGCCCGCGCCTTCAAGGCGGCGACCGGGACGGCCCCGCATCGCTACCTCACGGACCGTCGGATCGAGCGCGGGAAATCCTTGATTGCAGAAGGGCGGCTCCCGCTCGTCGACATCGCCCATCTATGCGGGTTTTCATCCCAGACCCACCTCACGCGGTGCTTCAGGCGCGTCGCCGGCACCACGCCGGGGGCCTATCGAGAGGGCTGCTCCTGACCCGACCGGCGCCGGGTAGGATCTCATCCAGTCGGCAAGTGCGCTAAATCAAGGAGGGCGCGAAGGCCAGGAACGCCGCCATCGTCAGCGCCAGCAGTATCCAGAGCGCCCATCCCATGACCGATGCCGCGGCGCGAACCCCGTCGGCAACACCTGCCGTGGACCGTTGCCTGCGACGAGTCGGCGCGCGGACCGCCAGCGCTGTTTCAGGACGCTGCACGGGCGCGAGCGCTGCGGAAGCGGATCGCGTTGCATCGGCGGGATCGGTGGATTGTGCGCCCGAGGCGTGAACGGCCATGATCCTGAATCCTCGCGTTTCCCTTCGAGAACGGCCCGAAGGGCATCTCCTGAGGACTCACGTAATCGGCATAGCCATAGCGACAAATATCGATTGATCATCGTTCCCATAAGAAACTCATATGAAACACCCAGCGCCGATCACCGGGCGAAGCCGAGCGCCCGGTCGCGGGCAACGACGCAACGGATTGCCCCTCGCGACTGGTAAAGTCGGGAGCGGCACACCAGATCGGTGTATAGGAGCGTCATGAAGACGATGCGAAGGCTTGGGTTGCGTCGGCGCCGGTCGAGAATGGGCCGCATGGACCGGGCATGACATCCGGACGCGGACCCTGGAGCCGCCTGCGCACGGAAGCCGGATGGCACCGGCAGGGGCCATCGCCCCAATTCCCACCACCCCCACGACCGCCGCGTCCGCCGGCGCCCGGCAGGCTCCTCCGCAGGCTGCGCCACGCCGCCGTCTGGCTCGCGCTCGCGGGCATTCTGGCGATCGGCTACAGCTACCGCTTCGAGCTCACCGACCTGGTGAACCGGCTGGGCGGGGAGATCGTCCCCTACGCGGCGGTGACCACCGAGGAGGGCGCCGTGCGCGTCCGCGCCCACCGCGACGGCCACTTCTACATCGACTCCCGCGTCAACGGCGCCGACGTCAGATTCCTGATCGATACCGGCGCGACCATCGTGGCCCTCAGCCCGGAAGACGCCGAGCGCATCGGCTTCGACCCGGCGCAGCTAAACTTCTCGCAGCGCCTGCACACCGCCGGCGGCATCGTACGCGCCGCGCCGGTCGTGATCCGCTCGCTCGAGCTCGGCGACATCCGCCTGAGCAACGTGCGGGCCGTGGTCAACAGCGAGCGCCTGCCCCACTCGCTGCTCGGCATCAGCGCGCTGGAACGCCTGAGCGGCTACGAGGTCCGCGACGGCACGCTGACGCTGAGGCCCTAACCCCCCTACTCCCCCCACACCTCTCCGAGGAAGCGGAGCCAGTTCTCGCCCATGACCTTGCGGATGCGGCCCTCGGTCCAGCCGGCGCGCTCCATGGCAGCCGTGAGGTTGGGGAGCTGCCCGATGGTCTCCACGCCCTTCGGGTTGGACATCGGGGTGAACTTGACGAGCGAGCGGGCATCGCCTTTGTCGTTGGTGATCCAGTCGAAGAACTCCTGGCCGTAGCCCTGGGTGAAGTCGGTGCCGAAGGCGATCGAGTCCTCGCCGGCGACCGTGATCACGTGCTCCATCGCGCCCACGTAGTCGTCCACCGTCGCGTTCTCGCCGCCACTGAGGAACGCCGGGAACATGGTGACCCCGATCATGCCGCCCTGTTCGGCGATGAAGCGAAGCTCCCCGTCCCCCTTGTTGCGCGGGTGCGGCTTGAGCGCCGACGGCAGGCAGTGGGTGTAGGCGACCGGCGAGTTGGATTCGCGAATCGTCTCCTCGGACGTGCGGGAGCCCACGTGGCTCAAGTCGATCAGCATCCCCACCCGGTTCATCTCGGCCACCAGCTCGCGGCCCCAGTCGCTGAGCCCCGAGTCGCGGCTCTCGTAGCAGCCGGAGCCCGCGAGGTTCTGCGTGTTGTAGGTGAGCTGGGCGATGCCGACGCCCACGTCCTTGAAGAGCTGGACCGCGCCCAGCTTGTCCTCGAAGGCCGAGGTATTCTGGAAGCCGAGGATGATCGCGGTGCGGCCTTCCTCCTTGGCCCGGCGGATGTCGGCGGCGCTGCGTGCCTTGACGATCAGGTCGTCGTGCGCGCGGAACCAGCCGTTCCAGCGGGCGACGTTGGCCATGGTCTCGACGAAGCCCTCCCACACGCAGCAGGTACAGTTGGCGGCGGTGAGCCCGCCCTTGCGCATGTCGCGGAAGACCTCCTCCGACCAGTTGGAGACGATCAGCCCGTCGATGACGATCAAGTCCTCGTGCAGCGTACTCACGTCACGTCCCTCCCCCGGTGCGCCGCGCCTGGCGGGCGCTTCCGCCCGATAGTCCGTTGTCTCCCCCGGCTGAGGGGCTAAGATACGGTCACCCGCTGCGCGCGCGAAGGAGAGATATTATGCCCTTGCTCGACCTGCACCACGTGGCCATCAAGTCCAAGAACCTCGAAGAGACGGTAGCGTTCTATTGTGACGTGCTCGGCATGGAGCAGGTCGAACGCCCGGAGTTCTCGTTCCCCGGCGCCTGGCTCCAGATGGGCGAAACCATGTTCCACATCTATGGCGGCGACCCCGCCAAGACCCACAGCGGGAACTACAAGTACAACCAGCGAGTCTCGCCGATAGACCATATCGCGCTCCGGGCGTCGGGCTTCGACGACATGAAGAAGAAGCTGATGAAGCACAAGTGCGATTGGCGCCAGATGAACATCCCGGACTTCAAACTCTGGCAGCTCTTCGTTCTCGACCCGAGCGGCGTGGTCATCGAGCTCAACTTCGAAGTGGAGAAGGAGCCGAAGGGCAGCAAGGGCCCGAGCGGGCAGAAGAAGTACGAATTCGGCCGCTTCGCCGCCGCCGCCTGAGACACCGCACGCCACGCCGGCTACCTGACAGGAGCCGGTGCCGGCCTTTCAGGATCGCGGAACCCGCGGCACCCCACGCGGCAAGGTGTCGTGCCGCGGCAGATCGTCCCCCATCTCCAGCCACGGCATCCGTTCGCGCACGAAGACGTGCCGCTCCGGCGCGAGCGTCTCCGGCTTGTCGAGCGTGCCCGCCATGATGTGGACCTCGCCGGGGTAGACCGCCGCCACGTAGGTGAGCGGCGTGCCGCAGGTGCCGCAGAAGGTGCGCTCCACCCGGGGCGAGCTCTCGTACGAGCCGGGCGCACCCGCGACGAAAGCGAACCCGGTGTCACTCACGCCGACGAAGGTCGAGACCGGTGCGCCGGACGAGCGCCGGCACTCCTCGCAATGGCAGTGGGAGACCCAGAGCGGCCCGCCCTCGGCCCGGTAGCGCACAGCGCCGCAGCGGCAGCCGCCCTCGATGGCAGGGGCCCTGCTCATTCCCTGAGGGTGCACCAGATCGGCGTGTGGTCCGAGGCCTTCACGCCGCCGCGCGGCCCTGAGTCGATCTCGCAGGCCTCCAGCCGGTCCGCCGCCTCCGGCGAGAGCAGCAGATGGTCGATCCGCAGCCCCTCGCCCCGCTGCCAGCGGCCGGCCTGATAGTCCCAGAAGGTGTAGGACCGCCGGTTGGGGTGCAGCGTGCGGAACGCCTCCACGTAGCCGCTATGGAGCAACGAGCGGAAGCGCGACCGCGATTCATTGCGGCAGAGCGCGTCGTCGCGCCAGGCCGCCGGGTCGTAGCAGTCGAGATCGGCCGGGATGACGTTGTAGTCGCCGCCGAGCACCACCGGCTCCTCGTGCCCGAGCAGCACGTCAGCGCGCGCGGCGAGCCGGTCCATCCACGCGATCTTGTAGGGAAACTTCTCGGTCGTGACCGGATTGCCGTTGGGGAGGTAGATCGAGGCGACCCGGACGCCGCCGGTGGTGGCCTCCACGTAGCGCGCCTGCTCGTCTTCCTCGTCGCCCGGCAAGCCGATGAAGACATCCTCCAGCGGCCGTTTGCTCAGGATGGCGACGCCGTTGTAGGTCTTCTGCCCGTGGACGAGGAGGTTGTAGCCGCAGTCCTCGATCTCGAGTCGCGGGAAGGCCTCGTCCAGCGACTTGGTCTCCTGCAGCAGCACCACGTCGGGCGCGGCGCTGCCGAGCCACTCCAGCACGGCGGGCAGGCGGACCTTGATCGAGTTGACGTTCCAGGTCGCGATCTTGAGCACGGGCTCAGACGAGGGAGAAGGACGTGCCGCAGCCGCAGCCGGAAACCGCGTTGGGGTTCTTCACCTGGAAGGAGGCGCCGATCAGGTCCTCCACGTAGTCGATCTCCGAGCCCGCCATGTAGCCGGCCGAGACCCGGTCCACCAGCGCAACGATGCCGTCCCGCTCGATGGCGATGTCGTCCGGCCGCTGCTCGGTTTCGAAGGCGAAGCCGTACTGGAAGCCGGAACAGCCGCCGCCCGAGACGCTGACCCGCAGCATCGTGCCCGAGTCGGCCTCGTCGGCGATCAGCATTGCGATCCGCCGGGCCGCGCTGGCCGAGAGCGTGATGTCCTCGTCCCCGGCGGCGAGCGGTTGAACTGTGTCGAATGAGCGTGCCATGGCGTCGGTCGGCCTTTCTGCAACCCTGAGGATTAGATAGCGCCGCCCGAGCGCTTGTCAATCGACGGGCTGAAATTGTCGCTCGCCGTGGCCTCCACCGCGATCCCGTGTTAGGTGCCCTTGGGAACCAGCGAGGATCGACCATGGCCTATCTTCTCGCGATCCATGTCTTGAGCGCCGTCGTCTGGGTGGGCGGCATGTTCTTCGCCCTGCTCGTGCTGCGGCCGGCGGCTGGCCCGCTGGAACCTGCGGTGAGGCTCGCGCTCTGGCGCCGGGTGTTTGCGCGCTTCTTCCCGGCCGTGGGCATCTCGGTGCTGGCGCTGCTCGCGACCGGCCATGCGATGATCCTGGTCGAGCTCGGGGGCTTTGGAGCCATCGGGATGTCGGTGCATCTGATGGAGGGCACCGGCGTTCTCATGGCGCTACTCTACCTCTGGCTTCTCGTCGGCCCCTATCGCCGCTTCCTGAAGGCGCTGGACGCGGGAACGCTCCCGGCCGCCGGCCGCGCGATCGAGAGCATTCGCTGGCTCATCACAGTCAATCTGGCGCTCGGCATCCTGACCCTGGTGCTCGCCACCACCGGCCGCTACTGGGGCTGAGAGGCGCGCGCGCAATCGGCGAAGTCCCGTGCTGGTGCACGACCGCCTCACAAACAACTTTTTGTGAATAGAAAATGAAGAATGGCACCATACTGTATTGCCTGTAGGGCAACAGTATTTCTAATATGAAATCGAACCGGGATCAAAAATTACGACAGTGAAGGGCACCAGTATTACCAAGTGTTAATTTGACATTTCACGCCTTCACAGCCGATACAGGGTCACGGGAGGTTCCATGTTTCGATCGTTCTTTCTTTCCCGCGAATGGGCCATCTGGGCCTGGGGCGGCATGGCGATCATCATCGGCGGCACCTGGTATCAGGTGCAGATCGACGTGCAAATCAACGAATGGTTCGGCGAATTTTACGACGGCGTCCAGAAGGCGCTGGGCGAACCCGGCAGCATGACCATCGAAGAGTTCTACGCGCTGCTCCTCTCCTTCGGCCGTATCGCCGGCATCTACATCGTCGTCGCCGTGATGCTCAGCTTCTTCACCAAGCATTGGGTGTTCCGCTGGCGCCACGCGATGAACGACTTCTACATGGCCCGCTGGGGGCGCCTGCGTGAGATCGAAGGCGCCAGCCAGCGCATCCAGGAAGATACCCGCCGTTTTGCCATCATCATGGAATCCCTGGGCAGCCGTCTGCTCGATTCCGTCATGACATTGTTCGCCTTCCTGCCGATTCTCTGGCAGCTCTCGAAGTCGATCAAGGTGGTGCCGGTGATCGGCGAGCTGGATCATGCACTGGTCTATGCCGCCATCATCTTTGCGCTCTTTGGCACGGCGGTGCTGGCGGTCGTCGGCATCAGACTTCCGGGACTCGAGTTCAACAACCAGGTGGTCGAGGCCGCTTACAGAAAGGAACTCGTTTACGGCGAGGACCATGAAGAGCGCGCCGACCCGCCGACGGTGCGGGAGCTCTTTTTCAACGTCAGGCGAAACTACTTCCGGCTGTTTTTCCACTACATGTACTTCGATATCGCGAAGTGGTCGTATCTGCAGTTCGGCGTTCTGGTTCCCTATGTCGCTCTCGCGCCGACCATCGTCGCCGGCGCCATCACCCTCGGCGTGATGCAGCAGATCGTCCGTGCCTTCGGACGCGTGGAGGGCTCGTTCCAGTACCTCGTCCACAGCTGGACGGTCATCGTCGAGCTGATCTCGGTCTACAAACGCCTGCGTGCGTTCGAGGCGGCACTCTACGACCGGGGGCCCTATGCGGAGCCCCCTCCATGCGGCCCTAGGTAAGTCCGGCTTGGAACGCTCAGTCGAACACAGGCGTGCCGTGGGCCCCTGAGTCCCTCAGCGCCCAGTAGAGCCGGTCGAGCCGCTCGGTGACCGGGCCGGGGCAGGGCTGCGGCAGCCGGCGGCCGGCAATCTCGCGCACCGCCAAGGCGCCGCCGGCGGTGCTGCAGGTGAAGACCTCGTCTGCCGCGTAGAGGTCGAAGGCGGTGAGATCGCATTCCTCGAGCGGGAGCCCCGCGTTCCTGGCGAGCTCGATGAAGGTCTGGCGCGTGATGCCGCGCAGCACGTTGCGCCCCGGCGTGCGCACCACCCCATCCTTGACCGCGAAGATGTTCGAGGCCGGCCCCTCGCAGGCACAGCCCGCCTGGTCGAGCCAGATCACGTCGTCGTAACCGGCCTCCAGCGCTTCCAGCCGCGCCATCTGCGAGTGCAGCCGGTCGAGGCACTTGTAGCGGGCATCGAGCGTGTCGGGCGAGAACGCCCGCAGGTGGGTGATGTGGAGGCGAATCCCCGCGCGCCGCGTCTCCTCATCGGCGAGGAAGATATAGGGCGCGGCCCAGACGATGCGCGTCGGCTCGAAGTCGCGCGGATCGGCGACGACCGCATTGGGCGCGCCGCGGGTCACGATGAAGCGGATGCTGGCGTCGCGCAGCCCGTTGCGCCGGCAGGTCTGGATGATCGCCGCGCGCCAGTTGTCCCGGGTCATCCTGGTTTCCAGCCGCGTCGCGCGCAGCGAATCGAAGAAGCGGTCGATGTGCTCATCGAGCCTGAAGATCGATCCGCGCCAGGCCGAGACCACATCGAAGACCCCGTCGCCGAGGAGGAACCCCTGGTCGAGCACGGAGATCTTGGCCTCGCTGAGGGGCACGAAGTCGCCGTTCAGGTAGACGATGGGCTCGTTTGGTGTGCCTGCCATGGCGCGTACTCCGTGGCCTCTCGGGAAACGTCAGCGGCGGCGGCGAAGCCGAGGCCGGTCCTCACTCGCGCCGCTGCTCGCCGGCACGCCCGGCAGCCGGGCGGCCTGCGCCTCCCCGCAACCCGAGCAGCTGCCGGCGCCCCCAATCCCACACCTGCTCCAGCCCGCCAGCGGCGCCCTGCGGCAGGAGCACGACGATGGCGACGATCAGCGCGCCGTAGCCCATGTTCCTGATCTCGACGAAGTCCTTCATGCCCTCGTCCGCGAGCATCACCAGGGCGGCGCCGAGGATCGGCCCCCAGGCCCGCCCGAGGCCGCCCACCACCATCATCGAGATTAGGAAGAGAAGCAGCGGCAGCGATAGAACGTTGGCGCCCATGACCCGGAAGTGCCCGGCGAAGACACCGCCCGCGAGCCCGGTGAAGAAGGCCGACATCGCGAACACGAGGAGCTGATACTTGAAGCGGTTGAGCCCGCGGGAGACGCCGTATTCCGGGTTGTCGCGCAGCGCCCGGAAGGCGAATCCCAGCGGGCTGCGAATGATGGCGAAGGAGAACACCGTCGCCAGCACGAGCAGGAAGAGGGAGAGATAGTAGTCGCCCTTCAGGTACTCGCGGCGGCCGAGCAGCTCGCGGAAGCCGAAGTCGCCGAACTTGGCTAGGCCCCGCGTGCCGCCGGTGAAATTCCGGCAGGTCACGCCCTCCATGTAGAAGCAGGCGGTATCGGTGATGATGAGCAGG
Organism: Alphaproteobacteria bacterium; assembly: GCA_965207055.1. GTDB lineage: Bacteria > Pseudomonadota > Alphaproteobacteria > UBA828 > UBA828 > WTGU01. The sequence continues at coordinate 1,204,621 of CBDBLP010000002.1, read as the reverse complement.
TACATCACCTGGGCAATGGCGAGCGTCAGCAGTGCGACATAGGGCCCGCGCAGCCTGAGGCAGGCGAGCCCGATGATGATGCTGAACAGGATCGACCCGATCCCGGCAAGCACCAGCGTGAACCAGAGCGAGATGCCGAGGTAGAGCCCCATCATGCCGGTGGCGAAGCCGCCGAAGGCGAAGATCGCCATCTGAGCGAGCGAGAAGATACCGGCAACGCCGAACACCAGGTTCCACTGCGAGACCACCGTCGCCCAGATGAAGAAGAGCGTGAGCTGGCCGATGAAGTAGCGCGACGGCCCGAGCAAGGGGATCGCGATCATTACCGCGATCAGCACCACGCCGAGGGCGACATCCCGCCGCCAGTTGGGGCCCGTCTCGAACATCAGACGCGGCGCACCTGGCGGCGCCCGAACACGCCGTAGGGGCGCCAGATGAGCGCGATAATGACCAGCAGCAGCAGCGCCGGGAACCCGAAGCGAACGCCGACGCCGAACTGCACCGCGGACTCGAACAGCCCGAGGATGAAGGCGGCGATGAGCGCGCCCGGCACGTTGCCGAGCCCCGCGATCACGCAGATGATGAAAGCCTTGAGCATGGGGTCGTAGCCCATGGTCGGCGAGAGCGTGGTGATCGAGCTCAGCATCACGCCCGAAATCGCGGCAACGACGCCGGCGATCCCCATTACCTGGGCGAAGATCCGCCCGACATTGACCCCCATGAGCTGGGCCGCCTCGCGATTCAGCGCCGTCGCGCGGATGGCGCGGCCCATGCGGGTGCGCGAAAGCAGCGCCGCGACCAGCAGCATGGTGACCACCGCGAGGACCAGGATCACCACGTTCTGGAAGCGGATGAAGACACCGGAGACGAAGAAGCCTTCCTCGATGGAGAAGGGCTGGAGGAAGGGATAGGCGCCGTAGATCAGCAGTGTCACCTGCTCGAGGAAGATGGCGAGGCCGACGGTCGCGATGATGACGTTGGTCTCGAACGCGGGGTGCCGGTACATGAAGCGGAAGATGATGTGGTAGATGGCGAGCCCCACCACGAAGCTCACGATCATCGCCGCCGGCAGGCCGAGATACCAGGGCAGGCCCACGTGGATCACCGCCGAATAGGAGGCGTAGCCGCCGATGGTGAGCAGCGCGCCATGCGCCATGTTGAGCACGCCCATCGCCCCCCACACCAGCGAGAGCCCGATGGAGCTCGCGGCGTACATGGCGCCGAGGGTAAGCCCGCTGACGACAATCTGGACGAAGGTTTCCACCGCGCCGCCTCAGGCCCCGAGATAGGTCTCGAGGATTTCCTCGTGCAGGTCCAGCTCGCTGGCGGTGCCCTGCCAAACGAATTGACCGTGGTCGAGCAGATAGATGCGATCCGCCAGATCGGCGACGCGGCTCGCGTTCTCCTCCACCAGCAGGATCGTCCGCCCCGCCTCTTTCAAGGCCCGGATCAGGCCATAGATGGTGTCGATCGCGATGGGGGCGAGGCCGAGCGAGGGCTCGTCGATCAGCAGGATGCGCCCGCCCGTCATCATCCCGCGCCCGACCGCCAGCATCCGCCGCTCGCCGCCGGAGAGCGTGGACGCAGTCTGGCCCTCCCGCTCCTCGAGCCTGGGCAGCAGCGCGTAGACCTCCTTGAGGCTCGCGTCGAGCCGGCTGTAGGGCGCCGGCAGGTAGGCGCCCATCAGGAGATTGTCGCGCACCGTCATCTCCGAGAAGATCATGTCGCCCTGCGGGATGTGCACGATGCCGCGCGCCACGATCTGGTCCACCCGCGCGCGGCCGAGCGCCTTGCCGTCGAAACGAATCTCGCCCGCCATCGGGTGAATCAGACCTGAGACGGCACGCAGAAGCGTCGTCTTGCCGTGGCCGTTGGGGCCGATGATGGTGATGAGGCCGCCGTCCGGCACCCCGAACGAGATGTCGCGCAGCACGCGCTGGCCGTGATAGCCGGCGTCGAGCGAGTCGACCTCGAGGAGCGGCGTGCTCATGCGCCCCTCACGGGCTGCTCACGGCGCACTTGGAGCACCCTCATCGGGCGACGGATCGTCCTCGAGCAGGTGTCTGAGCCGCCGCGACGAGCCCTCCCCCAAATAAACGTCGACCACGGTCTTGTCGTAGACGAGGCCGGAGGCCGATCCTTCGAAGATCTTCTCGCCGTGGTGCATGATGAGCACCCGGTCCGAGAGCCTGACCAAGAAGCGCATGACGTGCTCGATGAGCATGATGGTGAGGCCGCGCTTCTTGAGCCGCCGAACCAGGGCCATCACATCGTCGATTTCCTGCGGATTGAGGCCGCCGACCGGCTCGTCCATCAGTAGCATCTTGGGCTGGGTCGCGAGCGCGCCCGCCACCATCAGCAGCTTGCGGTGGTAGACGGGAAGCGTCTGTACGGTCTCGTGGGCGACCGCATCGAGGCCGACGAACTCCATCGCCTCGTCGGCAAGGTGCTGGGTCTCCCGGTCGAACTTCATGCCGGGAACCAGCCGATTGTGGCGCCCGAAATAGGCTGCGATCAGCGTGTTCTCGCGCGCCGAGAGCGTGTCGAAGCCGGCGTTCAGCTGAAAGGTGCGCGCCATGCCGAGCTGGCACGTGCGGTCCGGCGTCGCGCGCGTGATCGACTTGCCGTCGAAGGTGATCGTGCCGGCGGTGGCAGGGTTGAGGCCCGAGATGACGTCGAAGAGGGTCGTCTTGCCGGCGCCGTTCGGCCCGCCGATCCCGAGCGCCTCGCCCGGGAAGACGTCGAAGGTCATGTCGCGAACGGCGGCCAGGGCGCCGAAATACTTGTCGACGCCCTGGCAGGAGAGCAGCGGCTCAGGCGCCGTCCGCTCCATGGCAGGTCTTAGCCGCTAATCCACGGCGGGATCTGGAACGAGGCCGTCTCATAGGGCTCCGGCGCGATCAGCTTGCCCTGCTCCAGGTGGTTCTGAACCTGGAGGAACTGGTGGGGCATGCCGAGCGAGGGATCGCGGGTCTCGGTCGGATAGGTCCGGGCCGCCTGGTAGGGCAGCACAAACGCCGTCGCCCCCTGGACGCCGCGATAGATGTTGCGGCGAATGCGATCGCACACCTTCTCGTTCTGCTCGAACTCGCCGGGTGCCCCGGTGCCGCCGGCCATGGCCGACGCGATCGCCCAGTAGTGGCACGAGTCGTAGGGCTGGGAGCCGGTGAGCGGGCTCGCGCTCTCACCAAACTTCGAGTTGAAGCGCTGGAAGTAGTCTTGGCCAATCTCGTCTTGCAGCGCGCCCACCACGGTGGCGAAGAGCACCCCGTTGGTGGCCTCCTTGCCGATCTCGCGGAAGGCCGCGAGCAGCGGACCGTACTGCATGTAGACCAGGCTGTTGGTCGGGTTGGGCACGAACTGCGTCATGAACTGCGCGAGATCCTGCGGCACCCAGTGGGTGATCGCGATGGCCGCCGGCGGGTCGTTACGGATCTTCTGCAGCGTCGGCCCCCATTCGGAGATCGGCACTACCACGGTCTCGTAGAGGCTGATCTCCCAGCCGTACTTCTCCGCCGAATCGCGCATCGCGTTGGCGATGACGACGCTGTAGTTCTGCGAGCCGGTGACGATGGCGACCTTCTTGTTGGGCGCCTCCCACTTGCCGGTGTCGTTGAGGTCACTGATGAACTTCATGAAGCCCTCCCCGTACCAGTACTCGGCGGGGTCGGCCATGAAGTTGCTGAAGTAGGTCTCGGGATCGTTGCCCACCGTCTCGTGATGCACGATGTCGGTGTTGTGGTGGAGATAGGGCACGCCAGCATCGGCGATCGTGTCGTATTCCGCCGTGACGGCGCCAGTGTTGTAGCCGTTGATGATGGCGTGGACCTCGTGACGGTCGATCAGGCGCAGCATCGCCGGGATGATGTTGTCGGCGCCCTGCTCCTTGCTGTCCTCAAAGACCGGCGCGAGCGGCCGGCCGAGGATGCCGCCCATCATGTTGATCTCTTCGCAGGCGAGCTCGAGTCCGCTCTTGAACGAGAGACCGTCGGCGGCGGCCCAGCCGGTGAGCGGCACGCAGCCGCCGACCGGGATGGGCTCGCCCTCGGCCCGGGCGCCGTCGTTGATGTCGGCGAGCAGGCCGCTGGTCATGGCGGCGGCGCCGAAACCGGCAAGCCCCGCGCCCTTCATGAAGTTCCGCCGGCTGGCGATGAAGCGCTTGCGCGCGCCTTCCTCTCTGCGTGTTCCGCGGCGTCTGATGATCATGGTCGCCTTCCTCCCTCTATGCCCAAGGCAATTACCTGCGCGCTATGGCCTTCCCGACAAGCGAGAACCTCTCGCCGTCGCGCGCTGTCAGCGGAAGTCTGCCCGGCTATGCAGCACTTCGCAATTGGGGAACGCGTAGCGTCATAACGGTCGGTGCGCCGTTGCAAGGGGCCGGGGCAGCGCCCACCTCGAGTGGACCACGCTGCGCGGAGGACACGGGGTCCCCGGCGCAGCCAGCGACAGGCGGAATGGCGGGATGCGCCGCCCCGCCTTGGAAGGAGAGCAAGCACATGAGATATCTCTTTGGGTTGACGGCATTCGCTGCCGTCGTTGGCCTGACGACCGGCGTGAGCCTCGCGTCTTCGCATGTGAGCTACGAGGTCACGGTCACCAACAACATGGACGAAGAGCTTCTCGCGCCGGTGCTGGTGGCGCCGGTTTCCGAAGACGGCAAGATCTTCGTCGAGCGCTACGTTTCGCCTGAAGCGGAGCACCAGATCCTGACCGGAGACCCCGGAATGCTGGCGGAGGCGATCGGCGACGATGCCGCGGTTGCCCACGGCATGGACGGCCCCCCCGGCGTCCTGCTCGCGCCGGGCAAGTCGATCACCTTCGAGGTGGCGAGCCACGCGGAAGAAGTCCGTGTCCTGGCGATGGTGGCTCCCACCATCTACGAGGACCACTACGTGACGGCGGTCGTGCAGTTGAAGGGCGAGCCCATGTCCATCGGGCTCGACCGTTTCGACATCGGCTACGATGAGGGCCGCAAGACGATCGAGCCCGTCGCCATCGCCGTCGCGACCGTCGAGGTCAGCGCAAAGCAGGACTTCAGCGCGAAGCAGGACTACTGAACACTTGTTGGGCGCCGGCCGGTCGGGAAACCGATCGGCCGGTGTCGCATGTCCGGGGCGTCATCGCTAACCTCGGGTCAGACGTTGGGGAGGCAGGAGCGAAGCATGACCCGAGAGCACACCTACAACGCAACGGTGACCTGGACGGGAAACAGCGGCCAGGGCACGGCCGGCTACAAGTCGTACACGCGCGACCACGATATCGCCTGCCCCGGCAAGCCGGTGATCCGGGGCTCCGCCGACCCCGCCTACCGGGGCGACGCGGGCCGGCACAATCCCGAGGACATGCTGGTGGCCGCGCTCTCCGCCTGTCACATGCTCTGGTACCTGCACCTTTGTTCGTCCGCCGGCATCGTGGTCACGGCCTACGAGGACTCGGCCGACGGCGTGATGGCGACCCATCCCCCCGGCGGCGAGGGCGAGTTCACCCGGGTCACGCTCAGGCCGCGCGTGACGATCACGCCGGAGAGCGATGCCGATGCCGCGGCGCGCCTGCACGAGCAGGCCAACGCCAACTGCTTCGTCGCCCGTTCGGTCAACTTCCCCGTGCATCACGAGCCCGAGATTCTCAGCGCCTGAGCCGCGCGGCGCGCTATGGTGCGCCATCGAGTCGACGGGAGCAGCGGTGGACGAATAATGGGCGGGTTCGCGGAGTACGAGTCTTACGATGCGCTCGGTCTCGCAGCGCTGGTGAAGGCCGGCGAGGTCAGCGCGAGCGAGGTGCTGGAAGCGGCGATCGCGCGCGTGGAATCGCGCAACCCGACCATCAACGCGGTCGTGATGGAGCTCTACGACCACGCCACGCAGGCGATCGAGGCGGGCCTGCCGGACGGCCCGTTCACCGGCGTGCCCTTCCTGCTCAAGGATCTCGGCTCGGCGCTCGCAGGTGCGAGGACCGCGCGCGGCAGCCGCTTCTTCGCCGACCTGCCGCCCGCGAGCGAGGACAGCGTCCACGTCACCCGGCTCAAGCAGGCCGGCATGGTGATCTACGGAAAGACCAGCACCTGCGAGCTCGGCGCCAGCCTCACCTGCGAGCCGCAGCTCTACGGCCCCGCGCGCAACCCCTGGGACCTGGAGCGGACACCGGCGGGCTCCAGCGGCGGCGCTTCGGCTGCGGTCTCGGCCCGATTGCTGCCCATCGCCCATGCCTCCGACGGCTTCGGCTCGATCCGCGCGCCGGCGGCTTCCTGCGGCCTGGTGGGGCTGCGCCCAACGCGCGCGCGCAACACCATGGCGCCCTACTTCGGCGAATCGCTCGGCGGGCTCGCCATCGAGCACGCGGTATCGCTCACGGTCCGGGACAGCGCGGCGCTCCTCGATGCCACGTCAGGCCCCGCGCCCGGCGATCCCTACATCGCGCCGCCGCCGGCCCGCCCCTTCCTCGAAGAGGTGGGCGCCAATCCCGGCACGCTTCGCGTCGCCTTCACCAGCGGGGCGCCCAACGGCGCGCCGGTGGTGGCGGATTCGCTCCGCGTCCTGCAGGAGACCGCGTCGCTCTGCGAAGACCTCGGCCACCGGGTCGCGGAAGCCGACCCCGCAATCGACCGGGCCGACGTGATACCGACCTTCCGCACCATCAGCGCGATCCAGATCCTCTACCTGCTGCGCGCACATCCCTCGGGCCGCACGCCCGCGCCGGGCGAGTTGGAGACCGTGGTCGCGGACACGGCCAGGCTCGCCGAGACCATCGACGGCACGACCTACATGGCTGCGGTCCATACGGCGCACCGCATCGGCCGCCAGATGGCGGCGTTCCACGCGGACTGGGACGTGCTGCTCACCCCTGGCCTCGGCACGCTGCCGCCGAAGCTCGGCTGGATGGACATGATGATGGAGGACCTGGAGGAATACTGGCGCCGGGTGTTCGCGTTCAGCCCCTTCACGGTCTGGTTCAATCTCACCGGCCAGCCGGCCATGATGATCCCGCTGGGGACGACCGAGAGCGGCTTCCCGGTCGCGGTGCAGGCAATCGCCCGGCACGGGGACGAGGCGACGCTCTTCCGCCTCGCCGCTCAGCTCGAAGAGGCGCGCCCCTGGATCGAGCGCCGCCCGGAGTGGACTACTTCCTGACGCGTTTCTTCTCGGGGTCGTAGAAGGGGAAGGGCACCACCGTCGCCTCGAGGCGTTTCTGCACGCCATCGAGCTGGCCGACCTCGAGGGCGGTGCCGAGCGCGGCGTGTTCCACCGCCATGCGGCAGAGCGCGATGGACTTGCCCGAGAGCGGCGAGCGGGTGCCCGACGTGACCACGCCGACCCGGTGGCGGCCGACGAACACGCCATCGCCGTGGCTCGCGACCTCGTTGCCCGTGAGCTCCAGGCCGACAAGCGCGCGCTGCGGGTTGGCCTTGCGCTTGACCAGCGCCGCCTTGCCGCAAAAGTCGTCTTCCTTGGACCTGAGCGGCACCGTAAAGCCGATCCCCGCCTCGAAGGGGTCGGTCTGATCGTCGAATTCGTAGCCTGAGAAGATCAGGCCCGCCTCGATCCGCAGAATGTCGAGGGCCTCCAGGCCGAGCGGGCCGAGCCCGTGCGGCTCGCCCGCCTGCCAGAGCGCATCCCACACCGCCTCGCAACCCGAGGGGTGGCAGAAGATCTCGTAGCCGAGCTCGCCGGTGTAGCCCGTGCGCGAGACGACGAGCGCCGGCCCCTCCGGGTCGCCCAGCCTGCCGACGGAGAAACGGAACCAGCCGAGCTCGTCGATGCTCGGCTGGGCCGGCGGGGTCCACACGACCTCGCTCACCACCTGCCGGCTCAACGGCCCCTGCACCGAGAGGTTATGGAGCTGGTCGGTGGACGAACGGACCCAGACCTCGAGGCCGAGCTTTTCGGCCTGCTCGCGCAGCCAGACGCCGCCCTGATCGCAGCCGCCGATCCAGCGGAAGTTGTCCTGGCCCAGCCGGAAGAGCGTCCCGTCGTCGAGCATGGTGCCGGTGTCGTAGCACATGGCGGTGTAGACCACCTGGCCGACGGCGAGCTTGCGCACGTTCCGGGTGAGGCAGTGCTGCAGCAGTGCCTCCGCCCCCGGCCCCAGCACCTCGAACTTGCGCAGCGGCGAGAGATCGATGGCGGCGACGCGCTCGCGACAGGCCCAGTATTCCGCGATCGGCCCGACACCGGTGTAGCTGTTGGGCAGCCAGTAGCCGTTGTACTCGACGAAGTCGCGCGTGCGTCCGCTGGTGCGGGCGTGGAAGCCGGTTTCCTTGGTCATGGTCACGTCCGCGTCCGGTTGTTTGTAGTGGCCGACGGCGCGCGTGAAGGACTGCGTCTCCGGATAGACGCGCACGTGGATGTCGGTGGGGTTCCAGCCGTTCGCCGCGTCGATGTCGTCCGGGCAGGCGGAAGAGACGCAGACCAGGTCGGTGAGCGCCCGCAGCAGGACGTAGTCGCCGGGGCGCGACCAGGGCTCGTCGAGGACGAAGAGGTTCTCGCCGTCGACGGCCGTGTTGTAGAAGAAGTTCATGGCCATCCAGCCGCGCCGGGGCTGAATCGCATAGGTCTCCAGGGCCGCATTGAAGTTATCGGAGCAGTTGGCGTGGCCGGGGTAGCCCTGGTCCTCGTAGTACTTGGCCATGCAGGCCAGCCCGAAGGCGTCGTGGCGCATGCAGGTGTCCTGCACCACCTCGAGCAACGCCGCGAAATCCTGGTCGAGATACTTCGCCCGCTGCCCCGGATGGGGATAGCCGAGCCCCATCAGCGAGCGGGTCGTGGTAACGTCGAGGCAGCGCTCGACGCCCTCGTCCAGCCGTGCCCGGTGGAAGGCCTGGAAGTCCGTGCACTGGCGCCCTTCGACATCGATGATCTGGATCCACTCGCCGGCGCGCACCTCGTAGCTTCCGGCCTTGCGGCGGTCGATCCGCTGGTCGAGGCGCGGGTCGGCCAGCGGCTCGGGCAGGACCGCCTCGCCCGCCGGCGCGGCGCCTGCGGCACGCTCGACGAAAACCACGATCGGCGTCGGCGGATCCTGCGCGTCGGCCGCCATCGGCGCGCCGGGCGCGGCCACGATCACCGTGCCGGCGCCGGCCGCTGTGTAAGACATCTCCTCGCCGGCGCGGCTCTCCGGCCCGAAGAGATCAAGAGACGAGGCGCCGGCGAGGTCGCGGTCGACGCGCGCGACGCCCTCGGCAACCAGCCGGCGGAGACCGGCGGCGTTTCCCCCTGCCCTCTCGTCCAGCAGGCCTTCGGCAAAGCGGCCGTCGTCCGTCAGACAGACAAGCTCGCAGGCCTGCCCGCCTTCGGCATTGACGAGACGGATGACGTCGCCGCCCTCGATCCGTACGGCCCGCGCGCTTCGGCCCGGAACGACGTAGCGCTCCACCCCGGGCGGGAGCGCGAGCAGGCCCGGACGCCGCACGCCGCTGGACAAGCTAACTCCACTGGTTGAGACGAGTTCCATGTCGTGCGCCCTTCCGTGACTCCGCTCAGGCCAGGCCCAGCTGGCGCCGGCGCTGCTCCGACCACTCCACGACCAGGCGATCGACCGTGAGACCGATGAAGGCGACGCAGAGGCCGATAACGAGGCCCTTGCCCGCGTCGGCGAAGGTGAGCGCCCGGAATATCTCTTGCCCGAGGTCCTTGGTCCCGATGAAGGCGGCGATGATCACCATGAAGAGCCCGAACATGATGGTCTGGTTGACCCCCAGCATGATCTCGGGGAAGGCCAGCGGCATCCGCACCTTCCAGAGGATCTGCCGGGGCGTGCAGCCGGCGGTGATCGCCGCCTCGATGGTCTCGTTGGGCACGCCGCGTAGCCCGAAGATCGTGTAGCGGACGATGGGGATCGCCGCGTAGATCACGATGGCGGTGATCGCCGCCACGTCGCCCACCTGGAAGAGCATGATCACCGGGATCAGGTAGATGAACGAGGGGAAGGTCTGGAAGGTGTCGCAGAGGAGCTGAACGAAATGGGTGCGCCGCGCCGTCTTCGATGCCCAGATGCCGAGCGGCAGCCCGAAGATCAGGCAGAGGATCAGCGCGAAGAAGACCATGTAGGCGGTGATCGACGCGCGCTCCCAGTAGCCCGTGAGCGCGATGAAGGTGACGAAGCCCGCCGTCGTCGCCGCCAGCCGCGGGCCCGCGAGACGCCAGCCGATGGCGCCGGCCAGCGATGCCACCGCGATCCACGGCATCCACTGGAAGCCCGTGCGCAGCGGGATCAGCACGTGGACGAGCAGGCCGTCGCGGATGATGGAGAGCGGGTCATAGAGCGCGAAGGTGACGGCATCGACGACCATGTCCCAGAAGGGCGCGGTGGTGATCGTCGCGGACTTGGGCAGGGTCTGGGCGTAGGACGTCAGCAACGACGCGACGATCGAGGCGATGATGACGAGGGCGGCCACCATCAGATAGGGATGCACGCGCCAGAAGGGGCCGTCGGGGCGCCGCTCGGGCTGCTTCTCGGAGAGCGCCCGGCTCAGCCGGTCGAGCATCACCGCCATCAGCACCACGGCGACGCCGTTCTCCAGCGCTTGCCCGAGACGCAGGCTCTGGAGGCGGAAGAGCAGGTCCTGCCCCAGCCCCTTGGCGCCGACGAAGGAGGCGATTACGACCATCGCCAGGCACTGCATGATGACCTGGTTGACGCCGAGCATGAGCGAATCGCGCGCGGCCGGTATTTCGACCCTTAAGAGCATCTGCCAGCGCGTGCAGCCGGCCATCACGCCGGCCTCGCGCACTTCCTCGGAGACGCCCTTCAGCCCGAGGACCGTGAGCCGCGTCATCGGCGGTATGGCGAAGAGGATGGTGGCGATCGCGCCGGCCCGGTGGGAGACGCCGATGAAGAGCGCCACCGGGATCAGGTAGGAGAAGTGCGGCAGCGACTGCATGACGTTGAGGATGGGCCAGAGCACCCGCTCGAAGGGCCGCGACTTGGCCCCCATCACGCCGAGTGCGACGCCGACGGCGGCCGCGATCGGCGCCGCGACCAGGACGACGGAGAGCGTCGTCATGGAGAGCGACCACTTGCCGAAGAGGGCGAAGTAGACGATGCAGCCGCCGGCCAGCAGCGCGAGCCGCCAGCCCTTCAGCCACCAGCCGAAGATTGCGGCGAGGCCGGCGATCATCACCCAGGGGATGGCGGGGATGCCGATCGACTTGAAGCCGTCCACGAGCAGGCCGTGCACGATGTCGAGCGGCCACTCGATTCCATAGGCGATCGCCCGCGTCACGTCCTTGACCGTGAAGACACCGAAGATCTGGTGCTTGTGGAACACGTCGACGACGACGTTGATCCAGTCGATGAAGGGCACCGCGATGTCCCTGGGCCAGACGATCCCGGCCTCGGGCAGAACGGGCTTGAGCGCGAGCAGAGCGACAAAGGGCACCAGAACGAGCAGCGGCCCCACCCCCGGCGTGCGCCAGAGGCGGCGCGTCGCCGCAACCGATCCCGAGATTGATCCTCCGAGAGTCCGCTCTGCGGCCATGGCCCTATGAGCGGTCGCTGTACATCGCGTCCACGAGGCGGAAGCGGTCGACCACGCCGATCGTCTCGCCTCTCTCGTCGACGACCGCCACCGGGCGCTCGGCCTCGATCACCTGCGGCGCGACGTCCGCCAGCGTGGAGTCTGCGCTCACTTCACCTTGCGTCGTTTCGCCCGCAGCGGCGGGTCGCACCGCCGTCGCCACGGTGAGCAGGCGATCGCGCGCCACGTCCTTGGTGAATTCGCGCACGTAGTCGGTCTCCGGGTTCTCTATCAGCTCGGTGGCGGTGCCGGCCTGCTCGATGATGCCGTCCTTCATGATGATGATGCGGTCCGCGAGCCTGATCGCCTCATCGAAGTCGTGGGTGATGAACAGGATCGTCTTCTGCAGCATGTTCTGCAGGCGCAGGAACTCGTTCTGCATCTCACGGCGGATGAGCGGATCGAGGGCGGAGAAGGGCTCGTCGAGGAACCAGAGCTCGGGCCCCACCGCGAGCGAGCGGGCGATGCCGACGCGCTGCTGCTGCCCGCCGGAGAGCTCTCGCGGGTAATAACGCTCGCGTCCCTCGAGGCCGACGAGCTCGATCATCTCGTGGGCGCGCGCCTCCCGCTTGCGGCGGTCGATGCCCTGGACCTCGAGCGGAAAGGCGACGTTCTGCAGCACCGTGCGGTGGGGCAGCAGCGCGAAGTGCTGAAACACCATGCCCATCTTGTGGCGGCGGAGCTGCGTGAGTTCCCGATTGGTCGCCTTGAGCAGGTCCTGGCCCTCGAACACGATCGCGCCGGCGGTGGGCTCGATCAGGCGCGCGAGGCAGCGGAGCAGCGTGGACTTGCCGGAGCCCGAAAGCCCCATGATCACCAGGATTTCGCCGGCGTTGACCTCCAGCGAGGCGTCGCGCACGGCAGGGATGTAGCCCTCTTCCAGAATGACGGCGAGGCCGGGCGCACCCCCGTGCCTGTCCATGAACGACCGGGGCTTGGGGCCGAAGAGCTTCCAAACGCTGCTGCACGTCAGAATTGGCTCGGCCAAATCGCGTCTCCACCGTTGCGGCGGAGCATAAGGCCGCTGCCCCGCCCTGTCGGCGCGTCGCCCCGTCGCCGGCGGCGCGGGGCGAGACTGCCGCATGCCGGTACTATGTGCCGGCCGGGGCGTGAAATAAAGCGAGGGCGCCGCCACAGGGAGAAGGGACGGCGCCCTCGTTGCCAGCGGCGCTAGGTCAGTTCACCCAGGACATCCACTTGGCTTCGTTGTCGGCCAGCCACTGGTCGGCCGCCTCTTCGACCTCCATGCCGTCGATGTCGACGAGCTTGGACATCACCGCGATATCGAGATTGCTGAGGTTCATCTTCGAGACGATGCCATAGACCGTCGGCCACTTGTCGGGCATGCCGTTCCAGACGCCGATCTTGAGATAGCCGTCCTTCGGGTTGCCGCAGTCATAGGTCATGTCGGGGTTGGGACCCCAGGCCGGGTCGTCCTTGCAGCCCTCGCCATACTCCGGGAACTCGACGAACTTGCCGTCGTAGATCGCCTCGATGAAGTTGGGCGTCCAGTTGAAGTGCACGATCGGCGCCTTGCGCTCGAACGCCGATGCGAGCTCGGCCCAGATGGCGGCTGCCGAGCCGGCGTTCACCACCTCGAAGTCCATGCCGAGGCCTTCGACACGCTCGGCGTCGTGCTTCAACCAGTCCACCGGCCCGCCGAGAAAGCGACCCTTCGGGGCCGTCTCGGCAGTCGAGAACATCTCGGCGCAGGCATTCAGCGCCTCCCAGTCGGGCAGGCCCGGGCACTGCTCCTCGACATAGGCGGGATACCACCACTCTTCGCGGGTCTTGGCGTCATGGGTCGCAGCTTCGATCACGCAACCTTCGCCAACGACCTGCTCGAACGCCACGCCGAACGCGCCCTGCCAGACCTCGTGGACCACGTCGATGTCACCCTCGCACATGGAGGTGTAGACCACCTGGCTGTCGGCGGGGATGAACTCCGTCTCAAAACCTTGGCCGTTCAGGATCTTGCCCAGAACATGGGCGCCCACAATCTGGCTCGACCAGTTGTGGATCGGGATCTTGATCGGGTCGTCGGAGTCCGCGGCCTGAGCCACGCCGGACACGGCGCCCGACAGGCCGATCGCGGCCCCTGCGACGAGCGCAATTGCCCACCGTCTCATATTCGTACCCACCATTGTCGCCTCCTCATTGTTTCTCGCTTGCCGGTGTTCTCGTGCGCGGGCCCTCCGCGCCGAACCTGCAACCTTAGAGGGGCGTTGTGAACAAGACAGACCCTTGCGATAAACAGCCTGTAAAAGTTCATGAAAGATGTGAAAATGCAGAGGAGATGGAGGCGCGGGGCCCGGAGATGACCGACCCCTTTCATATCGTCGTGGTCGAGGACGACGCCGTGACCCGCACCAAGCTCGCCGGCTATGCCCAAGCGGCAGGCCATCGGGTGAGCGAGGCGGAGGACGGCCAGGGCATGTGGCGCATCCTCGAGAAGGATGCCGCCGACCTGATCCTGCTCGACATCAACCTGCCGCGCGAAGACGGCCTCGATCTGACCCGCAAGCTGAGAGCGCAGAGCAACGTCGGCATCATCCTGGTCACGGTGCGCGACGACGACGTGGACCGGATCCTCGGCCTGGAGATCGGTGCCGACGACTACATCACCAAGCCCTTCAACCCGCGGGAGCTGCTCGCGCGCGTGAAGAGCGTCCTGCGCCGCGCCCAGGAAGGCCCGCGGGAGCCCCTCTCGGGGCGGCGCTTCGCCGGCTGGGAGTTCTCGACGGCGGCCCGCAAGCTGGTCTCGCCACAGGGCGAGACAGTGCAGCTGACCCGGGCCGAGCACGAGCTGCTGGCAGCCCTGGTGGACCATCCGGGCCAGGTGCTATCGCGGGAACGCCTGCTCGCGCTGATCACTCACCGGTCATGGGAGCCGGGCGACCGGACCATCGACGTCCTGATCCGGCGGCTCCGGCGGAAGATCGAGCAGAATCCGAAAAATCCCGAGATCATCGTGACCGCGCACGGCGAGGGTTACCTGTTCACCCCGGCGGTCACTATCTGACCCTCGCGCTCGGCCGTTTCGAGGCCCGCCCAGAGCGTCACCAGCGCCTCGCGCGATTCGTCGAACAAGCGGTCCAGCTCCTCGGCAACCGCCACCGCCTCCGGGGTGCGGGCGCGTGCTTCGAGCACGCCGCAGCGGTCCGCGAGGCGGCGCAGACCAAGGCTGCCGGCGGCTCCTCTCAGCGCGTGGGCGAGGTCCGCCGCCCGCTCGCACCTCCCCTCGGCCAGCGCCTCTCTGATGCCGTCGATCTGCGCCGGCGCCGTCTCGATAAAGGTATCGACCATCAGGGTGCCGCGCTCCGCCCCCAGCACCGCACGATCCTGCGCGAGAACGGCGGGGTCGATGATCGACTCCCCTCCGCTCCCCGCACGGCCGCCGTCCATGGCCGCGCGCTCGCCGGGCGTGCGGCCGAGCACGCTGGTGATGGTCTGCGCCAGGCTGTCAGGCGCGATGGGCTTGCCGATGAAGGCATCCATCCCGGACTGCAGGTGCTGGGCGACCTCGTTGTCGAACACATGGGCCGACATGGCGATGACCGGCAGCGAGCGGATCGCCGCATCGTCGTGGGCCCGGATGCGCTGCGTCGCCTCGATGCCGTCGATGCCGGGCAGGCTGATATCCATGAGGACGAGATCGAAGGCCTGTTCCTCCAGCAGCTCAAGCCCCTCTTCCGCAGTGGGCGCGACGAGCGGGGTGTGACCCATCCGGCCGATGAAGGCCTCGACCACCATGGCGTTCACCACGTTGTCCTCGACGATGAGGACGTCCAGCGCCTGCTCCGACCCCGACAACCCGTGCGGCACCGCCTCGACCGGTGGCTGGATGGCGGCTTCGCCCTGTGGCAGCGGCAGCGTGACGGAGAAGCAGCTGCCCGTTCCGGGTTCCGTCTCCACCGCGATGTGGCCCTCCATTGCCGTGACCAGGCGCTTGGAAATGGCCAGGCCGAGCCCGGTGCCGGTCTGCTGCCCGTGCCGGCGCGACGCGGCCGCCTGATAGAAGGGCTCGAAGAGGTGAGCGAGGTCGGCCTCGGCGATGCCGGGGCCGGTATCCCGCACGGCGAGACGGATCGCATCGGGCTCCGCGCCCTTCGAGACCTCGAGCGTGGCCGCGCCGCGATCCGTGAACTTGATGCCGTTGCCGAGCAGGTTGAGCAGCACCTGGCTCAGCTTCTGGCGATCGCCGGCCACCGCCGTCGGCACGCCGTCGGCAATCGCCAGGCCCAGGGCGAGGTCCTTCTCCCTGGCGCGCCCCTGCATCAGCACCACGATGTCCTCGACCAGCTCGTGCAGGTCGAAAACAGCGCTTTCGACCTCGATCTCGCCGGATTCGACCCGCGAGTAGTCGAGGATGTCGTTGAGAATGCCGAGCAGGATTTCGCTCGACGAGCGCATGACCCGGACCTGCTGACGCTGCCGCTCGTTCAAGGGACCGTCGGCCATGAGCCGCAGCATGCCGAGTACCCCGTTCATCGGGGTGCGGATCTCGTGGCTCATGGTGGCGAGGAACTCCGACTTGGCGCGGCTCGCCTGCTCGGCGTGGGCACGGGCGCGATCGTGGTTGCGCACCTCGTCGACGAGCCGTGCATTGGCCTCGGTCAACTGAGCGGTCCGCTCGGCGACGAGCCGTTCCAGCTCCTCCTTGTGCCGCTCCAGCTCTTCCTTGTGCTGGCGCAGCTCGGCGTTGGTCCGCTCGCGCTCCTCCTCGAGCTCCTGCTTGACGATGGCCTGGTCGCGGAAGACGCGCACGGTATCGGCCATGTCGGAGAGCTCGTCCTTCCCACCGGTCGGCACCGCGGCGTCCAGACGCCCGGCCGCGAGCTTCTGCATGGCCCGATGCAGCGCCTTGAGCCGGTGGACGATGTTGCGATGCACGTAGAGCCAGGCGATGGCACCCGCGATGGCAAGGAAGAGCACGATCTGGAGCAGGACGGTGAGGCCGCCGAACTCGACCGCGCTGTCCGCCGCCTCGGACGCGTCGGCGGCGATCTGCTGAGAGCGGGAGACGACGGCAGCGACTCCCCTGTTCATTCTGTCGGTCAACGCGCGGTTGTCGTCCGCCAGGGCGGCGAGCGCCGCATCGAGGTCCAGCGCCCGGCGGCGCTGGTCGAAGAGGCCGAGGGTCCCGGGCGGCCCGTCGGACGCGAGCGCGTCGACCAGCCCCTCCCCCTGCTCCCGGCGGATCGGGTCGTCGATCAGGGCCACCCGGCGCTCGAGGATGCGGAGGTTGCCGCTGTAGCGCTCCTCGATCCACGCGATCTCGCCGGCGTCCCGGGCGCGGGCGAGCTGGTTCAGCAACAGCCCCTGCTCGGAGGCACGCATCCGGAGCTCGAACATCCGCTCCAGCAGGAAGAGATCCGCCTCCACCAGCCGGTCGAAGGCGTCGAGCATGGCCGCGAGGCGCGCCGTATCTTCGGCGAGCTCGTAGAGATTGGAGATGACGACCGTCGCCCCCGACGCCGCGTTGGAGGTGAGAGTCTCGGAGAGCGCGGAGAGTTCGCCGGCCACGTCCAGCGTGCGCGCGACCGAAGCGGACAGCGCGGCATTCATGCCGATGCGCGCCGCGACGATCTCGTCCTGCCGGTCCAGGTTCGCGGCAAGCGCCGACACCACGCCGCGCAGCTCCGCCACTTCCCGTTCGGGAAAGCCGTAGCCTTCCAGCACGTCGAGGCGGGCGGAGAGCAGATCGGTCGTGGAGCGCAGGATGTTGGCCTGGACCCGCCGCTCCACCTGGCTCTCGGCAGTGGCGAGCAGGGCGCCGTGCGCCGCGATCTGCGTCGAGGTCTCGGCGATGATCCGCCCCTCGGCGATCGCCGGCATGGCCTCGTCAACGATCGTCGTCTGCGCAGTATCGACGTTGCGCAGCACGACCCAGCCGATGATCCCGGCTGCGATGGAGAGTGCCGCCACCCCCGCAAACGAGGCGAAGAGGCGGCTTGCGATGCCGAAGCGGCCGAACATCGCGAAATTAGAACACCGGTTGGATTCGAAAGGCAATCGGCCGCATCATGCCGGCCATGAGATTGTGGCGCCTGCCAAGACCGCTTGTTGGCCTCCTCGCGGGCCTGATACTGGCCGCGGGCCCGGCGCTCGGGTCAGAGCAAGCAGGGGTGGAGGAGTCCGCGTCCCCCTCGGAGTGGGCACTCGAAGTCTGGTCGCCGCCCTTCGATTTCCGCAGCCCGACGACGACCATCACCTACCGCCCCCTCGAGCGGGCGTCGCAGAAGTGGCGCATCTGCGCCTCATATCCCCACCTCAAGGATTCGTACTGGTTGAGCGTCAACTACGGCATGGTGGAGGAGGCGAAGCGACTCGGCGTCGCGCTCCGCGTGGTCGAGGCGGGCGGCTACCCCAACCTCGAACGCCAGATCGCCCAGATCACCGAGTGCGCCCAGGACGCGGACATCCTGGCGCTGGGCGCTGTGAGCTTCGACGGGCTGACCGAGGCGGTGCTCGCGATCAGTGAGGAGATTCCGGTGCTCGCCGTGGTCAACGACATCGCCGACCCCGGCATCAGCGCCAAGGCCGCCGTCTCCTGGGTCACGATGGGAGAAGTGACAGGCGCCTACCTCGCCAGCCTCCATCCGGCCGGCACGCCGCCGGTCAAGGTGGCGTGGTTCCCCGGTCCGCGCGAGTCGCAGTGGGCCTACTTCGTCGAGGAGGGATTCACCGAGGCGCTCGCGGGCAGCGCTGTCGATATCGTCGTGAAGAAGTGGGGCGACACCGGCCGCGAAATCCAGCTGATCCTGGTCGAGGAAGCGCTGGAGGAACGCCCCGATGTCGACTACATCGTGGGCAGCGCGGTTACCGCCGGCGCTGCGGTGAGCCTGCTCAGGGCGCGCGGCCTCACCGGGCAGATCCGGGTGCTGGCGGACTACTTCACGCACGCGGTCTACCGCGGCATCAAGCGCGACAAGATCCTCGCGGCGCCCACCGATTTCCCCGCCCTGCAAGGCCGCATGGGCATCGAGATGGCGGTGCGACTGCTGGAGGGCAAGCTGGAGCACCCTCACGCCGGGCCTTTGATCCACATCGTCGAGCAGGCAAATCTCGACTCGTTCAACACGCGCCTTTCGCTGGCACCGGCCGATTTCTCACCGACATTCGTGGTCGAATAGGCGCAGGCGGGCGGCGCGAACGACACCGCGCCCTGCCCCGGCTGCACTGCTGCGGGTTTGCGCCACGCCCGCACTTTGGCATGATGCGCCCGCAAATCTGGCGCGCCGGCGGAGATCAGGCCGCGAGTGGGCACGCCGGCGTCGCGTTGAGGGGGCCTGGAACCGTGCAAGCATCCTTGGAGAGCTGCCCAGCCCTCGTGCTCAACGCCGACTACCGGCCGCTCAGCTACTTCCCGCTCTCGGTCTGGGGCTGGCAGGATGCGGTCAAGGCGGCGTTCCTCGACCGGGTGACCATCCTCTCGGAATACGACCGGGCGATCCGCTCGCCGAGCACGGCGATCCAGCTGCCGAGCGTGGTCGCGCTCAAGCGCTACCGCCCGCTCGCGCGCCGGCCCGCCTTCACGCGCTTCAACGTCTTCCTGCGCGATTCGTTCTCCTGCCAGTATTGCGCGACGCCCTTCCCGGTGGAGGACCTCACCTTCGATCACCTGGTGCCGCGCTCGCGCGGCGGGCGCACCACCTGGGACAACGTCGTCACCGCCTGCAGCGCCTGCAACCTCGCCAAGAGCAACCGGCTGCCGCGGGAGTGCGGCATGCGGCCGGCGCGCAAGCCCAGGCCGCCCAGCGCCTACGACCTGCACCAGGCGGGCCGGCGCTTCCCGCCCCGCTACCTGCACGAAAGCTGGGGCGACTACCTCTACTGGGATTCCGAGCTGGACCCCGACTGACGCCGCCGAACCGGGAGAGCGCGCATGCTCGTCGAGCAGATCTGGACCGCCAACGACTATCGCAATTTCAACTACCTGATCGCCTGTCCGGAGACCGGCGAGGCGCTCGCGGTCGACCCGCTCGATCACCGCCGCTGCCTCGCGGCGGCCAAGGACAAGGGCTGGCAGATCACCCAGATCCTCAACACCCACGAGCACGGCGACCACACCGGCGGCAACAAGGCGATGATCAAGGCCACCGGCGCCAGCCTGCTCGCCCACGCCAACGCCAAGGGCAAGATCCCAGGCATCGACCGCGGGCTCGGCGCGGGCGACGTCATCAAGGTGGGCGCCACGGTGGAGCTTGAGGCGCTGGACACCCCCGGCCACACCATGAGCCACGTGTGCCTGCTCTCGCGCACCGACACGCCGGCTCTATTCTGCGGTGACACCCTCTTCAACGCCGGCGCCGGCAACTGCCATTCCGGCGGCCACCCGGCGGAGCTCTACGAAACCTTCGCCGGCCAGCTCGCGAAGCTGCCGGACGAGACCCTGATCTACCCGGGCCACGACTACATCGCGCACAACCTGGGCTTCACCCTGGACCGGGAGCCCGACAACGAGCGGGCGGCGTCCCTGCTCGAGGATGTAGGGCCGCAGGACCCCGACGACGCCATGGTCTCGACGCTCGCGCTGGAGAAGGAGATCAACACCTTCTTCCGTCTCCACAGCCCCACGGTGATCGCGCGCCTGCGCGAGGCCTTCCCCGATCTCTCGGACACCCCCGGCCCGCGCGAGGTCTTCCTCAAGCTCCGCGAACTCCGCAACAGCTGGTAGGGGCGCCTCCCGAGGGCAGCGCGCACACCGCGGTCGCGGCCTGTCGCGCGTCCGCCAAGGTCGGACGCGCTCTATTGTTCCAGGAAGCTCCGCAGCGCTCTTGCCCGTGAGGGGTGCTTCAGCTTCCGAAGCGCCTTGGCCTCGATCTGGCGGATGCGCTCGCGCGTGACGGAGAACTGCTGGCCGACCTGCTCGAGGGTGTGGTCGGTCGTCGTGCCGATGCCGAAGCGCATCCGCAGGATGCGTTCCTCCCGCGGCGTCAGGCTCTCCAGAACACGGCTCACGGCATCGCGCAGATCGGAATCGATCGCCGCGTCCAGCGGCTGGACCGCGTCCTCGTCCTCGATCAGGTCGCCGAGTTGGCCGCCCTCCTCCTCGCCGATCGGTGTCTCCAGGCTGATCGGCTCCCGCGCAACCTTCAACGTCTGGCGCACCTTGTGAAGCGGCATGCGGAGGCGTTCCGAAAGCTCCTCCGGGGTCGGCTCGCGCCCGAGCTCCTGCCCCATCTGCCAGGACAGGCGCTTCAGTCTGGTGACCGTCTCGACCATGTGCACCGGAACCCGGATCGTGGGCGCCGTGTCGGCAATTGCGCGGGTGATCGACTGGCGGATCCACCAGGTCGCATAGGTCGAGAACTTGAAGCCCCGGTGGTAGTCGAACTTGTCCGCGCCCTTCATCAGCCCGACATTGCCCTCCTGGATCAGGTCCAGGAACTTGAGGCCCCGGTTCCGGTACCTCTTGGCGATCGAGACCACGAGCCGCAGGTTGGCCTCGACCATCTCCTCCTTGGCCTGGCGCGACTCGCGCTGCCCCCTCAGGACCGCACCGGCGATCCGCTTGAGCTCGGCCGGCTCCAGGCCGGTTTCCCGGGCCAATTCCAGGATGTCTCCGCGCAGCGCGACGACCTCGGGGCGCTTCTCCCTGGCGAGGGTCTTCCAGCCTTCGCCGCGCAGCCGTCCGACCCGCGACGGCCAGGCCGCCTCCAGCTCGCGGCCCTCATGGTGCGCGATGAACGCATCCCGCTCGACGCCGCAATCGGCGGCCAGGCGCAAGAGCGCGCCCTCGCTGCGACCCAGGCGGCGGTTCAGGTCGCGGAGCTCGTCCACAAGCGTCTCGATGCAAGCATCGGTGAAATGAAGGCGCTGCATTGACGCCACGAGATCGTTGTTCAGCTCCCGGCAGCGTCTGGTCTGCCACGCCGTCAGCGTCCGGTTCTTGCGGGCCAGCTCGACGCGCTGCTTCTGGAGTCGGCGAAGCTTCCCGTAGGCCGCTGCGATCGCGTCGAAGGTCTCCATGACAGGGGGAAGGACCGCCGCCTCCATGGCCGAAAACAAGGGCTTGTCCTCGTCGGGTTCATCGCCGCTTTCGTCGGCGCCCTGCGCCGCTTCTGCGCCTGCACGCCCGTTCCGAGGCCCAGGGGCGTCACTCTCGCCGCCTGCCATCGCCGCCGGGCCGCTGCCGTGGGTGGCCTCGATGTCGATCGCCTCGCGCAGCGCCATGGAGCCCTCGCGGATCGCGTCGCGCCATGCGAGCACCGCCCGCATGGTCAGCGGGCTCTCGCGGAGACCCTTGAGCATGGTCAGCCGCCCCGCTTCGATGCGCTTGGCGAGCGCGACCTCGCCCTCCCGGGTGAGAAGCGTCTTGCCTCCCATCTCCCGCAGGTACATTCCCACCGGATCGCCGGGAAGCCCGATATCGTCAGTACGAGGCCTGGGCGCGGCGGCGACCGCAGCCGCTTCCGGACGTCCTTCCTCGGTGCCGGACTCCGCGTCCTCGCCCTCGGTGACGCTGATACCCAGCTCCGACAGCACCGTCATCGCATCCTCGATCCGATCGGTGCTGATCTCGCCGGGTGGCAGCGCCCTATTCAGCTCGTCTTGGGTGACGTAGCCGCGCTCCCGACCGCGTGCGATCATCTCGGTAACCGGTGCGGCCGGGAGATCGAGGACCGGCCCATCGGCCGTCTCCCCTTCGCCCTCGGATGTACGGCTCCGCTCGACCGGCTTCAACGGCATCACGTTCGATCCCCTCATGGCCCTACTGCCTCGCCGACTCGACGATGATTCGCCCGCGGCCCCGTCTGAGCAGATAACCGCCCCGCGGGATCGCAAGCGTGCCCTGCTGCACCAGCGGCCAGAGCGTGTCGACAATCAGGGCCGCGTTCGTGTCCGCCTGCCCCGCCGGCTGCGCTTCAAGCCACGCGGCGAACGCCTCTTCGCCGATCTCCTTGCCGACAGACTTACGCAGCGCGTTGAGCTTGCGGCGCTGCCCCTTGGTGAGTGAGCTCTCGTCGATCCGGGTTGGGGACATATGAACCTGCTCCCTTGGGTTGCTGGACTGCCGGCGGCGTTACAACGGTCTCCAACGACCGGCGCGCTTACCGGCACTGCCGCCCGAATGATCCGCGCCGATGCTCTCACCCGGCCGCCCCAAGCCGGCGGTACAGCCCGCCCCGCTCCTCCCGACATCGGGCTTCAGGTGAGCGAGGTCGATCTCTCGGCGCGACGGGCGTCGGCACTGCAGCTGCTGCACCCGGTCGGGCTCAGGCTCCCTACAGATGCCGACGATTCAAAGCGATTCGAACCACATAGACGATAACTGGAACACGCCTCGATCAAGCCGCCGGACCGGCCGAAAAGGCGGGGCGACCTCAGGGATGGCGCCGCGAGCGAACCATCAATCCGTGGGCGACGTGTTCCGTGGGGCTCGCGGCAAGCGTGAGAATGCGAAAGAGGGCGGTCAGCGACCGCCCCCCTCGCCCTGACACCTAGTCGACGAGAGCCAGGTTTTCCGCGGACTTCTTCCCGTCTCGACCCGGAACCAATTCGAAGGAAACCCGCTGTCCTTCGTTGAGGCCGGTCAGGCCAGCGCGCTCAACGGCGCTGATGTGCACGAATGCGTCCTGCGAACCGTTCTCGGGTGTGATGAAACCGTAACCCTTGACCGCGTTGAACCATTTCACGGTACCTTCAGCCATTATCGTATCCTTTCACGACGTGTGGGCGGTGCGCCGCTTCATGCGGGCGCACCTGGAGTTTGTTCACAATGTCGTGGAAGTGTCTTGGCCAACCGTCGAAACGGTCAATCACGAGAGCGACGACGACCTCGTAAACTGGCAAAGCCATACACCATATCGGCGCCGTTATCAATCGAACACGAACAACAGGGTTGGATTCCGGCGCGAGCGCCGGCCGAAGGCGCGGCGGATGGGAAACGCGTTATGCGAAGGGCAGGAGCACCATCGAGCCGGTGGTGCGCCGCTCCTCGATGGCGCGGTGCACGTCAGCGACCTCGCGCAGCGGATAACGGTCGCCGATGGTAATCGTCACCGCCCCTGATGAAACGACGTCGAACAGCTCCTGCGCCGCACCGACGAGGTCCTCGCGTTCTTCCATGTAGTGCATGAGCGCAGGACGGGTAACGAACAGCGAGCCGCGCGCGCCCAGCTCCACCACATCGACCGGGTCCGGCGCGCCCGAGGCGTGGCCGTAGCTCGCCATGATGCCGAGCGGGCGCAAGCAGTCCAGCGAGCGGGTGAAGGTGTCCTTGCCGATGCTTTCGTAGACCACCGGGCAGCCCTTGCCCTCCGTCACCTCCATGACCAGTGGCACGAAATCCTCGCGCGAATAGACGGCGACATGGTCGGCACCGTGGGCCTTGGCGAGTTCCGCTTTCTCGTCGGTCGAAACCGTGCCGATCACGACAGCACCCAGATGCCTGGCCCACTGGCAGAGGATCAACCCCATGCCGCCTGCCGCCGCATGAACCAGCACCGGATCGCCCGGCTGCACCCGGTAGGTTCGGCGCAAGAGATACTGGGCGGTGAGGCCCTTGAGCGTCACGGCGGCCGCGTCTTCGTCGGAAATGCCGTCGGGCAGCTTGACCAGCCGCCTGGCCGGCATCACCCGGCGTTGCGCGTAGGCGCCGTGCGGCGGGCTGGCATAGGTGACCCGGTCGCCGACCGCGCACTCCGTCACGCCCTCGCCCACCGCTTCGACCGTGCCTGCGCCCTCGATTCCCAGGACCAGGGGCAGCGGCGGCACCGGCCACGGATGCGGCATGCCGCGCCGGTTGTAGGTGTCGATATAGTTCACCCCGACGGCGCCGTGGCGGATCAGAGCCTCGCCCGGCCCCGGCTCGCCGACCGGCCAGTCCTCCCAGCGGAAGACGTCGGGCGGGCCTTTTTCGTGGATGACGGCGGCCTTGTTGCTCATGGTTTCTCCCAATTCGACCTGCGGCCTGACGCCGTAGTC
The DNA here is from genome assembly GCA_965207055.1 of Alphaproteobacteria bacterium. GTDB lineage: Bacteria > Pseudomonadota > Alphaproteobacteria > UBA828 > UBA828 > WTGU01. The sequence continues at coordinate 1,180,176 of CBDBLP010000002.1, read as the reverse complement.
CCGACCCTCTTTACCATTTTCCGTGGCAACGAGAGGACGGGCGTTCGAGATGGCACCCCCGATTGCCGCGGCGCGCGTCTGAAGTTGCCGCGCTGGTGAATGTCGGGCCGGTTCGGACGTAGGTATACTCTGGCGACGACGCACCAGGAGAAAGAGCCATGGATGTCCCCTTCGGCGGCGGCTGCGCCTGCGGCGCGATACGGTACGAGTGTACGGGACCACCGCGCTACATGGGCAACTGCCATTGCACCGCCTGCCAGCAGGCGACCGGCAGCGCCTATTTTCCGGCCGTCATGGTGAAGGAAGGCGAGTTCTCGCTGCTCCGCGGGGAGCCGAGTTGGTTCGAGAGACCCTCGGACAGGGGACACCCCATGCGGCGAGGCTTCTGCCCGGCATGCGGCTCGCCCTTGTTCCTCGTGAACGGAGCGAACACGGCGGTTCGGGTGCTGTACGCGGGGAGCCTGGACGACCCCAGCTGGTACCGGCCGAGCCGCGAAATCTACGCAGCAAGCGCGCAGCCCTGGGATCTCCTGCACCCCGACATCCCCCATGACGAGGGCATGCCGAGCAGACGCTAGCCCGAGTCGACCTGGAGCACCGGTCGCTCTGTCCCCATAACCAACTCGACGCCCATATGCGGCGAATTCTCGCTATCTGTGGCGACGGGCCGGATATAAGATTGGGCCAATGACGTGCCGGCCGTGGCGGATAATCCGTTCGTGGCGGTTTGAAGCGCGAGTTCCGACCTGCACGGAGCCGGTTGGATCACTTTCCAATGACATCGAAACAGGGGGAAGGAAATGTTGGATAACAAGCTAGTCAGGCTGGGTGCCGTCGCTGCGCTTGCCGTGGCTGCGAGCTTCGGGGCGCAAAGCGAGGCGTTCTCTGCGGAAAAGACGGTGCAGATCGCCGGCTTCGGCGCCAAATCCGGCGTCGTTCGCTCGTTCGGCGTCAACACGGAAGCGGTGCTGAACGGCGCGATCGAAGCCGTGAATGCCGCGGGCGGCGTCAAGCTGGCCGATGGTTCCATGGCGATGATGGAGCTTTCGTTCTACGACGATCGCTGCAACGCGGAAGAGGGTATTTCGGTGCTGCGCCGAATTGCCGGCAGCGATGCGGTCGTCGCCATCGGCCCGACCTGCTCGAACGTCGCCGAGCCGCTCTTCGGCATCCTGCAGAAAAACGTCGACGATGCGGGCGATTCCGGGCTGCAGATCCCGGTCTTCACCGATACCGCCATCAAGGGCGGATTGGCGAAGATCTCCCAGTGGGCGTTCCGCAATGTTCCTAACGAAAGCGAGATGTACAAGTCGCTGTTCCAGTGGATCAGCACGGAGCATCCGGATCTCAAGACCGTCTATGGCGGTGTCGAGGAGGACTTCGCCCATTCCCGCTTCACCTGGCACAAGGTGATGAAGGAGCGCTCGCCCGAGGCGGGCTACGAGGTTCTCGGCGAGTCCAAGTGGCTCCTGAACGACACGAACTTCACCACCCAGGTGCGCCAGATGAAGAAGGCGAAGGCCGATATCGTCGCCATCTCGGCCCATCCCTTCACGACCTGCGGCGTGCTGAAGGAGATGAAGCGCCAGCGGGTCAAGCCGCAGCTGCTGGTCGGGCTCACCAGCTCGTCAAGCATGGAGACGCTGCAGGGCTGCTCGGAGCAGGCCGAGGGCATCATCATCCCGACCAGCTTCGCGCCGGTCACGGATGCCGCCAAGGCTGCGGCCGACGCGGCGGCGAAGCACGATGGGAGCGCCGACCTGCACAGCGCCGCCGCCTGGGAGATCGTGATGATCCTCAAGAGCGTGATGGAGGCAGTGGGGATCACGGCCGACGGCGATTCGGTGGATGCGGACCGGCGCAACGTCCGCGACGGGCTGGCAAACCTGAAGGAAACCGACGGGCTGCTCGGCAAGATCCAGCGCACGGACGAGGGCGAGGCGATCAAGCCTTATCTCTACGTGCACGCCCAGGCGGGTGAGTGGGCCATCCTCCACGACCCGTCGCAGTAATCGTTTTCGGGCGGGTGCGCGCAGCCATCGCCGGCGCGCACCCACCCCTTATTCGCCGACGCCTCTTGTGCGGGGGATGATCGGGTGGACTGGCTCGACTTCTTTCAGTCGATCACGGACGGCCTGCTGTTCGGCTCCATCTACGCGCTCATTGGCATCGGTTTCACCCTGATTTTCGGGGTGATGCACAAGATCAACCTGGCCTATGGCGCCGCTTCCATCGCCGGCGCCTACGTCAGCATCGCGGTGGCCGCCTATGTGCCGCTGCCCGCCTTGGTCACGTTCCTCATCGCCGCCATCGGCTCGGGCGCGATCGCGTTCCTGATCTACCTCGCCAATTTCCGCTTCATTCCGCTGGCCAGCCCGCTCGCGACGCTGATGGCCACCGTCGGCATGCTGATCCTGATCGACGAGATCGTGGTCCACGCGACCGACGGGATGCCCCAGCCCTATCCGGCGCTCTTTGCTGACATTTATATCGAGTGGGGCGATTTCGGCCTGCGCGGCGATCTGGTTTTCATCTTCGTCCTCTCGCTGATCGCCATGGTCGTGCTCATGTTCATGCTCTATCGGACGCGCCTCGGCATCGCGACGCGGGCGGTGGCGCAACAGCCGGTCGCGGCGCAGCTCGCCGGCATCAGCCTGGACCGCACGAACGCGCTGACCTTCGTCATCACCGGCATGTTGGGCGGGCTGGCCGGCGCCATGATCGGCGCCTCGGTCGGCGTGCTTTCGCCCCTGCTGGTCGTGCCGATCACGGTCAAGGGGCTCATCGTCTGTGTCATCGGCGGCCTCGGCAGTATCCCGGGTGCGATCATCGCCGGCCTCGCGGTCGGCGCCTTCGAGAACTTCTTCCTGGCTTTCAGAGGGGTCACCGAACGGGACATGTACGTGATGCTGCTGCTCTTCGTGTTCCTGGTGTTCCGGCCGGGCGGCATCTTCTCGCGCTCGGTGGCGCGCGACTGAGCGGGGGAAGGGCGATGGACTTCTTCTTCGGGCTCCTTCAGATCATCGGCGTGCACACGATCCTGGGGCTTTCCGCCTATGTCGTGCTGCAGACCGGCCAGGTTACGCTGGCTCAGGCGGGCTTCTTTTCCATCGGCGCCTATGTCTCGGCAATGCTGACGGTTCTGGCGGGCTGGCACATCATCCCGGCCCTGCTGGTCTCTGCCACTCTCGCCGGCATCGTCGCCGGAATCGTGGGTTTTCCGGCGCTCAGGATTAAGGGCCTGATGCTGGTGGTCGCGACCATCGCCTTCGGCGAGTTCATCCGCCTGTTCTGGTTCAACTTCGATTACCAGATCGCGAAGGAGGGCATCACGGTCGGGCCTCAGGGCGGCGAAGGGTTCAAGCAGATCCGCTTCTTTCCCGAGAACGGCTGGAGCACGCTCGACGTCGCGATCTTCATTTGGATCATTGTCGCCCTCGTCATGCTGGCGCTGTGGTGGACCGACCGGTCCAGGGCCGGCGCCGTGCTGCGGGCAGTCGGCGAGGACGAGCTGGCGGCCCAGAGCGTCGGCATCAACCTGACGGCGGTGAAGGTCGGCGCCTTCGCCGCCGGCGGCTTCATCGCCGGCATCGGCGGCGCGATCTACGCCCACTACACGACCCACATCGAGCATCTGAACTTCGGCGTCATGCTGGCGACCTTCGCCATCGCCTATCCGATCCTGGGCGGGCTGCGCAATGTCTTCGGCACGCTCGTGGCGGTGATCTTCATCCAGGGGATTCTCGTCGAAGGCCTGCGTTTCATGGGCGATTGGCGAAACCTGCTGTTCGGGGCGTTGATCGTGCTCGCCATGAACATCCAGCCGCGCGGGCTGATCGACGAGCGCTCCGTGAAGCTCGTCCGCGGGCTGTTCACGCGCAACTAACGTGATGCCGATATTGGAGCTCACATCGCTCACCAAGCACTTTGGCGGCGTCCATGCCGTCGACGAGCTCGACCTCAGGGTGGAAGAGGGTGAGATCTTCGGCCTGATCGGCCCCAACGGCTCGGGCAAGAGCACCACGGTCAACCTGATTTGCGGTGTCGTGTCGGTCACCCGTGGGCGGGTCGTCTTCGCAGATCGCGACATCACCGGCGCACAGCCGCACCGCGTGCTGGCAGCGGGCGTGGCGCGCACCTTTCAGAACATCCGCCTCTTCGACCACCTCACGGTCTGGCAAAACCTCTGGGTCGCGCAGAACTCGGTGGAGGACCGCCGCCGCGAGAATTTCGCGAAGCGATGGTTCTTCGGCTCGGGCGCGGAGCGCGACGTGGTGGATGAGCAACTCGCCTTCGCGGGTCTCACCGACAAGCGGAACGAGCTCGCCGCCAACCTGGCATTCGGGGAGCAGCGCCGCCTGGAGCTGGCCCGCGCGCTTGCCACCAAGCCCCGGCTCCTGCTGCTCGACGAGCCCGCCGCCGGCATGAACCTGGAGGAGGTGCACGCGCTCGACGGGCGCCTGCGCACCCTTCAGCAGGCGGGCATGACCATCGTCCTGGTCGAGCACGTCATGGAGCTCGTCATGGGCGTGACCGACCGCATCGCCGTACTCAACTTCGGGCGCAAGATCGCCGAAGGCCTGCCGGCCGAAATTCAGGAGGACGTGGCGGTCCAGCAGGCCTATCTCGGCGGCAGCGTGGAGACGGCGCATGCTTGAGGTCAACGGCATCGCCGCCGCCTACGGCAGTATCGAAGCCCTGCGCGGTGTCGATCTCTCGGTCGAAGAGGGCGGGATCACCTGCCTGCTGGGCCCGAACGGCGCCGGCAAGACCACGCTGATGATGACCATCGCCGGGATCGTGAGGCCGAGACGCGGCACCATCAGCTTCCTCGACCGAGACATTACCGGCATGAAGCCGAGCGGGATCGTCCGCCGGGGCATCGCGCTGGTGCCGGAGAACCGGCTCGTCTTTCCCGACATGAACGTGCACGAGAACCTGGTCGCCGGCGCCTATCTCCGGCTCGGCAAGAGCAAGGCGAAGGTGCGCCAGGACATCGACCACGTATTCACACGCTTTCCCAGGCTGGAGGAACGGACGAAGCAGTTGGCGGGTACGCTTTCCGGGGGGGAGCAGCAGATGCTGGCCGTCGCCCGCGCACTGATGGCACGGCCGAAGCTACTGATGATGGACGAGCCCTCGCTCGGTCTCGCGCCGCTGGTCGTCGAGGAGATATTCCGGATCATCAGCGATTTGAACGCAGACGGCACCACGATCTTCCTGGTCGAGCAGAACGCACACATGGCGCTGCAGGTGGCCGATCACTTCTTCCTGCTGGAGCAGGGGCAGGTGTCCTTCAGCGGCAAGCCCGGGCAGCTCTCCGAGCACGAAGTGATCCAGCGCGCCTATCTGGGAAAGGGCCCGCAGCGGGAACGGGCGGCACAGGATAGGGGCCACCCCGGCGGGACAACGCACCAGAGCGGCTGACGCCGATGGCCGGACCTCCGACAGCGGCGCGGGAAGAGGCCGGTGGTTGATTTCATCCAGAACTGCCTCGACGGCGTCATGCTGGGCTCGTCCTATGCGCTGCTTGCCATAGGATTCACCCTGATTTTCGGCGTCATGCGCCGGCTCAACCTCTCCTACGGGCCGTCGATCATGGTCGGCGCGTTCGTCGGCACGCTGGTCTATCTCGAGTTCAAGGCCAACGCCGTGGCGATCGCCGCGGCCACCGTGGTGGGGGCCGTGATCGTCGGAATCTACGTCGAGCGCCTCTGCTTCCGGGCCATTCGCCGGGGCGCAGCGGTCGCGTCGATGGTCTCGAGCTTCGTCATCTGGATGCAGCTCGAAGAGATCGTGACCGTGGTGTTTCCCGACCGGACCTACCCCTTTCCGCCCCTGGTGACGGCGGATCCGGTCGAGTTGGGCCCGTTCTTCTTCAAGCTGGAGAACGTCGTGATGTTCGCCTGTGCGGCAGCCATGACGGTCTTTCTCCATTGGCTGCTGCAGCACACGCGTTTCGGCTTGGCCTTGCGGGCTGTTTCCGAGAACCCGCGGGCGGCGCTCTTCATGGGCATCAATGTCGGCGCGGTCATGTCGCTGGCCTTCGTCATCGCGTCGGCCTTCGGCGGCGTCGCCGCTTATCTCATCGTCAGCGCGGACGGCCAGATCACGCCGCTCTTCGGGCTCTGGGCGACCTTCAAGGGGCTGATCGCCATGATGCTGGGCGGCATGGGCTCGATCCCGGGCGCGATCCTCGGCGGGCTGCTGCTCGGCGTCGTGGAAGCCCAGAGCATCTGGTACCTGGGCACCGAATACCGCGATCTCTCGGCCTACTTCCTGCTCTTCCTGTTCCTGGTCTTTCGGCCGGGCGGCCTCATGGGCCAGCTCGCCGTCGAGCGCGAACTGGCGGCGACACGGCGCGTTTGAGCGATGGACGACATCTATCTCATCGCGGTTCTCTCCAACATCGGCATGATCTCGTTCATCGCGCTGTCGGCTTATCTCCTGCTCGTGGTCGGCGAGATTTCTTTCGGTCAGCAGGCGTTCTTCGCCGTCAGCGCCTACGGCTCGGGCATCGCGACCGCGATGTGGGGCTGGCCGATCTGGCTCGGGCTTCTGTGGGGCGCGCTGCTGGCCGGGGTGGCAGCACTGGTGGTGGCGATCCCGACGGTCCGGCTGCGCGGGCTCTACTTCTCGGTGGCGACGCTCGCCTTCGCCGAGATGGTGCGGCTGATCTTCGAGATCTTCACATACCAGGTGGAGATCGACGGTGAGCTGGTCGGCCCCGACGGCTCCGACGGCTTCCGCGACATCCGCGCCATCTACGACAGCAACGTCTCGGACTTCGAGTACCTGCTGATCATCTACGGGCTGCTGGCGGTGGTGCTCATCGGCTTTCTCATCCTCGAGCGTTCCCGCCTCGGCGCCATCTTCCGGATGATCGGCGAAGACCCGCTGCTGACCGAGATGCAGGGGCTGAACGTCAACGCATACAAGATTCTAGCCGTCGTCATGGCAGGCATCGTCGCCGGCATCGGGGGCGCGCTCTACGCCCACCTCGCGACCTACGTCGAGCCCAAGATCTTCAACGTCATGCTGGGCGTGCACGCCCTGGCCTACGGCTTGATCGGCGGGCTGGGCACGGCGGTCGGGCCGTTGATCGGCGTCGCCATCGATATCGGCCTGCTTGAATCGATCCGCGCGATCTCCGGCTACCGCATGATCGTCTTCGGCGGCCTGGTCGCCGTGCTGCTCATCGTGCGGCCCCGCGGGCTGCTGGACGAAGCCGCCGTGCACTGGTTGCGCGGGCGCTGGCGAGGGTTGGTCCGTGCTGAGAATTGAGGGCCTGAGCCGGTCCTTCGGGGGCGTCGCCGCCCTGGAGGCGCTCGATCTCGCGGTCGCAGACGGCGAGGTGGTCGGCCTCATCGGCCCCAACGGCTCGGGCAAGACGACGCTCTTCAACGTGATCACCGGCGTTCATGCCGCGGATTCGGGCCGCGTCGTCCTGCGCGATGAGGACATCACCCACCGCACGCCGGCCGGGATCGTCCGCCTCGGCATCGCGCGAACCTTCCAGAACCTCCGCATCTACCAGCGCATGAGCGTGCGCGACAATGTCTGGGTGGCGCAGCACAGCCTGCCCGGCGTCGGACCTCTGGGGCTTCTGTCGAACCGGTCCGCGACCGAGCGGGGGCGCAGGGCCGAGGTCGACCGGCTGCTCGACGCGGTCGGCCTCGCGGATCGGCGGGATGCCCTCGCGGGCAGCCTGCCGCTCCCCGATCAGCGCCGGCTCGAACTGGCCCGGGCGCTCGCGCGCTCCCCGGCACTGCTGCTGCTCGACGAGCCGGCAGGCGGCATGACCCCGACGGAGACGGCGGAGATGGCCGCTCTCATTCGGGACTTCGCGGTGCCGGGGCGCGCCTGCATCGTCATCGAGCACAAGCTCGACCTGATCTCGGCGCTGTGCCAGCGCCTCTGCGTCCTCAATTTCGGCCGCAAGATCGCGGACGGCCCGCCGGACCGTGTCCTGCAGCAGACCGATGTGCTCGAGGCCTATCTTGGCCGGGATGCGGTCGATGCTTGAGGTCCGCGACCTGCAGGTCAGCTACGGCAAGGTGCGCGCCGTTCAGGGCGTCTCCCTGGTCGTAGAGGAGGGCGAGATCGTCGCCCTGATCGGGGCCAACGGCGCCGGCAAGAGCTCGACCATGCACGCGGTATGCGGGATCGAGCGGCCGGCCGGCGGGCAGGTTCGTTTCCATGACCAGCCGATCACCCGCCTGCCGCCGCACCGGATCATGCGCCGCGGGATCGTGCAGGTGCCGGAAGGTCGCCTGATCTTCGGCGGGCTGACGATCGCGCAGAACCTGCGGCTGGGCGCCTACAATGTGGCCGGCCACGCCAAGGCCGAAGCGGATATCGACCGTGTGCTGGAGTTCTTCCCCATGCTGCGGGATCGCCTCGACGAGCGCGGCGCGGCGCTGAGCGGCGGCCAGGCCCAGATGTTGGCGCTGGCCCGCGGGCTGATGGCGCGACCGAAGCTCTTGATGCTCGACGAGCCCTCGCTCGGCCTCGCGCCGATCGCGGCGCAAGAGGTCTTCGCCCTGATCCCCAGGCTGAGGGACGCAGGGGTGACGATCCTTCTGGTCGAGCAGAACGTGCGACAGGCGCTCGCGATCGCCGACAGGGGCTACGTGCTCGAGAGCGGGCGTATCATTCTGGATGGCAAAGCAGCGGAGCTTGCCGAGCACGAGCTGTTGGTCAGCGCCTATCTGGGCCTGAAAGGAGGAGGGTGAGCGATGCGTACCTTGACTGCAGTGCTAGCGCTGTCGGCCATGCTGATGGCGAGCGGTGTCGCCATGGCGGGGGAGCGCGTGGCGGCCGATGTGAGCTGTAGGGCGACGGCGGAGAAGCTGACCTACGACTGCATGATCATGCTCCAGGGCAAGAAGAGCGGCGAGCCCGTGGAGGGCGCCGAGGTCGTCGTCAAAGCCGACATGCCGTCCATGCCCTTGGCGCACAACGTGCGGCCCGTGAAGGCGGCGGCAGGCTCGATGCCGGGCCACTACACCGCCACTCTTGAGTTGGAGATGCACGGTGAGTGGGCGCTCACCCTCGACGTCAGCGGCCCGACCAGGGACCGCGTCGTCAAGAAACTGCACTTCGGCGGGGCCTCCGGCGAAAACGAGCACATGCACGAAGAGATGAAGGACCACTGCGGCGACATGGATCACGAAGAGATGAAGATGGAGGAATCGCAGTAGTCGGCCGTGCTCGGCTCTTCCGCCACGCTGCCCACAGATCGCCAGCGTTGAGGGAATTTGCGCTCAGTCCGAGGTCCGTGACGCACGAGCCGATGTGACCCGGTCCTGGCTCGTCCGCGGCGTTCGCATCGGCGGTCGCTTGTGCTATCCGGTGATCATGGTGCGGATCAGACCAGCGGCCCTATCGGACGCCTCTGCGATCGCCGACGTCCAGGTCGAGACGTGGCGTGACACCTATGCCGGGCTGATTCCCGATCAGACGCTTCTGGGCCTGTCCCGCACGAGCCACAGCGAGAACTGGCACCGGATCCTGCGCGACGAGGGGGCGGACTCGATCACGCGCGTGGCTGAGGGACCGGACTCCCGCATCGTCGGTTTTGCCAATGCCGGCCGTGCGCGGCCGACGAACCTGCCCCATGACGGGGAGGTCTACACGCTCTATGTCCTGCCGGATCATCAGGGTGCCGGTTTGGGTCGGGGTCTGCTCGGCGCGCTGTTCTCGGCGTTACGGGGTGACGGCTGTCGGAGCGCCCTGGTCTGGGTCCTGGCGGAGAACCCGGCTCGCTTTTTCTACGAGGCCATGGGCGGCACTCTCATCGCGACACGCGAGGAGCCCTTCCACGGCGTCGTCCTCAGCGAGTGTGCGTATGGCTGGCCCGACCTCCGCCGCCATGCCGAACTGCGCACAAGGGCGTCCAACAGCAGCGGTTAGCCGGCCTGGGGCTCCTGCCGGTGCACCACCCGGTCCTCGGCGAGCCGGGCGATGTCGGCTTCGTCGTAGCCGAGCTCTTCGAGGATCGCGGCGTTGTCGGCGCCGAGCCTGGGGGCAACAGACCGGATCTCGGCCGGGGTTTCGGTGAAACGGGCCGCCGGCCTCGGCTGGCGCACCGGGCCGAGGTCGGGGTCCTCGCGGACCTCGATGATCCCGTTCTCAACCACCTGGGCGTCCGCGATGACCTCGGCACGCTTGAGCACAGGCGCGGCGGGCACGACCTCGCGGTCGAGACGCGCGAGAATTTCCCCCGTCGGCCACTTGGCGATCTCCCGGTTCATGATCGTCCGGCGCTCGGTCCGGTTGTGGCCGCGCGCGGCGGCGGTCTTGAAGCGCGGGTCTTCGATCAGCTCCTCGCGGCCGAAGGCGCGGCACATTCCCGCCCATTCCGCGTCTGTGACCGCCGCCGCAGTGATATAGCCGTCGGCGGTCCGGAAGATCAGATCGGGCCCCGCCTGCTCCTGCGCCGGATCCTGCTCGTTGTCGAGGAAGGTGAGCGGCGAGCTCGCCTCGGGCCATAGGTAGGCGACCATGGCGTCGAGCATGGCGAGGCGGACGTGCTGGCCCCTGCCGGTGCGCTCGCGCGCGAAGAGCGCCGCCGTGATCGCCTGCGCCGCGGTCAGCGATGTCGTCTTGTCGGGCACGATGGTGCGCACCATGTGCGGGCGGCCTGTCTCGTTGTCGGTCTGGATGTCGCAGAGTCCGCAAAGCGCCTGGATGACCGAATCGTAGACCCGCTGGTGCGCGTAGGGCCCCGACTCGCCGAAGCCGCTGATCGAGACGAAGACGATGTCGGGATTGAGCTCGCGAACGATGTCCTCGCCGAGCCCTATGCGCTCGATCGCGCCGGGGCGGAAGTTCTGCACCAGCACGTCGGCGGTTGCCGCGAGCTTGCGGACGATGGCGAGCCCCTCTGCGGTCTTGAGGTCGACGCAGAGCGAGCGTTTCGAGCGGTTGCAGGACAGGAAGGTGGCGGACATGCCGAGGTGGACGACACCGTACTGCCGCATGATGTCGCCCGCCGGCGCTTCGATCTTGATCACGTCGGCGCCCTGATCGGCGAGCATCATGGTCGCCACCGGGCCAGAGACCATGGTCGTCAGGTCGAGCACGCGGATGCCGTCGAGCGGGCCGGGCATGGCTCAGACCTCCGGCGCGCTGCGCCCGCCATAGTTGCGCGGATAGGTCTCCGCGTAGGCGGGACGCGCCCGCATGCGGCTGCGGTAGTCGCGCAGGTAGTCCGGCAAGGCGAGTTCGTAGTGCTCGGCGGCATCCAGGCAGGACATGAAAAGAATGTCGGCGATGCTGATCTTCTCCCCCATCAGGAAGGGGCCGGTGCCGGCGATCCGTTCCTCCATGCAGTCGAGCTGGTGATCGAAGTATTCGATGGCCGCGCGGACGGCGACCGGCGAGGCGCCGTATTCCTGGACCAGGTCGCCGTGGCGCCGGATGCTGTAGATCGCGTTGGCGTCGAGCTCGCTCATGGTGAAGAAGCACCATTCGAGCAGCCGCGCCTGCCCGAGCGTGTCGTCGGGCACGTAGACATGATCCGGCACCGGAAAGGTCTCGGTCATGTAGGTCATGATCGCCGCGCTCTCGGTCAGGCAGACGTCGCCGTGGACCATCGCCGGGATCTTGTGCCGCGGGTTGATCGCCAGGAACTCGTTGGTCTTGGTCTCGCCGGTGCGCGGGCCGATCGGGCGGTGCTCGTACTCGAGGCCCAATTCTTCCGCGAGCCACAGGGTCCGGTGAGTCCGCATCGTGCCGGCGCCCCAGAGGACCAGCCTTCGTGTCGTCATGTCGTTGCTCTCCGAGTGTCCAAGACTGGACACGGTTGCGGCCTGAGGTGGCTCCACCACGCGCCGCCGCCATCGACGACTGCCGTCACCACCCGGCGACGCAGGTCATTCGAAAGAGGTCGCGTCATCCTAGCTGGTCTCCTTCGCCGGCCCGCATCTTGAATCACAAGTCCAAGCGATTGAAAAATCCAAAGATTCTCCAAGGTCGGAAGTTGCTCTAGTAGATGCTGAACGGGAAATAGCGGGCGTTGATCCGCTCGTAGGTGCCATTCGCGAGGATGGCCGCGAGCGCACCGTTCAGGCGTGACAAGAGTGAGGTGTCCTCGTGGCGCACCGCGATGCCGATCCCTTCGTCCAGCCGGTATCCCTCGCCGACGAACTCGAAGCCGGCGCCCTCGGGTCCCTGAAGCCAGGCGTGCGAGCCCAGGCCGTCGCCGAACATCGCATCCAGACGACCGGCGACGAGGTCCCCGTGGAGCTCCTCATGGGCGGCATAGAGCTTGATGGTCGCCGTACCGGCCAGGTTCGCCTCCAGCCAGTTGGAGGCAATGGTGGCGCGGGCCGCGCCGATGGTCTTGCCCGCCGCGTCGCCCGGGTCGAAGCCGGAGCCCTTGCGCGCCACGAAGCGGACCACGTTGCTGTAGTAGCGCTCCGTGAAGCTCACCAGTTCGCGCCGCTTCTCCGTGATCGACATGCTGGCTGCGATCGCATCGAAGCTCCCGGCACGCAGCTCCGGGATCAGGCGCTCCCATTCCTCCAGCACGATCTCGCACTCGGCACCGAGCTCCGTGCAGAGCGCAAGCGCGATGTCGACGTCGAAGCCCGCGATCTCGCCGGCATCGTTGGCGTAGGCGAAGGGAGGATAGCCGCCGGTCGTGGCGACACGCAGCTTCTCCGCCGCGAGCGCAGGCATCGCCGCGAGGAGTGCCAGAACAACAGCTGCCGCGAGCGTTCTCATGAGCCTTCTCCCTCCCCTCAGGTTTCCTGCATGTTTATTGAAGATGCCGAAATGCCGATCGTGAGACTATTGCAAATTCTGCATCCGACCGGCCATTCTGCGCATCGTAAGTCTGTGGCACATAGGCTACCATGACTATAGGCGGCAATTGCCGTCGCCTCGGAACCGAGAGAATCGGTTCACCTTTGCAGTAGTCTTGTTTGCATTGTTGGGGCTTTCGGACTCGCCGAAAGTATTGGAGGTCGTTGAGCGACTGGCCGGCCCGTACGATTGTCGCCAGGCATGGGAGGCGGAGGGACGCGCTCTTCGCGGCTCTGCCTGACCCGGAACCGCGCCGGAGTCGGATGCCGATGCAGGCTGACCGAGAGGGGTGAGGGCGGTGCCAGACAAGATGCCGAAGAATGTCGCCGATCGGGGGCTCTGGAAGGGGCTGCACCCCGGCATGGGCTTGGCGTCCAAGGGCATGATTGCGGCCTTCGTCGTATTCACGGCGCTCTTCGTGGACGTTGCCGACGGCATCTATTCGGCCATCCGCGGATGGATCGAGCATGCGCTGAATTGGTACTACATGAGCGCGCTCGTCGTGATGCTCTTCGCCTGCTTCTATCTGATGTTCAGCCGCTTCGGGCGCATCAAGCTGGGCGACGACGACAGCAAGCCGGAGTTCAGCACCTTTTCCTGGTTCGCGATGCTCTTCTCGGCCGGCGTCGGCATCGGGCTGCTCTTCTTCAGCATCGCCGAGCCATTGTTCTATTTCGACAACACCATGCCTTGGGGCTACCCGAACAATCCCTTTGCCGATCAGGCCGGCGTCAACGACATGAACGAGGCCCGCGCGGTTCTCGCCATGCGGGTCACCTACTTCCACTGGGGATTTCACGGCTGGGCGGTCTACGTGATCGTCGGCCTGTGCCTGGCCTATTTCGGCTTCCGCAAGAAGCTGCCGCTGACGCTGCGCTCGGCGCTCTACCCCGTCATCGGCAACAGAATCTACGGTCCCGTCGGCCACGCGGTCGACCTGCTCGCCGTGTTCGGGACCGTGTTCGGCGTCGCGACCTCACTCGGCCTGGGCGTGAGCCAGATGGCGACCGGGCTCAATCATCTCTTCGGGATCGACCCCGGCATAATCACGCAGGTCATCCTGATCGTGATCATCTCGATCATCGCAACATTGTCGGCGGTATCCGGGGTCGGCAAGGGAATCCGCATCATCTCGGAGTGGAACATCTGGCTCAGCATCGTGCTGGTCGCCTTCTTCCTGTTCGGCGGTCCGACGAAGTGGTTGCTCGGCCTGTTCGTCACCTCTGTCGGCGACTATCTCTGGAACGTCATTCCCATGGGATTCCAGATCTTCAATTCCGAGGGCGCATCGGCCTGGCAGGGCGGGTGGACGATCTTCTACTGGGGCTGGTGGATCTCCTGGGCTCCCTTCGTCGGCATGTTCATCGCTAGGATCAGCCGCGGGCGTACGATCCGCGAGTTCATGGTCGGCGTGATGTTCGTGCCCACCACCATCGCGTTCCTGTGGCTCTGCATCTTCGGAGGCAACGCCATCTACGCGGAGTTGCACGCGACCGGCGGCGTCGGCACCGCCGGTGTCGCCCAGCTGGTCCGGGACTGGAACCTGCCCGCCGCGCTCTACGGCACCATAGACCTGGTGACGGGCATCACGTGGCTGAACTGGATCATGGCCGCGCTCGCGACCTTCCTGCTGGCGACGTGGTTCATTACCTCCTCGGATTCGGGAACGCTCGTCATCACCACCATGCTCAGCATGGGCAGCGACAACCCGCCGCGGAAGTTCCGCATCGTCTGGGGACTGGGAGAAGGGTTCGTTGCGGCGGTGCTGCTGCTCGCTGGCGGCCTGAAGGCGCTTCAGACCGCCTCCATCGCCGCGGCCCTGCCGGTCAGCGTCATCCTGCTCATGATGACCTACGGCATCATCAAGTCCTTGCATGAAGACCCGAGCGCCGTGCCCATGCCGAGCGATGGCAAGGCACCGGACGGCACCAGCTTGAAGAGTGACCTTCAACGCTGAATCTCGCTGCCGTGCGATTACTCGAGGCTCGAACGAGAGGGGGAGCGGAGATGGCATCTTGTCGGGGGATCGGGGCCCTTGCCCTGTCAATCGCCTTGCTGACGTCGGTCCCCGCGTTTGCCGAGGACGAGCCGGCGGAAGACCGGGTCGTGGCACCGACCAAGGAGCTGACCATCGTCTCCTGGGGCGGCGCCTACACCAGGAGCCAGATGCTGGCCTACGTGAAGCCCTACCGCCTGCTCAGCGGCGAATGGGTGTGGATGGAAACCTACAACGGCGGCTTGAAGGAGATCCGCGAGCAGGTCGAGACCGAGAACGTGACCTGGGACGTGGTCGACTTCGAGCTCTCGGACCTGATCCGGGGCTGCCGCGAAGGCCTGCTCGAGACGATCGACCACGGCACTCTGCCGCCGGGCGATGACGGCGCGCCAGCGGCGGACGATTTCATTCCCGGTGCATTCACGCCCTGCGGTGTCGGGCAGACCGTGTGGTCGACGGTGGTGGCCTATGATGTCGAAGCGGCGGGCGAGAGCGCGCCCTCAAGCCTCGCCGACTTCTTCGACGTGGACGAGTTCCCCGGCAAGCGCGGGCTGCGGCGCGACCCGCGCGTTATCCTCGAATGGGCCCTGATTGCAGACGGCGTCGCGCCGGAGGATGTCTACGCGACGCTCGAGACCGAGGACGGGCTCGAGCAGGCGTTCTCGGTCATGGACGGGATCAAGAGCCACATCGAGTGGTGGGAGTCCGGCGCGGACCCGTTGCGCCTGCTCGATTCGGACGAGGTGGTCATGACCTCGGCGTGGAACGGGCGCATGTATCGCCCGATCGTGGTGGACGGCAAGCCTTACGCCATCCTGTGGGACGGCCAGATTTGGGACATCGATTCCTGGGGCATCGTCAAGGGCAGCGACAACCTGCACAAGGCTTTGGACTTCATTCGCTTCGCGACGGGCACGGGGCCACTCGCGGAGCAGACGAAATACATCTCCTACGGCCCGGCGCGGCTGTCCTCGATGGCGCTGGTCGCCGAGGAAACCAAGCCGCACCTGCCCACCGCGCCTGAGAACCTCGCCCACGCCTTGCAGACGGACGCCGAGTGGTGGGCCACGCACCACGTCGCTCTGACCGAGAAGTTCGAGGAGTGGCTGGCCAAGGGCGGACGCGGTCTCTCAGGCTCGGCCCGCTGAACCGACACGGTCGAATGCCACGCCCGGCGCTGCCGGCACGCCCCGCCGGACCGAGGCGTCGCGCCCCCCGAAGCGTACCATTGCCGGCTATGGCGCTTCCCCGCGACTGAGAACAAGTCGAATGCCCAGCGCACCGAGGACGATCGCCGCGCCACGATCGATGTAGGCCTTGGCCCGAATGTAACGCTTCGAGACTGCCTGCGTGCTCATGCAGAAGGCGAGGGTCGCATAGAAGGCAACCTCGAACAGGAAGTGATTGATCACGATCACGAAACTATCGGTGACAGAGAGTCCGGCAGGAAACACGGCTACGAGAACGGCTGCCGCAAAGAGTACGGATTTAGGGTTGAGAAGATTGACGAGAACGCCTTGCCGGAATGCGTGTCTTGCCGGCGGCATCCGCGCGTCGATGGGCGCCGATGCGTTCCTCCACATCTTGTAGGCAAGGTACAGAAGATAGGCGCCTCCCAAGATTTTCGCGCCGATGTAGACCGTCGGGAACAGTTCGAAGACCACGCCGAGGCCAAGAAGAGCCATCATCGTCCAGATGGCAGCCATCAGACCGAGCCCGACCCCGGCCGCGACCCCAGCGGCGCGGCCCCTGCTCACGGAAGTATGCGTCACCATCAGCAGGGCAGGCCCCGGGCTCGCAATGGCAACAAGCAGGGCAATGTTGAATGCAACGAGCTGCTCCCACGTCATTGCCTAATCCTGTGTCGATAGCTGCGGTTTACGCGGCGAGCGCCTTCTGTCGGTCGGTCTTTCGGTGCCGGGGAAGGAGCTCGCGCCGACGGGTTTACGGCAGGTCGGCGATACGGTCGAGGGCGGTGGCGAGCCAGGCCTGCGGCCCGCTACCGCACCAGCCGGGTGTTCGGGAACGCGGCGTACCAGCCGAACCAGAACGCCCGCTGCGCCGGGATTCGGCGGAGCACGCGCCCGTCTTCGGCGGTCAAGGCATGCTCGTCCATCGTCCAGATCATGCCGGATTCGTCCTCGACGCTGCGGTCGCCGTCGTAGCGGGTGAAGGTCACGTCTTCGCTCGCGTAGGCGCGGTTCGCGCCCGACGGATCGGTGAGCACCACCAGCGCCGTGCCTTCGATCTCATCGTGATGGACCGGGGTTGCGGCGAGGAACGCGGCCAATATGGCAAGGGGCGCCTCGGGGTGACGGGCGAGCAGCAGCGTGAACACCTCGTCCTTGTTCTGCAGCCGCCTGTCGAGGACCGGGACCGAGAACATCAGCTCGTCGGTCGCGAAGTAGTCGCGGTAGGCAGCCCCTTCGGCGTAGTCGCGCTGGTGGCCGGTATCGAGCGAGAGCACCCGGGTTCCGGGGTGGCGCCTGCGCCACTCGCCCCAGGTGGTCGTCACCACGCTCCCGCGCTCCAGCACGATGCCCTTGCCCACAAGCGGCCCGACGACCGGCGTGCCGCGCATCGTGCTCCACAGCGACTGGGTGGCCTGGTCGTACATGAGCTTGTTCGAACGGTAGAGGAAGCCGCTCGTGCCGAGCCGGTGATGCACGCCTTCGTGCTCGGTGCGATAGAGGATCACGGTGCCGCAGAGCGTGCAGTACACGCCTGCGACCGGCACGCCGCCGACGGTGTCGACGAACATCTCGTGCCAGCCGAGGATGCGCTTCGGGTAGGCGCGGGCGTCGCCGTTGACGGAGATGCCGAACACGATGTGGTCGTCCTCGATGTAGCCGGCGTCTTTCGCAGCCAGCATCGCCGGGTCGCGGAGCGGCGGGATGCCATCTTGCCGCACGCCGCCCCAGACGATCTCGTCGAGCCGGATGAGCGCCTCGCCGGCCGTGTCGAAGTAGGCCGAGAAGCGCGGGTCGATCAGGCCGTAGAGCGCGCTCTTGAAGGCGGCATAGCGCGGGTGCCGCGCCTCGGGTGCATTCCACATCTCGCGTTGCCAGGCGTCGAGGTCGCGGCCATGCCCGGCGCCGGTCTCCCCTTCCATGAGTCGCACCAGGGTGCCGGAGACCTCGGCGCTGCGGGTCAGGCGGATCACCTCGAGAGCCATCGGCAGGAATGACGGCTCCCAGTGGGTCTCGATCAGCTCCGCGGCGCGCGCCGTGTCGCTCGCATCGCCCACGAGCAGGCTCAGGAACGCCCGGGTGACGGCGCGGTCGGTGATCTCCGCCCGGGAGTGAAAGGCGGTCGCCGTCAGCATCAGGACGATGCCGAACCCGATGACGAGGCTGCGAATGGCAGGCATGGGACATCTCCTCGACCTGCCCCGGCGACTGGTCCGAAGCCGAATGTTAGTGCATTGATGGTTTCCCGGCCAAGCTGGGTGGCCGGCTGGCAATGCCGTAAACCAATTGCGCTGAGAGCCCCCGCAACGCCGATGGAGCCCCGATAGATGACGTCCGAAACACTGACCTTCCACAGCGTCGACGTGCGCGCTGTCGTTCTCAAGCTGAGGCGCCCCGTCGTCGCCAGGATCGCGACCATGACGGAGTGGCCGCTTATCCTGATCGATCTGAAGACCGAGGAAGGGGTCGTCGGGCGCACCTATCTGGAGCCCTACATCGTCAAGTCGATGAACTATCTCGTGCCGGCCTTGCGCGACATGGGGGCGATGCTCAAAGGCCGAAGGCTGGCGCCGGCCGAGATCTTTGAAACCACGCGAGAGTCGCTGCACTTCGTCGGCTACGAAGGCATGGCAATGATCGCCGTTTCCGGCATCGACATGGCAGCCTGGGACGCCCTGGCCAGAGCCGCCGGCATGCCCTTGTGCACATTGCTCGGCGCCTCGCCCGGCCCGGTGCGCGCCTACAACAGCAATGGACTCTGGCTCAAGTCTCCGTCCGAAGTTGCCGCCGAGGCCGTCGAGATCCGGGATGAGGGGCAGTTCGAGGGCGTGAAACTGCGTCTCGGCCGGGACGATCCCAAGGACGACCTCGCCACGATCGATGCGGTTCGCCGGGCGGTTGGTGAAGACATGCACTTGATGATCGACTTCAATCAGGGTCTGGACATGGCGGAGGCTTTGCGCCGGTGCCACATGCTGGACGATCTTGGGTTGACCTGGCTGGAAGAGCCGGTCGTCTATGACAATTTCGACGGATACGCCCAACTCGCCCGGGAGCTCAAGACGCCCCTGCAGATTGGTGAGAACTTTTACGGTCCACGCGATCTGCACAAGGCACTGCGTTGCCGGGCCTGCGACTACGTGATGCCGGACTTCATGCGCATCGGCGGCGTCACCGGATGGATGCGCGCGGCGGCCATTGCCGGCGCGGCCGGTATCCCGATGTCGACTCACCTCTATCCCGAGGTCGGCGCCCATGTGATGCGGGCGACCGAGAGCGCGCACTGGCTGGAGTGGCAGGACTGGGCCGATCCGATCCTGCAAAGGCCCTACGAGATCAAGGACAGCCATTTGCACATCCCGGATGTGCCCGGATTGGGCCTGGACTGGAACGAAGATGTCGTCGCCAGAAACCTGTACGAGGCCTGACCGCCCGAAGACTTGTGCAGTCCGTTGCAGGGCTGGATGGGCGACCGGCCCTTCGACATGCGGACCAAACACGCTACGCTCGCATCCATCCCCTAACCGGTGATGCTGAATGACATCCCGATGATGCTCATACGGCACCACGAAGCGGCGCAATAGCGGGGGAACGCGCTCATGAAACCTGCCCCATTCGCCTACGTCAGGCCGGAGAGCCTCGAAGACGCCATCGGCGTGCTGGACGAGCACGGGGAGGACGCGAGAGTCCTCGCTGGCGGCCAGAGCCTGATGGCCACCCTCAACATGCGGCTCTCCGCCCCCGAGGTGCTGGTCGATATCGGCCGCGTGCCGGGCCTTGCGGGCATCGAGAAAACCGACGACGGACTTCGGATCGGCGCCATGACCCGCCATGCGGAGGTGGAGGCCTCGGACCTCGTCGCCTCGCAGGCGCCGCTCATCGCCAGCGCCATGCCGCATATCGCCCATCCAGCGGTTCGCAATTGCGGCACATTCGGCGGCTCCATCGCGTTCGCCGACCCGGCGGCCGAGCTCCCGGCCTGCGCGCTTGCCCTCGGCGCACGGATGACGATTGCGGGGAAGAGCGGCACCCGAAGCGTGGCGGCGGACGCGTTCTTCCGAGGCCTTTACGAGACTGCCCTCGAGCCAGGCGAGGTGCTGACCGCAATCGAAGTTCCGGGTATCGAAGCGGGCTGGAAGTCGGGCTTCATGGAACTGGCGCGGCGGCACGGCGACTACGCGATGATCGGGCTCGCCGCCCATGTCGAGATGGCGGACGGCAGGTTCGGCCGCGGCCGCCTCGTATTCTTCGGGGCGGGCGAGCGGCCGGTCTCCGCCGTGCGGAGCGCGGCGCTGCTCGAAGGCGAGAGATGGTCGGACGCCCTCGGTGCCCGGATCGCCGATGCGCTCAAGGAGGAGCTCGACCCCTTCGAGGACCTGAACGCGGATGCGGCGACGCGCCGGCATCTCGCCGGGGTGCTCGCCAGGCGGGTGCTGGGTCCGCTGGCGGCCTGAGGGAGGGAGCGATGGAGAGGACTGTCGAAGTCGGCCTGCGGGTCAACGGCGAGCAGGCGACCCGCCGCATCGAGGCGCGGACCAACCTGGTGGACTTCCTGCGGGACGAGCTCGGCCTCACCGGCAGCCATGTCGGCTGCGAGCATGGCGTATGCGGCGCCTGCACCGTGCGGGTGGACGGGCGCATCGTGCGCGGCTGCCTCATGCTGGCCGCGCAGGCAGAGGGCGCCGATGTCTGGACCATCGAGGGGCTGAGCGACACGGGCGAAATCCGCGACCTCCAGGAGGCATTCGTCGAGCGCAACGCGCTCCAGTGCGGCTACTGCACCCCCGGCATGCTGCTGACCCTGGCCGCGCTGAGGGAACGCAATCCCGACGCGAGCCGGCACGAGATCCGCGAATTCATCTCCGGCAATTACTGCCGGTGCACGGGCTACGAGGCGATCGTGGATGCGTTCGAGATGGCCCGCGCGCGCGCAGGAGGCCCGTCATGACCAATCTCGTCGCTGACCGCTGGCTCCTCGATCGCCCGAACTCCTATATCGGCCGGTCCGTTCCGCGCCCCAATGCGCCCCGCCTCGCGGAAGGGCGCGGCGCCTTCGTCGACGATATCGAGACCGGCGGGCGGACGGGGCACGCGGCCTTCGTGCGCTCTCCCCACGCGCATGCCCGGATCGGGTCTATCGACGCGGAAGCGGCGAGGGCGCTACCGGGGGCGATCGCGGTCGTCACCGGACGGGAGCTCGCGGAGATCCACGACCCCTGGGTCGGCGTGCTGACGCATCTCGAAGGCCTCAAGTCCGCGCCGCAGTATGCGCTGCCGCTGGAAACGGCGACCTGGCAGGGCGAGGCTGTGGTCGCGGTGGTCGCCGAGAGCCGCGCGAAGGCCGAGGATGCGGCGGAGCTCGTGAAGATCGACTGGGAGGTGCTGCCGCCCGTCACCGACGCCGAGACCGCGCTCGACCCCGCCACGACCGTCATCCACGAGAGCCTCGGCGACAACCTCGCCTGGCGGCGCAAGGCGGACTTCGGCGATATCGAGGCGGTCTATGCGGAGGCCGACCATATCGTCGAGGAAACCTACGTCTTTGCCCGGCACACCGGGGTGTGCGTCGAACCGCGCGCCATCCTCGCGGACTGGAACCCGGGAGAAGGACAGCTCACCGTGTGGCACAACAACCAGTGCCCGCACATGATCCAGAACATCCTCGCGACCCATTTTCGCCTGGACGAACACCGGGTCCGCGTCATCGCGCGCGATGTCGGCGGATCGTTCGGGATCAAGGTCCACACCTATGCGGACGAGATTGCGACCGTCGGGCTCTCGCTCCTGCTCAAGCGGCCGGTCAAGTTCGTGGCGGACAGGCTGGAGAGCTTCCTGTCCGACATCCATGCGCGCGACCAGAGGGTCCTGGGGAAGGTCGCGGTCAGGGAGGACGGCACCATTCTCGCGTTCGAGATCGACGCGCTCAGCGGGATCGGTCCCTATTCCATGTATCCGCGCACGAGCGGCATCGAGGCGAACCAGATCGTGAACCTGATGGGCGGCCCCTATGCGTTCGACCACTACCGGGCGCAGGCGACCGTCGTCTTCCAGAACAAGAACATGATGTGCCAGTACCGCGCGGTCGGACATCCGGTGAAATGCGCGGTGACCGAGGGGCTCGTGGATGCTGCGGCGCGTGCGACCGGCCTCGATCCGGCCGAGATTCGCCGGAGGAACCTGCGCGCGGACGACTCCTACCCCTGCCGGTCGGCGCAGGGGCTCCCCTTCGAGAACCTCTCGCACCAGGAAAGCCTCGCGAAGCTCCTGGACGCGATGGACTACGACGCCCTGAAGGCGGAACGCGACGCCCTGCGCACCGAGGGAGTCTATCGCGGCATCGGTCTTGCCAGTTTCATCGAGGTTACGAACCCGTCGGCGATGTTCTACGGCGTGGGCGGCGCGCGCATATCCGCCCAGGACGGGGCGACGATGCGCCTCGACGCCAGGGGCAACGTGTTCGTCGCGACGGGCGCGACCGAGCAGGGCCAGGGCATGGAGGCGGTGATCTCGCAGGTCGCGGCGACGGCCGTCGGCGTTCCTCCCGAACGACTGAAGATCGTCACTGGCGACACGGATCACACGCCCTATGGCGGCGGCACATGGGCCTCGCGCGCGGCCGGCATAGGCGGAGAGGCGGTGGCCCAGGCGGGTCGTGCGCTCAGGCAGCAGATCCTGCGCGCGGCGGCGGTTATGCTCCAGGAGGAGGCGGAGAACCTGGACATCCAGCGCGGGGTCGTGGTGGACAGGGCGAGCGGCGAGGAACGCATCGGCCTCGATGAGGTCGGGCGCATCTGCTACTACCGGCCCGATACCCTGCCGGACGGCTTCCAGTCTGAGCTGGTTGCTACCCGTCACTACGTCCCGCGCAAGTACCCCTTCGCCTTCACCAACGGCGCGCAGGCTTCGTATCTGGAGGTCGATGTCGAGACCGGCTTCATCTCCCTGCTGGATCACTGGTGCATCGAGGACTGCGGCACCGTCATCAACCCGCTGCTCGTGGACGAGCAGATCCGCGGCGGTATCGTGCAGGGGCTGGGCGCCGCGCTCTGGGAGCAGTGCGTGTACGACAGCGACGGGCAGATGCTGAACGCCACCATGGCGGACTATCTCGTGCCCATGGCGGCGGAGCTGCCCGACATGCGCTGCGGCCACGTGGTCTCGCCCACGTCCGAGTCCGATCTCGGCGCCAAGGGAGCGGGCGAGGCCGGCACCTGCGGCGCGCCGGCGGCGGTGATGAATGCGCTTAACGACGCGCTCGCGCCCTTCGCAGCACGGCTCACCGACATGCCCTTCACGCCCCAAAAGGTGCTGCGCGCGCTCGGCAAGATTTGAGCCGCGCGCGCCGAACGACAGGCTTCAGCCCACGTCGAGCACGATACAGCCGGCGGCGTTGAGGGCGGCGGCGACGCCGGGGGGCACGACGCAGGTCGCGTCGTACTCCTCGACGATCAGCGGCCCCTCCCGGCGCTCCGCAAGGTCGGCGCGGCCGATTACCGCGGCCTCGCACCAGCCGTGCTCCGGGCCGAAGTAGGCGCGCCGCGTGGCCGGCGCCTGCGTGGCTGCCGCCGTATGGTCGATGCGGGGCGGCGGGGCGGCGGGGCGGCGGCCGCGGCCGAGCACCCGTAGCGTCACCAGCTCGACCGGCTCCTCCGCGCCCGCGCGGTGGCCATAGGTGCGCTCGTGCTCCGCGTGGAAGGCCTCTTCCAGGGCTGCCAGCGCGGCATCGTCGAGCGGGCCGTCGGGCACCGGCACGGTGAGCTCGTAGGTCTGGCCCTGGTAGTGCAGGCTCGCGTGGCGCTCGATCCCGCCGGCGTCGGCGCCGTAGCCGTCGGCGGCGAGCCGCTGCCGCGCGTCCTCGGCAAGTGCATCCCAGCGGGCGTTGAGCGCCGCCTTGTCGATGCCCCGCAGAAGCTCCCGGAAGGTGCGCGCGAGGTGGTGCTCGACATCCGCCGTGAGCAGGCCGAAGGAGGAGAAGAGACCCGGCGCCTGAGGCACGACCACCCGCCGAATATCGAGCGCCTGCGCCATCGCCGCGCCGAACACCGGGCCGTTGCCGCCGAAGGCCACCAGCGTGTAGCCGCGCGGGTCGCGGCCGCGCTCTGTCGAGACCGCCCGGATCGCCCGGATCATGTTGGAGGCCACGATCCGGTGCGCGCCGTAGGCCGCCTCCTCCACCGAGACGCCGAGCGGCTGGGCGATCTGCGTGCGCAGGGCAGCGGCCGCCTTGGCCGCGTCGATGGGGAGCGCCCCGCCCACGAGGTAATCCGGATTGAGGTAGCCGAGTGCCACGTTGGCGTCGGTGATGGTGGGCGCGGTCCCGCCCTGGTCGTAGCAGACGGGGCCGGGCTCGGCGCCCGCGCTCTCGGGCCCCACCTGCATGGAGCCGCCGGCGTCGATGGCGATGAGCGAGCCGCCGCCCGCGCCGACCTCGGCGAGGTCGATGGCCGGCATCCGCACCAGGTAGCCGGCGCCGGTCATCAGCCGGGAGCCGGTGAGGATGCCGCCCCCCACCTGGAACTCGGCGGAGCGGCTGATGACGCCGCCCTCGATCAGCGCCGCCTTCGCCGTGGTGCCGCCCATGTCGAAGGTGACGAGATCGTCCTGGCCGATGTCGCCAGCCATGGCGAGCGCGCCGACCACGCCGCCGGCCGGGCCCGATTCCACGATGTTGACCGGGCGCCGCGCCGCCTCGTCCGCCGAGGTCAGCCCGCCGTTCGACTGCATGATGAGCAGATGCGCCCTGGGGCAGCGCTCCAGGATCGCCTGCCGCAGGCGCTCCAGATAGGTGCGCACGATCGGGCTGATGTAGGTGTTGATGACCGTGGTGGAGGTGCGCTCGTACTCCTTGATCTCGGGCAGGACGTCATAGCTGATGCTGACGGTGCAGCCCGGCGCCTTTTCGCGCACGATGGCCTCCACGGCCCGCTCGTGGACCGGATTGGCGAAGGCGTTGATGAGGCAGACGGCGATGGCCTCCACGCCCTCGGCGAGCAGCCGGTCCACCGCGGCGCGCGCATCGTCGGCATCGAGCGCGGTCTGCACGTTGCCCCGGGCGTCGATCCGCTCGTCCACCACCTGGCGCAGGTAGCGCTCGACCAGGGGCGGCGGCTTCTCCCACGTGAGGTCGTAGAGCCGGGGCATCCGCAGGTTGCGGATCTCGAGGATGTCACGGAAGCCCTTGGTGCCGATCAGCCCGGTGCGCGCGCCCTTGCGCTCCAGCAGCGCGTTGCTGGCGACGGTGGTGCCGTGCGTGATCTCGGCGATCTCGGTGCCGTCGATGGCGTGCTCGGCGACGAGTGAGGCGATGCCCTCCATGATGGCGCGGGCATAGTCGTCGACGCTGGAGGAAATCTTGCGGGTGGCGACGGTGCCGTCCGCGCCGAGGAGCACGATATCGGTGAAGGTGCCGCCGATATCGACGCCGATGCGCCAGCCGCTCACGCCCCGCTCTCGGGCGCGCCGCTCCCCGTCTCGGGCATTGCGCCGCGCGAGACGGCGGGAGGCGCGGTCCATGCCCGCTCGGCGCGCAGCTCCGCCCGGCGCGCCTCGGTTGCGGCGTGATCGACCCGCCACGCGGCCCGGTCGACGATCACGCCATAGTCGTTGCGCGCGGTGGCATCGCCGATCAGCTCGTTGCGGAGGTCGCGCAGCACCGCCTGCGGATCTCGCTCCAGCGGGTCGCCCCAGCCGCCCGCGCCCGCAAGCTCGTGGCGAAAGACATCGCCCCGCTGGATGGTCTCGGTGAGCTTGCTCGGCAGCGGCTGCTCGTCCGGGCCCGGATTCAGCAGATTGCGCGAGGGCTGGCCGGGGCTCCCGCCATAGAGCCCGTAGGGCCGGAAGGTATGGCGGTCGGCCCGCACCTGGAGCAGGCCTTCGGCCTCCAGGAAGCGGTAGTCGCGGCGGAAGGGCGTGCCGCCCCGGTAGCGGCCGGCGCCGGCGCGGTCGGGCACGAACTCGTAGGAGAGAATCTGCAGCGGCTGTTCGGCCTCGGTCACCTCCACCGACTGCGAGGCCATGTTGGCGAAGATGTTGGAGTTGCCGTCGAGGCCGTCGGCCCAGGGCCTGGCGCCCCAGGTGCCGCAGGTGAAATCGACATAGACGAAGGGCCTGCGCTCATCGTCGTAGCCGCCGATGGTGATGCCCGTGTTGCCGCCGTCGGAGGCCGCAAAAACCTTGTCGGGCAGCATCATGGCGAGCGCGCCGAAGGCGCAGTCCACCATGCGGAAGCCGGTGAGCCCGCGCGCCGCGCAGGCCGCCGGCAGCACCGCGTTGGTGATGGTGCCGGGGGGTGCGGAGACCGTGATGGCGCGGAAGACGCCCTCGTTGCTGGGAATGCCCGGCGGCAGGACCGAGCGGATCGCCGTGTAGGTGGCGGCCTTGGTCCAGGAGAGTGTGCTGTTGATCGCGCCCTTCACCTGCGGCGAGGACCCCGCCCAGTCGGCGTGGAGGCTGTCGCCCTCCTTGCGCAGCGTCACGAAGAGCCTGATCGGCTTGCCGCGATCGATGCCGTCGTCGTCGATCCAGTCCTCGAAGCTCGCCTCACCGTCGGGTAGCGCGCGGAGCGCCGCCCGCGTCAGCCGCTCGGCATAGTCGACGATCTCGCGCAGGTAGAAGCGCGTGGTCTCGGCGCCGTGCTGGCGCACCAGGTCGAGGAACTGGCGCTCGGCGATGTGGCAGGCGGCGAGCTGGGCGCGGAGGTCGCCGAAGAGCTTGACCGGGAGCCGCACGTTCTTTTCCAGGATGGCGAAGAGGGTCTCGTTGCGCTTGCCGGCGTCGTAGAGGCGGAGCGGCGGGATGCGCACGCCTTCCTGGTAGATCTCGGTGGAATCGGAGGCGTTGGAGCCCGCGACCCGGCCGCCGACATCGGCGTGGTGGCAGACCGTGGCGGCGAAGGCGAGGCGCTCGCCATCGTCGAAGACCGGCTTGAAGCTGAAGATATCCGGCAGGTGCATGCCGCCGTCGAAGGGGTCGTTCATCACGAAGATGTCGCCGGGGCGCATGTCGTCGCCGAAGTGGCGCAGCACCGATTCGATGGCCGTCGGCACCGAGCCGAGGTGGCCCGGCAGGGTCAGCCCCTGCGCGATCAGGCGCCCGTCCGCGTCGGTGAGCGCCGTGGAGAAGTCCATGTTGTCACGGAGTACGCCGGAGTAGGTGGTGCGGCACACCGTAAGCGCCATCTCGTCCGCGATGGCGAAGATGGCGTTGCGAAAAAGCTCGAAGCCAAAGGGATCGCCCCCACCCGCGTGGGGCGCCTCGGCCGCCGCGCCCTCAGCCCCGCCCCGCTCGACCACTGCCTCCATGCACCCCTCCCCACTCGCCCGCGATGATAGCGAGGGGCGGAAGCGAGAGTCGACTCTGGCTGGTGAAACGACGGCTACCCGCCGTTAGCGCAGGCGTCAGGGCAGGTTGCGCCTGCCGTCAGAACTCCCGGGTGAGGCCTAGGATGGCGCCGTGGTTGTCGTAGTTGTGCAGGGGGATGTTGGAGCTGCTTCGCTCGTAGGTGTAGCCCACGTAGGGCGCGAAGCCCTCAAGCTGAAGGGACCGGTGCAGCACCCTGGCGCTTAGCCACATCACCCTGTCCCGTCTCCGCTCGCCGAAGAGCGGATCGTCCGCCCGGTACGCCTGGCGTTGGACGGAGGCCGAGAGCGAGGCGGTGATGCCGTTCTCGAACGCCCGCGAGAGG
The DNA here is from genome assembly GCA_965207055.1 of Alphaproteobacteria bacterium. GTDB lineage: Bacteria > Pseudomonadota > Alphaproteobacteria > UBA828 > UBA828 > WTGU01. The sequence continues at coordinate 1,152,494 of CBDBLP010000002.1, read as the reverse complement.
CCCACGCCGATGCCCGCCATGCGGCTCGCGCGATGCGCCGCGCGTGCCTCGGTGACCTCGAACCGGGGCCCGACCTCGAACACGGTCTGGCTGTCCAGCACGTAGCGGACCGTGGGGTTCAGGGAGACGCGCCAGCCGTCCAGATCGTCGCTCTCGTCGTGCGTGCGGTGCTCCACGGTCGCGCTCGCGCTGAGGCGCATGCGGTTGGACAGGCGGTAGTCGGCGCTGGCCCAGGGGCCGACGCTGTACTGGAAGCCCTCCGTACCCTGCCAGCGGCGGCCGGCCTGCACGCCGCCCGACGCGCTGCCGCCATCGAAGAGCCGCGTGAGCCCGGCCTTGGCGACGAGCGCGATGTCGTTCCAGGCCGACTGCTCGTAGAGCTTGGCTGCGGCGGAGAGCGCGAAGTGCCCGCGCAGGCCGTCCTCGATGGTGGGGAAGAAGGCGCCGCCCGCCGAGAGTTGGGTGCCGATACCGCTGGCCTCTCGTGCGTCCTGGTTCAGCTGGAAGGTCGCGCCGCCGATTTGCACCGATTCCCTGTCGGTGCGCCGGACGGCGTTGGTCTCGGGGAGCACGGCGACGGAGACGTAGGCCGACCAGCGCCTGCGCGCGTCGATGGCGTTGAGAAAGCCCTCGACGACGCTTTCGACCGAGGACGGCAGCTTGTCGCCGAGAGAGAGCTGGAAGTGGTACCTGGCCTTGTCGTCCTGGCCTGCGGCGTAGTGCGCGCGGGCCAGCTCCAGGCGGACCCGGGTCAGGTCCGGGCGGATGACGAGGATGGCTTCGTACTGCTCGGCCGCCTCGCGCGGCATGCCGAGCCGCATGTAGACCGCGCCCAGCATGAAGTGCCGTTCGATCGCCTGCTTTTCGTCGGCGGGCCGGGCCTGCTCCAGGAACGCGAGTGCATCCTCGAAGCGCCCGGCCGTCATGAGCAGCCGACCGGCCGCGAGATCGGAGATTTCGGGCCGGGCGGCCGGCCGGCTCGTGGTCTCAGCGGTTTCCGCGTGCACCCCGACGGCGACCAGGGCCGTCAGGACGCACGCGGCAGCAAGGCGGGTGATCGAAGCCGTAAACACACACCCGGTGCTCCCCGGCGGGGAGCCTAAAGCGCCTGCGTACTGTTCAACGGGCTGTGTCTCTACTGTTTCCTGGTAAAGAACCGCCCGTTGATGATTTGGTTGGTGGACTCGCGTTCACCGGTCAGAACGCCGCCTGCCTCCTCTCCATTGGGCCCGTAGAACTCGCCAAGCAACGATCCGTCGAAATCACGCATGCTGTACATCAGCGCCGAGCTCGTATCGGTGTCTTGGCCTTCCCAATCGGCATCGAAGCGGTTTTCGTCAATGGTGCCGTCAGAGATTTGTATCGAGTTTGTGGCGGCCAGCTGCATCCAATCGTCTTGATAAGAGTCTCCGTGGTCTTCGATGTATAGATTATCGATCTCGCCCGAAATGCTGCCCCCGGAGAAATCCGCCTCCAGGGTCATCTCCCCCCAGACGGTGCCGCGATTGTCGAAGAAAAGGGCAGTAGGATTGTTGGTTCGCCAATAATCCGCCACGATGTGCCCTTCGTATGTGGCGCTGCCGAGGCCGGTCAGACGGTGCGGCGGCGTGACGAGTCCGTCCACAGAGTAGCCCCGCGCGTCCCTGCCCGCTTGCCAACCAAAGAGCCCCGTATACTGCGGTATGACGTCAACCCGCGGAACGCCTGTGAATGTTAGGGCAAACCATGCGTAGTAATTGGTACCGTCCACGTCCTTCGCGTATTCAAACCCGGTCCAATCGCTTCCCTGAAACTGAACTTCAGTCCTTTGACCGTCGACAACGTAGACAATGGTGATGTTTCCCTGAGCATCCTGGACTGTAGCCGACTCTACATAAGCAGACTTGTCGTCTTCCAACGGCATGGTGCCCACGTTGCCGTTGGCGTCAAACTCCAACCCAATGGGTGCCGACACAGGCGCTAACGCTATGTCGGTGCCGACGAGGCTGAGCAGTGTATCGGCGGTGCTCGTCGCCTCCGGAGACTCCTCAGGACTGGCGGTCAATCTGTCGCCGAATTCGGTGGCCATGCCATCGCCATCGCCTGGCATCATTCCATCGCCGTCGCCGTCGCCATCACCGTCGCCGGGCATCATGCCGTCTCCGTTGTCGGGTGGCATTCCTCCTGTGTCGGGGCCGTCTCCGCCACCTCCACCACAAGCGGACAACGCCAGCAGCGCGACCATTGAAATGGCTGTCGAGCTCTTCAGAATCGTGGTGATAGTCATGGTGCCCTCCCTGCTCATGTCGAGGCCTCGCCGCCTGCTGGGCCTCGGCTGTTAGAACATCGCTCCATGCCGGGCGCGGTGCCTCGACACTCGTATTCGCGTACCCCCCCCCGTTCCGCTGTCTTCCTTGCTCAACGAGTGAAGCCGCGTGCACGCGCAGGATTCTATGCCTAAACAGCATATCAATGTTCCGTTTATATGACCCTAATTGTCAAGAAGAGTTATATAAATAGCCCAAAAGCATTCTCCTCCTCGACTTGCTGGATTGAATGCGCCGGGGACCGCCGGCAGGCTGGCCGGGGCCGTAGCTGCTCCCTAGAATGGCGGGCCGGAACGTAAGGCGCGGGAACGGCCAGGCTCTCCAATGCCCCACGCATCGGCTCCAGGGACAGCGACGACGCCGGTTCGCGAAGCGCACCGCTTCGATGAGGCGGGGCTTGAGCGCTATCTGGGCGCGCATGTGCCGGCGGCGGTGCCGATCCTGGGGGTGAGCCAGTTTGCGGCGGGGCAGTCGAACCCGACTTATCTGATCGAGGGGCCGGAGCGGCGCTTCGTGATGCGCAAGAAGCCGCCGGGCACGCTGCTGCCCTCAGCGCACCTGGTGGAGCGCGAGTACCGCATTCTCGCGGCGATGGCGGAGACCGATGTGCCCGTGCCGCAGGTCCACCACCTCTGCGAGGATCCCGAGATCATCGGCACGGCCTTCTACGTGATGGATCACGTGGAGGGCTCGGTGGATCAGGACCCGGCCTGGCCGGCGCACACGCCCGAGCACCGCAGGGCGCTCTATGGCTCGATGGCGGACGTGCTGGCGCGGCTCCATGGCGTGGGTTGGCGGGGATTGGGCCTCGCCGACTTCGGCAAGGAGGGGAACTACATCGCGCGCCAGATCCGGCGCTGGAGCGGCCAGTACGAGGCCTCGCGCACCGACGAGATTCCGGAGATGGACCGCCTGCTCGCGTGGCTCCCCGACCACATCCCCGACGACGACGAGACCACCATCGTCCACGGCGACTACCGGCCGGGCAATCTGATCGTGCATCCGCACGAGCCGCGCATCGCGGCGGTGCTGGACTGGGAGCTGAGCACCCTCGGCCACCCGCTGAGCGACCTTGCCCACAACTGCCTCGCCTTCTCGATCCCCCGGGGCACGTCCGCATTGCCGGGGCTCGGCGGCGCCGACTTCGAGGCGCTGGGGCTGCCGGCGGAGGAGGCTTATCGCGACGCCTATTGCGCGCGTGCGGGCCGCGGGCCGATCGCCGAGTGGCGCTTCTACATGGCCTTCGCCTTCTTCCGCATGGCCGCGATCTGCCAGGGGGTCTACGCGCGCGGCCTCAAGGGCAATGCGAGCGCGCCCAACGCGCACGAATACGGCGACCGCGCCCGCGCTCTCGCCGAGCTGGGCTGGCAGAAGGCGGCCGGTAAGGGTTGAGCTTTTTTTCGCTCACGGCAGCCGGCCGGCCTGCGATCTCGCGCGCCTACCGGCGCGACGGGCCGCGGACGCGGCCTGTCGCGTGTCCGTCTGAGACGGACACGCTCCCCGTAACTACAGGAACGTATCCGTATCAGACGCCGTAGTGCTCGCGGTACCAGGCGACGAAGCGGGGGATGCCCTCGGCGATGGCGGTCTTCGGCGCGTAACCGTGGTCGCGCTGCAGCGCCGAGATGTCGGCCCAGGTCTCCTCCACGTCGCCGGGCTGCATCGGCCCGTGCTCGATCACGGCCTTGCGGCCGAGCGCGCGCTCCAGCGCGGCCACGAAGTCGGTCAGGGCCTCGGGCCGGTTGTTGCCGACGTTGTAGAGGCGGTGGGGAACGCCGCCTTCGGCTGCCGGCGGCGCGTCGAGGACGCTGAGCACCGCCGGCACCACGTCGTCGATATAGGTGAAGTCGCGCTTCATGCGGCCGTGGTTGAAGAGCGTGATCGGCCGGCCCTCCAGGATCGCCCGGGTAAAGAGGAAATAGGCCATGTCGGGCCGCCCCCAGGGGCCATAGACCGTGAAGAAGCGGAGCCCGGTCGCGGGCACGGCATGGAGATGTGCGTAGACGTGGCCGATCAGCTCGCCGGCCTTCTTGGTCGCCGCGTAGAGGGAGACCGGGGTATCGACGCGGGCATCGGCCCTGAAGGGCGCCTCGGCGACGCCGCCATAGACCGAGCTCGAGCTGGCGTAGACGATGTGCTCCAGCGCAGGCAGTTCGCGGCAGAGCTCCAGCAGCACCACCTGGCCCATCACGTTGGCCTGCACGTAGGCGTAGGGATCGACCAGGGAGTGACGCACTCCGGCCTGCGCCGCGAGATGGACGATCCGCGTGATCGATTGGCGCTCGGGCGCAATTGCCGCGGCCATCTCCTCGCGGTCGGCGATATCGGCGCGGGCGAAGCCGAAGCTCCCGTGCGCCTCCAGCACGGCGAGCCGGGCCTGCTTGAGGCGCACGTCGTAGTAGTCGTTCAGGTTGTCCACGCCGAGGACGCGCTCGCCACGTGCGAGCAGCGCCCTGCACACGTGGAAGCCGATGAAGCCGGCGGCCCCGGTCACGAGGATCGTCATCCGGCCGGCTACCCCCGGAAGAGACGCTCGATCGAAGCCGGCAGCTCGGCAAAATCGTCGATCACCGCGTCGGCGCCCAGCTCATGGGGCGGGATCGGGCTGTACCCGTAGGTCGTGACGATCGCGGCGACGCCGGCGCCCTTCGCGGAATCCACGTCCGCCGCGCTGTCGCCCACCATGACCGCGCGGTCCGGCCGCGCGCCGAGCGCCGCCAGCGCCTCCTCGACATGGCCGGGATGGGGCTTGATCCTCGCGACCGTGTCGCCGGCGAGCACCGCCTCGATGTGACGGTCGATGTCGAAGTGCGCGAGCAGGCGGCGGGTCGAGCGCTCCCCCCTGTTGGTGCAGACGGCGAGCGAGATGTCGGCGTCGCGCAGGCGCTCGAGCGTGGCCTCCACCCCGGGGAAGAGCTGCACCCGCTCGGTCTCGATCTCGAAGTAGATGGCGATGAGACGCTCGATCAGGGGCCGGAGCGCCGCATCGTCTGGCCGCTCGGCGCCTTGCGAATCGAGGGCCGCGAGGAGGAGGCGCTTGGCGCCCGCGCCCGCGCTCTGGCGGAAGCGCTCGAAGGCGACCGGCGCGTGGCCGAGCTCCGTCAACAGCCGGTTGAGCGCCGCGATGAGATCGGGCGCGGTGTCGAAGAGCGTCCCGTCGAAGTCGACGAGCACCGCGTCCACATGCTCACGCATCGCGCCGATGGTGCGGGAACCCGCGCGTGATGACAAGGCGGCGCGGGGCTGCGGCGCGAGCGGACGTGCTATGATGGCAGGAGTCGCGCGGCCTCCATCGATCCGGCGTCGGACATCCCGCAGCAGATGAGACATAGGGCGTGAGCCAGGCGGTCTCCCACCGCGCCCGTTCCTGCCGGGCGCGTTATAGCGGCGCTGTGAGCGGCGATCCCTGCGCGGTCTCTCGCACCCGACGGTGGAGGGGCGGGTGAGCGGGCTTGCTTGCGTGGTGCTGGCGGCGGGCAAGGGGACGCGCATGCGCTCGGCCCAGCCCAAGGTTCTGCATCCGCTGGCCGGGCGGCCGATGGTGGAGCACGCGCTGGCCATTGCCCGCGCGCTGGCGCCCGCGCGCACGGTGCTGGTGATCGGGCCGGAGCTGGAGGGCGCGGCCGCCGGTTTGGAAAGCGTGGGTGACGCGGTCTCCTGCGTGATGCAGGAGGAGCCGCTCGGCACCGCGCATGCGGTGGCTGAGACCCGCCCGCTGCTGGAGGATTTCGGGGGCGACGTGCTCGTGCTCTACGCGGACACGCCGCTGGTTCGCGCCGAGACCCTGGCGAGGCTGATCACCGCGCGGCGCGATGGCGAGGGCGTCGTCGCCGCAGTCCTGGGCTTTCGCCCGGATGACCCGGCTGAGTACGGCCGCCTGATTCTGAGCCCGGACGGCACGCTCGCGCGCATCGTGGAGTACGCCGAGGCGAGCGAAGAGGAGCGCGCGGTCACGCTCTGCAACGCCGGCATGATGGCGCTGGACGGGGGCCGGCTCTTCCCGCTGCTCGACGCCATCGGCAACGACAACGCCAAGGGCGAGTACTACCTCACCGACCTGCCCGCCATCGTCGCCGCGGAGGGCGGCCGGTGCGCGGTCGCCGAGGCGCCGGCCGAGGAGGTCATGGGCATCAACGACCGGGTCCAGCTCGCCGAGGCCGAGCGTGTGGTACAGGACCGGCTGCGGCGGGCCGCGATGGAAGGGGGCGCGACGCTCGTCGACCCGGCCACCGTCTGGCTCAGTTGCGACACGCGCCTGGGCGCCGACGTGACCGTCGGGCCCAACGTCGTGATCGGCCCCGGAGTCGTGATCGAGGACGGGGTCGAGATCAGGCCCTTCAGCCACCTGGAGGGGGTCTGCGTGCGAAGAGGCGCCACGATCGGCCCCTTCGCTCGGCTCCGGCCGGGCAGCGACATTGGCGAAGGCGCGCGCGTCGGCAACTTCGTCGAGGTGAAGAGCAGCAGGGTCGCGCAGGGCGCCAAGATCAACCACCTGAGCTACGTCGGCGATGCCGGCGTCGGCGCTGGCGCCAACATTGGCGCGGGCACGATCACCTGCAACTACGACGGCTACCGGAAGTCCCGCACCGAGATCGGCGAAGGCGCCTTCATCGGCTCCAACACCGCGCTGGTGGCGCCGGTGACCGTCGGCCCCGGCGCGGTGGTGGGCGCCGGCAGCGTGATCACCGAGGACGTGGAGGCGGACGCCATCGCCGTCGCCCGGGGCGAGCAGCGCCAGCGCGAGGGCGCGGCGGCCCGGCGGCGCGAGCGGCGCGAGCCCGCTCCGTCCAAGAAGTAGCGGCGAGCGCGAGGGGAGAGCCGGAGCTGTGTGCGGAATCATCGGCATCACCGGGCCGGATCAAGCGGCGCCGCACATCCTCGACGGGCTGAGGCGGCTCGAATACCGGGGCTACGATTCGGCAGGGCTCGCCACGCTTGCCAACGGCTCGATCGAGCTGCGCCGCGCCGAGGGCAAGCTCAGCGAGCTCGAGCATCTGGTGGCCGAGCGCCCGGTCAGCGGCACCGTGGGCATCGGCCACACCCGCTGGGCGACCCATGGCGAGCCGAGCGAGACCAACGCCCATCCGCATGCCGCCGGCCGCGTCGCGGTGGTCCACAACGGCATCATCGAGAACTACCGCGAGCTGCGGGCCGCGCTGGAGGCGGAAGGGCGGGAGCTCAGCTCCGACACCGATACGGAGGTGGTCCCGCACCTGATCGACTTGCTCATGGAACGCGGGCTCGACCCGGAGGCCGCCACGGCCGAGGCGCTCGCACAGCTCGAAGGCGCATTCGCGCTCGCGATCATCTTCGCCGGCCACGCGGGGCTCCTGATCGGCGCCCGGCAGGGCTCGCCCCTCGCCCTCGGCCACGGCGACGACGCTACCTATCTCGCCTCCGACGCACTGGCGCTAGCGCCCTTCACGCGGCGGATCAGCTACCTGGACGAGGGCGACTGGGCGGTGCTGCGACCCGGCGCGGCGTCGGTGCGCGAGGCGAGCGGCCGGCCGGTCACGCGGCCGGAGAGCGTCACCGCCCACGACGGCGCGATGATCGGCAAGGGCAACTACCGCCACTACATGCTGAAGGAGATCTTCGAGCAGCCGAGCGCCATCGGCGACACGCTCGGCGCCTACTACAACCCGGGCGCGCAGAGGGTGGCGCTCCCCGCCCTCCCCTTCGCGCTGGAGCGGGTGGAGCGGGTGACCATCGTCGCCTGCGGAACCTCCTACTACGCCGGCCTCGCCGCCCGCTACTGGATCGAGCAGAGCGCGCGGGTGCCGGTCGAGATCGACATCGCATCGGAGTTCCGCTACCGCGCGCCGCCGCTGGCGGAGGGCAGTGTGGCGCTCTTCATCTCGCAGTCCGGCGAGACCGCCGACACGCTGGCGGCGCTCCGCTTCGCCAGGGGGGCCGGCGCGCCGACGGCGGCGGTGGTGAACGTGCGCGAGAGCACCATGGCGCGCGAGGCGGACGCGCTGCTCCCCACCCATGCCGGGGTCGAGATCGGGGTGGCGTCGACCAAGGCCTTCACCACCCAGCTCGTGACGTTGGCCTGCTTCGCCATCGCGCTGGCGCGGGCGCGAGGCGCCATCGACGAGGCCGACGAAGCCCGGCTCACCGCGGCGCTCGCCCACGTGCCGGCCCACGCGGCGGAGGTGCTCGGCCACGACGAGCGCATCCTGGCGCTGGCCGAGACCCTGCGCGGGGCCGAGACGGTGCTCTACATCGGGCGCGGTACCGGCTACCCCATCGCGATGGAAGGGGCGCTCAAGCTCAAGGAGCTCTCCTACATCCATGCCGAGGGGTTCGCGGCGGGTGAGCTCAAGCACGGGCCGATTGCGCTGGTCGACCGGGGCGTGCCGGTGATCGTGGTGGCGCCGCCCGGCCCGCTCTTCGACAAGACGGCGTCGAACCTGCGGGAGGCGGCGGCGCGCGGCGCGCACGTCGTGGTCATCAGCGACGAAGCGGGCTGCGAGGCGCTGGCGCCGCTCGCGGCGGACACCGTCGCGCTGCCCGCGCTCGACCCCTTCGTCGCCCCCATCCTCTACGCGATCCCGGTCCAGCTCATCGCCTACCATGTGGCGGTGCTCAAGGGGACCGACGTGGATCAGCCCCGCAACCTCGCGAAATCGGTAACCGTGGAATGAGCGAAGAGCGCGCCTTCATCGACCTCGACGACGACCACCGCGAGCTGCGCGAGCCGGTCCGCGCGCTGTGCGCGCGCTACCCCGGCGAATACTGGCGGGAGAAGGACCGCGAGCGCGCCTACCCGGGCGAGTTCGTTCAGGCGCTGACCGACGCGGGTTTCCTGGCCGCGCTGATCCCCGAACGCTACGGCGGCAGCGGGCTCGGCATCGGCGCGGGCGCGGCGATCCTGGAGGAGATTCACGCCTCGGGCTGCAACGGCGGCGCCTGCCACGCCCAGATGTACACCATGGGGACGGTGCTGCGGCACGGCTCGGATGCGCAGAAGGAGACCTACCTGCCCCAGATCGCGAGCGGGGCGCGGCGGCTGCAGGCCTTCGGCGTCACCGAGCCCACCACGGGCTCGGACACCACCCAGCTGCGCACCACCGCCGAGCGGCGCGCGGACGGCGATTACACCGTGAACGGCCAGAAGGTCTGGATCTCGCGGGCCGAGCATTCGGACCTGCTGCTCCTCCTCGCCCGCACCACGCCGGCAGCGCAGACCAAGAAGCGCACCGAAGGCTTGTCGGTCTTTCTGGTCGAGCTCGAGCATGCGGTCGGCAAGGGGCTGGAAATCAGGCCGATCCGCACCATGATCAACCACGCCACCACGGAGCTCTTCTTCGACGATCTGGTGATCCCCGCCGCGAGCCTGATCGGGGAGGAAGGCCGGGGCTTTCGCTACATCCTGGACGGCATGAACGCCGAGCGCATCCTGATCGCAGCCGAGTGCATCGGCGATAGCCGCTGGTTCATCGAGAAGGCGAGTGCCTACGCCACCGAGCGCCAGGTCTTCGGCCGGCCCATCGGGGCCAACCAGGGCGTGCAGTTCCCCATCGCCGAGGCCTACGCGCAGATGGAGGCGGCGCGGCTGATGGTGCAGAAGGCCGCCGCGCTCTTCGACGCGGGCCGTGCGTGCGGGCCCGAGGCCAACATGGCGAAGCTGCTCGCGGCGGAGGCCTCGTGGAAGGCCGCCGACACCTGCCTCCAGACCCACGGCGGCTTCGGCTTCGCCGAGGAGTACGACGTGGAGCGCAAGTTCCGCGAGGCCCGGCTCTACCGCGTCGCGCCGATCTCGACCAACCTCGTCCTCGCCTACCTCGGCCAGCATGTGCTCGGCATGCCGCGCTCGTATTAGCCTCGCAGAGGCCGCGCGGCGATGAGCGAGGGAGCCGAAGGGCCGCTTGCGGGCATTCTGGTGGTCTCGGTCGAGCAGGCCGTGGCTGCGCCCTTCGCCACCAGCCGGCTCGCCGACGCGGGCGCCCGCGTGATCAAGGTCGAGCGGCCGGAGGGCGACTTCGCCCGCTACTACGACCGCCACGTGGGCGGCGAGTGCGCCTGGTTCGTCTGGCTCAACCGGGGCAAGGAATCGGTCGTCCTCGACATCAAGGACGCGGGCGACAACGCGCTCCTGCACCGCATCGTCGCGCGCGCGGACGTGTTCGTGCAGAACCTCGCGCCGGGCGCGGCGGCGCGGGCAGGCTTCGATTCGGACGAGCTCCGGCGCCGGCATCCTCGCCTCATCACCTGCGACATCAGCGGCTATGGCGAGAGCGGCCCCTACGCCGCGATGAAGGCCTACGACTTCCTGATCCAGTGCGAATCGGGGATCGCGTCGGTGACCGGCACGCCGGAGTCCGCGAGCCGCGTCGGGGTCTCGGTCTGCGACATCGGGGCGGGGCTCAACGCCTACGGCGCGATCCTGGAGGCGGTGCTCGGCCGCCACCGCACCGGGCGGGGCAGCGGCATCAGGGTCTCGCTCTTCGACGGCATGGCGGACTGGATGACCGTGCCGCTGCTGCACCTGGAGCACGGCGGCAAGGCGCCGCCTCGCGTTGGTCTCAGCCACGCCATGATCGCGCCCTACGGCGCCTATCCCGTGGGCGACGGCGGCCGGATGGTGATCGCGATCCAGAACGAGCGCGAGTGGGCGCGCTTCTGCGAGCACATCCTGGGCGATGCGGCGCTCACCGCCGATGCGCGCTTCGCGGGCCACCCGGCCCGGCTTGCGAACCGGCCCGAGATGGATGCGCTGATCGTCGCGGTCTTCGCCGGGCACACCATGGACTCGCTCGCGGCTGCGCTGCGCGAAGCGGGCATCGCCTTCGGCCGGCTCAACGAGGTCGCGGGACTATCGGAGCACCCGCAGCTCCGCCGTGCGCCGGTGGCGACGCCGGCCGGCACGGTGGAGATCGTCGCACCCCCCGCCCGCCACGCCGACGCCCCCCGCCCCCTGCGGCCTGTCCCTGCGCTGGGCGAGCAGAGCGAGGCGATACGGGGGGAGTTTTCTGATTTGGAGGTAGGTCCTTGACCGAAGGAAAAAGATGAGCTGATCCACGGCACAGGGAACGGTCTGTTTTGAGACGTCGCTGCCAACCCCGTCGAAGAAGTTTCAACGCTAAAGGAAACTGGCGGTCTCTTGCATTTCGCGTCCAGTCCCTATTTCGATTCCTCCTCGCAATGTGCCGGCGTTCGCCAACGCGGGTTGTAAGAATTGTTGAAAACCAATGCAAATGAGGTGACAGCGGTGTTTGATTTGACGGTTGCGAGAGCCTTGACACGACAGCTTTTCTGTTACGATATCGTCACAATGCAAGATTGGCGTAAAGTCGTCCGACGCTGTCAGCCAAGACTCTTGATTATTGTACTATATTGAGGGGAACAAAGTGCATTTTTGGATCCCACTCGCCACGATTATCGCAGTGGTTTTTTTGGGGGAATGGGCAACTGCAACTCAGACTGAAATGACCGAAAATCATGTCGACATAGCAGAGAATGAAGATCAAGTTGACTTATATATACCGGAAATAAATATAGATGAATACCGTAGATTGCTACGATTTAGGTCTCCGCGAGAATTGGGCTTTGCAAAGAAATGTGAGAACCTAACTCACAAAGATATACGAGTAGGATTATTCTTGGCAGTGCCGGGGGCAGGAGCGCTGTTCTTGGGCAGGGAGTACGGTGAAGAGAGCGGTGAGAACAAGACAACAATACTAATGATTGCGCGAATCTATAATGTCCAAAAGTTCTCGAAGGGCGGAAGCCCGTTTGAAGGGAGCTTAACCATAGTTCTCCAACGGAGACAAGCAAGCGAAGAACGCACATGCCTGGAGGCGCTGAGAAATGCATCAATAAAGTGGGCCACTGTGCGAGATATTGAATCGGATTCCGAAGACACAGTCGATATGACAGTTGAAGATGTAAGATTCACTATGGCTGGAAGAGTGACGGATAGCGGGGCAACAGTTCGCACTGGAGAAACGGTTGTGACTATCACTTTATCAGAAAGCTGGTGGTCAATGGTTTATCGAAAGTCGAACGAACAAATTTGGGGCGCGGTGCTCGGCATGATCGGTACTGGATGCCTGATGGTAATTGGCTATCTTGTGCGCCGACTACTGCGGTATAGGAAAAACTTGTAGCGGAAGAAGCCAAGAAACGGATGTTGGACGACTCTAAGTAGAACCGATAACGAGTTGCCAAGGTGCTGTGATCGACCCTCAGGACATGGGTGCAGTTTATAGCGACGATTCGAACAGTGTCTTAGGATAGGTACGGCGCAAAAGACACTGGTTGTGAGCCCTTCCCGCAGTGTCCGGCACCGCCGTTCACATGCCGATTGGCCGGAGCCATTCTGGCTATGACGTGGCGGAAGGACCCCTACCCGCCCTCCCGAAACCCCGGACGATGGTGCGGTGCACGGGGCGCGGTTCGTGCGTCAGGTTTGCGCGATGGGTCGATTGTTTTCCCGCGCGCGTGTCCGCTTATTTTGTCGCGCGCGTGTCCGCGCGACGCGGTGCGGGAGCGAGCGGGGCGCGGCGCGCAGGATGGATTGGCGTGCGGGGCTCTGCTTTCGCGCGCTCGACGCTTCGGGCGGGTGTGACTCTGGCTCGTCTTGCCGCGCCCGCGACCCTATGTTCCACGCGCGCGAGGCTGCGGGCGTACGCGGCTCAGGCTCGCGCGACGCCGCCCGTGGAATCACACTTAATCCCGGCGAATCCCGCCAAAAATTTTGTCGACTTGTCTCGCTGCGCCGGGGAGAGGGCGCGGGAGGCGCGGGGGTCTATGGCGCCGGGGGCAAGGGGGCTACCATCACGATCGGCTGAAACGGGAAGGACCATGGCGACGCTCAATACATTCGATGCAGACGCCGGCGCAGAGCAGGTAGCGGCGGCGATCGAGGGGGAGGGCTACGCGATCGTGCGGGGGCTGCTCGACCCGGAGGCCCTGGCGCGGCTCTCGGGCGAGCTGGCGCCGCACCTTGAGGCGACGGCGCTCGGCGATCCCGACAGCTTCTTCGGGCACAGGACGAAGCGCTTCGGCGCGTTGCTCTCACGCTGCCCGATGACCCGCGAGATGGTGGTTCATCCGCTGTTGCTGGGGGTCGTCGACCGCATCCTCGGGCCCTACTGCGCCCGCTACCGGATCCATTACACCGGGGTCATGCATGTCGAGCCCGGCGAGAGCGTGCAGGTCATGCATCGGGATACCGGCCTCTATCCCATCCAGAACCCGGCGCCGCCGCTCACGCTCGCGACCATGTGGGCGGCCAGCGACTTTTCGGCGGAGAACGGGGCGACCCGCATCGTGCCGGGGAGCCACCGCTGGCCCGACGAGCGCGTTCCGGAGCCGGACGAGATCGCGCAGGCCGAGATGCCGGCAGGCTCGCTGCTGATCTACGTGGGCAGCACGATCCATGGTGCAGGCGCCAATCGCTCCAACGGCGCGCGCTGCGGCGTGGCGCTTCACTACGCGCTCGGCTGGCTGCGCCAGGAGGAGAACCAGTACCTCGCCGTGCCGATGGAGGAGGCGCGCACCTTCCCCCACCAGCTGCAGTGCCTGATGGGCTACGACCTGGCCACGGTCAACTTGGGCTTCGTCGACCACAAGCATCCGAACGACGTTCTGAACGGGACCGCCGGCGAGCAGGCCGGCGTGCTCGGGCCGCAGGAGCTGATGGATGCGGACAACGCGATCCGGCGCTTCAAGGTCGAGAGCACCGCGGCGGTCGGCCGCGCGCGCATGAAGGTGTGAGCGGCCGCGCGGACCCTCGACTCACAGAGGGTCCCAGCTGAACACGTCGCCGGAGCGGTCGAGCGCGGCGAAGTGCGCCTGCAGCGCCGGCACGGCGTGGTCGGCGATCGCCTGCAGGTCCCAGCCCTCGCTGCGGTGGACGCTGCGGGCGGGCCGGAAGGGATCGAAGAGGAAGATCTCGTTGTGGCGCGTCCCGAAGACCTGGCCCGTGATGCCGCGCGCAGAATCGGACGCGAGAAAGACCGCGAGCGGGGCGTTCTTCTCGGGCGTCATCCGCTTGAGGCGCGCGATCCGCTCTCGCTGTTCGTCCGTATCGGCCGGGATTTCGCTGGTCATCCGGCTCCAGGCGAAGGGCGCGATGCAGTTGGAGCGCACGTTGAAGCGCCGCATGTCGAGCGCGATCGACTTCGACAGCGCGCAGATGCCGAGCTTCGCCGCCGCGTAGTTGGCCTGCCCGAAGTTTCCGATCAGCCCGGACGTGCTGGTCATGTGCACGAAGGCGCCCGACTCCTGGCGCCGGAAGTGCTCGGCCGCCGCGCGGCTCAGGAAGAAGCTGCCGTTGAGGTGCACGCCGACGACCGAGAGCCACTGCTCGGCGCTCATCTTGTGGAAGATCGTGTCGCGCAGGATGCCGGCGTTGTTCACCACGATGTCGATGCGCCCGAAGGCGTCGAGCGCCCTTGCGACGATGGCGCGCGCGCTCTCCCAACCGTCGACGCTGTGCGTGTCGACGACGGCGCTCCCGCCGGCCTCCTCGATCAGCCGCCTGGTCTCCTCGGCCGGGGTCGCCGAGCCGCCTTCGCCCGTGACCGAGACGCCGATGTCGTTGACGACGACGGCGGCCCCGGTCCGCGCGAGCGCCAGTGCGATCTCGCGCCCGATGCCGCCGCCAGCGCCGGAGACGATTGCCACCTTTCCCTGATTCACCGCTCATCTCCCCTTTATGTGCCGCGCCGCTGCCTCAACCGAATGTCGCGAGCCCGTTACGCAGGACGAAGACGTCGCGCTCGACGGCGCGCGCGCGAAAGGCGCCGTTCCGCCACATCTCCACCTCGACGGTCTCGCCCGGAAAGACCGGCGCCGAGAAGCGCGCGGACATGCTGCGGAGCGCTCCGGGATCGTCGACCGCGAACGCGCGCAGGATGGCCTGGCAGGCGATGCCGAAGGTGCAGAGCCCGTGGAGGATCGGCCGCTCGAAGCCCGCCTCCTGCGCGACCGCAGGGTCGAGGTGGAGCGGGTTGGGGTCGCCGTTGAGACGGTAGAGGAGGGCTTGCTCCGGACGGGTCGCGACGGCAACGGTGCGGTCGGGATTTTCGGCGGGCTCCGCCGGCGCAGGGCGCGGCGTGCCGGAGGGGCCGTCGTAGCCGCCGTCGCCCCGGAGCATGAGCGTGCGGGTCTCGGTCGCGATCGCTTCGCCCGTGTCGGCGTCGCGGAGCGTTTTCTCGAGATAGAGCAGCGCGCCCTTCGCAGCGCCCTTGTCGACGACATCGGCAATCCGGGTTTCGCCGACGACCGTGCCGGCGACGGGGATGGGTTTCTGCAAGGAGAACCCCTGCTCGGCATGGACGAGCCGGCCCGCATCGACGGTCGTGCGCGGATCGGCCAGCCAGAAGCCGGGATGGCCGAGCACCGAACAGAACGAGGGCACGATGCGCGGCCCCTTGTGATCGTCCACGAATTGCAGCTGCCACGGGTCGAGGGGATCGTGGCCGAGCCCGATGGAGAGCGCGTAACGCACCGCGTCGAGAGGGCCGAAGGTCTGCCGGGCCTCGGGGATCTCGAAGCCCTTGAGCGCCTCGTAGTTCACGGCCCGGGAGGCTCCGGGGCGCGGCGGGCCCTTCAGCCGTCGTAGTGACCGACGATCGCCACGCTGCAGACGTTCTGCACGGGATGGCCGCCCAGATTGTGGGTCAGGCCGTAGCGCATGGAATCGATCTGGCGCTCCTCCGCGCGGCCGAGGAACTGCAGATAGATCTCGTAGAGCATCCGCAGGCCGGAGGCCCCGATGGGGTGGCCGAAGCACTTCAGGCCGCCGTCGATCTGGCAGGGCATCTCGCCATCGGCGTCGAAGCGGCCGTCGAGCACCGCCTTCCAGGCCTGGCCCTCGTCGGCGAGGCCGAGGTCCTCCATGGTCACCAGCTCGGTGATCGAGAAGCAGTCGTGGACTTCGGTCGCGCTGATCTCCTTGCGCGGATCGTCGATGCCGGCCTCCTCGTAGGCGCGCTGGGCGGCGATGCGCGTGGTCTTGAAGTGGGCGCCGTTCCAGGCGTTGAAGCCGATCTCCTCGCCGTTCGAGACGCTGAGCTGCAGGCCCTTGACCGTCACGACGTTGGTCTTG
Organism: Alphaproteobacteria bacterium; assembly: GCA_965207055.1. Classification (GTDB taxonomy): domain Bacteria; phylum Pseudomonadota; class Alphaproteobacteria; order UBA828; family UBA828; genus WTGU01. The sequence goes on along the minus strand of CBDBLP010000002.1, from coordinate 1,136,123 downwards.
CCCAGCGTCATGGCGATCTCCGGCGTGGTGACGATCGCGCAGGCTGCGCCGTCGCTGACGCCGCAGCAATCGAAGAGGCCGATGGGCTCCGCTACCATCGGCGCGCCGATGGCCTGCTCATGCGTGATTTCGCGCCTGAGGTGCGCCTTGGGATTGCGCGCGCCGTTCGCGTGGCTCTTGACCGAGACGTGGGCCATGGCGCGCTTGAGATCGTCCCTGTCGATGCCGTGGGCGCCGCGATAGCCGGCCGCGAGCTGCGCGAAGGCGCCGGGGGCGGAGACGTTCGGGGAGAACAGGTCGGTGGTCACCCCGCGGCTCCGGGCCGGCAGGCCGCCATAACCGGTGTCCTTCAGCTTCTCCACGCCGAGCGCGAGGGCGAAGTCCGCAGCACCCGAGGCCACCGCGTAGCATGCGCCGCGGAAGGCCTCCGTTCCGCTGGCGCACATGTTCTCGACGTGCGTGACGGGGATGTAGCCGAGGCGCAGCGCGGTCGCGAGCGGAAGCGCGCTCGGCCCCACATTGACGGAGTCGAACGCCGTGCTCAGCCACGCCGCATCGATCTGCGAGCGTTCGATCCCGGCGTCGGCGACGCACTCCTCGAACGCCTCGGCCATCAGGTCCGAAGGCTCGGCGTCCCACCGCTCGCCGAACTTCGAGCAGCCCATTCCGAGGATCGCGACCTTGTCTCGAATTCCGCTGGCCATGTTCGTTCCCCTCGCGTCGCGGAGCCCTAGTCGGGCGCCGCCTTCCAGAAATACTGACGCATGCCGCGCCGTTCATCCACATGCTTGATCCTGAAGCGCATGCTCGCCCGCGTGCCGACGTCGAAGCTCTCGGGGTCCACCTCCGTGAACTCCACCATGGTCCGGCCGCCGCCTTCGAACTCGACGAGGCCCAGGTAAGCGGGCGGATCCATGGAGAAGACGAGATGATCGGCGGTGAAGGTCTTCACCCTGGCCGGCACGTCCGCCATGGGGTGGGGCTCCTGCGTGTCCCTGGCGCCGCAGTTGGGGTTCACGCAGTAGATCGCCTTCGGGTACTGCACCGTGCCGCAGCGCCCGCAGCGGCCGCCGACGAATCCGGTCACGCCCTCCCGGTTGCGGTACTGCGCGGTGAGCGCCGGCGAACGGTCGAGCTCGGCGCGCTTGCCGTACTCGCGCTCGACCACGCCGCAATAGGTCAGGAACTTGCTGTAGTTGGCCTCCTCGACCCTGCGTTCCAGCCACCCCGCGACGCCGCGCCTGGGTCGGGCCGCGCCGATCGCGTCCGTCACACGGAACACCAGCGCGTCGCAGCCCTGCCCGAACCCGGTGACGACGATGGTCTGCCCCGGCTCTGCATTCGCCAGCTCGGCCGCCAGCATGAGCAGCGGCTGTGCCGTGCCGCATTGGCCGACCGTGCTCATCATCGGATCGGAGACGGCGTCGGCGGCAATGCCGCAGGCCTTGCCGACGCTTTCCGGCACCCGCCTCAGGTGGCAGGGCACGATCAGGCGGTCGACCTCCGCTGGCTCGACGCCCGCCTTCGCGAGAGCCCGTGCGACCGCTTGCGGCACCAGCTTCAACCAGCCTTCGTCGCGGATCCAGCGGTCTTCCCAGGCGTAGTCGTAGGCGTCGCCGCTCGCGCGGAAATGGTCGATGAAGTCGGCGGCGACGGTCGCGGATCCGACCAGCGTCGCGATCTCTCCCTCGGTGCCCACCTGGAGAGCGGCCGCGCCGTCGCCGGAGAGCATTTCCATCGGGCTGCCCGCGCGGGCCTTGCGCCGGTCGGCCGCCACCGCGACCGCCTGCGCTCCCGCCGCCGCAGCGTCGAGCGCGCTCATCAGCGCGGTGGTCGAGGCGCGGAGCGAGCCTGCCACATCCACGGTGCGGAGCTCGCTCCCAAGGTTCAGCGCCTCCGCGACGATGCCGGCGTTCTGGCGGACGGCGAAGGGGTGCGTCGTCGAGGCGAGGAAGAGCGCCTGAACCTGCGCGTCCGGGCCCATGTCGCGCGCGGCTTCCACGGCCATCGTCACCGTGTCTTCGTCCCAGCTGCACATGGTGCGCTCGCCGCGGGCCAGGCCGCGGAGAGAGGAGTCGAACCAGGTATTGGCGGCGGCGATTGCCGATCGCTGGAGGCGCCGGCGCGGCAGATAGGCGCCATACGCGGTAATGCCGGGCACGCTAGGACTCCGGAGACAGACGGGTGCGACGTCGAGAAGCAGGCCATACTACACAGTTGCATCCGCAAGGCTAAGCGGCCGGCACCGCATCGTCCGGGGGAGGGGCATGTCGAAGGTCATGATCGTCACGGGCGGCAGCCGCGGGATCGGCGCCGCCGTCGCGCGGCTCGCCGGAGCCAAGGGCTACGATGTCGCGGTCAACTACGCCCGGGCCGGGGATCGCGCAGAGGAGGTCGCGGCCGATATCCGGAGGGCCGGCCAGCGCGCCATCGCCATCCAGGCCGATATGGGCAGGGAAGACGACATCCTGCGGATGCTGGAGACGGTCGACAACGAGCTCGGGCCGGTCTCCACGGTCGTCAACAATGCCGCGATCGACTACGAGACCCTGATCCCCAACATGACGTTGGAGGGGCTTGAGCGCGTCTTCGCCATCAATGTCTTCGGCCTCTTCATCATGGCCCGCGAAGTCGTCACACGCATGTCCACCAGGCACGGTGGCCGGGGCGGCTCCATCGTGAACGTGGGCTCGATCTCGGCCCGTTACGGCGGGCTGCCGAGCGATGTCCCCTACGCGGCGTCCAAGGGCGCGGTGGACTCCTTCACCAAGGGCCTCGCCCACGAGTATGCCGAGCACGGCATCCGGGTGAACTGCGTGCGCCCCGGCCTCATCCTCACCGACATGTGGGAGCATTCCATCGGGGCCGAGGCGGCGGTCGCGCTCGGCAAAACCGGCTCGATGCTGAAGCGCATCGGCCAGCCCGAGGAAATCGCCACCATGGTACTGTGGCTCTGTTCCGACGAAGCCTCCTACGTCACCGCGGCGATCTACGATGTCGACGGGGGGCGCGGAAACAGGCCGGCGTGAGCGAATGGACCCATTGGCGCGGCCGGGTAATGCTGGAGCGCACGCTTGCGGGCGTCCGGGCATATTGGGGGCTTGAGGAGCATCGGTTGAAGATCGAAGGCAAGTCCGTGGTCGTCACCGGCGGCGCAAGCGGGATCGGGCTCGCGCTCGCGCGCTGCTTCAAAGCGGAAGGCGCGCGGGGCATCGCCCTGGCCGACCTGCAGGAAGACGCCTTGCTGGAGGCTGCCGGCGAGATCGACGCCCTGGCGGTGCCCTGCGATGTCAGGGACGAAGCCAACATCAAGCGCCTCGTCGCCGCAGCCGAGGATGCCTTCGGGCCGATCGACGTGTTCGTCTCCAACGCCGGGATCGCGCGCATGGGCGGCGCCGATGCCCCGGACGAGGAGTGGCGGCAGAACTGGGACATCCACGTCATGGCCCACGTCTACGCGGCGCGGGCGGTGGCGCCCAAGATGGCGGCGCGCGGCAGCGGCTATCTGGTCAACACCGCCTCGGCCGCAGGTCTCCTCAGCCACGTGGAATCGGCGACCTATTCGGTAACCAAGCATGCCGCCGTGGCCTTCGCCGAGTGGCTCTCGATCGTTTACGGCGACCGGGGGGTGCGGGTCTCGGTGCTCTGCCCGCAGGCGGTCCGCACCGCGATGCTCACGGGCTTTGAGGAGGGCGTCGCCAGCCTGGACGGCGTGCTGGAGCCGGATCAGGTGGCCGACAGCGTGATCGCGGCGATGGAGCGGGAGGAGTTCCTGATCCTTCCGCACCCTGGGGTGCAGGACTACGTGGAGCGCAAGGCCTCCGATCGTGAGCGCTGGCTCCGGGGGATGCGCAAGCTGCGCGCGGCGCACGGAGGCGGCACCTAGTTCGTAGGCCGACGCCTTCGGCCGCCCGGAGGGGCTGGAACCAAATGAGTAGATAGGGCGCGATGGACCCGTAAGGAGAATGACGATGGCTGAATTGACCCTTGAGCAACAGGTGGCGCGGCTCACCGCGATCGAAGACATCAAGCGGATGAAGGCGCAGTACTGCTACTACGCCGATCACGGCTACGACCCGGACGGCCTGGCGAGCCTCTTCGTCGAAGACGCCATCTGGGATGGCGGCGACTTCGGTCTCTACGAGGGCAAGGCGGCGATCCGGGAGTTCTTCGTCGGCATCAAGGAGGACATCGTCTTCGCGATCCATCCGGTGATGAACCCGATCATCACGGTGGACGGCGACACGGCGAACGCGAAGTGGTGGCTCATCATGTGGTGCACCATGATGGTCGACGGTGAGAAGAAGGCTCGCTGGTTCGCCGCGGAATATGACGACGACCTGGTGAAGCGCGACGGCGAGTGGCTCTTCTCCCACATCAAGGTCACGGGCCATTTCATGGCCGAGCACAGCGAGGGCTGGGCGGCACAGACCGGATAGGCGAAGGGCTCACCGCCGCCTCCGCGCGAGGAGTGGCAGCCTCCAGCAAAGTCCGCCAAGCCGAAGCGTGCGGTCAAATCCGGTCGCTAATCCACGCCGTCACCCCGCGCAGGCCCGGACCATGGTGCGATGCACGAGGTGCGGTTCCTGCATCAGAATCGCGCCATGCGGTGCGGGAACGAGTTTGGGTCCAGGAAGAGCGCGTCGTGCCCCAAGCATGCACCACGCCATATCGCGGGCGGGCCTCTCGCTTCCACGCGCACAGCCCTTCAGGGGTGCGGGACACCCAACTTATCCAACCTATTCCGCCCAATCCCGGCGAATCCCGCCAAATTAATTTCAGCTTTGTCTCACCGCGGGGAGACAGTGCGGGAGGCGTGGGGCGATTCCTGACTTGGCGCCCGCGACCTTGCAGGCGCGGGCGACTTAGTTCAGGCCGAAATCCCCGAAGCGCTTGTTGAAGCGCGAGACCTGGCCGCCGCGATCGACGAGGCGCTGGGCGCCGCCGGTCCACACCGGGTGCGAGAGCGGGTCGATATCGAGGGTGAGCGTGTCGCCCGCCTTGCCCCATGTGGACCGCGTGGTAAAGGTGCTGCCGTCGGTCCGAACCACGGTGATCTCGTGATAGTCCGGATGTGTGTCTTTCTTCATGGCGGGCCCCGCTTGCCGAGCGGCTTTCATATAGCCGAGGGGCGCGTGGCGCAAGCGGCTATTGGTTTCGGCACGACTCGGATATCGTCGCGCCATCCGTGCGGGGAGCGGCATCGATGAGCATCTTCAGGCCGGGCGCCAGGCGTCGGCGCGCCGGCGATTCCTCGGCATCGTCTGCTCTGCCGCCTAGGAGCGAGATCCGCCGCATCCGCTACCTGTTCCGCTTCCTCCGGCCCTACCGCGGGGTGATCGTGGCGGCGGTCGTTGCTCTTTGCGTCAGTGCCGCCGCGGTGCTCGCGATGGGCCAGGGGTTGCGGGTGCTGATCGACGACGGCCTCAGCGCAGAGGAGGTCTCGCGGCTCCACGAGGCGCTGATCTACATGGCGGGCATGGTGGTGCTGCTGGCGGGCGGCTCCTTCGCGCGCTTCTACCTCGTCTCCTGGCTCGGCGAGCGGGTGGTGGCCGACATCAGGCGCGCGGTCTTCCGCCGCCTGGTCGGGCTGAGCCCCGCCTTCTTCGAGATCAACAAGGTGGGGGAGCTGCTCTCGCGCATCACCACCGACACAACCCTGCTGCAGACCGTGATCGGCCAGCAGGCGTCGTCGGCGCTGCGCAACCTGCTGCTTTTCCTCGGCGCGAGCGCGATGCTGGTGGTGACGAGCCCGACGCTCACCGCCTTCGTGGTGCTGATGGTGCCCGTGGTGGTGATCCCCATCGTCGTGCTCGGCCGGCGCGTGCGCCGCTACTCCCGCATCGCCCAGGACCGCGTGGGCGATGTCGGCGGCCACCTGGAGGAGGCGCTGGGCGGCATCCGCACCGTCCAGGCTTTCGGTCAGGAGGAGCGGAGCGGCGAGCGCTTCGGCGATCATGTCGAGGCGGCGTTCCGCGCGGCGCTCCGCCGCGTGCAGGCGCGCGCGCTGCTGACGGCGATCGTCATCCTGTTGGTCTTCTGCGGCGTGGGCCTCGTGCTCTGGATCGCCGGCACCACCGTGCTCCAGGGCGAGATGACCGGCGGCGAGATGACCGCCTTCATGTTCTACGCCGTGGTGGTCGCGGGCTCGGTGGGCTCGCTCAGCGAGGTCTACGGCGATATGCAGCACGCCGCCGGCGCGGCCGAGCGGCTGGCGGAGCTCTTGAACGAGGAGCCCGCGCTCGCGCCTGCGCCGGCCGTGACCAAAGAGCTGCCGGAGCCGCAGCCGGGCGCGGTGCACCTGGAGCGCGCCACCTTCCACTACCCCGCGCGCCCGGATGCGCCGGCGCTGGAGGGATTCTCGCTCGCCGTGGCGCCGGGCGAGACGGTCGCCCTGGTGGGCCCCTCGGGCGCGGGCAAGTCGACCGTCTTCAACCTCCTGCTCCGCTTCTACGACCCCGAGGACGGGCGCATCGTGCTCGACGGCGTGGACCTGCGGGAAGCCGCGCTCGAGGCGGTGCGGCGCTCCTTCGCGCTGGTGCCGCAGGACGCGGTGATCTTCGCCGCGAGTGCGCGGGAGAACATCCGCTTCGGCCGGCCGGAGGCGAGCGACGGCGAGGTCCGCGCCGCGGCGGAGGCGGCGGGTGCGGCGGCCTTCCTCGACAGCCTGCCTGAGGGTTTCGACACCTTCCTCGGCGAGAAGGGAACCAGGCTCTCGGGCGGGCAGAAGCAGCGCCTGGCGATCGCCCGCGCCGTGCTGCGCAACCCGGCGGTGCTGCTGCTCGACGAGGCGACCAGCGCGCTGGATGCCGAGAGCGAGCGGGCTGTGCAGCTCGCACTGGAGCAGCTCATGGCGGGGCGGACCACCATCGTCATCGCGCACCGATTGGCCACCGTGCAGAAGGCGGACCGCATCGTGGTGATGGACGAGGGCCGCGTCATCGCCGAGGGAACGCATCAGTCGCTGATGGCTCGCGGCGGGCTCTACGCCAGACTTGCCGCGCTCCAGTTCGACGACGGGCGGGAACAGACCGCGGACCAGGACGAGGAATCGGTGGAGGCCGTTCGCGAGGCGCCACGCAGCGCCGCCGGTTGATTTTCCGGAGCGAGTCCGTCTTCGACGGGCACACGACGGGCCGCGGCCGCGGCCCGCCGCCCGTGCGGCGCGCTCGCGCAGGCGCCGGCCGCAGGCAGGCTGCCGTGAGCGATAAAGTCAGCGCTGGGTCAGCTTGAGCTCGATGCGGCGGTTGCGGCGATAGGCGATTTCGTCCTCGCGGTCGTCGAGAGGCTGGAACTCGCCGTAGCCGGTGGCGCTCAGGCGCTCGGGCGGAACGCCGAGGGCGATGAGGAAGTTCACCACCGAGATCGCGCGTGCCGACGAGAGCTCCCAATTCGAGGGGAAGCGGGCCGTCTGAATCGGGCGGCTGTCGGTATGGCCGTCGACCTGCAGGATCCAGGGCAGCTCAGTGGGAATCTGAACCATGACCTCCCTGAGGACCTGCGCAAACTTCGCCAACTTGTCGTGGCCCTCCGCCTCAAGCCGGTCGGAGGCGGAGGCGAACAGCACCTCGGACTGGAAGACGAAGCGGTCGCCGATGATGGTGAAGTCGCGCCGGTCGCTCAGCACCTCCCGGAGCCGGCCGAAGAACTCGGAGCGGTAGGCGGCGAGCTCCTCGACCTTGGCGGCGAGCGCCATGTTGAGGCGCTGGCCGAGGTTGGCGATGGTGACATCCTGCTCCTCGCTCTTGAGTTCCGAGCTCTGCAGGGCCTGTTCGACGCGCCCGAGCTGCGTGCGGAGCGCGTCGATCTGCTGGTTGAGCACGGCGATCTGATCGCGCTGGCGCGCGCTGAGCGCTTGATTCTCGGCCAGCGCATCCTGGCTGCTGTCGTACGAGGACTGGGCGGCAAGATGAAGCGCCTGGACCTCGGCGAGGCGGATTTCCCGCTCCTCCAGCGTGCGCTGGGCGAGCACCGTGCGCTCCTGCTCGTCCGAGAGTCGGACTTCCAGCTCCGCCGTGGTGTCGCGCAGCGCCGAAAGGTCGGCGCGCACGGCCGCCGTCTCGTCTTCGCTCTGATTGAGTTCGCCCCGGCTCTCGACCAGCGCCGCGGCCATCACGCCCACCTTCGATTCAAGATCCCGGCGTACCGCATTCAGCGCGTCGATGTCGCGGCGCAGGCGCTCGATATCGGAGAGCAGGATCTTGACCTTGTCCTCGCCGGCGTCGGCTCTGATCGCCGCCTGGGCTGCTTCGGCCATCGCGGTCTGCCCCGCACCCGTCATCTCCCTGAGGCGCAGCTGGAGCGTGTCACGCTCGCCGGTCACCATCGAAAGCTCGGCGATGAGCTGGTCCCGGACGGAGAGCGAGGACTGAAGCTGCGACGCGATCTGGGCGATATTGATCCTGAGCTCCGCATTGGCCTGCTGCTCGACGACGAGTTCCTCGTCGAGACTGCTGAGCTGGGCGCTGAGGTCGTCCTTTTCTTCGGTTTCCTCCGACAGCGTCCGTTGCAGGAAATACTGCGCCAGCATGTAGACGACGAGGAGGAAGATCATGACCAGGAGCAGCGTCGACATCAGGTCGACGAAGCCCGGCCAGTAGTCGGCGCTCGAGCCCCTGCGTCTCTGGCGGGATGCGGCGTACACCGGGCGGGCCTCCCGCGCTCAGTCCTAGCGGCGCTCGTTCTCGGCGACCGCCGCTATGGTCCGTGCGAGGAGCTTGATCTCGCTGCGAAGCTCGGCGACCGACTGCTCGCGCCCGGAGACCAACTCCTCCAACAGCCGTTGGAGATAGACGTCCAAATTGCGCAAATGCGCGCGGCTGGGCTCGTCGAGGCCGGTCTGTCGCGTGGCTCCCGCCGCGAGCCGTTCCAGCACGGGCCGCATCTCCAGCTGGTTCTCGACCAGCTTGACCATGAGATCCTGCTCGGAGCGCATATGGTCCGTGAGCGTGGCCAACCGCTCGGTGAGAGAAAGCAGGTTGGCCGAAGAGGATGCGCGCTGCTCTTCACCGCGCCCGAGCGTTCGCTGCAGCTCCTCGAGGCTGTCGGCGGTCTTCTCCAGCAACGCGCTGACGTAGGCGGGAACCGACTGATCCCCGTCCACCCCGAGCGTGCCGCCAGAGAGCCGGGTGTAGGAGGACAGCCACTCCTCCGCCTCGTTGTAGAAGCGGTTCTGCGCCTGGCTCGCCTGCAAGTCGAGAAAGCCGAGGACGAGCGAGCCCGCGAGCCCGAAGAGCGACGAACTGAAGGCGGTTCCCATGCCCTCGAGCGGGGCTTCGAGGCCGCCCTTGAGATTGTCGAAGACGCCGAGCATGTCCTGGTTGGCGACCGAGAGATCGCCGATCACGCCGCCCACCGAGGTCACCGTCTGGAGCAGACCCCAAAACGTACCCAGCAGGCCCAGGAAGATCAGCAAGCCGATCATGTAGCGCGAGAGATCGCGCGATTCGTCGAGCCGCGAGCCGATGCCGTCCAGCACGCTGCGGAGCGAGACGGCAGACAGAGTCATGCGGCCGTGCCGGTCTGCGAGCATCGTCGCCAGCGGCGCGAGCAGGCGCGGTTTGCGTGTCGACGCCGGCGCCGCCGCGCCCGGCACCTCGTTCTGCTTCACCGCCGCGAGCCAGGCGGAATCCGGCTTGAGCAGCAGAACCTGCCGGAAATTGTAGACGATGCCGATGATCAGGGCGCCGAGGATGACACCGTTCAGTATCGAGTTCGCGAAGAAGGCCTCGGCCAGGGTGTCGCTCAGCACGACGACCACCCCGATCACGAGGGCCAGGAAGAAGCTCATGCGAAGCAGGAATGGCCGTTGTCCGCTCATCGCCCGTCCGTCATCCCCCGGAGCGCCGAATTGACGCTCACCGACCGCACGCAGACCGCCCCGCGCGGCTTCTCCCCGGCGGCCTTCGCGAAGGCCGCGGCGATCGAGCACATTAGTACAGCGCGCCGCGGGCCGACAACCGGCGGCCTGGGTACAGAGCTGCAATATGCGTGCTTGAGCATGTCCTTAGCCGCCCGAGCGCGCCCGGCCGGTGCCCGCCAGGGGGTGCCCTGCCTCGACCAGGCGTCTGAGCCGCTCGTCGAGGACATGGGTGTAGATTTCGGTCGTCGCGATGTCGGCGTGTCCAAGCATCTTCTGCACCGCCCGCAAGTCCGCGCCGTTGGCGAGCAGATGACTGGCGAAGGCGTGTCGCAGCGCGTGCGGCGAGACCCGGACGGGCTCGATCCCCGCCGCCCGCGCCAGCGTCTTCAGCATCTGCGCGAGGCGATGGCGCGTGAGATGCCCGCTCGCGCCGCGGGAGGGGAAGAGCCAGCGGGAGGGCGCACCCGCGGCCAGGTGACGATCGCGCACCGCGAGATAGGCCTCGAGCGCGCGGCGGGCCGGTGTGCCGAGCGGGACCAGGCGTTCCTTGTCGCCCTTGCCCCGCACCAACAGAGTCCGCGTCTCGGCCGAAACCGCGTGGAGAGGCAGCGACACCAGCTCCGAGACGCGCAGGCCGCTGCCGTAGAGCAACTCGATCATGGCCCGCAGGCGGAGACCGTCGGCCTCACGCTTGCTCGATATCTCCGCCGTGTCGTCCTGCGGGCACGCTGCCGCCAGCAAGCTCTCCACCTCTTCCTCGCTGAGCACGCCGGGGAGCGTGCGTGGGAGCGCAGGCGAATCCACAGTCGCGGTCGGGTCGTCCTCGCGCCGGCCGTCCGTGAGCAGAAAGCGGTAAAACTGCCGCAGGCACGAGAGCCGGCGCGACGCGGTGCGTGCCGCGACGCCGGAGCGCCGCTGGGCCGCCAGGAACTCCCGTATCGCTTCCGGTTTCGCGTCTTCCAGGGCGACACGGGAGGGCGCGAGATGGGCGGCGAAGCACGCGAGATCGCGCCGGTACGCATCGAGCGAATTGCGGGCCAGCCCGCGCTCGGCTGCGGCCATTTCCAGAAAGGCCTCGATGGCGGCTGCGTCCTCCTCGCCGAGTGCCACCTTTGCCGCTTGCGGCTGCCTCCGACGCGTCAAAGACCTGCCGCGAGCGCCGCCTCCAGGGCGATCGCCCGCGCCTCCTCCCGCAGACCGGCAGAGACGAGACTGGAGACCACCGGCCCGACCGTCGCAATGCCGGCAGCGGCGGGGCCATCGTCGCCGATCAAGAGCAGGGCCAGCAGGACGGTTTCGCCGAGCAGCCCTCCCTCGGCCGCTTTCTGGAGTCCCTTCGCCAGCGCTGGCGCGGGCGCGCGTGTCGCCACCGCCCGCTCGTCGAGCATCAGGCGATCCCAGACCTCGGGGTCGATTCGGCCGCCAAGAGCATCGACCAGGACCGCCAGCCAGTTGGCGCGCGCGAGCGCGACGGCCTCCCCTCCCCGATCGGCACGCAACGCCAGCCACGCCTCGAAGGGCGGCGTCTTCAAATAGACCTCCTCGGCACTCAGAAGCATCAGGGGCCAGAGCCGGACCGCGGAGCGCGCCGCGTCGGCATCGCGGGGTGCCTCCTCGCTGGCCAGCGCATACCAGGCGGCGGCGGCATCATGGTCCCCGGCTGCCATCAGAGCCCGCCCGGCCGCACCGCTGAACCAGCCCTGCTCGGGCGCTGGCGGAACCGTCCGCACCAGGTGCGCCAACGCCCGCGCCGTCGTCCCGTGGGCGCCCTGTGCCTCGGCGAGAGCGAGCGTCGCTGCCAGCAGCTCCGCCCGCAAGGCTGGCGCCGTTTGCACCTCGATCGCCTGAAGCATGAGGGCGCGGCCAAGCGGCGGCTCCAGCGTCTCGACCTGCTCCAGGGCATCGGCGCGCTCCTCCGGTGAGAACGCCATCGCGCGATAGAGATTGCGGAGAGCCTCGATTGGGAGCGTGCCGGCCGCCTCCGCGCGTTCAGCCGCCGCCAGCCTGATCCCCGGCAGAGACGCCGGCGCGCCCGCAAGCGCGGGCAACACATCCGGCGCCGCCCGCGATACTGCCTCCGCAGGGATCGCGAGCTGCGCGAGTCGCCAGGCGGCAACCCGCAGGGGTGTCGGATCGGCGAGCGGATCCACCGCCGGCTCCGCCAGCCCCGCCATGGCGTAAATCGTGTCGTCGAATACTTGATCGGCCGCGGCATCCGTTTCGAGCAAGAGCTCCAGGCCCAGCGTTGCGGCCTCGATCAAGCCGGCATGGGCCTGACAAAGGATGCGAACGCGGCGCCAGTAGCCATCGCCGGCTCGGCCCGCCTTGCCCAGGATCTGCTCGCACGCGGCGTCCAGGTCGAGCGCCGCAAGCAGGCGGTCGTTCTCGATCCGGGCGCTGAGGGTCTGACCGCCCTCCGGCCCCGCGCTTTCCAGCAGAGCAAGAGCAGCATCGCGCGCACCCATGTCGACCAGGCGTCCGACTCGTGCGAGCACCAGCGCTCCCGCCTCGCCCTGCCCTGCGGGCGGTTGCGCCGGCGACGTGAGCAGCGCCAGCGCCAGCCGCCGCATGGCGACGGAGGGCACTGCGGCCGGAAGGCGAGGCAACAGGGCTTCGACCCGCGAGCGGCGCGAGCCGGACCAGAAATCGCTGGAGAATGGCTCGATACCCGGCAGAAGCACACCGGCCGCGTCCGGGTCGATCGCCTCGAGCGAACCGACCTCGATGCCCGATTGAGCCGATTCCGAAGCGGTCGCGCCGGGCTCGGCAACCTCCTCCGACTCGACGCCCACATCGGCGGGCGAGGCCGCAGTGTCGGTCTCGTCCGACTCGGAGCGTTCGTCATCGGTTTCGGTCTGCTGCTCCGGTATCAGCCGCAGCGGCTCATCGGTGTCTTGGGCGATGCCCTCGCCCACGAACGCGATCAGCAGAAGTGCTGAGGAAACGAATCCAACAACGAGCCCGGACCTTGGCCGTCGGACGACCGTTGAGGAGAGGGGCGGTCGCGGCATTCGACTGCCCTCAGGTGCTCTCACTTCTCGAAGCGATCATTGGACAGCACCTTTTCGACGGGACCAGGCGGCGGTGGGATATCCCAGGTCAAGAGAAACCCGATTCCGCCGCCGATGATGAGCAAGAGGATGATGACGAGGACTTTCAACGGGACGTGCCCTCACTCCTGACCAAGCGCCGACGCTGAATCAGCCGGGAGGCATTCGACGCTTGTGTGTTAGAATCGGATTATGGCGATGATGTGGCAGTCTATCGGCGTGGGCGCGGCGCTTCAACGACGCGGAGCCTGGCGGGACGGAGCGCGCCGCTGAACCCATGACGGCAAGGACAGGGTGCCCGCGGATCGATTGCTCGATCGTCTTCGTGGGCCTGATGGGTGCAGGCAAGAGCGCGATCGGCCGCCGGCTCGCCAGCCGACTCGGTATGCCCTTCGTCGACGCCGACGACGAGATCGAGCGCGCCGCGGGATGCTCGATTTCGGATATTTTCGAGTTGCACGGCGAGGCGGCATTCCGAGACGGCGAACGGCGGGTCATCGCCCGGCTGCTGGCCCGCCCGCCCCATGTGCTGGCGACCGGCGGGGGTGCATTCATGGACCCTGAAACGCGCGCTGCGATCCGCGAGAGCGGCATATCGGTTTGGCTGCGCGCCGAGCTCGACTTGCTGGTCTCCCGGGTGTCGCGGCGCAACAACCGCCCACTGCTGGCCGGCGGCGACCCGCACGCGATTCTCCAGCGGCTGATGGCAGAGCGCCACCCGATCTACGCTCAGGCTGATATTGTTGTCGAAAGCCGAGATGGGCCGCACGAGCAAACAATGGAGACGGTGCTCGGCGCACTTCGCACACACGTGGAAGCGGGGCGGAGACAGCCGGATTCGGACTCGTCGTCGGCGAATATCGAGGCCTGACCCGGTGAACACGGCGGATCCCGACCCACGAAGCGAGCAAGACCGGGAGACGGTGCGCGTCGAGCTCGGCCCACGCAGCTACGACGTAGTGGTGGGCGCCGGCCTGGTGGAGCAGGCCGGACGGCATATGGCGCCGCTTCTCCCCAGCCGCTCGGCAGTCGTGGTCACCGACCGCGTCGTCGCCAAGCACTATCTCGACGCGACCCTCGGCTCCCTGCAGGAAGCTGGCTTCTCGTGCTGCCACCTGATCGTGGAGGCGGGTGAGCGAAGCAAGGACATGGGAACGCTCGGTGGCGTCCTGGAGGACATCCTCGGCTGCGGTATCGAGCGGTCGACCGTCTTGGTGGCGCTCGGCGGCGGGGTAATCGGCGACCTTACCGGCTTCGCGGCGAGCATCCTGCTGCGCGGCGTCCCCTTCGTTCAGATCCCGACGACGCTTCTCGCGCAGGTCGACAGCGGCGTCGGTGGAAAGACCGGCGTGAACAGCGCCCACGGCAAGAACCTGATCGGCACGTTCTACCAGCCGCGCCTGGTGCTAGCCGACGTGGCGACGCTCGGCACGCTGCCGCTGCGCGAGCGCTTGGCAGGCTATGCCGAGATCGTGAAATACGGCCTGATCGACGACCCCGAATTCTTCGCCTGGCTTGAACGGAACGGCCCGGCCCTTGTCGACGGCGATCAGAGTCTGCTGCGAAGCGCCGTGGCCCATTCCTGCCAGGCCAAGGCACGAATCGTTGCCGCTGACGAGCGCGAGCGCGGCACGCGAGCCCTCCTCAATCTGGGCCACACTTTCGCCCACGCCCTGGAGGCGGAGGCCGGCTACGACGGATCGCTCCTGCACGGCGAGGCGGTGGCCTATGGCATCGTGCTTGCACATCAGCTCTCTGCAACTCTTGGCCTCTGCAGCGAGGATGACGTGGCGCGGGTGGCAGCTCACTTCCGTGCGGTCGGGCTGCCGAGCGAGGCGAGCGCCCTTCCCGCCATTCGCTGGGACGCACCGACGCTGATCGATCGTATGAAGTGCGACAAGAAGGTGCAGGACGGGCGCATGACCTTCGTGCTGACACACGGCATCGGGCAGGCCTTCCTCAGCCAGGATGTCCCACACGAGGCGCTTCGCGCCTTGCTCGACCGAGCTTTCGGCGAAGGGGGCCATTCGGCCTCCCGTTGATCCCCCTCCACAATTCCCGACGACACAACCATGACCACCGAGACTGCCATCACCATCGGCGCAATCGGCTTGCTGATTGCGCTATCGGGGTTTTTCTCCGGTTCCGAAACCGCGTTGACCGCGGCCTCCCGCCCGCGCATGCACCATCTCGCCCGCTCCGGCAACAGGCGCGCGCGCGCAGTCGAACGCCTGACCGACGATCGGGAGCGATTGATCGGGTCGATTCTGCTCGGCAACAACGCCGTCAACATTCTCGCTTCGGCACTCGCCACGAGCGTTCTGATTTCGGCGGTGGGCGATGCCGGCGTGGCCTACGCGACGATCGGCATGACCCTCATCATCCTGGTCTTCGCGGAGGTCCTGCCGAAGACCTACGCAATCCGCAATCCAGACCTCGTTTCGCTGCGGGTGGCACCGGTTCTGGGCCCCATCGTATGGCTGCTCTCACCTATCGTCCGCACGGTGCGTCTGGTGGTCTCGGCGACGCTCAGCGTGGCCGGTGCTTCCCAAGGACCCAGGACGGCAAGCGCTGCCGAGGAGGAGCTGCGCGGCACCATTACGCTGCAGGCGCAGGAAGGCGCCATGGTCAAGCATGAGCGCGACATGCTCCACAGCATCCTCGACCTGGAGGAGATCGAAGTTGGCGCGATCATGACTCACCGCAAGACCATGGAAATGATCGACGCCGACGCGGCGCCCGCCGATATTCTCAATCAGGTCGTCCTCAGCCCCCACACACGCCTCCCGGTCTGGAAGAGCGAGCCCGACAATATCGTCGGTGTGTTGCACGCCAAGGACCTGCTGCGGGCGACGCATGCGAACCTCGATGACCTCGACCGGCTCGACGTCATGTCGATCGTGACCGAGCCCTGGTTCGTGCCCGAGACCACGCCGCTCGACGAGCAACTCCATTCGTTCCGCGAGCGTCGGGCTCACTTCGCGCTGATCGTCGACGAATACGGCTCGCTGATGGGGCTCGTGACCCTGGAGGACATCATCGAGGAAATCGTTGGCGAGATCGTCGACGAGCACGATATCGCGAGCGGCGGGGTGGTGGAGAGGGCGGACGGCTCGTTCCTGATTCCGGGGACCGCAGCCATTCGCGATCTCAATCGGGCTTATGACTGGGATCTCGTTCCTGATTCCGGGGACCGCAGCCATTCGCGATCTCAATCGGGCTTATGACTGGGATCTGCCCGACGAGGAGGCCGCCACCATCGCGGGTCTTGTGCTGAACGAAGCGCAGGAGATTCCCGAGATTGGCGAATCGTTCTCGCTCTATGGCTTCACCTTCGAAGTTCGTGCCCGCAAGCGCAATCAGATCACCCAGCTCCGCGTGATCCCGCGTCCGCACGGCACCACCCGCCCCAGCGGCTGAGGCGCGCCTGCGGGTTGCGCGCGCGGCGTACGCTCCCCATATGCTGCTGTCGACAATCATGACCCGGCGCCCGGAGGTTCCGATTGCCGGCGCGTCGCCTCGTGCTATACATGAAGCGGGTTAGTGGGCGAGTCGATGAACAGTTATCTCGACTTTGAGAAGCCGATCGCGGAGATCGAAGGCAAGCTCCAGGAGCTTCGCCACCTCAGCGACGACAGCGGCGTCAACATGCTCGACGAGGTTTCGCGCCTCGAGGGCAAGGTCGACCGGCTGCTGCGGCAGACCTATAGCCGCCTCACCCCTTGGCAAAAGGCGCAGGTCGCCCGCCATCAGCTCAGGCCCCACTGTTCCGACTACATCTCGCGCCTCGTCACCGACTTCCTGCCGCTGGCGGGTGACAGGGCTTTTGGCGAAGATCGCGCGGTCATCGGCGGTCTCGGGCGCTTCCGTGGCCACACCACCATGGTCATCGGCCAAGAGAAGGGCGCCGACACGGAGGGTCGGGTCGCGCACAACTTCGGCATGGCCAATCCCGAAGGCTACCGCAAGGCATCGCGCCTTCTGCGGCTGGCGGAGAGCTTTCAGGTGCCGGTGCTGACGCTGATCGACACGCCGGGCGCCTATCCCGGAATCGGCGCCGAGGAGCGCGGGCAATCCGAGGCCATCGCGCGCTGTATCGAGGCCTGTCTCGATGTCAGGGTGCCGGTGGTTGCGCTCATCATCGGCGAGGGCGGCTCCGGCGGGGCAATTGCACTGGGCGTCGCTAACCGCGTGCTGATGATGGAGCATTCGATATATTCGGTGATCTCGCCCGAGGGCTGCGCGTCGATCCTGTGGCGCGACGCGGCCCTCGCGGAAACGGCGGCGGAAGCGTTGCGGCTCACTTCGGACGACCTGCACGGGCTCGGGGTGATCGACGACATCGTGCCGGAGCCCGTGGGCGGCGCTCACAGAGACGCGGTGCGCGCGATCGACGAGGCTGGTGCAGCGCTTGAGACGGCGTTCACCGACTTGCGCGGCCTCGACGGCTCGGCGCTTCGCAGCCTCCGGCGGGAGAAGTACCTGGCACTCGGTAGCATCGCCGAAGGCTAGACTCCCGGCCGATGACGAACGTGGATCCCATCACGCTCCAGGTCATCGGCGGCGCCCTCCACACAATCGCGAAAGAAATGGGACATGTGCTCTACCGCATGTCCTACTCGTCGATCATCCGCGAATCGGAGGATCTCGGCGCCGGGCTCTTCGACCGCGACTTCAACACGCTCTGCGAATCGGACTCGACGCCGATGCACATCGGTTCCATCCCCGGCTATCTACGGGGGGTGGAGCGCACCATGCACGGCGATTGGCGCCCCGGCGACGTGGTGCTGCACAACCATCCCTATCACGGCGCGAGCCACGTGCCGGATATCTGCTGTATCGCGCCGGTATTCTTCGATGGCGAGCTGGTCGGGTTCTCCGCCAACACGGCCCACCACGTGGACCTCGGCGCCGCGAGCCCGGGCATCGTCATCGACATCCCCGACGTCTATGCCGAGGGCATGTTGTTCTCGGGCATCAAGCTCTACGAGGAAGGCAAGCTCAACCGCGCGCTCTGGCAGCATATCCAGACCAACACGCGGGTGCCGCGCGACGTCTCCGGAGATATCGAGGCGCAGGTCGCCTCGGCCGAGCTCGGCGTGCGGCGTTTCCGCGAGCTCTTTGAGACCTACGACAAGGCGACTGTCGAAGCCGCGACCGCGGAGCTGATGGACTATTCCGAGCGAATGCTGCGCCGGCGTATTCGCGAGATCCCAGACGGCGACTACGTGGCGGAGGGTTTCCTCGACGACGACGGGGTCGACCGGGAGACGCGGTTGCCGGTCAAGGTCACGGTGAGCATCAAGGGCGATTCCGCCGTGGTCGACACCACCGGATCGTCGCCGCAGGTGCCGACCGCCTACAACGTGCCCTTCGAGGGCTCGACCAAGGTTACGTGCTATTTCGCCTTCCGTGCGCTTCTGCTCGATACCTACACGACCAGCGAATACATCCCGCAGAACGAGGGTTCGTTTCGGCCCATCGAGGTGATCTCGCCGGCGGGCTCGATTTTCAACCCGACCTTCCCGGCAGCCTGTCAATCGCGCTTCTCCCAGTGTCAGCGGCTGGTGGACCTCATCAGCGCCGCGCTCGCTCCGGTGATCCCGGACAAGGTGACCGCAGGCTGCGGCGCGACCCTCTCCGCATTCGCCTATTCCGGCGTCAGGGCCGGTGGCGACTACTGGATCCTGGTCGAGATCAACGAGTCGGCGTATGGCGGTCGCCCGGCCTCCGACGGGCCGGATTCGATCGACGAGCTGATGCGCAACACCCGCAACAATCCGATCGAAGACCTCGGCATGCACTTGCCGCTGATTTGCGACCGCTATGAGCTTCGCGACGACGTGCCGCCGGGCGCGGGCCGCTATCGGGGCGGCCTTGGCATCGTCAAGGTGCAGCGATTCCTGACGCCTGGCTATGTGGTGCACGAGGCCGACCGTCACGAGGACGTGCCGTGGGGCTTCCTCGGCGGTGAGCCGGGCACGGTCGGCAAGCTGGAGCAGTGGAACACCTCGGCGCCCGGGGAAGTGGTGAACTGGCCCGCCAAGGTGCCGGCGACGCCGACCGAGACGGGCGATTGCATCGCCGTCTACACGCCGGGCGGCGGCGGATACGGCGACCCGCTGGAGCGTCCAGCCGATCAGGTGCGGGACGATGTCGCGGACGGCTACTACAGCCTATCCCACGCCTACGACGCCTACGGGGTCGTCATGAACGAGGCGCTTTCGGTCGACTTGACGGCTACCGAGGTACGACGCGCAGAGCTTCGCGCGGCTGCAGCGGAGTAGCCCGCGCCGCAGCTCACACTCGAACTGCCGATTTAAGACTTTAGCGAGAGACCTGGGCCAGCCGCAGATTGCGGATGCGCCGGCTCGCGATCTCGGCGCGCACGCGCGGGATCAGCACGGTCAGATAGTAGGCCATGAAGCCTGCCGCCATCAGCAGCAGCGGTGCGACCATTGAGCTGTCGATCGACGGTGCGTCGATCTTCGAGATTGTCGCCGGCTGGTGCAGGGTGTTCCACCAGTCGACCGAATACTTGACGATGGGGATGTTGACCACGCCCACCAGCGCCAGGATGGCGCCGACGCGGGCGCCCTTGGCGGGATCGTCGAAGGCGGCGTGAAGCGCGATGTAGCCGAGATAGAGGAAGAAGAGCACCAGCATCGAGGTGAGCCGCGCGTCCCACACCCACCATGTGCCCCACATGGGCTGCCCCCAGAGCGACCCGCTCAGAAGCGTGATGAAGGTAAAGGCTGCGCCGACCGGGGCGCTGGACTTCGCCACAAGGTCGGCGAGCGGATGGCGCCAGATGAAGCTGGCCGCGCTGCAAAGCGCGATCACGACGTAGACGAAGAGCGACATCCACGCCGCGGGCACGTGGACGAAGATGATCCGGTAGGCGTCACCCTGCTGATAGTCGGGCGGCGCCACGTAGAGGCCGAGCACCAGGCCCGCCACGATCAGCGCTGCCGTCGCACCCGCCGCCCATGGATAGACCGCGCGCGCAACACGGAGGAAACGCGCCGGGTTGGCGAAGAAGTGGATGCTGGTCCATCCGGTTCTCCTCCGCCTCGTCGCGCCTGTTGCCCGTGTCGCCATGCTTGGTCTCGACCTATGCCGACCTATTCCACCGTCATGCGGAGCGCCGCTGCCGCCGCCAGCGGTCCCAGTACCAGCGCGCCCACCAACCCGCCCGCCAGAATCGACAGGTTCGCATGCACGCCGATGTCTAGCACCGCGCCTTCCACCGCGCCCACGCCAAATATGAGAACAGGAACATAGAGCGGCAAGACCAGAAGCGCGATCAGCGCGCCGCCGCGGCGCAAGCTCACGGTGAGTGCCGCCCCTACCGCTCCGATCAGGCTGAGGATCGGTGTGCCCAGCAGGAGCGAGACGATCAGGATGACGAGGCCGTCCGTACTCATGTTCAGCAGGAGCGCGAGCACCGGCGCGGCGACGGCGAGCGGAAGCCCGGTCGTGAGCCAATGCGCGACCGTCTTGGCCAAGACGACGAGCTCAAGCGGCAGCGTGCCGAGCATCAGTTGCTCGAGGCTGCCGTCTTCATGGTCGGCGACGAAGAGGCGGTCCAGCGAGAGCAGCGCCGCGAGGAGCGCCGCAACCCAGATGGCGCCGGGCGCGATTCGACTGAGCAGGCCGAGCTCCGGCCCGATGCCGAGCGGAAATAGCGTCACCGCGATGACGAAGAAGACCACCGTCATCAGGGTGCCGATGCCGCCTCGCAACGCGAGGATCAACTCACGCCCGATGAGCCGGAGGAAGACCCCTACCACTCGTCGTCCTCCGGCCCGGCATCCTGCCCGGCCAGCAGGGCGTCGGCTGCGATCGCGTGCCGGCCGAGGTCGAGACGCTCGGCGCCGTCGAGCGCGATCTCGCCGTGGGTGGCCACGATCACCATGCCGCCATTGGCCCGGTGGGCGGTGATCATGGTCGCGACGCGGGCAGCGGACTCTGCGTCGAGCGTGATCGTCGGCTCGTCGAGCAGCCAGAGCGGCGCAGGCGTCGCCAGAACCCGCGCGAGCGCGAGCCGCCGTCGCTGACCCGCCGAGAGATAGCGCCCCGGCACGTCGGCCAACTGCTTGATACCGAGGGCCTCGAGCGCTCCGGGCGCGGCCCGCGCGGCACCCCTGAAGCGCGCCCAGTGGTCCAGATTCTCCGCGACCGAGAGCGTCGGCTTCACCGCATCGAGATGGCCCACGTAGTGGAGACGGCCACGATGCGCGGCCCAATCCTCATCGAGCGGCGCACCGTCCCAGGTGAGTGTTCCATTGGCTGGCCGCAGCAAGCCGCAGAGGATGCGGAGCAGGCTCGACTTTCCCGAACCGTTCGGCCCCACGAGGGCGAGCGCGCCGCCTCGCTCCAGGCGGAACGAGACCCCGGAGAAGACCGGGCGCTCCCCGCGGATGCAGGCCACGTCGTGCGCCTCGAAACAGGCGGCACGGGGCGCAGTGCGTGACTCTGGTGACGTATGCGGGCTTGCCGGGCCGGGAATCTTGCACCCCTCTCCGGTCGGGCCTAGAAGGTCGGGGAACGCGCAGCGTATCGGCGGCGCGCGCTAGCGGCAAGAAGCCGTGCGCGGCTCGCCGTGGCGGAAGAAGGAGCAGCCCCTTGATCGCCTTGGGACAGGACACGCTTAAAACCCGCCGCACGCTCAGCGTCGGCGGGCGCTCGTACGACTACTTCAGCCTGCCGGCGGCGGCCGAGGCCGGCCTCGGCGATATCGCCCGCCTGCCCTTCTCCCTCAAGGTCTTGTTGGAGAACCTGCTGCGCTTCGAGGACGGCCGCAGCGTCAGCGTGGACGATATCCACGCGGTCGCGGGCTGGCTGGATGAGGGGCGCGGCACAGGCGAAATCGCCTACCGCCCGGCGCGCGTGCTCATGCAGGACTTCACCGGCGTGCCGGCGGTGGTGGACCTCGCCGCGATGCGCGCCGCCGTGACCGCCCTCGGCGGCGACGCCGGCCGCATCAATCCGCTCTCGCCGGTCGATCTCGTGATCGACCATTCGGTGATGGTCGACCATTTCGGAACGACCCAGGCCTTCGGGCAGAACGTCGCGCTGGAGATGGCGCGCAACGGCGAGCGCTATGCATTCCTCCGCTGGGGCCAGCAGGCGTTCGAGAACTTCCGTGTCGTGCCGCCGGGCACCGGCATCTGCCATCAGGTCAACCTGGAATATCTGGCGCAGGTGGTGTGGACCGTCGAGGCAGACGGCGCCTCCATCGCCTATCCCGACACCCTGGTCGGTACCGACAGCCACACGACGATGGTCAACGGCCTCGCCGTGCTTGGCTGGGGCGTCGGCGGGATCGAGGCCGAGGCGGCGATGCTCGGCCAGCCGATTTCGATGCTGCTGCCCGATGTCATCGGCTTCAAGCTCTCCGGCCGGATCCGCGAAGGCGCGACGGCGACCGATCTGGTGCTGACCGTGACCCAGATGCTGCGCGAGCGCGGCGTGGTCGGGAAGTTCGTGGAGTTCTACGGGCCGGGCCTCGACGATCTCGGGCTCGCGGACCGCGCCACCATCGCCAACATGGCGCCGGAGTACGGTGCGACCTGCGGGTTCTTCCCCATCGACCGCGAAACCATCAACTACCTCACCGGGAGCGCCCGGGAACCCGAGCGCATCGCGCTGGTGGAGGCCTACGCCAGGGCGCAGGGCATGTGGCGCGAGGCCGGCACGCCCGATCCCGTTTTCACCGACACCCTGGCGCTCGACCTGGATCAGGTGGAACCCAGCATCGCCGGCCCCAAGCGGCCGCAGGACAAGATCCGACTCTCCGATGCCAAGCCGACCTTTGCCAGCGCGCTGGGCTCGACCTTCGGTGTTGCGGAGGAGGCAGGAAGCGTTCGCATTCCGGTCGCCGACGCCGACTACGAGCTCAGGCACGGCGACGTGGTAATCGCCGCCATCACGAGCTGCACCAACACGTCGAATCCGAGCGTGATGGTGGGCGCCGGGCTGCTCGCCCGCAATGCGGTCGCGCGCGGACTCAGCGTCAAGCCCTGGGTCAAGACATCGCTCGCGCCGGGCTCCAAGGTGGTCTCGGATTATCTCGCAAGCGCCGGCCTGCAGGACGATCTCGACGCGCTCGGGTTCAACTTGGTGGGCTATGGCTGTACGACCTGCATCGGCAATTCGGGGCCGCTGACACCACCCATCGCCGAAGCCGTGGAGAGCGGCGATCTGGTGGTTTGCTCGGTCCTTTCCGGCAACCGCAACTTCGAAGGGCGCATCAGCCCGCACGTGAAGGCCAACTACCTGGCCTCGCCCCCCTTGGTCGTGGCTTACGCGATCGCGGGCTCCATGACGCGCGACCTCAGCACGGACCCGCTTGGCACCGGCCGCGACGGTGAGCTGGTCTACCTGCGGGACATCTGGCCGACGGCGGCGGAGGTTCGCGACACCATCGCGCGCGCCGTCACGCCGGAGATGTTCCGCACGCGCTATGGCGACGTCTTCACCGGCGACGAGGACTGGCAATCGATCGAGGCGCCTGCCGGGCAGACCTATGCCTGGGACGCGGGCAGCACCTACGTGCAGCATCCACCCTATTTCCAGGGCATGGCGGCGGAGCCGCAGCCGCCGGAGGACATCGCAGGTGCGCGGATTCTGTGCCTGCTTGGCGATACGATCACCACCGATCACATCTCACCCGCCGGCGCCATCGGTCCGAACACGCCCGGCGGCGCTTACCTGCTCGAGCGACAGATCACGCGCCGGGACTTCAACTCCTACGGCGCGCGGCGCGGCAACCACGACGTGATGATGCGGGGCACCTTCGCCAACATCCGCATCCGCAACGAGCTTGCGCCCGGCACGGAGGGCGGCATTACCCGCCACATGCCGGAGGGCACCGAGATGCCGGTGTACGACGCGGCCATGAAGTACCAGTCCGAAGGCGTGCCGCTCGTCGTGTTCGCGGGCAAGGAGTACGGCACCGGGTCGTCGCGCGACTGGGCGGCGAAGGGAACGCGGCTTCTCGGCGTGCGTGCGGTCATCGCCGAGAGCTTCGAGCGCATTCACCGCTCCAACCTGGTTGGCATGGGCGTGCTGCCGCTGGAGTTCACCGAGGGGGCAACCCGGAAGAGCCTGGAAGTGGACGGAAGTGAGCGGATCGACCTCGAAGGCATCGCCGGCGGCATCACGCCCCGCATGACCGTGACCTGCCGCATCCGCCGCGCCGACGGCTCGGTGCAGGAGGTTCCGCTCCGCTGCCGGATCGATACCGCCGACGAGGCCGATTACTACCGCCACGGCGGCATCCTGCACTACGTGCTGCGGGGCCTCGCCAAGGCGGCGTGAGCGCTCGGCTGCCGGCCTCTATTCTGCGGCCCGGTCGGCCGTCGGATCGCCCAGCCTTTCGAGCGCGAGGGCACGGAGCTTGTGCTTCTGCACCTTGCCGCTCGCGGTCATGGGAAAGGCATCGACGCTCAGCACGTGGCGCGGGCTCTTGAAGCTCGCGATTCGACCCTTGCAGTAGGCCGCGATCTCGTCGCTCGTGACGGTTTGGCCCGGCGCGGTGACGACGAACGCCACGGCGACCTCCCCCAGCCGCGCGTCGGGATAGCCCACCACCGCCACTTGGTCGATCGCCTCGTGGGCCATGAGGAAAGCCTCGACCTCCGCCGGCGAGACGTTCTCGCCACCGACCCTGAGCTGGTCCTTGAAGCGGCCGACGAAGCGAATGTGCCCATCGGCGCGGAGCACCACCGTGTCGCCGGTGTGCAGCCAGCCATCGCCGTCGATGGCCTCGGCGGTCTCCTCGGGCTTCCTGTAGTAGCCTTGCGTGATCATGTAGCCGCGAATCAGGAGCTCGCCTTCCTCCCCCACCGCGACCTCCTGGCCGGTCTCGGAATCCACGACCCTGATCTCGAAGCCCGGCGCCGGATAGCCCGAGGCATCCGAGCGCTGCTCCGGCGTCGAGTTGCCGAAGGACATGGTGGCGAAGGTGAAGGTCTCGGTCATGCCCCAGCCGGTGAAGGTGGGCAGCATCTCGGTCTGCACCCGTCGAGCAATGCGGGCCGAGCTGGTCATGCCGGAGGGAAAGGTGCCGAAGCGCAGGCTGGAGATGTCCCGCGGGGTCCGCTCGAGCGAGTCGAGATACTCCTTGTAGTGGGTATCGAAGCCGTGGGTGATGGTCCCGCCCTCGGCTTCCACCAGCCGCATGCACTCGTCGGCGTCGAAGCGGTCCATCAGCACGTGCTTGCAACCCGCGATCACGGCGATCAGCCCGGCCTCGCTGAAGCCGTACATGTGGAAGAGCGGCAGCGGGTTGACGATCACGTCCTCGAACATGAGGCCGATGCGGTTGGCCCGCTCGCGCATGTTGCGAATCATCAGGTGGGTATGGAGCACGCCCTTGGGATGCCCGGTGGTGCCCGAGGTGTAGCCGATCATCACGGGCCGGTCGGGATCGACCGCCTCTGCACGGGCGGCGAGCGCCGCATCGCTCACCGCCTCGCCGCCGGCGAGCATTGCCCGCCAGCCCACCGTGCCGGGCACCTCGCTCTCGCCCACCACGACCAGGCGGCGAAGCCGGGGGAAGCCATCGATGGCGGCCGCACGCGGGTCTTGCGCCGCAAGCCCTGGCAGCACCTCCGCCAACATGGCCGCGTAGTCGACCGGGCCGGAACGGTCGACGCTGATCCAGGTGCCGCTGTCGGATTGCCGCACCGTGTAGGCCACGTCGTCGGTGCGGTAGCGGGTGTTGAGCGGCACCAGCACGGCGCCGACCCTGGCGATGGCGAAGGTGAGGAAGAGCCATTCCGGCCGGTTGTTCATCCAGAGTGCGACGTGCTCGCCCGTCTCGACTCCGAGCGCCATCAGCCCCTTGGCGACGCGGTCTACCTCCCGGTCGTATTCACTGTAGGTCCAGCGCGCACCGTCGCAGACCAGCGCCTCGCGCGCGCCCCAGCGCCGGGCCGCCTCCGCCGGCAGGTCCCCCAGCCGCTCCTTCGGGTACCACTCGCCCATGCCGTGCCTTGCTGCCCCCTAGCTCCGCAGCCGCTCGCCTGCCGGATCGTAGAATGGCGCGAGCGAAAGCGTCGCCGGCACGCGCTCGCCGGCGATATCGACCTCAAAGGCGCCCTCGTCGAGGGTCTGCCACCGGCGCGGGCTCTCGCTCAGGAGATAGCCCATGCCGACCAGCCTGTCGAAGCTGTAGCCATAGGCCGCCGACGTGATGCGGCCCGCGACCCTGTCGTCCAGGTAGATCGTCTCGTCGTGAAACATGAAAGGCTCGGCCTTCTCCAGCATCACGTGCACGAGGCGCGCGGTGAGCCCTTCCTCGCACTGTCGCTCCAGCGCCGCGCGGCCGATGAAATCCACGTCCTTCTTGAACGAGACGGCGAAGCCGAGGCCCGCCTCCAGCGGGGTCTCGGCCTGGGTGATGTCGTGGCCCCAGTGGCGGTAGCCCTTCTCGCTCCGGAGCGAATCCATCGCGTGGAGGCCGCAGAGCCCGACGCCGAGGTGGGCACCCGCCTCCATCAGCCGGTCGAAGATCGGCACGACGTACTCGGTCGCGATGTGCAGCTCCCAGCCCAGCTCGCCCACGTAGGAGACCCGCATCGCCCTTGCGTGCGCGTAGCCGATATCGATCTCGCGGCAAGTGCCGAAGGGGAAGGTCTCGTTGGAGAGATCCGCGTCGCTGACCCGCCCGAGCAGCGTCCGGGCGTTGGGGCCCATCACGGCCAGCACGCCGGAGCCCGAGGTCACGTCGGTCACGTAGACCTGCGCGCCGTCGCTCAGGTTCCGCTCGATCCAGGTGAGGTCGCGGGTCTGGGAGGCCGCCGAGGTCACCACCAGGTAGCGATCGTCGGCGAGCCGGGTCACGGTGAGGTCCGCCTCGATCCCGCCCCGCTTGTTGAGAAGCTGCGTGTAGACGATCTTGCCCGCCGGCACCGCGACATCGTTGGCGCAGAGGCGCTGCAGCTCGCGCTCGGCATCCGGCCCCTGCACCAGGTATTTCGCGAACGAGCTCATGTCGAGGATGCCGACCGCCTGGCGCACCGCGCGGTGCTCCTCCCGCACGTGATCGAACCAGTTCTGCTTGCCGTAGGCGTATTCATAGGCCGGCTCCACGCCTTCGGGTGCGAACCAGTTGGCGCGCTCCCAACCCGCCGCCTCGCCGAAGCAGGCGTTGTGCGCCGCGAGCCGCGCGTGGAGCGGGCTGAGCCTCACCGGGCGCGCGGTCTCCACCTGGCGATGCGGCCAGTGCATCTGGAAGAGCAGGCCCAGGCTCTCCTTCGTGCGGTCGACCAGGTAGCGGCGGTTGTTCTGGAAGCGGGCAAAGCGGGAGATGTCGAGCTCGGCAAGATCCACCGTGGGCTGCCCCTCGACGATCCATTCCGACATCACCTTGCCGGCGCCGGCGGCGCTGAGGATGCCCTGCGAGTTGAAGCCGGCGGCGACGAAGAAGCGCGCGAGCTCCGGCGCCTCGCCCAGCACGAACTTGTTGTCCGGCGTGAAGCTCTCGGGCCCGTTCATGAAGCGGCGGATCGGCGCCCGCTCCAGCACCGGCAGCAGCTCGATGGCGTTGGTCATCGGCAGCTCGAAGTGATCCCAGTCCTCCGGCAGCTCGACGAACTCGGCGCCCGCGGGCAGCTTCTCGAGCGACAGCGGCTTGGCCACGGGCTCGAAGCTGCCGACGAGCAGACGGCCGGCGTCCTCCTTCACGTAGATGTAGCCGTCGGTGTCGCGGACGATCGGCGCATCGGGCGAGAGCCCCTCGATCGGCTCGGTGACCACGTACATGTGCTCGGCGGCGTAGAGCGGCACGTTCACGCCCGCCATCAGCCCGATCTCGCGCGCCCAGACCCCGCCGCAGTTGACGACGGTCTCGCAGGCGATGGTGCCTTGCGCGGTGCAGACTCCGGAGACCGCACCCTTCCTGCACTCGAAGCCGGTGACGGCTGTCTCCTCGAAGATGCGCGCGCCGCCGGCGCGAGCGCCCTTGGCGAGCGCCATCGCGGTATCGACGGGATTGGTCTGGCCGTCGCCCGGAATGTAGATCGCGCCTTTGATCCGCGAGACGTCCATCAAGGGATAGAGCGCCGCCGCCTCGTTCAGCCCGACCTCGTAGGCCTCGACGCCGAAGCAATCGCCGAGCGCGGCCATGCGCCTGATCTCGGTGAGCCGTTCTTCGGTGCGGGCGATGGGCAGGCTGCCCTTGCGGCGGAACCCGGTGGCCTGGCCGGTCTCGGCCTCCAGCGACTCGTAGAGGCCGACGGCGTAGCGCGCGAGCTCCGTCAGCGTCGACGTCGCGCGGAGCTGGTTGACCAGGCCCGCCGCGTGCCACGAGGTGCCGCCGGTGAGATGCCCCCGCTCCAGAAGGACCACGTCACGCCGCCCGAGCCTGGTCAGATGGTAGGCCATGCTGCAGCCGATGATGCCGCCGCCGACGATCACCACTTCGGCCTGGGTCGGTAACGCCTCGGTCATTGCATCCTCGCCCGCGACGGGCCCTCCTCTTCGCACCTCATCGTGCTCATCCCGACTCCCTGGCACGGATTACTCGTGGCGGGTCTGGATTTGGGGTGGCGGACGTAGCGTAAGCCGTTGCCATCGGGCAGGAATTCGTTGTCGAGGCGTCCTCCTCTCCCAACAGCGAATATGCCACACCCGCCATGACCGACGATAGCCTTCTCCCCTTCGATCTGCCAAGCGTGCAACGCAAGAGGGTGAGCGCCACCTTCGATGGTGGCCTGATCTCGTCTGACGGCGGCCTCGTCCTGCTGCGCCCCGGCAAGACGCCGTCGGGGCCCGAGGTCCGCACCCTGCTGAAGCACCTGGTCCGCCGTATCCGCCGCCTACTGGCTGATGCTCGCCCTGCGCGACGCCATTCCCCGCGCCGCGCCGCTCGCCCGTGCAGAGTTCGCAACCTTCAGGCTGCGCCTGCTCAAGATTGGCGCCCGCGTGATCGAAAAGGCCACCCGCGTCCACATCCACTTCGCCTCGGCCTGCCCCGACGCCGCTCTCTTCCGCCTGCTGGCAGGCCGCCTCGCCGCGGCAGGTCCCTGAGCGAAGGGGCGCCGAGCCCCGATCACCCAGGCCCGTTCAACCCTCAACCCGATAACGACCATCCTCAGATCCCGGCGCCAAACGGCGTCAGGCCCCGACGCAACCCATCAATCGAGCCTCAAGTGCAAGGCTCTCCACGAATAGGTCGGGCTATCTCCATGACTACGACGTGCAAACTTGGCCTTGCAATATACCTATCAACTCACCATGTACTTAGTTACGGTATGCGAAGGATCCGAAGTGGCCTTCGTGATCCGTTTGCCAGTTCGCAATTTTGCTCAAGGAGTCTCGATGTCCATTGTTCCGTTGGAGAAATCGCCAAATGCGTTCGCCGCCGCTCCACACTCTCCCGGTATTAATCGTCCCGCAACGATCCCATTCCATGAGCGGAAGCGGACTGCGACGGCGGTCATCTATTGTGAGGAGAACTTCGGTGAAATCGACGGTAAGACGGCCAACGGGCTCATCCGTCATTCAGAGAAGTACGAAATCCTCTCGGTGATCGACAGCAAGCAGGCTGGACTCGACACTGGCGAAGTGCTCGGCGGGAAGGCCAACGCCATCCCGATTTGCCGCGATCTCACCGACGCCCTGTCTCGCACCGTGCATGTCCCTGACTACTTCATCTTCGGGATGGCGCCCAAGAGTGGAATGTTGTCGACAGGTGAGCGAGGCATCGTACTCGAAGCCCTGGCACGCGGAATGAATGTCGTGAGTGGTCTCCATGAATTCCTGACCGACGACCCGGAGTTCGTGGCCGCGGGCATCGCTAATAACGCCGTGATCCTTGACATGCGAAAACCCCGCGCCAAAAAAGATTTGCGGATGTTCGACGATCGAATTGTCGAAGTCACCTGCCCGCGAATTACCGTGCTCGGAACCGACAGCGCCATCGGCAAGCGCACCACCGCCACGATCCTGACCCGTGTTCTCAATGATCACGGCCTGAAAGCCGTCATGGTGGGCACTGGCCAGACCGGCTTGATGCAAGGGGCCCGCTACGGTGTCGCGCTCGATGCCATTCCGTCGCAATTCTGCTCCGGTGAGTTGGAGGCGACCATCATCGAGGCGTTCCAGGAAGAGAGTCCGGATGTGATCATCGTCGAAGGTCAAGGCGCACTGAGTCATCCGGCCTTCAGCTCCTCGGCACTCATTTTGAGGGGCAGCAGACCCACCGGAGTCATTCTGCAGCATGCCCCGGGGCGGCGTCATCGCTGCGACTTCGAACAGATGGCGATGCCATCGCCGGCCAGCGAAATCAATCTGATCCAGACCTTCTCCGATACGAAGGTTATCGGCCTCACAATCAACCACGAGAACATGACACAAGAAGCGGTCAGTGCCGCCATTATCCAGTACGAGGGTGAACTGGGAATTCCGGTCACGGACGTCTTGAGCCGTCCGCCGGAACGGTTGCTGGACATGGTCCGCCCCGCGATTCCTACACTTGCGGAGATGCGGACGGCCGCTGGCTGATGGCCGCACCGCGGTTGGAGATCGACCTCGAAAAGATCCGCCATAACGCGTCCACACTCGTCAAGCGGCTGAGACTCCGCGGCATATCCGTCACCGGAGTTACCAAAGCAACTTTAGGGTCACCGGAGATTGCCGGCGTGTTGCTTCAGTCAGGCGTACGGGCGATCGGCGACTCCCGCATTGAGAACATCGAAACGCTGCGTGGAGCGGGGATATTGGCGCCAATGACACTGATCCGCTCTCCGATGATGAGTCAGGTCGATCGGGTCGTGGCGCATGCCGATATCAGTTTCAATACGGAGCTGGAGGTTATCGGCAAGCTCTCCGATGCCGCCTATGGGTCGGGGCGGACGCATGGGATCGTGCTCATGGTTGAGCTTGGAGATCTCAGGGAGGGGATCATGCCGGAGGATCTCCTCGGCGCCGTGCGTGAAACGCTTCGCTGCAGGAATATCGTGCTGAAGGGTATCGGCACGAACCTCGCTTGCCGGAGCGGCGTGTCCCCCGATGCTGGAAACATGGCAAAACTATCTGCCCTCGCCGAGTCCATTGATGCGGCCTTCGGTCTCACCCTCGATATCGTCTCCGGGGGGAATTCCGGCAATCTTCAGTGGGCGTTCAGCGCGGCGGGCACCGGAAGGATCAACGATCTTCGTTTCGGTGAGTCAATCCTGCTCGGCGTGGAGCCTCTCCATCGCCAACCGATCCATGGACTCTACACCGATGCCATCACACTCGTCGCGGAAGTGATCGAGTCCAAGGTAAAACCGTCGCAACCATGGGGCGATATCGGCCAAACTGCGTTTGGTGCCAAGCCGGCTGTCAAGGATCGCGGATTTGTCTCTCAGGCAATTTTGGCAGTCGGACATCAGGATACCGATCCAGAAGGCCTCACCGCGTCCTCTGGAATCGAGATTGTCGGGGCCAGCAGTGACCATCTCATTTTGAACTCGGGCAAGAACAAAGCGACCGTTGGTTCCGAGATCACGTTCCAACCCAACTACAGCGCAGTGGTTCGCGCCATGACATCACCTTTTGTCGCCAAGGTTTTAAAGGCGCGAATGCACAATGCCGGAGCAAACCAGCGCAAACAGAAGCAGGCCGTTTTATAGCGTCGGCTATCGACAACTGGTCCGGTTTTGATGCCACTAGCCCGGCGCACGCCGGGTTCTGATAACTATATGATATAACGAACTTTTTCCGGACATCATCACTTTCTATCCCTAAATCAATCCCACACCAAGTACGACACTTGACGAGCCTCCCGTAGGCATCTTGATACCCCAATCCTCGTGGCTGATGTCAACCATGGAAATCCCTCGGTGGGCCGGGATGACCCGAACCGACAACCATGTTGGACGTCCGTTGCGCCAACAGAATGATCCCTGCACACGATGGTTTCAAGTTCCCAGCCCGCCGGCGAGACCGTTCCACGACTTGGCCGAAGGCTCGTCAACCATGTCAAGCGTTCCGTCGCGCCGTCGAGGCTAGGAAGATTCTACCGTTTGAGGAGACGTTCCCACGTCCCTTCGCAGCGGCTGGACCGGGTCGCAGACGACCGTGTCAAGGAGGTTCACCGAGCGCGACCTGATGCTGCCGGCGAGGCTGACCAGGCGGCCGGTCGACCTTCTCAGGCCCCGGGACGCGAACGTGTGCTCCGCTGCTGGCTGGACCATGAAGCAGTTGCACGACGCCGCGCTGCGCATCGACGATCGCATCGACAACCTGACTCGCGACGGCATTCCTCCGGCGCACACTGCCCGGTCGGATTAACAGAACCGGCTGTTCGTGGCAAAAGGTGCCGGGAAGTATTCCAGTGGGACCTCGTCGTCGTCCGCATTTGCCACGTCGTCGAACTCGTCGAGGCAGGCTTGAATTCGCTTTTCAAGGCAGATTGGATGACCGCACTGCTAACAACCGGTCGGGGATATCGCTCGCCGTACCGCAGAATCGTGGTTGCCTGACCCCGACGCAACATGCACCGGCGACGTGGCGGTTCGCGCTGCGTGTTCTCGAACCTCCTAGCCGGACGCTCCAATCCACGAAACGGCCGCGACTAAGTCCCGGGCGGACTCGGCATCGACGCCGGGACTTCGCATGCGTCCCTTTTCCAACGCCGATCTCACCGGCGTCTAGCACCGCGACTTTCGGACTCGCCGCGGACCCGCTCCCGCGAGGCGATCCACTCGTCGATCTGCTGCGCCGGCCACCCCACGGCGCGCGAGCTCAGGCGGATGGCGACCGGGAAATCGTCAGCGTGGATGAGGCGATAGATCGACGCTCTCGAAAGTCCGGTGCGTTCCATGACCGCGGGCATGCGCAGCACCCGCCTGTCGATGGCCATGCGGCCGTTCCTTCCATCGTCCCCGTCCTTGTCCTCGCCCGAATGTCTCGACAATGCGCTGGCGTTATCGTGTCCCACGGCAGGTATCTCCCGGTGCGAAATCTCGACAAGTCCGCTTCGAAGCGCAGCCAGCGCCTTGTGATCGCTCCACGGCATCGATAATGGGGCGCGATCCTCCGGCACAAACGTGGACTTCAATGCTTGCCATGGGGCGAACGTAGACGAAACACCGGCCATCACCTACAAGAACAGTTAGGGGATTTCCTCCGTCTCGACGCCACGCGTACGAGGACAAACGATGGGCCTCGACTGCGTGCGCCGCACTTCCTCCAGGCGACATGCACTACATGTGCCGCTGAAGCGCCGTGTTGGGCCTGAGCACGAGATTGCCGCGGAGTTGGTGGCGGCAGCCGGCGGTCCAGGCGCACCCATCGTCTCGACGAGCGCTGCCGCGGCGCTGCTCCTACTGATGCTGACCGACTGCCTGTGTAGCCAAATCGTGACGCTGAAGTGCGAGCACGTCGACCTCGAACACGATGAGCTGCGCTTTCGTCAGGCGAAGATCGGGGCGCGGGCGGTGCCGCTGTCGCCGGCGGCGAACCAGGTCCTGACCACGCTGCCGCGTCGGCCCGACAACCCCTGGGTGTCTCCCGGCCGTGTGCGCGGCACCCGCCTGCGCACGCTGAACGCATCCTGGCAGGTCGTTCGCAAGGAGGCGGGGCTCGAAGAGGTCCGCCTGCATCACTTACGACACAGTTCTGCAAGCTACCAGCAATATCCAGCGCCGGTCAGCGTTTCAGACGACCCTAATCCAATGATTCCACTACGTTTCTTTCCTTCTGTGCAGGCCGCCTGAATCCATTCCCGAAATTTGCGGAAGCAATCCGTAACCGGATTTGCCTGTCTCGCCGTCACATCTTGCCAGCCATGCCGCCCGCACCATCAGCACGTTCGCTTGCAAGTCCCCACGCATCCGACCCGTTTGAGACGCCGCTCCGCGCGCCACTGACCAGCGTCAATTGGCGACCGCCAAGGTTTCCATCGCCGATCCGACATCGTCGCGGCTGCACCGGCCGCCCGGCTCCCGTCAACCTCATGGACGCCACCCCCGGCCATCAGTTATCGTTCCGCCGCGCGATTCACCGCGCGAGCGCTTCGCGATTGCCTCCGCTGCCAGGGGGAAGTGATGACAGATTCCGATTCGACGATTGCCCACACAGTCCCATGGTCCGACGGCATCACAGAGTACGACAAACAGCATACCGAGACCTACCTGCGTCTCCTCGACGCCGAAACTGCCGACGTCAGCAACGCCGGGATGGTCCGGACGATTCTCGCCATCCCCCCCACCAAAGAGCCGGAGCGTACCCGCAAGGCCGTGCAGCCACCCGAAGCGCGCCCGCCGGATGACCAAGCTCGGCTACCGCCTTCTCTTCGCCGGCCAATACTCGGCTGCAGAGCGCAACCGCGCCAAGCAGGACGCACTCCTCCAGTTGCTCGGCATCCCGGTTGTTCCACCCGCCGAACACAAACAAGTACGAAACACAACCCTACGTATCAATAAGCGATGAGACTTCAAGAAATGGACACCATCGCAAATCTATTTTTCAACCAGCATTTCCGAATTGCCTTTCTGGAAAAGAAAGGTACGGAATTCCAAGATTGGTTTGACGCTTTGGCTAGACACGCCTTGGGACCAGATTTCGAATCCATAAGACCATACGGCAGTCAGGGCGACTGGAAATGTGACGGCCGTCAGTTGAGCACCGGTTCCGTTTTTCAGTGCTACGCTCCAGAATCCGAGAGGGACCAGAAGACAATTACAAAAATGACCAACGACTTCGCCGGCGCCCATACGAAATGGCCGAAATTCCTCCGCGCATGGATTTTCGTACACAACGACCGACGAGGGGTCCCGCCAGCCGTTGCCAATCATCTTGATCATATGCGAACGTCGAATCCGCAAATTGAATTTTCCATTTGGTCCGAATCCGAATTATTCGTTTTGTTTAACAAGATGAGCGAAGATGCGAAACAGCTTATGTTCGGGCCTGTCCCCAGCCGTACCTTGGTAGATGGATTAGTGCTTGCGGACCTCGAA
Organism: Alphaproteobacteria bacterium; assembly: GCA_965207055.1. Classification (GTDB taxonomy): domain Bacteria; phylum Pseudomonadota; class Alphaproteobacteria; order UBA828; family UBA828; genus WTGU01. The sequence continues at coordinate 1,101,249 of CBDBLP010000002.1, read as the reverse complement.
CCGGTAATTGATGCGTTAGAACGCCGTGATCCTGATCCTACCGTTGGACTACCACCTCCGCCTTCGGCAAGAAAGCTCGAAAGGAACGCGCTATCTCCGGACGCTGCTGATATTCTTCGCACCGGCCGGCGAAGGGTCCGTCTTGTTGAGACATATTTCCAGAAGACGGGACCTGTAGAACTTGGAGAAAAAATAGCGGAAGCCTTTCGCAAGCACTATGCAGATTTAAGGTCACTTGAACTCAGCGCCGATCAGATATTTATGCACCTTCAAAGATACGCCGGAGTACATGGCGCACCAAAGCGTCAAGCCGCCGCAATGGCGGTGTTGTCCTACTTGTTCGATAGCTGTGATATTTTCGAAGATCCGAGCATTGAAGTAACCTCGGCATGATCCTGCCCACTAAACATGTACGGACAGATCGAGCGTTGATCGGCGTAGGAGGAGAACTCTTGTCTCTCCTTCAGGAACCAATGACAATTTCACGACTCTGGAACCAGTTCCGCACGCTTCGATCTCTCGACTCGAACCGTGCGCCGGTCGATTATCACTGGTTCATATTAGCTCTAGACCTGCTTTTCATGATTGGCGCTGTCCAGTCCACTCGTGGCATTCTGGAACGCTCAAACTCATGATCAGACGCATCGGAAGCGATCTAGAGTCATTCAAGACTCTCACTTTCGGACCAGGTCTCAACATTTTACTTGCGGACAAGAGCGAAGGAGCAAGCGACCGGCAATCACGGAACGGCGCTGGCAAGACCAGTTTCGTCGAACTCGTCCACTTGCTGTGCGGATCAAATGTCAGTAGAAATAGCATTTTTCGCTCCGAAGCACTGATTCATTCCGCCTTCAATATGACTGTTGAAGTCGGCGACAAAGAATGTGTCGTTGATCGCTCTGGAAGTAAACCCAGTAGCATCACCATCTCCGGCTCAGAAGTGGAATTGCCGGTCGAACCGAAGCGAGTTCTTAAAACAGATACATACCAGCTCTCCAATGAACATTGGCGGTACGCTCTCGGTCACCATTGGTTCGGTTTGAATGGATCAAACAACAAAGAGCAAAAATATCTTCCAACCTTCCGCTCACTATTCTCTTATTTTGCCCGTCGCCAGGGTAGTGGTGCATTTCAGGCACCTACGCAGCACTCCTCAATGCAGCAGAATTGGGACCAACAAGTCGCAATGTCGTACTTGCTCGATCTTGATTGGCATGTTTCCAGTGAAATGCAGCTCTTGCGTGATAAAGAGAAGGTAGTTAAGGCGTTGGGCCGCGCTGCCCGCACTGGAGACCTTGGGCCACATTTCGAACGCGCTGCCGACATAAGGACTCGACTAGCTGTTGCATCACGACGTGGGGACATGCTTCGAGCTCAATTGCGGGAATTTAGGATCGTTCCAGAATACCAACTGTTGGAAGCAGAGGCAAATGAGATTACCGGAAAGATAAATGCATTGGGCGAGGAGAATTTCATAGACAGAAGGCTTGTTAGTGAACTTCAAGCATCATTAGGAGAGGAAACAGAGCCTGAGAGCGCTGATCTCGTGGAACTTTACAAAGAAGCCGGAATCTTGCTTCCTGAGATGCTCAGCCGAAGATTCGAAGAAGTAGCGCTTTTCCATCGAACGATAATTTCGAATCGGCGGTCACATCTTGAGGAGGAAATTTCGTCTGCGGGCTCGAGAATCGAGCGGAGGGAAAGGGAAAAGCTGGAACTAGATGGTCGCCGAGTTGAGATTATGAAGATTCTTCAGTCAGGTGGCGCACTTGAGCAGTACACCGCAATGCGCGAGGAACTGGGGCGAGCCGAAGCAGAAGTAGAGACCCTCCGTCATCGCTTGGAGACTGCAGAGACACTGGAAAGCTCGAAAACCGAATTGGAGTTCGAGCGCAGCCAGCTGACCCGAGGTCTTCGAAACGATATTCGTGAACGGGCAGATCGTGTGGATGAGGCAATTCTCAAATTCGAAGAGTTATCGGAAGCTCTATATGAGCGGGCCGGAAGCCTCACCATTGACGCTACACCGGGAGGCCCAAGTTTCGAAGTAAAGATCGAGAGTCACCGTAGTAAAGGCATTACCAATATGCAGATTTTCTGCTTTGACCTAATGCTTATGGAACTAAACACGCAGAGGGGCCGTTCCCCAGGTTTTCTCATTCACGATAGTCATCTGTTTGATGGCGTGGATGAGCGTCAAATCGCCAATGCTATACAGCTTGGCGCCCACCGTGCGGGAGCTAACAACTTTCAGTACATTGTGACCTTGAATTCTGACGCTCTTCCCACCGATGGGTTTAGAAGTGGATTTGATATTCAGAAGTATGTCGTTAGCACAAAGCTGACGGATGCCACAGAAACGGGAGGACTATTTGGAATGAGGTTTTAGCTTTCAACTGTCACCGGATCGGATGACCGATTCCTGATCGGTCCCCAAAGCGTGGGCGAGTATTTCAATGTGGGGTTCGGCGGTCATCGGCATTTGGCGCGACGGTGATAATGAGATCCAGGGGAGGATGCGGTCTTCCACATTTACTCTGGATTTATCCGCATGAGTTCTGAATTCGTTCCAACTATTGACGCTCCGGGGATGAGTGCTCCTGTGATCTCATCAAGACCACAAAAAAGGCCACATAAGTTGGCGCATCGTTGCAGTTATCCAGGCACCTATGCCGGGACGCAGTCTGTCCGTGCCGCGAGAAGGCGTGCCAACCTTGACAAGGAGCCACTTACAACTGCAAAGAGACTGCGCCGCTACCCACTCATCCGCCTATCCGCCCGAGAGCGTTGTGGTCCAGACCGTAGTCAACGCAGGTGGCGACCACTGCGCTGTCAACGGCGGAGTTGCTCAGGCGACGAAGAGAGTCGTCGCGGCCCTGACACGGAAAGAGAAATTCACGTGAGAACATGTGGCCGCCGAAGTCCCACTCCACCGACCTTGGAAATCGAATTAGTGCGATCCGATACTCGTTGAAGTCTTGCTGCGGGCACGGCTCCTCAGCGTCGTCGGACTGCATCGCCAGCGATAAACCCTGCTGCATGTGTGGCCTAAAGTGCTTGGAAGAGTGCTTCCCCCAAAGGTCGACGATCCGCAACTCTTTCCGTGAGTTGACAAAGAGGGAGATCCATCCGAAAGGCGAACTCCGCTTCCCTTCGGTCTGATCGCGCGTGGCGAACCATATCGCCGTATGGAAATTGCGAACCACATCGAACCATGGGGTCTTCAGCCCATAGTGCTGCAGAACCGCACCGAGCGCGGGGCGATGCCAACGCCCACCGTCGAGAATTCGCCGTAACCGCCTTAGGAGTTTCCTATAGGCACGCCAACGTCGTACACACTCTTGATAGTCGTATTGTTGTCCGAACCCATCGCGACGGAACAAAGTCGGTACAGAATGCGGATGGTCTATGGTGCATCCCCGGAGGTAGATACGACGATGCTTTCCGCTACAGTACGCAATAAACGCAGCAAGTCCCATGGGGTCCTCCACTTGCATGAATGCGCCTGCGCTGTCCATGGAGGCCAGTCCTCCATAGCCCTTGGTTAGACAAAACTGCCTCATCAGCCCGTCTGATACGTCGTTTGATGCGATCACTATCCCCTAACCTTCAGTATCTTCTCATCGGGGTCCCAGGTGATCCACCCGATCACGCTCCCGAATCTATCAGGGATAGCCTGAGTGCCTTGACACAGATTGCCTAGTTAAGCGCGAATACTGAATTTGTGTCGTCGAGACCGGTTTCGATACCGCGTCCGTCGTTCGCGGATTCCAGCCTGCACGTGCCTGTTTGCTCCTAGTCGAGAACGTGCCATATCCTGGGAGCTTCATTTCCCCGGTGTTTGCAAGCGCATCGCCGAGCGTCTCGAACACCGCGTCGAGCGCGCCCGCCGCCGCTGCCTTGCTCAATCCCATTCGCCCGAGCATCCGGTTCGCAATGTGAGACTTGTTCATCCACTCCTCCCCGAACGCCAGTGAGCAGTCCTGCACCGCACCGGCAATGTCCCATGTCGGCCCTGTTCCTCGCAATTACCCCCCATTCCAAGCCCGGGTTCGCCCCTGCGCGGCGTGCCGCCGGCAAAATCTGACGGACATTTGCCGGTGCCGCCGCGCTCCTTCGTGAGCTTCCCCGTAACGCGCAAGACACCCTGTTTCCTCCACCCAGACAGGAGGGAAGCCCCGCACCGGAGGGTCGAGGCCCGTGTGCCCGACCGAGGCCCCGCGCCGCTCATCCGAACCGCGCCATACAGACGGGGAGAGCCACCATGTGCGCTACCAGTTTCAGAGGCGCAGGAGCGGCGCCCCTCGATTAGCGGCCGGCGCGACTTCGCTGCGACCGAAAACACATCCCTCCGCGGCTCCCAAGCAAGGCGCGACGGTTCGTTGGGCACGCGCCTCCTGCATGAACAGCACCCAGGGCTGTCCCCGTAGTCGAATCTGTGTACCGAGCCCCAGACGAAGGAGTGCTGCGCGAGGGTGGCCAGCCGGTCGGGGACGAGCTTTCGACCATCGCTCGCCTCGCATCTCGGGCAATGTTCCTCCACTAAGAGAGAGCAAAGTCTCCGTTACTCCGAAACGCCCCGGTGAAGGCATCGAGCATCTGACCGAGACGGCCGGGATCGGTAACGAAGAGATACTGCCAAGCGCCGTGTTGACCTAGCCGGTTCACGGCATCCACCCAGCGTTGCGCGGCTTTTGCCTTGGCATCCGCGCTGTCCGTCACCTGTCCCTTGATCTCGACAATCAAGTTCTGCTCGGAATCCGTTACCACGAGAAAATCTGGGACGTACTGAGCAGGCAAGCCGCGATTGCGGTAGGGAATGAAGAAGCCAAGCCGGTCGTTCTTCACCCAATTCTTCACGCCGGCGTGGCTGTCGAGGAGAAACGCAGCGCTCTGTTCCCATTTCTGGGTATCCGCGACCATCGCATTCAGGTGGCACCGCGTGACCGGATAGATCGGCTTCGTGGTGTGGAAGTCCACGAACAGCGTACTGCCTCGCCCTGCCGCTCCTTGCGGCACCACCGCTACTTCCGATTGAGCGGTCGAGGAGCCCATCTTGATCGCCTCAAGGAGCGCGCCGATGGCGCCTTGCATGTACTGCCCAACAAGAAGCACGTCACAGGGCTGACTGTCCCCCTTCCGGTCTAGTCACCTGGCACTGAATTAAGGTTCATTGTAGGGTGGCCCTCCGAGTCGGACAAAGGAGGTCATCTCGATGGCGCGCGGTACGGGACGGCCGCTGGCGGCCCTGGTCTTGAGCGGTGAGGAACGGTCGTTTCTGGAAGCACAGGTTCGCCGCCACCGTGTGGCGCGCTCCATGTCGGATCGCTGCCGCATGATCCTGCGTTGCGCGGACGGGCTTGGCAACAAGGCGGTGGCCGCAGAGGTCGGCGTGCACGAACACACCGTCGGCAAGTGGCGGAGGCGCTTCGTCAAGGACCGCATCGAGGGGCTGTCGGACGAACCCCGTCCGGGACGGCCACGCACCATCGAGGACGAGAAGGTGGCGCAAGTGATCGAGCGGACGCTCACCTCGCGGCCTGCGGACGCCACCCACTGGTCGCTGCGCTCGATGGCGAAGGAGGCGGGGCTGTCGCACACGTCGATCTGGCGTATCTGGGGCGCCTTCGGCCTGCAGCCGCACCGGGCCGAGACCTTCAAGCTGTCGGCCGATCCGCACTTCGTGGAGAAGGTCCGCGACATCGTAGGCCTCTACATGTCGCCGCCGGATCGCGCGCTGGTGCTCTGTGTCGACGAGAAGAGCCAGATCCAGGCCCTCGACCGTACCCAGCCGGTCCTGCCGATGCTGCCGGGCATCCCTGAGCGGCGCACCCATGACTACAAGCGTAACGGCACGACCTCGCTCTTCGCCGCCCTCGACGTTGCCACCGGCTCGGTCATCGGCAAGTGCTATCGCCGCCACCGCGCCAGGGAGTTCCTCGACTTCCTGAAGGTGATCGACCGCAATGTCCCGGACGGGCTGGACATCCACATCGTCATGGACAACTACGCCACCCACAAGACGGCGGAGGTCAAGGCCTGGCTGGCCCGGCGTCCGCATTGGCACGTCCACTTCACGCCGACGTCGGCGTCGTGGCTCAACCAAGTCGAGCGCTGGTTCGCCGAGCTTACGCGCAAGCAGCTGCAGCGCGGCGTGCACACGTCCACCCGCCAGCTCGAAGCCGACATCCGCGCCTTCATCGAACAACACAACGAAGACCCCAAGCCCTTCAAGTGGACGAAATCCGCCGACGACATCCTCGCCGCCGTCAAGCGCTTCTGCCTTCGGGTCGAACGAAACTTATGCCACGAACTTTAGATTCAGGTGACTAGCTTTTCAGCCAAGAAGCGCTTGGCGGCGAAAGCGACCTTCGGGAAGAGCTGTTGCACTGGTACAGCCGCCGCGCCGTTGTCAGCTTGCCAGCGCACACAGATTTCGCGGGCCAGACGGAAAGCAACCTGCTGATCCCGGAACATGTTGCGCCATTCGTTCAGCGAAAGAACCGGCTTTTCACCGGGGCCGTAGGCCGCAAGGCCGCCGTGAGGGGTGGTCAGGGGTGTCAGCTCTACGAGATGAGGAATCCGCATTGGATCAATGGTCACTTTGGAGACCTGATCCCAATCGACGATGACGTCTAACACGCCGGTCTGGTGGTAACCCGTCACGATCGGAAAGGTGATCTCGTACTCTGCCTTCTCCGGCACCGAATAGATGTGATTGGGTTCTGGTTGCGGTGGCGTTGGTCCAGCGTCCGCAACTTTGAACGGGATCAGCTCGAAGGGCACACCGAAGACTTTGGCGGTCTCCTCAGCGAAAGTCTGCGTCTCCTCGTTCAGCGCATAACTCTTTCGGCGAAGCGCCCGGCCCACGACCTGCTCGCACAAGAGCTGCGAGCCGAAGGGACGCAACCCGACAATATGGGTCACGGTATTGGCGTCCCAGCCCTCGGCAAGCATGGCGACCGATACGATGCAACGCACGTCCCGGCCCGGCGGGACGCGCTCGTCGATCCACTTCAGTGACCCGTCATTGTCATCGCTCGCGGCCTTGTCGTTGTGCTTCCGCACCAGCTCCGACCAGTCCTCAGGGACCTTTCCGCCCGGCCATTCGGCCCTGCCGACGGTATCAAGGATGAACCGCAAGCGTTTGTTCTCGTCCTTGGTGCCGCCCTCCTCGATGTCCTCGATCACCTTCGAGTCGATGCGCACCGTGACTTCCTGTCCGGGTGCGTTCTTGAACCAAGGTGGCGAAACGCCGTAGCCGTCGTTGCCGTTCGCCAACCAATTGTGAACCTCGCGGCCGACGGCGGTGTCCCGGCAGACGACGATGAAAACCGGGGGTACGGGGTGCTTTTGTTGCGCCTTAGAGAATCTCTCCCACTCGACGAAGCGGTCATGCCATTCCTGCACCAGCAGATTGATCGGCGCACTGGCGTAGTTCATTACGATCTCGGGCGTGATCGTCGTGCCGAGACCATCCTCCTTGGCCTTGGCTTGCACCCAACGCCAGATGTTGAAATAAGCGGCTTCCTCCGCGCCGGTCACGTCACGAGCCGGGAGCTGCGGAATCTTCACCAAGCCGGACTCGATGGCGTCCAGAAGCCCGAAGTCGGACACGACCCAGGGGAACGGCTTACCGACCTCGTTGCCGGACCCCTGGATGTAGAAGGGTGTCGCGGACAAATCGAGGCAGAAATTGATGCCACGTCTCCGGCTACCGCCCGCGAGGCGATTGATACGATCGAGTCCCTCGATCCAGATCGTTGCCTCGCGCGCGTTCTTCTTCGCGAGGTCCTTGTCCTCGTCAAGCGTTTCCTCCGACACAGCATCGCCCCGCCGGTACGCGTGATGCGCCTCGTCGTTGAAGATGAGCCAGTGCGGACTGCGGCCCTTGCCGCTGCCCAGCTCCCGGCGGACGCGCTTGAACCAGGCCGCGTCCGACTCGAAATACTTTATCTCGACGGACACGTTGGTTTTGCCCGCGTTCTTGACCACTTCGACGGGCTCGCCGGTCTTCACGACCTTGGCGGCATCCCCGTTGACGGTGTTGGTCTCCTTCTTCGCCAGCCTATGCCAATTGGCGATCATCACCTCGCCACGGCGCAGCTCCTCCATGCGATGCGGTGGCACAAGCTGACGCGTGCGGTAGAGGCTCAGATCGCCGAGGGCGGGGTCCAGTTCCTGAAGGCGCTCGCGAATCGTCACGTTCGGACAGGCGATCAGAATGGTGTCGGAAAAGCGATCATCACGGGGTGACGCGACGCGATTGAGGATCGACCACGCAGCAAGCATCCCCATGACCGTCGTCTTACCGGTGCCTGTCGCCATCTTGCAGGCATAGCGCGTGAAGGCGCGGATACCATTGGCCTTCGCCTCAGGGCCGGGCTCGTCCTTGGGGATTACCGGGATGCCCCTCCGGTAGATCTCCTTGGCCTCAGCCAGAAATATGATCGTCTCGGCGGCTTCGATCTGCGCGAAAAAGAGCCGTTGCATCCGCTCGTCGCTGCGCCAAATATCCAGCAGCTCACGCGTCACCGGCGAACTTCCGTCATAGGCCAGCCCGCCGCTGTGCACACCTTCGCGCCAGTTCTTCACGCGCTCTCGGATCGCGTTCACGAGAACGAGTTCGACCTCCTCGCCCTTCTCACTCTCGAACATCTCACCTTGGGTGCGATTGCGCCTTCCGCGCCCGGCGTGCTCGGGCACCCGGTAGAAATAGCTCGCCCGCCGCCGTCCCTCGGCCTCGACCGGCGGCTTGCCCAGCTCGATTTGCCAGTGTCTCTCCGGCTCGCGGAAGGGCGAGTTGATGATCGGAGAATCGACCTCGGCGACGGTCATGGGCGGTTGCTGTTCCCGGGCAGCGGGCATCAGGCGGCCTCCTCAACGCCCTTGACCACCATCAGCTCGTTGCCGCGCTCGTCGATGACCTTGATTGCGATGCGCTTCTTGTCGCCAAGGACAAAGGGCTCGCTTGTCGTTCCAGCCAGATGCTCCCAAACGCTGTCCTCGAACTGACCCTTGAGCGATTTCCGAAGGTTGTTCCAGGCGCTCGTCTTCGGGAAGAAGACCTGCGAGGCATAGAACGCCATTCCGTTGTAGTTGGCGTCGAGCATCCAGCAGGGCAGGCTCTCCGCACTGACCTCATCCGTCTCCATGGTGTCCGGCCGGAAGATGTCGAGACCCTTGATGGTGACGCGGTAGAGAGGTGTGCCGCTGTCGCGCGTTCCGGCGGGTTCGAGCGACACGTCAGGCAGGCCGGTGATCGAGAAGATTTCGCTCGTCTTGTTGGTCTTCAGGAGATCGGACATGGCGACGTCCGGCGTGACCGAAACGTAGGTCGTGGGGATTTTGAGCTTGTCTAGCATTTCCCGCGCTTTGGCCTGGATGGCGAAGCCGAAGAGGAAGAGTTGCTGGAATCCCTGCCGCATTGCCTCCATCGAGGCGTTGAAGACATATTCGGAGCCTATCGCGCCGTCCTCGGGGCCGAAGACGATGGCGATCGTCTTGTCGCCTCCGTTCTTGGCTATGCCCTCAGCATGCAGATATTCGCAGTCGGCGAGCGGGCGAACGCTATCCAGCTCCAAGGTGACGTTCCCAGGCAGACGCAACGTCTTGCTTTGGCGCAGGACCTCGATCATGCGGTCGATATACGCGCGCGGGCCGCTGGAGTGAGGGTACGCAGCCTGTTCCGGCGCGTCTTCCTCCATGCTCATCGCCGCTTGGATCGTCGCCTCGACCGTGAAGGGACCGCTGACACGCGTAATCTTGTTGTTGACCTCGGCCCGCTCGACCAAGGTCTCCATCTTGGGCTCTTCGTCGTTAGCAATGGATTTGAGCGTGATCCGGGGCACCAGGCCGCCGACCTCCTCACCCTTCTTGTTCTGCTTATGCTCATAGACGAAGTCGCCCGCAGGACCTTTCACAGGATCCCTCAGCTGGTACCAAGGGAAGGTGCTGGTCAGGAGGCGCTGCCGGGCGAGCGCGATCGGCACACGGGACGTGTCCACGGTGATCCAGCGGCGGCCCCAATGTTCGGCCACGACGGCGCTCGTGCCGGATCCGCAGCTGATGTCGAGCACGAGATCCCCGGGGTTCGTGGTCATGTGCATACAGCGTTCGATGACCTTGAAGCCGGTCTGGACGACATAGATTTTGTCGTCGGTGAAATTGCCGGTTGCTGTATCTGTCCAGATGTTTCCAATCTGCTGGAAGGGAAAATCATCCGCAAAGCGCATATACCGGATACTGTTTGCGGCCACATGGATACGACCCGCCACCGCCAACCTCTTCATGCCCTCGGGATAGTTCGCTTTCCAATGCGAGTTGGCGCCCGGATTGTACGTTTTCCCAAGATGCTCGAACGGCTGAGGATCAGCAGAAGCGTCCTGTGACTGTAGGTCGCCAGGCGCGTAGAGCCTCGCTCCCTCCGGAAGCGGAGTTTCACCTCGTCTCTCGGCGGCAGTGACACCACGGTAGCTCCCGTCAAGCAGGATCACCCATCGAGCATTCCCCTTCCCCAGTTCAACCGGCTGTGGCTGGAAGACTTTGTTGTAGCGGACCTTCGCCTTGTCTTTCGCGTACCAGAGCAGGAAATCCCCGACCGTGGGCAGGGTCGAGGACTCAAAGCCGGATGTGGTCTGAAAGCTGATCTGCGAGACGAAGCCGCCGGGAAACACCTCATCCAGCACCTCGCGGACGTGATGGATATTGTCGTCAGATATCTGAACGAAAAGCGAGCCGGATTCGGATAGCATCTCCTTTGCCAACATCAAGCGATCACGCAGATATGTCAGGTAGGAGTGGAGCCCCAGCTCCCATGTATCCCGATAGGCTTTGACCATCTCGGGCTCGCGGATCATTTCGTCGTCGGAACCGTGCTTGACGCTGTTCTTGCGGACGAAGGGCTGGAAATTCGATCCGAATTTCACCCCATAAGGCGGGTCGAAGTAGAGCATCTGCACTTGGCCGCCCATGCCCTCGTATTCGAGGAGGGAATTCATCACCTGAAGTGAATCGCCAAGCACGAGCCGGTTGGTCCACGGACCCTTGTGCTCATAAGCGTCGAGCTTGTCGGCAATGTCGAGGTCAATGTCACCGAAGAGATCGAGCGTGGTGCCCCGCGCCTTGTGAGATTGCAGGGTTTCCAGAATCGCCTGGGTGGAATGGCGCTCATGGACAAAGAGCGGCAGCGTTGGCACGCTGACCTGCTGTCGCTCGGCCTTTCCGCTCCAGTTGAGGAACGGTTTGGTTAGGCTGCTCAGTCGCGCAGCGCACTGTGAGAGCGAGGTGAAGCGCTCCTCGGTCCCCTGCCAAACCTGCGGTTCGGCGAAAACCTCGCTTTCTCCCTTCTTGGCGGCCTCGGCGATCATTCCGAGCAGCCACTCGGCGAAAGCCCGATCAGCGCTCTCGTCCCATGAAAGCTCCGGCGCAAGGCTGGAATCGTAGCGGTACATCCGAGGCGCCTTCTTGTGGGCAAACTGCGCCTCAATGCCAGCGTCGGGGCGTTGCACGGATTCTTGCGCGTGCTTGTAGGGAGACGCTGGGGTCTCTCGAATCTCATTTTGCGCCATGAATCCGTGCCTTTACATTCTGTCAGTCGCGTATTCGGGGACTGCGCTACGGCCTCCGGGAATTTGATGATAGAGAGCGTTGAACACTGATCGTGCTCTCGAAATTCCCAGCAATCCGTACGAACCCTGCTCCCTCCATAAGGCACCGCTTCAACCCTGTCAGAGACGGAAAGCGCCACCACTTGTCCCGGTCAACGTCGCCTACTCGCGGATTACGTGGTTTGCCGAGAGCTGATCGTTGACCGGACTGGCAGAAGTCCCCGCAGGCACTGATCTTTCCGTCACCTCGTGGCCATCTCAGATCAGTTCCCGATGCCGGAGGCGAAAGCGTTCCGGAAGCGTCCTGACTCAAGGGGTTGACGGTCACTGTCGGTAACAGCCCGGCGCCGGCAACGCCGATGGCGGCTGACCGAATCCGGAGATGCGGACGAAAGAGCGAGGGGACGGCGGCGCCCGCCGCGTCGTCCAGCTCAGGAGCGTCGACCCGCATTCTCATTCCCCTTCTTCCGCGCGCCGCCGGCTCGACGCGATCGCGGACAGGATTATCGCATCGAGTTCCGGCTCGTCCCATCTCCAGGCCTCGGCCAGCGCCCGGTCCATCATCGCCAGGAAGTGCAGGTCGTCCGCCTTGGCCTGGAACGTGTACAGGCGATTAACCACCTGGCGCATCAAGAGGCCCATCTCCTGGTCCCCGATGCGCGACACCTCCGGCCAGGGTATCTCTCGGCCGTTCGCGTCGATCACCATGACATCGGTGAAGTCTCCGGTTCGGCTGACCGGCTCGATCCCGGCGTGAAGGTCCTCGAGCATGGTGTTGCGAACGCACATCATCGCCATCGACTTCGAGATACTCGCGATCAGTGCTTGCTCGTCCTCGTTCACCGTACGCCTCCACCTTCCGCGTTCACCAACGACCCGTCTTGTCTGGCGATTCGCGCCACTCGTCCAGTCTCGCAGCCTAGACACGCCTATCCGATCTCCTGCCCGGGGTGAAGGTTATTCGGGGTTCCGCACCTCGTACAGAGGAACCCGCCAACCCGTTGGCGACCTGCACCGGCGCGAGCCGCGGCTCCGTTCATCCGCATGGCGATTCTCCATCGCCCGGGTACCGGCATGCCTCCCGCCGGAGACCGGGACCCGCCACAGGAATCCACCGAGCCGGAAGGAGGCGGAGCCCCGAGGGGACGGGGCGGGCCGCGCGGGGCCGAGCGAGGCGCCGCACTTCTCATCCCGAACACGCCATCCAGACGGGGACCCACGCCATGTTCAATATCGCCATCCCCATCCCTCGTGAGTGCGGGAAGTTGATTCGTGGCGGCGCACTGGTCGCGATCAGCTCCTCGGGCGGCAAGGACAGCCAGGCAATGACGATTCTACTCTCGCGCATCGTTCCCCGAGATCAGCTCGTTGTGGTTCACGCGCCTCTCGGCGAGGTCGATTGGCCCGGCACCGTGGCGCATATCGAGGCAACGATCCCGGTGGGTGTCCCCTTCATTCCGGCTCGGGTCACCTCAGGCAAGACCCTCCTCGACCGGATCGAGGAACGCGGCATGTTCCCGTCCAACTCCGCCAGGTGGTGTACTTCGGATGCGAAGCGATCGCCAATCGAGCGCGAACTCCGCCGCTACCTGAAAGCCAATCCGAGGTTCGGCGGCCTCATCGTCAGCGCCATGGGCATGCGCGCAACGGAAAGCCCGGCACGCTCGAAACTCGTCCCCTGGAAGCGCAATCCCCGAAACAGCAAGGCCGGACGGGAGTGGTTCGACTGGCTGCCGATTCACGCCCTGGAGACTCCGGACGTGTTTCGCATAATCCGCGAGGCCGGTCAGGCGCCGCACTGGGCCTATGCTGCCGGCATGTCGAGGGTGAGTTGCAGCTTCTGCATTCTCGCCTCGCGCGCCGATCTGTGCCGGGCGGCCGAACTTCGCCCCGATCTCTACGCACGCTACGCGACCCTGGAGCAGCGCATCGGCCACACGCTGTCGCCGTCACGCAAACCTTTGCCCGAATTGACCGGCATCCCCGTAGAGCCCGCCAGGACTTCAATACGCCCGGCGCGCGGCATCCGCGACCGCAATGCCGACGGACCGCCGGTCATCTCAGTGACGGGGTAGCGGCGCTCCGTACCGGGCCGTTTCCCAGACCACGCGACTCGCGGGATGGCGGCGCATCCAGTCGCGGTAACCGTCCATCTTGCGGTTCCAGTCGATCTCGCCGCCGACGTACTCGCCGGTCTCGTCGATGACCCCGCACTCGAGTTCCGCCGCGGTCAGGTGCCACCACATGTCGACGTCGGCGGCGAGCTGTTCCTCGCTGATGCCGTCATGCCCCAGCCTCTTCGCGGTGACGGCTCGCGCGACGGCCTCGATGTTGTCGCTCCAGCTTGCCATACCCGCAAGTTAGCGCCGCCTTGGCGGACGCTGCAAGCCGTCGGTCAACTTCCATCCAGCCGCCTCATCCGGGGTCACTCCCGCCGATATCCGCGGACGCCCTCGATGGTCACGCGCCCGCAGCCAACCCCAAACCGTCATCCAGCCGGCCCGATGCCGTCCATTCACCCGGAGTGGAGGCCGGCTCGGGCCGGTCGAAGGCCGGGCGCCTGGAGGGTGCCCGCGCCGCCTCCCCGCCATTCCGGAGTCCTGCCCATGACCCAACCCGCAACCATCTCCGCGGACTACACGCTCCGCCCGAGCGAAGTCGCCGCGACCCTCGCTCTTCTCGTCGAAGCCCGACAGCCGGCCATGCTCTGGGGAGGGCCGGGGACCGCCAAGTCGATGATCGCCCAGCAGGTCGCAACGGCCGGCAACCGCCAGTATGTCGACGTCCGAGCGCTGCTTCTCGACCCGGTGGATCTCCGCGGCATTCCCTGGCGCGACAGCGACGGACGCACCCGCTGGGCGCCGCCGGTGTTCCTGCCGCCGACCGACGATGCCGGCCTCTGGCTCATCAACCTCGAAGAGCTGCCGTCCTGCGTGCCGATGGTGCAGGCGGCGCTCTATCAGCTCGCGCTCGAACGCAAGGTCGGCGAGTACGCGCTCCCCGATGGCGCCTCGCTCATCGCCTGCGGCAACCGCGAGGGCGACCGCGGCGTGGTCCACCGCATGCCGACCCCGCTGGCTTCGCGCTTCGTCCACCTCGAGATCCGGGTCGACGCCGAGGACTGGCTGGCCTGGGGCGCGGCCAACGGGATCGCGGCCGAAGTGCTGTTCTTCATTCAACTGGAGCCGACGCTTCTCCACCAGTTCGATCCGCAGTCGAAGGAGAAGGCGTTTCCGTGCCCCAGGACGTGGGAGTTCACCAGCAACATCGTGCACCGGCGCAACGGCCTCGATCCGGCGGTCGAGCGCGCGCTGCTGCGCGGGACCATCGGCGAGGCCGCCGCGGTCGAGTTTGCGGCGTTCCTCAAGGTCTGGCGCGAGCTGCCCCATCCCCGGGCTGTCATCGGCGATCCCGAGAACGCCGACATCCCGGAGAACGCGAGCGCGCTGATGGCGCTCTGCGGCTCGCTCTACCGCCTGGCCTCCGACGTCAACTTCGACGCCATCGTCACCTATGCCGCGCGGCTCCGGCGCGAGGTGGGCGAGTTCCTCGTCGGCTCGTGCGTGCGCCGCGAGCCTGGGCTCCAGCGTTCGCCCGGCTTCATCCGCTGGGCCGCGGCGAAGACCCAGTGAGGGAAACGCCCATGGTCTGGCGCATCAGCCATTACCCGCCCGGCGCCGCGCCGTCGCGCGACTACGCGGTGCGGGCGCCCAGCCTCAATGCGGCGAAGCGCAAGCTCGCCGCCGCCCTCGACGTCCCCCTGTGGACGCTCCGGTAGCACAACCAGGGAGAACACAACCCATGAACCTCACCGACGACGCCATGCAGGTCAGCTTGCGCATCACCGCCTGGTCCGGCCGGCTCTACGACCGCCAGGCGAGCAACCACGTCGCCGTCCACCACGACGCCGCGGCCAGCGCCGGTCGCTACAACAAGTGCCTCCTGCCGAAGGCCGCCTTCGCCGCGCTCACCGCGACGGTGAGCGCATGCAGGACGGCGCACTATGAGCAGACTTTGCCGTGGGACGACCAGGGCAGCCGGCTGCTCACCGTCGCCAACTACGAGCACTACACGGAGCTGATGGACGGGTTCCGCGAGCGCATGGTGCGCGAGCGCGCCCGCTTCATCGAGGACTACGACAACAACGTCGACCAGGCCCGGCTCGACCTCGGGAAGCTCTTCCGCATCGAGGACTACCCAACGCAGGAAGCGCTCCAGGGCAAGTTCTCCATCCGCTACCGCATCACCCCGGTCCAGGACGCCGAGCAGTTCATGGCCAAGCTCGCGAGCGACGACGTGGACCGGGTCAGGCGCGACATCGAGCACCAGATCGAGGAGCGCCTCCACGATGCCGTCGGCGATCTGTACCGGCGCTTCGGCGAGGCGGTCGAGCGGGTCTCGGAGCGGTTGCAGGAGGACGAGAGCGGCAAGCCGCTGGTCTTCCGCAACTCGATGATCGAGAACATCCGGGATCTCGTCGACGTGGTGCCGCGCCTCAACATCTTCGGCGACGACGAGCTCGCGCGGCTCTGCGAGCAGGTCAAGGAGAAGATCGCGAACGTCGAGCCGGACTCGCTTCGCCCGTCGAAGTCCTTCGACCCCATCGCCCGTGCGCGCGTGAAGCGCGATGCCGACGAGCTGATGGAGAAGTTCGCGGGCTACTTCGCGGCGCCCGCCGAGCCGGCGCGGGAGGCCGCGTGATGGCCGCCCGCGTGCAGACGGAGTCGGCGCAGCGCACCAGCGACTGCGTGACCGAGCTCCTGCGCAAGCAGCCATTCTTCGGGAGCCTCGCCCTGAGGCTCCCGCTCAGGGCCGACCCGAGCCGGGAGACGCTGGCGAGCGACGGGCACGAGATCCGCTACTCGCCCCGGTGGGTGGCGGCCACCGACGCGCATGTCATCGAGACGGCGATGGCGCGCGTGGTCATGGCGTGCGCCTTGAAGCACCACACACGAAGGGGCGAGCGCGACCCAGAACGCTGGCAGCTCGCCTCGCAGCTCGTGACCCACGCGCTCATCCGCGATGCCGGTTTCACCCTGCCGCCCGACGCCGAGGCGTGGGACGGGGTGAGCGTGGAGGAGGCGTACGACCGCCTCCCCGAACCGCAGGAGGACGATTCCGGCGGCGACGGCGAGGCGCCCCCGGCCGGCGGCGCGATGGCCGCCGCAGCGGCCGGTCAGCCTTCCGGCACCAGCGATGCCGATGACGATTCGCCCAACGGCCCTGCGGACACGCCCAACGGCCCTGCGGACACGCCCGACAGCCCCGCCAGTGACGACGACTCCGGCAAGCCCGACGACGGTGGCGGACAGGGACAGGACGGTTCGGGCGATGACGGCCGGAGCGATGACCGCCAGGACGAGGGCCAGCCGGGCGGCGACGGCCACGGCCCGGATGGCGATTCCGATGCGCCGGCTAGCCACGATCCCTCCGGCACCGGCGAGATCATGGACGCGGGCGCCCGCGGCGACGCCGGCGCCGGTGAGGGTGAAGCGCCGGTGGACGTCACCGCCGAGGAGCAGGCGTGGGACGAGGCCATGCACCAGGCCATGAACCTCGCCAGGGCCGAGGGCAAGCTGCCGGGCGGGGTCGAGGAGACGGTGCGGAACGCCCACGCCAGCACCCTCGACTGGCGCAGCCTGCTGCGCCGCTACATGACCGACGCAGCGCGCCGCGACTACAGCTGGAGCCTCCCCAACCGGCGCTTCATCGACGGGGGTCTCTATCTCCCCTCCATCCGCTCGGAGGGTATGGACGCGATCGCCGTCATCATCGACACCTCGGGCTCTCTGCCGGCCCAGACCCTCGCCGACTTCTGGGCCGAACTCCGCGAGGTCGCGACCGAGATCCGGCCCGAGAGCGTCCACGTCCTCCAGGTCGACGCGGCGGTCCAGGACGCGGCCGAGTACGAGCCCGACGACCTCCCCGACGAGATCGCGCTCAAGGGGCGCGGCGGCACCGACTTCCGCCCGGGCTTCGAATGGCTCGACGAACGGGGGATCCAGCCGGGCGTGTGCCTCTACTTCACGGACATGCTGTGCTCGGACTACCCGGAGACCGAGCCCGGGTTTCCCACGATCTGGGTGAATTATTCCAGCGCCCCGTCGGAGTGGAACCGCGAACCCTGGGGCGAGCGCATCGACATCGGCCCCGACCGAAAGGGCTCGCTATGAAGCGCGCGATCCACGGCGCTCCGGCCGAAGCGCTGCGGCAGGCGCTCGAAGCCCTGGCCCAGCTCTCGTTCTGGATTTCCTGGACATCGGACCCCGACCTCGCGCCGGAACCCGTCGTCAGCGCCCGCTGCATGCGGGACGCCGCGAAGGCGCTGCGCAAGACCGCCCGCCTGCTCGACGAAGCCGCCGACCGGGCCGACCCGCCGCCCGACACCGCACGGCGCGCGGCCCCACCCGTCTCCAGCCCGTCCCGGGACGCCGCCTCCGGGGGCGGCGCCGGCCAACCCGCCGCCGACGCCCGAGACCCGCAGCAACAGCAGCCCGAGGCGGAGCCGAGCCCGGCCCGGGCGGGCGCGTGCCGGCCGGAGAGGGCCGTCTCCCGCGCGTCCGCTCATCCATCGACGGAGATTCACATGAACCACATCGCCCCCCCGCCCGAGCCGGCGATCCGGGACATCCCGCTTTGCCAGCTCGCGCTTGCGCCCGAGAACGTGCGCAAGACCCCGCCCGACGAGGCCGCCGACGCCCAGCTCATCGCCTCCATCAAGTCGCACGGCCTGCTGGAGAACCTCGTTGCCCGCGCCGACGATCCCACCGTGGACGGCGCCGAGCGCTATGCCGTCGTGGCCGGCGGCCGCCGCCTCGCGGCGCTGAAGGCGCTCGCCGAGGACGGCGCGCTCGATGCCGACCATCCGGTGCCGTGCAAGATCGCCGCGAACGGCGACGCCGGCGAGCTGTCGCTCGCGGAGAACGTCGTGCGCATCGCGATGCACCCGGCCGACCAGGTGGTCGCATTCAGCCGGCTCGCGCAGGACGGCGCCACCGTCGCGGCCATCGCCGCGCGCTTCGGCGTCACCGAGCGCCTGGTGGAGCAGCGCCTGCGGCTCGGCAACGCCGCGCCCGAGCTGCTCGACGCCTACCGCGCGGACGAGATCGATCTGGAGACGCTGAAGGCGTTCTCGATCACCACCGATCACGACCGCCAGCGCGCGGTGTGGGAGCAGGTCTCGGGGCAGGGCTACCGGCCCTCCGCCTGGCAGGTGAAGCGCATGCTGACCGAGGAGCGCGTGCCGGCCGGCTCGCCGATGCCGCGCTTCGTCGGCGTCGCCGACTACGAGGCGGCGGGCGGCCCGGTGCTGCGCGACCTCTTCGCCGACGAACACGAGCACGGGGTGTGGCTGGAGGACCCGGCTCTGCTCATCGAGCTCGCCATGAAGAAGCTCCAGGCGGCCGCCGACGAGCTCGCGACCCGCTGGAAGTGGGCCGAGCCGATGGTGGACGTCGACTGGAGCGCCACCGCGCGTTTCGGGCGCATCCATCCCGAGCCCGGCGAGCCGACCGACGAGGAGAAGGCCGAGATCGAGAAGCTCCGCGCCCGCCACGACGCGCTCGTCAACATGGACGAGGACCAGTGGACGGACGAGCTGGTCGAGGAGGCCGAAGCCATCGAGCCGCGCCTCGACGAAATCGAGGCCCAGGTCGAAGCCCGCGCCCGGTTCAAGCGCGAGGATTTCGCGATCGCCGGGTGCATCGCCACCATCGGGCGCGACGGCTCGCTCCAGGTCATCCAGGGGCTGGTGAAGCCGGAGGACATGCCGAAGCCGGCCGAGCCCGATGCCGCCGGCGCCGCCACGGAGTCCGCGGACGGCGACGACAGCGATGGCGCCACCGATGCCGGCCGCATCGCCGGACCGGCCATGTCCACGCCGATGCAGCAGCCGAAGGACCGCGAGGCCGAGGCGCGCAAGGAGGCCGGTGTCGGCATCGGGCTCGCCGACGACCTGCGTTCGGTCCGCACCGCGCTGGTCAAGGCGCATCTCGCCGAGGACTTCGAGGCCGCGTTCGACCTCACGGTGTTCCAGCTCGTGCGCGCGGTGTTCGCCAGGGGCTACACCGCCTCGTGGCACGCGCTCGACATCGCGTTCAACGAGACCGCCGACCGGCCGACCAACCGGACGAACGACGACGACTTCGCCGGCTGGAGCCCGGGCGAGGCGATGCTCGCGGACTGGTCGCACCTGCCCTTCGAGTGGATGGAGGGCGACGACGACGCGGCCTGCTTCGCGGCGCTCAGGACGCTGCCCCGCGCCGACAAGGAGAAGCTGTTCGCCGCCGCGGTCGCGCGCACGGTGAAAGGCCAGCTCGCCTTCGAGCACGACGCGCGTCCCGAGCTGGAGGCCACCGTGGCGCGGCTCGACATCGACTTCGCGAAGCACGTGCGGCCGAATGCCAACCTGTTCTGGTCGCGCATCAAGAAGAGCCACATCCTCGACATCGCCCGCGCGACCTTCGGGGCGGCCTGGACCTCGACCCGGTCGAAGTACAAGAAGGCCGACCTCGCGAAGTCGATGGAGGAGGCGTTCGCGGCCGGCACGCCGCCGGTCGGCATCGGCGCGACGATGCACGCCGCCGCGCTCGCCTGGACCATGCCGGGGTTCGCGGCGTTCGATACGGGCGGGGCGGAGGGCGACGCGACGGAAGCGGCGCCCGTCGACAGGCCCGCGGAAACCCCGGACGCATCCGGGGATGCCACGGCGGGGACCGGCGATGCTCCCGCCGAATCGGCCCCGGATGCGGACGGCGCCAGGGCCCCGGAAGGCCCTGCCGAGGGCAACGGCCATGACGCGTCCACGGTCGCGGAGGTCGAGGCCGGTCCGGAGACGGTGAACGGGGAAAGCGGGGGCCAGGACCGTCCCGCCGACCCCTCGGTCGCCGACGCCATCGACGCGATGAACGCGGTCCCGACCGCCGACGGCGGCCCCCGCGTCATCGTGCAGACGGTCGGCCCGGTCAACGGCGAGGCTCCCGACTCCGACCCGCTGGACATCCCGGAGTTCCTGCGCCGCGTCCACTGACCGTCCGCCTCGCGTCCAGCGCCCCGTCCGGACCATCCCCGGGCGGGGCGCTTCCTTTTCCGCATCCATCACGGAGAGCGCACATGAACGACACCGCGACCATCCGCGCCCGCATTCACGACAGCGCCATCAAGCGCGTCACCCGGACGTTCGCCGCCAGCATCGGCGAGGTGTTCTCGGAGACCTTGCAGAACAGCCGCAGGGCCGGCGCCACGCGGGTCCGCGTTGCTATCGCGGGCCCGGCCGATACCGGCCCGCTCACCGTCACCGTGACCGACGACGGCGCCGGCATCGTGCACCCCGCCGTCCTGCTGTCGTTCGGCGAGAACGGCTGGAGCGAGGACCTGGTGCGCCGCGAGGATGCCGCCGGCATGGGCATGCTGAGCCTCGCGCGGCGCGGCTGCACGGTCTCGTCCCGGCCGCACCCCACCAACGGCGAGCCCGCGCCCGGCTGGCGCGTCGAGCTTCTTCCTGCGCATTTTCTCGGCGAAGCCGAGGCGGTGATTCACGCCGACGATGGCGCACCCTGGCCGCACGGCACCGCCGTCGCATTCCAGACGGCCGGGTCCGAGAACGCCGTCACCATCCGCAGGGCCATCGAAAACGCCGCCCGCCACTATCCGCTGCCCGTCACGTTCGAGGACGTCCCCGACACGCCGGCAGGGGGTGAGCCGCTCGACCGCCGCGCCTTCCTCGACGGCGCGCTCCACGCGGAGCGCTGGCGCGGCCTCGTGTTCGGCGCATTCAAGGACCGCTGGTACGGGTTCGGCCTGAACGATCCCGACGTCAACTTCCACGGCCTCACCGTCTCCGCGCAGCTGCCCCGGGTCGAGTCGGTCACCGGCGAGTGCTGGACGGTCGGCGCCGACATCGTGGACTGCCCCGAACTGGAGCTCGTGCTGCCCGCGCGCAAGGAGCCGGTCGAGACCGCGTTCCTCGAAGAGATGCGCGAGGCCGCAAGGCTCGCCATCTACCGCGCGATGGCCGCCGATCCGGACCCGCGCCCCTCCTTCGCCGACCGCAAGCGCGCGCACGAGGCCGACATCGACATCGCCGCGCCGCCGCCCGAGCTCCTGCCCTGGCGCCCCGGGCTCGCGGACGTCGACGACTGGCGCGAGCCGCCCAGGCGCGAACCGGTCGGCCCCGATGCGCTCCTCATGGCCTGCGATTCCGAGCCACCCGAGGACCAGGCGCTGTGGCGAGCCGCCGAGCGCAATGGCATTGCCGGCCGGTTGTTCGAGCCCGACCGCCGGCTGGAGGGCTATGCCTGGTACGACGCGATTGAGCGCATCGTCCACATCCACACCGAGGCGACCGTCGGCCGCCGCCCCTACGCGCTCGACAGCTATCCGGCGCCCGAGCGCTCTGGCGCGCCCGAGGCGCCGCTTGCGCAACGCCCGGATGCCATCCGCATGAGCCTCACCGTCCGGCCCGGAAGGGGCGTGGGGCGCATCCTCGACCTCGACGCCGACGTCGCCTTCGCCGGCGAAGCCTGGTCGTGGGCGGCGGATGCCCTGCCGCTGGTGACGCCGGACAGCGAACTCGAGCCCTGGCAGCTCGCGCAACTGATCCGCGCCGCCTTCTTCTCCGCCAGCGACGATTCGGATGCGGATTCGTGGGAGACCCAGCGGACCGCCTTCGAGACCGAGGCGCTCCACGCAGCCACGAGGCTCCTGGTCTCGGACGACGCCGCGCGGCGCAGCTCCATCGCCGACGCGGTCACGCGCGAACTGTTCTGGCTCATCCCGCACGACCGGGGCGCGGAGATTTCGGTGCGCGACCGCAAGGTGACGGTGACCCTCGGCGCGCCCGTCGCACAGGCCTCCGCCGGCTGATCCCGGCACCGGTCGAAACCGCCGCCACGCCATCCACTGCAACCGCCAGCCCCCGGCCGCCTGGAGCCCGGCCGGCGTCCGTTCGGACGAGCGGGGGGCGGGGCGCGGGAGTGTCCCGTCCCTCCGCGTCCCGTTCCCGTCTCACCGGAGGTCCGACCATGAAGACCCACGCCGAACCCCGCCCGGCGCCCGCCGGCATCCCCGCCGCGCCGCCCGGGTGCGCCGACGAGGCCAGAAGGCGCGCCATCGCCCAGGCGCTCTGGACCGAGATCCACTGGCTGATGCCGACCGACCGCGCCGTGACCATCACCGTCGACGGCGACGACATCCGCGTCGCGTTCGGCCCGCCGCGCACGGGCGGCCGGCCCGCCGCCCACTGACCGGAGACGCCGATGAAACTCCTCACCAAGGCACAGCGCGAGCGGCTGCTGAAAAACGGCAGGAACCGCGAGCGCGACCATCCACCTGCCGTGAAATTCTTCAACCCCACCGGGGCGGCCACCTGGCTGTTCTCGGAGCTCGACGAGGACGGCGACACCCTCTGGGGGTTATGTTGAATTCAACATAAGCCGAATTATGGGCCCCGGTCACTTATGTTGACGACCTGCCCTAACCTCCTGTCTCAACGAGACAAGGAGGCAAGAGCAGGTCAGATAACTACGACCTCTTCGTGCGCCTCAGTAGCGCCAAAAGCCTGTCCGAAGCCCCCTTGAAGGAACCCTTCTTGATCTTTGGGGACAGGCCCAGAGCCGATATGTCTAGTGACGCCAATGGATCGGCCCGGACGTATACTTCCGTGCTTTGCATACTGGAGTGTCCGAGCCACAGCGATACCGCTCTTCGGTCCCCGGTCTCCTGATAGATATGCATTGCACACGTGTGACGAAGACAATGTGGCGTTATGTGCTTCGCCCTTAGCGAAGGAACCTTCTTCTCCGCAGCCTGAACGTAGTGCGCAATGCGGCGCGCAAAAGCATGTCTGCCGATGGCACGCCCGCGGTGGCTGACAAAGAGATTCTCGTCACCCGATTGCGGACGAATGCGCAGCCAATCCTTCAGAACACTGATTGTTGCGACCGATAGAGGTCGAACACGTTCACGTCGTCCCTTACCCATTACTCGAACCGAGTCAAGCGGCGGCTGACCCAGATCTTCAACGCGTAATCCGACCAATTCGGACACCCGCAGTCCTGCCACGTAACACAGATGCAGCATGGCTCGGTCTCGTACGCCGAGTCGGGTCTTGATGTTCGGGGCATCGAGGAGGGCTTGCAGTTCGTCCCGATCGAGATAGTCAATCATCGGATCATCGCGACGTTTTTCTGGAATCTGTTTTACTTGGCCCGCCAACCCCAAGCAGGTAGGTGCCCGATACTGCAAGTAGTTGAAGAACGACTTGATCATGGCGAGTCGTGCATTTCGCGTCCGGATTGAGTTGCCCCGTACTTCCTCAAGATAATTCAGGAAGTCAACGATGAGAGCCGGCTCAAGATGTTCCACCTCCAGTTCGCATGGCTCGACTCTGGCACGCTCTGCGGCGTAGTTGACCAGTAGTGTAAAGCCGTAGGTATAGTTGTCGATCGTGTGTGTGCTGGCGTTTCGTACGCTGGGAAGATGCTCGTACAGGAACCGTGGAAGGTGAGTCGCGAGTGCAGTCATTGTTGATTCCTCCCTTGACGTGCGGCCTCGGTGACCTCGGAGATTTTGCGTAGGATTTCTGGCGTTGCCTCCAGATACCAGAACGTATCTGACAGGCACGCGTGTCCAAGATATGTACTGAGTGCCAGCATGTGTCTGTCGACGGAAGCCTTGTCTCTTGGACACTCTTCCAGAGAGCGGGACGCAAAACTGTGCCGCAAGTCGTGCAACCGTGGACCGCGTTGCCCTGGCGCTCCACGCAACCCTGTTTGACGGGCTAGTTTGAGAAACGCCCGGCTCACCGTCGCATGGTCAGGAGGCTCACCAGTTGACAAAACGAACAAATGGCCACTTGGTCCCCCTATCAGCCTTCGGATTGAGAGGTAGTGCTTTAGCGCATCCCGCGTCGTCGCATGGATCGGAACAAGTCGGCTTTTTCGGAACTTACTCTCGCGCACCACCAAGCCATCGGCTGCTATATCGGACATCTGCAATGCAACGGCTTCGGAAACGCGCATGCCAGTTGCCGCGAGGAGTCCGATGATGCACCGATGGGTGTACGGTGTAATCGAAGCTCGTGGCGGTACGTGGCGAGCTGCCTCGAGGATTCGCTCAATCTGCGTGCGACTAAGGAGAAACGGAACAGGTCGCCTCTTCAGTGCCCGTCCGAAGGTGTCTGCCGGCGGAATCTCGTGACGATCGTCCTCCGCGTGCATGGAGATGGCGAAGGCGCGCACGGTTCGAAGTCGGTTGATGGAACCCTTGTTGGACTGCGCCTGGGCCGCCCATTCCAGGATTGTTTCCTTCCGCAAATAGCGGTCGCCCTTCTGCTCTGCGAATGAGGCGAAGGTCCGAAGGTTCCGCTCTTGGGTCGCAAACTTGTAACCGAGGGTCTGCTTGAGCGTGACATAGTGCTCTACGTGTTGGATGATGGTCATTTGACGTCTCCGATCCAGGGCTGCACAACCGATTGGAGCATTGGCGTATCGACCTTCGCGTAGATGGTGGTCGTTTCAATGGACCGATGGCGGAGCAGTGAGCTTATAGCGTCCAGAGTTGCGCCTGATCGGAGCAAGTTCGTCGCCGCAGAATGACGAAGCAGATAGGCTCCCCCTCGCATCTTTTGATTACGTATTCCGGCTCTCTTCAGCGCATTTCGAACAATGATCGAGATGGCTCCTGAAGTTGTAAATGGCTCGTAGGGCGGAATTGCACGTAGGAACACGACATCTTCCGGGACCCGAGGCCGACCGTGTTCGATGTAGCTCAGCAGCGCATCACCGGCATCTTGTGGCAAGGGCAATCCCACCGATCTCCTGGATTTTCCCGATACGCGAAGAACGCTGTTGTCCCAGTCAATGTCACCGAGGCGAAGTCTGAAGACATCGCCTCCCCGCAACGCGAGGCGGGCCAATAGCAGGAGGACTGCACGGTCCCTTAGCCCCGTGGGTGTGGTTACATCGCACGACGCAATTACGCGGTCGACATCGTCGGAGAGCATGTATCTGGGCAGTGTGGAGAGTCTCCACCTGGGAATTGAAGGTATTGCGCCAGCGAGCGCTGAAGCGCATCTCCCGTTGGACGCAAGGAAGCGCAGATACATGCGCAATGACACGGTAATGTGCTGAGCCTCGACCCGAGAGCTCGACTCGAAGCGTCTTAGCAGAGCATTCTTGATCGATCGTGCGTCGTACGCCGCCGGGTCCCGGCCAAGATATGGGAAGAGTCCAGCGACGTGCTTGAGGTGGTTTTGAATGGTCGCCTGGCGAATGCCGCGGTTGATTTGGAGCCAACTACGGAACTCGTTCAGCTCGGCCGACCGCTCTTCGACGGCTATGGGCGACGCACCAGGCGCGACCCCTCGCATGATGAGATACCGCACGAACCTACGAATGGCGAACAAGAAGAAGTTGTCCCTTGTAGGCTTGACCAGAAACTTCCGCTCGCAGATACAGTCGTGTGTGGCGAATCGGTCAATCGCTTCACTGTTGATTCCCTCAATGGGAATCCGCTGCTGACGAAGCCAGACCACAAGGTGGTCGCAATGGAATCGGTAGGTCTCGACTGTTGAGGGTGCGAGGCCTTGTTCCTGTAGGCACGCCAGAAAACCTGCCAGCAGCGTTCGAAGTGCGTCGATCTCGGATGGATTCGATACTCGACCGGATATCTCCAGGAAACGGACAAATTGGCGAACCTTGGGAATGAGGTTCTTGCGATTGGCGTGTAATCGAAATAGCTCGCCCTTCGGTCGCCGACATCCACATTCGTGATCGCGAAAGCACCGCAACACGTCGTCGTCGATGTCCTCCAACTTTCTGTCACTTTCGCTTAGCCAAAGCAGGAAATGCTTCACTGGGCCTGGGTATTCCTTCAGCTGGCCCTTGGGTACCCCGATGTCGGTGAGGTGGTCCAGGAACTCCGGGAGGTACGGTCGAAACACATTCCCGTCTGCGGGGGTGGCAGTGATCAGTTCATTCTTGGATGACATTCCTTTGCTCCTCTTTCTGGTTGCCGGATGGCAATGGAGGAGTCTAGTTATGTTCCTAGAACTGACCAAAATATGTCTGTAGAACAATGGGATAGATCGAATCCTCGACATAACTGAGCGAGGGCCATAATTCGGCCTGGCCGATCTCGCCTTCGGCACGCCGGAGCTCGGCTATTCGAGCCTCGCCGAAATCGCCGCGACCCGGGTCCGCTGGGGCCTTCGCATCGAGCGCGACCTTCATTTCGAGGCGAAGCAACCGCTCAGCGTCTACGCCGAGGCCGCCCGCACTGCCGGGCGCATCGTCGAGCGCGGCCCCGAGCTCGACGCCGCCGCGAACGCCCGCAGGGCCACGACCCGGCCGGCCCGTTCACGCGCCCCAACCCATACCGGGCGGTGACGTCCGGTTGCCCGGCTTCCCTCTGAAGGCCCCCGGGCCATCCCACCATCCCGGCGGCGCCCCGGCGCCCACCGCCGAAGCGTCCCTCACGAGGCATGCACATGAAAACCACCCGAGACTTCCGGCCGTTGTCGGACCGCTACAGCTTCGATTGCGGCCCATGCTCGTACGCCAATGGCTTCGCCCAGGTCGATACCCGCCAGGACGCCTCGTACTACGGAACGTGGACCAACCCGGAGAAGCGCACGATCGTCAACTTCTGCGAGGGCGACGTCACCACGACGGTCTGCGAGAGCGACGAGGATTATGTCTCCCAGATCCGCGAGCTGGCCGCGTGGAACGACGAGGCCGGCTACGGACCGATGAAGATCGACGCCGTATCCCACGACGCATTGCGCGAGGCGTTCGAGGCGCTCGGCCTCGCCGACCTCCTGCACTGAGCGCATTCCACCGGCAGGCGGAACCGACGCCGCCCCACCGTTTTCCCTGCAATTCGAGGAGGAGCCCCATGCCGAAGACAGAGACCGCGACGTGCCAGGACTGCGGTTGGCGGGGTCCGGTCGAGGACACGAAGGAGTTGCGCAACGTCTGGGACCGCGTCCATCCGGGCGATGTCATGCCCGCCGGCGAATGCCCGGTGGCGGGATGCGGCGGCGCCGCGATGCTCGACGATGCCGTCCGCGATGCCGAGGCCGCCGGCCCTCGTGTGCAACCCGTCTGCAACACCTGCGGCGGCACCGGCGTCCAGGTCGATGCGTGGGCGTGCTGGGACGTCGATTCGCAACGCTGGGTGCTTCACAGCACGTACGAGGCCGCCGCCATCTGCGCCGACTGCGACATCGAATGCAGCTACGCCATGAAGCCCGTCTCAGAGAGCGGCGCGAGGGACCGCAACAGCGCCTCCGCCTGCCACGCATGCCCGGAGGATTGACCATGCCCCGCACCGTCGAGACCACCGTCTACGAACTGGAGGAGCTGCCGGAGTCGGCGAAGGAATGCGCCCGCGCCTGGTTTCGCGGGACCTGCCTCGAACACGAGTGGTACGACGCCGTGTTCGAGGATTTCGAGACGATCTGCCGGATCCTCGGCGTGACGCTCCGGACCAGCCCCGTGAGGCTCTTCGGCGGGGGCACGCGGGAGAAGCCCCATCTGTTCTTTCGAGGGTTTTCCAGCCAAGGCGACGGAGCCTCGTTCGAGGGCCAGTACTGCCATGCCCGGGGCGCGGCCAGGGCCATCCGCGCCCATGCACCGAAGGACGAGGAGCTGCACCGCATCGCGGACGAGCTGCAGGCGGTCCAGAAGCGCAACTTTTTTCAGCTCCACTGCACCATCCGGACGCGCGGCAACTACTGCCACGAGCACAGCATGGCGATCGAGGTCGAACGCGACAGCCCGACCTGGCAGCCGATGACGGACGGCGCCGAGGACGCCGTGATCGAGGCGCTGCGCGATCTCGCGCGCTGGTTCTACCGCCAGCTCGAACGCGAGTACGACTACCTCACCTCCGACACCGCGGTCGACGAGTCCATCGCCATCAACGGATACACGTTCACCGCGCAAGGCCGCCGCTTCGGCTGATCCGCCCGGCCGTCCCGGGCATGGCGGCCTCGACGACCCCGCCGCGCACACCCTCCCCATAGCCCCGCGCCGCCCTCACACCGCCGGGCGCCCGGACGCCGCCACCGCCTGATTTCGCGCGTCCCCGTGCCGCGCCCTCCCGAGGCGAGGCAGCCGGCCGGGGGGCAGGCCCGGCGAAGCGGCGCGGGGGTCCTCGCTCGCGCCGCCCGGCCGGCCCTTCCACGTCCTTCCACTTCGGAGAACGCCATGCTCGACGCCCATCCGGCGCCGGGTGCGCCCGCGCGCCCGCAGCTTCCTCCCGTATCCGTTCCCGCCTCCGGCTCCGAGCGCGGCACCCCGGACGGCTCCGCGCCGCTCCTCGACGCCGCCCGGAGCCTGCTCCCGGTGCTCGAAGCCGGCCGGCTCCTCGACGCGCCCACGCTGCGCGCCGCCATGACCCGCGCCTGTGGCGCGAGCGACGCCGACGGCGCCTGGGTCTGGAAGGACGCCTACGAGGCGGCCGAAGCCGCGGTGGTGATGTTCGTCCGCCGCTACGGGCGCGCCATGCGCCGGCGGGCCGGCGCCGGCCCGGACGGCCCCCGCAGGATGCTCGATATGCTCGCGGCCGTCGCCGCGCTGGAGCCCTCGCACACGAAGCGCTCCGAGGCGCAGATCCGGCTCCAGCAGTTCTCGACGCCGCTGCCGCTCGCGTACGCCGCATTGCAGGCCGCCGCGGTCCGGCCGGGCGACACCGTGCTGGAGCCCAGCGCCGGCACCGGCATGCTCGCGGTGATGGCGCAGTGCGCGCTCGGCAAGGCCGCCGCCGGCCACCTGCACCTGAACGAGATCGCAGCAGTCCGCGCCGGCCTTCTCGCGGGGCTGTTTCCCGGCATCGCCGTCACCCGCCACAACGCCGAGGCGCTGGCCGACTTTCTGCCGGGCGTCCGGCCAACCGTCGTGCTGATGAACCCGCCCTTCTCGGCAACGCCGGGGATCGAGCGCATCCGCCACGACGCCGATCTGCGCCACCTCCGCTCGGCCTTCTCGATGCTGCCGCCGGGCGGGCGGCTCGCCGCCATCACCTCGGCCCACTGCGTGCCCGGCGATGCCACCTGGCGCGGCGCCTTCCCCGACCGTGCCGTCCGCACCGTGTTCACCATGGCCATCGACGGGCGCGCCTATGCCCGGCGCGGCACCGGCTTCGACACCCGGCTCACCGTCGTCGAGCGAAGCGCCGAGCCCGGCATCGCGATTGACGGCCAGGCCCGCGCCGCGACGCCCGCCGAGCTGCTCCACGCGGTCATCGCGAACGTGCCGCCGCGCCTCCCCATCGAGCCCGAGCCCGTCCGACCCGCGCCCGCCGCCGTCGCCGGCCGCGACCTCTTCGGCAATGCGGTCGCGCCGCCGAAGACCGGGAAGCCGGCCGCCCCGTCGCCGAGGTCCGCCCATGACTGGGGTCCGGTCGTCGAGCTCGCCGTCGAGACGGCGGCGCCGGAGACCGGCGCAGGCGCACCCGCCGCCGCATCGGCCGCCGGCCCCTACGAGACGTGGCGCCCGAGCGTCGCGCGTGTGCCGGGCGCCATCGAGCACCCGACCCCGCTCGTGCAGTCCGGCGCGATGGCCGCAGTGTCCCATCCCGTGCCGGCTTACCGCCCCATTTGTCCCGAGCGCGTGGTGACCGACGGGTTGCTGTCCGACGCCCAGCTCGAGAGCGTGGTGCTGGCGGGGGAGGCCCATTCGCGCCACCTCGCCGCCGACTACCGCATCGGTTCGGGCTGGGAGACCGTCCACCGCTGCCGCGACGAGGACGGCGAAGAGGTCGACACCGCCTTCGTCACCGACGAAGGCGAGACGCTCTCGGCCCCGGTCCGGTTCCGCCGGGGCTGGATGCTGGGCGACGGCACGGGCGCCGGCAAGGGACGGCAGGTCGCCGCCATCGTGCTCGACAACTGGCTCCGCGGCCGCAAGCGCGCACTCTGGCTCTCCCAGTCCGACAAGCTGGTCGAGGACGCGCGGCGCGACTGGACCGCGCTCGGCGGACGCGACGACGACGTCATCGCGCTCGGCAAGTTCCGCCAGGGCGCGGAGATCCCGCATTCCGAGGGCATCCTGTTTGCGACCTACGCGACGCTGCGCTCGCCGGCCCGGCAGGGCAAGGCATCCCGGCTCGACCAGGTCGTCGCCTGGCTCGCAGGCTCGTTCGACGAGGACGACCGCCACGGCTTCGACGGCGTCATCGTTTTCGACGAGGCGCATGCGATGGCCAACGCGGCGGGGTCCAAGGGCAATCGCGGCGAGGTCGCACCGTCGCAACAAGGGCGCGCGGGGCTCAGGCTCCAGAACGCGCTGCCCGACGCGCGCATCGCCTACGTCTCCGCGACCGGCGCCACTACCGTCCCCGGTCTCGCCTACGCGGGGCGGCTGGGACTCTGGGCCGCCGGCGAGACGCCCTACGAGAAGCGCACCGATTTCGTCTCCGCGATGGAGGCGGGCGGGGTCGCGGCGCTCGAAGTCGTCGCGAGGGACCTCAAGGCCCTCGGGCTCTACCAGGCCCGCGCGCTCTCATACGACGGGGTCGAGGTCGACATTCTCGAACACCCGCTGAGCGACGCCCAGCGCCGCATCTACGATTCCTACGCCGGCGCCTTCAAGGTCATCCACCACAACATCCAGGAGGCGCTGAAGGCGACCGGCATCACCGAGGGGGAGTCCACCCTCAACAAGAACGCCAAGTCCGCCGCCATGAGCGCCTTCGAGGGCGCGAAGCAGCGCTTCTTCGGGCATCTGCTGACCAGCATGAAGTGCCCCAGCCTCATCCGCGCGATCGAGGCCGACCTCGATTCCGGCCGCTCCCCCGTGGTGCAGCTCGTCTCGACCGGGGAGGCGCTGATGGAGCGGCGCATCGCCGAGATCCCGGCATCGGAGTGGGACGACATCAACGTCGATCTCACCCCGCGCGAGACCGTCATCGAGTTCCTCAGCGCTGCCTTCCCGGTGCAGCTCCAGGAGCCGTTCACCGACGACGACGGCAACGTCATGAGCCGGCCCGTGTTCGACGAGGACGGCAATCCCGTCATCTGCCAGGAGGCCGCCCAGCGCCGCGACGCGCTCATCGAGAAGCTGGCTTCTCTGCCGCCGGTGCCGTCGGCGCTCGACCAGATCGTGCAGCACTTCGGGCACGACGCGGTCGCGGAAGTCACCGGACGGTCCCGCCGGGTGCTCAAGGTGACCGACGCCCGGGGCGAGCGCCTCGCGCTCCGCACCCGGCCCGCGTCGGCCAACCTCGCCGAGACCGCCGCGTTCATGGACGGCAGCAAGCGCATCCTGGTGTTCAGCATGGCGGGCGGCACGGGCCGCAGCTATCACGCCGATCTCGCCTGCGGCAACACGGAGCGGCGCATCCACTACTTGTTGGAGGCGGGATGGCGGGCCGACCAGGCCATCCAGGGGCTCGGCCGCACGCACCGCACGCACCAGGCGTCGGCGCCGCTCTTCCGCCCCGTCGCGACCGACGTGAAGGGCGAACGGCGGTTCATCGCCACGATCGCACGGCGGCTCGACAGCCTCGGCGCGATTACGCGCGGCCAGCGCGATTCGCAGACCGCAATGGGCGGCGGCCAGGCGCTGTTCCGCGACAGCGACAACCTGGAGAGCCTCTACGCCAAGACGGCGCTGCGCCAGTTCTACATGGCGCTCTGGCGGGGCGCCATCGACGGATGGTCGCTCGCCGACTTCGAGGAGGCGACCGGCCTCAAGCTCGTCCACGAGGGCGGACTCAAGGAGGACCTGCCGCCCATGTCGCGATTCCTGAACCGCCTGCTCGCGCTCCCCATCGCCGAGCAGAACCAGCTCTTCGCGGCATTGGAGACCCGCATCGAGTCCAACATCGAGCAGGCGATGGAGGCCGGCAGCTACGAGGTCGGCGTCGAGACGGTGCGCGCGGATTCGCTCTCGACCGCCGGCCGGGAGACGCTGTACGAGCATCCCCGCACCGGGGCGATGACCGACCTCGTCGAGATCGTCCGCCGCGACCGGCTGGAGCCCACCACCGCCGACGCCGCGCTTGGGCTAGGCGCCCGAGACCCCGGACCCGACGGCAAGCCGTCACTGGTGGTCAACGCCCGCTCGAAGCGCGCCGCCGTCCTGCTGCCCGCGCC
The DNA here is from genome assembly GCA_965207055.1 of Alphaproteobacteria bacterium. Taxonomy (GTDB): domain Bacteria; phylum Pseudomonadota; class Alphaproteobacteria; order UBA828; family UBA828; genus WTGU01. The sequence goes on along the minus strand of CBDBLP010000002.1, from coordinate 1,068,540 downwards.
GTCGCGCCTGTTCGACGACGGCGGAGTCCAGGAGCGGGTCCGGCTCGTCCGCCCCGCGACCCGCGAAACCATGGCGAGGGCCGAGCTCGACGCCTCGAACTGGCGTCCCGCCGGCGAGGCGCAGTGGCGCATGCTCTGGGAGCAAGAAATCGCCGAGCTCCCCTCGCATCGGGAATCGCGCTTCTGGCTCGCCGCCGGCCTGCTGCTCCCCATCTGGGACCGGCTGCCGTTCGAGAACATGCGCGTGCGCCGGCTCACCGCCGACGACGGCGAGGCGCTCATCGGCCGCGTGCTCGACGCCGAACAGGTCCGCGCCGCGCGCGCGAGCTTCGGCCTCGACGGCGGCCCCGCCATGACCGGGGAGGAGGCGTTCGAGGCCGTCATGGGACGCGGCACCGCGCTGCCGCTCGCCAACGGCTGGCGGCTCGCGCGCCGGCGCATCATGGGCGCCGACCGGGTCGAGATCGAGGGACCCGCCGACACCGATGTCGGCGTGCTCCGGCGCATCGGCTGCACGGTGGAGATCGTCTCGTACCGCGCCCGCGCGTTCGCCCCCGTCGCTCAGGTGCTCGACCGCGTGCTCGACCGCTGGCCGCTCGCCGCCTGAGCCGCGCCCGCGCTATACGTATTGCCGGCCCGCCGCTCTCCGGCGGCGCCGGCCCGTCCGCTACCATCGCCCGCGCCGCCGACGCGTGGGTACGTACCGCCGGCCCGCCGGCCGCCGCACCGACTCCATGAAGAGGAGCCCCGACATGACCGCGCAGACCCTGCCCGACGAACCGAACTTCTGCTTTGTGCCGGCTTACGACGTCGAGACCGAGGTGCAGCAGATCCGCATCGTCATCGAGGGCCTCGACGGGCACGTCCCGACCGCCCTGATCGCGCTACATCTCGATGACGCGCTCTCGATCTGCGACAAGCTCAACCGGCGTCTCGGGCTGGACCGCGACGCCTGGACGGCGATGGCCGCTGCGTCCATGCGCGCCGAGACGCCCGAGCCGGGCGACATCACCGAGCACTGAGGCGCCGGTCGGGGGCTGCGCAGCCGGCCCGGCGCCCGGCGCGCCTTTCGAACACCGTCGCTACGGGTGCGCGCCGTATCCCGGGCCTTCGTCGCTCCCCGCCCGCGCTTCGGGTTCTTCGCCCTCGTAGGCATCGAGCTCGATTACGTTGCGGTCCGGGTCCCGGATGAACACCGCCCGAAGGTCCTTGTAGGAGAACTGGCCGCTGAGCGGCACGCCGCACTCGGCAAGGAAACGCTTCGCCGCCTCGATGGACCCGACCTTGTACGAGACGTGGGTAATGCCGGGGTACTTCTCGTCAACGTCCATCAGGATGTTGCTGCCGTTTCCGGCGTTGCCCGGCCCGAGCAGGTTGAGCACCACGCCGCTCGGATGCTGCATGATGACCGGGTGCCCGTGCTCGAACCCCGCATCGGCGAGGGTGCGGAATCCGAGCCGCTCGTAGAACGCGATCGATACCGCCTTGTCCGTCACCCGTATCCCGACGTGGTCGACCTTCTCGATGTCCAGCATGTCCGGTGCTCTCCTCGCGTGAGCCCTGGCGGGTGCGCGCCACTGTAGCGCAGCCGCCGCCCGTCCACCGCACCGCAATCCTCCTCACCGCCATCGCGCCCGCCGACTCGCTGCGCGGCCGGCGCGGCGTCCGCCCCGCCACGCTTCCGACCGCTCTGTAGCCGTCTCGCCGGCCGTCCATCCGCCGTCCGGCGCACGTGCCGCCGGCCCGCCGTCTTCCGGTCTCGCCGCTCCGTCCCGGCGGGGACTTCCCGACGAGCCGGAGGCAAGCGCCCGCGAGGGCGTGGCGCCGGGGGCCGGTGGAGAGCCTCCGCGCCGCGCCCCCTCGAACACGACCGCGGAGCGCCCATGTCCCACGATGCCCCTCAAGCCCCCGCCCATTGCGCCGAGGCCGCCGTTTCCTGGATGGCGCCGGAGCGGCTCGTCTCGTCACCGCCGCCCGCATCCGTCCTCGCGCGCATCGAGCGCGCCGGCCCCGCCGCCCTCGACGACCACGAGCTCCTCGCGCTCCTCGGCATCGACGTCGACGCCCAAACCCTCGCCGCCGCCGGGGGTCTTCGCGGGCTCCTCGACGACCCCGGCGACCGGCTGCGCCCCGTCGTCCTTCCCCGCGCGGACCGTGCCCGCGTCCATGCCCTGCTCGACGTCCACGCCCGGTGGATGGAGGCACGCCTCACGCGCGACGGCGCGCCGCTCACCTCGCCGGCCCACACCCGGCGCTATATCGAGGCCCGTCTCCGCGGCTATCGCAGCGAGGTCTTCGGCTGCCTCTTCCTCTCGAACCGCCACCAGGTCATTGCCTGGGAGACCCTCTTCTCCGGAACGCTCGACGGCACCAGCGTGCATCCGCGCGTCGTCGTGCGCCGGGCCCTCGTCCACAACGCGGGCGCGATTGTCTGCGCCCATAACCACCCGAGTGGCTGCGCCGAAGTCAGCTCCGCCGACCGCGCCATCACCAAACGGCTCGCCGAGGCGCTGGCGCTCGTCGACGTGCGCCTCATCGACCACTTCGTCGTCGGCGACGGCGAGTGCGCATCCTTTGCCGAATTGGGCCTGCTTTGAGCGCGCCGGCCCGTCTTTCGCCGTCCCCCGGGTTCGAGACCGGCGAAGCGAGGGTGAAGGCCGCGCCTCGAGAGAGAGGACGCGGCGCCCATCGTCACCCGGAGGGACCGCGACATGACGACTCTCATCTATGCCGGCATCGGGGCGCGCGCCACACCGCCGAACGTACTTCGCGACATGACGACGATGGCGGGATGGCTGCCGCGCACGGGCTGGACCCTCGCGAGCGGCGGCGCGGCGGGGGCCGACACTGCGTTCGCCGAAGGTACGCCGCCCGGCCAGCGCACGCTCTATCTGCCGTGGCGGGGCTACAACGGGCACGGGGGGCCGGACTGCCGCGCTCTGTCCCGGGCCGAGCTCTCCGCCTGCATGGACATCGCCGCCCCCCTGCATCCCGCCTGGACCCGATGCTCGAACGCCGTGCGGAAGTTGCACGCCAGGAATGCGGCCGTGCTTGGCGCGACTCTCGACCGTCCCGTCGATGCGCTCGTGTGCTGGAGCCCCGATGGCGCGGTGGTGGGCGGCACCGGCATGGCGCTTCGCATCGCGGCCGAGCACGCAGTGCCGGTGCTGAACCTCGCCGTCCTGTCTCCGCGTACGGCCTGCGAGCGCCTGCTGGCCATCCGCCGTTGCGCCTGACCTCCCGCGTTCGAGCCAGAGACCTGCGAGCGCCGGGCGAACGCCCGGCAGGGAGGAGGGAGAAGGGCTCCCGTCTCCCGATGCCGGACGCGGCAACCGGCAGAGGAGACTCGCCCATGTTCGATTTCGACGTCGTCGTGCCGACCGGCACGGAAATGCTCTCACTGCTCGGCCTCGATGGCCGTGCCATCCGCACCATCCTCGAAGAACCGGCACCGTTCGACCCCCGGGGCGACGCCGAAGAGGTGGAGTGAAGCGAGGGAAGGGTGAACCGAAGGGGGTTCGGGGGAGTGACCCCGGCCCCCGGCGGCTTCGCAACCCATCGTCAATATCCAGACCATGAAGGAGACTTCCCATGGCTTTCGGACTGAACCGCGTGGAACTCATCGGGCGCCTGGGCGCCGACGTGACCGTCAACCACCTCACCAGCGGCGGGCGCGTCGCGAACATCTCGGTGGCCACCGACGAGTCGTACATCAACAAGCAGACCGGCGAGCGGGTCGACAAGACCGAGTGGCACCGCATCGTCACCTTCCAGGACGGGCTCATCTCGATGCTCGAGAAGCACGCGAGGAAGGGTCGGCTGGTCTACATCGACGGGAAGCTCCAGACGCGGCGCTGGTCGAAGCCCGGCGAGGACGGCGACCGGTTCTCGACCGAGATTCTCCTCGTCCCCGGCGGCCGGGTGCAGTTCCTCGACAAGCCGAACGGCGCGAACGGGAACGGCGCCGCGATGGCCGAGGGCCAGGCGCCCGCGTCCGGCCCGGCGATGCCCGCCGGCGGCGCCCCCGCGTCGACGGACGACTTCGACGACGACATCCCGTTTTGATCGAACGGTCGCTTCCTCCTCCCTCCCACCTTGGGGCCGGCGCATCCGCGTCGGCCCCTTTTTCGTGCAGGTGGCTTCGAGTCCTCCCGCGCCGGAGTCCGAGTGGTGCTTCGTGAGCGGGCGAATCCTTCGGACAGGAGAGAGAGCATGGCGCGCGACACTTCCATCTTCGCCCACGGGGCGGTCATCGTCCCGGACTTCGTCACCCCCGCGGAGGAGGCGCGAATCCTCCTTCGCATCTCGCAGGCGCCCTGGATGACCGAGCTCCGCCGGCGCGTGCAGCACTACGGCTACCGCTACGCGTACCGGGGCGGCGGCTCACGCGAGCCCGCCCCGGCCTTCCCACGGTGGGCGGCGGTTGAGCGCGCTTCCGGTATCTGATGGTGCGGTGATCGGGTTATTCGATGGTTGCCGGGTCAGGTTCGGAGGAACGCTGTCGGGGTGTCGGACGGCCGTCGACGCGTCAAGCCGCTGCGCGGCTCCTTCGCTTCGCTCCGGCCCTTCGGGTGACCCGCCGCCGTCCATCCGACGGAGTGCATCCATGGCCGTAAGCAGAGCTTTCGGCCATGAGCCGATCGCTCGACGCGGTACGGCGATGGAAGCTGGCGGGGGGTGTTACCCGTTACCGTTACCCTGCCTCCCTAGGGGTTCGAGGCGGTAACGGTTTTCGGTAACACGTCGTTGCGGCCCCGACCATTGACAGCGGCTGGGGGCGTGGCGTTGTCGGCGGTGAGGCGGTATCCGCCTTCGGCAGCGCGCTCGACGCGTCCTTCGCGGACGAGCTTGTGCAGCGCCTCGGCGACGGTTGCCGGCCGGGTCGCGGCGCGCTCGCGGATCTGGCGCTGGGAGAGCGGCGCGTCGGCGTCGGCGAGTGCCTGGAGGATACGCCGTTCGGGGGTTTCCGGCTCCGGCGCGGCTTCGGCCGGCGCCGGGCGCCGGAGGCGCAAGGCGGGTCCCTCGCCGTCATCGGCGAGTTCGATTTCGACATCGTTGAGGCCCGGGGCGGCGCGATGCTCGACGGTCATGACGATCTGCTTGTCCCGCCGGCGCAGGTACAGATTGCTGTCCCCCCATGCGTGCAGCTCGGACGATCCCCTGAGCGCCTGGCCCGGCCGGGCGGCGCCGCTCTTGCGGGCATGGTGGACGAGCAGGATTGCGGTCTCGAAGCGTCGCTGTATGTCGCGCAGGAAGCCGAGGATGGGGGCGACCTCGGCGACGGCGTTCTCGTCGACGCCGTGGAGGCGGACCAGGGGGTCGAGGACCACGAGGCGTGGCCCGACGCGCTCCACGGTCTCCATCAGGCGCTGGCGGTCGTTGCGGTGGTCGAGGCGGAGGATCGGGACGTCGATGACGGCGATGTCGAGGGTCTCGAACCGGGCGCCGGCGGCGCGGGCGATGCCCTCGAGGCGGGCTCGCACGATGTGGCCGGCATCCTCGGCGGCGAACAGCAGGACCGGTCCGGGCTGTTCGGCGGCGAAGCGGCGCAGGCAGGGCACGCCGGCGGCCACGGCGACGGCGAGGTCGAGCGCGAGGAAGGACTTGCCGCACTTGGGTTCGCCGCCGACGATGCCGACCGCCTGGCGCGCCCAGAGCCCGTCGACCAGCCACTGCTGCCGGCGCGGCCGGTTCTCGAGGTCGGCCGGGGTTCGGGTCGGGAAGCCCTTCATCGCCGATTTGCCCTGCGCGGCGGGGCCTCGCCCCAGGTCTCCAGGAAGAGCTTCTCGTCGAGCACCTCGCGATCCTGTTCGGCGGCGATGGCGAGCAGGGTATCGGCCATGACGGTGAGCGTCCTGGGGTTGCCCGAGGCATGGGCGCAGAGCGCGTCCTTGAGGTCGGCGGTCATCAGCGCCGGGTTGCCGGCCTCCTGCAGCAGGTGGTCGAGCAACCGGGCGAGTTCTTCGTGTTCGGCGGGCGCCATGACGAGGCGCTGTCGGATGCGCGAGGCGAGCGGCCGCAGGTCGGGTTGGCCGAGCCTGTCGAGCAGGCGGTTGTCGCCGGCCAGGACGACCGAGAGGATGGCGCGCGAGTCGAAGTCGATGGAGCCGAGCAGGCGGATCTCGGACAGCACCGTGACGTGCAGCTCCTGGGCTTCGTCGATCAGCAGCAGGGGCCGCATGCGGGTGTCGTCGAGATGGGCGAGCCAGCGCTCGCGCAGCCCCTTGAAGCTGGTCCATCGGCTGCCGGTGACCAGGGTGATGCCGAACAGCTCGCCCATCTCGCGGTAGAAGTCGCCGAGACGCGAGGACGGGTGGGAGAGCGCGGCGACGCGCAATCCGTCGGTGCGGGCGAGCCGGTCGGCGAGCAGGCGAAGCGCGACGCTCTTTCCGGTGCCGGGCTCGCCGGTGATCAGGGCGAAGCCACCCTGGCGCACCAGGTGGTGCTCCACCCGGTGGCAGAAGCTGTCGACGGCGGGGGTCGCCATGAGGCCGTCGAACGGCAGCTCGCTTGAGAAGGGGTTCCACTTGAGGCCGAAGAAGGTGAGCAGTTCGCGGTTCATGAGGGGTCTCCCTGTTGGTCGTCCTTGTCGGGACGGGGGCTTGCGGCATGGGGCAGCCAGGCCGGCGGCAGGCCCGTGGCGGCCTGGTTGTCGAGGATGCGCCTGAGCAGCGGCGCGGCTTCGCCCCCGGCGGCGCCGGGGCTGCCGCCGCCATCGTCATCGCCAGGGGCGGTGGGGCGGCGCATGCCGCCGGCATTGCCGCGCTTGTCCAGCGGATAGAGGGTGCACAGCCGCTCGCCGTCAGGGGCGTCGACCAGATCGACGCTGGACAGGTCCCAGCGCGCGTAGCGGATCCAGAGCATGTTCAGGTGGCGCCATGGCGCCGGCATCTGGAAGCGCACGCCCTCGACCGAGACGGTTCCGTCCGAGCGCCTCAGCGTGCGCTTCCGGGTGATCCGGAACGCAGCCCTGAGCGTGTCGACGCCGGGACAGGGCCTCGACGCATCGACGCTGTCGAGCAGTCGCTTCATCGGCGTCGTGCCGAGCTCGCGGTGAACGCGGCGGTGGTAGTCCTGCTCGACCCAGGCGACGGTGGCATCGTTGAGCGTCTTCAGGGTGAGCGCCTCGACCCCTTCGAGCATGGCCATCAGGCGGCCCTCGACCGAGGCCCACAGGACCTCCATCTTGCCGTTCTGATAAGGGGCTCCCGCGAGGGTCGTGGAGTGGACGATGCCAAGCCGGTGCAGCCCCTCCTCGACCTCGCCGGCGATCATCGGCGAGCCGTTGTCGCTCATCAGGGCGCGCGGCAGGCCGCGCTTCATGAAGGCCTGGCAGAGCCCGTGGACGAAGACCTCGGCGGTCTCCGCCAGATACCACTGCAGGTGGCAGCCGAGCCGCGAACGATCGTCCAGGAACCCGAGCAGGATCGGCGTCTTCCATTCGCCGGACGGCGTCAGCACGCGGCGCTTCGCATGGTGGAAGTCGCAGTGCCAGAGGCCGTGGCTGCGCTCGACCTCGTAGCTCAGCACCTCGCGCGTCTGCGCGACCGGCTCGGGCTCGCGCTCGAAGCGCCGGCGCCGGCGCTTGCGGACCAGGCCACGGCTGCGCATCGCCCGGGTCAGCGTCGCGTAGGACGGCATCGGGCCGAGCGCGGGGTCGGCCTCGACCAGCGCGCCGAGATTCTCGTAGTGCAGCTGCGCCGACCACGACGGATGCGCCCGGTACTGCTCGCGCAGCGCCGCGAGCAGCGCCGGCGACATCGCCCGCTCGCGCCCGGCATCGGCGCGCGGCCGCCGCCGCAGCGCCTTGACCGGATCGTGCTCGGCCGCCCGCGCCTGGTAGTACCAGCGTTCGATCGTGGAGGCCGCGAAGCGCACCGGACCCCTGCCCGACGGGTGCTCCCAGTCGCGCCGCGACAGCCGCTCAAGCTCCGCCCGCAGCCGCCCTGCCGGCGGCGGCGAGGCCAGCAGCGGCCCGACCACCGCGAACCGCAGCCGCGCCCACCGGTCGCGGCGGCCGTTCCCGTCGTTGCTGTCCATCCCGGCATCCCTCCCTCGCCGTCCTGGGGAGTTGCCGGTGTAGAGCGGCCTATCCGTTCATAAAAGAAACGCTTTCTGCGGGAGATCCCGGCCCGGCGCCGAGCGTGCAAAAGCCGGTCCACGGCATCAGCCAGACCAGGCTGCGCAACAGCCGCGAGCGGAAGCTGGCGCCCCGCACCGAACCCAGCAGCCAGCGCAGCGGCGCCTCGCCGGGCGGCGCTGCAAGCGCGCCCCGCTTGGCCCGCCATTCCCGGGTGAGCGGGAAGATCTCCTGCCACCAGCGCCGCCAGCGCCTCAGCGTCGACGCCGGAACCCCGCACCGCCGCGCGATCGTCTGCAGCCGCACGCCGCCGGCCAGAGCCAGAGCGCTCACCAGGAGGAACACAGCCCCGACATAGAACCGGCGCCCGAAGAAACGCACCGACGGAGGATTCACGCGGCGCCGGCACACCGAACAGCACAGGCTGAAGCGTCGGGCATCGTCCCGAAGATCGGCCGACAGGCCGTACGGCTTGCGCGGGTAGGTCGCGCTGTGAAGCGCCCCGCCGCAGCGCGGACAGCCCGCCGCACGGCAGGTCTCCGTCTCCGCCGCGTCGACCCGCTTCAGGAAAGCCCACACCCGGGCATCGGAAAGCATGGAGTGGCGGAACAGCTTGTGCGACATTGGGGCGTCTCAGATGATTTCACCGTCACCGAGACAAGCCCTCCGGCGGCCTTCTTGCAAGATCGCCGGGGGGCACCCATCCCAAAACCTCGATTAATCCGAGCCGATCAGCCCCAGATCGCCGCTGAAAGCGTGCGCCCGCTCAGCGGTTATGGCCGACCGACTTCGGCCGCACTTCGCCGACGCGCTCCCCGCGCAATGCATCGTGAACGAGTACCGCCCCGGACAGGGCATCGGCATGCACGCCGACCATCGGGACTTCGGCGGCGTGGTGGCGTCCCTGTCGCTCGGCGCCGACTGGCCGATGCGGTTCCGCCCGCGCGCCAGCCGTCCGTACGCCGCCGGCGCGCTGCCCGGCGACGAGGTCGCGGTGCTCCCGCGCCGCTCGGTCCTCGTGCTCGCGGGCGCCGCGCGCTGGACGTTCATGCATGGCATCGACCGCACCGACAGCGCGCGCGAGACCGCGACGCGCGTCTCCGCGACCTTCCGCACGCTGGCGGCGTAGCGCCGGAGGAGGAGGTGCGCGGTGAGAGGGTGAACGGGGCTGGCATCGAGAGAGTCCCGACCCCCACCGTGCAAGGAGACCGAGACATGACCGAAGTCCTGAACCGCCTCGTTTGCGCGAGCGCCAACGGCGAGCGCGCCCCCGTCGACGGCGACGACATCCGCGAGCTCCTCGAGCTCTACGAACGCTCGCCCGGCGAGCACCCGGCGCCGGAAGGGCCGTTCCACCTCAATGAGTACCTCGCGAACCGCGCCTTCGGCGGGCCGGAGGAAGGCGGGTGGTGGTACGACACCGGCCGCTTCGTTGCCTGCCACGGCGCCTACGGCACCGTGGACGAGGCGACGGCGGCGCGCGACGCCAAGGCGAACTGGCTTGCCGACCGCCGGCAGGGGCTGCACGACCCGTCCTCGGTGCTCTGCACCGGATGGCCGGAGCTTCGCATCGAGCCGCACGCCGGCGCGGACTTCCCCGCCACGCGACCACGCTACGAGTAAGACGCGACCCAAAGGGGGCGACGCATGCGCGTCGCCCCCTTTGTCGTGCCGTCGCTCCCGAGTCCGTCCCCGTTCGGGCCTCGCGCCCGCGCTTCGCGCGCCGCGCTCGCCCTCCGGCGCCGGCAAGAGGCGGAGGCCCGGCCGGTATCGGGGCGTCCCGTCCAAGGCCCGAGGAGTCCTGTCATGCCCGATTCGTGCTTCACCCGCGCCGGAGTCGCATCGTGAACGCCGCCGCCATCGCCACCGAGCTCGCCCGCCGCGCCGAGGCCGTGTGCCGGCAGTACCTGCCGCACGGCCGGCGCCAGGGCCGCTACTGGGTCGCGGGCGACCTCGACGGCGCGCGCGGGCGCTCGCTCTACGTCCGGCTCCGCGGACCGGGTACGCCGGGGAAGTGGACCGATGCGGCCGAAGGGACGCACGGCGACCTGCTCGACCTCATCCGCCACCGCACGGGCGCGCCGACGCTTCGCGCGGCGCTCGACGAAGCCCGCGCCTTCCTCGCCCTGCCGGCTGCGCCGGCCGCGGGCGAGGGCCCGGGCGATTCCTACGACGCGACGCAAGCCGCGCGCCGTCTCTGGACGCGTTGCCGCGCCATCGACGGCACCCACGCCGAACGCTATCTCCACGCGCGGGGGCTCGCGCGCTGCCGTCTCGCGGCGCTGCGCTTCCACCCCGAGCTTCGCTACCGCGAAGGCTCGTCCGTGCGCCGCCTGCCGGCGCTGGTCGCCGCCGTGACCGGCGACGACGGCGCCGTCACCGGCGTGCAGCGCACCTGGCTCGACCCCCGCTCGCCCGCCAAGGCGGGCGTCGCATCGCCTCGCAAGGCGCTCGGGCGCGTCTACGGACGCGCCGTGCGTTTCGGCCGGCTCGCCGACGGCGCTTCGCTTCTCGTCGGCGAGGGCATCGAGACCGTGCTCTCGCTGGTGACCGCGGTGCCGGAGATCACCGCCGCCGCCGCGCTCTCCGCCGGAAGCCTCGGCGCGTTCGCGCCTCCGCCCGGCGTCGCGCGGCTCCTCATCGCGCGCGACAACGACATCGAGGGCGAGCGGGCGGCGATGCGCCTCGCCCGGCGCTGCGCGCGGGCTCGCGTCACCGCCCTGTGTCTCGTTCCCGAAGGCGACGACTTCAACGACGACCTCGTTGCACTCGGTCGCGACGCGCTCGCCGCGCGTCTCTCGCCGCTGCTCCGCGTTCCGCTCCGCACCGGCTCGCGCGAGTGGGAGTGCGCGCTTGACTGAGGGTGAGAGCAGCGAAGGGAGAGGAAGCATGGCCCGCATCGTCAATCTGAAGCACGAGCCCGATGCCGTCGCGCGCGGCGCGGTGCGCATCGACCGCCGCACCCGCTGGGGAAACCCGTTTGTCGTGGGAAAAGACGGAACGCGGGACGAGGTGATTGCGCGCTACCGCGCACACCTCTGGCGCCAGATCCGCTCGGGCGAAATCGCCCTTGCGGATCTCGCTTCACTCGAATCCCGCGACCTGGCTTGCCACTGCTGGCCCTCCAGGTGCCATGGCGAAGTGCTCGCCCGCGCGGCGGCCTGGGCCGCCGCCGAGCTTCGCGCCCGTGCCGCACGCGACCGGCCCATTCTGTTCTGGTCGCGCTGCCCGCAGTGGGGGTGGCTCTCGAACTTCGCCGCCGCCGGCTTCGCCGGGCCCGGCGGCGCGCTCTGGCCGAGCGTCGAGCACTGGTACCAGGCCGGCAAGGCCGCCGACCCGGCGGCGGCCGAGCGCATCCGCCGCGCGGCGACGGCGCGCGAGGCGCAGCGCCTCGGGCGCGCCGTCCGCTGCCGCGACGACTGGGACGACGCGAAGCTCGCGCGCATGGCCGCAGGGCTGCTGCTCCGCTTCGCTCCGCAGCGCCCCGACACCGCGCGGCTGCTCGCCACCGGCGAGCGCGCGCTCCGCCACGCCACGCCCTGGGGCGCGCGCGGCGACCCCTTCTGGGGCATCGGCCGCAACGGCGACGGCGCCAACCGGCTCGGCCGGATGCTGGAGGGCATCCGCGCCGCGCGCCGCGGCGGCGCGACGCTCGACGCCGCCGCGCTCGCCGGGCGCGTGCGCTGACCGCGCCCCGCTTCCGCTTCGCGGGAGGAAGAGAAGAGCCGGAGGGTGGGCAAGCCCACATGGAGAGAGGAGCGAGAGTCCATGAACGCCCCCGCGAACCCGAACACCATCCGGATGGCGCCACGCTACGTCATCCGCACCATCGACGAGGACTGGATTGACCTCTTCGACCCGCCGTCGCGCATCGACGAGAAGCGCGCCGCCTGGGACGAGGCCCGCCGCAGGGTCCGCGAACACCCCGAGCTCAAGACCGTCGTCCTCGACCGCCACACCGGCGCCACGCTCTGGCAGAGCGACCCCGACGTCCCGGCGCGCTACGAAGTCCTCGCGGTCGACGAGACCGTGTTCTACGCGCTGGAGACCGCCCTGCCTCTCCCGGGCCACGTGCTCTCCGCGCACAAGGAGAAGGACGACGCTTGGACCGCGTTCTACGAGGCCGTCAAGGAACCGGTGGGCGACGACATCATCGTGCTGCGCGACACCATCCCCGCGCAGACCGTCATCGCATCCTCCGATGAGGACCTCTACCGCACCGATGCGGCGTGATGGCGGTGGCTCCCGTTCCTCGTCCGATGCCCGGCAGGCGGTGCGCCATGCAAGGGGAAGGTTGGGCGCGTCGCTTCGCGACCGGGCTACCCTGCCGAGCCCGCTGCGCGGTCTCGTCCCTTCGGGCGGGTATCCCTCGCGCCTCCGCTCGCAAGCTCGCTGCGCGCTCCGCTTGCCAAGAAGCGCGTTCGTCAATGGGGGAATTGGACACTCCTCCCGACGTAGGCCCCGGCGGTTCCGGGCCACAAGGCTCAACACCTCAGCGATCGAAGGAGATCACCATGTTCGACATCGACAACACTCAGTCCCAGTCAGTCACCGCCACCGTCTGCGAGAACGCGCAGCTCTTCGGCGCAACCCCCGAGCGCGACGAGTTCGACCCCCGCGAAGTCTGGGACGCAGACGACGCGCTCGACGCGGTGAGCGAAGCGTTCCGCATCATCGCAGAAGGCGTCGCACCGGACGGCTTCCAGCTCGCCGACGAGCGCGAGAGCCTGCTCTGGGGGTTCGTGAACACCTTCGACGCCCAGGTGCGGCGCCTCGACCGCGGCGTCGACCGACTGAGCCCAGAGCTCCGCGACCTCCAGCGCGAGCAGGACGGAACGGAAATCAAGTCCCGCGAGCTGGAGCTGGTTACCGACCGCGCGCAGAACCTCGGCGACCGGCGCGACGCGTTCGAGAAGATGCGCGACCTCGCAGCCGACGCCTACCGCGTGGAGACCGGCGACACGTGGCGACCGCGACGCGGCTCCAACGTCTCGCAGACCGGCAAGCTCACCTCGGCGGCCATCGACGCGCGCGACTTCATGCGGGCGAGGAAGGACCGCGAGACCCGCGCGCACCTGCCCGAGGGAACGCTGGTCGCCATCGCGGGCGGCAAGAACGTCACCGACGCGGGCGCCGTCATCGCGCGCCTCGACAAGGCGAAGGCGAAGTACGCGGACATCATCCTCGTGCACGGCGGCGGACCCGGCGTCGAGCGCATCGCCGCGCAGTGGGCAGAGCAGAACGGCGTCCACCAGGTGGTCTGCAAGCCGGACTGGAACGCACACGGACGGGCCGCACCGTTCCGGCGCAACGACGAGCTGCTGAACCTCCTCCCGAAGGGCGTCATCGCGTTCCCCGGCTCCGGCATCACCGACAACCTCGTCGACAAGGCCGTCGCGCTCGGCATCCCCGTCCAGCGCGTCGCCGCCTGAGCCGCATCGCCACCACGGGCCGCGTCGCCACTCCGGCGGCGCGGTCCCCCTTTTTGGTCGGACACCGAGACCGCCCGCACCGACGACCTTCGCGTCGCGCGTCGCGCTGCGCGCGCCACGCTCCGCGGCGGCTCCGCCGCTCTTCCTCCGCACACCCTCTCGCACTTGCCGCATCACCCGCGTCAGCGCGCGTCTCTGCATTGCCTCGCCGCGCTCGACGGCAATCTCCGGCTCGCAGCAATGATGACGCCCGTGTTGACGGCGATGCCGATACCGATGGTGGTGCCGTCGTTAATTCTGCCGCCGATGCTGCTCGCGTCGGTGCAGACGGTGATGCAGCCAATGGTGCCGATGATGGATACGCTCTCGCGTGACCATGCGATGAGGCTGGGCGCGTCGCTTCGCGACCGGGCTACCCTGCCGAGCCCGCTGCGCGGTCTCGGCCCTTCGGGCGGGTATCCCTCGCGCCTCCGTTCGCTAACGCTCACTGCGCGCTCCGCTTGCCCGGCGGCTCGCTGCGCTCACCGCCGTTGCCGGGCCGGCACCCTTGCGTCGAGGTTCGACCGCATCGTCCGCTCGCCCGTCGCCTCCTCCTCGCGCCGGCGCTGCGCGCCGCGCTCGTCGCGGTGCTCGCCTCGCTCGCCCTGGCCGGCTGCGCCGGCTGCGGGCATCGCCTCGGCTCGTCGCCGCAACACTCCGTGCGTCGCCGGTGTCGGCTTCGCCGTTCACCGGCTCGCACACCGCGCCGTGCAGTCGCGTCCGCACAAGTGCGGACAGCGCCGCCGGCGTTTGCCTCCCCGTGCTCCGCACGTCCTCGTGCAGCACCCGCTGCACATCCCGCCGCTCACGCGCCGCGGCGGCTCCGACGAGCCGCCGTCGCCGGCGCCGATTTCCCGAACGTTGATGCTGCACGACTTGGCCGTCCCGACCGCCGGGGCGGCCTTGGGTCTCACACCCGACGCATCGTTGATGCAAAGGGCGCTGCGGCTGCCCATGATCGCGATTGGCTGGCTATGCCGCGGTCTCGTGCGCCCGTGTCGGCGCCTGGCGTGCCGGAAACACTTGCCACCGATCGGTGCTCGCCGCCGAGCCTCGATTACGTCGCGGGACCGCTCCATCGCGCCCATGCCGCGCCGAGCACCTTTCGGGATTCCGCCGTGTTGCGGCAGGTTCTCTTGAGTTTTCCTGCAAGCACCTATAGGTGCTGAGATCCGGTGCGCATAGAATGACGGTTTCGCTTGCGATCGGCGCCGCCTCGACCCCCGAGCGGGGGGCGCAGTCGCCAATCCCGCGCCCGGGAGCCGGGCCGGAACCGCTCGAATTCCAGAGGGAATCCTTCCCGCCGCCGCAGAAATTCCATCCGGAGGCAGCACGAAACGATGACGAAATCTCCCGACGGCTCCCTGCACAAGCACATCCGGATATCTCGCGAGCAGTGGGAAAGGCTCGCACGAGCAGCGCAGGGCACCCCCTGGTCCCCCAATCAGGTCCTCGTCGAGCTCGCCATGGAAGCGCTCGACCGACGCGAATGGCCAGGCACCGATACCGAAATGCGCGTCGCGCGCGCCTCCCTGTTCGCCGCCCAGGCCATCGCGCGGAGGCTCATCGCCGACGGGCGCGAGAACGAAGTCCAGGAAATCCGCAACTTCATCTCGACCATCGTGCCCGACCCCGACGCCCGCGGAGCTGCCGAAACGGCCCCAGCCGCACGGCCCGATGCTCGGGACGGGAATCCGAATTGAATCGCGGGTCCCAACGCGGGTGACCAAGGGAATTCCCGACTCAAGGTCATTGCATCGAAGCGAACCCACTGTGGCCGGTACTGTGAACTTCACCCGCGATGGACCTGGATCCTGCGATCCGAACGACTACAAGGGGGTGTCCTGCACGTTCGGCGGGCGGCGGCACGACTGCGGTCACCGACCGATTCGGACATCGTTTCGCAACGCTGCAAACCTGGAGCTTCGATCTGGTATTCCAATACGCGGACCGCAAGGCGCCGGGGCTGCGAGTGGTCGACGGAGTGGCGGTCTTCAACCCGAGTCGCAGAGGGCCATCGGGCCGTGTCCGAATCGCATGGCCTTGACCACGCGGCCGCCGACGGACGTAGCAACAGAGAGAACCAACAGTGAGTGACGAAGAGGGACCCGAGTTCCTTCCCGCCGCCGGGAGCCTTGTCGGCGGATTCTCGCGGGACAAGCAAGGACGTATCACGGAAGCGCTGCAGGACATGCAGCTCGCCGTCAACGGCTTGGCGATGCAGTTCGGGAAGAGCGGCACAGGACAGGGCGAGGAGTGGTCGACGGCGATGGCCGCCTTCGCTCGGGCCTGTTCGATATTCCTCCGAAAGATCGTGTTGGGCGACTTCGGCAGGAGAGCTACACGTCTGCTCGACGACGACGTGCTGGAGGCGTTCGGCCTGCGATTCCACCGTCTCGTGACGATTCCGCGCGAGTTGCGGAGACCCATCCGGATCGAATTCGGGGGTATCCAGCGAGGCGCGCTGTACATCACGAAGCTTAATGACGAGACAAGGGAGCCGGAAAAGACCTACACCGCGACGATGGGGCCTCAGACGTTGGAGATCGTCATCCAGTGGCCTCTTCCCGGAGCCCTTGGATGGATCGGGGTGCCCACCGCGCAGCAACCCTGGCTAATTGTGCCCGAGATGCTGTTCCGTCTCGACCAGGAGCCCGCGATGGACTGCGACGACTGGCTCGGTCAACAAGTCGTGCACTTCGACAATCGCGGAATATCGCTCAGGGAAATCATCCAGACCGTGGTCAACTTCGAAGCCGCGCACTCCGTGAGCACCAGCAGACTCGCGACTTTCGGAGGCGCGGAGCCGACCGCGGCGGCTCGGAACCCGGCACCGCACATCCTGAATGCGGTGACGTTCTGCGGCATCAGATTTGCCCATCTCGTCGTGATCGAATCCGCGATGTACCTCTACGATGCCCTCCTCGAAAACAGCTCTATCGCCCGCCCGAAAGGCGACCTCTACCGGATGAAGCTGGGCGTGGGATGGGACGGCGACCATATCGAGTCCGAGACGCCCGACTGGGCGCGCTTCCAGGGAACCATGATGGTCGCTTTCGACAACGCGCCAACGGTGATTCGCCACGAAATCCGGCCGGTCGGGAAAGGGTAGGCAGGCCGACCGAATCAAGATTCCCAACTCCAACGCGCGTGCAGTTTGCACCTCCGGCTACCTTGGCGATCGTTCCGATGCGGCGTCCGCCATCAACCGGAAACTCGAATTTCGTGATCCTCGCAGGCACTGCTCCCGTGAGAGCGCGCTGGACCGCGTTGAGCAGATCCTCGGCGTTGCCAAATACGACGAACGACGCCCCGGGAACCGTGATTCCGATTTCTCCGGCGAACACGTGCATCCATAATCCGCCGCCGCGAGCTCAACGGGGACCCCTTTTATGTGCATGAGCATTGCAAGCATCCACGAGCGGCTGAAACAGGCCCAGGAAGAAACCCAGGTGCTTCTGACGATCGACGGACGGCCCAACATCGTTGAAATGTGCGAGACGCACCTGCCGACGAGTCGCTGGGAATCCCGGCGAACCATGGACCGCTACCTGGACGAGGGGATCTGGAAGTCGGCCGGCCCTGGTTTCCAGCGGCTGCAGGAATGGGTGGCGCTCCACTGGAATCCGGAAAGCGAAAGACGCCCTCCCGACGGCACCGTCGCCACCCGGCACCATTGGCCGCGCCAGGGCGAAACTCGGCTCGACACCGCTACCGCAACCCGCAAGCTGATCGCGGCCGCGAGGATGTATGGCTTGGAACAAATCGGCAGGTACGCCGCCGAGTTCGCGGCGCATGGAATGATCGAGGGCCTCGGCATCTACATGCTGAAGGGGCCGTCCATCGAGGCGGCCAAACCCCTGGACGAGAATTGTGCCTTGCTGCCGTACGTCGAAGCGCTGCGGAAGATCGACGCGGAGTCCGACCCAGGACCTCCGGGCTTCGCATGGCCGAAGCCTGATTCGGGAAACGTCTGCGCACTCGAAGTTCGATACTTCGAGCGCGACAACCCGCATGACGCCCAGCGCAGTCAGTACGCGAGTCCGCTGCTCAAGGAAGGGCCGGAGCAGTTGGCACTCCTCCTCGGGCTCGTCTGGGGAGCCGGGTTTCGCGTGTTCGGCAATTGGCGCACCGTTCCGTACGCCGCGGAGGCGGCGCTGCCGTATCGGCATTTGGCATGTGGACCCGCTTACGGACAGCGCCCTGTGGCCCTGGCTCCCTCGACATGGGGCCCGCCGCCCTTGAAACGCCCTCTGGCGATCACGGAACTCCGAGACCTCGCGACGAAGTTTTCGACGCTACCGGAACAAGTCCGACACAGATTGCAGCGGGCGATGGCGCGCCTTCGCGACAGGACCGAGCGGTTCGACGACGAGGACAGGGCGATCGATTTGAGCATCGCGTTGTCGGTGCTGTTTATCGAGGAGCATGAAACGGATGATCGGGCCGTGCACGTCCCACAACGCGCCGCGTGGCTTTATGCGGACTCGGCGTGTGAGCGGCGGCAAACGGAAGACATGCTCGGCGACTTCTTGCGCCACCATTCGAACATCGCGCACGGTCAAGCCTCCGCCGAACCGGACGCGGAAGAGCATGAGCGCACGGCCGCGCTCCTGACTGGCGCCGACGACGTGCTGCGCGCGTCCTTGAAGACCATGATCGCGGCAGGACTGCCCGAGGATTGGAGCAATGCTACGGATCGAACGGCAATTCGTCACAATCCGCCTCGAACGGCGGCAGAAATTCCGTCGGCGAAGTCGGATTCCCTTAGCTGGTCGGTCGAAGAGAAGCGCGAGATCGACCAGGCGCTGGAGGCCGTGTGGCGTCCGGTTGTCGAGAAGGCCCCGCTCCCGCCACCTGGCAAGGGTCCGTCGCACACCGTGGGACTCGCGCCGGAACTCGTCGAGCTCCACCGCGAGCAGGGAGTCCCCTATGTCGTCGTACACCCCGCGCGGCTCTACCTGGCCCACCCCAAGTGGCCGACCGCAGCGTGCGAGCCGCTTGATGAACGCGCGGAATACTACTGCCCGTTGGACGTGACGCGACATACTCGCTGCTGGATGGAGGCGGCGCTTCACAAGGGCCTAGTCGTCTTCGAGGCGCCAGGCGACGCCGAGCTCTATCATCCGAAGGACCGCGACCGCTGGTCCCGGCCGCTGTACTCATCGCACGAAGCGACTTCCACGATCTGCCTCTCCGCCCAACCGGATGAAACCGCAGGTCCCGTCTCGCCGGAGCTCCCGCAGCCCGCGACCGACACCGGACACGCAAAGCCTTCCGCCGCCGAAGAGCAAACCTCCACACCGGCACCGGAATTTCCTGACTCTGCAAGAACCGCGCTCGAAAGAGAGTGGTTCCGCCTATGGCGCGCGTTTCAGCACGACGTCCACGTCGCGACCAACTCACTCCTGTACCTGCTCGACGCCATTCACTCCATCCATCTGGGGGAACGGCAGCGCGCGCTCGAGACAATGAGTGTGAGCGGCGGAGCCATCGAGACGATCGAGGATGCCGTCCGCGCCAGCGGCGACGTCTACTCGATTCCTGCGTACCCGAGGCTACGTGCGTTTCCTTCGCTTGTGACGGAGCCGCTCTTCGCACGGTCGGCTCCCGGCGGCTCCATGGAACAGGTCGTGTTCAAGGGATGGACCGCCCACATATTCGACCTGTGGGACAGCGTGTACCGGACCCAGTTGAAGCATGAGACCGCGGCCCGTGGGCTCTCCGGCGCCATCCGCCCCCGCCAGCAGGTACTCGGTGATCTCAGACACATCCGCAACAACCTGCTTCACAGCGGCATCGCCAGGAAAGGCGAGGCCGCGAGCTGCGAAATCCTGCGCTGGTTCACCAGCGGCGAACGAATGGTCATGCGCCTGCGGCACGTCTTCGACTTCCTGAACCAGATGGGGTGGCTGAGCGAAAACTCCCTGAACTTCGATGAACAACGAGCGACCGCCAGCCTTTGGCACATCGACAGAACCGGAGAACCCGAGGATCCCGCACCCGGCCTGATCTCTGTCCGGCCTCTCCTCTACCCTGAACAGCAAGACCCTCAGTACCAGTACGGGGCCAGTATCGTCTTCGAGAACGGTCTCTTCGGACTGGTTGCCATGGGACCCCAACATGACGAGACGGACGCGCAGGCTGACAACCGTACCCGAAAATGGAACACCATGACCGTGGACGAGAATGGAGACCTCCACGTACCGGGTCTGGGAACCACGTCTGCGGCACATCTCTATTGCCGCGTCCTGGAGGGGGAGAAGCATCCAGGCCCGGGTATCTGGCAGCCGCCGTGGCGATTCGGAGAGTAACGCGCCGCCATCGCCGCATCGTCACTGCGCAATCGCGGACGGACTCACATGACGCAGGGCCGAGCCGGGACGCGTCATTGCACAGGCGAACGACCGCCGGGCCTCGCCTTCTCCGCAGGCCCCCAGTGACAAGGCGGACGCTGACGCGGTTGCGTCTCATGCCTCGCCACGGACGCTTCAACGCTCGCCGCGGCTGCCCTCTACCAACCGGCCGGTTTCGAGATCCTCGTTCCCGGCAGCGTATCCGGAAACTGCGCCGCCCTCAGCATCGCCGGGCGGATGTGGCGGACATGGCTTGCGGCCCGCCGTAGCTGCGGTGCGAGCTGCCACCGGCCGGGGCACACGACAAACACGGGCCGCTTCCGTTCCCGTGTCACCATGCGGATCGGCACCACCAGATCGGTGTCGTTGGAAATTACCACCGCCACTTCGAAGAGGTCCTGCCATGCATCGTTCAGCAGATGGGCCGCGAGATTCACGTCCGAACCCTTCTCTTCCATGGTGTGGAACTCGGCAATCACCGCGTCCGGGAACGCTCTCCCGGAGCCACGGGGCGCGCCGTCACCCGCGCCGCGCCCGTCCGGATAGACGCCCACCGGCAACGTCTGGGGGCGGCCGCCGCGGACCCGGTGATCGCCTCGGGGTAGCGTAACCGGCCTCGGCGCGTCGATCCGCCGCCCGGCGACCGGCAGGTTGGCGAGCGGCCGCCACGCGGTCTTGGCGAGGAAACGGCCGTAGTGGATCTCGACCTCGGCCAATGTGCGAGCGCCTTCAGATAAACGCGCTGACGGGCGGGCGCCCGCGGATCGAGTTTGCCCGAAACCCGTGCCGTGAAGTAGCGGAGCCGCTCGATACCGTACTCGGGGGGCAGCAGGAGAGAGGTCAGTAGAACAGGATCGAGCCACCTGAAGGGCGTGCCCTTCAGCGCTCCGTAGTACAGGTTGAAGCCGTCGACATAGACCCGCGTACTCACGTCCGCCCCCGGAAAAAGCAAGGGCCGCTCCAGAGAGCAGCCCTTGAGCCGACAGCATGCTGCCGGCGGGTAAGTTTGAAGACATTACGCCCATTGATTCGTGTCCGCAAGCGAACCCTCCGGAGCGAGCCAAGGCACACCTATAGCCCCATGTCGCGGTCGAGAACCTTCGGCCCGCGTGACTGTTCCATTACCGGCTCCGCTGCCTTATCCCGATCCTGCGATCGGGATGCGCCTCCCTCTCGATCGCCGCCCCGACCCGCGTCCGCGCCGGCCTCGCGGCCCTTCGCCCGCTCCGGCTCGACCGCTTCGAGCGCGGCGATCCGCTCGCCGGTGGCGGCTTCGAGCTGCTCCTTCAGCGCCGCCCGGTCGTCGGTGACGAGTTCGGCCCGGTCCCGCGCACGGGAGATTTCGACGTAGAAGCTCTTCTGCGTGGTCAGGTGGGGATGGTTGGCCTCCATGGCGGCGATCACGGTATCGACCGTGCGGCCCTGGAACGCATGCACGGTCGACGCCCAGGCGCGGTCGACGTGGCGGAGCTGCGGGTCGCCGGGGGCCATGTCGAGCGTGCGCCCGTCCTCGAGGCGGAACGTCACCCTGCCGTCCCGCACCGCCGCGACCTCCGCGGTGCCGCTGTTGACAAGGCCGAGGCCGGCATCGTTGCGGGTCCAGCGAATGCGGTCGCCGGCGCGGAGCTCGATCTCCTCGCCGCGGTAGACCTCGACGCCGCCCGCGCGGGCCGCGATCCGGTTGGGCTCCCACGCGATCTGCTGACCGTCTCCGCCTTCGAGGTTCACCGTCCGCGTCCGGTGGTCCACGCCCGCGACCCGCAGCTCGTCGCCCTTCTCGACCCCGAGACGCTTGTAGGGGCGGTGGAACGCGACCGTGTCGCCGGACCGGTAGTTGGCGGCGAGCGTCTTCTCGGCACTGGTGTAACCGCGCGAGACAAGGCGTTCGACCGTCGTTGCGGGTCCGTGGACCGCGCCGTCCCGCACGAGGCGCTCGCGCACGATTTCGTTGATCCGCTCGCGCAGACCGTGGCTCGGGGCCATCAGCCCGGCGTTGGCGCGCTCCCCGGGCGAGAGGGCGAGCCAGCGCGCGGCGGCGGCGCCCGCGAGGTTGTCGGGCTTCACCTCGGCGATGTTCTCGCCGAGCTTCCCGAAGGCGCGCGCGACATCGCCCGCGAGGCTCGCCTCGACGGCTTCCTTCAGCGCGGGGTCCCGCTGGCGCATGATCTCGTCCATGACGGCGGTCTTCATGCCGGCCTTCTGTAGCTGCTCGAAGGGCTTGCCCGCATCCACCGCGTCGAGCTGCTTCGCATCGCCGACCAGCACCACGCGGGGGATGCGCAGGGCATCGGCGATCCGGAGCAGGTTCCGGGCCTGCACGGTGGAGGCGAGCGAGCCCTCGTCGACCACGAGCGCGGTCTTCGCGAACTGCGCGCGCATGTCCTTCTCGCCCTTCTTCGTCATACGTCCCTCGGCGACGCCGGCGTAACGGGCGAGGAAGCGCTGGAGGGTCTCGCTGCCGATCCCGGCCTCGCCTTCGAGCGTGCGCGCGGCGGACGCAGACGGCGCGAGGCCGCGGACCTCGTAGCCCTTCTTCTCCAGGAGCATGCGGGCGCGCCTCAGCATGGTGGTCTTGCCCGAGCCGGCATAGCCCTGGACGCCCACGGTGCGGTCTTCGGACGACAGGATGAGTTTCACCGCCTCCTTCTGCCCGGCGGTAAGGGGGCCGCCCCGGAGCGCCTTGTCGACGGTGCGCGCGCGCATCGGCGCCGCGCCGCGCCGCTCGCCCGCCCGCATCAGCGCGATCGTCTCGCGCTCGTCGGCGACCGCGCGGTCGGTGGTGAGCAGCCCTTCGGCGCCCGGCAGGCGCGCTGCGTGCAGCGTGCCCGCCGTCTCGCGGGCCGCCACCTCGCGCTCGATCTCCCCGACCGCCACCGCGCCCGGGTTCCAGGCGAGCGCCGCCGCGAGCAGGTCGGTGCGGGCGAACACCGCCTCGCGCTCGGAGAGGTGCGCCACCGCCCAGTCCACGGCGGCACCGGCGGGTGATATCGGGGCATCGTCGGGCACGCCCGGACTCGTTTCCAAGACGGCGCCGGGCAGTGCGCCGTTCCCCGAAGCCGGTCCGGAACCGGTCTCGCGCCCGGCTTCCTTCCCCGCGTCCCTGACCGTTTCCCTGGCCACGGCGTCCGCTACCAGCACCTTCGCGTCGAACCCGAGCCCTGCTGCCTGGCGCTCCCAACTCTCCCGCAGCTCGTCCCGGTCGACGTCGCGCTTGACCGCCCGGGTCATCAGCGCCGCGCGCTGGGCGAGGCGCTGGTCGTCGGCCGTCTCCCCGCCGCCGCGCTCCGCGACCGCCGCCTCGATCTCCGCGCGGCGGGTGGAGAAGGCTTCCACGACCTCGCGCGAGACGCCCGCGATCTCGAAGCGCCCGTCGGCATGGGTCTTCTCGATGCCGTAACCGAGCCTTGCGAGGCCGGCGGCGAGTTCGCTGCGGTAGAGCGCGCCCAGCAGCATCTTCGAGCCGTAGAGCTTCTCGTTGGCCATCGTGCGCCACTTGCCGTCCTCCCCCTGGACCATGTTGGCGAGCACGGCATGGGTATGAAGCTGCGGATCGAGGTTGCGCGAGGTGTCGTGGCGGAAGGTTGCGGCGACGATCTTCTGGTCGCCGGCGCGGACCATGCGGCCGGTCGCGGGATCCTTCATCCGCGTCTCGGCGGCGTTCTTCTCGACCCAGTCCAGCGCCGCCGCCACCGCGCGGTCGTGGGCCTCGACGATGCGCCGGTCGCCGCCGACCAGCGCGGCGAGCGAGACCGACTTCGGTGCCGAGAAGGTGAGGTCGCGGCCGGGGCGGTGGACGATCTTGCCGTCCTTGCCGCGCTTCCCGAGCTCCGTTCCCGAGCCGTCCGGCACCTTGCCTTCGAGGACCGCCCTGAAGATCTCCGGGTCGACCGGCCCCGTCAGCCCGAGCTCTTCCGCCCCCCCTGCCGGCCCAGCCGCTGGCCTCGCGGTGCTCGGGATCGTCCTTCGCGTAATAGCCGTCCTGCTCGTAGTAGCGCGCGCCCTGCGCGGCCGACGTCAGCGCCCCGATCGAGAGCATGTCAGCCCCAGTCGCTAGGCCGTTCGCCGTCCGGCCCGGCAGCCGGCGGCGACTCTTCCGCTTCGGAGCCCTCTGCCGGCGGGCCGTCCTGCCGCTCCGGCGCGGGCGTTGCGGTGTCGGCTTCCCGCGCCTGCCCGTTCTCGATCGGGGCTGCGCCGGCCTCTCCCGGCAGCGGCACAAGGTCCAGCTCGCCCTGGTGGAGGGCGGCATCCCGCGCGGCTTCCGGCGCCGTGGGCGGGGTTTCCGGGAGCGCATCGGCGCGGTCCGCCGGGTCCGGGATCGTCATGTCACCGTCCTCGCCGGGCTTTGCGGGCGCCGCCTTCGACGCATCGGCTTCGCCGACGTCCCCCTCGCGTGCCACGAACCGCTCCGCCGCCTTCGGCCTGGAGACGTATTTCAGGCGGATGGAGGCGACCGGGAAGGGGCCGGGGAACTTGAGATAGCCCTCCAGGTTGGGAAGGCGCATGATCTCGGACGGCAGAGCCAGCGCCCGGAGCTCGCGGCGCGGCGTCAGGCTCACGCCGTCGCGGATGGTGTTGGCGCCGTAGCTGAACCCCTCGGCGACCTCCTCGATCTCGCTTCGGCCGAGGCTGTCGGCGGACCATTGCGCGGTGTCGCGGTCGGGCGCGGCCAGCACCACCCGCGTGCCGCAGAGCCCCGATATGGTCTCGGCGCCGTTGCGACCGTAGAGGTCGCGCAAGGCGGAGGCCACCTGCACGCCGAGCACGAAGCAGCCGCCGAACTGGCGAGACTCGGCGAGCCCCGGCTGGAGGCTCGGCACCTGGTGGAGGGTCGGCAGCTCGTCGAGGATCACCCATATGCGCCGGCCGTCGTCCTGGGCGAGCGAGAGCATGGCGTTGACCGCGATCTCCAGCCAGGTCGAGATCAGCCCGCGCAGGCTCGCGTGCTGGTCGCCCCGCGAGGTCAGGAACAGGAACCCGCCCCCGTTTCGGTCTCTTGCCTCGTCCGATATCCACTCCCGGATCGAGAACGGCTTGCCCTCGTCCGGCAGGAACTCCATCGCCGACAGGTTGGCGGTCAGCATCGCCCGCACCGAGAGCGCGGTCTTGGGGTTGTCGGGATCGACGATGGACTGCGCCACCGTGCCTTCCATCGCCTCGGCGAGCGCCGTCAGGTCGGTCTTGAGCAGGTGGTCGACCAGGACCTTGTTGTCCTTCACGCCCTTCTGCCGCAGCACCCCGGCGCCGTTCGAGAAGAGCTGGCGCGCCGCCGTTACCCAGAACGGATCGACGGTGTCGCGCTGCTGGGGGATCAGGGCAGCGGCCATCATGTCGAAGTCGCGCGGGTTCCTCGCTTCGAGAAAGGGTGACCAGCGCGGGGCGCGGGCATCCAGCGGGTTCATCAGCACGTCGCGGTCCCGGTCGAAGAAGGACCGGGTGTAGGTCCCCATCTTGTCGTAGATCACGCAGCGCTCGCCGCGGGCGCGGATCTGCGAGACGAGATCGGAGATCAGCACCGTCTTGCCGGAGCCCGTGGTGCCCGAGACGATCGTGTGCTGGGTCTCGGTGCGCTCGGGGTAGGGGATGCCGGCGATGGCGTAGGGGCGGAGCCGCTGACCGCCCGGCAGGCGTGACAGCATGCGGAGACCGGGCGGCAGCAATCTCCGGCGCAGTTCGGCGGCCGTCACCATCTCCGCGCCCCGGATGCGCTTCTGCCGCCCGAGCCGGGCGCCGCGATACCAGAACACGACCAGGAAGAGCAGGATCAAGCCCCCGCCGGCCGCCGCGCCGATCCCGGCGCTCGCGAAGATCTCGTCCCGGATTCGCTCCCGCGCCTCCAGCGCCGGGACCGAGGCGGCGATGTCGCGGATGCGGAGTGTGCGCCGCGTCCCGTCCTCGAACCGGACCTCCTGACCCGAGTCCGGGTCGTAGCCGAGGACGAGCTTGACCTCGGCCAGCGTCGCCATGCCGGCGGCGTACCATTCCGCGCCGGTGGTGCGGTGCCAGAGCGTCCAGGCCGGCACGGCGACGGTCGTGAACGCGGCGAACAGCATCGCCGCCCGGAAGAGCTGGCCCCACATGCGCAGCCCGTGGAAGACGGTCTGGCCGCCCCGGAGCGTGCTGCCGCCAATGCCGCGCATCACTGTCTCCCCCCGATCGCACGCCACGCCGACCGGAGATGGAGGCCGGCCGGGGCCGGGTCGAAGGCGAGCGGGGCGGAGAAGAGGCCCGGCTCCCGGGAATTCCCTTTTCCGGTTCCGCCGCTATGCTCGGAGGACATGAACATGACACGAACATTCGACGACCCGACCGGACCAGCCGGGCCCCCCGCATCGCCCCGGCCCACCTGGCGCGAGCGCGCCGCCGTGCTCGGCGGCTTCGCCCTCGCCGCGCTCTGGACCGCCCTCGCGGCCGCGACCGGTGCGGGCATGGAGGCCGCCGGCGCCGCGTGGCTGGCGGCAATCCTCTGGACGGTCCTCGCCAGCCTCGCCTGCGCGCTCCGGCGCGGCTTTCTCGGCCGCGACTGGTCGGCGTTCGCCGGCTACCGCCTTCCCGGCGGGCGCGACGAGCGGATCGATGCCGCGACCGGGAGCGGCCAGTACGCGTTCCTCGCGGTCGCCGAGGAGCACGAGCGCCTGATGCGCGGCGACTGAGCCCGGAAGCGGTTTCCGGGCGGGCGTCACGGCGACGAGGCCCCCCAGCCCTTTTCGTCCGGCGGCGGCGGGGTTCCGGCGCCGTCCGGCGCGGCGTTCTTCGCCGTCCCGAACAGTTGCCCGGCGAGCCAGCCGCCGATGAAGGGCAGGTTCTCGGTCGCCTGCTGCTCGAAGGGCTTGCCCCGCTCGGCGGCGATCCCGGCGCGGCCCTCGACCGCCTCGTCCCTTGTCACGGTCTGGCGCGCCTCGCGGGCCGTCTCCTTCATGGTCATCTCGGTCTTGGTCTCGACCCGTTCCTCCATCGCCCGCACGTCCGCCTCGCCCGGCCGGGGCGCGCCGGCGGCCGCCGCCCGGTCGCGCACCCCCGCCGACCAGCCCCCATGGGCAGCCGCGGTCTCGCGCCCGTAGGCGCCGCGCAGCTCGCCCGCAGCACCCTCGTATTCCGCCGCGCCGCCGACCGACGCCGGGTCCGGGCCCGCCGGAGCCGGGAACCGTTCGGCGATGAAGGCGGCGGCGTGCTCGCGGAGCTGCTCGGCGTCCTCCGCGGTCTGCGGCGAGGCGATGCGCATCGCCCCGGCGGCGCCGATCGCGCGGCCGTCCGAGCCCTGCCGCTCCGAGAGCCAGGCGAAGAAGGGCTGGCCGAGCTCGCGCTCGATCGCCTGCGCGTCCGAGCGCACCTGCGCCGCCTGCTCCGACCAGATCTCCGATTCCTGCCTCGCCAGCGAGGCGCGCTCCTGGAAGCTGCGCATGCGGGTGAGGTTGGCGGACAGGCTCTCGTCGAGGCTCGCCATCTCGCTGTCGCCCGACTGCGTGGAGTAGCGCCGCGAGGCCTCCGCCACCTGCGACCAGCTCTCGGTCACGCCGTGCTGGCGGTCGTATTCCTGCATCCGGTTCCAGGCGTCGGATTCGATGGTCTGGCCGCGCCACATGGCCGAGCCGTTGGCGCCGATCTTGGCGATCAGGTTCCAGCCGCCGCCCACCTTCGCCTCGGCGGTCAGGTTCATCGCCTGGTTCTTCGTCAGCCCGCCGATCTCGGCCAGCTTCTCGACATGGGAATCGAGCTGCTGCGCCTGGCTCGATTCGCTCTCGGTGACGCCCCGCGCGAAGGCCTCGCCCGTGCTGACGTCGTGGCTGTAGCGCTGGATCAGCCCCGTCGCGTCGGTGACGGCGGCATTGCGCGCCTGGCCCGCCTCTGCCGACCAGTGCCGCGAGAGGGTCCGCGCCTCGGCAGCGCGTTGCTCGTGGCTGGTCGCGAGCGATTCCGACAACCGCACCCCGGCCGCCGGGATGCGGCTGGTGGCGGCGCCGGCATCGGCCACCACGGTCCCGTCGCCGGTCACCGTCATCGCCGCGCCCGCAGGCGCATAGCCGGTATAGCGGTCGGTGTCGACATGGGCCGAGGTCCGGATCTGGCGGCCTTCGAGCGTGGCGAACCGGTGCGTGTCGTAGCCCGTGTTGGCGAGCGACAGGTTGCCGGTCGTGCCCTCATGGGCCGCGGACGAGGCGGCATCCTGGCCGACCGCCAGCACCGAGGTCGCGAGCACGGTCGCCTTCGACAATCCATACGCCAGCGCGGCGGCGAGGAAGGGCACCGACATCGAGAGGTACCCGCTCATCACCGCCACGTCGGACGCGACCGCCCGGATGCCCGCCTGCGCCACCAGCGAGATGCCGATGTCGCCCCCCGGCATGAGCGCGGTTGCCTGCATGCGCTCCGCCGCCTCGCCCATGCTGATCCGGTGCAGCACCGCGTAGAGCGGGCCCCAGGATTGCAGCCAGATCAGCCCCGTCACATACGACCGGAAGATCGGCAGCCCCGCCGGCGTCAGCATCAGCAGTACCGCCATCGGGAACGCGCCGACATAGAGGCACTCGAAGACGATGCGCAGCAGCGGCACCCAGGTCTCGGCCTGCCTGCCGATCGCCCGGTAGGCCGAGACGGTCTGGGCCTCCGCCCTCGCCTCGGTATAGGCCCGCAAGGCCGCCGCGTTGCCGGCCTCGGCCGCCCACTGCTCGCCCGCGTCGTGGACGGCGTTCAGCACCATTTGCTGGCGCATGATCTCGCCCGCCGAGCGCGCGGCGCCGATCAGGAAGTCGTGGGCCGCCGGCAGCGCGGCCAGAAGCTCCGCGCGGGCCAGAGCCTCGGTCCTGGCGTCGGGGAAGATCCGCCGCCCGAACACGGTGCCCGCACGCTGTATTTCGGCGTTCCATTGCGCGTTCAGCCTGCCCGCGCCCACCTGGCAGGTGACGATCTGCCGGTCGATCGGCGTCGCGCCGGTGCCCGTCGCCGCCTGCCGCGTCGCGAACTCGAACATGCGCGCGGGCGAGGCCCCGGCCGAGGGCGAGCCCGCGGCGGTGACCAGGGACCAGATATCGGTGCTCTCCCGCAGATCGTCCGCCGACATGTGCCCGAGCAGCAGCGCGTGGAAGACGCATTGGCGGGCGTAGTTGCGGACGTTCCGCGCGAACACGGTGTCGGTGATCTCGAGACGGGTCGCCTTGGCCGCGAGCCTGGCCCCGAAGATCAGCCCGTGGCGTTGGTACTGGAGGTCGTTGGGCAGCGTGAACGCCTGCTCGGTGAGGCGCGTCAACCCGTCGCCGACCTGCGACGTGAGGGATGCGAACAGCGCAAGGCCGATCGGCACGTTTGCGACCACGGCGGGCGCCAGCGTCGGATCGAGCCGGTCCACCACCCGCACCGTGGCCTTCGGCACGATCATCGCACCCCAGACGGTGACGAAGAGCAGGATCCACTTGGCGTTGTCCTTCCACGACCCGCCGAAGGCGGTGCGGAACAGGACCCAGGCAAGACCCGCCACGCCGGCGAGCTGGGCGAGCGTGACATAGGCGCCGCCCGAGGTGATCGCGGCGACCGCGTTCAGGAGATCGACGAGGTAGGTCCCGCCGCCGAGGGTGAAGAGCTCGTACATATATAAGGTGTCACGCCATGCGTTACCGGGAACCCGCCCCGGCGCCGCCGCGCGCGAACGCCAGTGCGGCGCGCAGATCGGCGGACAACGCCCCCGCCAGCTCGGTCTCGATCAGGCGCAGCTTCTCGACGACCGCCAGCGCCGTGTTGAGCCGCTGGAGTCCCTGGTGGCGGTGCCGCGCGAGCGCCACCCGGTTGGCGCGGAGCCCCTCGCGCCAACGCTGCAACTGCTCGCCATCGGCGATGTCGAGCGTCCCGGCGCGCTCCTCGACCGCGCGGTGCAGATCCGTGATCCACACCTGCATCACGTCGAGCGCCACGGCTTCGGCGAGCGCGTCCATTTCCTGGTCGATCACCGCCCCCCGGTAGGCCGCCGCGGCGTTGGCCACCCGGTAGACCGGCAGGGTGGTGAGGTTGACCAGCCCCAGCGCCGGTGCGGGCGGCGCGGTGTCCGTGCGCACCGCGTCCACGAGATCGCGCAACAGCTCCGCCACCCGCGCGCGGAAGCCGCGATTGGCGGGGATGGTGACCGTGCCCAGGCTCGGGTTGAGACAGGCGGTGGACGTATCGCAGCGGTAGACCGGCAGCGCCCCGCCGCCCTCCATCAGCACCTCGGTGACGCGGCGGTCGAGGGCGAGCGGCTCCAGGATGCGCACGCGGGGGCCGCTCGTGTCCGAATCGGAGGTCGGCGACGTCACGATCAGCGTGCCGGTCACCGCCATCGCGAACTCGGCGAGCTGCGTATCGCCGGCGAGGAACGACGACGCCCGGATCGCCTTCCAGGCGTAGTTGACGTTGACCGGAACCTGGTCCGCCATGGCGCCCGAGGCGCTGGCGAGCGTCGAATTGCGCTTGCCGTCCGCCCCGCAGCCGTGCTTGGCGGCGGCGTAGTCGGAGAAGATGCCCTGCGACGTGCCGATCGCCGCGCAGATCGACGCCGAGGCCCGGTCGTTCTTCGACCAGAGCGCGCCGACCAGCGCCTGCGCGGTCTCGCAGGAGTTGAGGTTCTGGCTGTTGACCCACTGCGCCAAGGCCCGGAGCTTGGCCATGGTCTCGGCGATCACCGGGCTGATGGTCTCGAGCGCCAGCTCGAAGGCGAAGCCGGCGGCGTTCTGCGCCACCGCCCTACCGAAGGCGATCAGTTGATCGCTGTTGATGAAGGAGAAGGCGCCGGCGAAGGCGTCGATGCCGCCGCAGCCGGCCCGGAAGGAGGGCAGGTTGACGGTCGCGATCTGCTCGGAGCGCACCGGCGCGCGCAGATAGAGGTTGCCGAGGGTCCAGTGGCCGGAGGCCTGGCCGTGGAACGCCGTCGGGCCCGTGGTGTTGACCGCCGCACCCTGCCAGAAGCGGCCCATCTCCGAGAGCACGTCGGCGTCGGCGGGGGAAGCCGAAAGCGCGAGGACCGTGGCCGCGGCGGCCGCGGTTTTCTTCCATTCAATAGTCATGTCCGGGCTCCAGGGCGGTGAGCGCGTAGATGCGCTCGGCCATCTCGTCCTCGGCCATGACGCCGAAGCCGACCGGCAGGACCTTCTTCGTCTGCGCGTCGAACAGCACAAGCGCGGGCACCGGCGCATTGCCCAGGCCGAGCCGGGCGGCGCGCCCGTTGTCCGCGACCGCCTCGGGCCAGCCCTCCAGCGCCTCGCCCGTGAGCGAGACCGCGAGGACGTCCAGATTGTGGCGCCCGGCGAACGCGCGGAGCAGCGGCCCGAAGACCTTGCAGCCCGCGCATCCGGCATGGCCGAGATAGATCAGCCCGTAACGCTCGCCGAGGCGGGCGAGCGCGGCGTCGCGCGCCTGCCGCCGTCCGTCCGACCAGACCTGCTTGGCGAGTGCGCCGACCGGGCGCCTCAGCGTGTAATCCAGCTCCGGCGTCGCCCAGACCGTGCGCCGGAAGGCGTCGGAGAACGCCGCCGCCCGCTGCAACGTCACCTGCTGGAGCCGCAGATAGGCGGTGACCTTGGCCGGCGTCGGATCGAGGATCGCCTCGGCGCGGGCCTCCTCCAGTGCCTTGCGCATCGCCTCGATGCGCTCGGTGGCAGGCCTCTCGTCTGCTACCGACGGGGCCGGCCGCGGCGCCGGTTCCGCCTCGGGCGGCTCTTCCGCCCGGTCGCAGTAGAAATGCCAGCCGAGGCCTTGTCCCGCATTCGAGCCGGGCTCCCCGCACCAGGACCGCCATTCCACGGCCGCCGCAGGTGCACCCAGGGCGGCCCACACGACCGTTGCGGCGACGACGCGCTTCAGAACACGCAGGATGGCGCGCGTCATCACCCGCCCCGCCGGTAGAACTCGCGGATGCGCGTGCGCATGGCGTCGCCGGTGTCGCCCGCGTCGGGCAGCGACACCGACGGCTCCTTCGAGGCGTCCATCAGATCCTCGGTGAACTCGGAAAGATCGAGCCGCTCGAAATCGATCGACTCGACCTCGGCGACCGTGAGGCCCCGGCAGCTTCCCCAGCCGATGCCGAGCTGCGCGCGCCCCTGCTGCTGCAGGATGCGCCCGAGCTTGGAGCCGAACACGCACCAGGCGCGCGAGCGGCGGATGCAGACGCCGAAGAAGGTGCGCCGCGAGCAGTACCGGCCGAGATAGTGGGTGTTGCCGGCGTTGCGCTCCTCGGCCAGCTCGCGCTCCGAGGCCGAGCAGTTGCCGAGCCCCACGAGCAGTCCGCTGTTCTTGCAGCAGTTGGCGAGCCCGAACAGCTTGATATGGCAGCGGCGGCGCTGCCCGGTGAAGAAGCGCATGTCGTCCCGGTCGAACTCCTCGCCGCCCAGCTCCACCGCCATGTTCAGCCGTGTCGTCGCGTTCACGAATCCGGTGTTGGCCTCGGGAGATACCGTCTCGCAACCCGCGCCGACGCAGTAGCGCACGGACCCGCAGGAGCCGCCGTCCCCGGCATCGTCGAGGTCCGCCCCGCAGTCCGTGGCGCTCCCCGACGCGAGGCCGTCCGCGCCGTGGGCCGACGACTGCGGCGAGGCCGCGATATTCTTCGAGCGCCGCACAAGCGGATCGCTGGCCGGCACGCTCGCGGAGGGCCGGCTCGTCACGCCCCGGACCACGGCCCGTCCGGCCGCACCGCCGACGTCGTCCGGATCGGCCAGCCGCGCGCGGCCCTCGTCCTGGAGGCGGCTCGCGCCGATGCTGCGCTCCGGCAGGCTCGTGCCCGCATAGCCCGGCACATCCGCCGCGTTGGAGGAATCCCGTGCGACCGCGCGCGCCGCCGAATTACCCGTATTGCCGATGGCGCGGGCGGCGGCCTTGGGGTCCTCCGCCCGCGCGGCCATGCCGGAGACCACCCAAAGCATCAGGCAGACCAGGACGAACATCGCGGCCCAGGTCAGCAACCGGAAGATGCGCGTGCCGCGGTCCAGCGCGATCTCGATGCGATCGCGGGAAAGATCGGATCGGTCCGTCATGGTTGCTCTACCCCTCTCATCCGTTCGAGATGACGGCGGGCAATTCCGCTGGCGACGGCTCCCTCGTCTGCAATTACTTCCAGCGCCGCAGCGAGACCGATGTTTCCGGTGACAACATCGTGCGGGGGCGCGGAATCGTCCGCGCAGCCCCGGCTCCGGCAGGGCGGCACGCCACCGGGCGCGACAACCACGGCGGGCACCCGCTCGATGCCGAACAGGCGGAACAGGCGCGGGTCGATGGCGACCCCGGCCTCCGCCCCGCCCAGGCGCTCGCCGATCCGCTTTGCCGTATCGGGAAGTCCCCCTTCGCCGACGCCGCGCAGCACCAGCGGCGCTCCGGTTGCAGCGGCGTCGCGCGCCCATTGGCGCCAGCTCGCAGCGGGAACCGACAGGCTGGTGAAGATGAGGATTTCTGCCGTGCCGGTGCGACCGCCCGCATTCCCGGCAAGGCTCCCCGCATGGCGTTCGGCCGGGAGCGCAGCAGACGATCCGGGGACCGTCTGCCGTGCGGTCTCTCCGGCGCGTTTGAGCGCGCGATCGAGGATCGAGCGGCTCCACGTGCCCAGCGACTCCCCGTCATTGCCGCCCGCCTTGCGCAGCACCTCCTCGACCAGCCGGGCCACGTCGGGATCGGGATCCGCTGCGCGCGGCAAGTCCTCCGCCCGCGGCGTCCCGGACCAGCCCGCCGCCAGCAGCAAGGCGGTCAGGAACACCAGAATGAAGCCTTGCCGAATCTGGGTCATCGGGGCATCCTTACGTGAAATTTTTCGTTGTGTTTCAATGGGTTCATAACAGGCAGCAATTCCGTTTTCTCCATAGCAGGAACCCGAAATTCTCGCCCGCGACCGGCAATTCGCGGAGCGTTTCCCAGAGCACCGACGAGCGCCCGGTCGGGTTGCAGCCGGTGAACGGATCGACCGCCGGCACCGGCTGGGTCATCTGCCAGCGGTACTGCGATTTCTTCATGATGGGCATCGGGTAGCGTCCGCAGAGCGCACCCGAACCGAACGTGCCCCAGGCGAGCCCGGCGCGGTGCAGTCGGTAGAGCAGGCGCTGGGACGCGAGCAGCGAGGCCTGGACCCCGCCGACATGGGCGGCCACGTTGCCGGTCAGCGGGTACATCCCGCCCTGGCATCCGGCGCACCAGAACATCGGATCGAGCGGCAGCCCG
Organism: Alphaproteobacteria bacterium; assembly: GCA_965207055.1. Taxonomy (GTDB): domain Bacteria; phylum Pseudomonadota; class Alphaproteobacteria; order UBA828; family UBA828; genus WTGU01. The sequence goes on along the minus strand of CBDBLP010000002.1, from coordinate 1,034,473 downwards.
ACGGAGGAGGCGGCGCAATCGGCGGCACAAGCGGCCTGGGCCGGCAGGTTGGCGAACAATGCGGCTTCCGGGTTGAGCAGGAAGGTGAGCTCGTCGTCGAGCCAGGCGGGGTCGAGCTCCGAGGCCCAGGCGATGTCGAGACCGCCGCCCTCCAGGCAGCCGAGATCGAGCAGCACACCGATCCACGACAGGAGCGGATACATGTAATAGTGCGCGTGCCAGACCGAGCCCTTGGTGCCGTCGCCGCCCGAGGCGCCGGTGCGCCCGCGACCGGCCGGCAGGCCGGGGTTGATGGTGAGACCGCCGAGATTGGGAAAGCACCAGGGCGCCCGGGTCGCGTCGACCAGCCGCGCCGGCTCCCAGACCCCGAGCGAGAGGCCGATGCGCGGGATCGGGGAGCCGCAGAGGCAGATCGGCGAGGACGGGTTCGGCGTGTCCAGCACGCCCGAGACGCTGCCGATGGAGATCGGTCCGATCGAGATCGGAAAGATGCACTCCCAGCAGACGTCCGTGATCGGGTTGACGAAGCGCCCGGTGCAGGACTGCGCCAAGGCCGCGCCGGACCACGCCACGGCCGCGAGGACCAGCGCCGCCAACGGGAGCAGGCGGCGGATCATTCCACTTCTGCCCGTGCAGGGCCGTCACCGGCATCCGGCGTCTCGTCCGGCGTGCGGCGCTCGGACAGGATGTTGACCATGCCCTGCCTGCCGGCGACGACGATTTCGGTCACCGATCGGGCCATGTCCTCCCGGTCGCGGTATTCGCGCGTCGCGATCCTGCCCTCGACCATCACCCGGTCGCCCTTGCGCAGCATCTTTTCCACCGCCGCGACCGTGGGGCCGTAGACCACGATCCGGTGCCATTCCGTCGCCTCGGCGGAGTTGCCCTCGCGGTCCGTCCATTTCTCCGTGGTGGCCAGCGAGAAGGTCGCGGCCTTCTCGCCGTTCTTCAGGTCGCGGATTTCGGGATCGCGGCCGGCATGGCCCACCAGAGTCGCCCGGTTCATGTTCAGCATCGGATCAGTCCTCCTCTTCGGGGTTTGTCCCGGCCTCCGAGCCGGGATCGTCGCGGTCCCCGGAACCGGCTCGGGGCAGGCCCTCGACCGGGATTTCGGTAATGCGCAGGTGCGTTCCGGCCTGTTCGACCAGGCTCGGCGTGAACCGGAGACCGAAGCGCGCGGCGAGGCCCCCGCCCTGGTCGAAGAACAAGGGCCGGCGGTGCCGGCGCATCAGGTCGAGCGGCCGGCCGGCGAGCAGCACGATCTTCGCGGGGCGGTCATGCGACAGCGCCCAGGCGATCTCGGCTTCGCGCCTGCCGTCGACGAACAGCAGGTCGCGGGGGAGCGTCATGCGCGCCAGCGGGTTGACCCGGGTCCCGGCCGCGGCGATGAGCGTCCCGTCTGCCGTGCGAATGTCGCGCGCGACCGTGATGGCGGGATCGAACAGGCGCGAGCGTTCCTCCCGAGCCGGTGCGATGCCGGGCGCCGGGTCCGGTTCCTCCAGCTTCCGGCGGGCATCGGCACGGGCCTCGTCCTCCAGCCGCGCCAGCGCGCCCGAGCGTTCCATCTCGAGGAGCCGCGCCTCGATCTGCGCCAGCAGGTCGGGCTCGCCGACCGGCCAGGTGGCGCCGCGCACGCCAAGGTCCTTCGCGGACACGGCGCCCGCCAGTCCGCCCGCGAACAGCAGTACGGCGGCAAGCATCGACGGGAATGCGCCCCTCATCGCGCCGCCTCCACGGGCGCCGGCCCGTCATGCGCATGCGGCAGGACCGCGCCGAGCTCCGATGCCGGAGCGGTGTCCTCCGGCCCGACCAGCGGCCCGTTCAGACCGAGCCACGGGATGTCCGGCATGGCGATCGCGCGCCCGAGGATGCGCGCGCGCGGCACGAGGCCGATCTCCGCGTAGCGGCTGTCGTGGGAATCCACATGATCAGCGTGCAGGTAGAAATGCCCCGGCGGGACGATCCCGGGCGCGATGGCCGCGAGCGGGCGCCCGTCGAGCGCATGCGCCTTGGCGCGGGCGACCGGCTCGCCGTCGAGCCGGATCGACCCGTCTTCGCCGACTTCGATGTGCATCCCCGGCACGCCGCGCACGGTCTTCAGATACGGCACCGCCGAGCCCAGGGTTTCCGGTGGCTCGAACAGCACCCGGTCGCCGATCGCCGGTTCTTCGCCGAACAACGGGAACGCGGCGTAGCCCCAGGCCCCGTCCGACCAGCTCGCATTGACATGGACGCGCGAGGCCGCGCCGAGCCAAAGCGCGGCCAGCGCAATCATCACGGCCAGGCCGATATGGCGCCGGCGCGGTCGGCCGCGCTGCAGCGCGAAGTCCGGGCGCGCGGCGCTCACCGTTCGTCTCCCCTGGCCGCTCCGGTTCCCGTGTCCGGGCGCCGCGCCAGGAACTCCGCAAGCACCGCCTCCACGTGCCACGTCACGTCCGGCGCCCCGGCGGCCACCGCGCGGGCCGGCAGCAGCACGGCGCCACGGCGTTCGGCCACATGGTCGAGCGCGGCCTCCAGCGCCTCGCCCCAGGCCCGCGCGTCCTCGGCCGTCCTGCCTTCGCTTGCGGCGCGCGTGGTCCAGGCGGCGGTCATCTCGCCGAGACGCACCGATGCGACACGCGGCGCCTCGGGCGCGGCAACGCGCACCGTCGCCGCCGCGACCGCCGCCGCCACCCCGCCCGCGAGCAGCGCGGCGCAGAGCACGACGCGAAGCTCGCTCACGGCCGGTACCCCGCCGCGCGCTGGCGCGCGGTCATCCAGACATAGGCGCGGGTGTCGCGGTGCTTGAACCACGCCGTGCCGTCCTCGTCATGGAACATGTAGAGGTAGTGCCCGGCCCAGTGCCGCTCCGAACGCTCGGCGGACAGCACCCCGGCCAGGATCGCGGCCCGGAACACCTCCTCGGCGTCCCGCACCACCTGGATCGCCGGCACGCCGGCCGAGTTGCCGCGCTCGCGCCGCTTTCCGTCCCCGGTCACGATCCCCCTCCTTGCCCGCCGCTTCGGGCTTCGCCTTTTCGCTCGCGCCATCTCCGGCCTCTCCGTCACCGTTCACCTGCCGCCGTCCCGCCCGCGTCCCCGCCCGGCGCCCCGCCGAGCGCCCGGAAGCGGGCGAGCCACGCCTGCGCCGCCTTGTCCGGCGGCATCGAGCGGATGCGCCGCTTCAGCGGCGGGAAGGCGACTCCGGCGCCCGCGGGCGCGTCTTCCATGATGTCCCGGCGCTCGGCCGCCGCCGCCATGCGGGTGACGAAGCGCAAGAGCTCCGCCTGCTCCTCGTCGAGCACGGCGTCGAGGCCTGCCGCTTCGCGCACCGCGGTCTCGATCCCGGTGGCGAGCTTTCCGGCGCGTTCGACCGCGCGTTGCGAGTCCGGCAGGCGCCCCCGGAGCCAGGCCGACGGCGCACTCGCGATAAGCGCGTGCAGCGCGAGCATCCGCCGGGCCTCCTCTTCGAGCCCGTCGAGCGCCTCGATCTCTTCCGACACGAGCACCGCATGGGCCGCGACCGAGTGATAGAGCCGGGTGCAGCCGCCCCGGCGGCAGGTGTTGGCGAGCACGTGGGCCAGCGCCTCGAAGTCGACATCGGCCGCCGTCACGCTCTCCGGGTCGTCCGGCCAGTTGAGCGGGGATCGTGTGCCTGTCGGGCTTCGCTTCGAGCTCATGCGTTTGCCTCCGTTTCGGATGGTTCGGAATGTTCGGTTGCAGCAGGAGCGGCGGGGGCGCCGGCCGCCAGGGGAGCCTCCCCCGCGAGACGGTCGATGGCCTCGACCGTCGAGAGCCCCTGCGTCTTCAGGTTTTCCACGGCCGCGAAGGCGGGACCGCGCGACGAGAACAGCGCCACCGACCACGGATCGAGCACGAGGCGCGCCACCCGCCAGCCGTCGGGGCCGTGCAGCACCAGCTCGGCATAGCGGCCGTCGGCGGTGGTGAGAGACTTCAGCGCCCGCTCCATGCCGGGATCGCAGTGGATGCGCTTCTCGGATTTCAGCAGCTCGACCGACTCGTCCTTCTGGGCGAGGAAGATCACCCAGTCCGAGTTCTCCCAGGCCGCCCGCGCGGCCGGGTTGGCGTAGTAGTCGTTGACGCTCTGCGTGCCGGTGACGAGCGCACCGCGGTATTTACGCGCCCTGCGCGCCGCGCCTTCGAGGAAGGACTTGCTGTCCTCGCCGGAGAGCAGGTCCCAGGCCTCGTCGATGACGATTGCCTTCGCCCGCGTGCGCGGGCCGTGATACATGCGCTGGGTGGCCAGGAAGACCACCAGCATCAGCACGACGGCCTGGACGTCGCCCCTTCCCTTGAGCTCGGCGAGCTCGAAGACGGTGAGCGCCGCGTCGAGCTCAGGCGTCTCCGAGCCCGCAAACAGCCGCCCCATCGCGCCGCCCGGACACCAGGGACCGAGCGATGTGGCCATGTCGGCGGCGCGGCGGTCCGAGCGGGCTTCGAGGTTCTTGCGCACCGTGCCGAGATCGGCGTCGTTGCCGGCCTCGTCCCACGCGGCCGCAATGGCTTCGGCGATCAGCGCGGCCTCGATGTCGTCGATGGAACCGCGCCGCCTCGCCATGCGGCCGATGACGCCCGCCAGCATGGCGAAGCATTCCTCGCGGTAGTCGCCGTCATGCTCGGCCGTCCCAGCGTCGATCATCGCGAAGGGGTTGAGGCAGGCCGGGTCCTTGCCGAAGGCGATGAAGGCGCCCTCCAGGGCCTCCGCCGTGTGCTGGAACGACCGCCCGTCGTCGATCACCACGGCCTCGCCGCCGGCGCCGATCAGCCCGGTCACCAGCTCCTGCATCAGCACCGACTTGCCGGAACCGGATTTGCCGGTAACGGCGACGTTGTAGTTGCCGGCGTCGTTGGCGAAGGGCGACCAGCAGGCCGGCTGGCCTCTTCGTCCTATGAGAAAGAGCGCGGGCGGGTTCTCCGGGTTATGGGGCTGCCCCCGCCACTCGCCGTGCCACGGTGCGAGGTTCACCGCGGAAGACGTCAACAGCGTCTTCATCCGGCCCATGCGTTCGAGGTCGGCATCCAGCCCGCCCGCCGACGCCATCGGCAGGCAGGCGAGCCAGGACGGCAGCTGCATGTAGCGCTCGGCGTTCACCCGCCAGCCCTGGCCGTGATAGATCGCCCGCACCGCCTGTTCGGCCTCGTCGAGCACGTCCAGGGGCGCGTAAACCGCCGCCATGTAGCAGGCCCGGACCAGCTTCTCGCCGTCCTTGATGCGCTCGGTGACCGCCTGCCAGTCTCTTGCTTTCTCCGGCAGGCCGGGCAGGTAGCGCGCGATGCCGGTGCCGGCCTGCTGGGTCGCGCGGGCGGATTTCAGGAACGCCCTTTCCCCCGCCGCCTCGTCGCCGGTGGTCAAGGTGAGGCAGGTGAGCACCGGGCAGCCGGGCTGGAGGAAGTCGCGGTGGAAGTCGCCGATCAGCGCGTTGCCGCGCCAGCCCGGCCAGACCTCGGGGAAGGCCACCGCACTGAGCACCCGCACCGCGATGTCCCCGCCGGACGCGCCGTCCTCTCCGTCCGGATGATGGAAGGAGAGCCCGGTAGGGTGGACCGTGAGCGCGCGGCCGGGGGCCGCGCACTGCTCGTGGAGAGGGTCGCGCGGCGCCCAGCGCCGCGGGGGCCGCTCGGTTCCGCCATCGCGATCCCCGCCGATGTCGGGCGCGGTGAGCTCGGCGGCCAGCGACAGCAGCCCGTCCGGCTCCAGCCTGCGAACGGTCGCTCCGGCCGACGCCAGCGTGCCCTCCAGGGCCCGGCGGAAGGCCCCGAGCGCGGTCTCCGCGGCCGGACCGGGCAGGGCGGTGAGGCAGGCGGTGACGAACACACGGTAGTCCGAGAGGGTGAAGGGCGGCCCGCCGCCGTGCAGACGGCGCCAGCCGCCCGCTGCAAGGAGGCCGCGGCGCCCGCTACCCATCCGGGCGAGCGCGCCGCCGGCGTTCCCGCGGGGCTCCGCCCAGGCCCGGCTCGCCGCGCCGAAGCGCGGGCTCGCCCAGTGGATCACCTGCACGGTGCAGCGCTCGGGCGCGGCGTCGGCCAGAGTGCCGGCGAGCGCGCCCAGGGTCTCGGCGTCGATGCCGGCGAAGGGCGGCAGCTCGACCGCGAACCCCACCGATCCCGCGTTGACGTAAAGCTCGCTCGATTCGTCGAAGGCGCGCCACGGCAGCAGGGAGTGCAGCGCGGCCGGCATCGCCGGCGGCGTCCAGGGGCCGGGCGCCTCGGGCCCCTCGAAGAGCTCGAGAAGACGCCCGATCACGGGAGCCTCCAGCCGGCGGGCTCCAGCACGACCCGCACATGCGACGCCTCGCGGTAAACCCCGTCCGCGTCGACGAAGGGCGCGATCCAGATCCGCGCCACCACCTCGTCCGTGCGGAGATCGCCCGCGGCCGGGCCGTCCTGCGCCGGATCGGGCTCGACCGGGAGGAGGGCGGCTGCCGGTTCGACCGGCCGGGGTTCCGTCCCGGTCGGGGCCGTCGGCGATACAGCCGCTCTCCCCGCCGCCTCCGCCGCATCTGCCGTTGCCGGGCCGGGCACTCCCTCGGCCGGGCCGGCAGGACCCTCGCCATCGTCTTCGCCGCCGCCGAACAGCCGAGCCAGCCAGGCGAAGGGGTCGAATCCCTCGCCACAAGCCGTCGCGCAGGGCGTCTCCGCAAGCGTGTCCGGCTCCGTGGCCCGCACCCGCCAGAGCGGCTCGGCGAGGACCGTCGTTTGCGCCGCCTTGCGCTCCGGCACCGCCGGATCGGCCGCCGCGACACTGTCGCAGGTCCCGCCCCCGGCCAGCGGACACTGCCAGGATTCGCCGATATGCCCGGTCGAGCAGCCGGCGAGAAGGAGCGCCGCGATCGCGGCAACCGGCAGCGCCGTTCGGCGCGGGACGGGTTTCGTTGCATGCGTCATGTCAATTCCCCTGCTGAGCGGTTTGAGTGCGTGCCGACGCCGCGGGACGCTCCCCGGAACGAGGCGTTCCCCCGATCCGGGCGCCCTCGAGAAACACCAGCGTGACCCGCGTGCCGGCCTGGAGCTGGACCACGGGCTGGTACTGCTCGGCGCGGCGGATCATGTAGTCGGCGACCTTCTGGCCCGCCGAGGACGCCCCGGCGCCGAGACCGGCGCGGCCGATATCGCCCAGGCCCGTATTGGCGACCGTGGCGCCGGTGCCGGTGGCCACCGCCTGAGGCTGGAACGCCTGGGCGACGCCCTGGCCGATGCCGGAGACCATGCCGGCGAGAAACGCCTTCTCGACCAGCGCGCCCTCACGGCTCACCACGGGCCCGCGCACGCCGGTCTTGCCCGAACCCGCGACGAACCCGGCGACGTCGGTCTCGATCACCGTGCCGGGCGTAGGCCCGGCGCAGGTCATGGTGCGGAAGCGCACATAGACCTTCTCCGAGGAAAGGTCGCCGTGGGCCGCGCCGGTCACGGTGCAGCCGTCGATATCGACTTGAAGGGCCGTGCCGTCTTCCGCCGCCGTCCAGGCGGGGCCGGTGATGCGCAGCAGAACGGGCCGCGGGTCGCCCTGGGACGAGACCCCGGCGGAGGCGTCGACGCCGGCCAGCACCACCGCCTCGGCATGGGCGCCCGCCGGCAGCCAGGCCGAGACCGGCTTCGCCACGGCATCGGCCACCAGCTCCGGTCCCGTGCGGGGGTCGGTTGCGGAAGACTGCGGCGCGCCGTCGAGCTCGAAGGTCTCGATCATGCGCCCGGGCGCCCGGATCGCCGGCTGCGCCTGTCCGCCCGGCTGCGCGCCCGCCGGCGCCTGTCCCCGGAACCATGGATCGCCGTCCGGCGCATTGCCTGTCCCGGCGCCCGCCTGTCCCTGCGCCGGCAGCCCGCGCCGCAGCTCGTCGATCAGCGCCGCCTGGCGGTCGATGACGTCGCGCGCGTCCGCCGCGTCGGCCTCCAGCTTCGCGCGCAACCGGTCGTTGTCCGCGCGCAGCGTCCGGGCCTCCTGCTGCATCTCGCGGATCTGCGTCTCGATCCCGCCGAGCCTTGCCTCCGAGCGCCGCGTCCAGACCTTCTCGGCCGCGTCCGGCCCGGCGATCTCCGCCTCGATGCCGCTCGGCGGTGCCGTGCCCTTGCCCCCGCCCATGCCGAGCCAGGCGGCCACCGCAACCAGCAGCACCGCCGCGATCACGGAGAACAGCAGCAGCTGGCGCCGCCGCACGGCATCGGCGTCCACCGCGTCGCGGGCCCGAGGCCGGTCGTTGCGGGCGCTCATCGCGGCGCTCCCGCCGGGGCGGCTTCGGTCACCGCCACGCCGAGACGCCCGCCCGAAGGCCCGGTGCCCGACGCCGCCAGCCAGAGCGCGGCGAGACGGTCGCCGCCCGCGGCCCGACCCGCGTCCAGGGCTTCTCCGATGGTCCCGGCGAGGCCCGCGCCGCCGTCCGCATCCTCCGATGCCGGACGCGCGGCCTCGAACACGTGCGCCGCGAAGCGCGGGCCCCGCCAGGTCTCGATAAGCGTCAATCCGCCAACCGGGCCGCCCGCCGATGAGGCGATTTCGTAGCCGGGCAGCACCTCCCGCCGGGCGACGGCGCGCACCAGGCGCACCAGCGCCGCGACGTGCGCACTGTCTCCCGGAGACGTGGCGCGGACCGCCGCGTCCGGCAGGGCCGCCGCGTTGCGGATCAGGATCTGCGCCGAGTCGCGCACCGAAGCAATGAGCGTCAACCGGTAGGTGAAGCCCTTCTCGGTGCCGACGAACAGGGTGACGGGACTGCCCGCTGCCGCTCCGGGCTCCGCCGGGGCAGAGGGGCGCAGATAGAGGTCGCCGGAGGCGCCGTCGTGCTCGACCGCATATCCGTCGGGCGAGCGCACCACCCTGGCGATCCGGTCGCCCATGAGTGCGATGCGATTGACATCCGTCGCGGAAATCTCCGCCGCGAGCTCGGCATGGTCGGCCGCATCGAGGATCTGCATCGCCGCCGCGGGCGGACCCGCCGCCACCGCGGCCATGAAGAAGAGGTGGCCCGCAAGCAGCGCGGCCATGCCGGTCCGTCGTGTCATTTTCCACTCTCCATCTGTTCGAAGCGCAGGAGACCGATGCGCCCGGCGTCGATCCGGAAGGCGAGCCGGTAGCGCCGGTCCTCGCGCGAGGACTCCTCGCGGCCGATCCAGGTCACCAGCTCCCCCGCGATCTCGACGCTGAGCCGCGCCGGGTTCGCCTCGATCTCCACGGGATAGAAGGCGCTCGCCATGTCGCGCCCGGCCATGCGGGCGGCCTCGGCCTCGACCCAGGCGCCGATCGCGCCCCGCGCCGAGGCATGGCTCATCCGCGCCGCCGCGAGCCGGACGTGGGTGGCGTTCTCGGGCGTCAGCGTGAGCAGCGTCACCGCCACGGTGCGCGCCATGTCCTCCAGGTAACGCGTCCCGGCACGGTCGATGCCGACCCCGCCGCCGCCGACCTCCCAGTTGGGTCCCGCCGTGGCGGGCACCAGCACGGTCACCGTCTCGCGCCCGGCGAAGCTCATGGTGAGCGCCAGGTTGGCAGTCATCGACAGGACCAGCAGGGCCGCCAGGGCGAGGCGGACGTCCCGCACCCGGCGGATGGCGGAGTCCATTTCGATGCGCCGCATCGGTTCGATCCTCCCGGCGCCTCAGCCGACGAACCGCCGGAGATGGCTCGGCGGCGTCGCCTTCAGGCGCAGCACGAAGTCCGGCAGGAACCAGTAGAGCGCGTAGCGCGCGATGTTGGCCCCGCCGCCGCGCTTCACGCGGCGCAGGAGGAGCCAGCCGCCAACGCCGGCGATCAGGCCCGGCACGAACTGGTTGGCCGCGAGGCCCAGCAGGGCAGGACCCATCAGCGCCGCCGCCTCGTCGACGGTCCAGAACAGCCAGCGCTCCGGGTCGTCGAGCCGGCGCGGGATGGTGTGGCGCGCGGTCTCGCTCATCACACGATCGCCGTGCCGACCAGGCCGGTCACGATGCCGGTGCCGGCGCCGGCCGCGATGCCGACCCCGACCGCGCCCATCAGCTGCATCGCGTTGAAGCGCAGCACCGAGCCCACCAGGGCGGCGCCGACGGCGAGCGCCGCCGCGAGCTGGCCGCCGGTGCCGCCCACGATGTCCTGCACCGTGTCGAGCGGATCGCCGAATGTCGTGTCGGTGGTGGCATGGGCCAGCTCCGGTGCCGCGACCATCGCCGCGAGCGCAAAGCTCGTCACGGCAGCGATGCGCAGCGCCTCGCCCGAACGGTCCGCGCCGGCCGCCGCCATCGTTCCCGCCCGCGCCCTCATCGGTCCGCTCCGCGCGGCGCGCCCGACCCGTCGCCGTCATCGTCCGGCGGCGGCTCGTGCGCCGCCGGCACGCGCCGCTTGGCCGCCCAGTCGTTGAGATCGCCGCGGCGGTAGACGATGCGCGCGCCGAAGCGGTGATAGGCCGGCCCGTCGCCGGTCTCGCGGTAGCGGTCGAGCGTGCGGGGCGAGAGCCCCAGCGCGGCCGCCGCCTTGCGCGTGCTCAGGAATTCGCCGTTGGCGTGGTTCATGTCGCAGTCTCCCTGTGGTGCGCCGTTCTCCGCCTCGCCGAGCAGTGGCACGCCCGCCACCGCCGCGCGCATCGCCGCGCGCGCCGCGGCGCACGCATGCCCCGCCATCCACGCCCGCACCCGCGACACCGTCGCGAGCCGGAACGAGGCGCCCCGGCGCAGACGGTCGACGAAGGAGGGGTCGCCCACCGCGAGCTCGCCGAACACGTAGGCCTTGGTCCCGGTGGCGCCGAGGAACGCCTCGACCTCGCGCCGGAACGCGGGCGCGATCGGTGCAAGACCCATGAAGGCGAGGAGGCGGTCGACGGTGCGAAGTCCGGGACAGCGGCCCCGGTCGAGCGAGGCCATGAAGCACGGGTCGCCCAGCGCCTCGACACCGAAGCGCCGGGTGCTGGTGCCGGTCTGCTCGATGAACGCGCCGAGAAGCGCGCGGAACTGTCGGTCGAGGTTTGTCATGGACGCGAACGTAAGCCGAACACGCCTCGTTGACAACAGGTTTAGTTAGGAGTTATCCTACGTCACCGCAGCATGGATGAGGAAACCCACGATGGAGCGCGACCCCGTACGCGACGCCCTGCGCGAACGCCTCTGGAAAGCCGGCGTCTCGCTCGCCGAAGCCTCGCTCGCCATCGGCAGGAACAAGGCCTACCTCCAGCAGTACCTCGCGAGAGGCATGCCCCGCGTGCTCTCGTTCCAGGACACCGAGACCCTCGCCGAACTCCTCGACTGCGACGCCGCGGCGCTGCGCCACGACGCGCTCCCGGCTCCGAAGCCCTGGACCGGGCCGAAGCGAAGGCGCACCGCCAGCGCCTCGGTCGCCGAAGTGGAGGTCGAGGCCGCCGCCGGCCCCGGCGCCTGGCACGAGGACTTCGTCCACGAGAAGGCCCGGTGGCGCCTGCCCGAATCGATGGTCCGCCACGAGGGCGATGCCGACCCGCGGGCGCTGCGCATCCTCAAGGTCCGCGGCATCTCCATGGAGCCCGAGCTCCGCGAAGGCGACCGCCTCGTCGTCGACACCGCGCGGTGCGTCCCCGCCGCGGGCGAGCTCTTCGTGCTCTGGGACGGCACCGGGCTCGTGGTCAAGCGGGTCGAGGCGCTCACCGCGAAGGGCATGCTCCGCCTCGCCTCCGCCAATCCCGACTACCCGGCCTACGAGTGCCGCTCCGACGAGGTCCACATCGTCGGCAAGGTGCTCTGGAAGGTCACCCGAGCCTGACGCCGCGCCGCCACCCGCCGGCGGGGAGGGCGGCGACGCTCCACACCCCATCCCGGACCCCGGGCCAGACCTGCTCCGGCGTCCCATCTCAGAACCTCGCCTCGAGCTTGAACCCGATCCCGTGCTCGGGCTTCGCACCTGAACCGCTGTCGTTGGCGGGCTCCCTGCGGGTCGCCTCGATGCCGAGATCGAACGACGCCGCTCCGCTCCGCACCAGCCCCAGCTTCCATCCCAGGCTGTACTCGCGCGCATCGTTGGAGAGACCCAGGCCCAGCTCAGGCGTCGACGTGAAGCGGTCGCCGAAGGCCGGGAAGCCGTAGCCGAGCTTCACCTCCAGGCGCCGGCTCTCGAAGCCGTTGTCGTTGGCCGCGAGCCCCTCCAGGGTCCCGTGCCCGAGCAGTGCGTTCGCCCCGCCCGAGGCCGAGGCACCCATCGTCTGCGTCACCGTCAGCGACGGCCCCCGCTCCGAGGACGCGTCCGGGTCCCAGGCGAGCGAGCCCGACACCCCCCGGTCCCGCAGGCCCGACGCCTGGTGCGCGAGCAGGCCCCGCCCCCTCGCCTCCGCCGAGAGCCCGAGCCCCGGGTCGCGCCACTTCAGGCCGCCACCGATGTCGACGCCGTAGCCGGTCTCGGCGTCGCCCCCGTCATGGCGAAGCCCGATCTCGAAAGAGGGCTCGATCGACCCGCCGCCGTCGAGCGCGAAGGCGTAGCCGCCGTCGAGCCCGAGCCGCAGACGGGTCACCAGCGCGCTGGCGCCCACCAGCCCCGGCACCGCCTCCGAGCGCGTCCGCACGGCGAACGCGTCCGTCTCGACGTCAAGCCGGAGCCCGCGCCCGCTTGCCGGCTCGACCAGCGCGCCCTTCGCCCCGAGCGCCGCCATGGCGAGCGCCATGTCCGTCCGCATCGCCGGGTCGTCCTCGCCCGTCACCGGGTTCTCGGGCACGAGCGTCAGCGTGCCCTCGCCGTAGCCCGCCGTCCCCCAGAGCTTCAGCCGCTCCGTCGCGTCCCAGGCGGCGTAGGGGTAGACCCCGGTGAGCGTGCTCTCGACCGTGCCCGAGCCTCCGTCGCCCGAGTAGCTGCCCTCGCCCAGCGAATGCGACACCATGGCGCCCATGAGCCAGCGCCCGGAGACGGCGTCCGCCCCGAGCGTCGCCGTGGTCACCTCGCCGTCCACCTGTAGCGGCCCGTCACGCCCGCTGAACCGCGACGACGCCCCGCGCCCCCAGAGCGTCATCGACGGGCCGCCCTCCGGCGCCGCCGTCACCGCGAACGCGCTCTGCGTCAGCAACTCGCTGCCCGTCATGCTCCGCGACTTCTCCGCTTCCGTCTTCTCGTCGTCGTCCTCTCCCGCGAGCCAGCGCGTGAGCCGCTCGGCGTCGCGCCGCGCCGCTTCTTCCTCATCGATCCCGCGCGCCGCGGTCCCGCCCGTCCCGCCGCTCCACGACGGCAGCGCCTGGCCGCCGAGCGTCGCCTGCGCACCCGCCCGGCGCGGCGCCTCCAGCCTGGCCTGCACCGCGTCCACCGTCTGCTCGGCCACCGTGCGCCCGAAGCGCGCGAGCCACGCCTTCGGCATCTTGTCCGAGTTCTCGATCGTGCCCGTCGCCACCCCGTCCGATATCACCGCGCCGGTCGCGTTCGAGAGCCTGAGCAGGAACGTCTCCTCGCCCTCGTCGTGCCCGTCGTCGAGCACCGGCACCGCCACCGTCTTCTCCACCTCGCCCGGCGCGAAGGTGAGCGTGCCGGAGGTCGCCGTGTAGTCCTCGCCCGCCTTCGCCGTGCCGTCCGCCGTCGCGTAGTCCACCGTCACCGGCACCTGCGCCGCGCGGCTCAGGCTCACCGGGAACGCGACCGCAGCGTCCACCCCCTCGCGGGCGCGCGCGTCCGCCACCGAGAGCAGCGCCGGCCCCAGCACCGTTGCCGTCACCGTGGTCGCAAGCTTGCGGCCGTCGCGCGCGCAGATCGCCGTCGGCGCCGCGCAGTCCGCCGTCGCCGAAAGCGTGATCGTCATGTCCTCGTACGACGCCGGGCGCACCCGCACCGTCACCCGGCGGTTCTCGCCACGCACCGTGCGCTTCACGTCCACCAGACGCCCGCCCGTCACCGCGAGCGCGCCAGCCTTGAGCGCCCTCAGCTGAAACCCGTCGAACTCCTCGCTGAAGCGGATTTCGAACCCGAACAGCTTCTTCCCGTTGTGCTCGGCCGGCATGTCGACGAACGACGCCGTCAGCGCCTCGGGCGGCGCCGGCGTCGCGTCCGTCACCGTGCCCGTCGCACCGGCGTTGGCCAGCCACGCCCCGTTCGTCGCCACGATCCTGAGCGTCACCGTCTCGTCGCCCTCTACCGCGTCGTCGGCGAGTAGCGCCACTTCGACCGTCTTCGCCGTCTCCCCCGGCGCGAAGGTCAGCGTGCCCGAGGTCGCGGTGTAGTCCTCGCCCGCAACCGCCGTGCCGTCGGACGTCGCGTAGTCCACCGTCACGGTCTTTCCGCCCGCCTTGTCAAGGCGCACCGCGAACGCGAGCGTGCCGCCTTCCGTTCCCGGCGCCTCGATCCAGACCCCGGCCTTCGGCGCCGGCACCAGCGTGCGCGACGCCGCCGGGTGCGACAGCGCCGCCTCCAGCCCGCCGCCTGCGCTCACGATCGACCCGCCGTCCAGCCGCAGGCTGTCGCCGCTCACCGCCGCGCGGCTCCACGGCCCCTCCGCCTCGTCGAGCGTGTACGCAAACGTCAGCGCATCGCTTCCCGAGCCGCCCGCGTAGCCCGCCCGCACGACCGTGCTGTCCATCGCCACCTCGACCGTCGGCGTCCCCTCCACCGTCACCGGTTCGGCGAAGCCGAGCGTGACCTCCAGCTTGTCTCCGGCTCCCGCCCAGCGCCCGTCCGCCTGGTCCGCGATCGACACAGACGTCACACCCGGCGCCACGCCGAAGCCCAGCTCGGCCGCCTTCCCGTCCGCCCCCGCGATCGTGCCGCCGTTCAGCTTCAGGCCCGACGCCGCCACACTGACCGCGACGACGCTCCCGTCCGCCTCGGTAACCCGCCAGGAGAACACCAGCCGCGCCGTGCCCGAACCCGACGCGTAGGCTGCCCGCCGAATGCTGCCATCCGCGATCAGCGCGAGCGTCGGTGTGCCCCCGGACGCGTCGACCGTCACCGCCGAGGAGAACGTCACCGCCGCCTCGATGGTCTCGCCCTCGGTGTACGCACCGTCCGCACCCGGCTCCGAAGTCACCTCCGCCCCGGCCACCGCGGGCGCCGACGGCGCGAGCGTCCAGTCCACCTTGTGCGCCGGGTCGTGGTCGAGCCCCGCATGGCCGAGGTTCGCGTCCGCCCCCGTCGCCGCAGAGCGGATCGTCCCGCCGTTCAGCACCAGCGTGTCCGCCAGCACCGCGATGCCCTGCGTGGACAGGTTCGGCTGCACGACTTCGTAGGCGAAGACCAGCTCCGCCGTGCCGCTGCCGCTCTCCCAGGCCGCCCACTTCATGCCCCAGTGCGCCGCCGGGTCCATGTCGATCCTGAGACGCGGCGCGCCGGCCGCCGTGTCCACCTCGACCGCCTCGCTGAAGGTCACGCGCATGCGGATCACGTCGCCCAGCCCGTAGGTGTCGTCCTCGCCCGCGTCCGAGACCACCGCCACCCCGGTCGCCGACGGCGGCCCGGTCGCCTTCATTGTCACCGGCGCGTTCGTGAAGTCCGCAAGCTGCTTGCCGTCCGCGTTCCACAGTCCGCGCACGTTCAGCGGACGGCCGTAGCTCACCGTCGCCGTCTCGTCCGGCCCGAACTCGCGGCTCAGCGTCAGCTTCAGCTCATGCGCATCGTCCGGGGAGAAGGCCGCCCCCGTCACCTCTACCGGCCCGCCCGACGCCGACACCGTGAACCACTCCGGCTCCGGCTGCACATCCGTCGCGAACGGCTGCCTGGCCCTCAGGACGACGCTGCCGTAGTTCGCACTGTCCAGCCAGTCCGTCCCGCACAGGTGCGCCCGCTCGTTGCTGGCAGCCTCGAGGCTGAACTTGCCCGCCTCCGTCCCGTCGATGCCCGTGATTTTCAGCTCATCGGCTCCGGTGGGCTTGGTGTAGCTCACCGCGAACGGCGTCTCGCCGCCGCACGGGAACCACGCTAGGTCCAGGCGCAGCAGCACCTTGCTGCCCTGCACCAGCACGGACCCGATGTCGAAGTTGCGTGTCCGCCGATCGTCCTCCGTCTCATCGCTGTCCAGCACCGAGTGGAACTGGAACGCCCCCGTCTTCGGCACCTCGTCCGGATCAAGAGGCCGGTCGAAGGAGAGCTTCAACCGCGATCCCACCACGTGCGCCGCCAGAAACGCCGGCGTGCCGGACCCTACCGCGGTCGCCGTCTCCTCGAACGCCGCCGCCGGGTTGCCCGACTCGTCCCGGATCGGGTTATCGCCGGGCGTGTAGGACACCGCGACCGCGTCCCCGGCGGCTACGGCCACACTCAGCGTCAACTCGACCGCGTTGCGGTTGACGGCGGGGTCCGAGACGGTCGCGGCGGCGCCGTCCACGGTGACCGCGAAGTCCCCGGATGCCAGCACGGAGTTCTCGTCCAGCGTTTCGTCGAAATACAGAAACGCCTTCGGGCTGCTCGCCTTCTCGGTCGCGGCGAGGTGGACCAGCACCGGGGCCGTGAGGTCGCGCACCGTTTCGACCCTGAACCGCTCGAACGGCCGCACCGCGGCGCCCCCGGCGCTCTGGAGCGGCTGCGACCCCGGCTTCGCGTAGGACACATACGCCAGCTCGTCCGCACCCACCGCCACCGCGAGCTGGACCGTGACCTCCGTCCCCGCGACCATCGCCGTGCCCGTGCCGCGGATGGAGCGCCGCCTGATGAGCTGGTCGTTGTCGCTCGTCTCGACCAGGAACGCGGTCCCGGCCGGGGCCGAGGACTCGTCCAGCGCCCCGTCGAAAACCACCCGCAGCGTCGTCCCCGCCACCGACGCGCGCCACGGCGAAAGCGCGCCCGTCTCGTTCGTCACCGCCAGGCCCACGAACGCCGGCGCCATCTTGCCGCCGGCGCCCGCGCCCTTCAGCGGCCCCCCGAGCTCGCCCCGCAGCTCGTAGGACACCGTCACCGTGTCGGCCACGCGCGCCGGGCTGGCCAGCGTCAATATCACCTTTTCGTTGTTGTCGCCGCCGATGGAAACGTCGGACGGGTGCTGGAAAGCGTTGCGGTTGCCGCCGTTGACGCCCGCGCCGGACACGGCGAAGTAGAGCGGCAGCTTGCTCGTGTCCACCGACGTGTCCAGCGCCCCGTTGTAGGTCACCGTCACCGTGGCCCCGTCCACCGTCGCCCCGGTTGGGCGCGGCCCCGTGTCGGCCGCCGTCTTGCTCCCGTCGACCTGCTCCATGACGTCGCCGTCCGGGTCCGTCCTGCCCGACGTCGGCAGGCCGCTCTTCGTCAGGTCCGCCGCCGCGCCCGTGTCCGCGTCCACGACGCTCGCCGTGGTTCCGCCGTCGGCGGTCGTGATCACCACCGCGTTCGACCCGTCCGTCTGCACCCACAGCCCGTCCGTGTCGCAGTCGGCGGTCGTGGTCGCCTCGGTGCACGCCTGGCCGTTGCCGCCCGCGACCGTGTACGCGAAGCGCAGCGTCATGCCGCCGTGCACCACGCTGGGGCCCCGCAGCACCTTTTGGCTGTTGGTCAGCGTCGTATCGTCCGCTCCCAGGTCCAGGTGCAGCGTCACGTTGTTGGCGTCGCCCTCGATCTTCACCGCCCTGCTGAACTCCACGTCGACGACGATCTCGTCGCCCTGCACGAAGGTGTCGCGCTTGCGGTCGTTGTCCGAGTCCAAGGTCGGCGCCGAGACGATCCGCACCAATTCGATTTCCGGGCCGCACGCCCCGACACAGATCGTGAAAGTCATCTTTGCGACGTCGGACTCGTCCGGGACATCCGTGTTGAGGTGCGCGCTCCCGCTCGTATCCGCGTCGTCGGCGGTGTACTCGACCGTGAAGCTGCCTTCCTCGGTGGGCGTGCCCGAGATCGTCGGTTCTGAATCCGCGTCTTCCGGATCCGGCGCGGTGAACGTGAGCCCCTTCGGCAAGTTGCTCACCGCGTAGTTGTAGTCAAACGTCGCCGTGTTCGTGCCGCGAGTGAACACAAGGTCGCCGCCGGTCGCCTCCGGCAGCTCAAGTGCGGTCATCTCCTCGTTCGCCGCGAGATGCTGGTCGGACACCGTCCCATCGAACTCCGGCGCGCCCTTGGCGTCTTCGAAGCTGCCGACGACAATTCTGACGGTCCTGTTGACGGAGGCCTTGTGCGTATCCGTGGCCGACAGTTCGATGTCGTGGTTCGTTTGCCGCAGCGCCGCCACGCCGTTGAACAACAGTCTCCCTCCCGTGGCGACGACGGGGTAGTCGAATGTCCCGTCGCTGAATTCCCGGACGTTGTCCGGAAGATCGGCGGCGACGCCTCCCTTCTCTATCTCGATGGTCAGCTCATCGCCGTCGGGATCGTCGAACACCGGCGCGATCTTGTCGGCGGATTTGGTGCAGGATGCCGGCCATTCGGTGGTCTCCCCCTCCCTCGTTACGAGCGCGAGACCGACAAGCTGGCCGGCGGGCGCCCGGATCCGGGCGTTGGGCTTCAGCGTGGTTTCGGGATTGCTCAGGACCGCGCAGACGTTTGCGCCGGTTCCGCCCTTCCACAGCGCCCGGGGTATCCCGTTCAGCGTCCCGTCCACCTTGTGCAAGGCGTTCGGGGCAATGGCGGCGTGGACGAGCGTGGCGTCGTTGCCCGCCGCGTCCTTCAGCGTGCCGCCGTTGAGCGCGACCGAGCCCGCCGCCACCGACACCCCGTCGGGGTCCGCGTCGCCCGACGCCACCGTGTAGCGGAACGCCAGCGTCGCGCTCCCCGAGCCCGAGTGGTACGCAGCCGACCGGTCGTTCGTGCCCACCCGCAACACCAGCGACGGCGTGCCCCCCGTCGCGTCCACCGTCACGGCCTCGGAAAACGTCACCGACACGTCGGCGGGGTCGCCCACCCTGTAGGTGTCGTTCGTCCCGTCGCCGTCCGCGTCGCGGGTCGCCGTCGAGCTCAGCGCCAGACCCTTCACCACCGGCGCCACGTTGTCGGTGCCCTGCCGGCTGCCGTCCACCGTCACACTCCACCACCTGTCCCCAGCGGTAGTCGGAACGAACGCGTTGCCGGCTCCGTCCACGATGCTCCCGCCCGCGATGTCGCTCAGCGAAAACGCAACGTTGCCCGCGTCATCCGCCGCCGCGACGCTGTACGAGAACACCAGCACCCGCGCGCTCGTCCGCCCCGCATAGCCCGCCCGCACCGTCCGCTGGACCGCCTGGCCCTTTCTGAGCTCCACCTTGAACGTCGGCGCCCCCGTCACGTCCACCGCCTCGGAGAACGTCACCGTGAACCGCAACTCGTCACCGAGACCCGCCGTCCCGGCGACCTTGTTGAACGCGACCGATCCGCTGCGCCTCGGCGCCACCCCGTCCACCCGGCGCGACGCATCCGCGGCAACCCCGCCATGCGCCAGCGACGCCACCCCCGCATCGCTGCCAATGCCACCGCCGTTGAGCGCGATCGGGTTCTCCGGCACCGAAACCCCGTCGCCGTCCGCATCGCCCGCCGCCACCGTGTAGGCGAACGCCAGCGTCGCGCTCCCCGAGCCCGAGGCGTACGCCGCCTGAACCGTCTTGCCTCCCACCCGGACCGTGAGCCACGGCGTGCCCGTCACCTCCACCGCCCCCGTGAACGTCACCGCAACCTCGATCACGTCGCCGATGGTGTAGGTCTCGTTCGTCCCGTCGCGGTCCGCGTCGCGCGGAGCGGCGCCCGCAAAGGCGATGCCGGTCACCGACGCCGGCGTCTTCGTCCCGTCCACCTTGTGCAGGGCGTCGGGGGCAATGGCGGCATGGACGAGCGTGGCGTCGTTGCCCGCCGCGTCCTTCAGCGTGCCGCCGTTGAGCGCGACCGAGCCCGCCGCCACCGACACCCCGTCGGGGTCCGCGTCGCCCGACGCCACCGTGTAGCGGAACGCCAGCGTCGCGCTCCCCGAGCCCGAGTGGTACGCAGCCGACCGGTCGTTCGTGCCCACCCGCAACACCAGCGACGGCGTGCCCCCCGTCGCGTCCACCGTCACGGCCTCGGAAAACGTCACCGACACGTCGGCGGGGTCGCCCACCCTGTAGGTGTCGTTCGTCCCGTCGCCGTCCGCGTCGCGGGTCGCCGTCGAGCTCAGCGCCAGACCCTTCACCACCGGCGCCACGTTGTCGGTGCCCTGCCGGCTGCCGTCCACCGTCACACTCCACCACCTGTCCCCAGCGGTAGTCGGAACGAACGCGTTGCCGGCTCCGTCCACGATGCTCCCGCCCGCGATGTCGCTCAGCGAAAACGCAACGTTGCCCGCGTCATCCGCCGCCGCGACGCTGTACGAGAACACCAGCACCCGCGCGCTCGTCCGCCCCGCATAGCCCGCCCGCACCGTCCGCTGGACCGCCTGGCCCTTTCTGAGCTCCACCTTGAACGTCGGCGCCCCCGTCACGTCCACCGCCTCGGAGAACGTCACCGTGAACCGCAACTCGTCACCGAGACCCGCCGTCCCGGCGACCTTGTTGAACGCGACCGATCCGCTGCGCCTCGGCGCCACCCCGTCCACCCGGCGCGACGCATCCGCGGCAACCCCGCCATGCGCCAGCGACGCCACCCCCGCATCGCTGCCAATGCCACCGCCGTTGAGCGCGATCGGGTTCTCCGGCACCGAAACCCCGTCGCCGTCCGCATCGCCCGCCGCCACCGTGTAGGCGAACGCCAGCGTCGCGCTCCCCGAGCCCGAGGCGTACGCCGCCTGAACCGTCTTGCCTCCCACCCGGACCGTGAGCCACGGCGTGCCCGTCACCTCCACCGCCCCCGTGAACGTCACCGCAACCTCGATCACGTCGCCGATGGTGTAGGTCTCGTTCGTCCCGTCGCGGTCCGCGTCGCGCGGAGCGGCGCCCGCAAAGGCGATGCCGGTCACCGACGCCGGCGTCTTCGTCCCGTCCACCTTGTGCAGGGCGTCGGGGGCAATGGCGGCATGGACGAGCGTGGCGTCGTTGCCCGCCGCGTCCTTCAGCGTGCCGCCGTTGAGCGCGACCGAGCCCGCCGCCACCGACACCCCGTCGGGGTCCGCGTCGCCCGACGCCACCGTGTAGCGGAACGCCAGCGTCGCGCTCCCCGAGCCCGAGTGGTACGCAGCCGACCGGTCGTTCGTGCCCACCCGCAACACCAGCGACGGCGTGCCCCCCGTCGCGTCCACCGTCACGGCCTCGGAAAACGTCACCGACACGTCGGCGGGGTCGCCCACCCTGTAGGTGTCGTTCGTCCCGTCGCCGTCCGCGTCGCGGGTCGCCGTCGAGCTCAGCGCCAGACCCTTCACCACCGGCGCCACGTTGTCGGTGCCCTGCCGGCTGCCGTCCACCGTCACACTCCACCACCTGTCCCCAGCGGTAGTCGGAACGAACGCGTTGCCGGCTCCGTCCACGATGCTCCCGCCCGCGATGTCGCTCAGCGAAAACGCAACGTTGCCCGCGTCATCCGCCGCCGCGACGCTGTACGAGAACACCAACACCCGCGCGCTCGTCCGCCCCGCATAGCCCGCCCGCACCGTCCGCTGGACCGCCTGGCCCTTTCTGAGCTCCACCTTGAACGTCGGCGCCCCCGTCACGTCCACCGCCTCGGAGAACGTCACCGTGAACCGCAACTCGTCACCGAGACCCGCCGTCCCGGCGACCTTGTTGAACGCGACCGATCCGCTGCGCCTCGGCGCCACCCCGTCCACCCGGCGCGACGCATCCGCGGCAACCCCGCCATGCGCCAGCGACGCCGACCCCGCCGCGTCCCCGATGCGCGCCCCGTCGGGCACCACGATCGGGTTCTCCGGCACCGACACCCCGTCGCCGTCCGCGTCGCCCGCCGCCACCGTGTAGGCGAACGCCAGCGTCGCCGTGCCCGAGCCCGAGGCGTAGCTGGCCGCGCGCGCGTTCGCCCCAACCTGCAGCGTCAGCGTCGGCGTGCCCGTCACCTCCACCGCCCCGCTGAACGTCACCGCAACCTCGATGGCATCGCCGATCACGTAGGTGTCGTTCGTTCCGTCCCGGTCCGCGTCCCGCGTCGCAGACCCCGCAAAGGCGACCCCGGTCACCGTCGCCTGCGTCCCCGTCCCGTCCACCTTGTGCAGGGCGTCGCGGGCGATCGCGCCATGCGCGAGCGTCGCGTCGTTGTCCGTCGCGTCCTTGACCGTGCCGCTGTTGAGTGCGATCGAGCCCGCCGCCACCGACACTCCGTCGGTGTCCTCGTCGCCCGCCGCCACCGTGTAGCGGAACGCCAGCGTCGCGCTCCCCGAGCCCGAGTGGTACGCGGCTCCCTTGGCCGGGCCCGTCCCCACCTGGAGCGCCAGCGACGGCGTGCCGCCCGTCGCGTCCACCGTCACCGCCTCGGAAAACGTCACCGACACGTCGATCGCGTCGCCCACCCCGTAGGTGTCGTTCGTGCCGTCGCCGTCCGCGTCGAGCGTCGCCGACCCCGTAAACGCGATACTGGTCACCGCCGGCACCGGGTCCGCCGGCGTGTCGTTGGTCACCGCCTTGCCGGAGAAGCCCGGCACCTCTTCCATCGCGTTGTCGGAATCCTTGAGCGTGTTCGTGCCCGGCGTGTAGCCCACCGTCACCGTGTCGGTGTCGAACACCGCCGCCGCGAGCGTCAGCACCACCGTCGCGCCGCTCACCGCCACCGGGTCCGACGCCGCCAGGTCCACGTCCCGCTCGGTCCCCGCACGCGTCGCCTTCACCGCGAAGTCGGTCGCCGCCGGCTTCGAGCCCGCGTCCGTGGCCAGGTCGCCGTCGAAGGTGATCGTCAGCCGGTGCCCGTTCACCGCCGCGGAGTCGAACGCCGGCGGCGTGTTGTTGGTCGCGGTCCTTAGCGCGAGTCCGGCGTTCAACAGCTCGTTGCCCGAACGGTCCCTGATCCGCTCGTCGGGGTCTGCCGATTGCTGGTAACTGACCCTGATCCTGGTGCCGTGACCCGCCGCCGCGGCCAGGGTTGCGGTCACCGTCGGCCCCGAGATGCCGTCAAAGCTTGCCACCGCACTGGATGTCGTCTCGTCCCCTCTGAAGACCTGAATCACGCCCCGCTGGCGTGTCACGCTCTCGTCCAGCGCCTCGTCGAACGTGATCGTCAGCGCCGTCCCGTTCACCGCCGCGCTGACGAACCCCGGCCGCGTCATGTCCGCCGGCGTGTCGTTGGTCACCGCCTTGGCCGAGAAGCCCGGCACCTCCTCCATCGCGTTGTCGGAATCCTTGAGCTTGTTCGTGCCCGGCGTGTAGCCCACCGTCAGCGTGTCGATGCGCAGCACCGCCTCCGCCAGCGTCAGCTTCACCGTCGAGCCGCTGACCACCGGGGCGATGTCCGCCAGGGCGGCGGCCTCGCCGCCCACCGTCACCGCGAAGTCGGTGCCCGCCGGCAGCGAGCCCGCGTCCGTGTCCAGGTCGCCGTCGAAGGTGATCGTCAGCGCGTTCCCGTTCACCGCCGCCGAGGAGAACGCCGGCGGCGTGTTGTTGGTCGCCATCCTTAGCGCGAGTCCGGCGTTCAACAGCTCGTTGCCCGAACGGTCCCTGATCCGCTCGTCGGGGTCTGCCGATTGCTGGTAACTGACCCTGATCCTGGTGCCGTGACCCGCCGCCGCGGCCAGGGTTGCGGTCACCGTCGGCCCCGAGATGCCGTCAAAGCTTGCCACCGCACTGGATGTCGTCTCGTCCCCTCTAAAGATCTGAATCACGCCCCGCTGGCGTGTCACACTCTCGTCCAGCTCCTCGTCGAAGGTGATGGTCAGCGCCGTACCGTTCACCACCGCGCTGACGAACTTCGGCCGCGTCATGTCCGCCGGCGTCTCGTTGGTCACCGCCTTGTCGGAGAAGCCGGGCACCGGGTTCATCTCCTTGTCTGAATCCTTGAGCGTGTTCGTCCCCGGCGTGTAGCCCACCGTCACCGTGTCGACGCGCAGCACCGCCTCCGCCAGCATCAGCTTCACCGTCGAGCCGCTGACCACCGGGGCGGTGTCCGCCAGGGCAGCGGCCTCGCCGCCCACCGTCACCGCGAAGTCGGTGCCCGCCGGCAGCGAGCCCGCGTCCGTGTCCAGGTCGCCGTCGAAGGTGATCGTCAGCGCGTTCCCGTTCACCGCCGCCGAGGAGAACTGCGGCGGGGTGTTGTTGGTCACCGCCCTGGCCGAGAAAGCCAGCACCTCGTTCCCGGACGGGTCCTTGATCCGCTGGCCGACGTCCGACGGCACCTTGTAGTCCAGCGTCAGGGTTTCGCCGTGCTGGACCCAGTCGTTGGCAGCGAAGGTCACCGTCGCGGTATCGCCGGACACCGAAACGCTCTGCGATCCGCCAGCAACACCGTCCACGAAGAAAAGGAACGCGGTGTTTTGGTGCTGCGCCGCGTTCTCCAGCGACTCGTTGAAGGTGACCACCAGCGTGGTAGGCCGGTTCGCCCCGTTGATGGCCGCGCTCGTCACGGTCGGCCGCGTCGTGTCCGTCGGCACCTTGTGCAGGGCGTCGGGGGCCAGCGCGTCGTGGACGAGGCTCGCGTCGTTGCCCGCCGCGTCCTTGAGGGTGCCGCCGTTGAGCGCGATCGAATCCGCCGACACCGACACCCCGTCGGTGTCCTCGTCGCCCGCCGCCACCGTGTGGCGGAACACCAGCGTCGCCGTCCCCGTGCCCGAGGCGTACGACGCCTGCCGCGTGCTCGTACCCACCAGAAGCCCCAGCGACGGCGTCCCGTCCGTCTCGTTCACCGTCACCGCCTCGGAGAACGTCACCGACACCTCGATGGCGTCGCCCACCCGGTAGGTGTCGTTCGTGCCGTCGTTGTCGGCGTCGAGCGTCGCCGTCGAGCTCAGCGCCAGGCTCTTCACCAGCGGGCCCACGTCGTCGGTGCCCTGCTGGTTGCCGTCCACCGTCACCAACCAGGTCCCGCTCCCGGCCGCAACGAAGGCGTTGCCGACAGCGTCCACGATGCCCCCGTCCGTGATGTCGCTCAGGGAAAAGACGGCAGTGTTGCCCCTGTCCGCACGCGCCACGGTGTGCGAGAACACCAGCGCCCGCGCCCCGGTCCGGCCCGCATAGCCCGCCAGCAATTGCCTCGTCTGCCCTGTCCTTCTCAATTCCAGACTCACCGTCGGCGTCCCGGTCACATCCACCGGCTCGGAAAACGTCACCGTGAACCGCAGCTCGTCACCGCGACCCGCGCTCCCGTTTGCCTTGTTGAACTCGATCGAGCCGCTGCGCGTCGGCGCCACCGCGTCCACCTTGCGCGACCCATCCGCCGCGCGCCCGCCATAGGCCAGCGACGCCGCCACCGTCGCGTCGCCGATGCGACCGCCGTTGAGCGCGATCGGGTTCGCCGGCACCGACACCCCGTCGGCGTCCGCGTCGCCCGCCGCCACCGTGTAGCGAAACGCCAGCGTCGCCGTCCCCGAGCCCGAGTGGTACGCCGCCGCGCGCGAGTTCGCCCCCACCTGCAGCGTCAGCGTCGGCGCACCCGCCACCGTCACCGCGCCTTCGAACGTCACCTCCGCCTCGATGACATCGCCGCCCCGGTAGGTGTCCCCCGACCCGTCGCGGTCCGCGTCGCGCGGAGCGTCGCCCGCAAAGTCGATGCCGCTCAGGGACAACGAGCTATTCGTAACCGCCTTGCCGCTGAATTCCGCCACCTCGTTGGGGGGATCGTCCGTGTCCCGCAGCGGGTTGCTCGAGGGCTTGATGTAGGCCAGCGTGACCGTTTCCCCACGCGCCACCGCGCTCGACAGCGTCGCCGTCACCTTGCTGCCGTCGATCGTCACCGGCGTGGCGCTGCCGGCGATCGTGTCCGGCGCCTTCACCGTGAACACGTTGCTCGGGGGCATCGTTCCGCTGGCATCCAGGTCTCGGTCGAAGGACACCGTCAGTGCCGTGCCGTTAACCGATGCGCGGTAGAACGTCGGCGTCAGCGGCAACGCGGCATAGCCGTGGATGGCGATGTGCGAGATATAGGTCGAACCCACTACCCACGAACTGGAATCTGTGGACCGCGACGCGCGCCGGTTCCCGATGGTCCACCCCGCCGCCGAATCCGCATCCTCCGCGTCCGACTGCGTGATTGAAAAACGAGTGCTCACATCCCCGTTGTCTTGGTCGAACACCACCCAATAGGTCGTGTCGGCCGCCAACTCGATGCCAGCGGATTTCGTGAACTCATGCAGGCCGAAGGTGCTGGAGTACGAGTCCGGCTTCGTCAACGTGCCCACGACGCTCCCCGGAAGACCGGACGCATTGCTCCGGATGGTCACGCTGTAGTCTGGCGAAGCGGTAGACGACATACGTATGTCCATGCGTGTCAACGCGTAGCCCGAGCGATGGCTGCCCGTCGTGAACGCAATCGCCCAATCCTGGGTAAAGTTGAAATGGCCAGAAACCGTCGACTGGCCGGTATTGCTCACCAGCTTCACGGTGCTCGGTGTCAGTGTCTGCGCCTGCGCCGCCCCGGCGGCGAGCAGGAGGGCGAAGCAGCCGGCGAGCAGCACGGTCGCCGTTCGCCATGCGCTCCGCGCGCGCCGCAGGGGGGAAGGGCGCGCCGGGAAGTCGTGGGAAGGGGTTCCGCCCGTTACGAGCGGTGGGGGGTCAGGCTCTCGGCTCTCGGCTCTCGGCTCTCGGCTCTCGGCTCTCGGCTCTCGGCTCTCGGCTCTCGGCTCTCGGCTCTCGGCTCTCGGCTCTCGGCTCTCGGCTCTCGGCTCTCGGCTCTCGGCTCTCGGCTCTCGGCTCTCGGCTCTCGGCTCTCGGCTCTCTTATGTTCTTGTCGCCGCTGACCGCCGCGTCGCCGGTCACGGAGATGTCGTGCGATACTGGAGGCAGGCCCAACTCAGCCGGTTGGGCGCCGCACGCCCATGACATGCCGAAGCCTTCCTGGCCAGCGCTCATGCCAATCCCGGTCCTGCCCAGTCTCATTCGCCGCCACCCTGGGCCGCTATGTCCAACTCCAAACGGATCGCTCCGCAGACCAACATTACCGGAAAATGAATACATTGTCCGTATCTAATCCGACTATCTTCGTGCCGAAACAATAACCATCTGCGCACCGACGGCCTCCCGCCGCTACCCCTCCAGCACGGCAAGCGCCTGCTCCAACGTGAGATTCTCGGGAGCGACATCCTCCGGCAGCGAGGCGTAGCGCCTGCGGTGGGCGACGAAGGGGCCGTGGCCGCCGGTCTTGAGCCACACCGGCGCCCCGTCCCCGGGGTGCCGGCCCAGCCGGCGCAGCACCTGCGACGGTTCGCGCGCGCGGCTCGCCCGGATCTCCTTCTCCGCGATCAGCGTCACCGCGCGGTTGAGCCCGACGGTGAGCACGTCCTCGCCCTCGGGGATCGGCGCATAGGTATCGCCGTGGCGCAGCCAGGGACCGTAGCGGCCGATCCCGGCCAGGACAGGCTCGCCCGTCCCGGGGTGCCGGCCGACCTCGCGGGGCAGCGCCAGCAGGCGCCGGGCGAGGTCGCGGTCGACTGCGCCGGGCGCGAGCGCCGACGGCAGCGACATGCGCGCCGGCTTGGCGCCGTCGCCGGCACTGCGCTGCACGTACCAGCCCGTGGGGCCGCGTCTGAGGCTGAGCGCCTCGCCCGTGTCCGGATCGACCCCGAGCTCGCGCGGCCCGGCCCCGGCGTCGTCGCCGGCCGCGGCGAGCCCGCGCCGGTAGACACAGGCGGGGTAGTGCGCGCAGCCGACGAAGGGGCCGTAGCGGCTCAGCCTGAGCTCGAGCCGCCCGGCCCCGCAGACCGGGCAACGCCGACCGCCCGTGCCGAACAGCATCCCGGCGAGGCGCTCCTCGACCGCCTCGCGCACCGTCGCGCGCGTGAGCGCACCGGCCTCTTCAAGGGCAGGATGGAAGCTGGCCCAGAACCCCTCCAGCATGCCGCGCCACGCGAGCGCGCCCGCGGCGATGCGGTCGAGGTCGGCCTCCATCGCGGCGGTGAAGCTGTAGTCCACCCAGCGCCCGAATGCGTCCTCGAGGAACGCGCTGACCACCCGGCCGCGTTCGCTCGGCGCGAGACGTCCCTCGCGCACGTCGGCGTACCCGCGCTCGCGCAGCACCGCGAGCACGCCGGTCCAGGTCGAGGGCCGACCGATCCCGAGCGCGTCGAGCCGGCGCACCAGCCCCGCCTCGGCGTAGCGCGCCGGGGGCTGCGTCACATGGCGCAGCGCTTCGGCGGAAACGACCGCCACCCGGTCGCCTTCGGCCAGCGACGGCAGGGACGCATCCGCCGCATCGGCCTCGCGCCCGGCATCGCCGCCGCGCAGGACCCGGAGGTGACCGTCGAAGGCGAGCACCGAGCAGTGCGCCTCGAGCACGATTGCGCCGTCGTCGGCGACGAGCTCCGCGCGCAACCGCTCGAAGCGGGCGTCCGCCGCCTGGCTCGCCAGGGCGCGGTCGCGGATGAGCGCGTACAGCGCCACCGCCGCCCGGTCGAGGTGCCCGTCGAGATCGTCGGGCGTGCGTGCGAAGTCGGTCGGACGGATCGCCTCGTGTCCCTCCCCGGGCGCCCGCGGCGGCGCCTCGGCGCCCGGGCCGAAGCTGCGCGCCCGGGCGCAGCGATAGTCGCCTCCGTGACGTTCGCCGATCGCGGCTCGCGCCTGGGCGAGCGCGGTCTTCGCCATGACGGTGGAGTCGGTGCGCATGTAGGTGATGAGCCCGCACCGCTCGCCGCGAAAGTCGACGCCGTCGTAGAGGCGCCGGGCGATCGCCATGGTCTCGCCGACCCCGAGGCCGAGCCGGCGCCAGGCCGCGTGCTGCAGGGTCGCGGTGGTGAGCGGCGCGCGGGGCGCACGGCGAACGACCTCGCGCGCCGTCGACGAGACGGTGAAGACCGAGCGCCGGAGGCGCGCCGCCGCGTCTTTGGCTGCCCGCGCCGTCGCGAATCCCGCCTCGCCCACCGCGGCGCCGTCGAGCCGGCGAAGCGCCGCGCGGAACCGCGCGCCGTCCGGCCCCGCCAGCACCGCCTCGACGCTCCAGAATGTCCGCGGCGAGAACGCCTCGATCTGCGCCTCGCGCTCGCACAGCAGCCGCAGCGCCACCGACTGCACCCTTCCGGCGGAGCGGCAGCCCGGGAGCTTTCGCCACAGCAGCGGCGAGAGGCCATAGCCCACCAGGTAGTCGAGCGCGCGCCGCGCCTGCCACGCCCGCACAAGGTGCATGTCGAGGCCGCGCGGGCGCGCCAGCGCCTCGCCCACCGCCCCCTCGGTCACCTCGCTGAACGCGGCGCGGTACACCGCCCGCCCGGCCAGCGCGCCCCGCTCGCTCAGCCACTCCAGCACCTGCCAGGCGATCGCCTCGCCCTCGCGGTCGGGATCGGTCGCGAGCACCAGGGCGTCGGCGGACTCGAGCGCCTTCGCGATCGCGGCGAGCCGGCGCGCCGCCCCCCGCCCGGTCGCGTAGGTCATGGCGAAGCCCTCGCCGGGCCTGACCGAGCCCGCCTTCGCCGGCAGATCGCTCACGTGGCCCCGTGTCGCGATCGCCCGGTGGCCGGTGCCGAGGTACTTCGCGAGCGTCTTCGCCTTGGCCGGCGATTCGACGACGATCACCCGCACCGCACGGCTACCGGCTCCCCCGTTCGCTGTCGTGCGCGGTCTCGCGCGAGGGGTTTCGCGCCGGTGGACCGCGCCAGTGGCCGCCGTGCGTGCGTCGGCCGCGTGCACGCGCTCGCGCGCCAACGCGCCCCGCTCGATGGATTGCCTGGATGGGTTCGCCTCACTGTCGCGCCGGCCCGCTGCCCGGGCCGCCTCTCGCGCATGCACGGCTGTCCTGATTAACGACGCGGCGGCGAGAAGGAAAATGCCGATCCGGCCCCGATCGATGCCGCAACGGCATCGCCCCCACCGGGGCAGCGCACCGGCGCATCCCAAAACGCGTGCCGTTTGCCGAGCGCACCCGCGGCGTTCCATGGCCTTCGCGGGGCCGGGATCGGCGCCCGCGTCGCGCCGACGACACAACGCCGTGCGGAACGACGCCCCGCAACCGGCGTCAAACGTTCAGAGGTGGTTTAAACAGCGCACCGGACGCCTTGCATGGACCGGTACACGACAGGCGCCCGGTCACCCAGGGAACAAGGGGAACGGCGCAATGTTCGAGAAGCGAAGCGACCTGATCCGTTTTCTTGCCGTCACCGAGACGGGCACCGTGCGCCTCGCCGCCGAGCGCCTGGCCATGACCCAACCCGCGCTCACCCGCGTCATCGCCCGGCTCGAGGGGCGCCTCGGCGCGCGGCTGTTCGAACGCCTCCCCGACGGGGTGCGCCTCACCGCGCTCGGCGCCACCGTCGCCGACCGCGCGCGGCGCATCCTGCGCGAGTTCCACGATGCCGAGACCGAGATCGACGCCGCCCGCGCGGGGCGCACCGGCATCATCCGCGTCACCGCAAACCCCACCTGGACCGAAGTCGTACTCGCGCGCGCCGCCGCGCGCTTCCACGAGCGCTACCCCGCCATCGAGCTCGACATCGAGACCGCGACGCGCGCCGAAGGGCTGCGCCGGCTCGCGCGCGGCGAGACCGACCTGCACTGCGGCGGTATCGACGCCGGCGAGAGGCTGCCGGACCACCTGCGCCGCGAACGCTTCCTCGACATGAGCGCGGGCATCGTCGCCTGGCACGCCCATCCGCTGCTTGACCGCGAGATCACCGCCGGGGAGCTCGCCCGTGCCGCCTGGATCGACCTCGACGCGCCCGCGCCCCCCGCCCCCGGTGGCGACGGCCGCCCCTCGCTCGCCACGCTTCTCGACCGGCTCCACGAGACCACCGACACCGAGGTCAGCACGATCGTGCGCTCAGGGTCGGCCGGGCTGTTCCTCATCGCGCACGGCCCCTACCTCGCCTGGCTCTCGCTCACCTTCCTCGAGCGCCTCCCCGGAGCGTCCATCCGGCCGCTGCCGGTGACCCTCGGGCGCTACCACTACCGCTCGGGGTTCGTCGCCAGGCGCTCCGCCGAGGACCTGCCGCCGTTCCGGTGCCTCGAAGCGATCGTGCGCGAGACCGCGCGCGGGGCACGCGATTGAGGCAGCTGAGCGTGTTCACCGTAATCGATGGTGCGGATTTCACGATATTTGATGGACTCTGAGGCCGGCCCCGTGGGAGGGCCGTGCGGAGTGTCGCGAGGCCGTCGGCGCGACGCGGTGCTGCCATGGCCGTAAGGCAAGTGTTCGGCCATTGGCCGATCATGCGATACAGCGTTGCGATGAGTGGGGATTGGCGCCCGGCGTTACCCGTCACCGTTACCATCAACGCCTAGGGGTTTGAGCGGTAACACTCTCTTGGTAACGCCGCTCGGCGGCATTAGCCGACGACGACGACCTGCCCCGTGCAGCCCTCGTCGCCAGCGAGACGGTAACCGCCTCCAGGGGTGTGCTTGAGGAAGCCCTGGCCCGCTTCAGCAAGCGCCTGGTGGTCACCGTGGAAGAAGCCACCTGACCCTGCGCCGCAAGCTCGGCGACGACACGACGTGCCCGACCCTGAAATTCAACGAGCGCGACGTCGGATACCGCATGGCCAAACCGGGGGAGGAATGAGGACACCCGGCAATCAAGGACCGGCCGCGCGCACGGCAAGCGGCGAGAAACCGGCGCGGGCTGCGGCGAGGAATCCTCCATGCGCCTCGACCCGACCGAGACCTGGAACATGGCGCGCAACGGCGCCCGCCTCGTCCTGCGCTACGATGCGTGTCAAGGAGCCGAGCAGCTCGCCAGGGGCGCAATCCTCGCACCGGCGAGCCCGTCGACGTCCCCGCCGCCCAGGTGCCGTCCTTCAAGGCGTCAAAGGCGCTCCGCGACGCGCTCAACCCTTAGCCAGCCGAGCCCGGTGGACAGCTATCCGGATCTTGTCCCGGCAGCGCGGACGCGACACGGCAGCGCCTTCGCCGCGGCGCCGTGCCGACACGCGACCGCCGCAATGCGGGAATGTCCAACGCGGGACAGAGCCACATTCGGGGCAGGGACGACACGTGGGGAACTCGTCGAATCGATCAAACGTGCGAACACATGCGCAGTCACGCGCGGAGCTTGAACCCTCTCGCGCGTGGGTACCCTATATCGCCGGATGCGAATTTTCCCGACCGCCAGCGCTGCGCACGGCTGCGCTCCAGTCGAAGTCGAAGCGTTGCCGGGTCGCTTACGGCGCTGGACACCCCCACAGGTAATGGTTCGGTAATGCCGTGGAGGGTCCGGAATCAGCGGTTGAGGGCCCGCCTCCAGTCTTTTCGCAGCGGCCGGAGCCAGATGTCCTTGCGGGGCTTGTCGTACCGCTTTTCCCGGTCGTAGCGCCCGCGCCCCTGTGTCGTTCCGACGCGGATCCAGCCCGACGCCTTGTAGACGGCGCCGGTGTAGCGCGGGGTCTGGACGAAGGTCTCGATGAGCACGGGTGCGGTGTTGTAGCGCTCGGCCCAGTCGAGTGGCAGGCTGCGGCGGACGATGGCGAGGATGTGCGAGCCCAGGTTGGGGATCTTGATCCAGGGCAGGATCAGGAACCTGGGGTTGTCGACCACCAGCGGCAGGTTCCTCTCGCGCAGCTCGGGCGTCCAGCCGATGAAGGCATCGCGCGGCGCCAGCTTCCAGGCGGCGGTCGAGAAGCCGAGCATGGCGAGCGGCCAGCCCTCGCGGTCGTGGACGGCGTAGCGCATCTGGGCGCCGACCAGGGTCTTGTAGCCGAGGTAGTGGTAGCGGGCGACGAACTCGTTCCAGAGCTTGCCCTCGCGGGTGCCGCGCACGACGGTGCGCATCTTGAGCGGGCGGACCTCGTCCAGCGTCGTCGGGACGGGGAAGAGCGGCGGCTCGGTGTCCGGTCCGAAGACGACCGGCTTTGGCGGGCCCGGTTGCCACCTCGGCGGCGGCAGGGTGATCAGTCCGTCCTTGTGCATGGCCAGCATGGTGACCCTGGCCATCATGTCCTTCAGCCCGCCGTCGGGCTTGAGCCAGCCGATGCGCCGGCAGAACTCCTTGGACAGCGCATGGCGGTTGAGCGGCGGGGGGCCGGCGATCAGCGCGCGCAGCAGCACCATCTCTTCGGTGGTGAAGTCGCGCCCGTAATAGCGGCACTCGATCGTGCCGGTCATCCCGGTGCCGTGAACTTGCGCCTCCGCGCCCCGCTCATCGACCACGGCAGCCAGGGCGACAAGTCGTCCGGCGGTTTGCCGCCATTCTTCGCGCAGGCCTTCAACCATGCCTCCAGCCAGCGCCGGACATCGATGCCATTCATGGCGAGAGTGCCGACGACGGAGTACATCATCGCCGTGAACTTCGCGCCGTCCTCGCTGTCGGAACCGAAGCTGAGCCGTCTTCCTATGACCGCTCCCCTGAACGCCCTCTCGGCAAAATTATTGTCCATGGGCACCTGCGGGTTGTCGACGAAGACGCACAGGCCCTCGCGGTGGTTGAGCAGCGAGCGCAGCGGCTTGGCCTCGCGCGCGCCGTCCGGCAGCTCGGCCAACTCCGCTTCGGCGACCGCGAACAGATCGTCGACGGCCTTCTCCAGCTCGCCCTGTGCGCCGTCGAACTGTGGCGTCTGCCGCTCCAGAGCGGGGCCGTAATGTTTCAGCCGCACCT
This sequence comes from Alphaproteobacteria bacterium, assembly GCA_965207055.1. Classification (GTDB taxonomy): domain Bacteria; phylum Pseudomonadota; class Alphaproteobacteria; order UBA828; family UBA828; genus WTGU01. Next base: position 1,001,161 of record CBDBLP010000002.1, on the reverse strand, counting down.
TGTTCAGGCTGTAGATCGATGCGATGCGCCCGATCCAACTCTGGCACCATTCCGTCAGTCGATTGTGGCCGGCCGCGCAGTCGATGAAGTCCCGCCGTTGATGGGCCCAGCAGAAGCAGAGGATCACCTTGCCGTCGAGGTCGCGCTCCATCTTCTTGTAGCTGGAGTAGCGATCGCAGACCACGAAGACGACGACGGCGCTCCCGCCGAACAAGGTCTTCGCGACCTCGGCCGAGCGCGAGGGGTCGGCGTGGAAGTAGACCGCATCTTCGCTGACCGAGTTCCATAGCCACGCGCGGCTCGACCGGCCGATCTCGCGCAGCGACTGGATACGCCAGCCGGTCTCGTCGGCGTGACGGACCGCCTGTCGGTTCTGGTGATCGAGGATCGCGCCCGCCACGGGTTCGAACACGGGGATGAAGCGCTCTACGCTGCTGGCGAGCGTCCCCGGCGAGATCGTCAGGCCCAGGTCGGCCATCCATGCCGCGACCCGCTTGAGCGGGCGGAAACAGGCGTAGCGCTCGTACAAGTAGTGCGCCCAGACGCTGGTCCCGTAGGGTGTGCGGTCGAACAGACGCGGCACCGCAGGCGCGATCACCTCCCGGGGCGAGGACGCGCACTCGCAGGCCCGGCGCCAGCGGGGACGGACGATCCTGCGCTTGTGGGCCTTGACCTCGATCTCGACGATGGTGGTCTCCTCCGCGCCGTTCGGCGCGTAGGGCTCGCCGCAACAGGAACAGATGAGCGCGTCCTGGGGCGGGGCTTTCTCTTCCCTCCGCTCCTTGAGGTTGGGCCGCTGGGTGCGGCCATGGCCGGGTGCGCCGCGCTGCTGGCCGCGCTTGCGCCCGGTGGACGGCTTCTCCTGCTTCTCGCTCTTCCTGCCGAACAGCCTCCTGGACAGCGCCGCCCGGCTCGCGCGAAGCTTGGAGACCCGCGCTTCCAGCGCCCCGATCCGGGCCTGCGACATCTTCGCGGCCTTGCGCAGCCGGGCGTTCTTCCTGGCCAACGACTTGATCGCGGCCTTCTGGCGACGCGACCTCCGCAGGGCCTTGCGCAAATCGGCCGCAGCGGCGGACAACGCCTCCCTGTGGGCTTTCGACACCCGCAGGACCCTGGCCACCCGGGCCTTCAAGGTCTCCTCCCTGGCGTCGGCACCCTTCACCGAATGGCGCAACCAGAAGACCTCGTCGGTCAACGAGCAAACCAGATCCGTCTGATCGCGCCGCCGCCGCAACTCCGCGTGAAGCTCAATGACCTCGCCCGACAGCATCTTGCCCGTCGCCTTGAGGTCCTCCGCCCGCTGCGTCTCCCGCTCCAGCTTCTTGTTCAGACGCGTAACGTCTCTGCGTAGAGCACCACACTCCGCGCGTAGCGACTTGATCGTCTCCTGCTGCCGGCTCTTCGCCGGCGCGGGCTTGGGCCTGCCGGTGCCGGTCTCCGGCTTCCCCAGCGCACGACGCAGCCGACGAACATCGTTGAGGAGTTCCTGCACACGGGCCTCGGCCGCTCTCGCGCGCCTGAACTCCTGCTCGTAAAGAACATGCCAGTCGGGCGGTGCGCTCGCAGGGGGTGCGTCGGCCGGCGACCAGACCCCATCGTCGCCCTCGATCGACAGGTCCGCGCTGAAATCCTCGTCGCGAATCGCCATGCGCTCGACGATATCGCATCGGAAAAATCGTTACCAGCCTTCCGCGCGGGGGCACTCGGCGCCGCGGCGGCGGCCCCAGCGCGACCCTCCACGGCATTACCGAACCATTACCCCCACAGCCCATTGACTCGCGCAACAACAGCCAAGAGGAAGAATCGGTCCTGTGATCTGACAGACACCCCAAGCGTTCCGAAGACACCGTACTTCACCTGAAACGACGCCAGGATCAGTAGTTTACCCGACTGAACTCTGACCCCACCCTGTTTGCCGCCCAGCGAGGGACAATGACGACTCCTTGACGGCCCGGTCCAAGGGTCAGTAGCCTATCGAGGCCATTCCACGTAGGGCGAACCATGAGCACATCGAGCAGCACAGGTCCCGTCTGCGTATCCATCATCAACTTGAAGGGTGGCGTTGGCAAGACGACGATTGCCGCTCTGCTTGGCCGTCACGCCGCAACTCAAATGGGATTGGACGTTCTGGCAGTCGATCTCGATCCACAGGCGAATCTTTCACAAGCCTACATGCGCACTTCGTATCGGGAGTTCCTCACATCCTCCTCTCCATCCATCGTCGAGTTATTCTCTGGAATGCATCCCCCGGGTACGGGCAAACCGTCAACGACTAAGTTAAAGATCAAAGATACCGTCGTTCCCATATTTCGGAGAAAAAAGGGGGGGCGTCTTGACTTGATTCCCTCCAGATTCGACTTCTCAAACCATCTCACGGAGTCACTGAAGCCCGACGCTGGAGTGTTGGCAAAGTGCATTGCCGAGAATTTTCAGAATAAGGATCTTGTCTTGATAGATTGTGCGCCAACGGAATCAGTATTCACCACGGCTGCTTACCATGCATCACGTTTCGTCCTGGTACCGGTTAGGCCGGAGTATTTCGCAACAATAGGATTCCCCTTGTTGCAGCAGTCTCTAGATGCATTCCGAAACAGAAACAGAGGCCACACGATCGACGTAGTGGGTGTGGTCATCAACAATGCGTTCTACGATGGAGGAAATGACGGAGGTCCAGAAAAGCAAGCAGCACTTAGAGATTTGAAGAAGGAAGCAAAAGAAAACGGGTGGAAACTTTTTCGTAACCAGATTCCTCATTCAAGGGGTTTTCCGAAGCAGATGCGAGGCGACTATCGGCACCCAGGTAATTCCGTATTGTTCCCGCAGTTCGCCCGCGAGTTCTTTAAGCGACTTGGTCTCGTAACCCAGGACGGCTGAGGAGGACTCCGGTGGAACACGATCTCCGTACGACTCTGGCGTCAATGGTCGAACGATTCGGGTTCGAGAAAGTGTATGGTGCACTATGCGAAATTGCACCCTCACAGGCCGGGGTGGAATTATCGATGAAACGCGGTGCGCCAACGCACGCCCGAAATAGAGGGGCTAGATCCAAACCTCGCCCTTCGGCCGTAGAATATGTTCGCGCCCTAGATCTGCCCAAGGACAAAACTCTCGTAATCGAACGTGCGGCAAAGGAGTTTGAATGTGGATCCTTCCTGCCGACACTTGCGGATCTTCGTAGTTTTTTTGACGCTTACGGGATTGATGAGCTCAAATCGAAGTCCAGAGTTAGCGGTATCCCTCGAATATTCAAATTCCTTGCAACTATGGAACCTGAAGACATTGCGAAAATCCTAGACAGTAGGTTGTTTTCCGGGCCGGCGGAACTTGCCCCAATTGCGGACGCCATTCGAAGCAAGTCTAAGCAACTTATGGCTTCCGAACCATCTGAGCAGCAGAGCGAACGCGCGGCCACTACGGATGCCGAGACAACCCCGTCACTCACTTCGACACAAGCCGAACAATAAGCATTCAATGCACCAGCTCACTTGAAATGTGGACGCAAGGCTTCAACCTGCCACCTCAGCAATCCTCAAAGCGATTCGATTGGCTGCCGATTTTAGCGGGTCGTTTGCTAGATGGGCGTAGCGCGCAGTTGTATGTACGTGATTGTGGCCCAGCAGTTTTCCAATCATGGGAAGTCCTTCTCCAACCAACAATCCACCACTCGCGTACGAGTGGCGCAAGTCATGGACCCGGACGCCTTGCAATCCCGCCCGGTCACGGATGCGTTGCCAGTAATGATCCAGTTCGCTCATCGGTTTCCCGTCTTGCACCCCGGAAGAACCCACGGATTGTCCTCATTCCTTTAGCCCGAAAATCCCGTGAAAAGGAGGCCGTCTGGCCCCGTAAACGGTTATAATTCAGTTGCTTGAGCTGGATCTAACCAGGAGCCAGACGGTGACAGAATGTAACCACGAAGCGTTCTCGTTTTCAAACTGCCGCAAGCGCCAGGTGAAGGGGAACTTCTTTGGCGATTCCATTTCCTCCAATGGCGGGTCGTTGCTATTGCGCGAGGTCGACCGGCGGATGGGGCTGACGATGGCGGTCGCGCGTGCGCTCGGTGATCAGCGCCAGCGCGGAAAGGTTCGTCACGATGTGGCGACGATGGTGCGTCAACGCGTGCACGCGATCGCACTGGGGTACGAAGATCTGAACGACCACGACGCCCTTCGCGACGATCCGGTGGTTCAGACGGCGTGTGAGCGCGACGAGTTACTGGCGAGCTCCTCGACGCTATGCCGATTCGAGCAGCGGGCCGAGCGACAGTGGTCGATTGCGATTCATCGCGAACTGCTGGAGCAATTCATCGCCTCGTTCGCGCGCCCTCCCGAGGAACTGGTGCTGGACTTCGACGCGACCGACGACCCGGTGCACGGTCGCCAGCCCGGGCGGTTCTTCCACGGGTACTACGACGGGTACTGCTTTCTGCCGCTGTACGTGTTCTGCGGCCAGCAGTTGCTGGTCGCGTACCTTCGGCCCTCGAACATCGATGCGTCGAAGCATGCCTGGTCGATATTGTCGCTGTTGGTCAAACGGTTGCGCCAGGCGTGGCCCGGTGTTCGTATCGTGTTTCGGGGCGACTCGGGGTTCTGCCGGCACCGGATGCTCGATTGGTGCGATCGCAACGACGTACGGTACATCGTGGGGTTGGCCCGAAATGCGGTTCTCGAACGCGAGGTTCAGGTGGCGTGCGAGGTCGCCCGGGACGGGTTCGAGGCGACCGGAGCGAAGAGTCGGTTGTTCCAGGAGTTTCAGTACGCGGCGCGGAGCTGGCGGCGCACCCGGCGGGTCATCGCCCGCATCGAGCACGGTCCCAAGGGGCGAAACCCGCGTTTCATCGTGACCAACCTCGACGGTGAGGCGGACAAACTCTATGAGCGGGTGTACTGCGCGCGCGGCGACATGGAAAACCGGATCAAGGAGCAGCAACTGGCTCTGTTTGCCGACCGCACCTCGAGCTCGAAGTGGTGGACGAACCAGTACCGGGTGTTGCTGGCCGCCTTGGCCTACACCTTGCTCGAAACGATGCGCCGCACCGCGCTGCGGGGGACGGACCTGGCCCGAGCGCAATGCCAAACGCTGCGGCTTCGGCTGCTCAAGATCGGCGCCGTCGTCACCCGAAATACCCGCACCGTGGCGGTGCGGCTGTCCAGCGCCTGCCCCGACCAGGCCGTGTTCCGGCTCCTGGTGCATCGGCTGACCGCCGGATAGCGTCGCTCCGCGCGGCCGCGTCCACGACAACGACCCCCAATCCGGTCCCGGAGCGGCGCGTTGCGCTTCGCTCCGCCCGCGCGGCTTGAAAATCACTGAAATGTCCCTGTCCGCCGCTCCGCACCAACCCTCCGGGCCGTCAACCGCCGACCGACCTCTCGAAAACGCTCCGAAGAAAGCGAAACAACGCGCCAGAAAACAAAATCGTCACCTTCATGCAACATGCGGGTTAGATGCCTTGCAACACGGAGATCGCCGGGTTACCGAGATGCACTACTTTCGCTCCGGTCTTCGAATCCGGTAGCCGCAACTCCCCGGCCTCCAAGTCGACGTATTCCCACCGCAGCGTCAGGATTTCGGACTTCCAGCAGCCGGTCAGCATCAGCAGGCGAACCGCCGCGATGGCCAAACGCGGCTTGAGCTCGTCCTCCTCGCTCTGCTTCGGCGCCGCGCCAAGCCGTCCATACTCCGCATCCGACAGGAACCGCTCGCGCTTCTCTTCCCGGAATCGCTTGACGTGCCTGCACGGGTTGGAGCCGTCCGGACGCAGACCCCAGACCTCCGCGAGTGTGAAGATGCGCGACAGAATCCGAAGGACTAAGCATGGCTGCGATTGGAAGCGCATGCCTTGCCAACCGCGCCCCGACACCCTTTCCGTCGCGGGCCATCGCACCGCGGTCCATTCACAGTCGTCTGGCTATGGAACGTTTGTGACACAGCATCAGTGGAAGACAGACCGGGCACGTCAAGACAAGCGCGCCGAGCCTTTCGGATTCAACCGCGTTGAGCTCATCGTGACATCACCGTCACCCACTGCGACGAGCGCCGCGCCCGGGCCGACATCGAGGCCCTGGTCGAGACCTCGCCGGTGGAAGTGCTTGTGTTCGATACGACGGGCGGTCGCCCGCTGTCGGTCATGCGGAGCAGGCAGCAGCGAATCTTCACGAAATCGCCGCGTAGGAAGCGCGGCACTTCGAGCGGGGACAGGTCGAGCAACCCACACGACAAGCCGAATCTCGACAGGAGTGTGCCCCCATGACCTTGTCCCGGGCGCGAGCCGCGACATGCGACCCAGCGACCATCACCCACCGCAAATATCATGACCGAAGGTACACCGCCCATTGCTCCATCAGCGCCCGGCGCCGCTCGAACAGGTCCGACCGCGCGTAGGCGGCCTCGGCCTTGTTGCGCACCACATGCGCAAGGGCGGCCTCGATCACGGCGTGCGGCGCGTCGGACCGCTCGCCACACCAATCACGAAACGCCGAGCGCATCCCGTGCGGCGTGGCCGCCGCCTCGCCCAGCATGCGCATGGTGCGCAGCAGCGCCATCTGACTCAACTCCGCACCGCCGGTGCCCGGAAACACCCACCGGGAGCCGTGGCGGGGAAGCCCGCGCGCTTCATCGAGAATCGCCACCGCGCGCTCGGCGAGCGGCACCCGATGCTCCCGCATCATCTTCATCCGCGCCGCGGGCACCGTCCAAGTCCGGGCGTCCATGTCCACCTCGTCCCAAGTCATCAGCCGCACCTCGCTCGTGCGCGCCGCGGTCAGGGTGAGAAACTCCAGCGCGAGCCGTCGCGGTAGCGGAACCGATGCCTCTCGGACGCGTACAAGAAACGCGCCGACCTGCACGTACGGCATCGCCTCATGGTGTTTCTCCTCACCCTTGTGCCTGGGTAGAACGCTCGTCACGTTCGCCGTCGGATCGTCGCTGCGATACCCTTCGGCGATCGCCCACCGGCACACCGAACTCGTGCGTTGCAGCACCCGCTTCGCGGTCGGCGGCTTTTCGTTCCAAAGCGGCGTGAGGACCAAGAGCATGTCGCTGGTGGTGAGGGTGTCGACGCCTCGGCTTCCGATGTGCGGGAAGACATAGAGACGCATCGTCTGGCGCCATGAAATCTGCGAAGTAGGGCTCTTCCATGCCGGAGCCTTGACGGCAAGGACGGCCTCGAAGGCCTCCTCGAAGGTCGGCGCGGCGGCGGGGGGCCGCGCGCGCGGGTCGCCGCCGGAACGGGCGATGCGACGGTTGTCCAGAGCGCGCTCGCGCGCATCGGCCAGCCCCACGAGCGGATAGGCCCCGAGCCCAAGGTCGCGCCGCCGGCCGTGGATCACGAGGCGCTGGACCCAGGATTTCGAGACCCATTGCTTTCGCTCGGAGAGGACGACACGTAGGATCAGTCCATGCTCGTCGTGGTACTTGCCTGGGGCGTTGACGGTGCGCACGAAGGCTGCGGTGAGCTGCTTGGCCAAGAGTCTGTTCCACATTCTGTCCCACGTGGCGAATGAGACTAACGGAGCTTTCGCGCGACTGCAAGAACCGGGATTTGGAGATATCCTACTGATTACGCGGTATATTATCTGAGGCAGGCCATGACATGGAATGCCACAGAATCGCGTGATGTGCGCTAGCCCGGATTATTCGCATCGGGTCTGATTTTGGGGTGGCGGACGTAGCGTAAGCCGTTGCTACGGGGTAGGAATTCGTTGTCGAGGCGTCTTCCTCTCCGAACAACGAAAGCGCCACGCCCACCATGACCGACGATAGCTCTCTCCCCTTCGATCTGCCAAGCGTCCAACGCAAGAAGGTGAGCGCCGCCTTCGATGGCGGTCTGATCTCGTCCGACGGCGGCCTCGTCCTGTTGCGCGAGGCGGAACGCCGCTTGCGCCTCGCCGAGACCCTGGCAGGCTGCATCCGGGACCGGCGCAATCAGGCGCAGGTGGTCCACTCACTCGCGGCCACGCTGCGCTTCCGCATACTGGCCATCGCCTGCGGTGGAGCCTGTCCTCGGCCCGGCGAAGCCGGTCCCGTGGGAGGATGCCGAGGGCTGCGACGCGCTCCGCGCGGACCCTCTAAGCTCGCCTCAGGAAAAGCGCCGGAGAGCGGGGGCGCGCTCTGCTCGCAGCCCACCATGAGCCGCCTGGAGAACGCGCCGTCCCGCATCGAGGTGGCACGCGTGACGGCGGCGCTGGTCGATCTCTTCTGCCCCTCCTTCCCAGCCCTTCCCGCCGCCATCACCCTCGATACCGACGACACCTGCGATGCCGTGCACGGCCACCATGCATCACATCTGCAACAAGCACGGGATCTCCAGGCAAGTGGAGCTGGTGCAGTTGGCCTTGTCGCTCGCGGATGTTCCGTGGTCACGGGATTGATCCCGACAACGATCTTCGAATCCCGGAAGCTTCGCCGCTCATTCCAAGCCTCTTGGGGGCGCACGCCACTCGACAAACGTGCTGATACCCCATCATTTGATTGGCTTCGCGGTCGGCTCGCCCCCATAAGATGCTTGGCACATACTGCAGCACGCGTGGCTCATGCTGGAGGTCGCCATAATGCGCAACGCTGGACGGTCTGTAGGCAATGTGCAGTGCCCGAGCCCGTCGGTCGTCGACGCAGCAGCCGTTAGGAGGGCACTAAGGCCGCGCGGGGTGCAATCGCTAAGACCATCCCCGTCACACAGCAGGACTTGTGCGACCGGCAAGACCCGGCTCTCGGATCGCCCTGTGGCCCACCGCCCGTGGTAGCCGATGGAGTTAGGCGACATGACCAGGGAAATTCGGTGAGAGAAGAGGGCGTTGACCCGTCATGAGCCAACACGACGACCTGAATCGAATCGTGGCGGCGCTGAGCCGTGCCGCGTTCAACGACACCCACTGGTCGGTTGCCTCCGCCCTGATTGACGGCGCCTGCCGGGTCAAGAGCAATACTCTTTTCTACGGCTACGAACACTTTAGTGAAAATCCCCAGCTCTTTTTTATAAGACTCTGCTATCACGGCCAGCGCAATAAAGAACTGGAACGTGTTTATATTGACGAATACTATCCTTGGGACGAGGCCGTTCCACGGGTCAGGCGGTTGCACGACAGCCAAGTGGTTCACGTTAGGGACCTCTTTACCGAACAGGAGCAAAAAACCTCTCCTGCCTACAACGAAATGCTGCCCCAATTCGGCTATCAGAACGCTTTGACCGTGCGCCTGAATGGCCCTCCTGGCACCCGCATTGTCTGGTCGATCGCGGACAGTATCGACGGGACCGACTGGTCGTCCTGGCAGATCGACATGATCGAGCGTCTCCTGCCCCACATCCGCCAGTTCGTGGGTGTCCGGCAGGCACTGGTCGATTCCAGTGCCTTGGGTACGTCGCTTTCCGGGCTGCTCGACCACAGCGGGTGCGGCGTCATCCAACTGGACCGGCGAGGACGAATCGTGGCGACAAACGACGTGGTCCAAGACCTCCTGCGCAGAAGCGACGGGCTACGCGACCAGGGTGGTATCTTGCGGGCGTGGTCGCCGCCAGACGATGCTCATCTCCGAGAGCTATTGGAACGCGCATTACCCCGCTCCGGCGGCCAGGGCGCCAGCGGCTCGATGACCGTGAAGCGACCGTCGGTCCTGCCGCGGCTGGTGTTGCATATCAGCCCGGCGGGAGACGGCGAACATGACTTCCCTTCCCTGCATGTCGCCGCGCTCGTGCTGGTCGTCGATCCGGCGAGCCGGGCACGGATCAATCCCGAGCTGGTGGCTGAGTCCCTTGGCCTGACGCCGGCCGAAGGCCAGGTGGCAGCGTTGCTGGCCGAAGGCAAGACGGTGCAGGAAATCGCCTCGACCACGGGCCGCAGAGAAAGCACCATCCGCTGGCACTTGCATCACATCTGCAACAAGCACGGGATATCCAGGCAGGTGGAGCTGGTGCAGTTGGTCTTGCCGCTCGCAGGTATTCCCCCGTCACGGTACTGATCCCGACAACTGTTTTCGAATTCCGATAACCCCCGTGCATGCTGTATCCATTCAAGGGGCCCACCATTCCATAATTGTGCTTACACCCCATCATTCGTTGGGCGGCAAGGGGTTCGAGGCTCCCTACAGTCCTCTCATTGACCTTGCACTCGCTTGATCTGGTCGATGAACACGTCAGTAAACATGCCCGCAAAGGCACGAGATGACCGGGAATAACGTTCTCAGTCTTTCTCTGAAGCACAGTGAGTATGGACGCGCTGATATCCGTGAGTCGATCGACGATTTCGCGGAACGAAACCACTTTCCTGAGGAAGAGACCTACATGCTTCAGCTATGCCTCGAAGAGGCGGTCATAAATATCGTCAAGTACGGATTCCACGATGCCGACGAGCATGACATAGACATCCTGATGGAATTTCGGGTGGATTCGCGAAATCTTGTGATCCGAATCCTTGACGACGGTACGATGTTTGACTCATTCAGCGAGAGCCACCTGCACGACTTCGACTCACATCTACAAAGTCAATCATCGGGAGTTCTCGGCCTTTATCTCGTTCGCAAGTACGCAGACACTATCTCCTATCGCCAGCAAGGCGATCGTAATCACCTTGTGCTGTCCAAGATTATCTCAAGAAAGCCAAACTGATTATCCCGGAACCGCTTATGCACTTGGTTCCGGTTTGATCAGCATGTTGTAGGTCATTGGTTTGGCTTTGAGTGCGAGGGCGAAGAGGGAGCGGAAGGCGGCGTTTCGGGTTTTTCGTCTGTTGAAGCGAAAGACGAACTCGTCGAGGTAGGCTTGCAGATGCTTGCGGCGCAGCCCGTGGTAGACGCCTCGTGCCCAGCCCTTGAGGTTGGAGAAGATCTGATGGATCCAGGGCAGGACGAGATGAGCGGGGGTCTTGCCGACGACATGGACGTCGTGGCGATCTGCGGGAACTCTGGCGTAGCCAGGCCAGCCGTCGGTTTTCGCTGTGGCGTCGAGGTCGGCGGCGGTTTCGACGAAGTGGCTGAGGTCAGTGGCGCCGTAGGAGGAGATTTCGGCCAGCCGCAGGCGGCCGGGCGTGTTTTGGTTCCTGAGTTCGATGGCGCCGATGATCAGCATTTTGCCGTCGTGACTGCGCCCCCTTGCGGGGCCGGGGGGATCGCTCTTGGTGCGAAAGGGGAGGCTGGCCTCGTCGATTTCAACCAGACCCGACAGTGGATTGCGCTCGGGGTCGACCATCGCCTGACGCAGCTTGTGAGCGAGCAGCCAGGCGCTGCGGTAGGAGGCGATGCCGAGTTGTTTCTGGAGTTGCAGGGCGGAGATGCCGTTGGAATGGGTCGCCATCAAGTAGGCAGCCCAGAACCAGACAGTCAGCGTCAGCTTGCTGGCGTGCATAATCGTCCCGGCCGTCACCGAGGTCTGGCGTCGGCAGCCGGCGCACTCGAAGGTGTGGGCTTTGCCGCGCAGCGCCCATCCCTTGTCGTGGCTGCACGAGGGACAGACGAAGCCGTCTGGCCAGCGCATTTCCATCAGCCAGGCCGCGCAGGCGTTATTGTTCGGAAACAGACGCTGGAAGGCGAGGAGGCTATCGGGGACTGGTCTCATCTGAGGGCTCCAGGCGTGCGAACGAACAGCGAACATTTTAGCCGTTCGATCACCCCAACCTCAAACTCAATATGTGGTGGCCAAGCCTCGTAACCGGAGCTATGTGCATAAGCGGTATCCCGGATTATTCGCATCGGGTCTGATTTTGGGGTGGCGAACGTGGCGTAAGCCGTTGCCATCGCGTGGGAATTCGTTGTCGAGGCGTCTTCCTCTCCGAACAACGAATCTGCCACGCCCGCCATGACCGACGATAGCCTTCTCCCCTTCGATCTGCCAGGCGTCCAACGCAAGAAGGTGAGCGCCGCCTTCGATGGTGGCCTGATCTCGTCTGACGGCGGCCTAGTCCTGCTGCGCGAGGCGGAACGCAGCTTAGGCTTGGCCGGGACCCTGGCAGGCTGCATCCGCGACCGGCGCAATCAGGCGCAGGTGGTCCACGCGCTCCCGGCCATGCTGCGCTTCCACATGCTGGCCATCGCACGCGGCGGAAAACGGAACCCGCGGAGGCGCTGGCCGCGCATGCGAAGCGGCGACCCGCACCGGGTTTGCATTCCCGATGCGCTCTTCGCATAGTGCGCGCCAACCGGGGTCGGCCCGGCAACCGAACATCCAAGAGGAGAGGGAAACAATGGCAGTGAGCGCGGGCGACAAGATGCCGTCGGTCAACTTCAAGATGTTGACGGCGGACGGGCTCTCCGACGTATCGAGCGACGACTATTTCGGCGGCAAGAAGACGGCGCTCTTCGCCGTTCCCGGTGCATTCACGCCGACCTGCTCGGCCAAGCATGTGCCGAGCTTCCTGGCGCAGGCCGATGCGCTCAAGGCCAAGGGCGTGGACCAGATCGCCTGCGTGTCGGTCAACGACGCCTTCGTGATGAAGGCCTGGGGCGAGAATACGGGCGCCGGCGGCGCCATTGACATGCTGGCCGACGGCAACGGCGAGTTCGCGCGGGCGACGGGGCTGACCCTCGACGCACGCGGCTTCGGGCTCGGCGAGCGGACGACCCGCTTCTCCATGATCGTCGACGACGGCACGATCACGGTCCTCAACGTGGAAGAGAACCCGACGGAGATGGTGGTTAGCAGCGCGGAGCACATGCTCTCCCAGCTCTGATCCCGCATTTCCCCGCGCAGGCGCCTGCAAAAGGCGCTTGCGCGGCGGGTTGCGCTCACCACATTGTCGTCTATCGGCGGCCGCCACGGCGCGCGTGGGGCCGTTCGACCCCAGTTTGACCAGACCGCGGCCTGCCCAAGCGCGGCGCGCGGCCGCTCAGGAGGAGACATCAGGCAATGGCACTGAGGATTGGCGACGAGGCACCCAACTTCACCGCAGACACCACCGAAGGCTCGATCGACTTTCACGACTGGATCGGCGACGGCTGGGCCATTCTTTTCTCCCACCCCAAGGACTTCACGCCGGTGTGCACCACCGAGCTCGGCTACATGGCCGGGCTCAAGTCGGAGTTCGAGAAGCGCAACTGCAAGGTCCTCGGGCTCAGCGTCGACGGCGTGAGCGATCACCACGCCTGGTCGAAGGACATCGAGGAAACGCAGGGTCACGCGGTGAACTACCCGCTGATCGGCGACCCCGAGCTCAAGATCGCGACCCTCTACCAGATGCTTCCGGCGGGTGCGGGCACGACCTCGGAGGGGCGCACGGCGGTGGACAACCTCACCGTCCGCACCGTCTTCCTCGTCGGGCCGGACAAGAAGATCAAGCTCTCCCTCACCTACCCGATGAGCACCGGCCGCAACTTCGACGAGGTGCTGCGCGTGCTCGATTCCTGCCAGCTCACGGCGAAGCACAAGGTGGCGACGCCGGTGAACTGGAAGCAGGGCGAGGACGTGATCATCGTGCCGGCGGTCTCCGACGAGGAGGCCAGGAAGACCTACCCCGACGGCTGGAAGGCCCCGAAACCCTACCTCAGGATCGTGCCGCAGCCCGAGTAAGGGCAAACAACGCGTTACCAATCCCCTCCGCTCGCACCACTGCGGGCGGAGGGCTCATTCGGCGCCCGCAGGCACCCGGTTCTCGATCGCGAGCGGCGCCAGCGCCGTCCGCACCTGCTTGAACGCGACGGCGAGAGTCTCGGCCCAGGCCTCGGCGCCTTCCTGCGTGCCGATCAGGTCCTGACGCAGCTCGATCTCGATATGGGGCAGGCCGCGCCCCTGGCCGTGCACCGGAATCGAGTAGTCGGACGGGCCCACGATGGCGTAGGGCTCGTTGTCGCCGATGGTAAGCCCGGGGCGGAGCGCGGCCAGCGCCTCCTTCAACGGTTGCACCAGCCGGTCGTCGTGCTCGTAGAGCAGCCCAACCTCCCACGGCCGGGCGAAGCCATCGAAGACCGGCGTGAAGCTGTGGACCGCGACCAGGATCGGCACCGCGCCAAACCCGATCGCCCGGTCGAGGCACGCGGCGATGGCGTCGTGGTAGGGGCGGAAGAATGCGTCGGTCCGCGCCGCGGCCTCCTCCGGCGCGATCGACCGGTTGGCCGGCACCACCGTGCCGTCGCTCACCGCGGGCATCGCCGTGGGGCTCCCCACCGGGCGGTTGCAATCGACGAGCAGGCGCGAGTAGCCGGAGAGGTAGGCCGGCGCATCGAGCAGGGCGCTGAGCGCTCTGGTGACCACCGCCGCGCCGATGTCCCAGCCGATGTGGCGGTCGAGCTCCGCCTGGTCGAGGCCGAGGCGCTCCATATGGGCCGGGACCGCGTTGCTGGCGTGGTCGCACACCAGCACGAAGTGCGGATGGGCGCTGGCCGGTCCGATTCTGTAGAAGGGCCGCGGGTCGTCGCCGGTGAGTCGCGACGGATCGAACCAGGCGGCGGACGCGCTCACCCCTTCCCCACCGCAGCCGGCGGCTGAACCGACGCCGGCGCGCGGTCGCCGGCTCCGTCGCAGGGGAGCAGCCGAAGCGCGCCCCCTTCCACCGCGAGCGCAAGCCGGCCGTGCACGAGATCGAGCGCGGCATCGCCGAAGAGCGACCGCCGCCAGCCCTGTAACGCCGGGACGCCATTGGTCTCGCCGCGCGCGATCCGGTCCAGGTCGTCGGCGCTGGCGATCAGCTTTCGGGCGACGCCGGTCTCCTCGCTCTTGAAGGTGAGAAGCACCTTGAGGAGGTCGGTCAAGGCCGCTGGCGCCGCAGGCTTTTCCGGCCGGGGTGGCAGCGTCGGACAGTCCTCGTCGGAGAGCGCGAGGCCGCGCCCGACCGCGGCCAGCACCGCAGCACCCGTGGCGCTCTCGGCGGTTCTCTGGCTCACCGAGCGCAGCTTGGCGAGCTCCTTCGCGGTGCGCGGGCGCTGCGCCGCGATCTCGGTGAGCGCCGTGTCGCGCATGACCCACGGGCGGGGCTTGTCGCGCCGGTCAGCCTCGGTCTCGCGCCAGGCCGCGACCTCGCGCAGGATCGCGAAGAAGCGCCGGTCGCCGCCGCGCACCTTGATCCGCCGCCACGCCTCTTCGGGCAGCGCTTCGTAGGTGGCGGGGTCCGTGAGTATCGCCAGCTCCTCGTCGAGCCACGATCGCCGGCCGGTGCGCTCCAGCTTCGCCGCGAGCTTGCGGTAGACCACGCGCAGGTGGCTCACGTCGGAGAGAGCGTAGCGCAACTGGCGCTCGGTGAGCGGGCGGCGTGCCCAGTCGGTGAAGCGCTGGGTCTTGTCGATGCGCCCGCGCGCGAGCCTGGCGACCAGCGTCTCGTAGCCAACCGAATCGCCGAAGCCGCACACCATGGCGGCGATCTGGGTGTCGAAGAGCGGATGCGGCACGCCGCCGGCAAGGGGCAGCAGCACCTCGACATCCTGCCTGGCCGCGTGGAAGACCTTGAGCACCGGCGCCCGCGCCAGCAGATCGTAGAGCGGCGCGAGATCGATTCCGTTCGCGAGCGGGTCGACGGCGACCGGCTCCCCCTCAGCCGGGGCGATCTGCAGCAGGCACAACTTGGCGCGATAGGTGCTCTCGCGCATGAACTCGGTATCGACCGTGACGAACTCGGCCTCCTGCCACGACGCGCAGAGCGCGGCGAGCGGAGCGCTCTCAGTAATCAGCCGGGGCTCGGTCACGGGCCCTCGCCGCTCGCGAAGGCCGGGGCGCGCAGGGTAAACGCCGGGTCGTTGGGACTCACGGGCGCGTCGTCAGGCGGCGGCCATCGCGGCCAGGTCGGCGTGGTCGTTGCGGCCCGCAGGCAGGGCGCTCCGCCCGGTGCCGGTGATCCAGCCGCCGCCGAGCACGCGGTCGCCGTCATAGAGGACGCAGGCCTGCCCCGGCGCGGTCGCGGGCTCCGGCTCGTCCAGCGTGAGCTCGGCGGTGCCGTCGGCCTTCCCCGCCAGCCGCGCCGGCGCGCCGGGATGGCTGGAGCGGAGCCGCGCCACCACCGCCCGCTCCTCGCCGGGCGCGGGCGCATCGCCACCGATCCATGCGAGCGGGCCGGTGATAACCCGGTCACGCAACAATGCCGCCCGCGGGCCGACCACGACCTCCCGGCGCGCGGCATCGACCGCGAGCACGTAGAGCGGCTCGGGCCCTGCGATGCCGAGGCCGCGGCGCTGGCCTACGGTGTAGTGGATGATGCCCTCGTGGCGGCCGAGCACGCGGCCCTCCTGGTCCACGATATCGCCCGGCTCGGCGGCACCGGGGCGGAGCCGCTCGATCACGCCGGCATAGCGGCCGGAGGGCACGAAGCAGATGTCCTGGCTGTCCGGCTTGTCGGCGACGGCGAGGCCGAGCCGTTCCGCGTGCGCCCGCACGTGCTCCTTCGGCATGTCGCCGAGGGGGAAGCGCAGGAATTCGAGCTGCGCCTGCGTGGTGGCGAAGAGGAAGTAGCTCTGATCCCTGGCGCCATCGACCGCGCGGTGGAGCTCGGGCCCCTCCGGTCCCGCCACGCGCCGCACGTAGTGGCCGGTGGCGAGCGCGTCCGCGCCGAGGTCGCGGGCGAGCGCCAGCAGGTCGCGGAACTTCACCCGCTCGTTGCAGCGCACGCAGGGGATCGGCGTCTCGCCGCGCAAATAGGAGTCGGCGAAGTCGTCGATCACCGCTTGCTTGAAGCGCGCCTCGAAGTCGAGCACGTAGTGGCGGATGCCGAGCCGGTCCGCGACCCGGCGGGCGTCGTAGATGTCCTCTCCGGCACAGCAGGCACCGGGGCGCGCCCGCGGCCCGCCCGCCGCATAGAGCTGCAGCGTGATGCCGACCACCTCGTAGCCCGCCTCCGCCAAGAGCGCTGCGGTGACCGACGAATCGACGCCGCCGGACATGGCGACCACCACGCGTGCGCCACGGCTGAGGCCGAGATCGAGGGTGTCTGCGGGCATGGCGCGCACTATAAGCGCGCGCGGGAGCGGCGCAACCACGTGTCCGGCAGCCCGCGCGGGATGGGCGGTAACAAAAATTTGGCGGGATTCGCCGGGATTCGGCGGGACGACTGGGATCGTGGGAAGCCGGGGGCCGGATAAGGGCGACGAGGCCGTGGGCTCATCGCCAACACCTTCCCTCGATCGCCGCGAGCATGACAGCAGCCGCGTCCGCCACGCCTCTCGCCTCGGGAGTCACGGTGAGCCGCACGGCCGAGCCGCGCCCCCTCGCGCAGCCCGCCGCGCCCTGTGTGCTTCCCGTCATCGCAACACTATCCTGATACCGGCACCGCGCGCCGTACCCCGCACCATGTTTCAGGGTCGCGCGGGCCTGAAAGGTCCCGCGTGCGGGACATCAACTCGCGCGTGCGTCAGGCTCCGGCGGCGTCGAGGCCCGCTTGCCAGAACGCCGCCTCCAGCCGGGTCGCGGTGCGGAAGGTGGCGGCGAGCCCGGCGAAGCGCGCGGAGCCGCCGCGGCGCGCCCCGAGCGCGTTCAGCGCCTCGACCTCTGTCCGCATGAACGCCTGGTAGTCGTCACCGGCGTACATCTCGATCCAGGAGGCGTAGGGGTTGCCCTCGGTGCGGGTGGCGGGGTCGGCCGCGAGCCGGGCGCCGATCTCGCCGTAGCCGATGACGCAGGGCGCGAGCGCCACCCGCAGGTCGAGCAGGTCGCCCGCGAGCCCGCGCTCCAGCACATAGGCCGTGTAGGCGAGCGTCGCGCCATCGGCCTCGACCGCTTCGAGCGCGTCTTCCGCGATCCCCCAGTCCGCGCAATAGGCGCGGTGCAGGTCCATCTCGACCTCGACCAGGGCCTTGAGGCCGGCGGACGCCTCGCGGATCTCGGCCAGCGTATCCGCCTTGTAGGCGGCGAGCCCGTAGACGCGGGCGAACTGGATCAGGAAGAGGTAGTCCTGGACCAGGTAGTGGCGGAACGCGGCCTCCGGCAGGGTGCCGTCGCCGAGGCCCTGCACAAAGGGGTGCTCGACGTAGTCCGGCCAGTCGTCCCCGGCGGCCTCGCGCAGCGCCGTGAAAAAACCCGTCTCAGCCTGCGTCATCGCCACGCTCTTCGTCTGGCCTGCGTGGGATGGGGCGCCGGGCACCCCTCCCCCATCACATCATGTTGCTGGTTTCGGCCGGGAGCGTCACCACCAGCCCGTCGAGCGCCTGGGTGATGACGATCTGGCAGCCGAGGCGCGAGGTGCGTGTGAGGCCGAGCGCGAGGTCGAGCATGTCCTCCTCGTCCTCGCACATCTCCTCGAGCTTGCCGTACCAGGCCGAGTCGACGATGACGTGGCAGGTCGAACACGCCATCGCACCCTCGCACGCGCCCTCGATGTCGATGCCGTGGCGGAATGCGATATCCAGCACGGAGTCGCCGATGGGCGCCTCGACCTCGTGGCGGGTGCCATCGGGGTCGATGAAAGTCATGGAGGGCACGGGCGGTCTGCTGCCTATCCTGCGGCGGCCGAGACGCCGGCCTTCCAGCGGTTGGTGAGGCCCGCATAGAGCGCCCGCCAGGCGCCCAGAAAGCGCTCGATCTCGTCCTCGGTCGTGGCCCAGCCCATGCTGACCCGGATGGCGCAGCCGCCGATGGCGTCGGGCGCGCCGAGCGCGCGCAGCACGTGGCTGGATTCGACCTTGCCGGAGGAGCAAGCGGAGCCCGCGCTCACCGCGACGCCCGCGAGATCGAGGCCCATGACTTGCGTTTCGCTCTGCACGCCCGGCATGGTGAGGCAGCTTGTGTTGGGCAGGCGATTGGCCCCTTCGCTGAAGATGACGACGTCGGGCTCGGTCTCGCGCAGCCGCGCCTCCAGCCGGTCGCGCAGGGCCGCGATCTCACCCGCCCGTGCGAGGTCGTCCCGGGCAAGCGCGGCTGCCGCACCGAAGCCGACGATTCCGGCGGCGTTCTCGGTGCCGCCGCGCAGGCCCCGCTCCTGCCCGCCGCCGGTGATGAGGGGCGCGATATCCAGGCCTGAGCGCACGACGAGCGCGCCGATGCCCTTCGGGCCGGCGAACTTGTGGGCCGCGATGCTCATCATGTCGACGCCGAGTCCGGCGAAGGAGATCGGAATCCGGCCGGGCGCCTGCACCGCATCGCAATGGACCAGCGCGCCCGCGGCCTTCGCCCGCGCCGCGATCTCGGCGACCGGCTGAATTACGCCGGTCTCGTTGTTGGCGAGCATCACCGAGACCAGTGCCTCC
Organism: Alphaproteobacteria bacterium; assembly: GCA_965207055.1. GTDB lineage: Bacteria > Pseudomonadota > Alphaproteobacteria > UBA828 > UBA828 > WTGU01. Next base: position 982,078 of record CBDBLP010000002.1, on the reverse strand, counting down.
GGCCCGTGGCCTTCGAGCGCCTCGTCAAGCGCGCCCAGGTCGAGCACGCCCTCGCCATCCACCGGCAGGACCACCAGGTCGTCCGCCACGGCCTCGGCCGTGCGCAGGATCGCCGGATGTTCGATGGCGCTGACGATGAGCGCCCGCCGGCCGGCGCCGCGCAGCGCGGTGTTGTTGGCCTCGGTGCCGCCGGCGGTGAAGATCAGCTCCGCCGGGCCACAATCGACCAGGGCGGTGATCTGCTCGCGCGCGTCCTCGATGCGCTTGCGCACGTCGCGGCCGAAGCCGTGGACCGACGAGGGATTGCCGGCCAGCATCATCGCCTCGGCCACCGCCTCCACCACCTGTGGCTTGATCGGCGCCGTGGCGTTGTAGTCGAGATAGATCGGGCCCGAAGCGCTCATTCCGCCGCCTGCACCATTTGGCCGCGCTCGACGCCCGAGAGCCGGTCGCTCATGCCGAGCACCCGGCGCGCGCAGACGTCTTCGAGCGAGACGGCGCTGAGAAAGCCGTGGATGTGAATGCCGAGCTCATCCCACAGATCGTGGGTGACGCAGCGCTTCGCGTCCTTCATGCAGCCCTTGCCGGAGCCCGGCGGACAGCGCGTGGCCCGCAGGTTCTCGTCCACCGCGACCACGATGTCGGCGATCCTGAGCTCCGCCGCAGGCCGCGCCAGCCGGTAGCCCCCGCCCGGCCCGCGCGCGCTCCGCACCAGGCCGGCCCGGCGCAAGCGGCCGAAGAGCTGCTCCAGATAGGAGTGCGAGATTTCCTGCCGCGCCGCGATCTCGGCGAGGGTGACGGGCCGGGCCTCGCCTGCGCCGCCCGAGCGCATCGCGAGCTCCGCCATCGCCATCACCGCGTAACGGCCCCTGGTGCCGAGCTTCACGGGCCGCTCCTAGCCGCCCGCAGCACGGCGGCCGAGCGGTGTCGCAGCCTCCTCGGCTTCGCCCTCGGACGGCGGCGCGGCCTCGGGCTCCGCGGCTGCGGCCTGCTCCAGCTCCTCCACGCGCTCTCTGAGCGTGCGGACCTCGGCCAGCAGCTTGTCGACGGCGCGTGTCGTCGGATCGGCGATATCCGGCGATGGCGTGCCGTAGGCATCGAACGACGACGCCTCCGTCTTCGCCTCGGTGGGACCGGCAGCCCGCGCCGGAATGCCCACCATTGTGGCGCCGGGCGGCACGTCCTTGAGCACCACCGCGTTGGCGCCGATGCGCGCATCGCGCCCGACCGTGATCGGACCCAGCACCTGGGCGCCCGCGCCCACCACTACGCCATCGCCCACCGTCGGATGCCGCTTGCCCGGCGACCAGGTGACGCCGCCGAGCGTCACCTGGTGATAGAGCGTCACGTCGTCGCCGATCACCGAGGTCTCGCCGATGACCACGCCCATCCCGTGGTCGATGAAGAGGCGGCGGCCGATCTGAGCGCCAGGATGAATTTCGATGCCCGTGACCATGCGGCCGACGTGGGACACGAAGCGGCCGAGCAGGCGGAAGCCGCTCCGCCAGAGGCCGTGCGACAGGTGATAGAAGAGCAGCGCGTGGAAGCCCGGATAGCAGAAGAACACCTCGATCCGGGAGCGGACCGCAGGGTCGCGGCCGAACACGCAGCCGATATCTTCCCAAATTCGCTTGAACATGGTGCAGCCGTCCGTATATCAATGGCCGGTGCGGAGTGCCGCCGCCGGCCCGTATACCCGTGCGTTGGACGGGATATAGAGTTCCCGACTCCTGGGGTCAAGTATATCCGCTGCGTTGCGTGCGTGGGGATAGAAACGCCGCCATGCGTCGCCGGCATCGGTCGCGCCGTGTTCTTGCTCAGCAGCGTTCGGAGCCCATGAGCCGCCCATGCCGGAAGTGATGATCAACGGGCCCGAGGGCCGTCTCCAGGCGCGCTACCAGCAGTCCGAGGACCCGCGCGCGCCCATCGCGCTGATGCTGCACCCGCACCCGCAGCATGGCGGCACGATGAACAACAAGATCGTCCATGCGCTCTACCACACCTTCCTCCGGCAGTCGTTCTCGGTCATCCGCTTCAACTTTCGCGGCGTCGGCCGCTCCCAGGGGCAGTACGATCACGGGCAGGGCGAGCTGAGCGACGCCGCCTCGGTGCTCGACTGGCTGCAGATACAGAATCCGGGCGCCGACCGCTGCTGGATCGCCGGCTTCTCCTTCGGCGCCTGGATCGCCATGCAGCTGCTGATGCGCCGGCCGGAGATCGAAGGCTTCGTCGCGGTCTCCCCGCCGGCCAACAAGTTCGATTTCACCTTCCTCGCGCCCTGCCCGTCGTCGGGCCTGATCGTCCACGGCGGCGCCGACGATCTGGTGCCCGAGCCCGAGGTGGCGGAGCTCGCGAAGAAGCTGCAGAGCCAGCGCCAGATCGAAATCGACTACGACGTGATCGAGAGCGCCGGCCACTTCTACGAGCGCGAGCTCGGCGCCTTGTCGGAGATCGTCGAGAGCTACGTCGCCCGCCGCCTCGACTGAAGACTCTAAGCCGGGTGGAAGACCCCACCGCTCACCGGGTGGGGAACGCCCGTGGTGCGCGGCAGGCTGAGCGCGAGCCCGCGCCGGCTGCGCACGGCGAGGTAGCCGAAGGCCTGCGCCTCCAGCGCATCGCCCTGCCAGCCGACGCGCTCCACCGCATCGCAGGGCACGCCCAAGCGCTCGCCAAGCGCCGCCATGAGCGCCAGGTTGTGCCGCCCGCCGCCGCTCACCAGCCAGCGCTGAGGCGCCGCCGGCATGTGCGCGAGCGCGCGGCGCACGGCATCCGCCGTGAAGGCCACCAGGGTCGCGGCGCCATCGCCCGCCGATAGTCCGCTGACCGGTGCCGGGTCGAATGCGTTGCGGTCCAGCGACTTGGGCGGTTCGGCGTCGAAATAGGAGTGCGTCAGCAGGGCCTTGAGCGCGGCGCGATCGACGGTGCCCGAGCGTGCCAGCCTGCCGTCGCGGTCGAGCGCGGCGCCGGTCCTGCTCAGCACCCAGTCGTCGATCAGCGCGCAGCCGGGGCCGGTGTCGAAGGCCAGCAGGTCCTCGTCGGCCGGCCCGCCGATCCAGGTCACGTTGGCGACACCGCCGAGGTTGAGCACGGCGAGGGGCGCGGCGAGCCCGCTCCGCCGGGCAAGCGCCGCATGAAAGAGCGGCACCAGCGGCGCCCCCTGCCCGCCCGCAGCCACATCGCTGCTACGAAAATCGTTCACCACGTCGATCCCGAGCCGGCGGGCCAGCGCCGCGCCGTCGCCGATCTGATCGGTCAGCCCGGCCTCGGGCTCGTGACGGACCGTGTGGCCGTGGAAGCCCGCGACGGCGATCTCCTCCCTTCGCACGCCGTCTTCGGCCAGCAACGCCTCGGCGGCATCCGCGTGGAACTCGGTCAGCGCGCGCTCCGCCTCCTCTCGCTCGCCCCGCCCCGCGATCAGCGCCCGAAGCCGCTCGCGTAGCTCGTCCGGATAGGGGGCGGTGCGCCAGGGGCCGAAGCCCGAGACGGTGACGCCATCGGTCTCGATCAGCGCCGCGTCGACGCCGTCGAGCGAGGTGCCGCTCATCAGGCCGAGGGCCCGGACTGGCCCCTCCGGCAGCGGGCCGCTCATCGGCGCCACGCGAACGGACAGGCCCCGCGTTGTCCGCGCGCAGGCCCTGTGATACATGACCGCGCGCCCCGGCGCCCTGCGCGGGCAGCCGGGCGGTACGGCAGCCAGCGGGTCGAGCGACGGTGTTCTCCTCCGAATTCATGCGCGCGCTGTCGGAGCGCGGCTATATCCACCAGTGCACCGACGACGCGGCGCTCGATGCGCTCGCCGCGCAGGAGCGCGTCACCGCCTACATCGGGTTCGACTGCACCGCCGACAGCCTGCATGTCGGCAGCCTCGTGCAGATCATGATGCTGCGCTGGCTGCAGAAGACCGGTCATCAGCCCATCGTGCTCCTCGGCGGCGGCACCACCAAGATCGGCGACCCGAGCGGGCGCGACGAATCGCGCTCGCTGCTCACCGAAGACGCCATCGCCGCCAACAAGATGGGCATTCGGCGTTCCTTCGACCGCTTCCTCTCCTTCGGCGACGGGCCCACCGACGCGCTGATCGTCGATAACGCCGACTGGCTCGACGCGCTCGGCTACATCCCGCTGCTCAGGGACATCGGCGCCCACTTCTCGATCAACCGCATGCTCACCTTCGACAGCGTGCGCCTCCGCCTCGACCGCGAGCAGCCGCTGAGCTTCCTGGAGTTCAACTACATGATCCTCCAGGCCTACGACTTCCTGGAGCTCTCGCGCCGCGCCGACTGCCGCCTCCAGATGGGCGGCTCGGACCAGTGGGGCAACATCGTGAACGGCGTGGAGCTCGCGCGGCGCATCGACGCGCGGCAGCTCTACGGGCTCACCACGCCGCTCATCACCCTCGCCTCCGGCGCTAAGATGGGCAAGACCGCGCAAGGCGCGGTCTGGCTCAACGCCGACCGGCTGTCGGCCTACGACTACTGGCAATACTGGCGCAACACCGACGATGCCGACGTCGGGCGCTTCATGCGGCTCTTCACCGAGCTTCCGCTGGACGAGATCGCACGTCACGAGGCGCTCGAAGGCGCCGAGCTGAACGAGTCGAAGAAGCTGCTGGCGAACCGGGCGACGGCCCTCTGCCACGGCGCGCAAGCTGCGGCCAACGCCGCCGAGACGGCGCGGCGAACCTTCGAGGAAGGCGCTACCGGCGCAGACCTTCCGGTCATCGACGCCGCGCGGAGCGAGCTCGAGGCCGGCATTCCCGCGATCGTGCTCTTTCAGAAGGCGGGGCTCTGCGAATCGGGCGGCGCGGCGCGGCGGCTCATCCGGGGCGGCGGCGCCCGCATCAACGGCAGGGCGATCGAGTCGGAAACGCGCGCCATCGGCCCCGGCGACATCGGCGCCGACGGCCGCATCAAGCTCTCTGCAGGCAAGAAGCGCCACGCCCTGATCCGCCCGGCTTAGTCCCGGCGCGCCAGACGCCGGCTGGCCCCTCTCGGAGTCCCGGCTCTCAGCCCTTGGCCGGCCCCTCGTCGGGCTGCCAGGGCTCGTAGTCGCCGGTGGCGCGGTCGCGCTGGCCGCGGCCCAGGATGTGACCCGGCGGCCGGTAGGCGGCGGCGGTACCGGTGAGATTGGGCAGGTGCGGCTTCTCCCAGGGCTGCGCCCTGAGCGGCGCCTCCGTCGGCGCCTCGTCGGTGCTGTGGTGCAGCCAGCGGTGCCACTCCGGCGGCACGCGGGACGCCTCCACCTCGCCCTCGTAGACGACCCAGCGCCGCTCGCGCTGGCCAGGCCCCGACCGCCCCCAGCGCTCGCGATAGTAGCGGTTGCCGGCTTCGTCCTCGCCCACCAGCGCGCCGCAGAGCAGGGTGTAGAGCCGCGTGCCAATCGTCGCCATCGTTCCCGCCGGAGCCCCCGCACCCGTTTCAGCCCGAAGCCGCTTATGCCACGCCCGCCCGCCACCCGTCCAGAGAGCGCAGTCTCTGCCCGGCTTCACAATTCTTTGCCGGCCGGCAAAGAGCAGGAAACCACGCCGCTTCATCCTGCCCGCAGTTGCCCCTGATCCATCGGGTCCCTGACGCCACCCGCAAATCCGATCTACGGCAACCGCCAAGTGCCGCTCTTCTGAGGACGAGCCATGCGGGTCAATCCTCCGACTCTCTTCTGGATGATGATTGCCGCGATCCTGGCGGCGGACCGCTTCCTTCCCCTGGCCGGCTTCAACGTGCCGGGGCTCCCCTGGGGTGGCGTGGCGCTGGCTCGGGCGGCGGCGCATCGTCCGGTGAAGAGCCCGCCTTTACAAATCTTTACCTCCCCGAAATCGCCGCGAAACCGGGGCTTCCCATAATATCCATTGTCGAACCCGCAAACCGACCGAGAGGACAGGCCGTGAGTGACGAACACCGCACCGACGACGATAACGGCAACGACAGCACCGCCAAGAAGCCCTCCCGCCGCAGGCCGCGCACCCGCTGGATCGTCACGGGCATCGCCGGCGCCCTCGTTCTGGTCATCGCCGGCACGACCTGGAGCACGGTGGGCTTCACCAAACGGGGCGACGGCAAGTTCGGCTGGTTCGTGGAGAAAAAGATCGAACGCATGCTCGACAAGGTCGAGGCCAGCGACGATCAGCGCGGCAAGGTGCACGCCATCGTGAAGGCTGCCGTCGCCGACCTGCAGGAAGTCCACGACCTCAAGATTGAAATTCGGCAAGACCTGATGGCGGCGTTCTCAAAGGAGACCGTCGACCGGGACGAGCTCGAATCGCTGCGTCAACGCAAGATGGAGACGGTCGATCGCATGAGCCAGCGCGCGCTCACGGCGCTCGCCGACGCGGCCGAGGTGCTGACGCCTGCGCAGCGCCAGGAGCTCGTGACGAAATGGGAGTCGCACAGGCGACACCACCACCGGCACGACTAGGCCTCCCTCGTGCCGGCGCCCGGGCGGGCCGGAACCCCTCGCGAGCTCCCTGCGCAATGGGGGTTCCGCCCGCCCTTCTCCGAATACGTGGCATTGGGCGTATAAGGGAGAGCACGTCGTATCCTGGAGCACCGCATGGTTTCCATTCTTTCCCCCCTCGCCGTCTGGCTCGCCCTCGGCACTGCGGCCGTCGCGCTCTCCGCCTGCGCGCTCTTCACGCCCTTGCCGGAGGAGAAGGATATCAGCGAGCGTCTGGCGGCGTTCCCCACGCGCGGCCTCCCGCTCGACGGGCCTGTGACGATCCACTGGAGCGAGCGGCAAATCCCCTTCATCGAAGCGGAGAGCGACGGCGACGCGGCGTTCGCGCTGGGCCTCGTGCACGCTCACCTGCGGCTCGGCCAGATGGCGACGATGCGGATGATCGCGCGCGGGCGCGTGTCGGAGATGATCGGCCCCCTCGGCGTCGACATCGACCACGGCCTGCGCACCCTGGACTACGGCCGCGCCGCGGCGGAGATCGAGCGCACCATGGACGCTGACACCCGGCTCTGGGTCCAGCGCTTCGTGGACGGCATCAACCACTACCAGGAGGGTGCCGCCGAGCTGCCGCACGATTTCGACGTTCTCGGCCTGGAGCCCGAGCCCTGGACGGTCGAGGACGTGTTCGCCGCGGGGCGCCTCGCCGGCACGGACGTCAACTGGCTGGTCTGGGCCGGCCTTCTCCCTCTGCGCGCACGCGCGGGCTGGGACGATCTCTGGGCGCGCCTGATGGAAGGCGGAGCGGTCTCGGTCGCCGGTTCCGGCGGTGGCGGCCCGACCGCGCAGGCGCAGCAATGGCTCGGCGGGCTCTCCAAGTCCGGCAGCAACAGCCTCGCGGTGGCGGGCCATCGCACCGATACGGGCGGCGCGCTCATGGCCAACGACCCGCATCTGGGCATTCTCGTTCCCAACGTCTGGCTGATCGCCGGCGTGCGCTCGCCCTCCTATCACGCGGTGGGGCTGATGGCGCCGGGGCTGCCGATCTTCGCCATCGGCCGCAACCCGCACGTCGCCTGGGGCGGCACGAACATGCGCGCGGCCTCCAGCGATCTCTACGATGTGAGCGGCGTGCCGGCCTCGGAAATCGTCGAACGAGACGAGAGCATCGACGTGCGCTGGTGGTTCGACAGCGACGTCACCGTCCGCGAGACGGCGTGGGGGCCGATCGTGAGCGACGTGCCGCTCCTCGCCGAGCACGACCTGCCGCCGCTCGCGCTGAAATGGACCGGCCACGGGGCGAGCGACGAAATCGGCGCCATGCTCGCGGTGAGCCGGGCGCGCACCTTCGACGAGTTCCGCGCGGCGTTCGACAGCTTCGCCGTGCCGGGCCAGAACATGCTCTACGCGGACGCAAGCGGGAATATCGGGCAGGTCATGGCGGTGTGGCTTCCGAGCCGCGACGGCCCGCCCGCCGATATCGCCGTCGACACGGCCGGACACGACGCCTCCTGGAGCGCGATCCGCACGACCGCGGACCTTCCCTATAGCTTCAACCCGGACTCCGGTTTTCTGGTCTCCGCCAACAACCGGCCGCCCGCGACCGACGTTCCGATCGGCTTCTTCTTCTCGCGCGAAGACCGCGTGGACCGCATGCGCTCTCTCATCGAGGCCGAAACCGCGGTGGGCGTCGAGACCCTCAAGGCGCTGCAGCAGGACGTCTACATGGCGTCGTCGGTGACGCTGCGCGATCTCTTCGTCGCCAGGCTGGATGCCCTGGGGATGACCGCCGCAGCCGATGCGAAGGGCACGAAGGCGATCGGCCGGCTGCGCGATTGGGACGGCGAATACCGGTCCGACTCGATCGGGGCGGTCACCTTCGAGCAGCTCCGCCACGGCTTCACCGCCCGCTTCTACGCCCTGCTTTACGGGGAAGACGAAGGGGAGGCATTCGCCTCGGTCGGCCGGCGCACCGCGCTGCTGGGCGAGGACATCGCCGCCGCCGACGAGCGGACCCTGCGCGCGGCGCTTGCCGCCGGGCTGGAGGCGGCCGTCGACGGCCTGGAGTCGTTCGCAAACTGGGGCGAGATGCACCGCCTCAGCCTCGCGCATCCTCTCTCCAACGTTCCGCTCATCGGCGGGCGCTACGAATTCGCCGAGGCCGGCGTCGGCGGCAGCTCGGACACGCTGATGAAGACCGCGCACGAGCCCGCCGCCGAGCGTCACACCGTGAACTACGGGTCCAACGCGCGGCACATCTCCGACATGACGGACCCGGACGAGAACTATTTCGTGCTGCTCGGCGGGCAGGACGGCTGGTTCAACAGCACGACCATCCTGGATCAGTGGGAGCTCTGGCGCCGCGGCGACTACGTCCGCGTGCCGCTGACCCCCGAAGCGGTCCGCGCGAGCTTTCCGCACTTGCTCTCGCTGAGGAACTGACTCGAGGTGGCGGAGACGCCCGCAACGGTACCATGTACGACGCGACCTGGATGCTGCGGCTCTATGCCCGGCGACGCCTGCGACAGCTTGAGGCGATGGAGCCGCAGCAGGCGCAACGCCGCGTGCTCGCGTCCCTCATCCGCCGCGGCCGTCGCACCAAATTCGGTGAAGACCACGGGTTTTCGACCGCCTGGTCCCTCGACGACTACCGCGCTCGCGTGCCGCTGCGTGACTACGATGCGTTCTGGGAGGCCTATTGGCAGGCGCTCTTCCCGCGCCTCACCGACTGCACGTGGCCGGGCCCTATTCCCTGGTTCGCCGTGTCGTCGGGGACCGCGACGGGCACCACGAAATACATCCCCGTGAGTCGGGAGATGCGCCGGTCGAACGTGCGCGCGGGCGCCGAGCTCCTGACCCACCATCTCGCCAATCGGCCTGAGAGCCGCCTCTTCGCGGGCCGCGTCTTCATGCTCGGCGGCTCGACCGGCCTGGTGCGTCAGGCGCCGGGAGTCTTCAGCGGCGACCTGAGCGGCATCGCTGCGGCATCGATGCCTAGCTGGGCGCGGCTCCGCTACTTCCCGCCGCGCGATCTCGAAGACATCGCCGATTGGCAGGTCAAGATCGGCCGCTTCGCCGAACGCTCCCTGGAGACGGCGATTTCGGGGATCGCCGGCACGCCGAGCTGGCTGCTGATCTTCTTCGAGCGCCTGGCCGAAGTCGCGCGCGCCCGGCGCGGCGGCGCGGCGTGCCGGATCGCCGACATCTATCCGGACCTCGAGCTGCTGTCGCCCGGCGGCGTCGCCTGGGCGCCCTATCGCGACCGCTTCGCCGCCCTGCTCGAAGGCAGCCGCGCGGAGACGCGCGAGGTCTACCCGGCGAGCGAAGGCTTCTTCGCCATCGCGGACGGCGACGACGGTGCGGGCATGCGGCTCCTGCTCGATACCGGGATCTTCTACGAGTTCATCCCCGTCGATCAGCTCGATAGCGCGCACCCGGACTGCCGCTGGATCGGCGACGTCGAGCCGGGGGTCAACTACGCGCTGGCGGTAACCACCTGCGCCGGCCTCTGGCGCTACCTCGTGGGCGACACGGTGACCCTGGTCGAGCGCGACCCGCCGCGCGTTCTCGTCACCGGACGGACGAGCTACATGCTCTCCACCTTCGGCGAGCACGTGATCGGCATCGAGGTCGAGCGCGCCGTGGCGGAGGCGGCGCGCGCGATCGACGCCACCGTCAGCGATTTCGCCGCCGGAAGCGTGTTTCCCGACGAGACCGGCACGCGCGGCGGGCACCTCTACATCGTCGAGCTGGGAGCGGAGCGGGGTGCGGGCGGCCTCGACGGCGCAGAGCAGGCGCGCTTCGCCGCCGCGCTCGACGCGACGCTCTGCCGGCTTAACGACGATTATGCCGCCCACCGCGCGGGCGGCTACGGGATGGACGCGGCGCGCGTGCGCTTTCTCCGCGCCGGCGGATTCGCGGCGTGGATGAAGAGCCGCGGCAAGCTCGGCGGGCAGAACAAGGTGCCCCGCATCATCAACGACCGGGCGCTCTTCGCCGCACTCCGCCGCTTCGCCGACGGGTACGGCGAGACAGGGAAAGGATCAGCACGGCAATGAAGGTCTACGACGCCATCACCGGACGAGCCGACCGCGCGGACCGCCCAGCGCCGGTGGCGAGAGCGGGCTATTCGGGCACACAGATCGCCTTGCACTGGATCATCGCCGCGCTGATCGTCGCGCAGGTTCTGCTGCACGAAGGCATGGAGGTCACGTACGGCTTCCAACACGGCGGTCCGGTGCCGACGGACTCCGAGCAGCTTCTGGCCACCGTCCACATCGCATGTGGCATCGCCGTCTTCGTGCTGGCATTGGTGCGGGTCGTCCTGCGCGTGCGGCGCGGCGCCCCGCCACCGCCGCAAGAAGAGCATCGAATTCTCAGGCTGGTCGCCAAGGCGACCCATTTCGCCTTTTACGCCGTCATCCTTCTGATGCCGCTCACGGGTGTGCTGGCCTGGTTCGGTTCCGTCGACGAGGCGGCGACCATACATGCTATCGGCCTGCCGGTGATCCTGGGCCTGGTGTTTCTGCATATCGTGGGCGCCTTCTATCACCACTTCGTCCTGAAGACCGATGTCCTGCGTCGAATACTGCGCCCGGAACGGTAGAGCGGCGAAAATGCCTGCCGGACGCCCGTGCTAGGGCTAGTGGGGCCGCCATGACCCGCCTGCTGATGATCGAGGACGATCGCGCGCTCGCCGAGATGGTCGCGACCTATCTCGGCCGCGCCGGCCTGACCCTCGAGCACCGGGAGAGCGCCGAGGCCGGTCTCGCCGCCGCCCTTCAGGGCGGCTACGACGCGGTGGTCCTGGACCTGATGCTGCCCGACGGCGACGGCCTCGAGCTCTGCCGGGCGATCCGCGCCCGCTCCGACGTGCCGATCCTGATGCTGACCGCACGGGGCGAGGAGGCCGACCGCATCGTGGGCTTGGAGATCGGCGCCGACGACTACCTGCCCAAGCCCTTCAACCCGCGCGAGCTGCTGGCCCGCCTGCGCGCCATCCTGCGCCGCCGCTCCCCCGGCAGCCGGGCCGCCGCTGGCGAGACGCTGAGCTTCGGCCGGCTCGTCATCGACCGTGCGGCGCGGCGGGTGCTGGTCGACGGCGCGGAGCGCTCGCTGACCGGCCACCAGTTCGACCTGCTCTGCGCGCTGGCCGAGAGCGCCGGCCGCGTGCTCAGCCGCGAGCAGCTCATGGACCGGGTGCGCGGCGAGTCGCTCGAGGCCTTCGACCGCAGCATCGACGTCCATATCTCGCGGATCAGGGCGGCGATCGAGGACGATCCCAAGCACCCGCGCCGCATCGTCACCCTGCGGGGCGCGGGCTACCTCTTCGTCCGCAGCCAGGACGACGACTCGTGAGGCGGCGCCTCTTCCTGCAGGTCTACCTGACGCTGCTCGGCATCATCGTGCTCTTTGGCGTGCTCGCCGTCCTCGGCTGGTGGCTGACACACGAGGAGAGCCCGGACGCGGAATTTCGCCGGAGCGTGGGTGCGCTCATCGTCGAGCTGTTGCCGCCGCCCGGGGCGACCCGGGCCGAGACCGACGCCGCGCTCGCCCGGCTGGGCCAGGACTTCAACGCCCGCATCAGCGTATTCGGGCCGGAGGGCGAGTTGCTTGGCAGCCTGGGCCGGCCCTTGCGAGCACCGAGGGAGCGCCCGCCCGAGTGGCGCAAGCGGGAGGGCAGGGCCTTCACTCTGCCGCTGCCGGACGGCCGCCTCGTCAAGGTCCGCCCCAAGCGCGGCGACGTATTCCACGCGCCGGCGATCGGCTTCCTCGCCGCCCTCGGCATCCTGGCGTTCGCCGTCGCCGTCGGCGCCTGGCCCCTCTCCCGCCGGCTCGTGCGCCGGCTGGAGCGGCTGCAGGGCCGGGTCGAGGCGCTTGGTGCGGGCGACCTCGCCGCCCGAGTCGATGTCGAGGGCAAGGACGAGGTCGCGGCGCTGGCCCGCAGCTTCAACAGTGCGGCGGAGCGCATCCAGGCGCTGGTCGAGGCCCAGCGCGACACCCTCGCCGCCGCCTCTCACGAGCTGCGCTCCCCGCTCGCCCGCATCCGCATGGCCGTCGAGCTCCTGGCGGAGAACGGCGATCCCGCGCTGCGCCAACGGGTCGAGCGCGACATCGAGGATCTGGACGAGCTGATCGAGGAGATACTGCTGGCGAGCCGCCTCAGCACCCTGGAGCGGCCCGCGCATCTGGAGCGAGTCGACCTGCAGGCGCTCTGCGCCGAAGAGGCCGCGCGCGCCGGGGCCGAATTCACCGGTGGGCCCGCGACGGTGGCAGGCGAAGACCGGCTGCTCGCCCGCCTGATCCGCAACCTGCTTGAAAACGCCGCGCACCATGCCCCCGGTAGCGCCATCCAGGTCGAACTGGAGGTGCAGAAGGGCCTGGCCCTGCTCCGCGTGCTCGACCGCGGGCCCGGCGTGCCGGAAGCGGAGCGCGAGCGGATCTTCGAGCCCTTCTATCGCCGCGAAGGCAGGCGAGAGGATCGGGACGACGACCGGGGAGTCGGGCTCGGGCTCAGTCTGGTGCGCCAGATCGCGCGCCGTCACGGCGGCGATGCGGTCTGCCTCGCGCGCGAAGGCGGCGGCGCCTGCTTCGAAGTCAGCCTACCGACTTAGGGAAGAGCAGTCGGCCGGCTGGCGGCCCTTGCCTCGTTTTGGCGATGACGGGAGTGCATGGCGCTCCCCACAAGTGTGACAAAATTGTGGTTGACAGGCCCGTGATATTTAGCGTTACTTACTACAGATTGCGGGTTTGTCGCCTCTTCACCCTATATGTTGTCATAGCGTGTTTGGGTGGCATCCGCTCAGTTGCTTCGGTTCTCGGCCGCCCTTGGAGGCTCCATGCGCATCAAGCGCCACTATACGACGGACGACGGATCGCCCCGCGAGGAGGTGGCGTACCGCACGACCGCGTGCGAGATCCGCAATCCCGACGGCTCGGTGGTGTTCGCGCAGCAGGACGTCGAGGTTCCGGCCGGCTGGTCGCAGGTTGCCTGCGACGTCCTCGCCCAAAAATACTTCCGCAAGGCCGGCATCGCGGCTCGGCGCAGGCCGGTGCCGGAGGCCGACGTGCCGGATTGGCTGTGGCGCAGTGAGCCGGACCCGGAGGCCGGGGACGACGCGGACGCCGGAGACGGCAAGCCGACCCAGGGCGAGCGCTCCGCCAAGGAGGTCTTCCACCGCCTCGCCAGCACCTGGACCTACTGGGGCTGGAAGGCCGGCTACTTCGACGCCGAGCCGGACGCACGCGCCTTCTACGACGAGCTCGTCACCATGCTGGCGGTCCAGGTGGCCGCGCCGAACTCGCCGCAGTGGTTCAATACCGGCCTGAACTGGGCTTACGGCATCGACGGCCCGGCCCAGGGCCACTACTACGTCGACCACGAGAGCGCCGAGCTGAAGGAGGCCGAGTCGGCCTACGAGCATCCCCAGCCGCACGCCTGCTTCATCCAGAGCATCCAGGACGACCTCGTCAACGAGGGCGGGATCATGGACCTCTGGGTGCGCGAGGCCCGGCTCTTCAAGTACGGCTCGGGCACCGGCACCAACTTCTCCAACCTGCGCGGCGAGGGCGAGGCGCTCTCCGGCGGGGGCAAGTCCTCCGGCCTGATGAGCTTCCTCAAGATCGGCGACCGCGCCGCCGGCGCCATCAAGTCGGGCGGCACCACCCGGCGCGCCGCCAAGATGGTCATCGTCGATGTCGACCACCCCGACATCGAGGACTTCGTCTCCTGGAAGGTGGTGGAGGAGCAGAAGGTCGCGGCGCTGGTGAGCGGATCGCAGCTTCTGCACACCCGCCTCAACGCGATCGTCGATGCCTGCCACGAGGGCAGCGGCGCCGCGCGCTTCGAGCCCAGGTCCAACCCGGCGCTCAGCGACGCTGTGCGCGAGGCGCGCAAGGCGCTGGTGCCGGAGAGCTGCATCCACCGGGCGATCCGCTGGGCCGAGCAGGGCTTCACCGAGATCGACTTCCGCATCTACGACACCGACTGGCAGTCGGAGGCCTACCTCACGGTCTCGGGGCAGAACTCCAACAACTCGATCCGCGTCACCGATGACTTCCTGCAGCGGGTCGAGGCCGGCGGCGAGTGGGACCTGATCCGGCGCACCGACGGCAAGGTGGCGAAGACCATTGATGCGCGCGGCCTCTGGGATCAGATCGCCGAAGCGGCCTGGGCCTCGGCCGATCCCGGCATCCAGTTCGACAGCACCATCAACGCCTGGCACACCTGCCCGGCGGGCGGGCGGATCAACGCGTCCAACCCCTGCTCCGAGTACATGTTCCTGGACGACACGGCGTGCAACCTCGCCTCGCTCAACCTGATCACCTTCCGGCGCGAGGACGGCAGCTTCGACATCGAGAGCTTCGAGCACGCGGTCAGGCTCTGGACCATCGTGCTCGAAATCGCCGTGGTGATGGCGCAGTTCCCGTCGCGCGAGATCGCGCTTCGCTCCTACGAGTACCGCACCCTCGGGCTGGGCTTCGCCAATCTGGGCGGGCTGCTCATGTCACTCGGGCTTTCCTACGACAGCGCCGAGGGCCGCGCGCTCTGCGGTGCCATCAGCGCGCTCATGACCGGCACCTCCTACGCGGCCTCGGCCGAGATGGCCGGCGAGAACGGCGCCTTCCCCGCGTTCGACGGCAACCGCGACGCCATGCTGCGGGTCATGCGCAACCACCGCGCCGCCGCGCACGGCGCGAGCGCTCGCTTCGAAGGCCTCGACATCCGTCCGGTGCCGCTCGATCACGCCAACCTCCCCGATCGCGCCCTCGGCAAGGCCGCGAAGCGCGCCTGGGACCGCGCGGTGAAGCTTGGCGAGAAGCACGGCTATCGCAACGCCCAGGCGACGGTAATCGCGCCCACCGGCACCATCGGGCTGGTCATGGATTGCGACACCACCGGCATCGAGCCCGACTTCGCCCTGGTCAAGTTCAAGAAGCTCGCCGGCGGCGGGCACTTCAAGATCATCAACGGCACGGTGCCCAAGGCCCTCAAGACCCTCGGATACACCCCGGCGCAGATCCGCAAGATGGTGGCCTACGCGGTCGGCAGCGGCACCCTCAAGGACGCGCCGGCGGTCGACCACGCCGCGCTCGCGCGCAAGGGCTTCACGCCTGCGGTCATCAAGCGCGTCGAAGGCGCTCTCGATGCCGCCTTCGACCTGAACCTCGCGTTCAACAAGTGGACCCTCGGCGTCGAGTTCTGCACCGGCACGCTCGGCCTCGACGGCCGCGACCTCGACCGCCCGGACTTCGACCTGCTGAGCGCCATCGGCTTCAGTGCCAGCGAGATCGAGGCGGCCAATCTCTATTGCTGCGGCGCCATGACGCTGGAAGGCGCGCCGCACCTGAGGACCGAGCACCTGCCGGTCTTCGACTGCGCCAACCCCTGCGGGCGCACGGGCTCCAATCGCTGCCTCTCGACCGAGAGCCACGTGCGCATGATGGCGGCGGCCCAGCCCTTCGTCTCGGGCGCCATCTCGAAGACCATCAACCTGCCGCCGGACGCCACCGTCGAGGATTGCCGCCGGGCCTACGAGCTCTCCTGGCGCCTCGGCCTCAAGGCCAACGCCCTCTATCGCGACGGCTCCAAGCTCTCCCAGCCGCTCACCGCGCTCGCGCTCGGCGACGGGCTCGAGGAGGCGGCGGAGGAAGACGCAGCCGCTGCACCGCCGGCCGCAGCAAGCCGGCCCGACCCCCTCGCCGTGGCCGAGCGGATCATCAAGCAGGTCATTCGCGAAGGCGAGCGGCGGCGCCTGCCCCACCGGCGGCGCGGCTACACCCAGAAGGCCATCGTCGGCGGGCACAAGGTCTATCTCAGGACCGGCGAGTTCGAGGACGGCGCGCTCGGCGAGATCTTCATCGACATGCACAAGGAAGGCGCGTCCTTCCGCAGCCTGATGAACAACTTCGCGATCTCGATCTCGATCGGCCTGCAATACGGCGTGCCGCTCGACGAGTACGTCGACGCCTTCACCTTCACCCGCTTCGAGCCGGCGGGGATGGTGGTCAACAACGACGCCATCAAGATGAGCACGTCGATCCTCGACTACATCTTCCGCGAGCTCGCCATCTCCTATCTGGGGCGCAGCGACCTGTCTCACGCCGAAGCCGAGGATCTGCTGCCGGACACCATCGGCGGCGGCGAGGAGCAGACCGTGCGCGCGCCGGCGCTGCCCGACCGGAGCGGGCAGGCCGGCCCCGGTGCGAGCTCGGACGACCCGGTGAGCGCCGGTTACGTGCGCTCCAACCTGCTGGTGCTCAACGGCGGCGCCGGCAGCGCGGGCAGCGACGAGAGAGGCGGCCGAGAAAACGCCCGCCTGCGGCAGGCACCGGATCGAAACGCGCCTGCTGCGGCCCTTTCCCGGCAAACGCAGCGCGCGGATCACGCGGCCGGAGCGCCCGTGGCCAAGGGCCGCGAAGCGCTGCACCAGGCGCGCGGCAAGGGCTACGAAGGCGAGGCCTGCGGCGATTGCGGAAACTTCACGCTGGTCCGTAACGGGACCTGCATGAAGTGTGTGACTTGCGGCGCTACCAGTGGTTGTTCCTGACGACCGTCCATCTCCCGCGGTCTTTAACCACTGGCACTGGGGAGTGCGTGCAAAGCGCACTCCCCTTCTTTCCCTCGCCTATTGCAGCGCCCTTTGCCGCAGCCGTCAAGCGATTGTCTGAGGGAGCCCGGTATAGCGAAAGCGCCGTCGGCGGAGCGCCGAAGGATACGAGCAGAGGAAGACCGATGAGTACCACCGCCAAGCTGGGCGCGCTCGGCGCCGCGATCGTCGCTCTGGTGATGGGTCTTTCGGCGTGTCAGACGTCGGGAACGGTCACCTCGATTGTTACAGACCAGGGAGAGGAGACGTTCACATCCTGGCTCGCCAAGCCCGAAGGCGAAGGCCCCTTCCCCGCCATCGTCCTGACGCACGGCTGCGGCGGAACCGAATGGAACACGTCGCATCGGACGGCCCGGCGCGGCTTGAACGGTCACGCCAGGCTGCTGAACGACTACGGCTACGTCACGCTCATCGTCGACGGCTGCCAGACCGGCGGCAAGTACGAACCGGTGCGGATCAGCGATGCCAACGCCGCCTACGATCATCTGGCCTCGCTGCCCTTCGTGGACGCAGACCGGATCGGCTCCGTCGGTCTCGCGCTTGGCGGCAGCAACGCCTTGCAGTTGCCCATGCGGGGGCCGCGCTTCGTCGAAGTCATGGGCGACAGGCCCCACACGGTGGCCGGCAACTCCGCCGCACGGAAGGACTCGCAGACGCGCATGCTGGCCTTCTTCGCGAAACACCTTGGGGGACCGTATCCGGCGGCGACTGCCGGATCAGTTGACGCCGCGGGCCATTCGGGCTTTGGCAATTTCCTGCGTGCCGCCTTCGCAAGGAACGATTAGTCTCTCGGCCCGACGGGCCGAGGCCCGCCCGTCCCGCGCCGCGACCGCGCCCAGCACGGCAGGATGTAACGATGACGCCCAGCGCCTTTCGCGCCTTCACCTTCGATTGCTACGGCACCCTGATCGACTGGGAGCAAGGCATTCTCCAGGCGATCCGCGCGCTGCCCGGGATCGACGCCGACGACGATGCGCTGCTCGCCGCCTTCGCCCGGCACGAACACGCGATCCAGGAAGAGAACCCGGCCATGCGCTACCCGGACGTGCTGAGTCGCGCCTGCAAGGCGATCGCGGCCGATTTCGGCCGTGCAGCAACCGACGAGCAGGCCTCAGCCTTCGGCGCCTCGATCGCCGACTGGCCGCCCTTCCCCGATTCGGTCGAGGCACTCGCCTACCTGCGCGAACATGGCTTGTTGATGGTGCTTTCGAACGTGGACCGCGCGTCCTTTGCCCATAGCGCAAGGCGCCTGGGCGATCCCTTCCACGCCGTCGTCACCGCCGAGGATGTCGGGAGCTACAAGCCCGCGCCCGCGCACTTCGAGCGTGCGACGGCGCTGCTCGCGGACGAGGGGATCGCGCCCGGTGAGGTGCTCCACGTGGCCCAGAGCCTCTTCCACGACGTGCAGCCCGGCCGTGCCGCCGGTTTTTCCACCTGCTGGATTGACCGCCGCGCGGGCCGCCCCGGCGGCGCCACACCGCCTGTCGACGTGGAACCCGACATCACCTTCCACGACCTTGCCTCGCTCGCCGCCTGGCACCGCGCGGGCGGCGACTGAGCGGGCTGCGCGGCCGGCGGAAGCCAGACAGCGCTATTCGTGCAGGTCGAAGCGGAAGGACTTCGAGACGATCTTCCATTCGCCGTCGATCCTGATCAGGCTCAGGAAGTCGGTGAAGTAGCGCGGATGGATCGCGCACTCGCAGGTCACGACTGCGGTGTTCTCGTCCGACAGGTCGATGGAGAGGATCTTGTCGAAGCGCGCTTGCCCGGTCGACACCGGCGACACGCGGCTCTTCACGATCTCGAACCACTCCTCGCGTGGCCAGTCGACGAACTTGCCGTCCATGTTCGCGAACAGATGAGCGGACGGGTGAAAGATCGTGGCGAGCTTCTCCGTGTCGCACTCGTAGAGCCCGTCGAAATAGACCTGCACCACGTCGGTGATCTCTTGGTAGCTGTTGCTCATTCGTGCTCCCTCCCGCTCTCTTGCGGCCCCTCGGCCGGTTCCGCCGGCCACGGACCCCGTATAGGCTTTTGCCCCGGCCGACAAGAGCCCGATGAAAGCCGCCTACTGCGCAGGCGCGCTGGCCCGTGCTACCGTTGCAACCCGTGATAGCAAGAGCCGATCCGATGTCGCGCGAGCGCGCGGGAGGAGGGCCGATGAAGACCGTGATGCGCGAGAAGCAGTGGGCGGAGAAGTATCCCGACCTCGGGACCGAGCCGGTGCCCACCGAACCCTACGTCTCCGACGAGCATTACGAGCTCGAGCGCGAGCGCATCTTCCGCCGATGCTGGATCAACGTCGGCCGTGTCGACGAGATCCCGAACCCGGGCGACTACTTCGTGCGCGACATCGCCATCTGCAAGACTTCCGTGCTGATCATCCGGGGTTCGGACGGCGTCGTGCGCGGCTTCCACAACGTCTGCTCGCACCGCGGCAACACGCTGGTGCTGGACGGACGCGGCACCTGCCCCGGCAGCGTCTACTGCCACTTCCACAACTGGGTCTACAGCGACACCGGCGAGCTGATCCGCGTGCCCGACGAGGAGAATTTCTTCAACTTCGACAAGCGCGACCACGGGCTCACGCCCGTCAACACGGATTTCTGGGAGGGCTTCGTCTTCGTCCACTTAGGCTCAGAGCCGGCGGAGACGCTGCGCGAGTACCTCGGCGGTGTCGCCGACCAGCTCGACGGCTGTCCCTTCCACGAGATGCCGCTGATGCAGACCTACCTGGTGGACGAGCGCGCCAACTGGAAGGTCGGGCTCGACGCGCAGAACGAGCTCTATCACCTGCCCTTCCAGCACCGCCGCATCCTGGGCGACTCCTTCCTGATGAACGACAAGGGGCATTGCCGCTTCCAGGACGTCAACCTCTACAACTATCACACGGTCTGGTCGTGCGAGTACGACCCGACCCACAAGCTCACCCCGCTGGAGGGCACGCTCTTCGCCGCCGAGAACGGCGCCCCGGCCACCCGCATCTCGCAGATGATCGGCGAGTTCGACTTCTTCGTGCTCTTCCCGAACTTCGTGATCCTGCTCTTCAACGTCGGCAACTCGACCAGCTACGTCAGCTATAATTTCTGGCCGCTGGCAATCGACCGCACGATCTGGGAAATCCGCATGCACTTCAGGGAGCCCGCGAACACGCGCGAGCGGCTGCAGCAGGAATACTTCAAGTGCCTGATCCGGGACACGCTGCAGGAGGACACGGTCGCGCACGAGAACGTGCATGCAGGCCTCGCGTCGCGCGCCAAATCCCACGTGATCCTGCAGGACGACGAGGCGCCGATCCGCTATTTCCACAAGGTGCTGGAGGATCACGTCGGGTTCTACAGCAACGCGTGAGCGGCGGCCGCGAGGCTGAAGGGGACCGCACGATGGCCGAGGCTGCGCTGCCGGAGGCGTTCGAGGACCTCGCGCCCCGGCTCGACTGGGCGCTGGAGCCCGAGCGCGCGCGCACGGCGAAGAAGGTGGCGTCCTCGATGGAGGAGCTTCGCGCCTTCTACGACGCCGTGATGCCGCGTATGGAGGAGATCATCGCGTATCTAGACGATGTCCCGGACAGCGACGACAGGCCGGCGCCGGCGCACCGCCTCTACCTGCTCACCCTGTCGCTCGTGGAGGTCGCCAACCTGGTGGAGCTCTACAAGCGCCGCGAGGTCATCGAGGCCTGCGACCCCCTCCACTTCAACCCTCAGCGTTGAGGGGGTTGGCACTTACTCGGCCAACTTGCGCAGCACCTCACTGTCATCCTGCATGATCTCTTCAGCGAGCGCCTTCTGACGCGCGTATTCTGGATCGTCGGGGGTGGTCGGGGGAACGCCTTTCGGGACTTCCGGCGACTCGACCTGGTCGCCTTTCTTTACTTTGCTACTCATGCCTCTTCGTCCCTCCGCTTGGGCGGCAGGTCGAGCTTGAGGCTCAGCTCCTTGAGGTGCTTGGCCGGCACGGGCGCCGGCGCGCCCATCATCAGGTCCTGCGCCATCTGGTTCAGCGGGAACATGATGACCTCGCGGATGTTGGGCTCGTCCGAGAGCAGCATGACGATTCGGTCGATGCCGGGCGCGATGCCGCCGTGGGGCGGCGCGCCGTACTGGAAGGCGTGGTAGAGCGCGCCGAAGCGGCGCTTCACCTCGTCCTCGCCGTAGCCCGCGATCTCGAACGCCTTGACCATCAGATCGGGCTGGTGGTTTCGGATCGCGCCGCTGGAAAGCTCCACGCCGTTGCAGACGATGTCGTACTGGTAGGCGAGCACGTCGAGCGGATCGTCGCCCTCAAGCGCCTCCATCCCGCCTTGCGGCATGGAGAAGGGGTTGTGGCTGAAGCCGACGGTGCCGGTCTCCTCGTCGCGCTCGAACATCGGGTAGTCGATGATCCAGCAGAAGGCGAACCTGTCCTCGTCGATCAGCTCGAGCCGCTTGCCGAGCTCCAGGCGCACGGCGCCGGCGTAGCGCGCGGCGGCGTCCGGCTTGTCGCAGCTCAGGAACACCGCATCGCCGTCCTCGAGGCCCGCAATCGCGCGAATCTCCTCCTGCACCGAATCGGGCACGAACTTTGCGATCGGCCCCTTGCCGGCGCCCTCCGCAAAGGTGATGTAGCCGAGGCCGGGCGCGCCCAGGCTCTGGGCGAACCCGATCATCCGGTCGAAGAAGCTGCGCGGCTGGCCGGCGACCCCCTTCACGGGAATGCCGCGCACGACGCCGCCCTTGGCAATCGTGCCCTTGAAGGCCTTGAACGTCACCTCCTCCCGGCCGAACTGCTCGGTGAGGTCGACGATCTCGATGGGGATACGCAGGTCCGGCTTGTCGGTGCCGAAGCGCAGCATCGCGTCCTTGTAGGCGAAGCGCGGGAAGGGCGGCGGGGTAACGGCGCGCTCGGTGAACTCCGTGAAGACGCCGTGCATCACCGGCTCCAGCGCCTCGAACACGTCCTCCTGCTCGACGAACGCCATCTCGACATCGAGCTGGTAGAACTCGCCGGGGGAGCGGTCGGCGCGCGCGTCCTCGTCGCGGAAGCAGGGCGCGATCTGAAAGTAGCGGTCGAAACCGGACGCCATCACCAGCTGCTTGAACTGCTGGGGCGCCTGCGGGAGCGCATAGAAGGTCCCCGGATGCAGCCGGCTCGGCACCAGGAAATCCCGCGCGCCCTCGGGCGAACTCGCTGTGAGAATCGGCGTGTGGCACTCCATGAAGCCCTGATCGACCATGTGCCGCCGGATGCTGGCGACGATCGCGCTGCGGCGCACCATGTTCTGGTGCATGCGCTCGCGCCTGAGGTCGAGAAAGCGGTAGCGGAGCCGCACCTCCTCTCCATAGTCGTGCTCGCCGTGGACCGGTAGCGGCAGGGTCTCGGCGGCGTTCTGCACCTCGAGCTCGGCGATCCGCACCTCGACCTCGCCGGTGGGGAGCTTGGGATTGACGGTCTCGGCGTCGCGCGTGACCACCGGACCGGTCAGCGTCACCACCGTCTCCGGCTTGAGCGCCGTCACCGCGTCGAAGAGCGGCTCGCCTGACTCGGCAACGCACTGGGTGATGCCGTAGTGGTCGCGCAGGTCCACGAAGACGAGGTGGCCGTGATCGCGCACCCGATGGACCCAGCCGGAGAGGCGCACGGTCGAGCCGACGTCGGACGGCCTGAGCGCGCCGCAGGTATGCGTTCGGAATCGGTGCATGGCGGGAGGCCCTGTGGAGCGTGGAGCGGAGTGGAGCGTGGTGCCCGGACCGGGCCGAGCCGCGCGGAAAAGCGCACGGAACCGGCCGGCTTGTCAAGCGCGGCCCCGGACCGGCGACACGGCGCCGATCGGCGCGCGCCCGTCTTTGATGGACGCGCGCCAGGCCGCGACCGCGGCCCGCCGCTCCTGCGGCGCCCTCGCGGAGGCGCTGGCCGAAGGCCGGCTGCCGTGAGCGAAAAAGAGCGAGAGTGTTTCCGCGCTATGTGGAAACGCTCTTAGTCACCTCAATGCAGCGTGGCGATGTCCTCGGCGGTCTCTTCGCCGGGCTGCTTGCCGAGGATAATCATGCTCAGCACCTGGTCCTTGGTAACCTCGGCGGTGCGATGAGTGCCGATCTGACGGCCGTTGGTCATCACGGTAATTCGATCCGACAGGTCGAACACGTCGTGGATGTCGTGGGAGATCAAGACCATGCCGATCCCCTCCGACTTGAGCCGGATCACGAGGTCCTTGAAGACCGCGGTCTCGCGGTGCCCGAGCGCGGCGGTCGGCTCGTCCATGATCAGGACCTTGGTGTCGAAATAGAGTGCGCGGGCGATGGCCACGGACTGGCGCTGGCCGCCGGAAAGCCGCTGCACCGGCTCCCGCAGGTTCACGAAGTTGGGATTGATGCGGGCGATGACCTCGCGGGTGGCGCGCTCCATGGCGTTGCCGTCGAGGGTCGACCAGCGGGTCATGATCTCACGCCCGAGAAAGAGGTTGGCCACCGCGTCGAGGTGATCGGCGAGCGCGAGATCCTGATAGAGGGTCTCGATGCCGAGGTTCCTGGCATCGCGGGGGTTGTGGATGGTGACCCTCTCGCCCCGAATGTAGATCTCGCCACTATCCATGCGGTAGGCGCCGGCGAGAATCTTGATAAGCGTGGACTTGCCCGCACCGTTGTGGCCGACGACGTCGAGCACCTCCCCGCCCGCGACCGAGACCGAGACATCCTCGACCGCGTGGGTGCCGCCGAAGCTCTTGTAGATGTTGCGCATCTCGACCAGGGGCGGCGTGCTCATCGCATCCCTCGGTGGATAGGGCGGTTAGAGGAGGATTCTCGGGCGCGCGCCCGCGCCGGTCAAGCGCCCGCCCTTCGCCCCTGCATGGGTGCTTCCGCCCGGCTCACTCCGCTGCAGCGCTTTCCTTGAACTGCGCGATGGCCTCCGCCAGCTCCTCGGTCTCTTCACAGGCGGCGCAGATGTCCCGCAGGGTCGCGAGGTGCGCCACGGCCTTGGCCAGATCGCCGACCATCAGATAGGCCTCCCCGATGTACTCGTGGGCGCCGAGATGCTTTGGATCGAGGTCAAGCGCCCGCGCGTAGTTCTCGAAGGCATCGTCGAGCCGGTCGAGATGGCGGTAGCTGTAGGCCAGCAGGTTGAAGACGTCCGCGTTGCGCGGGCTGGCCTCGGCCGCGCGCTCGAGAAAGGACGCGGCGCGCTCCCAGTCCCGGGCCTCGATCGCCTGCTTGCCGCGCTCGATATTGCGCTGGTCGGCCTGGGTGGTTGCGCTGCTCGTGCTGCTGGAGGTTCCCGCAGCGATGGCGTCAAGCGCGGGAAGCACGGCCGCGGCACCGCCGAGCAGCAGGATGGCGGCGAAGACTCTCACGCATATCGTCATGTCGCACCTCCGGGGCTGAATTGGTCCGACGACCTCACCGGGCCCGACCGCGCTGCCGGGGCTAGTGCGGCGGCTGATAGTTGGGCGGCTCGCGCATCACCCCGACATCGTGGATGTGGCTCTCGCGCAGGCCCGCCGCCGAGACCCGCGCGAACTGGCAGTTGCGCTGCATCTCGGCGAGCGTGGCGCAGCCAGTGTAGCCCATCGCCGCGCGCAGGCCGCCGACGAGCTGATGGATCACCTGGCTCAGCGGGCCCTTGAAGGGCACCCGCCCCTCGATCCCCTCCGGCACCAGCTTGAGCCGGTCGCTGATCTCCGCCTGGAAGTAGCGGTCGGCCGAGCCGCGCGCCATGGCGCCGAGCGAGCCCATGCCGCGGTAGGACTTGTATGAGCGGCCCTGGTAGAGGAACACGTCGCCGGGGCTCTCCTCGGTGCCGGCGAAGAGCGAGCCGATCATCGCGCAGTCGGCGCCGGCGGCGATCGCCTTGGCGAGATCGCCCGAGAACTTGATGCCGCCGTCGGCGATCACGGTGACTCCCTGCTCGCGCGCCACCTCCACCGCATCGATGATCGCCGTGAGCTGCGGCACGCCGACGCCCGCGATGACGCGCGTGGTGCAGATGGAGCCCGGCCCGATGCCCACCTTGATCGCATCGGCGCCGGCGTCGATCAGCGCTCGCGCGCCCTCCGCCGTCGCGACGTTGCCGGCCACTACCTGGGCATAGTTGCTGAGGGCCTTGATGTCCTTCACGGCGCGCGCCACCGCCTCGCCGTGGCCGTGAGCAGTGTCGACGACGACAAGGTCGCATTCGGCGTCGAGCAGCGCCTCGGCCCGCGCCAGCCCGTCCGGGCCGACGCCGGTCGCGGCGCCTGCGCGCAGCCTGCCGTGCGCGTCCTTGCAGGCAAGGGGGAAGGCCTGCGCCCGCTCGATGTCCTTGACCGTGACCAGGCCGACGCAGCGGTAGGCATCGTCCACCACCACCAGCTTCTCGATCCGGTGGCGGTGGAGCAGCCGCTTCGCCTCGTCCCGGTCCACGTCCTCGCGCACCGTGATAAGGTTCTCGGCGGTCATGATCTCGCGCACCGACCGGTTCGGGTTGGTCTCGAAGCGCACGTCGCGGTTGGTGAGGATGCCCACCAGCCGGCCGCTGTCCTCCTCGACCACGGGAATGCCGGAGATGCCGTGCTCGTCCTTCAGTCGCAGCGCTTCGCTGACCGGGCGATCGGGCGTGATGGTGAGCGGGTTGACCACCATGCCGGCCTCGAACTTCTTGACCCGGCGGACCTCCTGCGCCTGGTCTTCGGGCGTCATGTTCTTGTGGATGATGCCGAGGCCGCCGGCCTGCGCCATGGCGATGGCAAGGCGGCCCTCGGTCACCGTGTCCATGGCGGCGGAGAGCAGCGGAATGCCGAGGCTGATTTCGCTGGTGACCTTGGTGCCGACGGCCGTCTCGGTCGGCAGCACCGTGGAGGCCGCGGGAATCAGGGTCACATCGTCGAAGGTGAGCGCTTCTCGAAGCTGCATCGCGACCCCTGTCGAGTTGGCGCGCACTATACACAATTGGCCAAAGCGGCCAAGCGCTCAGAGGGGCGGAAGGCTCGCGATGAGGCCCTCGTCCGCGACCAGCACGGCGCCGTAGAACGCAGCCGAATCGGCGGTGCAAAGGAAGAGCGCGGTGTTGGCGATGTCCTCGGTCTCGGCGAAGGCGCGGCCGCTCGGGTTGAGCGTCTCGAAGCGCCGAATCACCTCCTCGTTCTCCGGCTCGCGCATCCAGTCGTTCATCGGCGTGCGCACGTTGCCCGGCGCAATCGCGTTGACGTGGATTCCGCGGCCGGCGAGCTCGGTGCCGAGCGAGCGGGTGAGCAGGATCACGCCCCCCTTGCTCGCCGCGTAGGCCGAAGACTGCGTGAGCCCGATCACGCCTGCCACCGAGGCGATGTTGACGATGTGGCCGCCGCCGGCTTCGACCATGCCGGGTACCACGGCCCGGCAAACGTGGTAGGTGCCCTTCAGGTTGGTGTCGATGATGCGGTCGAAGACGGCGGGATCGCCCTCCGTCACCGGGTTCGCGTGCCAGATGCCGGCAGCGTTGACCGCGATGTCGACCGGACCGATCTCCTGCGCCGCACGGGCGACGGCGGCATCTACCGCCGCCGCATCGCTCACGTCGGCGACGAGGCTGAGGGCGCGGCCGCCTGCATCGCCAACCTCCTTGGCGACCGCTTCCAGCACCGCCTCATCCGCCTTGTCGAGCAGCGCGACCCGCGCGCCCTCCCCGGCAAAACGAAGCGCAACGGCACGGCCGATACCTGAGCCCGCGCCCGTCACCAGTGCCGTGCGTCCCTCCAGCTTCACCGCCAACTCCCCCGTTCTGCTCGGTATCGAAGCCTAGTCGTGCGGCAGTCCGGCACACAACCGGGCGCGTGGACGGTCATTGGTCGTGCGCCTATAGTGAGATCCCCGGCGCTCGGCAAACAACAAACGAAGGCCCGATGGCGCCCGGTTCAGAATGGGAGGGAATGAACGATGCTAGGGAGATTTCTAGCTCTTCTGGCGCTTGGCGCATTTGTGGCTGCGCCCTTGGCCCATCAACAGCAAGCGAAAGCGGACGACCACGAGGTGGTAATTGGCTTCGCGATTGCGCTCAGCGGCTGGATGAACCAGTACGACGGGCCCCCCTACCAGGGCTCGCTGATGGCGATCGAGGAGTTCAACGCGCAAGGCGGCATCCTCGGCAAGCAGATCCGCGCCGTGGTCGCCGACACCAAGACCGACACGGTGCAGGGAGCCAAGGCCGGCGCCGACGTGGTCGCGCAAGGGGCGCAGTTCATGGTCGTCTCCTGCGACTACGACATGGGGGCGCCTGCCGCCACGGTGGCCAACAGCAACAACATGATCTCGATCTCGTCCTGCGCCTCGGACGCCAAGATGGGCGTGCAGGGCATCGGGCCCTATGCATTCACGCTGAATACATACGGCCAGGGCGAGGGCGCGGGCATGGCCAAGTACGCCTTCCACGACCGGGGCTGGCGCAATGCCTATCTGCTGCTCGATGCCTCGATCGAGTACGACAAGAGCATCTGCCACGGCTTCCTGGAGCAGTGGAAGGACTACGGCGGCACGGTGATCGGCGTCGACAGCTACATGCAGGAGGACGCCTCCATCGCCTCGCAGATCACCCGCTACAAGGAGCTGGCAGCGGAGCGCGGCGAGCCCGAATTCCTCTATCTCTGCTCCTACGGCGGCGGCGCGGTGAGCGCCATCCGTCAGATCCGCGCGGCAGGCATCGACGTGCCCATCGGCGGCGGCGATTCCATGGACGGCGACTACTGGTCCGAGGCGGTCCCCGGCTTGAGCGATCACTACGCGTCGTCCTTCGGCTCGATCTGGGGCGACGATCCCCGGCCGGAAGTCAACGAGTTCTTCGACCGCTATCGGGAGAACTACGGTGAGCCCGAGACCTCGTTCCCGCTCAATGGCTACAGCGTGATCCAGGCGATCAAGGTCGCGGCCGAGCGGGCTGGCTCTCTCGATTCGGACGCCGTGCTGGCGGAGATGAACAAGTTCGACAAGGAGCCGCTGCTCTGGGGGCCGACCACCTATACGGCCGACACCCACATCGACCTCACCCACGTGCTCACCGTCATCCAGATCCAGGATGGCAAGGGTAGCTACGCAGGCCAGGGCGGCGCCGAGAACCCGCCGGCGCTGCAGCTCATCTTCCCCGACTTCACCGAGGATCTTTACGAGAACTAATCCTCGTCGCGTTGGAACCGGCTCGCCGATAGGCGGGCCGGCTCCCGACGCAGCAATTACCGCCTTCCTGGGTGCGTCGTGACCGGACTGGTCCAGAACGCCATCGACGCGCTCGCGCTCGGCAGCCTGTACGCGCTTACCGCGCTCGGCATCGGGCTGATTTTCGGCGTCATGCGGCTGATCAACTTCGCCCATGGCGACCTCATCATGATCGGCGGCTATGCCCTGATCGTGCCCTCGAGCGCCGCCGCTGCCGTCGCCTTCATCGGCGCCTGGCCCGCTCCGCTGCTCGTCGGCGCCATCGTCCTGATCGTCATGCTTTTCGCGCTCGCCTGCGAGCGGCTGGCCTTCCGGCCCCTTCGCCGCGCCAACCCCTCGGTGCTGCTGATTACCTCCTTTGCGCTCAGCTTCTTCCTCGAGCATTTGGTGGTGATGATCTACGGCGGGCGGGTGAAGGCGGTGAGCATCTGGCCCGAGCTGCTCGAGGCGCTGCCCATCAGCGGCGTGCGCATCCCCTACCTGCAGATCGTCACGATCGGGGTGACGATCGGGCTGCTGGTGCTGCTGGTGGTCTTCCTCAAGCGCACCCCCATGGGCATCCAGATGCGGGCGGCGTCCGAGGATTTCTCCACGGCGCGGCTGCTCGGCGTCCGCGCCAACCGGGTGATCGCCGTCGCCTTCGCCATCAGCGGGATGCTCGCCGCGGTGGTCTCGCTCCTCTACGTCTCGCAAGTGGGCGCGCTCACCTACAGCATGGGCATTCCGCTGGTTCTCTTCGCCTTCGTCGCCACCGTGGTAGGCGGCATGGGGAGCCTCACCGGCGCGGTGCTTGGCGGCTTCGTGGTCGGCATCGCGAGCGTGGTGCTCCAGGTGGCCCTCCCGGTGGCGATGCGGCCCGACCGCGACGTCTTCGTCTATGGGCTGATCCTGCTGATCCTGCTGATGAGGCCGTCGGGCCTGGTCAAGGTGAAGTCCATCGAGGAGAAGGTCTGAGATGGCCGGGCCGGGCCAGGGCGATTCGATCCGGCGCCTGCCCGTCGTGGGGCTCCGCGCCTTCTGGACGCCGATCGTGCTCTCCCTCGGCATGCTCGTCATCGTGCTCGCGGTGTGGGCCACCGGCGACGCGGTGCTGGCGCTCGCCGCCACTGCCGCGCTGATCCGCGCG
This sequence comes from Alphaproteobacteria bacterium, assembly GCA_965207055.1. Lineage (GTDB taxonomy): Bacteria > Pseudomonadota > Alphaproteobacteria > UBA828 > UBA828 > WTGU01. The sequence continues at coordinate 952,823 of CBDBLP010000002.1, read as the reverse complement.
GTCATGGTGATCGGGCTCTATATCTTCATCGGCAACTCGGGGGTTCTGGCCTTCGGCCACGCCACTTTCATGATGGTGGGCGCCTACGGCGTGGCGTGGCTGACGCTCCGCCCCTTCAACAAGAGCTTCGCCCTGCAGCTGCCGGAGTTCCTGGCGGCGCACCAGTATCCAATGCTGCCCTCGGCGATTGCGGCGGCGCTGCTCGCTGCCATCGTCGCCTTCGTCGTCGGTATCCCGATCATGCGTCTCTCGGGCATCGCGGCGGCCATCGCGACGCTCGCGGTGCTCGGCATGTTCAAGACCTTCTATTCCAACTGGAGCGAATGGACGCTGGGTGCGGCGACCATGCCGGGCATCCCGATCTACGTCGACATGTGGATCGCGCTCGCCTGGGTTGTGGTGGCGCTCTTCGCCGCCTACATCTACCAGCGCTCGAAGTTCGGCTTGGCGCTCCGCGCCTCGCGGGAGGACGAGTTCGCGGCCCGTGCGGCGGGCATCAACATCCCGCGCCAGCGCCTCGTCGCCTTCGTGCTGAGCGCCTTCTTCATGGGCATCGGCGGCGTGCTGGAGGCGCACTACCTCGGCACCATCGCGGTCAAGAATTTCTGGCTCACCATCACCTTCATTCTGCTCGCCATGCTGATCGTGGGCGGCCAGCGCAGCCTCACCGGCGCACTGGTGGGCGTGGTGGTGATCTCGACCCTGATCGAGATTCTGAACTCCCTCGAAGCCGGCATGAACGTGGGCATCGCCGTGCTGTCTGTACCCATCGGCGCACAGGAGCTCACCATCGCGGGTATCATGATCATCATCCTGGTGTTCCGGCCGGACGGGATCATGGCCGGACGCGAGGTGCCCTGGCCCTTCGGCAAGGCCGGCCGCATCGTGCGGGACCCCGGCGCGGCCGAGAGCGAGAGCGACCCCCTGCGCCGGGGCCTCGCGCAGCGGGACGGCGCGCCATGATGGACCGGCTCGCCCGCAGGCTGTTTCCCGCGCGGCCCGGCGCGGCGTCCCTGGCCGTCGCCGGCACGGCGGAGGACAGGCTGGAGGCCTTCGACGTCACGGTTCACTTCGAGGGGCTCGCGGCCGTGGACGGGGTCTCGATCTCGATGCAGAACGGCGAGGTCTTCGGCCTGATCGGACCCAACGGCGCCGGCAAGACCACGCTGGTCAACGCGATGACCGGCTTCCAGCGCCCGACCCGGGGCCGCGTCGTCCTTGGCGGCGAGGACGTGACCGGGCTTTCCGCGCACGAGTTGGGCCGCCGTGGCCTCGCACGGACCTTCCAGGCGGTGCGCCTCTTCCGCGACATGCCGGTGATCGAAAACCTGGAGGCCGCGGCGGTGGGCACAGGGCTCGGCCGCCGCGAGGCCGCGCGCCGGGCGTCCCGCATCCTCGCCTGGATGAAGTTCGCGCACCGGGCGGACGACTGGGCGGATACGCTGCCCTACGGCGATGAGCGCCGGGTCGGCATCGGCCGAGCGCTCGCCATGGCGCCCCGCTTCGTGCTGCTGGACGAGCCGGCGGCGGGCCTGAGCGACGCCGAGTGCGACGAGCTCATGGGGCTCATCGCCGAGATTCCCAATGTCTTCGGCTGCGGTGTGCTGCTGATCGAGCACAACATGCGCGTCATCATGGGGGCGTGCGACCGCATCCACGTGATCGAGAGCGGGCGCACCGTCGCCGAGGGCTCGCCGGAGGAGATCCAGGTGAACCCGGACGTGCTCCGCGCCTACCTGGGGACCAAGTCGGCCGATGCTGGAAGTTGAGGACCTGCACGTCCGCTACCGCAGGCTGCGCGCGGTGCGCGGCGTGTCGCTCACGGTCGGCGAGGGCGAGATCGTCTGTCTCGTGGGCCCCAACGGCGCCGGCAAGTCGAGCACGCTGCGCAGCATCGCGGGCCTGCATCCGCCGGCCCAGGGCGACATCCGCCTCGCCGGCCGCTCGGTCACGGGCCTTGCGCCGGAGACCATCGCGCGCCTGGGCCTTTCCATGGTGCCGGAGGGGCGCCACGTCTTCACCCAGCTCACGGTGGAGGAGAACATCCTGCTGGGCAGCCAGATGCGGCGCGACCGCAAGCAGGTGCGGGCCGACTTCGAGCGCATGCTGGAGAGCTTCCCCTTCCTGCGCGGACGCCTTGCCACCCCCGGCGGCAAGCTCTCCGGCGGCGAGCAGCAGCAGCTCGTCATCGCCCGCGCGCTGATGACGCGGCCCCGGCTGATCCTGTTGGACGAGCCCTCCCTCGGCCTCGCGCCCATGGTGGTGGATACCGTCTACGAGATCCTCAAGGGGCTGCGCGACGAGGGCATCACGCTGCTCGTGGTCGAGCAGAGCACCCACCGGGCGCTGGAGAACGGCGATCGCATCTACATCATCCGCTCGGGCCAGATCGAGCTCGAAGGCGAGTGCAGCGCGCTCACCGACGAGCGCGTCGAGCAGGCCTACTTCGGCTTCGAACAGACCGAAGCCGAGGCCGACCAGCGGACCCGATTCTGAGCGGCGTCGTGGCGTTACCGATGGATCGAGCAGCCTGCGAGCGTTTGGATCGGGAGTGCCCGCTGGCCAACTGCCGCCAGCGCTTCTCGCTGCCCGAGGGCGTGCTCTACTTCGACGGCAACTCCCTCGGCGCCCTGCCCAGGACCGCCGCCGCCGACATCGACCGCGTCGTTCGGGAGGAATGGGGTCAGGGGCTTATCGAGAGCTGGCTCGATGCGGACTGGTTCTATCTCGCGCGTGAGGCGGGCGATGCGATCGCGCCGCTGATCGGCGCCTCGGCCGGCGAGGTCATCGTCGCGGATTCCACCTCCGTCAACCAGTTCAAGCTGGCGGCCTCCCTGATGCGCCAGAGCAAGGGCCGGCGCAGGGTCGTCACCGAGCGGGTCAACTTCCCGACGAACATCTACATTCTGGAAGGGCTCGTCGATCTCTTCGAGACGAGGTTCGACCTGGTCCTGGCGGAGCCCGGAGACCTCGCCGGATCGATCGACGATGACACCGCGCTGGTCGTGCTCACCCACGTGAACTTCAGGACGGGCGCCATGCACGACATGGCGGCGATCACCGCGCACTGCAGAGAACGCGGCGTACCCGTCATCTGGGACCTCAGTCACTCAGCCGGCGCCGTACCCCTTGCGCTCAACCAGTGGGGGGTCGAGTACGCGGTCGGCTGCACCTACAAATTCCTGAACGGTGGCCCCGGCGCGCCCGCTTACATCTACATGGCGGAGAGCGCCATCCCGGCGTTCGAGCCAGCGATGACCGGCTGGTTCAGCCACGCCAACCAGTTCGGCTTCGAGGACCGTTATCGCTCTGCGGAGGGCATCGAGAAGTGCCTGGTCGGCACCCCGCCGATCCTCTCGCTCCGCGCCGTCATGCACGGCGTGCGCTGCTTCGACGGCCTGGCAATGGATGATGTCGTCCGGAAGTCGCGAAGGCTGTCCGCACTCCTGATCCGCCTGGTGGACGAAGGGCTCCCGGGGGGAGGCCTTGCGCTTGCGAGCCCGCGGGAGCCGGCGAAGCGCGGCAGCCAGGTCTCGTTCAGGCACGAACACGCCTATCCAATCTCCAAGGCGCTGCGCGCCGCGAACGTCATCGTCGATTTCCGCGAGCCCGATATTCTCCGTTTCGGCATCGCGCCGCTTTACATGCGCTACGTCGATGTGTGGGATGCGGCCGACGCACTCGTCCAAGTCATGACCACCGAGAGCTGGAAGGCACACATGAGCGATACGCCGGACCCGGTGACATAGCAGGAGACCTCCGTGGGCTATCACGACCGTTACATTGAGAAGGGGGCAGGCCCAGCGGTGCTCTTGAGCCACGGCACGCTGATGGATGCGACCATGTTCGCTCCCCAGCTCGACCATCTGGCCGAGCGGGGCTACCGGGCCATCGCCTGCAACAGCCCTGTGCTCACCGGGGCGCCGGCCGCTCATACGCTGGGCGATCTGGTGGAGGACTGCCGGGCCCTCCTGGACGATCTCGGCATCGAGAAGTGCGTCCTCGCGGGCATGTCGGTCGGTGGCTTCATGGCCCTCGAATTCGCCCTCGCATATCCCGAGCGTTTGAGCGGGCTGATCCTCATCGCCGCGACCTCGAAGGACTATTCGGCGGAGGAGCGCGAGGCATACCACCGCCAGTTCGACAAGCTGGACGTGGACGGCATGGTGCCGCGAGACTTCGCCGAGTGGGTCGCGCCCTTCTGCTTCGGCGAGACCACGCTTGCGGACAACAAGCCGCTCATGGACCACTGGGTCGAGCGCTGGTCCACGACGGTGCCTGCGCGCGCGGTGCTCTACCAGGGCCGCTCCTGGCTCGACAAGGACGACATCACCGCCCGCCTCGCCGCCATGGAGCTGCCGGTACTGGTGGTCCACGGCGAAGAGGACGTGCCGCTCCCCATCGACCGCGCGGCCGCGATGGCGGACGCGCTCCCCAATGCTACCTTCGCCCGGGTGGCGCACGCGGGCCATTCGGTCAACCTGGAGCAGCCCGAGGCCGTCAATGCGGCCATCGCCCGCTTTCTCGGCCACCTCGATCTGTCCTAGACAAGGCAATTCAAACGCGATCACAGACCCACGACGAAAGGAAGAGAGCCCATGTCAGACTCCGCACTCCTCGTGTTGCACTTCCAGAACGGCGTCGCCCATCCCGAAGGCGTCTGGGGCAAGTACCTCTTCCCCCAGGTCGAGAAGAACGGATCGGTGGGCAATGCCAAACGGGCGCTCGAGGCCGCCCGGCAGCGCGGCATGCTGGTCATTTACGTGAACATCGCCTGGCGGCCGGGCTTTCCCGAGCTACCGGACAACACCTGCGGCCTGCTCAAGGAGGCCAAGGACAACAACGAGTGCCTCGTCGGCTCGTGGGGCGCCGACGTGATCGACGAGCTCAAGCCTGAAGGCAACGAGATCATCGTCATCAACTTCGGCTCGGACAGCTTCGAGGGCACCGACCTCGACCTGATCCTCAGAAACCGGGGGGTCAAGAACCTCTACGTCGTCGGCCAGTGCATCGAGCACGTCGTGGCGACCACGGTGAAGCGCGCCGTCAACATGGGCTACAGCGCCGCGATCCTGAAGGACTGCACCAGCGGCTTCACCGACCAGAACTACGACGCCATGGTGGAGATCATGCCGCTCTACGCCGACGTGATCACGGCAAGCGACTTCGTCGGCATGAACTGACCCGGCGCCCGGGCGGCGCCGCGCCGGGCCTCCCCAACTTGGCTGTGGCGCCGGGGGCGCCGCGGCACCATATGCGTGTGCAGCAGGCAACTCTCGCGCTGGGGAGCCGAGACGCATGAGGCGGTCGCGCCTGAACCAGGTGCTCAACTCCGTGGCGGACGCCGGCCGCGAGCTGCTGCGGCGCGGCCCACCTGCGGGCAGGCCGCGCGAGCGCTCGCCGGGCGCGCTCTGCGAGGCGCTCTTGTCGACGCGGGGCGAGGCGTCGGGCACGGCGCTCGCGCGTGACGTGGCCGACGCCTATGGCGCGATGAGCGCGGCAGAGAAGCACGCCTTCTTCGCGACGCTTGCGACGGATTACGGGCCGGACCCGGCGGCGATCCATGCGGCGAGCGATCGCTACAAGGAGGCGCCCGGCTGCGACACGCTCACGGACCTCACGGCGGCAGTCGAGCCGCCGCGGCAGGAGCTTTTCCGCCGCATCAACATGGCGCCGAACGGCACCGCCACCATCGTCGCGATGCGCGAAGACCTGCTGACGCTGCTGCCCTACGACCCCTCCCTCAAGGCGGTGGACGTCGATCTGGTTCACCTGCTCACGTCCTGGTTCAATCGGGGCTTCCTGCACCTGGAGCAGATCGACTGGGAGAGTCCTGCGGCGCTCCTGCAAAAGATCATGGCCTACGAGGCCGTGCATCCCATGGCCGGGTGGGCCGACCTGCGGCGCCGCCTCGCCGACGACAGGCGCTGTTTCGCCTTCTTCCACCCGGCGCTGCCCGACGAGCCGCTGATCTTCGTGGAGGTGGCGCTGGTGCGAGGCATGGCGAGCGCCGTTCAGCCGCTGATCTCCGCCCCCGGCGAGATGCTCGATCCAGCGAAGGCCGACACGGCGATCTTCTACGCGATCAACAACTGCCGGGTCGGCCTGGTCGGCATTTCCTTCGGCAACTTTCTCATCAAGCAGGTCGTGGTCGAGCTGGCCCAGGAGCTGCCGGGACTGAAGACCTTCGCGACTCTCTCGCCGGTTCCGGGATTCCGCGCCTGGCTCGCTTCCCGCGCGGAGGAGTCGGAGGGCGCGCTCTCGGACCAGGAGGAGGAGGCGATCAATCGCCTCTCGGAGTCGGACTGGCACACGAGCGAGGATGCCGAGGCAGACGTGCGGGAGCCGTTGACCCGGCTCTGCGCACGCTACCTCTTGGACGCCAAATCGCGCGGCCGCCCGCGCGATCCCGTGGCACGCTTCCACCTGCGGAACGGCGCCCGGCTCGAGCGGCTCAACTGGCTTGGCGATGTTTCGGAGAAAGGGCTGTCGGATTCAGCGGGGTTGCTGGTCAACTACGTCTACGATCCGAAGACGATCGAGCGCAATCACGAGAGCTACGTGAGGGAAGGCAAGATTGCCGCCTCCCCCGAGATCAAGCGCCTCGCCCAGTAGCCACCGGCACTCCGGGCTCACACCGTCTCGGTGCTCGCCTCCGCGATGAGGCGGTTGATCGCGCGGCGCTTGTCCTGCGCCTCCTCCACGGAAACGGCGCGGAAGCGGTAAACGTCCCCCGGCTTCGATTGCGCGAGCTTCCAGAACGCCGCCGACGGCACGGTGTAGGGATTGATGAAGCCGCCGGTACTCGGCCCGTCGTTGACCAGGATGATGGGCGTCTGGCCGCAGAGATTGACTGCACCCACGGGATAGCCGTGGTCGAGGATGTTGGAGGGGTCCTCGCCGTGCTCGGGGCGCTTGTCGGTTGCCCTCGCCGTGAAGCTCCAGGCCGGCCCGTCGAGCCGAAAACCCGTGCGGTTGCTCCGCGTCTGCACGGTCCAGTCGCTCTCCAAGAACCTGCGGTGGCCGGCCTCGTCGATCCAGTCGTCGTTGGGTCCGGGCACTGCCTCCAACTGCCATACCCGCTCGCCGCTGAGCGGCGGCCTGCACTCGGGGCGCACGCGCCGGCCGGGCATGCCGTTATCCGCGTCGCCGCCGAGCGGCAGACTCTGCTCCGCCTTGAGCGCGTAGCCGTCGAGCCCGCCGATCCCAGCCTGGTGGAAGGTCGCGCGCGAGCCCAGCACCGGCGCCGTGTCGATGCCGCCCGCGACGGCGAGATAGGCGCGGGCGCCGAGGCGCGCGAAACCCAGGGTCAGCACCTGGCCGGCGCGGACGGCGAAGCTCTCCCACATGGGCGCCGGCGCGTTGTCCAGGGTGGGCTGCACGTCGGCGCCGGTGACGGCGACCACGGCGTCCCGGCCGAAGCGGAGCGTCGGGCCGGTGAACTGGCATTCGAGGCCGGCGGCGTCAGGTGGGTTGCCCACCAGCAGGTTGGCGAGGCGAAAGGACCAGTCGTCCATCGGGCCCGAGAAGGGGAATCCCTGCTCCCAGTAGCCGATCCGCCCCGGCCAGTCCTGCACCGTGGTCTCGAGACCGGGCTTCACCACGTCGAGCATCGTTAGAACCTGACCGTCTCGTCGATGGTGGCGAGCCACGTGTGGTAGTTGCTGATCGAGAAGCGCTGGTACTCGGCCACGTTGTGGAGGTAGGTGCCGGCCTCGACCTGGGCGGCGACGTGGTCGTACTCGTCGGCGCTCGCCGGGATGAAGCGCACGCGATCGCCGGGCCGGAAGAGCGCGAGGCTCTCGGCAAAGGCCGCGAGCCGCTGCGCGGGATCCCAGATCGGCACCGGCGTCCGCGCGATCATCTGGTAGCCGCCCGGCGTCCGGTCCGGATAGATCGAGCAGAGCGCGCCGCCGATGCCGATGGTGCCCTTGTAGGTCCACGTGCGCGGCGGGTCGTACTTGGGCGCGGTCAGCCGGCAGCGCGGGTCGAGCGGCATCAGCGAGACCAGGCCGGGATAGAAGCCGAGTGCCGCCACCCAGTAGTCGGTGCCGGAATGGACGCGGGCGAGCTGGGCGAGGTCCGCGAGGCCGTTGAGCCGTGCCACCTGCTCCGGGTCGCGCTCCTTGGGCGCGATCTTCGCGCAATAGTCGTCGTAGCACGCGCGAGTCCACGGGTCGAAGTAGCGGATCGGCAGGTAGAAGATCCGGCTGTCGAGCTCCAGCCCGTCGAGCGGACCCACGGCGTGGAAGAGCGTGGTCACCTCGGCCACGACATCGGCATAGGAGATGCGCTCGAAGTCGTAGCTGATCATGATCGAGGTGAGCTCGGGCACGATCTCGATGATCCCGGCGGGGCCGCTCTCGCGGATCAGCCTGGAGACGCTGTGCACGCGGAAGTTGAGATCGAAGCTCATCTCGTCGCCGAGCTCCATCTCGATGAAGCGGTCGCCGCCGGGCCTGAAGACCGGCTCCGCGAAGATCATGAACGCGCCTCCCCGCCTACCCGCTCCGGCGGGCCCTGGCGCGGCTTGAAGGGTCGCAGCGGCCTCCGCGATCCGGCGGAGGGCGCATCACCCGGTGCGCTCTCGCCCACCATGGGTGTAGCGCCAAGCGTAGGCACCGAGCGCCATGCCGATCAAGGGGCCGACGATGTAGATCCAGTAGTGGGTGAAGTCGCCCATTGCGACATAGGGGCCGAGAGCCCGCGCGGGATTCATCGCGGCACCCGCGACCGGGCCCATCAGCATCACCTCAATGCCGACCACCGCGCCCACCGCGACGCCCGCGAAGGGGCCGTGCGCCCGCTTGTCGAGGCCCACGCCGGCAACCACCCACATCAGCAGGAAGGAGAGGAAGAGCTCGATCAGGAACGCGGTGAGCGGCGTGATGCCGATGGCTGCATTGGGCAGGTTCGCACCCATCGCGCCGTAATCGCCGAGCGCCCACAGCAGGCACATTCCCGCCAGCACCGAGCCCGCGAGCTGCGCCAGCACATAGCCGGGGACGAGGCGCCAGTCGAGATGACCGATCAGCGCCGCCGCGATCGAGAGCGCAGGATTGACGTGGGCGCCCGAGACGTGGCCGAAGGCATAGATGACGACCGTGATGATCAGGCCCGAGATCAGGCCGGGGCCGACAGCGCCGAGCGTGCCGCCCATCTTGGTGTCCACGACCACGGCACCGGCGGCGAAGAAGACGAGCGAGAACGTGCCGATGAACTCGCAGCAGTAGCGCCGCAGGTCGTCGGGTCGCGCACCCGCCGGCAGCGGCGAACGCGGCGTGGCCTGATCACTCATGGGGCCGGAGAATAGCCGGTATTGCCGCCCCGCCAATCCGTCGCGGGCGGCGGCTACTCAGGCGGCGTTCGCGAGCGCCTCTTCGATGGCCTTGAGCGCATCGTCCAGTCGCTCACCGTCCGGCCCGCCGGCTTGCGCCATGTCGGCCCGGCCGCCCCCGCCCTTGCCGCCGATCGCCGCTGCGCCCGCGCGCGCGAGATCGACCGCGCTCACGCGGGCGGTGAGGTCGTCGGTGACGCCGACCGTAAGCGCGGCCTTGCCATCGGTCCGGCTCACCACGGCGTAGACGCCAGAGCCCATACGCTGCTTCAGGTCGTCTACCATGGCGCGAAGCTCCTTGGGTCGGGCGCCATCGAGGGAGCGGCCGACGAAGGAGACCCCGGCAATCTCGCGGGCATCTTCCGTGGCGCCGCCGCCGCCGGTGGCGAGCGCGTGGCGGGTCTCCTCGAGCGTGCGTGCGAGCTTCTTGTGCTCATCCATCAGCGTGCCGATGCGCCCGGCAAGCTCGGCCGGCGGCACCTTGAGCGCCGCTGCGGCCTCCCTGAGGGCGGCTTCGAGCTCGACTCCGTGGCGGCGTGCCGCCTCACCGGTGAGTGCCTCGATCCGCCTGACACCCGCGGCGCTCGCCGATTCGCTCACGATGCGGAAGAGCCCGATATCGCCGGTGCGCTCCACGTGGGTGCCGCCGCAAAGCTCGACCGAGTAGGGCGTGTCCGCGCCCTCCTCGTCGTCGCCCATGGAGACGACACGCACCTCCTCGCCGTATTTCTCGCCGAAGAGCGCGAGCGCGCCGGCTTCGGTCGCCTCGTCCGGGCTCATCAGGCGGGTGACGAGGGGAGTGTTCTGGCGGACCAGCCGGTTGACCTCCGCCTCGATGTCATCGAGCGCGTTGGCCGAGACCGCACCGGGATGGCTGATATCGAAACGCAGGCGATCGGGCGCCACCAGCGAGCCCTTCTGCGTGACGTGATCGCCAAGGGCACGGCGGAGCGCCGCGTGCAGCAGGTGTGTCGCCGAGTGGTTGGCGCGGAGCGCGGTGCGCCGTGCCCCGTCCACGGCGAGCACCACCGCATCGTCCGCGCTTAGCGTGCCCTCCTCGACAACGGCGTGGTGCACGTGAAGGCCATCGGCCTCACGCCGCGTATCGCTCACGCGGACCCGGGCGCCATCCGCAGAGACGATCATGCCGGTGTCGCCGACCTGCCCTCCGGCCTCGGCGTAGAAGGGCGTCTGGTTGACGACCAGCGCCACCGTGTCGCCGGCCTCGGCGCGCGCGGTCTCGGCCCCGTCTGCCACCAGCGCCTGGACCACGCCCTCCGCGCTTTCTGTGCCGTAGCCGAGAAACTCGGTTGCACCGACTCGCTCGCGAATGCCGAACCAGACCGCATCGCTAGCCGCATCGCCGGAGCCCGCCCAGGCGCGGCGCGCCGCCTCGCGCTGGCGCTCCATGCAGACCTCGAAGCCCTCGCGCTCGACCGCGCGCCCCTGGGCGCGGAGCGCATCCTCGGTGAGATCGAGGGGGAAACCGTAGGTGTCATAGAGCTTGAAAGCCGTCTCCCCCGGCAGCGGCGCGCCGGCGGCGAGGTCGGCGGTCGCCTCGTCGAGCAGGCGGAGGCCCCTGGCGAGGGTTTCCTTGAAGCGGGTCTCTTCCAACTTGAGAGTCTCGGCGATGAGCGGCTCGGCGGGCGCGAGCTCGCTGAATGCCAGGCCCATCTCGCGCACCAGCGTCGGCACCAGGCGCCACATCAGCGGCTCGGTGCAGCCCATCAGCTGGGCGTGGCGCATGGCGCGCCGCATGATCCGCCGGAGCACATAGCCGCGCCCCTCGTTCGACGGCATCACGCCGTCGGCAATCAGGAAGGCGCTCGCCCGCAGATGATCGGCGACCACCCGGTGGGAGGCCCGGTGCGCGCCTTCCTCCGGCGCGCCGCTCAACTCCACGCTTGCGGCAATCAGGTTCCTGAACAGGTCGGTCTCGTAATTGTCGTGCGTGCCCTGCATGATCGCGGCGATCCGCTCGAGCCCCATGCCGGTGTCGATCGACGGGCGAGGCAGGTCGATCCGCTCGTCGGGCGTGACCTGCTCGAACTGCATGAACACCAGGTTCCATATCTCGACGAAGCGGTCGCCGTCCTGATCGGCGCTGCCGGGCGGGCCTCCTGCCACGTGCGGCCCGTGATCGTAGAAGATCTCCGAGCAGGGGCCGCAGGGGCCGGTCTCGCCCATGGCCCAGAAATTGTCCGAGGTCGGGATACGTATGACGCGCTCTTCGGGCAGCCCTGCGATCCTGCGCCAGAGCCCGTGGGCCTCGTCGTCCTCGGCGAAGACCGTGACGATGAGGCGTTCTTCCGGCAGGCCGTAGTCCTTCGTGACCAGCCGCCAGGCGAGCTCGATGGCGCGCTCCTTGAAGTAGTCGCCGAACGAGAAGTTGCCCAACATCTCGAAGAAGGTGTGGTGGCGCGCGGTATAGCCAACGTTGTCGAGGTCGTTGTGCTTGCCGCCCGCGCGCACGCATTTTTGGGAGGTGGCGGCGCGCCGGTAAGGTCGAGTTTCGTTGCCGGTGAAGACGTTCTTAAACTGCACCATACCGGCGTTGGTGAACATCAACGTCGGGTCGTTGCGCGGCACGAGCGGGCTCGAGTCCACGACCTCGTGCTCGTTGGCGGCGAAGTAGTCGAGAAACTGCGCGCGGATTTCGTTGACGCTCGGCATGGGCGGTCCTGCAGGTTTCCCCGGGCGGCGGGCGGCCCGGCAGCTTGGATGCCCGCTACTTAGTGCGGCTTTGGCGGCCTGTCCAGATTGGCGCGCGCCACCGGACCGTCGAGTTCGCCCGCCCCACTCCCGAGCGCGCTACGCGCCCTGGGCGCCGTGGTCGGAGAGAACCTCGGCGACGGGCGGCGTCTCGTCGGCGCCATCGAGACCGGCGTGCCGGCGGATGGCGCGGTTGATCGCGTCTGCCGCCTCGACATTCTCGGCAAGGAAGCGCTTCGCGTTCTCGCGGCCCTGGCCGATGCGCGTGCTGTCGTGGGAATACCAGGAGCCCGATTTCTCGACAACGCCGGCCTTGAGCCCGTGATCGATGAGCTCGCCGGTGCGCGAGATCCCCTCGCCGTACATGATATCGAACTCCACCGTGCGGAAGGGCGGCGCGAGCTTGTTCTTGACCACCTTCACCCGTGTCTGGTTGCCGACGACCTCGTCCCTGTCCTTGACGGCGCCGATGCGGCGGATGTCGAGCCGCACCGAGGCATAGAATTTCAGCGCGTTGCCGCCGGTCGTGGTCTCGGGACTGCCGTACATCACGCCGATCTTCATGCGGATCTGGTTGATGAAGATGACGCAAGTGTGCGAGCGCGCGATCGATGCGGTGAGCTTGCGCAGGGCCTGGCTCATCAGCCGCGCCTGCAGGCCGACATGGGAATCGCCCATCTCGCCCTCGAGCTCGGCGCGGGGCACCAGCGCGGCGACACTGTCGATCACCACCAGGTCGATGGCGCCGGAACGGACCAGCGTATCCGTGATCTCGAGCGCCTGCTCGCCGGCGTCCGGCTGCGAGATCAAGAGGTCCTCTACATTGACGTCGAGCTTGCCGGCATAAATCGGATCGAGCGCGTGCTCGGCATCGATGAAGGCGCAGGTGCCGCCCAGTTTTTGAGCCTCGGCGACGCAGGAGAGCGCCAGCGTGGTTTTGCCCGAGCTCTCTGGCCCGTAGATCTCGACGACCCTGCCGCGCGGCAGCCCACCGATTCCGAGCGCCACGTCGAGCCCGATGGAGCCGGTCGGGATCGCTTCGATCTCGACCGCGGCACCATCGCCGAGCTTCATGATCGAGCCCTTGCCGAACGCCCGCTCGATCTGGCTGAGCGCCGCGTCTAATGCCTTCTGCTTATCCATGGAACCCTCGGACACAACGCGAAGCGCCGTACTGGCCATCACCGCCTCCTTATTCCACACAGGCAAAACCGATGCAATGCGACTGCGATATGGCGTTTGTACCCTATTTGTTCTCTCCTCGCAACCCCAGGAACAATTTTTTGTCGCGCTGAGGGCTCGTGATGGGTGAGGTCGCGCTCGCTGCTGGTGGTTCGGGGGAGCCCCGAACCGGCCTGGGCGACGTCACGGTGGTTGCCCGAAGCCGCCGGACGGCGTTTTCGGCCTCGACGGGCGGAGTGGTTTCGCCGCGCCGCCCTGCGGCACGTCCCGGTGCGGCGGTGGGTCGCGCGGTATCAGCCGATGGGCGCGATCATGATCGCGTCGAGGGCCTCCTGGGCGCGGGCGGCGTAGTGCCGGTTGGCCTCGGGTATGTAGCGGAAGCGGCCGTCGCAGCGCACGATGGCGATGGCCGCATTGCTCAAGCAGGCCAGATTTCTGGGCAGGTGGCGCACGTACGCCCGGCAACGATCTTCGTCGTAAGTGAAGTCACGCACATAGTGCAGGCGGTTCTCGATGTGCCAGTGGTTGCGCACGAGGTCGAGCAGCTCCTCGGGTCCGGCGCGCTCGGCGCCGAGCGAGGTAAGGCTCCAGGTGACCTCGATGCTGCGCTTGCCGGTCTTGAGGATCTCGCGCTCACGTTCGATGCACATCGCCTGGCGCCGCCCGTGGAGATTGGCGTAGCCGTCCCACTCGGCGGCGGAGAGGTCGACGACGGCGCAGCGCCGGCGCTCGATGCGGCCATGGCCCTTGTCGACGGTTTCGTGCCAGGCCGCATCGCTGAAGTCGATCGCCTTGAGGTCTTCGAGGATGGTCTCCTGGTTGTCCTTGACGGCGCTGACCACATAGTCGGCACGGCGCCCGAGCAGGCAGCGCGCGGTCTCGTGCTGGGCGTGCATCGCATCCATGGTGACGATCCGTCCCGTGAGATCGAGACCGCCGGAGAGTTCGCGCACGGCCGGGATTTCGTTGCTCTTGGAGTCGACCTCGACCTGCCCGAGGACGACGCCGGTGTCATGCTCCACCGCCGCGACCATCATCCTGCGCCCGTCCTCGGTCTGCTTCGAGGCGCCGCGCAGGTCCTTTCCGTCCACGGCGACGGGCGCGTGCGCGCTGTCGTGCTGGCCGGTCCACTGGCCGATGGCGTTGTCCAGGGTCTCCGGCGGCAAGGCGGCAAGGACATTGTGGAAGGTGGTGATCGCGGGTGGGGTGTAGCGTTGCTTGGAGGGGCTCCAGAAGGCGCCCACCGCCTTGAGCTGCTCCTGGGAGAGCAGGGCGGCAAACTGGGCGAATGCGTTCACCCCCCGGTAGCCGGCAAGCCGGGCGGCAACGGCAAGGGTCAGAATGGTGTTGAGCGCATAGCGCTTGCCCCGGGCATGGCGGTACTCGGGCACCTCGCCCAGACACTCGAACAGGCTGCGCAGCCGGGGCGCGGCCATCGGCTCGCTATGCTGCTCGGTGCTCCAGTTTGCCGGCATCTCAACCGTGCTCAGCGCCTCGGGGGCGCCGTCTGTCAGTTCGAACACGAAGACCTCCTTGGGCTGGCCGTGGTGACGCCAGCGCGCCGCCCCTCCGGGCTCGCGGGCAAAGCCGCGCGTCAGCCCGAGCGAGCGCCAGTTGGCCGCGCGGTAGCAGGTGCCGGCGAAACGCGAGACGTCCACAAAGGTCTCGGCCAGAAGAGCCGGATATCCGTGCGCCGCCTGCATGTCCTTCGACAGCCGCCGCAGGCTCAGCCCCAGCACCCGCGAGGCCAGGTTGGGCACCCGCTCAGGCGTCAGGATGACGAAGCGAGAGTTGTTGGCGATCAGATGCAGGCGCCGGAACTGCTGCTCGGCCGACCACCCGATCCAGCGATCGCGCGCGCCCAGCTTGAACGCGCCGGGCTGCCAGCCGATCAGTGCGAGCCAGATCTCGCCATGCACCGCGACATGGCGCAGGCCCTTGCCGATGACGCCGTGGAACGCCAGGTAGTGGTGCTCCTCGACCAACCGGTCCCAGCGCCGGTGCTCGCGCGCGCCCCAGGTCGGGCGCACCCTGACCGCGCGCAGATCAATGGACGAATCCAGAGCCGGCAGCGTCGCCATGACCGGCACACTGCCACATCGAAAACGGAATGGCCAGCCCCGACTTCAACTCACTTTGCTCGACGGGCGGACAATAAATTCGCCCTGCTCGCAACCCTTCATTTCATCGCCGCCTTCGCGTGGGCGCGCTATGATGGGTGCGGCTTTCCGCCTCGGGCCCGTAGTTCAATTGGTTAGAACCCGCCGCTCATAACGGCGTTGTTGCAGGTTCGAGTCCTGCCGGGCCCACCAACTCCCCTCCGGTTTCCTTTTATTTCAAGCACTTACGACCCCCAAATGACTAACCTTGCCGAAAGGTTAGTCATTTTTGTTCCCCCTTCGATCCCTCGATCACACCCCGAATCGGAGCCGCATCGGCCCCCAGCTTCGCCATGCCCGAGTCGGCAAGACGCGCCCGGTTCGCAGCCGCCACATAGCGCGACGCCTCCCGCGCCGAGGCGTGACCGATGAACGACATGACCTCGAACTCTGTCGCGCCGGCCTCTGCCAAGCGCCGGGTGCCGGCCTTGCGGAGCCCATGGGCGCTGCCCGGCACACCGGCCTCATTGCACCAGCGACGAAAGAGGATGCCGAAGCTCTCCACCGCGCAATCCGTCTCTCCGTCGTTGCGCGCGAGCAAGACCATCTGCGTCGATGGCAGGAGCGCCAGCTCGTGCTCCAGCTCTGGCAGGAGCGGCAAATCGACCGCCACGGACGTCTTGGCCTGGCGAAATGTGATCCGACCTCCTCAGATGTTCGCCCGCGTGAGCCCCACGGCGTCCAGGCGCGACGCGCCCGTGGCGAGGAGAAAATCCAGTGCCAGACACGGCTTGGAACCGGTGGGGACCATCTCGCGAAACCGCTCGATCTCCGCATCGGTCCATGTGTGATAGCCGCCCCGCTTCTTCTTGTGCGGGTCCGCGAGCTCCGCCGGATTCTGACCCGTGCACCCAAGCCGCTTGGCAGCAAAACGGTATAGCTGCCCCCAGGTCCTTCCGCAGGCGTTTCGCTGCTGCCGGCCCGCCCTTTCGCACCATAAGCATCGCGACGTGTCGGGTTTCCATCTTGGCGTACTTACCTTGGCCGATGGCCTCCTCGGCTCGACCGCGCGGTGTGGTTCTTGCATCCTTGTGAACGTTCGTTCGGGACTCACTTCTTGATTCGTTGACAGGATTTTATCACCCATCGGCTTCCGAGAATCAGTCCCGAGTGGAAAAGCTATTGAGAGATCACCCAGATCGCTGTCGCCGGCGGCGCGAACGTCGTAGACGTGGTAGACACGGGAACAGGTTGCTGACGCTCTTGCCTGGTTCGTAACGAGGCACGCGTCGAGTCTGTGGGATTTCCCCGAGGATGCGTTGGATGCATTCCGGGCGCGATTGGAACGAGATCCCGAGGTTGAGGAAACTCTTCGACAGCTCGCCATGTACAATGATGAGCCAAGTGTTCGCGCGTCGACTGTCCGACTGTTGGCGTCGACATCGAAAGGGCAAAGCCAGGACTTGGCAGAAGAGTTGCTGACCGTCGAGTGCCGGCGATCGGGGCCACCACGGTTCGCGCTGGACATTCTTGCCAATCGCATCCGGCCGGCCAGGGAACTCATGCGCGATGTGTCGAGGACGTTCAACGGTTAGGTCGGCGCAGTTCAGCAGTTACACGGTACTGTAGTTCAGCGTGCAGTCTTGACCCCACAGTATCAAGCGAATTCAATAGCTTATCGCGCCGACCGGCGCGCAACCCACGTGCCGAAATACATTCGCGTGATCCGAGCTCTCGCGTCAGACTTCAAGCTCCCCCTCACCAGCCGCGCGATGGTAGCAGTCCATCGCCAGGGTGTGCGCCGCGACGAGGTGCGCGGCGGCCATGTTCGCGATCACGTCATCCGGCCCGATGGCGGTCATAGTCTCAACCACCGCCCGAACGCGCGGCACCGCATCGGCCACATCATCGCCGCGAAGATCAGTCCCAGCGGCTACTTGGACGATGCTGCCGAGTAGCGCATCGTTCCACGCGCCCGGCCCGACGGCGGACACGGCCGGCAAGGCGCCCTGGGCTTTACTTTCGGTGGCTGGCGCCGTGTCGATTTCGCCCGTCACGGCCGGCGGGCCGGAGTGCTCGGCTTCGGCCTTGCCCGGCTCGCTATTGACTCTGCGCATGGGCATCCCGCCTCACGATTGGGAGGCCGCCCGCTTGCGCAACAGGGGATCGTTGGCGCAGTCACCGGCTCGACAGGCGGGGCAGCGGTCGGGCGAGGTTGTCTGCCGTTGTCGGTTCAGCCATTCGGCAATGCAACAGGCCAAGCCCTGTGCCTCCGCTTCCACACGCGAGAGGCCGCCGTCGAACTCGGCGATCCCGGACCGCTCATCGAAAAACAACTGCCAGTCCTCGGCCGACCAACCGTCATCACCAGTTCGCAACAGAGCAACGATCCCAGCCTTGTGGCAGGACAAGGCATCGAGAACGTATGCCGGTGGCGGCGATGCGGCTTCGAGGAGCAGATCGTCACCAACGAGTGCGACCTCGACACCGGCGGACCGCGCCGCCCGCAGGGCTTCGAGCGCTGTCACAGCGTTGCCCTCCAGCCCTGTTGGCCGAATTTCTCTGGCTCGGATCGAGAGCGATGTTTTGCGTCCGTTGCGTCCGCACCGTCCGTGCCCCTGGTGTTCAAGGAATTGGCGCGGACGGTTGAAACCGAGTCGTTTCGTCCAGCGCCCGCCCCAGCGTCCGCAGCGCCGTCAACCGTCCGCACGATCGCGACGCTGAAAGCATTGGCTCCGTTGCCGCTCGGCGGGATCGCGGACGATGCAGACGGTGCGGACGGTTGCGCCCCGTCGTAATCCGGCTCGCGAAAACTTCGCTTGGCCGAGATGCGGATGATCCGGGTGCGCGCCCGGCCTTCCTTGGCGTAATCAATCTCGATGCCGACTTTGCGCAGGAAGGTCGCGACCCGACGCAGGCGTCCCGACAATCCCCGGGGGCTGGCAGGCCAGGTCTTGGACTTGGCGACGCGCTCCCCCGCTGATTCGGCAAGGGCGCCCAGAAGATCCGTCGCCGTTCCCGTCCACTCCGTCTGCTCCGACATCACGGCGCGCACCGCCGCCGCTACGGGATCGGCCTCGATCACGTTCTCGACCACCTCGTCCCGGTTTTCGCAATAGGCCGACCAGAAGGTGCCGGCGGGCCAGATGGCGGTCTCGCAAGCGGATGCCCACAACGCGAAATCCGCCATGCGGGGCAGCTTCGGCAGACGCGTGTCCGGGAGGCACTTCAGGCCTTCCACTACCGCGTCGAGGAGCACGCCCAGGATTTTCGGCCTTTCGGACTCAAACGCGGCCCAAAGTTCCGCCTCTGGGCGCCGGCGGTCCTCGGGAATGGGCTCCAGGTTCAGGAACACTGCCCGGTCGGCGAGATCGGGCCTTGTCACGATGTCCTCGATGCCGTTGAGGATGACAGGGCGGGCAGCGTCGAACAGCACCTCGTCCTGGTCGGTGTAGAGCTGACGGACCGCAAATCCGCCGCCCGTCGCGAGCCGGCAGAGCGTGTCTGAAATCCACGCCGGCAGGCCCGAGACGTTGTCGAAAGCGAGCACGTGGCCGTTGTTGGCGGCGATGAACAGGTCGCGGTCCTCACGCGGCAGGGCGCGCAACGGGGCCGTGTTGGGATCGAGCACGGCCCGCAAGATTGCCGAGAAGGTGGACTTGGCCGAGCCCTGCTCGCCCGACAGCACGATCACCGGATAGGGACCACGATCGCGCAGCACGGCCAGCGCCCAGGCGACGACGAGTACGAAGTCGGTATCGGACTTCAGGTTGAGGAAAGCGCGCAGGGACTCGACCGACCCGCCCGGCATCGGGACCGGCAGCGGCTGCATTCCGGCGGCGCGGCGAAACCGCACCGGCGGTTTTTCGACGACCCGCCACCCGGTCGTTGCGATCTCGATGGCGCGCCAGGCTTCGTCGCCGAGGTCGAGATAGAGTTTGCCATCGATCCCACCGACGCGAATGAACACCGGTAGTTCCGGAGCATCGAAATGCGCCTTCGCCTCGACCACGTTGAGGGCCGATTGCAGGGCTTCCGAACTCGGCGCACCGCCGGTCGACTCGAAGAACTGCCGCGCCAGCCAGCGTTTGAACCCCCTGGTGCGGACCGGCCATGTTTGCCGGCAACCGTTGATGTCCAGATCGGCAAAGGCGGTTCCGTCGGCGGCGTGGAACAATTCAGCCGCGCCCGCCAGATCGATCAGAATGTCGGCTTGGGTCGGCCTTCGCCCGCCGTCACCGCTTTCCTCCATGATCGCCTCGTCGAGAGCGGTGATACGGCATACGGCTTTCTTCAGCTTCGCGCGCAAGGCTTCGAAAGCCGCGCGATCCTCCGCCTTGAGGGCTACGAGCCGCTCCAGAACCTCAGGCGTGAATGCCGCGCCGGGATCTTCGGCGGATTTCTCGACCAGACCGTCAAGCGGATCGGGGATTTCTTCAGCCGCGTCGATCGCGTCGAGGATGGGGTTCAGGTCTTCACCGTCAATCTCGTCACTCATCGCGCGCCCTCCTCGATGCCGGGCGCACGGCCGAGCAACACATCGTTGAAGTCCAGACCGCGCGGAGGCCGGGCAATGCGCACCCGCCGCCCCTGCCGCATCCAGCGTAGGGCGCAATCGCGCGCCGCGGCTTCACCGGGATCGTCGCCATCGGCCAAAACGATCACCTCGCGGACGCAGCGGGGTAGATCGAGCGCCCGCAGCCCGGAGGTGGACAGCGCCGCCCACGCCGGATGTCCGGTCGCCTGCATGGCCGCGAGACAAGTCTCGATGCCTTCGTCGATCATCAGGACTTCGCCGGGCTCGCCCAGGCGAACCGCACCACCCCGGCACGGTCCGAGCATCATTCTTGCGGGTTCGACCGGTGCCTTGCGGTGGCCCTCGCGGCTGAGGAATGTGCGGCTGATGGCCAGTGGCGTGTCGTCGGCGCCCCGCGTCACCAGCGCCACCATGCAGGGCCAATTCCCGCCCGAGGGATGCTTCAGGCCCGAATGAAAACGCAATGATGGCGGCAGCGAACAGGTCAGACCGCGCGAGGCGAGATAGGCGTCGACCGGCGTGCCGTCGGCGGAAATCGTGGATCGCCAAATCGAGAGCGCGACGGCGCTCCGTTCCGCCTGGTCGGGATCGGGTCGCGGCGGCGACACCTTGCGGCGACGCGAATGCCGAAGAGGCGAGCGCTCCTTGCCGGCCCACAAACCTCGTTCCTTCAAAGCAGCGACCACGTCGCGTTGGTTGCACTCGGCATGACAGTGCACCAGCACCTTGCCGTCAGCGTCGCGGATGGAGAGGCTGGGCTCGCGGTCGTCATGGGCGGGACAGCGGGCGGTCCAACCACACCCGGCCTTGCACCCGCCGAGGGCCCTGGCGATGGATTCAGCGGTCATAGCGCACCCCCTCGTCGTCAGAGGTCGCCGGTAACGAAGCGCGAGAGCTGCAATCGACCGCTCGGGCTCAGCAGATCGCCTTGACGATGGCGAGTTGGGTCATCGGCCTGTCTGGTGAAGCCGACGAGCTGTAGCCACAGGGTCAGCGGGCTGGCGTCTTCGACCCCGCCATAGGGCTGCGGCATGGCGATCGCCATGCGCGCCCTTGCCCTTGCATTGCCGGCCGTGACCATGCGCTGTTCCGGATCCGCGATCAGCCGCCCCAAGGCGGCGAGATGCGCGTTCACTCGGCGCTGAAGCCGGCTTCCGATTTGCGCTGTTGAATCCAGTCGTCGATCACGGACCTGGGCCAAGCGACCATCCGCCGGCCGATTCGTACAGGTTTTTTGGGAAGTCGCCCCGCTGCATGGCTGCGTAAATCCAGGCCCGGGAAAGCCCGGTCATTTCCTCAACATCGGGGCGGCGAAGAAGCGAATCCGACATAGCTCTGTCCTCCGAATCTCTAGTGGAGGCCAGAGCGTGCCACCGAGGTCGTGCCCCTGGCTTGTACCAAGCAAGAAACCCTATTTGGCATGTGGTGATGGATCGTTGCGATAGTCCCGCCAAGCCCGTTCGACGGTCCTAATCCACGGTCTATCGCGTTCTTCACTGCGACCTTGCCGTGGCAGCTCCTCCTGCAAGACTTCGGCCACCGCGTCGCAGATCGAGAAGGTGCGATGGCTGCTGTCCTTCGTTGCCTCGCCGCTCTGCCAGGGCAGGTTGCGAAAAGTCGGCGCGACGTTCGAACGGTAGTCTATTGGCGGCTGAACCATGTGACTTCCGATGTCCGGCTCGAGCGACAGTCGCTGGACCAACTCTACAAATTCGGATTCGGTGAACGGTCTTCTCGCATCAGCATTCCCTCGCCGCCTTGATCTCCTCTGGTTCACTACCTTGACGGCTTCGCCGGGGGACACCTCCTTGACCGGTTTGCCAATCTCTGCGTACGCAGCCTGCAAGTCGCGTCGTAGCTGTTCTTTCTCCCTCCCGCCCTCTCCGTATTGGTAGAGAACGGTCGCCCCTGTCACCATCATCTCAACGACCATCCCGATTTGCTGGTTTTGAACCGTCTCCGATCGCCACCTCCTTTTCGCTCCCTCCTTCGCTTTCCTGGGTTCTTCATCCCATCTTCGCAGCCGTACCGGCACATCCGCGCCCGTCGCGAGCAACCCGCACACGACCCAATCCAGCGCCAATCGATACGCCGGGTGAGAGCAATCCCTTTCGAGAAGAGCGTCGAGGACTTCGTCGTCACGACCCTCATGCAGGTACCGGCGTCCCAAATCGGTGGCGTTGTACGCATCGGGATCGATGGGCAGGCCAAATGGGGATGATCCTCCCAGGATTTCGGCCCGCATGTTTCGCTCGTCGCGCCAGCGTTTCTCCTTCTCGTGCTCGTGCTTGCTCTTCCCCTCAGGAGGCAGAACTCCGGCGGACCGCAGATAGGAGTGGGCAACCCTCTTGGCCTCTCTGAACTCGCGCTCAATGTCGGATCGCACATCCGCGCCGCTCACTGGCCTGCCTCCCGAGACGGGCTCGCCATCAGAACCACCTTGTCGCCGGCAGGGCTCGCGAGATGCGCGTCCCACCGCTCCATCAGCTTGCGGCGGCGTTCCAACAGGTCGCTGCGGGCATAGGCTCCTTCGACACCTCTCACGACGTGGGCAAGGCACGCCTCGGCTACGTCGCGGGGCGCGTGCGCGGCCTCAGAACACCAGTCCCGGAAGGTGGAGCGAAAGCCGTGCGGAACTGCGTCGATACCCAGTTCCCTCAACAGCTTGGACAGCGTCGAGTCGGACATGGCCTGCGCCCGGCGGGCGCTGGAAAGACCAGGCCGCTTGAGTCTTCGAGCGCCCGTGCCTCGTCGAGGATCGCCAGCGCCCGGCCCGATAGCGGAACGCGATGCTCGCTTCCGCCCTTCATGCGCCGGCCCGGGATCGTCCAAACCGCCGTGCCCATATCGATCTCGGACCACGAAGCGCCCCTGACCTCGCCGGAACGCGCGGCGGTGAGGACCAGGAACTCGAACGCCAGCCGTGAGGCGAGCGACGCCTGTGATCCCCTCACGGCCCGGATCACGTCGCTGGCCTCGCTGTGATGCACCGCCCGGAAGTGCCGGCGCGTGCCGTTCGCTTTCGGCAACGCGGCCGCGATGGCGTCTCCGGCGGGATTGTCGGGCGATACCCTTGCGCAACTGCCCATCGCATGATGGCGCTGATGCGTTGGCGAACCCGACGGGCGGTCTCGGCCTTCGCCGTCCAGATCGGGAGCAAGACCGCCATCACGTCCGCCGTGCTGATCGTGTCCACGCGCT
Organism: Alphaproteobacteria bacterium; assembly: GCA_965207055.1. Classification (GTDB taxonomy): domain Bacteria; phylum Pseudomonadota; class Alphaproteobacteria; order UBA828; family UBA828; genus WTGU01. The sequence goes on along the minus strand of CBDBLP010000002.1, from coordinate 929,755 downwards.
TGGCCCCGAGACGGGGGAAGGCGTGCTGCCGCAGCGATGCGCTCCACTGCCCGGCAGACTTGCCGCCGTCGCGCCACGTCGGCTTGTGAATGTCGATCACCGTTTGAGCGGCGTCCTCGAATGTCGGAATATCCGGTCGCCGCTTGAGCGCCAGCGGATCGCCCCCAGCACGGGCGAGCTTGCGGTTGTCGAACGCCGCCGCGCGCGCTTCGGCCAGGGAGACCAGGGGATAGCCGCCGAGTCCGATGTCGCACCGCCTCCCTCGCACGACGGTCCGCAAGACCCAGGATTTCGCGCCGGTCGGCTTGACCAACAGATAGAGGCCGTTGCCGTCGCCATGCCGCCCCGGTTTCGTGACCGTTGCGGCGAACCTCGCATTCAGTCTACCCGCCACCATGGTTCCCTCATTCGTTCCCACCTACGACATGAGAACATGGTAGCAATTGGTAGAACTGTCAAGCCGTCATTGGCACCGTAACCCTTGAATACTCATGGCTTTTCTGGCATTGCCTAGAATAGGGTGGAAGTACGGAATGCGGTCCGTCCCTCCGCCACACATCGCTGCCCGCCTTCGCGCCGCCCTGCGACCGGGCGGCTCCTGTGGCCGCCCCGCACGCCGCTGAACGCTGAGAGGACGAATCGATGGAACTCTACGAGGCCATGCGGACGACATTCGCCTGCCGCGACTTCACCGACGATCACCTGCCAGACGAGGTGATCCACGAGATGATCGAGAACGCCCGCTTCTCGCCGAGCGGGGGCAACCGGCAGGGCAACCGAGTCATCATCGTGCGCGACATGGCGACCAGGCAGCGGCTCTCCGACCTGACGGTGCCGGTCGCCAAGCGCTACCGCGCCCAGATGGACGCGGGCGAAAGCCCCTGGAGCGCCTGGATTCCGACCACGCTCACGCCTGAGCAGATCGAGGCGACCCCGGCGCCGGCCATGCTGACCGAGCCGCTGATCAAGTCCTCCGTCGTGCTTGTCGTCTGCGTCGACCTCAAGGTCGTCGCCGCGACCGATCAGTATCTGGACCGCGTCGGCGTGATCGGCGGGGCCTCCATCTATCCCTTCGCCTGGAGCCTGCTGCTGGCGGCCCGGCAGAACGGGTTCGGCGGCACGATCACGACCCTCCCCATCGCCCACGAGCCCGAGATCAAGACGCTGCTGAACATCCCGGACGATCACGCGGTCTGCGCGGTCATGCCCTTCGGGCGCCCGGTCAAGCAGCTCACCAGGCTGAGGCGCCGCCCGGTGGAGGAGATCGCCACCCGCGAGCGCTTCGACGGCGAGGCGTTCACGCAGAATTGATGCGCGCCGGCGGCATCGAAGAGGGCGGCATAGACGACGAGACCCCGCCGGGACATGCCCTGCGGGGTCTCGCACCTGCCGGCGGACCGCCTGCACCGGCGGCCCCGAAACTGGCTCCCCGGGCCGGACTCGAACCAGCGACCCAGCGGTTAACAGCCGCTTGCTCTACCAACTGAGCTACCGGGGATCATCGATCGCTGTTTGGCCGCTCACCTCCCGGCTGAACGTCCAATTGTGCGCCCTATATAGCATCAAGCCGGCCGCCATTCCAGACACAGCCGCCCTGACGGCGCCGGCGGCGGGGCCGGTTGCGCCGCGGTCTGAATCGTGGCAAATCTCGGCCGCTTGTGGGCGCATAGCTCAGTTGGTAGAGCAGCTGACTCTTAATCAGCGGGTCCTAGGTTCGAGTCCTAGTGCGCCCACCAATCTTTTCAATGGGTTGGGTTGTCGATCGGCGCGCAGGTTGGGCGCCGATCGGCACGCTAACCTACTGATTTTGTGTCATCCTGTGGGGTCAAGGCGGGGCGCCGAACAACGTGCGTCTCTGATAGTGCTCGGTGTCGCTATCCCCCGGGCCCCTGGCGCGAGGCTGAGCGCTTGTAGTGCCCCTGGATGATGCGGTCGATGACCATCGCGCAGAACAGGATCGCGAGGCCGGCGAGCATGCCCTGCCCCTTGGCCGCGTACTGGAGCGCGATGAGCACGTCCTGTCCCAGGCCCTTCGCGCCGATGAGGGAGGCGATCACCACCATCGAGAGACACATCAGGATGGTCTGATTGATCCCGGTCATGATGGACGGCATCGCGAGCGGAAGCTCGACGTCCTTGAGCAGCGTCCACCGGGTGCAGCCGAAGGCGATGGCGGCCTCCTTGGTGGTCTCCGGCACGCCCCGGATGCCGAGCGCGGTCAGCCGTATGACCGGCGGCATCCCGAACACGAGCGTCGCCAGCACCCCCGGCGGCTTGCCCGTGCCGAAGAAGGCGATGATCGGAATCAGGTAGACGAACGCCGGCATCGTCTGCATGAAATCCAGCACCGGCTGTGCCGCGTTGTAGGCCCTCTGGTTCTTGCCGAACCAGATTCCGAGCGGGATGCCGAACAACACGCAGAGAAAGGCGGCGGCGCCGAGCAGGGCGACCGTCACCATGCTGGTCTCCCACAGGCCGAAGAGCGCCAGGTAGGCGAGCGCGGCGCCGGTGAACACCGCAACGCGGGGGCCGGCCAGCCGCCATGCGACAACGACGATGACAGTCATGACCACGGGCCACGGCGCGTCGACCAGCACGGTCTCCAGTGCGCCCACGACCGCGCTGATCGCGGCGACGACACCGTCGAAGACACCGGCGCCCTCGATCGACAACCAGTCGAAGCCCGAGTCCAGCCAATCGGACACGGGCGCGTAGTAGGCCCCTTTCTCGATCGGAACGCCCGCGACGTAGGGTTCGAGTTCCGGATCGATCTTGCCGACAGTGAAGCGGTAGAGCGTGAGCGGCACGATCGCCAGCCACAGCAGGCCGCCGAGACCAGCCCGTATCCAACTCACGCCCGCGGCTGTTCTGGAGGGATTCGCTCTCCAGCGCAGATACTGCTTCTCATAGCGTACGTTGGCGTAGAAGCCCTGAACCAGGCGAAGGCCGATCAACAAAGCAAGACCAACGAGGAGAATCGTCGTCGCTCCCTGAGCCGCGATCGCAGCCTCCTCGGCGACACGGCCGGCAATCTTTTCAAGGTTCTCTGCACGATTAATGTATGAGATCGCGTCCGGATCTCCGGCAAGAATGGCCGCCTCGTACTTCGCCATGAATTCGTGGTACTTGAGATTAAGTCTCTCTACTCGAGCCAGTTTATCCGCTCTAAGATCGCCCCACCAACCTCTTCCGATCTGCACAAGAGCGAGAACTTCAAGGATCAGGAACAGCCAGAAATAGCCCCACAAAGCGCGAGACGCACTCCATAAGGGTCCAACGAGGGCGGCCAGCCAATTCCACGACCAGGGGAAGCGAGTGGCCGCCTGAATCTTCAAGAACTCCCGGCTATAGTACGCTTGTCGGGTGCGAACGAAATCACCGACCGAGCCGGCAAGCTCGACCGACTCGTCAGGATGTCCGATTTGCTGCATCAGTCGTTACCGCCCTTGATTCCCCTGAGAAGCGTCGCCTTGTCGACGACTCCGACGTCCGTGCCATCGTGCGTGATCACGATGGGTTGGTCGGTCGTCGTGGATAGGTCGATGAGTTCGCTCAGGTCGACGTCGTGCGCGACCCTGGGTGCCCGGCTCAGGTCTTCGCCGGTGCGCAGCCGGTACTCCCCGATGCGCTCCATGATGGTGTGGGCGAACACCAGCTTCAGCGTGGAGATGCCCTCCACGAAGTCCCGCACGTAGTCGTCGATCGGGTTTGTGACGATCTCCTCGGGCGTGCCGACTTGCACGATCCGGCCGTCATTCATGATCGCGATACGGCTGCCGATACGGATCGCCTCGTCCAGATCGTGCGTGATGAAGACCGTCGTCTTGTTCAGCTCGGCCGAGAGCGTCATGAACTGCTCTTGAAGCCGCCGCCGAATCAGAGGGTCCAGCGCGGAGAAGGGCTCATCCATCAAGAGGATCTCGGGGTCGGACGCGAGCGCCCGGGCGAGCCCGACCCGTTGCTGCATGCCGCCCGACAGCTCGCTCGGAAATCGATCCTCGTAGCCGTCGAGATTGACGAGGCTGAGGCAGCGTTGGGAGACCTCCCAACGCGTCGCTTTCGGCTGACCCTGTACCTGCAGCGGGAACGCCACGTTGTCCCGGACCGTGCGGTGCGGGAAGAGCGCCATGTGCTGGAACACCATGCCGATCTGGGCGGCGCGCAGCTTCCTCAACTCGCCTTCGCCGAGCGCGAGCACGTCCTGCCCTAGAACTTCAATGCGACCGGAGGTCGGCTCGATCAACCGGTTGATGTGGCGGACCATGGTCGACTTCCCCGAGCCGGATAGACCCATGACGCAAAAAATCTCGCCGCGCGGGACCTCGAACGAGCAATCCGCGATTCCAACCACGCATCCGAACTGCTCGAGCGCCTGCGCTTTGGTGAGGCCCTCCTGCGTGATCGCCTGCATTGCTTCCTCGACCCGCATGCCGAAGATTTTCCATACTCCCTGCAACCTGATGACCGGTTCGCTCAATTCAGATATCTCCGACAGGCCTGTTTCCCGCGTTGCAATGTCGCAGCTCTATTAGCCGACTAACCGATCCAATTTCCGCTCTAAACTGGGCCAATTTTGTTCTTGATGGTGTAGTCTACAATATGCTTTAATCGCCGCACATTGCGAAGATGAACTGGAAATATCATGTTTGCTAATGCGCGGCCTTGGAGTATCAGAAACGACTCCGGTCCTCTCAAGGATGTTCTCCTCGGAAGGCCGAAATTTTACCGCTGGATCGACGCCGGTCCAATCACAATGAGGACGCTGAATAACCAGCGACAAACGGGGATCGAATTCAATCTCCAGAGGGCCATGGCGCAACATGCCGAGATGGTCTCGATCTACGAGTCCAACGGCGTCGTTTGCCACTATCTGGACTCCGACGAAGTCCTGCATCGCAACTTCTTTGCCCGCGATTCGAGCGCCATGACTCCCTGGGGCGCGCTCATCTGTCATATGCAGCTCAAGAGCCGGCGGGCCGACTATGTGACTGCCATCCGATTCTATCAGAACAACGACATCCCGATCTGGCGCTATGCCACCGCCGGCCACTTCGAGGGCGGCGACTTCAACATCCTCGAGCCGGGCTTTGTTCTGATCGGCTGGAACGGCGAGCGTTCCGAACGCGAGGGTTCCGAGCAAGTCGCGGCATGGGTGCGCGAGCAGGGATGGGAGGCGGTGGTGGCACCCATCTCGCGGGAGTTCGTGCACATGGACGGCCTGGTGGTGCCGCTTGCGCCGAAGCTGCTGGTGGCGTGCGTTGACGCGATGGAGGATTGGCTGGTTGCGCTCTTGCGCGGGCGCGGCTTCGAGTTCTTGGAGGTCGGCTATGCGGAAGCCAAGAATCTCGGCGTCAACCTCGTGGCGCTCGGCAACGACCGCGTGCTTTCGATGCGAGGGGCGAAGCACTTGAATGCGCGCATGCGCGCATTGGGGTTCGAAGTCTTCGATCCGGACATGTCGATGTTCACGCTCGGCGGCGGCGGCGTCCACTGCCTGTGCCAAGCGCTCTGCCGCGAAGACGTATAGGTAAACGAAAAAGCAGGTGCGAGGCCGGGGCGTAAGCGGCGGGTAGCGGTGCCGCGTGTTCTCGGAGATCGCGAATATCCGGCAATCCGCCGGCATGGCTGGCCCGCATTGCGAGGGCGAATTCGGGCTCGTTCGGCAAAAAAAGGGCGATGCCGGAGCATCGCCCATCTCACACCACCGCATCTGCGAAGCATCGACTTAGTCTGTCGTCAGCAAAATCTCCTCCCGCACGAACCGTCCGCGACGATTCCGATAATGAGAGCACTGGCGTCGCAACGCCGACCGGCAGCCTACTTCATCCAGGAATCGACGAGATCGGCGTTGTCTTTGGCCCACTCTTTGGCGTAGTCGTCCGCACTCATCTTCTCGACCACGAGGCCGAATGTCATATGGGACACCTGGTCGGTGGTCAGTGCAACCTTGCTGAGCAATGCCGCGGCTTCCGGATGCGAGTCCTCCAGGGATGCCGCGTAGTGCACGTGCAGGTAGGCCAGATCCCAGGCAACCGGAGCACTCGATTTCTCCAACCATTCCGGGTCGTCGGTGGGTTGGATGACGACCCACTTGGATGCGTCGTACGCGGGCTCCTCCAGGATGACCAGGTCGTAGAGTGCGAACATGTGGTTGGGCGTATAGCAATAGAACACGTGGTTGGCGTCCTTCGCGACGGCGGCATCGACATCGGCCATGGCCAGCGCCTCGTCCATTTCCAACAGCTCCATGGTCTCGTCATAACCGTAGCTCTTGGCGCGGATCTTCTCGATATTCGTCGAAGCCCAGCCGGACGCCCCGACCCACACTTCGCCCAAACCGTCACCGTTCGAGTCGAAGTTCTTCGCCATGTCGGGGTCGGCGAGATCGGCGACCTTGGTGATGCCGGTTCGATCGGCCGATGCCTTCGTCACGCACATGCCCTGAAACGAGGGCACGCCGTTGGGAGTCATCCTAACGGTACCCTTCGACTTGACGTACTTGTCATGCAGGTTGGTCTGGTTGGGCAGCCAGACCTCCGGATGCACATGCATGCTGCCGGTGTCCATCGCCTCGAAGATGATGGGATTGGTGCCGTTCTGAAGCTCCACTTCCAGGCCGAGGTTGTCCTCCAGTACCACTTTGAGGATGTTCGCCGTGGCCACTGCCGACGGCCAGTTGGGAACGCCGACGACGACATCGGCAGTCTGCGCTGAAGTCGTGCCGATGACGGGCGAAATGCCGATGAGAAGCAGGGCCGCATACAAGCTCCGGCGCCATTTGATTGTCTTCATCGTCCTCTCCTGCGGTTCATCAGGTTAGAGCCACCATCCGCCGCCACGGCGCGCCGCGCGGCTCTCTGCCAGCGCGCCCCGAAACTCACGCCGATCGCGTGCTCGGGCACATCGTCGCTCGCCACCTCGACCCGCGTCGCCTTGAGGCATGGTGTCGCCTCCGCCGCGATCCCCTCGTATTCGATTGATGATAGGGTTGCCTTCAGTTAGAAAAAACATCATTCATGGAATGTTAATATGCATAAATAGGTAAACCTGATGCCGTCGGGCACCACCACGACCCCGCGTCTCCACAAGGCCGATCTCCACATGCTCGCGGTCTTCATGACGGTCGTGGAGTGCGGCGGGTTCGCCGCGGCGCAGGTTGCCCTGAACGTCGGCCAGTCGACCATCAGCCGCCAGATCACCGATCTGGAGAAGCGCCTCGGCATGCGCCTTTGCCAACGGGGGCGGGCCGGCTTCCGCCTGACAGACAAGGGCCGGATCGTCTACGAGGCCTGCCAGCACCTCGCGACCGCGCTGGAGAGTTTCCGTACTACCGTGGGCGCGCTCCGCGGCGAACTGGTCGGGGACCTCTCGATTGCCGCCATCGACAACTGGGCCACCGAGCGCGGCTTTCCAATGGCCGACGTGCTGCGGGCCTTCAGGGGCAGAGCCCGGCAGGTCCACATTCACTTCCACACGCTGGCGCCCGACGAGATCGAGCGCGCCGTCCTTGAGAACAGGGTGAACCTGGGCATCGGCGTGTTCCACCAGCACCGTCCCGGCCTGGTCTACGAAGCACTGTATGACGACCCGGTCGAACTCTACTGCGGTGCGGGTCACGTGCTCTTCGACCGGGCTCCGCACAACCTCGACCGCGACGACGTGCACACGGCCGACCTTGCTCACCGCGCCTATCTGTCCGAGCGGCAGGTAGCGCCGCTCACCGGAGACCTGCCGTCGACCGCGGCGGCACGCCAGATCGAAGGCGTGGCATTCCTCATCCTGTCGGGCTGGCACGTCGGCTATCTGCCCGTCTCCTACGCGGAAAGGTGGGTGGAGAGCGGGCGCATGCGCAGCATCCTGCCCGAGGCCTACCGCCTCAATACGAAGATGGAGTTGGTGATTCGCCGCGGCGTGCAGCTGACGCTGGTCAGCCAGACCTTCGCCGACATCCTGCGGGAGACCACTCGGCCGTTGCACAGCTAACCGCCGGTTCCTGAGGGATCCTGGCGCACGCGCTTCGGTAGCGCGACGCGGTGCTGAGCCTTGTCATGAAGCGACCTAAAATTCCACTTGTCCCGCCCAATCCCGGCGAATCCCGCACAAAAATTTGTGCTGGAGCTCGTCGCGCTCAGAGTCCTGACGATGGCCCGTGCGGGACTTCCTTCTGCTCCCGGGACTCTTTGGTCGCGCGGCCTAATCCGCGAAGGGGTCGTGGACGAGGATGGTGTCTTCGCGCTCGGGGCTGGTGGATAGCATGGCCACCGGCGCCTCGATCAGCTCCTCGATCCGGCGGATGTACTTCACCGCCGTCGCCGGCAGGTCGGCCCAGGAGCGCGCGCCGCGCGTGCTCTCCTGCCAGCCGTCGAAGGTCTCGTAGACCGGGCGCACCAGGGCCTGATCGGCGGCGGCGGCCGGGATGTGGTCGAGCATCGCGCCGTTGCGCCGGTAGCCGACGCAGACCTTCAGCTCCGCCATGCCGTCGAGCACGTCGAGCTTGGTGAGCGCGATGCCCCTGATGCCGCCGATCTTGACCGCCTGGCGCACCAGCACGGAGTCGAACCAGCCGCAGCGCCGGGGACGGCCGGTCACGGTGCCGAACTCGCGCCCGCGCTCGCCGAGGGTGCGGCCGACCTCGTCGTCGAGCTCGGTCGGGAAGGGCCCGCCGCCGACCCGGGTGGTGTAGGCCTTGGTGATGCCGAGCACGTAGCCGATGGTCCCGGGCCCCACGCCGGCGCCGGCAGCCGCCTGGCCGGCGAGCGTGTTGGACGAGGTGACGAAGGGATAAGTGCCGTGGTCGATATCGAGCATCGCCCCCTGCGCGCCCTCGAAGAGGATGCGCTTGCCCTCCTGCCGGGCGCGGTCGAGCCGGTGCCAGACCGGCGCCGCGAAGGGCAGCAGGCGGGGGGCGATCGCCAGCAAGGCCTGCTCCAGCTGGGCGGCGTCGGCATCCGGTATCCCGAAGCCGCGCCGGAGCGCGTTGTGATGGAGCAGCAGCTCGCCGAGCCGGGGCCGCAGGGTCTCGACCTCGCGCAGATCGCAGAGGCGAATCGCGCGGCGGCCGACCTTGTCCTCGTAGGCCGGGCCGATGCCGCGGCCGGTCGTGCCGATCTTGGCGCCGCCGCGGGCCTCCTCCCGCGCCTGGTCGAGCTCGCGGTGGATCGGCAGGATCAGGCAGACGTTCTCGGAGATCGTCAGCGTCTTCGGACTCACGCCGACGCCCTTCCCCGTCATGGTGTCGATCTCGTCCAGCAGCGCCCAGGGATCGACCACCACGCCGTTGCCGATCACTGAGAGCTTGCCGCCGCGCACCACGCCGGAGGGCAGCAAGCTCAGCTTGTACTGGACGCCATCCACCACCAGCGTGTGGCCGGCATTGTGGCCGCCCTGAAAGCGCACCACGACATCGGCCCGGCTGGAGAGCCAGTCGACGATCTTGCCCTTGCCCTCGTCGCCCCACTGGGAGCCCACCACCGCGACGTTGCCCACGACTACTCCTCTCCACTGATGGCGCTGGCGGTGCCGCCCTGCCACAGGTGGCTGCAATCGAGCCGCGCGGCCTCGGCTGCGGGGTCTCCCTCGGGCGCGAGGCCCGCGATGGTGACCCAGCCCTCTTCGCGGAGGCCGGCGCCGGTGGCGCGCGGCGTGCCGTGCGGCAGGTAGACGCGGCGCGGCGCGGGCGGCGCGGGCGCGGCGCGGCGCACCGTGTCGACATAGATCGTGCAGCCGGCGGCCTCCTCCCCCGCCGCACCGGCGTCGCCCACCGAATAGCGGCCGCCGCGGCCGAGCTCGGTGCGCACGCCGCCCGCGAACAGGCTGAAGCTGGTGCCGGTGTGGTATTCGAAGCCGCGCCACTCGATGGGATCGATGGTGAGCGCAAGCCCGGGCGCCGCCTCGCGCAGCAGCGCCGCCACCTCCAGCAGGTGAGCCAGCGCGGTGGTTGCCTCGCCGGGCAGCGTGAGCTGCGCCAGCGAGTCGAGTGCCGTCCCGGCCGCGCCGGTGGCCCGCAGCAGGCGCACCAGTTGCGCCGCCACGCCGCCGCCGGCCCCTTCGACCGCCGTCGCGTCCTTTCGGTCGAGCGCGTCGCGGAGCAGGTCGGCGCTTGCAGCGTCGAGTCCCGCCTCGGCGATGAGCGATGCCACCAGGGTCGGCGCATTGAGATCGACCGAGAGAGCGCCCTCCAGCCCGAGCCCGTGGAGCGCGTCGGCCGCCAGCAGGATGACCTCGGCATCGCAGGCGGCGCCGGCGCCGATGCCGATGAGCTCGAAACCCACCTGGCGAAACTGCCGCTCGGGCCGCAGCTCGCCGCCGCGCACGCGGAGGATCTCGCCGGCATAGCTCAGGCGAAGCGGCCGGGGGCTTCGCGAGAGCCGCGAGGCCGCGATGCGCGCGATCTGCGGCGTGAGATCGCTGCGCAGGGCCATCATGCGGTGCGAGGCCGGGTCCATCAGGCGGAAGGTCTGGTCGGCGAGCCCGGCGCCGGCGCCGCTCAGCATGCTGTCTTCGAATTCGACGAGGGGCGGCTTGACTCTCTCGTAGCCCTGCGCGGCGAAGCCGGCGAGCAGCGCTTCGGCGAGCGCGGCCTCGGCGCCCGCCTCGGGCGGCAGCAGGTCGCGCAGGCCGGTCGGCAGCAGGGCCGGTGTCTTGGCTTCCGTCATGGCGGTGACACTCTACAGCCCCGGCGCGGGCGCCGAAACGGCCGCGGCCACAGCGCGAGCGGGCAGGACAAGGACGACCGCTTGACCCTCCGGCGGTGCCTCCCTATCGTTCGGCGCCGCGGCGCGCCCGTAGCTCAGGTGGTAGAGCATCTGACTTTTAATCAGAGGGTCGCTGGTTCGAGTCCAGCCGGGCGTACCAATAAAATCAATCACTTAGAGGATATTCGGGAAGGTCGCGAGGCGGTCGTGTCCCGGTTTGTCCCGTTTCAGCCCGCCCTACCAGAATTCGGCCCTCGGCAGCGCGTTGCCGGCTGCGGCCTGCTCAAACCACGCGATGCGGGCCCGGACCTCGACGATGCGGCGATCCACCACGGCAATCGGCATTCGCTCGACCTCGGTTCCGTCCGGGGTCTTCACGCTGATATGCCCGCCCTTCAGGTCGGCGAGGCCGGCGCGCATCGCCAAGAGCTGCTCGAGCAGGCGCCGTTCCTGCGCGGCGATCGTCGCCGCGTTCGTGCTGGTGAGTGCCGGGAGCGTGAACGCATCTCGGCACAGCATCGCGGCGTCCGCGTCGTGCGTGGTGATCTGCACGACCTCCCTATCGTAGCCGTCGAAGAGCGCCAGAAGCGCCGGCCAATCGAGCGAGACGGCGGCGGCGGTGAGCGTGATGGCGACTCCGGTCGGCGCGTCGGTGATCGTGATGCCTCTATTGTTCGCCACGTCCCATCCGGCCAGCCGGCGCCAGCGCATCGCGGCGTCATCGCCGCCGACCTTCGCCCACACATAGAACACGGCCGTTCCGGCCGGCGGGGTCCAGGCCAGCGTTTCGCCGTAGTCGATATTGTGGCGGGTCGGGATCACGCTGCCCATTTCGTTGCCCTCTGGATTGCCTCGGCTTCGCTCAGCAGGAAGCCGACGCCAAGGTGGTTGATGATGGCGAGCGAGTAGACCAGCAGGTCAAGCGGCTCGTTCGCCCGCGCGATCTTCTTCCACGCGAGCGTTGTGGCGCCGGTCCGCTTGTCGAGCACGCGGGTCAGCGTCTCGGAAACGATGCCCTCGAATTCCAACATGCCGTAGCGGCTCTCATCGGTAGGCCAGACCAGCGGCTTGGGCTCGGCGCCCGCGATTGACTGCCTCAGCAGGGAGAAGACCGACGCCTTGGCCTCATTGGTGCCGATCAACAGCAGGCCGTTCGGCCCATAGTTGGCGAGCACGTCGGCGGTCACGCTGCGGCGGGCGATATAGCCGTCGTGGCGATATCGCGGCAGGCCCTTCAAGCACTGGTGCGAGACTCCGCCGCTCTTGGCGAAGTCCGCCACGCGCGGCGCGTAGTGTCCGCCCGAGTCGATGCCCACCGTGACCGGCCGCAGCATCGGCCCGGTGGCGTGCGGCCGTGGCGTCTCGAGGAACTCCGCCAGCTCGTTCCACACGTCATCGGCGCCGGGGTCGCCGGCAAAGCGGCGATAGTCGAGCGCCCACCGTCGCAGGCGATACCAGCGGCCGTCATAGGCGAGGCCCCTGAATTCGTGCGAGGCCCATCCCTTCACGTTGCTCGCGTCTTCGGCCGTGGCGACCTCGACGACGCCCCAGGCGCTCAGCTCGGCCTCTAGGCGATTGTCCTGCACGTCGACGGCGCCGACGACGACGCTCGCGCCGGCCGGCACGACGGCGGGGTCGTAGTCTTCGCGGCAGCTCGACGCGATGCCTTCCGGGGTCACGCCTTGCGCTGCGGCCGGCTTGAACGGCAGCGCCAGGCGCCCGCACTGAAACGCGATTGTCTCCGCCATGCTGCCGGTCTGTTTTCGGTGAGCGTCGGCGCGCTTCCACTGGCGCACGATGGTCGCGAGCGACTCGAAGGGCGACAGGAACGAGTCCAGGTGAAACCCGACCGTCCCCGGCACCATCGGCGCCTTGGTGGGCTTCCAGCGGCCGGCCGTGACTGCCTGCCGGAACGCCACGCCCCCCAGCTCCGCGCCGCAGCAGGGCGCCACATAGACCGGATTGTCGCGGCCCTTGTAGAGCACGTTTTTCCAGTCGGCGATGTTCTCGCGATCGCACGCGGGGCAGCGCAGGAACCAGCGGCGCGCGTCGCTCTTGTCCAGCTCGGTCGTGGTGCGGCACTCGTCCTCGAAGCCCGCCGACGATGCGGTGATCAGCCGGCCCTTCCCACCGTAGGCGGCCATGCGGTCAATCAGCTCGCCCAGCAGGTCGGCATGGAACACGCGGAGCTCGTCGACGACGACCACTTCGGCCGTCCGCATCAGCCCGGCGCCGCCCTCCCTCGCACTGATGACCTCCAGGCGCCCCCCTGCGCTTGTCTGGCGCACGAAGGGCGGGCGCTTGGGCATGTAGGCAGCCTGTACGGCCTCATCCTCGCAGAGACGCCCCCAGGCGACGATACGGGCCGCCAGGGTGCGCTTGAGCTTGTCATCCGGCTCGTAGACCAGAACCGACCGATGCCGGCTGAAGTGGTAGAGCGCGCTCGCGATCAGCGAGGCGGTCTTGCCGCTTTGGACGCTGCCCCGGATCGTGCATTGCTCGACGTCGGGGTCGTCCATCGCGTCGAGCACGTCGCGCCACGCGGGCATCGGCGAGCGGCCTTGCCCGCCGCCTCCTACGCGGAACCGGGCGCCTTGGAGTGGGCCGTCGCCGACAACGAGGTGCTGTTCGCACCAGCGGCGAATCTCGCTTACAGGGCGAGCGGCCAGGGCGCCGTCGGAGTCCTGCATGAGTCCTGCAGCCGCTTGGCGATGGCGGCCGTTGCCGAGCCGTAAGCCGCGCGGTCAACGAGGCCGATGCCCGTCAGCTTCGCCGCCCGGATGATGCGCCGGTCGGCGGCGGGCCAGTCTTCGGCCTTCACCAGCATCTCGACAGAGAAGCCCGCCAGGATGCCCCGCGACACTTGGTCGCGAATGTCCGCCCGGTAGGTCGGGATCTCCGCTTTCAGGCGCAGCGCGGTCGCCGAGTCGGTGAGCACGAGGCCCCCGGCCCCGGTGCGGGCGATGGGGTCGTGGCGCAGGTGCATCTTGTTGAGCACGACGTCGGCGGCCCGGATGTCTCCGAACGCGCCCGGATCGACCGACTCGTCGAAGGCGCCGGCAATGCGCGCCGTGGTTTCGTAGGGCATGGCGACGCCCTCGATGACCGCGCCATCGTCCCTGAATTCCAGGGGAGCAAAGCGGTACTCGACTCGCTCGCTCACTGGATTTCCTCGCACCATCCGCCCGGCCGCCTCCAGACCGATTGGTCGGTGGCGTCGGCGACCATGTTCGCGTCCTCGTCGCCCTCGAGGATGACCGTCATGTCCGTGATGGCCGCGCCGGTCGACGGGTTGATCCAGACCAGCCGGCGCCCTGGCGGCACGGTGAGCGGCGTGCCGAGCTTCCATGCGGCGAAGAATGGCGTCAGCACGTCGTCGGCCTTCGCCCAGGTGCCCGCGCCGTCATCGGACAGGTTCAGGAGCGCGAGCCGCAGGGCCGATGTCCACGCCGCGTTGCCTGTCTGCAACGCCACGCCTCGCACGCCCTTGCGAACCCCGATGATGGTGCCGATGGCCGGCTTCCAGACGTCGGCCGGATAGGCTCGAGTCCACTTGTCGCGAATCTCGCGAATCAGCTCGACCAGGGCGCGGTCTGTCTGGCGGCACGCGGCGCGCATATGCCCGGCCGGAGTCGACGGCGGCTGCTTGTACGCCGGGAGCGTGTAGGCCGTGCCGTCCCACGTGCCCCCCTGATAGAGCGGCCCGTCATAGACGGCCCGGATGGCGGCCTGGGTGACTCCGGTGGTGCCGGCCGGGCAGGGGAGGGTGGCAAGGTCCACCCGGTAGGCGCCCACGATGTTCGTCGAGTTGTCGACGCAAAAAGCCTCTTGAGCTGCCGCCGCGCCGGGCAGCAGGAGCAGGAAGGCGGCGATGGCGAGTAGGCGTTTCATGGCAACTCCGATTCTTAGGGTGCCGCCGGCCGGGGACGAAGCCGGCCGGCGGCTGGCACGGGAGGCGATGCCGGTCTAGGGGCGAGGAAAGACCCCGAACCTCCCGCACGTCTCTAGGCCACCTTGAACTTGAGTCGGGCGAAGCCATCGGCCCGCAGGATGTCGAACGAGGCGAGCATGCCGACGGTCACGGCGATCTGACCGGATTTCCGCCCGGTGATTTCGTCCCGCACCATGAACATCGAAGACCAGACCGGGCAGACCGCATTCATGCCGGCCGCGCCGACGCGGGCAAGGATGCCCTCTTGGTTGGTGCTCGCCACGGCCGGGATGTTCGCCGACGCCATCGTGGCGCGGGTCGTGCGCGCCATGTAGGTGAGCGCCGACTCTTCGCCGTTCGTCGTGAACTTGCTCGCCAGGTCGCGGGCGGTGTCATCGCCGACCACGATGGCGCACTCGCTCAGAGAGCCGGCATACTTGCCATCGATGCCCCGCGCGGCCTCGCCAGCCGCCAGGGCGAAGCTGACGCGGGCCGGGGTGTCCGACCGGTCGGCAAGCCCGCCGTTCGCAGCGGTCGCGAGGAAGCCCGCGAACTGCGCCCCCGTCGAGCCGTCGCCCGCCAGGACTTGAGCGTCAACCAGATCGGAGACGGCCATGCTCAGGTCGCTCCGCAGCGCTTCCTCGAGTCCGCTCAGGACTGCTTGGTCTTCGCGGCGGAACAGGTAGGAGCGCTGCAAGCGCTTGGGCTCCAGGACGTGCGCCGTGATGCCCGCGTCGGCCGCGTCGCCCTCGGCAGCATCCTTGGCGAGAATCGATGCGGTGTCGGTGGTCGTGATGACGGGATAATTCTGCTCACCCGTCGCAACCTGCGGCATGGCGACGCCCAGCGTCATGGTCGCCGACCGGGCGAAGACGCGGCCGATGATGCCGTGCTGTTGCAGGTGCGAATCGGCCGGCGCCGCCGATACCGCGTCCGCGCGCTCTTCGATGCGGGCGGTGGCGCGCGGGGCGATCATGTCCCAGGGCAGATCATGCCCGCTCAGACCACGGTGTTCCTGCAGCTCCTTCGCGGCGCCGGTGAGCGGCTTGCCGTCCATGACCGCGTGGAATGCGTGCCGCAGCTCGGCACGGGATTCGAGCTGCCTGAATTCGCGCTCTTCGGGAGTGATGCCGTTGGCGTCCGGCTGCGTCGCCTCGGCCTCGGCCTCTTCGGTGAGCGCGGCGCGGTATTCGGTCTCGACGGTATCGAGCTGGCCTAGCAGCTCGCGCCGCTTTTCGATGGTGTCTTCGCCCGGATCGAGCTTGTTGATGTCGCTGCGGATTTCGGAGGCCCGCAACGCCAGCTTGACGGATTTCTTCATGGTCTATGACTCCAGTTTTTCCAGCGCTTGCGCGGCCGTGTAGATGCCCTTGTCGGTGAGTAGCGCCAGGGCTTGCGCTTCCTTCTCCGGCTGCGGCGCCTCGCGTTTCGGGCCGGGCCAGGATGGTTTTCGGAGTGCCGCCAGGTCATCCCGCGTCATGCGGGGCAGGCGGCCGTCGGCGAAGGCGGTGGACAGGATCGACGCCCACATCGGCAGGCGGTAATGGCGATGCCACCAGAGACGGCGGCGGCCGTATTCGCGCTCCGCGTCCTGCCACGCCATCCGCAGGTTGCTGAAGCTGCCGGAACTGTAGTCGCTCAGCAGCTCGTGCAACGGCAGGTTCAACGCGGCGGCGACATCCTGCTCAAGCTGATGTTCGTACTTGCGCGCCACCTCATCCGGGCCCGCGGCGATCCTCGCGACCTCTTCGCCAGGGCGCAGGTAGGGAACGCTCCCGACGCCCGTGCTCGTGATTGGTTCACGTCCAGCCGCGTTCTCAGGGTCGCCGTTCATGACGCCCGTGCGGGCGCCGGCGGCGGCGGTGATGCGTTCGGGGGAGGTGTTCGCGATGACGGCGGCGATCTTGGACAGGGCGCCCAGGCCGTGCGCTGCGCTCACGCGGATCGTCAGCAGCGCCGACGCGGCCGGGAGCGCAACGCCTATCCAGGGCAGCGCCCGCAGGTCGCCCATGCGCCTATCGCCCAGGTAGAACACGCCAGCGCTGCGAACGCTCGTGCTCTTTCCGATCTTGTACCCCGTGACCGTCTGATTCCAGCCCGGCCCGCCCGTCTGCGGCTCGTAGCCATCGGCCGGCACCACCTGCCCGCCGTCCAAGACGATCAACTCGCCGTCGACCATCACCTTGTGCAGCAGGTCGCGCTCGGCTTCCACGTCGTGCGCGGATTCCCACAGGTCCGCAGCGGCGGTCGCGACGCGCTCAGGGACCGACTCGGCGAACGTCGGGCGCTCAGGTTCGCCCGTGAGCACTCCGCCCGTCATGCAGCGCAGGTAGGCGTTCAAGATCGGGCTTACGCGGGCGATCCGGCGCGACTCGGTGATGATCGAGGTGCCGCCGTCGGAGACCGACAGGCCGCTCGCCAGGATCGCGGGGGAGACGGTCCAGTTGTAGCTTCCGCCGATGCCGAAGCCGTGCAAAGCGCTGTAGAGCGCGCCCACGTCGAGCGCGGCGGCGCGGGTTTCAGGGGCGCTCTGGCGTGAGAACAGGCGAAACATCGCCTATGACGATATTTCGATTATCGCAAAGTCGCAACCACTTATTTGCGATTACCGATAAAGTGGCGGGCGCTCCGAAAATCGCGAGCGTTTGCGATTATGCCCCACTTCGAGCCGTCAGGGGCGCCCACAGTACCTTTGAAAGCTGGCTATTCAGACTTCCGAGTCCACTGCCCACACCAGCCCTTGCCGGCCACCAAAGGCCACATGCCCATGCCAGCCTCGCCCGTGGCTGTAGGCGGCGAGTGCATGCACCATCCATGTGTGCCCGGCACTCTTCTGCCCCGGTCCTCGACGGCCCGCTGTCGCCACCACTGGCATGTCTCGCAGGCGCGCTTTACTTCCTCGATCACCTTGTCATCCATATCCTCATCCCTTCCTCGGTTGTCGCTTGTCCGGTCGAACATAGCCCCGCGCCTTGCGCTTGGCACGCTGCGCCCGTTGCCGCTCCCGGCACGTCGAGCACTCCAGCAGGTCGGAGTCGCGCGCGCCGCCGCACTTCGGGCAGACGCCCGCAGCCTTGCGCTCCTGATAGGCGCTCCGGGAACTGGCGTTCGATCCGTCTTGGCAAGTCCGGCACTTCCGCTTGCCCGGCATGGCCTCGCGCTCGCCGCAGTCCGTGCATAGGCCGCGCCGCTTCCGTGCCTTCCGCCGCCGCCGCAGCTCCCATGCGGCCAGGGTCGAGCCGAGCCGGTCCAGCAGGCCGCTCATTGCATCGTCTCCGGTGGCGGCGCGTAGTCGCCCGCGTCGATATCGTTCTCCTTCAAGACCTCCTCGAGGAAGGCGCAGCGGGTGTGCAGCATCCACGCTCCGAAGAGCAGCGCGCGCATCGGGTCGCCCGGCGGCTTCTTGCCGTGCGCTCGGCAGACGGCGGCGAACCATTCGGCGAACTGGTAGATGCAGGCCGTCTCCGTGTCATCGAACTGGACGGTCACGCGGGGCGGGTCTTCGGTCGGCTCAGTCATGGGGTTTCCTCTTTCGGTTGATGCACGGCCGGCACGCCCACCGGCCTCGTTCAATCAGCGCGGCCTTGACGGCAGGGACGCGCTCTTTGCAGCCGACGCAGCGAATCATCGCGTCCTCGGGCATTCGGCGGGGCGCCGCGTCGTCATCGGACGGGAGCGCCTTGTGCTGGTGGCGGCCAACCGTCGTGGCGACGATGTTGACGTTTCGGCGATTGCTCATCGGCGGTCACCCATCCTCTTGGCTATGGTCATCCTGCCGAGCACTTTTGAAACCACACCTCAGCGGCGCCGCAGGCTTCGCACGGCCGCCATCGTGGCGCGGCGTTCACGATTCGCACGGCATGTCCGCATTCAGGGCATTCATGCGTCGGCGGCCGGTCCGGTGGTCGCTCATCCTCGAAAGCGCCGGAACGGTCCGCCCCCTCGGGCGGAGCGGGCCGGGCCGGCGCGCTCGCGGTATCAGACTCGGTGGGAATCTCTCTCTGCGCTGTGGGCGCAGAGAGATTCCCACCTCCGTTCCCCTTCATCGGCGGGTGGCCCGCCGGTCTGGCGCCCGGTGTTCCGCCGGTCTGGCGCCCGCGCCGCAGGTTTTCAGACTGGCGGGTGGCCCGCCGGTCTCCGCACCATGAATAGTTGATGCTGTAGTGGTCGCCGTGGCGGCCCTTGCGCTTGGCGAGCGCGCCCTTTCGGACCATCGCCTTGATGTGCTCGCGCACCGTCTTGTCCGCCATACCGCCCGCCAATGCGGCGATGGTGGCAACGGTCGGATAGCAGCCCTTGGGCATGTCGTAGTAGGCGAGGGCGCTCAGCACGCGCGCCTCGGCATGGCTCAGGCCCGGCATGGCGTTGACGGTCGCCATGCGCTTGGCGGGCGCTTGCGGGTGTTCGACCACATTGGTAGCTTGCTCACGCATTCGGCCTTCCGCGCCGTCTGCCGCCGCCTCGGGGGATGGTCGCCCCGCGAGACTTCAGCGCCCCGGCCGTCAGCGACGGTCGGGGCGTTCTCGTTCAGGCTGCTTGGGGTTCGACGCGGTGCTGGTCGATGAAGGCGTTTAGGTCGCGACCAAGGTACAGGATCCGCTTGCCGGTCTTGCTATAGACCGGGCCGCGTTTCTCCCATCGCCAGTTGGCGAGCGTGCTCGCCGACCAGACCTTGGTCAGCTCTTCGTCGTCGGTGAGATAAAGGCGTTCAGGGTCGAACATGGGGCCGCTCCGATGTTTCAGTGCGGCCCCCCATGTATCCCGTTATTTGCGGGTGGTCATGTAACTAAATTAGGCGTTTTCGTTGAGTCGGGCGATCAAGCCGTCCAGGATTTCCAGATCGCGCCGCGGGATGGGAGTCGTCGGGTCGGCCAGAAGAATCGATGCGAAAAGCCCGGCCAACACGAAAACGGGATCATCGTAAACCGCCTTGCCGCGCTTGCGGCGTTTCCTCACGCCTTGCCGGGTGTTGATGCGGTAGTAGTGGCAGATATCGCCCGGTTCCATCATGCGCTGCTCGGCTTCCGTCACGCCCAAGCCGCTGTCCCGCAGCTCCTCGAACCGTAGATAGGCGTTAACGGCCGCCAGCGGCCCTATGCGCGGCCGGCCCCGCCTACCCATTCCGGCGCATCGGGACAACCTCGCCCCGGCTCCCCTCCAGCATCGCCGCAACCTCGTCGCCTATGCGACGGCGATGCGCCCGGATGCCCTCGCCCGCCAGCGCGACGTAGCGCGCCGGCATGGCGGTGGTCTTCCAGCCGAGGAGCGCCCTCAGCTCCAGCACGCTCAGGCCCGATGCTGCCGCCCGCGTCGCCACGGTGCGGCGCAGGTCGTGAAGGCGCACGCCCTCGAGTCCCGCCGCCGCCGCGACTTCCCTGAAAACGGCGCCCGTGTGCTTGTAGCCGATGGCGGTGCGCCCGTTGGTGAAGCACCAGCAGTTGATCTTCGGCAGGCCCGCAAGCACGGCCAGCGCCGCAGCCGGCAGGTCGTGCCAGCGGCGCCCCGTCTTGGTCTCGGGCAGCAGGAGCGCGCCCGTCTCCATGTCCACGTGTTCCCACTCGACGGCCAGGACCTCGCCGATGCGGAGTCCCGTCATCGCGGCGAAGCGGATCGCGGCGACGGCGGCCGGGTTGCGCTCATCGCGCTCCACCAGCGCAGCCGCAAGCGCCTCGAACTCCGCCGCCGACAGGGTGCGATCGCGCGCGCACTCGACGCTGCGCTCGATACCGCGCGCCGGGTTGGTCCGCTGCGGGCGCTGCCCCCAATGCTCCGCCAAGGTGAATATGCGGCTCGTCAGCGCGAGGATGCGGTTTCGCATGACGGGCTTGAGCGGCGCGACCATGCGCTCCACGTCGTCCGGCTCCACGACTGCGACGGGGAGGTTGCCGATTGCGGGCAGGATGACGCCCCGGCACTGTGAAGCGTAGTCGTCCACGGTGCGGCGCTTCATCCGCCCGTTGGCGATGCGCCTCTCCGCGTAGTCAGTCAGGAAGCGCCGGACGGTATCGGCGACTGTGGGCGCCTCCGACGCCTCCCGGCGCCGGTCGATCAGGTGCGCCTCCCCGGCCCGGACGCGGGCCATTTCCTTGCCCGCCAGCTCCCGCGCCTGTTTCAGCGTCATCTCGCCGACGCGGGCCAGGGTCGCGCGGCGATGCTTGCCGCCCGCGTGATAGTCGAGTACGAAAGCCTTGGTGCCGCCGGGCGCGATGCGCAGACCGAAGTTGCTGAATTGGCTATCCCATATGAAGCGGGTCTTCGGCCCCGGCGTGGCGTCCCGAATGCGTCGTTCGGTAAGGGTCATCGGCTTGCCTTGTGTCCCGTCTTGTCCCGGAATCACAAGATACAGCCGGTTTGTCCCGGTAGCAACGGGAAATATGGACGCGGAGAAGTGAACTATATCAATGTATTAGGAGATTACCGGAAAGAGCCCGCGCTGACTTTTAATCAGAGGGTCCCTGGTTCGAGTCCAGGCGGGCGTACCAATCGAATCAAGGGATTGGGGGCGGTTCGCGGCGCCGCCCGGACGCGCTCCCCACCGGCCTCCTGGAGGTGAGGCCGGCAGCGATCACGGGAGCGTTCTCACATGAACGGACTGAGGCGGATGTGCGCGCGCATCGTGGCGGCGCCGGCGTTCAACGGGCTGATCATCGCGATGATCCTGATCACCGCGCTCGGCCTCGGGCTGGAGACCAGCCAGGCGTTCAACGCCAGCTTCGGCTACGCCATCCAGTGGGCCTTCCACGCGGCGCTCGCGATCTTTGTGGTCGAGGCGGCGATCAAGCTCACCGCCGTCGCGCCCCGCTTCGAGCGCTATTTCAAGGACGGCTGGAACCTCTTCGACTTCGTCATCCTGGTCCTCGCCTTCCTGCCGGATGCCGGCGAGTTCGCCCTCATCGCCCGCCTCGCGCGGCTGCTCCGGGTGCTGCGGGTGGCTACCGTGGTGCCGCAGCTCCGCGTCATCGTCTCGACCCTGATCCGCTCCCTGCCGGGGCTCGGGCACGTGATGCTGCTGCTCTCCGCAGTCTTCTACGTATACGCGATCGCGGGCGTGCACCTCTTCCGCGACCACGACCCGACCCACTGGCGCAACCTCGGCATCGCGCTGCTCTCGCTCTTCCGGGTCATGACGCTCGAGGACTGGACCGACATCATGTACGTCGCGATGGAGCTCCATCCGATGGCGTGGCTCTTCTTCGTGAGCTTCGTGATGCTGGCGGCGGTGATCATGATCAACCTCGTGATCGCGGTCGTGATCAACAACCTGCACGACGCGCGCCTCGAGGTGAGGCCGGTCAGGGGCGACGAAAGCGAAGACGAACAGACGCTCAGGACCGTCCGCGAAGAGGCGGCGAACGCCCGCGCCGCGCTGGAGCGCGTCGAGACCATCCTGGCCAAGATGAAGAAGTAGGCCCTTCTCCCGCCGACCGGCTCGTTCGACCGCTACGGATGCGGGCCGAAGGGGGCTTCGTTAAGCAGCACGACCTCCTGGGTCAGCATGTTCGGGCGGATCTTTCCTGCGAAGCGCATGAACTCCTCGGTCTGGAAGAGCCGTGCCCAGTGAGCGCGGCGAGCCGCGTCGTCGTCGAACTTCCATAGGTGCACCAGTCGGTGGAGGGTGCCGGTATCGGCAACGAAATAGCCGACCAGATTGGCGCCGAACCCCTCTCTCTCCAGTATTGGCCAGCCTTCGTCCCGATAGAGCGCGACGGCCTCGGGGAGCTTGCCAACCTGAAACGTGTACGTCCTCATCTCGTAGAGCGCCATTGCTGTTCCTCCCGTGTGGCTTCGGGGCGGAGACTGGCGGCGACGGCGCCCCGCGTCAAACCAGGACGACAGTGGCGAGCATGCGCGGCCATTGCCGCCGCCGCCCCGAAACGGTCAAACTGGATACGTGTGGGATCGAACAGGGAGGAACGCCATGGAGGAGTCGGGCACGCGGCTCAGCACGCAAATCGATTTCGACCGCGACGGGAAGCAGTGCGACCATCTGCGCCTGCCCCATTCCGTCCACCGCTCGGCCTACGGCTGGCTGCCCGTGCCGCTGGTCTGCATCAAGAACGGCGAGGGGCCGACGGTGCTGCTCACGTCGGGCGTGCACGGCGACGAATACGAGGGGCAGGTAACGCTGACCAAGCTCATCCGCACCCTTGACCCTGCCGACGTGACCGGCCGCATCATCATCCTGCCCATGGCCAA
Source organism: Alphaproteobacteria bacterium (assembly GCA_965207055.1). Lineage (GTDB taxonomy): Bacteria > Pseudomonadota > Alphaproteobacteria > UBA828 > UBA828 > WTGU01. The sequence goes on along the minus strand of CBDBLP010000002.1, from coordinate 906,934 downwards.
CTACCCGGCCGCGAAGGCGGGGATGAGGACATCGCCCGTCGACGACATGAATCTGAACCGCGTCTTCCCCGGCAAGAGCGACGGGCGGCTCACCGAGATGCTCGCCCATTACATCGACGGCGAGCTCACCCCCCGCGCGGACTACATGCTCGATCTCCACTCCGGCGGAAGCTCGCTCATGTACCTGCCCACCCTGGTGCTCCGCGATGCGGCGATACCGGACGCGACGCAGGCCCGGATCATCGAGCTCGGCCGCGTATTCGGCGCGCCCTACGGTTTTCTCTTCCCGTCGACCGGCGGCATGGGCGCCACCAACATGAGGGCGGCGATCCAGCGCGGCGTGGTCGTGCTCGCCACCGAGATGGGCGGAGGCGGCACGGTGACGCCCGAATGCCTTCGTATTTGCGAGGCCGGCACCAAGCGCGTGCTTCGCCACGTCGGTGTCTGGCATGGCCCGGTGGAGGACGACGAGGAGCCGGCGGCGGAGGTGCGCCTGCTCACCGCAGCCTCGTGGGACTGTTTCACTTACGCCAGCGAGGACGGGCTGTTCGAGCCGGTGGTCGAACTCGGCGCCGAGGTGGAGAAGGGTCAGCTCGCGGGGCTGATCCACACGCCGGAGACGCCGTGGCGGGAGCCGACGGAGGTCCATTTCGATGCGACGGGCCTGGTCGTCTGCAAGCGCATCCCGGGACGGGTCGAGCGTGGCGACTGCCTGTTCCACCTGGGCACCGACCTGGAGGGCGAGAGCTGGTGAGGTCACGCCCGGATCCAGAACGGGATGCCGCTCGCGCGGAGACGGAGGAACGATGAGCGCGCAAGAAAGCGACGAGAGCTGGCGCGGCAAGATCGGCAGGATGAGCGCGGAGGAGATCGATGGCTTCCTGGAGGAGCCCTTCCTCGCCCGCGTCGCCTGTCTCGACGACAACGATTGGCCCTACGTGGTGCCCTGCTGGTACCAGTGGGACGGCAAGGCGCTCTGGGTCGTCCCGCGCGCGCGCTCGGCCTGGGCGCGTTATCTAGAAGCGCGGCCGCGCTGCGGGGTGACGATCGACGAATCCTCGGCTGCCGATCACGCCTCGGATACCGGCGTGCAGCGCCGCTTTCTCGCCCAGTGCGAGGCAGCGATCGTGGAGAGGCCCAATGTCAGCGGCCGTTGGGTCGAAATCGCCCGCGCCATGTCCATTCGGTATTATGGCGAGAATGGCCCGAGCTACCTGGAGCCCACCATGAGCTGGAAGCGCTGGCTGATCCGCCTCGACCCCGTGCGCATCCAGACCTGGCAGGGCATCGCCTGGCCCAAACGCTATCTGGAGGACGACGCAGTCGCCGGGTGAGCCCCGCTCCCGCGGTGGCGGATGGGGTGTCCGCCATTGTGGTATTTCGTCTCGTTCCGAGATGTTTCAATAACCTTGTGAATCAACGCGTTTATTAGAACACCCCTGTCTTGCACCGTTCCGCCCCGTCTCGTATAATTCCGCTGCTAATAGGGAGTGGGAAAGAGGGTGTTCAGTATGGCGGACGGTCGAAAACCAAAGGGCAAGCACCCCGAGAGGAGGCTGTCTCGGGCCTTCGTGCGCAAGACCACCAAGCCAGGTCGCTACTACGACGGCAACGGGCTTTTCCTGAAGGTCGATCCCTCTGGCGCCAAGCGCTGGGGGCAGCGGCTCGTCATCCACGGGCGGCAACGCACACTGGGACTGGGGGGATGTTCGCTCGTTTCCCTCGCCGAAGCGCGGGAGGCCGCGGTGGAGAACCGCAAGATCGCGCGCGCCGGCGGCGATCCTCTCGCTCAGCGACGCCGCACGACCAGTATCCCGACCTTCGAGGCCGCCGCCGCAATCGTCATCGACCTTCACCGGCACGGCTGGCGCAACGAGAAGCATGCCGGCCAATGGCTGGCCACCCTCCGAGACTACGTGTTCCCGCGCCTTGGCAAGCGCTCCGTCGCTGACATCGGCACCGCCGACGTCATGGCGGTCCTCATGCCGATCTGGAACGAGAAGCCCGAGACCGCACGGCGCGTGCGCCAGCGTGTCGCGACGGTGATGAAGTGGGCGGTGGCGCAAGGCTACCGGGCCGACAACCCCGCAGGCGATGCCATCGGCGCGGCGCTCCCGCGGCATAGTGGCAAGTCCAAGCGCCATCATCGAGCGTTGCCGCATGGCGAGGTCGCGGCTGCCATTGAGGCAGTGCGGGGCTCGGGCGCCGGGATCGCCGTGAAGCTGGCCTTCGAGTTCCTGATTCTGACGGCCGCACGCTCAGGCGAGGTCAGGCTCGCCGCCTGGGGTGAGATCGACAAAGACGCTGCGACCTGGACCGTGCCGGCGGCGCGCATGAAGGCCAGCATCGAGCACCGCGTGCCGCTCTGCGACCGTGCCATGACGATCCTGGACGAGGCGCGGGCGATCGATGACGGAAGCGGCTTCATCTTCCCCGGCACACGCGCGGGCAAGCCGCTCTCGGACGCGACCATGTCCAAGCTCATGCGCGATCTTGGCCTTGATGCTGTGCCGCACGGCTTCCGTTCGAGCTTCCGTGACTGGGCGTCGGAATGCACCAACGCGTCGCGCGACGTGATGGAGGCCGCTCTTGCCCACAGCGTGCGCGACAAGGTCGAGGCCGCCTACAACCGCACCGACCTCTTCAAGCGCCGCCGCACGCTCATGGACCAGTGGGCCTCTTACCTCGACGGCGCGGCCGGCGCCGTCGTGCCGATGGTGCGTCACGGCGCATGACGCTGTCCAAACTCAGGCGCGACCTCGGCCTTGATGTCGTGCCGCGCGGCTTCCACACGAGTTTCAGCAATTGTGCGGAACAATGTCCAAGTGCGCGCCGAAAAGCCATGGAATCGCACCTCGCCTACACGGTATGAAATGAGTTCGAGGCCGCCTACAACTGGACCGACCCTTTTGAGGATCGCGGCTCGCTCAAGGATCAGTGGGCCTCTTGCCTAGACGGCGCGGCCGGCGCCGTCGTACCGATGGTGCGCAGACATGGATAGTTCCCAATGTCCGTGTTTCTCGGACGAGCCTCGCGGAATTCGATACGTGGGCGAGGCCTTTAGACGCTATTGGTTCAAGAACAAGAGCCCAAAGGAGGTATCTGATAGCGTTGCAAGATGGCATCCAGAGGGCGCTACGAGCGCAATACTCAATATTGTGAGAACATGCGGACAGGGCAAACCCGACTGCGGCTATGGTGAATACAGTGATCTCCAATTCGAAGACATGGTCGAGTTTGCACGGTATCGTTTGTTTGTAGAGGGAGGTCTAAAATCACGCTACGTGCCTTCACGCGAAGAGTTGCCGTTCGTACATGATGCAGAAATACTGCTGGAGAAGTATCGCCACGGGCAATGTATCGATTGCTCAACCCTTATTCGGGACGCTGAGCAGGATGGCGAGCACGGCAAGAAGCGGCACCGCCTGCTTCGCTCCCTTCTTGCTCAATTCGATCTGAATGGAGAGCCTCTACGGCGGGCGCTACGCAGCTGGTCAGCCGAGTCGCGATTCCAACGGCCACCCTCGCGTGAGGAAGGAAGGCCTCGCCAAAACTGGATTCGTGACCTGCATATTATTCACACCGTGGCGCAACTCTGCTTTATGACTGCGAGGGATGCCACACATAACGCAGACCGAAGCAAGGTATGGCACTCACCTCTTGGTGCCGTAGCGCGGGCGTTCCAGCAAGATCAGTCAGCACACGGGGTCAGTTACAACGGTCTTAGGTCCGTGTGGCTGAATACCAAGAAGCGCAAGGACGGACGTCCAGTGGGGCCTGCCCTATTGGAGAGCTGGGTATCAGAGAGCTCAGCTGACTCCTGACAGGCGAGTGGCGCGCTGGCGTCGCTCCTTGATGGAAACCTTACCCTTCTCATCAATCACGAGCAGTGATTTGGGCACTGTTCGGCGCTATTCCGATCCCGTCTTGGCGCGTTTCATCACGCCATCACGAGATAGGGATAGGTCGCATGACAGAGGCAATGATTCTCCGAATGCCCGCCGTTGTTGCCATGACGGGCATTTCCAGGTCCAGAATCTACGTCGCCATGGGCCGAGCAACCGATCCATTCCCGCGGCCGATTCGGCTCGGGCCCAACAGCGTTGGGTGGCTCAAGTCCGAGGTCGTGGAGTGGATACGCACGCGAGAACGGGGCGGATCGGCCAGGTCCTGATCTTATGGCCGGCGGCCGGAAGCGCCCGCCCGGATGTGGCATCCGGAACGGGCGCGGCGTGGCGGTTTCCACCGCCGCAGGCGGAACAGCGAATTCAGCCCTCGGTTCGTCGAACGGCAAGCTGACAGGGGAACACGCCAGCCAAGGCTGGCGCCCCACCTGCGCCTGCTACGACGCGCGCCATTGCGCTACCTGGCCGGGGCGCTGGAAGCTCGTCTGCGCCCTATCCGGCGGCGCCAACTTGCCGGTCGCCCGCTCAATGCTCCTCGATTCCTTCGTCGGCGCCGGCACCTTTGGGCTCGTCGCCGAGCGCCTACCGCGTGACAGCATCCACATCGAGCTCATTCCTGACTACGCTGACAAGGCGCTGAGTTGGATCGCTGATGACGTGCTGACCCGTGGCCGGCCGCAGGTCGTCGCATGATCTCCGGTGCCCCTCGCACCGCCGAGAAGGGCGGCGAATATCGACCACCTCCGAGCAACATGGAGGCCGAGCAGGCGCTTCTGGGAGCGATCCTCGTTAACAACGAGGCGATCCATCTGGTCTCAAGCTTTCTTGAGTCGGAGCACTTCTTACTGCCCGTGCACGGCCGCGTTTATGACGCCGTGAAGCAAATGAACTAGCGCCGCGAGATCGCCAACCCGGTGACTCTCAATCCGGATGGACGGGCCGCCGATGTCACCGTTGCAGGGCGCTTTATTCCAGAGGCCGGTAGTAGGGCAAATGGTTCACACCCTCGGATATCCAAAGCTTCCTGGCCTGAGAGACGCAACCGTCACAATCCAGCATGGAGCAGTAACGAACGAGTCAGTTACTTCATTGTCGGGTGAACCTTTGTTCCTTTTCTCGGCGATCTCAAGACCCGGAAACAGCAGGGGGCCGGTCGTGTCCGACGACGGTTATATCGTTGGTCTCTCGATCGTCGATTCGACTGCCGAATACGGTTCGGATGAGCCGTTTTCCCCCCACTACGCCGGCATTCCGGCGCAAGTGGTTGTCTGGGCTGTCGAGAGCCTTGCCCTGGGAATCGACTTGCCGTTCGAGAAGTACGAATGAGTTTCCGGCTGATACTGTTGTCGAAGTCCATCTGCGACCCCGCAAAGCAAGACACATCAATGTGTCGTAACGCCGATCAGCGTCCAACTTGCCTGCTGTGCGACACTCTGTTCAATCACATCACGATGTGATATATCGTCGGATGATGCAGTCTGTTATTCGACGTATATTCACATGACACCCGCGCCCACGACCTCTCAGAAGGATCGGGCAGTCGCCCTTCTCAAGACCCGCGGCCCCATGCGTGGCATCGAGCTCAGCGGCGCCGGGATCCACCCGGAAACACTCGCACGCATGCTCAAGGACCGAACCCTCACCCGCGTCACCCGTGGCCTCTACCAGTCGAAGCCCTTGTCGACCACGGCGGACCAACCGTCGTCCTCGAGAATGCGGGCGTCCAGTTCGTGCTCCCACAACACCGACAGCGGCTCGCCCTGCGCGTCGTCGTCGAGGCAGGACAGATCGACAAACATGGCTTCATTGGGTGACGGAGGCGGCGTCACGTTCTCGACGAGGTAACGGCGCTGGCGGACCAGGGCAATGCGTCCGGGTTCTGGGGAGAGCACCGTCATGCTTTCGTCTCGTTGGCTCGGACCTCGATCAGGGCGCACCGTTCCATCAACCTGTCGAACGACTCGCTATCGTCGAGCAGCATGCATGCCGTCGGCCAGCATTCGCGCGTAATCGTCGGCGAGAACCGCGTGTGCGGCGCCGGAGGGAATCAGTTGCAGGGCACGCGAGCACGTGGGCAGCTGATCGATGAGCATCGTGAACACGCGGCGAAAGGAATCCGCTGTTGTCTGTACCGTCAGAGCTTCCGCCTGAGCAGCCGGCAGCAGGGGGCGCAGGTCGAGCAGGAAGCGCGGGTTGGCCAGCTTGGCGAACATCGCAGGGGTATCAGGATGCTCTCGGGGGTGGTGACGAAACCGAACGCGGCCGTGGCGATGTTTACCGGGGCTTTCGGGGCGCACTATCCTGCTCCCTCGCCGGCATGTGCGGGTCGATCTACGAAACGAGGACAAGTTGGCGCACGCTTCATCCCACGACGAGGAAGCCGCGCTCATTCGCGGGCGGCTTGCGCGCCTTGAGGCCGAGAAGGCGGCCCTTGAGGCCCGTCTCGCCGAGATCGGGAATCTGCGCACCGCGTTGAAGGACGTCCTGCCGTCTGCGGCACCGATCACCAACCGTTCATCGGGGCGCGACAAAATCGTGCTGTTCAGATCCCTGTTTCAGGGCCGCGAGGACGTCTATCCCAAGCGCTGGGACAACGCCAGGACGGGCAAGGCGGGCTATGCGCCGGTCTGCGCCAACGAGTGGGCGCCCGGCATCTGCGGCAAGCCGCGCATCAAGTGCGGCGCCTGTCCCAACCAGGCGTTCCGGGAGGTGACGGACGAGGCAATCGACGAGCATCTGCGCGGCCGCCACACGATCGGCGTCTATCCCATGCTTCCGGACGACACCTGCCGGTTTCTCGCCGCCGACTTCGACAAAACGAGTTGGCGGCGGGACGCGGGCGCCTTTCTTGACGCCTGTCGCTCGAAGGATGTGCCGGCGGCTCTCGAACGCTCTCGTTCGGGCAACGGCGGGCATGTCTGGATTTTCTTCGCCGAGCCGGTGCCCGCCGCCCTCGCACGCCGTCTCGGCGCCCATCTGGTCACCGAGGCGATGGAGCGCAACCCGGATATCGGGTTCGCGTCCTACGACCGGTTCTTCCCGAGCCAGGACACCGTGCCGGCCGGCGGCTTCGGCAATCTCATCGCGCTGCCCCTGCAGGGCGGTCCACGGGAGGGCGGCAACACCGTCTTTCTGGACGACGGTTTCGATCCCCATGCCGACCAGTGGGCATTTCTCTCGTCCATGCGACGCCTCGTCCTGGCCGAGGCGGCCGCCATCGCCGACGAGGCCGGCCGGCAGGGCCGTGTCGTCGGGCTGCGTCTGCCGCTCGACGAGGAGGACGACGAGCCCTGGAGCGCGCCGCCGTCGCGGCGCCGGCCGCTGCCCGAGATCGCCGGACCGCTGCCGGAGCGGATCGACGCGGTTCTGGGCGACCAGATCTACATCCCGCGCGCCGGTCTACCACCCGGTCTGGTCAATCGGCTCGTCCGTCTCGCGGCCTTCCAGAACCCGGCGTTCTACAGCGCCCAGGCGATGCGGCGCTTCACCTTCGGCATCCCGCGCATCGTCGCCTGCGCCGAGTTGCTTTCTCACCACATCGCCCTGCCTCGCGGCTGCGGCGAGGCGATGGCAGGATTGTTGGAAGACTTGGGCATCCCCCTGGACATGCGCGACGAACGCAATCCCGGCCGTTCGGTTGAAACCGCGTTTCTCGGAAGCCTGACCCCGGAACAGCAATCCGCCGCCGATGCACTGCTGCCGCACGAGACCGGCGTGCTCGCGGCGGCGACCGGGTTCGGCAAGACGGTCGTCGCCGCGTCCGTCATCGCCGCCCGCGGGACCAACACGCTGGTGCTCGTCCACCGCCGCCAGCTCATGGAACAATGGGTCGCGCGGCTCGCGGCGTTTCTCGATCTCCCGGCCACCGCAATCGGGCAAATCGGCGGTGGCAGGCGCAAGCCGGGCGGCATCGTCGATGTCGGCGTCATCCAGAGCTTGGTTCGCAAGGGCGAAGTCGACGACATCGTCGCCGATTACGGACATCTCGTGGTCGACGAGTGCCACCATATCTCCGCCGTCAGCTTCGAGGCAGTCGCGCGCCGGGCGAAGGCGAAATACGTCCTGGGCCTGTCTGCGACGGTCACGCGCCGGGACGGTCACCAGCCGATCGTCTTCATGCAGTGCGGTCCCGTCCGGTTCCGGACCAGCGCGAAGGCGCAGGCCCGGCAACGACCCTTCGGACACCGGGCGATCCTGCGCCCGACGGAATTCAGGCTGCCGGCCGGCATGGACGCGGAACGCCCGCCGATCCAGCATGTCTACGCCGCGCTGGCCGCGGACAAGGATCGCAACGACATGATCTTCGACGACGCGTTGCAGGCGCTGGAGGCGGGCCGCTCGCCGATCCTGCTCACCGAGCGCAAGGACCATGCCCACCGCCTTGCGGAGCGGCTCGGCCACTCTGCCAGGAACGTGCTCGTTCTCCGCGGAGGCATGGGGACCAGGCAGCGACGTGAGATCATGCAGCGTCTCGAAGACATCCCTGAGTCGGAAGAGCGGGTGCTGATCGCGACGGGACGCTATGTCGGCGAGGGTTTCGACGACGCCCGCCTCGACACCCTGTTCCTGACGATGCCGATCTCGTGGAAGGGCACCCTCGCGCAATATGTCGGCCGTCTTCACCGACTGCACGTGGCGAAGCGCGAAGTGCTGGTCCACGACTATGTCGATCGCGCCGTGCCCACGCTCATGCGCATGAGCGAGAAGCGCGTCCGGGGATATGAAAGCCTGGGTTATACCGTCGAGAGGCCGGACGCCGCGTCGCCCGAGACCGCCGGCAATGACTTGTTGAGCCGCCCAGGCCCGCCCGAGGTCCGATGAGGCCTATCTTTCCGATACCTGCATGGAAGCGCGCTTGCGGTGCTCGTCTGCACGATCCTCGACAGCTTGACCTCGGAGACGGCCGTCGGATCGGTATGTCCCGAGGCAAATCGACTCTCGGAATTCACATTATGCGGTCGTTCCGATCAGGCGGTCTATGCCGGATGGTTACGATAGACCGAGCTCGTCACGCCTTGTGAGGTTCCGAAAGCGCCTGCGATGAACGCCACGATAGAGCGCCCGACTGGAGCATTTCAGCCGGAGCCCTCCTCCCAGCCATTCAGGAGGTCCGACGCAATGCTGTCGGAAATCCGCACGGCCGCCTCATGTGCCGCCTCCCATGACAGATCGTCCAGGCACGTCGGCGGATCGAGCTGGGATTGCACAGTTGCCGGGACCCCGATCCGCTCGGGGAACGGCTCTTCCCCGGACTTGATCCGCGCGATGACGAGCGCCGCCCGGCGCCGGGCCTCCGCCGGCGTGATGACGCCGTGGCGTCCTATCGTCACCCGCTTGCCCGGCCGCCCGCGCGGGCGGGTCTGCACGATATAGAACTTGCTCCCCGTCGGGTACACCCGTACTCCAAACCCCGAGAGTTCGCTGTCCCAGAACACAGTGTCCTTCTCCACCGTCAACGCCTCGACGGTGCGGTGCGAGATCTTCTTCCTCCGCAGTTTCGCCATACCCGCGGTCCTGAGCCTCTAGCGTGATGCGGGTGTCATCGGGTTCTGCCCCCGCCTCCCATGCCCAGGTCCGCCCCTAAGCTCCGACCGATCCTGGTGATCGCCGCTTTCTCGGCGTCCCGCGCCAGGTGCGCGTAGCGAGCGGTCGTCGTGATCTTTCGATGGCCCAGCATTGCGCTGATCGCCGCCATGTTCTCCCCCAGCGCAATTGCCCGGCTCGCATACGAATGGCGAAAATCGTGGATGCGGACGTCTTCAAGTCCCGCCCTCGGTCGGAGGCGATGCCAGATGCCGTCGAGGCCCTTCAGTCGGTCCCCCGTCTTCTTCCCGGTAATCACCCAGGGATTGCCGGGAAGCCGAGGGATGCCTGCGAGCACCCGTTCAAAAGCCGGTGTCAACGGCACCTGGCGCGTCCCGGTCTTCGTGTCCGAGAGCCGCAGCGCGCGTGCCGTGCGATCGACGTCGTCCCAACGGAGTGTCAGGATTTCGTTCTTGCGGCATCCGGTCAGCAGCAGGAGGCGGATCGCTGCGATCCCAGACGGGAACACCGAACCATCCGCCTCAGCCTCATCCAGCACCCCGCCGAGCCGCCGGTACTCCTCCGCCGTGAGGAAGCGCTCGCGGCGGCGCTCCCTGTAATAGCGGATGGACCGACACGGATTCCGCCGTGGCGGAAACATCCCCCAGGCTTCCCCGAGCGAGAACATCTTCGCCAGCACCCGCACCGCCTGGTTCGCCTGGTAGGGCTTTTCGTGAAGCCTTCAGTGCAGCGCCGCGACATGCGACCGGTCCACCGCCGTGACCGGGAGGTCGCCGAGCTCGGGCAGGATGTACTTGTCTACGAGCCGCTGACAGGTCTCTTGAGTGGCCGGCCGGCAGTTCACCGCGACATGCGCATGCAGGTAGCGTTCCGCGAGATCCGCCACGGTGGGTTCGGGACGCGGAACGGGATCCAGCCCCTGCTTGATCCGATCGATGACGACCCGCGCCCGATTTCTCGCCCGCTCCGCGGTAACTTCGAGATGCGAACCGATGGTGGTGCGCCGTGTCACCTCTCCAGGCCCACGCGCCTGGACAACGTAGACCTTGCGCCCATTCCGATAGATCCGGACACCGAAGCCGGGAAGGTCCCGATCCCAAAAAAGGGCATCGCGGCGATCGACCTCGAGCTCGGCAACCCGGCGATTGGTGAGTTTGAACTTGCCCTTCCCGCGCAACCCATCGCCTCCGTGAAACGCTCCGGCGTCCGTCAGGGCCCGCACCAACATCCCGGCCCGCGACCCGTGTCCCGCCGCGACCGGCGGTCCGGCACACCCCGGCCGCGGTTCCAGGATCGTCCCGAACGTCGCCCGCCTCGGATCCTGATTTCCGCTCGGGGAGAACTCCGCATCGACGCTGTCGATTGACGAAGCGTCCTCGGACCCGCCTCAGGCCGGACCCACTAGCACCCAGATGCCGGGAATGAAAATGCCGTGCAGGCCAAAGTTCATGCCTGCACGGAATACCTGCATGGGCGCCGCCGACATCAGCCTCACACCGGCTGCCCAGTCGTCGCATTCATCGTCCTCACAAAGACTCGTGCAGCCTTCGCATTGCCCACGGTCCATTGCGGCCATGGCACCTATGCCGCAGTTGCTGGATATCCCCTAACTGAAGTTGTGGCCGGCGATTCCGCGCACACGTATGGTCTCCGCCATGAGCAGTCTTGACGGACGAAATCATCGTGCTGATCGCAATGAACCCAATCGGCTGGGCCGAAGCGGAGCAGCTCCAAGAAGGGATACCCGGAGAACGGCGGCCCATGCGCAAGCGGCGCAGACGACAGGATCGCATGGCTCTCGCTGAGCAAGACCGCGACATGAGTCGCCGATCGGCGCCGCGGCCAGCCATGCTCGCGGTTACACGATCTTCGACATTCTTCTGCAATCTACCAGAGATATCCAGCGCCGGTCTGCGTTTCAAACGACAATAACACACTGATTTATAAAAATTTATTTCCTTACGTGCAGGCTGCCTGGATCCACTCCCGAAATTTGCGGAAGCAAACCGTAACCGGACTTGCCTGTCTCGCCGTCACATCCTGCCAGCCATGCCGCCCGCAACCCCTGCGTATAACCGTAACCGTTCGGGTCCTGGGGGACGGAACACGCGCGGTCGCTACCGGAATAATGCAGTCCCCTGGGAAGCTGCGACCCTTCGACCGTTCAGCCCGGCTTGGCACCGCGCGCATCCCCCGAGCGTCGAACGGTTACGTATAACCGTTCGGGTCCCGGGGGACGGAACCCGCGCGGTCGCTACCGGAATGATGGAGTCCCCCTGGGAAGCTGCGACCTTCCTACCGTTCATCCCCGCTTGGCACCGCGCGCGTCCCCCGAGCGTTGAACGGTTACGCGGGATCGATGCCGGCTCCATTGGCCGGATCGACGACCAGCACCAGCGCCGCTATCGGCGACGCCGCGAAATCCGTATCCTGCCAGCCCACCGGGTTCGAACTGTTGATGGCGGTGTTCATGGAGAAGCACACCCCGAAGAGCTCCGCCAACTCCAGCCTCCCCGCCTCGCAGAGCCTCGACGACGCCACCGCGCGCTCGCGCCCCGGCGCCAAGGGCAAGGGACCCGCATCGAACGACGCACGTGCTGCGAACACTCGCACCCGCACCTCCGCGTGTGCCCGACAATCCCTGGGTCATCCCGCGCGCCAAACTGTCATCGTTGTTTGTCATCATCGCGTACGATATCAACCCTCAGTCAGCTCCCTTGCAGGACGATGATTTGAGGTTAGATTCAACGCACTCTGCTACATAATGTCATCATGGAACTAATTCCTTGCTATGTATCGGCGTCTATGGCATAGTGCTACCATGAAGACTCAAGCCGATGCACTCTCATTGCGCTACCGTATGGCGCACAACGAAATGCGTAGCATAGACGGGCTGCAACCGGCTGAGGCGCTAGACGAGTTACTAAAGTATCTCCTCGTGAAGTCGGAAGAGGACGCTAGAAGCATTCCGATTCTTCAACTCGATGTCTTCTCCTCCGAGGCGGAACGAACAAAGACGGCGACACATCTCCGGAAACGACTTTCCCACTATTTGGACGAGTACGCTCAATACGCAGCTGGACTGTTCCACTCTAGGGACTTCCGTCTATCCAACGCTTGCCTTGCAAAAGTGCATGAAATTCTTGGTGCTGAGCAGCTTTTCCAGTATTCATTAGACGTCAGAAGTGCGGCCCTTCGTTCATTTCTCAACCCGAAACTACGCAAAGGTTTGGGAATTTTTCTTACGCCTGACCAGGTAGTGGACGAAATTGTAAACTTCATTGAATTTCCGCACAACGCGGTCGTTGCCGATCCCGCATGCGGTTCTGGAACATTTCTTCTATCCGCAGCGAGAAAGACCTTACATAGTAACGTCCCGATTCAATTGTACGGAATGGACAAGAGTCCACGAATGATGCTACTGGCGGATTTGAACATGGGTCCGTCTCCAGCTGTAACATTCGAAAGAAGAGTTTGTGATACCCTGCGTCCTAGTGAATATAGGGACTTTCTACCCAACGGGAGCGCCGACATCGTTCTCACTAATCCTCCCTTTGGCGTGAACGTGGACGGAAGTACGTACGACCTTAGCCTTTTCACAACAGTCGCCACAAACGGAGATCGCCCAATCCGACGACAGTCTAGCGAGCTCTTGTTTCTAGAGCGGTGTCTCTCACTTCTGAAACCCAATGGATTATTGGCAATAGTATTGCCCAGGAGCGCTGTAAACACGATTGCAGGCGAACGAGCACGGAGCGCATTAGGCAATATAGCTGCCCTGTTGGCCATAGTGACACTTCCACCTGAAACTTTCGGTGCGACAGGAACGATGACCAACACCGTTGTACTGTTCTTGAAGAAATTTGGCTCGCATTTGACACCTGAAACCGAGATTGATCCGGTTATCGCACGTATTGACAACGTCGGTTTTGATTCGACCGGACGTGTTAGGCAGGGCAATCAACTACCGGGTCTAGGCGGTGCTCTACGAGCTGCTTGCGCTGGAAGCACCGAGGATTCCCGTATTTCGCTAGGCTTACGTCGAGAGGCGAAGAACTCTTTACCGGAGCTTCCTGCCATCGTTAAAGGGGAGAAGCCACAGTCTCGGCATACGCGCCGACAGACGTTGGGTGAACTGGTTACAGTGGCCACCACCGGTTCAACACCTTCGCGTACCTCTTACTCAAATGAGGGACTGTTCTTGGTTAAGGTCGGAAATCTCACGGGTTCTGGTGTCAGTTGGATTCCTCGCGACAGAAATTTCATTGATCTTGAGACTGCCGCAAAGAGACACACTCGGAAGGGACGATTGCTTCAACAAGGCGATATAGTTTTGACGTCTTCCGCACACAGTCCGAAATACATTGCGCGTAAGATTGACGTCATTCAAAAGATTCCGGACTGGGTTGGCGGTGCAGCATCGTTTGTAGGAGAAGTTATGCTTCTTCGTCCAGACCCGGAGGCAATTGACCCTTTCGTGCTGGCCGCCTATCTGCGGCTGCCAGTAGTGATAGAGGAAATTCAGTACATGATTAGAGGGCAAACCGCGCATCTTCATCCCGAAGATATGCTGTCGTTACAAATCGACAAATTTCTTCTGAGCGACCAGCTACTAACGACAACACTGGCCCCGGCGTTGCGAAGAGAGGCCGAGCTTAGTCTGCAAATGAACGAAATTGCGTGGGAACAAATTAAAGTATCAGCATCGTTGATTGACCAAGCCGGCTCGCCCTAAGTGTTCAAGTAAATCATTGGGAAGCGAGTTCAAATGCTCTTGTATGTCAGGCCAATAAATGCTCACAGCCAGTGAGTCAAGAGCGTTCTCAGCGGGAAGACCGGAATTCCTTACCCCGTGCTCCACTTGCCGGATTAGGGTGGGTTTTTCATTTGACATGTATCCCTCAATTCCAATAGATCGTGCGAATTCTCTAAGTTTAGGCACCGTCAAAATTCTTGCACGGACGTAGGGAGACAACCTGAATTCGGAAATACGCTCAGGTGCGTCTCGTCCAGGAAATACATGGGTGGTTACCGTATCATCACTTGCAATGAACGATCTGTATATCAAGCAAGGACACATCAAGTCGAACTTGAGCTGAAACGGCCATAGGTTGAATGGTGCTTTAGAAACTGAACGTTTCCGAATATTTTCGAAATAGTCAATCATACAGAAAGCGAAACCGGGCCGTTGAGGATTGACCTCCCAAATCGACGCTCGAATCGTGTGAGGGTCATTCAGATCAGTAAAGTCGAACAAGACCAGATAGTAGGCTTTGGGTTCTAGAATGAGGCGATACTCGTCATCGTTGCGGATAGATATCAACCATTTGGAATCATCATTTCGTTGTATTTGTCTCGAACTACACGATGGGCATTGTTGTTCTATGGCAGCTACAACGGAGCCGCAATCTCTACACTTTCCGAGTTGATCTACGCGGTAACAGGTCTTGATTTCGCCGTACTCCGCGTCGCTTATTATGAGATCTTTCCCGCGAGCGCCAGAGCGCCCGCCGGGGTATCCAGTCACGATGGAAACCAAATGCTGCCCTACGTAACCCATTCGTGCCTGGGCCGTTTGCTTTGTAATGGCGGCCCATCCGTTTATGCGTCGTCGCAAGTCAACGTATAGCTCATTTATTAGTTGCTCCGAAGAGCCGAGGTCTCCTAAACTTCTATTCATTGGTGCCACGGCCGATGATCTCTCGTGTCGGGAGCAACTCGGAGGGCTCGCAGTCAAGCGCGTCTGCGAGTTTCAACAGAGTCGACAGGGTTATGTTCCGCTCGCCACGTTCGATCGCGCCGATATAGGTACGGTGTAGTCCGCACATTTCTGCGAACGACTCCTGAGAGATCCCCATCATTTCACGACGATGGCGAATCTCGTGTGATGTCAGCAAAATGAGGCGTCCAGAGCGGGTCATCAGGGACGAATGTGCCGTATTGATGACTTTATCTCTACAGACTAAACATAGCGGTTGTGATCTTTTGCGACCGGGAGGACTGCTTCATCTCGAATGCAGATCGAGACGCCCTGCGGGCGTTCGCGTGTTCGACTTTTGTCGTCGTTTGAGCAGCGCGTGGATGAAGTAGCAAGTCCGAAGGTTCGGTTCCGGGATCGTGCCGTCCGGATCTCAGGAGGGAGCCGAGGACTGACCGGCCGCACCGTCGCCCAGCACAGCAATGTGCGCGTGAATACGCTTTCGACCTCTGCACGCAACTTCGCGACCGAGAGAAATCCGTACGCCCCTACAACGGTACAACGCTGACTACAATTCGCCGCGGATCCCTGAGCTCGCGCGCAGAGCCCGTTTGTCGTCGGTCGCGCCGTCACACCGCTCGGCTTCAGACTGAGAGCAGCACATGCATTTGCCCGCCCTGAATGGAGAACCGCCATGGGCGATATTTTCACCAAGCCCATCCGCGCACGCTTTTGTGACAGCACCGTCAATCGCGTCACGAGGCACTTCGACGCCACCCTTGGCTCCGTGTTCAGTGAGGTACTTCAGAACGCACGCCGGAGCGGGGCCGCTCGTGTCCGCATCGCTCTCAGCCCCACTGGCTCGGGCAGTTCCAACATCACCGTCACCGGCGACGGCGCCGACGTCACCGACCCCACCGTCCTACTGTCGTTCGGCGAAAACGGCTGGAGCGACGAGATCGCGCGACACGAGGATGCGGCCGGCATGGGCATCCTGAACCTCGCACGTCGGCGTTGCACGATCTCCTCCCGCCCGCGGACCTCAGACACCACGGCCGTACCAGGCTGGTGCGTGGAACTCGAGCCAGAGCACTTCCTCGGGCAGCTCGAGGCGCAAGTCCGGCCTGACGATGCTGCCCCCTCCCCACACGGCACCGCTGTCACCTTCCAGACTACCCAGACCGAGAGTCCCGAAGCAGTCCGCAAGGCTGCCCGAGCGCAGTGGCGCCGCCGGAGCGCCGTTGCCGCAGCGCCCCGACGCGATTTGCATGAGTCTCGCCGTCAGGCCGGCCGCCGGCCCGAGACGCATCTTCGATCTCGCGGCCGACGTCGTGTTCGCCCGCCGCGTCCACGAGACCTTCGACCGCCTCAAGCGCTGGCACCAGGGCGGTTGGGGCCGCGACGACGACGGCGACGTCATTGAATTCGACCGCGGCTTCCACGTCGTCGATACCGAATCGGTCAACAGCAGCATGCTGGCTGGCATCGCCCGCCAATTGGAACCGGACAACTGTTTGCTTCTTCCGACAGTCCACATGCATCCTTACGCTGGAGTGTGGATCGTGTTCGACGATGGGCCAACCGCCACTGTCCACGAGCGAAACTGTGACCAGGCAGACAAGCAGTACCGACAGCTGCACGGGGGACGCATGATGCAGATGCCGTCGCGGCAGTTGGCACAGGAAGTGCTCGCCGAGTTGGGCAGGACCGAACAGCCATGCGAACACTGCTCGCCGACTTAGATGCAGGGAACGGGCTATTTGAGCCTGTTGCGGACACTTGCGGCTGCGGCGCCCCACCTCCCGCCCGAAGTCGAAGCCAGGGGCCGCTCGCTACCGCTCTATCACGGCACCCTCGACGTCGTCCGCGTCCTGCTTGCCTTGCCGCGCGACGTGCGACTCCATCCCGAGACCGGCCACGCGATCCTCGCCGCGCTCGAGCGCTCCGGCCCTTGGGTGCGACACGGCGATACCGATACTTCGATCGGGGAGAACGACGACATGCTGACCGTCGACTTCAACGAGGCCGTGTCCCTGCTGCCGCAGAGGGGATATCCACCGCTGGTGCATTCAGCGCGGTGCGACAAGCAGCCAACACTCCACTGCGCTGTGCCAGAACATATAATCGCTTTGGTGTGCGCTGAACGGAAGACATTACTATGTCGCTAAACAAGGAAGACGTTTGGGCAGACCTAAGGTATGCCCTCGACGAGCTGGAAAGACCGCCCCTCGATATACATGACCGCCTGACTGATGCAGCAAACTTGGATGCACAACCTGAAGACATACACATGGATAGATTCTTTAAGATTGGACTACTCTCCTCAGCCTATTTTAGCGCTAAAACGAGGGCGGACACGCGGAATGCTCACGAAGCAATCGAAAAGGGCCTAAAAGCGATACTGATAGACGGCGGTCTGTCAGAGCAACAGGTGCGTTCGCGCGGTCACGAACTACACGCATTGTTGGCGGATGTTCAACAACACAACCCAGCGGCATTCAATGAACTGGAGCGATGTTTCGATAGCACTATCCAATTTCTGGAAAACGTCACAACCATCCGGCACAACACAAACATTCTTGACTATTTTCGGAAGCATGGAAAATCTCAAATCTTTGTAGACAATAGATACAAGAGTATTGAGGGTCGTAAAAGCACGGACGGAGGAATGATCGGTCATGTCTATCGGGAAATGATACGTGCGCTGTTGTCGCTCATATTCGGCTGGAACCCCAGAGACATAAATCTTCGCATCGAAGAAGAGGCAAGAAAATCGGTGTTGGCCGAGAGCAAACGCGATGCGGCCTGGGACGCAGTGGAGTGGCTAGATCAGGAACCCGTTCGCCCACGACTGGAAGTCATTGAAAACCTAGAAAACAACAAAGTGCTCCGTGCTGCGCTACGGAGGTGTGCAAGACAATCTAAGGATAGCGGGATTGGGTATTGGGCTCAGAGGTTTAGGTACGATCACTTCCTCACGAGAACTAAAGCGCGAGCTGCGCAGCGGGGTAGGTCAAATTCGATGTACTCCCCAGACTCTTACATCCAGCCTTCGTAGGCGGAGTTCACCATCCCCGCCGAACCGCTGTCGACTCGCCGCGATGTGCCGGCCCATCCCCTCGAATTCGCGTAGCGTCCCATCTGGAACCGTCACTCCCGGGACATAGAGCGGGGCCCAACGTCGCCTACTCGTCGGCAAGGCTGTACGAACCATCTTCATGCTGCACGAACAGCACGGTATTCCCGCCGGGATTGCCCAACGTATTCGCTGATCTCGGCTTTCCCGAAGCCGATACGCACCTTCTGAAGGCCGGGCTCGTGAGCGTCATTGATGCCATCATCCGGCAGCGAAGGACTACCCAGGCCGAGGCTGCACGCGCGCTCGGTTTGTCACGGTCCGATCTGTCCGGTCTGCTTCGGGGCGACTTTCGAGAGCATTCGCTAGAGCATTTTTTCCGCTTCTTGATGACGCTCGGCAGCGATATCGATGTCGTGATCCGACAGCCAAAATCGGACACCCAGGGAAAGCTACGCATCGCCGCGCCCGAACTCGGCTGAGAACACCGCTGCATCGCGGATGGGAAATTGGACCTTGCTGGACCTGCGGAGGCAGTGTCGGCAACGTTCCGTCAATCTGGCTGTCTCGCTTCCAAGCTGGATTGACCCGGTAGTCAGAGTGATGTAAAGTAATGTCACTTACTCTCACGAACCTGGAACCGCCATGCCCCTGCAGGTCACCGCGCGATTGCCGGACCCGGTAGTGGAGGCCCTGGACAGGGCCGCAACACAACTCAGGCGCAGCCGGGCAGACGTCATCCGCCTCGCCGTCGAGCACTATCTCGAGGATTTCGACGATCTCTCTGCCGCCATCGACCGGCTCCGCGATCCCACGGATCCGGTGCTGGACTGGGACCAGGTCCGACGTGAGCTACTCGATACGGATTAAGGAGAGCGCGGCCAGGGAACTGCGGCGGGTGGCCAAGCCGGACCGGACGCGCATCGTCGCCGCCATCGACCGCCTGGCCGAGACCCCTCATCTCGGTGCCGCGCTGAAGGGCGACCTGCGGGGGCTCAGGCGGCTCAGGGTCGGGGACTACCGCGTCGTCTACGAAGTCCGGGACGAGGAGCTTGTCGTGCTGGTCGTTCGTGTTGCCCATCGTCGCGACGCCTATCGGCGGACACCTCGATGATTCTCCCCGGAGAAGCGCCCATCGGCATGGTTTGCGGCAATTCGGCGGCAACATTTTTCATCGTCGGCACGCGCGGCCATGCGCTGCATTGCGATGCAGGGATGGCCATATGTCCCTCTAATGCATTGATACTAAAGACTAAAACCCTTGACATTGCCCTTCTCGTCCCAAAGATCGTCCTCCGTGAGGGTCGGTGTTGCGGGGAGGCGGGGCGTTATGGGAAGAAACGGAAACGGACGGTCCAGGGACCGCGGGGCCGCCAACGACAACGGCGCGGCCGAGGCCCGAGTCCGGTCCGCCGTGCTGACCATTGCGCGCCTGCTCGGGCGCCAGATCGCCCGCGAGCAGTTCGAGCGACAGGCTTCGGCAAACGACAATACGCCGGTCAAGGAGACCGGAGACCGACGGGAGCGATGACATGATCCGCGCCGCCCTCTACGCCCGCTACTCCTCGGACCTTCAGAGCGCGGCCTCGATCGAGGACCAGTTCCGGATCTGCCGGGAGCACGCGGAGCGGGCGGGCTGGACGGTCGTGGACACCTACCGCGACGCGGCCATCTCGGGCGACAGCATGATCCTGCGCCCAGGCATCCAGGCGTTGCTGGCGGATGCCCGCTCGGGCGCGTTCGACGTCGTCGTGGCGGAAGCCCTGGACCGGATGAGCAGGGACCAAGCCGACGTCTCGGCGTTGTTCAAGCACCTTCAGTTCGCCCGCGTAATGATCGTTACCTTGTCCGAAGGCGAGATCAACGAGCTCCACGTCGGCCTGAAGGGCACGATGAACGCCTTGTTCCTGAAGGACCTCGCGGCCAAGACGCACCGTGGTCTCCGCGGCCGGGTCGAGAAGGGCCGCTCCGGCGGCGGGCTGTGCTACGGCTACGACGTCGTCACGACCTTCGATGCCACCGGCGAGCCGGTGCGGGGTGAGCGCACGATCAACGAGGCCGAAGCCCATCTCGTGCGGCGCGTATTCCGGGACTTCGCCTCGGGCGTCAGCCCGCGGACGATCGCGCGCCGTCTCAATGCAGAAAAGATCCCCTGCCCCTCGGGCAAGCTGTGGACCGATTCCACCATCCGCGGCCAGGTCAAGCGCGGCACCGGGCTGATCAACAACGAGCTCTACATCGGGCGCCTGGTCTGGAACCGGCTGCGCTACGTCAAGAACCCGGAGACCGGCAAGCGGGTGTCCCGGATCAATCCGCGCGAGGAGTGGATAACCACCGAGGTACCCGAGCTCCGCATCATCGACGATGAGCTCTGGCAAGCGGTGAAGGACCGGCAGGAAGAACTGACCGCAAAGTACGCGACCGTCATCGAGGCCACGCGCACCGCGCGCGCCAATCGCCTGAACGGCACCCACCGCCCCCGGCACCTCCTCTCGGGCCTCCTGGAATGCGGCGCCTGCGGCGGTCCCTATTCCATGCGCGGGCAGGACCGCTACGGCTGCTCCAACCACGTCATGAACGACAGCTGCTCGAACAGCCGGGGCATTCGCCGCAGAGAGCTCGAGGAGCGCGTCCTGGTCGGTCTCAAGGACCATCTGATGGCGCCCGAGGCGGCCGACGCGGCGGTGCGCGCGTGGGCGGAAGAGACCAACCGGCTCAACCGCGAGCGCAGTGCCTCAAGCGAGGCGGAACGCAAGGAGCTCGCAGACATCGAGAAGAAAATCGACGGCGTCGTCGACGCCATCCAGGATGGCGCCTACAGCGCCGTGCTCAAGGAACGGCTGCACAAGCTCGAAGTTCGAAAGGCGGAGCTGAACGATCGCCTTGCAACCGCGCCTCTCGAACTCCCGGACATCCACCCGAACGTCTCCGGCGTCTATCGCCGCAAGGTGGCGCGTCTCGCCAAAGCCCTTGGCAAGCCGGAAGAGCGCGATGCGGCCGCGGCTGCGATCCGGGGATTGATCGACGGGATCGTTCTGACGCCCGGCGAAAAGCGCGGCGAGCTCCAGGTCACGCTACGTGGTGAGCTCGGCAGGATTCTGGAGTGGACGGAAACCGGAACCGAAAAGGAAAAGACCGACATGCCCATCTCGGGAATGTCGGTCTCGGTGGTTGCGGGGGTAGGATTTGAACTTACGACCTTCAGGTTATGAGCCGGAATGTGAGTTATTTCTCCCAAAAGTGCCCACTCGGACCGTCGCAGGGCCATACGGTGCCTAATGGGCTATCATACGGCGGTTTTTCAGGTTATCTCCAGACTGTTTCAGCCTTGACATGGGGCCAAAGAGGACACTAAATGGGCCACATGGTGATGTGAGACCGCTTACGGTATGCTTACGGTAGATTTCACCGCCACCGCTGTCAACCGCGAACGGGAATAGGAATAGCGTGGCCAGGCTCGAATACAGGACCATCTCGCATCGCACCGTCCACGCCCTGCCGGTGGGCGACAAGGACGCCGTTTATTGGGACCGCAAGCTGCAGGGCTTCGGCGTGCGCGTGTATCCCTCGGGCTCCAAGGTCTACGTCGTTCAGACGCGGGCCGCCGGAAAGTCGAAGCGCGTGGCGATCGGCCGCCATGGAGTCATCACCTCGGAGCAGGCCCGCGCCAAGGCGACCCAGATCATCGCCCGCATCAAGGCCGGGGAAGACCCCGACCCCGATGCTGCGAAGCCAGCGCCGGCACCCACCGTCGCCGAGCTCGCCGAGCGCTATCTGACCGAGCATGTCGAGGTCCGGTGCAAGCCGCGGACGGTCGAGGCCTGCCGCTGGCTGGTCAAGAAATTCGTGATCCCCGATATCGGCAAGCTCACCATCGACGCGGTCGACCGGGAACACATCGCCGCCCTGCACCACAAGCACCGCGACACACCCTACCAAGCAAACCGCATCCTCGAGGTTGTCAGAAAGATGTTCAACCTCGCGGAGGCCTGGGGTGAGCGCGCTTCCGGTATCTGATGGTGCGGTGATCGGGTTATTCGATGGTTGCCGGGTCAGGTTCGGAGGAACGCTGTCGGGGTGTCGGACGGCCGTCGACGCGTCAAGCCGCTGCGCGGCTCCTTCGCTTCGCTCCGGCCCTTCGGGTGACCCGCCGCCGTCCATCCGACGGAGTGCATCCATGGCCGTAAGCAGAGCTTTCGGCCATGAGCCGATCGCTCGACGCGGTACGGCGATGGAAGCTGGCGGGGGGTGTTACCCGTTACCGTTACCCTGCCTCCCTAGGGGTTCGAGGCGGTAACGGTTTTCGGTAACACGTCGTTGCGGCCCCGACCATTGACAGCGGCTGGGGGCGTGGCGTTGTCGGCGGTGAGGCGGTATCCGCCTTCGGCAGCGCGCTCGACGCGTCCTTCGCGGACGAGCTTGTGCAGCGCCTCGGCGACGGTTGCCGGCCGGGTCGCGGCGCGCTCGCGGATCTGGCGCTGGGAGAGCGGCGCGTCGGCGTCGGCGAGTGCCTGGAGGATACGCCGTTCGGGGGTTTCCGGCTCCGGCGCGGCTTCGGCCGGCGCCGGGCGCCGGAGGCGCAAGGCGGGTCCCTCGCCGTCATCGGCGAGTTCGATTTCGACATCGTTGAGGCCCGGGGCGGCGCGATGCTCGACGGTCATGACGATCTGCTTGTCCCGCCGGCGCAGGTACAGATTGCTGTCCCCCCATGCGTGCAGCTCGGACGATCCCCTGAGCGCCTGGCCCGGCCGGGCGGCGCCGCTCTTGCGGGCATGGTGGACGAGCAGGATTGCGGTCTCGAAGCGTCGCTGTATGTCGCGCAGGAAGCCGAGGATGGGGGCGACCTCGGCGACGGCGTTCTCGTCGACGCCGTGGAGGCGGACCAGGGGGTCGAGGACCACGAGGCGTGGCCCGACGCGCTCCACGGTCTCCATCAGGCGCTGGCGGTCGTTGCGGTGGTCGAGGCGGAGGATCGGGACGTCGATGACGGCGATGTCGAGGGTCTCGAACCGGGCGCCGGCGGCGCGGGCGATGCCCTCGAGGCGGGCTCGCACGATGTGGCCGGCATCCTCGGCGGCGAACAGCAGGACCGGTCCGGGCTGTTCGGCGGCGAAGCGGCGCAGGCAGGGCACGCCGGCGGCCACGGCGACGGCGAGGTCGAGCGCGAGGAAGGACTTGCCGCACTTGGGTTCGCCGCCGACGATGCCGACCGCCTGGCGCGCCCAGAGCCCGTCGACCAGCCACTGCTGCCGGCGCGGCCGGTTCTCGAGGTCGGCCGGGGTTCGGGTCGGGAAGCCCTTCATCGCCGATTTGCCCTGCGCGGCGGGGCCTCGCCCCAGGTCTCCAGGAAGAGCTTCTCGTCGAGCACCTCGCGATCCTGTTCGGCGGCGATGGCGAGCAGGGTATCGGCCATGACGGTGAGCGTCCTGGGGTTGCCCGAGGCATGGGCGCAGAGCGCGTCCTTGAGGTCGGCGGTCATCAGCGCCGGGTTGCCGGCCTCCTGCAGCAGGTGGTCGAGCAACCGGGCGAGTTCTTCGTGTTCGGCGGGCGCCATGACGAGGCGCTGTCGGATGCGCGAGGCGAGCGGCCGCAGGTCGGGTTGGCCGAGCCTGTCGAGCAGGCGGTTGTCGCCGGCCAGGACGACCGAGAGGATGGCGCGCGAGTCGAAGTCGATGGAGCCGAGCAGGCGGATCTCGGACAGCACCGTGACGTGCAGCTCCTGGGCTTCGTCGATCAGCAGCAGGGGCCGCATGCGGGTGTCGTCGAGATGGGCGAGCCAGCGCTCGCGCAGCCCCTTGAAGCTGGTCCATCGGCTGCCGGTGACCAGGGTGATGCCGAACAGCTCGCCCATCTCGCGGTAGAAGTCGCCGAGACGCGAGGACGGGTGGGAGAGCGCGGCGACGCGCAATCCGTCGGTGCGGGCGAGCCGGTCGGCGAGCAGGCGAAGCGCGACGCTCTTTCCGGTGCCGGGCTCGCCGGTGATCAGGGCGAAGCCACCCTGGCGCACCAGGTGGTGCTCCACCCGGTGGCAGAAGCTGTCGACGGCGGGGGTCGCCATGAGGCCGTCGAACGGCAGCTCGCTTGAGAAGGGGTTCCACTTGAGGCCGAAGAAGGTGAGCAGTTCGCGGTTCATGAGGGGTCTCCCTGTTGGTCGTCCTTGTCGGGACGGGGGCTTGCGGCATGGGGCAGCCAGGCCGGCGGCAGGCCCGTGGCGGCCTGGTTGTCGAGGATGCGCCTGAGCAGCGGCGCGGCTTCGCCCCCGGCGGCGCCGGGGCTGCCGCCGCCATCGTCATCGCCAGGGGCGGTGGGGCGGCGCATGCCGCCGGCATTGCCGCGCTTGTCCAGCGGATAGAGGGTGCACAGCCGCTCGCCGTCAGGGGCGTCGACCAGATCGACGCTGGACAGGTCCCAGCGCGCGTAGCGGATCCAGAGCATGTTCAGGTGGCGCCATGGCGCCGGCATCTGGAAGCGCACGCCCTCGACCGAGACGGTTCCGTCCGAGCGCCTCAGCGTGCGCTTCCGGGTGATCCGGAACGCAGCCCTGAGCGTGTCGACGCCGGGACAGGGCCTCGACGCATCGACGCTGTCGAGCAGTCGCTTCATCGGCGTCGTGCCGAGCTCGCGGTGAACGCGGCGGTGGTAGTCCTGCTCGACCCAGGCGACGGTGGCATCGTTGAGCGTCTTCAGGGTGAGCGCCTCGACCCCTTCGAGCATGGCCATCAGGCGGCCCTCGACCGAGGCCCACAGGACCTCCATCTTGCCGTTCTGATAAGGGGCTCCCGCGAGGGTCGTGGAGTGGACGATGCCAAGCCGGTGCAGCCCCTCCTCGACCTCGCCGGCGATCATCGGCGAGCCGTTGTCGCTCATCAGGGCGCGCGGCAGGCCGCGCTTCATGAAGGCCTGGCAGAGCCCGTGGACGAAGACCTCGGCGGTCTCCGCCAGATACCACTGCAGGTGGCAGCCGAGCCGCGAACGATCGTCCAGGAACCCGAGCAGGATCGGCGTCTTCCATTCGCCGGACGGCGTCAGCACGCGGCGCTTCGCATGGTGGAAGTCGCAGTGCCAGAGGCCGTGGCTGCGCTCGACCTCGTAGCTCAGCACCTCGCGCGTCTGCGCGACCGGCTCGGGCTCGCGCTCGAAGCGCCGGCGCCGGCGCTTGCGGACCAGGCCACGGCTGCGCATCGCCCGGGTCAGCGTCGCGTAGGACGGCATCGGGCCGAGCGCGGGGTCGGCCTCGACCAGCGCGCCGAGATTCTCGTAGTGCAGCTGCGCCGACCACGACGGATGCGCCCGGTACTGCTCGCGCAGCGCCGCGAGCAGCGCCGGCGACATCGCCCGCTCGCGCCCGGCATCGGCGCGCGGCCGCCGCCGCAGCGCCTTGACCGGATCGTGCTCGGCCGCCCGCGCCTGGTAGTACCAGCGTTCGATCGTGGAGGCCGCGAAGCGCACCGGACCCCTGCCCGACGGGTGCTCCCAGTCGCGCCGCGACAGCCGCTCAAGCTCCGCCCGCAGCCGCCCTGCCGGCGGCGGCGAGGCCAGCAGCGGCCCGACCACCGCGAACCGCAGCCGCGCCCACCGGTCGCGGCGGCCGTTCCCGTCGTTGCTGTCCATCCCGGCATCCCTCCCTCGCCGTCCTGGGGAGTTGCCGGTGTAGAGCGGCCTATCCGTTCATAAAAGAAACGCTTTCTGCGGGAGATCCCGGCCCGGCGCCGAGCGTGCAAAAGCCGGTCCACGGCATCAGCCAGACCAGGCTGCGCAACAGCCGCGAGCGGAAGCTGGCGCCCCGCACCGAACCCAGCAGCCAGCGCAGCGGCGCCTCGCCGGGCGGCGCTGCAAGCGCGCCCCGCTTGGCCCGCCATTCCCGGGTGAGCGGGAAGATCTCCTGCCACCAGCGCCGCCAGCGCCTCAGCGTCGACGCCGGAACCCCGCACCGCCGCGCGATCGTCTGCAGCCGCACGCCGCCGGCCAGAGCCAGAGCGCTCACCAGGAGGAACACAGCCCCGACATAGAACCGGCGCCCGAAGAAACGCACCGACGGAGGATTCACGCGGCGCCGGCACACCGAACAGCACAGGCTGAAGCGTCGGGCATCGTCCCGAAGATCGGCCGACAGGCCGTACGGCTTGCGCGGGTAGGTCGCGCTGTGAAGCGCCCCGCCGCAGCGCGGACAGCCCGCCGCACGGCAGGTCTCCGTCTCCGCCGCGTCGACCCGCTTCAGGAAAGCCCACACCCGGGCATCGGAAAGCATGGAGTGGCGGAACAGCTTGTGCGACATTGGGGCGTCTCAGATGATTTCACCGTCACCGAGACAAGCCCTCCGGCGGCCTTCTTGCAAGATCGCCGGGGGGCACCCATCCCAAAACCTCGATTAATCCGAGCCGATCAGCCCCAGATCGCCGCTGAAAGCGTGCGCCCGCTCAGGGGTCTCCGCAAGGACGGCGGCAACCCGTGCCGCTTCGTGCAGAAGTTCAAGGAGAAGAAGCGGGAGCGGTTCCTGACCGACGAGGAGTTCCACCGCCTCGGCCAGGTCCTCAACGAGATTGAGGCCGACGGCTCTGAGACGCTCGCCGCCGTAACGGCGATCCGCCTGCTCATGCTGACCGGCTGCCGGCTGAGCGAGATCCAGACCCTACGGTGGGAGGACGTCAACCTGGAGGCGGCCGAGATCAGGCTCCGGGACGGCAAGACCGGAGCGCGGATGGTGCCGCTCTCCGGCGCGGCGGTGAGCGTCATCTCGGTGCTTCCCCGCCCGGAGGACAACCCTTGGGTGATCGTCGGCAGGAAGCCGGGCGCCCACCTGACTGATCTTCAGCACCCCTGGCGCCGCATCCGTGCCCGTGCGGACCTCGACGACGTGCGGATCCATGACTTGCGTCACAGCTTTGCGTCCCGCGCCCTAGCCCTCGGCGAGAGCCTTCTCATGATCGGGAAGTTGCTCGGTCACACTCAGGTCCAGACCACCGCGAGATACGCGCATCTGGCGAACGAATCCGTGAAGGCCTCGGGCGCGCGCGTCGGGGACAGCATCGGCGCCCACATCGCACCCTCTAAGCCAACATAGGCCGCCGCCGGAAAAGCCATTTCGGCTGCTCAAATGCAACATGCTTGACTTATTTCATTTCACTGATCATGCGCTTATTCTCTTCTAGGCGTGGCCCCGAGCGATATACCTGACCCAGCATTGAAAAAGCAAGCATCCAATGTGGCCAAACATTCCCGAAGAGGTTATCGATTACGACCGAATGATCATACGTCACGCATCCGAGGAAACTACCGAACGCTTGTCCAACCAACCAAACACTCGTGAGACCACACTGGATGATGCGCTCGTAAATGCTGTTGCCAGATTCGGCGCCCCTACGCGTCTTTCATCGGACACGATCGTAACGATTGACGTCCACAACATAGGGGGACTCCGACAATGGGACAGGTGGGAGCTTGCCGATATCGCATTTCTCGTTCACGTATCTGCTGGCGGCAGACCAGTAGTGCAGAAAATCGGACTTTTGCAGTCCAAACGGCTTTACCCGGAGAACCTTGACGTTGACGCTGATGACCCGGTTGCTTTTAGTTATGGCCTCAATGGCCTGATAGATCCTCCCGTAACGGCGACGCCGACATTCCGAAGGACAACTTACAAATTCTCTGAGCGATCTGTCTATGGCGCCATTGACTACGACGACAATCAATTGGATCGTATTGAAGAATTTCATGAGAAGTTCGGAGAAACGGTTTTCTATCTCCTCTACCACCCACCGGAACTTCCATTTGAACGTACCTTGCCAGCAGTAGGCTATCATTCCGTCCGACTTCCTCCGTTGGGACCGCGGGTAGTACGGTCGACCGCCGTAGGAAACGTTCTCAATAATCCTTGCCAGGCCTAAACGTAGTCCTAGCTTTCACGAAATTCAGTTGTCGGCTAGCTCCGACAGTTGGCGTCTCGAAACCTGGACTGCGGATTTCCTATTGCGGTGCAAAGTGGGGAGACAATACACGAAGGAAGACCAAGAGCTGATAACACAACTAATAGAACGACGGACGGGTCCAATCGGCGCCGCTATACGTATCAACGTCGCTCTTTCCGATTGACTGCGCAAACATTGAGACGGGACAAGTGGCTCTGCCTCAGCAACAGCTTCGCCCGTTGGTCACCTAAGCGATTTCCAGTGCTTTGTTCAACCGGTCAGCAGAAGAAGGCGCAACGAGTCCACGGCATATACCTAGACCCCTAGCAGCTCCAATCGGCTGCGCGACGACTGGCACAGATTACTGTCCCTGCTCCGTTTCCCGACCTAAGAACTGATGAACGGCATCTCGAACATTTCCATTGTTGTCGCCCTTCATATCCTCGGCAGTCGCGAGTGCTATCGTCCGCTCCATCCCCGGATGGCTCAACACTCTACGCACTCCGAACAGACGGTACTCCGGATCTTCATTCCAGCACAAATTGCACAGCAATTTCAGTTCATCTGGACCATAAGGAATATTGTCGTCAACGAGCTTTTCGCATTGCCTGACAGAAAATCGCTTTACCTTGATGCTTTCCACGACTCTGTGCTTCTCACCCGTGGAACTTTCTGCCGACCTAACTATGCCATCGATCGCCGCGTTCCTGACGTCCCTTCTTTCATCACGAGCGAATTCCACCAGCTCCTCAAGTGGCGGGGGATCGATTCTACACAACGTACGAAGCAGAGCCTCTCTGGGACTGTCTGGAACCGTGCCCACGCTCTTCGGATATGGCTCTTCGTTATCAAGCCAGTAGCGGCCAGCTGACCGAAGCAAGTCGACGAGCCAAGTCTCGCAGCTTGCAGCGTGGGCCTCGCACCAACGTGCCGCCGATACCGCCGTCTTGGCACCGTGCTTGACGAAACCCTTCTCCAGCACTTGCAGATGTTCTGCTGTGATCTGGCAGCCTTGGTCCGTCAAACGGTCGAACAAGTGGTGCAACCCCGCCGCATGGGGACCACGAAGCCTTTCCACAAGCAAATCGCAAGCATCGGGAAGTCTGGCCGTCAATGCCGCTGCCCAATGGAGCGCATCCCCAGTACCCGTTCGAAGGAGACGCTCGCACATGCTCCGGCAGTCGGCGTTGTAAAGCCGCTCGCCGATAAAGATCGCAGCCAAGCACTGCACCCACTGCGACTGATGATGAACGAGGTCTTCAAGAAGGTCCAAATCGATGTCACACTGTTTGGCACGGCTCCAGTCGATTTCCGCGACATCGACATTTGGCAATGATTCCAGAAGCCCAATAGTTTTGCCGTCAGGGTGCAAAGATTTCACGATCGCAATAAACTCCCTCGCTTCTGCTGCGAATCTCTCCGTGGGTAGATCATAGACGTAGGCAGCTGAGCGCATCAAAGCATGAACTTGGTCAAGCTGAATCTCATCTGAATGCCACACATACATGTCGCTCACGGGAACGTTCATGATTCCCACCATTTCGACAAACGCTGCGAGGTACTTCAGTCCCGTCTCTGGCCGTGGATCGGTATCGTCTGTTACGAAGGCGGACGGCAGTATTTGGGAGAACAGGCCTCCAACACTTGCGTCAGAGTCGGACGATGCCCAAACTGCAACCGTGCCTCGCGGTCGCTTCGGTGACATCGGAAATCTTGATGCATCCTCCCTCTCCGATACCTTGAGTACAGCATCGAACTCTGCGACGAACCTCATCGTAGCATTGGGTTGCGACTCCCATACACGAGCGATCAGCCGACCCTGCTCCACCGTGTCCCGCTCGGGAAGTAACAAACTCAACGCCCCGAGCGTGAACTTTTCGAAAACGCCCCGGTCCGGCAGCAGTCCGAAGGGGTGCTTCCCTTCCTGGAGCACAAAGAAGTCTCTGGATCCACTGCGATCCATGAAGTGAACCAGAGCGTCTTCAAGATCTCTTCGGTCCACACTGATCGGGAAATGACGGACGAGAACCGTCCAACCGACAAGCCTCGACCACTCCGCCGGGGCCACCAGAAGAGCCAACGCCATTTGTTCGGCCTCCGGCAACCGGCTGAGATCGTGCCCTGCCAGGCAAAGTCCCACGCGGTAGACTTTCTGCCGATCTTCAGATGCAGCGAGCGCGAACACGCGTTCCAAGAGGGATTGGCGTTCCCCGAGCTGTAGAGAGACCTCAGGGCGGACCAACACCCGAAACAATCGATTCAATGTCGACTCGTCGGGATCCTCCGCCTTGAATTCAGCTACCAGCATTTCCGCTAGCGTGGACGCCAACGGCGTTCCTGTTGCGAAGTCGAGGATCTCGTCCCAATCCGGTTTCGAA
The DNA here is from genome assembly GCA_965207055.1 of Alphaproteobacteria bacterium. Classification (GTDB taxonomy): domain Bacteria; phylum Pseudomonadota; class Alphaproteobacteria; order UBA828; family UBA828; genus WTGU01. Next base: position 876,428 of record CBDBLP010000002.1, on the reverse strand, counting down.
AGAACTTTTTCTATTGCCTGTTGCGCGTCCTCCGTCTCCATTTCCGAAAGATGACGTGCGGCAGCAAACTCTCCGCACGTCTTGTGAATAAAGGCAATCAGGTCAATGCCAGAATGTCGCAATCGCTCGACCAGCCCATTCTCTTCCCAATACTTCACCGACCCTTCAACCTCGGCTGCCGCCCGCAGATACGGCACACCGAGAGCCCGCTCGATGGTCCGGGCACACCGTCGCTCAAGCTCCTCCGCGGGCTCTAGGGGCGATGTGCAAATCAGCCAATCCAGCTGATTGAGGACATTGTCGCGGATCGCTTTTGCCGGGGGTTTCGTTCCAATATCACGACGCGCCGGCATTTCATTGATGAGCCGGTAAATACGTTGGTAGACTTCTAGTTTGGTGTTGCCCAGATATCCCCATTTGAGGAACAGAGCCGCACCGAGTGCCAGGAGAAGCGGGCTCCTCGCTAACACTCGAGCAACGCCATGTTCTTTAAGGTAGGCGCGGATACGAACGAGGAGCTTATCCGCCTCCTCCGTGCTGTCTCCGTCGCGTGCGCATCGACACAGTGTCTCTAAGTTTTTCGCGGTATCTCTTTCGGCGAGCGGGGCGATTTCATAGTGCCGCCAATCCTGAAGTTCCCCGGTGGTGTAACCAATCGGACGGGTGGTCACTACAATCCGGTACGACGGATGAGAGGCAGATATATCCCTCAGACCCGACACAATATCGAGTTGGCGGTCACCACACTCGTCAAGCCCGTCGCACAAGAGCACCAATTCCGAAAAATTCGCCTCGCGGAGTTGTTCTTGGGTTATCCCCGTTCCGTCGACTCCGAGTTGCAGCAGTCCTTCTTCGACCCCGCAACCATAATTCTTCATTCTTGTCGCAAGGTCACGCAACCGTATGCGGATACTGACATACGAGTCCTTTGCGAACTCCCGGGCAAGAACGCTAAGGAGAAACGACTTCCCGCTACCTGGGCCGCCAACAACCACGCAGAGTCGCTGAAATGTCCCGATGGTCCTCGCATCAATCTCATTTTCATTTGTGCGTGTCTTCTCTGCTAATGCATGGTAGTCAGCCAAAGCTTGCTCAACTGAGGAAGCCTGCTGGACTGGCGAGTCGCGGACTACCGCTTTCAACGCCAGCCAAGCCTGATCCGTTGGCAGCGTTCTAGAGATGCCGAGAGCTTCGAATTTCTCCGTTCGGGAAATCGTCCACCGCAGAAGTCCATCGCTTATAACGACCGGCGAGTCTCTTGCCGTTTCCCTGATTTCGACTTGAGACGCGCGCAGCCGCGCCGATAAACTGCGCAGCGTGCGGCGACCCTTGGTGGTTATCGCCGACAGAGCGTCTTCACAAAGCGTGTGCCATGCAGGGATCACCTGCCGGTCGTCCGCACACACATGGCCCAGCTCAGCACGGGCGGCCACTATGGCATCACCGGCATCTTCAAACGCGGAGACCATTCTAATACGTATTCGTGCGCAAACCCTCTGAGTATCGTAGCCCTTCTCTATTAGGCGGCTATTCAGCCTCTCTTGTTCCGTCGAAGCGTCGTCAGTGCACCCTTCTGCGATTCGCTTCAATGCTACGGCGTAGCCCTCCCTAACCGGGGCACTTGAGTTGGGGCATACGATCAGGATTCCAAAGCTGCAGCGATCACAATGAATTAGCATCGAGAGCCGACCAGAACCGATCGTCGGCCCGTAGCCCCTTCTTGGCTTGAATCTCGACCGTGCTGCCATCTTTGAGTTCCAGACACAGATCATCGCCCGGCCCCGAGGTTTCGAAAGAGACCGCGCAAGGGGCCACTGCCGTAAGGCCGTCGGTCCACTGGACGGCAGTGCCGCGAAGCACATGGATACCGGCGATCGCACCAAGCCTCGCCTGAAATCCAAAGCCGCCAGCTGCGGCGGCCCCGCCGGATGTGATGGTGGTGCCGGTCATCGTGCTCCTGGGTGCAACCACACCAACCCTCTTCCCCCACCTGGTGCATGTGAGCTTTTCGTCCGCCGCCATATGGCCAGATACTCATCGGGCAGGGTAGCCATGGTACCGGCCATGGCGCCTTGTTTATGTCCGCTCCCCCGCCAGCCGCAAGGTCCTGCGTCGAACGAGTGACGGAAATACGATGGGGAAGATCACCTAGCCGGAGCGACGGGCCGCCTTCGAGCGCCGCGTCACCACCGGGCGCCATCCACGTCCGCACGGCCTCTAGGCCTCCTTCTCGCTTGCTGAGACCTGGATTTGCTTCCGCGTGGCAATGGAAGCAGGCGAAGACACGTATTCCTCCCGCGGCGCCACCTTGGGCGCCCGTCAGCATCCCACACCGCCCGGCGCCAGCGTGCCTTTCCCGACGGGACCCGGCGTCGCCACGTTCACTCTGCTGGCCCTGTTCCTCGCTTTCGGCGGGCCCTCGAGCAATTCCGGCCGTGGTGCCATCATTGCAGACGAGTGCGGGCTTTCGGCGGATCTCGGTGAAGAAGCGTTCCGACAGGATGGGAACCACACATCGAAGGCGCCCGGAAGCGCCTAACACGCACGTAGAGCCCGTTCCCTTCCGTGGCCAGACGCACGGCCGGTAACCACTTTCGTAGACTGTTGTCCTGCACCAACATGGTGTAATGTGGTGAAGCGTGCGTCTGGAGCCGTAATGCTATGAACGGACGTAAGGGAGACAGGCAAAGCATGAAAGCCGAAGGGGCGGCATCCGTGCGGGCATCGATCAGCTTTCCACCAGATATCTACGAGGTTCTGGAACAGCTCGCCAGACAGAAGAAAGTGTCCCTTGCATGGGTCGTGAGGGACGCGGTCGAGCGATACGTCGCCGAACAGCAAGAACGATCGGAGCAGGAATAAGGCTCGGCACGATACGGTTGACGGAGAACCGCCGATGATCGAAGACGCGACCAGCCTGGCGAGGCCGCTCTCGGATCGCATACAGGCCGCACTCAATTGTCCGAACGGTGCGCGGTTCTACCGCTGCGCCTTGCAGGTCAATCCGTTTGCCTATCTTGGAACCCACAAGAAGGCGACCCCATTCACGTCGGAAGATGATTACAACACGGCGATAATCGACACCTGCCTCGAAGCCGGCATCGAGGTAATCGCGGTCACGGATCACTACCGCGTCAAGCACTCGGCACGCCTCGTGCGAGCAGCGCGCAATGCGAATCTCCATGCATTCAGCGGTTTCGAAGCCGTCACGAAGGACGGTGTTCATTTCCTCTGCCTGTTCGATCCCGACAAGGAAGAAGCCCTGGAGCGTTTCATCGGGGAGTGCGGCATTCACGACACCGATCAACCGTCGCCGACGGGCAGCAAGGATTCCATTGAACTGCTGGAATCCACGAAAAACTGGGGCGCAGTGTGCGTCGCCGCCCATGTAGCCTCCGAAGGCGGATTGCTGAGAAAGCTCTCGGGGCAATCGAGGGTCAATGTCTGGACCCATCCCGACCTGCTCGCCCGCGCGCTGCCGGGTCCAGTCAGTGGAGCGCCGGACGGCATCAGGCCGATCCTCCGAAACAAGGACGCCCAGCACAAGCGCGACCGCTCCCCTGCGATCCTAAACGCTTCGGACGTCAGCGACCCGGAGGACCTGAAGAAGGATGGCGCCTCATGCTTCATCAAGATGTCCAACGTCTCGGTCGAAGCGTTCCGGCAGGCGTTTCTCGACCCGGCCTCCCGGGTCCGTCTGCACAGCGATCTGAAGCCCGAGCCTCATGCAGAATTCCTCGCGATGACTTGGGAAGGCGGGTTCCTCCGCGACACGGCCGTGCACTTCAATGAAAACCTGAATGTGCTGGTAGGCGGACGGGGTACGGGCAAATCTACGATGATCGAGAGCATACGCTATGCGCTCGGTCTCAATCCTCTTGGCGAGGAAGCGCAGAAGGCCCACGAGGGCGTCATCCGCCACGTCCTGCAACCCGGCACAAAGGTCTCGCTGCTTGTGCGATCGCACAAGCCGTCGGAGCGTTGCTACACGATTGAAAGATCGGTGCCGAATCCGCCTGTCGTGAAGGACGAGGCGGGGGAAGTCCTGACCTTGTCCCCGAGTGACGTGATGCCGGGCGTGGAAGTCTTCGGACAGCACGAAATTTCCGAACTCACGAAGAGTCCCGAGAAACTCACGCTCTTACTAGAGCGTTTTGTTGCCCGGGACCCTGCCCTTTTGGGACGGAAATCGAAGGTGGGTCTAGAACTGGAGCGTTCGCGTAGCCGGATCGTGGATGTGCGCCGAGAGTTGCACCGCCTTGACGAGCGGCTTGCGGCGCTGCCGGGTCTCGAAGAGACACAAAAGCGGTTCCAGCAGGCAGGACTCGAAGAACGGCTGAAGGAAAAGAGCTTGCTTGTTCGTGAGGAACGGCTCTTCTCCAACTTAGCGGAACGGCTTGACCAGTACCGTACCCTCCACAATGAAGTCACCGAAGGTTTGCCCGTCGATACAGCATTCGTTTCAAGCAGAGCCCTCGAAGGGCTGCCAAACGCCGACATCCTTTCCGAAATCGAGGGCATCCTCAGAACGCTGAGCACCAAACTGGAGACACTCGGCAACCAGTTCGGCAAGGCCCTTGCCGAAACCGATCTCTCGATTATGCAGACCAAATTGCGTTGGAACGAGCGTAAGACCGCAATCGAGGAAACCTACGAAAAGCTCCTGCGCGAACTCCAGAAATCGAAGATCGACGGCGCGGAATTCATCCAGCTTCGCCAGCGAATCGAGGAGTTACGCCCGCTGAACGACAAGATGGAACGCCTCAAGCGCGATCTGCATGCGCACGAGGCTCAACGGCGCAACCTTCTGGCAGAGTGGGAAGACATCAAGGCAGCCGAGTACAGGCAAGTCGAGACCGCAGCGAAACGGGTATCCCGGAAGCTTCGTGACCGGGTGCAGGTCAGGGTCACGATGGCCGGAAATCGTGACCCCCTCGAACGACTCCTGCGCGAGGTCGGCGGCAATCTTGCCGCCGCGCTGGATCGCCTGCGCGGACATGACCAGCTGTCCCTGCCGGAACTTGCGCAGCGGTGCCGGGAAGGCAAGGAAGCCCTCAGGAAGCACTACAACCTACCGTCCGGTGCGGCCGAGCGGATCGCACAAGCCGATCTAGAACTGTTCATGCGTATCGAAGAGCTGGAATTGCCCGCGACAACGGAGATCGAGCTAAACACGGCTCCAGACGGGGCACCGGCCAATTGGCAAACGCTTCAAGCGCTCTCGACCGGCCAAAAGGCAACAGCCGTCCTGTTGCTCCTGCTGCTTGAATCGGAAGCGCCGCTTGTCGTCGATCAGCCCGAAGACGATCTCGACAACCGCTTCATCACGGAGGGAGTGGTGCCGATCATGCGACAGGAAAAGCGCCGCCGCCAGTTCGTCTTCTCGACGCACAACGCCAACATCCCGGTCCTCGGCGATGCCGAACTCATCCTCGGCCTCGCTGCGACAGGCGAGGCCAGGGAGGGCCAAGCGCGGATCGCGCCGACGCATATGGCCTCCATCGACTCGAGGCCGGTGCGCGAGCTGGTCGAGGAAATCCTCGAAGGCGGCAAGGCCGCATTCGAGATGCGCCGCTCCAAGTACGGGTTCTGAGGCATGACGACACGCACCGAATTGCTGGAAATCATAGCGAGCGGCGAGAATTCCGGGGTGGAATTCAAGAGGGATGATCTACGCCCGCAGGATCTCGCGAAGGAGCTGATCGCTTTCTCGAACCTTCAAGGAGGCATGGTGCTGCTTGGCGTAGAAGACGACGGAACCTTCATGGGTCTGATGCGGCACGACCTCGAAGAATGGGTGATGAACGTATGCCGCGACAAGATCAGACCGGCAATCATTCCGTTCTTCGAAGTGGTTCGCGATGTCAAAGACAATCACGATATTGCCATCGTCCGCGTAACCCGCGGCTACGACGTGCATGCGCTGTGGCACAACAGTACCAACAAATATTTGATGCGTGTCGGCACGCAGAGTCGGGAAGCAAGCCCGGAGGAGCTCGCACGTCTGTTCCAGCAAAGAGGTTCCGTACGAGCTGAACTCAGGCCCGTATCGGGCGCTACCCTCGCGAACCTGGACCGGAGACGGCTGCGAAACTACTTCGGCGATATCCGCCAGCAGGATGTGCCAGACGACCAAGATGAGGAAGCCTGGCAGTCACTTCTCATCAACACCGAGGTCATGAGCGAGGAAGGGGTAACCGTCGGCGGCATGTTGTTGTTCGGCACGACACCCAACCGGTTTCTGCCTCACGCGGGGATAGACGCCGTCTCATATCCTGGAACCGAACAGGACTACGACGCGCAAGAGCGTTCGGCGATTCGTGGCCCGATGACCCCCTTGCTGAACCAAGACGGCGAAATCGTCGAAAACGGACTCGTCGAACAGGCACTGGATTTTGTGCAACGCAATACGCGTATGGTCGTTGAGGCACAAGGTGGAAGACGCGTGGAGCGTCCTATCTATCCCCCCGATGCCCTTCGCGAGGGCATCGTTAACGCCCTTATTCACCGTGATTACCTGCTCACGAGTACTGATGTCGAGTTCGCAATCTACAGCGACCGGCTGGAAATTGTCTCGCCGGGCCGACTGCCCAACGGGATAACGCCCGACCGTATGCGGTTCGGAACGCGGGCTGCGCGAAACCAGTTACTGAAAGATGTGATGCGCGACTATCGGTATCTGGAACATATGGGAATGGGTATTCCCAGGAAAATCGTCAAGGGAATGAGGGATCACAACGGCACCGCACCCGATCTCGTCGAACTGGACGAGAGGTTCATTGTTCGGTTGCTCGCACAAGCGCCGAAGAAACAGCACTCGACCGTCTTGCCCTGAACGGCCCTCTCCTCTTCGCGTAGTCCACTCGCAACAGGTTACCATCCGCAACCCAACCTACTCAAACCTACTACCGCGCGTGATATCTCCCTATGCGCTCTCCCACTCGCTCGTCCACTTCCATCTCCACTATTGCGATGCCGGATTGCTTGCCTCGCTGAAGGCCCTCACGCCCGAGCGTCTCCACATTGACCGGACGCCGTTCGGGCCTGTGCTGGAGACCTTCGTTCTCGGCGAACTGCTGAAGCTGGCGAGCTGGGCCGACGATCGCTACGCCTTCTCGCACTTCCGCGACAAGGAGCGCAACGAAGTCGACATCGTGATCGAGGACGGGCTCGGACGCATCGTTGGTGTAGAGGTGAAGGCGTCGGCGACCGTTTCCGCGGGAGATTTGCCGGTCTGCGCCGCCTCGCGGCCGCCACCCGCGACAGCTTCGCCCTGGGCTTGGTCCTTTACGACCACGAGCACGCCGTGCCGTTCGGAGAGCGAATGGCCGCCGTGCCGCTATCAGCGCTATGGTCATGACTGACGGGCGTCGAGGCGGTGCGGGGAGAGAGGGCCTTAACTCACCAGCAGTCCTTTTTGACTGCGCCTCCGCTCGGAGAACCGTCTTAATATTGTTCGGCGTGCAATTTCGACCCGCAGTATCACGATATTTCAATAGGTTATCGCGCCGATCGGCGCGCAACCCACATGCCGAACAACATTCAGGACATCGATATCTGGCGTGCGGGGGCGTTGCCGGCGAGGCAGCACGGCGAGGACGCGACACTCCATGCAACGATGCGGGCGGACGAGCTGCCCGAGGGCGGCCTAGACGGATAGAGTATTTGGCTGCGGATCCTGCGGGTGATCGAGGCGCAACTACGCGGGCGCTGCAACGAGCCGCTGCACTGAGTAACAGGGGGTGAGAATGCTCGGTATCGAAAAGGTGGATCACATCGGCATTCGGGTAAGCGACAAGTCAGTCTCCATCGCGTTCTATGAACGATTGGGCTTTCAGACCCTCTCCGATGCGGGCTTTGAGAAGGGCCATCCCATCATCATGCAGCATCCATCGGGGGTCGTTCTCAATCTACTTGGGCCTGCCAATATGGCGAACGACAAGAACATCCTCATGGACGTGACCGAGAAGTACCCTGGCATTACCCACGTCTCATTCAGGGTCGTGTCCATCGAGGCCACGAAGCAATTCCTCGCGGAGCAGGACATCCCCTTGAGCGGCCAATTCTCGTTCAAGGATCTGCAAGCCGTGTTCATTCGCGATCCCGACCGGAACGTCATCGAGCTGGATGCCTATGCCGGCGCCGAACCGGAGACGCGTGGCGGAGGCGAAGGATCGACCGGTTATGACGCGCACCCGTGATCCATTACAAATCCCCCAGCGCGAGCCCGGCTGCGGCGCGTCGCGGATCGCATCGCAGCGAGCCGCTCTTCAGCCCGTCGATGCTGCCGGCGAGGCGAGGCGGATCTCAAGCAGGGCACGCTTGCGGATGCGCCCTGTGAGACGCGACAGGACATTCATGGAGTGCATGCGCCAGCCGTACTTCTTGCTTAGGGCTTCGTAGGCGCGTCGCTCGACGTCGCCGTCGTCGACGATAAACGCCTCCGCTTCGAGCCACGCACCATGAATCTCTCCGCGACTGCCGCATGCCGCAACGCGGGCACGCGGCGAGTTGCGCAAGCGCTTGACCTTTCCCGTCCCGGATCCGGAGTAGACGTAGTACCTACCGTCCATCGCGGCAAACCAGACCGGCGTTTCGACCGCCTTTCCGGTCTTTCGAAACGTTGCCAGACTGACGTACTTCTCGCCTGTAAGCGTATCCATGGCCCGTTGGCTCCTCTGTGCGTGACGTCTGTCCGGTGGCGTGCCGTTCCCGTGCGATTAGCCTTTATCGACCGCTCCCCGGCTTGACGGCGAAACCGTTTACCCGACTCTGGCCACTTGAGGCGACGTTTATTGGGTCGACATAATAAGGCCCCGATTTGCCACACATAATTCACACAATACTTGGTACAACTTGACAAATCAGGCGAACGTGGCCCCGCGCGTTGCGGCGCCGGGGCCATGGCGCGAGCGGGAGAAAACCCACGTCCGGCCCGCATGGAGATGGCAGTTGCATTGAAAGCCCATCGCCACCGCTCTTGTCGAATCCTGGATGACTTCAATGCCGAAGGAGCCAGCCGCCATGCCCAAGCGAACGATGCACGTCATTGCCGTACTCACGGTCGGGATTCTGCTGTGCCTGCAAGCCGACCTCGCGGTTGCCCGGAACAGCGCACCGGACAACGAGTACTGGTGGCCGAACCGGTTGGACCTCGATCCACTGCGCCAGGACGTTCGGAGATCGAGTCCCATTGGGAAGGACTTCGATTACGCCGAGGCGTTCGAAAGCCTCGATCTGGATGCGGTGAAGGCCGAGCTCGAAGAGTTGATGACGACATCCCGTGACTGGTGGCCGGCCGACTTCGGTCACTACGGCCCGTTCTTCATTCGAATGGCCTGGCACAGCGCGGGCACCTACCGGACCATAGACGGCCGGGGCGGAGCTGACGGGGGCCTGCAACGCCTTGCGCCGCTCAACAGCTGGCCCGACAACGCAAACCTGGACAAGGCGCACCGCCTGCTCTGGCCGATCAAGAAGAAATACGGCCGCAAGATTTCCTGGGCCGACCTGCTGATCCTCGCCGGCACGGTGGCCATGGACTCGATGGGCTTCGAGACCCTGGGCTTTGCAGGCGGCCGTATCGACGCCTGGCAGCCCGAAGACGTGAACTGGGGCCCCGAGGGCGAGTGGCTAGCTGCCGATCGCCGCGACGAGAATGGAGAGCTGGATCACCCCTTCGGCGCCACCCAGATGGGACTCATCTACGTCAATCCCGAGGGCCCGGGCGGCAACCCGGATCCGCTGGCGGCCGCCCGCGCCATACGCGAGGCGTTCGGCCGCATGGCGATGAATGACGAAGAGACAGCTGCGCTGATTGCAGGCGGACATACCTTCGGCAAGGCCCATGGCGCGGCTGATCCGTCCAAGCACGTGGGTGTCGAGCCGGAGGCGGACGCCATCGAGGCGCAGGGTTTCGGATGGCGGAGCAGCTATGGCGACGGCCTTGGCGCGGATACCATCACCAGCGGTCTGGAAGGCACGTGGACGGTCGCCCCCGCGGCCTGGACGCATAACTTCCTGGAGAACCTTTACGCCTTCGATTGGGTGCAGACACGCAGCCCGGCCGGCGCCATCCAGTGGAAACCCGCAGAGGGAGCGGCATCGGACCTGGTGCCGGATGCGCACGATCCGTCCGTGTTGCACGCGCCCATGATGCTCACCACCGACCTTGCGCTGAAGGAGGATCCCGCATATCGCGAGATCACGTCGCGCTGGCTCGAGAATCCGGAAGAGTTCGAGGACGCTTTCGCCCGGGCCTGGTTCAAGCTGACCCATCGCGACCTGGGTCCGACCTCGCGCTACCTGGGCGATGACGCGCCCGACGAGCGCTTCGTCTGGCAGGACCCCATTCCCGAAGTGGATCACACCCTGATCGACGCGCGGGATGCGGCCGCGCTGAAGGCCGCGATTCTCGCTTCCGGGTTGTCTACCGCCGAACTGGTCCGGACCGCGTGGGCCTCGGCGTCTACGTTTCGCGCGACCGACATGCGCGGCGGCGCCAACGGGGCGCGAATTCGCCTCGCACCCCAGAACGAATGGGCAGCCAACGATCCGGAGGAACTGGCCCGCGTGCTGGAGACCCTCGGGACTGTCCAGCGTGAATTCAACGCGGCGCAATCCGGCGGCAAGCGGGTCTCTCTTGCGGACCTGATCGTTCTGGGCGGTGCCGCCGCCATCGAGCGGGCCGCCGCAGAAGCCGGGTTCGAGGCGGATGTGCCCTTCGCACCCGGTCGCATGGACGCATCGGCGCGGCAGACCGACGTCGACTCCTTTGCTTTGCTCGAGCCAGGGGCGGACGGGTTCCGCAACTATTTCGCCGACGGCAATCCCCGCTCGCCCGCTGAAATGCTGGTGGAGAAGGCGGCATTTCTGAACCTGACGGTCCCGGAGATGACGGTGCTCGTCGGTGGCATGCGCGCGATGGACGCCAATGCCGGGGGCTCCCTTCACGGCGTGTTCACCGACCGTCGCGGGACGCTGAGCAACGACTTCTTCGTCAATCTGATCGACATGTCCACGCAATGGTCCGAATCGCCCACGGAGGGGGTTTATGAGGGTCGTGACCGGGCAACCGGCGCGCTCAGGTGGACGGCGACTCCGGTCGATCTGATTTTCGGCTCAAACTCCGAGCTGCGGGCGGTCGCGGAGTACTACGCGGCCGACGACGGGCAGGAAGCGTTCCTGGAAGTTTTTATCGAGGCCTGGGCCAAGGTGATGACCCTGGACCGCTTCGATCTCGGGCGGTAGTGGCAGGGAAGCGCTGCGGAAGCGTCTCGCCCGCGGCGAGGACCACCGTCCCGTCGATCCTGACCGCGAGGCCAAGAGCATGTCCTCGGAGATCACCCTCGACGAGGACCTGACCGATCCCGACAAGCTGCGTCCCATCCCGTGGCTGCTCAACGAGACCGTGGCGCCGCGCATCAAGAAGGCGGGCATCGCCGGCGGCGGCGGCACGCTCAAGCTGAAGACCGCCAATTTCCGCATCCTCACCCGCGCGCGGCGGCTGAACACCCCCACGCAATCGGCCGAGGAGATGTTCCGGGCTGCGCAGCCCTTGCTCTCCCGCGAGGCCGACGGCCGCGCCTTCCGTCTGATCGGCATCGGCGCCCACGACCTCATCGAGGCCGACCGCGTGGTGCAGGCCGACCTCTTCGGCCGCGTCGCGCCTTCGGAAGATGGGGTCGACAAGGCGCTTGACGCGGTGCGGGACAGGTTCGGCGAGGACGCCATCGACAGGGGGCGCGGCTTCGAAGCGAGGCTCGTCCGGCACGAATCCTCCAAGGGGGTGAGCCGCCCGGCCCCTCAACCGACCGCGCCTCTCCTTCCTCCCCTCGCAATGACGCGGGGCTTGACGCGCTACACCGAACGGCGCCCTCTACGGCCATATCCGCCATACGGAGGATGTCATGCCCCGACAGGAAAGCGCGAACCCCCGGATCGAGTGGCAGGACAATCAATGGTCGGTCACGCTGCCCCTCGATGACGGCAGGGTGGTCAACGCGACCTGGACGCTCGGCATGACCTATGTCGTCCGCATCCGGGAAGCGGGGGCCGAGGAGTGGTCGTTCGGTTTCGAGACCCCGATCACCAGCTTCACCTTCATCGACCTCAAGCCCGACACCGAGTACGAGGTGCAGATTCGCACCAGGAACGCCGGCGGCGAAGGCCCTCCCGCCTTCTTCAAGATCCGCACCGATCCGGCGGGCGATGCCGGGAACGTAATTCCCTTCCCGCTGCACTGACGCCCCGCCGCCGTCCTCTCTCCACTGCGGCCACACCCGCCGCCTCGTTGCACCGCGCCGCAAGGGCCACGACGCAGCGTCGACCGTCGTTGGCCGCCTTGTTGACCAGGGTGCTCTCCGAATGAAGTGCCGGTGCCCCTGCCGGGCAGCTCCCCGACGCCGCCTGCCAGGTTTCCCGGCGCAGCGAGGCGGAGGCGTGAACGTAAGCCCCTGGGCCCGGGGGCGAGTCCCCTCGCGCCCATGACGGCCGCCTGCACGGGAGGAACCGATGCGCATATATGAGAGAGAACAGTGCTGCGGCTTCCGCTTCACCGCCGCCGCTTGGGGCGAACTCAGCAACTTCTTCCCACTCGCCGTGCCCATCGCCTACGGGTTGGAAAGCGAAACGATGACCCCGGCGTGGTCCGAAGGCCAGAGGTCCGAAGGCCAGAGGCCCGAAGCAAGGCGCTCGGAGGGAAGATCGCCGATGGTGCCCGCCGCAATGACCGACGATCCGTCGACATTGCGAACGAACATGTGGTCGATCCGCACCGACAGGCCGCTCTCCGCATTGCGAAGGTCGGAGGCCTGGCAGCACGTCGCCCCGGTCCCGGCGCCGTCCTGCCAGGCATCCTCGTATCCTCGCGACATCAGCAGGTCGTAGACCTCCCTGGAAGGATCGCCCTGCGGTGCGCCCGCGTCGGAATTGAAGTCTCCCGACAGGATCAGGGGAAGGGTCTCGCCTTCGAGAGCCGCGAGCAGCTCCCGGGCCTGCGCTTGCCGGACTTCGCTCGAGAACGCCTCCAGGTGCGTGTTGACGAAGCGCCAGGTGCGTCCCGACACGCGGGCATCGAGGGCCACGTAGCCCCGCCTCACCGAGATCCCGAGAGGCGACGTCAGCATGGCCTCGTAGTTCGCCGCTTCGATGCGCGACACCGCAACGTCTCCCCGCACCAGTATCACGTCGAACGTCGTCATGCGGACATCGTCGAACGATCCGCCTTCCGCCGGCATCGGCATCTCGACATCGGTGTTCGTAATGGTTCGGTAATGCCGTGGAGGGTCGCGCTGGGGCCGCCGCCGCGGCGCCGAGTGCCCCCGCGCGGAAGGCTGGTAACGATTTTTCCGATGCGATATCGTCGAGCGCATGGCGATTCGCGACGAGGATTTCAGCGCGGACCTGTCGATCGAGGGCGACGATGGGGTCTGGTCGCCGGCCGACGCACCCCCTGCGAGCGCACCGCCCGACTGGCATGTTCTTTACGAGCAGGAGTTCAGGCGCGCGAGAGCGGCCGAGGCCCGTGTGCAGGAACTCCTCAACGATGTTCGTCGGCTGCGTCGTGCGCTGGGGAAGCCGGAGACCGGCACCGGCAGGCCCAAGCCCGCGCCGGCGAAGAGCCGGCAGCAGGAGACGATCAAGTCGCTACGCGCGGAGTGTGGTGCTCTACGCAGAGACGTTACGCGTCTGAACAAGAAGCTGGAGCGGGAGACGCAGCGGGCGGAGGACCTCAAGGCGACGGGCAAGATGCTGTCGGGCGAGGTCATTGAGCTTCACGCGGAGTTGCGGCGGCGGCGCGATCAGACGGATCTGGTTTGCTCGTTGACCGACGAGGTCTTCTGGTTGCGCCATTCGGTGAAGGGTGCCGACGCCAGGGAGGAGACCTTGAAGGCCCGGGTGGCCAGGGTCCTGCGGGTGTCGAAAGCCCACAGGGAGGCGTTGTCCGCCGCTGCGGCCGATTTGCGCAAGGCCCTGCGGAGGTCGCGTCGCCAGAAGGCCGCGATCAAGTCGTTGGCCAGGAAGAACGCCCGGCTGCGCAAGGCCGCGAAGATGTCGCAGGCCCGGATCGGGGCGCTGGAAGCGCGGGTCTCCAAGCTTCGCGCGAGCCGGGCGGCGCTGTCCAGGAGGCTGTTCGGCAGGAAGAGCGAGAAGCAGGAGAAGCCGTCCACCGGGCGCAAGCGCGGCCAGCAGCGCGGCGCACCCGGCCATGGCCGCACCCAGCGGCCCAACCTCAAGGAGCGGAGGGAAGAGAAAGCCCCGCCCCAGGACGCGCTCATCTGTTCCTGTTGCGGCGAGCCCTACGCGCCGAACGGCGCGGAGGAGACCACCATCGTCGAGATCGAGGTCAAGGCCCACAAGCGCAGGATCGTCCGTCCCCGCTGGCGCCGGGCCTGCGAGTGCGCGTCCTCGCCCCGGGAGGTGATCGCGCCTGCGGTGCCGCGTCTGTTCGACCGCACACCCTACGGGACCAGCGTCTGGGCGCACTACTTGTACGAGCGCTACGCCTGTTTCCGCCCGCTCAAGCGGGTCGCGGCATGGATGGCCGACCTGGGCCTGACGATCTCGCCGGGGACGCTCGCCAGCAGCGTAGAGCGCTTCATCCCCGTGTTCGAACCCGTGGCGGGCGCGATCCTCGATCACCAGAACCGACAGGCGGTCCGTCACGCCGACGAGACCGGCTGGCGTATCCAGTCGCTGCGCGAGATCGGCCGGTCGAGCCGCGCGTGGCTATGGAACTCGGTCAGCGAAGATGCGGTCTACTTCCACGCCGACCCCTCGCGCTCGGCCGAGGTCGCGAAGACCTTGTTCGGCGGGAGCGCCGTCGTCGTCTTCGTGGTCTGCGATCGCTACTCCAGCTACAAGAAGATGGAGCGCGACCTCGACGGCAAGGTGATCCTCTGCTTCTGCTGGGCCCATCAACGGCGGGACTTCATCGACTGCGCGGCCGGCCACAATCGACTGACGGAATGGTGCCAGAGTTGGATCGGGCGCATCGCATCGATCTACAGCCTGAACAAGGTGCGGCTGAAACATTACGGCCCCGCTCTGGAGCGGCAGACGCCACAGTTCGACGGCGCACAGGGCGAGCTGGAGAAGGCCGTCGACGATCTGTTCGCGGTCGCCGAAGCGGAGTTGGCCGAGCTGCCGGACGGCGCGCGCGAGGCCAAGCCGCTGCGCTCGCTGCTCAACCACCGCGAGGGCCTGTGCGTCTTCGTCGACAACCCGCAGGTGCCCATGGACAATAATTTTGCCGAGAGGGCGTTCAGGGGAGCGGTCATAGGAAGACGGCTCAGCTTCGGTTCCGACAGCGAGGACGGCGCGAAGTTCACGGCGATGATGTACTCCGTCGTCGGCACTCTCGCCATGAATGGCATCGATGTCCGGCGCTGGCTGGAGGCATGGTTGAAGGCCTGCGCGAAGAATGGCGGCAAACCGCCGGACGACTTGTCGCCCTGGCTGCCGTGGTCGATGAGCGGGGCGCGGAGGCGCAAGTTCACGGCACCGGGATGACCGGCACGATCGAGTGCCGCTATTACGGGCGCGACTTCACCACCGAAGAGATGGTGCTGCTGCGCGCGCTGATCGCCGGCCCCCCGCCGCTCAACCGCCATGCGCTGTCCAAGGAGTTCTGCCGGCGCATCGGCTGGCTCAAGCCCGACGGCGGGCTGAAGGACATGATGGCCAGGGTCACCATGCTGGCCATGCACAAGGACGGACTGATCACCCTGCCGCCGCCGAGGTGGCAACCGGGCCCGCCAAAGCCGGTCGTCTTCGGACCGGACACCGAGCCGCCGCTCTTCCCCGTCCCGACGACGCTGGACGAGGTCCGCCCGCTCAAGATGCGCACCGTCGTGCGCGGCACCCGCGAGGGCAAGCTCTGGAACGAGTTCGTCGCCCGCTACCACTACCTCGGCTACAAGACCCTGGTCGGCGCCCAGATGCGCTACGCCGTCCACGACCGCGAGGGCTGGCCGCTCGCCATGCTCGGCTTCTCGACCGCCGCCTGGAAGCTGGCGCCGCGCGATGCCTTCATCGGCTGGACGCCCGAGCTGCGCGAGAGGAACCTGCCGCTGGTGGTCGACAACCCCAGGTTCCTGATCCTGCCCTGGATCAAGATCCCCAACCTGGGCTCGCACATCCTCGCCATCGTCCGCCGCAGCCTGCCACTCGACTGGGCCGAGCGCTACAACACCGCACCCGTGCTCATCGAGACCTTCGTCCAGACCCCGCGCTACACCGGCGCCGTCTACAAGGCGTTGGGCTGGATCCGCGTCGGAACGACACAGGGGCGCGGGCGCTACGACCGGGAAAAGCGGTACGACAAGCCCCGCAAGGACATCTGGCTCCGGCCGCTGCGAAAAGACTGGAGGCGGGCCCTCAACCGCTGATTCCGGACCCTCCACGGCATTACCGAACCATTACCGGTGTTCTGCACGCTCGCGGCGATCTCGTAGTCCATGTCTGCCGCCTCCATCGCAGCCATGAGCACCGACTGAAAGTCCAGGACGACGGCTTCGGCGTTCGGCCCGGCCTGTCCCGTCAGCATGTCGCCCGGCGTTTGCCGGCGGATCAGCGTCATCTCTTGCAGCGCGACCAGATGGGGCCGGCGTTCGGCAATGGAGCCGGCGATCGCGGCCAGGCGCTCCGGCGCGGCGGAGGCGCCGAACTCCCGGTACAGGGCCGCCACCCTCAATGGAACTTCCTCCCGGGGTGCGGACAGCACGGCGCCCGTGTCTCCGCCCAGGTAGACATTGTAGGTCATGACCGTGAGCGGCTCGCTGTCGGCCTCTGCCTGCGCGGCAATCAACAGTATCGCGGTGAGAAGGACTGGAATGGCTGCCCAGCGGGCGGTCACTTTCGCCATTTGGGGTTACCTGTCAGGTTCGGCGCCGGCGGCAGGGCCTGCTGCGTGCGCACCGGGTTTGCGGTGCCGCGGCCGGCGTGGACAGCAAGCCCGCGCCGGGCGCCGCTCCGAGCCTATCGCAGCAGGCCAGGCGCCGCCACCGGGCGCCGACCGCGGGGGCAGCAGCCGGCCACACCGTCCCCGTGCACGAGAGTCACGGCGTTTGCCACTCGCAGCTCGCCACCGAAACGGACCGGTTTTCCGCAAGGTAGCGCGTGGAATAGGTGCAGGCTCCGCTCAGCCCGGCATACTTGCCGGTGCCCCCAAGAAACTCCCGCTGCCCCTCGCCGCCGCCGCCCTCTTCGGTATCGCCCGCAGTCCTCCTTGCAATCCAGAACCACGTGTCGCCCGACGTGTCCGTGTTCGTGCAAGGCGCTTCGAGGTCCATGCCGGCATCCGTCTTCGTCCCGTAGACGAGACACACCACGAGGCTGCTCTCGCCCTCCGCGAAGGGACCCCCGCTGCTTCCCGTGATAGTCGTCGTCCCGCGCAAGGTGCCGCCCGTGACCGTTCCGCCTGCGTGGTCGAACGTGACATAGTCGCGCACGAAGCTGGTGACCAGATCGGCGGTGCCGCTTTCGCCTGCGAAGGCGGTGCCCGCCGCGCACCACAGAACGATCGAGGCTGCCGCAGCGACCGGCACGCGGCGCAGCCGCCGAAGACTGGTGAATGAAAACGTCATGACCGGTTCTCCCTCTACACCGCTTCCAGGCGATATGTGCCATGCCCGTCCCGAAGCCGTCGAGTCCGACGTTCCTGGAGACGGGTGTGGGTGTTCCGCGCGCCGCTGAAGATCGGTGCGCCATAGCCGCCCCAGACCCCAGGCAGCCGCTCCGAGGGTGCAATCGACTCCGGGCACATCACGACCCGGCGACGTAGCCGTCCATCTGATCGATCGTTACCCACGAACTGCCCGGCGGGACCGGCTCCGGAAGCTTCCAAGGCTTCGCAACGTCGTCGGAGGAATGCAGCATCCGCCGGCCTTCTGCGGATCGGTCAGGCGTTTCCCTCTCCGACCATCAATATGCCTTTCAACGCAGGCGCGGGCGACAAGAGGTCCGCAAGCGTGTGCCGGTCCAGGATCCCGAGAAACGCCTGCAAGGCCGCCTCCAGGATCTGCGTCACAGTTGTGCGGCATAGCTCCCTAACGCACCGAAATTATTACCTTTATTTTCTTGATACAAGATCTGTAATCGGATAGTCACCGGATTCGATCATATTCCAGGCGTTGCATGCCGATAAACGTTCCGTCGGGCCGTGAAAGTCCTCCGCCTGATTGATCGCGCAGTCCGCCGACAATGAGATTCTGTAATCGTTCCGTCAGCCCGTGATGGGGGCGTAATCGTTCCGCCAGAAGGTTTAGGTCGGCGCACTCAACCAAACGAGCTGTCCGAGCTACTGCCATAGCAGCTCTTCTGGCTCCACCCATGTGGAGCGATTTCGGGCGTCGGTGCCGGGCTACATCTTGCCGATGATGCCACAGCCAATGCGCCCGCCAGAACCGCCGATGGGCTGGGACATGTGATCATCGGGGTGCTCGTGAATGATGACCGCCGATCCATCCCCGTCGAGGAGGGCGGGCATGTCGCCGCCCGACACCGAGACCAGGGTGGTGAAGAACTCGGCCTTCGCCGTTCCGTTGGCGGCGGCGAACAGGTTGGGCAGATCGCCGTTGTCCGGTCCTTCGGGGTTGCGCAGCCCGTGCTTCACCTTGCCCGGATTGATATGGCCCGTCGCCGCCTTGAAGTTCGGCGTGCACGAGCCGACGGCGTGCAGGTGAATGCCGTGGCCGCCGGGCGGCAGGCCGGCCGCGTCGACGGAAATGAGCACGCCGGTGGGCGTCTGCTCGAAAGTGGCCTTGCCGATGACCGCGCCGTCGGTGTTGACGATGTCGGCGGCCGCCATGTCGGCCGCCGAGGCGAGAGAAGGTGCGATGGCCGCGGCAAGCGCGGTGACTGCAATTGCCAGGATTCTCATTTGTCTCCTCCTCTTCTGCCCGGACCCTCGTTCCGGACCCCGTGAGGCATGATATTGAACGATTGCTACTCCGAATTACATGCCTGTGTGGGCATCGACCAACAACGCCGTCAATGGTGCCGTGCCATGAAAGTGTTTTCGACCGCGCTGCCCACATGTGCGGCGCTCAACGGCTTGGCGGAACGCTTGCCGATGACTTTCACGGCCCGACGGAACGTTTACGCATGCCGCGCCTGTTTCACCATCTCCACGGCCGGGTAGGAGGGGCTCGGTAACGACCCCTCCTACTCGGCCCCCGAGCTATCCGTTCATTCGAGCCGTGGCAGCCGCTGACCCCCAGTGCGGTAGGCGTGTTCAGTTGGCAAGTCTGCTACCACCGTCGTCGCTTCCTGCCTGCTCCAGCCCCAATCTCCACGGCTTGAGCGAACAGGTGCCGGGAGGCGGGCTGATCCGGAAGATGGAGAATCGTAAACGGCCGAAATGCGCCATTCTCACGTGCCGAACGCTGCGGCGGCCGGGTCGACTCCACGGCTTCCCGGAACGGCTACCTCCCCACGACTCTCGAATCGCCCGTGTGAAAGCATTTTGTGCAAGCCCTGTCGTCGGCTCATCGTGATAGGGTCACACCATGTCCACGATGCAGCATGATTCTGCTACCCGTAAGGCGGCCGCGGCGAACGGCCCACTGGGGGAGGCTGCGGATTTACAGGCGATCGAGGGCTATCCCCTCACGGCCGAATACATCGCCATGTTCAAGATATTCGAGCACGAGGGATGGTCGCCCGAGCGACGCCGCACCCATGTCCTCGCCGGATCGAGGATTGCGGCCACGTCGCCGTGGTGGAATGAGCGACCGCGACTACCGCTATTTTCCTGACTCTCGCGCTTCGGCTACCAAAACCCGCGCGCCGTAGGCAACCGGAACGTCCTCAGGGGTACCTTCGTACTAGGCGGGGGGACTCCAGGGTTTGAGAAGACCCAATCCTGTCCTCGTCAGCTCAATGTCAATCGCGTCAGGGGACTCTTCCATTTGCGAACTGCGAATCTCCCACGCCAACCTGTATTCCTGTTGTCCCTTGTATTTCGTGCCTTTCCGAAACCATCGCTGAAGCTGTATCGCCTCGGCAAGGTCGCCGGGTTCGCCATCTGGCGGGAACTCGTCATAGGAGTAACTCACCCAGCCCTGCTGCCAATACAACCTGTGTTCCGTTATGTCGTTCAATGCCATCCATCTCTTGAGGCCGCATTCGATCTCGAATTTCAAGGCATCCACATTGTCGGTCAGGGTCCACGTGTCATACCGTTCTGGTAGCGCGGCCCGCAGCGTCTCCCAATTGCTCCTGGTCAAGGGCTGCCTTGACAAGCAGAAGAGATACGGACTGCCGAGTTTCGAATCTTCCACGCGGACGCTGGTTTGAATCTCCCGCCGCTCCCCGGGCTTGAGGTTTTTCACCACCGTCTCAGGTTCGTCTTCCGGCGCTATGACAAGCTCGACGGGACCAGAAAAGGGTCCCGTGGTCGTGCTCTCCACAGCCCCCGGCATGTTCACGCGCATCTCCCCCTCCCTTCTGTCGCCCAATCCTTCCTCCTCCCCGATAGCCCTGTACACCGTCGCCTTGCTGAGCCGCACCCCACCCGTATTTTCCGGTGTGAACCGGCTTTCCCAGCCTCGAATCAATTGCATGTCTCCAACGTCCTCGATCACGTCCCGGTTTCTCAACGTTCGACCTTCCGCCGCGCCCTGAGCGACTTGCCGGAACCGCTGACCGAGCCGACGCCCGATCCCTAGTCCTATCCGTCCGTCGGATCAATCACACGCGCGTCTCCCTCCATAGCGCGCCCCACTCCGCCGAGAGCGAGCGCGTGGCCGGAAGCGGGCCGGCGGCAGGAGGTCCGGGGAGGGCGTCCCCCGCTCGGATACCCACCCCGGCAGGGGGGACACCGCGATGACCGACCAACACATGCAGGCCCGGCGCAAGCACGACCTTGAGCGCTCATACCGACCGACCGCCGAGCGCCGCGCCTAGGGGCTTTGCATTAAGGGCGGCAAGCGCACGCCGACGCCGCACCGGACCTGGTGATCGAGATCGCCACCGGCTAGGAGCACGGGCCGTTCGACAGCGAGGCCGACGTGCCGCTCTAACTCGTCTTCGAGAAGTTCCGCGGCGACTAGGTGGAGGTGGTGAACAACGCCTCTCCCATGCGCTCCTACACAAGCTGGACCGAACCGGCGACTGGAGCGGCGGGGCCTTCCCGCTGCACCGCCGACCCGCAGCCCTCTTCGTCCGCGCGCCCCGCTCCGCCGAGAGGAGAGCCTTGGCCGTAAGTGGGCCAGCGGTCGCGCGTCCGGGGGAGGCCGATTTCCCTCACCGGCACGAAGGAGACGGCACCATGACGGCAGCCATGGCGATACCCGGCAACACCGCGGACACGTTCCTGGTTCATTTCTTCGGCACCGGCCTGGCCGACGACCGCTACCCGAAAGCTACTCCCTCGAGAGCGTCTATTCCCGCCCGCTTGTCCGCGCTTTCAGTCGGGACTCCGCCAAATTTTCTTCTACGCCCGCGACGTAGCAGCCTCCCACACTTCCAGTTCCCAACGCGAGAGGCTCAGGCCCCGCGCCTCAGCCGCCTCCCTGGCCTTGTCGACGAAATGCAGATACTCGTACCTAGTGACGATTTTCGTCCAAGTCGTGCCGTAACAGATTTCGCACCCGACATCCTTGGGGCACTTCTCGATCTCCGCCAGCACGAAGGAATCGATGGGGCAATGCGGCGGCTCGTGAATGAGCCCGCGCGCCCAGCCATACTTGAGATAGAGGTTCAGGGCTTTCTGGGCTGTCCCGATGCGCAATCGGCCGTCCAGCAGCACCTCGTCATGACGCGCGCTTAGTTCCGACGACAAGGCCTCGATATTGTCTGTATGGCGAACATCGTCTACCGGTCCCGCCCGATATTCATCAATCTGCGCCCCAAGCCACGCCTCAAGAGCCTCCCGGAACGCGCGTCTTCCCTCCTCCGTGGCGTCCATGCGGTACGTCGGGTTGCGGCCGATAGCACCGTTGACGGTGAGCGTGAAGGTCTCCCGATCAAGAAATCTGTTCAGGCGCTCACCAACCGATCCAGTTCCTGCCATCACCGTGCTTCCTCCCGTCCATGTGGTCGTATGCTCGGCCCTCCCGCCAAGCCCTGCATTGCCGCGCACACGGCGAGCGAACCCGCGACCAACTCCAAGCGAACGCCATTGCACGACACCCGCATGGTATGAGCGTTGCGAGCGCTGCACCTTCCAGTTGAGGGCGAATCGCTTCACTCACCCAGACGGCCAGGTTGAATGGGGTCGGCCCAACGTCTGGCTCAGTGCCACACGCGAAGCCATCGTGGCCGATCATCCCAACGACCGCATCGACGACTTGCTCCCGGGGAACTTCGCCAGCTCGTCAAGCTGAAACCCAGGTGACGCGTCCGAACCGCCTACGGAGAGCCGCCGACAAAGAAGAGCCGTTTCAGCTCACAAGCACCCGAGCAACGAAAAATGTGCCTTGTGCTTCTTGCAGGGTCAGCAAGCGTTTGTTGGCCCTACCGGGCCACGGGTCGCGAACGGTAATCGATGCAACCCGCCCCTGGCCGTAGAGGTTGCGGTAGTAAGAGATCGCGGAAATCATGGTGGCATGACCGACAGCGCCGTTGATCAACGGGTTATTGGCCGCAAGTTCCCTCGCCACAATCGCGGCAGAATCGTAGGACCATATCCCGTAATGCAGATCGATGATCGGTTCTCCCCACGCTTGGAACCGATAACCGTTTTGGTCGATCCAATTGCCCGACAGTGCCCGTATAATCTGCGGGCCAGTGGCGGGGCGGCAACTCAGGTCCGGATAGATGCGCGCCACAATGGCCTGCTGCGGAACCACGTAACCATGTTGATGAAAGATCGCCTCGATACAGGCTGCCCAGCACCAGTTCTGGCATCGCTGCTGAGCCGTCACGAAGTTGCGAATGTAGACACCCGCTTCGCAATACTGAATGCCGCGAGCGTCATAGGGCGTACATTGCACTGCTGATCGCGCAGCACGAGGAATGCACAGTGCTGCGGCACCAGCAACAATCACTTTGCGTCGACTGATCACTACACCCTCCCGGCAAGTTTGCGGGTCTGCACAAAATAGAGTGTACGGTAGACCGCGAAAGTCTCCAGCGTTCAGTCCGGGGCGTTGCGACTCAGAGATTCCTGGAACGCCCACGCCTCGGCGACCAGCTTGTCGATCTCGTCCCCGCGCCCCTCGCGGACCATCGCGCCGCGTTTTTCGGTCGCCAGGAACCAGGTGTAACGGAACATCCGCTCGATCAGCGGCGTCATCGAGGCCGGAACCGTCGCCCCATCCGCGCCCTCCGGGTCCCGCGCGAGCGCCAGGATCCGTTCGCGCACGAACTCTGCGGCCGGCATTTCATCCGCACCGAGCGCGCGTACCGCCTCGCAGCCGACGCGGACCTCATCATGTGCTGCGTCGACAATGCCGAGGCGCGCGAGGTTCTCAATCACGTTGCCTACGCAAACTGCCTACCCCTGATCGACGGCGGGGTCCTCGTGGAATCGCGAGACCGTCTGCTCTCTGCCAAATGGCCCGTCCACCTGGCCGGCCCCGATATGCAATGCCTCCGTTGCCGCGGTCAGTACACCAGCGGCGATGCGCGCGATGAAAGGATGGGCATCGGGCGTCACGGTCGCTACATCAACGACGATGCCCCCGACGGCCCCGAACCGGGCCAGAACACCATCGCGTTCTGCAACCTGGTGGCGGCGGAGCAGATCCGCGTGCTCGTACGCTACGCGATCGGCGAGGACTGGTGGCACGACGGAACCTCCACCGCCGGCCGATGGTCATTCGAGCACCGCTTCGTCGAAGCCGAGACCGAGCCGTTCGAGCACCCGGGCCGCTGTGTGGCCAGCTGCGAGTTCTCCCACTTACGACTAGCACTCGGCGAAGGCGGAAGGCCCGGATACCCGTTCGCCGACGAACCGCAAGACAACTGGGTTGCTCGCATGACGTATCGCTACCGGCAGCTTCGAATGAGGTTCGGTCGTGCGAAATCCGCGCTATGCGCCTGACCATAACCGAATAACGCGACCGACAACGGACAAGAAGGCAAGAAAGCGAGGCAGACATGCATCCAATCGGCGGCGCACGATTCTGGACGACGCTCCTGCCGCTTGTCGTGGCGGCGTGGGTCTTGGCGGTCCAGGGGCGGACCGCCGCTGCTGCTGAAGACCCCCGCGGAGCCGGGACCGCTGTCCCCGCGGCGGGGGCGAATGCCGTAATGGCCGCCTCCTATCTGAGCGCAGGCGTAGCCCTGATCCGCTCGCAGGACGCCCGATTCGTCGATGGCGCGGACGCCGGCCATGCCGCGCTCTACGGAAACCGTCAACTCTTCGACGCCGGCGCCCTCGACAACGGTCTGCAGCTTCATCTGGCGGCGGGCGTCCGCCTGCCGTACCGGCTGCGCGCGCAGCTGGAACTCGGCTGGGCGCGTGCCCTGGACTGGCGGGGCAACACGAACTACCGAACCTCGGGCGCGCGCCAGCCGTCGGAGGCAACCCTGGACACCTGGCAGCTCCTCCTCGCCGGGTTCCACGATTTCCCGGGATGGGAGATCGCCCCGGGCGGCCGGGCGCGCCCCTTTCTGGGCGCCGGGCTCGGGATTACCCACTACCGCCTTGGCGGCTACCTCCAGCGCTTCCCCGAACCGGACGATCCGCAGGGCCCTCTGCGCCGGGGTCCCGGCGGCGAAATCCCGTTCACCGCCCTCCCCGGAGGAAGCGGGCGGAACTTCACATGGATGCTGACCGCCGGGATCGCGATCGCGGTCGGCAACAGCGCCCTCCTCGAGCTGAGCTACCGGTATACCGATACGGGAGAGATCCGCACCGACGTCGGCGACATCACCATCGTGCGCTACCGCGAGGACGGCACCCGGAGAGAGATCCCGGTCCGTATCAACGAGACCTCCGCCGATTACCGGACCCACGCATTGCTCGCGGCGCTCCGGTTCGAATTCTAGCTCCCAATGTCCCAACACCAGGCCCGCGGAAAGCGGCAAGCAGGCCAACTCGGAAATCGACGAGTGACACATCGGGGATTCGTTCATGGCCGCGGCAAGGGCCGAGTGCTCACACGCACCGATGCAAATCCGCTCCGTGCCGCCAAGCCTG
The DNA here is from genome assembly GCA_965207055.1 of Alphaproteobacteria bacterium. Lineage (GTDB taxonomy): Bacteria > Pseudomonadota > Alphaproteobacteria > UBA828 > UBA828 > WTGU01. The sequence continues at coordinate 851,335 of CBDBLP010000002.1, read as the reverse complement.
AGCCCCGCGACCTCACCGCCTGGCCCTGAATCGACTCCGACCGACCCGCCGGCGCCGACCGGCTGTCCCTCGCCACGGTCCTCGTCAAACTCCGCGGACTGAACGCCACGTCGGCGCCCGCCTTCGTCCAGCGCTCCGTCGAGGACCTGCAGCCGTTCCGCACCCTCGAACAGGCCGTGCGCGACGCCGCGCTCAGGCGGAACGGATAGCCACCGCTACCTCTATGCCCTCATTTCGTCAGAATCGGCGATCCAGGGCTGCCAAAGTCGCTCAAACCGGCGGAAACCCTCACTTCTTCGCCCCATCCGCAGGATCAGGAGAGGTATCTGTCATCGTGCCGTAACCGGATCGAATCAATCCCCAGACCACCACTGGCCTTCCGTGTCCTCGTCATCGAAATTCGTTGCTTCCCCGGGACCCGCCTCTCACTTCACCGACCCGCCGACATCAGTGGCTCAGGATCTACCCCACACGGTATGCGTCGAGGGCGCTGGCGCTCGGCGAGACCCTGCCGGTCATCGGCAAGCTACTCGGTCACAGCGATATCAATATCAATCGAGACGACGGCGCGAAATGCCCATCTGGCGCACGACTCGATCCATGAGACGGCAGAGCGCATCGTCGAGAGCATCTCGGCCGATATTCTGTAATCGCGCTGTGTAACTGCGTTCGGGTCGCTGTAGACTTGACGACCGGCTCAGCTTGCCGCACGGAGAAGTTCAGCGATCACAGCATGTTTCAGTTCCCGCCGAAGATCAGGGGATACCACACCACAGGAGTACCGAAACCGTGCCATCTAGCAGAGAGCTTGACGAGGCGCGCCAGCGTTTGGTGCAAGCGGAACGCAACGCCGAGAAAATGGCACTACAGCTGGCCCAAGATGGTGGAGACTCGAATGTAGTTCGTTTCTTGAGGAACCTGGGCGAAGCCTACGACAGAGAACAACAAGGATGGCCGATGCCGGAGTCCGTGTTCCTGTGCTCTCGAGCGCTGACCCTGTATGACCAATACAAGGACGCTCGTGCAAAGCTCGCCAGGACAAAGGGCTGATCCTCCTTCGCGGCCGGGGGGCACCCTCGCACCCGTCTTTCCAAACGCTTCACAGGTCATCCGCGACCAGAGCTGGACCAAAACCGACACTGATGTCTATGGAGTCTGCATCCGCATCAACGGCCCACGTTGCCCGGATCGTCGTCGAAGGCTGGACCTATCGTCGTCGTGGTTTAGACAATTTCTCCGAAGTTCGCGCGATCCTTTCCCAGGCCTTCGCGCCAGAGCGCTGGCCTCCGGCCCTGGTCAAATTCACGGTCACGCCCGGCGGGTTCATCCGGACCACCCTGCCGCGTGCCTATGCCGGACATAGAGGCTGGAACTCCAGGAAGTGCGATCTGACCAAGCTGATTCCTCATGCGGAAGCTGCGGTGCACGCGGTTGTACGGGGTGATATTCTGGACTCCGCCCAACAGCGAACCCGCTTCCTCACCCTCGGCGTCGACCTCAGCCGCGAGCGCAACAAGGAAGAGCAAATAAGAGATGGTCATCGTTGCCGGCCCTCCTGCCCCGAGGCCTGTACCCACGCAGAGCTTGTAGCCGTGTTCGACACGCACTCCGGCAAGGTCCGTCACTGGACCGGTAAGTCCTATCCAGTGGATGGGCAGCAGCACACCCTGGTCCATGTGACGGACCTCGGCACGCATTTCCTTGAGCTCGGCTCCGAGCGCATCCTCCTTCTAGGCTGCCATGATCTGTTGCTATTCGCCGCCCGGGGCAGGCCGTCCAAGCATGGCCCCACGCCCAAGGAAGAACGGCGTCGGCGCATGATCGGACTGGCCCGGAAGTTCGAGCCGACGATGATCCTCCATCACCCCCACACGACTTACTCACCAAGAGTCTGGCTGGGCGCATGGGGTGCAACACGCGGGACCCTGACGACCACCGAGGTCTGCGCGTCCGGTATTGCCTTCTGCGGCAATCCCAAGCCTCAAGAGTGCTGGCAACCTTGGCAGACGCTGGACGAAACCCGGGCCGCCACAAAGTCCGGAAACGAGGTCTTGGACGTCGTCGTCGAGGGCTGCACTCGATAGCCCGCAATGTCGAAGCGCATCGCATTGAGCCTGAAATCCCGCCGTACCGCGGAGGCCGTACCACCTTGGAGGCCTCGAATCGAATTCGCGTTGAGCGGCTCCGCACCCAAGCGAGGGCGCCGCTGTCCCCAAATCACGTTATTCGGCACAGCGTCGGCGCCTGAGGCGCGGCTACGAAGCGCGCTTTGGGAACCGGCACCAGTCGTGATGCGTAACCTCGTTGGCGCTCTTGCACAAATCGAGACTTGGTTGTCCACAGTATCCGATCCGAGCAGTCTTTCGCGCAAGCTCTACGCCGATCATCGTCGTGTCGCGTTTGGCCCGTCCGATTGTGCATCCACCCGCCAACCGAGCCGCAGCGATATTCCAGCGACCATCACGAGCCCGAGGAAGAAACGTGTCCCACATCCATGACGATCCCGAAGCTCTGACCGCCTTCCGCAACGACTGCCGAGAACACCTCGTCTTCTACGGCTTCATCTGCGATGCAATGCCGAGCTTCAGGAACTTCGTCGAGAACTTGGTGACCCGTCACTCCCTCCGCACGACCGATCCTTATCAAGTGGGTGTCGGTACTCCCGTCTCAGGACTTTGTCCTGCATCCCTCTCCCTCGGCGAGGTGCTCGAAAAAAGCGATTCCGGTGGAGAATTTGCAAACCGTCTCGCCAAACTTACCATCGTGGCCATCTACGCGCTGTGGGAAGATCACTATCGCAGGAGGATTGCGAAACAACTGGACTCTCTCACCGCCGATCAAGAGCTGACCAAGAGCGATATCCGCTCCGACCTTATGGGCGACCTGCGGCGCATTCGAAACTGCATCATTCACAGGCAGTCTGTCATTTCCGACGAGCCCGCGCACTTCAAGATTCTCGCTATACGTCACTATTCCACAGGCCCCTTGCAACTCACGCGCGCCATGATGACGGATATCATGGATCACATTAACCGGATGAGCGTATCAATCCCTGGCCAAGAACCTGCATGATCGCTCCAGACCGCCGCGCCCCCACCCGATCCCTTCGGACGAAAGCCGCAGCATGAAACGAGAGGTCGGATCGCGCGACTTCCCAATCTGGCTTCTCGGCGATTCGAGCCCCCTGAAGTGGGAGCACCACCTAGACGCGCCCTTGGATCCTAGGCATCCCGCGCGTCACAACATCTGGACCCCCGTCCTCGAAGGAATTCAGTCGCATTTATTCGCCACCAAACGCACCCGCCTTTGTACTAATGCGCTCTACATCCGAAACGCCGTACACCGCGCATCGGACAAGCCGAACCACCGCACTGTCGAATGGCCTTCTCATCTCTACCGAGAGACGCACGATTTAGCCAGTCTTGTGAACAACCATTCACCGATCCTCGTGTTAACCTTCGGCGCATTCGCTTTTGAGTTCGCTCGGCGCAGCTTGAATGAGTCTCCTCCGCGTGCATTCCGACACTGGACAACCGCAAGATTAGGGCAAGAATTTCGGACTAGAACCGAAACATTTCGTCCCGACCGCCCTAATCTCTTTCCGCTATTGCATGCCAGCATCGCGCGCGGCCGTTTTCTTGCGAGCCACCGCTACTTTACCGACAGCAGCCGCGGCAACTATTTCGATTATGTGGCGCAGACAATAGCCCATTGCCTGTGCGATAACGAATCCGCCTTCTCCATGCAAGTAGGGCTTACATATCCCCAGCCGGCCCCCTAATGCTCCAATTGCCTTTTCACCGCAGAACACGTTGAAACCTGAGAAAGTAATGCTTCGTGCTACGGCACCGGGCAGGCATGGCCCAAAGAACTTAGGCACACCCTTCTCGTCCCCTACACTGTCCTCCTGCGAGATCCTTCCGGTGACCGCCACTCTGCTGACCCTCAGGGATATCGACACAACGGCGCACAACGTCCGTTTGTGTATGGGTGATCCGTAGCATCTCGACGTAGCGCGGAACAGCCGCCTGATCGATGGCGGCTATCAGACAGTTCGGACGGGTCTTGCCCTGGTCGCGACCGGGGGCGGCCTCATGCGTCGAGATAATCCTATCGGACGAACAGGCCCGGTTTCGGATCGGGAAGCACCACCGTTTCGTCGTTACGTCAGCAGGTCGTAGAGGGGCTTGTGCTCCACATGCATCTCGGCCCGCTCCACAGCGTCGATCATCACAGCGTTGATCACCACATTGGTGGCGTCGTCCGTGCGATGGCCGCGCTTTGCCGAAGCCCGAAGCCAGTCATATTGCTCGGCAGACATGAATAGGAACTCTTAGCACCCGTGCCGGGTTATATTCACCAGTTCGCGCTACGGTTCGTGCTGGAACTGGCCGAACTTGTGCTGGAACTCGAAAGCGCTCACAGTGGGTATGGTAGCGTACCGGCGATACTCCGCAGCATGCGTAATGGAGGAGAGGAGCTAGTGGCAAATGCAGAGAAACGCGGAGCACAGAAGGACGTTTGATGACATCGAATCAAAAGTCGCGTGTCGAAATCGACCCCCAGCAGTGGTCAGGTTTCTTCGATGAGTTGCAATCAGAATCGGATAGGGGAGCGACAATTTTGGCGAGCGTGTGGATCGAGCACCTCCTTGGACGCAAGCTAAGCACTTTGTTCTCGAAAGGTAATGCAGCCGCTCGGCGAGGGCTTTTTGATTACAATGGGGCATTCTCCGCCTTTTCTTCGAAGATCCATGCCGCGTACTGTCTCGGGTGGATTGACTCCGATACCTTTGATGACATCAATTTGGTTCGGAAGATAAGAAATAAATTCGCGCATGAACTTCACGGTATTGACTTGGAAAGTGGACAGATTCGGCCGCTTATCGATCAATTCAAAACTCCGAAACGTTACTACCACGACTGGGACGAATTTCAAGCTGCTGCAGGCGCAGACGGAACAAGTGTGATTCTTTATACCGGAGATCCACCAGACGAGGTCGGAGACGCGCTAGACATACAACGATTCAGATACCAATGGGTTATCAGTCTGTTGGTTGCCGAAGTCGCGGCGAGTCTGGGCCTCTCTATTCGAGTGGAGAAGTCATAGTCCGACGCGGCAGTTACGTGGCTGAGCCGGAGAGCGATGAGATTGACCTTACGAACATCGCAATAGTGCGACGATGCCGAAGCGGCACAAGAAAGGCAGCAGGGGGGACGCTCGCGTCAGGAATACTAGCCAAATGGGAGTTTTCAGGATATCTGGCCAATCGACCAAATATCCTGCCGTCGGCAATTGCAGCTTTCGCTGTTCAACGCCTTCTACGACACTCGCTGCTTCCTTCGCGTCCACGTTTACAATGTTGAAAGCGGCAGGCTGGTGGCGGTTCAGCGATGCCTGCCGCTGGCGAACACGCCGCAGGCCCAGATCCCCATATGTTTCCTGAAACATATGGGGATCTCGTCCAGCGAGCGCCTCAATCGGCGCTTCGATTGGAGCGCATGCCGACCGATCGGATCACCGCCATTCCCACTCCCAAGCCTTATCGCTCAATCTCAAGGTCGCTTGCCGTGAACGCATTCTCGGACGCAACAGAATAAAGTCTGTCAATCTCCGGGCCGAGCGCCAAGACCGCGGCAATCCTCTGGACAATGGACCTGAACCAGCGGCGCTCCTCCGTCCTGAGCGGCTGTCCCTCGCGGCGATTCGACTGCCGATAGCCCAACCACTTCTTGAGAACAGGATAGCCACCGAGTTCGTATTTCCAGACCAACTCGGGCACATTGGCGAAGAACACTTCCTGGGAGATATACAAATCGCCCGTCCGACCGCCCCACGCATTGTGCCGCTCTTCATCGGCCGTAAAGGGCCGCGGAATCCAGCGCCCCTTTCCGCCACCCCAGTAGTTGACCGTCACCCGTAGATCATCCGGACGGAGGTCGCTGCCATCGATCTTGCGGATCGGTGACAGCGCCACCGACGATTCTTCACCCAGGATGTTCCTTACCGCATCCTGCGCGTCGCACTGAGCATTGAGCAGTCGCGCGATCGTGCCACCAGCATCCACCAATGAACGAAACACCGTGCGATCCTTTGGCACCGGCACATGTGCCCAATCGGCCGACAAGGCGCTGCGATGGTCTCCCTGGTAGGCTGGAGAATGAAGCACGGCCAGAGTCACCCGAAACAAGTCTCCGACGAAGCTCCGGGCGTCGTCGTGGCGGCGTTCACCGTTCAGACCGAAGTGACCTCGAAAGACGCGCCATGCCACTTCCGTCAGGTTAGCGTCACGGTCAGATAGCAGGTCATCACCGCCCGTCTCTCGTGGCACCACGACAGAACCGCGTTCATGGACGTGCAGATTTGCAAGCGTGGTCGCGAACAGTGGTCGCGTCTCGGAAGTCTTTCGAGGCTCCGGTACGGCAATCAGAAATTCGTTATCGGAGAGATTCGCATCAAACTCAGGACGCGCTCGGTTCAGCCACTTGTATCCGGTTTCATAGTAAATCCATCTCTCATCGAACGGAAAAGTGAGGAACGGCAAGAGGTTGCTTTCTAAGAATCCGCCGGCCCCCTTCACGTTCCTCCAAACTCTTTCCGGATCATAGCCCGCCCGAGACTCCGCTATACCCGGTGCGATCGCCGCGGCATCCTCAAATGACTCGGATTCCAGATACGATCTCACCCGCTCGCGGAGACTTGCCTTCTCGCCATCGATGACCGCGCCCTCGACGCCGCGGTTATGATTCACGCCCTGAAACGAAGCGGGAAAGAGCTCGTCGATGTCCGGCCAACTCTCGTAACCGGGCTCCTGCGAATGGGGAGACAACCGCCATCGGTTCTCTTGAGAGGGACTGATTCGGCAGTACGCGGGCACATTCGAATCCGCCTCGGCCCCTCCGGCCGGAAGACTCGCGAGAAGTGAAGACCGCTTTCGCCTCGCCAACCCCCAGAAGTCCCGATAGCGAGTCTCCGCCCCTTCGTCAGACGCAACCGCGCCGGGCAGTTTCAGCCAAGTGGCAATCGCGGTGCCGGGCTGGATCCCATGCGCGTCATAGTCGGTCGTGAACGCGCTCTGGTCGGCCGTTCCCTCGCCAGGCAGGCCCTCGGGGATGATCTTCCCCGTCCTGAATTTGTCACCGTTCAGGTTGTCGATCCAGACACGCTGAAAGCTCGACAGCAACGACCGCCGCATTCGCGGATGCGACCGCCCGGTAAGGAACGATGAATTCGAAATGTAGGAAACGATGCCGTGCTCCGCAGCCTCGCCTATTCGTTCTTCCGCAAGGCGGTAGAAGCGCACGTACAGATCGTCAAGAAGCTGCTTCCGGACACCGAATTCCTCGAACAGCAAGCTCTTGCCGCGCCGCTTCTTCTTGGGACGGCCGAACTCGTCAAGCCTCGGCTTACGGTCCCTTCCGAGATCTGCAACGAGCTCGATACCCTTGTAGTGCGCCACGAGCTCGGCTTCTTCCGCCTGAGCCACTCCGGCGAACCGATCGTAAGGCGGGTTCCCGAGAACGACGATGATCCTGGCTGAGTGCTTGACCGCTTGAGAGGCGTCGAACTCCTCCCGCATCTCGGGGAAGTTCAACTTGATGTTGCCCTGCTCGTGCCAACCTGTGAGTGCGTTCGTCAAGAATACGGAAAGCCGGTGGCCCTCCGGGATTTCCACGCCAAGGTCCGCCAGGAGGATGTAGAGTTGTAACTGAGCGATCGCGAATGGCGCCGTCAGGATTTCGAATCCGATGATACGCTCCTCGAATGCCCGAAGCAGTTCGATGCCGACAACGGTATCGTCCCCGTCGCGCCGTAGATCCTCGGCAATACAACGCGCTACCTCAAGGAGATAGGCGCCGGTGCCGCAACACGGATCCAGAATCACAACGTCGGGATCGGCGAGACCGCGGGGCCGCCCAAGCTCCGTGCGCAACAGGTCGTGGATACGTCGAACCTGATAGCGCACGATTTCGGGCGGCGTGTACCACACCCCGAGGTCCTCCCGAAGCTGCGGGTCGAAGGCCTTCAGAAAGGGTTCATAGAAGTACGTGATCGCCGCGACCGCCGGATTCTCACCGTCAACGGTGGGAAAACTCATCCGGCTGCGAAAGTTGTCGCGGTCGACGCGTTGCAGCGTGGAAACCGCCCGCTCGAGATGTCGCGCCAGATCCAGCTTCCGCATGTAATGGGGATGCCGGATGTCATGGAAGAGTTGCTCGAGAAACGGGATTCGCAAATGGTCCTGCGCCTTCTCCAGATCGAACGATTCCTCGTCGTGGCCTCGGTTCCACAGTACCCAGGCCGCGAAAAGGCTGTAGAACGCGGTCTGAATCAAGCTTGAGCGGAAGAACCGGTCGCCCTTGGCATCATCGACATCGAACGAGAGACCCAGAGCCTGGCGATAGTCATCCAGCAATGACGCTACCGCGCGAAGGTCATCGGGCAGACTCTCCTTCGCGTCGCGGGCCTGACGCGCCAGCACCTTTGCAAGGTCGGCCGGGTCGGCAATGGGCGCAAAATCCGTGACCGAGCGGGTAACGAGCGCCGCCAGTTCCTCGACCGCCTGCACATCCACGCGAGTCCTCGTTCCCTTTCCCGTGGCCTGCGCCCAAAGGTCCACCTCCCCGATCAAGTCCCTTTCTTCCGGCGGGACAGGCGTACCGGACGACCGTTCGAAAGACGGCGCGCAGGTGAGGAGCCCAAAACCCCGGACATTCGAAACCAACACAACGCCGGTGCGTGCCAGATACCGGCCGATCTGGTTGTCCCGGTCGGTAGAGTCCGTAATCTCCCTGATGGAAACGTCGCTCTTCTTGACCTCGCCGAAGACGCCTACGAAAAGCGCCGCATCGGCTAGAACGAAATCCGGCCGATCCGTGCCGCGCTCCCTTTCTTCCGATGTTCCGGTACGCACCTCAAAGGGCAAGTCGTGCGTTCGCAGGATCGCCGACAGAAGATCGCGGATTGCTGGATAGAATGTCTCCTCTGTCGTGCTGCCCAGGCTGTTCAGGCGGCGCGTTTGCGCCACATATTCGGACGCTGCCCCAACAAGGGGGTCTGACGTTGAATTCACTGCGCTACACCTTGGATACCGGGCTTCGGCCGCAACAGCGACGCCCTATCGACTCCTATACATTCCGCCAGCCACCCTATGCTGTCGTTAAACATTGCCCAGAGCGCAATGGCGTCTCGTCGTGCTCTGCCTAGCTCCGGAATCGCGGAATCCAGATATCTGTTGATTCTGACAAAATTCGCCTTCATCGCCATGCCGCCTCCGAAGCGATCCGACGCAGAAGTTGCTCCATCACGCTGTTGACCTCCCGCTGCCTCAGCAATCGAGCCTCGCGCTGTTCAGCCTCGTCATCCTCACCCAGTTCGAAGCGCGCCACCGCGATCGGACCGTCCTTCCGATATCCCTCGACCTCGTCGTCCCCTGCGAAACGATTGCGAAGAATTGACAAGCAATCCCGGATCACCGGGCCGTGTTCACCCTCTAGCGCCTCGCGGAACATCTGCGCAGCGCCGTCGAGACCTTCCGCCGCGTGCTCAATGCAGTAGATCAGGTCATGCGCGTCCTTCCGCTCGAAGCGTTGATCGAAGGCGAAGGCCTTCAAGCATGTGAAGCTCACCAGAACGGCGTGCCTCACAACTTCCACGGCGTTTCCCCCATCGCCAAGGAGCTCTGCCCGTATCTCCGCGACCTGGTGCATTTCGAAGACGATGGACGAGTGCGGGATGTTGAGCGCGGAGATGTTCCCTTCCGTGGGCAGCGGCTCAACCCTGCCACCGGCAATCTCCGGTGCGTCCGCGAGCAGCTCGACCACCATCCGCGCGCCGTGTTCCGTGCGAGTCTCCCACCGCCATGAAAGCCTCTGGCCTCTTTCGTTCATCGACCGCTCGAACCTCATCGCTCGCAGGTTTTCTTCGAGCGTGCGATAGCCCGCGGTGTCGGCCAGGATCTGCAGATCGATGACGATGTCCACGTCGAGCGTGCCGGCATGCGCCGGCACTTCCGGCGGCCGAGCCGCCACCAAATATTTGGGAGTCAGCCCACCCACCAGATACACGGACTCCTTCCACGGGCCCAGTCCACGCAGCAGGGTCACAAGGACACGCTCGCAGTCGACCGTGTACCGATCGCTGTAGCCGTCGAACGTCGCCGGCTTCAACATCAGAAGCCGATCCTTTCCTGGCGCAGGTGCTTCGCCATTTCCCTGGCGCGGCCCTCGCTGCGCATCAAGTCGAGGTAAACCTGCACGGCACTTGCCAGCCAGATCCCGTTCACCGACTCACGAAACAGCAACTCGCTCGGCGACTTGACCTCGATGACCGCAAGGTTCGCGCCTTGATCCACGAATCGAGCATCCATTGCACGAAGAGCCCGATCTGCTGCCGGGCTGTCCAGCAGCCGGCAACGCACCTGGGAGACAGTTGACAGAAATGGCGCGTACCGTTGCCCTGCCGCCTCGTGAGTGATCGCGTACTCGGCCTTGCTCTCTGCGCAGACCTCAGCGAACTTCTCGACCAGCCCTTCCGCGCGCGCCGACGGCACGAAGTAACGCCGCATGGACAGCGGCCGCATCACCGCCTGCTGGTTCACCCATGCATCCAGCAAGGCGCCCGGCTCTTGCAGATGGCGTTCCTTTCCTGGCCCCTGTCCACGCGACACCACCCATTCGAACTTCTCCATTTCCATCAGAACCTGCGAGGCGGTCGCGGGCGATACCCGGGCTTGCTTAGCGATGTCATTCACTCCGAACCACTCGCGATGTCGCAGCAGGACCGCGTGCAGCACTTGCGAACGACGGCCCGAAAACACGGAACGGATGGACCGCGACAGGCTTTTCGGGGGCGGCTTGTCCACGTACACGTATATGGCGCCGGCAGGCAGAAACAGGCTGCCGCCGCTGTCGTAGTAGCCGACCCGCTCGTTCCTCAACAGCTCCTTGGCTCCAGGCGAAATCGATTGGGCGATCAGGAAGAACGCCGCTCCCCGTTTTTCCTCCGGGTGCGGCCATTTCCGTGCAGAGTCGCGGAGTTGCCAAAGTACCTGCCGCACGTCACGGGGATATACGTCCTTCTTCATCTCAATCAGCAGGGTAGCCGCCTTCCCGCCCACCCGGAGGTCAACCTGGGCGTCATGTTCTCGATCGCGACCGCCCGCCTGTTCGGCCCCACTGACCTCCACCTTTGCATCGGGGAGCTCACGCAGGGCTTCCAGGAGCCCGTCAAGCAGCCGTCCTTCCATTACGTCCGAGTCAGGCATCACCGTTCAAGCCTGTTTTGCTGCGCAGCAAATATGGGCCTTTTAGCAGATATTCGAGCATCTGGCAATATTCGCTGCACAGCGAACATTGCGGACCAGCACACCAAGGCCTTGTGGCTCGCCGGCCGGCGAAGGGGTACCCAGGTACTTCACGCGGATCACCCTCGCAATCACGACCCGGAAATCCGGAGCGGTCCGGCCTGGTTAGGAACACCGTACGGTCCTAGGTCTATGTCCGCGACGACGGGCCGTCCGGAGTTCCGCACCCGCCGACGGCAGGGCTCTGCTACTCCCAGTATCCCACGGGTGAAGGATTCGACGATCGTAGCTGAGGCTTAAAGGAAGCTCGAGAGTTGAGTTGCACCCAACATGCGATGATTGGCTCAAGCAACCAATCCTATCTAGGGCGGTGATCAGGCCGCCCCATGAGATGCCGAAGTCCGTGTAATCGCGCTGCCCTAAACCGTTACGTGCGTTCTGGGAAGGGTGGCCCCTGTTGGGATATGAAGAACAATAAGCTATCGAGTGATCGCTCAGCAGCTTGAATCTCTCGACTAGATGCGAATGCTGTCATAAAATACGAATTTGCCGGCATGGGCTGTCTCGTCTTCCACACGTCGAAGTTCACATGGAACTTAGGTTGGCCTCATGACGCTCCAATCATGGTTTACCAATTGCATTAGAGATTCCCCCTGAAAACAAAAACACTGCTCATCTTGAAACTTTTGCGAGACCGCTTGAACAAGATTCACTTCACGATCCATAAGAAAGAAAAACCACACCATTACGGTCCTAGCTATATATAGAGTGACCCAAGACCTAGCCTGAAACCTTTTTGACCACACCTTCACACCGATATCGAATGGCTTGGCTTCTCCAAGAAAGGCTGACAGGTCCAACTGTGATACATCTCCAGCATAGGGAATTGCGATGATGTTCCAGCTAGACGGCAAGGCGGACAAGTGTCGACGCATCAAGATGGCAGCGGCGCTCTTTGCCAACACCGATAACGTAGTATTGAGGGGGCGTTTTATAGGATCTCCTCTCGGCTTATCGGAAAAATAATCGGAACTCGAAAAGCTCAATACGGAGTCGTTTCTAGCATCGTGAATACCAAAGAACTGAAAGTCCCGGCGGTTAAACCCTAAAAGCCCCTCTTCGTTGAGTGCCAAGGTGCGGATAGACGGGTCTTCGGTTGTCTGTAGCTCAATCGTCGTGTGAGAGTCGTGGAGTGCCCCCAACAAGGCGAGAGCTTTTCGAACATAGGTCTCTTCGCCGAACCTATTGTTGCATTCGGCATGTGTATACAGCCGGCCGCCATATTCGAACCCCTTATTCTTCGGCTTCTTGTGATCGAGTAGTGTACGGGGAACGACATGGTCTCCGGTCCCGTCGGACTTCTCCACGGTCTTGCCACAAAGATAGCAGATTACGATTGCCATGTGCGCAACCCACAGGGGTGCCCCAGAAACGTTCGAAGCAAAGTGATCTGATTTAACCAGTTTATTGTTTTCCGACTCCTGTCATGGACGCTCTTTCTGAATTGATATTCGTGCATTGCACAGATTACGCACTCAACGAAATCTTCATCGCATTCCTCTCTATTCGAAGAGTACACGGGGAAGCTATTGCGCGGAATCTTCCTCGGTTCACCCAAGATCACCTTACGTCGCCCCGGATTGTTCATGTAAACTCGAAAAGCTTCACCCTTGTTCATGGTAACCAAAACTTGGTATTGATCTTCTCTTCGACCGACAGCCGTGCGGCGCTCTTGAATCATGCCAAGCAATATGTTGTGGGAAATGCGGCATATGTGGCGATCCTTGACACATACTAGTACTACCTGGAGTCTGTCTCCCGTTTTCTCAATGTCTCTCAACTCTTTCAGATGAGATCTATTGAACGTGAATTGTTATTCCCTAAAGCGGCCCTTCGGTTTGTTGCAGTACTTCAAGTAGACGGCGATATCGTCGTTGACTCTGAAAGAGCTTCGTGACGTTCTGGTTTTCAGCTTGAGAGCATTGATTGCCGTGAATTGTTTGTGCTGTGCGATTTGATTCAGGGCAGCGCCATGATAAAGATGCTCTTCTCTGATTTCCATTACTTCCAACTCCCAGTTGGTTCGTGGAGGAATGCTTCCTTTCGGACAATCTGGCGGGCTAGTCAAGCCCAACTTCAACAATGCTATTCCAAAGGTATAATTGATTCAACAAGTTACGCCGGCGGTGCCGGATGTTTCCACTACATCTCGGGGAGTGTGCGGGTCAGGCGGGCGTTCGAGCCAGTTGGAACGGTAGGGCGACGCCGGCGCCTTGGAAGACGCGTCCGACCTTGTTCACCTGGTAGGAGTTGCTGTCGACATGTGCGCCGGCTCCCAGTTCGAGGCCTGGCAGCATCCGCAGCATTGCCTTCCTCACCTCGTGTACGGCGATGCGTTCATCGAGCTGCCCTTCGCACATCTCCGGGCGATGGGCCAGCGCAGCGCCGCCAGCTTGTCAGCCGTGACAGCGAGCCAGCGCTGCTCAGGCGCGCCCGTCGGCACCGCAAGCCTGTAGTCCGCATTCCGCGGGAGGCCGATCAGTCGGGCGGACGCCGCCGCCGATGTGGTGATCGACGCGGTGGAGCGCGCCCAAACGGATGTGGAGCAAAAGCGGCTCGACGACCTGCTGACGTAACGATGGGACCGTGGCGCTTCCGGATCCGCAGCTGGGCCTGATCGTCCGCTACGACTATCTCTGGACCCACGATGCCGCCGCCGGTCTTTGTGAAGCTGAAGACTGCCTCCACGCCCGTCCGCGCGGCAGCAGCAGAATCTCGCAGCGTCTCTCCCCCGACATCCCTTCCGATGACTACCCTGACGGTCCGCGCGGGATTGCCATGGCCAACTCCTGCCGGCGCCTGGTCGAACGTCGCGGCCGCTGGCTCAATTCGACAGAATGGGTAGACTGAGTATATGAACTCGTCTCGAGCTATTCGAAGCGCTCTCTTGACCGCGACCGGGCGGTGACGAAACATCTCAAGGCCCGCGCGCTGACCAGTCTGGAGAACAACTGCCCACAACGGTTCGCTGAAGCACACACTATCCTCGACGTAGCAGTCGCAGCCGTATATGGCTGGAATGCGAAGATTTCCGAAGACGAGGCGCCAATAAATAACCTCGCATTCGATCAAATGTAAACACCACTATCAAAGGTGTCATCGTGAAGTCGTCTTTTGAATTTCTATCCCCTTATCTGGAGATTGTTACTGCATTCTCAACCCTCTCTATTGCGCTCTTGGCGATAGTCACAGCATTTCTCACGTGGCGTCTTGCCAGCGAGAACCGACTTGTACGAAAGGCCGGCACTGAGCCCAAGGTCGTAGCGTATCTCAAACCAGACTTGGGAAGCTATGTACCTCTTGTCGATCTGGTCCTTGCTAATGTTGGTAATGGTCCGGCACAGAACGTAGAATATCGAATTGACGGAGAAGAAAAGAAATTCCGAGATTATGACGTTACATTTCTTCCCCACGATGCCCGATATCGATTTTCCTTCCTCCCACAAGGGGAAAGCATTCGTATGGTATTGGGCGGTTATGAGCTATTCGGATGCGTGGCGAATGGAAATAAATCCGCAATACCACCGTTTCCAGTGTTCGAAATAACCGTACGATATGAGAATATGATAGGGAAAGTTTATGATGATACATTTTCACTGGACGTGTCGGATTTTTCTAAAATGGGTGCACCGGCCGTGGCTCCCGAGCATGTGGTCGCGGAAATGCTGAAGAAGATAGAAGGTCATTTGGCAAAGTTGCTCCAACGCTCATAGTTCTCTCTCTACACTCTACCTATCCCGTCATCAGTGATTGTGGAAGTTGCGGCCGAGTACGGTCTGTATAGCTACCATAGATCCCGCCACTGCAGCTCATCCGGCGAGGATCGGGCGTGCCTGTCCCGGTGTTCCGGTGAAGCGGTCGCCGAACAGCGCTATGCCGTAAGCTACCTCCGCGTCGAGCCCGCTCAACAGAGCCGCCTCGCCGGTCGCAACCAGCCCGGACGCCGCGAGCTGCGTCGCCCACAGCCGCTCCGAGCCGCCCCGGTCCACGCCGCATGACGGCGTGAGCGATGCGCCGACAGCCCCCGACCCGCGCCGCTCGGCACCAGTCGCAGCGACCCCGACACGTCCCATTCGCCGTAGCCGTCCTCGGCATACACCGCCAGACTGTGCACACGCGATGCGTGGCCGGACCTGCGTGTTCGCTATACCCTCTTTTCGTCAGAAACGCCCAGCCTGGGCTGCGAGCGTCGGCCAACCCGGCGGAATTCCTCGATTCTTCGATTTGTCCGCCGAAACGTGCGGGGCGCCTGTCTTCGATCCGCAAGCTGTTCGAATCAACCTCACGACCCTGATTGACCTCGTTTGGGCGTAATGGTTCGGTAATGCCGTGGAGGGTCCGGAATCAGCGGTTGAGGGCCCGCCTCCAGTCTTTTCGCAGCGGCCGGAGCCAGATGTCCTTGCGGGGCTTGTCGTACCGCTTTTCCCGGTCGTAGCGCCCGCGCCCCTGTGTCGTTCCGACGCGGATCCAGCCCGACGCCTTGTAGACGGCGCCGGTGTAGCGCGGGGTCTGGACGAAGGTCTCGATGAGCACGGGTGCGGTGTTGTAGCGCTCGGCCCAGTCGAGTGGCAGGCTGCGGCGGACGATGGCGAGGATGTGCGAGCCCAGGTTGGGGATCTTGATCCAGGGCAGGATCAGGAACCTGGGGTTGTCGACCACCAGCGGCAGGTTCCTCTCGCGCAGCTCGGGCGTCCAGCCGATGAAGGCATCGCGCGGCGCCAGCTTCCAGGCGGCGGTCGAGAAGCCGAGCATGGCGAGCGGCCAGCCCTCGCGGTCGTGGACGGCGTAGCGCATCTGGGCGCCGACCAGGGTCTTGTAGCCGAGGTAGTGGTAGCGGGCGACGAACTCGTTCCAGAGCTTGCCCTCGCGGGTGCCGCGCACGACGGTGCGCATCTTGAGCGGGCGGACCTCGTCCAGCGTCGTCGGGACGGGGAAGAGCGGCGGCTCGGTGTCCGGTCCGAAGACGACCGGCTTTGGCGGGCCCGGTTGCCACCTCGGCGGCGGCAGGGTGATCAGTCCGTCCTTGTGCATGGCCAGCATGGTGACCCTGGCCATCATGTCCTTCAGCCCGCCGTCGGGCTTGAGCCAGCCGATGCGCCGGCAGAACTCCTTGGACAGCGCATGGCGGTTGAGCGGCGGGGGGCCGGCGATCAGCGCGCGCAGCAGCACCATCTCTTCGGTGGTGAAGTCGCGCCCGTAATAGCGGCACTCGATCGTGCCGGTCATCCCGGTGCCGTGAACTTGCGCCTCCGCGCCCCGCTCATCGACCACGGCAGCCAGGGCGACAAGTCGTCCGGCGGTTTGCCGCCATTCTTCGCGCAGGCCTTCAACCATGCCTCCAGCCAGCGCCGGACATCGATGCCATTCATGGCGAGAGTGCCGACGACGGAGTACATCATCGCCGTGAACTTCGCGCCGTCCTCGCTGTCGGAACCGAAGCTGAGCCGTCTTCCTATGACCGCTCCCCTGAACGCCCTCTCGGCAAAATTATTGTCCATGGGCACCTGCGGGTTGTCGACGAAGACGCACAGGCCCTCGCGGTGGTTGAGCAGCGAGCGCAGCGGCTTGGCCTCGCGCGCGCCGTCCGGCAGCTCGGCCAACTCCGCTTCGGCGACCGCGAACAGATCGTCGACGGCCTTCTCCAGCTCGCCCTGTGCGCCGTCGAACTGTGGCGTCTGCCGCTCCAGAGCGGGGCCGTAATGTTTCAGCCGCACCTTGTTCAGGCTGTAGATCGATGCGATGCGCCCGATCCAACTCTGGCACCATTCCGTCAGTCGATTGTGGCCGGCCGCGCAGTCGATGAAGTCCCGCCGTTGATGGGCCCAGCAGAAGCAGAGGATCACCTTGCCGTCGAGGTCGCGCTCCATCTTCTTGTAGCTGGAGTAGCGATCGCAGACCACGAAGACGACGACGGCGCTCCCGCCGAACAAGGTCTTCGCGACCTCGGCCGAGCGCGAGGGGTCGGCGTGGAAGTAGACCGCATCTTCGCTGACCGAGTTCCATAGCCACGCGCGGCTCGACCGGCCGATCTCGCGCAGCGACTGGATACGCCAGCCGGTCTCGTCGGCGTGACGGACCGCCTGTCGGTTCTGGTGATCGAGGATCGCGCCCGCCACGGGTTCGAACACGGGGATGAAGCGCTCTACGCTGCTGGCGAGCGTCCCCGGCGAGATCGTCAGGCCCAGGTCGGCCATCCATGCCGCGACCCGCTTGAGCGGGCGGAAACAGGCGTAGCGCTCGTACAAGTAGTGCGCCCAGACGCTGGTCCCGTAGGGTGTGCGGTCGAACAGACGCGGCACCGCAGGCGCGATCACCTCCCGGGGCGAGGACGCGCACTCGCAGGCCCGGCGCCAGCGGGGACGGACGATCCTGCGCTTGTGGGCCTTGACCTCGATCTCGACGATGGTGGTCTCCTCCGCGCCGTTCGGCGCGTAGGGCTCGCCGCAACAGGAACAGATGAGCGCGTCCTGGGGCGGGGCTTTCTCTTCCCTCCGCTCCTTGAGGTTGGGCCGCTGGGTGCGGCCATGGCCGGGTGCGCCGCGCTGCTGGCCGCGCTTGCGCCCGGTGGACGGCTTCTCCTGCTTCTCGCTCTTCCTGCCGAACAGCCTCCTGGACAGCGCCGCCCGGCTCGCGCGAAGCTTGGAGACCCGCGCTTCCAGCGCCCCGATCCGGGCCTGCGACATCTTCGCGGCCTTGCGCAGCCGGGCGTTCTTCCTGGCCAACGACTTGATCGCGGCCTTCTGGCGACGCGACCTCCGCAGGGCCTTGCGCAAATCGGCCGCAGCGGCGGACAACGCCTCCCTGTGGGCTTTCGACACCCGCAGGACCCTGGCCACCCGGGCCTTCAAGGTCTCCTCCCTGGCGTCGGCACCCTTCACCGAATGGCGCAACCAGAAGACCTCGTCGGTCAACGAGCAAACCAGATCCGTCTGATCGCGCCGCCGCCGCAACTCCGCGTGAAGCTCAATGACCTCGCCCGACAGCATCTTGCCCGTCGCCTTGAGGTCCTCCGCCCGCTGCGTCTCCCGCTCCAGCTTCTTGTTCAGACGCGTAACGTCTCTGCGTAGAGCACCACACTCCGCGCGTAGCGACTTGATCGTCTCCTGCTGCCGGCTCTTCGCCGGCGCGGGCTTGGGCCTGCCGGTGCCGGTCTCCGGCTTCCCCAGCGCACGACGCAGCCGACGAACATCGTTGAGGAGTTCCTGCACACGGGCCTCGGCCGCTCTCGCGCGCCTGAACTCCTGCTCGTAAAGAACATGCCAGTCGGGCGGTGCGCTCGCAGGGGGTGCGTCGGCCGGCGACCAGACCCCATCGTCGCCCTCGATCGACAGGTCCGCGCTGAAATCCTCGTCGCGAATCGCCATGCGCTCGACGATATCGCATCGGAAAAATCGTTACCAGCCTTCCGCGCGGGGGCACTCGGCGCCGCGGCGGCGGCCCCAGCGCGACCCTCCACGGCATTACCGAACCATTACGTTTGGGCTTACCGCAGTTGTTCGCCGTCCAACCCTGACCCCAGTGAATCACATAAAATCTACAACTTCGGGAGCCGATACCTGTCCGGTTCAGGCGCCGGTCAACAACGATGAATGGCCTGGACGAGATCGGGCAGGCGCGCAACCCGCGGTACGAGGAGCAGGTGTTCACGATGCCGGGCGGAACTTCGGAAGGCAGCCCATCCGTGACGCCGGCGCGGTCCCAGCGCGAGAAGAGGGATGAAGACTGGTGGATGGCGGCATCAGTTCACCAAGTGCTGGCCGAAGAGCCACAAGAAAGGATCAAGCAGCGCTCCCTGCTTCTGCGAAGGGACCGCCCCAACGGCCGAAGAGCCGAAGCGGATCGATCGTGAACTCGGACTCTGACCGGCATGCTTCCTCCTTGGCGCGACCCGTAAAGCGTGGCTTGACGCTGAACGGGCAGTGTGGCTAGCCTGCGCCATGCGGATCCGTACCGTGCGTCACAAGGGGCTTCGCCGGTTCATCGAGGACGACAGCGTCACGGCGCTCCAACCTTCGGTCGTGCCGAAGCTGCGGCGCATCCTGTCCTTTCTTCAGGACATGCAGCGCGAGGACGAGCTGCTGACGGTTCCGGGCTGGAAGGCGCACCGGCCGGTGGGCGACCGCAAGGATGTTTGGAGCCTGACAGTGACGAAGAACTGGCGGATCACGTTCCGGATCGACCGGGCTGCGGAAGAGATTGTCGACCTGGATTACGAGGATTACCACTAGGAGGTAGCGATGGCCACGTCACAGGGTATCCGAATGAAGAACCCGGCCCATCCAGGGGGGGTCGTGAAGAGCGAGATCGTCGAGGCGCTCGGCCTGACCGTGGCCGGTACGGCGCGGGCGCTTGGCGTCACGCGTCCTGCGCTGTCCGCGCTGCTCAACGAGCGCGCCAGCCTCTCGCCGGAAATGGCGCTCAGGATCGAGAAGGTGTTCGGCGTATCGATGGATACGCTGCTGCGGATGCAGACCAGCTACGACATTGCCCGGACGCGCAAACGGGAAGGCGAGATCGACCTGGCTCGCTTCGAGAAGCAGGTTGCTTGAGCCTTTATTGCGCTGTCGGGTGGAGCGCGGGCCGGACACGTCGCCGAACCCTACGGACAGATTGAACTACGGGCAACCATTTCACCAGCTGGAGCACCCCTTCGAAAGCCGCCCACGAGGCCGCAGGCGCTATGCATCGCCCGACCTCACATCTATCGCTCGCCCTATTGAAGACAGTTATGACCGAATACGCCAACCACCGTAGGAACATAGCTTCATGACCAAAATGGACATGGTCTGGATCGCGGTTGCGACTCTAATTCGCCCTGAAACTGCCTCGTCCGTGGCAGTGTCCAAGGACGACATAGACCAGCAGGTGCACGCACTCTTTCAAACCCACATCACCCCAGTGATGATTACGAGGCACCTGGTCAATTCCATTGACCGCCAGGCTGATACCCGCAACCCCAGACAAGGAGGCAGCCGCAATCGTTATCTTGCGATGAACTCCGACGGCCGTTTTCGTCTCTACAAGAAGTCTGATCAGCACACTGATGCGGTAGACAAGACCGGACCATTCCACTCACCAGTGGCAAACATCGATTCTGAATTCAAAGAGCTGGTCTCTTGGTATCTCACTTCCTATTATAATTCTGATGGATGAGTGTTAGTTCTGCGTCATTCGTGTGAGTACAATGATGTCTGAAACCTGGAGAGACTGAATTGAATAGCCGGGCGTCATGCTTCATGGAACAATTCTCCAGTCAGAACAACACGTCGGCTAAACTGATAGACCACCATGGTTCGGTATTTCTTTCTGTTGAGAATCCAGCAATCTTGGCTGCATTCTTCGCGTTTTGCAGCGGTCAAAGCATCGACACAAGAGTATTTCTGCGCGGATGCACCGAGAACTACGACAGGGCCTATCCATCACTGTTTCGATGTCTTCCGAATGACGATATAGTAGAGGATCGCATGAAGCGATGGCATGCGTACAAGTATGTACTCGAACATATGGCGAAGCTCAACGGTCGTCGTTGGCGTCGTGCCGACCTGGGAGCGGTTCTCCAACATTATGGCATCAAGACGCCCTGGCTCGATGTCGTACGAAATCTTTATTCGGCCACCTGGTTCGCCGCACACAATTTGCGCAGCGCTGGACCTGACGGCATCGTTACGCCCGCGGAAAACGACTATGGCTGGATATCCTTTTATCGCCAAAAACAGCGGTACACCGGAAAGACGTTGCGGGTGACGGACATTTCCGCCTACCACTCCTCAACACATCTTCGGCCCCATGCGCAACACGGCGGGTCTCTCGCGATGCAGTCGGACAAGACCAGCTCCCCAAATGATTGCCAAGACTTCAATGCCTTCCGTGTCGCACAAGTCCGCATACCAAACACCACGGAATGGCGATTGTCGGGTTATATGGCCTCCACCGCATTTTTGTTTCCGTCACGTCGTTTCGATGGTTCATTACGCCTCCTGAATACCCCTAATGTCCAGAACATCTTGAACGTTGCTTGTGAGCAATATTCCATCCCTGCAGGTTCTCTCGGCACCATCTCCAGCTACCGCTAGTATTTCTGCACTATCACGTCGGTCTATGCGCCACTCGACGATTCCTTCATTATTGATGAGCCACGGAACGCCATCGCCACCAATGTACCGTTCTCGCCGACCTCAAATCTCGCTGCTTCGCTTCGGCGTCGTCAAGAGTTGGGGATTTGGTCCTCCGGAGTGCTCTTCGCGGTGTGGCCGGTGCGGACGGCGGGTGGCTTGGCAGTCTCGTGGGGACGCTGTGCGCTGCGCGCCGGGATGCAGTGCGGTGGGACTCACGGGCGGGTGCTTCGCCAATGGAACGGCCGGAATTCATCATGATTGCGCTTTTCTTCAGCGTTCAGCAACGCACGTTCAAGGACAGCTAACAGCGCGGTAGCAGTAAACCCGACCCGCCCGCCGGTTCGGCGGCTGGTCCGCCACGTCGCTCTGTCCGCTTCAGAGTCTCTTCCGCTTCCGCGCGCCCAGCGCCACGAGCCTGCCCTTCTCCGCTTCCGCGCGCCCAGCGCCACGAGCCTGCCCTTCGCCGAACCGGCTTGCAGCCCTTGAACCCACTCCCGTTTGCGGGGATTCTGCGGCTTGATCGTCCCGTCGCGGCGCCCCGCTTCCACGCCCGGACTTGCCCGCGCACCGGCGTCCCTTTGCGAGGAGAAACGACTTAAGACCCTGAGCCATTTCCGGGTCGGTGCCGTCGAGGTGGGCTTCGAGCGCCGCAGTGGCGACTGACATGGCAAGGATCAGTCCAATCGTCATTGCTCAGTCCCCGTTCAAGGCGTTGTCGAACTTTCGCAGCAAGCGCCGGACTTCTCCGATGGTCAGGATCAACTCATGCTCCTCGTAATCGGCCTCACGCAAGAGGGGTTGTATCTCCGCGCCGAGACGCGCCAGCGCGCGGCGATAGCGGCGATTTTCGCTCACCGTTTCGCGGCAGTCCTCGCATTTACTTGCGCCGTTGGCGGCCTGGCCGCAGTACACACACTGGCCTGCCTCGCGCCGTCTTCGGCGCCTCTCGCGCAGCAGACGGCTCTCCCGTTCCTCTATGGTCTCAGAGGTTATGCTCTCCCCCCGTCGGCGGGAGAAAGAGGTGCCCCGAACATCAAGGGCCGAAGCAGCAACGCCAAGATCGTTACTCCCACTCCAATGAGCAAGGCGATGGTCACGATCGTCCGCGTCCGACGTCTTGCCACGTCTTCGGCGGGCCGGCCAATGCCTGTCTCCTACTTCGCCTGCTTCGTCTTCATGCGCTCCTCCGTAACCGCTTCTTTCACGGTCAAGTCCGCATCACCGGTCACGTTGAGTCCCCAGCTTCCGCCATCGCTTCCTGCGGCGTTCTCTCGACGAGGCGAGGTGCGTGAGCCAGGCGCAAATTGCGATGGCACCCACGCACGCGAGCGCCGCGATCGCATAGAAGCCGACGCCGGCGTTGACAACCAATCGTCCTCCATCGCGCACACTCCCTTCGTTGCCTCCGTGAGGAGGCGGAAGTGAGCGGCAAGTTCCGCCCCGATGGAAGGGTGGGGCGCCCGCACCGTTTACGCGGGCGGCCGTCGGCGCGCAAATATTTATTGTATCGGTACGATAATAGCCGATGATAACACAGAAACGTTATTAGGTTTCCGGTAGCATTCTACTGCAGAGCGCTTCGTCTGGAGTTGATCATAGCCGCCCGGGGTGGCGGCGTATGAGACTGGGAGGACCGAGATCGGCATGAGCGCCGGCCAGAAAGGCTTCGGCATGTCTTGGGCTTGCGCCGCGGGAGCGGCTGCTGGGGGCCTGCGTCCGATATTCCTCGACATCACCGTGTCCGGCGGCACGGCCAGCTCTATTGGGCATGATTTTGCCGGCGCTGGACGCCCAGTCAGTCTCGAGTGGAGGGAGCCAGCTATGAGGGCAACCTGAAGGAGGACCTGCCGCCCATGCCGCAGTTCCTCAACCGCCTGCTGGCGCTCCCCATCGACGAGCAGAACCAGCTCTTCGGCGCGCTCGAGACCCGGATCGAGGCCAACATCGAGATCGCGATCGAGGCCGGCACCTTCGAGCGCGGCGTCGAGACCATCGTTGCCGACTCGCTCTCCGTCGCCAGCCGCGAGTCCGTGTTCACCCACGAGGGCTCCGGCGCCGAGACCGAGATCGTCGAGATCGCGCGCAAGGACCGGCTGGAACCGCTGAGCCCCGATGCGGCGATCGAGCTCCATGCGGCCACCTCCAAGAAGCCGCCGCTTCTCATCGTCAATGGCCAGTCGAAACGGGCGGCGCTGGTCATGGACGCGCCCTCGCGCACGCTCGACGACGGCGACGTGCAGGAGCGGGTGCGCCTTGTGCGTCCCGCCACGCGCGAGACAGTCGCGCAAGCCGCCCTCGACGCCTCCAACTGGCGGAGGGCGCACGGCAACGAATGGCGCGCCCTGTGGGATGCGGAGATCGCGGGGCTGCCGTCCCACCGCGAATCCCGCTTCTGGCTGGTCGCCGGCCTGCTGCTCCCCATCTGGGACCGCCTGCCTGACGAGAGCATGCGGGTCCGCCGTCTCCTCGCCGATGACGGCGAGCACCTCATCGGCCGCGTCCTCGGACCCGCCGAGGTCAGCGAGTTCCGCGCCGCCCTCGGTCTCGACGGCGGCCCCCGCCTCACCGCCGCCGAGGTCCACGACGAGATCATGAAGTGCGGCGCCTCCTTCCATCTCTCCAACGGCTGGAAGCTGGCTCGGCGCCGCCTCATGGGAACCTTCCGCATCGAGATCGAGGGACCGACGGATGGCGATACCGACGCGCTCAAGCGCATGGGCTGCATCGCCGAGATCGTCTCGTGGCGCACCCGCGTCTTTGCGCCCGACCGCGACACCCTGGAGCGCATCGTCGAGCGCTGGCCCATCGCGGCGGCGCAGACGTCTTGACAGCGCGCCACCGGCGTCGAGCCCACCGTCGCCTCACGTTGCCGCCCGTATCCGCGCGGGCAGCTCCGCCCCACCGCAACAAGGACACCTTCGATGGCCACGCATGAGCTACCCGAGGAACCGGTCTTCGCCTTCGCGCCCTCCTACGAACTGCCCGACCAGCCCCAGCAGATCCGCATCGTCTTCGAAGGGATGGACGGCTACATCCCCACGGCGATCGTAGCGCTCACGCTCGCAGATGCAGAGCGGCTCTGCGACAGGCTTAACCGCCGCCTCGGGCTGGACCGGGAGGCATGGAGCAGGCTGGTCGCGCGGTCCATGGCCACCGGCCGGGGCGGCGCGCCGCTGCATTGACGCAAGAGGCGGCGGCCCGCAAGCTCCACCGCCCGGCCAACCCGATCAAGCGGCCTCTCGACCTGAGCGCCGTCCGGCCTGATTGTCGGCGGCCAACAATGATGCGACATTTCGTCTACCCAGGCTGGCTGACCGCGAAGGCGAGGAGACCCGCTATGAACAGACGGTTGACCGCGATTGTCGAACGCGACGGCGACGGCTATGTCGCGCTCTGTCCCGAAATGGATATTGCCAGCCAGGGAGACAGCGTGGCCCAGGCACGCAGCAACCTCGAAGAAGCGTTGACGCTGTTCTTCGAGACCGCGCCCGCCGAGGAAGTCGAGCGCCGGACGCGAAGCGAGTTCTATGTCACCCACGTTGAGGTTGCCGTTGGCTAAGCTGCGGCTTCTCTCTGGCCGCGAGGTCTGCCGCGTTCTCGAATCCCACGGCTTCACCGAGGTCAGAAGGCGCGGCAGCCACATCGTGATGCAGAAAATGCACGAGGGCCGGACGACCACGGTCCCGGTGCCCGACCACCGGGAGCTTCGCACCGGAACGCTGATGTCCATAATCCGGCAATCCGGGCTTCGCCGCACCGACTTCGAATGACACCCAAAGGCTCGAAGACACCGGTCGACGTGCCCTGACCATTGCCCCTACGAATCGCAGAAGCCTCCAGCGCCGACCTGCCCCGCTCTTCTCGATTCAATACGCCGCTACCCCGCACCCGCGTCCGGAGATCCCGTGCTCGACGGGAAGAGCGCTTCCCACAAACCAACCGTCTTCGACAGGGCACACTCCGTCCATTTCTCGAGTTCATTGCCGATCCGCCCGTCCTCGTCCAGCAGATCCGGCAGCGGGCAAATCCTGGCATAGCCCCCTCTGCCTGCCTCTTCGCTCAAGAAGTGATACCACCCCGTCGAATCGACGTTCAGGCGATCCGCGCTCTCGACCGGCCCGCCGGCGCCCCGATCGAACCACCCGTTCTCGTCGAAGCCGGGAATGCGCCGGCAGTCGTGCGACGTCGCATCGATACAGACGAACGCATAGAAACCGTCCTCGACCATCCTCCGTTTGGGCTGCCTGCCGCTTGCATTCTCGTAACGTGCGTAACCGTAGAGCGCGGCGTCGTTCTCGTCCGCGGGCTTGAAGCAGAGCCCGCAATAGACATAACGCGTATTGTGATCCTGTTCCGGATAGTGGCACTTCCAGATCTCGACCGCATCGACGCCAAGACCGCGCCCCTTGCTCCAGTGGGACGGAAACTCATACCTGCCCTGCATGTTCTCTACCGCCTGCGTGAGCTTCCGGTGCGAATGCGCGAGATAGTTCCGCGCTAGCGCCACATCGTCCAATGAGGGCATGGCCTCCTCCTTCAAGAACTCCGCGAATTCCCGCGCCAGCGTTCGCAGCGGTTCGTCGACGCCGTCATCCCCGCGGCCAAGCGCCGCGAACCAATCCGCCACATCCTGCCAGAACGCGACGCTCCGAAGCGCCACCCCGTAGCGCTCCGTCCCTCCGTCCCTGAAACCCTCCGGCGCCTCGGTGAACTGCGTAAGAACAACGAGCGCCCGACCGAATCCGTCACCTGCCTGCCCCTTCAGCCAAGCGCCGTATCCCTCGAGCTGCCCTTCCTGAAACGCGGCGTCGATCTTCACCTCGACCGCGCAGACCGGTTCGCGCCCGTTGAAGATCACCATGTCCGGTATCCTCCCCCCGGGGATCCGGCACTGCGTCGCGATGGAGAACCCGGCCGAGGATCCACTCATCGCTTGCAGCAAATGTGACTTTCCAGCCTCATCCGTCGCTCTGGCGAGTAGCGCCCCCGACACGAACTCCGCGAACCTTGCCGTGTTCTTCTCCCTGTCCCGAGAAAGGACACGCTCCAGGAGATCGGCCAACGCCTCCGTCCTCTCGTCCTCTCCCTTCACCAGCCGGGCGTACAGATTGCTCATCGGTGCGGCGTGTCCTCCTCCTTCGCATCCGTCCTCAGCGTTCCGCCTCCAAACATCCCTGTTTTCGTCGACTGCACTGCTTGATGCCGCGCGCCCGTCGGGCCTATCCTCTTATGCGCGGCGGCGACAGGTTGGTCTGCCAGTAGCCGCCGCCTCTCCGGCCCTTATGCGTCCAGCCCGCCCTGCCGGTGGCGGCCCGCACACATCAGCCACGCCGGCAGGCTAGCCGCCGCCGCAGCCGTCGCCGCGGCGAACGGCCCGAATCCCTCAAGCGCCAGCGTTCCCGCCACCGCCCCCGGCCCCAGCACGGCGAACGCCGTGCAGGCAGCCCAGGCGCGGTCCTGCCGCCACAGCAACATGCACGCGACCGCCAGCGGCACGCCTCCCGCCGCGAGCGCCGCCATGCGCAGCCACCCGTCGGCATCCGCCGACAACCCGATGCCTCCGGCCAGCGCCAGGCCGAGGTGGAACCCGGCCGGCAGCCAGAGAAGCCCGGCCGCCGCGGCCCCGATCCCCCGAAGCGGAGCCCCCGCGTGCCGCCTGCCGCGCCTCCCCGAGAGGTTCCGCGGCGGATAGCGAACCAGCGTGAGTGTGACCGGATCGGTCATCGACGACTCTCCTTCCCGGCCGGCAGCCGGCTGACCCCCATTTAGTGGGGGGACTGCCGGGCCGCAATGCCGCATCCGCCCCGCTTACCGGTTCCCTCCCGATCCGTTGCGATTCCGCCACGTGGCCGCCCCGCAGGGCGTCGCCGCCGAGACCGAAGGTCCGACAGGAGAGGCGGAGACCCGCGACACCACGAGCATCTTCGACCACGGCGCCACGCTGGTCCCCGATATCGTCACCGAGGCCGAGGAAGAGCGCATCCTGCTGCGTATCTCCCAGGCGCCCTGGATGACCGACCTCAGCCGCCGCGTGCAGCACTACGGGTACCGCTACGATTACCGGCAGCGCGGCACTGGCCGGCACGACCCCGCCGCGCCCTTCCCACGCTGGGCCAGCGTGATCGGCGATCGGTTGACGCCGTACTTCGACGGGCGGCGCCCCGAGCAGTGCATCGTCAACGAGTACCGGCCGGGTCAGGGGATCGGCATGCACGCCGACCATCAGTCCTTCGGACCCGTCGTGGTGTCGCTGTCGCTCGGCGACGCCTGGACGATGAACTTCCGGCCCCGTTCGGCCCGCCCTTACGTCCGCGACGGGCTGACGTCCGACGAGGTCGCGCTGCTGCCGCGCCGCTCCGCACTCATCCTGCGAGGACCCGCCAGGAGCGCCTTCATGCACGGCATCGATCCCACCGCCAACGCTCGGCGTACCGGGACGCGCGTCTCGGCGACCTTCCGGACCTTGGCCGCTTGACCTCCGCCGCCGTTTCCGTCCGTGCCGAAGGCAAGGTCGTCGACTACCCGGCAGGCGTCGGGGCGGGCGGCGAAGGAGAGTTTGAGGGGAGCTTGGAGAAGGGTGAACGGGGAAGGGATCGAGAGAGACCTGGCCCGTTCGTCAACCATCGTCATCAACCAGGAAGCATAGGAGACGAATCATGGCATTCGGATTGAACATGGCCCAGGTGATCGGCCGTCTTCTCGTTTATCTCATCCTCACGTTTTTCTATATCATAATGCATTGATATTACTCTATTGTTTCAAGCCATCCTCCGAGAGATACCTTTTCTCCCAAGAACAATCAACACATGGTCAACACGAAGGTGCAGAATCGACAATTTTCGATTTCGGCATGATTCACTAATATAACCTGACCCTGTTTGCGCGTTCGAAAACAACGCATATCGGATCACGATGTCGAGCAATCCAAGCCGCGCCCCCCACGGTCGCACGATCAGAGACAGCAGCGGGTATGCTGCCTTCGTACCGGCACCGCTGCCTCCACCGATCGCTTGGGATCAAGCTCTCGTCGCAGATCTTTCCGCCGCAGATCGGGCCATCGGCCGACTCGCGGGCGAAGGCAGACGGCTTCGCAACCCTCATCTCTTTATCAAGCCATTCGTGCACCGGGAGGCGGTGCTGTCCAGCCGAATCGAGGGCACGCGCACCACCCTTGGCGAGCTGCTCGTGGCCGCGGCCGGCGGGACCTTCGGTCGAGCCCCCGCAGATCTCGAAGAGGTCGCCAACTATGTCGCTGCTCTCGAGCATGGATTGGAGCGTCTGTCCTCACTGCCGCTCTCCCTGCGTCTCATCCGGGAACTCCACGAACACCTCATGCGCGGTGTGCGTGGAGACACAGCGTTGCCCGGTGAGTTCCGGCACAGCCAGAACTGGATCGGTCCGCCCGGATGCAGCCTGAGCGAGGCCATGTATGTGCCCCCGCCCCCGGCCGAGCTGATGGCGTGCCTCGACCCGTTCGAGCGCTTTCTCCACGACGACTCGCTGCCCCCGCTGGTCCATGCCGGGCTCGCTCACGCCCAGTTCGAGGCCATACATCCCTTCCTTGACGGCAACGGCCGCGTCGGCCGTCTGCTTATCACACTTCTTCTGGTCGAACGTGCCGTTCTTCCGTCGCCGCTGCTTTACCTGAGTGCCTACTTCGAGGCGACACGGGAGATGTACTACGCGCATCTTCTGGCCGTGACCCGGGAAGGAGCGTGGGAGCGGTGGCTGAGCTACTTCCTTCGGGGCGTCCAGACCCAGGCCGAGGATGCGGTCGAGCGCATGGAGCAGATCGACGGCCTTCTCGAGGACTGGCGGGAAGAGCTTGCGGGCGTCCAGTTGGGTCGGCCCAGGGAAGTGTTGCGCCTGTTCGCCGAGAACCCGTTCTGGACCGTGAAGGGCGTTGCCGAGGAGTTGGGTGTCGCCTACACGACGGCCCAGCGGGCCGTCGAACGACTGCAAGTGGCTGGCATCGTCTCGCCGGTCGGTTCGGCGAAGCGGAACCGCGTCTATTGCTCGCGAGATATGCTGGCTGTGTTGGAGGCGCCCCGTGCAGCGGCACGGTCACTCCCGGAAGCGACTCCGCCGTGAGTGAGATCCACATGAGCGGTACGAACATTCGTCTCCTGCGTGATCGATGGCGCCACGCGGCATCGGCCTGCCGATCACGCCGCAGCCGTTCCAGGTCACGAGAATTCGGTGACGGCCATACGCCGCGCTCACCTGGCAGGGGAGGCCCCGCACGAACCGCTGACGCGGGTCGCAGCTGGCATCGACACCGGGCTGCGTGACCACCGGACTGGCAGAGTTGCCCATCGGTGCGATCTGCTGTAACGCCATCGGCCTTGAGCGACATCCGAGGGAGCGATTGCCGTGCCCGGTATCGAGATTGACGAGAGCGCCCTGACCAAAGGACAGCGCCGCAAGTTGAATGCGCCGCGAAAGTCCGTCGGCGACGAGATCGCCGAACGGGCCTTCCTGGAATGGCTTTCATCGCAGCCTGCGGCTGCGAATGCGGCGCCGGATGAGAATGCAACCCCGATCGTGGACACGTTTCAACCGAGACCGACATTTAATCGAAATCCCGATCTAATCTACTCCAACTCCTTGAATTACAATGGATTATGTCATGCGGGAGTGGCGCCTCACCGTTTGCGGGTCTTGTTGGCGAACCGAACGGGCGGCTTGACGCAGTGCCGCCGCCGGGCTTGGCCTATTCCTTTGTGGAGACGCGTTCAAGTGCCTGACCGATCAGGGCAGCGCGGTCACCGGTTAGGCGGACGCACAAGACACGGGCGCATGAGACAGGTCAGGAACAATTTTTTGTCGCGCTGAGGGCTCGTGATGGGTGAGGTCGCGCTCGCTGCTGGTGGTTCGGGGGAGCCCCGAACCGGCCTGGGCGACGTCACGGTGGTTGCCCGAAGCCGCCGGACGGCGTTTTCGGCCTCGACGGGCGGAGTGGTTTCGCCGCGCCGCCCTGCGGCACGTCCCGGTGCGGCGGTGGGTCGCGCGGTATCAGCCGATGGGCGCGATCATGATCGCGTCGAGGGCCTCCTGGGCGCGGGCGGCGTAGTGCCGGTTGGCCTCGGGTATGTAGCGGAAGCGGCCGTCGCAGCGCACGATGGCGATGGCCGCATTGCTCAAGCAGGCCAGATTTCTGGGCAGGTGGCGCACGTACGCCCGGCAACGATCTTCGTCGTAAGTGAAGTCACGCACATAGTGCAGGCGGTTCTCGATGTGCCAGTGGTTGCGCACGAGGTCGAGCAGCTCCTCGGGTCCGGCGCGCTCGGCGCCGAGCGAGGTAAGGCTCCAGGTGACCTCGATGCTGCGCTTGCCGGTCTTGAGGATCTCGCGCTCACGTTCGATGCACATCGCCTGGCGCCGCCCGTGGAGATTGGCGTAGCCGTCCCACTCGGCGGCGGAGAGGTCGACGACGGCGCAGCGCCGGCGCTCGATGCGGCCATGGCCCTTGTCGACGGTTTCGTGCCAGGCCGCATCGCTGAAGTCGATCGCCTTGAGGTCTTCGAGGATGGTCTCCTGGTTGTCCTTGACGGCGCTGACCACATAGTCGGCACGGCGCCCGAGCAGGCAGCGCGCGGTCTCGTGCTGGGCGTGCATCGCATCCATGGTGACGATCCGTCCCGTGAGATCGAGACCGCCGGAGAGTTCGCGCACGGCCGGGATTTCGTTGCTCTTGGAGTCGACCTCGACCTGCCCGAGGACGACGCCGGTGTCATGCTCCACCGCCGCGACCATCATCCTGCGCCCGTCCTCGGTCTGCTTCGAGGCGCCGCGCAGGTCCTTTCCGTCCACGGCGACGGGCGCGTGCGCGCTGTCGTGCTGGCCGGTCCACTGGCCGATGGCGTTGTCCAGGGTCTCCGGCGGCAAGGCGGCAAGGACATTGTGGAAGGTGGTGATCGCGGGTGGGGTGTAGCGTTGCTTGGAGGGGCTCCAGAAGGCGCCCACCGCCTTGAGCTGCTCCTGGGAGAGCAGGGCGGCAAACTGGGCGAATGCGTTCACCCCCCGGTAGCCGGCAAGCCGGGCGGCAACGGCAAGGGTCAGAATGGTGTTGAGCGCATAGCGCTTGCCCCGGGCATGGCGGTACTCGGGCACCTCGCCCAGACACTCGAACAGGCTGCGCAGCCGGGGCGCGGCCATCGGCTCGCTATGCTGCTCGGTGCTCCAGTTTGCCGGCATCTCAACCGTGCTCAGCGCCTCGGGGGCGCCGTCTGTCAGTTCGAACACGAAGACCTCCTTGGGCTGGCCGTGGTGACGCCAGCGCGCCGCCCCTCCGGGCTCGCGGGCAAAGCCGCGCGTCAGCCCGAGCGAGCGCCAGTTGGCCGCGCGGTAGCAGGTGCCGGCGAAACGCGAGACGTCCACAAAGGTCTCGGCCAGAAGAGCCGGATATCCGTGCGCCGCCTGCATGTCCTTCGACAGCCGCCGCAGGCTCAGCCCCAGCACCCGCGAGGCCAGGTTGGGCACCCGCTCAGGCGTCAGGATGACGAAGCGAGAGTTGTTGGCGATCAGATGCAGGCGCCGGAACTGCTGCTCGGCCGACCACCCGATCCAGCGATCGCGCGCGCCCAGCTTGAACGCGCCGGGCTGCCAGCCGATCAGTGCGAGCCAGATCTCGCCATGCACCGCGACATGGCGCAGGCCCTTGCCGATGACGCCGTGGAACGCCAGGTAGTGGTGCTCCTCGACCAACCGGTCCCAGCGCCGGTGCTCGCGCGCGCCCCAGGTCGGGCGCACCCTGACCGCGCGCAGATCAATGGACGAATCCAGAGCCGGCAGCGTCGCCATGACCGGCACACTGCCACATCGAAAACGGAATGGCCAGCCCCGACTTCAACTCACTTTGCTCGACGGGCGGACAATAAATTCGCCCTGTGAGACAGGTTGACTTGCTTGGATCATCGACCTATATAGGGGCCGTCGGGAGACAGTTAGAAATGGCTCCCGGCTCCTATTTAGGGGCACCCTCGGGTGCCCCATTACTTTATCGGAGGCATCGCCATGCCACAGATCGCTGTCTTCGTGGACGCTGGCTACCTGTATGCTCAGGGCTCCGCTCTTCTCAAAGGACGCAAGCTGGGCAGGGAGTGGATACGACTCTCGGAAAAGGCAGCCCTCGACCAGCTGGCCAAGACCGCATGCGCCGTCGCTTCCGGTTGCCGCCTGCTTCGCATTTACTGGTATGACGGCGTTCTCAGGAGCAACCGGCCTAGCATTGAGCAAGATCTGATTGGTCAGTCCGCGAATACCAAGCTGCGTCTCGGGTTGGTGAACAGCCGGGGCCAGCAGAAGGGGGTGGATTCGCTAATCGTCACGGATCTGATTGAGCTCGCTCGGAACCGAGCGATCACTGACGCCCTGATCCTCTGTGGCGACGAAGACATCAAAATAGGCGTCCAGGTTGCGCAGACCTTCGGGGTCCGGGTTCACCTTCTCGGCATCAAGCCAGCCAAGGGTTCCCAGTCAGACAATCTAATGATGGAGGCCGACACCTGCCATGAATGGAACGAGGCCATCGTCAGCACATGGATGCATTGCGACGATGTAGCAACGGATTTGCCGGTTCGACCGCCGGCAGGCGTTCCGGAAACACACAATACGTCCGCAGCCGACGAACCGCCGTCCGCGAATGGATCTCTTGCCACGCCGGAGAATTTCCGGGAAATCGTGGCCGTGGAGGTGACGAACACGATCGAGGCTCTCTCCGCATCCGATCTGGAGAGGCATGCGCAATTTCTCGACGCCAACCCCGGCCGTATCCATTCTGATATTGATCGCCGAACGCTCGCTGGCCTTCGCAACCGTCTTGATCGCGATCTGACGGACAGCGAACGCAAGGAGTACCGCCAAGCGTTCGCCGTAGCGCTGCGCAGAGCTCAGACCGACGAGCATCTCCCCCAATAGCCATACGGTCAGCGCATGCATCGCGGAGCCGTCCAGCCGCCCGTTCGATTCCCACTTCGAGAATTGCCATGCCCCGCGCGATACGGTTTTCCGAAAGGGCGGCAGGTTCAATGTATCCCGCGAGATCGTCAACGTCACCTTGAAGCCAGCCTGTTGCAGGCCAACGGTCAAGGGTATCGGGGTCGCCGGAGAGGATGCAATACTCAAGTGTCGCCGCTTCGATTTCGCTCTCCAGATCGTCCTGGTCCACGCCGGCGATCGTGTGACATTGCGCCCCCCACTTATCAGATTCCCGGCAGCCGAGGTATGCTAACGTCTTGTATTCGCTCAGGATTGCCACGACGACGGGCGACGATATCCCGCGCGCCTGTCCGAACCGCCTCGCTGTCGAGCGCCTCGACTGGGATCTGCCACGGAGCCCACGGCATGAGCTGTGTTGCCGGCTGGCGGTCGACGAGCTTCTGACCAACACGATCAGCTACGGCTACGACGACGATGGGTAGCATCGGATCGAGCTCGTCCTCCGCCTTGAGGGCGGAGCCCTGGTGTTCGAGATCGCAGACGACGGCAGGGCGTTCGACCCGTTGCAGGCGCCGGTGCCGGATATCGGGGCATCGCTCCAGGATCGCGCCATCGGCGGTCTCGGCATCTATCTGGTACGCAAGACGATGGACGGCGTGACCTACCGCCGGCAGGACGGGCGCAACGTCGTAACGCTCACGAAGCTCGTGGCGTGAGCGCAGGCCGAGAGATGTCTGGCGGGTTTCTCGCGGCCTGAACGCGTAGCTGCGGCAGAGGCGGGGCGCACGAGGCAATTCGTGCCGGGGAGGGAAACATGGCCAAGGATGGAGAGCCGCGCCAATTGGAGCGACGCGGGGATAAGACCATGCGCACTGGCCGCGCCCGCGCGCCCTTGAGCGATCGCAGTCCTTACCGGGTTTCCTCCATGAGCGCCCTGATCACCTTCGAGAGCGCGGCGCGACACGGCAGTTTCTCCCGTGCGGCGCGGGAGCTTGGTACCTCGCAGTCGGCGATCAGCCGTCTCATTGCGCGATTGGAAGACGAGCTCTCGGCACGGTTGTTCGAGCGCTCCCGGATCGGGGTGAGCCTGACCGATGCGGGGCTGCGCTTTCAGGAGGCGGTCCTTCTGGCTCTCAGGACTCTCCGCGACGCGGCTGCGGAGGTCGCGGAGCACTCCGGCGAGGACGGGACGGAGGTGGCGATTGCCTGTTTGGGGGAGTTGTCGCATCTCTTCGT
This sequence comes from Alphaproteobacteria bacterium, assembly GCA_965207055.1. GTDB lineage: Bacteria > Pseudomonadota > Alphaproteobacteria > UBA828 > UBA828 > WTGU01. Next base: position 816,679 of record CBDBLP010000002.1, on the reverse strand, counting down.
GATGCAGCGGTATGAGACGCTGAAAGCCGCGCTCGGAGATCATGTCCGGATCCGCATCCTCACCTATACGAACGCAGCAACGCCCGCGCCGCCGGAAACCGCCGCCGAGGTGATACTCACCTGGGACGCGGGGACTGGCACAACCAGGCACCGCGTGGCGATTGCCACGGGAGCCGTTGGCACATTCTGTTCTCCCGGCTACGCCGCCGCCCATGCCCGGGTTCTGAACGGACCTGCGGCGGGCTGGGCCGGTCTGACCCTTCTTGATCTGGCGGAGCCTGACGAGGGCGGAGCATCCTGGGAGCGCTGGTTCGAGGCCATCGGTCGTCCGACCTCGGCCCCCCGGTACGAAGTCGTCGGCAGCCACGCTCAAGCGCTGGAAGCAGCCGTCGCCGGCCGCGGCATCGTGCTCGGCTGGCGTCATCTGATTGGACGACATGTGGAGGCCGGCACTCTGGTGATGCAGGCCGGTGGCTTCGTCGAGACGGACAGGTGCTTGTATGCCGTGCTCACGGCGGCGGGTCGGCAAAGACCGCTGGCGCGGGCGTGCCTTGCCTTCTTCGGCGGGGCGGCCAGGCCCCGGGCGGGCTAGGCCGAGCCGTGACCGTCCCGCAGCCGGGGACACAACCGTCGGCAGCACTGCGCATGCGGGGGGGGACCTGTGCCTGGCCTCGCGTCTCCCCGGCCCCGGCGGCGACCGAGTGCTACGGGCCGAGACATGGATCGGCAGCGCACCAGCCATATGCGACCACCGCAGCCGCGGGAGCTGCGCCTGCGCTGCGCATCCACGGCGTGGTGCGTCCGGCTCCACCATGGTGGCAACCGTGTGCCGCGGAGGTGACGATCAAGAAGGAGGGCATCATGCAAACGAGCTCAGCCCATCGACGGTGACAACGCCGCGCAGTTCGCCGACACGACGCAAGAGGGCAGACCGGTGGCCCCTTGTCTGCCGGCCGCCGCTTTTTCCGGGCCGCACCCGGCGCCGAAGCTCCCGGCGATGGCGATCAGCGTGCTCGCCGCGCGCTTCTGCCCACGATCCGCTCTACCTGAGCGCGCGACAGGCGCAGCTCCCGAGCGTTCGCCGCCAGCAATGGGGAGGATCACCGAGCGCAAGAGACAACGCGGATGCCAGCCTGGCCTCGGGCCGGCTCTCGCCGATCGAGCTGCAGTCATCGGACGTCGGCGCCTACGTTCTCATGTGTCCGGGAAGGTGGCCGATCACGACCCGCCCTGTCGTCTCGTCCCAGGTGAAATACACACGAAGGCAGTGCCTGGGATCGCGCGTCCTTGTGTTGTTCTTCAGGTGGCGGTCCAGCATGAGACTACGGCCGTCCCAGTCGATCGAGAAGTCGTCGCGCGCCTTGCCCACTCGGTCCCTGCTGATGCTCTTCGTCTCCTGCAGCCGCAGCTCACGGAGTTCCTCCTCGAAGGCATCGCGCAGCGCCTTGCCGCCGCCCCCGGTCTTCATCCGCCAGTAGCTTCCTGCCAGCACCTCGATCGCCCTGCCGACGAGACCCACGTCCTCGAACCCCGCACTCTTGAGCGCCCTGAGCGCGCGTCCGGCGAGCACCACGCGCCCCTGAAAATGTCGCTCCGCCCAGACCGGAAGATCGGCGTAGCTCTCGAGCGCGGGCACGGTCTCGATTTCCGCCGGGGAGGGATCCCCTGCGCTATCGACGGCGGCGAGTCTCCGATGCAGCCGGTGCTTCTCGCGCCGAAGCCGGTCGTTTTCCTCCCCGGCATCGGCGAGAGCCTGCTCCAGGGCCGCTATCCGCTCCTCCGCCGTCCGGTTCGCAGCCTTCAGATCGCCGATCTCAGCGCGCAGCGCGCGCTCGTGATCGCGTGGCCTGCCGCCGAATGCCTCCCCGCCGTCGGGCTCCTCCTCTTCCGCTCCCTCGCGGTCGGCCAGCGAGCCGAAACGCTGCACGAGATCGTCGAGACAGGCGGCGACCTCGTCCAGCGCCTTCTTCGCCGGCTCGAGCGAACGGGGGTGCTTGCGCTCGGCCGAGGCCGCCGCGTGCAGCGCCTCGAGGTTCTCCGCGCTGGGGTTCTCGGCGTAGCGGCGGGACGCCTCCCGCAGGGCAAGCTCGTGCTCACCCGGCTCGACGATCACGCTGCGGAAGCGCTCCGCCTGCTCACGGCAGCTCTCCCACTCGGGGTCGGGGATGCAGAGCGGCAGAGCGGTGTCCAGCAACAGCGCTTCGATTCGCCCCGTCAGCGCACCCGCCTCTTCGGCAGGCGCTGTTTGCCCCGCCGCCCCGGCGGCTCCCTCCAGCAGCGTGCGCAGGGCCGCGTGGCGGCTGCGGGCAACGGCCAGGTTCCGCGCGGTCTCGATCTCGTCAAGCTCGTCCGCGAGCGCTGCAATCTCGAGAACCAGGTACGACAGAGGGTTCGCTGACGGTTCGTCATGCTCGGTGACATACGTCTTCAGCCGGCCGTAGGCATCGGCCATGTCCTTGCGCAGCATGGCGCAGTCGTCGTCGGCGCGCGCGGCCAGCCTGTCCAGATGCGGCCCGCCGGCCTCGCAGGCTAGGCGAGCCACCAGATCGTCGCGCTCGCCAAGTCCCCGGAAGCGGCTGCGATGGACCGCGTGCCCCACCAAGCGCTCGATCTCGGGCTCGTTCAGCCAGGACGACATCATGTAGCCGGCCTCGGGGCCTCCTATGCACCACAGGACCCAGACCGATTGCGCGACCAGCTCGCGCTCCCCCTCCTCCCAGAGGGTCTCCAGATGCTCGAGTATCGTTTCCTCGGAGACACCCGGCCCGGCGGGGCGCAGCGCCTTCGCCCGCTCGGAGGCCGCCTTGAATACCAGCCGGCCGAGCTGCTTCTTGCGCCCCTTGACCCGGCCGAACAGTTCGAGGATCCGTTCCTCGAACAGCCACAGGAACCATGCCCAGCGCCGCGCAAGCGTGTGAACGGCGCGCCAGAACGCCACGTCGTCGCTGCCATCCACCGCCGCCGGCCAGTCCGAATAGTCCTGGGCCATCGCCGACGCGAGCTTCCGCAGGTCGGCCCTCATCAGGTGGTGGTTGTCCTTCAGCCAGTCCGGCGTCACAAACTCCGGCAGCACCGCCGGCTGGAAGCCGTTTTCCGCGGCCACCTCCGGCACGCAAGCAGTGGGTTGCAACAGGATCGACCCTTCCTCCGCATGGGAGTGTCGTCGCCTGCCGGCAAACATGCGCTGCTCGACGCGGACCGACGACGTTGGAACCAGGCAGCGTCAGAATGGGAAGATTCCCGACTGCGTTCAAGCCCGGCCGCAGGACTGAATCCCGGGCAAGACGGTCTCGCGCGGACTGGCCTCGCCAACGCGACGCCGCCAGCTACTGTTCCCGGAATTCAGCCGTCCCGCCAGGTCACCATCGACCCGGGAACAGCTGCCTTCGGACATCCCGATCCGGCACGCTCCCTCCGGCAATGACGCGACGATCCTCAAACCCTTCGTGCAGCCGGTCCGCCGGTTCTGCCGAAGGCGAAGTCGCCCCATACACCGAAGTGATCCGACAGGCGATTGTCATGCCGGTCTTCCCGGGGCCACAGCCCGATGCCGCCGGCCGGCTCCATGTCCGGCGTATGGGCGATATGATCGAGCGCCCGGCCCGGAGCGCCCTCCAGGTCCCCTGCAGTCGCCAAGCTGAAACCCTCGAACGCATGCAGCAGCACCGCATGCACCCCCTTCGGCTGCGACCGCCGCGGTACCCGCTGATTGAAGTCGCCGAGCACGACGGTGCGCCTCTTCGCGTGCCGGTAGGGAAGACTCTCGAACCCCGCCAGCCACGCCTCGTGCTCCTGCCACTGGCTGCGGTCCCTGCGGCCCGAGCGCACGTGGGCATCCCGCCAGGGAATGCAGACCCCGACCACAGTCAGCAGCCCGAGTGCGGTCAGGGTGATCCCCGTCACCAGCCTCCCGGACGGGAGTTCTCCAGAGCTGCCGATATCCACGGCGGACCAGGGCCGCCTGCTCCAGACGAGAACCTTCCGCCGTGCCTCTTCGTGGCCGTAGCCCCAATCCGGGCCTGCATCGACGGTATGGCCGTCGGGCGGGAGGATGTCCGCGCACCCCTCGGTCAAGCACACGATGTCGCAATCGGGCGCCTTCAGGGCGTCGGCAACGCGAGTGCCCCGCTCGCTGTCCGCTTCTGCCCACCCGACATTCCAGGTGCCGATGCGGACCGTTGGCTGAACGTTGTCCATCGTCGCTGGTACGATTGCAGGCTCCGTCTGCCCCTCAAACTACCAACACGGATCGTTCGGGCAAGCCGCGGGACCGGCGCACCTGGCTGGCGCAGTCTTTCAGCGGAGATCTCCCGGGCGAACTTGCACGCTTGCCGGAGCGCAAGCGGCGCGCCCGACCGGATCGTGCGGGGATCGCTCGCTCGGCCGACGGCCGGCCGAGATCGGGTTCGAGGGCCCGGAAATTGCCGGCGACGCTCCGGAATGGGCGGCGGTGCTTGGCGCCCGCTCCCCGGCGTAGTATGCAGCCGGCCACAAGATCATCGGAGGTCCAGCACATGGCAGCATCCCGTCCCCGCGAGGCCACAGCGCTCAAGGAAGCGATGACCAAGACGCAGCTGGTGGCGTCGCTTTCAGAATCGACGGGTCTTCCCAAGAAGGACGTGTCGGCCGTGCTCGACGAGCTGGGGCTCCTCATCGAGCGACACATCAAGAAGCGCGCGGTCGGCACCTTCACGCTTCCTAGCCTGTTGAGGATCGTGCGTGCGCGCAAGCCCGCCAGGAAGGCGCGGACGATGATCTCGCCGCGGTCGGGGGAGGAGATCCAGGTGCCCGCCAAGCCGGCCTCGACCACGGTCAAGGTGCGGCCTCTCGCGGGCCTCAAGCGGATGGTGGAATAGCTCCCGGCCGCCTTGCCGAAACGGTGCCCGCGTTCCCGCTGTGCATCACGGCATGTGAGACGAACCGGAACGCGCCGGAGTTCCGCCTCAGATGAGCTCGATATCCCTCGCCTGAAGGCCGCGCGTTCCCTGCTCCACCATGACGCTCACGCGCTGGCCCGTCTCCAGGACGCCGAGACCCGCGCGATTGAGCACGATGCCGGGCACGAACACGTCCGGGCCGCCATTGTCCGGTACCACGAAGCCGTATCCCTTGGCGGCGTTGTAGAATTTAACCAGGCCGGAACGTTCCTCGGCGGGCCCGGCCGGCGCGTCGCGGGCCCGCCTTCGCCCAGGCCGGTCACGGTCCGGCTCGACGTGGCCCGCTGGTTCGACCATGGCGGTCGAGTCATCGACGGCGACGATGGACGACACCATCGGACCCCGCCCGCCTTCCGCCACCTCGCAGGTCACGATCGCGCCCTGCGGGAGCGTGTCGTATCCGGCGTCCCGGACTGCCGAGGCACGGCAGAACACGTCGGGCGAGCCATCGTCGGGAACCAGAAAGCCGAAACCCTTCAACGGATTGAACCACTTGACCATGGCCACGACGCGGCGGCAGGAAGCCGGAGCTCGCTCGCCGTGACTATGTCCGTAATCCCTGCCCGGCGGCACACCGCTCCTCGCCGGGTTCGCGGTCGACGTATCGACGGCATGGATCTGCCAGACCTGCATACCCTGACGGCCCTGCTCGACTTCGCAGGTCACGGTCGCGCCTTCGGGCAGAGTGTCAAAGCCCGCCCGCGACACCGACGAGACATGACAGAAGATGTCGGGCGAGCCGTCGGCCGGTGTGAGGAAGCCGAACCCCTTCACCGGATTGAACCATTTGACCGTCGCAACGACCGCAGCGCCGGGCGCCGATCCTGAACCGCCTTCCCGCATTCCGAACGACCTGCCTTCCGTCAGTTGCCGGGGCCGGCCCGCCTCCGGGCCACCGGCCGAATGACTGCGGCCGAGCGGTCCCCGCCGCAGGGCCGCCATCATAGCCACGGCCGGGACACCGCGACAGACCGGCGCCAGCCCCGTCCTCCGCCTCGGGCGTCCCCGGATGACGAAGCGCCGGCGTCCGCTACCCCTGCGCATCTCGCGCCGCGCCCCTGTCCGTACGCCGGCGAGAGGCGAAGCCCGGCCGGCAGCGGGCGGCGGGGGCCATGCGGCAAAGCGGTCCATGGAAGAGCTTCGCGAGGAAGCGCAACGCATCGCCGACCGCATCGACGAGCTGGTTGCCTGCGCCTGACGACCGCCGCCGCGCACTTGCCTGTCGGCAGTCTGCGCGGCGGGGCCTCTCACACCAGCGGGCACTGGCGCGATGACCGCCGGACGTGGCAACTTCACCGTCATGACGGATCCAGATTCCCTGCCGGCCGAACCGCTCTCCCTTGCAGAGGCTGCACCGCAGCTCGAGGCCGGCGCCGGCCTTATCAGCAACGCGGCGGTGGTGCCGTTCCGCCAGGGTCTTGCCACCAATGAGGGCGGCGAGGCCGGTGCAGCCGCCGCACAGGGCATCGACGCGACCGATCTCTCCGAAGATCCAATGACGATGTATCTGCGCGACCTGTCGGCCACCGCGCTGCTCACCCGCGAGGGCGAGGTAGCGCTGGCGAAGCGGATCGAGGCGGGGCGGCGCACTATGCTGGACGGCCTCTGCGCCAGCCTGCCGGCGATGGCGGCGGTGAGCGCCTGGCACGGCGCGATCCGCGACGGCGCGTTGGCGCTGCGCGACGTGATCGACGTCGCGGCCGCCTACGGGGCCGGGGACCAGGCCGGCAACGGCCGCGAGGGGGGCGATGGGGCAGCGGACGCAGCGGACACACACGGCGTCGGCGAGAACGCCGAGGCCGCCTCGCCCCGCATCGCAGCGATGGAAGAGGCGGTCCGTCCCGCCGTCATGGAGACCCTCGACCGGATCGCGGCGGCACATGCGAAGCTGCGCCAGCTTCGGGAGAAGCGCGTAGAGCTGGCCCGGAGGAACGGGACGCTGACGGCCTCGCAGGAAAGACGCCGGCACGCGCTGGAGCGCGCTGTCGCTGCCTCAATGGGGAACCTGCGCCTCACCGACGCCCGCATCGAGGCGCTGGTCGACGAGATACGGGACGCGGACGAGCGCCTGCGCCGCTGCGAGGGCGCGCTTCTGCGCCTGGCCGCCGGGTGCGGCATCCCGCGCGAGGCGTTCCTTGAGCGGTACGAGGGGCGCGAGCTGGAGTCAGCGTGGCTCGCGCGCGTGGGCCGGCTTCCCGGCGAGGGGTGGAAGACCCTGGCCGCACGGAAGCGCCCCGAGGTTCTGGCGCTGCGCCGCGAAATCCTGGCGCTGGCGCGGGAGACCGCGGCGCAGCCTGCGGACCTCAGGCGGACGGCCGCCCTTGTCCTCGGCGGCGAGCGCGAGGTGCGTCAGGCGACGGATGAGATGATCGAGGCGAACCTGCGCCTCGTGGTCTCGATCGCCAAGAAGTACCAGAACCGGGGCCTGCCGCTCGCCGACCTGGTCCAGGAGGGCAACGCCGGCCTGATGCATGCGGTGGACAAGTTCGACTACCGCCGGGGCTTCAGGTTCTCCACTTACGCCGCCTGGTGGATCCACCAGTCCCTCGCGCGTGGCCTCAGCGAGGCTGGTCCCACGGTCCGCATCCCGGCGCACGTCATGCGGACCGTGAAGAGGGTGAAGCGGGCGTCCTGGCGCATGAGCAGGGAACTGGGGCGCACACCGGCGCCGGAGGAGATCGCGGAACGCACGGGCATACCGCTCGAGCGGGTGCATAACGCGCTGGCGGCGGCAGCGACGGCGGCGACGGTGAGCCTCGAGACTCCGCTCGGCGGCGAGGACGGGGACCTGCGGCTGGGCGACCTGATCGAGGACGAGGACGCGGTGCAGCCCCTCGATGCCGCGGCGATCGGGTCCGACCTGCGGGCGGCGGTGACGCGGGTGCTCGGCACCCTGACGCCGAGGGAGGAGCGGGTGCTGCGCATGCGCTTCGGCATCGGCACGAAGAGCGACAGCACGCTCCGGGAGGTCAGCGCGCAGTTGTCGGTGTCGCGCGAGCGCATCCGCCAGATCGAGGCCGCCGCGCTGCGCAAGCTGACGCACCCTTCCCACACGCGCGTGCTACGCAGATTCCTCCAGGTATAGGCGCGCCGGCCGGCAGACGCGCGCGGTCGCGCCGGCCCGGCCCGCGGGCCATGGCGCCGACTCCGCCCGTCCGCCTACTCCCTGCAGGACTCTCTCCTGACCTGATCGGCCCAGTACCAGGTGAGATGAACGTATCTGCGCTTCGCGCCGTCGGCGTCCAGCGCGCTGCACCCGTCGAGGAAGCCCTTCGCCGCCGCCGCATCGGCAGCCACCGCCTTCACACCCTGGCAGTAGTCGGTCTCCTCCGAGACCATCCAGGCAATGGTTCGCTCCAGCCGGCTCATCGCCTGCGCTTCTCCGGCCGCCGAGCAATCCTCCCCGGCGGCCCCGACATCGCCGCTCACGGCCAGTAGCGACAGCAGGGCCGTACCCAGCGCCATCGCTCGTGCCGCGACTGTCACGCTCGATCTCCCCGCAGGGACAGGCGCCGCTCTCATGCCATGCACCCCTGCCCGTTGCCGGACAAGCTCTCGGCGATTCGCCTCTTCAGCACCTTCGAAGCACGGAACACCACCACCCGGAGCGCCGCTATCGGCGCTGCCTCCCGGGTGCGCGGATTGCGGCACGGCCGCTCCGCCTTGTTGCGCGCCCCGAAGCTGCCGAAGCCGTAGATCCTTACTTCTTCTCCGGCCACCAGGCATGCCGCCATCTCCTCGAGCAGGGAGTCGACCAGGATCCGCGCCGCGCGGCGCGTCAGTCCCGCCTCTTCGCGCACGGCCAGCGCCAGATGGGCGCGCGTCACGATCACCATCGGCGAACATCCTCTGTCGTGCCGGATCACAATACGGCGGCACGGCCAATGGGCAAATAGAGACCGACCTTCCCGGCCCTTGCCTTGCGCAGACTCGCTCACGGCCTGCCGTACCCGGGCGCGGGATTCCGCCGACTGCACCCCTTGCCTTCTCCGTGCTCGTGCCCGTGCACCCCAAGGAGGGAGAGGTCCGCCGTGACGCGGGCGGCGGGGGCGGCGCTGCGAAGAGCGTCTCCCCAATGGCGACCACGGACGAGAGGGAGACGGCATCATGCGGACTGGCCGGATGTTCCATCGCGACGCGCAGACGTTCCTGGTCCACCTGTTCGGCAGAGGCCTCGATGACGAGCGCTACGTGGTCGAGACGTATCGCTCCCTCCCAAGCGGCGAGATCCGTCCCGTCGAGGCCGGGCAGCCGAAGACGAAGGGCGGTCGCAGGCCGCGCCGGCAGATCGTCTCGCGCAAGGCCGTCCGGGAGTTGCGGCCCGAACGCGACGAGATCATCGTCTGCACCGGGGTGAAGCTTGCCCGTTCTGGAGTGCAGATGTGGGGAGTTGCCGCGGCGGGCCTGGGCCTCGTGCGCAACGCGCGCTGACTGGCTTGTCATGCCGGTGGAGAAGCCGGTCCACGAGGGGGCCAGCAGTCTCAGCCGACGGCAACAGCTCCGTGCCGAGCGCGCCGAGCGGGGGCTATGCCCAAGATGTGGCAAGCGTCCTCCCGAGCCCGGCCTCAAGCTCTGCCATCGCTGTGGCGAGAAGCGCCGGGCCACCGACCGGGCACGCCGTGCGAAGGCCCGCGCCGAGGGCAAGCAATATGGCGGCCGCGATCCGGAGCGGCGCCGCCGTGCCGACCGCGCCGGCGACAAACGCCGCCGCCGGGCACGGCTGGATGCGGGGCTCTGTACAAGCTGCGGCCGCCGGCGGCCGTCGGACGACCGCTCCGTCTGCGAGCCATGCCGCGAAGCTCGGCGCGCACTCGACCGCCGGCGTTACGTCGAGCGCCGCGCCGCCAGCCGCTGCGTGCGCTGCACGCAGCCCACGGTCGACGGCCTGTCGCGCTGCGGCCGATGTCTCGCGCTGGAGAAGCAGCGCGTCTCGCCCGAACACGAGAACGCCGTCAGCAAGAGGCGTTACGCCGAGCGGCGCGCCCAAGGCATCTGTGTGGACTGCAGAGCGCCTACGGGTGGCGCTGCGCGATGTCCCCGCTGCGCATATCGGTCCAACTCCCGCGCGCCCGAGCGCTACCTGGCAGCGCTCTGGCCGCCACAGATTTCCGTGGTCGAATTGGAGACGGGCGACGAGCTGGGGGTCTTCGAGACCGAATCCGAAGCCGCCGCCTGCATCGCCTTCGCCCGCCTGCGTCCCGACCAGGTGGAGATCCGCTCCAACGTTCCGCTCTTGGCGCTGTCGCCGTCATGAGCGCGGACCCGCCGCAGGCGTTCCGAAGACGATCGTGCTCCCGACATCCGCGATCCCGGACCGGCGCCACGGCAGTCATCGGCCGTGCGGTCCGCGAGGCCTCGTGAACCCGGCGGGTCTCAGAGCAGGCGGCAGACGAGAGTAAGGGGAGGCTTGGAGAAGGTGAGCAGGGCGGGGCCGAGAAGAGGCTCCAGCGCGCTCGTCAACCTTCGTCATCAACTCGAATCGTAAGGAGACTCGATCATGGCTTTCGGATTGAATCAGGCGCAAGTCATCGGCCGGCTGGGCGCCGATGCGACCATCAGCAACCTCGCCTCCGGCGGACGCGTCGCCAATATGTCGGTGGCGACCGACGAGTCCTATATCGACCGGCAATCCGGCGAGAGGGTGGATCGGACAGAGTGGCACAGGGTCGTCAGCTTCCAGAGCGGGCTGATCGACATGCTGGAGAAGCACGCGAAGAAGGGCCGGTTGGTCTACGTCGCGGGCAAGCTGCAGACCCGCAAGTGGCGCAAGGACGGCGAGGACAGCGACCGGTTCTCGACTGAGATCCTGCTCGTGCCCGGTGGCCGCGTGCAGTTTCTTGATCGTCCCGCCGGGGCCAACGGCAACGGCGCCCAGGTGCCCAACGGTGAGGCTACGCCGGCTGCCGAGAGCGGTTCCGTCGATCCGGCAGATGCAGGCGATATACCCTTCTAGAAGAAGGGTTTAGCGGGCTTCTCCCTCCCGCTGCGAAGAGCCCACCCCGCGTTCCTCCCGCGCGGGGTGGGTTTTTTTGCGCAGCCCGATCCGAGTCCCTCGCCGGCCGGACGGCGGGGCTCGCGCTTCGCGCGCCGCCCGCCGCTCCGGCTCCGCCAGGAGAAAGAGTGAGGCCGGGACCGGGCACGTCCCACGCAGCGTCCGGCGAGGTCCCCATGCTCTCCATCTCCGCTCACGGTCCCGGCTCCGTCGGTTTCCACCCGCTCCCGACATGCGCGCAATGAACGCGGCCTCCGTCGCCGCAGCACTCGCCGAGCGCGCCGAGGAGGTCTGCCGCCGATACCTGCCCTACGGACGCCGCCGGGGCAGGTACTGGGTCGCGGGCGACCTCGACGGCGGGCGCGGCCGATCCCTCTACGTCCGCCTCGCGCCTCCGGGTGCGCCGGGGAAATTCACTGACGCAGCCACGGGCGAGCATGGCGATCTGCTCGACATCATCCGCCACCGCATCAACGCGCCGACGCTTCGCGCGGCGCTCGACGAGGCCCGCGCCTTCCTCGCCCGGCCGGCTGCGCCGGCCGAGGGCGTGGGCGATGCCTACGACGCCACCGAGGCGGCGCGGCGCCTCTGGCGGCGGTGCCGCGCCATCGACGGCACCCACGCGGAAGCCTACCTCCACGCCCGCGGGCTCGCTCGCTGCCGCTTCCCCGCGCTGCGCTACCACCCGGCGTTGCTCTACAGGGATGGCGCCGGCGTGCGCCGCTTGCCGGCCCTGGTCGCCGCCGTCACCGGCGGCGCAGGGGAACACCCTGGTGCGGGGGAACGCCCCGATCGCAACGCCGTCTGCGGCGTGCTGCGCACATGGCTGGATCATCGGCGTCCCGCCAAGGCCCGCGTCTCGCGCCCGCGCAAGGCGCTCGGGCGCGTGCACGGCCATGCCGTCCGCTTCGGCGACCCCGCAGACGGCACCTTGCTGGTCGGCGAGGGCATCGAAACCGTGCTGTCCCTGGTGACCGCCGTGCCCTCGATCGCCGCCGCAGCAGCGCTGTCGGCCGGAAGCCTCGGCGCCTTCTCTCCGCCTGCCGGCACGGCCCGCCTCCTCATCGCCAGGGACAACGATGAAGAAGGCGAGCGCGCGGCTCTCCGCCTCGCCCGGCGCTGCACGCGGGCGGGCGTCGACGCCACGGTCATCTCGCCCAGGGGTGAAGATTTCAATGACGACCTCCTCACGTTCGGTTCCGCCGCGCTCGCCGCCTGGACGGCGGCCGCGCTCAGAGACCGGGAGACCGGGTGAAGCGGGCGAGGGGCAAGCCGCATGGAGAGGAGAGAGAATCCTCTCCGCGCCGGCATCACGCTACGGGGAGAGCACCATGTGCAGCGATATCAGGTTCCGGCGGGTGGGCGAGAACGAGGCCCGGGTCTATCAGGACGGCGACCACGTTGGTGACGTCTATCGCCAGGACGACATCCTGATCCCCGGTGAAGTGTTCTATGTCGTGCATCTCAGCGAAGACCCCCGCGGCCCCGTCAGAGTTCATGAGCGCCATCGCGTCCGCGAGGTCGCCCGCCACCTCCTCGAAACCCACCCGATGCTGTGAGCGGTGACGAGCGCCACCGGCGGTGTCATCGGCGGCACCGGGAGCGGTTCGCTCTCAATCCCGTTGCCCGGACCGCGGCCGCCGCCGCGCCTCCCATCGCCCAGACGGTGCCGCGCCGCTTGCAGGAAACAGAAACAAAAGGTCCGTCCGTCGTGATGTCGGAGTGTTCCACGCGTGCTCACTCCAGCAACCCTGCGGGTCCTCCAGTCGCTCCGCTCCTTCCGGCCTTCCCCAAGAACTCCTAGGACCGGCCGTGAAGATGCCCGACCGTGAAGTCGGCTCACGTGAACTCTCCAAGATCTCGCGTGGGGTGCACCGGCCCCTGAAGCGCGGGGCCGGCGCGTCGGCCCGGCGCTAGCAATTCTTGAGAAGGCCTACTCGAAACGCGGCCACTCTCCAAGGCGGCGCGCCGGGCCTCCCAGGCTCACAGACCGCCGACTTCCGCACCAACATCGGGCATCTTCCGCACCAAATCCGGTCCAAGGAGTTCTAGGGGAAGGTGCTTCCACTGCGCGCGCGTGAAGAGAAAGGACATCACGAAGGGGCAAAGGGCCCCGGAGGATGAACCAACAGGAGATCGTCATGATCGACACCACAACCGCTACCGCGTCCGCAACTGCAACCGTTTGCGAGAGCATGGCCCTCTACGGTGCAGCGCCCGAGCGCGGCGAGCTCGACAGCAGGGTCATCTGGGACGAAGACGACGCCATCGACGCGCTGAGCGAGGCCATCCGCGTCATCGTCGACGGCATCACCGTAGACGGCACACAGATGGCCGACGAGCGCGAGGCCCTGATGTGGGGCTTCACAAACATGCTGCACAGTCAGGTGCAACGCCTCGACCGGGCCGTCGACCGCATCACGCCCGAGATGCGCGACCTCGAGAAGGCACAGGACGGATCGGAGGTGAAGGCATGGGAGTTGCAGACCATGACCGACCGCGCGCAGAGCCTCGGCGACAGGCGCGACGCCTTCGAGAAGCTCCGCGACCTCGCCGCCGACGCCTACCGCGTCGAGACCGGCGACCTCTGGCGCCCGAGGCACGGCTCGCACACGAGCCAGACCGGACAGCTCACCTCCGCCGCCATCGACGCCCGAGACTTCCGCCGCGCCCGCAAGGACCGCGAAACCCGCGCGCACCTGCCCGAGGGAACGCTCGTCGCCGTCACCGGCGGCAAGACCGTCAGCGATGCCGACGCCGTCTGGAGCACGCTCGACATGGCGCGCGCGAAGTACGGCGACATGGTCTTGCTCCACGGTGGCGGTCCCGGCGTCGAGAAGATCGCCGCGAGCTGGGCCGACGCCCGCGGCGTCAACCAGATCGTCTGCCGCCCCGACTGGAGCGCGCACGGCAAGGCCGCGCCCTTCCGCCGCAACGACGAGCTGCTCAACCTGCTGCCCAAGGGCGTCATCGCCTTCCCCGGTAGCGGCATCACCGGCAACCTCGTCGACAAGGCGAAGCAGCTGGGTATACCCGTCCTCGAGGTCAAGGCCGCGTAAGCAGCGCGCGCCTCGACGAAGCGGCCGGTGCCTCACGGCACCGGCCGCTTTCTTCGTGCTTTACGACAGGCGTCGTGCAAGGGCACCGCTGTGTTCGCTCGCCTGCACTTCTACCAGTCAGCTTCCTGCGCGCGCGATGGCCGGCGCCGCGCTTCGCGCCGTCGCTGGACGCTCGCCTCGCGGAAGCGAGACAGACCGCGGTTCAGTCCGCGAAGGCCTGGCCGCGGTCCAGCTTCACGTCGCCGTGGCCGACCGCTGCTCAGGCGTGCGCATCGACTGCACGCCCACGCTCGTCACCATGATCACGGCGACGGCGATCGTGCACCGACGAGTGCGTTCGGCATCGTCGTGCGGCACTTCCTCTTCCCCCCGATGAACTGCGCACCCCATGCGCGTGCCCGGCGTCAGCGCCGTCGCCGATGGCGACGAGCGCCGCGACGCCTTGCCCGACCACTGTGCCGCCGCGCCTGAACGGCCCGGCGTCACCACGCCCGACAGTGATGACCCTGGTATCGACCGCGTACGATCCAGCCTGTGCCGATGATCACCATCGCGATGGTGATGGCCATGGTGCGCTCACGAGTGCTGCCACCGATGTCGTTCGGCAGTTCACCTCCCCAAGATAAACTGCACGCCCTTGTGCACGGCCCGCGTGCGCCATCGGCGTCAGCGCCGTCGCCGTTGGCGACGAGCGCCACGACGCCTTGCCCGACTCCGGTGACGCCGCGCCTGAATGGCTCGGCGTCACATCGCCCGACCTTCGCGACGACGATGGTGATCGGTCAACTGAGCTGACCATGATCGCGAGCCTCTGCGCGTCGACCCGGTTGCCGTCCGGCCAACCCTCGCCTGCTCGCCGCAGTCGCGCGACCGCCTGCCGCAGACGAGCCTCCCCGCCTTCGAAACAGGGCTGGCCCTGACCGCTCTTCTCGCCCCCCTCAAGTCCCGGCTCTACGGCGCAGCCGCTTGAACTCTCACACCTGACGCACCTGAAGGTGCAGAACCAAAAAGTGGCGGCATGGAGTGACATAGGCGGACAGGAGAGGGCAAGACTGCATCGAATCCCCAAATGGTGGCGTTGGATCGAGCGAATGTCATTCGACACTCGCTCCTATCCCATTGAAATGCAGTCAGGTCGAGCCGAGCGACATTCGTGCGACATTCACCGACTCAAGGAAAATTGTCCTGCGATGGTCTGCGCAATGCGCGGATTCCCCCCGCCTCGTCACCTGTATGATGACGTCGACCGGCTGGCCATCCATCAGTCCGGGGCGATCATGACGACCGAGAGGGCACACCCATGACCGACAGGAAGACCGACGGCAACGGCGCCGAAGTGGTTCCCAGAACAAGACACGGTGACGCCCGAACCTCTCGCTCGATCAGATTCTCGGACCGCGAGTGGGAACAAGTCTCGCAAGCCGCCGCCAGGCACGACATCGCCTCGCCGGCGGAGTTCGTGCGCAACGCCGCGATGACCATGGCGAAGGACGACTCCCTGATGACTCGCAGCACGCTCTCGCCAGGACTGGTCCAGCTGATCGAGCATACGTTTCGCGGCGTCCTCTTTCTCTCCACGCTCAAACGCGACGAATTGATCCGCCAGGGTCGCGAGGACGACGTCGAAAGCGTGCTCCAGGCGGGTA
Source organism: Alphaproteobacteria bacterium (assembly GCA_965207055.1). Lineage (GTDB taxonomy): Bacteria > Pseudomonadota > Alphaproteobacteria > UBA828 > UBA828 > WTGU01. The sequence goes on along the minus strand of CBDBLP010000002.1, from coordinate 801,045 downwards.
GGGAGGCTCAATCGGAGCTGCTCTCTGACGATTGAGCTGCGAGTCCGAGCTCAGCGCCTCGCATGGATTGCCCGTATGACACGGCTGTCGGGGCGCAGGGAGCGAGAGGTTCCACGGTCGTACCGCCATTCGGGCGGGCAGAATTGAGCGCGTCATAGCGGCGCCGGACCGTCGGCCCGCATGGCATTGATGAAGCGGGAGAAGCCCACGGCGAGCACACGAGCGGCCACACCGCCCGCTTGCGTCCCTCGTTGCTGGAAGAATTGAGGTTCCACGGTCGTACCGCCATTCGGGCGGGCAGAATTGAGCGCGTCATAGCGGCGCCGGACCGTCGGCCCGCATGGCATTGATGAAGCGGGAGAAGCCCACGGCGAGCACACGAGCGGCCACACCGCCCGCTTGCGTCCCTCGTTGCTGGAAGAATTAAGGCCAAGCGCTTGCCTTCTGCCGCAAACCGGGTCGCTGTCGGGAGCCTTGTGCGCCTTCGACTCCAGCTTCCGACCGCCCTCGAACCTCGTTTGGATGACAACGAGAGATCGATGCGATGGGCATATCGGTGTTTATCGATGCCTATCCGCCGGCCCCGTGTGCCGATCACGAGTGGATTTCGTCGAGAGGACCGATAACGCGAGTGCCCCCGTAGCCCCACTTCCAGCCTCCGGACCCGATCCCGTAACCATGGGGTCGGTGATTCCGCAGCGGCGTCTGCTCGTTCCTGCCCAGCCAGCGGAGCGGCCAAGCAAGCCACTGCGAAAAACGCAGGCCAGCCCAGAGCTTCTCTCGGCAAGGCGCTTCTGCAAGACTTGCGCGATCGGATTCTCGATTGCGTGAATCCAGCCCGCCCTTCAGTTTCTGGATCGCCTCAACCACGCCACCGTCGCTGCGCCACAGACCGTGCGCTGTAGTCCCGCTGACACTTCGCATTGACCATGAGGAGCCGGCCGGTGAAGGAGACCCATGCCTGGGTACCCTGATACTGAGAGCTCGCACGCAAGCATGGGACAGGCGCGCACCGTCGCCAAGCCTTCGCGACCGATGCCGGTTCCAGTCTCCGCTTGTCTCCGTGAGAGTCGCCTTGACGCCGCGTATTCCGTTCGGCACAGAGGCCAACCCCGAGCGAGGGTCCCACTTGACGCGATTCGCGGGTGCATCTCGCGGCCGCACCCGGCGCTCGCGACAATGGACTCGCTCTGTGCGGTCCAATCCGGGCGCGGTTACCTGCGGCAGAACGAAAATCACCGATGGCAATCGAGCGCTGGCGCGATGAGGGCAGTGTAGGGAAGCGTCTTGCAGGGCATCGCCTTGCCGGTCTGTTGTCGATAGACCTTGAGGGCAAGGGAAACATCGGCGCGGTCGGGGCGATACGCACCGACCGTTCCACCGCCTTCACCTGGCGCGGGCGTGCCGGCGGTTTGCACGCGGCCCTGGCCGCGCTCGACGAATTCGCCCAAGGAGCGCTTTTTCTGGTCGGCCACAACATCATCGAACACGACCTCGAACTCCTCGCCAGGCACGCTCCCGATCTCAAGCTGCTCGACCTGCCCGCCATCGACACGCTGTACCTGAGCCCGCTGGCGTCTCCCGAAAACCCCTACCATCGCCTCGTCAAGCAGTACCAGGAACCCGCGCTGGCGAGAGTGCAGTTCAACAATCCCCTGCTGGACGCGGAGTTAACACTCGAACTCCTCGCCGATGTGGTCGATGCACTGCAATCGAAGGACGCAGATCTCATGCTGGCCTGGCACGCACTGCTTGCCACCGGCGTCAAGGGACACGCCTTCGACCATCTTTTCCGCACGATCCGCGGCGCCGATGCAACGCCGCTTGTCGAGGATACTATCCCCGCGATCATAAAGTGCCTTTGGGCGCGCGGGTGTCCAAACCAGGCGGCCCGCATCGCCCGTGACGCACTCTCGCATCCCCTCGCGCTCACCTATCTGCTGGCGTGGCTGCCGGCAGCCGGAGGCAATTCCATCATCCCCCCCTATGTCGAGAAGCGGTTCGAGCCGAGCGCTCTCGCGACGACGCTCCGCGAGGCGCATTGCGGGGACAGAAGCTGTCCGTGGTGCTTTGAGCATCTCGATGCCGGCCAAGCACTGAAGCGCTGGTTCGGATTCCCGGGCTTCCGGGAGCAGCCCCAGAGCCGGGACGGCAAGAGTCTTCAGCGTTCCATTGTCGAGAAACACCTCTCCCGCGAGCACGTCCTTGGGATCCTGCCCACCGGCACCGGCAAGTCTCTTTGTTATCAGCTCCCGGCGCTGATGCGCTACGAGGCGACGGGTGCGATCACCGTGGTGATATCGCCGCTGGTTGCGCTGATGGCCGACCAAGTCACGGCCATGCGGCGCCAGGGCATCACCTGCGCCACCACCATCAACGGCCTCATCTCGATGCCGGAACGGGCCGAAGCGCTTGCCCACATCCGTCTCGGCGACGCAGGAATCGTTCTGGTCGCCCCCGAGCAGCTTCGCAACCGTTCCTTCAGAAAGGCGATCGCAGGACGCCGAATTGGCGCTTGGGTCGTCGACGAGGCGCACTGCCTCTCGAAATGGGGACACGACTTCCGTCCCGACTACCGCTACGTCGCGCGCTACATCGCCGAGCATCATGGGATGGATTCGGCGCCGATCCTGTGCCTGACCGCCACCGCTAAGCACGACGTCGTCGCAGACATCCAGAACCACTTCGAGCAAACCCTTCGGGCGCGGCTCGAGATCATCGACGGCGGTTCAGAACGCCGGAACCTGGAGTTCGTGGTGATGCCGACTTCGGCATCGCAGCGGATCGAACACATTCATCGGGCGGTCGAAGACGCGCTTGGGCGAGCAGGCTCGGGCGGGGCCATCGTCTACTGCACGACCAAGCGGAACACCGAGGAGACCGCCCAGGCGCTCGCCGAGAAAGGACTCACCGCCCAGCACTTTCACTCCGGCCTCTCGCCGGAGCGCAAACGCGAGATACAGCGCGGCTTCCACGAGGGCGATATCGACGTGGTGGTCGCCACGAACGCGTTCGGCATGGGAATCGACAAGCCCGACGTTCGCGCGGTCGTGCACGCCGAGATTCCGGGCTCGCTCGAAAGCTATCTCCAGGAAGCCGGGCGGGCGGGCAGAGACGGCGCACCCGCGCATTGCCTCCTTCTGTTCGAGCCCGGGGATGCCGAACAGCAATTCTCGCTCACCGCGCGTTCGCGCCTTGAGCGGCGCGACATCCAGGCGGTGCTGCGTGCGATTCGCCGCCTCGACCGCCGCCGCCGTCGCCATCACGGCGACACCGAGGATTCGGTCATCGCGACTGCGGGAGAAATCCTTCTCGAGGACGATGACGGCGAATTCGCGCGCGACAGCGCCACCGACGACGACCGGGTGCGGACCGCGATCGCGTGGCTGGAGGAATCGAAGCTCGCGCGGCGCGACGAGAACCACACGTCTGTCTTCCCCTCGTCTCTGCGTGTCCCCAACCTCGCCGCCGCACGAGAACGCATCGAGCGGGAAGGCCACAGGCGCAACATTCGAACCGACGTGCGCACGCAGATGCTGCGCGTTGTGCAAACCCTGACGCATGCGGACCCGGACACCGGCGTTTCCACTGACGAGCTGATGAATGACTGCGGCTGCTCGATGGCTCAGCTTCGAAAGGTGTTCAGCACGCTTGAGGAGATTGGGGTCGCATCGAACGAGATACGCATCACGGTCTATGTCCACGCGGGCGTCGAGAACGCTTCCTCACGGCGTCTGACGCTTGCCCGGGAGTTGGAAGAGGCGCTCATCGCGGAGCTTCGTGAGGAGGCGCCCGACCAGGAGATCGACACCTGGTCCCGCCTTGCGCTTCGCCCTCTCGCCCAGCGCCTTCGCGAGAAGGACATCGAGAATCCACTGCCCGAACGACTGGTAAGGCTCCTTCGGAGCCTCTCCGCCGACGGCCGCGACGAGCCCGATGCGAAGCGAAGTATCGAGATCCGCGCTCGCGACATGGAGACCATCGGAGTACGCCTCCGCCGCAACTGGGCCTCGATCGACCGCATCGCGCGACTTCGCCGCGACGGCGCCGCGCGGCTTCTCGAGCATCTGGTCGGCAAGGTGCCGGACGGCGTTCGCGGCGTCGACCTGTTGGTGGAAACGACTTATGGGGCTCTGGAGCAGGCAATCAGGGACGATCTGGTGCTGAAGTCGGAGTTGAAGAACCAGACCACACAGCCACTCGTCGACCGCGCGTTGCTCTGGATGCACGAACAGGAGGTCGTCACTCTCAATCGCGGACTGACCGTGTTCCGGCCGGCGATGACGTTGAAGGTCACGCGGGACGGAAGGACCTTCACGGTCGCGGACTTCAAGCCGCTGCAAGAACACTACGCCGAGCAGACCGCACAGATCCACGTTGTCACCGAGTACGCCAAGCTCGGCGTGGACGACATCCACCTGGCTCTGCGCCTTGCGGTGGACTACTTCGAACTCGCCGACAAGGCGTTCGTGCACAAGTGGTTCAAGGGCCAGGAGACGACGCTCGGGCGCGACACTCTCCCCGAGCACTTTGAGGCGATCGTCAGGAAGCTCGGCAACCGGACCCAGGAGCGAATCGTCGCCGACGACCGGGAGCGCACCAATGTACTGGTGCTCGCCGGTCCGGGCTCAGGCAAGACACGGGTACTTGTGCACCGAATCGCCTATCTCATTCGCGTGCGGCGCGAGAACCCGGGGAGCATCCTGGCGCTCACATACAATCGCCACGCGGCGGTGGAGGCGCGGCGCCGTCTCCACGAGTTGATCGGAAAGGACGCGCGCGGCGTCAATGTTATGACCTGCCATGCGCTTGCGATGCGGATTCTCGGGATTTCCTTCGCGCAAGCCGCCGTCAACCCGAGCGACGAAACGTTCGACGCCATCCTTCGCGACGCCACCCGGCTACTACGCAGCGACGAGGCGAACGCTTTCGTCAGCCGGGAACAGATGCTCGGGCGCCTCAACTGGATTCTGGTCGACGAGTACCAGGACATCGGCGAGCCCGAGTACGAGCTGATCGCCGCTCTCGCGGGGAAAACCCTAGCCGAGGACGATGCGAGGTTGAACCTGTTCGCGGTGGGGGACGACGATCAGAACATTTACGCCTGGAAGGGCGCGTCGGTGCGCTTCATCCGCCGCTTCGCCCAGGAATACCACGCGAAGGAGGAGTACCTCGTCGAGAACTACCGCTCCAGCCGCTCCGTCATCGATGCCGCGAGCCGGTGCATCGACGGCGCGGCGGTGCGTCTCAAGCGGGACCACCGGCTGCGTATCGACACCCACCGGCGCGCCGATCCGCCGGGAGGGGCCTGGACCGCCCGTGACAAGGTCGCGCAGGGCAGGGTCCAGATACTCCGTCTCGAGGGGGGGCAACTCTCGCAGGCCATGGCCGCGGTCGAGGAACTCAAACGCCTCTCCGAACTCGATCCCAACTGGCAATGGAGCCGGTGCGCTATCATCGCCCGGAACTGGGCCGACCTCGATCCGGCAAGAAGCGCCTGCATGGTCCATGGAATACCGGCGCAGAGCGCGCGCGAGGAGCTTTCGTCGTTCTGGCGAGCCCGCGAAACGCAACGGTTCCTGCAAACTCTGGAAGCCAGCGACCTAACGACGATCGAGACACAGGAGATCCGACGCCATCGCGCGGACACGGGCGGCGATCCATGGGGCGACCTGCTCGCTCAGGCGCTCGACGAGCTCCTCCTCGAAGAAGGCCATGCAGCGGTGCTGCCGATCACGTACGTCCGAAACTGGCTTGGCGAGTGGAGCAAAGAGATACGGCGCAGGCAGCAGGGGCTGCTCCTGACGAGCGCCCACCACGCCAAGGGTCTGGAGTTCGATCACGTCGTCATCCTCGACGGACGATGGAGGGCTACGAGCGACGCGGAAGACCCCGATACCCCACGTCGTCTGTACTACGTGTCGATGACGCGCGCGCGCGAAACCCTCGCGCTGGTGCAACTCGATGATGCCGGCCGCTCGCATGTCCGGGACATGCCGCTTCGAGCGAAGCGGGAGGAACGCGCCGCGTCACTGTTTAGGCCGCTTGGGAACGACCCGTCGGTGCTGAAGCGCGAGGCTCCGCGTCCCGACATCTCCGACCGGCGGCTGGACATCCGGATCGCCGATTGCACCATGAAGGACGTCGTCCTGTCCTTCGCCGGTTGGAGAGCGCCGCAAAGCGAATGCCACCGTGCCATCGCCGCTTTGTCGCCCGGGGACCCGTTGTCCTTGTCGCGTGAGGACGGCCAGTGGAAAGTCCTCGATCACGAGAGACGCCAGGTCGGCCGAATGGCGAAGAGTTGGGCCCTGCCGCGCGGTGTGACCATCGCTCGCGCGTCGGTGCAGGGAATCTTCATCCGCTGGGCCGACGACGAGGACGACGAGGAACTCAAGAAGAAGCTCCGCTCGGAGACCTGGGAGTTGGTCGTGCCGCAACTCTTCCTGTCGCCTGAGCGATCTCCGACGATGGACAAGCCCCATACTGGCTCTGCCGGTTAAACGTGGGTTTTCAGGCTATCGCAAAACCCGGCCAATCCGGAGCAACACAATTGCCGACTCTTGACGTTGCCCTTGCCCTCTTGAAGAGCACCTTTGGCTACGACCGGTTCCGGCCCGGACAGGCGGATATAGTCCGGGCACTGCTGGCAGGCGAGAGTGTGCTGGCGGTGATGCCAACCGGCTCCGGCAAGTCGATGTGCTACCAGCTTCCGGCTCTCGCGACCGAGAGCCTGACCGTGGTGGTATCACCGCTCATCGCCTTGATGCGCGATCAGGTAGCCGCGTTGCGCCTCAGCGGTGTGGCGGCCGGCGCGCTCAATTCTGCGACGCCTCGGGCCGATGCTGCCGAGACACACCGCCAACTGCGTGACGGTCGATTGCGCCTGCTCTACATCTCACCGGAACGGCTCATGCAGCCGAACGTACTGCATGGCCTCGCCCGGCATGGGCCGGCGAGGTTCGCCATCGACGAGGCGCACTGTATCTCGCAATGGGGCCACGACTTCCGGCCGGACTACCGTCGCCTCGCGGAACTGCGGGAGCATTTTCCGGACGCCCGGCTCAGTGCGTTCACGGCAACTGCCGATTCCGTTACGCGGCAGGACATCGTCGAGCGGCTGTTCGGCGGTCGGGCGAAGATTTTCGTCGCCGGCTTCGACCGTCCAAACTTGCAGATCGGCATAGCCCCCCGGAATTCCGTGGCACGGCAGATCGACGCTCTGCTGGACCGACACCCTGGGCGGTCAGGCATCGTCTACACCCTCTCGCGCAAGGAGGCCGAGCGCACGGCGCAGCGCCTGTCGTCGCGCGAGTGCACAGCACTTCCTTATCACGCCGGATTGGACCAGGCCGTCCGCGACCGGAACCAGGACCGATTTCTGACCGAAGACGGCATCGTCATGGTGGCAACCATTGCCTTCGGCATGGGCATCGACAAGCCGGACGTCCGCTTTGTCGTCCACGCCAACATCCCGTCTACCGTCGAGGCCTACTATCAAGAAATCGGCCGAGCCGGGCGTGACGGGCTGCCGGCGGAAACCCTCATGCTCTACGGCATGGACGATATCCGGATCCGCCGCTTGATGATCGACGATTCCGACCGGCCGGAGGAGGCGAAGCGGGTCGAGCATCAGCGGCTCAACGCACTGTTGACTCTGTGCGAAGCTGCCGGCTGCCGCCGCCAGACGCTGCTTGGCTATTTCGGCGACTCCTGCGACCCCTGCGGAAACTGCGACCGCTGCCTCGCGCCCGTCGAGACGATCGACGGCACGGTGATCGCCCAGAAGGCGCTGTCGGCCGCCCTGCGCACCGGCGAGCGTTTCGGCGCACAGCATCTGGTCGATGTGCTGCGCGGCGAGGAGACGAAGAAAGTGCTCCAGTTCCGCCACGACCGGCTACAGACCTTTGGCGTAGGCGCCGATATCGGCAAGCCGCTCTGGCGCTCCTATCTGCGCCAGCTCGTAGCGGCCGACGTACTGAAGATCGATATCGGCGGCTACGGCGCGCTGCAACTCGGCGGCCGGGGGCGCGCCGTGCTGAGAGGGGCCGAGAGCGTGGCGTTGCACGGAGAGGCCGCCAAGCCGTCCAAGGAGCGTGGAAAGGCAGAGGAACGCCCGCCCGATAATATCGACACGGCGCTGTTTGCGCGGCTGAAGCAAGTCAGGCTTGAGATCGCAAACGAAGAGGGCGTGCCGGCTTTCGTTGTATTCCACGATCGCAGCCTTCTCGACATGGCCGCTCACCATCCTCAAAGTCTCGAACAGCTTGCCGGCTGCCACGGAGTGGGCGCCTTGAGACTGGAGCGCTATGGCGAGCGGTTTCTGGCGGCGCTCAAAGATGCCGCTGACATCAAGCCATCAGTGGAGGTCGTCCGTGATGCGGAACAGGGAAGAACGGCAGCGGAACCGGTTCTTGCAGGCGACTTCGATGCGAGGCTGTTCCATCGGCTCAGGGCGTTGCGGCACGATATCGCCCAAGCGGAGGATTTACCGCCATATGCGGTGCTCCATAAGTTCAGCCTGCAGGAGATGTCAGTGAATCAACCGCGGACGCTTGAGGCGCTCGCAGAATGCTACGGCGTCGACGCAGAGAAGCTCGAGCGCTACGGTGAGCGCTTTCTGTCGGTGCTCAACGCTGCCAAGAGTGTTCCAGCGACTTCCGACGATTCGCACGACCCGGAATGGCAAGATCCGATCTCGGAATCCGATCTCTCTGACAGACATGATCCGGGACTGATTGCCAAGCTCAAGGCCCTTCGGCTTGAAATCTCCCAAGCGGAGGAGATGTCGCCGCTTGCGGTGTTTCCGGACCGTACCTTGATGGAAATGACGGTACTGTTGCCGCGCACACCCGAAGCCCTGGCGGAATGCCACGGTGTTGGTCCACGCAAGCTGGAGCGCTTCGGTGCGCGCTTTCTTGACGAAATTCGCGCTGCCACCGGTGCCTAACGGGAGGCTCCATCACAGCGTCCGATAGGTTGTCCCGCCGTTCCTTGGCTGGCTGTCGGACCGAGTCTCGCCGGTTGGGTCGCGAGAACGAGCGTCACCGGCAACTTGGGCGGCAGACTTCGGACATGCCTGCATTGAGGATCATCGTTCGCTCACGCGCTGTCGCAATCCGATCAGCAATCCGACCCCGCATTTCTGTCAGGCCCGCCCGGTGGCTGCGACATGAACGCCCTGAGGCTGTTGACCGTGGGAACCTCGTGCGCGCAATCGCGCCGCGTCTTGCGCTGAAATGCCAGCGCCTGCTTCGCCGTATCGGCATAGCTCGGCGCGTGGTTCGCGATGAGGTGCTGCAACGCGCTTTCCGCCCCGGGCTCAGGCCGGCTGGCGATGGCGTAGATGGTGCGCTCGATGAACGCGCTGGCGTCCCGGGGATCGTTCCAGCCCCGCCCCGCGCGGCCGGTTCCCGGCCGTTCCACCATCCTCGGCCAGCGCGTGCCGAAGGCCTCCACGACGAACACGAGAGTTTCCAGGGGCATCTCGGCGAAGCGAAACTGGCCCTGAATTCTCTCCCTGACGTGCCCGAGGAACCCCCGGCAGTTCTCTGCCGCCGCCATGAGCGCTTCCCGGCTGCCTTCCAGGTCCAGAATGCAGGCCACCGACAGCCAGTTCAGCCTTGCGAACTCGTCCGGGTGCACCCTGTCCCGGCAATCGACGGCCAGATCGCGCAGCGCCCCGTGCGGGGCGTTCTCGACCGCGCAGGTCAACAGCTCCGCCTGCGCATGCCCGTCCATCGCAGGCCAGGCGCGCAGCCACTCGATCGAGAGAAGGCCGGACACTCCGGCAAAGCCGCACCGATGCTCATCGGCAAGACGGTCCAGTTCGCACACATAGTCCGCATTGCACGCGAGCTGAGGCTCGATACTCGCCCGGAAGTGACGTTCGATGTCGCTGACGCTCTTGAACACCATCCCTTCGAGCGCAGGACCGATGTCGAGATGTCCGCCGGACGCGCAACCTGGCGCGCGCCCCCACGCCATCAGGGCGGCCTCGAGCGTCGACCGCTCCACCTGGTCGAGCGCCAGGCCCCGGTCAAGCGCCACGGCCATGCCGCAGATCAACGGCGCCTCGGCCTCATGCTCGCCGCCCCCGCAGTGGGTTTGTGCGATCTCCGCAGCCCCGGGCAGGTCGCTGCGTCCCAGGACCGCGACGAAACCGTCGAGCACCCGCCCGCATAATTCCTCGCCGAAAAAATCCCGCAGCCGCTCGTTGGGCGCCACCGAGGGGTCCCAGCTCGCGTGTCCGCCGAGTGCGCCGGACCGGCCGAGATAGACGGCAGCGGGCAACGCCAGCACTCGGAAGTCCCCGGCAGCGATCCTGTCGGTCTGTTCGGACAACGTATCGCGATACCTTCTGCCGTCCGGCTGCCGCGCCGACCCGGCGCCCGCATCGCCGTCTCCCTGTACTAGGGTGTTCCCCTGTCCGGCTCGCCGTCCGGCAGCTATGATCGCCGGCGTTTCCAGCCCAAAATACTCCGCCGCATCGGGCTCGGGCTCCCCACTCGTGCCGGCCGATTGCGCGAGCCCCAGGAAATCCTGCCACGTCTCCGGGTCGATCATGCCGCCTTCCGCACGGGCGCGCGCCGCGTTCAGCACGCCGTCGAGGTCGTCGGCGTCCGGCTTCAGACCAAGCCCGGTTTCCTCCAGCTCCCGGCAAGCCATCCAGATGCCGTTCGGGTGGGGCGTCAGAAGCACGTGCTCGAGAAGTGCTGCGCGTAGCCCGCGCTCGTCACGGAACACCGCGGCCAGCCGTTCGCGGGCGCGCTCGCCTTCGCCGTCCGCCTCGTTCGTCCATCCGATCCATGTCCAGACCCTCTGCGGCGCCATATGCGGATCGTTCTCCAGCACCCGCGCCGCGAGGCGTCTCGCCAGATCGGCGAGCGCGGCTCTCTCCCCCTCTTCGGCTTCCGCAATCATGGCCGGCGCGCCGGCGGCGATGAATTCGACCAGCGCCATCCGGCGAGCGTTGTCGAGGTCGCCGAACGCACCGTCGCGGATCGCCTGGGCAGGGCGCGCCTCCGGGTCGCGGCCCTCCACGGAAACGAGCCGCAGCTTCCTGCGGGCTGCTGCTGCCGGCATGCGCGCAGGCAGCACGTTGACGGCCGCATCCGCGAGCATTAAGCACGCCAGCCGCGCGGAGTTCGGATCTCCGATATCGAGAAGGCGGAGAATCAGCCCCTCCTCGTCGCCCAGGGCACCCGCCAGCGCCAGCGTCTTGAACGCGGCAACGCGCTCACGATACTCCCGGCAGCGGTCGAGCAGGATGCCCTGGAGTGTCCGGCCGGCTTCCACTGACAGGTCCGTGCCGGCCATCGCCTGGACAAGGAATGCCGAGAGTTGGGCGTGACCGCCGGGCGCTGCCAGGACTTCCATGACGTCGTCCTTCAGTTCCCTGCGCATCAGTCCGGCGGCGGGATGGACGTCCCAATCTTCGCTGTCGAAGCATGGGTCCTCGCCCGAGCGCTTCTTCGACGCCGCGAGAAGGGAGCGCAGCCGGTCCTCGTCGAGGGTCTCGGTCTCGCGGTCACGCAGGACCGCATAGGGATCGGCGGCAATGCAGCGCTCGGCCAGCGCCGGGCTGAGCCGCGCGATCCAGGCGTGAATTCCGCGCAACGCCGTCGGTACGCCGCCGCAACTGTCGAACAGGGCGAGGACCCGCCTGTCCGAAAGACCCTCGTCGACGCAGCGCGTCAGCCACCAGGCACCGAGATACTCGGCGAGCGCGCGGTGCTCGCAAGAGAAACGGCCGTCCCCTTCGTCCCGGAACAGCCGCGTTCTCAGCGCGTCCGGCGCTGCGCCGGCGAAGGGCAGCCCGCCGATGTCGGAAACGTTCAGGTAGCCTGCGGGGGTTTCCCCGCCGGGGCCGTCGTGCACGCCCATGAGGTCGCACAGCAGCAGCGCCGCGCATATCGCACCGCACGCCAGCAGGAGGTCGTCCTCGTCCCGGCGGACGAGCTGAACGACGCTCTGGTGCCTGTCGTACCCGAGCATGGCGCGGCAGGCGCCGGCAAAAAGCTCGGTGCGGGTTTCGGGAATGCCGCCTCCCGCCCGCGCCACTTCCCCGTACATGCGCAGGACCAGAGGGTTTCTGCAGACGTGCGTCAGGCTGCGGCTCTTCAGATGCTGCAGCAGAGCAGGGACCTGGCCCCCGGGAAACTCGTGCTCCAGGAAGGCCCGGGCCCCGTCGCCGTCGAAGGGTATCAGGTAGGACGTCACGATCTCGCGGGCACGGCCGTCCTCGATCCGCGCGCGATCCACGGCGTCGCTCCACTCGGCGGTCCGGCAGGACAGCACGAAGGGCGGGCTGCCCATCCGGCGCAGCTGCCGCAGCACCGCCCCGACCGCGCTGCCCATGCCCGGGGTTGCGATCTCGTCGAGCCCGTCCACCGCCACTTGCCGGGCCTCCGGCAGCAGGGCTTCGGGCTCCCGGGCGCGCACCAGCGCGGCTGCATGGACATAGGTCATCTTCGGCTGCTCGCACAGGCGGCGCAGCAGCGCAGTCTTCCCCACGCCCGGATCGCCGAGGACGACGACGGGACCGTGGAAGGCCCCGATCCGGTCGTGGCCGACGTCCTTCCACTCGCCGTCGCGATCCTCGTAGAACAGGTACCTGTCGATCCACATCGCCTTCCTCCTCTGCGCTCGCGCGTGCGCCGCGCACGCGCTCATTGGACGCTCTGCGCGTCCCGACACTCAGGACCCGCGCCTCCGCCCGGGTTTGGTGCCCGACATCGTCCTCGCGGATCGGAGCCGCAGCAACCGCCGCCTGCCGGGGCACCCCCGCCGTCCACGGCAGCGCCGCTCCCATGCCGCTAGAGCTCGAGTTCGAGTCCGAAATCCAATTCCACCGCTTTATCCTTTGCAGGTTCGGACGGCAGACGATCCCGGGCCGGCCGATCCTCACCGCTGCGTTCGACAGGCGGTTGCGCTGGCGCTTCGCGTTCCAGTTCCGCCCGCTGCCGCCCGGCCTCGTTCACGCTCTCGGGCGCCGGCCGCTGCACTCCCTCGGGAGCCTTCGCCGGCGCGTCCCTCTCCTTCGACTCGAGCGCCTCCAGCGCCGCGGCCCGCTCGCCTGTGGTCGCTTCGAGGCGCTCGCGCAGCCGGGCCGCGTCGTCGGTCACCAGCTCCGCGCGGTCGCGCGCCCGGCTGATCTCGACGTAGAAGCTCTTCTGCGAGGTCAGGTGAGGATGATTTGCTTCCATGGCAGCGATGACGTAGTCGACCGTACGCCCCTGGAACGCGTGCACGGTCGATGCCCAGGCGTGGTCGAGGTGGCGCAGCTGCGGGGCGTGCCTGCCGAGTGCGAGCGCCCGCCCGTCTTCTAGCCGCAGGGAGACGCGGTCGGCACTCACCCGGACCACCTCGGCGGTCCGGCTGTTCACCAGCCCGAGATCCCTGTCGTTTCGGGTCCAGCGCACGCGGTCGCCCGCGCGCAGCTCGATCGGCTCCGCACGGTAGACCTCGCTGCCGCCACGGCGTCCTGCGACCTCGCCGGGCCTCCAGGCCACGGTGCCGCCGTCCCTGCCTTCGAGGATCACCGTGCGGCTGCTGCGGTCGACATCGACCACGCGGCGCTCGTCTCCCTTGTCCACGCCGAGCCGCCTGTAGGGGCGGTGGAAGGCCACCACGTCGCCGGGCGCATAGTTGGCGGCCAGCGCCTTCTCCGCCCGCGTGTAGCCGCGGCTGACCAGCCGTTCGCCCTGGAAGGCTGGGCCGTGAATCCCGCCCTCTCGCGCAAGGCGCTCCCTGATGTGGCCGTTGACGGCGACGCGGAGCTCGTGGCTCGGCGCCATCACGCCGGTGTTCTCGCGCTCTTCGGGCGAGAGCTTCAACCAGCGCGCAGCGACGGCGCCTGCGATGTTGTCCGCCTTCACTTCCGCCACATGGGAGCCGAGCTTCTCGAAGGCCGTGCGGATATCGCCCGCGATGCTTGCCTCAACCGCTTCCTTCAGCGCGGGCTCGCGCTGGCGCATGATCTCGTCCATCACAGCCGTCTGCATGCCCGCCTGCTGCAGCTGGGCGAAGGGCTTGCCGGCATCCACGGCGTCGAGCTGCTTCTCGTCGCCGACCAGCACGACCCTGGGAATGCGCAGGGTGTCGGCGATCCTGAGCAGGTCGCGGGCCTGCACGGTGGAGGCGAGGGAGCCCTCGTCCACCACGAGCACCGTCTTCGCGAAGGCGGCGCGCATGTCGCGCGCGCCCTTGCGGGTCAGCCGGCCTTCTGCGACGCCTGCGTTGCGCGCGAGGAACCCCTGCAGGGTCTCGCTCCCGATGCCGGACTCGGCCGCCAGCGTCTGCACGGCAGAGGCCGAGGGCGCGAGGCCCGTCATGCGGTATCCGCTCTTCTCCGCGAGCACCCGCGCCCGGTCGAGCATGGTGGTCTTGCCGGTACCGGCGTAGCCCTGGACGCCCACGACCCGGTTCTCCGACGACAGGATGGTCGTGACGGCCTGCTTCTGGCCCTCGGTGAGCGGTCCCTTGTGCAGGTGCTGGTGCACCTTGCGCCGGCGCATCAGCACCTGTCCCCGGTCCTGGCCTCTGCGCATGAGGCCGATCGTCTCGCGCTCGTCGGCGACCGCGGTGTCCGTGGTCATTCCGTCGCCCCCGCAAAACGCCGGTGCGGCGTGGAGGCGCCCCTGGTCCTGCAGGGCGTCGATGGCCTTTCCTGCGTCCTCGATGGAGACGGCGCCGGGCTTCCAGGCCAGCGCACCCGCCAGAAGATCCGATTGCGCGAATACCGCCTCGCGCTCCGAGAGGTGTTCCATCGCCCACGACACGGCATGCAGGGCCGCATCGCTGCACCGGGGTGTTCCCCCGTCCCGCTGCATTTCTTCCGCCTGCACGCGGCCGAGGCCCGCATCGCCGCTCCGGGCCTCCTCCCTGCCGAATGACACGTCCGGGGCCTGATTCCCGATCCCGGCTTCAAGCTCTCGCCGCTCCCGGGCCTTCTCGACCACCCTGTCCGGCACGAACCCGAGCGACGCCGCCTGTTCCCGCCAGGCCGCGCGAAGCGCGTCCCTGTCGACATCCCGCTTGTGGGCGCGGGTCATCAGCGCCGCCCGCGCCGCCAGGTGCGGAGCGCTGGCCGGACTTCCCAGGCCGCCCGCGTCCATCGCCGCCTCGATCTCCGCCCGCCGCGTCGAGAACGCGTCGATGACGGGCCGCGTCACGCCGGCGATCTCGAAACGCCCGTCGGCATGGGTCTTCTCGATGCCGTAACCCAGCTCCTGCAATCCCCGTGCCAGCTCGCTCCGGTAGACCATGCCGGCAAGCATCTTCCGGTGGTAGAGCGTCTCGTTGGCCATGGTGCGCCACTTGCCGTCTTCGCCCTGCACCATGTTGGCGAGGACCGCGTGCGTATGGAGCTGGGGGTCGAGGTTGCGCGAGACCTCGTGCCGGAAGGTGGCCGCCACCATCTTCTGGCCGCCGGCATGCACCAGGAGACCGGTATCGGCGTCATTCATGCGGGTTTGAACGGTCGTGGCTTCCAGCCAGGCGAGCGTGCGCTTCACCGCCTCGTCATGGGCGGCGGCGACGGCGGCATCGCCGCCGAGCATGGCGACGAGGGAAACCGATTTGGGGGCCGAGAAGGTGAGGTCCCTGCCCGGACGGTGCGTGAAGGCACCGTCCTTCTCGCGGCGGCCCAGCCGGCGCCCCGAGCCGTCCGGCACGGTGCCTTCGAGGACGTCCCTGAAGACCTCCGGCTCGACGCGGCCCCGAAGGCCCAGCGCTTCGGCGCCCCTGCCTGCCCAGGCGCTGGCGTCGAGGTGCGCGGGGTCCCCCCTGGCGTAGTAGCCGTCCCTTTCGAAGTAGGACACGCCCTGGGCGGCCGAGGCGATGGCGCCGATGGAAACGACCATCAGAGCCAGAGCGGCCGTCGAGCCTGCCGCTCGCCGTCAGCCCGCGCCGACGCGTTCGGCTGGCGCCGGTCCTGCCTGCCTCCCGGAGCCGCATCCGCAGAGCCGCACTCCCTCCCATCGCCACCGGCCGCCTGCGTCGCCCGTTTCTTCCGGGCTTCTTCGGCGCCGTTCTCCTGTACACTGCCGGCTTGCCCCCGGGATGAAGTCTCGGGCCAGACATCCTGCGCGTTTGCCGAGGCTGCGAACGCCTCCAGGAACCACGGCGGCTCGTCCTGCGCTTCCCTGCCGGCGCCCGAATTCGGCCCGCCGTCCTGCACCCATTCCGCCGCTTCCGGGACATCGGCGCCGCCCTGCGCGTCCGCCTCCCCGGACGCGGCTCCGGCGGCCTCGACAGCCGTCGGCAAGCCGGCCACGTTCCTCTCGACGTCCGGTCCGGCCGGCGCGGCCCTTTCCCGGTCCGGTACCGCAGCCGTCGGCGGCGGATCGGATTGCCGCACTCCCGCTGCGGGAGAAGCACCTGCGCCATTCGCGCCGTCCACCTCAGGGCGAGCGCCGCCTGCGGCCGTCTCTTCAGTGGCGTTGCACGAATTGCCTCCGCCCCGCTCAGGCTCCGCCTTCGGCACGAAGCGCTCGGCCACCCTGTCCCGGCTCTTGTACACCAGCCTGATCCTGGCCACAGGCAAGTCGCCGGGGAGCTTGATGTAGCCCGACAGGTTCCGCAGGCGCGACACCTCCGAGGGCAGCACCAGCGGGCGCTCGTCCCGCCGCGTGCTCAGCGTCACACCGCCCTGCGGGGTGTCGTAGCTCACGCCCTCGGAGAGGGTCTCCATCTCGACGCTGCCCAGGCTCCGCGCCGACCACTCGGACGTATCCTTGTCGGGCGCCGCCAGGACCACGCGGGTGCCGCAGAGGCCCGAGATCGTCTCCGCAAGGTGGCGCCCGTAGAGGTCGCGCAGCGCCGAGAACACCTGAACGCCCAGCACGAAGCAGCCCCCGAACTGACGGGTCTCCGACAATCCGGATTCAAGGCTCGGAAGCTGATGCAGGGTCGGCAGCTCGTCCAGGATCACCCAGATGCGCCTGTCGTCCCCGCGCGGCAGCGAGAGCAGCGAGTTGACCGCGATCTCGAGCCATGTGGAAATCAGGCCCCTGAGACTGGCGTGCTGGTCGCCCCTCGACGTGAGGAACAGGCAGCCGTCGCCGTCGTGCTCGATCCACTCGCGGATGGAGAAGGCGCCGCCCTCGTCCGGGAGCAGGTCCATGGTGCCGATGTTGGCGGTGAGCATGGCGCGCACCGAGAGCGCGGTCTTGGGGTTCTCGGGATCCACGATCGACTGGGTCTCGGTGTCCGCCATGGCCTTCGCCAGTTCGGTGAGCTCGGTCTTGAGCAGCAGGTCCAGCAGCACCCGGTTGCGGGTCTCGCCCCCCTTCCAGAGCACGGCGGCGCCACGCGAGAAGAGCTGGCGCGCGGCGGTGATCCAGAAGGGATCGGCCGCATCCTTCTGCTTCGGGATGAGGGCGTGCGCCATCGTGTCGAAGTCGCGGTCCGTGCGGGCCTCGAGGAAGGGCGACCAGCGGGGCGAGCGGTCGTCGAGAGGGTTGAGGAGGATATCGCGGTCGCGGTCGAAGAAGGTCTCGGTATAGGAGCCCATCTTGTCGTAGACGATGCAGCGCTCGCCGCGTGAGCGGATCTGCTCGACCAGGTCCGAGATGAGCACGGTCTTGCCGGAGCCCGTGGTGCCGGAGACGATCGTGTGCAGGGTCTCGGCCTTCCTCGGCCAGGGGATGCCGGCGACGGTGTAGGGGGCGGCGTCCGGCCCCCGGAGCTGCAGCATCATGGTCCGCCATAACGGCATGGTGCGATGCCTGAGCTCCTCTGCCGTGGCCAGCTCGCCGCCGCGCAGGCGGCGGCCTCGCCGCAGCCTGCGGCCGAACAGGCGCAGCCCGAAGAGGGCGGCGGCGGCGAGGCCCGCGGCGCTGCCGCCGCCGAGCAGGGCGCCGTCGACGGCGTCGCCCACCATGCGGTCGCGCAGGTCGAGAATGGGACCGAAGTCCGCGATGAAGCTGATCGTTTCGACCTCGACCGTCCCGTCCAGGTCGCGGATCGTCTTGGTCTTGTCGGGATCGAAGGGCAGGACGAGCATGAACTCGCACAGCGCGTAGACGCCGAAGACGTGCCAGTCATGCTTTGTGTAATCGCTGGTGGTCTTCCAGACTGCGGTGGCCAGCCCCGCGAAGAAGACGAAGGTCACGACCTTCCAGGACAGCTTCCACCATGTGCGGAAGCCCCGGGATGCGACCCGGAGGCCGCGGCCGGTGTCTCCGCCCACCCCGGTCATGACGAGCCCTCCGCGCCGGCAGGGGCGGCAGTGCCGCCGCCGTCATTGCCATCGCCGCCGAGTTCCCTGAGCCGTGCGAGCCAGCGTTCGGCCGCCGCCTCCGGCGCCAGCGGCCGGATCGTGCGGCGCAGCGGCGGGAAGGGGAAGCCGCCCGCACCTGCACCGAGGTCGCGGCGCTCCGCGGCGTCGGTCATGCGGTCGACGAAGCGCAGGACCTCGGCCCACTCCTGCGGGGGCTCGGGATCGAGACCCGCCGCCTCGCGCACCACGCGGTCGATCGTCTCGCCGTGCGTCCTGGCGCGCGCCGCCGCCCTGGTCGAGGCCGGGCTCTCTCCCTCCCCGTCGCCGAGCCAGGCGGCGCGGGCGTCCGTCAGCAGCGCGTACAGCGCCAGCGAACGGCGGTCGCCGTCCGCAATCCCCTCCAGCGCTTCGATCTCTTCGGAAGCGATGAGCGCGTGCTGTGCGACGGAGAGGAAGCGGCGCGTGCGCCCGCCCCATCGGCAGGTGTTGGCCAGCACGTGGGCGACGGCCTCGAAGTCCACGCCCCCGGCCTCGACGTGCTCCGCATCGCCCGGCCACGCGGGCTGCGGGCCGGAGGGAGCGGCCGCCTTCCTGCGGCGGCGCTTGACCGGTGCGTCCTGTTCCGTGTTCATCCTCTCGTTCCTTTCACATCAGCGGTGATGTTGGCGCCGGGGGCCGGTTCATGGGTAGCCCCCGGCGCTTCGCGTAGAGGCAGGCTTCGGCCGGATCGTGCGGCCGCCTGCCTCCGGCGTTGACTGTGCCAATCGCCCGAAGCGGCTGCCTGCGGCACTGCCTGCGGCAGCGCTTGACGGGCACGTCCCCCTTCGGTCACCCTGAGAGTCCTCGTGATGCACGTTCAGTCGTGCTGTTGCGTGCCGGGGGTTGCCCGTCCCTGTTCGCGGGCGGCCCCCGGCATCGTTTGAGCGGGCGCCGCTGCGGCCCCGACCGTGGTGACTGCGGCTGGACGCCGCCGGGCATCGTCATGGATCCCGGACCGGCCGCAGGGGAGAGCGCCGCTTGACCACCAGAGGCCGGTCGGCGAAGATGGCCTTTGTCGGCAAGCTGCCTTTCTTCATTGGCATCTCCCTGTTTCCGGGGGCCGGGCTCCAGGGCGCGGCCCCCGTATCGCTGCCACGCTTGACTGGCGGCCGTCGCTGCCGACGGCCCGGTGCTCAGAGCTACCCACTCCCTGTCCCCCTCAGCCCGAGCCGCCGCGCAGCCGGCCCGTAAGGCGCCCGCTGCCGGCACGCGCGATGCCGCCGGTGACGGCGCCCGCAAGGCGCTCCGCACTGCCGTCCGCGCCTCCGGCCCGCCCGCCGATCCACTCCAGGACCGCCGAAGGCAGCAGGTCGATCAGCTTGAAGGCGCCGTTCATCAGCGCGTAGCAGAGCATCACGTAGAGGGTGAGCCAGGGCGAATTTATTGTCCGCCCGTCGAGCAAAGTGAGTTGAAGTCGGGGCTGGCCATTCCGTTTTCGATGTGGCAGTGTGCCGGTCATGGCGACGCTGCCGGCTCTGGATTCGTCCATTGATCTGCGCGCGGTCAGGGTGCGCCCGACCTGGGGCGCGCGCGAGCACCGGCGCTGGGACCGGTTGGTCGAGGAGCACCACTACCTGGCGTTCCACGGCGTCATCGGCAAGGGCCTGCGCCATGTCGCGGTGCATGGCGAGATCTGGCTCGCACTGATCGGCTGGCAGCCCGGCGCGTTCAAGCTGGGCGCGCGCGATCGCTGGATCGGGTGGTCGGCCGAGCAGCAGTTCCGGCGCCTGCATCTGATCGCCAACAACTCTCGCTTCGTCATCCTGACGCCTGAGCGGGTGCCCAACCTGGCCTCGCGGGTGCTGGGGCTGAGCCTGCGGCGGCTGTCGAAGGACATGCAGGCGGCGCACGGATATCCGGCTCTTCTGGCCGAGACCTTTGTGGACGTCTCGCGTTTCGCCGGCACCTGCTACCGCGCGGCCAACTGGCGCTCGCTCGGGCTGACGCGCGGCTTTGCCCGCGAGCCCGGAGGGGCGGCGCGCTGGCGTCACCACGGCCAGCCCAAGGAGGTCTTCGTGTTCGAACTGACAGACGGCGCCCCCGAGGCGCTGAGCACGGTTGAGATGCCGGCAAACTGGAGCACCGAGCAGCATAGCGAGCCGATGGCCGCGCCCCGGCTGCGCAGCCTGTTCGAGTGTCTGGGCGAGGTGCCCGAGTACCGCCATGCCCGGGGCAAGCGCTATGCGCTCAACACCATTCTGACCCTTGCCGTTGCCGCCCGGCTTGCCGGCTACCGGGGGGTGAACGCATTCGCCCAGTTTGCCGCCCTGCTCTCCCAGGAGCAGCTCAAGGCGGTGGGCGCCTTCTGGAGCCCCTCCAAGCAACGCTACACCCCACCCGCGATCACCACCTTCCACAATGTCCTTGCCGCCTTGCCGCCGGAGACCCTGGACAACGCCATCGGCCAGTGGACCGGCCAGCACGACAGCGCGCACGCGCCCGTCGCCGTGGACGGAAAGGACCTGCGCGGCGCCTCGAAGCAGACCGAGGACGGGCGCAGGATGATGGTCGCGGCGGTGGAGCATGACACCGGCGTCGTCCTCGGGCAGGTCGAGGTCGACTCCAAGAGCAACGAAATCCCGGCCGTGCGCGAACTCTCCGGCGGTCTCGATCTCACGGGACGGATCGTCACCATGGATGCGATGCACGCCCAGCACGAGACCGCGCGCTGCCTGCTCGGGCGCCGTGCCGACTATGTGGTCAGCGCCGTCAAGGACAACCAGGAGACCATCCTCGAAGACCTCAAGGCGATCGACTTCAGCGATGCGGCCTGGCACGAAACCGTCGACAAGGGCCATGGCCGCATCGAGCGCCGGCGCTGCGCCGTCGTCGACCTCTCCGCCGCCGAGTGGGACGGCTACGCCAATCTCCACGGGCGGCGCCAGGCGATGTGCATCGAACGTGAGCGCGAGATCCTCAAGACCGGCAAGCGCAGCATCGAGGTCACCTGGAGCCTTACCTCGCTCGGCGCCGAGCGCGCCGGACCCGAGGAGCTGCTCGACCTCGTGCGCAACCACTGGCACATCGAGAACCGCCTGCACTATGTGCGTGACTTCACTTACGACGAAGATCGTTGCCGGGCGTACGTGCGCCACCTGCCCAGAAATCTGGCCTGCTTGAGCAATGCGGCCATCGCCATCGTGCGCTGCGACGGCCGCTTCCGCTACATACCCGAGGCCAACCGGCACTACGCCGCCCGCGCCCAGGAGGCCCTCGACGCGATCATGATCGCGCCCATCGGCTGATACCGCGCGACCCACCGCCGCACCGGGACGTGCCGCAGGGCGGCGCGGCGAAACCACTCCGCCCGTCGAGGCCGAAAACGCCGTCCGGCGGCTTCGGGCAACCACCGTGACGTCGCCCAGGCCGGTTCGGGGCTCCCCCGAACCACCAGCAGCGAGCGCGACCTCACCCATCACGAGCCCTCAGCGCGACAAAAAATTGTTCCTGGAGGGTGAGCATCGCGAGGAAGCCGATGGGCCCGAGACCGTCGGACGCGCCCGCGTCTCTCAGCTGCGGCAGCCAGATGGCATTCAGCAGGCCGATGGCGGCGAGGAACACGAAGTAGCCGAGGATCAGGCCGAAGAGCATCAGCGGCGGGCGCAGAATCAGCCCCGGCAGGAAGAGCCAGCCCTGGCGCGTCGCGGGCACCATGAGCCCCCGGTCCTGGCCGCGCGTCACGTGGGCGGCGGCGAACACGGTGACGGCGAGCACCGCCTCCACCACGTTCACCAGCCAGCCGAAGACGCCGAAAAGGAAGCGGATGAAGGGCAGTGCGGGCAGCACGAAGGCCAGGACGGCGCCCGCGATCAGCATCAACCCCAGGATGGTGGAGACGAAGCCGTCGGTGACCCGCCAGACGCTCTCGAAGGCATCGAGGCCCTTGCCGAAGAAGGGGATCGACTCGAGCAGACCGGAGCCCACGGCGACGCCGGAGATGGCGCCGATGGCGCCCAATGCAGAGGCGATCAGGTCGTGGCCGAAGCCCGCGAGGTCGGCAATGGGGTTGCCGCTGTCGGCGATCACCACGGCGTCGAGGTCGATGAACTCGAAGAGGCCGGCCACCAGGCCGCCGTCGCCCCCGCCTGCGGCTGGAAGCGTGCCGGTCACGCCGGCGCCTGCGGCGAAGAACACGGGTGCCCAGGTGCGCGAAGACGCGAGCGCGCCCAGCACGCCCTTGACCGCCGCCGCAGCAGGCGGCGACCACTCTTCCAGGCTCGGCAGCGGGAGCGCCGCGTCGGGGACATTGTGGGCTGCGGCCTGGAAGAGGCCGGTGCGGGACGCGATGGTGTTGAAGAAGCCCGCGGCAGCGAGCCACGACGAGCCTGCCGCATCCTCGGCAACGGCGCGCTCGAGCGCGAGGCGCTCCTCGGATGCCGCGCGGCTCAACGCATCGTCGAGTACGGCCTCGTAGGATTGCGCGAGGCCGCGTGCGTCCATCGCCGCCTCCACGTCGGGCAATGGCTGTCCGTGAACGGGAGAGCCCGGCACGAAGCGCTCGCCCAGATCTGCAGCGAGGCCGCGGATGCCCGGAAGCAGGCCTTCCATGGCGCGGCGATGGCCGTGCGCCGCGATTCCCCTGGATCCCTCGCCGTCGAGGCCGTCGAAGCGCACCGCCCCGCAGAGGTCGCGGGGCATGCCGCGCCCATCGCCGTCGTAGCGCAGCAGCAGCGCGCCCTCGATGCGCTCGTCGTTCACCTCGATGTAGGGGTCGTCGCCGATGCGGCGCGCGTTGGCGTTGGCGACGTAAAGGCAGGTCTCGGCCAGCAGCACGCGGGATATGGCGGAGCGCCATGCGGCGGCCTTGGGGCGGGGCGCGATGGGATCGCCGCGCCCCAGCGCCTGCTCCGAGAAGGGGGTCCACACCGCGCCGGCGAAATCGCCGCCGAGGGTGGCCAGTCCGACCACCGCGTGCTGGGCGCCGTTCATGCCCCCTGGCAGCGGCGCCATGAGGGCCACCGCAACCACGATGCGCACGATCCCCCAGGCCCCGAAGCCCCAGCGCCCGGTGCGGGCGGTGTCGACGGCCCCTGCTACCGTGTGCCAGAGCAGGAGGAAACCGGCCAACACCAGCACCCCGCCATTGAAGACGAAGAGCATGTCGCCCAGCACGGCGTGGCGGGCGACGTCCACCTCGCTCAGGAAGCCCAGCAGGTCCCGTGTGGCGCTGTCGCTTGCCGCGAAGATGTCGGGATCGATGGTCTGTGCACCGGCAGGCCCTGCCAGCAGACCGGCCGTTCCGAGCCCCGCAAGCCCCATGCCGAGGGCCGAGAGCGCAGTGCCGAGCAGGACGCGGGGCCGCCGTTCCCGCTCCAGCAGGCGCCGCCAGCGGCGTTCTCCACGCGCCTTAGGGAAACTCCCTGCTACAGGGGAGCTCCCTGGTACAGGGGAACTCCCCGGTTCAGGGGAACGCCCCGGTACCCCGTACCAGAGCGTGCGAACGCTCGCGCGCAGGCGCCGGGCGGCGTTCGCAACCTCGCCCAGGCTGCGGCCGATCTCGGGCGCGAAGAGCAGGCGCAGGAGGCGCACGGTCATCGCGGGGCAGCGCCCGGATCGGTGAGACCGGGAAGGCGCCGCATCTCCTCGGTCGCTAGCGCGAGGCGGGCGGCCTCCATGGCGCCCCGGCGCTCGTCCAGGCGGTAGCGCTCCCAGTCGAGCATCAGATCGATGGACTGGAGCATGACCAGCTCGCGCAGCAGGCTTTCCGCCGACATCTCCTGCAGCGCCACGAACAGCTCCGGGTCGTCGAAGCGGCGGCTCGCCAGCAGCTCCATCAGCTCGTAGCGGCTGACGGGCATCCCGGCGCTGCGGTCTCCGTCCCGCGAGACCGCAGCGGCCCAGGCGCCGAGGTCCGCGCCGGGCGCCCGCATGCTCCTCGCGTGCCCGAACCAGTCCGCAGCCAGGGCCGTGCGGGCGTCGGCCGCCCGGGCGAGCAGCACCAGCCTTCGCTCGCGGTCAGTCTCTGCCGAGGCCAGGGGAAGCGGGTCGTGCACCACCGGCGCCGCGAGGTTGCGCGACAGCTCGATCGCGGCGTGCAGCTCCGCCTCGGTGCCGAACGTGCGGCGGTCGAGCAGGGCTCCGGACCTGAGATCCGCGCCGTGCCAGGTATCCCCGCCGCGGCAGATCGATCCGTCATCGCCGGCACGTCCCGGGCTGCAGTACAACTGGGTGAGGGTGTCGAAGCGGGCGGCGCCGTCGGCGGCGCTGCCGGCTTCGGCCACCACCGCCCGATCGCTGACGATGCGGCCCGTCTCGACCTCCGCGGCTGCCCTGCCGGCATGCTCGGCCGCGCTCCGCGCCGCCCCGAGCCCTGAGACTCCGGTGACCGTGGAGCACGCGCTCCGGCTCGGCCGGTGCGCGTTCATGGTGCGGGTCTCCTCGACCTCGCGGGCGGTCTGGGCCTGGAGGCGGGTCTGGGCGTCGAGCGCCTGGGTCAGCGCCTTGGTGCTCTGGGCGGCGTAGCCGGAGAGCTGGCCGGTCTGGAGCCTGAGCGCCTCGATTATCGCCCGCTCCATAGCGTCGATCTCGCCGGTCAGGACCCGGATCGCCCGGCTGGCCTCGGCACGGTCGTTGTCGGTGCGATCGCAGGCGTGGGCATGCGCCGGTCCCGGCGGCGCGAGAGCTGCGATCGATAGCGTCGCCGCCACGCAGGCGATGCCGGCTGCGCGCAGCACTGGGGCGCCCGCCGCACCGGCGGTCATCGATCGCCTCCGACGATAGTCCGGAAACGATCGGCGCTGCCGGCGTGGGCCGCCGTATCCATCGTTCTCACCGGGCCGAGGCCCGGCAGGCGGGGCGTGCGCGCTGTATAGAGGGCCGAGTCCAGGGGACGCCCGAGGTAGCCCCGGTAGGCTTGCCTTGCCGCGGCGCAGATGCGCCGCTGAACCAGCCCGAGAAGATCGGACATGCTCCTGCCGGGATCGAAGAGCATGTCAAAGCGCCGAAAGTCGAAGAGGTCGTCCAGGCAGGAGAAGTCGAGGATCGAGTCCGGGTCGCGAATGCCATGGTCGGGATGGCGCAGCACGGCCACGTCCCGCTCCACGCCCATGCGGGCGCCCTCGATCAGCGCCCGCTCCACCTCCGGCGCGCAGTCGGCCGCGCCGGCCGCTTCACCCCCGGCGGCCTCCGCCGTGTTGAGTGAAATCGCCAGGACGCCCGCGAGGAACAGGGCCCGCCTAGTCATGGCCGGCATCGCCTGACCGGCCGTCGACGCCGGTTTCTACCGCATCCCCGGCGTCCGGACTTTCCGCACCGCCGACGCTGCTCTTCGTAGAATCGCCGTCCGGCGTGCCGCCCGCAGCGCTATCCGCTTCGGAAGGCTCGGGCCTGCCGGTCGTGTCGGCGGCGGACGCCGCATCGCCTTCCGCGCCGGCGGAGACCGCCTCGGCAGAGGCGGCATCTTCCGGGGGGCCGGCCGTGCCGGCGTCCTTGCCAGTGCCGGCATCCTTTCTCCGGGCAGAAGCGGCGACCGCAACCGCGTCTGCCGACCCCTCGTCGCGATCCGCATCCGCGGCCTCGGCCGCTCCTGCCGCTGCCGCGGCGCCAGGCGGCTCATCACCGCCGTCCGGCTCCCGCCTGCGCTTCGCCAGCACGTTCACCTGGCTCCGCGGTCCGGCAACGACGATCTCCGTGGTCCGGTGCTCCGTTCCCTTCCTGTCTGTCCACGAGCGGGTCGCGATCCGCCCCTCGACCAGCACCGGGTCGCCCCTGCGCACCAGCGTCCGCACCGTCTCGGCCGCGGCGCCGAAGGCCACGATGGCATGCCACTCGGTGGCCTCGCCCTCCGTGCCGTCCCTTCGCTTGAAGCGCTCGGTGGTGGCGAGGCTGAACAGCGCCACCTCGTCGCCGGACGGCAGCGTCCGCATCTCGGGATTGCGTCCGGCATGGCCCACCAGCGTCGCCCTGTTTATCGTCAACATCGTTCCGATCTCCTCTCGGTCATGGTTCCAACGGACGTCACTCTCCCGACGCCGCGGCAATCCCGGCCGCGGCGGACCGGGGCGTTCCCCCGGTTCGGGTCGTTTCCATGTCCTGCGCGAGCTCGTCCGCGAGCCTCTCCAGCAGGTCGCTCTCGGAGGCGGCCACCCTTGCGCCGCGCAGCTCCAGCCGGCGCAGCTCGGCCTCGATCCAGTCGCGCGCGCTGCCCGCAGGGAAGCGGCGGGCGAGGGCCGCGCGGGCGTCGGCCGGCGCGAGACGGGCGTGCAGGCGATCCCTCAGCGCCGCGTCGCGCGGCGAGGTGGTGAGCGCCCAGAGCTCCACCGGCCCCGGCACGTTCACCACCACCTGCTCGAAGCGCCCCTTGGCGTGGCTGGCGATCAGCAGGGCGGGCGCGCCCTCCGGTCCCGGCCCGGTGAGCCGGTACGACACCGCGTCCGCCACCGTGCCGCTGAGCTCGAACACCCTGGACAGCGTCTCCAGCTCCCCCGCCTTGCCGCCCGCTCCCAGCACCCAGATGCGATTGGCGAGCTCCACCAGGGCCTCGCCGAAGTCGTCGTGGCGCTGGGAGGCGAGGCAGAGCCGCACTCCGTGCTTGCGGGCCTCGCGGGCGTCGCGCTCCACCTGTGCGCGCACGGCCGGAGCAGCGCCCGTGCGGTGGAACTCGTCGTAAGCCAGACGCTTCGGCGTCTCCCGGATCTCCCGCAGGCGGCTGCGGTGCCACTCGCGATAGCGTTCGGGGACCAGGTCGAGGTCCTCCTCCGCGATCCACCAGTGGCGGGTGAGCGCGTGGCGGGCGAGCATGTAGAAGGCTGCGGTCTGGCGGTCGGCCTCGGCCGAGCCCCTGGGCGCGACCTCCCGCAGGTCGACCGCCGCCACCCTTGCGGCGCCGGTGTCGAAGACGGTGGGGGCGAACATGCCGGGCCAGGACCCCGCGAGCGCGGTGAGGATGCGGATGAAGGCCTGCGTTACCGTCTCGCCGCCACGCCCGTGCACGGCGTCGCCGACGAGACCCTGAACCGCAGGCTCGCGCACGGCAGCGAGAAAGTCGCCGAGCACGGGCACCGCGTAGCGCTGCGCGCGGGATGCCGCGACGGCATCGCCCGCGTCGAAGAGGGCGTCGACCACCTCCCACCAGGGAAGCTCCGAACGAGCCAGGTCCGCTCGCTCCAGAGCCTCGTCCACTTCCCGGTCGCGGCCGGGCGCATAGATGTTGGGCTCGGCGCCGGCGATCCTGTCCGAGCGCAGCGCATAGGCGCGGGAGACGGTGGGTCCGATCAGCTCGCGCATGCCGTCGGGCACGGGGGAACTCCCCGGTGCAGGGGAACTCCCTGCTCCCCCTGCCGCACCGGCGGGCGCCAGGATCAGCCCCAGCAGGTTCTCCAGGAAGGCGCGTTCGGCCGGGAGGGGAGAGCGGCATCCGAGCTGGGTATCGCAGGGGTTGATGGCATGGGCCGCGCTCATGCGGAGCGGGAACCAGCCCGCCTCGGCCCGGCGCTCAGGCGGCAGCGCCTCCTTTATCAATGAGATCAGGCCCGACGACGAGGGGCCGATATCGATGGTAGCCGCCAGAGGCAGGCGCACCTGTCCGCCCTGGAGGATGTGGGCCAGGGTCAGGCTGTTCATCAGCACGGACTTGCCCCGTCCGGGGATGCCGTGGATGAGCTCGAAGCCGTGGTCCTCGCCCTCCTCGCAGGACCAGGGCAGCATCTTGCCGTCGGGCGCCCTGAAGATGTGGTTGACGGCAAGGCGCGCCAGCGGCGCAGGGCGGCAGACGGGAAGCAGGCGGAGCGCCTCGGAGAGGGGCACGAGCGCGGGCTCTGCGGTGCCGCCGCAGCAGAAGCCGGGGACCGAGGCGGCAACCGCCTCCAGGGGATCGCCGACGAGGGGCGAGAACACGCACTCGCCCCAGCCCTCGGCGATCTGCTGCAAACGGCCGAGCCTGCGCGCGAGCGCGTCCTCGCCTTCCTCCGGCTTCACCCAGGTCAGCATGCCGAGGCGCAGCCGCACCACGGCCCGGGACGCGGCGTCGTGCTCGGCGAGGGTGCGCAGGGCATCGCGCACTGCGCGGCTGTCCGGATGGGAGAAGGCCAGGAACGCGGAGGCGACGCGCGCCACGGCCGCGCCGAGGCGGCGCAGGCCGCCGCCCTCGATCAGGATCGAGAAGCGGCAGGGGAGCCCGGCCTCGGCGAGCCCTTCCATCAGCTCGGCGAAGGGACGGGCGCGCCGGGGTCCGAGGGTCATGTCGAGGGCGCCGTAGAGGCGGGGGCCGATGCGGATGCCGGCGCGCATGCGTACGGGATCGCGGATGAGGATCTGCGGCGCGAGCGGCGGCGGGAAGGCGCCAGCCTCGGGCGGCTCGGTCGCGCGGGCCGGCGCGTTGTTTACAACGGTCACGGGGCGCCAGTCCGGCACGGTGGTGTCGGACCCGTTGACGAGCACCCGCACGGTCCGCAGCGCCTCCTCGTCGCCGAGCCGCTCCGCCACCATGCCCGTCTCGCCGAAGAGCGCCGCCAGGGTGTCCATGAGCGCGCGGTGCCTGGCCTCCAATCCGTCGAGCACGGCAAGGGGGCACTGGGACTCGCCCGGCTCCGGCAGCCAGTCCTTCAGGCGTGCCCGCAGCCTTTTGCGGCCCCGCCGGGCCTCCGCTACCGTCAGGCACGCGGGCCGGGTCCAGCAGGCGAGCACCATGGTCTCGGCGGCGAGCAGGGTGCTGAGCCAACGCGACCGCTCGTCGAGAACGTCGCTCAGGTCGAGACCGAGCCTCGTCGCCTGGTTCCCGGTCCGCGCACGGACCCGCTCCACCTGCGCCCCGGCTTCGTCCGGCGCGCGTTCCAGCACCAGGTGCAGGGCGTGGCCGGGTTCGGCGAGGCGGCTGTTGAGGCGCCGGCAGGCGACCTCCACGAAGCGCTCCAGCTCCTCCGTGCCGGTCATGGAACGCGCGCCGTCGATGCGGAAGAGCGACACCAGCGAGCCGTCCGCGCAGGCCAGCAGCCCGTCGCCGATGGCCGCTTGCGGCAGCAGAAAACTCTCCAGCGGCTTGCGCCGCAGGGCCCAGCTCGCGGCCAGCGCGTCTTCCAGCACACGGCTCATCGCATGGCCCCTACAGCCTCGGACGGCTGACGGTCTGGACAGCGCCGCCCAGGCCGAGGGTGTCAGAGAGGCCGTTGATCACCGCAGGAGCCGCAATCAACGCCACGCCGATCAGGATGGCGATGAGCCCCGAGCCCAGCGTGGTCTGCTGGGGGTGGTCGACGTGGCGCTTGAGCTTGAGCAGCCCGAAGCCCGCCACGGCGGCGCCGACGATGTAGAAGCCGATGGCGAGCAGCCCCGGCACCGCGTCGAGGTCCGCCGCCGCCTTGTCGGCCATGTCGCCGAGCGACACCGCCAGGGCAGGAGATGCGGCGGGAAACCACAGGGCTGCGGTCAGCAGAACCGCCATTAGAGTCGCGATCGTCATCTTCTTCTCCTCACGTGATCCTGAGCACCTGGATGCCGAGGCTGGCCTGGACCGCCCCGATCAGGCTCTCGATGTGCCAGGCGCAGACGCCGCCCAGCATGTGCATGGCGGCCCGCCCGGCGCTGCTTCCCGGAACGCCGTCCGCGGCGGCGCGCAGCACGAAGACGCCGCGCAGGAAAGCGAGAATCCCGACCCAGCCCACGACGGCGAAAACGGCGCCGATCAGGGCGTCGTAGTCGGCGTCGCTCCGGGAGTGGTGGCCGAGGCTGGCGGAGGCGGCGGTTCTCTGCCCGAACAGGCTCTCGCCGCCCGCACTGAGCCACGACGGGAAGCTCACCATCACGAGGCAGACCAGGAAGCAGAGGGTGGTGCCCGCGGCGCTGGGTCCGTTGAAGCGGTCCTCCGAGAGCCGCAGCAGGCGCGCACATCCCTGTACGAAGGCCAGCAGCCCGAGCAGGTAGCAGCAGACGGCGATCAGCCACATGAGCGCGGGATCGAGGTCCCGCACCAGTGAGATCATCGCGCCGCCGAGGTCAGTTCCCTGCATCGGCCCTCTCCCATGCGCCGAGGTCCGGCGACCCGGACGGCGGCGGCGCGAAGGGGCGAGCCACCATCACCACCAGGGGCGTGTTGCGCGGGATGCGCACCGTGGTCTCCTTGGGCGCGTCCGCCATCAGGATGTCGCCGAGGGTTTGCGCCGCCGCGCCGGCGCCCGCATGGAGCGCCTCGCGCTCGCCGCTCTCTCCACGCTCGTGGAGCACGGTACCAGGGCGTTCCCCTGTGCCGTCCTGCAGGGTGAGCGTCCGCGCCGGCATGGCGGCGGCCGTGAGAAAGCCCTCGGCGAAGCGCGCCGCAGCGGGCAGCAGGACGCGGGAGAGGAAGTGGCGGTCGACCTCCCCCTCGATCCCGTAGCAGGCGCACTGGGGGTCTACCGCCCAGGCGTCGACCGGGACGGTCCGGCCCCGCCAGGTCAGGCTGCTGAGGCGCAGCACCAGCCGCCGGCCCACACGCTCGAAGCCGCCGTGCGCCACCGCGCCGGCGAGGGGCGGCTGCAGCAGCTCCAGCACGACCGGGCCGGGATAGTCGGAGTCCACGGCATAGAGGGTGCGCGCGTAAAAACCCTGGCCGGGGGCGATATGCGGCAGGCCCGCACGATCGTGCCCCGGTCGTGACGGGTCGGAGGCCGCAGAGGCTCGCGCTGCTTCGCCGCCGCGCTCCGCCGGCGCCGCGTAGCGCAGGCGCACGATCGAAGGCGGGCGGGTCCAGCTTTCCAGCAGCGCGCCGACCATCGCGGCGAGGCCGTCGCCGGGGGCCGGGCTTCCGGTCCCGAAGCGATCCACGGTTTCGTAAACGGGACGGGGCCGCTCCGAAGGCCATGCGGTGCCCCGGCTGGACGCTCCCCACTCCGCGTAGCCGCCTTCCGGGGCTCGTCCCGGCGCCGCGAGGGCGCCCCCGCTCTCTCCCGGCCCCTGCCCGCTACCCTGGAAGGTCGTCATGAAGGACGCGCCGCGTTGACGGGCCTGTTCCAGCCGCTGCCGGTCGCGCTCGTCCAGCGTCCTTCCGTACTCCGGCGACACCGGATCCTCCGGGTTCAGCCTCAGGTCCCGGTTGTCGGGGAACTGCGCCCACGCGGGTGCGGCGCAGGCCAGCGTACAGAAGGTGGCCAGCACAGCCGCTCCGACGAGCCGCCTTGCGTTGCCGATCCGGCCGTTGATTCCGGTCGCGTTCATCGCCGCTCTCCTCCGTTCTCGAGTTCCGGGAACTTCTCCTCCCAACGGAACGCGAGCCGCGTCTCGCGCCCGTCCAGGCTCACCAGGGCGTAGGGCACGTCCGGGAGGCGATAGGCCCAGCGCCCGCCGGCGCCCCGCTCCGCCGCCCACGGCCCCGGCGAGAGCAGATGCGCGCGGCTCACAAGCAGAAGGTCGCCGTCAAGCCGCCAGGCGCGGTCGTCGGCACTGCCGCTCTCGATCGCGAGACGCTCCGCGCCCTGCGGCGCGATCCCGCCCAGCAGGTCCAGGAGCACCGAATCGCCGGCGTGGAATCCCGCCCCGGTTGCGGAGCCCGGCACGGCGTTGGGGCCGGGAAGCCCCAGCCTGATCTCGACACGGAAGTCCGCGTCCGCCCCTCCGCCCCGCAGGCTCGCCACCACCGGCTCAGCCAGACCGCGCAGCTTCACCACTGCATTGCCGTGCAGGGCGCGCGTCTGCGGGGCGAGATAGAAGAGATGCTCCGACCGTCCGCCGTCCGCATCGTCCGCCCCAGCCGTTCCCGGCACGAAGCGGTCGTCGAGCAAGACCTCCTCGATCGGCCAGGGCGCGCCGGTGGCGTCGGTGAACGAGACCGCCGTCACGTAGCCCTTGCGCACAGCGATCGCGGGGATCGCACCCTCGCCGGGAGAGCCGATGCGTACCCGCCGGACGCGCCCCTCGGGTGGAGGGTCCGCCGCCAGGGATGCCGCCCCTTGCGTTTCCCGCAGCAGCCGGCCCAGCGCCTCGATCTGGTCCGCCGTGAACGGCATCGCCGCCCGGCCCTCGCGCGCGACCTCGTCGTCAGTCGCAGCGTGCTCCATCCACAAGGGAACGCCTTGGTCCGGGGGATCACCCCGGTACAAGGGAACGCCTTGGTCCAGGGGAACGCCCTGGTACAAGGGAACGCCTTGTTGCAGGGGATCACCCCGGTGGACCTCGCCGCCGCCGTCCCAACCGTCGTCCGCGGCAACCGACGCGGCGGGTGCAGCGGCCAGCATCACGGATACGGCAAGAGCGGCCCATGCCGTGTGTCTTCTCATTGCACCGGCCTCCTCTTGTCGGCGATCAGCTGCGCGATGCCGATGCCCGCAGGCCGCTCCGAGAGCGGCACCCGCATCACCAGCACACGCGCGAGCAGGTCCTGGCTGACGCTCCGAGCGCCTGCAGAGAAGGTCACCAGGAGCGGGAACTCGATGGCCCAGCCGAGACGCCCCTCGAACCAGCGCGTCTCCGTCACCACCGGCGCGCCCTGCGCCACCGCCGACGCCACCTGCAGGTTGTCCCTGAGCCGGTCCAGGAACAGGCTCTCCTCCAGCCCCGCCAGGAAGGACTCGTAGCCTTCGTCGGTGAAGCTCTCGCGCACGGACGAGAGCCTGAGCCGCCAGTCGTGGTGGCCGAGGGTGAAGGCCTCGGTCACGGCCGAGACGGTCCAGTTCCTCAGCGCCGCGTCGGACATGATGGGCTCGTCGAGCGGGGTCAGCGGCACGAGCCTTCCGTCGGGCGTGGCTGCGACGGTGATGTAGACGGTGGAGTGGAGGGCTATGTATCCGGCGAAGGCCGCGACGGTCAGCGCGTTGCAGAGCAGCAGCCATGCGGCGGCCTTGCGCCAGCCGTGGTGCTGGTCGCGGTGGAAGCCGAAGCGGTTGACCGCCTGCCTTATGGCGCGCGCGCGTTCACTCATGGCGGAGCGCCCTCAGCCAGGCATCGATATTGTCGATGTCTCCCACCCGGTGGCCGACCCGACCATCGCGCGCCCGCCAGGCGATCAGCGGCACGGCGCCGGCACCCCACGCGTCGAAGAGGGCGTTGGTGCGCGCAATGCGGCGGCCGCCATCCGGGCTCGCCGGTCCGGGGGCTCCCTCGAACCAGGCCAGGGCGGGATCGGCGGCGGAGGCGATGGCGGCGGCCTCTTGCGCGGAGGCAGCGCCCATCACGCCGACAGGCACGACATGGAGTTGCAGGCGCCCGTCGAGCGCCAGGCGCGCGAGACGCGCCACCGCCGCGCGCGACCAGCGGCATCCCGGATCGGCGAAAACAGCGACGGGCGCACCGGTGCGGCCGAGCGTGAAGCCGAAGGCAGAAATGGAGCGCTCGAACAGCGCTTCGACGCCCGGCACGACTGCATCGTCGGCGTATGCATGTGCGAGCTGGATCGCGCCGCCAGGCCTCACCTCGCCGCCGTACAATCCGGCGTCTGTGGAATCCTCGCCTGCCGGGGCGACCGCAGACACCGGTCTCACGGCAGCCGTCGCGATGCTGTCGCCGTCCGCGCTGCGTGCAGCCGCGATCTGCCGGCCGGTGAGCAGCGTCCCGTCCGGCCCGTAGAGGAGCCCGGCGACGGCATAGCCATCGGGCGTGACGTAGAGGCCGTAGGCGTCGCCATCCGGGAGTTCCACGAAGTGCCCGTCGAGCCCGCCGCGCTTGCCCAGGGATAGGATTCTGGCGCCGTTTGCGCGCAGTGCGGCGACCACAGGCAGGTGGTGGGAGCTGCGGTCGCCCGGCTCCGCGTGGGTACCGGGTGATGCAGCGTCGTGCGCCGCCGCCTCCTGCGTGGGCGCGCCATGCCAGGCGAGAGCCGGGAGCAGCAGAACCGCGAGCGTTGCGGTACGGATGTTAGCGGCTTTCATCGGCCGTCTCCCGCAGGACGCATCCCGCTCAATCCGTGCATGACCGCGAGCGTTCGCCCGTCCGGCCTCAGCTCGCCCGCCGGCGGATGCGGCAGGTGGGACAGGGCGGAGAACAGGGTTCGTGCCGCCTCATCGAAGGAGCCCTCGAAGGCCCGTCCCTCATGCAGCCGGTAGCGGCGGTCGGTGAGGAACAGCACCTCGATGCCTGCGTGCGCTCCCCATCGCCCCAGGGCCTCGCGCAGCATCTCGCCGGCGCGCACCTGCCAGAGGCCAGCGGACCCGCTCTTCTCCAGCGGCTCGGCATCGGCGTATCGGGGTGCTGCCACCCGGAGGGGTGCTGCCACCCGCCGGGGTGTTTCCCTGCGGTGAGCGTCGATCCCGTCCGTATGCGTCGCGGCCTCCGCGGGTTCGCCGCCGATCTCGTCGCTCCCGCGAGCGTACCTCTCCGTTGCCACCTCATGGACGGCCGGTGCGGGTTCCTTCCCGCTCTCGGCCGGGGCAGCCAATTCGCGGGGCGGCACGTAGAGGAAGTCCGCCTCTGCAGGGGAGGTCATGGCCGCGACCGTGACGGTCATCGCCATGGCGTTCAGCGAGACACGCATCGACATCGCCGTCGAGACGAGCGCCGAGATGCCGGGCATCGAGATGCTCATCCGAAGTCGACGAAGCGCCGCACACGCCTGGCGTGCAGCGCGGGGCGCTCGCCGGCGGAGCGTGCGCGCACCGCCCTGAGCGCCGCCTGCAGCCGGTAGCCCCTGGCTTCCGCCACCCTGAGCGCCGCCACTGCGAGCACGACCGCAGCCGTCGTCCACCACGCCGGCACGAACAGCCACAGCACCAGGAGCGCCAGCAGGCGCGCGTCCATGAAGTAGAAGCGCACCGGCCGCATCGTGTCCCGCCAGGGAGCCTGCCGCCCATCCATGTTTCGTTCTTTCCATCAGTAGAAATCCTGCGATTGCTTGCGTCGGCGGCCGCCGGTCGGCGGCTCTGCCGCCGTGGCCGCCAGCCGGCGCCGGTCGGCCTCTGAGATCCGTCCTTCGCGAAGGGCCCGCTCCGCGCTCGCCGCGAGATCGTTCCCGGTGTCCCGCACCGCTTCGGCGATCAACGCCGACCAGCGCTCCAGCGGCGCTTCCATGAGCGTCGCCTTCAACGCGCCGTCGAAGTGCAGCCACTCGCGGATTGCGGTGCGGCCACCCGCAGGGGTGTGCCCACCCGCAGGGGTGCGTTCATTCGCGTCGACCTGGCCACACTGCAGGTTAGGCAGCAGCATCTGGGTCACGACCAGCGTCATCACGTCGATCAGCGCGGCGCCCCGCTCGTGCCGCTCGTCGGCCGGAAACTCCGCCAGAAGACGCCTGATCGCGGCGGCCACGCCCACGGTGTGGGCGGTGGCGAACACGGCGATCCCGAAGTCGGCGGCACGGATCACCGCTTCCACGGTCTCCCGGTCCCGCGCCTCGCCCACGATCACGGCCGCAGGCCGGCGCCGCAGGCTCGCCCTCAGCCCTTCGGCGAAGCTCGGGAAGTGGCGCGGCACCTCGGAGGACGACATCAGCGCCCCGTCGCACCCGATGCCGTCGAACACGAACTCGATCGGCGCCTCGTAGGACTGCACCCGGCCGGCGCCGCTTTCCAGAAGCCGCCTGGTGCCTGCGGCGAGCAGTGTGGACTTGCCCGAGCCCGGCACCCCGGTGACCAGGGTGAGGCCGCGGCAGAGGTCCCAGGTGCCGGCGATCTCCGGCTCGATGCCAAGTTCCTCCAGTGTGGGCGGGCTGTCGGGGAGCACCCGCATGGTGATGTTGATGCCGAAGCGCTGGCCTGCCAGCACCGGCGAGAGGTTGCAGCGGAAGCGGCGGTACTCTCGGGGGCCGGACGCCACGGCGTAAGAGCAGTCGATGGCTCGGCCTGAGCGCAGGATGCCTTCTGCGGTGCCACCACCCGAAGGGGTGCCTTCACCTGAAGGGATGCTTCCATCCGAAGGGATGCCGTCGAAGATACGCGCGCACAGCCTGCCCATGACGATGCCGTCGAGGCTGGCGCCGGTGGCGCGGTGCAGGACACCGTCGATCTCGATGAAGGCCGGGGCTCCGGTCTGGAAGGAGATATCGGAAGCGCCCAGGTCGGCCGCCCACAGCAGAAAGCAGTCGAGGCCTGCGGCCGGGAAGGCGTAGTCGGCGTCCGCCCAGCAGGGACTCATTGCACGGCTCCTTCCGGGAGCGGCTTCCACTCTCCGGGACGCAGCTCGAAGCGGGCCGGCGCGCCCAGGCGGGCGAGCGTCTCGCCGATCCGCACCAGCCGCCCGTGGCCGCTCACGGCGATGCGTTCCGTCTCCAGCGAGGGCGCCGAGACCATCCTGGCCAGGTTGGCCCGGCGCCACTGCACCAGGCCCTCGAACACCCGGTTGAGGCGCTCGAGGTCCGCCGCGAAGATGTCGTCGGCGAGCGCGGTCCCGTGCTCCCAGCCCTCGCGCAGCCAGCCACGCCAGCGCGCTGCCTCCGCGTTACTGCGGGGGAACAGGACCGCTGCCGGCGGCATTGCCTCGGGCCACTCGCGCACCAGGTAGTCGCGCCAGTGCGGCACGGCGCTCACGATCCGCTCGGGCTCGACGATCCTCACGATGCGCTCCGCCCCCGCCGCCTGCCTGCCGGACCGCTCCAGCCGGAATGCGCGGTCCGTTTGCGCCAGCACCGGCGGCATCACCGTGAAGCCCTCCTTGTGCAGCACCAGGCTGTGGAAGCGATAGATGGTGGAGAGTTTTCCGGCATGCCGCTCCAGCATCGCGGCGATCTCCCAGCCCCGGCGCGCAAGACCGGCGCGCGAGCCGAAGGCCAGCGCGGCCGCCCGCATCGCGGAGCCGCGCATCTCCGTGGAGAGCCCGCCATCGTCCATCGCCTCGTTCGGCGGTTCAGCCTCCAGCAGCGCCTTCAGGTCCGGCGGCGGCCCGTCCGCGCCGAAAGCGACGTCGGCGCCGAGGCAGAGCAGGGCCAGCAGCAACAGGGCAACACCCCGGTACATCCAGATGCGGGTCATGAGCCCTCCTTCTCCGGCGCCGAACCAGGGCGTTCCCCTGTACCAGGGCGATCCCCTGACCAGTCGAGGCGGACCGTGCGGTTGCCGGCATCCACCACGAGCGTTGCCGCGGCCCCGGCCTGAAGGCCGGCGTCCCGCAGCACTTCGATGAGAGGAACGTCTTGGGCCTTGACGGCGACCATCGCCGGGCGCACGGGCGGGGGTCCGGCCACGGCGAAGCGGTAGCCCGCTTGTCCCGCAAGCGTCTCGGCCAGGGTCTCGACCGGGCCGATCCAGTCGAGCGTCACCGGGCGCCGAAGCTCCGGCGAAACGTTCGCGGGAACGCCCGCCGGGGCCGGCGAGGCCTCTGCGGCGCGTATCCGGGCGAGCGCGGTCAGCGCGGCTTCCGCCCGCGATGCCGCCTCCGCCAGGCGCGCCTCCGCAGGATCCGGGCGCCGCACCTCGCTCCCGGGAGCAGCCTCCGTGCTCGAGCCGGGCCCCATGCCCAGCGGCGCACAGCCGCCTGCCAGGGCCGCGGCGAGGCAGAGCGCGGCGAGGACAGCGGGATAGCGCGGGCTCATAGCAGGGCTCCCCCTCATCGGAGGGCCTCCGCGTCGTGGATGATCAGGTGGCGGTTGGGCTCGTGGGCGAGCGCAACCAGTGAGCGGCGCGTGGCGGGTGCAGCGAGCAGCATGTCGACGGCGTCCAGGAACGCGCCGCCGAAGGAGGCTCTGGCCCGCACGGCGTAGCGGCGCCCGGCCTTCCACACCACCGACCAGCCCGCGTCCGCGCCCCAGTCTGCGAGCACGTCGAGCAGCGTCTCGTGACGCACAGGGTCTACGATCCAGGCGTTCTCTGCGCCGCCGGCCCGGTCCCCGGTCGCCGGGGCTTCCTGCGGCGCGCGCTGCTCGACGTCCCGGTAGCGGTAAAAGACGATGGCGCCGCCGGTCCATGTCCAGTCGTAACCGGTACGCTCCGCCACGAGGTTCAGCAGCCCCGGAAGCCGTCCCTCGAACGAGAGGCGCACACCGGGCGGTTCCGGGAGCCGCACCGCGCCTCCTGCGACGCGCGCCGGCCTCTCCTCGACCTCGACGGGGACGCCGGCCAACGCGCCGATGCGTTCGGTCACCGTCGTGAAGGGGAGCGTCGCGGGCTCGTCGACGGCGACCTTCGATGGTGCCAATGAGGACGGCAGCGGCACGCGCAGCGGCGCAAGCTCGGTGGCGGCAAGCATGGCGGCTTGACCCGCCGTCGGCGTGTCCGGGCGGGAAGGTGCGGGCCACTGCGCGGCGGTGCCTGCACCCGACGGGCTGTCGTGGAGCACCGGGGAGTTCCCCTGTGCCTCGGGCTTCGGCTGCGGCAGCGGCACGGCCGTGTCGTCCGCCGCGAGCGCACCGCCCGCGTTGACGAACACGAACACCGCCATGGCGCCGGCCACCATGCCGGGGCCCAGGGGGCAGTAGCCCCGGAGGAAAGAACGGCCCCGGCGGCGCTGCAGCCAAGCGCGATGCAGCAAGGACAGGGTAGCGCCGAGCAGCAGCGTCCAGCCCAGCCCGAGAGGGCCGAGCACGAAGCCGAGGCCGCCCAGCATCATCGCATCGCCGGGGAAGAGGGGCCAGCGCCGGCGGCGCAGCTGCGCGATCGCAATGGGAACAGCAACGACGATGGCGCCCAGCGCGGCCCCTGCGGGGCCAGTCCAGAGCGGCCCGGTCTCGGCGGCTCCGAACAGGCGCCAGAACAGGCCGGCGCCCACCAGCGCCAGCACCACGCGCGGGTCCACGATCGCGCGCCTGGCATCCACCACGGCCACCGCCGCCATGGCCGTCAGCACGAGGGCGATCAGAACGAGGTCAGTCGCGGTCATGGCTGTCCTCCCTGGATGAGGTGCCGAAGGTGGCCGGCAGCAGCGGACACCACGCGCCAAGCGCGGGCTCGGCGCAGAGCGCCGCAGCGAGGAACGCCGGCGCCTCGCCCACCCCCGTGCGGCCCCTGTCCCAGGCGAGCCTGTTCCAGGCGAGCAGCGCCGCTTGCGCGTTCTTCAGCGCGGCGAGCGTCGCGATCTCCTCGCGCAGCGCCTCCATTGCGGTGAGCGCCCGCTGCCTGAGTTCCTCGGCGGAGTTGGAGACCGGGCCGGTGGCAGGCTGCGCTGTACCAGGGTGATCCCCTGTACCAGGGT
Source organism: Alphaproteobacteria bacterium (assembly GCA_965207055.1). Classification (GTDB taxonomy): domain Bacteria; phylum Pseudomonadota; class Alphaproteobacteria; order UBA828; family UBA828; genus WTGU01. The sequence goes on along the minus strand of CBDBLP010000002.1, from coordinate 761,828 downwards.
GATCCCCTGTATCAGGGCGATCCCCTGTATCAGGGCGATCCCCTGTATCAGGGCGATCCCCTGGACCAGGGCGATCCCCTGGACCAGGGAGATCCCCTGGACCAGGGAGATCCCCCGTGCCGGGGTGATCCCCCGTGCCGTGCGTGCCGATGCCGGCGGGCATGGTCGGCCGGCCCTCCTCGATGGCCCCGGCGGGTATCGTCACGGCCTGCGCCATGGCGTCCGAGGCCCAGAGGCGGGCGGCCAAAGCGACGGCGATCGGCAGGAGGGAGAATCCGGTCTTCATCGCTCTCTCCTCAGCACCCCGTGCAGCGTCCGACGGTAAGGCGGCTGAAGCCGGCCTCCGCCGCGTCCGCGCGCGCCGTCGCCCGCACAGCCCGCGCCGTGGCGCCGGCGGCGGAGACCTCCGTCGCCGTCACCGTCCGAGCCGTCACGCTGCTGCTCTGCAGGCTCGTGAGCGAGGCGCTGTTGGCCGCCACCGTGCCGCGCGCGCCGATGGAGCCCGCCGTCACCGCGCCCTGCGCCGTGAGACTCGCCGCCCTCAGCTCGTGTGTGACTGCAAGCGAGCCCGCCGATGCAGTGCCCGCCACCCGCGCGCTCTGCGCCGTGATACCGGCCGCCACTTCGGCCGACCCGGAGACGCTCAGCGCGCGGCCCACCATGAGATCGGCTGTCACTGTGAGCCCGCCGCCCACGGTGAGGTCGCTCTCCAGCGCCAGCGTGTCCGCCTCCACGGCGTTCGCGCCCGTCAGGTCGTTGCCGCCGAGGTCGAGATCGGTCTCCATGCGGTTGGCGTCGGCAAAGCCCGGCACCGCGACGCGATAGAGTTGGTCGCCGTAGACGGCGCGGTGGTCGAGGCGCCTAAGCGTCGCCAGCGCACCCGCTTCGGGCGCGCCGGCGAAGGCGGACTGGAAGGCGCGCATGTCCGCGTTCACGGCCGGGCCCGTCAGGCGTTGCGGCGTGTCCGGCAGCACCACCCCCATCCTGGCGCTGCCGCCCGCCCCGAAGAGCGCCGATGCGGGCACCTCGATGGACCCGGGCGTGCCGCCGCCTGCCGGCACGGTCTGTGTCACCAGGAGGTCGATGGTGTCCGTGCCTGCCGCGAGCATCAGCACCCGGTAGCCCCGGCCCATGGCGCCCACGTCGGCGAAGCCTGCGGGCAGCACACCGGCACCACGGAGCGTCGCCAGCGTGAGCTCGGCCGTGCCGCCGCCGAGCGCGGTCAGCATCGCGGGGAAGCGTCCGCTGACGTGGCTCGCGGCGGCGTCGGAGAGCACGGTGAGCTGGCGAGCGGCGAGGCGGGCGCGCTCGTCCATGGCCCTGTTCTCGAAGAAGAGCGCTACAGCCAGCACCATCGCACCCAGCAGCCCTAGCGCCAGCAGCGACCCAAAGAGACTCAGTCCGCGACTCAACCTCAGGCTCCGTCCCCGGCTCAGCCCCCGACTCAGTCGAAGACTGCGCCCGAGGCTCCGTCCCCGGCTGAACCTCAGGCTCCGTCCCGGGCAGACGCTTCGGCCGAGTCCAGGGCTCGAACTCCACAACAGGCGGCCCGGGAGAGTCGTGCCTATCGTCAACATCCGCCGCAGCTCCCGACGGTGAGGGTGCCGATGGAAGCGTCGGGACCGTGCAGCCCAGTCGACGAGATCCGCCCGGCGCGCATGGTTCCGCTCGCCGTCAGCATCTCCCCCGCCAGCGACTGAGCCGACGAGGGGCCGGAGACGGAGGTGGTCCCGGCCACGGCCAGGGTCTCTGCGGTGAGGGCGCCGGCGGCGGTCGCAGAGGCCGCTTCGAGACGGCCGGCCAAATCGGCCGAGCCCGTCGACACCGGCCCCGCTACAGCACGCCCCACCAGTAGATCGGCCGATACCGTGAGCGATGCTGCCGCGAGAGAGCCTGCCTCGAGCGATCCCGCTTCCAGGCCTGCCGCGCCCGCATCGCCGGCCACGGTGCCGCTCCCCGCCGCCTCCGCATCGCGCGAGATCGAGGCCGTGAACCCGTCGGCGTCCGCGATGCCGGTGACATCGTTCCCGCCGGCATCGAGCGCGGTCTCCATGCGGTTGAGGCCCGGCCGGCCGGGCTGTGCGCGCCGGTACAGAACCGCGTCCGCGTAGCGAAGTCCGGCATCCGCGGTGACGTAGAGCCCGTCCGGCGCAAGGCTCCTCCCGAGCACGCCCTCGATGGCGGGCACATGGGCAGCCATCGCCGTCTCGGCGGTGCCGGCCTCCGCGAGCGCCGCGAGACCGGCGGCAATGGCGCCGCTCCGCAAGGCCGCCGCCGCCTCCGGACGTGCCGGCTCCAGCACGCCGAAGGCCATCGCCACGGGCAAGTTCCCCGGTTCGCCGAGACCGTCGTCCATGATGCCGACCGTGAAGGAGGCATGGCGGCTTAGCTGCGAGGGCAGCCCCGGCGGCACGGCACCCATTCCCCGCAGCGCCGCCGGCGTCAGAACGAATGCGGGCTCGACTTCGAGACGCGAGGCAAAATCGTGCTCCTGGCTCGCACGGTGCGCCGCCAGCACCCATTCGCCGAACACCCGGCCCGCCTCGAAGGCCGATGCCACCTGCCGTGCCGCATGCTGCGCCGCGTAATGCACGGCAAGCCCGGTACCCGCCAGCGCCGCCAGAAGCAGCACCGCCACAAGCGCGCCCGCACCGCAGCGGTATCGGCGGATCGGCTTAGTGCCAACCGTGCCCATGCCGAGCCAGTGCATGCTTCGCATATCCATGCTTCGCATGCTCGTCCGAAGCGGCTGCATGCCTCGCATGCTCATCCGAAGGTGAACCCGATATCGTTGGCGCCGGCGCCGTCGTCGCAGCTGGCCGTCACCTGCGCCACGGTCACGGGCGAGGCCAGAGCCGTGCCGTTCACCGTGATCGACACGATCCCCGCCCTGGCGCGGGTGCGCCCCGCATAGGCGTCCCCCAGCGCCGCGCAGACCTCGTCGTCGACGTCGTTGAAGACGATGCGGAACTGGTTGGCCGCCCCGCCGGGGCCGCCGGTCACGCTCACCAGGCCGCCGAAGGGGTGGCGGATCTGCACCGTGCTCCCGCTCACCATGCGCGCGCTGTCGGGAATGCCGCCCCTGCGGTCGATGGTGGCAATGAGGTCGGTGTTGGTGCCGTAGGAGGGGGCGCCGGCGTAGACGCTCTCCACGTTGGCGCGCAGCCGGTTGAGCAGGGTGAGCGCCTCCGAGCGGTTGGCGGACTCGCGGGCGGCGTTGTAGAGGCCCACGGCCCCCACGATGGCCACTGCAGCCAGCGTCAACCCCAGCAGAACCCCGAAGAGGCTGAAGCCCCGCCGGTAGCGCTTTTGGCGCAGACGCCGCAGGCGCCCCGAAGCGAGCCCGGCAGCACCCCGTTGCCTCAGCCCCGGCCTGTCGAGAGCCCGGATGCCGTCGTCGATGGTTCCGTCCATATCTCTTTCCTCCCTCAGTACCGGGCGGCCTGTTCGAGGATCGAGAACATCGCGTCGATGCCCGAGCCCATGACCAGTGCCGCCACAATCAGAAGCGTTCCGTTGAGAAGGGCCGCGCGGGCGCGCAGCAGCTCGTCCGAACGCCCCACCCAGCGCTCCACGAAGCGCGCGAGCTTCCTCTCCCACCCCGGCGCCCCGTCGAGCGCCGCCACCACCGGCACCAGAGAGGGGTCGGGGAAGCCGTGGCCCGCGAGCACCATGCTTCGCCCGAGGCCGACGCCTCGGGCCATGTGCCCCTGGATCGCCGCGATGCGGTGGCGGGCGTAGGGGGAGGCGGCGCGCTTCAGGGCCTCGAAGGTGCGGTCGTTGACGTCGATGCCGGCCGCCAGGAACTCCATGGTCACGAACAGGAAGGCGGAGCCGGTGAGCGTGCGGTAGAGGGAGAAGGGGGCGATCCTGTCGAGAAAGACCCGGCCGGGCCCGGTCCAGGCCACCATCGCCGCCGTAACGGCCACGACGAGACCCAGGAGCGTGGCGCCGAACACGAGGGTGTTGGCATTCAGCCAGACGGAGACGCTGCGGAAGAGGCGTGCGCCGGAGCCCCACTGCTCGGGAGGGCTCACGCTCTCGATGACGGGGATGAAGTGGCCGCCTGCCGCCCAGAGCATCAGGACCAGGCCCAGGGCCAGCACCAGGGGCATGGCCAGCGCCTTCCACACCGCCGCGATCTGGCGCTCGCGCATCTCCGCGACGCGGGCGGCGGCGGCGAAGAGCATCGCCGCATCGACGCGCCCGTAGGCGTGGAAGATCATCGCCTCGGAGGCCGGCAGGCTCGCGGCAATGGCGTCCGCGAAGCGGTCCTCCAGCAGCGCCCTGCGCCAGGCCCCGAGAAGCTGCGCCCTGCCGTGCTGCCCCTGGTCCTTTGCGGCCTGCGCGGCGATCTCCAGCGCGCGCTCCAGCGAGAAGCCCGCATCCAGCAGGTCGGCCACCATGCGGAAGACGTCCACACGGGCCTTGCGCCCGAGCAGGAGCGTGCCCGCAAGCCTCTGGCCAAGCCGGGTCACGAGGCGTCCTCCTTGCCCGTGGGCAGTGCATCTGGGTCGACCGCCGCCGCCTGCCCGGTGCGCGCGCCCTTGCGCAGCGCATCGAAGGGGTCCGCGCGGCCGGCCGCCACCAGCGCCCAGATGCGCTCGCCCATGGGCCTGCCGCCCATATGGCTCACCCAGTGATCCCAGGCGCCCGCCGGGTCGCGCTCGCGCACGAAGGAGAGGTAGGCCGCATCGGGGCGAATCGTCTCGGCGATCGCCGTCTGCTGCGCATACCCGTTCCAGGCCTTGCCCGCGACCGCGCTACGGTCTTCCCGGTTGCAGGCCTCGCAGCCCTGCGGGTTGCGGAAGCGCACCCCAGGCCAGCTCCGGAGATACCGCCCCAGCCAGTCGGGTATGGCACGCCCCTCCGCCGGTGCTTCGAGGGCGCACCCGTCGCAGAGCCGGGGCAGCAGGGTCTGCTTCATCAGGAGCTCGATATTGCCGGGCTTGCACACCTCGGCGGTGCCCACCCCCATGTCGAGCAGCCGGAAGAGGATCGCGTTGGCGGAGTGGACGTGGATCGTGGTCCACACCTGGTGGCCGGTGTCGATGAACTGCAGCACCTGGCGGGCCGCATCGGCGTCCCTGATCTCGGACACCATGCCGGACGCCGGATGGACCCGGCAGAAGTGCATCAGCGCGTCCCGAAAATGCCTGCCGCGCTCCTCGCCGGAGCCCGTGGTGGGCACCGCGATCTGCACCGCGCCGGGGATGGGGTATTCCACCGGGTCCTCGATGGTGACGACGTTGAGCTGGCCCTGCGCCTCCTCCATCTGCAGCGCGAGGTTGGTGGCCAATGTGGTGGACTTGCCATCCCCCGCCGTGCCGCCGAGGAAGATGCCGCCCCTGAGCGACATGCGGATCTCGGAGAACACCGCCGCCTCCTCACCCGAGAAGCCGAGGCTCTCCAGAGTGGTGCCCTTCTCGATACGGTCCCGGTAGAAGAGGCGGGCGAAGAGGTGGTCGCCGTCGGGCTCGTGAGGACCGCGCTGGCAGCGCAGCGCCGACACGGTAGCGGGGAGCGGCACCTGGCCCCCGGCGCGGACCGAAAACCCCTGGAAGGCGCTTCTCTGGTAGGAGGTCTGGGCGGAGCCCTCGTCCTTGCAGTGGAAGAGGAAGCCCATGACCTCGCGGCCCTCGTCTGCGGGCATGGGGGCGGCCAACTGGAGCTTGCGGTCGTTGACGATGCCGTGGACCCGGCAGAGCCCGCCGTCGTTCTCGAAGACGACGTCGCTGGCCCTGGCTGCGGCGGCCTCCTCGAAGAGGGTGCGCACCTTGTCCGCTGCGGGCGCCTCGCCGCCCGCCGCCTCGGACTCCGACTTGCGCCAGCACGCGGCGATCTCGTCGAGACTGGCGGTGCGCTCGATCAGGCGGGCGGGCATTCCCCCATACCAGGGAGTTCCCCTGGTGCGGCGGAGCTCCATGAGGGCTGCGCGCAGTCTGCGGTCGCTCTCGTAGCCTTCCGCGATGAGGCAGCGGCCGTCGGCATGGACGGCGCAGACGCGCCTCACCCACTCGTCCATGGCGGGGTGACGGATCAGGGCGCCAGGCTCTTCCGAAGCCGGACGGCGCGCGCCCACGCCCAGCCAAGATGCCGCTGAGCGCTTCACCGTCCCTCTCCGGCAACGTGCCCGTTGGGATCGGCGTTTCCGCTCGATGGAATGCTCGCGTCAATGGAGCGGGGCCGGTAGGGTAGAGAGGCCTCCCCGGCGCCGCCGATGCGCACGCCCGGCGGCTTGGTCGCGATCCCTGTTATGAGGACCTCGCCGGGGAGGCGGTCGCCCTCGTGCACGAACCAGACACCCTCGCCGTCGCCGATGCCGGCCCGCAGGTCGCCCGCCGTGCCGATGATCGAGAACCAGCTGTAGACCGGGGGCTGCGGTGCCGACTGTGTGACCGAGTCTTCCGGGTCCGCTGCCTCCGCGCGTACCGGCGGTGGGGTGGGCATCTCGATCACGCGTACCGGCGCCGACACCTTAACTATGGGGGTTTCCGCGACGCCTGCCGTGCCTGCCCCGGAGCCGGGCACTCCGGCCTCGCCTTGCGCTTCGGCCAGAAGGCCCTGCAGCTCGCCCTCCAGGGCCACGATGCCGTTGACGATCTCCTGCCGCTCGCGGCAGAGCGCCAGCGTCTCGCGCTCGATCGCCAGCGCCGAGGCCGCGTCGTCCGCCTCTGCCGCACTCGCGAGCAGAGCGCCCAGCAGCGCGCGCGGACAGCCGTGCAAGACGGGGGAACTCCCCGGTACGGGGGAACTCCCTGGTGCAGGGGAACTCCCTGTTTCTCCTCCGATCCGTGCCGGGTCGGTTGCAAGAGCGGTATTGGGAGAAGCGCTCTCCGCCGATGCTGCCGGCGACGCCGGGGCCGTTCGCTCGGCCCATTCACCCAGGGAGCGAAGCAGGCGACTCGCCGGTGGCGCCTCCCCATCGCCACTCGTCCGGCTCCCCGTGAACCGGTTCGCTTCCGCATCGGGCACGGATGCGGCAGATCCAGCGCCTGTGTCCGTCTCGACGGTCTCCGCTGTGCCGGAGGCCGGTTCCGCGAGTTCCACGAACCCTTCCGGCAAGGGCAGCGGGTCGCCCGCAACAGCACTGCCCGCCGAGAGGGCGGCGGCCGCAAGGATGACGGCAGGCGAGGCGAAGCGGAGAACGGGAATGCTCATCGTCCGCTCACTCCGCTGCGCCGCCGGGAGCATCCGGGACGGCGCCGACATGCCGGGCCAGATCGCTCCAGGGCCAGGCCAGCGTCTCCGCCATGCCGTCAAGCGAGACGTGGAGTTGGCCCCGCGACCAGCGCCAGCGGCCGGCAATCTCGCCGCCATGCGCGTCCTCCGCCGTCACCGTGCCGCCCTTGTGGAAGCGCAGGGCGATATCGCCCCGATCTCCCAACGGGAGCGCGACCGGCCGGCCCGCGGCGACCAGGCGGTCCGTGAACCTCATCGCGCCATAGCGCTCGCCGGTCGGCTGCAGCGGGAAGGGGTCGCCCAGCCGGTACTCCAGCCGGCGCGGCAGGCGCTCCCACTGCGCCGCGATTCCGGTGCCGTCCGTCGTCGGCAGCAGAACGGCGGTGTCGGCCACGTTCCCGTCGGCATCAAGACGCCAGAGCTCGTCCCGCTCCGCCCCAAGCACCAGCACCATCCGGGTGCCTGCGGGTGTCTCCAGGACATGGCCGTCGTTGGCGGCGAGGAAGCGCATGAGCTCGGCCGCCGTCACCGTCGGTGCGCCTGCCGCCATCGCCAGGCCGGTCGAGCCGGGCGCCCTCAACTCCGAGCCGGGATGGGCGTGTACGGCGGCGCCCGGGTCCTGGGCCACGGTCAGTTCCATCACACTCGAGGTCTGGCGCTCGTTGACCGGAAGGCCGGCGGGAAGTTCAAGGCCGGGGCAGGCTTCCTTCAGCGCCTGCGGCCAGCTCTCCTGCACCCAGCCGAGCGAGAGCACGAACCAGGCGCTCTCCCCGACGCTCTCGCTATGCAGCCGGCCGGTCTCGGGGTCGTAGAAGATGGGCACATGGCCCTTCACCTGGCCCGGATCGGGCTCGGTCCCGGCGCGGTGATAGTTGTAGAGAGCCCGGAAGCGGGACGAGGGAACCACCCGCCAGCGGTCGACGCGCGCCTGCCAGGCTCCGTCGAGGTGGATGCATGCCCGTGCCGTGCCGTCGGCCGCATGGTGAATGCCCCAGACTACGCCCCGATCTTCCGCCCGCGCCGACGCGGGCCGCTCGAAGAGCCACACCCGGTCCGAAAGCAGGTCCGAGAAGAATGCGGCGTCGTGGGAGCTGTAGTTCGGAGGTTCGGCCGCCGCGCCACCTGTGACGGTCGCGACCGCGGCGAAGACCGCAAGCGCCATGCCTGTACGACGAACACTCATGCCGCCTCTCCCGGCACCGGCCCCAGCCAGAGCCATTCCAGGTGCCGGACCATGTCCACGTAGATGCCGAAGGCCATGTCCCGATCGCCGGCGTCGATCGCCGCCACGGCGACATCGACGCGCTCGCCGATCCAGGCCCAGTCCTCATGGCCGCCTGGAATGGCCGCGACGATCCGGGGCGCGATCTCGTAATAGCGCTCCACCAGCGCCCGCCTTTCGGCAGTCTCCTGCATGTAGCCGTCGCGGAAGGCCCGGAGCGCGGTCAGCGTCGGGCCGTCGTCGGCCTCCATGCCCCGCTTGCCCACCACCGCCTCGGTGAGGAAGCAACCGCCGCCACCGTTGCCGGCACCGGGACCGACGCCCGGACCCGAGCAGGTGCCGTCGCCGGGGCCGGCAGAGCCCTCGCCGGGCGACGGACCGCAGGTGCCGGTGCCCGGACCGCCCGTGCCCGTACCAGCCGGGCCGCCAGGCGTGACCCGCGGTGTCCTGGGTTCCGGCTTCTCGTCAGGGGTCTCGGGATCGGGTTCGTCATCGCGGACATCGGGATCGGGCTTCCTGTCAGGAGACTCCGGATCCTCCTCGTCATCGGGGTTCTCCCCGTCCGGCTCGTCATCGGGAGACTCGGTGACAGGCGGCACCACCCGGCTGCACCCGCTCTCGTCCGAGATCCAGTTACCGGGGATGTCCTGCAAGGTCGGCTGCGCATCCCAGGGCCACGTCGTGGACCGCGTCGTCACCGTCCGGGTCAGCACGACCGTGCCCGAGTAACCCGCAGGGCAAGCCCCTTTCGCGGTCTCGGTCCGCGCGGTCTCCGTCACCTCGGCCTGCGGGAGCGCCGGCGTCTGCCCCTCCCAGCAGCTCGTCGAGACGAACTCCGGCGTGCCCCACGAGACCCCGGCGGCCGTCACCGTCTTCTCCCGGCGCCAGATCTCCTGTCCGGTCATCTCCCGGTCATGCGGCGGGCCTGCAAACCAGCTGCATTCCAGCGTGTAGTGCTCCCACTCGCTGTAGTCGGCGCGGCAGTCGTCGATCGACACCTGCCAGGTGCCCGTGACGGGATCGCCCTCCGCATCGCCCCGGCCGTCGTATGTCTGCCGCACCTCCCGGGTCATGGTGCGGCCCCCGCCGTGGGTGCCGGCGGGGCAGTCCTCCACGGTGCGCTCGTGGGAGATACGCTCGCGCAGATCGTGGTGCGGGTCGCGCACCGTGCCTGCGAGCGCCACCCGCCCGGAGGGAAGGGGGCCGCCGAAGGACGAATTGGAGAGGCATGCCGGCAAGGCCACATCGGGCCGGCCCGCGGTTCCTTCGGCTACGCTCCCAGTAAGCCAGTGCAGGGCGGCGAGGCCGCCTGCCAGGGCATTCCCTTGGCCGGCATAGAGGTGGGGTGCCACCTGTACCGAGCGCTGGTCGCGGCCCACGCCCTTGAGCACCTCGGGCTCCATGTAGACCAGCAGGGTGTTGTCGCAGTAGCGCGCCCGCACTCCGCGCTCCGTCCAGGCGCCGAGCCAACCTGTCTCGGCAGGCGGGATCGAACCGGTCCAGCTCACCGCCGCTCCGGAGCGGCGCAGGATGTGGTCCTCGAGGCGACGCCAGGCTTCGGAAAGCGCCCTCGCATGGGCCAGCGCCTCCTGGCGGTAGACTGTCTCGTCCTCCTGCGCGGCTGCCGGTGCTGCCAACATCGGCGTCAGCGCTGCCGTTGCCGCGGCGTGGATCGCGATTCCGATCGCGAGCGCGCTTGCGCCCGCCATGATGTGTGAACCGGGGAGTTCCCCCGTCCGCAGGCGCCGACGGGCGCCTTGCGCTCCCTTGCTCATGACCCGGAACCTCCGTTGCTGTCCGTGCGGTGGAGCGCGGCGCCGGTCGTGCCGGCGGGCGCGCCGTGGATCGAACCGGTGACTTCGCCATTGGCTGCTCCTGCCGGCTGCGCTGCCGATCCGGTCAGCGGCCGGGCCGCTGACCGAGTCAGCTGCTCGAAGCGTTCGCGCGGCATGGAGACCGGCGCCGCACGCCGACCTTCGAGCAGCCACTCGCCGGCGCTGTCCCGGGTGAGGCGCACGAGTTCCAGCCCGGGCACGGCCGCGACGGCGTCTGCAAGCCCGAAGGGTGAGCGCCCGGTTGCGATGCGCACCTCGATGCCGTCGGCGTGCGCCGGGTATTCGATGCGCGCAGCGCGCGCGCCGAAATGGCGGTCCACCGCCTCGCGGAACTCCAGCAGGGAGGGAGCGGCAGCGGAGAGATCGCCTTCAGCGTCGGAAAGCCGCAGCACCGGCGCGAGCGGCATCGCCGCCCACGCCCGGTCCCCGCTGACCGAAGCCGCGTACCACCCTGAGAGATGCGTCTCGGCTATGCGCCTGTGAAGGGGCTCCGGACGCCCCGAGCCGAGCCGCCAGCGGGCCGTGAGCACCGCCCGGTCCTCCAGCTCCGGGCGCACGCCGATGAGGGCGAGATCTCCAAACCGGCCCTCGCAGGACACCCTCTCCGTGCGCCATGCCGGCATGAACGGCGGATACGCCATCAGCGCCTGCCGGCAGCCCGCGAGCAACGCGCCCGCATCCAGAGCCGCCGTTACCGGCGGCTCCACGGGCTCCTGCTCCGCCTCCACCACCCGCTCGGGCCCTGCGATGAGGGTCCAGAGCGTCTCGCGTTGCGTCCACACGAAGGCGGCGCCCGCCACCATGACGACCAGCGCCAGGAAGCGTCCTGTCTTGGGAAGGCCCAGCATCGAGAGCGGAGCCGCCGCAAGGCGCATGGCGGGATCGTCCGCGAGCGACGCGGGGTCGATCTCCGTGACCTCTCCCTCTACCAGCCCCGGGGTCGCATGAAGCGCCCAGCCCACAGGGGAACTCCCTGGTACGGGGGAACGCCCCGGTACAGGGGAACTCCCCGATACATCGCGCGAGCGTTCGAACGCCTGCAGCGCAGACGCCCGTTCGGAGAACACCTCGTCCCCGTCCGCCAGGAAGGCCCCGTCCCGGGCCTTGACCAGCGCAAGACGGCCGTCGTCGGCCTCCACCAGCGCCATCCAGGTGCGCGCGTCGATATGCGCGTGCAGCGATGCCGCGAGGCTCGGACAATCCTTCGGGCTCTCCTCGTCCGCCGCGTACCCGGTCTGCCCGTTCCAGTGAACGTGCCAGGGACGCTTGAAGGCCCGCGCATTCCGCGCCACCGAGGCCGCCCCGCCGCGCTCCAGCCAGTAGAGACCGGCCGCAAAGCGGCGCCCGCGTACAGTCAGCACGCTCACGGGTAATCTCCCCGGGGCGGAGACCCATCCCGGTCCAGCTCGACCCCGTGAACCTGCGTGATGCCGAGCGGTGCGCCCACCTCGGCCGCGATCAGCAGCACGCGCTCCTCCCGCACCAGGCGCGCGCTGCGTCCGCCGGCGGGCAAAGGAACGTCTGCGTCGATGCTGCCCTGCCGGTCCGACACGGCGCCCCGGTCGCTGAACCCCGTCACCATCAGGGTCTCGCCCCGGCCGATCTTCCGGGTCACCTGCACCGCGCGGCCGCCGTAGGCCGGAAGCTGGATGGTGTGACCGTCCGTGGTGAAGGTGGTGAAGCGCGGGCGGTCCCTGAGACTGGCGCTGAGTCGCACCAGGACCTCGTCCGGCCCGGTGATCCGCGCCAGGTAGGAGAGCGCGAACCCCGACGACACGGTTCCAGGCACCAGCTCGGTCTGCGCCACGCCCTCGCCCGCCGTGGTCCTGAGCTCCTTGAGATAGGCCTCGTTGGTGAGCTCCAGGAACTGCGCCGGCTTGCCGTTGAGCGAAGGGATATCCGCGGACAGCACCCGTGACACCGTGCCCGCACGGCTCAGCGCCCGGACCGCCGTAGCGAGAGTGTCCCCGGCGCTCCCGCCCTCTGCGGGCCTGATCACCGAGACGGTGTCGCCCGCCACCGCGAGGCCGGCAGAGGAGCCCAGCATCTCGCTCAGCGAGACATCCACGCCATGGTCGCTCTCGCGCTCGAAATGCACCGCATAGAGGTGGACGCTCAACGTCACCGGACGCAGCACCTCGCGGTTGAGCCAGGCGAGATAGCCGCGCACCTTGCGCACGTCCGCAGGCGCGCCGCTCACCGTCACCGAGGCACTGGCGGGAGAGACGGTGACCCTGGTGTCCTCGCCCACGAGGCCCGCGATCTGCTCTTCGATCTCGGGCCAGGGGTCGTAGACGGTCTCGCTCTCGATGGACTGTGCGCTGAGGCTGCTCGATCCGTCCTCGCCGGCCTGGTCCTGCGTCGAGGAAGAGGCGGCGTGGCGCTCGGTGCCGGCCAGCGCGTTGACCCGGAACACGGCAGTCAGCCGGCGCACGATCTCGATGCGGCCCGCCTCGGCGTCGGTTCCGGCAGTTCCCACGAAACGCCACTCGTGGCCGGCGGCCTCGGTCCAGGCGTCCAGTAGCCGGTCCAGGGGGCCGGTCCAGACGGCGCCGTTCGGCAGGAGCAGGTCCGCGGTGGCGAACGAGGTATCCGCATCGTCGCGGGCGGCGCCGACGAAGCGCACGGGCAAGCCGGTAGCCGCTTCGATGCGCGCCCCCAGCACCGCATCGTCATGCGCGCCGGCCAGCGGCAGGGTCACCGCATCTTCCGCGAGAAGGCGCTCGGGCAGGACGTCCCTGTCTTCTTCAATTGGCTCCAGCCCCACCCAGGGCCGGTCCAGGAGGCGAACCGTCACGTATCCGCGCTCGCTCGACGGCGCGACCCGAGCCGCCACCGTCTCCCGCTCCACCAGGCGGGCCTCGACCAGCGCGTCTTCCACAGCCGCGAGGCCACAACCCGTGAGTGCCAGCATCGCCGCGCAGAGCGCGAACGCCGAAGACCGCATGCTTCCCGGGACCGTCCGCGTGCTCATCGGCCGCCCCCCGGTGCCCTGGGCGACCTGCCCCTGGGCGCCTTGCCCGGGTCCGAGGTCGAGCGGCGCTCACGGGACGCAAGCCACTCCTCCACGTTCTCGCGGGCGTAGCGCACCCATCTGCCGTCCTCGTGGAACTTCGGCCCCCTGCCGCTGCGCCGCCAGCGGCGCAGCGTGCGCGTGTGCACCTCCAGAAACGTCGCCAACTCGCTTGCGCTCACGTAAGGCGGCAAGCATGCAACCGACGCGGCAGCCTCCTTGCGGATCCGCTCGGCGGCCGCGAGTGCAGCGGCAACGGCAGCCTCGATCCGCTGCCACTCCCCCGGCTTCGAACTGTCGCGCATCCAGGCGCGCAGCTTGTCGACGGTCTCCAGCTGCGGCGCCAGGCCGCCGAACAGGCGGCCCACGAACGCCGTATCGTTCAGCGCCTGCTCGCCCGGAGCGGAGCGGTTGGCGCCGGTGATCTGGAGGTACGTCTCCACCTCGCAGCGGAAGCGCGGCCCGATGGGCTCCAGGCCCATGTGAACGAGGAGACTGTCTGCGGTATCGAGGCGGGGCGAGCTCCCGTTCAGGAAGGCGCGTACGAAGCCGGGTCGCTTCAGCGCCTCCCTTCCCAGCCGGGAGGGGCTGATGCCTGTCCGCTTCAGGTAGCGCTCGACGGTCTCTCGGAGTTCTTGTGCAGTATCGTGCATGGCGCGAACATAGAAAGAACTCGGCAGCGGTACAATGGTCTATCCAAGGTTGTTTGATACACATGACGACATACGAGGACATGCCCGGACACAAGGGGGCAATTCTGGGGATTCGCTACAGGGTTGACGGCCCCTTTGTCCCTGCACCGACCGGAGGACTGACGGCCGCGCAGTTCTTCGGAACGGCTCTCCTCATCGACGATAGCGGCAACGGAGCCCTTCCAGTCCGCTCGACGGCGACGGTCCGATCGACTGCGAAACCTTGCGCGGGCGCATTGGCACGATTGGAATATAAGAGGAACATATACTTGACAGAGTGGCGTTCATGTATATGACATACCTACAGAAACCGACTCCGGAATCACCCGATGGACCATGCACCGAAAGACACGGCAGCGGCCGAAAAGAGCCGCTTTGCCAAGACCGACCCCGTCAGGCAGAAAATCCGTCACCTGCTCAGGGAGCGCGACGCCACCATGCGCGAAGCCTCTCTCGCCATCGAGCGAGGCTCCTCCTACATGCACCAGTTCCTGGAGCGTGGCGTCCCCAGGGCGCTCAGGTCGAGGGACCGCAAGGCACTCGCCGACTGGCTTGGATGCGATCCCGAGGAGCTGCGCCACGATCACGTGCCCAGGCGCCGGCCCGCAAGGCCCAGAGCGCCGCGCTTCACGCCCCCTCAGCTCCCCAACGCGCCGCTCTCCGCCGTACGCGAGATGGCCGTCGATGCCTCCGCGGGTGGCGGAGCGCTCAACGAGGACAATGCGGCGGAAACCGCGCGCTGGTACGTGCCCGACGCCATGATCCGCCACGAAGGGCGTGCGGCGCCCGAGAACCTGCGCATCCTCGGCGCCCGCGGCGATTCCATGGAACCCTTGGTCGGCGAGGGCGACAGGATCGTGGTCGACATCTCCAGGCGCACCCCCGTAACCGGCGAGATGGTCGTCCTCTGGGACGGCGGCGGCCTCGTGCTCAAGAGGGTGGAGATGCTGACCCGCTCCGAGCCCCCCACCATCCGCCTGCTCTCCGCCAACCCGGCCTACGAGCCCTATACCTGCCTGATCGACGAGGCCCATATCGTCGGAAAGGTCATCTGGACCATCAGGAAAGTCTGAGCGTATGGAGTGTCGCCGATCCTGCAACTCATGCTCCCGTCCGAGTCCGAATGCACAAAGGCTCTTGTCCGCCGCACTGTCATTGGCCAAGACTAGGTCGCTATCGGGGAGGGGACGGTCACCCAATTGGCGACGGCGATCGGAACCGGAACGCGAACGACATTCGGGCGTCGCGGGCGATGTGCCGCGCGGTCTCTAGGCGCCGGGCAAGTGTCGCGACCTGATTTTGCCCTTAGCGGTACAGTTCCGGCTGGATGCGGTATGGGAAGTCGGCAAGCAGGCTGTTCTCGACATGAAGGCCTCGACGCATCGCGCGGGCGTCTTGGAACAGGACGCTGCTCTCCCCAACGCGGCGGGCCAGACCTTCCAAAACGTCTCGCAGTTCACTCTGCGCGACTTGCGCACCCGCCCCAGCCTGCGGCAGCTCGAAGCAGACTTTCGGGCATGGCTTGACGGGTTCTCCTCCAACCTGCAGGACATCCTCGACAGTTCAGAGTTCCGCAACCGGATCCCGGGCCTCTCTCAGGCCGACGCGCTTGGCACGGCGATCAAGAAGCTCACCTCGCCCGACAGCAACCTCCGCCCCGATATGGTGACTGAGTTCGGACGCAAGACCCTCGGGGGACAGTACGATGGGTCCGAGAGGCGAGAAACGAGCAGGGCCGCAACGAGAGTGAACGGATCAAGCGTCGAAACGCCGGGCATAGCAGTCTGTCGGACTTTGGGGCCGGATTTCGATTGTGGGTGATTTGGCTGTCGTCTGCCGGCGGCACGGTCGAGGTTGGATGAGACGGCGAGGATGGGTTTGGGACAATCGCTGAAACGTTGATTTCCGGCACTGGTGGGCCGTGTCGACGCATTGGCATCGAGATGTCGGGCCAGGAACGCCGTCACGACGCCATCGACAGCGTGAGCTTGTGCAGGCGCTTGCAGTTGTAGGCCAGCGCCACCAGGGTCCACTCGCCGGCCACCTTGTCGAGGCCGCGCAGCGAGAAGCCGGTGAAACCGAGCACCGCCTTGATGACGCCGAACACCGGCTCGACGGTTTGTTGACGCAGCCTGTACAGCGCCCGGCCCTCTTCGCTATCGAGCTTGGTCGCCATCTCCCGGAGCCAGTCGGCCTTGGCATCCTTCACCGCCGCCCCGGCCCCGGTCGGGCGGAAGTCGTGGCGCCGCCGCCGGCCCTGCGCAGCCGTCGCCACCAGGGCCTCGATGCCGCTCGCTTCGAGCGCCGCCACCTCGGCACCGTTGGCATAGCCGTTGCCCGCCAGCACCGTCTCGGGCCGGCCCAGTCCGGCCGCGATCGCCTCGATATCTGCTACCAACTCGTTGCGGTCGCTGGCGCAGGTGCTGACCCGGGCGCCCACGATCAGCTGAGAGCCCCCGGCATCCACAACCGCCTGGGCATTGTAGGCTTGGCGGAACTCGTGCCTCTTGCTCTTGCGCATCAGCCGGCTGTCCGGGTCGCTCAGGTTGCTCTGCTCGTCCCCGCGCGGCGTCCCCTCAGGCGGCTTCGGCCGCTTGCCCTTGGCCCGGCCCTTGCGCCCGGCGCGTGCCGCTACCTTGGCCTCGTAGGCCGCCCGCTCCGCCTCCGCGCGCGCCCTGGCCCGGGCCTCGAGACGCCGACGCGCCGCGTCCAAGCGCGCGCACAAAGCCTCCCGCCGCGCGATCTCCCTGGGAAGCGCCTGCGGGTCCTCGGTGGCGCCATCGCCCGCCGCCTCGGCACGCTCCATCAGAGCGGCAATCTCCAGACGCAACTGTTCGATCAGTTCCCCCGCGCGCCCGTACGTGACCGAGCGATGCTTGCTCGCATTGGCCGCGAACTTGCTGCCGTCCACGCTCACCACCCCCAGCTTCACCATCTTCAACTCCTTGGCCAGAAGTAGAACCTGAAGAAAGCTCTCGCCGATCCCCGCCAGGTTGTCGCGACGGAAGGTCGCGATCGTGTCATGGTCGGGATGGCTGTTGGCGGCAACGAAGCGCACCCCGATGTCGCGACGGGTCGCGCGCTCGATCCGACGGCTCGAGAAGATCCCGTTGGCATAGCAGTAGATCAACAGGGCCAGCATCATCCGGGGGTGATACTGCGCCGAGTCGGTGCCGCGACGGTTCACCTTGAAGGCGCCCATGTCGACGCGCTCGACCGCCTCGATCACGAAGTGCGCCAGATCATCCTCCGGGATCCACTCCCGAAGATCGGGCGGAAGCAGAAATGCCTGGTCCCGCCCGCAGTCCACGAATCTGCTCATTACCGGATGCTAACTGAACATCACCCCAAAGTCCGACAGACTGCTACGAGCGTGCCAGCGGGAGTGCAAGGCGGGCGAAAACCCGGATGTCGGCGGTCCTTGCCGCTCCGGAAGCCCCCTCCGTCGCTGAGACATTTACGGTTCAATCAACCCTCAGAGAGCGAAGACTCGCACTCCCGGCGGCCTTGTCTCGGTCAACGACGTCGTTTCTCCGATCCTGTGGAACTCAGTTCATCAAACATCTGGACTCTCCAAACATCATATGTTTAGGTGCAGGCCCATGAACGAGTTCCTGTTCTACGACCTCAAGGATAAGCCGGCGCTAACCCGGAGCCTGGCCACGCAGATCGTGCAGGAGCTGGGACGGCGCATTGTCGCTGGCGCCTACGGGCAAGGGGACCTGCTGGAGGACGAGGGGACGCTCGCCGAGCGCTATAAGGTGAGCCGCTCGGTGATCCGCGATGCGGTGAAAATCCTCGTCGGCAAGGGCTTGTTGGAGGTCAGGCGCGGCATCGGCACGCGCGTCCGGCCTCGTTCCGCCTGGGGGTTGCTGGATGACGACGTTCTGGCCTGGCATCAGTCCGTCCCTGTGAACCCTGCGTTCCTGCGTCAGTTGTCGGACCTGCGCCTGGTGATCGAGCCGAAGGCCGCGCGCTGGGCGGCGGAGCGCGGCACCGCCGAGGGCCACGCGCTGATCGCCGAGGCTCAGACCCGCATGGAGCAGGAGAAGGGCTCGATCGACGACTTCATCGTCGCCGACGCCCTCTTCCACCGCGCGGTGCTGCGCGCCGCCGACAACGAGTTCCTGCTGGCGATGGAGAGCGCGGTCTTCTCGGCACTCTTGATCTCGATCCGCCTTACCAACCGGGACCCGCGCGAGAATGAGGAGTCGATCCCGTTCCACCGCGCGGTCGCCGACGCAATTCTGGCCGGCGACGCGGCCGAAGCCGAAGCCCGAATGGAGCGGTTACTGGGTGACGCCCGCCATCGCCTCGGCGAGGAAGGCGCGCGCGCTGGCGGTGCGGCCGACGACGCCCGGTCGCCATGAACACCGCAGCGCACATCTCTTCACCGCCCGCCGCTGGCGCGGTGGGCGCAGAATTCTCCCAACCCGGACCCTTCACAAACCGATCCGGGGCGGAGTGAGGGCTGCTGATCGGCGGCCCATCCTGAAGGCGTGGCCTCGCTGGGAGGCCGCGCTTGCACGCATGCATCGCCCTGACGGGCTGCACCAGAGGAGAATGGAGCAATGATGACGAAAGTGACCAAGCTTTTCTCGAGCCTCGCGGCGGGCGCGGCCACGCTGGCGCTCGCGGCCGGATTTTCGCCCTCGGCGTCGGCCGAGGAATGGGTGGCGCTGCTGCTGCCCGAGAACGTGAACCCGCGCTGGGAAAGCCAGGATGCGAGGTTCTTCATCGAATCGATGGGCGAGATTGCGCCCGACGTGACGGTCGAGGTCTTCAACGCCAACAACGACACCGCCGCCCAGCAGCGGCAGGCCGAGCAGGCGCTCACGCGGGGCGCTGCAGTCTTGGTGGTCATCCCCATCGACGGTGAGAGCTCGGCGGTCATCGCCGACAGCGCCGCTGAAGCCGGCGTGCCGACCATCGCCTACGACCGGATGATCAACTCCGAGAACACCTCGTTCTGGGTGCAGGCCGATCTCGAGGGCATGGGCTACGACCAGGCCATGCACGTCATCGAGAACACCAACGACGGCGACACCCTGGTGATGCTCAAGGGCTCGCCCACTGACCCCAACGCCGCAGTAATCTTCAACGGGCAGATGCGCGCGCTGCAGTCGCTCTACGATTCAGGCGCCCGCATCCTCGGCTATGAGAACTGGACTCAAGGGTGGGATCCGGCCATCGCACGGCGCTCCATGGATCAGGCGCTGACCCAGCTCGACAACAACGTGCAGGGCGTCGTCTCGTCCAACGACGGCAACGCGTCCGCCGCCATCGCCTCGCTGGCAGAGCAGGGCATGGCCGGCACGATTCCGGTCTCCGGCCTTGACTGCACGGTGCAGGCGCTGCAACTGATTCTGCTGGGCGAGCAGACGCAGTCCGGCTGGCGTCCGCTTGCAGACATGGCACACGCCACCGCCCAGGTGACGGCGCGGCTGATCAAGGGCGAGGACTTCAAGGACTTGGCCCCCAACACGGTGAAGAACGGTGTGGGCGCAGACGTGAACTTCGTCGCGGTCGCGTCCTATTCCGCAGTCGGCGAGGAGGGCGTCGCCTATGTGATCGAGAACGATACCTCGATCACCAAGGAGATGGTCTGCCAGGGGCCGGCAGCGGAAACCGCGTTCTGCTCCGGCTAGGGGTGTAATGCCCTCGGGCAACACCGAGGAGGCGGGGAGTTCCGATGCCCCGCCTCACCTGCTTGTAACCGGCGTGAGCAAGCGCTTCGGCGGTGTCGAGGCCTTGTGCGACGTCACTTTCGGTGTCCGCCGCGGCGAAGTCATGGCGCTGGTGGGCGACAACGGCGCCGGCAAGTCCACGCTGATGAAGATCATCGCCGGGGCGCTGCGAGCCGATACGGGCAGCTTTGCGATCGACTCCGAGCCAGCCCACATCGCGAGCCCGCACGATGCCTCCGATCTCGGCATCCGTATCGTCTATCAGGACCTCGCGCTCTGCGAGAACCTGGATGTCGCGGCGAACCTCGCGCTCGGTACCGAGCCGGTCAAGCGGGGCTGGGGCTTCCTGCCACACTTCCTGCGCCCCCTCGACGATCTGGCAATGGAGGAAACGGCGCGGGACGCCATCGACCGGCTGCAGGTGCGCACGCTGCATTCGGTCCGGGCGCGCGTCGGCAACCTCTCTGGCGGGCAGCGTCAGGCGATCGCCATCGCCCGCGCGGTGGGTGCCGACTCCACGGTCGTGCTGCTGGACGAGCCCACGGCCGCGCTCGGCATCGTCCAGACCCGCCAGGTGCTGGACGTGGTCAAACGACTGCGCGATACCGACCACGCGGTGGTCTACATCTCCCACAATCTGCGCGACGTGTTCGAGGTCTCTGACCGGATCACGGTGCTGCGCCAGGGGCGCAACGTGGCGGTCTACGAGACCGCCCAGATCACCCCCGACGTGATCGTCGCCGCCGTGACCCGCGGCCTCGAAGAGGCCGCCGCCGATGCCGCCTGAGGACCGGCCATCCGTCGCCGGCTTCCTCGGTTCCGTCGCCCTGCGCTTCCGGCTGCTGCGGGAGACCCGGTTCGGCTCGTTCGGGCCGGTGCTTCTTGCGCTGGCGGTGATCTGGCTCTGGTTCGGCATCACAGAGCCCGCCTTCCTCAGCCCGCGCAACATCTACTTCCTCTTCATGCAGTCCGCCGTGGTGGGCACGCTGGCGGTCGGGCTGACGGTGGTCCTTCTGCTGGGCGAGATCGACCTCTCCGCCGCCGCCATGGCCGGCGTCTGCGCCGCCCTGCTGGCTGTGCTGCTGCTCGGCGGAACGCCCGCCCCTCTGGCCATTCTCGCAGCCATTGCCCTCGGGGTGACGATGGGGCTGGCGCAGGGCCTGATGGTGGTCTTCTTCGGCATCCCCTCATTCGTGGTCACGCTGGCCGGACTGCTGGGATTCCAGGGGCTCATGTTGAAGATCCTCGGCATTCAGGGCGCCATCAACATGCGCGATCCTGCCGTGCGCGCGCTGACGACCGTCGCGTTCCCGCCGGCCTGGGGCTGGGGGCTCGGCATCGCCTGCGCGCTCGCCTTCGCGGCATTCGCCCTGCACGACCAGATGCGCCGCCGCGCCCGCAACCTGGAGGCCGACAGCGTCGCCGCGCTCTGCGGACGCATCGCCTTCATCGCTATCCTGGTATTGGCCGCGGTCGGCACGCTCAACAACTACCGCGGCGTGCCGTTGCTGGTCGTCGTTCTGGTGGCGCTCACGGCGATCCTCGGGTGGGTCACGACGTCGACGCCCTTCGGGCGCTCGCTCTTCGCCGTCGGCGGCAACGCCGAGACCGCGCGGCGCGCGGGCATGAGCGTGCGCACGGTCCGCGTTGCCGCCTTCGGCATCGTTGGTCTGATGGCGGCGATCGGCGGCATCGTCGGCGCCTCGCGTTATGCCTCGGTGTCGTTCAACGCCTTCGCGGGCGGGCCCCTGCTGCTGGAGGCCATCGGGGCTGCGGTGATCGGCGGCACGTCGCTCTTCGGCGGGCGCGGCTCCGTCTGGAACGCGATCCTGGGGGCGCTGGTGATCGGCTCGCTAGGCAACGGGCTCGACCTCTCGGGCGCGTCGGCCGCCGACAAGCTGATGTTCTCGGGTGCGATCCTGCTGCTGGCGGCGGCCATGGACGCGGTCTCCCGCCAGGGGGCAAACTTCTCACGCGGAGGAGACGCCGCGTGAGTGGCCCGCCCCCCTGGAGCGAGGCCGAAGGCCGTCTGCTGCGCGCCCTGCTCGACGACATCGTCCCGGCAAGCGCCGACGGGCGGGTGCCGGCGGCGGGTGCGCTCGGCGTTGCCGATTACTTGGCCCGCAAGGCGGCAGACGACCCTGCGCTCGCGGCCCTCTTCCGCGAGGGTCTCGCGAACGCCGCGCGACTGGCCGAAGCGCGTGGTGCGGCATTTGAGGCCCTGGACGCCGCCGGACGCATCGGCGTGGTCGCAGCGCTGGAGCGGGAGGCGCCCGACGCGTTCACCGCTCTGCTGCGGCACACCTACATGGGCTACTACAGCCGTGCGGACGTGCGCCCGCACTTCGGTCTCTCCGACCGCCCGACTCAGCCGGAGGGCTACGAGCTGCCTGAAGACGATCCCGATGAATTGGCGGACATGCTGGCCCCCGTATGTGCACGGGGCCGCTGCTATCGCCCTTCCTGAGCGCGGAGAGACTTGAGTATGAGCGACGATCCGGTCGATGTGCTGATCGTGGGTGCGGGCGCCTCGGGCGCGGCCTTCGCCTGGTCGCTGCTGGGCTCGCGCATGCGCATCCTCTGCCTCGAGCAGGGGCCGCTCATCACCGATGCGGCATTTCCCAGCCGAAACCCGGACTACGAACTCAGCCGCTACGCTGAGTTCAGCTGCGACCCGAATGTGCGGCGGCTGCCGCAGGACTATCCGATCAATTCGGAGGAGTCGCCGATCACGCCGGTCAATTTCTGCGCGGTGGGCGGGTCCACGATCAACTTCCTCGCTCACTGGCCGCGCATGCATCCCTCGGATTTCCGCACCCGCACGCTGGACGGCGTGGCCGACGATTGGCCGGTGGATTACGCGACGCTCGCGCCCTACTACGCGCAGAACGACCGCAATATGGGGGCCTCCGGACTCGCCGGGAATCCCGCCTATCCGCCCTATGAGCCGCCGCTTCCGCCGCTCCCTCTCGGCAAGCTCGGCCGGACGCTGGCACGGGGCTTCAACCGCCTGGGCTGGCACTGGTGGCCGTCGGATGCGGCAATTCTGAGCCGCGACTATGATGGCCGCGCCAAATGCGTCAACGCGGGCACCTGCGATCTGGGCTGCGCGACCGGCGCCAAGGCCAGCGTGAATACGACCTACTGGCCGGTCCTGTTGCGCGCGGGCGTGGAACTGCGGCCCAACTGCCGGGTGCGCGAGATCATCCTCGACGAGAAGGGCATGGCGAGTGGCGTGCTCTATCACGATCCGGAAGGCCGCCTGCAGCGCCAGAGGGCGGAACTCGTCGTCCTCGCCTGCAACGGCATCGGCACGCCCCGACTGATGCTGAACTCGAAATCCAGGCAGTTCCCCGAGGGGATCGCCAATCGCAGCGGTCTCGTGGGCAGGAACCTGATGTTCCACCCGCTCACCGCCGTCAGCGGGGTCTTTGACGAGCCTATGGAGGGCTTCAAGGGGCCGATGGCGTGCAGCATCCTCAGCCAGGAGTTCTACGAGACAGACCCGTCACGTGACTTCGTGCGAGGCTACGGGCTGCACGCCAGCCGTTGGATCACACCCATGACGTGGGCGCTCGGCGGGTTCAGCATCGACGACCCCATCCCTTGGGGCAGCGAGCACCGGCGCCTGATGGACGAGGTCTATCCCTATTCGGCGGGACTCACCATTGTCACCGAAGACCTGCCCCGCGAGACCAACACGGTTACCCTCGATACCGAGCTCACTGACGGTGACGGCATCCCGGCGCCCAAGATCACGTACACAGTGGACGACAACACCAGAAAGATGATCGCCCACGGCGAGGCGCGTGCGGCGGAGGCGTTGCTGGCCGCAGGGGCAAATCAGGTGACGGGCGCTGGCGGCGAGGTCTGGTGGCGCGCCGGCTGGCACCAGATGGGCACGGCCCGCATGGGCGACGATCCCGAACGCTCCGTGGTCAACGGCTGGGGGCGCTGCCACGACGTGCGCAACCTGTTTATCGTGGACGGCAGCGTTTTCGTCACTGCCGGCGCGGTGAACCCAACCTGCACCATTCAGGCGCTGGCGCTCTATATCGGCGACAGCATCCTGAAGAACATCGGCAACCTTTTCGATTAGTGGACGCGACATGACCAGCCAACCGAAAGCAGCTGCGCCTGAGGCCAGCCCTGAGCCGGCAGACCGTTCCCGCATGAAGATCGTCCGAATCTCCAGCCACGTGCTGCAGTACGACATGCCAGAGGAGCTGGGCTACTCCCAGCAGTTCTACGGCAAGCGCACGGCACATATCGTCGAGGTCGAGACCGACGCGGGCATCACGGGCTGGGGCGAGTGCTTCGGGCCGGGGAGCGTGGCGCTGGCCAACCGGGCCATCGTCGAGCAGGTGATTCAGCCGATGGTGCTGGGCATGGACCCGCTGGACCGCGATCCGATCTGGCACAGGGTCTACAACCTGTTGCGCGATCACGGCCAGAAGGGGATGCCGCTCCAGGCGCTCTCCGGCGTCGACATCGCGCTCTGGGACATCGCCGGCAAGGTCGCCGGACTGCCGATTCACAAGCTGATCGGCGGCGCCCATCGCCACTCGGTGCCGGTCTACGGCTACGGCATGATGCTCAGGCGCGAGGACGCGGCATCGTTGGCGGCTCGTTTCGCCGACGAGGCGGCCGCGATCAAGGCAATGGGCTTCGTCGCCACCAAGATGAAGGTCGGGCTCGGGCCCAAGCACGATGTGACGCTTGCCGAGGCGGTCCGCCGCGCGGCGGGCGACGACTTCGACTTCATGGTGGATGCCAACCACTGCTACACGGCCGCCGACGCCTTCCATGTCGGGCGCGCGCTGGATGAGCTGGGTGCTTACTGGTTCGAGGAGCCGGTAGCGCCGGAAGACCTGGACGGGTACGCCGCCTTGCGCGCCGGTCTCAAGGTCAATATCGCCGGCGGCGAGGCCGAGTTCAGCCGCTGGGGCTGGCGCGCGCTGCTGGAGAGCCGTGGGCTCGACATTGCCCAGCCGGAGGTCTGCTCCCTTGGCGGCATCAGCGAATACCTGCGGGTGCTCGCGCTCTGCCATACGCACTTCACGCCGGTGGTGAACCATGTCTGGGGCTCGGCCATTGCCGTCGCCGCCAACCTGCAGCTTCTGGCGGCGATGCCGCCGCTGCCGGGCGGGCTCTTTCCGCGCGAGCCGATGCTGGAATTCGACACGACCGAGAACAGGTTCCGCGACGACTTGCTGACGGAGCCGCTGGACATTCAGGGTCAGGTTGCCCGCAGCGGTGGCTTCGCCTCGATCCCCGATGGGCCGGGCCTCGGCGTCGAGCCCGACCGCACTTTCCTGAGACACTACACGGTGTAGAGGCCGCTCTCCCGTCCCCACTGCCGGAGAGCGCCGCGCAGACCATGACCTCGGCGGGACATGCGGGTTAGAGCGCGTCCAGCTTTAACGGATGCGCGACAGGCCGCGACCGCGGCCCGCCGCTCCTGCGGCGCCCTCGCGGAGGCGCCGGCCTTGGGCCGGCTGCCGTGAGCGACAAAGAACCGGAGCGTTTCCGTGTGAAACGGATACGCTCTAGAGTGCGCCCATGGTCCATTCGGTTGACGCAGTGGTGAGCGCGGAACGGGTATGTCCGGCGCCCGTGGCCGGCGGCGGCGCGTTCGAGATCGTCTCGGCGTTCGAGCCGGCGGGCGACCAGCCCGAGGCGATCGCGCAGCTGATCGAAGGCGTGCGCGCGGGCGAGCGCGACCAGGTGCTGCTGGGCGTCACCGGGTCGGGCAAGACCTTCACCATGACCCATGTGATCAAGGCGCTCGGCCGGCCCACGCTGATTCTTGCGCCCAACAAGACCCTCGCCGCCCAGCTCTACGGTGAGATGAAGGAGTTCCTGCCGAACAACTCCGTCGAGTATTTCGTCTCCTACTACGACTACTATCAGCCGGAGGCATACGTCCCGCGCTCGGACACCTATATCGAGAAGGACGCCTCGATCAACGAGCACATCGACCGCATGCGCCACAGCGCCACGCGCGCGCTGCTGGAGCGCGAGGACGTGGTGATCGTGGCCTCGGTCTCGTGCATCTACGGCATCGGCGCGGTCGAGACCTATTCCTCGATGGCGGTCTCGCTCGCGCTGGAGGGGCGGGTCGACCAGCGAGCGCTGATCCGCAAGCTGATCGACCTGCAGTACCGCCGCACCAACCAGTCGCTCGAGCGCGGCAGCTTCCGTGTGCGCGGCGACGTGATCGAGCTGTTCCCGGCGCATTCCGAGGACCGCGCCTGGCGCATCTCGCTCTTCGGCGACGAGATCGAGGAGATCATCGAGTTCGACCCGCTCACCGGCACCAAGACCGACAAGCCCCATAGCGCGATGAATCGTGGCCCCGTATTGATGAAGGACGAGAGACTGTGTTTGCCTCGTCCACGAATTCAGACGCCGACGCCGATCAAGACCACCATCCCAGAGAAACGACTCATCGAGGAAGCCAACCGCTGTCAAGTCTCCCCGGATGGCTCAAACGTAACTGCCCAGGTTGTTCATGGGGATGACTCCGGCTTTGGAGAGCCCTTGCCGGGTGAGCTTATGCGCACTTGACGGTTGCGATGAGCCGATCCGATGGGTTGGTCAAGGCTTCGATAATGTTCCAGCCCTGCTTTCTCGCGGTGATGATGATGCTGCGCAGGATGGCGAAGTTCTCGGCCCCCTGTGCGGATCGGAAGCCCCCGGAGATCTTCTGGCGCAGCTTCATCATCCGAAGGTCGCGCTCGGCCTCGTAATTCTCGACACCCGATTATTTTGGAATAGCCGTTCGGACCGGCGGTCCCCGTGCCGTATCAGGAACAATTTTTGGTCGCGCTGAGGGTTCGTGATGAGTGAGGTCGCGCTCGCCGCAGGTGGTTCGGGGGAGCCTCGAACCTGCCTTGCCGACGTCACGGTGGTCGCTGGAAGCCGCCGGACGGCGTTTTCGGCCTCGTCGAGCAGAGTCGTTTCGCCGCGCCGCCCTGCGGCACGTCCCGGTGCGGCGGTGGGTCGCGCGGTATCAGCCGATGGGCGCGATCATGATCGCGTCGAGGGCCTCCTGGGCGCGGGCGGCGTAGTGCCGATTGGCCTCGGGTACGTAGCGGAAGCGGCCGTCGCAGCGCACGATGGCGATGGCCGCATTGCTCAAGCAGGCCAGATTTCTGGGCAGGTGGCGCACGTACGCCCGGCAACGATCTTCGTCGTAAGTGAAGTCACGCACATAGTGCAGGCGGTTCTCGATGTGCCAGTGGTTGCGCACGAGGTCGAGCAGCTCCTCGGGTCCGGCGCGCTCGGCGCCGGGCGAGGTAAGGCTCCAGGTGACCTCGATGCTGCGCTTGCCGGTCTTGAGGATCTCGCACTCACGTTCGATGCACATCGCCTGGCCCCGCCCGTGGAGGTTGGCGTAGCCGTCCCACTCGGCAGCGGAGAGATCGACGACGGCGCAGCGCCGGCGCTCGATGCGGCCATGGCCCTTGTCGACGGTTTCGTGCCAGGCCGCGTCGCTGAAGTCGATCGCCTTGAGGTCTTCGAGGATGGTCTCCTGGTTGTCCTTGACGGCGCTGACCACATAGTCGGCACGGCGCCCGAGCAGGCAGCGCGCGGTCTCGTGCTGGACGTGCATGGCATCCATGGTGACGATCCGTCCCGTGAGGTCGAGACCGCCGGAGAGTTCGCGCACGGCCGGATTTCGTCGCTCTTGGAGTCGACCTCGACCTGCCCGAGCACGACGCCGGTGTCATGCACCACCGCTGCGACCATCATCCTACGCCCGTCCTCGGTCTGCTTCGAGGCGCCGCGCAGATCCTTTCCGTCCATGGCGACGGGCGCGTGCGCGCTGCCATGCTGGCCGGTCCACTGGCTAATCGCGTTGTCCAGGGTCTCTGGCGGCAGGGCGGCGAGGACGTTGTGGAAGGTGGTGATCGCGGGCGGGGTGTAGCGCTGCTTGGAGGGGCTCCAGAAGGCGCCCACCGCCTTGAGCTGCTCCTGGGAGAGCAGGGCGGCGAACTGGGCGAATGCGTTCACCCCCCGGTAGCCGGCAAGCCGGGCGGCAACGGCAAGGGTCAGAATGGTGTTGAGCGCATAGCGCTTGCCCCGGGCATGGCGGTACTCCGGCACCTTGCCCAGACACTCGAAGAGGCTGCGCAGCCGGGGCGCGGCCATCGGCTCGGTGTGCTGCTCGGTACTCCAGTCTGCCGGCATCTCAACCGTGCTCAGCGCCTCGGGGGCGCCGTCTGTCAGTTCGAACACGAAGACCTCCTTGGGCTGGCCGTGGTGACGCCAGCGCGCCGCCCCTCCGGGCTCGCGGGCAAAGCCGCGCGTCAGCCCGAGCGAGCGCCAGTTGGCCGCGCGGTAGCAGGTGCCGGCGAAACGCGAGACGTCCACAAAGGTCTCGGCCAGAAGAGCCGGATATCCGTGCGCCGCCTGCATGTCCTTCGACAGCCGCCGCAGGCTCAGCCCCAGCACCCGCGAGGCCAGGTTGGGCACCCGCTCAGGCGTCAGGATGACGAAGCGAGAGTTGTTGGCGATCAGATGCAGGCGCCGGAACTGCTGCTCGGCCGACCACCCGATCCAGCGATCGCGCGCGCCCAGCTTGAACGCGCCGGGCTGCCAGCCGATCAGTGCGAGCCAGATCTCGCCATGCACCGCGACATGGCGCAGGCCCTTGCCGATGACGCCGTGGAACGCCAGGTAGTGGTGCTCCTCGACCAACCGGTCCCAGCGCCGGTGCTCGCGCGCGCCCCAGGTCGGGCGCACCCTGACCGCGCGCAGATCAATGGACGAATCCAGAGCCGGCAGCGTCGCCATGACCGGCACACTGCCACATCGAAAACGGAATGGCCAGCCCCGACTTCAACTCACTTTGCTCGACGGGCGGACAATAAATTCGCCCTGCAGATTCGCCCTGCTAGGTTGACGATCTGGGCTACGCATGTCAGGTTTTAGTTGACATTGCCATGGACCTTGCCGAGGGACAGTCGTCGAGCTTGTGCAAGCGCTTGAGAAGCAGATGCGCCGCGGTGTTGATCCGCGAGCGCAGGTGCGGATCGTGGGCAATCAACGATGGTGGAGCGTGCGTGTCGAAGACGGCGGTGGTTGCGTACTGCTCGTCGCCTACGACGAGCATGATCGCGACGACATCAGCACGATCCCTGCAGGAGATTGTGCGCCGCGCCGGCACCCATGATGGTCGAAACGGACCTCAACGGCAGGTATAAGAAAGAGGCCCAAGAAACACTCGCGGCCGACGCCACGCTTGACCACACCGTAGCATTAGACATGGACTGTTCGGCTTAGGTGTCCTCGTTTATCGATGCGATGTTGTCGTGCAGATTGGGTGTGGTTGGAGGCGGGAACGCGTGAGCGTCCTTTTGGCGGTGACGCAATACCCGTCAAGAAACTGCTTCTGCCACTCGGCTTCGCACCCCGTACCGTACCCGGCGCTTGGCCGTGGAGGCGCGGCAAGACGAACCGCACCCGCTCGGCGGATGCGTGTCTTTTCGACCGCTGCTTCCGCCTTCACGGTGGCGACGTCACGGCGAAATCGTGCGCCGCCGTGGCGGGAGGGCAAGGAGGAAGGCGATGAAGACGGAAGGTCTGCACGTTGCACGCCTGCACGCGGCGGGGCTCGGCCCGGCCTCGACAGCCTCATCTCACCATCTGAGCCAGAGTGATGGCGAGCACGGCGCAGTTCCGGACATGCAAGCCATCACGATGACGAAGGAGATGCGCATCATTCGATGCGCTTCCACGTCTGCTCCTTGCAGATAAACCAGACGCAGCCGCTGACCTCGAGCGTATTGGCATCGATCTCGATCAGCTCGGAGTCGTAGGTGTCGCCGTCAGACGGGTTGTAGATCTCCCCGTCGTCCCATTCCTTCCCGCCCTGATGCCCCAGGTCCCACACCACGCGGGTGCCCACAAGCTCTCGGTCGCGGAGCCTCTCGTTGTCGTTCTTCACGTCTTTGCGAGGGTTCTTCATCCAGACGATGGTCCCGCAGAGCCGCTTGGGCTTGTTCTCGCAATCGGCCAGTCGGACGTGGGACTTGCCGCCCTCCGTCTCCCAGATGCCACGGGGATCCGCGAGGGCATCGCCGACGCCCGCGAGCCCGGCCGCGACGACCGCGGTACACAGAAGTATTCTCATGCCGTCCTCCTACGACCCGACCTTGATCAACCTGCCTCTCACCAGTCCCACGAAGATCAGGGCGGTGCCGAGGCTCAGGATGCTGTAGGTGGCCGCCGGCACGACCACGGCGGTGTCCTCGAACAGCAGCGAGCCCACTGCGATCGCGAGCGTCCCGTTCTGCACCCCGCATTCGAGAGAGATCGCGACGCGCTGCCTGGGCCCCGTGGCGAACAGCCAAGCCAGTGCGAAGGCCAGCCCCATCATGACCACGTTGAGCGCCAGTGTAGCCGGCCCGGACATCTCCAGATACTCCCAGGCGTTTTCGTGCTCCTGGAAGATCGCGCCGGCCAGCACCAACACGAACAGCACGATCGAGACCCGGCGCATGACGGCGTGGATGCGCAGCGCAATCGCATCGAGCCAGTGTCGGATCGCGACGCCGATGGCGACCGGGACGGTCACCAGCAAGAAGACGCTGAGCGCGGTCTGGACTACGGAGACGTCGCCGGCATCGCCGCCAATAAACTGGCCATGGGCAAAGACGACGATGAAGGGGATTGTCACCACGCCGAGCAGGCTGATGATCGCGGTGAGTGAGATAGAGAGCGCCACGTCGCCTCTGCCGAACTCCGTGAAGAGGTTGGACGTGATGCCGCCCGGTGCCGCTGCGATCAGCATGATCCCCAGCGCGATCTCGGGCGAGAGCGACCAGAAGGTCGCGAACGCGAAGGCCACGAGGGGCAGCAGGATCACCTGCGAGACGGCGCCTACGAGGAAGTCGCGCGGCCGTCTGACGACCCTCGTGAAGTCGGCGACGGTGAGCCCAAGTCCCAGCGAGAGCATGATCAGCGCCAGAGCGATCGGCAGGATGATGTCGGTGACGAATCCCATGATCGATCCTTCGCCGAGGGATAGGTGCGAATTTACAACATCAAATGCGCGA
This sequence comes from Alphaproteobacteria bacterium, assembly GCA_965207055.1. Lineage (GTDB taxonomy): Bacteria > Pseudomonadota > Alphaproteobacteria > UBA828 > UBA828 > WTGU01. The sequence continues at coordinate 731,131 of CBDBLP010000002.1, read as the reverse complement.
CTTGAACCAAGTCATCTGAATCTGCAGGGCGAATTGTCTGTCTGCCGAGCAGCGTGAGCTGACACGGCAAATTCGCTCTGATTTTCGTGGCCGGATCGCGGCGCTCGATCATGGCCCACCTGGTTTCGTTGGAGTTCGTGCGGCGCTTCAGGGCGTGGTTCGGTCGCCACCGTGCAGTGCTTTGGCGATCCCCCTGGCCGCGAGGGTCGAGCACGGCTTCATCAGGGCATGACCGCTCGCCCCGGTGTGCCGGGGGTTGGCAGCGGTGAGACGATGGAGGCGGCCTGTGGGAGGTAGTCAGCCGGGGGCTGGCCCCGGGTCGAGTCCCGGGCAGGCTCCGGGGGCGGTGTTGTCGGTCATTTTGATGAAGTCGAGGACGCGGCGTGGGTTTCTGGCGAGATTGCGCATGGTCCCGGCGACGGCGAGCCCGCGCCCCTTGATGAGGCCGATGGCGAAGCGGCGCAGCAGGGTCATGTTCTACGGCCTGTGGCCCAAGCGGATGCGGCTTCGATCCTCGCCGAAGCTCCAGTCGAGGTTGAACGAATGTGGTGGGTGCATGCCATCTACCTGCACCTGACTTCGCTCAAAGGCGTCAGCAGCATGAAACTGCATCGCGACCTGGGCGTCACGTAGAAAACCGCGTGGTTCATGTTGCAGTGTATCCGGAAGGCGATCGAGCGCGACGGAGACGATCCGCCCGTCGGCGACCCGGCAGAGGTCGATGAGGACTATCTGGGCGGCTTGCGCAAGAACATGCACAGGGACAAGCGTAAGGAATTGACCGGCCGCGGCGCGGTCTGGAAGGAAGTCGTGGTCGGCGTGAGAGGTCGGGAGAATTACGAGGTCCGCGTCCACACCAGCTGGGGTGGGGCGAGGAAGCACCGGGCGAGCGGTTCGCCAGCCTACTTGAGATACCGGTGAAGATCGAGGACCTGATTGTTGCTCTGGCGCTGGCCGAGACCCGGGCGCGCCTGCTGGCGCCGGCAACTGCAGTCGACCTCCTCGCGCTCTTCCGTTGGGAACGATGAGGCCGGGAAAGGCTGGCCGAACTCGATAGCAGCTGCGATCGGACGCGCCCACCACGGACGGACATTATCGTTGGCTCTCGTCCCTCAACTTCACGGCTGTGCCGAAGGCCAAAATTTCGGCGCCGCCCTGCGAAATCATGGAAGTGGCAAAGCGCATACCGACCACCGCGTCGGCACCCATCGAGCGAGCGTTCTCGACCATCCGGTCGTAGGCCTCCTCGCGCGCCTCATCCATCAGCTTGGTGTACTCGAGAGCTCGCCGCCCACCATGTTGCGCCACCCGGCCACGATGTCCTTGCCGACATGCTTCGCGCGGATCGTGTTGCCCTTCGCGATACCAAGGTTGTCCACAGTTTCGGAGCCTGGGATGGTCTCTGTCGTCGATACTTTCATCGAGCGAACCTCTTGCAAAATAGCTGAGTCGAGCGGCTTTTCTGCCTGAGTTGAGGCTGTTGCGGTGGGACCGGCCCACCCTCCTGAGTATCATGTGCTGTTAGCAAACACCGCATGACGACCAGGGAGAAGCCGAGCCGTGTCCCTGCGCGAGATACTATCGGATTATTCGTACGCCTTTCAACAGCAACTGTTCCCGAGGCTCGAGGGCGAGTTCGGCCCGATGGGCCAGCGCTACGAGCTCTTTGTCGCGGTCCTGGAACTGGTGCGCGTCGAGGCACTTCTTCCCTATTTCCGCGGCCAGGTAGGGCGTCCGGACGAGGACCGTGCGGCGCTGGCGCGCGCCTTCATCGCCAAGGCCGTGTTCGACGTTCCGACAACGTGGGCGCTGATCGAGCGTCTTGAGGTTGACGTTAGGCTCCGGCGGCTGTGCGGCTGGAGCGGCGTCGGCCGGCTTCCGAGCGAGGCGACGTTTTCGCGGGCCTTTTCCGAGTATGCCGAGAGCCGTCTGGCGAGCCGTCTGCATGAGACGCTGATCGCTCGGACGATGGATGGCCATCTGGTGGAACACATCTCGCGGGCTGCTCTCAGCGATCGAGGCGCGGGAGTGAGCCTCGGCCGAAGCCGCAGGCAGCGAAGCCGAAGGGGCGGCGCAAGCGGGGTGGCCGCGCAAGGGAGAGGCGTGGGCGAAGGAGCCGAGCCGGTTGGAACGGCAACTGACGATGAGCCTGCCGCAGTTTCTGGCGAACCTGCTGCCGAGGGCCTGCGATGTCGGCACCAAGCGCAACGCCAAGGGCCATACCACCTCCTGGATCGGGTACAAGCTGCACGTCGATACCGCCGATGGCGGGATCCCCATCAGCTACATCATAACGTCTGCGTCGACGCATGACTCCCAGGTGGCGATTCCGTTGGGGACCCTGACGGCCGGGCGGGTCGAGAACCTCTATGACCTTATGGACGCGGCCTATGATTCCATCTAGATCCGGGCGCACAGCGCCATCTGCCGGGATCGCGACTTTCCCTCTACCACCTCGATCGAGCGGCACCACGCCGCGCGCTGGCTGTTGTTGATCTCGCCGAGATAGAGAACATGGCGCTGAACCACACGCCGGCCGCGGACCCGGACGTTCTCCACCACGCTCTCCAGCGCCGACGTGACGCGGCTGCGGCTCGGGCTGGAGGGAAGCTGGATGGTCGCGCTGGAGGACGGCGCCTCGCTGGTCCCGCGCGCAGAAGTCGGGCTTCGCCACGACGGCGGCGACGCCGAGACCGGGATCGGGGTCGAGCTCGGCGCCGGGCTTGCCTGGACCGACCCGGCGCGGGGGCTCTCCCTCGACCTCGGCGGGCGGGCGCTGGTGCGCCACGACGATAGCGCGCTCCGCGACTGGGGCGTCTCGGGCGCGCTCGCCTTCGACCCCGACCCGGCCTCCGCGCGCGGGCCGTCGCTGACGCTGCGCCAGGACCGGGGCGCACGGGCCGCGGGCGGGGTCGATGCGCTGTTCGCCGCGGGCGCCCCGGCGCAAGGCGGCGCCTCCGCCGCCGGCGCGCGGGATTACAGCGTCGGCTGGCGGCTCGCCCCGGAAGCCGCGGGCGCGCCCGACATCGCCTTCGGCCTCACGGCCACGCGCCGCGAGAGCGCCGCCGCCGCGGCCGAGCACCGCATCGGGGGCGAGGTCGTCGTGCGGTGGTAGGCGGCGGAGGGACGGGAGGAGTGCGCCGGTGAGCGGCGGGGCGGGCGTAGTGCCGCTTCGGCGCTGCGCCGCGTCCCGAGGCAGGGAGAGAAACAGGTTGCCCATCATGCGGCAATGCCGCATGATGGGTGGCCGATGAAGCTCTACTTCACTCGCACCTATGAGCGCGCCATTCGCAAGCTGCTGTCGGAGGAGGCCCGCAGGGACATGGAGGCGGCAATCGTCGCCGCGCCCGATGCGGCGCCGGTCATCCGGGGAGCCGGCGGTATCCGAAAACTGCGCTGGGCGGGTTCGGGCCGGGGCAAGCGGGGAGGCATCCGTGCGATCTATTTCCACCATGCCGGTCCCGAGGCCGTTTACATGCTGACGGCCTACGCCAAGGCGTACCGCGACGACCTGACGGCGGCGGACAGGAAGGCGCTGACGCGGCTGGTGTCGGCGATCGAACGGGAAGGGCCGGGGGAATGACCGCGACGGAGCGTACCGAACTCGGACGGGAGATCGAGACGGCGCTGGGCGAGGCACTGGCCCATGTGCGCGGCGAGGCGGCGCTGGCGTGCCGGATCGTGGACGACCCCGCCGCCGAACGGATCGTCGCGGTCCGCAAGCGTCTGAAGCTGAGCCGTCGGAAGTTCGCCGAGCGCTTCGGTCTCGATGCGCGGGCGGTGCAGGACTGGGAGCAGGGCCGGCGGGTTCCCGACCGGGCGGCCCGTGTGCTGTTGACGGTGATCGACCGCGACCCGGAAGCGGTCATGCGCGCGCTGGCGCTGGCGCGCCCTGCGGATTGATCGAATCAGGTTGCGTGTCGATTACGGCCCAAAGAGAATGCTCCCTAACATATTGATACATAGTGCATAAAATCTCCGGCGCGGCAGAAGAATGCCGCAAGTCGTGAGTTCCGGTTTCATTTGACCGTTGTCTGACAACGCTTGACCGCCTACTACACGGCGGCCCCCTCTGCCTCGCCCGCATACATCAACTCGTCAATCCTGTCCGCGACCCTTTGCGCCGGCTCCCTGAGCTGCTCGACGGTCCAGTCGGCGGCATAGCCCTCCGTCACGTCGCTCGGCCGCGCGTGGTTGACCAGCCGCTTGGTCAGCGTGCGGGGGAGCAGAAGCTCGCGCTCGGACACAGTGATGAAGCAGTTGCGCAAGGCGTGGAACCAGAACTTCGCGCCGCCCGCCAGGGTGATGCGGGCGTAGTACCCCTCGATCGCCTCGATGTGGCCCGATGCGCTCTTGGGGGACGGGAATACCCAGACCCGAAGATGCGGGGGCGTTGCCGCTCTGTCCGCCAAACGCCGCGCCAGGATTGCCGACAACTGGCGCGTCACCGGAAGCTCCAACGGCTCTCCCGTCTTGGTTTCCTCGACCCGGAAGAGGCCGGCGTCCAGGTCTACCCGGTCCCAGCGTAGCCACTCGATCTCGCCGACCCGCATGCCCGTATAGAGGCCGAACCAGAAGATGTCCCTGATTGCCGGGCTTTCCACCTGCGCCTCGATGCCCGCGCGCCAGCGGGGCAGTACCTCGGCCGGGGCGGAGATCTTGCGGCGCATTCGGGTGTTGAAGCGCCCGCCGCCTGCGAGCCACTGCTCGACGGGATTGCGCAGACCGTCGTGGTCGACGCAAGGCCGGCGGTAGACCGAGCGCAGGAAGGACATGACATGATTGGCGGACTCCATACCGCTTTCCTCGCCGATGCGGTTGAAGCGGGCCTCGACATCGCGTCGCGTGATGGCGTCGAGCGGACGGCCCATCCAGTCTCCAAGATGCAGCCGGGCGTGTCGGCGATACGCCGTGTTGGTGGAGTCCCCGCGCTTCGGGTTGGCGGCCATGTAGTCCTCGACAGCGTCCTGGAGGGTGGGCATGGCCCGCGCCTCCGCGCGCTCGCCGGCGGGATCGTCTCCACCTGCGACGCGGCCGAGGGTCTCCTGAGCGAGGCGCCTCGCCTGCTCGGCGGTGATCTTACCGTAGCGGCCGATGACGACCCGCTTGTTGGGAGCCTTGCGCCCGCCGTCGCCGGCCCTGTAGTTGACGATGAAGGACTTGGCGCCGGTGGGATGCACCTTCACGCCGAAGCCTGTGAGCCTGTCGTCCCATGCGATCCAGGGCTTGCCTTCGGGCTTGAGGGCGTCGACGTTTCGCTTGTTCAGGGTAATCCTGAGCTTTGCGACGCGTTTGCTGGATGTGTTGCTCATAGGGTTGATTATGCGCCCGACGAGGCCCGATCGTCAACACATCGATCAACCCATGAAATGCACTCTGTGACCTCTGGTGTCCTGACAAATTGGGCAAGCGATACAGGTGCGATCCATCAACCATTTGCACAAAGGGCATTTTACCTGACATAAGCGGGCATGGGCAGACACAGGCACCGATAGACAACGTTATCGGCCGCCTCGGCGACGACGTCACCGTCAACCACCTCGCCTCGGGGGAGCGCCAGGCCATGGACCGGGCTCATCGGATCGGCCAGGACAAGCCGGTCTTCGTGCACCGCCTGATCGCGGAGAACACCGTCGAGGCCGCCATTCAGCGTATGCAGGCTCGAAAGCAAGCCCTGGCGGACGCTCTGTTCGAAGGAACTGGCCCGGGCCCGCTGACGCTCACGGAAGAGGATGTCCAGGCGCTGTTCGGGGCAGGGTGATCCTGGAAATGAGGCGTAGTGATGTCGCGGAAGATCGGGCCTCGAGAGGGTGAGGTCTTATCAACTCCGAAATCCCCGCTCGGGCAGAGCACGATCGATCTGAGAACGAGCTTCGAACGTAGGAAGGGAGGACGGGCCGAATGATCCGACAGCGCTACGACAGGAATTCGCTCCGGGTGCGCGCGGCCTGGATGATGCTGATCGCGGCCGGCCTGATGCTGATCGGCACGATGGCGGAGCCGAAGGCGACACGGGCGGAAGAAGGTGCGGCGTTCAAGATCGGGTTGCTGATGGATTTCAGCGGCGGCTCGGCCGAGGTCTTGAGAGACAGGCAGCGGGCGTTCGAACTCGCGATCGAGCATGTCAACGACGGTGGCGGCGTGCTCGGCGTGCCCGTGCTGTTCGCGGTCGGCGACACCACTGCCGACCCGGACAAGGCGGTCGCGGAAGCGCGGCGCCTCGTCGACGTCGAGGGCGTGCATGCCATCGTGGGGCCCAACAGCAGTGCCACCGCACTGCCCATCGCCGAGCGCGTGATCGGCCCGGGCGGCGTACCCACCATCAGCTTCTCGGCGACCTCTCCCGCGCTCACCGGGGCCGTGGACCACGATTTCTTCTTTCGAACGGCGCTTTCCGACGTTTCGCAGGGGCCGGTTCTCGCGCAGGTGGCGCGCGACCAAGGCTTCGACAATGTCGGCCTGCTCTTCATCGATGACGCTTGGGGGCGGGGCCTTGCCGGTGCGTTCGAAGGCGCCTGGAACGGCGCCGTCAAGACGGTTACGGTCGACCGCGGCGAGACCGGGTTCCTGGCCGAGCTGCGGGAGTCCGCGAGCGGGGGCGCGCAGGCGCTGGTGGTGATCGCCTTCGAAACGGCGGCCCTGACCATGGTGCGCGAGGCGATCGACAACGGCCTCTACGACCGCTTCGTCTTTGGCGACGCCGCCAAGCGCCAGAGCCTGGTGCGATCCATTGGCGGAACCCGCCTCGGCAACATGTACGGCACCGGGCCCGCGGCCGCGCCTGAAAGCGTCTCGTCCGACGCGTGGGAGGCGGCCTATGTCGAGGAGCATGGCACGCTGCCGGTGCTTGCCTACGTCAAGGAGGCCTATGACGCCACGGTCGTCCTGGCGCTCGCGGCGCAGGCGGCAGGCCGGTTGGAGGGCGCGGCCATCCGCGACCGGCTGCGGGCGGTCGGCGGCGGGCCGGGTACGGTGGTGACCGCCGGCCCGCGGGGAATCGCCGATGCGCTCCGCATTCTCAGTCAAGGCGGAGACGTCGATTACGAAGGGGCCTCGGGCAGTATGGACTGGGACGAGAACGGCGATCTGCGTCGTAGCCACATCGGAATCTGGCGCTTCACAGAGGACGAACGTGTCGAGGACGTCGTGGCGGTGCCGTTCAGGCGGTAGTGTCCCCTGGGCGTGCGCGCCGGCGATGTGGCCCAGTGGAACCACGATAGAGCTCTAATCTCGGCAAACAGCCGTTTGGTCTAATGCTGACGGTGGTCAGGAGTTGGTTCGTTCGTACATTGGGAAAGGCGCCGCGCTAGCCGCATGTGAGTTGGATCATGAGAACTTTCGTCCTGACCCTGTTTCTCGCCGCCGCTCTCTTCGGCCCCGCCGCGGCTGAGGAGGCCTGAGCGCGCACGGCGTGCGCTTTCACCTGCGCAACCTGTTCGTCAAGCTTGGGGCGCGCAACCGGGCCGAGGCGCTGCGCCGGGCCCGGGAGATCGGCCTGATCCCCGACGACTTCTGAGGGGCGGCGACTGAGAGTGATTGCGGGCGGAGCGACGCCGACACCCGCGTCAACGCTGTGTTCCGGGCAACCGGCCGCGGTCACGCACGTCCTTGGTTTTGACAGGGTTATGTGCCCTCTTGTGCAGGAATGTTGGTGCTGATTCGTAGCTGCTGACGTCACTCGTGTAGATAGTCTTTTCATTTGCGATGGATTCTTAACCAGTTGTATACACTGCATATTTATCCTCCACACTTCCGTTGCCACCGCCTCGTGAGCTGTGCAAGTCTCGTCGATGATGGGGTGGTCCGGAACCCAGCTTACGCAGAGTTTACGCCCGATCTCGGCCGCAACCGGGTGCCGGAATGGAGGCGGGACGGGCTGAAGACCGGGGAGGGCAAGATAATGGAGATCATCAAGAGCACGAGCACGCTAGGCTTCGTGCTGCTCGTCCTGACCAGCACGAACGTCGCGTCGGCGCAAGACGACTCGTACTGGTGGGCCATAGCGGTAAATGCATACTCGAACAAAAATTCGAGCGAGCCAGTAACTTATGGTGCGGCATGGAACTCTGCCAGCCGCGAGGAGGCCAAGAAGGCAGCACTGGGAGCGTGTGAAGAACGAAATGCCAGTTCGTGGGACTGCTTCTCAGCGGCAGAAGGCAACAACTCGTGCTTCGCCATCATCAGACTGGACATACACCACAAAAGTCGGGGGAGCTATACGTCGTTCGACCTGTATCCAAAATCAGGGACGCACTACCGCTCGCGAGCGCAAGCGCAAGCGGAGGTACAAGCGGAGCGAGAAGCGCACCATGCTTACTACGACAACGCTGCTATGTCAGGAGTTTCAAATCAGCCGTCGAGCTACTTGAGTGCGCTGGAGTTGATTGACGCCAGCGCGCACCGACACTCGGGCTCAGCGGAACGAGCGACACCACGAGCATGGTGGGTGTTGTCGCCGGTGCGGTCCCTGCGGTCAACGGCCGCCAGCGACCCGGGTTGCACCGTCGGCTGTCAGGCCCTCGCCAGCGCCGCGAGGCCCGGAGTCCGCGACGTTTGTGTCAGGGACGTGCGGTCGCGAATCCGCCGATTCGCCACAGGCGCGAAGGCCTGCGCAGACCAGCCGCCGACATCGGCTCCCTCGCGCGCGGGTGCCTCTATATGGCGAGCCGCAGGATTGCTCCTATGACAGCGCTGCGGGCCAGTGCGCGCGACTGATGCACTACCCGCTACCCGGCCGCTTGCGGCCAGCGTTCGCCGCGAACAGTAGCCCGGCTTCCATAGGTCCTCGACGAAGATCCCGCCACCACCGTGCCCTGGCTGATCCATCGGGCGTGAGGCCCCGCTCACCGTGACGTTCACCATCGTCACGACGGGTCGATCTGGAAGCTTTCATCCTCGACCGAATCGGGAAGCGTGCAGATGGGTATCACGGCCCCACCGAGCATCCGGCCCTCACCCGTGCTTGCCGGTCCGTATCGTCCAGCTCATCGTCGTCGACGGTTCATTCAACCGGTTGAAGCCTCGCGTAATCTCTGGCGAAATAGCCACACCGGCCGGGACAGGAGCCTCCGACATGCGATCGACGGGAACCGGAAGCGACCCAGTGTTCGCTCACGTCGATCCCCATTCCGGCCCCTGCGCGGTACTACCGCCGAACGGCGACGTTGCACACCGCACCGATCGGGGGCATTTCACCATCTCAGCCGAGACGTCTCCTCCGCCAACAGTCAACAGCTTCAGCCGCCCGCGAGACGAGCGACTATCGCCCGTTGAGTCATTCCCGATCGCGGGCGATTTCCATTGTTCACCGTCGAGAAAACTCGGGGCCGCACAGTCCACCCCAGCCAAACGGCTGCCACTCACCCCGGAAACATTCCGCCAACGATGTGCACGGATGCGCCACCGTCGACCCCTTGCCGCTTACAGATTCTCGCCCGACATACGGCATCGGCCGCCTTATATCCACGGCGCCCGTCACGCCAATGAAGCAGAACAAACGATGATATCAATCGAGGAGACGAGCAAGACACGGCATCACACGATTTCCATGTCGCGAACAGCAATCTCGCCAAATACGAGCCCTCCGAGCTCAAGTGACGAACGTCGTCAGCGAAGAGAGGTGAGGGTTTCTGCGCTTGGACACGCGTGCAGCGTTCTGCGCAGCGAGGTGCAAATCGCCTCCTACGACCGACCTGCGAGTATAGCGCTTCAGCCCAATCGGAAACGCTCGCAGCTTACGACTACAGTTGGTCAACGCCCCCAACATCGCTTCTGTACCGTCGAGGACGAGCCCTCATACACCATCGATCCTAGCTACGTATAGGAGAGCTTCCCAATGCCAAAACCACAAACGGTCGACCCTTCAACCCACGGCAAGTGGCTCGGTCACCAAAAGACACCGGGTGATTCGCGAGAGGTTGGTGACAAACAGGGGGTAATGGTGGTCCACGCAGTCTTGCTTCATACCGGTCGCATATTAATGTGGTCCAGCCGATACGAGACCACTGGCCTTCTTTATGCTTCTTGGACGTGGGACCCTATCACGGGTGACGCATCGCCGCCCCTCCCATTCGATGGCAACAAGGCCGACGCAGAGTGGACTGTGGACAATAACATAGATCTCTTTTGCAGCCATCACGTGGTCCTTGAGGATGGCCGAGTTCTCGCCATGGGAGGTGGGGGCGCACAATCCGAAGGCGATAGTGCAGGTCACGACGGTGTATTCTTATTCGATCCCGCCGCTGGTGCACACGGTAAGTGGCAGAAATCGGCTGACATGACCCACGGTCGCTGGTATCCGACGCCAGTAATGTTGGGTGATGGCTCTGTTGTCGTCTTCTCCGGATGGAAGGCAATTTCTAATCATCCATACCGAGAAATTGTTGCTCAACCAGAAATCCTATCACCACCAAATTATCAACCGCGCGTGGTCAAAGGTGCAGATCAAGCATTGCCACTTTTCCCAGGCCTTCACATGGTACCCGGAGGAAGCGTCTACTATACCGGTACAACCTGGCGGTATTCTGATGACCACGTCAAATTTGTCGAAACCTCCTCGTATAGGCAAATCAACGGCGTGTCCGGCACATGGACCCGTTACAGAGACAACACAAGACAGCCACTCTTTCCGAGACAGCGGAATCGAGAAGAGGCAACCTCTGTTCTTCTCTCCCCAGCCCAGGACGGGAGGATATTACTCATCGGAGGCGCCAATGCTGGCGGAGGCGATGAACCTCATGCCAGTTCAGATCCGACGAGTTGGGAAATACTTGAGACTCATTCCGGCACTCCAACTTGGTCATTTCAAGGGTCAATGAAGACAGACCGAATTAACGTCAATGCGGTATTGCTTCCCGACGGGAAGGTATTGATCTTGGGTGGGCACAGTCGACACAAATTCAACCACGCAAAATCAGAACGTGCGATGACTGCGGAGCTATTTGATCCTGAAGTTGCTATGAGCACATCGCAGACATCTGAACCTATTGTCGAAACTGGGCCGATGAGTCGCTCAAGAATGTATCACTCAACTGCACTATTGTTGCCCGATGGAAGCGTCTGGTGTGGAGGCGGGGAGGATCGGTTCGCGCCAGAAACTACACCCGGAGAATATAAACCGCGTCTGCAAAAGAATATGGAAATTTACCAGCCACCATATTTTTTTCAAGGAACACGTCCAGTACTAGAATCGACTAGCGAAACGAATATCGATTACGGAGCCACGTTTTCTGTCGATACACCGAATGCAAGCGAGATCGAAAAGGTTGTTCTTATGAAACCAGGCTCCGTAACCCATCACACTGATCCAAGCCAACGCTGTGTACCCCTTAGGTTTGAAGTTGGCAGCACGAAGATAAGTGCGTCCATGGAAACGGATCCCACAGTAGCACCGCCAGGACACTACATGATCTTTATTGTTGACCGAGAAGGCCGTCCTTGCGAAAGAGCTGCTTTCGTTCGCGTTAAGCGGTGACAAACAATTTGCTATGTCGATTGCAAGGGGTTCGAGTGATGGCAACAAGAGAGTACTGGATTCAGATAGAATGCCGACATTGGGATTTGACGCCCAACGACGGCGGCATCAATCGAATGACAGGGGTACGGGTTGACGCGAGACCCCGGGAACTTGTTTGGTTGGGCCTAGATTCGGACAGCCTGCCAGTCGAATGGGCTAGAAGGTCGGTCGACATGTACAGACCAATTGAGGCCTTAATTTTTCGCCGTTACGCCCCACCTCGAAGGGACGATGGAGCCGATGCCTGGACCGTGCCCGATGACAGAAAGGTAAATCCTTGGGACATCAACGAGAAGGATCCATGTGAAACCATGGGTACAATTCCAGGTCCTACAATAGAATGCAATGTCGGAGATAGGGTAGTGGTTCACTTTCGAAACATGGACTTTCGGAAGAAAGGTGGCTCGTTGCTCCATCCATTTCGAAGGACACATAGTCTGCATCCACACGGAATTACGTTTTCGCCCGTGTACGATGGAGCTTACCCACTTTCGCCTCTCGACCCTTTTCAACGCATCGACTCTCCGGAACGAGACGAAACCGCCCTTTGGACGGTACTTGACTTAGATGGATTTGCCTCTCTCGGTGGCCAACTGCATAAGCGCGGTGACCGGATACCACCTGGTGGAACGTTTACTTACTTTTGGGACACGAACAATTGGAGATCTACGGCCGGTGTTTGGCTTTATCACGACCACTCGGTGGAAGATCATTACAATGTGCTTTACGGGGCGATTGGTATGCTCGTAGTTCACGACCCAAATGACCCGGATGATGTCTTTATTGATATTGACGATAATGGTTGCCACGCCGTGCGGTGCCTCCCAAGTGAGGGATTAAATGGCGCAATTGTTATTGACGGCCGATACGTGAAACCGCCCGAAAAGATGTTGATCCTTCAACTGTATCACGAGCTCTTAGGCGGCGGCATGTGTATTAATGGTAGAAAGTTCCTTGGGAACACGCCCACAGTCGTAGGCGGAGCAAGAACTCTTATGAAATTCGGTTTTGCTGCGATGAACAAGACAGGATTTCATACGTTTCACTTGCACGGGCATCGCTGGACATTGACTGGCTCGGGTACGGACGGATACCCGCCCGTAACGCAAGTTGTAGACACGAACATTTTCGGACCAGCGGATTCATTCCACTTTTCAATCCAGCAGGGAAGCGATTCTGCACCCCCTACAAAGGCAGCAAGGGGTGAGTGGCACATGCATTGCCACGTTCTCGATCATATGACGAACGGCATGATGGGATCGCTTCTGATAGTTTCCGAGGGGGATGCAGCTGAGGCGTTACCAGTAGGCGCTTCTGTCCCCATTGACAGTTCACCGGAAGGCGAAGTGGTTACGTCTACCTCGGACATTGAAGTCCAAGGAATTGAAGGCTTTCTGGTAACCAATGTAGGTACGGAAGAGACACGGCTGGAGATCAGCTCAGGGCAGTTGGAAGCGACCCTAATTTCTAAGCCAGTGACGATTACAGTCGAAAATATGAAATTTCGGCCCAGGTTGGTGATTGTTTCGGCAGGTGCCGAGGTTATATTTGACTTTCGGTCTGAAGGCCACACAGTTACTTCATCAACAGAAGATGGTGATGGTCCCATTGAAATTAATGGCGGAAATGGTCCAACAGATTCGATCACGGACCTTCGGCCGCATAGAGCTATAGTGCATGGGAAGCCCGGAGCAGTAGTTCGGTATCGTTGCGGAAATCATCCTATACAGATGACTGGAGACATAAAGTTGGTTTAGTTTAGGGAATCGCCACTACACCTGTGGCCTCAGACTGGGAGTAGCTTGCTGGGATGCGAGCTCGGACGGTTAGCGGAACGCCCCTCAACCGTCCCATGCGGAGGAGACGTGCGGTCTGAGCAATAGGTGACAGCGCACAAGCAATTTGCGCAACCTCGCACGGACGCAGCATTTCTCCGGGTCGGTAGATCGAGGTTGGTGAATTTGTCAGCGCCGTTCCGAAAATACAGGTAAACGGCCGGTATGAAGATGCTGTGTACATCCAGGCATCTCCTTCAACAGCTCTTTGAAATCTCGTCTTCTTCGCTGCCCGTCGGCCAGGGACCATCCCTTGTCCACCCCGCGACTGGTGCATTCTTTGACTTGGCCGATTTCGTGCCATTTCACGTCGGCGGTAGCGGTTTGGTTCGCCCTTTACGCTGCGGCGGTACTGTGCGCTGCACTCAGCTCAATCGAAAGCGCTTTCTCGATGCCTATGGCCACGCTCGCTTCGGAGTCGGAGCTACCGACGCCTCCTGGACATCAACTCCCTCATCGGCTTCGACATCGCGGCACGCCTCGGCAACCTGTCGCAGGCGGCAAGGGAGTTGCGCACCTCCAAGGCCGACAACAGCCGCCACATCGCGAACCTCGGGAAGTTGCTCTCGGCGCAGCTACTAGAACGCTCGCGCGGCGGCGGCGCGTTGACGCCCAAGCTTGAGTGCACCGTCATGGCGCTTTGAGGCTGTCGGCGTCCGCTCCTCCCAACGGAATAGCCTATCCAGTGCCAATCCGGCCCGTTCCGGAGGATAATCGAACCTTTGCGTAAATTCCGTTACCCAGGAGACGAACAGCGTCAGCGAGCTGGCAAGCACAGTCGTGGCGATCGTGCCGAGCCATTGCATTTGGCGATCAGGCTCATCTTGCTCATCCCATTGTTTCACCCCGAATCCAGTTTCTACCGCACCAATGTAAGCGATGGAGTGAACACCCCTCCTCCCACGGCGTCACGATGCGCCAAGGAGAAAACGCACACGGTGTGCGTGCAAGAGAAAGGGGAGCCCGCGCCGAGTGTGCTCCGGCATAGGGCGCACCGCCGGCTGGAGATCGTGAGCCTCAATGCCCGCACGCAATCGCGGGGCAACGGCTCGGCCAGATGGAAATCCGCAGCCGCATTTTGTTCAGCCGCCCGGCAGCGGTCAAGCACAGTTCGACCGGATTCTGCAGACTCGCTTGGTCAACCCACGGCCGGCGGTAGATCGAGCGCAGCATCGACACCGTTTGGTTGGCGCCGGCCCGGCCATGTTTGGCGTTAATCATGTTGAGCCGAACTCACCGGCGAGCGGGACGGCAAGCGGTGTCCGCGCCTGCTTCCGCGCTCACGCCGCGCCGAGCCTGTCCGCCTCCGCTGTCGTGGTCGCCCGGCGCCCCGCCGCCCACAGGTCCAGATCCGATCTACGATAGCGTACCCGGTTCCCGAAGCGGTGGAAGGCTGGTCCCTCGCCACTCACCCGGTAGCCATCCAGCGTGCGGGGCGACAAGTCGAGATAGGCCGCTTGCAAAATCTGACCGCATTTGACCGCGATTCCGATTTTATTTGACCGAAGTTCTGGCGACATTTGACCGCGATTCCGGCGGCACTTGACCGTCGGAGGCCGGGTCTGAGGCCCGTCCCGACCGCCCTGCGGGCGCCATCGACATCCATGTTTTCGGGCGCGCCGATCCTCGCCCGGCTCAGCCTCATCGATCGACCGATCGACTCGAGGAGGCAGGGCCCCAATGAAGAGGATCGACACCATGAGCATCAGGGACATCCTTCGGCACCATCACGACCTGGGCTTGCCCCGGGCGGAGATCGCGGTGGCCGTGAGCGTGAGCGCGGGGACGGTATCGAACGTTCTGGAGCGCGCGGAGGCGGCGGGTCTGTCATGGCCATTGCCGTCCGATCTGGACGACGGCGGGCTGCGCGCACGGCTGTATCCACCGGCGCCGCGAGAGAGCACGTATGCGCAGCCGGACTGGGATGATGTGCTCGGTGAGCTTCGAGCCAAGCGCAAGCGCCGCCGGGTGCGCGCGACGCGCCGCCAGCTCTGGAAGGAGTACCGCGACGAGGCCGAGGCCCAGGGCGGGAAGGCGTACAGCTACAGCCAGTTCTGCGCGCGCCTGAAGGCGCACCAGGGCAGCTGCGGCGGCGGGTCCGCGCAGATGCACTTCGACTATGAGCCGGGGCTGTACGGGATGGCGGACTTCTCCGGCAAGACGCTCGCCCTTCGCACCGGGCGCGGCGAGACCGACGTGGAGATCTTCGTCGCGGTTCTGGCGCATTCGAACCTGATCTACGCCGAGGCGGTTCCCGACCAGACGGTGCGCCACTGGACCATGGCGCACCGGCGCGCGCTCGAGTACTTCGGCGGCAGCCCCCGCCGGTGGATCATCGACAACCTCAAGTCAGGCGTGGACGATCCCGACCGCGACGATATCCGGCTCAACCCCTCCTACCGGGAGTTCGCGCGCCACTACGAGATCGCGGTGCTGCCTGCGCGCAAGTACCGGGCCACCGACAAGGGGCTGGTCGAGAGCTGCGTCAAGGCCGTCCAGACGCGCATCCTGCTGGCGCTGCGCCACCAGACCTTCTTCTCGCTCGACGCGATGAACGCTGCCATCCGCCGCGAGCTCGACCGCCTCAACGATACCCCCATGGCCAAGCACGGCGAGAGCCGCCGCGCGCTCTTCGAGGCGAACGAGCGGATGGCCCTGACCGCGCTGCCGGCTCGCCCCTGGGAATGGGGAGAGTGGGTCGAGCGCAAGGTCGGGCCGAACTGCCACGTCCGCTTCGACAAGAATCACTACTCCGCGCCGGAGCGCTACATCGGTCGCCAGGTCGACGTCCGCGTCAGCGAACGCATGGTCGAGGTGTTCCTCGAACGCGGCGGCGAGCGCATCGCCGTCCACCGCCGCAAGGCCGGGCGCAACCAGTACGCCACCACGCCCGAGCACATGCCCGAGCACCACCGGGCGGTCTGCGATATCCGCCGCCCCGATTACGGCGACATCCTGCTCGGCCAGGCGCGCCGCATCGGAGCCAATGCCCTGGCCTGGGCCGAGCGATGCTACGCCTCGCGCGACTTCCCGGAACAGGCCTTCGCCACCGTGCAGGGCATGATCCGCCTCGCCGACGATCATGGTGGCGATCGCCTCGACGCGCTCTGCGCCGAGGCCCTCGACCTCAACCGGCTCGCGTCCGGCTTCCTCAGGGAGCGCCTCAAGAACGGCGGCGAGCCCGATCGGCCGCGCCCCGAGCACGACGAGACCATCCCCAGCCACGGCAACATCCGCGGTGGCGACTACTACGGCAACAATGACGGAGAATCACCATGACCCTGCGACAACCCAACATCGATCGCCTGCTGCAGCTCGGCCTCAGCGGCATGGCCGAGGCCCTGGAGGAGCAGCGCGACATCGCCGACGTCGACCAGCTCGGCTTCGACGACCGCCTCGCCATGATGATCGAGCGCGAAGCCGAGCACCGCGATCACAAGAGCTATCTCGGCCATCTGCGCCAGGCCCAGTTGCGCATCCGTGCCGACGTCCAGGACATCGACTGCCGCGCAGGACGTGGCATCGCCCGGACCACGCTCACCCAGCTCGCCGCCGGCGACTGGATCCGCCAGGGCCACAATCTGATCCTGGGTGGGCCAACGGGATCGGGAAAGACGTTCGTCGCCTGCGCACTCGCCCACCAGGCCTGCCGCCAGCACCAGTCCGTCCTCTATCGCCGCGTCCCCGAGCTGGTCGCGGCGCTCACCCGTGCCCGCGACAAAGGCACGCTCGATCGTCTGATGGGCCGCCTGGGCAGGGTCTCCCTGCTGGTCCTCGATGACTGGGGGCTGCAGGGCTTCTCCGCCGAGGGCCGGCGCGACCTGCTGGAGATCGTGGAGGCGCGCCACGGACGCAAGTCCATCCTCATCGCCAGTCAGATCCCCGTGGAGGGCTGGCCAGAGGTGATCGGCGAGCCAACGATCGCGGACGCGGTGCTCGACCGCATCGTCCACAACGCCTATCGCATCGACCTCAAGGGCGAGTCCCAGCGCAAACGCAACAAGCCCCCGCGACTGGACGGCGGCGGCGACGGCAATAGAGCCCCGGCCTGAAGGCCGGGGTCCATGGGCGCCTGCGGCGCCTTCCAGGTTGCAAGGGAGGAGGTGCGCGGCGGCATGCTGTGTGTGAGAGCTTGCCGCCGCGCTCCGCCGGCCGTTGCATGCCCAAGAGGCCTCGCATACGCTCGGCTCGGGCTGGCCAAAGGCCAGCCCCCTGACATCACCAAGGAGAGGGTCCAACCGCTAAATCCGGGAGAGACGGCGCGCTGGCGCGCGCCCGCAGCACGGTCAAGTGTTGCCAGAATCCCGGTCAAATAGAATCAGAACCGGCGGTCAAATAAACCGGAATCCGCAGCCGCTGCGCGTCGCGTGTTCAGGAAACCGTCTTCGTCGTCGCCCATGCTGCTTTCTCCTTCCGCTCTCAGGACGCCCCGGCGCGCGATTTGGTCGCCCGATCGCCAGCGCACACTCCGGCGCATTCAACACGTCCTGATCCCGCGTACGAAATCCGCCGCCGCACTTGACGGTAGAGACCGATCGCGGCTTCGGCAAAGGGATCGGTTAGGGAGGTTCCAACAATCGCGGCGCATCCGTCCCACGACGAGCTATGGCGCGCGATCGCAAGGCCAATGCCCGTCAATCCGTATCGAGATCGACTCGTGTGCCCGGCTTGCGAAGCACCGATGGGGTAGGCCGAACGCCTGCCGTGCCATGCCCCAATGCCACTGTCACGACCACCACCCGGTCCGCGCCCCGATACCGGACGCTCCCGATTGCATTCGCAGCCGCACGACCATGAAATTTGCCGCCCGCGCGTCGACCGGAAATGACGCATGCGTGCGCACCGCGGCGGACGGTTTCGGATCCCAAACGCCCCCGGTACGCTTACGGCATGGGGAAAGGCACTATGGGGAAGGAAGGTAACCTGTTGATAAAATGGGGATTATGGTTGTTCTGGAGTCTTCAAGCGATTTTCGTGTCGAGGACGTCGTGGCGGTGCCTTTCGGGCGGTAGTGACGCCCGGGCGGGTGCGCCGGCGATGTGGCACAGATGAACCTCGATGGAATACCAAGCTCGGCATTCAGGTATTTAGTCTGACTCCGATCATGGTCAGGAGATGGCCGGAGTGATCAGGAGTTGGGTCGTTCCAAGGTTGCCGTCCATTCTTCTGATTGGGCGTAGTCTGGAATAGTGAGGTGGCGAGGCCACCTCACGCACCCTGGCGTGGCTCAATCGCAACCGCCGACTGGCGAAAGACTTCGAAGCCAGGATCGCCAGCGCCCAGACCTGGCTCTTCATCGCCAGAGTCCAACTCCTCACCCGGCGTCTCGCTAGGTATTGAAAAACAATAACTCTTTATGGGCCAGGCTCTAAGAGGTTCGGCGGCCCGGCAAAGCACCCACGGGCCGCGAGCCGACGACATTGGCGCGCGGGCCGGCCATCGGGCTTCCAGGAACGCCTTGGCACCACCAAGCCGTCACCGTGTGCCCCCAAAGCCGGCGAGGAGGTTGGCCGTTGCCCTGCGGTCGTCCAGCACTCCAGCCATCTCTTCGTGACCGGGGCCGAAGAATCCGCCAGCCAGGCGGCCGTCTTCATCCGAAAAGTTGTTACCGGCCACACCAATGGCGTACTCCAGCCGCTGAGAACGGAAGTCGCTGGACTCGCCGTCGATGTGGACCGTTAGGTTGTCGAACGTGGCCGTTCCCTGCAGGGTAGACAGCTCGACTTGGAGCTCCGCATCGCCGGAGACCGGTGGCAGCATGGCTTGTCCCAGGTCGACGCCGATGAGAGACCCTGACCAAGTGATAGCCCCCTGCAGGGATGCGTTCATGTCGTCCAAGTCCGCGCTGGGTGCCATGCCGAATGCGTCGGCACTCGCTCGTAGCCTATCGTCTGCGGCAACGACTACCCCACTCGCATCATACTCAATGGTTCGCTCTACACCTGCACCCCATGCGCCGTACTGGCCCCAGGCCCCGTACCCGTAAAGCTCCGGTTCGGATGCCGTCTCCGCGTCCAGAATGTTGTAGCCAGCGTCGCTGAAGTAGGCGAAGTCGATTTCAGAGGGCCGAAACACTTCTCTCGGATCGCTGCAATAGGCCATAACGGAACCACAGTGACCCAAGTGAGTATACTGGACTTGCCCGTCTACTCGCTGGTACGGGAGCGGTTGCCCTCCATTGACACGCATCGACTCCGGCCCTTCAAACGTGCCGTTTTCCTCATTTACCCAACGTTCCCTGTCCCCGCTCACGTAGTTCATCACGTGTCCGATTTCATGCGCCATTATTGCGGTCTGATCATGCAGCAGCGGTCCGTAGTAGAGGTAACCCGTAATCGGTTGAAAGCGCCCGTCATCGTCCGCGTAGCGCCACCACGACGGTCCTCCCGATGCGAGTCCTGGGCGATCGTCGCCCCTGCTGATCACGAAGATTCTCACGTCATCCACAACAACGTCCTCATCAAGTACCCACGATCGCCCCACGATTCTGGCACCTTCCCTGAGCACGAACGGCTCGTTGTCGTACAGAATTCTCTGGGACCATGATTTCCCGGCGCGTTCCATCCTGGCCCGAGTCTCCGCGTCGAAATCCGCTCCGAACCGCCAGTCAAATTCGATATTCATCGTTCCGGCCGGACCACCCCTCCAACGGCCGTAAGTGATCCCGTCCCGCTCACCGATGATCTCGATCTCGTCGGGCTGCACGTTGCGAAGCGAAGTTCCGGTCTCGGCGGAATTGCCGCCGGCCGCATTGATGAGGTCAGCCAAGGCACCCTTTCGATCCGCGATGTCCTCTCTAGCGACCGCTGATAGCCCCAATGCCGCGCGCAAAGGCTCCGGCTCGTTCCAGTGGTCCAACAGATCCTCGGCCGTCGGGTTGTCTCGCTCGTATGTACGTTCGTATGTGATCTGGCTGAACATAAAGGTTGGGATACCACCCGTCCTTGCATACTCAGCGGTGCCATCCGCCGACACTCTCACCATGCACGCGCCGCCCCCCGGCGGACACGTGACCACCACGTTCCCGTTCTCCTCGGATGTTCCCGGCGCCACCGAGATCACCCCCGGTCTCAATCCGTGCCCGGAAGGCAAACCCCACGAGTCATACGCCGCTATCACGCTCGGAAGGCCGCCCGTGGTGTCGTAGACAGCCGTGCCGTCTGCCAACACGGTCACCGCGCACTCATTGCCTCCCCGACACGTGATCACAACATTTCCGTGCTCTGCCGACGCCCCCGGCGCCACCGAGATCATTCCCGTACCCAGCCCATGTCCCGACGGGAGCGGAAGGTCCCGTGTCGGGTCTACAGACAGCGTTGGCCCGCTACCTCCGCCGCCACGACCGTTCAATGCAATGGTGAGTAGCATGGCCACAGGCAGCACGCTTATGGCTTTGCGCATCGATTTGAACATGGCGACCTCCCTCGCGTTCTGTAGGCGGCGTCCTCGACAAGGCTCCCTTCGCCTCTGCCGTTCCCTCGCAAAACCACCCCGGTCACGTGGCGCCTCCTCTCGGCGGCTCGCCGAGCCCCGGGCGTTTGAGTCTTTTCCGGTCCTCCGGTCAGGGCCCGGAATGTGTGCCGGTCAACGAAAGTCCCCGAGGAATCGTTCGAGGCCTCGCCGCGTCGCCTCTCGGGAGTCCCGGTGCCGACCGGGGCGCCAAACGCTTGCTCCTGGGCTTGCCGACCGTGCCTGGCAACGAGCCCCGGAATAGTAGAAAGACACCTCACCGCCGGGCAGCGGGACGCACCGCGCAGGCTGCTTTCCGCGCCGTCTTCACTGCGGCACTGGTCGTCCAAACCCTCTCGAACACCGATGCCCGATAACGAACGTGACCGGGCGTCGACTCTGCGGGAGGTGGTTGCCGGCCACCCCGATTACGGTGATTTATGCACGGCTTAGGAATCGGTGACAATGGAGAACGGACGGGATTTTTGCAGTTTAGCCAAAGGCTTAGTTTGCTATTACGAAACAATAATGACTTACGCGAAGGGGCGTCTAAACCTACGAACAGACGCGGATATACCTGCACAATTGTGCACACAGAACTACAGAACAGAGAGGCGTGCGCTACCGCGGCCGGTTGCCCGGAACACAGCGTTGACGTGGGTGTCGGCGTCGCTCCGCCCGCAATCACTCCGAGTCGCAGCCGCTCAGGAGTCGTCGGGGGCCAGCCCGATCTCCCGGGCCCGGCGCAGCGCCTCGGCCCGGTAGCGCGCCCCGAGCTTGGCGAACAGGTTGCGCAGGTGATAGCGCGCTCAGCCCCAGCTCCGCTGCAATCTGCCTGTCCCGCCGTCCCCCGACCTCGCATGTCCACTGCAACGGCCCAGATTGCTGGGACCTCTCCAACAATACGCCGGCGACGTATCTGTTCGGCGAAGCCGTGAAATCGGCCGGCCCGCGGGGACTTGGGCGATCATTGCCGTACCGTTTGCTGAACCAGCGGCCGTCTCTTGCCTTCCTCCATTCGGACCACCACGGTCTGACCGAACGCTTTCCCGGCGACGGCAGCGGCGGGCTGCCTATACCGCAACGCGATTTCCCGCCTGCGGCCGGGCAGACGGCCGCTACGCGTCCGGCCCCACGGTCGGCGTGGCCCGCCACGGCTCCGGGACATGGCGGGGCACGAGGTCGGGCCAGCCGCCGGCGGCGAGTGCCCTGGCCTTGGGGACCAAGCGCCGGACCTGGGCGCGAATCCAGCTTTCGGAGCTCCACTCCGAGGCGAACCTTGCCTCGCCCCAGATGCGTTCGGCCATCCAGCGATGCGACTTCTCCGCCCCGATCCCGTCCAGGACCGACACCAGCGCGCGATCCGCCCCTCCCTGAAGGGCCGCGTCCGAGGAGGGGGCGGGCGGCCGCAGACCCGCCACAGGTCCGCGACACGGCCGACCGGGGCCTCCAGCGGCAGGCTCAGCTCGAGCTTCGCCACGACCCCTTCTGCGGGTCCAAACACCCGCCCGGACGGGACCAGGATCTGCAGGACCACATCGCCCAACTCCGCCTTGAGGACGAACCGCCCGTTCAGCAGCTTGAGCCCCTCCAGCCGCGCGCCGGCCTCGCCGAGCAGGGGCGTCGAGCCGGCTGTTGTCAAATATTTGGTCTGACTCCAATCGTGGTCAGGAGATGGCCTGAGTGGTCAGGAGTTGGATCGTTCGGAGGATTCTGCGCTGTGTTCTGATCGGGAGAGGACTGGAGGGGTTTCGAGTGCCCATCGTTCAAGTACCTATTGGGTACCAGGGGATCCCCGTCGCCAGAGACGTCGAGAACCGCTTCGGCCACGTGCTCAATGCCGTGCAGAGCGCACCCGTGCGCGTGACCAGGACGACAAGCTGCTTGAGACGGCCCTGATAGGGGCGGCGGACTGGTTGGTCACAGGCGACCGGGACCTTTTTGAGATGTCTCTTTTCCCGGACACTCCGCTACTGACGCCAGCCGGGTTTCTCGAACTTCATCCCGTCTCCTAACGCCCGTCAACATCGGTGCGGCTTGCGGCGATCGCGCGATTGCCTCTTCTGAGAGGGCATTCGCTGACGATTTGGCCGACGTCGACGCGCGACTGTCATGACTCGTGCGCGCCGAGGACGACGATCTAGACAGACAGTCTTCGGACAGAGATCCATCTGTCTGCCAAGGCACGGAGAAAATGACAGCAATAGCCAATCGATCCAATCCGTCCACGTGTACAACAATTCACTCCAATGCTCTTACAACATCTTCCGCCTTTACGAAACCTTCCAGATTGGAAGATGAGTCATCATGACGAGAATCAGGCCAAACAAGTTAAGTGTTACGGAGACCGACCTCACGAATCTTTCCCGGGCTTGCAAACGTGCAACGCGATTGGCCAATATCTTTCCCTGATCTTGCAGTTGATAGCTGTATTCTCCAGCTTGACCGACGAGTGAGTTCCTTCTTCGATACAATTCATTTGAAGCTTCCAGATCCCCTTCTATAATCCGATCTGATAGGTCCTGTAGATCCACCGGTAGTTCAGTGTGATGTTCCAAGCCGGCGGCAGTCATCGCACACAGGACATCTTGCAACTGACCGTCTCTGATTCGTGATAGAAAAAAGCCATAATCAGAGACTGCAACAGTCGATTGGCGCTCGCTCATGACTTTCTGAATTAGTCCCAATTGACCTACGAATAGAGCCGCATGAAGATGGTGTGTGTCGGAGCGTTTCAATTCCTCAACGCAAGAGTCATATTGATTTTTCAACTCCTCTCGTTTATCTCTCATGCCTATGATTTTGGACTCAATATGTCGCAACCATGTGGAACTTGTTGCTAGAGATAGAAGAACTATGCAAGCGCCAGAGAAAGCTATTGGCCACGCCGGAATGCAAGAGAACCAGTCCAACATGTAAGTCTCCCTAGAGTGCTAACACATCGACAAATTGTTTGTCACCTTCCGTTGCACTTGAGTGGTAATTCGTGAAAGGTGCCTGTGGATGAGCATTGGGCTGCGTACTCGCAAAATAATTGTGGTGGGAAGCGGATCTTGATTCAAGCTCCCAAATCGCGGGAGCCTGCCGATGAACCGCTACGACCTGACCGACTTCGAATGGAGCGTTATCGAAACTTTGCTGCCGAACAAGCCTCGCCGCGTCCCCCGTGTCGATGACCGGCGCGTGCTCAACGGCATCATGTGGGTGCTGCGCTTCGGCGCACGCTGGCGCGACCAGCCGGAACGCTACAAACCTTACACGACCTGCTACAACCGCTTCAACCGCTGGCGCAAGAAGGCCATCTGGGATCGGGTGGGTGTACACACGGGAATTGACAATGGTCATTGTTGCTGGCGGCCGCCATTGTCACGCAGACAGGTAATCCACAATGGCTGGGCTGATCGGTGGATGTGTCCGTGGACCTCGTCATCGCCATAAGGATACGTCGCTCCGGCGTGTAACGGCCGGCTCTGATCGCCTGGAGGACGGCGAGATCGCAACCATCTGGGATTGTTCGAGCAACTCTCTGTGCCGACGCGTCGGCTGTGTCGCCTTGTTCGACCTTGGTCCGACCGCTGTTGATGGTGGCGGCCTGTTCGAAAACTGGAGCGGGTGGTTCGGCTAGCAGCAGAAGGCTGGCTCCGCAGTCTGGCTCGAGAGGTATGGTCTCGCGATGACAGTGAGCCTCATTGAAGCCGGAGAAATGCCGTCTAATTGGCACGACGCCCACCTTCGCACGCAGTACACTCCCAGAGTAGAAGTCTGTCATCACGGCCCGATACCTCTTGGTATCCTGACAGGAAAGTTGCAGATTGATGCCCGAGAGCTATCCCGTTCGTTTCGCCAGGAAGAAGTCGACGAAGCTCTCTTGGCCTAGCTCGACCGATTCGAGAATACCCTGTCTTAAGCGCCCTTGCACAGCTCTGGTCGCTCGCTTGGCGAGGCGCGATACCGACGAAAGAGCCGCCGGCGAGGACAACGCACCGCTCTTGAGAATGGCTCGTGTGCGAAGGTTGAACGCTCGGTTTGTTCTGACGTTGGTGCTGTTCTCGTTGGTCACTGGAATTGGTAACTTAGCGTCAGGAGAGTCATTGGTTTCGCCACAGGGCCGCCCGGCATCCGCCAACGAAGTGGCGGCGTTGCCTTCACACTGGACCTCGTCCGAGAGGTGGGCTTGGGCTCGAATTTCCGGGGGTCGGGCTGCTGACTTCGATGTCCTATTCGGGACGACGACGAGTTCGGGACGAAAGACCGACGACCGATTCGCCGATCCACGCCGAATACTGAGCGCGAATTTCCTGCGTGCTCTCCTGACCCATGAAGAATTCGGTCGCGCCGTGCCTCGTGAAGGCGTCCGCATTCGGGGCGCGGCATTTAACGCTGTAGTTGATGTGCGTGACGCGGTCCTATCCCGTCCCCTTGAAATCAGCGATTCTCGATTCTCCGGTGAAGTTATGCTGAATCGGCTACGCACCGATACATCGGTGTCGTTCGACGGATCAATATTCGAAGAGAAGATCTGGCTGGCCTCAGCACGGATTGCCGGAGATCTCGTCATGACCAATGGCGAGTTTACTGACATCGTCTTGAAGATGGTAGAGATCGACGGAAGCCTCTCCCTTAGTCGCTCCCGCGTCACAGGTGATCTCAATATGAACGGGGCCACAATTAAGGGAAGTCTCTATTTGACGGGAAGCACACTCGCCCGCGTCGACCTGACCACTGCAACCGTTGGTCAACAGTTGAACGCAATATCCTCAAGCCTCAACGGCAGCTTCGAGGCTGGCGGCCTTTCGACTGGTGGCAGTCTCTTGTTGCGCGATGGTGCCACCTTTGCGGAGGTGATCCTTCGAGGCGCCCGGATTGGTGGTCAGATCAGCTTGTCGCGCTCCAGATTTCGCGGAACGTTCGATGGCCAGTCCATGACTGTTGCCCAGGATTTCCACATGGTGGATGCCCGTTTTGAGAGACCTGCCGAACTTTCCCTGATTAATGTTGCCGGCACTCTCGACGTTGGCGGGACCACTTTGACCGCGCTAAACCTAACAGGCGCGACAATTGCGAATGACTTCGCCTTCGGAGCTGGGGGTGAGACTGTTCAGTGGACAGATGTCGTGGACATTGAAGGCCGTCACCACAAACCCTTGCTGTCTCTGTGGAACACGTCAGTCGGGGGGCTGGTCGACGATCCAGAGTCGTGGCCGGAGAACCTTCAGATCCTTCTGCGAGACTTCAGGTATGAACGTCTGACGCCGCTACCTCGACCCGGCCAAGGGATCGGGAAATTGCGTGATGCCGCATGGTACGTGGATTGGCTTGCACAAGACAGCACCGGGTCACTCCAGCCCTATCAGCAGCTTGCCCGCGTCCTGATGTCCTACGGAGCCGATGCGACGGCCCGTACGGTCCTCATTGCCGGGCGCGAACGCCACCGCGAGGCACTTCCGTGGTGGTCACCAGAGCGCTGGTTCCTCTTCGCCCTGCGCTGGACCATCGGCTACGGCTACGGTGCTGGCGAGCTATATGCGTTGCTCTGGGCGTTACTGTTTGTTTTGATCGGGACCGCAATTGCGCGTTCTCACGGCCGTATCTTGCCGAACGGAGAAAGGCTGGGATTCTGGTACAGCCTAGATATGCTGTTGCCGGGCATGCAGCTCAGCGAGTGGCACGCGAAAATCGACCTTCCCCAGTGTACACGGTACTACTTCCATTTTCACCGGCTTGCCGGGTACATACTCTTGCTCTTCGTAGTCGCTGGATTGACCGGCCTTACCGAGCCGGAATAGACACCAACGCGCTGACCAGCGCCGCGCTCGGCCCCAACGGGCCACCGCGTCCACTGCGAGCGCCCCTTCGGCGGTGAGGGTATCAGGTTGTGCGAGAGGGCGGTCGCGATGGGCTCAGTCTTGGTGTCCGAGTTCGGGTAGATCAACCCAGTCTCGCGGTTGGAATCGAGGAGAGAGTTGGTGGCGGAGGTCTCGATGGTGGGGTGGAAGTTGGTGGGCTGACGGATTGCGCTAGAGCACCATCCGATCAGACACGGTCATATCCTGCAGCAGTGAAGTAGTTTTGGCACTCGGCAGATGTGAAGGTGTTTGTGGCTTCGCCGATGGCGTCCCAGAGTTCTGGTATGGTGCGGGCGGCGCGTCGCTTGAGGGAGGCCTTGAGCTTGGAGAAGGCCATCTCGATCGGGTTGAAGTCGGGGCTGTAGGGCGGCAGGAAGCGCAACTCGGCCCCGGCGCCTTGGATAGCGTCGCGCACGGCGGCGCTTCAGTGGCAGGCAAGGTTGTCCATCACCACGATGTCGCCGGGTTTGAGGATGGGCACCAGCACCTGTTCGACGTAGGCGAGGAAGGCGGCGCCGTGCATGGCGCCGTCGAGCACCATGGGGGCGGTCATTCCGCTCAGCCTCAGCGCGCCGACGAAGGTTGTGGTCTTCCAGTGCCCATGAGGCACCGGCGCCCGGCAGCGATGCCCGCGCAGCGCCCGGCCCGAGCGTCTCGCCATCTTGGTGGACGCCCCTGTCTCATCGACGAAGACGAGCGTCTCGGGGTCGAGCCCGGGCTGGGCTTCGAGCCAGGCGCGCCGGCGCCTGAGCAGGTCAGGGCGTTGCTGCTCGCTGGCGTGCGCCGTTTTTTTGAAGGTGATGCCGCGGCGGTGGAAGAAGCGCCACACGGTGCTCTGGGACACCCGCAGCCCGTGCTCGTCCTCCAGATGGGTGGCGATCTCCGCCAGCGTCATGTCCGGGGTCTCTTCGACCAGTGCGAGGACCACCTCGGCCCGCGCCTCGATCCGCTGCGAGCGCCTGTCGCCGCCTTGCGCCCTCGGCCGCCAGCTGCCCGTGCGACGCCAGGCGAGCACCCACTTGATCGCCGTCGAAGGCGCGATCCCGAAGCGCCTTGCCGCTCCTCGGCGCGACATGCCGCCATCAACCACCGCCCTCACCACCCGGCGGCGCAGATCATTCGAAAGAGGTCGTGTCATGCAGGCTGGCCTCCTTCACCAGCCTGCATCTTGAATCACATCTGCAACCGATTGAAAATTCCAAAGATTCTATAAGCTCGAAAAATGCTCTAGACTAATTTGGTGTGCTGACGCGCCTCGACAGCAAGTTCCAGCGTGTTTCGGTCAACGCAGCCCCGCCGCGCGCCAGCCGGCGGCGGAGTAACGGCCTCGTTCGATCAAAGGGATCGAAGCGGCGGAGACGGCTGGCACCAAGTTATGCGGCCTCGACGGAGAAAGAAATGGCTTTGGCAGCCAGTCTTTCGCCAGATGGATGGATGCAAGGTGACTGACCCGCTGAAGTGGCGCTTGGCACGCCAGCTGGGTGTGTCACCGACCAGCAGGCTCAGCTGTATTGTAGTGCCGCAGCCGCAGGGGCAACTAAGCGCTGCAGACCACGGCATCGAGGGATCTCCGATCAGATAGATGCATCGATCCTTGAGGACATCGGGTGCGTCGCTGACGGTTTCGGTGGCGTAGCCCGAGCGAAGTTTGGACCGCTCGACTAAGCGCCACCAAAGGCGGACAAGCCGTGTCATGCGGCGTGCTGCTGAATACTTAGTTCGGGCCAGTCGAGCAGGGGGGCAACATCTCCGCGGCCCACATGTCGGGCAAGCATGGGACAAGGTTCGCCGTCTTGTTCGTGTTCGTAAATTCCATGGCTGATGCTAACGCGATGTACAGCGTAGTCTGCGTTGGGGTCGAGGCGGTATGGGTGCAATCGTGCGAGGAATTCGTTGACAGCGAGGCTGGCGACGAGGGAATTCAACTGAACCACTGCCGGTCGGTCTTCCTCCACTCCGCGGATGTAGCCTTCTTCGAGCTGCGTGCGGTAAGTGGCCGGGTCGGCGCGCAAGAGCCCGGCCGCACGCACCTGCTCCATCGTGTAGACATGCCGGCTGAGGAGGCTCGAACCGCCTGGCTGTAGGTAGTGCACGGTGCCGCAGACTTGGTCGACGCCACCATCGCCGTCGGCCTCTAGCTTCACGCCGAGGTCGAAGTAAGGAATGAGGTAAAAGGTCGCGAGCTTGTTGAGAAGATGACGACCGTCGATCGAGTCCATGCATCCGAACACAACGTCGCAGCCAGCGATTGCCCTTACAGTGTCCGGATCGAAGAGGTTTCGGGGGCGGAGTTCCACGGCCGTGCCGAGGCCCATTGAGGCGATGGAGCGGGCCGCGACGTCGACCTTGAGGCGGTTTAGCCGGGCGTCTTCCATCGTGGCGTTCATGATTCGATTGAGGTTCTTCTCCTCCACGCGATCCGGATCGACCAGAACCAGGCTGCCTACGCAGTTCCGGGCCAACTGTTCGATGAGCGGGCTGCCGGTGCCGGAGCACCCGACGACGCCGACGCGCAATCTGCGGAGGCGATCGAAAGTTCCGGAGCCAAAGCTCTGCGCCACGCGCTGTCCGAACTCGGGAACGACGGGGCTCGGGGCCCGGGCCGGCCAGAACGGAAGATCGTCTCCGACGACGTTGATCGAGTCTAGCGGTTCAAATCCTCCGTCATCATCGACGAGCCTGCCGATCATGCGGCCGTCCGGAAACATGAGAGCGCTGGCGTGCGGACCGTCTTCCGTCCAGGCGTGAACGGACGGAAAGAGCGCGCGGTCGGCGCGGTCATCGATCGGGGAGAAGGGAGATGGATGCCGGTGACCGTGGATCTTCAATATCGCTAGCCTGTGCCGGCGTGCTTCCTCCAGGACTGGCGGGAGCAAGTCGGTTGGCCAGGTGACTCGGTCGGGCTTTCTCTCCGAACAGGCTGCATACGGGATCGGAATTAGGCGGTGCAGGAGCAGGCGCTGCCGCTCGACACCCCGACGGCGTCCGCATAGAGCGATGGCGACAGCCTCGCAGCCGTCGGCAGGAAAGAGATGTGCCGACAATTCGGTATGCTGGCGCTGGGTCAGCGAAAGCGTGGTGGTTTGCACGATGTTAGCCGCGTGTGAGTTCGCGCAGGAACCAGTGCTCGACCAGGCCGAAATGGGTGGCGAGATTATCGACGCCGGGCCGCCAGGGATTCGCGGGCGTGCGATGCCGGCTCCAGCGCTGCCACTCCTTGCCATCGAAGGGGTCGAGGCAAGTGGCCGAGATCGTCCGTCCGTCGGTGCGCTCAAGTGCCGGGTAGACGTAGACCATGTCGATCTGGGTGTCGGGGTAGCCGGGTTCGATGCGGACGTTGACGTCAACTTGGCGCTGTCGGTAGCCGGGCGGCACGGGGAAGCCGTAGATGACGACGCGCAGGACACCGCCTTCGGCAACCAATTCGAACCTGCCGGCGGAGTTGTCGAGCCAGTCCAAATCTTCCTGCGGGAGATCGAAGTGGCGGCGTCCGTCGAAGCCCTCTGTCTGGTCGAGGGGGAGGGTGACGAACCGTTCCACGCCCGGCTGGCTCAGGTCGATCTTCTGGTCGAGGTCGATGCGCTCGGGCTGGCCGCCCTTGACCTTGAGATAGATGGCAAAGCCTTCCGCAGGTTTCTTGTCGGCGAGTTCTAGGAGCTCGCGCCCCGTCATGCGAGATGAGGGCGCCTCGAAGAAGTCCTTGTCGATCTGGACTTTGTATTCCTGCTGGGCGCCAGATTGTTCGCGATCGTCGGTCATATTCGCTGCTTTCACGTTTCGATGGTCTGCATCGGCGTTCGGCCTCTTATGCTGGCGAGGAGGGGTTCCGCGGACAGGAACCGGTTTCTGAAAGACTTTTTTCGATGTCCGAGGGCAGGGTAGTTCTGCGCATATATCGACGAGAACAGCGGGTGATCGGCCGAAATGACTTTGGCGCGTCGAGACTTGGCTACGTCGGAGGAGTGCGCTGCGGCGTTGCGGCGGCTCTCCGATGATGATTTGCGCCGCTTGGAACAGCTCGCCCGGCTCCGTGTGACCGGGCTCCATGCCCTAGATTGGCGGGATCTGTTGCACGAAGCGATCGCCAGGCTGCTCGATGGTTCCCGGCGATGGCCGCAGGATGTCGATCTGGTCGTTTTTCTACGCCAGACGATGCGAAGCATCGCGAGCGATCACTGGCGGCGACTTGAGAAGCCGGTGGTCGTAGCTGAGTCGGAGCTCGGCGTGGATCAAGAGACGGGCGAAGGGGCGTTGGGAAACGCGATGGACCCCATTGCTTCGCCGGAACGCCGGGTCTCAGCGGCGGAAACGCTTGCGCATATCGAAAGAGCGTTCAAGGGCGACGAGGACGCACTGAAGGTAATGGCCGGTATGGCCATCGGGAAGTCGCCACGGGAAATCCAGGCGGAGGCCGGCATTGACGAAACGCGGTATGCGAGCACGCAGCGGCGGATTCGGAGGGGGCTGGCTCGAGCATTTCCAGACAGGGGGCGTTGACATGACCGATAGCAGAACCCCGAGGGAGCGGCTGGACGCGCTGCTTGCGGGGATCGAGGACGAAGTCCTTCGGCCGGGCCGGGCCGGACAGGATGTCTTGGCCGAGGGCGGTGCCGTTAGAGACGTGGGGACGATGCGATCCAGCATAGAGTCGTTGATCGAGGCGCGAATGGGCACCGGCGAGGATACTGGAGGAGCCAGGGCCAAGGTAACGCAGGCGATGGGGCGGCTGGGGCGCTGGGCCGGGGTGATGCAGGGAGGTGACAGGAGCGGAGCGCTGCCACAGGTCAGAATGGCGTTCTCGGGAAAGCCCTCGGAAGAGCTCGGGAAAACCGCACGCAAAGCCACGCGGCGACGGAATGCCGGACGGGATTCTGCCGGGCACAAGGACGATTAGTCGGTTGGCAAGATGGTAAGGCTCAAGGCAGGTGACTGCCAAGGATTGCGCGGGCCGGATTGAGGGGTACGCGATGACATCTGAAGTGGTGGTGATGAACCGCGCTGGGGTGGCGCTCGCGGCCGACAGCGCCGTCACCGTTGAGGAGGGCGACGGTACCAAGGTACGCGAGTCTGCCGTGAAGCTCTTCATGCTCTCGAAGTACCGCCCGGTGGGCGTGATGGTTTACAACAACGCGGAACTCTTGGGGGTTCCCTGGGAGACGCTCATTAAGGTGTTCCGGCGAGAGGTTCTCGGGAGGAGGGCGTTCGACACACTTGCCGAGTATGGTGAAGAGTTGATCCGCTTCCTCGATGGTAATGCCCGGTTTTTCCCGGACGCCGTGCAGAACCGGTATTTCCTCAAGGCGCTGGAGACGGAATGTGTGCGCATAGGTGAGTTGGTAGAGAACGACTTTGTCGACCGGGGTCTTTACGGCACCACATCTCAGTTTCCGGAGGTCGTCGAAAGGGTGATTGCGGAACGCTTGGACCTTTGGGGCGTTCAGGAGGAAGCCGGATACTTCAAAGAGGTGCGCGCTGCGGATGTCGTCGGACGGATCTCGGGTGAGATCAACCAGATCATTCGTCGGGCGGCCGCGAGGTGGAGCGTGGGTAGCAGCGGGGTCGTGGACAACCTGTACGAGATCGCAAGGCATCTGGTTGCCAAGGACTACTTTCCACCAGACATTTTTTCTGGCCTCGTCATAGCGGGATTTGGGGAGGACGAACATTTCCCGGGCGTCCTCGATCTCCACATCGGCGGGATCTACGGCGGAAGGCTTAAGGTCCGCCATGACGAGGACCGGCTGATCCGGGTGACTGAAGAGAATCCGTCGAGCCTTATGGCCTTCGCTTACACAGACATGGTGGAAGCGTTCCTCGACGGCATTTCGCCGATAGTGCGCGAGCGTGTAGAGGATGCGACGACGTATATCAGGGAGATGCCTCTACGAGCGTTGGACGCCGTGGAAGGCCTCTCGCCGGAGGAGAGGCGAAAGCGGCCGCGACAGTTGGTGAGGCGAGCCGAGCGAAGGCGGCGCAATTTGCGGAGCAGTTGCTGCAGGACGCCGACGACAGAAATCAAAAGATCGCACGTGCTGTCGAAACATTGACGATCGGGGAGCTGGCGCAGGTGGCATCCACGCTAGTGGGTCTGAGTTCCTTCGAACAACAGATGTCACTGGACCGACAGACGGTTGGCGGGCCGGTGGATGTCGCCGTAATCTCGAAGGGGGACGGGTTTATCTGGATCAAACGAAAACACTATTTCCCCCGGGAATTGAACGAGCATTTTATTCGGAATTATAACGACGTCGATGATAACGGCGCACCAGCGGCGGGAGATGCTGCCGACGGCGACGAGGAGGATGTACAGGGTGGCAAGTAAGGGGAGGAAGCAAGCTCGAGGCGCGGAGACCGCGTATCGGCGAGTCGGCGATGAACGGTCGTGGGAGGTTCGGAAGCTCCTGAATCGGGCGCCGCAGTTCGGGGTTTTGGCCGAAGTAGCTAGGGGAGAAGCGCCCGAACCATCGGCCACTCAAAGGCAATTCTTGGAGGACTTCTCCGGCCGGTTGGCCGCGGGGCTTGCTATAGGCCGAGACCCATCGACGTCGGTCGCGACGCCCAAGCCTGCGCGGCGTTCTCGCGCCAAGGACGAAAAATGAAGGCGGGCTTTTCGCGCAGCTGAAGAAGGCGCTTCTGGAGCGGGTCGGTCAAGGCTGTTCGGTACATTGAGGTACAGATGGGCTCGATTATCCCGCCACCTCGGCAATTCTGCTGGCGATACGGTTCGCGGCCGATTTGACGGGATCGTTGGCGAGGTGAGCGTAGCGGGCGGTGGTCTGCACCTGCGTATGGCCGAGCAACTTGCCGATCATGGGTAGGCCTTCGCCTACCAGAAGACCACCGCTGGCGAAGGAATGGCGCAAATCGTGAATTCGGAGATCGTTCAGTCCAGCACGTGCTCGGATGCGCCGCCAGGGGTGTTGAAGGTCGGTCAGATGGCTCCCTTCCTTGCGGCCGGCAATTACCCACGGGTTGTCACCCCGTCTCTGGATACTGCGCAGCACAGCGATGGCCGGCTCGCCGAGATGGACGACCTTGGCACCCGTCTTCGTTTCCGGCAGCCTGAGCTCCCCGGCCTCCAGGTCGACATGCTCCCAGCGCAGCTTCTGGATCTCGGAAAGCCGGCAGCCGGTTAGCATGAGGAGGCGGATCGCCGCGATCGCTGAGGCCGTCTCGAAGCCTTCCTGCTCAATCTCACGCAGGGCGGAGCCCAGACGTTGATACTCGTCGTCTGAGAGAAAGCGCTCGCGCTTCTCTTCCTTGAAGCGCTTCACATGGCGACAAGGGTTGGATCCATCGGGGCGGAGTTCCCAGAGCTCGGCCAGGTTGAACATCTTGGACAACACTCCGAGCGTGCGGTTTGCCTGGTAGGGCGTCTCGCGCAGGTCGTGATGGAGTGCGGCGATATCGCTCCGCTGGACATCCGAGACGCGGAGCTTGCCGATACGCCGGTTGATGAAGAGTTCCACCGAGCGGCGGTATTCCGCCGCCGTGCTTTGCTTGCAATAGTTGGGGACGTACTCCCTGAGGAATCGCTCCCCCAATGCCCGCATGGTGGGTGCGTTGGATCTGCGCCCCTTGGGGTTCTTGCCGGCCCTCGCATCGGTGATGATTTCGGCAGCCCGAACACGGGCGTAGGCGGCGGAGACCGCGTGATGCGGGCCGATGGTCATCTTGATGATGCGCCCCTGGTAGCGCGTCTTGACGATGAAGACCTTGCGCCCGGACGGATGGACGCGAATACCGAAGCCCTTCAGGTCGTCGTCCCATACGACGCGCTCGCGCTCGTGGGGCTTGAGAGCGTCGACGGTTCGCTTGGTGATCTTCGGCATTTGGTCTTCCCTCATCCCGACGCTCCAGGTACTCTATAGGTACTTAGAAATCCCAAATCGGGGGCAAGCATAGCCGCGTCCAGGCAACGAGGGAAGAGAAAAAACGTAATAAATTCAACATACTGATAAGACCATGCAACTTATGACAACGACTTCGTACCAAACTCATAACCTGAAGGTCGTAGGTTCAAATCCTACCCCCGCAACCAAAGAAAACGCCGCTAAGACAATATCTTAGCGGCGTTTTCATTTCCCAACAACCTCTTCCAAAATCGGCTTCGGAATGTCCTCGGAACGGAATCTGGAAACTCGAGGCGCCAACGTCCAGTTGACGTCTGTACGGCACTACCGTACATTGCTGGCATGGAGATTCGAAGCATCCGCCACAGGGGGCTACGGCGGCTTGTTGAAGATGACGACACTAGGGGAATCCGGCCCGACTTGACCGTGAGGATACGGAGCATCCTGGCCTCCCTCATCAGCGCGGCTGATATGGAGGGCGTCGAGGGGCCGCCGGGCTGGCGCATCCATCGCTTGTCCGGCGATCGGGCCGGAACCTGGAGCATCAGCGCCTCCGGCAACTGGCGGATTACCTTCGATATTGAGGATGGGGCAATCGCGAACCTGAATCTGGAGGACTACCACTGACGGGCGAGTGCTTGTCTCACCCATGACACGGGCCACGATCTGGATATGAAGGACTGTCACCGATGAGGGATGAACGAGTAAGGATCGGCATGACGCCGCCGCACCCTGGCAGCTTCATCCGCACTGAAATACTGGATGAGCTGGGTCTCTCGGTCTCTCGCGCCGCCGACATTCTTGGTGTGCGCCGCGCAACGCTGTCTGATCTCGTCAACGGAAAAGCGAGCCTCTCACCGGAAATGGCGCTCAGGATCGAGAAGGCCTTCGGGGTGTCCATGGACACGCTCTTGCGCATGGGAGCGTGGTACGACAGTCATGCGATGCGCCGCCGCGCCGACGAGATCAACGTCAAGCGCTACCAATCTGCGTAGCATGCCGGCGACCCGACGCTGTGTCTGAGCTGGATGGTCTCGGTCGCCTGGCACTGCTCCCTCCAGACCCTGTGCCAGCGGCGTTCCGTCGTCTGCTGCATTTCGGGTCTCCCTATCCTGCAACGCCCTTCTACCGCGTTCGCGGGCCGGCGGGAGAGCCCGTTTGCGCCGGCCCGAACAGCACGTCGATATCCTCGCCCGTCAGCCCCAGCGGTCCCCGGCCCCTCCCTTCGAAGAGCGCGTCGGCCAGACACTGCTTGCGCGCATGCACGCGCTGGATCACGGACTCGACGGTATTCTCGGCAATCAGACGGTGGCCGACCGTGACGATCCGTTCCGACTTGCTGTGGGTGGAGATGACATCGGATCGGATCGCGCCGCCCGGGCACTTGGCGGCCGAGCGTACCGGCTCCATGCGCCTGCAGATCGCGGCCGAAGCATCGAGAGACATCGTGATGGGGAAGAACGGCACGTTCAAGCCGGCCATGCAGCTCGGCCTCCGCCACGACGGCGGCGAAGCGCTCGACGGCACCGGTATCGAGGCGCGGGCCGCTCTCTGCTATGCGCGGCCGACGTTGCATTCGACGCGAGCGTCCACGCTCTCCTCGCGCACGAGCAGCGCGGATACCGGGAGTGGGGCGCCACCGGCGTGCTTCGCATCCAGCCGGAGGGCTCGGACCGGGGTCTGTCGCTCACTGTCGCGCCGAGGGTCGGCGGAGCGCCGGAAGGACGGGACCGCCTCTGGCAGCCGGGAGAATTTGCGGCCCCCGCCGCCGGCGATCGATCCGGAAGCGGCAACGCCCTGGATACCGAATTGGCCTACGGGCTGCACACGGGCTCCGGCCGGGCGGCTCGCGTCCTACACGGGCCTCTCCCTCTGGGGCGGCGGCGAACGGGCCTGGCGTGCGCGCGCCAGCTGGGTTCTGTCGCCCGGCATCGCAACGCGCTTCGAGGTCCAATGCTGGGAGGGGCCCGGCGCGGACCCCGAGTAGATTGTACTCTGTCACTTCCGGATGCCGACATCTTGTTGACGGATATGAAAAATATACCATATATTGATTTCTACGGGACCGCGTCCCGGTGACCGTAAACCACTGTAGGCCAGGGGTGCCCGCAACTATGACCGCGTCAGACTCGCACGCAGGAGCGAAGGCGGGAAACGCGCAAGCGGGAGCGCGGGCGGCACTTATCGCCGTGATTGCGGATACCATGGCCGATCGCAAGATCAGCCAGGTACAAGCCGCCAAGATTTGCCGAACCGACCAACCCACGTTGTCGAAAGTGCTGAGGGGCCGGACAGAAAGTGTAAGTCTCGACAAGCTCCTTCGGTGGCTCCTAGCCTTGGGGTGCCCTGTCGAGCTTCGTATTCGAGAGTACGGCTCCCAGGATTCCGCAACCCTGACCATCGCAGATGATGGACGACATTCAGCTCCCTGACACGCAATCCGAGCGAGACTCGTCGTCGGTTCACGGCGCAACGCAACCAATTTATCTGGATCATCATGCGACAACGCCTGTTGATCCTCGTGTCGCCAACGTGGTGATGCATGCGATGACGGGCGAGTTTGGAAACGCCAACAGTATCGATCATGCGTTCGGTGAAGCTGCTGGCGCCCTTGTCACCACAGCTCGCGAAGCTGTGGCTGCTCTCGTGGGTTCCGGGCCAAAGCACGTCCACTTCACTTCTGGTTCAACAGAAGCAATCCGGCTCGCCCTGATGCATGCGATTTCCGGGCGTCGGCGCTCTCCCCTTCGTATTGCCCTGACCAGGGTTGAACACAAGGCCGTCATCGACGCAGTGTCGATTGCTGCCCGTTCGGGGCAGGTGGAGTTCTGCTGGATTGAGGTAGACAAGCAGGGGCGTCTGTCGTCGGACAGCCTGCAAGCTGCGATTGATGCCGGCATCGACCTCGTTTGCCTCATGGCCGCGAACAATGAAATCGGAACCATCTACCCTGTTCCCGAAGTGGCGCTTCAAGTTCGAGAGTGCGGGGCCGCGATCATGGTCGACGCCACCCAAGCGGCCGGTCGAATACCGTTGCATGCCTGCCACTGGGGAGTCGACTATCTCGTTCTCAGCGCCCACAAGCTATACGGCCCCAAGGGCGTCGGGGCCTTGGTTAGCTCGGTTCGAGACGTGCGGACTCAGATTCTCGACCTGATTTGGGCTGCTGAGGGTACGCCGAATGTCCCTGGTATTGCCGGCTTCGGCGAAGCGTGCCGGCTGCGGCAACTTGAGATGGCCGAGGACGAGTCGCGAATCGCGGCGCTGCGTGATCGCCTTCAGTCCCAACTCACCGCCTCGATTTCGGACTTGGCGGTCAACGGCGACCTATCCTGTCGCCTAAGTGGCAACCTGCATGTCTCCGTTCCGGGCATCCCAAATGACGCCATCATGGCTCGGCTCCACAAGAGCGTAGCAATATCGACCGGATCTGCATGCGCTTCGGGTGCCCATGGACCGTCTCATGTTCTCCAGGCCATGGCTCTGTCCGAAGAACTTCAGGATGGCGCTCTGCGAATCTGTGTAGGCAAGTTCAACACGGAAGGCGAAATCGATCGCGCCGCCGAGGAAATCATCGCGGCTATCGATTCAGTGAAGGCGAGCCTCCTGGGGGAGGTGCGATGATGGATTACTCGGTGGCGGAAACGCCCCACAGCAGATCGTACCGATTTTCCGGCCACGAGACATTCGCCTTTCGGCATGCCTGGCTGCCAAAGGCATATCGGTTTCTGAAACAAGCTCCATTTGCGTTTTCCGATGAGGACAACGCCATGATCGAGCTGGGCCTTGGGAAGAACATGGTGCGTGCGCTCCGGTTCTGGGTCGAGGCGGTCGACGTGGCTCGGCCGGTGAGTCGGCGAGGACTCGAGCTGACCGAACTTGCTCATGCCGTCTTCGGGCCTCACGGTTTCGACCCCTATCTCGAAGACGTCCGCACGCTCTGGTTGCTTCACTGGAATCTATCGGCACGCTCGAAGGGCTCTTTGTTCGCTTGGCGCTTTCTTCTCAACCATTGGCCTTTTCCGGAACTGACCCGCTCTGAGGCGCTCGCAGCGTTCGCACGAGAATCCGCAAAGCTCGGGCACTCCCATTCAACGATTACGCTCTCACAACATCTGGACGCATTTCTCCATACCTATCTCTCCAGTCGCTCAAGCAAGGTCGGCATCGAGGACTCTCTCGATGGGCCGCTGGTTGATCTGTCCCTGCTGCAACCTGTCGGCGAGCGCAATGCCGATGGTGGACGGCGGGAGACGATTTTGGCATTTCGACGCGAACCCAAGCCGGATATCACTTCAGCCTTGTTCGACTATTGTCTTGCCGAATTCTGGACGAGGTTCCACGACGGCGAAGAGACATTGACCCAGCGCGAAGTTACCTTGGGCGCTTGCTCACCCGGGCAAGTCTTCAAGTTGCCGGAAGATGACGTCAGGTCCCGTCTGGAGGCGTACGCAGCATCCGGCGCCGAGAGGCCGTTCCTGTACCAGCCTTCCGCCGTTCAGGGTTTGGTATCACGTCGAAAGGGTGCCAAACCGGTAACTGTCGCAGACATATACGGGGCGGAGCCGGTGCATGCCTAAAAACTCTCCCGCGATCTCCGACTTCTTTCGGATTCCGACCCGCTTTCTCCGCTCTGTCCAGCTGGAGCGCGACTTTCACGACGTAGCCGCACTGGAGCACTACGTCGTGACGCCTCACATGGCCGAAGCCTTCCGACGGATCGCGGACGGTCTGCGCACCAACTCCGGACGCCGCGCCTGGCGGATCACCGGTGACTATGGGGTAGGCAAGTCCTCGTTCGCCCTCGTATTGGCACACCTCCTTCATGATCGGTCGCGGTTTGCGGTGTCCCGTATTGCGGATGCGATCGGGTGGCCCGATACCGACTCGGATGCGCCAGTATTGATTCCTCTTCTGGTAACCGGCTCGCGAAACGGCATCGTTCCCGCGTTGGCCCGCGGAATTGCCGAGAACCTGCGACGGCGAAAGCCGCCCCGCGGCCGCGTACCGAAGGCGCTCGCCCGATTGATCGACGAGGCCGGGCAGGTGGAAGCCGACGGCGACGTTGCAGGTCTCGAGCGCCTTCTCGATGCGATCAGGACGTATGCCGATGGATCTGGCGTACTGCTTATCATCGATGAGCTTGGCAAGCTCCTCGAACATGCATCGCTGCGTCACGAACACGAGGACGTATTCGCACTCCAACGCCTGGCCGAAATAGCTGCCCGCAGCGGCGACCAGCCTTTCATTCTGCTTGGGATCTTGCACCAGGGCTTCCACGCTTACGCTGAACGCCTGCCATCCACCGTGAAGCACGAATGGGACAAGGTTGCCGGCCGCTTCGACGAGATCGTCTTTGATCAGCCATTGGCACATACAGCGGCGCTCGTCGCAGGTGCACTCAATGTTGATCCGCGACGGTTGCCAAAGACGGTTCAGGACACTGCCTGTGACACCGCGTCTGCGACTGCGGAGACCGGCTGGGTGGGCGGAGCCGCCGCCGCTGCGGCTGCTCTCGATGCCGCCAAGCTCTATCCGCTACACCCCATGCTTCTGCCGGTCGTCGTTCGCTTCTTCGCGCGGTTCGGCCAGCACGAGCGCTCTCTGTTCGGCTTTCTGCTTTCTTCCGAACCGTTCGCGGTTCAAGCATTCGCGGCCCGCCGGGTCGCCCCCGACGCTTGGTACGGTCTCAGCGAGTTTTACGACTATGTCAGGGCCGCTTTTGGCCATCGGCTGGCCGGCGCCAGCTACCGCAATCACTGGCTGCGCATTGCCAGCACCATCGACGCGGCCGCCGATCTCGGACTAGTTGAGGAGCGCATCCTCAAAGTCGTCGCAATACTCAATCTCCTGGATGCCGAGGACCTCCTCGCCACAGATCGCGCCATTGCGGCCGCTCTTACACCGGCCACCAGACGAGACATCGATGCGGCCATTGAGATTCTGGTCGATCGCGGCCTGCTCTTCCGTCGAGGCCGGGCGAAGACCTATCGTCTGTGGCCAAGTTCCAGTCTCAGTCTAGAGGCCGCCTTTGAAACCGCGCTTCGTGCGGTGGGCCGCGTCGAGCACGTTGCTGGAGCGCTGACGCCCTTTCTGGATCAGGAGCCGGTTCTGGCCCGCCGTCACTATGTCGAGCGCGGAACCCTCCGCTACTTCGAAGTGCGTTACGCCGACGGTGGAGAGTTGGTCAAAGCCATCCAGAGGGAGACCGAAGCGGATGGTCTGGTGGTTGTAGCCCTTGCCGATACCGATTCTGATCGTGAATTGGCTCTGCTCGCCGCTCAGGCCCCGCCGTTCGACGAATGTCCCAATATATTAGTCGCTGTGGTCCAACCCTTGGCGGGCCTTGCCCCCGACCTGCAGGACGTGATGTGCTGGCAATGGGTGATGGACAACACACCGGAACTCTCCCACGATTCATATGCGTCTGCAGAGGTTGCCCGCCAACTGGCGTTTGCCCGTCGCGCGCTTAGCAGCCGTTTGGGCAAAATCGCCGGTCTGCGAAACGGCACGGCGACTGACGTTCGATGGCTGCGAGCAGGCCAGCCAGAGCAAGTCCCCCCGCGTGGCGGGATCTCGGCATTAATTTCCGGGATTTGCGATCAGCTGTATCCGGATGCTCCGCGGGTGACGAACGAGTTGCTCAATCGCAATACGCTCAGTAGCGCTGCCGCCGCAGCCCGAATGCGGCTGATCGAAGGTCTGTTCCAAGCCAGCAATAAACCCCTCCTCGGGATCGACGCCAAGAAGTCGCCTCCCGAGAAATCGATGTATCTGTCCGTCATCGCCAAAGGCGGAGTGCATGTACCGAACAGCGACGGTTTCGAGGTCGTCGAGCCGGACCCGAACCGGGATCCACTTCGACTGCGACCCTCTCTTGACTACCTCGTCGCGCAGATCGCCGAAGCCCACGGCAAACGGCTGCCAGTCGCCGACTTACTTGCCTCGCTACAAGATCGTCCCTACGGCGTACGCAAGGGTCTGCGTCCACTGCTCCTCGCCATCATACTCCGCACGAGAAGCCACGAAGTCGCCATCTATGAGAACGGAACATTCCTTCACAAATTCGGTCCGTCGGAATTTCTGCGCCTTACGAAGGCCCCAGCGACCTTTGAGATTCAGCATTGCAAGGTGGACGGAGTCAGGCTTGAAGTATTCAATCAGCTCGCGGTCTCGCTTGCTCGAAAGGTCAACGAGCGCCAGCCCGATCTGCTAGATGTAGTCCAGCCCCTTTGCCAGTTTGCTGCACAGCTCCCCGACTACGCCCGCCGCACGACCGCCCTCAGCAATGTCGCGAAGGATGTTCGACACGCCCTCCTCTCTGCCCGTGAGCCGGCAACCCTGCTGTTCTCCGATGTACCGCGAGCATGCGGTTTTCCTCCCTTCTCGCCCCAGGAGCAGCCCGAGGAGGGTAGAGTAAGCGAGTTCATTTCCGAATTCCGCAATGCTCTGGGTGAGCTTCGTCAAGCTTATCCCGCACTCTTATCCCGCATTGTCCAGCGCGTTGCTGAAGCGACAGGCGAAGAGGCTGGCGCGTTTAATCGAGTGCACCTTTCTACGCGCGCCGCGCGCGTCTCGCTTGCGGCTCGGGAGCCGCGCCTCAGAACATTTGCTCTACGCCTCCGCGATCCCGGTCTGTCGGACGATGCTTGGGCGGAAGCACTGGCGAGCTTTGTCGTGTCCAAGCCGCCCGCCCGGTGGGCATCGGGAGACGAGGCCCGATTCTTTGAGGAGATTGCCGCCCTGGCCGAGCTCTTTCAGAAGGTCGAAGCTGCGGCATTCGGCGCCGGAGATAACCGGCCGACGTGTGCAGCGGTTCGCGTCAATCTGACGCGAGGGGACGGTACAGACCTCGTTCGAATCCTTGAGCCGCGCCCCGAGGACGATTCAGGCATCCAAGCTTCTCTCATCGGCTTCGAAAAGATGTTGCCGCAGGATCGGCACGCGAGGTTGGACGTATTGGCGCGCCTGCTCTGGAAGGAATTGAGTGCGTTCGAATCCCTCGATACCGCAAAGGACGAAGCTCCTCACATGCCGAAGACGAAGAAAAAACGATGACAGAAACACCGGCTCCCGACCACGAGTGCTCTGAACAGAAAGAAGCAGAAACGCGTCATGTGCTCAGCTTGTCCGGCGGCAAAGACAGCGCTGCGCTGGCGATCTACATGCGGGACAGAGTCCCGGAGATGGAATATGTGTTTCATGACACGGACAAGGAACTTCCCGAGACGTACGACTATCTCGATCGGCTGGCGGCCATTCTCGGCAAACCAATAGCCAAAACATCTCCTGTGGACACATTCGATCACTGGCTCGTGGTTTTTGGTGGAATGTTGCCGTCAAACCACCGGAGATGGTGTACGAAAATGCTGAAACTCAAACCCTTTGAGAACTTCGTTGGTGACGGTACAGTCGTAAACTACGTAGGCCTTCGTGCTGATGAGAACCGAGTCGGTTACATCAGCACAAAACCAAACATTACAGCGGTTTACCCCTTTCAGGATGACGGTCTGGTCCGCACTGACATCATGCACATTTTGGAAGAGTCGGGACTGGGTTTGCCTCCATACATGGAATGGGGACGGTCCCGTTCGGGATGCTACTTTTGTTTCTATCAGCAGAAGATCGAGTGGGTACGGCTAAAGGAGACACACCCCGATCTCTTTGAGCTTGCAAAAGAATATGAGGAAAGGAGCGAACTCTACGGCGATAAGTTTTACTGGTGTCAGAACGAGTCTCTTGCCGAGCTGGAGCAACCGGAACGCGTGGAGGCAATCAAGGCCAACTGGCTTACTTCACAAGAGCGAAGACGTGCAAAACGCAAGAGTATTCCTCTCGTCGAAGTCTTGGGTGGCTTGGAACTTGAGGACGATGTTAATCTTCGGGATGGTTGTTTGATTT
The DNA here is from genome assembly GCA_965207055.1 of Alphaproteobacteria bacterium. Classification (GTDB taxonomy): domain Bacteria; phylum Pseudomonadota; class Alphaproteobacteria; order UBA828; family UBA828; genus WTGU01. The sequence continues at coordinate 687,732 of CBDBLP010000002.1, read as the reverse complement.
GTTCACTTTGACGGTCCCTTCTTACTGCACTCCCTGGCGGTTGTAGACGTCGCCGTGAGTAGCGGCACTCTTCCACACTCTCTTCATGGGAGCTCGCGAACCAAACCATGACGAAAGCGTCTGAACGGTGGATCAAATTTCTGCGTCAATATGGTCCGGTACCGCGCAACGACAACATGTTTGATGAGCACATTCGCAGATCAGCGAATCGCTTGGGTGTGCAGCCAATTTCCTTTAAGCATCCGCTTGAAGATGAGCTTCTCGCAACATTCAATACAGAGACAGTACCTCAGAATGTTGTTCTGACCGGTACCGCCGGCGACGGAAAGAGTCACCTTTGCGGTCGCATTTGGCACCGTCTGGGGGGCAGCGCCCAAGAGTGGGACACTGATGAAGTCTATTGCCAGCTCCATTCCACGGTAGGCGGCCAGCCGACCCTTGTGCATTTCCTCCGCGACCTCACGGCTTTACCCGACAAAGACCCGAAAGGACGCTACACTACGAAGACCGATCTTCTCGAGCATCTCAGTACGATTCTTTTCAACCCAGCCGCCGCTGAAGTCTTTCTTGTCGCTGCGAACGATGGGCAACTGATCGAGTCCTGGCGGAATGCCGGCTCCGGATCCACCGCAGGACGCGCTGCCGCGGTGTTTGAAGCCCGACTCATGGATGACAATGATCCAGAGGAAAATGCCAGACTGGCCTTCTTCAACCTGAGCCGGGTGGAAAGCGTCACAGTCCTTGACCTCTCACTGGACGCATTCCTGAACCATGAAGGCTGGCAGGACTGTTATGCAGACGCGCAAGACGATGGATTTTTTGGTCCGGATTGTCCAATCCGCAAAAACTACGAACTACTAAGAACACCGCTCGTCCGATCGCGCCTGCGCTCTTTGTTCCGGCTCTGTGACTTCAATGATCTGCACGCTCCGATCCGCCGCGTACTCATGCTGCTCACTAACGCCGTCTTGGGTCATGCAGAAGCTCGCGACCGGCTTCTACGGCCGCGCGATATACGTGCCGTCCTGAGCAAGGGGACGAGACACCGATCCAGCCTCTATAACAATCTGTTCGGTGCGAACTTGAGCAACACCAAACGGGAGTCGCTCGAGATTTTCGATTATCTTGGACGATTCGGGATCGGTCATGAGACAACGAACAGAATCGACAATATCCTAATCTTCGGCTCTCAGGATGATGCGCTGAAGCAATATTTCGATCTTCTCATCGGGGCGGACACCTTTTACGGGAACACTGAGCACTTCCGGGCTGCCCAACGAGAGTACATTGAAACACCAGAAGCAACAACCGACGATCACCATGTTTTTGTAGATTTGTTGACCGAGCAGCGCCGTGGTCTGTTCTTCAAGATTCCGGAAGAACTGGCCACAGAATTGAGATTATGGGATCTTTCGGTGTTCACGTGCGCCGGCGAGTACCTGTCGAAAGTAGCCGGACCTCTTGGAAATGGTGAGGGGGTCTCCAGGCGGATCATCGGACGCCTAGTAAAGGGGCTCAATCGTATCTTCACCGGCATGCTCGTGGAGACCGAACGCGATCTCCTCTTGGCGACCAGTCTATCCCTCTCCGGAGCTCGGATCAGTGAGCTTCTCGCGGACCGAATCACGGTAGCTCCACGGGGAGGACGAGCCGAGAGGGTCGATATCGCTCTAAGAAACCAATTCCCGTCTCTCGACGTGCATTTGCCAGACGGCACTCTTCGTTCACTCCGCCTGAACCTGACCCGCTATGAGTTCCTGATGCGCGTCGGCGACGGCGCGCTGCCCGGCAATTTCTCTCGCGAATGCTATGAAGACATTCTCGCCTTCAAGAGCACGCTGCTTTCTGTTGTCAATCAGACTCAGGTCTCCCCCGACGATGTGGATCGATCAGGCCTGACATTTCATCGATTGAGCTTGGACGCGTCCGGAAACCCTGTCGACGATGTCGTGGAGGTGAGCCGTGCTTGACGACATGGTCCGACTTCCGCGACCCAATCCAAACGACCACCCCGACACCAACATGTGGGTGGACGAGGAGATCTGGGGTCACCGACTGTGGGACGCCCAGAGTCCGTGGCTCATTTTCCTCGAGTTTCTGACGGTTGCCGAAGCATGCCACCGGGAGGGCCAGATTTTTGACGACCAAGGTCGCCGCCACCCACTGAAGTATCGGCCGAATAAGCACCTCTATCTTCGAAACATTCTCTACAACAACGAGATGATCTTCCAGATTGCCGAGCAAAATGCAGACAATGAAGCAGCCTGGAGACGATGGCTAGAATGGATCGAGGACAACGCCCAAGGTGTGCCAGATAGGGATTTCTCTTACCTGCGGGACCGCTTTCATTCCTTCCAGGAGTTTGCTTCGCTTGTCGACATGGTCCGCTCATCCACGATTGAGAGCGAATCGAACAAGCGCTGGAGTTCGCGCTTCGCCTTTCCGTTTGGAAGCCACTCGATCTACGAGGACCTCAATGTCCGAAGAAGTTCTGTAAGCCGAGAGTACATCTATTTCGGCCGGCCAGGCGAACTGCTTTACCTGATGCTTACCCGATGCTCGCACGCTCCTTCCCTGAGGCATCACCTTGCTACTGCTCTCGAACGGAGGGACCAGTGCGATGAACTTCTCGCGCTCATGCAGCCTGACATCCCGGATGACCTACAGCACAGGGGAGACAGCTATCTGCCCTACGAGGCCCACCCCACATACGAGGCCTTGGGTAGCGACTGGCTGAACATCTTCGAACTCAAACTACCAAGGTTCGACGCTTATCCGCATCTTGTCATTCTCGCATCCTTGCACTTGGTCCTTTATCAGCTGACAACGGCTGCCGCACTTTGCCGGGATGATCGTCCGTCGTTCGTGTGCGAGGTTGTTGCGCCTCGCAAGACGCTGGTGCGCGAGCTCTCCGTGGCGAGCTATCTGCGTAACAATGAACTCCCTGCGCGCGCCGTCGATGAGTACGTTCGCGAACTCGGCGGCACCGAGAAGTGGAAGAGCGCGGCCGCTGACCCGGCAGCATTCGCCACCTGCCTTCAACTCGCGCGCGCGCATGCACGCTGGCCTCAGGAAGGGGATGACTATGAAGGCCCCGCGGAACCCGATGTCCTTCTCGCCGAGCTCCGACGAGCAGCGTTGCAGCGCCACCGACGCCATGTCGGAGCCGTCCATCGGAGTTATGGTGGGGGCGTCGGCCTGGTATCGCGCCGCGGCACCAATCGCCTGCGCTATGCCCCAACGGATGAGCTTCTCAAAGCGCTGATCTTGGCGAACGTGCCCAACCGCATGGAGTATGGCCAGTTCCTTTCGCTTCTGTTCGAGCGCTATGGCTTCGTCTTCGGAGAACGTGAAGCGCGGCGGGTCCTGACTTCGGAAGAAATCGACAAGCGCGCCTTTCAAGCCAACTCCGAGAGGCTCGAAAACCGGCTGCGCACGCTGGGCATGCTCCGTCGGCTCTCCGATGCTTGTGCATACGTCGAAAATCCGCTCCGGAGGGCGGTCTCATGAATGTAAGCGAACTGGTTGGCGCCATAGCCACAGCCATACTCCGCGAAGAACTCTTGGGGGATACTGAAGAGGCGACACAGGGCACCAGTCGCTTCCTGCTCGATTTCAGCGCTGACCATACGGCAGCCATTGCCCAGGCGGTGCTCGCCGATTCCTATCTGGACCCCATGATCGAAATCAAACTGCCTGCGAGCCATGTCGGCTGCCACGGCCTGCCCAACGAGGTCCTGACCGACTATCCCGCGACCTATTTCCGCAACGCGACCTGCCCGAAAGACGCCTTCCTTCTCGCGGGTGGTGAACACTCCGAACAAGCCTCGTTCAATGAAATCGCCCGTTTGAGCCCGGCTGAGCTACTTGATCGGATCGACCTCTGGATTCGAACAGTCTCCGACGGGTTGCATCTGTTCGAAGAACATTGCCGATGGTGGGAGAGGGCTCTTACCGGTCTCCGAGACCTCCGAGTGGTCTCTCTTCACCAGTTTGCAACCTATGTCCTCCGTACGCGAGAGGCCATCCAGGCCGAAGGTCACCCAGTACTGTTTGCCCTGGGCACCGCACTTCCCGCGCTGCGTTTGCCACGCGATAGCTACTATTTCAACATCGTCAAGGAGCGACAGCGAACATGGCCGTCGGTCTGGCGCACCCACTTTACAGCCGCGCAGCGGCGACGGGGGTGCCTCTTGCTCAAACAGAGGCCCAATCAGCTCTTCCTCACCGAAGACGAGCTGATTGCTGCATTCACTCGAGTTCGCGACAGCATACCCGACATTCATCATGAAGTTATTGAAGAATTCAATGTTGCATCGAGTGGCTGGAATATCCAAGCCGCCAAACTCGCCGAGTGCGAGTGGGAAGAAATCAAGCCGCTCTTTGACGGTCTGCAGCGTGAGAAGTTTAGCTTGGGGCAGGCAACTCTCGATTTCTATGGCGAGCGCGAGCCCAATCTTCTTTCGGATGACGATGGCGAATACTTGGTACTTCTCACCAAGAGAAAAACAACAGGGGCGGAAGAAGAGGATTTCAACTTCTTTGAAGCTCATCGGCATGAGCTGAAAGAGGACCGCAAAATCAAGGCGGCTTGGGATCGCTTCATCTTTGGCCGACCGATCGAAACCGTCGATCTTCTATCTGGTATTGCGACCGCTATGGAGCCCCTCCTCAACCGCGCTCCAGATGGCGGCAACCGCAAGCTTCACATCCGTTGCGATCGTGCGACGAAGCGCGATCTTCGCGAACTGAACGTGCAAGCAGGCCTCTACTTTGCGCACCGCTACTCCGGTCTGAGGCGGCTGTTCGGTCGCCAAGTGACGTGGGAGGTCGGAGACCTCTTCGATTTTCCGAAGCTCGTGGAAGGTTGGCGCGGGAAGGGCGGAAAGAACCTCAATCGGTCGGTCGCCAAGGCAGCTTTGCAACTGAAATTCACCCTGGAACTGGAAACGGAAACCGACACCGGAGACATTCAGACCAGCTCCGCACAACTCGTCTGGCAGTATGAACCGAGTTCAGCCGCCTGCCAGCTTGCTGATGACTGGCAGCGTTTGACACAGCACCCATTCATTGCCTGCCGCGCTGCACGTGAATTCGCCGGAGCCAAGGCGAAAGCCAGAACGGTCGATCTCTCTGATGTGAAGACATTCGTCCCGGCATATGACCGGGATAGAGGCTCCTTCATCCCTGTCTACAAGCCAGATCGGGATATCGCTAGGCAGTGGCGCAAGAACCTCTCAGATTCTCTCGCGGGAGGTCTGCTCACTCAAGACACGTTTGGTCAGCTCCGCTCTCGGTTTGACGCTTTCGAGGATGCCTTTAGCCGAGCCATCGAAGAGTTTGCCGAGAAGGGCGTCGGAAACGCCACCAATCTGGAGCAGCTCGTAGCATATACCGCGCTTCTTGAAGTGATAGTCTCACTTGCGAAAGGCGACCGAAATCGCGACTTTCTGCTGAAGCCGATTCTGCAGATCGGAACCGCGCCGGTCGACGGAGGTGCACCAGCCGCCATCGTCACGCCTTGGCATCCACTCCGCCTCGCTGCAATTTGGCGCAAAGCGCAACTGGTTTCGGAACTCATCAACCGCCTGCTGACTGCTAGGGAGCTCGCCGGAGACACGCGTCTTTTTTTCAGGGACCTGGAGCAGGATCTGACTCATCCGCTCTACCCTGAAATCGCCGTGATCTGGACTGAGGCCAGCCCTCACCTACTGTCCCTTAGCGATGTCGTTCAAGACTATAGCCTGCACGAACCGCCCGTCCTCGCATCCGAAGGCAACGACGAAACCAACGACAGCCCGGCGGAAGGAAGCGCCTGCGTTCTCGACCTCATCCGGCGTTACCTGAGGCTTCACCCTCACGAGCGCGCCAACATGTCGGTCGTCTTGTTCAATTGCGATTCCGGCCGTCTTCCTCAAGCCGTCGTCGAGAAGGTCGGGACGATCCATGAAGACGATAACGAAACGCGATGTCAGGTCCTTCTCCGCCATATAGATGCCCAACGCCTTCGCAACGTGTATCGATCTATTTTGCGCTCCGATACCACTGCTGATGCCTACAGCGCCAGCGAGGCCACGCAAGACTTTATGGCAAAACTCCGAATATCCGTGATAGCGGATCAGGCCCCGCCTCCAGATCCGCAAGACGGCTGCCCCTACGACATCGTTTTCTCGCAGGATGTCATATCACGGCATGCACAAATTGCTTGGTATCCCGAGTCCGCTGATCCGGCCGATTTTCGGTCACTCCTACCCTCTCGATGGTCCCGGCGGCGCCCGGCTGCAGCCGACGATCTCAAGTCCTCCGTTTTTCTGTGTTGCCCGGTCCAAAGCGCTGAGGGTTGGTCTTATCTCACCGCTGTGGCTACATTGTTCCAAGGCGACTGGGACGGAAATCCACGGCGCCGACTGTTGCCGGTTCGTCAACTCGATTTCAGAGACGCACGTACAGCCCGAATTTTTCGGGAAACGCACGATCTTGGAAACTGGGTCGTTAATTTCGATGAGCTGCTGGATAGACGACAGCTCTTTAACCAAGGTGTCCGCGTCATTCGATACAAGCAATCCGCAACCCAGGGACGCAACCTAATAATCTCCTCACGTGCGCCGCTCGGCTTGTTGCGGTCAATGGTACTCCACAGACTTCGCCTTCTCGGTCTTGATCTATCCGATGAAGACCTTCAAGATCTGGCCGAACGACTCATCGACGATGCAAACGACGTATCCGGAGATATCGTTCTACGCGCTGCCAAGCGCGGACAAAGTGCGAGCGAGCTGATCGGCGTTGTACTGAGCAGACACTTGGTTAGGCAGGAGTTGGGTAACAATCGGCACTGCGGCTGGTACTTCCTGGATGATTATTCCGCTTGGATGGGACAACGGGAACAGCAACTCGCAGATCTTCTCGCCATAAGTCCTCACAGAACAGTCAACGGCACTCTTCGGGTAACTTTGGTCATTACAGAAGCCAAGTATATTGAACTACAGAACCTCGCCGCAAAGCGAAAGGAGTCGCAAAAGCAGCTGCGTGATACAATTCGTCGGCTGAACGACGCCATCTTCGGGGACTCTGAGCGTCTTGAACGAGAGTCTTGGTTAGCACGTCTGTCCGACTTGGTATTGGATGGTATTCGCCTCCCGGCGGCGAGTGGTATCGATCTCGGCGAATGGCGCCGCGCCATAAGGGACGGGCGCTGCGAGTTCGATATCCGAGGCTACTCCCACGTATTCGTTCCGACAGCTGGTGACCACGCCGATTGCACTGACGTCAGCGAGGTCCCAGACGCTCCGAACGCGTTTCAGGAAACCTATGGCCGTCCGGCACTGAAGAAGCTCCTCCAAGCTTACTGGCAAAACCATGACACCCGCGACCAGCGACGCGAAGCGGGCGCCGACTATCTGGCGCAAGAGTCGGAATGGAAACCGCCCGGCGCTGGCGGGACGGATATGCCCTTCATGACAAACCCGGAACGCCCGCCGCCTCCTGCTCCGGACGCCAGCCTTCCGAAAGCCCCGCAAAGTCCGGAGTCAGATTCGAAAGCGGCGCGCAGAACTCAGCCCGATGTGCAGCCGGAGGTCCCGGCCGAGGTGTACAGATGGCTTTATCCGTCTATCGGACAACTGCTCTCAACGTCATTCGAGAAGGCGGATGAAGCTGACCAGCAGGAGTGGCTCACGCGACTGGCGACAGCGACGAAGAGCGCGCTGCAACAGATGCAGCTACAGGCCAAACTTCTCGAATCGGCGATGACCCCGAACAGCGCGCTCCTGAAGTTCGCCGGAAGTGCCAACATGACGGTCGACCAGGTGCTTCGCCGACGCTCAGAGCTTCTCACGACATTCGGGCTAAACGTGATTTCTGTCCGCCCCGAGCCCGGTGCCGTCGTGGTTGCGATCGAGAGACCCGAAAGAGAAGTTGTGAATACTCAGCAGATCTGGAGTCTTTGGCGACCGGCGACCACCGAATGGGGAAATCAGGACATCCTGATTGGCGTGCGCGAGAACGACGGTACCCAGCTATTTCTCTGTCCAGGCCACAAACATGCACCTCACACCTTGATTGCCGGCAGCACCGGAAGCGGCAAGTCGGTACTGATGCAAAACATCATCCTCGGGATCGCTGCGACCAATACACCCGAGCAGGCCAGGATCCTGCTGATCGACCCGAAGCAGGGCGTTGACTACTTTGTCTTCGAGGATCTCCCGCATTTGGACGGCGGCATCATTGATGATCAGGAAACGGCTTCACTTCGTCTTTCCGAACTCGTCGCGGAGATGGACCGGCGTTATGTGCGCTTCAAGGAAGTCCGCGCCCCGAGTCTTGCCGCCTACAACGCAAAGGTCACATCCGATCAGCGCCTGCCCGCGATTTGGTTGATTCACGACGAGTTCGCTGAATGGATGTTGGTGGAAGACTACAAGGAATCGGTCACCTCGGTTGTTCAGAGATTGGGCGTCAAAGCCCGTGCCGCAGGCATCTACCTTGTTTTCGCGGCGCAAAGACCGGACGCCTCGGTTATGCCAATGCAGCTTCGCGCGAATTTAGGGAACCGCCTAATTCTTCGTGTCGACTCCGAGGGAACGTCCGAAATCGCCCTCGGCGACAAAGGCGCCGAACGCCTGCTGGGCAAGGGCCATTTGCTGGCAAAGTTGGAGGGAGAAAGGGAACTCTGCTTCGCCCAGGTGCCATTCGTCGATCCTCATTTTGCGGAAGTCCTCGTCAGATTTGTCCGCGAAACTCCTTGAACTGCGTCACGGCAACAGCTCGCGCCACATCCACGAACGAAAGCATTCGGGTACTCGACGTCCGTCCCCGTCTCCGCGTCGCCCCCGTCGTGGCGAAGCCTGAGCTCCGCCGACGGCGCCAGCGTCGCGCCGCCCGCGAGCGCGAACGTGCGCGAGCCGTCCAGCACCGCCCGCACCCGGCTCGACTCGCCCCGCGCCCCTATGAGCGCCCCGAACCGGGACGACGCGAGCCTGTACCTCCTGCTGCGGTTCTCGAACCGTAACCATCCGGGGTAGGTCGCCTGTTGCGATGGCGCGATCTTTGGCAGGCTGAGCGCTCGGGAAGTGGGTGCTTCGCAAGTGTCCACTTCGATTTAGGTGGACGCTTAGCTGATGTTGATTTCTGAGGAGAAGCCGGGTGCGGCGGGCGGCGGATCGGTTGGTCGCCGTCGTCGGCGGTGGAGCGAGGCACAGAAGCGGCAGATCGTGGCGGAGACCCACGAGCCTGGTGTCTCGGTGCCGATGGTGGCCCAGCGCTACAACAACAGTCGAGCCGGCGCAGCGTTGCCCGGAACCGCGCGCCGTCCGGCCCCTCCATCTCCGCCTCGACGGTCCAGTATGTCCGCGGCGCGAAGGCCTCGATCTCCGCCTCGCGCTCGCACGGGAGCCGCAGCGCCACCGACTGCACCCGCCCCGCCGAGCGGCAGCCCGGCAGCTTGCGCCACAGCAGCGGCGACAGCCCGTAGCCCACCAGGTAGTCGAGCGCGCGGCGCGCCTGCCACGCCTGCACGAGGTCCATGTCGAGGCCGCGCGGCCGCGCCATGGCCTCGCCCACCGCCGCCCCGGTCAACTCGCCGAAGGCGGCGCGGAACACCGGCCGGCCGGCCAGCGCATCCCGCTCACCCAGCCACTCCAGCACCTGCCAGGCGATCGCCTCGCCCTCCCGGTCGGGGTCGGTCGCAAGCACCAGGCCGTCGGCCTCCGCCAGCGCCTTCGCGATCGCCCCGAGCCTCCGGGCCGCCGCCCGCCCGGTCTCGTAGGTCGTCGCGAAGCCCTCATCGGGCCTGACCGAGCCCGCCTTCGCCGGCAGGTCGCTGACATGGCCCCGGGTCGCGATCACCCGGTGGCCGGGCCCGAGGTGCTTCGCGAGCGTCTTCGCCTTGGCCGGCGATTCGACGACCACCACATAGCGCCCGCCGTCTCCCGGTCTCCCCCGCCCGCTCCCGGCCATGGCCCGCCCCCCCGGCGCGGCGGTGCCAACCCTTCCCGCCGGGGCGCCGCGCAACGGGCCAAGGCCATTAACGCCCCGGACGCGCGAAAGAAAATGCCGATCGGGTCAATCTGCATGCCGGTGGGGCCATGGCCGCCAGGCAACGCTCGAAAGCCGCGGCGGCGACGCCCAAATCGACTCTGGGGAGGACGCGTCCGGCTGCACCGCAAGCAGAGGAGTAGCGACATGTTCGACAGGCGCAGCGACCTGGTCAGGCTTCTGGCCGTCGCCGATGCGCAGAGGATCGTCACGGCAGCCGACCGACTCGCCATGACCCAGCCGGCCCTCAGCCGCGTCATCGCCCGCCTGGAGAGGGAGTTCGGGGGACGGCTGTTCGAGCGCGTCCCCTCGGGCGTCCGGTCGACCCGGCTCGGCGCCGTCGTGGTCGAGCGCGCCCGTCGCATCCTGCGCGAGACCGGCGAGGGCGAGTCGGCGGTCGCGGCCGAGCTCGCCGGACACACCGGACGCTACCGCATCACTGCGGCGCCGGTCTGGCTGCAGGCCGTCCTGGTGCCCGCCGTCGCCGCCTTCCCGGCGGTCGAGCTCAGGCTCCGCACCGCCTCCTGGCGCGACGGCGTCCGCCTGCTCGCCGACGGCGAGAGCGACCTGCACTGCGGCGGGCTCGACACCGGCGAGACCCTGCCCGGTTTCCTCCGCCGCGAGCGCTTCATCGACCTCACGGACGGCGTCGCCGCCGCACGCGACCATCCACTCAGCGCCGCCGCGCCGGACCCCGGCGACCTCGCCGGCTGGCCCTGGATCGACCTCGACGGGCAGGCATCCGGCGACGGCCCGTCCCTCGCCGGACTGCTCGACGAGATCGGCGCCCGTGCGGGCCGACGCGTGCGCGCCCTCCTCCGGACGGGATCCGCCGGCCTGCTTCTCCTCGCGGCCGGCCCCTGGCTCGCCCGACTGCCCCTCGACCTGCTGGACGCGCTTCCCGGCGCGCCGATCGCGCCCTTGCCCTTGACCTTCGGCCGCAGTCGCTACCGCACCGGCTTCATCGCTCGGCGCTCAGCCGAGGACCACGCCCCGTTCCATCATCTCCAGGAGACCGTGCGCGAGACCGCGCTGGAGAGAAGCCGGCCACCCGCACGGTAGACCCCGCGGGCCGGCAGCCTCGCGATCCCCAAAGCTTCGCGGAGCCGTCGCGCGCAACAATCCCGGCACCGCAAACTCACGCAGGAACGGGCGAGTTGCCCAGCTTCCCCTCGGCCGACACGCAATGCCTTCTAACCATCCATCGCCTGCTTCAGCAACGAAGCGATCCGCTCCGATGCTCTCCGCAAAGGGTCGTCGGCCGCATGAGCGTAGCGTACCGTCGTCTGGGCTTGGGTGTGCTCCAACATTCGCCCCACCATCGGCAAGCTCTCTCCGCCCATCACCGCCTCCGGGGCGAACGTGTGCCTGAGGTCGTGAATGCGCACGTCCTCAAGCCCGGCGGCCTTGCGAACCTGTCGCCACGGCCCCTGCAGGTCCGCCAGATACGCACTTCGCCGCTGCCTGCCATCACGAGCCAATAATTGACGCAAAGGTGGAGTGGGCCCCTGGGGTCGGACAGGCGGCTTGAAATGATTTGACCGGTGCGCCGGGCATTCGAAGGATCGACGCCCATGGCCAAGCACCGAACCCACCGCACCCACAGCATCGCCTTCAAGCGCCAGGTCGTTCAGGAGTATCTCGCCGGCGAGACGCTCCACGGCCTGGCCCGTCGGCACGACCTCTCCCGCACCCTGATCAGGATCTGGGTGGACAAGTACGAGGCCGGCGCCTTCGACGAGGAGGTTGAGACGGCCGACGCGCTCCAGGAATACGAAGCCCGGATCGCGGCCCTCGAGCGCCTGGTCGGCAAGCAGGCCCTGGAGCTCGAGTTTCTAAAGGGGGCTCAGCGGCACGGACGACGGCCGAGAAACGCGCCCATGTCCGTCATCACCGGCCCCAAGGCCTCTCCGTCGCCCAAGGATGCCGACTGATGGGGATCGCGCGATCCACCTACTACCGCGCTTCGGGCGGATCGGCCGACGACACCGCCCTGGTCGAGGCCATGCACGCGATCAAGGACGAGTTCGAAGCCTACGGCTGGCGCCGCATGCAGGCGGCGCTCAGGCATCGGGGCTGGGTGGTGAACCACAAGAAGATCAAGCGCCTGATGCGCGAGCACGCCTTGCATCCGCCCTGCCGGCGCCGTTTCGTCGCCACCACCGACAGCCTGACATTCCGGTCGCCGGTCCACCGCGGGCACGGGAGGCGAAGACTCTGAACGTCCGATCTGCTCATCGTCGAAGTCTGACCGCCCGATTCGCGAATTCGGCTTTGCGCCTCTCTTCCGTAAGACGGATGCCCTCAACCGCTGCGCTTGCCACGCTTATTCTCGTCGCCGCCTGCTCCGGCGTCTCTGAGCCGGCCGACAGGCCCGGCGCCAGAGAGCTGCTTCGAAACCATCTGTCGGTCGCTTCCGCCGCGCTTGCGGCGGGACAGCCAGCGGTTGCTCGCAGACTCTACCTCTCGCTTGCAGAGCGATTTGACGATTCGCCTGAACCCGTATTGGGACTGGGCTACATCTCCCTGCACAACCTCGACTTGGAGGCAGCGCGCCGGCAGTTTCTCCGGGCCGCTGACTTGGCGCAGGCCTCGCCCGCTACCAGAGGAGAAGCGCTCCTCGGCGCCGGGAGGACGGCGCTCGCGCTCGGCGATACCCAAGCGGCGCGTCAACACCTGCTGGATGCGCGAGCGCTCGTACAAGATCCCTCGTCCGTCATGTGGATCGAGAACGGCCTCGCGGTCGCCGCCGTACTCGAAGCGGACTACGAGACCGCCGAAACCCACTACACCGAGGCGCTCCGCCAACCCTCGGCGCATCCTCGGATCGCAGCCAATTTCGTTCGTATGCTGATCGCTTCCGGGCGGATCGACGCGGCAGCAGGCATCTACGAACGATATGGCGCGTCCTACTGGGGGGAAGAGGACTCGCACGCACTGCAGAACCTTCTGGACACTGCCCGCCAGCAGTCAATGCCTCCGCGCCGGGTCGATACCAGACTCTTGCTGGAGTGGCCTTCCCCCGACCCACCTCCATCGAACGCGAGCCAAGGGCTCGGGCCCTCAACAGGCGTCGCACTCGTGGGTGCGTCTGGGCTGACGCTTCGCCTCACCGGCGAGGCCGGCTGGGCCGTACCTCCCGCTGCGAACGCGGGTTTCGCCGTTCCCGATTACGCCGGCGTGCACCGGCCCCGACCGGCATCCGGAGGCGGGGAGGCAACTGCCCTGAAGCCGCCTTCGACAAAGGCCTCGTTCGCGTTGCGACTGGGCGTTCCGATTCTTTATCCCGCTCGGTCAGCGATCACGCCCCCCCCGGCGCTACCGTCCCCGGCTTCGCCGCACCGCCGGACGCTTCTCCTACTCCCGTATTACTTTCGGCCGCGGTCGCCACTACGCCGAGCACTGTAGCGGCATCGGCACCGACGACGGAAAGGGATGCAATCCCCGTTCCCATGCCGTCCTCTGTCGGTGCTGCACCCGTATTGATGAACGGCGTGCCGGAGCCGGACTCTGCATGGTTCGAGAAAGAGACCCTGGGGTCTGCCGACTTCAATGGCGACACCTGGTCGGATGCATCGTTCCTCCATCCAATTCTTCCGCCCGACCCCATCGGGTTGACGCGGGGAGCGACGCCTGCGCCGTCCCAGCCGATGATCGAAGGACATGCGCTGTCCCGTCCCATGCCGTCCTCTTCCAGCCCCTCATCTGCGCCGTTCAACGGCTTGTGGGAGCCGGAAGCCGCGTTTTCCCAAGGACTGATCCTCAGTGCTGCCGATGTCGGTCACTCCTCCATGTCACGTGCGTCATTCCTGCAGTCCGTCTTCTTGCTCGACCTCACGATGCTGCAGTCCGGCACGACCGCGACGGCGTCCGATAGTGCACGCGAACCCGCGTTGGCATCCCTTGTCGACGCATTCTATTCCGGAGCAGCACCTTCGTCGCGCAGCCCCGTGTGGGACCAAGGAGCCGCGTGGCCCAAGAACACAACCCTCACGGCTGCCGATCTCGGCCTTGATTCCTGGTTCGAAAGGGTGTTCCTGCAGCATGCCTTTTCGCTCGACCGCGCCACACCCTCGTCAAACACGACTACCTTCGCGGCCGATCCAACCTCGGAATCGGATGCAGCCCTCCTGACCACCGCGCTCCTGTCCCGGGATGAGCCTACACTGCTCAACGGCGAAGGAGAGCGCCAGGCGGCGTGGTACGAGAGCGCGGCCCCCGTAGCTTCCGCCCCTGATCGAGTTCGGACTTCCGACAAACCCTCCGCTCGATCTTCCGCTTCGTTCGCTTCCGCACCTGCGAACATAGGCTCGAACGTGTGGCTGACCGAACATGCCTGGACTGGCGGTGCGGCGCCTGATTCCGCCACGCCCTCGCTATTGTTCGCTTCCGCGGAAGAGCTACCCAATTTGGACTCCCAACCGCTGGAGCATCATCCAGGTGATGCGCTTCCCAATGACGAGTGGATTGTCCTGTTGGGGAAGAGTCGCCGCTGGCATCTCGACAGCCCCGCAAAGGCAGTCGCTGCTGCTTCCCCTGAGATCGCAGACGTGCAGCTTCTCTCTCCCACCGTGCTGTACGTCATTGGCAAGAACGCGGGCAACACGTCGATCTCCGTGCTTGGCGAGAACGGATCCGTTCTGAAACGGGATGTTCTAGTGGTGATCGATATCGAGCCTTTACGCACACTGCTTGGCGCCGATCCGGATCTGCAGGACGTGCAGGTGCAAGGGCTGGCACGGGGAGTGGCCCTCACCGGAGCGGTCGGGTCGGCAGGAGCGGCCGAGCGCGCGGTCGGTCTTGCTGCTGCCTCCATCCCGGAAGGCATGCTGGTGGAGAACAACCTGGAGGTGGGGCTGGACCTGGCACCGCTGCGCTCACTCATGGCCGGTGAGCCCGGGCTGGACGGGGTGCAGGTGCAGCGGGTCGCCCGGGGCGTGGCTCTGAGCGGCGAGGTCGCATCCGTCGCCACGGCCGATCGGGCGTTCCGCCTGGCGACCGCCTCGCTCCCGGAAGGCATGTCAGTCGAGAACAACCTGCGTGTGGCCCTCGACGTCGGGCCGCTGCGCGCACTGCTTGGCGCCGATCCGGATCTGCAGGGCGTGCAGGTGCAACGGCTCGCACGCGGGGTCGCTCTCAGTGGCGAGGTGGACTCTCCGGCGGCGGCGGAGCGCGCGGTCGGTCTTGCTGTTGCCTCCATCCCGGAAGGCATGCTGGTGGAGAACAACCTGGAGGTGGGGCTGGACCTGGGACCGCTGCGCTCGCTCATGGCCGGCGAGCCCGGGCTGGACGGGGTGCAGGTGCAGCGGGTCGCCCGGGGCGTGGCCCTGAGCGGCGAGGTCGCATCCGTCGCCGCGGCCGATCGGGCGTTCCGCCTGGCGACCGCCTCGCTCCCGGAAGGTCTGCTGGTGGAGAACAACCTGCGTGTGGCCCTCGACGTCGGGCCGCTGCGCGCACTGCTTGGCGCCGATCCGGATCTGCAGGACGTGCAGGTGCAACGGCTGGCACGGGGAGTGGCCCTCACCGGAGCGGTCGGGTCGGCAGGAGCGGCCGAGCGCGCGGTCGGTCTTGCTGCTGCCTCCATCCCGGAAGGCATGCTGGTGGAGAACAACCTGGAGGTGGGGCTGGACCTGGGACCGCTGCGCTCGCTCATGGCCGGCGAGCCCGGGCTGGACGGGGTGCAGGTGCAGCGGGTCGCCCGGGGCGTGGCCCTGAGCGGCGAGGTCGCATCCGTCGCCGCGGCCGATCGGGCGTTCCGCCTGGCGACCGCCTCGCTCCCGGAAGGTCTGCTGGTGGAGAACAACCTGCGTGTGGCCCTCGACGTCGGGCCGCTGCGCGCACTGCTTGGCGCCGATCCGGATCTGCAGGGCGTGCAGGTGCAACGGCTCGCACGCGGGGTCGCTCTCAGTGGCGAGGTGGGCTCTCCGGCGGCGGCGGAGCGCGCGGTCGGTCTTGCTGTTGCCTCCATCCCGGAAGGCATGCTGGTGGAGAACAACCTGGAGGTGGGGCTGGACCTGGGACCGCTGCGCTCGCTCATGGCCGGCGAGCCCGGGCTGGACGGGGTGCAGGTGCAGCGGGTCGCCCGGGGCGTGGCTCTGAGCGGCGAGGTCGCATCCGTCGCCGCGGCCGATCGGGCGTTCCGCCTGGCGACCGCCTCGCTCCCGGAAGGTCTGCTGGTGGAGAACAACCTGCGTGTGGCCCTCGACGTCGGGCCGCTGCGCGCACTGCTTGGCGCCGATCCGGATCTGCAGGACGTGCAGGTGCAACGGCTGGCACGGGGAGTGGCCCTCACCGGAGCGGTCGGGTCGGCAGGAGCGGCCGAGCGCGCGGTCGGTCTTGCTGCTGCCTCCATCCCGGAAGGCATGCTGGTGGAGAACAACCTGGAGGTGGGGCTGGACCTGGGACCGCTGCGCTCGCTCATGGCCGGCGAGCCCGGGCTGGACGGGGTGCAGGTGCAGCGGGTCGCCCGGGGCGTGGCCCTGAGCGGCGAGGTCGCATCCGTCGCCGCGGCCGATCGGGCGTTCCGCCTGGCGACCGCCTCGCTCCCGGAAGGTCTGCTGGTGGAGAACAACCTGCGTGTGGCCCTCGACGTCGGGCCGCTGCGCGCACTGCTTGGCGCCGATCCGGATCTGCAGGGCGTGCAGGTGCAACGGCTCGCACGCGGGGTCGCTCTCAGTGGCGAGGTGGGCTCTCCGGCGGCGGCGGAGCGCGCGGTCGGTCTTGCTGTTGCCTCCATCCCGGAAGGCATGCTGGTGGAGAACAACCTGGAGGTGGGGCTGGACCTGGGACCGCTGCGCTCGCTCATGGCCGGCGAGCCCGGGCTGGACGGGGTGCAGGTGCAGCGGGTCGCCCGGGGCGTGGCTCTGAGCGGCGAGGTCGCATCCGTCGCCGCGGCCGATCGGGCGTTCCGCCTGGCGACCGCCTCGCTCCCGGAAGGTCTGCTGGTGGAGAACAACCTGCGTGTGGCCCTCGACGTCGGGCCGCTGCGCGCACTGCTTGGCGCCGATCCGGATCTGCAGGACGTGCAGGTGCAACGGCTGGCACGGGGAGTGGCCCTCACCGGAGCGGTCGGGTCGGCAGGAGCGGCCGAGCGCGCGGTCGGTCTTGCTGCTGCCTCCATCCCGGAAGGCATGCTGGTGGAGAACAACCTGGAGGTGGGGCTGGACCTGGGACCGCTGCGCTCGCTCATGGCCGGCGAGCCCGGGCTGGACGGGGTGCAGGTGCAACGGCTGGCACGGGGAGTGGCCCTCACCGGAGCGGTCGGGTCGGCAGGAGCGGCCGAGCGCGCGGTCGGTCTCGCGGCTGCCTCCATCCCGGAGGACTTGCTGGTGGAGAACAACCTGCGTGTGGTCCTCGACGTGGGTCCGCTGCGGGCACTGCTTGGCACCGATCCTGAGTTGCGGGGCGTGCAGGTGCAGCCACTTGCTCGCGGGGTTGCTCTCACCGGCGAGGTGGGCTCTCCAGCGGCGGCGGAGCGCGCGGACCGTCTCGCCCTGGCTTCTATTCCGGAAGGCATGTTGGTGGAGAATAGCCTGCGTGTGGCCCTCGACGTGGGTCCGCTGCGCGCACTGCTTGCCGTCGATCCGGATCTGAAGGACGTGCGGGCGCACGCAGTCTCGCGGGGGGTGGCTCTGAGCGGCGAAGTGGGCTCAGCGGCAGCAGCGGAGCGG
Source organism: Alphaproteobacteria bacterium (assembly GCA_965207055.1). Classification (GTDB taxonomy): domain Bacteria; phylum Pseudomonadota; class Alphaproteobacteria; order UBA828; family UBA828; genus WTGU01. Next base: position 670,030 of record CBDBLP010000002.1, on the reverse strand, counting down.
GCGGTAGGCCTAGCTGCTGCCTCTATCCCGGAAGACATGCTAATTCATAACAATCTGGAAGTAGGGCTGGACCTCGCACCGCTGCGCTCGCTCTTGGCCGGCGAGCCCGGGCTGGACGGGGTGCAGGTGCAGCGGGTCGCCCGGGGCGTGGCTCTGAGCGGCGAGGTGAGCTCGGAGGATGAGGCCGATCGGGCGCTCCGGCTCGCGGCGGCCTCGCTCCCGGAGGGCCTGCCGGTCGAAAACAACCTGCGCTTGACGCCCAATGTCGACAGTTTGGGAGCATTGCTTGCCAGCGATCCTGATTTCGGGAATGTGCTCATCCAGCGTCTCAAGCGGGGCGTCGTCCTTTCTGGCGAAGTAGACTCCCCGGCGGTGGCCCAAAGGGTGGTCCAGCTCGCGGTCGCCTCTCTTCCGCAGGACATGCTGGTTCAGAGCAACCTGGTAGTCGGGCTCGACCTTGCGCCATTGCGTGACCTCATCGTCGGCGAACCTGAATTGCGAAGAATTCAGGTTCGGCGTGTGGCCCGAGGCATAACACTTAGCGGCGAGGTCGGATCGGCAGCGGCAGCCGATCGCGCACTTCGACTCGCAGCAGCATCGTTGCCCGACGACATACTTGTCGAGAGTAGTCTGCGGATAGTGCCGGATGTCGAGGCGCTACGCGTTCTCTTTGCCGCCGATACGATCCTCCAGGGCGTTCGCGTCAAGCGACTGGCACGCGGCGTCGCCCTGAGTGGCGAAGTCGCCTCTCAAGGCGCAGCCGAGCGGGCCGTTCGCCTTACGATCGCTTCACTCCCGCAAGACATGCTGGTGGAGAACAACCTCGAAGTGGGGCTGGACCTCGGACCGCTACGCTCGCTCATGGCCGGCGAGCCCGGGTTGGGCGGGGTGCAGGTGCAGCGGGTCGCCCGGGGGGTGGCTCTGAGCGGCGAAGTCAACTCGGAGGCGGCGGTCGAGCGGGCGGTCCGACTAGCATCCGCCTCACTTCCGCAGGACTTGCTGGTCGAGAGCAACTTGCGTATCGAAACTGACCTCCAACCGCTGCGCACCCTCCTCGCCAGTGAACCCGACCTGCACCGGGTTCGCGTCCAGCGCGTCGCTCGCGGTGTGGCGTTGAGCGGCGAGGTCGGGTCCGCGGCCGCATCCGAGCGCGCGCTACGCTTCGCCACCGCCTCGCTCCCGAAAGATGCTCTGGTCGATAACCACATGAGCATCACCGGGCCTCAGCAGGTCAACCTCGAAGTCCAAATCGCCGAGGTCCAGCGTTCGATCGCCGAGGATTTCGGATTCAACTGGGAGATCTTCGGGCATTCAAATGATCCGTTGGGCTTCGGATTCCGGATTGGACGCGGTCTGCCTGACGGAACCTCCCTAGCAGGACCGGAGCGGATAACTGGGCAGCTGCATCCGGGCTTGCCTCCGAATGTGGGAACAAACGACGACGGCGACGTCCTTCTCTCTGTCCCATCCACCTCCGTGGATGGGCTGCTGTCGCCCACGTTCATGCTCCAGCGGGCATGGGACAACGTCGGACTAAATGGCTTCGTGGACGCGCTCGCAAAGGCAGGCTTGGCCAACGTGCTGGCTCGCCCGAACGTAACCGCAAATTCAGGTGAGACCGCGTCGTTCTTTTCGGGTGGCGAGTATCCGCTACCCACCGGATTCGATGACGGCGTCATCGTCTTCGAATACAAGAAGTACGGAGTTCTTCTCGACTTCGTTCCAACGATCATCGACGAGAACAGAATCGAATTAACGGTCCGACCCGAAGTTTCAGAACCGTCACAGGACAACTCGGTGCAGGTGGTTGCCGGGGTCAATGTTCCGGTCATCAACGTTCGGCGAGCGCAAACCACTGTTGAGGTGGGCGACGGCGAGTCCATCGTAATTGCTGGCCTCTTTCGCAGTGCATCCAACGATGTGGAGTCCGGTATTCCGTTGCTTAAGGACTTGCCGCTTGTCGGCGCAATCTTCGGACATAGTTCGATGAGATCTGACGAACTGGAGCTTATCGTTACCATCACTGCTCGACTTGTGGACGCCATACCGCATCCGACCGAATCGGGTATGGCAGCGTTCGGCAGGATCGATAAATTCTACTACTAGAGGGAGCTCCCTGTTGATGCGTCCAGATAATTCGTTCCCACGCGCACCTTCGCGCGCGACCGATACACATCGCTTCTTTTGCAGATTCTGCTGCCTCGATTTCTCGGCCGCGTCCCAGATAGACGCAACCAAAGCGAACGGCAGATGTATTCCTTCTCACTGCCGATCAGAACCACCAGACGACATGGATGAACGACCCCTATTGTCTGCAATGGCCGTTCATGTCCTAGGTCATATGCGGCTAGTCCCTGCCTTGTGAGGAGTGACAGTTGTGATTCTGTTCGGTGGCGACTCTAACCGAAGAGCGATAGATCTGCATTACGCGGAACGCACGATCTAACGCTGCAAGCATAGCTCGAGAGAGGCCTCTGAGAGAGGGTTGTCGCGTCACAATCCTGTGATGGGATCGCTTGAACATGGGAGTACTGGACGCATGAACAATTCGATCATTCGAAGCAAAGGCCTTTTGTATTGCGAGTCGGAGGATCGAGATTCGGTGAGAGTCAGTACCGTCGTGCCCATCGCGTTGGAGCACGCCAAGAGGAAGCCTCGGTTCCCCAGATTGCGTCCCCGACTGATCATGACAATGGTGATCGCCTTGCTCGTCGCAGGATGCCACGAACGGCTCGCACAACAAGACGAGTATTTTGCCCCTTTCAGCGGGGTGATCACCGCGGTCAGGGCGGAAACTGAGCGCCTTGTCACATATCATGAGGCGCTGCAGGCCTTGCAGCGCTCTTGCACCAGCAAGCCGTCAACTCTTGTATCCCAGGACGCGGTTTCTCTTCACAGTCCCGTCCCGGGAGCTGCATCCGCCGACGAGGCACGGAAGCCATTGTGCGTCCCATCGACCAGGACGAGCGCTGCCTATGGCAGTGCATCGAAGGCCTACACGCGCTGGGTTGAAGATCGGGTCCGGCCGTTGCCCGACCCGTCCGAAACGGCTTCGTCGATAACCGGCGGCTAGTAAGTCCCAAGACCAGCTCTCGCGCTAATTCGGAAGCGGAACCCAGCGGTGTCTCTGCCCCCCGACAGCCTTTATGCAAGAGGGTTCGCTGCGGACGCCCGTACATTGCGCGCTCTGCGCGAGGGCCTCGCGGGCCGCAAGGCCAAATTGCAGCGCGACCGCCTTCCGGCGGCCCTCAAGACACTGGCAGTCGAGCCCGCCGCGACAGTGGTTTTCGTCGACCTTGACGGCGTTGCGGATCCCGAATTCGCTACAAGAGAGTTGGCCGCAGTCTGCGCTGTCGAGACCGCGGTCATCGCAATCGGTTCCACCGATACTGCGCAGTTTGCGCGGGCACTCTTTCAGTGCGGCATCGCGGACTACCTGCTCAAGCCGGTGTCCGCTCTGCAGATCCGCGAAGCGTGTGCGGCACTTTCTGCCGATCCGGCTGAGCGGGCCTATGCCGGGCGTGTCGTCGCATTCGCTGGCAGTGCCGGCAGCGGAACCTCCACGCTCGTTGCGGCCATCGCTCGCGCCATTGCAGCCGACGGGCGCACGGCCTCGGTCGTCGACCTAGACCCGGTCGCTGCGCGGCTTCCCGGCTTACTCGGCATTAGCCCCTCCAGCGGGCTTTCAGACCTGCTCGAATCCCTCGGCGGCCGCGTACCCGCCGATGCCGAGACGGCCATCGCATCTGATCAGATCGACTACGTGTGCACTCAGGCGGACAACGGCCTGACCCTGGTGGCCTACACCCCGGTCGCCCCACCGCCACGGTCGCCGTCTTCCAACGCCGTTTGCCGGCTTCTCGCACATCTCGCCAACCGGACCCACCTGGTCCTGGTGACAGGATTTCCAGACGGAGATATGCGATTGGAGATCATGCAGCGTGCTGATGCACGCGTTCTGCAATTTGAGCCGACACTCTCGAGTCTGAGCGCGGTCGTGCGCAGCTTGGCTCTGCTGGGAGCGAACTGCCCGGTGACTCTGACTCAATGCCTGCCACGAATGCCCAAGAGCCGGTTGTCCCCGGCACACGTACGTTACGCCCTCGGCGATCGTCGCCCCGATGTCGTCATCCCGTTTGATCCGGCTATTCATGCCATTGCCACCGGTACCAAGTCCAGGCGTACCAGCGCAGCGTATCGCAAATCCATACGGGAAGTGCTGAGACGCGTTCTTCAAGACCTCGCCGCGGCGCCGGCAGACTGAATTGACATTTCAGTTGGCCGAACCGGGACAATGCGACCGTATGCCACCGCTATCGCCGAATGCGGAATTCAGCTTTACGAAAATCGTCGACGCCTTTGCATCTCACTGGACAGTGTCCCTCGACGACGTGATCGCGTCCGTGTAGTTCGCCAGCGATTCTGCTTTCAACAACATCGGAGACACTCGCTTTCATCGTTCGAACTTCACCGCATGTCGCTTTGCGAAATGTCGGCCTCGGTTTTTGCTTCGTCCAGTTGAGTATTCTCAAGAAAACTACGGAAACACCGCAGCTTTACTTGCAAGTTAGGACGAAGAAAAGCGCCGGATGAAACGTATGCCCTCGATCGATGATATCCTCTGCGTCTTCAAGAGCGGGGACTGGCTCAGGCGCGAAGGCTCCCAGCCAAGCGTGAGCCGAACTCGCGGTTCGGCGCGATCGCCGACCGGAGCCCGAAGGGCGGGGTGTAGTCACGTCGCCGCAAAGCGCGGGTCGAATTGCCAACCGATCGGGACAGGACGGAGTTTCGCGGCTCTCTTGCTAGCCGCTCCAGAGGGCAGCTTCTGACCAGTCCGGTCGTTGGCACAGCAAACCGAGCCGCTGGGCCAGGGTCCGCCAAACGGCTTCCACCGGAAGCTTGAGAGGGTCCGGGCGTGCTCCGGCCGAGCCAGACTGTGGCCCCGAAACACTCGGCCGTCGCCTCGATTCGCGCCAATTGATGCTCTCCTTCAACTCGCCGAGGCGCGGAGTCCGCGCGTGGTGAAGCAATCGAAATTTCTCCACGAAGGTTCATACTGCCGCATGCCGAAGCAGGTTCGGCGTTCGCGACCGGACGGGTGCGGTGGATGAAAAGCGCTCGCAGACGTGACGACGCAGTAGATCGCATCCGAAGGCGATGGTTGACGAGTTTCTGCCTCGCTAGCAGGCATCCGGGGAGCCCTGAAAGGGCGGCCCGAACGGTTATGCATGGCGTTGCCACGATGGCGCCTCGCCGACAATTGAGCCGCGCTGCTACTCAAATGGCACTATCTTAGCCGTCTAGCTCACCCAAAAGATACAAAAGAGGCAAACATAAGGTGACTTCAACACCGGAAAATTGCATAATCGAGACATGGATAGAAGATTGCCGTCACTCAATTCCTTGAGGGCTTACGAAGCAGTCGGTCGCCATGGTTCAATCGTTGCGGCAGCTCGCTCACTCAACGTTACGGCCGGCGCTGTAAGCAGCCAAATTAAGAACCTCGAAGCCGACTTGGGCATCCAACTCCTTTCACGGGATGGTCGTGGCGTTTGCATGACTCCAGTTGGTGAACAACTCCAAAACGGGTTGGAGGCAGCGTTCGCCGAGATCGCCGGATGCATTGAGAGAGTGGCCGACCAGCGCGCAGGCAGCAGGATCAGGCTCTTTAGCTCACCGATGTTTGCTTCAGCCTGGTTGATCCCACGCATAGATCGCTTTGACTATCATGGAACGACGGTCGATGTCGTGATTGAGGATAGGTGGGCGTGTCCTGACAGAATCCCGCCAAGCGCCGATCTGATCGTCGACTACGGACGCTTCGACAACCATCTCGGCTTTGATATCGAGAAGCTGAGCGACGAGGAAGTTTTTCCCGTGTGCAGTCCCGATTTGGCGCGCCGCATCGCGGACACGGGAAGCCTCGCCGAATGCACACTCCTGCACCGCAAGGGGGTTCCGCGTACCGCGAACTGGCCCGGCTGGACGGGCTTCGTTGCGTCCGTGGGACTGGACAAGATCGACACGAGTCGGGGTCTGCGCCTGTCTACGGCACTGATCATGGAAGCCGCGCGCACCGGCAAAGGCCTGCTGCTCACCAATACGACCGTAGCGCACGACGACCTGACGAGCGGGCGTTTGGTGCGACCAATCGCCGAAGGCATGAGAAACGACTGCGGCTATTGGCTGTTGCTTCCCCAGACGCGGCGAGTCCGTCCAGAAGTCGTCGCCTTCACGGTCTGGCTGAAGGATGAGATCCGTCGCTGCTCGGATGGACCGAACGGTTCGCCCTCCGTGCAAGTTCCCGCTACGTAAATGAACCATAGTCACGCCTCCGGTGCCGCAGCCGCCCCACCGAACCGAACAGGGCTGCGTTGCCTGCGAGGCGCTGTGACCCTACGAGGACCAGGAGGACGGGCACAGGAGCGCGTTGGACGACGCGCGAGCAGCGGAGACGTGATCGGCGACTTGCTGTCAACCGTGGGCGGCGCCTCCCGCGTGGATGAGCCCAAACACGCTGACTTGGTGTGGCGGCGTTCGGAGTGTGGTGGACACCCGGCGCTGACCGTCCCCCAAGCGCGCCTTCGGGTTGCGGGCGAGGAGTACCGCTGGGAGAGCGCTTGAGGCTGTCCTTGTCACGTTCAGGCACAAGCGCCCGTGCGCCGCTCGGCGTGGCGTGGTCCGCAACGAGCGGTCTTCCTGTTCACGCCCTTGCGCCGCGTCCCCGTTGGAAATGCCGACATGTCCAACCGAAAGGATGCGGCCAGCACGACTCTCGAGCCAAGTAACGTCTACGTCACCAACATTAAGGCGGGGCGTGCGGCTCTTGGCCGAACAATAATGGCGATGCTCTCCAGATCCCGCTCAATCAGACTTCATCCGCTTCCTTCCCTCCGCACACCGCCCCACGGCAAGTCATAGGTTGTGGTCGAGTAGCTCAGCCATTTGGCTTTCGCCCCCACAGATCCGGGCGATAGCATCAGGATCTTCAAGTGATCTCGCGGCGTCTCCGCCCGGTCCCATGCCTGCTGAGAGCAGCTGAGGCCGAAGCCGGTCTCGGCCGTACTCTACCCGGCCTCGCCCGAGCTGCCCCGAGAACAGGGGTACGGCAGGGGATGCGGCGGCGGGTGCCGCTACCGATCGCGAACCGCGGGTGATCGCTCACTTGGACACAAGCCCGCGCGGTCCCGCTCTTGCTCTTGTCCGACATCGGCAACGCGGTGTCGTCATTGCGCAGGTGTTACGCCGCCAGCACATCCAGCAGGGGCACGGCAAGCGGGTCGCGGAACAGCTTCCGCGCCGCAGCGCAGGCAGCAACCCTGTCCACCGTCGTCCAGTATCCGAACTTGAACCCCTTGCGGCCCCAGCGGCCACTCGATCGGTTCCTGGTCTGATAACGATTGTATTCCTCGGCGACGATCGTAGCCGGCCACAGTGGGGCGGTCTTCTTCTGCGGCACGGTCCTGAACCCTGTCGGCCACTTCCATTTCCTGACACAGCCCCGACACCTGAACCTCTCGCATGGTTCGCCATCCGGCGGCGCGTGAACGGTTTGGAATTATCCGTGACTTCCGGGCCATCATCGATGGACCCTCCCACTCGAGGCACGGGCATCTCTCACTCGCCGGAATGCTCGACCCCATTGGCGCAGAAGTGCCTGCTCGGAGAGCGACCAGCCGACGACCTGCACGTTCATATCATCTTGACGTCGACATGCTGTGTCCCATCAACGGGCAGGTTCGAGAGAAAAGTCACAGAAAGAGTACGAGTTTAGCCAAGAAAATAACACACAAGTCACGAATTCGGCGCCACAATGTGGATGCGATACCAGCGTTCTGTCGCCCGCCATACGCGGAAGACGTAGAGAGCGAGGGGTGGTTGTCTATGCGCGACCAGAGGCGTCGCAACCAAACTGAACTTTCATTGCTGCAGTCAGAGGTGGATAGAGGTGGCGCGCCTGCCTTCCCTGAACGCGTTGCGCGCATTCGAGGCCGTCGCCCGTCTCGGTTCGGTATCGCTCGCCGGCGGCGAATTGTCGGTCACACCTAGCGCCGTAAGCCGTCACATCAAAGAGCTCGAGACTGATCTCGGCGTCGCCATTCTGGAGAGAGACGGGCGCGGCGTGCGTCTCACGCTTGCCGGCAAGAACTTGAGAGACAATCTCTATCCCGCCTTTACCATGATCAACAATGCCGTGGTGCGCACACGCCGTAACCCTCGCAGAAAGAGGATCGTGGTCGTGGTCGCGCCGGTCTTTGCGAAATGTTGGCTTATTCCTCGCATTGGAAGCTTCCGCCGGCAAACTGGCGACGTCGATGTCGTCCTCGTCGACCGCTTCATCGAATCGACCGTGGGCGACGCAGATATCGTCGTCGACTGGGGATCCTTCGACAGCGAGGGCGAAGTGGTTGCCGAGAGACTGACCCGCGAGATGATCCTGCCGGTGTGCGCTCCTTCCGTCTGTCAGGACCGAACTCTAGCCGGAGCTACCCTCCTTCATCGCCACAGCTTCCCGCATCGCTACGATTTTCCCGACTGGCCCACCTTCCTGTCCGGCACGGGGCTGGAGGGTCACGACGGGATCGACCCTCAATCCGGTATCAGTCTTAGCGGAGGGCTAGTCATGGACGCGGCGCGCGATGGAATAGGTATTGCGCTGACCCCCTCCACCATTGTGCATGACGACCTCGCCTCGGGGCGCCTCGTGCGGCCCGTCGACGAGGCCCTCAGCAGCGAGTTCGGCTACTGGCTCTTGACCCCCAGAACGATGGCCGACGTGTCCGAGATCAACGACTTTCGCGCTTGGCTGCTGGACGAAATCGACCGTTCCGTCGGCCGGTTTGCCCAAGATAGCGCCCATGCGTAGAGGGCGCGATTCTCGATTGTTAGGCGACACGTTGAAGTAGGTCGGGTCGATCCACACATGCCCGCTGCCGCTGACCCGTCAAGTGTCGCGTGAGCCAGGCGGCGGCGCAGACGAACGCGCCGAACGCCAGCCCCTCAGCTTTCGGTGGCGACCATAAGCCTCCCTCGCTTGGCGACCCGAAAACTCTCACCTTCGGCTTGTCGCCAAGGCGGCGCGCGTGCCCACGGTTGCGCGACCCGGACGTTGTTGAAACACTATCTCTAGAAGGGCGTTTCCAACACAGTGCCGTCGCCGCAAGCCGGTCAAAACCGCCGCATGAAACTGTCCGACCCCAGGGGCCCACTCCAACGAGCCCGGGGCCCCGTCGAGACCACTCTTGGCCTGACGCATGCTCAATGGGAACCCTTCGATCCCAACACCCGCGAGAATGGCGAAGGATTGGCCTGTCTGCATCGCTCAACGGCTGGGTCCGGTTCCGACCCCGCCACCTTCGGCTGAACATCGCCAAGACCGCCTTAGGGCACGGCGCCGCCACCGTCCACTGCCCGCTTTGCTCATGCCTCTCGGACCAAATGGGACTTGAGCGGAAGTTGGCGGGCGAGACCCTGACCCGAGCCGGCGCACGACTAGTGTTTCGAGACCAACGGCGCGGCCTCATCTTGCTCCGCGTGACCCTTAAAGCCGTTTGTCGAGCCGGTCCACGACCGCCGAACCAAAGTCGCCCAACACCGACACATGGACCGCGTCCTGCCATATCTGCCGCGCGCGCGCGACGCCTTCGAGTGCACGATCAACGGTTGATTATTACCAAAGAATTTATAAATTGCGCGTACAAAACTTCGCCGAATTGGTATTTGTTTCGTAAATGCCCGAGTATGTTGGCCACGACTGGCTTGTGTCGCCAGAACAGCCGCCGCTGAAGCCCCGCGGAGCGCAGCTCAGGCACGCCGGCACGGGACGATCGAAGGCCGAGCCGGTTCTTATGCGAGGAGGAGCACCCTTATGAGCGAGACCGGCGACCAGGGCCGGGAAATCGAGTTCTTGCGCGAACGGATCTGCGCGCTCACCGCAGCCATCCTGCGCATCAGCGCGAGCCTCGACGTCGGCACGGTGGTTCGCGAGATCGCGGAGGCCGCCCGCGCGCTGACCGGCGCCCGCTTCGCCATCATCACCACCATCGACGCCACGGGTCAACCCGAGGACGTCGTCTTCTCCGGCTTTACGCCAGAGGAGCAACGGCAGGTGGAGGAGCAGACGGACAACCTGCGCGTCTTCGAGGTGCTGCGCGATCTGCCCTCGCCGTTTCGGGTGGCCGACATGCCCGCCTTTGTCCGCAGGCTCGGCTATTCCACCGACGGTGTGTGCCTCATCAAGGCCTTCCAGGGCACGTCCATGCGCCACCGCGGCGCGCTGATCGGCTCCTTCTTCCTCGGCGAGAAGGAGACGGGGCCGGAGTTCACCGACGAAGACGAGGAGGTGATGGAGCTGTTCGCCTCGCAGGCGGCGGCCGCGATCGCCAACGCCCGCACCCACCGCGACGAACAACGCGCGCGGGCGGACCTTGAGGCCTTGGTCGACACCTCGCCGGTCGGCGTCGCGGTGTTCGACGCCCGATCCGGCCATCCGGTATCGGTCAACCGCGAGGCGCGTCGCATCGTCGAGCCCCTGCGCAAGGCGGGCCACCCGACCGAAGAGCTGCTGCAAGTTGTCGCCTGCCGCTTTTCGGACGGGCGCGCGATTGCGTTCGACAAATTGCCGCTGACGCAGACGCTCGGCAACGCGACCGCGATTCGCGCCGAGGAGGTCGAGCTGTCGGTTCAGGACGGGCGAAGCGTCACCGTGCTCCTCAACGCGACCCAGATCCGTTCCGAAGAGGGCGAGGTCGCCTCGATGGTAGTGACCATGCAGGACCTGGCTCCGTTGCAGGAGATAGAGCGGCTTCGCGCCGAGTTCCTGGGCCTGGTGGGCCACGAGCTGCGTACCCCGCTCACCTCGATCAAGGGCTCCGCCTCGACTCTGCTCGAAGAGTCGGCCGAACTCGATCCGGCCGAGCGGCACGAGTTCTACCGGATCATCCACGATCAGGCCGCGCACATGCGCGGCCTGATCGGCGACCTGCTCGATGCGGGACGCATCGAGGCGGGCACACTCTCAGTCGCGCTCGAACCGTCCGAGGTGGCTGCGCTGGTCGACCGGGCGCGGAACACGTTCCTGTCAGGTGGCGCCCGGCACACCGTGCACATCGACCTGCCGCCGGACCTGCCGCCGGTGATGGCCGACCGCCGGCGCATCGCGCAGGTGCTGAACAATCTGCTCGCCAACGCGGCGCGGCACTCGCCGGAGTCCGCCCCGATCCGGGTCTCGGCCGAGCGCGGCGGCGTCCATGTCGCGATCTCGGTCGCCGACGAGGGTACGGGCATCGCGCCCGACCTGCTGCCGCAGCTGTTCCGCAAGTACACGAGCCCGATGGACGGCCCCGGCAAGCGCCCGGCCGCGGGGGCGAGCCTCGGGCTGGTGATCTGCCGGGGGCTGGTGGAGGCGCACGGAGGGCGCATCCGGGCCGAGAGCGCTGGCGCCGGCCAGGGCGCCCGCTTCACCTTCACCGTCCCGGTGGCCGTGGATAGCCGCGATAGTCAGGCCGCCGGCCCCGACCCGGGCCCGGAACCGCGCGAGCCCGTCCGCATCCTGGTGGTCGACGACGACCCGCAGACGCTGCGCTTCGTGCGCGACGCGCTCACCCGGGTGGGATACACCGCACTCGTGACGGGCGATCACACGGAGCTCTCGCACATCATCCGCACCGAGAAGCCCCACCTGGTCCTGCTCGACCTGATGCTGCCGGGCACCGACGGCATCGAGCTGATGCGCAGCGTGCCCGAACTCGGCGACCTGCCGGTGGTCTTCATCTCCGCCTACGGGCGCGACGAGACCATCGCCGAGGCCCTCAAGGCGGGTGCCGCCGACTATATCGTCAAGCCCTTCTCGCCGACCGAGCTCACCGCCCGGGTCGGCGCGGCGCTGTGCCGCCTCGCCCGGCCCGAGCCCTTCGAACTCGGCGCGCTCGCCATCCGCTACGACGAGCGCCGGGTGACGGTGGGCGGACGCGAGGTCGAGCTGACCGCGACCGAGTTCGACCTGCTGCGCGCGCTCTCGCTCAACGCGGGACGGGCGGTGACCTACGACGACCTGCTGCGCAAGGTCTGGAGCGGGCGCGAGGCGGGCAACGTCGACCTGGTGCGCAACTTCGTCAAGAAGCTCCGCGCGAAGCTCGGGGAAGACGCCCAGAGCCCGACCTGGATATTCAACCTGCGCGGCGTCGGATACCGCATGGCGAGGCCCGGCGACAGCTGACATCCTGGCCTCGCGGCCACCGGATGCCGGCGCCGGAGGCGCCGTGCCGCCCCGGCCCGTCCGGCGAGGACAGCCGTTTCAGCCGGGGCCTGTGCGGGCCCCTTTCGCCGGGACGTCCCAGGCAGCCATCCCCGCGCCGAAGTCCGCCCCGAGGGAACCGGGATCCGCGGCAGCGCGTCTCCCGGCTCCGCCTTGCGGACGAACCGGCGGTCTGTCGCCTCGACCCCTCGACTCGCGCACCCCGTTCGCGACAGCAGCGCCGGTAACCGCGTCGGGCCGGACCGGGGTCTGGGCCGATCGCGCCGACAGGCATCCGGTCGCCGGACCGGAACAGCGAGCGCTTCCCCTCCGCCCCGGGATCCTCCAGGACGGGCATCTCCCGGTTCGCTGCCGGCCGATCGGCCCCGATCTGCGCCCGAAGAGCAAACACCACCGCCTCGGATCGGGGCGGCGCGGCCCGCGCGGTAACGATCGCGTCGACGAATGCCCGGAACGGCTCGGTCACGCCGGGTCGTCGCCGCGACCCGCCCGGTCATCCTCGCCGTCCACTCGGCCTTGCCGAATTACAGGCAATAACGGTATTTGAAATACAGCTACTAAACGTATCGTGCCGACATTGACTTAAAACATAACGTTTCTGTAAATATCGAAGTGGTCCGGTTACGATCCTGACGAATCGTCGGCACGGCCGGGTCGGCACTGTCCTCAGTCGCGCCCCTCAGGCTGACCGGCGCGGGTCGATCGGAGGCCGAAACGGTCCGGATCCCGGGAGGAACACCCTTATGAGCAAGGCCGGCAACCGGGACCGGGAGATCGAGATCCTGCGCGAGCGGATCTCCACGCTCACCGCGGCCATCCTGCGCATCAGCGCGAGCCTCGACGTCGACACCGTGCTGCGCGAGACCGCCGAGGCCGCCCGCGCCCTGACCGGAGCCCGCTACGGCGTCATCACCACCGTCGACGCCACCGGGCAATTGGAAGATGCCGTCCTCTCCGGCTTCACGCCCGAGGAGGAACGGCAGGTCGTGGCGTGGACGGACAGCATGAACGTCTTCGAGGTGCTGCGCGATCTGCCCGCACCGATGCGGTTGTCGGACATGCGCTCCTACGTTGCTGGGCTCGGCTTCTCCACCGACGGGGTGATCATCGACACTTTCCAGGGTGCGCCGATGCGCCACCGCGGCGTGCAGGTCGGCAACTTCTTCCTCGGCGAGAAGGAGACGGGGCCGGAGTTCACCGACGAGGACGAAGAGGTGCTGGTGCTGTTCGCCGCGCAGGCGGCGGCCGCGGTCGCCAACGCCCGCACCCACCGCGACGAGCGCCGCGCGCGCTCCGATCTCGAAGCCCTGATCGAGATCTCCCCGGTCGGCGTCATTGTGTTCGATGCGCAAACCGGCCACCCGGTGTCGTTCAATCGCGAGGCGCGGCGGATCTTGGAGGACCTGCGCACGGCGGGCCGCCCGGTCGAGGAGGCACTGGAGATCCTGACCTTCCGCCGCGCCGACGGGCGCGAGGTCAGCTTGAGCGAGTGCCCCCTCGCGGAACTGCTGAGCACCGGCGAGGAGGTGCGGGCCGAAGAGATCGAGTTCTCGGTCCCGGACGGGCGCAGCGTCACCGTGCTGCTCAACGCGACCCCGATCCACGCCGACGACGGCGAGATCGTCTCGGTGGTGGTCACCATGCAGGACCTGGCGCCGCTGCAGGAGCTGGAGCGGTTGCGCGCCGAGTTCCTGGGCCTGGTGAGCCACGAGCTGCGCACGCCGCTCACTTCGATCGCTGGCTCGACTTCCACCCTGCTGGAGGAGGAGGCCGATCTCGACCCGGCCGAGCGTCACGAGTTCTACCGCATCATCCACGAGCAGGCTGGGTACATGCGCGGCCTGATCGGCGACCTGCTTGATGCGGGGCGCATCGAGGCGGGCATGCTCTCGGTCGCGCCGGAGCCCTCGGAGGTGGCCGCGCTGGTGGACCGGGCGCGCAACACGTTCCTGTCCGGCGGCGCCCGGCACAGCGTTCTCATCGACCTGCCGGGCGACCTGCCGCCGGTAATGGCCGACCGCCGGCGCATCGCGCAGGTGCTGAACAACCTGCTCGCCAACGCGGCGCGGCACTCGCCGGAATCCGCCCCGATCCGGGTTTCGGTCGAGCGCGACGGCGTCCATGTCGCGTTCTCGGTCTCCGACGAGGGCAAGGGCATCGCGCCCGAGCTGCTGCCCCAGCTATTCCGCAAGTATGCCGGCGCGGCGGACGTCGCCGGCAAGCGCCCGGTGGCGGGGACGGGCCTCGGGCTCGTGATCTGCAAAGGGCTGGTGGAGGCGCATGGCGGGCGCATCCGGGCCGAGAGCGACGGCGCCGGCCGGGGCGCCCGCTTCACCTTCACCGTCCCGGTGGCCGAGGATTCCGGCGAAGACGAAGTCCCCGCCTCCGGCCGCCCCATCGACGGCCCCTCCCCGAAATCGCACGGGCCCGCCCGCATCTTGGTGGTCGACGACGACCCGCAGACGCTGCGCTTCGTGCGCGACGCGCTCACCCGGGCGGGATACACCGCGCTGGTGACGGGCGACCATGCGGAGCTCTCGCACATCATCCGCACCGAGCAGCCTCACCTGGTCCTGCTCGACCTCATGCTGCCCGGCACCGACGGTATCGCGCTCATGGGCAGCGTCCCGGAGCTCGCCGATCTGCCGGTGGTCTTCATCTCCGCCTACGGCCGCGACGAAACCGTTGCCAAGGCCTTGGAGGCGGGCGCCGCCGACTACATCGTCAAGCCCTTCTCGCCGACCGAGCTCATCGCCCGGGTGGGCGCGGCCCTTCGCAGCGTCGCCCGGCCCGAGCCCTTCGAGCTCGGCGCGCTCGCCATCCACTACGAGGAGCGCCGGGTGACGGTGGCCGGGCGCGAGGTCGAGCTGACCGCGACGGAGTACGAGCTGTTGCGCGCGCTCTCACTCAACGCGGGACGGGTGGTGACCTACGATGACCTGCTGCGCAAGGTTTGGGGCGTGCGCGACACAGGCGACATGAACCTGGTGCGCAACTTCGTCAAGAAGCTCCGCGCGAAGCTCGGCGAGGACGCCCAAAGCCCGACCTGGATATTCAACTTGCGCGGGGTCGGCTACCGCATGGCAAGTTCCGGCATCGGCTGACACCCCTGCCTTGCGGCCGTCGGATGCTGCGCCGGCTCGGCGCCGCAGCCCCAGATCCTTCCCGGCCGCAGCCCGTCCAGCCAGGACAGCCGCTTTGGGTGAGGCCGAGGCGGGTGTCGATAGCAACTGGAAAATATACCGGCGCTGTTGCATGGTCCAGCCGCTGAGAGCCCCCGGCATTCACAACCGCCTGGGCATTGTAGGCTTGGCGGAACTCGTGCCTCTTGCTCTTGCGCATCAGCCGGCTGTCAGGGTCGCTCAGGTTGCTCTGCTCGTCCCCGCGCGGCGTCCCCCCAGGCGGCTTCGGCCGCTTGCCCTTGGCCAGGCCCTTGCGCCCGGCGCGTGCCGCTACCTTGGCCTCGTAGGCCGCCCGCTCCGCCTCCGCGCGCGCCCTGGCCCGGGCCTCGAGACGCCGACGCGCCGCGTCCAAGCGCGCGCACAAAGCCTCCCGCCGCGCGATCTCCCTGGGCAGCGCCTGCGGGTCCTCGCCAGCACCATCGTCCGCCGCCTCGGCACGCTCCATCAGAGCGGCGATCTCCAGACGCAACTCTTCGATCAGCTCACCCGCCCGGTCATACCTGACCGAGCGATGCTTGCTCGCATTGGCCGCGAACTTGCTGCCGTCCACGCTCACCACCCCCAGCTTCACCAGCTTCAACTCCTTGGCCAGAAGCAGAACCTGAAGAAAGCTCTCGCCCACCGCCGCCAGGTTGTCGCGTCGGAAGGTCGCGATCGTGTCATGATCGGGATGGCTGTTGGCGGCAACGAAGCGCACCCCGATGTCGCGACGGGTCGCGCGCTCGATCCGACGGCTCGAAAAGATCCCGTTGGCATAGCAGTAGATCAACAGCGCCAGCATCATCCGGGGGTGATACTGCGCCGAGCCGGTGCCGCGACGGTTCACCTTGAAGGCGCTCATGTCGACGCGCTCGACCGCCTCGATCACGAAGTGCGCCAGATCGTCCTCCGGGATCCAGTCCCGAAGATCGGGCGGAAGCAGAAACGCCTGGTCCCGCCCGCAGTCCACAAACCTGCTCATAGCCGAATTCTAACCAAACATCCCCCCAAAGTCCGACAGACTGCTAGCTTAAGTTCTTAGCCTTCTTGACCATGCGCAACGGTTGCGGCATGACCGCGGTCGACCTGGACAGTCAACCAATGCGATCTATCGCCGAATAAGAGTCAGGAGCACAGCTCCTGGCCCGATGTCGTTAACTACAGCGTGCCGTGGGGAAATGTCGTGGGGAAGTGTCTACTCCCGCGCGGCGTCGAAGGCGGCGCCCTCATGGTTCCGCCCGGCGTCGCCGCCCGCCGGTCTCACGTTGAGAGAAAGACGGCGGGGCGGCGGCACTCGCTTGTCGCCCCGCCGACTCACCATGGCCCTAGAGACAGGGATGCTTTTGTCGTGCCATGGATAAAGGCGGCGCCCCGCTCCTGCAGCAACCGGAGACGAGAGCGGGGCGCCTGGGACGGCGACCCTGAGAGCACGAACAGTCGAGTCGGCCCGCCGTCCGTTCGATGCGATCACCTCTCCCATGATCCGGAGTAGACAGGGCGATGGCGATCAGTAGTCATCCAGCCTTATCCGCTTGTCATGCAAGATCGCCCAGACGTAGGACAGCCCCATGACGTTGCTGGGGAGGGAACTTGGACCATCGCAGGGCACCACCTCCAGCGCCCTCTCGAAATCGAGCCGTCTGATGTGTACCCATGTTCGCGTGGTCTCTATCTGCTCGCGACCCCGAAGCGCATAGGTGAAGGAGATCTGTGAGATCGTGTAGAACTCTTCGCCTGCCCGACCACGAATGCGGGGCCAAACCTTGTCGATCCTGGGCTTCTTCACAGCCTGAAGCCGCAGACGCGGGTGAGCCACCGAGCCTCGTGCCGGCGCCGGTACATCTCGCGTAGGCGGAAACCCCTGCCCGTGTAGGGCGACCATTGGAAATCTTTGAAGGGCATCATGCCCCTCCTCTCGTTGAGGAGGGCGCACTTAGGTAGTGTCTCAGTCGGTCCTTTCGACTATCCTCTGCCGTCATGATCTTCCCCGAGCACATGACCGTATGGGATCGTAACCAGCGGCTTTACGAAACGCTGAAGGGCATGGGGCTTTTCACTGAAGTTGTTCTATGCCGGGATGATCCCACGAAGATCGACCAGATCATCGTGGCCGTCGCTTAGCCGACAGTGGAGCTATACACCGCCAAGAGCTCCCCCTCTGCGAGCATTGTTCCTCCAGTGGAGAGCTATGAGGTTGTCGCGGGCGTCCCTTCCTCCTCGGGCGACGGGAACAATGTGATCGATTTCCCACCCGTACTCTGAATCGCGATTGCCATGCGCCCTTTGTATCAGAAATCGAATAACATGTGCATATCGACAGGGGGTTGAATAATGTCTATCTCGTATATATCGGGCTGAATTCACCCTGCGCTGTAAGCGTCGCTCGGACCCCATATCGGAATCTGGGTTGACTACGGGAATTTTTCGGCGAGCGGTGTGAGCGCGGGCGTCAGTCGTTCGCAGGCTTGAAGTTCCACGGCAGCAAGTCGTGGATTTGCGACTGCGGGTGTCCGGCGGCGATCTTCTCGAGCGTGCTCTTCAGCCAGGCATAGGGCTCGACGTCGTTCATCTTGCAGGTCTCGATCAGCGAGCTGATGCGGGCCCAAGCAGCGGCGCCCTCGTCGTGGCCAGCGAACAGGGAATTCTTCGCTGTGAGTTTGAGCGGGCGGATTCGATTCTCGACGAAGTTCGAGTCGATCTCGATGCGGCCGTCGTAGAGGAACACCAGC
Organism: Alphaproteobacteria bacterium; assembly: GCA_965207055.1. Lineage (GTDB taxonomy): Bacteria > Pseudomonadota > Alphaproteobacteria > UBA828 > UBA828 > WTGU01. The sequence goes on along the minus strand of CBDBLP010000002.1, from coordinate 651,884 downwards.
AGGCCGTCCCACTGGTTCGCGATGTAGCGGAGCTTCTCGCCGAGACGCGAGCGCGGTGAGACGCGCGAGCGTTGCTCGTCCAGCCACACACCGAAGGCGTTCATGATCGGCGCCGACTCCTCCCACCGGATCGCCTGACGCGTCGCCGGCGGCTCACCCCGGATCTTCCTCTCGATCGCGTAAAGCTGAGCGATCCTCTGCAGACCCGCCAACGCGATCGGCGAGCCGCTTGAGTCGTACAACTCCTTCAGCCTGCGCCGAACGTGGGCGAGACAGAGCGCCCGGGTGAGCGCGCCCCCATCCCGCTCCGGCCGCGCCAGAATGTTGTGGCCCGAGTAGCCGTCGACCTGCACCGTGCCTGAGAAGCCCTTCAAGAACTCATCGCCATACTTGCCGCCCCGGCCGGGCGCGTAGCGAAAGACGACGCCCGGCGGGTCCGGGCCGCCCCACGGCCGGTCATCGCGCACAAGGGCCCACATGTAGCCCGTCCTGGTCTTGCCCCGGCCAGGGTCGAGAACGCGAACCGGGGTCTCGTCCAGCCCGAGCTTCCCCGACTTCTTCAGCTCCATCTCCAGGCAGTCGACCACAGGCCGAAGGTGAAACGCGGCCCGGCCCACCCACGACGCCAGCGTCGCCCGGTGCACCTCGACGCCTGAGCGCGCGTAAATCTGCGATAGCCGGTAGAGCGGGCAGCGAGTCGCGCGGGGGAATCTCACCCCCACGCGCTCCCAGAACCGTACGTGAACCTCTCGGCTCATACGGCTCCCAGCGTCCGGCCCTGCCCGTACAAAAAGGGCCAATGGGCGAACCGCCATGGCTCCGCTTTCGCGATTCTGGCAAGCCAGAAACGAGCCTGACGCGGTCGTTGTCGGAAGCGTTTGAACTTCCTCATTGCCCATCGATGCAAGTAGGCGTCTATCAAGCGAAGAGTCGGATAGAGCGCCGACTTGTAGAACGCGCTGAAGTAGCCGATCCACCCTGCAATTTCGCGATGAAACATGCGGGCAAGATCGAGCAGCCCCTTGTCGCTACGCCGTTGCAAACCCCACTGTCGCACGCGGCGCCGAAACGCCTTGAGCGCGGTCGGGCTGGCAGCCGGAAGGAACGAGACCCCGAACAACCCACCGCGCCACGCCGCAAACCTTGGCTGGAAACGATAGCCGAGGAAGTCGAACGCGACCGTCGGGTAGTCCGCCTTGCGGTTGGTGTCTTTGCAATAGACCACCTTGGTCTTCTGCGGGTGCAGCTCCAGGCCGCACTCGGCCAGTCGGTCGGCAACCCGCCGCCACGTGAACGCCTCGATGACGAATCGGGGTGCCCTGGAAGGTTCTGGACTGAATCAGTTCGGCAGAGAACCCCAGTTTACGGACGTAGGCCGGCAGGTCCGAGATCCTCACCGGTCCCGGCAGGTCGCGCAGGTGTGCGAACAGCCGGTGTCCGTCCCGCCACTCGACGAACCGGCGCTGCTCGCCGGGGGTGAAGCCGGACGTGACGAACTCGCGCACCCCGCCGCCCTCGTCGATGGTAGTGATGATGCCGTAACGGGCGGCGGTTAACGCGCGAGCGCTGTCGACGACCTCCTGCAGGACGGTGTTGACGTCGAGGCTCGCGTTGATGCGCAGGATCGCCGCGCTGAGCGCGGAGATCCGTTCGCGCAGCGCCTCGATCTCCCGCCCAGGATCACTGGTGGCCTTGGTCAACCGGTCCTCCTCTCCGGGCCCGGTAGAGGGGTCCGCACCGAGCCCGCCTTCAATCTCCCGCTTCGGCGGTCCGGAGGCGCGCGCCATGCGAGGACCCCGCCTCGCGGTGCAGGCCACACAATTCGAGCGTGGCCAATTTATTCGAATCGTTACAAAATAAACACCAAATGTACCTAATAATCTACGCACAATTCACGGAAGTTTGAGTAAATTTCCTCTTGTAGCGGTGAAGTTGCGAGGTTCGCTCGCGGGCGCCGGGAACGCGCCGCAAGCGGACCACAACATGGAGCTTGGAAATTTTGCTTCCACCATCGTGCATCGGTCCGGAAGATGCCGGACAACCGACTGCAGGGGGCACAGGAGGCCAGGCGGACCCAGCCGCAAGATTTGACACATCCGGTGTGCTCCGCTCCAGAGTCAGGCCAATCCCGGCAAGTACCATTCATCTGCCGTCTTGTCCGTGTAGCGAGAGAAGAACGGACGGCGGACTGTGATCGCGTCGTGCCGAATGGCGGCCCGAGCGAAGGCCTGCTGAAGATGCTGAGTTGGTGACCGATCCGTGTGGTTGAACGATGCAGACCGGCGAGATCGTCACCACGTTCGTGAGTGCTGCGACCGTGGGCCGCGTTCGATGACTCGGTTGAGCCGCAAGTGAGGTCCGAACGAACTTGCGCCCGCCCGGCGCGCGCAGTGCCCGTATCGAAACCCCGCTCCGGGGCAGATTTTCACCCCCAAGAGACGAAGAACGAGCGCCGACGAAAGGCCAGGAGCCCTGGGAGCGCCAGCTCCATCCCTGTCCTGGCTCCTGCCCCTGGGGTCGTCCGCCGCGTTCCCGTTGTCGCGGCGGGAATGTCGCCTCAGGCGGGCGACCCCAATTCAAGGTTTTGTTCCCTTAATCGCAAAGGGAACACTTGGCCGCCCACCCACACGATCCTCGCGACGCCTTGTGCTGCTGTTGTGGGTGGGCGGTCTTTCTTGCTTCGGAGTCGAACATGAAACTCCCTCTTTTGTGCTGCCTGGCCATGGCAGCCATCCTTTCCCTCGCGGCCTGCGGCGGGGACGGCGATTCAGAGTCACGTCGTGCTCTGAGTCTCGACGACATCAGGGAACTGACAGGCTTGTCGGCGCCCATCGAGGCGGCGACGACGCAGCAGCAGCGTCAGCAGGACATAGTCTTGCGCGCCGATTCCCTCATCGTTTCGACGATGCACATGGAGGCGGTGCTCCCCGACGCGACCCATACCTTCCGGCTGGTATCGGAGTGCTCCGGGCCGCAGTGCGAACTGCTCGACCCCACGACCGGCGAGACCGATACAACCAGCCTCAGCACGTCCGGGATCGTGGTTGGCGACGCCGAGGCCATCGGCTCCAAGCATGGCGTCACGCTGATCTCGGAGAACGCGCGCCACATGGGAGTGGAGAGGACCGCGTTCGGTGCCTGGATGGAGAACAGCTATTTCGGCTTTCACGCCGATCACGCGAACCTCGAGCAAATCGAGTCCAACGCCCTGTACGCAACCGCCCTGGGAGATCTCACCGGGCGCGCACTGACCGGGAGCGCCACTTGGCTCGGCATCATGGTGGGAACCCCCACCGCCGGGAACGATGTGGGCGACCGGCTCGTTGGCACAGCCGCCTTGAACTACGACATGGCCGCCGGCGGGCTCGATGCTGCGTTCAGCGGCATCAAGAACATCGACCGAGGGATGGCGCACACCACGGAGACGGTCATCTTCTCCAATCTGACGATCGCTACGGACGGAACATTCGCCACCGGCCAGTCAGGCACGCGCATCCAAGGCGGGTTCTACGGACCCGATCACGTCGAGGCGGCCGGGATCTTCGAACAGTCCAATATCGTCGGTGCCTTCGGCGCCAAGCGGCAATAGACGCCCGATGGAAGAACACCCGTCATGGCACGGCATACACTGAACATGTCACGCACTGCGCCGTTCGGGCTTGCAATCCCGCGCAACGGGAATGTTCTCGGTCGCAAGCGCATCGTCGGCGAGCCTGTGCAGCGCCAGGCCAGCCGGCGGCGGATATAGATCGCGCACTCTCCAATGCACGCCCGATCCATGCAACACGCGCCCGACTCCGGTGCCCAGAGCGCGCTCAAGCTCTCGCTCGTCGACGATATCCGAGAGATCGACTTCGCGGCCGCCAAGATCGAAGCCTGTTGCGCCGAGAACGGTCTGGCCCCGGAGGCCGTCTTCAACATCAAGCTGGCGGTCGACGGGCTTCTCACCAACACCATCAGCTACGGCTACGACGACGACCGGGAGCATCGCATCGACCTGGTCCTCCGTCTCGAAGGGAACAAGCTGGTCGTGGAGATCACCGATGACGGCAGTCGGTTCGATCCATCGCAGATGCCCGATACCGATACATGGGCAAATCTCGAAAGCCGGCCGATAGGCGGTCTCGGCGTCTTTTTCGTTCGCAGAGTCATGGACGGGGTTGCCTACCGCCGCGAGGACGGATGCAACATCGTGACCCTGACGAAGCGCACGACGAGGACCGATTCGTCGTGACTTCGAACGTCCCACCGCCTGCAGGCCCCCGTCTTGGAGGCAGCATTGCCCGGGCCGGAAGGTTCCAGGGCGGCAATCGCCGCGCAGTCCCGCTCCAGTCCCAAGGCAATTTATGCCACTCGGGCTGAGGACATGAGCGACACCGTGAGCGATCGCGGGCCGTACTCGTTGACACCGCCCACAAGTGCCCTGATCGCCCTCGAAAGCGCCGCGCGCCACGGCAGTTTCACGCAGGCCGCGAACGAGCTAGCCACCTACCAATCGGCAATCAGCCGTCACATGGCTCACCTCGAGAAGCACCTCGGCGCGCTGCTCTTCGTGCGCTCCCGCACGGGCGTTCGCCTCACCGAGGGGGGGCAACGATTTCGCGACGCCGTGGACGCGGGGCTCGGAGCGCTCGAAGCGGGGGCGGCGGAACTCGAAACGATGTCGAGCGACGAGCAGGCAGAGGTGACGATCGCCTGCTCCGATGAGGTATCGCACCTGTTCTTGATGCCGCGCTATCGGGCGCTCAAGGAGGCTCTGGGGGAGCACGTCCGTGTCCGCATTCTCGTTTACTCCCACAGCGTGAGCGCTCTTCCAGCCCAACCGCCTGCCGACGTGGTCCTGGCCTGGGACGCTGGCTTCTCCACACCCGAGCACCGTGTTCTCGTCGCCGGGGAGGCGTTGATGCCGTTGTGCGCGCCCGGCTATGAGGCAGACCACGCGGAGACCCTGAGAGGGCCCGTCGCAGGCTGGGGCGGCTTGACCTTTCTCGCTTTCGCGCCCCCCAGAGAGGGGCGGGCGTCGTGGAATCCATGGTTCGCGGCCGCCGGTCGCCCGGCATCCAAGCCACGAATTGAGGAGTTCGACACTTACACGTACGCGCTGGACGCCGCGGTAGCCGGCCGCGGTCTTGTGCTCGGCTGGCGCCACCTGACGGAACGGCACGTCGAGACCGGGGCCTTGGTCGCGCTGGCCGAGAACTTTGTTGAAACGCGCAGGCGCTTCAATGCGGTTCTGACGGCGACCGGTCGGCATAGGCCACTGGCGCACGCGTGCCTCGGCTTCTTTGAAGAGGCGTTCTCGTGCCAGCCTTGCGTGGACAGGGTTTGAACCGATCGGTGCCGAGCGCGGCAGCCTCGGGATCATGACCAATTCGGATTCGTCCACGGTTGGCCTGTCCCGGTTTGCGGAACGACCACAGCCAACTAATTCCCTTCAACCGCGTTCCTCTGCCAGCGCATATCGAACCGGTGTTTTCCCGAGACCCAGACCGACATGCGCTCCATTAAGCCTCGACGCGCGCGCTCCTTGGACAGCTTGATTGTCATTCTTGTTCCTAGTACTACAGTTGCGTTTATGGTCGTCTCTTGTAGTGAGAGATTGCCGCTGAGGCTTGGTGTTGTCGTCGCCATAGAGACCACTGGATGATGTCGGAAGCTCTGTGCGACGGTTTGAATGTCAAGCGGGCGAGCAGGGTTTGGATTTCGGGGACCGAGGGCACGGGGGCAGCGAGGAGCGTCAGGCGGCGATTGGCGGGTTGGGACTCGTTTCGTTCTCTTTGCCGGATGCGGTGTTGCGCAGGTCGGCAGCGAGTTTGGCGAGGAAAGCGGCTGCAGCCATGACGAGGCTGATGTGGCGATGCCATCCGTGCCAGGAGCGGGCCTCGCAGTGGTCGAGACCGAGGTCGTCCTTGGCCCTCTGGAAGCACTCCTCGATGGTCCATCGCAGGCCTGCGACACCGGCGAGTTCGGCGAGCGTGGTGTTTTGGGGGCAGAAGACGAGAGAGTAGGCCCGCTTGTCCGGATCGTTGCGGGAACGGCGGATGAGCAACCATCGTTCCCGACCTTCGTCGCGGGGCCGGCCCAGGGCGATGCGAGCCCAGTCATAGAGCCTTGGGCCCTTGCTGCCCTCGCCGGCGGCATGGGCCGCCCAGGCCCCGTCGTCCAGACCATCGGCCATGGTCGCGGGATTGGTCTCGATCAGCCCGGCCGAGGTGACAAAGCGCAGAGTGTGGTTGCTGCGCACCGCCAGCACATAGCCCTGTCCTCGCTCTTCCAGCATGCGCCGCAGCCGGGTGTCCGAGCCATAGACCGCGTCAGCGAGAACGAAGGCGCAAGGCAGGTCCGCATCGAGCGCCGCAGCAATCATCGCGCGGGCCAGGGCCGGCTTGGTCGCAAAGCCGATCTCGTCGGGCACCTGCGTCTTGGCCCGGCGCGCACCGTCCTCGGCCCACTCGCGCGGCAGATACAGCCGGCGGTCGATCAGCGCCTGCCCAACACGGCCCGCGTACGCGAGAAAGACACCGACCTGGCTGTTCTCGACACGACCCGCCGTCGCCAAATGCTGCCGGGCAACGCCGACCGAATGCCGGCCCTTCTTCACGAAGCCCGTCTCATCGATCACAAGCACGCCGTCCGGGCAGCCCAGCGCCTCGACCGCATAGGCACGGACCTCGTCCCGCAGCACGTCGGCATTCCAGCGGCTGCGGCCCAGAAGCGCCTGCATCCGCCACGGCCGGGACAGGCCCGCCTGTTCCGCCATCATCCAGCCCGTCTTGCGCTCGATCCCCGACAGCAGACCGTCCAAGAATGCGCTCCCCGTGTCGCGCAGTTCACGACGCCCAAACACCCGGCCCAGACGCAACTTCCACAACCCCAGTTCGCGCTCCCATTCCAGAAGCGAGCCCGACCAATCCGCCACGCTCATCAATCCCTCTCTCCGCAGCCGTTCGGCCCAGAGAGCCATAAGTCGCAATTAGCGCAACTGTAGTACTAGCTGCGCGCCAGTAGTCTGGCAGCACAGGCTGAATAATGTCGACGTCCGATACGTTTCGAGTTGCGTTTCGTTGGGGCCGATGCCGTGCCTAGCGGACCGGTATAGGAATGATCCTGGGCATGAAGGCAGGTGGTGGCGCTGCGGTTCGGAAGGGCAGTTTCGGCGCATTAGCTATGGCGTGCGTCCTCATGAGCCTGACCCCGGGTTCGAAAGCCGAGTCCCTGCCTCTCGAATCCAGCGAAGATCGTCCTGTTTGGACCGACTGGGAAGAACTGCGGCTCTCCGAGCCAGGATTGCGCCACAACGACATCACCTTCGCAGCGGACGGCCGTGACGGCTGGGCGGTGGGGGACGGCGGGGTCATTCTTGCAACGAACGACGGTGGCGTCACGTGGACCGCAGAGGACAGCGGGGTCGGGGTCCGCCTTAACGCCATTCACCTGGGCACGGCGACTGGTCGCAAGTGGATTGTTGGCGAGTCGGGCGTAATCCTGACCAAACAAGACGGCGAGGCCGACTGGATCGAGCAGGTGAGCGGCGCAAAAGTGAATCTCCGGTCCGTCCATGCCACGGCGGACGAGAAATTCGTCTGGGCGGTCGGTGACAATGGCACCATCATCTTTTCCGAAAATGGCGGTGTTGGCTGGAAGCCGCAGGAGAGCGGCGTCAGTAACAACCTCAAATCCGTACACGTCGGTAAACGCGCGGGTCAGGCATGGATCGTGGGCGCGGAGGGTTTGATCCTGCGCACGGAGAGCGGCGGGTCTGAATGGTCGGTTGTGGCGACGGGAACCACTCTCGGCCTCCTGTCCATCTACTTTTCCGCGAATGGCGCACGTGGATTGGCTGTGGGCTACGACGGGGTGGTTCTCCGTAGCGATAACGGCGGCAAAACTTGGGATAAGCAGCCGAGCAGCGTCTACACCTTCCTGAATGCCGTCCGCCTGTCTCCTGATGGCGAGCAAGGCTGGGCAGTCGGTGATGGCGGCGTCATCATTTCAACCTCTGACGGCGGAAACAGTTGGACACCGCGAACGAGCGGCGTGCACCACGATCTCAATACCATCGATCTGTCGCTGGCCGGTCGGCAGGGCTGGGCTGCAGGAGACCACGGCGTTCTCCTGTCGACCGACGATCTTGGCGTCACGTGGACACCTCTGAGAAAGGGGATGGCCGGGCGCCTCAGGCTGAACGCCGCAAATGTGTCGTCCGACGGCCGTTATGGCTGGTTGGCCGGGGACAACGGAGTAATTCTTGCGTCGACAGACGGCGGCGCGACGTGGACAGCGCGGGACAGCGGAACGTGCGCTGATCTTGAGGGTCTCCATATGTCGGGCGACGATCGCCATGGCTGGATAGTGGGCGAACGGAGCACAATCCTTGCGACGAAAGACGGTGGCCGGTCGTGGCGAAATCAGTTCGCGGAAACTGCAGATTCGTTCAATGCTGTCAGTAGCGACGCTGCCGGGATGCGCGGGTGGGCCGCGGGGGATTGCGGCACCATCTTTAGAACGATCGACGGCGGTGCCAACTGGCTAAAGGCGCATACCGGAACGGACGCCGATCTCCACTCAATTCAGGCGGGGGTGCACGGTCAGTGGGGCTGGGCCGTCGGTGACGACGGCGTGATGATCGTAACCCGCGACCGCGGAATGACCTGGAGCCTTCGGCCGAGCGTGACCGACCGAGATTTGTTTTCCGTCCACTTCTCCAAGGACGGCGTGCGTGGCTGGTTGGCCGGAGAGGATGGCGTCATTCTTGCCACACGGGACCGCGGGGTCAGCTGGTTGCGTCAGACCAGCGGCACCGAAGAAACCCTCAAGTATATCCATTTCGCCGACGATCGCCGGCGCGGATGGGCTGTGGGCGACGCCGGCACGATCCTTAGCACCGATGACGCCGGGAACACATGGAAGCCTAGAGTAAGCGGAACAAACGAAGACTTGGCCACTGCCTATTTCTCCGCCAACGGGTTGCTGGGATGGGCTGTGGGAGCGAAAGGCACGATCACGCGTATTCGCAACGGTGGAACAACGTGGACAGCGCAGACTACCGTTATCCGTTCAGACCTCATCGGTGTCCATTTCAGAGGGAGCGGCCTTAAAGGCTGGGTAGTGAGTAGCCGTGGCGAGGTCATGGTACCGACAGACGGCGAGAACAGGTGGACTGTCCTGCGGCGCTTGGAAATTGACCCGAAGGCCATCCATGTAAGGGTTGAAGGGATGACCGTTTGGGTGGCGGGCAACGATGGCGAAATACTTATCAGCAACGACGGGTGGCAAACGACAAGCGATCGACTGGTAGCCAAGAGAATCGACTTCACTGCAGTCCATGGGTCGAGTGACAACCTCCATATTTGGGCCGTCGGAGGCGCAGGAAATGTCGTTGCGAGCACTGACGGTGGTGAGAATTGGAGTCCCCAGGACAGTGATACCGATTTCGACCTTGCGGGCGTCCAAGTTCAGGGGAACGATGACGAGCTCTCCGTCAGGGCTGTCGGCGAAGAGGGAACGATAACTGGGTTCAAACAGGGCCAAAAACGGTGGGAGACGCAGAATCGTGTAACTGACCGAGATCTGGAGGAGATCTATGTCGCCTCCAACGGACAGCACGGCTGGGCGGTTGGCGAACGCGGCACGATTCTTGTCACAATCGATGGCGGGGAAGAGTGGATCGTCCGACATGAGGGAACGGACCACGACCTCAATGCCGTCGAGATAGTCGACGACGGGCAGCACGGATGGACGGTCGGTCGTAATGGAGCAATTCTGGCGACCGCAGACCGCGGTGAGACTTGGGTCGAGCAGGCATCCGGAAGTGACTTCACGCTAGGGAAAGTCTGAACAACCCCATCTTTGCGGCTTCGAGGGGGAGGGGCGGCTTGGATTTGAAGCTCGACGATATTGCCGACAGGCCGGGGGCTGCTCTTGTCACGGGATCAAGGAGCGAACGGGCGATATCCGCGTCGATCCGCCTCCTTCCCCGCCGTCCCGCCAGCGCCGGGCGGACTGCTCCCCTCTCATCCCGTCGCGTGGCGGCCGGCGATCAGCAGGTTCGAGAACCCCAGCAACAACGCGATGCGCTGCCTGTTCTTCGCCACGCCCCGGTAGCGCACCTTGGCGTAGCCGAAGTGCCGCTTCACGTACAGGAAGGGATGCTCCACCTTCGCCCGCACCGACGCCTTGCGCTTCTCGGCCGCCGCTTCGGCGCCACTCTCCGCCAGCAGCCGGCGCCGGCCCGGCTTCATCGCCACACGCCACTCGACACCGCCATCCCGGTGCTCGGGACGCTTCTCCACCCCCTGGTAGCCTGCGTCGCCCCACGCCGTCGTCTCAGCGCCATGCAGCAGCGCTCCCGCCTGCGTCACGTCGCTCGCGTTGGCCGCCGTCGTCGTCAGGCTGTGCGCCAGACCCGACCCGGCGTCCACCCCGATGTGCGCCTTCATCCCGAAATACCACTGCTTGCCCTTCCTCGTCTGATGCATCTCGGGATCCCGTGCGCGGCGCCGGTTCTTCGTCGACGACGGCGCGGCGATGATGCTCGCGTCAACGATCGTCCCCGTGCGCAGCCGATGGCCGCGCGACGCCAGGTGCGCATTGATCTCCTCGAACAGACCCTCGCCCAGGCCGTGCTTCTCCAACAGACGCCGGAAGTTCAGGATGGTGGTCTCGTCGGGCAGCGCCGCCGTCAGGCGCAGCCCCACGAAGCGCCTCACCGACTCCACCTCGTAGAGCAGGTCCTCCATCCCCGGGTCGCTCAGGTTGTAGAACAGCTGCACACAGTGAACACGCAGCATCACCCTAAGCGGGTAGGGGCGCCGCCCGCGCCCCGCCTTCGGATAGAAGGGCTCGATCCGTCGCTCCAGCCGCTCCCACGGAACCAGCCCGTTCATCTTCTCAAGGAACAACTCACGCCGCGTCCGGCGCTTCTTCAAGTCGTGCTCCAGTTCCGCAAAGCTTGCCTGTGCCATAGCTCGATCTTCCAATCCGCGACCCCTGCGCAAATTATGGCACACGCAACTTGATCAGACCTTCCCTAGAGGCCGTCGACGTTACCGGTTCGGGCGGCTCTGTCCGGGGCTGGGCGGTGGGACGGGGGAACAAGATTCTGGTCCCGGGGCAGTACAATCGTGCGCCGTACCTGACTTTTCTGTCTGCAGAAAAACTCAAGGATGGACGTGCATTACTCGAGTTTACCGCGGGAGACTTGGAGGGTGACAAGTATCCACGTTGACGGAATCGAGATTTGCGACCTTCAGAAAGCGACACCGAACTGTGAGGATCTCGGCCTCGAGCATCTCACCCACCAAGGCAATCGGTGGTCGATCAAATGGGATCCGGATTTAACCAGAAGTATAAAGGTCGACTCCGAGAGCCAGTTGCGTTTCGCTGTAACGCTCAGCGACGACAAGGGTAGGTTCTCATTCAAGCATGTTACGAAGACTTATTGGAAGTTCGCCGTATGGTACCAGGAGATCTGGCGACAACACCCGGAACGGGTACTGGGCGCAGCTAGTATTCCCGGCATGTTGCTTCTATATGTGCTCGGCGTGTTCGGAATCTTCCTCTTCAATCCGGCTTTTCTCGTCCGAATTAGCTGGATACTGTCTCACGGAGTAAAGCCGCGTTCGCTGCCTGCTAGGCCCGTGCAGTTTGTTCTCATTGTGCTTCACATGATTGTCTTGCCACATCTGACATGTCGTCCACGCACGGTGCGGGCATGGATCCGTCGCTATGTGGACAAGCGGGCGAGGTTTGTGGAGCTGCCTCCCGCCATCCGTTCTAGATATCTGGAAGAGCCCGCGGTGTTGGACGCTTGGGTCCAACGACGCGTTGCATTAGCCAGAGACGCCATCAATTCGAAGACGACGGTCCAAAAGCGATCCGTAGTGGTCGAGATGCCGGTTACGCTGGACATCGATGATGAGTTCAGGTTCGGAGCGTCCAAGGACGAGATCATTGCGATGGCCCGAGACGCGTTTGCACGCGAACGCGGTTTGGTCGCCGTATGTGGGCCGGGTGGTGGCGGCAAGACGACGTTGGCTACACGGATCGCACGCAGGGCCTGCTCCGAGAAAGAGGATGAACGCATACTTCAGCATGCGGCGATACCGGTCTGGATCGAATCGGACACGAGGGACCTGGTAGGAGAAGTCCTCAGGGAGCTGTGGATGATGGTCGGCGATGATGATGCCTGGAGGGAGATCGTCGAGGCGCTGCTGATCAACAAGCGCATTCTGGTAATCGTCGACGGGCTGACCGAGCGGAGTGACGCTACACGGTCGCACATTTACGGAATTTACGGAACTAAGGTTGCGGTCAACGCTCTCGTTCTGACCGGACGCGAGAAGCCGCTCATGGAGAGGGCGGCAATCTTCCGCCCAAGTCTCGTTTCCGAAGAAATGATCGGCGGTTTCATTCAGGAGTATACGCGGTCTGCGCATCCCGACACGGAAGTGCGCCGGGACACGCGGGATGCAATCGCCCGTCGCGCTATCTCTATCGTCGGGCAGCGTGGCGAGCGGGTTCCGATGACGCCCCTGCTCGCTTGCTTGTTTGTGGACAGCGCAGTCGCTCTCATCAGGAGAGACGGTCGGTTCGACTTGGACAAGTACGTGAAGTCCGTGCCGGAGACGATCATAGATTACCTGATCGGGGTCAATCCGCAGGATGACGACGCGCCGAACCGGTTGGAAAATGAGTTTATGATTCTGGTGGCCAGAGCGTTGAGCCGAGCCGCGCTCAGGCCGACCTTCGTGCCTAGGGACTTGCACGCGCAGGACCTCAAGGAGGCGATCAGTGAGGCGAAGACTAGATACCGCGACGCAGGCAGGACTTCCGATGTAGATCTTGACACCGTAGAGCGTCGGCTGGTTGCCAACGGGTTTGTTGAGAAGCATGTCGCGGCCGGTCGCGGGTACTTGCGAATCAGGTTCGATCCCGTGGCGGAGTACTTGGCGGCAATCGATCTTGCCGAGGAGTGTGGATCATCGAGCGAGCGCTGGGAGGCATTGTTCAAGACAATGCAGGGCGAGAGTTTTGCCGGTGAGGGATTTCTGGTTAGTCTGTTCGATGTCGTTTCCACGTATGCTGAACTCTTTGGCATCTCTGAGGAAGTCCGATGGAGGCTGGAGGCACTGCTGCCCGACCCGTCCGGAGGGGATGGTCGAACCTGACTGGCTTTCCCGGCCGCCTAACATAGTACCCACAGTCCGAGACCATACTCAGGTTCTCTGTTGTCAGTGGCCGCCATGCGCCGCGCTACTGCAAATGGCGTTGCCGTGAATTGCGCATGGCGCCGGGGACAGGCGGGAACACACTGCCCCGGGGCGATGACGATCCGCGCATGGCGAACGCATGGCGCTCGGTCCAACAACTTCGGGCCCCCGTTTGACCGCGAAAGTCCCCGAAAGGGTACGCCATGGGGCTCCATGGCACTCCTGCATCATCGATGCGTGGGGTGTGAAAACCGAGGCCGCCCCGGGCGGTCGGGACGGCCAAAACCAGCTGAACGAGCGATGGGGAAATCGACGCCGGCGAAGACGGCGGAGGGGAGCCGCCGCGGCGATTGAGCGGACGGCGATGCGGCGCGAAGTGCGCGGGACAGTGCCGGGCGAAGTGCAGCCGGGCTCCGCAGCAGCGCTTGCACGAGTGCCGCGAGCGATGCGATCGGCGTAGCCGGAGCGGGCCGAGCGAAGCGAGGCGACGAGCGCGGCGCGAAGCGCGCGCGAGGATGGCGTCGCCGCGCCATCGGTGTGCGCACACGAAAACGGGCCGCGGCGCAGCGGAGCACCGGGATGCCGAGCTGCCTGGCCTTGTCGACGAGGTTCTCGGTGATGCCGCTGCCGGGGAACGCGATGACGCCCTTCGGCAGGAGGTTCAGCAGTTCGTCGTTGCGGCGGAACGGGACGGCGCGTCCGTGGCGGTCCCAGTCCGGCTTGCAGACGACCTGATGGATGCCGTTGCGCTCGGCCCAGCTCGCCGCGACCTTCTCGACGCCGGGACCGCCGCCATGCACGAGCACCATGTCGGCGTACTTCTCGCGGGCCTTGTCGAGCCGGGCGATAACCGCCGCCGGATCCTGCACGTCCTTTCCGCCGGCGATAGCGACCAGCGTTCCCTCGGGCAGGTGCGCTTGCGTCTTGCGGTCCTTCCTCGCGCGCATGAAGTCGCGGGCGTCGATGGCGGCGGAAGTCAGGCTGCCGGTGCGGCTGGCGTGCGAGCCGTGACGCGGTCTCCACACGTCGCCGGTGCGGGCGCGGTAGGCGTCGGCGGCGCAATCGCGGAAGATTTCGAGGGCGTCGCGGCGGTCGGCCATGTTGTGCGCCCGGTCGGTCAGCATCTCCAGCTCGCGCGACTTGATTTCGGTGCCGTCCTGCGCGCGCTGCAGATCGCGAAGTTCGGGCTCGATCCGGTCAAGGGCGCGGTCGAGGCGCTGGGTCTGGGCGTGGAAGCAGTTGACCAGTCCCCAGATCATGCTCTCGCGTTCGTCGGCGAGCTTGGTCCCGTCCGCGCACAGGCGCTCGGCGGCAAGGTCGAGGATCTCTCGTGCACGATGGCGGGCAGGTGCGAATCCTCGAACGCGGCGCGAAGGTCGGGAAGGTCCAGCGGGTCGCCGGGGTGCAAGTTGGGGTCCTGGTCGCTGCGCACCTTGTATTCGATGCGCCGGGTGAGCGGGCGCACGCTTTCAGCGGCGATCTGGGGCTGATCGGCTCGGATTAATCGAGGTTTTGGGATGGGTGCCCCCCGGCGATCTTGCAAGAAGGCCGCCGGAGGGCTTGTCTCGGTGACGGTGAAATCATCTGAGACGCCCCAATGTCGCACAAGCTGTTCCGCCACTCCATGCTTTCCGATGCCCGGGTGTGGGCTTTCCTGAAGCGGGTCGACGCGGCGGAGACGGAGACCTGCCGTGCGGCGGGCTGTCCGCGCTGCGGCGGGGCGCTTCACAGCGCGACCTACCCGCGCAAGCCGTACGGCCTGTCGGCCGATCTTCGGGACGATGCCCGACGCTTCAGCCTGTGCTGTTCGGTGTGCCGGCGCCGCGTGAATCCTCCGTCGGTGCGTTTCTTCGGGCGCCGGTTCTATGTCGGGGCTGTGTTCCTCCTGGTGAGCGCTCTGGCTCTGGCCGGCGGCGTGCGGCTGCAGACGATCGCGCGGCGGTGCGGGGTTCCGGCGTCGACGCTGAGGCGCTGGCGGCGCTGGTGGCAGGAGATCTTCCCGCTCACCCGGGAATGGCGGGCCAAGCGGGGCGCGCTTGCAGCGCCGCCCGGCGAGGCGCCGCTGCGCTGGCTGCTGGGTTCGGTGCGGGGCGCCAGCTTCCGCTCGCGGCTGTTGCGCAGCCTGGTCTGGCTGATGCCGTGGACCGGCTTTTGCACGCTCGGCGCCGGGCCGGGATCTCCCGCAGAAAGCGTTTCTTTTATGAACGGATAGGCCGCTCTACACCGGCAACTCCCCAGGACGGCGAGGGAGGGATGCCGGGATGGACAGCAACGACGGGAACGGCCGCCGCGACCGGTGGGCGCGGCTGCGGTTCGCGGTGGTCGGGCCGCTGCTGGCCTCGCCGCCGCCGGCAGGGCGGCTGCGGGCGGAGCTTGAGCGGCTGTCGCGGCGCGACTGGGAGCACCCGTCGGGCAGGGGTCCGGTGCGCTTCGCGGCCTCCACGATCGAACGCTGGTACTACCAGGCGCGGGCGGCCGAGCACGATCCGGTCAAGGCGCTGCGGCGGCGGCCGCGCGCCGATGCCGGGCGCGAGCGGGCGATGTCGCCGGCGCTGCTCGCGGCGCTGCGCGAGCAGTACCGGGCGCATCCGTCGTGGTCGGCGCAGCTGCACTACGAGAATCTCGGCGCGCTGGTCGAGGCCGACCCCGCGCTCGGCCCGATGCCGTCCTACGCGACGCTGACCCGGGCGATGCGCAGCCGTGGCCTGGTCCGCAAGCGCCGGCGCCGGCGCTTCGAGCGCGAGCCCGAGCCGGTCGCGCAGACGCGCGAGGTGCTGAGCTACGAGGTCGAGCGCAGCCACGGCCTCTGGCACTGCGACTTCCACCATGCGAAGCGCCGCGTGCTGACGCCGTCCGGCGAATGGAAGACGCCGATCCTGCTCGGGTTCCTGGACGATCGTTCGCGGCTCGGCTGCCACCTGCAGTGGTATCTGGCGGAGACCGCCGAGGTCTTCGTCCACGGGCTCTGCCAGGCCTTCATGAAGCGCGGCCTGCCGCGCGCCCTGATGAGCGACAACGGCTCGCCGATGATCGCCGGCGAGGTCGAGGAGGGGCTGCACCGGCTTGGCATCGTCCACTCCACGACCCTCGCGGGAGCCCCTTATCAGAACGGCAAGATGGAGGTCCTGTGGGCCTCGGTCGAGGGCCGCCTGATGGCCATGCTCGAAGGGGTCGAGGCGCTCACCCTGAAGACGCTCAACGATGCCACCGTCGCCTGGGTCGAGCAGGACTACCACCGCCGCGTTCACCGCGAGCTCGGCACGACGCCGATGAAGCGACTGCTCGACAGCGTCGATGCGTCGAGGCCCTGTCCCGGCGTCGACACGCTCAGGGCTGCGTTCCGGATCACCCGGAAGCGCACGCTGAGGCGCTCGGACGGAACCGTCTCGGTCGAGGGCGTGCGCTTCCAGATGCCGGCGCCATGGCGCCACCTGAACATGCTCTGGATCCGCTACGCGCGCTGGGACCTGTCCAGCGTCGATCTGGTCGACGCCCCTGACGGCGAGCGGCTGTGCACCCTCTATCCGCTGGACAAGCGCGGCAATGCCGGCGGCATGCGCCGCCCCACCGCCCCTGGCGATGACGATGGCGGCGGCAGCCCCGGCGCCGCCGGGGGCGAAGCCGCGCCGCTGCTCAGGCGCATCCTCGACAACCAGGCCGCCACGGGCCTGCCGCCGGCCTGGCTGCCCCATGCCGCAAGCCCCCGTCCCGACAAGGACGACCAACAGGGAGACCCCTCATGAACCGCGAACTGCTCACCTTCTTCGGCCTCAAGTGGAACCCCTTCTCAAGCGAGCTGCCGTTCGACGGCCTCATGGCGACCCCCGCCGTCGACAGCTTCTGCCACCGGGTGGAGCACCACCTGGTGCGCCAGGGTGGCTTCGCCCTGATCACCGGCGAGCCCGGCACCGGAAAGAGCGTCGCGCTTCGCCTGCTCGCCGACCGGCTCGCCCGCACCGACGGATTGCGCGTCGCCGCGCTCTCCCACCCGTCCTCGCGTCTCGGCGACTTCTACCGCGAGATGGGCGAGCTGTTCGGCATCACCCTGGTCACCGGCAGCCGATGGACCAGCTTCAAGGGGCTGCGCGAGCGCTGGCTCGCCCATCTCGACGACACCCGCATGCGGCCCCTGCTGCTGATCGACGAAGCCCAGGAGCTGCACGTCACGGTGCTGTCCGAGATCCGCCTGCTCGGCTCCATCGACTTCGACTCGCGCGCCATCCTCTCGGTCGTCCTGGCCGGCGACAACCGCCTGCTCGACAGGCTCGGCCAACCCGACCTGCGGCCGCTCGCCTCGCGCATCCGACAGCGCCTCGTCATGGCGCCCGCCGAACACGAAGAACTCGCCCGGTTGCTCGACCACCTGCTGCAGGAGGCCGGCAACCCGGCGCTGATGACCGCCGACCTCAAGGACGCGCTCTGCGCCCATGCCTCGGGCAACCCCAGGACGCTCACCGTCATGGCCGATACCCTGCTCGCCATCGCCGCCGAACAGGATCGCGAGGTGCTCGACGAGAAGCTCTTCCTGGAGACCTGGGGCGAGGCCCCGCCGCGCAGGGCAAATCGGCGATGAAGGGCTTCCCGACCCGAACCCCGGCCGACCTCGAGAACCGGCCGCGCCGGCAGCAGTGGCTGGTCGACGGGCTCTGGGCGCGCCAGGCGGTCGGCATCGTCGGCGGCGAACCCAAGTGCGGCAAGTCCTTCCTCGCGCTCGACCTCGCCGTCGCCGTGGCCGCCGGCGTGCCCTGCCTGCGCCGCTTCGCCGCCGAACAGCCCGGACCGGTCCTGCTGTTCGCCGCCGAGGATGCCGGCCACATCGTGCGAGCCCGCCTCGAGGGCATCGCCCGCGCCGCCGGCGCCCGGTTCGAGACCCTCGACATCGCCGTCATCGACGTCCCGATCCTCCGCCTCGACCACCGCAACGACCGCCAGCGCCTGATGGAGACCGTGGAGCGCGTCGGGCCACGCCTCGTGGTCCTCGACCCCCTGGTCCGCCTCCACGGCGTCGACGAGAACGCCGTCGCCGAGGTCGCCCCCATCCTCGGCTTCCTGCGCGACATACAGCGACGCTTCGAGACCGCAATCCTGCTCGTCCACCATGCCCGCAAGAGCGGCGCCGCCCGGCCGGGCCAGGCGCTCAGGGGATCGTCCGAGCTGCACGCATGGGGGGACAGCAATCTGTACCTGCGCCGGCGGGACAAGCAGATCGTCATGACCGTCGAGCATCGCGCCGCCCCGGGCCTCAACGATGTCGAAATCGAACTCGCCGATGACGGCGAGGGACCCGCCTTGCGCCTCCGGCGCCCGGCGCCGGCCGAAGCCGCGCCGGAGCCGGAAACCCCCGAACGGCGTATCCTCCAGGCACTCGCCGACGCCGACGCGCCGCTCTCCCAGCGCCAGATCCGCGAGCGCGCCGCGACCCGGCCGGCAACCGTCGCCGAGGCGCTGCACAAGCTCGTCCGCGAAGGACGCGTCGAGCGCGCTGCCGAAGGCGGATACCGCCTCACCGCCGACAACGCCACGCCCCCAGCCGCTGTCAATGGTCGGGGCCGCAACGACGTGTTACCGAAAACCGTTACCGCCTCGAACCCCTAGGGAGGCAGGGTAACGGTAACGGGTAACACCCCCCGCCAGCTTCCATCGCCGTACCGCGTCGAGCGATCGGCTCATGGCCGAAAGCTCTGCTTACGGCCATGGATGCACTCCGTCGGATGGACGGCGGCGGGTCACCCGAAGGGCCGGAGCGAAGCGAAGGAGCCGCGCAGCGGCTTGACGCGTCGACGGCCGTCCGACACCCCGACAGCGTTCCTCCGAACCTGACCCGGCAACCATCGAATAACCCGATCACCGCACCATCAGATACCGGAAGCGCGCTCACCGGGTGCGCTTCTCGGCGAAGGTCAGCTCGCCATGGGGCCGGGTCTTCATGTGCGGCGGGGCTTCCCACAGCGGCCGGTTGTCGAACTCGTCGGGGCAGCGCGCGCACGTCGACATAGCGGCGCGCGGCCCCGGCCGCGGTCTGTTGGGCGAGCGCGCTCTTGGCGCAGCCTGGAGCTCCCCAAAGGATAGTCGGCTGGCGGGCTTCGACCAGCGGCGCCAGGGTGGCGGCGAGCTCGCTCGGGCGCAGCGTGTAGTCGGCGGAAACGGTGTCGGGATCGGTCATCGGCGGCCTCCGGATCGGCGGGACGGGCACGCGGTTACTCCGCCATCGCTCGTCCGGGATGTGACTTCCACGTTCTGGTAATCCATCTCCTCGAGCAGCCGTCTAATCAGGTACTCGAAGGCGAACGGATCCATCTCCTGGAGCTGACGACGCAGGCTGTCTCGGACCGTGTTCGCGTGTTGACGTACCAAATACTGCCCCTCGATTGGAGTGGGCCGCTGGGGTCGGACAGCATTCGAGTTCGGGAGCGATCTGCGGTGTGAGCGCGGAGACGCCGAGAATGGACTGACGCGCCATCTAACAGAGCGCGAGGGGCAAACAGGCGACTTGCGATAGAGCGGTCCGAAACAAATCAGCCTTGGCCAGGATTTCGTTCATTGCAGGCACGCCCATACAGTGCGGCTTCGCCGCTTCATGCTCTCAATCGCTGGTTCCGGGCATCGTAAAGCGGCTCGGCGAGCACCCGGGCCGCGTGGCGGTCGCCGAGCATCGCGATCTCGAGCTCGCTGCCGGGCTCGGCGCGATCGGGCTCGACGAAGGCGAAGGCGATGCTTTGACCGACGGCGTATCCGTATGCGCCGCTGGTGGTGAGCCCGACCATGCGGCCGTCGGCATAGACCGGCTCGCTGCCGTGTGCGTCGGCGTCAACGGCGTCGACCGCGAGATAGACCAGCCGGCTCTCGACGCCCTTGCGGGCCCGCTCGCGCACGGCATCGCGGCCGATGAACGGGCTGTCGAAGTCGACGAAGCGCTCCAGCCCGCCCTCGATCGGCGTGATCTCGGTCGTCAACTCCAGCCCCCAGGCCTTGTAGCCCTTCTCCATGCGCAGCGCGTCGAGCGCGTAGAGGCCGACATCGGCGACGCCGTAGCCCTCGCCCGCTTCCATCGCGGCATCGTAGAGGGTCGCCATGCGCTCCATCGGATGGTGCAGCTCCCAGCCGAGTTCGCCCGCATAGGACACCCGGAGCGCCCGCGCGGGCACGCCCGCGACCTCGATCGCGCGCACCGACAGCCAGGGGAACGCAACGTTGCCGAGATCGGCGTCGGTCAGCCGGGCGAGCAGGTCGCGCGCGCGTGGGCCGGTGACCAGCAGAACGCCGTAATCGTCGGTCACGTCGGCAATCTCCACGTCCTCGTCCGCGCGACGGTGCTGGACCAGCCAGTCAAAGTCATGAAGCCGCGCGACGGCGGCCGACAGTAGATAGAACCGGTCGGCGCCCAGCCGTGTGGCGGTGAACTCGCTCTCGATGCCGCCGAGCGCTGTGAGCGCGTGGGCCAGTGCGATCCGGCCCTCTCCCGGCACGCGGTTGGCCAGGATGCGGTCGAGGAACGAAGCCGCGTCGGGGCCGGTCACGTCGAACTTGGAGAACGCCGTAAGGTCGAGCACGCCGACCCGCTCGCGCACTGCGCGGCATTCCTCGCCCACCGCGTCGAACCAGTTCGTGCGGCAGAAGCTGTAGCGCTCCTCGACGCCTTCCGGCGCGAACCACTTGGCGCGTTCCCAGCCGAATGTTTCGGCGAACACGGCGCCGCGCGCGGCGAGCCTGTCGTGGATCGGCGTTACCCTGACCGGCCGGCCGGCCTCCCGGTACTCGCCGGGATAATGGACCTCGTACATCTGCTGGTACTCGTCGACCGCCTTCTCGACGCCGTACTTGCCGACCGCCCAGTCGCCGAACCGCCGCGCCTCCATCTCGCGCACGTTGACCTCGGTCTGGCCGTGCACCAGCCACTGCGCGAGATACTTGCCCGCGCCGGGCCCCTGGGTGATGCCGATCCCCGCCCCGCAGCACATCCAGAAATTGTCGAGTCCCGGCTGTTGTTCGGCATCGCCGCTTGACCCCCCTGAATCGAAGTGAATCAACGTGTTAGCGCGCCAATCGGCGTCCAATCTGCGGGCTTAACAACATAGCTGGGGGAACGCGAAGTCCTCCCGATAGCAGGAGTTGAGAGGGGCGGCCTCTATGGAAAGCAACCATACGGGACCTCGCGGTCAGCGGTGTAGAGGCGGTATTGCAACGGGTGCGCAAGCAGAACCCGGGGAGGCTTTTCCGAACGGACTGGAAAGCGGCCGCCGCGGGATCCGCTACGGTCTCGGGCTCCTGCCCTTTGCATTGTGCGTCGGTCTTGCGGCGACCCTGATCCTGACGATGGGGGCGGCGCGTGCCGACAGCACGTTAGATAATCTCATCGAACGTCTCGACAGGCTCGAGGCGGAAAACCACGAACTCCGTCAGGAAATCGACGCGCTCAGGTCCGAACGGGCCGGGCGACAGGACGCCGCGTCGGAGACTGCCGCTCCAACGCCGGACGGCACCACCGGTCAGTTCGTCAAGATCGATTCCGAGTACGGTTTCGAAATCCTCGACCCGACGACCGACATCAACCGCAAGCAGCGCCTGATCCTCGAGCTCAGGCAGGACGGAACGCTCGCGCCCAATAGCGTGAACCTACAAGGGGCGGTCACCGCGATCGCCAACTATCAGACAAGCAACAGAGCCGAGAAGTTCGGCTATCTGATGCGCCATCCGACCTCGACCAATCAGATGGGAGACGAGGTCTCCGAGGCGACCATCCACTCGGCACAACTTGGCTTTACGACCACACTCGGCGACTGGATCACGGGCCACGCGCAGGTACTCTTCGATCCGGAGCAGAGCTTCGGCGCCGGCACCAATACGGATCTGGAGCGCAACCAGCTCCAGATGCGCCGCGCCTACGCGCTATTCGGCAACCTTGATCGCTCACCCTTCTATGCTAGCCTCGGCAAGATGGCGGTGCCCTTCGGCCTGACCGATACCGTCAATCCCTTTACGGCGTCGACCGTCTGGCACGCTTTCGGCGCCATGGCCAACGGAGCGACGGTGGGATACGCGAGCGACGGAATGAACGTCTCCGTCATGGTCGTGCAGGGCGGAGCGCAGTTCCGGGCCGCCCACACCCCGGTCGAGGGGACCGCGGTGCCGAGCAAGGTGAATAATCTTGCAGTGGATGCGCACTACGACTTCAGGCTGGGTGAGGCCAAGTCACTTCTATTGGGCGGCTCGCTCTTGCGTGGATCGGCCTACTGCCAGGACTACCCTGTGACTCATTTCATGTCCTGCCAGGACAACAACCCGGCGTTCGACATTTACGGGCGTCTTGTCGCGGACGATTTCACGCTCAAGGCGGAGTTCGCAGAGACTGTCGACGTTTGGCCCGGCACCTTCAATCCCGGCATGCCGGAGTTCGCGTCCAGCGAGGTCACCAGCTTCGATATCGGGGCCAAATATCGATTCGACTTGAGCGGCGACCCGCTCGACATTTCAGCCGAGTTCAGCCGGTTCGAAGCCGGTCCTGGCGGCGCGCCTTGGGAGAAGCAGGACCAGCTCGTGCTCGGAACCGCTTGGTTCGTCCTGCCCAGCGTGAAGCTCTTCGCAGAATACATCCGCGTGGACGGCTTCGCGCCCCTCAATTTCATCAGCGGCGGCAGCATCAGGGACGAGGACGGCAACGTCATGCACGATCGCACCATCAGCGACGCCTCGGCCCGCTCCGACGTCTTCCTGATAGGCGCCAACGCGGCGTTCTGATGTGTCGGCGTGTCGGCGTAACCGCCGCCCCAGCCCCACCGTGTGGATCGTCGTCGCCCCGTCATCGCCGTCCACCGCAGCAACCGGACCGCTCGACAGGTTGGTCATGGCCCCGCTGCTCGAGCTCACCAGCAGGTTCATCACCTCGATCGGCCTGCGCTAGCATCCAGGCAGGCAGTCACGTCGTCGATCGTCGCGTTCACGAAGAAATTCAGCAAAATCGATCTGCTATTCCAGTCTGGACAATAGTACGCTGCAACCGTGGGCGTCGCGCCGGACTGGAAGGCGCATGGCAAGGCCGCGCCCTTCCGCAGGAACGACGAGCTCCTGAACCTGCTGCCCAGGGGCGTCATCGCGTTCCCCGGATCGGGCATCATCGGCAACCTGGTCGACAAGGCGCGCCAGCTCGGCATTCCCGTCTTCAGTGTCCCCGAGCGCACGGAGGCGACGCCCCGGGTGCCGATCTATGCCGGGGTCGGCGCCCGCGAGACGCCCGAGCCGGTGCTCGCCCACATGCGGGAGATCGCGGAACGGCTCGGCGAGCGCGGCTGGCGGCTGCGTACCGGCGGCACGGACGGGGCCGACAACGCCTTCGCCGCCGCCGCGCCCCCCGACCGGCGGGAAGTGATCGTGCCCTGGAGCGGCTACAACGGCTGGCAGGGGAGCGCATGCCGCGTGCTCACGCCGGCGGAGATCGGCGCCATGCGCCCGCTCGCGGAACCCCACCATCCCGCGTGGGAGCGCTGCGCGGCGAAGGTGCGGGACCTTCACGCCCGCAACGTCGCGGTCCTGCTGGGAACCGATCTGAGACAGCCGGCGCACGCCGTGGTGTGCTGGACCCGGGACGGCCAGGACTACGGCGGCACGGGAATGGCCATCCGCCTCGCGCTGCAACACCGGAACCCGGTTCTCAATCTCGCCGAGATGGATATGCGTGCGGCGATGGATCGCCTGGCCGGGATCGCACAGGCGTTCGACCGCCGGGAGGTGAAGCAACACGCCGTCTCCGGCCGTTCCGCGGAGGCCGACCGGCACGCGTCGGCCGACCGGGTGCAGAAGACGACCCGGCAGCGCTCCATGCATCTCTGAAGAGGCCGCCCGGCCGCGCGGCTTCGGTGCGGGCGGACGGGGGTAACGATCGATCAGATGGACGGCTACGTCGCCGGGTCGTGATGTGCCCGGAGTCGATTGCACCCTCGGAGCGGCTGCCTGGGGTCTGGGGCGGCTATGGCGCACCGATCTTCAGCGGCGCGCGGAACACCCACACCCGTCTCCAGGAACGTCGGACTCGACGGCTTCGGGACGGGCATGGCACATATCGCCTGGAAGCGGTGTAGAGGGAGAACCGGTCATGACGTTTTCATTCACCAGTCTTCGGCGGCTGCGCCGCGTGCCGGTCGCTGCGGCAGCCTCGATCGTTCTGTGGTGCGCGGCGGGCACCGCCTTCGCAGGCGAAAGCGGCACCGCCGATCTGGTCACCAGCTTCGTGCGCGACTATGTCACGTTCGACCACGCAGGCGGAACGGTCACGGGCGGCACCTTGCGCGGGACGACGACTATCACGGGAAGCAGCGGGGGTCCCTTCGCGGAGGGCGAGAGCAGCCTCGTGGTGTGTCTCGTCTACGGGACGAAGACGGATGCCGGCATGGACCTCGAAGCGCCTTGCACGAACACGGACACGTCGGGCGACACGTGGTTCTGGATTGCAAGGAGGACTGCGGGCGATACCGAAGAGGGCGGCGGCGGCGAGGGGCAGCGGGAGTTTCTTGGGGGCACCGGCAAGTATGCCGGGCTGAGCGGAGCCTGCACCTATTCCACGCGCTACCTTGCGGAAAACCGGTCCGTTTCGGTGGCGAGCTGCGAGTGGCAAACGCCGTGACTCTCGTGCACGGGGACGGTGTGGCCGGCTGCTGCCCCCGCGGTCGGCGCCCGGTGGCGGCGCCTGGCCTGCTGCGATAGGCTCGGAGCGGCGCCCGGCGCGGGCTTGCTGTCCACGCCGGCCGCGGCACCGCAAACCCGGTGCGCACGCAGCAGGCCCTGCCGCCGGCGCCGAACCTGACAGGTAACCCCAAATGGCGAAAGTGACCGCCCGCTGGGCAGCCATTCCAGTCCTTCTCACCGCGATACTGTTGATTGCCGCGCAGGCAGAGGCCGACAGCGAGCCGCTCACGGTCATGACCTACAATGTCTACCTGGGCGGAGACACGGGCGCCGTGCTGTCCGCACCCCGGGAGGAAGTTCCATTGAGGGTGGCGGCCCTGTACCGGGAGTTCGGCGCCTCCGCCGCGCCGGAGCGCCTGGCCGCGATCGCCGGCTCCATTGCCGAACGCCGGCCCCATCTGGTCGCGCTGCAAGAGATGACGCTGATCCGCCGGCAAACGCCGGGCGACATGCTGACGGGACAGGCCGGGCCGAACGCCGAAGCCGTCGTCCTGGACTTTCAGTCGGTGCTCATGGCTGCGATGGAGGCGGCAGACATGGACTACGAGATCGCCGCGAGCGTGCAGAACACCGATGTCGAGATGCCGATGCCGGCGGAAGGCGGATCGTTCGACGATGTCCGCATGACGACGTTCGACGTGATACTGGTGCGGGGAGACGTTGCGGTGTCGCGCATCGAAGCGGCGAACTACGAGGCCATGCTGACGTCGCCTCTCGGGATCTCGGTGAGGCGGGGCTACGTGGCCCTCGATGCCCGCGTGTCGGGACGCACCTGGCGCTTCGTCAACACGCACCTGGAGGCGTTCTCGAGCGAAGTCCGGCAAGCGCAGGCCCGGGAGCTGCTCGCGGCTCTCGAAGGCGAGACCCTTCCCCTGATCCTGTCGGGAGACTTCAATTCCGACGCGGGCGCACCGCAGGGCGATCCTTCCAGGGAGGTCTACGACCTGCTGACGTCGCAGGGATACGAGGATGCCTGGCAGGACGGCGCCGGGACCGGGGCGACGTGCTGCCAGGCCTCCGACCTTCGCAATGCGGAGAGCGGCCTGTCGGTGCGGATCGACCACATGTTCGTTCGCAATGTCGACGGATCGTCGGTCATTGCGGCGGGCACCGTCGGCGATCTTCCCTCCGAGCGCCTTGCTTCGGGCCTCTGGCCTTCGGACCACGCCGGGGTCATCGTTTCGCTTTCCAACCCGTAGGCGATGCCCGAAACGGGCAAGCTTGACGAGGGGACCGGGACAGGATCGCCGGGCGGGTCCCCTCGACGACGAAGGCGAACGCTCGATGGCCAGGATCGGCCGGCTGCCGGACAAGAGATTGGAGGGGCCGTGTCGCGGCCGCAACGATTGCACCAGTGCGTGGCGTCTCCCGGCGGCGACTCGCCGGCAGGCTCCACTGCGGGCTGCACTGGAAGGCGAGGCATTGCCGCGCCGCGGACCGGCGCCGCCCATAAGGAATCGGGTGTGTCGATCACGCAGGCTCGGCTCGTTGGGGACCGGGGCTCGGCAAGTATGCAGACGTCGGCAAAATGCCGAGCAGGCATGGCCACCCGTTGAATTGCGTAACTGCCACGTGGGCGAAATCGACATCGCGGCAGCGATCCCGCTCGCCCGGCCTTGGCGCGATTGGGCTCACCCCGTGTCGCCCGCCACAGTGCTCTTTGTCAGCGTCACCACGTTGCGGCCGTTCTCCCGCCGGTACGCCACCGCGTCCATCGTCTTGCGAACGAGATGGATGCCGAGGCCGCCCCTGGCGCGCTCCTCCACCTGAGTGGACAAGTCCGGCTCCGGCGCCTGCAACGGATCGAAGGCCTTGCCGTCGTCCGCGATCACCATGGTCAGCGTGTGGCCCTCGAGGCGAAGGCAGAGATCGATCCAGCGATCCCCACCGTCGTCATAGCCGTAGCCGACGGTGTTGGTCACCAGCTCGTCTATCGCCAGAGAGAAATCGAAGGAAATGCCGGCCGCCAGGCCGTGAGCAGCGCAAAATGCGTCGATCCTGCTGGCAGCGCTGCTGATGCCGCTCAGATCGTTGACAACCGAAAACTCGAGATTGTCGCTGGCACCGGCCAACGCTCGCCAGACGCTTCGATCTCGATCCACGTCCCGCGCTGTGGCTGCGTTCGTCACGCGCGGACCTGCCGCTGCGCCGGCTCGACGATGATACGCCCGCGTCCGCGCCGAATCAGATAACCGCCGCGCGGGATCGCAAGTGTGCCCTGCTGCACCAGCGGCCAGAGAGTGTCCACGACCAGGGCTTACGCGGATATCCCGGTGCCGTCGCCGCCAGCGATTCGCAAGGGCCGAAACGGCGCCTTCCACGACAAGGGGCTGGAGGGGGCGAGCCACCACGCGATCGTCCCCAACGTGAACCGGATCGGCGACTTGCGCGAGGTCTGGCCGCGTCTCTCGGCAGACGAGAAGAAGCTGTTCGATGCGGTCGCGCGGTCCTGCCTGGCCTCGGTCATGCCGGACTACCGCTACCGGCAGACCACGGTGACGCTGGACGTGCTGGGGTTCGAGTTCCGGGCCACCGGACGCCAGCCCATCGAAGCCGGCTGGCGCCGCGCCTTTCCGGACTGGCGCCCCGACGAGGAGAAGGGCGAGGCGGCGCAGGCGCTGCCTCCCCTGCAGGACGGCGAGACCGCGCGTCTCCGCGATCCGGAGATCGAGGACAAGGAGACGCGCCCTCCGCCGCGCTACCGGGAAGGCACTCTGATTGAGGCGATGCAGAACGCGTGGCGATTCGTCGAGGACGAGGAACTCCGCGAGCGGCTTCGGGAGGCCAAGGGGATTGGCACGCCGGCGACGCGGGCGGAGATCATCTCTGGCTTGAAGAAGCAGGGGTTCCTGACGGCGCGGGGAAAGAACATCGTACCCACCGACCGGGGCCTCGTGCTGTTCGGTGTGCTGAAGCGAGCCGATCCCGCGCTGTTGGACCCGGGCGTGACGGCGGAGCTCGAGTGCCTGCTCGACGATGTGTTGACCGGCCGCCAGGAAATGACGGGGGCGATCAATGCGGTGTGCGACTCCGCCCGGCGCATCATCGGCCGGCTCGGGGAGCGCGGTGCTGATGGGGAGGCCGTGGGCCTCGGCGAAGCCGGTGGCAGCGGCGGGAACCGGCCGCCGACGGCGAAGATGAGGAAGTTCGCGGCCTCGATCGCGAAGAGCAAGGGGATCAAGGCGCCGGCCGGATACACGAAGTCCTCAATGAACACGCCCCACGACGGAACCCGGGACGGGAGGCAACGAATACGGGCGGGGGGACGGGTAGCGCCGCCTCACGGAGCGGGAAGGCGCGTAAGGCGGGAGCAGCCCAGCCGGGCACGGAGAGATCGAAAGCGACTGGATCGCGTCGGGCGCCCGGGTCGAAGACAGCCCGGACGCAAGTTTCGCCCGGTACGGCACAGGCGAGTGCGGGTTCGCCGACGCCGCTTCGGATTCCCTATGGAAACAAGGAAGTAGCGTTCAGCATGGGCGCCCGATACGGGGCGGATGGCTGGTACGCGCCGCCCGGCGCTGATCTCGACGCATTCCGCGAGCGGGGATGGCTGTAGTGCTGCAACGGACTGCTCCGGGAACTTGTCGGACCCGTGCGTTGGGTCCGGCGCGGATGCCATACGGGAAGTGCTGAAAATGCGTCGGGGGACTCCGCGCGCCGCGGGAGGGGCGCGGCACCGGCGGGTGGTGGCGGAGGAAGGATGAGACTAAAGAGACCGCGGCCGGCCTCACCCGACCAGGTCCGGATCACGCGCGAAGGCGAAACGGCCGTCATCGAGTACGCGGACCCCTCCGTTGGAGTTGTGAACCTGCAGGCGGGTCCGTCGCTTGCGGCGATGACCGACGCGGCGGTGCTCGAACTGTTCAACGAAATGCTGGAAGCCCAGGCCGAGATCGCGGCGGGCGTAGACCGCCGGTCGTTGACGCTCATCCCAAATCGCCGTTACGATGATCATCGTAAAGGGAGAGTCGCACACCCACAGGGAGCGAGAGTCATGTCCATGAGAGCGCGGAAAGGCTTTTTCCCAATTCGGCAGGCGATGTATTCGGAGACGCAATGGGGAAATACCATTCGGCCGAACTAGAGCCGGTACCGCGCCGCGTGTCCGTCAGGTAGAACCTGACGACACTTAAGACCCACCATTAAAGAAGTCGATCGAGGGGCGGGCCGGCTTGACAGCTAACGCTCGGTCGGCCTTTTTTGTGCAGGAACGCAGCGGCGCGGCGTCGCCAATCCCCCATTGGAGGCTGCCATGGCTTACGACGCTCGCCAGATCGCGAACGAGATCCTGAAGATAGCCGATGAAGAGGGCATCCAGATCGGCTTGATGAAACTGCTCAAGCTGATCTTCTTCGCCCATGGATGGAATCTCGCCATCCACGGCCGGCCGCTCATAAAGCAGGCCGTCAACGCTTGGCAATACGGCCCTGTCGTGAATGACGTTTACTTCGGCTTCCGAAAGCAGCACGTCACCGATCTCACTCCCCTGAAGCTGAGAAATGGGCAAGAGATCGATCAGGACACCCGGAAGATAATCAGCGATACACTTCGCACCTACGGACACGAGGCTCCATTCATTCTCTCTGATCTCACCCACATTGAGGGCGGTCCGTGGGACGAGACTATCCGCACCAGGGGTCGTGGAAAGAAAATCCCCAACGAGCTGATCAAGAGGCACTTCGACAATAAACTCCGATTGGCGCAAGAAAATGAGCAACGGACCCGAGATCCCGCCGACTGACCCAGAACTCGATCCAGCGCGTGGACAAGAGCGGGCAGAAGCGGCCGAACGGGAGGCTATCGCCAGAGAGACTCGGCAAGAGGCCAAGGTCCGGCACTGGCTGCGGCAACAAGTTCTCTTCCTTCGGTATTGGGCTGCGGGTGTTGCTGTTGTGCTTATTGGCGTCTTCATGGCCATGATATGGATGACGGCATTTCCAACGAACCAGTGCGGGCGATATTGCGACCCGGCACCCTACTCCATTGCGTTGGGCGTCTCCCCTGTCCTCGCCGTCACTGCGATCGCTACAGCGCTTCTGCTCGGTGTGTTTCGGGGAACCAAGGATGAGGAAATGAAGATGACCCCGGCTGATCTCGCCAATCGCGCAGGCAGGGGGCTGTCAGATGGTGGGGGTTAGACCTGCAGGCGCCGAGGCTTGTACATGCGAACGCCCCCAGCACACTGCACATATGCGCCTCGCTCCCCGACCGAACACCACCTGACAAAGTCCGTCAAGTTCCCTCAACTGTGGCCCGGGCCATAGCCATCGCCGGAGCATCGCGGAGGTCGGTCGAATTGCGCGACCGCTGGCTCAACCCGCCCGAATGGGTGGAAGAATCGATCCCTGGCTTCCCCGAGCGATCCGTTGCTCGCGACAGGGTGGCGGGTCGAGCAGGCGCTCCTTGCGCTCGGACCGCTGCCCGTAAAGGGCGCGGCGGAGCATCTCGATCATCAGCGTCAGGGAAGCGATTTGCGCCTCGGCCGCAGCCGCCCACGCCTGCGATGCCGCAAGCGCTGCTTCGAGGGCTTCAACGTCGCAGCGGGCCGTGCCGGTCATGGGGCCGGCAACGAATCAGATTCGTCCGCTCACGGCAATTGCTAATCGTACCGGACCACGCGGATTGTGTTGCTGGGCCTCAGCCCGCCCGCGACGGACGCCAGGTCTGCACCGCGTTGCGCCACTCGATCCCCTCCAGCAGATAGCCGAGTCGCGCTGCGCTGATGGATACCGCTCCGCCCACCGTCGACGGCCAGGGGAACCGGCCCCGTTCCAGACGCTTGGCATAAAGCGATATCCCGATACCGTCGTGCCAGAGAATCTTCAAGAGATCGCCTCTGCGTCCGCGGAAGACTTAGAGATCCCCCACATGGGGATCGCGCCCAAGCTCCTGCTGAACTTGCAGCGCCAGCGTGTTCATGCCCCGACGCATGTCCGTGACCCTGGTCGCAAGCCAGACCCGAAGCCCGCTCGGAACCGGGATGATCGCCGCTCCAGCACCGCGATCACGCGCGACAGCGCCGAGGAGTCGACCGCCCGGTCGACGATCACACGGCAATCGCCCGCCAGCACGATCTCCATCCGGCCTGTCGCCGGCAATTCCTCCGCCCCTACCTCCTCGGGGGGACGCCAATCGCCGCCGTGACGGCCTCCCGGCCCGGTGCGGCCCCGACCACCACCGGCACGAACCGGCCAGCCCTGCCGGCGCGCTCAGGCTCGTGAAACAGACGCCGCCACCTGAAAATCTGATTGGCGTTGAGGTTGTAGCGCTGGGCCACCATCGGCACCGAGACCCCCGGCTCGTGGGTCTCCGCAACGATCTGCCGCTTCTGTGCCTCGCTCCACCGCCGACGACGGCGACCAACCGATCCGCCGTCTGCCGCGCCCGACTTCTCCTCGCCAATCGACATCGGCCAAGCGTCCACCAATTGATAAGTGGACACTTACGAAGCACCCACTTCCCGGCGCTCAGCATGGCAACACTCCCCAGATCCGAACAGGCGGCCTACACTGGAGGGTTACTGTTGCACGCCAATGATTCGAGTCGGATTGCGCGCGTCTCGGACGTTGCCGGGCCGGCAGCTCCGCGTTCGCCACGCGTCGCGTCACCGCCACTATTCTGTCCCAACGGTGACAAAGGGTCTTCGCCGGATGCTCACCATGCGTCAACCGCAAGCGGGCGCTCAGGTCAGTGGCGCGAGTTTTCCAGATTCCGTTCCGAGGACATTCCGAAGGTCGTTTCGGAAGAGGTTGTCCGGAACTGAAAACACCGCTAAGATATTGTCTTAGCGGCGTTTTCTTTGGTTGCGGGGGTAGGATTTGAACCTACGACCTTCAGGTTATGAGTTTGGTGCCATTCTGCGTCTCACGTAAGCTGACGACAGCTGAGTGATGATAAATGGCTGATTAACTGGCCTTTCCCGCCTTCTATCATACGCATGCGCCGCCTGAGGTAAGCCACGAGTTGATGCAAAGTGTTTGCCAATAGTTTGCCAGTTTGCTAGAACGCCCTTCCGGCGTCAAGGATTTCTGGCCATGGCAAACCGCATCCCGAAACTCACCAGACGCGCCGTCGAGGCCCTCAAGGCCAACGGCGCCGATACCGTCTACTGGGACGGGGAGCTGACCGGCTTCGGCGTTCGGGTCCGGAAGTCGGGCCGGAAGAACTACGTCCTCCAGACCCGCGTGCGCGGCAAGCTGCGCTGGTTCACCATCGGACAGCACGGCCGCATCACCCCGGACGAGGCAAGGGTCGCGGCGCTGGAGATCCTGGCCCAGACGAAGAGCGGTATCGATCCGCGCGAGGCGGATGCGAAGCGGAAGGCCGAGCCGGTCATGACCGAGCTCGGCAGGCGGTTCCTCAAGGAGTATGTCCCCACCCACTGCAAGCCCAGCACCCAGGGGGAGTACCGGCGGTCAGTCGAGCTCTTCATCGACCCCGCGATCGGCGAGATGCAGATCGCCGAGGTGGAGCGCAAGGACATCGCCAAGCTGCATTTCGACCTGCGGGACAAGCCCTACCAAGCGAACCGGACGCTGGGCGTGCTCTCCAAGATGTTCTCGCTCGCCGAGGTCTGGGGCCTGCGGCCAGACGGGTCAAATCCCTGCCGCCACGTCAAGCGCTACAAGGAGAACAAGCGCGAGCGGTTCCTGTCGCCGGAGGAGACCGAGCGCCTCGGCGAGGTCCTCCGCGAGGCCGAGAGCGAGATGCCCTCCGCGGTCGCCGCCTTCCGCCTGTTGCTGCTGACCGGCTGCCGGCTCTCGGAAATCCAGTTCCTGCGCTGGGAATATGTCAGGGACGACTGCATCGAGCTGCCCGACGCAAAGACTGGCGGCCGGGCTGTCCCGCTCGGACCCGAGGCCCGCGCCGTACTGGCCGACCTGCCCCGCGAGGAGGGCAATCCCTGGGTCATCCGCGGCAGGCTGCCGGGTTCCCACATCACCGATCTGCAGAAGCCGTGGCGCCGCATCCGCGCGCGCGCCGAGCTGAAGGACGTGCGAATTCACGACCTTCGCCACTCGTACGCTTCGAGAGCGCTGGCCTTGGGCGAGAGCCTCACGATGATCGGGAAGTTGCTCGGTCACACGCAGGTACAGACGACCGCGCGGTACGCCCATCTTGCGCGGGATTCGATCCAGAACGCCGCGGCTCGGATCACCGGGAGCATCGGCGGGAACCTTTCGTCTACTCGGGGAGCCGAAGAAACCGCTAAGCAATAGGCGCACACAGTTTAACTCCTTGCATGGTCGGACGAGCTCTCGTGGATGACCGAGAACTCTCTCACGTTGCAAATCTGCGCTGTCCCCGGCAATCCTGCCGAAAGGACTCGCTCAGTGTCTTCGCTTGAAGTCTGACACGGCCGGCAAACCGTCGTCCCCACCGCAACCACTGATTCACCAATTTGCTCCAATCGTCTGCGATCTTCTTGCCAATCTCCGCGACGCCCGCCACTGCTTCCGCATCCGGCCTCACCGGAGCGTGAAACGAAGACAACAACGCTCCAAACTCCGAACCCTTCGGGTCAGCCAGGTCCTCCTCACTTCTACCAAGTCTATGGCAACTACCTAGTCACCTGGCACTGAATTAAGGTTCATTGTAGGGTGGCCCTCCGAGTCGGACAAAGGAGGTCATCTCGATGGCGCGCGGTACGGGACGGCCGCTGGCGGCCCTGGTCTTGAGCGGTGAGGAACGGTCGTTTCTGGAAGCACAGGTTCGCCGCCACCGTGTGGCGCGCTCCATGTCGGATCGCTGCCGCATGATCCTGCGTTGCGCGGACGGGCTTGGCAACAAGGCGGTGGCCGCAGAGGTCGGCGTGCACGAACACACCGTCGGCAAGTGGCGGAGGCGCTTCGTCAAGGACCGCATCGAGGGGCTGTCGGACGAACCCCGTCCGGGACGGCCACGCACCATCGAGGACGAGAAGGTGGCGCAAGTGATCGAGC
This sequence comes from Alphaproteobacteria bacterium, assembly GCA_965207055.1. Classification (GTDB taxonomy): domain Bacteria; phylum Pseudomonadota; class Alphaproteobacteria; order UBA828; family UBA828; genus WTGU01. The sequence goes on along the minus strand of CBDBLP010000002.1, from coordinate 618,055 downwards.
GGACGCTCACCTCGCGGCCTGCGGACGCCACCCACTGGTCGCTGCGCTCGATGGCGAAGGAGGCGGGGCTGTCGCACACGTCGATCTGGCGTATCTGGGGCGCCTTCGGCCTGCAGCCGCACCGGGCCGAGACCTTCAAGCTGTCGGCCGATCCGCACTTCGTGGAGAAGGTCCGCGACATCGTAGGCCTCTACATGTCGCCGCCGGATCGCGCGCTGGTGCTCTGTGTCGACGAGAAGAGCCAGATCCAGGCCCTCGACCGTACCCAGCCGGTCCTGCCGATGCTGCCGGGCATCCCTGAGCGGCGCACCCATGACTACAAGCGTAACGGCACGACCTCGCTCTTCGCCGCCCTCGACGTTGCCACCGGCTCGGTCATCGGCAAGTGCTATCGCCGCCACCGCGCCAGGGAGTTCCTCGACTTCCTGAAGGTGATCGACCGCAATGTCCCGGACGGGCTGGACATCCACATCGTCATGGACAACTACGCCACCCACAAGACGGCGGAGGTCAAGGCCTGGCTGGCCCGGCGTCCGCATTGGCACGTCCACTTCACGCCGACGTCGGCGTCGTGGCTCAACCAAGTCGAGCGCTGGTTCGCCGAGCTTACGCGCAAGCAGCTGCAGCGCGGCGTGCACACGTCCACCCGCCAGCTCGAAGCCGACATCCGCGCCTTCATCGAACAACACAACGAAGACCCCAAGCCCTTCAAGTGGACGAAATCCGCCGACGACATCCTCGCCGCCGTCAAGCGCTTCTGCCTTCGGGTCGAACGAAACTTATGCCACGAACTTTAGATTCAGGTGACTAGTCACCTGGCACTGAATTAAGGTTCATTGTAGGGTGGCCCTCCGAGTCGGACAAAGGAGGTCATCTCGATGGCGCGCGGTACGGGACGGCCGCTGGCGGCCCTGGTCTTGAGCGGTGAGGAACGGTCGTTTCTGGAAGCACAGGTTCGCCGCCACCGTGTGGCGCGCTCCATGTCGGATCGCTGCCGCATGATCCTGCGTTGCGCGGACGGGCTTGGCAACAAGGCGGTGGCCGCAGAGGTCGGCGTGCACGAACACACCGTCGGCAAGTGGCGGAGGCGCTTCGTCAAGGACCGCATCGAGGGGCTGTCGGACGAACCCCGTCCGGGACGGCCACGCACCATCGAGGACGAGAAGGTGGCGCAAGTGATCGAGCGGACGCTCACCTCGCGGCCTGCGGACGCCACCCACTGGTCGCTGCGCTCGATGGCGAAGGAGGCGGGGCTGTCGCACACGTCGATCTGGCGTATCTGGGGCGCCTTCGGCCTGCAGCCGCACCGGGCCGAGACCTTCAAGCTGTCGGCCGATCCGCACTTCGTGGAGAAGGTCCGCGACATCGTAGGCCTCTACATGTCGCCGCCGGATCGCGCGCTGGTGCTCTGTGTCGACGAGAAGAGCCAGATCCAGGCCCTCGACCGTACCCAGCCGGTCCTGCCGATGCTGCCGGGCATCCCTGAGCGGCGCACCCATGACTACAAGCGTAACGGCACGACCTCGCTCTTCGCCGCCCTCGACGTTGCCACCGGCTCGGTCATCGGCAAGTGCTATCGCCGCCACCGCGCCAGGGAGTTCCTCGACTTCCTGAAGGTGATCGACCGCAATGTCCCGGACGGGCTGGACATCCACATCGTCATGGACAACTACGCCACCCACAAGACGGCGGAGGTCAAGGCCTGGCTGGCCCGGCGTCCGCATTGGCACGTCCACTTCACGCCGACGTCGGCGTCGTGGCTCAACCAAGTCGAGCGCTGGTTCGCCGAGCTTACGCGCAAGCAGCTGCAGCGCGGCGTGCACACGTCCACCCGCCAGCTCGAAGCCGACATCCGCGCCTTCATCGAACAACACAACGAAGACCCCAAGCCCTTCAAGTGGACGAAATCCGCCGACGACATCCTCGCCGCCGTCAAGCGCTTCTGCCTTCGGGTCGAACGAAACTTATGCCACGAACTTTAGATTCAGGTGACTAGTCACCTGGCACTGAATTAAGGTTCATTGTAGGGTGGCCCTCCGAGTCGGACAAAGGAGGTCATCTCGATGGCGCGCGGTACGGGACGGCCGCTGGCGGCCCTGGTCTTGAGCGGTGAGGAACGGTCGTTTCTGGAAGCACAGGTTCGCCGCCACCGTGTGGCGCGCTCCATGTCGGATCGCTGCCGCATGATCCTGCGTTGCGCGGACGGGCTTGGCAACAAGGCGGTGGCCGCAGAGGTCGGCGTGCACGAACACACCGTCGGCAAGTGGCGGAGGCGCTTCGTCAAGGACCGCATCGAGGGGCTGTCGGACGAACCCCGTCCGGGACGGCCACGCACCATCGAGGACGAGAAGGTGGCGCAAGTGATCGAGCGGACGCTCACCTCGCGGCCTGCGGACGCCACCCACTGGTCGCTGCGCTCGATGGCGAAGGAGGCGGGGCTGTCGCACACGTCGATCTGGCGTATCTGGGGCGCCTTCGGCCTGCAGCCGCACCGGGCCGAGACCTTCAAGCTGTCGGCCGATCCGCACTTCGTGGAGAAGGTCCGCGACATCGTAGGCCTCTACATGTCGCCGCCGGATCGCGCGCTGGTGCTCTGTGTCGACGAGAAGAGCCAGATCCAGGCCCTCGACCGTACCCAGCCGGTCCTGCCGATGCTGCCGGGCATCCCTGAGCGGCGCACCCATGACTACAAGCGTAACGGCACGACCTCGCTCTTCGCCGCCCTCGACGTTGCCACCGGCTCGGTCATCGGCAAGTGCTATCGCCGCCACCGCGCCAGGGAGTTCCTCGACTTCCTGAAGGTGATCGACCGCAATGTCCCGGACGGGCTGGACATCCACATCGTCATGGACAACTACGCCACCCACAAGACGGCGGAGGTCAAGGCCTGGCTGGCCCGGCGTCCGCATTGGCACGTCCACTTCACGCCGACGTCGGCGTCGTGGCTCAACCAAGTCGAGCGCTGGTTCGCCGAGCTTACGCGCAAGCAGCTGCAGCGCGGCGTGCACACGTCCACCCGCCAGCTCGAAGCCGACATCCGCGCCTTCATCGAACAACACAACGAAGACCCCAAGCCCTTCAAGTGGACGAAATCCGCCGACGACATCCTCGCCGCCGTCAAGCGCTTCTGCCTTCGGGTCGAACGAAACTTATGCCACGAACTTTAGATTCAGGTGACTAGGGCGTGGACTCATTAGCGCGCAGCCAGATGCGGATTGTGGCGAGTTTGATCATCGCGAGGTAGTTTGCGGCGAGCTTTTCGTAGCGAGTTGCGATGCGGCGAAACTGTTTGAGTTTGTTGAAGAATCGCTCGACCCGATTACGCAGGCGGTAGAGAACGTGACTGAAGGCATGGGCAGCCTTGGCGTTGCTACGGTCGGGAATGATCGCCACGGCGTCCTGCGCCTCGATCATTGCTCTGATCCATTCGGCGTCGTAGGCCTTGTCGCCGAGGAGGAAGCTGTCGGCAGGAAGTTGATTTTCGAGCAGACCTTCAGCGGCCGTGCTGTCATGGGCCTGCCCTGGGCTCAGGGCGAAGCGGAGCGGCAGGCCAGTAGCATCGACCACGGCATGGATCTTCGTCGTCAGTCCGCCTCGGGAACGACCCATGCAACGATCCGGACCCCCCTTCTCTATTCGGGTTGTCTCAGTCAAGGACTCCTCCGGCTCTTCCTCCTCCCTACCGCGTTTGGCTGCAGATATCCCACCGTGGGGGTCGTGCTTCTCTTCGTGATCGGCCCTGTATCCGAAGCCGTCAACAAGATGGGATCAGAAGACAAGGCGGAACAATCTTTTTGACGCCCTCACCCCGTCGTCGACGGATTGGGGCTTGGGGGGCCACGGTCTCACCTCATCCTTCGTCCCCACGGGGACATCCTCCGCCAGAGCGGAAGCTCTCGACTTTTCCTTCCTGTTACCGTGTGCTCTCAGGCGGTGGCCGCAGCGTCTGCGCCGCCGCGGTTCCACCGGAACTCGCTGCCATCCATCCACATGCGGTGCATGATCACGCCGAGGCGGCGAGCGAGCGCAATCTTCGCCCGCTCCTGGCCACGGCGTCTTGCCACTTGCATGGCCCACGCCTTCAACCACGACCACCGCGTCGTTCGTGTGAGCATACTGTGGGCGGCATCGTAGAGTGCCGTTCGCATCATCGCATCGCCGCATTTGGAGATCCGACCCATGTGATCGATCTCCCCGGATTGCCATTTGCGTGGCGCCAGACCGAAGTGGGCACCTACCGAGCGAGAGCGGCCGAAGCGCGCCGGAACATCGACAGTGGCCCGGAAGGTCAACGCCGTCACCGGACCAACACCAGGGATTGTCATCAAACGGCGGCAGACCGGATCGGCCCGCACCTGATGAAGCATCATGCTGTGCAGCTCGTTGAAGGCTGTCAGCAGTTCTGCCCGTGCACGCAGCAGCGGCTGCACCAGACATGTCAGCGCCGCCCGATCCTCGACCAGTTCGCGGATTCGTGTCTCGAACCGACCACGGCTGACCTGGCCGACCTTCAGGCCGAAGTTCCGTAGCGTGCCGCGAATGTGGGACTCGGCGTCGCACAGCTGCTTCAGCATGAACTTGCGGTTCGTCAGCAGCATTCGCTTTTCCTGACTCGACACCGTCTTCACGTGGACCGGCCGAATCATGTTCACCCTCAGCATCTGCGCGATCCCGCGCGCATCGTTGCGGTCGCTCTTGTTCACTGTCGCCGACAGCACGGCCTTCAGCTGGCGGGTCTCCGCGCACACCACCGGCAAGCCGGCCTCAGCGAGGCCGTCATGAAGCCACTGCGACAGCGGGCCCGCCTCAAGACAGATACGCGTCACCCGAGCGTCCAACTCGGCGAAGAACGCTACCAGCGCTTCGGGTTCGCTCAGGACTTTCGCTTCCCGGACAATCTGCCCGACTTCGTCCACTACGCACACGCTTGTCCATTCCAACGAGACGTCGAGTCCGGCAAAATGCTTCATGGCTGCTCCTCCTCCTTCTGGCTGAGGCCGACTCGTGAGGACCTCTTTTCAACGATAAGGCCGGAGGAGCAGCCACCTCAGGTGGCAGGTTCAGAAACCAACCCGAATACCCCATCTTTTTGAGCCCGCCGCATGCTGGTGAACGCGGACGCTGGAACTGTCGATCATCTGTATGTTGCCGTCGTAAGCCTCGACGATAGCGTCCATAAGCTGGTCCCAGATGCCCTTCTTGCGCCAGCGATTGAAGCGGTTGTAGCAAGTGGTGTAAGGCCCGTAGCGCTCCGGCAGGTCTCGCCACGGCGCACCGGAGCGCAGCACCCACATGATGCCGTTGAGCACGCGCCGGTCGTCCACACGGGGGACGCCGCGAGGCTTGTTCGGCAGCAACGCTTCGATCACGCTCCACTCGAAGTCGGTCAGGTCGTAGCGGTTCATCGGCAGGCTCCCGCAATTTGGGAGCTTGAATCATGATTCGCTCTCCCTGACAATTATTTTATGGGTACAGGACCTAGTTTGTCCAAGTACTAAGATGCCTTCCAATATAACCGATCTCGATGCAACGAGTATTACTGTCTACTATAAAATGTATTCGATTACCTCGATCTATCCAGACATGCTTCTCATATGTCTTCACTTCGCCTGACGCGGATCTGAAGCGACGCTCATTGCCATAGTTGTCCATCGTCAGCGCGCTCTCGCCCCTAAAGTTCAGGTTGCCTTGATCGGGTTGAGCGGCTCCAGTTGACCTCCAGTTCCGGACAATGTCGTCGAGCCTAGCCAAACGCGTAAATGCAAGACTAAGAAATCTAGCCGGAAAGATAGAGATTTGGTCCGCAACGTCTTGCCCCCAGTCCAGAGACGGAAAGGCCACCTCACGAGTAACCTCAAAATTACGAGTTGTCATGGTGCTAACAGCTCGCACCCGCGCGCGACGGCAAATTGGTTCGACGTGCTCAACGCGGCTTGCATGATCAATCTCAATGCGGGCGCAGTTACACTCCACCATGGCATGGTTAAAATTCCACCGTGGATGATCTAAACTGACAAGTGTACCGTTCACGACCGCGCACTGAATAGCGTCCAAACCAGCGTCGCATATCGCTTGGTAAATCGTTTGGTAACCAGGAACGGGCTCGCTTGGCTCGAGGCGGAGAATCGCCTCTATCGTCGAATCCTCGAGCAGCTCCACAGCGGGCGCATAGCATTGCATCGCATCAAAAAAGACAGCTAACTCCCGCGTCGTGCCAGACTCATAAAATCGATCAATTATTTCTCCAAGTGTGACCGCAACCCTGTCGGCCCCGTAAGCGACGTTCAACTCCCAAGGATATTGAGGCAACTTCAGCGGACGCACTGGTCCCGGCAAACTTGAGTCGAGCTCCGCAAGGGTCTCCAAAAGCACAACAACTAGCGCCGTACCCTCGTGTACGTTAGTTTCCGCTGCATTGTTCGAATGGCCATTAAATACATACTCTGACATGGTTAGCTAAGCCCGCCTGGGCCTGGCTAGCCCAGCAGCATTCCTTCGATGCTGATCGAAGAACCCTTCTGGCCACTCAGAGAGCCTGCCCTCCTCGTCAACCACAGGGCTCTGGCGAACAACACTTCCCTTAGCATGTTGGAAGTAGTGAAAATGCGCGGCGTCGCGATCAAGTATGCTATTCTTCACCATCAGTCGCGCGCCATCGAGCACATGATCACTATGTGTTTCAACGACCACTTGTACACCCGCCGCCGCGGCGCGGGCACATAATTCGCCCATTCTAGTTTGTCCCCGGGGATGCAGGTGCGCTTCTGGATTTTCAATAATGACGAGCGCGTCTTCCCGCGCTGCAAGCAATGCAGCGAGTACGGGCAGGACGTAGCTAAGGCCAAACCCTACATTCGTTGGTCGATACTCAGGCGAACGCAGTTCCCCCTCGTACCCAAAAGAAAAGGCACCAACTGCTATATCGGCATTCGCTACTCCTGTAATATTTAGCCGGACACCTGGTGTTATTTCGGCAAGCCACATCTCAAGCTGGTCTCGAAGGCGGTCTCCCGACGCGTTCGGTAGACTACGCGGGTCACTCGCAGGAAGTTTGACTTGATCCTGATGAGTTAGCAGGGCGTCAAAGACATACTCCCCATGGGTACCAAGATCAAAGAGGCTTCCTTGTGCTCCCTCTATTGGCAAAGCCTTACGCGGGCCGAAACGCTCCGCGTTCAAATAATTGAACCCGGCCACCCGTGGCGTGCTAGAGGGCGATCCGTTGAACAGCGCCATTCCACCGCTCGCCATTGAGCGAAGGGCTTCCTGTGTCGTGTCAGGCTCGATCCAAAATGCGTCGGCGGAATCAATGTCTACACGCCAAGTCGCCACAAGCTTCGGATGTCCGTCCGCTTTGAGTTCAAGCGAGATTTTGTCCTCGTCGGCGGATGTGAAGAGGATATCGACCGCTCTCCCGAGATCCACCAAATCTCCAGACAACGAAACTCTTGAATCAGAAAACGCGCCGCGAAGGCAAATCTGTCGTAGGGTCAGAAGAGCCTGGACAATACTGCTTTTGCCAGCGCCATTAACCCCGGCTAACAGGGTTAGTCGCTGCATAGGGACGTGCTCGCTTCTAAAGCACTTGAAATTTACCAAACCCAATTCTCTAATCATGTGAGGAGTCCTCCTTGAGCACGTTTGCTATCAGATCTTCAATCGCGCCAAATCGTTTGTGGACTCTCTGGACGGTTCCTGTCGATGAAGAAATCGATACATCAAAGAATGAATCGTTGGTCATCAATTCAATGAAGGCCTTCTTAACTAACGATTTTCGATCAACTAGCAAGTTTTTCTGTCGAGCGTCGAGCCTCGCCAGATTTACACTCCAAACCTCGAATAGTGCCTTGCTCACTGGCTTGCGACTGGCGTTTTCATCGTAACGTTTTCGAAATGCGTCGCTACCGAATAACTCTGCAGCGGTTACCATTGCTTCCCTAAAGGTAGCACTTAAACGTTTGAGATCTGCTTCTCCGATGATATTGATTTGACGCATCGCTTCGCTAAGGTAGGCATCTAAATCGTTTCTTTCATAGTGACGCCAGTTGTTCAGGTGGAATGCTGAAAAGCGCAATATGCATTCTTGCGCATCCATCCGGGCATCGCTTACACGACCGTCGGTGGCTCGCTGGAATGCACGGTCGGTAACCATGGAAGCCAAGAATTGTCGCGCTGGACCTTTATACAAAGCATTTCTAATTTCTTGGCCTTTTAAGGGAAGCCCTCCTGTGTTGAGCCGCTTGAAGATGTTTATCATTACTTCGTCCGGAGTGCCCGGCTGTATTATATTCAGTACAAGCGACGTCTCTTCGATGCGACGTTGCATCGATCGTGGAAGCATTGAAAAGCACATACCTTCAAGCTTATTTAGGTACTCCAGCCCAGTCAGAGGAAACTGGTCCGATATAAAATCGTGGATTGTCGTTAGTCGTTGAAGGCCGTCAACAACCGACCAATAATCATCCTCGGTTGCAGCGATATAGAATACAGGCAGTGGAATGCGTAGGAGAATCGATTCAATAAGCTGCCCTTTTCTATGTGGTTTCCATAGGCGCGCACGGCGTTGAAAGTCTGGGGCAAGGTCTATTTCGTCGTGAATTATTCTCCGAAAGAGCAGATCGATGGTCTTTGACTCTGTCGTCACGCGTATTTTGTTAGGATCAAAAGGATGAGTCAATTCAAAGTCGTCATCAACTTGCTCTTCCTCGACACCGTGGTCTTCCTCGATGGCTTGGATCTCTTCTTCGGGGCTTGATCGATTAGACAATTAGCACATTCCCTTCTTCACCATTGAATTGGCTTGATCGATCCAAGCTAACCGCTCCCGCCGCGTATGAGGATGGGCGGCTCGCAATCCATAGTGGGCTGTGATCAAGTCCTTCGCGAGGGCCTTTCAATCCAAGTAAAGGATTTTCCAAGTCTAACATGTCCAACGATACCCTTTCCTTAGAGAATTTGCGAGGCATGCAGTGCAAGACGATGCATTCGGACTTCTGTCTTGGGTGCTTCTTCTTGGACGTCTGCTTGGTTGTGTCGCTCGATAGGAACTCCTGTTCGATCTGACTTGGTAACCGGACGGACCTCCCGGTACACCGGATGTGGCTACCAGCCGATCGCAGCCCTGGCGCGATTCCGGCTGGCCGGTCAACGACAACGTCCAAATACACGGATTTGGGACCCTGCGCCAATCTCTTGCTCGCTAAGGTCACATGGCGCGACACCTGTGTCCGGCCAAAGGTCATGGTCGTGCGCGAGAGCAACAGCCCGCCCGGTTTCGTCTCGCAGCGCGTCCTCGAAGTCGCGCGCACGCAAGCCACGCCCCAGTGCCTCCACTCCCAGATCCTCTAGCCCGCTTTATTCAGCACGGGGCGAGGATGTAGTGGCGAACGTGGCGTAAGTCGTTGGGATCGGGTAGAAATTCGTTTCCCAGCGTCTTTCCACCGAAGCAACGAAAGCGCCACGCCGCCATGACCGAAGATACCCTTCTCCCGTTCGATCTTCCAGCCGTCCAACGCAAGAAGGTGAGCGCCGATTTCGCGGGCGGCCTGATCTCGTCGGACGGCGGGCTGGTGCTGCTGCGCGCGGCCGAGCGTCGTCTCGGCCTGGCCGAGACGTTGTCCGGCTTGCATCCGGGAGTGGCGCGACCCGGCGCGGGCGGTCCACACGCTTCCGGCGATGCTGCGTCTATGGACGTATGTGGACGCCCCCTTTGGACGCAAGCAGTTTTCGGTCAGGTAAGTTTGGCATGTGGTCAGGTTCTGACGTATGTCCGGCCTCATGATGCGGCTTGATGCGCCGCGGGCCAGTATGGAGCTGCGGGGATCGGATCCAATATCGCCTCCGTGAGCTTGTATGCTCGGTCCATAGAACTGGTTTTCCGATCCCGTCTCATTGACCGTTTGCCCTTACCTGTCCTCCGTCCTGCTCACATCCCCGACGTCATCCCGATAGGCTGCAGCCATTCAGGCGGTAGCCGTCTCGAGATTCCGGTAGGTCTCCTTTTTCGTCATAAGCGCCCAGACGATGCGCGCCATCTTGTTGGCCAGCGCTACGGCAACCAGCTTTCGAGGCTTGCGGGCGAGCATCCGCGCCAGCCATGAGCTTTCCGGCATCCCCCGCCGGATGGCCCATCGGATCTCCGCCATGGCACCCGTGATCAGGAGCCGTCTGAGGTCGCGCTGCCCCATCTTCGATATCTTGCCCAGCCTCGGCTTGCCGCCGGTCGTGTGCTGTCGCGGCACGAGGCCGACCCAAGCGGCGAAGTCGCGGCCGCGCCGGAAGCTCTCCATCGGCGGGGCGAAAGCCTGGAGCGCCATCGCGGTGATATGACCGATCCCCGGAACAGTCATCAGACGTCTGGCTTCCTCGTCCTCACGTGCATGATTGCGGAGCTGCCTCTCCAGATCATTGATCTTCATAGTGAGGCCGTTGATCTGCTCGAAGAGAAGGCCGGCCATCTCCCGGACCTCCTTCGGCACCGTGCAACAAGGATCCTCGAGCGCCGATACCAGTCGGCCGACATGAGCCGGTCCCTGCGGAGCTACCACGCCGAACTCCGCCAGGTGGCCACGCAACGCGTTGATCGTCTGTGTGCGCTGACGCACCAGAAGATCGCGCGTGCGGAACACCATCCCTCGGGCCTGCTGCTCTTCCCCCTTCACGGTGACGAAGGTCATGGTGGGACGCTGCGCCGCCTCGCAGATCGCTTCAGCGTCTGTCGTGTCGTTCTTCTGTCGCTTCACGAAAGGTTTCACGTAGATCGGTGGGATCAGCTTCACTTCGTGGCCGAGCTTCTCGGTCTCTCGGCCCCAATAGTGAGAGCTCGCGCAGGCCTCCATCGCCACCACGCAGGGCGGTTGCGAAGCCAGGAAGCCCAGCACCTTTGTCCTGGTCAGCTTCTTGCGGAATACAACAGATCCATCAGCTGCCGCGCCGTGCAGTTGAAAGCTGTGTTTCGCCAAATCGATCCCGATGGTGCTAGCCTGTTCCACGGTTGCCCCCTCCTTCAGGTGGTACGACACGACACCACCTTGGCACGATTCGATGCCGTCGGGCGGGGGCGTCCACTCCATCGCCCCCGGTGATGCAAGCAAATTCTTGAGCGGCTCGGTGCGTGCGGTCAGGTGCTGTCGTCTATTCGGCCTGTTTGTGCGGCCCTCAGACGCCGCTGGCCCGTATGGAGATGCGAGAACCGGGTCCAAATCGCTTCCACGACCTTGAAGGATCCTGCAGCATCACTGGTTTTCCCGATTCCGTCTCAACGACCGTTTGCCCTTACCCGTCCTCCGACCTGCCCACACCCCCGATACGTCGCCAGAGCGCCGCGCCAGGGGCGTTTCCCTCGTCAGGCTGCACATCCCAACTGCTGGAAAGCAACTCACCCATCCTCAAATATTCATCGTGCTGGTTCTCGTTGTGCACGATGGTGGCATAGATGCGCCAGCGCCGACCGTCGGCCTCCGCGCTGACTTCCCTCACCGCTTCGGCGAGTGTCACGCGATGCGTATCACGGATTCTGTCGCCTGCCGCCTCCCCGTCGCCCATCATATAGCGGTATATCTCCCTTGGTGGCCGCCAGCACCCACTGCCATCCTCGGCATGAAGTACGCCGTAGTGAACGCTTTCAAGCAAAAGCGCCTGATGCGTGCTGCAAAGTCTGAAATTCCGGCGCTCTCCATCGCGTTCGAGCGCCATCCGACCGAAGGTCTCCCGATTGCATCCAATGGCTTCGCATGAGGACATCGACCTTTTGTCCTTCTGCGTTGTTGTAACCAGATTTTCGAGCGGAAACCGCATCGCCCGCGCCCTTGCCATTGCGCCCGCCGCTTCGCCGGTACGCATTTCCGCCGCCGTCGACACGCAAATTGTCGCCAACCCAACACACCTGATCAGGGCAGAGGCAGCCTGGCAAGATTCCCATTCATGATAAGAGACATGAAATGCTCCTCGATCTTGCGCGCGACAGACTGCGAGTTCACGAGCAGGCCGACTTCGATGTTTCGTTCCTGCGCCGCTTCCGTGAAGTTCGCCGATGTAACGAGTGCCTCTCGGCCATCGATGACCACGCACTTGGCATGCATCGAGCTGGCCGTACGGCCAGCCGGATCGAGCGACCGCGGATCGTAGTACACGCGGGGCAGTCGGTTCCCGGGCCACTCGTTGCGCACGAATTCGTTCGCGAAACGACGGAGAATGTCGCGGTCAATGGAGGTATCGCCGTGCTGACGCCGCGCGTCGATGCACAGGGTTGCCTCTAAAGATTCGTCGTCGTCGAGCCGGTCGGCCAGCACCTTGAACACGGCTTTCCCCTGACGGACCGCGAAACCAACGGCCAACACTCGCTCGCGCGCCTTGGCGAAGAGCTGCCGCATGACAACACCGGTATCGCGTGCGCCGCCGGTTGCATCGGGCCCACTGACAACCATTTCGACAGGCAATGAGGAGTCCCCTGCCGCTTGGGCCCCGGCAGCGAAGGCACGAAGCATGAGCGCGATGTGGGCGGGCGGCATTCCTTCGGCGCTGAGTTTCTCGAGGCATTGCGCCACCGATGCGGCATGAGCGGCAGCCATGTGGTCCCGCAGCGACAACGCAGTCATGGGTGGGGTCAGAAGGCCAGCCTCCAGCAGGTCTGCCAGCCGGACGAGATCCTGACGATCCGCCACCGCCAGGGCGTCGAATCTCATCACGACCCGTGCTCGGGCCAATCGAAGAACGCGGCATCCCCGAGACCGACGGTCGGAACGATAAGCGCCCGGTCGAGGAAATCGTTGCGCTGCTCGCAGCTCGTTTCGGCGATGAGCAGGCAACCGTGACAGGCCGCTCCTTGCAGCAAACCACCCTCAAGTTGGGAATCGGGCGCATGTTCCGCGCACACCGGGTCGTTGGAGCACAACCGCCCGTTTTCGACGGCACGACGAAGATGGTCGCCAAGGCGTCGGCCGGTCTCCACTAACCCGCCAAGCGTGCCTTCTGAGTCCGACGAGCCCGTGTAGATCAGGATGCCGTAACCGCCGTCGCCGGCATAGACGCGTTCGCGCAAAGAGCTGGCGGGGTAGCCGCAATCGAGCGCGATCGAGGTCATCAGCATGTGCGAGAGAGAGTGGAGCATGACATAGGCCAGCCCGGGAAATCCGTCATCGGGGCGACGGCGCTCAGCGGCCCATGTCCGCCAGCCGTCCAGAAGCTGCCGTCCGCGATCTTGGACGCCAGGCCGCGCGAGCCATTTCTCCACCGCCTCCACCCTGAACGAAAGAAAGATTCCCTCGCCACGATTCTCGACCGCGGGCAGCCAGGTGATGGTTTCGGCGAGCGACGCCCTGATAACGTCCAGATCAAGCTCGCCGTCCTTATCCGGGCTGATCGCCTCGAAACGGGTAAACCCGAGCAGAGACACGACCTCTCGTAGCCGGTGTACCAGCACCAGCTTGTCGATAGCCGCAAGCAGCATGTCCTCGTCAGGATCCCAGGCGGCGCGCTCCAATGTTTCGGCAAAGAACCTGGAGCGCGGATCGTCTTCACCGATGACGTTGTCGCCCTTGTCGAGTATATCGAACTCCGCGGCCTTGACCGGAATGTCCTCCCGCTCTCCCTCGCCCTGTTGGCGGCGGAATTCGGCAAGCACGGTCTCATCGGCGGTGTCGGCGAACGCGGCGCCGAGCTCCGGAATCATCCGGAAGTTCTGCAGTGCGCCCAGATCGTCGGCCGCTTTCAGCCGGTCGTAGTGCGCCGAGACTTTCGCGGCCAGCCCGGCGTCGAACTCCGGCAGGGAAATAACACTCATCGTCTGCGGGAAATACGCGTTGCTCGCCGTGCGCACGAGCAGCCGATAAGGTTCACCACAGGCTTCGCGCGCGAATTGCCCGATCCACGGCCTCTTGCCCTCGCAGTGGCCGAGCGCGCCCGTGCCGGGGCTCGAAGCCTCGTACAGCGAGCGCTCCTCGCCGCAATCGCAGACGCCGAAGGTGTCGCCGATGTCCGCTCCCGTGCCGCGTTCCTCGAGCCAGAGCCGACGCTCGCACGTCCTCCCGCTCTGGTGGACGAACCGGCGCCAATCCAGATCGTCGATATGGCCGCGACGGCAGCCGCAGACGAACCGAACCGGGACCACCGGCTTGCGCTTGCCGTCTTCGTCGCGGAACCGGCCCCTGTCCAGGTGGTCCCATCGCACCAGCCGCCGGCGGCGCCACTGCGGGTCGCGGGGCGAGGGTCTGGCGTCCTTGACAATGAACCAGGTCGGGAAGATGCGCGCGCCGACAGGTGCGGCCTGGCGGGCGTTTTCCTCGTGACGAGGCGGCGTCCACAGTTCAAGCGAGGGGACGTCCAGCAACCGCCGCAGCTTGGCGGCAAGACGCGGCTCGTCGACCTTCTCCCGACGCATGTGGGACCAGTCCTGAAGGCCGGAGACAATGATCGAGTAGTCGGGAAGGTCGATCATCGCTCCCGGCCCGTAGGTCGTGATCAACTGGCTCTGGCGAATTATGTTGTCGACCATCCTGCGCCTACTCGATGTCCTGACCTTCGGGGGTCTTGATGCCAAGCAGCACGCCCGGTTCGACATCGCGCAACGAACGCGGCGCGCGGAATCGAAGCTGCGTGTCATTGAGCACATCGCGATCCGGGTCGATCATCTCGCGCAACAGGGGCGTGGACGTGCCGCTGTCACGGCCCCGTGCGTAGCCGAACGCCACCCCGCCCTGTCCGGCTTCGTGGGCGAGCCTCGCCCAATCGTCAACGAGGCTTTGGACGCGGTTTCCGACGTGAGCGGCGAAGCCGTCGGGAAGTCCGTCGGCATGGTTGCGCGCCCGTTCGCCCACTGCCCCGGCCAGGGCGGCGGTCTCCGTGCCGTGGTTCTCGACGCTCCCGGCCGCCAACATCGGCGTCAGCTCCGGGACGCCGAGTCTTGCCAGGGCAACCGTGACCGCCGGCAGAGCGCGGTCCATGGCACGCGGGGAGAACGGCGTGACGCTGGTCGCCTCTACGCCGCGATAGAAGGACTCATGCCAAGCCGCAAATCGCTCGTAGTGCGAGCGGTCGCGCGGCTTGTGGACATTGAGAAGAGTCACGACGAGGCCGGGTCGCGCGGGGTCGCGACCTACTCGGCTTGTGGCCTGGATGTACTCGGCGGTGGTCTTCGGCTGACCGGAGACAAGCATCAGGCCAAGCCGCGTAATGTCGAGCCCGACGGAAATCATGTTCGTGGCCATGGCCACGTCCACATGATCGCGGTCCGCGAAGCCCAGGGAGAGCCGACGCTTGGCTTCGGCAACGCTGGCGGTCCCGACACGCGAGGTCAGCTCGACCGGCTCGAAAGCGATCTGCCGCTGGGCGAATAGCCCGTCTGCCTCGTCGAGGCGTTTGCGGTTGGCGTAGGTCAGGAGACGGGAACCGATCTCGTCCTCGACGATGCGCCGCGCGCTCCCCAGCTCGCGCAGAGCGTTGAAGTACGCAACCGCCGTCATGTACGGATCGGCGGGATTGATGCCTCCGCCTTGCGCTGCGGCCTCCCAGGCGGCCTGCGCCGCGGCCATCAACGTGATCGTGCTTCGCAGGAAGATCACCTTCGGCCCTCGCCCTTGCGCGGCGATGCCGACATAGAGCCGTGGATCCACGTCCTGCTGCGGCGCCTGTTCCGCGAAGAATGAATCCCGCCGGTCGATACCTGGCGCCGGAAACACCGCGACCGACGATCGGCCGAAAAGGGCGCGAATCTGCTTTCGGGCGAGGCGTACGGTAGCGGTCGATGCAATGACCTTCGGACGTACTTCCCTGCCGTCGATGCGGCGTTGGCAGAGATGGTCCACGGCCGTTTCGTACAGCCCCGCCATGGTGCCGAGGGGCCCCGAGATGAGATGCAGCTCGTCCTGGATGATAAGATCGGGCGGGCGCGGATCGCTCGGATCGCCGCCCCGGAAGAATCGCGCCGTCTCTCCGCTCCACGGCATGGCGGCAAACTTGTCGGCGGTCGCGATCATGAAGGCAGGCACGCGATCGTAAATCGGCTCGTCCACCGCGACGATCGGCAGATGGCGCCTACTTCCCGCGAAGTCGCAGCGCCGACTTGCACATCGCACCAACAGATTGGTGGGGTTGTCGATGTTGGGCGTGAGATCGAAGGAGTGTCTGCTGAACTTCATACCGCACCAGGGACACCGATCCAGCGGCAACGGTGGGTCGCGGGACGTATCGCTCTTGAAACGCAGGGTTCGAGCGCGCGCCGTCTTGTCCGACGAATCGCCCTTCCGGCCCATGTAGTTGGGCGTAGCCGCGCGGCCCACCCAGAGCGCAATCTCGAACGGCCATGTGCCGAGCCGGTCCGGCGCGGCCTCGCGTTCCAGTTCGAGCGCGCAGATCAGCGCCGCGGCACGCCCAAGCTGGTCGAGGGTCAGGAGCCGGAGCGTGTAGCGCATCAGCACCGAGAGGCCGCGATGCACGGGGTCGGGATCGCGCAGCCGGCGAAGGACCAGCGTGAACGCCGCCAATCCGAGATAGGCTTCCGTCTTGCCGCCGCCCGTCGGGAAGAACAGGAGGTCGACGATCTCGCGCTCCACGTGGGTGGGCTCGGCGATGCCGCGCAGGTTCATCAAGATGTAGGCGAGCTGGAAGGGGCGCCATACAGGCGGGTCAGCCGCCTCGGGCGCGATGTCCTCCTCCTGCGCCCTTCGCCGCCGGGCCGCCGCCGCCATGGCGCGGTTTGCGATGCGGAACGCGTCCAGCAGGTCGGGATCGTCGAGCAGGTCGATGCCGGCCTGGATGCGACCCGCCGCACCGGTGGCCCGCCTCACCAGCTCGTCGGCGACCTCCCTTCGTCGGCCCGAGAAGGCTTGTGCGTGTTCGCTCTGGCGTTCGATCCAGGCACGATAAGCACTGACCAGCGGATCCAGCGACCGTTTGGCGTCCGCAGCATCGTTCAGCGCGCCCAGCGCCTCCATGCCAAACTCGACACCGGGGATATGCGACGGTTCCACGCGCTCCACTGCCGCATGGGGCATCCATTCGGTATGCACCCGACGACATTCGCCATTGGTCGTTTCGGCGCGCACTGAAACATTGTGGCCGACGGCATATTCCGCCGCGTCCCGGTAATGCAGGTCGGCGAGCCGCTCGTCCCAATCGTCGCTGTCGAGGCCGCGCGGGTCGTAGCGCGGGACGAAGGGCCTGTCCGTTTCCACCGTCATCTCGACCTGGAACGCGAAAGCGGTGTCCTGCACATCGTCGTCCTCAGTCGCCGGCCTTCGATTGACGACGAACAGGGAAACAGCGCGAGTGTCGAGAACGCCTTCTACTCCTCGTATCCGGGTTGGCCGAACCAGGCAGACAAGCTCGAGACCGCCGCTCTCCGGCACGTCGAACCGAACCGGCGTTCCGACTTGAACCGACTCAAGATCGATATCGACCGTCGCCACACACGGTCGGCGGACCCAGGGCGCAAATCGGCGCCGGGATGTTCCTGCGCTCCCTTCGCCGTCGGGTTCTTCGCTGACCTCTACAGCATCGCTTGCCGTGTCTTCTTCAGGTGCGTAGTCGCCCCAGGAAAGCGCGATGCTGAGGTGTTTGGCGGCCGCGTCCGCCAAAGCGCTGAGCCCCATCGACGAGGGCAGAAATACGCGCTTGCTGGTGCCCCGCTCCGGAGCGCTGGCGTCGTCGCCTCCTTGCGTGGGCTCGGACGGTTCGTCGAGTTCCTCTTCGGCATCCTGGGCCCGTTGCGCATCCGGTGCGCCCGTCGGCGCCAGAAAGCCGGTCAGGTACCAGCGGGATGGCGCATGTGGAAGACGCTCGTGCTGATGAGCCTCGTCTCTGGGGCCCGGACCGATCAGGTCGAGCCGTAACGCCTCCACCAGATAGTCGCGAACTGAGCCGCTGTCCTCGAAGGCTGGGGTAGAAGTCAAGCTCATGAGGCAGCCCTGGAATGGCCAGCCCGGAGGCGAACATCGCTGCCGGCGATCCGTTCCTGGACCGCACGCTCGGCGTTCAGGGCCAGAAGGCGCGCAAGCACATCATCGCGGACCGCATCCGGCCAGCGATAGCGCCAGGGCTTCTTCTTCCTGCCCCAGGTTTCCTCGTCAATCTCGTAGTCGAGCAGAAATTCGCAGTCGGTCGGGATTTCATCCCAGCCGTAGGCATCGAGAACCGCACGGTCCATCGCTGCATGAAGTCGGCGCAGTTCCACAATCCGCGGATCGCGTTCGTCCGGATCATGGAATCGGTTGTAGGTTTTCGTCATGCCCTCGTCGTTCTCGATCATCAGCGCTGCACGGAAGTCGTAATAGGCCGCTCCGGCGGATTCGAGGGCGGGATGGGTCTCCCAATCTTCCGGGAAGGGGAAGGTCTCGAAGCAGTCGGAAGGGGTGTAGCGGAGCCGGTCCTCCAATGACGAGCCGAAGAAGCGGGCCCAGATTTCGTGGGGTCGGCATTGGAGAGCGCAAAAGGCCGCATAAGTGGAAAGAGGAAGGATGATGAGCGTATGCCCAAAGACCCGACTTCGGGGCTGGAAAGCAAATTGAATATGCGATGTGGTGAGCGAGATTGCCAACACCTGATCCAAGCCGACGATGGCGGATTGGAGCGCGGGCTGTCTATCACCATACTGCCACCAGCGGTCACGGCGAATCTTGCGTTTCTGGGTGTCGCGCGCCGGTTTCACGCGCTCCTCTACGATCGCCAGTAATTCCGGCCAGTCCGCCGCGACTGGCTCGGGGTAGTCCAAGGGTACGATCCCCTCGCGACGCCAATCTCGTCGCTGGTTGTCGTCGGCATCTCGCCAGGTCGCGCCCAGGTCAGCGCGGCGCAGCGGCCAGTCGTGGAAGTTGATGACATAGCGATGATGACTGTGAGTCGGGCTGGCGTTGACTTCCTCGCCGCCGATATAGGGGAAGATCACCTCCCGGTTGCACGGCTTGTCAGCAATAAGCTGGCGCATCTCGGCGAGCGGTGTCGCCACACCCTTGCCGTCGGTGTCATCGAAAGTGAAGCCCATGCCGAGTATGTAGCTGCCGACGAAGCTCTTGCCTTCGTTGGCTTCAACCTTTTCCGGATCGTCATGACCGCCGTCGTGGAACAGGAACGCGGTAATCCGGTCAGCCTCCTGCCCATCCAGCTCCCGAGGGCCGGGATCGATCCCCTTCGCGATGTGGATGACGCTCACCACCACAGCCGCGTCGCCCGGCCATTTGAAGCGGCGCTGCACACGGTAGATCTCACCGCCGTGGTGGCAGATCCAACGCAACCCCGTCGAGCGCGTGTCGCCCTGTCCAATTGTATTGGTGGCAATGAGACCGAGCGAGCCACCGTCTCGCAAGAGCCCGAACGCCCTCCGAAAAAAATGCGCCACGAGATCGGAATTGCCGTGGCTCTCGGCATGAAGCCGCTTGAGCCAGTCAGGATAGGCAGCGGGGTGTGCGGCGGCGATCGTGTTCTTTCCCGCGAACGGTGGATTGCCCACTACCGCATCGAAACCCGGGTTCTCGCGCTCGAACACCTCCGGAAATTCGAACTCCCAGTGGAACGCCGTCAATGGGGGTGCGGGTGCATCGCCCCCGGCAGTCTCACCTTGCTTCCTTATCTCCGGCAACAGCTCCGCGTAGCTGAGCCGCCTGCTCTCGCGTTCCTTCGGCTTCGCGCCTTCGAAGAACGCCGCCAATACCAGATCGCCGGCGCGGCGAACGTTGCGGAGTTCGCGGTCGGCCTCCTCCAGTAGCTCCCGAAGCTCGTGCTCGGGTGCCTCGTCGCCGAGTTCGCGGATCACTTGGCGCAACTCGGAGACCCGCGCCAGTTGCCTTTGCACCTCCATGGTTTCTGTGCCCAACTGAAAGCGAGGCGTCTCGGCATCCCAGTGGAACCCCTCGATCTGTCTGCGAGTTAGGCCGACCAGAGAATCGCCGTGCCGCAAGGCGTGGTCGATGAACGTGAACTCATGATCCCGAGCGAGCGTTACCAGCCATAGCGAAAGCCGCGCGAGGTCGATCGCCATGGGATTCTTGTCGACGCCGTAGAGGCATCTCTGGGCAACCAGACGCTGGGCATGCAGCAGTTCGTCCTCGTCGGCGGGCAACTCGGTCGGGCCGCCGTGCATGCTCCAGGCTTCGACCAGCCGCGCCGAAAGCTGACGGCACGCCTCCACCAGAAAGGCGCCCGACCCAGTCGCCGGGTCGAGAACCTTGAGATCGAGGATGTCATCCGGTCGAGCATCCGGCCCCAGGCGTTTGAATATCGGACCCAACGCTTCGGAAACGATAGGCTCGGTGAGGGAGCGCGGCGTGTAGTGGCTTCCGGACCGTCGGCGCTCGTCCGTGGGCTGAAGAACCGGCGTGCCGCCGGGCACGATGTCCGGGGTCGCATCGCGATCGACCGCGCGGTCGAACGCGGCCACGATATCTTCGAGCGTGGAGGCGCCACGGAGCGCGGCGGCAGCGTTGCCCGTCAGTTTCCGGTCTGTCCGATCCTGAATCGACTTCGCACGCTTTCCGCCTTCCAGTTCGAGGACGCTGTCGAGATCGACGATGACCGCGGCGCCGGTCCGCTTCGGAGACGCCACGGCGATGGAGCGCCCGGTCGTCAGTTCGACGCGGAAGCCCATGACCGCCTCGTAGACAGAGCCAATCTGCTCGACGTCGAGGGTGCGGTAAGACAAGCGTTCGCCGTCCAGCACCATGAGAGACCGCAGCACATTCCAGACGGTCGCGTCAGGGACCATGGGAATCGCCGGGTCGCCGTCCGGCCCGCGTCCTTCGAGAAACGGAAACCGGTCCGGGTCGAACAGCGAACCCTTTCGCGCGACGAAAGAGATCCCGGCGTGACCGCCGCCGCCGTGGATCAGCCGGAACAAGGCCAACAATTGCGCCCAAGCGCCGAAGCGCTGATCCATGGTGTCAGGCCACGCCGCCGCATCCGCGCGCAGCCGGCCGAACAGGCCGCCGAGGGAATAGTGCTGCTGGTAGACCGGGTGATCAGGCATCAGGCCGCGGTCTTCGGCGTAGAGCGCGAAGACCAGCCGCATCAGAGTTGTAATCAGTCCGCCGTACAGGTGATCGGGATCGCGCCGCGCCAGCTCCGTGGCGGTTCCGGCACCGCGCGCCTCCGCCGACACGAAGCCGCGCAACAACTCGTGGAGCGCCGCGAGCACCTGCCGGGAAAGTCTCGTGGAAACCTCGGCCTGCGCATCGCGGCTCCTGGTAAGAAGGGTAGGAAGGCGAGCCTCGGGGACACTCCCGAACAGAGCCTCCGCCGAAAGAAGCATGTCGAACGCGGCCAGGATGGGCCGGCCCGCCGGAAGCGCCATCTGGGCGAACTCGAAAGTGACATGCCCCGACGACTCGCCCTTGGGCGCATGGATCAGGCGGATGCGCTCGTCGGTGCAGAGGAGCCCGATCGGAACGGCGGTCTCCCGTAGCAGTCGTTCGAGGCGGGCGTGGCGAGTCGCGTTCCAACCGGCGCCGTCATCCGGCGGCCGGTCGAGATCGGCGCCACCGTCCTCCACGCGGATGAGCATTGTCCATTCTGTGTCCGAGTTCGTGTGCTGGTCGCCCGGCACTGCCCAAGTGGGTGCGAGCACAACCTGCAACTCCGGCAAAGAGATCTCGAACGTCTCCCGATGGCTGGCCGCATTGACGAGATCACCTTCCTCCCAGCCCAGCCAGTCCAGGAACACCCGGCGCAGGTCGGGCGCACGCCAGCGGGCCGTGGCGCCATTCCCATCCTCTTCAAGCAACTCGCGAAAGTCCCGCTGGCGCCCAGAGACGTTGCGGTCAGGGACCACTTGGGCGTCGACCATGACAGTCGGCGCGACCACGAGGCCGACCGGCTGAACGAAGCCCAGCCATTCCTGGTGCGCGAAGATCAGGCCGCGTCGTTCTCGATCCGCCATGACCTAGCCTGTCCGCGGCCAGAGGTAGACGAGGCCGAGAGGATCGACACGCACAGCGCGCACTTTGTACGCATCGGCTATACGCGCCGGTTCGGTCTCGAGCTCGGTCTCGATTGCTTCGAGGCGCCGCGTCCAGGCGCGACGGTCGGCCTCGCGCTGGCGCCGCTCGGCCTCGTCGAAATCGAACATCATCTGCCCATCGTCCTTGCCGGCTGCTTCGGCGATCCTCTGCCTCTGCCGCTCAAGCAGTGCGACCATGCTGCGCTGTTCGGTTTCCGACCGTTCGGCAAGCCGTCTCTTGGCAAGCTCCGCGACCTCCCCGGCGCGGCGCTCCAGATGAGGCAGCAGATCGCCGATATCGGCTTGCGCCGAAGCCGCGAGACGCGTCCGGACTGGACCGGTCACGCTGTCCTGCCCCGCTTCGTCGAGGGCCGTCTGGAGAGAAACCAGGGTCGTCTGCTCGCCTGCCCGGCCGTAAGGCGTGAGCGGGCCCTGTCGCCGCACGGGATCGATCCAGCGTGCCGTCACCGGCACGATCTCCTCGTGCAGGCGCGCCGCGCGGGGTCCGTAGATGGCGAGCCGGCCAAGCAGCACGACGCGCGGGATTGCATCCGGGGCAACCGTCAGACAGGCCTTGGACAAGTCGTGGTGGATGAGGCCCTGCGCGGTGAACCGGCCGAGCAAGCGCCGAACCACCCGGTGCTCGAGATGCAGGTGCACGGCGTTTTCGCCCAGACGTCCCGTGTCCTCGAAGGCCACGGGCCGGATAGGCGCTCGACGGCGCCATTCCCCGAAGCTCTCGACCCTCCGCTTCCGCGCGCGCAAAGAATCGAGCGCCGCGGTCCAGCCGGGATCGCTCGAAAGTACGCGATCGTCGGCCGGAAATTTGAACCGGCGCGGGATCTCCGGTCCCTCTCGCTCCTCCTCATCGGCGTCCGCGATTGCGGGAGCACCGGCGAGTCTTAGGCTGATCGACAGGGTCTGGCGAAACTGCGGCGCGGTGAGACCGATATGGGTTCGCGACCTTTCCAGGCGAGTGCGCAGGCTATCCACTTCCTCGCGCAGCCTGTCCTGGCGAAGACGAACCTCCTCGAGCTCATCCTCAACTATCCGCCGTAATTCTCCGCCCGACAGGTTCCGGATGGAGGACGAGAGACCGTCAATCCCGTCACGGCGCATGCCTTCCTTGCCGATCGTCCGGGCAACTCGCGCTTCGAGCACCTTCGCGGCGCTGCCGAGCTCCTCGCGAACGCGTTCCACCTTGTCCACCAGCACCTGCAGGACACGATCCTCCGGCCGTTGGACAAAGACGAAGTACCGGCAGAACACCTCGTCGGCGGGCTGCAATTTGCGGTCGATGCGGCCGTTGCGTTGATCGAGACGACTCGGGTTCCAGGGCAGGTCGAAGTGGAACAGATCATGACAGTGGCGTTGCAGGTTGAGGCCCTCCCGCGCCGCGTCGGTGGCGATGAGAATGCGCAGCGGATGGTCGCCCGGCTCGGCATTGAAGGCGTGCTTGATGTCTTCCCGCCTCTGCCGGGAGGTCGTCCCCGTAAAGGTCGCGATCCGTTCGCGCGCGTTCTCGGAATGCACGATGGCCTCGTTCAGGCAGCGCTCAAGCCAGCGCCGCGTGTCTTCGTACTCGGTGAAGATGAGCAGCCGACGGTCGTTCCACTGCGCAGGTACGGCCCCGGGCGTCGATTGAACCGGGCACATGTTCGCGGCGATCCACTCGACGATCCTGCGCACGCGCGGATCGGCGTTGTAGCGGCTTGCCTCGGCGATCTCGCGCATCTCGTCGACGAGAGCGAGTTCACGCATCAACGCCGCCCGTGTGTCCGCGCGTCGGCTGTCGGTCGATGCCGCTGTCGCCACCGTCATCAGTTCGGCCAAGTCGAACTCCGAAGGGTCGGAGCGCTCTGAACCGTCCGGCACATCGGTTTCGGCATCGACACCGCCGTCGTGATCGGCCGTACGGACGCTCCCATCGCTCAGTTCCTCGCCAACGGTCAGCCTTTCGAGATCGGCCTGCAACTCGGCGGAAACCGCGATGGCCTCCCTGGCTCGCTCCAGCGCGCGTTCCACGCTCTTGCGATGTACCGCGAGAGTCTTCGCGAACGCCTCGATGGACGACAGCAGGCGCTTTTGCAGTCCCCCGATCACCAGCGCGCCGGCGGCCTGCTTCGATCGTGTTTCGTCCTTCAGTCGCTTCTCTCGTTCAAGCCGGTAGGCGTCGAGCATCCTAGGCAGTACGAGTTCCGGCGCGTCCGACGGCAGCCCCTCGATATTGACCGGAACCACCGTGCGCTTGGGAAAGCCGCCTTCGAGTGCCCGGATATCGGACTTGAGGCGACGGACGAGCACCTCGTCGAGCTGTCCCTTGAGCACCCGAACACCTCGGCAAAATCGCTGTGGGTCGAGAATTTCGAGCAGGGCGGAGAAGCTGTTCGAATGCCCGTTGTGCGGCGTTGCCGAGAGGAACAGGCGATGTTCGAAACGGGGCGCGATGTCGCGGATTGCCCGCGTGATCTGGGAATCGATCGCATACCGCGCGCCGCTCGCGGGCGCGGCATTGTGGGCCTCGTCCAGAATCAGGAGCGTTTGCGGCGCGAACTCGCCAAGCCAGTCGCGCAACCCTGAAGCGTAGACCTCGTCGACAAGCAGGCGATAAGAGATCAAAAAGCGAGAGTGAGTCGTCCAGGGATTGACAGAGAAGCCGCGCTCGCGACGCATCCGCGTCACATACGTCCGGTCGAGAATAGTGAACGTGAGGCCGAAACGGGCCTCCATCTCGTCCTGCCACTGATCGAGCATCGCCGGCGGGCATGCGACCACAATCCGGTCGATGCGGCGGCGCAACAGCAGTTCGCGCGCGATGAGCCCCGCCTCGATGGTCTTGCCGAGCCCGACATCGTCGGCAATGAACAGATTGACTCGCGGCAGCCGAAGCGCCTTGCGCAGCGGATCGAGCTGGTAGGCGTCGATGCGGATACCGGCGCGGAAGGGCGCCTGGAAGAGGTTAGGGTCGGTCGCCGTCACACAGTTCCACGACAGCGTGCGGAGATACGCGGCAAACAGCGCCGGTTCGTCGAAGCCCTTGTCGGCCACGGCGGACCAACCGTCGTCCTCGAGGATGCGGGCGTCCAGTTCGTGCTCCCACAACACCGACAGCGGCTCGCCCTGCGCATCGTCGTCGAGGCAGGACAGATCGACAAGCATCGCTTCATCGGGTGACGGAGGCGGCGTCACGTTCTCGACGAGGTAGCGGCGCTGGCGGACCAGGGCAATGCGTCCGGGTTCAGGGGAGAGCACCGTCATGCCTTCGTCTCGTTGGCGCGGACCTCGATCAGGGCGCACCGTTCCATCAACCTATCGAGCGACTCGCCGTCGTCGAGCAGCATGCCGTCAGCCAGCATTCGCGCGTAATCGTCGGCGAGAACGGCATGTGCGGCGCCGGAGGGAACCAGTTGCAGGGCACCGGAGACCGCAGCTTCATAGTCGATCCGTTCGCCGCGGGCATCGTTTTCCGGGAAGAACATGGCCTTGTGGCGGGCAACCGACAGGGCGACGGCACGGTCGGTGAGCGCCGCGGCCGCGATCCCCGCCTCGTCGAGGCGCGCAAGATCATACCAGTGCCTCGACAGGCGCTCGCCGCGGCGCCGCTCCTGGCGGCAGAAGACGTGGATGGCGGTCGCCTTCTCCCAGAACGTCCGCTCAGCCAACATGACTGTCGGATTCGCCTCGGGAAACGCCAATTCGAGAACCCAGGCCGCCGCGTCGCACACAACGGGCCGGCTCGCGTGCGGCTCGCCGGTTGATCGGGCGCCGAATTCGACTATGACTTCCGGGCGAACGAAACCGCTTTCCTCGAAGAGCGGTTCGTAACCTATGTAGAGCCGATCCGCATCGGCTCTGACTCGTGCGACCAGTCCGGCGCGGGAGAGCCCTTCTTCGACTATCGGGCGAGCCTGGTCCCGAACCCATTCAGCGAGACGGGCGCGGATGGCTCGCGTCCAACGCTTCTCCTGACTGCGTGTGGGTGGCAGCGCCTCGTCCCCGGAACCGGAAACGAGGTCGGGCGCGAAAGCACGGATGTCGTAAGTTATGTCAATGTCTTCCGAGAAACGCCGTATCGCCCGCCACGCCTTCGACAGCGACGTGCCGCCCTTGAAAGTCAGGTGCCCGGCGAACGGAGCTTCGAAGAGGATGCCGAGCGTCGCGACGACCCAGACATCCTTCTCCAGAAGGTGCGCCTTGTGGCTGCTGTTCCGCTCCGCCACCTCCAGAGCATCGCGCCTGTCGTCGGGCGAGAGGTCCTGGAATCGCGCCTCAGGCATGCGCGAGGTGGACGCTCACCGGCTCAGCCATCCAGATGGGCATCACCGCCCGCGCGGCCGAAAGCTCGTCCCGATCTTCCTCGGAAAGCGTCGGCAGAACCGCTTCGAGGCCGTCTTCGACCTCTTCTGGACCGAGCCATGCCAGGGCGCGGACGACGTCTCCTGCCTTGCAGTGCGGCGCCACTAGCTGCCAGCGCGGAGCGTGACGCAATTCGACGATGGACGAGCCGAAGTGCAGTCTGCGGTTGGGACCGGAGGTGAGATATACGGCACGCACCGGATTCTGCGTGGTCAGGCCCAGGCAATTTGCCGCCGCGCCGCCGCACGGCACGATGGTCTCGCCCCACATCTTGGCCAAGGCAGCAAGCACCTTGGCGACCCGGGGCGCCCGAAAGCCGAATCGGGTCTCGATGGGCCGCATGTAGACACCCTGGAAAATCCGCATGAGAGCACCGGATCGCGCGAGGCGCGACAGTGCCTGGTCGACCGCGGCCCGGTTGCCGAGGTGAAGCAGCGCGGCCGGACACAGCGGCGTCGCCTCCGGAAGGGCCTCGGCATGCTCCATGATGCGACGGGAAAGGCCGCGCATGCTCTTATCTCCATACTCAGTCTGTCAGAAATCTAGTGACAAGACTATCTCTATACAACACCGAAGCCAAACAAATCCACCCTCGTTCGGGTGGATACCCGTCAGGCCACCGTCACTCCCGACCGTACACGGTCGTCCGCCGCAGGAACTGCTTGGGCAGGTTGCCGGTCAGCCAGAGCGGTGGACGATTTCCCCGTCCTCGCCGCGCCGGCCGATCTCCTTGCCCGAACCGTCCAGCACCCTGCCTTCGAGGATCGCCCGGAAGATCTCAGAATCGACTGAACCCTTCGCCGCGAAGATCGACCAACGACAGCGGGCCGTCGGAGGCGATCGACACCACCAGCGCCGCTTCCGCGCCGGCCCGCAGCAGCTCTCGCCGACGCCGGCGGGCGAAACGTTCCCGCCCTAGTGTCTCCCAGAACGCGCAGCGTACCATCTCCCGCGTACAGCACCCCATAGCGCGCCAGCGGATCGCTGCAGCGGCTCGGCGCCGGCACCGCCGCCAGCGGCGTGCAGCTATGCTCGTGATGGGCTTCGCCAGACCGCACCAAAGATAGCTGCTCGGATCGAGGTCTTGACCCGAGAGCCACAACCTCCCTAGCCAATGCCTTCAGCACCTCCGCTGGAGCTGCCGAAGCTCTTGAACTCAGCGAAGCGCCTTGCCGTCCGCGTCGACTCGCGCGTATCGTTGCGCGGCAATGCCGAAGTCATCGTGAGATGGAAGAAAAATGACTAAAGACGAGAACATCATTCCTTTCTACAAGGACCATGGGTTCATAGGCGACTGGTCAAATGTTATCGAGAGCACATATGATCTACTACGGATCTTAGAATACTGCGTTTCGGATGATATGGATTATACACCGGAAGCTAAAGCAAAGATTCAAGAGTTCATCGATTGGATTCGTTCGGCTGCAAGTGGTGACGGCGAGGAACAGTTGACCTTGGCAAGTAATCTTCCTTGATGAAAGATGTGCCCAAATGTTTGCGATCCACGTCGTCAGAATACCTCAACTGTCCCTTAGCTTTCGTTGGTTCCGCTATGGCTATATAGTCTCGACGAGACTATGAACTGCAACAAAGACAACCTGACCCAGCGACTGCTCGCGCTTCAATGTTAGTGCACTGCTCTTGGACAGCCTGTTTGTGTCCTTGGGCGGTCCACGCCTTAGTATCTGATCAACCGCATCTCCGCACCTATCACCTCCGGGCGAGCTATACTAAATTAGTTAAATCATGTCTCTCACTCGCGCCCAAAACGTCAATCTATCGAACTTCACTCGATCATATCGGTAACTTTTCTCCTCCACAGTTCCCAACACCAGCGGCTTTTCATCAGTGAAATTGAAAAGCACAACCAATGACAGCGCGGACTCACGAACCGGCACTTGTGTTTGGTGAAACGAGCCAATAGGAACTGAATATTCCTCACCTTCTCCATGAACTTCATCCACCACCTTTTTGATTGAAGTTTGCCTCTCGGTGCGCTTAATTGTAGAATTCTCACCCGAATAGGAAACTGAGTAGACGGCGTACTCAGCACCCTCAACAAGTTGATACTGAATATCGCGAACTCGACCTTCCAAAATATAACTGGACAGATCATAAACATGACTATGAATAGGCCAGTCGGGATTCTTCGTACGTCGATCAAATTTAGGCCAGTAATGTATACGTGTAGTGTATTTTTGCGCTTCTTTTCGAATCACGCATGAAACAAAGCCGAGAGGATGCCATAACGGTTGACATGTCGCAGACACTAAAGAAATATTCTCGCGTAAATACGGCAATTGTGAGCGCACATCAATCTTCATACGGGTTCCTCGCTTTGCGGCACGCCTCTACGATTCTCCTCGCAGTCAAACCTTCTGGCAAGTTCCGCATATTAATGGAATCCAGAAAGGTTGTTACATCACCGTCGCTGATAGTGGATATTGTCGCACGATTTGGAAATCCCTGAAGAGGCAGCTCTCTTCCTTGTTGGCGCTCAAAACGCATCTGAAGGTCGAGATGCTCATACATGATGTGTCCGCTCATTATTTTGAGCGCTGGACGCCTGCGATCCTCCACAGTCAAGATCATTGCATTGTCGCTCGCGTCAATTCTGAGGGGATCAAACATTGACAACAAAAACAAACTGATAGACACGCCCTTATTGGCAACATACCACGCGCAGTGAATGATCGTCACGATAACTTCAAGTGCAACCAAGTCTGCGTCGTAACGTAGTCCTCTGTCGATTGAGTGTATGCCATTTCTATATTCAGCATGTCTCTCACACAATAAGCGGTTTGTTGGGTCGATGATACTGACGCTAATTTGCATATTTGGTCGTCCTGCTAAGGTGGGTAAAACCCTGCCCCGGAGATAACGACCGAAGTTTCCCGTGTATCTCCAACGCACCGCCTCGGAAAGTAACACTTCGAATTCAGCAGTAATATTATTGGGCTCTATTTGATGCAACTCCTGTGTGTCTCTGACTTTCGGTATGAATGAAATTACGATCCAAAACATAATCAGAGATACGATTACCGCACCCGCGACGGCTTGAGCATAGCCCGAGAAGCTGGATTGGATAGATCGAGGTGCCATTGGTACCAAGAAAATATCCAAAAGAATAATGATGGCACAAATGGCCAATAGTAAGGCCACAAAAGTTCGGCGGTGCGCCGCGGGTAGTTTCAATATGACTTTAGCGTCCACTGCTATTCTCCAATGACGACCGACCGAACGGTCCACAGGAAACAATATCGGGATCCGGGCCGTTCTGCAAAATGAGCGTTGGACTGGCAGGCGGCAGAAAGGCCGCTGGGAAGGGGCCTTTAGTAGCGCTTTGCGGCCTGCACTGGGGTATCTGACTGGTGATCAGGATGAACTTGGGTCCGTGGCGCGCCTCGGCGATCTCCAGCAGGTTGCGACGACCCTCGGTGAAGAAGCCCTGGAGCCGGAGGTGAGACGGTTGAGGTCGAGGGCTTTGCCGCAGAGCGCGTCGAGGCGCGCGTCGTCGTGGTCGGCACGTACGCGGCACATGATGCTCAAGCGCATGCAGCAACCGCCCGAGATACTTAAACCACGGGCCGAGGTCCCTCAGGTAGCCCGCGAGTTCCGGCGAGAGCGAACCGAGCACGACCTCGTTGCCCGGCTCGAAACCCACTTCCGCGTCCGCGAACCGCGCGCCGTCCTCTCCCGTCAGTTCCTTCTCCCGGACCCAGACATGAGCGAGATTGTCGGTACAGCCTCGCGCGTTCACCACGAAGGCTTGGAGATGGATCACCGCGTCGAGAATTTCGAACCGACTGGGGGCCCAAGAGATACGGGGCGGAAACGGCTCCATCGATCCGAGGAGGCACTGCTTCATGAGTTCGAGCCGGCGGGGGAAGCCCCGGCTTGCGAACATCCGCGCGACTTCGTTATCGAAGTGCCTGGCGACACAGGCGGCAACCAGCGCATCGTATTTGCCTTCCGCAAGCACCACGAGCGCATCGTTGAACCGCTCGTTGTCTGCGCAACTGAAGCTCATCGCCGGTCTCCTGTCGATGCGGTGGCGATGCGCGACCACCGAACTAACTGATCGGCCGACGCGTGGGGAAGACTTTCCCGGATGTCCGGGATGCCGGTCAGAAAGATCGCCTCGCGTTGATGG
Organism: Alphaproteobacteria bacterium; assembly: GCA_965207055.1. Classification (GTDB taxonomy): domain Bacteria; phylum Pseudomonadota; class Alphaproteobacteria; order UBA828; family UBA828; genus WTGU01. The sequence continues at coordinate 587,627 of CBDBLP010000002.1, read as the reverse complement.
CCTGCATAAGCGCAGTGGATGTATTCGTTCCAGTGATTCGGCGCCGGGCCGTACTTCATCAGATGACCGTGCAGGTCGTCCGTCCGGAGCGGTCTTTTTTGCGCCTTCATCCGTGCGAGCTCGCGCTCCAGATAGTCGACGAAAGCTGCTTCGGGCCAGTCCCGGATGACGTAGGGCGTGGTGAACACGATATGCCGGCGGCACAAGGGATGCGGCGGCGGAAGCGCGCGCACGAACCAGACCTCGCCCTGGCCGCCGGCATAGCCGGCCGGAACCGTGCAGGACACGACTTCCCGGGTGCCGACCTCGCGCAGCAGAACGCCGTCGCACTCGCTGCCGCAGTGTACGTAAAAGCCCATCCGTGACCGCTGCATCAGCCCGACGGTGTCCGTCAGCCAGGACGGGGAGTCGAACTCGGGGGCGATGCGCAGGATGCAGCTACCCATGGTCTCCCGGCTGCTCCCGAACCGGACGTCGAACAGTGCCCACATCCAGAAGTAGCTGACGGTCAGCGGGCTCATCGGCGGCCCGGCCGGCATGTATTCGTCCTCGGCCTCGCCGACGATCCTGACGAAGCCCTTCGCCTCTTTCATCGTGGACATCGATTCCGACATGAGGGAGGCGATATTCTGCGCCAAAGCGTAGATCCCGTGGCAGGGGTCATGGTCCGCGAACTTCGCCGGAATCGGCCCCTCCCCGCCCAAACCGGCGTCGAGGGCCATCTTCCTGCCCTCCTGCCAGCTCGCCAGATCGACGACCTTCGACCCGCACGACGCGGCGATCTTCTTCGCCATATTTTCGGCTACGGAACCCATGGCCTGTCTTGTAATCGCTTTCGTTCCCGAGGCTCAACCGTTCTGCCGCAAGCGCCCGGTCATCCATCGCTCCGCCTCACGGTGACAGCCGCATGGCGCCGATAACCTGCTGCACGGTCGCCCGGGCGAGGCGGAATTCCCGTGCGATCGCCACGGGGTTCAAGCCGGCCTCCGAGGCGGCGAGGATCAGGCCCTCCTGTCCCGCTGTCACCGATGCGGCGCCACCGACCGTTGCCAGTTTCGCCCTTGCCGGACTTGCAGAGTCGCGCCTTTCGCTCTTCAGCCCTGACGCGGACGATCAGCGAGAAAGGCCACGGCCCGGCCGCTGGACTTCTTCGGTCACGGCCTTCGCCTCGCGCGCGCTGGCCCTCGGCAAGGGATTGCCGATTATCGGCAAATTGCTGGGCCACACACAGCTTCAGACGACGGCCCCTTACGCCCATCTCGCCCGCGATACCGTCAAGGCGTCCGCGGCGCGCATCGGTGACAGCATCGACGGCGATCTGGAAGCTGTCGAATAGAGCGGCGGGCCAGCCCACGACTTGCAGTCGGCCTCTCTGGCCCAAATACCGCGCCAAGCCTTACCAGTGTACGAAATGAGCCCTTGAGCGCAGCATCGAAATATAGTATGACTTAGTCATACTCTGGAGATTCGGATGACCATCAAGACGACACTCAGTTTCACTGATCGTCACCACCGTTTCCTTTCGGAGAAGGTGGGCGAAGGCGTTTTCGCCACTCAGAGTGCTGCCGTGGCCAGCGCCATCGAGCAGATGATGCAAGACGATCAAGAACGGGAAATAGCGCTTTCCGCCCTCGCCGAGGAAATTCGCGCACGGATGCATACAGAGCGTTCGGAGTACGTTGGCGACGAGCAGGCGTTCGCGCCAGCTCGTGCCGCGATCGAGACGTCTCGCCGCAGATGACCTACCATGTCCGCTTCCATCCGCTCGTTGCGCGAGACTTGGAGGCGATCGCTCAATGGATCATCGAGTATGCGGGAAGCGAAGTGGCTTACCGCAAACTCGCGGAAATTGAGCAGGAGATCGCGAGTTTGGCACGAACACCGCACAAAGGATCGATCCGCGACGAAATCGCTCCCGGCCTGCGTGCCATTCCGGCAGGAAGAAGAGCGGTGATTGCGTTTACCGTGGACGACCATGCCAAGGACGTTCTCATTCACTGCGTAACCTACAGCGGAGGCGATTGGGCGACACGTAGCCGCAGCCGGATCCTTTAGACGCACAACCGAATGTTCAAATGGCCCTTGGTTCGCCTACAACAATGAAAGGAATGCCATGAGGGCTGAAGCTGCACCGGAGCCGAAGGAGATAATGAGGGTTCTCTACAACAATGAGAACCCTCAGATTCTATATGGCCATATCGCATTCTATAAGCCTAGTCCTGAGACAGGAGAAATGTTGGCCCACAAGGAGAGTGCACCATTCGTTATCTCTGAAACTATCGGCGCTGGCGATTCCGTTGTTCTCGGAAGCGCTGAGGTCTTACTACAAGATGTTCGGCGCCTCCTCGATCACCTCAGAACTCAGATCGACGAACTTCATGATGCGTTGAAACCATCTACCACAGAGAGCGCTGTCCAGGGCGAGAAAACCCTGTTGCTACAAGTGCCCGACGGAGATTGGGAACAGCAGACCTACACCAACGCAAAGAGGCGCATTGCTGATACATTGATCCTTATCTCAACTCAGTCACGAAATCTGTTTCATTTGTTCCCCCGACTTAATCGCAAAGTTACCGTGCTCGACTATGATGGAAAACCGACAGGAAAGATCAAGATCACCGAACTATTCAATCAGTTTGTGCACAACCGCTATTTCTACATAGATGGTGAGCACGTGTCGGACCTCTTCTCCGCCAATCCACGGGACACGGCCCCTATCTCGAAGACGTTCATGGGCTACAAATTCAATTGGATCGAGTTCATCTACGCGATAGAAGCTGCGACTAGAGAAGTCAAGATGCACGATCTCATCGGGTTGCTAGGTAGGGGACTCAAGAATTTATCGCCTGAGATGCCCCATGCCGATGTCATTCATTTAATCCAGAATCTTCACTCCTTCTCGGATATGTTCAGCACAAGAGAGCCCGGCGAAGTTTATGGATCAATTCTAACTGCCCTATTCAGTCGAGAGACTGAGAAGCATCTCCACGCTATCGAGACCTCCGTCAATACCGAAGAAAGGATCGACATACGTACAATGTTCCACTCACCCAGGATCGGTATTCACCCTGAACTGAGCAAGAAGCAATTCAGGGTTCAGGTGAAATGTCGGTTCATACTAATGGGAGATGATGGCCGTCTTCTCCATGAAGATCAGGACTTCAGGGATCTGGAGAGCGACGTGAAGTACACAGTGCTACTCTCTCGCTTGAGAAGAAAATTCGGCAACACGCCCCTGCTGGACTTCCGTCCGTAGCCGGGCGCACAATGAGCGGACCGTCAGACTTTGGTTGGCCCGCAGCACACAATCGGCTCTGTCAGCCTAATGCCAAGTACCCCGGGCGGCCCTCCTCCTGCGCCGCTCGTATGGACGCATCGCCAAGCTGCCGTTAGGCTCACTTTGATCAGCCAATCGGTAGCAGGACAAATGCTCAGCGCCGAGATGATCCGTGACCTGGGCCGGGTGCTGCCCTGGCTTGTCGCGGAACCCCGAGCCGAACCAATCCCGACTGGAGTGTCGTTGCGGGAGCGGACGGAGATCCTTGACGCGCACGCCGAGGGCCTTCGGACCCGATACGACACCCTCTACCCCGTGATCAACCGCGGCGGACACAAGCTGGCGACCGCGTTGATGCCTCACTTCACCGTTCACGAAATGCACAAGCAGCGGTACTGACTTCGCCGGGGTGGCCGGCTGCCTCACATCTTGCACTGCGACATCCTCTCCTGGTCCCCCAACGCCTCGCCGGCCCACTAGGCGGGCTGGCGCTTCGGCGTACTCGCCTTCACCGCCTTCACGCAGCGCTGCCCAACAGCACTCTTTCTCAGTTTGCTGGCCTTCCTGCCGTCGTGCTTGGGCAGCAAGCCACTATAGCAGCGCACCCACTGTGGGACGTTAGCACTCCTACCCTTCATCCCACTCTGGCAGCTGCGCAGTCCGCGGCAACGGCGGCAGGGCTATCGAGCGAATTCCGGTCAACTTTCTTGCTGATTCGACGGCCACTATGACGCATTTCGCGCCAACATGGCATCCCGAACCTCTATGCTATTACCTACTGGTCCGGATCAATTTCTTGTTGTTCTGCAAGCGCAATCAAGAGGTCACGATCAGACCAGGCGGACCAGCCCTCCGAGAGCTGAAAATACTGTTCAATGCCCGACCACTTGGCACCTTGTTTATTTAGAGGTGGTTCCACGACGTTGATCAATAGCCCCTCTAATAGATCGAGTACCTCATTTGCCTTCAGCGTTCGATTTAGTTCGCCCTTTCTAATAGAAAGTGTACCATTCTTGTTGGCTTTACGAACACCAAACCAAGAGAATTTATCCCAGCGATCTGCCAAATGGTCGCTTAAGTGATTCTTTAAACGTGAAAATAGTGTATTATTTCCTGCTCCAGCCTGCCCAACATAAACCACGCTCTCGTTCCGGTATAGAATATAGACGCCGATCTGTTCTCGAAAATCAACTTCTACTTGATCCTTAATTGGACTTCCTATCGGGCCTTGTCCCAGTAGAGTTGCTGCGTTTCCCTTGGTTCCAACCCAGCGAACGCTTTCGCGTTCCCACATGAGACCGTAATTCTTAATCGTCATATCACGCTCACTCGCTATTCAACCGCCAACGACCTTGTTTCTACCCTTGTACATTTCTGCTTGTTTCGTCGTCTCGCGAGCATCGGTTGGCGTCCGGTCGGCGTAACCCACTACCTTCCTTGGCTTCCTCGCTCAATCTGGCGTAGTCGCCAGCGGCGCCCGTCATCGGATCGCAAGCCCGTGAGATCAACATTCGGGCCCTGCGCGGCGGCGCTTGTCCCGGATCAGTTCGAAGCGAGTCCACGACCTTCTTGCCTCATACGCGATGCAGCATCCGGACCGTTAGCAGCCCAGCGGTCAATCCCCCGGCTGTCTTGGGTTTTCCCGGCGCCAATGCCGCAGTTCGCAGAGTGCCCGTCATCGCATAGCAATTGGCTGGATTCCACATTCAGGCGGTCTGAGGCGCTCGGAGTCGCGGTAGGCTGGCCGGCGTAGCAGCGTCATGGCCCGGAGGCCGCCTTCACGGCATCCTTCAGCGTCTTCCCCGCCTTGAATGTCGGCGAGGTCGACTCCGATACCGAAATCGCCTCTCCGGTCCTCGGGTTGCGGCCGATACGGGCCGGTCTGCTTCTGGTGCCGAAGGTGCCGAATCCTGTAATTCGGACTTCCTCGCCATTAGCGAGAGCGTCGCCGATGGCCGCGAACACACCGTCCACCGCTTCCTTGGCAACCGCCTTGCTCAGACCCGTTCTGGCTGCCAGCCGATCGACCATATCCACCTTGTTCATCCGTTCTCCACCCCTGCCATCCAATCCTGTCCCGTTCCCCGATTACCCGTAGGGCATGGCGCCGGTCAACGGCCGCTCCCGAAGAGACCGGGCATCGCCAACGATTCGGGTTTCCGTACCGGCCGTCGTGCCGGCCAGCCATTCGTCCAGCTTCGACCAGCGCCGGCGTCCGGACGCGTTGCGCACGGCGATCGCCACTGCCTTCTTCTGGCCCACCAGCACCACCAGCCGCTTGCCCCGCGTGACCCCGGTATAGAGCAGGTTCCGCTTCAGCATCGCGTAGTTCTGCGTCAGCACCGGGATCACCACCGCCGGATATTCCGAGCCCTGGCTCTTGTGCACCGTCGCGGCATAGGCCGGCACCAGCGCGTCGAGCTCGCCGAAACCGTAGAGGAGATCGCGCCCCTCGAAGCGCGCGCTCAGCTCGCCCGCCTCGGGGTCCACATCCGCGACCTGGCCGATATCACCGTTGTAGACCTCCTTGTCGTAGTCGTTCTCGATCTGCATCACCTTGTCGCCCGGCGCAAAGGTCCAGCCGAAGCGCTCGACCTTGCGCTCGCCGCCCGGGTTGAGCGCCGCCTGAAGCTCGATGTTGAGTGAACGTGAGCCGGCACCGCCCCGGTTCATCGGACACAGCACCTGGATGTCGCGCACCGGATCGAGGCCGAAGCGACGCGGGATGCGGGTCTTAACCAGCTCGACTATCCGCGAAACCGCCGTCTCCGGATCCTCTGCCGCCACGAAATAGAAGTCGCTCTCGCCTTCGGGCCGGGAGAGGTCGGGGATGGCGCCCCGGTTGATGCCGTGGGCCGTGGTGACGATCCGGCTTCGCGCCGCCTGGCGGAACACCTCGGTCAGCCGCACCACCGGCACGGCGCCCGAGGCGATCACGTCAGCGAGCACCTGTCCCGGCCCGACCGAGGGCAGCTGGTCGACATCGCCCACGATCAGCACCGCCGACCCGTCGCGGACCGCCGCCAGCAACAAGCGCATGAGCAGGACATCGACCATCGAGGTCTCGTCGACCACCAGCAGCCCGCAGTCCAGCGGGTTCTCGCCGTCGCGTTTGAACCCGCCGGTTCTGGGATCGACCTCGAGCAGGCGGTGCATGGTTTTCGCCTCGAAGCCGGTCGCCTCGCTCATCCGCTTCGCGGCCCGCCCGGTCGGCGCGCAGAGCAGGATGTCCACGTCCTTGGCCGCCAGGATGCGCAGGATCGCGTTGACGATCGTCGTCTTGCCGACACCCGGCCCGCCGGTAATCACCGAGACCTTCGAGGCGAGCGCCGTCCGGACGGCATCGGCCTGGCCGGGCGCCAGGGCGAGCCCTGTCCTCTGCTGCACCCAGGGCAGCGCCTTGTCCGGATCGATCCGGGGCCATGGGGGCGCGCCGGCGGCGATTTCCAGCAGCCGCCCGGCAATCGCGCGTTCGGCCCGGTGCAGGCCGCCGAGGAATATGCACGGGGTGTCGCCCACCGTGTCAGCCACCACCGTGCCGTCGGCCAGCTCCAGGTCTAGCGCGGTTCGGATCAGCTCCGCCGGCACCTCAAGGAGCCTGGCCGCGAGCGGTCCCAGCTCCTCCTCCGGCAGGCCGCAATGGCCCTCGTCCATCGCTTCCGCCAGCGCGTGCCCGATGCCGGCGCGGACCCGAACCATGGCCGTCTTCTCGATGCCGAGCTTCATGGCGATGGCGTCGGCCGTTACGAAGCCGATTCCGCGGATGTCGCGGGCGAGCCGGTAGGGGTTCTCCGTCATGACCTGCACCGCGTCCGCGCCGTATGTCCGGAATATCCGTACCGCCCGCGCCGTACCCACGCCATGGCTGTGCAGGAACACCATGATCTCGCGCACGACCCTCTGCTCGGCCCAGGCGTCGGTGATCCGCTTCGCCCGCACCATCCCGATGCCGGTCACCTCGCGCAGCCGTTCCGGCTCCGCCTCGATGACGTCGAACACCCTTTCGCCGAACGCCCGGACCAGCTTGCGGGCGTAGACCGGGCCGATGCCCCGGATCATGCCCGAGCCTAGATATTTCTCGATGCCCTCGACCGACGAGGGCGCAGCGGTGCGGATGAAGCTTGCGCGGAACTGCTGGCCGTGCGTGCGGTCGTTCACCCATTCGCCCGAGGCGGTGATCCATTCTCCCGGCGACACCGTTGCCGCATGCCCGACCACCGTGACTAGGTCGCGATGGCCGCGCGTCCGGGCTCTGAGGACGCAGAAGCCGTTCTCCGGGTTGTGAAAGGTGACGCGCTCGACCGGCCCGGCCAGGACCTCCCGGTCCGGCGATCCCGCATGCCGGCCTGCGCCGGGCTTCACGACGTCCCGAGCGCCGGAGCGGTGAGCAGCTCCTTGACGAACTCGAAGCGGCGCTCCTCGGCTGCCGGGGCGGCAAGGTCGTCCAGCTCCGGGTCGAAGACGTCCATCGCGTCGATGGCTCGCTGGAGACGCTCATTCTCGACCCGGGCCAGATGCTCCTCAATTTCCTCGGGCGTGAACATGCTTCTGAGCTTCGAGACGAACTGCGGCAATGCCCGTGCGAACTCGGGGTGTTCCTCCCCTGCCGCCGCGAAGGTGAGCAGCTTCTCGCCGACGACATAGTCGAAGGCCGACCCGACGCCGTGTCTGAGCCGGATGGTCTCGGCCGCCTCGCACTGCTCCTTCCAGACCTCGTGCCAGCAGCGCTTCGTCCTCTACTCCATTCCCCGTCTCCTCGTCCCCATGGTGCTTTTCTACCGCGTCCAGGGACCGGCCGGGGATCCGCGGCACGGGTCCGGCGCATGAAGCTGCATCGCAGACCGCGTTCCGCTCGTTTGCGAGTTCCGCCGCATCCTCGTAGCAGGGCCGATTTGTCAGCCCGGCCGGAACGCCTTCGCGACCGGCATGGGTCCGTCACACGACCTGGCGGATTGCCAACAGCGTACCGGCCAATAACCCGCGCCCTCCGTGCTGTCCGATATGCAATGCACCGAGCTCATCGCTTCGGACGCCGCGAACCGCTCCTGTGGCTGGCGAGCGGGCCGCGCCGGCGCCGCGCCATGTTCTCCATGCCAAGGCGGGCCCGCGCTTCGTCGAAGCCGGACGGATCGAACCGCCCGCCATACCAGTCGAGCATCGCCCTGTGCTCGTCGTGTGCCGGATCGAGAACCGCCTCCAGACAATCCATGAAGCCGTGCGGCCCGCCGACGTCCTCCGGCGGACAGCGCCGGGCCCCCTCCACGAACGCCGGATATTCCATGTCCGGATCGCCGTCGCGAACCGCTTCGACGATCACGTCATGACGCCAGTTGTCGCCATAGTCGTAGACATAGACGAACCGCTCCGCACCACGCGCGATAGCGGTACCCAGCCGCAGCCCCTTCGCCTTGTAAACCACCGGCTCGTCGTCGAACTCGCGGAACGACGGATCGCCGTAGCTCCGGCCGTCGATCTCGAACTCCCACAGGTGCGAGAAGGTCCAGCCCATGGTCATCTGGATGGCCTCGTGCAGGGCCTCCAGCGTCGCCGACATCGGCATGTCGATCCGCCGCCAGATCTTCGGTTCGAGTTCCTGCAGCTCGATGCGCAGCCGCGCGATACGATCGCTCATCATCCGGTTCCGTCGGGCTGTCCCTGATCCTTCGGGGCATAGATTCGCCGCATAGCAGCGTCAACTGGCGCGTCCTGTGGCGGCCCATGTCGCCGCCGCCACCTCTATGCCCTCACTTCGTCAGAATCGCGGCCCGATGCGGCGATGGTACGCGCAACCCGGCGGAATTCCTTGCTTCTTCGATTTGCCCGGCGAAATACGCGGGGCGCCTGTCATCGTGCCGAAAGCGGTTGTGATCAATCCCCAGACCCCGACTGACCCTCCACGAGATCTTGCCGCTCGGCCCCAGGCCCGACGGCACGATCACGGTGGGCGACGAGATCCTCATCCACCCCCGCCACCGAGACTGGTCCCGTCCCGCTGGACAATCTACGTTCTATGATCATCCGTCAGGGTTCTGGAAGCTCTCGCCGAGGAACGAAAAGCTCATATTGTTCAGCACGTTATGGTGGTGCACAAACCGCTGGCCCTTACCCGGTCTTCATGCCGGAAGGGCCGAAATTCAACTGCTGACCACGGCTGGCCTTCCGTGACCATGGCGCTGGAATTCGAGGTTTCGCCGGAGACCGACCTATCCCACCTCCAAAACGGCCGAAATGAGCGATTCACGACCTATGCCACAAGTATGCCTCACGGGTGTTGGCCTTAGGCAAGAGCCTTGCCATGATCTGCAAGCTACTCGGTCACTGAGAGCGCGCACGCTTTCTGACGGCTGCCCGATATGGACACCTGGCCCGGGACCCGATCCAAACCGCCACCGCACGGATCACCCAACGCATTGGCGGGAAGCCTCTACGACTGGGCAAAGATCGCGCTGTCCCGACACCGCGAAAAAGGTCAGGACCGCTAACTACTGATCCGTCGCTCCCACGACGATCCGGACAACCGACATACTGTGTGGTCTTCTTCCAAGCCGAATCGGCGCTCACCGAACTCGCTGGCGCTGCCGATCTGCGATAGACCATCGAGGAATACTTCCTGAGGGCAAAGGACGATCTCGGCCTCGATCACTGCGACGCCCGCTCCTAGCAGGGCGGGCGTCGCCATATCAGCCTCGTCATGGCCGTCGCCGCCCCGCTGACGCGCACGGGCAAATTCAATCCCCGAACCATCCTCGCGCCACGCCCTCGGGGCATTTGGGATCGTGTTCGCGGAGCCGGGCAATGGACCAAGCCTCGCGCTCTCTCAGGACGCGGCGGTAGAAGTCCATGTTTCCCCGGTGCGTGAAGTAGTACCAGTGATCCCAGATTTCGCCCGGATTGTCGCCCGATATGTGGACACCGAACTGGCTAAACCAGTTACGCAAACGCCCTCCGTCGATCTGCAAATCTATCCAGCGATCAGCGTCCTTGCGGGCCTCGAGGCCGTTATGGCCGATGACCTGTGTGTCGGAGAAGAAGCCCTTGGGACCGAGGTTTTCGGCCAGTTTGTCGAGAATGTCATTTTCGCGACTGACGATGTTGTAAAACTGCGGCCCTTGGTCGCCGTCCCATCTCCGCCGTTTCGCCACCTCCGCGATACGGCTGTACATAATTTGCGCTTCCCCGGTGTACTCCGATCCGCCGAGGAGGATCACGCGGCCCACGGTCTCGAGCAAACCGAAATTGTGCTTTGCGGCGATCGCGAGCGCTCGGATGACAACTACCGACCCGAGGCTGTGACAGAAGATGTCGATTTGCCGGCCTTCAGGGGAAAGCATGCCGGACAACGCCCGCAACACTCGGAGCAGTGACCAAGAGGCGGAGCGTCCGAGGTCGTAGGCCCGGGCGTAAAAGTTCTGACCATGCGAGATCAGCGACGTCGCGTGGCCCGGCTGACTGTACCATCCGAACGCTACAGCCAGCCCGTGCTCGCCGTCATCAACTTCCTGGAACCCAAGGTGTAGAGGCCAGCCAGTCGTATGGTGGCGGATTTCCTCCGCCGCATCGCCGGCCGAAAAGTGAAAGATCCTTCCGTGGGGATTGTCGGTCTCCTTTGGACTTCGAGTGACGGCGACCCTGGGGTCGAACAGGAATCCGTTGACCATCACCGCCACCGGGGCGTCGGGCGGAAGCTTCTGTGCTACTCTTGAAAGCGCGATCTCGATATAGTTGTCGAGCGGGCTTTCCTTCCTGACTGCAGCAGCGCGCAACAGGCCCGAACCCTCGACATAGGTGCTCAATTCCAGAAACCCGTGCTCTCGGTCTGCAGAGGGGTCGAAATCGAAATCTTCCAGCGTGCCTAGCCTGGTCGGGGCGAAGAGGCGATCCTTGACGAGTGACAGGCGGACGATCGACATTTCCATTCCTCTCTCAGCGTGGTACCGCCGGAAGCGAGGGTACCTGGGCGCATTCTCTGAATTTCGAGATCGTACGTAAACCCGATGCTTAGATCGGCGCAGGGACGACTCCGACGAAAAGCTCATAACCCACGCCGCTCGTCCTTTTGAATGCGTGTGACGAGAATGTGCTTCGGTTGACACCTTGCTCGCCATAGTCCAGCATCCATGCCTCATCACTCCTCGCCACCACGACGCAGATCTCAACCTATGACGCCCCATACTCAACAACCTCATCTTTGAACCAAGAGTAATCCAAGCTCACCGCCTTGCGTGTTCTCAGAGTCCGCTCCGCTACTACACCTAGTTCCGCCTTGGTGCAACTATCGCCATCCCAAGTTAGCGATCAACAATCCCGGTGTGAGAATCAACGAGAACGCCAATGCAAATTGTTTCCTGGAATGTTTTCAATCGGAACAAAGACATCAACACTTTTCGTCGTTTTTTGCACGATACCCACGCCGACGTCTACGTGCTTCAAGAACTCGCTGACCATCATCTCGCGATAATCGAAACCCTTCCCGATTATACTCTCTACAGGGCTCTCGACTTCATCGAAGGCGAGGAGATCGCGTATCTTGGTATCTTGACCCGGCTTCCGTCCAGCGACTCAAAAGTCATTGCTCACAATCCAGACCTCCAGCTAAGCCCGTCGTGGATCGCACGCAGAAACGCCTGGCGAGAGTGTATCGAATCTTTATCAATTCTAGTTGAAGACGGTGAGCGAAACGTTCGAATTATTAACGCTCACCTTGTCTGTGCCGCATCCCCCCGCCTACGCGTTGTTCAGCTTCAAGATATCGTGCAACATTTTGAGACCAATCAAAGAACCATATTGTGCGGCGACTTTAATACATTTGCTCGGCCATGGTATAACTTTCTCGTGGGCTGGCTGTACGGATTTGGTATTCTCGACCTATGGATAAACGAGACAAACTCCTTAAAGGCCTTTGCTGAGAACCACGACATGTCTAGAGCCTTTGTCAACGTCGTCACTTATCCGCGACTGCACTTGCAACTCGACAACATGTTAGTCAGTGGGCTTCAGGTAACAACGAGCCGTGTCGAGGCTGACACTTACGGCTCGGATCATCGGCCCTTGATAGCAACGCTTGAAAGCTGAGGTAGTTTCATGGCGTCGAACATGCCTCCCTCGCCCAACCGCCCACATATCGATAAACCGGCGCTATATTGCCTGTACTTGCTTCTATTCTCCATTTCCTGTCTTGGACACAGTTTGGCTTATTTTGGCTCGTGGTCCAGCGAATATTGGTGGTGCGTGGACGGCAAGTACGCATGGTTCTTGGGGATGCAGCGAGTATTGGTAGTGGGGCTACTATCGGTTTTTGCGTTACGAAATATGGGGTTCCAAACATCAACAAGTTCATCAAGCAAGATTTCAAGTCTATTTCCTCACAAGAAACTTGCGTACATGGTGTTTGCGGTGTCAGTTCTTGCTCTTCCATTGGTAATATACGCTCTCGGATATAATACCATTGATAACACTACGAATGACGGCCCAGAAGAATGCCAGATTTTGCTGAAGGGAGCAGAGTTTACGCAAGCTTGGAAGCCTTATTTTTTGTACTCACTTTACGTGTATGCGCTTTGGGGTGGAATGTTCGTTTATTTTGTTTACTGCGTAACGAGTAGCGCGGCTTACGACAGAAAATGGATTCGGAAAAACAGAGTGCTCCTCCTTGCTGAATTGGCAAAGGAGACAGCAAGGGAAGACACAGAGGCACCTCGCCTCGATAGTGTCGAGATGTTGTTTCAATCGCATGCCGAGGCCGTACACGATATTGGACAGCGCTATGCAGTATCAATGTTCGTGTTGGTACTCGCTCTATTCCACGAAAGTTTTCTCGCAGAAACCGTAATGCGGATTCCGGTTTATTTGACCGCCGGTTCTGATTCTATTTGACCGGGATTCTGGCAACACTTGACCGTGCTGCGGGCGCGCGCCAGCGCGCCGTCTCTCCCGGATTTAGCGGTTGGACCCTCTCCTTGGTGATGTCAGGGGGCTGGCCTTTGGCCAGCCCGAGCCGAGCGTATGCGAGGCCTCTTGGGCATGCAACGGCCGGCGGAGCGCGGCGGCAAGCTCTCACACACAGCATGCCGCCGCGCACCTCCTCCCTTGCAACCTGGAAGGCGCCGCAGGCGCCCATGGACCCCGGCCTTCAGGCCGGGGCTCTATTGCCGTCGCCGCCGCCGTCCAGTCGCGGGGGCTTGTTGCGTTTGCGCTGGGACTCGCCCTTGAGGTCGATGCGATAGGCGTTGTGGACGATGCGGTCGAGCACCGCGTCCGCGATCGTTGGCTCGCCGATCACCTCTGGCCAGCCCTCCACGGGGATCTGACTGGCGATGAGGATGGACTTGCGTCCGTGGCGCGCCTCCACGATCTCCAGCAGGTCGCGCCGGCCCTCGGCGGAGAAGCCCTGCAGCCCCCAGTCATCGAGGACCAGCAGGGAGACCCTGCCCAGGCGGCCCATCAGACGATCGAGCGTGCCTTTGTCGCGGGCACGGGTGAGCGCCGCGACCAGCTCGGGGACGCGGCGATAGAGGACGGACTGGTGCTGGCGGCAGGCCTGGTGGGCGAGTGCGCAGGCGACGAACGTCTTTCCCGATCCCGTTGGCCCACCCAGGATCAGATTGTGGCCCTGGCGGATCCAGTCGCCGGCGGCGAGCTGGGTGAGCGTGGTCCGGGCGATGCCACGTCCTGCGCGGCAGTCGATGTCCTGGACGTCGGCACGGATGCGCAACTGGGCCTGGCGCAGATGGCCGAGATAGCTCTTGTGATCGCGGTGCTCGGCTTCGCGCTCGATCATCATGGCGAGGCGGTCGTCGAAGCCGAGCTGGTCGACGTCGGCGATGTCGCGCTGCTCCTCCAGGGCCTCGGCCATGCCGCTGAGGCCGAGCTGCAGCAGGCGATCGATGTTGGGTTGTCGCAGGGTCATGGTGATTCTCCGTCATTGTTGCCGTAGTAGTCGCCACCGCGGATGTTGCCGTGGCTGGGGATGGTCTCGTCGTGCTCGGGGCGCGGCCGATCGGGCTCGCCGCCGTTCTTGAGGCGCTCCCTGAGGAAGCCGGACGCGAGCCGGTTGAGGTCGAGGGCCTCGGCGCAGAGCGCGTCGAGGCGATCGCCACCATGATCGTCGGCGAGGCGGATCATGCCCTGCACGGTGGCGAAGGCCTGTTCCGGGAAGTCGCGCGAGGCGTAGCATCGCTCGGCCCAGGCCAGGGCATTGGCTCCGATGCGGCGCGCCTGGCCGAGCAGGATGTCGCCGTAATCGGGGCGGCGGATATCGCAGACCGCCCGGTGGTGCTCGGGCATGTGCTCGGGCGTGGTGGCGTACTGGTTGCGCCCGGCCTTGCGGCGGTGGACGGCGATGCGCTCGCCGCCGCGTTCGAGGAACACCTCGACCATGCGTTCGCTGACGCGGACGTCGACCTGGCGACCGATGTAGCGCTCCGGCGCGGAGTAGTGATTCTTGTCGAAGCGGACGTGGCAGTTCGGCCCGACCTTGCGCTCGACCCACTCTCCCCATTCCCAGGGGCGAGCCGGCAGCGCGGTCAGGGCCATCCGCTCGTTCGCCTCGAAGAGCGCGCGGCGGCTCTCGCCGTGCTTGGCCATGGGGGTATCGTTGAGGCGGTCGAGCTCGCGGCGGATGGCAGCGTTCATCGCGTCGAGCGAGAAGAAGGTCTGGTGGCGCAGCGCCAGCAGGATGCGCGTCTGGACGGCCTTGACGCAGCTCTCGACCAGCCCCTTGTCGGTGGCCCGGTACTTGCGCGCAGGCAGCACCGCGATCTCGTAGTGGCGCGCGAACTCCCGGTAGGAGGGGTTGAGCCGGATATCGTCGCGGTCGGGATCGTCCACGCCTGACTTGAGGTTGTCGATGATCCACCGGCGGGGGCTGCCGCCGAAGTACTCGAGCGCGCGCCGGTGCGCCATGGTCCAGTGGCGCACCGTCTGGTCGGGAACCGCCTCGGCGTAGATCAGGTTCGAATGCGCCAGAACCGCGACGAAGATCTCCACGTCGGTCTCGCCGCGCCCGGTGCGAAGGGCGAGCGTCTTGCCGGAGAAGTCCGCCATCCCGTACAGCCCCGGCTCATAGTCGAAGTGCATCTGCGCGGACCCGCCGCCGCAGCTGCCCTGGTGCGCCTTCAGGCGCGCGCAGAACTGGCTGTAGCTGTACGCCTTCCCGCCCTGGGCCTCGGCCTCGTCGCGGTACTCCTTCCAGAGCTGGCGGCGCGTCGCGCGCACCCGGCGGCGCTTGCGCTTGGCTCGAAGCTCACCGAGCACATCATCCCAGTCCGGCTGCGCATACGTGCTCTCTCGCGGCGCCGGTGGATACAGCCGTGCGCGCAGCCCGCCGTCGTCCAGATCGGACGGCAATGGCCATGACAGACCCGCCGCCTCCGCGCGCTCCAGAACGTTCGATACCGTCCCCGCGCTCACGCTCACGGCCACCGCGATCTCCGCCCGGGGCAAGCCCAGGTCGTGATGGTGCCGAAGGATGTCCCTGATGCTCATGGTGTCGATCCTCTTCATTGGGGCCCTGCCTCCTCGAGTCGATCGGTCGATCGATGAGGCTGAGCCGGGCGAGGATCGGCGCGCCCGAAAACATGGATGTCGATGGCGCCCGCAGGGCGGTCGGGACGGGCCTCAGACCCGGCCTCCGACGGTCAAGTGCCGCCGGAATCGCGGTCAAATGTCGCCAGAACTTCGGTCAAATAAAATCGGAATCGCGGTCAAATGCGGTCAGATTTTGCACATGCACCATCACCACCCTTTGTAACCCTGAAATTAACCGTCGCAGGAGCACGGTTACCGTCCCGTTCGTCGCTCTGGGCAACGTGAACAATTGCGACGGTCGGCTGCAGCCCGGGTCCTGCCGCTGGGACCCACCCGATACGCCCAGAATGGCGGTGTTCGACGCGGTCCACTTCATGCAATACCCCTTAGAGCCCGGTGAGCGCTTCCCCGCACTGCGCTTCAAGGTGTTCCTGAGCCAGATGTTGCCGATCCAGGTGACAGTCGACTACGCCACCTCGGACGGCACGGCCCGGGCCGGGTCGGACTACAGGGCGACCTCGGGCACGCTGACCTTCAGGCCGGGAGAGACGGGAAAGTCGGTCGACGTACGGGTGCTCCGCGACAGCCATGACGAGGGCGAGGAATGGATGACGCTGACGCTGTCCAACCCGCGCCCGTCGTCGCGGGTGCGAATGCAGGACGCGACCGCGACGGGGTCGATCTTCAACACCGACCCGATACCGAGGGCGTGGATCGGGCGCTTCGGTCGCACGGTGGCGGATCAGGTGCTGGATGCGGTGGACGCACGGATGCGGGCGAAGCCGGCACCTGGCGTCGAGGCGCTCGTCGCCGGGCAGCGGATCGGCCCCGGCCCGGCGTTCCAGGGCTCGGAAGTGCACCCGCAATCACTGGCGCGTGAACAGACGATGCCAGGGCAGGACCCGCTGGCTGGCATGTCGTTCTCGCTGACCGGGCAAACGCAGGGCAGCGGCATCGTCTCGATCTGGGGCCGGGGTGCGATGACGCGCTTCGCGGGCCGGGACGCTGCCGGCGCGGAGGCGGGGGGCGATGTGGCGGTCGACGGAGAGGTGGCGAGCGGCCTGCTTGGTGCGGACTGGAGGGACGGGCGCTGGACGACCGGGCTGGTCGTCTCGCACAGCCGGGGCGACGGTGGTTACCGTGGTGAGGGCGTCGGCGCCATGACCTCGACGCTGACCGGGGTGTGGCCCTGGACGCGCTATGCGGTGGGCGAGCGGCTCTCGGTTTGGGGCGTCGCGGGCTACGGCGACGGCAGCCTGACACTGGAGCCGCGCGCGGAGGACGGCACCCGCGCCAAGGCGATCAGGGCCGACCTTGACCTCATGATGGCGGCGGTCGGGCTGCGCGGGGTCGCGCTCGACGGTGGCAGGGACGAGCTCACCCTGGCGGTGAAGACGGACGCCATGATCGTGCGCACCGCGTCGGACGCGGTATCCGGAACTGGAGGCAACCTGGCGGCCGCCGAGGCCGAGGTCACGCGGCTCAGGCTCGGGTTGGAGGGCTCGCGGCCCTTCCCGCTCGCCGACGGCTCGACGCTGACGCCGAGCGCCGAGATCGGGCTACGCCGCGACGGCGGCGACGCGGAGAATGGCTTCGGCGCCGATATCGGTGCCGGCCTCGCCTGGGCCGACCCCAAGCGAGGACTGGGCGCGGAGTTGCGCGGGCGCGTTCTGCTCGTCCACGAGGCGAAGCGCTTCCGGGAGCGCGGGCTTTCGGGCTCCTTCACCTGGGACCCGGTGATGGGCGACCGGGGGCCGCGGCTGAGTCTGACCCAAACCGTGGGCGCCCCGGTGCAGGGCGGCACCGATGCGCTGCTCGAACGTACGACGCTCGCTGGCTTGACCGCGCACGACAACGGCCAGGAACTGCAACAGCAGCGGCTGGAGGCCCGCTTCGGATACGGCTTTCCGGCCTTCGGCGACCGCTTCACCGCAACGCCGGAGATCGCCGTCGGCCTGTCCGACGCCGGGCGCGACTACAGCCTCGGATGGCGGTTGACGCCCAGCGGCGGCGCGCTTGACGACGTAGCGCTGGAGCTTGCCCTCGAAGCGTGGCGGCTTGAGAGCACGTCCTGGCGAAACGAGCCCCCGGAGCACGCTGCGGCCTTCCGCGTGACTTCGCGGTTTTAGGCCGCGCCCGGTTGCCCTCCTTTGGCTGGTCTCCCAGGACCCACGGGTCGAACGATCCCCACCGCAGCAAAATCCAACCCTTCTGCGATCGGTAGGGATCGGCTGACCTGAGCCCCTTGGCTCCCTCATTCACAAGGAGAGACCTGATTCTGCATGGCGCATTGTCGATGGGTATGCCCTGGCGCGACCCTCCCTGGCCCCCGCACCTGCATCGCACCTCACGACGGGCATAGTGTGGGTCTGACGGCATTGCGGATGGATCTCGCCTCTCCCCATACACTCGCAAGTCAGCCCTCTCGGTCGCCGGCTCGATGTCTCGTTCGTCCCATGAACTTCCGCAGCGCCGGTACGACCCTGTCGGGCCCTTCTTCCGCCAGAAAGTGCCCGCAGTCATCGAACTCGTGCAGCTCGTAATCCGGCAGCGCGGACTTCCACCCTTCGAGCTCCTTCCTCCGGAACGCAATATCCTTCAGGCCCCACAGCAGGAGCGCCGGCTTGTCGGCAAAGGTGTGGATCGGCGCACGGATTCGGTGCCGATCGGCGCGGTAACTCATTGATCCAGCGGGATTGCGGGGGGTCTACAAAGCGTGCTCTTGAGTAACGGATGCCTAAGTAGCTGACGGCATTGGGTTTTGGGTCTTGTCGTCTTGCGATCTCTTCACCCCGCACCCGGCCAGCTCACACACCAGCCGTCGCGGACATAAGCCCTCGTTACTCCCCGCGACCGAGCCGGAGCGCCGCACCGGTGGAGGCTTAACAACACTCCGTCGGCAACCTCTGCGAACCGAAGCCGCTCAGGAGTCGCCGGGCATCAGCCCGATCTCCCGGGCCCGGCGCAGCGCCTCGGCCCGGTTGCGCGCCCCGAGCTTGGCGAACAGGTTGCGCAGGTGAAAGCGTACGCCATGCGCGCTCAGGCCCAACTCCGCTGCAATCTGCTTGTCCCGCCGTCCCTCGAGCCTCTGCAGGACCTGCCGCTCGCGCGCGCTCAGAACCCGGTGCCGCGGGTCGTCCGCGCTCTCCATCGCGGCCAGGAGGGAGCGCGCCCTATCCCCGAGAGGCGAGCCGGGCGCGGTTTCGAGACGGGCGGCCAGGAGCTCGGCGCAGTCGGCGCGCTCGCGCACCAGCGGCCCCGCGTAGGGCGAACCGGCATAGGCGACGAGATAGTCCTCCACTTGAGCGGCCGCCGCAGCCCCGTCGCCGGCGCGCCGTTCCAGCACCGCCGACAGCGCGAGCGCTCGCATCAGCGTGCGCTTCAGCCCCCGCGCCGCCGCCGCCGCGCGCAGCTCGCCGGCGAGGCTTCGGGCTTCCTCGAAGCGCCCGCGCCCGATCGCCAGGCGCAGGCGGGCCAAGGAAAGCGCCTCCATCTCGCGCCAGGTCTGGCCGGCAAGGTCCAGGCAGCCGGCCGCGTCCGCGGGCAGATCGGCCGCCTCCCAGGCCCGCTCGGCGTCGCCGATCGGCCCGGCGGCCGCCAGCAGCGACACCCGCAGCGCCGACACATAGCGCACCAGCGCCGGCAACCGGGCGCTACGCACGTAGGCCAGCATCTCGTCCGCGCCCGCCAGCGCCGCCTCGACCCCCTCGTTGCGAAACCTCGCCTCCAGGACGGCGCCGCTCGCCGCCGCGTAGGCCTGGAAGGGCGTGTTGCCCCGCGTCAGCGCTTCGGGGACGCGATCCAGCTCCGGCCCCGGCACCGCGCCGCCGCATTCCAGCGAAAGCTCGTGCATCAGTGCGCTGCACACGGCCGCCGGTTGGGGGTCCAGCACGTATTGCTTTGTGGCGACCCGCTCGGCGCGGCGGTAGAACGCGGCCGCGGCCTGCACCCGGCCCTGCGCCATCGCGGCCTGCCCCTCCTGCACGTCCATATACATCGACAGGTAACGGCTCTGGGCCAGAAACTGCCGTGCCCGCGCGGCATGGTCGAGCGCCTCCCCGATATTCCCCGTCAGGTTGCCCGTCAAGCAAAGGCTGTATTCGAGGACCCCCCGGGTCAGGACATCCAGGTGGGGCGATTTCGCGAGCCGGGCAACGTCGGCCAGATGCGTGCGTATCATCGTCGAGCCCATGCTTTCGCTGCCGTAGAGCAGGATCATGCCCCGAACCATGCAATGGTCCGCCGCCAGCTCGAGCGCGGCGCCGTTCGCATCGACCTGGAGGCTGTCCAGAGCCCCGGGAAGCGAGCGGTATCCCGCCCTGGCCTCGTCCATCCGCCCCGACAGGAGCGACGACAGGCACCGCACCAGCGCAAGGCGCGGGCGCGCCGCGACGGCGTCCTCGGTAAGCAGGCGGTGGGCGGCCTGAAACTGCACCGCCCCTTCGCGGTGATACAGGCGCACGCCGCCGGCGTTCTCCACGATGTCGCCCGCAAGCGCCGGCTCCCCGGCCTCGACCGCATGGCGCATGGCGTCTACCGTCCGCCCCCGCCGCTCGAGAGCGCCGGCGATCCGCCTATGAATGGCCCGGAACCGCTGCGGCGTCTCGCGGAAGCGCTGCCGGGCGCAGTGCTCGCGGATCAGCGGATGCAGCCGCCACAGCTCCGTTGCGCCGTCGCGCACCGGCTCGAGCAGCCCGGCCAGGACCGGCATCGTGTCGATCCGGCGCGTCGAATCGCTGTGCTCCAGCACCTCGTCGAGAAGCGCCGCGTCCATCCACTCGAACAGGCCGATATCGAGCAGGAACTCCCGGTCCTCCGCCCCGAGGCCCGCGAACAGCCGCGACTCCACCCAGTTCTCCACCAGCTTGCGCGAGGCGCGCGCATCGTCGCGTCCGCCCCGCTCCAGCTCGTTTCGGGAAAGCCTGAGCGCGAAGGGCCAGCCGGCGGACTCCGACATGACCGCGTCCAGCCGCCGGCCGGACAGTTTGCCGTCGAAGAAGTCCGCGGCTTCCGCGCTGGTGAACCGCAGGTCGTCCGCCGACAGAACTTCGGCCTGGCCGTCCAGCACGGCGCCGGCGACGTTAACCCCGGCGGGAAGCTCGCGGCCCGAGAAGGCCAGGTGCAGGTTCGGCGGGCCGCGCCGCAGCAGGAACTCGAGCAAGGCCGCCGCATCCGGGCCGCCGAGCCGTTCCAGCTCGTCGAACACCAGAACGAAGGGCCCGTCGCGGGCCTCGATCTCGCTGAGTGCGAGTCCGGTGCGGCCCCCGGTCTCGCCGCCCGCCTGCCCGAAAACCGAAATCCCGAGGTCCTCCACATCCGCAGGCGCGCCGCCGCCGGCGCCCCGGCAGGCGCAGGCGACATAGGTGTCCAGAACCTCGGGCTCGTCCTGCTCGTCCACGGAAACCCACGCGACGGGGATCCCGTCCTCGCGGGCCCGGCGGCAGCATTCGGCCAGCAGGGTCGTCTTGCCGAACCCGCCGGGCGCCACCAGCACCGTCAGGCGCCGCCGAGTCGGCGTGGCCCGGTCCACCAGCCCGGCGCGGTCGAAATACCCCGCAACCCGGTCGGGGATGGCGATCTTCTGGCGCAACAACCACGCGCGCCCACGCCCGTCGACGGCGCCGCTCGTGCCCGAGCCGGTTCCGGTCATCGGCCGCGCGGCTTCCCGGGTCGCACCGGGGCGCGGCGACGGAATCGATCCCCGCGGAGTGTCGACTCGCCGCTCATGGACATGCGCCAAGCGTAGCGCCCCGGTAGCGGAGGTTCAGCCGGAATATTGTGCAGGGCAGAGCGCACTGCATGAACCTGCAAGAATACGCCGCTGCCACCTGCACGATTCGTCCCGGAAATTACACGCAATTCGGGACCGCGCGGGCTCCTTCGGGCCTGTCGGCCCTATTTTCTTGACCACCCCGAGGCCTTTCCCGCACCGTTGCGTCGCCCACATCCTCTCGCTTTCGAGTCCTCCGCATGCACCCGCCGCAAGAGCAAAGACGCCGCCCGAAGGGCCGACGCACACGCCGGACGGCGACCCTTCGCGCCCTGCGTTCCATCGCCTGTGCCACCGCCTTCTGCCTGGCGGCCACGGCTCTCTGCGTTCCCGCATCCGCGCAAGAGCCAAGGCCCGGCGGCACGCTGGTCGTCGCCGGCGGCGCGGGGATGCGCCATCTCAACCCGGCCGTGCAGTCGGGCGCCCACACCGGTATCGGCGTCCAGCTCTTCGCCGGGCTGGTGCGGGTCGACGACGCGTTCCAACCCCGGCCCTACCTGGCCGAGCGCTGGGAAATCTCGGAGGACGGGCTGAGCTACACCTTCCACCTCGCCCGGAACGCCCGCTTCCACGACGGGACGCCCATCACGTCGCAGGACGTCGCCTTCTCGCTCGCCCTCGTCAAGCGGCACCACCCCTTCGGGATCGCCATGTTCGATGCCGTCGACCGGGTGGACACCCCCGATGCGCACACCGCCGTGATCCGGCTCGCCAGGCCCCATCCGGCGCTCATGCAGTCGCTCGTCCCTCTCCTCATGCCCATCCTGCCCAGGCACGTCTTCGGCGACGGCCAGGATCCCAAGACCCACCCCATGAACGCAGCCCCGGTCGGCTCCGGGCCCTTCAGGTTCGGCGAGTGGGTGCGGGGCCGGCACGTGATCCTCGAGCGCAACGACGACTTCTTCATCGAAGGACGGCCTCTTCTGGAGCGGATCGTCGTCAGGTTCTTCAACTTGCCCTCGGTGCGCATGCTCGCGCTGGAGAAGGGCGAAGTCGACTACTACCCCTTTGCCGGCCTACGCTTCCGTGACATCCCGAGGATCGCGGACAACCCCGAACTCCGCGTGAGCGCGAAAGGCTACGAGGCTCTGGGCTCGCTCAACTACGTCGAGTTCAACCTGCGCGCGCCTCCCTTCGACGATCTGCGGGTTCGCCAGGCCGTCGCCTACGCCATCGACCAGGACTTCATGGTGAACACGCTGCACGGCGGGCTGCCGCGACCGGGCTACGGCCCGCTGCACGGCTCGAGCCCCTTCCACAGCGACAGCCTGAACCGCTACCCGGTGGACCTGGAGCGCGCCCGGAGGCTGCTCGACGAGGCCGGCTACCGACCGGATGGGGAGGGCGTACGGCTGAAGGTCGTTCTCGACTACCCCCCCTTCCACGCCGACAGCCTCGGGACCGGCGCGACCTACATCAAGTCCCAGCTGAAGAAGGTGGGCATCGCGGTCGATCTGCGCGCGGCCGCCGACTTCCCGAGCTGGGCGCAGCGCATCGCGTCCTGGGACTACCGGTTCACCATGAACACCCACTGGACCTATCCCGATCCCGTCATCGGGGTCCACCGCATCTACCTTTGCGCCAACATCAGGAAGACGGTCTGGTCCAACACCCAGGGCTATTGCAACGAGAGGGTGGACGCGCTGCTTCGGGAAGCGGGGGCCACCCTCGACGTTGGACGACGCAAGGCGCTCTACGAAGAGTTTCAGCGCATCGTCAACGACGAGCTGCCCCTCTACTTCATCAACGAGGAGCCCTATGTCACGGTATCGCACCGGACGGTCATGGATCCGCCCGAAACGGTGTGGGGTCCCATGCAGCCGTGGGACGGGGTCTGGCTCGACCGCTGAGCCGGCCCTGAGCCGGAGCGGCCGCGTCGCACCGGGCCCGGCCGTCTTCGCGGCGGCGGCCTCCCTCTGAGCGTCCCGCGGATAGCGCAGACGTGCGGCTCGCCCTGATCTTCGCACGCCGCCTCCTCGGCGCCGCCGCCCTCATCGCGGCGGTTCTGGTTCTCAACTTCGTCCTGATCCACCTCGCGCCCGGCGACCCCGCGCTCACCATCGCGGGCGGGATGGGCGGCGTCACCGAGGACATCCTCCGCGACATCCGCAGGGCCTACGGCCTCGATGCGCCCCTCCACGACCAGCTCCTCCTCTACCTGGAACGGGCGTTCTCGGGCGATCTCGGATACTCGCTCTTCTTCAACGCGCCGGTTCTGGATCTCATCCTCGAGCGCCTGGGGCCGACGGCGCTGCTCGTGGCGACCGCGCTGACGGTCGCGCTCACCCTCGGCACCGTCCTCGGCGTGCTCGCGTCGCGCAAGCCCGGAGGGCCCGTCGCCAACCTCGTCACCGTACTCTCGATCGCCGGCTATTCGGCGCCCGTGTTCTGGACCGGCATCGTGCTGCTCCTCCTTTTCTCCGCCACGATTCCGCTCTTCCCGCTGTCCGGCATGTACGACGTGCGCCTGCAGGGCGGGGGCCTGCTCCGCGCACTCGACGTCGCCCATCACCTGGTGCTGCCGGCGATCACGCTCGCCATCGTCTTCCTCGCGCAGTACAGCCGGATCGCGCGCGCCAGCATGCTCGACGCGCTCGGCGCCGACTACATCAGGACCGCGCGTGCCAAGGGCCTCGGCGAGGGCGCCGTCCTCTTTCGCCATGCGCTCCGCAACGCGGTCCTGCCGGTCGTCACCCTCGCCGGCCTTCAGTTCGGCAACATGCTGTCGGGCGCGGTGCTGGTCGAGACGGTGTTCAACTGGCCGGGTCTGGGCCAGCTCGCCTTCGAATCGATCCTGCGCCGCGACCACCCCACCGTCCTCGGCATCCTGGTCTTCGCAACCGCCATGGTGGTCGCGGCCAACCTGCTCACCGACTTCGCCTACCGCATCGTCGATCCGCGCATCCCCGCCGGGAGCGCCGCACCCGGCCGCCTGCGATGAGCCTGCGCGGCAACGCCGACGCCACCGCATCCGGCGCAAGCCCCGCGCGCGCGATGCGCTCCAGCTTCTTCCGCAACGGATCCGCGCTTGCAGGACTCGTGCTCCTTTCGCTGGTGCTGGCCGCGACCCTCATCGCGCCCGCCTTCTACCCCGTCGACCCCTTCGACATCGTATGGCGTCCGCTCGCGCCTCCGGGCGAAGCGTCCGCGGTTCCGCTCGGCAGCGATTTTGCGGGGCGCGACGTGCTGGCCGGGATCGTCCACGGCGGGCGCGCGACCCTCGCGGTCGGCGCAGGCGCCGCGGCCATCTGCGTGACCATCGGCATCGCCCTCGGCGCCGCCGCCGGATTCTACGGCGGGCTCGTCGACGAGGCGCTCATGCGCGTCGCCGAGTTCTTCCAGGTGCTGCCCGCACTGCTCTTCGCGATGACGCTGGTAAGCCTGTTCGGCCCCGACCTCCTCACCATCGCGCTTGCCATCGGGGTGGTGAGCTGGCCCCCGGTCGCCCGCCTCGCCCGCGCCGAGTTCCTGCGCATCAAGCAGCTCGACTACGTCAGGGCCTCCCGCGCGGTCGGCGCCTCCGGCGCCCGCCTCATCTGGCGCGTGATCCTGCCCAATGCCCTGCCGCCGCTCATCGTCGCCGCAACGCTCGCCGTCGGCGCCGCCATCCTCTTCGAGGCCGGGCTCGCCTTCCTCGGCCTCGCCGATCCCAACACCATGAGCTGGGGCCTCATGATCGGCGCCAACCGGGATTTCGTGCTGGAGGCATGGTGGGCCGTGACCCTGCCGGGGCTTGCGATATTCGTGACCGTGCTGGGCGTGAGCCTCATCGGCGACGGGCTCACCGACGCCCTCGACCCGAAATCCTGCGCCCGATAGTCCCCGCAAGTTGCGGTGGGCAAGTCCGAGCCGGGGCGCGCGCGAAGGAGCCGCGCCGAGGCCGCGGGCGCCTTCTCCACGTTGTCAGCGAACTTCGCCTGGAACCATGCGGCGGCAGAGGGCCCGCATGCTCGCGCTCCATGCCGGGGCTTCGCACGCACGGCCGGTCGAGAGCGAGCACCTGGACCCGCGCTAGCGCCGTACGGCGGGCGGCGGGTCGAGGTCGCGCCCGCCCCTGGTTTCGACAGCGTCGCGTGCGTTCTTGTGCAGGAATATTGGTAAGAATGCGTAGTTTCCTATGCGCCTTATGCAGGACATCTTCTGTGTGGCGCTAGTACACTAACCGGTTGATTATACTGCACAATTTTCCTCTAGTTTTCCGTTGCCTTAGCGTCATGAGTTGTGCGACGGCTACCGTCGGAACTGTCGGAATCCACCTCCGGCGAAGCTGGTGATTAATCACCACCTCTATCGAGCGTCGGGATGGGGGCGTGGCGATGCATCTAGCTCGATTGTTCGCGGCCTTGGGCCACGGTGGGCTCGGTTGTTCGGCGAGCGCGGACGGACGGGCCGGCCCCGGCGCTCGCGCGGTGGCGGGCCGGGTTCCCGGTGCGCGGCGGGAGCGCGGGCGTGCGGACGTCCAGCCACACTCTGCGCGCCGGGAGGGCTTGGCTCGGTGCGGCTTCGGGCGCTGGGCGGCACGGGCGCTCGCGGTAGCGCTTGCGGCCTCCCTGATCGGGATCGGCGGCAAGGCGCACGCCCACCGTCGAGGGCACCCAGATGGCCGACGAGCGCGAGCCGCTGCTGTGGGGCTTCGTGAACATGCTGCACAGCCAGGCCGCCCGCCTCGACCGCGCCGTCGACAAGATCGTGCCCGAGTTGCGCGACCTCGAACGCGCCCAGGACGGCACCGAGGTGAAGGCGTGGGAGCTCGAGATACAGACCGACCGGGCGCGCAATCTCGGCGACCGGCGCGACGCCTTCGAGACCATGCGCGATATGGCCGCAGAGGCCTACCGCGTCCATACCGGCGAGGTCTGGCGCCCGCGTCACGGCTCGCACGCCAGCCAGACCGGCAAGCTCACCTCGGCCGCCATCGACGCCCGCGACTTCCGCCGCGCACGGCAGGACCGCGAGACGAGTGCGCACCTGCCCGAGGGAACCCTGGTCGCCATCACCGGCGGCAAGACCGTCGCCGACGCGGACGCCGTCTGGACCACGCTCGACCGGACGAAGGAGAAGCACGGCGACATGGTGCTGCTGCACGGCGGCGGCCCGGGCGTCGAGAAGATCGCGGCGAGCTGGGCGGACGCGCGCGGCGTCCACCAGGTGGTCTGCCGCCCGGACTGGAACGCGCACGGCAAGGCCGCGCCCTTCCGGCGGAACGACGAGCTGCTGAACCTGCTGCCGAAGGGCGTCATCGCGTTCCCCGGCTCGGGGATCACCGGAAACCTCGTCGACAAGGCCCGCCAGCTCGGCATCCCGGTCCACCACGTCGCCGCATGAGGGCGGCGCGCCTGCCGCCCCGCAGGGCCGGTCCTTCGCTTCGGCGAGGGATCGGCCCCTTTTTTGCGCCGTGCCCGGTGTCGCGCTTCGCGGCGCGGCGCTTCGCGCCGGCGCCGCTCGCGCTCCCGGCACCGCCTCCCTGCCTCGCACCGCCCGATGAAGCCTCGCGTCCGGCTCGGCGCATTCGCGCCATCGCCGGACGCTTGCCGGCTCCTTCCCTTCAGCGGCAGAGCCTCCTTCCTCAACGCGGCGGCTCGCCGTTCTGCGAACGGCATATCGTCGCCGCGCTTCGCACGCCGCCACCGGAACGCCCTCGGTCTTTCCTCTTGCCGTCATCGCATTCAACGCCACCAACAGGCGATCGCTTGCGACCCTGTTCGGCGGCCGATCCTCGTTCCTTTCCGCCTGTCGGTCCTCCCCAACCGTCATGGATGACGGCCCGGTATCGTCCCCTCGTTCATTAGCAAAGTACGGGCGCCCGCCCGGTCCTTCGGACCGGTCGCCGGGCTCTATTCCGCCGGGCGCGGCTTCGCCCCGCCCGGCTCCACGAAGCCCGCTAGGCGGTCTTCGCCCTTCGGGTAACGATCCCTGGCGCCTTCGCTCGCTGACGCTCACTGCGCGCTTCGCTTGCAGAACAAGGCGGCACGGACCCGTCTTCCCGCCGCCGTGGCTCGGTCGCTCCGCTCCCTTCGCCGGCGGCTCTCCCCAACGCCTTGACGAGGCGCGCCGCGACGCTGCGCTCAGCAGCCGCTCGCGCTTGCCTCGCCGTCCTTCGGCGGCTCGCCTTCCTCCACGGCCTCGCAACAGGCTCGGCGCTGACGCGCCATCGCCGTTGCTCTTGTTCTCTCCCAAGATCGACCGTATCCCATATCGGAGACGGCTCATCGCTCTTCGAGCGATATCGCCCTCTCGCGCCCGGCGCTTCGCGCCATGGCGCTCAGAACGGTTCGCTTGCCGATTCCGTTCCCGCCGCCTGAGCGACGGACTTCGCCGCCTTCCGTCCCGGCAGCTCGCCCTTGTCGAGGAACGCCTTGAGGCTCCTTTCCCCGATCTCGATGCCTCGTGCTTTCAGCACTTCGTGTATCTGCGCCACGGTCACGCCCTTGGACCGTTGCTCGACCATACGGTCTCGCAGACGGTCCAGGACGTCCTTCAGGCTCAGCTTCGGCGGCGCCAGCTTCGCCAGATCGGCGTTTATGCCGTCGAAATCAAGATCCGTTTCGTTGAAGCGCCTTGCGGCCATGGTATCTCCTCCCTTCTGCGACCACTACATATGGTATGCCCGCATGATTGCGTAACCGCCCCGCCCTGTCAACGGACACCGCGTTCGATCCCTGCGATGGTGCCCACCCGATGCGATCTCATCCTTATCCCTGTCTTGGAACCCCCGCCTTGCGCGGAGTCTCCCTTTTTGAAACCACAGAATGGGTTAGAAGCCTTTGCACACCTATGCACTAAAGTGCCTATTGCCGAGAAGCATGGCCGATGGTACAGTCGGGTGATGATGGATGTCACGGGCCTGTTGTGTAGCGATCTGAAGCACATCAGGACAGCCTCATTCGCTCTCGCAGCTGTCGCGCTGCGTGCAAGTACGGTCGCCACGTATCTTCCGGGCAGGAACGCCGCACCATGGTAGCCACCCTCGCTCAGGCGGCCTCCGCCTCGTACTACCTGGAGAGCCAGCGCTCGTTCCGCCATCCCAACGAGTACTACACCGCAGGCGAGGAGCCGGACGGGGTGTGGTTCAACCCTGCGGGTCTGCTCGGCCTCGAGAACGGCGGCAAGGTCGACAGCGGCGATTTCCAGCGGCTCTACAGCGGCTTCGCGCCGGACGGCTCCACCAGGCTTACCAGGAACGCCGGCAGCGACCAGCGCTCGCCTGGTGTGGACATGACCTTCTCGGCCGACAAGAGCGTGTCCGCGCTCTGGGCCGTCGCCGATCCCGAGCTTCGTTCCCGGATCGAACAGGCGCACAACGACGCCGCCCGGGTGGCGCTGGAAGAGACGGTGTTCCGCTACTGCGCGTATACGCGGATCCGGGACAGGGAGGGGCGGATCAGGGTTTTGCCTGCCGACATCTCGGTGGCGATGTTCCAGCACGGCACCAGCCGGGAGAACGACCCGCAGCTTCACACCCACTGCGTCATCTTCAACGTGGCCCGCACCCGCGAGGACGGCAAGTGGCGGGCCATGCACCAGTACCCGGTCTACAGCTGGGCCAAGGCCGCGGGCGCAGTCTACCGCAATGCCCTGGCCTGGAACCTCCGCGAGCGCCTCGGGATCCGCATGGAGCAGTACGGTCCCAATGGCGGGTTCACTCGCATCGAGGGCATGCCGGAGGACTTGCAGGTCTTCTGGTCGAAGCGGCGGAAGGCGATCGTCGCCAAGGCCGGAGAGCTGGGCATTCCATCGCTCGGCAACGCCTCGCGCATGGCCGGCGTCAACAAGCTGACGCGGGCCGGAAAATCCCATGACAACGATCCCGAGGTCAGGCATCGACGCTGGATGGGCGAGGCGGAAGGGTTTGCCGAACGCGAGGAGTTGATTGCCGCCATTACGGGAAACGACGTGGAGATCGGCCGCGAGGCGATCCGGGAGCTGACCGACCGACTCGACGATCTTCCCGCTCATCTGGCCCGGGAAGAGGCCGTGTTCCGGCGCCCGGACATGGTGGAGGCGGCGGCGAATGCGGCGGCAGGCCTGATCGGCCCCGAAGCGCTGAAGACCGCCATCGAGCGGCTTCGCCGCAACCCCGAGATCGAGCGGCTGGAGCCCAAGAAGCCCACCGCCGAATCACGTGCGGGCATGGTCCACACGGAGATCTATTCCACCCGCCACAACCTGGGGCTGGAGCAGGCGGTCAAGGACATGGCCCAAGCAATGGCGGCTGACACCGGCCATGAGTTGCCGGAAGAGGCGGTCAAGGAGAAGATCGAGACCCTGCTGCTGCAGGGCTATCCGCTCAGCCAGGAGCAGTCGCTGGCGATCCGCCATGCGACGATCAAGGGCGGCCGCGTGGCGGTGATCGAGGGCGCGGCGGGCTCGGGCAAGACCACCACGTTGAGACCCATCACCGACCTGCACAAGGAGCACGGCTACGAGATCGTGCCGACGGCCGTCGCATGGCGCACGGCTGTGGCGCTCGGCGACGACTGCGACGCGCGCGCCTATTGCGTCGACAAGCTCCTCAAACTCGCGGCGAAGGAGCAGGTCGAGATCGGCCCCAAAACCCTGATCGTGGTGGACGAGGCGGGGATGCTCTCGACGCGCCAAGCGCATCACATTCTCCAGCTCTCCGAGCGCCACGGGGCCAAGGTGGTGTTCGCCGGCGACACCCGGCAACAGCAGCCAGTGGAGGCGGGGCCGGGGTTGAGGCTGATCCGGGACGTCGCGGGCAACGTCCGCGTCGACCGCATCAGGCGCCAGAAGGCCGACCTGGAGGACGTGCTGGTCCATGTCCACAACGAGACGCCCGAGCAGGCGCGGTTCCGTGCCGGGCTGACCAATCGGCAGGAGAGCGACGCGATCCTTGCCGAGTACGAAGCGATGGAGAGGAAGCCGGTATTCACGCCGTGGCAGGTGGCGGTGTCGGAAGCGCTCAGGGACGGCGAGGCGGAGAAGGCGATCGAGGCATGGCATCTGCGCAACCGGCTCCATCTTTGCTTCGACGAGGAGAAGACCATCGCCAGGCTGGTAGACGACTGGGAACGGCATGTGCGAGCAGAGCCCGACAAGTCCACCGTGGTGCTCGCACGCACACGGGCCGAGACACGCGCGCTGTCGTGGCTGATGCGGCAGCGCGTGCTTGCGCGGACGCCCGATGCGAAGCGCGCCGTCATCGAGGTGAGCCGGGACCTTGACGGGCGGGTGACCGAGCCGCTGGAGATCGCGGTCGGCGACCGCATCCGCATCGGCGCCACGCAGTGGGAGAAGCAGCTCTTCAACGGCACCGTGGTCACGGTGGAAGATCTGGAGGTGCGGCACGCGGAAGCAGCGGGGGTGTCGCGCAAGGCCCGGAACCGGCAAGCCGGCGGGCGCGAAGCCGAAACGGACACCGGCGCTCCCGAGCCTGAATATTCCGTCCACATCACCGCTCGGACGGACGACGGCAGGCGCATCACGTTTCGGCACGACGAGATCCGCGACTGGCACGACAACATTCGCCTCGACTACGGCTACGCCATGACCATCGCCTCGGCCCAGGGGCTGACTGTCGATCGGGCGTTCCTGCTGGTGGACGACAGGCCGGCGCGCGAGACGATTTATCCTGCCGCGACCCGGCACCGGGAGGCGCTCGACATCTACGTCAATCGCTCCCCGCTCGCCTTCGACATCGCCGAGCACCGGCCCGAGGACGAGGCGGAGCGGCCGGTCCTCGACAGCGACGTCCGGGCTTATCTCGCCGAGCGCTGGTCGCGCTCTCAGCCCAAGGAGGCCGCGCTCGACTACGTCTCAGACGGCATGTGGAGAGATCCACAAGAGGAGGCGCCGCGCCATGGCCGGAGCGCCGGGGAGGCGCGTCAAGACGCCGCGGAGGCGCGTGACGCCGCCAACGACAACGCGATCGTCCGCATTGCCCAGGAAATCCGCCACGCGGTCAACGGCTGGCGCCATGGCGCGGCGGTGGATGCCTTCGCAGCAGAGCGCCAGGACGTGATGGCATCGTGGGACGACCTGCGCGCGAAGGCTCGGGAAGAAGGCGAGGCGGTGGCGCTCAGCCCGGCGTTCCGCGAGACCCTGGACCGGAACGGCGCGCTGCTGAAACAGGCCGCATCCTTCCAGGCCCGCCCGCGGGTATTCGAGCGGATACTGGTCGAGCGCGCCGGCATCGGCGAACGAGACCTCGAGGAGCTCCGCGAACAGCACGCCCGCGCCGGACGCTACCTGCGCTCGGTCAGCATGAAGGCCTCTCAAGAGGCGCGACAGGATGCGCGGCCCGAAGAAGCAGGGCTCGTCGAGGCCATCGCCGCTGGGACCTCCGCTCCCGCTACCGGACCGGCGCCCGAGGACCGGACGGCTCCGGACCGCCCCTCCCAAGAACGACAGAGAGGTCTCCCTGCATCCGAACATTCGGAGGCGGCATACCGGCAGCTGCGGATGGACTGGCGGCGGCATGTTGGCAGGGCGGAACGGTCCGTAATCTCTCCGTTCGACCTCGACGGCGCGGCCGAGCTCATCCGGCGTGTTGGGGAATTCGCGGGGAAGGAAGGTCTGCCTGCCGAGCCCCGCCGGCAGCTCCAGGACCTGGTCGATCGCTACAACCGGCATGTCCAGGCGGGCGCCCGCGTCGAGGCGTGGCTCAGGGACGCGGACAGGCATTGGCGGCGCTACCGCAGCATATTCCGGCGCGCTCAGGCCCTCGACGTAGCCCCCGAAACACTGCGCCCCTACCGCGACTGGTTGCAGCGCAACGAGCGCCTGCTCCGGGACAGCAGGGGGATCCTCGACGACCCCGCGACATACGGCGTTCACCTCGACCGCATCGAGGGTGCCAGGCAGCGCCTGAGAGACGCGGTTTCCCGGATGGAGGGGTTCTCGGCCGAACGCTTGTCCCAATCGAGGAGCCGGTCCAGGGGGCCGACGCAGAGCCTGTAGCGGCCCTGCACAGTAGCTGGAGATCAACGAGAGTGGCAGCACCGGGCCCGCGTCGACCCGCCCCGGGGCCTCCGCCGTTCGCCGCCTCAGAGATGCATCGAGAGCTGCCGCGCCGCGGTTCGCGTCTCACCTGCCGGCTCCTGCCGCGGCCCTTCGGCCAACCACCAGTCCTTGTCCCTCTTGTCGTGCCCGGGGCGCGGCACCGCTTGGGAGGCTGGCCTTTCCAAAGCCCGATCGGCGAACGCTTGCTCTTGCGTCATGTCACGGCTCTCACGGGACTGCGCGATCCCCTCCAGCCGATCCATCGCCTCGCGCGCGTCGAGCGCGGCAAGATTGAGGACCGGGATCCGGTAATGCCGAGCGAGGCGGATCGCCATCCCGGTGCCGCCCTGGACTCGACCCTTCTCCGTCCAGCAGACCATCGCGTTCACCGGCTCGCGCATGTCCGCGCCCATCAGAATGGCAACGTTGCGCGCGTGCAGATCGCGCACCCTTGGCGCGCATCTTTGCCACGCGGGATGGTGGGCCGCGGCAGCCGCCCGCAGCGCCTCGAGCTCCCCGGCTGCCAGCGCGCGTCCTTCCGAAGCGTTCCACCCGTTGTAGCCGCGCCAGGGTATGAAGACGGTCCGGCGCGTGGCGGGAACGGCGCGGGCGAAAGCGTCGTCGGCGCCCTTGGCCCCGCCGGTGCGCAGGTACCAGCCTCGCCCGGCCAGATCCGCGGCCATCTCCCGCATTCGCTCGAGCACCGGCCCCGGTGTCTTGCGCGCTCCGACGCCGGCATAGACCGGCGCATCGCTGTGCACCGCCTGGTCGGGTGTGTCGGGCTGCCGGATCACGTCTGCCGTGAGCCGCGCGTGAGCCCACCCCGCGGCTTTGACGAGCACATCTCCGTGGCAGGGCTCAGGATGGCACCAGCACGCCAGTTTCTTCCCGTTCAGGGCGGCGAGCTGGGCGAGCGGGATTTCTCCGCTCTGCAACTTGTTCCAGAGCCAGGAGCGGTAGCGCTCGATGACCTCCTCGCGTCCGCCGTGTCTGCCTATGAGAAAGGGATTGCCCCAGCGCGTCCGGCGATCGATCCGAACGACGTCTTCGTGCTCCTCCGCCCCGTCCAGGACTGCCCGCAGATCGGCCCGGTCCCTCATGTTGAGGACGGTGGTCATGACTCTCCTGCCGTTGCAACCATTCCGGGCGGCGTCACGGCCTTCGGACCGTGAGCGGGCAATTGACGTCGGCGCCCGTCCTTCTCGCCTCGACCGCGCAATCCACGATCCGGCGCCCATACTGTTCCCAAATATGGCCGCGCCAGCCTCCGGTCGGATCGTGGAGGGGGATGACCTGGTACTGCTGTTCCACCAGCAGGCCGAGCAGCAGGGCCGCGGGGGCGGCGATCCCAGCCGCTACGGCCGGCCACCAACGCCGGCGACGCCGGTCCGTCTCGATCCATCGGTGGAAATCGGCGGTGTGAACCCTGATACGGTCTTCGATCCCACCGTCCGCGTTCTCAGGCGACCGATCGTTCGGGCCGGCTCCGGTCTTCTGTTCCAGATGAGAACGCGACACCGCGACATCGGCCGCAACGGCGTCGACAGTTTCGAGCAGCTGCTCGACGTTCTCGTTCAGTCGCTTGAACCCGCCAGTCGGGTCGTGGCCGGCCAACTCCGATCGATCGGCCGCCGGTTCGAAGACTTCTTCCGCCTCTGGCAGGTCGTCATTCGGATCCCGTTCGGACCTGCCTTCAGCGCCGCCTCCGCGCTCATCCGGTTCGTCCCAGGGGTAGGGCGAGGGCGAATCGGTTTCACTCGCCGCTTCCGGCCGTCCGGTGCCGAAGAGCGGTCCATCCGGATGGACAGTCGCTTCGGACGGCACTCCCGGACGCGCGCCTGATTCCTCTCCGTCGTTGGCAGGGACTTTCTCGCTCGTCATGCGCATCTCCGTCGCCGGGTCGGCGAGTTCCTCACAATTGCCTGCCGCACCCCGTGGACGCCGACGCCCGTTGGGGCGACATCGCCACCCCTGTTGCCGTAGAGTCCCCGCCGCCGATAAGCGGCACGCCCGCCGGAATGGGCATTTGCAAGGGCCGAACTACGAATTAC
Source organism: Alphaproteobacteria bacterium (assembly GCA_965207055.1). Classification (GTDB taxonomy): domain Bacteria; phylum Pseudomonadota; class Alphaproteobacteria; order UBA828; family UBA828; genus WTGU01. Next base: position 553,042 of record CBDBLP010000002.1, on the reverse strand, counting down.
CGGCATCGTCGGAACGCCTCCCGCAGCCGTAGAAGGCACGCAGAAAAGCCCGAGACAATCGGTGTGTCAACGATGATTAATCAGTAATATCAACGGATTATCAAACTTCAGCCATCTTCAGGCAAACCCGTCAATCCCGATGCAACAGGTGACCTGGGAAATTTTCTTTCCGACGCTGCTTGAGATCGAGCCTTCCACCCTCATTCAGGCCGATGCTTCCATGAATGGGGTGCAGCCCTGATGATTGGGGTTTGGCGGTCGGCCCGGCTCCACCGCGGTGCTGCCTAGCGGTCTCAATGGGTTGGTCAGCCGGTTGGCGTCTACGCCGTTTCTTTGGATGAAGGCCGGGCCCGGCTCCGCCGCCCTTGCCACTCGGCCGAGCATTCCTTCTGTCGTTGCTCGTGTTTTTTGCCAACTACAATTGAATCGCTACAAGGGATGTATCTCGCTCAACGACAAGCGTACCATCTGAAATTGCTTTCATCGGATCGCGAAACTCTTGGATAGCGGGTTGGCTCATCACGTGCGACACGCATACAAGCCGGTAGCTCTCGCCCCGGCTTTCTGCTACCCGCATTTCATTTGCTGTAAAGTAAAATCGGCGGACCTTACTCACTGAGGCTTTGACTTCCACAAATTCCTTTTTCGACTTCTTTCCATAGCTCAAGATATCGTATCCGAGATACGGCTGAATCTGACTTACCCAAGTTACTTTCTTAGCAAGCCTTTTCTTACCTAGCTTCCTCAGTCTCTCCCTCTCTGCTTTTAAGGCTATACTCTCTCCTATTCTTCCAACTTGCATCTTTTTCAGAGCCAGCTCAATTTGCTGCTCATAGCTGAGTTTAGCATTCGAACCACTTGTAGAGTAATTATCCAACTCATCGACCATATCTTCGGCCACTGGCACCGACGGGAGTTGGGCGAGACCACTCTTATGGAGCGTTTCGTGCTGCCTCAAATAGTCAATGAGGAAACTTGGTTCAAAATAAATCTGATACTCGGACTCAAATAACTGTGTGGATGTACGTAGAGGAAGCCAGCCGTCATTGAATAATTTTTCAAAACTCGGTAGATATACAAACGTCGAAGCATTATGGGTCCGCCCACCGTGATCCAACCGGCGAGGGTCGATTCCGACCAGCAACTTCATTTCTCGCTCTATACCTAATACGACATCCACGTGACCGGGAAGTGCTACCAGCCCGCCAGAGTAAGTGGACGTAATCTCTACGCGTCTCTCCAGCGGATTGGCGCGACCGGCTGCCCCGACAGCAAAAAGCAAGACTCGGAACCGATGAACATGTCCACTCTGGTTAATTTCAATCGTGAACTTGTTACCCGCTATTTTGCTAATAGATCCGATCCCAGTCGGCGTCGCCTGCTTAATCTCTCCAATGATCCAATCCGCATATTGAGTATGATGGAGCATAAGATTATACCGAGCACACTTTCATCACTTCATCACCAAAGTGATTGATGACTTTGACCGCGAAACGTCCCGATTTGGGCCGGCCGAACGGTCGGGACATGTCTCGGTAGAGTGTTGCCCAAGCATCTTCATCAATTTCCGCTTTCAAGGCAGATTTGAGGGATGAGTAGGGATCATTCGCGCCCAGAAAATAGGCGTGGCGGACGAAGAAGCTTTCTTCGTTGTAATCCGTATCGATGAACCAAGCGGCGATCTCGTCGTTGCCGCTAGCGCGGACTTCGCCGGTCTTGGGATCGAACACATCGACGCCCAACACTTTGACAACGATGTCGCCGGCATCGTTGAAGTGCCACTCAATATCCGGCTCGCCAAAGACGACGAAGAGATTGCCGGTCCCAGTGTTCTTGAGTTCCTCCGACATATGCAGGTCGGGGTTCATCTTGGCTTTGAGAATCGGCAGCGGCCCGAGTTTGGTGAGCTCCGACGTATGGGCGTCGAAGTTGAAACCGCAGGCGATGAGCGCGTCAAAGCGGGCGTCCAGCGCCTCGCGCGCCGCCGCCGTCAGGTCGGCGCGGGTGACGGTGCCGAATTCGGGACCGATGAAGATCGCGGCGCGCTTTTCGGTCTCGCTTGCCATGAAGTGCCCCTCGGCAGCGATGTATCCGCCCGGCCAACCCTCAATAGCGGTGAAAGTGATCCGGTCGTCCTTGGCGGCTTGGTGTACGCCGGTGGACTTCAGGTGTTCGAGGACCATGCCACTGAAATCGTTGAGCGGCCCTTGCGGACGCTGCCGGTTTTCGTCCGTGGGTTCGAGCTCTTCGATCAGCTCAGCTTCATCGGCGGGCACCACCCGGTGAGGGGACAGGCTCTCGACGGTAAAGGGCCCGGATATCCGAACCTTCGATGTGTCCTCATACGGACGGTCGAAAAGAAGCTGAACGTCTGCCTGCCGTAAGATGGACCGATCCATCTCCTCTTGCCGAGCTAGACGCCTTTTCCGCCACTCCTCATGGATTTGTTTCGTCGCGTCGGACCACGCAGCGCCTGCTGTTCGAGGCACCTCCCACTCTTCCCACATTTCATTGACCGCGGCATTCAGTCGCGCACGGAGTGGGTCAAGTTCCTCCTTATAGTTCTGCCAGATCACATCTATCTCCGAATTATTGGCAATTGCTTTTAGAGTTACTTGCGATGCACGCCTATAAACAAAACCGTGCCTAATATCATCGTTGGTTGGAGAGTCAGACTGGATCATTCCACTGACTTGCTGTTCCTTGTTCCGACCATCGTTGCTGTCAGCAAGAAAATAATACGGATACCGCGCGCCCATTAGTCTTGTGCGGGCCAATGCAAGCGACACTCGAGATGTGTCTGCAGTAATCCAGCGCCTTCCCCAATGCTCCGCAACATACGCCGTCGTTCCTGACCCGCAGGTAGGATCAAGTACAAGATCGCCAGGGTCGGTTGCCATGAGAACACACCGCTGCACGATCTGAGTGTTTGTCTGAACCACATATACAGGAGCGTGTTGTCCAAGAAACCCATCCCAAAGGTTTCCGAGGGCGGTCAACCCGGACTCATCCAAGTAACGAAGATGCCTGAGCGATTTTCCTATTCGGATAATTCGGCCGGACTTAATGGCTCTTTCAAGTTGAGACTTTGGTGTGCCCCACCAACGGTTTCCGGAAACAAAAGTGTCGCCCTGATATTCAATTTCGTACTTCGCGCCAGGACCTGGCTTTGTTAGAGATACATCTTGCGCAAACCGACCATTCTTCTTGTCGGTTTCGCTTGCCTTGGATTTTCGTACTAATTCACCCGAAGGTTTTCTTATCCATGAAAAATTGGGATCGTTCTCAACATCCTTGATTGTATAGAGAGGGCGATACTTAGGAGCAGATGATCTACCGAACCAAATAATATAGTCCAAACGCGCAGCAAGTCTTGCTGATGCACCTAATCCTGCTGCACCTTTTGTGAAAGCGATAAGTGAGACGAAGTTTTCCTCTCCAAATACTTCATCCATAAGCGCGCGCACTCTATGTATATTCTCGTCCCCGATTTGAACGAAGATCGAGCCGTTTTCCGTCAATAAGTCACGCATTGCTGTTAGACGATCGCGAAGATAAGTCAAGTAGGAATGAATGCCTTCCTTCCACGTATCGCGGAAGGCCTTTACTTGTTCGGGTTCACGCGTGATCTGATCAAGTTTCCCGTCCTTCACGTCCCGCGAACGCGTTGAAACTTGCCAATTCGAATTGAATTTGATCCCGTAAGGTGGGTCGAAATAAATGCACTGGACTTGGCCACGCAGGCCTTCCCGCTCGGCGAGGCTGGCCATCACTTGCAGGCTGTCACCCAGGATCATGCGGTTCTGCCAGTTTTGATCATGCTGGTAGAACTCGGTCTTGGCTTCGGGGTCGATGCCGTTGAAGTCGGCGAAGAGGTCCGGTATGTCGGCCTCCGCTTCCCGCCGATCCTTGGTTTGACGTTCCAGATCTTCGATGATCGCTTTGGGATGGATCTTCTCTTGGATGTATAGCGGCGGCGCTTGAACGACAAGGTCGGACCAATCCTGGTGGTCCTTGCCGCGCCAGACCAGTTGCGCGTTGCCGATCTCCAGCCGACCGGTTTGGGTGAGCTCAACGATTTGCTCAGGACCCAGCCGCAGCGTCGCCCCCTTCCACACGATCTGCGGGTCGAGGTCCGGATCACGCGATCGTACTGCGCCTTTGGGCAGCGGCTCATCGCGCAAGTACGTGACCGGCTCGAATGGGCTGATCTCTTCGGCACGCTGAGCTGCCGACTGCAGCTCAGCCGTTGGGATGTTCTTCCGCCGCGCCTCGTCATGGGTCAGCACCTGGACCTGTTTCGGCGCCGTCTTCGTTCTTCTCACCATCAGGCCGCTTCCACTTCTTGCAGTGCAGCTTCGTCATGCTGACTGACCACGCGCTCGATCAGCGCCTTGAACTCCCTGTCCATCTCATAAACGTCGTTGAACTCATCAAAACCCCACCGACCAAACGAGCCAAGATTGTTGACGCCGGGCACCCATTGCGTGCGCATCACTGCCGATTTGAGTTTCACGTTCTCATGGCGATACCCCTTCACCTCGACAACAAGGTGAAGCAGATCATCAAGCTTGTGCCCGTCATCGATTTGGATAATGAAGTCGGGGATATAGGTGCGCGCCATCGACCCGTCCCTGTACGGGATCTCCAGTCCCAGACCTTGGTTCTTCACATAGGAAATGACACGCGGGTGCTGTTCGACCACACGGGCGAACTCGGCCTCCCAATCGCTGTCTAGCGCCACATAGTTTATGTGGCTTTTGTTCGGCGCAGTGGTCCACAAGTCTTTGGTGGTCGAGAAGCCGACATGGGCGGTTGAAGATTTCGAGTTATAGGGATCGAGGACGGCCTTCACCTTCTGCTTATCGCCGATGGAATTAACGATTGCGTTGTAGATTCGCTCCGAGACCTGATTGGCGATGTCCAGATATTCGAGCATCCATTTTCCCGTATCGCCCTTGCAGATCAGGTAACCTTCATCGATCCAAACTCGGGCTATGCGCTTGACCTGGCCGAACAGGTGAAGTTTGGGCTCACCATCTTCGTCTTTGAAGTATTTGTAGAGAAGGTGCTTGGCGAGATCGAAGGCGATGGTGCTTGGCCGCTTCGCCTGAGCCTCGGCTGCCGAGATCATCACCCCTTCGCCGACGATTCCTTCCATAAGGGTCTGACCCGGACCGACCATTTCCGGCGTCAGGACAAATTTCGAATCTTCGGTGAATTCCGCCGTCAGCCGTTCTTCCGGCAGATCGACGCGGTATCCGGTCACGCGCGGGAAGACGATTTCAAGCGCCGCACGCTCTTTGACGGCATGCACGCGCGTCGTCCTCTTCGGCGGCTTGACCGGCGCGACTTGCGGCTTGGCCGTGAAGTCGAAAGGAATGCCCATGATATCGGCATATTCAGTATCGAACTTCCATTCGGACGGGGACACTGAAGGATCAAAGGGATCATAGTTCAGCCTCCGAAGCGCGCGCCCGACGACCTGCTCGCACAGAAGCTGAGTGCCGAAAGCCCGGATGCCGAGAATGTGGGTTACAGAGTTGGCGTCCCAGCCCTCCGCCAGCATGGAAACAGAAACGACGCAGCGAACCTGTTCCCCGAGCCGATCCTTCTTGCCGACCGTGTTCATCACTTCGCGGAGGAGTTCAGCGTCGGAGATTTCGCCATTATCGCCGGGGCCGGAGCGCTGAATCTTCTCGCGCTTGAATTGCTCGATTTGGAGCGCGGCCATGTCGCGGAAAGCCTTGTCGATCGCGCCGCCGGATTCGATCTGATTACTATCGATCAGGAGCGTATTGGGCCGGGGAAAGCGGTTACCGTGTTCGTCGAAATTACGGAACAGTTTTAGGTGGCCGTTATGCTCGAAGACCTCTTCATCATCTTCATTGGGCCGCTGCCAGCCCGAAATCCATTCGTAGACAAGCTTCGACGTTGAGGTGTTGTTGCAGACGACAATGAAGACGGGCGGGGTTTCAATTCCGGCGCGCTCCCACTTCTCAAAGGTTTCTTTGTAGTGCTTGTAGAGCGCGTAAAGAGCGGTCTTCAGTTTGTCAGGAATGGCGAGCGGGTCGCCTGTCAGTTTTCCCTTTTTCGGCATGTCCTTGCCGATGTGTTGCCAAAGATCGCGAAAAATCGGCACGTCAGCGCCGGGGATGTTGTCGGCGACCGGCACGCGCGGCAATTTCACAATTCCGCATTCGATGGCGTCGATGAGAGAAAAGTCGCTGACTGTCCAGGGAAAAAGCGTTCCCTCCGCCCAGCCTGAACCGGAAAGAAAGAACGGCGTCGCGGATAAATCGTAGACGGCGCGGATGCCGAGCTTCCGTTTGAACGCCTCAATCCCGTTGATCCAGAGGCGGGCGGCCTTGTTCTCTGCCTCGGCCTCTTTCTTGTCATCACCCTTGAGCCCGACAAGATCCTCATTGCCCGGCTTTTCACGATAGCAGTGATGGGCTTCGTCGTTGATGACGACGATGTTCTTGAGGCCCATGAGTTCTTCGGCGACCCGGCGAACCATCTGGCCCTCGGTTTCCTGCGTCTTGAGTGCGTCGCCACGGCCTTGCAGCAGGGACTTGCCGACCCTATTTGTGTCCATCAGCTCGCGAAGCTGAAAGGTGTGGTAGTTGGTGATGACGATTTTCGCCTTGTTGACGTCCTCCAACATGTCGGCGGGGACGAGCTCACGGGTCTTGTAGTAGCTGTCCGGATCGTTGGGCTGCAAAACACGCAGCCGGTCGCGGATCGTGATTCCTGGCGTCACGATCAAGAATCCGCGTGTGAACAGCTTGCTGGTTGGCGAACGGACCGCATTGACGGTCTGCCACGCCATGAGCATGGCCATCACGGTCGTCTTGCCGGCCCCGGTGGCCATTTTCATGGCAAGGCGGATCAACTCCGGATTGGCTTGCTCGTTCGCGCCCTGGATATGGTCCCAAAAGCGCTTGTGGGTCTTTTGGTTTCTGGCGACCTCCGTGAGCCATATGACGGTTTCGACCGCTTCGACCTGGCAGAAGAAGGGCCGAACGCTCTGAAAATCATGGTGTCGCCAATGTTGCAAGAGGCAGGCGGTAGCGCGCGTCACGCCCCAACCGGTCTCGCTCCGAAGCCTCCGCCAGGCGGCGACGCGCGATCTGATTTCGTTGATGATCGACCTGCCGTACTCCTGCTCTTCCGTCGAAAGGCCGTCATCGGCATTTAGGTCCAGCGTCTTTTGATTCTTGTCGGATTTGGCTCGTTGCTTTCTCGACTTGGGAACAGGAGAAATTCGTTCCGATCGGCGTCGCCCGGCGACCGGGGGATTGTCAGTGGGCTGGCCTTCTTCGTCCAACGCATGATGTCGCGTCGGTTCCGCATAGGGCGAGTTCAGAATTGGCTGCTCGTAAAAGGTCTCCGTCATCACGCTCGTGCTTTTCCAATTCCGAGTCGTTTCGGTTTTCGCCTATCGTCGCCACCGGCCGGGCCTTCACTTGCACAAGAAGAGTGACTCAACCGTTGCTCATGTTCCTCTTCGCCCTTGCGAACTACTACGGCCTGGCGGAACACGTACCGGCCACCTCACGGACAATAGGCTCAGGCCCTTTGCGGCGCCGCGCTGGAACGCGCGGACTTTCACTCCAATTCACTTCCAAATTGCTGGCGGAGAACGTTCATCAAAGAAAAAGACGATATGAGACAGGAAGTTAGCGTAATAGGAAAGGCTATAAAGTGTTTGTGTCAAGCAGGAACATCGCTGCTACCTCAGTCGAAGGGCGGCAGCTCGCATCCGAGCTCGCGCGAGGGCAACTCAAGGGTCCACACCGCCGAGAGGCCCAATCCGGGCGCGAATGGCGCTCGCGAGATTCCGAGGAGGTTTCCTGTTCCCGACGGCATCGCGCAAGATCAGCCACGCTTCCTCTTCCAACGACCGCCCGCTGTCCGCCGCGCACACTCGCAGCCTGGCTTTCACGTCGTCGTCCAGGTTGCGGATCGTGATGCTCGCCATGGCCCTCTCTTTCATTCCCGCAAGCGCTTCATTCTAAGCGCAATTGCGATGCAATCAAGGTACCCCAATCCGCAACGGACCGCCCCGCCATTGATCGATCCCGCCAAGTGCTCTTCGGTCCGGTTGCTTTCGACGCATCGGTCGGGAGCGGAGCTGCAAGCGCCAGCGCGACTGCCTGGCCGCGAGAACCTGCACCCGATGCGGGAACGCGCCTGCGCCCGAGGACGGCGCCGTCTGCGAGCCCTGCAAGGAAGTTCGCTGTGTCGCGGACCCGCGCGGCCCGTTGACCCTTCGCGACCGCTCCCGCATCCGCGAGACCGTGCGGACCAGGGTCGACTCGCATCTCTATTGGTGACCTGCGGCACCGTTGGCAGGTAGCGGGCGCCGCCTTCGAATTTGTCGCCGACGGCGTCTCTCCCGGGGGCTTCTATCAGCTCGCCGCCGAGCGCGAGTGCCTGCTCTGGGGCATCATCAATGCCTTCGACGCTCAGGTGCGCCACGCCGGAGGCTTACGAACAAACACCGTCGCGGCGTATGTGTTCGGTCAACTGGTGATGGAACAGATCTGCGCCGCAGCTGATGTGGCGGATGGGCCGAGCCAGCCGGGCTCGCTCAGGACGTTCACCTTCATCTGCTTCGTTTCCCACACGGTGACCGAACGAGAACGTCGCGGCGTATCTGAAGACATCTGGAGTTTGCAATGAAGCGGAACCGATACGGTACCTGTATGAGAATTCACTCGGCGACATCAAAAAAATCCCCCACTAACACATTGTGATAGCGGGGGATTTTGGTTGCGGGGGTAGGATTTGAACCTACGACCTTCAGGTTATGAGTTTGATGCTATTTTGCGTCTCTGGTAAGCTGACGACAGCTCATTGATGATAAATCGCTGAATTAGAGGGGCTTATTGGTTTCTATCATACGCATGCGCCGCCTGACGTAAGCCACGAGTTGATACAAAATGTTTGCCAATAGTTTGCCAGTTTGCTAGAACGCCCTTCCGGCGTCAAGGAATTCTGGCCATGGCAAACCGCATTCCAAAACTCACCAGGCGCGCCGTCGAGGCCCTCAAGGCCAACGGCTCCGACACCGTCTATTGGGACGGCGACCTGACCGGCTTCGGCGTGCGGGTTCGGAAGTCGGGCAGGAAGAACTACGTCCTCCAGACCCGCGTGCGCGGCAAGCTGCGCTGGTTCACCATCGGGCAGCACGGTCGCATCACCCCGGACGAGGCCAGGGTCGCGGCGCTGGAGATCCTGGCCCAGGCGAAAACGGGGATCGATCCGCGCGACGCCGATGCGAAGCGGAAGGCCGAGCCGGTCATGACCGAGCTCGGCAGGCGGTTCCTCGAAGAGTATGTCCCCGCTCACTGCAAGCCCAGCACCCAGGGGGAGTACCGGCGGTCGGTAGAGCTCTTCATCGATCCCGCGATCGGCGAGATGCGCATCTCCGAGGTGGCGCGCAAGGACATCGCGAAACTGCATTTCGACCTGCGCGACAAGCCCTACCAGGCGAACCGAACGCTCGGCGTGCTCTCCAAGATGTTTTCGCTCGCCGAAATCTGGGGGCTGCGGCCGGACGGGTCCAATCCCTGCCGCCACGTCAAGCGCTACAAGGAGAACAAGCGCGAGCGGTTCCTGTCGCCCGAGGAAACTGAGCGGCTGGGCGAGGTCCTCGCAGAAGCCGAAAGCGAGATGCCGTCGGCGGTCGCCGCCTTCCGCCTGTTGCTGCTGACGGGCTGCCGGCTGTCGGAAATCCAGTTCCTGCGCTGGGAATACATCAAGGACGACTGCATCGAGCTGCCCGACGCGAAGACTGGCGGACGGATCGTGCCGCTCGGGCCCGAGGCGCGCGCCGTGCTGGCGGACCTACCCCGCGAGGAGGGCAATCCCTGGGTTATCCGCGGCAGGCTGCCGGGCTCCCACATCACCGACCTGCAGAAGCCGTGGCGCCGCATCCGCGCGCGCGCCGATCTCGAGGACGTGCGAATTCATGACCTTCGCCACTCGTATGCGTCGCGGGCGCTGGCCCTGGGCGAGAGCCTCACGATGATCGGCAGGCTGCTGGGGCACACGCAGGTGCAGACAACGGCCCGATATGCGCATCTGGCGCGGGATTCCATCCAGAGCGCTGCTGCGCGGATCACCGGGAGCATCGGTGGGAACCTATCGACCGTTTCAGATACTGAAGAGACGACTGGGCACTGAGCGTGCACAATCTACGGCACAGACACGCTACCAGTATCGCCAAGCGACTCCCATGGCATTGGTTCCCTTTGCCTCACCTCCGGCTGCATAAAGCCAACGACCCCGTTCTCCGACAATCTGTAAGCCCCCGAGATTCGAAGGAGGGGATACCCGGGTGCTGGATCGAGCAACTTTACCGACTTCAGGCACACGACCGTCCACACTAGCCCCAATCCATGGCGGAACATAAGTTCCTTCACGAAATTCTCGCGTAGCAGCAACGCACTTGGCCCCGTGCTGTGCAAGCTGGGGTCAAAAGCAACTACCTCGCCGGCTTGGTCCAAGAAATCAGCGGCCTGGCCCCGCCAACGCAACGCTCCACGTTCCACCAGACGTTGAGCCGGAAGCTGACGCAATCCGTTCATCAATCCACGCTCGTCCCCACAATCGGATCGAAAGGGATACTGTATGGCGACCGCCTCAATAGACACTGGTCCGTACTTACTGTGCAGCGACTCACCAAACAAACTACTGGGCCGACTCTGCATGTAATGCGTTGCCGGCGCCCAACCGTGTTCACCCACAAATACATTCTCCATACGCCCTACATCGCCGATACCAGCATCAACCCCTCCTTGTTCCTTGGCCCATTCAACAAAGGTCGCGGCGTCCTTCGCACGCGTCAGGTACCCTGTGATCGACCAAGCGATTTCGCCAGTTTCAACGTCGTACGGCCCTCGACCAACCGGCGCTTCTTGATGCAAATTGTAGTAGCAACTACCGTTAATCCACGTCGTCTCCTCTCCGGGTTTTGTCACCATCAGTAGATCCTCGATCTTCGGCAAGTCATCGTGCTGCACGACCCAGTCGCCAAGCTGATCAAAGTCCACCCAATTGTCGTATCGCCCGGCGGTCCACCAGACCCGTGGGTTTCGCCACATGTAGCTCAGAGAACTTGCGATCGGAAACGTCCCCACAACCGTCGGATCGATGTCGCGTAGGCCGTTCTGCCAAGGGCCGACATAATGATGCTCCAGTTCTGCATCGTCGTGAAACTCCCGATATTGGAAGTTGTCGGCGATCAGCGCAAGTACCTCTCGATAGGCGATCTTCTGATACTTGCGCCCCATGCTTTCCTTACCAGACCATCCCGTTTGGTCGATATCCCAGATTCTGTCAAAAGCCCCAAATCGTTCCATCGTCCATCCGAGATTAAACACTCGCCAAAGCACGTAGCGTTCGATCTGGCTGCCGTCGAACACGAACTGGCAAGAATCACTTTCGATTTCCCTCGCCGAAACACTGGACTTCCACCAAGAAGGCTCGTCCAACCTCAATGAAAGCCATTCCCCGGAAGATTCCCAAGTCTTTCGCGTGCATCTGCGCAGCCACCCGCTGAACACAGAGTGTCCGATGTGGTTACGGGCCCAGTCTTCTTCTTCACGCTTGTGGGGATTGTGGTCGGGACTTGGCAGCAATTGTTCTACTTCCTCCTCGGTAGGAAACGTTGGCGGCCTGCTCTGATATGGCGGTCGAATGCGCGTCACGTCCACGTCGATCCGTGCATTCAGGTAAATTGCCCTTTCAACAACCCCCCGAGCGTAGTCCCGAAGTAGGATGTTGGCGGGGGGCGTTCCGGTCGCAAAGACCTTGTCGTAGACGCCTTCGGCCAGCGCCTTCACCTCAACTGGATCATGACTTCGCGTCGCCACCCCGAAAGCAACAGCGTAGACGCGCTCTGCTATGTAGGGATCGTCAACATTTGCCAACTCCTCTACGAGGCGACGAGCGGACTCCACACGACCCGTCAGGAGGTTTACTAGAGCTCTCGTAGCCTGATGGCGAACCGCAAGATTTGATGCCGCCAGCATCCACGCCAGCGTCACTGCACAGAGGTCGATCAAATCCTCGTCCAGCTGAGAAGTCGGCGATACTGCAAGGGCCCAATCCAACAGCCGCCTCGCAGGTCCTCCCCCAGACATCGCAGTATGCAAGTGCACGGACCACCAAGCATCCCTTTCAGCCATGTCGTCCTGGCGCAATCTAGAGTCGATGAACCTTGCATTCAGCGGATGCTCCGGTCTGGTCGCAAGCGAGAGAAGTGCGTGCAGAATCACGGAACGATCCCGCGCCTCGGGCCCCAGCCTCGCCTCCACCAATTCACATGTCCGCGCAGAAATGGTCGCTACGTCACGCCAAACGAGACTTTGCGTGAACGCTCCCTCGAAGCCCTCTCCTTGCGCCAGCTTCGGCACTACGTCGATGACCTCGCCGCCAGTTCGTTCAGGCAGCTGGATGCACAGTGCTTCGAGCATGCCTCTTGTTTCGTAGCCGCCCTCGGCAACCTCAAACAGCCTGCCACCCGGTTCGAATGCGGCCGCCGCGTTGGCAGGGTCAAAGTCCGCGTCCAAAAGCACCTCCGTCAAAAGGTGGTCCGCGAGCCTTTCGTAGGCGATGAAAACGATCTCCCGGTCGCGTCCGATTCGGTCCCCCCTCGACGCTTCCTGCACGAGGATCCCCTCGACTACCAGAATTCTGTACAACGATTCTTCGAATGGCCGACCGGGCAGAAACTTATTCACCATCTCTTCAGCAGCGTCCACAGTCATCCAACGCTCTGAAACCGACGGGAACGCCCGTACCAGGGCACGCAAGGCATTTTCTGCCGCCCTGTTCCATTCCGGCAAAGCGAGTTGCTCAGCAACACGTCTGTTGATCGACGAAATATAAAGTTCGAAGATTGCCGTGATCCCGTTAATGTCCTGTCGTAATCGGGTTGCACCCTGTCCCTGAAGCCCCACGCACAGGGTCTTGAGAAAGAGAGGATTGGCAAACTCCGGCGCGACCAACGGCGTCGACGGCAGCTCCAAGCCGAAATGCTTGAAGTATGTCCGCATCGCGTCGTAGCTGCGCTCGCCGAAACCTCGATGTGTGGCTACCAATGCGTTTTCGCGGACCGAAACCGGTATCAGTTTGTCGTCATAGGAAGAGCGCACCGATAGCACCACGCCGATCCAGTCCGACCGAGCGAAATGTGCCAGGAACGCCGGCAGGTGTGTTGGCCATATGCTTAGGCCCTTGCCTTCGTTAAGTGCATCAATCAGAACCAGCGCTCGAACGCCGGCGGCCTGCGCCGCGCACTCCAGCGCCCCGACGAACTCGGCAGCCGATCTATTGCTTGCATCGAGCAGCTCGGCGGCCTGACCCCAAGGCGCACCGTCGCCCGTGAAGCTCTGCCCCAATAGCAGTACAGTTGGCCGACCCTCACCAAGCCGATGGTGGGCGACATCGCACAGCAGATGCGTCTTGCCAGTCCCGGCCTGTCCGCTGACGATCATCACTTTTGCGCCGCCCCAGCGTTGCGCCTCCACGAGTTCACCGCGGGTCTTGCGCAGCTTCTCGGAGAACTGTTCGAACTGGTACCTGTATTGGGAAATCACCCGGTGTTCCGACTGACGTGTCAGGAGGTGCTGCACAACCCCGTCAACGACGGATTCGACGGCCGCAATCTTGCTTGCCATGTCCTCGAAAGGCAGCGGTCCGCTGGGTTGGACGTCCACCGAGCTTCCCACCGTAACAATCTCCTCGATGCCCATTCCTATCGACACCTTGCCCGCGGACACGATGGCGTCCTCGGAAACCATCCCGATCGCGGCCTCGACCTCCGCATCTCTTTCCTTGCCCAGACGCGAAGGACCGTACGAGCACGCTGACGACCAGTCGGCCTCCAGTCGCCTGATCGACGCGATTGTCCTATCGAAGAACCGCCTCGTACGGCCGAACGCCTCGAACCGGCCAGCAATCGGCAGATCCACATGCACTTCCGGTGTGTACCTGGGCCCCGCTGTATCCCTTGCCTCCTCGAACCGGCGTGCAAACCAATTTTCGTCGAAACCGGTTGCATCGAACCAGAACTGCACACGCCCTACGTGCTCAGGCTTGGTCAACCGCTCCAGCAGCTCGCTACTGCCCCAGTACGCGAACTCGACCGTCATCCCACGCCCGGAAGCCCATGCCTTCCACTTCGCGACACGTGCATCCCACTTCTCAAGAGCTGACCGCTGTCCCGGGACGCGCGCGTCCGACAGGTCGATCGGCAGGCAGACTATGTAGCGCGTGAGCTGAGGATGCTTTTGAAGCGCCGTGCGCACAGACCCGTCGAGTTGGGTCCAACTGCTGTCACCCAACGTCAAAAAGTACTTTGCTTGCCAAGCCCACTCGGATCCGCTTCCGGATATGGCGTAGCACTCGACTCCCGCGTCCGGGTCGCCCTTCCGAATGAACCGCGCACGCTTGCCCACCTCCCATCGCGCCAACTGCGCGCACAGCTCCTCAAACCCTTTGTCGCGGCCCCCATTCAATGGCCGTATTGCGCGCCAGTCCAAATTCACTGTTCTATCACCGCTCCGTTCAGTGAACCCCGTACCTAGGCAACAAACCCCGGCACCGTCTTCCCAAGCGCCGTGACCCGCCAAATCGAGGCTCCTCAGTCGCCTTCTAAGGGGTACCCCATCCACAAGTATCACGCAGCACCACCGATTCCGATATCCGGACAGGCGCAACTCGACACCATCTCCGACATTCCTGCCATTCCCGCGACCTGGCGCCGGGCGAGGGGGTACGGGCAATCGGCCGTCTCCTCGGCCATGTCCGGGTCAGCACCACCGCCAAGTACGCCCACTTCCGCGAGGCCGAATCCGAGATGCCCTCGGCGGTCGCCGCGTTCCGCCTGTTGCTGCTGACTGGCTGCCGGCTCTCGGAGATGCAGTTCCTGCGCTGGGAATACATCAAGGACGATTGCATCGAGCTGCCCGACGCGAAGTCTGGCGGCCGGGTGGTGCCGCTCGGGCCCGAGGCCCGCGCCGTGCTGGCGGACCTGCCCCGCGAGGAGGGCAATCCCTGGGTCATCCGCGGCAGGCTGCCGGGTTCCCACGTCACCGATCTACAGAAGCCCTGGCGCCGCATCCGCGCGCGGGCCGAGTTGGAGGACGTGCGAATTCATGACCTTCGCCACTCGTATGCTTCGAGGGCCCTCGCCTTGGGCGAGAGCCTCACGATGATCGGGAAACTGCTGGGCCACACTCAGGTTCAGACGACCGCCCGATATGCGCATCTTGCCCGGGACTCGATCCAGGTCGCCGCCTCGCGGATCACCGGGAGCATTGGGGGCGATCTGTTGCCCGACCCCGGCGCGCCTTCGGACCATTCAACGCATCGAGCCGCGGAAGCATTCTGCCAACACTCTTAGGTGGATCGTGTCAACCACTGCGGCATCCGCTGCTATCAGCTGCCCCAAACAGATAAGGCTGTCTCCGAAACGAACAGCTGCTTGTGACGCCGGTGGCGGGTTTGGAACTTTCCCCTCCATCGTTTACTTGCCACCCTCCGATAACCGGTCTTGGATCGCTTCGAGCTCCTGTCTCACAATTTCATGCAGTCTCGATGAAATTTTGTTCACTACACCGTCTGTATCGTCTGTCCACTCCAATTTGTACCAACGACGGACCGCTTCATCACCTTCACTTTCATATTTCTGAAAATCCGACAATTTGTGCCGAGTGCCCATCTCAAAAATATAGCAGCGATGTAAGCTAGGAGCACAGGTAACGACCAACACAACCTTTCTCAGAGTATTGAACTTCGGCATCATTGTAAACCTTACTTGCGCCTTCCTCATCTCACAATTTAGGCGCAAGTCGTACACCTCCCGATATCGTTCGTCATCTCCAAATACTCCCAACCACAACGATGTACCCATCATGCTCAACGGATTCCGCGCGCGTTCTCTCTTCATGCTAGCGGTAACAAACTCATCCATCCTGTCTTCTCGGGACATCACACGTGTAATGAACACATCTGTCGTGGGTTCTTCAAAATCAGAATGCTGCGCCACGTCAATCTCGAAAAACTCTGAAAATTCGTCCGTCAATATCTTATTTGCCAGAGTATCGAAAAACGAGTTTGTGAACGAATCGATAATTTCCGGCGTTGCAGACTTTTCTTCTGCGATTGCAAGCAACTCCTTTAGAGATCGTTGAGGGGCGGAGGGTTCGTCTTCCTCTGGTTCCGTCTCAGCTGCGACTGCCACATCATCTGTGATCTGATCCCTAAGCGCATCTAGCCGATGGGCGTCATCTACAAAGGCCTCTCTACCTGTGACTTGAAAAACAAAAAATGGCGTCTGGTCGTCATTTTGAATGAATTCATCTCTCAAAGAACTTGCGATATCGGTATAGTAGACTGCACCTTCAGTTTTGCGGAGTACTGCGGTTATGAACTTTTCGGTGAAGAGACTCAGCGGTTCGCCCGTTACCGAATATTGATCTTCCCGGCAGGAGGAGATTTGTATTATGTTTTTGAACCCCCGCTTGTCGTGGAGTTGAAATGGTGACTCCGACTTGACTAGTGGCGTGCCGGAATTGCAAGCATCAATTACCTTAACGACTAAGTCCGCATCAGCAAGTCTGAGCAAGGCATGCAGTTCATCGGTAGAAAGTCCCGTCGCATTAGGCTTCCTAGAATTAAAGTCGGTAGCACACAAATAGAAATCGCTTTCGTGCTGGTACCCGTGACCTGAGAAATAGAAAAATAGTTCTTCCCTAGGTGACGCTTCTTGAATCACTTGGCGAACTTTGGCCTTTATTTCATCAGCGGTGCAATCTTCAACGGTGTATATCCCGGCATACTTTCCACTAGTCTCAAGAAGCTCTTTCATTGCTTTAACATCGGCTTTGCAGCAGTTCAATTTGGGCAAGGAACTGTAGTCTGCGTTTCCGATCAGGATGGCGACATTCGTCATAACTGGTCAAGCTCTCCTAAATAGTTGAATTTGTCGAACATTCCATTGTCAGCAATTGTGCTTGTCTGAAACAACGATATCTACACCCTTACCCATAGTGATCCTCAAGCATACCCGGTCTTCGCGTGTATGTATGCGAATTGATAACCGGTCTGGGCAGTATACGGGAGGTATTGATCCGAGCCGACCGAGCCGTTTGGCCGGCGCCGTTCCTCACTGGCCCCGCTCCTGTCGACCCGGACAAGCTCCCGTAGCCGCCCGCAGCTCATTCTGCGCTTGGCTCGTCCTGGATTTCGTCGACTGCTTGCGCGACCATCCTGCCTCATGTTCGTCCAGTGTCATACGCCCATGGCACCTCCCGGAAGATTGCGTTAGTCGCGCTGGCGGTCAGGACGAAGTCATGATCTCGCGGTCGATTTTCCTGCAGCGGACGGTAGAGACGCTTAACCCAACCGACAAGCCCTGGATCGCCAGGGAAGCCAAGCTCCCCGGATTCGAAGTTGGCCTCCAACACTCGGGAACCAATGACTTCGTCGTCAACTACCGCGTCGGCGACGGCGACAGGAGAGTTCCCGGCATGCGCGACAAGCTCTACCAGACGAACCGGACGCTGGGCGTGCTCTCCAAGGTGTTTTCGCTCGCCGAGGTCTGGGGGCAGCGGCCGGACGGGTCCAATCCTTGCCGCAACGTCAAGCGCTGCAAGGAGCCTAAGCATAACCGGTTCCTCTCGCTCGAGAAGACCGAGCGCCTGGGCGAGGTCCTCCGCGAGGGCGAGCGCGAGATGCCCTTGACGGTCGTCGCCTTCCGCCTGCTGCTGCTGACCGGTTGCCGGCTGTCGGAGATACAGTTCCTGCACTGGGAATACGTCACGGACGATTGCATCGAACTGCCCGACGCGAAGACCGGCAGGCGGGTGGTGCCGCTCGGGCCCGAGGCCCGCGCCGTGCTGGCGGACCTGCCTCGCGAGGACGGCAATCCCTGGGTTATCCGCGGCAGGCTGCCGGGCTCCCACATCACCGATCTGCAGAAGCCGTGGCGCCGCATCCGCGCGCGCGCCGAGCTGGAGGACGTGCGAATTCAGGACCTCAGACACTCGTATGCTTCGAGGGCGCTGGCCTTGGGCGAGAGTCTCACGATGATCGGGAAGCTATTGGGTCACACGCAGGTGCAGACGACCGCCAGATACGCTCATCTTGCTCGCGATTCCATCCAGAACGCCGCGGCGCGGATCACCGGAAGCATTGGCGGGGATCTCACCCCATAGAATGGTCGATGATGACTTCACACATCGCGTCGCGGCCCTCCCCGGACGGCGCACGACCGGCGTTCTTGACGCCTTCGATTGACAGTGCCATATTTCATGCATCAGAGCATTGCGCTCCGGGGTCGGCCAAGCCGGCCGGCATAGGGCTCGGGCAACCGGGCCCTATGTTTGTTTGTGGCCTTCCAAACCGTCAAAGCAGCTGTACTTGATCCCGAGCAGCGGCCGATTCTCGGAAGACAAGCCCGAATCGATCAGGCGACCGGCCCTCATCAAGGCGAGATACGGCTTGTAACCGGCATCGTACCCGGCCTTCGCCATCGGGTAGAGATAGAGATCCGCAATCTGAAGCATGGGCGTTTTCTTCGTGCGGCCCTTCGGCTCCCCAAGCACCAACTCGCTGAACTCACGGGCTTCGAGGCCACGATAGCCGGCCGCATTGTCGCCATCGAACGGCATGCCTTCCGCCTTGAGTCCCTTCATGAAAGAAACAATGTCTCGATCCTCTTGCTTGCCCGATCGCTCGAAGAACACCCGGAGACGTCGCCCCTTCGAGCGGGCATGCTTGGCCGATCGCTCGATCAGAATCGAGAATGCTGTCTTGTCCATTCGCCAAGGACGACCTTCATACCGCTCGCCATAGCGTGCCACGTATCCAGGACGATGGATGATGGCTGCGATGCCCATGACCGGAAGACTCACCAGAAACCGCTCAAGCTCGGGTAGGAATTCCACCGCCCGCTCGGGGTTCTTCAGCCATGAGAAATTGCCGCGACCGCCGCGAATTTCGTATGAGTGCAATGGATACGTGATTCCCCAAGCGTTACAGAACTCTCGATGGACATCCCAAACCCGGTCCAATTCTTCCCTGTCGATGAGTACACCGCCCAAGCCGAAGCAGTCCATACCATCTTGCCGTTCCTCGGCCGGAACGTGATCTGGTTGACGACTACCGGTATCATCGACGAACAAATGGACTTCCTGACCCTTGCGGGTTGCGCTCATGTCGCTTCCGGTCTCTCAGTAGTAGACGGGGAATGGCGCCACCGTGTGTTGCGGCGACGACTCGTGCAGTGTTTTCTCGCCTCGCCCTATCTCGACCAGGCGTTGTAGACATTGTGCAATTCTTCGATCCAGAATTCCTCCTCATCCACTATCTGTCGTCCACGTGACCGAGCCAGCCGGAAGAATCCGGGCCCAGGTTTCATATCGCCCGTCTTGTGCACTACCACGACCGTGAGCAATCCCCGAGCTTCTTCGTCCTCTTCCGACGAAATTTCGCCGAGCATGTGAGCTAGTGGCGCCCCATTTGGCTCGAGAACGCAGCTCGTGATCTTTCGAACCAGATCTGAGTAGGCGATCAACCTCTTCGACCGCGCTACAGCGATCATGGCCTGCCGTGCCTCTTCCTTCGCCGCGATCCATTGACCGTCTGAGAACCCGTGTTTGAAGCCCTCGCGCAGCATTGGCCAATCCCCCTCTTGACTCGATGTCCCGAGAACGCCGGCCACGTCGTTCCCCTTTTCCCCCTCACGCCGACTCACGAATTCCCTTCAAACCTAGAGGGGTCCGCCCATTCCAGCACCTCCCCCGGGCTCCTTGACGCAAGCGCCTCTATCATGCTGGCGTCAAAAACCACGTAACGATTGATATTCTCTGGCCTTGTACGTGATAATCCACTTCTCTGAAGAAATCGTTCTACCGCCTGTCTCTTGCTGGCTTTACTCTTTCCCCAAACTTTTTCCGAATAATACTTACGACCTCTCTGTCTATTCTTGCCGATTGTGGCTCTTTCAGATAAACTATTCCAAACTAGTTCTCGCAAATATTTCTGCTCGTCCAGTTGGGAAAATAGGAATTCCTCCACGAAATTTACGTAATCCTGAGTAATCTTAACAAATGAAGCAACCTCTTTGAATCTCGGACTCTTGTTATTCTCGTATCTGTCAAGCATCTCATTGACATCAAGCCCGCGAAACCGAATTCTTGCCTCGTCTACGTTCCCACAGATGATATTTCTGCAATCGCGACCTATTTCGTCGTCGGCATCAGTGTGCACTTGACGATTCCGCCATGCAATGATGAATGTTACAAGAGATGACAACAATTCATCATTGCAATCCACGAACTGTTCAATCGTCTGAAACTTTCCAAATACGCTATATCCGCACCTAGCGATATCGGCTCGCAATTCGGTCGATTGCACTAATGCGGGTTGTCGGATTGAGAGGCGAATGTAAGTATCCAACGCGTCAACACACCGCACCAATGCCATCTCCAATATCAACGCCCTGCTGCGTGTTGCGGAAGCGACAGGGTCATGAGGCGCCCATACGGTGCCGAAGTCCTCCGGCTTAGCCGTTACTTTACCGGTTTCGATAGCGTGCAGTCCGATCAGGGCAGTTATGATCTGATGGTTGGCATTGCCCAGCAATCGCTTGAATCGATTTCGAGCTTTGCTGACAGACAAATACAGTGTCATGAAATCACCACTCCTGGTGTGTGCATGACGCGATTCGCACGCGTATCGCCCGCTTTAAAGGAAGCCGAAGCTTCATGAAGGCGGGAGCTTTACTTAAGCTACATGCACAAATGGTTGTGATGCCCGTATGCCAAATAATGTCCTTTCCCGTTTAGCACCGTAGCCGCAACGGTGATTGTGCGTTGCTTCTCGGCAGCTCGCTCTACCTCAACGTTAGCCGCGGCAGGGCTTTCACGTCAACACGTTGGTTCAACTTGATTCCTTCCCGCAACGCAGGGCGCCCGAGCCTACAAGCCATCGTCATGCCGTGCCCCCCCCGGCTTCAACATTGGAAGGCCTTTGTCCTCACTTGTCATGGATCGCTGGGCAGCATCGATGCGGCCCGGCCGACCAGTTGATCGCCGATCTCCACCAACTTCATCCGTTTTCTCCCCCGACTGTCCTCTTTCCGGCGCGCTGGGTGCATCCGGCGAGACGATCACGGCCGCCCGCGAGACGGTTAGCGCGGGACGCGTGCCGCTTCGATCGCGACCCCAGCGACTCCGCGTCCGTCCGAAGGATGAAGGCTGTGCTCGATTGTCCGCCCTCCGCACGCTCGTGACCCCTTGAACTCGTTGCCGCCCATGATCCTGCCGATCCAGTGGGGCGTGTTCGTAGGCCGCTGCATTGGCCGACAACCTGAATTCCGCCCCTTTCGCGGCGTCGACTGCCAAGCGCATCGCCACACAGGGACCTGGCATGGGCAGCCCCCATACACACCTCGGCCGACTGCCTTCTACCGGCGACCCGGGAAGCCCGCCTCCCTTCTCCACCTTCCACAATGGTGCCTACACTTGCTCCACTTGCCACTCCCCCGCGAATAGGCCACGGTAAACCCAAAGGCACCCAGGCGGCTCAATGACCAACGATCATCCCACACGAATCTCCCACAATCCCTCCGCAAAGAGGATCAAGGAAGCTCTAGTGATCGCTAAGGTAGCAAGATCTGTCACCGGGTTCCTGAAAACACTATCGATTACCAATGAGAGAATTGAGAGTATTCACCATGCTGCCGACACCGCATTGAGTGAGGCCGACATCGTTGACTTGCCCGACCGCTTCAATGATACCTTTTCCAGCGATGGATGGATCGCTACCGGGTCCATGTCCGCTGACACCATGCGACATGCTCTTCGTCTTTACGAATCTGGTGAAAGGCAAGCGGCCGAGGATCTCATTCTTTCTTGGTTTGATAGGGACAGGATAGCGCTTTGTGCTATCCAACGCACAAAGCCATTCAACAAAGCGAGGAACAGATGGGATCAACTCCAAGAAGCTCTGAGTTTGACCTTTGAGGAGCGTTATTGGTCTGCCGTTCCCTTGATCCTCATTGCTTGCGACGGCTTCGCTTCCGACGTTCTAGGAAACAGCCCCTTCGAGAAGGATGCCGACCTCACGGCTTTTGATTCAATTGTCGGACATCCCCATTCCCTACAGACATTGATCGGAATGATTACAAAGGGTGTAAGAAAGTCTTCGGATAATCAGCTCTCATTACCGTTGCGGCATGGAATTCTGCATGGTCAATCCTTGGGCTACGCCAATCGGACAGTATGCATGAAGGCTTGGCTCTTGATGATCGCGCTCGTCGACTGGGCTCACGACAAACGAAACGAAGCAGAGCGGAGATTTGAAGACCAGGCATTATCGGATGCTACGCTTGGAGCCGCCTTAACGAAACTTCGAAAGGTAGAAGGCGACAAGCGTATCATGGAGGCACATCAAGTCCGCGAGAGCTTTGGCCCATTTGGACCATCTGTTGACAAGAATTCTCCAGAGCACGCGATATTGGTATTCCTTAATGCGTGGATGAACGAAAACTTCGGTGTTATGGCTGAACGAAGCGTTAACTTGTCTAACCAATCAGTCAAGAAGATGGCAGGCCAACTACGGCGAGACGCGGAACTCATTAAGCTTCGAGACTTTGAGCTACGAACAGTTCGACATACCACTGTAGCGCGCGCAGACACGGTGGCGTACTTGAAGGGCACAACGTTGAAGGGTGAAGTAGAGGGCGAGTATGAGATAGTCGCGTTCAGGTGCTCGGCCAATGGAGAGATAGCAATGCCGGCGGATACAGGAACCTGGCGTGTGCAGGAAGCATGTATGTACAAGCTGCTCCATGCACGAGCGATAGATTGTCGCCCGACTTGATTCTATCAGCACAAAGAGAATGAACTCCGCAACCCGGCCCGCTCGTGCTCCCTGAACAAGGCGTCCTTACCGCCATAAATTCTGTGTCAATCCCCAGGAAGACGAGTCAGTCGAACGACGATTAAGTCAGCCGGTCGCGCAAGCACGGCGAATCAAGCAGACGCGAGGCGGGCGGGCAATGCCAGGTGCGATATGCTTCCGACATCAGCCTCGAAAGAGCGTTTGCCGTGGCTGAGGAAATGCCGCAATCGCTTAGGGACGGAGACCCACGACGCAACCGAACACGATGGTGCAGCGTAGCATACTCGACAAGAGCGACTTGAATGTCTGCCGCCGCGAAAAACCTACGTTCCCGCAATTCCCATCTCAATTCGAGTGTTGTAAAATAAGCGCACGAGAGCTTGGCGTCCGCCCGGAATGCTCCCTACGTCTTCAACATCTAGCAAATCAATCAATTCACCACACCCGGCACTACAGGACAGTACGGGCACACCGTACTCCATCTTCGGGCCCTCGACGAGAGGCGCATCACACTGGGGACATTTGTCAATCTTGAATGAAAGTTCGCGCTGCGGATGGGACGGGAGACCCTTCGCTAAAGTCGTTTCAAAGTGCTTGTATCTCGATACGTCCGCAGCAGCAACGAGCCCAGGCAGATGCGTGCCGCCGCGTTCCTTGACGGTGTGCGGGAAATAGTCGGTGAGGACTCCGATAATTCGTATCGTGCCGTCGGCAAGCGGCATGAAAACAGGCCCACCGCTACAGCCCGGAACACTGATTCCATCGATGAGGTACATTCTCTTGTGAGAGTCCGCATTGCTGATCCGACCGCAGAAGAAGCACAGGCCAGCATTTACCTCGTCGAGTTTTGGGAATCCGAACCAACCTACCTCCGTGCCAACTCTAACTTGATCTTGTTCGGAAGGGTCGATCAAGTGTACTTTAGGCATTATCAAGCCTTGGTTGATTACCGCTACCGAGATCACGTCAAGACGTGGCAACTCATTGGATTGCACGATTAGCGCGTTCTTCTCAGATGGGCTAAATTCGTGCGCGCGGGAACCTTGCCAGATTCGGAAGGCCTTGTTTCCGATCTCGGCGATTATATGGTGTGCCGTGAGTACACTTCTTGTACCGCCACTGGAACCAAAATGAGTAAATCCAGTGCCCCAATCACCCCCTACACCCCAATCTATGCGCAAAAGTTGAGGCCGGACAATGTCAGCTATGGCGCTCCAATCAGTTGCCACGGCGACCCCGGCTCTCTATTCGTACCAGCGTGTGGTCTCCAAGATTGGTCGAACGAATTGCATCAACAATCGACTCCGAAGCCGCTATCAACGCCGGGATTCGGTTGTCGTCCACTGAAATTATCGCGACAGCAGTTTGTCGTTGTTGATCAGCCATGCGCAAATCGGTTGTAACTATTGCCGTGAAATCAAATAGCGCGGCTTGCTGTAGCAACTCGTCATCACGGAGCCCGTTCCACCCTTTGTGACGAACGGTATGCACTTCGCAGCACAGTTTTCGTTCAAGGACTGAGCGAATACGTTTGGACACCCCTTCATCAAGAAGCACTTTCATGGAAGCGTGGTAAGATTGGCCACGCTACGACCATGTTTCAAAACCGTTAATACAGCATCTCGGTCGACTTCGAATTCGCCGATGAAGTCGTCCAATGGAACACCGTCGTCAATCCAATCGAACAGGTGACTAACCGGGATTCGGGTTCCACGAAAACACGGTGCGCCACTCATCCGCGCAGGGTCTATCCATACAGCGTCACGTAGCTGCATGGGTACTCCACCTTTATGGAATGTCTTCATTCAAGCACCTTGCGCGTCACAGGGCGACAGGGTTCCCGGCATGCTCAATTTCCGGCACAGCCGCGCGATGCGCTCCTTCTGTTCTTCCCTGGCCATGCCGTCCTTCAGCCCGTGCACACGTAAGCCCCTTCTGCCCGCTTGGGGCGACCGTCGAATGATCTCAGGGTCAACGGCTCCCGTCCGAGCGTTCGTTGTCTCCGAAAAAGGGGAAAAAGTCTAGCACACCAGCCGCTCGCCGGGATCCACTTCGCGCAATGTAGCTGCGAAGACGGGCAAGGCGTCAACCACGCTACGGCGTCTTCCAGCCACCACCAACCAAGTGCTGAGCCTGGTCGGTTAGCCGCTCGATCTCCCTTTCTACTGCCGCCTATGACGCCGCCGACATCCGCGTACTGCGCCGCCGTCCTGCAGCCGTCTCCACCCACACGCCCTTCTCCATCGAGAGGAGAGGTCTGGCCGTGAGCGGGGCGGCGGTCGGACGTCCGGGGGAGGGCGTTCGGCCGCCGATTTCCCTCATCCGCACGAAGGAGACGGCACCATGACGGCAGCGATGGCGATGCCCGGCAACACCGCGGACACGTTCCTGGTTCATTTCTTCGGCACCGGCCTGGCCGACGACCGCTATGTCGTCGAGCGGTTCCGGGCCCGCGCGGACGGCGACATCGTTCCCGCCCCGGCCGAGGCGCTCGCGGCGAAGAACCGGCGCGAGACGAAGCGCGCCACCGCCACGCTGAAGGCGGTGAAGGAACTGCGCCCCGCCACCACCGAGATCATCATCTGCACCGGCCTCAACACCCGCGGCGGCATGCAGGTCTGGGGGAGTATCGCGGCCGGCCTTCTCTGCGACCGCAAGCAGAAGGGCTGATTCCTTCCTCCCGAGGACGTCCTGCCGGCCCGCCCCCGACTGATGGGCGGCGCTGCCGGCGGGGCGTCCTTCCGTCCGTTTCCGGATTGGCAGGAAGGAGGCCGTCATGGCCGATCGGGACTCCGCCAGGCGGCGGGAGCGCAAGCTGGCGCGCTACCACCGGCGCGTTGCCCAACGCAGGGAGCGCGGCCTGTGCATCAAGTGCGGCAAGCGCCCGCCCGCTCCCGCGCGCAGCATCTGCGCGTCCAGCGGCGAGAAAGCCATGGCCGCCGACCGCGCCCGCACCGCCCGTCTCCGGGCCGAGGGCAAGCCGGTTCGCGATCCCGAAGCCAGGCGCCGGGCCGACCGCGAGCGCGGCCGCCGCCAGCACGCCGAGCGCCGGGCCGCGGGCCTCTGCGTCAAGTGCGGCCGGGCGCCGGCGCTCCCGGAGCGTACCCAGTGCGGGCCCTGCGCCGAGCGCCGTCTCGCCGCCGACCGCGCCCGTCACGCCAAGGCCAGGGCGGAAGGCAAGCCGCGGCGCGATTCCGAAGCCGCGCGCCAAGCCGACCGCGAGCGTTGCAGCCGCCGTCGCGCCGAACGCCGGGCGGCCGGCCTCTGCATCCGCTGCGGCCATATCCCGCCCGTGGACGGACGGTCGACGTGCGAGCCCTGCCGCGACGACCTGCGGGCGGCGAAGCGGGCGCGACGGGCCGAACGCCGGGCCGCCGGCCTGTGCGAGACATGCGCGGCCCCCGTGACCGACGGCGCTGCCTGTTGCGGTCCTTGCGCCGCCGCCCGGAACGAACGGCGTCAGCGCAGCCCGGAGGCGCATCGTGAGACCGACCGCCGGCGCTATGCCGAGCGGCGCGCGCGGGGCGACTGCACCCGCTGCGGCAAGCCGGCCAACGGGGCGGCGGAGTGCCAGACCTGCCGCGACGCCGCCCGCGATCGCTACGACGCCCGCCGGGCCGCCGCCCGCGCCCGCTACGACGCCCGCCGCGCCGCCGGAGACTGCGTCAAGTGCCAGACGCCCACCATCGGCGGCGCGGCCTGCTGCGCGGCCTGCACCGTCGCCAATGTCGGGCAGCGCGATCGCGAGGCGGAGAACGCCGCCCGGCGCCAGCGGTATGCGGAACGGCGGGCGACGGGCCGATGCGTCGAGTGCAACACGCCGTCGCCAGGCGCTGCGCGCTGCGCACCCTGCGCCGTCGCCAATGTCGGGCAGCGCGACCCCGAGGCGGAGAATGCCGCCCGGCGCCGGCGCTATGCCGAACGACGGGCGAACGGGCGCTGCGTCGAGTGCGATGCGCCGTCGCCCTGGACTGCCCGGTGCGAGCCCTGTTCGCTCCGCCAACGCGAGTTCTCGGGGGCGTTTCGCGGCATCCCGCTGTGGGACCCGAGCTGGACGGTGATCGAAATCGCCACCGGCGAGGACCTCGGCACCTATGACAGCGAGATGGAGGTCGCGGCCTGCCTCGCCTTCGCGAAGCTCTCGCGCGACGAGGTCGAGGTGATCGCCGACGCGAGCCCGATGGCGAGCCTAACGGCGCCCAGCTGGTGGTGAGCCGGATCGGGCGCGGCGGGGCTTTCCCTGCTGCGCCGCCGGCCCGCCGCCCGCATTCCGACCCGACAGGAAGGACACCGCGATGACCGCACAGGACATCGAGACGCTGCGCGCGCAGTATCGGGAAACCTACCGCCGGAATACCGCCGAGCGCCGCGCCAAGGGGCTCTGCGTGAAGTGCGGCAAGCGCCCGCCAACGCCGGGGCGCACCCGGTGCGAGCCCTGCGCGGCGAAGAAGCGGCCCGGCGACCGCGCCCGCCATCACCGGCGCACCGCCGAGCGCGTCGCGCAGGGGCTCTGCCCGAGATGCGGCAAGCGTCCGCCCGCGCTCGAGCGCGGCCAGTGCGCGCCGTGCCTGGAGAAGGACGCCGCCGCCAGCCGGGCCAGGGACGCGCGGCTCCGGGCCGCCGGCCTTCCGCGCCGGGACCCAGCCAGGGAGCGCGAGTACGGGCGCGAGCGCAGCCGCCGCCAGGCCGAGGCGCACCGGGCCGCGGGCTTGTGCACGGCCTGCGGCAAGGCCCCCGCGGCTGCCGGCCGTGCGTCGTGCGAGCCGTGCCTGGAGAAGCGCCGCGCCCGGGATCGCGCGAAATACGCCGCTGGCAAGGCGGCGGGGAAGCCCTACGGCGGCGCTGACCCCGAGGCACGGCGCCGGGCCGCCCGCGCCCGGAGCCGCCGGCGCAGGAAGGCGTGGCGCGAGGCCGGCCTCTGCCACCGCTGCGGCGAGCCTCCGGCGGTCGAGGGCGGCACCATCTGCACGCCCTGCCGCGAGACGCTCCGGGCGAAGGCGCGCCGCCAGTATTCCGAACGACGCGCCGCCGGACTCTGTACCAAGTGCGGAAGTCCCGCTTTCGGCGGCCTGACCTATTGCGGTCCCTGCGCCGAGACCCGCTCCCGGCGGCGGAACCTCGAGGCGAAGCGCGCCGCCGCCCGGTGAGCGGGCGCACGCTTTCAGCGGCGATCTGGGGCTGATCGGCTCGGATTAATCGAGGTTTTGGGATGGGTGCCCCCCGGCGATCTTGCAAGAAGGCCGCCGGAGGGCTTGTCTCGGTGACGGTGAAATCATCTGAGACGCCCCAATGTCGCACAAGCTGTTCCGCCACTCCATGCTTTCCGATGCCCGGGTGTGGGCTTTCCTGAAGCGGGTCGACGCGGCGGAGACGGAGACCTGCCGTGCGGCGGGCTGTCCGCGCTGCGGCGGGGCGCTTCACAGCGCGACCTACCCGCGCAAGCCGTACGGCCTGTCGGCCGATCTTCGGGACGATGCCCGACGCTTCAGCCTGTGCTGTTCGGTGTGCCGGCGCCGCGTGAATCCTCCGTCGGTGCGTTTCTTCGGGCGCCGGTTCTATGTCGGGGCTGTGTTCCTCCTGGTGAGCGCTCTGGCTCTGGCCGGCGGCGTGCGGCTGCAGACGATCGCGCGGCGGTGCGGGGTTCCGGCGTCGACGCTGAGGCGCTGGCGGCGCTGGTGGCAGGAGATCTTCCCGCTCACCCGGGAATGGCGGGCCAAGCGGGGCGCGCTTGCAGCGCCGCCCGGCGAGGCGCCGCTGCGCTGGCTGCTGGGTTCGGTGCGGGGCGCCAGCTTCCGCTCGCGGCTGTTGCGCAGCCTGGTCTGGCTGATGCCGTGGACCGGCTTTTGCACGCTCGGCGCCGGGCCGGGATCTCCCGCAGAAAGCGTTTCTTTTATGAACGGATAGGCCGCTCTACACCGGCAACTCCCCAGGACGGCGAGGGAGGGATGCCGGGATGGACAGCAACGACGGGAACGGCCGCCGCGACCGGTGGGCGCGGCTGCGGTTCGCGGTGGTCGGGCCGCTGCTGGCCTCGCCGCCGCCGGCAGGGCGGCTGCGGGCGGAGCTTGAGCGGCTGTCGCGGCGCGACTGGGAGCACCCGTCGGGCAGGGGTCCGGTGCGCTTCGCGGCCTCCACGATCGAACGCTGGTACTACCAGGCGCGGGCGGCCGAGCACGATCCGGTCAAGGCGCTGCGGCGGCGGCCGCGCGCCGATGCCGGGCGCGAGCGGGCGATGTCGCCGGCGCTGCTCGCGGCGCTGCGCGAGCAGTACCGGGCGCATCCGTCGTGGTCGGCGCAGCTGCACTACGAGAATCTCGGCGCGCTGGTCGAGGCCGACCCCGCGCTCGGCCCGATGCCGTCCTACGCGACGCTGACCCGGGCGATGCGCAGCCGTGGCCTGGTCCGCAAGCGCCGGCGCCGGCGCTTCGAGCGCGAGCCCGAGCCGGTCGCGCAGACGCGCGAGGTGCTGAGCTACGAGGTCGAGCGCAGCCACGGCCTCTGGCACTGCGACTTCCACCATGCGAAGCGCCGCGTGCTGACGCCGTCCGGCGAATGGAAGACGCCGATCCTGCTCGGGTTCCTGGACGATCGTTCGCGGCTCGGCTGCCACCTGCAGTGGTATCTGGCGGAGACCGCCGAGGTCTTCGTCCACGGGCTCTGCCAGGCCTTCATGAAGCGCGGCCTGCCGCGCGCCCTGATGAGCGACAACGGCTCGCCGATGATCGCCGGCGAGGTCGAGGAGGGGCTGCACCGGCTTGGCATCGTCCACTCCACGACCCTCGCGGGAGCCCCTTATCAGAACGGCAAGATGGAGGTCCTGTGGGCCTCGGTCGAGGGCCGCCTGATGGCCATGCTCGAAGGGGTCGAGGCGCTCACCCTGAAGACGCTCAACGATGCCACCGTCGCCTGGGTCGAGCAGGACTACCACCGCCGCGTTCACCGCGAGCTCGGCACGACGCCGATGAAGCGACTGCTCGACAGCGTCGATGCGTCGAGGCCCTGTCCCGGCGTCGACACGCTCAGGGCTGCGTTCCGGATCACCCGGAAGCGCACGCTGAGGCGCTCGGACGGAACCGTCTCGGTCGAGGGCGTGCGCTTCCAGATGCCGGCGCCATGGCGCCACCTGAACATGCTCTGGATCCGCTACGCGCGCTGGGACCTGTCCAGCGTCGATCTGGTCGACGCCCCTGACGGCGAGCGGCTGTGCACCCTCTATCCGCTGGACAAGCGCGGCAATGCCGGCGGCATGCGCCGCCCCACCGCCCCTGGCGATGACGATGGCGGCGGCAGCCCCGGCGCCGCCGGGGGCGAAGCCGCGCCGCTGCTCAGGCGCATCCTCGACAACCAGGCCGCCACGGGCCTGCCGCCGGCCTGGCTGCCCCATGCCGCAAGCCCCCGTCCCGACAAGGACGACCAACAGGGAGACCCCTCATGAACCGCGAACTGCTCACCTTCTTCGGCCTCAAGTGGAACCCCTTCTCAAGCGAGCTGCCGTTCGACGGCCTCATGGCGACCCCCGCCGTCGACAGCTTCTGCCACCGGGTGGAGCACCACCTGGTGCGCCAGGGTGGCTTCGCCCTGATCACCGGCGAGCCCGGCACCGGAAAGAGCGTCGCGCTTCGCCTGCTCGCCGACCGGCTCGCCCGCACCGACGGATTGCGCGTCGCCGCGCTCTCCCACCCGTCCTCGCGTCTCGGCGACTTCTACCGCGAGATGGGCGAGCTGTTCGGCATCACCCTGGTCACCGGCAGCCGATGGACCAGCTTCAAGGGGCTGCGCGAGCGCTGGCTCGCCCATCTCGACGACACCCGCATGCGGCCCCTGCTGCTGATCGACGAAGCCCAGGAGCTGCACGTCACGGTGCTGTCCGAGATCCGCCTGCTCGGCTCCATCGACTTCGACTCGCGCGCCATCCTCTCGGTCGTCCTGGCCGGCGACAACCGCCTGCTCGACAGGCTCGGCCAACCCGACCTGCGGCCGCTCGCCTCGCGCATCCGACAGCGCCTCGTCATGGCGCCCGCCGAACACGAAGAACTCGCCCGGTTGCTCGACCACCTGCTGCAGGAGGCCGGCAACCCGGCGCTGATGACCGCCGACCTCAAGGACGCGCTCTGCGCCCATGCCTCGGGCAACCCCAGGACGCTCACCGTCATGGCCGATACCCTGCTCGCCATCGCCGCCGAACAGGATCGCGAGGTGCTCGACGAGAAGCTCTTCCTGGAGACCTGGGGCGAGGCCCCGCCGCGCAGGGCAAATCGGCGATGAAGGGCTTCCCGACCCGAACCCCGGCCGACCTCGAGAACCGGCCGCGCCGGCAGCAGTGGCTGGTCGACGGGCTCTGGGCGCGCCAGGCGGTCGGCATCGTCGGCGGCGAACCCAAGTGCGGCAAGTCCTTCCTCGCGCTCGACCTCGCCGTCGCCGTGGCCGCCGGCGTGCCCTGCCTGCGCCGCTTCGCCGCCGAACAGCCCGGACCGGTCCTGCTGTTCGCCGCCGAGGATGCCGGCCACATCGTGCGAGCCCGCCTCGAGGGCATCGCCCGCGCCGCCGGCGCCCGGTTCGAGACCCTCGACATCGCCGTCATCGACGTCCCGATCCTCCGCCTCGACCACCGCAACGACCGCCAGCGCCTGATGGAGACCGTGGAGCGCGTCGGGCCACGCCTCGTGGTCCTCGACCCCCTGGTCCGCCTCCACGGCGTCGACGAGAACGCCGTCGCCGAGGTCGCCCCCATCCTCGGCTTCCTGCGCGACATACAGCGACGCTTCGAGACCGCAATCCTGCTCGTCCACCATGCCCGCAAGAGCGGCGCCGCCCGGCCGGGCCAGGCGCTCAGGGGATCGTCCGAGCTGCACGCATGGGGGGACAGCAATCTGTACCTGCGCCGGCGGGACAAGCAGATCGTCATGACCGTCGAGCATCGCGCCGCCCCGGGCCTCAACGATGTCGAAATCGAACTCGCCGATGACGGCGAGGGACCCGCCTTGCGCCTCCGGCGCCCGGCGCCGGCCGAAGCCGCGCCGGAGCCGGAAACCCCCGAACGGCGTATCCTCCAGGCACTCGCCGACGCCGACGCGCCGCTCTCCCAGCGCCAGATCCGCGAGCGCGCCGCGACCCGGCCGGCAACCGTCGCCGAGGCGCTGCACAAGCTCGTCCGCGAAGGACGCGTCGAGCGCGCTGCCGAAGGCGGATACCGCCTCACCGCCGACAACGCCACGCCCCCAGCCGCTGTCAATGGTCGGGGCCGCAACGACGTGTTACCGAAAACCGTTACCGCCTCGAACCCCTAGGGAGGCAGGGTAACGGTAACGGGTAACACCCCCCGCCAGCTTCCATCGCCGTACCGCGTCGAGCGATCGGCTCATGGCCGAAAGCTCTGCTTACGGCCATGGATGCACTCCGTCGGATGGACGGCGGCGGGTCACCCGAAGGGCCGGAGCGAAGCGAAGGAGCCGCGCAGCGGCTTGACGCGTCGACGGCCGTCCGACACCCCGACAGCGTTCCTCCGAACCTGACCCGGCAACCATCGAATAACCCGATCACCGCACCATCAGATACCGGAAGCGCGCTCACCCGCCGGCGCTATGCCGAGCGGCGCGCCAGGGGCGACTGCACCAGCTGCGGCAAGCCGGCCCATGGAGCTGCCGAGTGCCAGGCCTGCCGCTACGCCGCGCGCGCCCGCTACGACGCTCGCCGGGCCGCCGGGGTCTGCGTCAAGTGCAAGACCCCCACCTATGGGGGGACGGCCTACTGCGCCCCCTGCGCCGTCGCCAAGGAGGGGCGCCGCGACCGTGAGGCGGAATACGCCGCCAAGCGTGCCCGCTACGCCGATCGGCGGGCCAGGGGCCGGTGCGTCGAGTGCGACGCGCCGTCGCCGGGGGTCGCCCGCTGCGAGCCCTGTTCGCGCAAGCACCGCGAGGGCTCGGGGGCGTTTCGCGGCATCCCGCTGTGGGACCCGAGCTGGACGGTGATCGAGATCGCCACCGGCGAGGCGCTCGGCACCTTCGACAGCGAGGCCGACGTCGCGCTCTGCCTCGCCTTCGCGAAGCTCGGCCGCGACCAGGTGGAGGTGCTGTGCGACGCCTCGCCGATGAGTTCGTACACCGCGCCGCCCTGGTGAGCCGGCGCCGGCGCGGCAGGTCCTTCCTGCTGCGCTGCCGGCCCGCCGTCCGCTGCCATGCGTATTGCCGGCCGGCCGACCGCTGGTCCGAACCCCACCGAAGGAGAAATCCGCCATGACCGCCTGCCTGCCCGACGACCCGACCTATTGCTTCTGCCCGCTGGCTGACGAGGACGGCGAGCCGCCGCAGATCCGCATCCTGGTCGACGGCTTCGCCTTCGCCATCCCCACCGCGCTGGTCGCGCTCGACCGAGCCGACGGCCTGGCGGTGTGCGATTCCCTGAACCGCGCCCTCGGCCTCGACCGCGCCGCCTGGACGGCGCTCGCCGCCCGCTGCCTGCGCGCCGGCGCCGGCGCCATGAACGGCAGCACCCTGCACTGACCCGCGCGCGATCCCCCCGCGCCGCTGCCCGCCGGTCGCAGCCGTGGCGAGGTCGCGTTCGCTTCTACACGAGGTTCGGTCGGCCGGGAGGCGGAGGGGAGCTTTCGCGGGGCGAGTGTCCGGCAGGACGGCGGGAGGGCTTTCCGCCGCGCCGATGCCGGGCCGGGCAACGGCAAGAGGAGTTCCCCGCCATGTTCCAGTCCGACCATTCCCCCGACCTTCCCGCCGGCAGCCTGCTGCTGGCCGAGCTGGGCATCGACCCGGCCGCCGTCCGCGAGGCGATCGAGGACGCGCGCGCGAGGCGTTGTCCCGAGCGCCCGGCGGTCTACCCCGCGCGCGGTTTCGCCCGTCTCGTCCCGGAACCGGCGGCGGGGGGTCTCGGCGAGGCGGCGCCGGACGAGCCCTGGGATCCGGCGGCGGCGCTTCCCCCGGCGTGATGGAGGTGGAGGAGGGCTTGGAGACAGTGAGCGGTCGGGGGTTCGGGAGGGTGTCCCGGCCTCCGGTCGCTCGCAACCCATCGTCATCAACCAGGAACTACAGGAGACCGTTATGGCCTTCGGAAAGAATCACGCGGAACTGGTCGGCCGGTTGGGCGCCGACGTCGTCGTCAACCACCTCGCCTCGGGCGGGCGCGTCGCCAATATGAGCATCGCGACCGACGAAAGCTTCATTTCGAGGCAGTCCGGCGAGAAGGTGGACCGGACCGAGTGGCACCGCGTCGTCACCTTCCAGGACGGGCTGATCGACATGTTGCAGAAGCACGCGAGGAAGGGGCGGCTCGTCCACGTCGAGGGCAAGATGCAGACCCGGCGCTGGCGCAAGGACGGCGAGGACTCGGACCGCTTCTCCACCGAGATCATCGTCGTGCCGGGCAACCGGGTCCAGTTCTATGACAAGCCGAACGGCGCGGCGGCCGCGGATGCCCAGGCGCCGATGAACGGTGACGCCGGGCAGGCTGCCGCCGCGGCGAACGGGGCCGACGATTCCGGCATGGATATCCCGTTCTAGACGGCCCTTCCTCCCTCCCAACTCGGGCGGCCGCTTCGGCGGTCGCCTTTTTTTCTGCCGTGGGTCCGGAGTCCGCCGCCGGGCCCGGAGGGGAGAAGAGCTTGCGAGCGGGCAAGCCGTTCGGAGGAGGGAGGAAGTCATGACCGCCATCGTCAACCTGAACTGCGAGCCGAAACTCCGCGAAGCATTCGAATATGCGCACGTCCACAACAACACCGTGCTGATCGACCGCCGCACGAAGTGGGCAAACCGGTTCGAGGACGATCCCGCGCTGTCGGCCGGGCAAGCGGTCCTCCACTACCGCGCGGATCTCTGGCGCCGCATCCGCGCAGGCGAGATCGCGGTCGAAGAGCTTGCCGAACTGGACGGATGCTGGCTCGCCTGCTGGTCCGACACCCCTTGCCACGGCGATGTGCTCGAACGCGCGGCAGCCTGGGCGGCGCAAGTGCTGGCCGAGCGGGCGGGTGCGTGACGCGCCTCCGTCTCTCCTTTCGGGCGGTGTGCCGGGCCGCGCCGCCGCAAGGGGGTCCGTGCGGGTGGAGAGAAATACGCCTCGACGTGCTGTCCCATTGTGCCACACGTGCTCCCTCCGCCAACCCCTGCGGGGTCCTCCGCTCCGCTCCGGCGCGGGGAGGCTCCGCTAGGCGCCGCGCCGGGGCGACCGTGGCTCAGACCCAAGCTCCGCCAAGGCTCGTTCCTCGCCAGGCTCCACTAGGGCCTTGCGCCCGCACCACTCGCCCCGACGCGACGCCAAGCTCCACCAACCCCGCGTGGCTGCGGTCCGCGCGCGTGACCCAACAGGACATCACATCGGGGATCGGCCCCGAACGTGCTAACCGATCAAGGGAGATCGTCATGACCTTCGATATCGACACCATCGCGACCGCCGATCAGTCCGCCACCGCGACCGTCTGCGACAACGCCGCCCTCTACGGCGCTGCCCCCGAGCGCGACGAGTTCGACACCCGCGACGTCTGGGATCGCGACGACGCCACCGACGCGGTGAGCGAAGCGTTCCGCATCATCGCAGAAGGCGTCGCACCGGACGGGTTCCAGATCGCCGACGAGCGCGAGCAGATGCTGTGGGGCTTCGTCAACATGCTCGACGCCCAGGTCCGCCGCCTCGACCGCGCCGTCGACCGGCTGACCCCGGAGCTGCGCGACCTCCAGCGCGCCCAGGACGGCACCGAGATCAAGTCGCGCGAGCTGGAGCTCGTCACCGACCGCGCGCGGAACCTCGGCGACCGCCGCGACGCCTTCGAGCAGATGCGCGACGCCGTGGCCGAGCAGTACCGCACCGAGACCGGCGACACCTGGCGGCCCCGGTACGGCAGCCACGCGAGCCAGACCGGCAAGCTCACCAGCGCGGCCATCGACGCCCGCGACTTCCAGCGCGCGAGGAAGGACCGCGAGACCGCCGCCCACCTGCCGCAGGGGACGCTGGTCGCCATCGCGGGCGGCAAGGACATCGCCGACACCGCCGCCGTGATCCGCGTGCTCGACAAGGCCCGCGCCAAGCATGACGACATGGTGCTCGTGCATGGCGGCGGCCCCGGCGTCGAGAAGATCGCGGCAAGCTGGGCCGAGCGCAACGGCATCGACCAGGTCGTGTGCAAGCCGGACTGGGACCGCCACGGACGCGCCGCCCCGTTCCGCCGCAACGAGGAACTGCTCAACCTCCTGCCGAAGGGCGTGATCGCGTTCCCCGGCAGCGGCATCACCGAGAACCTCGTCGACCGCGCGCGCCAGCTCGGCATCCCGGTCGCCCGGTGCGCAGCCTGACCGCAACACCACGCGGGCCGCACCGTCGCTTCGGTGGCGGTGCGGCCCGTTTCGTTTCCGACCGACGGTATTGCGCCGGCACCGTCCGGCTCGCGCTCGCAAGCTCGCGCATCGCCCGGCGCACGACCCCCGGCACTTGTGCCGATCTTCGTGTCGGCGCTCCCGCGGAGCCCGCCGTCACCGCGCTCGACACTTCGTCCTTTCGCAGTGTCCGCATCGCCCGCCGCTCACACGCCGCGGCGGCTCCTATCCGCCGTCTTCGCCGGCGTCGATTTCCCCATCGTGAATGCTGCTCGATCTGGCTGTCCCGACCGCCGGGGCGGCCTTGGGTCTCACACCCGACGCAGCAGGCTGCAGGGTGCGGCATGCGTGCGCTGCCGGGGCCTTACGGGCGCTGTTCGCGCCTCCCGGCGCCTGAGAGCGCCTCACTGTTGTTGGATCGAGCGTGTATCGCACCGATACACGCGCATTGTCATGCCTCAGGCGTCGTCAGGCTCCGCCAGTCGTTGACCGATACACGGACCGATACACGCTCAGCCACGGGATAAACCCGACCGATACACGACCGGCATACGCGCATCGCTGTCGGGACGGCGCGATTGGCGCCCAAATTTCGCTGCCGCTACGGGCCTGCCACGCCTGCAAGCGGCCCGGCGCGACGCCGGCAGGGCTCAGTCGGTGGCCTTGTCGCCGAGCGATTCCTGGAGCGATCGCGCCTCCGCGACCAGCCTGTCGAGCTCTTCTTCGCGCCCTTCGCGGACCATCGCGTCGCGTTTCTCGGTCGCCAGGAACCAGGTGTAGCGGAACATCCGCTCGATCAGCGGCGCCATCGAGGCCGGAACCGGCCCCC
Source organism: Alphaproteobacteria bacterium (assembly GCA_965207055.1). Taxonomy (GTDB): domain Bacteria; phylum Pseudomonadota; class Alphaproteobacteria; order UBA828; family UBA828; genus WTGU01. The sequence continues at coordinate 515,974 of CBDBLP010000002.1, read as the reverse complement.
GATCCGCGCTCTTCGGGTCGCGCGCGAGCGCCAGGATCCGCTCGCGGACGAACTCGGCGGCCGGCATGTCGTGGGCCGCCGCTGCGTTCTTGACCTCTTCCCACTCCGATTCCGAGAACCGGATGCCCCTCGTCTTGCGGGCATCGCCCGCCCTGTCGGCCGCATTTTCGCCTGTCGCGGCCTCGTTCCGGTCCCCGTCGCTCATCGATCCTGCTTTCTAGAAGAACGTCTCGCCCGGTTCGCGTGTCCTGTTCCGGGCCTTTCCCACGATCTCGAAGCGGTGGCAGGCCGCGCGGAACGCCCGCGGGGACTTGGCTTCGCCGAAGCCGTAGACCGCAAGCCCGCTTTCACGGAGCCGCTGCGCGAGCCGGGTGAAGTCGCTGTCACTCGACATCAGCGCGACGCCATCCAGCGGCTCCCGGTACAGCAGGTCCATCGCGTCAACCGCGAGCGCGATATCGGCCGCGTTCTTGCCCCGCACATGCGCCGGCTGGTGGCACGGCACGATGGCAAACTCGCGGATCGGCGCGTTCCACGAGGAGAGCCGCCCGTTCGAGAAATCGCCGTAGATGCGCCGCACCGTCGCCTCGCCGAGCGCCGCGACGGCCTCGAACACCTCCCTTGCGTCGCGCGGACTCGCATTCTCCGCGTCGATCAGCACCGCCAGGCGCGCCCGTCCGCTCCGCTCCGGCCTCTCCATACCGTCACAATCCAAGGTCCATGCCTCCCTTGCCGCGGTCGCGCACCGGCGGCTCCGGCGCCTTCGCGGGCGTCTTCGTGCTTTCGTCGGCCTTTCCGGCGCCCTCGCCGGAGCCGCGTTCCTGCCCCGTGTCCCGCGTCCGAACGGCCTCGGCCGCCTTCCCCGGCGCCTCGCGCTTCATCTCGCCAATGCCTTCGAGCGCCGCAATGCGCTCTCCGGTGACGGCCTGGAGCTGGGCGCGGAGCTCGGCCGCGTCGTCGGTGACCAGCTCGGCCCGGTCCCGCGCCCGGCTGATCTCGACGTAGAAGCTCTTCTGGGTCGTGAGATGCGGGTGCCGCGCTTCCATCGCGGCGATCACGTTGTCGACCGTGCGGCCCTGGAAGGCGTGGACGGTGGACGCCCAGGCATGGTCGAGATGGCGCAGCTGCGGGTCGCCCTTGCCGAGTTCGAGCGTCTTGCCGTCCTCCAGCCGGAACGTCACCCGGCCGTTCGCGACCCTGAGGACCTCCGCCGTGCGGCTGTTGACCAGCCCGAGGCCGGCGTCGTTGCGCGTCCAGCGGATGCGGTCGCCGGCCCTGAGTTGGATTTTCTCGGCCCGGTAGACCTCGCTGCCGCCCCGACGCCCGCCGATCTCCTCCGGCTTCCAGGCGACCCGGCCGCCCTTGCCGTCGTCCAGCAGCACCGCGCGGTCCTTGTGATCGACGCCCATCACGCGGCGCTCGTCGCCCTTCTCGACGCCGATCCGCTTGTAGGGACGGTGGAACGCCACCACGTCGCCCGCGCCGTAGTTGCCGGCCAGCGACTTCTCGGCGTTGGTGTAACCCCTCGAGACCAGGCGCCTGCTCTCCATGACAGGGCCGTGGAGCCGGCCCTCGCGGGCGAGGCGCTCACGGATATGGCCGTTGATCGCCTGCCGGAGCTCGTGGGAGGGCGCCATGACGCCGGTGTTCTCACGCGCGTCGGCGTCGAGCCTGAGCCAGCGCGCGGCGACCGCGCCCGCGATATTGTCCGGCTTCACCTCCGCAACGTTGCTCCCGAGCTTCTCGAACGCCCTGCCGATCTCGCCCTTGAGGCTGGCCTCGACCGCCTCCTTCAGCGCCGGATCGCGCTGGCGCATGATCTCGTCCATCGTTGCGGTCTGCATGCCCGCCGCCTGGAGCTGTGCGAAGGGCTTCCCGGCATCGACGGCGTCCAACTGTTTCGCATCCCCGACGAGAACGACACGCGGGATGCGAAGTTCGTTCGCGATCCGCAACAGGTCGCGGGCCTGCACGGTGGAGGCGAGCGAGCCCTCGTCGACCACCAGGACGGTCTTCGCGAAGGCGGCGCGCATCTCCTTCGCGCCCCTGGCCGTGAGCCTGCCCTCGGCCACCCCGGCGTTGCGGGCGAGGAAGCGCTGCAGGGTCTCGCTCTCGATCCCGGCTTCGGAGGCGAGCGTCTGCACCGCCGAGGCCGACGGCGCCAGGCCCGCCATGCGCCAGCCCTTCTTCTCCGCGAGCGTCCTGGCCCGGCTCAGCATGGTGGTCTTGCCGGTGCCGGCATAGCCCTGGATGCCGACCGTCCGGTCCTTCGCCGACAGGATCAGCTTCACCGCGTCCTTCTGCCCGGCCGTGAGCGGCCCCTTGTTCAGATGCTCCTGCACCTGCCAGCCGCGCATCGGCGCGCGCCCGCGGTCCTGGCCGGCCTGCATGAGAGCCACCGTCTCGCGCTCCTCGCCGGCGGTCTTCTCCGTCGCGAGCGAGTCCTCCGCGCCGGGCAGGTCGACGGCGTGCAGCGCGCCGGCCCTCTCCAGCGCCGCCACCTCGCGTTCCACGTCGCTCACCAGGACCGCGCCCGGCGCATGGGCGAGCGCGGCGGTGAAGAGATCGTTGCGGGAGAACACCGCCGCGCGCTCCGAAAGATGCGCCATCGCCCAGGCGACGGCCTCCCCGGCGGGAGACGGCGGTGTCGTTTCGGCGGCGGTTTCGCGTTCCGGCGCGCCTCTATCCTCCCGGACCGGCGCCCGGTTTTCCCCCGATACATGCGTCGAGGCGGCTGCCTCATCGCGCGCGACGGCGATCTCCGGCAGCTCCGGCGCTTCCCGACCCGGCGCCTCCGGCGTCCTGTCCGCCCGCGTTGCCGGTTCCTCCGCCGCTTCCCGCTCCGGCGCGCCGGGGCCGTCAGCCCCGGAGGCCGGTTCCATCGCCGCCGCCTCCCGTTCCGGCGCGGCGGATCTTTCCACCGCCCCGGCCACCAGCGCGCCCGCATCGAGACCCAGATCGGCGGCCTGGCGCTGCCACACGCCCCGGAGCTCGGCCCGGTCGATGTCGCGCTTCGCCGCCCGCGTCATCAGCGCAGCGCGCTCCGCCAGGCGCGGATTGTCCGCCGAGCTGCCCAGGTCGCGCGCCTCCATCGCCGCCTCGATCTCGGCGCGCCGGCTCGAGAACGCCTCGATCGCCGCGCGCGAGACCCCCGCGATCTCGAAGCGCCCGTCGGCATGGGTCTTCTCGATGTCGTAGCCCAGGTCCTTGAGGCCGCGGGCCAGCTCCGCGCGGTAGAGGGCGCCCAGCAGCATCTTCGAGCCGTAGAGCTTCTCGTTGGCCATCGTGCGCCACTTGCCGTCCTCCCCCTGGACCATGTTGGCGAGCACGGCATGGGTATGAAGCTGCGGATCGAGGTTGCGCGAGGTGTCGTGGCGGAAGGTTGCGGCGACGATCTTCTGGTCGCCGGCGCGGACCATGCGGCCGGTCGCGGGATCCTTCATCCGCGTCTCGGCGGCGTTCTTCTCGACCCAGTCCAGCGCCGCCGCCACCGCGCGGTCGTGGGCCTCGACGATGCGCCGGTCGCCGCCGACCAGCGCGGCGAGCGAGACCGACTTCGGTGCCGAGAAGGTGAGGTCGCGGCCGGGGCGGTGGACGATCTTGCCGTCCTTGCCGCGCTTCCCGAGCTCCGTTCCCGAGCCGTCCGGCACCTTGCCTTCGAGGACCGCCCTGAAGATCTCCGGGTCGACCGGCCCCGTCAGCCCGAGCTCTTCCGCCCCCCCTGCCGGCCCAGCCGCTGGCCTCGCGGTGCTCGGGATCGTCCTTCGCGTAATAGCCGTCCTGCTCGTAGTAGCGCGCGCCCTGCGCGGCCGACGTCAGCGCCCCGATCGAGAGCATGTCAGCCCCAGTCGCTAGGCCGTTCGCCGTCCGGCCCGGCAGCCGGCGGCGACTCTTCCGCTTCGGAGCCCTCTGCCGGCGGGCCGTCCTGCCGCTCCGGCGCGGGCGTTGCGGTGTCGGCTTCCCGCGCCTGCCCGTTCTCGATCGGGGCTGCGCCGGCCTCTCCCGGCAGCGGCACAAGGTCCAGCTCGCCCTGGTGGAGGGCGGCATCCCGCGCGGCTTCCGGCGCCGTGGGCGGGGTTTCCGGGAGCGCATCGGCGCGGTCCGCCGGGTCCGGGATCGTCATGTCACCGTCCTCGCCGGGCTTTGCGGGCGCCGCCTTCGACGCATCGGCTTCGCCGACGTCCCCCTCGCGTGCCACGAACCGCTCCGCCGCCTTCGGCCTGGAGACGTATTTCAGGCGGATGGAGGCGACCGGGAAGGGGCCGGGGAACTTGAGATAGCCCTCCAGGTTGGGAAGGCGCATGATCTCGGACGGCAGAGCCAGCGCCCGGAGCTCGCGGCGCGGCGTCAGGCTCACGCCGTCGCGGATGGTGTTGGCGCCGTAGCTGAACCCCTCGGCGACCTCCTCGATCTCGCTTCGGCCGAGGCTGTCGGCGGACCATTGCGCGGTGTCGCGGTCGGGCGCGGCCAGCACCACCCGCGTGCCGCAGAGCCCCGATATGGTCTCGGCGCCGTTGCGACCGTAGAGGTCGCGCAAGGCGGAGGCCACCTGCACGCCGAGCACGAAGCAGCCGCCGAACTGGCGAGACTCGGCGAGCCCCGGCTGGAGGCTCGGCACCTGGTGGAGGGTCGGCAGCTCGTCGAGGATCACCCATATGCGCCGGCCGTCGTCCTGGGCGAGCGAGAGCATGGCGTTGACCGCGATCTCCAGCCAGGTCGAGATCAGCCCGCGCAGGCTCGCGTGCTGGTCGCCCCGCGAGGTCAGGAACAGGAACCCGCCCCCGTTTCGGTCTCTTGCCTCGTCCGATATCCACTCCCGGATCGAGAACGGCTTGCCCTCGTCCGGCAGGAACTCCATCGCCGACAGGTTGGCGGTCAGCATCGCCCGCACCGAGAGCGCGGTCTTGGGGTTGTCGGGATCGACGATGGACTGCGCCACCGTGCCTTCCATCGCCTCGGCGAGCGCCGTCAGGTCGGTCTTGAGCAGGTGGTCGACCAGGACCTTGTTGTCCTTCACGCCCTTCTGCCGCAGCACCCCGGCGCCGTTCGAGAAGAGCTGGCGCGCCGCCGTTACCCAGAACGGATCGACGGTGTCGCGCTGCTGGGGGATCAGGGCAGCGGCCATCATGTCGAAGTCGCGCGGGTTCCTCGCTTCGAGAAAGGGTGACCAGCGCGGGGCGCGGGCATCCAGCGGGTTCATCAGCACGTCGCGGTCCCGGTCGAAGAAGGACCGGGTGTAGGTCCCCATCTTGTCGTAGATCACGCAGCGCTCGCCGCGGGCGCGGATCTGCGAGACGAGATCGGAGATCAGCACCGTCTTGCCGGAGCCCGTGGTGCCCGAGACGATCGTGTGCTGGGTCTCGGTGCGCTCGGGGTAGGGGATGCCGGCGATGGCGTAGGGGCGGAGCCGCTGACCGCCCGGCAGGCGTGACAGCATGCGGAGACCGGGCGGCAGCAATCTCCGGCGCAGTTCGGCGGCCGTCACCATCTCCGCGCCCCGGATGCGCTTCTGCCGCCCGAGCCGGGCGCCGCGATACCAGAACACGACCAGGAAGAGCAGGATCAAGCCCCCGCCGGCCGCCGCGCCGATCCCGGCGCTCGCGAAGATCTCGTCCCGGATTCGCTCCCGCGCCTCCAGCGCCGGGACCGAGGCGGCGATGTCGCGGATGCGGAGTGTGCGCCGCGTCCCGTCCTCGAACCGGACCTCCTGACCCGAGTCCGGGTCGTAGCCGAGGACGAGCTTGACCTCGGCCAGCGTCGCCATGCCGGCGGCGTACCATTCCGCGCCGGTGGTGCGGTGCCAGAGCGTCCAGGCCGGCACGGCGACGGTCGTGAACGCGGCGAACAGCATCGCCGCCCGGAAGAGCTGGCCCCACATGCGCAGCCCGTGGAAGACGGTCTGGCCGCCCCGGAGCGTGCTGCCGCCAATGCCGCGCATCACTGTCTCCCCCCGATCGCACGCCACGCCGACCGGAGATGGAGGCCGGCCGGGGCCGGGTCGAAGGCGAGCGGGGCGGAGAAGAGGCCCGGCTCCCGGGAATTCCCTTTTCCGGTTCCGCCGCTATGCTCGGAGGACATGAACATGACACGAACATTCGACGACCCGACCGGACCAGCCGGGCCCCCCGCATCGCCCCGGCCCACCTGGCGCGAGCGCGCCGCCGTGCTCGGCGGCTTCGCCCTCGCCGCGCTCTGGACCGCCCTCGCGGCCGCGACCGGTGCGGGCATGGAGGCCGCCGGCGCCGCGTGGCTGGCGGCAATCCTCTGGACGGTCCTCGCCAGCCTCGCCTGCGCGCTCCGGCGCGGCTTTCTCGGCCGCGACTGGTCGGCGTTCGCCGGCTACCGCCTTCCCGGCGGGCGCGACGAGCGGATCGATGCCGCGACCGGGAGCGGCCAGTACGCGTTCCTCGCGGTCGCCGAGGAGCACGAGCGCCTGATGCGCGGCGACTGAGCCCGGAAGCGGTTTCCGGGCGGGCGTCACGGCGACGAGGCCCCCCAGCCCTTTTCGTCCGGCGGCGGCGGGGTTCCGGCGCCGTCCGGCGCGGCGTTCTTCGCCGTCCCGAACAGTTGCCCGGCGAGCCAGCCGCCGATGAAGGGCAGGTTCTCGGTCGCCTGCTGCTCGAAGGGCTTGCCCCGCTCGGCGGCGATCCCGGCGCGGCCCTCGACCGCCTCGTCCCTTGTCACGGTCTGGCGCGCCTCGCGGGCCGTCTCCTTCATGGTCATCTCGGTCTTGGTCTCGACCCGTTCCTCCATCGCCCGCACGTCCGCCTCGCCCGGCCGGGGCGCGCCGGCGGCCGCCGCCCGGTCGCGCACCCCCGCCGACCAGCCCCCATGGGCAGCCGCGGTCTCGCGCCCGTAGGCGCCGCGCAGCTCGCCCGCAGCACCCTCGTATTCCGCCGCGCCGCCGACCGACGCCGGGTCCGGGCCCGCCGGAGCCGGGAACCGTTCGGCGATGAAGGCGGCGGCGTGCTCGCGGAGCTGCTCGGCGTCCTCCGCGGTCTGCGGCGAGGCGATGCGCATCGCCCCGGCGGCGCCGATCGCGCGGCCGTCCGAGCCCTGCCGCTCCGAGAGCCAGGCGAAGAAGGGCTGGCCGAGCTCGCGCTCGATCGCCTGCGCGTCCGAGCGCACCTGCGCCGCCTGCTCCGACCAGATCTCCGATTCCTGCCTCGCCAGCGAGGCGCGCTCCTGGAAGCTGCGCATGCGGGTGAGGTTGGCGGACAGGCTCTCGTCGAGGCTCGCCATCTCGCTGTCGCCCGACTGCGTGGAGTAGCGCCGCGAGGCCTCCGCCACCTGCGACCAGCTCTCGGTCACGCCGTGCTGGCGGTCGTATTCCTGCATCCGGTTCCAGGCGTCGGATTCGATGGTCTGGCCGCGCCACATGGCCGAGCCGTTGGCGCCGATCTTGGCGATCAGGTTCCAGCCGCCGCCCACCTTCGCCTCGGCGGTCAGGTTCATCGCCTGGTTCTTCGTCAGCCCGCCGATCTCGGCCAGCTTCTCGACATGGGAATCGAGCTGCTGCGCCTGGCTCGATTCGCTCTCGGTGACGCCCCGCGCGAAGGCCTCGCCCGTGCTGACGTCGTGGCTGTAGCGCTGGATCAGCCCCGTCGCGTCGGTGACGGCGGCATTGCGCGCCTGGCCCGCCTCTGCCGACCAGTGCCGCGAGAGGGTCCGCGCCTCGGCAGCGCGTTGCTCGTGGCTGGTCGCGAGCGATTCCGACAACCGCACCCCGGCCGCCGGGATGCGGCTGGTGGCGGCGCCGGCATCGGCCACCACGGTCCCGTCGCCGGTCACCGTCATCGCCGCGCCCGCAGGCGCATAGCCGGTATAGCGGTCGGTGTCGACATGGGCCGAGGTCCGGATCTGGCGGCCTTCGAGCGTGGCGAACCGGTGCGTGTCGTAGCCCGTGTTGGCGAGCGACAGGTTGCCGGTCGTGCCCTCATGGGCCGCGGACGAGGCGGCATCCTGGCCGACCGCCAGCACCGAGGTCGCGAGCACGGTCGCCTTCGACAATCCATACGCCAGCGCGGCGGCGAGGAAGGGCACCGACATCGAGAGGTACCCGCTCATCACCGCCACGTCGGACGCGACCGCCCGGATGCCCGCCTGCGCCACCAGCGAGATGCCGATGTCGCCCCCCGGCATGAGCGCGGTTGCCTGCATGCGCTCCGCCGCCTCGCCCATGCTGATCCGGTGCAGCACCGCGTAGAGCGGGCCCCAGGATTGCAGCCAGATCAGCCCCGTCACATACGACCGGAAGATCGGCAGCCCCGCCGGCGTCAGCATCAGCAGTACCGCCATCGGGAACGCGCCGACATAGAGGCACTCGAAGACGATGCGCAGCAGCGGCACCCAGGTCTCGGCCTGCCTGCCGATCGCCCGGTAGGCCGAGACGGTCTGGGCCTCCGCCCTCGCCTCGGTATAGGCCCGCAAGGCCGCCGCGTTGCCGGCCTCGGCCGCCCACTGCTCGCCCGCGTCGTGGACGGCGTTCAGCACCATTTGCTGGCGCATGATCTCGCCCGCCGAGCGCGCGGCGCCGATCAGGAAGTCGTGGGCCGCCGGCAGCGCGGCCAGAAGCTCCGCGCGGGCCAGAGCCTCGGTCCTGGCGTCGGGGAAGATCCGCCGCCCGAACACGGTGCCCGCACGCTGTATTTCGGCGTTCCATTGCGCGTTCAGCCTGCCCGCGCCCACCTGGCAGGTGACGATCTGCCGGTCGATCGGCGTCGCGCCGGTGCCCGTCGCCGCCTGCCGCGTCGCGAACTCGAACATGCGCGCGGGCGAGGCCCCGGCCGAGGGCGAGCCCGCGGCGGTGACCAGGGACCAGATATCGGTGCTCTCCCGCAGATCGTCCGCCGACATGTGCCCGAGCAGGAGCGCGTGAAAGACGCATTGCCGGGTGTAGTTGCGGACGTTGCGGGCGAACACCGTGTCGGTGATCTCGAGGCGGGTCGCCTTGGCCGCGAGCCTCGCCCCGAAGATCAGCCCGTGGCGCTGGTACTGGAGGTCATTGGGGAGGCTGAACGCCTGCTCGGTGAGGCGCGTCAACCCGTCGCCGACCTGCGACGTGAGGGATGCGAACAGCGCAAGGCCGATCGGCACGTTTGCGACCACGGCGGGCGCCAGCGTCGGATCGAGCCGGTCCACCACCCGCACCGTGGCCTTCGGCACGATCATCGCACCCCAGACGGTGACGAAGAGCAGGATCCACTTGGCGTTGTCCTTCCACGACCCGCCGAAGGCGGTGCGGAACAGGACCCAGGCAAGACCCGCCACGCCGGCGAGCTGGGCGAGCGTGACATAGGCGCCGCCCGAGGTGATCGCGGCGACCGCGTTCAGGAGATCGACGAGGTAGGTCCCGCCGCCGAGGGTGAAGAGCTCGTACATATATAAGGTGTCACGCCATGCGTTACCGGGAACCCGCCCCGGCGCCGCCGCGCGCGAACGCCAGTGCGGCGCGCAGATCGGCGGACAACGCCCCCGCCAGCTCGGTCTCGATCAGGCGCAGCTTCTCGACGACCGCCAGCGCCGTGTTGAGCCGCTGGAGTCCCTGGTGGCGGTGCCGCGCGAGCGCCACCCGGTTGGCGCGGAGCCCCTCGCGCCAACGCTGCAACTGCTCGCCATCGGCGATGTCGAGCGTCCCGGCGCGCTCCTCGACCGCGCGGTGCAGATCCGTGATCCACACCTGCATCACGTCGAGCGCCACGGCTTCGGCGAGCGCGTCCATTTCCTGGTCGATCACCGCCCCCCGGTAGGCCGCCGCGGCGTTGGCCACCCGGTAGACCGGCAGGGTGGTGAGGTTGACCAGCCCCAGCGCCGGTGCGGGCGGCGCGGTGTCCGTGCGCACCGCGTCCACGAGATCGCGCAACAGCTCCGCCACCCGCGCGCGGAAGCCGCGATTGGCGGGGATGGTGACCGTGCCCAGGCTCGGGTTGAGACAGGCGGTGGACGTATCGCAGCGGTAGACCGGCAGCGCCCCGCCGCCTTCCATCAGCACCTCGGTCACGCGCCGGTCGAGGGCGAGCGGCTCCAGGATGCGCACCCGCGGGCCGCTCGCGTCCGAATCGGAGGTCGGCGACGTGACGATCAGCGTGCCCGTGACCGCCATCGCGAACTCGGCAAGCTGGGTGTCGCCAGAAAGGAAGGAGGACGCCCGGATCGCCTTCCAGGCATAGTTGACGTTGACCGGCACCTGGTCGGCCATCGCGCCGGAGGCCGCAGCCAGCGTCGAGTTGCGCTTTCCGTCCGCCCCGCAGCCATGCTTGGCCGCCGCATAGTCCGAGAAGATGCCCTGGCCGGTGCCGATCGCGGCGCAGATCGCCGCCGAGGCGCGGTCGTTTTTCGACCAGAGCGCGCCCACCAGCGCCTGGGCGGTCTCGCAGGAGTTGAGATTCTGCGAGTTGACCCATTGCGCCAGCGCCCGGAGCTTGGCCATGGTCTCGGCGATCACCGGCGAGATGGTCTCCAGCGCCAGCTCGAAGGCGAAGCCGACCGCGTTCTGCGCGACCGCCCGGGCAAAGGCCACGAGCTGGTCCGAGTTGATGAAGGAGAAGGCCCCGGCGAAGGCGTCGATGCCGCCGCATCCGGCCCGGAACGACGGCAGGTTCACCGTCGCGATCTGCTCCGAGCGCACCGGCGAGCGCAGATAGAGGTTGCCCAGCGTCCAGTGGCCGGAAGCCTGGCCCTGGAAGGCGGTCGGGCCGGTGGTGTTGACCGCCGCGCCCTGCCAGAAGCGGTTCATCTCCGAGAGCACGTCGGCGCGGGCCGGTCCTGTTGTGAGGAGTAAGGCGCCGACGAATGCGGCAAGAACTGCCAGCCCATAACGGGCGCCTGGTCTGTATCCGGAATCCCTGCGGAATTTTCTAATAGTCATGTCCGGGCTCCAGGGCGGTCAGCGCAAATATCCGTTCCGCCATCTGGTCCTCGGCCATCACGCCGAAGCCGACCGGCAGCACGCGTTTCGTGGCAGTGTCGAACAGCACGAGCGCGGGCACCGGGGCGTTGCCGAGCCCGAGACGGGCGGCGCGCCCCCGGTCGGGCACCGCCTCGGGCCAGCCCTCCAGCGCTTCTCCAGAGAGCGACACGGCCAGTACGTCGAGGCCGTGGCGCTTGGCAAAGGCGCGCAGCAGCGGTCCGAACACCCGGCAGCCCGCACAGCCGGCGTGGCCGAGATAGATCAAGCCGTAGCGCTCGCCGAGGCGTGCCAATACCCGGTCCCGGTCGACGCGGCGCTGGTCCGACCAGACCTGTTTCGCCAGCGCGCCGACCGGGCGGCGCAGCGTGTAGTCGAGTTCCGGCGTCGCCCAGACCGTGCGCCGGAAGGCGTCGGAGAAGGTGGCGGCGCGTTGCAACGTCTCCTGTTGCAGCCGCAGATAGGCCGTCACCTTCGCGGGCGTCGGATCCAGGATCGCCTCCGCGCGCGCCTCCTCCAGCGCCTTGCGCAGTGCCTCGATCCGCTCCGTCGCCGGTCGCCCGGCGTCGGCGGGAGGAGGCGCGGGCGCCGGGGCGGGCACGATCCGTTCCGGCTCTTCCGCCGGGTCGCAGTAGAAATGCCATCCGAGGGAAGCGCCGGAACCGCGTTCGCCGCACCAGGAGCGCCATTCCCCACCCGCCGCCGACGCGCCCAGGACCGCCCAGATACCGACCGCGGCAAAGGCGCGTGTCACGGCGCGCCGAACGGCAGAGCCTGCGGCGGCGGTCATCTCATTGCCCCCGGCTGTAGAATTCGCGGATGCGCGTGCGCATCGCTTCGCCGGTGTCACCCGCGTCCGGCAGCGAGACCGACGGCTCCTTCGAGGCGTCCATCAGGTCCTCGGTGAACTCGGAGAGATCGAGGCTGGCGAAGTCGATGCTCTCGACCTCGGCCACCGTGAGGCCGCGACAGCTTCCCCAGCCGATGCCAAGCTGCGCGCGCCCCTGCTGCTGCAGGATGCGCCCGAGCTTCGAGCCGAACACGCACCAGGCCCGCGAGCGGCGGATGCAGACGCCGAAGAAGGTGCGCCGCGAGCAGTACCGGCCGAGATAGTGGGTGTTGCCGGCGTTGCGCTCCTCGGCCAGCTCGCGCTCCGAGGCCGAGCAGTTGCCGAGCCCCACGAGCAGTCCGCTGTTCTTGCAGCAGTTGGCGAGCCCGAACAGCTTGATATGGCAGGCGCGGCGCTGCCCGGTGAAGAAGCGCATGTCGTCCCGGTCAAACTCCTCGCCGCCCAGTTCCACCGCCATGTTCAGCCGTGTCGTCGCATTCACGAATCCGGTGTTGGCCTCCGGAGATACCGTCTCGCAGCCCGCGCCGACGCAGTAGCGCACCGAGCCGCACGACCCGCCGTCCCCGGCATCATCGAGGTCCGCGCCGCAGTCCGTGGCGTTGCCCGAGGCGAGGCCGCCGGCGCCGTGGGCCGACGACTGCGGAGACGACGCGATATTCTCCGAGCGCCGCACCAACGGGTCGCTCGCCGGCACGCTCTCCGAGGGCCGGCTCGTCACGCCCCGGACCACGGCCCGTCCGGCCGCGCCGCCCGGATCGTCCGGATCGGCCAGCCGCGCGCGGCCCTCGTCCTGGAGCCGGCTCGCGCCGATGCTGCGTTCGGGCAAATCCGTCCCGGCATAGCCCGGCACGTCCGCCGCGTTGGAGGCGTCCCGCGCGATCGTCCGCGCCGCCGAATTGCCGGCATTGCCGATGGCGCGGGCCGCCGCCTTGGGGTCCTCCGCCCGCGCGGCCATGCCGGAGACCACCCACAGCATCAGGCAGACAAGCGCGAACATGGCCGTCCAGGTCAGCAGCCGCATGACGCGTGTCCCGCGGTCCAGCGCAACCTCGATGCGATCGCGCGAACGATCGGATTGTTCCGTCATTGCTGCTCTTCCCCTCTCAGGCGTTGCAGATGCCGCCGGGCGACCGTCCGCGCGACTTCCCCTTCTCCGGCAACGGCCTCCAGCGCGGCGACCAGGCCGATGTTGCCGGTCACCCGGTCGTGCGGCGGCGCCGGATCCTCCGCGCAGCCTTGGCTCCGGCAGAGCGGCACGCCGCCCGGCACGACAACCACGGCGGGCACGCGGCTCACCCGGAACAGCCGAAACAGGCGCGGGTCGATGGCGACCCCGGCTTCCGCCCCGCCTAGGCGCGCTCCGATCCGCTTTGCCGTATCGGGAAGTCCTCCGACGCCGACGCCGCGCAGCACCAGAGGAGCGCCGGTCCGGGCCGCGTCCCGCGCCCATTGCCGCCAGCTCACGGCAGGCACCGACAGGCTGGTGAAGATCAGGATTTCGGCCGTGCCGCCGCGACCCACCGCATTCCCGGCAAGGCTCTCTGCATGGCGTTCGGCCGGAAGCGGAGCGGTCGATCCGGGGACCGTCTGCCGCGCGGTCTCTCCCGCGCGTTCGAGCGCGCGATCGAGGATCGACCGGGACCATGACCCGAGAGAGTCCTCGCCGCTTTCTCCCGCCTTGCGAAGCACCTCCTCGACCAGCCGGGCCACCTCGGGATCGGGATCCGCGGCGCGCGGTAAGTCCTCCGCCCGTGGCATTCCGGACCAGCCCACCGCCAGCAGAAAGGCGGTCAGAAACAGGACTGTCGGGGCTTGTCGGAAACCGCGCATCGGATTATCCTCGTTGTGCAAATTATCGTTGTATTTCAATGGGTTCATAACAGGCAGCAATTCCGTTTTTTCCACAGCAGGAACCCGAAATTCTCGCCCGCGACCGGCAATTCGCGCAGCGTCTCCCAGAGCACCGAGGACCGTCCGGTCGGGTTGCAGCCGGTGAACGGATCGACCGCCGGCACCGGCTGGGTCATCTGCCAGCGGTATTGCGATTTCTTCATGATGGGCATCGGGTAGCGCCCGCAGAGCGCGCCCGGCCCGAACGTGCCCCATGCGAGCCCGGCGCGGTGCAGCCGGTAGAGCAGGCGCTGGGACGCGAGCAGCGAGGCCTGCACGCCCCCGACGTGGGCCGCGACGTTGCCGGTCAGCGGATACATCCCGCCCTGGCAGCCGGCGCACCAGAACAGCGGATCGAGCGGCAGGCCGACGGAGGAGGCGGCGCAATCGGCGGCGCAGGCCGCCTGGGCCGGCAGGTTGGCGAACAGTGCGGCTTCCGGGTTGAGCAGGAAGGTGAGCTCGTCGTCGAGCCAGGCGGGGTCCAGTTCCGACGCCCAGGCGATGTCGAGCCCGCCGCCCTCCAGGCAACCCAGATCGAGCAGCACGCCGATCCAGGAGAGCAGCGGATACATGTAATAGTGCGCGTGCCAGACCGAACCCTTGGCGCCGTCGCCGCCAGAAGACCCGGTGCGGCCGCGCCCGACAGGCAGGCCGGGGTTTATGGTGAGGCCGCCGAGGTTGGGAAAGCACCAGGGCGCCCGCGTCGCGTCGACCAGCCGCGCCGGCTCCCAGACCCCGAGCGAGAGGCCGATACGCGGGATCGGCGAGCCGCAGAGGCAGATCGGCGACGACGGGTTGGGCGTGTCCAGCACGCCCGAGACGCTGCCGATGGAGATCGGCCCGATCGAGATCGGAAAGATGCACTCCCAGCAGACGTCCGAGATCGGGTTGACGAACCGACCGGTGCAGGTCTGCGCGGACGCCGGGGCCGCCCACAGGACGGCCAGCAGCGCGAGCGCCGCCAGGGGAGCGAAGCGGCGGCTCATTCCGGCCCCCCTGGACCCGGTCCGGGATCCGCCCGCCGCGCCGAGAGCACGTTGACCAGGCCCTGCCTGCCGGCGACCACGATTTCGGTCACCGACCGGGCCACGTCCTCCCGGTCGCGGTATTCGCGCGTCGCGATGCGGCCCTCGACCATCACCCGGTCGCCTTTCCTCAGCATCGTCTCCACCGCCGCGACCGTGGGGCCGTACACCACGATCCGGTGCCATTCCGTGGCCTCGGCGGGGTTGCCCTCGCGGTCTTTCCACTTTTCCGTGGTGGCCAGCGTGAAGGTCGCGGCCTTCTCGCCGTTCGCGAGATCGCGGATCTCGGGATCGCGCCCGGCATGGCCGAGCAGGGTGGCGCGGTTCAGGTTCAGCATCGTTCACTCCTTCGCTTCGGTGCCGTCCCGGTCCACGACCGGAATCTCGGTGATGCGCAGCCGCGATCCCGCCTGTTCGACCAGGCTCGGCGTGAACCGGAGGCCGAAGCGCGCGGAGAGGCGTCCGCCCTGGTCGAAGAAGAAGGGCCGGCGGTGCCGGCGCATCAGCTCCAGCGGCCGTCCGGCGAGCAGCACGATCTTCGCGGGGCGGTCATGGGACAGCGCCCAGGCGATCTCGGCCTCGCGCCTGCCGTCGACAAACAGCAAGTCGCGGGCGAGCGCCACGCGCTCCAGCGGGTTGACCCTTGTGCCCGTCGCGGCGATGAGGACGCCGTCGGGCGTGCGGATGTCCCGCGCGACCGTGATGGCGGGATTCCACAGGCGGCTGCGTTCCTCCACGGCGGGTGCAATGCCTGGAACCGATCCCGGTTCCTCCAGCTTCCGGCGGGCATTGGCGCGCGCCTCCTGCTCCAGCCGCGCCAGTTCGCCCGACCGTTCCATTTCGAGGAGCCGCGCCTCGATCTGCGCCAGCAGGTCGGGCTCGGCGACCGCCCAGGTCGCGCCGCGCACGCCGAGGTCCTTCGCGGTCACGGCGGCCGGCAGGGCGGCCTCCAGCAGCAGGACGGCGACAAGCATCGTCGGGAATGCGCCCCTCATCGTGCCGCCTCCACGGGCGCCGGCCCGTCATGGGCGTGCGGCAGGATCGTCGAGTGACTGGGCGCGCGATCCGTGTGCTGCGGCCCAACCAGCGGCCCCTTCAGTCCGAGCCAGGGGATGTCGGGCATGGCGATGGCCCGCCCGAGGATGCGCCCGCGCGGCACGAGCCCGATTTCCGCATAGCGGCTGTCGTGGCTGTCGACGTGATCGGCGTGCAGAAAGAAATGTCCCGGCGGGATGACGCCCGGAGCAATAGCCTCAAGCGGCCGCCCATCGAGCGCATGCGTCTTGGCCCGGCTCGCGGCCTCTCCACCTAGAAAGACCGTTCTTTCCGTTCCGATCGAGACCCGCATCCCCGGCACGCCGCGCACCGTCTTGAGATACGGCACCGGGGAACCCACCGAGTCCGGGGGGTCGAACAGCACCCGGTCGCCAATCTTCGGATCCTGGCCGAACAGCGGAAACGCGGCGTAGCCCCACGCCCCGTCCGACCAGCTCGCATTGACGTGGACGCGCGAGGCCGCGGCGAGCCACAGCGCGGCCAGCGCGATCATCACGGCCAGGCCGATACGGCGCCGGCGCGATCGGCCGCCCTGCAGCGCGAAGTCCGGGCGCGCGGTACTCACCGCTCGTCCCCCCGGGCCGCTCCCGTCCCCGTGGCCGGGCGCCGCGCCAGGAACTCCGCGAGCACCGCCTCCACGTGCCGCGTCACGTCCGGCGCCCCGGCGGCCACCGCGCGAGCCGGCAGCAGCACGGCGCCACGGCGTTCGGCCACATGGTCGAGCGCAGCCTCCAGCGCCTCGCCCCAGGCCCGCGCGTCCTCGGCCGTCTTGCCTTCGCTTGCGGCGCGCGTGGTCCAGGCGGCGGTCATCTCGCCGAGACGAACCGAGGCGACGCGCAGCGGTTCGGGCGCGGCAAGGCGCACCGTCGCCACCGCCACAGCCGCCGCCACTGCGCCCGCGAGCAGCACGGCCGAGACCATGACCGGCCAGGTGCCCGCCCCGGACTGCCCGGCGTCAGCCCTGCGCGACATCCGACCCGTCCGCTGCGCCAGCCTGTCCTCCCGGCTCGGAGGCCGGGACAGGCTCACCCGATCCGGCACCTGCCGCGATCCGCCGCTGCCGCTCCTCGTCCGGCCCGGCGAGCGCCCGGAAGCGGGCGAGCCAGGCATCGGCGGCCTTGTCCGGCATGACCGGGCGAATGCGCCGCTTCAGTGGCGGGAAGGCGACCCCCGCGGGCGCGTCCTCCATGATGTCCCGGCGCTCGGCCGCGGCCGCCATGCGGGTGACGAAGCGCAAGAGCTCCGCCTGCTCCTCGTCGAGCACGGCGTCGAGGCCGGCCGCTTCGCGCACCGCGGTCTCGATCCCGGTGGCGAGCTTGCCGGCACGGCCTGGCCCGGGCCGCGATCCGGGCTCCGCCGCGCGCTGCGAGTCCGGCAGACGCGCCCGGAGCCAGGCGGACGGCGCGCTCGCGATGAGCGCGTGCAGCGCGAGCGTCCGCCGGTCCTCTTCGCCGAGTCCGTCGAGCGCCTCGATCTCTTCCGACACGACCACCGCATGGGCCGCGACCGAGTGATAGAGCCGGGTGCAGCCGCCCCGGCGGCAGGTGTTGGCGAGCACATGGGCGAGCGCGGTGAAATCGATGTCGGCCGCCGTCACCGTCTCCGGGTCGTCCGGCCAGTTGAGCGGGGATCGTGTGCCTGCCGGGCTTCGCTTCGAGCTCATGCGTTTGCCTCCGTTTCGGATGGTTCGGAATGTTCGGTTGCAGCAGGAGCGGCAGCGGCGGGGGCGTCGTCTGCGAGGGGAGCGTTCCCTGCGAGCCGGTCGATGGCCTCGACCGTCGAGAGCCCCTGCGCTTTCAGGTTCTCCACCGCCGCGAAGGCGGGACCGCGCGACGAGAACAGCGCCACCGACCAGGCATCGAGCACCAGGCGCGCGACCCGCCAGCCGTCGGGGCCGTGCAGCACCAGCTCGGCATAGCGCCCGTCCGCCGTGGTCAGGCTCTTCAGCGCCCGCTCCATGCCGGGATCGCAGTGGATGCGCTTCTCGGACTTGAGCAGCTCGACCGACTCGTCCTTTTGCGCGAGGAAGATCACCCAGTCCGAGTTCTCCCAGGCCGCGCGGGCGGCGGGGTTGGCGTAGTAGTCGTTGACCGACTGCGTGCCGGTGACCAGCGCGCCGCGATACTTCCGGGCCCTGCGCGCAGCGCCTTCGAGGAAGGACTTGCTGTCCTCGCCCGAGAGCAGGTCCCAGGCCTCGTCGATGACGATCGCCTTCGCCCGCGTGCGCGGGCCGTGATACATGCGCTGGGTCGCGAGGAAGACCACCAGCATGAGGACTACCGCCTGGACGTCGCCGCGACCCTTGAGCTCGGCGAGCTCGAAGACGGTGAGCGCCGCGTCGAGCTCAGGCGTCTCCGAGCCCGCGAACAGCCGCCCCATGGCACCGCCCGGACACCAGGGACCGAGGGAGGTGGCCATGTCGGCAGCGCGGCGGTCGTCACGTTTGGCAAGGTGGCCCCGCACCGTGCCGAGATCGGCGTCGTTGCCGGCCTCGTCCCAGGCGGCAGCGATGGCTTCGGCGATCAGCGCCGCCTCGATGTCGTCGATCGAGCCCCGGCGCCTTGCCATGCGTCCGATCACGCCAGCCAGCATGGCGAAGCACTCCTCGCGGTAGTCCCCGTCGTGATTGGCGGTCCCGGCATCGATCATGGCGAAGGGGTTGAGACAGGCGGGGTCCTTGCCGAAGGCGATGAACGCCCCTCCCAGGGCCTCGGCGGTGTGCTGGAACGAGCGCCCGTCGTCGATCACGACCGCCTCGCCGCCGGCGCCGATCAGCCCGGTCACCAGCTCCTGCATCAGCACCGACTTGCCCGAGCCGGACTTGCCGGTGACCGCGACGTTGTAGTTGCCGGCCTCGTTGGCGAAGGGCGACCAGCAGGCGGGCTGGCCCCGCCGCCCGATCAGGAAGAGCGCTGGCGGGTTGTCCGGGTTATGGGGTTGCCCCCGCCACTCGCCGTGCCACGGCGCGAGGTTGACCGCGGAAGACGTCAAGAGCGTCTTCATCCGGCCCATACGTTCGAGGTCGGCGTCGAGGCCGCCGGCCGAGCCCATCGGCAGGCAGGCGAGCCAGGAGGGGAGCTGCATGTAGCGCTCCGCGTTCACCCGCCAGCCCTGGCCGTGATAGATCGCGCGCACCGCCTGCTCGGCCTCGTCGAGCGTGTCGAGCGGGGCATAGACGGCGGCCATGTAGCAGGCCCGGACCAGCTTCTCGCCGTCCTTGATCCGGTCGGTGACCGCCTGCCAGTCGCGCGCCTTCTCCGGCAGCCCGGGGAGATACTTGGCAATGCCGGTGCCGGCCTGCTGGGTCGCGCGGGCCGACTTCAGGAACGCCTTTTCGCCGGCGGCCTCGTCGCCGGTCGTGAGGGTGAGGCAGGTCAGCACCGGGCAGCCGGGCTGGAGGAAGTCGCGGTGGAAGTCGCCGATCAGCGCGTTGCCGCGCCAGCCCGGCCAGACCTCCGGAAAGGCGATGGCCGAGAGCACCCGCACGGCGATGTCTTCCCCGTCGGGGTGGTGCAAGGTCAACCCGGTGGGATGGACCGTGAGCGCCCGGCCCGGAGCGATGCACTGCTCATGCAGGGGATCGCGCGGCGCCCAGCGGCGCGGCGGGCGTTCGGTCCCGCCATCCCGATCTCCTCGCAGGTCCGGCGCGGTGAGCTCGGCCGCCAGCGACAACAGCCTGTCCGGCTCCAGCCGGCGGGTCTGCGCTCCCGAGGAGGCCAGCGTCCCCTCCAATGCCCGGCGGAACGCGCCGAGCGCGGTCTCCGCGGCCGGGCCCGGCGTCGCCGAACGCGCCATTCCGCCCGCGAGGCAGGCGGTGACGAACACCCGGTAGTCCGAGAGCGTGAACGGCGGCCCGCCCCCGTGCAGCCGCCGCCAGCCGCCGGGCGCCAGCAGGTCGCCGCGGCGCGCACCCATCCTTGCGAGCGCACCCCCGGCCTCCGAACGGGGCTCCGCCCAGGCCCGGCTCGCCGCGCCGAAGCGCGGGCTTGCCCAGTGGATCACCTGGATGGTGCAGCGCTCGGGCGCGGCGTCGGCCAGCGTGCCGGCAAGCGCGCCCAGGGTCTCGGCATCGATCCCGGCAAAGGGCGGCAGCTCGACCACGAACCCGGCGCTCGCGGCGTTGACGTAGAGCTCGCTCGATTCGTCGAAGGCGCGCCAGGGCAGCAGGGAATGCAGCGCGGCCGGCATCGCGGGCGGTGTCCAGGGGCCGGGCGCCTCCGGCCCCTCGAAGAGTTCGAGGAGACGCCCGATCACGGGAGCCTCCAGCCGGCCGGCTCCAGCACCACCCGGACGTGGCTGGCTTCGCGGTAGACGCCGTCCCCATCCACGAAGGGCGCGATCCAGATGCGGGCGACCACCTCGCCGGTGCGCAACTCGTCGCCGTGCGGATCGCCTTCGCCCGGCGCAGCTTCGGCCGGAAGCGGGCCGGTGTCCGGCTCCGCGGTTCGGGATTGAGTTTTCACCGGCACGGGACGGAACGCCGGCACATCCGGTCCCGACTCTTCCAGGGCCGTACGATCTTCGCCCTCACCCCCGCCGAACAGCCGCGCCAGCCAGGCGAAGGGATCGAAGCCGCCATCGCAATCCGCAGGGCAGGATGTCTCCGCCGGGATCGGGGACCCGGCGCCGCGCGCCCGCCAGAGCGGCTCTCCGAGAACCGTCCCTCCCGTCGCGGCCGGCACCGCCGGGTCGGCGGCGGCGACGCTGTCGCACGACCCGCCCTTCGCCAGCGGGCACTGCCAGGTCTCGCCGATATTTCCCGACGAGCAGCCCGCCAGGAGAAGGGCCGCAAGAGCGGCCGCCGGGGTTCCCGCCCGGCGCGGCGCGTATTTCTTTCCCTGTGTCATGTCACTTTCCCTGCTGAGCGGTTTGCGTCGGCGCCGGCGCGCGCCCGTCGGAACGAGGCGTTCCCCCTATGCGGGCGCCCTCAAGAAACACCAGCGTGACCTTCGTCCCGGCCTGGAGCTGGACCACCGGCTGGTACTGCTCGGCGCGGCGGATCATGTAGTCGGCGACCTTCTGGCCCGCCGAGGACGCCCCGGCGCCGAGACCGGCGCGGCCGATGTCGCCCAGGCCCGTATTGGCCACGGTGGCACCGGTGCCCGTCGCGACGGCCTGCGGCTGGAACGCCTGCGACACGCCCTGGCCGACGCCCGACACCATGCCGGCGAGGAACGCCTTTTCGACCAGCGCGCCTTCCCGGCTCACCACGGGGCCGCGCACGCCGGTCTTGCCCGAGCCCGCGACGAAGCCCGCGACGTCGGTCTCGACCACGGTGCCGGGCTCCGGCCCGGCGCAGGTCATGGTGCGAAAACGGACGTAGACCTTCTCCGAGGAGAGGTCGCCGTGGGCGGCGCCCGTGACGGTGCAGCCGTCGACGTCGACCTGCATCGCCGCTCCGTCTTCCGCCGCCGTCCAGGCAGGTCCGGTGATGCGCAGCAGAACCGGGCGCGGATCGCCCTGCGACGACACCCCGGCGGACGCGTCGACGCCGGCCAGCACCACCGCCTCGGCATGGGCGCCCGCCGGTAGCCAGGTCGAGACCGGCTTGGCCACGGCATCCGCTACAAGTTCGGGACCGGTCCGGGGATCGGCAGCCGACGATTGCGGCGCGCCGTCCAGCTCGAAGGTCTCGATCATGCGGCCCGGCACCGGCGCCGCCGGCCGCGCCTGTCCGCGCGGCGGCGCTGCGTTGCCTTGCCCCCGGAAATACTCCCCCGACCCGGGCGATGTACCCGGCGCAGCGCCCGCCTGCGCCGGCGGCTGCATGCCGCGCCGCAGCTCGTCGATCAGCGCCGCCTGCCGGTCGATCACCGAGCGCGCATCGGCCGCGTCAGCCTCCAGCTTCGTGCGCAGCCGGTCGTTGTCGGCGCGGAGCGTCCGCGCTTCCTGCTGCATCTCGCGGATCTGGGTCTCGATCCCGCCGAGCCTGGCCTCCGAGCGCCGCGTCCAGACCTTCTCGGCCGCGTCGGGCCCGGCGATCTCCGCCTCGATGCCGCCCGCGGGCGCACGTTCCTTGCCGCCGCCCATGCCGAGCCAGGCCGCCACCGCGACCAGCACCACCGCCGCGACGACCGAGAACAGCAGCAGCTGGCGCCGCCGCACAGCGTCGGCGTCGCCCGGATCGCGGGCCGGACGCGCGGTGTTGCGGGCATTCATCGCGGCTCTCCCGCCGGGGCGGTTTCCGTCACCGCCACCGCGAGCCGCCCGCCCGAGGGGCCGGTGCCGGGCGCCGCCAGCCACAGGGCGGCGACGCGGCCAGCGCCCGGCAGGGCTTCGATGGTCCCGGCGAGGCCCGCTGCACCGTCCGCACCGCTCGATGCCGGACGGGCGGCCTCGAAAACGAGCGCCGCGAAGCGCGGGCCCCGCCAGGTCTCGATGAAGATCAAACCGCCGTGCGGCGTTCCCTGACTGCCGTCGATCTCGTAGCCCGGCAGCGGCTCGCGCCGCGCCACCGCGCGCACCAGGCGCACCAGCGCCGCCACGTGCGCGCTGTCTCCGGGAGACGCGGCGCGGATCGCCGCGTCAGGCAGCGCCCGCGCGTTGCGGATCAGGATCTGCGCCGAGTCCCGCACCGAAGCGGTGAGCGTCAGCCGGTAGGTGAAGCCCTTCTCGGTGCCGACGAACAGGGTGACGGGATCGGGTGCCGCGTCTGCGGCGGCGGCCGGCGCCGAAGGGCGCAGATAGAGGTCGCCCGACCGCGGGTCGTGCTCGACCGCGAACCCGTCGGGCGCACGCACCACCCTGGCAATCCGATCGCCGGCGAGCGCAATCCGGTTGACGCTCGTCGCGGAGATTTCCGCCGCGAGCTCGGCGTGGTCGGTCGCGTCCAGGATCTGCATCGCCGCGGCCGGCGGGGGCGCCGCCGCCATGCCGGCACATAGAAGGTGTACGACCGCGAGCGCCGCGAGCGCGCGCCGTTCGAGGGTATGTCTCATTGGCCACTCTCCATCTGTTCGAAGCGAACCAGGCCGATCCGCCCGGCGTCGATGCGGAAGGCGAGCCGGTAGCGCCGGTCCTCGCGCGAGGACTCCTCACGCCCGATCCAGGTCACCAGCTCGCCCGCGATCTCGACGCTGAGCCGCGCCGGGTCGGCCTCGATCTCCGTCGGATAGAATGCGCTCGCCATGTCGCGCCCGGCCAGGCGGGCGGCCTCGGCCTCGACCCAGGCGCCGATCGCGCCGCGCGCCGAGGCATGGCTCATCCGCGCCGTCGCGAGCCGGACATGGGATGCGTTCTCGGGCGTCAGCGTGAGCAGCGTCACCGCCACGGTGCGCGCCACGTCCTCCAGGTAGCGGGACCCGGCACGGGTGATGCCGACCCCGCCGCCGCCGACCTCCCAGTTGGGTCCCGCCGTTGCCGGCACCAGCACCGTCACCGTCTCGCGCCCGGCGAAGCTCATCGTGAGCGCCAGGTTGGCGGTCATCGACAGGACCAGCAGGGCCGCCAGCGCGAGCCGCACGTCCCGCACCCGGCGGATGGCGGAGTCCATTTCGATGCGCCGCATCGGTTCGATCCTCCCCGGCGCCTCAGCCGACGAAGCGCCGGAGGTGGCTCGGCGGCGTCGCCTTCAGCCGCAGCACGAAGTCCGGCAGGAACCAGTAGAGCGCGTAGCGCGCGATGTTGGCCCCGCCGCCGCGCTTGACCCGCCTCAGCAGCAGCCAGCCGCCCACCCCGGCGATCAGCCCCGGCACGAACTGGTTGGCGGCCAGACCGAGCAGGGCAGGGCCCATCAGCGCGGCGGCCTCGTCGACGGTCCAGAACAGCCAGCGCTCCGGGTCGTCGAGCCGCCGGGGAATGGTGTGGCGCGCGGTCTCGCTCATCACACGATCGCCGTGCCGACCAGGCCGGTGACGATGCCGGTGCCGGCGCCCGCCGCGATGCCGACCCCGACCGCGCCCATGAGCTGCATGGCGTTGAAGCGCAGCACCGAGCCCACCAGGGCGGCGCCCACCGCGAGCGCCGCGGCGAGCTGGCCGCCGGTGCCGCCGACGATGTCCTGCACCGTGTCGAGCGGATCGCCGAACGTGGTGTCGGTGGTCGCCAGCGCAACCTCCGGCCCGGCCAGCACGGCCGCCGCCGCGAGCACCACCGTGGCGGCGGTGCGAAGCGCCGCGCCCGCGCGGTCCGCGCCGGGGTCCGGCATCGCCGGAATTCTCGCGGGCGCCCTCATCGGCCCGCTCCCCCCGGCTCCGGGGCCGGGCCAGGCGGCGGTCCGGGCCGCGGACCCGATCCGTCGTCCGAGGTCGAGCGCCGCCGGCGGTTCTTCGCCCAGTAGTCCAGGTCCTCGACCAGGTAGCGCACCGCCGTGCCGAACAGGTGGTACACCGGCCCGCCGCCCGTGATCCGGTAACGGTCGAGCGTGCGCGGCGCCAGCCCGAGGCGCTTCGCCGCCTGACGCGTCGACAGGTACTTCGTCCCGTCCGTCATCTCCGTCTCCTTCCCCCAACTCCCCGGCGCCCAACCAGTCAGGGGCGCCTGTGCGCGGCCATCCAAGCCGGAACGCGGAGCCGGCGGCAGGGAGAAAAATTCGGCGAAAATTCTCCCCCCGGCATATGACGACTCACGACAGCTGGCAGCGCCTGGAGTGCGAAAACGGCTTCGCACTCCCCGTCGGAACGACATGCGGAATCGCCGCTCCGGCGCACCGAAGCGCACGCAAACGGGCAGGGACGGCCGAATCGGCGGACCGCCCGCGACGGCCGTCCGTCGGGATTGCCCGGACCGAACCGGGCACGGGAGTCAGGACCGCAAACCCGCCGGGGTATTGGCAGCTCGCGGCGACATTGCCGATCCGTATCTTCTGGGATACAATCGTCCGGTGATCCAGATTCGCCGGACCGATGAATACGACAGCTGGTTCCGGAAACCGCGCGACCGACAGGCGAAGGCGCGGATCCTCATCCGCATCCACCGATTGTCGCTGGGCAATCCCGGCGACGCCCGGCCGGTCGGCGGGGGCGTCTCGCAACTCCGGATCGACCACGGGCCGGGCTGGCGTGTGTATTTCCGGTTCGTCGACAGGACAACGGTCGTGCTGCTGACCGGCGGCAGCAAGGGAACCCAGCGCCACGACATCGAACGGGCGCGCGACCTCGCCCGCGAGCTGGCCAAGGGAGCAAACGGATGAACGAGACCGCGAGCCGGGCGCAGACACGCCCCTGGGATGCAGCCGACTATCTCGAAGACCTCGACGACGTCGTGGCCTATCTGGAAGCGGCGTTCGAGGACGGCGATCCGCGCATCGTCGCGGCGGCCCTCGGCGATATCGCCCGGTCCAGAGGGATGACCGCCGTCGCGGCCAAGGCCGGACTGGGCAGGGAAAGCCTCTACAAGGCGCTCTCCGGCGACGGCAACCCCGCTCTGGCGACCATCCTCGGCGTCATGAGCGCGCTCGGTCTGCGGCTGCGCCCCCTGCCGGCCGATCCGGGGCCGGCCGTGCCGGCCGGCGATGACGGTACCGGATGGAGCGGCGGCTTCGCGCTGCCGCCGAGCGACCTCTACGTGCACATCGGGGGGTCCGCCGCCCACCCGGCACGACGCGCGTCCGAGTATCGGTAGCGGGCGCCCGCAGGGCGGTGGAGGCGAGGCGATGAACGGCGTGCAGTTTCTGAGAATGGTCGGCGACGCGCGGGCCTTCCGGCAGTCCGCCTGGCTGATCGAGAACGAAATCGCCAGGCTGCAGGTCACCGACGGCGATCTCTCGCCGGTCGGCGCCGCCTCGGGCTGGCCGTCGCACAGCGTGTGGGAGTCCCTCAAGACGGCCAGCCATTTCAATCTCGCGGTCGCGCTGGAGCTCAGGCTGAAGTGCCTGCTGCACCTGGAGGGCGCCGAGCCCCCGCACGGTCGGGGCGGGCATCGTCTTGCCGGGCTCTACGGCTTGTTCGGCGCGCGCGGGAGCGCGACGGAAGCCGAACTGGAACGCCTGTTCAGGCAGGCAGCCGACGCGCATCCGTTCACCCTGGTCGCGTTCCTGACCACGGACGGTCCCGCCGTTCCGGAAGGCCCCGGCAACAGGCAGCTGCAAGGCCTCGCGGATTTTCTTGCCTACATGGACGAAGACGCTGAACTGTGGCGGAAACGCTACGCGTGGGAACGCGCCGCCGACGGGCAGTGGCAGCACTACATCGACGACCTGAGCGCGTTCTTCGCGTTCCTCGATGCCACGGAAGGCCTCGCCACGGAAACGGCGCGGAAGCGGGGGATCGTCCGGTAGCCGCCGGCACCGGCCGACCCTGCCGATTCTCGCCAAGGTCTCCGGCGGTTCCCGACCGCCTCGCCACCCGTTGCCGCCAGGCCACGACCGACGGAGCGCCGCCATCGCACACTCGCCCGTCGGGCGCGCCGCAACTTTCGCTCAACCGTCGCCCCGGCGCATCCGCTCGATCTCGCGCGCCGCCTCCAGCTTGTAGCGGACCCGGGCACGCATCCAGTACTTGTCCCAGTTCTTCAGGACGTCCTCGATGCCCCAGTAGGCGATCGCGATCTCGCGCTGCGACGCCACCTTCGCCTCGTTCAGCGCCAGCAACATCAACAGCTCCCGTTCCTCGCCCACCGAACCCGCCCTTGCCGAGGGGCCGGACCGCCCAGCACGCTCCAAAGATCCGTCATCCCGGCGATCCCCCTCGGCATATCCGGCCCGACCTCGGAGTGCACCCGGAGGCCGCCGCCGGCGAGCAGCGGACCCTCCCGGGCGACCCGGACCTGCACCGAGCGCCCGTCCCGCTCGATCTTGACGATAAGCGTCCCGTCCAGAAGCCGGAGCCCGTCGATGCGCGCGCCCATCGCCGCCAGATACGGCAGCAGCCGCGGCGCCGTCGGCGAGCCCTCGCCCTCCAGCATCGGTTCGCCGGCCATGAAGGGCGAGGCCGGGCCGTCCCGCGCGAAGGGGTTCTCCCACGCCTCGATCCGCCAGGGATCGTGCGCCTCAAGGTCCGCTTCCGCCTGGATGCGCACCGGAAAGCCGGCCCCGTCCTCGAACCCCGGGGCTTCCGCCCGCGACTCGTATGCCGCCCAATATGCCCGGAGGCCGCGCAGCACCCCCCAGAGCGGTGTATCGCCCTCCGCCATGCTCCGGTCCGCAGGCGCCTACGACCGACCGGCAGGTCGGGGCGCGTCCCCGGGCGCCCGCGCCTCGTCGCAGGCGCGGCGCCGCCGCACCTTCGAGCGCATCGCGCTGTCGGCGTGCCAATGGGCGTCAACCCGCTCGCGGCCATAGAGACCGACGGCGATGTCGCGAAGGGGTTTGCCCGCGCGGAGCCCTGCCGCCACGATCGCCGCAGGGGAGGAGTCCCCCGCCGCCGGACCGCCTTCGCCGTCCTCCGTTGCCATGCCCGGCTCCGGACCGCTCACCGGCTGCGCCCGGACGCGGCTGCGTCCCGCGCGCCTACCACTTGATCGCGGCCCTCAGCATCAACCCGTGCTCGGGCGGCTCGTTGCTATTGGCGGCTTCTTTCCGGGTGGCGTCGAGATTGACCTCGAAGCCGGGGTCGCCCTTTATCGCCGAGGTCAGCCGCCAGCCGATGCGGTAGTCGCGCGCGCTGTCCGAGAGGCCGAACCCGACATTCGGCGTGCCGGTGAAGCGGTCGCCGAACACGGACATCCCGTAGCCGAGCTCGCCCTGGAGGCCCCGCGCCGCCGCGAACTCGCCGCCGGGCGCCAGGCCGCCCGCGTCGCGCGCGCCCCACAGCCGCTCCGCCGCGCTCGACGTCGCGCCCAGCGCCGGGCTGAGCGAGAACGAGAGCCCGCGCTGGCGCTCGCCGGGAGCGAGGCGCACCGCGCCCGACACGCCCCATTCCTCGTAGTTCGAGTCCGCGTGCGCCACCAGCATCCGCGCCTTCGCCTCGACCGAGAGGCCCGTCACCGGGTCGGTGTAGGCAACGCCGCCGCCGAGCTCGACGCCCGTCCCGGTCTCGGCGTCCCCGCCGTCATGGCGCAGCCCGAGTTCCAGCGAGGGCCGGAGCGTCGCGCCATCGCCCATGGCGAACGCGTGACCGCCTTCGAGCACCAGCCGCATCCGGCTCGCATTCGCCGTGGTATTGCCCTCGTTGGAGATCGCTTGCGCTTCGGTCTCGACGAAGAACGCGTCCGCCTTGAGCGCGAGGTCCATGCCGCCGTCCGCGTCCTGCGTCAGCAGCGCGCCCCGGCCGCCTACCGCGCCAAGGCGCATCTCGAGGTCGGTCCGGGTGACCATCTTCGCCCGCTCGGCCTGCGTATCCGTCGCCGCGCGCGCATCCTGCACGATGGTCATGTCGCCCGTGCCCCAGCCGGCCAGGCCCCACACCGAGACCCGGTCGGTCACCATGAACCGCGCATAGGGGCTCACCGTGGTCATCGTGCTCTCGATCTTCCCGGAGTCCACGCCCGGCTGGGCGAAGCTGCCTTCGCCCTCGCTGACCGAAATCGCGACGCCGCCGAGCAGGCGGTTCCACTGGGCGTCAGCGCCGAGGATCCCGGTGGTCACGCTGCCGTCGATGCGCATCGTGCCGCTGTCCGTCGTCTCCTCGCCGTCGAAGCCGCCCGTCGTCACCCGGCCCCAGGCCGCAAGCCCCGGGCCGCCGTTCTCGCTGTTCCTCACGAGGTGGAACGCGCTCCCGAGCAGCAGCTCGCGGCCGGTGATCTCGCGCGCCGGCGCGCTGCTGGCGGAGGGGGATTGACCGATGCCGAGCCCCGTGCCCGGCCAGCCACCTGTCCCGGACCCCGATCCGGCGGACCCCGGCCAGCCGTCGTCGTTCGCGGGCGCCGGCCCCGACGGAGCGCCCATCGCGCGGGCGATGGAGGTCAGCGTCTGCCCGAGCCATGCCGCGTCGCCGACTTCCGCCAGGTCCACGGTCTGGCCGCCCACCGTCACCTGCGCGCCCGTGAGCGGGTTCGCCAGCCGGTCGGAGACCGCCGCCGTCACATGGTCCGCCACCGTGCGCCCGAAGCGCGAGAGCCACATCTTCTGCAGCGGATCGTCGTTCGCGATCGTCCCCGTCGCCTCGCCGTCCACGATCCGCGCGCCCTGCGCGTTGGAGAGCGTCAGCGTGAACGTCTCCTCGCCCTCGTCGATCACGTCGTCGAGGATCGGCACGCTCACCGTCTTCACGGTCTCGCCCGCGGCGAAGGTGAGCGTCCCCGAGGTCGCCGTGTAGTCCTCGCCCGCCGTGGCCGAGCCGTCCGCCGTGGCGTAGTCCACCGTCACCCGGTGGTTGGCGGCGTGGCCGAGCGTGACCTCGAACTCCACCGCCGCGTCCGTGCCCTCGTTGGCCTCCGCGTCCGCCACCGAGAGCGTCGGGCGCCAGTCGACCTTGTGGGCCGGGTCGTGGCCGAGCCCGGCATGCGAGAGCTGCACGGCGGCGCTGCCGGAGGCCGGGCGGATCGCGCCGCCGTTCGCCTCCAGCGTGTTCGCAAGCACCGCGATGCCCTGCGTGGACTCGTTCGGCTGCACGACCTCGTAGGCGAAGGTCAGCTCCGCCGTGCCGCTGCCGCTCTCGTAGGCCGCCCGTTTCGTGCCCCAGTGCGCCGGGTCCATGTCGATATCGAGGCGCGGCGCGCCGCCGGCCGTGTCCACCTCGACCGCCTCGCTAAAGGTCACGCGCATGCGGATCACATCGCCCAGGCCGTAGGTGTCGTCCTCGCCCGCGTCCGAGACCACCGCCACCCCGGTCACCGACACCGTCCCGGCCGAGGCCGGCGCCAGGCGCCAGTTCACCTTGTGGGCCGGGTCGTGGCCGAGCCCGGCATGCGCCAGGTGCGCGTCCGCGCCCCCGGAGACCGCACGGATCGCGCCGCCGTTCAGCGCCAGCGTGTTCGCCAGCACCGCGATGCCGCGGGTCGACTCGTTGGGCTGCACCACTTCATGGGCGAAGGTCAGGCTCGCCGTGCCGCTGCCGCTCTCGTAGGCCGCCCGTTTCGTGCCCCAGTGCGCCGGGTCCATGTCGATATCGATGCGCGGCGCGCCGCCGGCCGTGTCCACCTCGACCGCCTCGCTGAAGGTCACCCGCACGCGGATCGTCTCGCCGAGCGCGTAGGTGTCGTCATTCCCCGGGTCCGAGACCACCTCGACCCCGGTCACCGACACCGTCCCCGCCGGCGCCGGCGTCAGACGCCAGTCGACCTTGTGGGCCGGGTCGTGGTCCAGGCCGTCATGCCCGAGCCCGGCGTCCGCGCCCCCGGAGACCGGGCGGATCGTCCCGCCGTTCGTCTCCAGCGTGTCCGCAAGCACCGCGATGCCCTGCGTGGACTCGTTCGGCTCCACGACTTCATAGGCGAAGACCAGCTCCGCCGTGCCGCTGCCGCTCTCCCAGGCCGCCCACTTCATGCCCCAGTGCGCCGCCGGGTCCATGTCGATCCTGAGGCGCGGCTTGCCGTCCGCCGTGTCGACCTCGACCGCCTCGCTGAAGGTCACCCGCACGCGGATCGTCTCGCCGAGCCCGTAGGTGCCGTCGCTGCCTGAGTCGGAAACCACCTCGACCCCGGTCACCGCCGGCGCCCCGGAGTTCGGGACCGGCACCGCCACCCCGGAGAAGTCCGCGATCTGGTTGCCTTCGGCGTTCCACAGCCCGGGGTCGCCCCGCGGGCGGGTGTAGCTCAGCGTGACCGTCTCGCCGCTCTCCAGCGCGCGCGCCAGGGTCAGCGCCACCCCGGCGCCGCTCCCGGTGTACGCCGCGCCCTCGACCGCCGGGGCCGCTCCGCCCGCCGCGCCGGCCAGGCCGAACGCCGTCGCCTTCAGCGCCTTCCCCGTGTCGAGCGGGCGGTCGAACTTCACCGTCAGGCTCTTGCCCTGCTTGCCCGGGGTGCCGCCGCTGTTGCCCGACGCGCCCTCGCCGTTCTGCACCACCACCTGGGCGGTATCGCACCGGTACGCCTGCGCGTTGGCCACCGTCTCCGCCTCCATATCGGGCGCCTCGTGCCCGGCGAACGTGCGGATGTTCTTCTCCGTCTCGCTCCTGCTGTAGCTCAGCGTGAACGTGTCGCAGGGGGACGCCGCACCGTTCAGGGTCAGCACCAGCTGCTTGCCCGACACCGCCACGGCGGTGACCCGGCCGTATTCCACTTCCACCAAATTGCCGTTGCCGTCGTCTTCGAGCTCGGGTTCGAGCAGCCTGAACCGCCCCGGATCCGGCAGGCTGGCCGGATCGAGGGACTTGTCGTAGGTCACCGTCAGGCTGGCGCCGTCCACCGTCAGGGCGGGAACAGTCTTCTCAGTCTGAGTAGTGCCCTGGATGGCGATCTGCCAGGAATGGCCGGTCTCCACGCTCCAAGAGCCGCCGCCCGATGGCTTGAAAAGGCTCGTGTCCGCGAGGCTCCACCCGTCGCTCGCACCCGTATCCTCGGCGCCCGAGCTCGTAAGCTTGATGGCAGAAGAAGGACTGACACTCGCGTCGAGGACGACGAAATACGTCGTCCCGCCGTCGAGATCGATGCCGTTGCCCGATGCGGTATAAGTGACTGTCTGGCCGGACACCGTACCGTATGCAAGCGTCCCCAGGGACGTGCCCGGCCGGTTGCTCGAGTTCGAAGCATGGATGCTGATCGTGTGCGAGCTCGCCGGCGGGGCCGCTGTATTGTAAGGAACCGTCACGCTCGTCAGCGTGTAGCCGCTGGTGCTGCCTGTGGTGAACGCCTGGGAATAGTCGAAGGAGAACAGACTTTGGGAGTCGGCGGACTGCCCGGTATTGCCGACCAGCGTCCCTTCATCGCTCCTCACCGTCTCAGTGGCAGCACTTGTGGCAGTGCCGTGGATGGCGATCTGCCAGGAATCGTTGCTCGTTGACCATGAGGTGGCCCCCGTCGACTTCCTGAGGCCCGTGTCCGCGATGGTCCATCCGTCGGCCGCACCCGAATCCTCGTTGTCCGAGGTCGTTATCTTAATCCCTACACCAGTAGGAACAGACGCCGCGTCAAGAACGACGAAATACGTCGTCCCGGCGGCGAGTTCGATGCCCTCGCCCGGCGCCGTGTAGGTGACGGTGGTGCCGGACACCGAACCGTATGAAAGCGTGGCCAGGCGAGTGCTTAGAACGCCCCCATTACTCGCATGAATGTAGATTCCGTGTGTACTCGCTGCCGGGGCCGTCGCAGCGGTGTAGGGGACCGCCACGCTCGTCAGCGTGCTGCCGAGGGTGTTACTGCCGGTGGTAAATGCTTGAGCACGGTCGTAGGAGAAACCTTGGTTCTGATCGACGCTCTGCCCGGTATTGCTGACCAGCGTCCCCGCCACCGTCACCGTCCCGGCAACCACCGCCGGCGTGCCGGCCGCCTCGACGTCCACCTTCTTCAGCCCGGCCTGCTCAAGCCCGGTGAACGCCGCCGCCTCGTTGCCCGCCGGGTCCCGGATCGGGTTCGTGCCCTTCGTGTAGGACACGTCCGCCTGGGTGTAGGTCACGTCGCGCTCGTCCCCGGGCGCCTTCGCCAGGTCCACCGTCAGCACCACCGTGTTGTCCTCGACCGCGACGGCGTTCGGGGTCACCGCGGCGTTCGAGTTCAGCTTCAAGCCGAAGTCCGTGGTTGCCGGCACCGAGTCCGGGTCCAGCGCCTCGTCGTAATAGAGCGCCACCCGGAACCCGTCCGGGTTCTTGCTCGTCTGCACGACCGCGGCCTGCTTCAGCTCCGGGACCGCGATGTCGTACACCGTCTCGATCTTGAACCCCAGGAAATCCGCCACGTAGCCGTTGCTATCGGCGGCCTTGAGGGAGGGTGTCGGCGGCTCGTACGTGACCTGCGCCGTCGCGTCCGGCGGCACCGCCTCGGCCAGCGTGACCGTGACCGTCTTCTCCGAAATGGCCACGTTCGCCTGCGTGCCCGCGATGCTGATCTGGTCGCCGTCCCGGTCCGACATCACGACCGTGAAATGCTGCCCGGACTCCGTGGAGGTGTCGTCGAGCGCCTTGTCGAAGACGATCTTCAGCTTCGTCCCTGCCACGCTCGCCGACTGGGGCTGCGGCGCTGTAGTTACCGCAGCGCCGTCGATGGCGATCTGCCAGGAGTCGTTGCGCGTTGTCCAGGTACCGCCAGTTTCCGAAAGGCTGGTGTCCGCAAGGGTCCACCCGTCGGCCTTACCCGCATCCTCGTTGTTCGAGTCCGTTGTCTGAGTAGCTGGAGTGGTAGGGTTAGATGACGGGTAATGGACGACGAAATACGTCGTCCCGGCCTCGAGGTCGATGCCCCCGTCCGGTGCGTCGTAGGTGACGGTGAGGCCGGACACCGAACCATAGGTAAGCTCGACCTGGTCACTAAGGAGCGGAACGCCCGTAACCGACTCACGGGAAATAATCACGCTGTGTGTAGCCGCTGCCGGGACCCCAAGGCTGTATGGGACTTTCACGCTGGTCAGCTTGTAGCCACCGGCATTGCTGCCGGTGGTGAACGCCTGGGCGGTCCTCACGTTGAAGGCGTAGCTGTGGTCGTGGCTCTGCCCGGTATTGCCGACCAGCGTCCCTTCCGCTCCCGTCGTCACCGTCGGAGCTACTACCGCAGCGCCGTCGATGGCGATCTGCCATGCGGCGTCGCGCGATTGCCAACTGAAACCTGGCGGAAGCGTATGGCTGGTGTCCGCGAGGCTCCACCCGTTGGCCGCCCCCGAGTCCTCGTTGTCCGAGTTGGTTAACCGAGTAGTTATGCCGGAAGGATTGGATAACGGGCTATGGACGACGGCATACGTCGCCCCGGGGTCGAGCTCGATGCCCCCGTCCGGTGCGTCGTAGGTGACGCTGGTGCCGGACACCGAGCCATAGGTAAGCACGCCCACGGTCCTACCAGGGACCGGAGTGCCGTCAGCAGGATTCGCACGGGAAATATAAATGGTGTGTGAAGCCGCTGCCGGGACCCCACCGCTGTATGAGACCTTCACGCTGGTCACCTTGTAGCCACCGGCATTGCTGCCGGTGGTGAACGCCTGGGCGGTTTGGCGGCTGAAGTCGTGGGTGCCGTCGTTGCTCTGCCCGGTATTGCCGACCAGCGTCCCTTCCGCTCCCGCCACCGCGACCGTGCCGGTGTCGTTCTTCACCACCAGGTCCACGAACGCCGGCGCCATGTTGCCGGACGTGTCCTCGATCGGCCCCTTGTAGTCGTTCAGCTTGTAGCTCAGCGTGATCGTCTCGCCGGCGCGGGCCGCCGTGCCCAGCGTCAGCTCGAGCGTGCGATTGTCGGTGTCGCCCGACCACATGATGACCGAGCCGGGGTGCTGGAAGGCGTTGCGGTTGCCGCCGGTGCCGTCCGTGCCCTGCACGCCGAAGAGGAACGTCAGCGCCTGAAGGTCGGCGGCGCTGAGCGCGGCCAGCTCCTTGTTGAAGACCACCCGCAGCGTCTCGCCGTTCACCGTCGCTTTTCCTGCGCTCGGCATCGGGCCTCCGGCGCTCAGCCGCCCGTTGACGTAGCTCATCGGGATGCCGTCCGTGCTGACCGCATTCCCTGTGATGAAGTCGGTCTTCTTCAGGTTCGGGGCGAGCTTCGAAACCAGCCCCTTGAGGGTCGCCGTGCCCATCAGGTTCAGCACCTGGTCTTTCTTGGCGCCCCTGAACGAATCGATGAACACCCCGTCCGGGTCGTTGTCGCCGGCCTGGACCGTGTACTCGAAGCGCAGCGTCTTGCCGCCGTGGAACACGCCGGCTAGGTCCGCCGTCTTCAGGGTGCCGCCCGACGTGTCGCTGTCCTGCCCCACGCGCAGGCGCATCCGCGCGGTGTTCCTGCCGGTGCCGGTGCCCGGGTCGAACGCGACCGGCTCGGTGAGCTCCACGTCGAACGCGATCTTGTCGCCCGCGCCATAGGTGTCGTTCCTGCCGTCGCCGTTGGCGTCGTGGGTCGGCGCCGAGGTCACCCGCACCTGGTCGATGAAGGGCCGCACGTTGAGCGTGAAGGTCCGGCGCGCGACGTCGTTCGTGTTCGTCGCCTCGGGGTTGAGATACGCGCTCCCCACCCTGTCGGGGTCGTCGGCGATGTAGGTGACGGTGAACGCCCCGCTCTCGCTCGGCGTGCCCGAGATCCTCCGCGTCTCCGGGTCGAACGCCAGCCCCTCCGGCAGCCCGCTGACGGCGTAGTAGTACTTGACGTCAAACCGGTCGGACTGATCGCCGCCGGTCGCCGCCGGCAGCACATGCGAGAACGCCCGGACCATGGAGGCGTCCAGGTGCTCCACCTTCGGCAGGCTCGGCGCCCCCTCCTCGTTGTTCATGGCGGCCACGAGGAAAAACAGTCGGACACTGACCCAGGCGCCGTGCGGGTCCGTCGCCGTCAGCTTTGCCCGCACGGCCCGCGGCGCCGCTTTCCTGAAATGGGCCAGGCCCTGAAAAAACACCCGGCCATGGAAAGTGCCAATGATGTCGCGCGGCTGCTGGACACCGAAGTTATTGTCGGGATCCACGAGCACATGGTCCGGCACCGGGTGGCGTTCGACGGAGAGCGTCAGCTTGTCGCCGTCCACGTCGTCGAAAATCGGCGCCCATTTGGGCGCGGTGGTGCATACGCTCGGCCACGCGGCGGTCTCTCCGACGTTCCGCCCCACCAGACGCGACCGGGCAACGATGGCGTTCGCTCTCGCATCGATGCCTATTTCCACGTTTACCGGACCGCCGACACCCACGACCGAGCAGACGTTGCCGTTAGGGTCGGCAGTCTGTTGATTCAGCACCCGCGGCGCGCGGTTCCCCGCCTTCGGCGAGCCGGTGATCGCGCTGGCCGAGATCGACCAGGGGCCGTGATCAACGGCGGTCTTCGCGCGCACCTGCACCCGGTAGGCCGTGTTCGCCTTCAGCCCCTCGATCGTCGCCGAGGTCGCGGCCGCGCCCGGATCCGGCAGGCCGGTCACATCCTCTTTCCAGTCCGCCTCGCGCCCGGCCGGCGGGTCCCCGGTCCCCTGGTAGTAGCGCAGCTCGTAGCCCGTGGGGGCGGTCCCGTCGCCCGGCGCCTTCCAGGTCACGTCCAGGCTGCCGCCCAGCGCCGACGCCGACGCCCACACCCCGGTGGGCTGGCCCAGCGCCGCGGTGAGGTTGGTCACCGGCTTGTCCACGAAAGTCGTCACCGGGTTCCCGTTCGCGTCCCTGGGCCCGTCCGTATGGTGTGGTACGTACACCACCTTCACCGCCTCGCCGGACCCGACACCCTCCGTCAGCACAACCGTCACCAGGGCGGGATTGCTTGAGGAAATCGACACACTGCCGCCCTGGAGACTCCTCGCAGAGCCGCCCGGGGGCGTGGCGGTCACGAAGAAGCGGCCGGCTAACGGCAGCCAACCCGTATCGAGGTCTTCGTCGAAGGTGACCTTCAAAGTATTCCCGTCCACGGTCGCGCTCTGGAACCTCGGCGGCTGCGCGTCCAGCTTCCCGTTGACCTTGTGGTCCGAATCGTGGTCGAGGCCGGGATGCGCCAGGTTCGCGGGCAGGCCCGACGACGCAGAGAGGATCGTGCCGCCGGTCAGCGCGAGCGAGTTCTCAAGCACCGCGATGCCGGCGTCCGTGGTGCCGTTGCTCGAAGAGTCATCGCTCTGCACCGTGTAGCTGAAGGTCAGCGTCGCCGTGCCGCTGCCGGTCTCGTAGACCGCCCGCTTCGCGCCGCTGTGTGCCGCGTGCAGCTGGAGCTTCAGCCACGGCCGGCCGCGGGACGTGTCCACGGTCACTTTCTCGCTGAAGGTCAGCTGGACCGTGATTTTCGCGCCGAGCCCGTAGGTGTCGTTCGTGTTGTCGCTGTCCGTGTCGTGGGTCGGAGTCGAGGTCAACGCGACCGTCGACGAGAGCGACCGCGCCCCCGGTTTCGTCGTGCCGACGTCGTTGATCGCCGCCAGGCCGGAGATGCCGGGCGCCTTTATGCCCTTCAGGTTCTTGAGAGGGTTCGCATCATCGGCCACATCGTAGCTCACCGCCACCTTCTGGTCGGCGGTCACCGCCGGCGCGCCCAGGTTCATGGTCACCGTGGAGCCGGACACGGTGACGGCCTTGTTCAGGGCGGCGTCGTTCCCTCCGCCCGGGAGCGTCCGCTCCGCGTTATTGACGGTGACCGAGAAGCGCCGGTGCGCCGGGGCGCCGGCGGAGTCCAGCTCCTCGTCGTAGTAGAGCGTCACCCTGGTCCCGTCGCTGCTCACCCTGGCGCTCCGGAGGACCGGCGCCGTGGTGTCGATCCGGGCGCTGGCCGAGTCGGACCACGCGCCCTCGCCGTTGGCGCTCGCCGCGCGCACCTGCACCCGGTAGACGGTGTCCGTGATCAGGCGGGCGATCGTCGCCGAGGTCGATGTGCCTGG
This sequence comes from Alphaproteobacteria bacterium, assembly GCA_965207055.1. Taxonomy (GTDB): domain Bacteria; phylum Pseudomonadota; class Alphaproteobacteria; order UBA828; family UBA828; genus WTGU01. Next base: position 479,036 of record CBDBLP010000002.1, on the reverse strand, counting down.
ATCCGGCAGGCCGAGGGCCTCCCCGTCCTCGACCCAGTCGGCATCGTCCGCCGGGTCCTCGCTCCCGGCGTAGTAGCGCAGGTCGTAGTCCGTGATCGTCCCGGAGGGCGCCGTCCAGCTCACCGCCAGGCTGGTGCCCGTCGGCGCCGCGGTCACGTCGGTGGGCGCCGCCGGCGGCGGTGGCGCCGCCGGCGCCGCCCCGACCTCGATCGTGAAGGTCTGGGTCGCCGCGTCCGCCAGGTCGTCCGCGTCCGGAGACGCCCTCAGGGAGTAATCCTCGTCGCCGTCGTCGGCGGTGTAGGTCACCGGGAAGCTCCCCGCCGCGGTCGGCGTTCCCGAGACCGTGCGCGTCGCCGCGTCGAAGGACAGCCCCGCCGGCAGCCCGCTCACGGCGTACATGTAGGGGGAATTGATCGCCGTACTGAAGGCGCTCACGTCGCCGCCCGTCGCCGCGGGAAGCACCAGGGAGAACGCCGTGCCCCCGTCGGCCGTCTGGTCCGCCACCGTGGCGCTGAACGCCGGCGCGCCCACGGTGTTCGCCATCCTCTTCACTGCAAATCTGACCCACGAAGTGGCCGACGCCCCGTGTTCGTCCCTTGCCGTCAGGTCTACCCGGACGTTCGTATCCGATCCGATGGCGACAGCTTTAGCCCATAGTCGGTTGCCTGAAAAATAGAAGGGTACGCCGCCTCCGAACCCACGAACGTTGGCCGGCAGCGTGTATGACAACGTGTAGTACAGGTCTCCGGCGTCCTGGTCGTCGAAAACCGGCGGAATTGGGTTGGCTGTTCTGGTGCAGCTATCCGGCCATACCTTCGTTTCGGTGCCGCGAACCTTTAGGGCTTGCGAAACCGTTGCCCCAGCGGAGGCGTTGATCGTGGCAGCCGGTTGGCTCGTGTCGGTCCACAGCTTGCAGGCGTTGGTCGTGTCTCCGGTTTTGCTTGTCATCGCCTTCGGCGCGTGGTTCGTCCCCGACGCCGCGCGCGTCGTGGCGCTGACCGAGGACGACCACGGGCCCTCGCCGTCGGCGGTCGCCGCGCGCACCTGCACCCGGTAGACGGTGCCCGCCTTCAGCCCCTTGATCGTCGCCGAGGTCGCCGTGCTGTCCGCCGTCCCCAGGCCGTCCGTCTCGTGCTCCTCGACCCAGTCCGCCGCGTCCGTCGGCTCCGTGCTCCCCTCGTAGTAGCGCAGGTCGTAGTCCGTGACCGTCACCCCGGAGGGCGCCGACCATCTCGCGTTCAGGCTGCCCGAACCGGTCCCCGCGCTCACCTTCAACCCGTGCTCGTGCGTCTTGTTGGTCGCCGCATGGCCGGTGAGGGCGGCCGCCCTGTTCCCCGCCAGGTCCTGGATGGGTTTCGTGCCGGGCACCGTGTAGGTCACCGTCACCGCCTGCTCGCGGAGCCGCACTGCCGGGACCAGGGTCAACGTCACCGAACCGTCGGACACGGCGACGTGCGTCGGTGTCCGGGTGGCGCCATCCACCGAGACCGAGAAGGCGGTCCTGGCCGGTATGAAGGCCGCGTCCAGGTTCTCGTTGTAGTAGAGTGTCAGCCTCGACCCGCTCACCTCCGCGAGCGAAAGCGCGGGTGCGGTCGAGTCTCCCACGGTGTTGATCACCGGCTGCTTGACGAGGCTGTCCGCGAGGAGCCCCGCCGGGTTCCGGATGGGGGACGCGGCGCCGGCCGCGTCGTAGGTCACCGCCAACTCCTTGCCGACGGTCAACGCCGGCGGGCCCAGTCCCATCGTCACCGTGGAGCCGTCCACGGTGACGGGGAGCGCCCCGCCGGGAAGGTTATTATACGGGATTGCTCTGCGCGTGCCCGCCACGAAGAGCGCGAACGCATTGTGCTTCGGGGCGAAAGCGGCGTCCAGCTTTTCGTCGTAGTAGAGCGTCAGATGCGTCCCGGCGCCGTTCACCCTGGCGCTCTGGAGGACCGGCGCCGTGGTGTCCGGGTACGTGTTGTTCCAGGCCGAGGCCGACCACGGGCCCTCGCCACCGGCGTTCGCCGCGCGCACCTGCACCCGCCAGGCGCGGCCCGCCTTCAGCCCGGCGATCGTCGCCGAGGTCGCAGTGCCCGGATCCGGCGGGCTGCCGGCCTCCCCTTCCTCGACCCAGTCGGCCTCGTCCGTCGGATCCGCAGCCCCTTCGTAGTAGCGCAGGTCGTAGTCCGTGACCGTCCCGGAGGGCGCCGTCCAGCTCACATTCAGGCTGCTCGTACCGCCCGAACCGGGGAGCGGCGCGCTCACGGTCACGCCGGTGGGCGCCGCCGGCGCTGCATCGCCCCTGACCTGGATCCAGAAGGTCTGGCTCGCCGCGTCCGCAGTGTCGGCCGCGGACGGAGAATCCTTCAGGGAGTAGAGCGCGTCGGCGTCGTCGGCGGTGTAGGTGACCGTGAAGGTCCCGGCCGCACTCGGCGTTCCGGAGACCGTGCGCGTCGCCGCGTCGAAGGACAACCCCGCCGGCAGCCCGCTCACGGCGTACGTGTAGGGGGAGTTGATCGCCTCGCCAAGAAAGGGAGTGCTCACGTCGCCGCCGGTCGCCGCTGGAAGCGCCAGGGAGAACGCCGTGCCCGTGACGACTGTCTGGTCGGTCACCGTGGCGCTGAAACTCGGCGCGCCCACGGCGTTCGGCATCACGGCCACGTCAAACCTGACCCACGCGGTGGCCGAGGCCCCGTGCGCGTCCCTTGCCGTCAGGTCGACCCGGACGCTTGTTGCCGATCCGATGGCGACAGCTTGGGCCGCCAGTGTGTCTTGTCCGGTGGTCCCCTTAGTAGAAATGGTAACTAGTTTGTTACCTCCGATCCCACGAACGTTGTCCGGCAGCGTGTACGACCATGTGTAGTACAGGTCTCCGCCGTCCTGGTCGTCGAAAACCGGCGCAACCTGGGTATTGCCACGACTGCAGGTGGCCGGCCAATCCGTTTGTTCGTTGTTGCGAGTCTTTAGCCATATCCTAACCCCGGTCCCGGCGGGGGTGGGTTTCGACGAAGCCGGTTTGCTCTTGTCGGTCCACAGCTTGCAGGCGTTTTCCCCCTGTTGAACATCCGCAACTTCCGTTATCACCCGCGGCGCGTTGTTCGTCCCCGGCGGCGAGCCCGTCGTGCCAGCGACCGAGGCCGACCACGCGCCCTCGCCATAGGCGTTCGCGGCGCGCACCTGCACCCGGTAGGCGGTGCTCGACTTCAGCCCCTTGATCGTCACCGAGGTCGAAGTGCTGTCCCCCGTCCCCAGGCCGTCCGTCTCGTGCTCCTCGACCCAGTCCGCCGCGTCCGTCGGATCCGCAGACCCCGCGTAGTAGCGCAGGTCGTAGTCCGTGACCGTCCCCGAGGCCGCCGTCCAGCTCGCGTCCAGCTCGCCCGAATTGGTCCCCGCGCTCACCGTCAGCCCGGTGGGCGCCGACGGCAGCGCCCCGACCTCGATCGTGAAGGTCTGGCTCGCCGCGTCCGCAGTGTCGGACGCGTCCGCAGACGCCTTCAGGGAATACAGCGCGTCGGCGTCGTCGGCGGTGTAGGCCACCGTGAAGGTCCCGGCCGCACTCGGCGTTCCCGAGACCCTGCGCGTCGCCGCATCGAAGGACAGCCCCGCCGGCAGCCCGCTCACGGCGTACGTGTAGGGGGAGTTGATCGCAGCACCAACAAAGGGAGTGGTCACGTCGCCGCCCGTCGCCGCGGGAAGCACCAGGGAGAACGCCGTGCCCGTGACGGCCGTCTGGTCGGCCACCGTGGCGCTGAAACTCGGCGCGCCCACCGCGTTCGGCATCAGCTTCACTGTAAATCTGACCCACGCGCTGGCCGAGGCCCCCTGGTCGTCCCTTGCCGTCAGGTCTATCCGGACGTTCGTATCCGATCCGATGGCGACAGCTCTAGCGGATATTCCGTCTCCCAATAAAAAGAAGGGCGCATTACCTCCCAACCCACGAACATTGTCCGGCAGCGTGTACGAGAGCGTGTAGTACAGGTCTCCGCCGTCCAGGTCGTCGAAAACCGGAACACTTGTATTGCCTGACCCGACGGCGCAGGTGGCCGGCCAGTCCTCCGTTTCGGTGCCGCGGGTCTTTAGCACCTGCGTAGTCGAGGTCCCAGCGTTGGCGCTGATCGTATTGGCCGGTTGGCTCGTGTCAGTCCACAGCTTGCAGGCGTTCGCCCCTTCTCCAGTGTTTCCACTTGGCGTCAGCACCCGCGGCGCGCGGTTCGTCCCCGACGCCGCGCGCGTCGTGCCGGCGACCGAGGCCGACCACGCGCCCTCGCCATAGGCATTCCCCGCGCGCACCTGCACCCGGTAGGCGGTGCTCGACTTCAGCCCCTTGATCGTCGCCGAGGTCGAAGTGCTGTCTGCCGTCCCCAGGCCGTTCGTCTCATGCTCCTCGACCCAGTCCGCCGCGTCCGTCGGATCCGCAGACCCCTCGTAGTAGCGCAGGTCGTAGTCCGTGATCGGCCCCGAGGGCGCCGTCCAGCTCGCGTCCAGCTCACCCGAATTGGTTCCCGCGCTCACCGTCAACCCGGTGGGCGCCCGCGGCGGGAAGGCGCTCGTCGCCGTGCCGTCGACCGAGGCCGACCACGCGCCCTCGCCGTCGACGCTCGCCGCGCGCACCTGCACCCGGTAGGCGGTGCCCGACTTCAGGCCGGTGATCGTCGCCGCGGCAGTTTGACTGTCTGTCGTGTCCAGGCCGTCCGTCTCATGCTCCTCGACCCAGTCCGCCGCGTCCGTCGGGTCCGTGCTCCCCTCGTAGTAGCGCAGGTCGTAGTCCAATATCGTCCCGGAAGGCGCCGTCCAGATCACATCCAGGCTGCCCGGACCGGACCCGGCGCTCACCGTCAACCCGGTGGGCGCAGACGGCAGGTTGGCGGCCGCGCGTGTGCTGCCGCGCAGCTCCAGCCGCAGGGCGTTCGCGTTGGTGTTGGTGGCGTCCCATGTGCCGTCCGACGCCCTCAACAGGCGGTCGTTCCCGAGGCTCCACCCCGCCAGCCCGCCCGAATCTTCGTTGTCCGACGACGTTCCGCCAACGAAATAGTGATCGTCTTCCGTACCCTGATTCGATGTGGAGGTGACCTCGACCCAATACGTGGTGTCGGCGGCCAGATCGATGCCGACCGGGAGAGTTAAAAGGGGACCGGGGCGTATGTCGAGCCCATACCCTGCCCAGGATGTGGTTGGTTCAGTCGAGATTCTTCCGAACCCGATCGCCACCCCCGGGGTCCCGGCAGCCTCGGTGTAGATGTTCACACGGACGCCGCTACCGGTGCGTGACTCCGACCCGTCCTTCTTCAGCCACACGGCCACGCGCGTCAGCTCGTAGCCGGTGCTGTGGCTGCCGGTGGTGAACGACGTCGCGTAAAACGTTCCGTAGGTACCGGCATCGGCATCCGCGGACGTCTGCCCGTCGTTGGCGATCAGATCGACGGTCGTCTGCGCGGTTGCGGGCTGGGCGAAGGCGAGCGCCGCCAGCAGCAGCGCCAGAGGTGCGAGCCGCGATGCCGCGCGCGCGGGCAACAGGCGCAGGAAACCCGGAACGGATGAAGCAACCCGCGCCGCCGTGCGGCGGAGGCGGGACGCCGGCTGGCGGGACGCGCGCTCCCGCTGCGTGCGAAGGACGCCGCTCATGGCGTCAGCCGCGCGGCAGGAATGCGGTGGATGCCGGAGAGCGCCGCCCGGATAGCGGACGCAGCCCGGCTCCCGGCTCCCGGCTCCCGGCTCCCGGCTCCCGGCTCCATTATACAGCCGGAACCATCCTGGTATGAGACCGCTATAACCCGTGTCATCCGACGCTGCCTCCTGCTCTCGTCACAGCCCCATGCAACCGGTTCGCGCTCGATAGCTCTTATTCGCGAGCGCAATCCGGGGGCGGGACCCCTGACCTTCCGGAGGCGCGCCGATGTTCGTAGAGACCCCGTTCGACGTTCCGGAGAGGTCGCAATCGAACGGCGAGGCGGCGGAGGCGGAGGCGCTCGGACGATTTGTCCGGGCCGGCAGCGGGGCGTTCAGCGACAACACCGAGCGGGCGCTGCGGTCGGACCTGGCGATCTATGCGGCGTGGTGCGCGGTGCGCGGCCTGCGGGCGCTGCCGGCCGCCCCGGAGACGGTTGCGGCGTTCGTCGACGCCATGGCGGAGGTCAAGGCCCCGGCCACGGTGCGCCGCTACGTCACCAGCATCGACATCGCCCACCGGATCGTCGGCTGCGCCAACGCGGCGAAGAGCGAGGCCGTGCGCCTCGCGCTCAAGCGCATGCACCGCCGGAAGGGCCGCCGGCAGGACCAGGCGAAGGGGCTCACCTGGCCGCTGCGCAACCGCCTGCTGGACATGGCGGGCGAGAGGCTCATCGACGACCGCAACCGCGCGCTGCTCGCGGTGGCCTATGACGGCATGCTGCGCCGGAGCGAGCTCTCAGCCCTGCAAGTGCCCGACCTGCTCGAGGAAATGGACGGCGGCGCGACGGTTCTGGTGCGCCGCAGCAAGACCGACCAGGAGGGCGAGGGCGAGATTGTCTGGATCGCGCCGGACAGCCTGGCGCTCGTCTGCGTCTGGCTGGAACGGGGCGGTATCGCGGACGGCCCCCTGTTCCGCTCGGTCGGCAAGGGCGGCAACGTCGGCGGCCCGCTGCCGCCCGGCCAGGTGCCGCGCATCTTCAAGGCGATGGCGCGCGCGGCGGACCTGCCTGCCAGCGCGGTCGGCGGCCTGTCGGGGCACAGCACGCGGGTCGGCGCGGCCCAGGACATGATCGGCGCCGGCATCGAGATGCCGGCGATCCTCCATGCCGGGCGCTGGAAGTCGACCGCCATGGTGAGCCGCTACGGCGCGCGGTTGCAGGCCTGCCAGAGCGGCGCAGCCCGGCTCGCAAGACTGCAGGGGCGCGCATGACCGCACGGGGATATGGCGGAACCGTGCTTTGGCGCTATCATGGCGCAGCGGCCCGGACGGCCCTGAAACCGGGCCGGAAGGCGCTCTGGAGGGGAAATGGAAGCCTGTCGGATGGGGACTCAAAAACAACTATCGAGCGCAATAATTCTGGATGCCGGCATGCCCGGCAGGGGCGGCGAAGGAGCTTGCAAAACGCGAAAAGTGGGGGTATTTCAAGGGTCAGCGGCTATCGGCTCATAAGGCCGGCGTCCGGAGCGCCACGCCGGACAATGCGGTTTTGGGGACGATAGCAACCGATAGTAAGAGCTATCGAGCGCAAACCCGATCCGGAGCGCCCCGGAGCCCGCCCCCGGCAGACCGGCGCCCCCGTCCGAATATCCCTGCCCTTTCGCCGTTCGGCCGGCCTCCGCGCGGCGGTTCGGCGTTGCGGCCGCCCGGTACCGGCCCGAATCCTCCCCCCGGACATGACCACGCCGCGCACGGAAGGCCGGGCGCGGCGCCAGCGGCGACCGATGACGCCCGCAGGCCGGGCGCCGCATCGTGCCGCAAGCGCCGTCTTTGGGAACGGAACTGTCGACAAGGATCGCGGCCATCGATCCACTCCCCGTCGCACCGCGCGGGCCGGGGCGGGCCCTCACCGGCCGGGCCACCGGGCCGCAACGGTTTCCTGATCGTGCGAGCGTATTCGGGCCCAGACCCCTGCAAAATCCTCCAATGTTGGGGTATCGCGACCGTGCCGGCAGCGCCGGCTGCCGGCGGACCGTCAGCGCCGCGGCAGGGCGTCCGCCGCCAGGACGTGGCGCACCAGCGCGACCTGCCCCGATATGCCGAGCTTCCGGTAGACCCGCTTGACCAGCCAGCGCACATAGAGCTCGGTCCAGCCCTCGGCCCCGGCGATCTGCTGCACCCGCAGGCCCTCGGCCAGCCGCGCCGCCATCCGGCTCTCCGACGGCGACAGGCCGAGCACCGCCGCCACCCGCTGCGGGTCGATGCGCGCCCGCCGCGCCGGGTCGACCGCCAGCACCAGCGCCGCCACCCGGCGCCCCCCGAAGTCCGCCGCCGCGTTGCCCACCGGCATGACGTGCAGCGCCAGCCGCGCGTGCCCCGAAGGGCGCCGGACCGTCATCGAGCCGCCGGCCGCGGCCGCGCCCCACGCGTCCGGCAGCGCCCGCGCCAGGAGCCGCCGCAGGCAGCTGCGGTCCGCCGGCAGCCGGGCGTCCAGGGCGCCGTCGCGGTCGACCAGCCCGTCGCCCCGGTGCAGGATCTCCAGCGCCGGCGCGTTCGCCGCCAGCACCCGCCCGCCGCGGTCCAGCTGCACCGCGCCGATGCGCCCGCTCTCCAGCAAGCCCGCCGGGCCGGCGCCCAGCGCCTCGGCCGCCGCCAGTGTTGGCGATCACGCAAAAGCGCGCGTATTCGCTCATTTAGACCGCTTGGCGTGGTGGAGCGTCGATCAGCGTAGCACCGTGCAGTGCTGAGCGCTGTCAGGCTTGTGGTGTGGGTCGTCGTGATCGCGGTGGCGCGAGAGCGGCCTTGCAGGTTTGGCTGAGGGGTCCTGCTGTTATTCAACTGATGAGGCGATCGTCGATCTCGAGCATATTGCCTTCGAGGTCGCGCCTGCGCATGTCGTTCCAGTCGTCGCCGTCGAGGGCGGGTCGCACGCGGACGACCCTGCTGTCCCTTCGGAACAGCCGTTCGGCGGCGTTATCGCCGCCGGGGGTAGCGTCGTAGGCACAGAAGATGCGGCGGGGGCTCCAGTCCTCGATCCAGGCGGGGAGGCTTGGCGTGACGATCCCGGTGGAGACCACGGCACATGCCCTGTGTTCGACCGGCATGAGCTGGAGGGAGAGGGCGGACAGGGCGTCGACGGCGCTCTTTGCGATGAGCACGGATTGCGGCCAGTCGAGCTCCCACGATACCCAGAAGCCGCCGCGCGCGAGCGGGGATGGGGCAGCTTCGCCGACGCCGGCAGCCGCACTGCAGTGGGCGCCGGTGGGGACGATCTCGGCGCCGGTCGCGACCCCTGCGGCGTCTCGACAGACGAACACGGCATTGCCGTGGCGGTCGGCGTGGACCAGCCCGAGGTCGCGGCACAGGGCGAGGAGGACGGGCGAGAGGCCGCGCTCGTCGACGAGGTAGCGTTCCACTGCGGGCCAGTGCCGCTCCTGCGGACGCGGCAGCCGTGGACAGAGGCACTCCGGGGAGCGCCGGGAGCGTCCCGGCAGTTTCGCGAGGAAGGCCAGGGCGTCGGGCACGGTGCATCGTTGGGCATGGACCACCAGGTCGACGGCACCGGCGCCCCCCTCGCCGCGCAGATGGTCGTAGAACATGAAGCGGTTGATGGTGACGACCGATCCGAGACGCCTCCAGCGAGCGTCGTCGTCGGGATCGCGGCGGTAGCCGAGGGCGCGGGCGACGTCTTCGAGGGGACAGCCGCGCAGCCCCTCTGCCTGCAGCCGCCGATCCCATGGGCGTAGCTGGCGCACGATTATGCCGCCTCAGACGCCCCCGGTGTCCTGCGGGCCGCCCTTGCCTGGTCTTCGGCTCGCTTTTGCCTCACGCCGGCGTCGGCGCTCTGCGCTGCGCTGCTTCTGGCGCTCCTCGGCCTCCTTGCGGCGGTAGGAATCGCCGTCGATGGCGATGATCTCGGCGTTGTGGACGAGGCGATCGACCAGGGCCACGACGCAGGTGGCGTTGGGGAAGGCCTCGCCCCACTCGGAGAAGGGGCGGTTGGTGGTGATGATGGTGGAGTTCTGCCGGGTCCGGCTTGAGACGATGTTGAACAGCAGGTCGGCGTGGCGATTGCTGTAGGAGAGGTACCCCACCTCGTCGATCACCAGCAGGTGCTGGCGGGCGTAGAAGCGCAGCTTTCGCTGGAGCATGGTGTCCGAGTCGAGGGCGGCGAGTTCGCCGAGCATGCTGGCTGCGGTGGCGAAGCGCACGGTGTGGCCCTCGAGGACGGCGCGGTGGGCGATATTGGCGGCAATTGTGGACTTGCCGACGCCGTTGGGGCCGACCAGGACGACGTTGGCGGCCTCGTTGAGGAAGCTGAGGCTCATTAGGTCCTCGACGGCCATGCGGTCGCAACTGCGCGGCCAGTCCCAGTTGAAGTCGGCGAGGGGCTTGAACTCACCGAGCCGGGCATCGGCGAGGCGGCGCTTGAGGCTGCGGGCGCGCCTCTCTTCTTCTTCCCAAGCGATCAGCGCGGTCAGCCAGTCGCAGTCTTCGACCTCGTCCCAGTGGGCGATGAGGCCGTGCAGGCCGAGCGCCCGGGCACGGTTCATGAGGTTGTCGCTCATTCTTCGCTGTCCTCCTCCTCGGCCTCGCCCGCCAGGCCGTCGTACTCCGTCAGGTCGTGGTCGCGGACGGCGATGCCGCGGACCTTGGGATCGTCGGGCAACTCGACCGGGATGGGCGGGGGCTTGTTCTGCTGTTCGCGGCGGCGGGTGAGGCTCAGGCGCACGGCGTTGGAATGGGGGACGTCGCGCTCCAGCGCCTCGTCGATGCCGGCCTTGAGCTCGGCGGCGCCGTACTCGTCGAGCAGGCGCAGCAGGGCGCCGACGATGGAGCCGAGATGGCCGCCGCGTTTGGCGGCCTCGTCGAGCAGGCGCTCGCTGTTGGGCGCAGCCTTGACCAGGCGATCCTGCCCGCGAATGCGCCGGGCGTGGCGCTTCTTCTTCGCCAACTCGGCGATGTGCTCGGGGATCTCGATGCAGGCACCCTTGTCGAAGCTGCGCGGATGGGTGGCAATGACGTCCGTGCCGTCGAGGATGCGGACCTCGTCCAGCGTCGCCATGACGACGCGGGTGTGCCGCGCATGGGTGTGGGGGACGCTGTAGTCGTTGAGGTCGAACCTGGCGTAAGGCGTCTTGCCAATGACGACCTCGACCCGTTCATCGGCGGGGAAGCGGTCGCCGGGCAAGGCCATGAGGGAGCTGCGCTCCTTCTCGAAGGCCTCGCGCACGCTGACCGAGCGGTCCTCGGGCCAGGGGCGGTCCGCGGCGATGCCCTCGCACCAGGCCTCGGCCTGGGCGTTGAGGTCGTCGATGTCGCGCCACTCCCGGGCGGCGAAGAAGCTGTCGCGTGCATAGCGTATGGCGCGCTCGACGCGCCCTTTTTCGTTGCCGCGCGCGATCGCGACAGGCCGCGCCAGGAAACGGTAGTGGGCGGCGAAGTCGAGGTAGCGGGGGTTGAAGTGGATCGCGGTCCCGCGGCGCTCCTGCACAACGCTCTTCAGGTTGTCGCACCAGATCTCGCGCGGCACCCCCTGCCAGGTCTCGAAGGCGTCGATATGGCCGCGCAGGAAGTTGTTCATGCCCGCGCCCAGGTAGAAGCGCAGGAAGATGCGGCGCGAGTAGCTGAGCACCATCACGAAGGCCATCAACGGGCGCTCCGCGCGCCCGATCCTGACCTTGCCGAAGTGGGCCCAGTCGACCTGGGCCTGCTCGCCCGGAAGGGTCTTCAGCCGCAGATAGGCCTCGGCTTCAGGCTTCGGCCGCATGGGGGCGATGACGCGGCGGAAGTGGCTCTGGCTCCCCCGGTAGCCGCGCCCGCACACCATCTCGTAGAGCCGGCTGGCCGGCAGCTTCGGATATTTCTTCAGGGTCTGCTGGATGAAGGGGATGAAGGGATCGAGCTTCGAGGGCCGCGGCTTGCGCTGCCGAGGCTCCTCGGCGTCCTTGAGCACGCGCCGGACGGTGCCGTGATGGACGCCGAGCTGACGCGCGATCGTGCCGATCTTCCACTTCTCGGCATGATAAAGCCGCAGGATCTCCGTCCTGGTCTCCCTGTCTATGGTCATCTCACCTCTCTCGTGCCGGGTGCCGCACCGTGCGCAGGCCCGGATGGACGAACACCGCGCAGAACCGGCCGCAGATGCTGCAGCGGAAGACCCCGGGGGGCTCCTCGTCCCCGAAGGGCCGTGTGCCGCGACGCCTCTTCGGCGTCCCTGGCACGACAACACGGCGGTGCTGACGGGTCGAAGGGTGATGCGTCACTTTCCGCCCGCAGGCCTCGCTTTGAGCCGTCCGGCAGCGCTGCCGGTCCCGATAGCGTCTCTGGCGTGCCGCGTGCTTGCGACGCCCCGGCAGACCGTCCTGGTAGCGCCGCCCGGCAAGACGCTGCGACGCTCGGCGCGCGTTCTCGCTGCACTCTCGGGAGCAGTAGTGGTTGCCGTGGTCGCAGCGGGGGCAGAGAACGACTTGCTGGTGGCACTGCGGACAGTGGAACAGGCGGCCAAAGTTCTGCATCGCGGCGGTCGATGAGAACGGGCTCGACCCCCGCTAAATCCCGCACGATACTGTGCATCTGGGCCGTGCCGGGCACGGCACGGGGAGTGCGGCGCCGGCTCTTGCCACCAAGCAAACGAGGCCGGCGCCGCATCGTTCTCAGCGGCCCGACTCTACCCCCGGCGATCTCGATGTCAGGTGTGCGAAGCTGGGCAAACCTGGCGACGGCAAGAGGCCTGTGGACAAGTGGACAGCCGCTCCGCGCCTGACCACTTCCCCACAGGCCAAGCAACAACAGAAGCGGTCAACTCATCGGGAACATAAACCCGTCAACCACGCCGCCACCTAAATCACGCGCCCCTAAAAAAGCGAATAAACGCGGGTTTAGACCGTCATCAACACGCCAGCGCCTGCCGCACGCGGACAAACTGCCGGACGTGCGGCAGCAGGCGCTCGATCAGCCGGAGCCGGGCGCACTCCCAGCCCTCGCTGCCGACGGGGTCGGCCAGGCTCCAGACCAGGCGCAGGCCGTCCGGATCGCGGAAATGCGCGTTCAGGCCGTCCCGGGCGCCCAGCAGGCGCCATCCCTCGTTGTACACCGGCGACGTCCTGCGCTCGTCCTCGCTCCAGAGCTCGGGGAGATGGACCGGCCGGCCTTCGGGACGGTCCATCAGGCGGCGCATGCTTGCGTCCTGGGGGTAGTGCACGCCGAAATACTCGCGCACCACGTCCTGCCGGCTCTCGCCGCGGTAGAGCAGGCGGGAGAAGTGGATGCGGTGCTCGCCGCCGGTCGCTTCGCCGACCGTCAGGGCATTGCCCCCGGCGCCGCAGGCCTCGTCGATCAGCGCCGAGGCGGCGGGCCAGCGGGCGTCGTCGAGGGCGGCCTCGTGCAGCAACCCGAGGCAGCGCTCGAAGGAGTCGTCCGGGTTCATGCCGTCTCGCTCCCGCGTTCGCCATGCCGGCACTCGTCGCTTCGTGCGGTCATCGCCCCGTTCCCCTGTATTCCTGTGGGCGCGCGTCCGCAGGGGATGCGCTTCGGGAGTCAGGTGGGATCGCGGCCGCCCGGGGCCAGTTGGATTTTGCGATGGCGACTATCGGAAATTCTTATCCGGCTCCGCAAGCCGCCGCCGGGGCCCCGGCCCGGGCGCACCGCGCTCTTCCCTTTCCGCTATCCCTCGTTAGCGGGGCGGCGCGCAAAACGAAAATGCCGGTCCGCGCGAATTTCATGCCCGGAAGGCATTGGGCAGAAACGTGGCGGGACCGGCAGGGTCGCGCGGTCCGGCGGCACGACAGGTTGCCGATCCCTCTTGACGCTGCCCGGTCGGTGCTGCACGCCGGGCGCCGAACACGGGGCGCGAGGCAGACATGCATCGGATCGACGGCGCGCGGTTCCGGACAGCGCTCCTGCCGCTTGTCGTGGCCGTGTGGGTCCTGGCCGCCCATGGGCGGACCGCCGCTGCCGCCGAAGACCTCCGCGCGGCGGGGGCGGACGCCGCCTCGTACGCCCCCTATCTGAGCGCAGGCGTGGCCCTGGTCCGCGCGCGGGACGCCCGGTTCGTCGATGGCGCCGACGCCGGCAATGCCGCGCTCTACGGAAGCCCGCAGATCTTCGACGCCGGCGCCTTCGACGACGGTCTGCGGTTTCATCTGGCGGCGGGCGTCCGCCTGCCGTACCGGCTGCGCGCGCAACTGGAACTCGGCTGGGCTCGTGCCCTGGACTGGCGGGGCAACACGAACTACCGGACCTCGGGCGCGCGCCAGCCGTCGAAGGCAACCCTGGACACCTGGCAGCTTCTCCTTGCCGGGTTCCACGATTTCCCGGCATGGGACATCGCCCCGGGCCGCCGGGCGCGGCCCTTTCTGGGTGCCGGGCTCGGGATCACCGGCTACCGCCTCGGCGGCTACGTCCAGCGCTTCCCCGAACCGGACGATCCGCAGGGCCCGCTGCGCCGGGGTCCGGGCGGAGAGATCCCCTTCACCGCCCTTCCCGGGGGAAGCGGGCGGAACTTCACCTGGATGTTGACCGCCGGGATCGCGATACCGATCGGCGGCAGCACCCATCTCGACTTGAGCTACCGCTATATCGATGCGGGAGAGATCCGGACCGATGCCGGCGACATCGCCATCGTGCGCTACCGCGAGGACGGCACCCGCAGAGAAATCCCGGTCCGGATCGACGAGACCGCCGCCGACTACCAGACCCACGCATTGCTCGCGGCGCTCCGGTACGAATTCTAGTTCCCAATGTCCCAACACCAGACCCGCGGAAAGCGGCAAGCAGGCCAACCCGGAAATCGACGCGTGACACATCGGGGATGCGTTCATGGCCGCGGCAAGGGCGGAGTGCTCACACGCACCGGAGTACACCCGCTCCGTGCCGCCGGACCGGAGCGCCGCGACCTCGACTGCTCGCCCTGGATCGACTTCGACGGACCGGCCGGCGTCGGCGCAGGCCGTCCCTCCCTGGCCGCGGTCCTCGACGAACGCCGCGGGCCGACCATCTGGCCGGTGCGCGCCGTGGCCGGGCACGGCTCAGCCGGCCTCACGCTACTGACGACATCGCGACATGGTCGAAACGGCCGCAATCTTCTGAACCCTGCGAGGCGTTCCCGCACCTCGGCCGGAGACGAGCACGTCCCGATCGTGGTAATCCGGTGTATTCGTTCGGTTACCGGGTGACGGGGCAGATGCTGGGGCTGCCTTCATCCACACCACCACATGTAGAAATTCGGGACTGGTAACGCGATTCGACATGCGCTAGCTTCCGCGCATGGCGAGCCGCGACGAGGATTTCGGAGCAGACCTGGCGCTGATCGAGGGGGACGACGGAATTCTGTCGTCCTCCGCGTCCGCCCCGGCGCGCGAGGCGGGTGACGGGCGGTCCCTGTACGAGCAGGCACATGCCCGCGCGGAGCGGGAGCGCTCGCGAGCAGACGCGGCCGAAGCGCGCTGCGACGAGTTGCGGCGAGCGGAGGTGGACGCCCGCGCCAGGGCGGGTTCCCTGAAGTGGCAGGCCGACGCGAACCGGACCAAGTTGCAGGCTGCCCGCGAGGAGACGAAGGACGTCCGCCGCGCGGCGAAGAACGCCCTTGCGTTGCAGGCCGAAGTGACACGGCTGGAGAAGCTGCTTTCCGAAGCCGGCATCGAGCCGGCCAGGCGCAGGCCGATCACAAAGGCCGACAAGGAGAGCCGCGGGCCGCGTGCGACGCCGCGGCCGGTCGAGCACCGGAAGGCCACGATCGACGCCCTGCGCGCGGAACGCGGCGAGCTGCGCAAGGAGGTGACCCGGCTGAACAGGGAGGTCGCCCGTTTGGCCAAGCGGCTGGCCCGTGAGGAACAGGCGTCGGAGAAGCACAAGGAGACCATACGTCAACAGTTCGACCGGGACATTCAACTCCGCGCGACGCTGAGACGGCTGCGCGATCAATCGGACAGGGTTCGGTCGCTGTCCGACGAGGTCTTCTGGCTGCGCATTGCCCTGGACGGGGCCAAGGCCGGCAAGGCGGCCATGAAGACCAAGCTCGCCAAGCTTCTGGCGGAGAAGAAAACGCTGTCCGGGCCCATCGCGGGCCCTCAGTTGCGTGCGGCGCTCGCGAGATCATGGCGCCAGAAGCAGACGATCGAGTCACAGTCGAGGGAGATCCGCCGGCTGCGCAGGGCCATGCGGGCCTCAGAGGCTGTCAAGGCCCGGGATGCCAGGCATCGCGCGGCCAGGGAGACGCTGACGAGGGCGTTGTCCAATAGGACCACCGAGCTGCGTGTGGCGCTCAGAAGATCGCGGCGGCAGAAGGCAGCGATCAAGTTGCTTTCCAGGAAGAATGCCCGGTTGCGCAAGGCCGCGAAGTCGGCAAGGACCGGCAGGGAGAAGGCGGAAGCCCGACTGCGCGAAGCCGTGAGGGTATCGCGGCGCCGGATCGAGACGCTGGAGGCGAAATACGCAAGGCTTCGTGCAAGCGCGGCCGTGCTGCAGAAAGCCCTCTTCGGCAGCAGGAGCGAGCAGCAGGACAAGCCGCGCTCGGAGCGCAAGCGCGGCCAGCAGCCCGGCGCCGCCGGCCACGGCCGCACCCAGCGGCCCGCGCTTGAGGAGAAGAAGGAAGAGCGCAACCCGCCGAGGAATGCCCGCATGTGTTCCTGTTGCGGGAAGCCCTACGTGACGAACGGCGAGCGTTCCTCGACCATCATCGAGATCGCCGTCAAGGCGCACAGGCGCAGGATCGTCCGTCCCCGGTGGCGCCGCGGTTGCGGCTGTGCATCGTCGCCCCTGGAAGTATCGGCGCCCCCGGTGCCGAGGCTGTTCCCGAGAACGCCCTACGGAACCAGCGTGTGGGCATGCTTCCTGTACGAGCGCTACGCCTGTCTGCGGCCTCTGCACCGGGTCTCCGCATGGATGTCGGACCAGGGACTGCCGATCTCGGTCGGGACGCTGGCCGACAGCGTGCCCCGCTTCCTGCCGCTGTTCGAGCCGTTCGACGAAGCGATCCGCAGCCACCAGAGCGAGGCCGCGGTGCGTCATGGCGATGAGAGCGTCTGGCGCATCGAGTCGCTGAGAGAGACAGGCCGATCGAGCCGCGCGTGGTTGTGGACCTCGGTGAGCGACGATGCGGTCTACTTCCACATCGACCCGTCCCGCAGCGCCAAGGTCGCCACGCAGTTGTTCGGCGGCACGGCATGCATTCTGTTCCTGGTCTGCGACCGTCTCTCGTCCTACAAGACGATGGCGCACGAACTCGGCGGCGCGGTCATTCTGTGTTGGTGCTGGGCGCACCAGCGCCGCGACTTCATCCACGGTGCGGCCGGTCAGGCAGGGCTGACGCACTGGTGCCAGACGTGGATCGAACGAATCGCGTCGATCTACAAGCTGAACGAGGCGAGGCTGGGACATTACGACCCCGCTCTCGAACGCCAGACGGCGGCGTTTACCGTCGTGCAGGCCGCGTTGGAAGCGGAGATCGAGCGCCTGTTCGCGGACGCCGAGCAGGAACTTGCCGTCTTGCCGGCGGGAGCGCGCGAGATCAAGGCGCTGCGCTCGCTGCTCAACCATCGCAGCGGGCTGAGCGTCTTCGTCGACAAGCCCCAGGTCCCCATGGACAACAACGCCGCGGAAAGGGCGCTCAGAGGCCCGGTCATCGGAAGACGGCTCTCGTTCGGCTCCGACAGCGAGACCGGCGCCCGGTTCACGGCACTGATGTACTCCGTCGTCGCCACGCTGAAGACCAACGGCATCGATGTCCGGCGCTGGCTTGAGACGTGGCTTCGATCCTGCGCTGAAAATGGCGGGCGACCGCCGGACGACCCGTCGCCGTGGCTGCCCTGGTCGATGAGCGAGGAACGCAGGCGCGCGCTGATAGCGCCGGGATGACTGCCGCCGTCGAATGCCGGTACTACGGGCGCGACTTCACCGCCGAAGAGATGGCGCTGCTGCGCGCGCTGATCGCCGCCTCTCCGCCGCCCAACCGCCATGCGCTGTCCAGGGAGTTCTGCCGGCGCATCGGCTGGTTCAAGCCTGACGGCGGGCTCAAGGACATGATGGCCAGGGTGACGATGCTGGCCATGCACAAGGACGGCCTGATCGTCCTCCCGCCGCCGAAATGGCCGCGCCCGCCGCGTCGGCCCATGATCTTCGGACCCGACACCGAGCCGCCGGTGCATCCCGCGCCGACATCCCTCGACGCGGTTCGCCCGCTCGATCTGCGGCCTGCCGTCCGCTACAGCCGCGAGGGCAAGCTGTGGAACGAGTTCGTCGCCCGCTACCACTATCTCGGCTACAAGACCCTGGTCGGCGCCCAGATGCGCTACGCCGTCCACGACCGTGACGGCCGGCCCATCGCCATGCTCGGCTTCAGCACCGCGGCGCGAAAGCTCGCACCCCGCGACCGCTTCATCGGATGGACGCCGCAGTCGCGCGAGAAGAACCTCCCGCTTGTGATCGACAACCCGAGGTTCCTTATTCTGCCCTGGATCGTCATCCCGAACCTGGGCTCGCATATCCTCTCGCTCGTGCGCCGGCAACTGCCCGACGACTGGACCGAGCGCTACAACGTCACGCCCGTGCTCATCGAGACCTTCGTCGAGACCCCGCGCTTCACCGGCGCACTCTACAAGGCGTCCGGCTGGACCCACGTCGGAACCACCCAGGGACGCGGCCGATACGACCGCCACACCAGACGCGACCGGCCGAAGAAGGACATCTGGATCCAACCACTCCGAAAAGACTGGCGGCGAACTCTAAACCGGTGACACTATCCCCTGCCGTCACCGCGTGACCGAACGAAAACAATCCGGTTCCTGGCGCTCACCTTTAGGTCGCGAACCTGACGGGGAAACTGCGTCTCCTGACAGCTGAGGTGCGAATCAAAATGTTTGCCAATAGTTTGCCAAACTGCCGAATCTGCCTGCCCGGACATGAAAAAGCCCTTGAAAACATCAATGTTTTCAAGGGCTTTAAGTGGTTGCGGGGGTAGGATTTGAACCTACGACCTTCAGGTTATGAGCCTGACGAGCTACCGGACTGCTCCACCCCGCGCCATGGCTTGGCTTCGTGATCGTGAAAGAGGCTTTGTTGGGTGCGGCTGAGCGCCCGCACGTGACGTGAAGCGGGCGGCGGTGTCCTTCGATGACCTGGCGGCGACCTACTCTCCCACGCCTTAAGACGCAGTACCATCGGCGCTGAGGGTTTTCACGGCCGAGTTCGGGATGGGATCGGGTGCTTCGCCCCTCGCCATAACCACCAAGTCATCGAAGAACATCGCCATACGCACGAGACCGGGCGCTCGATACCCGGCTTGCGCTGCCTTGCGCGCGACGGCGGCCCTGGCCGCGAGACGCGGCATGCTGGACGCTGCGCGCACGTGCCGAGCACCGGCCGGGCCCACGCGCGCGAAACGCGCGCAGAGGCTGCCAGCGCCCTGGATGGCGGCGGCGACCCGCGCCGCCGGGCGGGATTGCCTGGCGGCGATTGCTGGTGTTGCTGATCAAGTTCGGCGTCTGGCGCACTTGACGCCACGCACAAAGAATCAAGCCGATCGAGCGATTAGGACCGGTTAGCTTCACGTGTTGCCACGCTTCCACACCCGGCCTATCAACGTGGTGGTCTTCCACGGCTCTTCAGGGAGAACCCGTCTCGAGGGAGGCTTCCCGCTTAGATGCTTTCAGCGGTTATCCCGTCCGGACTTAGCTACCCGGCGGTGCGGCTGGCGCCACAACCGGTCCACCAGAGGTCCGTCCACCCCGGTCCTCTCGTACTAGGGGCAGATCCTCTCAATTCTCCAACGCCTACGGCAGATAGGGACCGAACTGTCTCACGACGTTCTAAACCCAGCTCACGTACCACTTTAATCGGCGAACAGCCGAACCCTTGGGACCTGCTCCAGCCCCAGGATGTGATGAGCCGACATCGAGGTGCCAAACCTCCCCGTCGATAGGGACTCTTGGGGGAGATCAGCCTGTTATCCCCGGCGTACCTTTTATCCGTTGAGCGATGGCCCTTCCACACGGAACCACCGGATCACTATGGCCGACTTTCGTCTCTGCTCGGCCCGTCGGCCTCGCAGTCAGGCGGGCTTATGCCATTGCACTCCACAGCTGATTTCCGACCAGCTTGAGCCCACCATCGCGCGCCTCCGTTACTCTTTGGGAGGCGACCGCCCCAGCCAAACTACCCGCCATGCAGGGTCCCGGACCCTGATTGAAGGGCCTCGGTTAGATATCAAAAACCCGAAGGGTGGTATTTCAAGGTTGGCTCCACACAGGCTTGCGCCCATGCTTCAAAGCCTCCCACCTATCCTACACATCGAGCTCCTAATACCACTGCAAAGCTGTAGTAAAGGTGCACGGGGTCTTTCCGTCTGACCGCAGGTACTCCGCATCTTCACGGAGAGTTCAATTTCGCTGAGTCGGTGTTGGAGACAGCGGGGAAGTCGTTGCGCCATTCGTGCAGGTCGGAACTTACCCGACAAGGAATTTCGCTACCTTAGGACCGTTATAGTTACGGCCGCCGTTTACCGGGGCTTCGGTTTGAGGCTCTCACCTCGCTCCTTAACCTTCCGGCACCGGGCAGGCGTCAGACCCTATACGTCGCGTTGCCGCTTCGCAGAGTCCTGTGTTTTTAGTAAACAGTCGCCACCCCCTGCTCTGTGCCCCCCACGCCTGGTTGCCCAAGCGCAGGGCCCCCTTCTCCCGAAGTTACGGAGGCATTTTGCCGAGTTCCTTCAACACCGTTCTCTCAAGCGCCTAGGTATGCTCTACCAGTCCACCTGTGTCGGTTTAGGGTACGGTCTATACGCTGGTGCTGTTTCCTGGAAGACCCAGGCTGCCACGGCAATCCGATAAGCCGTGACAACGGTCGGCCTCCGTCACAATCCAGCAGGCGAAGGAATATTAACCTTCTTCCCATCGGCTACGGCTTTCGCCCTCACCTTAGGGGCCGGCTCACCCTGCGCAGATTAGCTTTACGCAGGAACCCTTGGACTTTCGGCGAGAGTGTTTCTCACACTCTTTGTCGCTACTCATGTCAGCATTCGCACTTCCGATACCTCCAGAGCACCTCACGGCACCCCTTCGCAGGCCTACGGAACGCTCCGCTACCGCGCGTGCAAGCACGCGCCCGCAGCTTCGGTGCATGGCTTGAGCCCCGTTACATTTTCGGCGCAGGATAGCTAATAGACCAGTGAGCTGTTACGCTTTCTTTAAAGGATGGCTGCTTCTAAGCCAACCTCCTGGTTGTCTTGGCCGTCCCACATCCTTTCCCACTTAGCCATGACTTAGGGACCTTAGCTGGCGGTCTGGGCTGTTTCCCTTTCGACCATGGACCTTAGCACCCATGGTCTGTCTGCCGCGATTGATCTCACCGGTATTCGGAGTTTGGTTAGGTTTGGTAGGGCTGTGAACCCCCCTAGCCCATCCAGTGCTCTACCCCCGGCGGATATACGCGACGCACTACCGAAATAGTTTTCGCGGAGAACCAGCTATATCCGGGTTTGCTTGGCCTTTCACCCCTAGCCACAGGTCATCCCCCCATTTTTCAACATAGGTGGGTTCGGTCCTCCAGCGCGTGTTACCGCGCCTTCAACCTGCCCATGGCTAGCTCACCCGGTTTCGGGTCTCATCCCAGTAACTCAATCGCCCTATTCAGACTCGCTTTCGCTGCGCCTACGCCTCTCGGCTTAAGCTTGCTACGGAGACGAACTCGCTGACCCATTATGCAAAAGGTACGCGGTCACGGGCGAACCCGCTCCCACTGCTTGTAGGCATCCGGTTTCAGGTCTCTTTCACTCCCCTCGTCGGGGTACTTTTCACCTTTCCCTCACGGTACTCGTTCACTATCGGTCATCGAGGAGTACTTAGGCTTGGAGGGTGGTCCCCCCATGTTCAGACAAGGTTTCCCGTGCCCCGCCCTACTCGAGGACGCAGCTGTGCTTACCCGTACCGGGCTATCACCGTCTACGGCGCGCCTT
>CBDBLP010000002.1:0-452500 GCA_965207055.1 Alphaproteobacteria bacterium | reverse complement strand
CTCGGGCGCCGTGCCGACTATGTGGTCAGCGCCGTCAAGGACAACCAGGAGACCATCCTCGAAGACCTCAAGGCGATCGACTTCAGCGATGCGGCCTGGCACGAAACCGTCGACAAGGGCCATGGCCGCATCGAGCGCCGGCGCTGCGCCGTCGTCGACCTCTCCGCCGCCGAGTGGGACGGCTACGCCAATCTCCACGGGCGGCGCCAGGCGATGTGCATCGAACGTGAGCGCGAGATCCTCAAGACCGGCAAGCGCAGCATCGAGGTCACCTGGAGCCTTACCTCGCTCGGCGCCGAGCGCGCCGGACCCGAGGAGCTGCTCGACCTCGTGCGCAACCACTGGCACATCGAGAACCGCCTGCACTATGTGCGTGACTTCACTTACGACGAAGATCGTTGCCGGGCGTACGTGCGCCACCTGCCCAGAAATCTGGCCTGCTTGAGCAATGCGGCCATCGCCATCGTGCGCTGCGACGGCCGCTTCCGCTACATACCCGAGGCCAACCGGCACTACGCCGCCCGCGCCCAGGAGGCCCTCGACGCGATCATGATCGCGCCCATCGGCTGATACCGCGCGACCCACCGCCGCACCGGGACGTGCCGCAGGGCGGCGCGGCGAAACCACTCCGCCCGTCGAGGCCGAAAACGCCGTCCGGCGGCTTCGGGCAACCACCGTGACGTCGCCCAGGCCGGTTCGGGGCTCCCCCGAACCACCAGCAGCGAGCGCGACCTCACCCATCACGAGCCCTCAGCGCGACAAAAAATTGTTCCTGCCTTGCTTGCCGCCCGCGCCGGCCAAGCCTTCCATAACATGACGCCGATCCGCTACACCCCGGCGGAGCCCGGCCGCATCTACCGCAAGGTTTCGTACGGTCCGCTGCTGGACGTATTCTTCATCGATCTCCGTTCCTACCGCGGCCCGAACGGTCCCTCGATGGAAACCGAGATGACCGACGCCAGCCGCATATTCGGCGCGACGCAGCTCGCATGGCTCAAGCGCGCGCTGGCAGACTCTCAAGCGACCTGGAAGGTGATCGCCTCCGACATGCCCATCGGCCTCATCGTCTGGGACGACTGGAAGGCCAAGGCCGGCGCCGAGGCCTTCGCCAACGGCGATCACGGGCCGGCCAAGGGTCGCGAGCTGGAAGTCGCCGACCTGCTCCGCTTCATCCAGGCGGCACGGATCGACAATGTGATCTGGCTGACGGCGGACGTGCATTACACGGCCGCCCACTACTACGATCCGAACGCGGCGCAGTTCCAGGACTTCACGCCGTTCTGGGAGTTCGTCTCCGGGCCACTGCACGCCGGCACCTTCGGCCCCAACGACCTCGATATGACCTTCGGGCCGCAGGTAAAGTTCGCCAAGGCGCCCGCCGAGGGGCAGGGTGTCAACCTGCCCCCCTCCGAGGGCCTGCAGTTCTTCGGTCTGGTCGACATCGACGGAACGGATGCCGCGATGACCGTCCGCCTAATGGACCGGGCGGACACGGAGCTCTATCGGGTGACGCTGGCGCCGGCCAGCGCCTGATCCACCCGGGGGCAGTCATCGGCGGGGGTGCCGCGAGGGTGCCCCCGTTCGCCCCTCAGGCGCCGCCGAGATGGTTGGCTATCAGGTCCTCGGCGATCTGGACCGCATTCAGCGCCGCCCCCTTGCGCAGGTTGTCGGAGACGACCCAGAGGCAGAGCCCATTCGCCACCGTGGGGTCGCGGCGGATGCGCGAGACGAAGGTCGCATCCTCGCCGGCGCAGTCCACCGGGGTGGCGTAGCCGCCGTCGAAGGGGCGGTCGATCACCTCCACGCCGGGCGCGGCCGAGAGCAGCTCGCGCGCCTCCTCCTCCTCGATGGGGTCGTGGAATTCGACGTTCACGGCCTCGGCGTGGCCGATGAAGGTCGGCACGCGCACGCAGGTCGCGCTCACCAGGATCTCCGGATCGAGAATCCGCTGGGTCTCGCGCACCATCTTGGCCTCCTCGCCGGTGGAGCCGTCGGTGTCGAAGGGGCCGATCTGGGGCACGACGTTGAAGGCGATGGTCTTGGCGAAGGAGCGTGGCTCCTCGCGGGCGTTCATGAAGATGGCGCGCGTGTGGTCGAAGAGCTCGTCCATCGCCTGCTTGCCGGCGCCGGACGTGGACTGGTAGGTGGAGACCACGACGCGCTTGATGCGCGCGTGGTCGTGCAGCGGCTTCAGTGCGACCACCATCTGGATGGTCGAGCAGTTGGGGTTGGCGATGATGTTGCGCGCCTCATAGCCCGCGATCGCCTCCCCGTTCACCTCGGGCACCACCAGCGGCACGTCCTCGTCCATGCGGAACTGCGAGGTGTTGTCGATGACAACGCACCCTTGAGCCGCCGCGCGCGGGGCGTGGACCCTGGAGACCGCGCCGCCCGGCGAGAAGAGCCCGATATCGGTGCCCGCAAAATCGAATTCGGCGAGATCGTGCACCTTGAGGGTGTCGTCGTCGCCGAAGGAGACCTCCTTGCCGACCGAGGCGCGCGAAGCGAGCGCGATCACCTCGTCGGCGGGGAAGTCGCGCTCGGCCAGCACGGCGAGCAGCTGGCGCCCGACATTGCCGGTGGCGCCGGCGATGGCGACGCGATAGCCCATGGCTTGGTTCTCCCTTCCGTGCGCTCAGGCGGCGCGTGCGTCGAGCGCGGCGAGGACGGCATCGCCCATGGCATCGGTCGATGCCGCGGTCATGCCGTCCTGCATGATGTCGGCGGTGCGCAGGCCGCCGGCCAGCGTGTCCTGAACCGCCGCCTCGATGAGGTCCGCGTCGTCCGCAGCATCGAAGGAATAGCGCAGCATCATCGTGAAGCTGAGCAGTGCTGCGAGCGGGTTGGCGAGGTTCTGGCCGGCGATATCGGGCGCAGACCCGTGCACCGGCTCGTAGAGCGCCTTTCGCTGCCCGTCCTCGCCCTGCGACCCCAGAGACGCCGAGGGCAGCATGCCGAGCGAGCCGGTCAGCATCGCCGCGCAGTCGCTCAGGAGATCGCCGAAGAGGTTGCTGGTGACGATCACGTCGAACTGCTTGGGCCGGCGCACGAGCTGCATGGCGCAATTGTCCGCGTACATGTGCTCCAGCGTGACGTCGGCATAGTCTGCCGCATGGAGCGCCGTCACCTCGTCGCGCCAGAACTTGCCGGATTCCATCACGTTGGCCTTCTCGACCGAGTGCACCCGGTTGCCGCGCCGGCGCGCGAGCTCGAAGGCGACCCGCGAGACCCGCTCGATCTCGGGTGAGCTGTAGATTTCCGTGTCGTAGCCCTGCCTGGTGCCGTCGGGAAGCGTGTCCACGCCGCGCGGCTCGCCGAAGTAGATGCCGCCGGTGAGCTCGCGAACGATCATCAGGTCGAGACCGCGCACCACCTCCTCCTTCAGCGTCGACGCCTCGACCAGCGGATCGAAGACCAGTGCGGGCCGCAGATTGGCGTAGAGGTCCATCTCCTTGCGGAGCCGCAGGATGCCCATCTCGGGCCGCGCGTCGCGGGCGACGTTGTCCCACTGCGGGCCACCGACCGCGCCGAAGAGCACGGCGTCGGCGGCGAGCGCATCCGCCATGGTCTCGTCCGTGAGCGGCGTGCCGTGGGCCTCGTAGCAGGCGCCGCCGACGAGGCCGCTGCTCACGTCGAAGGAGATCGAGCGCCGGGCCGAGAGCCATTCCATCACCCGCTCGACCTGGCGCATGACCTCGGGCCCGATGCCGTCCCCGGCAAGGATGAGAACCTGCTTGTTGCTGCTCATCGCCCCCTCCGCGCCCGTTGCGCCACGTGCCACCAACGCAAAGCGCCCGCAGGAACGCCCCGCGAGCGCCACGGCCGCCCGTCGTCGCGCGTTCCCTATAGGGTCAGGCGCAGCCGGTCAAGCGCGGCGGGCCCGCACTATCCCCCGCTCGAGTCGACGAAGTGCGCCGCAACACCCGCGTACCAGGGCATTCGGCTTTCTCTCCCGTGAAAGCCGACGTGGCCGCCGCCGCGGGTGACGACGACGCGAAGCGGGTCGCGCTCGGCGACCGATGGCGGTGGCACCCAAGGATCGTCGTCGGCATGAATGATCAGCGTCGGAATTGCGAGGCTCTCCATGCCGCGAGTGGGCGAGCATGAGGCGTAGTAGTCCGCCGCATCGCGGAACCCGGCCTCCTTCGCGGTGAGCGCATCGTCGAATTCGCGAATGTGCTGCGCGCTCTGAACTGCGGCGCGCACGGCTGCCGGCCCATTGCGCCAGAGCGGCGCCGTCTCCTGCTTGAGACGCTGGAGCAGCCATCGCTCGTAGAAGCGGTTGCGGGGGCGGGCGATCCGCTCGGCGGTCGCGGGGAGGTCGAGCGGTGCGGACACCGTGACCACCGCCGTGACGATTTCGGGACACGATGGCGCCTGGGCAAGGCGAAGAGCGAGAGCGCCGCCGAGCGAGAATCCCACGATCACGATGCCCTGGCGCCGGATAGCGGGGTCGAGGTCGGCTACCGCGAGGCAGGCATCGGCGAGGTCCTGCACCCGGTCCATGTGGTAGTGGCCCTTGGCAAGCGAGCGGCCCGGCGGCGAGCCCCGGAGGTTGAGACGAACCACCGGCGCGCCCTCTGCCACCCACGCATCTGCCGCCTGCAGCACGTGCCGGCTCGCCTCGCAGCCCGTGAGCCCCGGCACCAGGATCACGGCCGGCACCGGCACGCGCCCGGGATGGTAGCGCGCGACGAGGCGGTCGCCGCTGCCGTCGCTCAGGGGAATCTCGAAGCGCCGGCCGGAATCCGCCGGAACCCCCGCCAGCCGCCCGGGCAGGACGTTGCGGACGGTCTGCAGGTCGGCCGTGACCCAGGGCCACCGGCGACGGAAGGGTGCTGGCGGAGTCATCCGCCGCGTGACCGGCTGCGCTCTCTCCCGCCGGGAACCGCGCTGGCCTGTCAGTGCGATTCGCGGGGGACCGCGGCGCCGCGCTGGCCCACGAGGAAGTCGAGATCCACGCCCTGGTCGGCCTGCATCACGTGATCGAAGTAGAGGCGCTGATAGCCGGAGAGCATGGGCGGCTCCGGCGGCTGCCAGGCCTCGCGGCGGCGCGCGAGCTCGTCCTCCGCGACATCCAGGTGGAGCCTGCGCCCGGCGACATCGAGCTCGATAGTGTCGCCGTCGCGCACCAGGGCGAGCGGGCCGCCGGCCGCGGCCTCGGGCGCCGTATGCAGGACGACGGTGCCGTAGGCGGTGCCGCTCATGCGCGCGTCGGAGACCCGCACCATGTCGCGCACGCCCCGCTGGAGCAGCTTCCTGGGCAGGCCCATGTTGCCGACCTCGGCCATGCCGGGATAGCCGCGCGGCCCGCAGTTCTTGAGGACCAGCACGCAGCTCTCATCGACATCGAGGTCGTCGCGGTCGATGCGCGCCTTGTAGTCCTCGATGGTCTCGAAGACGACGGCGCGGCCGCCGTGCTGCATCAGTGCGGGCGTCGCGGCCGAGGGCTTGAGCACAGCGCCGCTCGGCGCGAGGTTGCCGCGCAGCACGGTGATGCCGCCCTGGGCCGCGAGCGGGCGGTCGAGGGGCAGGATTACGTCTTCGTTGTGGCAAGGGGCGTCGGCGCAGTTCTCGCCGATGGTGCGGCCGTTCACCGTGGGCGCGTCGCCGTGGATCAGATCGCCGAGGCGGCGGATCACAACCGGCAGGCCGCCGGCATAGTAGAAGTCCTCCATCAGGTACTGGCCGGAGGGCATGAGGTTGACGATGGTGGGGACGTTGCGGCCGAGCGTGTCCCAGTCGTCGAGGCCGAGCGGGATCCCGAGCCGTCCGGCGATGGCCAGGAGGTGGACCACGGCGTTGGTCGAGCCGCCGATGGCGCCGTTGACGCGGATGGCGTTCTCGAACGCCCGCCGGGTGAGAATCTGCGTAATCCGGATGTCCTCGCGGACGAGCTCGACCGCGCGGCGGCCTGCAAGCTGCGCCAGCGCGCTGCGGCGGGAGTCCACCGCCGGGATCGCGGCGTTGCCCGCCATGGCGATGCCGAGCGCTTCCGCCATGCTGGCCATGGTGGACGCCGTGCCCATGGTCATGCAGTGGCCCGGGCTGCGCGACATGCCGGATTCGGCGTCCGCAAAATCCGCCGGCGACATTTCGCCGGCGCGAAGCTCCTCCGAGAACCTGAACACGTCGGTGCCGGAGCCCAGCGCCTGACCGCGAAAGCGCCCGGTGAGCATCGGACCGCCCGAGAGCACGATGGTGGGCAGATCGCAGCTCGCGGCCCCCATGAGGAGCGCCGGGGTCGTCTTGTCGCAGCCGGTGAGCAGCACCACGCCGTCGATGGGGTTGGCGCGGATGGATTCTTCCACGTCCATGCTGACGAGGTTGCGGAAAAGCATGGCCGTCGGCCTGAGATTGCTCTCGCCGAGCGACATGACGGGGAACTCCACCGGCATGCCGCCGCCCTCGTAGACGCCGCGCTTCACCTTCTCGGCGAGCTGGCGGAAGTGCGCGTTGCAGGGCGTGAGCTCGGACCAGGTGTTGCAGATGCCGATCACCGGGCGCCCGTCGAAGAGGTCGGAGGGCAGGCCCTGGTTCTTCATCCAGCTCCGGTGCAGGAAGCCGTCCTTGTCGGCCTTGCCGAACCATTGGTGCGATCGCAACGGGCGTTTTGCCATGTGTCCCCCTCTCGGCTGCCGGCACCGTTGCCTCGTGGCGCCGGCCGGCCCACCCTATCGCAGAGTAGGCATGCAGTCGTAAAGCCGGGCGGAGAGCAGCCGATGCGCGTGGTGAGTTGGAACGTCAACGGAATCAGGGCCTGTGTGAAGAAGGGGTTCGCGGATTTCTTGGCGCACACGGATGCCGACATCCTCGGCGTGCAGGAGGTCCGCGCGCAGCCCGAAGACATTCCCGCCGAGGCGCGTGAACCGGCCGGCTGGCACACGACCTTTTCGGCTGTCGAGCGGCGCGGATACAGTGGCATCGCCCTCTACGCACGGCATGCGCCGGAGCGCTTGGAGACTTCCCTCGGCGAGGCTCGCTTCGATGCGGAGGGCCGCTACATCGCCGCCCACTTCCGCAGCGAGCGGGGGCGCTTCGCCGTGGTCAACGCCTACTTCCCCAATGGGAGCGGCAAGAACCGCGACAACAGCCGGGTCCCCTACAAGCTCGACTTCTACCGCGCGGTCTTCGAGCGGGTGCAGCGCATGCGACGCCGCTGCCCGGTGCTGGTGATCGGCGACTACAACACCGCGCATCGGGAGATCGACCTCGCCCGGCCCAAGGCCAACGTCAAGACCAGCGGCTTCCTGCCCGTGGAGCGGGCCGAGATCGACCGCTGGCTGGAGGCCGGCTGGGTAGACACCTTTCGCGCGCTCCATCCGGACGAGCCGGACCACTACTCCTGGTGGTCGCAGCGGGGCGGCGCACGCGAGCGCAACGTCGGCTGGCGGATCGACTACGTGCTCGCCTCGCCGGCCGCGATGAAGCGGGTGGAGGGCGCCTTCATCTGGCCCGAGCAGATGGGCTCCGACCACTGCCCGGTGGGCATTGATATTGATCTCTGAGGTGTAGCCGGGTGAGGTAGAAGGGTATTCGGCGTTTCGATTCGCCTGTCGGAAGGTCCCGCAGATTCATACCCGGCTTCACAACGGTAACGCACCATGAGAATCCCGCTGACCTGCCTCGGCTTGAGTGCCGCGCTCGCGCTCGCCGCATGCTTCCACCAAAGGGACGAGCACTCCGTTCAGGACACTCCTGACCTGCCGCTGCAAACCCCGCTTCAGGCGGGTCAGGCGCCCGTCGTGTCGCTCGGGGACACGATCCATGTGGGCGCCGACGTGGCGCCGCCGGCCGACGCTCTGACGGAGGCCGCTCTTCACGGCGACGCCAGGGTCGCCCACGGCTCGCTGCAGGATGGCGTCGGCGCTACCGAACTGATCGCCTACCTGGAAGCGGACTCTCGCCCACCTCAGAGCGGGAAAGAAGACCCCATGCCCGCTGATATGATTCTCGAGGTCCCGCTCCTGCGCTTCCGCTCCGACCCGCCGACCATTTACGTGGCCGATGGCACGCCGCCAGCGCTGGTCGACGAGACGGTTCGGGCAGTGCAGGCGATCAACGCGGCCCTGCCCCAAGACTGGCAGCTCGGGTTCAACCCGGATCCTGCGCCCGCCGTCGCGCTCGAACCGGTGGATGGTGAAATCCTTATCACCTTCGCACCGCAAGAGAACTGGCTGACGGATGCCGTGCCGCCGGACGGCGAGGATATCGGGCTGGCGGAACCGGTCTATTCGGCAGTGCCGACAGGGGATCCGGCGGTGCCCGTCAGATTCGAATATATTGGTGGCCGGGTCTGGGTTGACCATACCCGCACCGCGGGGCGCGAGAGGGTGGGTGTTATTGCGCACGAGCTCATCCACTTGCTGGGCCGAAACCACGTGGACGCGAGCCGCTTCCCGGGCACAATCATGGTGGATGGCGGCAGCGAGGAGCTGACAGAACACATCCTCCACCCGCTCGACCGCGAAGCCCTCCTCGCGGCGTATGGCCGCCTGGAGCCGGAAACCGTGCCGGGCGACCTCGCGTCCGAACTGGGCGATTGGTCAGATAC
The DNA here is from genome assembly GCA_965207055.1 of Alphaproteobacteria bacterium. Classification (GTDB taxonomy): domain Bacteria; phylum Pseudomonadota; class Alphaproteobacteria; order UBA828; family UBA828; genus WTGU01. The sequence goes on along the minus strand of CBDBLP010000002.1, from coordinate 443,946 downwards.
CTCCCTGCACGTGCGCGGCACGGTCGACATGGACGACGGCGAGATTGCGTTCGGCGTCGCGCTGAGGAACGGGCAGGCGCAACCCTGGGCGTCCGGGCCATCGCCCCACGCCCTGCTCGCGGACAACACGGAACTCTCCGGCAGCGTCACCTGGTCCGGCCGGCTACTCGGCCTCACGTCGGATGCCGAGGCCGTCGCCGGCGCCGCTGCCCTCTTGGTCAACTTGGCGGAGCTAACGGGCTCGGCGGATTTCACCGGGCTGGAGCAGTGGGCGGCCGACGCGCCGCCGGGAGACCTGGGCACCGGCGCCATGTGGTACGACGGCAAACTCAGCTACGACATCCAAGTGCGCGGTAACACCTTCGTGCAGACCGGCGGCGATGCCGGCACCGTGACAGGCGCATTCTTCGGCCCGGCCCACGAGGGCATGGGCGGCGTGCTCGAACGCGATGACCTGAGCGCGGGCTTCGGCGGAAATCGCTAGAGCCTCTTGCCGCTCACGGCAGCCGGCCGTTCTGCGATCTCGCGCGCTTACCGGCGCGACTGGCCGCACCATGGTGCGGTGCAGGGAGAGCACCGCCCGCGCCAACATCGGGCCATGGGAGAGAGAAAACACTCCGTCCTGCCCCGGTCTTCTCCGCCGCTGATCGCGTATCGCTCAGGCGCCGGAGAGGAGGACGGGAGGAGATGGGTTCGCCGTCTGCGTCACTCAAGTTCCGCGCGCCTGCACGCGACTCAGGCGCGGGCGACATCACACTTGTCCCGGTTAATCCCGGGGAATCCCGCCTTAATTTTTCGTATTTTCCCGCGCGCGTGATCGACCGGAGCGTGCACAAAGGCAGGATGCCGACCATGATCGCGGTGAGAAAAGCGGAACAGAGCGAGTCCGGCTTTGACGGACGCGCGACAGGCCGCGGCCGCGCAGGCGCCGGCCCGTCGCGCCGGTAGGCGCGCGAGATCGCAGGACGGCCGGCTGCCGTGAGCGACAAATGGTTAGAGAGTTTCCGTGTGAAACGGAAACTCTCTGATGCGGCCGGGGCGGTAGGGTACAGCCGCCCCGGCCGACCATGTCAGCGGCGCCGCTTACTCGGTCGCAGTGTGGATCGGGGCCTCCGGGTGGAAGGCGTGGAAGGCGAAGGCGAAGGCGATGTCGTAGGGCACGTCCTCGAGCCCGCCATCGCCGCCCGGGCGCTGCACGACCACGTTGCCGACGTCCCTGCCCTCCGCGATCCTGCGGCTGTCGAGCGCGGAGTTCTGGCCGGATTCCCAGGTGATGACCAGGTCGTCCCGCTCGTAGCGGCCGGCGTCGCGGATGAGCTGGAGGCTCCAGGCTTCGTCCTCCACCACCACCACACGCGCGAGCGGCTCGATCCCCTCCGGCAGGTCGCCGTTGTAGAGGAAGGGGCGCGAAGAGGAATCGTAGCTGGCGTAGGGATTCATGCCGTAGGAGCGGGCGCCTGCGCGGCTCGGCACCAGGACCTTGCCGTCGCTTCCCACGCGCTCCTTGAAGCGGGCGAAGGATTCGACCCGCGCCGGCAGCCGCTTGAGCGCCGTGCCGGTATAGACGCCGACGATCCCCTCGCCGGTGAACTGCTGCCACCAGCTCTCGGTCTGGCGGTCGTACATCACGAGGTCGGAGTTGCGCAGCTTGCCGGTGGTGCCAAAATCCAGCACCGCATCGCCCACGCGGCGGTCGTACACCACGGCCGAATTGCAGAGCGGGCAGAACGTGACCGAAATCGGGACACCGCCCACCGTGTCGTTGACGATCTCGTGCCAGATGAGGACTTGCAGCGGATAGGCCCGCTCGTCGTCGCCGACGACGAAGCTGATCACGGGCTCGGTGCCGGCCAGGTCCTCGACGTCGGCAGCGGCCACGAAGACCGGGTCGTCGATCGAGGGGATGCCGTCCTTGGGCGGCCCGCCGGACATGATCTCGTCGAACGAGATCGACGATTGGGAGAAATCCGTCTCCCCCCACTCGTACAACCAGCCCGACGGCGCCTCGCGCGCCGCAGCAGGTTGGAGCGCGAGCGCTCCGGCGAGCGCGAGTGCGGGAAGGGTCAGTGCTGAGAGTGCAAGGGTCCGCATCGGGGCATCCTCCGTCCAGTGACGGGTGGAATGTCGGACATGCCGGCGCCCCGCGCCAATCGCAATGCTTCAACTTGTCGTGACGTGGGGCGCCCCCTTACCGGGCCGCCGCCATCGCGCGCTGGGCCATGACGCCCACCAGATGGGCGCGATACTCGGCGCTCGCGTGGATGTCGGAGTTGAGCCCCTCGGGGGAGAGTGCCGGCAGCATCGCGTTGGCATCCAGTCCGCCGCTCAGCGCAGCCTCCGTGGCGGACGCGCGGAACACGCAGGGGCCCGCGCCGGTCACGGCGATACGCACGCCCGACGCCGTCTCCGCCGCCATCACGCCGACGATTGCGTAGCGCGACGCGGGGTTCGGGAACTTCGCGTACCCGGCCTTGCCTGGCCGGGGAAAGCGCACGGCCGTCACGATCTCGCCCTCGTCCAGCGCGGTCTCGAAGAGGCCGGTGAAGAAGTCGTCCGCTGCAATGGTGCGCCGGTCGGTGACGACGGTGGCGCCGAGGCCGACCAGGGCGGCCGGATAGTCCGCCGCCGGGTCGTTGTTGGCGATGGAGCCCCCGATGGTTCCCTTGTTGCGCACCTGCGGGTCCCCGATCTTGCCGGCCAGCGCAGCCAGCGCCGGGATCGCGCCCTGCACCTCGGCAGATGCCGCGACGGCGGCATGGGGCGTGAGGGCGCCGACCTCGACCGCCTCGTCATCCACGGAGATGCCGATCATCTCCGTGAGCCCGGCGAGGTCGATCAGATCGGAGGGCGCCGCCAGGCGCTGCTTCATCGTCGGCAGCAGCGTGTGGCCGCCCGAGAGATAGGCGCCGTCGTCCGCGCCCTTGAAGGCAGCGACCGCGTCTTTCACAGATGTCGCACGACGATAGTTGAATGCATGCATGGCGCCGTCTCCTTTCGAATCAGACTATGGCCTCAGCCCCGATTTGGCCAGAGAGCGGTCGCGACGATGCCGCATTTTGGCGGGCCGGCCCGCGCCGGCTAGGATGAACCCTCAGGTGAGAGGAGGCGCCGGTGGTGATGCTCAGGCGCGCCCAGATCGTCAATCTGGTCGAGCACAGCTACTACAGCAATATCGACTTCCGGCACCTCGGCACGGTGCTCGACTGCTTCGCCCACGACGCGGTGCTCTCGGTGGACGGCCGGAGCCACCGCGGCCGGGACGGCGAGATCAAGCAGTATCTCGCGCAGATGCTGGTGGACTATTCCTCGATCCGGCACGAGGTGCTCGATCACGAGGTGGACGAGGCCGGACAGCGCTCCACCTGCCGCTTCACCCTCAAGCTGGAAGACACCGAGGGGCACGCGCGGGAGACCAGCGGGCGGGCTGAGTTCCATCTGGGGAAGGGCAAGCTGGCTTCCGTCACGATCGAGAGCGACGGTGGAGTCGCAGATTGAACCCCGCCCGAGACGCCGCTTGACACATGACGGGGTTCCGTCTGTTCTCCAAGGGTCACAGAAGGCGGGGTGCGGCATGGCTTCGGACATCGATATCTACAAGACCCAGAATTTTGGCAACCGGCTCGGCTTCGGCGAGAAGGCGGCGCTGCTGATCGTCGACTTCGTCAACGGCTTCACCGACCCGGCGAAGTTCGGCGGCGGCAACATCCAGGAGGCGATCGACGCCACCGTGGGGCTGCTCGCCTTCTGCCGCGAGCGCGGCGTGCCGGTCGCGCACACCCGCGTCATCTTCGCGGACGACGCAGCGGACGCGAACATCATGTGCATGAAGGTGCCCTCGCTCACGGGACTGACCGAGGATGCGCCGGAGAGCCAGATCGTCGATGCGCTGGCGCCGCAACCGGGCGAGATCGTGGTGCGCAAGCGGGTGCCGTCGGCCTTCTTCGGCACCGACCTCGCGCCGGCCTTCGCCAGGATGCGCGTGGACACGGTGATGGTCGCGGGCTGCACCACCTCGGGCTGCGTGCGCGCGAGCGTGCTGGACGCCATGTGCCACGGCTTCCGCCCGGTGGTGATCAGCGATTGCGTCGGCGACCGCGCACTCGGGCCCCACGAGGCGAACCTCTTCGACATGGGCCAGAAGTACGCGGACATCATCACGAGCGCCGAGGCCATCGCCGCGCTCTCGGGCGCGGTCGCGGCCGAAGCAGCCGAGTAGTCGCCGGCCGTGAAGGCGGTCGTCATCCGCGCCCACGGCGGCGTGGAGACCCTGCTCTACGAGGAGATCGAGACGCCCGAGCCGGGGCCGGGCGAGGTCCTGGTTCGCATCCGGGCGAGCGGGATCAATCACCTCGACCATGACGTGCGCGAGGGTGTCTCGGGCATCCCGGTGACCCTGCCGCATGTGCCCGGCTGCGAAGGGGTGGGCGAGATCGCGGCCCTCGGCCCCGGCGTGGACGGGCCTGCGCCCGGTACCCGTGTCGCCATCGACTTCGCCCAGGGGGACCCGCTCTCCGAGCCCTGGCTGAGCGGCCTTGACGGCGTTGACTTCACCCACGGCCGCATCGGCGCGGGCCAGTGGGGGACGCACGCCGAGTACTGCGTCTCCCATGCGCTCTCGGTGATCCCGCTGCCGGACGCTCTGCCCTTCGAGACCGCCGCCGCCGGCATGATCGGGCTCGGCACCGCCTGGCACATGACGGTCGCGCTCGGCCGCGTGCAGGCCGGGCAGACCGTGCTGGTCAACGCCGCCGGCAGCGTGGTCGGCTCGTCGGCGATCCAGGTCGCGCTCCTGCACGGCGCGCGGGTGATCGCGAGCGCAGGCTCCGCCGCCAAGCTGGAAAAGGCCAGGCAACTCGGCGCCGCCGAGACCATCGATTACACGAACCAGAGCATCCGGGACGAGGCGCTCAGGCTCACCCAAGGACGCGGCGTTGATCTCGTGATCGAGAGCGTGGGCGGCGACGTGCTGCGCCAGAGCATCGATGCGGTCTGCTTCAACGGACGCCTCGTCACCTGCGGGGCCCACGCCGGCGAGGAAGTGCCGCTCAACGTGATCGAGCTCTTCCGCAAGCACATGACGATCCACGGCAGCCACTTCGCCGGCCGCCGCGAGCTTGCGCACGTCTTTGCGCTGATGGCGGAAGGCCGGCTCGCGCCGGTGATCGATACCGTCTACCCCCTCGCCGAGATCCAGACGGCGGCGCGGCGCACCGCGGAGCGCGAGGTCTTCGGCAAGATGGTGCTGGCGCCGTAGCGCGTTTCCGTCGAACACGGAAACGCGCTCTCTTTATCGCTCACGGCAGCCGGCCGGTGGCCGGCGCCTCCGCGATGGCGCCGCAGGTGCGGCGGGCCGCGGTCGCGGCCTGTCGCGAACCTGTTGGCGACGGGCTCGCTCCCGCCCCTACTTCGCCTTCCCCGCCTGGCCGCGCTTGAGGAACTGGCCGCCGCCCTCGCGGCCGAGCCATTCGCGGCCGTCGACGATCAGCTCGCCGCGCAGGAACACCTTGCTCACCCGGCCGGTGATCTCGCGGCCCTCGAAGAGCGAGTATTCGACCCGGCTGTGATGCTCGGCGGCGCGGACGGTCCAGGTCTCGTCCGGGTCGAAGAGCACGATGTCGGCATCGGAGCCCACCGCGATCGTGCCCTTGCGCGGGAAGAGGCCGAAGAGCTTCGCCGGCGCCGTCGCCGTCAACTCGACATAGCGGTTGAGCGACATGCCGTTGCGGCGCACGCCGCCGTCGTAGACGAGCGGCATGCGGGTCTCGAGCCCGGGCGCGCCGTTGGGGATCTTGCTGAAGTCGTCGCGGCCGAGCTCCTTGGAGAGGCGCAGGCCCAGCACGTTCTCGCTGAAGCAGAAGGGGCAATGGTCGGTGGCGATGACCTGGAGGTCGTCGGTCTTGAGTCCGCGCCAGAGCGCGTGCTGATGCGCGGCGCCCCGGAGCGGCGGCGTCATCACGAACTTGGCGGCCTCGAAGCCCGGCCGGTCGTACTCCTCGTCGGTGAGGAAGAGGTAGTGCGGGCAGGTCTCGGCATGGACCGGGAGGCCGCGATCGCGCGCCTCCGTCACGGCGTCGAGCGCCTCGCCCGCCGAGAGGTGCACGATATAGACCGGCGCCTCGGCGAGCTCCGCAATGCGGATGACCCGGTGGGTGGCCTCGCCCTCCATCAGGGTCGGGCGGGTCAGCATGTGCCACTTGGGGCTGGTGTTGCCGGCGTCCAGCGCCTCCTGCACGAGCACGTCGATGACGTGGCCGTTCTCGGCATGAATCTGCACCATCCCGCCATTGGCGCCAACCTGGCGCATCGTCTTGAAGATCTGGCCGTCGTCGATCATCAGCACGTCGGGATAGGCGGTGAAGAGCTTGAAGGTGCTGACGCCTTCGTCGTGGATCAGGCTCTTCATGTCGACCAGGGTCTGGTCGTTCACCTCGGTGATGATCATGTGGGCGCCCATGTCGACGGCGGCGACCGAGGCGCGCTCGTGCCAGTCGGCCAGGCCGTCGAGCGGGCTCGTCCCCTTCACCTGGGCGGCGAAGTCCACGACCGTGGTGGTGCCGCCGAAGGCCGCGGCCTGGGAGCCGGTGTAGAAGGTGTCCGCCGTGCGCGCCGGCCCGAAGTCCCAATCCAGGTGCGTGTGCACGTCGACGCCGCCGGGCAGCACGAGCAAGCCGTCGGCGTCGTGCTCGGGAATCCCGTCGCCGACGGGCAAGTCTGTGCCGATCATGCGGACGCGGCCCTCTTCCATCAGGATGTCGGCCCTGTAGTCGTCCACCGCGGTTACGATCCGCCCGTTCCGAATTAGGGTCGCAGTCATCCTCGCCTCCCCCGGGGCGCAGACGCCCCTCAGTCCCTGCCTGCCCATCATGCCGCGCCGGCCGGCACCCGTCCACGGCTTGCCACGGCCACGCTCTTCGTCGTGCTGCCGCCGACAACGCGATTCGGCTGGAGGCATGCCTGGGTATCAACTAATGTATGGTTAAATCGGTGCACCCTGAGGGGCTGGTCAGGGTCTTGGGCGCCATACTCCCAACCTGAATAACATCCCCGGTCAGGCCAGCTGGGTGACCGATAAGCCGGGAACAACTTGCGTCGGCATCGACGCGAAAACAGGGAGTCCAGCCATGACGATCGAGCAACAATTGAAGAATTTGGCCATGAAGGGCGGCGTGACCCGTCGCGGCTTCATGCAGCGGGCACTCGCGCTCGGCGCGACAACGGCGCTCGCCACGACCCTCGCCAACAAGGCCTTTGCCGCGGAACCGAAGATGGGAGGCCGCTTCCGAGTTGGGCTCGGGCACGGGGCAACCTCGGATTCGCTTGATCCGGCGACCTTCCTCGACCTCTACATGCAGACCGTGAACGCCAGCGCGCGGAACAACCTGACCGAGGTGGCCCAGGACGGCAGCCTGATTCCAGAGTTGGCAGAGAGCTACGACACCGCCGACGCCACGACGTGGCAGTTCAACCTGCGCCAGGGCGTCGAGTTCCACAACGGCAAGACGATGGACGCGAACGACGTCATGGCGTCCATCAGCCACCATCGCGGCGACGCGTCGAAGTCGCCCGCCAAGGAGCTGCTCAAGTCCATCGTCGAGATGAAGGCGGACGGCGCAAACGCGGTGGTCTTCACGCTCAGCGAGGGCAACGCGGACTTCCCCTTCATCCTGAGCGACTACCACATTCCGATCATGCCGGTGTCCGAGCACGGGGTGGATTGGCAATCCGGCACCGGCACGGGCGCCTATGTGCTCGAGAGCTTCGAGCCCGGCGTGCGCTCCACGCTGAAGCGCAACCCCAACTTCTTCAAGGAAGGGTTCGGACACTTCGACGAGGTGGAGATCATCACCATCGCCGACGTGGCGGCGCGCACCAACGCGCTCACCACCGGCGAGATCGACGCCATGGACCGGGTCGATCTCAAGACCGCGCACCTGCTGGAGCGCCAGGAGGGAGTGAGGCTGGTCGAGACCAGCGGCACGCAGCACTTCACCTTCACGATGCGCTGCGACACGCCACCCTTCGACAACGTCGACGTCCGGCTCGCGCTGAAACACGCGATCGACCGCGAAGCCATCGTCAGGACGATCCTGCGCGGTCACGGCACTCTCGGCAACGACCATCCGATCAGCTCGTCCAACCGCTATCACGCCGGCGGACTGGAGCAGCGGGCCTACGATCCGGACAAGGCGAAGCACCACCTCAAGCAGGCGGGTATGGAGGGCCTTTCGATCGACCTCAGCGCTGCGGACGCGGCGTTTGCGGGCGCGGTCGACGCGGCAGTGCTCTACAAGGAGCATGCCGCCGCGGCCGGCATCAACATCAACGTGGTCCGCGAGCCGGATGACGGCTACTGGTCCAACGTCTGGATGGTGAAGCCCTACTGCGCCGTCTACTGGGGCGGGCGCCCGACCGAGGACTGGATGTTCTCGGTCGCCTATGCGGCGGACGCGGCGTGGAACGACAGCTTTTGGAAGCACGACAAGTTCAACCAGTTGCTGGTCGCAGCCAGGTCCGAGCTGGACGAGACGACGCGGCGGAGTATGTACGAGGAGATGCAGTCGATCGTCAGTAACGACGGCGGCGTCCTCATCCCCATGTTCGCCAACTACGTCATGGGCCTCTCCGACAAGGTCGGGCACGGGCAGATGGCGGCGAACTGGTCGATGGACGGCTTCAAGTGCGCCGAGCGCTGGTGGTTCGTCTAGGTTAGCCGGCCGCCCCACGGCGGCATGATCCAAATCGTCATCATGGTGGCCCAGCGCTTTGCGCTGGGCCTCCTCACCCTTTTCGCCGTCTCGCTGATCATATTCCTCGGAGTCGAGCTGCTGCCGGGAGACATCGCCCAGGCGCTCCTGGGCCAGGGAGCGACCGAGGAAACGGTCGCCGTGTTTCGCAGAGAGCTCGGGCTGAACCTGCCGCCGCACGAGCGCTATATCGACTGGCTCGGCGGCATCCTGCAGGGCGACCTCGGTAAATCCCTCGCCAACAAGCGCGAGATTGCCGAGCTCATCGGCGTGCGGCTCGAGAACACGCTGTTCCTCGCCTTCATCGCCGCGATCATCTCGATACCGCTCGCGCTCGGCTTGGGGATATTGGCTGCGCTCTACCGCAACACGCTCTACGACCGCGCGGTCAACGTGTTCACGCTCTCCTCGATCTCCTTTCCCGAGTTTTTCGTCGCCTACATCCTGATCCTGGTCATGGCGGTCCATCTCGGGTGGTTCCCGAGCATCTCCAACATCGGTCAGGAGCTGGGGTTATGGGAGCGGGTCTACCGCACCGTGCTGCCTGCGCTGACGCTGACGCTGGTGGTGGTCGCGCACATGATGCGGATGACACGGGCCGCGATCATCAACCTGCTGGCCAGCCCCTACATCGAGATGGCGACCCTCAAGGGCCTCTCGCGTGGCCGCATCATCGTCAAGCACGCGCTCCCCAATGCGCTCGCGCCGATCATCAACGTCGTCGTGATCAATCTCGCCTACTTGGTGGTGGGCGTGGTCATCGTCGAGGTGGTCTTCGTTTATCCGGGGCTGGGCCAGCTCCTCATCGACGCCGTGCGCGCGCGCGACCTGCCGGTCGTGCAGGCCACGGGGCTGCTCTTCGCCGCCGCCTATATCCTGCTCAACCTGACCGCGGACGTGCTGTCGATCATGACGAACCCGCGGCTCCTGCATCCGCGCTAGGAAGAGCGGCGGGGCGCCACGATGCGGGAGACCCTCAAGCATCTCCGGAAGTCGCCGTGGAGCGCTCGCTTCGGGCTGCTCGTCGTCGGCTTCTACGTGTTCGTCGCGATTTTCGGCCCCCTGCTCACCCCTTACGGCGAATCCGAGATCGTGGGCTTCGAGTACGAGCCCTGGGGCGCCGAGTTCCTGCTGGGCACCGACAACCTGGGGCGGGACATGCTGACCCGCCTCATCTACGGCGCCCGCAACACCATCGGAATCGCCTTCCTGACGACCCTACTAGCCTTCCTCATCGGCTGCATAGCGGGCTTCCTAGCTGCCGTGGTGGGAGGTTGGACCGAGCAGGGGATCAGCCGCGTGAACGACATCCTGATGGCGATCCCGCAGCTCATCTTCGCGCTGTTGATCCTCACCATCGCCGGCACGTCAATCCCGGTCCTGGTCGTCGTCATCGCCGTGCTCGATTCCACGCGCGTCTATCGGCTGGCTCGGGCGGTCGCCATGAACATCGTGGTCATGGACTACGTCGAGGTCGCGCGCCTGCGGGGCGAGGGGCTGTGGTGGATCATGCGGAGCGAGGTGCTGCCCAATGCGCTGCCGCCGCTGGTGGCAGAGTTCGGGCTGCGCTTCTGCTTCGTCTTCCTGCTGTTGAGCGCGCTCAGCTTCCTCGGCCTCGGCATCCAGCCGCCCACGGCCGACTGGGGCAGCATGGTGCGCGACAACGCGACGCTGATCACCTTCGGCGACTTCACGCCGATCCTGCCGGCGGCCTCCATCGCGCTGCTCACCATCGGCGTGAACTTCATCGTCGACTGGCTCCTGCACAAGTCATCGGGGCTGAAGGATGGATAGCGTGGGGAGCGAGAGCGGCGTGCGCGAGCCCCTGCTCACGATGACTGGGCTCCGCATCGAAGGGCAGGCCGACGAGGAATGGCACGAGATCGTGCACGGCGTCGACGTGGTGCTTCACCGCGGCGAGGTATTGGGTCTGATTGGCGAGTCGGGGGCCGGCAAGTCCACCATCGGGCTCGCGGCCATGGGCTTCGCCCGGCCGGGCTGCCGGCTCACCGGCGGCGATATCGTGTTCGACGGTGTGGAGCTGCGCAGCGCCCCGCGCGATCACAATCGGGCCCTGCGGGGCGCGCGCATCGCCTACGTCGCCCAGAGCGCGGCAGCCGCGTTCAACCCGGCACACCGGCTCATCGACCAGTTCACCGAGGCCCCTGTGCGGCACAGGGTCAAGTCCCGCGCCGCGGCGGAGGCAGATGCCAAGGACCTCTACGGCCGGCTGCGGCTCCCCGAGCCGGAGAAGATCGGCTACCGCTATCCGCACCAGGTCTCAGGCGGCCAGCTTCAGCGCGCCATGGTCGCCATGGCCATGGCCTGCCGCCCCGACCTCATCGTCTTCGACGAGCCGACGACGGCGCTCGACGTGACCACCCAGATCGAGGTGCTGGCAGCGGTCAAGGACGTCATCAGGCAGCTCGACACGGCGGCCATCTATATCAGCCACGATCTCGCCGTCGTCGCCCAGATGGCGGACCGCATCATGGTGCTGCGCCACGGCAACCTGGTGGAAGAGGGGACAGCCGACAGCATCGTCAATCGCCCGGAGCAGGAGTACACGCAGCGGCTGCTCGCGGTGCGCACCTACCGCAAGCCCGTCGCGGAGCCTTCGCAGGAGGAGCCGCTCCTGCGCATCGAAGGCATCGCCGCGCGCTACCGCCGGTCCGCGCGCGTGCTGGAGGGGCTCGATCTCGACATCGGCCGGCAGCGCACCGTCGCGATCGTGGGCGAATCGGGCAGCGGGAAGAGCACGCTTGCGCGCGTCGTCACCGGGCTGCTGCCGCCGGAGGAAGGCCGGCTCGTGTTCGACGGCGACGTGCTGGCGCCGGCGCTCGCCCGGCGGCCGCGCGAGCAGCTCCGCCGCCTGCAGATGATCCACCAGATGCCGGACACGGCCTTGAACCCGCGCCAGCGCACGCGCGATGTCGTTGGCCGCCCACTCACGTTCTATTCCGGGTTGCGCGGCCGGGGACGCGAAGACCGGGTGCGAGAGCTCCTGACCATGGTCGAGCTCGAGCCCGAGGAGTTCATCGATCGCTACCCGGCCGAGCTCTCGGGCGGCCAAAAGCAGCGGGTGTGCATCGCCCGCGCGCTCGCCGCAGAGCCGGACCTTATCATCTGCGACGAGGTGACATCGGCGCTCGACCAGCTGGTGGCCGAGCGAGTCCTGCAGCTATTGCAGCGCCTTCAGGACGAGCTCGGCGTCTCCTACATGTTCATCACGCACGATTTCGCGACCGTGCGGGCGATCTCCGACGAGATCGTGGTCATGTTCCAGGGACGCATCGTCGAGCAGGGCCCGAGGAACGACGTGCTGACGCCGCCTCACCACGAATACACGGACCTGCTGCTCTCGTCGGTGCCGGAAATGAAGATCGGCTGGCTGGATCGGACGCTGGCCGCGCGCACGAAGCAAGAAACGGGTGGCGACGAGGCCTTGAAGCGGGGCATACCGACCGCTCACTCCTGACTTGATTCGTTCGGTCAGAGTGGTCGGACATGCGGAAGGAGATCTCACCATGAATCGCGCTGTGAACTTGACCGAAGTAACGGCTGCTTTGACCGACGCCCGCATGAAGTCGTCGACGGTGTGGACACTGCCGGCGCGATGGTACGCGGATCCCGAGATCTACGAGGCGGAACGGCGGCACATCTTCTCGCGCGAGTGGCTCTGGATCGGGCGCGAGGCGGAGGTCGCCGAGCCAGGCCAGTACATGACGGCGCGTCCCGCCGGCTTCCCGCTCTTCGTGCGCCGCGCCGAGGACGGCACGCTCCACGCGTTCCACAACGTATGCCGGCACCGGGCCTCCAAGCTGCTCACGGAGCCGAGCGGGCATTGCAACACCATCGAATGCCCCTATCACGGCTGGCGCTATCGCTCGGACGGCGCGCTCGAGCACGTGCCGCTCTTCGGTGAGGCGCCGGACTTCCCGAAGAGCGAGCTCTCGCTGTTTCCCGTTTCCGTCGCGGTCTGGCGGGGCCTCCTCTTCGTCTGCATGGACCCCGAGGCGCCGCCGCTCATCGAGTGGCTCGGCCCGGTCGAGGAAGCCTTCGAGCGGACCGCGCCCGCGCGGGTCAACTTCGGGCGCGAAAATTCATTCATGGTGGAGTGCAACTGGAAGACCTACGTCGACAACTATCAGGAGGGCTATCACATCCCGCCCCTGCACCCCTCGCTGCATCGCGACCTGGACTGGACGCGCTACCGGGTCATCAATTTCGAGGGCGGCAGCCTCCATGACGGGCCGCAAAGGAATCGCTCGAACCATCCGGGAAGCTACGGGTGGCGCTTTCCCAACTTCACCTTCAACTCGTACCCGGACGGGGTTTCCTTCGTGCGCATGGAGCCGGTCGGCCACGCGCGGACCCGCTTGGTCTATCAATTCTGGACACCGGAAGGCGCAGGGCAGGCGGAGCTGGAGGCGGCGGCGGACTACGGCACCCAGCTCGCCAGGGAGGACATCGGGATCGTGGAGGTGGTCCAGCAGAATCTGAACGCCGGCGTGTACGAGCGCGGGCCGCTCAGCCCGCGTCACGAGAACGGCCTCCTTCACTTCCACGAGATGGTGCGCGAAGCAATCGGCCCGGCGGTGGAAGTCTAGAACTTAGAGTTCGCTGACCGTGTAGGCGGCGTTCTCCAGCCATTCCGAGCGGACCCTAATCCCCCAGCCGGGGCCGCCCGGGATCTCGACCTTGCCGTCCCGCGCAACCGGCATCTCGTCATAGATACCGTATTGCCAAGGATAGAAGTCTGCCTCCTCGATGGAGAACTCGACGTAGGGCCCCGCGTTCTCCAGCGCGCCCATCAGGTGCAGGGTGAAGATCGTGACCAGAGACAAGTTCGCGGCGTGCGGCGTAACCGGCATGCCAGCCGCCTCGGCCATCCGCGCGACGCGGAGGAAGCGCTCGACGCCGCCCACGTAGCAGACATCGGGCTGGGCCACGTCCATCGTCCGGCTGTCGATCAGGAACTGCCAGAGGGTGAGGTTATTGTCCTGCTCGCCGCCGGTCACGTCCAGGTCGAGTGCTTCCTTCACCTGGCGCGTCCAGTCCGGCTTCCAATAGGGGCAGGGCTCCTCGAAGTGGCAGACCCCGTTTTCTTCCAGGATGCGGCCAAGCGCGATCGCCTGCTCGGGCGCGTAGCAGCTGTTCGCGTCGACCAGCAGCGCGACATCGTTGCCGAGCGCGCGGCGGACCTCCCGCACGATCGCCTTGGATCGGCCGGGCCACTGATCTCGCCCGCGTCCGCATTCCGCGCCCACCCGGAACTTGAAGGCGTCGTAGCCGTGGCGCTCGCGCAGCCTGAGGAAGCGCTCCGCCTCCGCCTCCGGCGTGATGTCCCGCTGCATGCTGGAGGCGTAGACGCGAAGCGGGCGCGGGATGCCGCCCAGGAGCGCGCAGACGCTCTTGCCCTCGAGCTTGCCGTGGAGATCCCAGATCGCGGTGTCGAGCCCGCCCAGCGCCCGGCACAGGTGCGAGCCCGGGAACTTGTGCTCCCGCTCGCAGATCAGGTCGAGCAGGTCCCCCAGTTCGCCGAGCGCCGAGATGTCCTGTCCGAGCGCCCAGGGCGCAATCTGCCGGTGAAGCACGGTCGCAGAAATGTCGGCATGGTAGGTCGAGACCTGCCCCCAGCCTTCGGCGCCGTCGTCGCTGGTGACGCGCGTGAGGCCGACCTCGCGGGTGCAGAAGGTCTCGATCTTCTGAATTTTCATGGGCCGGTCCACACCTGCTTATTCCGGGAAGACGATGACATGGCGCAGATCGTGGGAGCGCCGCGCAAGCGCGATCGCCTCGTTGATCTCGTCCAGCGGCCGGCGCGAGGCGACCAGCTCGTCCAGCCTGAGCCGGCCGTTGCGGTAGAGCCGGAACAGCCTCGGCACGTCGACGCGGAGCCTGGCGTCGCCCATCTTGCAGCCGAGAATCCGCTGCCCGAAGTGCGCGAGGTCGGTTGCGTTCAGGCTGATCCGCTGGTCGTAAGGCGGCATGCCCACCACCACCAGCGCCCCCTTTGGCGCAAGCAGCGGCAGCGCCTGCTCGATGACCCGGGCGTTTCCCACCGCCGTCATCACCACGTCGAAGCCGCGCCCGTCGGTCAGAGCGAGCGCCCGTTCGGTGGCGTCTTCGCCCGTGGCGTCGATCGCGTCCGTCGCCCCGAACGCCCGCGCCTGTTCCAGCTTGTCGTCGGCCACGTCGAGGGCCACGAGCGGCAGGGCGCCCGCGAGCGCCGCGCCCTGAACGCAGTTGAGACCGACCCCGCCGCAACCGATCACCGCGACCGCATCGCCCACCTGCACCTTCGCGGTGTTGATGGCCGCGCCGAAGCCGGTCATGACGCCGCAGGAGATCAGGCAGGCGACATCGTCGGCGACGTGCGCCGGCAGCTTCACGACTTGCGAGACGTCGACCACAACGCTCTCGGCGAAGCCGCCGACGCGGAGCCCGGCCTGCACGGGTAAGCCGTGTTTATCGGCGAGGCGCGGAGCGGAATCGATGCCGAACGCGGTCGCGCACTGGGTCGGGCTTCCGGCCTCGCAGTATTCGCAGCGCCCACACGAGCGCAGCAGCGAGACGAGCACGCGATCGCCCGCACAGATGTCGCCCGGCGGCACCGACGGGCCGAGGCCGGTGACGATTCCCGCGAGCTCATGCCCGAACACGGCCGGCAGCGCGTCTCCCCCTCCCCAGCCGCCGTCCATGTAGGTGATGTCCGAGTGGCAGATCGAGCTCGCGCGCACCTTGACCCGGATCTCGCTGCCCTCGGGCGGCGCGAGCCGCAGCGTCTCGAAGGAAAGCGGCTCGCCGAAGGCGCGGCAAACCGCGGCCCGTATCTCGATCGTGCCTGACGTCATGGCGCACTCGATCTCCCGATGCGAAGGAGGACGCAGCCTCGTGCTCCCTCGGCCTCAGCCGCACATTGTCGGCGCAGGTCCGTCCTGACAACCCGGCTTGCGGGCCGACATTGCGCGCGCTGGGCGGCTTTGCGAGAGTCGATCCGACGCGCGGCTTGACGCTCGATCGCGCGCAGGGAGAGGGCCACCGGAGCAGGGAGGACACCACGCCGCTACTGGAAAACAAGGACCTCGCGGTCGCCGACATCTACGTGCCGGCCAAGCGCCGCCGGACGCTCAAGCAGGAGACGGTCGACGCGCTCGCCGAGAGCATTCTCGAAGACGGACTGAAGGTGCCGATCCTGGTGCGGCAGGACGGCTCGCGCTACGTGCTCGTGGAAGGCCTGCACCGGCTCGAGGCATGCAAGGCTCTCGGCGAGGAGTTGATCGCCTGCACCATGGTCCAAGCACGCAGTTGAGAGGCGCGGCAGGCGGGCCGCGATGAGCCACGGATGAGCGGCGCATGAGCAAGGTCGGCTTCGGTTTCCTGGATCGTCCCGGGGTGCGCGAGCAGCTGCGGCTCGCCGCCAAGGCCGAGGCGCTTGGCTACGACTCGCTCTGGGTCACCGAGACCAGGCTCGCCAGAGACGCCATCTCGGTGCTGGGCGGCATGGCCGCCACCACGGAGCGGGTGCGCCTCGGCAGCTGCATCGTCAACAGCTGGACCCGCGGCCCGGCGCTCATGGCGATGACCTTCGCCACCCTCGACAACCTCGCGCCGGGGCGGATGAACCTCGGCCTCGGCGCCTACTGGGACCCGCTCGCCTGGAAGCAGGGCATCGATCGCCGCAAGCCGCTCACCCAGATGCGCGAGTACGTGGGCGTCCTGCGCCGGCTGCTCGCGCTGGAGGACGGCGTCACGCATGAGGGCGAGCTGGTCACGGTGCGCGACCTCACCCTCGACCTCGGCCACGGCGACCCACGCACCCCACCCGCCGTCAGGATTTTCATCGGTCCCACCGGCCCCCGCATGATGGAGCTCTCCGGCGAAATCGCCGACGGGGTGCTGATCAACGGCATCCTCTCGCCCGCCTACACGCGCCGCTCGCTGGAGCGTATCGCCGCAGGCGCCGCCCGCGCCGGCCGCACGCTGGCCGACGTGGAGAAGCTGCAGCTCGTCAACATCTCGATGGACGCCGACCGCGACAAGGCGCTCTACGACGCCAAGCGCGTCGTGACCCAATACCTGGGCCAGCAGCCGCACTTCGCCAAGGCCTGGGAGATTCCGGAGGATCGTGTCGCCGAGATTTCGCGCGTCATGGGGGGCTGGCCGCCCCGCCCCGGCGGCATCAAGGATGCCATGGCCCTGGTCGACGACGCGCTGGTGGGCGAGCTGATTGCCTACGGCACCCCGGACGAATGCGTGGCGAGCGCCCAGCGCTGGCTCGACACCGGGCTCGATCAACTCATCCTGATTCCTCTCAGCCGCAACTACGACGAGATCCTGGAGGTCTTCGCGCCGTGAACGCGGAGGCGTTGCGCACAGTCGTCGACCCGCGGGCGTTGCGCGCCGCCGTGGACGCGCGGTTGCCGCTGGCGGACTCGCTCTTCGACGAAATTCGCGCAGCCAGCGCGGCGGAAGCCGGTGTGACGCGCCCGGCCTGGAGCACCGAAGACCAGTTCGCCAGTGACCGCATCGCGGACGCTGCGGGCGCGCTCGGGCTGGAGGCGGCTTACGACCACGCCGGCAACCTCTACTGCACGCTGCCGGGTCGGGACCGGAGCGCGCCTGCCGTTCTCACCGGCTCGCACACCGATTCCGTGCCGACCGGCGGGCACTACGACGGGCTCGCCGGCGCGGTCGCCGGCCTCGTGGCACTCGCCGCGTTCCGCGATATCGGCTGGGAGCCCGGCCGCGACGTGCGCGCCCTCGCCACGCGCGCGGAGGAGAGCGTGTGGTTCGGCATCCCCTTCATCGGCGCCCGCCTCGCGCTCGGCTCGCTTTCTTACGACCATCTCGACACGCTGCAGCGCTCGGACACCGGAGACACGCTCGCGGAGCACATGGCGGCCTTGGGTCTCGATGCCGATGCGCTCCGCCGCGAGGCGGCACCCCGCCTCTCGGCCGCCAACGCCTGCGCCTTCCTGGAGCTTCACATCGAGCAGGGGCCGGTGCTGGTGGCAGAAGGCGCGCAGGTGGCAGTTGCCACCGTCATTCGCGGCAATGTGCGCTGGCCGGGCGCGACGTGCCTCGGCCGCTACGACCATTCCGGTGCCACGCCCCGCGACCACCGGCAGGACACCGTGCTGGCTGCGACCGAACTGGTGCAGAGGCTTGAGGCGTTCTGGATCGCGCGGGAGGAGAGCGGCGAGCCCGACACCGTGTTCACCGTGGGCAAGTTCTTCACCGACGGCACCCACCACGCCATGACGAAGGTTCCCGGCCGCTGCGACTTCACCCTCAACTTCGGCGGCACGAGCCAGGCCTTTCTCGACGCGTGCCGGGCCGAGGTGGAGGCCCACGCTGCCGAGATTGCCGCACGCAGGCGGGTTGCCTTCGAACTCGGGGAATGCGTCGGCGCCGCGCCGGCGCCGCTGGATGAGTCGCTCCGCGCCGAGCTCGAAGAGTCGGCGGCAGCGCTGGATATACCGACGCGGCGCTTCGCCACCGTGGGCCACGATGCCGCCGTCTTCCAGCGCGCGGGAATTCCGGCCGCGATGGTGCTGGTGCGCAACGCCCACGGCAGCCACAACCCGGACGAGGCCATGACGCTCGAGGACTTCGGCGCGGGCGTTGCGGTGCTCGCGGCCGCGATCGCACGGCTCGCCGCTTGACGGCCCGCAGGAGGAGCGAGGGATGACCGACATGCACACCGGCGGCTGCCTCTGCGGCGGCGTCAGGTACCGGGCGACTGGACCGCTGCGCCCGGTCATCGCCTGCCACTGCACGCAGTGCCGCAAGACCTCCGGCCACTTTGCCGCCATGACCTCGGTACCGCTGGACCGCTTCGCTCTCGAATCCGAGGAGACCCTGGTCTGGTTCCATTCCTCAGACATCGCGCGGCGCGGGTTCTGCAACCACTGCGGCGGCAACCTGTTCTGGGAGCCGGCAGGCGAGGATCGAGTCTCGATCACCGCGGGCACGCTGGACGGCGCGACCGGGCTCGCCATCGAGCGCCACATCTACACCGAGGACGCCGGCGACTATTACGACGTGCCCGAGGAGTAGGAGAAAAGGCGCATGTACGACCTCGTGGTCCGCGGCGACCTCGTGCTGCCCGACCGGGTGCTCGCGGGCGGCTTCCTCGCGGTCCGCGACGGGGTCATCGGCGCGCTCGGCACGGGCGAAGCGCCGGAGGCGGCGGAGACGGTCGATGCCTCGGGCCGGCTGATCTTCCCCGGCGTCATCGACGGTCAGGTCCACGCCGGCAGCTGCGAAGGGATCGCGGGGCTCGGCGACGCTTCGGTCGCGGCGGCGGCCGGCGGCGTCACCACCATCGTCGACATGCCCTTCGACGACCCGCTGCCGGTCAACTCGGTCGAGCTGCTGCAGGCCAAGGTCGAGACGCTGGAGCGGATCGCGGTTGTGGACGTCGCGCTCTACGGCGCGCCGAAGAAGGGCGCGGGCACCGAGGGCATCGCGGCACTCGCCGACGCCGGGGTTTGCGCCTTCAAGGTGTCCACCTACGAGTATCACCCCGTGCGCTTCCCCGGCTACGACATGGGCGAGCTCTACGAGCTCTTCCCGGCAATCCGCGACACTGGACTTTCCGTCGCCTTCCACAACGAGGACGCCGCGATCGTCCGCCGCCTGACGCAGCGCTTCCTCGACGAGCGGCGCAACACGCCGGAAAGCCACGGAGCGGGCCGCCCGGCGGTCGCCGAGGTGGTGGCCAATGCGGCGGTCTTCGAGATCGCGCGGGTGACAGGCGTGCGCTGCCACATCGTGCACAGCTCGCTCGCGCGCGGCATCGAGCAGGCGAAGCGCTACCGCGAAGAGGGAGTCAGGGCCACCGCCGAGACCTGCGTGCAGTACCTGGTGTTCGAGGAGGGGCAGGTGCTGACCATGGGCGCCAGGCTCAAGCAGAACCCGCCCATTCGCCCGGCCCACGAACGCGAGGCGCTGTGGGAGAGGGTCGTGGCCGACGAGGTGGATTTCGTGTCGTCGGACCACGTCGCCTGGCCGCTCTCGCGCAAGTCGAACCCCGAGTTCTCGGAGAACGGCTCGGGCGTGCCCGGGCTGGAGACGCTCTTCGCGGCGCTCTACACCGGCATGGTGACCGAGCGGGAGCTTGCGCCCAGCCGGGTGGCGGCGCTGCTATCCGAGCGGCCGGCGCGGCACTTCGGCCTCTATCCCCGCAAGGGCGCGCTCACCCCCGGCGCCGACGCAGACTTCGCCATCGTCGCCCCTGCCCCCTGGACCTTCGATGCCGCCGGCATGGCGTCGGAGGTCAAGTGGAGCCCCTACGACGGCAAGACCTTCGGCGCGCGGGTGACGAGCACCTACGTGAGGGGCACGCCGGTCTACGCCGCCGGCGCGGTCATCGGCGCCCCCGGCACCGGCACCTTCATCCGCCCGGTCTGAAAAGAGCGCTTCAGCACATTTGATTCGAGTTGCCGTCGGGAATGGATTGTTGCGCACAAAAATGTGCGCATCTATCCTTGACCGATACCGGCGGCGCCTCACACTGTCGCAGCATGAACGGGAGGCAGTTCATCGCGAGAGTGCGCAAGTGGGCGAGGAGCCGAAACATTGAGGTGCGCTTCGTGGCATCCGAAGGAGCCGGTTCCCATGGAACGCTCTACGCGAGCAAGCACAGAACCACCGTCAAGGACCGGAAGAAGGAAATTGGCAAGGGACTGCTTGCCAAGATGCTCACCGACCTTGAGATCGACAGGGACGATTTCTAGGGAAGGGAACGGCGCAAGCGCCTCCGGAGACCGAACGCATGCCTGACACCTACAACTATCCTGCCGAAATCGAACGCGACGAGGACGGCCGGTATGTCGTCGCGTTCCCGGACTTCGGATGGGGTGCGACGGACGGCGCCACGCGCGAGGAGGCGCTCCTCGAATCCAAGGATTTGCTGCGCGAGCTGATCGCAACCGCGATTCGGGAGGGTGAGACCCTGCCGGAGCCGTCGCGCGCCGGTAAGGGGAGGCCCCTGGTCGTCCCGCCGGTACAGATCGCGCTGAAGGCGGCCCTTTACGAGGCTTGGCGCCAAGCCGGGATTTCGCAACGCAGTCTTGCTCGCGATCTCGACGTCGGCGAGAGCGAGGTGCGGCGAATGCTAAATCCGGAGCATCACACCAAGGCTGCAACGATGGATCGCGCCCTGCGCCAGCTGGGGAAACGCGTGACCGTCACCGTCGGCGAGGCGGCCTGATCCGCTCCCGTAGGCTCGCAACGCTAGGGGAAATTGGGGCGGTCAAGAGCGGGGCCATCGTTGGCGGGCTCGTGTAGAGCTCTAGGCCGGCGCGTAGCTCTCGCGGGCGCCGAGGCTGGAACCGCCGCAGACCATGATCGCCTGCCCGGTCACGAATGAGCTGCGCTGGTCGAGGAAGAAGGCTATGGTGTGGGCCATGTCCTCAGGCGTGCCGATGCGGCCGGCCGGGATCGCGGCGAGCGCGGCCTTGGTGCGGGGCGAGTCAGGCGGGTTGGCCTCGACGTAGAGCTCGGTCGCCGTCGGGCCGGGGCAGATGCAGTTGACCGTGATGCCGTCGCCGCCGAGCTCCAGCGCCCAGGTGCGCGTGAGCCCGATCAGCGCCGCCTTGGTCGCGGCGTAGTTGGTGCGAAGCTCCTTGCCGCGCACCGAGCGGCTGGAGACGTTGACGATGCGCCCGAAGCCTGCGGCCCGCATCCCGGGCGCCAGCGCCTTGGTGCACTGGATGGCCGAGCGCACGTTGAGCGCCATCAGGTAGTCGAAGTCGTCGAGCGCCGCGTCCTCCAGCAGGGCCGGGCGCACGGCGCCCACGTTGTTGACGAGGCGCGTGATGGTGCGGCCGGCGAGCGCCTGCTCCAGCGCCCGCGCCGTGGCCGCAGTATCGGCGAGGTCCACGGCCACGAACTCATCCACCGGGTCTTCCGGCTCGAGCACGTCGAAGACCACGACCCGGCAGCCCTCGGCGCGGAGCCTCGCCGCCGTCGCCCGGCCGATCCCGCGCGCGCCACCGGTGATGAGGGCGTAATCGGTCGTCGCCCGCCCTCCCCTGCGCGGGAGACTGGCGGCCCTACTCCGCCGCGGCCCGCGCGCCGATGGCGGCGTTGACCTTGGGCATGACCTCTTCGGCGAGCAGCGACATGGAGCGCTTCATCCGCTCCTTGTCGGTCCAGTCCTGCGCGGTCAGCATCAGCGTGCCGAAGTGGCCGATCTCTTCCCTCAGCGCCAGGATCTTCTCGGCGACCGTCTCCGGGCTGCCGTAGATGGTGTAGCTGTCGCGAATTGACTCGTGTGTGAGCTCGGCCGGGTCGTCGCCCTGGTTGACGACGAAGGGCCCCTTCATCTCGGCACGCTCGAAGATTCTGAAGAGGTAGCTGAAATACCAGTCGGTACTGTCCTCGGCCTTCTTGACGAAGGCCTCCGCCGCCTCGTCGGTCTCGTCCACGTGCACGTTGCGCGCGACGCGCCAGATTTCCGGGTCGGTCGAGTGGCCCGCCTTGGCCGCCGCATCGGCATAGACCTGCCAGTGGGACTTGGCAGACCAGGTGCCGATGAAGTTCGCCGAGATCGGGATATAGCCGCGCGAGCCCGCGAACTTGATCGAGCCCGAGAAGGGGCTCATCGCCGAGATGGCGATCGGCGGATAAGGCTTCTGATAGGGCTTGGCCATGTAGCCCAGCCCGATATCCTCGTGGATCCAGTCCTTGAGGGAGATCTGCCAGTGCTCGCCGTTGTACTCGTAAGGCGGATCCGAGGTCCAGATATCGATCATGATGTCGATCGCCTCGATCATCATCGAATTTCGGTCCGCGTCCATCACGCCGAAGACCTCGAAGTCGGGCGGCAGCCCGCCGGGGCCGAGGCCCGCGATGTAGCGCCCCTTCGCCAGGTGATCGAACATGGCGATCTGCCCGGCCGTCACCGCCGGGTGATACTGTGGCAGGCAAATCACGCCCGTGCCGGCGACGATCTGCTTGGTGTGCGGCAGCACGTGCGCGAGGAAGATCAGCGGCGAGGTGATCTGCTCCGACTTGGAGCTGTAGTGCTCGCCGACCCAGGCCTCCGAAAAGCCGAGGCTATCGGCATGGACGACCGCCTCGATATCCTCCATGAGGGTGGTGTGATAGTCCCTCGTGTGGTTGTGGATCGGCATCATGAACAGGCCCAGCTTCATCGATCTCCTCCCTTGCCCCGCAGCGATGTGCGCACGAACCCTCGGGCCCCCGGTCCCCGGACGGCCCGGCGCACCATATACCATCGGATGCGCCGCAGCACACTAGGGCGCGGGGTACGTCGGGCGTTCGGAGGCGCGGCGTGATCGGGGCCGGGGCCGTGCCTGCACCGGAGCGCCGCCGGGCCCTGCGGGCGGCGCTGGACAGCGGCGGGCTGCTGCGCTTCCCCGGCGCATTCGCGCCGATCGTGGCGAAGCTGATCGAACGGCAGGGCTTCGACGGAGCCTATGTCTCCGGCGCGGCGCTGGCTGCCGATCTCGGCCTGCCGGACATCGGGCTGGTGACTCAAAGCGAGGTCGTGGCCCGGGCGCAGGCGATCGTGCGGGCCTGCACGCTGCCGGTCATCGTGGACGTCGATACCGGCTTCGGCGCCCCGCTCAACGCCGCCCGCACCGTGGCGTTGCTGGAGGAGGCCGGGCTCGCCGGCTGCCACCTCGAAGACCAGGAGAGCCCGAAGCGCTGCGGCCATCTCGAGCGCAAGACCCTGGTGCCGACGGCGGAGATGGTGCGCCGCGTGCGTGCCGCGGCCGAGGCCCAGACTGACGCGGACTTCCTGCTCATCGCCCGCACCGACGCTCGCGGGCCCGAGGGGCTGGAGAGGGCCATCGACCGGGCCAAGGCCTACGTCGATGCGGGCGCGGCCATGATCTTCCCCGAGGCGCTGCAGGACGAGCGCGAGTTCGAGGCCTTCCGCGCCGCCATCGACGCGCCGCTGATGGCCAACATGACCGAGTTCGGCAAGTCGCCCCTGCTCTCGCGCAAGACGCTGGCGGGCCTCGGCTACAACCTGGTGATCTACCCGGTCACGACCTTCCGGCTCGCCATGAAGGCCGTGGAGGACGGGCTCCGGGAACTCGACGAGGGCGACGATCAGCCGGGCCTCGTGCCCCGCATGATGACCCGGGCGCACCTCTATGACATCGTGGACTACGCGGGCTACGGGCGCTTCGACAGCGCGGTCCGCGATTTCTCCGAAGAGTGAGCGCGTTCTACAATAGCGGCGGTTGAAGGGTCTCCGATGACGCAAGCCCCAGCAGACGGCGCGCTCGCGCGCTTCACCGTGCTCGACCTCACCCGCTACCGGGCGGGGCCGACCGCGGCGCGCCAGCTTGCGGACTGGGGCGCCGACGTCATCAAGATCGAGGCGCCGGGGACGCCGGGGACGGCGAGCGACCCGATCAAGGCCCGGCACGGCCCGGACTTCCAGAACCTGCACCGCAACAAGCGGAGCCTCTCCCTCAACCTCAAGGACCCCGACGGCGTCGCCATCTTCAAGCGCCTGGCGGAGAGCGCCGACGTGGTGGTGGAGAACTACCGCCCCGACGTGAAGCACCGGCTCGGCATCGATTACGAGACCCTCAGCGCCCTCAACCCCCGCCTCGTCTATGCCAGCCTTTCCGGCTTCGGTCAGGACGGCCCCTACGCGAAGCGGCCGGGCTTCGACCAGATCGCCCAGGGCATGGGCGGGCTCATGTCGATCACTGGCGAGCCCGGCCGGGGGCCGATGCGCGTCGGCATCCCTGTCGCCGACCTCAGCGCCGGGCTCTATACCGCTATCGGCATCCTCGTCGCGCTGCTGGAGCGCGAGCAATCGGGCAAGGGGCAGTGGGTGCAGTCCTCCCTGCTGCAGGCGATGATCGCCCAGCTCGACTTCCAGGCCGCGCGCTACCTCTTCGAGGGCGAGGCCCCGGGCCAGGCCGGCAACGACCACCCGACCAGCATCCCGACCGGTGTGTTCGAGACCGCCGACGGCCACATCAACATCGCGACCTCCGGCGGCGCCATCTACGAGCGCCTGTGCGAGGCACTGGGCATGCCGGAGCTGATCACCGACCCGCGCTTCGCGACCGGCGACGGCCGCTCCAAGAATCGAGCCGCGCTCAACGCCCTCATCAACGAGCGCACGCGCACCAGGCCGAGCACGGATTGGGTGGAAGCATTCAACCAGGCCGGCGTGCCCTGCGGGCCGATCTATGCCATCGACGAGATGTTCGCCGACCCGCAGGTGCAGCACCTCGGCATGGCGCACCCGGTCGACCACCCGACCCTCGGGGAAACGCACATCGTCTCCCAGGCGGCCCGGCTCAGCCGGACGCCCTTCAACGTGCACAGCGCGACGCCGGAGCTCGGCGCCCACACCGACGAAATTCTGAATGCGCTCGGCTACGACGCGGCGGACATCGCGGACCTGCGGGGCCGGGGCGTCGTGTAGCCCCGGCGCAGCGCCTCTCCCCTGCATGCCTTTCAGGAATATCCGATGACAGATCAACTCCTTGTCGATACCGACGGCGCCGTCGGCTGGATCACCTTCAACAACCCGGCGAAGCACAACGCGCTCTCGGTCGCCATGTGGCGCGCTCTGCCGGAGGCGCTCGACCGGCTGGAGGCGGACCCTGCGATCCGCGTGATCGTGCTCAAGGGCGCGGGCCAGAAGGCCTTCGTCTCGGGCGCGGATATCTCGGAGTTCGCGACCGAGCGCGCGAGCGAGGCGGCGGTCGCGGCCTACGACGAGCTTGCCGAAGGCGCGACCCATCGGCTGCGCAACGCGGACCGGCCGACCATCGCCATGATCCGGGGCTATTGCATGGGGGGCGGCCTCGGCCTCGCCATCGCCTGCGACCTGCGGATCGCCGGCACCGGCGCCACCTTCGCGATCCCCGCCGCGCGGCTCGGCGTCGGCTACCGCATCGGCTCGCTCCAGCTGCTGACCGATCTCGTGGGCCCCGCCTTCGCCAAGGAGATCCTGATCACGGCGCGGCGCTTCTCCGCTGCGGAGGCCGAGCGCATCGGCCTGGTCAACCGGGCCGTCCCCGACGATTCTCTGGACGAGACCATCGAGCGCTACTGCGCCGGCATCGCTGCCAACGCGCCGCTCTCCATGCGCGCGAGCAAGCGCATGATCGCCGAGCTTGCGCGGGGCGGTGCCGAGGGCGTGGACTCGGCGCTCTGCGAGGAGCTGGTGACGGCCTGCTTCACCAGCGCGGACTACACCGAGGGCCGTACCGCGTTCATGGAGAAACGGGCGCCGAAATTCACGGGGCGGTAACCCGCCTTCCGGCCTAAATCCGTTCCGAGAGCCAGATCGCGAGGCGGGTGCCGCGCTTGACTGCGACGGAGAGCGCCTCGTAGCCCGGCGCCTGCTCGGCCCCGTGGGCGAGGCCGGTCTGGCGGTGATGGGCTTCGTCGGCGCCGAATTCCTCGAGTGTCTGGCGCAACGCGGCCTCGTCCTCGCCGAGGCGGCCGACCTGGTCCGCGTAGTGCTCCTCGATCACCTCCTCGACCGCGACGGTGCACGCCATCGCCGCCCGTTCGCCGAGCAGCGCGCTCGCCGCGCCGAGCGCAAAGCCCGCGACATGCCAGACCGGTGAGAGCACGGTCGGCCGCACCCGGCGCTCCACCAGCAGGGCGTCGAAGGTATCCAGATGCGCCTGCTCGGCCTCGGCCATCTCGCGGATCGCGGGAGCGGCACCGCTCTTGCCCAGTACCGCAAGCTGGCCGTCGTAGATCCGCCTGGCGCCGTACTCGCCGGCGTGGTCCACCCGGATCATGCGGGCGATCGTCTCCTCCCGCGTCGGGTCACCGGGCAGCCGATCCTCGCCCGTGACGGCGGGCCGGGCCTCATCGCGCCTCTCGCCCTCGTTCATGTGCCCGCCCTCCACAGCCGGATCGCGCCGAAGGTCGCCACCCCCGCCATGATGACCGAGGCGATGGCGTTCCAGCCTGCGAGCGAGACGCCGATCAGCGACCACGGCACCTCGTCGCAGCGGGTGAGCGGCGCGTCCATGACCTGGGCCCGGATCTCCTCGATCGTGCCGCCGCTCATCGGCGCGGCGCACGCGCTCGCGAACCAGCCCTGCTCGACCCCCACATGGTAGACCCCGTAGCCGGCGCTCACCAGCAGCGCGAGGCCGCAGAGCGCGAGCAGCCCGATCCGCACCCGCCCGCCCGCGACGATGGCGGCGACGAGGCCCAGCCCGAAGACGGCGAAGTGGGGATAGCGCTGGATCAGGCAGAGCGGACAAGGGTGCAGCCCGCCCACGTGTTGGGAGAGATAGGCACCGAGCAGCAGCGCGGCGCTCGCCGCCGCGACGAGCAGGGGAATGGCGCGCTCGCCCGCCCACCGCTGCATGGTCGCGATCAAGGGCTACGCGGCGCCCGCCGCCGTCGGCTCGCGCTGCACAATCGTGGTGCTGGTCATGGTCATCACCACCTCGTCGCGCTGGTTCAGCACATCCATCCGGTAGCGCACGATGCCGCGCTCGGGCTTCGATTGCGACGCCCGCACCTCGAGGATCTCGCCGGTGGAACGGATGGTATCGCCGGGGCGGACCGGCTGGAGCCAGCGCAGCTCCTCGACCCCGGGTGAGCCGAGCGCGATCTCGGGCGCGAACACCCGCGCCTGAACCATCATGCGGAGCGCCACGGCGATGGTCTGGGCGCCGCTCGCAATGATCCCGCCATAGGGCCCGGCCTCGGCATAGGTCTTGTCGATATGGAAGGGCTGCGGGTCGTATTGGAAGGCGAAATCGATGATCTCCGCCTCGCTCAGGGTCTTGCCCAGCGATTCGAAGCGCATGCCGGGCGCCATATCGTCGAATTGCCAGTTGTACATCGGAACCCCTGGTGACCCGTGTCTAATCTAGGAAGCGCCGGGCCGAGCGCCAAGCGCGGATGCCTCAATCGGCGTCGCGAACCGCGGCCATCTGCTCGAAGCCCCGCTCCAGGTCAGCGATTAAGTCGTCCGGGTCTTCGAGGCCGGCATAGATGCGGAGCAGCGGATAGGCCGGGTCCCACCGGGTCGCGTCCCTGAGTTTCCAGGGATAGGTGGGGAGCGCCAGGCTCTCGTAGCCGCCCCAGGAATAGCCGAGCCCGAAGAGTCCGAGCGAGTCGAGGAAGGCATCCACCGCAGGCTCGGGCACCGGCTCCAACACCACGCCGAAGAGGCTGGAGGCGCCGGAGAAGTCGCGCTTCCAGAGTGCGTGACCGGGGTCGTCCTCCAGCGCGGGATGGAGCACCCGCCGGACCTCGGGGCGCGCCTGGAACCAGCGGGCGAGCGCGAGACCCGTCTCCTGATGCCGGTGCAGGCGGACTGAGAGCGTGCGCAGGCCGCGCAGGCCCAGATAGCAGTCGTCCGGCCCCGGTGCCGCACCCAGCTCCTCGAAGATGCGGCGCACCGGCTCGACCTGGGCCTCGGTGGTGGTGACCGAGCCCAGCATCGCGTCCGAATGGCCCACGATGTACTTGGTGCAGGCCTGGATCGAGACGTCCGCGCCCAGGGCGAGAGGCTGACAAAAGAGCGGCGAGGCCCAGGTGTTGTCCACGATCAGCACCGCGCCCCGCTCATGGGCGGCGTCCGCAAGCGCCGGAAAATCCTGGATCTCGAAGGTGAGCGAGCCGGGCGACTCGCCCACCACCACGCTGGTGTTGCCCTGCATCAGGTCCGCGATGCCGGCGCCGGTGCAGGGGTCGTAGAAGGTGGTCTCGACCCCCATGCGCTTGAGCAGACCGTTCGCGAGGCTGCGCGTGGGCCCATAGGCGCTGTCGGTCATCAGCACGTGGTCGCCGCTCTTCACGAAGGCGAGCAGCGCCGCCACGATCGCAGCCTTGCCGGAGCCGAACATATAGGTCCGGTAGCCCTGCTCCAGCGCGGCGATGGAATCCTGCAGCGGGAAGGTCGTGGGCGTGCCGTAGCGGCCGTAATAGGTCTTGCCGTACTCGCGCGGGCCGAAGGTCGCCTCCTTCAGCGCCGCCGCGCTCTCGTGCAGGATCGTCGACGCGTGATAGACGGGCGGGTTGACTACGCCGTGGTTCGCCGCCGGATCTCGGCCGAGCACCGAGAGCAGCGTCTCGTCCCGGTAGCGGCCCTTGTCGCCGCTCTCCTTGCTCATGGCTTACGACTGCGGATCGCGATTGCTTGCGCGGCCGATCAAATGTCGGCGAAGCAATGGGTTTCCGCCGCGCCGCCGGGATGCGTCACCGCGCCCTGGTAGGCGGGGCCCACGGTCGCCGCGTACTTCCAGAGCACGCCGGCCTGATAGTCGTGCGAGCGCTCCGTCCAGGACTTGCGGCGCTCGGCAAGCTCCGCATCGGAGAGCGCCACGCTGAGCTCGCCGCTGGTCGCGTCGATGGTCACCTGATCGCCGTCGCGCAGCAGGGCGATGGGGCCGCCGACCGCGGCCTCGGGCCCCACATGGCCGATGCAGAAGCCCCGCGTCGCACCGGAGAAGCGGCCGTCGGTGATGAGCGCGACCTCCTCGCCCTTGCCCTGGCCGTAGATCTGCGAGGTGACGGCCAGCATCTCGCGCATGCCGGGGCCGCCCTTCGGCCCCTCGTAGCGGATCACGATCACGTCGCCGGACTTGTAGTCGCGGCTGACGATGGCCTTCATCGCCTCTTCCTCGGTGTCGAAGCAGCGCGCGGGGCCGACATGGCGGAGCCGCGTAAGGCCGGCGACCTTCACGATCGCCCCTTCCGGCGCGAGGTTGCCGCTGAGCCCGACCACGCCGCCGGTGGGAGAGAGCGGCGCAGAGGTCGGCACCACCACGTCCTGCTCGGTGGGGAACCTCACGTCCGCAAGGTTCTCGGCGAGGGTATTGCCGTTCACGGTCAGGCAGTCGCCGTGCAGGTAGCCGCCTTCGAGCAGTGCCTTGAGCACGACGGGCACGCCGCCCACCTCGAAGAGGTCCTTCGCCACGTAGCGCCCGCCCGGCTTGAGGTCGGCGATGTAGGGTGTGCGCTTGAACACCTCCGCCACCGCCGCGAGGTCGAAGTCGATCCCCGCCTCGTTCGCGATGGCCGGCAGGTGCAGGCCTGCGTTGGTCGAGCCGCCCGTGGCCGCCACCACCGTCGCCGCGTTCTCCATCGCCTTGCGGGTCACGATATCGCGCGGGCGGATGTTGCTCTCCAGCAGGTCCATGACGCAGTTACCGGAGGCCACGGCGAACTCGTCGCGGGATTCGTAGACAGCGGGAGCTCCCGCCGAATGCGGCAGCGCAAGCCCGATCGCCTCGGAGACGCAGGCCATCGTGTTGGCGGTAAACTGGCCGCCGCAGGAGCCGCCGGAGGGACACGCCACCGCCTCTAGTTCGGCCAGATCCTCCTCCGTGACATCGCCCTCGTTGAGCTTGCCGTAATACTCGTAGACGTCCATGACCGTGACGTCCTTGCCCCGAAAGCGGCCCGGCAGGATGGAGCCGCCGTAGAGGAAGACGCCCGGCACGTTGAGCCTGACCAGCGCCATCATCATGCCGGGCAGCGACTTGTCGCAGCCGGCGATGCCCACCAGCGCGTCGTAGGAATGCCCGCGCATGGTGAGCTCCACGGAATCGGCGATCACGTCGCGTGAGACCAGGGAGGACTTCATGCCCTGGTGGCCCATGGCGATGCCGTCGGTCACCGTGATCGTGGTGAACTCGCGCGGCGTGCCGCCCGCCTCGTCCACGCCGGTCTTCGCCGCCAGCGCCTGGCGGCGCAGCGTGATGTTGCAGGGCGCAGTCTCGTTCCAGGTGGTGGCCACGCCAACGATGGGCCGGCTCATCGCCTGGCGGGAGACGCCCATGGCATAGAAGAACGAGCGGTGCGCCGCGCTCTTCGCCCCTTCGGTGATGTGCCTGCTCGGCAGCTTGGACTTGTCGAATTTCGTGCTCATGGCGCCTTTCCCCCTCGCACCGCCCACGGTCCCGCGGCGGTGCGCCAAATTCCACTGGGACCGGCCCCGTCAGGCCCGGCCCGCCGGGGCAGGGCTTACTCGCCCCCGTGGGCTGCGGTCAAGCCGCGCGTGCAGTTACGGCGCCGTCACGACGCCGCGATGCGCTCGAGCGCGGCCTTGAGCCGGGCCTCCGCCGTGCAGGCCTCATCGAGGCGCCCGCGCTGCTCCTCGACCACGTGGGCGGGCGCCCGCGCCAGAAACTGCTCGTTCTCGAGCTTGCTCTCCAGCTTGGCGCGCTCTTTCCCAATCTTGCCGAGCTCGCGGTCGAGCCTCGCGCGCTCCTTGTCGAACTCGATCACACCCGCCAGCGGCAGCACGATGGTCGCCTCCTCCAGCATCATCTGCACCGAGCCGGAAGGTACGTCGCCCTCCAGCGCTTCGGCCTCGCTGAGCCGGGCGAGGCGGGCGATGACCTCGCGGTGGCGATCGAGACGCGCCGCCGTCTCCGCTGCGCACCCGCGCAAGCCCAGCGCGATGCGGGCGCCGGCCGGCACGTTCATCTCGGCCCTGACGGCGCGGACGGCGGTGACCAGCCGCACCACCCAGTCCATCTCGCGCGCGGCCTCGGCGTCGCCAATGCCGTCGTCGAACGCGGGCCAGGGCGCCGCAATCAGGGTGCCCTCCCTGCCCTCGTCGATTCGCCCCCAGAGCTCTTCGGTGACGAAGGGCATGAAGGGATGGAGCAGGCCCAGAATGGTATCCAGCACCCAGGCGGCGGTCGCGCGGGTCTCGTCCTTCGCCGGCCCGTCGGAGCCGGCCAGCGTGGTCTTGGAGAACTCCAGATACCAGTCGCAGAAGACATCCCAGGTGAAGTGATAGACCGCGCCGGCCGCCGCATCGAAGCGGTAGGCGTCGAGGGCTGCGGTCGCATCGCGGGACGCACGGGCGGCCTCACCCACGATCCAGCGGTTGATCTGGCCCTCCGCTTGAGCGGGATCGAAGCCAGGGACCGGCGCGCACCCGTTGGCCTCGCAGAAGCGCGCCGCATTCCAGAGCTTGGTGGCGAAGTTGCGGTAGCCGGCGACCCGACTCTCGGCGAGCTTGATGTCGCGGCCCTGCGCCTCCATCGCCGCCAGCGTGAAGCGCAGCGCATCGGCGCCGTACTTGTCGATCAGCGCGAGCGGGTCGATCACGTTGCCCTTGCTCTTCGACATCTTCTGCCCCTTCTCGTCGCGCACCAGCGCGTGGATGTAGACCGTGCGGAAGGGGATATCGCCCATGAAGTGCATGCCGAGCATCACCATGCGGGCGACCCAGAAGAAGATGATGTCGAAGCCCGTGATCAAATCGCTGTTGGGGTAGTAGGTCTCGAGCGCGTCGGTGCGCTCGGGCCAACCGAGGGTCGAGAAGGGCCAGAGCCCTGAGCTGAACCAGGTATCCAGCACGTCCTCGTCGCGGCTCAGCGGCTCAGGCCCACCGTAGTGCTGCGCCGCCTGCTCCTCGGCCTCGGCCTCGGAAGTCGCGACGAAGACATGGCCGTCGGGGCCGTACCACGCCGGGATGCGGTGCCCCCACCAGAGCTGGCGCGAGATGCACCAGGGCTGGATGTTGCGCATCCACTCGAAATAGGTGTTGGTCCAGCGCTCCGGCACGAAGCGGATGCGGCCGTCCTCCACCGCCTCGATCGCGGGCTTGGCCAGCGTCTTGGCATCGACGTACCACTGGTCCGTGAGCCACGGCTCGATCACCGCGCCGGAGCGGTCGCCGTGGGGCACGATGTGGACGTGCGCCTCGATCGCCTCGATCAGGCCTTGCGCTTCGAGGTCGGCGAGCACGCGCTCGCGCGCCTCCATCCGGTCGAGGCCCTGGCATGCCTCCGGCGCGTTCTCGTTGATCCGGGCCCCGGCGTCGAACACGTTGACGACGTCGAGGTCGTGCCGGCGGCCCACCTCGAAGTCGTTGAAGTCGTGGGCCGGCGTGATCTTCACCGCGCCCGAGCCCTGCTCGGGATCGGCATACTCGTCGGCGACGATGGGCATGCGGCGGCCGACCAGCGGCAGTATGGCGTGACTGCCGATGAGGCCCCGATAGCGCCCGTCCTCCGGGTGCACGGCGACGGCGGTATCGCCCAGCATGGTCTCGGGCCGGGTGGTGGCGACGACGATGTGCTCGCCGGGCCGCCCCTCCAGCGGATAGCGGATGTGCCAGAGCCTGCCGTTCCGCATCTCGCGCTGCTCGACCTCCAGGTCGGAGATGGCTGTGCCCAGCACCGGGTCCCAGTTGACCAGGCGCTTGTCGCGGTAGATCAGCCCCTGCCGGTAGAGAGTGACGAAGACCTCGATCACCGCCCGGCTCAGGCCCTCGTCCATGGTGAAGCGCTCGCGCGACCAGTCGGGCGAGGAGCCGAGGCGGCGCAGCTGGCGGCCGATGGCACCGCCGGACTCCGCCTTCCAGGACCAGACCCGGTCGATGAAGGCCTCGCGCCCGAGGGTGCGCCGGTCGGTGCCCTCTCCGGCCAGCTGGCGCTCGACCACCATCTGCGTCGCGATGCCCGCGTGGTCCATGCCGGGCTGCCAGAGCGCGTTGCGGCCGGTCTTGCGGCGGTAGCGCGTGAGCACGTCCTGCAGCGTGTTGTTGAGGGCGTGGCCCATGTGCAGGCTGCCGGTGACGTTCGGCGGCGGCATCATCACGCACCAGGGCTCAGCCCCGCCGGGGCGCCCGGCAAAGCCGCCGCTCTTCTCCCAGAGGTCGTATAGACGGCCCTCGAAATCGGCAGGCCGATAGGTCTTCTCCAGCATCGTCGTCTCGTAACCGTTTCAGGGAGATAGGGCTAGTGCGGCAGCAGGCGGAAAGGCACCCTTCGGAAGCGTCTCACTCGGGTTCGGATCGGTCCGACGCGCGTTCGAGCTCGCGCTTGACCATGCGCTCGACCATCGGCGGCATGTGGGTGTCGAGCCACGTCTGGAGCATCGGCCGAAGCGTCTCCAGCACTTGCCTCTCGCTGGCCGGACCGCCCGCGATGGCCCCCGGCGGGCTCGAGTCCGGCGGAGCGCCCTCGCGCGCCCGGTCCAGATGGATCACGTTGCCCCGCTCGTCCACCATATCGACCAGGTCGAGGATGTCGTCCTCGTCCTCGCCCCCGATCGCCTCCGGCTCGGGCGCAGCTTCCGGTGAAGCATCATCGTCCGGGCTCGGCGCGCGGCCCTCGCCCTCGGAGACGATCCGGCCGATAGACTCGAGGATCTGCTGCTTCGAAAGGTCTGTATTGGGCTTCTGACTGCTCATGGCCCCGTGCCGCCGGGCGCTTGACGTTTCGGTGGAGGAAACCTAGGGCAATCGGCCCGCGATTGCCACCGCGCGGGCGGGCATTTGGGCCGCGGCGGTCGCTTTGGGCGCCGTGCTGACCTATAATGACGCGAGTCACACGGCCGCGGAGAAGCAGGCCCCGTGCCGGCATCGACCCTCGAAAAGCGATGCGCCGAAATTGGTCTGAAGATGACCGAGCAGCGGCGCGTGATCGCACGCGTCCTCTCGGACGCGAAGGACCATCCCGACGTGGAGGGGCTCTATCGGCGTGCGACGACCATCGACCCTCGCATCAGCCTGGCGACGGTCTATCGCACGGTGCGGCTCTTCGAGGAGTGCGGCCTGCTGGAGCGCCACGATTTCCGCGACGGGCGGGCGCGCTACGAGGAACACCCCGACGAGCACCACGACCACCTGATCGACCTCACGTCGGGCAAGGTGGTGGAGTTCCAGAACGAAGAGATCGAGGCACTCCAGGCCGCTGTCGCCAAGGCGCTCGGCTACAAGCTCGTGGATCACCGGCTGGAGCTTTACGCTGTCCCGCTGGACACGCCCGAGGACTAGCGCGAGCAGGAGCCCATGACCGACGATGATTTCATGGCCGGGATCGTCGCGGGGAACCTCGAGGTCCGCCTGGCGCGCTCACCGGCAGACGTGGACGCCGTTCAGGCGTTGCGCTATCGCGTCTTCTACGAAGAGATGGCGGCCGATCCGAGCAGCGAGATGGCGGCGCGCGAGCGCGACTTCGACCGCTTCGACGCCTATAGCGACCATCTCATGGTGATCGACCACGAGCGCAGCGCCGCAGACAAGGTGGTGGGCACCTATCGGCTGCTCCGGCGCTCGGTGGCGGATGCCCACGGTGGCTTCTATTCGTCCTGGGAGTACGACATCGACACGATCGTCGCCCAACCCGGCGAGATCCTGGAGCTCGGCCGCTCCTGCGTCGATTCCGCGTACCGCAACGGCACCACCATGACCCTGCTCTGGCGGGGCAATGCGGCCTACGTGCTGCACTACGACGTGCCGATCATGTTCGGCTGCGCCAGCTTTCCGGGCACCGACCCTCTGGAACACGCGCAGCCGCTCTCCTACCTCTATCACAATCACCTTGCGCCGCCCGCGCTCCGCCCCCGCGCGCGGGACGAGCACTACGTGAACATGGACCTGATTCCCAAGGAGGAGCTGGACAGGCGGGCCGCGCTCCGGGCCGTGCCGCCGCTGATCAAGGGCTATCTCAGGCTCAACGGCTTCGTCGGCGATGGCGGGGTGATCGACCGGCAATGGGGCAGCGTCGATGTCAGCATCGTCGTCAAGACCGACCTCGTGACCCAGCGCTACAGGGACAAGCTCACATGATCGCCTTCGCGGTGCTGCTCCGCTTCTTCGGCTGGACCATCTGCCTGATCCCGGTTCAACTGGTGCTCATGGCAATCCGGGCGCCGCTCTCGAAGCGTCTGCCCATGGTCTGGCACCAGGGCGTGTGCCGGATCTTCGGATTCAGGATCGAGCGCTACGGCACGGTGTCGCGGACCGTACCCACCCTCTTCGTCTGCAATCACACGTCCTACCTCGATATCAGCGCCCTTGGCGCCGTGGTGCCGGGAAGCTTCGTCGCCAAGGCGGAGGTGCGCAGCTGGCCCTTGTTCGGCTTCCTCGCCATCCTGCAGCGGACGGTGTTCGTCGAGCGCCGCGCGTCGCGGACCGCCCATCACCGCGACAACATGGCCGCCCGGCTCGAGTCCGGCGACAACCTGATCCTGTTTCCGGAAGGCACCAGCAACGACGGCAACAGAGTGCTCCCCTTCAAGAGCGCCTTCTTCGGCATCGCCGAGAAGCCGGTCAGGGGCAAGCCGCTCGTGGTCCAGCCGGTCTCGATCGCCTACACGCGGCTGAACGGGATCCCCATGGGACGACCCTACAGGCCCTTCTACGCGTGGTACGGCGACATGGAGCTCGCCAGTCACCTCTGGAATGTCGCGGGCCTCGGCAACGCCACCATCGCCATTCAATTCCATCAAACGATGACCATCGAGCAGTTCCGCTCCCGCAAGGACATGGCCGCGGCCTGCCAGGTCGCGATCGCCGACGGTGTCTCCCGTGCGATCAGCGGCAAGCTCTCGCCGCCAATCAAGAAGCGATTCTGGGCGCCAAGGCCTGCCTGAGCGGTCGGGCCTCCCCGACCGCAGCGGGCAGGATCGCCCGACGGAGCGTGAGCGCGTCCACGGCCCGGGCTTCGGGCCTGGCGTAGTAGCCGGGCCGGCGTCCGACCGGGGCGAAGCCCAGAGCCCGGTAGAGGCGCAGCGCTGCGTCGTTGTCCTCGGCGACCTCAAGATAGAGCGTATGGAGACCGCGCCGGCTCACCCCGTCGATCGCGGCCTTCATCAGGGCGCGGGCGACGCCGAGCTGGCGGGCCGACGGAGCCACACCAAGTGACAGCACCTCGGCGCGGGCGTCACTGCTACGGCCCAGGACGAAGCCCAGCGGCTCACCCCCCTTCCGCCAGAGGAAGCCGAAGCCGCCCGGCGCCCGGGCGATGCGCTCGATCAGCTCCGGCTGCCACGGCTCGTCGAAGCAGCGAGCATGCAGGGCGGCAACCGCCGGCAGATCGGCCGTACCAATTACCTTGATCGGCGCCTCCGCGACGCCGAGCCTCTCACGCATGCGACGCTCTTTCCGCGGCGGGCCTCGTCCGTGGCCGCGCTCCCGCCTCCCGCAGATAGAGCGGCCGCACGGCAGTGTCTTCACCGCCTCCGGTTTCGGCGCGGGCGGCGGCACGGCGCACGAGCACGCGGGCATCGGGCGTGGGCGAGCAGGACGCGGGGCGCGCTTCGACCGCTGGCGTCAGCGCTGCGAGCGCAACCGCCTG
The DNA here is from genome assembly GCA_965207055.1 of Alphaproteobacteria bacterium. Classification (GTDB taxonomy): domain Bacteria; phylum Pseudomonadota; class Alphaproteobacteria; order UBA828; family UBA828; genus WTGU01. Next base: position 407,150 of record CBDBLP010000002.1, on the reverse strand, counting down.
CCCCGTGCCCGCCACGATGAGCGGGCCGCCGGTCTTCGCCTCCGCCACGAGATCGGGCAGCGCCTCCGCGTCGAGGGCCTGCGGGTCGAGTATCGCGCTCAACGAGCGGTCGAAGAGCTGGACGTAGAGACGCCCCCGCCCGGCGTCGAGCGCCGCGAGAACTGCCCCATCGCGCTCGGCTGCAGGAACGCCGGCGGCCAGAACTTCAAGCGTGGAGAGCCCGATCAAGGGCCGCTTCAGCGCGAGCGCGAGTCCGCGCGCCGTCGCCAGGCCGATCCGAATACCGGTGAACGAGCCGGGGCCGACCGTGACGGCGAAGCGGTCCACCGCTGCAAGGGCCATGCCCGCCTCGGCCGCCACCTCGCGCAGCATGGGCACGAGCGCCTCGGCGTGCCGGCCGCCTGTCTCGATGCGCCGGCAGGCCGCCACCTCTCCCCGCGCCCAGAGCGCGGCCGAGCAGGCCGGCGTCGCCGTGTCGAACCCGAGTAGCGTCAACCCGTCCGAGGCCATGAGCCGATCGCTGCCATCCCTTTGCTCGCGGCGGCTCTAGCACCCGCCCGGCTGTGCCCGCAACCATGCAACTCGGGGCATGCCGGTGCTATGTTGTCGCACCTGCCCTTCGCCGCGACATTTCCGGGCCCATGACCGATCTGGTCGAGATCGCACCGCCCCGCTTCGACGTATCGCTGGCGCTCGCCTATGCCACCGGCGACAACGTCACCGGCCGTCCGATTTACCGCAGGGCGGCGTGCTACCTGCACCGCGACGCCGCGTCGCTGCTCAGTCGTGCCATCGACCTTGCCGGCACCCAGGGCCTGAAGCTGATCGTCTTCGACGGTTATCGGCCGGTGGAGGCGCAATGGGCGCTCTGGCGGCAATGTCCGGACCCGACCTTCCTCGCGGACCCGCGGCGCGGCTCGCCGCACTCGCGGGGGGTCGCGGTCGATCTCAGCCTCGTGGATCGGGAGACCGGCGTGCCGCTCGACATGGGCACCGGCTTCGACGACCTGACGCCGCGTGCATTTCACGGCAGCAGCGCGCTGACGCCGACCGCCCAACGCAACCGGATGTTGCTGCTCGGCCTGATGGCGTCGGCCGGTTGGGACCACTATCTCAACGAATGGTGGCACTATCAGATGTTCACACCGCGCCGGTATCCCCTGCTCTGGGACTCCGCCGCAGGCACCGGATTGATGGACCCATGACCCCAGACTGGCTTCTGCGCTCAGCCCGTACCGCGGGCATCGCCATCGCCATGGCCGCAACGATAGCCACCGGCATCGCCGCTGCCATCGCCGCCGACTCCGCGGTGATCCTGCAGTACCACCGCTTCGGCGAGGACGCGTACCCGTCGACGAGCGTGACGCTCGACCAGTTCGAGGCGCACATCGAGCACCTCTCGAGCGGCGGCTACACAGTGCTGCCGGTTCCTGAAATCCTCGCTGCACTCGACACCGGCCGGCCGCTCCCGGATCGTGCCATCGGCATCACCGTCGACGATGCGACCCGCTCGACCTTCGCGGAGGCATGGCCTCGTCTGGAGGAAGCCGGCTTCCCCTTCACCGTGTTCGTCTCCACCGATCCGGTCGACCAGGGCCACGCGGGCATCATGAGCTGGGACGAGCTCCGCCAGCTGGTCGCGGCAGGGGTCACCATCGGCAATCACGGCGCCGCGCACGGGCGCATGTGGCAGAACGACGGCACAGCAAACAGGGAAGACCTCGAGAAGGCGCGCCGACGGATCCAGGAGGAGCTCGGCATGGACGCCGCGCTCTTCGCCTACCCCTATGGCGAATGGAACGGTGCGCTACGCGCGCTCGTCACGGAGCTGGGTTTCGCTGCGGCCTTCGGCCAGCACTCCGGCGTCCTCGGTGCGCATTCGGACACGCTCAACCTCCCGCGCTTTGCTCTGAACCAGAATTACGGCGACATCGATCGCTTCAAGCTGATCGCGGACACCCTGCCGCTCGGCGCCCGCGCCCTGACCCCGACAGATCAAGTCCTGACGGAGAATCCGCCGACCGTCGGCTTTACGATCGAGCCGCCGCTGGCGAACCGCAACAGTCTCGCCTGCTTTGCGTCGGGCGGCGTTGGCGCGAGCCTCGACCATCAGGAGGGTGGCCGCGTGGAGGTGACCTTCGACCGGGCGTTCCTGCCTGGCCGGGCCCGGCTCAACTGTACCGCTCCCGCCGGAGGCGGGCGCTGGCACTGGTTCGGCCTGCAGTTCGTTGTGCCCTGACGCCCGGGCTGCGCCGATCAGATAGGCGGTCGCCCGTTCGGTGGGTTGATCACCGCCGTCCACTGGCGGTTGTTCAACCACGCCCGGTCGAAGTCGCCGAGCCGGTTCTGGCGGATGATCCGGCGGATGCTCTGCACGTAGGCCCCGCGTCGCTCTGAATAGCTGCGCAGTTCCCCGGCCAGTGCGTGACCCTCGAGTTCGCCACCGCTGCGTCTCAGCTGAGCCCGACGGCCGCGGAAGTCCTCATAGGCCCAATGGCTGTTGAGGTTATGGACGTAGGCGCGCACCGCCGCGAGCAGATTGTCGTGGCTTCGCACGCGATGCCGCCTGTCCGCGTCGCGTTGCGCGGGTACTATGCCCGGCTTGGAGTTATACGTGTACTGGCCGAAGAGAGCGTTGCCCTGCCGCGCGAAGCGGGAGGTACCCCACCCCGACTCTTCCGCCGCCTGTGCCAGCGCCAGCGAGGGCGGCACGACATCCATCCGGTTCAGAAGCTTCCGCACGTCGAAGGGGTCCGTTCCGTAGAGATCGGCCATTGCGACGAGCCATTCCCGGTCGGCGGGCGAGATCGTGTCGGCGGGCGAGAGCGTGTCGGCCCGCGTGAGCCTGTCCGCCAGTCGCTCCAGCCTCCAGCGGGCGGTGGTAATCTCCTCGTTGACCTGAAGGATGATCGGGAGGACCGCCTGAACGAAGAGATGCTTCTTCGCACTGACGGGCGACATGTCGGCGAGATCGCGCGGAAGCGCCTCGAGAATGAGGCGCGGCACGGGGCCGGCCGACTCCCGCACCTGGTCGAGGTCGTAGCCGATCGCCTCGAAGCGCGCGACGACGACGTTGGCCGAAGTGCCCCGCGTCGGGGGCTTGAGCACGACCGACGGTATCGTGTCCGTCGTGCCGGTATGCACCAGCTTGCGAGGCTTCGACACCAGCGGCGGCGGCGGATCTTCAGCCCGCAGCGTCCCAAGCCGCATGATCGTCGGCGCGTAGCGGGGCGGGGCGGCAATCGGCCGATCGGGCAGCGTCGTTGCCTCTTGCCATGCGGCTTGCCGCGAATCGCCGGGAGGCACGGGAGCCATCGTGAGAAGCCGGCCAATCACTGAGGGCCGGCGGATATCCTGAGGCATCGCCCCCGATAGAGAGAAGACCAACTTGAAGCGGCCGTGCGCGGTCGGGACTACGTCCCCGGCTGCGGGCGCTTCTGCCTCGGCGACCGTCGTCGGCCCTGGTCCTGCGACGAGGAAACCCAACGGCGACGCGCCGCGAGCAGCGGCGGGCTTGATCGGGTCGACGCCGGCCACGGTCATGGCGAGAGCCGCGATTCCCAGCGCGCCAAGCGCCGGCCAGGGGGCAACCCTCGGACCGTTCGTCAACTTTGGCGACGACGCCTCAAGTGCACGCCACCGGAACAACGGGGCACTCCCCCTCCGCGCGCACGCGGAGGCCCGCCCCTCGGCACTCAACAAAACGCCCTATCTCCCTCCCCCGGCTTCGCCGGGAGTGCACGAGCCGCGCTAGACGGCGCGCACCTCCACAACTTCCGGGATGTAGTGTTTCAGCATGTTCTCGATGCCCATCTTCAGGGTCATGGTCGAGCTGGGACAGCCCTGGCACGACCCCTGGAGCTGAAGCATCACGACGCCGTTTTGAAACCCCTGATAGGTGATGTCTCCGCCGTCCTGTGCCACGGCCGGACGCACCCGCGTATCGAGCAGCTCCTTGATCTGGGCGATGATCTCCGCATCGGCACCGTCGTCCGCCACCTCATCTACCGTCTGCGCGGCATCGTCGAGGAGCAGCGGATGGCCCGCCACGAAATGTTCCATGATCACGCCGAGGATCACGGGTTTCAGCAACTGCCAGTCGGCATCATCGGACTTGGAGACAGACACGAAGTCGCCACCGAAGAAAACGCCGGTGACTCCCTCGGCCTGAAACAGCCGCCGCGCAAGCGGCGAACGCTCCGCCGATTCGACATCGCGGAAGTCCGCAGTCCCAGTCGACATCACTGCCTCTCCGGGCAGAAATTTTAATGTCGCCGGGTTCGGGGTCCGCTCGGTCTGGATGAACATGCTTCTCCCAACCCTGCCCATTGTGGGCGCCTAACCGTTGTCCAGAGTGCGGATAACGTCAAGTCAAATGGTTATACCATTGAATTATATTGTATTTCTGAGTATTGCACAGGTTATTCACAGAGCAGGATTGCACCATTAGCATCCCGTAGCCCGGGTATTGCAGCGGCTACGTCAGATCCTGGAGCTGTTGCTCGTCCAGGTTTCCGGGCACGACCACGAGCGGGATATTGAGCTGACCGGCGAGCTGACCGGCAAGCCATGAAATCAGTGATCCGTGCCCCTGGTCGGGCGGGGCCGCGCCGACGACCAGCAGGTTGATGGCCTCGTTCTCGCCTATGTGGCCCAGGATCTCATCACCGATTCCGCCCTCGCGCACCGTGACGCTCGGGGGCTCTCCGGTAACCTCCGCCACCTTGGCGCCGATGGCGTTGAGGAGGGCTTCCGCCTCCTCCCGCGTCTCCTGCCGCATCAGCTCGCCGACCGCGGCCCAGTGCTGGAACTCGGGCGGCTGCATGACGTGAAGGAGCGCCACCTGGCCACCGGAATTCTTGGCGCGCAGCGCGGCGAATCGTGCCGCGACCTGAGAATGGCCATCGTCCGCCACGCAGACCAGGAAGGTGACCTGTCCGGCGACGTGGGCTGCGCCCGTTTCGGGTGGCGCCTGTTCGATCATGGCATCGATCCCACCGCGTCCTCAGCCCTTGCGGAAGGCGAAGCTGCCCAGCCATCCTGCCACCAGCGCGAGCGCGATAGCAATGACGCCGTAGAGGGCCCCGTCCGCCCGCGCGAAGGTGGAGATGTCCGCCGAGAAGCCAGCCTTCTCGATGCTCAGCGCCGCCGAGCGCGTGCTGAGCACCTGGCTGTCGACCAGGAGCATTGCCTCGACCACATAGTCTCCGGTCGGCACGTGGGCGGGCAGGTCGATCGTCGTGCGGAACAGGCGCTCGTCGATGAACTCCACCACGCCCGGCTCCGATCTGTAGAGGGAATCGCGCTCCCTGTCGCGGTGCAGGGCGGCGCGGAACTCGTCCGCATCGCCCGACGTATCGAACCAGATCGCCTCCAGCAACACGCGCTCGGAGCCAAGCTGCTTGCGGTCAAGCAACTCGACGGGGGCGATCTCCTCGAGTGGCCCCGAGGTCGCGACGAAGTAGTAGCCGGGCACGTTGCGGAAGGCGATCGATTCCCGGTTGACCCAGATACCGACCGACCGCCGCTTGCGGCGCACCACCACAGGCTCCTCGGGCCCGCGCACGGAAACCACGACATCGCCCGCCACGTCGGTCGCGCCGAAGAGCAGGATCGAGGTGCCGGCGAAGTTCGAATCGATCTCGATGCGCTGGGTCGAGAGCGCGATCAGCAATGGCTCGTCATGCTCCTGCGCCGTCGCGCGGCTGGCCGCCGGCAGCGCAAATGCTACGGCGACAACCGCCAACCCGAGCAGTTTGAGCCCGCGTCGCATCAGTTCCCCCACAGCGGTGCGACCGCGAAGGGGTCGTCCGGCATCACCACCAGCGAATAAGCCAGCCGACCGCCGACCGCGAGCACCATGAGTGCGAGCAGGCCCCGGAGATGCTCCGCCCGGATACGTCCGCCGATCCGCGTGCCGTACTGGGCGCCGATCACGGCGCCGACCGCCAACAGGAGGCCGAGGATGATATCGACGTTGTTGTTGTTGATGGCGTGGGCGAAGCACGAGACCGAGCTGATCACGATGATGCCGAGCAGCGACGTGCCCACCACCACCGCCGTCGGCATGCCGATGAGGTAGATCATCGCCGGCACCATGAAGAACCCGCCGCCCACACCCATGATGGAGGCAACGATGCCCATGAGAAAGCCGAGCATGAAGGGCGGGATCGCGCTGACGTAGAGGCGGGAGCGCCGGAACCGGAGCCTGAGCGGCAGCCCGTGAATCCAGGTGTGGACGTGGGCCTTGCGGCGCGCCGTGCGCTGGCGCCGCACCGTTGCTCTCACGCTTTCGACCGCCATCAGGCAGCCGACCACTGAAAGAAACACGACGTAGGAGAGAGACACCACCAGGTCGATCTGGCCGGCATCGCTCAACAACCTGAAGATGTAGGCGCCGAGCCAGGCGCCGCCTGCGCCGCCGCATGAGATCAGCCCGCCGATCAGGAAATCCACATTGCCGCGGCGCCAGTGCGCCATCGTGCCGGAGACCGACGACGCGATGATCAGGTTGGTGCCGGTACCGACGGCGACCGAGGGCGTGACGCCGAGGAAGATCAGGAGCGGCGTCATCAGAAAGCCGCCGCCCACGCCGAACATGCCCGACAGCAGGCCCACACCCCCGCCGAGCACGAGCAGAATCAGCGCATTGGCTGAAAGCTCGGCGATCGGGAGATAGATCTCCATCGGGAAAACAGCGTGGTGCGTGTGGGGATACGCCCGTTACATGCGCCTCACGCTCAAGTTGCGCAAGCGAAAAGTCTGTAATCGTGCAGCCTTTTCGCCGAATTGGGCCGCAGAGCGCGGCCCGGCGCTGCTCAGGCGTCAAGCAGCCCCATGATGCGCCGCACTTCGGCAAGGTTGGCGTCCGCGATCTGCCGGGCGCGTTCGGCACCGTCGGCCAGCACGCCGTCGATGTAGCCCGGGTCAGCCAACAACTCGCGCATGCGTGCGGCGAGCGGGCCGAGCGTCTCGATCGCGAGATCGGCGAGCTCGCTCTTGAAGTCGGAAAAGCCGATCAGGGAATGCTCGGCGGCAACCCTCTCGATGGGCTCGTCGACGAGCGCGGCGTAGATGCTCAGCAGGTTCGAGGCCTCGGGCCGGCGCTCGACGTCGTAAGCGAGACCGGGCTCGGAGTCGGTCTTGGCGCGCTTGATCTTGAGCGCGATCGTGTCGGCGTCGTCGGTCAGGTTGATCCGCGCGTAGTCGGACCCGTCCGACTTGCTCATCTTCTTGCGGCCGTCTCTCAGGCTCATCACCCGCGTCGCGGCGCCGAAGATCATCGGCTCGGGCAGGGGGAAGAACTCCCGGTCGTAGGCGCGGTTGAAGGCGCTGGCGATGTCGCGGGATAGCTCCAGGTGCTGCTTCTGGTCCTCGCCCACCGGCACGGCTGTCGCGTGGTAGAGCAGGATGTCGGCCGCCATCAGCACCGGGTAGGCGTAGAGGCCGAGGAGCGCGCTGTCCCGCTTCTTCCCCGCCTTCTCCTTGAACTGGGTCATGCGGTTGAGCCAGCCGAGCGGGGTGAAGCAGTTGAGGATCCAGGCGAGCTCCGCATGTCCCGCCACGCGGCTCTGGTTGAAGATGATGCAGGTCTTGGGGTCGAGCCCGGCGGCGATCAGTCCGGCGGTGACCTCGCGCGTGTTGTTGGTGAGCTCTTCCGGATCCTGCGGCACCGTGATCGCGTGCAGATCGACGATGCAATAAATGCAGTCGTACTCCCGCTGCATCGCGACCCAATTCTTGATCGCGCCGAGGTAGTTGCCGAGGTGCAGATTGCCGGTCGGCTGTACGCCGGAAAAGACCCGCTTCATGTCAGGAACGCTCCACCGGGGGCGCGCCTTATCGCGCTCCCGCGCGGCGCCGTCAACCTCCGGCCTGGTCTTGGCCTTGATCCTGGCCTTCCCGCCGGGCCAACAGCGCACGCACTTCGCCCACTGACACGACGCCCGAGACGATGGCGAGAGCGCCATAGGCGACGAGGCCGGCGGCGACGAGAGCCGCGAGCGCCGCAATGCGCATGCCCCCCATCTCGAGGGCCATCTCCAGGGCAAGCGCGAGCGCCCAGAGGACGACCGCCATGCCCGCCGAGGCCGCGACCATGCGCGGCAGCCGGCGCCTCAGCCTGCCGTCCGGCTTCAGGTAGCCGCGCCGGGCGAGGCCGGCAGCCAGCAGGCCGACATTGAGCCAACCGGCGAGCGTGGTCGCCAGCGCTATCCCGACATGGGCGAGCGGCCCCATGAGCGCGAGGTTCAGCGCGACATTCACCACGAGGCAGAGCACCGCGATGCGCACCGGCGTCCTGGTGTCCTGACGCGCGAAATAGCCGGGTACCAGAACCTTGATCAGCACGAACGCGGGCAACCCTGCGGCGTAGGCTATCAGCGCCCCGGCCGTGGCATCGCTTTCCGCCACGCCGAACGCGCCGCGCTCGAACAGGACCGCAATCACGGGGCTCGCGATGACGACGAGCGCGACCGCCGCCGGGATCGCCAGCAGCAGCGCCATCTCGATCGCCCGGTTGAGGCTGTTCGCGGCATCTTCGGTATCGCCCGCGCGCAGCTGCCGGCTGAGCAGGGGCAGCAGCGCCGTCCCCACGGCGACCCCGACGACGCCGAGGGGAAGCTGGTTCACGCGGTCGGCGTAATAGAGAAAGGAAACCGAGCCCGGCGGCAGCAGCGACGCGATGATGATGTCGACGACGAGATTGATCTGCGCGACACCGGCGCCGAGCGCCGCCGGTGCGGCGAGGATCAGCAGGCGCTTGACCCCCGGTGTGAGCCGGGGCCAGCGCAGGCGGAGCGACATGCCTGCGCGCGAGGCGGCGACGATCAGCCAGACGAACTGGACGATCCCGCCGACCGTGACGCCCACTGCCAGTGCGTGGCCTGGCGTCTCGGTCCAGCGCGCGAGTCCGAGCAGGGCCCCGATCAGGCAGAGATTGAGCAGGATCGGCGTGGCCGCCACCGCAGCGAAGCGATAGAGCGAGTTCAGCACCCCGCCGAGGAGGGAGACTAGCGAAATCAGGAGGATATAGGGGAACGTGAGCCGCGTGAGCTGCACGGTCAGATCGAGCTTGCCGGGCTCGTCGGCGAAGCCGGGCGCCAGCGCGTGCATGAGCCACGGCATCACGATCTGCGCCACGATGACCAGCACGAGCAGCGTCCACAGCAGGACGGTCAGCACGTCTTCCGCGAACGACTTGGCCGCCTCGCGCCCGTCGCGCTCCAGCGTGCCGGCGAAGAGCGGCACGAAGGCCGCGTTGAACGCGCCTTCCGCAAACAGCCGCCGCAGGAAGTTCGGCAGCTTGAAGGCGACGAAGAAGGCATCGGCGACCGGGCCTGCGCCGAGCACCGAGGCAATCAGGATATCGCGCAGGAAGCCGAGAACGCGCGAGCCCAAGGTGTAGCCGCCGACCGTCGCGGCCCAGCGGGCAAGTGCCATCGTTCGCGCGTCTGGCCTGCGGGCGGCCGAGCGCTCAGCCGGCCGCGCGGCGAAGCGGCGCGGGATCGTCCGCGCCCCTGCCGGGCGCGACGCCGGGCTGGCGCTCGAGCATCTCGGTCAGGCGCTCATGCACCTGCGCGAACTGGGTATCGTGAGAAAGCTTCAGGCCGAAGCGGTCCTTCACGTAGAAGACATCGACGGCGCGGGAGCCGACCGTCGAGATATGCGCCGAGTTGATCGAGACGCCGCAGGCGCTGAGCGTCCGCGTAATGTCGTGGAGAAGCCCCGGCCTGTCGCGCGCGCTCACCTCGATCACCGTGTAGCCGCGGCTCGCGCCGTTATCTACGAGGACATGCGGCTCGAGGGCAATCGGGGCGGAGCGCACTGGCTGCGGCGCGGCATCGAAGGCCACTTCATCCGTGTGTCCGGCACCTGAATGATCTTCGGAGAGGGCGCGGACCACGCTTTGCTTGAGCCGCTCCAAGCGCTCTTCGTCGCGGATCGCGCGGCCATCCGCGGCTTGAATCCAGATCGTGTCGATTGCCATCCCGTCGCTGGTGGTGAAGACGCGGGCGTCGACGATGTTCGCGCCCGACGTCGCCATCGCGCCGGCAATGGCGGCGAAGAGGCCGATGTAGTCGGGCGTATAAAGCGTCATCTCCGTCGCTTCCCTGGCCCGGTCGATTCGGGTCTCGACCAGGGGCCCCCTGCCCCCGCCTTGCACGAGGCGGGCATGGCGCTCCTGCACCGCGCTGTCGGTGGAGAGCCAATAATTCACGGGAAGTCTGGCCTCGAAGTACGTGATGTCGGCCTCGGTCCAGTCCGCGAGGCGGGCACGCAGGGCCTGCCGGGCCTTCGCCACCCGTGCTTCCCGGTCCTCGGCCTCGCGGCCGCCGGCGAGCACCGCCTCGGCCCGGTGGTAAAGCATGCGCAGGAGCGAGCCTTTCCACGCCGTCATGCGCCCCGGTCCCACGGCGGTGATGTCGGCGGCGGTCAGCACCAGCAGAAGCCGCAGGCGCTCCAGTGAGCGGACCCGGCCGACGAAATCGTCCACGGTGCGCGGATCGTTGGGGTCGCGTTTGAACGCGGTCATGCTGAACAGGAGGTGCCAGCGCACGAGCCAGGCGGCGGTCTCGACCTCGTCCGGCGTGAATTTCAGCCGGGTGGCGACCTCGCGCGCGATAGCGGCGCCGATCTCCGAGTGGTCGCCGCCCCGCCCCTTCGCGACGTCGTGCAGGAGGATCGAGAGATAGAGCACGTCGCGCATTCGCAACTGGTGAATGAGGGTGCTGGCGAGCGGGAGCTCGTCGGAGAGAGCGCCGCGCTCGATGGCGGCGAGCGCGCCGACAGCCCGGATGCTGTGCTCGTCGACGGTGTAGACGTGATAGAGATCGAGCTGGGTCTGCGCGACGACACGGCCGAAATCCGGCAGGAAGCAACCCATCACCCCGGCCTCGTTCATCATCCGAAGAATCATGTCGGGGTTACGCCGGTCGGTGAGGATCGCGCGGAAGGCCCGGTTGGCCTCCGGGTCGTCGCGCACCTCGGCGGTGATCAGCCCGTGCCCCTGATGAATCAGGCGCAATGTCGCCGGATGGATGTCGCGGCCTTCGGTTTGCGCGCGGCGGAAGATCGTGACGAGCCGCGTCGGGCGCTCGTTGAAGGTGTCCTCGCCGACCGCGGCGATTCGCCCGCCCGAGACGAAGAGCCCGTCGCGGGCAGGCCCCGTCACCGTGCCGGATCGGTGGACCGGAGCGGTGTGGAGCCGTTCCGCCTCCAGCACCGCACAGAAGACCCGCGTGAGCTCGCCCACCTCCTTCGCCACCAGGAAGTAGTGCTTCATGAACTGCTCGACGGCCAGATTGCCGCCGCGCGGTCCGTACCCCATGCGCACCGCAATTTCAGGCTGCCGGTCGAAGGTGAGTCGGTCCTCCGCGCGGTCGCAGACGATGTGGAGGTGGGCGCGGACCCTCCAGAGGAAGTCTTCCGCCCGGGCGAAGCGATCGTACTCGTGCTGATTGAGCACGCCGCGCCCGAGGAGCTCGCCGAAGCGGTCGACGCGGAAGAGGTACTTCGCGATCCAGAACAACACGTGGAGGTCGCGCAAGCCGCCCTTGCCGTCCTTCACGTTGGGCTCCAGGAGATAGCGGGAACCGCCCGCGCGTACGTGGCGCTCGTCGCGCTCGCGGAGCTTGGCGGCGACGAACTCGGCCTCGGTGCCGGGCACCAGCTCGGTGAGAAAACGCCGGCGGAACCCGTCGTAGAGAGCCTCGTCGCCCCACACGAGGCGCGATTCGAGCACCGAGGTCCGGATCGTCATGTCTTCCCGTGCCCGCCGCAAACAATCGGCGACCGAACGGGTTGCATGGCCGACGGTGAACCCCAAGTCCCACATCATGTAGAGCAGATGCTCGATGATCTGCTCGCCGCGGCCGGTCAGCTTGTATGGATGCAGGAAGAGGATATCGATATCGGAATGGGGCGACAGGTCGCCCCGGCCGTAGCCGCCGACCGCCACCAGCGAGAGACGGTTGGCGGTGGTCGGATTCGGCTCGAGGTAAATCGTGCGTGCCGCGCGATCGAGCTCCACGCGGAGCAGAAGGTCGATCATTGAGGTTTGAGCCGCGACAATCTCCGCGCCCGATGCTCCCGCATCGAGGCGCCGGCAAAGCTCCCGGCGGCCATCGTCGCGGGCACGCCGCAGGAGTTCGAGGGCGCCCTTTCGGTTGTCTCGCCCGAACCCGGCGATCGCCCCGGCGAGAGCCTGTCGGTCGAAGAGCTCCGGCCTCGCGTCAGGCGCGTTCATCGCTGCCGGTACGGGCCGCAGGCTGCCCAGGGCCGTCCCTCGCGGTAACGCAATCCATTGGCCGAAACGGGTCCCATCGCGTTGCAACCTGCCCCCATCTGGCGAGCGCCCGCACGCTCACAGGGAATTGCGGGGCGCGGGCGGCGCGGTCATGTATAATCCCGCGCGGCGCCGCAATCGCCCCTCCAGTTCGATTGCCCGGCGTAGCTCGGCCTTTCGCCTTCGTTCAATCATAACCACTCGTCTGCCACCATGGACCTGCTCGTCGACAAACTAAACTATATTTGGCCCTTTCTCGCGGTGATCACGCCCGTCGTGTTCTTCCACGAGCTCGGCCATTACCTCGTAGCCCGGCTCAACGGCGTGCGCGTGGAGGTGTTTGCGGTCGGCTTCGGGCCGGAGATCGTCGGCATCGACGACCGCCACGGCACGCGCTGGAAGCTCTGCGCGCTGCCGCTCGGCGGCTACGTCAAGTTCCACGGCGACGCCGACGTTGCCAGCTCGTCCGCCGAGGAAGAGGACGGGCCGCCGCCGGCCGATTCATTCTTCGCCAAGTCCGTGGGCCGGCGCTCGGCGATCGCGTTCGCGGGCCCAATGGCGAACCTGGTGCTGGCGGCAGCGATCTTCGCCATCTTTTTCATCGTCGTGGGTCAACGCTACACGCCGGTGGAGATCGGCACCGTGCGCGCGGGCAGCCCGGCAGATGTCGCCGGGCTTCAACCGGGTGACAGGCTGGTCGAGCTGAACGGCAACCGCGTCGAGCGCTTCGAGGAGCTGGAGTTTGCCCTGCTGCAGAGTTTGGGCGAGCCGATCACGCTGGCGATCGAGCGCGGCGGCGCAGAGCTCGAGTTCGCGGTGAAGCCGGAGATCATCGAGGTTCTGGACGCCTTCGACCGGCCGCAGCAGTTGGGCGATATCGGAGTCCGGCCCTTCATGCCGGCCTCGGTCTCGCAGGTGGTCGCAGATAGCCCAGCCGAGCGGGGCGGTCTCCAACCGGGCGATGACATCCTCCGTATCGGAGACGTGGCGATCGAGAGCTTCGATCACCTGCGCAGCATCGTGGAAGGGAGCGCGGGCGTGCCGCTAACCTTCGTCGTTGAGCGGGGCGGGCGCGAGGAGACGCTGACCGTGACGCCGGACGATATGAACGGGACGGGGCGGGTCGGCGTTTACCCCCAGGATCAGTCGGCGTTCCGCGATCTGGGGATTGGCGAGTCGATCTGGGCCGGCGTCGAACACACCTATGCCCTGGCCGCCGCCAATCTCCGCGCGGTCGGCCAGATGATTGCCGGCACCCGCTCCACCGAGCAATTGAGCGGCCCCGTCGGCATCGCCGTCATGTCGCGAAGCGTGCTCGAGCGCGGCGTCGCCGGCTTCGTGGAGTTTGCTGCGCTGATCTCCATAGCCCTCGGCCTGATCAATCTGTTCCCGATCCCGCCGCTCGACGGCGGACACCTGCTTTACAACGGCCTGGAAGCGTTGTTCAGGCGCCCGCTGAACGCCCGGATTCAGCAGATCGGCACGACGGTCGGGCTAACGCTCGTTATCGCATTGATGGTATGGGTGACGACGAAGGACATAATTGGTCTGACCTCATGACCCGGCGAGCAAGACAAATGCCTGGAATGACAACGGCAGGTTCAAGGGGCCGGATGCGGCGCGTCGTCTGGCTGGCGGCGGTCGTCATCGGTGTGTGGATGAGCGCGGCCGCGGCGCAGGCGCAGACGATCGACTCCGTGCTCGTCGAGGGGAACGAGCGCATCGAAGCGGATACCGTGCGGTCTTATCTGTCGGTCGGCCCCGGAGACGCGTTCGATTCCAGCGCGGTCAACCAGTCCCTCAAGAGCCTGTTCGAGAGCGGCCTCTTCGCCGACGTGGCGATCCGGCAGGAAGGAAATGCCCTGGTCGTCAGCGTGGTCGAGAACCCGATCATCAACCGCGTGGTCTTCGAGGGTAACGACGCGATCGAGGACGAAGAGCTCGAGTCCGAGATCCAGCTTCAGCCCCGGGTGGTCTACACCCGGCCGCGGGTGCAGGAAGACCTGCAGCGGTTGACGGAAATCTATCGGCGCAGCGGCCGGTTTGCCGCCACCATCGAGCCCAAGGTCATCCAACTTCCGCAGAACAGGGTCGATCTCGTCTTCGAGGTGAACGAAGGGCCGGTTACCGGCATCCGGCGGATCAACTTCATCGGCAACAGCCGCTTCAGCGACAGCGCACTCAGGGACGTCATCCAGACTGTGGAGAGCGCCTGGTATCGCTTTGCCACGAGCGCCGACACCTATGATCCCGACCGCCTGACCTTCGATCGTGAGCTGCTCCGCCGGTTCTATCTCGCCAATGGCTACATCGACTTTCGCGTCATCTCGGCGGTTGCCGAGCTCACGCCCGACCGTAGTGATTTCATCGTCTCCTTCTCGCTCGAAGAAGGAGAGCGCTATCGGGTGGCGGCCATCGATGTCGAAAGCCAGCTGCGGGACCTCGCGCCGGAGCAACTTCTGCCGACCGTCGAGATCGAAGCGGGCGATTGGTACGACGCAGAGCAGGTCGAAGAGACGCTGGTCGCGCTCTCAGAAGCCGTGGGCAGCCTTGGCTACGCGTTCGTCGATGTTCAGCCTCGCGTCGAGCGCGACCGCGAGGCCACGACCGTCGACGTGACGTTCCAGATCGACGAGGGCCCGCGGGTCTACATCGAGCGCATCGACATCGTGGGCAACGTCCGCACCCTTGACGAGGTGATCCGCCGCGAGTTCCGGCTGGCCGAGGGCGACGCCTTCAATTCGGCGCTCATCCGCCGCTCCCGCCAACGCATCATGAACCTGGGATTCTTCGACAAGGTTGAAATCGGCACCGGCGCCGGCTCAGCGCCGGATCGCTCGGTGCTGACGGTGGAAGTCAGCGACGTGCCCACCGGCGAGCTCAGCTTCGGCGCCGGCGTCTCGTCGGCGGACGGCGTCCTCGGCGATATTTCCATTCGGGAGCGCAATCTGCTTGGCCGTGGCCAGGATCTCCGGCTCGGGCTGACAGCCTCGGCGCGGCGACAGGAGATCGACCTGAGCTTCACCGAGCCCTACTTCCTGGATCGTGATGTCGCCGCCGGATTCGACGTGTTCAACAGGACGATCGATCTGCAGGAGGAGAGTTCGTACGATCGCGACACCATCGGCTTCTCGGTGCGTGCGGGGTATCCGCTGGCCGAGCATCTGCGGCAGACCGTTTCCTACACGCTCAAGCACGACGAGGTTAGCGACTTTGCGGCGGACACCTCGCGATTTATTCGCGAACAAGAGGCCGAAGCGCTCACCTCTGCCATCGCGCACCGGCTGAGCTACGATCTGCGCGATAGCCGTATCGACCCCACCGAAGGGTACTTCGTCCGCTTCGGACAGGAGCTCGCCGGGCTCGGCGGCGATACCCAGTACCTCAAGCATACCCTTACCTACGGCCACTTCTTCCCGATAGCGGATGGGTGGGTTCTGAGCGGCGTGCTTCGATCCGGCCACATCATGGGCATCGACGACGACGTTCGAATCGCCGACCGGTTCTTCATCGGGGGCCGCACGCTCCGGGGCTTCGAGCCGAGTGGCGTGGGACCGCGCGACGCCGAGACCGACGATGCGCTCGGCGGCAATCTGTTCTATTCGGTGTCGGGCGAGTTGGGCTTTCCGTTGGGTCTGGCAGACGAGCTCAACCTGCGAGGCGCCATCTTCACCGACGTCGGCAGCCTCACCACAATTGATGTCTCGGGGCCGGAACTTCTGGACGAGGCCTCGCCGCGGCTTTCGGTGGGTGTCGGGCTCAACTTCCGCTCGCCAATCGGTCCAATTCGGCTCGACTTCTCACAAGCCCTGATCCAGGAAGATTTCGATCGAACCGAAAACTTCCGCTTCAGTTTCGGAACGAGGTTCTAGGATGCAGAGTTTTCGGCGGCTCTCGCTCGCCCTTGCGCTCGCCCTTGCGAGCGTGCTGATTGGCAATACTGGCGCTTGGGCGGAGCAGCACGGAACCCGCGTGGCCGTCATCGAGATGGCGCGAGTTCTCGAAGAGGCGTCGGCGATCCACTCGATCCGTAGCCAGGGCGAAGCGCAGCGCAAGACGTACGCCGAGGAGGCTCAGCGCGAGTCGGTGCGGCTGCGGGAAATCCGTGACGAGCTCCAGCAGCAGGCGACGCTACTCGCGCCCGCAGCGCTCGAGGAACGGCAGCGGGCATTCAATGCACTGGTAGCGGCGGCCGATCAAAGGGCAAAGGCCCAAGGGCAATTCCTGCAGCGCGCCGTGGCTGAGGGTGAGGTCCGGTTCCGGGAAGCCCTCGGTGTCGTCGTCGAGGCCGTCGCGACCGAGCAGGGAATCGACGTCGTGCTGCCGGTTCACGTGTCCATATTCGCCGTCGACGAGTTCAATCTGACCGATCTGGTGATCGGACGGTTGAACGAATCGTTTCCCGAGATTGCGCTAACCTTCGACGAGAACTGATGCCCGATCCACGCTTCTACGCCGTGGCGGGGCCGTTCACGCTGGCCGAGATTGCCCAGGTCGTGGAGGCGGAGCTCACGGCCGGCGCGGACCCGGAAAGGCGGGTCTCCGACGTAGCACCGCTCAGCCACGCCACGCCCGAGCATCTGAGCTTCCTCGTGAACTCAAAATATGTCGAAGCGTTCGCCGCCTGCAGTGCGGGTGCCTGCATCGCGCCGGCCAAGCTGGCTGACCGCGCGCCGGCGGAGGTGGCGGTTCTGACCAGCGAGAACCCTTACAAGTCCTTCGCGCTGGCTGCCCAGCATTTTTACCCGGTTCCGGCGCCGGAGCCTGGGATGCACCCGGCGGCGGAGATCCACCCGACGGCGGATCTCGGCCCGGAGTGTCGTGTCGAGGCCGGTGCCGTGATCGACGCAGGCGTGCGTATCGGCGCGCGCTGCCTGATCGGAGCCAACGTCACGATCGGACACGCGGTGGAGATCGGCGACGACACACGGGTCGGGGCCGGCACCACTCTCAGTCATTGCCTGATCGGCGCCCGGGTGTCGATCTTCCCCGGCGTAAGGATCGGTCAGGAGGGGTTCGGCTTTGCGATCGATCGAGGCGGCCACGTGAAAATTCCGCAACTCGGCCGTGTCCTGATCGAGGACGATGTCGAGATCGGCGCCAACACCACGATCGACCGCGGCTCCGGCCCCGACACGGTGATCGCCCAGGGATGCCGGATCGATAATCTGGTGCAGATCGCCCACAACGTCCGTGTCGGGAAGGGCAGCGTGATCGCCGCCCAGAGTGCGGTGGCCGGCAGCGCCAGGGTCGGCGAATTCGTTCAGATTGCGGGCCAGGTGGGTGTGGCGGACCACCGCACGGTGGGCGACGGCGTGCGCCTTGCAGGCCAGACCGGCGTGACCCGTGATATCGAGCCGGGCGGGACCTATGGCGGCACGCCCGCCGTGCCGATCCGGCAATGGCACCGTCAAAGCGCGCAGCTGGCGCGGCTGGCAAGAGGCAAGGCAGCACCGGAATGAACGAGACCGCACCGAGGGAAACGGTGGAGCGCATGGACATCGAGGAGATCCTCCATGCGATCCCGCATCGCTATCCCTTCCTCATGATCGACCGCGTGATCGACGTGGTTCCCGATGCGAGCGCCATCGGCATCAAGAACGTGTCGATCAACGAATCGTATTTCCACGGCCACTTTCCGCGCCGGCCGGTCATGCCGGGTGTGCTGATCATCGAATCGATGGCGCAAAGCGCTGCCGTGCTCGTTGTGGCGACGCTCGGCCCTGCCATGGCCGGCAAGCTCGTCTACTTCATGTCGGTCGAACATTGCCGCTTTCGACGGCCTGTCGTGCCGGGCGATCAGCTCTTCGTTCATGTCATCAAGAAGCACCGCCGCCGGAACGTCTGGAAGTTCGAGGCAACGGCGAAAGTGGAAGGCCAGGCGGTCGCGGAAGCAACGTATTCGGCGATGATCCTGGAAGATACCTGACGTGACGGACATCCACCCGACCGCGATCGTCGAGCCGGGCGCAGAGCTCGGCGACGGCGTCAGCATCGGCCCCTATTGCATCGTGGGGGCCAATGCCGTCCTCGGCGACGACGTCCGCTTGATCTCGCACGCCATCGTTACCGGGCGCACGTCGATCGGAGCGCGCACCAGCATCTATCCCTTTTCTTCGATCGGCCATCCGCCCCAGGACACAAAGTACCGGGGCGAGCCGTCGCGTCTTGAGATTGGCGCCGACAATGTCATCCGCGAGCACGTGACCATGAACCCGGGGACGCCCCACGGTCGCATGCTCACGCGCGTCGGCAACAACTGCCTCTTCATGATTGCGACCCACGTCGCCCATGACTGCATCGTCGGCGACCATGTCGTCATGGCCAACAACGCGACTTTGGGCGGCCACGTGACGGTGGACGAATGGGCCATCATCGGCGGCCTCGCCGGCATTCATCAGTTCGTCCGCATCGGGCGCCATGCGATCGTCGGCGGCATGTCCGGGGTCGAGCACGACATCATTCCCTACGGCTCGGCCATGGGCGACCGCGCACGGCTTACCGGGCTCAACCTGATCGGGCTCAAGCGCCGGGGCTTCAGCCGCGACATCGTCCACGACCTCAGACGCGCCTTTCGCCTGCTCTTTGCGCACGAGGGCACCATGTCCGAGCGGCTCGCCGACGTCACCGAGCTGTTTCAGGACAACGAGCCGGTCATGGACATCGTCGACTTCATGCAACTCGACCGCGAACGCTCGATCTGTCAGCCGCGGGACGATGGCGGCGAGTAGGCTGGGAATCATCGCGGGCGGGGGGGCGCTACCCGGCCTCATCGCCCGGGCGTGCGAGGGCGAAGGCCGCGAGATCCTGGTCATCGCCTTCGAGGGCGAAACGGACCCCGCGACCTGCGCGGGCGTTCCTCACCGCTGGCTCGGGCTCGGCGCAGTGGGGACCCTGCTCAAGTCTCTGCGCCAGGCAGACTGCCGCGAGGTGGTGCTCGCCGGGGCGATCCGCCGGCCCTCTCTCTCCTCACTCAAGGTCGATCTGCGCGGCATGCGCCTCATGGGACGCATCGCGCGTGCGAAGGGCAGGGGCGACGATGCGCTCCTTTCGGTCGTGATCGAAGAGCTCGAGGCGGAGGGCTTTAGCGTGATCGGCGCCGACGACCTGATCGCAACGCTCTGCGCGCCCGCCGGCGTGCTCGGCGGGCGCGCGCCCGACGAAGACGCCGAGCGCGACATTGCAATCGGCATCGAGGCCGCTCGTGCGCTCGGGGCGCAGGATATCGGACAGGCCGTCGTGGTGCAGGCCGGTCGGGTGCTGGGCGTCGAAGGGGTCGAAGGGACGGACGAACTCATCAAGCGCTGCGCCGCGCTTCAGGAGGCAGGGCCAGGCGCCGTGCTGGTCAAGATGAAGAAACCGGATCAGGAGCGCCGGGCCGATCTGCCGACGATCGGGGCGACCACGATCGAGAGGCTCGCCGAAGCCGGCTTCCGGGGGATCGCAGTCGAGGCCGGCGAGACGCTGATCCTGGAGCGTGCGAAGGCGGTCGCACGGGCCGACGAGCACGGCGTGTTCATGGTCGGCGTGAGCTGACGGCGGGAATGGATCGAGACGCGCCGCTGATCTTCCTGATCGCCGGCGAGCCCTCCGGCGACCTTATCGCCTCCCGCCTGATGGTCGCGCTCAAGCGGCGCACCGGCAATCGCGTGCGCTTCGCCGGCATCGGCGGCCCGCTCATGGCCGAGCAGGGGCTGGAGAGCCTCTTTCCCTACTCCGAGCTGTCGCTGATGGGCTTTCTGGAGGTCGTCCCCCACATAGGGCGGCTGCTGGGGCGCATCCGGGCCACGGCGCGCACCGCCCGCCGGCTGCGGCCGGCAGCCTTCGTCTCGGTCGATGTGCCGGGCTTCGCGCTCCGCGTCGCGCGCAGGCTGAAGAGCGCGGGCTTTCCCCTGATCCACTACGTGGCGCCAACGGTCTGGGCTTATCGGGCGGGTCGCGCGGCCGAGATCGCGCGCTACCTCGACCACGTGCTTTGCCTCTTCCCCTTCGAGCCGCCCTACTTCGAGGCCGAGGGTCTGGATGCCAGCTTCGTCGGCCATCCCCTGATCGAGGAGCCCATCGGCGAGGCCGACGGGGCGGGCTTCCGCAAACGCCTGGGTATCGCGCCCGCACAACCCGTGATCGCCGCCCTGCCGGGCAGCCGGACGAGCGAGTTGCGCCGGCACGAGCCGGTGTTCGCGGAGACCGTGCGCACGCTCGCCCGGCGCATCGAGGGGCTCCGCGTCCTGGTGCCGACGCTGCCGCAGAATCGCGCAGCCGTTGCCGACAAGACAGCGTCGTGGGGCGCGCCCGTCACAGTGGTGGAGGGCAAGGCCGAGAAGTACGCCGCCTTTGCTGCGAGCAACGCAGCGCTCACAGCTTCGGGAATGGCGACCCTGGAACTGGCGCTCGCGGCCCTTCCCATGATCGTCTGCTACCGGGTGAACCCGCTCACCGCGGCGATCGCGCGGCGCATCCTCATCGTGCCGCACATCGCGATGCCCAACATCATCGCCGAGCGCCGGGCGGCACCGGAGTTCGTGCAGCACGACTGCTCCCCTCAGCGCCTGGTGCCGGCGCTCGAGCAGTTGCTGCAGGACCCCGGCCAACGGCAGGACCAGATCGAGAGTTTTCGGGAAATCGCCGCCCGACTCGGGCGCGGCGGCCCACCGCCGAGCGAACGCGCCGCCAAAGTGATTCTGGACGTCATCGGGACGGGCGCCCCCCGTTTCAACGCGCGCTAATCCCGATTACGTACCAACGTCATGGCCCTTTCGCTCGCTCTCATCCTGATCGCCGGCATCAATTTCAGCCTGCTGATCCCGGTCAACAAGATCGCGGGCGACGCCGGCTTCCCCCATTTCGCTTATGTCTTCTGGTACGCGCTCGGCGCCGGGCTGATTCTGCTGGTGCCGGCGGTGATCCGCCGCGAGCTACCGCAGTTCACGTGGCCGCACCTCAGGCTCTATTTCACCAGCGCCGCCTTGGGCTTCGCCTTTCCCTTTGCGCTGCTCGCCTTCATCGCGACCAAGCTTCCTTCCGGTGTCACCGTGCTCCTGATCACGCTGACGCCGCTCTTCACCTATACCCTCGCGGTCCTCGCCCGGCTCGAGCGCTTCCAGCCGATCTGCGCGGTGGGGCTGCTTGCGGGAATCGGCGGGGTTCTCCTCATCGTCGTCCCCGGCGACAGCCTGCCGGCGCCGAGCATGGCCGTCTGGTTTCTTGTCGCGCTGCTCATCCCTTTCGGGTTCGGCGCGCTCAACGTGATCGTCGAGCGCTTTCGTCCACCGGAATCGTCCTCGCTCGGCCTCGCCATCGGCAACCTCTTCGCGGGCGCGCTCTTGCTGATTCCCTTCCTGCCTGCAACCGGCCAGCTCTACCTCTTCCCCGGACCGGAGCTGGACGGCGACCTCGCGCTCGGCGCCGCAGTCGTCATCAACGCGATCATGTGGCCGATGTTTTACGTCATCGTGCGCCGCGCCGGCGCATCGCTCTTCTCCATCATGACCATCATCGGAGTGGTCGGCGGCATCGGCTGGGGCATTCTCTTCTTCGACGAAGTCCATTCGGCCTACATCTGGGGCGCGGCCGGGCTCATGCTCACCGCCTTCGTCATGATGGTAATCGGCTCGATTCTGTCCCGCCGGCGCTCCGCCCGCGCCGACTGACCACCCTGCGCCGCGCACGATGGCGTCGATACGGCGCGCAAGGATGGGCGTGGCGACCGTATCCCCTATCATTCCGGTCGTCCTGTGGGGCCGCGCCCCCTGTAAGGTCCGGCGGCGCGGCCTGCCGAAGCGGGCCGCGCGCCGATAGCCAGGCTCAGATCAGCTCGACGTTGGTCGCCTGCGGCCCGCGCGGACCCTGCGTGATCTCCATCCGTACGCGCTGCTGAGGCTCCAGGTCGTCGAGGCCGGAGCGGGCAAGCACCTTGGCGTGGATGAACACGTCCTGCCCGCCGCTGTCCGGCGTCACGAAGCCGTAGCTCTTGCCGACGTTGTAGAACTTGACCGTGCCCTCGATCTCCTCGGTCGGGCCCATTGGCTCGTCAAAGCGCCGGGCCTGAAAACCGCCGGGGCTGGGGCGGCGCGGTCGGTCGCCCCGCGGCGGCATGACGGTCGCGGTCGAGGTGTCGACGTTATGGATCTGCGAGACTTGCGGGCCCTTTTGCCCCTGCACGATCTCGCAACTGACGGTGGCTCCTTGGGGCAGCGTGTCGTAGCCCGCCCGTTCGACCGCCGAGACGTGGCAAAATACGTCAGGCGAGCCGTCATCGGGCACGAGGAAGCCGAACCCCTTGGTCGGGTTGAACCACTTGACCTGAGCCGTGATTGAGCCGCCTTCGCTGGGCGGCGAACCGATGTCTGACATGATGGACCAACTTGTTTTCTGTGAGACGGGCGCTTCGGCGGGTACTCCCGCTTCGTATGGATGATCCATCATAGCGGCTTCCGTGCCGCCTCCCCATCCGATTCTGCGCTTTTCGCAGGGTTCGCTGCGAATTTTTCGAAAAGCGCTTTCGGGACCGAGACGCGGGACATTGACGGCGAGGGCTGCACCGCCTTACCGTCCGCTTCGAACCGCAACGCCGCCAGGGAGGCTGCAACCATGTCGGATTCGAAGGGAATCGCCTACTGCCAGGGACAATACCTGCCGATCGAGGAAGCGTCGGTACCGATCCTCGACCCGGCCTTCCACAAGAGCGATGTGGTGTTCGACGCGGTCACGGTGTGTGACAACGCGTTCTTCCGGCTCGACGATCATATGGACCGCTTCTACGCCTCGTGCGATCACATCCGGCTCACGCCGCCCATGCCGGATGCGCAGATCAGAAGCATCATGGCGCAGTGCGTGCATCGCGCCGGCTTCACGGACTCGATCGTCTACGTGCTCTGCACGCGCGGCCGCTACGCCGGCGGCGGCGCGTTCGGCGACCCGCGCACTGCCGAGAACGAGCTGATCGCCTATGCGGTGCCCTACTACACCATCGTCGCCGAGCCCAAGGTGAAGTCCGGCGCCCACCTCTGGATTGCCCAGACCCGCCGCGCGCCCGACGCCGCGATCAACCAGAAGTGCAAGAACTTTAACCGGATGGATCTGACCGCCGCCCACTTCGAGGCGCTCGATGCCGGCGCCGACCAGCCCGTGCTGCTCTCGACCGACGGCTACGTCACGGAAGGCCCGGGCTTCAACGTCTGGATCATCCGCGACGGCAAGGCGCTCACCCCCGGCGACAACCTGCTGGAGGGGATCACCCGCAAGACCGTGTTCGATCTCTGCCAGGACATCGGACTGAAAGCCGAGGCCACCGACCTCAAGGCCGAGGACCTGGAGGAGGCCGGCGAGGCCTTCATCTCGTCGTCGGCCGGCGGGGTCGTGCCGGTCGTCCGGGTCAACGACAAGCCCATCGGCAACGGCGCGCCGGGTATCACCACCGGCCGGCTCTCCGACCTCTATTGGGCAAAGCGCGCCGACGGCTGGCACTCGACGCCGGTGGCCGACCTGCTCGAGCCCGAGGAGGAACAGGCCGCGAGCGCTTAAGCCAGGGCGCCGAGGCGTTCCAGCGAAGCGGGCGCGACGGAGAAGATTTCTCCCCAGCCCGCGATCCGGCTCGGGTCCGCGCCGGCAAGCGCGAGCGTGCCCCAGAGCGCCGCCGCCACGCTGTCGTAGACAGGCCGGCCGCATTCCGCCTCCAGCGCCCGGGCGTGGGACGCGCCCTTCAGGTTCGTGCATACCGCGGCGATCGCGTCCGGCTCCGCGCCGACCACGTCGCGGATCATCCCTTCGGTCGTCGCCGGCGGGATGCTCGCGTAGCCGAAGGTATCGTCGCTGTCGAGATGACGCTCGGCGACGCACTCGAAGCCCTCGCGCCCGTAGGTCTCGATGATCGCCTGCTGCAGCGCGTCCTCGAAGGGCGTGACCAGGGCGAAGCGCCTGATGCCCCGGCTGCGGAAGAGCTCGGCCAGCGCCAGCGTCGCGCTCGTCGCCGGAATGCCGGTCTCGCGCGCGATTGATTGGCAGAGCCGGCGGTCGAAGTCGGGGCCGAGCCAGCTGCCTGCCGTTCCGTTCCAGCAGATCGCGTGAACGCGGGCGTCGGCCAGCATGCGCGCAGCAGCGAGCATCGGCTCGTCGGCGAACTGGGCCGCCGAGTCCTCGCCTAGCGATATCTGAGTCACCTGCACCCGGCTGAAATGCGCCGTCACGTCGGGCAGGTCCGCGAGCAGGGCGTAGGTCACGGGCTCCAGCACCGTGTTGAGCGAGGGCGTGATCATGCCGAGGCGCGTGTGATTGCTCATCGAGTTCTCCCTTCCGGCGTCAGGGCGCGCCGACGCAGGCGTTGGGGGACATGACGTGGGCAGCGCCGCTTGCGGTCCCGCTGTGCGGGTCCCAGACGACCGCGTTCGGGCAGGCGTAGAGGGACGGGTGGACGCCGTGCGGGCGCACCGAGAGCGCGAACCGGGCCTCGAGCAGAGCCAGCGTCTCCGCCGGCAACCTGGCATCCGCATCGACGAGGTCGGCACCGTCCGAATTGACGCGCGGGCAGTGCGCGGCATCGTCGAGGCTCATGCCGAAGTCCGCGAGGAAGGAGAGCAGCTGCGCGACGGCGGGCAGGATGCGCCGCCCGCCGGAGGCGCCGAGCGCCGCACGTCTGCCGTCCGCGAACTCGACGATGGTCGGGCACATGTTGGAAAGCGGCCGCTTGCCGGGGGCGATCGAATTCGGGCCGCCCGGCCGGGGGTCGAACCACATGATCCCGTTGTTCAGCAGGATCCCGGTCTGCGGCAGCATCACCTTGGCGCCGAAGGGCGAGAGCAGGGTCTGGGTCAGCGCGACCACGGTGCCGTCCCGGTCGGCCGCGCCGAGATGGCTGGTGCAGGATGCGGGGTCTCCGTCGGTGCCCGCGCCCATGCCCTGAAGACGCTCGGCGTAGGCCGCCTGCAACGCCTCAGTGTAAGCCACGTAGGCCTCGCCGCCGGGCGCCTCGCCCGGCTCGAGCGAGGCGGCGAGACGGTCCAGCACGTCCACCAGTGTCGGCCCTGCGGTCAGCCCCGGCGCGGTCATCACCAGGGCGTCGCGGTAGCGGGTCGCCGGGGCTTCTTCGACCTGCGCTTCGTAGGCCGCGAGGTCATCCGCCGAAAGACGTCCGCCGAGCGCCGCCATGTCGGCGCAGATCGCTCCCGCGATCTCGCCCGTGTAGAAGTCCCGAGGCCCCGCCTCCGCAAGCCGGCGCAGGGTCTCCGCGAGCCGGCCCAGCCGGATACGCGGCGCGTCCCCGGTCCAGGGCGTCGCCAGCGGGAACCCGTCCGCCAGATACGCGGCGGCGCAGCCGGTGTCATACGCGAGCTCAGGCGCCGACGCCGCGATCGCGAGGGTGGCGTGCCAGTCCACCTCCATGCCCCGCTCGGCGAGTTCGCATGCGGGCGCCACGAGGTCGGACCAGCTCCGGGTGCCGAAGCGCTCGTGCGCCAATCCGAGGCCCGCGACCTGACCCGGCACCGCCACCGCGAGCGGGCCGCGCATGTTGCGGTCCTCCAGCACCGCCGGCCAGCCGAACATGTCAGCGCCGGCCTCACCGGTGAGCGGGTAGTCCGCAGGGTCCAGCGCGCCCGGCGCCACCATGCCGAAGGAGAGGGCGTGCGTCCGCTCCTCGCCGGCTGGGCGGACCAGCATGTACCCGCCGCCGCCGAGGCCGCTCATCCAGGGCTCGACCGTCGCCAGCGCAAGGCTCGCGGCGATGGCGGCGTCGACTGCATTGCCGCCCTCGGCCAGCACCCGCGCGCCGACCTCCGACGCGGCCTGGTGCTGGGTCGCAACCACGCCGGCGCGGCTCGTCACCGCCGGCTTGCGCACGAGCCAGCGTTCCGGCTTTTCCGTCACCGCCCCACCTCGCGGCCGCCTGAGCGTGCGCCGGGCGCCGGGTGCGTTACACGCTCTGCCAATCCGCGCTCTTCTCCACCGCGTCGGCGACCTTGAGCACCGTGAGATCGTCGAAGTGGCGGCCGACGATCTGGAATCCGATGGGCAGGTCGTCCGACACGCCGCAGGGCACGCTGATCGCGGGATGGCCGGTCAGGTTGAGCTGCGGCGTGTTGTTGATCATGCAAAGCGCGCGCGACATGTACTCCCCAAAATCCGCATCCGGGCCGGGGATCGGCCCCGGCAGGTGCGGAATGGTCGGCAGCACCAGCACGTCCACATCCTGAAGCGCCTTGTCGTAGGCCGCGGTCAGCCGTCCGCGCTGGTTCTGCGCCTTTGCGTAGTAGGTGCCGTGGTAGTAGCGCTTGAGGTAAGCGCCCAGCAGGAGCACGTTCTTCACGGTGAGTGGATAGTCGTTCTGGCGGGTCTTCGCCGCGCGCGACGCATGCTCGAGAAACTGCGTGTCGTAGTAGCCGAACCAGCCGGTGCCGACGCCCCCGTTCTTCAGCATGAACTCGGTCGCACCCTCGGCCGCGATCGCGAACCAGAGCCGGAGCCCGTGGTAATGCTCGGGCACCGAGACCTCGGTGACCTCGGCACCCCGCTCCTCCAGCCGGCGCACCGTGGCGCGGACCGCATCGTCCACCGCCGGGTCGCTCCCCGGCAGGCCGAACTCGGGCCAGCTCTCCTCGGTCTGGCCGAAGCCCTCGGTCAGCACGCCGATGCGCACACCTTCGCAGCCGGCACCGATCGCCGGCATGTAGTCCTGCACGTAGTCGGCCGGAACCACGCCCCGCTGGCGCGGATCGAGCGGGTCGGGGCCGGCGAGGACCGAGAGCATGCGGGCGCAATTCTCGACGGTGTTCGTCATCGGGCCGATGTGATCGAGGGTCATCTCGATCGCGAGGCACCCGGTATAGGGGATGAGGCCGAAGGTCGCCTTGTGGCCGACCACGCCGCACCAGGAAGCGGGGATGCGGATCGAGCCGCCCTGATCGCCGCCGATCGCCATGGCCACATCGCCTGCGGCCAGCGCCGCGGCGCTCCCCTTGGACGAGCCGCCGGGCGCATGGGTGGGCTTGCGCGGGTTGCGCACCGGGCCGTAGCCGCTGGTGTGGCCGCCGCCGGAGAAGGAGAAGTCGGCGCAGGCGGTCTTGCCGACGATGGTGGCGCCCGCGTCGAGCATGCGGGTCACGATGGTGGCGTCGATGGTGGGCACATAGCCTTCGAGGGCGCGCGAGCCGTTCATCATCGGGACGCCGGCCAGCGAGACCACGTCCTTGACGCCGATCTCCTCGCCCGCGAGCGGGCCTGAGTCCGCGCCCTTGACCTCGGTCCGCCAATACCAGGCGTTGTAGGGGTTCTCGTCCGGGTGCGGCCGGTAGCCGGAGGTGCGCGGATAGGTAACGGCAGGCCGCTCCTCAGGCAGGTCGTCGATATGGCGCAGGCTCGCGATGGCGCCCCGCATGGCCTCCCGCTGGTTCGTCACATCCTCCAGCGTCATGTCGAGCTTGAAGTCCTGGGCGATGGCGGCGAGTTGATTGACGGAGGGAAGTTCCGGACCGCGCGACATGGGGGCCTCGTTCGGTTGGTGGGGGCGGCCTGCGATCCTAGCGGAATTCTCGGCACGGTCACGCTGCACGCGCGGGGCCCGATACGGACGGCAAGAAATTTTGATGCGGGATTTGCCGGGATTAAGCGGGACAGGCGGGACGAGTGCGATGATCGAGCCGCCACGTGGCAGGCGGCAGCCGCCCTCGACAGGACCGTGAGAGCACCGCATACAGGGGGCGCCGAACCCGATGGCCCGAAGCGGAGGCCGCGGCTACCATCGCCGGCGCACCATGCACGCGAACCATGCGAACAGGGGTTGAGGGGCCGTGACAGCTGCGCCGCGGGCCGAGCGCCTGCGCGATCACTTCGTCGGCTGGCAGTGCCGCATCCGCGCCGACGCCATGCGCCGCCGCGCCGGTCAGCCGTCGCCCGGGATGCGACCGCAGGTGCTGAGCGCTGCAGGCGAGGAGCTTGCGCCGGCGGTGACCACACTCCTGGTTCGGCGGGAGGCCGAGTCCTTCGCGCCCGAGTTCCGCCACCTGGCGCGGCGCACCCACGATCCGCGCGATCAGCGCGAGGCGGCGCTCGCCCTGCTGGCGGAGCGCTACTACCAGCACGCGCGCGCTTTCAGCGACCATCTCACGGCGACCTTCGCGCCCGGCTCGGCGCTTGCCGCCGACCTGGAGCATGAGCGGCGCTGCACCCTAGCCTTCGCCCAGGACAACCAGCGCTACACGCTACCCTGCACCGTCCGGAGGCTCAGGCCCGACGACCCGCGCCGCGACGAGACCTGGTGGCACAACGCGCTCTTCAACCCGCAGCTCCCGCCAGACATCCCGATCCTCGCCTTCGCCCCCCGCTGGCTGGAAGCAACCGCCGACCCTGACCTGGATCAGTTACGGTAACGACCAAGGCTCCCGATTCGCCCCGTTGAGTTCGGCCATCGGGTGGCGGGGCGACGTCTGCAACTTCATCAGCAGGATGGGGTCCTGCCCGTAGAAAGTTCGCGAGTGTGTCCAACACTCTCACTGGCTCCGCTGAGTAATCTGCTTTATCGAATCACTTATCTCTATTCAGTAACAACCCATGAAAATTTGATATGCGCTGCGCTTTTCTTTCGTGATTCTAGTTTTTTGCAACTTGATTTCGGCAAAGACAACCCGTACGACTCGGCTCCTCATTGAGTCGTTTTCGGCAATAGATGTCCCGCCTTTCCGCAGCAGGAGCCCCTCACGATGAAAACCGCGACATTGAAAACTAGGTGTCGTTCGTTTCTCGCAGTCGGCCTTATTGGGCTGGCAGTCGCGTTTTCCAATGCGTACCCCGCCTTGGCGCAGACGGAGGACGCTTGTCCCCGTCCCGCCGGCGTAGATCCTGTTGACCCCCCACGTGTGACAGCGCAAGAGGTGGAGGACGGCAGCGCCAGCCAGATGGGCTTCGCGCTGGCTGTGAGAGAACAGTCCGTAGAACATTCGCAACAGGCTACGA
Organism: Alphaproteobacteria bacterium; assembly: GCA_965207055.1. Classification (GTDB taxonomy): domain Bacteria; phylum Pseudomonadota; class Alphaproteobacteria; order UBA828; family UBA828; genus WTGU01. The sequence goes on along the minus strand of CBDBLP010000002.1, from coordinate 377,923 downwards.
ACGTGGAACAAGGGTTCTATATCGGATGTCTCATAAGGGTGGAAGGCGGGCACTGGCGCTCCGGTGACACCTACATCGTGACCCTGACGCCCGATGGTCGCGTGTTCGTTCACGCCAAGGACATGTCGCTGTCAGGCGGGCTGCTGAACCAGATGACTTACGGAGCGATCCTTAAAGCGTTGGGAATTGACCCGGCTACTCTAACCGACACTGCTGCGGTTTATACTGCGCTCGTGAGCGCGACAATGGGGAATGGCGGTCAGTTCAATGTAGGCGCCGACGCCGGCTACGCCACCGCATATTTCTCGACTGAATTGCGGTCTCCGATCGTGCTGCTGGCGGGATTCGATCTCGACGAGTCTCACTTGGTTGATGAACAAATCGATCACCGCCAACCGGCCGTTACGGCCAGGGACGTGGTGGATCGCGCAACCTTGAAAGCCTTCGTCACCGCTGCGGGGGAGTACTTCGTCGAACTCATGGAGTCCGGCGATCCGTCCGCTATCTCGCAAGCCAAGATCGCCTTGCGGGATCCGAACGGGCCCTGGAGGCATGGTCCCGTGTATCTCGGCGTGATGCGAGCTGACAGCAAGCTCATCCTGTTTCATGGAGCGTTTCCGAACAGGTTCGAGTATCGAAGAGGAGGGGTTTCCCACGACGTCGTGACTGGAGAGCTCATCGTGGATCAGCTCATCCAAGCGGCGGAAAGCGGCCCGGAAGGCGGTTTCTGGACGTATCACTTCGACGATCCCGCCGACGATAGCGACAGCGCTGACATTCCCAAGGTGGGCTACGCCCGCGTGATCACCGGCAACATCCCGTCGCCGGACGGAACCATCGGCCCAGCCCACTTCATCATCAATTCGGGCTTTTATCTGAGCACACCGGAGGTGATCGCAGCGCGCCAGAACTCCGCTGTCGAATCGGTGCTGCCGCAGGTGGTGCGGGCCATGACCGCGAGCACGGTCGATGCCGTCTCGGGCCGCATCGAGCAGGCAATCTCCGACATCCCACCTGCCGCAGAGCTCAGCTTCGGTGGCGCCTCCACCCTCTCCGACGCCATCCTGGCAAACGGGCATGCGCTGGATAGCGGCACCTTCGACCTCAGTCGGTTGCTGGCGAACTCCTCCTTCACCATGCCGCTCGGCGCGGCGGATAAGGGGAGCGGCGGCCTGTTCGGGAACCTGTCGTTCTGGGGCAGCGGGGACTACCGCAGCATCTCCGGCGGCAGCCCGCAGTCCGTCGACTATGACGGCAGCGTGGTGAGCGCCAGCCTCGGGATCGACACCCGGATTGGCGCGGACATGCTCGCGGGTGTGTCGATGACCCAGACGAGCGGGACCGTGGATTACACGGACTCTTACGCGCTGACGGGCGAGCTCACGACCTCTCTGACCAGCGTCAGTCCCTACCTGGGCTGGCAGATGCCGGGCGGCATGAACCTGTGGGCCATGGCCGGCTTCGGCTCGGGCGAGGTGGAGATCGACGATGAGTCGGCGGGCGCGCAAACCAGCGACCTGACCCAGCGGATGGTCGCGGCGGGCGTGAGCGGGACCCTCATGTCCAGCGATCAGATGATCGCCGGCGGCACCACGAACCTGCGGCTCAAGGGCGAGGTGGCCTTCACGTCGGCCGACGTCGACGGCCCCGGGACTCTCGAGAGCATGTCGCTGAGCGCCAGCCGGCAGCGGCTGCTGCTCGAAGGGAGCCATGACCAGAAGCTCGACTCGGGCGCGACACTCACCCCCTCGCTCGAGCTCGGCCTGCGCAAGGACGGCGGCGACGGCGAGACCGGCACCGGCATCGAGGCTGGGGGCGCGCTTCGCTACGCCGACGCGGAGTCGGGGCTCACCGTCGAAGGCCGGGTCCGGACCCTGCTCAACCACAGCGGCGACTACGAGGAGACCGGCGTGAGCGGGCTGGTGCGCATCGATCCGGGTGCGTCCGGCCAGGGTCTCGCGCTCAGCGTGGAGCCGGCGTGGGGCCAGACGGCCAGCGGCGTGCAGCAGCTGTGGGAGAATGGCGTCGCCGCGGGCGCCTCACCGGCCGACCAGGCGAGGGCACGCCTGAACACGGAGATCGGCTACGGTCTCGGCGCGGCGCACGGTCTCGGGCTGGTGACGCCTTACACGGGGCTCGGGCTCAGCGGCGGTGGCGCGCGGTCGTGGCGCATGGGAGCCCGCTGGCAGCTAGCGGCGGACGCGAGCCTCAGCGTCGAAGGCACCCTGCACGAGGCCGCCAACGACAACGGCCCCGCGCACGGCCTGATGCTGCGCGGCGCGCTCCGCTGGTGACGGTGGCGGTAGACGGCGGCATGTAGCGACGGGGCGCGGTGCTCAGCCGACGAAGCGGGTGAAAGTGCGGAGCCAGTTTGCCCCGAGGATGCCGGCGACCTCGTCCTCGCCGTAGCCGCGCTCAAGGAGCCGCCGGGCGAGGTTGGGGAGCTCGGCGATGCCGCTGAGACCCGCCGGATAGCGCTGGGTCACGAAGGCCTCGACCGGCCCGAAGATGTCGGGGCGGAGCGTGCGCCAGCGGACCGATTCCGGCAGCACGGTCTTGGACTCCTGATAGGCCTCGGTGAAGTCGAGCCCGATGCCGATGTGCTCCGCACCCACCAGCGCCTTGAAGTGGTCGATGTGGTCGACCAGGCGGTCGAGGGTCTGGTCCGCCGGGCTCACCGAGAGGGGCAGGCAGCAGGCGCCCATCATGCCGCCCTTGGCGCAGATGGCGCGCACGGTCTCGTCCCTGGTGTTGCGCTCGTTGGGCACGTGGTGCCATGCGTTGGAATGGGTGCAGACCGGCGCGCGGGCGAGCGGCACCGCCTCGGCGCGGGAGCGGTGGCCGGCGTGGGAGAGGTCGAGGATCATCGGCGTTTCGTTCACCGCCGCGATCAGCTCCTCGCCAAGGAAGCTGAGGCCCGCGTCGCGCTTCTCGCCGCAGCCGTCGGCGAAGAGGGTGGCGCCGGTGTAGGCGAGGCCGAAGAAGCGGAAGCCGAGCCGGGCGAGGACGCCCACGCGCGCGAGCTCCTTGTCGATCATGCTGGAGCCTTGCGTGCCGGGGACCACGGCGAGCCGGCCGGCCGCGAGCGCCGCCTCGATCTCCGCCCGGTTGCGGGCGAGCGCGAGCACGGGGCTGGCCTCGATTTTGCCAAAACCCTCGTCCACGGCGCTCATGGTCTGGTCCCAGGTGCTCTCCAGCGCGAAGGTCACGTTGCAGATGTTGACGCCCGCCTCCAGGCAGCGGGTCGCATAGGGCTCGTCGAGCACGTAGTAGAGCCCGAGGCAGTCGAACACCGTAGCCGCCCGGGTGAAGGCGGCAGCGTCGGGCGTGCTCACGTCAGCCTGGGCCATGGCCTCCCCCGAGATGCGCCGCTAGGGCGTCGAGGTCAGGTGCCTGGGCGAGTTCGTCGAAGGCCGCGAAGGCGGCATCGTGTGCCGTCGGCGGCAAGGCGCGCGAGGCGCAGTCCACGAACTTGGCGTGGAGCGCGTTCCGGCCGAGCGGCCGGCACGGATGGCCCCTCGGCTCCTGCACCGTGCGCGAGCGCTCGGCCCCGCCCGCGAGCCGCACCGTGACCGTCGCCCTGAGCGGCGCCTCGTCGTCGTTCGCATCGCCGGGCTGGGACGGGTCCGGGCGCATATTCACTCGGCGGAGCAGCGTGCGCACGCCGGGCCGCGCAAGCGCGTCTACGGTGAAGGCGTCGAGGGCGAGGCGGCCGTCCACCAGCGCGCTCGCCAGCAGGTAGGGCAGGCTGAAGCGCGCCTGCATGGCATCGGCGGGCGCGCTATAGGGCAGGTTGTGCGTCTCGATCTCCGCCAGCAGCGCGTCGATCCCGGCCACCGCCTGCGGTGCGAGGCCGCCCTCCCCCCGGATATCGAGCAGGGCATCGAGGGGGCGATGAACACTGCCGCAGCAGGGGTAGACCTTCTGCCAGAGCCCGTAGCGCTCGATCGCGGGCGGCCCGTCGAAGGCCGCGACCGCCGCCTCCAGCCGCTCGCGCGGCACGCCGGCGAAGAGGTCGACGAAGCCGCGCGCGCCCTCGTAGGCGTCCGCCGCAGCGCTGACGCCGGACTCGGCCAGCGCCGCCGCCAGGATGCCGTTCTTGGCCGTGAGCCCGGCGTGGAGCGGCTTCGCCATGGTGCCGAACTGTCGCTTGCCGCCGGAGGCGAGGCTGGTGGCGAGGCCGAGCGCGGCCGTGGCCTTGGCGGCGTCGAGGCGAAGCAGCCGGGCGCAGGCGGCGGCAGCAGCAGGTGCGCCCAGGGTCGACGTGGTGTGCCAGCCCTTGAAGTAGAGGGTGGGGTTGAGCGCCTCGCCGAGGCGGGCCATGACCTCGACGCCCACGATGAACGCGTCCACGCAGGCCGCGCCGTCGGCGCCCCGCTCTTGCCCGAGCGCGAGCAGGGCGGGCACCAGCACGGCGCTGACGTGGGCGTTGCTGATCTCCAGGATGTCGTCGTAATCGAGCGCATGGGCCGCCGTGCCGTTGACCAGCGCGGCCCAGGGCGCGGCAAGCCGTTGCGGCGTGCCGGCGACGACCGCGCTGCCCGCGCCCCAGCGGGCGACGCCGGCATGGGCCGCACGTGGCGCGGGATCGTCCGCGCCCGCCAGCATGCAGGCGGCCGTGTCCACGAAGGCGCTCGCGGCTCGGCGCTCCGCCTCCTTGCTCCACGCACGGGGCACCTCGGCGACCCAGCGCCCGAGCCTGAGCGTGGCGCCGCTCGCGCCTTCCGCCTGAGTGGGCCAGCTCGTCACTCTCTCCCTCCGCGTTTCCCCGCTCGCGCCGATGGTACACGGTGGCCCCGCGGCCGCAATCCGGAGGGCGGCCTGCGCGACGACTGGCGTGTTGGGCCAACCCCCTATATAGCGATATAGCCGCGTCGCGGGGGCCGGAGGTACGCCGCCCCGGCCTCCCGGCGCCTGCCCTTCGTGCGAGGGAGAGGACGATGAGCGTGCTGGTGTTGGTGCGGGCGACCGCGAAGCCCGGGAAGGGGCAGGAGGTGGTCGACATGCTCGCCCCCTTCGTGGGTGAGAACCCTGGATTGGAGGGCTGCTCCCGCGTCGAGCTCGTGGTGGATGCCGCCGCGCCGGACGGGCTGATCATCATCGAGGAATGGACCTCGGTGGAGGCGCACAAGGCCAGCCTCGCCGCCCTGGAAGAAGCGGGTGCGCTGGACGACTTCCTGGCGCTGCTCGCCGAAGCGCCCGTCCGCACCTACTACGCGCCGATCGACTCATGAGGGCGCTGATCCAGCGGGTCGCGCAAGCCCGCGTCGATATTGCCGGCGAGACCGTCAGCGAGATCGGCAAGGGCATGCTGGTGCTCGTCTGCGCGATGCAGGGCGACGGCGACGAGCAGGCGCAGTTCCTCGCGCGCAAGGTCGCCAACCTGCGCATCTTCGAGAGCGAGCCCGGCAAGATGAACCTCTCGGTGCTGGCGAGCGAAGGCAGCGCCCTAGTAGTGAGCCAGTTCACCCTCGCCGCCGACACCAGCCGCGGCAACCGGCCGGGCTTTTCCTACGCCGCACCCCCGGACGAGGGCGAGCGCCTTTACGAACTCTTCACCGCCTCCCTCGCCGAGCACGGGGTGCCGGTTCAGACCGGGCGCTTTGGCCACGAGATGCAGGTCCACCTCGTCAACAACGGCCCGGTTACGATCTGGATCGATACGGCGGCCTGAGCGCCTCGACTAACCCTCCGGCTCGTTGCCGGGCAGCGGGATCGTGAGCATCAGCGAGGACAGGCTCTTGCCGTGGATGTCGAGCGCGCCGGTCGCGGTGACGCCGCCGCCCTGCACCCGCTCGATGACGAAGTTGAACGCCCCGAGCCCCGGCAGGGCGTAGCGGCGCACGGGACCGTCGGCCAGCGCCGCGAAGGCCGCCGCGACGCGCGCCTCGGTCAGCTCCCGCTTGAGCCGCTCGTAGCCCGCCTCGTCATAGGCGATCACCGAGACGTTGACGCTGTGCCCCTTGTCGCCGGCGCGGGCGTGAGCGAGGTCATGCACGGTGAGCATCAGCCGGCGTCCACCACCTCGACGCGGGGCGTGACCAGATCGCGCGGCAGCAGCACCGACTGCACCGCGAGGATCTCGCGCACGCTCGCCGCGTCCCCTGCCCCGCCCGCCGGCCCGTTGGTGTAGAGCGCCGCGACCTCGAAGCCCACCGCTTGCGCCGCCTTCTCATCCTGCGTGCGGCCGGTGACGCGGAGCCTGACCTCGTATGGCTCGGGCCGGCCCGCGCCGGGCCCGTGCAGGCTGTCGATCCCGATCAGGCGGGCGTCGAGCGCGTCGTAGGCGAAGCCGCGCAGGCGCAGCCTCTCCGCCACGATCTCGCCGGCAAGGCGGGCGCGTGCGACCGCGTTGGGCCCGCCGTAGGAGAGCTGCCCCTCGCCCAGATAGCCGTCGAAATAGCCGATGCTCACCTTGTAGGCGTCGGTGCGCGGCTGTGCCTGGGCGCCGCTGACCGCCACCCGGTCGGGCCCGACCTCGCGAATGGCGATGCCGGTCATGTCGAGCACACAGTCGGGTGTAACGTAGGCCGCAGGATCGTCGACCTCGTAGAGAAGCTGCTCGGTGCAGGTGGCGGCGTCGATGCGCCCGCCCGAGCCGGCGCACTTGCCGATGGTCACGGCGCCCGCGTCGGTCACGTCGGCGAAGGGGAAGCCGAGGCGCGCCAGACCGGGCACGTCCTTGACGCCGGGGTCGGCGAAATAGCCGCCCGTCACCTGGCCCGCGCACTCCAGCAGATGGCCCGCCGCCGTGGCCTGGGCGAGACGACCGTAATCGTCGTGGCCCCAGCCGAGAGCATGGAGGATGGGGCCGACGAAGAGCGAAGGGTCGGCGACCCGGCCGGTCACCACCACCGGCGCCTCGGTCGCGAGCGCAGCCGCCACCGCATCCGCGCCGAGATAGGCGTTGGCGGACGCCATGCGCGGCAGGATGCTCTCCAGCGGCGCGCCGGTCTCCATCAGGGGCAGATCCGGGCGTGCCGCGACGGCGTCGCGCACGTCGTCGCCCAGCAGCACGGCGCAGCGCCGGTCGGCGAGCCCGAGCTCGACCGCGATTTCCGAAGTCTTGCGGCCCGCCGCCAGCGGGTCGGCCGCGCCCATGTTGCTGAGCACGCGCACGCCCTGCGCCGCCGCCGCCGGCAATACCGCGCGCATGCGCTCCTCAAGCTGGGGGTTGTAGCCGCTCCCCTGCCCCCGCCTCAGCGCAAGGGTCTCACGCGTAATGGTGCGCTCGGCCAGGCACTCGAAGGCGATGTAATCGAGGCCGCCGCGTTCGACCAGCTCGACCGCCGGCTCCCAGCGATCGCCGGCGAATCCCGCGCCGGAGCCGATCCGTACTCTGTCTCCCGCCATCGCCCCCTACCGGCGTGGCATGGCGGAGACTCGGCTCAGGAGGCTCCGTTGCCGCGCGCCGCCCGGATCTTGCGCCAGAGCGAATCCGGCCGCAGCGGCAGGTCCGTGATCTCGATGTCGAAGGGGCTGAGCGCGTCGCAGATCGCGTTGCAGAGCGTGCCCGGCACGTCCGACGGCCGCCCCTCGCCGATGCCCCGGCTGCCGAGCGGCGTGTAGGGGCAAGGCGTTGGCGCATGGGTCACCTTGATGTCGGGCACGTCCGCCGCGGTCGCGAGCTTGTAGTTCTCGAAGTCGGCGGTGAGCTGCTGGCCGTTCTCGTCGTACACGAACTCCTCGAACATGGTGTTCGAGAGGCCCTGGACGATGGCGCCCTGCATCTGCCCCTCGACGATCTGGGGATTGATGATCTGCCCCACGTCCTCCGAGGTGGTCCAGCTCAGGATCTTGAACTGGCCGGTCTCGATATCGACCTCGACCGTGCAGACATCGGCGTTGAAAGCGATCATCGGCTTCTCGGCCTCGAAGAAGGCGGTGTGTTCGAGGCCGCCGGATTCTCCGTCCGGCAGGTTGATCGGCGCCATGATGATGCGCTCCACCGCCTCGCGGAAGGTCTTCTTGATGTTGGTGTCCTTCTGGTAGGTCACGTAGCCGTCCTGGAAGGAGAAGTCGGCCGGCGTCGTATCTCCAAGGGCCAGGTCGTGGGCCATGATGCGCCCGATCTTGTCCTTCAGGAAATCGCAGGCCTGGACCGCAGCGCTGACGAAGTAGGAGCCCGCGCGGGCGCCGACGGTGCCGGAGCCGAAGGGCGTCGTGCCCGTGTCCCCGGTCGTCACCACCACATCGTTGGGATGGATGCCGAAGCTCTGGGCGACGGCCTGGGCCACCGTGGTCTCGTGCCCCTGCCCGCCGGGCGCGTCGCCCTCGAAGACCAGCACCTTGCCGCGCGGGTCGAGCCGCACGGTCGCCGCACCGTAGCCCGGCTGGTTCTCCATCGGCACGAAGAGCTCGGAGGCGACGCCCGAAAGCTCCACGCCGAGGCCGAAGCCGATGCCGAGATAGCGGCCCTCGGCCCGCGCCTCAGCCTGACGCGCGCGGAAGGCGGGGAGATCGGCCTCCGCCATCAGGTTGTCCCACACCTTGATGAAGTCGCCGCTGTCGAAATACTCGTTGGTGATCGAGGTGTAGGGGAGCGAGGCGACCAGGTTCTTGCGGCGGACGTCCGCCGGCTCCATGCCGCAGCGCTTGGCCACCATGTCGATGGCGCGCTCCATGGCGAAGCGGGTGGGCAGCTCGCCGAAGGCCCGCGCCGGCGAGAGCGCTGACTTGTTGGTGATGGCGACCTTCACCTTGATGTCGCCGATCGGCCAGTCGTAGGCGTTGGGCAGCTCGACCGCGCCGAGGAAGGGCATCAGGAAGCCCCAGTAGACCCCCTCGCAGCCATCGCCGCAGTCGGCGAGGCCGCGATCGCGGATCGCCAGCAGCTTGCCGTCGCTCGCCGCCGCGACCTCGAGATCGTGAATCTGGTCGCGCTCCTGGCTCACCGCCATCAGGTGCTCCTGGCGGGTCTCGATCCAGCGAACCGGTCGGTTCAGCTTCTTCGCCATGTAGGCGATCAGCATGGGCTCGCGGTAGAAGGGCGCCTTGACGCCGAAGCCGCCGCCCTGGTCGCGCGGGGCGATGATGCGGACCTTTTCCGCCGGGATATCGAGAATGTCCGAGAGCGCGAGGCGGTCGATGTGCGGGCGCTGGGTGGTGAGCCAGCCGGTCAGGCCGTCGGACTCGTCCCATTCGAAGAGCGCGCCTCTGGTCTCCATCGGGGCTACGCCGCAGCGGTGGCAGGTGAAGCGCTGCTTGATCACGATATCGGCGCCGTCGAAGACCTCCTGGACCTTGGCCTCGTGCGCCCTCTGGCTCTCCTCGTCGGCGCCGCCGGTGAAGTCCATCTGGAAGATGATGTTGTCGGTCCAGCCCTCGTGGACGATGGTGGCACCCTCGGCGAGCGCACTCTCCGGATCGCCGACATAGGGGAGCGGGTCGTACTCGACCTCGATGGCCTCGGCCGCGTCCGCGGCAATGTAGGGATCGCGGGCGATCACCGCCGCCACCGGCTCGCCGTGCCACTTCACCCTGCCGACCGCGAGCGGCCAGTGCTTGGGATAGGTGGCGGGCAGCGCCGGCTGCACCACCGGCTGCGGCATCGGCAGGATCTCGTCCTTGATGTCGTCGCCGGTGACCACCGCGACGACGCCCGGCATCGCCGTGGCCGCGCTCACGTCGATGCTCTCGATCATGGCATGCGCGTGGTCGCTGCGCCTGAACACGATGTGGAGTGCGCCCGGCTTCGCGAGATCGGCCAGGAACCGGCCCCTCCCCGTGATGAGGCGATGATCTTCCTTGCGGTGGAAGTGGCTGCCGACCCAGCCTTGGCTTGTCCCGGTCATCCGCGTCGCCTCCGTCACCTGGTCTCTTTCGCGGCCTGGCGGACCGCATCGACGATGTGCGCATACCCGGTGCAGCGGCAGAGATTGCCGACCAGCCCGCGGCGTATCTCGTCATCCGTCGGGTCCGGGTTCTCGCGCAGGAACTCTTCCATGTTCATCAGGATGCCCGGCGTACAGAAGCCGCACTGCAGGGCGTGCTGCTCGTTGAAGGCCCGCTGCAGGGGCGAGAGCTCGCCGCCCTGGGCCAAGCCCTCGACGGTTGTGATTTCGTGCCCGTCGGCCTGGGCGGCCACCATCAGGCAGGACTTCACCGCCTCGCCATCGAGCTGGACCGTACAGGCGCCGCAGACGCCCTCGTAGGTGCAGCCGATGTGGGTGCCGGTGAGCGCCGCGCGCTCGCGGATGAAGTCGACCAGCAGCATGCGGACCGGCACGGTCTCCTCGAAGACCTCGCCGTTGATCGTCACCGTGATCGTGGTCGTGCTCATTGCCGGATTCCTCTCCCCGCCCTTAGCCGGCCGCTCGCGCAAACGCCGTGGCCGTGACCTCGGCGCCGAGCGAGCGGATGAGCTGCTTTCGATAGTCGCTGTCGGCCCAGAGATCCCCCTGGGTCTCGATCTCGTCTGCGGCCTTGGCGAGTGCCGCCGCGATGCCGTCCCCATCGCCGGCAGCCACGCCGGCCAGCGCCTCCTCGGCGGCGCCGGAGCGCGTGGGCCCGTTCGCGAGACCGCCGACCGCGACGCGCGCGCTGGCGCAACGCCCGTCCGCCACCTCCAGCGCGACGCAAACACCGATTACGGGCAGCGCGTCGGTCACCAGGCCCCACTTCTTGTAGGCGCTGCCGGCGCTCCCCCTGGCGGCCGGGATGGTGATGGCGGTGAGTATCTCGTTGTCCTCCCGCGCCGTCTCCAGGGGGCCGCCGATGAAGTCTTCTGCAGCCAGGGTGCGCGTGGCGCCGTCGGCCGCCGTCAGCTCCAGCTCAGCGCCCAGCCCGATCGCCGTGGGCGGCGTGCAGGCGGCGACGTAGTTCCAGCAAAGGCTTCCGCCGATGGTGCCCCGGTTGCGGACCTGGCGGTCGCCGACACGCTCTGCCGCGTCGCGGAGCGCGCCGTAGGCGCCGCCGAGCCGTTCGTCGCGGGCGATCTCCACATATCGCGTCATGGGCCCGATGCGGACCCCGTCCGCGCCGACATCGATGCCGGAAAGCCCGTCCACCGCCTGAAGGTCAATCAGGCAGCGCGGGCGCACGAGGCGCGCCTTGACGGCCTGCATGAGGCTCTGGCCGCCGGCCACGAAGACCGCGTCGCCTTCGTCGTAGCGGCCGAGTGCGGCGAGCGCGTCCGAGACCGTCGCCGGCCGCACGTACTCGTCAATCGGTGCTGGATACATGGTGGCTGCTCCCCCTCGCTCACCGGCGCGCCATTATAGGAGCCGCAGGCGCGCCCATGCACGGTAGTTTGACGGGCGGGCCCCCAGTGCCCCGCTCGCCTGGGCCCCGGCTCGTTCGATCATTCAACAAAGGGTACGTCGAGGTCCTTGCAGATCTTGCGCGCCAAGCGGTCGTCGATCTCCGCGTGACGCGGAACAGCGGACCGCCTGTTCGACGCGGGGTTGTGCCACCAGGAATGCCGCCCGCCCTCACGCAGCAGCACGCAGCCATGCCTGCGCAGGTGCCGCAGGAGCTTGCGTCGTTTCATACGACGACGGTGGCTTCCTCATAGTCCTGCCCTGCGGCCTCGATGGCCTCGCGACGATTGTGCTCCAGCGCTTCCCGCAGGGTCACCCGGAGCGTTTCCAGCAGTTCCTCCCTGGTGCGCTCCTGGCAATTGACGCCGGGAATCTCCTCGATCCAGCCGATCCACCAGGGACCGGATTGCTTCACGACAGCCCTAAACCCGTCCTGCATGGTGACCCACTCCCGCTTTGACTGCCTGCCGACCCGATCCGCGTCGCACGATCGCCGGCGTTGCCTAGCGCACGAAGTTCTTGACGTAGTCGGCGCCGAGGCCGACTTCCTCGTAGTGCTCCCGGGCACGGTCGAGGCGGTGGAAAACGTCCTCGGCGCGGACGTCCCGGCCATCCTCGTCCACGTAGTTGACCGAGCCGGAGATCGCGAAGAAGCAGTGCATCTCGGGGCAGTCGTCATCCACCACCAGAGTGTGAACCTCGCCCGGCGGCTCGTAGATGTAGGTGCCCTGATCGGCGATCCAGTCGTGCTCCAGATAGCGGAAGGCGCCCTTGAGCACGAGGCCGTGGACCGGCGCCGGGTGCCGGTGGCGCGAGACGAAGCCGCCGCCCCTGACCTTCACCACCTCGCACCAGCCGCCCTGCACGGTGTTGTACATCAGCGGGCGCAGCCAGACGCCTTCCTTCAGCGGCACCCAGATCCGCTCGTCCTCGGGATCGGTCTGAAGCACGATATCGGGGGGCGAGAAGGGATGGGCGCTCGGCGCCGAGATGCGGGTGACGGAGGCGGTGGCGTGGCTCATTGGGCTCTCCCTTGGCGTGGCGGCCCGAGCCTAGCCGATCGGCGCGCCCGCGCAAGCAGCCCCGAGTGTCCTGCGCCGCGCAAAGCGTGACCTCTGCCGGGAATTCCGGGTTAGAGCGCGTCCGTCCTTGACGGATGCGCGACAGGCCGCGACCGCGGCCCGCCGCGAATGCGGCGCCCTCGCGGAGGCGCCGGCCTTAGGCCGGCTGCCGTGAGCGACAGAGAATCAGAGCGCTTCCGGGTGAAACGGATGCGCTCTAGTAGCGGAGGATGCCCCGCAGCATGACCGCGTGGTGCGTCGGCGTGGAGGCGTATTCGCGGCGCACCGCCTCGAGGCTCAGGACGCCTATCGATCCCAGCACCAGGCGGCTGCCCACCCTCAAGGTCCGCTCACCGTCCTTCCCCAGGCTCAACGCGCCAAAGGGTACCAGCACGCCCTGTTCCCTGAACGCCGGGACACCGTAAGCAATCTCCAGTTCCAGGCGCCCCGCCAACGGCTCGTCCGTGGCCGAAGCGCGCAGGCCGTCTTCCCACAGCTGCTGCAAGCCGCTCGCCGGCTCGCCCCAGGTCTGCGACAGGCTCACCCACGGGCCGAAGTTGGGCGCCTCTGGATCGTAGCGGAAGCGCAGGCCGAACCCCTGCTCTTCCGGTAGCGCGTCGTCCTGCACCAGGACCCAGCGGCCATAGAGCTCCGCGTTCCAGCCCTGCTCGATTTGCCGGTAGTGCAGCCCGCCGCCGAGTTCCAGGCCGGAGCCGGTCGCCCCGTCGCCGCCCTCGTGGCGCAGACCGAGCTCCGCCCAGGGCGCGAGCACGCCGACGTAGGGGACGACTTCCTCATGCTCGACTTCGGCCGCGAGCCGCAGCCGTTGCAGGTCCACCGCCGCGTTGCGGAACGCAGCGGTCCTGCGGGCGACATCGAGCTGCGCGAGGGCCCACTCGCCCTTCAGCCGGAGCGTCGTCCCGCCGAGCTCCAGCAGCCGGCCGTTGAGGCCGATCGTGCCCGAGGCCAGCGTTGCCTCGCTGGCGTGGGACGATCCGGAGGCGTCGTCCGCAACCTGCAGCTCGCCCCGGGCCAGGCCGATGGTCCCCCAGACTTCCAGATCGCGCGACATCCACCAGGCGAGATAGGGGTGCACTCCGGTGAGCTGCAGATCGTAGCCCCCATCGGAGCGGTCGTTACCGATCCCCACGCCATCGAATTCGAGCGAGCCCTGCGACTGGGAGAGGGATACGCCCGCTAGCAGATTGCGTCCGACGATCGCGTCGGCCCCCACCTGCATGCTGAACGCCTGGCCGTCCCAGGCTCCGGCGGAGCCTCCTCCGTCGCCAGAGAGGGCACGGTAGTCGCCGCAGCCCCAAGCCGCGAAACGCGTGCTTTCGCCATTCTCATCCAGCACCGGCAGGAGGAACGCCGTGTTGTCGAGCACCTGCTCGAGCGCCGGCGAACGATCGTCGTCGTCGTCCTCGGCCCAATCGAGAGAGGCGGGCGCAACGGATGTCGGGGCGGCGGACAACGACGTATTGACGTAAGGCTTCGCCCAGCCGCGCGCCATGTCGGAGAACACCTGCTCGATCCGGCAGCGGACGGCAGTGAACGCCAGTGCGCGGCCCAGCTCGGGAATGAGTTCCTCATTGATCGGCGCCAGCGGTCTCACGTCGTCGTCGGTGATCGTCCCCGTCGCGGTGGCGTCCGCCAACGTCGCGCCGCCCGGGCTGCTCAACGTCACTGTGAAGGTCTCGTCCGGCTCGTCGAGGTCGTCCGCGCGGGTTTGCACCGCGATGATCTGCCGTGTGACGCGGGGACCGAAGGTCAGCCTGCCGGATGCCGCGTCGAAGTCGAGGCCCGCCGCCGCGGTTCCGCTGCCCGTCCGGTAGTCGACCGTCACGGTCTGCTCGCTTGGCGGGCTGAGCGTCACCGTGAAGCGCGCCGTTCCGCCTTCCGCCACCCGCGCATCCGCGATGGAGAAGCCCGACACGTCATCGTCGACAATCGTCCCCGTCGCGCTGGCATCCGCCAGCGTCGCACCGCTGGGGTTGCTCAGCGTTACCCCGAACGTCTCGTCCGGCTCGTCGACGTCGTCTTGGCGGGTCTGCACCCGGATGGTCTTCTCTACATCGCCGGTCGAGAAGGTGAGAGTGCCCGACACCGCGTCGTAGTCCGTGCCCTCGGCCGCCGTGCCGCTTGCTGTCCGGTAGCTCACCGTCACGCTCTGCGTGCTCGGAGTGCTCATCGTCACGACGAACGCCGCCGTGCTCCCCTCTTGCACCGTCGCATCCGCGATGGAGAGGCTCGCCTGATCGTCGTCGATGATCGTGCCCGTTGCGGTGGCGTCCGCCAGCGTCGCGCCGCTCGGTCCGATCAGCGACACCGTGAAGGTCTCGTCCGGCTCGTCGAGGTCGTCCGCGAGAGTCCGCACCAGGATTCTCTTCTCGACCTCTCCGGTCGAGAAAGTGAGAGTGCCCGAGGCCGCGTCGTAGTCCCTGCCCTCGGCCGCCGTGCCGCTCGCTGTCCGAAGGCTCACCGTCACGCTCTGCGTGCTCGGTACGCTCATCGTCACGACGAATGCCGCCGTGCTCCCCTCAAGCACCGTCGCATCCGCGATGGAGAGGCTCGCCCGGTCGTCGTCGACAATCGTCCCCGTCGCGGTGGCGTCCCCCAACGTCGCGCCGCTGGGGTTGCTCAGCGTCACCCTGAACGTCTCTTCCGACTCGTCCAGGTCGTCTTCGCGGGTCTGCACCCGGATGGTCTTCTCTACATCGCCGGCCGAGAAGGTGAGAGTGCCCGACACCGCGTCGTAGTCCGTGCCCTCGGCCGCCGTGCCGCCCGCTGTCCGGTAGCTCACCGTCACGCTCTGCGCGCTCGGTACGCTCATCGTCACGACGAATGCCGCCGTGCTCCCCTCTTCCACCATCGCATCCGCGATGGAGAGGCTCGCATGGTCGTCGTCGGTGATCGTGCCCGTCGCGGTGGCGTCCGCCAGCGTCGCGCCGCTCGGTCCGATCAGCGACACCGTGAAGGTCTCGTCCGGCTCGTCGAGCTCGTCCGCGATAGTCCGCACCAGGATTCTCTTCTCGACCTCTCCGACCGAGAAGGTGAGAGTGCCTGACGCCGCGTCGTAGTCCGTGCCCTCGGCCGCCGTGCCGCTCGCCGTCCGAAAGCTCACCGTCACGCTCTGCGTGCTCGGTACGCTCATCGTCACGACGAATGCCGCCGTGCTCCCCTCTTCCACCATCGCATCCGCGATGGAGAGGCTCGCCTGATCGTCGTCGGTGATCGTGCCTGTGGCGGTGGCGTCCGCCAGCGTCGCGCCGCTCGGTCCGATCAGCGACACCGTGAAGGTCTCGTCCGGCTCGTCCAGATCGTCCTCGCGCGTATGCACCCGGACAGGCTTCCGCGTGTCGCCAGGGTAGAAGATGAGCGTACCGGACGTCGCCTCGTAGTCCTGGCCCGCAACCGCTGTTCTGTTCGATGTCTGGTAATTGACCGTCATTCTCTGCCAGCTTGGCACGCTGAGCGTCACGACGAACTCTGCCGTGCTTCCCTCCTCCACCGCCGCGTCCGCGATGGAGAAGCCCGACACGTCATCGTCGACAATCGTCCCCGTCGCGCTGGTGTCCGCCAGCGTCGCCCCGTCGGGGTTACTCAGCGTCAAGGCAAAGATCTCTTCCGGCTCGTCCAGGTCGTCCTCGCGGGTCTGAACCGTGATGGTCTGCTCTGTGGCATTGGGAGCGAAGGTCAGAGTGCCCGATGTGGTGTCGAAATCCTCTCCCGCGATGGCCGTTCCGCTGGCCGTCCGGTAGTCGACCGTCACGGTTTCCGCGCTCGCCGGGCTGAGCGTTACGAGGAATTCCGCACCTCCTCCCTCGATGGCAGTCGCGTCAGCGATGGAGAGGGTTGGTGCGTCGTCATTGTCGATGATCGTCCCCGTTGCGGAGCCGTCTTCCAGCGTCGCGCCGGTGGGGTTGCCCAGCGTCACCGTGAACGTCTCGTCCGCTTCTCGGGATGCATCGTCGAGGGTGGACACCTCCACAAGTTGCCGTGTGGTGCCGGAGGGGAAGGTGAGCGTGTCGGATATCGCGGTGTAGTCAGTGCCCGATTCCGCCGTTCCGTCCACCGTCCGATATTGCACGGTCACGTCCTGGTCGCTGGACGCGCTCAGCGTTATTGCGAAGCCTGCTCTTTCTCCCTCGTCCGCCGTCGCGTCCGCAATGGAGAGGGTCGGGAGGCTGCCTCCGCCGTTTCCGTCGCCGTTTCCGTTGCCGCCGTTCTCACCGTTGCCACCGCTCTCACCGTTTTCGCCATTTTCGCCGTTGCCGTCATTTCCGCCGTTTCCGTCACCGTTACCGTTTCCACCGTTCTCGCCGTTCTCGCCGTTCCCACCATTGCCGCCGTTGCCCCCGTTGCCGCCATTTCCGTCGCCCCCGTTGTCGTTGTTGTCGTTGTTATCACCCGGGTCGGGGTTGGGGTTGGGGTTGGGGTTGGGGTTGGGGTTGGGGTTGGGGTTGGGGTTGGGGTTGGGGTTCGGGTTGGGATTCGGATTCGGGTTTGGTTCTGGGTCGTCGTTATCGTTGATGGTCCCCGTTGCAGTGCCGTCCTCCACTGTTGCGCCGTCGGCGTTGGTCAGTCGGACTGTGAAGGTCTCGCTCGTCTCCTCGTCACCGTCATCTTCCGTCGGCACCGAGATGGTCCGGATTTGCGGTGTGTTCGAGTTTGCGCTGAAGTTCAGCGTGTCGGTCGTCCGGGTGAAGTCCGTGCCCTCGGTCGCGGTCCCGCTTGCCGTTTCGTAGCTGACCGTCACGGGATCCATGTTGGGCGCGCTCAGAGTCACGACGAACTCTGCCGTCTCACCCTCGGTCACCGCCGGCGCGTCCGCGATGGAGAGCGCCGGCAGGTCATCGTCGGTGATCGTCCCCGTCGCGGTGCCGTCCTCTATGCCCGCTTCGCTCGGGCTGCTTAACGTGACCCTAAAGGTTTCATCGGGCTCGACGGTAGAGTCCGTGTGGGTCGCTATCTCGATCCTTTTCTGCAGTTCGCCGGCCGAGAAGGTGAGTGTTGTGTCGGACGTCCCGGTGTAGTCCGTGCCCTCGGTCGCCGTCACCCCCGACGTCGCGTAGCTCACCGTCACGGTCCGGTCGCTCGCCGGGCTCAGCGTCACGTCGAATCGCGCCGGGTTTCCCTCAACCGCCGTGGCATCCGAGATGGAGAGCTTCGCCTCGTCGTTGTCGTTGATGGTTCCCGTTGCGGAGCCGTCTTCGAGCGTCGCGCCGTTGGGAGCACTCAGCGTCACCGTGAAGGTCTCCCCGTCCACCTCGTCGGTCGCATCGTCGGTTGTGGGCACCGAGATGGTCTGCTGCGTGGTGTTCGGGTTGAAAGTCAGGATGCCCGACGTCGTCTGGAAATCCTGTCCCGCGACTGCCGTCCCGCTCCTGGTCTGGTAGTTGACCGTCACGCTTCGCGTGCTCTCTATGCTCATCGTCACGACGAACTCTGCCGTCCCGCCCTCGACCACCGGCGTCGCATCCGCGATGGAGAGATTCGGATCGTCGTTGTCCTTGATCGTCCCGGTTCCCGTGCCCCTGCTCAGTGCCGCGCGGTCGGGGTTGCTCAGGGTTAGGGAGAACTCCTCGTTCGGTTCGTCGAGCTCGTCCTGGGTTGTCTGTACTTCGATGGACTTTTGTGTTTGGCCAGGCTCGAAGGTAAGTGTGCCGGTTTCACGGGTGTAGTCCGTGCCCTCGGTGGCGGTTCCTCCCGACGTCGCGTACCTCACCGACACGGTCTCGTCGCTCACCTTGCTCAGCTTTACGACGAATTCTGCCTCGTCTCCCTCGTCGACCGTCGTGTCTTCGATAGACAGGCTCGGCAAGTCGCCATCGTCGTCAATAATGTGGACGGTCACCATCGCCAGGGGTGTGCCACCCCCGTGCAAGTCTGGAGGACAGTAGGCGTCGTGATCCCACAGTTCGGAGGAAAAGATTATTGTGTGATCATCGTCGTCGTCATCCTGGTGCGCCGTAATTGTGATGTCTTTCCATCGGTTCCAGTTGCCCCTGTCGAATGTTCTCCCGATCGACGGTGACCAGCTGACGATCGGATTCTCTTCGTTGGGATAGAATCTGTCGTTGCGCCGCTTGCCGTCGACCACGATCATGACCCACCAGTCTTGGTCGGCTTCCGAATGTGGTTGCTTCGTGAGTCGCACGCTGTAGCTCTTGGTCTCTCCTTCGTTGATCGTCAACGTGGCAGTGCTTGCCTCTACATTCCCGCCTTCGTCGACCCAAATATCGGTAGCATTCCTGTCTTGGCTCTGGGCGTGGGGCTGAGGTCCTAGGAAGGTGGAGAGGAGCGTGTAGATACGGTTAAGTCGTGGGCTGACTAGTCCTGAGTAGGCCTGATGAGGTGCGATGGGTGGAATCATCCGGAAGCATCTCGAATCTCGCGATCCGCCCGGAGCGCCAGGCGCGGGTGCGGAGAGCAGTCGGGCAAGGGCGCCGCGCCGGCCGGAAACCGGCGGTGACAGCGGGATACAAGGACCGTGCAGGGCATATGAATGGGCGCCGCACAGTCGGGCCGGTTATCCAGAACGAGCGCTGAGGGGCCGGTGACGTGGCGCCCGTGGTGGGTGGCGCGCGCTGCGATCAAGGCCTCCGGAAGGCGTTTCCCACGACTTCTTAACGTTATGAGCGCAATACTGAGTCAGAGCGGCGTCAGCCCCGGCATGGGGGCTTCGCGGCTCCGGGAGTCTAAGTTCAGGGAAAGTAGAGTGCGGCGGCGCCGAAATCGCTTAACTGGCGCAAAACGGCAAAAGCGCTCCCGTTATCCGGTTGCGCTCACCAGAGTCAAGCGGCGAGGCGAAGTACGGAGCCGGCGCTCCAGCGGGCATCGGGCGGTGCCCGCCCTTGATCCCTCGCGCGCTGCTGGGAAGGCGTTAGGACGCCGGCAGCGTTCAGCGCGTCGGCTACGGCACGTGCGCTCTTGCCGACAGCGCGGAGCGGGGAGATGTGCCCGCGAGAGGCGCAGCGGTGCGCCTGCCTCTCCGCTTCTGACCAGGTGCGGTGCTTGCCCCGCCGCCGCACCAGGCCGCGGACGGTCGAGGCGGTCCACTTCCTTTTCCACACGAGCCGCCCCTCGTAGAGAGCGCGCTGCTGGGAGGGCGTGAGAACGCCGGCCGCATCCAGCGCGTCTGCGATCGCTTCAGGTGATTCGCCGTCCAGCCAGCGGCACCCAATGTGCTCCCGCCACAGACCGGCCTGGTACTCGGCAGGAGGGGTGTGCACGGCCCCATAGTCGCCGCCGCCGAGCATGAGAAACGCCTTGAGCGTCCTCACCCCCCATTTGTCGGAGGGCGGCTCGATCCGCGCCTGCCATGCCCGCGCCTGGGCTTCAGTAAGGACGCGCCTATCCGTGATCTCGCGCACGGCCTGCTTGAAGTCGCAGCCGGCGTGGGGCGCGTGACCAACCACTGCCTCGACGGCCTCGCAAAGCTTGTGCCGCCAGGTGGCATCCACGGTGGAAATGCCGTTGCGCCGGAATATTCTGGCCACCGTCTCAGGGTACCAGCCGCCACCGGACGCGTCCCGACCCAACCGCAACTCCCGGTAGTCAGCTGGAGGGAGCAGATGGGGCTCCCGCTCCAGGAAGTTCGCGATCCACTGGAGAGACCAGCCCCGGCAGAGCGGCTCGGTCACCGCACGCAAGACCTTCGCATCGTGTTCGGCGGTGATGGCGTCCCGCAACTTGCTTGTTACGGGGCCTTCCCCGCCCCACTGCGAGAGCAGCTTGTCGACCCTGCGGGCGTTGTCCCTGGTCAGCACCCGCAGCGTGGAGCCGTGGTGCAGATCGAAGGGCGTGGGGGCGAAGGCCCCGCCGAATCTCCCGGCCACCGCTACGCGCCCCGGTGTTCGCTGAGAAAACTCACGCCGCCTCGGCCGCAGCGGCAACATCGTCCGCCGCGATCGGTCGATCGCCGGCACGCGCGATCATCCAGGCGCGGGCCAGAAGTCGGCGCAGCGCATGCAACCCGCCCGCACCGCAGGCGGCTGCTCTGAGGCGTTTGATCTCGCCCTTGCCGGGATCGCGGCCGAGGACGCTGCGGGCGAGCTCGAGGATGTCGGAATCGTAGGTGGGCTCCAGGGGCAGGCGTATTCCGATGCGGCCGACGATCTGATCGCAGTCTTCGGACTTGGTCAACGTATTCCAGATCCTGTTGTCGCCGATCAGCGCGACGCCGCAACCGGCTTCGTCGCGGATGCTGCGGACTTCGTCGAGAAGCGGGACCGAGAGGCGCTGCGCCTCGTCGATGCAGAGCAACGCACCCCGCCCCTCCAACTTGCGGATCACCGCCGTCTCGGCCGCGAGGGTGGAGGAATGGCCGGTGCCCGCGTCGACGGCAGCCGATATGCGGTTGACCAGCCCGGCCAGCCTCACCACGGCTTTGGTGACGGTGAGGCGATGGGTGGCGCCGTGCCCGTTGCAGTAGCGCGTTACGCCCCAGCTCTTGCCACAGCCGGAGCGGCCGTGCACGAGAACGATGTCACCGGTGGCCTGGGCATAGCTGAGGGCGTCTTCGACCTCCGCAGTGACCCGGAGATCGGCGAAGCGATCGAGCCCCGCCGCGCCCATGTCGCGGCGGGCCTTTTCCTGACGTGTCGCAAGCCAGGCCATCACGCACTCGGTGACCGCCGGCACGTCGCCGTCATAGACGCCGCGCAGCCACTTCGAGAGCGTGGTGTTGGAGACGCGGTCCATCTCGCGTGCCGCCTGGGCGATGGAGAGGCCCGTGGCCTTTATCTCCGCCCGGCATGCCTCTACGGCCGCCTCGTGAGCGGTGGGCATCGCGTCCGGGCCGGGGAACGCGGTGACGGTCTCGGTCATTCTTCGCTCTCCTCGATCTGCCGGACGGTCCTGAGCGCCGTCATGAATGCACTGCGGCCGCGCGGGGCTGGCACATCACCGCCGGTCGGGGGCCGCGGCACGCTCTCGCCCGTCACGAGACGGACGGCGGCGGGCTGGGGCTCGGGCGCTGCCGTCGTCGGGGGCAGCGCCGCCATGGTGCGTTGCAGCTCGTCCATATCTCGCTGCGCCGCGAGCCCTTGCTCGGCGCTGCGGCGCCGGCGTCGGCGCGCGGCCTCCCACTCCTTGGCGGCAGCGGTGTCGCCGAACCCGGTGGGCGCGATGCAGCCGGCGGCGCAGACGTAGCGTCCCTTGGCGTCGAAGACGTGGACCGTGCCGTGCAGGTCCTCGGGATCGAAGCGGGCGACCACCCGCTCACCGGTGCGCTCGACCAGGTCGGGATTGTGGTAGCGGTTTGCCGGCAGCCCTGCGCCCCTGCCCGCCTTCAGCATCAGGCAGCCGGAGCGGTCGATCGTGGAGGGCTCGGCCGCGAGCAGCAGGATCGCCGCCTGCGCCGGAGACAGGCGGCTGACGACGGTGTCGGCGATCTCCTCCGCCCACACCTGGTCGAAGCTCCGGCCCGCAGCGGCCTCGGTCTGCCGCCCCTCGCGGGCGTTGTGTTCGGCGACACAGCGGGTGACGACGTCGATGAAGGTTTCCCACGGCACCGGACGCATGCGGTGGGTCTCGGGCCGGTCGACCGTCGAGCGGCCGGTGTAGGCGCCGGCCAGCAGTGGGTGCGTGTCGATATGGTTGGCGAGATCGAGGAACGCGCGCTCGACGGGCTTGGCCCGCCCGCGGCCCTTGCCCCGGCCGGCCGCGTCCCGGTCCACCTTCGTCGCCGAATAACCGATGTCCAGCGTCTTCAGCAGGCCTGGCAGCTCTTCGTCGGTGGAGCGCCAGCGCTTGCGGCCGGGCTGTCCGCCCGTCGCCCACTTTGCCGATGCGGCGCGGGTCGAATCGATGAGGACCCGGCCGGGCACGCCATGTTCGTCGATGACCTGGTGCAGCGAGGTCCGCACCAGGTCGGCGCTCTCGGTCTCGCCGGCGCGCCAGGCGAGGATCTTGCGCGTGCGCACGTCCTGCCACGCCCAGATTACGGGGCGCCCCTCCTTGCCGGAGGGCAGCGTCGCCAGCACGTCGTGGCGGCGCCCGTCGCCGTTGATGATGTCCAGCGGCTTGAGGCCGGCGACGGAGCGGGTCTGGTGGGGCACCAGGTTCATGGCCGCGAGTGCGCCCTCCCGGGCACGGACGATCTCCGTCCGCGTGAATTCCTTCCTGGTGCGCCGGACGAAGGCGTCGAGCGGCGGGAGCTCCCAGCCCCGCTGCCCCGCTACGTCGGCGAGGCGCCGGTGTACGGCCGGCGCGGGCGGCGCCTCCTCGCGCATGTAGTCGCTGCACCAGAAACGCCAGAGCTCCCGCGCCCCGGCGCCGCTCCACTTGCCCGCCGGCCTGCCGGTGCGGGGCCTGTCAATCAGCGCGCCGAGCTCCATGCCGCGCGGCGCGCGCTTGACCGCCCTACGCCAACGCCTGACAGACTTGGCCGAGACGCCGGCCTCCTCGGCCGCGAGCGCATCCGCATCTCCACACGGAAGCCCTTCGGCGTGGAGGGCAACGGCTCGCCGCACGGCTTCGAGGCGCGCCGTGGCCGCAGCGCGCTGCGCCTCGCTGGCGCGTTCCCAGGCCCCATCATCGCGGGGCTCGTGGTGCGCCGTGCGTGTCACTCCGCAGGCCCCACCGCAGCGGGTGTGGCGGTGGTCCGCCGCTTGCGCCGCTCGGCCTTCTGGCGATTCCGCATGGCCCACAAGGCCTTGACAGCCTTCTCCGCCTGCTCGGCGGTGAGAAATCTCAGCGCAGAGACCCGGAAGGTGCGCTCAATCCAATTGTCGAGGGAGAGTTGCCCGCCACCGCCCCCGGTGTACTCGCCCCAGAGCTGGCGGATTCGGGAGACCTGCGCCGGTGTGGCCCGATCTCGACGGCGGCCGTAGAAACTCTTGGTGAAATCAGAGCGGTAGCCCATGGCGGCGAAGCCCTGCATGACCAGCTCAAAGCCGTCCTGGTCGAGATCCTTGGAGCTCTCCACGTCGGCCATCTTTCGCAGAACCTCGCGATATTCCCCGTCAGACAGGCCGAGCGCCTTCCGCGCAATGTGGACAACTGCGTACTGGTTCCTGGTGAGAGCCATGGTCCATCTCCTCCCTGCACGCCCGGTCATAGACCTCTTCGAGCGGCCGCTCCGCCTCGTCTGCGAGCGCATTCATGCTGCGCAATGCGGATTCCAGGACTGCGAGACCGTTTTTGCACCCCTTAGCGTCCTCCGAGGCGACCTGGTCCGCATACCAGGCGAAGTGCTCAGAGAGCCTGCGCACGTCGCCCACGGCCGTCAGCGCGTCGCCCGCCAGCGCAACCGTTCTTCTATTGTCGCCATGTGTCGCGTCGCTCATTGTGATCCTCCCTGTCAGGTGTGAAGTTGGTTTCGGATGGCGCGCGCGCCGGTGCCGGGCGAGGGGTCAGTCATCGCCCCCCCCTCTGGCCGGGCCGCAGGTTGTGATTGGTTGGGCGTCGGTCGAGGGATATCGGATGGCCACTCAAGGCCCGCTGGCCAATGGTCGGAAAGCCAACGTTCAATCTTCCGGGTGGTGCGGATCGTGACCGCTCCTCGGCCGATGCGCTTTGCCACAGTAGAGGAGCTGACCGTGAGCCTGCCCAACGTCGTCGGGGCAATGCCGCGGTGCTCCGAATAGAGCTCCATCAACCTCAGCGTCGAATCCATACGTCGATCGTGGCACGAATTACACGAAGAGTCAAAAGATTCGTCGAGTGTATTCCACGCGCCCCGTTGTGTTCGCACGGCAAACGTGGCACAAGTACCCTATGCCGCCAGTTCTCGATGATTTTCGGAAGGCGGTCGAGGCGGCGCTTGGCCGTCGTTCCAGGGCCGGCGTCGCAACGGCAGCCGGACTGCCGCGTGATGCTATACGCAGCATCCTCGACGGGCACGAGCCAAAGCTTTCGCGCGTCGCCGACGTATGTGACGCTCTGGGCCTTGAGTTCTATATCGGCCCGCCTCGAGAGTGGGGTCTCGCGGGCGGCGCGGGCGACATCGATGAGGCGCCAGACCGGCAGCGCGTAGAGCGCAGTCAAGCCGCTCTCAGCAACCGCCTTGGAGAATTTCTCAACGAGATTGCCACCTTACGCCGGGAGGTGGCGGCACTGACCGTTGCAGCCATTCCGCACCAGCCGCTGCAGGACGCCGGAACGAAAGCGGTGTTGGGTGCCGGCGCCTCGGAACCCGCCACAGAAGCCCAACGCGAACAGGCCACGCAACGGCTTGCAGTGATCGAGCGCTCCGACGCCCTCAAGAGCGAGGGCAAGTCGCGCGCCGAGGCTGATGCCATAGCTGGGAAAGAGGCAGGCGTGTCAGCATCTGCGGTAGGGGCTTGGCGCGGCAAGGTCAAGGGGATCGCCAACCCAATAGCGCGACAGGAGGCGCTACTCGACAGGCCCCGAACGGGAAGACCGACGTCGCTGGACGCGTCGATGCAGAAGACGCTCGAGGGCCTCGCCACGCTTCGCGGTCGCCATCTCACGGCCAAGGATGCGCGACAGGCGCTGATCGAACACCATGGCGAGGCACCCAATGTCTCGACAATTCGCCGCTGGCTCAATCGCTGGCAAGATGAGCACGGAGACGGCAGGCTTGAACCGGGACAGCCCCTGCCGCCACGCGTCAAGGCCTTGGCGAATCGCGATCGGGCTGAGGCGCCCAGTGTTGGCGACCACAATGACCTCTTCGACCAAATCATTGATTTGGTTATCACCACGATTGGTCCCCTAGGAAGGAATCTGAGCGACGAGGAGTCCGAGCGCCTCCAAGCCGATATCCGTGCGCTTTTCCTTCAGATGGACGACGAAGAGCCCGAGGAAGGTGCCGCACGCGCCGCCGATCGGGTGGTCTGACGCGCACACATTGTCCGGTCGTGTCCCGTGGTGAGCCGCCCCCAGGGCCCTCTGCAATTTTCTCCGTTTTGTTCCAAAAACCCCCGGTGAAGTGTGGTATCGCATGGTGGACCTGCCGCAACCCGGAAACGACAGCCAGCCGACCATGGCCCGCCTCGCTGCATACGAAGGCCTCCTGACAACGAAGGAAGCCGCCCGATATCTCAGCGAGCTCATGGGACCGTTTGCGCCCGCCCCTGGGACCTTCGAGATCTACAGCAAACCGTTTTACAGGCGCGACCACCCCGATTCGGCGGAGGCGCGCCACCTGGCGCCGGCCGCCCGCAATGTCGCCGGAACCGGTCGCAGCGGCTGGACGCGCGAGCAACTGAGAGCGTATGCGCTGGCGCGGGCGACACACAGACTCGCGGCGGACGCAACGTCGATACTGGCCGGCCCGGACGGGCCGCAACGAAGCGAGGAAACATGAGCAAATGGAGTGATCCCGGCCGCCACGCGGCCACCCTGGCGGAGGCGCTGGCCGCTCTCGGCGAGGCTGATACCAAGGACCGGCGAGAGCTGGCGCGAGTTTCGCACGACGCCGAGTTTCAGGGGTCGATATGCGGCCGCCGGTACAGCGGCGATGAGAACTACTGCGAAGCCGCCGTTGACGACTGGAGAAAGGTGGCTGCCGCGCACCAGAATGCCGTCACAATCATTGAGCGCATCCAGGCGCGGATGATCGAGGCGCGCCAGTTCGCCGCCGAAATGCGGGAGGCGGAGGCCCAGCAGCGCGCGCTGGACGAGGCCGCCGAGAAGGCCGAGCGCAAGGCGGCCGAGAAAGCCGAGCGCGAGCGCCTGGCGAAAGAGAGAGGCGAGCGCAAGGCGGCCGAGCGCGAAGCGGCCGAGGCCGAGAAGGCCCGCCGGGCGGCACTCACTCCGGCCGAGCGGGCAGCCGAAGACCGCCTGGCGCAGCTGCGCGGCCAGAGGGCGGCGTGATGTTGGGCGGTCCGGACAGCATAATCGCTGCATGGTGCGGGGCCGCCGAGGCTCGGCGCAAGCGCGCCGCCGAATCGGTAGGCCTCGGGCCGCTCTACGCGGCCGGCGAGAAGGGCGAAAAGGCCACGGCGTGCTTTTGGTACGGCGTGGGCGCCATGGGCATGCATGTCGACCAGGAACAGATTCGCCAGGCGCTCATACCTACGCCCCACGACGTGGTGGCCGAGGCGATGGGCGGGGTTGACTTCGCCTCGCGGGACGCCTTCGCCATCGGCCTCATGGCGGAGGGCGGCGACAAGAGCATCAAGTTGGTAGTCCAGGCATGGGTGGCCGCCTTGCCTGCGGAGAAGCGCGCGGTGGCCGAGGTCATGGACATTGATCTCGGTAGCGGCGATCCGGACGAAGCGGGCACCGCCCGCGTGTTCTATCGGCTCGGCGAGGTCGCCATGGAGCACCGCGACGCGCGAGCGGTATTCTATAGGGCGCTGACCAGCAAAACGCCGGGCAGCGCACCGCCGCGCCAGCGGGCGATGATGGCGGCGTCGGATTCTGCACTCAATCCTTGGGTGGTTTCCCTGAACCTGCGCGGCGCTTCGCTCACGATGGAGGTGATTCCTCCCCCGCGCGGCGGCTACCTGACAGGCCGCGACGGCCGCCGCTTTCGGGTCAAGAGCATGGCCGCGCTCGCGGCGCGCATCAACGCGCAGGCCGTGGCGCCCCGCATCGACTTCGACCATAGGTCGGAGCGCGTTTCGCCGACCTTCGCCGGCAGCACGCGGGCCGAGGGCTGGCTCTCGAATTTCCGCGTCAACGGGAACGGCGGACTCGACGCGGACATGCAGCTCGGCGACGCGGCCGCTGCGGCGATCGCAAACGGGGAGTACCGGCACCTGTCGCCGGCCCTCACGCACGACAGCGCGGGCGAGGTAACCGGCCTGTCATCCGTCGCGCTCGTGAACGATCCGAATTTCGACTTGGTCGCGCGGGCCGCCTGACATGGCGGCCGCACTGCTCGTAGCCGGCCGTGATTTTGCCGGCTTCGACCTGTCGCATGCTGACTTCTGGGCGGCGCGTCTGCCCTTCGCCGATTTTGCGGGGGCGGACCTCACCGGGTGCTGTCTCCAAGCTGCCGATTTGGAGGGATCGCGCTTCGCTGGCGCCTTTCTCGGCGGCGCGGATCTTCGGGGGGCGAATCTCATCGGAGCCTGCTTTGCCGGCGCGTACCTGGGCGCCGCTGACCTGCGCCATGCGATCCTGACCAATGCCTATATGGCTGGCGCGAACCTCGAGCGTGCCGACCTGCGCCACGCCTATATGAGCGCCGTCGACCTGGCGGGCGCCGTGCTCACGGATGCGGACATGGGCGGCACCTGGGTCGGCGACGCGGACCTGTCCGGGGTTGCCACCCCGACCAAGAACCGCGCGGCCGTGCATACCTCTCCAGGCACGCAATGGCGCTTCGCCGGTGCCGGGCCGCCGAATTAGCCGATGGCCGATTCCACCTATCGCGTAGGCGTCCTCCTCGACCTCGCGGCGGGGCGCTTCCGCCGCGGCGCGAAGGGGGCGGCGCAGGACACCGAGCGCCTCGGCGGCAGCCTCCGCAAGGCCGCAGGCAGCGGCTCGCTCATGGGCCGCAACGTCGCCAAGGGCACGCGCGGCGCACGGCGCGAAGTCCAGCGGACCACCAAGGAAGCGAGCCGCCTCAGCGGCGGATTGATGAAGGCAAGCCGCAGCGGCTCGCTCATGGGCCGCGGCGTCCGTGAGGGCGCGCGCGGCGCGCGGCGCGAGATCCAGCGGACCACCCAGGAAGCAAACCGCCTCGGCCACGGGCTCCGCCGGGCCGGCCGGGACGGCGAGCGGTCCCTTGGCCGCCTCACCCGGCGCCTGAAGGGATTCCGCACGGAAGCCGGCCTCGCGGCCCGTACCGCAGGCAGGCTGCGCGGCGGAATCGGCCTGGGCGCAGGCGTCCTCGGAATTGCAGGCGGCGGCTTTGCCATCGCCAGTGGCCTCAAGCGCATGCTCACCCTGGAGCAGCGCTACGCGCGGCTCGAAATACAGACCGGGCGGTCCAGGGAAGAGATCAAACGGTTTCAGCAGGAAGTGAACGCGACTGCCAACCTGAAGGAAATACGCCTCGATCCGTCGCAGCTTCTCGCCGCCGCCGAGGCAGTCATCGAGAAGACGGGAGACCTGGACTTTGTGCGCGACAATCTGGTGCTGGTCGCCCAGGCAATTCAGGGATCGGGCGGCACTGGCGACGCCATCGGCCGCCTTGCCGCCGAGATGCGCAAACTCGGCATCACCGATCCGGCCGGCGTCGCGCGGGCCTTCAACCTGTGGACGGCGCAGGGGAAGTCCGGCGCGTTTACGGTCGGCAACATGGCCGCCCAGGGCGAGCGTCTGACCTCGGCCTTTGCCCGCCTCGGCTACCAGGGCCCCGCCGCCGCTCGCCAGCTCGGCGCGTTCGCCCAGATGGCCCGCCAGTCCACCGGATCGAGCGAACAGGCGACGACCGCCGTGGAAGCGTTCCTGCGCACGCTCTCCGATGCTCAGAAGATCGACCTGATCTGGGAGCAGCTCGGCGTCAACGTTCGCGACGCCACGGGCGCTTTCCGCCCGCTGGACCGCATCGTCAAGGAGGTCGTCGACGCAGTAGACGGCGACATCACTCGCCTGTCGGGGATTATCGACGCCGAAGGGGTACGCGCGATTTCCGGCCTTTTCACGGCGCAGGGGCGGGCCGACTACGAACGCTTTCTCACGATCGAGGCGCCGCCGGACATGCTGTCGCGCGATGCCGCGAGGATGGCCGAAACGTCCGCCGCGAAGGTCCAGGAGACCAAGACCGACGTCGATGCCTGGATGCAGGACAAGCTCACCGGTCCGGTCGGCGAGGTTGTGACCGCGCTCACCTCGTTCAAGGATGAGCTGCTGGTCGGGGTGGGCCTGCTCGCCGGCAGCTGGTACGCGTTCAAGGCTCTTCGCGGGGCTGGCCGCCTGTTCACGCGGCTCGCCGGGCTGGGCGGCGGTCCAACAACGCGGCCCAGGTCAGGCGGCGGGCGTCTCAGCGGCACAGGCCCCGGCTCGCGGGCGGGACCCAGGGGCGGCGGCCTCAGCGGCACAGGCCCCGGTACCAGGCCACGTCTCGGCGAAGGTCGTCTCAGCGGTACAGGCCCCGGCACCCGACCAAGGGTCGGCGAAGGTCGTCTCAGCGGCAGCGGCCCTGGCTCGCGGCCGAGAGCAGGCGAAGGCCGTCTCAGCGGCACAGGCCCCGGCTCGCGGCCTCGGCTCACACCGGCGCACCTGGGCGGCACAGGTCCAACGACGCGGCCCAGGTCAGGCGGCGGGCGTCTCAGCGGCACAGGCCCCGGCTCGCGGGCGGGACCCAGGGGCGGCGGCCTCAGCGGCACAGGACCCGGTACCAGGCCACGTCTCGGCGAAGGTCGTCTCAGCGGCACAGGCCCCGGCTCGCGGGCGGGACCCAGGGGCGGCGGCCTCAGCGGCACAGGACCCGGTACCAGGCCACGTCTCGGCGAAGGTCGTCTCAGCGGTACAGGCCCCGGCACCCGACCAAGGGTCGGCGAAGGTCGTCTCAGCGGCAGCGGCCCTGGCTCGCGGCCGAGAGCAGGCGAAGG
This sequence comes from Alphaproteobacteria bacterium, assembly GCA_965207055.1. Classification (GTDB taxonomy): domain Bacteria; phylum Pseudomonadota; class Alphaproteobacteria; order UBA828; family UBA828; genus WTGU01. The sequence continues at coordinate 348,178 of CBDBLP010000002.1, read as the reverse complement.
CCGTCTCAGCGGCACAGGCCCCGGCTCGCGGCCTCGGCTCACACCGGCGCACCTGGGCGGCACAGGTCCAACGACGCGGCCCAGGTCAGGCGGCGGGCGTCTCAGCGGCACAGGCCCCGGCTCGCGGGCGGGACCCAGGGGCGGCGGCCTCAGCGGCACAGGACCCGGTACCAGGCCACGTCTCGGCGAAGGTCGTCTCAGCGGCACAGGCCCCGGCACCCGACCAAGGGTCGGCGAAGGCCGCCTCAGCGGCACTGGTCCGGGCTCGCGGGCGGGACCCAGGGGCGGCGGCCTCAGCGGCACAGGACCCGGTACCAGGCCACGTCTCGGCGAAGGTCGTCTCAGCGGCACAGGCCCCGGCTCGCGGGCGGGACCCAGGGGCGGCGGCCTCAGCGGCACAGGACCCGGTACCAGGCCACGTCTCGGCGAAGGTCGTCTCAGCGGTACAGGCCCCGGCACCCGACCAAGGGTCGGCGAAGGTCGTCTCAGCGGCAGCGGCCCTGGCTCGCGGCCGAGAGCAGGCGAAGGCCGTCTCAGCGGCACAGGCCCCGGCTCGCGGCCTCGGCTCACACCGGCGCACCTGGGCGGCACAGGTCCAACGACGCGGCCCAGGTCAGGCGGCGGGCGTCTCAGCGGCACAGGCCCCGGCTCGCGGGCGGGACCCAGGGGCGGCGGCCTCAGCGGCACAGGACCCGGTACCAGGCCACGTCTCGGCGAAGGTCGTCTCAGCGGCACAGGCCCCGGCACCCGACCAAGGGTCGGCGAAGGCCGCCTCAGCGGCACTGGTCCGGGCTCGCGGCCGAGGGCTGGCGGCCTGTGGCGGCTCCTTACCCGCGGCCTCGGCCCGGCCAGCGCCGGTGCGCTCATGGGCCTCACGGCACACGACATCGCTACAGGCGCGATACCGGACGACCAGGTCGCACCCGAGGTGGGCGGCCTCGCCGGCGGCTTGGCTGGATCTTCAGCAGCCGGGCGTGTCGCGGGCAGCCTCATGCGATCCCTGCCGGGACCGATCCGATTCGGCGGGTCGCTCCTGGCCGGCCTGGGTGGCTTTATGGGCGGCGAGAGCGCGGGCCGCGCCGCCACCAAGGCGGCATTCGATCCAGGCTGGACCTCGAAGGAGAGCGAGAACGCGGCGCAGTGGATCCTCGACCTGATTCCCAAGCGCGACCCGAACGCGCCACCGGAGATCGGAAACTGGCGCGGCGTCGGGCTCAGACAGGTTCCGCACGTTCAGCGCCGGCGGCGGCGGCGGGCCGCAGATATGGCCGAGCGCCACGGCGATCAGGTGTGGACACCGCCGGAGCCCGAGGCGGAGGCGGCCGCGTCCGGGCCGAGGGGGCGCCGTCAGCGCAGGGCCGAGCGGGCGGGCACGGTAAATATCCAGTCGGTCATCGGTTCTCTCACGGTCCATTCAAACGCCGCCGATCCGCGCGAGGTCGCCGAAGAGGTTGCCGACGAGATCGAGCGCAGGATGCGGGACCGGTACAACCAACTCCGCGATAACGTGATCGCCAGCCCTTCGTCCGAAGTGGAGTATTGATGCAGGCGGGCACTCAGATGCCGCCTGTTACCTCCCGCGCGATGTTGGGAAGGGGCTTGTCGCGGGCCGTGGCAGGGCGATATAGACGCCTCGATGACGGCCGATGAATTGCTGTCCCGATACGCGGCCGGCGAGCGGGACTTTGCCGGCGCCGATCTGCGGCGCCTGGACCTGCGGTGCAAGCGGCTGGCCGGGGCTCGGCTCGTGCAGGCTGACCTCTCTGGGTCGGATTTGACGTGCAGCGACCTCAGCAATTCCAACCTCACCGGCGCGGTGCTTCATTCGGCGGACCTGATCGCAGCTTCGCTCCGCCAGGCGGTGCTGATCGGGGCTGACCTGCGACAAGCGGACGCAACGCGCGCCTGCTTCGCGTCCGCTCGCTTGTGTGACGCAGCCATGATGGGCGCTGACCTCACTGCGGCGGATTTTTCCATGGCGGACCTCCGTGGGGCAGGCCTGGCGGACGCGACCATAGTTGCGGTGGATTGGACCGGGGCGAAGCGCAACGGCCGCCGGCCTCGGCTGTTCGATCCGGTAGGCCGGGACAGGCGCTGGCATGTGTAGGGCACTCGGGTGCGACAATCCCGCTTCCTCGGCCCTGAAACAGGCGTGATGGGGCCATGCAGGGGCAATGCACCGACCCTTCAGGGTGGCCGCAGCGAGTCTCCGTAGAGCCCGCAAACACCGGCGGCGCGGGGAGTAGTGCGCCCTCCCGCGAGGCGGTTATCCGCGCCATCGCGCGCTCCGGCTAACTGTTCCACACCGCAGCTTCGCACCCGCTATTTTCTACTCGTCGTGGCCACCGCGCGATTGGCCACGACCTTTCGCGTGACTGGCCACGACTTTTCCGCGGCTACAGAGCGCTGAGAACGCGATGACGACGGCGAAGACGACGAGGCCTGGCCAGCGGAGGCAGAAGCGCCTCAGCCCGCGGGCCGACAACAGCATTCTTCGATGAGCGGAATTAGCGGTTCGGGGCACCAGAAGAAGGCCAGCGTTCGTGGGCGTTAGCGTTCACGAATGCATCCGAGCTATCTCGAGTCGCTGGTAAGTCTATCATATCCCACCATATATAGATTTTTGCCCTAGATATGGTATACAGTTCTCAGTTTATTCTATAGCGTATAAGATATATCATAATCAGTATTATAGCTGCATTTGTGTGCGATAACCAGCCGCGACGCGTCGGTCTCTCGCCGATTCGCAGCGGCGCTCGCGCCCGGTTGTGCCGGCCCTCGCGAGCGGCAGACACTTGCGCTACGTTCGGGCAGTATCGGCGCGCCGCGCGGCCGCCTACGCCGGCAGGAGCCGGCAAGGACCCGACGATCCATGCCATCCACGAAACATCGTGCCGCCCCGCAACCCTCTGAATCGCTGAACGAAAGCACGCGAACGGCCGAGCCGAACCTGAACGATATCGCCTACGCGACGATCAAAGACGAGATCATCTCCTGCGCCCTGCAGCCGGGCGAGGAGATCTCCGAGGGCTTGCTCGTCGCGCGCTACGGCATGAGCAAGGCGCCCATCCGCAGCGCCATGATGCGCCTGCGTCAGGAAGGGCTGATCGTCTCGCGCGGGCGGCAGGGCAACGCGGTCTCCCCGGTCACGCTGCGCGACATTCAGGAGATCTTCCAGCTCCGCCTCGTGCTCGACGTCACTGCCGTGAGGCTCGCCGCCGGCAAGGTGGATGCCGAGCGCCTGCGCGCACTCAACGAGGCTGCGCACGCGACCTATCCGGAAGGCGACAAGGCCGGCCAGGCGGCCTACCTGCGGGCCAATCGCGAGTTCCACCGCTACGTTGCGGAGAGTTCCGGCAACCAGCGCCTGGTCACCCTGGTCGTCGGCCTCATGGAGCAGCACGAGCGCATCGTGCACTTGGGGCTCGCCATGCAGCGGCGGGAGCACGAGTTCCACCACTTCCACGACGACCTGGTCGAGGCACTGATCGAGGGCGACGGCGAGCGAGCCGCGCAATTGACCGAGCACGCGCTGCGCGGCAGCCAGAGGAAGGTGATGGAGGCGCTGACCGACTCGTCCCCGCAGATCTCCCTCGGGCCTGTGGACCTCAGCTCCTAACACACACCGGGCACCTCGCTTGTTCAGCCGCGGGAGGGCAGCGCGGCGGCGCATTTCCTGTGCGCTGGCTCGTTGACATGTCACCTAACATGTCATAAGTTTCCAGCATGGCGGCGATCGTCAGGCTATGGGCGCCGGCACTCGCACTGATCCCGCTGCTGGCAGCAGCCGAGGCGCGCGCCAATCCGGACGTGTGGGTCGAGACCACGCTCACCGTCGCGTTCGACGATCAGCGGGTCAGCGGATTGGAGTTTTCGTGGACATTCGATGACTTCTACAGCGCCCATACCATCCAAACCTACGATCTGGACGGGGATGGAACGCTCAATTCTCTCGAGGTCAGGAACCTGCGCACCGAGACCTTCGACCCGCTCGCGCCCGCAGACTATTTCGTTCACATCTGGGCGGGGGAGGAACAACAGAAGGTCCACAACGTGGATCGCTTTGCGGCGCGGATCGAGCAGGCACGCCTCGTTTACGAGTTTTCCATGGGCCTTACGCCGCCCCTCGATCCGAAGGTAGAAGCGGTGGCCGTCAGCCTGTTCGATCGCGAAAACTTCGTGGATTTCAGCTTTTCCGATGGGCACTTCCTGCTGGTTAGCGGCGAGATGACGCCGGGATGCAAGTTCCGCATCGCGCGCGGCAAGGGCGCGCAATCCGGCCATCCCCAGCCGGTCACGCTGGCGTGCGAGGGGTAAACCGCAATGAGCAATCGGCCCCATAGACGCCGCCGCAGGCCGGCCGCGCTGCTGGGCCTGGTGTGCGTGCTGCTTCTGACCAGCCTGTTCACGGCACCGCTCGCGCTCTCGCAGACCGACGGCGCAGCGCCCGCCCCGGTCGAGGTCGAGATCGTCGAGGAAGACGGCGGCCTGTTCGAGGGTTTCACCGACTTCCTGATGGACTTCCAGCGCCGCGCCAACGCCGAGGTCGCCCTCCACATGAACGCCATCGAGCGGGGCGAGAACCTCGGCGCCTTCCTCCTGGCCCTTGCGGTCGCGTTCGCCTACGGCGCCGTCCATGCGCTCGGGCCGGGGCACGGGAAGTTCGTGGTCGTCTCCTATTTCCTCGGGCGCGAGGCACGGGTGATGCGCGGCGTTGTCATGGCCGTGCAGATCGCCATCGTCCACGTCATCGCCGCCGTCGTCATCGTCTGGCTGGCCGACCTCGTGCTGCGCGGCGGCTTCGGCCTCGGGCTATCGGACGTGCCGGGCGTGCGCGCCGCGAGCTTCCTCATCATCGTCGGCATCGGGCTCTACATGCTCTACCAGGCCGTGCGTGCCTCGCTGAGGGCGCGCTCAGGCGGCGCACACGGGCACGGACACGGGCACAGCCATGATCACAGCCACGGGCACAGCCCGCCTCATCATCACGACCACCCCCACCATCACGACCACGGCCATCACCATGGCCACAGTCACGGCGGCAAGGCGGAAGGCGGCATTCTGGCGCTCGCGGCCGGCATGGTCCCCTGCCCCGGCGCCGTGCTGATCATGCTTTACGCCGTGGCCAACGACATGATCGTTCCCGGCTCCCTGCTGGTCGCGGCGATGTCGCTCGGTATCGGCTCGAGCATCTGCGTGCTGGGGGTCGGCGCGATCCTCGCCAGGCAAGCCGCGATGCGGGTCATGGAGCGCTCGGGCGGCGGCGGGGCGAACGTGCTGCGCCACGGCATGAACTACGCCGGCGCCGCACTGGTCACCCTCGTCGGCCTGGTGTCGTTCATCGCCTTTCTCAACACGCCGCTCGGCTGAGTTGCCCGCAAGGGCAGCGGCAGATCGCGGGAAAGCGCGGCCCGTCATGTCCCCTTTGCAATAGACTGTCCCAGTTCTGACGGAAGGAGATCGTCAGGTGCCTTCGGCAGACCATTCGCTGGTTACACGGTGATGGCCGCCCACCACCACGGTCATGCTGGCCACGCGCACGTCCACCATGCGCACGGCGACAACGCCACCCGCATCTTCTGGGCGCTGCTGCTGACCGCGGGCTTCACGATCGCCGAGGTGATCGGCGGCTGAGCGCGCTTCCGGTATCTGATGGTGCGGTGATCGGGTTATTCGATGGTTGCCGGGTCAGGTTCGGAGGAACGCTGTCGGGGTGTCGGACGGCCGTCGACGCGTCAAGCCGCTGCGCGGCTCCTTCGCTTCGCTCCGGCCCTTCGGGTGACCCGCCGCCGTCCATCCGACGGAGTGCATCCATGGCCGTAAGCAGAGCTTTCGGCCATGAGCCGATCGCTCGACGCGGTACGGCGATGGAAGCTGGCGGGGGGTGTTACCCGTTACCGTTACCCTGCCTCCCTAGGGGTTCGAGGCGGTAACGGTTTTCGGTAACACGTCGTTGCGGCCCCGACCATTGACAGCGGCTGGGGGCGTGGCGTTGTCGGCGGTGAGGCGGTATCCGCCTTCGGCAGCGCGCTCGACGCGTCCTTCGCGGACGAGCTTGTGCAGCGCCTCGGCGACGGTTGCCGGCCGGGTCGCGGCGCGCTCGCGGATCTGGCGCTGGGAGAGCGGCGCGTCGGCGTCGGCGAGTGCCTGGAGGATACGCCGTTCGGGGGTTTCCGGCTCCGGCGCGGCTTCGGCCGGCGCCGGGCGCCGGAGGCGCAAGGCGGGTCCCTCGCCGTCATCGGCGAGTTCGATTTCGACATCGTTGAGGCCCGGGGCGGCGCGATGCTCGACGGTCATGACGATCTGCTTGTCCCGCCGGCGCAGGTACAGATTGCTGTCCCCCCATGCGTGCAGCTCGGACGATCCCCTGAGCGCCTGGCCCGGCCGGGCGGCGCCGCTCTTGCGGGCATGGTGGACGAGCAGGATTGCGGTCTCGAAGCGTCGCTGTATGTCGCGCAGGAAGCCGAGGATGGGGGCGACCTCGGCGACGGCGTTCTCGTCGACGCCGTGGAGGCGGACCAGGGGGTCGAGGACCACGAGGCGTGGCCCGACGCGCTCCACGGTCTCCATCAGGCGCTGGCGGTCGTTGCGGTGGTCGAGGCGGAGGATCGGGACGTCGATGACGGCGATGTCGAGGGTCTCGAACCGGGCGCCGGCGGCGCGGGCGATGCCCTCGAGGCGGGCTCGCACGATGTGGCCGGCATCCTCGGCGGCGAACAGCAGGACCGGTCCGGGCTGTTCGGCGGCGAAGCGGCGCAGGCAGGGCACGCCGGCGGCCACGGCGACGGCGAGGTCGAGCGCGAGGAAGGACTTGCCGCACTTGGGTTCGCCGCCGACGATGCCGACCGCCTGGCGCGCCCAGAGCCCGTCGACCAGCCACTGCTGCCGGCGCGGCCGGTTCTCGAGGTCGGCCGGGGTTCGGGTCGGGAAGCCCTTCATCGCCGATTTGCCCTGCGCGGCGGGGCCTCGCCCCAGGTCTCCAGGAAGAGCTTCTCGTCGAGCACCTCGCGATCCTGTTCGGCGGCGATGGCGAGCAGGGTATCGGCCATGACGGTGAGCGTCCTGGGGTTGCCCGAGGCATGGGCGCAGAGCGCGTCCTTGAGGTCGGCGGTCATCAGCGCCGGGTTGCCGGCCTCCTGCAGCAGGTGGTCGAGCAACCGGGCGAGTTCTTCGTGTTCGGCGGGCGCCATGACGAGGCGCTGTCGGATGCGCGAGGCGAGCGGCCGCAGGTCGGGTTGGCCGAGCCTGTCGAGCAGGCGGTTGTCGCCGGCCAGGACGACCGAGAGGATGGCGCGCGAGTCGAAGTCGATGGAGCCGAGCAGGCGGATCTCGGACAGCACCGTGACGTGCAGCTCCTGGGCTTCGTCGATCAGCAGCAGGGGCCGCATGCGGGTGTCGTCGAGATGGGCGAGCCAGCGCTCGCGCAGCCCCTTGAAGCTGGTCCATCGGCTGCCGGTGACCAGGGTGATGCCGAACAGCTCGCCCATCTCGCGGTAGAAGTCGCCGAGACGCGAGGACGGGTGGGAGAGCGCGGCGACGCGCAATCCGTCGGTGCGGGCGAGCCGGTCGGCGAGCAGGCGAAGCGCGACGCTCTTTCCGGTGCCGGGCTCGCCGGTGATCAGGGCGAAGCCACCCTGGCGCACCAGGTGGTGCTCCACCCGGTGGCAGAAGCTGTCGACGGCGGGGGTCGCCATGAGGCCGTCGAACGGCAGCTCGCTTGAGAAGGGGTTCCACTTGAGGCCGAAGAAGGTGAGCAGTTCGCGGTTCATGAGGGGTCTCCCTGTTGGTCGTCCTTGTCGGGACGGGGGCTTGCGGCATGGGGCAGCCAGGCCGGCGGCAGGCCCGTGGCGGCCTGGTTGTCGAGGATGCGCCTGAGCAGCGGCGCGGCTTCGCCCCCGGCGGCGCCGGGGCTGCCGCCGCCATCGTCATCGCCAGGGGCGGTGGGGCGGCGCATGCCGCCGGCATTGCCGCGCTTGTCCAGCGGATAGAGGGTGCACAGCCGCTCGCCGTCAGGGGCGTCGACCAGATCGACGCTGGACAGGTCCCAGCGCGCGTAGCGGATCCAGAGCATGTTCAGGTGGCGCCATGGCGCCGGCATCTGGAAGCGCACGCCCTCGACCGAGACGGTTCCGTCCGAGCGCCTCAGCGTGCGCTTCCGGGTGATCCGGAACGCAGCCCTGAGCGTGTCGACGCCGGGACAGGGCCTCGACGCATCGACGCTGTCGAGCAGTCGCTTCATCGGCGTCGTGCCGAGCTCGCGGTGAACGCGGCGGTGGTAGTCCTGCTCGACCCAGGCGACGGTGGCATCGTTGAGCGTCTTCAGGGTGAGCGCCTCGACCCCTTCGAGCATGGCCATCAGGCGGCCCTCGACCGAGGCCCACAGGACCTCCATCTTGCCGTTCTGATAAGGGGCTCCCGCGAGGGTCGTGGAGTGGACGATGCCAAGCCGGTGCAGCCCCTCCTCGACCTCGCCGGCGATCATCGGCGAGCCGTTGTCGCTCATCAGGGCGCGCGGCAGGCCGCGCTTCATGAAGGCCTGGCAGAGCCCGTGGACGAAGACCTCGGCGGTCTCCGCCAGATACCACTGCAGGTGGCAGCCGAGCCGCGAACGATCGTCCAGGAACCCGAGCAGGATCGGCGTCTTCCATTCGCCGGACGGCGTCAGCACGCGGCGCTTCGCATGGTGGAAGTCGCAGTGCCAGAGGCCGTGGCTGCGCTCGACCTCGTAGCTCAGCACCTCGCGCGTCTGCGCGACCGGCTCGGGCTCGCGCTCGAAGCGCCGGCGCCGGCGCTTGCGGACCAGGCCACGGCTGCGCATCGCCCGGGTCAGCGTCGCGTAGGACGGCATCGGGCCGAGCGCGGGGTCGGCCTCGACCAGCGCGCCGAGATTCTCGTAGTGCAGCTGCGCCGACCACGACGGATGCGCCCGGTACTGCTCGCGCAGCGCCGCGAGCAGCGCCGGCGACATCGCCCGCTCGCGCCCGGCATCGGCGCGCGGCCGCCGCCGCAGCGCCTTGACCGGATCGTGCTCGGCCGCCCGCGCCTGGTAGTACCAGCGTTCGATCGTGGAGGCCGCGAAGCGCACCGGACCCCTGCCCGACGGGTGCTCCCAGTCGCGCCGCGACAGCCGCTCAAGCTCCGCCCGCAGCCGCCCTGCCGGCGGCGGCGAGGCCAGCAGCGGCCCGACCACCGCGAACCGCAGCCGCGCCCACCGGTCGCGGCGGCCGTTCCCGTCGTTGCTGTCCATCCCGGCATCCCTCCCTCGCCGTCCTGGGGAGTTGCCGGTGTAGAGCGGCCTATCCGTTCATAAAAGAAACGCTTTCTGCGGGAGATCCCGGCCCGGCGCCGAGCGTGCAAAAGCCGGTCCACGGCATCAGCCAGACCAGGCTGCGCAACAGCCGCGAGCGGAAGCTGGCGCCCCGCACCGAACCCAGCAGCCAGCGCAGCGGCGCCTCGCCGGGCGGCGCTGCAAGCGCGCCCCGCTTGGCCCGCCATTCCCGGGTGAGCGGGAAGATCTCCTGCCACCAGCGCCGCCAGCGCCTCAGCGTCGACGCCGGAACCCCGCACCGCCGCGCGATCGTCTGCAGCCGCACGCCGCCGGCCAGAGCCAGAGCGCTCACCAGGAGGAACACAGCCCCGACATAGAACCGGCGCCCGAAGAAACGCACCGACGGAGGATTCACGCGGCGCCGGCACACCGAACAGCACAGGCTGAAGCGTCGGGCATCGTCCCGAAGATCGGCCGACAGGCCGTACGGCTTGCGCGGGTAGGTCGCGCTGTGAAGCGCCCCGCCGCAGCGCGGACAGCCCGCCGCACGGCAGGTCTCCGTCTCCGCCGCGTCGACCCGCTTCAGGAAAGCCCACACCCGGGCATCGGAAAGCATGGAGTGGCGGAACAGCTTGTGCGACATTGGGGCGTCTCAGATGATTTCACCGTCACCGAGACAAGCCCTCCGGCGGCCTTCTTGCAAGATCGCCGGGGGGCACCCATCCCAAAACCTCGATTAATCCGAGCCGATCAGCCCCAGATCGCCGCTGAAAGCGTGCGCCCGCTCAGCGGCGTGCTCTCGGGCTCGCTCGCGCTGCTGGCCGATGCCGCGCACATGCTCATCGACTCGGTCTCCCTGCTCTTCGCCTGGCTCGCCTTCAGGCTGAGCCGGCGCCCTGCCGATACGGCACGCACCTACGGCTATCACCGCTTCCCCGTCCTCGCCGCCTTCACCAACGGCATCAGCCTCGTCTTCATCTGCATCTGGATCTTCAGCGAGGCCGCCGAGCGGCTGCTGAACCCGACGGAGGTGCTGGCCGGCCCCATGCTGGCGGTGGCGGGGCTTGGCCTGGCCGTCAACATTGCGGCGTTCGCCGTGCTCCATGGTGCCGACCGCACCAACCTCAACGTGCGGGGCGCGCTCCTCCACGTGTGGGGCGACATGCTGGGCTCGGTGGCGGCGATCGGCGCGGCGCTGGTCATCATGACCACCGGCTGGATGCCGATCGACCCGATTCTCTCAATCGTGGTCGGGCTCTTGGTGCTGCGCAGCGCCTGGTTCCTGGTGAAGGACGCGGCGCACGTCCTGCTCGAAGGCGTGCCCGCCGCGCTGGACGTTCGCGACATCGGCCGCGATCTGGTCTCGCACGTTCCCGTCGTCGAGGACGTGCATCACGTCCACGCCTGGTCGCTCTCGCAGGAGCACTCGCTGCTCACGCTCCACGCCCGTGTCACCGAGGGCACCAATCCCGATTCGGCTGTCGCCGCCATTCAGGAGCGCCTCGCGGACCGCTTCGACATCCGCCACGTCACCGTGCAGATCGAGCTGGAGGGCTGCGCCGACGAGGCCGTTACCGTCTCCGGCTGACCACCAATTGCCCCACCTTCCGAAGGGCGTCGGCGCGGGTCACGATGAAGAGCGCCAGCGCCGTGACGACGATGGAGGGGCCGGAGGGCGTGTCCCAGGTCGCGGACGCGTAGAGCCCGCCCACGGTCGCGGAGGCGCCCACCGCCGCGGCGCCCACGGCCATCCATTCGGGACTCGGTGCGAAGCGCCGGGCGGTGGCCGCGGGAATGATCAGGAGCGCCACGATTAACAGGATGCCGACGATCTTGATGGCGACGGCGATGATCGCCGCCACCAGCAGTCCGAAGATCAGCCGCGCCCGCTCTGGCTTGAGGCCCGCCACCGCGGCGAGGTCCGGGTTGACGGTCGCCGCCAGCAACGGACGCCAGAGCCACGCGAGCACGCCCAACACGACCGCGCCGCCACCCCAGATCACCGCCAGGTCGATCCGCTGGACGGCCAGGATGTCGCCGAAGAGCAGCCCGTGCAGGTCGATCCGCATGGACGGGAAGAACGAGAGGATCACCAGGCCGAGGGCGAGCCCGCCGTGGGCGAGCAGGCCCAGCAGGGTGTCGGTCGGCAGCGTGCCGCGCCGGTCGAGATAGAACATGATGACGGCCACCAGCGCGGCGCTGATCAGGATGCCGATGACCAGGTTGAACTGCAGCACGATGGCGAGCGCGACGCCGAGCAGCGAGGAGTGCGCGATGGTCTCGCCGAAGTAGGCCAGTCTGCGCCAGACCACGAAGCACCCCGCCGGCCCGGTGACGAGCGCGAGCCCGATGCCGGCGATGAGAGCGCGCATGAAGAAGTCGTCGAGCATCGCTCAGGTCCCCGGCGCACCGGCGGCGTCGCCGGCCGGCTCCGCGTCATGCTCGTGGGGCACAAGGACGACGACATCGTCGCCGCTTCGCGCCGCGAGCTCGATGTCGTGGGAGATGATCAGGATGCCGCAGCCAAGGGTGCGGCGGATCTCCCCGATCAACTCGTGGAAGACGTCCGCCCCGCTCACATCGACGCCCTGGGCCGGCTCGTCGAGAACCAGCAGGTCGGGCCTCTCGATCAGCGCCCGCGCCAGCAACAGCCGCTGGAACTCGCCGCCGGAGAGCGTCGAGATGGGCGGATCGCCGAGCCGCTCCAGGCCGACGGCGTCGAGCGCCGCCTCGATCTCCCGGCGGGGAAAGCGCCGCGTCAACGTCATCAGGCGGCGGAGCGTGAGCGGCAGCGTCGGGCTTATGGCGAGGCGCTGGGGCACATAGCCCACCGTCACGTCCGGCGCCCGCTCGACCGCCCCCTCGTCGATTTCGATCAGGCCGAGCACGGCCTTGGCGCAGGTCGACTTGCCGGCACCGTTGGCGCCGATCACGTACACCAGCGCGCCGCGCGGCACCTGGACGTCGACGTGCCGGATGATCCAGCGCTCGCTTCGCCTGACGCCGATGTCGCGGGCGCTGACGAGCGGTGCTGACCCGGCGGGCGACATGCTCCCTGTCGTCATGCCCACCGCCTCTACAGGCGTTTGCCTCTGACGCCCGGCTTCCAAGAGCCAGTGTACAGCGGCAACATTATCTTATAACGTCTTCTCGGCCATGCCCGCCTGACTGACGGAGACGCGACCATGGATTGTCCACGCATTGTACCACGACGCTTCCCCCTTGCGCTCGCCGCAGCGGCGCTGCTCGGCAGTGCGGCCGCAAGCCCCGCAGCGGCGGACGACGAGCTGCAGGTCGTCGCCTCGATCAAGCCTGTGCATTCGCTGGTGAGCGCGGTGATGGCCGGCGTGGGCGAGCCTCACCTGGTGATCCGGGGCCACTCGTCGCCGCATACCTTCACCATGCGCCCTTCCGACGCAGCAGCACTGGAGGAGGCCGACATCGTCTTCATGGTCGGCGACACGATGGAGACCGCGCTCGCCGGGCCGGTCGACGCGCTCGCGGGACACGCCCGGGTGGTCAGGCTCGCGGACGCGCCCGGTCTCGTTTTGAGGCCGGTACGCGAAGGCGGCGCCTTCGAGGAGCACGACCACGACAGCCACGGCCACGAGGGCATGGACGAAGACGACGACCACGACGATCATGCGGACCACGATGATCACGCGGATCACGACGACCATGATGATCATGCGGATCACGACGATCATGACGATCACGCCGACGATGACGACCACGGGCACGCGCATGACGACCACGACGACCACGGCCCCTTCGACATGCACGTCTGGCTCGACCCGATCAACGGTTGGACCTTGGCGCGCACCATTGCCGGCGCCCTGGCCGAGATCGATCCCGCCAATGCTGCCACCTACGAGGCCAACGTCGATGCCCTGCTACACCGCCTCGATCACCTGACGGAGGAGATCGCCCAGGAGGTGGCACCGGCCCGCGGCGTGCCCTTCATCGTCTTCCACGACGGCTACCGCTATTTCGAGGACCGCTTCGGGCTGAGCGCCGCAGGCTCGGTCGTCATCAGTCCCGATCGCGCGCCCGGTGCCCGGCGCATCTCCGAACTGCGCGAGAAGGTGGGTGAGCTGGGCGTGGTCTGCGTGTTCGACGAGCCCCAGTTCGACGAGCGCCTCGTCAGGACCGTCATCGAAGGCAGCGACGTGAGGGCCGCCACCGTGGATCCCATCGGCGCCACAATCGAGAACGGGCCGGAGCTCTACTTCACGCTCCTCCGCAACATGGCAGCGTCCTTCAGGGACTGCCTAGCGCCGGACGACGGAGCCTAGGGCGTTTCCGTCTCACACGGAAACGCGTTCGCCTTTGTCGCCCACGGCAGCCGGCCTACGGCCGGCGCCTCCGCGTCGCGCGTCCACGCGCGCGAGGCGCGCGATGTGCGCCGCAATAGCGGCGCGCCGCAGTCGCGGCCTGTCGCGAGCCCGTCAAAGACGGACCCGCTCTAACCACCTGCGGCTGCTGCCTGGGGTTCCTGCTCCTCGCCCTGCTGCAGCGCGAAGATCGAGGTGTAGCCGCCCGACCAGTCCGGCGGCAGAAGGCAGGGTCTCGGGTCGAAGTGGATCCAGCGCGGGCGCGCGCCCCGCACGACCTCCCCGTTATGGGTCGAGGGATAGTTGTAGGCCGTCACCGGCAGCGCGTCGGCGGAGGAGAAGGCGTTGAGCAGGAGCGGGCGGGAGCGCGCGGGGTCGGTGTTGGGCTTGGAGCCGTGGATCATGCGGCAGTGGTGCACCGTCACTGAGCCCGCAGGGCCCTTCAGGTAGACCGCCTTCTCCACCGGCACCCGGGCGAGGTCGCTATCGTCGATGGCGCCGGACCAGCAGTCGTTCTCGTCATAGAGGTCGAAGAGCTCGCCCTCGTGCGCGCCGGGGATCACGCCCATGGGGCCCATGCTCTCGTCGACGTCCTCCAGATAGACGCCGATGGTGAGCACGCTGTAGTTGGTGTGCGGCCAGTACTGGATGTCCTGGTGCCACTTCACCTCCTCGCCGCCGCCCGACCATTTGAAGTTGAGCTTGGAGTGGTGGAACATCACGTTGGGCCCGAGCAGGTCCTCGGCCAGGTCGGTGATGCAGGACGCGCTTGCGAAGCGCCAATAGTCGGGGTGCCGCGCCACCGGCTGGTTCAGGCGCCTGAGTCGGGGTGCTGTCGCGCAGTGATCGGGCTCCAGGTCGAACTGCTCGTCGTCGACGCCCGCGCTCCGGCTCTCGTCGATGAAGTGCTCGCTGAGCGCCCGCAATGTCGCGAGCCAGTCCTCCGGCACGAAGCGCTCGAGCAGCAGGTAGCCGTCGCGGAAGTACGCCTCCCGCTGCGCTTCGGTCAGTACCTTAGGGGGATGGGCCAGCACCTGCTCCGGGGTCATGGCGGCGCCTCTCGTCCGAATGGATTGCGGCGCCAATGTGTCACGAGCCGACATTCCCTGCCAGCCATGGTTTGCCTGATGCGTCGACACTGAGTCTCGGCACCTTCCGCCCACTCACTTAGATCACTCGAACGAAGGCAACAAATAACTCCGGTTAGCGGGTGGGGAACCATTCGTCCCAAGCGAGAAATTTTGTGGAACAAGGCACCCGTTTTGGCGGCGTGATCCGGAAAAGCCGGTCAAATAACGGATCATTCGTCCCAATAGTGACCCAAGTTTCGGCGCGAGCGGTTCAAGTTTTCTACGTTCTCGGCGACCGACCGTTCGCTGCGTGCCGCGACCATACCCACGAGCACTTCCACGAGCGCGGTGGCGCCAATGCGTGAGGGAAAGAGGCTCGGGCTGTGAACCGAAATAAGCAGGATGTCGTCCGAGCAGGCAGCCAAGGGCGACGTCCGCCGATCGGTGATGCCGATAACGCGTGCGCCCGCCTCCTGAGCGCGCCGCGCGACCCTGATCGATTCGGTAGCGCAGGGCTCGACGGCGATGCAGACGACGACATCGCCGGGCACCAAGCCCTCCAACAGACGCGAGAAGTCGCCGCTGTTGGGTACCAGCTGGTGCCAATTGCCGAATCCCATGGCCGCCACGTGATGCAGGTAGTTGGCGAAGGACTCGGACGCGAACACGCCGACCACGAGGACGGTGCGCGCATCCGCCAACGCCTGCACGGCGCGCTCCAGCCCAACGCGGTCGATATGGTCAAACAGGGTGTTTATATTGGTGACTGCCGCCTGTTGAAAAGCGTTGAGGTCGTGATCGAATTTGTTTTCACGAGCGACCGCAAGTACTTGGCCGCTCTCGAGAGAATAAACTGTCGCCTGCTGGTTTATACTATCGCGGTAGAGCGCGCGAAATTCGTCGTAAGTCGCGAAGCCAACCGCCTTGGCGAGCCGGTTCATGGTGCTGGCGGGCACCCCTGCTCTTGCCGCCAGCTGGCGCATGGAGAGCGTGGCGACCTCGCTCGGATGTTCCAGAATGTAGGCGGCGCACTTCTTAAGCTGTTTGCTGAGCCTCGGATACTCCCGGGTCAGGAGATCCGACCCTTTGCCGAATTCTACGCGCACGGCCGGCTCCGCACGACCGCGTCAGCGAAGGGCATGGGGTTCCGCCCCCGGCTCTCTATCATCGCCAACCGCCCAACGCGTCCCCTCCACAGCAGCAGCCGGATATCGATTTTGCGTATCCGCCCCTTCGTCGGTGCTTGGAACGCACCTGCCGTTCTTCCCAATCAATTGCGTTCGTCCCGTATCAAGAGTCGCAAATCCGGACTTACGCGTCAATATAAATCCGGAAGTTTCGAAAAATAATGTCGCGACTAATGATACATACGAATTCGTTATTGGGGTTACAGTTGAAAAGTAATCCGTGTGTTGCAGCGGGACAATTTCAAGGGATTGAATGGAGCGGGAACTGTCGCGCCGCCACTTGCGCCGCGCAGAAGGCGTGTCCGGAGCGCGCCCGGCCGCCGTCGCGATAGCCGGCGCGGGCGGGGGAGTGCTATAAGGGCGCGCTTTCGATCGTCGCGCGGCGGGACGGCTTCATGAACCTCCACGAATATCAGGCCAAGCAAGTGCTGGCGGGGTTCGGCGTGCCGGTGCCGCGTGGCGTGCCCGTACTCGCGCCGGAGGAGGCCGCTGCCGCCGTGGACGAACTGGGCGGACCGGTCTGGGTGGTGAAGGCGCAAATTCACGCGGGCGGTCGCGGCAAGGCCGGCGGCGTCAAGGTCTGCACTGGCCGCGACGAGGCGGTTGCGGCGGCGCAGGCCATGTTCGGCAAGGTGCTCGTCACCCATCAGACGGGACCCGCAGGCCGCGAGGTGCGCCGCGTTTATCTGGAGGACGGCGCCGATATCGCCCACGAGTACTATCTCGGCGCCGTGGTGGACCGCGAGAGCGGTTGCGTCGCGCTCATCGCTTCACGCGAAGGCGGTGTCGAGATCGAAGCGGTCGCGGCGGAGAATCCGCAAGCCATCGTGACCGTGCCCATCGATCCCGCGAGCGGCTTCCAGCCCCACCACGGGCGGCGCATTGCGTTCGGCCTCAGCCTCTCCGGCGAGACCGCGAAAGCGGCGGGCAAGCTCGCCCGGGCCGTGCACGACGCGGTCATGGGTACCGACGCGAGCCTGGTGGAGATCAACCCCCTGATCGAGACGAGGGCGGGATCGCTCGTCGCCCTCGACGCCAAGGTGAGCATCGACGACAACGCGCTCTACCGCCGGCGAGAGATCGCGGCGCTGCGCGATGCGGACGAGGAAGACCCGGCCGAACGCGCCGCCGGCGAGCACGAGCTGAGCTACGTCAAGCTCGACGGCAACATCGGCTGCATGGTCAACGGCGCCGGCCTCGCCATGGCGACCATGGACATCATCAAGCTGCACGGCGCCGAGCCCGCCAACTTCCTCGATGTGGGCGGCGGCGCCACCCGCGAGCGGGTCACCGAGGCCTTCAAGATCATCCTTTCGGACCCCAACGTGCGCGGCATCCTGGTCAACATTTTTGGGGGCATCATGCGCTGCGACGTGATCGCCGAGGGAATCGTCGCCGCTGCGCGGGAGGTTTCGCTGGAGCTTCCCCTTGTGGTCAGGCTCGAGGGCACCAATGTGGAGAAGGGCAAGGATATCCTGGATGGCGCAGGCATCGACCTGATCGCGGCCGGCGACCTCGGCGATGCCGCGGCGAAGGTGGTTCAGGCAATCGAGCGGGCGGGTTGATGGCGGTCCTCGTCGATCGAGACACACGCGTGATCTGCCAGGGTTTCACTGGCGCCCAGGGCACCTTCCACTCGGAGCAGGCGATCGCTTATGGTACGCGCATAGTGGGCGGTGTCACCCCCGGCAAGGGCGGCAGCACCCATCTCGACTTGCCGGTGTTCGACACCGTGGCCGAGGCCCGCGCGGCGACCGGGGCCGACGCCTCCGTGATCTACGTGCCGGCACCCTTCGCGGCGGACGCGATCCTGGAGGCCATTGACGCCGGGATCGGCCTCGTCGTCTGCATCACCGAAGGCATCCCCGTGCTCGACATGGTATGGGTCAAGCGCGCCCTCAGCGGCTCCCGGACCCGTCTCATCGGCCCCAACTGTCCCGGCATCATCACGCCGGACGAGTGCAAGATCGGCATCATGCCGGGTCACATCCACCGGCGCGGCCGGGTGGGCATCGTCTCGCGCTCGGGCACGCTGACATACGAGGCCGTGGGGCAGACCACCGCTGCGGGGCTGGGACAATCGACCTGTATCGGCATCGGCGGCGATCCGGTCGCAGGCACCGACTTCATTGACTGCCTCGCCCGCTTCGCGCGCGACGACGAGACCGAGGCCATCGTGATGATCGGCGAGATCGGCGGCAGCGCGGAGGAGAAGGCAGCCGACTTCGTGCGTGCGGAGAAGATTGCCAAGCCCATCGTGGGCTTCATCGCAGGCCTGACAGCGCCGCCCGGCCGGCGCATGGGCCATGCCGGCGCCATCATCTCGGGCGGCAAGGGCGGTGCGGCGGACAAGATCGAGGCCATGCGGAGCGCCGGCATCACCGTGACGGAGTCGCCGGCGGCCATCGGCACCACGGTGCTGGACGTGCTGGAGCGGCGCCGCTCGCCGGGGCGGGCGGCGTGAGCAACGGGCTCGACGGCGCATCCTCCTTCCTCGGCGGGGCCGACCCGGCCGTCATCGAACAGCTCCACGCGCAGTATCTGCGCGACCCCAACTCGGTCGACCCGAGCTGGCGCCGCATCTTCGAGAGCGAAGGCGCCTTCGAGGGCGGTGACGGCGGGGCACAGGACGCACCGGCTGCCGCGCCGGAGGATCGGGAGATGGGGCTGCCGGAGCCCCGGCCGCCCGCGGCCGGCACCGATCCGGATGCACCGGTCCAGGCCGAGACTATCGATTCGATCCGCGCGCTCATGATGATCCGCGCCTACCGGGTGCGCGGCCATCTGATCGCGAGCCTCGACCCCCTCGGCCTGGAGGGCGAGCGGCACCACCCGGAGCTCGACCCCAAGAGCTACGGCTTCTCGGAGGCGGACTACGACCGGCCCATCTATGTCGACGGCGTGCTCGGGCTGAAGCGGGCGACGCTGCGCCAGGTGCTGGCGATCCTCAAGCAGACCTATTGCGCGCGCATCGGCGTCGAGTTCATGCACATCCAGCACCCGGACCGGAAAGCCTGGGTGCAGCGGATGATGGAGGGCGAGCGTAACCGGCAATCGCTCTCGCGCGGCGAGAAGACGGAGATCCTGCGCCATCTGCACGAGGCCGAGGGCTTCGAGCGCTTCCTCGACGTGAAGTACGCGGGCGCCAAGCGCTTCTCGCTGGAGGGGTCGGAGAGCGTGATTCCCGCGCTCGAGGCGGTGATCGCGCAGGCCGCGCGGCAGGGCGTCGACGAGATCGTCATCGGCATGGCCCATCGCGGGCGGCTCAACGTGCTGACCAGCATCATGGGCAAGTCCTACGCCGCGGTCTTCTCCGAGTTCCAGGGGGGCCAGACCACGGCTGGCGATGTCCAGGGCTCGGGCGACGTCAAGTATCACCTCGGCGCCTCTGCCGACCGCGTGCTCGAAGACGGCCATTCGCTCCACATCTCGCTCACGCCCAACCCCTCGCACCTCGAGGCGGTCAACCCTGTGGTACTGGGCAAGGTCCGCGCCAAGCAGGCGATGCGCCGCGACAAGAACCGCGAGCGGGTCATGGGGCTCCTCATCCACGGCGATGCCGCGCTCGCTGGCCAGGGGACATGCTCAGAGGTCTTCGAGCTGTCCGAGCTGCGCGGCTACCGCACCGGCGGCACGGTTCACATCGTCATCAACAACCAGATCGGCTTCACCACGAGCCCGAGCCAGGCCCGCACCTCGCCCTATCCGTCGGAGGTGGCGAAGATCATCCAGGCGCCGGTCTTCCACGCGAACGGGGATGACCCGGAGGCGGTCGTGCGCGTCTGCCAGATCGCGGCGGACTACCGCCAGCAGTTCAAGGCGGACGTGGTGGTGGACATCTTCTGCTACCGCCGCCACGGCCATAACGAGGGCGACGAGCCGGCGTTTACCCAGCCCGCGATGTACCGCGCGGTCAGCGAGCGGCCCACGACGAGGCAGCTCTATACCGAGCAGCTGGTGGCCGAGGGCGTGCTCACGGTCAAGGACGCGGACCGCATGATGGAGACCTTCCGCACCCGGCTAGAGACCGAACTCGAGGCCTCCAAGAATTACCGACCCAACAAGGCGGACTGGCTGGAAGGCGACTGGGCGGACATCGAGGCGGCGCCCCGCGACGAGCGGCCCGGCGATACGGCCGTGGCGCCCGAGGTGCTGGCCGAGATCGGCAAGGCGATTAGCCGCGTGCCGGACGACTTCGCCGTGCACCCCCGCATCCAGCGCCAGCTGGAGGAGAAGCGGCGGGCGCTCGAGTCGGGCGGCCCGATCGACTGGGCGACGGCGGAGGCACTGGCCTTCGGCTCGCTGCTGCTGGAGGGCAAGCCGATCAGGCTCTCGGGCCAGGATTGCTCGCGCGGCACCTTCTCCCAGCGCCATGCGGGCCTGATCGATCAGGAAAGCGAGACCCGTTACATCCCGCTCAACAACATCAGGCCGGACCAGGCCAGGATCAAGCTCGCGGACAGTCTCCTCTCCGAGGCCGGCGTGCTCGGATTCGAGTACGGCCATTCCATCGCGGACCCCAACGCGCTTGCGATCTGGGAGGCCCAGTTCGGCGACTTCGCGAATGGCGCCCAGGTGATCATCGACCAGTTCGTCGCCGCCGGCGAAACCAAGTGGCTGCGCATGTCGGGCCTCGTCATGCTGCTGCCGCACGCCTTCGAGGGGCAGGGGCCGGAGCACAGCTCTGCACGGCTCGAGCGCTATCTGCAGCTCTACGCCGACGGCAACATCCAGGTGGTGAATTGCTCGACGCCGGCCTCCTATTTCCACGTGCTGCGCCGCCAGCTTCGCCGGAGCTTCCGCAAGCCGCTCATCGTCATGTCCCCCAAGTCCCTGCTGCGCCACAAGCGCTGCGTGTCGCGGCTGGAGGACATGAGCGGCGGCAACCGCTTCCCCCGGGTGATCGGGGAGACGGACCCCGCGATCACGCCCGAGCGAGCCCGCCGGGTCGTCTTCTGTTCCGGCAAGGTCTACTTCGACCTGCTGGCGGCGCGTGAAGAGCGCGGAATCGACGACGTGGCGCTGCTCAGGCTGGAACAGATCGCGCCCTTCCCGAGCCGGAGCTTCATGGTGGAGGTCGCGCCCTATCTCGACGCCGAGGTGGTCTGGTGCCAGGAGGAGCCCGAGAACATGGGCGCCTGGACCTTCGTCGCACCCCGCATCGAGCAGGTGCTGACCGAGCTCGACGGTGCGGCGCGCCGGCCCCGCTATGTCGGGCGCACCCCTGCCGCCTCGCCCGCCACGGGCTTCCTCGTCGTCCACCAGCGCGAGCAGCGGGCGCTGATCGACGAGGCCCTCGACGGGAAGGCCGGGCCATGACCATCGACATCACCGTCCCCGTCCTCGGCGAATCGGTCACCGAGGCGACCGTCATGCGCTGGCACAAGGCGCCGGGCGAAGCGGTGGCGCTCGACGAGACCCTGGTGGAGCTGGAGACCGACAAGATCGCCGTCGAGGTCAAGGCCGAGAGTGCCGGCGCACTGGCGGAAATCGTCGCCGGCGAGGGCGCGGACGTCGAGGTCGGCGCGCTGCTGGGTCGCCTGGAGCCCGGAGCAGGTGCCTCTACCGCCGCTGCAGAACCGACCGCGCGCGAATCATCCGATGCGCAAGAGGCACCTACCGTGCGTGGGACGGTTCCCACCCGCGTGCGCGCACGTGTGCCGCCGCCCTCGCCTGCCGTGCGTCACCTGCTGGAGGAGCACGGCCTCGATCCGACGCAGATCGAGGGAACCGGCAAGGGCGGGCGCCTGCTGAAGAGCGACGTGCTCGCCGCCGTGGTGGCGCGCGCTTCGTCGGCAGCGGCGCCCGAGCCCGAGCCGCCCTCGGAACCTGCCCAACCCGAAGCGTCACCGGCCGTCGCTTCTCCGCCGAAGCCCGCGCCCGCGACGGTTCTTGCGCCCGACTCTTCTACCGCACACGAGACGGCCCCCGCTCCCGCAGCCGCTGAAAGACGGCGCGAGGACCGCGTGCCCATGAGCCGCCTGCGCCGGCGCGCGGCCGAGCGTCTCAAGCTCGCGCAGGACACGGCGGCAATGCTCACCACCTTCAACGAGGCGGACACGAGCGCCGTCCAGGCGTTGCGCGCGACGCACGGCGAGGCGTTCGAGCGGAAGCACGGCGTCCGCCTCGGCTTCATGTCCTTCTTCGTCAAGGCATCCGTCGCCGCGCTCGTCGAATACCCGGCGGTCAACGCGCAGATCGACGGCGACGACATCGTCTACAAGCACTATCACGACATCGGCGTCGCGGTGAGCGCGCCCCAGGGCCTGGTGGTGCCGGTGCTGCGCGATGCCGCGCAGATGAGCTTCGCCGAGGTCGAGCAGGCGATCCGTACCCTCGGCATCAAGGCCCGTGACGGCAAGCTCGCGCTGGACGACCTCCTGGGCGGCACCTTCACCATCTCCAACGGCGGCGTCTTCGGCTCGCTCATGTCGACGCCGATCATCAACCCGCCGCAGTCCGCGATCCTCGGTATGCACAAGGTGGAGGAGCGCCCGGTCGCCGTCGATGGCGACGTGGTCATTCGCCCCATGATGTACCTTGCGCTGAGCTACGATCACCGCATCATCGACGGCCGCGAGGCGGTGAGCTTCCTGGTCCGCATCAAGGAATGCATCGAGGATCCTCAGCGCCTCTTGCTCGATCTCTAGTCCCGCAAGGCCAGCCGGAGCCCCCATGAGTGAACATGATTTCGATGTCCTGGTGATCGGCGCCGGGCCCGGCGGCTACGTCGCCGCCATCCGCGCGGCCCAGCTCGGCCTGCGCACGGCCTGCGTCGAGCGCACGCCGAGCCTCGGCGGCACCTGCCTCAACGTCGGCTGCATCCCGTCCAAGGCGCTGCTGCATACCTCCGAGGAATACGCCCACGCCAAGACCAAGCTCGCCCGCCACGGGGTCAAGGTTTCGGGCGTCGAGCTCGATCTCGACGCGATGATGGCCCACAAGGACAAGGTGGTGGGCGCTCTCACCAAGGGCGTCGCCAGCCTGCTCGAGAACAACGACGTGACCCACCTGCAGGGCCACGCCCGCCTCACCGGCCCCGGCACGGTCGCGATCGAAGGCCCGGAGCCCCGCACCGTCACGGCCGGCGCGGTGGTGATCGCGACCGGCAGCGTCTCCGCCCCTCTTCCCGGCGTGGAGGTGGACGAGGAGCGCATCGTCACCTCCACCGGCGCGCTCTCGCTGCCGGAGGTGCCGGCGCGCATGGCCGTGATTGGCGCGGGCTACATCGGCCTCGAAATGGGCTCGGTCTGGAGCCGGCTCGGTGCCAAGGTCACGGTGATCGAGTTCCTCGACCGCGTGCTGCCGGGCATGGACGGCGAGGTCGCAACCCAGCTTCACCGGCTGCTCAGGCGCCAGAAGATCGCCTTCAAGCTCGGCACCAAGGTAACCGGCGCCGAGCGCACCAACGAGGGTGTGCGACTCAGCATGGAGCCGGTCGCGGGCGGCGAAAGCACGACGCTGGACGTGGACGTGGTGCTGGTGGCGGTCGGCCGCCGGCCCAACACCGAGGGCCTGGGCCTCGACGACGTCGGCGTCGCGCTGGACGGCCAGGGCCGCGTCGAGGTCAACGAGCGCTTCGAGACCGGCGTGCCCGGCGTCTACGCCATCGGCGACGTAATCGCGGGCCCCATGCTGGCGCACAAGGCCGAGGATGAAGGGATCGCGGTCGCTGAGATCATCGCGGGCGGCAGCGGACACGTGAACCACGAGACCATCCCCGGCGTCGTCTACACCGCGCCCGAGGTGGCGACGGTGGGCAAGACCGAAGAGGCGCTGGAAGAGGCCGACATCGAGTACACGGTGGGCCGCTTCCCCTTCGCCGCCAACGGGCGTGCGCGGGCGATGTCCGCGACCGACGGCTTCGTCAAGGTGCTGGCCGATGCCGAGACCGACCGCGTGCTCGGGGTCCACATCGTCGGCCACGACGCCGGCACGCTGATCGCCGAGGCGGTCGCGATCATGGAGTTCGGCGGCTCGGCTGAGGATATCGCGCGCACCTGCCACGCTCATCCCTCGCTCAACGAGGCGGTGAAGGAAGCGGCGCTCGCCGTCGCCGGCCGGGCGATCCACATTTAGCCCGCATTTCCGTTTCGCACGGAAACGCTCTAGCATTTCGTCGCTCACGGCAGCCGGCAAAGGGCCGACGCAGCCGCGGCCTGTCGCGGGTCCGTCATCGGCGGCCTCGCTCCGGGCGGGGTTCAGGGGAGCAGACGAGACATGAATACCGGCCCACAGGTCGCGACCATGCGGCGCATCAGCGAGATGACGGACACCCACTTCGACGGTGTGGCCAAGCCCTATGTGCCGCCGCGCGAGCTCAGCATCTCCGACAAGCTCACCCTCCACCGGGATTGGGAGACGGATATCGACCCGGTGACCTACGAGGTGATCCGCCACAACCTCTGGAACATCAACGAGGAGCACGGCGCCACCATCCAGCGCATCTCGGGCTCGCCGGTCGCCATCTACGCGCTCGACCTCAATCCCTCGATCCTCACCGAGGACGCCGAGTTCGTCTATTTCGGCCCCTACATGCAGTACATGTCGGGCGTCACCGACACGCAGGTGAAGTGGATCCTGGAGAACCGCAGCGACAACCCGGGCATCCGCGAGGGCGACATGTTCCTCGCCAACGACCCCTGGGTCGGCGCCGCCCACCAGATGGACGTGATGTTGATCTGCCCGGTGTTCTGGGAGGGCGAGCTTTTCTGCTGGATCACCAACTGCCTGCATCAGTACGACATCGGCGGCATCACGCCGGGGAGCTTCTGCCCCGCCGCCGAGAGCGCCTTCGACGAAGGGATTCTGATCCCGCCGGTGAAGATCGTCGAAAACGACGTGGTGCGCCGCGATATCGAGGAGCTCTACCTGCGCTCCTCGCGCAAGCCCGAGATGGTGGCGCTCGACTTCCGCGCCCAGCTCGCCGGCAACATGAGCGCGCGCGAGCGCCTGCTCCAGCTCGTCCGCCGCTACGGGCCGCGCACGGTCAAGGGCGTGATGAAGCGCATCATCGACAATGCGGAGACCGCCTTCCTCGCCAAGCTGGAGCGGCTGCCCGACGGCGCCTGGAGCGACCGCACTTACGTCGAGGCCTGCCGGCCGGGGGACCGGCGCACCCACCGGGTCCAGATCAAGGTCACCAAGAAGGGCGATCGGCTGATCTTCGACAACGACGGCACCGCGCCTCAGGACGGCGCCATGAACGCCACCTATTCCGGCTGGCGCGGCTCGGTCATGGTGGCGATCAACGAGCTGCTCGCGTGGGACCAGTATTTCGCGGTGGGCGGCGCGCTCCGGCACATCGACTTCGACCCGACGGCCGGCACGCTCAACTGCGCCGACTTCCCGGCCAGCGTCTCTACCGCGCCCACCCAGTCCATGGAGATATCGCTCTACCCCGCCTACAACGCGATCTCCAAGATGCTCTTCTCGGACGAAGAGCTGCGCGGCGACATCATGGGCATCGGCGGCACCAGCCAATGGCCGGCGACGCTCTTTCGCGGCATCGACCAGTGGGGCGAGCGCTACGGCTACCTGCTGATCGACCCCATCGGCGGCTCCATCGGCGCCTTCGCGCACGCCGACGGCATCAACACCGGCGGCCAGGCGCGCACGCCGATCTGCCAGCTCCCCAACGTGGAGCACAACGAGCAGAACTTCCCGCTGCTGGTGCTCTACCGCAAGGAGCTGCCGGATTCGGGCGGCGCCGGCCGGTATCGGGGCGGGCTCTCCGCCGAGACCTGCTTCATCCCCCACAACACCGAGCGCATCACCCAGGACACGCTTTCGTCGGGCAACGCGACACCCACCTCGACGGGCATGATGGGGGGCTTCCCGTCGACCACCAACGCCTACCAGTTCATCCGCGAGAGCGACATCCTGGAGCGCATGGCCGAGAGCCGCATGATCGACGACCATTCGCAGGTCTCAGGTCGGCCCGAGCACCTGGAGCTGCGGCAGGAGAACTTCGACCAGAACCCGGCGGATGTCTACGCGGTGCGCTGGTCCGGCGGCGGCGGCTTCGGCGACCCCATGCGGCGCGACCCCGCGAAGATCCAGCACGACCTGCTGCACCATAACGTCACGCCGGAGGCGGCGCGGGAGATTTTCGGGGCCGTGCTGGGCGAGGATGACGTCACCGTCGACATCGAGGCGACCGCACGCAATCGCGCCGCGATCAAGGCCGACCGGCTCGCCCGGCTCACCAACGGCGCGACGCCACCCGCCGCCCGCAACGGCGATCTCCGCCTCCGCGCAACCGATTCTCTCGACCTGCGCGAGGATGCGGCCGGCGCCTACTGGGCCTGCGGCGACTGTGCGGCCTCGCTCGGCCCGCTCGATGCCAACTACAAGGACGCCTGCCTGCAGGACGTGCGGCCGGTCTCGGACTCCAACCCGCTGATCGGCGATCCCTCCCTCTTCGTGGACGATGCCGTCGAGTTCCGGCTCTTCTGCTGCCCCGGCTGCGGCGCGCAGATCGAGAACGAGATCGCCGTTGCCACCGACCCGATCCTCCGCGACATATCGATCGCGCTCCCGGCCACATCCGATGGCTGACGCCGCATCGCCCCACGCGCCCTCCAACGCCCACGCCGACCTGATGGCGCGGGATGCCGCGCGGGTCTACGGCTGGCGCTACCAGCCGGCGATCCAGTTCGAACGCGGCGAAGGCATCTGGCTCTACGACGTGGACGGCAAGCGCTACTACGACCTGACCGCCGGCATGATGTGCAACGTGCTGGGCCACTGCCATCCCGAGCTGGTGGAGGTCATGCGCGCCGAAGCCGGCAAGCTCTGGCACGAGAACTCGTGGTACTCGAACCCCCATCTCGTGCGCTTCGCCGAGCGCATCGCCTCAACCCTGCCCGACGGGCTGGAGGTCGTGAATTTCGCGGTCACGGGCTCGGAAGCCAACGAGGTCGCCATGCGCATGGCGCTGGCGGTCTCCGGCAAGCACGACATCCTCTCGGTGATCCGGGGCCTCCACGGCGGCAGCCTCGCGGTGGAATCCGTGACCACCATCGGCGGCGCCCGGCGGCGCCACCTGGGCCCGTTACTGGCGCCCGCCAACGCGCCCGCGATCTACGCGCCCTTCTGCTACCGCTGCCCGATCAACCTCGAATACCCCGCCTGCGACGTGGCCTGCCTCACCCAATCGCGCGAGCTGATCGACCACATCACGAGCGGCGACATCGCGGCGGTGCTGGCCGAGACCATGCTGGTCGCGGGCGGCATGGTGGTGCCGCCGCCCGAGTGGCTGCCCCGGCTCAAAGAGCTCGCCGAAGCCGAGGGCGCGCTCTTGGTGCTGGACGAGGCCCAGCTCGCGCCGGCGCGCACGGGCAAGCTCTGGGGCTTCCAGCACTACGGCGTCACGCCCGACATCGTGACCTTCGCCAAGGGCATGAGCGCGGGTCTCGCAATCTGCGGCGCCGTCACCACGCGCGAGATCGCGGAGCAGGCGCGGGGCAAGGCGGGGCTCCCCTGGGCCGGCACCTACTCCGGCGATCCGTTGCCGGCGGCGGTCGCCGACAAGCAGCTGGAGATCGTGCTGCGCGACAGGCTCGACGAGCAAGCCGCAATCTCGGGACAGGTGCTCCGCACTGCGCTGGAGCGCCTGCGCGACGCCCACGCGGTGATCGGCGACGTGCGCGGTCAGGGCCTCTACCAGATGCTCGATATCGTGAGCGACGAGGAGGCCCGCACGCCCGACCCTGCCATGGCCGAGCGCATTCGCCTCAACGCGGCGCTCGGCGGCGTGATCGTGATCTGCGTGAAGAATTTCCTCCGCATCTGCCCGCCGCTCACCGTGACCGAGGAGGAAATCGGGGCCTTCACCGATCGCCTCGACCGTGCCATCCGCCTCGCCCTCGACGGCCATCCGAAGGACGTGGATTTCCGCGCCTCGAGCTCGCTCGCCATGGGCGGCGCCGCCTCTGTCTGACCCGAGGCTGGGAGTGGACATGCCCTTGCCGCGCCGCAGGCCGGGCGGCTATCGTCCGCCGCTCAATCGGCAGCGAGGCGCGACATGGCAACGAGGCCCGACGTGAGTGGCCGCAATCTCGACCTCGACAGCGCGGTCGACGAGGTGACGGCGCGCTATGTGGGCGCCAATCCCGCCAGCGAGGCGCAGTACGAGCGGGCGAAGCAGAGCCTGCCCGGCGGCAACACCCGCACCGGCATGTTCTACACGCCCTTCCCGCTCGCAATCGCGACGGCGGCCGGCGCAACGCTGTCTGACCTCGACGATCACACCTACACCGATTTCGTCGGCGACTTTTCGGCCGGCCTCTACGGCCATTCGCATCCGGTGATCCGCGAGGCGCTGGACGCAGCCCTCGACGACGGCATGGCCTACGGCTCGTCCAGCCCCTACGAGGAGCGGCTGGCGACGCTGGTCTGTGCCCGCTTCTCCTCCATCGAGCAGGTGCGATTCACCAACTCGGGCACCGAGGCCAATTCCATGGCGCTGGTCACCGCCCGCGCCGTCTCCGGCAAGGACCTGGTGATGGTGTTCGAGGGCGCCTATCACGGCGGCACCATCTACTTCGGCCGCAAGAGCGCACCGATCAACCTGCCCTTTCCCTTCGTGATCGCGCCTTACAACGATGCGGAGGAGGCGGCGCGCCTGATCGCGGAGAATGCGGCGCGCCTCGCCGCCGTGCTGGTCGAGCCGATGCAGGGCGCGTCCGGCGCGATTCCGGGCGATGCGGGCTTTCTGCGCGCGCTGCGCGAGGCCTGCACCGCCCACGGCGTGCTGCTCATCTTCGACGAGGTGATGACCTCCCGGGTCGGGCCCAACGGCCGCCAGGGGCAGCTCGGCATCACCCCTGACATGACGACGCTGGGCAAGTATATCGGCGGCGGCATCTCCTGCGGCGCCTTCGGCGGCCCGGCGGAGATCATGTCGCGCTACGATCCCTCGAAGCCCGGCGCCTTCGTCCATCACGGCACCTTCAACAACAACGTGCTGATGCTCAGGGCCGGCGCCGCCGGTCTCGAAAGGGTCTTCACGCCAGAGGTGCAGGTGGCGCTCAACGACTCAGGCATCGCCTTGCGCGACGCCCTCAACGGCCTCGCCGCCAGGCACGGGGCATCCTTTCAGGTCACCGGCCTCGGCTCGATCATGACGATTCATTTTCAGAGCGAGCCGCTCCGTTCCATCCGCGACATCCAGCCCCGGGACGAGCGCCTGCGCCAGCTCTTGCATCTCTACCTGATCGACAAGGGGTTCTTCACGACCAGGCGCGGGTACATGGCGCTCTCGCTGCTCATCACCGAGGCCGATTGCGCTGGCCTGGTCGACGCGATCGACGACTTCCTGGCCCACCACGGCCATCTCCTCGATGCCGCCCCGGTGGGAGGTCCAGTTGAAGATTGGCCGGCGGCTGCCGGCGCTACCACCTAGCGAGGGAGAACGAATGAACGACAGCGAACGCCGCAATCTCGCGGTGATTACAGAGGTCTGCGACGCCTACAACCGGCACGACGTGGAGGGCATCGTCCGGCACTTCGCCGAGGACTCGTCCTGGCTGCTCTCGCGGGGCGTGCCGCCTGAGGGCGGGCGCGCGCGCGGCATCGACGAGATCCGCGACATGGCGCACAGGCGCTTTCGCACCATCCCCGACATGTACTGGCACATTCGCAGCCACTGGGTCGGCGGCAACCGGGGCTGCTCCGAGTGGACCGTCACCGGCACCGAGACCAACGGCAACAAGATCAACTGGCTCGGCTGCGACATCTGGGAGCTGAACGACGACGGCAAGGTCGTCACGAAGGACACCTACTGGAAATTCGCGGGCGAGGAGGCGCCGGAATAGGCAGCGCGCCCTGTTGTTGACAGCGTTCCGGCCGGCTCTGTAAACAACGGGGCCGCGCCCGCGCGGGACACCGCCGGAGGGATGGCCGAGTGGTCGAAGGCGGCGGTTTGCTAAACCGTTGTACGGTGACAAGCCGTACCGTGGGTTCGAATCCCACTCCCTCCGCCACTCGTTCTTTCTAAGCTATTGATATATAAGGAAAAAACAAAAGGCGTATTTGTTCACCCCCCCATTGACTCCCTCGTTTCAACGCGCGTGGCGCCCCTGTTGGCACCGACTCTCCGATTCGCCCGTGCCATTGCCGGCCGCGCCCGGCGGCGCCGAGCGCCCGCACTTCGATCGCCCTCGACCCGCAAGCGCCTCACCCGCGTGCATGAGCCTTGACCCCACCGTCGTCGGCCCCGGCGCCCGCACGCGGAAGCGACTCGAGCCATTCGAGTATTTCCGCCCGCCGCCATCCGATCGACTGCGGGCCCAGCCTGAGCGGACGCGGAAACGTCCCGTCGCGGTAGCGCCGATGGATCGTGGTCTTGCTCAACCCGGTCAACCGCATCACCTCGCGCAGCCGCAGAATCCGATTCTCCTGCGTCGACATGATCGCTGTTCCCTCCTCCTCGTTGTACTTCCAGGAACCGCTGGACCCGGACTTCTAGAGGCGTATCGAGAGCCTCTTGCCGACCGAAGGCGCTTCGCCTGCCGACAAGGGGTGGGCGGCGGTTTCCTGCGGCCGGTCCTGGCCGCACCCGTCCGGACTCCTCTCCGCGGAGCGCCCGGCTGTCGCGCGCTCCTGCGCCGCGCTCCGCAGCGACAGCGCCGCATTCCTGGACTCGGCGATGCCCTCCAGCCTGCGCAACGCCTGGCGCGCATCGACCTCGGCGAGGTTGAGGACCGGGACCCCGTGGTGCCGCGCGACGCGGATCGCCATCCCGGTCCCGCCCCGGACCTGTCCCTTGTCGGTCCAGCAGACCATCGCGTCGACCGCCTGGCCCATGTCGGCGCCGAGCAGCACGGCGACGTTGCGCGCGTGCAGGTCGCGCACCCGTTCGGGACAGCGCTCCCACGCAGGATGGTGCGCCGCCGCCGCCTCGCGCATGGCCCGGATCTCGTCCGCACCAAGCACGCGGCACAGGGGGACGCCCCGGTTCGCGGATGCGTCCCAGCCGTTGTATCCCCGCCAGGGGACGAACACGGTCCGCTGTCCCGTTGGCGTGGCATTGGCGAAGGCGCTGTCGGCCCCGTCCGCGCCGCCCGTGCGCAGGTGCCAGCCCCGCACGGCCAGCTCCCGCGCCAAGTCCTGCATCCGGGCGAGCACGGCGGAAGGCGTCCTGCGGGCGCCGACGCCGGCGTAGACCGGCACCGCCGTCTGCCGTCCTTCCGGCGCCCTCCCGCCGTCCTGCACCATGCCAGGCGCGATCCTGGCGTGCGCCCATGCCGCCGCCTTCGCGAGCACGTCGCCGTGGCACGGCAGCGGGTGGCAGTGACAGGCCAGGGTCTTTCCGTTCAGGGCGGCAAGCTCCGCCAGCGGGATCTCTCCCCCCTTCACCTTGTCCCAGAGCCAGATCCGGTAGCACTCGATGACCTCCTCGCGGCTGCCGTGCCTGCCGATCAGGAAGGGATTGCCCCAGCGGGTCCGCCGGTCGATTCCCACGGTATCTCCATGCTCGTCGGCGCCGTCGAGCGCCGCGCGCAAGTCGGACCGGTGCTTCATGTTGACCACGGTGGTCATTCGACCCCCGCCGTTCTTCCCGTTGCCCGCTGCGTCATGGCCGGCGCACCGTCAGCGGACATTCCACCTCGGAATCGGTCCGCATCGCCTCAAGCGCGCAATCCACGATGGTGCGCCCGTACATCTCCCAGATATGCCCGCCCCAGCCCTTGGTGGGGTCGTGCAGCGGGATCACCTGGAACTGCTGCTGTACCAGAAGACCGAGAAGCAGCGCCGCGGGCGCGGCGAGCGCTGCCGCAACCGCCGTCCACCGCCGCCGGCGGAGACGGTCCCTCTCGACCCAGCGGTGGAAATCGCCGGCCTGCACGCGCGCCCCCTCCGCCGCCGCTCCCTGGCCGCCCGCTCCGGTCAGCCTCTCCACCATGGACCGCGTTTCCGCTGCATCCGACGACACCGCGTCGATCGTATTGAGAAGCTGCTCGATGCTCTTGTCCGTCCAACCGGCACCTTTCTGCCTCTCCCCCCCGTCGCTTGGCGTTTCCCGATCCCGCTCCTCGGCCTCGGCCTCCACCCAATCCGGGCGTTCGTCCGCCGGCTGCGCAGAGCATTCCCTCGCGACCGCCTCGCTTCCGCCCTTCCTTTCCTCGTCCGCTAATCTGCCGCTCTCGACACCGCTGATGCGCTTCCTCAACCCGGGGGCCTTGACGGTCATGTCCTTCTTCCTCCCAACGCCCGGGCCGGCCATGCCCACGGCGCCTTCCGCCCCTCGCGGCCTTCCGCCCTTTGCTTGCGCAGCACGAAGGGGTTGGGATCGGCCATGTAATCCGAGTCCGGTCGCCGCCAGTAGCGGGCGTGGTGGAGGTGCAGCGCGTCGCGCGGCAGGTCCTTTGCCGCCGCGATCACGTACTGACGGTCCGGGCCGAGGGTCATCAGCTCGTCCGGCGTCACCAGGCGTTCGCGCACCAGCGACCTGGACTCGCCGGCCTGCCACTGCGTGTTGGCGGTGACGATGCGGCTCTCGGCGATGGTGCCAGAGCGGCTCTCCGTCGGGCCTTCGAAGGTGGCCGTGCCGATGGCCTTGGAGAGCTCTTCCGCGCCCTCGGCATCGGTGCGCGGGAAGCCCAGCACCTGCACCAGCTCGGCGAGGTGCAGCAGGGTCTTTCGATGTTCCTTGCCCCAGCTCGTGTCGAGCGCCGAGATCGACTGCGCGAAGCACCAGAAATGCACCCCCTTGCCGGCCGCCATGGTGTAGCCGTCCATCACCGGCTTGAGGAAGCCGATGCGCGGCATCTCGTCGATCACGATCAGCATGTCCCGCTCCAGCGGCTTCATGCCGGCGACGGTGTTGGGGATGGCCACCCACAGCCGCAGCCAGCCCTTGACGTGCTCGACCGTCTCCTCGGGCGCGACCACGAAGAGGTCGGTATCGCCGTCCGCCAGGACCAGGGGATCGAAGCTCGACGAGCCGGTGTTCGCGACCATCTCGGGGTAGTTGAGGAACGCCAACTGGTTGGCGATGGTGCTGAAGTTGGAGCCGCCTTCGTCCGCGCCCACCTGGGCCTGACGCTCCACCGCGATCTGGGCGAGACCGCCGGCGAAGGGCTTCTCTTTCCTGAACGCCTCCGCGAATCCTTCCCGGGCTTCGGGCGATGCCGACAACATCGCGTGCAGCGTCTCCAGGGATCGCTTCTGCTCCGGCTCCTTGAAGCGCACCCACGCCATGTATCCGGCGACGATGGCGCGGGCGGACTGGTAGAAGTGGCGGCTGTTCTCATGCGCTCCGGGACAGGGCGGCGTCAGCAGCGCGTCGAGCAATACGTTGATGTCGCGCACGGCGAGGCCGTCGTCGTCGCGGATGAACTCGAGCGGGTTGTAGGTCGCGCTCCTCACGTCCGGCAGGTGGCACTCTCCGAAGTCTTCCCTGTGCTTGGCGACGACCCCGAAGGGATCCATGAGCAGCACCCGCCGGCCCAGCTCGCGGCGGCGCCTGGCGGCGATGCACCAGAGCTCGCCGCGCGGGTCGATGACGACGGTGGACCCGTCGAATCCCCGGCGGTCGGGTGAGAGCAGGTTGAGCGCGATGAGCGCGCCCTTGCCGGTTCACTCTTCGACAGCCCTGCACACATCCATACGCCGCGGGATTCTCATCGGCTCGGCATCCAGACCGCCTATCAGGAGATCTCGCTGGTCGGCGACCTCACGGTCGTGCAGAACATGCTGCTGCCCTACGAGCCGACCGGCCCCAGCGGGCAAATCAGGCGGCGCGAGTCGGAGCGGCACGTGCGGCGCGCCCTCGCCGACCTCGGCCTCGACGATATCGACCTCCACGCCGAGGTGCGGACCCTGGCGCTGCCGACGCAGCAGAAGATCGAGATTGCGCGCGCTGTCTCTCGCAAGCCTCAGTTGCTGCTGCTGGACGAGCCCACCTCGTCCCTCTCCGGTAACGACGTGCAATGGCTCGGCGCGCTCTTCGACCGGCTGCGCGCTGAGGGGACCACCATCGTCTTCATCTCGCACCGGATGCCGGAGGTGCGCGACTTCTGCGACAGCCTGACCATCCTGCGCAACGGCCGCATGGTGGGGAGCTTCAGGGCCGACGACATCTCCGACGACCGCATGATCGAGCTGGTGATCGGGCGCTCGCTCGCGGCGACCTTCCCGCCCAAGCCGGCGCAGCTGGCAAAGCGGGGCGAGGCGCCGATCCTGGCCGGCGAGGGACTGGCCATCGAAGGCGGCGTGCAGGACTTCTCCTTCGACCTCTGGCCCGGCGAGATTCTGGGTGTCGGCGGGCTGGAAGGCATGGGCCAGCGCGACCTCTTCCTCGCGCTCTTCGGCATGGTTGGGCTCAGCGCCGGCGACATCCGGATCGGCGACCAGCGGGTGACCCTGCGGACGCCGAAGGACGCCGTGAACAGCCGCATCGGCATCAGCTTCGTGCCGGAAGACCGCAAGACCGAGGCGCTCTTCCTCGCGCTGACGGGGCGGGAGAACATCTCGCTTCCGATCATCGAGCGCTGCGTGCGCTTCGGCCTCGTGGACCTGGAGCAGGAAGCGCAGGCGGTGGGCCGCGCGCTCGACATGGTGCAGGTCGACCGGCGGGCGCTCCATAGCGCCTGCAACGTCTTCAGCGGCGGCAACCAGCAGAAGATCGCCATCGCCAAGTGGCTGCTCGCCGAGAGCCGCGTGCTGCTCATGTACGACCCGACGCGCGGGGTCGATGTCGGCACCAAGGCCGAGATCTACGCCCTCGTGCGGGCCTACGCGGACGCCGGCGGGGCGGTGCTCTACTACTCCACCGACGTGCCGGAGCTGGTGAACCTCTGCGACTCCGTGATGGTGATCTACCGCGGCCAGAAGGCGGCCTCGCTCAGCGGCGCCGGGATCACCGAGGCCAGCATCATGCGCGCCGCCCTCGGCGAGGGCTCCCGATGACGCCGCTCGGCGCGCTGCGCGCACCCTACCTGCCGCCCTTCAGCTGGTCGCGCCAGCGCGGCACGATCATCGCCATCGCGGTGTTCGCCGCCACCATGATCGCGCTGCAGCTCATTACCGGCCAGGGCATCGCCTACTTCGACATCAGCAGCATCAGCGCGAGCGCCGCGACCCTCGCGCTCGCCGCGCTCGGCGAGACCATCGTCATCCTCGCCGGCGGGCTCGACCTCTCGGCGGGTGCGGTGATCTCGCTGGTCAACGTGGTGCTGGTCACCCAGCTCGCCCCCGCCGCCGACATGGGGACCGGCCTCTTCACCCTCGTGGCCCTCGTCATCGCGCTCGGCCTGGGCGCCGCCATCGGCGCGGTCAACGGCTTCCTCGTCGCCTACGTGCGCCTGCAGTCGATCGTGGTGACGCTCGCCACCATGTTCATCGCCCAGGGCGCGGCCCTGCTCGTGCTCAAGTTCCCGGGCGGCGAGATGCCGTGGGACTTCAGCCTGGTCTTCACCGGCGACGTCATTACCGAGGGGCTGCCCGCCCCGGTCGTCGTCCTCGCGGTCGCCATCCTCTTCTGGCTGCTGCTCAAGAACACGCGGATCGGCACCGGCATCTACGCCATCGGCAGCGATGCGGGATCGGCCGAGGCCAACGGGGTCGACGTCCGCCGCACCTGCTTCCTCACCTTCACCTTCGCCGGCATGTGCTACGGCGCCGCC
Organism: Alphaproteobacteria bacterium; assembly: GCA_965207055.1. Classification (GTDB taxonomy): domain Bacteria; phylum Pseudomonadota; class Alphaproteobacteria; order UBA828; family UBA828; genus WTGU01. The sequence continues at coordinate 312,685 of CBDBLP010000002.1, read as the reverse complement.
GGGCTCTTCATCACCGCCAACATGGGCGGCGGCGACCCGCTGATCGGCGCCAAGATGCTGCTGCAGATCTTCGCCGCCGTGGTGCTGGGCGGCACGCTGATCGGGGGCGGCCGGGGCGGCGCCGTCGGCACGATCTTCGGCGCGCTGACGCTCACCGTCGTGGTCAACATCTTCCTCGTGCTCGGCGTGCGCACCTATTACACGCCGATCGTCGAGGGCGTGATCCTGCTCATTGCCGTGCTCGGCTTCTCGCTCGGCCGCGACTCGCCGGTGGTGGAGATCACGCGCTTCTGGCGAGCGACGCTGCGCGCGCTCAAGGAGTCCTCGCTCCCCTCCAGGCTGCGGGTCGTGGGCGAGCCGATCCGCCTGAGTGGGTTGGACCCGCCGGCGGGCGGTGCCGGCGCGGCAGCCGTCCCCTGGCTCGACCGGCACCGGGCGGTGCTGCGCTTCGCCGTGCCGGCCTACCTCATCTACCTCGTCATCCTGGGAATCACGATCGGCATCTTCGGCGGCGACTTCTCGCCGCTCGCCTACCTCAACGCCATGCTGATCCTGACCGCCTTCCTCGCCATTCTCGGCCTCGGCCAGGGCACGGTCATCATCACCGGCGGGCTCGACCTCTCGGTCCCCTGGACCATGACCTTCCCGGCGATCGTGGTCACGACCCTCTGCAACGGCGTGGATGCGCCGGCGGCATGGGTGATTCCGGCGGCGCTCGGGATCGGGATCGCCATCGGCTTCCTCAACGGCATGACCATCGTGCTCTTCGGGCTCTCGCCGATCATCGTGACGCTCGCCATGAACGGCATCCTGGAGGGCGTGTCGCTGCTCTTCAGCTCGGGCGCGCCCATCGGCAAGGCGCCGCCCTCGCTGGCCTGGTTCGTGACCGGACGCATCGGCGGCATCGCCCCGATCGGCTGGTTCCTGATCGCCTTCGTCGTCGTCGCGACGCTCTACCTGAATAGGAGCGCGCCGGGCCGGCGCATCTTCGCGGTCGGCAACAGCCAGCGCGTCAGCCGCCTCTCGGGCGTGCGCATCGGCTTCCCCATCGTCGGCGCCTACATGCTGAGCGGCTTCTGCTCGGCGCTGGTCGGGGTCTTCCTCGCGGGCTTCAGCGCCCAGGCGTTCTACGGCATGGGCGACCCCTACCTGCTCTCGTCGATTGCCGTGGTGGTGCTGGGCGGCACCCTCATCACCGGCGGGCGCGGCCACTATCTCGGCATCCTCGGCGGCGCGATCCTCTTCACCGGCCTCGGCATCATGCTCTCCGGCACCGTGCTGCCCGAGGCCGTGCGAAACATCATCTACGGCCTCGTCGTCCTCGGCGCCATCGTCGCGCTGAGAGAGCGCGCAAATGCATGACACGCCGCGAGAGCGAGCGAGCGCCTGACGACCCTCCGTCCGGTTCCCGCAAGCGCCGAGGCTATGGCGTAGTCAGTGGGTGAAGCGCGTTTCGGTGTCTCCGGTGCCGAACTTGCGGCTCGCTTCGTCGCTCCATTCCTGGCCCGACGCCTGACTCGCGAATTTCTCTGACATGTAGTCGCCGGCGGAGATCGGCGGGTACTTCACCGGCTGATCGGGCCCGTGACAAGTCGGCAGACACTCGATCACCGCATCGTGGTTGGGCTCGACGAAGTGGCAGAACGAGAGGCGCCCGTTATCGGCGCCGGGCGGGTTGAGGACACGGTGCCGCGTTGAGCGCCACCGATCGTTTGTCCAGCGCATCAGGAAGTCGCCGATGTTGACCACGAATGACCCGGCGATGGCCGGCACGTCCACCCAGGCACCGCCCGGGCCGCGCGCCTGCAGGCCGGCAGGCTTCTCCTCGATCAGGCAGATCGTGAGGTTGTCGTAGTCCGAATGCTCGCCCGCACGAAGCTGACCCACTTCGGGCGCCGCGCGCTGCTCTGGATAGTTCAGCACGCGCAGGATGCTGAATCCCCGTTGGAGGCTGGCATCGAAATGGTCTTCGGGCAGATCGAAGGCGATCGCCGCGAGTCGGTGCAGGTGGTGACCCAGCTCTTCAAGGGCTTGGAAATACGCTTCGATCGTCGGGCGGAGCCTCGCCGGGTGCTCCGGCCAGCTATTGGCGGCATAGAGAGGTGCCGCGGCCTCGGTGCGGCAGGACGGATGGTCCGGCATCCGGAGCGGCCCGAACGAGATCGATTCCTTCAGGTCTGGCGGCGTCTCCACACCGATCGTCGCAGAAAGCTGCTCTGTGCCGAGCGGCTCGTAGCCGCGCACGGCCATGTCGTCCTGCGCTCGCCTGATGGCCAGCTTTTCCTCCAGCGGCAGATCGAAGAACGCCCTCGATAAGCTGCGCGCCTGCTCGCAGAGCGCCGGGTCCACCCCGTGGCCCGCGACCATGAAGAAGCCGATCCGCTCGCAGGCACGGCTGATCTCGTCCGCAACCCGCTTCTTGTCGGCGTGGCCGCCGGCGAAATAGGGGCCGAGGTCGATGAGCGGAATCTCCGAGAGAGATCTGGTCGACATGGAAGCTCCTTTCTCTGCTCTTCGGGCTTTTCGCCGCCATCCCCGGCGCCTCGTGGCCCCGGGCCGGCGGCGCGGCTCGCGTCCTCCCGATTATTCGGCGGCAGGCGCGCCCTGGGTCGTGCCGTTGAAGGGATGGCGGCGTTTGAAGTCCTCAGCCATCTCGCGCATCGTGACCATGCGCACGCCATTATGCGCCAGCATGTGGTCGAAGATCCGCTCAAGCATCATCAGGACCTGCGGCTTGCCCGCGCAGTCGGGATGGATCACGCAGGTGTAGATCGCGTAGTCGTAGTGGCGGTAGATCCAGTCGAACTGATCGCGCCAGATGTCCTCGACGTCCCGCGGATTCACCCAACCGTGGCTGTTGGGAAAGGTCTTTACGAACATCATGGGCGGCGCATCGTCGAGGTACCAGCTCGCCGGCAGCTCGACGAGATCGACCGCTTCGCCCGCGACCCAGGGCTTCATCCACGAAGCAGCCTCCTGGGAATAGTCGATCTTGGTCCAGCTGTCGCCGGTGCGCAGATAGTGCGGCGTGTAATCGTCCTCCATGACGCTGCGGTCGTAGAGGAAGCCGCGCTCGAGCAGCAGGTCGATGGTGTTGGGGCTGAGCTCCCACCACGGCGCGACATAGCCAACCGGGCGCACGCCGCAGAGGTCGGTCACCAGCTCGATGCATTTGTCGAGGACATCGGCCTCCTGCTGGCGGGACATGGCGAGCGGGTTCTCATGGGTGTAGCCGTGCACGCCCAGCTCGTGGCCGTATTTCACGATCAGTTCCGACTCTTTCGGGAAGCTCTCGATCGAGTGGCCGGTGATGTCCCACGTCGTCCTTATGTCGTAGCGGTCCATCATCTCCAGGATTCGCGGCACCCCCTGCCGCGCCGCAAAGACGCCACGCGAGATGTCGCAGGGTGAATCGGCACCGCCGAACGATCCGATCCAGAGCGAAACCGAATCGAAATGGGGATTGAAGCAAACCTGGATGTCTTTCTTCGTGGCCATGATCTCGCCTCCCTCTGTCGCCGCAACGCGGCGGGTGTCGTCAGCCGGTGCCCCTGCCTCAAGCGTCCGCGCGCTCGCGGAGCGCGTTACGCATCTGCACGCTCGCGGAGCGCGACGATGGCGCCGAGAAGCACGAGTCCGTAGATGATACTGCGCACGGCCTCTGGCAGCATCGTTCCCGTCAGCAGCGAGCCGAGCGCCGTGAACAGCAGTGCGCCGCCGAGGATGCCGACGAAGTGGCCGCGCCCGCCCGTGATGAGCGTGCCGCCGAGCACCACCACGGCGATCGATTGCAACAGGTATGGATCCCCCATCCCGAAGAAGGCCTGCGCGCTGAAGCCCGAGAAGAGAATGCCCACCAGTGCGGAGCAGAAGCCGCTCAGCATGTAGGCGCCGACGATGACGGAGCCGGTCCAGACGCCGGAAAGCTGTGCGACCGTGACGCTGTTGCCGACCGCGTAGAGCCGCCGCCCGAAGGCCGTTCGGTTGAGGAAGATCGTGGCCGCGATCGCGAAGGCTATCAGGAACCAGCCAATGGGCGCGATGCCGAGCAGCCGGCCCGAAACGAACCAGCGCAACACCGGCGGCGAGCCGCCGATCGGTGCGCCGTCGCTGAAGATGAGCGAGATGCCTTCCAGCATGCCCGCCATCGCCAGCGTGACGATGATGGGTGACAGCCTGAACAGCACGATCATGAGGCCGTTCAGAAAGCCGATCGCAAGGCCGATCGCCAGCGCGAGCGGCACCGCCCAATAGGCCGGACCGTCCTTGCCGAAGCAGTAGGTGGTGACCACGATCGCGGGGAAGGTGATGGCCCAGGCGACCGAGAGGTCGAGCCCGCCCGAAATGATGACCGCGCCCTGCCCGAGACCCAGGATTGCGAGAAAGGCGGTGAACAGCAGGAGGACGTTGAGATACTCGAGCGGCGACAGGTCCTCCCCGAAAATCACCACCGTCGCGATCACGATCACGGCGAACATGACGTACGTGGGCGTGATGTAGCGGAGCGTGGCCTGGTTGCGAGTGAACCAACCTGCGGCCGGGCGGGTCAGGTCGGGACCGCCGCGCGCGGCCGCCCGGCCCAGCAGATCCTGCAATAGCCCCTGGCCCCCCGCCGTCACGCTTGCTGCCGGGCCCGCCGCAAGGGCCCGCGTACTGAGCGCCCGCCGCCAGCCGCGCACGGTCTCGACCACGGGCAGGTCCCTGCTCAGCGAAAGGCCAAGAACCGCGAGGATCAGGATGGCACCCTCGGCGAGCGGCACGTACCAGGTGCGCATGCCGAGAAGGAGGAAGATCGTCAGGATGATCGTGAGCGTCAGCGCACCGAATATGGTGCCGACGCAGCCGCCCCGTCCGCCGCCGATCAGCGTTCCGCCGATGACCACCGCCGCAAATATCTTGAGCAGGAACTTGGCGCCGATCAGCGGGTCGGCGGAGCCGATCTGGGCCGTCATGAACATGCCGGCGGCGCCGTAACAGACGCCGGCGATGGTGTAGGTCCAGAACTTCGTCATCCGCACGTCGGTACCGCTCGCCAGCGCCGACTTCTCGTCGCTGCCAATTGCGTAGATCCCGGTCCCGAGCCGCGAATTGCGCAGGGCCAGCCAAAGCACGATGACGATCGCGAGCACGAGGATGGGCGCTGGCAACACCCCGGCGATGGCCTCGCCGGTGAAGAACATGCTGAATTCCCACGGCGCCTCGCCCCCTGCATGGGCCATCACCAGCAGGGCCGCGCCTTGCGCAATGAACATGGTGGCGAGCGTCACGACGATTGCCGACAGACCGAGAAAGGCTATGAGGAAGCCGTTGATCGCGCCGATCGCACCGCCCACCGCGAGCGCGAGCGCGAGCGCCGCCCCGATGAACTCGGCGCCCGAGAGCGCGGCAACATCGGAAGAGAACTCGGAGCCGCCGCCGAGGAACTGAATGATCATGACGTTGACGAGCGAGATCACCGCGCCTGCGGACAGGTCGAAGCCGCCGGCGAGGATGACAATGGTCTCGCCGACGGCGGCAAGTGCGAGCGTGGTGGCTCCGGTGACGATGGAGCTCACGTCGAAATAGCTGATCCCTTCGCCCTTGATGAGCTGCAGGATGATCAGCATCACCAGGAACACGCCGACCGAAATCAGCAGGCCACGCTGACGGTTCCAATTCACCGTCGGCAGGCCGACGCGGAGCCACCGCGACGGCGGCGGCGGCAGCGATTGGTCGCTCACGGCGCCTCGCCCTCGCCCAGCGCCGCGCGCATGACGGCAGCCTCCGACAGCGCCTCGCCGCTCAGCGTCGCCACTTCACGGCCCCCATAGACGACCTTGACCTCATCGCAGAGATTGACCAGCTCCGGTACGTCGGTGGAGTAGAACAGCACTGCGCCGCCCGCGTCCGCGTAAGCGCGGATCATCAGGTAGATCTCGGCCTTGGTGCCGACATCGACGCCGCGGGTTGGGTCATACATGAGCAGAATACGGTTCTCGGTCAGGAGCCACTTAGCGATGGCGAGCTTCTGCTGATTACCACCGCTGAAAACCCGACATGCGGTGTGGAGCGCGCGGCGGTCGACCTGTACCAGATCGAGAACCCGGGCGACGGACGCAGATTCGGCAGCCGTATCGATCACGCCGAAACGTCTGAAGCGCTCGATCACCGGCAGGGAGACGTTCTCCCGCCCGGTCATCTCCAGCGCCAGCGCCTCGGTCTTTCGCTCCTCGGGCACGAGGCTGATGCCGATGTGGGCGCGCAGCGCGTCGCGCGGCGACTTCAAGGCGACCGGCCTGCCGTGGACCGAGATCGTGCCGGCCGTCGGCGTGATCATGCCGAAGAGCGTCAGAAAGAGCTCGCGCTGGCCCATTCCCTCGAGGCCGGCGATACCCAGCACGTCACCGGAGCGGAGCTCGAGCGAGACGTCCTTGAGCCGGCCGGCCGCCGCGAGTCCCTCCGCCGAAAGGACGGGATTCGTCGTCACGTCCCCGGTACGCACGGGTTTCTCCGGGAAGGTCGCGGCCAGGGAGCGGCCGATCACCAGCGCGATGACCTCCTCTTCCGAAATGTCGGTGACCCCGAAGCTGCCGACATTCGCGCCATTCCGCAGCACGGTCAGGTTGTCGCAGAGGCGTCGGACTTCCTGCATGCGGTGGGAGATGAAGACCGTGGTGACGCCCCGCTGCCGCAGCCCGTCGATCAACCCCTGCAGCCATTCCACGTCCTTGCCGGAAAGCGCCGAGGTCGGCTCGTCCAGGAGCAGGATCCTGGGCTCGCGCGAGACCGCACGCGCGATCTCGATACGCTGCTGTGTGGAAAGGTCGAGAGCCGAAACCTCGGCGCGGGGGTCGATATCGTCGAGGCCGAGTTCCCGGAAGATGTCGCGCACGAGCTCTTCCGAACGCCGCCGGCGCACCTGTCCCAAGGGCAGCGCAGGCTCGTAGGGCAGCAGCATGTTCTGCGTGACCGAGAGATCCTTGATCAGCGAGATTTCCTGATAGGCGGTCTGGATACCGCTGCGGTGCGCGGCCCTGGGGGCGCCGAGCCGCGCGCCCTCGCCGAAGAGGAAAATCTCCCCGGCGTCGGGCCGGATCAGGCCACTGAGGATTTTGACCAGCGTGGACTTGCCGGCGCCGTTCTCGCCCAGCAGCGCATGCACGTCGCCGGGCTCGACCGCCAGCGACACATCATCCAGGGCAACCGTGGCGCCGAAGTGCTTTCTCAGTCCGACGACTTCGAATGCAGGCGCCCCGCTCCCGCTCTCTTCCACGGCAGCGCGTCAGGCCTGGCGGAGGCGTTCGTGCGGGACCCGCTTGCGCAGGTCCCGCACAGGACAGAGTGCCTCCCTGTCAGGCCGTCTACTACTGACCTTCCGGTACCTTGCCCTCGAGCGCCGAGAACAGATCGAGCTCGCTGACCCAGGGATGCCAAACGTCGACGAAGTAGTTCGGCGGCACCCCGAGATCAGGATGGTAGGTGTTGCAGTTGCGCTCGAGCAGCTCCTCGCGCGTCCCCTTGGTGCACACCACCACCTGGCCCGGCTCGACCAGCGGCATCGGCACCTGGGTGAATCGCGGCGGCTCCGCTCCACCGTCGGCATAGGCCACGGCGATCTTGAGCGCGTAGGCACCCAGCCAGTTGGGCGAGCCCATGGAGCTGCTCTTCATGCCCAGCGCACCCGGCACAGTGCCGGGCTCGGCGATGGCGATGCGGTGGCCGTTGGTGCCGTTACCCGCGCAGGGCACGAGCTGGTCTGCGCGGCCGGCCTCGACCTGGATCTGCGAGAGCATGTAGCAGCCCACCTGGGTCCACAGCCCGTCGATGTTGTCCCAGCCGTGGGTGGCGACGATCTTGGTCAGCTCCTGCCTGGCGTGGGCGTTGTTCCAGTTGCTGTAGGCATGGACCAGGATTTCGATGTCGGGGTATTGGGAGAAGACCTCCATGGCGCCGTCGGTGCGGGCATGATCGATGTAGTGCCCGGGGTAGCCGCCCATGACGATGATGCTGCCCTTGCCGCCAAGCTCCTCGGCCAGATACTCCGCGGGTCCCGCGCCGGCCCAGGTCTGATCGAGGCCGATATGGTAGGCGCAGGGCTCGGTCACCGAGGCGTCGAAGGTCATCACGATGATGCCCCTCTGGCACGCCTGACGAATCGAGCGATTGAGCGCAGTGCGCGAGTTCGGCCACAGGATGATGATATCGGCATCGCCCTGAACCATGGCGTTGACCTGCTGGATCTGGGTCTGAATATCGGCCCGTGCCGATTGCATGTTGAGCTCCACCCGGTCCTTGAAGGCCTTGGTCTTGGCCATCGAGCGAATGAGGTTCTGCGCCGCATCCATCCAGGTGTTGCCTTCGAATCCTACGCTGACGAAGACCTTGTACTTGTCCTCCTGGGCTGCGGCCGGCGAAGGGCCGAAGATGCCGGTCACCGTCAGTGCCAGGGCAGCGATCGCTAGCACCGCGAGTCTCGCCCGTTTGATCATGGTTGCCTCCCTTGGTTATGAGCCTTGGAGCGGCTCTCTTGTCGTTCGGTTATGAGCCTTCAAGAGGCTCTATTATTGTTGCCTGGGGTTCCGCCCGGCGCTTCAGGGCTGATCGGACGCGCGTTCGCCCGAGGCACCGATGGCGGTCATCATCAGGAACTTGTCGAGCAGGTTCTTGCCCGTGGTGACCGGCGGGTACTTGGCCGGATTGTCCGCGCTCTGGCAGGCCGGGAAGCACTCGATGACGCTGTCGTAGTTCGTATAGAAAAAGAAGATCATCGACTGCCGGCGGCTGTCGTTCGCCAAGTCCCGCGGCGGGTTGATCACGCGGTGCAGGGTGGAGACCCAGCGGTCGTTGGTCCACATCTGCATCTGGTCGCCGAGATTGATGCAAAAGGCATTGGGCACGACCGGTACGTCCACCCATTCGCCCTCGCGGTTCATCGCCTGAAGGCCGCCGGGCTTGTCCTCGATCGCGCAGATCGTGCAGGCGCCGAAATCGGAGTGCGCGCTGGCGCGAAACTGGTCTTCCAGAGGCGGCTCCGGCTGATCCGGGTAGTTGAGGACCCGGAACTGGCTGACATGCTTGTCGACCCGCGTATCGAAATAGCCGTCGTCGAGATCGAGGGCGCTGGCGAAGATGCGCATCAGCGTGAAAGCGAGCTGCTCCATCGCGTCCCAATAGGCGAGCCACGTCTCCTTGAGCTCAGGGGGGCGCGCCGGCCAGCGGTTTTCGACGAAGTGCTGGCCGGCCTCGGTGCAGTGGTAGTAGGGCTCGTCCGGCACATCGGGCGGTCCGATGGTCAGCGATTCCTTGAGGTCCCCGGGGCCCCGCTCGCCGCGGCTCTCGGCCAGGCATTCCTTGAGGGCGGGGCTGTAGCCCCTGATGACGTCGTCCGCCCAGCGCTCGATCGTCATCTTCTCCGCCAAGGGCAGATCGAAAAAGCGCCGGCTGACGTCGTGGGTCGCCCCGGTCAGCGCCGGGTCGATCCCGTGGCCGGTGATGACGAAGAAGCCGATATCCTCGCACGCCTGCTTGACCTCGGCCGCCACGCGCGCCTTGCCCTCGCGCTCGCCGCCGAGAAAGGGAGCAATATCAATTACGGGAACCTGCCGAAGGGTCATTGACCAGCCTCCCAGTCCCGAAAACTGCGGAAGCTTGCCCGTTCGCGCGTTAACCCGTCAAGGCGCAATCGTGCCGCTGCGCGCAACGTTCCACCGCTCCGCTCGGCGCCCGACAGCGCTCAGTCGGTATCGTTCTCGATCTGGGGCAGCGAGCGCACGTAAGCGAGGATCGCACTGAGGTCCTGGCGATCCATCGTATCGTAGCGCGCGTAGGGCATCGGCGGGCCGAGCTCGTCGCCATCGGGCCTCAGCCCCTTGGTGATCGCCGTCCGCATCTTGCGGCTGTTCCAGCGGCCGAGGCCGGTATCCCAGTCCGGCGTGATGTTGCGGGCCACGGTTTCGCCCCACGGCCCCTCCATCTCGTGGCCGCCGGCGCCCAGCATGTTCTCGTATTCCCGCCAGCCGTCCTCGATCGGGGTATGGCAGTACGTGCAGTTGGCGATCGGGCCCGAGAGATAGGCGCCGTAGGCGCCGAGATCGTAATAGGCCACCTCGGGCACCTCGCCGAGCGGCGGGCCGTAGTCGGCGGGCAATTCAATATCGTACTCGGAGGCCGGCACTTCGTTCTTGATCGGTGGGATGGAGCGCAGATAGGCGACGAGGGCTTGTACATCCCGGTCCGAGAGGCCGCGGTAGAGCCTAATTGGCATTGCGGGGCCGATGAGGGAGCCGTCCGGTCGCTTGCCCTCGCGGATCGCAACGATGATCTCCTCGTCGCTCCAGCCACCAATACCAGTTTCGACATCGGGCGTAATGTTCGACGCGTAGGCCGTGTACTCGTCCTCCTCGAACACCAGGCCGCCGGCGAAATGCATGTCGGCGATCTGGCCGTCCTCGTCCCACGGCGTGTGACAGACCGGGCAGGCGGCGACGCTCTCCATCAGATACGTGCCCCGCTCGAGAGGGGTCTCGGCGGCGCTCGTCCCGGCCAGCATCAGTGCTGCCAGGATCGCCGTCGTGGTCGCTGCAATCGTCCTCATGGCGGCCTCCCACCGTCGGAGCCGCCTCCCCGCGTCGCAGGGGAAGCGGCGCATCCGAACGCCGCAACGGTAGCACGACAATCCGCGAGCCGCGCCTTCGCTTCTGTGCCTGCGTTCGCGCCCCCCCTGACCGGCACCAGCGCCGTCGCGGCACTCATTCCGGCTTCTCTTGCGCCAGTGCGGGCGCTATGCTCGCGCCATTCGGAACGATACGGCCTGATCGTGCAAGAACAAGAATTAGGATAAGTCGGCACAACGAGGCCACGCAGGAGGCAACCGATGACCAAGCCAGTGCTGAATTTGACGGGCGATCCCAGGGATCGTGGCCGTGCCCACGGCGAGATCATGTCGAAGGAGATCGGCCAGAACCTCGAGCGCTATCTCAAGCGCTTCCAGATCCTGGGCTTCGAGAAAGATGCGCTGATGGCCGAATCCGCAAGGTGGGCCGAGGCGCTGCGGCCCAAGGACCCGATTTTCTGGGACGAGATCGACGGCGTGGTCGAGGGCTCGGGTCGCAGCCTGGAGGAGATCACCCTTCTCAACGTGCGCTACGAAATGCTCGTCAACATGATGAAGAGCAATGCTCAGGCGCAGTTCCAGCCCACCGCCATGGACGCCTGCACCTCCTTCGCGGTGCTGCCCGAGCGCTCGAAGAACGGCGACACCATGATCGGCCAGAACTGGGACTGGGTGAAGGACATCAACACTGTGGTCTCGCGGGTGAAACGGGACGACGGGCCGGACTTCATCCACATCGGCGAAGTCGGCACCATCGGCGGCCTTCAGGGCGTCAACGAGAACGGCATCGGCGTGGTCATCAATGCGCTGCTGACGCCAGAGGACGGCAAGTACCAATACGAAAAGCCCTACCGCATGCGCGTGCGCGACATCCTCAACGCCCGCAACATGCAGGAGGCGATCCTCGGCGTCTGCGGCACCAACCGCTCGGTCAGCATGAACTTCCTCATCGCCCATGAGGACGGCATCGCAATCGACATCGAGACCAGCCCCGACAAGGAGGCCTTCATTTATCCCGAGGACGGGCTGCTCACCCACTCCAACCACTTCTGCGAACTGGATGTGGAATCGGAGGTGGTGAAGCTCTGGCCCAACACCATGTACCGCCACGTGCGCCTGGAACGCCTGCTGCGCCAGTCGCAGGAGCTGGAAGTCTCCACCATCAAGTCGGCGATGGCGGACCACTTCGCCTATCCGCACTCGATCTGCGCCCACTATGACGAGGACGAGGCGGAGACGCTGCGGCTGCAGAGCAACCATTCGATCATGATCTCGCTGAAGCAGCGGTCGCTCCACATTACCGACACGCATCCCTGCGAGTCCGAGTACGAGGAGTATTCGCTCGCCGCCTGACGGGCGGACTTGCGAGAGCGGTATCCAGTGGCCCGGCGGCGCATGGCGCATCGCCGGGCCTCGCCCTTCAGGCTCTAGGAGCGCGCCATGTGTGCGTTCTGCGCGATGATGGCCGACGGCACCGTCCACTGGACCGAGGCCAGCACCGACGCCGGCCAGGGCCGCGCGCCCGAGAGTGGGCGCGAGCGCTACCTCGGCCGGCTGCGCCGCGTCTCTCTGGTCAACCGCATCCTCGATCACTACGGCTGCCAGGCCTCGGACTGGGCCAACAACCAGTACGTCGTCCGCAGCCGCGCCGGACGAACGACCATGGTGGCGCACCTGCCCCAGGTCTGGGCGGCAGCAGAGGAAATCGCCGGGCGCCCACTCGACCCCCTGGACCCGGCGCTGCTCGACTCGCTGCGCCCCTCCATGCCCGTGCCGCGTTAAACAGGCAAAGACGGATCGACCGAGGCGGACGGCGCCACGCCGTTCAGCCCCGCCCGATCCGACATTGTTCCACCGCGCAAAGGACGCACCGACGGACGGACTGGAGTCGGGACAGCCCGCGCTGGCGGTGGTCGATGTGCCGAACGATTTCGTCGACCACGATGTCGGCTCTTGCGCGATCGGGACAGAGCGGACCTTGACGCGGGTCGGCCGGGTGGTGGCCACGGCCCGGCGCGCACGAGCGCCGGTGGTGTTCGACCAGGAGGTGTCGCGGCCGACGGGGTCGACGGCGGGCGTCTCCTCTGGAATGGGCGCAGCGGCTGGGTCGCCCCGGCAAGCATCCCTGTCTGCATCGGAAGATGTCTCTGTAAGTTCTGCGACGCTGGTCGGCGGGGGTGAGGGCGCGGGTCTCGCCTTCGTTGATGCAGTCGAGACGGGCGCGCCGCCCGGGGGCGCTTTCGACGCTTAACAACACGCCGGGCGAGAGGCGGCAGAGGCTGCCTCGTCATACCGGCAAGGACGATGCTCGGCTCCCTTCGGGGTCGACGGTTGCAACGGGCGGTGCAAAGGGTTTAAGTCACGGTCGGGAGGGCGCCGGCCGCGGTGCCGCCGCCCGGCGGGCTGCAGGAGGGGAGAGCCGAGAGTGAGCCTGCTCGAACTCGAGGGCATCACGAAGAGCTTCGGCGCGATTCAGGCCCTGCAGGAAGTCGATCTGGCCGTCTCCGCGGGCGAGGCGGTGGGGCTCATGGGCGACAACGGCGCAGGCAAGTCGACGCTGATGAAGATCGTCGCCGGCAATTATCCGCCGACGGCGGGGGCGATCCGGATCGAGGGACAGGAAGTCCACTTCCACAAGCCCATCGATGCGCGCGAGCACGGGATCGAGATCGTCTATCAGGACCTCGCGCTCTGCGACAATCTGACGGCCGCTGCGAACGTTTTCCTGGGCCGGGAGCGGAAGAAGCGCTTCGGACCCTTCCGCTATCTCGACCACCAGGCCATGTTCCGGCGTGCGGGCCAACTCTTCACCGAACTCAAGTCCGAAACCCGACCGCGGGACCTCGTGCGGCAGATGTCGGGCGGGCAGCGCCAGGCGGTTGCGATCGCGCGCACCCGCCTCTCGGACCCGAAACTGGTGCTGATGGATGAGCCGACGGCGGCCATTTCGGTGCGCCAGGTCGCGGAAGTCCTGGCGCTGATCGAGCGCCTGAAGGAAACCAGTCACGCCGTTGTCCTGGTCTCGCACAGAATGCCGGACGTGTTCGCGGTGTGCGACCGGGTCGCCGTGTTGCGGCGCGGCAGGAAGGTCTCGGACAAGGCGATCGTGGACACGAGCCCCGAGGAAGTCACGGGACTGATAACGGGGGCGATCGAGAGCGCATGACCGATCCCGACCGGAAATCCTTCGCTGAAATCGACGAGAGCGTAACGCAGCGGCAAGAGTTGACCGGGCTGCAGGCTGCCTTCCGCACGCAGCCTTTCTGGGTGCTCGTCTCCATCGCCGTGATCGTCGTGGTCATGTCCTTCGTCTCGGACGTGTTCATGACCGACCGCAATCTGTTCAACATCACCCGCAATTTCGCCTTTTTCGGCATCATGGCGCTCGGCATGTCCGCGGTGATCTGCACGGCGGGCATCGATCTGTCGGTCGGTTCCCTGATGGGGCTCACGGGCATCGTCGCCGGCCTGGTGATGCAGTCGGGTCACGGGATCGTCCTGGGTTTCGTGGCCTGCATGGGCACGGCGGCGCTCGTCGGCCTCGTGAACGGCGTGCTCATCGCCTACCTGCGATTAGCGCCCTTCGTCGTGACTCTGGGGATGCTGGCGATAGCGCGGTCGATCGCCATGGTCGTCTCCAACAACAAGATGATCTACAATTTCGGCCCCGATCAGGACCTCTTCGAGTGGATCGGCGGCTCGAGCGTCATCGGCGTGCCGAATCCGGTCTGGGTGCTGATATTCCTGACCATGGTGTTCTCGTTGGTCTGGCGCTACTCGGCCTGGGGCCGCTGGGTGATCGCCATCGGCGGCAACGCGCAGGCCGCGAAGCTCTCGGGCATTCCCGTGGAGCGCGTTACGGTCTCGGTCTACGTGGTCAGCTCGCTCTGCGCAGGCCTCGCGGCCTTCCTGATGGTCGGCTGGTTCGGTTCGGTGACCAACGCCCTCGGTCTGACCTACGAGCTCAACGTCATCGCCGCTTCGGTCATCGGGGGCGCCAACCTGCTGGGCGGGGTCGTCTTTGCCATCGGCGCGCCGATCGGGGCGGGGCTGATGGAGCTCATCCGAAACTCGCTGCTGCTTGCAGGCATCGACGCTCTGTGGCAACAGTTCTTTGTCGGCCTGTTTTTGATCCTGGCCGTCCTTCTGGAGCAAATTCGTAACCGGAGGCGGAACTGACAACGCCTCCACAATCTTGAACTGAAGGGAGACAACTCATGAAGAAGCTTGTGCTCGCCGCCGCGGTGGCGGCCTTTGTCGCACCGGGCATCGCCCAGGCGGCGGACTACACCTTCGCGCTGGTGCCGAAGGCGATGAACAATCCGTTTTTCGACCTCGCCCGTGACGGCTGCTACAAGGCTCAGGAAGAGCTCGCGGACGTGACCTGCGAATACATCGGCCCCGGTGAGCACACCGAGATGGAGCAGATCCAGATCGTTCAGGATCTCATCTCCAAGGGTGTCGACGGCATCGCGGTTGCACCCTCCAACGCGCCGGCGATGGCCAAGGCGCTGAGGGCTGCGCAGGAAGCCGGTATTGCGGTGATGACCTGGGACTCGGACCTGCTGCCCGAGGATGCCGGTCTCCGCACCACCTATGTGGGCACCTACAACTATGACATCGGCGTCAACCTCGCCAAGCTCGCCATGGCGCGCCATGCCGACGGCGGCACCATTTGCCTGCAGACCGGCGGCGCGGCTGCAGCCAATCACAACGAGCGCCTGAAGGGTGCCCGCGACACGCTGGCCGGTGCCGACACCGGCACGCCTCCGGGCGCGACTCTCGCCGGCGAGGGTGGCTGGACCGAGATCTCCGGTTGTCCGCTGATCACGAACGACGACGGCAACGTCGCCGTGAACGGCATGACCGATATCCTGGCCGCCAATCCGGACATGACGGTGTTCCTCTCCACCGGCGCGTTCACCCAGTGGTACGACAATGCCTATCGTCAGGCTGTGGAGCCCTACATGGGCCGCCTGAATGACGGTTCGCTCACCATCGTCGTCGCCGACACGCTGCCGATGCAGATGGAGCAGTTGGCCGAGGGCCTCGCCAACGGCAACGTCGGCCAGCGGCCCTTCGAGATGGGCTACATGTCCATGTACATCATGAAGGACATCGTCGAGGGCAAGCAGGTCGACGACCCGATCTACACCGGTCTCGACGTCTGCAGTAACGACAACCACGACAGTTGCCTGGCCCAGTAGCAACCGCTCTTTGACCAGAGTGACCGGCCCCCGGCTGCTGCCGGGGGCCGGTTTCGTTTAATGAGGCCGCTCGCAGCGTCGATGCGAGCCGACATGGGAGTCGCAGACAATGAAACTCGGATTCGTCTCCGACAGCCTCGGTGCGATGCCCTTCGAGGAGCTTCTGGATACGGCCGCGCGGCTCGGCGTCTCCGGCATCGAGGTCAACACCGGCGGCTGGTCGACCGCGCCGCACTTCGATCTCGCGGTGATGAAGCAAAGCCCGGCGGCGCGCCAGGCCTTCCTCGCGGCGTTCGAGGCGCGTGGGCTCGAGGTCATCGCCCTCAACGCCAACGGCAACCCGGTGCATCCGACGCAGCCGGAGCAGGGCGCGTGCCTGAAGGACACGATTCGCGTCGCGGGCGAGATGGGCGTGCGCACCGTGTGCACCATGTCGGGCCTGCCCGCAGGCTGCGCCGGCGACACCATGCCGAACTGGGTCGTCGCCTCCTGGCCGCCGGAGACCCAGGCAATTCTGCGCTACCAATGGGAAGACGTGCTCTTCCCCTTCTGGGCCGAGATCGCAGCACTTGCCCGGGAGAGCGGGGTCGAACGGATCGCCCTGGAGCTCCACGGCAGCCAATGCGTCTACAACGTCCCGTCCCTGCTGAAACTGCGCGCCGAAGTGGGGCCGATGGTCGGCGCGAACCTGGACCCGTCACACCTCTTCTGGATGGGCGCAGACCCGCTGGTCGCTGCCGAGGCGCTGGGCGAGGCGGTCTACCACGTTCACGCCAAGGACACGCTTCTCAACCCGCCGGTTCAGGCGACGACCTCGCTGCTCGAGAACGGGAGCCTGATGGACATCCCCGCCCGCAGCTGGTCGTACATCACGCTCGGGTTCGGGCATGGCGAAGAGTGGTGGCGCCAGTTCTGCTATCGCCTGACGATGGCGGGCTACGACGGCTGGCTCTCGATCGAGCACGAGGACGTGCTGCTGAACTCGCTGGAAGGGCTCGAAAAATCGGTGGCGCTCTTGCAGGGCGTCATGCCGACCGCGCCGAGCGATTTTGAACCGCAGGCGATCTGATCCGCCCCCAAGCCCGCGCTCCTCGCCTCGGTCACGAGGCTGAATCGCGCTCGATGATCCAGTCGTGGTCGGGATGGTTCCGGAAGCGCCACTCGCGCTTCGGGCCGGCCATGACGTTCAGGTAGTACATGTCGTAGCCGTAGGGCGCGCCGCAGGGGTGGTGGCCGCGCGGGACGATGACGGTGTCGCCGTCAGAGACCGTCATGGTCTCGTCCAGCTCGCCGTCCTCGGTGAAGACCCGCTGGATGCCAAAACCCTGGGGCGGGTCGATGCGGTGGTAATAGGTCTCCTCCAGGTAGGTCATCTCATCGCCTTCATCGGCATCGTGGCGGTGCGGCGGATAGCTCGACCAGTGGCCCTGGGGCGTGTACACCTCGGTGATTAGCAGACTGTCGGCGACATCGGCGTCGTCCATGGCGATGGGGTGGATGTAGCGCGTGTTGGCGCCCTTGCCGCGCTCCAGCAGCGGAATCGTGTCGGGGTCGATGGCGGCGGCGGCATGGCCGCCCGCGCCCGGCGCCGAGCAGACCGCGATGGTGCAGTCCGTCTCGGCCCGCGCCGACCAGGAAGTCCCGTTGGGGACGTAGACGGCATGGGGTTTGGTGCGCTCGAAGACACTCATGCGCGCGCCCTGCACGCCGAAATCCGCCTCGGGCGTCGCCAGATGGGCCTTGCCCTCGACCATGACCAGGATGACTTCGCGCGCGCCGCTTTCCTCGCCGGCGGTCTCCCCGGCCTTGAGCGCGTAGACCGCGAAGCCGACGTAACGCCAGCCGGCGTCTTCGGGCGTGATGTCGATGATCTTGCCTGTCGAGCCCGAAGGCTTCCGCAGAAGGTCGCTCACGTTCCGGTCTCCTCGTTTCCTATCGGGCGCGGGCCTCGTCCCAGGCCACGCACAGCCGTGCGAAGTTGTCGGCCATTCGCGTCGTTGCCTCGTCGTCGGTCATGGTGCCGGCCATCCAGCCCCGGGCGACATCGGCGAAGATGGTGCGGCCGATCGCGAAGCCCTTGGCCAGGTCGTGCCTGGCCGCGGCGCGGAAGCTCGCGTGCAGCTCTTCGGCAGGTGCGTCCAGGCCGAGCACCAGTATGCCCCGGCAATGGGGGTCGTGGGTAATGATGGCGTCGCAGGTCGAACGCCAGGCGGCATCCGAGGTCATCGGCTCCAGCTTCCACCAGTCGGGATAGACGCCGATGGCATAGAAGCGCTCGACGATGGCGGCGGTCATCGCCTCGTCGGCCGGTCCGAACTTCGACGGAATGACCTCGAGGAGGAAGTCTAGACCATTGGCGCGCGCCGCTTCGGCCAGCCGCTTGACCGTGCACTCCTGGGCGGCGCGCAGCTCATCGGGGTCGTCTGGGCGATAGAAGCAAAGCGCCTTCACCACCTGCTCCGCCGGCCATTCGGCCAGGCCTGAGCCGAAGTCGTCGCCGATCTCGACCTCCAGCGGCCGCGATCCGGGCTTCTCGACGGGGCGGCCGATCCAGAGGCCCGTCCCCACCGCGGCATAGAGCGCATCGCGGCCCAGGCGGCCGTCACAGAGTATGCCGTAGCCCGCGCGCCCGTCGGCAACCCGCAGCGCCGCATCCAGGCAGAGGCGCTTGAAGCGGCCGATGCGCTCTTGCGGAGCACCGCGGTCGGCCGCGATCTCTTCGAGCTGCGTGCGGTGATCGAAGGCGAAGACGCGGAGGCTCGGCCAACTCCTCGCCCGGTTGGTCGCCCAGTGGATCTGCTCCAGGCGCGTATCGTGGCGCACGGCGGGCGTCGCAGGACCGTGATCCAGGAAGTGGCGCAGCTCGACGGCGCTGGGGTAGGAGGGCGTGCAGCCGTGACGCGAGACGGCGAGCGCGCCGCACGCATTGGCGATGCGGAGCGTCTCGGCCCAGTCCTCGCCGGAGAGCCATCCCTTGAGGAGGCCCGCCATGAAGCCGTCGCCGGCGCCCAGCACGTTGAACACCTCGACCTGGAAGGTCTCGCCGCTGATCCCCTCGTCGAGGATCGGCGGGATCGGCCCTTCGAACGCGGTGGCGCCTGCGGCGCCCCGCTTGCAGACCAGGGCTGCCTCGGTCACCTCGCGGACGTTGGCGAGCGCCTCGCGCGTGTCGGTCGCGCCGCCCGCGATGTGAAACTCCTCCTCCGTTCCGACGATCACGTCGAAACGGTCCAGGATCCCTTGCAGCTTCGTGGTGACGGCGCCTGATTCGATGAAGCGGCTCTCACCCGCGCCGTGCCCCGCGAGGCCCCAGAGATTGGGACGGTAGTCGACATCGAGGATCGTCCTGGCGCCCCCTGCGCGGGCGAGATCGACCGCCTTGAGCGTCGCGGCTTCGGTTTGCGGGTGCGAGACGTGGGTACCGGAGGCGAGCACGCAGCGGGCCTCGGCGATGAAGTCCGGGTCGATGTCTTCGGGCGTGAGCCCCATGTCCGCGCAGTTCTCGCGATAGAAGATGAGCGGGAACTGCTCCTGGTCGCGAATGCCGAGCAGCACCAGCGCGGTCAGGCGTTCCGGGTCGGTGATGACGCCCCGCACGTCGACCCCTTCGGCCCGCAGCTGCTCGCGGATGAAGCGGCCCATGTGCTCGTCGCCCACGCGCGTGATGACGGCCGATTTCATGCCGAGCCGCGCGGCACCCGCTGCCGTGTTGGTGGGCGAGCCGCCGATGTACTTGTTGAAGGTCCGCATGTCCTCCAGGCGGCCGCCGACCTGGCCGCCATAGAGGTCGACCGACGAGCGGCCGATGGAAATGAAGTCCAGAGGCCGCATCAGACCGTACCGCCGAGGGACCCATCGAGCGCCGCCGGCTCCTGACCGCCCGCCATCGTGTCCTGCCGCTCCTCGGCCTCGATCGTGCCGCGCTCCGCCGTGTCCAGGGTCATGCCTCCATTTAGCACCGTGAGCCGCCCGCTGGCCATCATGGCTTGGCGCCTCCGGGCGCTTGAGTCAGCGGAGTTCGACCGGTCTGAGCGACCGCCCTCACTGTTGCAAGGACTCCGTGCTCGTCTCAGTGTCCAGCGGCTCTTAGCGGAAGGCCCTAACACGACCGGCGCCGCGCGCGACCATCCGGCTCGCGCGACCAGCCTCCGCTTGTTCCTCCGGCCCTGCTCGCCTATGGTGCGCCGGCGAGAGCGGACAGGGCGGCCGCGCCGGGCATGTGCGGACGCACGGCGGCGCCGCGCCCCGGCGCCAGGGGCGGTTCATGGACAGTATTCGCATCAGGGGCGGCCGCCCGCTTCAGGGCGAGATCGAGATCTTTGGCGCCAAAAACGCGGCCCTGCCGCTGATGGCGGCGTGCCTGCTGACCGAAGAGACGCTCACGCTCGCCAACATCCCGCACCTCACCGACATCACGACGCTCGCGCACCTTCTCGCCCAGCACGGCGTCGAGATCGGCATGGACGGCCACGCGCGGCACGGCGGCAATGCCGGGCGGGTGCTCTCGCTCCGGGCTCGCCAGATCACCAGCACCACGGCGCCCTACGAGCTGGTGAGCCGGATGCGCGCCTCCGTCCTGGTGCTCGGCCCGCTGCTCGCCCGCACGGGGCGGGCGACCGTCTCGCTCCCCGGCGGCTGCGCCATCGGTACGCGCCCCGTGGACCTGCACATCGACGGGCTCACCCGGCTCGGTGCCCGGGTCGTGCTCGAGGACGGCGACATCCAGGCGCACGCGCCCGGGCGGCTGCGCGGGGCCGAGATCAGACTGCCCTTCGCCTCGGTGGGAGCGACCGAGAACCTGATGATGGCGGCGACGCTGGCGGAGGGCGAGACGGTAATCCGCAATGCTGCGCGCGAGCCGGAGATCGCCGACCTCGCCTTCTGCCTGAACGCGATGGGCGCGGAGATCGGCGGAATCGGCACCGACGAGCTCGTGATCCAGGGCAAGGAATCGCTCTCCGGAGCCGAGCATCACGTGTTGGGCGATCGGATCGAAGCCGGCACCTATGCGCTGGCCGCCGCCATCGTGGGCGGCGATGTCGAGCTTGCCGGCGCGCCGGCGGCGCTGCTGCGCTCCCTGCTCGAATATCTGGAGGCCACCGGAGTCAGCATCACCGAGACGCCGCGCGGGCTCAGGGTGCGCGGCAACGGCCGACCCACCGCGACGGACGTGACGACCCGGCCCTATCCCGGCTTCCCCACCGACCTGCAGGCGCAGGCGATGGCGCTGATGACGGTCGCCGACGGAGCCGCGATGATCACGGAGACGATCTTCGAGAATCGCTTCATGCACGTGCAGGAGCTGCGCCGCATGGGCGCGGATATCGCGGTGCGCGGCGCCACCGCGCTGGTGCGGGGCGTTGCGTCGCTGACCGGCGCGCAGGTGATGGCCACCGACCTCAGGGCCTCGTCGTCGCTGGTCCTCGCAGGGCTCGCCGCCGAGGGCGAGACCGTGGTGCACCGGGTCTACCACCTCGATCGCGGCTATGAGCGGATCGAGGACAAGCTCGCGGCCTGCGGCGCCGAGATCGACCGGGTCCATCATTGACGGCGTGCACGCGTCTCAAGCTGCGGGCGGAGGATGCCGGCGATCTCGCCGTGATCTCGGCATGCCTTGAGGACGCCGTCTTCGCGGTGGGCGAGATGGCCTTCGAGCCCGCCGACAGCCGCTTTGCGGCCATCGTCGTGCGCCGCTGCCGCGAGGCCGAGGGCGGCCCCGCGGGCCAGGCGAGGGCCGCGATCCACTTCGACGCGGTCTCCGCAGTCAAGCTGCGCGGCATCGACCGCTCCGAGCCGGCACATCTGCTCAAGCTCGCAGGGATGGTCGCCGAGCCCGGCCGGTCCGCGACCGTGGTGCGGCTCCTCTTTCAGGACGGCGGCGAGGTATGGATCGAGGCCGGCCACCTCGCCTGCCTGTTCCAGGACCTGGAAGAGCCGCGCATGGCCGCGGTGCAGGAGCGGGAGGAGCGACCGTGAGCGACGGC
The DNA here is from genome assembly GCA_965207055.1 of Alphaproteobacteria bacterium. GTDB lineage: Bacteria > Pseudomonadota > Alphaproteobacteria > UBA828 > UBA828 > WTGU01. The sequence continues at coordinate 290,903 of CBDBLP010000002.1, read as the reverse complement.
CTGCTGCTCGCGCTGCCCAAGGGCAGGATCGCGCGCGAGCTTTCGCCCCTGCTTGCGCGCGCCGGTATCGAGCCGGAGGCCGCGTTCGCGGACGAGCATGCGCGCCAGCTCCGCTTCGCCACCTCGGACCCGGGGCTCGGGCTGATCCAGGTTCGCAGCTTCGATGTGGCCACCTTCGTCGCCTTCGGCGCGGCCCAGCTCGGCGTCGTCGGCAACGACGTGTTGATGGAGTTCGATTACCGCGAGATCTATGCGCCGCTCGACTTGCGTATCGGCCTCTGCCGCATGGTGGTGGCGGAACCGGCGGAACTCGCGACCGGGGACGATCCCTCGCGCTGGAGCCATGTGCGGGTCGCCACCAAGTATCCGCACGTGACGAGCCGCCATTTTGCGGCCCGCGGCGTGCAGGCCGAGTGCATCAAGCTCAACGGCGCGATGGAGCTCGCGCCTGGACTGGGGCTCTGCCGGCGGATCGTCGATCTGGTGGGCACCGGCGCGACGCTCCAGGCCAACGGCCTGGTCGAGGTGGAGCATATCGCCGATATCTCCGCCCGGCTCGTGGTCAACCGCACCGCGCTCAAGACCCGGGCCGGCGAGCTCCAGGCCTGGATCGAGCGCTTCGGCGAGGCGGTGAATGGCACACAGGCTGGATAGCGCGGGCGCGGGCTTCGCCGCCGCCTTCGACGCTCTGCTCGCGGCGCGGCGGGGGGTGGCCGAGGACGTCGATCGCGACGCGGCGGCGATCGTGGACGCGGTACGCGAAGGCGGCGATGCGGCGCTGCTCGATTACACCGCGCGCTTCGATCGCCTGGCGCTCACGCCCGACACCATTCGCCTGTCGGCGGACGAAGCCGCCGCGCAGGCCGCCGCAGCGCCCGAAGCCGTGCGGGGCGCGCTCGTGCAGGCGGCCGAACGGATCGAGTCATTCCACGCCCGCCTGATGCCGGCCGACCTCGACTACCGCGACGAGGCGGGCGTTCAACTCGGCGCCCGTTGGCGCCCGCTCGATGCGGTCGGGCTCTACGTGCCGGGCGGCACCGCAGCCTATCCGAGCACCGTGCTGATGAACGCGATCCCTGCGCGGGTCGCGGGCGTGCGGCGCATCGCCATGGTGGTGCCGACGCCGGACGGCGCGCTCGATGCGGCGGTGATGGCCGCCGCCGAGATCGCCGGCGTCACCGAGATCTACCGGGTCGGCGGCGCGCAGGCGGTCGCCGCGCTCGCCTATGGCACCGAGACCATCCAGCCGGTGGACAAGATTGTGGGCCCCGGCAACGCCTACGTCGCCGCCGCCAAGCGGCTGGTGTTCGGCACCGTCGGTATCGACATGATCGCGGGTCCTTCCGAGATCCTGGTGGTCGCCGACAACGCCAACGAGCCGGAATGGATCGCCGCGGACCTGCTCTCCCAAGCCGAGCACGACGGCGACGCGCAGGCGATCCTCATCACCGACGACGGGGCGTTCGCGGACCGGGTGAGGGAGGCGGTGGCGGCCCATCTCGCGCGGCTGCCGCGTGCCAACATCGCCGCCGCGAGCTGGCGGGATCACGGCGCGGTCATCGTCGTCGGCGCCCTCGACGAGGCGCCGCCGCTGATCAATCGCCTCGCGCCCGAGCACCTGGAGCTTGCGGTGGCGGAGCCCGCCCGGCTGGCGGACGCCGTGACCAGCGCCGGCGCCATCTTCCTCGGCCGCCACACGCCTGAGGCCATCGGCGACTACGTGGCCGGCCCCAACCATGTGCTGCCGACCGCCCGCAGCGCCCGCTTCTCCTCGGGCCTCTCGCCCTTGGACTTTCTCAAGCGAACGACCTTCGTCGGCTGCGACGCCGCGAGCCTCGCGCAAATCGGCCCGGCGGCCGTGACGCTCGCCGAAGCCGAGGGGCTTCATGCCCACGCGCTCTCGGTGGCGCTCAGGCTCGGCGGCGGCTCGGAGTGAAGGGGTGGGTGGGGACCCGGCCGGCACGGACCGGCTGGTGGAGGTCGTGCTGGAGCCGAGCGCCGGCTTTCGGCGCGGCCCGGACTACGAGCACGAGCGGCGCATCGCCATCCACGACCTGCTGGAGGAGAGCAGCTTCGCGCCGGCCGCAGGATCGGGCGGCCCCTATCGTCTGCGCATCGGCCGCGAGGAGGGGCGGCTGCTCCTCGATGTCGATGACGACATGGGCGTGCCGCAGGTTCAGGCCGTGCTGCTGCTGGCTGCGCTGCGCCAGACGCTGCGCGACTACGCGACGATCTGCGACACCTATCACGACGCCATCCGAACCGCGCCGCGCTCGCGCATCGAGGCCATCGACATGGGCCGGCGCGCCTGCCACAACGACGGCGCCGAGATCATCCGGCGAGAGCTGGCCGGCACCATCGATATCGACGAGACGACGGCGCGGCGGCTGTTCACGCTCGTCCATGCGCTGCATGTCCGGCTCTAGTCCCCGCCATGGGCGTACTCCCCGGCAGTATCCTCTTCGCCTGCACCTGGAATTCCGTGCGCTCGCCCATGGCGGAAGGGTTGATGAAGAGCCTCTTCGGCACCCGGCTCTTCGTCGATTCGGTAGGCGTGCGCAGCGGCGGCGGGCGTGATCCCTTCGCGGTCCTCGTCATGGCGGAAATCGGGATCGACATCGGCGGCCACCGGCCCAAGACCTTCGACGATCTCGAAAGCGACTCCTTCGACATGGTGGTCTCGCTCTCGCCGGAAGCGCAACACCGGGCGATCGAGCTCACCCGCACCGCTCATTGCGAGATCGAGTTCTGGCACACCCTCGATCCTAGCATCGTCGAGGGCAACCGCGAGACCCGGCTCTTCGCCTACCGGGAAGTGCGGGACGGGCTCATGGCGAAGCTGCGCGAGCGCTTCGGCGCGCCCCGAGCGCCGGTGGTCTGAGCGTGCCCCCTGCCCCGCCACCCTCTCGCCCGCCCCTGGTGCTCGCCTCGGCGTCGCCCCGTCGGCGCGTGCTGCTGGAGCAGATCGGCTACGCGCCGGATACGGTCGAGCCTGCGGCTCTCGACGAGACCGTGCTGCCCGGCGAGCAGCCGGAGGCGCACGCGGCCCGGCTCGCCCACGAGAAAGCCGCAGCCGTCGCGGCGCGCCATCCGGGAGCCTTCGTGCTCGGCGCCGATACGGTGGTGGCATGCGGCCGGCGCATCCTGGACAAGGCGGAGAGCGAGGAGAGCGCACGGCGCAGCCTCTCACTCCTCTCGGGCCGGCGTCACAGGGTCTTCGGCGGAGTCGTGGTGATCGACCCGACGGGCCGGGCCGTGAGCCGCCTGGTGCGCACCGCCGTGACCTTCAAGCGGCTCTCGGCGGAGGAAATGGAGGACTATCTCGCCGCCGGCGAGTGGCAGGGGAAGGCCGGCGGCTACGCGATCCAGGGGCGGGCGGCGGCCTTCGTCCGCTTCGTGGGCGGCTCCTATTCCAACGTGGTGGGGCTGCCGCTGCACGAGACCTATGGACTGCTGGCCGGCCTCGGCTTGCCGCCCCGGCCTCCCGGCCCCATGTGATCGAGGCGATGGGCGACGAGTTACTCATCACCGCGAGCCCCTATGGCATGCAGGCGGCGGCGGTCGCGGGCGGCAAACCCGTCGCGTTCTTCATCGAGTGGTCCGCGAGCCCGAGCCGCATCGGCGATCTGCACGTGGCGCGACCACTCGGCCGGATGTCGGGCATCGACGCCTGCATCGTCGATATCGGCGAGGGCGAGGAGGCGTTCCTGCAAGGCGCACGGACCCTCGACGCCGACGGCGCGCCGCCGGTCGTGCAGGTGGTCTGCGACGCCTACGAAGGAAAGCGCGCGCGGGTCACGCGCAAGCCGGCGCTGGCCGGCCGCTACGCCGTCTTCCGCCCCGGCGGGCACGGGCTCAGTTTCTCGCGCCGCCTCGGCGATCCGGAGATCAAGCGTGCGCTGGGTGCCGCGCTGGAAGAAGTCGGAGCGACCGGCGGTGCGCTGACGATCAGGGGTGCAGCCGCCACCAACCCGAACGCGGTGCCGGCCGCCGCCGCCACGTTGGCCGCGCGCTGGCAGGAGATCGAGGCTGCAGCCCAGCGCGACCGGACGCCCCGGCGCCTCTGGCACGCGGGCGGGCTGCTGGGCCGTCTGCTGCGCGACGTGGCGGCGCCGGGAACCGCGTGCATCGCCATCGACGACCGCGCGGTGCTCGAGCGGGCCAAGGCGCTTGCAGGAAGCGAGGCGCCGGACCTTGCTGCTGCGTTCTCGGATGCCGGCGCCGGCCGATCGGAGACCGCGCCGCTCTTCGAGCGCCACGATTGCGCCGGCCGGCTTCAGGCGGCACTGGAGCCGGAGGCCCTGCTTCCCGGCGGCGCCCGGCTCACGATCGAGGAGACCCGCGCGCTCTGCGCCATCGACGTCGACACGAGCCAGGCCGCCGCTGCCGCCGCCGCAGAGACCGCCGAGGCCGCGGGCCGCGAGATCGCCTTGCGCAACCTGAGCGGGCTGATCGCGATCGATTTTGCGGGCCGCGGCGGAACCCGACGGCGGGAAGTCCAACTCAAGGCGCTGAAACGCGCGCTCGCGGCCGACCGGACGCCATACCGCGTGCTCGGGGTCACTGCCGGCGGGGTGGTCGAGGTCAACCGCCAGCGTCTCGGCCCGAGCCTGCGTCAGGCGCTCACCGAGCCAACCGCCGGAGCCTTCGGCGGCCGCAGGCTGCGGCTGGAGGCGGCGGCGCACGAGGCGGCTGACGCCGCCCGTCGCGAGGCGGCGAGCGGCGCGCGCGCTCTCACACTCCGCGCCGCACCGGCGCTGCTGGACGCGCTCGCCCGGCACGGCGAGGACGCGCTGGCGCGTTGGCTCGGGATCCCGGTCACGCTTGTCTCCAACCCGGCGGAAGCGCACGGCCGTTTCGTGCTGGAGCGGGGCGGCGCGCCGGCCGCCACGAGCCACAGAGGCAGATGCTCGACCCGCTGACCCATCTCCAGCTCGTCGGCGGGTTCATTCTGCTCTTCGTGGGCGGTGAGGCGCTGGTGCGGGGCTCGGTCTCGCTTGCCCGGCGGCTGCACGTCTCGCCGCTGCTCATCGGGGCCACGGTCGTGGCCTTCGGCACCTCGATGCCGGAGCTGGTGGTCACCCTGCAGGCTGCGCTCAGGGGCTCGTCGGGCATCGCCTTCGGCAACGTGATCGGCAGCAACATTGCCAACCTCCTTCTGATCTTCGGCCTCGCCGCCGCGATCACGCCGGTCATGGTCTCGCGGCAGGCGGCGGCGCGGGACGGCGCGACGCTGATCGGGGCCACGGCGCTGCTCATGGTCTTCGTCTCGTTCGGCACGGTCGTCGCCTGGCAGGGCGCGCTGATGCTGGTCGTGCTCGGCGTGCTCACCGCCGCCTCATACTGGCACGAGCGCCGGCTGGTCGGCGCAGCGGGCAGCCGCCACAGCCAGGAGGCCGAGGAGCGCCAGCACCTGCCGAAGTCGATCTGGCTTGCCGTGCTGGCCGCGTTGCTCGGGCTCGCCGGCGTCAGCATCGGCGCCCACCTGATGGTCGGCGCCGCCACGATCATCGCGCGCGGCCTCGGGATCACCGAGACCGTGATCGGCATCACCATTGTGGCGGTCGGCACCTCGCTGCCGGAGCTCGCGACCACCGTGGTCGCGGCCTACCGCAAGCACGCCGAAGTCGCGATCGGCAACGTGCTCGGCTCCAGCGTGTTCAACATCCTGGCAATCCTGGGCGTCGTGACCGTGGTGACACCGCTGCCGGTGCCCGAAGAAATCATGCACCTCGACATCTGGGTGCTGGCGGGGGTCACCGGCCTCGTGATCGCGGCGATGCTCTCGGGCATCCGGCTGGGACGGCCCTTCGGCGTGCTCCTGCTGCTCGGCTACGCGGCCTTCACGGCGGTGCAATACCTCGCCGTTTGAGACTGGCAAGAGCCGCTCTCGGCGCGTAGACAGCCGCCGCGCCGTGTCCTATACACAGGCGCGCGTGCCGGCCTAAGCCCAGGTAGCTCAGTTGGTAGAGCAGCGGACTGAAAATCCGCGTGTCGGTGGTTCGATTCCGCCCCTGGGCACCGGCGCTCCCTGCCCGCAGCGGCGGGCAGCCCGGACGAGATAGGGACGGACCATGACGCCGCAGGGCATGAGCTACGTGAGCGGTGCAAGCGGAAAGCCGCTGCTCGGCCTCACCATCGGCGCGCAGCTCGACCGGACCGCCGCACGATTCCCCGACAACGAGGCGCTGGTGGTGCCGCAGCAGGACCTGCGCTGGCGCTACGGCACGCTCGCGGAGAAGGTGGACGCGTTCGCCGCCGGCCTGCTCGCGCTCGGCCTGGAGCCGGGCGATCGCATCGGCATCTGGTCGCCCAACAACAGCGAATGGACGGTGACGCAGTTCGCCGCGGCGAAGGCCGGGCTGATCCTGGTCAACATCAATCCCGCCTATCGCCTGGCCGAGCTCGAATACGCGCTGAACAAGGTCGAGTGCCGGGCGCTGGTCACCGCCGAAGCCTTTAAGTCGAGCCGCTACATCGAGATGCTGCGCCGGCTTGCGCCGGAGCTCGACGAGGCCCGGCCCGGCGCGCTGAAGGCCGAGAAGATGCCGCATCTGGAGACGGTCGTCCGCCTCGGCACCGAGACCACCCCCGGCATGTACAACTTCGCCGAGGTGCCGGGGCTCGCGGGCGCGGCCGATCGCGACCGCCTGCAGGCGCTCGCCGGGCGGCTGCAGTTCGACGACCCCATCAACATCCAGTTCACCAGCGGCACCACGGGCTTCCCCAAGGGGGCAACGCTCAGCCACCACAACATCCTCAACAACGGCTACTTCAACGGCGTGACGCTGGGCCTGAGCGAGCGCGACCGGGTCTGCATCCCGGTGCCGCTCTATCACTGCTTCGGCATGGTGATGGGCAACCTGATGTCGGCCGCCTTCGGCGCGACCATGGTCTACCCGAGCGAGGCCTTCGACCCGCTGGAGGTGCTGCGCAGCGTCGAAGCGGAGCGCTGCACGGTGCTCTACGGCGTCCCCACCATGTTCATCGCCGAGCTCGACCATGCGGAGTTCGCGCGCTTCGACCTCTCCTCGCTCCGCACCGGCACGATGGCGGGCTCGCCCTGCCCGATCGAGGTCATGCGCCGCGTGATCGGCGAGATGCACATGGAAGAGGTGACCATCGCCTACGGCATGACCGAGACCAGCCCGGTGAGCTTCCAGTCGGCGACCGACGACCCGATCGAGCGCCGGGTCTCAACCGTTGGCCGCGTGCACCCCCATGTCGAGGTCAAGGTCGTGAACCAGGACGGCAAGGTGGTGCCGCGCGGCGAGACCGGCGAGCTGCTCACCCGCGGCTACTCGGTCATGCGCGGCTACTGGAACGACGAGGAGAAGACCGGCGAGGCGATCGACGGAGCGGGCTGGATGCACACCGGCGACCAGGCCACCATCGATGGCGAGGGCTACTGCAACATCGTCGGCCGTATCAAGGACATGGTCATCCGCGGCGGCGAGAACGTCTATCCGCGCGAGATCGAGGAGTTCCTCTACCGCCACCCCAAGGTGCAGGACGTGCAGGTGATCGGCGTGCCGGACGAGAGGTACGGCGAGGAGCTTTGCGCCTGGATCAAGCTCAGGGAGGGCGAAAACGCGAACGCGGACGAGATCAAGGCCTTCTGCAAGGACCAGATCGCCCACTTCAAGGTGCCGCGCTACGTGCGCTTCGTGGACGAGTTCCCGATGACCGTCACCGGCAAGATCCAGAAGTTCAAGATGCGCGAGACCATGATCGCGGAACTCAACCTCGCGGAGCAGAAGACCGCCTGAGGCGCCGCCTCGCGCCCCCTCGCAACGACGGAGGACCCCATGGCCACCTTCACCCACATCAACCCGGACAACGTGCCGGACTATCTGACCTACGGCCTGAGCCACGCGGTGGCGGCCGAGGGCGGCAAGACCATCTATCTCTCGGGCCAGGTCGGCTGGAACGCGAAGAGCGAGTCGGTGGGGCCGGACCTCGCGGCCCAGCTCGCGCAGGCGCACGAGAACATCCGCCGCGTGCTCGCCGAGGCCGGTGGGACGGTGGCGGACATCGTCCGCCTCAACACCTACGTCGCCAACTACCGCTTCGAGGAAGGCGAGGTGGTGAACGCCGCCAACAGGACGCTCTTCGAGGGCCTGACGCCGCCCTCGATGACGCTGATGGGCGTCCAGGCCCTCTATTCGCCCGATGTCCGCTGCGAGGTGGAGGCGACCGCAGTCATCGGCTGAGGCCCCGGACCATGGTGCGGTGCATGGCGCGCGGCGCGTTCGCCATCATCAGACCATGGAGGTTCAGAACGAACGCGTTGCAGCAGGCGAGACAGGCCAGCAATCCTCGCCAAGGGTCGTTGCCAGCCCAGCGGAATCCCACTTATCCCACTTAATCCCGGGGAATCCCGCAAAAAATGTAATGCCGTCTCACAGGGGATTATATGGAAAAGTGCCGAAAACGGCTCTCCAGTGCCACCGCGACGCCCGCGCGCCATGTGGCGGCATACGCAATTTCGAGGTGACCCATGCACCCAGGGTGTGCAAAGATGCGCCCCGAGTCCCCATATGCCATCGTGTGGACACAGCTTCACGGAGAGGAGGCGATGGTAGACCGAGACCGACGGGCCACCGACCCGGCCACCCATCAGCCCACCAAAGCCGATATGGAAGACGACGCGAGCATCGACGCAACGCCCGTGGCGCTGGCGTGGGCCGTCATGCGGGGTGGCACTCACAGGAAGGAGCCTGCCGAATCGCCGCCAGAATAGCAGGCGCGCGATCAAGGCACCGATTCGCCCTTTCTGACATTTCTTTGGTGATGCTGGCTCTAAACGCCGCGCCGATGACGATAGGGACCCACAGGACGCCCCGGCAAGGAGCGTGACGGTGGGTTATCCAGCCAAGGCCGTCGCTAACTACTTCCTGTCAAAGTACGGGAAGCATGGGATAACTCCCCTCAAAATTCAGAAGCTCGTGTACCTAGCGCATGGCTGGTACATGGCATTTTACGATGACCCGCTGGTTGATGACGAATTCGCAGAGGCTTGGGAGTTTGGCCCAGTCTTCGCCTCGCTATATCATGAGTTCAAACATCGCGGGAAGGCGGCCATTGTCGATCTTGCCACTGAGGTCGACTTTGAACTAAACGAGACGACTCCTAGAATATCTAAGTCGGATCGCCGAACTATTGCGATCCTTGAAAAGACATGGGAGGTCTACGGACACCGTACAGGATGGCAACTTTCCGAACTTTGTCACAAGCCGGGGTCTCCTTGGGCCGAAACACGGAATGTGGAAGAATGGCGAAGAAACGCACATATTGATGACGCCGTTATCAGGGACTATTACAAGAGCCTGAGAGAAAGAAATCTAAGAAAGCGTGATGACTGACTTGGACGGGATGGGCGATGATCCCATCAATGGTGATAAAGCGGCCCCGAAGGAAGAAAAAGCCCTTAGTGATCAGAGAGAACTCTTCGCCAAATGGCAAGTCCGAATTGTACGATTGAATTGGTGGCTAAGACTTACGGCATTTGCTGTGGCATTATTTGTAATCGCGGGAGCGGTGTATTTGGAATGGCAAATTATCAGATATTTCATGGTTACAAGTCCTAAAGTGGACGATCTTTTCTTCGTTCTTGCAGTTTCCCCGATCGCTGCGATCACATCTATAGTGATTTTTCTTTTGATCGGCGTGTTCCGAGGTTTCCGGGAACGCGACCTAAATGCGCTCCCGCTGGAAACTGCAAGCAAGGCAACCTTAGGAAACGGCTCCTAACTCGTCACCAAGTCTCTGTACGTCAGCCGCTTCTCAACCATCCCCCGAGCCATTTCAACCATTTGCTCGGTTGTATCCCCGTCCCAAGCGTTGCGCCGCCCGGAGAATTCCGTCACATAGCAGTCCAAGTGCTTGGCGCTCATATGATGGTAGATTCCCAGAAAATCACGTTACAGCATCGACCAGAACCTCTCGATCCCGTTGGTGTGCGCCTGATCCCGCACATACTCACTGATTGAGTGATTGACGGCCTCGTGATCGAACGGCATGCCTTGGTAGCCGGCTCCCTGATCCGTGTAGACCTTTGCATCCTCTGCCGTGCGAGACGCGACAACGCCTTGTAGCGATTGAGCGTCGGTTCCTTGCACCACGCTTGCGCTAATCCGGTTTGTCGCACGATCCCTTGCGCCCGCGCACCCCAGGCCGTGACGGCGACGAGAAAAGGGGCGCCGCCCGTGTTGGGAGGCGCCCCCTTGAGAAGCGCGGCCGGCGGGGCCGGCTGCCCGGCAGGGACTACACGGTCGACACCGTGTAAACGCCCAGGCTCTCGAAGGCGCCGGCGGCCTGGATCACGGTCGCGTCGTCGTAGCGCTTGCCGATCAGCATCAGGCCGATGGGCGAATCGTCGGCCTTGCCGCAGGGCACCGTCATGGCCGGGTGGCCCGTGGCGTCGAAGGGGCTGGTGTTGGCCAGCATGTTCAGCGCGGCATCGACGTATTCCTCGCGCGAGCAGTCCGGTTCCGGCAGCTTGGTCGCGAGCATGGGCAAGGTCGGCATCGCCAGCACGTCGTACTCCGCCAGCGAGGCGTCGTAGGTCTCGCGCAGCCTGCGGCTCAGGTTCTGCGCCTTGGCGTAGTAGCGGCCGTGGTAGTTCTTGTGCATGAACTCGCCGAGCATCATGACCATCTTCACCGTCTCGGAGAGATCGTCCGGCCGCGAGCGCCAGCCGCGCGCGTAGGCGTCGATCAGGGAGGTGACGTAGTAGCCTTCCCAGTTGGTACCGAAGCCATTGCCCTTGAGCATGAGCGCGGTTGCGCCCTCGACCGCGATGCCGTTCCAGATGTGCGGCCCGTCCAGGTGCATGGGGATCGAGATCTCGTCGACGGTGGCACCGAGCTCGGTGAAGCGCTGGACTGTGGCGCGCACGCAGCTGTCGACGGCGTCCTCGCTCTCGGGATGGCCGAAGCCCTCCTTGACGACGCCGATCTTCATGCCCTCGGCGCCCTTGTCCACGGCGCTGGTGTAGCGCTGGGTCTTGGTGCCGATCTGGCGCGGGTCTTGCCCGTCCGGGCCGGCGATGACCTGGAGCAGGGCCGCCACGTCGCTCACCGAGCGCGCCATCGGGCCGGTGTGATCGAGGGTCTGCTCGATGGGGAAGATGCCGGTGTAGGGAACCAGCCCGTGCGTGGGCTTGTGCCCGTAGATGCCGCTCCAGCAGGCCGGCATCCGGATCGAGCCGCCCTGGTCGCCGCCGAGCGCCATGTCGGCCTCGCCGGTGAGCACCAGCACGCCGCTGCCGGCGGACGAGCCGCCGCAGGTGTAGCCCGGCTTGTGCGGGTTATCGACCATGCCGGTGGCGGTGGTGGCGCTGCCGCCATCGAAGCAGAGATAGGTGTTGGCTGCCTTGCCGATGATGGTGCCGCCGGCATCGAGGATCCGGGTCACCACGGTCGCGTCGACGTCGGGCACGTAGCCCTCGAGCACCGTCGCCCCGTTCATCATCGGCACGCCGGCGAGGCAGATGTTGTCCTTGAGCGCGACCTTCCTGCCCCGGAGTGGCCCCCTGTTGGCGCCCTTGACCTCGGATTTCCAGTACCAGGCGTTGTAGGGGTTTTCTTCCGGCGGCGGCCGGTAGCCAGGGCTGCGCGGGTACTTGACGGGAAGCTTCGGCTCGTCGAGATCGTCGAGCCGGTGGTAGGAGGCGATCGTGCCCGCCATGAGGCCGCGGAACGATTCCGCATCCTCGACCGTGATCGTCATGCCGTAGCCCTCGGCGATGTCGAGGACCTCCTCGATCGTCGGTGTGCGTACCGTCGGAAACTTGGCCATCGGTTCTCCCTCCCTTCATTGCCGCGCCGACGGCGAGCGCCGCCGTCCCTGCCGGAGCGCCACATATACCGAACGCACGCGCGCCGGAACAGAGTTGCCGGGCTCGCGCGCAGCGGGCGCTGGCCGGTGGCTGCCCGGGTGCGCTTGCCAGGCGCTCTGTTGCACCGCACAATCCGCCTCTCGCAACGCCGAAGGAGGAAATTCGATCATGGTGCACACGGCCGACGCGGCCCCGGGCGACGCCCAGTTCGGTTATTTCTTCGAGGACCTGAAGATTGGCATGAGCGCGGAATATGGGCGCATTATCAACGACGAGGAGATGCGGCTCTTCGCCGATCTGACGGGCGACACCAATCCCCTCCACTTCGACGACGACTTCGCCGAGCAGTCGCGCTTCGGCGGCCGGATCGTCCACGGCATGTGCACCGCAGCATTGATCTCCACGGTCATCGGCACACGGATGCCGGGGCCGGGCTGCATCTACTTGTCGCAGTCTCTCCGATTCACGGCACCGGTCAGGCCCGGCGAAGAGGTGGTGGCGCGGGCCGTGGTGGACCGCCTGATCCCGGAGCGCCGGCGCGTCGAGTTCGAGACCACGTGCTCCGTGGGCGAGCAGACCGTGCTTTCCGGCCGTGCGCTCGCCCAGGTTCCCTCCCGGGAAGGACCCGCGTAGCCGGGGTAGCCCACCTGCTCCTGAACTACCCGGCCTTGCGGCGGCGCGCCCCTCTCACCATCTCAGGTCGAGAGGACAAGAGAAGGACACGGCAAATGACGGCACGGCGGCAATCACAAGAGATGCCTGGACGGCGTCCGCCGACTGCCGTGTACGTTCAGGCCATCCCTGGCGGGCCGGCGCCCACACAAAGCCGCGAAAATGGAAGAAGCAGGAGATATAGAAAACACGGGAAACCGTGAGCATAAGAAGCCGGGTGAAGCGAAGCCAATCTGGCCCCGCGACCGGCGAAAAGAGAAAAGCGTTAGATCACTCCCCATAGTTATTTTTTATAGCCTCGAATACATACTCTGCTGGTTCTACTACTTGGTCAGCCACGTCGCCAGCTTCCGATTCCTCCTGCAATTCTCCGCCGTCATGCTCTTCGCCATGGGCGTCTACGGTGTGACCATCGACATCGAGAAGCGACAGATCGATCGCGGCGTTCGCGAAGCGACGCTCTTCGCGATGATCGCGCGCACCCACGCGCTCCCGGACGGCAAGGGGGCGGGAGCGCTCAAACCCAGCGTGGAGGCACTGGCGCGCGACGGCGTCGCCATGGAGGAGATCAACCTCAGCGGGGCGAACCTTGGGGGCGCGAAACTTGTTGGCGCCAATTTCAGGCGGGCCGATTTGAGTGGTGCGATCCTCGTCGAGGCGGATCTCAGCGGGGCCGATCTGCGCGGCGCCAATCTCAGCGGGGCGGTCTTCATTCGAGCGAATCTGGCGGCCGCCGATCTCTGCGAGGCCGACCTCAGCGAGGCCGACCTCGTCGGCGCCGTTTTCGAGGAAGCCTACATGGAGAACGTCAATCTGGAGGGGGCCGAGCTGCTCGTCGCCAACTTCTCGGACGCGAACCTGGCAGGCGCGACCGTGACCTCGGCCAACGGCGCCTACTCGAACTTTGCCGGCGCCGATCTCTCCAATGCCGACTTCGGCGACACCGAGCTTCAGGGGGCATTGTTCGACCGCGCAAACATCGGCGGGGCCCGGCTCAGCCAGTCGTACGACCTCTCGAACACGCAGATCGAGAAGGCATGCGCCCCGTCGGATGCCCCTCCGGTCCTGCCGGAACACCTGGAATGGACAGACAGACGCTGCTGAAGGGACTTGCCCCAAGTTGGCACTTTTTCCGGTTAGCCGAGCTCGATCGAGCCGGTTTCGTTTCGCTGAACCACTAGATGTTGGGGGCGCAAGACCCCATGACCCCAGATTTGCCATTGGTGGTCCTGGAAGCCAATTGTGGGGCCAGGACTTTGGGATCTGGTCGATATTCCGCTTGCCAGACGCCGCCCCCGCCGTGTATGCGCAACAGGACACGCAGCGACGACGGCGCCATGTACATCAAGGCCACCAAAACCCACACCGACAAGGACGGGCAGCCAGTCCGAAGCCATCGCCTCGTGCTCTCGCAGCGCGTCGGCGACAGGGTGCGCCACAGAACGCTCCTCAATCTCGGCACCGACTATCCGGTGGCGAAGGAGAAATGGCGCGAAGTTGCCGGGCTCGCCGAGGCGCTGCTCGACGGCCGCCCGCCCCTGCTCGAAGCCGCGCCGGACGTGCAGGCCGCAGCCGAGGACATCGTCGCCAAGCTCAGGGCAAGGGGGTTCCGCCCCGAGGCGATGCAGGAAGAGGCCCGCAAGCCCGAAGTCGCCACCGTCGACCTCGATACCCTGGAGCACGAGAACCCGCGCACGGTCGGCTGCGAGCGCCTGTGCCTCAAGGCCCTCGACGATCTCGGCTTCGCCGAAATCCTCCACGACCTGGGCATCAAGGGCCGCGAGGGGCGCATCGCAACCGCGCTGATCGTCGCCAGGATGGTCCATCCCGCCAGCGAGCGGGAGACCAGCCGCTGGCTGCGCCACGACAGTGCGGCCGCCGAGCTTCTTCGCCTGGAAGGCGACCGCAAGGCGCTGCGTCGCAAGACGCTCTACCGCATCGGCGACCTCCTCTGGCGCCACCGGGCCGCCATCCAGCGGGAGCTGTTCAAGCGTGAGCGCTCGCTGCTCGACATCCCCGACACCATCGCCTTCTACGACCTCACCAATGTCCACTACCACGGCCACACCGACGGCGAGCTTCCCCGCTTCGGGCGCTCCAAGCAGAAGCGCGACGACTGTCCGCTGATCACGCTCGCGCTGGCGCTCGACGGCGCGGGCTTCCCGCGCAGTTGCGAGATCCTGCCGGGCAACGTGAGCGAGCCGGGCACGCTGGAGGACGCGCTGGTCAGGCTCGAGGCGGTGTGCGGCGGCACGGCGCCCAAGCCCACGGTGGTCATGGACGCGGGCATCGCCACCGAGGAGAACATCGCGTGGCTGGGCGAGCGGGGCTACGACTGGATCGCGGTCAGCCGCGGCGCCAGGCCTGCGCCGCCCGAGGGCGGGCCCGAGGCGCTGCTGATCACCAGCGCGGACCAGGAGGTGCGCGCCTGGCGCCTCGCAAGCGAGGACGGCGAGGCGCGGCTCTACGTCGTCAGCGAGGGCAAGAAGAAGGCCGAGAACGCGATCATCGGCCTGCGGAGGAACCGCTTCGAGGCGGCGCTGGAAAGGCTCCACGGCGGCCTCCCGGTCAAGGGCCGCCTCAAGCGCTACGACAGGGTGCTGGAGAGCATAGGCCGCCTCAAGCAGCGCTTCTCCGCCGTCGCCAGGCACTACGAGGTCACGGTCGAGAAGGCGGACGCCGGCCCCAACGCGGCCGCCGTCCACTTCAAGCGCAGGCCCCAATACGACGAGGCCGATGAGGGCGCGGGTGCCTATGTGCTGCGCACCAGCCACGTCGACTGGGATATCGAGACGGTCCTGCGGACGTACTGGCGGATCACGGATATCGAGGCGACATTCAGAAGCTTGAAATCCGAGCTCGGCCTTCGCCCGATCTGGCACCAGCTCGACCGGCGCATCGCGGCCCACCTGCTGATCGCCGTGCTGGCTTACCACGCCGTGCATCTGATCCGTACCCGGCTGGCCGCGCGCGGCATCCACAAGTGCTGGGCATCGATCCGCGAGAGCATGCGGACCTGGGTGCGGATCACCACGCGCCTGCGCCAGATCGACGGCACGTTGATCGTCAACCGCCAGGACACGCGCCCGGCCGCCGAGGTCGCCCAAATCTCCTCGGCGGCGGGCGTGGACCCCGCCATCCACCGCACGAGGACCCGCCTGACGAGCTGACAGAATCTCACAAAATGTGGGGCCATGTTGGAATCGGCCGAGAGAAATATCGTGTCAATGCAACACGTTAAAGGATGGGGCAAGCGGAAAAGTGCCAACTTGGGTTGCGATACGCCCCGAAAACCGCCTCGCCTGCAAGCGAGCCCTGGAGTGAAGGAGAGCAATCATGGAGTACAAGGACATCGTTGTGCATCTCGGAATCGACAACCGGTCGGCGGCGCGGCTCGATGCCGCAATCGAGCTTGCCGAACGTCACGATGGCAGGGTGACTGGTGTCTATGTCCTGTCCAAACTCAGCATCCCCGGCTTCATCCGCAGCGAGATTCCGCCCGAGGTCCTGAAACGGCTGGATACGGAAGAGCGCAGGTTCGCCGAAGAGACCGAGGCGCATTTCGTCGAACGCGCGGCGAAGACTCAGGTGCCGTGCGAGTGGCGCCTCACGGCGGGAGACCCCGTGGAGGCCGTCTCCACGAACGCGCACTACGCGGACATCACCATCGTCGGCCAGACCGACCCCGATGACGGACGCACCGTCAACGGACTGGCGGACGGCGTCGTGCTCGGCGGGGGTGGCCCCGTGCTGGTCTGGCCCTACACCGGCTCGTGCCACGCCACTGCGGCGACCGTCATGGTCGCCTGGAACGGCTCCCGCGAGGCGGCCCGCGCGCTCGCGGACGCACTCCCGCTCCTGCAACAGGCGCGCAAGGTGATCGTCTTCGGCGTCGACAGGGACGACCGCACGCACATACCCGGGGCCGACGTCAGCACGCATCTGGCGCACCACGGAGTCAGGGCGGAGGCCCGGCACACGCGGACCTCATCCGGCATTCATACCGGCGATGCCCTGCTCTCCGAGATCGGCGAATGCGGCATCGGCCTCCTCGTCATGGGCGGTTACGGCCATCGCCGCCTGCGCGAGAGGCTGTTTGGCGGCGTCACGCGTGACATCCTGCGCGAGATGACCGTGCCGGTCCTGATGGCGCACTGAGAGCCTGCATGACTCAAGTCATTCCGCGCTCGCAGCAGCTCGGTTAGGCTGGCCTCCGCTCTATGGCTCGGACGTCACGCACGGGCCGGCGTGGAGAAGGAGGCTTGACCATGGCGTACAAGGACATCGTCGTGCATCTGGCTCAGGATCATCGCTCGCAGGTGCGGCTTGAGGCAGCGATCGAGCTGGCTGAACGACACGAGGGCAGGGTTACCGGCGTCTACGTGCTGCCTCGTCTGGTCGTCCCCGGTTTCGCGAGCTTCGAGCTCTCCACCGAGGTCTACAAGCGGCTGGATACGGAACAGCGATCGCTCGCCGAAGAGGCCGAGCAACAATTCGCCCAACGGACGGCGAAGTCGACGGTGCCGTCCGAATGGCGCCTGTTGACGGGCGACCCGGTCGAAGGGGTCACGACGAGCGCACACTACGCCGATATCACCATCGTCGGCCAAAGCGACCCCGACGATGAGAACAGCATCTCCGGGCTGGCGGACAGCGTTGTGCTCGCCGCGGGCGGGCCGGTGCTGGTCTGGCCCTATGCCGGCTCCTTCGGCGTCAATGCGGAGACCGTCATGCTCGCCTGGAACGGGACCCGCGAGGCGAAGCGCGCACTCGCCGACGCGCTGCCGCTCTTGCAGCAGGCGAGCAAGGTGATCGTCCTCGGGATCGATACCGGCGACGGCAAGCACATACCCGGAGCCGAAGTCAGCACCTACCTGGCGCGGCACGGTGTCAGCGCGGAGGCCAGGCACGCGATCAGCTCATCGGACCTCGCCGCGAGCGACGCCCTCCTCTCCGAGATCAGCGATCACGGGGCGGACCTTCTCGTCATGGGCGGCTACGGCCATCACCGCATGCGGGAGGTGCTATTGGGTGGTGTCACCCGCGACATTCTGCGCCAGATGACCGTGCCGGTCATGATGTCGCACTAACTCGGATAGATGTCGCTTCGCAAGGCGTCGGCGAGCGCGGCAACCACCGGGCCGAACGCCGGGCGCTGGGCTGGATCGGGCACGATCTCCCTGGCCACGGCCTCGAGCGCGGCCAGTGGCGCGGGGACGGGCCGGTCGGTGACGTCCAGGGCGCGGAGCGCGATCGGCACGAGGCTGGCAAGCGCCATGTCGAGGCACTGGCCGGCGCGATCCTGTTTGGACCAAGCCAGAAACACCGGGCTCGCCACGTCGTTCTGGCCGAAACCGCCCGACTCGCTGCCGGGTAGCAGCGTGGCCTGGGCATAGAGGCGGGCTTCCTCCTCATAGCCGGTCTGGGCCATCGGCAGACCTCCCAGGTAAGGGCGCGGGGTATCGTCGTCGGCGTCCGACGCGACCAGCTGATCGGGAAGCAGCGAGACGGCGCCGTCCAGAAGCTTCGCACCGTGGCGTTCGGCAAGAACGCAGAGATTGGCGCACGCGGCGGTGAGCGCATCCATGGCGAGTACCGCGTGAGGGTTGTGATAGCCGCCATTGGAGATGAAGCGGCCGAAGGGTTGTTCGTCGCCTGTGCCCTCGGCCCACACCGGGTTGTCCGTCACCGCCTGGAGCGATTCCGCCGCGACCTCTGCGGCAAGCGACGCTGCACGCCGGGCCTGCCCCAGCATTCGCGGAAGGATGCGGTAGCTGACGGGCGCCTGATAGGGTCGCCGGACCCCGCCGTGACCCTCCCCCACCAGCTCGCGCAGGCGCCCGAGCGCCCAGCGATCGTGCGGATTGTTCCAGTTGTCGCCGAGCGCCGGGTCGAGATGGTCGAGCGGCGCATTGAAGGCCTCGAAGGAGAGCGCGAAGATCCGAGCCGCGACATCGAGGCGCTTCTCCGCGACGAGCGCGGCATCGGTGACAAGACCCGTGGCGGCAGGCGATCCGTTGACCAGGCACATCACGTCCTTGATCGCGGGCTGTGCCGCCTCCGCCAGGTCGGTGAAGAGATGGCTCAGCGACAGGATCTCGCCGGCACCGCCCTGGCCCTTTGCCGGGATCATGGGCATCGCGTCCTGATCCAGCATGGCGGCGACACGACGGGCGATATCCGGCGAGACTGCCGAATGGCCCTCGACGAAGTTAGTCAGCCGGGCGAGCACGATGGCGCGGACGACGCGTTCGGGCAGCGGATCGCCCCACGATGTCGCGATCCGCGACGGTGACATGCCGGCCCACCGCTCGCGCTGTTCCGGCGTCAGCCTCCTGCGGGCAAGCTGGCCCGGACCCGTCGTCACGCCATAGATCGTGACATCGGGATCATGCTCGACGATGCGTTCCAGGCACTCCCTGCCTCGCGCGATCGCGGCGAGCGCAGTGGCGCCGAGCTCGACCCCTTCGCCCTCCCAGGCCACGCGGCGGGCAGCCTCGAGCGTGAGGTCGGCACGGGTCTCAACGAGTACCGTCATCATCTAATCCCTTGGCGGACGAATTGCGTCATTCTGCGGGGCATCCATTGCCGCCCCGCGCGGTGCGGGACCCTACCGCACAGCCCCAACTCAGCGCTGAGGCCATAGGGAAGCGGGGATTGCTCAGGCGGGGCGGTACTCCGCCATGGCGTCGAGCAGCCAGGTGGCGAGGTAGGCCGAGAACGAGTTGCGCACGATGATCTCGTAGGAGGGCGTGTCGTCGGTCTGGTGCAGGATCACATGCCCCCTGGCCAGCGACGTCTGAATGCAGGTGCCCGGCCCGAAGGCGCGGGGGTGCAGGTCGATGCGGCAGCCCTTCATCAGCACCTCACGGGCGCGCGGGCCAGCGAGCGCGAGCGTCGCGTACATGGCGCTCACGTCGGTGAGTGCGTGGTGATGGCCGTGGAGGCGGGCCTGCAGCGCCTCTTCGAGCCCGGCGCCGTCCCCGGCCGGGCCGGTGACCAGCCACTCGTCGGGGCCGAGCCAGAGCAGGGTCCAGCCATTGATCGTGGCGGCGGCGGAGTTGGGCGTGCGCGGCAACGAGCCGCCGAGCGCGGCGCCTGCAGCGGTCAGCGCCTCCGCGTCCTCGGGGGCGAGCCTGAGATTGAGCCGCACGCGTGCCGGCTGGTCGGAGAGGGTGACGCCGTCGGCGCGCATCTCGGCGAGCGCGTCGGTGAGGCCCGCGAGTGCGCTGCGCGGTGCCGGCGCCTCAGCCATCCCGCTTGGCTCCTTCGGGATCGTAGAACACCGGCTCCGTGACCTTGCAGGGGAGGAAGCCGCTCTCGGGCGCGGCGTAGATGGTCCCGCCCTTGCGCGCCCGGCCGCTCCTCACCAGCGCGAGCGCGATGGAACGGCCCAGCGTCGGGCTCGCATAGCTGGAGGTGACATGGCCGATCATCGGGAGCGGCGGCCGTCCCGGCTTCTCCACGAGCTGCGTGCCTTCCGGCAGCACGGTGCCCGGATCGTCGGTGAGGATGCCGACGAGCTGCTTGCGGTCCTCGCGCCGCGAGTCCTCGCGGCTCCAGGCCCGCTTGCCCAAAAAATCCGGCTTTTTCTTGGACACGATCCAGTCCATGCCGAGATCGTGGGGCGTGGTGGTGCCGTCGGTCTCCTGACCCACGATGATGAAGCCCCGCTCGGCGCGGAGCACGTGCATCGCCTCGGTGCCGTAGGGGGTGATGCCGTGCGCCGCACCCGCCTCCATCAGCGCCTCCCACAGGTGGCGCCCGTGGTGCCAGGGCACGTTGATCTCGAAGCTGAGCTCGCCGGTGAAGCTGATGCGGAAGACGCGGGCACCCACGCCGGCGACGACGGACTCCTTCACGCTCATGAAGGGGAAGGACTCGGCGTCGAGCGCCATGTCGGGCGCGAGCGCGGCCAATATGTCGCGGGCGCGGGGGCCGGCGAGTGCCACCGTTGCCCACTGCTCGGTGACCGAGGTGCAGTAGACCTTGAGCTCCGGCCACTCGGTCTGCAGCCATTCCTCGAGCCACTCCAGCACCTGGGCCGCGTTGCCCGTCGTGGTCGTCATCAAATAGTGGTTCTCGCCGAGGCGCGCGGTGGTGCCGTCGTCGAAGACCATGCCGTCGTCGCCGCACATCAGCCCGTAGCGCACGCGGCCCACCTTCAGCGTCGAGAAGGCGTTGGTGTAGACCATATCGAGCAGGGTCGTCGCGTCCGGCCCCTTGATGTCGATCTTGCCGAGCGTCGAGGCGTCGAGGATGCCCGCGGCGTCCCGCACCGCACGGCACTCGCGCGCCACCGCCGCGTGCTTGTCCTCGCCTGCCCGGGGGTACCACCAGGGCCGGTGCCACTGGCCGACGGGCTCGAACACGGCACCCGCCGCCTCGTGCCACTCGTGCATCGCCGTGCGCCGCACCGGGTCCATCAGCGGGCCGGTATCGCGGCCTGCGAGCGCGCCGAAGGTGACGGGCGTGTAGGGTGGCCTGTAGGTGGTGAAGCCCACCTCCGGCACGGATTTTCCCAGCGCATCGGCGAGGATGGCGAGGCCGTTGACGTTCGCTGTCTTGCCCTGGTCGGTGCCCATCCCGACGGTGGTGTAGCGCTTGACGTGCTCGACCGACCGGAAGCCCTCGCGCGCTGCGAGCCGGATGTCCGCTGCGGTCACGTCGTCCTGATGGTCGACCATGTGCTTGGCCTTGCCGTGGCCGACCGGTTTCTGGCCCGGTGCGAGCCAGTAGGGCGTGATGGCGCCGGGTTCGGGGGCCTCGACAGGCGGCACCGGCGGCGGCGTGCCGTCGCCGAAGCCGGCCGCCTGGGCCGCGCGCGCGCCGGCGGCCGCGCCTTCCGCGAGACAGGCAGCAAGGCCGAAGCTGCCATTGGCGGCGCCCGCGACCTCCACCGCCTGCGTCGCCCTTCCCGGAAGGAAGTTGCCGCGCGCGTCCTCGAACCTGAGCTTGCCGGCCGACTGGCTAAAGAGGTGCACAGCCGGGTTCCACCCGCCGGAGACGAGCACGCTGTCGCAGTAGATGCGGTATTGCTCGCTGCTCAGCCCGCCGTCCTCGCCGAGTTTCGCCACGGTGACGGAGCGGACCCGCTTCGTGCCGTGAGTGGCGGCGATAACCGAGCCGGTGTGGAGCGCGACGCCGGCCTCCTTGAGCGCCGGTGCCAGCGGCGCCGCGGGCTCGGGCCGGCAATCGACCACGGCGCCAACCGTACCACCCGCCTCCGCGATATCGTGCGCCGCTTCATAAGCCGCGTCGTTGTTGGTGAAGAGCACGGCGCGCTCACCCGGCAGCGCCGCGTAGTGGTTGAGGTAGCGTTGCGCCGCAGAGGCCAGCAGGATGCCGGGGCGGTCGTTGTCGGCGAACACTAGGGGCCGCTCGTGGGCGCCGGTGGCGAGCACCACGTGCCCCGCCTTGATGTTCCAGAGGCGCTGCCGGCTCGTGTAGGCCGACACGCTGGGTGCCAGGTGGTCGGTGCGGCGCTCGAACGCGCTCAGGGAATTGTGGTCGTAGTAGCCGAAGAGCGTGGTGCGAGTGAGGACGCGCACCTCCTCCATGGCGGCGAGCCGCCCGGCCGCCGCTTGGGCCCAGGCTGCCCCATCCACGCCATCGACCTTGTGGCGGAGGCCCAGAAGCGCGCCGCCGAGCGCGGCCTCGTCGTCTACCAGCATGACCCGCGCGCCGGCCTCGCCCGCAGCGAGCGCTGCGGCGATACCCGCCGGCCCGCCCCCCACCACCAGCACGTCGCAGTGGACGTGCATCTTGTCGTAGGAGTCGGGATCGGGCGCCTCGGGCGCGCGGCCGAGCCCCGCCATGCGCCGGATCACGGGCTCGTAGAGCAACTTCCAGAACGACGCAGGCCAAAGAAAGGTCTTGTAGTAGAAGCCGGCGGGGAAGAGCGGCGCGAGCTTCCCGGTCCAGGCCGCGAGGTCGCAATTGGCGCTCGGCCAGGCATTGACGCCGGCGGCGGTGAGCCCGTCGTAGAGCTCCACCTGGGTCGCGCGCAGGTTGGGTTCGGTCCGCGCGCCCTCGCCGAGCTGCACCAGGGCCGACGGCTCCTCCGCGCCAGCGGTGAGGATGCCGCGCGGCCGGTGGTACTTGAAGCTGCGGCTGGTGAGATGGGTGCCGTTCGCGATCAGCGCGGACGCGAGCGTGTCACCGGCGAAGCCCTCGTAGCCCTGCCCGTTGAAGCTGAAGCGGAGGCGCTGCGCCCTGTCGATCCGCCCTCCCTCCTTGAGACGAAAGCGCACTAGCCGCCCTCCGCCTCGTCGCCCGGCGCATCGGGCCGCGGCGCGCCCATGGGATAGATCGCGAGCACGTCGTTGCTGACGGTGTCGCGCAGCGCGTTGAACCAGCGCCGGCAGCCTTCCCGGTGCATCCAGCGCTCGGCAAAGACGCCCTTCGAGTTGCTCCGCATGAAGATGTAGTCTGCCCAGCCGGCATCGTCGGTCGTTGCCGGGTCGGGGCGCGCGATATGGGCCTCGCCGCCGTAGCGGAACTCGGTCTCGGGCCTAGAGCCGCACCAGGGGCAGTCGATCCAGAGCATTCCTTGCCGCCTCTAGTGCGCGACGGCCGCCGCCGCGTGCTCGTCGATCAGCGCGCCGGAGGTGAAGCGATCGAGCGCGAAGGGCGCGTTAAGCGGGTGCGGCTCGCCGGTGGCGATGGTATGGGCCAGCACCCAGCCAGAGCCCGGCGTCGCCTTGAAGCCGCCGGTGCCCCAGCCGCCGTTGATGAAGAGGCCTTCCACCGGGGTTTTGCCGATGACCGGCGAGGCATCGGGGCAGACATCCACGATACCGGCCCAGGAGCGCATCATGCGCACCCGGCTGAAGATCGGGATCAGCTCGACGATCGCCCCCATCTGGTCCTCGATGGTGTGCAGGCCGCCGCGCTGGCTATAGGAGTTGGGCGGATCGAGCCCTGCGCCGATCACGAGTTCGCCCTTGTCGGACTGGCTGACGTAAACGTGCACGCCGTTCGACATGATGACGCAGTTCAGCACCGGCTTGAGCGGCTCCGAGACCAGCGCCTGCAGCGGGTGGCTTTCGATCGGCAGGCGAATGCCCGCCATCGCCGCCAGGACGGAGCTATGCCCCGCGACCACGATGCCCACCTTCTTCGCGGCGATGGCGCCCTGCGTGGTTTGCACGCCGTTTACCCGACCGCCCTCGACGTCGATACCGGTGACTTCGCAGTTCTGGATGATGTCGACGCCGCGCGCGTCCGCCGCCCGGGCGTAGCCCCAGGCGACCGCATCGTGGCGTGCGTTGCCGCCCCGCCGCTGCAGGGTGCCGCCCATGATCGGGTAGCGCGTCTTCACCGAAGTGTTGAGGATCGGGCAGAACGCCTTGACCTCTTCGGTCGAAAGCAACTCGGCGTCGACCGCGTTGAGCCGGTTGGCGTTGACCCGCCGGGTCGCCTCCTGCAGGTCGTGGACATTGTGGATCAGGTTCAGCACGCCCCGCTGGCTGAACATCAGGTTGTAGTTCAGCTCCTGAGCGAGGCCTTCCCACAGCTTGAGCGAATGCTCGTAGAGCGCCGCGCTCTCGTCCCACAGGTAGTTGGAGCGGATCACCGTGGTGTTGCGCCCGGTGTTGCCGCCGCCGAGCCAGCCCTTCTCAAGCACCGCCACGTTGGTGATGCCGTGGAGAGCAGCGAGGTAGTAGGCGGTGGCCAGCCCGTGCCCGCCGGCGCCGATGATGATCACGTCGTAGGCGGGCTTGGGCGCAGGGCTGCGCCACTGCTCCGGCCAGCGCTCGTGATGGCTCAGCGCATTGCGCGCCAGGCTGAAGATCGAGAACTTCTTCATCGGTGGATTCCCGAATACAGGAAGCGCCCGGCCGTGTCACTCACTTGCCGCAGGCCGACCGGGCGGGCGCCGGCGTGCAGGCGCTGGTTGCCCTCGTCTGGCGGGAACCTGCTAGCTCGCTGGGGGCCGGCGCGCGACCACGTACCTCACGACATCGTCGATCAGAAAGCGGCTCTCGGCGAGCTCGAGGCCGGCTGGCTCGATATGGCGATGCGGCTCGCGGTCGAAGCCCGCGCCATAGGCCCATCGTACCCAGGGCGCCCAGAGCCCCATGACGAAGCGCCGCCATGGCTGCCTGGACCACGTGTAGTCGAGCAGGCGGATCTCGCCGCCGGGCCTCACGATCCGCCCGAGCTCTTCGAGCGCCGCCTGCTGCCGATCGGGCTTCAGAACGCAGAAGACAAAGCTCGCGACCACGGCGTCGAAGCTTGAGTCGGCGAAGCCGGTCCGGAGCACGTCCATCGCCGCGAGCGGCACGTCGCTGCCGAGCGCGTCGCGCCGGGCGCGGGCCTGCGCGAGCATCGCCTGCGAGAGATCGATGCCGACCACCTGAGCGCCGGCGGGATAGTACGGAATATTGCGACCGGTCCCGACGCCGGCGTCCAGAATCCGCCCCGTGAGCCCGACGAAGAGCTCACCCCGGATCGGCGCGTAGCGCTTGCGCTCGAAAGACCCGTCGAGAAAGTCGTAGAAGGGCGCGATGCGCCGATAGACCCCGCGCGCGTCGCCGGCAGCGATCACGGCGAGTGCCGGAGCCGCACGGGGCTAGTCCCCGGCGCGCACCGTTGCCGCGTAGTCCGCCATCAGGGTGCGCGTCACCGGACCGACCTGGAAATTGTGGTCGTCGATCGCGCCGACCGGCGTGACCTCGGCGGCGGTGCCGGTGAGGAAAATCTCGTCGCTCTTCGCGATCTCGTCGGGCATGACGGCGCGCTCCACCACCTCGTAGCCGCGCTTTTCCGCAAGCTCGATGACCGTGCGCCGGGTAATTCCATCAAGGAAGCAATCCGGCGTTGGCGTGTGAATGACCCCGTCCTGGACGAGGAAGATGTTGGCGCCCGTGGCTTCGGAGACCTGCCCGCGCCAGTCGAGCATCAGAGCGTCGTGGCAGCCTTCCCTCTCTGCTTCGTGCTTGCTGAGAGTGCAGATCATGTAGAGCCCGGCACACTTCGCCGTCACCGGCGCGGTGTCCGGCGCGGGCCGGCGCCAGCGCGCGGTCTTCAACTTGATGCCCCGCGTGACCGCATCCTCGCCGAAATAGGCCGGCCACGCCCAGGCGGCGATGGCCACGTGAATCGTGTTGTGCTGCGCCGAGACGCCCATCATCTCGGCCCCTCGCCAGGCCACCGGCCGCACGTAGCCGTCGCCGAGGCCGTGCGCCGCGACGACCTCATTCGAAGCTTCGACCAGAACCTCCAGGCTGTAGGGAATCTCGAAGCCCAGGTCGTGGGCGGAATCGAGGAGACGCTGGGTGTGCTCCTCCACCTTGAAGATGCGCCCGCCGTAGACCCGCTCGCCTTCGAACACGCAGCTCGCATAGTGCAGGCCGTGGCTCAGCACGTGCAGCTTCGCGTCGCGCCACGGCACGAGCGCACCGTTGTACCAGATGACTCCGTCGCGATCGTCGTAGGGGATGAGGTCGGCCATGGCGCTCACGGATGGTCGGCGGGTGGATAGAAAGCAGTTGCGCTCCCTATCATCGGCCTGCATATAAGTCAATGTGACTGACGTAAAGGCCGGGCCGAATCCCCTCTATCTGCGTGAAGACCAGCTTCACGAGGCGATGGAGCTGCTCTTCTTCGCCTACCGGGACTTCACGACCGAATGCGATACGATCCTCGAGTCGCACGGCTTCGGGCGCGCGCATCACCGGGTCGTTTATTTCGTCGGCCGCAATCCGGACATCTCCGTCACTGCATTGCTGGAGATTCTGAGAATCACCAAGCAGAGCCTGTCGCGGGTGCTTGGCCGGCTGGTGAGAGAGGGATTCGTGACGACCCGGCAAGACCCTACGGACGGGCGCCGCCGGTTGCTAGCCCTCACGGCGAAGGGCCGGAGCCTGGAGAGCCGCCTGTCCGCGACCCAGCGCGCCCGCATCGCCAAGGCTTACCGCAGCGCAGGCGGCGTCGCCGTGGAAGGATATCGGGAGGTGTTGATGGGTATTATCGACGAGGCTGACCGGCGCCGCTTCGACCGGCCCTGAGGCTGTCGGGTCGAGTCGGCCCGGCCGGCGAGGGACGATGCGGCGATGAAGGGCGAGAGCGCGGCAACCGACTCCCCCAACCGGGAGGCGCCGCCGGCCGGGGCGGAGCACATCCTGGTGGTGGACGACGACGACCGTCTGCGCGCATTGCTCGGCCGCTATCTGCGGGATAACGGCTACCTCGTCTCCACCGCGAGCACGGCCGCCGAGGCGCGGGCCAAGCTCGACGGCATGACCTTCGACCTGATCGTTCTCGACGTGATGATGCCGGGCGAATCGGGCGTCGAGTTCACGCGCGGGCTGCGTCGCTCCGATGCGATTCCAATCCTGTTGCTCACGGCCATGGCCGAGCCGGAAGACCGCATCACCGGGCTGGAGAGCGGTGCGGACGACTACTTGACCAAGCCCTTCGAGCCGCGGGAGCTGCTGCTGCGCGTCGCAACCATCCTTCGGCGTACGGCCGCAACGCCGCCCGCGACGCCCGAGACCTGCATCGTGATGGGGGAGGTGCGCTATTTTCCGGCGCGGGATCAGCTCCTGCGGGGCGATGTGCCGGTGCGTCTGACCACGGCCGAGGCCGACCTGCTGCGCGTCTTCGCCGCCAATCCGGGAGAGACGATGAGCCGGCTCGCGCTCGGCGAACGCCTCGGCGGCGGCGCCTCGCGTCGCGCGATCGACGTGCAAATCGCCCGGCTGAGGCGCAAGATCGAGCCGGAACCCCAGAATCCTCGTTACCTGCAGACCGTCTGGGGCCGGGGCTATGTGCTGCGAGCCGACTGAGCCGGGGCGCCCGCCAGGGGAGCGTGCGCCGTGAACCCGCTGCGGAGACTCCTGCCGCGCGGCCTCTTCTGGCGAGCCTTCCTGATCATGTTCATTCCGCTGATCCTGGTTCAGGCGACGGTGGTCTACATCTTCTTCGAGCGACACTGGGACACGGTGAGCCACCAGCTGGCGCTGGATGTCAGCGGCGATGTCCTCAGCATCATGCGCATGGCCGATGGCGTGACGGACCCCGCAGAGCGCGCACGGATCGACGAGATCGCCCGGGGAGAAATGCAGTTCGGCGTCGTCTTCGAGGATGGCGCGGTACTGCCCGACGAAGCGCCCCCGCAGAGCAGTGGCATCTCTTACGAAATGCTGCGCCGGCAGCTCGAGCGCCGTGTCGGAGGCCCCTACCATCTCGACAGCAACCTGCCCAACAAGGGGATGACAATTCGGGTGCAGCGCCCCGACGGCGTGTTGACCCTGATCACGACGACCAGGCGCATGCGGGAATCGACCACGGTCCTGCCCTTCCTGTGGATGGCAGGGATGGCGCTCCTGGTCACGACGATCGCCGTCATGTTTCTGCGTAACCAGGTTCGTCCGATCAGGCGCCTGGCGGCCGCCGCCGACGCGCTGGGCAAGGGCCGGCCGGTGACCGACCTCAAGCCCGCGGGCGCGTCCGAGGTTCGTCTCGCGGGCGCCGCCTTCCTGGAGATGCAGGGGCGAATTCAGCGCCAGATCACGCAGCGCACGGAGATGCTGGCCGGGGTCTCTCACGATCTTCGCACTCCGCTCACCCGGGTGAGGCTGCAGCTCGCCATGCTGGCCGATTCGCACCCGGACTCGCGGGCCGAGATCGGTGAGTCCGAGGAGGACCTGCTGCTCATGGAGCACATGATCGACGAATACATGGCCTTTGCCCGAGGACAGGGCGCGGAGGCGCCGGTCAGCACCGACCTCGCCGAGATCATCGACGATGTCACCGCCGATGCGCGCAGCAAGGGCAGCCCGATCACGCTTGAGCTCGAGCGGCCCCTGGTCGTGGCGCTCCGGCCGAACGCCATCCGCCGCTGCCTCACCAATCTGGTCGAGAACGCCGTGCATCACGGCAGACAGGTCGCGATCAGCGCCGTGCGCCGGGATGACGTCGTCTCGATCGCGGTCGAGGACGACGGGCCGGGCATTCCCGAGGACCAGAGGGAAGAGGTGTTCAAGCCCTTCTTCCGGCTCGATGACGCACGCAACCCGCGCACGGGCGGCGCAGGCCTCGGCCTCGCGATCGCTCGCGATGTCGCCCGCGGGCATGGCGGCGACATTCGCATGAGCGGAGCCTCGCTCGGCGGCCTGCGCGCCGAGCTCCGACTACCGGTTTAGGTCAGGAATCTAGCCGGCTTCTGCGGGCTGGGTGTCGCGCCACTCGCGGCTTGGCGCGAGGCGGCAGAGCGCGCGTGTGCACCGGTCGAGGCGCCTGAGCCTGCGGTCGAGCACGGCCATGGTGCGCGCCATGTCTTCGCTCTCGTCCCGGAGCCAGACCGGTAGCATGGAGAGATAGAGCGCACAGAGCGCCTTGACTCGGAGCCTGCCCTGCAGGCCGGCGCTGCTCAAGTCAGCGGCTTCGAGCATCCAGCGCATCGAACGCCGCAGCGTCAGCGGCCCGCACAGGATCGCTTCGGGATCCGACGGGCAGCTCCGCAGGATCGCCCCCACCCCGTCCTTGTTGGCATTGAGAAGATCGAAGCGCTTCATGAGCACATCGAACAGACGCTCGGTGGCCGGCCGCCCCGCCATCTCGGGGTCCCGCGCGGCCAGAACCTCGCGGTCGAGCGCCGCCGCATAGGCCGCGACGATAGCGTGCTTGGACGGGAACTCTGCCCGCATCTCAGCCAGGGAGACCCCGGCCTCCTCGGCGATGTCGCCGAGCCCGACCCGCGCCCAGCCGCGGCTCGCGGCCAAGGCCAGCGCACTCTCGATGATGGTCTGGGACGCGTCCTTGCGCTTGCCGGCCCCAGCTGCAGTTTTCCTCGGCATGGTCCTGCGCCTCGTCGCCGTCTCCAGTGCCTGAAGTGTAGGCCGCCCGAAATCCGGGGGTCAACGCGCTCGCGACGGGCCGCCTACGACGGGGCGAGGGCGCGGCCCCGCTCGGTGGCGGCGCGAACCGCGCGGGTCATGAGGGGGCTGAGCCCCTCCGACGCCATCAGAACCGAGAGCGCGGCCTCGGTGGTGCCGCCGGGGCTGGTCACGTTGCGCCGAAGCTGGGCGGCGTCGTCTTCCGCCTGAGCCAGCAGGGCGCCGGCGCCGCTCACCGTGCGCTCGGCCAGCAAGCGCGCGAGATCCGCGGGCAGTCCGGCTTCGACCGCGGCCTCGGCCAGGCATTCCGCGAGCAGGAAGACATAGGCCGGGCCGCTGCCGGAGACCGCCGTCACCGCATCCATGTGGTACTCGTCGTCGATCCAGGCGACGGCGCCCACGGCCTCCAGCAATCCCTCGCAGAGCGCCCGTTGATCGCGGTCTGCGGCCGAATTGGCCCAGGCGACGGTCATGCCCTCGCCGATGGCGGCCGGCGTATTGGGCATGGCGCGGACGATCGCGACATCGCCGAGATCCCGCGCCAGCAGGGCGGAGGGCCAGCCGGCGGCGATGGAAAGATGCACGCAGTCCACGCCGCCGAAGCCCGCGTACTGGGGCACGACCTCCGCCATGACTTGCGGCTTGACCGCGAAGACGATCGCCGCGGGCTCGAGCATGGCGGGCAAGGCGGCGGGCTCGCGCACGCGTTCCGCTCCGAGCGGATCGAGGCGCGCGGCTACGCTATCGTCCGGCTCGACGATGCGGAGCTGGGCTGCATCCAGCGGCCCGCGCAGCCACCCGGCCGCGAGCGCGCCACCCATTCTACCGCCGCCGACCAGGACGATAGGGCCGGAAGACACCGCCATCAGGCGCTCCCGCGCGGCTCCATGAGCGCCGCCTCGAAAGCATCCTCGGGCGCGAGGCCCGCCTGGATCACTTGCTGGAAGGCCGGATAGAAGCGCTCGCACTCGGCGACGCCCACGGTCACCACCTCGACGATCTGGGAGTCCTCCACACCCTGGGTGCCGCGCAGCAGGAGCGCGTGGCGCCACGTCGGCTGCCCTTCCTCGGCCCAGAGATCGAAGTGGCCGATCCACAGGCTCTCGTTGATCAGATTGACCAGGGCGCCGACCGCCGGCCGGAGGCCATCCGGGATGCCCATGTCGAAGCCGCTGGCAAAGTGCAGGACGTCGAGGTCGGAGCGGTAGGCGAACCAGAGCTGATAGTCGCACCAGCCGCCGGCGAGCGAGCCGGTGATGTCCTCATCGCCCATGCGCTCGAACGAGAGGCGGCTCGCCATCATCACCCGCTCGACCGCGTCGAGCGCGTCGCACGAAAGGCGCTCCGGTTCCACAAGCGACACCGCCATCTCATCGCCCCGTCGTAGTGCCGGCACATGCGGCAGGCGCTGATGCCTACCACATGTGACGCTAACTACAATAAGGTGCGATGGCGAGAGAAAAAAACCCAAAATGTTGCGTTTTGCGCGTGTCCGTTGGCGTCGGCGCCCTGGGCTAATTCGGAAGCTGCGGTGCCGCCCCGTCCGGCAGGGGGACGCGATGCTCGTTGAGCGTCATCGCGATCATCGCGTAGTAGCCGTTCAGCGCCGTGAGCTCGACCACACCCGCCGGTCCCAGCAGCGCGAGCGCCTTGTCGTAGGTCTCGTCGCTCACGGCACGGTTCATCTGCAGCTCGCAGGTGAAGTCGTAGACCGTCACCTCGTCCTCTGCCGAGAGCGGCGGCCGGCGCCGGTGCTTGATCGCCTCGATCACCGCCTCCGGCAGGCCGGCACGCGCCGCCTCGGGCGCGTGCCAGTGCCACTCGTACTGGCACGACCAGTGGCGGGCGACCGCCAGGATCGCGAGCTCGCTGAGCCTGGGCTCCAGGCTGGTCTGATAGCGCAGCAGGGCGCCCAGCGCCTGCACGCGGTCCGCGAGCTCGGCGTTGTGCATGAGCGCCATGAAGAGCTCGGGCACCGTGCCGCGCGGGCCGCTCGCGATCGCGTCGTAGACGTGGCGCTGGTCCGCCGACAGGCTCTCGACGCCGGGCCGCGGCAGGCGCGTTGCGGTCATCCCGCTCCCTGCCCTTCGTGGGCCGCCTCGCGCTCGGCAATCGGCGGCACGAATTGCAGGTCGGTGTCCCAGGGGAAGAATATCCAGGTGTCCTGGCTGACCTCGGTGACGAAGGTGTGCGCCTCGCTCCGTCCTGCCGGCTTGGTGTAGATGCAGGCGAAGTGGGCCTTCGGCAGCATCTCGCGGACGATTCGCGCCGTGGCGCCGGTATCGGCGAGATCGTCAACGATCAGGACTCCCTCGCCGTCGCCTTCGACCGGCTTCAGGACCTGCGCCGAGCGCTGGTCCTGGTGGTCGTAGGAGGAGATGCAGACCGTGTCGATCAAGCGGATGTCGAGCTCGCGGGCGACGATCGTCGCCGGCACCAGTCCGCCCCGGGTGACCGCGACGATACTCTGCCAGGGGCCGAGCTCGGCCAGCCGCCAAGCGAGCGCGCGGGCGTCTCGATGAAGTTGATCCCACGATACGGGGAAGCCTTTTGCATATCCTTCCGTCATCTTCTGCACCGTCCTCAGCCGTTTTCCTGCCGGCGCCATGCAAGCGGACATCGCGCGCTTGGGCAAGGGGTCGCGCCGAAGGGCGCGCGGAAGCATGACTGCAGCCGCAAGGCGCGCGGAATCATGCGAGCTGCTGGAAGGCACGCGAAATGCCGAGTGGGGCCAGAAAGCGCGCCGCCTTTCGATCCCTGCCTGATCCGGGTAAGAAACGGCGCATGGCTGACCACGTACGCGCGCTGCCGGAAAGCGAAGCCGCGACGCGGGCACTCCTCGAGGAGGGGCGCTATGTCGCGGACGACGCGCTGGTCAAGACCCTCTACCTGAGCTTCGCCCTCGGGCGCCCGCTGCTGCTGGAGGGCGAGGCCGGCTGCGGCAAGACCCAGCTCGCCGCGACCCTGGCCGAAACGCTCGGCCGCCGCCTGCTGCGCCTGCAGTGCCACGAGGGCCTCGACTCGGCCGCCGCCGTCTACGAGTGGAACTACGCCGCCCAGATGCTGGCGATCCGGCTGGCCGAACGCGGCGGGACCGAGCGCGATGCCCTGGCGGAGGACATCTTCGGCGAGCGCTTCCTGGTCAAGCGCCCGCTGCTCACGGCGCTGGAGCCTGATCCCCTCGGGCCCCCGGTTCTGCTGATCGACGAGATCGACCGCGCCGATGCCCCCTTCGAGGCCTACCTGCTGGAGGTGCTCTCCGAGTTTCAGGTGAGCGTGCCCGAGGTCGGCACGGTGACCGCCGCCGAGCGGCCCATCGTGGTCATCACCTCCAACCGCACGCGCGAGGTGCACGACGCCCTCAAGCGGCGCTGTCTCTACCACTGGGTCGACTATCCCGATGCCGCGCAGGAGAAGGCGATCCTGCGCGCGCGCCTGCCGGGCATCGAGCAACGCTTGAGCGACAACATCGCCGCCTTCATCGAGCGCATGCAGAAGGCCGATCTCTCCACGGTGCCGGCGCTCGGCGAGGTGATCGCGTGGTCGAGCGCCGTGGTCCAACTCGATCAGATCGAGCTCGACCCCGAGACCATCCGGGCCAATCTCGAGCGCCTGCTGGCCTACCAACGGGGCCTCGCCGAGGCCGGCGGCCGCGCCCCGGCGGGGCCCCAACAGCCGGTGCAACGGCCGTGACGGTCTGGCAACAGACGGTCGAGCACGAGGCGGGCGGCACGCTCGCCTACAATGTCATGCACTTCGTGCGCGGCCTGCGCGGCGCCGGCCTCCCGGCGGGGCCTGGCAAGACCGTTGAGGCGGTGCGCGCCGTCGAGGCAGTCGATCCCATCCGCCGCAGCGATCTCTACTGGGCGCTCCACGCGGTCCTCGTCGAGCGGCGCGATCAGCACGACCTCTTCGACCAGGCGTTCCGGCTCTTCTGGCGTGAAATCCGGATGGAGAGCGCAGTCCAGGGGCCGGTCATGGGGACCGACAAGCTGCCCCAGCCGGAGGCGCCGCCGGCGAGCCGCCGGGCGAGCGAGGCCATCACCCCGCGCCTGCCGGAGGAAGAGGAAAACCAGGAGAACGTCGAGATCGAGCTCGACGCGGTGCTCACCTTCTCGCCTCAGGAGGTGCTGCAGGAGATGGACTTCGAGGACATGTCGGCGGATGAGCTGGCCCAGGCGAAGCGGGCGATTGCGGCGCTGCGCTTGCCGATCAAGCCGGTGCCGACGCGGCGCTTCCGGCCCGACCCGCTGGGCCGGCGCATAGACATGCGCGCCACGCTCCGCGCGAGCCTCCGCTCCAGCGGCGACATGATGCCGCTCAAGCGCCGATCCCGCGCCGAGCGGCTGCCGGCGCTGGTGGTGCTCTGCGACGTGTCGGGCTCCATGAGCCGCTATTCGCGCATGTTCCTGCACTTCGTCCACGCCGTGACCAACGACCGCGACCGAGTGCACAGCTTCCTCTTCGGCACCCGGCTCACCAACATCACGCGCCATCTCAGGCACCGCGACGTGGACGTCGCCGTCGGCCGCTCGAGCCGCGCCGTGCGCGACTGGTCCGGCGGCACGCGCATCGGCCCCTGCCTCAAGGAGTTCAACCATTTCTGGTCCAGGCGCGTGCTCGCCCAGGGCGCGCTGGTGCTGCTGATCACCGACGGGCTCGACCGCGACGATCTCGGCATCCTGCAGGCCGAGGTGGAGCGGCTGCACAAGTCCTGCCGCCGCCTGATCTGGCTCAACCCGCTGCTCCGCTACGAGGGCTTCAAGCCCGAGGCCGGCGGCGTGCGCACGATCCTGCCGCACATCGACGAGTTCCGGCCGGTCCACAACATTGCCAGCCTCATGGACATCGCCACCGCACTGAGCGAGCCGATGCCGACCGAGCCCAGCGCCGCCTGGGCCTGAGCCGGACCGCCGGCCGCCGCGAACCGTCCAACACGACTTTCGTCCACAGGCGCGAGTACGCGATGCGGGCGCCGCACAAATTTTGTGCGGGATTTGCCGGGATTAACTGGGTTTCTGCGGGGTACGGTCCTGCAAACCCGCAGAGAGAGCACCCACATCTCGTCCACCGCCATCCCTTCGCGCCTGCGCTTCATGACGCGATGCTGACGCGCCCGGCGCGTGCCGTGCAGCGCAACATGGTCCGGGCTAAGATCGGCGCCGGAACAGGGGACGGGGAGCCATGAAACTCGAAGGCAAGGTCGCTATCGTCACGGGCTCATCGCGCGGCATCGGCGCCTGCATCGCGCGCCGCTACGGGCGGGAGGGCGCCACCGTCGCCGTGGTCGGCAACACCAGGCGCGAGCGCGCCGAGGCGGTGGTGGCCGAGATCGAGGCCGGCGGCGGCAGGGCCCGGGCGTTCATGGCCGATGTGGGCGTGGTCGCCGACTGCGAGCGCCTGGGGCAGGAGGTGATCGACGCCTTCGGCACGGTGGACATCCTGGTGAACAACGCCGGCATCTTCACCCCACTGCCGATCGAGGAAGTCACGGAGGAGAACTGGGACGCCCAGCACGCGCTCAACCTCAAGGGCGCGTTCTTTATGACCAAGGCGGTCGTGCCCACCATGAAGGCCAAGGGCGCCGGCAAGATCATCAACATTTCCTCCATCGCAGGCTGCGGCGGGTTCCCGAACTCCAGCGCCTACTGCGCGACGAAGGGCGGCCTCACCAACATGACCAGGGCGCTCTGCCTGGAGCTTGCGGGCGACGGCATCAACGTCAACACGCTCTCGCCCGGCAACATCCAGACCGACATGAACGCCGCGTTCCGCGCGGATGCGAACTACGACGCGCGCCAGAGGGAACTCACGCCCGCCGGCATCGGCCACATGGACCCGGAGCAGCTCACCGGCGCCGCCGTCTTCCTCGCGTCTGCCGATTCGGACTCGGTTCACGGCGCTGACCTGCTGGTGGACAACGGCTGGGCCGCCTGGTAGCGGCGCGGGAGCCGAACAACCCATGACGAACGACATCCGCTACGAGGCGCACGGCCACGTGCGGCTCATCACGATCGACCGCGCCGACAAGATGAACTCCCTCGACTTCGCGGCCAACGACCGGCTGATCGAGCGCTGGCGCGAATTCGCGGCAGACGACGAGGCGCGGGTCGCGGTCATCACCGGCGCGGGCGACAAGGCCTTCTGCGCCGGCGCCGACCTCAAGACCTACACGATGAACTACGCCGGGCGGCCTGCGCCCGAGTTCCGCACCCGCTTTACCGACGGCCCCGGCTTCGGCGGCATCACGCGCGGACTCGAGATCGACAAGCCGATCATCGCGGCGGTCAACGGCTACGCCATCTCCGGCGGGCTCGAGCTCGCCGAGGCCTGCG
Source organism: Alphaproteobacteria bacterium (assembly GCA_965207055.1). GTDB lineage: Bacteria > Pseudomonadota > Alphaproteobacteria > UBA828 > UBA828 > WTGU01. The sequence continues at coordinate 255,207 of CBDBLP010000002.1, read as the reverse complement.
ACATCCGCTTCTGCTCGCCCAATGCCGAGTTCGCCCATCAGGACGTGAACTGGGGCTTCCACCCCTGCGACGGCGGCTGCGTGCGGCTGCCGCAGATCGTGGGCCTCGGCAACGCCATGGAGATCATCCTCTCGGGGAGGCGCGTCGACGCCGAGCACGCGCTCCGCATCGGCCTGGTCAACCGCATCGTGCCGGCCGCCGACCTCGTGGCGGAGACCATGGAGTTCGCTCGGCTCATGGCGAGCCGGGCGCCGCTCGCCCAGCGCTTCGCCAAGGACGTGATGATGCGCGCCTTCGACATGCCGCTGGCGGACGCGCTCCGCCTCGAATCACGGTCGTTCCACGACCTCGGCCAGACCCGGGACCTCAAGGAAGGCACCGACGCCTTCCGCGAGAAGCGCCCGGCCGACTTCAAGGGCCGGTAGAGCGCGCCCGTCTTTGACGGACGCGCGACAGGCCGCGACCGCGGCCCGCCGCGAATGCGGCGCGCTCGCGCAGGCGCCGGCCGCAGGCCGGCTGCCGTGAGCGACAAGGAATCAGAGCGTTTCCGTGTGAAACGGATACGCTCTGGAACAAGCGCTACCCTGCGGGGCTGCCGGGCCACGGCGTCGCTCGGATCAAGTCTCTTCGTGTTGGGGGTGGAAGAGGACCTTCCCCGCCTCATCGAAGAGCAGGCAGTGCTCGGGGCTGGGCGCCGCATGGAGCCGGTCGCCGACCCGGCCCGCGAAGCCGGGCTCGACCAGAGCGTGCAGCTTGTTCCGCTCGTTGTCCTCCAGAATCACCACCGATTCCCGCCCCAGGTGCTCGACGGCGAAGACGGTGACCGGAATCGCGGCCTCCGTGGCATCGGCCTGAATGTGCAGATGCTGCGGCCGGACCCCGAGCGTTGCCGGCCCGACGGCGCCGACGGGCGTGCCCGGCACGAATGCGAAGTCCTTGGCGACGAAGGGTGTCCGGCCTTCCTGCGCGGCGATCTCGCCTGAGATCAGGTTCATCGGAGGCGAGCCCACGAAGCCGGCGACGAAGAGCGTGGCCGGGCGGTTGTAGATTTCGTCCGGCGTGCCGATCTGCTCCAGCCGGCCTTCGTTCATGACCGCAATGCGGTCTCCCATGGTCATCGCCTCCACCTGATCGTGGGTGACGACGACCATGGTGGTGCCCAGGCGCTTCTGCAGATTGACCAGCTCGGCGCGAAGCGTGAGGCGGAGCGCGGCGTCGAGGGCCGCGAGCGGCTCGTCGAGAAGGAACGCCGTCGGCTGGCGGACGATGGCCTTGGCGGTGGCCACCCGCTGGCGCTCCCCGCCGGAAAGCTGGCTCGGCAGCTTGTCCAGCAGGCCGTCGATGCCGAGGATCGACGAGGCTTCCTCGATCCGCCGGTTCGTCTCGGCCCGATCCAACCTTTGCTTGGCGAGGCTGGTGCGGATGTTCTGCCGCGCCGTCATGTGCGGGTAGAGCAGCGACGACTGGAACACCATGGCGATGTTGCGCTGGTGCGGCGAGGCCGCGGTGACGTCCTCGTCGTCGAAGAGGACTCGCCCGGAGGTCGGCATCTCCAGGCCGGCGATGCAGTTGAGCGTCGTCGTCTTGCCGCAGCCGGACGGCCCCAGCAGCACCAGGAGCTCGCCGTTCTCGATCGTCAGATCGAGCTCGCGCACGGCGACGTGGCGATGGAAGGTCTTGTGCAGGTGATCGAGGTGGATGCGGGACATGGCTCAACGGACCGGGTCAACGAGGTTCATCTCGGCAATATGCCGCTGCAGGAAGAACGCGACCAGTGCCGGCGGCACCATGGTCAGCATCACCGCTGCCGCGAGGTGGGACGCCTCCGGATGCTGGAAGAGGAAGCCGGAAACGGCGGTGGGCAGGGTATTGGCGGTGGTGCCGTTCACCAGAAACAGGGCGTAGGTGTACTCGTTCCAGGAGAACAGAAAGGCGATGACCGCCGCCACCGCGACGCCGCTCCGCCCCAGCGGCACGATGATCTTGAGGAAGGTCTCGAAGCGCGAGAACCCGTCGATCCGGGCCAATCGCTCCACCTCCGGAAGGTTGCGGAAATACCCGATCAGCATCCAGGTCACGAAGGGAATGGTGATGGTGAGGGTGACGATGATGAGGCCGATCAGCGTCCCGGAGAGCCCGAGCTGCACGTACATGGCGTAGAAGGGGATGAGCGTCGAGACCGGCGGCAGCGCGACCGCCAGCAGGATCGCGAACAGGAGCTTGTTCTTGTGGGGGAAATCGAGGCGCGCGAAGACGTAGGCGAGCGGCAGCACCACCACGAGCGTCACCAGCGTGACCACAGCCGACACGATGAGGCTGTTGTAGAACCCGCGGATGATCTGATTGGCCTGCCCCGAGCCGCGGCGGACGAGCCCATCGGCCATCTCGTACTCGAACCCGAAAATGTTGAAGAAGGCGGCGGGCGTCGGCTCCATGGGGTAGAGCGGCGGCGGAAAGCGCGCGATCTCGGCAGGCGTCAGCAGGGAGTTCTTCATGAACCAGTAGATCGGCAGCAGGGTCCAGATCAGGACCACCGCCAGCGCGAGCCAGGACCAGATCGAGGAGAGGCGAAATCTCATGTCGACTTCGCCTCCCGCCGGCCCCACAGGAAGTAGAGAAGCAGCGTGGTGCCCAGGATCAGGGCGAGCAGCATGAACGACATGGCCGCGCCGTAGCCGAGGTCGAGGTCCTTGAAGCTCTCCTTGTAGATGCGGTAGGTCAGCGTCGCCGAAGCCGTGCCCGGCCCGCCGCCCGAGAGCACGAAGATGAAGTCGAAGAGCTTCATCGAGAGCACGGTCGTAATGCAGGTGAAGACGAAGATCGTGAAGCGAAGCGGCGGCAGGGTGACGTTCAGGAAGGTCTCCAAGCGCGACATGCGGTCGATGGCGGCGAGGTCGTAAAGCCGGCTCGGGATGGTCTTGAGGTTGGCCAGCAGGAAGAAGGCGACCAGCGGCGCCATGTTCCACGCGTTTCCGACCGCCAGGACCTCGATCACCCAGTCGCGGTTGACCACGTTCACCGCCTCCTCGATCCCGAACGCGTAGGCGATGGCGGTGCCGATGCCCGTCTGCCCCTTGGCCATGTAGGAGAAGATGATCCCGGTGCCGTAGAGAGAGATGCACCAGGGGAGGATCACGATGGTGCGCACCAGACCGGCGAAGCGGAACTTGCGGTTGAGCACCAGGGCGATCAGCAGGCCGGCCACCATCGCCAGCGCGACCGATTCGAGGGTGAACCGGACCGTGATCCAGAGCGACTTCTTGAACTTCCGGTCGTCTATGACGTCGGAGAAATTTTCGGCGCCGACGAAGGTCGCCCTGTAGCCGCCGAAGAAGCTGATCTCGTGGAGGCTCATCCAGAGCGCGTAGCCCAGCGGATAGGCGACCACCAGGACGAGAAAAACCAGAACCGGCAGCGCGAGCAGCAGAGAGAACTGAAAGTTCGTCAGCTCGGCAGTGCGCTTTGCGGCGCTCATCGCGGCAGGAAGGCCGGACCGGCGGGCGGGCTCACGGAGCCGCCCGCCGGCTGCTTGACACTAGAGGCCGTACTTCTTGTTCAGATCGGCGATCTCCTCGTTGATCGCCTCGATGGTCTCGACGATGTCGCCATCGTCCTGCAGGTACTCCTGCAGCGTCTCCTTGAGCCAGCTATTGAACTCCTCGGCCCAGACCACGCTCCAGACGCCCTTCGGGTAGGGCGTGGCGGCGTAGACCTCGAGCACTGCCGCAATGTCCTGCTCGCGCGCGAGGGCGTTCCTCATCCGCTCGGCCGCCGCCTCGCTCTCCATCACCGACTTGTAGCCAGAGAAGAGCATGGATTCCTGCATCCAGCGGTTGCCGACGAAGACGTTGCCGGTCTGGTCCTGGTAGCCGTACCAGCTTGCGAAGCGCTTGACGTCGTCGGTGTGGCCGTCGCCCCGCTCCCGGCTCGTCATCAGGTAGACGGCGGAATCGAGCAGGCCCCAGCTCTGACCCTGATAGGGCAGCAGGCTGGCGTGGCCGGCGATCTGCGAGCGGTCCTCGCGGTTGAAGGTCTCCAGATCGTAGAGCTGCTGCGGGCTGAACACGTAACGGCCCGAGGCATAGGCGTCGATGTAGGAGCTCTCGTTGTAGGTGAGCACCTCTTCCGGCACCAGGCCGTCGTTCCAGATGCGCTTCCAGTCCTCGAGCGTCTTGTAGGCCGCGCCCTCGGGATCGGTGGTTAGCAGCGGTTCATGGGTATCGGGATGCGCGACCTCGCCGCCCCGGTTCATCACCTCGAAGTTGAAGCCCCAGGAGATGCCGTACCACTCGTTGATCCAGTGCGGCAGGAGGGGTTGATCGACGCCCTTCTCCCGAATCTCGTAGAGCTGGTCGTAGAGCTCATCCCAGTTCGCGGGGAAGTCCGCGTCGGTGTAGCCGAGCTCGTAGTATGACTTGAGGTTGACGTGCATCACCCCGCGGGTGCTGACGAAATAGGAGAGCCCCAGCAGCTGGCCCTTGTACGACCAGGCATCGAGGATGTTGGGGTACATGTCCGCCTTGATCGCATCGATGTTCGACAGCGCCTCGGCCGGCATGATCCAGCCCCCGTCGAAATAGCGGCCGGCCTGTGACGGGTTGGCGTAGAGCACGTCGAGCTCTGCGCCCGCCATCAGGTTCTGCTCCATGATCGCCGGGTAGTCGCCGGTAACGGTCGCGTAATCGACGTTGCCGCCCTGCTCACCGTTATAGCGATCGACATTGTCCTGAACGATGTCGGTCTTGTACTGCCAGCCGCGGAAGAACACCGTCTCCTCGCTTTGGGCCTCGAGGCCGCCTTGGGCGAGCGCGGTGCCGCTCACGAGCATGAGCGCCCCTGTGACTGCCAGTGCTGTTGCGCGGAGCTTCATTAGCCAATCTCCCCTTTCGCCAATGATTTGATGGCTTGGACCGTCCGATTCGACTTCGCGATCGCGAAGTCCCGCTCTGACGCGGATACTAGCGCGCGCCGAAGATATATCGGCCTCAGGACGCGTACAAGGTGCCGACAAAGCGGCCAAGCGAGACCCTCGTCCAGGCCTCGAGCGTGGTCGGAATTCTCGGCTACGGCGTCGGGCCGGTCATCTTGGCGGGATCGATCCAGCGCTCGAAGTCGGCATCGCTCACCACGCCGAGGGCGAGCGCGGCCTCCTTCAGCGTCGTGCCATCGGCATGGGCCTTCTTCGCCACCTTGGCGGCGTTGTCATAGCCGATGTGGGGGTTGAGCGCGGTCACCAGCATCAGCGATTCGTGCAGAAGCTGGTCGATGCGCGCGCGGTTCGGCTCAATGCCGGCGACGCAGTTATCGGTGAAGCTGCGGGCGCCGTCGCCGATCAGGCGGATCGACTGCAGCAGGTTGTAGATCATCACCGGCTTGAACACGTTGAGCTCGAAGTGGCCGTTGGCGCCGCCCACCGATATGGCGACGTGATTGCCCATGACCTGGGCCGCGACCATGGTGAGCGCCTCCGCCTGCGTCGGGTTGACCTTGCCCGGCATGATCGAGGAGCCGGGCTCGTTGGCCGGCAATTCCAGCTCGCCGAGCCCGCAGCGCGGGCCCGACGCCAGCAGCCGGATGTCGTTCGCGATCTTCATCAGGCTTGCGGCGACGGTGTTGAGCGCGCCCGACATTTCGACCACGGCGTCGTTGGCGGCGATGGCCTCGAACTTGTTCTCGGCGGTGCGGAAGGAGAGGCCGGTGAGCGCCGCGACCTCGGCCGCGAAGCGCGCGTCGAAGCCCGCCTTGGTGTTGAGCCCGGTGCCGACTGCGGTGCCGCCCTGGGCGAGCGCGCAGAGCCTGGGCAGCGCCCCGCGCACGCGCTCGATCCCGTATTCGACCTGCGTCGCGTAGCCGGAGAACTCCTGGCCGAGGGTGAGCGGCGTCGCATCCTGCAGGTGGGTCCGGCCGATCTTCACGATCTCGGCGTAGGCCTCGGACTTCGCGGCGAGCGCGCCCTGCAAATGCTCCAGCGCCGGCAGCAGCAGGTGGTGGCACTGCTCCACCGCCGCGATGTGCATCGCGGTCGGAAAGGTGTCGTTGGAGGACTGGCTGCGGTTGACGTGGTCGTTGGGATGGACCGGGGTCTTCTGGCCCATCGGCTGGCCCATGATCTCGCAGGCCCGATTGGCGATCACCTCGTTGGCGTTCATGTTGCTCTGGGTGCCCGAGCCGGTCTGCCAGACGACGAGGGGGAAGTGATCGTCGAGCTTCCCGCCGATCACCTCGCCGGCCGCCTCGTCGATGACCGCGCCGAGCTCGGCATCGAGCGAGCCGGCCTCGACATTCACCCGCGCCGCCGCCTGCTTGATGATGCCGAGCGCGCGGATCAGCGGCGCCGGCATGCGCTCGCCGCCGATCCTGAAGTTCTGCAGGCTGCGCTGGGTCTGAGCGCCCCAATAGGCGTCGGCCGGCACGTCGATCGCGCCGATCGAGTCCGTCTCGCGCCGGGTTTCCGCCGATGTGTCGGTCATGGCCGTGCCCTCTCCGGTTGCGGGCCTCCTTTAGCACGCCGGCGGCCTGCGGCGCGCGCCTTCGTATCGCTCAGTCGGAAAGCATTTCGGGGGAGAGCGCACCCGCCGTCTCGTCGATGAGCGCCCAGGCCTTCTCGATATGCTCGCGGCGGGTCGCGGACGAGCCGACCGCAAGGCGCAGCACGAGCCGGCCGTCGAGCCGGGTGTGGGTGAGATAGAGTGCGCCCGATTCGTTGAGCCGGTTCATCAGGGCCTCGTTGAACGCGTCGCCCCCGCGGTGGCGAAAGCACACCAGCCCGACCGAGACCGGCGCCGCCAGCTCGAAGTCTTCGCTCTCTCCCACCCGTGCGGCAAACCAGTCGGCCAGTGCGACACAGTGCCGCACATGGGCGCGCAGACCCTCCGCGCCGTAATGGCGGATCACGAACCAGAGCTTGAGCGCGCGGAAGCGGCGGCCGAGCGGGATCTGCCAGTCGCGGTAGTCGATCACCGCGCCCGATTCCGTCGCGCGGTTGCGCAGGTATTCCGGGAGCACGCTCAGCGCCTGGATCAGCGCGGCCCGGTCGGCGACCCAGAAGCAGCTGCAGTCGAAGTTCGTGAGCAGCCACTTGTGCGGGTTGAAGGTGTAGCTGTTGGCATGCTCCAGCCCATCGATCAGGCCCCGGTGCTCCGGGCAGATGGTGGCGCTGCCGGCGTGTGCGGCATCGACGTGGAGCCAGATACCCTCGCGGCGGCAGAGCTCGCCGATGGCGCGGAGCGGGTCCACGGCACCGGAGGAGGTGGTGCCCGCGGTCGCGCACACCATGGCCGGCAGGGCGCCGGCCGCGCGATCTGCGACAATCACGGCCTCCAGCGCTTCAACCCGCATCGCGTGGCGCTCGTCGGTATCGATGAGCCGCAGGCTGTCGCGTCCCAGGCCCGCGATCTTCACCCCCTTCTCGATGGAGGAGTGAGCGTGCCGGGAGGTGTAGACCGTGAGCCGCCGCCCCTCCGCGCCTCCCGGGCCGCGGCCTGCGCCATGCTCGTTGACCGCACCGGCGCTCGCCCGCTCCCGCGCGGCAATGAGCGCGGTGAGCGTGCTGCTCGAGGCGCTGTCCTGGATCACGCCGCCGCCGGCCGTGCTCGACCGGTAGGCCTCCGGCAGCCCGAGCAGGTCGACCAGCCAGTCGAGCACATGGGTCTCGAGCTCGGTGCAGGCCGGGCTCGTCGCCCAGAGCATGCCCTGCACCCCGAGCCCGGAAGAGAGCAGATCGCCGAGAATCGAGGGGCCGGAGGCGTTGGCCGGGAAGTAGGCGTAGAAGTTGGGCGACTGCCAATGGGTAATGCCGGGGAGGACGATCTCGTCAATGTCGCGCAGCACGTCGGCGAAGGGCTCGCCCTGCTCGGGCGCGGTGCGTGGCAGGCGCGCACGGACCGATCCGGGCTCGGCCTGGGAGAGCACGGGATAGTGCTCCACCCCCTCCATGTATTGGGCGATGCGTTCGATGAGCGCGGTTCCGCAGCGGCGGAACTCGTCAGGCGTCATGTGCGGAGCTTGGTCCATCAGGAAGCCCTTCCCCTTGACCGCTGTGGATGGGTCGCCACGCGGGCACGATGATGACGTAGTGGCGCCTGGCCCGCGGTGCAATTACGCGCGCACCGGGGTCACGCCCAAGTGAAGCCAGTTGACGCAGGGTGATGCGCGCCGCAAGGGCATGAAGGATTTGGCGGGTGACCACAGCCTTACTATCCTCGCGCCGTCAATTCAGGGAGCCCTGGAGCCCGCCATGGCGAGCGAGACCCCACAGGCCGTGATGGTCACCGGTGCCGGCCGCAGCATCGGCCGCGCCGTGGCCGAGCGCTTCCACGCCGCCGGCGCCCGCGTCCACATCTGCTGCGTCACCGATGAGAGCCTGGCGGACGTGCTCGGCGCGAACCCCGGCATGTCCGGCAGCATCGCCGACGTGGGCTCGGCCGATGCCGTGGCGCGCTGGTTCGAGGAGGGGATCGAAGCCCTCGGCGGGCTCGACGTGCTGGTCAACAACGCCGGCATCAGCGGCCCGCGCGCGCCGGTGGAGGAGATCGAGGACGACGAGTGGCAGCGCGTGATCGACGTCAACCTCAACGGCATGTTCCATTGCATCAAGCGGGCCGTCCCGGTGATGAAGGCGCAGGGCTCGGGCGCGATCATCAACATCTCGAGCGCGTCCACCCGGGTCGGAATGCCGCTCAGGACCTCCTACATCACCACCAAGTGCGCCGTGGACGGCATGACCATGAACCTCGCGCGCGAGCTCGGCCCCGCCGGCATCCGCTGCAACGCGATCCTGCCCGGCATCATCGACAATCCGCGCGGGCGGCGCCTGATCACGCACCTGGCGAAGGAACGGGGGCAGACGGTCGAGGAGGCGCACGAGCGCTACGTGAGCTTCATCTCCACGCGCTCGCTGATCAGCTGCGAGGAGGTCGCCGACGCCGCGTTCTTCCTGGCGCAGGATTCGGCGCGCAACATCACCGGGCAACTGATCGGGGTCTGCGGCAACCTGGAGTGGGAGGAGTAGAGCGAGTCCGACTTCGTCGGGCTCGCGACAGGCCGCGACCGCGGCCCGCCGTTTATACGGCGCCCTCGCGGAGGCGCCGGCCGCAGGCCGGCTGCCGTGAGCGAAACAGGCCGGAGCGATTCCGTGTGAAACGGAAACGCTCCAGTAACTACTTCTTGCGGAACCGATCGAGCGCGACGACCTTTTCTCCGCCCGCCTCTGTCGAGACCTCTGTGCTCTCCTCCGGCAAATCCTCCGGGTCCGGCACTACCTTCTCGCCGTTCGCCTTGGGCGCGTCCTCCTGGGCGACCGCCGCCGGAGCCTGACGCAGCTTTGCGCCTCCCTTCCTGGCCGGCTTCTGCGCCTGCCCGAACTGCAGGCCGAACTTGATCGACGGGTCGGCGTAGCTGGTGAGCGCCGCGAAGGGCACGACGATGCGGTGGCCGACCTTGTTGAAGCTCAGCGTGACGGAGAAGTGGTCGTCCTCGACCTCCAGCCCCCAGAATTGGTGCTGAAGCACGATCGTCAGCTCGTCCGGGTAGCGGGTGCCGAGGAAATCCGGCACCTCGACGCCGGGTGCGGCGGTCTTGAAGGTGATGTAGGCGTGGTGGGTGCCGGGCCAGCCCTCCGCCGCGACAAGGCGGAGCGCCTCTCGAACCACCGAACGCAGGCCGTTCTCGACCAGCGTGTTGTAGCCGATGAGATCCTTGCTCATTCCCGCGTCCGTGCCCGCCCGCTCAAGCGGGTCTTCCGTTGCCCGATGCCCCAAACCACGCTGGCCTGACGACACCGGTTAGCTTAGCCCGGATGCCTCGCCACGGTCACGGCTCCATCGGAATTTCCGGATTAGCGGGGGGCTTCTGTTGCCCGGCGCCCCCCAAGCCGCGCTTACCTAGCGATGCTAAGCAGCGAGTGCGACTTCGTTGTCATTCGCACCTAAGGATTGGCCCGATAACGGCGGTACCATGCCGGGCGAAAACTACACCTTTACCACGCACGTCGATCCTGGTTCGCCCCCGCAACTTGAGCCGCCCGCCCAAGGGGTGGTGGAGGCGCCGGGTACTGCCCCCGGGTCCGCAACGCTTATTCCGAGCAGCGTTTATCGCCATAGTCGACGGTCGCCCGCCGACCCGGACAATATAGGCACTCAGGGCGCACATTGGAAGCGCCTGCCGCACCTCTTCTGCACGCGGTTGCGGGACAGGGTATGATCGCAACGCGGATTGCTACCTCAAATTACCGGAGACACCCCTAGCCCATGCCGATCGACGACCAAAAGCGGGCGGAGATCGAGGCCCAACGCGCTGCCTCGCACGAGACCAGGCGCGCCACGGTGCCGGCCCTGGAGTCGATTCTCTACGAGCGCTTCGACGTGCTGGATCACGGCTTCGTCCGCGTGATCGACTACATGGGCGACGATTCCGCCATCGTGCAGGCGGCGCGGGTCTCCTACGGCGCGGGCACGCGGCGGGTGCGAGAGGACCGCGCGCTGATCCGCTATCTCCTGCGCCATCGCCATACCACGCCCTTCGAGATGTGCGAGCTCAAGCTGCACATCAAGACGCCGATCTTCGTCGCCCGGCAGTGGCTCCGCCACCGCACCGCCAGCGTCAACGAGTATTCCGCGCGCTACTCCAGGCTGGACCGCGAGTTCTACGTGCCGGACGCGGCCCACCTCCAATCGGTCCATGAGGAGCAGATCGGCCGTCAACGAGCCACAAGCAGCGGCATGGACGACCTGTTCGGAGCCGTGGACGCACCGGAAGAGCACCTGGCGCTCGCGGCGCAGTCCGACTCCAACAAGCAGGGCCGGGACGACGCGCTGACGGACGCGGAGGCCCGCCAGGCGCTTTCACGCCTCGACTGGATTTCGACCCGCGCCTACGGCGTCTACAAGAACCTGCTCAACGAGGACGACGCGGGCGAGCCCAAGGACCCCGACCGCGCCGGCCTCGCCCGCGAACTCGCCCGCGCGGCGCTGCCGGTCAACTACTACACCCAGTTCTACTGGAAGATCGACCTGCACAACCTACTGCACTTCCTGTCGCTGCGCGCCGATGCCCACGCCCAGTACGAAATCCGTGCCTACGCCGAGGTGATCCTCGACAAGATCGTCATGCGCTGGGTGCCGGCGACCTACGAGGCCTTCCGCGACTATGGAATGGACGCCGCATCGCTTTCGAAGGGCGGGCTCGACGTGGTCAAGCGCATGCTGGCGGGCGAAGCGGTCGATCAGGAGAACAGCGGCCTCTCCAAACGCGAGTGGCGCGAGCTGATGGCGGTGCTGGGGCGGGACTCCTAGTCCCGCTCGCTCCGTGATGCGGTGAGCGGCACCAGGAGGGCGGCGGAAACCACCAGGGCGAGCCACCAGTTCTGCCACGTGCCGTGTGACACGGCGGCAATGGCCAGGACCGCGACGAAAAGGGGCTGCCCGAACATTCGCTTCCGGCCGGCTGCGCCGTCGAGCCGCTTCGCGATGAGCCACAGCAGCGCCAGCGCGATCACCGCACCGACGGCGCCGAGCTCCAGCATGATCTGCAGCGGCGCGCTGTGCGGATGCAATGTTGCGAGTTCGCGCCCTGTGCTGCCGAGGTCCGGGTAGAGCGCCTGCAGGTGTCGAGAGCCGTCGAAGCCCCATCCGAACACGGGGTTCTCGGCAATCCGCCTGACCGAGAACTCCCATATCTCGATGCGATGCTGGGCCGATGCAGCCAGCCAATCGGCCTGGTGCCACCCGTGACGGTGCATCTCGCGTGCGGCGAAGGGCATGGCGAGGAACGCCGCCACGCTGCTGGCAATCGTGATAGCATGCCCTGCCTTGCGGTGCCCGAGAGCCAGCAACAGAGCTGCAACGCCTGCGACAAGTCCGAGGGTCGCCGCCGCACTCTCCAGGAAGAGGGAGGCGATGGCCAACGCGACGGGAAGAGCGAGCGCCTTCCAGCCGAGGCCTCTGGCCCAGAGCAGCGCCGTCACCGGCCAGACGATCAGCGCCAGCGCAATGGCGCCGCGATTGAACCAGACTGCTTCCCGACCGGCCTCGGCCGTCTTGAATGAGCGAAGCAGGGGAAAGTCGAGCCCGATCTCCACGGCCACGAGGGCAAGGCTCACACCGAACCCGGCGACCAGCCATTGGCCGACACGCCTCCTCGCCGCGTCGTCCAACGCGGCCGCGATGGGGAACAGCATCAGCCCGGCCGCAAGAATCAAGGCGACGCGGAGCGAGAGCACGAGGGAGCGCACGCTGTCCTCGCTCCAGGCCGAGGCGACCGCGCACCAGGCGACGAGAAGGGCCAGAGCGATCGCAATCCGCCAGTCGGGAATCGGAAAGCGCCTGTGGCCCCACCAGTGGATCGGGACGGCGAGGACCGCCACGAGCAGCAGCAGCAACACGCTACCCTTGGGCGCCACGACACCGACGATCGGCAGTAGCGCGGCGAAGGCGCAAAACACCCCGGTCAGAAAGACCCGCGGCCGGCTCAGGAGCCGCGTTCCGTCGTGCTCGCGGACGCGTCTCGGCTGATGATCGAAAATCGCTCACCGCGCGGCATGGGAAAAAACGTGTTCACATGATGGACGTCTGCGGATCGTCGCGCTTATTGCGTTGTGATCACGATGCGTCGCGCCAGCGCTCGGCAGCGCGGTCGTCCGCGGCGCGCGCCTCGACCCAGCGCTCGCCGTCGGCAGTCTCCTCGCGCTTCCAGAATGGCGCCTTGGTCTTGAGCCAGTCGATGAGGAAGGCGCAGGCGTCGAGCGCGGCCCGGCGGTGGGCTGCCGCGGTCACCACGAGCACGATCCGGTCGCCGGGCTCGAGCCGCCCGTAGCGGTGCACGATCAGCGAGGCGGTGAGGTCCCAGCGCCGGCAGGCCTCGGCCTCGATGTCCGCAAGCTGCTTCTCGGTCATCGCCGGGTAGTGCTCCAGCGTCATCGCGGTCACCGCGTCGCCGGCGTCCTTGGCCGCGTCGGCACGGGTGATGCCGACGAAGGACGCAACGGCGCCGACGTCGTCCCTGCCCTCCGAGAGCGCCTCGATCTCGGCGCCAATATCGAAGTCCTCGCGCTGGACGCGGATCACGGCCGGGCTCCGCCCGTCACCGGCGGGAAGAGCGCGATTTCGTCGCCATCGGCGACCGCGTGATCCGGCGCGGCGAACTCCTGGTTGACCGCGATGCGGATCACCGACAGGTCTTCGAGCGCCTGGGCATAGCCGTCGCCCCGGCTCCGCAGCCAGTCGAGCAACGCCGCCACCGTCTGCACGTCGGCGGGAAGCGCGATCTCCTCCGAATCGCGGCCGATCTGCTCCCGAACCCAGGCGAAATAAAGCAATGTCATCGGTACATCTCGTTGAATGGGAGAAAGTCCACCATCGTGCCCGCGCTGAGTGTGGTGAGGTCTTCCGGCAGCTCGATCAGCCCGTCGGCGAAGACTGCCGACGTGAGGATCCCGGCGCCGTCGCGGGCGAATTTCTCCGCCCCGAGCGTGCCGTCCGGCTGCGCCGACAGCCGCGCGCGCAGCCATTCGCGGCGCCCCCGCTTCTTCTTGTAGTCGAAGCCCGCCGGCACCCGGTAGTGCGCGGGCTCGACCTCGGTGCAGCCGCCGAGCCGCAGGATCAGCGGGCGCGCGAAGCGGAGGAAGGTGACCATGACGGCCACCGGGTTGCCGGGCAGCCCGATGAAGGGCACGCGGCCGACCTGGCCGAGCGCGATGGGCCGCCCCGGCCGGATGGCGAGGCGCCAGAAGTGAAGATGGCCGAGGGCCTCCACCGCCGCCTTGACGTGGTCCTCGTCGCCGGTCGACATCCCGCCGGAGGTGAGCAGCAGGTCGTGGTCGCGGCTCCGCTCGGCCAGCGCGTCGGTAATCGCGTCGAGCCTGTCGGGCAGGATCCCCATGTCGGTGACCGCACAACCCAGCCGCTCTCCGAGGCCCGCGATGACGTAACGGTTGGAATCGTAGATGCCGCCCTCGCCGAGCGCAGCGCCCGGCTCGTAGACCTCGTCGCCGGTAGAGAAGATCGCCACCCTGAGCCGCCGGAAGACCGTGAGCTCGGTGCGCCCGATGGAGGCGGCGAGGCCCACGTCCTGCGGCCTGAGCGCCCGGCCGGCGGTGAGGATGGTCGTGCCGGGCGCGATGTCCTCGCCCGCGCGCCTGCGGTTGGCGCCGCGCTTGATCCCGGGCGGTACGACGACCGCATCGCCATCCTCGCGGCAGTCCTCCTGCATCAGCACGGTGTCGGGGCCAGGCGGCATCGGGGCACCGGTGAAGACACGGATCGCCTCGCCCCTCTCGGCGGGTCGCCCAAGGGGGTGCCCGGCCGCAGCCCGCCCGGTGCAGGGGAGGCGCGTGTCGTCTGCGGCATCGAGGTCGTCGAAGAAGACCGCGTAGCCGTCCACCGCGGCGTTGTCGTGCGGCGGCACGGCGCGTTCCGAGACCACGGTCTCCGCCAGGATGCGCCCGTTCGCTGCCTTCAGGCCCACAGTCTCGGTCTCAGCGATGGGATGGACGACGCTTTCGAGCTGCGCCAGCGCCTCCGCCGCCGGAGTCAGCGCGCCGCCGAAGGCGAAGCAGTCGTCGCTAAGCTGTGCCATGGGCCAACATCGCTTCGTTGCTTCCGGCGACGGCGCAATGCGCCACCACGAACGCGGCGATTGCCGCCACATCGTCGACGTCGAACACCGGGACTGCGCGCCCGAGCGAGGCCGCCGCCGGCACCGGCCGGTCGCTGGCGATGGCGACCACGGTGGGGTCCGCGGCGGCAAGGAGCGGCGCGTCGTCCGCGCCGCGGCGCACCTCGATCTTGTCGTGCCCGCCCCGCTTGTAGCCCTCGATCAGCACGAGGTCGGCCGGCTCCATGCGCTCGAGCAGCCGGTCCAGCGGCGGCTCGCCGTCGTCGCCGGTTTCGCGGAGATGGGCGAAGCGGTCGGGCGCCGACAGCACGATGTCACGGGCGCCGGCGGCGCGCCACGCCTGCGCCGGGTGCCCCTCCGGCAGCAGATCGAAGCCGTGGTGAGCATGCTTCACGGTGGCCACGCGCAGGCCCCGCTCCCGCAGCTGCGGCAGCAGCCGGCATACCAGCGTGGTCTTGCCGCTGTCGCTCAGCCCCGTGACCCCGAACCGTTGCACCTAGTCCTCCCGCTTCGCACCTGATTCCCGCAGGCCGCGCACGCTTGCCCGAACATAGCCGATCGCGCTGGCCCAGGTCAGCACCACTGCGAGCCATAACAGCCCTTCACCGGCGCTGGCGAGGCCTGCGCCTGCGGCCCCGGGGAGCCAGGGCGCGATGGCCGGGGCCAGCAGAAGCAGAGCGATGGCAGCCATCTGCGCGGCGGTCTTCCACTTGGCGAGCGGCTGGACCGGGAGCGCCACCTTGCCGGCGAGCGCCTCCCTGAGCCCCGAGATCAGAAACTCGCGCAAGAGGATCGCCACCACGGCGATCACCGCTGCGCGCCCGTCGGTGGCCAGCATCACCAGCGCCGCCGCCACCAGGAGCTTGTCGGCGATAGGATCGAGGATGCGGCCCAGCAGCGAATGCTGATCGAGCCGCCGCGCCAGCCAGCCGTCGAAAAAGTCGCTGAGCGCCGCCGCGGCGAAGACCGCGAAGCCGAGCCAGAGCCCGCCCGCGCCGCCAATGAAGAACGATCCGACGAGCACAGGAACCATGACGATGCGCAGCCCCGTGACCGCATTGGGCCAGCTCGCCACGCGCAGGGACTCGGCCTCCGACACGGGTCCCGGCGTCACGGCGCCCTCAGCGATCGGCGCGGAAGTGGTCATGGATCGCGCGCGCCACAGCGCTCGATATGCCGTCGACGGTCTCCAGATCGGCGAGGCCCGCCTGGCTCACCCCCCGCGCCGAGCCGAAGCGGTGGAGCAGCGCCTTCTTGCGGCGGGGGCCGACGCCCGGTATCTCGTCGAGCGCCGAGCGGGCCCGCGCCTTGGCGCGCTTGGCCCGGTGGGTGCCGATGGCGAAGCGATGCGCCTCGTCCCGCAGGCGCTGCAGGAAGTAGAGGAGCGGGTCGCGCGCGCCGAGCGATATCGGCGGCCGGTCGGGCAGGAAGATGCGCTCGCGGCCGGCGTTGCGCTCGGGCCCCTTGGCGATCGCCGCGACCGCGAGATCGGCGATGCCGAGATCGTCGAACACGCGCCGCGCCTCGCCGAGCTGGCCGGCGCCGCCGTCGATCAGCACCAGGTCCGGCCACGCTTCACCGGCACGGCCGGGGTCTTCCTTGATCAGGCGGGAGAAGCGGCGGGTCAGCACCTCGCGCATCATGGCGTAGTCGTCGCCGGGCGCGGCCGGGTCCGGCGCCGCCGTCGCGCGAATCGTGAACTTGCGGTAGCCGTTCTTGATGAAACCCTCCGGCCCCGCGACGATCAGACTGCCGACCGCATCGGTGCCCGAGATGTGGCTGTTGTCGTAGACCTCGATCCGGTCGGGGGCGCTCTCCAGCCCCAATTCCTGAGCCAGGGTCTCCAGCAGGCGCCGCTGCGCCGTGCTCTCGCCGAGCCTGCGGGCGAGCGCCTCCCGCGCATTGCGCTCGGCGTCCTCGATCAGCTTGCGCTTCTCGCCCCGCAGCGGGCGATGCAGCTTGACCCGTCGCTCCGCCTTGAGCGTGAGCGCTTCGGCAAGCAGCGGAGCCTCCGCCAGCGGACGGTTCACCAGGACTAGCGGCGGCGCCTCCCGCGCGCTGTAGAACTGCCCGATGAAGGCGCGGAGAATCGCCTCCGCCGGCTCGTCCGCCGCGTGGCGCGGGAAAAACGCCCGGTTGCCGTAGTTCTGCCCGGAGCGGAAGAAGAAGACCTGCACGCAGGCCTGCCCCGCTTCCTCGTGGATGGCGACGACATCGGCATCGCCCATGGAGGGCAGGTTGATGCCCTGGCGCATCTGGATATGCGCGAGCGCCTTGATGCGGTCGCGATAGGCCGCGGCGGTCTCGAATTCGAGCGCATCGCTCGCCGCGGTCATCCGCTGGGTGAGCCGGTGCTGAACCTCCCGGCTCCGCCCGGCGAGGAAGGCCCGCGCCTCCTCCACCAGCCCGTCGTAGTCGGTCTTGCTAATGCGGCCGACGCAGGGCGCGGTGCAGCGCTTGATCTGATACTGCAGGCAGGGCCGGGTGCGGCTTTCCAGCACCGAATCGGAGCACGAGCGCAGCGGGAACGCACGCTGGAGCGCGTTGATCGTGAGATCCACCGCGCCGGCCGAGGCGAAGGGGCCGAAATAGTCCCCCTGCCCGCTCTTGGCGCCGCGATACTTCGTGATCTGCGGCCAGACATGGCCCCGGCGAAGCAGGATGTAGGGGAAGGACTTGTCGTCCCGGAGCAGGATGTTGTAGTGCGGCTTGAGCCGCTTGATCAGGTTGCTCTCGAGCAGGAGCGCCTCGACCTCGCCCTCGGTCGTGATCACTTCGACCGACGTCGTCGCCGCGATCATGCGCTGCAGGCGGACGGAGAGCGTGCGGACGTTGACGTAGGTGGCGACGCGCTTCTTTAGGCTCTTGGCCTTGCCGACGTAGAGCGGCTTCTCGTGCCGGTCGCGCATGCAGTAGACGCCGGCACCCGCGGGCATCGTCCCCAGCGCAGCGCGCAGCGCCGCAACGCCGCGCTCGAGCGAGACGCCGGGGTCGGCGAGCGCCGCCGCATCGTCCGTGACAGACGTGGTCGGCCGCTCGATCTGCACGTCCACCATCGCGTCATCCGCCTGATGCGCCGCTAGGCCCGAGAGATAGTCCCTGCCCCACGGCCCGTCAACGCGCGGACCGTCGACGGCACGGCATCAGGCTAATTCATCAGCGTATCGTGCTGATCGGCGCGCGACCCAAGCGCCGAACAGCACGGAGCCTCGCCAAGCAGTTACCACCCGGTGAGGGCGCATCGATTCACCGAGCGCCCTCACCCTGATTCCGGCCGGGGTCTGGCCCCGCCGGCCGAACCCCTACTGTATCGGGGTCCAGGTGCCGTCGTCTCCGACGCCGTTGAGGGAGTAGACGCCGGCCACGTCGCCGCTCTCGTCGAACTCGATGGCGCCGGAAGCGCCCTCGTAGTTGATGTCCTCGCCGGCCGCGATGGCTTCCTTGGCCTTGGCCCACTCGCCGGGGCGAATGACCGTGCCTGGGGCGTTAGCGACTTCGCGAAGCGCCGCCGAGATCATGCCGCGATCGGCCGAACCCGCCTTCTCGATCGCAAGCGCGGCGAGGAAGGCGATGTCGTAGCCGTGGGCGACGAAGGGGGCGCCCGCGTTTTCGAAGGCGGCTGCGAAGGCCTGGTACGACGCGTTCTCGGTGTCGGACGCGGGCTGCGAGAGCATGATGTTGCCGCGCAGGTTGTCGGCGCCGATCTGCTCGATGACGGAGTTGTCCATCATGCCGTCCGCCCCGAGGAACTTGCCGAAGAGCGCGTTCTCCAGGCTGTTGCGCAGGATGGTGATGCCGCTCCCGCCGAAGTAGGCGAAGAGGGCCAGTCCTTCCGCCTCGCCGGCCGCGAGGGTCGCGAGTTCGGCGCGGTACGATGCCTTGTTCGGCTCGTGCGCCTCGTTGCCGGTGATCGTGCCGCCGAGCTCCGTGAAGGCGGCCGCGAACACGCCGGCAAGGCCGGAGTTGTAATCGTCGTTGGAGTAAGTGACCGCGAGCTTGCGGTAGCCGTGCTCCCAGGCGAGTTCGGCCAGGGACCGTCCCTGGTAGGCGTCGGAGGGCGCGACCCGGAACACGAGGTCGTTGTCGTCGAGGTCCGAGATCGAGGGCGCAGTCGCGGTGTCGGAAATCATCACCACGCCCGCCGGGATGGTGACGGACTGGGCCATGCCGTTGGTGGCGCCCGAGCAATTGGGGCCGATGACCGCCACCGCCTGCTCGACGTTGACGAGCTTCGCGCCCGCATCGACCGCGGCCTTCGGGTCGCACTGCGAATCGCCCTGCACGAGCCGGTAGGTGTCCCCGCCGAGCAGGCCGCCCTGCTCGTTCACGTGGCTCGCGGCGAGGTTGCGGGCGGCGACGATGTCTACCACCAGCTCCGCGATGGGGCCGGTAACGCCCGCGGCGGAGCCCACATTGATGTCGCCAGCGCTGGCGGCGGCGCCGTTCATGGCGAGCGCGCCCGCGGCGACGGCTATCATCATTCTCTTCATGGCGGTTGCTCCCTGTCTGGGGATGAAGGAGCGGTGCGGAAGCGGCGCTCGCGGAAGATGCCGTTCGGGTAACGCTGCAGGATGAACTGCAATGCAAGGCCCACGAGAAATATCCGCAGGTAAGCCGATTTGACCGCCCACTCCGGGGGTAGTCGCGCAATTAGTATCTCGGCTGCCGACCAGATAGTCCAGATCAGGATGGCACCGAAGATCGCGCCTCGATTGTTTGCAGAGCCCCCGACGACGAGCATGACCCAGACCAGGAAGGTGGCGGAGATCGGCTCCGCCGCGTTCGGCTCGATGAACTTGATGTGGTGCGCCATCAGCGCCCCGCCGAGGCCCATGAGAGCGCCGCCGAGGACGAAGGCTTCGATGCGCAGGCGCTCGACGTTCTTTCCCGCAGCGCGCGCCGCCGCCTCGTTCTCGCGGATCGCGGCCATCACCCGCCCCCAGGGGGAGCGCCGCGCCCGTTCCAGCAGGACGTAGAGCACGGCGACCACCGCGAAGACCAGCAGCAGCATCCCGACATGGTTCCACGGCTCGGCGTAGTGCTCGAAGGGCTTGGGGATGAGGGAGATCCCGCGCGGGCCGTTGGTGGCCCACACTTCGTTCTTGAGGACGAGCCGGAAGATCTCGGCGATTCCGAGGGTGGCGATCGCGAGGTAGTCGGCGCGAAGCCGAATGCAGATCCGCCCCACGCCCCAGGCGATGATCGCGCTCGCAATCATCGCGGCGACCATGCCCGCAGCCGGCGACAGGCCGAAGCCGCCCAGGTGCCGCTCGGAGCCAGCGGAGGTCACGATGGCGGTGGTGTAGGCGCCGATCGCGAAGAAGCCCGCCACCCCGGCGTTGAAGAGCCCCGTGAAGCCCCACTGGATGTTGAGCCCAAGCGTGAGTACCGCGTAGATCCCGCCCATCGTGAGCAGAAACACGCCGTAGATGAAGATGCCGTAGAGCTGTTCCATCTACGCGGCTCGTCTCTTCCGCGAGGGGTCCGCACCCTGCGCCATGAGCATCGACACCGTCATGGTCTAAAACACCCGACCCCGGAAGAGCCCGCTCGGCCGCCAGATCAGGATCGCGACCATGATCGCGAAGGCCACTCCGGTCTTGTAGCCCGGCGGGACCAGGGCATCGGTGCCGATCCACGGGTAGGTGGAGAGCTCCTCGACGAGGCCGATCACCAGCCCCCCCGCCATCGCGCCGTAGGGCCGCCCGATTCCCCCGAGCAGGGCGGCGGCGAAGATCGGCAGCAGCAGCTTGAAGCCCAGCTGCGATTCGACGTGGGTGTCGTAGGCGAGGAAGACCCCGGCCGCGGCCGCAAGCCCCGCGCCGACGATCCAGGTGGTGAGGATCACTCGCTCGGTGTCGATACCGGTGAGCCGGGCGAGGTCAGGCGAGTCGGCCATCGCGCGCATCGCCTTGCCGGCCCGGCTACGGGTGAGCAGCAGGTGCACAGCCAGCATCAGGACCAGGGCGGCGCCGACGATGGTGACATGCTTGGGGAAGACGCGCAGCGCGTCGAAGAATATCCAGGGAAGCTGGATACCCGGACCGAAGGATTGGAGCTTCGCGCCCCAGATGAGCTGCACCAGGGAGCGCACCATCAGCATCAGCCCGAAGGAGGAGATCACGAGGATGATGGTCGAGCCGTGGCGGAGCGGCCGGAAGAAGAGCCGGTCCAGGCCGAGCACCGCGAGCGCGGTAAACGCCATCGCCAGGGGAAGGACGGCGAAGGGGTGCCAGCCGGTGAACGAGGCAAGCGAGAGGGCGATGAAGGCGCCGAGCGTCATCGTCTCCCCGTGCGCGAAGTTCGCAAAGCGCAGGATCCCGAAGGTGAGGGTCACGCCGATCGCGCCCAGCGCGTAGATGCTGCCGAGCACCAGGCCCGGAATCAGGTAGAAGTTGAGGAACTCGATCACGGCGCGCCGGCCCCCGGCGCAGGCCCGCCTTCGCCCGCGTCCGTGTCGTCTCCGCGCCCGCCCAGGAACATCGCACCCACCGCGGGGTCTGCGAGAAGCGCGGCGCCGGTGCCGTCCAGGCGGTTGCGTCCGTCGACGAGGACGTAGCCGCGATCGGCGATGCCGAGGGCCTGGCGCGCGTTCTGCTCCACCATGAGGACGGGGACACCGCGCGCGTTGATCTCCCGCACCACGCGGAAGATGTCGCCGCGGAAGCGCGGAGAGAGCCCTGCGGTCGGCTCGTCGAGGAGAAGGACGATCGGCTCCACCATCAGCGCCTTGGCGATCGCCACCATCTGGCGCTGGCCGCCCGAGAGGTATCCGGCAGGCGCGCGCCGGCGTTCCGCGAGGGGCGGAAAGAGCTCGTACATCTCCTGCATGCGGGGGCGGAAGTCGTCGCGGCGGATGTAGGCCCCCATCTCCAGGTTCTCGTTCACGGTGAGGTTGGGGAACACGTTGGCGGTCTGGGGGACGTAGCACACGCCCTGGCGCACCACCCGATCAGGGGCGGTGCCGGTGATGTCCCGGCCCTGAAGGCTCACCCGCCCGCCTGCGAGCTCGAGGCGGCCGAGAACCGCGTTCATCACCGTGGACTTGCCCGCCCCGTTGGGGCCGACGAGCACGACGATCTCGCCCGCACCGACGCTGACCGAAACGTCGTGAATGATCTCGGCCCCGCCGTAGCCCCCGGTCACGCGCTCGAGCGCGAGGACCGGCGTTTCGGCCCCTTCCTGCGGCGTTCCGACGCCTGCGTCGCTCACGGAGCGTCCCCTCCCCCATCCGCTCCCTCCGCGGGTTCGGGGCCGGCATGACCCTCGTCCTCGTCTCCGCCGAGGTAGGCGTCGAGCACCCGCGGGTCCCGGCGCACCTGCTCCATGGGGCCGTCGGTGAGAACCGCGCCCTGCGAGAGCACGATGACCCGCTCGCAGAGCGAGGCGATGAAGTCCATGTCGTGCTCGATGATGACGAAGGTGTAGCCACGCTCGCGGTTGAGCTCCAGGATCATGTCCCGCAGGCGGACGAGCAGGGTCGGGTTTACCCCCGCCCCCGGTTCGTCGAGGAGCACGAGACGGGGCGAGGTCATCATCGCCCGGCCAAGCTCGAGCAGCTTCTTCTGGCCGCCCGAGAGGTTCATCGCGAGCTCGTCGCGCAGATCCCACAGGGTGAGGAAGCGCAGCGCGTCCTCAGCCCTCTCGCGCACCTCGCGTTCGCGCCGGGCGACCGCACCGGGCGCGAGCCACACCGGCCACAGGCGCTCGCCGGGCTGGGCGGCAGGCACCGCCATCAGGTTCTCGAGCACCGTGAGGCGTCCGAACTCGTGCGGAATCTGGAAGGTGCGCACGATGCCCCGGTGGAAGAGCCGGTGAGTCGGGAGCCCGGTGATGTTTGCGCCGTAGAAGAGGATCCGGCCCGCGCTTGGAGGCAGCGCCCCTGCCACCATGCTGAAGATGGTGGTCTTGCCCGCGCCGTTTGGTCCGATCATCCCGGTAATGCGGCCTGCCTCGATCGTGAAGGAGCAGCGGTCCACCGCCGTCAGGCCGCCGAAGCGGCGGGTCAGATCCTCGACTGCGAGAATCGGCGCCGGCGAGCGGCCGGGCTCGGGCTGCGGGGCGGTGTTCATCACGAGACCAATGGTAGCCTGCCTAGCTCAATGGGCGCGCCAGGGATAATGTCGGAAATGACAACGCCTCGGTATCCCTCAGGCTACAATGGCCGGGACCAGCCGGTGCGGCGCGCGGCGAGGGGAGTTGCGTTGAACGACGAGTCGAGCCCGGATGCGGTCCGGGAGTCCGGAGCGCGAGGTGGGGCGACACCGGACTGCGCTCCGGGTGGCACGGCACGGGCCGAGCTGCTCCTGCCGAGTCGCGACCTGCATGCGGACCTCGCGTTCTTTCGCGAACGGCTCGGCTTCCGTCTCGATTCCATCTTTCCCGCCGACGACCCCGCGCAGGCGGTGCTCTCTGGCCACGGTGTGCGCATCCGGCTCGAACGCGGCGCCGCCGAGGCCCCCGGCGCGATCCGGCTGCACTGCGAGGACCCCACGGAATTCGGAAACGGCGAGCGGGAGCTCCATGCCCCCAACGGCACCCGCATCGAGCTCCGGGACCTCCAACCCCGCTTGCGGCGCCCGCCCACCCGCCACGCGCTGGTGGTCCAGCGCCAGGACGCGAAGGACGGCGCGTGGGTGGTCGGCCGCGCCGGCATGCATTACCGGGACCTCATTCCGGGGCGCCTCGGCGGGGCGATCATCGCCTCGCACATCCGCATCCCGGAGGCGGGACCGGTGCCCGACGACGTGCACTACCACATCGCGGCATTCCAGCTCATCTACTGCTACCGGGGCTGGGTGGACCTCGTGTACGAGGACCAGGGCCCGCCCTTCCGCCTCGAAGCCGGAGACTGCCTCATTCAGCCCCCGCAGATCCGCCACCGGGTGCTCGAGTCCTCCGCCGGCCTGGAAGTGATCGAGATTGCGGTGCCGGCGGAGCACCTCACCGCGCTCGATCACTTGCTGGAGCTCCCCACCGCCCAGTTGCGTCCGGATCGTGACTTCGGCGGCCAGCGCTTCTGCCGCCACGTGGCGCGCGACGCGGTCTGGCACCCGGCCCGCCTTCCCGGGTTTTCCGCCTGCGACACCGGAATCGCCGCCGCCACCGGCGGGGTGGCGAGCGCGCAGGTCGCGAGACGCACCGACGGCGGCGGCGGCGCAGCGGAAACCAGCCATGACGCGGACATCCTCTTCACCTTCGTCCTGGAAGGCGGAATGACATTGCGTGCAGCCGAGCGCGAGACCTGCGCGCTTCGGGCCGGAGACGCCTTCGTGCTGCCGCCGGGGCTTCGCAGCGCCTACGAGCGCTGCACGGACGACCTCGCGCTGCTGGAAGTGTCCCTGCCCGGCGCCTTCGTCACGACCATTCACCAAGACCCCTGACGGGAACTCTCGGCGCCAACGACCACGACGAGCTACCCGGCCGCGCCGCTCGCCGACCCTGACCGTGGGAGCATCCGGGCTAGATACGGAGCCGCTCTCGCGAGATGGCGATCAGGCGGGCGATGCCGTGCGGCTCGAGGATCAGGATCGCGATGATGATGCCGCCGAAGATGATGACCTCGATATGCTTGGCGAGGTCGACGGCAAGGTCGATGCCCAGGATCGGGTTCAGGTTGGTCAGGAAGATCGGCAGGATGGTGATGAAGGCGGCGCCGATGATGGAGCCCGTGATCGACCCGAGGCCGCCCACGATGATCATGAAGAGCACCAGGAAGGAGACGTTGACATCGAAGGCGATGGTCTCGGCGCTGCCCAGATAGAGGAAGACGAAGAGCGCGCCGGCGACGCCGCAGAGATAGGAGCTCACGCCGAAGGCGAGCAGCTTGGTGCGGAGCAGCGGGATGCCCACGATCTCGGCGGCCACGTCCATGTCGCGCACCGCCATCCAGGCGCGGCCGAAGCGGCTCCGCATCAGATTCCAGGAAAAGAAAACGAAGACCGCCAACAAGACGAGCGCCACCAGATAGCGCACCTCTGCGGTGGCCTGGGGCCCCGTGATCATGACGCCCGCGAATTCTCGGGGCGGCGCCGTGATCGTGCCCGACGGGTTGTCGTTGTAGAACCAGGGCACCCGGTTGAAGAGCCAGATCAGGAAGAACTGCGCGGCCAGCGTCGCCACCGCCAGGTAGAAACCCTTGATGCGCAGGCTCGGCAGCCCGAACAGGATGCCGACACCGGCAGCGAAGAAGCCCGAGATGAAGAAGATGGCGATGATGTCCATCCCTGGCCACGCGGTCGTCATCTTGAAGGCGGCGTAGGCACCGACCGCCATGAAGCCGCCGGTGCCGAGCGAGAGCTGGCCGGCGAAGCCGGTGAGCAGGTTGAGCCCGAGTGCTGCGAGCGCGAAGATCAGGAAGGGAATCAGGATCGCCTGCAGCCAGTACTCGTTCGCCAACGCCGGCACGGCGAAGAGGGCGAGCAGCGAGATCACGGTCACGAAGACCGTGTTGATCGAGCGCGAGCGGGTCGCGAAGAAGGCGGCGTGGAGGTCGGTGAAATAGGTGGGCACGGTCACACCCGCTCGATAATCTTTTCGCCGAACAGACCCTGGGGCCGGAACATGAGAACCAGCATCGCCAGCATGTAGGCGAACCAGTTCTCGATCGCGCCGCCGATCACCGGGCCCCAGTAGATCTCGGCGATCTTCTCACCGAGGCCGATGATGAGCCCGCCGACGATGGCGCCTGGAACCGAGGTCAGCCCGCCCAGGATCAGCACGGGCAGCGCCTTCAGCGCGATCAGCGACAGGCTGAACTGCACGCCGCTCTTCGCCCCCCACATGATGCCGGCGACGATGGCGACGATGCCTGCCACCGACCACACGATGATCCAGATGGTCCTGAGCGAGATGCCGAGGGAGAGCGCCGCCTGCGGATCGTCGGCCACCGCCCTGAGCGCGCGCCCCATCGGCGTGTACTGGAAGATCAGCGCCAGCACCCCCACCAGCACCGCCGCCACCAGGGCGGCGATGAGGTCGAACTCGTTGAGCAGCATGCCGCCAACGTCGACCGGGGACGACGGGATGCCGAGGTCGAGCGCCTTCACGTTGGAGCCCCAGAGCCACTCACCGGCGCCTTCGAGCAGGAAGCTCAGCCCGATCGTCGCCATGAAGAGCGTGATCGGCGGCTGATTGATCAGCGGACGCAGCATCCCGCGCTCGATCACGAACGCGAGCCCGACCATGACGATGGCCGTGACCGGCAACGCGCCCCAGACCGGCACGCCGAACTCCATCACCCCCACCAGCGTCAGCGCGGCGAAGAGAACCATCGCGCCTTGGGCGAAGTTGAATACCTGGGACGCCTTGAAGATGAGCACGAAGCCGAGCGCCACCAGCGAGTACATCACGCCGGTGAGCAGACCGGAGACCGCAACCTCGGCCAGGAATATCGGGAACTCGATCATGTCGAGGAAGGGCGCGACGAAGAAGTCCCAGAGGAACTGCATCACGCGTCATCCTCGGTGGGGACGCCGAGATAGGCGTCGATCACGGTCTGGTCGTTGCGCACCTCCTCGGGCGTGCCGTCGGCGATCTTGCGGCCGTAGTCGAGCACCACGATGTGGTCGGAGAGCTCCATGACCACGCCCATGTCGTGCTCGATCAGCGCCATCGTCGTGCCGAAGCGCGCCTTGGTCTCGAGGATGAAGCGGCTCATCTCGGCCTTTTCGTTCTTGTTCATCCCGGCCATGGGCTCGTCGAGCAGGAGCAGATCGGGCTCGGCCGCGAGCGCACGGGCGAGCTCCACGCGCTTCTGCAGGCCGTAAGGCAGGCGGCCCACCGGTACGTTGCGGATGTCCTCGATCTCGAGGAAGCTGATGACCTCGTCGGCCGCGGCGCGGTGGCGCGCTTCCTCTGCCCTGGACGGCCCCACCGGCAGCAGGCAGGCGACGAAGTTGCTGCGCATCTTGAGGTTGCGGCCCGCCATGACGTTGTCGAGCGTGCTCATGCCCTTGAAGAGCGCAACGTTCTGGAAGGTGCGCGCCATGCCCTCCATGGCGGCAACGCGCGGGTGCATCTTGCGGCGCGTGCGTCCCTTGAAGGTGATCGTGCCCTCTGTCGGCTGGTAGGCGCCGTTCAGCACGTTGAGCATGGAGGTCTTGCCGGCACCGTTGGGCCCGATGATGGCGCAGATCTCGCCGGCGTAGATGGTGAATTCGACCCCGGCCAGCGCCTGCACACCGCCGAAGCGGAGCGCAATGTCCTGGACGCTGAGCATCGGCGCGCCCGGCTCCGGGTGGCCGTTCTTCGCCTCAGCCGGCATGACCGCCTTCATCCGGCGCAGCGTCCGCGGCGTGCGAGAGGCCGAGATAGTGCTCTCTCACCGCCGGGTTGCCGTGAAGCTCCACCGCCGAGCCTTCCAGGGCAATCTGGCCACTGTCCATGATGTAACCGTAGTCGGCCACGCCGAGGGCCACGTTGGCGTTCTGCTCGGCAAGCAGGAACGTGACCCCCTCCTCCCGGTTGAGCAGGCGGACCTCCGAGAAAATCCGGGCGACCACCTGCGGCGCCAGCCCCATCGAGGGCTCGTCGAGCAGAACCATGGTCGGCCGCGACATCAGTGCCCGGCCGATGGCGAGCATCTGCTGCTCCCCGCCCGAGATGAAGCCCGCCAGGATGCGACGCCGCTCGGCGAGCGAGGGGAAGTGCGCATAAACCCGCTCGAGGTCGGCGCGCACCGCCACCTTGCCGTCCTTCCTGGTATAGGAGCCGGTCAACAGGTTTTCGTGCACCGTAAGATGGGGGAAGCAACGCCTCCCTTCCATCACCTGGATGATGCCGCGGCGCACGAGTTTCCCCGGCGCGAGCCGGTCGATGCGCTTGCCCCGGAAGTGGATTTCGCCCCCGGTGATGTCGCCCCGCTCCACGCGGAGCAGGTTGGAGACCGCCTTGAGCGTAGTGGTCTTGCCGGCGCCGTTCGGCCCCAGCAGGGCGACGATCGCCCCCTCGGGGACAGCAATGCTGACGCCCTGCAGGACCGAGATCACATGGTCGTAGACGACCTCGACCGAGTCGAGACGCAGCAGGGCCTCAGGGGTGGCAGCGCTATCCTCGCCGCCACCCCCGGCCACACTCTCAGATTGTAGCGTCACATCTCCTGCGAGCAGTCGCGCGGAGTGATGTTGTTCTCCTCCGCGTACTGGGCTGCCGCCGCCTCGATCATCGGGCGCACGACTTCCTGCATCGGCTCGATCCAGTCGCTGACGATGTTCCACGCCGAGCCGTCCCACTGCTGGATGATCACGGGGCCGTTGCCCTCATGGTCCTCGCAGGTGATCTTCACCGGCGGGGTGAAGCCGGCAAGGCCGAGCTCCGCCAGCCGCTCCTCGGTCAAGTCGAGGTTCTCCAGACCCCAGCGCACCTCTTCGCCGGTGAGCGACCGGTTGCCGAACTTAGCCTGAGCGGTGCGGATCGCCTCGGTCGTGTAGACGGAGCTGAGCAGCCCGCGATTGTAGAGAACTTCGCCGAAGTTCTTTTCGTCCGCTGCCGCCGCGTCGCCGCCGTAGAGGGTTTGCAGGATCTCGTCATGGAGCGCGAAGCCCGCGCCCGGCGAGTGGAACGAACCGCCGCGATAGCCGATGGCGGCGTCGCCGGCCGGCACCACGTCGGACTCGCTCGATGACCACCAGACACCGATCAGCTTCTCCATGGGATAGGCGATCGCGGCAGCCTCCTTGAGCGCCACCTGGTTCATCACGCCCCAGCCCCACAGGAAGGTCCAGTCGGGCTTGATCTTGCGGATCTGCAGCCAGGTCGCCCGCTGCTCCTGCCCCGGATGGTCGACCGGAAGCAGCTCGAGCGTGTAGCCGAGTTGCTCCGCCAGCACCTGGAGAGTCGGGATCGGCTCCTTGCCGTAGGGGCTGTTGTGGTAGATCAGCGCGATCGTCTTGCCCGCCAGCTGGTCCATCCCGCCTTCCTGGGCACCCACGAACTTGATGAAGGCCGAGGCCTGGCTCCAGTAAGTGGTGGGGAAGGTGAAGGTCCACGGGAAGACGCGCCCGTCCGATGCCGCCGTCTGCCCGTAACCCATGGAATGCACCGGGATCTGGTCGACCGGCGCCCTCGGGTTGAGCTGATAGGTCACGCCGGTGGACAGCGGCATGACGATCGACGCACCCGTCGACCCCTGGTTCTTGAGGCGCTCGTAGCACTCGACGCCGAGCTTGGTGTCGTAGCGGTACTCACACTCCTCGAAGGCGAGCTTGACGCCGTTGATCCCGCCGTCGCGTTCGTTGACCAGCGTGTAATAGTCGAGGGCGCCGTTCGCGGCCGGAATGCCGTTGGGCGCGTAAGGCCCGGTCCGGTAGACGAGCAAGGGAATGAACTGCTCGTCCTGCGCCTGTGCCTCGCCGCTGGTGAAAGTCGTCGTGGCCGCCACCGAAAGTCCGCCGGCAACCATCGCCGCGGCCAGCACTCCGCCGATGCCGCGACGCAATCCGTTCCTCAATGCCATTTCCATCCTCCCGCATCAGAACCAGGCGCACCCGGGAGGCACGCCGCTCGTTCCGCGCGAACGTTAGCACGGAGAAACGTCTGCGGCCATTTTTTGCGCGGAGAATTTTCTTGCTGTACGGATTGATACGAATGTCCTGCACGCATCGATGCGAATGCGATGCCGACTTGTTCGAGCTGGACTGCGCCAACAGCAAGGGGGCGCGAGCCCTTCGGCCCGCGCCCCGCTCTCTTCACTGGGACCGCGAGGCGATCCCGCGGTCGAGGTGAACTAGGAGGCCTTGCGGTCGATCCGCTTCTGGCCGCCGGTCTCGATGGCGATCTTGCGCGCCTTGAGCGCTTCGGGAAGCTCGCGCACGAGGTCGATGTGCAGCAGCCCCTTGTCGAGCGCCGCCCCCGTCACCTGGATGTGATCGGCGAGATTGAAGCGCCGCTCGAACGCGCGGCTGGCGATGCCTCGGTGGAGATAGCTCTCGTTCGCGCCATTCTCCTTGGCGAGCTTGCCCGCAACGGTGAGCAGGTTCTCCTTCACCTCGATGCCGATCTCGTCATCGCCGAAGCCGGCGACGGCCAGCGTCACGCGGTAGGCGTTCTCGCCCATCTTCTGGATGTTGTAGGGCGGATAGGTGGGCGCCGTCTCGCTCGGCAACTGCTCGAGCATCCGGGCCATCCGGTCGAAACCGACTGTGGTGCTGAAGAGCGGGGAAAGATCGAATGCACGCATGGTGTGACTCCTTTCTCAAGCAAGTCTGTCTCTGGTCCGCCGTCATGGCCGGACCGGTTCCATGCCCTGACGGGGGCCCGCTCTGCGGCACCCCCTGGGGCAGCGATGAGATGGTGATGGCGAGCAGGGGTTTCAAGAGTCTGGGAGCACGAGCGGCGCTGGACCTCTAAGCGGCGCTGCGCCACGGTGGGCGCCATGGCGGAACCCCCTGCCCCGCGCGACGGCTCCACGCCCGGCGTCCACGCCGCGGCGTTCGTCGCCATGTTCCTGATATCGTTCAGCTATCCGATCGGCGAGGCGATCGCCAATGAGCTGGACACCGGCGTCCTGCTCTTTCTCCGTTTCGTGCTGGCGCTCGCGATCTTCGGGCCGCTGGTCGCCTGGCGCCACGGCCTCCGCTGGCCCGGCTGGCGGGTGCTTGCCGGCTATGCCGCGATCAGCACCTCGCTCGCCGCCTTCTTCTGGTGCCTGTTCTACGGCCTGCGCTTCACCAGCGCGCTCAACACCGGGGCCATCTCCACCCTGATCCCGGGCCTCACGGCCATCGGCGGCGCGATCCTCGTCGGCGAGCGGCTTGGCTGGCACCGCATCGCGGCTCTCGGCATCGGCCTGGTCGGCGCGCTCTGGGTGGTGTTTCGCGGCGATTGGGACCGCTTCGTCGCGCTCGACCTCAACACCGGCGACCTGATCGTGTTCGCGGGCTGCGTCGTGATGGGCTTCTACAGCCCGCTGGTGAAGCGCTTCCACAGGGGCGAGCCGGTGATGGTCATGACCTTCTGGATCATGGCCATGAACGCCGCTTGGTTCCTGCTGCTCGCCAACAGCGCGCTATGGACCATGGAGTGGGGCGCTGTCCCGCTCTTCGCCT
This sequence comes from Alphaproteobacteria bacterium, assembly GCA_965207055.1. Taxonomy (GTDB): domain Bacteria; phylum Pseudomonadota; class Alphaproteobacteria; order UBA828; family UBA828; genus WTGU01. The sequence continues at coordinate 224,551 of CBDBLP010000002.1, read as the reverse complement.
ATGGCGGCGTCGCCTGTATCGCGATCCTCTCGACCGTGATCTCCTTCTTCCTGATTCAGTGGAGCACGATCAGGATCGGACCCACCCGCGTCCAGTCCTACAGCTACATCCTGCCGGCCTTCGTGCTCGCGATCGACTGGGCGCTCGGCAAGGGCCTGCCGACGACGCTCACCATCCCCGGTATCGTCATCGTGCTGGCGGCAAGCCTGGTGATTCAGCGCGGCGAAGTCTTCGCGGGCCGATCGGCGAGCGGCGCGCGCCCCTAACTCGGGTCTCAGGCCTGACTCACAGCTTGCGGCGTTCGATCCCGAAGAGGCCGGCTGTAACGGCGAGGCCGATCGCCGGGCAGATCAGCATGCACCACCAGGCGGCCTCCCAACTGCCGAGGCCGCCGACAACGACCGCCATCAGCGGCGGCCCCAGCAGCATGCCGATTGCGGCACCCTGGGCCATGAAGCCGTTGGCCATGGCCCCGAGCTCGGGCTTCGGCACGTGCGCGGCAGCACCGGCGTACGCGGCCGCGGGCAGGATGCCGCTGCCGGCGCTGAAAACGATCGCGAGCGGGATCTTGGCATCGTCGGGCACGGACCCTGCGAGGATCAACGCGCCGGTGACGGCCATGATGGCGTTCGCCGCCCCCACCAGGACGTAGCGCGGCACCCCTCGATGCATCAGCCAGCCGCCGATCAGGTTGCCGGTGACATTCACCCCCACCACCAGCGCCGAGAATAGCGCGGCGCCCATGGGCCCGCGGCCTTGTGTCTCGATCAGGAACGTGGGGAGCCATGCGGCGATCGCGAACCACTGGATCGTGAAGAGCAGGAACGCACCGCCGTAGAGCCAGAGGGCGCCCACCGGCAGCGTCGCCCGCACGCCGGCCCAGTCGAAGCCCGCGTCTGCGTCGCGGCGCGGCTGCTCGGGCCAGCGGCGGGGCGACATACCGGCCACCGCAAGCACAGCCGCAATCAGCGCCGCACCCGCCATGAGCCACCAGAGGCTGCGCCAGCCCATCGACTCCGCGATGAAAGGCGCCACGATCATGGCGAGCGCCATCCCGCCCGGCATGTAGCCGCTCCAGATGCCGAGCGTGAGGTTCCGGTCCTCGGGCCGCGACGCGTCGAAGGTGATCTTGGGCGCAGAGGACACGATGGCGGCGAAGCTGATCCCCTCGAAGACGCGGACCGCGAGCAGCATGGCGGCGCTGGTCGCGAGCGCGCCGGCAATCCCGCTCAGGACGAGGACGAGGACGCCCGCAAGCAGCAGGGCGCGGGCACCGATGCGTCCCCCGGCCATTCCGGTCAGCACGCCGAAGCCCGCCCCGTAGGCGAAGAAGATTGAGGCGAGCCAGCCGGCGGTCACCTTGTCGAGCCCGAACTCGTCGGAGACCAGCCCGATGGTGGGCGGCACCTTGCCGACCGCGTAGCCGACGACAACGCTCACGAATATGGCGACCGAGACGACGCCCCATCGGGTGCGGGTCAGGGCGGTGACCGCGCCGCCTTCACTGTCTGTTGCACCGGCCAAGCGATTGGCCGCCTAGCGCCAGGGGCCGCAGGCGGAGAGCGCCTGCGTGTCCTCGTAGGCGTCCCAGAGGGCAATCCTGCCGTCCCGCAGGGTGAAGACCCAGCACCATTTCGCGCGGTAATGCTTGCCGCTGATCTTGGACGAGCCGGCCTCCTCGCCATTGACCGAGACGGTGTCGCCGTCGACGACCCAGGTCTTGATGACATGCTCGTGCATGGCGAGCGCCGCCGGCAGGACCTGGAAGTACTCCTCGATCGCCGCGCGCCCCTGCCATCGGCCCGCCCAGGGCATGTCGTCGCCGCCCGGCATGTCGATCATCGCGTCGTCGGTGAACATGGCAACGATGGCGGCGGCATCCCCGCCTGCGAGCTGGTCGAGGAAGCCCTTCACGACATCTCTTGCGGACATGGGCGTTGCTCCTTAGTCACGGGAGCGTGTGAGTTCGCACGCGGGCGGTTCTGCATGTGTCTTAGCACCCTACGTGTTTCTTTGCGATGTACCGCGCCCGACGCGCGCTCGCGAACGCGCACGTGCCCTCCCCGGAGCCGGACCGCGTGAGCGAAACGCGCCGTCTCCGCCATCCGGCGCTTCCGGCCTTGGCGGGCCTGCTTTCGCTGGCGGTCGGCATCGGCATCGGGCGCTTCGCCTACACGCCGATCCTGCCCTACATGAGCGCCGGCCTCGAGCTCACCAAGTCGGAGGCGGGCCTGATCGCCTCGGCCAACTACCTGGGCTATCTCCTGGGTGCGCTCGGGGCAGCCTGGCGGGCGGTGCCGGGCGATGCGCGCCTCTGGCTGCTGGGCGCGCTCGCGGTGAGCGGGCTCAGCACCGGCGCCATGACCTTCACGACGAGCCTCGGCGCGTTCCTGCTCCTGCGCTTCGTGGGCGGCGCCGCCGGCGCACTGGTGATGGTGCTCGCATCCTCGCTGGTGATGGACCGGCTCGCCGCTGCCGGCCGGGATGGCTGGGCCGCGGTGATGTACGCAGGCGTGGGCACCGGCATTGCGATCTCCTCCCTGGCGGTGCCGGCGGCGGCATCCGGAGACGGCGACTGGCAAAGCCCGTGGTTCTTCTGCGGCGCGCTCTGCCTCGCCCTCTCGATCCCCGTCGCGGCGTTGCTGCCGAAGCCGCGAGCGTCGGCGCCGGCCGCGCCCGACGCGGGGGCTGGCAAGGGGAGCAACGGCCTCGGCCGGTTGATCGTTGCCTACGGCCTGGTCGGTCTCGGCTACGTCATCACCGCGACCTTCGTCTCCGACATGGTGCGCGCCGATCCCGTGCTGCAGCCGGCGGAGCATCTGGTCTGGCTCTGCGTCGGGCTGACGGCGGCGCCCTCGGTGGCGCTCTGGGGCTGGGCCGGGCGGCGCTGGGGCAACGAGCGCGCCTTCGCGGTCGGCTGCCTGATCGAGGCGGTGGGCGTCGCGCTCAGCGTGCTGGGCGGCGGCATCTGGCTGATCCTGCTCGCGGCCGGGCTGCTCGGCGGAACCTTCGTGGGGCTGACGGCGATCGGTCTGATCGAGGCCCGACACCGCTCGGCCGGCGACCCGCGCCGCAATCTGGCGTTGATGACCGCGGCCTGGGGGCTGGGCCAGATGGTGGGCCCGACTCTCGCGGGCGTGCTCTTCGATACGCTCGGCAGCTACCTGGTGCCGTCTCTGCTGGCCGCGGCTGCGCTCGCCGTCGCCGCCGCGCTGGCCGCGAGCCTGTCGTGGAGCACGCGCGCCGCGTGAACGTGCGCGTCCGTCGGCCGGAAATGGCTGGACGGATCGCCGAATTGCTGGCTTGCTTCGCTTCGGCTCCTGACAACGAAGAGGACAGATCCCGTGGCCCTGAGTGACGCGCGTGGCGTGCCGACATCGGCGACCAACCCCAAGAGCCTGGAGATCCTGGAATCTGCGATACGCCAGTTCCAGTGCTATCGCGGCGATGCGGTCGAGACCATCGACCGGGCGCTGGCGGACGACCCGGACTTCGTGGCGGGGCATCTCTTCCGCGCCGAGATGCACACCATGCTCTGGGAGAAGACCGTGCTCCCCGAGGTCGAGGCGGAGCTGGGCCGCCTCGACGCGCTCTCAGGCACGGCCACGGAGCACGAACGGGCCCACATCGCGGCGATCGCGGACTGGGCCGCCGGCGACTGGGAAGGCATGTCGGCGCGGCTCGATCGCATCGTCGCCGACGAGCCACGCGATGTGGTGGCGCTCCAGGTCGGCCATCTCTCCGACTTCTTCCTCGGCAACCGGGACAACCTGCGCGGCCGCGTCGCCCGCGCGCTCCCGGCCTACACCAGAGACGACCCCGGCTACGGCTTCCTGCTCGGCATGGCCGCATTCGGCCTGGAGGAATGCGGCGACTACGGCGCGGCCGAGGACGCCGGCCGGCAGGCCATCGACCTGGAGCCGGACGACTGCTGGGCGCAGCATGCGCTCTGCCACATCATGGAAATGCAGGCGCGGCAGGAGGAAGGCATCGCCTTCATGGAAGGGCGCCGGGCCCACTGGGCGCAGGACGACAACGCCTTCGCCTTCCACAACTGGTGGCACGTCTCCCTCTTCAACCTCGACAACGATCGCTTCGACCGCGCGCTCGAAATCTGCGACGCGGCGATCCGGCCCGGCTCTTCGGAGGTCCAGCTGGAGATGCTCGATGCGGCCGCATTGCTCTGGCGCCTCCGCCTGCGCGGGATCGACACGGGCGATCGCTATGAGAAGCTGGCCGCGACCTACGAGGCCTTGGCCGAGCACGGCTTCTACGCGTTCAACGACATGCACGCGATGATGGCCTACGTCGCCACCGGCCGGGACCAAGCCGCCGATTCGCTGGAGCGGGCGGCGGCAGAAGTGGCGCAAGGCACCGGCAGCAACGCCCGCATGACCCACGAGGTGGGGCTCCCCATCGTGCGTGCGATCCGCGCCTTCGGCGCCGAGCGCTATGGCGAGACGGTGGACCTGCTGATGCCCGTGCGCTACCGCGCGCAGGCCTTCGGCGGCAGCCACGCCCAGCGCGACATTGTCCATCGCACGCTGATCGAAGCCGCAATACGCGACGGCCAGCACGGCCTCGCCCAATCGCTCGCGAACGAGCGCATCTCGCTAAAGCCCGACTGCCCTTTCAGCCGCTCCCTCGGAGAGCGCACCAGGGCGATGGCTAATTGACCTGGCGCATCCCGTCGGCGATCTTTTCGGCGATGGCGATGGTCGTGAGGTTGGTGTTGGCGCGGGGAATCGTCGGCATCACCGACGCATCCACGACCCTGAGACCCGGCACGCCGCGCACGCGGCATTCGCCGTCGAGCACCGCCAGCGGGTCCGCGTCCGGGCCCATGCGGCAGGTCCCGCACACGTGCCAGCCGGGCCAGACGGCGTTCCTGATCCAGTCCGCAAGCGCGCTCTCGTCCTTGACCAGGCGATGCACGTCACGGGCGCCGGTGAGCTTGCGCCTGAGCAGCATTCGGCCCGGTCCGCCGAGATCCAGAAGCGTGCGTGCCGCGGCGGTCTTCAGCCATGTCCCTGCCGAGGGCACCATCAGCCGGCGGACGGCGTCCGAGTATCCTGCGAGGAACCACATCGTCACCTGGTCCCGGACGGCGTCCGATTCCATGATGGCGTAGAGGCGGCGGAAGCCGTCGATCAGGCGCACGAGGTCGCGCTCGTCCGAGAGCATGTTGAGATCGACACGCGGCTCGTCGCGCGGCGAGGGGCTGTGGAGGCGCACCGTACCCCGCGAGTAGGACTTGTTGACCACCAGGAGCATCGTGCCCATCGCCTGGCCGAGCGGATGCCAGCCTGCGGAGTTGGTCGGCATCAAGAGCATGTCCCCGGGCGGGCAGCCCTGCAGGCCGGAGGAAAAACGCGCGCCGAAGTAGATGTGGCGGCGCTGCCCGGCGGGCACGCGTGCGCCCGGCTTGAGATGGGCCGCGACGCTGAGGCTCGCGTGCTCCAGGAGATTGCTGCCGACACCGGGCAGGTCGGCCACGACCTCGATGCCGAGCGAGCGCAGGTGCTCCGCCGGGCCAATTCCTGCGCGAAGAAGCAGGGCCGGCGAATGAAGCGCGCCGGCGGAGATGATCGTCTCCCGCGCGTCGAAGCGGACAGTCCTCCCGTCCCTCACCGCTTCGACCCCCCGCGCCAGTCCGTCTTCGACGAGAATTCGGGTCACCAGGGTTTCGGCGTGAATGGCCAGATTGCGCCGTCGGCGCGTCGCGGCGTCGAGATAGCCGATCGCCGTGGAGACCCGGCGGCCGTACTGGTTCGAGAGCGGAACCGGATAGCAGCCGTCGGCATCGTCGCCGTTGACGTCCTGGGCCAGCGGAAGGCCGTCCTCCTGCATGGCGGCGAGCGCGGCGCGGCTGAACCCGCCCCAGTCCTCCGGAAACAGGCGGCGCACCGGGATGCGCCCGGCGCCGCCGTGGCCCTCACCGGCGAAATCCTGATCCCGTTCCAGCTTGTTGAGGTAAGGGAGAAGCCCCGCATGGGACCAGCCCTTGAGCCCCATCTCCTCCCACTCGTCGTAGTCGCCCTTCATCCCGCGCACGGCGAACTGGCCGTTGATGGAGGAGCCGCCGCCCATGACGCGGGCCTGCTCGAAGCGGCTCGGTTGCGCGGATGGATCGACCTCGGGCGAGCGGTTGTAGACGCGGAGCTCCGGCCAGTGAAAGCGCGGATCGAAGTAGGCGCGCCCGGGATAGCTGTCGAGGATGATGTCGGGCACCTGCTCGGGCGGCGTGTCGGGCCCCGCTTCGAGAAGGGCCACGCGCTTCGCAGGGTCGGCGGAGAGGCGGTGGGCCAGCACCGCGCCCGCCGAGCCGCCGCCCACGATAATGGTGTCGAATGCTTCCCCCACCTGCCGCACTCCGAAAACACCCTGGCGGCGCGCCCGGCGTCACGTCGCGACGGACCGCACCAGTGGGCTAGTGTAACGTTGGGCGTGCGCCGTCAAAGTGGTTCCCGGCAGGTTATTCATGGCAGCACGAACCGTCGCGGTCATCGGTGCCGGCATCGTCGGAACCGTCGCCGCGTGTTTTCTGAGACGCGAGGGCCACGAGGTCACGCTCTACGACCGTGACGCGCCGGGCTGCGGCGCCTCCTTCGGCAACTCCGGGGTGATATCGCCCGCCGCCGTGATGCCCGTGGCGACGCCGGGTCTCCTCAGGAAGGCTCCCCGCTGGCTGCTCGACGAGACCGGCCCGCTCTATCTCGATTGGCGCGAGCTGCCTCGCCTCGTGCCCTGGCTCATCGCCTTCCTGCGCGCGGGCCGCGAAGACAGGGTGCGGGCGATTTCGGCAGCTCTGGCAACGCTCAATGGCCCGACTCTCGATCTACTCATGCCGCTCCTGCACGAAGCCGGCCTCGATGCGCTGGTCCAGAGGAAGGGCATGCTCTACGTCGACCCGATCGGGCAGGAGGGCGTTCGCGAGAGCCTCTCCGTCTCGCTGCAGCGGGCGGCGGGATACAGGGTCGAGGAGCTCGACGCCGGCGGCCTCCGGGACCTGGAGCCGGCGCTGGCGCCGGGGTTCGCTTCAGGTGTCTATGTGCCGGCGGCTGCGCATACCGTCGACCCGCACCGCCTCGTCACCGGGCTGGCCGAGCATTTCGAGCGCCAAGGCGGGGCGTTCACGCGCGCGCGCGTCGACCGCATTGTGGCGAGAGCCAGAGATCGTGCCGTGGTCGATGCCGGCGGCGAAATCCGCGACTACGACGCCGTCGTCGTGGCGGCGGGCGTCTGGTCCAAGCCGCTGGTTGCGGGGCTCGGCTATCGCGTTCCTCTGGTGGCGCAGCGCGGCTATCACGTGACCTTCACCAACCCCGGTGTCGTTCTCAGCAGGGTGGTCCTGCCGGTGGCCCTGCCCGCCACCATCGTACCCATGGCGATGGGTATCAGGATCGGCGGCACCGTGGAGTTCGCGCGCAAGAATCGGCCCGCCAACGAGAGGCGCGCAGACGCGCTCTGCCGCCACGCCAAGACGACACTTCCCGCGCTTCGCATCGACGAGCGCACGACCTGGATGGGCGAGCGGCCATGCACGCCGGACAGCCTGCCCGTGCTCGGCCGGGCGCCGCGCCATCCGGCGGTCCTGTTCGCGTTCGGGCACGGGCATCAGGGGGTCATCGGCGCCGCGAAGACCGCCGAGGTGATTGCCGATCTCGTCGCGGAGCGGCCGCCGAGCCTCGATCTCGCGCCCTTCGGCGTGGACCGGTTCAGCCTGCTGGAGCGCGTCCGTTCTTGATAGACGCGCTCTAACGCGCCTCCGGTGAGAGGCCGAGCTTGAGCGCGGGCGGCATGGTTTCCCACACCAGCTCGTCGCCCTCGCGGTACCGTTGCTTCCAGTAGCTCCCCTCCCCGGCCTGCAGCGGCAGCCATCGCGGCAGCTCCGCGCCGGCGCGGAGATGGCTCCGAAGGTCCTCGGTCTCGCGCTCGTCGACCTTCAGCGTGGCCGGGTCGATCACGACGCCGAACCACTCGCGCGCCGCCGCGACGGTCATCAGCTCGTCCCGGACCAGCTCCTGCACCGATGAGGCGGGCCGGGCCAAGGGGTCGCCGTAGCCGCCTCCGCCCGTGGTGACGGTGACGTAGCGCTCGCCCTCGTGGATCACGTCGGGGTCGGGATGACACATGTAGAAGCGGCGGGTTCCGTCCGTCCGCTCCTTGTACTTGCAACCCCCGTTGCCGGGCAGGCCGCCGAAGAGGCCGAAGGGCGGGTTGAAGGTGCCCTCGTACTCGAACTTCATGTAGAGGATGCCGTCGATCGGCCTGACGCTGGTCTCGATTCCGTGACCGCCGATCCAGGTGCCGGCGCCGGCGCTGTCGGCCAGGAACTCGTTGTATTCCACGAAGAGCGGCTGAAGCAGCTCGACCATCTCCACCGACTCTGTCTGCATGCCGCCCAGGCAGCAGACGCACTGCGTGAGCGGCCAGCCGTCGGCGCCAGAGCAGGCTCCGCCGCCAGAGGCCGCGACGAAGATCGACGCCGCAAAGGGCACGGAGGGCGTCACACGGTTGTCGTCGCCCATGGAGAGCCGCTGCTGGCAGCGCCCCCAGCCAGCCGGCACCCGGTCCGGCGCGGCCTGGGCCAGCGCCTTCCAAGCCGCTTCGATCAGGATGTCGCCCGGATTGACGGTGCCCCACCAGGTGCTCGCCGGCCAGCGGGCGTTCGCCACCGAGCCCTCGGGCGCCGTGACCCGGATGTGGCGCGTGCAGCCCTCGTTGCGCGGGATGGTGGGGTCGATGATGGTGAGCACGGGAATGCTGCCGCAGGCCTGCATGGTCGCGACGGTCGCGTTGCAATGCCCTCCGGCCTGGGGATCGCTGCCCGTGTAGTCGACGTGGATCGTGTCGTCGTCGATGGTCACGGTGCACGCGATGCGGATGTTGTGCGTGCCCTGCCCGTCGCTGTCGATCCAGGATTCGCCTTCATAGACGCCGTCGGGGAGCGCGCGGACTTCCGCAGCCGTGCGCCGCTCGGCATAGGCGATCATCTCGGCGAGCGTCGGCACGACGACATCGACACCATGGGTTCCGGTCATGTCGTGGAGCCGATCCGCCCCGGCACGAACCGCGCCCACCATGGCCCTGAGGTCGGCCTCGAGCCATTCGGGAAGGCGGACGTTACGAAGGTAGAAACGGATCGTGCTGCGAATCTCGCGGCCGCGTTCGAAGATGCGCACCGGCGGAATCTGGATCCCGTCCTGCCACACGTTGGTCGAGGCGTAGCCGAAGGATGCCTCGCCGGTGTTGTTCTGGTGCGCCCGCACCGCGGTCCAGAACAGATGCTCGCCTTCGAAAAACACGGGCATGACGACGGTCAGATCGGAGTTGTGGGTCGTCCCCATGTAGGGGTCGTTGATCATGAAGATATCGCCGTCGTTGATGTCGTCCTCGAACTCCTCCTTGATCGCCTCGATGTTGAGCGCGCCGCCGATGGTGTGAATCGGCAGCGCATCGTTCTGATAGAGCATCTCGGCGGCGGCTGTGTAAATGGAGGCCGAGTGGTCGCGCGCGATCGAGATGATGGTGCTGCGCGCGCCATGCTGGAGCACCGTCGTCATCTCGCTTGACGCCTCGCCGATGGCGTGGAGCAGGACGGAGAAGGTGACCGGGTCCACGCCCGGGCTCATGGCCCGGGATTGGAGCGCGAGCGAGGCGTCGCGTGGCTGCATGGGCGCGCTGTCCAGCTCAGTGCAGCTTGGCCAGGTCCTCGGCCGATTCCTCCCCGGGCTGCTTGCCGAGGATGATCATGGAGAGCACCTGATCCTTGGTGACTTCGTCGGTGTGCCGCGTGCCCACCTCGCGGCCGCCGGACATGACGAAGATGCGATCCGAGATATCGAAGACGTCGTGCAGGTCGTGGCTGATCATGAACATGCCGATGCCTTCCTGCTTGAGCCGCAGGACCAGCTCCTTGAACGCCGCCGATTCGCGCAGGCCCAGCGCGGCCGTGGGCTCGTCCATGATGAGGACCTTGGCGTTGAAGTAGACCGCCCGCGCGATGGCGATGGTCTGGCGCTGCCCACCCGAGAGATTGAGCACGGGCGTGCCGAGGTTGGCGAATTGCGGGTTGATACGCGCGATCACCTCGCGCGTCGCGTCGGCCATGGCCTTGTTGTCGAGCTTGCCGTATGGCGTCGTGATCTCGCGCCCGAGAAACAGATTGGCTGCGGCGTCGAGATTGTCGGCGAGCGCGAGATTCTGGTAAAGGGTCTCGATCCCGAGCGAGCGCGCAACACGCGGATTGTCGATCGCGACCGGCTCGCCGCGCATCAGAATGCTGCCGCTGTCCATGGTGTGAGCGCCGGAAAGGATCTTGATCAGGGTGGACTTGCCGGCGCCGTTGTGGCCGACGATGCCCAGCACCTCGCCCGCGCCCACTTGGACTGTCACGTCCTCCACCGCGTGCACGCCGCCGAACGCCTTTGAGACGTTCCTCATCTCAACGAGCGGTGTGTCCGCCATGGCCGTCCTCGTTCGTCCTTCCTATGCGGTCGTCTCGCGAAAGTCTCCCGGCATCACTCCCGAATCTCCGTCGAGCGCTGCCAAGCGTCCTTGATCATCTCCACCGTGGCATCGGGGCGGCGCGCGGCCTCCAGTATAACCGCCTCCTTCCGCACCATGAGGTCGAGCTTGCCCAGCACGCCGCGCACGGCATCGAGCGGAACCACGACGGCGCCGTGCCGGTCGGCGTGAATCAGGTCGCCGTCCTGCACGACCATGCCGTGCACGTTGACCTCGCAGCCCCACTGCGCGACGTGGACGAAGGCGTGGGAGGGCGCGATCAAGCCGGTCAGGACCTGGAAGTCGGGCGCCAGCATGTCGATGTCGCGCACGCTGCCGTTGGTCACCACGCCGCGGCACCCCAGCGCCTTGTGGACCGCGCTGAAGACCTCGCCCCAGAACGCACCGTAGCCGGGCCGCTCATCGGTGTCCTGCACCACGCTGATCTTCGGCACCTCACCCTCGGCCAGGTAGTCGAAGTAGCCCGCGCGGATCTCCATGTACTCCGCCGGGCTCCAGCGCGCAGGGTTCCTGGCCCGCATGGTGGCGGTCTTGGCGAAGCCCACGATCGGCTTCATGTCGGGGTAGAGGCAATGGAGATGCTCGACCGTGTAGCCGTACCCGCGACGCTCCGGCACCACCATTTCGAGCAGGTTGCAGATGGTCGGGGTATCGATATCGCGGAGCGCCTCGATCTCCGCAGCGGTGGGAACTTCGCTCATTCAACTCCCTTTCGGTTCGCGGTGAACGGGCGGGCTCACCAGGTCTGGCCGCGCGCGTCGATGCGCCAGATATCCACGAGCCTGTCGCCGCGCACACAGTGGTAGAGGTCATGGAGATTGACGTTGGGGTCGCAGTGCGGCGTCACGCACGTGACCACCGAGCCGATGGGGGGACCGTTCGCGCCTGCGGGCAGGACGATCCGGCCGTGCTCGTCCCCCATGAAGTCGTAGGTCGAGCCCTCCGGCGCGCCGTCCGTGATTTCAGGCATGGGGCCGTCCGTGGCGAACGCCTTGAAGCCGGCATCGGTGGTCACCGCCTCGGCGATGTTGGCGCAGATCACGGTCGACTGCACGAAGAGGGAGGTCTCGAACGGACCCGGCGTGCCGTCCCGCCGCATCACGGCGTTGTACTGAACGTCCATGAAGATGAAGGAGCCGACCTGGAGGTCGGTGAAGACCCCCGCCTCGGGGTCGATGTCGTAGGTCCCCGTGCCGCCGCCGGTGACGATGTCGAGCGGGCCTGCCACGGCTTCGATCGCGTCCCGTGCGTCGCCGATGCGCCGCATGACCGTCAGCGCCTCTTCCTCCCGGGTGGCGCAGTCTTCGATGTGCTGAAGGTGGCCTGCGTAGCACTGCAGCCCACGCAGGGTCAGCGAGGACCGGGCAGTGATCTGCTCGGCAAGCGCCGCGGCGCCGGCGATGGTGGGGATGCCGGTGCGGTTGCGCCCGACGCCGAGGTCGATGACCACTTGCATGGGCTTGGCCCGCTCCGCCGCCAACGAAGCCAGAAGGTCGATGGTCTCACTGTTGTCCACCACGAGGATCAGCTCCTCGGCCACGTCGTTGAGCGCAAGCACGCGCTCCAGCTTGTCGACGGTCACTATGGGGGACGTGATGAGGATGCGGGAAACGCCGCCCCGAATCATGGCGGCGGCCTCGCCGAGCTTGGCGACGCAGATGCCGACGGCGCCGGCGGCCATTTGACGCCGCGCGATCTCGGCGCACTTGTGAGTCTTGGCGTGAGGGCGGATGCCTTCGGGCCTACCCGCGAAGTGCGCCGCCATGGTGCCGAGATTGTGCTCGAAGCGGTCGAGATCCAGCACCAGCGCCGGCGTTGCGAGGCGCGCACGGGAGCCACTGACGCCGATCAGGTGTTCGTTGGGCCCGAGAGCCGTCATGGCACACTCCTCGTTCCGTGTTCCCCGCCACGGCGCCGCATATTGCCAACGGTATTCAACGTGCCTCCGGCGAGAGGCCGAGCTGGAGCGCAACGGGCGTTTCCTCGACGACCAGCTCGTCGCCGTCGCGGAAACGGGTCTTCCAGAATTCGCCCGCGCCGGGGCCGGTCGGCAGACTGAGGGGTCGATCCTGGGTTTCCCGCATGCGCCCGCGCAGCGCCTCGGTCTCCGCCTCGTCGACGACCAAGGTGTCCGGGTCGATCACCACGCCGAAACGCGCGCGCGCCATCTCCGCTGAGACGAGCTCGTCCCGCACCAGCTCGCGCACCGCCTCCGCCGGGCGCTCCAGTGCGCTGCCGTAGCCGCCGCCGCCCGAACTGATGCACACATAGCGCTCGCCCTCGCTGAAGGCATCGGGATCGGGGTGCGCCTGGTAGAAGTAGCGCTTGCCGTCCGGCGTTTCCTTGTACTTGCAGCCGCCGTTGCCGGGCAGCCCGCCGAACAGGCCAAAGGGCGGATTGAGCGTCCCTTCGTACTCGAACTTCATGTAGAGCAGCCCGTTGTAGGGCAGCACCACGGTCTCGCAGCCATGGCCGCCGATCCACTCTCCGGCGCCGGCCGAATCGATCAGGAACTGGTTGCTCTCGATGAAGAGCGGCTGCAGCAGCTCGACCATCTCCACCGATTCATTCTGCAGGCCGCCCAGCGCGCAGACGCATTGCGTCAGCGGCCAGCCGTCATACCCCTTGGACCCGCCGCCGCCCGAGCCCGCGACGAAGATCGAGGCCGCAAAGGGGGTCGGCGGGTCGGTCCGGTAGTCGTCGCCCATCGAGAGCCGCTGCTGAATCCGCCCCCAGCCCGCCGGCACCCGCTCCGGCGCGGCCTGGGCCAGCGCCTTCCACGCCGCCTCGATCAGCTCGTCGCCGGGATTGGTGGTCGACCACCAGGTGCTCGACGGCCACTTGCCGAGCGCCACTGTGCCCTCGCGCGCCGAGACCCGGATGTGACGCATGCACCCCTCGTTGCGCGGGATGGTCGGGTCGATGGTGGTCAGCACCGGAATGCTGCCGTTGGCCTGCAGCGAGGCGAGCGAGGAGTTGCAGTGGCCGCCGACCTGCGGGTCGCTCTCCGAATAGTCGACGTGCACCATGTCGTCTTCGATGGTGACGGTGCACGCGATGCGGATGTCGTGCGTGCCCTGCCCGTCGCTGTCGATCCAGGATTCCCCCTTGTAGACGCCGTCGGGCAGCGCCCGGATCTCGGCCGCCGTGCGTCGGTCCGAGTACTCGATCATCTCGGCCACCGTGGCGAGGACATTCTCCACGCCATGGGTCTGGGTCATCTCGCGAAGCCGCACCGCGCCGGTGCGCACCGAGCCCACCATGGCCCTGAGATCGGCCTCAAGCCATTCGGGCAGGCGCACGTTGCGCAGGTAGAAGCGAATGATGCTGCGCACCTCCTTGCCACGCTCGAAGATGCGCACGGGCGGGATCTGGATCCCGTCCTGCCAGACGCTGGTGGACGCGTGCCCGAAGGAGGCTTCGCCCGTGTTGTTCTGATGTGCCCGGATCGAGGTCCAGAACAGGTGCCGGCCCTCGTGGAACACCGGCATGATCACCGTGAGATCGGAGTTGTGCGTCGTCCCCATGTAGGGGTCGTTGATCATGAAGACATCGCCGTCGTTGATGTCGTCGCCGAATTCCTCGACCGTTGCATCGATGTTGAGCGCGCCGCCGATCGTGTGGATCGGAAGGGCGTCGTTCTGGTAGAGCATCTGGGCTTCGGCGGTGTAAATCGAGGCCGAGTGGTCGCGCGCGATCGAGATGATGGTGCTGCGCGCGCCGCGCTGCAGGACCCGGGTCATCTCGTCGGAGGCCTGCCCGATCGCGTGCAACAGCACGGAGAACATGGTCGGGTCAATGCCTTCGGAAAGGCCATTCGTGCGACGACGCGGCCGCTCCTCGTGCGGCTCCTGCATGGCCTCGCCTTCCGTCAACTGGTCATAGGGCATCGCCGTTCACCCGGTAGTCGTAGCCTGAAAGACTGACCCGCACGGCGTGACCGGGGAATACGGTCACACTCGTCGTCGGCTCCTCGATCACGGCCGCGCCGCGCACGACATGGCCGGGCTCGAGCTGCATGCCGTCGTAGACCGGCATCTCCATCGCCCCGGCCTCGCCGCCGAAATAGGCGGTGCGATGGCCGCTGAGCGCGGCGGCAGGGTCGGCCGACTCGCTGACGCTCCGCCGCGGCGTCGGCATGCTGCTGCCCACCACGGCGTTCACGCGCCAGTGCAGGAAGTTGACCCGGTCTCCCTCCATCTTGAAGGTGTAGATCCGCTCGTGCTCGTCATCGAAGGCGCGGCGGAGGTCGGCCACATCCTCGAAGCGCCCCTTCGTGAGCGGCACGATCAGCTCGTGCGCCTGCCCCCAGTAGGCGGCATCGTAGAACCACTGGAACTGGACCTCCTCCGTGGGGATCGCGCTTGCCGCGAGATCGCGCAGCGCGTCCTCCTCCATTTCGGCGAAGAGCCGGTTGATGGCATCGACGTCCACCGTGTCGGTATCGGTCGTGAAGGTCCTGGTGTAGTCGAAGTTCACATCGACGACGGTCATGCCGAAGGCGCTGTAGCCGCCCGCCACGCGGGGGACGAAGGCGCGGTCGATCCCGAATTCGTCCGCGAGGCTCCCCACCACCACGCCGCCGGCGCCCCCGCCTGCGATGAGAATGGTGCTGCGGGGGTCGACGCCGCGCTCGATCGAGACCGCCGCCATGGCCTTGACCATCTTGAAGTTGGCGAGGCGGAAGATGCCTGCCGCGGCATCGACGATCCCGAGCCCCAGCGGTCGGGCCACGTCGGCGTCGATGGCTTCGAGCGCCTTCTCCCGGTCGAGCTTCAGGCGGCCGCCCAGGAAGGCGTCGGGATTGACGTAGCCGAGTGCGACGAAGGCGTCGGTCACGGTCGGCCTGGTCCCACCCAGGCCGTAGCACGCCGGCCCCGGATCGGCGCCGGCACTGTGCGGCCCCACAGCGAGCGCGCCGCCGGCATCGATGGAGGCGATGCTTCCGCCGCCCGCGCCGATCGAGATGATGTCCGTGGCCAGCGAGCCGAGAGGCATCCCCGAGATCCTGAGATTGCGTGTAAGCGTCGGCAGTCCGCCCCGGATGAGCCCCACATCGAAGCTCGTGCCCCCCATGTCGGCGCTGATGACGTTGATCTCGCTGCGGGGAAAGAACTCGCTCGCCACCTGCACCGCGGCGGCAGGGGCCGCGGCAGGGCCCGAGCCGATGCTCCGCGCCGGGTAATGCAGGATCCTGGCGATCGGGGCGCAGCCTCCGTTGCACTGGATAATCAGGGGCTCGGCGCTGAAGCCGTGGTCGGCGAGCCAGGCGCGCAGGCGTTCGAGATAGCCCGCGATCGGCGGCAGCGTGTAGGCGCTCAACACCGTCGCCGAGGTGCGGTCCCATTCGCGCAGCTGGGGCAGGATGTCGGAGCTGATCACCACCGGTACGCCCGGCATCTCCTCGGCCAGGATGGCGCGCGTGCGCTGCTCGTGCGCGGGATTGACCTGCGACCAGAGGAAGGCGACCGCGACGGCGTTCACTCCTAGTTCGCGAAAGCGCGCCGCCGCGGCGCGCACGTCCCCTTCGTCGAGGGGCGCGACCTCCTCGCCGCGAAAGTCGATGCGCCCGCCGATGCCGAGACGGCGATGCCGGGGAATCAGCGGCTTCGGCCGCGCCATGCGGATGTTGAAGGGCTCCGGCTTGGTCCCGTCCATGAACTCGAGCACATCGCGAAATCCCCGGGTCGCGAGCAGGCCCGCAACAGGGCCGTTGCGCTGGATAATGGCGTTGGTGCCGATGGTCGTGCCGTGAACGATGCGGCTGCATTGGGAAATGAAGGCCTGCTCGGAACAGCCCAGCTCCTGGCACGCCAGCGCGATGCCGCTGAGAATGCCCTGGAGCGGGTCCTCCCGATCGCTCAGCGCCTTGAAGACCTCGATCGCGCCGTCCTCTTCATCGGCGACCGTGATGTCGGTGAACGTGCCACCGATGTCGATGCCGACCCTGTAGGTCATGGCTTGTCCCGGGAAGAAAGCATCGTGTCGGTCTCCTAGAATCCGCCGGCGCGGGAGCGATTCTCGGTGCGGTTCATCCACACGCTGATCGACACCGTGATCAGCAGGATGCAACCGATGATGAAGGGCTGCCAGAAGGGCGAGACCCCGTTCAGGTTGAGGCCGTTGCGGATGACGCCGAGCAGTATGACGCCGACGACCGTGCCGAGGATGGCGCCGTGGCCCCCGCCGAGCCTCGTGCCGCCGATGACGGTCGCCGTGATGGCGTCGATTTCGAGGCCGATCCCCGTGGTGGTGAGCGCGGTGCCGGTGCGCGCGGTGAACAGGAGGCCCGAGAGGCCGGCGAGGCCGCCCATCAGGGCGTAGCAGGTGATCACGACACGGCTGACCGGTACGCCGGAGAGCCGCGCGGCCTCCTCATTGCCGCCGATGGCGTAGACCCAGCGCCCGAATTTCGCGTAGCGCAGGATGATCGACCCCATCACGACCGCGCCGATGAAGAAGAATCCGGCGACGGGGAAGCCACCGCCCACGCGGCCGAGCGCAAGCGTGGTGATCCACATCGCGTCGCCTTCGGCGCGATGGATGGTGCCTTCGCTGGAGATCAGCACAAGGCCGCGCACCAGGCTCGCCATGGCGAGCGTCGCAATCAGCGGGTTGATACCGATGCGGCTGATCAGGGTGCCGTTGAAGGCGCCGAGGAGGGCGCCGGCACCGATACAGGCGATGCAGCCGAGCGCCAGGAAGAGGGGATCGCCGGTGCCGAACACGAGCACCGCGACAAGGCCGGTCACGGCGGCGATCGCGCCGATCGACAGATCGAACCCGCCCAGGATCATGACCACCGTCATGCCGACGGCCGCCACGCCCACCATGGACGACTGGGCCAGGATGTTCGAGAGGTTCAGCGGGTTGCGAAAGGTCTCGTTAGTGGCGAGCAGGATGATCGCTGGCAGAAGCAGCGCGATCATGAAACCGTAGCGCCCGAGGAACGCCACCACGGGCTTCCAGCTCACGGTTCCCCCCGCGCCGGACTCGGCGGGATGACTGTCCTGCGGGCTGCTCACCGCCGGCTCCAAGACCTCGTGCGAATTGTGCGAAGGCCGCCGCTGCTAGCGCATCGGTCGTGAGAACATCGTGCTCGATCGGGCAGAGAAAGCGTGTGGGCAGCCGCCTGCCCGGCGACTGCCCACAATTCTGCCACGCGATATCCGGGACGAGACGCTAGAAGCCGCGCCCCTCGCACTCGGCGTAGTTGGCCTGCGTGCAGTTGAAGATCGGCGGGACCTGGGCGAAGTCCGGCAGCGTCGAGAAGTCGCCGGCGGCCTGCATGGCGACCAGGCTGTCGACCACGAGCGCGCCCATGATCAGCGGATCCTGGTAGACGGCGCCGTACATCTTGCCGGCCCCGATGGCTTGCTCTTCAGCCTGGCAGAGGTCGATGGCGACGAACATGATCTCCGTGCGCCCCAGCCTCTGGGCCCAATCCAGCGACGGCGGAACCATGCAGTTCCCCATGCTGTTGACCAGGGTGACGCTGCCCGCAACCGGGAAGCGCTGGAGCACATCCTGGAAGCCGGTCAGCGCCTTGTCGGGCAGCCAGTCGGCGGTGACGTCGACCCAGTCGTGCTCGACGCCGGAGGCCTCGAGCACTTCGCCCATGCCCTGCATGCGGCGCCGGTCGGGGCTGCCGCCGGCGGTGCCGCGGAACATGACGATGCGCTTCTCGCCCTCGACAGTCGCGAGCGCCTCAAGCATGAGGCGGGCCGACAGGCGCCCGTACTCGACATCGTCCACGCCGACGTAGGGAACGCCCTCGATCTCGCCCAGCGCGCCCACCACCGGGATTCCGGCATCGAGCGCTTCCTGGACGGCGGGGAGGACGCCTGCGATATCGATCGGCGCGATGGCGATCGCATCGACGCCCTGCACGATGAACTCGCGAACGTTCTCGACCTGGACCGAGGCATCCCACTTGGGATCGCTGACGATGAGGTTGACGTTGGCCTTCTCGGCGGCGTCGCGCATGCCCTTGACCAGCGGCACCGCGAACGGCGTGGTGGAGACATCCCAAACGGTCACGCCTACGGTGAATTGATCCTCGCTTCGTGCGTCGTCCGGCGCAGCCGCGACACCGAAAATCAGTGCCGCAACACCCAGTGCGGCCGCGATGTGCGAAAACTTCATGTTCATCTCCCTCCCCTTATGGTGCTCTTGGCCGATTGCGTCGCGAAGGCGCGGAACGGCCGCGAAAGCGTACAGGGACGCTCCGCTTGCGAGCAATGACTTTCTCCCTGCAGCGGCGGCCTGATCGATCGGTCCTATGGGAGATGCCGCGTCGCGGGCAGCCCCTGATCGACGAGCAGGGCGCGCGCGCCGCTCTCGTCCACCGTCGAGAGCAGGCCGGCAGCCGCAAGCACATAGCGGCGATCGAGAGCAATGGCGGGCGCCCGTGGCGTCAGCGAGCCTTGCGTCTGGCGGTTGAGCGCGCCACGCAGCACCGCCTCGCCTGACGCCTGGCGGCCAAGCATGCCGCCGGTGCCGATCACGAGGGGGACATCCCGGAGATCGGCGCCCCGCTGTTCGAAATCCGCGCCCTGACCGGGGACGTAGACGGTCTTGAGCGTGCCGCAGTGGCGTCGAAGCGCGTGGGTCACGCACGCGGTCGCCAGCGCCCGGTCGATGCGCTCCTCTTCCGGGTCGTCGGGCAAGAAGTCCGGCGCCCGGCGGCGGCGGGCGCAGGCCTGCTGAAGCTCATTGGGTGAGGGTGCGGCATCACCACTCTCTGCCTGGAGCCACTCGGCATCTGCGTCCAGAACGCCAGGCGCACTCCAGCGCATGCCGAGATCGCCTTCCACGGTGCGCCTGAGTGGGAGCGCCGGCAGGCCGGCCGTGCGAATACCGACGGGCGCGGGCTTGAACGCGACAGCCGCGTGGACGTCGGTCGTGGCGCCGCCGAGGTCGATCACGACGACATCGGCCGGCGTCGCCCCGTCGGCACCCTGAGCCAGCAGCTGCGTCGCCCGCAGCACGGCCTCGGGCGTCGGCATGATGACGGCCGCGTGGAACTCCTCGGCGCGGCTCAGGCCCTTGCCGCGAATCACGTGGCGGATGAACTCGTCGTGGATCGCGGCCCGCGCCGGCTCGATGTCGAGCCGCCCGATGGCCGGCAGCACGTTGGCGACCACCGTGACCCGCTCGCGCGGTGCCACCATTTCGGCGACGGCCGCAGCGACATCGCGGTTGCAGGCCACGACGATGCGGCTCTCGATCCGGGCTCGGGACAGCGCCTCGGCATTCTCCAGCACCTGCTCGCGCTGCCCGCCGTCCGTCCCGCCGGAGAACAGGACGATTTCGGGCCGTGCCTCTTCGAGAGCGGCGATGGCCTGTTCGTCCAACCGCCCGGACAATGTGAGCTCGATGCGCGCTCCCGCGTTGAGCGCGGCCTGGCGTGCCGCCTGCGCCGTGTAATCGGGAACGAGGCCGATCGCTGCGACCCACAGCCCCCCGCCCGCGCTCGATGCCGCGAGCCGGCGGACTATCGTGGGTCTGCCGTGCGCCTGGCCGAGAGCACGGTCGAGAGCGTCCCTGTAGCCCTCCATCACGTCGGTCTCGACGGTGGTCGGCGCCTGGGCGGAAGCCAGCAGGCGCCCGGTCCCGGCTTCGGTAATCGTCAGCTTTGTGAAGGTGCTTCCGAAATCGACCAGCGCAATCGCATTCACGGCTTCGCGCCGCACTCGGCTTCCATCGTGGCCAGCAGGTCGTCGATCGAGCCCGGCGTGCGGATGCCGATGTTGCCCAGGTCCCGGCGCACATCCACCGGCACGTCCGAGCCTTCGATATCCTCGTTGAGCACGCCGCCCATGAAGACCGGCGCATCCAGCCGTGCGTCCCGCATCTCGTCGATCAGCTTGGTGCCGTAGCTGCGGGCGACGCCGTTGTGGGTGGTGATGACGACGGCATCGGCCGCGGTCTCCACCGCGACCTTCACGATGTCCTCGGGATCGCGATTGATACCGCAGTCGATGACGTTGCTGCCGGCGGCATCGAGAGTGGAGGTAAGCAGGAACTTCGCGAACTCGTGGACGTCGGTGCTCGCCACCACGACGTTCTTCGCCTTCAAGCCATCGGCGGGACCGCGCTCGGCGAGGCCGGCGAGGAGCGTCTCCCGCTGCTTCATGGTCTCGCGGACCAGGTCGGTCTCCAGGATCGGCTTGCGGCCGCGCAGATAACCGTCGTCGCGCTCGCCCGCGCCGAACAGCGTCTCGCAGGTCTCGGGCCCCAGCCGCTTGAGCAGCAGCAGGACGGGCGCGGGATCGCGCACGTCGACGCCCATCTCGGCCATCGCATCCAGCGCGTTCCGGAAGAAGCGCCTGCCGCCCGCCACCAGCTCGTCGCGAAGTGCCTCGATTTTACCCCAGTCGACGTAGGGCTCCATCATCGGCAGGTAGTCCTCGCACTTGCGGCTCACCGTCTGGACGGTGGCGACCTCCTGCCAGGTGGGGATGCGCTCGACCTCGGTCACCGGCACGGCGATGGGCGCGCCGCCGAGGCGATAACGCAGGTCCGTCATCTTCATCATCATCAGGTCGTTCACGAGAACGGCCATGTTGCCGTCGAAGTCGCGCGAGTACCCGATCGTGTCGCCCTGGATGAACGAGGTCGGCACGCGGTCCGGGTTCACGGCGGCGAGCGCCAGCGTCACCGCCGACTTGATGACCGGGTTCTGGGTGAGGCCGCCCCAGGAGGGCGAATAGGCGGCACCGATCAGCTCCTCGGAGACGTAGCGCTCCAGCATCGCCCAGCCGACGTAGCTCGCGTAGTCGTGGAAGACGCCGGGATAGCCGTCCTCCAAATAGGAATCGAACACCACCCCCTGGTCCTTGAGCGAGGCCAGCACGCCGCCCGCCTTCAGCACCGCCATCAGCTGTGCGGTCTCGTCGTCCCAGTAGGGCCAGCGCCAGGAATACTGGCTGAGCACGCCGATGCAGGTGATGCCGACCTGAAGCGCGTTCACCACGTTGTCGACCGAGCCCGGCCCGCCGATCATGTTGTCGGCCGCCTCGGGCTGGATCGGCACCGTGTGGGTCATCTCCCACCAGTGCTCGTCGGTCCAGAGCACGGGGCCCGTCTCCTGGGGCGCCTGGGCGCGAAGCTCCTTCGGCAGCCCCATGCGCCGCTCGGCCAGCAGGTTGAAACGGTCCGGCGGGCGCACGCCGCGCGAGAGCGCGTCTTCGTAGATCAGGCCCATGGCCTCGCGCGTGTCGTCCCAGGTGGCCAGGCCGATGTTCATGCAGGTGCAGGGGATGCCCTGAGCCCGCGCCTTCTCGCGCCATTCCCGCTCCGAGCCGACGCCCTTCTCCTCGCAATAGAGCGAGGTCGCGCGCTCGATCGTGGGCCCGAGCGCGCGCCCTTCCGCCACCGCCTCGCGGCCGTCGGGCAGGTCGGCGGGGATCAGCGCAGCAAGGTCGATCGCTTCCAGTGCCATTCGTCCCGCTCCTTGGCCTCTACCCCGCCAGCGTCCAGCCGCCGTCGGCGAGCACCATCTGGCCGGTGATGTAGCCCGCGCCGTCGGAGGCGAGGAAGAGCACGGTCTCCGCAATTTCCTGCGGCATGCCCATGCGCTTCAGCTGCGTCATGTTGACGGCTTCCTCGACGTGCTCGGCCGGGATTCCCCAATCGGCGTCCCAATTCGCCTGGATCGGCCCGGGCGAGACGGCGTTGACCCGGATGTGCGGCGCGAGGTCGCGTGCGAGCGAGGCGGTGAAGCCGCGCACGGCGCCCTTCGCCGCGCAGTAGGAGACGGCGACGGAGTTCACCATGTTCTCCTGGTTCACGCCGTTGCCGTAGGAGCCCGCGAAGTTGACGATGGCGCCGCCGCCGCGCGCCTCCATGTGCGGCACGACGGCGCGGCACATGAGGAATGTGCCCCTCACGTCGACCGCGAAGAGTGCATCCCACGCGTCTGGGTCCGTATCGGCGAAGCGCACGGCGTCCGCCGCGTCGATCCGCCCCGCCGCGTTGATCAGCACGTCGATGCCGCCGTAGCGCGCCACCGTGTCGTCGACGAAGCCCTGCACCGAGTGCTCATCGGTGATGTCGAGGTGCGCCGCATGGGCCGTGCCGCCGGTAGCTGCGATCTCGTTTACGGCCTCGGCCGCCGCGTCCGCGCCGCTGCGATAGGCCAGCGCCACGCTCGCCCCTTCACGGGCGAGTGCACGGGCGCAGGCGCCCCCCAACGCGCCGCTCGCGCCGGTCACGATGGCGACGCGGCCCGCAAATCTGTGGCCGTCGTTCCAGCGAGCGGTCACGGGACCTCCCCCCCTCCTGGCTCTGTTTCGCGGAAGTGTAGAGGGCGCCGTCTGAGGCGTAAACGGCGCCGCGCCCGACGACCCCGGCGCGAATTCAGGCCGCGGGCGATCTGGCGTATGCTCCGCCTGCCCACGAAGAAGCACGTCGCGCCATGGCCGCCATCCTCGAAATTCAGAATGTCAGCAAGACGTTCCGCGGCGGCGTGCGCGCCGTGGACGACGTGACGCTCGCGGTCGAGGAGGGCGAGTTCCTGACCATCCTCGGGCCCTCCGGCTGCGGCAAGACCACCACGCTCCGCATGGTGGGGGGCTTCGAGTATCCGGATGCGGGGCGCATCGTGCTCGATGGGCGGGACGTGACGGACCTGCCGCCCTACCGGCGACCGGTCAACATGATGTTCCAGGACTTCGCGCTCTTTCCCCACCTTACTGTCGCCCAGAACATCGGCTACGGCCTCGCCATCGCCGGGATGAAGAAGCGCGAGGCGGCGCGCGAGGTGGAGGACGCGCTGCGTACCATCGAGCTGCTCGACAAGGCCGACCGCCGGCCGGCGGAGCTCTCCATCGGCCAGAAGCAGCGCGTGGCCCTCGCCCGCGCCCTGATCCGGCGGCCGAAGATTCTGCTGCTGGACGAGCCGATGTCGGCGCTCGACGCCAAGCTCCGTGAATCGATGCAAGTGGAGCTCAAGCGCCTGCACGACCAGATCGGCCTCACCTTCATGATGGTCACCCACGATCAGACCGAGGCCCTGGTGATGTCCGACCGGATCGTGGTGATGGACACCGGGCGCATCGTGCAGGCGGGCACGCCGACCGACCTCTACGACCGGCCCGAGACGCCTTACGTCGCGAACTTCCTCGGCACCTCCAACATGGTGGCCGGCACCGTGACCGGGACGGCGGACGGCACGACGCGGGTGAGCTGCGGCGCTGCGGATATCAGCGTCGCGCTGCAGGGCACCGCTCCGGCGGTGGGCGCCCGGGTCACGTTATCGATCCGGCCCGAGAAGGTGGTGCTCGGCGCCGGAAACGGGCTGCCGGCCGGGTTCAACAGCCTCTCCGGCCAGCTTCGCGATGTCTTCTTCCACGGCGATTCGGTCAGGCTCGCCATCGATATCGGGGCCGAGCGGCTGCTCATCGTGCACCGCCAGCTGGAGACCGGGCTCCATCAGATGCCGCTGCCGCCGGTGGGCGGCACGGTCTCCCTCGGCTTCGATCCGGCGAGCGTGATTCTCTTCGCGGGCTCCGGCGACACATCGGCGGACAGCGCCGCATGAGGTACGCCCGGCGTCGCCGGCTCGAATTCGCGGCCCTCGTCTCGGCACCTGTGATCTGGTGGGTCGTGGTCCTGCTGGTGCCCTACATCATCATGCTGATGATCAGCTTCTACCGGACCCAGTTTCCCTTCCATGTCCCCGATTTCCAGGTCGCCAACTATCTGAAGATCTTCGCCGAATCGCAGTACGTCACGATCCTTCTGCGCAGCCTGAAGATCTCGATCTTCGTCTCGATCGTCACCTTCGCGCTGGCCTACCCGCTGACCTATTTCCTGGTTTTCAAGGTGCGCTCGCCGCGCGTCAGGACGATCATCTACGTGGCGACCATCGTCCCGCTCTGGGTCTCCTACCTGCTGCGCGTCTACACTTGGAAGATCGTGCTCGGCACCGAGGGGATCCTGAACACCTTCCTCATCTGGGTCGGCGTGGTGGACGAGCCGATCGAGGTGCTGATCTACAACCAGTTCGCCATGGTCATCACCATGGCGTACATCTTCACGCCCTTCATGGTGATGCCGATCTACGCGACGCTGGAGAAGATCCCGCGCAGCCTGATCGAGGGCTCGAAGGACCTCGGCGTAGGCAATATCGGCACCTTCCTCCGCATCACGCTGCCGCTCTCCGTGCCGGGCATTCTGGTGGGCTTCACCTTCACCTTCTGCTTCTCGTTCGGCGACTTCATCTCGCCGCGATTGGTGGGCGGGCCTTACTCCAACATGATCTCCAACGTGATCTCGACCCAGTTCGGCCAGGCGATGGATTGGCCCTTCGGCTCGGCGCTCTCCATGATCATGCTCTTCATCGTGCTGGCGGTAATCACGGCGTCGGACCGGTTCGAGCGCGCCGGCCGGCTGGACCTGGGCTAGGCCGTGGCGACCCTCGATCGAGACCTGCCGGGCGGCGCCGCAATGGAGCGGCCGCGCCGGCGCCCGCGTGGGGATCGCGACCTGAGCTACCGGGTGCTCGCCGTCGTTACCGGCTGCGTGCTTGCCTTCCTATATGCGCCGATCGCGACGCTGATGATCTTCAGCTTCAACGACAACAAGGTGATGCGGCTGCCCTTCGGCGACTGGACGCTGCAGTGGTACGTCAAGGCCTTCACCAACCCGCAGCTGCTGGCGGCGGTGGGCAACAGCCTGATCGTCGCGGTCTGCGCGCTCACTATCTGCCTCGCCATCGGCATTCCGACGGCGCTGGCGCTGAACCGCTACGACTTCCCCGGCAAGACCGTTTTCCGCCGCCTCGTGATCCTGCCGATCACGCTGCCGGGCATCATCACCGGCGTTTCGATGCTGAGCTTCTTCTCGCAGCTCGGCGTGGAACTTAGCCTCACCACCGTGATTATCGGCCACGGCACCGCGTTCGCCGCCATCGTCATCACCAGCGTCTACGCGAGGCTCGAGCGCTTCGACCGGCGCATCATCGAGGCCTCGGCCGATCTCGGCGCGAACCCGCTCCGCACCTTCTGGAAGGTCACGCTGCCCAACATCCGGACCTCCATCATCGGCTCGTCGCTCCTGGTCTTCACCCTCTCCTTCGACGAGATCCCGGTGACCTTCTTCCTCACCGGGCGCGACAACACCTTGCCGATGTACATCTGGTCCGCTATTCGCCGCGGCATCACGCCCGAGATCAACGCCATCGGCACGGTGATCATCGCCGTCTCGATCATCCTGATCGTGGTCTCCGCCGTGATCCTGATACAGCCGGCGGAACGAAGGCGGGAGCGTTAGGAGACGTTCAGGAGCGCTTGATCCGCTCTCCCTGGACCGCGGTAGCCTGCCCTTCGGGGATCAGGTCCCGCGCGCCCGCGCTCTGGTCCTCGTAGCCCCGCAGCAGCTCGATCGGGTCCTGCAGGTCATGCCAGCCGAGGAAGGGCTCGTGCACGGCGTAGCCGATCAGCCGTTGCAGCGGCTCGGGCAGGGTTCGCGCCATATCGGGCGGCACCGCGAGGTACTGGTTCTGCTCCTGGCGCAGCCAGCCCAGGCAATAACCGTAGAGGAGGCCCGAGCGCGCGCCGTCGGCGCGGTTGGTGCCGCCCGCATGGTAGGTGGAGCCCAGGATGTAGACGGCGGACCCCCTCGGCATCTCCGCCGGAACGGCCTCTGCGAGCCGGGGCTTGCGCTCGTCGTCCCAGCGATGGCTGCCCGGCACCACCAGCGTCGCCCCGTTCCCAGCCGTGAAGTCGGTGAGCGCCCAGATGACCGTGACCACGCTCTGCCGCTCGCTCGGATGGGCAAGGGGATAGACCAGGTCGTCCCGGTGCAGCTCCTGCATGGTCTCGCCCGGCCCGATGGTGATGGCAGCAGCCGAGGAGAGCTGGTAGCGGGCGCAATAAGGGCCGAGCACTGCATCGTTGAGCGCCGCAATCACGGGCTGGAGGGCGAGCTCGCCCGCAGTGGGCGAGTTGACCAGGACCGTGTGCGTGCGCTTGGTCTTGTGGCCCACGAACTCACCCGTGCCGACGGGTGTGTCGGCGATGTCCTGGGCGAGGTCGGCGACGACGGCATCCATGGTCGCCGTGTCCGCCAGCCGCTCCAGGATCACGCACCCGTCCCGCGCGAGCACCTCCAGAACGTCATCCATCGGCGCCGTGCACGGGAGTGAGACGAGGGTGGCCATCCCTAACCCTCAAACAAGAAAGAGCACCGTGTCACCCGCCAGCGGCGACACGGTGCTCCGTTCCAAGCTTGCCGTCCAAGCGGCAGCGACGGCTATTCGGCCGCCAGGATCGCGTTCCAGGTTTCGACGTACTTGCCGATACGCGGCGGTAGCTTCCAGAAGTCGAGCCCCTGCGCATAGTCGAGGTCGTCGAGGTGGAGGTCGCGCTTCACCTCGTCGGTCAGGCAGTCCTGCACGGCGACCGGGTTCGCGGCGGAGTAGCCCGCGACCCGCACCATGCCGCACTGGCCGTCGGGGCCCGAGATGAAGTTGATCCACTCGTAGGCGCAGTCGATATTCTCGCTGCCCTTCACGATGTTCCAGACGTCCTGCCAGCCGTCGGCCTTCTCATCGGGCAGCACCTCGGCGACGGGAATGCCCATCTCCTGCAGCTGGCTCACCTGGTAGCCGCCCCAGGTCTCGGAGACCCAGACCTCGCCGTTGGCATAGAGCTCGATCAGCTCGCCGGCGGACGACCAGTATTTCCGCACCAGCGGCTTCTGCTCGATCATCTTCTGCTTGATGGCGTCGAGCTGCTCGTCGGTCATCTCGTAGACGTCGAAATCCGCGCCGTACATGAGCCGCGCGGTGAGATACATACTGGTCTTGACGTTCTGGATGCCGATCTTGCCCTCGTATTGCGGGTCGAAGAGCACGGCGGCCGAGGTCGGCGGGGTCTCGAACTTGTCGGTGCGGTACATGAGCGGGATCGAGCCCCAGGCCATCGGCATCGACCAGATGTTGCCGTCCGACTGCACACCGGGATGGTCGCGGAAGGAGGCGTAGATCTCGTCGAAGTGCTTGAGGCGAGCCGGGTCGAGCGGCTCCAGGACTCCCATGCCGACCATCAGCTGGGCATTGTCCACCGCCGGCGAGATCAGGTCGTAACCGCCGCCGCCCGCTGCCATCTTCGCGGTGATCTCGTCGTTCGAGCCGATGTAGGTGGGCACCAGCGTGCAGCCGGTCTTCTCGGTGAAGACCTCGACCACGCTCGGGTCCGTGTAGCCCTCCCAGGTCATCGCGCGCAGCTCGGTCCCCGCCTCTGACGGCGTCGTGCCGAGCGTGATGCCCCCTGCGGCGACTGCTGCGCCGCAAAGCGCAACGAACGCGATGTTCCTCGTTAGACTGGTCATCATCACATCTCCCTTTTTCGCTTCCGCGTCCCGTGATTGGCCGGCTATCACGCCCAATCCTTCGTGTTTCGCCCGCGAAGGATCGTGAGAGCCGCGCCCCGCCGGAGATTAGACCAAATCGCTCCTGGTTGGTCCAATCGCCGGCTGGCGTGCCCAGCCCACGCTGAGCTTTCCGGGGACTCGGTGGACCAGGTTCCCGCGCATGCCGGGATTGCAGCAGCCTGGCACGATCCCGCTGGGTGGGATCGTGCTCCAGGAATCTACCCGGGCTAAGGCCGCACGGGAAAGCGCGTCGGGCCCTTCAGATGGGTGAGTAGCGGCTGGACCCGGGCGATCCAGTCGCAGAGCACGGGGCGGGTCTCGCGCGGGTCGATCAGGTCGTGGAAGGAAAAACTCTCCGCGCGCGGCTCGGGGGATTGGCGCGCGAGCATCTCCTCCTCGAGCCGCTCGCGCTCGGCGATGGGGTCGTCGGCCTTGGCGATCTGGCGGCCGAAGGCCACCGCCACACCGCCCTCGACCGGAAGGGCACCCATCTCCGCCGAGGGCCAGGCGACGACGTACCCGTCCGGGCCAAAGTGCGCGGCCACGGCGACGCCGTGCGCCTTGCGCACGATCACCGAAGCCCAGGGCACCACCGAACTCGCGGCCGCCAGCACGGCGGCCGTGCCAAAGCGGATCGTGCCGGCCTGCTCCGCCTCCGTTCCGATCATGAAGCCGGGCTCGTCCACCAGGCTCACGATCGGCAGGTGGAAGGTGTCGCAGAGCTCGATGAAGCGACGCGTCTTCTGCGAGCCTGCCGCAGTCATCGCGCCGGCCAGGTGCCAGCAGTCGTTGGCGAGCACGCCCACCGGCTGGCCCGAGAGCCGGGCGAGGCCGGTGATCGTACCCTGGCCGTAGAGCCGGCCGACCTCGAAGAACGAGCCCTCGTCCAGCACCAGCGCGATCACACGCCGCATGTCGTAGAGCTTGCGCCGGTTGCGCGGCACGATCTCGATCAGCTCCTCGGCGCGCCGATCCGCCGGGTCGTCGGCCGGCGTGCAGGGCGGGAGCTCCCAGACATTGGGCGGCAGGTAGCTCAGGAAGCGGCGGATCTCGGCGAAGGCCGCCGGCTCGTCCGCCACCAGATTGTCGACGACGCCGTTCCTGGCATGCACCTCCGGGCCGCCGAGCGCCTCCTTGCTCGGACGCCGGCCGAGCGCGCGCGCGACCACGGCAGGGCCCGCGACCAGGACCTGCGTCGTCTCGGTCATCACCGAGAAGTGCGAGGCCACCAGGCGCGCGGCCGGCAGGCCCGCCACCGCGCCGAGCCCCGCCGAGGCGACCGGCACCGTCGCCATCGCGCGCGCCACGGAGGCAAAGCGCGGCGGGGCGTTGACCGGCGTGCCCACCGTCCTGGCGCCGGGGCCGGCGACGCTGCCGCCCGCACCCTGGTGCAGGCGCACCAGAGGCACGCGGTAGGTGCAGGCGAGCTCCTCCGCATAGACGCTCTTGCGCAAGCCCGCCTCGTTGGGCGAGCCACCCCGGAGCGTGAAGTCCTCGCCGCCGATGACGCAGCGGCGCCCGTCGACCGTGCCGAAGCCGAGCACGAAGTTGGCCGGGGAGAAGTCGGTGAGCCGTCCTTCGCTATCGCGGGTCGCATCGCCGGAAGCGCCGCCCAGCTCCTGGAAGGAGCCGCCATCGAGCATGGCGTCGATCCGCTCGCGGATCGTGAGCAGCCCCCTGGCGTGCTGCCGGGCGACGCCCTCCTCTCCGCCCTGCGCCTGGGCGAGCGCACGCTTCTGCGCGAGCTCGTCGACCTCCTTCTCCCAGCTCATTTGGAGACTGTGGGTTTCAGGCAACGATGCCGGCGTCGTGCAGCGCGGCGATCTCGCTGGCGGAGAGCCCGGCCTCGGCAAGCAGCTCGTCCGTTTGCTCGCCGAGCATGGGTGCACCGCGGCGGATCGAGCTGGGTGTGGCCTCGAAGCGCGCCGCTGGCCTGGCCTGACGGATCCTCCCGGCGACGGGATGGTCGGCTTCCACCAGCGTGCCGGCGGCGGCGACCTGCGGGTGCTCGACCAGCGCGCTCCGGGTCAGCACCGGGGCGCAGGGCACGCCTTCGGCCTCCAGCCGCTCCATCCACTCGTCGGTGGTTCGGGTGCGCAGCACCTCCTGGGTGAGCGAGAGGCGGTCGTCGATATTCTCGTCGCGGAGCGCCGGCGTCCTGAAGCGCGCGTCCTCCAGCCACTCGGGCCGCTCGAGCGCGCGGGTGAGCCCGACCCACTCGCGGTCGCTCATCACGGCGACGCTCATATGGCCGTCCTTCGTCTCGTAGATGAGGTCGATGAAGCTCGCCGCCTGCTGCTCCGTCGGCGGCTGTTCGAGGAAGGTCTGGCCGCCCATGTCCGACGCCCAGAGGAACGAGACGACGGCATCGAGCATGGAGAGGCGCACGTGCTGGCTCTCGCCCGTCCGCTCGCGCGCGAGGAGCGCGGCGGTGACGGCCTGCGCCGCAGTCACACCGGTGAGCTTGTCGGGCAAAATCGTGCGCACGAGGCGGGGGCGGGCATCGTCCGAGCCGCCCTGGACCGAGGCCAGGCCGGACGCGGCCTGGATGATGGGGTCGTAGACGCGCTTGTGCGCGTAAGGCCCGGTCTCGCCGAAGCCGTTGATCGAGACGTAGACGATCTCGGGGCTGACGGCCCGAATGTCCGGCTCGGCGACCCCCAGCCGCTCGACCACGCCCGGCCGGAAGTTCTGGATGAAGACGTCGGCGCTCTCGGCAAGCCGAAGCAGGGCGTCGCGCCCGCGCGGGTCCTTCAGGTTGACGGCGAGCGAGCGCTTGTTGCGGTTGACGTTGAGAAAGCCCGAGGCGAGCCCGTTGGAGCGGTTGCTGCCCGTGCGCGTGTGGTCGCCCTGGCCGAGCGATTCCACCTTGATCACCTCGGCGCCCTGGTCGCCCAGCATCATGGTGGCAAAGGGGCCGGAGACCATCGACGTGAGGTCGATGACGCGGTAGCCGTCGAGCGGTCCTGGCACTGGTCGTCTCCTCGCTGCGCCGAAGGGCGCAATCGTATCCGGACGGCGGCAGCGGCTCTATCGGCCGGCCGGGGTCCGCTTCTTCAACTCGATGGGCTGGCCGTGGGGGGTATGGACGGTCGCCTCGGTCCAGTCGTGCTTGAGGCTGGCAAGCTCCGCCTCGGAACCGAGACCCTTGGCGATCACGAGCTTCTCGAGGGCGTTCAGCCAGTGCTCGTAGTAGCGGTCGCCCAGATCGGGATCGCCTCGCCGCTTCGCCGCCGCGATCTCCGCAGACAGGTAGTCGACCCATTCGGACCAGGTGAACTTGCCGGCCTCCGAGAGGCGCACCGCCATGGCGAAGGCGGTCGCCTCCCACGGCTCCTTGAAGACCGGCCCGTCTTCGGCCTCCCAGGGAAGCTGCGGCAGGTCGTCAGCCGATTCCCCAGCGCTCATGCGCGATCGATGTAGTCGTCGAAGAGGTCGATATAGACGCAGGCGTTCGCGTTCGCGCCGGCGCCCCAGAGCTCGCTCCCGTCGAAGCGCACGCTGTAGACATGCTGGGGGTTGGTGTGGGTGCCCGATTCGGCCGACGTGTCCGGGAACGAGAAGACGCCGTGATCGCGCACGATTCGTCCGGTCCTGCCGCGGATGTAGCGCGGCAGCCGGGTGTGGGACACGGGGTTGATGTCGCGGGCCTTGACCGTGTCGCCCACCTTGAAATTCGGTGCGACGTCCGCATCCATTCGGCATGACGCGCCGCCGGCGACCAAGCCCGGGACCATCTCAGGCGTCAGCGTCGGCATCACGATCCTCCCTCTTCGCGAAGGCTCGCGATCTTCGCTTCGATCTCGTCCCTGGTCAGAATGCCCCGCTCCACCAGCACGGTCTCGTAGACGTGCAGCCAGTGCTCGTAGTACGAGGTCTCCAGATACTCGGCCGGGCCCATCCGTTCGATGGCGTGGCGGAACATGTCCACGTTGAAGTGGCCCTCGGCGAAGTTGGTGAAGAACATACCGAAGACCCGGCCCTCCCACTCTTCGTGGAACTGGGGCTCGTTTTCCTCGCGCTCGATCGGGCCCATGCACTGCATGCCGCCCATGTCGTGGATTCCGTTCATCGCTGTGCTCCTTCGGGAACCGGCTAGTCAGCGGGCGCTTCGACCAGCGCCGTGCCGATCATCGAGTCGCGGGTCACCAGCGCCGCGAGCTGGTCCTCGCCCATGCCCTCGGTGCCTGCGGGCCGTTGCGGCAACACCAGGTAGCGGAGCTCGGCGTTGCTGTCCCACACCCGCACCTCGATGTCGTCGGAGAGCTCGACGCCGAATTCGTTGAGCACGCCACGCGGATCGATGACCGAGCGGGCGCGGAAGGGTGCGCTCTTGTACCAGATCGGCGGCAGCCCGAGCGTCGGCCACGGGTAGCAGGAGCAGAGCGTGCAAGTGACCAGGTTATGCACCTCGTCGGTGTTCTCGACGACCACCATGTCCTCGCCCTGCACGCCGCTGAAGCCGAGCTCGGCGATGGCCTTCGAGCCGTCCTCGAGCAGCCTCTGCTTGTAGTCCGGGTCGGTCCACGCGCGCGCCACCACCTGGGCGCCGTTGCGCGGCCCGACGCGGGTCTCGTAGGTCTCCACCAGGGCGTCGATGGCGGCCGGGTCAAGCAGACCTTTCTCGGAGAGGAGCGTCTCCAAAGCCTTGACCCTCATCGCCGTCTCGGATGGCGGAGCGTTATGGGCGTGATCGTGTGCCATGGCCGAGCATTCCCCCTTATCAGCACTGCCGCGATGGTATCCGCAGGCCGTGGGCCATTCAACGGACATCGTGTGGGCGCGGTCGGCGGGCGCCGGCGGCGACCGGTTCGCCGGTCTTAACTCTCGGGTGAATCGGAGTCGGGCTGCTGGCCGTAGGTCTTCAACATCTCCAGCATCTCGCCCATCTTGCGCTGTGAGATGATTTTCGGGTCATTGCCGGTGGCAGCGCCGATGGCCAGAGCACGGCAATAGAGCTCCGCCAGGTACTCGACCTCGATGTGCAGGTTGACGCAGTCATCCGGTGTATCACCCAGGACGATGGCGCCGTGATTCTGCAACAGGCAGGCGCGCCGACCCTTGAGCGCCTCGACGGCGACGTCGGAGAGTGCCTGGGTCGTGGGCGTGCGGTAGGGCGCGCAGCGGATGGTTGTGCCGCCTGCGGTTCCGACCATGTAGTGAACGGCCGGAATCTCCATCCCGTGCACGGCGAGCGCGGTGCAATGAACCGAATGACTGTGGAGGATCGCGTTCACATCCGGCCGCGAGGCGAAGATGTCCCGATGGAAGCGCCATTCGCTGGTGGGAATTCGCGTGCCCCACTGGCGGCCGTCGAAATCCATCTCGACGATGTCGGCGGGTGTCATCGTTTCGTAATAGAGGCCGGAGGGCGTAACCAGGAAGCGCTCGCCCACCCGGAATCCGATGTTGCCCGTGGTCCCGTGATTGAGGCCAACTGCGTCGGTCCTGTGGGCGGCGTCGATGATCGCGCGCCGCGCCTTCATATGCGTCAGTCTCTCGCGGGGCATGGAAGCGGGAACTACGGACGGCAGGAGAGGCTTGCGCCCCGCCTCACTCCTGAAGGGCGGCGGCGATGGCCGCCGTGATGGCATCGATGCCGCCCGAGCCGTCGACCCGGGCGAAGCGCCCGCCGGCCTCGTAGTGCGGGATGATCGGCGCGGTCTGCTCGCGGTAGGCGGCGAGGCGTGCGGTCATGGTCTCGCGGTTATCGTCGGCCCGGCGCGTGAAGTTCTTGCTGCCGCACTGGTCGCAGACGCCTTCGGTGCTCGGCCGATTGAATTGGTCGTGGTAGCCGGCGCCGCACTCGGCACAGGAGAAGCGGCCGACGATGCGCTGGATCAGCGCCTCCTCGTCGACCTCGATGGCGACCACCCTGTCGAGCATAAGCCCGCGCTCCGCCAGCATGGCGTCCAACGCGTCGGCCTGCGCTACGGTGCGCGGGAAGCCGTCGAGGATGAAGCCGTTGGCGCAGTCGGGTTGCTCGATCCGTTCCGCGATCAGCGCCACCATGAGCTCGTCCGGCACCAGCTCGCCGGCCTCCATGATTGCCTTGGCCTCGGTGCCGAGCGCGGTCCCGGCCTTCACCGCCGCCCGCAGCATGTCGCCCGTGGAGATCTGGACGATGTCGAAGCGCTCGACCAGTCGCTGCGCCTGCGTGCCCTTGCCCGCCCCCGGTGGGCCGAGAAGGATCAGGTTCAACGTCGGCTCCCCCGGAGCTTCGCCTTCTTGATCAGCCCCTCGTACTGATGTGCGAGGAGGTGGGACTGGATCTGCCCCACGGTATCCATGGTGACGGTGACGACGATGAGCAGACTCGTCCCGCCGAAGTAGAAGGGCACCGCGTACTGGGAGATCAGGAGCTCGGGCAGGAGGCTCACCGCCGTGAGATAGAGCGCGCCCCAGAAGGTCAGCCGGGTCAGCACATAGTCGAGATATTCGGCGGTGTTCTTGCCTGGACGGACTCCGGGTATGAAACCGCCGTTCTTCTTCAAATTGTCGGCCGTATCTTCGGGATTGAACACGACAGATGTGTAGAAGAACGTGAAGAAGATGATCGCCGCCGCGTAGATGATCATGTAGATCGGCTGGCCGCGACCGAGATAGCTGGTGATCGCCGTCAGCCACTCGGGCCCGGTGCCCGCGTTGATGCTGAGCGCGGTGATCGGCAGCAGCAGGATCGAGCTTGCGAAGATCGGCGGGATCACGCCGGCGGTGTTCACCTTCAAGGGCAAATGGGTGCTCTCGCCGCCGAACATCCGCCGCCCCACCTGTCGTTTGGGGTATTGGACGACGATGCGCCGCTGCGCCCGCTCGATGAAGACGATGAAACTGATGACGGCGACCGCCATGACGAAGAGCGCGATCAGCACGACCGCAGAGATTGCGCCGGTGCGGCCGAGCTCCAGCGTGCTCGCGAGAGCGCCCGGCAGCTCCGCGACAATGCCGGCGAAGATGATCAGCGATATGCCGTTACCGACTCCTCTGGCGGTGATCTGCTCGCCCAGCCACATCAGGAAGATGGTGCCGCCGGTCAGCGTCACCACCGTGGTCAGGCGGAAGAAGCCGCCGGGATCCAGTACCAGATCGCCGCTCTGGCCGGTGTAGCCCTCAAGGCCCGAAGAGATGCCGAAGGCCTGCAACGCGGCGAGGAAGACGGTGCCGTAACGGGTGTACTGGTTGATCTTCTTGCGCCCGGCCTCGCCTTCCTTCTTGAGCTGGGCGAGGTGTGGCGAGACCGTCGTCATCAGCTGGATGATGATGGCGGCCGAGATGTAGGGCATGATGTTGAGCGCAAAGATGGTCATGCGTCCGAGCGCACCGCCGGCGAACATGTTGAACATGCCGAGGATGCCGCCGGCCTGCTGCTGGAACACCTCGTCGAGCACCACCGGGTCGATGCCCGGGATCGGGATGTAGGTGCCCAACCTGTATATGATCAGGGCGCCCAGCGTGAAGAGCAGGCGCTTCTGTAGCTCCTTCGCCTTGGCGAAGGCCCCGAAGTTGAGGTTCGCAGCGAGTTGTTCGGCTGCCGAAGCCACGTTCGTTAGGAGTCCTTAGCCGTTTCCTCGGCCGCTTTTTCGGCCTTCGCCGCGCCGCTGAGGATCACAGAGCCGCCGGCCGCCTCGACCGCGGCGATGGCCGCCTTCGATGCGCCGGTGACCTCGACCTTGAGGGCACTCTCGATCCGGCCCTTAGCGAGCAGCCGCACGCCGTGCCGCCCACGCGTCAACCCGGCCGCGGCCAGCGCGGCCTCGGTCACGGGTGCGCCCGCGTCGATCCGCCCCTGCTCGATCGCCTCCTGCAGGCGACCGATGTTGACGGTCTCGAAGGACTTGCGGAAGCGGGCATTGGTGAAACCCCGCTTGGGCAGACGCCGATAGAGCGGCATCTGACCGCCCTCGAAGCCCTTGAGGGCGACGCCTGCGCGCGACTTCTGGCCCTTGTGGCCGCGGCCCGAGGTCTTGCCGCGGCCTGAGCCGATACCGCGCCCGAGCCTGCGCCCCTTCTTGGACGAGCCGTCGCGGTCAGCGAGTTCGTTCAGCCTCATCACTCAGCCTCCGCGTCCACCGGCTCGGCCCGCACGAGGTGCGAAATCTTGTCGATCATGCCGCGCACCGCGGGCGTGTCCTCGAGCACACGGCTCCGGTGCATCTTGTTCAGGCCGAGGCCCACCAGGGTGGCGCGCTGCTTCGCCGGCCGGCCGATGGGGCTGCCGGTCTGCGTCACCCGCACCCTGGGCGCCGCGGCGGCCTTCTTGCTCCGTGCCATGGCCTACGCCTGCTCCTTCTGCTCCTTGGCGGAGTCGTCCTGACCGAAGATCTGGCCCACCGTGCGGTTGCGCTTGGCGGCCACGGCCCGCGGCGAGTGGCAGCGACCGAGCGCATCGAAGGTCGCCTTGACCATGTTCTGCGGGTTCGACGTGCCCACCGACTTGGCGACAACGTCCTTCACGCCCAGCATCTCGAACACGGCGCGCATCGGCCCGCCGGCGATGATGCCGGTGCCGGGTGGCGCCGCGCGGATGATCACCTTGCCCGCGCCGAAGCGGCCCTGAACGTCGTGATGCAGCGTGCGCCCCTCGCGAAGCGGCACGCGCACCATGCGCCGACGGGCCTGCTCGGTGGCCTTGCGGATCGCCTCCGGCACCTCCCGCGCCTTGCCCGAGCCGCCGCCGACGCGGCCGCGCTGGTCGCCGACGACGACGAGCGCCGAGAAGCCGAAGCGCCGACCGCCCTTCACCACCTTGGCGACGCGGTTGATGCTGACCAGCTTGTCCTGGAACTCGGGCTCTTCGCGGTCACGCCCGCGGCCGCCGCGATCCCGATCCCGACTCATGGATGGTCGTGCCATTCCGGGCCCTTCCCCTAGAAAGAGAGGCCGCCTTCGCGGGCCGCCTCGGCGAGCGCTTTCACGCGCCCGTGATACTGATAGCCGCCACGGTCGAAGACGACCTCCTTGTGGCCGGCCGCGAGCGCACGCTCTGCGATGAGTGCGCCGACACGGCCGGCAGCCGCGCGGTCGGCTCCGCCTTCGCTCCTCAGCACGCCCTCCACCGTCGATGCAGCGGCTACGGTCCTGCCCTCTTCATCGTCGATGAGTTGGGCGTAAATGTGGCGGTTGGAGCGGAAGACCGAAAGCCGTGGCCTGCCGCCGCCGGCTGTCCGCAGCTTGAACCGCACCCGCTGCTTGCGCTTGTCGAACTCGCTTCTGCTCATCGCTACTTCTTCTTGCCTTCCTTGCGCCGGACGTACTCGCCGACATAGCGGATGCCCTTGCCCTTGTAGGGCTCGGGCTTGCGGAAGGCACGTATCTCGGCGGCGACCTGGCCGACCGCCTGGCGGTCCCTGCCGGCGACTCTGATCGCCGTCGGCCGTTCGCAGGTGATCTCGATGCCATCGGGAATCGGATAGCGGACCCTGTGGCTGAAGCCGAGATCGAGAGTGAGCGTGCGGCCTTCGACCGCGGCGCGGTAGCCGACGCCCTCGATTTGCAGGTTCTTGTGGAAGCCCTGGCTCACGCCCACGACCATGTTGCTGATGACGCTCCGGGTCAGCCCCCACAACTGGCGCGCGCGCTTGTCGTCCCCGCGCGGCGTGACCGAGACCTGGCCGTTGTCGAGTTCCGCAATCATGTCCGACGCGATGGTCGCCTCGAGGCTGCCCAGCTTGCCGCTGACCGCGACCGCGGCGCCGTCGATCGTCACCTCGACGCCGTCGGGGATAGGTATGGGGTTCCTGCCGACGCGTGACATCTCAGAACACCCGGCAGAGCACTTCGCCGCCGACGTTCTGCTGGCGCGCCTCGATGTCCGAGAGCACGCCGCGCGGCGTCGACAGAATGGAAATTCCCAGGCCGCCATAGTAGCGGGGCAGGTCCTTGATGCCCGAATAGACCCGCCGTCCCGGCTTCGACACACGGTGGAGCTCGGCAATCACCGGCCGGCCTTCCTGGTACTTGAGCTCGATCGAGAACGCCGGCTTGCCAGCGTCCGATTCCGCCTTCGAGTAGCCGCGGATGTAGCCCTCGCGCTTCAGCACATCGAGCACGGAGCCGCGCATCTTGGACGCCGGCGACAGGACGGCGGACTTGCGTGCCTGCTGCCCGTTTCTAATCCGGGTCAGCATGTCCGCCAGGGGGTCGGTCATCATGGCTTACGCCTCACCAGCTCGATTTGACCATGCCGGGCACCTGGCCCGCTGAGGCCAGCTCCCGCAAAGCGATGCGCGAGAGCTTGAACTTGCGGTAGGTGCCGCGCGGCCGGCCGGTCAGCCCGCAGCGGTTCCGCACCCGCACCTGCGCGCCGTTGCGCGGCAGCTTCGCAAGCTTGAGCTGCGCCGCGAAGCGCTCCTCCGGCGGGCGCTCGCGGTCGCGCACGATGGCGCGCAGGTCGGCCCGCTTGGCCGCGTCCCGCTTCGCCATCCGCTGGCGCCGCTTGTTCTTCTCGATCGTGCTCTTCTTCGCCATCTCTCAACCCGGCCCCTCTGCACTCACTGGCCGACGAAGGGCATCTGGAAGCCGGCGAGCAGCGCCCGGCCCTCGTCATCGGTCCTCGCCGTCGTGCAAATGACGACATTCAACCCGCGCACCTGATCGACCTTGTCGTAGTCGATCTCGGGAAAGACGATCTGCTCCTTGAGGCCCAGCGCGTAGTTGCCCCGGCCGTCGAAGGCGCGCCCGGAAAGCCCGCGAAAGTCGCGCACCCGCGGCAGCGCAATCGTGACCAGCCGGTCGAGGAACTCGTACATCCGCTCGCGCCGAAGCGTGGTCTTGCAGCCGACCTGCATGCCGTTGCGCACCTTGAACGCGGCGATGGACTTGCGTGCCCTGGTGACGATCGGCTTCTGGCCGGCGATCAGCGTCATGTCCTGAACCGCGGCATCGATCTTCTTGTTGTCCGAGACCCCTTCGCCGACGCCCATGTTGATCACGATCTTGTCCAGCTTCGGCGCCTGCATGATGTTGGCGTAGCTGAACTGCTGCATGAGATTGGGCCTGATCTCGCTCTCGTAGAGCAATCTCAGCCGGCTCTGGCCGTTGGCCTCGCCGTTGGTCTGGCCGCCGTCTTGGCCCTTCGCTTCAGACATCGATCACTTCCCCCGAGCGGGCGGCGACGCGCACCTTGCGCCCGTCCTCGAGATTCTTGTAGCGCACCCGGGTCGGCCGATCGCTCTCGGGATCGATCAGTGCCACGTTCGATATATGGATCGGCGCCTCGCGCTCGACAATACCCCCCTGCGGCTCGGCCTGAGTCGGCTTGACGTGGCGCTTGGTCACGTTGACTCCCTCGACGAGCACGCGGTCGGTCTTGGTGACGACCCGAAGCACGGCGCCGCGCTTGCCCTTGTCCCGTCCGGTGAGGACGATGACCTCGTCATCCTTGCGTATCTTTCGCTTGCGCATGGCGGCCTACAGCACTTCGGGCGCGAGTGAGATGATCTTCATGTACCGACGCTGACGGAGCTCGCGGGTGACCGGCCCGAAGATGCGGGTCCCGATCGGCTCCCCTTGGGCCGTGATGAGCACGGCCGCATTGCGGTCGAAGCGGATGGCGCTGCCGTCCGGGCGCCTGATTTCCTTCGCGGTGCGCACGATGACGGCACGGTGAAGCTCACCCTTGCGCACCTTGCCGCGCGGGATCGCCTCCTTGACCGTGACGACGATGGTGTCGCCCACCGAGGCGGTCTTGCGCTTCGACCCGCCGAGCACCTTCACGCACTGCACGCGCCGCGCACCGGAATTGTCGGCGACGTCCAGATTTGTCTGCATCTGAATCATGTCACCGGGCCCTTCCGCTCACGACCGTGACGCTCAGCGCTGCTCGGCGCCGGCATCGTCGAGCACGATCCAGCGCTTGCGCTTGGATATGGGGGCGCACTCGCGAATCTGCACGATGTCGCCGACCTTGCGACTGTTGCCGTCGTCATGCGCGGTGTAGCGCTTCGAGCGGCGTACGACCTTCTTGTAGAGCGGGTGCATGACGCGGCGGTCGACGCGGACGACGACGGTCTTGTCCGCCTTGTCGCCGACCACGGTTCCCCGCATTACACGGCGCGGCATGCCAGCTCTCCTTTACCCATCTCCCAAATCCTCAGGCTTCGCCGCCGGCAGCGCGCCTGCGCTCGGCAACGATCGTCTTGATGCGGGCTACGTCGCGCCTGACGGCGCGCATGCGCGAGGTGTTCTCGAGCTGGCCGGAGGCCCGCTGGAAGCGCAGGTTGAACGCCTCCTTCTTCAACGCGAGCAGCATCGTCTTGAGCTCGTCGTCGGTCTTGAGGCGGGCTTCGACGCCGTTCATCAGGAGGCCCCTTCGCCGAGCCGGGCCACCACCCTGGTCTGCACCCTGAACTTTGCGGACGCGCGGCGGAACGCCTCTTCCGCCACGCCGCGCGGCACGCCGTCCACCTCGAACATGATGCGCCCCGGCTTCACCCTGGCGACCCAGTATTCCGGCGAGCCCTTGCCCTTGCCCATGCGCACCTCGGCGGGCTTGGTCGACACGGGCACATCCGGAAAGATGCGAATCCAGATCTTGCCGGTGCGCTTCATGTGCCGCGTGATGGTGCGCCGGCCGGCCTCGATCTCGCGCGCCGTGATGCGGCCGGGCGTGATCGCCTTGAGCCCGTAAGCGCCGAAATTGAGCTGCGTGCCGCCCTTGGCCTTGCCGTGAATGCGGCCCTTGTGCGCCTTGCGGTACTTGGTGGCTTTCGGCTGCTGCATGATCCGGTCCCCGGTCCCCGTCCGGCCCTAGCGGGGCGTGGCCTGCTCCATGGCGCGCTTGTCCTGCGCCATGGGGTCGTGCGCCATGATCTCGCCCTTGAAGACCCAGACCTTGACGCCGCAGGTGCCGTAGGCCGTGCGCGCCGTGGCGAGCCCGAAGTCCACATCGGCCCGGAGCGTGTGGAGCGGGACCCGGCCCTCGCGATACCACTCGGTCCGCGCGATCTCGGCACCGCCGAGCCGGCCGCCGCAGTTGATGCGGATGCCCTGCGCGCCGAGCCTGATCGCGGACTGCACCGCCCGCTTCATGGCCCGGCGGAACGCCACCCGGCGCACGAGCTGCTGGGCGATGTTCTCGGCCACCAGCTTTGCTTCGATCTCGGGCTTGCGGATCTCGACGATGTTTAGGTGGACGTCGCTCCCCGTCATCTTGGTGATGTCGGTGCGCAGCCGCTCGATATCGGCGCCCTTCTTGCCGATCACGACGCCGGGTCTCGCGGTATGGATGGTGATGCGCGCCTTCTTGGCAGGCCGCTCGATGACGACGCGCCCGATTCCCGCCTGGTTCAGCCGCTTGAACAAGAACGAGCGGATATGCAGGTCCTCGTGCAGCAGCTGGGCATAGTCGTCGTCGGCATACCACCGCGAATCCCAGGTGCGGTTGATGCCGAGACGCAGCCCGACGGGATTGACCTTCTGACCCATCAGGCCCCCTTGGCGCGTTCGCGCACGACGATGGTGAGATGGCTGAAGGGCTTCATCACGCGCCCGACCCGCCCGCGTGCCCGCGGCCGCCAGCGCTTCAGCACCAAGCCCTTGCCAACCGTCGCCTCGGCGACGACGAGCCGGTCAACGTCCAGCTCGTGATTGTTCTCGGCATTCGCGATCGCCGACTGCAGGCACTTGCGCACGTCGTCTGCGATGCGGCGGCGCGAATGCGCCAGCGTGATCAGCGCCTGGTCCACCGGGCGCCCACGAATGGTGGCAGCAACAAGG
This sequence comes from Alphaproteobacteria bacterium, assembly GCA_965207055.1. GTDB lineage: Bacteria > Pseudomonadota > Alphaproteobacteria > UBA828 > UBA828 > WTGU01. The sequence goes on along the minus strand of CBDBLP010000002.1, from coordinate 182,923 downwards.
CCGAGCTTCTGCGGGCTGATCCGCAGATTTCGGATCTTGGCCTGAGCCTCGGTCTCGCCGAGTTGGCGGGGGCGCGACATCTTACCCATGATCAGCCCCGCCGCGCCCTCTTGTCGCCGGCATGGCCGTGGAAGACCCGCGTCGGCGAGAACTCGCCGAACTTGTGGCCGACCATGTTCTCGTTGACCAGCACGGGCAGGAACCTGCGCCCGTTATAGACTCCGAAGGTGAGGCCCACGAACTGTGGCAGGATCGTGGACCGCCGCGACCAGGTACGGATGATGTCCTTACGCCCACTCGCCCGCGCCTCTTCGGCCTTCTTGAGAAGATAGCCGTCGACGAAGGGGCCCTTCCATACGGAACGCGCCATCGATTGTCCCCCGCCCTACTTCTTGCCCCGACGCCGCATGATGAAGCGGTCGGTTCTCTTGTTGCTTCGCGTGCGCTTGCCCTTGGTGGGCACGCCCCAGGGGGTGACCGGGTGCCGCCCGCCGGAGGACTTGCCTTCGCCACCGCCGTGGGGATGGTCCACCGGGTTCATGGCGACGCCGCGCACCTTGGGGCGCCGGCCCTTCCAGCGCATGCGGCCGGCCTTGCCCTGGTTGGTGTTCTGATTGTCCTGATTGGAGACTGCGCCGATGGTGGCCATACATCGGGCATGGACCACGCGCTGCTCGCCCGACGGCAGCCTGAGTTGGGCGTAGCCCTGGTCCTTGCCGACCAGCTGCACGTAGTTGCCGGCCGAGCGGGCGATCTGGCCGCCCTTCCCCGGCTTCATCTCGACATTGTGGATGATCGTGCCGACGGGAATGTTGCTCATCGGCATCGCGTTGCCGGGCTTGATGTCGCAGCGATCACCGGAGACCACCTTGTCGCCCGGCGAGATCCGCTGCGGGGCAAGGATGTAGGCCTGCTCGCCGTCCTCGTAGCGGATCAGCGCGATGAAGGCCGAGCGGTTGGGGTCGTACTCGAGCCGCTCCACGGTCGCCGGCACATCGTACTTGCGCCGCTTGAAGTCGATCACGCGGTAGCGGCGCTTATGCCCGCCGCCACGATGGCGCATGGTGATGCGGCCGTCGCTGTTGCGCCCGCCCTTCTGGCTGAGGCCCTCGGTCAGCGCCTTGACCGGCTTGCCCTTCCAGAGATCGGAGCGGTCCACCAGGACGAGCTGGCGGCGCCCCGGCGTGGTCGGCCTGTAGTTCTTGAGAGCCATCGCCTAGAGCCCGGTCATCACGTCGATCGTATCGCCTTCGCCGAGCGATACGGTTGCCTTCTTCCAGTCCGAGCGCTTGCCCAGCCGGCCGCCGCGGCCGCGCTTGACCTTGCCCTTGACCATGATGGTATTGACCTTCTTCACCTTGACCTCGAAGAGCCCTTCCACGGCTTCCTTGATCTGAGGCTTGGTCGCGTCGGTACGCACCTTGAAGGTGACCTGGTTGTACTCCGAGCCCTGGGTCGACTTCTCGGTCACCACCGGGCCGAGAATCATGTCGTACCAGCGCTCTTTGGGCTCGACGCTCATGCGAGCCTCGCCTGCAGGCTTTCCACCGCGCTCCGGGTCAGCACCAATTGGTCGCGGCGGAGGATGTCGTAGACGTTGGCGCCCAGTTGCGGGAGCACCTGAATCTCGGTCAGGTTGCCCGCCGCCCGGGCGAAGCGGGCATCGACCTCGTCGCCGTCAATCACCAGCGTCGACGACCAGCCGAGGCGCGCGATGCGAGCGGCGAGAACGCCGGTCTTGGCCGAGCCGAGGTCGAGGGAATCGACGATCGAGAGCTTGCCGTCCGCCTGCTTGGCCGAGAGCGCGGACTTGAGCGCGAGCTTGCGCACCTTCTTGGGCAGCTTGTGCGCGTGGTCGCGCAGCTGGGGGCCGAAGATCGCCACGCCGCCCCGATGGTGCGCCGCGCGGCGGGAGCCCGCGCGGGCGCGGCCCGTGCCCTTCTGCTTGAAGGGCTTGCGGGTCGATCCGCGAATCTCCGCCACCGTCTTGGTCTTGTGCGTGCCGGCGCGGCGCTTGGCGAGCTGCCAGCGCACGGTGCGGTGCATCAGGTCGGGCCGCACGGCCACGCCGAACACCTCGTCGGCGAGCTCGATCTCGCCGACGCGCTTGGCCTTGAGGTCGATGACGTCGACCTTCACGAGGTCTCCTCCTCGTCGCCCGCAGCGGCGGCGTCGGCAGCAGGCTCGTCGTCGGGTGTGCTCTCGGCCTCGGGAGCAGCTTCCTCTGCGGCCTCCGCCTCCGCTTCCGGCTGCTCCATGAGCCCGGCCGGGAAGGGTACGCCCTCCGGCAGGCTGCGCTTCTTCGCGTCCGACAGCAGGACGACGCCGCCCTTCGGGCCGGGGACGCCGCCCTTGACCATGATCAGGCCACGCACCGCATCCGTCGCCACCACCTCGAGGTTCTGCACGGTCGCGCGCGCATTCCCGAGATGGCCCGCCATCTTCTTGCCCTTGAAGACCTTGCCGGGGTCCTGGCACTGGCCGGTCGAGCCGTGGGCGCGGTGCGAGACCGACACGCCGTGGCTCGCGCGCAGGCCCGAGAAGTTGTGCCGCTTCATGCTGCCGGCGAAGCCCTTGCCGATGGAGGTGCCGACCGCATCGACGAACTGGCCGGCGGCGAAATGTTCGGCGCCGAGCGTGGCTCCCACGTCCACCAGCGCATCCTCGCTCACGCGGAACTCGGCCACGTGGCGCTTGGGCTCGACCTTCGACTTGGCGAAGTGGCCGCGCAGCGCGCGCGGGGTGTTCTTGACCTTGACGCGGCCCGCGCCGAGCTGCAGCGCGACATAGCCGCCCGCATCGGGCGTCCGCTGGGCGACGACCTGGCAGCTATCCAAGCGCAGCACGGTCACCGGCACATGCTCACCCTCGTCGTTGAAGACGCGCGACATGCCGAGCTTCTCGGTGATCACGCCCGTGCGCCTGCGCGCTGCCGCCTGGCCGGCCATGATGCCCTCCTACAACCTGATCTCGACGTCGACGCCGGCCGCGAGGTCGAGCTTCATCAGCGCGTCGACGGTCTGCGGCGTGGGATCGACGATGTCGAGAAGCCGCTTGTGGGTGCGAATCTCGAACTGCTCGCGCGACTTCTTGTCGATATGGGGCGAGCGAAGCACCGTATACTTCTCGATCCGGGTCGGCAGCGGGATCGGGCCGCGCACCTGGGCACCGGTACGCTTGGCCGTGTTCACGATCTCGCTCGTCGACGCGTCGAGCACCCGGTGATCGAACGCCTTGAGGCGGATCCTGATATTCTGGCTGTCGATGGCCATTGTGCGTGCCCGGCCTCTTGTCCGCCTCGGTTAAGCTCTACTCGACGATTTTGGCGACGACGCCGGCGCCGACGGTGCGCCCGCCCTCGCGGATGGCGAAGCGAAGCCCCTCGTCCATCGCAATCGGCGCAATCAGATCGACCTGCATCGTCACGTTGTCGCCGGGCATCACCATCTCGGTCCCTTCCGGCAGCCCGATCGTCCCCGTCACGTCCGTCGTCCGGAAGTAGAACTGCGGACGGTAGTTCGAGAAAAAGGGCGTGTGACGGCCGCCCTCGTCCTTCGTCAGGATGTACGTCTCGGCCTCGAAACGCGTGTGCGGCGTGATCGTCCCGGGCTCCGCCAGGACCTGGCCGCGCTCCACGTCGTCACGCTTCGTGCCGCGAAGCAGAACGCCCACGTTGTCGCCCGCCTCACCCTGATCCAGCAGCTTCCGGAACATCTCGACGCCCGTGCACACCGTCTTCGTCGTCTCGCGGATCCCGATGATCCCGACGTCGTCGCCGACATTCACCACGCCCCGCTCGATCCGCCCCGTCACAACCGTCCCGCGGCCCGAAATCGAGAACACGTCCTCGATCGGCATCAGGAAGGGCTGGTCCTTCGGACGCTCGGGCTGCGGCACGTAGTCGTCAACCGCCGCCATCAGCTCAAGAACCGAATCACGCCCCGTCGTCTCGTCGCCGCCCTCAAGCCCCGCAAGCGCAGAGCCCCGAATCACAGGGATGTCGTCCCCGGGAAACTCGTACTCCGACAAGAGCTCCCGAACCTCGAGCTCGACGAGGTCCAGAATCTCCTCGTCGTCGACCATGTCCACCTTGTTCATGTAGACCACCAGCGCCGGAACGCCCACCTGGCGCGCAAGCAGAATGTGCTCCCGCGTCTGAGGCATCGGGCCGTCCGCCGCAGACACCACAAGGATCGCGCCGTCCATCTGCGCGGCGCCCGTGATCATGTTCTTCACGTAGTCCGCGTGACCCGGGCAGTCCACGTGTGCGTAGTGGCGGTTCGCCGTCTCGTACTCGACGTGCGCCGTCGCGATCGTGATCCCGCGCTCGCGCTCCTCCGGCGCCTTGTCGATCTCGTCGAAGGGCACGAAGTCCGCGCCGCCCGCCTCGCCAAGTATCCGCGTGATCGCCGCCGTCAGCGTCGTCTTCCCATGGTCAACGTGACCAATCGTCCCGACGTTGCAGTGCGGCTTCGTACGCTCAAACTTCTCCTTAGCCATCGCTGCTCTCTCTCAAAGGGTTCTTGTCGCGGCTACGCGCTCAGGCGTAACGGGCGCGGACTTCGTCCGACACTGCCCGCGGCACCTGATCGTAGTGATCGAATTCCATCGTGAACTGCGCCCGCCCTTGGGTGAGCGAGCGCAGGGTATTGACGTAACCGAACATGGTGGCAAGCGGTACCATAGCCCGAATTACCTGGGCGTTGCCGCGCGGCTCCATGCCGCCGACTTGCCCGCGCCGGGCGTTGAGATCGCCGATCACGTCGCCCAGATAGTCCTCGGGCGTCACGACCTCGACCTTCATCATGGGCTCCAGCAGCGCCGGCCCCGCACCCTGCAGGGCCTCGCGGAACGCCGAGCGCGCCGCGATCTCGAATGCGAGCGAGCTGGAATCGACGTCGTGCGACGCACCGTCGATCAGCCGCGCCTTGAAATCAATGACCGGGAACCCGGCAACCATGCCGGCCTGCCGCGCCTCGTCGATCCCCTTCTCGACCGCAGGGATGTACTCCTTGGGCACGGCACCGCCCACGACCTTGCTCTCGAACTCGAAGCCCGCGCCGGGCTCCATCGGCTCCAGCACGACCTTGACCCGCGCAAACTGACCGGCGCCGCCGGTCTGCTTCTTGTGCGTGTAATCCACCGTCGACTCGCGGCCGATGGTCTCGCGATAGGCGACCTGCGGCTGGCCGACGTTGGCATCCACCTTGAACTCGCGGCGCATCCGGTCGACCAGGATGTCCAGATGCAACTCGCCCATCCCGCGGATCACGGTCTGTCCGCTCTCGGGATCGGCGGTCACGCGGAACGAGGGATCTTCCTCGGCGAGGCGCGCGAGCGCGATGGAGAGCCGGTCCTGATCGGCCTTGGTCTTGGCCTCGACCGCGACCTCGATCACCGGATCGGGGAACTCCATCCGCTCCAGCACCACCGGGTGCGCCGGGTCGCTCAGAGTCTCGCCCGTGGTTGTGTCCTTGAGGCCGGCGATGGCGACGATGTCTCCGGCCCGCGACTCCTTGATGTCCTCGCGGCTGTTCGCGTGCATCAGCAGCATCCGGCCGACACGCTGCTTGCGGCCCTTGCCGCTGTTGAGCACCTGCTTGCCGGTCTGGATCATGCCCGAGTAGACGCGCACGAAGGTGAGCGAGCCGACGAAGGGGTCGGTCATCACCTTGAAGGCGAGCGCCGACAGCGGCTCGTCGTCGCTGCAGGAGCGCTCGACCTCGCCGCCCTTGCCGGGCACGACGCCTTGCACCGGCGGCACGTCGGTCGGCGCCGGCATGTAGTCGCACACCGCGTCCAGCAGCGGCTGCACGCCCTTGTTCTTGAAGGCGGAACCGGTAAGCACAGGAACCAGCTTGCCCGAGAGCGTGCCGATGCGGAGACACCGCTTGATCGCCGCCTCGTCCGGCTCCTCGCCCTCGAGGAAGCGCTCGAGCACGGCGTCGTCCATCTCGACCACCGCCTCGATCAGCGCCTGGCGGCTGGCCTCGGCCTCGGCCCTCATGTCCTCGGGCACGTCGCCGACCGTGAACTCTGCGCCGAGCGTCTCCGAGTTCCAGACGACGCCCTTCATCGCAACCAGGTCGACGACGCCGATGTGATTCGCCTCGACGCCGATGGGCAGCTGGATCGCGACCGGGTTGGCGCCGAGGCGCTCGCGGATCATCTCGATACAGCGCGGGAAGTCGGCTCCGACGCGGTCCATCTTGTTGACGAAGCAGATGCGGGGGACGTTGTACTTGTCCGCCTGACGCCAGACCGTCTCGGACTGCGGCTCGACGCCCGCGACCGCGTCGAACACCGCGACAGCGCCGTCCAGCACCCTGAGCGAGCGCTCGACCTCGATGGTGAAGTCGACGTGGCCCGGCGTGTCGATGATGTTGATGCGGTGGTCACGCCAGAAGCAGGTGGTGGCGGCGGAGGTGATGGTGATGCCGCGCTCCTGCTCCTGCTCCATCCAGTCCATAGTGGCGCTGCCCTCGTGGACCTCGCCCATCTTGTAGGACTTGCCGGTGTAGTAGAGCACCCGCTCGGTCGTCGTCGTTTTACCGGCATCGATGTGCGCCATGATGCCGATATTGCGGTAGCGTTCGAGGGGTGTGGTCCGAGCCATGATCTTTTTCTTGTCCGCGAACGCCTGCGCCTACCAGCGGTAGTGCGAAAAGGCTCGGTTGGCCTCGGCCATGCGGTGAGTGTCTTCCCGCTTCTTGACAGCAACGCCGCGGTTTGCCGCGGCGTCGAGGAGTTCGTTGCTGAGGCGATCGACCATGGTGGTCTCGGACCGACCGCGGGTCGAGCTGATGAGCCAGCGGATCGCGAGCGTCTGTCGCCGGTCTGGCCGGACTTCGGTCGGCACCTGATAGGTGGCCCCGCCGACCCGGCGCGAGCGCACCTCCACCGCCGGCTTCACGTTGTCGAGCGCCTCGTGGAAGACGCGGACCGGGTCCTGGCCCGTCTTCTCCCTGATCCGGTCGAGTGCGCCGTAGACGATACGCTCGGCCGTCGACTTCTTGCCGGCAAGCATGAGCGAGTTCATGAACTTCGCCAGCACCACGTCCCCGTGACGGGGATCGGGGTTGACGGTTCGGCGCTCTGCAGCGCGACGACGGGACACCGGGCGGCTCCTTACTTCTCTATTTGGGCCGTTTGGCGCCGTACTTGGAGCGGCGCTGGCGGCGGTCCTGGATACCCTGGGTGTCGAGCGAGCCGCGAATGATGTGATAGCGCACGCCCGGCAGGTCCTTCACCCGGCCGCCGCGGATCATCACCACCGAATGCTCCTGAAGATTATGCCCCTCGCCGGGGATGTAGCTGGTCACCTCGAAGCCGTTGGTGAGCCGCACGCGCGCGACCTTGCGCAGCGCCGAGTTCGGCTTCTTCGGCGTCGTCGTGTAGACCCGGGTACACACGCCGCGCTTCTGCGGGCAGGCCTGCAGCGCCGGCACCTTGTTGCGGGTGGCAGGCGGCGTGCGCGGCTTGCGAATCAGTTGGTTGATCGTCGGCATCGCGGCGCTTCCAAGTTCAACAGCTAGTGCGGCGCGTGCAGGTGGACCCGGGCAAGCGATATTGAGCCGCTTCCCCGCCGCCGGCCTGCGCCGACACATCGGAATCTCTCTCGATCTCAAGGCTTAGCAACGGACGCCCGAAGGCGCACCGACGAGCCCCGTCGGCAAGAGGGTGGCGCATCCTAGTGATGGGCCTACCCACCGTCAAGCAGCAAAAAGGGCGAAATTCCAAGAAAACCCGCGAGAGAATCGCGGGCCGGCGGGAGCCCGAGAGTGTATCTTAGCACGGGCATCAGACGGTGCGGAGAAGCCTCTATGAACGTCCTGGTCGTGGGCTCCGGCGGGCGCGAGCATGCCCTCTGCTGGCAGCTTGCAGCATCGCCGCTGCTGGGGGCGCTCTGGTGCGCGCCGGGGAACGCGGGCATCGAGAACGAGGCGGCCTGCGTTGCGCTCGATCCCATGGATTTCGACGGGCTGGTTGCCTTCTGCCGCGCGCAGGCGATCGACCTGGTCGTGGTGGGGCCGGAGGCGCCGCTCTGCGCCGGCCTGGTCGACCGGCTGGAGGCAGAGGGCATCGCCGCCTTCGGCCCGCGCGCGGCCGCCGCCCGGATCGAGGGCTCCAAGGGCTTCATGAAGGACCTCTGCACACGCCACGGCGTGCCGACCGCCGCCTACAGGCGTATCGGCTCGCTCGCGGAGGCCGAGGCGTACATCGCCGCGCTGGGCGCACCGCTGGTGGTCAAGGCGGACGGGCTCGCCGCCGGCAAGGGTGTCGTGCTCGCCGAGACCGAGGCCGAAGCCCTCGAAGCGGCGCAGGCGGCGCTGGGCGGCGCCTTCGGCGAGGCCGGCGCCGAGCTCGTGATCGAGGAGATGCTGGTGGGCGAGGAGGCGAGTTACTTCGCCCTGGTCGACGGCGAGACCGTGCTTCCGTTGGAGACGGCGCAGGACCACAAGGCGGTGGGCGAGGGCGATACCGGGCCCAACACCGGCGGCATGGGCGCCTATTCGCCGGCGCCCGTGATGACCCCGGCGCTCTGTGAGGAGACGCGGACAGGCATCGTCGAGCCGCTCGTGCGCGGCCTGGCGGCGGAGGGCATGCCCTACACGGGCGTCTTCTATGCCGGGCTGATGCTTACCGCCGACGGGCCGAAGCTGCTGGAGGTCAACGCCCGCTTCGGCGATCCCGAGTGCCAGGTGCTCGTGCCCCGGCTCAAGTCCGACCTGCTGGCCGCGCTGGTGGCGGCGCACGATGGCGAGCTCAAGGACTTCGACCTGCGCTGGCGCGATGAGGTCGCGCTCTGCGTGGTTCTCGCCACGCAAGGCTATCCGGGCGCCTATGAGAAGGGCAGCGTGATCCGCGGCATCGACGCAGCCGAAGACCTCGGCGACGCGATGGTGTTCCACGCGGGAACGGCGCGCACCGATGCCGGCGTCGTCGCCGCAGGCGGACGCGTGCTCGGTGTCACGGCGCTGGGCGCGGGCGTCGCAGCGGCCCAGAGCCGCGCCTACGAGGCAGTCGGGCGCATCGACTGGCCCGAGGGCTTCTGCCGCCGGGATATCGGCTGGCGGGCGGTTTAATGACACGCGGCTGCTTGGCGAAGCGCGGCACGAGCCTATAATCAAGTAGATGACCAACGAGAACCGCCCGCTTGAAAGCCAGCACCCGGCGCGGACGCGCGCGCCGCAGGGTGGCGCTCTCAAGTTTCTGGGCGTGACGCCGCCCCGCCCCTGCCCCTACCTGCCGGGGCGTCTGGAGCGCTCGATCGTCACCCCGCTCGCGGGCCCCCGTGCCGAGACCGCTTACGACGAGATGCTGCGTGGAGGCTTCCGCCGCAGCCACCTCGCCGCCTATCGCCCGGCCTGCCCCGGCTGCCGGGCCTGCGTTTCCGCACGGGTCCGCGCCGACGCCTTCGTGCCGAGCCGCTCGCTCCGCCGGGTCAGCGCGCGCAACGCGGGAATCACGCTCAACGTGCTGCCGGCTCTGGCGCGGCCCGATCACTACGCCTTGTTCAGGCGCTATCTGGCGGCGCGGCACCCGGACGGCACGATGGCGGCCATGGGACGCGAGGGCTTCGGCGCGCTCGTCGAGGAGAGCGCGGTCGAGACCAACCTCGCCGAGTTCCGCAGCCCCGGCGGACAGCTCTACGGCGTCTGCGTCTTCGATGTGGTCGCTGACGGGCTGTCGGCAGTGTATTCATTCTACGAACCCACGCGGATCAAGGACAGTCCGGGCAGCTACATGATCCTCAGGCTGGTGGAAGAGGCGCGCGCCATGGCGCTGCCCTACCTCTATCTCGGCTACTGGATCGACGGCTGCGACAAGATGGACTACAAGGCCCGCTTTCGCCCGCTCGAGGTGCACGGCCCGGAGGGCTGGACCATCCTCGACGCCCGACCGGAGGGTCGGGGCGTCCCGGATCATTGACCCGAACCATCGAAGGGAGACCCAAGGACATGAGCACGAAGATCGGACGACGCAGCCTTCTCAAGGGCACGGCAATCGCTGGAGCCGCCGTGGCGGCCGCAGCGGCATCGAACTTTCCCGCGCCTGCCATCTCGCAGGGCAAGATGCAGCTCAAGCTGGCCACCTCCTGGCCCAAGCAATTCCCCGGCCTCGGCACCGGCGCGCAACGGCTCGCCGACCGCATCACCAACGCGACCGAGGGACGGATCGAGGTCAAGCACTATGGCGGCGGCGAGCTGGTGCCGCCCCTCGGCTGCTTCGACGCGGTCTCCGAGGGCGCTGCGGACATGTACCACTCCGCCGAGTACTACTGGCAGGGCAAGTCCAAGGCCTTCAACTTCTTCGCGACCGTGCCCTTCGGGCTCACCGCGGACGAGGTCAACGCCTGGATCTACCACGCGGGCGGCCAGGCGCTCTGGGACGAGCTCGGCGCCGACTTCAACGTGAAGCCGCTGATGGCCGGCAACACCGGAGTCCAGTGGGGCGGGTGGTTCAACAAGGAGATGAACTCGCTCGAGGACTACAAGGGCCTCAAGATGCGCATGCCGGGCCTCGGCGGCGAGGTGCTGCGCCGCGTCGGCGCGAACGCCCTGCTGCTGCCCGGTGGCGAGATCTATCCGGCGCTCGAGGCCGGTACGATCGACGCCACCGAATGGGTGGGTCCGTGGAACGACCTCGCCTTCGGCTTCTACAAGGTGACCAAGTACTACTACTGGCCCGGCTTCCATGAGCCCGGCACGATCCTCACCTGCGGCATCAACAAGGGCGTGTGGGACGGCCTCAGCGCCGCGGATCAGAGCCTGATCGAGAGCTGCTGCGCGGCCGACAACGCGACCATGCTGGCCGAGTTCAACGCACGCAACGCCGGCGCGCTCGACACGCTCATCAACGAGCACGGCGTGCAGGTGCGGCAGGTATCGGACGAGATGCTGAAGGCGCTCGGAGAACAGTCGGCTGCGGTGGTCGCCGAAGTCGGCGCCGAGGGCGGAATCACGCAACGCGTCTACGAGAGCTTCAGCAACTTCCGCAAGACGGCGGTGCCTTATAACGAGCGCTCGGAGCTAGCCTACGCCAGGGCCCGGCTCCTGACCGCGTAGTACGTCGGCAAGGTGTGCGTTCGGGGCGGGCGGTCGTCGCCCGCCCCGAATGACGCCGGCGTGACGGAATTGGCCCCGCGCCACCGCGGGGCGTCGGAGAGGCGGGCATGAGGGCCGCCGCCGCGCTGGAGCGCGGGCCGCCTAAAAGGAGCACGGGCCGGCTGAAATGAGATGCAGGCGTCTCTCTCCGCATTAGCCGCGCTCACGCGCGCAATCGACGTGGCCAACGAGCACATCGGCCGCGTCGCGTCATGGCTCGCCCTCCTCATGGTGCTCCTCCAGTTCGTCGTCGTGGTGATGCGCTACATCTTCGGCGTGGGCTTCATCGCGTTGCAGGAGGGGGTGATCTACCTCCACGCCACCCTCTTCCTTGTGGGCGCGGGCTATACGCTGCTCCACGGCGGCCACGTCAGGGTCGATATCTTCTACCGCGACGCACGCCCGCGCCGGCGCGCGCTCATCGATCTCCTGGGCGTGATTCTCTTTCTGATGCCGGTCTGCGTGATCATCGGCTGGGCGAGCTGGCCCTATGTGGAGCAGTCCTGGTCGGTGTTCGAGAAGTCGGCGGAGACCAGCGGCATTCCGGCGATCTACGCGCTCAAGTCGATGATTCTCGCGTTCGTGGTGCTGATCGCCTTCCAGGGCCTCTCGCTCGCGCTTCACGCGGTGCTGACTCTCGCCGGCCGCCAGCAACGCCACGACGACATCGCAGAAGCCGGCGGCGAGGCCGCCTGAGCCGCCATGCCCATCGGCGAAGTCCTCGTCATCGTCATGTTCGTGACGACCTTCGCCTGCCTGCTGGCGGGCTTCCCGGTCGCCTTCACGCTTTCGGGCGTGGCCGCGCTCTTCGGGCTCTTCTCATACGCCTTCGGCGTCTTCGACATCAGCTTCATGCGCGCCATGCCGCAACGCATCTTCGGCAACGCGATGTGGAACGAGGTGCTGATCGCGGTGCCGCTCTTCATCTTCATGGGTGTGATGCTGGAACGCTCGAAGGTGGCGGAAGAGCTGCTCGAAGCCATGGGGCGCCTCTTCGGCGGCCTGCGCGGCGGCATTGGGCTCTCGGTGATCGCCGTGGGCGCGCTGCTCGCCGCCTCCACCGGGATCGTCGGCGCCACCGTGGTGACCATGGGCCTGCTCTCGCTCCCCACCATGCTGCGCCGCGGCTACGACCCCAAGCTCGCGACCGGAACGATCTGCGCGTCGGGCACCCTCGGCCAGATCATCCCGCCCTCCATAGTGCTGGTGATCCTCGGCGAGCAGATCTCCAACGCCTACGTCGATGCCCAGCGCGCCATCGGCAACTGGTCGCCGGAGCCGGTCTCGGTGGGCGACCTCTTTGCCGGCGCCCTGCTGCCGGGGATGGTGCTGGTCGCGCTCTACATGATGTATCTGATGGTCGTCGCCTGGCTGCGGCCGGCGGCCGCACCGGCGATTCCGCGCGGGGAACTGGGGGGCGACTGGCGCGAGGTCTGGCGGCTCACCGGCCGCGCGCTGATACCGCCGATCGTGCTCATCATCGCCGTTCTGGGCTCCATCCTCGGCGGTATCGCGACCCCAACCGAGGCTGCCGCGGTGGGCGCCGTGGGCTCGCTGATCCTCGCGGGCGCGCGGCTCGCGCCGGACGGCGGCACCAAGTTCGAGCGCAGGGTCGGCAGCGCCCCGCTCTATCTCGCGGGCGGCGGGCTGATCCTGATGATGATCCTCGCCGGCCAGTTCGACCTCGTCGTCACGCGGGCCGGCTTCGGCGCTCCTGCGATCGTGGCCTTCATCTGCTGCGCGCTGATTGTCTACGGCATCGCCGTCAGCCTCTGGCGGGTCTGGCGCACCGGCGTACTCGTGCCGGTCATGCGGTCCACCATGCAGATCAGCGCCATGGTCTTCGTCATCCTGATCGGCGCCGCCTTGTTCTCGCTGGTGTTCCGCGGCCTCGGCGGCGACGAGATGGTTCACCAGGCGCTCACGAACGTGCCGGGGGGAGTCGTCGGCGCGATGCTCGTAGTCATGCTGATCATGTTCGCGCTCGGCTTCTTCCTCGACTTCATCGAGATCACCTTCGTCGTGGTGCCGATCATCGCGCCCGTGCTGCTGCGGATGGACATCAACCCGATCTGGCTCGGCATCATGATGGCGGTGAACCTGCAGACCTCGTTCCTGACCCCGCCCTTCGGCTTCTCGCTCTTCTACCTGCGCGGCGTGGCGCCGCGCACGGTCCGCACCAGCGAGATTTACCGGGGCGTCATTCCCTTTGTCATAATCCAGCTCGCCGCGCTGGCCGTGCTCGGCTTCTTTCCCGAACTCACCACCTGGCTGCCGTCGGTGGTCTTCGACTAAAGCGCGTCCGTCGAAGTCGGACGCGCTCTATCGCTCCCGCGACCAGGCGGTCACCACGTCGATCAGCGCGTCCATAAGCCGGGCGAGGTCGCCTTCCTCGATGGTGAACGCGGGCGTGACGTAGACGATATCGGCGAATGGGCGGACCCAGACGCCGGATTCCACGAAGCGCTGCTTGAGCCAAGCGATGCGGCTCATGTCGTCGAGCTGGATGACGCCGATCGCGCCCCACACACGCACATCGATCACCCCCGGCAGCGCCCGCGCGGGCTCGAGCGCTGCGGCGAGATGGCTCTCGATGGCGCGCACCTGGGCCAAGCGGGGCTCGCTCTCGAACAGGTCGAGAGAGGCATTGGCGGCGGCGCAGGCCAGGGGATTGGCCATGAAGGTCGGCCCGTGCATGAGCGCCGCGTCGGCGTCGTCCGAGAGGAAGGCCTCGAACACCCGCTCGCTCGCCACGGTCGCGGCCAGCGCCATGGTGCCGCCGGTGAGCGCCTTGGAGAGCGTGACGATGTCGGGCACCACCCCCGCCTGCTCGCAGGCGAACATCGTGCCGGTGCGGCCGAACCCGGTCATGATCTCGTCGGCAATCAGCAGCAGGCCATGCTTGTCGCAGGCCGCGCGCAGGGCGCGCAGCACCTCCGGCGCGTGGAAGCGCATGCCGCCCGCGCCCTGGACCAGCGGCTCGACGATGACCGCCGCGACTTCCTCCCCGTTGCGGTCGAGGTACGCGTCGAAGGCGGCGATGCCCGCCTCGTCCTCGGGCAAGGGCACGACGTGCTGCTCAGGCAGGGCGCCCGCGAAGAGGCTGTGCATGCCCTCCTCCGGATCGCATACCGACATGGCGGCGAAGGTGTCGCCGTGATAGGCGCCCTGGAAGCTCACGAAACGATGGCGCCCGCGAACCCCCTGGTTGAGCCAGTACTGCAGCGCCATCTTCAGCGCGATCTCCACCGCCACCGAGCCCGACTCGGAGAAGAACACCCGGTTGAGCGGATCGGGGAGCATGCCGGCGAGGCGGCGGGCCAGCCGGAGCGCGGGCTCGTTGGCGAGGCCGCCGAACATCACGTGGGGCATGCGCTCCAGCTGCGCGGCGACGGCGGCGCGGATGTGGGGGTGGTTGTAGCCGTGGCAGGCGGTCCACCACGACGCGATGCCGTCGATCAGCTCACGGCCGTCGGCGAGGACGATGCGCGTGCCCCTGGTCGTAGCCACGGGCAGCGGCGGCGGTACGCTCGCCATCTGGGTATAGGGCAGCCAGACGTGGCCGTAGCCCTCGGCGAGCCAGTCGGGCGTCCGTCGTGTGGAAGAGTCGGCAGGCATGCGGCGCGCCGCGGCGTGCGCTGGGAGCGCCGGGCGCGGGGCCTAAGCCGGCATCGGCGCGATGCCGAGACGGGCGAAGAGCTGACTGTCGCGTTCGCGTCCGGGATTGGGCGTCGTGAGCAGCTCGGGCCCGACGAACACCGAGTTGGCGCCGGCGAGGAAGGCCAGAGCCTGCATTTCGTCCGACATCTGCTCGCGCCCGGCCGAGAGCCGGACCACCGAGCCCGGCATGGTGATCCGCGCCGCCGCCACCGTGCGCACGAACTCGAAGGGATCGAGCGGGCCCGTGCCGTTGAGCGGCGTGCCCTCCACCTGCACCAGCATGTTGATGGGCACGCTCTCGGGATGGCTCGGCAGGCTGGCGAGCGTCGCAATCATGTCCGCGCGATCGCGGCGCGCTTCGCCCATGCCGACGATGCCGCCGCAGCAGACGTTGATGCCGGCGTCCCGCACATGGCCCAGGGTCTCGAGCCGGTCCTGGTAGGTGCGCGTGGTGATGATCTCGCCGTAGAAGGATTCGGAGGTGTCGAGATTGTGGTTGTAGTAGTCGAGGCCGGCATCCGCGAGACGTTCAGCCTGGGGCGCGCTCAGCATGCCGAGGGTGACGCAGGTCTCCATGCCGAGCGCCTTGACGCCCTCCACCATGTCGGCCACGGCCTCCAGGTCACGGTCCTTCGGGCTGCGCCAGGCGGCGCCCATGCAGTAGCGGGTGGCGCCGGCTTCCCGGGCGCGCCGGGCCTCGGCCAGCACCTCGTCGCGGGACATCAGCTTGCCCGCTTCGAGCCCGGTGTCGTAGCGCGCGCTCTGCGGGCAGTAGGCGCA
The DNA here is from genome assembly GCA_965207055.1 of Alphaproteobacteria bacterium. GTDB lineage: Bacteria > Pseudomonadota > Alphaproteobacteria > UBA828 > UBA828 > WTGU01. Next base: position 167,375 of record CBDBLP010000002.1, on the reverse strand, counting down.
GTCCTCCGGGCAGCCGCCGGTCTTGATGCTGAGCAGCGTCGACATCTGCACCTGGTTCGGGTCGAAGTGGCGGCGATGTGCGCTCTGCGCGCGGAACATCAACTCGGCGAAGGGCAGCGCGAGCAGCGCCTCGACCTCCGCCGCCGACCAGTCATGCCTGAGCGCGGGCGCAACACTCGGCGGCGCGTCCGCGCCGATCGCCTCGACAGTTTCCATGATCGCTCGTCTCCGGCTCTCGCCCGGCGCAGGATAGGCCCGCCCACAGCCGGGTCAAGCAAGTGTCCTAAACGTGGTCATCGGACGCGGCCCGGATCGCGCGCCAGACGCGCTCGGGTGTGAAGGGCATCTCCACGTGGCGGACGCCGAGGTGCCAGAGCGCATCGAGGATGGCGTTGCCGATGGCGGCCGGCGGCCCGGAGGTGCCGAGCTCGCCCACGCCCTTGACGCCGAGCGGGTTGGTCCCGGTCAGCGTCACGTGGCCGTCCAGCGTGAAGTCGGGCAGATCGTCGGCGCGGGGCATCGTGTAGTCCATGAAGGAGCCGGTGAGCAGCTGGCCCGTCTCCGGCTCGTAGCGCACGTCCTCCAGCAGCGCCTGCCCGATGCCCTGGGCGGCGGCCCCGTGGCGCTGGCCGTCGACGACCAGCGGGTTGATCACGAGGCCCGTGTCCTCCACCGAGTAGTAACCGGTGAGCCGCACCGCGCCGGTCTCGGCATCGACGGTGACCGTGGCGACATGGGTGCCGTAGGGATAGTTGAAGTCGTCCGGGTCGAAGAACGCCGCTTCTTCGAGCCCGAGCTCGAAGCCCTCGGGATAGTCTGCGCCGCGATAGGCCATGTCGGCGATCTCGACGAAGGTCATCCGCCGGTCGGTGCCGCGCACGGAATAGGCGCCGGCCCCGAATTCGATATCGTCCACGGCGCATTCCATGAGATGCGCGGCGAGGCGGCGGCCCTTGTCGATAATGCGGTCGGAGGCGACGGCGAGCGCCGAGCCCACCACTGTGATCGAGCGCGAGGCCCAGGTGCCGAGGCCGTGGGGGATCCGGTCCGTATCGCCTTCGACGACGTCGATGTCGGCCATGTCGCAGCCGAAGCGGTCGGCAACGATCTGCGCGTAGGTGGTGGCGTGGGATTGCCCGTGGTTGTGGCTGCCGCAGAGCAGGGTGATCTTGCCGCTGGGGTGAACCCGCACGGTGGCGACGTCCCAGAACCCCATCCGGCTGCCGAGGGCGGCGGCGAGCCGGCTCGGCCCGGCGCCGCCGGAACGGACGAAGGCCGCCATGCCGATCCCCATCAGCACGCCCTCCTCCCGGAGCCTGGCCTGCTCGGCCCGCAGCGCGTCGAGATCGGCCAACGCGCGGGCCTTGTCGAGCACCGCCGGGAAGTCGCCGACGTCGTAAGTGACCCCGGTCGCGCTCGCATAGGGCATGGCGGCGGCGGGCACGAGGTTGCGGACGCGGGCCTCGACCGAATCGCCAGCCCGCTCCCGCGCGCCGTTCTCGATCAGGCGCTCGATGACGTAGGTGATCTCGGGGTTGCCGGCGCCGCGATAGGCGTCGATCGGCGTGGTGTTGGTGTAGGCCCCGAGCACCCGGCAGTGCAGCGCGGGTATCGCATACTGGCCGGAGAACATGCTGACGCAGAAGAGCGTCGGGATGCACGCGGCGAACTGGCTCTGGTAGGCGCCGAGGTTGGCGATGATGTTCGCCTCGACGGCGGCGATGCGGCCGTCCTCGTCGAAGGCCATGCGCGCCTCGGTGACGTGGTCGCGCGCGTGGATGTCCACCGCGAGCGTCTCGGCACGGGTCGCGGTCCAGCGCACCGGCCGGCCGACCAGCCGCGCGGCCCAGGGCAGGCTCGCTTCCTCGGGATAGTGATAGGTCTTCTGGCCGAAGCCCCCGCCGACATCGGGCGACACCACCCTGATCGCGTGCTCGGGCGCGCGCAGCGTGTCGCGCGAAAGCCACTGGCGGACCAGATGCGGGTTCTGCGTGGTGGACCAGAGGGTGTAGCGCCCGTCGCCGCGGTCGTACGCGCCGATGGCCGCGCGCGGCTCCATGGCGCTGGGCGCGAGACGATTGTTGACGAGCCTGAGCGCGGTGACGTGGGTGGCGGCGGCGAAGGCGGCCTCCGTCGCCTCGGCGTCGCCGAGCCGCCAGTCGTAGGCGATGTTGCTGCCGAACTCGTCGTGCACCAGCGGCGCATCCGCCTCGACCGACGCAGCCAGGTCGGTGATCGAGGGGAGCGGCTGCCACGCGACCTCGACCGCAGCCGCTGCGTCGGCGGCCGCGTGCGGGTCTTCGGCGACGACGAGGGCCACCGTATCGCCCACGTGACGGGCCTCGTCCAGGGCGAACACCGGCCGGCGGGCGAGCGCCATCGGGGTGCCGTCGTGGGAGTTGATGTCCCACAGCACGTCGGTCTCGCCGCCCCCGTCGCGCCGCCAGTCCTCGCCGGTGAGGACGGCCAGCACCCCCGGCATGGCCCGCGCCCGGTCGGTGGTAATCGCCCCGATGCGGGCACGGGCGTGGGGGCTGCGGACGAAGGCCGCATACGCCTCCCCCGGCAGGCGGATGTCGTCCACGAACCGGCCCCGGCCGGTCAGGAATCGATCGTCTTCGACGCGCGTGTGCGCCGCACCGACGTGCGCCATGCGTGCTCCCCCTCCACTACGGCCGGCCCCGCCCATTCGATGCCCCGATCCATGGTGCGGTGCAGAGCGCCTGCCGCTCGCGGCAGTATCGCGTCATGAAGAGTGAGAGCAAGCGCGCGCCCAACAGACACAAAGAGGAGGAGCGGGCTGGGGCGGCGACCAGCCGCAGACCTCGCCGGCGGCGGCGGCCGAGCTCGATGACGGCCGCCGTTTGTCTCACCGAATCTCACTTAATCTCACGAAATCTCACTTTCGGCCGGCGTGGCGGGCGCGTGCTAAGGTAAGCGCCGGCGCGGCGGAACGCGGGGGGCGACGATGCTGAAACCAGAGAGCGACGTTCTCGTATCCGAGCTCGACCGGGTGCTGAGCGACCACGTGGAGCGGGGCATCGTCGGCGCCTCGCTCGCCCTCGTCCGGCCGGGCGAGGAGGTGCTGACACTCGCCGCCGGCTGCGCCGATCGCGCGACGGGAGCGCCGCTTGCCCCGGATCACCTGTTCAAGACCGCGAGCACCAAGAAGACCTGGACCGCGGTCGCCGTGCTCGCGTTGGTAAGCGAAGGGCGCGTGCGGCTGGATCAGACCATCGAAGGGTGGTTCCCGCACCTGCCGCGCGCAAACGAGATCCACGTGCGTCACCTGCTCAGTCACCGCAGCGGCCTGCCCGAATACGAAGCGTTCATGCCGAAGGGTGCGGCAGACGACTGGACACCGGAGCGGATCATCGACTTCGCGCTCGCCAACGGCACGCAGATCACGCCGGGCGAGGCCTTCATCTACTCCAACCCCGGCTACGTGCTGGCGGGCGAGATCGTCGCCGCCGAGCGGGGCGAGACGCTCTCCCAATGGTTGAGGCGCGCGGTCTTCGAGCCGGCCGGCATGGGCGAGACCTGGAGCGGCGGGGACGAGGCCTTCCCGCGCGAGCGCCTGGCCCGCCAATACGTCTTCGATTCGACGCAGCCCGAGGCTCCACCGGAGGATTCCTCCGACTGGTTCCCGCTCTCCGGCATCGGGGCTGCCGGCGATCTGGTGACGACACCGCGCGACCTCGCGCGGGGCATCCATGCGCTCTTCACGGGGCAGGTGCTGGAGCCAGCCGCCCTCGCCATGCTGCGGGGCCCGCCGCTGCCGGCCTCCTTCCTGGGCACGAACATCGCCCACTGCGGCCACGGTGAGCGCGCTTCCGGTATCTGATGGTGCGGTGATCGGGTTATTCGATGGTTGCCGGGTCAGGTTCGGAGGAACGCTGTCGGGGTGTCGGACGGCCGTCGACGCGTCAAGCCGCTGCGCGGCTCCTTCGCTTCGCTCCGGCCCTTCGGGTGACCCGCCGCCGTCCATCCGACGGAGTGCATCCATGGCCGTAAGCAGAGCTTTCGGCCATGAGCCGATCGCTCGACGCGGTACGGCGATGGAAGCTGGCGGGGGGTGTTACCCGTTACCGTTACCCTGCCTCCCTAGGGGTTCGAGGCGGTAACGGTTTTCGGTAACACGTCGTTGCGGCCCCGACCATTGACAGCGGCTGGGGGCGTGGCGTTGTCGGCGGTGAGGCGGTATCCGCCTTCGGCAGCGCGCTCGACGCGTCCTTCGCGGACGAGCTTGTGCAGCGCCTCGGCGACGGTTGCCGGCCGGGTCGCGGCGCGCTCGCGGATCTGGCGCTGGGAGAGCGGCGCGTCGGCGTCGGCGAGTGCCTGGAGGATACGCCGTTCGGGGGTTTCCGGCTCCGGCGCGGCTTCGGCCGGCGCCGGGCGCCGGAGGCGCAAGGCGGGTCCCTCGCCGTCATCGGCGAGTTCGATTTCGACATCGTTGAGGCCCGGGGCGGCGCGATGCTCGACGGTCATGACGATCTGCTTGTCCCGCCGGCGCAGGTACAGATTGCTGTCCCCCCATGCGTGCAGCTCGGACGATCCCCTGAGCGCCTGGCCCGGCCGGGCGGCGCCGCTCTTGCGGGCATGGTGGACGAGCAGGATTGCGGTCTCGAAGCGTCGCTGTATGTCGCGCAGGAAGCCGAGGATGGGGGCGACCTCGGCGACGGCGTTCTCGTCGACGCCGTGGAGGCGGACCAGGGGGTCGAGGACCACGAGGCGTGGCCCGACGCGCTCCACGGTCTCCATCAGGCGCTGGCGGTCGTTGCGGTGGTCGAGGCGGAGGATCGGGACGTCGATGACGGCGATGTCGAGGGTCTCGAACCGGGCGCCGGCGGCGCGGGCGATGCCCTCGAGGCGGGCTCGCACGATGTGGCCGGCATCCTCGGCGGCGAACAGCAGGACCGGTCCGGGCTGTTCGGCGGCGAAGCGGCGCAGGCAGGGCACGCCGGCGGCCACGGCGACGGCGAGGTCGAGCGCGAGGAAGGACTTGCCGCACTTGGGTTCGCCGCCGACGATGCCGACCGCCTGGCGCGCCCAGAGCCCGTCGACCAGCCACTGCTGCCGGCGCGGCCGGTTCTCGAGGTCGGCCGGGGTTCGGGTCGGGAAGCCCTTCATCGCCGATTTGCCCTGCGCGGCGGGGCCTCGCCCCAGGTCTCCAGGAAGAGCTTCTCGTCGAGCACCTCGCGATCCTGTTCGGCGGCGATGGCGAGCAGGGTATCGGCCATGACGGTGAGCGTCCTGGGGTTGCCCGAGGCATGGGCGCAGAGCGCGTCCTTGAGGTCGGCGGTCATCAGCGCCGGGTTGCCGGCCTCCTGCAGCAGGTGGTCGAGCAACCGGGCGAGTTCTTCGTGTTCGGCGGGCGCCATGACGAGGCGCTGTCGGATGCGCGAGGCGAGCGGCCGCAGGTCGGGTTGGCCGAGCCTGTCGAGCAGGCGGTTGTCGCCGGCCAGGACGACCGAGAGGATGGCGCGCGAGTCGAAGTCGATGGAGCCGAGCAGGCGGATCTCGGACAGCACCGTGACGTGCAGCTCCTGGGCTTCGTCGATCAGCAGCAGGGGCCGCATGCGGGTGTCGTCGAGATGGGCGAGCCAGCGCTCGCGCAGCCCCTTGAAGCTGGTCCATCGGCTGCCGGTGACCAGGGTGATGCCGAACAGCTCGCCCATCTCGCGGTAGAAGTCGCCGAGACGCGAGGACGGGTGGGAGAGCGCGGCGACGCGCAATCCGTCGGTGCGGGCGAGCCGGTCGGCGAGCAGGCGAAGCGCGACGCTCTTTCCGGTGCCGGGCTCGCCGGTGATCAGGGCGAAGCCACCCTGGCGCACCAGGTGGTGCTCCACCCGGTGGCAGAAGCTGTCGACGGCGGGGGTCGCCATGAGGCCGTCGAACGGCAGCTCGCTTGAGAAGGGGTTCCACTTGAGGCCGAAGAAGGTGAGCAGTTCGCGGTTCATGAGGGGTCTCCCTGTTGGTCGTCCTTGTCGGGACGGGGGCTTGCGGCATGGGGCAGCCAGGCCGGCGGCAGGCCCGTGGCGGCCTGGTTGTCGAGGATGCGCCTGAGCAGCGGCGCGGCTTCGCCCCCGGCGGCGCCGGGGCTGCCGCCGCCATCGTCATCGCCAGGGGCGGTGGGGCGGCGCATGCCGCCGGCATTGCCGCGCTTGTCCAGCGGATAGAGGGTGCACAGCCGCTCGCCGTCAGGGGCGTCGACCAGATCGACGCTGGACAGGTCCCAGCGCGCGTAGCGGATCCAGAGCATGTTCAGGTGGCGCCATGGCGCCGGCATCTGGAAGCGCACGCCCTCGACCGAGACGGTTCCGTCCGAGCGCCTCAGCGTGCGCTTCCGGGTGATCCGGAACGCAGCCCTGAGCGTGTCGACGCCGGGACAGGGCCTCGACGCATCGACGCTGTCGAGCAGTCGCTTCATCGGCGTCGTGCCGAGCTCGCGGTGAACGCGGCGGTGGTAGTCCTGCTCGACCCAGGCGACGGTGGCATCGTTGAGCGTCTTCAGGGTGAGCGCCTCGACCCCTTCGAGCATGGCCATCAGGCGGCCCTCGACCGAGGCCCACAGGACCTCCATCTTGCCGTTCTGATAAGGGGCTCCCGCGAGGGTCGTGGAGTGGACGATGCCAAGCCGGTGCAGCCCCTCCTCGACCTCGCCGGCGATCATCGGCGAGCCGTTGTCGCTCATCAGGGCGCGCGGCAGGCCGCGCTTCATGAAGGCCTGGCAGAGCCCGTGGACGAAGACCTCGGCGGTCTCCGCCAGATACCACTGCAGGTGGCAGCCGAGCCGCGAACGATCGTCCAGGAACCCGAGCAGGATCGGCGTCTTCCATTCGCCGGACGGCGTCAGCACGCGGCGCTTCGCATGGTGGAAGTCGCAGTGCCAGAGGCCGTGGCTGCGCTCGACCTCGTAGCTCAGCACCTCGCGCGTCTGCGCGACCGGCTCGGGCTCGCGCTCGAAGCGCCGGCGCCGGCGCTTGCGGACCAGGCCACGGCTGCGCATCGCCCGGGTCAGCGTCGCGTAGGACGGCATCGGGCCGAGCGCGGGGTCGGCCTCGACCAGCGCGCCGAGATTCTCGTAGTGCAGCTGCGCCGACCACGACGGATGCGCCCGGTACTGCTCGCGCAGCGCCGCGAGCAGCGCCGGCGACATCGCCCGCTCGCGCCCGGCATCGGCGCGCGGCCGCCGCCGCAGCGCCTTGACCGGATCGTGCTCGGCCGCCCGCGCCTGGTAGTACCAGCGTTCGATCGTGGAGGCCGCGAAGCGCACCGGACCCCTGCCCGACGGGTGCTCCCAGTCGCGCCGCGACAGCCGCTCAAGCTCCGCCCGCAGCCGCCCTGCCGGCGGCGGCGAGGCCAGCAGCGGCCCGACCACCGCGAACCGCAGCCGCGCCCACCGGTCGCGGCGGCCGTTCCCGTCGTTGCTGTCCATCCCGGCATCCCTCCCTCGCCGTCCTGGGGAGTTGCCGGTGTAGAGCGGCCTATCCGTTCATAAAAGAAACGCTTTCTGCGGGAGATCCCGGCCCGGCGCCGAGCGTGCAAAAGCCGGTCCACGGCATCAGCCAGACCAGGCTGCGCAACAGCCGCGAGCGGAAGCTGGCGCCCCGCACCGAACCCAGCAGCCAGCGCAGCGGCGCCTCGCCGGGCGGCGCTGCAAGCGCGCCCCGCTTGGCCCGCCATTCCCGGGTGAGCGGGAAGATCTCCTGCCACCAGCGCCGCCAGCGCCTCAGCGTCGACGCCGGAACCCCGCACCGCCGCGCGATCGTCTGCAGCCGCACGCCGCCGGCCAGAGCCAGAGCGCTCACCAGGAGGAACACAGCCCCGACATAGAACCGGCGCCCGAAGAAACGCACCGACGGAGGATTCACGCGGCGCCGGCACACCGAACAGCACAGGCTGAAGCGTCGGGCATCGTCCCGAAGATCGGCCGACAGGCCGTACGGCTTGCGCGGGTAGGTCGCGCTGTGAAGCGCCCCGCCGCAGCGCGGACAGCCCGCCGCACGGCAGGTCTCCGTCTCCGCCGCGTCGACCCGCTTCAGGAAAGCCCACACCCGGGCATCGGAAAGCATGGAGTGGCGGAACAGCTTGTGCGACATTGGGGCGTCTCAGATGATTTCACCGTCACCGAGACAAGCCCTCCGGCGGCCTTCTTGCAAGATCGCCGGGGGGCACCCATCCCAAAACCTCGATTAATCCGAGCCGATCAGCCCCAGATCGCCGCTGAAAGCGTGCGCCCGCTCAACGGGGTCCTGGTCTCCCGCTTCGGCGACCTCACGATCGAGGGCCACCTCGGCCAGTTGCGCGGGCACGTCACCATGGCCGGCCATCACGAGCCGAGCGGGATCACCGCCGTGCTCAGCCAGAACTCGTGCTCAAGCGACCTGGAGGCGTTCGGCGCGGCCGGCATTCACCCAGCCTTCGCCGAGGTCTTCCGCCTGGCGGGAGCGTGATCCGGCTAACGACCCCGCCAGGCGAGACGAGCCGCTACATGCGCGCGCCGGCGCCCGCCTGAGCGCGCAGATGCGCCCAGGCGACGCCGGTCACTGACAGGAAGTCGCTCAGTCGAGCCCGTCGAGCGCCTTCTGGAAGCGCCCGGCGTGGGACTTCTCGGCCTTCGCCAGGGTCTCGAACCAGTCCGCGATCTCGTCGAAGCCTTCGTCGCGGGCGGTGCGCGCCATGCCGGGATACATGTCGGTGTACTCGTGGGTCTCACCGGCCACGGCGGCCGCCAGATTTGCGCTGGTCTGGCCGATCGGCAAGCCGGTGGCCGGATCGCCGGTCTCCACCAGGTAGTCGAGATGGCCGTGCGCATGGCCGGTCTCGCCCTCGGCGGTCGAGCGGAAGAGCGCCGAGACGTCGTTGTGGCCCTCCACGTCCGCCTTGCGGGCGAAGTAGAGATAGCGGCGGTTGGCCTGTGACTCGCCGGCGAAGGCGTCCTTGAGGTTTTGCTCGGTCTTGCTTCCACCCAATGCTGGCATGGTCTTGGTCCCCCTGACTGATGGTTCGAGATGCTTGGCCGCCGCACCGCAGGACGCGAGTGCGGCCGGTGTGTTCACGACACTATATGACGCAGCGCGGCGCAGCCGTCAACGGATTGGAATCATTCCAGGGTGCGAGCACGGCGCGGGGCCTTCGAGCCCTCGTCCGCCCCTTCGCCGGTCACCCGGATGACGACGTCGATGCGTGAGACCCTGGTTCCCGGAGGCGCAGGCGGCAGGTCGCTCACGGAGACGCGATCGCCCGGCACATCGACCAGACGGCCGGTGTCCTCCAGGAAGAAATGCTGGTGATGCGTGGTGTTGGTGTCGAAGAAGGAGGGCCCCGTATCCACCACCAGCTCGCGCAGCAAGCCGGCCTTCGTGAACTGGTGCAGGGTGTTGTAGACCGTGGCGAGGGAAACACCCGCCTCCTCGCTGAGCACTTCGGCATGAAGCTCGGCGGCGGTGACGTGGCGGTCCGGCCCGCCGAAAAGCCGGCGAGCGAGGACGATGCGCTGGCGCGTGGGCCGAAGGCCGGCCTCGCGCAGGCGCGCCGCAGCGTCGCTGTCAGGCAGTGTCGTCATCTCTATGCCGTACCCTTGATAAGAAGATTCATAGCACAAGTTCGCAGCAAGTGCCGCGCCGCGCCCGATGGGCTACCATGCGGCATCGGATCGTGAGGGTCGCCGCACGCCGACTTGGCATCGGCACGGGATGCGGCTTGGCCCCGAGGAGGACGCGCCGTGTCGAGTGAATTCGTTGCCACCGCCTGCCCCCACGACTGCCCGTCGACCTGCGCGCTGGAGGTGGAGCGGCTTGCGCCGGACCGGATCGGTGCAGTCAGAGGCGCGCGGGAGAACGACTACACCGCGGGCGTCATCTGCGCCAAGGTCGCGCGCTATGCAGAGCGCGTGCACCATCCGGGGCGCCTCGCGCAGCCGCTGCAGCGAAGCGGCGAGAAGGGCGCGGGTGAGTTCCGCCCCATCGGCTGGGACGACGCGCTCGACCTGATCGCCGACTCCTTCGTCCGCGCCGAGGAGAAGCACGGCCCCGAGGCCGTCTGGCCCTACTACTACGCCGGCACCATGGGCCTGGTGCAGCGCGACGGCATCAACCGCCTGCGCCATGTGATGAAGTATTCGGGGCAGGACGAGACCATCTGCTCGCGCCTTTCCAGTGACGGCTGGTGGGCCGGGGTCGGCACCTACGTGGGGTCCGACCCGCGCGAGATGGCGAAGGCGGACCTGATCGTCGTCTGGGGCTGCAATCCGGCGTCCACCCAGGTCAACGTGATGACCCATATCGCGAAGGCGCGGAAGACGCGGGATGCCGCGCTCGTCGTGGTCGATCCTTACGAGACGCGCACCGCCAAGGTGGCCGATCATCACGTGGCCTTGCGGCCCGGCACCGACGGCGCGCTCGCCTGCGGCATCATGCACGTGCTCTTCGCCGAGGACTTCGCCGACCGCGACTATCTCGCCCGCCACACCGATTGCCCGGACGAATTCGAGGCCCATCTCGCGAGCCGCGACCCTGCGTGGGCGTCCGCCATCACCGGCATTCCGGCCGCCGAGATCGTTGCGCTCGCCCGCATGATCGGCCGAATCAAGCGCACCTACATCCGCCTCGGCTACGGCTTCACACGCTCGCGCAACGGGGCCGCGAACATGCACGCCGCCACCTGCATCGCGGCGGTCACCGGCGCCTGGCAGTACGAGGGCGGCGGCGCGATGCACACCAACAAGAGCGTCTACGGCGTCGATGCCACGCTTATCGAAGGACTCGACGCAAGAGACCGCTCAGTGCGGCTCCTCGACATGTCGCGCATTGGCCCGGTGCTGACCGGCGATCCGAGCGACCTCGGCGACGGCCCGCCGGTCACCGCCATCGTCATGCAGAACGTCAACCCGGCGGCGGTGGCGCCGGAATCGGCCAAGGTGCGGGAGGGACTCATGCGCGACGACCTCTTCCTCGCCGTGCACGAGCAGTTCATGACCGACACCGCGCGTTATGCCGACATTGTGCTGCCGGCGACGACATTCCTGGAGCATGACGACATCTACGTGGGCGGCGGCCACATGTACCTGCTGATGGGTGCCAGGGTGATCGAGCCTTACGCGGAGACGCGCTCCAACCACGACGTGATTCGCGCGCTCGCCAAGCGGCTCGACGCCGAGCATCCGGGCTTCGACATGACCGCGTGGGAGTTGATTGACGCGACGCTCAAGCGCTCAGGCCATCCCGACGCGGCAACGCTCAAGGCCATGCGCTGGAAGGACTGCATGCCGGACTTCGAGAGCGCCCATCACCTGAAGGGCTTCGGCTGGCCGGACGGGCGCTTCCGCTTCAAGCCGGATTGGACCAGGATGGGGCCGCGCGGCGCCGAGATACCGGCCTTCCCCGACCACATGGCGGTGATCGAGGCGCCGGACGCGGAGCATCCCTTCCGCCTCGTCACCGCGCCCGCGCACAACTACCTGAATTCGAGCTTTACCGAGACGCCCACCAGCATCGCCAAGGAGGCCAGGCCCTCCGCCCTCTTCCATCCCGGCGACGCCCGTGACCTGGGCTTCGAGGACGGCGACCGCATCCGCATCGGCAACCGGCGGGGCTCGATCCTGCTTCACGCCCGCATCGCCGGCGCCAACGGCAAGGCGCCGGACAACGGCACCACCCACGGCCAGCAGCGCGGCACCGTTATCGTCGAGAGCGTCTGGCCCAACACCGCCTTCGAGGAGGGGCTCGGGATCAACACGCTGACCTCGGCCGATCCCGGCTATCCCAACGGTGGCGCGGTGTTCCACGACACCGCCATCTGGGCCCGGCCGGCGAACTAGGCCAGCCGCGGGGAGCGCCGCCGTGGCGCGCGGCGACGCCCCTCGTCCGTCAGCGATCAGCAGGTCTTCCAGTCCTTCGCGGCCTCCAGCGCCGCTGCCACCTGGAGCACCTTCGCATCCTCGAAGTGGCGGCCGACGATCATGCAGCCGATGGGCAGGTCGTCGTGGACACCGCACGGCACTGAGATCGCCGGGTGCCCGGTCACGTCGAACTGGCAGGTGTTGTGGATCATGTCGAGCGTGCGAATGATGCGCTCCTTGAGCGGCGCGTCGTTGCCTGGGATCGGCGTCGGCAGGATCGCCGTGGTGGGCATCACCAGCACGTCGCACGATTCCAGCAGGTCGTCGTAGCTCTGCTGAATTTGACCCCGGATGTTCTGCGCCTTGGCGTAATAGCGGCCGTAATAGTCCGACTGCATGTATTCGCCAAAGAGCAGCACGTACTTCACCATCACGCCCATGTCGTTGGGCCTGGCGCGCGCGCCCTTCGCCACGTTATCGAGAAGCTGCGTGTTATAGAAGCCGCGCCAGTTGGTGCCGGTGTTGTTGCCTTTCAGCATGACCGACTGCGCGCCCTCGACGCACATCGGCACCCAGACGTGATAGGCGTCCTCGTGGCGCGGGTTGGAAACCTCGGTCACCTCGGCGCCTTCGCCCGCGAGGCGGTCGACGGCGGCGCGGACGCTGTCCGAAACCACCTTGTCGCCCGGCGGAAGCCCGGTATCGCCCCAGGTCTCCTCGCCGGCGCCCTGGTCGAAACCTTCCTTCAGCACGCCGATCCTGATGCCCTTGCAGCCCGCATCGAGGCCGGCGACGTAGTCCATATCGAGCCCCGCCGGGATCATCCCCCGCTGGCGCGGATCCAGTGGGTCCTCGCCGGCAATGGCGGTGAGCATGCGGGCAGCGTTCTCCACCGTGTCGGCCATGGGGCCGAGGTGGTCCATGGTCATCTCGATCATCATGGCGCCGGTATAGGGCACGAGGCCGTAGGTCGGCTTGAGGCCGACGATGCCGCTCCAGCTCGCCGGAATGCGGATCGAGCCGCCCTGGTCGCCGCCGATGGACACGTCGATATCGCCGGCCGCGACCGCAGCGCCGTTGCCGTTGGAGGATGCTCCGGTCGAATGGGTCGGCTTGTGCGGGTTGCGGACGGGCCCGTAGGCCGAGGTGTGGCTGCCGCCGGAGAACGAGCAGTCCTCGCTGTTGGTCTTGCCGAGGATGGTCCCGCCGGCATCGAGCACGCGGGTCACCACGGTGGCGTCGACGTCGGGGATGTAACCCTCCATCCCCTTGGCGCCGTTGATCATGGGAAAGCCCGCGACGCAGATCGCGTCCTTGATGCCGACCCGCTTGCCGGCTAGCACGCCATCGCCTGAGCCCCTGATCTCGCCCTTCACGTACCAGGCGTTGTAGGGGTCCTCCTCGGGCCCCGGCCGGTAGGAGCCGGCGCGCGGATACTTCACCGGCGGCTTGGTCTCCTGCATCGTGTCGAGGCGGCGGTAGCTGTTCAGCGTGCCCGCCATCATCTCGCTGTAGAGGGCGGCGTCAGCATCGCTCATGGCGAAGCCGAACGACTCGGCCAACTCCTGAACCTTCTTGGCGCTCGGCGGTACTGGACCTGTCGGCATTCTGCTCTCCCTTGCTTCCCGAGGCCGCCGGGCGGTGCCCGAACGGCGCGCCGCATTCTAGCCCGGACCTTTCTTCAGGGTCATGGCTCGGCAGGCATGGCGCAACACCTGGTACACATAACGGAGGGCTGCTTTCGCTTGCCCACTGGAAGAATCGGGATAATGTTGCCGCGCCGTGACACTCAATCCCCTCATCCGAGTCGCTAAGCGCGCTTGCGCGCGGGCGTTCCCCTTCCTCGTCGCAGCCCTTCTGTCGGCGGCCGCGGGGCAGGGGCCAGTCATGGCGGCCGACCTGCTGGCCGAGGGCGCCGCTGCTTTCGAGGCGGGCAACTACGGCAAGGCAGCCTCGATCTGGCGCCCGCTCGCCGAAGAGGGCGACCCGAAGGCGCAGTTCAACCTGGGCCTCCTCCACGAGACCGGCCGCGGCGTGACAGGAGACCCGGCCGAGGCGGCGATGTGGTACGAGCGTGCAGCACGCCAGGGCGTGACCCAGGCACAGCTCAATCTGGCGGCGCTCCACCAGACCGGGCGCGGCGTCGCACAGAGCCCGGCGGAGGCGCTCTACTGGCTGGAAGTCGCGGCGCGGCTCGGCGAAGGCGCCGCACGGGAGCAGGCGGCGGCGGCGGCGGCCGAATTGGCGCCCTTACTGGAGGACGGTGAGGCCGAAGCCGCGCAGTCCCGCGCCAGTGCCTTCACGCCCCGCCTGACGGAACCTCCAATTCAGCGGGCGGCGGTCACTCTCATACTCTCCGAGCGTCAAATCGAGGTCTTGCAGAGGCGGCTCGCGGCGCATGGTTACGACCCCGGGCCGGCGGACGGCATTCCCGGAGAGATGACGAGAAACGCCGCACGCCGCTATCTCGCCGACCGCGGCCTCGAATGGCCCGAGGGCGAGCTCCTGACCCAGCGTCTTCTGGATCTCGTCGCCGAACCCTAGCTCGGAGTTCGTGCGACCGTGGCGGCCGCGCTATGCGGCGCGCGGTCCGCGCCGGGTCACCAGGAAGAGGCCTGCGAAGAGCAGCGCCAGTGCGCCCCAGATGTAGACGCTGTGACTCTCTCCCAGGATCAGGATGCCCCAGCCGATCCCCGCCAAGGTCGCGACATAGTTCTGGGTCGAGAAGAAGACCGGCCCGGCGCGCCTGACGATCTCCAAGAGCAGATAGAAGAAGGCGGCGTTGATCAGGATGGCGCCGATCTGCGCCCAGTCGCTGTCGCTCATCGGGCCCGAGAAGAACCACCACTGCCCGCTCCCCGCCATGAAGGGGAAGACCATGATCGACGAGGCGAAGAGCAGCCCGCTCCCCATCGTGAGCGAATCGCTCTCGGCCGGAGCCAAGCGAGCGGCGGCGATCGTGCCGGAGGCGTAGCTGACCGGGACCAGCAGGCTGAGCAGCACCCAGCCGGCCATGTCGGATTGGGGCAGGCTGGTCTCCGGCAGGACCACCAGCAGAACGCCCGCGAGCCCGAGCGAGATTCCGCCAATCCGGAGCCAGCGGAAACGATCCATCGCGAGCGCCAGCGCCAGGATATAGGTGATCGTCGGGCTGAGCGTCCCGCCCAGGCTGATCACCCCGGCCGGCAGCTTGGGGGCGATGAAGGCCAGGAGAACGAAGGGAAACGCGAGCGTGAAGAAGCCGATGACGAAGTAGGCCCTGATATAGGGCCAGCCCAGGCGCGGGCGCCGGCGAAGCACGCCGGCAAGCAGCAGCAGGACGAGACCTGCGCCGAGCGTCTGCCAGAAGACGTAGGCGAAGAAGGGGATGCCGCCGGTAACGGCGATCTTGTTGGCCGAGAAGATCAGCCCGAATGTGCCGCCGCAGACGATGAGCAGGGCGAACGAAACGAGTCGGTGTCGAAGCGGCGGCGGCTCTTGCAAGGTCGTCGCTTCGCCGGGCGCCATGTCGCTCACCTAGCCGTTGCCGGGGCACCCTAGCACGCGTCGGTGCGATGGCCCGAGCAACAGCTCACGTCGCCAGGCTCCGCCGAGTTATTCGATCAGTTCGGCGGGCCCCGCGAAATCGGGCTCGAATAGTGAGATTATGCTTCAGCGGCGCCGCTGTGCTGGCGCTGAAAGGGCCGCAGCCTAGACGTCGAGGAAGCTGCGCAGCTTGCGCGAGCGCGACGGGTGCTTCAGCTTGCGCAGCGCCTTGGCTTCGATCTGCCGAATGCGCTCGCGCGTGACCGAGAACTGCTGGCCGACCTCTTCGAGGGTGTGGTCGGTGTTCATGCCGATGCCGAAGCGCATGCGCAGCACACGCTCCTCCCGTGCGGTGAGGCTCGCCAGCACCCGCGTCGTCGCCTCGCGCAGGTTGGACTGGATCGCCGCATCCACCGGCAGGACCGCGTTCTTGTCCTCGATGAAGTCGCCGAGGTGGCTGTCCTCCTCGTCGCCGATCGGCGTCTCCAGGCTGATCGGCTCCTTCGCAATCTTCATCACCTTGCGTACCTTGTCGAGCGGCATGCCGAGTCGCTCGGCCAGCTCCTCCGGCGTGGGCTCCCGCCCGATCTCGTGCAGCATCTGACGCGAGGAGCGCACGAGCTTGTTGATGGTCTCGATCATGTGCACGGGGATGCGGATGGTGCGCGCCTGATCGGCGATGGAGCGCGTGATCGCCTGACGAATCCACCAGGTGGCGTAGGTCGAGAACTTGTAGCCGCGCCTGTACTCGAACTTGTCCACCGCCTTCATCAGGCCGATGTTGCCCTCCTGGATCAGATCCAGGAACTGCAGGCCCCGGTTGGTGTATTTCTTGGCGATCGAGATCACCAGGCGGAGGTTGGCCTCGACCATCTCCTTCTTGGCCTGGCTGGCATCGCGCTCGCCCTTCTGCACGATGGAGACGATTCGCTTGAACTCGGTGGGCTCCAGCCCGGTGTTCTGGGCCAGCGCCATGATGTTCTTGCGGAGGACCATGATCTCGGGGCGCTTCTCCCTGGCGAAGCGCTTCCAGCCGTCGTCCTTCAGCCGGCTCACGCGGGAGAGCCAGCGCGGATCAAGCTCACGCCCGACATAGTGCTTCAGGAACTTCTCGCGCGAGACGCCGCACCTCGTGGAGAGGCGCAGCAGCCTGCCCTCGTGGTTCATCAAACCGCGGTTGAGGCCATAGAGCTCGTCGACGGCGGCCTCGATGCGATTGTTGTTGAGCCGCACGCCCTGCATGAGCTCAATAAGCTCGCGCTTGAGCCTGTTGTAGCGCCGGGTCTGCGACTCGGTGAGCGTCTCGTTCTTCTGCGCGAGCTCCAGGCGCAGATCCTGCAAACGACGGAACTTCTTGTAGGCGACCGCAATCGCGTCGAAGGTCTCGATCACCTGGGGCCGAACTGCGGCCTCCATCGCCGAAAGGGAGACGTTGCCCTCGTCGAAGTCTTCCTCGCCCTCGCTCTTCTCGGTGCTGGCGCTCTCGCCGGTGGCCGCTGCCCCATCGGCAGCCGGCGCCGCGCCATCGGCCGATCCACCGTCCGCAGTCTTGGTCGCATCGGCGCGCCCCGCGGCCTCCGGTCCGCCACCGTAGGTCGCCTCGAGATCGATCACGTCGCGAAGCAGCAGCGTTTCCTCACGCAGCGCGTCGCGCCATTCGATGATCGCGCGCATGGTCAGCGGGCTCTCGCAGATGCCGCCGATCATGGCCTGCCGCCCGGCTTCGATTCGCTTGGCGATGGCGATCTCGCCCTCGCGGGAGAGCAGCTCCACGCTCCCCATCTCGCGCAGGTACATCCGCACCGGGTCGTCAGTGCGGCCGAGGTCGTCTTCACCGACCGTCGCAGGCGCGGTGGCGGGCGCGGCGGTTTCCGCCGGTTCCTCGCTGGGGCTCTCCTCGGACTCCTCGCTCTCGATGACGTTGATGCCCATTTCGGAGAGCATCGTCATCGTGTCCTCGATCTGCTCCGAGTTCACTTCGTCGGAGGGGAGAGCCTTGTTGAGCTCATCGTAGGTGACGTAGCCGCGCTCCTTGCCGCGCGCGACCATCTTCCGCACCGGGGCGGTAAGCGAATCGAGGATCGGGCTGTCGGCCTGCTCTTCGGTGCGTTCGGTGGTTTCGGCCTGTTTGACGGGCTTCGTCGCCATGCGGCTCGTTCCTTTCCGGACCTTGGGATCGGGCGGGCACCGCTTGGGCTCGCACACGCGCTGGACCCAGCAGACGGTTCGGGGCGCACCTTCGCCCTTCGCGCCCGATTCGGGAAATGTGGGGTCGGGAGCCTCCGGGTCAAGCCTCCCCTTCTCCAATCAGTCTGAAAAACCCGTGGGCGGGTGTCAAGCAAACCTTGACTGGCGGCATAGCAGGGTGGATGGAGCCTTGCGTGCCGCTACGCCCTGCTTGCCCGCGGCGCGGCGCCCAAGTCGGGTATGTCCGTCTCCGCCTTCGCAGTCTCCTGCAGGCGCAGAATGCGTTCGCGGGTGTGCTGCCACGCCTCTTCGTCGGTGTGGGCCCCTTCGGCTTCGGCCTTGGCCGCCTGCTCTTCGAGCCGTTGGTGCTGGCGCTTCAGGGCGTCCACGAACAAGTCGCGGGCATGGTCGATGCTGCCCGGCCTATCCAGAAAATGGGCGCCCTGCCCCACCAGCTCTTCGACCACGTTGTCCAGACCCTGCCCCGCGAGGGCCGAATGCAGGCTCGCGCTCTCCGGCTCCGGCCCCGCCTCGGCCCAGTCGATCAGCGCGGCGACGACAGCGGCGAATCGTGGGGTCTCCAGGTGGAGCCCGGCCAGCGCCTCGTGCTGCTCCACCGCCAGCGCGGGAAAGCCGAGCAGAATTTGGAGCAGGGCGCGCTCGCGAGGTTGCGCCGTGCCGTGCCCTGCGGGGCCGAGCGCCTCACCCCGCCGCACCGGCGCCTCGGGCGTCACGGACGACGGTACGCCGTCCGGCCGCCGCCCTTGCCACGGCAGTCGAAGGCGCTGCCGGAAATCCTCCATATAGCGGAAGCCGAGGTCGCGGTCGGGGATGCGCGCGATCTGGTCCTGCAACTGCTTGTGGGCCCGCGCGCGCGCCTCCGGCGTGTCGAGCGCGCGGCCGCCCACCGCCATCGCCCAAAGCTGGTCGGAGAGGGGGATCGCGGCGGCGGCGATCTCGGCCATTGCCCGGGCGCCTCGGTCGCGCACCATCGTGTCGGGGTCCTGGCCCGCCGGGAGCGTCGCGAAACGGAGCGAGCGCTTCGCGCTGAGCCCGGGCAATGCGCGCTCGACGGCACGGGCCGCGGCACGGACACCGGCCTCGTCGCCGTCGAAGCAAAGCACCGGATCCTCCCCGAGCCGCCAGAGCGCCTCCAGCTGTTGTTCGGTCAGTGCGGTGCCGAGCGGCGCCACCGCCTCGGCGATGCCCGCCTGGTGCAAGGCGATCACGTCCATGTAGCCTTCGACCGCGATGACCCGGCCGACCTTGCGGGCGGCAGGCGCGGCGAGGTGCTGGCCGTAGAGCAGGCTGCCCTTGGCGAAGAGCGGAGTTTCCGGCGAATTGAGGTACTTCGGCTGGCGCTCGCCCAGCGCCCGTCCGCCGAAGGCGACGACGCGGCCGCGCCGGTCGCAAATGGGAAAAATCACGCGGCCGCGGAAGCGGTCGTAGGGTGTGCCGCCATCCTCCGGTGCGATCACGAGGCCGGCTTCCATCATCGTCGCCTGGGTGACTCCGTCTCCTTCCAGCTTGGTGCGGAGCGCCGTGCGGTTGTCAGGCGCGAAGCCCAGGCGGAACGTGGCACGGGTTTCCTCATCCACGCCACGCGCATCGAGATAGCGCCGCGCTGCCGCGCCGCGCGGTCCCACCAGCTCCCACTCAAACCAGGCGGCAGCAGTTTCGATGACGCTGTAGAGCGAGTGCCGCTCCTTCTCGCGCGCCTGGGCGCGCGGGTCGCGCGCAGGAAGTGCCAGGCCCGCATCGCCCGCCAGGCGCTCGACCGCCTCCGGGAACGAGAGGCCCTCGTCCCGCATGATGAAGCCGATGACATCGCCGTGGGCGCCGCAGCCGAAGCAGTGGAAGAAGCCCTTCTCCTCGTTCACCGTGAAGGAGGGGGTCTTCTCCTTATGGAAGGGGCAGAGGCCGATCGATTCCCGCCCGCGGCGCACCAGCCGCACGCGCTTGGCGATCACGCCTTCCAGAGGAACGCGTGCGCGAATCTCGTCCAGAAATTGCGGTGGGAACATCATCCCCTCACGCCTGGCTGAGCGCTCATCATGACCCGGCTCGCGCCGCTTTCCCAGCCCTTGTAACTCTCACGGGGCGGGTCTCTCCCCGCCTGCCGGCGCTGCGGCGGCCGGCCTCGGCGGATCAGCCGGAGGCAAGCAGCTCCCTCACCAGCCCGCTCGCCTTGGCGAAATCCATGCGGCCCGAATACTTTTGCTTCAGGCACGCCATCGTGCGGCCCATGTCCTTGATTGTGCACGCGTTTAAGTCGCTCACGACTCCGCGCACGGCGGAAACCATATCATCGCCTTCGATCGCCGGCGGCATGAAACTCCGGATCACGACGATCTCCTCGGCCTCGCGCTCGGCGAGGTCGACCCGGCCGCCCCGTTCGTACTGCTCGATGCTCTCGCGCCGCTGGCGAATCATCGTCTGCAACAAGGCCAAGATCTGGCCGTCGTCCAACTCACCATTCCCCTTGCCGCGCTCGGCAATGTCGCGGTCCTTGAGTGCCGCCAGTATCAGTCTGATGGTTGCCACCCGGCACTGCTCGCGCGCTTTCATCGCGTGCTTGAGCGCGTCCTCCAGCTGCGGTCGCAGCATGGGCACTTCCTCCTCGCTTGGAATGGCATGAAATATAGATAGCCGTTGACGACGATCAACGACGATTCGCTCTTGACAAGAATCTCGTTTCCCAACGGGCCCTTCGGGCTGCCGATTTGGGCACCCTGCGGGTCCACGATTGAGAATTGGGGTCGATGCTTGACCCCGGCATGACCCCGACTACACTGCGCCCACCTTTGAATCGGACGGGGCGGCGGGGACGCGGCCGGTCCGCGGGAACTTCGATGCCAGGGACTGGATCGCCTACCGCCACTGCGGCGCTTGCGCTCGCCGACGGAACGGTCTTTCGCGGCCGCGGCCTGGGCGCGCGGGGCGAAGCCGTGGGCGAAATCTGCTTCAACACCGCGATGAGCGGCTACCAAGAGATCCTGACCGACCCCTCCTACGCCGGGCAGATCATCACCTTTACCTTTCCCCATATTGGTAACGTCGGAACCAACGACGACGACCTGGAATCGGGGACGCCGGCAGCACTTGGGCTCGTGCTCCGCGCCGATGTCACCGAGCCCTCGAACTGGCGCGCCGTGCAGCACCTCGAAGGCTGGCTGGAGCGGCGCGGCCTCATCGGCATCGCCGGCGTCGATACCAGGCGGCTGACCCGGCTGCTCCGCACAGGCGGCGCGCAGGACGGCGCGCTCGTGCACACGTCCAAGCCCGAGGGCATCGACGAGGCCGCACTCGTCGCCAGGGCCCGCGCCTGGCCGGGGCTGGAAGGCATGGACCTCGCCAAGGACGTCTGCTGCCGCCAGGCCTACGGCTGGACCGAGGCTACCTGGGATGTCGAGACCGGCGCCTACGGCACTCTCGCCAATCCACGACACCGTGTGGTCGCGGTCGACTACGGCGCCAAGCGGAACATCCTGCGCTCGCTCGCCACCGCGGGCTGTGACGTCACCGTCGTCCCCGCCACGGCTGACGCAGACACGATCCTCGCCCACGAGCCGGACGGAATCTTTCTCTCGAACGGGCCGGGGGATCCCGCCGCGACTGGCGACTATGCGGTCCCGGTCATCGAAAGGCTGATCGCGAGCGGGCTGCCGATCTTCGGCATCTGCCTCGGCCATCAGCTGCTCGCGTTGGCCCTCGGCGCCGAGACGCGCAAGATGCCCTTCGGCCATCGCGGCGCCAACCATCCGGTCAAGGAGCTCAAGACCGGGCGGGTCGAGATCACGAGCCAGAACCACGGCTTCGAGGTCATGGCGGACTCGCTGCCTGCCGGAATCACGGCCACCCACGTCTCCCTCTTCGACGGCACGCTGGAAGGCCTCGCGGTCGACGACCGGCCGATCTTCTCGGTCCAGTACCATCCGGAAGCGTCGCCCGGCCCGCAGGATGCCCAGCATCTCTTCGCCCGCTTCGTGGCGCTGATGGGCTGAGGGCAGGCGACCGCACGATGCCGAAGCGCACCGATCTCGGCTCGATCATGGTGATTGGCGCCGGCCCCATCGTGATCGGCCAGGCCTGCGAGTTCGACTATTCGGGCACGCAGGCCTGCAAGGCGCTCAAGGACGAGGGCTACCGGGTGATCCTGGTGAACTCGAACCCGGCGACGATCATGACCGACCCCGAGTTCGCCGACGCCACCTACGTCGAGCCGATTACGCCTGCCATCGTGGCGCGGATCATCGCTGCGGAGAAGCCGGACGCCCTGCTGCCGACCATGGGCGGGCAGACCGCGCTGAACACGGCGCTGGCGCTCGCCGACGACGGCACGCTCGAGCGCCACGGTGTGGACCTGATCGGCGCCTCGCGGGCCGCAATCGAAATCGCGGAGGACCGCGAGGCCTTTCGCGAGGCGATGAAGGAGATCGGGCTGGAATGCCCGAAGAGCCGGATTGCGCGCTCGCTCGACGAGGCCCGCCAGGCACTCGATCTGGTCGGGCTGCCGACCATCATTCGGCCCTCCTACACCCTGGGCGGCACCGGGGGCGGCATCGCCTACAACCGCGAGGAGTTCGTCGAGCTCGCCGCAGGCGGTATCGACGCCTCCCCCGCCGGCGAGATTCTGGTCGAGGAATCGGTGCTCGGCTGGAAAGAGTTCGAGATGGAGGTCGTGCGCGACAAGGCCGACAACGCCATCATCGTCTGCTCCATCGAGAACGTGGACCCGATGGGCATCCACACTGGCGATTCGATCACCGTGGCGCCGGCGCTCACGCTCACCGACAAGGAGTATCAACTGATGCGCAACGCCGCCATCGCGGTGCTGCGCAAGGTGGGCGTCGAGACCGGCGGCTCCAACGTCCAGTTCGCCGTCGATCCGGCCACGGGCCGCCTCGTCGTGATCGAGATGAACCCGCGGGTCTCGCGCTCGTCGGCACTGGCGTCCAAGGCGACCGGGTTCCCCATCGCCAAGGTCGCGGCCAAGCTCGCCGTGGGCTACACCCTCGACGAGATCGCGAATGACATCACGGGCGTCACGCCCGCCTCCTTCGAGCCCAGCATCGACTACGTGGTGACCAAAGTCCCGCGCTTCGCGTTCGAGAAGTTCCCCGGCGCCGAGCCGCTGCTCACCACCTCGATGAAGTCGGTCGGCGAAGCCATGGCGATCGGGCGCAGTTTCAACGAGTCTTTGCAGAAGGCGCTCCGCTCGATGGAGA
Source organism: Alphaproteobacteria bacterium (assembly GCA_965207055.1). GTDB lineage: Bacteria > Pseudomonadota > Alphaproteobacteria > UBA828 > UBA828 > WTGU01. The sequence goes on along the minus strand of CBDBLP010000002.1, from coordinate 144,593 downwards.
CCGGGCTCACCGGCCTCGACGAGATCGCCATTCCCGGGACCGAGGAGGGCGATCACGAGGCCATCATCGCCGCGCTGGGTCAGCCCAGACCCGACCGCCTGCTGGTGATTGCCGAGGCGCTGCGGCGCGGCGTCGGCATCGAGGCGATCCATAGCGCCTGCGCGATCGATCCCTGGTTCCTGCGCGAGATCGACGCGATCGTGCGCGCCGAGGCGGAGGTCCGCACGCACGGGCTTCCGGCCGACGCCGCGGCCCTCGGCCGGCTTAAGGCTCTGGGCTTCGGCGACCGGCGGCTCGCCGCGCTGGCCGGCACAGACGAGGCGACGGCGGCGGCGAAGCGGGCGGAACTCGGCGTCCACCCCGTGTTCAAGCGGATCGATACCTGCGCCGCCGAGTTCGAATCGCGCACGCCCTACATGTACTCCTGCTACGAGACCGCGAGCCACGGGGCGGTGCCTGAGTGCGAGGCGGACCCGAGCGCGCACCGCAAGGTCGTGATTCTCGGCGGCGGTCCCAACCGCATCGGCCAGGGCATCGAGTTCGACTACTGCTGCGTCCACGCGGCCTACGCGCTCAAGGACGCAGGCTTCGAGACCATCATGGTCAACTGCAACCCGGAGACCGTCTCCACCGATTACGACACCTCCGACCGGCTCTATTTCGAGCCGCTCACGACGGAGACCGTGCTCGATATCGTGCGCGTCGAGCAGCGCGCGGGCGAGGTGGTTGGTCTTAACATCCAGTTTGGCGGGCAGACGCCGCTCAAGCTCGCGAAAGCGCTGGAGGCGGCGGGCGTGCCGATCCTGGGCACGGCGCCCGACGCCATCGACCTGGCCGAAGACCGCGAGCGTTTTCGCACTCTGCTCGAGGACCTCGGGCTCAGGCAGTCGGCGAACGAGACCTGCACGTCGAGCGAAGAGGCGCGGGCCATCGCCGAGCGCATCGGCTATCCCGTCGTGGTCCGCCCCTCCTACGTGCTGGGCGGGCGCGCCATGGAGATCGTCAGCGACGATGAAGGACTCAACCGCTACATGCGCGATGCGGTGGACGCCTTCGGCGACGGCCCGATCCTGCTCGACCGTTACCTCAAGGACGCGGTTGAGGTCGATGTCGATGCGCTGGCCGACGGCGAGAACGTGGCGGTCGCCGGAATCATGGAGCATATCGAGGAAGCGGGCATCCACTCCGGTGATTCGGCCTGCTCGCTGCCGCCACACTCGCTGAGCGAGGAGACGATCGACGAGCTGCGCCGCCAGACCATCGCGCTCGCCCGCGCGCTCGACGTGCGCGGCCTGATGAACGTGCAGTACGCCGTGCAGGCCGGCACCGTCTACGTGCTGGAGGTCAACCCGCGGGCGAGCCGCACCGTGCCCTTCGTCGCCAAGAGCATCGGCGCCCCGATCGCGAAGCTCGCGGCGCTCGCCATGGCCGGAGAACGGCTGCCGGAGTCGATTCTGAACGGCGGCGCGGCGCCTGAGCACGTCGCGGTCAAGGAGGCGGTGTTCCCCTTCGCCCGCTTCCCCGGCGTGGACACGGTGCTGGGTCCGGAGATGAAGTCGACCGGCGAGGTCATGGGCATCGACCGCGACTTCGGCAGCGCCTTCGCCAAGGCGCAGATTGGCGCCGGGATGCACTTGCCGGTTGCCGGGCGCGCCTTCGTCTCGGTGCGCGACGACGACAAACCAGCCGCCGTGGCGATTGCCCGCAGCCTGGCCGAGCTTGGCTTCGACCTCGTCGCTACCAGCGGGACCCGCGCGGCGCTGGCGCGGGCAGGCATCGCCGCCGCGCACGTCAACCGGGTCCAGCAGGGCCGCCCGCATATCGTGGACGCCATCAAGGACGGCACCATCCAGCTCGTGGTCAACACGACGGAAGGCGCGCAAGAGCGGCTGGCAAGCTACCTGCTGAGGCGCGCTGCACTTGAACATCAAGTGCCCTATTTCACGACGCTCTCGGGCAGCCGAGCGATGATCCGCGGTGTCGAGGCACTGAAGGGCGGCAGCCTTGATGTGGCTCCGCTCCAGTCCTATTCTCGGCCCAATCAGAACGTCGGCGCCTAACGCCGGCAGCGAGAAATTTTCGACAGGCTCGGGAAGGGACGCGCCCCGGATTCGGGCGCGCGGCGGTCCAGCGATGGACAGACACTTGATGACGCCCGCGGGGCACAAGCGCCTCAAGCAAGAGCTCAGCCGGCTCAAGGCGGAGCGGCCCCGCATCGTCCGCGAGATCGCAGCCGCCCGCGAGCATGGCGACTTGTCGGAGAACGCCGAGTATCACGCCGCGAAGGACCGCCAGGGCCTTACAGAGGCGCGCATTCTGGAGCTGGAAGCAAAGCTCGGGGGCGCCGAGGTGATCGACACCAGCACGCTCTCCGGCGATCGCGTGCAGTTCGGGGCAACGGTTTCCATCGTCGATGAGGACACCGAAGCCGAGAGCACCTACCAGATCGTCGGCGCCGACGAGGCCGACGCGAGCGAGGGCCGGCTCTCCATCACCTCGCCGTTGGCGCGCGCGCTGGTCGGCAAGTCTGCCGGCGATTCCGTGGAGCTGGAGACCCCCGGCGGGCGCCACACCTACGAGATCACCGCCGTCTCCTACGGCTGAGCCCGCGGTCCCCCGCCAGCGGCGGGCGGCGCTTCGCGGGGCTCTCTCGGGTACGCCTTTCGCTCAGTTCCTCGGGATGTAGCGCAGCGGATCGCAGGCCTCGACGGCCTCGCGCCGCTTGTAGAGCTCCACCAGGTTGGCGACCTCCACCAGCGAGAGAGCGAGCAGGTAGAGGCGGCGCGCAGGCGCGGGCGCCGTCGCGGCGCACAATCGGCCCTCGTTATCGCGCTGTTGAACGGTAGCACGGTTCCTCTGGCCAGAGACTGCCATGAGTCTTGACCGAATCGGCATAGCCGAGCCTAATTCTTCGCGGTCAGCAGGCGTGGCCTTCGCAGGGAGGCGACGTCAGCGTGATCGGCCTTGTAGTCGCTTACAATCGGGTGCGGGACCTCACACCCAATTCTCACGGACAGGGGACTATGCACATGTCGTCGACAGAAGCGCGTCTGCGGACGCTCATCAGAGATAACCTCGACCTCGACCATGATCCGGATTTCGATCGGGCGTTCAGTGACGCCGGAGTCTCTTCGGTTGAAGCGGTCGCGTTCTTCAAGATGGTCAATTCGGAGTTCGACCTGAAGATGGTCGCGGAGGACTGCCTGCAGTTCAATACCTTGGGAGAGCTCGTGACGTACATCGATGCGCGCGCCGGGTGACGGGCTCCGTCACCACTTGAGCTCGACCGACGGGCTCCGCACTCGGGGGCGGTCGGTCTTTCAGGTACCGAGCGCGGCGCAATGTCGCGAGTGTTGCACCCCCGTATGAAGCGCGACGTCGGGAGGAATTCGGCCCCTCCGCCATGACGACGGACATCGTGTGGGAGATACCCGCCCCGCTTTCGACGTTCGATGTTCGTCTCGACGCCGATACCCTCACGACCGTGCGCCAGCACGGCAATCCGTCGGGCCCCAGGATCGTGTTGAGCCACGGCAGCGGGCTCGCGGTGGATCTCTATTATCCCTTCTGGTCTTTGCTTGCGGGCGATTTCGACCTGATGGTCTACGACCTTAGGAATCACGGTTGGAACAGCGTCGGGGCCCAGCGGGACCACAACATTCCGACCCTGATTCACGATCACGACATCATTCTCGAATCCATCGACCGCGAATATGGGAGCAAACCGACCGTCGGCATCTTTCACTCCCTGACCACGTTGATAACGCTGCTCTCGTTCAGCAGGCTTTATTCGGCGCTGGTCCTGTTCGACCCGCCCCTGACCAGGCCGGGCGCGAGTCAGATTGAGCTCCATGATGCTGCCGAGCGCGCTGCAGCCCTGATCCGGCGGCGAGGGCAGCGCTTCAAGAAGCAGGAGGATTTTGTCGAGGTCCTGGGGATCTTTCCCACCTTCAAGCGTGCCGCCCCCGGCGTTCACGAGCTCATGGCGCGGACGACGCTTCGGCAATCCGCGAGCGGCGAAGGCTATGAGCTTCGTTGCCCCCGCGAATACGAGGCGCAGCTCATGGACTACGGACGGAGTTTCTTCCCGCTTCTGGATCTCGAATTGGTCGCCTGCCCGACGAAGATCATCGGCGCCGACCCCACCCTGCCGCATGCGTATCTGCCGGCTCTTGACCAGCAGCTTGCCTCGGCCATGGACTACGATTTCATCCCGGAGGCCACGCACTTTCTTCAGTTGGAGAAGCCCGCCGAGTGTGCTGCCGTGACCCGGGAGTTTCTCAAGCGCCAGGGGCTCGCTTAGCCCGGCCTCGTCACTACGGCCGGCGCCTGCTCCTCTGCCCGCTGAAGCCAATGGCGGCGGCGCTGGAAGGGATAACTTGGCAGCGAGATCCGGCGCCGTGTCTCGCCTGCGAACAGCCCCGCGAAGTCAATCGGTAGTCCCGCCTCGTAGGCCGCGGCAACCGCGTCCACAAACCCGGCGCCGGATGGCGCAATTTGGCCCGTCTCGTCCGCGCTCGGGCGACGCAGGCTCTCGATCAGCACCGGTGCACCGGCGCCGCTTTCCGATGCCGGCCAGGCGCGACCAAGCGCTGGCCCCAGCACGGCGTTCGGGCCGATCTCGATGACCGCCTCGACGCCCATCTCCGCCAGCGTCGTCGCATACCGCTCCAAGGGCGCCGGCTCGCCCGCCTGGCCGTAGCGGGATATCCCGTCCACCATGTCGCCTGACTCCACCAGCCGACCCGTCGCACCGCTCACCAGGCCGATCGACGGTGCGGATATCGCGATGCCCTCCATCGCAACCTCCGCGTCGCCGGTGGCTGACACCAGCCGCAGTCCAACCTCCAGGCTGAATACACCGGCGGATTGAGCGGCCACGATCTCGCCTGCGCCGTGCCCGGCCACCACGCTCGGCCGGATACCGACGCTCGCCCAAAGCGCCGTGAGCGCGCACGCCAGAGCGTAGGTCGCCGGCCGCGCCCAAGCCGGGTCGTTCAGCGCGCCGTCCGGCCCGGCCCGGCCCGACATGACGTCCAGCAGAGACTCGCCCCGCTTTTCCTTCAGCGCCGCCTCGCAGCGGTCGAGCACCGCCCGCACCACCGGCTCGCTCTCGTAGAGCACCGCGCCCACGCCCGCCCAGTGGCTGTCTTCGCCGGGGTAGACGAACGCCACCCTCGCAGCGGTCGTCGATCCAAGTATCCCTTCGCCGTCCGCGAGCGCCGTCAGCCGATCCCGCAGCGTGGCCGCGTCGGGGAACACCAGGCCCGCGCGGCATGCGAGTTGGCTCCGACCCACGCCGGCCGTCCACGCCATGTCGGAGAGCAGCGGATCGGTTGCCGCGGTCTCCGGCGCTATGAGGTCAGCACGCTCTTGGAGCCACGCCAGGTACCGCCCGGCGAGCGCCCGCAGCGCGTCCTCCGATTTGGCCGAGAGCGGCAGCAGCCGGGGGCCGCGCGCGGCGAGGTCATCCTCTGCAGTCGGCGAGAGCTCCGCATCCGACTGCGGCAGGGACGCCGCGACCGGCCGCGCGACCCCCGCGGGCGAAGGTCCGTTGACGCCCTCCGCAACAGCGCCGTCGGGGGCGCCGCGCCCCTCCAGCACCACATGGGAGTTCACGCCCGAGATTCCGAATGCGCTGACACCGGCCCTCGGCGGCCGGTCGGGGTCGGGCGGCCAGTCCACCGCTTCCGTCGCGACCCGCACCGGCAGCCGGTCCCATTCGATGAGCGGACTCGGCGTCTGGACGTTCAAGTGGCGCGGGATCACCCCCTGCGTCATCGCCAGCACCGCCTTGATCAGGCCCGCGATGCCGGCCGCCGATTCGAGGTGGCCGATGTTGGTCTTGACCGAGCCGATCAGCAGCGGACGGTCCGCATCGCGCCCGCGACCGTAGACCGCCGCCGCGGCCTGGACCTCGATGGGATCCCCGAAGGCTGAGCCTGCGCCGTGGGCCTCCAGGTAGTCTACCTCGGAGGGCGCGACGCCGGCCTGCGAGAGCGCCTGCTCGATCACCCGCTCCTGGGCCGGGCCGTTCGGCACCGTCGCCCCGGCGCTCGCCCCGTTCTGGTTGACCGCGGACCCGCGGATGACCGCCCAGATGCGGTCGCCGTCGGCCTCCGCCTCGGCAAGACGCTTGAGGACGACCATGCCGCAGCCTTCGCCCCGCACGAAGCCGTCCGCCCCGGCATCGAAGGTCTTGCACGCACCATCCCGCGACAGCAGCCCCAGGTCCGCCATCTCTCGGGTGATCGGGGCCGAAAGCACGGCGCTCACGCCGCCGACCAGAGCCAGGTCCGCTTCGCCCAGGCGCAGGCCGGTCACCGCCTGGTGCACGGCAACCAGCGACGAGGCGCAGTTCAGCTCCACCGGCAAGGTCGGCCCCGCGAGCCCGAAGCGGAAGGAGAGCCGCCCCACCGCCATGCTGGCGGCGGTGCTCAGGTAGCCGATGCCGTAATCGCCGTTCCTCATCAGCTCGCGGTATTCGCTGGTAGCGATGCCGGCATAGACGCCGGTGCGGCTTCCCTTCAGGCCGTCAGGATCGATCCCCGCGTCCTCCAGCGCCTGCCAGGTGGTCTCCAGCAGCATCCGCTGCTGCGGATCCATCAACCGCGCCTCGATCGGCGAGATTCCGAAGAACCGCGCGTCGAACTGATCGATCCCGTCGACGAACCCGGCTCGGCCATAGGCGGCGTACTGGGTGGGCAGATTGTCAATGAAGTCGCTCCAGGGGCCGGTCTCGCGGCGCTCGTCCGTCACCGCATTCGCGCCGGCATCGAGCTGCTGCCAGAAGGCCGGCAGGTCGGGCGCGCCGGGGAAGCGGCAGGCCATGCCCACGATCGCGATGGCGTCCGCGCCGTCCTCGTCAGCGCGCCGCGTCGTCGGCTGCGGCGCCGGATCGGGCTGCGGCGCGGGTGCAGTATCTGCGCCAACGACTGCGGCGAGCTCGTCCACCAGATGAGTGGCAAGCGTCGCGACGTCGGGATAGTCGAACACCACGGTGTTGGATGCCGTGTAGGCGCCTGCGAAGGCGCGGTTCAGCCGGTTGCGCAGCTCCACAGCCATCAGGGAGTCCATCCCTAGATCGAAGAACCCCACGGTGGGCGCCGGCGTCGACGGCAGCCTCAGCACCGCCTTGACCTCGCCTTGCAGGAACGACGCGAGCACCTCCTCGCGCGTCGCCGCAGGCGCCTGCCCCAGCCGGGATAGCAGGTCTTCGGCCGAGGCCCCATCGTCGACATCGTCCGCGCCGTCGGAGAGCACGTCCTCCAGGAGCGGCGGCCGGTTCTCCAGGGACTCGCCGAAGGCGACCCAGTCGCGCGCAAGCACGACGCTAGTGGTGGCGTCCTCGCGCACCAGCCGGTCGAAGGCCCTGAGACCCTGCTGCGGGGTGATCCACTCGATCCCGCCCGAGGGCGAACGCCGGGTCATCCGTTCGCGCTGCTCCTCGGCCTCGCCGATCTCCGACCATGCGCCCCAGGCGATGGCCTGGCCGGGCAGCCCAAGCGCACGCCGGTGGGCGGCGAGCTGGTCGAGGAAGGCGTTGGCCGCTGCGTGGTTGGCCTGGCCCGGATTGCCCAGCACACCGGCGACGCTGGAGAAGAGAACGAACATATCGAGGTCGCGCGCGGCGGTCGCCCGGTGCAGGTGCCAGGCCCCCAGCATCTTGGGCCAGAGCACCGTCTCGAAGGTCTCCCAGCTCTGGTTGCCGATGGTGGCGTCCGCCAGAACGCCGACGCTGTGGACGACGCCGGCGAGCGGCGGCAGGTCCGCGTCCATCCGCGCCAGCATGGCGTCGAGCGCGGCGACGTCGGTCACGTCGGCGAGTTCCACGTGCACGGCGGTCCCCTGCCGGCGGAGCGCCTCGATCGACTCCGTGACCTCAGGATCGGGCAGCCGCCGGCCGTTGAGCACGATGGCGCCGGCGCCGCGCTCGGCGAGCCACCCGGCGACCGCGATGCCGATTCCGCCGAGCCCGCCGGTCACCAGGTAGCTCCGGTCCTCGCGCAGCCGGCCCCTGGCGAGCGGGGAATTGGTGAAGACGATCTTGCCGATGTGCCGCGCGCCCTGCATGCACTTCATCGCGCGCCCGGCCTCGGCCACGGGCCATCGGGCGTGGATGAGCGGAGTGAGCTCACCGGCCGCGAGCCGCGCCATCACTCGCCGCAGGATGTCGCCGGCCCGCGCGGGCTCTTCCTCCTTGAGAACGTCGATCTTGAGGATGGCGTAGGTGACGTCCGGCCGGAGCGCCGCCATCTCGTCCTCGCTCAGGATGTCCACCCGGCCCATTTCCACGAAGCGGCCGCCTGTCGTGAGGCACGAGAGGCTCGCCTCGATGTAGCCCTCGCCGGTCAGGCTGTTCAGCACCATGTCGACCCCGGCGCCGCCCGTGGCCGCGAGGATGTCCGCGCCGAAAGCGGTCGTGCGGCTGTCGAACACATGCGCCACGCCGAGGGAGCGCAGATATTCCCGCTTGCGCGCGCTTGCCGTGGCGAAGACCTCTGCGCCTGCAGCCTGGGCCAGCTGGATCGCCGCCAGCCCCACGCCGCCCGCGCCGGCGTGTATCAGAACACGGTCGCCGGTGTTCAGCCCCGAGAGCTCGAACGAGAGCGCCGCCGAGACGAACGCCGTCGGCATCGTCGCAAGCTCGGTGACCGAGAATCCCGGCGGCGCGGGCACGATCATCTTTTCCAGGGTCACCGTCTCCGAGCCGAAATTCTTGAACGTCATGCCAACGACGCGATCGCCCACGGCGACGCTGGAGACGCCCTCTCCCACCTCCAGTACCCGGCCGCAGAACTCGCCGCCCATGAAGTCGTCGACCAGCCCGATGGCGATGAACACGTCCCGGAAGTTGAGGCCGAAGGCCTCGATTGCGGCGCGGACCTCGCCAGGCCCCAACGGTTTCTGCGGCTCCGGCACCACCTGAATGGCGTCGAGGGAGCCGCCAGCATCGGGCTCCAGCGTCCAGCCGGGCTCCTCGGGCAGGGCCAGCCGATCCGTGACGGCCGCAGCGCGCACCAGCCGGGCGCCCTGGCGGCGGCCGAAGCGATAGGCGATGTGGGTCTCGGCGTCGGGATAGAGAAGCTCGTTCACAAGGTCGGCCGGGACCCGCGCATCGGCGGGATCGAGATCGAGCATCCGCGGCTGCAGCTGCGGCGCTTCCCGCGCCGCCACCTTGCCCAGACCCCAGAGGGTAGCGCCGGCCAACTCGCCGCCGCGCTCGCGCTCCAGCACCTGGGCGCCACGCGTGACGAACCAGAGACCCCTGGACGGTGCCAGGTCGCTCTCGGCGAGCGCCTGGGTCAGTGCCAGCGCGCTCCCCGCCGCGTGGCGCGCATCCGTCTCCATCTCGTCCGTGGTGGCCAGCATGCCGTGACCGTCCAGCCCGGCGAGGTGTACAACGCCCGCGAACGGCAGGTCATCCGGCAGGCCGTCGAGCAGCGCCCGCCACGACTCGCGCCGATGCATCTCCTCGAAGGGATCGACTGCACCGGAGCCGTGCTCCGACGCCTCTCCGCCTGCCAGCACGACCGTCTGGTTGTGCGCCGTGAGCTCCGTCGCCAGTTCGGCCGCGAGGCCGCCCCGGTCGGCAGCCAGCACCCAGACGCCAGCGGTCTCGGTCACCTCCGCCGGACCCTGCGCCACGATCACGCCGCGATCGGGGTTGGCGTTCGGGTCGGATTCATCGAAGCCCAGGATCGCGATGTCGTCGAAGCCGGCGTCGCTCAGCGCTTGCCGCCAGACCGACGGGGTGGCGAGGGCATGGTGCGGGCGGTAGTCGTCGGCGAAGCGCCACCAGCCGTCGAGCTGGCCGAAGGTCAGGTCCAGCCAGCCCTGGCCGCGCAGGTTCTCCAGCGCCACCAGCTGGCCCGAGGGCGCGAGGAGCGCGAGACAGTGCGCCAGCGTTTCGTTGAGGTAACGCGTCGCGTGCAGCACGTTGGACGCGATGACTAGGTCGTAGCCGTGCAGATCGAAGCCCTGCTCGATCGGGTCCTTCTCGACATCCAGCACCCGGTAATCAATCGACGCCTCGGCTCCGCCGAAGCGCGATTCCGCCTCCGAGAAAAAGCCCGCGGAGATATCCGTGTAGACGTAGTCGTAGCACCCGTCCGGAAGCTCCGGGAGCAGGGCTGCAGTGGCCGAGCCGGTGCCGGCCCCGACCTCGATCACCCTGAGGCGGCGCCCGTCCGGCATCCTCGCCAGGAGCGCCGCAACCGCGTCCGCCAGCAGCCGGTTCGCCGCACGCGCCACGGGCGCCTTGAGATAGAGATCGGCTGCGGTCGGCTCGCCGCTGCTGAAGAGCAGCGTCAGCGGATCCATGCGGCCCTGAAGCACGTCCGGCAAAGCAGCGGCGCTGCGCCGGAACAGGCCGATTTCCGTCGTTCCATGCGCGTACCGCGCCGCCATCTGGCCCGCCACGTCGTCCGGGTCGTCCGCCAGCCCCTCCGGCAGCGGCTCGCCGGACGCGACGGTAACGACGAAGCCCTCGCCTGCCTGCTCCAGCACCCCGGCCCGCGCCTGCATCTCCAGCATCCGGCGGAAGAGGCGCACGTGCTCGTCTCCGACCTGCAGCCCTTGCCGCAGGTCTTCGGAATCCACGGACGCGCCGGCTTCCCGCTGCCAGCCCAGCTTGTCGAGCGTCGCGAGCGCGTAGGCGTGCGCCAGGTTCTCCAGGTCGGCAAGCAGCGCGGCCCGGTCGTCGGCCCCGACGTCCTCGTTCGCCAGGTAGTCGGTGAAGAGGTCCATGCCGTCCGCGACATCGGACGGTCCGGCGAGGAAGTCGGCCGGCAGCATGCCGGGCGTCAGCGCGCGGTCGCGCCACACGACCTCGTAGAGCAGCTCGTCGATCCCCTCCACGGCCGAGAGCAGGGCCGCCCTTGTCGCGCGCTTCACGGTGAAGCCGGCCAGTTCCCCGACGAGCGCTCCGTCTCGGTCGTAAAGCCGCAGGTCTGCCGCGTGAACCTCCGGCAGTCCTTCGTTCTCCGTGTCCGACGCCCCGCCTCCAGGGCCCTGGCGCATTTGCACGTGGCAGACCAGACGCTCCGGCAAGCGGTCCTTGAGCCACAGCCGCTCCCACGCGAAGGGCAAGTAGGTAATTCCCTCCTCGCCGCCCTCCGGGCTGCGCGCAGCGCCGAATGCCTGGAAGCAGCCGTCGAGCACGAGCGGATGCACGTCGAGCGGGCTCCTCTCGACGCCGGCCGGGAGCGCCACCTCGGCGATCGCCTCGCCCTGCCGCGCCCAGAGCCCTTCCACCGTGCGGAAGGAGGGGCCGAGATCGATCCCGACCGCGAGCTTGGCGCGGTAGTAGGCCGCCAGGTCCACCGGCGCGAGAGCGGCTTTCAGCCCCTCGATGTCGAGCGGAGAGGCGGCCTGTGGCGGGCCTGCGGAGCCTGCCTCAACCCGGCCCTCCGCGTGCAGTGTCCACCCGTCCTGGCCGTCCCCTCGGCTGAGGATGCGGACACGGCGCGCCGTGCCGTCGTCGGCCTCGTCGAGCAAGACCTGCACCTGACGGCCCGCGTCGGCGGAGTCGCCCTCGGCGTCCTCGTCGGGGAAGACCAGGGCGCTTTGCATCTGAAAGTCCTCGACGATCACCGCGTCGCTGCCCTCGGCGAGGGTTGCCGTCGCCGCCATGGCGCCGTAGAGCGCGCCCGGCGCGATCAGACGGCCGAAGACGCGATGGTCGCTCAACCACGCCGGATCGGAGGGGAAGACCTCCGTGTCGTAGGCGACCTCGCCGCTCGCGGACTCGTGGCGCGCACCCAGCAAGGGGTGGCCGGCGTCGGAGCGGCGGCGCCTGGGCGCCTCGATCCAATAGCGCTCGCGCTGGAAGGGATAGCCCGGCAGCGCGATCCGGCGGCGCTCTTCGCCCGCGAAGAGCCCTTCGAACCGGATCGGAAGACCCGCCTCGTAGGCGCCGGCGACCGCCTCCACGAAGCCACCGCCCGAACCTGCTGCGGGTAGGGCCTCGTCCTTGGCCGGCCGCTGCAGGCTCGAGAGTACCGCCGGTGCGTCCCCGGCCGCCTCCGGCCACGCCATGGTCGTCATCGGACCCAGCACGGCGTGGGGGCCGATCTCGATGACGGCATCCACGTCGAGCTCCGCCAGCGTTTCGATGCAGGCGCGGAAGGCCACCGGCTCGCGCGCCTGGCGGCGCCAGTACGCCGCGTCCGGCGCCTCGCCCGCTTCCAGCGCCCGCCCGGTCAGGTTGCTGACGAAGGTGAGCGACGGCGGCTGGAAGGCGATGGTCGAGATCGCGGCCTCCAAATCGCCCAGCGCCGGCTCGATCATGGCGCTGTGGTAGGCCGGGCTCTTGCGCAGCCGCGCGACACGAAGCTCGTCTGCCTCGAAGCGGGCGAGGATCGCCTCGATATTTGCTGCAGGTCCGCTCACCACCTGGTGGGCGCCGTTGTCCGCCGCAATGCTCAGGCCCGGCCAGTCGGTCGCCGCGTTTTGCACCGACACGGCGTCCGCCACGCGGGCGGGCGGCGCGAAGACCGCTGCCATCGCACCCTCGCCGGGGAGCGCCCCGATCAGGCTCCCGCGGGCCGCTGCGAAGCGCAGGCCCTCCTCCAGACTGAAGACGCCGGAGGTCTGCGCGGCCGCGATCTCGCCCAGGCTATGCCCGAGCACCACGTCCGGCCGGATGCCGATGCTCTCCCAGAGCGCCGCGAGCGCGCACTCCAGCGCGTAGATCGCCGGCTGCTTCCACTGCGGATCGTCCAGATCGCCCGCCGCGCCGGGCCGGCCGAACATCACGTCCAACAGCGAGGCGCCGCCCCGATCTTCCGCGAGCAGGGCGTCGCAACGGTCGAGCACCGCACGAAACACCGGCTCGCTCGCGTAGAGTGCCGCGCCCATGCCGGGCCACTGGCTGGCCTGCCCAGTGTAGGCGAACGCGACCTTGGCAGCCTTTCGCGGCGCCGGTTGCTCGTCCCCCTCCGCCAGCGCTGCCAGGCCCTCGCGCAGCGAGTCCGCATCGTGGAACACCAGCCCTGTGCGATGGCTGAAATGGCTCCGTCCCACGGCAGCCGTCCACGCCATATCGGCGAGCCCGTCGGGATGTTCGTCGAGCCACGACAGGTACTGTCTCGCAAGCTCCCGCAACGCCACATCCGACTTCGCCGAGAGCGGTAGAAAGCGCGCGCGGCGCGGTGCGAACCCATCCTGCTGTGACGCCGACTCCGGGACGGAGTTCGGTTGAGAGACAGTGATGGGCCGCGGTTGCCCCGCATTCCAGTGCTCGGGGCTCTGCCCATCGGCGCCCTGCCCGTTGCGGTATCCCTCCAGCACGACGTGGGCGTTGGTGCCCGACCAGCCGAAGCCGCTCACGCCCGCCCGCGGCGGGTTGTCGTCAGAGATAGGCCAGTCGGTGGGCGTCGCCGTCACCTTGAGCGGCAGCCGCTCCCAGTCGATCTCCGGCCTCGGAACCCGGAAATGGAGATGCCTGGGAATGACCCCCCGGTTCATGGCCAGCACGGTCTTGATCACGCCGGCGACCCCAGCGGCGGCTTCGAGATGGCCGATGTTGGTCTTGACCGAGCCGATCAACAGGGGGCGATCCGCGTCTCGCCCGCGGGCGTACGCCGTGCCGGTCGCCTGCGCCTCGATGGGATCGCCGACATCCGTGCCCGTTCCGTGGGCCTCGACATAGTCCACCTGTGCCGGCTGCAGTCCCGCCCGCTTTAGCGCGGCCTCGATGACCTTTTCCTGTGCGGGCCCGCTCGGCACGGTCAATCCGGGGCTGGCGCCGTCCTGGTTGAGTGCCGAGCCGCGCACCACGGCCCAGATGCGATCGCCGTCGGCCTCCGCCTCCGCGAGCCGCTTGAGCACCACGATGCCGCAGCCCTCACCCCGCACGTAGCCGTTCGCCGCCGCATCGAAGGTGGCGCAGCGCCCGTCCGGCGAGAGCATGCCGGCGTTGGCGCGCATCTCCAGCAGGCGGCCCGAGAGGATCGCGTGCACGCCGCCGGCGAGTGCCAGGTCCGCCTCGCCCCGCTGCAGGCCGGTCACCGCCTGATGAATTGCCACCAGCGAGGACGAGCAGGCGGTGTCCAGCGCCAGGGCCGGGCCTTCCAGCCCGAGCGCGAAGGCGACCCGGCCGATGGCGGTGTTGAAGGAGGTGCCGGTGACGGAATAAAGGCTGGCGGCGGGCTCGTCCGGCTGCGTGGTTTCCAGAATCAGCCCGCGATACTCGTTGTTGCTGATCCCGGCATAGACTCCGGTGCGGCTGCCTTTCAGGTGGTCCGGGTCCATGCCGGCGTCTTCCAGCGCGCGCCAGCAGGTCTCCAGCATCATCCGCTGCTGGGGATCGAGCAGCTGCGCCTCCACCGGCGAGATGCGGAAGAACGCGGCGTCGAAGAGATCAAGCTCGTCGAGGTAGGCGCCGAAGCGGCATGCCGGGGCCTGCGCGGCGTCGGGGAAGAGCGCGCCGATGCGGCCGATGCCGGAGCCGGGTTCCCCTTCGATTACCCCGCTCTCACCCGCCTCCAGCATGCACCAGAAGGCGGACAGCCCGTCCGCGCGGGGAAAGCGGCAGGCCATGCCGACGATCGCGACCGGCTCGTTAGACCCGGAGATGTCCGGCGCACGTTCCCAGGTCGGGCCGGGCGCGTCGCTGTCCCGGCCGCGGGGCTCGTCTCGCTCCGTCATCGCGGCTCTCCTTCAGTCAGGAGGACGGTACGAAATTATGTCACGCTCACTTGCGTGAGCAGCGTACTTATACCCTGCAGCCCCAGTTCGCATGGGATCATTTTGCTTGTTCGTCCGGTGCCGGCGCGGCCACTCGGACGGTTACGATGTCCGTGCCGTGATACTGCTGGTGGCGGACGGAGGAGGCGAGGCGGCGCAACAGCCGAAGCGAGACCTCGTGTTCGGTGGGTGCGTCGCCGGGATCGTCGGCGAGCAGCGCAAGCCGGTCCTGGATGTTGTCCTCCCGGGACGTGACGACGAACTCGAGCACCGCCCCGGTGCCTTCCCGGTGCGCCGAAAGGCGCAGGCGGCGGCGTTGCTCTTCGTCTTCGTCCTCGCGGACGAGCGTCAGCAGCGTCTCCTCGCAGGCGGCGTCCAAACGCTCGGCCATCGCCGCGTCCCAGCCGCTGCGAGCGGCGAAGTCACTGAGAAACTCCCTGATCTTGGGCAGGACGGCGAGATCGAACGCCGCCTCGACCCGGCTGCGGCGGGAGCCGGTCAGCTCCACGAAGAGCGTCATGAGGATGGCCGTGATGCCCCCGGTCGTGACCCCGTTCCGGAAGAGGCCGCCGGCGAATTCCCTGACCAGATCGGGAAAGACCATATCGTTCTGGAAGCCGACGCCGAGCCAGAAGGAGACGCCGACGATCAGCCCCTTGCGGTAGTCGATCCCGTCCTGAATGGCGATCTTCATGCCGACCATGAAAAGCATCGCCAGCAGCACCCCAAGATAGGCCGCGACCACCGGGCCCGGGATCGCGAGCACGATCGCGAGCACCTTGGGCAGGAATGCCATCAAGATGAAGACCGCCCCGGTGGCGATGCCGACGCTGCGGGCCCCCACGCCCGTGAGCTCGGTGACCGATGCGCCGACGGTCGTGGCCGCGTTGGGCGTGGTTCCCGCGAGGCCGGAGAGCAGGTTGCCCAGCCCGTCCACGGTCACCGCGCCCTGCACCGCCCGAAAATCCACCGCGCGCGCCCGGCGCCACGAGACCCGCTGGATGGCGACGGCGCCGCTCACGGTCCGGACGGAGGCGATGACGGCGACGAAGAGAAAGGCCGGCAGCAGGGCCCAGAAGGACGATCCGAATGCGAGATCGAAGCCCGCCCATTCTCCGGTCGGAAGGCCGATCCACGGCGCATTCACGACGCGGCCTGCGTCGTAAAGCCCGAAGATCGCGGCGACACCGGAGCCGACGACCACGCCGACGACCGGTGCCCAGAGCCGCCACGCACCTGCCATCTTCAGCGCGATACCGGCGATGACCAGCACCACCACGAGCGCGCTGAGCGGCGCGGCCGATGCCGGTGTTTCTGCCGGTACCGCGCTCAGCAGATCGAAGACGGCCGGCATGACCGTGACCGGGATCAGCATGACCACGGTTCCCGAGACCGATGGAGTCAGCACGCGTTGGAAGAGCGACAACTGGGCCGAAAGCAGGATCGGGACGAACGACGCGATCAGGACCAGGATTGCCATCAGCGCCGGGCCGCCTTCGGCAACCGCGGTGATGCAGACCGCGATGAAGGCACCGGAGGCACCCATCACGAGCACATGGCCTGAACCGAGCCGCCATGCGCGGAAGGCCTGCAGTATCGTGGTCGCGCCGCAGATCGCCACCGTGGCGAACACCGCCCACGAGAGATAGCTCTCGCTCGCGCCGCCCGCACGCATCACCACCGTCGGGATCAGGATGATGCCGGCGACCGAGAGAACCGCGAGTTGGGCGCCGAGACCCAAGGCGAGCGCCGGCGGTGGGCGCTCGTCAGGCTGGTAGCGGATGCCTCCGCGGCCGCCGCTTTCGGCAGCGCTCATGGGGCTCGCCTATACGCCGGGTGTAAGCGCAATCGACACTCCTTGCGAGCGCGTGAAGGGCTGGCGGATCGTAACAGGGGGGAAGCCCGCCTCCCACATCCTTGCCCCGTCGATCCGCTCCGCCCCGAGTGCCGGTTCCCTTTTTGAATGCAGCCTCGGAACTCTTGGATCAGAGAGAGGCGGCCGCGGGCTCTCGGCCTAGCGGCCCTGCAGTGTCAGGCCGGAGAGATCGATGTCCGGATCACAGCCGCAGATGAGGTCCGCCACGATGCGGGCCGATCCGCAGGCCATCGTCCACCCGAGATGACCGTGGCCGGTATTGAGGTACAGGCCTTCGATGGGCGTCGGGCCCAGATAGGGGCAGCCGTCCGGCGTCACCGGCCGGAGGCCGGTCCAGCCCTCGCCGGCCCTTCGGTCCGGATAGTCGGGAAAGAGAGAGAAAAAGAAGTCCTGAAGATGGCGGATGCGATTCGGATTGAGTGTCGTATCGTAGCCTGCGAACTCCGCAGTCCCGGCCACGCGAACGCGATCGCCGATGCGGACGACCCCCACTTTTTCTCCCTCATCGGAAAAGGGAACGAGGGGCGCTCCGTTCCAGTCGCCCACAGGGAAGGTGACCGAGTAACCCTTGACCGGATAGATCGGAAGCCTGATGCCCAGCCCTCGCAGTTGGGCGGCGCTGCCAGTGCCCAGGGCCACGACGCAGGCATCCGCGTCCAATCGTCCGGCGTTGGTCCGCACTCCCGAGACTCTGCCCCCAGCCAGATCGATCGCTTCCACCGTCTCGCCGTAGCGGAACGCCACCCCGTTTGACGCACATTCCTGTGCCAGCCGCTGGGTGAAGACACGTGCGTCTCCGGCTTCGTCGTCGGGGTAGTGAATGCCGCCGGCGATCCGGTCCGCCTGATCTCTCAGCGCGGGTTCCAGAGCGATACATTCCTCGGGATCGAGCGCATGCAGTCGCACCCCGAGGTCCCGCAGCATGTCGGCCGCCGCGCGGGTCTTCTTCACGGAAAGCCGGTCGCGAAGCAGCCGCAGCGTTCCGCGGGCATTGGCGTCATAGTCGATGCCGGTCTCCTGGACGAGCCGGTGCAGACATTCACGACTGAAGCTGCTCAATCGAAGAGTGTTGCGGGTGTTTCTGCGCCAATGGTCGACATGGCACTGGCGAACGAACTTGATCCCCCAGGAGAGGAGGCCCGGCAGCGCACCCAACCGGACAAGCATGGGTGAGTTTTCCCGTCCCAGCCACTTGACCATCAACAGGGGTGTCCCCGGCGATGCCCAAGGGTCCGACATGCTCGGCGTGATCAGTCCGCCATTGGCGAACGTGGTCTCGAGCGCGGGCGCATGCCGACGTTCGATGAGGGTGACCTGGCAGCCGCTCCGCGCGAGAAACCAGGCCGAAGTCACTCCGACGACGCCGCCCCCCAGCACCACGACGTGTCGCGCCGACGCCATTCAATTCTCTCCCGATTGAGCGAGTTCTATCGTACTCCAATCGCGTCGCATTTCCCGCCCAATTTCCTCGGAACTTGACGTGCTAAATCGCCGGCGATTTCGAAGATATTTCGGGAATGGGATTTCAATTCCGGCATCAACGATCGAGATGACAGTCGGCATACGCATTTGTAAGGTTTGCCCGAAGACGCAAGTTTCTCCCATGGCACGTGCGACCGCGGCGCGAGGTCGGCGCCGGTCTCACGTGTCCAGGAAGAGAGGATCCCCATGGCAGCACCGATCTTTCATATGGCGGCAGGCGCACCCACACCCGTCGCCCCCTTCAGCCACGCGGTGGACGCCGACGGTTGGGTCTTCGTCACCGGTCAGATGCCGAACGACCCGAACGACGAAGCCGCGCCCCTCCCCGCCAGCATCGAAGGCCAGACCCGAAACGTCATGGCCAATCTCAAGATCGTGCTCGCCTCCCTCGACCTTGGCCTTGAGCACGTCATCGTCGCGCGGGTCTATCTCACGCACTTTAAGGAGGACTACGCGGCGATGAACGCGGTCTACGAGACCTACTTCGATCCTGAACGGCGCCCGGCGCGCACCTGCGTGGGTGTCACCGGGCTCGCCCTCGACGCCCGTGTCGAGATCGACCTGCTGGCACGACGGCCCTAACCCGCGAATGCGATCCGCGCCGTGGCGTGCATCCCTTGGACCGAGGGTGGTGCATCGGCTATGAGGGGCGCAGCGAAGAGACGCACACCTACCCCGGACGCGGACGTTTCAACGGTCCGGCACAGCAAGGGAGACATCGATGGAAATTATTGCTGATCCGATCACGGTGAACTGCCGCAAGGTCCTCGCAGGCCTCAAGCTGATCGGCGCGGACTACACGCTGAACAAGGTCGACTACTTCAAGGGCGAGCAGAAGAGCCCCGAAGTTGTGGCGATCAATCCGAACGCCACAATCCCGGTCATGCGCGATGGCGACCTGATCCTCTGGGAATCGAACTCGATCCTGCAGTACGCCGCCGACAAGGTGGGCAATGCGAGCGCGTATCCGACCGACCTGAACACCAGGGCCGACGTGAACCGCTGGCTGCTCTGGGAATGCAGCGCCTGGTTCTCGACCTGCTACATCCATCTGGTCGAGAACTGCGTGAAGCCGCTCCTGGGCGCCGAGACGGACCCCGCGGTGCTCGACGGCGAGGCGCCGAACTTCCATAAGCTCGCCGGCATCATGGATGCGCGCCTGGGCGGGAGCGCCTACCTCTGCGGCGATCAACCGACCATCGCCGACGTGGCGCTGGCCGCGCCGATGCACCTCCATGGCTGGGCGAAGCTGCCGCTCGACGACCACCCCAATGTCGTGCGCTGGATGACGGAGGGAATCGAGACGCAGCCCTGGTGGAAGGCGACCCATGTGGGCGAAGGCTTCGTGGCCTCCTAAGGCGGCCTGAACCGGGCGGCTGGCCGATCACCCTCCCCTGGCCGCTGGTGAGACGGGGCCTGGGTTGGGCATACGCGCCTGCACTGCGGGTCCGCCTGACGCCGCGCGAGTAAGTGGGCGGCACGGATGACCGAGAGAGACCTGTCTGGGCGCATCGCCTTGGTGAGCGGTGGATCGCGGGGCATCGGCCGCGCGATCTGCCGGCGACTCGCCAGGGCCGGTGCGTGGGTGGCGATCAACCACTCGTCGAGCGACGAGGCCGCTCAGGAAACGCTGGCCGAGATCAGGGCCGATGGCGGCAAGGGCGGCGTCTACAAGGCCGACGTCTCGTCGTTCGAGGCGACCGATGCGATGTTCCAACGCATCGAGGCAGAGAGCGGCCCGGTCGACCTCCTGGTCACCAACGCCGGGATCGCCTCGTTTAAGGACGATGTCGACATGCCCGTCGATCTCTGGCGGCGCATCCTGTCGGTCAACCTGGACGGCACCTTTCACTGCGTGTGGCGCGCCAAGGCAGGCATGCTGGCCCGGGGCGACGGGCGCATCGTCTGCATCTCTTCGATCAACGGGCTGGCGCCGACGATGATGCGGTCCGACAGGCTGATCGCCTACGGCACGTCGAAGTCCGCCATCATCGGATTCTCGCGCAATTGCGCGGTCGCGTTCGGTCCCGCCATCCGCGTCAACTGCGTGGCGCCCGGCCTGATCGACACCGACATGACAAGGGGCATGAGCGACGAGATGCGCGAGCACATCATCGCAAGCACGCCCGCGGGCCGGACCGGCACGCCCGAAGACATCGCCGAGCTCACCCACTTCCTGCTCAGCGACGCCGCGGGCTTCATCACGGGCCAGACCTACGTCGCCTCCGGCGGTCTCGTCACGCTGCCCTGACAGGCTCTCGTCGCCGACCGGCCTCAGTGAAGCAGTCCTGGATGGGCAACCTGTCGAGGGATTGCAGTTATCTCGACCGCCCTGGCATTCCGTCGTCCTTGGGAAGGTCCGGGTGCAGCAAATTCCAGGGCTGCGCGCTCGTCACGTAAATCTCCCGGCTCGGTTGGTACTTGCTCGGGTCGTCCAGGCATCCCGCATAGATCGCCCGGACCCCCTGGTGTGCGCCGTTGGTCAGGAAGAGCGGCGTGCCGCACGCGGGACAGAACGCCCGTTTCATGGAGTTTCCCGTATCGGAGGGTCGTTCGAACCAGCTCGGCTCGCCGCGTAGCAGAGAGAAATCGCTCTCCTTCACCACGATGACCGGCATGTAGGCGCCGCCGGTCGCCTGCTGGCAATGGGTGCAATGGCAGTTGCCCATGTAGCGCGGAGGAGCCGCACACTCGTACCGAATCGCGCCGCATGCGCACCCGCCGCCGAACGGGACTTCCATTATCGCTCCTCCCCTTGCGTCGCTGGCCGATCCTGGCGTCAGACCTCGGTCCGCACGGCGTCCGCCGCGAGTGGCTTGAGCCGCGCCGGATCGAAGGGCGCGAGGTCGACGTGGCTGCTTGCGCCGTCGGCGACCAGCTCGGCCACCGCCTCGCCCGTGGCCGGGGCGTTCAGCATTCCCCACACGCTGTGAGCGGTCGCCACGTAGGCACCGTCAACGCCGGGGACGGCGCCGATGAGCGGCAGCCCGTCCTCGACGACGGGGCGGTAGCAGGCCTGCTCGGCCAACACCTCCGCATCGCCGAGCGCCGGTGCGACCTGCGCCGTCATGGCGCGGAGACGGGCCGAGCCGCCATCGTCCGGCGCCACCGCCGCCGGGTCCACCGGGAGCGGCGCCTCGCTGGAGAGGCCGCAGACGTAGGTCGTGCCGTCGGGCCGGGGATAGACCTCCGGCGAAGCGAAGTCGCCCGTCGCCGTCTCGAGCTCCACGAAGAGCGCGTGAGGCTCCGGCTCGGGCGTGTAGTGAAAAACCACGCTGTGGCCCTTCAGGCCGTAGATCGCCGGCAGCGGCAACCAGCGGCTCGCCAGCACCGACCATGGGCCCATGGCGATGACGACCGCATCGCCCGGGACCTCCTGCCCGTCCACGATGGCGCCACGCAACGCTCCGCCCTCGCCGAACGCGAGGCCGTTGACCGTGCCCATGAGCAGGTGCGTACCTGCCCCGATCGCAGCGCGCATCATGGCCTTGGTGAAGTCCGCCGGGTTGACCTGGGCCGTGGTTTCGCTGGTGCCGAGCCGGCGGTGAACGGCCGCGTCCTGCGCCAGCCAACCGGGCCCGTCGAGCTGCCGGAAGGAGCGCACGTCCCGGCGCGCGCTGGCAACGACACCGAGGGTGTCGAGCCTGCGGTAGCCCCACTCGTCGTCGATCGTCTCGGCAAGCTCGGCGTGCAGGGCGAAGCTGCGCCGCGCCAGCGGCTCGGCCGGCGAGCCGTCGCACCAGTCGAGCGCCAGGAACCCGCCCGACTTTCCGGAGGCCGCGTTGGCGATGCCAGTGCGCTCGATCACCACGGCCTCGATGCCGCGCTGGCCGAGGAAGTAGGCGATCGACGTGCCGATCACGCCGCCGCCGCAGATCAATACCCGCATGTGCGCCTCGCGGCAGCGGCATCTAACCGCTTGGTAAACGACACGACTGCTCCTTTGGGGCCAGCAAAGTGCAGCCTACCGCCCGGCCGGCTCCGGTTGCAAAGGCGGGCGCCTCGGCTACAGTCGGCGCCCTTTCACCCACGGATGGACGGACGCTCATGCTCAACCGCGAGGAACTGATCGCCCTCGTCGAGGACGCCTACTTCTCCAACGTCGACAACAAGAACCCGGAGCCTGCGGTCGCGTGCTTCGCGGAAGACGCCGAGCTTCGCATCCAATCGGCGCACGTGAGCCACGTCGGCCACGATCAGATCGGGCGCATGTTCCAGGACTTCATGGCCGCGACAAAGGTCATCTACCACGGCGATTTCAGCCACGTCGTCGACGTGGAGAACCAGTGGATCGCCTCGCAGTTTGTCGCCCGCAACGACTACGACGACGGCCGCCACGTCGAGATGCGCAACTGCAATTTCTTCCAGATCGAAAACGACCGCTTCAAGCGTGTGACGATCTACATGACCGACGAGAACCCGCTGGTCTGAGCACGCTTGGTCCTAATTTCAGTTCCCTCAGGCGCCGGGCGCTCGCTCCGCTCGCTTGGCTACGCGCGTATCCGCGCGCGGAGCGGTCGCGCCGTCCGGGCCTGGCGGCCCGGCGCTGCTCACATCCCACCTCGTTGCAGACCGTTGCTTGCGGCATTGGGCGCCCTTCGCCAGACTCGCCGCCGGCATTGGTGAGGAACAGGCATGAGCGACCGCCCGCAGATCGACCCGCCTTATCTGCTCTTCCTCGGCGACGCGCGCGACGAGCTCGCCGCCAAGACCGCGCGCGGGGTGTTCGTCTTTCGCCCGGAGTGGTGCCTCGGCCAGATCAGGCTGCCGGGCTGCAAGGCCCGCCTGGACCTACCCGAGATGACGGTCGAGGACGCGGCGGCCAAGGGCGCGAAGTGCCTCATCGTCGGCGTCGCCAACGCGGGCGGCGTGGTTAGCGAAAGCTGGACCGCCACCCTTGTGGCGGCGCTCGAAGCGGGCCTCGACGTGGCCAGCGGGCTTCACGTGCGGCTCAGCGACCTGCCGGCGGTGCGCGATGCAGCCGAGGCCAACGGCCGGCATCTCTTCGACGTGCGCCATCCCTCGCAGGAGTTCAAGGTGGGGACGGGCGTGCCCAGAGCCGGCAAGCGCCTGCTCACGGTGGGCACCGACGCCTCGGTCGGCAAGATGTACGCCACGCTCGCGCTCGAAGCCGAATGGCGCCGGCGCGGCGTTAACTGCACCTTCCGTGCGACCGGGCAGACCGGCATCTTCGTCGCGGGCCGCGGTGTCTCGGTCGATGCGGTGGTGGCGGACTTCATCTCCGGCGCCACCGAGTGGCTCGCGCCCGAGAACGACCCGGATCACTGGGACCTCGTCGAAGGACAAGGCTCGCTCTTCCACCCCTCCTACGCCGGCGTGACGCTCGGCCTGATCCACGGCGCCCAGCCCGACGCCATCGTGGTCTGCCACGAGCCGACGCGTACCAACATGCGGGGCCTGCCGGACTGGCCGCTGCCCGAGCTCGGCGCCTGCATCGAGGCCAACCTTCAGGCGGCGCGGCTTACCAATCCCGACGTCATGTGCGCGGGCATCTGCGTCAACACCGAGGCGCTCGGTGAAGCGGAGGCGCAAGCGCTGCTGGAGGAACTGGGAGCGACCCACGGACTGCCCTGCGTTGATCCGATCCGCACCGGCGTGGGCCCGATCGCCGACCGCGTTCTCTGAGGACCGCGCCTCGTGAGCCGGCGCCTCACCGTGCGCCTGGAGACGTGGCCGCTCGCGAACGCGTTTCGTATCTCCCGCGGCGCCAAGACGGAGGCCCGCGTCGTCGTTGCCGAGATCGCCGACGGCCCCGACACCGGCCGGGGCGAGGCGGTCCCCTACCCCCGTTACAACGAGACGCCTGAGGGGGCGCGCGCCGAGATCGAGGGCGCACGCGAAACGATCGAGAGCGGCATCACCCGGGAGGCGCTGCAGGATGCGCTGCCGCCGGGTGCTGCCCGCAATGCGCTGGACTGCGCGCTCTGGGACCTGGAGGCGAAACAGACCGGCCAGCCGGCCTGGGCGCTGGCGGGGCTCGACAGGCCCCAGCCTTGTACGACTGCCGTGACGCTCAGCCTCGATACGCCCGAAAGCATGGGCGCGGCCGCCGCCTCGCATTCGGCGCTTCCCCTGCTCAAGCTCAAGGTCACCGGCGAGGGAGACCTCGCGCGCATACAGGCGGTCCGCGAGAATGCGCCCGGCGCCCGGCTGATCGTGGACGCGAACGAGGGCTGGACCGTGCCGATGCTGGAGGCGTTTCTGCCGGCCTTCGCCGACCTCGGGGTCGAGATGGTGGAGCAGCCGCTGCCGGCGGCCGACGACGCCGCGCTCGGAGGGCGGCAATTCGCGCTCCCGCTCTGCGCCGATGAGAGCTGCCACACGCGGGAGGACCTGACACGGCTCGCAGGCCGTTACCCGATGGTCAACATCAAGCTGGACAAGACCGGGGGGCTCACGGAAGCGCTGGCGCTCGCAGCGGAGGCGCGGGCCATGGGGTTCGACATCATGGTGGGCAGCATGGTCGGCACCTCGCTCGGCATGGCGCCGGCGGCCCTGCTCGCCGGCTTCGCCGATTACGTCGATCTCGACGGCCCGTTGCTGCTGGCCCGCGACCGTACGCCGGGACTCAGCTACGATGGCGCGGTCATGGCGCCGCCGGAGCCCGCACTTTGGGGATAAGAATGTGGGTACAGGCCTTGCCTGGCCTTGTCTCCCTTCGCCCGATCTGAAATTCTGGCGGGGTATTGGATCGGCCCGGCCACCGCCCGGGCCAGCGCAGCGAGAGGGCGATGGGCCGCCTGTTGGAACTCGGAGAGCGGATGGAGCTCGTCTCCATGGATCCGCACTTCCATGACATCAGCGTCTCACTCTACCGGGAGACCGGGGAGGGTGACGCCGCGGGCTTTCTCGCGCACAGCTACAGCGGGAAAGAGGGCGCGGCCGAACGATTGGCCTTCGTGATGCGGGCGATGGCAACCATGGGAGGCATGGGGCCCGCGCCGGGGCAGCCGGGCCGCCTGGCCTTCGCCTGCGGCGGGGAGCACCGGGCGGCGGTGAAGCGACTCTTTCTGGAGGCCTGCAAGAAGGCGACGGGCGCCGAGGTTGCGGCGCTGCCCATGAGCATCTACGACAAGAAGAACGACCTCACCATCGACGCGGCGGCGACCGGAGGCGGCGGCTATCGGCTTGCGGCCGACGGCGGCGAGGGCAACGACAAGGTGGCGCGGCGCGTGGATGGCGTGACCCGGGGGCTGATCAAGCTCGCCGAGATGGAGGCGGGCGAGGCGCCGGGCGAGGCCCGCTTCGCCTGCGGCTCCGCCCATGACGAGCTGGTGGGCCTCCTGCTCGGCCGGGCACTCAACGTCCGTGCCGCCATGCGCGAGGCGGAAGCAGCGGCGGCGCGGGGCGTCCTCGCCGCGCCGAGCGCGCAACAACAGACCTGAGGGTCGGGAGCGGAAGCGATGACGGCAGTACCCTCCATGACCAGCCGCGAGCGGGTGCTTGCGGCGTTGAAGCGCGAGCCGGTGGACCGCACGCCCGTGTGCAACCCCACCTCGGTCGCGACCGTCGAGCTGATGGACCTGGTGGACGCGAACTTCCCGCTCGCGAACCGTGACCCGGAGCTGATGGCGCGGCTCGCCGCCACCAGCTACACCGAACTCGGCTTCGACAGCATCATGCCGGTCTTCTCGATCATCCAGGAATCGTCCGCGCTCGGCTGCAAGATGCAGTGGGAGCAGAAGGACAACTGGCCGACCGTGCGCATGCGCGAGCCGATCTGGGAGGACGTGGACGACATCCGCATCCCCAACGATTTCCTCCTGCACCCGGACATGGCGTGCGTGATCGAGGCGATCCGCCTGCTGCGCCGCGAGTTCGGCGACGAGGTCGCGATCATCGGCAAGACCATGGGGCCGTGGACGCTGGGCTATCACTGCTTCGGGGTCGAGCCCTTCCTGCTCCTGTCGCTCGACGATCCGGGCAAGACCAAGCTTGCGCTCGACCGCATGAAGGAGGCGACGATCGTCTTCGGGATGGCGCAGATCGAGGCGGGCGCTGACGCGCTCACGGTCCCCGATCACGCCACCGGCGACCTGGTCAGCGCCGACTACTACAAGCGCTACCTCAAGGACCTTCACATCGAGTTCGTGGAGCGCCTGCCGGTGCCGCTGATTCTCCATATCTGCGGGCGCACCGTGGACCGCATGGGCTACATCGCCGAGACCGGGATCGCCGCCTTCCACTTCGATTCCAAAAACGAGCCGGCCGAATCCATGGCGGTGATGGACGATCGCGTGTCTCTGGTCGGCAACATCAACAATCCCGAGACGCTCTTCGCCAAGGGGCCCGACGACGTGCGCAAGGAGGTCTACGCCAACCTCGACGCCGGCGTGCAGGGGGTCGGGCCGGAATGCGCCATCCCGCTCCAGACCTCGGTCGCGAACCTGCGCGAGATTCCGCTGGCGGTGCGCGACTGGCACGCCGAGCATGGTCGCCCGCACTAAGGCCCTGTGACACCCTGTCCATTTCACCACCGAGTTCCCCATGGCCGAGCTTGCCGACATCGCCAACGCGGTGATCCGCGACGAGATCGAGGAGTTTCTCGAGCGTCCCGACGAGATCGAGCGCAACGTCGCGCTCTTCGCGCGCGTGAGTCCCGAGATGCAGGACATCGCCGCCGCGCTGATCGAAGGCGACAATCACACGGTCAACGCACTCACCGTTAAGGCCCTGGAGGCGGGCACCGAAGCGCTGGAGATCATGGACGACGGCCTGATCGCCGGCATGGGCATCGTCGGCATCAAGTTCCGCGAGAACTTCATCTTCGTGCCCGAGGTGCTGGCGTGTGCGCGGGCGATGAAGGCGGGCATGGCCCATATCGAGCCGATACTCTCGGCCTCGGGCGTCGAGCCCCTCGGCACCGTGATCATGGGCACGGTCAAGGGCGACCTGCACGACATCGGCAAGAACCTCTGCATCATGATGCTCGGGGGCGCGGGCTTCGAGGTGATCGACCTCGGCGTGGACACGTCCGAAGACGAGTTCATCGCAGCGCTCGAGGAGCACGAGGCGCCGATCATGGGCATGTCGGCGCTGCTGACCACGACGATGCCGAACATGGGCAAGACCATCGAGGCCCTGATCGACGCCGACCTCCGCGATGACGTGATGGTGATGGTGGGCGGCGCCCCGGTAACCGAGGAGTTCGCCGACGACATGGGCGCGGACGGCTACGGCAAGGACGCGCTCTCGTGCGTGGCGCTCGCCAAGAAGCTGATGGAAGAGCGCGGTTAGGCGGGCCGTTGCCGAAGATCAGCCAAGAGGACTATCAGCAGCGGCTGGACCGGCTCACCGAGATCTTCTCGGATATCGTGAGCCACGCCGACGAGCAGGCGACGCACCGCTGCCCCTACCGCGACGCCCGCGACCGGTGCACCGCGGCGTTCTCGTGCGGCAACCAGATTCCCGCCGTCGAGAAAGGCGAGCCCGCGACCTGCGGCCACGACGGCACCTTCGACTACAGCCTGGCGTGGGAGGCCGACCCCGCCACGCGTGAGCGCGCAAAGAAGAAGATCGGCGCGATCAGGCAGGCCGCTGCGGCGCGGCGTGACGGCGCAGCGCCGCCGACGGGACCCGGAACGGTCTCGCACGACGGCAAGACCCAGCCGCTCGCCATCGGCATGACCCTCTTCGACTGCGCCGATGAGCTCGCCGTCGAAGTGCCGACCTCGTGTCTCCGCAACGGCCGCTGCCACGAATGCGTGGTGGAAGTGAGCGCGGGCGACGACGCGCTCTGCGCCCGCACGGAGGCCGAGGGGTTCCTGCGCGCACCTTACCGCCTCGCCTGCCAGGCGGTGGTCGAGCGCGACGATATCGATATCGCCTTTGCCCCGCTCCGCCGCCGCCCGCGCATCCTGGTCCGCGCGCACGGGGACGCGGCCGGAGCACCCGGGACTCTCGACCCCCTCGTCACCCGGCGGGGCGACGATGTGCTCTACGATGGCGCGGTGATTGACCGCTACCGCGGGCGCATGCTGGGGCTCGCGGTCGATCTCGGCACCACCACGGTGGTGCTCGACTTCGTCGACCTGGAGACCGCGAAGAGCGTGCACAGCGCCGCCTTCGAGAACCCGCAGGCCTTCGGCGGCAGCGACGTGATGAATCGCATCTCCTACGACCGCGACGACAAGGCGGGCGAGCTGCAGAAGGCCGCCGCGTCCGCCATCAGCCGCGCCATCGTGGATGGCTGCGCAAAGCTCGGGCTGGACCGCCACGTGATCTACGAGATCGTGGTCGCCGCGAATTCCACCATGCGCGACATCCTGTTCAAGCTGGACGTGCAGGGGATCGGCCAGAAGCCCTACAAGTCATCCATCGAGCACGCCTTCCTTGCCGGCGAGCGACCCGATACCGCGCTGACGGCGCTGGCCCGGCGGCTCGGCCTCCGCGCCAACCGGGAGGCGCGGGTCTACGGGCTGCCGCTGATTGCAAGCCATGTGGGCGGCGATGCCGCAGCCGCCCTGGTGGCGCTGGACGAGGGGTTTGCCGGCGCCGATACCGTGATGCTGGTCGACATGGGCACCAACACCGAGGTCGTGCTCAAGCACCGGGGCCGGTTGCTCGCTGCCTCGTGCCCGGCGGGGCCGGCGTTCGAGGGCGGGCTGGTGCGCTACGGCATGCCGGCCTGCGACGGCGCCATCGAGAAGGTCAGCCTCGGTGAAGACGGCGGGGCCGCCTATGAGACCATCGGCGGCAAGGAGCCGGTGGGGATGTGCGGCTCCGGCCTGATCGACCTGCTGGCGGAGCTGCGCCGGGCTGACGTGCTGACCGCCAAGGGCGTCTTCACCGCCGATCGCAAGCAGAGGGAGATGGCCGTGGTGCCGGAGCACGGCATCACCTTCTCCAAGGAGGACGCCAGCAACCTCGGCCAGGCCAAGGCTGCCAATTACTGCGGGCAGTACATCGTGATGCGCACGCTCGGTGTCGATCCCGCCGATGTCGAGAGGCTCTATCTCGCGGGCGGCTTCGCCAATTACGTGGATGTGGGGAACGCCGTGGACATCGGCCTGCTCGCGCCAGTGCCTGCGGCGCGCGTCGTCAAGGCGGGCAATGCGGCGGCGCGGGGGGCGCGGGCGATCCTGCTCTCGGCCACCCGGCGGCGCGCACTAGAGCGCGAGGTCCAGGCCATCGAGCATATCGAGCTGGAGACTACGCCCGACTTCTTCGACCTCTTCGTGGACGGCTGCCAATTCAAGCCCATGCCGTCGCATCTCGTATCTGAAGGGACCGCCGCATGACCACCGCACCGCTGATCGTCATCGGCGAGAACATCCACTGCACCCGCGTCGCGCTCCGCAAGGGCAAGCGCATCGCAGAGCGCGACGGCGCCGAGGTCATCCTCTACGAGACCGCAGAGGGCGAGGAGCGCGCGCTGCCGGTCACGGCGGAGGCGAAGCGGACCAAGGACTACGAGGAAGGGCGGGTCAAGCACGTCCAGGTCGCGATCGAGACCGCGATGGAGACGGCCGCGGGCGATCCGGCCGAGGGCCTGCGCTACATCGAGGCGCAGGTCCGCCATCAGGAGCGCACAGGCGCCGCGTTCCTCGACCTCAACGTCGACGAGATCGCGCCCAAGCTTGCCGTGCAGACCGGCGCCATGGCCTGGCTCGCCGCCACGGTTCAGGAGATGACCGAACTCCCGATCTCCGTCGATTCCTCAAGCGTGGACGTGATCCGCGCAGGCTTGGAGGCGCTCGCGCCGGCCAAGATGCGCCCGATGCTCAACTCGGCCTCGCTGGAGCGGCAGGATGCGCTGGACCTCGCACGCGAGCACGACTGCCGCGTGGTGGTGACCGCCGCCGGCGAGAAGGGGATGCCGGATGGCGCCGACGAGCGGGTGGCGAACGCATCCCGCATGGTGGAGGCGGCGCTCGACAGGGGCTTCACGCTGGGTGATCTCTACATCGACCCGCTGGTCTTCCCGATCTCGGTCGACTCCAGCTTCGGCAACCAC
The DNA here is from genome assembly GCA_965207055.1 of Alphaproteobacteria bacterium. Taxonomy (GTDB): domain Bacteria; phylum Pseudomonadota; class Alphaproteobacteria; order UBA828; family UBA828; genus WTGU01. The sequence continues at coordinate 114,567 of CBDBLP010000002.1, read as the reverse complement.
TGCTTCGACGCGATCCGCGCCTTGCGCGCGCGCTTCGGTGACGAGGTCCACATCACCGGCGGCATGAGCAACGTCTCGTTCGGACTACCGGCGCGCAAGCTCCTGAACGAGATGTTCGTGCTGCTGGCGGTCGAGGCCGGCGCCGACAGCGGCATTCTCGATCCGGTAGCGAGCCCGCCGGAGGCAATCCTCGCCATCGACCGCGCGGACCCCAACTACAAGCTTGCCGAAGACGTGTTGATGGGGCGGGACGAGCACTGCATGGCCTACATCCGGGCCTGGCGGAAGAGCCGGCGTAAGGCCAAGTGACAAAGAGACCAACATGACTGAGACCGAACGGCCGCCGGAGGCCGAGCCCGCGCTCCGCACGCTCGCCATGCCCGCCGACGCGAACCCCAACGGCGATATTTTCGGCGGCTGGGTGCTGGCGCAGATGGACCTCGCCGGCGGTGTCGTGGCGGCGCGGCGTGCCGGCGGACGCCTGGCCACGGTGGCGGTGGAGGCGATGCGCTTCCACGCCCCGATCGCCGTCGGCGACCTGGTGACCTGCTACGCCGAGGTGGTGAAGACCGGGACGACCTCGATCACCATCGACATCCAGACCTGGGCGCGCCGGCGGCGCGGCACCGTGGAGGTGAAGGTGACCGAAGGCACCTTCATCTACGTTGCCATCGACGACAACGGCCGGCCCCGCCCGCTCCCCGAAGAGGCAGCGGAAAGCTGAGGGTCAACCCGCATTTCTCACCACCGGTACGACCGATCAGGGTTAGAGAAATGCTCATTGAAAATCAGTGTATTGGAAGGACACGAGAGCTTGGCAAGAACACCAGTGCACGCGAAATAATCACTAAATGAGCACAAAATTCGAATCCTCCCAGGAACCCCAAGGCATTCCTGAGCAACCGTTTGCTCATTGGGGGGCGGCGATGGCGTATGGGACGGCAAATCCGTGTGCGGCCAAAGACACCTTCCATCACGCCTGCGCCAAGCCGTTCGAGGTTCTTGTCGGGCTGTCCCAGTCGGCGAGCGCGCGAACGCACACACCGAGGGAAACAAGTCACGGCTCGGATCCGAGCGCATAGTTCTCGATTCTCCCGTTCGGCCCGGCTCTGCGCTCCAGCAGCTCGCGCCTCGCCAGATCGCGGCAGACCCGCTGCACCCGCCGGACCGACGCCAAGCCGGAGAGCCTAGTGAGTTCATCGTCGTCCAATCCGGGAAACCGACGCAGAAGAATGAGAATCAGGCTGTCCTTTTCCATTGAACTCTCTTGAGCTCCCGAAGCTGAGTGCGCCTCCCTTATCTGAGGTCGCTCGCCCGGGCAACTCTTATGAGGCTGCAGAAACTCAAGTGGCGTTCTCACCTCACCCCGATGGAGCCGCACGCTCCATCTCCCTGCGCATACCCGTTTCGGGCAGAGATGGCGCTGAGAAGCAGGAGGCGATTTCCTCCTGAAGCCAGGCGCGGCAGGCGGCGACCCCCGACTGACCGAGCCGCGACTTGGGTACCTGAAGCCAGTAGCCGCAGCCGTTGCCCATGCTCTCTGCAATAGGGCGCACCAGGCGACCCGCGGTCAGGTCGTCGTGGGCGACGGTATTGCTGGTGAGCAGCAGTCCCTTTCCGTTGCGTGCGGCCTCTAGGATGAGCGCCGTAGAGAGGTGCAGACCTTGTGTGAAGTCGAAGCTGCGGTCCAGCTTCGCAGCCGCTGCGAAACCCTTCCAACCCGGCCAGTGCGCAGTCTCCGGGATGCCCTTGCGGTGCAGAAGCGTGACTTCGGAGAGGCTGCCGCCTTGCTCGGCAATGCGCTGGCCGAGGTCCGGGTTGCACACCGGAAATATCTCCTCTTCGGTGAGCGCCTCGATGACGAAGCCCTCGGCGGGCGTGTGCCGGCCGTAGTCGATGATCAGGTCCGCCGAAGGCGGATGCGTGTCAGCGCACGTCCACTTGTCCTCAATGCTCACTTCGGATTGGAGACCGAAGCGATCGATACGCGGAATCAGCCAGGCCAACGCGAACATCGGTGGGCAGAAGATGCTGAGCCGGTCGCGCGAGCGTCGCTTGCCCAAACCCTCCACAGTCTCGGCGATCTGAGAAAACGCAGTCTGCAATTCTCCATGCAGACGCTCACCGGCGTTGGTCGGACGCACGCTACGACCGTCACGGACAAGAAGAGCGACGTCCAGTTCGACCTCGAGGTTCCTGATTTGGCGGCTTACGGCACTGGGCGTAACGCATAGTTCAAGGGCCGCCGCAGCTAAGGAGCCCTTGCGGACCGCGACTTCGAAGGCGCGTAACGAATTGAGCGGCGTTCGCATCACCGATCTCGCGAAGTAGTGCTGACATGGGAAGAATCGACCAATTCTCCCCACACTTCAAGTGAGTGAACAGGATGGTCGGCGTGCTCTTCCGGGACCCGCATTCGATCAAGACAATTAACCGCTGGCGAAGGCCGGGGGCAAGAGGACGGGGGACATATCTGGCGAGCGTCCCTCAGGTACATGGAAGCACACTGAAGTGCTGACAGGCCGCGCGGGAGTGGTGGTCGCCGTCTCCGATAACTCTCTGTGTGGGCGTCTCTTTCTCGTATTCCTAGCCACCAGCCCCACATGCTGCCCAACACGGCCGAGCAGAACATGATGGACCTTGCGGGTTGTCCCGTGCCGATCCCCACACTGCTGCCGGACGTAAGGCAGCTGCCGCGTCCGGCGCAGGCGCGCGGTCCGGTTCGGCGCGGGTGAGATGACCGCGCATCCGGCCGCGCGCGATCGAGCCCGCTACCGGCGAGGAGGCCGGGCCATCGAAGGCCGAGGCATCCGCCGCGCGTCGTCCCTCCCTGCGACCATCCCGAAACCGACGGACGCCGCCCCGGCCGAGACCACGTTCCCGGGGCCTCGCACGTCCCGGCACGCCGCGGGGCCGAGCCGCGGAACCTACCCCGGGCCGCCATCGCCGGGCCCGCGTTCCTCCGCCCGCCACGCAGCGATGCTGGCCTCGAAGATGCACTCCATAACCGGGACCTCCCGCAGCGGCCGGCCGTTGAGCAGCGCTGCCGCGGTCGCCGCAAACGAGCGCCAGTCCGCGTCCTCGCCGCTGGCCTTCAGCACGTCCGCCGACTTCAGCATCAGAAGCGCCCAGAAGCCGCGCTGTTCCCCGATGGCCTCCCACAGCCACGCCTCGGCCTGGCGCAGGCTCCCCGCGCCCTCCAGCGCTTCCGCCACGACCGCCGTCCCCTCGAACCAGGTCTCGACCAGGGGATGGGACAGTGGCCAGCGCGCGCTGGCGCCCACCAGCCGGTCGCGCTCGCCTGCTGGCAGAGCGGCAATCACGCCATCCGGATCGACGTGCGCCAGCCATGCCCGCGCCGTCATCGGCCGCGGACGAAGTGCCGCCAGGCCGCACCATTCGGTCACGTCGATCAAGCCGGGGGGCGCCGGCCGCCCGGCCGACAGTCCCTCCGCAAGGGCCGCAGACAGCATCGGTTCCAGCGCCTCCCAGGCGAGTTCCGAGCATGCCGCCTCCTCGGCCTGTTCCCGGACCGCGTCGATCGCGCGGCCGCCCCTCGCCACGAAGGCGTCCTTCACTCCCTGTCCGGCCTTGAGCAGCACAAGCGCCGCCGCAGGGCCGTCCTCGCCGGAGAGCTCCACGGCGAGGCTCTGGCTGCCCGAGCCGTCCGGCAGGCTTCCCAGGAGACGCGCCGGCCGCAGGGCGCGGCGTTCGAGGGAAGCCGCGAGTTCGGGCCGGTGCGCATCGCCGAGCAGCGCGTCCACCGCCCTGCGGGCGTCGTCCGCCGGCATCCAGCTCCGCACCAGGGGAAGCGGCGCGGCCGCAGCGGCGTCCAGCGCGCGATGCCGCGCCCGTTCGCCGATGCCGCCAGCCGCAGCCAGCCGAACCTCCGGCGCCGCGTCCAGAAGCCAGTACAGGGCGAGGCGCCCGCACCATGCCTCGTCCCGGCCCGCAACATGGTGCACGAGCCCAGAGCGGAGCGGGGCCGGTATGGCCCCGAGCATCTCTTTCAGGAGAGCGTGCAGCATGTAGTCGCCGCCCTCCGTATCGTCCCGCAGCTTGTCGAGCACCGTGTCGAAATCGTCCGCAAAAGCCGCCGTCTCGGCCATGTCTGTGGCGTCGCCGAGAATGAACGCGGCCAGGCTCTCCGGTGCATCCAGCCCGGCTGCGGCATAGGCCCGGGCCAGCGCCATGGCCGTATCGCGGTCGAGCGCGCCGGCCATCGCCAAGCCCTTGATGGCGCCGCTCGCCTCCGCCAGAAAACCCTCGCCCAATCGCCCACCGTTCTCCAGGTCCCGGCGGGCATCGTCCACCAGGATCTGGAACAGCAGCAGCCGGCGCGCCGCGTCCGCCTCCCCTCCCACCACCAGGGCGAGGGCGAGGCCGGGCGTCGCCAGGAGCGCAGGACTGAAGTCCCGCGCCAGTTCCATGACGGCATCCGGGCCGTCGGCGGCGCCAAGCTCGTCCAGCCAGGCACGGACCTGTGCATTGTTCGACACGAACCGCCGCTCCCTGCTTCGGTGGGCTGCCGGTCGATGGTCGCACGCTTCGTGCCGCGCACAAAATGGCCGCCTTGCAAGATCAGAACCATATCTTAGTCGCGTCTGAGGGTCCGCGATGTCGGAGATCGGGCGGGCTCTGGCTGATCCAGATCGTCGCTTCGCTTGCCTGGGCGGCTACATGGGATCCGCTAGGGCCGGCGGGATGCCGGTTTCGGGCTGGTCGAGCACAGCTCTCCCGCCGCGCCGCTCTTCAAGTAATGTAGTGGGAAGGCTTGTTCTCGATGTGCCAATGGTTGTGCACCATCAGGACTATCGACACGCTCGGCTGGGGCAGCGCGCATAGTCGTTGTCGATCAGTCGGTTGCAAGAGGTTCACAGCCCGCTCTCGTCCGATCTTGACGCTGCACTCCAGGAAGCATTCACCAACCCATCACGAGAAAAGCAACTCGGGGGCACTCGAATAATCCAACGAAAAGGAAGCCTTGGTGCCGGTCGAAGCGTAGCCCGCGTAATCCACCACTTCCAGCGATGCAGAGCATGACCGTTGCTGCCTCTGTGCGCCTCGGCGGCAGGCTCATCAGACAAGGGATACCGTGCGCCAGGCAGCAGCGCGGATTGCTCACCGGCATCTGCGCCGATTTCCGTTGCGCGGGGCCGGTAGCGGCAGCGGTTCGGGCGACCTGCTATAGTCTGCGGGCATCGGCAGCCATCCCATGCTTGGAGGAGCAGGCCCACATGCCCGGAATGCAGATCGAAGAGTCCACGTTGGCCAAGATGCAGTTGAGAAAGTTGAACGCGCTGCGGCATTCCGTCGGCGACGAGATCGGCGAACGAGCCTTCCTCGACTGGCTCTCGTCGCAGCCGACGGCTGCGAGAGCTACGCCGGATGAGAACGCAGCGCTGATCGTCGACACCCTATGGCCGCTGATCCAGCAGGGTACGTTGGCTATTCCGCGCGGCGGCTATCTGCTGAGACGTGGCCGGGGGCGCATCATCGTGGAGCCGTCGCGGCGGTAGGGCCGCGCGGGACGAACGCCGTTTGCAGCGTGAGGCGTGGATCGGGGGTCGAGGAGACCGGCGAATGACCGGCATTGGCGACACACTCGAGTTCTCGGTAGCCAACGATCTGCGCGGCATCAGCAGCGCTGCCGCCAGGATCGACGCGTTTTGCGTGGCGCACGATCTGGCGCACAGTATTTCCTTCGACGTCACTTTGGCGGTCGACGAGCTGGTGATCAACACGATCGGCTACGGCTACGACGACGACGGGGAGCACCGGATCGATCTCGCCCTGCGCATCGAGGGCAGCACGCTGAGCGTGGAGATCGCGGACGACGGCAGGGCGCTCGATCCGTTGCAGACACCGGAGCCGGATTTGTCCGCTGCGCCGGAGGAGGGCGCAAAGGGCGGCCTCGGCATCTATCTCGTTCGCAAGAGGATGGACACGGTGACGTACCGGCGGGAGAAGGGCCGCAACGTGGTAACGCTGACGCGGAGGACGGCGCCGGGGGAGGCCGCGTGAACGTGGAGAGGCTCTCGCAGCCAGCACGACCGGATTCCTTCCCGCAAGATCGCAGACGCCACAGCACCGAGCCGCTGTCGACACATCCTCCCGCACCTCGGTTTTCACTCCCATCGGGGGAATGGCCTCGGCGCGGCCGAGAGTCCGAGGCAGGTCCATGCGAACCCGGCGTATGAGCGCACGGCCGGGACAATGACCGGTCGCGGGCCGGACGGGGTTCCGTCCACGAGCACCCTGATCGCTTTCGAGAGCGCCGCGCGTCTCGGCAACTTCTCGCGGACGGCGCGAGAGCTGGGCACCTCGCAGTCTGCGATAAGCCGCCAGATCGGGAGCCTAGAGAGGCAGCTCTCCGCACGCCTGTTCGAACGCTCCCGAACCGGCGTGAGCCTGACCGCCGCCGGCCACCTCTATCGCAAGGCCGTGCTTGTCGGGCCCGGGGCGCTCCGGGCGGGCGCTGCGGAGGTGGCGGCGCTCTCCGACGTAGAACCGGCGGAGGTGGTTATCGCGTGCTCCGAGGAGGTCTCGCACCTCTTCGTAATGCCCGGGCTCGACGCTCTGCGGGAGGCGCTGGGGGCAGAAACCCAGATTCGCATCCTCGCCCGGTCCCACGGTATCGTGTCCTCGCCGCCGGAGGCCGAGGCTGACGTGATCCTGACCTGGGACGCGGGGATCGCCGCACCGGAGGATCGCGCGGTCATCGCTGCCGAGGCGGTCGGCGCTTTCTGCTCGCCGGGCTATGCCGCCCTTCATGCGGAGGTTCTGGACGGCCCGGTCGCGGGCTGGAGCGGACTGACCTTTCTCTGCACTTCGGGTCCGGCGGAGCACCAGGCGTCGTGGGAGACGTGGTTCGAGGCTGCCGGCCGTCCGGCCTCCGTGCCCCGGTACGGGGCGCGTGACAGCTACACGCATGCTCTGGAAGCCGCCCTCGCCGGCCACGGGGTGGTGCTTGGCTGGCGGCATCTGGTCGGGCGGCACGTGGAGAGTGGGCTTCTGGTGGCGCTGCCCGGCGGCTTCGTCGAGACCGGAGAGCGTTTTCATGCCGCGCTCACGCCGAGGGGCCGGGACAAGCCGTTGGCGCGCAGGTGTCTGGCATTCTTCGGCGGTGCGGAGTAGCGCACCGCCGAAGGAGGCCCGAGGCCGGATTCTGCGGTTGGCGCAGTTGTTCCGCGGGGCGATCAGCGTTCTCCGCGCTTGCGCCCCCAAGAACCTGCTCCACCTGCGCGCGGGACAGATGCAGCTGTCGGGCGATGGCCGCGGGTTTGACGCCGGCTTCGAACGCGGCACGGACCAGTCTCGCCTGACCTGGCGCGAGCGGCAGCGGCCGCCGCTTTGACTTACCACCGGTGGCCGGTGCCGGTTTCTCCGGTCCTGAAGCCGGCGACGGGACGCGTTCGCCGCCGACCGGGCGGCCCCGCCGGCGCGCCTCGTCGACGACCGCACGCAGCAGCCCGTCGATCTGAGCGTCGTCGAGGTGGCGCAACGAGCCCGGCAGGTCCGATGGCAGGGCGTAGCGTGAGCGCTTGACGGTGCGCGGGGCGCCCGAGCCGGGACTATCACCGCCGCTCACCATTCCCGCCTCTCCGCCATGGCCGGGTCCGGCTCGCCGAACTTGAACCTGCGGCGTCACCGGCCATCGCTCCCGCACCGGCGGCCCCCCTTATGCCCCGCCGCCCGCCTGCAGGCGATGAACGAGCCGCTGCGCCCGCGCGCTATCCATGTCCCGCAGGGCGTCGAGCACGGTCCCCGCGAGCACGGGATGATTCTCGGCGCACCGGCCGAGATGAACGATCGCGTCCTCGTCCCCGATCATCGTCAGCGCCTCGATCACCTCCTCCGACGGCTCGCGCGCGAGCTCGGCCGCAAGGTGGGCCATAGCTGCCGCGTCCCCGGCGATGCCCAGGGCAATCGCCGCCAGACGCCGCACCGGGGGCGACGTATCGCTCAGCCCCTCGCGAAGCAGCTCGACCGGGACCCCGGCCCTCGGTGCCAGCGCAAAGGCCGCCGCCCGTACCGCCACCTCCTCGTGCGCAAGAAGCGGGCCGACGAACCCGGCGGGCAAGGACAGCGCCGCCTCCGCCGCCGCCCGCATGGCCAAAGGAAGAAGCGATGCCGGCAGTCCCTTCGACAGCACGATCTCCCTGAGTGCCGAGCAGGCGCGCGCGTCCTCGAGCTGGGCGAGTGTGCTCAGGACCACGCGCTGTTCCACCAGCGGCGCGCGCATGCCGAAACCGCCGAAGCGCCTCCACAGCCTCTCCAGCGCGGGCACCGTCGCCACGAGTTTGCGCGACAACAGCGCTTCCACGTTCGACATCCCGGCCTGCGGCAGTAGCGCGATCAGCGCCGCATCGGAGAGACTGGCCGAGTCAGGCAGCACCTCCGGCGCGGCCGTCGCGCTGGCGCAGCCTGCGTCGATCAGGCCGCGCTCATCGAAGAGGTCAGGCTGGCTCTCGGCCACCGCCCGACCGGCAGATCCCCGCCCGGACATCCCGCCATCTTACCCATGTCCGGCAGAACCGGCATCCCGCCGGCCTCAACCATCGCCCTCGCCGCTGCCGTGGCTGCGCGCCGCGGAGAGCGAGAGGCTGGCCTGGAGCGGGGCGGCGGAGGCGGGCTTCCGGAGAGAGGCCGTCCCCGCCGCTTCCAACCATCCACCAGGCAGAGGGTGTCATGCAGATCGGCAGCTTGAAGCACGGCAACACCGAAACCTTTCTCGTCCATATCTTCGGGCGGGGCCTCGAGGACGACCGCTACGTCGTCGAGCGCTTCCGCTCGGCGGCCGACGGCGGGATCAGCCCCGTGCCCATCCCCGCACCCCCGGCACGGGGAAGGAAGCGCAGGCCGCGGCGGCACACGGTTACCAGCCTGAGCAACGTCACGAAGATGCGGCCCGCTCGCGACGAGATCATCGTCTGCACTGCGGTGAACCTCGAAGACAGCGGGGTGCAGTTCTGGGGCGAGTGGAGTTGTGGCTTCCTCGCCCAGCGCAGGCATCGCTGACGGGCATGCGGCGGGGCGTCCGACCCGGGCGCTCCGATCGCCGCCAGAGAGACTGAGCAGCCTCTCGGCCGGCAGCGGGCCGGACGCCCTCTGCCATGTTCCGCATCGGCAGCGAGGAGGTCGACATGGCCTACAAGGACATTGCCAAGCGCCGCTCGCGGGACCGCGAGCGCTACCATCGCCGCAGCGCCGAGCGCGTCGCCCGGGGCCTGTGCCCGAAGTGCGGCAAGCAGGACCCTGCGCCTGACCGCGCCATCTGCCAACCGTGTGCGGACAAAACCAACAAGGCGAGCCGCGCCCGCGACGCGCGGCTGAGGGCCGAGGGCAGACCGGTGCGCGATCCCGCCAAGGCCAGGGCGTCCCAGCGCAGGCGCTATCGCAGGCGGGTCGAGGAGCGCCGCGAGGCCGGCACCTGCATCCTCTGCGGCAAGGCGCCGGGCGCACCTGAGCGCAGCCTCTGCGATCCATGCGCCGAGAAGCGACGCGCCCGCGAACGCGCGCGCTACCGGAAGGCCGCCGCTGCCGGCGCCCTTTACGGTGGCCGCAATGCGGACACCCGGCGCCGGGCCGGGCGCGAGTCGAGCAGCAAGCGACGGCGCGCACGCCAGGAGACAGGCCGGTGCGTGCGCTGCGGCAGGCGGCCTCCGGCTGAGGGCGGCACGACCTGCGAGCCCTGCAGGCAGAGCCGCCGAGCCTCCGGGAAACGGCGCTATGACCAACGCAGGCAGGCCGGCTTGTGCACCCGCTGCTGCAGGTCGACCATCGACGGCGGGTCGCGGTGCGCCCGCTGCGCGGTGCTCGAGGCCGAGCGCAGTCAGCCTCAGCGCAAGAATGCCGCCAGCCGGCACCGCTATTGGGCCCGGCGCGCCGCAGGGCGCTGCACGGATTGCAACCGCCCCAGCCAGGGGGCTTCGAGATGCGAGCCCTGTGCGACGCGTTCGTATGAGCGCTCGCAGCACTTCCGCGGCCTGCCGTCCTATCCGCCCCGCTACACCGTGATCGATCCGGTCACGGGCGACGATCTCGGCACTTGGGACAGCTGGGAGGACGTGGCGGTCGCCGTGGCCTATTCCAGGCTCTCGCTCGACCGGGTGGAGGTCCTCGTCGATCAATCGCCCATGGACACCCTGACCGCGTGGACTTGATCCCGGATGCCGGCCTGGCCGGGTCGCAGCTACCAATCCCGCGGCGGCGGGCACCCCCACCATAGACTGCGAGGATCCCTCCATGTTTCATCATATCCTGCCCGACGTACCCGAGCTCGCGTTCTTCTGCGAAGCCCTGCCCGAGGACGGGGTTTACCGCGTCGCGATCGCGGTCGAGGGTTTCGGGAGCTGTATCCCCACCTCGCTGATCGCGCTGAACGCCGGCGACGCGCTCCGTATCTGCGACCGGCTCAACCGCCGGCTCGGCTACCGCGACAGAAGCGCCTGGAGCGCGGTCGTCGGCCGCTTGCAGTACGCAGGTGAATCGCAGAGCTACACCATTCACTGAACCGCGCCGCCGGGCCGGTTGCTTCCATGGCGGCGTGGGCTCCTTCCCGTCCGGTGATGCAACCTGGGGCCGGGGCCCCACCCGCATTTGCGGCGCGAACATCGCGCCCACCTCATTTCCACGTGTGGCGCTTCGCGCCACGATGCTGCGGCCCCCACTACCTGTTCCTTCGGCCCCAGCGCCGCGCTCGGTGGCGTCGGCCACCGGCTTGCCCCTCGCCGCAGCCGATGCCCTCGTCGGTGCGGTTGGCGAGGCCGGCGCGTACCCATGTAGGTCGGGGCACCAGCAGGCAAGAGTTCGAGCAGGGCTTGGGGAAGGGTGAGCAGGGAAGGGGTGAAGAGCGTGTCCCCTGACCCGCTCGTCACCCATCGTCAGCAATATCGAGGCCGAGGCAGTGGCCTCGCTGGCGTTTGCCCGCCTCGACCCCGGCCAGGTCGAGCTCATCGCTGACGACTCCACCATGGCCGCGATGACTTGATTGTTGGCCGTCGGGAGCTTGTGCCTCGGCGGCAAACCATCGGCGAGCGCGCGCTGAATTGGGGCTACCTGCGCCGCTGCGCGCAGGCCGGCATGCTTGGCTTTCTGTGCCGGGTACACTGGCCCACGCACGGTCGCACTCATGATTCCAGATGGCTCTTCGAGCCGAGGTGCCATACCAGCCTTTCCACTCTTGCCACATCCGGCGAAAGTTCGGCGGGAGGACGGTGCTCGCACTCGCAGCGAAGCAGACGCCAGAACGTCTTCGGGTCGAAGGCCTTCACCGGCTCTCCTCCAGAGTCGTAGTCTTCCTCCAAAGTGCCATCACCGCGGTCCGCAATGATCAGCACGCCGCGAATCGGAAGAGACGTGCCCAAATGGCGGCGCACCCGGCGCGCGTTCCTCACCACCTGTTGCAGAACCCTGGGAAATCGGCGTCGGGCCACCCAGCTCGACTTGGTTTCGACAACCCAGATGCCCACCGGCGTCATCACGACGTGATCAACATTGCCGGCACCGCCCAGAGCTTCCTTGACGTCGTGCGCAAACGCGCAGCCGGGCTTGGCGAGGGCATGCTCGATGAGATCGCCGACCTGCCGCTCGGCCGTGAAGCCCCGGCCCCATCGGGCATCGCTTCCCAGAATGAACCGATGATAGGCGGCGAACGCCAGCACTACCCCCACCAGAAGCGCCATGGCCACCAGCGTTCCCGTCCTTCCGTCGAAGAAGGATAGCCCCCGCACCGCGAACCCCAGCCCGAAACCCGCGACAATCATGAGCATCATGGCGGCCAAGACCGTGCGGCCGAGGATCTGTCCCCGCAACCAGTCCCCTGCCGCATTTTTCCGCCGCGTTTGCTCCATGTCCCAGCCTCGCTTCTACCAACACCTCAGACGCCCACGGCATACTTTGCCAGCGTCGGCACGAGTCAGTGTTGCTGCCGCCATTGGTGCAATTGCTCACTCCCGCCGAGGTGCCGCTGCACCTTAGCCATGCGGCGCATTCGGTCAAACCGCAGACGACGGCCGGGGCCCCAACCGCACTCGCCGCGCGAACATCGCGCCCACCTCGTTTCCACGCGCGGCGCTTCGCGCCACGAAGCTGCGGTCCCCACTGCCTGTTCCTTCGAGCCGGGAGCCGCGCGCATATTGACGTGCGCCGCCGGCTTCTCCCGCACCGCGGCCGATGCCCCCGTCGGTGCGGCTGGCGAGGCCGACGCCTACCCACGGACATCGGGGCAGGCGGCAGGCAAGAGTTCGAGGAGGGCTTGAAGAGGGTGAGCAGGGAGGGGGTCGAGAGAGTGTCCCCTGACCCGCTCGTCACCCATCGTCAGAAACCTGGAACCTTAGGAGACGCACAATGTCTTTCGGACTCAACTCCGCGCAGATCATCGGGCGCCTGGGCGCCGACGTCGTCATCAGCAACCTCACGTCTGGCGGGCGCGTCGCCAACTTGTCGGTGGCGACCGACGAAAGTTTCCTGGATCGCACTTCAGGCGAGAGAATCGACAGGACAGAGTGGCACCGGATCGTGACCTTCCAGGGCGGCCTGGTCGACATGCTGGAGAAGCACGCGAAGAAGGGCCGTCTGGTCTACGTAGCGGGCAAGTTGCAGACCCGCAAGTGGCGCAAGGACGGCGAGGATTCTGACCGCTACTCGACCGAGATCATCCTCGTTCCGGGCTCGCGGATCCAGTTCCTCGAGCGCCCGGCGTCGAACAACGGCAACGGCGCCGAGGCGTCCAACGGCGAGGCCGCAACGCCGGTTGCGACCGCCGCTGCCGACCCGTTGGCTGGCCAGGACTTGCCTTTCTGAGGCGGGCCCTCCCTCCCGTCTCCGGGCCGGTCTCGCCCTTCCCCAGGGCCTCGGGACCGGCCCTTCTCTTCTCATCGACCGGGACGCGGCGCGGCGCCCTGACGGGCGCGGCCGCGCTCCCGCTGCCTCCCCGGAGACACGCCATGTCGAGCTGCGATTTCTCGATCCGCGATGTCCGCTTCCGCCGTCGCCTCGGCGACGAGTGCGATATCGTCGTCTTCGGCGAGACGGTAGGGATCGTCACCAAGCGGCCCGACGCAGCGAGCCCTGAGCCCGGCCGGTCCTACTATGCCCTGCACCTTTTCGACGACCACCGGGGTCCCCGGCTGGTCGACGACCGCGACGCCGTCAAGCCGACCGTCGCGCGCATGCTGGTCGACCGCGATCTCGTCCCCTGGACACCGCCGCCGGTGCACCCGGCGATGATCGAACGGCCCTGACGCCGCATCCTCCCTCTCCTCCCTTGCCACTGGGGAGCGTCCCTCCGTCGATCATCGGCGCAGGGGCGCTCCCCTTTTTCGTGCAGTCCGGCCAGAGCCCGCTTCGCACCTGCTCTCGCTCCCGTGCACATGCCGCCAGCAGGAAAAGAAAAAGGGATGCCGTGCGTGGGGAGAGGGAGGTCGTACCCCGTCGTGAGGCGCCATTGTGCCACGCGTCCTCGGTCCGGCAACCCTGGCGGGTTCTCCGGTCGCTCCGCTCCCTCCGACCTTCTCCAAGAGTTCCCAGGACCGGCCGTGAAGATGCCCGACCGTGAAGTCGACTTGCCCGAACTCCCCAAGACCTCGTCCGTGTCCCGCAGAACGTCGACTTCCGCACCAAATCGGGCATCTTCCGCACCGAATCCGGTCCAGGGAACTCTAGGAGAAGGTGCCGGCCCTGCGGGCGCGTGTCCCAACAACACATCACGACGGGCATACCGCCCCGGAGGATGAACGAAAGGGAGGTCGACATGATCGACACGCGCCAGGACACCGCAACCGCTTCACAGACCGCAGCCATCTGCGAGAACATCGCACTCTACGGCGCTTCGCCCGAGCGCGGCGAGATCGACAGCCGCGAGATCTGGGACGAAGACGACGCCACCGAAGCACTGAGCGAGGCCATCCGCATCATGGTGGACGGCGTCACCGTGGAGGGCACACAGATGGCCGACGAGCGCGAGGCGCTCATGTGGAGCCTGGTGAACTGCTTCCACGCACAGATCGGACGCCTCGACAGGGCCGTCGACAGGATCACCCCGGAGATGAAGGACCTGGAGGCGGCCCAGGACGGGACAGAGGTGAAGGCGTGGGAGCTGCAGCTCCTCACGGCACGCGCGCAGAACCTCGGCGACCGGCGGGACGCCTTCGAGACCCTGCGCGATACCGCCGCCGATGCCTACCTCGCCGAGACCAACGATATCTGGCGGCCCCGCAACGGATCGCATACCTCGAAGACCGGAGCGCTCACGTCCGCAGCCATCGACGCCCGCGACTACAGACGCGCCCGCAAGGACAGCGAGATGCGCGCCCACCTGCCGCAGGGCACCCTGGTAGCGGTGACCGGCGGCAAGGAGGTCGCAGACCCCGCCGCCGTCTGGAGCGTCCTCGACCGCACCCACGAGAAGCACGGGGACAGTAGAGTCGGGGGCTGGCGCGCCAGCTTTAGGGTCCGGTGGCTAATCCGTCGCTTTCGCTCCGGGCCTCAATCCGTTTCCCTTGGCCGCGTTTCCAGTCCCCCGCTCATCAAACCGGACGTGCGGTTCTCCCGCATCCGGCTTTCGGACGAGATCATGCCTTCGCGCTCGAAAGGCCCATGGTCTGCCGCGTCAGACGGTGGAGGCCATACCTGTCGTATAGCCTGGGGTCCGGGAAGTGCACGAGACTCCACTTCTGCGTCTTATGCTTTCGACTGAGCCACTGGCGTAGCCGCTTGGCCGTGTGTTGGTTGACCGCGGCGTAGGCCGGGCTGACCTGCCCGATGCAGAAGTAGTTCGCCCACCCAATCATTGTGCGGTTCAGGCGTTCCACCATCTCTTCGGGCGATCGTCCGCCGTACCCACCCGCTGTCATGTCGCTGATCTTGCGGCATATGCTTCGGACGCTGGCCTTGCTGGGCCGGGTGCCGATGTATGCCCCCTTCCCTTGGGGTCGATAGTTGCGCCCGATGCGGTAGCCCAGAAACTCAAGTGACTCCTCCGGGCACCGCAGGCACCGGGTTTTCCGCTCGTTGACCGTCAGCTTCAGTCCATCCATGAGCCGCTTGACCGCCGTCAGCGTTTCCGCCGCCGGGGCTTTGCTAAGCACGCAGAGGTCGTCCGCGTAAACCACGATCTCCGCACAGAAGCGCTGGCCGTAGCCCAGCGCCTTCCAGCCCAGTATGAAGCGCCGCATATAGATGTTGCTGAGTAGGGGCGAGATCGGGGACCCCTGAGGCGTCCCTTTCCGCTCCTTCCGCGCCCGGTTCGTGCGGCGTATGCCGCCCTTGCCGTCGTCCTCTTCGACAGGCATTTCCAACCACGCCTTGATGAGCGCTAACATCCGCCCGTCGCTGATGCGCCGGGCGAGGCTCTTCATTAGTTCGGCGTGGGGGATTTCACCGAAGTAGTTGGACAGGTCGCAGTCAACAACCTCATTGTGCCCCTTATAAAGCAGGCTATGTACGCGATTTACTGCGTCATGCGCGCTCCGCTCCGGCCTGTAGGCGTACTGTTCGGGTTGTAGATCGGCCTCAAAAATCGGCGTCAGCACGAGCATCGCTGACGTCTGAGCCACCCGATCCCTGATACAAGGGATGCCCAATGGCCGGAACTTGCCGGGCTGTTTCTTCGGGATCAGGACCTGCCGCACCGGCTTTGGTTCGTAGGTCCCATCCTTCAGATCCCGCGCCAATTCCCCGAGCCAGCGGTCTACGCCGTACGACTCGACGCTCTTGACGGTCTCTCCGTCCACCCCGGCAGAGCCGCCATTGCGGCGAACCTGTGCCCAGGCTTCCATCAAGAAGTCCGCCCGCCATGCCTTGTCGATTAGCGAGTGAAATCGCCGGTCGGGTTCTTCCTTAGCTTTCGCATGTAACACGGATTGGAGTCGCCGAACTTTGTCTGATCCTGTTAGGTCTTCGCCAGTGATCACGCCCTTCGTCCTTTCCGCATTGCTCTCGAACCAGGGCTCCTTTCCTCCACCGGCATTACCCGGCTTCTGCGGTACTGCGAGCCCATCCGCCACCCTGCCGGCCCGGCCGGCCCCTCACGGGGTTCCGGTTGGTGTGTGCGCACCACCGACAGGGCTTCCCGTGTTGCTACCGCTTCCCTCTTCCATGCGTGCCGCCGCCATTACCCCGGCGGGACCGACCGGTGCTCTCGTCGTTCGCTTCTCGGTCGGTGGCAGCCTTCCCCGTACACCAGGCGGGTCGGCTCCCGCATTGTGCGTTTCGAGGCCTGCTCGGCGTTCACTCGCGTTGCGGCCCGCATGGTCGCTGAGCCACCCAAGGTGGCCCTTTCCACCGGAGTGCTTCAAGCCATGTCGTTGCCTCCGTCACTCGCTCCGATTGCTACCGGCTGGAACGACAGTTGCCGGGCGGGTTTCGCACCCGCTGGGTAACGGCGCCTTTTCACGGCGCACTGGTGCTCGTCCATGGCGGCGCCCCCGGCATCGAGACGGTAGCGGCGAAGTGGGCCGAGGCCAGAGGTGTGCACCAGCTGATCGTCCGCCCGGACTGGAAGGCGCACGGACGAGCCGCACCCTTCAGGCGCAACGACGCGCTGCTCGACCTGCTGCCCAAGGGCGTCATCGCCTTCCCCGGCAGCGGGGTCACAGGCAACCTGGTCGACAAGGCACGCCAAATGGGCATACCGGTTCTCAGCGCCACCCCTTAGGCGGCGCTCGCCTTTACCGCCACGGCCGGTCCTTCGCTTCGGCGAGGGATCGGCCCCCCTTTTGCTCCGTGTCCACCATCGCGCATCGCGGCGCGCTTGCCGCACTCACGGCTTCGCGCACCGCTCGCGCTCCACATGCGCGGCACTTCGGTCCCATCTTCCGCCGCCGCAGCCTCGCGCCCGGCTCGCCGCATTCGCGGCATCGCCGCGCGCTCGCCTGCTCCCCCCATATATCAAGGTGTGCCAGACGCCCACGACAGCTCGCCGTGCTTCGCACGACGCATCGCCGTCCCGGGTTCGACCCGTCCCGGGCTCGACGCTCCGCGTCATCGCAATGACTCTGGTCGGATTCCACTCGGCGCTTTCGCGCCATCGCCCGCCCCTCACTCAGAACGCGTCTTTACCTGGCTCGGAGTCCATCATCTGCGCCGCCGCCTTCGCCGCCTTGCGGCCCGGCAGCTCCCCCTTGTCGAGGAAAGCTCTGAGACTGCGCTCACCCAGCTCAATGCCCCGCGCCTTCAGAACCTCGTGCATCTGCGCCACGGTCACGCCCCTGGCACGCTGCTCGACCATGCGCTCCCGCAAGCGGTCGAGCACATCCTTGAGCATAAGCTTCGGCGGCGCCAACTTCGCCAGGTCCGCATCGATGGCCTCGAAGTCGATATCCGATTCGTTGAAGCGCCTCGCAACCATGCGATCCTCCTCGCCTTCCCGCAGTGATTCCAGACAGTTACGCAGAGTTGCCCGCGCCCTCTCTCATATCAAGGCCATCGCCGCCCCTATAGGAGCAAGGGTTCCAACCAACGTTTCCGGGGCGCCAGCCATAAGAAAAAGATGGTGCGGTGCGCCGAACTCGCTCATCACTCAGCGGTGTTTCGATAAAATAGCATATCACACCTGTGCAAGCTAACGCTTGCGGGATAAGTACCGGAGCGGTAGTCTCGTCTGCTGTATCGGTCACTCGACCTCAATCGGTGAAGAAGTGGCTCGCATATCAAGGCATTGCGCCGGAATCCGGAGAGCACGACCTTGCTGAACGGAATGAACACTGCCGGCTTGCGTGATTGCGCCATTCCGAACGCCGTGAGGGTTGCGCCGTGGTAGCCACCATCGGCCAGATGGCCTCGGCCGAGTACTACCTGGAGAGCCAGCGCTCCTACCGTCATCCCAACGAGTACTACACGGCGGGAGAGGAGCCCGACGGCGCCTGGTTCAACCCCAGGGGCCTCTTCGGTCTGGACGACGGGGCCAAGGTGGACTCGGGCGAGTTTCGCCGCCTCTACAACGGCTTTGCGCCTGATGGCTCAGGCAAGCTGGTGCAGCGGGCCGGCAGCCCGGACCGCTCCCCAGGCGTCGACCTGACCTTCTCCGTCGACAAGAGCATCTCGTCTCTGTGGGCCATCGCCGATGTGGAGATGCGCCAGAATATCGAGGCCATGGCGGCCTCCGCTGCCCGTGCGGCGCTCGAAGACTCGGTGCTGCGCCATTGCAGCTATACCCGTGTCTCCTCAAACGGTGTCAGCCGTGCCGTGGAGGCCGACCTGATGGGCGCCACCTTCGTCCATGGCACCAGCCGCGAGAACGACCCTCAGCTTCACGTGCACTGCACGATCTTCAACGCCGCCAGGACCCGCGAAGACGGCAGGTGGCGGGCGCACCACCAGTACCCGGTCTACAGCTGGAAGAAGGCCGCTGGTGCGCTCTTCCGCGCCTACATGGCCTGGGAGCTGCAACAGGGTTTTGGGGTGCGGATCGAGCGATATGGCTCCAACGCCGAGTTCACCCGTATCGAGGGGATGCCCGAGGACCTGCAGGCCTTCTGGTCGAAGCGGCGCAGGGCGATCGTGGCTCGGGCCGGCGAGCTGGGTATTCCCTCGCTGGGCAATGCCTCACGCATGGCCGGTGTCAACAAGCTGACGCGGGCCGGCAAGTCGCACGACAACGACCCGGAGGTCAGGCACAGGCGCTGGCGTGGCGAGGCGCAAGGCTATTGCGAACGTGAGGCGCTGATCGAGGCCGTGACCGGCCATGAGGTGGAGGTCTCGCGCGAGGCGATTCGGGAGCTGACCGATCGGCTCGACGACCTTCCTGCCCATCTCGCGCGCGAGGAAGCCGTATTCCGCCGCCCCGACATGGTGGAGGCCGCGGCCAACGCCGCCGCCGGGCTGATGGGCCGTGACGCTGTGGCGACGGCCATCGAGCGTCTCCGCCGCAACCCCGAGATCGAGCGGCTGGAGCCGAAGAAGCCGACGGCGGAATCCCGCGCCGGCATGGCCCACACCGAGGTCTATTCCACCCGCCACAACTTGCGCCTGGAGCAGGCGGTCAAGGACATGGCGCAGGCCATGGCCGGCGACAGCGACCACGGTCTGCCTGAAGAGGCGGTGAAGCAGAAGTTGGAGGCGCTCCTTGACCAGAGTTATCCGTTGAGCCAGGAGCAATCGCTTGCGATCCGCCATGCGACCGTGCGCGGCGGCCGCGTCGCGGTGATCGAGGGGGCGGCGGGCTCGGGCAAGACCACCACGCTGAGACCGATTACCGACCTCCACAGGGAGCAGGGCTACGAGATCGTGCCGACGGCCGTCGCGTGGCGCACGGCCGTGGCGCTGGGCGACGACTGCGACGCCCGTCCCTACTGCGTGGACAAGCTCCTGAAACTCGCTGCCAAGGGGCAGATCGAGATCGGCGCCAACACGCTGATCGTGGTGGACGAGGCCGGGATGCTGTCGACACGCCAGGCCCATCACATCCTCCAGCTCTCCGAGCGCCACGGTGCCAAGGTGGTGTTCGCAGGCGACACCCGGCAGCAGCAGCCGGTGGAGGCGGGGCCGGGGCTCAGATTGATCCGCGATGTCGCGGGCAGCGTGCGCGTCGACCGCATCCGGCGCCAGAGGGCGGACCTCGAGGATGTGCTCGTACACGTGCACGGGGAGATGCCGGACCAGGCGCGCTTCAGGGCCGGGCTCACCGGTTCGAAGGAGCGCAATGCCATTCTTGCCGAGTACGAGGCGATGGACCGCAAACCCGTGTTCACGCCGTGGCAGGTATCCGTGTCGGAGGCGCTGAGAGACGGCGAGGCGGGACAGGCTATCGAGGCGTGGGATCTGCGCAACCGCCTCCATCTCTGTTACGACGAGGAGAAGACCATCGGCAAGCTCGTGGACGACTGGGCGCGGCATGTGAAGGCCGAGCCGGAGGCATCGACCGTGGTTCTTGCGCGCACCAAGGCGGAAACGCGGGCGCTATCGTGGCTGATGCGGGAGCGCGTGCTCGGAGAAAGGACGGACATCAAGCGCGCGGTGATCGAGGTCAGCCGCGACCTGGACGGGCGCGTGACGGAGCCGCTGGAGATCGCCGTCGGCGACCGCCTCCGCATCGGCGCGACGCAATGGGAGAAGCAGCTCTTCAACGGCACCATCGTCACTGTCGAAGACATCGACGTGCGGTCCCGTGAAGGTGCAGCGGTCTCGCGCAAGGCCCGGAACCGGGAGGCGGCAGGGAAGGAATTCGGGGCGGACATGGGCGGTGCCGAGCCGGAGCAGTCGCAGGACCAGTCCTCGGTCCACATCACGGCGCGCACCGACGACGGCAGGCGCATTACGTTCCGACACGACGAGATCCGCGACTACCACGACAACATCCGCATAGACTACGGCTACGCCATGACCATCGCCTCGGCCCAGGGCCTCACCGTCGACCGCGCCTTCCTCCTGGTCGACGATCGGCCCTCGCGCGAGACCATATACCCGGCGGCCACCCGCCACCGTGAAGGCATCGACGTCTACGTCAATCGGTCTCCGCTGGTCATCGACATCGCGGACGGGCGGACCGAGGACCAGGCGGACATGCCCGTCACGGACAGCGACATCAGGGCGTATCTGGCGGAGCGCTGGTCGCGCTCCCAGCCCAAGGAGGCGGCGCTCGACTACATCGCCGACGGCGCGTGGAGGGATGCAAAGAAAGACGCGCATATCGGCGTCAAGGCCGGCGTAGACAAGCCGCGAGGTGCGGGGCGCGGGGATCGCAGAGAAGCGCAGGGAGAGGCGTCCGATGTACAAGAAGCGGCGAACGATAACGCCATCGTGCGCATCGCCCGGGACATCCGCCACGCGGTCAACGGTTGGCGCCACGGCGCCGCTGTGGATGCGTTCGCGGCGGAGCGCGCGCACGTGCTCGCGGCGTGGGACGAGCTTCGCGAGAGGGCGCGTGCAGAAGGCGAGGCGGTGGCGCTCAGCCCCGCCTTTCGTGAGACCCTCGACCGCCACGGCGCCCTGATGAAGAAGGCCGCGATGTTCAGTGGAAAGCCGCAGGTGTTCGAGCGCCTGCTGGCCGAGCGCGCCGGCATAGGCCAGGGCGAGGTCGAGCAGCTCGCGCAGGTGCATGCCCGTGCTGGCCGGTATCTGCGCTCCGTCAAGGCCAGGGCGGCTCACGCCGCACGGCAGCACGCACCGGCCGAAGTGGCGGGGATCGGCGAGGTTGCTGCGGCTGAAACCGCCGCTACTGTCGCCGAGACCGCTGACGAGGCAGCTGCCGAGGCAGCTGCCAAGGCAGTCCGCGAAGAGCATGCATCACCCCGCCCGGCCGCGGCGCGTCCGCCCGCGACGGCCTCAGCCGACCCGGAGGCCGAAGCCGAGCCGGATTGGCGCACCCTGTACAGCGATCTGCAACGGGACTGGAACGACCTCGTCGCGCGTGCCCAAGAGCCCGACCTGCCGCTGCTTCTGTTGGACGGGTACGAGGCGCTGATTTCGCGCGTGCGCTCGCTCGCCGGGCACCCCGACCTCTCCGAGCCCACGCGCGACGTGCTCGGCGAACTCCTCGAGTACCACCAGGACGAGACCGTGGCGCGAGACACCGCCGAGGGCTATCTGGCGGCGGCGGAGCGGCTTGTCGAAGTGTATGACGGTCTCGAACGCCGGTCTGAGCAACAGGGCGTGCCTGTTGCCCGCCTCGACGTCTGGCCCCGATGGCGCGAGGCGGCCGAAATGCTCGCAGCCACCGGCGAGGCCATCCTCTCCGACGACGAAAGGTTCGGGGCCTGGCTCGACGCCATGACGCTCGGCAGGTCCCGCGCGCGGCTCTCCGTCCAGCAGCTGCGCAACCGCCTCCGGGAGAATCGCGTGGAAGCGCCGAAGCCGGAGGCGCGGAAGCCCCGGCGCGAGCCGACCCCCAGGCAGGAGCAAGGCTTCGCCCATGTTCTCTACGAGCGCGACAAGTCGCGAAATCGCGCCGGGCGTACGGACGAAGGCGAACAGCAGGGATTCGCTCACACGCTCTTCGAAGCCGACAAGCCACGGAAGCGGGCCGGCCAGACCGGCGAAGAAGAACAGCAGGGATTCGCCCACCTCCTCGACGATCCCGAGAAGCTCCGCGAACTGCTCAAGAAGGCCGAGAAGCGCGAGCGTAAGCTTGGCAGGCACAAGCGCTGGAGCCGGGGGAGGAGCATGTAGGCCCTCAACTGTTCAGCGTGGGCTGATTTGCGAGGAAGCTCCCTGTTCCAACGATCACCAATCATATCCATCGATCGAGTCGGAGGGTCGATCAGTCGGTCTGTTGGACATTACACGCGACTGGTTATATTATCTGTCCATATGGCTGAGGGAACGGCAAGATGAAAATGATCGGGGCGGCAAAGTTCAAGGAACAATGCTTGGCACTGCTGGATGATCTCGGCCACGACGGCCTGATCATCACCAAGCGCGGCAGGCCTGTCGCCCGCCTGCTGCCGCTGGAACGGCAGGATGCCGAACTGATCGGCAGCCTGCGTGACAAGATAGAAATTCGGGGTGATATCCTCACCACAGGGATCGAATGGCACGCGGATGCTCAATCTTGACACGCACATCCTCGTCTTCTCGCTCACCGGCGCACTGCGAGCGGCGGAACGTGCGCTGCTGAGCCAAGCGAGGTGGTCGATATCCGCGATCGTGCTGTGGGAACTTGCCAAGCTGGTTCAGCTCGGACGAGTGGAGATGGACCTTGGCGACCGCCAAGTCGCCCGCGTTCTGAATCGCCTGCACGTCTGGCCACTCGACCTGGACATCGCCAGGACCTCTGTGCGTCTGGACTTCAGGGGAGACCCTGCCGACGAGATCATCGCGGCAACCAGCGTCGTGCACAACGTGCCTCTGGTCACCCGCGACCGCGTCATCGGCCAGTCGAAGATGGTTCCACTGGCCGCGCCAGGTGTAACCGAAACACGGCCCGAAACCTGAAGATGCGCGTCCGCTCGGGTTCGGCACCGCTGCCGGACGCGGTGCCGATGACGCCGGCGCCTCGGCCGCCCGTGGTCCCATCGTCCGTGACGGCGAGCGTGCCGCGCCGGGCGTTCATGTCGCGGTCGCGCCTTTGCCGGCGGTTAGCGAGAGACGGACGGCGGCAAGGGTTGCGCCATGCCGCCTTCGCCCGGCGCGTCCTCCGCGAGGCCGAACGCCGCGGCTTCGACACGGCCGGGTGCCGGGTCATCCTCGGCGATGGCGCGCCGTGGATCTGGAACTTCGCCGATGAGCACTTCCCCGACGCGGTCCAGATCGTCGACATCTTCCACGCCAAGGGGCATCTGTTCGAGGTCACCAAGGCCATCTACGGCATCGGGAGCGAGATTGGCGGGCAATGGGCCAGGAAGCGGCGCGAGGAGCTCGACGAGGGCCGCGTCGACAACGTGATCGCCGCCCTGCGCAGCCATGCCGAAACCTGCGAGGAGGCCCGCAAGAACGCCGAGTACTTCTCCAACAACCGCGAGCGCATGACCTACCCGAAGTTCCGTGCGATGGGCTTGTGCGTCGCCAGCGGTGTGGTCGAAGGGGGCTGCAAGAACATCGTCGGCGCCCGTCTCAAGCAGGGTGGAATGCGCTGGACCGTCGACGGCGCCAACGCCATCATCGACCTGCGCTGCGCCGTCGAGAGCAATCGCTTCGACGACTTCTGGGAACGACGAGCCGGCGCAGTATTGTGAGTCTCACAAATGCGACGTGCACCCCCCGGTCTGGGTGCGCTCAGGTCCGCGAGAGACGCCCTTTTTCGCCTTGTTTCCGCCCGGAATCTCGTGAGAATGCCTCACGTGCTTCAAACGAGGCTCCGCAGTACATGCCGAAAATCACCCTGATACAGGCCGCGAACCAGGGCTGGCCGAGCCGTGCCACCCTGTACCGCGCCATCAGGGACGGCTAGGTGAGCGCCGGAAAGGATAGTCGCGGTGCGACAGTGGTGGACACCGCGGAGCTCATACGCGTGTACGGGGAGCCTGTCTCGCGCGACGCTCAACCGCCGCTTCATAGCGACAGCGCGCAACTGGCCGTGCTACAGGCTGAGAACGCGCGACTTCGGGAGGATCTCGCTGACGCGCGGGTGCACCGCGACCGGCTCATGACGCTGCTGGAAGCCCGCCCCCCGGCGCGGCGCGGATGGTGGGCGCGGATCATGGGGGGCTGAGACGGTGCCCTGCATCGAGCGCATGGGGCGGAGGCGCGAATTTCCCGCCCGCGGGGCCGGGGGCGCCGGGGAGCTCGACGTTCGATCTCCGCCGATCTCGGCTCCAGGACCGGGCCGTGCGTCCCGCGCAGGACGCATGGCGAGCGGTCGGGGACTTGGGGCCGCCGTCGTGGTTCCCGTGAAGCTCTAGCGCCTGGTACAGACCAGCAGATTCTCGAAGGTCTGGATTGCCTCGGGATAACGGACCCCACTCCGCGGGTGCCTAATCGCTCTGAAAGGGATGCCCGCTTCCCTCAGCTGAGGTGCGGCATTCGACGCTAGACGAGTGATGCCGAGAATCAGAACAGCGTCCGGTTGAAGCGTCTGTAGTACCGTCTCGAACGGGGGCACCGCCTGATTCCAGTCGTCCGGCTCAGGAGAAATTCCCGCGCAGGGAAGCACACGCTGAACGAGATTGTAGTAGGCGACATGCTCCCATATCTCGGCGGCCTCGTCATCGCGGCCATGGCTTCCCCTACGGAGCAACACGTTCGCGGCGATGGTGAAGAACTTGTCTGGGGCGTTTTGCCCCCACTCACACACAATCTCGGTGGCCAAGTCAGAATAATTGCACCCTTGCGGATTTTCGGAGATGAAAGCCTCACCTAGAACGAGCAAGCGAGCACCGAAGCGGCTTTCGCGCCCATAGTGCCTTCCCACCCAGGGATGGAAGGTCACGCCCGGAAATTCACACATCTCATATCTCCATGGTCAGTAGCTACCGGCGCTTAACGTGCGAGACACCATTCTCCCTACCCTGTTCACGAGAATGTTATCGGCAGAGACGCGAGGGGGCTTGCCCTCAAGGGTGCGGTGAGGGGCGATTTGCAGCGTTCCCTGATCACCGCTAATTGCAGTTAGCGGTGATCCCAGATCGCGCACAATGCCATGACCGAAGCCGCCTCCGAGACGCGCAGACCGCCCCCGGCCGGGACGGGGCGGGCGCCCTGCCCGCCGTGGCCAGACTCCCGGCGGAGCGGGCCGAGGCCGCCGCTTTGGCACTGGAGGCCCGCGCGCCCGCGACACGGCGCGCCTACCGCGCCGCCATCGGACGCCTGGACGCGACGCTCGCCGGCAGGCCGCTCACGGACGCCACGTTGGCCGAGCACGTCTTCCGCCTCGCCGGCAACGGCCTGGCACCGGCCTCGATCGCGATCGCCGCCGCAGCCGCCGTCTTCCTCGCCAGGGTCGCCGGCTGACCCAACCCGCGCGGCGCCATGACGGCGGACGCGCTGCGCATCGTCAGGCGTCGAGCGTCACACGGAGGAGATGACGAAACGCTCAGGCCCCGGCCATCGACAACCAAGGCGAAATCGGGTGGGGCGTCAGTAGAGGCCAGCGGAAAGGCCGCAGAGGACGACGATGTTCTCACGCATCGCGCAACACTCTCGCGCTGGAAGATGTGCGCGAGGCGAGGCAGTGCGCGGGGCGCGCGTGACGCGATCAATGAGCGAGAGGAGGTCAACTAGGCGAGGAACATAGCGACCCGCCAGCTAAGGGCTGCGTCAAGCTGCTGCGTCACGCCGATACCGCGCCAAGTCGTACAAAGCCTGGCGCCGGCACCAGAATTCTGCATTGCTCCAGCCGAGCCGTTCCAGCGCGACGGCGGTACGCGGCGAGACCGCGATCTGCCCGCGCAGCAGCCGGTACAGGTTGCCGCGTTCCATGCCGAGCGCGACGGCCAGTTGCGCCGCGCTCATGCCGGCGTCGCGCATCGCGTCACGGATGCTCTCGCCGGGATGGGTGGGTTCGTGCTTGCTCATGCGCCTGCCCTCCGTCAGTGATAGTCCACTAGGTTCACGCCCACCGCCTCGCCGTCGCGAAACCGGAACACCAGTCGCCAGTTGCCGGACACCCGGATGCTCCAAGACCCGAGCTGCTCGCCGGTCAACGGATGTAGGCGGTATCCGGGGATGCGCAAATCGTCCGGCGTCGTGGCAGCGTCCAAGTCATCCAGCCGACGGTTCAAGCGCGCTGTCAGGTCGCCGGAAATGCCGCGGGCGTCACCTGCTTCCCAAAACCGCCGCAACCCCTTGTGCCTGAATTTCATAAAGCATGCCATGCCACATATCAGGCACGTCATGCAACACCCGACGAGGATATCGAGGAGCTTCTAAGCCCAATTCATTCGCGGACGCCCGGGCGGCTCGAACAGCTCGTCGAGCTCCTGAGCGACTCTTTGCCTCCCAAGCGCACGATCTCCGGTGGCACGAGGCTGCTCGACGACCAGAGTGTTCGGCTCGACCGGCGCCTCGAACTCACACCGACATAGGTCGCGATCGCAGCTAACCAAGCCTTGGTGCTGTTGCTCGGCTTCGTCTAGGCGAGCTCGTCCTCCGTCAA
Source organism: Alphaproteobacteria bacterium (assembly GCA_965207055.1). GTDB lineage: Bacteria > Pseudomonadota > Alphaproteobacteria > UBA828 > UBA828 > WTGU01. Next base: position 88,094 of record CBDBLP010000002.1, on the reverse strand, counting down.
AGCCTGAAAGCGGCCCTAGGTGCACCGCGTCTGCCCCGTCCCGATCAAGTCGCAAACATTGCGACTTGATCGGGGCGAGAATGCGACGCCCTGGTGCCGGCGAGCGCACCGAGCGTTATTCCTTGCCGTTGTCGAGCTGGAAATAGCGGCGCAGGGATCTGTATGTGGTTGGCGTGACCGCGTAATTGCCGTCGTCGCCTTCCCAGTCGTCCCAGCCGAGCAGGAAGGCCGTTTTCTTGCCGGTCACCGTTCGGGTGCGGATCGTCGTCCGGGACTGGAAATGACTGGTATTATCTACCCCTGCGTCGACCAACCTCTGGCGATGAACGATGGGGCCGTGTTCCGCGAACACGCGCAGCCCCGCCTTGGTCTTCGCCGCGGCTGCCTCCATCCACTGGCGAACTTGGCTGTAGGTCAGTTCCGCGACGTCGACCATGTCGAATTGGTCGAACTTCTCACCCATGAAGCCGACCGGCGTTTCTTCCGGCAGAACCCTGGAGCCGAGAAAATCGAGGAGCTCCGCGCGCGCGGAAACGCTCAAGTGTGAGAGGTCATCGGCGGAAAGTGAAATTTGCATGATAGCCTCCGTTTGGTTTGGCGTGGCATGATGCCAGTCTTGATTGGTATCATGATACATAATGATCATGAAACATCATGTCAAGGCATATTGCTGATTTTTGTCGTTTTTGCCTTGGGTGTACCTCCACCCCTCCGGTCTGGTGAGACCAGGCGTGGAAGTCCGATTGGCGGCCTCCGTGTAGTAGCCGCGGCTGGGTATGGCCCAACAAGTGTCTTCATACGCACACAGCCTGTACACCGGCTCGCGCGTTGCGGCGACAGGGGCCAGCGCCTGTAATTGATTGGTTGTCGGATTTTTTTGGGAACCGTGGCCGCGTGCTGGAAGGACGCTGCCAGCCCGGTCGATCACCGTATCGGTCATCTTGCTCTCCCAGGTCGGAGGCGGCGAACAGCGAGCAGATCGGTCATCACAGGCAGGATCTGAATCTACGACCCTCAGCCTATGGCCCGAGCGCTCACCCTCTCTCAACAGTGTGATCGAAGCTCGCCCCCATCATCGCCTCGATGCGATCCGCAATGCGCTGCGCGGGTTCGCGCAGCTGCCCGATCGTCCAGTCGGCCGCATAGCCCTCGGTCACGTCATTGGGCGGTGCGTGGTTGACCAGACGCTTGGTGAGGGCGTGCGGCAGCATAAGGTCCCGCTCGGCCACGGTGATGAAGCAGTTGCGCATCCCGTGATACCAGAACTTCGCGCCTCCAGCCTCGCTGATCCGGCGATGGAAATACGTCAGCTTCACGAAATGGCCCGTGCGGCTGGAGGCCGACGGAAACACGAAGCCCGGCTTCTCTCCGCTCTCGGCCCAGCGGCGGTCGAGAATGGCCGCAAGCTGACGGGTGATCGGCAGCTCAAGCGGCACACCGGTCTTGGTCTCCTCGACACGGAAGACCCGCTCATCCCTGTTCACCCGCTCCCACTTCAGCGGCAGAACCTCGCCCAGCCGCATGCCCGTGAACATGCCGAACCAGAACACGTCCCTGAGCGCGGGATTGCTCACCACCGCCTCGATCCCCTTTCGCCAGCGCGGCAGGACCTCGGCAGGCGGCGGAATCTTGCGCCGCGGCTTGTGATGGAACCTGCCGCCGCCCGCGAGCCACAGATCGACGGGATTGGCCAGCCCGCCGAAGTCCACGCAGGGCCGGCGATAGACCGAGCGCAGCAGCGACATGCACTGGTTGGCCGTCGCCCAGCCGTTCTTCCCGGTGATGCGGTTGAAGCGCTCCTCCACGTCTTCGCGCGTGATGGAATCCAGCGGACGCGACAGCCAGTCGCCGAGGGGCCGCTCGAAACGATCACGGTAGCACTGGTTGGTGATCGCCTTGCGCTTGGGATTGGCCTTCATGTACTGCTCGAAGGCCTGCCCGAGGGAGGGCATGCGCCGGCTCCTGGTGCGCGCAGCAGCGGGATCCTCGCCCATGGCGACCATGCCGAGCAGCCTGTGCGCCTCTTTGCGCGCCAGCTCGGGGGCCATTCTGTCGCATCGTCCGATGACGAGGCGCTTGTTGGGAGCGGCTCTTCCGCCATCGCCGAGGCGGTAGTTGACGATGTAGGACTTGACGCCGGAGGGATGGATGAGGACGCCGTATCCTGTCAACTTGTCGTCCCATGCGATCCATGGCTTGTCGGCGGGCTCGAAGCTGTCGATGGCGCGCCTTGCGATGGTGAGCTTGACGCGCGCGGTTCGTTTTCCGGGGCGGTTCATGGAGGCATGGTGTCATGGCGCGGCTCACAAATCAACACCTTCCACAACACGCGTAATACATTTCGGGGGTATTCCATGGAACGCCTGACAATCGGAATCCTGACGAGATCGACTGTACCCCACGACCACAGCGGAATATTGGTAACTTCAGGAAATCTCCGGCATCACTAGGAAAGATTCACAACTATTGTTTCTCACCAGGGTCACGGCCTGCGTCGCACCCAGGCGTTCGATCCGCCAGGAGCGGGCCGAAAAGCGTATCAGGGAATACGGTTGAGGCCCGCGACGCCGCGGGCGGGCGCCTGGGCGCGACCCGAAGGGCGGCGCTCTCCGGCCGACAGTGTGCGTCAAGCTGTTTGCCCGATGCCCCACATCGCGCTGCACAGCTTTCCTACCCTGTCGGCCGGACAGCGCCGCGCAGACCATGACCGTGGTGAGAAATGCGGGTTAAAGCGAGGCCGTCAAGAACGCACGCGCCCTAGGAGCTCGCGCCGACGGCGGGGTCGTTGGCCGGGTCGAGGCCGCGGATGATGGTGCAGGGCATCGGCGCCGCCTGCAGCTTCTTGCACGCGCGATAGGCGTCGTTCTTGTAGAGGCCCAGAAAGCGCGCCCGATAGAGGGTGTTGCGGCCGTCGGCGCGGGGCGCGAGCGTCGCCGCCGCATCGTTGAGGAGCGGCGCGCGCACCGACGCCCGGCGCATTGCGATTTCGGCTGCTGTCACCGACTCGTAGGAGCCCACCTGGATGCCCCAGGCACCGCCTACCGCTGGCGCAGCCGCAACTTTCTCTGCCGGCGCCGGCGTGGACGGCGGCTCAGTCGCGATCACCGATTCCACGACAGCGAGCGTATCGGTCACGGACTTCGACGGCGGGGGTAACGGTCCCGCAACGACCTCGATCGGCTCGGCCGGCGGCGCCGCCGCACCCTCGGCCAGCTCGGGCGGCTGGGCCGCTGCAACCATGATGGATGCCGGCTTGAAGCGCGTTGCCGGCGCGGCCAATCCGGAGCCGGCGGGTGGGCGCGGAATGCCCGCGTAGCGGACGCGGCCGCGCTTGGCGTCGTTCTCGGCGATCCGCGTGAAGCCGAGGTCGAGAAGATTGGCCATGTGCGCGTTGCGCGAGCGCGGCGTCTTGCCGCCGAAGACAACCGCGATGACACGCCGGCCGTCGCGTTCCGCCGAGGCCACGAGGTTGAAACCCGAAGCGCGGATATAACCGGTCTTGATGCCGTCCATGCCGCGATAGCGGGCGAGCAGCTTGTTCGGCGTGCGATGCACCCTGCCCTTGTAGCTGAAGCGCTGGTCGTCGAAATAGTGGTAGCGGTCCGGGAAGTCCCGCATCAGGGCCTGGGCGAGCCGCGACATGTCTCGCGCCGTGCTGCGCTGCTTCCGGTTCGGCAGCCCGGACGCATTGCGGAAGGTGGTTCGGGACATGCCGAGCTCTTGTGCCTTCCTGGTCATTATCCTGGCGAACTCGATTTCGGTTCCGCCCAGAGCCTCGGCGACCACCACGGCGATATCGTTGGCCGACTTGACGATCAGCGACTTGATCGCGTCCTCGGCACGGATCGTCGAGCCGGCACGCAAACCGAGCTTGGAGGGTGACTGTCCCGCCGCCCGCTTCGAGACCTTCAGCTTGGAATCGAGGCTGAGCTTCCCGTCCTCGATCGCCTCGAAGAGCAGGTAGAGGGTCATCATCTTGGTCAGCGACGCCGGGTATCGGCGTACGTCGGCGCTCCGGGAGCGCAGGACTTCGCCGGTCTCGGCATCGATGACGATGGAGGCGTAGCGCGCCTGCGCCTCCTCAGCGGAGAAAACCTGCGATACGACGAGGATGCAGAGCGCGAGAACGAGACCGAGGACGACCGAACCGGGACGCATTATTATTCTTCTTCGCCGTGTTCCCACGTCCGCCCCGCCACCCCCAGCGAATCGACTCAACACCCTTTATCTGTTCAAAGCGCCGCGGCGTCAAGAACAACGTGTGAAGAAAGTTATGGAAGTCGTTGATTCGGTGGAATCTATAGCTCGCCGGGACGCGCGAAACGGTTGTGGGAACCGCTTGCTAGAAGTCGGGCGGCTCGACGCCGCTCGCGCGCAGCTGGAACGCGAGATCGTCCTTCAGCCGGCTCAAGGCGGCATCGTTCGCGCCCTCGCAGCGGGCCACCAGCATGGGCTGCGTATTCGATGCACGCAACAGCCACCAGCCGTCTTCGGTCTCGGCTCTCACCCCGTCGATGGCGGAGAACGTGGCGCCTGCCGCACTGAGCCGGGCGCGGATCTCGTCGGCGACCTGGAACTTGCGCGCGTCCGAACAGGGGAAGCGGGCCTCGGGCGTGCTGACCCTGCGCGGCAGTTCGGCCCGTAATGAGGCGAGGGAGCGCCCCTCGCCGGCGATCAGCCGCAGAAGGCGGAGAGCGGCATAGAGGGCGTCGTCGAAGCCCCAGTAGCGGTCGGCGAAGAAGATGTGGCCGCTCATCTCGCCTGCGAGCGGCGCGCCAACTTCCGCCATCTTCGCCTTGATCGGCGCGTGGCCCGAGCGCCACATCAGCGGCGTGCCGCCGAGGCGGGCGATCTCGTCGAAGAGAACGCTGCTGGCCTTGATGTCGCCGATGACGGTCGCACCCGGTCGCTCGCGCAGCACTTCGCGGGCGAGCAATGCCACGAGCTGATCGCCCCAGAGAATCACGCCGTCGCCGTCCACGACCCCGATGCGGTCGCCGTCGCCATCGAAGGCGATGCCGAGATCGCAGCGCTCGGCTCGGACCGTCTCGATCAGCTGCGCCAGGTTCTCTGGTACCGTGGGGTCCGGATGGTGGGCGGGGAAGGTGCCGTCGACCTCATCGTTCAGCAGGATGTGGCGGCCCCGGAGGCGGCTCGCGAGCGCGCCGAGCACCGCGCCGGCTGCGCCGTTGCCGGCATCCCACGCCACTGTGAACGGTTGTTCCACGGCCTCGGCGAGGAGGCGCGCGATATAGTCGTCGCGGACCTCATCGGCTTCCGTCACCCTTCCGGCGCCCTCGGCGAATGCGCCGTCCCTTGCGACCTGTGCCAGCGCTTCGATATCGGGTCCGTAGAAGGGCCCACCGCCCAGCACCATCTTGACGCCGTTGTAGGCGGGAGGGTTGTGCGAGCCCGTGATCATCATGCCGCCGTCGCATTGGCGGTCGTGGACGGCGAAATAGAGCATTGGGCTCGGACCAACGCCGATCCGGAGCACGTCGGCGCCGGCATCGGTCAATCCTTCGACTAGATAGGCTTCCAGATCGGGTGAGCTCAGCCGGCCGTCGCGCCCGACACAGACAAGGGGTCGTCGGATGGCGGTGGAGCGGTACCGCGCGATGGTGGCGAAGCCCCGGCCGATGGCGGTCATGTCGGCCCCGGTCAGGGTCTCACCGACGATGCCCCTGATGTCATAGGCGCCGAGGATCGCCGGGTCGAGTGCGTGGCCCGCGCTCATGGCGAGGCCGCCGGCCGCCCGATGCTGACATAGCGAATGCCGGCACCGGCGACCTCGCTCGGCTCGTAGACGTTGCGGAGATCGACCATCAGCGGCGTCCTGAGCAGGCCCCTGGCGCGCTCCAGGTCGAGCGCCCTGAACTCGTTCCACTCGGTGAGGATGACCAGCGCGTCCGCACCCGTCATCGCATCGTAGGAGTCGTCGCACCAGACGACGCCGTCGAGGAGGGCGCGCGCCTCCTCCATGCCGGCGGGGTCGAAGGCGCGGACTTTGGCCCCCTGCTCGATGAGGCCCGGCAGGATCACGAGGCTGGGACTCTCCCGCACATCGTCCGTGTTGGGCTTGAACGTGACTCCGAGCACGGCGATGATCTTGCCCGCGACGGAGCCGCCGCAGGCCTGCACGATCTTGTCGACCATCGCGGCCTTGCGTGCGGTGTTCCTGCGCAGCACGGCCTCCACGATTTCGGATGGTGCGCCGGCTTCCTCGGCGGTGCGGACGAAGGCTGCGGTGTCCTTGGGGAAGCACGAGCCGCCGAAGCCGGGGCCTGCGTGCAGAAAGTAACGCCCGATGCGGCCGTCGAGGCCGATGCCCTTCGCGACGTCCTGAACATCCGCGCCGAGGCGCTCGCAGAGGTCGGCGATCTCGTTGATGAAGGTGATCTTGGTCGCGAGGAAGCAGTTGGCGGCGTACTTGATGAGCTCCGCCGTCTCCAGCGTGGTGAAGAGCACCGGAGTCTCGATCAGAAAGAGTGGCCGGTAGAGCGCGCGCATCACCTCCCGCGCCCGCTCGGAATCGACGCCGACGACGACCCGGTCGGGGCGCATAAAATCGCCGATCGCGGAGCCCTCGCGCAGGAACTCGGGGTTCGAGACGACATCGAACGCAGCGTCAGGACGGCGCTCCCGGATGATGCGCGCGATTTCGCGCCCGGTGCCGACGGGCACGGTCGATTTCGTCGCGATCACGGTGTAGCCGTCGAGGGCGCCGGCAACCTGGCGGGCCGCCTCGAACACGAAGGAGAGGTCGGCATGGCCGTCGCCGTGCCGGCTGGGCGTGCCGACCGCCAGCATCACCACATCGGCTGCCGCCACAGCGTCTACAACGTCTTCGGTAAAGGAGAGGCGGCCGGCGGCGGCGTTGGCGGCGACCAGCGCCTCCAACCCTGGCTCGTAGATCGGAACCCGACCCGCGCGGAGCGCTGCGACCCTCTCCGGCGCGGCATCGGCGCACGTCACGGCGTGGCCGAACTCCGAAAAGCACGCGGCCGACACCAGGCCGACGTATCCGGCACCAATCATTGCAACGCGCATCGCGATGTACCTCGATACAGAACGCGCGTGTGGTGAGCCGCCCTACGAGGAGGGCGTCGCCTCACGCATGAAGGCCAGCAGATCCTGTCTCAACTCCGGCCTTTCCAGGGCGCAGGCGATCGTCGCCTGCAGGTAACCGGCCGGGCTGCCGCAATCGAAGCGCCGGCCGGCGAAGCGCACGCCGTGGAAGGGCTCCTCGCTCACCATCGCGGCCATGGCGTCGGTCAACTGAATCTCGCCGCCCGCGCCCGGCGGCTGCGCGGCAAGCCGCGCGAAAACACCTGGTTGCAGGACGTAGCGGCCGATGAGCGCGAGACGTGACGGTGCGTGTTCAGGATCGGGTTTCTCCACCATGCCCGATATGGTGACGGTCCGTCCCTCCTCGGCCGCGACCGCGACGATCCCGTAACGTCCGGTCTCGGCCTGCGGCACCTCGGCGAGCGCCACGACGCTTCCTCCCGTCTTGTCGTTGAGCTCGACGAGTTCCGCGAGGCACGGCGGGTTGCCGAGGAGAAGCTCGTCCGGAAGCAGCACTGCAAAGGGCTCGTCACCCACCAGATCGCGCGCGCAGAGGACGGCATGGCCGAGCCCGAGCGGTTGCTCCTGGCGCACGAACCTGGCGGCGCCAGGCTCAAGCACGGCGCGCGCGACGGCCTCCAGGGCGGCATCGTCATCCCGCGCCGCAAGATGGGCATCGAGCGCCGCGTCACGCTCGAAGTGGTCCTTGATCGCCGCCTCGCCCCGGCCGGTGACGAAGATGAATTCCTCGATCCCCGCGGCCCGCGCCTCTTCGACCGCATACTGAATCAAGGGCTTGTCGACCACCGGCAGCAATACCTTGGGCACTGCCTTGCTCGCGGGCAGGAAGCGCGTGCCCATGCCGGCGACGGGGAGCACGGCCTTCCTCACCGATGTGGACATTTCCAGGACCTCGCCGCGCTGATCGGGAGCTGTGGAGGCGGAGGTGTGCCACGGCGCCTGCGGCGCATCAAGCGAGCCCGGCGCCGCATGGCTCAACCGCCGAGCAGCAGCTCCTTCGCCTGGTTGATCTTGGCCGCGAGATAGTTGGAGCCGCCGTGATCGGGATGAAGCTTGCGCATGAGCGTGCGGTGCGCCTCCTTGATCTCCTCAGCGCCGGCGCCGGGCTCGAGGCCGAGGATCTCGTAGGCCTCTTCGCGAGTCATCGGCGTGCGGCCGGCGCTGGCCCTCTTGCGGCCCCAGCCCTGGCCCGTGCCGGCGCCGGCGCTGCGTTCGCGTTCGGCCTCCGCCTCGGCGCGCTCGCGCCAATCGGGGCCGAGGGTGCGGTCCATGTACGCCTCCAGCAACCGCCGGCCCTCCTCGTCCCGCAGGCTGCATTCGTCGAAGAGCTCCAGAAGCTCGTGTTCCCCGAGCTCGTCCAGCCGACGCCCGGTATGGCGCCCCTGCAGCACCGTGCCCTCCATCTCGCCGCTGTCATGGTCCAGGGTCATGCGCAGATAGGGGGTCTCGACATCCGAGCGCTGGCCGGCCGTGGGATTCGGGTTCATCCGGCCCGCGGCCATACGGCCCAAGAACCAGGGCAACCCGGTAAGCGCGAGCGGCAGGAAGGCGAGATGCGCCTTTCCCGTGACGCCGAGGAAGATCGTGGCGGCGGCGCCCGCGGCGATGAAGACCCACTTGACCCACTTCGCGAGCTTCGAGGGATTGGCCGTGGCGAACCAGCGGCTGAGAAACACGACCAGTACCAGAAGCGCGAGCCCGAGAAGGACGTAGGCGACCATTGCGGGGGCAGTCTAGCGGATCGAGCGGCAGGTGCGCGGGGTGGGCGGGCTCATTTGATCTGATGGGCGATCTGCAACACCGCCTCGCCACGGTCACGGCTGTAGTCCCTGAGCGCCTTGCGCCCGCCGGCGGCGTAGACCGCAACCGCGCCGAGCAGCTCCTTGAGCTGGCGCGCGCTCGACGCATCGAAGCGCAGGTAGGCGCCGTTGGTGAGCCTGGCGATCTGGCGAAAGGCCAGAGACGCCCCCGGGTCCGGGCCCTCGTGGAACATGAAAGCGGGAACCCCGCGCAAGCCCAGCTCGCCGGCGATGGCGCAGAGCTCGTCGACGTTCTCTTCCATGGCATCGCCGACGAAGACCAGCGCGTGCACCCGCTGCGCCTGGGTTTCGTCCAGAGCGTGGCGCAGTACCTTGCGAATCTGGGTGTGGCCGCCGAGACAGTGGACGGCAGTCATGACGCGCACTAGAGCGCGCGAATCCTGCACCCACTTGCTCGCCCGGCACTCGCCGAAGCCGCGGTAGTAGACAAGCTGTACCGAGAGCCCGCCGAGGGAGGCCGTGGCGTCGAACATCTCCCCCTGGATCTGACAGGCGCGGTCCCATGACGGCTCCCGGCTCGCCGTCGCATCCATCGCGAAGATGAGGCGTCCGGTCTCGCCCTGACCTATTGGCGCGGGAATCGTTGCGACCCGGCGCAGGAAGGCATCCACGTCAGCGCTGTCGCTCTGACCCTTTGTCGGTAGCTTCCGATCGCGGCTCATTGCAGGTTCCCCCTCTCCTATATGGGGGTGACCGGGAGCCGCGCCAGACGCTCGGTCAACATGGCGAAGAAGCCGTCCGCATCGACCCGTTGCAGCACGTGAGCGTTGGCGGCAGCGCCGGTGCGGCCGTGCAGATCGCACACCGTCCGCCCGAAGCAGTGGCCATCGTTGAGTTCCACATCGACACGCATGTCGCGGCCCTCGAAGAGATCCGGTGCCAGAAGATACGCGATCACGCAGGGATCGTGCATTGGCGCGCCGTGGTGATAGGCCTCCACGTTCTTCTCACCATACAGGTCGAGCATGCCGCAGACCGCAGCCGCCGGCGCAGTGCCGAGCGCACGGATCGCCTCCAGCCGGGGTGGCGTCGCGATCGCCTGATGGGTGACGTCGAGCCCGATCATGGTGAGCGGCACGCCCGCCTCGAACACCACGTGCGCGGCGTGAGGGTCGGCGTGGACGTTGAACTCGGCCGCCGGTGTGACGTTGCCGAGCCCGACTGCGCCCCCCATGGTCACGATCTCGCGGACGTTGGCGCAGATTGCCGGGTTCTTGACGATGGCAAGTGCGACGTTGGTGAGGGGCCCGAGCGTCGCCAGCGTGATGGGCTCCTGCGCCGCGCTCAGCGTATCGACCAGAAAGTCCACCGCATGGGCTGCCTCGGCCGGGCGGCTCGGCTCCGGCAGATCGGCGCCGTCGATCCCGGTTGGCCCGTGGATGTACTCGGCGGTCTCCGGCTCGCGCACCATCGGTCTGGGGCACCCGGCATAGACCGGCACTTCGGACCGCCCGGCGAGATCCCTGATGCGGCGCGCATTGCTCTCGGTCCGGGAGAGCGGCACGTTGCCCGCGACGGCGGTGATGCCGAGCAGCTCGAACTCCTCGGCAGACGCGAAGGCGAGCAGCAGGGCGACAGCGTCGTCCTGGCCGGGGTCGCAGTCGATGATCAGCGGTCGCGCGCTCATGGCAGTGACGAATCATACCTAGCAGCGCGCGCGCCGGATAGTGCCCGAGATTGAGAGTGTGCGCCGGGCTCCGTGTGGCCGCGCAGCACATCGTGTCGCGGGCATGGGCACGCGATGTCCATGCTCAAGTCACGGACCTTGGAACGGCTGTTCAGGCGCGTCTAGTCCGCAGGGACGTCCCGCAGGCGAACGGAGCCATCGCCGTTGCCAGAGGGCCCACAATCATCATCGCTCGTGCGATCCGACACATCATCTGCGACACGTTGCGGGTCGACCGCATCGGTTGGACTGGGAGTGAAGCGATGGCCCTGGGTGAGCCGACTGGTGCTGTCGACTCCCTTCCACCAGGCGTCCGCCGCCTGGCGCACGGCGTTCCAGTCCAGCTCGAAGCCCAGTCCCGGCCCGTCGAGGACGGGGAGCCTGCCGTCCTGCAACGTCAGGTCAGGCTGCCTGACGATGTCCCAGGCGAGAAAATTGTTCATGTACTGGTTGCCGTCGTCCAGGTTGGGGGTCACCGCCGCCGCGTGGGACGCCGCTGCCGTGGTAATTCCCGTCTCGTGAAGCCCGTGGATGCACACGTCAATGTTGGCCGCCTCTGCGATGTGCGCCACCTTGCAGAAGCGTAGCAGGCCCCCGGTCTCGTGCAGGCCGACGACGATCAGGTCGGCGGCGTACAGGCGGCAGACGTCGAAGGCGTCGCCCAGCGCGATGACGCCCTGGTCCGCCGCGATCGCAACCGGGCTCCCGGCCCGGACCCGCGCAAGCGCCTCGACGCTCTCCGAATCGATCGGCTGCTCCACGACCTCGATGTCATACAGGGACAGCCTGCGCATCATGCGGGTGGCCCGAACCGAGTGCCAGCGCCCGCTCGGGTCGAGACGCAAGCGTTTGTCGGGTCCGATTGCGGCCCGGACCCGGGCCACGATCTCGGCGTCCAGATCGTCGCCCCGCCCCACCTCGATGAACATTACCTCGTGGCCAGAGGCCGCGAGCCGGGCGGCCTCGCCGGCGATTTCCTCGGCGGTTTCGCCTTGTGGAAAGGCGAAGTAGCGCACCTCGTCGCGCACTGCACCGCCCAGCAGAGCATGAACCGGCTGGCCGGTTGCCTTGCCCATCGCATCCCACAGCGCCATCTCGAGCCCCGCGAGCGACTTGCCCGCGAGCCTGGAGGCCCTGGAGGCATCGTCGCGCCCGAAGAGCGCGTTGTAGGCCTCGCCAATAAGGCGGGCGTTCTCGAATGGGCTGCGCCCGACGCAAAAATCCGCGGCGAGCGAGAGATGGGCACGAACGGCCTCGGCCGACGGCGTCGCGATCGACTCGCCGTAGCCGACCACGCCTTCGTCGGTATGGACCTCGACCAGAATGACCTCGGCGCCATGAGTGACGCCCTGGGACCAATGAAAGGGTTGCTCGTAGGGGATCCAGAGCGGCGTCGTGACAACCTCGTTAATCTTCACGTCCTCTCCTCCGGCGCTCGGCGCCTTCGGTTATCTGGACCCAGTCTAGGGAGCCAAGCGCCCAGCCCTGCCCTCTAAATTGCGGGTGTGGACGGAGATCGTTGGAATGCTGACCTATGAAGGTCACGAGGAAGTGGTGCAGGACACCGGCCATGGACGACCGTCAGTGGCGCAATTGCCGCGACAGTGGGACGCCGGCGAGCGTCGACACCAGCCGCACCAACTCCACCTGCCGAGAGATACCGTGCTTGACGAATATTTTCTGCGTGTGCCACCGGATCGTGCTTTCCCTGCGCCCCGTCGCCGCTGCAATTTCTCGGGGCGTCCTGCCTTCGGCCAGCATCGCGGCGACCTGGCTCTCCGCAGGTGTGAGGTCCAGGGTGGCCATCACGAGTTCCGGATCGATGCGAGCCTGGATGGCAGGATCGACGACCAGCGCGACCGCAGCGACGTTTCGGGGTCGGAAATCCATCTCTCCGTCACCCATGGGGCTGACGTGAAGAACGAGTCGCGGCAAGACGGATCGACGCTTCACCAACATCGAAGCGCTCGCACCCTGGCCGCCGCCGTGCGGCAGGACTCGTGCCAACAGCCTCTGCAGGTCGTCGTCCGCGGCTGGGGAGCGGGCGTGGAGGAAGCCGCCCCGGTCGAACAACCCGTCGCCATTGCTCAGCAGGTCTCGAGCGGGGTCGTTGATGGCCACGATCCGTCCGCGGCGGGCCAGCTGGATTACACCGAATCTGGTGTTGTCGAGCAGCCTGTCGAGGGACGAGCCCGCGGCCCCGGCATCGGCCAGCGCCTGGCGGACACGCACGAACTGGCGAATGTGGGGCAATAGACGCCGGATCATGTCGAGCTGATCGGACGACCAGCCGTGGGTGCCGACGGGATCGCAAATCGACCAGACGATGCGCGAGCCACCCGGCCCATCCAGTCGGACGTTTATTCCGTTCTGACTGCCGCCGATGGGCAGCCCCTCGTTGAATGCGGCCGAGGTCTTTCGCTCCCGTTCCGTGTAGAGGTCGGGTACGTGAAAGAGCTTGCTGTCAGGCAGCTTCCTGACGCGCGGCACACGCTCATCCCACGGAAAATAGTTTGCAAAGTACTGGCGCGACAATTCCCTATTGAGTTCCCCCTTAAAGCAAAACCTCTTGTAGTAGATCTCGGTATCGTCCTCGGTATTGCCCTCGGCAAACGTCAAGAAATTGCCCTTCGTCCGGCAGGTGTCGTCGATCAGCGCGAAGGTTGGCAACCAGTGGGCATCGTCGAGCATGGCCTCGTGCAGCGATGCCAGAATGCGATCGAACGCGTCTTTTTCGCTCATGATGAGCTTGCGACCCTCGTTGTCCCGGTTGCCCCTTGGACGCAGATCCTCGCTCCGTGGGCTCACGCAAGGACCGCACCTTGGCGGGACTCAGGAGTCGGTTCTGGCCAGCCGCGCCGGACCTCCATGACAACGGGGCGGCCAGGCAGCCGGCAATCGCCGGAAAGACGAGCCCCACCGGGTGGTCCACTTGGAATAGTAGTCAAACAACAGACATAATGCCATATCTGAGATAACTAATTTGTATGCGCTTGCAGCTTAGACGCCTCCACGGCGCGTGCACCGGCCGGCTCGGGGCGCGTGCGGTCGGCCGGGCGGCGGCGCGATGTGCTATCGTGAGTCATGACCCGCTCCGGCGCCCGCGACGTGGCGCTCCTCGCCACTTGCCAGGCGCTCTTCCTCACCTCGATGTCCGCGGTAATCGCCGCGGCCGCCCTGATCGGGCACGGGCTCGCCGAGACGAAGGTGCTGGCGACGCTCCCCATCGGCATCCAATTCGTGATGACGATGGTGACGACCGTGCCGGCGTCGCTCCTCATGAAGCGCATCGGGCGGCGCGACGGCTTCACCGTGGGTTCCACCATCGGGCTTGCCGGCGCGCTCTTCGGCTTCTGGGCGATCATGGACGGCAGCTTCACGCTCTTCTGCGTCTCACTGGGGCTGATCGGCGGGGCCAACGGCTTCGCCCAGTACTACCGCTTCGCCGCAGCGGACGCGGCGAGCGAGGCCTTCAAGAGCCGGGCGATCTCTCTGGTGCTGGCGGGCGGCGTAATCGCCTCGGTGGGACCTCTGCTCGCCGACTGGTCAAAGGACCTCTTCGCACCGATCGCCTTCGCTGGCGTGTTCGCCGCCGTGGCCGCGCTCTACGTCGCCACGCTCGTGGTGCTCCGCTTCATCACTATTCCGCCGCCCGACGAAGAGGAGCGCAGCGGCGCGGGCCGCCCCCTGCTCACGATCATGCGCCAGCCGACATTCGTCATCGCGGTGCTCGGCTCGCTGGTCGGCTACGCGATGATGTCGCTGCTGATGACGGCGACGCCGCTCGCCATGAAGTTCTGCGGCTTCGGATTTTCCGATTCGGCGCAGACGATTCAGTGGCATGTGCTCGGCATGTTCGCGCCCGCCTTTGTCACCGGCCATCTGATCAAGCGCTTCGGCACGAAGACGATCATGGCCTGCGGCGCGCTGCTGATCGGACTCTGCGCCGCCGTCAACATCCACGGCATCGAGCTGGTCAACTTCCAGCTCGCCCTGGTCCTGCTGGGGGTCGGCTGGAACTTCCTCTTCACCGGCGGCACGACGCTCGTGACCGAGATTCACAGCCCGGCGGAAAAGGCGAAAACGCAAGCGGCCCACGACTTCACGGTGTTCACCGGCGTGGCGGCGGCGGCGCTGCTCTCGGGCGCGCTGCACGAGGCCGTGGGCTGGCAGACCATGAACTACGCGGTGCTGCCCTTCCTCGCCGCGGTGGTGATCGGGCTCGCCTGGCTCGGCCTCACTGGTCGCACCGCCGCTGCCACCCCGGCCGAGTAGACGCCCCGAACACCGGGCGGCCGGCTGCGCCTACCCGCCGCCGATCCGGGGCAAGAAGCAGACCTCGCTCTCGGGCGCGACCCGGGCAAAGAGGTCGTCCTGGTGGATTTGGCCATCGACCGCGACGGCCATGCCCTCCTCCAGCTCGCGCCCGATACCCGCGTAGCGGGCCTCGAGCGCGCGGATCACGCCGCGAATGTCAGCCGCCTCGACCTCAAGCTCGGTTACCCCTCCCGTGTAGCGGGCAAGGCTCGAGGGCAGGACGACCCGCGCCAAGGGCTCAGGCGCCGCCGTTGGCCCCGCCGTTGTCGAGCGCCTCGAGCAGGCGCGGCGGCGACATCGGCAGATCGGTCATGCGCACACCCGTGGCGTTCTCGATCGCATTGGCGACCGCCGCCATCGGCGGCACGATCGGGGTCTCGCCGACGCCGCGCACACCGTAGGGGTGGTTCGGGTTCGGCACCTCGACAATGACCGCGTCGATCATCGGCAGGTCCGAGGCCACCGGCATGCGGTAGTCGAGGAAGCCCGGATTCTCGAGCCGACCGTCCTCGTCGTAGATGTACTCCTCGTTGAGCGCCCAGCCGATACCCTGGGCGGCGCCGCCCTGGATCTGGCCCTCGACGTAGCTGGGATGGACCGCCTTGCCGGCGTCCTGCACCGCGGTGTAGCGCAGCACGGTAACGCGCCCGGTCTCGCGGTCGACCTCGACGTCGCACACATGGGTGCCGAAGCCGGGGCCGGCGCCTTGTGCGTTGATGGAGGCGGTCGCCGCGATCGGGCCGCCGGTCTTGCCGGCCTGGGTCGCGATCTCGGCGAGGCTCAGCGGTTCGAAGTCGCCGGCGTTGCTGCCCGATGGCTTGGCGTAGCCGTCTTCCCATTCCACCGCGTCGACCGGGATGTCCCAGGTCTTGGCCGCACGCTCGCGAAGCTGCTCGACGACCTTCCCCGCCGCCTCGATCGCCGCCATGCCGGTGGCGAAGGTGACGCGGCTGCCGCCGGTGAGGAAGGTGTAGCCGATGGAGTCGGTGTCGGCGACCAGCGGGCGCACCTTTTCAGGCGGGATGCCGAGGGCTTCCGCCGCCTGCAGCTGGATCGAGGCACGCGAGCCGCCGATGTCGGGGTTGCCCTCGATCACGGTCGCCGTGCCGTCCTCGTTGACGTTGATTGTGGCGCAGGACTCGCCGCCGATGTTGAACCAGAAGCCGGTGGCGATGCCGCGCCCCTGGTTGGGGCCGAGCGGCGTCTTGTAGTGGTCGCTGTTGCGGGCCGCCTCCAGCGTCTCGATACAACCGACAGGCCCGAACTTGGGTCCGTAGAGCGCGCGGGTGCCCTCCTTCGCCGCGTTCATCAGGCGAAACTCGGCGGGGTCGATGCCGAGCTTCTTCGCGAGCTCGTCGACCACGCCCTCCGACGCGAACTCGGAGATCGGCGCCCCCGGCGCGCGGTAGGCGGCCACCTTGGGCCGGTTGACCACCACGTCGTAGCCCTCGACCTCGGCGTTCTCGATGTCATAGGGCGCGAAGACACACATGCAGCCCGGCCCGATCGGCGAGCCGGAGAAAGCGCCCGCCTGATAGGCGAGCCATGCCTTGGCCGCGGTGATCTTGCCGTCCTTGGTGGCGCCCATCTTGATGGTCATTGCGCCGCCCGAGGTCGGCCCGCTGGCGCGGAAGACCTCCTCCCGCGACATCACCATCTTCACCGGCCGGCCGGCGATCTGCGAGAGCCTGAGCGCGATCGGCTCCAGATAGACCACGGTCTTGCCACCGAAGCCGCCGCCGATCTCGGACGGGGTCACGCGGATCTTGCCGATGTCGATGCCGAGCAGGTTGGCGCAGTAGGCGCGGACGGTGAACTGCCCCTGGGTGCAGCACCAGACCTCACACTGCCCGTCCTCGCCGGCGCTGGCGACCACCGCGTGGGGCTCGATATAGCCCTGATGCACCGCCTTGGTGGTGAAGGTGCGCTCGACGATCACGTCTGCCTCGGCGAATCCCTTGTCGAGATCGCCCATCGAGAAGTCCACCTTCTTGAAGATGTTGGAAGGCGTCTCCGGCGTGGGCTCCACGCCTTCGGTGAACATGTCGTCGTGCAGCACCGGCGCGTCCGGCTTCATCGCCTCGCGCACGTCGATCACGTGCGGCAACACCTCGTAGTCGACCTCGATCAGGTCGACCGCCTGCTTGGCGATGGCCACCGTGGTCGCCGCCACCGCAGCCACGGCGTGGCCGTCATAGAGCGCCTTCTCCCGCGCCATCACGTTCTGCGACATGTCGCGGTAGTTGACCGCCACCTCGCCCGCCGGCACCCACTGGCTGGGAATCTCCGGCATGTCATCGCGGGTGACGATGGCCTTCACGCCCGGCAGCGCGCGGGCCTTCGAGGTGTCGATGGAGCGGATGCGCGCGTGCGCGTGGGGGCTCCGCAGCACCCGGCCCACTATCATGCCCGGCAGCGAAATGTCCGCGCCGAACTTGGCCCTTCCGGTCACCTTGTCGACGCCATCGGGGCGCCACGGCCGCGTGCCGACGTACTTGAGCGAGCCGTTGCCGTTACCGATTTCCTGCTTGGCAGTTGCCATCAGTTATTCCCCCCTTAGTTCCGCCGCCGTCGTCATCACGGCGCGGATGATCTTGTCGTAGCCGGTGCAGCGGCAGAGATTGCCGGCCAGCCAGTAGCGCGCTTCCGTCTCGGTCGGGTTCGGGTTCTCCTCGAGCAGCGCCTTGGCGGCGACCAGGAAGCCCGGCGTGCAAATGCCGCACTGCAGCGCCGCATCCTCGAGGAATTGGCGCTGCAGTGGATGCAGGGTGTCGCCCTCGGCCATGCCCTCGATGGTCCCGATCTCGCGCCCCTCGGCCTCTGTGCCGAGCATCAGGCACGAGCAGACCAGGGTGCCATCCAGGGTCACGCTGCAGGCGCCGCAGTCGCCGGTGGCGCAGCCTTCCTTGGTACCCGTGAGCTCCAACTCGTCGCGGAGCACGTCGAGCAGGGTCTGCTCGCCCGAGCAGAGGAACTCCGTCGGCTCGCCGTTGATGCTGGTGGTGACATGATACTTGGCCATCAGCCGTTGCTCCTCGCTCGCTCGAGGGCGATGAGCGCGGCCCGCCTGGCCAGCACCCCCGCCACCTTGACCCGGTATTCGATGGTTCCGCGCTTGTCGTCGATGGGATTGCAGGCGGCGCTCGCGGCCGCTGCAAGCTTGGCCAGCGCGTCGTCGTCCACTGTGGTGCCGATCAGCGCCTTGGCGCCGTCCTCCACCAGGAGCGGCGTCGGCGCGACCGCGCCGAGCCCGAACCTCGCGTGGGTACAGACGCCCGCGTCGTCGAGCGTGAGCGCGACGCCGGCGCCGACCACGGCGATATCCATCTCCGTGCGCGGGATGAAGCGCAGGTAGGCGTCTCCCGTACGCGGCGGCGGCTTCGGCATGACGAAGGAGACCACGATCTCGCCCGAGCCGAGGGAGAGCTGGCCGGGGCCCGTTATCACGTCCTCCACCGGCATCGAGCGGGTGCCGTCGGGTCCTGCGATCTCGCAGACGGCACCGGCGGCGATCAACGCCGGCACGCTGTCGGCCGCTGGCGAGCCGTTGCAGAGGTTGCCTCCGAGCGAGGCGCGGCCCTGAATCTGGGTCGAGCCGATCAGCTCCAGCGCCTCCACTACCCCCGGCCACGCCGCCTTCACGGCCTCGTTCTTGCCGAGGGTCGCGCCGGAGACCGCAGCGCCGACGCGGATCTCATCGCCCTTCACGCTCACGTCCATGAGCGCCGGAATCCGCTTCAGATCGACAACCAGGCCGGGCCGCACGAAGTCCGTGCGCAACTGAACCAGGAGGTCGGTGCCGCCGGCGAGCGGCATGGCCTCGCCGTCGGCATTGGCGAGGAGGCGGACGGCGTCTTCCACCGTCTCGGGCGCCTCGAATTGTAGACTGGTCATGGGCGAGGGGTTCCTCCTGTTGCCGCGGCACCGGGTTGGCGCCCTCTTTTACCCGAAAAGGCGTTGCGGTTCACAGGGGCAAAATGGCGGAATTGGCGGACCCTCGTCCCTGTCTGCGCCTTGCGGCCGGCGGCCCCCGCCGTCTACCCTTGCCCGAAGAGCACAAGACCGAGGACGGGCACCTGGGAAAGTAGGAGCCCAGCCGCATGACTGATTCCACCGAAAAGACCGTCGCCGACTGGGAAGCCCTGGCCGCGCGCGAACTCAAGGGTCGGGACCCGGCCGAGCTCGCGTGGGAGACGCCCGAAGGCGTCACGGTGAAGCCGCTCTACACCGCGGCCGATCTGGAAGCGCTGCAGGACCAGCCGGGCCTGCCGGGATTCGCGCCCTATACGCGGGGTGTGCGCGCCACCATGTTCGCCAACCGGCCGTGGACGATCCGCCAGTACGCGGGCTTCGCCACCGCCGAGGAGTCCAACGCCTTCTACAAGCGCAACCTCGCCGGTGGCCAGAAGGGGCTCTCCGTCGCCTTCGATCTCGCGACCCACCGGGGCTACGACAGCGACCACCCCAGGGTTCGGGGCGACGTCGGCAAGGCAGGCGTCGCCATCGACACGGTCGAGGACATGAAGCGGCTCTTCGACGGTATCCCGCTGGGCGAGGTCAGCGTGTCGATGACCATGAACGGCGCGGTGTTGCCGGTGCTGGCGGCCTACATCGTGGCGGCGGAGGAGCAGGGGGTCGGCGCGGAGAAGCTCGCAGGGACCATCCAGAACGACATCCTCAAGGAGTTCATGGTCCGCAACACCTACATCTACCCGCCCGAGCCCAGCATGCGGATCGTGGCCGACATCATCGCGTACACGGCCGGGCACATGCCGCGCTTCAACTCGATCTCGATCTCCGGCTACCACATGCAGGAGGCCGGCGCGACGCTGGTGCAGGAACTGGGTTTCACGCTGGCCGACGGCATCGACTACGTGCGCGCGGCGCGCTCCCGCGGCCTTGCCACCGACGATTTTGCGCCCCGGCTCTCGTTCTTCTTCTGCATCGGCATGAACTTCTTCATGGAGGTGGCGAAGCTGCGCGCGGCCCGGCTGCTCTGGGCCAGGTTCATGCAAGGCTTCGGAGCCGAGAACCCGCGCTCGCTCATGCTGAGGACCCACTGCCAGACCTCGGGCGTCTCGCTCGCCGAGCAGGATCCCTACAACAACGTGGTGCGAACCGCTTACGAGGCGCTGGCGGCGGTGCTGGGCGGCACCCAGTCGCTCCACACCAACGCGCTGGACGAGGCGGTGGCGCTGCCCACCGATTTCTCCGCCCGGATCGCGCGCAACACCCAGCTCATCCTGCAGCACGAGACCGGAGTGCCCCGGGTGGTGGACCCCTTGGGCGGCTCCTACTACGTGGAGGCGCTCACCGCCTCGCTCGCGCGCGAGGCGCAGGCGCTGATCGACGAGGTCGAGGAACTGGGCGGCATGACCAAGGCGGTCGCCGCCGGCATGCCCAAGCTCCGCATCGAGGAGGCCGCCGCCCGCCGCCAGGCGCGGCTCGACCGGGGCGAGGACGTGGTCGTCGGCGTCAACCGCTACCAGTCGGAGTCCGACGACATGCCCGCCCTGCTCGACGTGGACAACTATGCCGTCCGCGAGGCGCAGATCGCCCACATCGCCGAGGTCCGCGCCGGGCGGGACGAGGCGGCCTGCCAGGGGACGCTTGAACGTCTAACGGAGGGCGCGCGCGGAGACGGCAACCTGCTGGCGCTCTCCATCGAAGCGATTCGGGCGCGCGCCACGGTCGGCGAGGTGTCGGATGCGATGGAGGCGGCCTTCACCCGCCACCGGGCGACCGTACGCACGGTCTCCGGCGTCTACGGCGCGGCCTACGCGCAGGACGACGCCTTCCAGACCATCCGGCGCGAGACCGCGCTTTTTGCCGAGGCCGAGGGCCGCCGGCCGCGCATTCTGGTGGTCAAGCTCGGGCAGGACGGGCACGACCGCGGCGCCAAGGTGATCGCGACCGCCTTCGCCGACATCGGCTTCGACGTCGATATCGGCCCACTCTTCCAGACGCCCGAAGAGGCCGCGCAGGATGCGCTGGAGAACGACGTGCACGTGATCGGCGCCTCCAGCCAGGCCGCAGGCCACAAGACCCTGGTGCCGGAGCTGATCGAGGCGTTGCGCGCTGCCGGTGCGGGCCACGTGGTGGTGGTGTGCGGCGGGGTGATTCCGCCGCAGGACCACGAGTTCCTGCACGAGGCCGGCGTCGCCGCGGTCTATGGCCCCGGCACCAACATCCCGGCCGCCGCGGCCGACATCATGGCGCTGATCCGCCGTCCGGAGGCGGCCTGACCGGCGCGCGAAATTTGATCCGCCCCCGCTTCGTGCTTATGTGAGACGCGCACCCAACGCGCCCTGAGCCCCGCCGGCCGCGGGGCGAGTCATCGGATTCACGGCTCCATGGTTGCTCTCGATCGCGAGGCCCGCGTGCGAGGCGCGGGAGAACGCTCGCACCTGCACACCATCCGCACGCTGCTGCCCCATCTCTGGCCGCGCGGCTCGCTGGAGATGCGGGGCCGCGTGGTGCTGGCGATCTTCCTTCTCATCAGCGCCAAGGTAGCCAACGTCTATGTGCCGATCCTCTACAAGGATGCGGTCGATATCCTCTCGGACAACACGGCGGCGGTCATCGTCGTGCCGGTGGCGATCCTGCTCGCCTACGGCGCGCTCCGGGTGCTCACCGTCGCCTTCGGGGAGCTCAGGGACGCGGTCTTCGCCAAGGTGGGCGAACGCGCGATCCGCACCGTGGCACTGCAGGTCTTCAACCATCTGCACGAGCTCTCGCTCCGCTTCCATATCGAGCGGCGAACCGGCGGCTTGAGCCGCGCCATCGAGCGCGGCATCAAGGGGATCGAGTTCCTGCTCACTTTCATGTTGTTCAACATCCTGCCGACCCTGGTGGAGGTCACCATGGTCTGCGGCATCCTCTGGTACCTCTACGGCGTCATTTACGCGGTGGTGACCTTCGTCACCATCGGCCTCTATATCGCCTTCACCCTCTCGGTCACCGAGTGGCGGCTGAAGTACCGCCGGCGCATGAACGAGAAGGACAGCGAGGCCAACACCAAGGCGATCGACAGCCTGCTCAACTACGAGACGGTCAAGTATTTCGGCAACGAGATGCACGAGGCGCGGCGCTTCGACATCTCCCGCCGGCAGTACGAGAAGGCGGCGGTGCAGAGCAAGACCAGCCTCTCGCTGCTCAACATCGGCCAGGGGCTGATCATCGCCATCGGGCTCACCGGCATCACGATCATGGCCGGCAATGAGGTCGCCGCCGGCACCATGACCATCGGCGACTTCGTGCTGGTGAACACCTACCTCCTCCAGCTCTATATCCCGCTCAACTTCCTGGGCTTCGTCTATCGCGAGATCAAGCAGTCGCTCACCGACATGGAGTCGATGTTCGGCATCCTCTCGGTGGAACGCGAGATCGAGGACGCGCCGGACGCGCCGCCGCTCGAGGTCACGGCCGGGGCGATCGAGTTCGAGGGTGTGCGCTTCCGCTACGAGGAGCGGCGCGGCATCCTCGACGGCATTTCCTTCAACGTGTCGCCCGGCACCACCACGGCCATCGTGGGCGCGAGCGGCGCCGGCAAGTCGACCATCTCGCGCATCCTCTTCCGCTTCTACGACATCGAGGCCGGCAGCGTCAGGATCGACGGACAGGACGTGCGCGACGTCAGCCAGAAGAGTCTGCGCGCGGCTATCGGTATCGTTCCGCAGGACACGGTGCTCTTCAACGACACGATCTATTACAACATTGCGTACGGTCGCCCCGAGGCGAGCCGGGAAGAGGTCGAGGAGGCGGCGCGGCTCGCACGCATCCACGGCTTCATCGCGAGCCTCCCCGACGGCTACGAGAGCCTGGTCGGCGAGCGCGGCCTCAAGCTCTCGGGCGGCGAGAAGCAGCGGGTGGCGATTGCGCGCACGATCCTCAAGAATCCCCGTATTCTGCTCTTCGACGAGGCCACCTCAGCCCTCGATTCGCAGACCGAGAAGGAGATTCAGGCGAGTCTGCGGGAGGTCAGCCGCGACCGCTCGACGCTCATGATCGCGCACCGCCTATCCACGGTCATCGACGCAGACCAGATCCTGGTGCTGGACGAAGGGCGCATCGTCGAGCGCGGCCGCCACGCCGAGCTCCTGGTGCGCGACGGCCGCTACGCCGAGATGTGGTGGCGCCAGCAGGAGACCGCCGAACTCAGGGAGGAGCTGGAGCAGCGCCTCGCCGACGAGGAAGGCCGAGCCGCCGAGGAGGCGGCGGCTCTGCTCGACGAGGACGCGACGCCGTGACCGCGCGCCCGCACGGCCCCGGCCGGGTGCCACCGGTCGCGGACATCGTTGCAGGCGACCGGCGGGCGCTGGCTGCGGCGATCACCCTCATCGAGTCGACACGGGAGGAGGACCGCGAAGCGGCCGAGGACTTGCTGCAGGCGTTGCTGCCGCACGCGGGCAAGGCCGTGCGGCTCGGCATCTCGGGCGCGCCGGGAGTCGGCAAGTCGACCTTCATCGAGGCCTTCGGCACGCGCGCCATCGCGGCCGGCCGCAGGATCGCAGTGCTCGCGATCGACCCCTCCAGCGAGCGCTCAGGCGGCTCGATCCTGGGCGACAAGACGCGGATGCCGGAGCTCGCGCGGAGCGAGGAGAGCTTCATCCGTGCCACGCCCGCGAGCGGCACCCTCGGCGGGGTCGCCCGGCGCACGCGCGATGCGATGATCGCCTGCGAGGCGGCGGGCTTCGACCTCGTGATGGTCGAGACCGTGGGCGTCGGCCAGTCCGAGGCCGCCGTCGCCGACATGACGGACCTCTACATGCTGCTGGTGCAGCCCGGCGCCGGCGACGAGTTGCAGGGCATCAAGCGGGGCGTGATGGAGCGCGCCGACATCGTCGTCGTCACCAAGGCCGACGGCGCCCTCGAAGGACCCGCCGCCCACGCCGAGGTGGACTTCGAAGCGGCGCTTTCGCTCCACGCGGGTGACGGACCCTGGACGCCCTGCGTCATCGCCTGCTCGTCGCTGGAAGGAACCGGCCTCGACGAGATCGCGGACGCAGTGGAACGACACCGGGCGGCGATGGCGAAGGACGGCGCGCTGGAGGCCAAGCGGGCCGCCCAAGCCGGCGTGTGGCTCTGGCGCGAGGTCGAGGACTCGCTCGTGGCGGCGCTCCACGCCGACGAGCGGCTGGCACCTGCGGTCTCGGCGCTCGAAGCCGAGGTGACGGCGCAGACCCTCACGCCCGGCGCCGCCGCCCGCCGCATCGTCCGGCGCCTTCTGGAGCGCGACGAATAGCACGCGTCCGTTTTTGGCAGACGCGCTTTACGACCTGTTTCTGACCGGCATCTCGGCGGGAACCGTGGGTCGAGCCGGACGGCTCTCTACGCAGTTAGCTTGCCCACTGCGTCCACGAGGGTGCGGACCGCGTCCACGGAATGCGCGAAGGCTGCCTGCTCGTCGGCGTCGAGCGTGATTTCGACGATGCGCTCGACCCCGCCCGCGCCGATGACTGCCGGCACGCCGACATAGAGGCCGTCGACGCCGTACTCGCCGTCGAGCCAGGCGGCGCAGGGTAGCACGCGCTTCTTGTCCTTGAGGTAGGCCTCGGCCATCTGGATCGCGGCCGAGGCCGGCGCGTAGAAGGCCGAGCCGGTCTTGAGCAGGCCCACGATCTCGGCGCCGCCGTCGCGGGTGCGCTGCACGATCTCCTCCAGCCGCTCGGCCGAGAGCCAGCCCATCGCCACCAGATCGGGGAGCGGGATGCCGGCGACGGTGGAGTAGCGCGGCAGCGGCACCATGGTGTCGCCGTGGCCGCCGAGGACGAAGGCGGTCACGTCCTCCACCGAGACCGAAAGCTCGTCCGCGATGAAGTGGCGGAAGCGCGAGGAATCGAGCACGCCCGCCATACCCACCACGCGGGCGTGCGGCAGGCCGCAGGCTTCGCGCAGCACGTAGACCATCGCGTCCAGCGGGTTGGTGATGCAAATGACGAAGGCGCCCGGTGCGTGAGTGCGGATGCCGGCGCCGACCTGGTTCATCACGTTGGTGTTGATCGAGAGCAGGTCGTCGCGGCTCATGCCGGGCTTGCGCGGCACGCCGGCGGTGACGATCACCACGTCTGCGCCCTCGATCGGCGCGTAGTCCTGGGCGCCGGCGAGAGCTGCGTCGAAGCCCTCGACAGCGCCGCTCTGCGCGAGGTCCAGCGCCTTGCCTTGCGGCACGCCTTCGACGATGTCGAAGAGCACGATGTCCCCCAAGTCCTTGAGCGCGGCGAGGTGAGCGAGCGTGCCGCCGATGTTGCCCGCGCCGATCAGCGCGATCTTGGTGCGTGCCATGGGGAGTCCTTGTAGTTCTGCGGCGGCGCCGGCCTCAGCGGCGGGCGACCATCATCTTCTTGATCTCGGCGATCGCCTTGGCCGGGTTCAGGTGCTTCGGGCAGGTCCGGGTGCAGTTCATGATGGTGTGGCAGCGGTAGAGCCGGAAGGGGTCCTCCAGCTCGTCGAGCCGCTCGCCGGTCGCCTCGTCGCGGCTGTCGGCGAGCCAACGATAGGACTGCAGCAGGGTCGCGGGGCCCAGGTAGCGATCGCTGTTCCACCAGTAGCTCGGGCAGCTGGTCGAGCAGCAGGCGCAGAGGATGCACTCGTAGAGGCCGTCGAGCTTCTCACGGTCTTCCGGCGCCTGCAGCCGCTCGGTCGACGACGGCGGCGCGGTGTCCGTCTTCATCCAGGGCTCGATGGAGGCGTACTGGGCATAAAAATCCGCCATGTCGGGCACCAGGTCCTTCACCACCGGCATGTGCGGCAGCGGATAGATGCGCACCTCGCCTTTCACCTCCTCGATGGGCTTGATGCAGGCCAGCGTGTTGGTGCCGTCGACGTTCATGGCGCAGGAGCCGCAGATCCCCTCCCGGCAGCTGCGGCGGAAGGTGAGGGTCGCGTCGACCTCGTTCTTGATCTTGATGAGGGCGTCCAAGACCATCGGCCCGCAGCGGTCGAGGTCGAGATCGTAGGTGTCCGTGCGCGGGTTCTCGCCACTGTCCGGATCGTAACGGTAGATCTTGAAGCGCCTGGTCCGGCCAGCCCCGGCCACGGGGAAATGCTTGCCCTTAGCGATCTTGGAGTTCTGCGGGAGCGTGAGTTGCGCCATGAATCGACCTTGCCGGGGCCCTAGTAGACCCGTGCCTTGAGGGGAATGGTCTCGACCTCGTTGCTGAGCGTCTGCATGTGCACCGGCCGGTAGTCGAGCCGCGTCGCGCCGTCGTCGTCGAGCCAGGCGACGGTGTGCTTGAGCCACTTGTCGTCATCGCGGTCCGGGAAATCCTCGCGAGCATGCGCCCCGCGGCTTTCCTCGCGCTTGAGCGCCGAGTGCAGGGTGACGCTCGCCTGGCGCATCAGATTGTCGAGCTCGATGGTCTCGGCGAGGTCGGAGTTCCAGATCAGCGAGCGGTCGGCGACGCCGATGTCGTTGCGGAACCCGTCCCAGACTCGGTCGAGTTCGCGCGCGCCCTCCTCCATGATCTCCTGGGTGCGGAAAACGCCGGCGTGCTCCTGCATGGTGCGCTGCATGTCGAGCCGGATCGCCGCCGTAGGCGTCTCACCCTTGGCATGGCGCAGCCGGTCGAACCAGTCGAGGCTCTTGTCGAGCACGCCGTTCCGCATCGGCTTGTGCGGCGCGCCGGCCTCGACGATCTCGGCGCAGCGTTGCGCCGCCGCGCGGCCGAACACGACGAGGTCGAGCAGGGAGTTCGACCCCAACCGGTTGGCACCGTGGACCGAGACGCAGGCGCCCTCCCCCACGGACATCAGGCCGGGGACCACGGAATTCGGGTCACCGTCCCTCACCGTCACCGTCTCGCCGGTGTAGATGCAGGGGACGCCGCCCATGTTGTAGTGAACGGTGGGGATGACCGGGACCGGCTCCTTCAAGGGCTCGACGCCGGCGAAGATTCGGGCCGTCTCGGTGATGCCGGGGAGGCGCTCGTTCAGAACCTCTGCGCCGAGATGG
Source organism: Alphaproteobacteria bacterium (assembly GCA_965207055.1). Classification (GTDB taxonomy): domain Bacteria; phylum Pseudomonadota; class Alphaproteobacteria; order UBA828; family UBA828; genus WTGU01. The sequence continues at coordinate 61,249 of CBDBLP010000002.1, read as the reverse complement.
TCCATCTTCAGGTGCATGTGGTCCTTCTCGGGCCCGCAGCCGCGCCCCTCGCGGATTTCCATGGTGATCGCGCGGCTGACCACGTCGCGCGAGGCGAGGTCCTTGGCGTTGGGCGCGTAGCGCTCCATGAAGCGCTCGCCTTCCGAGTTGATCAGGTAGCCGCCTTCGCCCCGCGCGCCCTCGCTCATCAGGCAGCCGGAGCCGTAGATGCCGGTGGGGTGGAACTGCACGAACTCCATGTCCTGCAGCGGGAGGCCTGCGCGCAGCGCCATGGCGTTGCCGTCGCCCGTGCAGGTGTGGGCCGAGGTGGCGGAGAAGTAGGCGCGCCCGTAGCCGCCGGTCGCCAGAATTACCATGTGGGCGCGGAAGAGATGGAGCGTGCCGTCGTCCAGGTTCCAGGCGAGCACGCCCTGGCAGGCGCCTTCCTCGTCCATCACCAGGTCGAGGGCGAAATACTCGATGAAGAACGCCGCCTTGTGGCGCAGCGACTGCTGGTAGAGCGTGTGCAGGATGGCATGACCGGTGCGGTCGGCGGCGGCACAGGTGCGGTGCGCCTGCTTCTCGCCGTAGTTCAGCGACATGCCGCCGAAGGCGCGCTGGTAGATCTTGCCGTCCGGCGTGCGCGAGAAGGGCACGCCGTAGTGCTCGAGCTCGATGACCGCGCGCGGGCCCTCCTTGCACAGGTATTCGATCGCGTCCTGATCGCCGAGCCAGTCCGACCCCTTGACGGTGTCGTACATGTGCCAGCGCCAGTCGTCCTCTTCCATGTTGCCGAGCGCGGCCGAGATGCCGCCTTGCGCTGCCACCGTGTGGCTGCGGGTGGGGAAGAGCTTGCTGATGCAGGCGGTCTGCAGGCCGGCTTCGGCGAGACCGAGGGTCGCACGCAGGCCGGCACCGCCAGCGCCCACCACCACCACGTCGTCGTGGTGCTCGGCGATCGGGTAAGCGGCGGTCATGCGCTCACCCCTGCACCGCGATCAGGATCACGGAATAGAGCGAGGCGAGGCAAAGCACGAGGCAGAGCAGCGTGTTGAGGATCAGCAGCACCCACTTACACTTGCCGTGCACGTAGTCCTCGATCACCACCTGGAGGCCGAGCTTCAGGTGATAGAAGGTGGCGCCCAGGAAGAGCAGCATCAAGATCGCCGCGACCGGGCCGGAGAGCCAGTCGACGAAGTCGTCGCGGTCCGCGCCCGCCGCAATGAGCGACCAGAGCGAGCCCACGAACCAGAGCGAGAGCGGCACCAGCAGGATCGCGGTGAGCCGCTGCCACCACCAGTGGTTGACTCCCTCCTTGGCGGAGCCCAGATGTCGGACCTTGGCGAGCGGGGTCTGCAGTGCCATGGCGTGCCTCAGCCGGTCAGGTTGCAGGCGAGGCCGAGGCCCCAGGAGAGCCCGGTCAGCACGAACGAAGCCACCACAACGGCAATGCCCGAGCCGTAGGTCTCGCGCAGCGAGAGGCACATCCCGGCATCCCAGAACAGGTGCCGGACACCGTTGCAGAGGTGATAGAAGAGGCACCATGACCAGGCCGCCAGCAGCGCGTAGCCGAGCCATGAGGTGAGGAACCACGCGGTCCAGTCGTAGTAGCGCTCGCCTGCGGCGGCGGTCAGCAGCCAGGCGCAGAGCATCGCCGCGCCGGACGCAAGGATCACGCCGGTCATCCGGTGCAGGATCGAGAGCACCGAGGTGAGCTGCGGCCGATAGATGGTGAGGTGGGGCGAGATCGGCCGCGCGCGGGTTCCGCTACCGCTTGATTGATCTGCCACGAATTCGCCCCCGAAATCCGGCCCTGAGGCGGGCCGCACCACCCGAGATTTAGCCCCGGAGGCGGAACAAAGTCAACGCAGGCGCAGCCTCGCCCCGCCCCTAGTGATCGAAGTGGTAGACGATCTGGTCGAAGCGGTCGCGCGGGAAGGCGAACACGAAGACCAGCGGGTCCGCGCCGGTGCAGCGGATGGCGTGCTTGGCGTCCGGCGGGATGTAGACCGCGCAGCCGGGCCCCACCGCGTGCGTGCGGCCATCGATCTCCATCTCCCCCTGGCCGCTCATGATGTAATAGGTCTCGGCGGGCTCGTGGTGATGGCGCATGAGCTCGGAACCGGGCGCGACTTCGGCGATCCCGGTGATGAGGCCGCCGCTTGGCGTGTGCTCGCCGGCTATCAGCAGCTTCCAACGGATTCCGGTGCCTGTGGCGAGGTCGGCCTCCTCCCCGCCTTCCCATTCGAGATCGGCCTGGTCGACAACTGCGGGTCTCGGAGCGGTCATCGGCCCCTCCCTTGCCGGTGGGCGATACGAGCGCCCTGGCTCGTCAATCAATCCGGTTGCACGCGTTCACCGGCGCGTCGCCGGCGAGAACGCGCACCACTTCCTCCGCGCCCCGCTGCCTGAGCTCGGCCAGCGAGGCATCGGAGGAGAAGGCCACGTGCGGAGTCGCCATCACGTCGGCGCGGGCGACGAGGGCTGCGGGCGGACTCGGCTCGCCCTCCACCACGTCGAGGCCGGCGCCTACGAGCCGGCCGGCCTCCAGCGCCTCGATCAGCGCTTCGTTGTCGACCACCGGCCCGCGGCTCACGTTGATGAGGAAGGCGCCCGGCTTGACGCCGGCGAGGAACGCTGCGTCCACAAGGTGGTGCGTCGCGTCGGTGAGCGGCAGGTGGACGACGATGATGTCGGAGTCTGCGGCGAGCCGGTCGAGGCCTACCATTTGCGCCGGCACGGAGCCCGCCGGCGCGGCGATATCGTGGCCCAGCACGGTCATACCGAGAGCATCGAGCTTGCGCGCGGTGCAGCGCCCGATCCGCCCCATCCCGAGGATGCCGGCAGTCATCGTCGCACCGCGGCGAAGGCGGGCGCCGGAGGGGTCCCACTCGCCCGTCTTCACGGCGCGGTCGAATTGGACGATGCCGCGAAACCAGGCGTAGGCCATGGCCACCGCGTGGTCCGAGACCTCTTCGACGCAATAATCCGGCACGTTGGCGACCCAGGTGCCGCGTGCGGTCGCCGCATCCATCGCGATGTTGTCGAGCCCGACGCCCAGCCGCTGCACGATCTTGAGCGCCGAGGGGCCCGCGATCGCGGCGGCGGAAATCTGGGCCCAGCAGGTAAGGATCGCGGCGGGGTCGTGCTCGTCCACCATGACCTCGACCGCCTCCGCCGGACTCGGCTCGGAAGGGCCGGTTACCAGCGTGTGGCCGGCGCCTTCGATCACCGCGCGCTCGATGCTGACATCGGGCCAGGCGAAGTCGGTCTGCAGTACGGTCGCCATGGAGTTTTCTCCCTCTTGCCTTGGGCGGACCACCGCCGATTCACCCATCTTAACCCGCAAGTCTCATCCGGGTCGCGGCGGAAAGTACGGGGGAGAGAGGCGTTGGAAGTGGCGTGTAGCCACCGCTGGCCGCCGGCGGCAGCATATGCCGTCGCCGGCGGCCAAGGGGCGGGAACTGCGGGCAGGGAGGAACCCGGTCCCGCCCCTACCGACCGGGACTTGCCTTGCGATCCGTTCTTGGCGGAACCGTCGGACGCTTGTTCCACCAAATCTGTGCAAGATCGGCCGGTGGGCGGCAAGTTAGAAATGGGGCCGCCGCAGGATAAATGCCAATAGAAATTTATTGTAAGAGCTATGATAAATTATTATATATCGCCCGCAGAATTTGGCCGGGCGACGGCCAGAAGGTCGTAGCCAAGTGCCGTCGGCGCGAGCCGGCAGGCCAGAGCGTCGAGCCAACCGAGCGGCCGGGAACTGACGACCTTCCTCTCGGACAGCAGGCTCTCGGCCCCGACGCTCGCAACCCGGAATCCGGCCTCCGAAAGGTCGCGGTGCACCTCTTCGAGCGTGTAGAGATGGTAGAAAAGGCAGATTTCGCCGTCGGCCTGGTTGCGCTTGTAGAGGACGTCGCCGGGCTCGAGCGTGCCTTCGCGCACCAGAGGCTCCGCGTCGCGCTGCTCGGCGCGGAACCGCCGCTTCGCGTTCGGCACGCTGAGGATCAGGGTGCCGTCCGCCTTCAACATGGTGCGGATGGCCCGTAGCAGGCGCAGGCGCTCCGCGCGCCAGGCAACGTGTGCCAGGACCCCGAAGGCCAACAGCGCGAGGTCGAAGGCCTGCGGAAGCTCGGCAGCCAGGTCGTCCGGGTCGTCTCCCCGGATGACCAGCCGTTCGTCGCTCACGAAGTCGCGCAGGCGCTCCCCCAGCGTCTCACGCGCGACCGGGCAGATATCGTGGGCCACGCAGCGCGTCCCGCCGATTTGCAGGAGCGGCAGGGTGTAGCGCCCGGTGCCGGCGCCGACGTCGAGAAAGCGCCCGCCGGCAGGCAGGCCTTGTTTCATCTTCCGCAGCGTGCGCCGGTTCGGACGCGGATAACGCCGGTCATAGAGGCCCGAGGAGATATAGCGGCCGTAGCTGCCGGACATATCCGGCAGTTTCGGCCCCTGCGGGTGAGCCGATGTCGTCGCGTCGACCGCGGTCTGCACGGCAGCTTTGGTGGCCACCGCAGTCCTTCCATCCAACATCCTGCGTCCTCGGACAGGATGTACCCAAAATCGCGAAACCTATGCTGCCAGCCTATGGGAGCAGCCGTCAAATTCGCGTGCTTGCGGCGATTCTCGCTCGAGTCATGGCAGCCAGTCCTCGGGCTCCGGCGGCTGGCCGCCATCCCGGCGCAGCAGGCGGCGCGCCGCCTCGATGTCGGCGTCGGCTTTTCGGGCGGCGAAGAACTCGGCGGTCTTCATGGCTGAAACCTTCTCGGCGACAGCGGTCGCCACGAACTGGTTGAAGCTCGTGCCATCTTCCCTGGCAATGTGCGCGGCAGCCTCCTTCAGGGACTTGGGAAGCCGCAGCGGATAGGTGCTGACCTCCTTCTTCACCATCACAAGCTCCTCAAGGCCTCCCGGGGCGACTGCAGCGCGACTCCGAATTGCGCCGGAGCGTCCCCAAAGTCCTTCCGGTTGAACGTCACCAGAGCGTCGGCTCGGCCGTTCACCGCAGTCTCGAACACCATCTCGTCGGCTGCATCGCGAAGCTGGGGGCGCCAGAGATAGCGCGCTTCGACCGGCTCGCACACAGCACAGAGCGCCGAAACGACGGTCGACACCTCCTCTTCGCTCAATCCCGATGCGATCCGCTGCGCCGGATCGCGGCAAACCGCCTCATATTCCAACGCCAGAGCCACGGACAGCAAGAGCGTGAACCTCTCACTCAAGGCATGGTCGATGAGCGCTGCGGAGGCGCCGCTCGGGCTGCGCAAGCCGGCGACCACGACGTTGGTATCCAACACATATCGCATCGTATAAGATGTCACACTATATACGATGTCAAGTGTTGAATCAGGAAGCGCTACGGAGCATCGCGAGCGCCATGCCGACCGCTGCCTGCGAGGGGTCGATGACGGGGCAGCCCAGGTGCGCTTCGAGCGGCGCGCGGTAGCGCGCCATGCCGGCGCAGCCGAGCACGATCACGTCCGCTCCATCCTCGTCGCGGAGCCGCTCGGCCGTCTCGGTCATGCGCGAAGCGACGACCTCCTCCTGCGCGAGCTGGGTGACGCCGAGGCCGATGGCGCGCTCGCCGGCCATGCGCGCGCCCAGGCCCAGCGAGGCGACGTAGCGCCGGTGGCGAGGAATCGAGCCCTCCAGGATCGCGACGATGCCGAAGCGCTCGCCGCGTGCGAGCGCCGCCAGGATGCCACATTGCGCGATGCCGAAGACCGGCGTGTCGGTCGCCTCCCGCGCGGCATGGAGGCCGGGGTCGGAGAAGCAAGCGATGACGAAGGCATCCGCGCACTGCCACTCGATCATGCGACAGAGCGGCGCCACCACCTCGTCCACGTGACGCTGGGTCTCGATGCCGGGCGGGCCTTCGGCGAGCGTCAGGCAATCGATAGTAGGCCCGCCCTTGAAGCAAAACTCATCCAGGGCGCGCGCGATGTCGTCGGTCACCGTGGCGCTGCTGTTGGGGTTGATGACGAGGATGCGGCCGCTCACGGTGTCTTCCCCCGCGGCGGCACGAGGCCCGTGGTCTCGACGATCAGCCCGTAATGCTCGGTGCGGCGGTGGGCCGCGAAGTCGAAGGTCGTGGACTTGAGGAAGGCGCCGTCGTCGAGATCGCAGGCGGCGACGATGACCTCGTCGTCGACCGAGCGGGCCTGCGCCACGATCTCGCCGTTGGGCGAGACGATGGCGCTGCCGCCCAGCATGTCCACGCCCTCCTCGCGCCCCGCCTTGGCTACGCCCACCACCCAAGCGCCGTTCTGATAGGCGCCGGCCTGCATGGTGAGGTGGTTGTGGAAGGCGCGCCGGTGCGGCGGCTCGAAGGCGAGGCCGTTGAGCGCGGGCGTGTTGTAGCCGATCAGCACCAGCTCGACGCCCTGCAGGCCCAGCACGCGGAAGGCCTCGGGCCAGCGCCGGTCGTTGCAGATCAGCATGCCGACGCGGCCGCCGAGCGCCTCCCACACCGGGAAGCCGAGATTACCCACCTCGAAGTAGCGCTTCTCCAGGTGCTGGAATTCGCGCTCGGGCTCATGCTCGGCGTGGCCCGGCAAGTGGACCTTGCGGTACTTGCCGACGATCGCGCCCCTCTTGTCCACCAGGATGGCGGTATTGAAGCGGCGGGTCGCCCCGCCTTCCCACACAAGCTCGGCATAGCCGAGGTGGAAGGCGACGCCGAGTGATGCGGCCTCCTCGAAGAGCGGCCGGGTCTCCGCCCCCGGCATCTCCGCCTCGAAGAACGCGTCCGCCTCGGCGTCGTCGAGCAGCCAGCGCGGGAAGAAGGTGGTGAGCGCGAGCTCCGGATAGACCACGAGTTCGGCGCCCCGCCCCGCCGCTTCGCGCATCAGGGCGATCATGCGCGTGACGACGCTCGCGCGCGGCTCGTCGCGGGCGATGGGCCCGAGCTGGGCGGCCGCGACTGTGACGATCCGGCTCATGTCTCTTCCCCTTTCGCCCACGGGGCGTCGTAGTCGCCGCTCTCGGGCGCGAAGCCGTGGACCCGTCGGCCCTGCGGATGTGCGGCTGCCGGCAGGTCGCAGCGCAGGAACTCACCCCGGCCCGGCTCGCCCAGCACCGCGCCGTCGTCCCAGACGACCGTGCCGCGGGAGAGCGTGGTCTCGGGCCAGCCGGTGACGACCCGGCCCTCGTAGGGCGTGTAATCGAGATTGTCGTGCAGCATGTCCCTGGAGATCGTCACCCTGCGCTCCGGATCCCAGATCGCGATGTCGGCGTCGCCGCCGACCGCGATGGAGCCCTTGCGCGGGTAGAGACCGTAGAGCTTCGCCGGCCGGGTGCAGCAGAGGTCGACGAAGCGGTTGAGGCCGATGCGCCCGGTGCCGACGCCTGCGGAGAAGAGCATGGGCAGGCGGATTTCGAGCCCGGGCACGCCGTTCGCGATCCTGTTGAAGGGCGCGCCCTTGCCGTGCATCTGCTTGCCCTCCGGATCGTCGTAGCGATAGGGCGCGTGGTCGGAGGAGAAGACATCGAACACGCCGCTCTCCAGCCCGCGCCAGACGTACTCCTGGTTCGCCTTGTCGCGCGGCGGCGGGCTGCACACGTACTTGGCGCCCTCGAAGCCCTCGCGGTCGAGGTCGGCGGCGGTGAGGAAGAGGTATTGCGGGCAGGTCTCGGCGTAGAGCCGGAGCCCCCGAGCCTTGGCGGCGCGGATCTCCTCCATCGCCGCGCGCGCCGAGACGTGCACGATCAGGATCGGCAGGTCGACGATCTCGGCGAGGGTGATCGCGCGGTGGGTGGCCTCGCGCTCGGCCTGCGCGGCATGGGCCACGGCGTGAAACTGCGGGGCCGAGCGGCCGGCGCCGATCAGGCGCTCGGTGAGCCAGGCTATGACGTCGTGGTTCTCGGCATGGACCATCACCATCGCGCCTTCGCGCCGCGCCGCCGCCAGCACGTCGAGGATCTGGCGGTCGTCGAGCTTGAGCGCGTCGTAGGTCATGTAGATCTTGAACGAGGTGTAGCCGTCCTTGATCAGCGCCGGCAGCTCCTGGCCCAGCACCTGCTCGGTGGGGTCCGAGACGATCAGGTGGAAGGCGTAGTCGATCACCGCCTTGCCGCGCGCCCGGGCGTGGTAGTCCTCGACCACGGCGCGGAGCGATTGGCCCCGGTGCTGGGCTGCGAAGGGGATGATGCAGGTGGTGCCGCCGCAGGCCGCCGAGATGGAGCCGGAGCGGAAGTCGTCCGCCGTGGTGGCGCCCATCGACGACGGCTGGTCGATGTGGCAGTGGCTGTCGACCCCGCCGGGCAGCACGAGTTTTCCGCCCGCGTCGATCTCGTCGGCGCCGGGGCTCAGGCCCTCCGCCAACGCGACGATGCGGCCATCGCGGATGCCGACGTCGCAGGCGACCGTGTCGGCCGCCGTGGCCACGGTGCCGCCGCGAATGACGAGATCGTACTCGGCCTGGGCCATTGCGCTTCCTCGCTAAAGGTTCGGCACGACTTCGTCGGCGAGCAGGCGCATGGAGCGCCGCCAGCGCGCCTCGTCGTCCCAGTCGTGCGCGGTCGCGATCAAGGTGCCGAAGTCGCCGACCTCCTTGCGAAAGGCCACGAGCTTATCGGTCACGGTGCGGGGGCTGCCGGCCACCACCATCGCGTCCAGCATGTACTGGGTGGTGATCGCCTCGTCCGTCATGGCGGGATCGTCCTTCAGCAGCGCGCCGAAGTCGGCGTCCAGCAGCACCGTGCGCAGGTAGTTGAGGTAGAAGGCGAGGGTGTTGTCGGGGTCAGCCAGGTAGTCCTCGGCTTCCGTGTCGCTCTCGGTCACGAGGATGCTGCGGGCCGCGCGCCAGATCGCAGGGTCGGGCTCGCGCCCCGCCTCAGCACAGCCCTCGGCATAGGCCTCCCAGTGGGTCTTGACGTGGCAGGCCGGGGTGAAGTTCGCCGAGATCGGGATCCACCCGTGTTCGCCTGCGGTGCGCGCGCTGCCCGAGCGCGGGCTCATGATCGAGACGGCGATGGGCGGGTGCGGCGTCTGATAGGGCCGGGCCATGACGCCGACGCCGAGATCGCTGCGGTAGGCGTCCTTGATCCGAAAGTCCCAGTAGCCGCCGGGGAACTCGTAGGGCGGCTCCTGCGACCAGATCTTGAGGATCGTCTCGATCGACTCCTGCATCATCCGGGGCCGGTCCGGCGGGTTGTTCAGCTTGAACATCTCGAAGTCGCCGGGCGAGCCGCCGGGCCCGATGCCGAAGATGAAGCGGCCTTGCGCGAGTTGGTCGAACATCGCGGCATGAGCGGCGACGATCGCCGGGTGATGCTGCGGCAGGTTGATGACGCCGGTGCCGAACTTGATCTGCCTGGTGCGCTCGATCAGGGTCGCGAGGAAGATGAAGGGCGAGGTGATCTGCTCCGGCTTGTTAGAGTAGTGCTCGCCGACATAGACCTCGCTGAAGCCCAGCTCGTCGGCCAGGACGATCGCCTCCTGGTCCTCGCGCAGCACCGTGAGGAAGGGCCGCTCGGGCCGATGCAGCGGCATCATGAGCATGCCGAGTTTCATGGCTCTGCCTCCGGAGGACGGGCTCCCTGCCCTCGCGTCGCCACTCTAGCCCGGAAATCTCGCCAGGGTCATGGTCTGCGCGACGGGCCGCCGCGTGCGCTGTGGCGTCCGGCGGCGAGGCGCCATAATGTCGGCACGCATCGGTTGCAGGGGAGGGAAAGACCATGGCCCAGCGCAAGCCGCTCAAGACGCTCCGCATCGGGATGATCGGCGCGGGCTTCATCGCGCGCTTCCACCTCGAATCCTTCACGGGCGTGCGCAACTGCGCCATCACCGGGGTCTACAGCCCGACGAAGGAGAGCCGCGCCGCGCTGGCCAAGCGCGCCGACGAGCTCGGCCTCGGCCCCTGCACGGCTCATTCGTCGCTCGACAAGCTGGTCGCCGCCAAGGACGTGGACGCGCTCTGGATCCTCTCGCCCAACGACACCCGCGTCGCCACCATGCAGGCGATCCACAAGGCGGTGAAGGGCGGCAAGCGGCTGCGCGGCATCGCCTGCGAGAAGCCGCTCGCGCGCAACCTCGCCGAGGCCCGCGCCATGGTCCAGCTCGCCGACGACGCGAGGCTCGCCACCGGCTATCTGGAGAACCAGGTGTTCTCGACGGCGGTCGAGCGCGGCAAGGAGATCATCTGGCGCCGCGCCGTGCCGCTCACCGGCCGGCCCTATCTCGCGCGGGCGGCGGAGGAGCATTCCGGCCCGCACATGCCCTGGTTCTGGCAGGGCGAGAAGCAGGGGGGCGGCGTGCTCTCCGACATGATGTGCCACTCGGTTGAGGTCGCGCGCCACCTGCTGACCGCGCCGGGCGAGGCCCGGGACACGCTCAAGGTGATCAGCGCGAACGCGACCGTCGCCAACCTCAAGTGGACCCGGCCCGCCTACGTACGGCGACTGAAGCGGGAGATGGGGCGCGAGGTCGACTATGGCCGCAGGCCCGCCGAGGACTTCGCGCGCGGCACCCTGGTGCTGGAGGACCCCGACGGCAACGAAGCGATGATCGAGACCACCACGTCCTGGGCCTACGTCGGCGCGGGGCTCCGCATTCAGCTCGAGCTGCTGGGGCCCGAGTATTCGATGGAGTTCTCCTCCCTCGGCACCGGGCTCAAGGTCTTTATCTCGCGCGCGGTGAAGGGTGCCGCCGGCGAGGACCTGGTGGAGAAGCAGAACGCCGAGCAGGGCCTGATGCCGGCGCTGGAAGACGAGGCGGGGGTCTATGGCTACACCAGCGAGAACCGCCACATGGTGGAGTGCTTCCGCACCGGCACGACGCCCAGCGAGACCTTCCGCGACGGGCTTGCGGTGACCGAGATCCTGATGGCGCTCTACCGCTCCGCCGAGCTCGGCCGCACCGTAAACTTCGGTGAGGAAGACCTGGAGGACTACATCCCGCCCGTGGCCCGCGCGTGATCCAACACGCGCCGGTCTGCCGCGCTCACTCCCAAGTCTTGGTCCCGTATAGGGAGGTCGTGGGGTTGAACGTCACCCTTCCGTTCACGTCGTAGAGAAAGCAGTGTCCCCAGGCCCCGCTGTACTCCCGGCAGCGCGCGAGCGCCGTGCTACGCGCTTGGTGCTCGCTTCGCTCTCCAGCCGCGTAGCCGTACCGGCCGGTGTAGCTGAGCGCGAGGGCACGATGCTGCTCTCCAGCGGCATAGCCTGAACGGATGCGCCTCAGGCTCGCGCGGCTTACGAAGGGAAGCGCGCTGCTGTCGAATGCGTCGGGATAGGTGATCTGCGAGGGTTGGACCGCGAACCTCACCAGTTCTCCGTTCACGGCAACGAGACCGCAGGGTTCTTGCCCGTTGTGCTCGCACTGCTGCAGGACGTTTCGGATGTGCGCCTGCGTGGAGGTCCAGCGCTGACCCCACGACCAGGCCACGCAGCCGCTTTCGCAGGCCGCGAGCGTGAATGTGGACCGCCGCCAGCCCACGAAGTCGCGACGCACGCTCTCTCGCAGGCCGTCGGAGATGAAGGGCACTTTGTCGGCATCGAACGAACCGAGGACTTCGTAGTCGATCCGCTCCGCTCCGGCTGCCGGGTGTACGGCGCCCGGGCGCCTCTCGAACTGGCGCAGGAAGGCCCAGATCTCTTTGGTGCTCTCGATGTCGCGGTTGTGGGCGCCGGCCCAATCGCGCCACGCCTCGGGGAGCGGTGCGAAGCTCGGCGCGTTGTGGCCGCCGCCCTCAACCCGGAGCAGCTTGACGGCATGTTCGATCGCACAACCCGTCCAGACGACTTCGAGCACGCGGCTGCCGTCGTCGGGGTCCCGGTCGTACAGAAGGTTGGACTTCTGGCCGGTGCAGCCGTGAAGCAGGCGGAAATGCTCCATGGTCTCGGGAATCGAGATTTCCCGCCCGGTCGGGAAGATCCAGCCGTCATAGGGCAGGCTTCGGTCGTCGGTGCCGGCGATGACCAGGAGGGGGATCGGAAGGGTGGCCGCGCAGGTGTCGCGGTGCCCCTGGTACATCGTGCCGGCGACGGGCGCGGCGGCGGCGAAGGGCGCCCCGGCGGTGCAGAGCAGCCTGTATGACATGATCGCGCCGTCCGAGAACCCGGTCAGATAGACCCGCTCCGGGTCCGCCAATCCTCGATCAACCAGGTGCTCGATCAGGCGGGCGATGAAGCCCACGTCGTCCACGCCGTGCCCGTCCTCCAGCTGGGTGTTGTCCAATCCCGCAAACTGATTCCACTTGCCGAGCCAGGCATGGGGATAGGCGACGATGAACCCCTCCCGGCTCGCCAGGCGGCCCAGCGAGGCCGACGCGATCACCGAGAGGTTCTCGCGCTCCGCCAACGCCTGGTCCGGGCGCCGGTAGCCGTGCAGCGAGACGACCAGCGGGGCGGGCGCGGTGGCCGCGGCTTCGGCATTCTGCAGGTAGTAGTGCCGCTCGACCCCCTGGTGCTCCAGGGTGCGCGCCTCACCGGCAGGAGGTGACGACGCAGCCATTGCGCCGGCACACGCGGCGAGCCCGAGCAGCGCAAGAAACGGCGCGATGAGACCCGCGAGCATTCGTCCCGCTCCCTTCGGCATCGCCCCGCCTCCCTGACTTGCGAACAAGTTCGTCTCAGCGGCCGGGCTAGCGCACCGCGGCCCTGGTCTTCAAGGCATGGGGCTATGCTAACGTGACGGAACGTCGGAACCCGACGTGGGAAGGGTCTTTATGGAACTCGCGCTCGATGCCGTCACCTCGGGCTATGGCGGCATCCCGATCGTCCGCGAGGTCTCGCTCGAGGTGGGCACGGGCGAGATCGTCGCCATCGTCGGCCGCAACGGGGTCGGCAAGACCACGCTGATCGAGACCGTCGCGGGCCTGCTGCCGGTCATGGCCGGCGGCATCGCGTTCCGCGGCGAGGACGTCACCCGCGCCGATGCCCGCGACCGCGCGCGTATGGGGATGGGCTACGTACCGCAAGGGCGCGGCATCTTCTCCCGGCTCTCGGTAGAGGAGAACCTCAGGATGGGCGAGCTGGTCGGCGGCAAGCGTGCCGAGGCCGCCTTCGAGCGGGTCTACGAGTGGTTCCCGCGGCTGCGCGAGCGGCGCCGGCAGCGGGCGGGCACCCTCAGCGGCGGCGAGCAGCAGATGCTCGCCATCGGACGGATCCTGGTAGGCCGCCCGAGCATCCTGCTGCTCGACGAGCCCTCGGAAGGCATCCAGCCCACCATCGTCGAGCTCATCGCCGACGTGATCGCGAGCCTGAACGAGAAGGACGCGCTGACCGTGCTGCTGGTCGAGCAGAATATCGACCTCGTTTGCGCAACCGCCCATCGCTGCATCGTTGTGGACAAGGGTGCCACGGCCGCAACGCTCACCCCCGACGAGCTCGCCGACCCGGAGGTCGCGCGCCAATACCTCGCGATCTAGAGAAATATTCGACCGGAAGGGAGACCGATCCACGCGTGGAGAGCGGTGCAGGGTGGTCGGGTGAAGCTCATGCCAAAACCTGTCTCTAGCGGGCAAGTAAAGCCGAATTAATTGCGAGAAACATAGCAAGAATGGCATGTAATCATCCGCAGGATTCATAACAGACTTATACCCGCCCCCGGAGAAACATTCCGCCCTAATTTTCTGGACAGGTCACCCAAACGTATTGAATTGTCTGTGCTGACATGCTACCCCTCATTTTGTGATTCGCGTTCGCTCTCCCCGATCCTTTCTCCTGATTCTCGGCATTTGTGCAGCGCTTCTTGTCTGCACAAATGGGCGACAGACTGCGCATGCCGACAACGCCGGCCCGGAGGCGGTCGGGCGCGCCATCGCAGACGAGGCTCGCGCACGCGCCGAGGGATTCGGCAATTTTACCGCCCGGCAGACCATGCTGCTGCGCAACAAGCAGGGGCGGGAGAGCCGGCGCCAACTCCGGATCAAGATCCTCGAAGTCGAGGGCGATGGCAACAAGACCATCTTCGTGTTCGACGAGCCGCGCGACGTCAAGGGCACCGCGTTCCTCATCCACTCCCACCGGGAAGACGCGGACGAGCAATGGCTTTATCTGCCCGCCCTGAAGCGGGTGAAGCGAATCAGTTCGTCGAACCGTTCGGGCTCCTTCATGGGCAGCGAATTCGCATACGAGGACTTGAGCACCCAGGAGGTCGAGAAGTTCACGCACCGGTACCTGCGTGACGAGGCGTGTGGCGATCTGACCTGCACGGTCTCCGAACGCGTCCCGGCGGAGAAGGGGTCGGGTTACAACCGCCAGGTGGTCTGGCACGATCGGGACGAGCTTCGCGTCTGGCGGGTCGAGTATTACGACCGCAAGGATGCACACCTGAAGACGTTGACGGTCGCAAACTATGAGCACTATCTGGACCGCTTCTGGTACGCCGGCGAGATGACGATGATCAATCATCAGACCGGCAAGAGCACCGTCATGAGCTGGACGGACTTTCGGTTCAGGACCGATCTCGATGACCGTGACTTCTCCCGGACCGGGCTGAAACGAGTGCGTTAATGCTCCCCCGCGCCGCTTTTCGTTGCGCGGCACTCGGTGCAGCACTGATCGGTGTCTGGATCCTTGCGGCCGATGCAGGCGCCGCCGACTGGATCGAGTACCATGAGGTTTCAGGGCGCCTGAGCGTGGACGGCCGGTGGTATCCGCAATCGGCCGCTCATGCGGGCCAGCGCGACCATGCGAGCGGCATCGTGCTCGCGCCGAAGCTCTATGTGGAGGCCGCAGACGGCGCGAGCCTCACCCTGGAGGCGTTCTGGCGCTTCGACGGCGCCGATCCGCAGCGCACCCATGCCGACCTCCGCGAAGCCTATCTCTTACTGTTCGGCGAGGTCGGGGACGACGAGTGGGAGCTGCGCCTCGGCATCGACCGTGTTTTCTGGGGCGTGGCGGAATCCCGCCATCTGGTCGATATCGTCAACCAGACGGACCTGGTCGAGCATCCCAACGAAAAAGCCAAGCTGGGCCAACCCATGGTGCACCTCACCTGGTCGGGCGATTGGGGCGTCGCGGAACTGTTCGGATTGCCCTACCACCGCCAGCGCACCTATCCGGGCCGCCACGGCCGCCTGCGCACGGCCTTCCTCGTGGACAGCGACCGCGCAGCCTACGAGAGCGCCGCCGAAGAGTGGCGTCTGGACCTCGCCGCCCGCTACAGCCACAGCGTCGGACCCTTCGATGTCGGCGTCAGCGTCTTCGACGGCACCGGCCGCGAGCCTGCCCTGCTGCCAGGTATCGATCGCCACGGCCTGCCGATCCTGATTCCCCACTACGAGCAGATCCGCCAGATCGGCCTGGACGCGCAGCTGACCTCGGGCCCCTGGCTATGGAAGCTGGAGGCCATCCGGCGCACCGGCGCGCGAAACCTCCTCGGCATGGAAGAAGATTATGCGGCGTTCGTCGCCGGCGGCGAATACGCGCTCTATTCCCTATTCGACTCAGATATCGATCTCACGTTGATCGGAGAATGGAACCGGGACGGGCGCCGCGAGCGGGCCACGAACGTCTTTCAGAACGATGTCTTCGTCGGCGCACGGCTCGCCTTCAACGATGTCGAGGGCACCGACCTCATTGTCGGCATGCTGGAGGACGCGGACCTCGGCACACGCTCGTTGAGCGCCGAAATGAACAGGCGCCTTTCGGACGCGTGGTCCATGCACCTCGAAGCCGTGCTCTTCAGCGATGTCGATCGGGCCGACCCGGCCTTTCAGACCCGCCGCGACAGCTTCGTCGAGGTGAGCCTGATCTACAGCTTTTAGCCCGGCGGCCGGTCAAGTCATTTGCCGGCGAACCAGGTCCCTAAAGATTCCCTCGCGTTCCGCCAACTCGTCAAACGCCCCTTCCTGGACCACCTTTCCGGCCTGCATCACGTAGATGCGATCCGCGTGGCGCAGGGTCGAGAGCCGATGGGCGATGACGATCCGCGTCGAGGTCAGGCGCGCGAGGTTCTCCATGACCTTCGCCTGGCTGTCGTTATCGAGCCAGTTCGTCGCTTCGTCGAGCAGCAGGATCGAGGGGTCGCGGAGCAGCGCGTGGGCGATCATGATGCGTTGGCTCTCGCCACCCGACGTGACGCTGGCGCCGCCGCCCACGTAGGTCATCATTCCCATCGGCATCGCCGCGATCTCGCGATCGACCGCCGCAAGCCGCGCGGCCTGCCAGGCATCCTCCTCGGTCGCGCCCTCGTGATCGCCAACGATGTTGTCCCACACGTCCTCCGGATGCAGCTGCACGGCCTGCGGCACCGCGCCGATCCGCCGGCGCACCTGCTTGATGTTGAGGTGCCGAAGGTCGCGGCCGTCGTAGTACACCGCGCCGCCCGACGGCTCCTCCAGGCCGAGCGCGAGGCGGAAGAGCGTGCTCTTGCCTGCCCCGGACTCGCCGGCAATGGCGATGAACTCGCCCGGCTGCGCGTGAATCGACACGTCGTTGAGGATCCACGGGCCGTTCGGGTCGTAGCGGAAGCTGACGCGGTCGAAGACGATTTCGCCGCTCAACGTCTCGACCGAGTCTCCCTGGGCGCTCGTCTCCGGGGCCTCGGCGAGAAAGGGCCGAACCTGGTCCAACGCCGGCATGATGGCGGCGACGGCGCCGAACGATGCACCGAGCCGGGCCACGGCCGCCTGGAACACCATGAACATGACGTAGACGACGAGGAAATCTCCGACCGCGATCGTCCCGCCGCCGCGGAGCGTGGCCGAGATCAGCAGCACTGCGCCGGCCAGGATGGGCAGCGCGGCGCTGAACGCCTGCAGGTGCCCTTCGATGGCGTCGCGCTGCAGCTCAGCCTGCTTTTGATTGCGATAATCCCTCGCCCAGACCGCAAACGCCGACCCTTCGGCGCCCTCGACGCGGAGAGTGGAAATGCCGTTGATGAGCTGAAAGAGCCGGCCGGCCAATCTGTGCATGGCCCCGACCACCCTGCCATGGGGCGCTATCTGCCGGAGTCCGAGAACCACGGTCACAAGCAGGGAGGCGAGCCCGAATGCCGCACTGATGCCGCCGAGCATCGCATCGTAGAGGGCGATGAGGATGAAGGCGGGCAGCAGGAAGACGACTGAGAGCACCGCGTTGGCGACCACGCCTTGTACGGAGTCGCGAAGGGTCTGGAACGTCATGCCCCGCATGGCGAGGTCGCCGGCCGGGTAGCGATTGAGAATGCTGGGAGGAAGCCGGAGCAGGCGATCCCAGAACGCGGCCTCGGTCCGGGACGAGGCGCGCCCTTCGAGGCGCATCAGCGCCATCCCCTGGTACACGTTCAGCATTGCCCCGATCAGGGCGATTGCCGCGAACGCTGCGGTCACCACGTATAGCGGTCCCGGCTCGCCGCCCGGAATCACGCCGTCGAACACGAAACCCAGCACCACGGCAGGAAGCAACATGACCAGCCCCCCGAGAAGCCCGGCAACGACGAGACGGGCGAGGTCGGCGGTGAGCCCCTTTCTGGCGAGCCGGAACAGATCCCGCAGCCCGACAGGCGCGGCGGCCAGCGGCTGATAGAAGAGCCAGGCGTCGGAATGGAGAGATTCGGCGCGCTTCGCCGTGACCACGGTGCTGCGCCCGCCGAGTGGATCGACTTCCCAATAACGCCCCAGCAGACCTGGCAGCAACGCCACGGGCCTGCCGTCGTCTGCCCGGAACGCCAGCATCGCGCCCGAGTTCCCGATCCACCACTTGTCGTCCCGGGCGAGACGCACCCGCCGCCCGCGCACGCCTGACGCATCCAGAACGTTGCCGAGGAGCGCGGAGGGGTCCGATACGTTTGCCAGGGACGGCCACTTGAAATCGATTCCCTCATGACGGCCGATAACTCGCAGCACGTCGCGCAGCGCCGAATCGCCGGCGGCGGTCTCGGCGTCCCTTGCCAGGCCATAGAGATTGAACAGACGATGCCGGGCGCGATCCTCGTCGGCGCGGCGATTGGTCGCCCGCGCCCGCTCCAGGTTCGCCTGGTCGACGACCGCAAAGCGGCGGTTGAGCCGCTCCAGCTCGAACGCCAGGGTATGAAAGTTGGCCAGCGCAGGCAGAAGGAGGCCCCCGGCGGCGAGCGATTCCGAGGTCCGGGCAGAGAGCAGCACCGCCTCCGTCATTGAAAGCCATGTCGTCGTCGTGAGCGGGATCTCCACCGGTGCTTCCCCGCCGTCCACGCTTCCCTCCGCGGCATCGATCAGGCCGAGGAACAGACCCGTTCCCTTCGCCACCGACACCCACACCACGCCACGCCGCGACGCGAGCGCGCCGCTCCCTGCAGCCGGAGCCTCTCCCGGCTCGATAAGTATTTCAGCGCGGGGGGAGTGCATGACGTCACGGGCGAGCATGGCGGAAACATCGCTGAGCCATGCGTCCACATGCGCAGCCAGCTCCTGGTTGTCGATCGCGGCGAGGCTCGCGACCGGAAGGCGCCGCAGCACTGTGCCCGGCAGCCCCTTGGCGATCAGTCCGAGCGTCGTTGGACCCTCCTGCGGCGCGACGCCGGGCAGAAGGCGGCCGGCATCGGCACGCAACAGGTGCTCGGGCGCCGACTGCTCGATCCCGTCCCGGTGCTCGATCAGAAACAGGTCGACCGCGCCCTGGTCGACGAACCAGACGAAGCGGGAATCGCCAATGTCCAGCGGCAAGTTGCCGGCGCAGTGCACGGGCGTTCCTGACCCGGCCGCGAGCGTGGCGAGCGAAGGGGCCTGCTGCCCCGTCATCCGGCTACCCCGCCTTGACGAGGCGGTGGTAGACCCCGCCTTCGTCGGTCATCAGTTCGTCGTGGGTGCCGCGCTGCACCTCTGCGCCCTTCTCCAGAACGACGATCTGGTCGCAATCCCGGATCGTGCTCAGCCGGTGGGCGACGATCAGGCAGCTCACGCCCCGCCGGCGCAGCGCATCGTCGACCCGCTCCTCGGTGGCGGCGTCGAGAGCGCTCGTCGCCTCGTCGAGGATGAGCACTGTCGGGTTGCCCGCCAGTGCGCGGGCGATTTCCAGCCGTTGACGCTGGCCGCCGCTGAAGTTGCCGCCGTCCTCGTCCACGAGCGTCGCATAGCCAAGCGGCCTGCTGAGAATTTCGTCGTGGATACAGGCGTCTCTTGCCGCAGCCACCACGGCATCGTCCGGAACGGAGGGATTCCACAGGGTGATGTTGTCGTGCACCGTGGCGGAGAAGAGGACGACGTTCTGATCCACCATCGAGAGCGAGCGCGACAGGACCTCGCCAGGAATTTCGCTGCGCGGACGGCCGTCGAACAGAATCTCCCCGTCCCAGGGCCGATTGACGCCCGCAACGAGGCGCGACAGGGTCGATTTTCCCGACCCGCTGGCGCCGACCACGGCGACCCGCTGCCCCGGATGGATCGTCAGGCTGAAGTCCTTGATCAGTGGGGGACGGGCCCGGTTGTAGCCGAAGGTCACGCCGCGCAGCTCGACCCGGCCGGCCGGCCGCAGACGCCCATCCAGGGTGGCGATGGCGTCCGAGGAGGGTGGCCCGCTGTCGGCGCTCGGCTCCTCCGGGCTTTCGGCGATGTCGTCGAGGCGCTGCATGTCCGCTTCGAGCGCCTGACGCTCGTCAGCGAACTCGACGAAACGCCCGATGGGGGCGAGGAACAGGGCTGCAACGATGTAGAACCCGACCAGCCCGCCCAGGGTCAACTCGCCGGCCATCACCTGGGTCGCTCCGAGGGTCAGCACTGCCGCGCTGCCCAGAACCATGAACAGCCCCGGCAGCGCCGCGTTGAGATGGCCGAGCTCGACAAAGCGCTGGCGCGCGACCAGCTCGCGGGCCTGATGGCCGCTCCAGCGGGCAAAGAGGCGATCGTCCGCAGCGGTCATCCGCAGGGTATCGGTCTGGTGCACCATCAGCGTGCCGACACCGACGAGCAAACCCTGCTCGCGGCGCAAGGCGTGGCTCTTGTCGACACGAATGCGCGTGATCAGGCGCACAAGCGCCGCGTTCGCCAACGCCAGCCCCAACACGATCAGCGCCAGCTTCCACTCGTAGGCCAGCATGACGGCCAGAAACACCACGCTCATCACGATATCGATGAGCAGCGCCAGGAAATGCTCGGACAAGCCCTTGGCAATCTTGTCGATGGCGAGGACACGGCCGGTCAACTCGCCGACAAGGCGGTGATTGAAGAATTCCACCGGCAGATACAGCAATCGCGACATGCAGCGATTGCCGGCGGTCACCGAAATCTTGACGGCCAGGCGCTGCAGACACCGCCCCTTGAGCCAGGTCAGGCCGTAGACCAGGACTGCGGCGGCCACCATGACGCCGGCCACGAGCCCGCCCCACGGCTCGTTCTCCAACAGGACTCGATCCACGAAGATGACGAGCAGCGCCGGCGTCACGAGGGCCAGCACCGCAAGCGCCAATCCGCAAGCGATCGTATAGGCGAGCGCGCCGCCGCTACCGCCGAGCCATTGCGGGATGCGGTGGAAAATGGTGGGCCGCGCGCCGCCCGGCTCGAATGCCGGACCGCGTTCGAATTGCAGCGCAACCCCCGTAAAGCCACTGCTGAACTGGGCGGCGGAGAGCGTGCGGCGGCCCGACGCCGGATCGTTGAGAAAGAAGCGCGTGCCGTCGAAGCCTTCGAGGATGAGAAAGTGGTTGAACTCCCAGAACAGGATGAGCGGGAGCGGCATCTTCTTGAGCATGTTCAGCGTCACGGCGCTGCCGGTGCACTGGAGGCCGTAATGCCTGGCGGCGCGCGCGATGCCGGCGGCGCTGGAGCCATCCCGGCTGACCTCGCATTTCTCGCGCAGCTCGGTGAGCGACACCCAGCGCCCGAAGAATGCAAGCACGCTGCCCAAGCAGGCGGCGCCGCATTCGGTCGCATGCATCTGTAGCAGGAGCGGCGTGGTGACGCGCCGCTTCGCGGCCCGCTCGCGCGACCTCGCGGCCAACTTCCCCCACAGCCGGAACATTCAGGATGACCCGTGGGCAAGCAGCGCGGCGGGAGAATCGCGTCCGAGTTCGATGCGTATGCGGCCGGCCGTTCCGTCCGGGACGGTGAGGCCCGGCCTTTCGTGGATTGCGACATCGACCCGATACCTGGGATCGTTTACCGCAGGCAACAGTGCCGCCAGCCATCCGGGCAGGAGCCTGGAAGTGATGGAGGCCACTTCGCCCCGCAAGCGACGCGTCCCGCCGCCCGGCATCGTGAATTCGACCGTTGCCCGCATGCCGGGCCGAATGCGCTGCGCCATGTCGGGAACGACCTGCAGCACCGCCTGAGGCGGCTGACCGGTCACCTCACGGAGCAGGGCCACGGCCGCGCTCCCTGGCAGGTAGTCTCCCGGCGCCGCGTAGAGAGCGGTGACCTCGCCCGCGCTGTGGCTCACGATCGACGCCCGCGATGCGCGCCGAGCCTCCATCTGAAGAAGTGCGGCGTTGGTCGAAGCAAGCAGCGCGCGCAAGGCGGTACCCTCTCCGCCGGCCCCCAGGATTTCTGCCTGCAACGCGTCCACGCGCTCGCGCAGCATCTCCGTCTCGCGGTCCAGCTCCGGCACGGTCTGACGCGCGATCGAGTCTCCGGCTGCGACGCTGTCTCCGGGCGCGACCAGAAGCTCGATGAGCTGACCGGGCTCCGTCGAGACGACTTCGAGCCGGGCGCCCGGCTCGATCAGGACTCCGTCGAATGTGACGGCACGCTCAATACTTCCGACCAGGGCCCACACGACGAACCCCACCAGCACTGCAACAATGCCGGCCAATATGATGCGCTCGTTGGGCGCCGTAATGCGTAGCAGACGGTCGAGCTGCTGACGCTCATTCCGACTGGCGGCTGCTTCTTGACGAAAGGGGCTGTCGAACACCGGCTATATTCCACTTGGGCTATTTCGGCCAATACACAATCGCACAATCCTCACGAGCAAGTCTGATTCACCATAGAACATAACGGTGCGAAATACCGCCGTATCAAATTTTATATACTTATGTCGGCCGACAAGAGGGCGCTCCACTCTGGGGCAATTGTGGCTTCCGCACTGGGGTTGCTCGCGTAGCCAAGTGCGGACAATTACAGTGTACCGAGTCGTCCGTAGCGTAACAAGCCACGTGAATAGGTAGGACCAATCAAGAAATTTACATCGAAGATACAAAAAACACTGGCTAACTGCATAACACAAGGTTATTCATTCGCCCGCTCGAATTGGCCCCGACATCGCGGTTACATATCGCAGCGGAATGCCTGTGTATCGGGCTTGATATGAAAGGAGATAGCGTATGAAAACAGGTGAAGAGATGCGCGCCATTCTCACAGAGAAGGCGGTTGAAGACCCGGCGTTTCGCAGCCAACTGGTTGCGGATCCGAAGGGAACCATCCAACAGGAATTCGGTGTGACGATTCCCGATAGCATGACGATAAGGGTGCACGAGAGCGATATGCAGACCATTCATCTGGCATTGCCTCCCACCCCTCACATGAGCGAGGAGCAACTCGAGGCGATCTCTGCCGGCCTTAGTTGCTGCCTCTGAACGAGGCCACGATGCTCCGCGCCTGGAAACCTCGCGCGGAGCCAATCCACCAACCTAGCCGGCTCCTGACGCGGGACGCCCCGGCGTCGGTCCGCGTCAGGAGTCGCTCTTTCGCGGGACGCGGACCGACGGCTGTCGCACCCCGGACTGAGCAGAGGCTGGCGCCGCGGTAAACCCGCGGTGCCCGTGCTTGACGGCTTCGATCATGGCGCTCAGAACTGACGACGGAACGAGAAACTTCGAAGCGCGCTTCGCGGAGTGGGTGCTCGCCACCCGCTGGCCGATCATCGCCGCCACCCTTGTCCTGGTCGTGACGGCTGCCGCCGGCGGTCTCTTTCTCTCGTTCTCCACCGACTACCGCATGTTCTTCAGCGAGGACAATCCCGAGCTGCTGGCGCTCGAAGCGTTGGAACAAACATATGGGAAGAACGACAACGTTCTCTTCATGATCGTTCCGGACGATGGCGATGCCACGTCGGAGCGCGCGCTCGAGGCTGCGGTCTGGCTCACCGAGCAGGCGTGGCAGACGCCCTATTCGCGGCGGGTCGATTCGATCGCGAACTTCCAGCACACGACGGCGGACGGCGACGATCTCTACGTCCGCGATCTTGTGGACCCGTCGACGCTGGGCGATGCGGAGGTGCGCGAACGAATTCGAGAGGTCGTTCTCGCCGACCCCCGGATCGCCGGCAGCCTCTTCGCCCTGGACGGCGGGGTGAGCGCGGTCAACGTCACCATCGATCTGCCCGACGACGACCACCTGGCCACGGTGCCCGAGGTCGCCGAATTCGCGCGCGGGCTCGCCGCCGGGGCGGAGGAAGGGTTCCCCGGCATCGATGTCCGGCTGGTGGGGACGGTGATCGTCAATGACGTCTTCGCGGAAGCCTCGATCTCCAGCCAGATGATGTTCCTGCCGCTCAGCCTGGCGATCATGGCCCTGGTCCTCGGCCTGCTCACCCGCAGGATCTCGGGCGTGGCGGCGACCGGGTTCATCATCGTCTATTCCATCGTCGTGTCGGTGGGGCTGGGCGGTTGGGCCGGCCTGCCGATCTCGCCCACCACGGCGCCTGCGCCGACCATCGTGCTGATGATCGTCGTGGCCAACTGCGTGCACCTGCTGGTCAGGCTTCAACAGCGCATGCGGGCCGGAGATTCGAAACGCGCGGCGATCGTGGAGTCCGTCCGGGTCAATCTGAGCCCGGTCTTCCTGGCGAGCCTGACCACGGCGCTCGGCTTTCTGGCGTTGAACTTCTCCGAAGTGCCGCCGCACCGACACCTCGGAACCTTCGTCGCCTTCGGCATCATCGCCTCGTTCCTGCTCTCGGTGACCTTCCTGCCGGCGGTGCTCTCGCTGCTGCCGATGCGCGCGCCGAAGGCCCGACAGCACGACGACCTGCTGATGGGGGCCATCGGAGAGTTCGTGGTGCGCCGGCGATGGCTCCTCCTGCTCGGCTCGGGCGCGGTCGTGCTCGCGATGGCGGCGGCCGTCCCGCGCAACGACCTGAATGACGTCCTCGTGCACTTCTTCGATGAGAGCGTCGAGTTCCGCCAGGACACGGACTTCCTGGACAAGCACCTGAGCGGAAACACCGTGCTCGAATACGCGCTCGCGTCCTCCGGGCCGGGCGAGGTCACCGACCCCGCTTACCTCGCCGACGTATCGGCCTTCGCGGAGTGGTACCGGGCCCAGCCCGAGACCCGGCACGTCTATGTCATCACCGACACCTTCCGACAGCTCAACCAGAGCATGCATGGCGACGACCCGGTCGCCTACCGGCTGCCGGAGAGCCGGGATCTCGCCTCGCAATACCTGCTGCTCTACGAGCTCTCGCTTCCCTTCGGCCTCGACCTCAACAACCGGATCGATGTGGACAAGTCGGGGACGCGCATGACCGTGACCACCAGGACGCTGTCGTCGCAGGATGTGCTGGCGCTCAACGATCGCGCCGAGGCGTGGATCGAGGACAACGCGCAGCACATCGTCAGGGCCGAGGGCTCCGGCGCCGCGTTGATGTTCGCGCATATCGGGCAGCGCAACATCCGGGCCATGCTGATCGGGACCGTGATCGTGCTCGGCGGCATTTCCATTCTTCTCATCGTCGCATTTCGTTCGCTGAGGCTGGGTCTCGTGAGCCTCGTGCCCAATTTCGTCCCGGCGGTGATCGGGTTCGGCATCTGGGGTCTTGCGGTGGGAGAGGTCGGCACCTCGCTCTCGGTGGTCGTGGCCATGACGATCGGAATCGTCGTGGACGACACGGTGCACTTCCTCAGCAAGTACCGGCGCGCGCGGCGGGAGCACGGCTACGGGCGGGAGGACGCCGTGCGCTACGCGTTCCAAACGGTGGGCCGCGCGGTGTTCACGACCACTGCCGTGTTGGTGGCCGGCTTCCTGATCCTGCTGCTGTCGCCCTTCATTCCCACCGCGCAGGTTGGCCTGCTGACCGCGCTGATCATCGCCCTCGCGCTGGCCGCCGACTTCCTGCTCCTGCCCCCCTTGCTGATGGTTCTGGATCGGCGGTCGGCAGCCGGAAGCGCCATCGTTCCCGAGGATGGCGCGATACGCGGGGAGCGGCTGACATGAGCCTCACGCAGCCACGGCAGGACGGGGAGCGGAGCGGCGCTCTTTCCGTTCCCGACTACTACGACGCGTTGACGGCCCTCGCGGTGCAGTTTCAGCTCGCGATTCACTACGGGCTTTGGGGGCCGGACACGGCGACCCCGGAGGAAGCCCATCGACGAGCCGCCCGGACTCTGGTCGCGGGATGCGATCTCCGCCCGGGCCAGCGGGTCCTGGATTCGGGCTGCGGCGTGGGCGGCACGGCGATCATACTGGCGGAAGAATTCGGGGTGCGGGTTACGGGGCTGACCATCTGCGAGCCGCACATCGCCGTTGCAGCGGATCAGGCGGAGCGGCGGGGGGTCGGCCATCTGGTCGAGTTTCGTCATGGCGACTTCATGGATCTGCCCTTCCCGGACGCCTCTTTCGACGTTGTCGTCAACCAGGAATCCTGCTGCTACGCGCCCGACAAGGCGGCCTATCTGCGCGGCGTCTTTCGCGTGCTGAAACCGGGCGGGCGCTGGCAGTCCCTGGATGGCTATCTGAGCGGAAAGCCCATGACCAGGGCCCAGGAGGAGCTCCATGCCAGGATGCACAAGGGCTGTCTCACACCACCCTGGCCGCAGGCGCGCGAAATCGTGACCGCTCTCGCTGAGGCGGGGTTCGAGGAGCTCAGGGAGCAAGACCTGACGTCAGAAGTTCTCCCCGCCGTGGAGAAGCTTCGAAACACCTATCGGTTCTTCATGCCGTGGCCCATGCCGGCGAGCCAGCAGAAGTCCTACGAAGGCTTCGCGGAAGCGTTCTTCTGTTTCGATCAAGGGGTCAATGAAGGCGTGTTTTCGTACAATTTCGTGGCTGGCGCGCGACCGACGTAGGAGGCTCCGGCGCATCAAACGTGACGTCCGGACCGCCCGATGACACTTGAGCGTATTCTCTCTGAACCCCGGATTCAGGTCCGCATGCGGGACGGGGTTTCGCTCACCCGTTCGGAAGACACGTCGACGTTTGTCGTCTCGAGCGAATCGTCCGATGGGCCCCTTTCGGTTGGTCCCTACCGGCCGGAATACGACAACGCGAACCATCTGCTGCGTGTCGGCGCACCCCTTGTGTCGCTTCGCGACAACGTCTCTGCGCGGGGCGATGCGGCGTTGGCGGCGTCCTACCTTCAGTGGCTCGGGAGGCTCTCCGACCGGGGACTTATCGAGTTTCCCTTGGTCACCGAGGGCGTGGAGCGCGCGGTCATCGTCCCGCAACGGCCCTCGTTCGTTCCCGCGCTGTCTGCCGAGATGCCGGCCAACGCGCGATCGCTCGACCGATTTGCCCTCCTGCGTCGGCTGGATGGCAGTTGGGTGCTCGAGTCGCCCCTCGTCGGAGCGCGCTTCCTGCTTGCCGATCTGGACTCGCTGGACCGGCCGGCCGTGCGCTGCGCCCTTTCAGCCGCCGGTTTTCTCGAGGCAAATCACGCGCCCGATGACCCAGGCAGGGTCGCACTGGCGCAATGGGAATTCCACGACCTGCTCTTGCACCACCACCACCGCGGCGGCTGGCATCGCGACCCGATTGGCGCGACCTTCCCCTTTATCGGTGAGATCGACCCCTTGCCGGCGCGGCGCCCGGCATGGCCGGGGGATCCGATACCGCTGCCATCGGCGAGCCCCTCGTCGAGCGAAAACAGTTTCTCGTCCGTGCTCGAAGGGCGGCGTTCGGAGCGCACGTGCGACCCGACACGGCCCATTACCCTGGACGCGCTGGGCGTACTGCTGGATCGAGCAGCGCGGGCCCAAGAATTCGATTCCATCACCTTGCAAGACTCGGCCGGTCGAAGCGCTGCATACGAAATCTCGTTCAGGCCCTATCCAAGTGCCGGCTCCTGCTACGAACTCGAAATTTATCCCCTCATTGCGCGTTGCGAAGGCCTGGACCCCGGTCTCTATCACTATGATTCCGTCGAGCATCAACTGGTTCGGATTTCCGGATCCAACCTGGAGACGGACATGATCGTTTTCGAGGCATCGAATGCGACGAGCTTCATGGCGAGTCCTCAAGTCGTTCTGATCTTTGCCGCCCGTTTCGCGCGCGTCACGTGGAAATACCGCGCACTCGCCTATGGCTTGATCCTGCGCAACCTGGGAGCACTGTGCCAGACATTGTACCTGGCGGCGACGGAACTTGAGCTCTCGCCCTGCGCGATCGGTTATGGAAACGCGGAGCGCTTCGCACGATTGACCGGGCTCGATCCGGTGGTCGAGGGTTCCGTCGGAGAGTTCGTTCTGGGCGGGAAAGCGCTTCCCTCGCGAAGACGCGGCTAATCGTTGCTCACGATCAGACACCCAGCAGCAACATGAAAACGTAGGCCTTGACCTGCTCGATGCGCTCGCCGGTGATCGAGAGCTTGATGTGGTGAAGGCCGCGCACGTGCACGAATGAGCCGCTATTGCCGATCAGCGTTTCCGTGCCCGACCAGTCCTCCGCCAGCGCGGACAGCTTCTCCCTGACCGCAAGACCATCCGCGCCGATGCTGTCGATGAGCGGCAGCCAATGCCGGATGTCCTTCAGCCATTGCCCCTCCTGGGCGTAGAAGCTGAGCCCGAGCGTGGGCCCGACGCCGCTCCCCTCGATATCGAAGTGAATGCCCAGGTGGTGGAAGGCCCTGCGCCGCTCGAAGCGCGACAGGATGTCGGCCACCGCCCCGCGATGCCCGGGCCAAGCCGCGCGCTCCAGAAACGCCACCGCGCCGGCGGCTTTCCGAAAGCCCGTGATCGCGAGTCGAAGACCGCTGCCGCGCGAGGGAAAGGCGCCGACGGCCCGGATGCTCGCATCCGTCTCCATCGCCAGATACACCCCTTCGACCTGCTCACGCTTGGCGTCGTCGAGGTCGCGGCCGGTGGCGGCGGCGATCGCCTCGACCACGACCTGGAGATCCCCAAGCCTGTCGCGGGAGCGGTCGCCCAGCAGTACGCCTTCGGCGGGGTAGAGGAAGAGCCCCGGATCCGGATGTGCACCCTGCGCCGCCGCATCGATGTCGTATTCGAGCAGCATCTTCCTGCCGGCGAGGCGGCGGAGGCGGGAGTCCTCAGGCCCGGTTTCGGCAAGCAGCCGGGCCACGCCCTGTGCGACCCTGTCCGCATCCTCCGTGCGAGCCGCCTCCTCGAAGAATGCTGCGGTCCGGCCCCCGCCGACCACCGAAACGCCGAGGTCCGCCGTCGGCAGGGATGAGTGCAGCGGCAATTCGAACCCGAAGGGGAAGGCGGCCATGGCCGGGGGCAGCGGACCCGCGCGCTCCAGCACTCTCTCCCATTCCCGCTCTCCGATCAGCGCGGGCGGAATACGCCCGTGCAGCCGCTCCAGGACCTCGCCGAGAGACGCCGCCTCTCGCGCCAGGGCCTTCTCGGTGACGGGCCAGTGATCCTCGAAATTCATGTCTGTCTCTCAGGCGATGACCGGGACAGGATTGAGCGCGTCTTCGGTGTTCGGATGCTCGCGCCACCCCAGGTCGACCGGCACGGTGAAGAGCCGGCCGGGCGCAAAGCGTTCCCAGAAGTGGCGGAGACCCGGCACGATGACCCTCACCACAGGCATGCCGATGTCGGGTCTGGTCTGGTCGAGCACCAGGAACTCCATGCCCTTGCTCTCGACCAGGGCACGGCAGCGCTCGACATCCTCGCGCGTGTCGGTGGTCTCGGGAGCGGGATAGTCCGCAGCCCCACGCAAGGGCGCGTCGGGAGCCGGCGCTAGATAGGGATGATCCGCGAGCGTCGCGGTCTTCCACCACCAGAGCGACAGCGGGTCGTCGATGCCGTACCGGGCTTCCTCGTTGTCCGGGCGTGGCACCCAGGTCAGACACTGGTTCAACTCGCAGACCGCGCGCAGCGCCGCGACGTGCGGGTCGGCGTGGGCGCCGGCGCCGTAGATGATGTCCTCCGTTCCGCCGTCGGTCCTGCGCGAAAGAGCGACGAAGGCCGGTATGCCGAGGTCGCAGGTGACGTCGATCGCCCACATCTCCCGGCCGAGACGACAGTAATAGTCCTGCGCAGACGAGAGGTAGTCGTCGCCGAAGCTTTCCAGGTCGACACCGGGCAGGCGCAGCCTGTTGTACCACCAGATGGCGAAGGCATCCCGTTCGACCAGCTCGAAGAACCCTTGCAGGATCGCTTCTTCCAGCGTGTTGCCCGCCGCGCAGCCGTTCGAATCCGCGATGAAGTCGGCGCTGCCCCGTTGCTCGGCGGGCATGCTGTAGAGCATCGAGGTCGGCAGGTAGCGATGGCGCTCCTCGGTAAGTGACCAGACCGGCGACCAGCTCAGCTCCCTGTCGGGATCGAGGCGCGGCGGGACGATGTTGTAGGGGTGGCCCTGGGCATTGATCTGCTCGGCATTGTCCAGCTGACGCTCGCTGAAGAGCTGGACGTCGTTGGGGCGGATGGCCGCCGAATCACCGGCCGCGATGAAATCTGCATAGCGTTTGCGGCAGCGGATCTCGTCGCCGTGGAAGGCGCCGGAGTAGCGCTCGATCGCCTCGCAGAGCGCGCTCGCCCGGGATTGCGCGCGGGAGCTCCCCTTGCCCGCGCTCTTGCTCCGCAGGCTGCGCCGGAGCGAGCTGAGCGTCCTGCTCCTCAGCGCGAAATTGTTCCCCGCCCAATAGACGTGCAGCCAGGGGTCCGCCTCTTCCGTCCTGCGTGTGAGCCATGTCACCACGCCGCTGACGGGGCTGATGAGATGGCGGTACGCGGCCAGGGTCTCTTCGGGCGTTACGGAGCGGGTGCCGCCGCTGTTGCTGACGGCCTTGGGACTCGCCCGCAGCCTCAGCGGCAGGGGCGGCCGATCCGCGCGATACAACGCGTCGTCGCCGCAGACGGAGCACTGGGGCCGACGCCTGACCGGGTGATGGTCGCTCGTGAGGCGCGCGATATCCAACGAGATCGCCCGCTCATGGAGGGGCGCGGCGTCCTCCAAAACCAGCCACTTGGCGATCTCCGCCGCCACCAGGCCGTACAGGGAGTCCAGGATGACGGGCTCGGCTGCGGCGGGCCGGAAGGCCGCGTCGTCGCCGCCACGGTTGCGCAGGAAGCCATGGACTTCCTGATGGCTGCGCAGGCGATAGGCCAGACAGGCCCAGCACGGTCCGTCGTCTGCGGGCCGGAAGACCGGGCCGAAGAGAGGCTGCACTCCCTTGGGCCGGACCAGCATCCAGGGCGCGCGAGCGGCAATGTGGCGGCGGTTGACGGCGTCATGCCCGTCGTCGAGGTAGTCGTCGCAGACGATGAGGGAGAGGGTCGGCCCATCGGCACCGGCCGTTGCGCCCATTCTTTCCAGCTGCCGGGCGAGACGGCCGTCATCGCCCGCGACGGCGAGCCGCGATTCGTTCAAGCGCTGCTCGGCCCATCGGGGAGACGCGCCGAGCGCAGACCAGAAGGCTGCCCGGCCCCGCTCCATCGAATGCTCGCCCGAGACGACGTATCCCCGCGCCGCGAGGGCGATGAGCGCGTCGCGCAGGTCGGTTGCGGCGTGCGCAAGCGAAAGGGACGCCACGACCTCATCTTGCGGGCGTTGCCCGTCGAGGAGGGGGAGAAGATCGCAATAGATCTCTCCGTGCAGCAGGGTGTTGAAGGAGTCCGACACAAGCAGGACTTGCCCGTCGCCGATCGTGCGATGCTCGAGATGCGGCGTGAGCGCCGGCAGGGCAATCAGGCCGCGGTCGGCGGCGGCGGTCTTCGTCAGTATCCCGCATTGCGAGGCGGTCTGCGCTGGCGCTTGCACGTTCATGTCCTGAGGCGAACCTGCCGCTTTGAGACTGCATCATTGCGGCCCATCGACATGCAGACGGACAAGAGAAGTTTCCGAATGATGGCGGCGGATGTAACCTGCATTTCCAATGCTCTCCCGGACTTGAATTAATGCGCCTGAATGATGTAAAATTTTGAGAATATATCGACTCTCGAATGGAGATGATTTTGGAAGAATTTCACAAATCGTCCGTTTCGGAACACGAACGTTCGGTCGAGCAATACTACGATCAAGCGACCCAGGACTTTTACATAAAGGGATGGAATCCCGACCACATTCACTTCGGCTTGTTTGAACCGGGCGAGTGTCCCGAGGAGGGAGAACCCCTTGCTCAATCGGCGGGCCTTGCGCGCGCCGTGGAACGGATGGTCGATACCACCGTTGCGCCTGCGCGGGTCCGGGCGCGCGATCATGTCGTGGACGCCGGATGCGGGGTCGCCGGAACAGCCATGCATCTGGCGAAGACATATGGATGCACGGTCACGGGCATCAATATCTGTCGGAAGCAGCTGGACATAGCCAGGACGCGCGTGCGGGACGCGGGTCTCGGCGAGCGGGTCCGACTGGCCTATGCGGACTGCTCCCGGAGGCTGCCCTTCGAGGACGAGTCCGTCGACGCGGTCGTCAACATCGAGAGTGCCTGTCACTACAGCGATCGAAGGCAATTTCTTCAAGAGGTCGCCAGAATCCTGAAGCCAGGGGGGCGGATCGTGGCGATGGACTGGCTCGCGCGCGACGGTCTGACGAGCGATCAATATGAACGCCTCATTCAGCCGGTTTGCGACGCGTGGTTCTTGTCGGGTTTGGAAAGCCCGAGCACATACACCAGCAAACTGCGCGAGGCCGGCTTGTCGCTCGTCGAATTCGCAGGATTCGATGGCGCGGATCGAGATAATCTTCGTCTGATCGAGAACGCTCACAAGTTGCTCACGATGATCTGGTTTAGCGGCAAGGCAACCGACAGCAATCGAAGATTGATGGATCAATTCCATACGCTTTACGTGGCGTGGCGGGACGGTTATTTCGAGCTCGGCCGGTATTGCGCAGTGAAGCCGGAAGGTTCGTAGCAGGGCTCAATCCTTCGCTACCCCTCCTGGCCGGTCACCGGGACGAGCGCCGCCGCGACGCGGGAGGCCGTCTCGCGGATCTCGACCTCCAGCGCATCGAAATCGTCGATCTCGCAGGCGCGCGCGATGACGGACCTGACCCTGGGCGCCGCCGCTTCGACCGACGTGCCCTCATCGGCGACCAGCCGCACGATGCCGCGCAGGGTTCGCCACATCCGCGCGGCGTCGGCGAGCGCCGCGGCGTCGGCCTCGGGGAGCGCGCCCCGCTCGCTGGCGGTTCGAAAGATCGCAACGGCCGCCGGTGCCGGATCGTCGGAACGAGTTCCGACGTGGGTCAGTTGAAGTAGTCTGGCGCTGCGCTCGACGTCTCCGAGGCCTCCCCTCATGTCGTCGATCGAGGCGAAGCCGGGCGCGGCCGTGCTGCCGCTTGCCTGGCACAGCTCCGCGATCAGCGCGTCTCGGGCGGCGCCCCGGGCCAGCGCCTCTCGCCGCGCATCGTCGAAGCGCTGCCCGATCCCGGCCGCGCCTGACTCGAAGACGCATCGCGCCCTGGTCAGTTTCAGGAGCTCGCCTGGCGAGACGGCGGCGCGCTCGCATTCCGCGAGATCGGAGAGCGAGCGGAGGGTCTGTCCCTTCCGGTCGCGCGGGAGCGGCGCGAATAGCAGGCTGCCCTGCGACAGGGAGAAGAGTGCCGCGCGGAAGCGCCGGCACAAGGCCTCGCAACGGCGGGCGGAAGCGCCGTCGTGTACGAAGAGGACATCGAGCGCCGCGCCGGGTGCCGCCTCGCCGCTTGCCAGATCGCCCAGAAGCACCGCCGCGACCCCGCCCGCTTCGTGCAGGTCGCGCCGCTCGCCGAAATCCTCCTCGACTGCCGTCAGGACCGCGGCAATCGAGGCCTCCGCCACGTTGGCGAGCGCGGCACCTGCCTCGATCGGGGTCAGATTGCCCCGCAACGTGTGCATGCCGATCTGGAAGGTCTTGTCGTTCGACCAATTTCGCACTGCTTCGGCGGCATCGCCGGCGTCCTGCGCGGGGCTTTCGGCGATCCGCTCCTTCATTTCCGGAACGCCGAACTCGTGGGTCCAGTAGAGGCGGGCGAGGCCGCGGCGGGCCGTCGCCTCGAATTCCTGATTCGGTCCGAAGCCGCCCGGCAGATCGAGATCGGTGAACTCTCGCTGGCGCAGGGTGTCGAGCAGTTCCGGGTTTCGTTCGATCGACCTGGCGAGACGCGGCGCGGCAGCGAAGATCTCGACGATGGCATCAAACGCCTCCGGCCGCGCTTCCGATACCGGGCTGTCGTACGCGCTCCAGTCGTCGATCTCGGGGTAGAAGTGTTTTCGCCACTGATCGACCAGCGGGTCCATCGTCTCGAACCAGCGCCTGGGGCGCATGGCCAGGCCGAACATCTTGCCGTAGCTCCCCGGCATCTGCGGCGATTCGTCGGCGCCGCGAAACTGCAGCAGCGGGTAGTGCCGGCTCGCCTGGGCGTGATGGTCGGCGTGGCGCTGCATGTTGTAGAAGAGCCAGTTGCTGAATTTGCCGTCGGCGCTCCAGGAATGCCGGGGCCGGACCTTCTCGAACCGGCCATTGGGCAAGCGGATGCGGCGCAGCCCGTAGTGCTGGATATAGTTGCTGAGCTTCATCGAGAAGACGACGTAAAGACACAGGAAAACGTAAATCAGAACCGCCCACCAACCGCCCATCCAGTAGACCAGCGCATACCAGAATGCAGTTTCGATTCCGTAGCGCCAAAATGGATTGGAGTGGTGCCACATGGGCAGGCGCCGCCGTGCCAAGCGCTCGCGCGTGACCCGCCACGAACACACGAAGTTGCTCGCCACTTCGCGCGGAAAGTAATGCCAAAGACTCTCGCCCCTGGGCGCCGATCCCACGTCCAGCGGCGTGCCGACGAGGGCGTGGTGAACGTAGATGTGTTCGGTGGCGTATTGCGGATAGGACGCGGATGCGAGCAGAAACTCGCCGAGACGGCGCTCCCACGCCGCGCGCCGATGAACCAGCTCGTGGCCGACGATGAAGATCGCCTGCGCCTCCACGGCCAGCACCAGTGCCATCAACACCCCTTCCCAGATGGACAAGTGGCCGACGATGAAGATGTGCCAGAGCGTGAACGCGAAGGTCACCGGCCAGAGCAGCGCCCATAGCCAGACCGGCAGGTCGTACCAGATCAATCGGGCCTCCGGCGTCTTCGCCGGATCCAGGTTCTTCTCGTCGGCACCGAAGGCGATATCCAGCGGATTGGCGAGCACGAAGAAGAGGCACGGGCCCGCAATCCACCACCCACCGAATAGCGCGGCAGCGACGATCAGCGGGAAGACCGCGAGCGGCAGGTAGTGGGGAAGAGCGTTCCAGATCGACGCCTCGATCGCTGCTCCGCCCGCACCGGCTCCAGCGCCCAAGCCCCCCGGCTCAGCGCGTGCCTCCGCCATAAATACCTCTCGATTATGGGGATGTTTTCGCGTTGGGCGCCTTTATTGTCCCAGAGTATCGCTGCGGTCAAGAGGAAGTAAGTCCGATATCTAATTTTCCATTACTTCATTATACCCGAATTGATTTGCCGGTATCTGTTCGACAAATAACCGGTGACATTCGTCCAATCGAACGACTAACTGTCCTGCGTCGGGCGCCCTTTATCGACGCCTGGCGAGGCTGGCGGATGCTGCACCCTCCGTCGGCTTGCTGCTGTAACGAGCGTCAGGTGCCCGGCGCGCGTGGGAGTCTCGGGATCGCGAGCGTGGCGCTGGACCACGTGATCGTGGGCACAGGGTCATCCGGCCACGTACTTTAACGCGGGCCGTCTCGTGGCCGTTCACGGGCGTTCCAGCGTCCACTCGAGGTGGTGGTCGTAGAGAGTAGCCGGCAGGGGGACGCCGGCGGCGTCCCAGCCCATCATCTGATAGTAGGTTGCGATCACCTGGCGGAAGGTCTCGCGGTCCAGGCGCTGGCCCTTCTTGGGGCCGTCGGAAATCGCCTCGTCGAAGAAGCGGTCGGGCAGCGTATCGTCGGCCGGTCCCAGCCCCTCGCGGTTGTTGTAGACCCGGTATAGGTGGTTGCGTCGCTCGCCGATGCGCATGAGCTCGTGGGACGAGGTCTCCCAGCCTGTGATGGCCGCGACGAGATCGGCCATCTGGCCCATGGTGAGGACACGCGTCGGCGCTATGGCGAAGACGCAGAAGGAGAGTGCGTCGGCGGCCGACCAGATCGTGTTGAGCGCCTTGTAGCTGCGCACTTTGTCGAGGCCCATGTGCTCCATGGGGATGCGCTCGAAGATGCCGAGCGTGCGTGAGAGCTCCATGGCGTGAGGCCAGCCGAGCTCGACATCGTAGTCCCAGTCATGCTCGCAGATGTCGTGGCGGGGGCCGATGGAGGCGACGGCGAAGCCGGTTGCGAGGTTGGCCTGGCTGCGTGGCTCGAAGGGCACCATCTCCAGGCCCTTGACCTGCATGGCGTAGCGCTCGGCGCCGCCGCCGATCCGGTCTGCGGCACGCTTCGCCCCCTCCGCCAGCAGGTCGCCCGCGCCCTCGCGCAAGGCGATGCGCTCGATCATCGCCCGGGTGGCCTCGACATTGCCGAAGCGGAGGTCGAGTCCGTCGAGATCGGCGGCCGAGAGGATGCCGCGCTCCACCAGCTCCATCGCGAGCGAGAGGGTGAAGCCGAGCGAGACCGGGTCCATGCCGAGCTCGTTGAGCCGCGTGTTGTAGGCGATCAGCGTGGCGGCGTCGGGCGTGCCGATGTTGGGGCCCATGGTCCCGGTGACTTCCTGATGCATGGCGCTTGCGCGCGCGTCGCCCTGCCCCTCCACGTGATAGACCTTCATGCAGTCGTTGGCGCAGCCGGGACAGGGGGCGACGCCGCGATAGAAGGGCTCCCAGTGGGGCTTGGCGTAGTTGTCGACCTGCTCGAAGGTGGCGGCCTGGAAGTTGTTCACATCGAGCGCCGCGTCGATCCCGTGATCGTGGATCCAGACGGCGAAGCCCGGCCGCTCCTTCTGCCAGTTCG
Organism: Alphaproteobacteria bacterium; assembly: GCA_965207055.1. Classification (GTDB taxonomy): domain Bacteria; phylum Pseudomonadota; class Alphaproteobacteria; order UBA828; family UBA828; genus WTGU01. The sequence continues at coordinate 25,437 of CBDBLP010000002.1, read as the reverse complement.
CCAGAATGTTGCCGGGAACCGCGGCCGCGAATTCGGCGCTGATGCGCTGGCAGACCGCCTCGTCCGCAACGGGCGGGGCCGCGCCGCCCTTGAGCACGATCGCCTTCAGCTTCTTGGCGCCCATCACGGCGCCCATGCCCATGCGCGGGGCGGGGTGGGTGCGGCAGCTGACGATGCTGGCGAAGCGCACCCTGTTCTCGCCGGCAGGCCCGATCACGGCGATCCGGGCATCGCTGCCGAAGCGGCCCTCCAGATCGTCCGCCGCCTTGTCGGTGGTCAGCCCCCACTCAGGCGAAGCGTCGAAGAACGACACCTCGCCAGCATCGATCAGGAGGCCCGTGGGACGGTCTGCGGCACCGTGAAAGACGAGGGCGTCGTAGCCCGTGCGCTTCAATGCGATGCCCCAGGGGCCCTCGACGCGGGTTTCGCCCATGCCGCCGGTGAGCGGCGACTTGGCGCAGACCACATGGCGCACCAGGCCCGCCAACGGATAGCCGCTGGCGACGCTGTTGGCGAAGATCAGCAGGTTCTCCGGACCGAGCGGATCGATGCCGGCGGGCGTGCCTTCCAGGAGCAATCGGGCGGCGAGCACGCCGGCGCCGCCGGTGATGCGGTACTGCAGCTCGGGCGGCTCCTCGACCCAGCTCGTCTCGCGGCCGAGATCCACGTGCAGTAGCCGGCCGTGGTAGCCGTAGCGGCTCATCGGATTTCCCCCATTTGCGCCTGTCAGCCCCCGACGCGGGGCATTGTGGCACCCGCCAAAGCGCGCTGTCACTTGCGATCCCGGCCGGTCGCGCTCCCGGCGCGGCGACCGTGGCGAGAAGCACAGCCCGGACAGGATTCCTCCGGCCCTCGCACCGGATGGCGAGCGCGTGCTACCGTCGGCGCGCCAGCCAAGACACACAGGGAGATGGACGAAATGCGGTTCAAGACCATGTCATGGCGCCCGCTCGCGGTTCTCGCGCTCGGGGTCGCCGTCGCTACGCCCTTCACGGTGGCGCTGCCTGGGGAGGCAGCCGCGGAGATCAAGATTTGCGTCATCGACGATCATTCCGGCGATTTCGCGCTGCCCAACATCCCGAAGACCCATGGCGCCCAGCTCGCGGTCGATGAGCTGAACGCCGCCGGCGGGGTGAACGGCGAGCAGATCGAGCTGATCCACTACGACGGTCAGTCGGATGTGAAGCGCTATCAGGAGCTCGCCAACAAGTGCATCCTGGATGACGAGGTGGACGTCATCATGGCGGGTTACACCAGCTCCGAGCGCGAGGCCGCCCGCGCGGTCGCCGTGAAGAACAAGACCATCTTCTGGCACAACAACCAGGGTGAAGGCGGCATCGCCGACAAGTACTCGTTCTTCACCGGGCCGATTCCGGAGCAGCAGATCCTCACCGGCGTCGAGTACATGATCAACACGTACGGGCCCAAGATGTACGTGCTCGCGGCGGACTACGGCTTCGGCCAGGTGAGCGCGCTCTGGACCCACGTCGCAGCCGGGCTCTTCGGCGGCGAGATCGTGGGAGAGGAGTTCATCCCCCTCGGCAACTCCGAGTTCGCGGCCTCCATCGCCAACGTGCAGAAGGCCAAGCCCGACTTCATGGTCCACTACCTGGTGGGCGCCAATCAGTCGCAGTTCTATCCGCAGGCGCAGGCGGTCGATCTGGGGCTGCCGGCGATCTCCACGGTGAACCTGCAGCAGGGCTACGAGCACAAGCAGTTCTCGCCGCCCTCGCTCGCCAACATGTACATCCCGGTGGCCTATATCGAGGAGATCCCGACGGACGCCAACAAGGCCTTCATCGAGGCCTGGCGGGCGAAGTGGCCGGATGAACCCTACATCAACCAGCCGGCGCGCTGCGCCTATGTCGCCGTTCACATCATGGCGGAAGCCTGGAGCAGGGCGGGTTCGACGGACACCGACGCCACGATCGCCGCGCTCGAATCCGGCATCACCTTCGATGCGCCGGAAGGCCGTGTGCTGCTCGACCCGGCGACGCATCATCTGACCATGAACATCCGGATGGCGCATGTGGACGAGACGCACAGCGTCTCCTGGGTCCATGACTTCGGGCCGGTGGAGCCCTGGTGGCTCAGGACGCTCGGCGTCAACCTAGTGCGCCAGAACGACGGGCGGCAGTACCTCCCGTGGGACGATGCGCGCTACGAGCAGTACAAGAAGGAATAGACGTTCGTTCTCGCGTGACCGGGCCGGTGTAGACGCGCCGGCCCGGCACGTCTTCTCCAATCGCTGACGGTCGGCACGATGGAAACCATCTCTTTCATCGTCAGCCTGCTCTACCAGTACGCCGACACGATCGGGGTCCTCGCGCTCTCCGCGATCGGGCTGATCATCATCTTCGGCATGATGGGCGTCATCAACATGGCGCACGGCGAGATGATGATGATCGGCGCCTACATCACCTCCTTCGCCTACTTCGCCGGTGTCCCCAGCGGCATCGCCGTGATTTTCGGCGCGCTCGGCGCCGGGGTCGCGGGTGTGGCGCTGGAGCGCGTCATCATCCGACGATTCTACGGCCAGCTCCTTTCGTCCCTGGTCGCGACCTGGGGGCTCAGCCTGCTGCTGAGCCAGGGCGCCCTGCTTATCTTCGGCCCGCAGATCAAGAGCGTGCCGACGCCCTTCGGCAGCTTCGCACTGGCGGAGCTTTCCTACTCCTACTACCGGCTCTTCATGCTGGGGATCGCGCTCATCACCATCGCGGGACTCTGGGCGCTCTTTCGCTACACGCGCTTCGGCGTTCACGCGCGGGCGACCATGCAGAACCCGCGCATGGCACGGGCGCTGGGCGTCGACACCTCCCGCATCTACGCGCTCACCTTCGGCCTGGGCGCCGCGCTTGCCGGCCTCGCCGGCGGCCTGCTCGCGCTCACCGCCAACATTGGCCCCTTCTACGGCATGAGCTACACGCCGCAGGCGTTCATCACCGTGGTCGTGGGCGGCGGTGCCGACGTCATCACCGGGCTGCTCGCGAGCGTGCTCTCCCTCGGCGCTGCGAAGACGATCTTCGTGAACCAGTTCAACATCCTGCTCGGCCACGTCGCGATGCTGGTGCTGGCCTTCGTCATCATCCGCCTGATGCCGGCGGGCATCTCCGAGTGGATCGAGCGGCGCCGCGTGAGCGTCAGGGGCAGGTGATGGAGCGCTATCTCGGCGGGCTGGCCGGGCCTCACGAGATGGGCCGCCACTGGGGCTTCTGGGTCGGCTTCCTCGCGGTGATCGCGGTTGGAGCGGCGGCGCCCGACTTCCTCTCGCGTTACGAGCTGCTGAACGTCTCCAACTTCCTGACCAATGTCTTCCTCGCGCTCGGCCTCTGCGTGATGTGGGGCTTCTGCGGCATTCTGAGCCTGGGCCAGGGCGCCTTTCTCGGCCTCGGCGGCTACGCCTACGGCATCGCCGGGATCAACTTCATCGAGAGCCACGGCCACACCTGGGCGGCGCTCGGGATCGGGCTCGCGGTGCCGGTCCTTGTCGCAGCCGTGCTGGGCTTCATCATGTTCTACGCCCGGCTGCGCGGCGTCTATGTGGCGATCCTGATGCTGGTGGTGACGCTCCTGCTGGAGACCTTCCTCAACCAGACCGCAGGCCAGGGCTGGTTCATCGGGGACGCTCACCTCGGCGGCAACAACGGCCTCGGGCGCTTCTCCGGCGTGATCCGCGAGCCGCCGGCGCTGCAGTTCGGGATCGGCGACCCGGACTTCGAGTTCAACGGCCGCACCCGCGCCTTCTACTTCCTCGTCTTCGGCCTCGTGGTGGTGGTCTACCTGGGCCTCCGCTGGCTGGTGAACTCCAAGGCCGGGCGGGTGATGATCGCGATCCGCGAGGATGCCGAGCGCACCGCGGCCCTGGGCTACGACATCCGCCTGATCCAGCTCGGCGTGTTCTGCCTGGGCGCCTTTCTCGCCGGCCTCTCCGGCATCCTCTACGTCTCGTGGGAGAGCTTCATCACGCCCTCCGTCTTCGGCGTGCAGAACAACATCCTGCCGGTGATCTGGGTCGCCGTCGCCGGCCGCAAGAGCCTGACGGCCACGGTGATCGGCACGCTGGTGCTGATCTGGCTCTCGCAGAAGCTCGCTGTGCAGGGCAACTACGCCCTGGTGGTTCAGGGCGCGATCCTGATTCTGGTCATGATGCTGCTGCCGGAAGGGGCGATTACCGGGCTGGTCGCACGCTTCCACGCGCTGCGGCAGTGGCTCGCGCGCGGGGCGTCGGCATGACGAGCGCTGCTGCGGGCGCAGGCGACGGCCCCCTGCTCCAGACGCAGGGCCTCGCCAAGGCGTTCGGCGGGGTGCGGGCGGTCGACGGCGTCGACTTCTCCCTGGAGTCCGGCGAGCTGCGCTGCATCATCGGCCCCAACGGCGCCGGCAAGAGCACCTTCTTCAAGCTGCTGCTCGGCAGCATCAAGCCCGACAAGGGCACGATCCTCTTTCGCGGCCGCGACGTCACCCGTGCCGAGCCGCACCGCCGCGCCCACATGGGGATCGGCGTCAAGTTTCAGCACCTCGGTGTCTACGGCGACCTCACCGTGCGCCACAACATGCAGCTGCCGCTGCAGCACAGCCTTTCGGGCGAGGCGATGGATGCCGAGATCGCGCGCCTGCTGGAGCGGCTCAACCTCGCGGGCACCGAGGAGCGCCGTGTGGCAGAGCTCGCGCACGGGCAGCGGCAGTGGCTCGCCATCGGCATGGCGCTCGCCATGCAGCCGGTTCTCCTCCTGCTCGACGAGCCGACCGCCGGCATGGGGCCGGAGGAGACCCGGGCCACCGGCGCGCTCGTCCACTCCCTCCACGAGGAAGGTGTTACGATCGTCGTCGTCGAGCACGACATGGCGTTCGTGCGCCAACTCGGCGCGCCGGTCACCGTGCTTCACTACGGACGGGTGTTCGCCGAGGGCTCGCTCGCGGCGATCGAGGGCAACGAGGACGTTCGCAACATCTATCTCGGCGCGACACGAACGATGGCCGTTCGGAAGCGCCGCCACTGAGACCGACAAACCAAGGGAGAGACGGCGATGCAGAGGATCAATCGGGGCGACATTCCGAGCAAGTACGCCTTCGACTGGGAAGACGAGCCGGTGCTCAGGGTGGCGCAGGGGGAGGCGTTTCAGCTCGAGACCGACGACGCGCTCTCGGGCCTCATCGCCGACGACAGCAACGACCCCAAGGTGCACGACTTCACCGGCGAGCACGTGGTGGCGCTGCAGAGCGTCTGGCCGCCCAAGTACAACCCCGTGGTGGGCCCGATCTACGTGGAAGGCTGCGAGCGCGGCGACACCCTCGCCGTGAACATCCACTCCATCGACCCCTGGCGCTACGGCTTCTCGGGCATTCTGCCCGGTATCGGACCGCTGGGGGATTCGAAGCGCTGGGCGGACTGCTCGGAGGCCCACGTGCAGGTGATCGAGCACTTTCCGGGCCCGAGCGGGCATACGCGGGACGGCACGGGCAAGTACTCCGACAAGCTGACCTGGGATCTGATGCCCTTCTGCGGCACGCTGGCGTGCGCGCCGGAGCGCGAGGTCTTCACCTCGCTGCTGGGCCAGGGACCCTTCGGCGGCAACATCGACTGCCGCGACGTGCGCGCCGGCCACACGATCTATCTCAACGCCTACCACGAGGGCGGCCTGCTCTACGTGGGCGACATGCACGGCGGGCAGGGCGACACGGAGTTCACCGGCATCGCCGACGAGACGCGGGCGACGATCCAGCTGAGCGCGACGGTGATCAAGAACAAGCACGCGCCTTGTGTGCGGATCGAGAAGCCGGACAGCATCGTGGCGGTCGGCATCAACCTGCCGATGGAGCACGCGGTCTACGACGCCTGCGACAACATGATGCAGTGGCTCAGGGACGACCACGGGATCAGCGGCAAGGACATGTACATCCGCATGTCGTGCGATCCGGCGTTCCGCATCCGCACCTACCAGATGGTCCGCGCGGTGACCATCCAGCACGTCGTCGGCGCCGAGTATCCCAAGGAGCGCCTCATCCCCGCTTTCTGAGGCAGGTGCGGACATGGAAACGACAGACTTGAGCGGAAGCAGCGGCTGCTTCGCAGGCCGCGTGTGGGTGCCCGGCGAGGGGCCGCTGGTCGTCACGCTCCGGGGCGATACGCTCTACGACATCACCACGCGCGCAGCACCCACCATGACAGACGTGCTGGAGAGGCACGACCCGGCGGCGTTCGTGAAGGGACAGGCCGGCCGCCCGCTCTGCACCCTGGGCGAGCTGGAGGCCGAGAGCATGGCCGCAGGGTCCGATCCCGACCGGCGGCACTTTCTGGCTCCGAACGACCTTCAGGCGGTGAAGGCCTGCGGCGTCACCTTTGCCGGCTCGATGCTGGAGCGGGTGATCGAGGAGCGGGCCGAGGGCGATACCACCCGTGCGCGCGCCATTCGCGAGCGCATCGGCGGGATGATCGGCGAGCGCCTCGGCAACGTGCGGCCGGGCTCCGAGGAAGCCGCCACGGTGAAGTCCGCCCTGATCGCGGAGGGCATCTGGTCCCAGTATCTCGAAGTCGGCATCGGCCCCTACGCCGAGGTGTTCTCCAAGGCGCAGCCGATGTCCGCTGTGGGATGGGGCGCGCCGGTGGGGCTGCATCCGGAGTCCAACTGGAACAACCCGGAGCCCGAGATCGTGCTCGCGGTGGCGGGCGACGGGCGGATCAAGGGAGCCGCGCTCGGGAACGACGTGAACCTGCGCGATTTCGAGGGCCGCTCCGCGCTGCTCCTGAGCAAGGCCAAGGACAACAATGCGTCCGCCGCGATCGGCCCCTTCATCCGCCTCTTCGACGAGAGCTACACCCTGGACGACGTGCGCCGCGCCGAGCTGACGCTGAAGGTGGAAGGACAGGACGGCTTCGTGCTCGGCGGCACCTCGTCGATGGTCGAGATCAGCCGCGCCCCCGAAGACCTGGTCGCGCAGACCTGCGGTGCGCATCACCAGTATCCCGACGGCTTCATGCTCTATCTGGGCACGCTCTTCGCGCCGACGGAAGACAGGGACGTGCCCGGCGAGGGCTTTACGCACAAGACGGGCGACGTGGTCACCATCTCCACGCCCGAGCTTGGCACCCTGGTGAACACCGTGCGGCGCTCGCCCGATTGCCAACCGTGGACCTTCGGTGCGCGGGCGCTGATGCGAAACCTCGCCGAGCGCCAGCTGGTTTAGTCAGAGCGACCGCCCGACTGATGGCTGACATTGGCAAATTTTGCCAATCGGCGTTAGTGTCGCACCATGAGCACGATGAACGTGTCGCTGCCCGATAGCCTCAAGGACTTCGTGGAGGATCAGGTCAGCGCGCGTGGCTACAGCACCTCAAGCGAGTACGTCCGCGAACTGATTCGCAGGGATCAGGACCGGCAGCGCTTGCGCGCCCTGCTTCTCGACGGAGCGGCATCGCCGCAGGCGGTCACGGCCGATGCGGACTACTTCGACGCGCTTCGCGGCCGGGTTCGTGAAGCCGGCCGGCGGTGAGCGGCAAGCCCGTCGTCCTTCGCGAGCGGGCGCGGCGCGACATCGATGAGGCGGTCGAGCACTATCTGTCGGAGGCGGGGCCGGCGGTCGCGCTGAGACTCATCGACGCGCTGGAAGACACCCTCCGGCAGATCGGCGAACGTCCGGCGAGCGGCTCGCCCCGCCACGCGCATGAGCTGGAGATTCCCGGCCTGCGCTTCCGATCAATCGGACGATTTCCCTATCTGGTCTTCTATGTCGAGAGGGAAGCAGACATCGATGTCTGGCGCGTTCTTCATGGGGCGCGGGACATTCCGGCCTGGATGCGAGAGCCACCCGAGGCGTGATCCGGGGGCCGTGTGCCCGCTCGGCGCAGTCGTGCCGCTCGCCTTCAGCGCCTGATCCTCTTGCCGCTGTCGCAATCGAAGAGCCTGGCCTTGGCGGGGTCGAGTTCGATGCCGACCGCCGCATCCAGCGCGCCCTCGTAGTCCTTGTCGGCGCGGATCACGACGTGTTCCCCGTTCATGTCGCAGGTCACGATGGTTTCGTTGCCGGTCATCTCGGTGGAATAGATGCGCGCGCGGAGCATCGCCTCCTCGGCGGGGGCGAGCGCAGCGTCCTCGGGCCTGAAGCCGAGATAGACGTCGCCGCGGGCCGCGACGCTGCCGAGCGGCACCGTGCCGTCCTGCACGGCGAAGCTGCCGTCCTCCACCCTGCCCCGGACGATATTCATGGCCGGCGCGCCGATGAAGCGGGCCACGAAGAGGTTGGCGGGGTCGTCGTAGATCTCCTTCGGCGGCGCAACCTGCTGCAGCACCCCTTCGTCCATCACCGCGACCCGATGCGCGAGCGTCATCGCCTCCACCTGGTCGTGGGTCACGTAGATGGTCGTCACGCCGAGCTCGGACTGCAGGCGCTTGAGCTCCACGCGCATGGCGATGCGAAGCTTGGCGTCGAGGTTGGAGAGCGGCTCGTCCATCAGGAACGCCGAGGGCGTGCGCACCATGGCGCGGGCCAACGCCACCCGCTGGCGCTGGCCGCCGGAGAGCTGGCGCGGATAGCGATGCAGCAGGTCTTCCAGGTGCACCTTCTCCGCCGCGGCGCAAACCGCCGCGTCGAGCTCGGCCGCCGGCGTGCCGCGCAGCTTCAGCGGATAGCCGATGTTCCTGGCGACCGTCATGTGCGGATAGAGGGCGTAGGACTGAAACACCATCGCGACGTTGCGGTACTTGGGCAGCACGTTGGTGACGTCCTGGTCGCCGATCTCGATGGTGCCTCCGCTCACGGTCTCGAGCCCCGCCACCATGCGGAGCGCCGTGGTCTTGCCGCAGCCGGATTCGCCCAGAAGGACCAGAAACTCGCCGTCGGCAACATCGAGGCTGAGGTTCTTGACCACCTCGTTCTTGCCGAAGGACTTGCGCACATCGATCATTCGGACGCGCATGGCCGGGCTCCAGTCCTCTAACCTTTGATCGCGCCAACCAGCAGCCCGCGCGCGATATGCCGCTGCAGGAGGGCCGCCGTGAGCACGATGGGCGCAATCATGATGACGATCAGCACGGACATGTACCACCACTGCGGCCCGCGCGTCGCGTTCTGCGCCGCGACCAGCATCGGCATGGTCTGCGCGTCCGCGGTCGAGATGAAGAGCGCGAGCAGGTACTCGTTCCAGGCCAGGATGAGGATGAGGAGCGAGGTCGCCGCCAGCCCGGGCCGCGCGAGCGGCAGCACAATGGTGAAGAAGATGCGGAGCCGCGAGGCGCCGTCGATCTGGGCGCTCTCCTCCAGGTCCAGCGGGATGCCGGCGAAGAAGTCGCGCATCAGCCAGACGACGATGGGCAGGTTGACTGCGGTATAGGTGGCGATCAGCGCGATGTGCGTATCGAGAAGGCCGACCCGCTGGAACATGAGATAGACCGGCAGCACCACCACCACCGGCGGCAGGATGCGGTTGGAGATGATCCAGAACAGGATATCGTCGTTGCCGAGCGCGCGCTGGAAGTAGCGCCCGACGGCGGCCACGAAGAAGAAGAAGAGGATGATCGCCACAGGCGCGGCGGCGAACAAGGGAACACCGAGCCTGGTGACCGTGAAGACGGTGAGCCCCAGAAAGACCAGGAACGCGAGGACGTTGCCGATCTTGACCCGGTACTGGATGCGGACCAGCGCGTAGGCAGCGAACGATCCGACCAGGACGCAGACGATCGTGGCGCAGAAGGCGACGATGACGGAGTTTATGTAGGGGCGCAGCGTGTCGTTGCCGAGATCGACGAAGATGTAGCGCCAGGCGTGCATCGAGGGCTCGAAGTCGATGAAGGGCAGGAAGTCGGGCCCGTCGTTGACCTGCACCGGCAGCTTGAACGACGTGATGAAGAGCCAGTAGAGCGGGAAGAGCACCACCAGCAGCCAGAGCACGAGAAGCGTGTAGACCAGCACCCTTGTGGCGGGCGCCATCGAGGTGATGTCGTAGGGCAGGAAGAGGCGGCGCAGCAGGGTGCGCTCGGGGATGTTCACAGCTCCGTCCTGCGGGTCCTGCGGCCCGCGAAGTTGAAGAACGAGAGACAGGTGACGGTGGCCACGAAGAGCAGCATGTAGCCCACCGCCGCCGAGCCGCCGAGATCCTGCGTGCGCCAGGCGACGAAGGCATGGAGGGTGAGGGACTCGGTGGCGATGCCCGGGCCGCCGCTGGTGAGCACGTTGGGCAGGTCGATGATCTTGTAGGCCTCGATCAGGCGGATCAGCACGATGGTCGCGGCCACCGGCGCGATCGCGGGCCAGGTGATGTCGCGGAATATCTGCCAGCCGCCGGCGCCGTCGATGCGCGCTGCCTCCAGCTGATCGCGCGGCTGGTTCTCGATGGCGGCGAGCAGCACGATGAACATGAAGGGCGTCCATTGCCAGGTATCGCCGATGAGCACCACGATGCGCGCGGTCCACGGGTCCGCCGCCCAGGAGAAATCCGCGAGCCCGAGCCACGTCCAGATATCGGCAAAGGGTCCCTTGTGCGTGTCGGCGAGCATGCGGAACATGTAGGCGATGCCGACGGGCGTCACCATGATCGGCAGGAAGAAGACCACGCGAAAGAGGTTGCGCCCGTAGATCTGCTGCGCGCAGAGGACGGCGAGGCCGAGCGCGAGCGCGAATTGAACCGAGACGCCGGCGAAGACGTAGAAGAGCGTCACCACCAGCGAGCCGGGGAAGCCGCCCCCCAGGGTGGCCACCAGGAGAAGGGCCAGCGCGCCGGCGACGACGAAGGCGACGGAGCGGCCGATGACGCCGACCGCCGTCGTGCCCGGCCGGATCAGGTAGCGAACGAAGAAGAAGAGCAGGAGCGCGAAGATCGCGCCCAGAATCAACCAGTCAACGATTCCGAAGACATCGAAGGTTCCCAGCAGGCGATACTGCTGGGAGCCGAAGATCAGCTTCTTGAAATTCAACCACTCGACGAACCGGAGCGTGAATCCGCCGGCGGCGAATTTCAGCTTGGTCAGCGTGAGGTAGGCGGAAACCAGCAGCGGAAAGAGCGAGAACGCCAGCAGCGTAAGCACCGCCGGCAGGATGAACACCTTGCCGGCGTTGCGGTCGACCCACTCCGCGACCCGATCGCGACGATCGCGGGCCTCTAGAAAGGCCAACGCTGGAATCCCTCAGTGCGAAGGAGTGGCTCCGGCGCGCGCGGTGGTGTGCCGCCGCACGCGCCGGAGCCGGGGCAGATGTGACGCCTAGAGGCCGAGCGTGGCGCGATAGGCGGCGAGCTGATCGTCGCTGCCGTTCTCTTCGTTAAGCTCGTTCCAGCCGTCTTCGATGGCCTGCATCGCCGTGGCCTTGTCGATCTCACCTGCGGCGAGGCGCGAGATGGCGTTGTCGAGCACCACCTGCTGATAGGCCTGGTTCTGCGGGATACGCAGATCGAGAACCATGTTCGGGCTGTCCAGGCTGGCCTGAATCGCGCCGAGATAGTCCTTCGCGGCGGCCTCGCTCATCCCCGCCTTCACCCACAGCGACAGGTCGCCGAACTGCGAGAGACGGTAGGGGTTGAAGCCGGTGATACCGATAGTCACGTCCTCGTTGGACTGCGCCGGCTGCGACATGTGGGAGAAGAAGGCGTAGGCCGCATCCTTCACCTTCTCGTCGGCATTGGCGTTGATGCCGCCGGACCAGCCGCCGAAGGCGGCGAAGGGCGCGCGGTTGACCCCGTTGATGGCGTAGGGGCAGGTCTCGGCGTCGCAGGGCACGAGCGCGCCGCTGGCGCGGTCGAGCACCGACGTCGAGCCGGGCAGCATGATCGAGCCCACCTTGTCGATCACCTGCGAGGTCTCCGGGTCGATGGCGAGCGTGCCGATGTCGCCCCAGTCGATGGTGAGCGCGCAGCGGCCGGAGGTGAAGAGGCTCCGCGTGTCGCCGACGTCGAGGTTAATCTCGTCCGGCGGGGCGAAGGCGGTCGTCGCGGTGTAGATGTCGAGCGCGGCGGCGAACGCCTCGTTGTTGACCAGCGGCGCCATGGTGTCGGTGTCGAAGAAGATGCCCTGCGAGGTCCCCTGCGACTGCAGGTAGCCGCCTGCGATCGAGAGGATCATCCAGTAGGCCTGCGCGCTGCGCTTCTTGGAGATGCAGGAGCCGTAGTCCGGCGTCCCGTCACCGTTCATGTCCTGGCCATGCGTGGCCTCGGCCGCAGCGACGTAGTCCTGCCACGTCTCCGGCGCCGCGATGCCCGCATCGGCGAACACGTCGGAGCGGTAGTAGACCATCTGGAAGTCGCCATCGAGGGTGAGCATGTAGGTATCGCCGGCGAACTTCTGCGAGAACTCGCGGAAGAAGGGCGCGATGTCGTCCTCCTGCAGAGCCGCATCCGCCGCGACGCGCCCGCTCAGGTTCTCCATGTAGCCGGGCACGATGTAGTCCACGCCCCACTGCGGTGCGAACACGGCCGCGTCGATGGAGTTCGTGCCCGATGCCCAGTCCGTCAGCACCTTGGTGTAGAGGTCGGAGAAGGGCACCGTGACGATGTTGATCTGGGCGCCGGTCATGGCGTTGAAGTCCGGTGCGCGGCGCTGCAGCGGCTCGGCGATCTGCGGGCCGGTGAAGGTCATGATGTTGACCTCTACGCCCTCGAACTCGCCGGCGGCCTGTGCCGTCCCGGCAACCAGGCCGAGCGCGGCGACGCCGGCAAGCGGCGCGAGGACCGCCTTTTTGCAAAGCGATGTGATGTTCATTGGCTTCTCCCTTGGTCGAGTGAGGTTCAAGGATCGGAGTGAAAGAGCGCCGGCTCCCTCGTGGCAAGCGTCGTCAGCATGGTGACGAGCTGGCCGAGGTGGTGGCGCAGCGCCTCCCGAGCCCGCTCCGCATCGCGGGCCTCGAGGGCGCCGACGATGGCTTCGTGCTCGCGATAAGTTTCCGACAGGCGTCCCGGCGCAGGCAGTAAGAGTTGCCTTGCGCGGTCCAGCTGGGCGCGGACGCTCTCGGAGATCCGGCCAAGACGGCGGTAGCCGGTGAAGGAGAGCAGCAGCTCGTGCATCTGTGCGTCGTGCTCGTAGAATCCCGCCTGGTCGCCGTCGTCCAGCATCACCCGCTGGATTCTCAAATTACGCTTGAGCAGACCGATCTGCTCGTCGGTGACGCTGCGGGCGACATGCTCGATCGCGGCAAGCTCCAGGGCTTCGCGGATGAAGGCGCCTTCCCGTATCTCCGCCATCGAGATCCGCGACACGTAGGTCCCGGCCTGAGGGTGCACGTCGACGAGGCCGTCGGCGGCGAGGCGCGTGATCGCATCCGATACCGGAGAGCGCGACACGCCCAACGCCTCGCAGACCTCCGCCTTGCGCAACACCTCTCCGGGCGCGTAGCGGAGCCCGACGATGGCATCGCGCAAGCTCAGATACACGCGGTTGGCCAGTGTCCCCTCGAAACGCTCCAGGGAGTCCAGCCCTCGTGTCGAGCGCGGTCGCGGGGTGCGTCCCGACCGCGCCGCCGGCGCAGCCTGAGCCACCTGAGCGAGCCTGGCTTGCATACTAACATGTTAGCCACACATCGGTGATCTGTCAAAGGCGGCAAGGCGGACCGCGCAGCCGATACGGGACAGCCGGCGCAATCGCTTCGCTCGGCCCTCTCCAACCAGCCACAATGGCGCGAATTCACCCCAATTTATCCAGATCAATCATGACGATCGCCGCCCACTAGCGCGCCCTGTGATGACGTCTTAGCGCCCCCTCTTTGTTTCCCCTTCAGTGCCCTTACCCGTGCGCTTCTCTATGCGTAACCCACATGAATTTTCCTCGACAGGGCATTTCAGCCGCCCGATGAGGAGTGTTATCCAGGTCGTGCGGACAAGAGGAAAGGGGGAACCGTCGACCCAATGAGTGAACATCAGAAAATCGTGCACCCCGCACGAGAGACAAGGCCAGAATCGGCTCTAACCGCAGCTTCCCGAGTGACCGGCGCCGCCGACCGCACACGCCGTTCGGACAGATAAACGACCACCGGCTCAGCGTCATTAACACCGCTGCGCGCCCAATTCACCCGCTTTCTAAATCCGCTTTACTTTAATGAAGAGGCCTCGTGTCGGGAGGCCTCGTTTGTGGACTGCGATAGCCAGTTTACCAGCACGAGTCGGACGCTGTCCATAGCCATCGCATCGCCTAAAATGACTTGCCCGGGCCGACCCCAAGCAACCAACGGCGCATCCAAGCCATTAGCGCTCCTTCGCCGCGCCGTCAACCCGTTCGTGCGGCGACGGCTATCGGGGGACAGGGCCTCCGTCGTCGTCGCTCCGCAGCACGCCCTCGCAACACTCATATGACCTTCCGGCATGCTACGGAGCAAGCAGGGCACATGCCTGCGGCGAGAGCAAGCACCGAGCCTCGTCCAGGGCGCGAATTCTCAGGAGGCTCGCACGCCGGCGTTCGCCTTCGCATTTTGGCAGAAGCGGCGGGTCGGAACGGCAGGGCATATGTCCTCAGCGATTCCCTTGGCGACCCTTGTTGCGGCGTCTTTGACGGCGTCTCTTGTGAGGTGGGTGTAGCGGGCGGTGGTCTGGATCTGGGCGTGGCCGAGGAGCCTGGCGATCACCGGCAGGCTCTCGCCGAGCGCCAGCGCGCGGCTTGCGAATGAGTGCCGCAGGTCGTGCAGGCGCACGTCGTCGAGGCCGGCGCGGGCGCGCACCTTGCGCCAGGGCTCGAAGAGGCTGGAGAGACGGGCGCCCGGCTTCGTGCCCGGGATCACCCAGGGGTTGCCGGGCAGACGTTCGATCGACGCCAGCACCTGCACCGCCTCGGGCGAGAGCGAGACCGTGCGCGGGCCGGTCTTGCTGTCGCTGAGCCGCAGCTCCTGCGCCTCCAGGCGCACGTCCTCCCAGCGCAGCGTCAGGATCTCGTTGCGCCGGCAGCCGGTCAGCATGAGCAGCCTGAGTGCCGCCGCAGCATGGGGCGAGATGCGCCCGGTCGCCTCGAGCTCATCCAGGATCGATCCCAGCCGGCGGAACTCCGCGTCCGTCAGGAAGCGCTCGCGCCGGCGGGTCCGGTACTTGGGGGCGGAGCGGCAGGGGTTGGTGATCTCCCCCGCCACACCCCAGGCGATGGCCTGGTCGATCATGCGCGAGAGCGTGGCGATCACCAGGTTGGCCATGGCCGGCCGGTCGCTCAGCGAGTGCTGCAGATCGGCGACCTGCGAGCGGCCCAATGAGGAGACAGGAAGAGCGCCGAGGGCGGGCACGATGTAGCGCTCGATGGCAAGCCTGTACTGGGTGGCGGTCGTCGGCTTGCAGCGCACCGCCACGTGCTCGCGCAGGTAGCGCTCGGCGAGCGCGGCGACCGCGATGCTCTCGGTCTTCTTTGCCTCCGGCACGGGCTCCTCGCCCGCCCGGATACGGGCGATGATCAGGGTGGCGCGCCGCCGCGCTTCACTCGCGCCGATCACCCCGTGGCGGCCCACGGTGATGCGCCGGGAGCCTTCCGGCCCCCGGGTCTGCACCACGTAGACCTTGGCGCCGGAGGGATAGACCCGGACACCGAAGCCGGTGAGCGCGCGGTCCCAGACCACCGTGTCCCTGGCGGCAGAGAGCGCCGCCACGCTGTGCTCCGTGATCGAGCCGAGGGCGGGATCGTTCATCGCGTCGTCGTTCATTGCGTTCATGATGAGGGGCTGTCCTTGTTGGCGGTGCCTGCGGCACCGATGTCTGCACCGATGCTGCCGCCGACCCTGGCGGCGGAGAGGCGCTCGGTCTCGCGCGCGAGATGGGCGTAGCGCGCGGTGCTCTGGATGTCGGCATGGCCCAGCAGCTTGCCGATCATGCTGAGGCTCTCGCCGGCAGCCAGCGCGCGGCTTGCGTAGGAGTGGCAAATATCGTGTAATCTATCTAGCCACCGCCCAGCGCCGACCAACACCGACTGAACTACGATAAAGATATGTATAACAGTGTGATAAGGGAGATCCCGCCAGATCGACAGGGGTTGCATCGCTGCCCTCCACCGCCTATAACCGGCTCGATTACGACACCAGTCGGTTCCTATTCGTTTACGGATCGGGACCGAAAAATTCCAGGATCCGGGATGCCCGGAGAAAGCGTTCGGTCACGCGGTGATGGAGGAGACGATGGCACAGCGCGAAGGCGGCCGAAGCCCGGCAGAACGCGGAGTTGGAATCGTCGTCCTCATCATCGTCACCCTTTGAACGAACGCTTTCGATGCCCGCACGAAACGCGATCAGGATTTCCAAGCGCTCGGTGGACGCGCTGAGGGTCGAGCGCGGCGACGCGGTGTTCTGGGACCGCGACCTGACCGGCTTCGGCGTCAGGGTGTATGCGACGGGGCGCAAGGTCTACGTGGTGCAGATGCGGGGACCGGCGGGCGGCATGAAACGCGCCACGCTCGGCGCGCACGGCGAGATGGCGCCCGACGAGGCGCGCAAGGACGCGGCGGGCGTGCTCGACCGCATCCGGCGCGGCGAGGAGCCGTTCCCTCCGCCGCCCGAGCGGGAGCCCACCGTCGCGGACCTGGCGGCGCGCTACATGAAGGCGCATGTCGAGGTGAACTGCCAGCCTGGGACGATGGAGACCTTCCGGCGCATCGTGGACCGCTACATCGTGCCCGAGCTCGGCCGTCTCGCGCTGTCGGCGGTGGAGCGTTCGCATGTGTCGGACCTGCACTTCGGGATGCGGGACAAGCCGTCCCAGGCGAACCAGACGGTCGGCGTGCTCTCGAAGATGTTCCGGCTCGCCGAGGCGTGGGGGATGACGCCGCCCCGGCGCAATCCGTGCCGGTCGGTGCGGCCGTACACGAAGACCCGGCGCGAGCGGTTCCTGACGCCCGAGGAATACCGCACGCTCGGCCGGGTGCTGGACGAGGCCGAAACGCAGGGCGGGTTTCTTCCCTCGGGGGTGGCGGCGATACGTCTGCTGCTGCTGACCGGGTGCCGCAAGAACGAGATCGTCACGCTGCGGTGGGACGACATCGACCGCACGGCGGGCGAGATCCGGCTCCGCTGTACGAAAACCGGGGCGCGGCGCATCCCGCTGACGCCGGCGGTGGAATGGGTGCTGGCCGGCATTCCGCGCATTGAGGGCAATCCCTGGGTGATCGCGGGCCAGAAGCCGGGGGACCATCTGAAGAACCTCGACCAGGTCTGGGCGCGCCTGCGCCGCCGCGCCGGGCTGAAGGACGTGCGGATTCACGACTGCCGACATTCGTATGCCTCGCGGGCGCTGGCGATCGGCGAGGGCCTGCCGATGATCGGCAAGCTGCTGGGCCACCGCAAGGTGACGACGACCGCGCGCTATGCGCATCTCGCGCGCGACACCGAGAAGGCCTCGGCGGTCAGGGTCGGGGGCAGCATCGGCGCGGACATTCTCGGCGGCGGGGAAGGCCGGGCGGCGTAGCGCCCGGAAGAGACCGGAGACGGAGAGGACATGGCGCGGCTCGGGACGAAGAAGATTTCGCGGCGGACGGTCGAGGCGCTGAGGGTGGAGAAGGACACCATCTTCTGGGACAGCGAGCTGGCGGGCTTCGGGGTTCGCGTCCATCCCACGGGGCGGAAGGTCTACATCGCGCAGACCCGCGCGGGCGGCAGGGCGGCCAGGCGGGTGACGGTGGGACGGCACGGCGTCATCACCGCGGAGGAGGCCCGGCGACGGGCCGCGCTGATCGTTGCCCGGATCAAGGCGGGCGAGGAGGCGATCCCCGAGCCGATGGCCGCAAAACCGGCCGGGGGGCCGAGCGTGGGCGCGCTGGCCGGGCGCTGGCTCGAGCAGCATGTGGCGGTGCGCTGCAAGCCGAAGACGCAGTCCATGTACCGGCTGGTCGTCGCGAAATACATCCTGCCGGAACTCGGCCGGCGCCCGGCCCGGGCGGTGGACCACAAGGAGGTGACGGAGCTTCATCACAGGCTGAGCGCCAAACCCGTCATGGCGAACCATGTGGTCGACGTCCTGTCGCGGATCTACAACGCCGCCGAGGACCGTGGAGACATTCCGGAGGCGAGCAATCCGTGCCGGCAGGTAGTGAAGAACCGGGAGCGCAGGCGGGAGCGGTTCCTGACCGACGAGGAGTTCCGGCGCCTGGGCCGGGTGCTGGACGAGGCGGAAAGATGCAAGGGGGTATCGGTGCACGCCGTGGCGGCGATCCGGCTGCTGCTGCTGACCGGCTGCCGCAAGGGCGAGATCCTGAACCTGCGCTGGGACCAAGTGGACCTGGAGGCGAACGAGCTCCGCATACCCGAGACGAAAACGGGTCCCCGGACGATTTCGCTGTCGCCGGAGGCGGCGGCGGTGCTGTGCGGGACACCCCGGCGGGGCGGCAATCCGTTCGTGATACCGGGGAAGATCAGGGGCAAGGCGATGCGCAACCTCAACGACCCCTGGGAGATCGTCTGCAAGCGCGCCGGACTGGAGGACATGCGGCTTCACGACTGCCGGCACAGCTACGCCTCCAGGGCGCTCGCGCTCGGGGAATCCCTGCCGATGATCGGCCGGCTGCTCGGTCACACGCAGGTGGAGACCACCGCGCGCTATGCGCATCTCGCCGAGGCCTCGGTGAAGGAATCGGCGGTGCGGGTGGCGGACAGCATTGCCGGCGACCTTCTGGCGGCATATCCGGGGGCCGGGAGCGTCGCCGGTTGACGGGCGGGATCGCGAACCGCGGCAGCGACACGGCCGTCCTTGCCGGCGGGACGGAAGCTGCTCCGTGCATCGCCGCCCGGCATGTTGACTGCCGTAGTCACGTTCGGCATGACGCGCACGGACTCCGCGGGCCGCCGGCCCGGCCTGCCGGGTCCGATGTGGCGCCCGGGTATCCGCGGCGTGCCCGGCGCCCCGCGATGGCCACCGCCGGCAAGCGGCCGACATGTCAGTGCTCGGTGGATTCCAGTTTCTCGCCGAGCTGCTTGAGGTGCATTCCGAGCTCGACGGCGTCCCCGGGGGTCAGTCCGAAGGCGAGGCGCACGGGTTCGTCCGG
Source organism: Alphaproteobacteria bacterium (assembly GCA_965207055.1). Taxonomy (GTDB): domain Bacteria; phylum Pseudomonadota; class Alphaproteobacteria; order UBA828; family UBA828; genus WTGU01. The sequence continues at coordinate 6,526 of CBDBLP010000002.1, read as the reverse complement.
GTCGACGCGGTACTCGAGCTCGACACCGACATACGCCGCTCCGTCCGCGGTCGTGAGCTTGCGCAGCCGCACCTTCTCGATGGGTGGAACCCGCTTCGGGACATCGCTCATCGGACGGGCCGGGCCCGGCCCGTCCGCACCGGCGGATCGTCTCTGCGGTGCGCCATCGTCATCGCATCGAACCTCCACGGCCTCGCGGGATGCCGCGACCGGGGTGGAGCCTCGTCCGGGCGCGGACCCGGCGGACTCTACGCCATGGCGGGCGCGGGCCGATAGCGCGGGGCACGGTACTCTTGTCTTGCCCCACGCTCAGCCCGGTTCATGCAAGACAGCGAGCGAGCATGCGAACCGCGCGCACCGACCGGACCGACGTCAATCGCGGGCGTTGTGTTCAGCGATGCCGGCAAGCTCGACCGGAGGGCGGTCGGGGAAGCGGGCAACCAGTGACAGGCTGCCGCCCATCGCCTCGACGGTCTTGCGCAGCGTGGACAGCAGCAGGTCGCTGCGCTGTTCCAGCCGGGAGATGGCGTCCTGGCTGATACCGAGCTCGCGCGCGACGCTCGCCTGGGTGAGCCGACGGGCCTTGCGCAGCTCGCGCAACGTCATTTCCTCGGCGATCAGCTCAGCCGCCCGCTCCTCGATCCTGCGCCGTCGCTCGGGGTCGAGGCCGGCGATCACGTCTTCCACATCCAGCGCCATGACGATTCTCCTTCTCTATCTGTCGGCGAGCCGGGCAAGGTGCCGGTCGAAGCGCTCGTCGGCCTTGCGGATCAGTTCGCGGTAGAACCGCCGCTCGCTGCCGCCCGACTTGTCGCCGGCCACCAGAAGCATGGCGCGGCGGACGGGATCGAACGCGAAGGCGACCCGCCACTCCCCGCCTGCCGCGCTGAGCCGCATCTCCTTCATGTTCGCGTGCCGCGAGCCGTTCAGCGTGTCCACCTGCGGCCGGCCCAGTTGCGGACCGAACTGCCGCAGAAGGCGCGTCGTGGTCAGGATCGTATCCTGAACCTCCAACTGTAGAGCAAAGAACTCGGGCTCGAACTCCTCGGCAATCTGGACCCGCCAACTCATGACGGCAGGATGGAATTGCCGCGATATGAAGTCAAGGACATGTCCGCGGCGGCGGCTGGTCGCTGCGGTGCGGCATCGTCATCGCGTTGAACCCCACGGCCTCGAGGGGTGTCGCGGCCGGGGTGGAGCCTCACCCGGGCGCGGACCCGGTGAACTCTAATTCATGGCGGTCGCGGGCGGACAGCGCGCGGTTCAAGCGCTTCCCTCGCGGTTGCGGCGGTGGTAAAAGGCGGAAGACCACTGTGCGATACTCGGCGTCCTTCGACCTTGGGGGGCGCCGTCGCCCCGACACACAAGAGAGACAGAGCCATGATCGGATATGTGAACAGGGCTTGGGCTGCGCTCGGCGCCGCCGTTTCGGCGATGGGCAATTCGGGGTTGACAAACGGAGATGACGCCACGGCTATAATGGTCGCCGGGTCGCCGGGTCGCCGGGTCGCCGGGTCGCCGGGTCGCCGGGTCGCCGGGTCGCCGGGTCGCCGGGTCGCCGGGTCGCCGGGTCGCCGGGTCGCCGGGTCGCCGGGTCGCCGGGTCGCCGGGTCGCCGGGTCGCCGGGTCGCCGGGTCGCCGGGTCGCCGGGTCGCCGGGTCGCCGGGTCGCCGGGTCGCCGGGTCGCCGGGTCGCCGGGTCGCCGGGTCGCCGGGTCGCCGGGTCGCCGGGTCGCCCAACCTGCGTCCGTGGATTGGGCGATGAACCTGTGCGGCGCATGGCGGCGCTGGCTCCGGTCTCCAGCATCCCCGTCTGAGCCGACCCGCAGCGCCGCCCGGGCCGCCCGGAGTCCGGGTGCCTGCCGTCGTTCTTCTTCTTGCGGCGGTCCCGTCGCACCGTCCGCCCGGTCGGGCCGCTTCGGCGGTGCCGCGGCTGGCGCGCGCCGGTCCATCCTGGCCCTGACGTGTCTGCTGCTTGCGGGGCTCTCCTCCCAAGCCTACGCGCAGAGTGTGACCGTACAGTTCAGCGCCGCCACTTACAGTGTCGTGGAAGGAAACGCTGCGCAGTTGGAAGTGGTCCTGTCTGCTGCCCGCGCTGTGGATACGACGGTTCGAATGACCACCATAGCCAACAGCGCCACATCGGTCGCGGACTTTGATCCCGGCCCGTACGAGGTAACCATCCCGGCCGGCCAGACCCGCGCCACGGTATCCATCTCCACGGTAGAAGACACCAATATGGAGCTTGACGAACAATTCACCGTGGTCATCAGCCCCCCGCACACGGATGTTCCGGTGGGCTCCCAAGGCACCGCCACTGTCACCATTCTGGATGACGACCATGAATACACGGTCAGTTTCACGAACCCCACCGAGATCGTCAGCGAGGGCGAAACCAGCAGAGTCTCCCTCACCTTGTCCAGGGCCTTGCGCGAGGACACGACGATTACCTTCACCTACACCGACCTGACCGCGGTGTCGGGCCGGGACTACATTCCGGTGGACTCCGTGATTGTGCCGGCGGGTGAGACGACCGCCTATCTGGCGATTCGAGCGCCAGACGATACGCTGTTCGACGAAAATACGCTCTTTCGGGTGGATGCAATCAGCGCCAACCCACCGTCCGGCACAAATACGCCCTCCATCACCATCATCGTCCGCAGCGACGAAATCATCGAATTGGTGAGCGACCCGGATATCACCGTGGTAGCCGGTCGGCCGCTTCAGATCAAGGCCCGGCGCCTCCCCGGCCCCGGCACGGTGCCGATCACTCTGCCTATTGAATGGGTTTTCGGTGATTCCGGGGCTCCGGCGCCGGCGGACTTCGCCCCCGGCCCCCGGCAGATCATTATCCCCGCGGGTCACATCACAGGCGCGGTCGTGATTCCGACGATCGCGGACGAAGACACCACGACCGAAACCTTCAATCAGGTCACGGTAAACGACCCCATTGGAAATTACGTGCTGTTAAACATCACCGTCTACCCCGCAACGAACCCGGAGCCGAGTGTTTCGATTGCCGCGAATGCAGAATCCATTACCGAAGGCGCCGGCGCGACGTTCACCGTCACCGCCACCCCGGCGCCGCCGGAAAACATGGATGTCTATGTTCGTTACGGCCAGATCGGAGGAGACTTCCTGGCCACAGAACCGGATGAAGCGGTAGCCGTCACCATTGCCGCCAACAACAACACCGGCACATTGAGCCTGACCACCAAAGCCGACCCGTCGAACAACTCCGGTCGGATTGATGCGGTCCTGCTCGACCGCCACGACACGCCGAGCGGAAGCGCGAGCTACCCCTACACCGTGCGCGGCAGTAAATCCGCCGCCAGCATCGCCGTCATGGACGGTCCCGATATGAACCTGCCGAGGGTCAAGCTCCTTCGCTTCAGCCCGCGCACGGTCGAGGAAGGGACCGATCTGGACTTTTACCTGAGCCTCAACCATGCGCCGGAATCGGACCTGCCCGTGACCCTGTCCATCAGGGAGGGGCCCGGGACGTTCGCCCCGGGCGGGGACTACGTGGATGCCCACACCTGGACGGCGACGATCCCGGCGGGCGAGCGCGGGGTCATGTTTTCCATCCCGACGGTGGACGACGGGGCGGAGGAGCCGAACGCCATCGTGCGGGTACGTATCGAGAGCGGCAATGGCTATACGGTAAGTGACATAAAACTGTGGGATGTGACCGTGGCGGACGACGACGGCCCGGATACGGATGGGCTGAACGCGGAGGGGATCGACACCGCGCAGGGCGGCGCGACGCCGCTGCCGGTGGTGACGATCTCGGCGGACCGGACGTCGGTGACGGAGGGCGGCGACGTGACGTTCACGGTGACCTCCGACCCGGCGCCGTCCTACGACCTTCCGGTGAACGTGGGGGTTGCGCAGGAGATGGGCGCGGGGGGCAACCGGGTCGGAAGCTCCTGGTTCGACATGGTGACGGTCCGGGCGGGCGAGACTTCGGCGACATGGACGGTGACGACGCTGTCGGACAGCGTGGCGCGGGCCGACGGCGAGGTGGTTGGCCGGATCCTGTGGGGCAACGACTACCGGGAGGGCGCGACGTCCAAGGTGACGGTGGCGCTGATCGACGACGACGGCGGCACGGCGGACACCGGCGACGCGCCCGAGCCGACCTCCGTCACGACACAGACCGGGCCGCCGGGCGTGCCGCTGGCGCTGGTTGCGGAAGTGAAGGGGCATATCGCGCACTTCAAGGCGCGCAACCACGGGGCCGGCGTCCGCGACTGGACCCTGGTGCTGGACCGGCTGGAGGGCCGGACCGGGATGAGCGACGCGGCCATCGCGGCGTGGCTGGCGCGTTCGCGTCAGTATGGCTGGCAGGACGGCATCCAGACGCTGCCGAAGGTGCAGGCGGCGCTGGCCGCGCTGGCGGCGGTGCCTCAGCAGCAGCCCGCGACCCTGCCGGAGGTCACGATCACGGCGGGGGATGCGGTGACCGAGGGCGGCGATGCGGTCTTCACCCTGACGGCGAGCCCGCCCCCGGCATCGCCGCTGGCGGTGAGCGTGACAGTAGCCGCGAGTGGCGATTACGGCATCGCCGGCGCGAGCCGGACGGTGACGATCCCGACGGCGGGCAGCTTCACGCTGACGCTGGCGACGGCGGACGACAGCGCGGACGAGCCGGACGGCTCGGTCACGGTGACGGTCGCGGACGGCGCCGGCTACACGGTGGGCTCCTCCGCGTCGGGAACGGTCTCGGTGCGGGACGACGACCTGCCGCCGCCCGCGGTGTCAATCACGGCGGCTGCGGCGTCGGTGACGGAGGGCGGCGCGGCGTCGTTCACGGTGAGCGCCGACCGCGCGCCCGATGCAGACCTGACGGTGACGCTCGCGGTCTCGGAGGCCGCGGGCGGCGACCATGTGGCGGCGGACGACGAGGGCACGGCGACGGTCACGATTGCAAAAGGCACGACCCAGGCGGTCTTCTCCGTCGCCACGGTGGACGATGCGGTGGACGAGCCGGACGGTTCGGTCACGGTGACGGTGGCGGCGGGCGCCGGCTACACGGTCTCGTCCTCGCGGGGCGCGGCGACGGTGTCGGTGTCGGACAACGACGCGGCGGCGGGTCCGGTGCTGTCGGTGGCCGATGCGACGGTGACGGAGGGCGACTGGGCCGAGTTGATGCCGTTCGCGGTCCGGCTGTCGGCGGCGGCGGCGAAGCGGGTGCGGGTGCGGGCGTCCACCCGGGTTTCGAGCCCGGTGTCGGCGCGGCCGAAGGAGGACTACTGGCCGCAGTCCGAGCTGGTGACGTTCTATCCGGGCGAGACCGAGAAGACGGTGTGGGTGTACATCTACAACGACAGCCACGACGAGGACCCGGAGACCTTCGAGGTTGTGCTGTCGGACGCCGACGGCGCGACGATCGGGGACGGGGTCGCGGTGGGGACGATCGTGAACGACGACCCGATGCCGGCGGCGTGGCTGGCGCGGTTCGGGCGCACGGTGGCGGAGCAGGCGCTGGACGGCATTGCGGGCCGCATGGCGGCGCCGCGCACACCCGGCATGCAGGGCACGCTGGCGGGCCAGGCGCTCAGCTTCGATGCGTCCACGTCCGGCAACCGCACGGCCGCCGGGTCTCCGGCCCCCGGAGGGACCGGTTCGCTGGCGCTGGCCGATGTCGCGCGGAGTTTCGACAACCGCGCGGACCGGTTCGGCAACGGCGGGTTCGGCGACGCCCCCGGATCGTTGTCCCCCGGATCGTTGTCCGGGGCAGGCGGGGCAGGCTTCGGCAACGGGACGCAGTCGCGCACCATGACCGCGCGCGACGCCCTGCTTGGCAGCAGCTTCTCGCTGACCGGCGCGACGGACGGATCGGGCGGCAGCATGGCGTTCTGGGGCCGGGCGGCGCAGGGCAGCTTCGACGGCCGCGAGGGCACGTTCTCGCTCGACGGCGCGGTCACCACCGGCATGCTCGGCGCGGACTATGCCCGCGGCAAGTGGCTGGTGGGGCTTGCGCTCGCACAGAGCGAGGGCGAGGGCGATTACCGCGACAGCGACGTCAGCCCCCGTCCCGACGGCCAGACCTGCCCGGACGGCGGGGACGGTCCGCTGTGCGGCGAGGCCGTGCGCGCGGGCGACGGCAGTGTGGAGGCGTCGCTGACGGCGGCGATCCCCTATGCGGCGTTGCAGGCGTCGGAGCGTCTGAAGCTCTGGGGCGCGGCGGGCTACGGCACGGGCGAGGTGACGCTGAAGACCGCCATGGGCGGCAGCTACAGGGCGGACACGAGCTGGAGCATGGCGGCGGCCGGGCTCAGGGGCGACCTGCTCGCTCCCCCCACAGAGGGCTCCGGCCCGGCGCTGGCGCTGACCTCGGACGCCTTGTGGACGCGAACCTCGTCTGAGAAGACCCGCGACCTCGCGGCGTCGGACTCCGACGCGACCCGGCTCAGGCTCGGCCTGGAGGGCAGCTACCGCATGGCCCTTGAGAGCGGCGGCCACCTGACCCCCAAGCTGGAGATCGGCGCGCGCCATGACGGCGGCGATGCGGAGACCGGCTT
>CBDBLP010000001.1:0-935093 GCA_965207055.1 Alphaproteobacteria bacterium | reverse complement strand
CAGGGCGAGACGGTGCTGACCATCGGCCGCCTGCTCGGACACCGCAATCCGACAACGACGCTGAAATACATCCACCTGTCCGACGCCATGGTGCGCGAGGCGGCCGAAGCCGTCGGCGCTGCCCTGGAGGGAGGAGGCTGAGGCATGGCCGCGAAGAGGAGGCGGCTCACCGACGCCAACACCGCCAGGCTGACGCCGGCGGCCAGCGAGTACACGGTCTGGGACACGCGTCAGGCGGGGCTCGGCGTGCGGGTTCGGCCGTCGGGGCACCGGAGCTTCGTGTACTTGCGAAAGGGCGAGGACGGCGTGCGCAGGATCACGCTCGGGCCGGCAGCACTCATGGGCGTCGAGGAGGCCCGGCGCGGGTGTCTCGCCATCGAGAGTGGGGCACGGCCCGACCGGGCCGCAGCGCAGCGAGGTCCCGACCTTCGGGGATTTCGTCGCGGGTCCGGGTCGGTCGTGTTTCGAGCGGGGCAAGCCCTCGACGCGCAAGGTCGCGGCCAGGGTCGTCGCCGTGCGCCTGCTTCCCACCTTCGGCTCGTTGCCGCTGGACCGGATCACCCACGCCGCCGTCACCCGCTGGTTCGACGAATGCAGCCGGACCACGCCGGGCGCCGCCAACAGGGCGCTGAACCTGCTCAGCCGGATTCTGAACCACGCGATCGTCTGCGGCCATCTCCAGTCGAACCCGGCGCGTGGCATCAAGTGGAACCCCCGGTGCCCAGCTCACCCGCTTCCTCTCGCGCGAGGAAGTCCGCCGTCTTCATCATGCGCTGGATCGCCATGATCGACATGGACGCCTGTCGCGCACGCGGCAGGCGGACGTCATCCGCCTTCTGTTGCTGACCGGCTGCCGGAAGAGCGAAATCCTGACCCTTCGCTGGCAGGACGTGGACGGGGACACGATCAACCTGATCGATGCCAAGACGGGGCCGAGGCGGGTGTTCCTCAATGCGCCGGCCCGCGCCATCCTGGAGCGGCAGCCGCGCTCGGGCAGCGCCTACGTCTTCCCTGCGCCGTCGAACCCCGGCCGTCCGCTGTCGCCCCTCTTGCCGCTCTGGCGTTCGGTCCGCAGGGAAGCCGGGATCGAGGACGTGCGACTCCACGATCTCAGACACACCGTGGCCAGCCACGCCGTTCTTCAAGGCGTTCCGCTGCCGGTGGTGTCCCGCCTTCTTGGCCACAAGCGGCCGAGCATGACGCTGCGATATGCTCACGTCGGCGACCGGGAGACCGAAGCAGCGGCGGAGCGTATCGGTGTCGCAATTGCGCAGACGTTGGACGGTCAAGAGAAAAGCTCGCCGTGCTGACGCGAGGTGCTCGTGCGCCGGAATCGCCATGATGAGCGAGTACGGCGCCGTCCATCGGCAGGTTCATGGGACATTGCAAGCCGGAGACGACGCTGAAACACATGCCTCTGTCCGACGCGATGGTGCGCGATAGCCCCTTCCCGATCCCCTGCGCTCCGGATGCAGATCGGGAAGGGACCCGGTTCGAGCGGTGCCGGCGGGGCAGCATATTCCCGCCACGCCGCCCCGTTGTCGCCGGTCCGCCGGAGAACCATCCAGGCCCGGCCGCCGTCGCCGGCTCCCATCGAGTGGCCATCACCAGCGCAAGCTGGCCTCGAACCCGATCGTGTGCTCGGGCTGTGCGGTGTCGCTCTCCATTCGCGTTGCCTTGAGGCCGAAGGAGACGTTCGCCGCGGTCCGGCCCTCCGGCGTGAGCCGCCAGCCGAGGCTGTAGTCGCGCGCGCCCGTCGCAAGCCCGAGCCCGACATGCGGGCTGCCGGTCCAGCGCCCGCCGAAGGCCGAGAAGCCGTACGCGGCTTCCATCGCCCAGCGGCTGGTGGCTTCGCTGCCCGTGCGGTCCTCCAGCGTCGCCGGCTGGAACAACGCGTCGAGCCCGCCATTGGCCTGTCCGCCGAACTCCTGGCGCAAGGACAGCGACGGCCCCCGCTGCGTCGCCGGGTCCGGGTCGAAGGCCAGCGAGGCAGCATAGCCCCGGTCCTTCAGGTCGTCGTCCCCGTGCGCGATCAGCGTGCGGCCCGAGACATCGAGCGACAGACCGAGCGCCGGATCGACCCAGACGATCCCGCCGCCGATCTCCACCCCGAAGCCGGTCTCGGCATCGCCGCCGTCATGGCGCGCGCCGACTTCGAGCTTGGGCGTCAGATGACCGCCGCCTTCCATGGCGAACCGGTAGCTGCCCTCCAGGCCGAGCCTGAGCCGGGTCGCGTCGGAGTCTGACGCCGCGAGGTCGCGGGTCTTCTCCGACGAGGTCCGCGCCCACAAGGCGTCCGAGGTCAGCGCCAGAGCGGGACCGGAGCCTTCCGCGGGGGCTTCGAGCAGGTCGCCCCTGAGCCCCGCCGCCGCCATGCTCCAGGCGGTGTCCGCCTTGTAGCTGCCGCCCATGGCGGTCTTCAGCGTCACCTCGCCCGTGCCGTAGCCCGCCGCGCCCCAGAGCTTCAGACGCTCCGAAGCCTGCAACGCCGCATAGGGGATCGCCGCCGTCAGCGACGCCTCCACACTGCCGTCGCCCGCGCGCACGGCCCCGCTGCACGGGTCGCCGTCCTCCGCGTCCCCGGGGCAGGTCTGGCCGTCGGGACGGGGACTGACGTCGCTGTCGCGGTAATCGCCCTCGCCCTCACTCTGCGCGAGCGCGAGGCCCACCAGCAACCGGCCGCGCGCATAGTCCGCGCCCAGCATGCCGGTCGTGACCTCGCCATTGAGCGAGAACGTGCCCTCCCGGCCGTCGAAGCTGCCCTGCGCCGCGCGGCCCCAGAACGCCATGCTGCCGCCCGATGCGTCCGCCTCGCCGGTCAACGAAAAGCTCGAACCGAGCAGCGCGTCCCGCGCCGTCATGGACTGCGACTGCGTGAAGCCTGCCCCGCCTGCCCCGGACCACGATCCGGGGCCACTGCCGACGCTGCCCGCGTCATGAGCGAACCCGCCCGCGCCGAACCGGCCGGAACGGCCTCCGAAACCGCGCGCGACTTCGGCCAGCGCCGGAGACCCGGCAGCCGCAGGGCCGGAAGCGGCCGGGCCGAACGAAAGCGCCTGGCCCGCCAGCGTGCCCTGCATGCCGGCCGTGCGCGGTGCAGCTATCCTTCCCGCAATCCCGTCCAGCGCCTGCTCGGCCACCGTGCGCCCGAAGCGCGCCAGCCACGCCGCAGGCATCGGGTCGTCGTTCACGATCGTCCCCATCCCCACAGCGTCCGCAATCGGTGCCCCGCTCGCGCTCCACAGCACGAACTCGAAGGTCTCCGCCTCCTCGTCGTGGCTGTCGTCGTAGATGTACACCCAGACCGTCTTCTCGGTCTCACCCGCGCGGAAGTGGATATCCCAACTGCCGGCAAGGTAGTCCACGTTCGATCGCGCCGACACAGGCGTCGACTCGCGGGTCCGGTACGAGACCGACACCGGACCCTCCGACGGGGCGCTGAGCCGGATGGTGAACCACATCAGCCCCTCGCCTTCCTTCACCGTCGCGTCGTCCACCGAGAGCGAGGGTGCCGGCGCATCGTCGTCCGTCACCGTGACCGTCGCCGCGTCGCCGGGCGCCGCCGCCACCCGATAGCGCGCATCGCCTTCCCCGTGCGCCGCCACCGTGACCGTGACCGCGCCGTCGGGCTCGTCCGCGCTGTCGTTCACCGTGGGGACGGAGAACTCCGCCTCCGTCGCGCCCTTCGCAATCGTCACCGTGGCCGCACCCTCGTCGTCCGCGGCCACGAAGTCGGCGCCCGCGGCCTCCGAGACCGCGAGCGTCACCGTGAGGTCCGCCCCGGGCGCCCGGCTCGCGCTCACGGTGAACGCGGCCGCGCCGCCCTCGGCGATGGTCGCCGCCTTCGCCGCAATCGACACCTCCGGCGGCGGCTCCACGATGGCGAACGATGTGCTGCCCGCACCTTGCGCCCCGCCGCCGAGGCCGGTGGCCGCGAGCGTGCCGAGTGCGACCGTCACCTGCTCGCTTGCGCCCTCGTCGGTCGTATCGGCAATCGCCGTCAGGAGCAGAGTCGCGGCGCTTGCCGAGGGGCCGGTGAAGGTCACCGTCGGCGGCGTCGCCGGGTCGGTGCCCGCGAGGAGCGCATAGCTCACCCCTTGCGGCGTCGGATTCGGTGCCGCCAGCGTGTAGTCGCTGCCGGGCGTCGCCGCGCCGCCAAACGTGAGCGGCACGGCCAGGGTCTCGCCCGCAACCAGTGCCCGGCCGAGCGTCACCGTCAGGGTCTTGCGCCCGGCCGCCTCGTCGATATCGCCCGACGGCGCCGACAGCGTCACCGCCGTCGCATCGTCGTCCGTCACCGCCACCGTCGCGCTCGCGCCGCTCTCGACGGGCGCATCCCCGACCGCCACCACGGTCGCGGTGAGCGAACCGTCCGGCTCGTCCGTCGCATCCCCCGCCGTGGCGACCGGAACGGCCAGCGACGCCCTGCCCCCGGGCATCGTCACCGTCCGCTCGCCGAGCGCCGGGGCGGGCGCGACATCGCCTGTCTGCGCAATCCGAAGCGTCACCGCGAGGTCCGACTCCGGAGGCGGGTCGGCCGTCAATGTGAAGCCCGCGCTTCCGCCTTCGGCGACCGCGCCGCCGCCCGAAAGCGTCAGCACGGTGACCGGCTCGGGAGCCTGCCGGCCGTCGGGCTCCGCCGGCTTGTCGTCGTCGACAATCGCCACCGCGATGGCCTCGCCCACAGGCGCGATGCCGCCCTTGACCCCCGTCGCGCTTGGGGCGCGCTCGCCCGTGCCGAAGGCAATCCCGATGGTGCGGTTCCTGCGGTCGTCGTTCGGCTGCGCTATCAGCACCAGCGTTGCCACCCGGCCGCCTTGCGTGAACGTCACCGCCGAATGCACGCCAGCGGCCGTGCGCTTCGCCCCCGGCCCGTTGTCGGTGCCGCGGAATCGGATGTTCCAGTGCGCGTTGGGCCTGCCGCCCGTGACCGTGAACGGCACCACCGCCGTCTCACCCGCACCGAGCGCACGGCTCAGAGCAATGGTGAACTTCGTCTCGCCCTTCGCCTCCGCAATCGAACTGCGCTCCGCCGCAAGCGATACCGTCAGGCCCAGGGGCTTGTCGTCGTCGTCGATCGTCACCGCGATGGCCTTGCCCATCGGCGCGATGCCACCCTCGACCCCGGACACACTCGGCGCGCGCTCGCCCGTGCCGAAGGCAATCCCGATGGTCCGCTCCCTGCGGTCGCTGTTCGGCCGCGCTATCAGCACCAGCGTCGCCACCCGGCCGCCCTCGGTGAACGTCACCGCCGAATGCACGCCAGTCGCCGTGCGCTTCACCCCCGGCCCGTTGTCGGCGCCGCGGAAGCGGATGTTCCAGTGCGCGTTGGGCTTGCCGCCCGTGACCGTGAACGGCACCGTCGCCGTCTCACCCGCACCGAGCGCACGGCTCAGAGCAATGGTGAACTTCGTCTCGCCCTTCGCCTCCGCAATCGACGTGTGCTCCGCCGCAAGAGTGACCGTCAGCGGCCGTGTGACCGGTGGATCGTCGTCCTGCACCGCCACAGTGGCCGCGCCACCGGTGGTGGAGACCCTGTAGCCGCTGCCGGCGGCGAGCGTCGCCGTCACCGAACCGTCCGGCTCGTCCGCCGTGTCCGCGATCGTCGCCACCTCGATAGTCGCCTCGGTCGCGTCAGCGGGAACGGTGACAGTCTGCGTACCCTCGTCGTCGGCGGCCACAAAGTCGCTGCCCTGTGTTTCCGATACCTCAAGGCTCACAGTGAGCGGCGAGGACGAGGCTTGATCCGTCGTAACCGTGAAGGCGACCTTGCCGCCTTCCGTCACCGAGGACGCCGTGCCTGCCTTGCGGGCGATCGAGACCGTCGGGACTACCGTTTCGTGGTTCAGGATGGTCAGCGTATGCGTGTCGCTCGTGCCCACCGTGTAGCCTTTGCCCGCGGTGAGTATCAGGACGACGGTTTCACCGCCATCCTCCACGCTGTCGTCGATGATCCTCACCGGGATGTTCACCGACGTCGCGCCCGACGGCACCGATATCGTGGGGGGCAAGAGACCATAGTCAAAACCGGAACTCGCCGTCCCCCTCGACCTATAGTTCAGATTGATGGCGGAGGTTGGCGCCGGCGACAGGTTGACCGTCACGTCTTGCGTGCCCGAACCTTCTTGCGCGCTCGACGCCTGCGACGCGAACGACACCACGGGTGCCGGTGGAGGGTCGTCATTGTCGAGAATTCTGGCCTCTACGTGTTGGTCACCATAGCCGACCCGTAATGTGCGAAATGCAGCGTTCTTCGGGTTCGACAGTTTCAGGTAGAGATACTCGCTACCCTCGTGCTCACTGTCATCCATCGTCGACACGCTTACCGTCTTCTCGGTTTCGTGCGGCGCGAATGTCAGCGTCCCTGACGTCGCGACGAAGTCGGTCCCGCCTTTAGCCCCCGTGGAGCTATCCTCGCCGTTGACACGGACAACCCCCCATTGGACTTCCGAAGTCTCGTATTGGACCGTTACCGTCTGCTTGCTCGCAACCGAAAGGCGCACCGTAAACGCGACCGGTTTGCCTTCGACGGCGTCCGTTGATTCCTTAACAGCTACATACGGCAACCCGTCGACATCGGTGTCGGCCTCGGTGATTGTGCCCGTCGCCGTCGCGTTGCCCAGCGTCGCGTTCAACGGACTCGACAGCGTGAGCGTGAACGTCTCGTTCCCCTCATTCACGCGGTCGCGGGTCGTCCGCACGCGCACCAACTCCCACGTGTCACCCGCCGAAAACGACAACAAACCCTTCTTTGCCGTGAAATCCGTCCCGCTCTGGGCCGTCCCGCTCGACGTCGCATACTGGACCGACACCTGCCGGTCACTCTTCTCCGACAGCTTCACGTGGAAGGACATCCAACCGCCCTCCGCGATATTCGGATCCACCACAAAACCGACAATCGGCAGCTTGCCAGCACTGGGCGGCTTCCCGTCATCGTCATCAATAATGGTTCCCGTCGCCGTCGCGTCGCCCAGCGTCGCGTTCGTGGGATTCAACAACCTCAGCGTAAACGTCTCGTCCTGCTCGTCGATGTCGTCATCCGCTGTACTTACGGGCACGGTGGCTGAGGCGGTCCCTGTGCTGCCGCTAAAGCCCAACGACCATTCCCGCCCGTCGAAGTCGTCGAGAAGCTTCGCCGTGTCACCGGGACCCACTTCCGGCTTCAACCTAATGCTCACCTGCCGCTCAGTGGGTCCCGACAGGGAAACCTTGAATTTGATCGCCTCTCCCTCGGTCGCGCTCCCATCCGAAACGCTTATCGTAGGCGGCGGGTCATCGTCGGTGATCGTGCCCGTGGCCGTTGAGGCACCCAGCCACGCATTCGTCGGGCTCGACAGCCGTATCTCAAATCGCTCGTCCCATTCGTACACCGAGTCACTCGTCGTCGTAACGCGCACCGTCTTCCTGGTTTCGCCCGGGGCGAAGGTCAGCGTTCCGGACGCGGCGGTGAAGTCTCTTCCGCCTTTCGCATTGACAGCCAGCCACCATCTGTCCGCGCCATCCGCGGTCGAATATTGGACCGTCACCGGTCGACTGCTCGTTGTCGATAGCAATACCTTGAATTGGAACTCGTCACCCTCCATCACTTTCTCATCGAACACGTTGAGCAGAGGGGTCTGAGCAGCAGCGGCACCTGCAAACACGGTCATGGTGATGCCAAGCACGGCAATGACCCAAGACATCATGCGCAGGCGACCTCCGCCCCAAGTGCCGACCCGCATCAGCTCACGGACATGAGCGCGGTCCGCTCCGCCGGTAGCACACAAGCGGGACAGACGGCTCAGTGTTGACTTGGCCATCATTGCGCCGCCAGCAGAGCGGCGAACCGGGGCATAAACGAATTTGCTTGGCGAATGAGGATGCCGGCGGAGCGGGGAGGGGCGACCGACGGAATGGGTAGGCTCAGGCGGAGAGCCCGCAGGGCGACGACAAAGCCGCCGTGCGCCGGACAAACTCGTGGCGACCGGCGACCGGCGACCGGCGACCGGCGACCGGCGACCGGCGACCGGCGACCGGCGACCGGCGACCGGCGACCGGCGACAATTGTACACCCAGCCTCCGCCAAGGATGTCAACAACTCCTGCAGCGCCGTGAACGACTTTCCTCGACCGCCACGCCTGGCGTCGTCGCGGACGCGTCCCAACGCCGACGCGACCCAGCCGGCCAGTGTTCCGCTCCCGCTCAATGTGGTCACCATGGCACCGCTCCGGAGAGTTCCATCAAACGACTCGCCGTGCGCCGGATACACCGCTGGAAATCCTCGCACAGCGGCCTTTCGCAAACCGTAACCTGGACGCCGTGGCATTGGAAGACAAACATTGCGCAATTGCGCGATGGTTTTCCGTGTCGTGCTTCGGGTCAGGTGCCGCCGCCATCCGATCCGAAATCCCCACCCGCATGTTCGACCGCGCCGTCCGGCTCGCCCATCATTATTGTGCGCAGTCCGGCGATGGCGAGATCATGCCTGCGCTCAGCGAATTGAGCCCTCGCTCCAAACTTGGACGCGACGGCCACCGCCATCTGCAAGCCGATGCGATGGTCGATGCACGGAGTGGCTCGCGCCGTGGGCGGGCATCGCTGTGCGCCGATGTGCCGATGACGATAATGGCTCCGTTGCTCGGTGCAACCATCGAGGCTGTGACTGTCGAGGCTGTGACGGTGTGAGCGCGCCCCCTATCGGCCAAGAGGTCGCTGTCGGTGCCGGTGAGCCCTGGGATCGAAGTTGTGGGTGTGCTCCCACATGCCGCGCTTCGCTCTGCGCGCCTCCCACTCGACGTGTTGGTAGCGGTCACTGTAGGCGGCGATCGCGTGCCCTTCCCGCACCAGCCATTCCCCTATATCCCTGCCATTGTAGGTCACGGTGCCGAGCATGCGCCCGAACTTGTCCGTACCCTCGACGGAGACGCGGACGTGTTTGCCGCCGATTTCCTGGATCAGCGCGCTCTTCACGCGCTTCCCGTGGTTGAACCAATAACCGTCCCGATGTTTAGCTTTCTGGTCCCATTCGGGTGCGTCAAGCCCGGCGAGACGTACTTCATGTCTGGCCACCCGTATTCCGTCTCCGTCGGTTACGTACGCCTTGCCTGTGATCGTACGGTTGGGGCTCTCGACCCGGTGAGCGGGGTAGAGCTGTGCGACGGATGCCTCGCGGGAGGACGCGCGACGCTGCGCTCGTCCTGTTCTTCTCGAATTCTCCCTGTCCCGATACTGGCGAGAGCGCTTTCCGAAGGCGACTCTCTGCAGGATGGCCAAGGCGACGACGAGCGCGATCATCCACCACCAACTCGCGAGAAATCCGGAGACCGTCTCCAATAGCATGTCTTCCAAGCCGACCCTGTCCAACTGGATCTTCCCCCGATTCTGATTAGCGCGCTTGCGGCGCGGTCAATCTATCCACTTGCATCGCGGTCCGCCACAGCGGTACCAGTGGGGCGCGGTACTGTTGGAGAAGGTTGCATCAAGTGTCGCCTGCGCAGTGCTCGACCTCGAACCTCATTGCCTTCGCGATTCTGCCTGCCGCCTTCTTTGCGTCAGCCTGCAAGGCGTCGTCGTCGAGATGTCGAGAGTGGCGGTGGGCTCGTCAGGCGGCACAGTCACGAACATCCAAGCGATAACCAAGAACGCGGACATTTGATCATCCTGGATATGGAGCTGACGCGAAGCGATCGGCCGATCTTAGGGTTCGGATCCGAGCGCATAGTTCTCGACTTTCCCGTTCGGACCCGCTTTGCGCTCCAGCAGCTGGCGGCTCGCCAGGTCGCGACAGACCCGCTTCACCCGCCGAACCGGCGTCAAGCCGGAGAGCCTGGTGAGTTCGTCGTCGTCCAATCCCGGAAACCGCCGCAGCAGAAAGAGAATCAGGTTGTCGTTTTCCATCGAACACTCCCGACGCTGAGCGTGCTCCGCCTTTCCTGAGGGCGCTCGCTCGGGCAACTCCGAAGGTCCGCTGCCGGCACGGCACATTTCCCGTTGAGGCGCCTCGCCCGGCATGGCCCAACACCGGGTCCGCCCGGCCAATGGCAATCCGGCACCGGCCTCGCTCTCGAAGACGCAGCAGCAACCCAGACTGCGATATGCGAGCCGGAGGCTCGCCTCACCCTGATGGAGCCGCGCGCTCCACTTCCTGCAGACCCGTATCGGACAGAGATGGCGCTGAGAAACAGGAGGCGATTTCCTCCTGCAGCCAGGCGCGGAAGGCGGCGACACCCGACTGACCGAGCCGGGACTTGGGCACCTGCAGCCAGTAGCCGCAGCCGTTGCGCATGCTCTCTGCAATAGGACGCACCAGGCGACCCGCGGTCAGGTCGTCGTGGGCGACGGTATTGCTGGTGAGCAGCAGTCCCTTTCCGTTGCGTGCGGCCTCCAGGATGAGCGCCGTAGAGAGGTGCAGACCCTGTGTGAAGTCGAAGCTGCGGTCCAGCTTCGCAGCCGCCGCAAAACCCTTCCAACCCGGCCAGTGCGCAGTCTCCGGGATGCCCTTGCGGTGCAGAAGCGTGACTTCGGAGAGGCTGCCGCCTTGCTCGGCAATGCGCTGGCCGAGGTCCGGGCTGCACACCGGAAATATCTCCTCTTCGGTGAGCGCCTCGATGACGAAGCCCTCGGCGGGCGCATGCCGGCCGTAGTCGATGATCAGGTCCGCCGAAGGCGGATGCGTGTCGGCGCACGTCCACTTGTCCTCAATACTCGCTTCGGATTGGAGACCGAAGCGATCGATACGCGGAATCAGCCAGGCCAACGCGAACATCGGTGGGCAGAAGATGCTGAGCCGGTCGCGCGAGCGTCGCTTGCCCAAATCCTCCACAGTTTCGGCGATCTGAGAAAACGCAGTCTGCAATTCTCCATGCAGACGCTCACCGGCGTCGGTCGGGCGCACGCTACGACCGTCACGGACGAGCAGGGCGACATCCAGTTCCACCTCGAGGTTCCGAACACTGCGGCTTACGGCACCGGGCGTGACGCATAGTTCAAGGGCCGCCGCAGCCATGGAGCCCTTGCGAACCACGACTTCGAAGGCGCGTAGGGAATTGAGCGATTCTCGCATCACAGATCAATCTGGCGATTGGCGTTGGCATGGGCAGACTCCATCAATGCTCACCACAGTTCAAGTGAGCGAAGGGATGGTCGGCGTGCCGTTCTGAAACCCCGTGTGGTTGATGACGGCGTAGCAGCGCGCTTGTTCGCCGGAGTTTTCGACGAAGCGAAGCTGTTGCGGTTTTCCTACCCCTACATCGACATTCCCCGATCCCGGCTCATTCGCAGGGCGGCCTGCTTTTCCTGTTCCTGGGCGATCCTGTTGCGGATCTCCTCTTCGCGCTCCCGGACCGTGTCCGGGCCAGCGCCGGCGGCGCCCAGATGAGCGGCGAGCTCGCGTTTCGGCATGTCCTTCCTGAGCGCCGCCGCTTCGTCGAGAACCTCCTTTTCCTTCTGCTCGCAGTCTTGCCGGGCCTGTCGACGCTCCTCGAACGAGTTGGTCGTGACGTCCATCTGTGTCAGATCGTTACGCGCGCGCTCGAACTCGGCAGCCCGCACGAGGAACGCCTCGACCCGATCCCGGTTGAACGCCCAGCGTTCGTCCCTGGCAAGAAGGCCGTCGACTGTGCCGCGCAGACCCTCCGGCAGATGCGGCCTGGCGTCGAGGGAGCGCGCGCGCTCCATCAGCCCGGTATAGGCGCGCGCGTCATAGGCGATCCCGTCCGTCTCCTCGGCCCACCGGTGTGCGACCGAAGACAGCACGGTCATCTCCCGCGCCTCGACCTCGATCAGCGCGCGGTCGAGGCGGCTCGTTCCCTCGGCCAGCGCATCGCGCTCGCCGGGCATGGCGGCCAGATGGCTTCCGTGGGGGGCGTCGTTCGCCAGCATCGCGCGGGCCTCTGCGAGCAGGGGCTCCGCCCGCTGCCGCCAGCCGGTCAGGGAGTCGAGCGTCGCGGGACGTTCGGGGCAGTCCGCCGTCAGCGCGTCCACACGCGTGGGCCATTCCCGGATCTGCCGGCAGAGCGGTTCGCACCCGGCATTATAGTCGAGCCACGAGGCGACAACCTCCTGCGTGCGCGCCGGCAGCGCCGCCTGCGCGGAGAGCGCCTCCGCCTGCGCGACCATTTCGCCGTAGCGCGGCACATGGAACGCCTCGGTCCCAGTCTCGCGCGCCTGCCGGTTTACCTCCTTCGTCAGCCACCCGAATGCCCGGTAGCGGTCGTGCCGGAGTGCGTCGGCGATCTCTTCGGCCGCCTGCCGGACAGCCTCGCGCCAGCCCGCCTCGGCGTCCAGGTAGGGCGCGTGGGCGTCGTCCGGGCGCAGCATGGCCCCGGCCCTGGCCTCCAGCCCGGCGCCTTCCTCGCGCCAGGAGTGCCGCGTGGGACGGTTGGGATCGAGCCCGCCGGGCTCGTCCTGCGGCAGGACCGCTGCCTGCCACGCCGCGATGCGGCCGGGCAGGGCGCGCACCTCTTCCGCCAGCGCCGCCTGCGCCGTATCGACCTCCCGCCATTCCGCCACCGTGCGTTGCGTGCGCGCATCGAGCCCCTCGGCCGCCGCGAGCTTTTCGCCAAGCTCCGCCACCTGCCGATAGCCCGGCGCGTAAATCTCCGGGACGCCGGTCTCCGCCGCCCGCTCGCGAAGCCCGCGCCACGCCCTCTCGAACCGTCCGGCATCGTCGAGGAGCCGCGTGCGCTGGAGCATCCCGACGGCATCTTCCAGGCCGGCGCTCCCGCCCGGCACGGCATGGAGGTGGTGCGCCGCCTCGCCGTGGGTTGCCTCGCCGTCTGCCCCGAGCCGGGCTGCGGCCTCCAGCAGCGCCGTCCCTTCCTCGCGCCAGGCAGCGTGTTCGGGAAGCTCCTCCACCGGCACTCCCTGCGAGGTGGCCGCCCAGCCCAACTCCGGCCAGCGCCGCCAGTGGTCCCGGATGCCCTCGACGAGACCGCGCACCTCGCGGTCTTGGGCCAGATGCTCCTCGTGTTTCGCCAGCATGGTGTCGGTGAGGCGGCGCATGTCCTCCGGGAGGTCCTCGATCTGCGCGAGCGCGGCAGCCTGCGCCATCACGTCCCTGTAGCCCGGAAGGAGGAACGGAAGGGTGTTCGCCGCCTCGCCCTGCCGCAGAAGTGCCCGCCAGTCCCGCGCCAGCGCCGCGAACACTTCGGGGTCCACCACGGGGGGCTCGGAAAGGTCGATCCCCAGGGCCTCCAGCGCCCCGTCCTCGCCCCGGTCGTATGCCATGCTCTCGATCAGCGCGTCGCGGTCGTCGGTCAGCAGCAGGAACGACTCCGAGACCCGGCTGAGCTCGACATGAAACAGCTCGCGGTCGGCCCCGGCGCGCGCGTCCAGCACCGCGATCGCCGCCCGCGCCGTCCGGCCCTGCGCGGCATGCACGGTGGAACAATACGCATGATCGAGATGGCGCAGCTGCGGGTCGGCAAGCGAGAGGCCGAACTCCCGGCCGCCCTCGCGGAAGCGCACCCGCCTGTATCCGATCTCCAGGATCTCCGCTTCTCCGCCGTTGACCAGGTCCGGCGCCCGGGGATGCCTGCCGCGGCCGGGCGGGGCCTTGCGGTTGCGCGTCCAGCGGATCAGGTCGCCGGCTCGCAGCTCGATCCGCTCGGTGTCGTAGAGCCCCAGATAGCGCGCCGCATTGCCCGAGGGCCGGAACCGGCGTTCGCCGTCCGCATGGGCCAGTACGACCCTGCCGTCGTCGCGGCCCATGACGGTGCAGATGTCGTTCGCGCGGCAGCCGAAGACGTCGCGGTGGAACACAATTGTGTCGCCGGGCTCGTAGCTCGCGATGTCGGAAGCCAGCGCACGGGTGAGCCGCCGGTTGACCAGGCGCTCGACCGCGAGAGTGCGGCCCTTCAAGACGCCCTCCTCCGCGAGCCCCTCGCGCACGGCCTCGTTCGCCTGCCGGCGGATCGCGTGCGTGGGGGCGAGAATCAGGGTGTCTGCCCGCTGCTCCGGCGCCAGCGCGAGCCAGCGCCGCGCCGCCTCGATGCCGAGCGCCTCACGGGGCGCCTCGCGCACCCGGTTGCCCAGCGCCGCGATCGCCGCATCCGGTGCGCCTTCCCTGGCGCGTCCCACCGTCGCGCGAAGCTCCGGGTCGCGCTGGCGCAGCACCTCGTCCATGGTCGCCGTCGCCATGCCCGCCTTCTGCAGCAGACGGAAGGGCTGGCCCGCATCCACCGCCCTCAACTGCGCGGTATCGCCCACCAGCGCGACCCGCGCGACATCCAGATCGCGCGCGATGCGCAGCAGCGCGTCGGCGCGCACGGTGTCGATCATCGACGCCTCGTCCACCGCCAGCACCGCGCCCCCGTACTCGGCCCGGCCCCGCGCCAGCCGCACCGGGTCGGAGAGATCGTTGAAGCGGGTCAGGAAGTGCTGCAGCGTCCGCGAGGGGATGCCGGCCTCCCTGACCAGGACCCGGGCGGCGGCGGCCGAGGGCGCAAGGCCCTGTATCGTCCGCTCACCGAGAAGCGCCTTCACCTCCCTCAGCATGGTCGTCTTGCCGCTGCCGGCATGGCCCTGCACGCCGACCGTGAGATCGTTCGACAGCAGCACCGTGCGGACCGCCTCCCTCTGGCCCTGCGTAAGGCGCGACGCCCCGAGCCGCGCCTCGACGGCATCGGCACCGGCCAGCGCCGTGCCCTTGCCGCGCCCCGCCCGCATCGACGCCAGCACCTGGCGTTCGGCCTTCACCGCCCGGTCGGTGACGAAGGCCCGGTCCATGCCCCGGCGTTCCGCCTCGATCAGCTCGCCCCCGGACACCAGTCGTGCGATCGCCGCGTCGACCTCGGCCAGGGTGTAGCGTCCCGGCGCGTGGCCCAGCGCCACTGCCCGGATCTCGGCCTCCGGGATCGCGGTGCGCCTCTCCGCCACATGCGCCACCGCCCGCGCCACCGCCTCGAGCACGCCCCGCTCAGGCTCCTGCGACAACTCCGCCGGCGCCGGAGAGCGCGCGCCAGTGGGATGCGCCCCCGCCGACGCGGCAACGCCGTCGCGGGGCTGCCTCGGCAGCGCCGGCAGCGCCGGCGCGCGCTTGAGGCTGCGGATCTCGTTGGGCGGCAGGTCCGGCGCGGGCGCGCGCGGCACTCCAACCCGCTCGCCGGTCACCGGGTCGAGCGGCCGGGGCGGCGCGAGGGCCGTCTTCTCCCTGACCAGCCCCAGTGCCTGCGCCCGCGCGCGCCATTCCGGCACCAGGTCCGCGAGGGTCCGCTCCTCCTTGCGCCGGCGCGTGTGCAACGCCGCCATCTGCGTGTGCTTCGCCGTGTAGGACAGGTCCTGGCGTTCCAGGTACGCAAGAATCTCGCGGCGCCTGCCCGAGAACGCGTCCAGGAAGGAACGCTCGTAGCCCGCAAGCTCGAACCCCGGCACCCGTCCCACGAGGCTCGGCGAGACGGCCATACCCAAAGCCTGAAGACGCAGCGCGAGCTCGTTCCGGTAGTACGCTCCGATCAGCTTCTCGCTGCGCCGGATCTTGGTCGGCTCCACGCTCCGCCATTCCCCGGAGGCATTGCGCGTCATGTTGGCCAGCACGCAGTGGGTGTGCAGCTGCGGGTCCTGGTCGCGGCTCGCGAGATGCCGGAACCCCGCCACCACCATGCCCTCCGCCTTCACCCGGGGGCGGCGCCTGGTCGCGGGGTCCCAGCCCCGGGTCTGCAGAAGGTCCGCCTCCACGAAGCCCAGCGTCGCCCGCACCGCCTCGTCGTGAGCCCGGATCACGCGGCGGTCGCCCATCACCAGCGCCTCCAGCGATACCGACTTCGGCGCGGACAGGGTGATGTCCCAGCCGGGCCGGTGATCGTGCTCCCCCTCGCGCATCCGGCCGAGACGCAACTCCGTCCCCGGCACGTATCCCGACAGCACCGATTCGAAGCGCGAGGGACGCACATGTGCCCTGAGCCCCAGCGCCTTCGCCGCATCCCCGCACCAGAAGCTCGCCTGGCGGTGCTCCGGATCGTTCTTCGCGTAGTAGCCGTCGCGCTCGTAGTAGGTCACCGCCATGGCGGACGAGCGAAGCTCTACGACCGTGGCGACCATCGGCTCAGACCCCGATTACGGCCGCGCCGGTGCGCCGCCGGAGCAGAGACGCGGGACGCTGCCGGGTCAACCGGACCACAGCCATCGGTAGAGGGTGTGTATGCGGCTTTCGAGCAGCATGCCCAGGACGAAGACGATCAGGAACAAGAGAACCGCCCGCCAGCCGAACCTCGGCCCGGCCGTCTGCGTGCGGATGTCGTCGAGAGTCTCATGGACCAGACGGGAATGCTGGGTGACATGGTTGCGCGTCCCCACGAGTCCCGTCTCGATCCTGGTCACGGCCTCCTCGATCCCGGCCGCGACCCGGTCCGCCGTGGTTGCCATACCCTGATCGATGCGTTCTGCCGCCGCTGCCGCCTTCGACGCCGCTTCCTCGATCCTCCCGATATGGTCTGCGACGGCCGCCGCTGCGTCGCCCCCCGGCGCGTCCCCTGACGCAGCCTCGGCTACACGGGCCACGAGGGTGTCGCCCCAGGCCTCGAGCGCCTCCAGCGTCAGTGCCTGAGGCGCTGCCTGCGGCACTGCCTGCGGCACTGCCTCAGGCTCTGGCGCAGACCGTTCCGTCGACACCGCTTCCCTCAGTCCGGCAATCTGCTCCCGGAGGTCTCGAACCCCGGTCAGCAGTTCCTCGATCGCGGCCGGATCGATACCGGGATCCGGCCGCGAAGCGGGCGGGTCCTCCGCCGGCAGGCTCGCAAGGAGGTCCGGCTGGCCCGTCCGCCCGCTCTTGTCGGCGCCCTCCGCAGTCACGCCAATTGTCCCCTCGTGTGGACGACCTCGTTCACCTCATTCATGCCGGAGATGCACATGGAGTCCGCCTCACAGAAACCTATCCTGACGGGAATCCGTCTCCCCTTCTCAGGCCTGTGGCGCGACCCTTTGCTTCCATTGCCGCGTTCCGGTGTCACGCTATCCCTCTCCTCGTTCGGTCGACCTCGCGTACCTCATTCATGCCGGCGGCGCAGATAGTGAGCGCCTCACAAGAGCCGGTCCTGGCCGGGATCCGTCTTTCCCTCGTTGGCCTGAGGCGCAACCTTTTTCTTCGCGGCAGACGGCACAACCAAAGCTGTAACGATACCCGCCCTCTCCTCTCCCAGCACCGAGGCGAGCGCCAGCCGCAGCTCTTCCGAGTGGCCCGACCCGGCCATCGCAGACGCCCACGCGGCAAACATCACCGCGATCCTCTCCTGCATGTCGCGCACCAAAGGACCCGCATCCTCCCCCTCCAGCATCAGCGCGCGAACCTCGCGCACCGCCTCCAGTTGCTCCCGCTGCTCTTCCTTTGCAAGCGCCAGCGCGGGATACTCGTGCCGGCGTCCGGCGTCCTCTTCCGAGGCATCCCGCTCCACCAGCTCCAGCAGGTAGCGCGCGATCGACAAGCCGCGCCGGTCCGCGTTGCCGCGAACCACCTCCCAATCCGCGTCCGTCGCCGAGATCGAGATGTGCCTGCTCGGCCTGCGCACCTTCCGCCGCCGCCGCACCCGTTTCAAGGCACACGCTCCCTCGCAAGGACGGAGATCGCGCTCAACAGGCTGAGCCCGCTGCCCCCCGGAAGCTCGCGCCGCAGAGCCCGCACGAATGCCTGCAGCTCCCGCACCCCGTCCCGCTGCTCCACCTGCTCCGCTTCCGTCAGCACCAGGGGATGGCGGTCCGGATCGTCGGCGAGCGCGAGCTCCAGCACATAGCGCGACACGGTCTTCTCAGCCGCCGCCGCGCGCTCCCGGATCATCGCCTGCTCCGCAGGCTTGCAGTGCAAGCTCCGCTGACGCCTGAGGGGACGCGCCGCCTCCTCCGTCACGACCCGTTCTCCGTCACGGAGCGTTCTTCGTCACGGAGCGTCCTCCCCGGCCGGCCCCGCCGCCTTCCAGCGGTTCGCAGCACCTGGATCGGTGAGCCGGTCGAGCATTCCCTCCCGCTCGATCCATTCGTCAACCGCGTCGCAGGCGCCCTCCCAGGCCGCACCGGCGCCGGCCCCGCGCAGCCGCCTCTCCTCCAGCCTGGACAGCACCAGCATCTCGCGTACCGCCCGGCGCAGGACCTCCGGCGCCAGTGGGTCCCGATCGAGCGCGCGATGGATCACGAAGCGCGACAGGTCCATGCCGCTCGCCGCAGCCGCCCGGCCGATCCGCTCCCACTCCGCATCGGTGGCCATGACCGCGCGCTGGCGCCGTCCGCCGGCATCCTCCCTCATTGTGGCCAGCCTCGCGAACGAACTTGCAGAGACTGGAACACGCGACCACTTCTGAATGTACAACAGATCACGAAACTCCTAAGAGATTCCTCGCACCGGACAATGCATGCCATTCGTGTGTCCTGACTGAGTGATCCGTTCTCGACAAAACCACCATACCACCGCTCCATGGCAAATCCCACAGCCTGTATCCCTGAATGCAACTTCCAAGAGACACAAGACGTGCCAATGTGTCCACTGTCCCCGCTCCATTCTCCCTTGACGCCCCTCGTAACGCATTGTAGCGTAACCCTAATACAGGAAGGAAATGCAACCCAACGTCAGTCCCTGTGCGCTGAAAAATCTCTTAGTGTAGTGCACACCGTGATGCACGAAGGGCAGGGCGGCCCCATCGCAGCACTGTGCGACGGAACCTTCCGGTCGAGCGTCGAGGGCCGCGACCCGGACCTGATCGAGACCATCTGGCGGGATATCTACAGGCGCCACCACTATGCCGGCCGGGGCGGGCCCGTGGGCTTTGCGCTGGCGGCGGTGGATGTCGCGCTCTGGGACCTGAAGGGCAACCGGCTCGGCACGCCGCTCTGGCGGCTGCTCGGGGGTGCCAACCCCTCGGTCAGGGCCTATGCCGGCAATATCGACCTGAACTACCCCATGGACCGGCTGCTGGAAGGCGGGATGGCGAGCGTCGAGCAGGGCTTCCGGTCGGTCAAGATGCGGCTCGGCCGCCCGACCATCGCCGAGGACATCGCCCGCGTCGACGCGATGCGCAGCCATTTGCCCGACGACATCGAGATGATGGCGGACGCGAACGAGGCCTGGCGGGTGGATCAGGCAGCGCGCGCCATGACGCTGCTCGAGCCCTTCGACCTGGTCTGGCTGGAGGAGCCCATCGCGCCCGACAATACCGCCGGCTACGCCCACCTGCGCTCGCTCGGCAAGGTGCCGCTGGCGGCGGGCGAGAACCACCACACGCTGGCGGAGTTCGCGGCGCTGATCGGAGCCGGCGGCGTCGATTTCCCGGAGCCCGA
The DNA here is from genome assembly GCA_965207055.1 of Alphaproteobacteria bacterium. GTDB lineage: Bacteria > Pseudomonadota > Alphaproteobacteria > UBA828 > UBA828 > WTGU01. The sequence continues at coordinate 915,857 of CBDBLP010000001.1, read as the reverse complement.
CCTCACCACCTGCGGCGGCATCACGCCCTTCATGAAGATCGCGCATCTCGCCGAGGCGCACGGCCTGCCGGTGATGAGCCACGGCGCGCACGACCTACACATCCACCTGCTGGCGGCGGCCCCGAACGCGGCCTACCTGGAGTGGCATGCCTTCGGGCTCGAGAAATTCATGGAGGACCCGCTGACCGTCCAGGACGGCTATGCGCGCGCGCCGGAGCGCCCTGGCCACGGCATCGTGTTCGACTGGCAGGCGCTCGCCGCCCACCGGCCGGAGCGCGCCTGAGTCCTTGAATAGGCGAGGCGCATCCCGGAGTATCCCACCATATCCCGGCTCGGACCGTCTTTCGGGCGCGGGGAGGGAGGTGCACGATGGGCAATAGCGAGAGGGGCAACGTCAAGGAGGGGTGGAGCGCCTGGTGGAGCTTCGCGCGCATCCCCGAGTTCCCGGTGGAGGCGGACAAGACCGCGCTCATCGTGATCGACATGACCTACCAGCAGGCCCACCGCGACTACGGGCTCTGCAAGCGGATCATCGAGGCGGGGCTGGAAGACGACCTTTCCTACTACCTCGACCGGATCGACCGCGTGGTGGTGCCGAACCTGGAGCAGCTCATCGCGGCGTTCCGTGAGGCGGGCGCGCCGGTGATCTACACGCGCTGCGCCTCGCTGGTGGGCGACGGCTCGGACCAGACCTGGCGTCACCGCCACTTCGGCGTGGTCACCACCGAAGACTCGAAGGACGCGCAAATCCTCGCGTCGCTTGAGCCGGAGGAGGGCGACATCATGCTGACCAAGTCGGGCTCGGCGGTCTTCCCATCGACCAACTGCGAGCATCTGCTGCGTGTGAAAGGGATCACCACCATCGTGGTGAGCGGCATCTTCACCAATAGCTGCGTCGAAGGCACGATCCGGCTTGCGGGCGATCTCGATTTTCGGTGCCTGATGCCGGAGGACGCTTGCGCCGCCATGTCGCCGAGCGGGCACGCCAACGCGGTCGAGTATCTCGACGGCAACTTCTGTCACGTGAAGCCCACGGCGGAGATCATCCGTCTGCTGGGCGCGGGAGCCGGCGCGGCCGCTGCCTAGTCTTCTGTTCGAGAAGTTTCTGTCCATCTGCGCCACACCCCCCACTCGTCATGGCCGGGCTTGTCCCGGCCATCCACGGGTTTTTTGTGCGACAGAAGCAAAGAACGTGGATGCCCGGAACAAGTCCGATGGGGTGGACGCCCCCTCCCGACGGCATCGCAATGTGCCAAGGTTGTGGTTGTGGCTCACGACCTGAAGGAGGGGGCATCCATGGACGAGGTTAGCATCATCGGGATCGATCTGGCGAAGCGCAGCTTTCAGCTGCATGGGGCGCGGGCGGACGGCTCGGTTGCGTTCCGCAAGACGCTGAGCCGGGAGAAGTTGTTTGGTTTTGTGGCCTCGCAGCCGCGCTGCGTGGTGGCGATGGAGGCGTGCGCGAGCGCGCATCACTGGGGCCGGGAGATCGCCAAGCTTGGTCACGAGGTGCGGTTGATAGCACCGATTTACGTGAAGCCCTTCGTGAAGCGTCAGAAGAACGACGCGGCGGATGCGGAGGCGATCTGCGAGGCGGCTCTTCGGCCGACCATGCGCTTTGTGGCGGTGAAGGGAGAAGAGCAGCAGGCACGGGCGATGCTGTTCCGCACGCGCGATCTTCTGGTGCGTCAGCGCACCCAGACGATCAACGCGCTGCGGGGCCATCTGGCGGAGTTTGGCGTCATCGCGCCGCAGGGGAAGGCCCATGTCGGCCGTCTTGCGTCGGCCGTCGAGGATGCCGCCTCGCCTCTGCCGGAGCCGGTGCGCGCGTTGGGCACTCTTCTGCTCGGTCAGATCGCCGATCTCGATGTGAAGATCGCCGGCCTGGAGAAGGAGATCCACATCCAGGCACGCCAGGACGAGGACGCGGCGCGGCTGATGACGATCCCGGGGATCGGACCCATTACCGCGATGGCGATCCAGGCCTGTGCGCCGCCGATGGAAAGCTTCCGGTGCGGGCGCGACTTCGCGGCCTGGCTGGGCCTGGTGCCGCGCCAGCACACGAGCGGCGGCAAGCCCAGGCTGGGGAAGATATCGAAGATGGGCCCGCGCGATCTCAGGCGGCTTCTGGTCTGCGGCGCCATGGCCGTGGTTCGCGCGGCGTGTCGGCGGGGTGAGACCAAGGACCCCTGGCTGGCCCGGATGCTGGCGCGCAAGCCGAGGATGGTTGTGGCGGTGGCGCTGGTCAACCGGATGGCGCGCATTGCCTGGGCGCTGACGGTGAAGAAGGAGGTCTGGCGGGCTCCCGCCGCCGCCTGAGCGGGTGGCAAGAGGCGGGAAGCCGTCGGGAATGCGGGCAGGTCGGAAGACGGGTAAGGGCAAACGGTCGATGAGACGGGATCGGGAAAACCAGTCATGGCCGGCGCGCGCTCGAGCACGGAAGTCCGGTTTGGACCCGATCCGCGTATCTCCATACGGGCCCGCGGCGCGTGCATGCCGCATCAAGAGGCCGGACACACGGAAGCACCTGACCGCATGCCACAACCGTCCAAAGAAAATGCTTGCATCAACGGGGGCGTCCACACACGGGCATGACGACAAATGAGAGAGGCGCGGTCAGAGAGTTTTTCCGTGGCCCACCCCTATGCATATTAACTTCAGAAACGGGACACTAGCCCGCCCGCCTCTCCGCACCATGGTGCGGAGCAGGGAGCGCGCTGCCTGCGCCATGATCGGGCCATGACGTGCACCAACGAGCGCGGCGCGGCTACGCGGATGAGCGGGCAACGATGGGCCGGGCGGCGAGCACCGCTGAGCAGAAGCGCCGGCCCCGTCGACATCCCCGGGGGCCGGCGCCTGCCCCGTGAATTCCCGCTTGTCCCGGATAATCCCGGCGAATCCCGCCAAAAAATTTTGTAGGTCTTGTCCCGCCCCCCGCGCGGGGCGCAGGAGGCGACCCTGGTGAGACGTGCGGGTTAGCGCTATTCCGCTTGGCGGATGACTCCGTCAAGCGCGAGAGTGGCGCAGGCGGCCTCGTCGTAGCCGATCTCGCGCAGGATCGCGGTGCTGTGCTGGCCGAGGGCCGGCACGTCGGTTTCGATACGCCCCGGCTCCTCCTGGAACTTTATCGGGATGCCGAGATGCGAGGCGCCGTCGTCGCCCCGCGCCACCATGTCCCGCGCGGCGAGGTGGGGGTCGTCGAAGGCTTCCTTGAGGTCGAGGACCGGCGCGAAGCAGATGTCGCGGCCCGCGAACCAGTCGACCCACTCGGCCTGGGTGCGCGCGGCGAAGGTCTCTTCGAGAAAGGCGTGGAGCGGCGCCTGCGCGGGGCCTGCGGGCTCACGGCCGAGGGGGATCAGATCCGGCCGGCCCACCCCTTCCAGGAAGTTGACGACGAACTTCATCTCGCCGCCGCCGAGCGTGATGTAGCGGCCGTCCCTGGTGCGGTAGGGGCGGTAGAAGGCGGCGCCGCCTTGCGTGCGTTCGGCTGAGGGGTCCGGCGCGCGGCCGTCGGCGAACACGCGGCCGGCGACGTGCGAGGTCCAGGACACAACCGTGTCGAACATGCCGAGATCGAGGTAGTCGCCGCGCCCGGTGGTCTGGCGGCGCAGCAGGGCCATGAGGATGCCGGCGAGCGCCATGATCGAGCCTCCCATGTCCGAGGGCGGCAGGCAGGCCATGGCCGGCTTGCCGTCGCCATCGACGCTGAGGCTGGCGACACCGGCGAGCGCGTTGACGCTCAGGTCGTGGGCCGGACGGTCGCGGTAGGGCCCGGACTGGCCGAAGGCGGAGATGGAGGCGTAGACCACCTGCGGCGCACGTGCGCGCACGGCCTCGTAGCCGATGCCCAAGCGATCGACCACGCCGGGACGGAAGGTCTCGAGCACCACGTCGGCGGTCTCGGCGAGGCGCATGAAGGCCTCGCGCCCGGCGTCGCTCTTGAGATCGATTGCGAGACTCCGCTTGCCCCGGTTCGCGTTGCGGAAATAGACCGTGTGGCCGGCCTGGACCGGCCCGATGACGCGCGCGGGATCGCCGCTCTTCGGGTCCTCGACCTTGATCACGTCGGCGCCGTGGTCCGCCATCATCATCGCGAGATGGGGGCCGGGCAGAAAGCGGGAGAGGTCCAGCACCCTGATCCCTTCGAGCTTCATGGGTTGCCTCCATGCGCGGGTTCGCTCTCGGTTGGCGCCGACATAGCGCGTGATCGCCGCGCGCGCCATGGCGCCGAGGCCCGAGCCTGAGCGCTATCGGAGAGGTGAAGGGTCGTCATTGGCCGGGCGCAGAGCGTGTCGCTATGGTCGGTCTCGATCGCGCACCGAGTCGCCAAGAGGGATGCCGTGCACGGACTCGCGGAATCGCTCGCCGTTTATTTCGAGCGGCGGATGGCCCGCATCCTCCTTCTCGGGATCATCAGCGGATTCCCCTGGGTCCTCATCGGGAGCAGCCTGACCCTCTGGCTCACGGAGGACGGGCTCAGCCGCAGCACCATCGGCTGGGCCGGCCTCATCTTCGGCGTCTACGCGTTCAACTTCCTCTGGGCCCCGATGATCGACCGGGTCCGGCTGCCGTGGCTCTCCCAGCGGCTCGGGCAGCGCCGCGCCTGGATCCTCGTCCTGCAGGCCGTGATCCTGGTGTGCCTCGTGCTCTGGAGCGCGCTGGACCCCTCGGAAAACCTGGGCTCCGTCGTCGCCATCGGCCTTGCCATCGCCGTCGCCTCCGCGACTCAGGACGTCGCCGTCGACGCGCTCAGAATCGAGCAGATGGAGAAGACCGAGGGCGAGGCGATGGCCGCCGGCGCGGCGGTCGCGGTGGTAGGCTGGTGGAGCGGCTTCAAGCTCGGCGGCATCGTCGCGCTCGAAACCGCCGGGGCCTTCCAGAACGCGGGCATCGAGAACTATTGGCAGGCGACCTTTCTCGTGCTCGGGATCGTGGTCGTCCTCTGCAACGTCGGCCTCCTCTTCGTGCGCGAGGCCGCAGCGGCGGCGCGCCTGGCCGCCCAGTCCGAGGACGAGGCGCGGATCGCCGCGCGCCTGCGCATATCCGGCCCCTTCGGGCGTGCCGCCGCCTGGCTGGCCGGCACCGTCGTCGGCCCGCTGATGCGCTTCTTCGTGAAGAACGGGATTGCGATCGCCGCCGCGGTGCTGGGTTTCGTCTTCCTGTTCAAGATCGGCGAAGCCTTCCTGGGGCGGATGTCGCTGGTCTTCTATACCGAGATCGGCTTCACCAAGTCGGACATCGCGCTCTATTCCAAGGGGCTCGGCTGGATCGTTACCGTGGGGTTCACGGTGCTGGGCGGCCTCGTCGCGATCCGCATCGGCCTGATCCGGGCCATGTTCGTATCCGGCATCGCCATGGCGCTCACGAACCTGATGTTCGCGCTTCTCGCGTGGTCCGGGAAGTCGGAGGTGCTGTTCGCCGCCGCAGTCGTTATGGACGACCTCACCAGCGCGTTCGCGACGGTCACCTTCGTCGCCTTCATCTCGATGCTGGTGGACCGGACCTATACCGCCACCCAGTACGCGCTGCTGGCTTCGCTCGGCACGGCGGGACGGACGCTGCTGGCGGCGTCATCCGGCGAGCTGGTGGACTGGCTGGAGGGGGACTGGGGCACCTTCTTCGTGATCACGACGCTGATGGTGCTGCCGTCGCTCGTGTGCCTCTGGGCGATTCGCGCGAAGCTGCGCGACCTGCTGGCCGGCGCGCGGGTGCGGCTGATGGGCAAGGACGCGGAGGACGCTGCCGGTTAGGGGCGCGTCGCGGCAGTGTTGTTGTCCACGGCAGGGCTTTCAGGCAGATTTCGGTGCTTGAGGGGAGAGCTCAAATTTCTTGCCGTCGTCTCGTGAACCGCTGCGCGCCGTGTCTTCTGGTGCTGCTGCTGGCTGCGCTGCCCGCGCACGCCGAGTCGCTGGTGCTGGCATGGCCCTCGGCCGGCGACAGAGGCGACTGGGAGATCGAGGAGTTCGAGGGCGAGACCCGCTACCGGGTCGTCAAGATCGACGGGCAGCGCTTGCTCGAGGCGAACAGCAATGCCACGGCGTCGAGCCTTTACCTGGAGCGGGAGATCGATATTGCGGCGACGCCGATCCTCGAATGGCGCTGGCGGATCGAGAAGCCGCTGGCGCTCGACGACGAGCGCATCAAGGCCGGCGACGATTACGCCGCGCGCGTCTATGTCGTCGCGCCCGGTGAGGGGATGTTCGGGCTGCCGCGGGCGATCAGTTACGTCTGGGCCAATCAAGCGGAGGTGGGCGAGAGCTGGCCCAACCCCTTCACCTCCAAGGTGATGATGGTCGCGATGGATAGCGGGGATGCCGAGGCGGGCACATGGCGCACCCATCGGCGGGACGTTCGCGCCGACTTCCTCCGCCTCTTCGAGATGGAGGTCGATGAGCTCGAAGGCATCGCGGTCATGACCGACTCGGACAACAGCGCGCAGAGCGCCCGCGCCTGGTACGGCGAGTTGGCGTTCCACGCCGAGTAGGCGGCGCCTTCTCGGTCAGGCCTTGGGCGCGCGGCCGTTACCACCTGTGCTTGTGACCGTGCCGATGCCGTTCGGGATGAACGTAGCGGGGCTGCACGTGAGCCCGCTCATTGTGCCAATGGCGGTGCCGGTGCTTTTGAGGATGCACGTACCGAGGCTGCAGTTGCACCTGCGGGTCGTGCCACTGGCGATAGTGTTGCCGTGGAGGATGCGCCTGCCAGGGCTGCGGGTGGACTCGCGGAGCGTGCCACTGACGACGGTGGTGGCGCTGAGGATGGACGTGCCAGGGTCCCTGTCGATCCAGCCAGACGATCCACCCGCGTCGATGGTTCCGCTGATGCTGATGCCATGCCCCGTGGTGTTGATGGACGAAAAAGGGACCGTCGTGCGGATTTCCCAAAGTCACGCCAACGCTGACCCCGTCCCGGTGCCTGGAACGCTTGCCGGTGGTCGAGCCGAGCAGCCCGCCGATGACGCCGCCGACAACCGCTCCTTCCCACGACCAGTCGTGATCGGCACGGGCGGACGTCGTCGCCATGGTCGAGCCGAGCGCGACGGCCGCCGTGAGCGCGATTCCTCCGACGAGGCACCGTTTCCAGTTCTGCATCATCGCCGTCCTCCGTTTTGGTCGGCAGCCTCTGATGTGGCGTACCTACCAATTGAGATTGTCAGACGAACTCTATTGGGAATGGTTCGCGAATCGAGATTTGCGATCAAGGCAAATCGAGTGTCGACAACGAAAAGAATTGTTAAGAAATGTGTTTCGTTAGAGATTTTCGGTGCGTTTGGTTGTTCCAGGACAACGGTAGACGCAATTCTCGCGACACGGGTTACCCGGCGACTGAGAGGCTGTGGATGGATTTGACCGGCGCCGGCCGGCGAGAGGATACCGGTGCACGCCCGCCGCTTGTACTGGCTGCCTTGATCGGGGCAGGGGGCTGTGGTTGTTTGGCCCGAGCCGCTCGAGAATTCCCATGAATCTGCACCGCACCTATCTGTTCGCGCCCGGCAATCACCCGCGCAAGGTCGCCAAGGTCTTCGGCGCCGACGCCGACGCGGTCGTGCTCGATCTCGAAGACGCGGTCGCTGCGGCGGAGAAGGAGGCCACGCGGGCGGTGGTCGTCGAGGCGCTGCAGGCGCCGCGCCCCTGCCTCGGCTACGTGCGCGTGAACGGGCTCGACACCGACTATTGCTACGGCGACCTCCAGGCCGCCGTTGCGGCAGGCGTGGACGGCATCCTGCTGCCCAAGGTCGAGGCGCCCAACCAGCTGGAGACGGTGGACTGGCTGCTCGGCCAGCTTGAGCGCGAACGGGGGCTGGAGCAGGGCGCCATCGACCTGCTGCCGATCATCGAGACCGGCCAGGGCGTCGCCGCGGCCCAGGCGATCGCCGGCGCGGAGACGCGGATACGGCGGCTCTCCTTCGGCGCCGGCGATTACACCCGCGACATGGGCATGGTCTGGACCGGGGCGGAAGCCGAGCTTGCGCACGCGCGCGCGTCCATCGTGCTTGCCTCGCGCGTCGGTGGGCTGGAGGCGCCCATCGATACGGTCTTCATCGACCTCGCCGATGCCGAGAACCTGGAGCGCTCGGCGCAGACCGCGCTCAGCTTCGGCTTTCAGGGCAAGCTCTGCATCCACCCCAAGCAGGTGGAGCCGGTGAACCAAGTATTCACGCCGAGCGCCGACGCCGTGGCTCAGGCGGAGAAGCATGTCGCCGCCTTCAAGGAGGCGGAGGCTGCTGGCTCGGCCTCGATCCAGGTCGATGGCTACTTCATCGATTACCCGATCTACGAGAAGGCCGAGCGGGTGCTGCGGATCGCAGAGGCGATCCGGCAGAGGGACGCGCAGGCCGGCTGAACGGGAGACGCGGGATGTTGATGTCCGGCGAAGAGTACCGGGAGTCGCTCAGGCGGCTCACACCCAGGGTCTATGTCGATGGCGACGAGGTCGCATCGGTCGCGGACGAGCCCCGCTTCGGGCCGGGGGTCGCAGCGCTGGGATTGGTGTACGATTTCGCGCGCGACGAGCGCCACAGCCATGTGATGGCGGCGGTGGAGGAGAGCTCCGGCGCCGAGGTCCACCGCTTCCTCCACATCAACCGCTCGACCACCGACCAGCTCCACAAGCTGGAGGCGGTGCGCCTCGTCTGCCAGTACACCGGCTGCGCCCAGCGCTACCTGACCCAGGACGGCCTCAACGCGATCCACCAGACGACCTGGCGGATGGATCAGGAGACCGGCAGCGCGCTGCACGAGCGCTTCCTCGCCTACCTCCATCGGGTGCAGGCGGAAGACCTCACACTCGGCGTCGCGATGACCGACGGCAAGGGCGACCGCTCGCGCCGCCCCCATGCCCAGACCGTGCGCGATTCATACGTGCACATCACCCGGCGCCGGCCCGACGGCATCGTGATCCGGGGCGCGAAGGCGATCGTCACTGCTGCACCTTACGTCCACGAGTATCTGGTCATGCCCTGCCGCAACATGACCGAGGACGACAAGGACTTCGCGCTCTGCTGCGCGGTGCCGGTGGACGCCGAGGGCGTCACCGTCGTCGCCCGCCCGGCGGGCCGGCCGGGGGAGAAGGCGGCCACGTTCAGCGCCCGCTACGGCCAGTCGACCGGCGTGGTGATCTTCGACGACGTATTCGTGCCCTGGGAGAGCGTGTTCCTGGCCGGCGAATGGGAGCACTCGCAGTTCCTGACCCAGGCCTACGCGACCCATCACCGGCATTCGTGCATCGGCGCGCGCGCGGGCTTCGGCGACCTCTTGATCGGCGCCGGCGTGCTGATGGCCGAGGCCAACGGGCTCGAGGTCGAGCGCACCTCGCACCTGCGCGACCGCATGGTGGAGCTGATCAAGATCGTCGAGGGCTTCTATGCCTGCGGCGTCGCGAGCTCGGTGTATGCGAGGGCGGACGGCTCCGGCTGCGTGGAGCCGGACCGCGTGTTCGCCAACATCGGCAAGCTGCTGCTGTCGACTCAGATCTACGACATGCACCGCATCGCCCACGAGGTCTCGGGCGGGCTGGTGGTGGCCCTGCCGGGGCCGGACGAGGACCACAATCCGGCAACCGCGGGCACGCTCGCCGAGATGCTGAAGGGGAGGGAGGACCTGCCCTACGGCGAGCGCATGGAGGTCGCGCGCCTGATCGAGGACCTGACCGCCTCCGGCACCGCCGGCTGGTACTCGGTGATCAGCCTGCACGGCGGCGGCTCGCCGCAGGCGACGGGGCTCGAAATCTTCCGCAGCTATCCGATCGAGGACAAGGTGGCGCTGGTCGAGAAGCTGCTCGACCGGGGCGTGCTCGCCGACGAGAGCGGGGCGGACAGTCGCGACCGCCAGCCGGGGCGATGCTGCCCCATCGGCTGCAAGGAGCCGGCAGAGGCGCCGGCGCTCCCGAAACGCGCACACAACTGAACAGATGACCTGAACAGCCAAGGGAAAACAGACCATGTCCGTCGAACAACGCCTTCAGCGCCTGGAAGATATCGAGGCAATCAAGCAGCTCATCGCCCGCTACATGACGGCGGCGGACAGGAATGGCGATCCGGCGTTGATGGCGCCCTGCTTCACCGAGGACGCGGTCTGGAACTGCGAGGGGATCGGGCGTTGGGAAGGCCGGGACAGTGTCGTTCAGGGACTGCACGAGACCTCCACCAAGGTGCTCTCGTGGGCGCTGCATTACGCGACCCAGCCGATCATCGAGGTGGCGGACGACGGCCAGTCGGCGACCGGCGAATACTACCTGTGGGAGCTTGCCAAGGCGGTGCAGGAGGACGGCAGCCCGGATCAGGACACCTGGGTCGGCGGCTGGTACGAATCCAAGTTCCGCAAGGAAGGCGACGACTGGAAGTTCAGCCACATCGAGCTGATCCTCAAGCTGCTGAGCCCCGCCAACGCCACTTCGTGGGAGACACCGATTCCGCCCTGGAAGGGATAGCCACGCGGGGGAGGTGCCCGTGACTGTCGAAGAGCGTCTGCAGCGCCTCGAAGACATCGAGGCGATCAACCAGTTGATCGCGCGCTACGCCAAGGCGGTGGATCACAACGGCGATCCCGCGCTGGTCGCGCCGCTCTTCACCGAGGATGCGGTGTGGCACTGCGAGGGCATCGGCCATTGGGAGACGCGGGAGGGCATCGTCCGCGACATCCGCCCCAACTGCACCACCTTCATGCCCTGGGCCATCCACTACATGACCCAGCCGTCCGTGCAGGTGGCGTCCGACGGCCTCAGCGCGACCAGCAACCACTATCTGTGGGAGCTCGGCAAGGTGGTGCCGGAGGGCGGCGGGGCGACCCGGGATACCTGGATCGGCGGCTGGTACGATTCGCGGCTGCGCAAGGAAGAGGGCGCCTGGAAGTTCGCCCGCATCGACCTCACGCTCAAGCTCTTCAGCCCGGCGGACAGCCCTGCCTGGGAGACCCGGATCGCGCCCTGGTCCGACGATTAGCCGACGGCTTCAGGGGCCGCCGGGTGCCGGACGCGGGGAGCTACTTGGGCGCCATCCGCAGCGCGCCGTCGAAGCGGATCACTGAGCCGTTCATGAAGGTGTTCTGCGCGATGTGCACGGCGAGCGCGCCGTACTCGCCGGCGGTGCCCAGGCGCTTCGGATAAACCGTCGTCTCCAGCAGGGACTGCTTCACCGGCTCGGAGAGGCCCGCCATCATCGGCGTGTCCATCAGCCCCGGCGCGATGCAGTTGACGCGGATGCCGTCGCGGGCGAGCTCGCGCGCCATCGGGATCGTCATCGCCGCGACGCCGCCCTTCGACGCCGCGTAGTCGAGCTGCCCGATCTGGCCCTCGAAGGCCGCGACCGAGGCAGTGGTGATGATGCAGCCGCGCTCGTTGTCTTCCATCGGCTCCATCGCGGCCATGTCGGCGGCGGCGAGGCGGCAGGAGTTGATCGTGCCGATCAGGTTGACGTGAACCGCGCGGGTGAGTTTTTCGAGCGGGCTCGCGTTGCCGTCCCGGCCGACCAGCTTGGCGCCGGGCGCGATGCCGGCGCAGGCGACCATGATGCGCGCGGGTCCGAGCGCGTCGCGCACCTGTGCGACGGCGGCCTCGTGGCTCGCCGGATCGACCACGTCGCAGGCGGCTGCCGCGCCGCCGATCTCGGCCGCGACCTTTTGCGCCAGCTCCTCGTTCATGTCGAGGATGCCGACCTTGGCGCCGGCGGCTGCCAGCTGCCGCGCCGTCGCCTCTCCCAGCCCCGATGCGCCGCCGGTGACGATCGCCGTTTGCCCTCTGATGTTCATGTCCAACTCCCTCCGAATTCCGGGCGCCTACATAGCAAAGCGCCCGCGCATGCAAAAGGCGCGTCGCCGCGCCCAGAGCGAATCCCTTTGACACGGAAGTGCTCTGGTTCTTTGTCGCTCACGGCAGCCGGCCTGGGGCCGGCGCCTCCGCGAGGGCGCCGCTAACGCGGCGGGCCGCAGTCGCGGCCTGTCGCGCGTCCGTCCAAGACGGACGAGCTCTACGGGCCGATGGCGCGGAGGCGGCGCTGGCCGAGGAGCGCTTCGCGGCGGGCGATGTAGACGGCGCTGGCGACGATGAAGACCGCGCCGACCCAGGTCCACATGCCCGGGAACTCGCCGAAGGCGAACCAGCCGATCGCCACCGCGAAGGGGAGGCGGGTGAAGTCCAGCGGAACGATCGCCGTCGCCTCCATGATCGAGAGCGCGCGCGCCATCGAGAAGTGCGCGATGGTGAGCACGCAGCCGATGCCGAGCAGCCAGCCGAGCTGCTCCATCGTCGGCATCTGCCACCACCAGAGCGCGGGGCCGAGCGAGATCGGGGTCATGATCAGGTTCATGTAGAAGACGATGGCAAGCGGCGATTCCGAGCGCGCGAGCAGGCGGACCAGCGCCATGGAGATGGCGAACATCAGTGCCGCGAAGATCGCGAGCAGGCCGCCGATCGAGATGGTATCCGCGCCCGGTTGCAGGACGATCAGGACCCCTGCGAAACCCACTACGGTGGCGATCCAGCGGCGCGGGCCCACCCGCTCGCCCAGCATCAGGATGGCGACCGGGATCATCCAGAGCGAGACCGTGAAGTTCAGCGTGATGGCTTCGGCGAGCGGCGTGATCTGCAGCGCCGAATACCAGGCCCACATGGCGAAGACGCCCATCCCGGCGCGGATGGCGAAGAGCTTGAAGCGAGCCAGGTCGAACGAGCCGAAGCCGATCCTGACCATGAAGGGCACCAGGATCAGGGTGCCGATGCCGTTGCGGATGAAGGCGATCTGAAACACCGAGATTTCCGCCGAGATGTGGCGGATCGCCGCCGACATGCCGGCGAAGCAGGCGCAGGTGAAGACCATCAGGAGCACGCCTTCCCAGGTGCGTCCGATGGCGCGGCCGCCCGCCCCTTCCGTCGACTCCCTGCTCATGGCGGGCGGCATGCTCCCTTGCGCCGCCCGCCAGGCGTCCCTTTGTCAAGCGAGTGTCGGTGGGTTCAGGCGGCGGATGCGTTCGCGTCCCCACCATGCCACATCCGCCCGCCGGCAACACCGCCGGCGGCGCGCGAGTCAGTCGGGCGACCTCGCAGAGCGTAAGGTCAACGCCATCCCGCCGTCCCGCTCCTCGATGAGGGACTCGAAGGGATAGCCGGCGGCCCATGGTGGGGTGTCGATCGTCCACGACAGCCGCCGGCCCCTTTCCGTCGGCTCGGAGACGACGTGGCCGCTCGCGACGGGCTCGTCGGGGTCCATCAGGACGGAGAAGCGGCTGGCGGAGGGCGGGGCCGGGCCGGTGAGCGGCAGGGCCTCGTCCAACGAGATGACCAGGCGGTGCCCGCCCACGTCGTGGCGGTATCGTTTCAGTGCGCCCTCGGAATTCAGCTCGATCGTGCTGCGGTTCTGATAACCCGGCAGGTCCGCGACGAGAGCGATGCCTTCCGTCCGCGCCTTGACGTCGAAGGAGAGGCCGGCCGCATCGTCGCTGAGGCGTGTTTCGCCGGCCGCGAAGGACCACTGGCCGAAGGGAAAGACCACGATCTGAATCCCGGCGCTGTAGGCCGCCATGAATCGATGCTTCCCCTCGGGGTCGTCTCCGGCGCGGAAGGAGAAATCCTGACCATTGATTTCAACCCAGTTGCGCTGGGCTGGCGCTGTGCGCTCCCGGTGGAAGAGCAAGACCAAGAGATCGGCCGAGTGGCCGGATTGATCCGTCAGACCGGCACCGGCCTGAGTCAGCGGCACGTCCTCGGCATTGATTTCGAGCTCGACGAGGGCGCCCTCGAGATCGGTGAACGACACGGACACGCTTTGTCCTCCCTCCGATCCGCCCGCGCGCCGATAGTCGATCTGCCGGTAGTGGAAGCCATCGACGCCTTCGGCGATTCGGCGATCGTCCATGAAGTGGTGCTGGCGCTTCGCGCCCTCGCGCTCGGTGAAGAAGACCCATACGAGCCTGTAGGGATTGGAAGGCGTGTCGATGGACATGACCTCAACGGCTTCGTATGTCGGATGGCGGGGTAGCCACACATACCAATGATGGTCGAAGTGGTGGTGCTCGCTGACCAGGGGAACGGCAGGCGCAGCCTCGCCGCGGCCGCTGGTCGTGAAGGCCACGCAGGCGAGGACTAGCGCCGCGCCGATCAACAGCCGTGTGAAAGTATGAACTGCCATGTCTCGGTTACCTCCTCGATTGGTCCGGGTCGTCTGCAGGAGCGCTGTGCCGGCCTCCGCCTCAGTACTTGTGGCAGCCGAGGCAGGTGAGTTGAGCGGGCGTCGCCGGGTTGTCGAGCTGCTGCTGCGCCATGAGCGCGTAAGGGGAGTTCGGCAGGTCGGTGATGATGCGGCTCAGATAGACCTGCGCCTCGTCGCGCCTCTCCAGTAACCACAGGGCCGAGGCGAGCGCGCCCAGCAGCTCGCCACGGCTGTGCACCGTGAGAGAGTCGAAATAGGACTTCTGCAGTTGCAGAGCCTTCGTGTAGTCGCCGACCACCTTCTCCAGGAACTCGTTGCGCGTCGGGGCGTGCGTGACGTAGGGCGCGGCAGAGAGGAGAGTCGCCGCTCGCGGGATCCGCGTCTGCAGACTGTCGGGCGCGAGCGTCACGGCGTGATCGAACTGGGCGAGGCTCTTTTCAAAGAGCGCCATGCCCGTCTCCCAATCGCCCTGCGTGAATGCCGTGCCCGATTGGAAAAACCAGCCCGATGCCTGCCAGGCCAGGGCGCCCGGATGATCCGGCTCGGCCGCGAGCGTCTCCTCGCAGATCGCCATGCCGCGTTGCAGCGCGTCTTCGTTGCCGGCGAACCCGGCGAAGAAGAGCTCCCGCACTTTCTCGTCGAAGCGTTCCGGCTCTTGCGCCTCGGCCGGGAGGGTGAGAACGAGCGCCGCCAGCAGCGCGACAAGGCCGAGGACGAGACCGCCCTGGCGCCGTCCGTTCGTCATGATGCGCATGTCGTCTCTCCCTATGGCTCAGGCGCCGGCGCCTTCGCCCTCCAGAATGTCGCGCAGGTATGCGACATGGTTCTGGAAGGCGCGCCGCCCCGGCGCGGTGATGCGGACGCGGGTGCGCGGCCGCTTGCCCACAAAATCCTTCACGACGGTCACGTAGCCGGACTTCTCGAGCGTCGTGAGGTGCGATCCGAGGTTGCCGTCGGTGGCGCCGGTGATCGCCTTGAGCCGGACGAACTCCAGCATCTCCCGGCGCGGCAGGGCGTTCAGCGCCGACATGATCTTGAGCCGCGTCGACTGATGGACGATCTCATCGGGCGCGCTCATCAGGCCCGCCGTAGCCAGAGACCGCCGAGAATGAGAGCGCCACCGCCCGCGAAGGGAACGATCAGATGCAGGTATGCGGGCGCGAGGAGGAAGACCCCAACAGCGAGGCCGCCCAATGCGATGCCAACGACCGCGTAGCGCAGGCCCGACCAGCATCCGGCGACGACGTAGCCGGCTGCGGCCACCAAGGTGAAGAGCATCAAGACGTCGACACCCTTGACCGGAGCGAAGACCATCAGCGTCAGCCCAACGAATGCCGCGAGCACGGCGGCTGAGCCCACATAGCGGAGGAGATGGATGCGGTCGCTACGCTCGCCGCAGCGCCGCGCGTGACGAACGATCAAGTATGCGGTTCCGAGGAGGCCGACGATGTCGACCACTCCCCAGCCGATGCCGGTATGTGCGGGCGACACTGCGCCGACGGTACCGGCGATCAGCCATAGCGCACCCCACATCAGCAGGTAGGGGCTCGCCAAGCCGTAACCAAAGAGCAACCGGCTACGGCGTTCCGTCGCCTCGATGTCGTGCAGCGCCGACGAGGCCTCGTCCTTGCTCACACTCATGGCTCTCTCCGCGCTTCCGGGCCTGTGACCGAGGGCAGCATACCTGATTGCGCTCTGCAGTACAGAGTAATCTGCATGCCAAATCTGCTTGATTTGGGTCAACGCGGCGCCCACATGGAGGAAGAGGAGCGGCCGGCTGCAACAGGGCTGCCGCGATCGACCGCTTCAGGGCGCGTGCCGCTGCCGGGCGCACCCGGGGACACTCGCTCGACAGAGGAGGGCAAGGCGATGACACGAGTTTCACCCTTCAACAGCCCTCTCCTGCTCGGTTTCGACCGCCTGGAAGAGGTGGTCGATCGGCTCACCCGGTCATCGACCGAGGGGTATCCCCCCTACAACGTGGTTCACGTGGGGGATGAGCGGCTGCGCATCAGCCTCGCGGTGGCGGGGTTCGACGAGGACGACCTCGACGTCACGGTGGAGCGCAACGAGCTGCACATCAGGGGCCGGCAAGCGGAGGAGAACGGCGCCGTCTACCTGTACCGGGGCATCGCAGCGCGCCAGTTCCACCGTACCTTCCTGCTTGCGGACGGGATCGAGATCGACGGCGCGCGCCTCGACAACGGCTTGCTTCACATCGAGCTGAAGCGCCTCGCCGCACCCGAGATCGTGAGAACCGTCGCGATCAGGAGCGGCGACAGGGCGGGCTAGCTGGAGGAGGATGGTCATGAATGATGGCGATCGGACGACTGCCGGCGAGCGGAAGGATTACGTCCACTTCCTCTCCGGCAACGAAGCCTACATCCGGGAAGTGTTGGTGGACGGCGCCGCCGTCTACGGCATCCACGCGCCGGACGGCCGTCTCCTCGGCGTCGCACCAGACCGCGAGATCGCGTTCGCCGCAGCCCGCCAGCACCAGCTAGAACCGCTCAGCGTCCACTAAGAATCGCGTCTAGCCTGAGTCTGCTGGTCGCAGGGCGTCTGCGGCGGGAAGCTCCAGACGGAAGCTCGCGCCAACGATGGCGCCAGTCCCGTCGCGCCGGTTGACGCAGCTCAGCCGGCCGCCGTGGGCCTCTGCGATCTGGCGCGAGATGCTGAGCCCGAGGCCGGAATGGGCGCCGAAGGGCTCGCCCTCCGGGCGGTCGGTGTAGAAGCGCCGGAAGATCGCCTCCTCCATGCCGGCCGGCACGCCGGGGCCGTCGTCGTGGACGCTCACCATGACCGCGGCGCCCTCCCGGCGCAGCCCGAGCGTGATCGTCCCGCCCGCCGGGCTGAACGAGCGGGCGTTGCTGATGAGGTTCTGCAGCACCTGGGCGAGCCGGTCCTCGACGCCGAGCACCGTGAAGGGACCGTCGCCCTCGATTTCGACGCGCAGGGTCGCGGAGCCTTCGCCCATCTCGGCGGCGGCGCTGTGCATCTCGGCGAGCGTCGTCAGCATGGCGCGAAGATCGACCGGCTCCAGCCGCGCGCGGAAGAGCTCGGTATCGATCTTGGAAGCGTCGGCGATCTGGCTCAGCAGTCGGTCGAGCCGCTTCACATCCTCGCCGACGAGCGCGAGCAGCTTCGCGCGCTGATCTTCGTCGTCGACGCGCCGGGCGGTGTCGACGGCGCTCAGCACGGAACTCAGCGGGTTCTTCACCTCGTGCGCCACGTCGGCGACGAAGCGCTCGATCGCATCCATGCGAACCCAGAGCGCATCGGTCATGTCCCGCAGCGCGCCCGAGAGACGCCCGATCTCGTCGTTTCGCGCCGTGAAGTCGGGGATCACCACCTTGCGCCCGCCGCCGGCCCGCACCCGCTCTGCCGCGCGGGCGAGCCGGCGCACGGGCCGCGTGATCGTGCCTGCGAAGAAGAGGCTCAGGACAATCGTGATGCCGAGCGCGATGCAGAACGCCTGGAGGATGGTGAAGCGGGCGTTGCGGACGCTTTCCAGGACGTCGTTCGCGTCTGCCACCAGGAGCAGGGCACCCTGCACGCGGCGGAAGGGCTGGATCGGCGCGGACACGACGGCGACCAGCCGGGCGTCCTGCGTCCTGTGCATGGCGCGCCCGGCGGTGCCTTGCAGTGCGCTCAGCACCTTCGGGTAGTCGGCCGCTTGCGGCTCGATCGGCTCAAGATAGAGAGGCACCGTGGTGCGGGGCGGCAGACGCACGGTGATCCACTCGTATGCCGCGTCCGCAGCCCGGCCGAAGACGCCGCGGCCTTCCTCCGGGGGCGGCAATTCCGCCGTCTGCACAGGTGCCATCGGCAGCTGCCACGAATCGACGGCGAGGGATCCGTCGGCGTCGAAGAGCAGCGCGCGCGAATCGACCGGCAGGTTCAGGCGGTGGATGAGGGTCGCCGCGGCGGTGGGATCGAGGCCCGCCTCCGAGGGGTTGGCGGTGTCGACCGCGCTCTCGCCGAGCGCAGCGGCCAGCAGGGTGGCTTCGCGCGCGATCGCGTCCAGCCTGCCCTCCATCAGGTCGCGCTGGAGCTGGTCGAGATAGAAGAAGCCCGCGACCAGCACCCCCAGCGCCATCACGTTGATGGCGAGGATCCGGGCCGTGAGAGGAAAGGAAATACGCGGCCGGAAGCCGCGCCTGACCTTCGCCCGGGGAGCGGTCGGCGGCGCCTTCAGATCGTCTTCGGCCGGATCAGGGCGCGTTGTATCGGTAGCCGACACCATAGAGCGTCTCGATCTGCGAGAAGGCCGGATCGATGACCCTGAATTTCTTGCGGATGCGCTTGACGTGGCTGTCGATGGTGCGGTCCTCGACGTAGATCTGGTCGCCGTAGGCGGCATCCATCAACTGGTTCCGGCTCTTGACGTGGCCGGGCCGCTGGGCCAGCGCCTTCAAGAGCAGGAATTCGGTCACCGTAAGGGCGAGGGCCTTGCCCTGCCAGGTGCAGAGGTGGCGGTCCTCATCCAGCACCAGCGCGCCCCGCACCATGAGCGCGTGCGACCCGTCGGCACTCCCGGCCGGCTCGGCGCGCCGCAGGATCGCCCGGATGCGCCCGACCAGAAGGCGGATCGAGAAGGGCTTGGTGATGTAGTCGTCCGCGCCCTGGCTGAGGCCGTAGAGCTGGTCGTCCTCGGCGTCCTTCGAGGTCAGGAACACCACGGGGAGCGACGAGTGCTCCCGCAGCTGGGCGAGCAGTTCCAGGCCGTCCATCTGCGGCATCTTGATGTCGAGCACCGCGAGGTCGACCGGCCGGCTCAGCAGGTCCTGCAGCGCCTTCACCGGGTCGCTGTGGGGGCGGACGACGAAGCCCTCGGCCTCGAGCGCCATGGTGACCGAGGTGAGCAGGTGCTGGTCGTCGTCGACGAGCGCGATGGTCGCAGGCACCTTATCCCTCCTCCTCCGGCAACTGTCCCGAGTATGGCCTCACTGTGGCGATATTGGGGCGCCGGATCAGCCGGTCGCGTCAGTAGCGGGCGACCGGTCGCCGGGCGACGGCGAGAAAGCGGCCCGAGAGAAGCATGGCGGCGCTGAGCGCGCCCGCCAGAATGCCCCACATCAGGCCGTCGACGCCGATTCCCACCACGAAGGCCAGCACGTAACCGATGGGCACCGTGATGAACCACCAGGCAATGAGCTGAAGACCTGGCGGCACCCACACGTCCGCGACGCCGCGCAGCGCGCCCATCAGCACCGCCTGCATGCCGTCGAACACCAGAATGATACCGCAAATGCCGATGAGCGACGCGGCAATCGGCAGCACTGCGGGATCGTCGGTGTAGAGCTTCGCCAATGGCATGCCGAGGCCTAGGAAGGGGCCGGCGAAACAAGCCATAAGGAACGCGATGAGCAGGACACCCGCCCAGCCCGCACGCACGATATCGGTGGCGTTGCGCCGGCCGACCGCGTTGCCCACCCGGACCATGCTCGCCCCCGCGGTGCCGATGGCGACCATGAAGACGAGCCCGATCAAGTTGTATCCAATCTGATAGGCGGCGAGTGATACCGTGCCGAGGTGGCCGGCGAACATGACCAGCGCGCCGAACGCCGCGGTCTCGAGCCCCCGTGCGGCGCCGAGCGGGTAGCCGATGCGCCGGAGACGCTTCGAGATCGCCCAGAAGTCGGTGACGGGCCGGAGTATGCCGAGCGCGCTGGCGTCCGGCTGGCGTAGGACGACGAGCAGCAGGGCCCCGAACATGACCCAGCGCACGAGCGAGGTCGCGATGGCGGCGCCTTCTGCCCCCAACTCCGGGCCGCCCAGGTTGCCGAAAATGAAAATCCAGTTGAGTAGCGCGTTGAGCAGCACCGCGCCGAACATGACCAGCATGCCTGGTATCGGCCGGCTGAGGCCCTCCAGGAAGTGCGTGCACACCACCCACAACATCAATGGCGGCGAGCCCCAGGCGATCATGTCCAGCACGCGGCCGCCGCCGATCACGACTTCCGGCTCCTGCCCGGTCGCTTCGAGGGTATAGCGGCCGAGCAGGCAGATGAGGCCCATGACGACACCGAGGAAGGCGCCATGGACGAAGCTCACGCGCCAATAGGTGCCGCAGGCCGCGTGGTCGTGCGCGCCGTGCGCCTGGGAGACGAAGATCACCGTGCCCTGCAGCAGCCCCACGCCGATCAGGATCATCACCACCTGTGCGGCGTTCGCCGCCGCGTAGTAGGCGAGCGATGCGGTGCCGTAGTGGCCCAGCATGGCGGAATCGATCGCGACCATCACGAGCAGGCCCGCGCGCGCGAGGATCACCGGGCCGGCGAAGCGGGCGGTCCGAATCAGATGGCGCTCGAACGACATGGCCTGACTGGCCGGCCGCTCGGGCGCGACGGCGACTCCCTTGGTCATGGCGCCGGAACCTAACCGATTTGTCGGGATCAGTAGACAGGATTGCGTGGTGGCGGGCCGCATGGGCCGGCCGTCGTCGGCGTGCACCCCCTTGCCGCGCGGCCTGCAGCCGTGAGCGGCGCCCGTCCGGCCGTTTCCTTGACTCGGTCGGGGCGCGATACTAGGCTCCCGCGACACAAGTCTCGGTGTCCGGAGGAATTGGATGAACGACTGGCACTTCGCTGGCGCGGTGTGTCGCGATAAAGGTTTCGGTTCGCCGCCCAGCGCAATGATGCCCAGTCGCGTTAGATGACGCCTGCCCATTCCAAAACCGGATCGCCCGAGTACCCGGAGTGGTTCAAGAACAAGAAGCGAGAACGTCTGCTCATCGTCTCGCGGTGGGTGCCGATTTCTCTTGTCGGCTTGCCGGTCCTAGTTCTTCTCGCGATCGTCATTTATCCGACGATCTGGATGTTCTTCCACGCGTTCCACGACACGACATTGATGTCGCTCAGCCGGGACCGATACAACTTCATCTGGTTCGATAATTTCGCCAATGTCTTTACCAACGACCGCTTCGTCAGCAGCGTCGTCAACCTGGTGCAGTATCTCGTTTTCGGTGCCGTGCTGGAGGTGATCCTCGGCACTGCGCTCGCGCTCATGCTGTTCTCGGTCGTGAAGTGGAATTGGGCGCGAACGCTGCTGCTGATTTGCATGGTGGTGCCGCTGATGCTGCCGCCCGCCATGACCGGGCTCATGTGGCTACTCATGCTCACGCCACATAACGGAATTATCAATGAAATCCTGATCGTTACTGGCATCACGTCAGAGAAGGTCGAGTGGTTCAACACCAGCCTCTCTCTCTGGTCGGTGACGTTTGCCGACATCTGGCAATGGACCTCTCTGCCCCTGTTGATCGTCTATGCGGGTCGCGCGTCCCTGCCGCAATCAATTTACGAGGCTGCACGCGTGGATGGCGCGTCGCGCTGGAAAGTGCTGACCCGAATCACGTTGCCGATGTTGAAGGAGGTGATCGCCATCGCCTTCATTATCCGCTTCATGGACGCGTACAAGTATGTCGACAAGATTTACGTGATGACGTCCGGCGGACCTGCGGAATCGTCGGAACTGCCCGTCTACATCGCTTATCAGCGCGGTATTCGTGACTTCCAGGTTGGCGAGGCGGCCGGGTACGCAATCGTTATCTTTATCGTTGCAGCGGTTCTCGTGACCCTTTTCTTGAAATATCTCAAGAAGGTTCTGAAAGCACAGGCGATCGCCTAACTGATGAGCGATCGTCACTACAAGCTCGTCGCCATCCTTATGTTCGTGTTCCTGGGAATATGGGCAATCATTTCCCTGTTCCCATACTATTTCCAGTTCATCACCGGATTTAAAGGCATCGAGGAGGTCAACCGTATCAAGCCGACCTTCTGGCCGGACGAGTTCATGTGGAGCAATCTCGATCTGATTTTCTCGGACGAGACCAACGTTGCAGCCCTGTTAGATACGCTGTTGATCGCCTCGGCGAATACGGCCCTTGCGGTGTTCCTGGGATCCCTCGCTGGTTACGCCCTGGCCCGCTTTCCCCGCCAGGCCGGCGGCGAGAATATGGCGTTCTGGATCCTGTCGAACCGCATGTTTCCGCCCGTCGCGATTCTGCTGCCCATGTTCCGTGCGTTCGACACGGTGTTCGGGTCGACCGACAACCACATTTCCCTGATCATCCTTTACCTGGTCTTCAACATGCCCCTGGCGACCTGGTTGATGATGGTCTTCTTCCGCGACGCGCCGCGCGAGCTCGAAGAAGCCGCGTATCTCGACGGCTACTCGCCGGTCAGGGCCTTCTTCAAGATCACCTTGCCTCAGGTCGTGCCCGGCATGATGTCGGTGGCGCTGCTCTGCTGGATCTTCGCCTGGAACGAGTATCTGTTCGCCAATATGCTGGTTGGCTCCAACGTGGCCGTGAATACGATTCAGACACCCGGGTTCGTCCAGGGGGCGCAGAAGCTCTGGAACCTCGCTGCGCTGTTCTCACTGATCGCGGTGCTTCCGCCGGTCATTCTGTTCCTGGTGCTGCGCCGCTACATGGTGCGCGGTCTCTCACTCGGCGTCGTGAAGGGCTAGACGCATGGCACGGCTCGAAATCGAGGGACTGTGCAAGGGCTGGGACTTTCCGGTGATCGACCGGATGGACCTGACCGTCGAGGAGGGCGAGTTCTTCGTCGTGGTCGGGCCCTCCGGCATCGGCAAGACGACGCTGCTTCGCCTGATCGCCGGCCTTGAGGTGCCGAACGAGGGGCGAATCATCCTGGGCGGCAAGGACATCTCGCGGCTGCCGCCCTACAAGCGCCGGATCGCGATGACCTTCGAATCCTATGCGCTCTATCCCCACCTCAGCGTGTTCGAGAACATCGCGAGCCCGCTGCGGGCGCGCCGCCTGCCGAAGGCCGAAGTCCAGCAACGTGTGATGGACGTGGCGCGCCTACTCAAGATCGACCAGCTGGTCGGGCGCCGCCCGGCCGAAATATCGGGTGGGCAGAAGCAGCGCACGGCGCTGGGGCGCACGCTCGTGGCGGAGCCGGAAGCCTTCCTGCTCGACGAGCCGATCAGCCACCTCGATGCCAAGATCCGTCACGAGCTGCGCGCGCAATTCCACACCCTGGAAGCGCTGCGCAAGGTTGCGACCATCTATGTCACCCACGATTACGCGGAGGCGCTCTCTCTCGGCGATCGGATCGGCGTCGCGGGCCCCGGTGGCTTCGTGCAGATCGGCGGGGCTCACGAGGTGTTCGAGAAACCGGAAACGTTGTTCGTGGCCGAGCACATGGGCCAGCCGTCGATCAACGTGCTCAACTGCGAGCTGGCCTCGGAGAACGGCGCCCTGCTCGCGCGTGACGTCGAGAGCTCGCTCGCCGTGCCCGTCGCAAGGCCTCACGTGCAGCGGTTGAACGGCGCAGGGACGGGGCGGGTCACATACGGCATACGCCCCCAGCATGTTCTTGTGCTGCTAGACGGAGAGGACGTTCGCGCCGATCAACATGTCGTTGAGAGCACCGTCACTTTGTTCGAGCCGCTCGGTACCTACGCGATCCTGATCGCCGAGGCGGCCGGTGCCACGATCACGGCTCTGTCGTCGCCCGAACACCGTTACGAGCACGGCGAGCGCGTCCGCCTCGCCATCGACACGACGCAAGCGTTTTTCTTCGATCCCGACGACGGCAAGAACCTGGTGCTCTAAGCCATGGCCCGCGTCACGCTCGACAGTGTCGACAAGATTTACCGCAGCCGGCGGGGCAACGTGCACGCGGTCAAGGACTTTTCACTGAACATCGCGGACGGCCAGTTCGTCTCGCTGCTGGGGCCGTCCGGGTGCGGCAAGTCGTCGACGCTCAGGATGATCGTAGGGCTCGAATCCGTCACGTCGGGCGAGATTCGTTTCGACGACACTGTGGTCAACGATATGGAGCCGCAGGAGCGCAATGTTGCCATGGCGTTCGAGACCTACGCGCTCTATCCCAATTTCACGATCGAGGAAAACCTCGGATTCCCGCTGGAAGTGCGGGGCGTGAGAAAGGAAGACAGGAAACAGGAAGTGCACCGGATCGCCGGGCTCCTGCAAATCGAGGACGTGCTCGATCAGAAGCCCGGCGCGCTCTCGGGGGGTCAGCAGCAGCGGGTATCGCTGGGTCGGGCGCTGATCCGCGAGCCGGCGGCGTTCATTCTCGACGAGGTCATGAGCCATCTCGATTCTCACCTCAAGTTTCAGATGATGATCGAGCTTCGCCGCATTCATCAGTCGTTGGGCCGCACGATGCTGTTCGTCACCCATGACCAAATGGAGGCGCTCGCACTCTCGGACCGGGTTGCGGTCATGCACGAGGGCCGCCTGCAGCAGTTCGGCACACGCGACGATCTGTACCATGCGCCGAACAACGTCTTCGTGGCCGGATTCATCGGCGAACCGCCGACAAATTTCTTCGAGGTGCGGCCGGAGGAAGCGGGGGGCGACGTGACGCTCGTCACGCACGACGGCGCCACGCGGTTTCAGCCATCGGCTGAGCGGATGATGAGAATTCGCAGCCGCGGAGCGGACAGGTACATCGTCGGAATCAGACCGCAGAATCTGACCCGCCTCGCGGATGGCCTGGAGAAAAGCATCACCGCGAGGGTTCTCATCAATGAGTATTCGGGCGAGCGGTCGATCCTGACGTTGACCAGTGGCGACGCCCAGCTGCAGGCCGTCACCACGTCGAGCGATGGCGCCGAACGGGATGAAGAGGTCGAACTCTACTATCGTCCGGACAACGTGCTGGTTTTCGATGCCGAAACGGAGGACTTGCTTGTTTGACGCGTGACGTGCTGGGCTGAGAAACGAGTGATGCCTTCGCTCTGCACGGCAAATTCACCAACCCCGAGACTGGAAAGCTAGGAGGGAAACATGGGCGCTTTCAAACACCTCGTTAACAAGCGGCTCTCGCGCCGCGATTTTGTCAGAGGTTCTGCCATGGCCGGCGGCGCACTGGCGCTGGGCGGCATGGGAACCGGCCTCGGTGCCGGCAGTCTGAAGGCCGAGAAGCGCTTCAACGACATCGAGGTCGCGGGCCTCTGGGACAACAACTGGCAGAACGCGCCGATGTGGCTGTCGCCGCTGCTTCAGGCGGAAGCGGGCGTCAGCCTGAAGAGCCGCGAGCTCTACGACGCGGGCGAGACCACGGCGAAGATCGTGCCGCAGCTCCTGTCCAACAATCCGCGCTTCGACTGGTTCTGCATGCCGAGCCTCTACTTCGGCCTCTTCGCGGAAGTCGGATTGCTGGAGCCGCTCGACCAGTACCTCGAGAACTTCGGCGGATCCAAGGAGTACTTCGACTGGATCATGCCGGGTTACGGCGAATTCTATTCGCAGTGGGGCGGCCAGACTTATGGTCTGATGGTCGATGGCGACATCCACAACCTGCACTATCGGCCGAGCTATTTCGCCGATGCGGACAACCAGAAGGAATTCTCGAAGCAATTCCAGCGCGAGCTGACCGTACCCACCACGTGGGAAGAGTATCGCGATACCGCTCGGTTCTTCACCGAGAAGTACAGCTCGCAGGACATCTACGGTACCTCGGTCGTCATGAACCCGCCGAACTTCTCCTGGGGGTTCTGGATGGATGTCGCCGGCAGCTACGGCGTCACCTATTTCGACCGCAACATGAACCCGCAGATCAACCAGGGCCGTGCCGCGGAATCGCTCGAGATGTTCAAGGAGATCGTGGAGACGGGCCCGCCAGGGAAGACCTCCATGTCGATCGGCGAGACGATCGCGCGCTGGGAATCGGGCGCGGACGTCATGTCGGTCTGGTGGATCGACCTGGCCGAGTTCACCGTGCGCAGTCAGGGCCTCGAGCGGGCGTCGGATCAGGCGACCGCGCTGGTGCCCGGCACGCAGCAGGAAGACGGCAGCATGAAGCACACGCCGGTTGCGCTTTACAGCCGGACGCTCGCCGTGCCTGCCAACGCTTCGGAAGAGGTGAAGGAAGCCGCCGCGTACTTCATCTATCGCATGTCCCACCCGGACTACTCGATGAACATCGTGGCCGACCCGTTCTGCGGTTCCGACCCCTACGGGAAGACCCACTTCACCGACGAAGCGGCGCAGATGTACACCGAGCCCAACCCGCAGCGCGGCACGGACGAACTGTGGCCGGTCAACGACGGCATCTTCAAGACATTTGACCAGGCACGGCGTCACCTCGACGGCTGCCAGGCCAACGTGGAGAACGCCTTCCCGCAGATCTACTGGGAAGGTGCCGGCGAGTACGGCGATGCCCTCGGCCGCGCAATCTCGCGCTTCATTTCGGACCAGGTCGGGGCGCAGGACGCGCTCGACGATGCGGCCGAAGAGTGGGTGAAGATCACGCAGAAGCTCGGCTTCGATTCACAGAAATCGCAGCACGACAAGTTCCTGGATGCGACGCAGCGCGCTGGACTCAACTTCAGCGTGTAGTCACGGTTTCCAAACGGAAGGGAGGGGCAAACGCCCCTCCCTTTCTTGTCCGCCCCGCTGTCGGGGGCGCGTCAGAACAGGTTGCCGGTGGTGGTGATTGGACACCAGCGTGCGATCTTGAGGAAGCGGATCAAGGCCTGGTGGGCCTCGGGCGTGCCGATGCGCTCCAACGCCTCGACCGCATAGCCCATGGTGTAGCGGTTGCCGTCGCGAAGCGCCTCGACGAGGGCGCCGATCGCGGGAGCGGCGGCCGGGCCGAGGCGGGCGAGGGCGAGCGAAGCGTTGAAGCGCACCTCGTCGTCATTGTCGAAGAGGGCGGCGGCCAGGGTCTCGGCGGCGGTCGGAGTGCCTCTCTTGAGGCCGAGTCCTTCGGCCGCATTCAGGCGCACCGCGGGATCTTCGTCGCGGCAGCCCGCGACGAGCGCGTCGATGGTCGCGTCGTCGTCGGTATCGAGTTCGCCGAGCGCGAAGAGAGCGTACTTGCGAACCCGCGGTCCGCCATCGCGCGCACAGTCTAGGAGTGCGGGCAGGGCCGGCAGCCCGGCCGCAACCAGGCCGTGGGCGGCGTTTCGCGCCACCATCTCGAGCTCGCTCTTCTCCCCCTGGTCGATGAAGCAGCGCGCGTCGTCCACGTTCTCACCGTCGTTGCCGCGCAAAGCCGCGACGAGGGGAGCGATTCCCGCCTCGCCGGCGTGGGCGAGCGCGTAAGCCGCGTTGAGGCCGACCGCCTCGTTGTCGTCGCCCAGAAGCTCGACCAGCGCCGGGATCGCCGGTGCGGCATCGGCTCCGAGGCGGGCGATATCGGCCAGCGCCTCAGCGCGCGCGCGATGGTCCGTATCGTCCGAACGGTTGCGCACAGCGGCGAGGGCTTCGTCCAACGCGACGGCGGGATCGGGAGGCTGTGAGGGAAGCGGGCTTCCCCCCAGCCAGTGCCAGGTGGAACGCCACACGGGCTCCATGCGGTATCCCGGCAGCTCGCGCGGGTTGCTCCACGCATCGCCGTCACTGTCCCAGGTCACGCCCTCCGGGCGCCGCATCCGCATGAATTCGAACTTCACCATAAAGCGCTTGAGGTTGGTGAAGTTCTTCATCTTCCGGTGCCAGATGTCGTAGTGAATCATCACGCAGGCGCCGCCCGTGCCCCGCGTGTGGCTGCCGAGCTGGTCGATGTCCTCGAGCCTTTGCGCGATGTACTGGCTGCCTGGGATGATCCCGGTCGGGCCGATTTCCTCGTAGATGTCTTGAGGGTAGTACATGATCATCACCCACCACGGGTGATGGTTGTGGACCTTCCGCTTGTAGCCCCAGTAGCTATCGTGGTGCCAGAGCTGGGGATCGCTGCCGGGCGGGTTGTCGTGGAGCACCCGGTGCGGGTGCATCATGTGCTCCTCGCCGAGCACGCTCGTCAGCGCGCCCCTGATGACGGGATCGTCGAAGACGAGCTGAAGCTCGGGCACCAGGGGGAGGAGGTTGTTGCCGGGGTTGTGGTCGTTGTCCTCTGCGATGAGTTCGACGAAGCGGTCGAACATCTCCCGGTGGAACTCGGCGGGCAGATCGGGCTGAAGCGTGATGTAGCCGTTCGCGATGAAGGTCCGCACCTGCTCGTCCGACAACCGCTTCAGGGCCGCGTCGTGCATCAGGCTGGGGCGCTGCTCGAGCGTCGAAACACCCTCTCCGTAATCGAACTGCCGCTGGTACTTCCAGACCGGCGGCGCCACCGAAGCGATCTCCATCGAGCAACCTCCTGTCGGGCCCTTTCTGCTGCGGGACGCGCGGTCTCGTCGACGTCTCGGGATCGCGACGCATGCAGAGGATAGGCAGTTCCGCTGCCCGGGTCGAGCGGCGGCAGCGAGGCGGCAGGCGCGCGATTTCGCGGTGCCGGCCAAGCCCGATCCCCGATCCGACCGCGCTCTTTCAGCGATGGGCGTCATCTCGTTGTCATGGGAGGGCGAATCCTGTTATGCACGGCACCAGCGAGTAGGATTACCGTCATACGCCTCGACCGGCATTCATGAACATCTCAAGTAGCGTTGTCGCTTCACCCTGCGCATGGCGGGCCGACGGAGGTCTAACGGCGGGGCGATAGGCTCGGCCTCCCCGCCCACGAGTAATCGATGAGTCAGCGAGGACCGCACATCAGCCGTCACGGGCTGGAACGCCTCGGCATCGGCAACATTGCCGCTGCCCACTGGAATTACCGACGGCCCGCCCTTTACGAAGAGGCCGTGCGCCGGGGCGAGGCGCAGATCGCCGAGGGCGGCGCCCTGATCGCGATGACCGGCGCCCATACCGGGCGCTCGCCCAACGACAAGTACATCGTGCGCGAGCCCTCCTCCGAGCACGACATCTGGTGGGGCGACGTCAACCGGCCGATCTCCAGGGACGTCTTCAACGATATCCACGGCCGGGTCGCGGCCTACCTTCAAGGCAAGGAGGTGTTCGTTCAGGACTGCTACGCCGGCGCCCATTCGGACTACCGGCTGCAGATCCGCGTGATCTCGGAGTTCGCGTGGCACAGCCTCTTCGCACGCAACCTCTTCATCACGCCGGCGGCCGAGGACCTGACCGACCACGAGCCCGAGTTCACCATCGTCCAGGTGCCGGGCTTCAAGGCGCGGCCCGAGATCGACGGCACCAACTCGGAGACCGTGGTGCTGCTCGACTTCGCCAGGCGCCTGGTGCTCATCGGCGGCACGGCCTACGCCGGCGAATGCAAGAAGTCGGTCTTCACCATCATGAACTTCCTGATGCCGGCGCGGGACGTGCTGCCCATGCACTGCTCGGTGAGCGTGGGCGAGGACGGCACGCCGGCGGTCTTCTTCGGCCTCTCCGGCACCGGCAAGACCACGCTCTCGGCCGACCCGCGCAGGATGCTGCTCGGCGACGACGAGCACGGCTGGAGCGAGGACGGACTCTTCAACTTCGAGGGCGGCTGCTACGCCAAGGTGATCCGGCTTTCGCCCACCGCCGAGCCCGCGATTCACGCCACCACGCGGATGTTCGGCACCGTGCTCGAGAACGTGGTGATGGACGCCGACACGCACGTGCTCCATCTCGATGACGGCAGCCATACGGAGAACACCCGAGGCGCCTATCCCCTGGCCTCGATTCCCAATGCGAGCCCGACCGGAGTCACCGGCCACCCCACCAACATCGTGATGCTGACCGCCGACGCCTTCGGCGTGCTGCCGCCGCTCGCGCGGCTCACCCCGGAGCAGGCGATCTATCACTTCCTCTCCGGCTACACCGCCAAGGTCGCGGGCACCGAGCGGGGGCTGGGCAAGGAGCCGCAGGCGACCTTTTCCACTTGCTTCGGCGCGCCCTTCATGCCGCGCCGTCCGACCGCCTATGCGCGCCTCCTGCGCGAGCGGATCGAGACCACCGGCGCCGCCTGCTGGCTGGTCAATACCGGCTGGACCGGCGGCCCCTACGGCACCGGCGAGCGCATGGCGATCGGCCACACCCGCGCCCTGCTGCACGCGGCGTTGGAAGGCGAGCTCGACGGCGTGGAGTGCGCCAGCGACAACCCCTTCGGCCTCGCCGTGCCCCGGCACTGCCCCGGGGTGCCGGACAGCGTGCTGGACGCGCGCGGCACCTGGGCCGACAAGGCGGCCTACGACGAGCAGGCGCGCGATCTGGTGGGCCGCTTCCACGACAACTTCGCCCAGTTCGCGCGCGAGGTGGACAAGGAAGTCCAGGCGGCGGCACCGATGGCCGCCTGATGCCGCCACTATAGGCAGTCGTGTAGGCAGTCGCGCGCCCGCGGGCTTGCCTCCCTTCACCTGACACACCACCTTAGCTACAAGGTACTCGCGCAGGCTGCGCAGCGGGCGCAGGTATCGGCAGGATGGACAACCCCATGAAGATTGCATTTTCCGAGATTTCGACACCGGCCAAGGGCGTCATCGCCGTCGGCGTGACGGAGGACGGCACACTGGGCGCCACCGCGCAGGCACTGGACGAGGAGTCGGGCGGCGCGCTCACCCGCGCGCTCGGCGCGGGCCGCTTCAAGGGCAAGCAGGGGACGTCCACCACACTCGTCGCGCCGCACGGGCTCGACGTCGATGCGGTGATCCTGATGGGGCTCGGCCAGCCGGGGAAGATCGACGGCCGCGGGCTGCGGGGGCTTGGCGGCAGCGTCGTTCGCAAGATGAACGCCGCCGGCGCGAAGACCGGCGCCATCGCCGTGGATGCGGTGGACGGCGCGTCCGTTGCGCCGCCCGCGATGGCGGCCGACATCGCCCTGGGCGCGCGACTCGGCAGCTACAGCTTCGACAAGTATCACACCAAGAAGAAGGACGAGGACAAGAAGAGCCTGGGCGAGCTCACCGTGATGCTCGGCGAGCCTTCGGCGGCGGAAGACGCATTCGAGGCGAGCGCGAGCCTTGCCGACGGTGTCTTCGCCGCGCGCGACCTCGTCTCCGAGCCGAGCAACGTCAAGTATCCGAAGTCCATCGCGGAAGACATCGAGGCGCTGACCGAGGACGGGATCGAGGTCGAGCTGCTGGACCGCGACAAGATGGCCTCGCTCGGCATGGGCTCGCTGCTGGGCGTCGCCCAGGGCAGCGAGCACGAGCCCTATCTCGCGGTCATGCGCTGGAAGGGGGCGCCCGAAGGCGCCGACCAGCAGCCGGTCGCCTTCATCGGCAAGGGCGTGACCTTCGATACCGGCGGCATCTCCCTCAAGCCGGGCCAGGGCATGGAGGAGATGAAGTACGACATGGCCGGCTCGGCGGCGGTGGTCGGGCTGATGAGGTGCCTGGCCGGCCGCAAGGCGCGGGTCAACGCGATCGGCATGGTCGGCCTGGTGGAGAACATGCCCGACGGCAAGGCGCAGCGTCCCGGCGACGTGGTCACCTCCATGTCGGGCCAGACCATCGAGGTCATCAACACCGACGCCGAGGGCCGCCTCGTGCTTGCCGACGTTCTCTGGTACGCGCAGGCGACCTACAAGCCGCGCTTCATGGTCGACCTCGCCACGCTGACCGGCGCGATCATCGTGAGCCTCGGCACTTACAAGGCCGGGCTCTTCAGCAACGACGACGAGCTGTCGGAGCGGCTGATTGCGGCGGGCAAGGAGAGCGGCGAGGAGCTCTGGCGCATGCCGCTCGGCGAGCGCTACAACAAGGATATCAACTCCGCCATCGCCGACATGAAGAACGTCGGCAAGGGGCGGGAGGCCGGCAGCGTCGCCGGCGCGGTCTTCCTCGAGCGTTTCGTCAACGGCGTGCCGTGGGCCCATCTCGACATCGCGGGCATGGCCTGGATGAAGGGCAGCCACGACCCAACCGTGCCCAAGGGCGCGTCGGGCTACGGCGTCCGGCTCCTCGACCAGCTGGTGCGCGCGCACTACGAGGCCTAACGCCCGAGCGATGGTCGAGATCGCCTTCTACCAGCTTCGCCGCACGCCGCTGGAGAAGGCGCTTCCAAAGCTGTTGGAAAAGGTGCTGGAGAGCGGGCGCCGCGCCGTGGTGCTGGCCGGCTCGGAAGAGCGTGCGGAGGCGCTGGACGCGGCGCTCTGGACCTACGATCAGGGCTCGTTTCTGCCTCACGGCATGGCGCGGGACGGCCGGCCCGAGCGCCAGCCGATCTTTCTTGCAACTGACGACACCAATCCCAACGGCGCTCAGATCGCCGTCATGGTCGATGGTGTTGCCCCTGCCGATCCCGGCCGCTTCGAACGCTGCCTCGACATGTTCGACGGCACCGATCCGGCGGCGCTGCAGGCGGCGCGTGGCCGCTGGCGGGCTCACAAGGAGCAGGGCAACACGGTCACCTATTGGGAGCAGACGCAAGGTGGGTCGTGGGAACAGAGAGCGTAGTCGGGTCGAAGACCGTCGGAGACAGGATCCGGGCCGATCTCTGCGTGATCGGGGCCGGATCGGCGGGGCTCTCGCTCGCCGCAGGCGCGGTCCAGATGGGCGCCTCGGTGATCCTGATCGAACAGTCCCGGATGGGCGGGGAGTGCCTGAACACGGGCTGCGTGCCCTCCAAGGCACTGCTGGCTGCCGCGGCGCGGGGCGACAACTTCGCCGCCGCTTACGAGCACATGCGGGGCGCCATCGCGGCCATCGAGCCGCACGATTCGGTCGAGCGCTTTAGCGGCCTCGGAGTCCACGTGGAGCTCGGCAAGGCCAAGTTCGTCGCGCCCCGATTCCTGGAGGTGGGCAGCACCAGCGTCACGGCGCGGCGCTTCATCATCGCCACCGGGTCCGCGCCTCTCGTCCCGCCGATTCCGGGCCTCGACACGGTGCCCTATCTCACCAACGAGACCCTCTTCGATTCGGCGCCGGAGCCGAGCCATCTGCTGGTGCTGGGCGGCGGCCCCATCGGGGCCGAGATGGCGCAGGCCTTCCGCCGACTCGGGGCCGAGGTCACGCTCTTCGAATCGAAGCGGCTGCTCGGGCGCGACGATCCCGAGCTTGCGGCCATCGTGCGGGCGCAGCTGATAGAAGAGGGTGTGACGGTCCACGAGGAGAACCGGGTCACGGCGGTCGAGGCCGGTGCCGACGGCGGCGTCACCATCACCTGCGGCGAGGGCGATGCCAGCCGGCGGATCAGCGGTTCGCACCTCCTCGTAGCGGCGGGCCGGCGGCCGAAGATCGACGGCCTCGGCCTGGAGAACGCGAAGGTCGCGATCAACGACGGCGAGCCGCTGGTGGACGCGCGTCTGCGCACGACCAACAAGCGCATCTTCGCGGCGGGCGATGTCGTGGGGCCCTATCGCTTCACCCACACGGCGAGCTATCAGTCGCGCATCATCATCACCAACGCGCTCTTCCGGCTCCCGGCGAAGGCCCGCTACAACGCGGTGCCCTGGGTCACCTATACCGACCCCGAGCTCGCCCACGTCGGCATGAGCGAGGCGGAGGCGCGCGCCAAGGGCCACGAGCTGCGCATCCTGCGCTTCCCCTTCGAGGAGAACGACCGCGCCATCGCCGAAGGCGCCACGGCCGGGCTGGTCAAGGTGGTGGCGACGAAGCGGGGCCGGGTGCTGGGCGCCTCCATCGTCGGCAAGCGCGCGGGCGAGCTGATCCTGCCGTGGGTGCTCGCGGTGCAGTACCGCATCGGGGTCAGCAAGCTGGCGCAGGCGATCGTGCCCTATCCAACCATGAGCGAGGCGAGCGCGAGAGCCGCCGGCAGCTTCCACGCGCCGATGCTCTTCGGCCCGCGCACGCGCCGCCTGGTCCGCCTGCTCGCCCGATTAGGGTAGGCGGACAGCGCTTGCCGGCTCTATAGTCGGAGCGGCGAAGCAACAGGCGATCGCTCCGGGACGCTTTGGCTGGGTTTTCCCTTTCGGTGGTGTCGCGAGCGGCCCGCGGCCTCTCGGCGCGGCTGCTGGTGCTCACGATATTCTTCGTCCTCCTGGGCGAGGTCTTCATTTACGTCCCCTCGATCGCGCGCCACCGCCTGGTCTTCCTCGAAGAGCGGATCGAAGCTGCGCGGATCGCGGCGCTGGCGGTGGAGGCGTCGCCCGACGGGATGGTGACCGAGGAGCTGCGTGCTTCCCTGCTGGAGCGCGCCGGAGTCTCGGCGGTCTCCATCAAGCGGCCGGGCTCGCGGCGGCTGGTGCTCGCCGCCGACATGCCCCTCACGGTCGACGCGAGCTTCGACCTGCGCGAGGCGACGCCGATGGGCCTGATCGGGCACGCGGCCGATGCGCTGCAGAAGGGCGGCGAGCGCACCATCCGGGTCATGGGCACCGCCCCCGGCGATCCGGCCGATACGGTGATCGATGTCGTGCTGCCGGAAGCCCCCTTGTTCGCCTCGATGCTCGACTATTCGGGGCGAATACTGTGGCTCTCGATCATTCTCGCATTCGTCGTCGCCGGCCTGGTCTATCTCTCGCTGCACTGGCTCATGGTGCTGCCGCTCGGCCGCATGACCGACAGCCTGGTCTCGTTCCGCCGCGCGCCGGAGGACGCTGCCGCGACCGTCAAGGTGAGCGGCAGGCGCGACGAGATCGGCCTCGCCCAGCGGGAGCTTCAAGTCATGCAGCGGCGGGTGCGGGCGGCGCTCCGCCAGCGGGCGCGGCTCGCTGCGCTCGGCGCCGGCGTGGCCAAGATCAACCACGACCTCCGCAACATGCTGGCCACCGCCGCCGTGCTGACCGACCGCCTGGCAACGGCACGCGACCCGGAGGTGCAGAAGCTCTCGCTGCCGCTGGTCGCCGCCATTGATCGGGCCATCGCGCTCTGCACGCAGACGCTGAGCTTCGCGACGGGCCGCCTGCCGGCGCCGCGCCGCGCCGCGTTCGCGCTGGCGCCGCTGGTCGATGAGGTGCGGGTGGCGCTCCCCGTCGACGAGGATTCGGTCGACTGGCGCAATGAGGTGCCGCCGGAGCTGAGCGTGAGCGCCGACCGTGACCAGCTCTATCGGGTGATCAGCAACCTGACCCAGAATGCGGTGCAGGCGCTGGCCTGCCGCGACGGGGGCGGAACGGTGCAGGTCGGCGCCTGGCGTGACGCGGGCGAAACCCTCGTCGAGATTGCCGATAGCGGGCCCGGCATTCCCGCCCCGGTGCGCGACCACCTCTTCGAGGCCTTTGCGGGTGACGGCAAGAGCGACGGCACCGGCCTCGGCCTCGCCATCGCGCGCGACCTGGTGCGCAACCACGGCGGCGACATCAGTCTTGAACGCTCCGACTCGGCCGGCACCGTCTTCAGGCTGCGCTTGCCTGATCCTTCCGAGCAGGGAGACGCCGGCAGGCAGGAAGCGTAATCGGGGCAGGGGCCTCGGCTCAGTGGCCGAGGGCGATGCCTTCGCGGCGCGGGTCGGCGCCTCCCTCCAGCACGCCGTCGACGCGGCGGATGGCGTGCAGGCCGCTCACCAGGGGCCGGATGCGCACCTCGTGGCCGAGCGCCTTCAGAGTGGGTGCGAGTCGTTCGAGAGCGGTGCCCGCCTCCAGCTCGGTCGCGCCGTTCCGGTTGACGTGGCGGGGCAGGCTGAGCGCGGCCTGGGCATCGAGGCCCCAGTCGAGCAGGGCGATCACCGACTGGGCGACGAAGCCGATGATGCGCGACCCGCCGGGCGAGCCGAGGGTCGCGATGAGCCGGCCCGCCTCGTCGAAGATCAGCGTCGGCGTCATGGACGAGCGCGGGCGCTTGCCCGGCTGTACGCGGTTGGCGACCGGCCCGTGTTCGCCGGTGGGGGCGAATGAGAAGTCGGTGAGTTGGTTGTTGAGCAGAAACCCGGCCGCCATCAGGCGCGAGCCGAAGGCGCGTTCCACGCTGGTGGTGAAGGAGAGGGCGTTGCCGTGCGAATCGACGACCGAGAGATGGCTGGTGGAGGCGAACTCCGGCGCCGCGGCATCGGCCCGCGCGAGGCCTTCGGAGCCGGGCGGTGCGCCCGGCGCGGCCTCGCCCATCGCGCGATCGGGGTCGATCAGGAGAGCGCGCCGGTGCAGGTAGCCGGGATCGAGCAGGCCCGCCACCGGGACCGGCACGAAGTCCGCATCCGCCAGGTAGCGGTTGCGGTCGGCGAAGGCGAGGCGGCTCGCCTCGCTGATCAGGTGGACAGCCTCCACCGAGCCGGGCGTGAGTGCGGCGAGGTCGAAGCGCTCCAGCAGCCCGAGGACTTGCAGCAAGGTGACGCCGCCGGAGCTCGGTGGCCCCATGCTGCAGACCCGGTGGCGCCGGTAGTCGCCGCACACCGGCGCCCTCTCCCTGGCGCGGTAGCCTGCGAGGTCGGTGAGCGCGAGCGAGCCCGGATTCACGGGGTCGTCCTGCACGGCGGCGACGATCGCAGCTGCGATCGGCCCTTCGTGCAATGCGTCTGCGCCGGCCTGCGCGATGGCGCGCATGGTTTCGGCATAGGCCGGGTTGATCAGGATTTCGCCGGCGCGCCTCGGACTTCCGTCCGGGTGGAAGAAGTAGGCGCGGGAGTCCCGGAAGCGCGTGAGGTCGGGGTTTTTCTCGATCATGCGGGCAAGCCGGGGTGAGATGGCAAAGCCGCGCTCGGCGAGGGCCGCGGCAGGCTCGAAGAGCTGGTCCCATGGCGTTCGCCCGTGAGCGCGGTGTGCTTGCGCGAGCATCCGGACGACGCCTGGCACGCCGACCGAGAGGCCGCCGACGGCTGCCTTCGGCCACGGGCGCGGTGTGCCGTCCGCAGCCAGGAACAGGGTCTCGTCGACGGCGGCGGGCGCGGTCTCGCGCCCGTCGAAGCTTTCCACGCTGTCTCGCGCCGCGTCGTAATGGAGCAGGAAGCCGCCGCCGCCGATGCCCGACGACTGCGGCTCGACCAGACCGAGCACCATTTGCGCCACGATGGCCGCGTCGATGGCGGCGCCGCCTGCGGCCAGGATGCGGGCGCCGGCCTCCGCCGCTGCAGGGTGCGCCGCCGCGATCATCGCGTTGCTTGCGCGGACCGGGGCGTCGGCTGCGCTGGCGCCGGAGGGCAGCGCGAAAGCTGCCAGCACGAGAAGAAGCAACGCGGGGGTTCTAACCCAGATCGCGCGCTTTCCCCTGACCAGTTCTGCGTGCATGGTCTCCCGCCGCTTGACGCGGCAGCGGCGCTTCACTAAGTGAAGCCGGCGGCGGCGAGTGTAGCTCAGTTGGTTAGAGCACCGGATTGTGGTTCCGGGGGTCGTGGGTTCAAATCCCATCACTCGCCCCACGCGCCCCCATTAGAGCGTGCTCTGCCCCGGCCGGAGCGGTCCAAGGACCGCCGCCTGAGCGGCGCGATCGAGCCGCCACCTCCGAGAATGCAATCGTCGAGAGCCATTAGTAAGCAATATTGTGTTGCCGATGTGGCTTGCCAATCGATCGCTCGTGTAGCAGCGTTGCCGTGACGGCCGTTGGCGCAGTCGGGCATCGCGTTCCGGCAACAGGCGTCAGGCGAGCCGCGACAGAGGAGGACCGCGCGGAACAGGCTCCGGCCGACGCGACATCACAGCCCGCGTGATCCCGAATCGAGCGAGGACCGAAGAGTGGGTGCGAATCTCACACTCAACATGGAGGCGCAACTCAACGAGATTGAGCGTATTCAGGCGGCGGTCACCATCTTGTCGCAAGCCGAGAACTGGCCGCCCGAGCTTCTCTATCAAATCGAGCTCGTGCTTGAAGAGATCGGCACCAACATCATCAAGTACGGTCAGGATGGCGAGGCGGAGACGGAGATACAGATCACTCTGACCTCCGACAGCAAGTCTCTCACCTTGGAAATCGTGGATACCGGCAAGGCCTTCGATCCCTTTGCCGATGCGCCGCCGCCGGATCTCGAGTCGGATATCCCGGAACGCCCGATCGGCGGGCTCGGCGTCTATATCGTGCGCAAGCTCATGGACGAGGCCAGCTATCGGCGCGAAGACGGCATGAACAAGGTGACTCTCGTCAAGCACAAGTCGTGATGACGCGCCCGCCTTGCGCCTCCGGTGCGCCGCCGATTGCGGTTGCCGCCGTGCGGGCTTCAGTGCTCTGAGCCTGCGTCGGGGGCAGCGCGCGATCCCCCTTCATGGATAGCGTGGCGATGCTCTGGAGCGGGCTCGCGGCGGCGGGCGCGGCTCTCTGGCTCTGCGTGCTGGCGCTCCCGTGGCAGCCCTGGCGCGTGCGGGAGCGGCTCGAGCCGGAGCTTGGGGAGGATGCCGCGGATATCAGCCTCGAAGACGTCACGGTCCTGATTCCGGCCCGAGACGAGGCGGCGGTCATCGGCGACACGCTCGCGGCGCTCGGCCGCCAGGGGCTAAGCCTCCGCGTGGTGCTGGTCGACGACCGCTCCGGCGACGATACGGCGGAGGTCGCGCGACAGGCGGCGCCCGCTGCGCTCACCCTCGACGTCCACGCCGGCGCGCCGCTGGCCGAGGGCTGGACCGGCAAGCTCTGGGCCCTGGAGCAGGGGCGGGGTCGGATCGAGACCCCGCTGACCCTCCTGCTCGATGCCGACATCACGCTGCGGCCGGGAATGATCCGGGCGCTGCTCGCCAGGAAGCAAGAGAGCGGCGCGGCGCTCGTCTCGGTCATGGCGGCGCTCAGGATGCGGGGAGGCTGGGAGAGGCTGCTGCTGCCCGCCTTCATCTTCTTCTTCCGCCTGCTCTATCCCTTCCACCTGTCTAACGGGCCGGGCCGGCGGGTCGCCGCGGCGGCCGGCGGCTGCGTCCTGATCGAGACCTCGGTGCTGGCCCGGATCGGCGGCTTCGAGGCGATTCGGGGCGCGCTCATCGACGACTGCGCGCTGGCGCGGGCGGTCAAGGAGGCCGGACACCGGACCTGGACCGGCGTGAGTCGCGGGGCGGAAAGCCACCGGCCCTATCCGACCCTCGGGGTCGTGTGGCGCATGGTCGCCCGCACCGCCTACACCCAACTTCGCTATTCGCCAGTGTTGCTGCTGCTCTGCACGCTGCTCATGGCGCTCATGTTCTGGGCACCGATTGCAGGCCTCGGCGGGCCGTTCGCGGCGCAAGTCGCCGGCGGCGTCGGCCTCGTCGGGATGGCGATCTGCTACCTGCCGACGGTCCGCTACTACCGCCTCTTCTCCGCTTGGGCGTTGACGATGCCGCTCATCGGCACCTTGTTTCTCGCCATGACCTGGCATTCGGCGCTGCGCGACTGGGGCGGCCGGCGGAGCGAATGGAAGGGCCGGGTCTACGGGCGGGCGCCTGAAGGCGACCGGGCGGCGTAAGGGGGCGTCGGCGTGTGGCTTGCTTGACGCGTTCAGGCGGGCGTGTCAGCACGGGGCGCATGTCGCAAGGAGCGGAACAACGAGGCGCGGGCTGTCGACTCGTGCGCGTGGCGGAGAGCGACAGGCCGGGCGTCACGATCTTTCACGACGGACGGCCGCTCGCCGCGCTCGCCGGCGATACGCTCTTGACCGCGCTGCTCTGCAACGGTGTCGCGCTCCGCCGGAACGAGTTCGACGGGGGCCTGCGCGCCGGCTTCTGCAACATGGGCGCCTGCCAGGACTGCTGGGTCGTGCTCGAGGACGGGAGCCGCATCCGCGCCTGCACCACCGAGGTACACGACGGCATGCGCGTTTGCCCGCCGGAGAGCGTCTCTTGACCGATGACGCGCCCAGGGTGCTCGTCGTCGGCGCGGGTCCGGCGGGGACGCGAGCGGCGGAGACGCTGGTCGCGCATGGCGTTGCACCCATCGTGGTCGACGAAGGCGCGCGCAGCGGCGGCCAGATCTATCGCCGGCCGCCGGAGGGTTTTTCCCGGCCGGCCGCGGCGCTCTACGGCTTCGAGGCGCGCAAGGCTGAGGCCGTGCACGCGGCGCTCGACGGCCTGCGGGAGCGGATCGACTATCGCCCGGGCACCCTGATCTGGAACATCGAGGGCAGCGTCGCCCTGGCGCTCGGGCCGGAGGGCGTCGAGCGGATCGCGTTCGACGCGCTGATCCTCGCCACCGGCGCCATGGATCGGGTGATTCCCTTTCCGGGCTGGACGCTCCCCGGCGTGTTCACCATGGGCGGATCGCAAGTTGCGCTGAAGGCGCAGGGCTGCGCCATCGGCGATCCGGTGGTCTTCATGGGCACCGGGCCGCTGCTCTACCTCGTCGCCTACCAGTACGTTCACGCGGGCGCGCGCGTGGCGGCGGTGCTCGACACCTCCCGTTTGTCCCAGGCGATCCCGGTTTTTCCCGGCTTGCTTTTGGGTGGGCGGACCTTGGCCAAGGGCCTCTGGTACATGACCTGGCTCAGGGCGGCGGGGGTCCCGGTGCGGGCCGGCGTCACGCCGGTCGCGGCCGAAGGCGGCGCGGCCCTGGAGGCCGTGCGCTATCACGACCGGCGCGGTCGCGAGCACCGCATCGCCTGCACCGGCCTCGGCATCGGCTACAGCGTCAAGTCCGAGGTGCAGCTTGCCGAGCTTGCGGGCTGCGAGATGGCGTTCGACCCGCTCGCGCAGCAATGGTTGCCGCAGGCGGACGAAGACGGCCGCGCGCTCGAAGGCTCGGTCTACCTCGCGGGCGACGGGGCCGGCGTGGCCGGCGCCGATGCGGCGGAGGTGCGCGGCCGGCTGGCGGCGCTCGCCCTGCTCGCCGACAAGGGCATCGCGACGGACCGCGCGCTGCAAGCGAGGCTGCGCGCGAAGCTCCGGCGCATCATGCGCTTCCGCAACGCGCTGGAGCGGGCGCTGCCGGCGCCCTTCCATCTGGCGCGGACGCTCCCCGACGAGACCGTGATCTGCCGATGCGAGGCGATCACCGCCGGCGATATCCGCCAGGGGCGCGCGCTCGAGCCGGCGGAGATGAACCGGGCCAAGGCCTTTACCCGGGTCGGCATGGGTCGCTGCCAGGGCCGTGTGTGCGGCCCCGCTGCCGCCCAGATTCTCGCCGCCGCGCGCGGCTGCAAGGTGGAGGAGGTGGGTCGCCTGCGCGGTCAGGCGCCGGTCAAGCCGCTCGTCATCCGCGCGGGCGCCGAGGCGGCGGTCGAGGACCGATCGAGGGCGGCCTCGATATGAGCGCGGTGCAGGCCGATGTGATCGTCGTCGGCGGCGGGCTGGTCGGCTGTGCCGCGGCGCTGCACCTGCGCGGGCGCGGCGCGAGCGTCGCGGTGGTGGAGAAGAACCAGCTCGGTGCGGCGGCGAGCGGAGTCAACTTCGGCGGGGTGCGCCGCAACGGCCGCAAGCTCGCCGAGCTTCCCATCGCGGCCCGGGCAATCAAGGTCTGGAAGCGCCTGCCGGAGCTGGTGGGAAGCGACTGCGAGTACGAGATCACCGGCAACATCAAGGTCGCCCGCACCGACGAGGACCTGGACCTGATCGCGGCCCACGCCGAGGCGCAAGGTCAGTACGGGGTCGAGGTCCAGATGCTGGGCCGCAACACGCTGCGCGACCGCTACCCCTGGCTCGGCCCGAGCGCCGCCGGCGCCGCCTACTGCCCGAGCGACGGGCAGGCCAACCCGAGGCTGGTCGGCCCGGCCTTCGCGCGGGCGGCGCGGGCGGCGGGCGCGGAACTGATCGAGCTCGACGGCGCAAGGCACGTGGAGCGCGACGGCAGCGGCTTCGTGGTCGAGACCGAGAGCGGGCGCACGCTGCGCGGGGGCGCGCTGATCAACAGCTCCGGCGCCTGGGGCGCGCGGCTCGCGGCGCGCTTCGGCGAGCAGGTCGAGATCTGGCCGATGGAGCCGCAAATGATCGTCACCGAGCCGGCGCCCTACTTCATGGTGCCCGTGCTCGCGGTGATGGGCGGCGATGTCTACGCGCGCCAGATTCCGCGCGGCAACGTCATCTTCGGCGGGCGCAGCGGCACCGCCGATCTCGATGTCGGCTTCGCCAGGGTCAACGCCGAGGAAAGCCTGACCACGCTGGCGCGAACCATCGACATCATCCCCCGCGTCGCCGAGCTCTCCGTGATCCGCTTCTGGAGCGGGGTCGAGGGCTGCACGCCGGACCACCTGCCGGTGCTTTGCCCGAGCCGGACAACGCCCGGCCTGGTCCATGCCTTCGGCTTCAGCGGCCACGGCTTCTGCCTTGGACCGGCTTCGGGCGCGGTGGCAGCGGAGCTGGCTCTCGACGGCCGCTCCGAGACGCCGATCGAGGGCTTCGATATCGGCCGCTTCGCGGAGGCCGCGTCGTAAGGCGCCTATTCCTGGCTCGCGACCAAGCGGTCCCCGAGTAAGGCCATGGCGTCGCCGTCGATGTTGGCGAGGGCGAAGCGGAGGTAGCCGTCCTGGTCGGGGCCGAAGGCGCTGCCGGGCAGGCAGAGCACGTTCTCTTCCCGGATGAGCCTGCGGGCGACATCGACGGCAGGGGTGCCGGCGAAGGGATGGCGCACGTAGGCGAAGAAGGTGCCGGCGCAGATCAGCTCGTAGGCGAGGTCATTGCGCGCGAAGACGGCGCGGAATTGGTCGACGCGCTCCAGCACGAGGCGCCGCTTGTCGGCGCGGAAGTCCGCGAGGTGGCGGAGGCCGTAGAGCGCCGCCTCCTGCGCGATGGCGGGCGCGCAGATCGCGACGCAGTCGGCGGCCTTGGCGACCTCGGCGAGCAGCCCGCTGCCCGCGACCAGCGCGCCGACACGGTAGCCGGTGAGGCTGTAGACCTTGGAGAAGCTGTAGAGGTGGACCAGCGTCCCGTCCCAGTCCGCGCGCGTGAAGAGGCCGTGGGGCGGCGCGTCCTCGGGGAGAAAGTCGCGGTAGGTCTCGTCCAGCACCAGCGCGAGGCCGGCGTCGCGCGCGAGACGGTGGAACCCCTCGATGGCCTCATGCGGATAGATGGCGCCGGTCGGGTTGTTGGGGGTCACCAGCACAATGGCGCGGGTGCGCGGCGTGATCCGCGCCGCCGCGTCGGCCGGGTCCGGCACGCCGCCGCGCTCGGGCCGGAAGGGCAGGTAGACGGGCGCGATGCCCAGCATCTCCAGCCACATCTGGTAGTTGAAGTAGGAGGGCGCGGCCAGGATCACCTCGTCGCCCGGCCCCGCGAGCGCCATCAGCGCGAGGCAGAAGGCCTGGTTGCAGCCGGCGGTGATCGCGACCTGGTCGCGGGTCACGTCGCCGCCGTAGGTCTCCGAAAGGGCCGCTGCGAAGGCATTCCGCAGATCGTCCCGACCGACGATCGGGGTGTAGCGCGCCATCTCCGGCCGGCGCAACGCGTCGGCGAGATGGGCGGTCAGCGCCTCCGCCGGGGGATAGGCCGGCACCGCCTGGGCGAGATCGAGCAGCGGCTTTTCGGGCGGGTACTCGCGCCCCGCGGCGAGCTTCGCAATCTCGGCGATGGGCGGCGGGATGACGGCGCCGAGCGCCGGGTTGATGCGATAGGCGAGGCCGCCGGTACCAGGGCGTATCCCTTTCACACGGAAACGCTCTGACTCTGTGTCGCTCACGGCAGCCGGCCGTCCTGCGATCTCGCGCGCCTACCGGCGCGACCGGCCGGCGCCTCCGCGAGGGCGCCGCATAAGCGGCGGGCCGCGGTCGCGGCCTGTCGTGCGTCCGTCAAGGTCGGACGCGCTCTAATAGGCGTATTCCTCGAAGAGCGGCTCGATGCTGCGGCCCCAGCGGCCCTCGTAGGCCTCCAGCATGTCGTCGGCGGCGGTGCGTCCGCTCTCGGCGATCTGGCGCAGGTAGGTGAGGTAGGAGCGCTCGTCGGAATCAAGGTTGCCGGCGACGGCGCGGCGCTTGAGGCCGCCGGCCGCGATCTCGACCGTATCGCGGGCGACCTCCTGGACCGTCCGCCCGCCAACCGTGGCACGCAGCGCTTCCCGCGGCACGGCGCGGAGCATGGCTGCGACGTCGTCGGCGGACCAATCGGAGACCAGCGCCTCGGCCTCGTTCAGCGCGGTCGAGTCGTAGAGCAGGCCGACCCAGAGGGCGGGCAGCGCGCAGACCTTGCCCCAGGGGCCGCTGTCCGCGCCGCGCATCTCGATGAAGGTCTTGAGCCGGACCTCGGGGAAGACGGTGGTGAGATGGTCCTCCCAGTCCTTCATCGTCGGCCGCTCGCCGGGAAGCTGCGGCAAGTTGCCGTCGAGGAAGTCGCGGAAGGATTCTCCCGCCACGTCCACGTAGCCGCCGTCCCGCGCTATGAAATACATCGGCGCGTCCAGCACATAGTCGGCGTAGCGCTCGAATCCCATGCCGGGCTCGAAGGCGAAGCGGAGCAGGCCGCAGCGGTCCGGGTCGGTGTCGGTCCAGACATGGCTGCGATAGCTGCGGAAGCCGCTCGGCTTGCCCTCGACGAAGGGCGAGATCGCGAAGAGCGCGGTGGCGATCGGCTGCAGGGCCATGGCGACGCGGAACTTGCGCACCATGTCGGCTTCCGAGTCGAAGTCGAGATTGACCTGGACGGTGCAGGTGCGGGTCATCATGTCGAGGCCGAGGCTGCCCCGCGTCGGCATGTAGCGTCGCATGATCGCGTAGCGGCCCTTGGGCATCCACGGGATCGCCTCGCGCGTGGCGTCGGGCCGGAAGCCCACGCCGTAGAAGCCGATGCCGAGCTCGCCGGAGATCGTCCGCACCTGATCCAGGTGGGCGTGCACCTCGTCGCAGGTGCGGTGCAGGTTGTGCAGCGGGGCGCCCGAGAGTTCGAGTTGGCCGCCCGGCTCCAGCGTCACGGACTGGCCGTCCTTGAGCAGGGCGATGGGATTGCCCTTCTCCAGGTAGGGGGTCCAGCCGTAGCGCTGAAGCCCCTCCAGGAGCGCGCGGATGCCCCACGGCCCCTCGTAGGGGAGCGGCGCGTGGTCGGCGAGGCGATGGCCGAACTTCTCGTGCTCCGTACCGATGCGCCACGCCGAGCGCGGCTTGCAGCCGGATTCGAGATAGGCGATCAGGTCGCGGCGGGTGAGCGCCTCGCCTTGCTT
This sequence comes from Alphaproteobacteria bacterium, assembly GCA_965207055.1. Classification (GTDB taxonomy): domain Bacteria; phylum Pseudomonadota; class Alphaproteobacteria; order UBA828; family UBA828; genus WTGU01. The sequence continues at coordinate 871,153 of CBDBLP010000001.1, read as the reverse complement.
GGTGGCGCTGTGGTTCACGCCCTCTCCCTTCGGTCGCGTCGAAGCTCAGCGGGGTTTCCCCTATTCGGGCGCCGCTGTCCAGCATCTCGAAGCGCAAACATGGGCATGGCAGGGCTGTGTCGGGCGCAGCGCGGCCTCACCGCCAGTCGCCGGCGAGGGCCTGCCAGCAGGCCAATGCCGCCGCCACGGCGGTCTCGGCGCGCAGGATGCGGGGGCCCATGCGGGCGTGCGCGACTGCCGGGTGATCGGCGAGCAGGCGCCGCTCGGCAGGCGCGAAGCCGCCCTCGGGCCCGATCAGGATGGCCCAGGACGCGCCGGAGTCGCCCTCCACCGCCTCGGCCATCGTCGAGCGGGCCTCGGGGTCGCAGACCAGCAGCCGGCGTTCCGGCGGCCAGTCCCCGAGCGCGTCGGGGAGGGGGCAGGGGGGTGCGATACGCGGCACCTCCAGGCGGCCGCACTGCTCCGCCGCCTCGATGGCGTGGGCGCGGAGTCGTTCGAGGTTGACCCGCCTGGTCTGGCCGTAGCGGGTGAGGACCGGGTGGATGGCGCCGACGCCGAGCTCGGTCGCCTTCTCGACCACGAAGCGGGTGCGCTCGGACTTGAGGGGTGCGAAGAGGAGCCGCAAATCCGGCGCCGGGGGCTGCGCCGCGAGCCTCGCGACCGGCCGGAATATGGCGCGGTTGGGGGCCAGGGTCTCGATCGCGCCCTCCCACTCGCCATCGCGCCCGTTGAAGAGGCGAACCCGGCCCCCCGGTGCCTGGCGCATCACGTTGCGGAGGTAGTGGGCCTGGCCGGAGGCCAGCGCGACCGCAGCGCCCGCTTCGAGCGGGGCCTCGACGAAGAGGCGGATCGTGCTCCGGCCGTCCTCATGCTCGCGCCCTGACCCTGCCACGGGCGGCTCTCCGCTTGTCACTGCCAGGGCGCCAAGATACACCAGCAGCCATGGCCGAGCGCCTGCATAACGTGGCCGGAGCGACGGCCGGGCGGGGGCCTGGAGGGCCTGGGCCGGTCGAGCGGGCGATGCCGCCCTTCGCGCGCCCCTTCGTCGCGCTGGCGCGGCTGGATCAGCCGGTCGGCGTCTGGCTCCTGCTCTGGCCCTGCCTCTGGGCCATCGGGCTCGCCTCCGACGGTTTGCCGGATATCAGCCTGCTGGCGCTCTTCACCGCAGGCGCCTTCGTGATGCGGGCCGCCGGCTGCACCCTCAACGACATCTTCGACCGGGACTTCGACGCCCGCGTGGAGCGTACCCGGCGGCGCCCGCTGCCTTCCGGCGCCATCGGGGTGACGGGGGCCGTGGCCTTCATGGCGGTGCTGCTGGGCGCAGGCCTCGCCATCCTGCTCCAGCTCAACCTCTTCGCGATCTTGCTGGGCGTTGGCTCGCTGCTGCTGGTGGTGCTCTATCCCTTGATGAAGCGCATCACCTATTGGCCGCAAGCCTTTCTGGGATTGACGTTCAATTACGGTGCGCTGCTGGGTTGGGCGGCGGTGGAGGGAGGCATCGGCTGGCCGGCGGGGCTGCTCTACGCCGGCGGCATCGCCTGGACGCTCGGCTACGACACGATCTACGCCCATCAGGACAAGGAGGACGATCTCCTGATCGGGGTGAAGTCCAGCGCGCTTGCGCTCGGCGAGCGGACGCGGCCCTTCCTGATCGGGTTCTACGTGGTTGCGGTGGCGGGTTTTGCGGGGGCGGGCATCGCGGCAGAGGTGGCCTGGCCCTACTTCGTGGGCGTGGCGGTGGCGGCGCTTCTGCTCGGCTGGCAGGCGCTCCGGGTCCGCATCGACAGCCCTCCCGACTGCCTCGCGAAGTTCAAGAACAACAGCCTGGTGGGCCTCGCTCTCTTCGCCGGCATCGTCGCCGCGCAGGGAATTGGCTGACGGTCACGGCGCCGTCGCGGTGAAATCGGCGTAGGAGAAGGGCTGCGCCTCTGCCCTGAGACGCGCCGTGCGTTCGAGCCTGACCGCCTCGTCGTCGACGGCACCCAGAACGAAGTCGTCCAGCGGCCCCGGCACGTCGAGCATGGCCTGTATCGCCTCCAGCGCCTCGGTCTGCGAGCAGGTGCGGAAGCGCCGGCCCTCGGCCCGGATCGCCGCGAGCGCAAGCGGCGCGCCCTCCGGCGCGATGTGGCCGTAGCCGCCGACGTAGGTGCTCACCGTCTCCATCGCCGGCAGCAGGTCGGGCTCCAGCCGGATGTTGCGAAGCGGGCCGAAGCGGTAGGTGTGGCGGCGGAACTCGGTCTCGTGCATGCGTGCGAGCTCACGCGCGTCGAGGCAGGTGATGGCGATGTCGCAGATCGTGCCGGGGGAGGGGGCGATGGTCGCCGGCACCGCGCCGTAGCTGGAGATGTGGGCGGCGTGGACGATATCGAAGCCGTGGAGCCGCGCCTGCAGGACCGGGAAGACCGCCGGCCCGACGGGCGCGAACTTTCGCTGCAGCCGCTCGGGCGCGGCGTTGGCGCCGTAGGCCAAGACGGGCGTGCGCTGGCCGAGCGGGGCAGAAGCGGCGATGCCGCGTTGCCGCAGCAGGGTGCCCGCGCGTACGGCGCGCCCGTCGACGTCGACCTCCGCCTCTTCGAGCGACTCGTCGAGGGAGAGGAGGGGCAGGGCATTGCCGTCCACGTAGAGGAAGGAATACCCCGGCCGCGGGAAGGGATAGCGCTTCGCCGTCTCGACGGCCTCGGTACGGGATGAGGTCATGGGTGGCTGCGCCCCGCCGGCCCCGGTCCAACGTCTCTCCCGACACCCCGGACCATGGTGCGGTGCACGGCGCAGGGCGGGTGCGTCAGCATCGCGCCATGACAAAGACACGCACAAACGGCACGACGAAGGGCACGAACGGGCGCGCGCCGGCCGAAACACGACCGCCCGCTCCCGGCAACGGCCATCGTTCGCACCCGGCCATCGACCACGACGCGAGGCGGATGCAAGACCTGATCGGGCGGCAGAACGCGGTCGAGCGCGCGGCGGCGGGTTGGGCAGGCGCGCCCGGCGAGCGCGCCGCGGGCCGCACCGACCTGCTCGCGATCGAGACCCTGCGGACGCTGGCGCTGAGTTGCATTGCCGGCCTCGGCAAGCGTGAGGAGCCGGTGGAGCCGGAGGACGTCGCCCGCCTCGCGCTCGCCCTCAGCCGCATCGAAGGCGCCGACAGGCTCAGGGTCGAGCGGGAGCGCACGCTCGCGGAAGCCGCCGCGCGCGGCGGCGGGGCCGCGCAGACCGATGGCCTCTCGACGGAGACTGTCTCCGCCATCCGCCGGGCCGTGGAGGGCGAGTTCCGCCGATAAGCGCGTCGCCTCGTGGGCGGCGGCGGCGCCCCGGACGGCTGCCTGCGTTCCGAAAGCAGACTCAGAGCGTATCCGTCTCACACGGAAACGATCTCGCATTGTATCGCTCACGGCAGCCGGCCGTCCTGCGATCTCGCGCACCTACCGGCGCGCCGGGCCGGCGCCTCCGCGTCGTGCGTCCACGCGCGCGGGCGCGCGATGGCGCCGCTGACGCGGCGGGCCGCGGTCGCGGCCTGTCGCACGACCGTCAAAGACGGACACGCTCTAATCTCACCGAATCTCACCTAATCTCACCGAATCTCACCAATTTTGCTTTCGTTTCGGGCGTTGCGGGGGACCGGCGGCCCGGCGGTGACGCGGGCGGAGCGGCTGCGCGCGGGCTTGACGGGCGCCGGCGTCTGCCCATGAATGTGGGCCTCTCGCCGAGGTGCCCATGGCCTATCGATCGCTGCGCGAATTCATCGCCCGCCTGGAGAGCGCGGGCCGCCTGAGCCGGGTCTCGGCGCCGGTCTCGCCCCATCTGGAGATGACCGAGATCCAGACCCGCCTGATCGCGGACGAGGGGCCGGCGGTGCTCTTCGAGAACGTCGTGGGCGAGGACGGCGGGCGCTACGACATGCCGGTGCTGGTCAACCTCTTCGGCACCGTCGAGCGGGTCGCCTGGGGCATGAACCGGGAGCCCGGCGGGCTGCGCGAGGTGGGCGAGACGCTGGCCTTCCTGCGCCAGCCGGAGCCGCCGAGCGGATGGCGCGAGGCGGTCGAGATGCTGCCGCTGCTCAACACGGTCCGCGCGATGAAGCCGCGTACCGTCGGCGACGGGCCGGTGCAGGAGGTGGTGCTCACGGGCGACGACATCGATCTCGCCCGGCTCCCGATCCAGACCTGCTGGCCGGGGGAGCCGGCGCCGCTGATCACCTGGCCGCTTGTGGTGACAAGGGGGCCGAGCCGGTCGCGTATCGACAACTACAACCTCGGCATCTACCGCATGCAGGTGACGGGCCGCGACACGACGCTGATGCGCTGGCTCGCGCACCGGGGCGGCGCTCAGCAGCACCGGCGCTGGGCGGCGGAGAAGCGCGAGCCGCTGCCGGCTGCGGCGGTGATCGGCGCCGATCCCGGCACCATCCTCGCGGCGGTGACGCCGGTGCCGGATACGCTCTCGGAGTATCAGTTCGCGGGCCTCCTGCGCGGCCGGAAGGTCGAGCTCGTGCGGGCCAAGACGGTGCCGCTCGAGGTGCCGGCCGAAGCCGAGGTCGTCATCGAGGGCCATGTCAGCCTCGACGACTATGAGGACGAAGGCCCCTACGGCGATCATACAGGCTACTACAACGCGGTCGAACCCTTCCCGGTGTTTACGGTCTCCGCCATCACCATGCGGCGGGATCCGATCTATCTCTCGACCTATACCGGGCGCCCGCCGGACGAGCCCAGCATCCTGGGCGAGGCACTGAACGAGGTCTTCATCCCGCTACTGGTCCAGCAGTTCCCGGAGATCGTAGACTTCTGGCTGCCGCCGGAGGGCTGCAGCTACCGGATCGCCGTGGTCTCCATCAAGAAGGCGTACGCGGGCCACGCCAAGCGGGTGATGATGGCCGTCTGGTCCTATCTGCGGCAGTTCATGTATACGAAATGGGTGATCGTGGTGGACGACGACATCGACGCGCGCGACTGGAAGGACGTGATGTGGGCGGTCTCCACCCGCATGGACCCGGCGCGCGACATCACCATCGTCGAGAACACGCCGATCGACTATCTAGACTTCGCAAGCCCGGAGCCGGGGCTCGGCGCCAAGATCGGCCTCGATGCGACGACCAAGATCGGGCCCGAGACCAGCCGGGCCTGGGGCACGCGCATCCGCATGGCGGACGAGATCGTCGAGCGGGTGACGGGCAAGTGGGACACTTACGGCCTGCCGGGCTCCGGCAAGCCGATCTGGCGCTAGGCCGAACGTAATCGGGGAAAGAGGCATGACTGGAAAGACCGCGTTCGTCACCGGCGCATCGGGCTTTATCGGCGTCAACCTGGTGAAGCAGCTGGGGGAAGCCGGCTGGGCGGTGGTTGCGATGCACCGCGAGACTTCAGACCTCACGTACTTGCGGCAGTTTCCGGCCACTCGGGTGGTGGGCGACATCGGGGACCGGGACTTTCTGGCCGGTGCCATACCCGAAGGCGCGGATGCCCTCTTCCATGTGGCCGGCAACGTGAGTTTCGATTCCGCTGGCGACGAGGCCCAGACCCACGCCAACGTGGCGGGCACCCGCGCCGTCGTCGAGGCGGCGAAGGCCAGGAAGGTCGGGCGCTTCATTCACACCTCGACGGGTGCGGTCTGGGGTCTTCACCACGGCATGCCGATCGACGAGACCGCGCCGTCGAACGCCGACGAGATCGGGGTCAACTACTGCAGTTCCAAGAAGGCGGCCGAGGACATCGTGCTGGAAGCGGCGGCCGGCGGCCTCGATGCTGTCTGCGTCAACCCCGGGAACGTGGTCGGCCCCTACGACCGGGTGATCTGGGGTCCATTCGTCCAGGCGATCGCGAGCGGCGCCATGACCACCGTGGGCTCGGGCGGTGGCGCCTTCTGCCATATCGACGAGACCGCGAAGGCGCATATCAGCGCCTGCGAGCGGGGCAGGAGAGGGGAGCGCTACATCCTCGCCGGCGCCAACGAGAAGTTCGCAACCGCAGCCGGGATCGTGGCGGAGATCGTCGGCGTCGAGGCGCCGCGGGCGACGAGCGAGCGCAATCCCGACGTGAGCGACGAGATCCACTTCGTCACCAACCAGAACCAGATCATGCTGTGCGACAAGGCAGTGCGGGAGCTCGGCTTCAGGCCGGTGCCGCTCCGCACCATGTTCGAGGATCTCTGCCGCTGGATGCGCGAGGAGGGGATGCTGCCCCGGCCAGCGCCTGAGCAGGCTCCTTAGAGCGTATCCCTTTCACACGGAAACGCTCTGGTTCTTTGTCGCTCACGGCAGCCGGCCGTCCTGCGGTCTCGCGCGCCTGTCGGCGCGACCCGGTGCCTGCGCGGGCGCGCCGCATTCGCGACAGGCCGCGGTCGCGGCCTGTCGCGCGTCCGTCAAGATCGGACGCGTCCTAGGGGAGGCTCAGGGCCGCCCGGTTCACGCTCATGCTGGCGGTGATGCGGTGGGCGACCTCGAGCGAGCGCACGCCGTCTGCGCCGGTCACTACCGGCGTCCCGCCCGTCCGCACCGCGTGCACGAACGCCTCGACCTCGCGCATGAGCGCGTCGCCTTGCTCGAAGCTCGCGCGCTCCAGCGCCACGTTGTCGGGTGACGCCGGGGCGTCGTCGTTCTTCTTGCGCGCGATCCTGACGCTGCGCTCGCCGTGGTCGACCTTGATATACATGTCGGGCTGAAAGATGCGGAGCGAGCGCTCGGTCTTGAGGCTGACCCGGCTCGCGGTGACGTTGGCGACACAGCCGTTGGCGAACTTGAGCCGGGCGTTGGCGATGTCCTCGCTGCCGGAGAACACCGGCGTGCCGACGGCGTCGATGTCGGCAACCGGGGCGTCGACCAGCGCCAGGATGATGTCGATATCGTGGATCATCAGGTCGAGGACCACGCTCACATCGGTGCCGCGCTCCGAAAACGGCCCGACGCGGATCGATTCGATGTAGAGCGGGCGGTTGATGCGTGGGGCGACGGCCTGGAAGGTGTCGGAAAAGCGCTCGATCAGGCCGACCTGCAGCACCAGCCCCTTGGCCTCGGCCAGGGCCGTGAGCTCCCGGGCGGTGGCGACAGTCTCGGTGAAGGGTTTTTCCACCAGCACGTGAATGCCGGCATTGAGGAAGTCTCTCACCACCGCGAAGTGGGCGGCAGCGGGCACAGCGACCGAGACCGCGTCGACCCGGCCGATCAACGCGCGGTGGTCGGGCAGCGTATCGGCGCCGAGCGGGGCGGCGACGGCGCTGGCCCGCTCCTCGTCGATATCGACCATCGCGATCAGGCGAGCGCCACCGAGCGCTGCATACTTCTGGGCGTGGTAGCGGCCGAAATGGCCCGCGCCGACCACGCCGAACCTGAGCGCGCCGGCGGCCTCCTCCTGCGCCCTCTCGTCCTGCGTGGTGGTGCCGCGTGCCACGGCCGCCTCAGGCCGCTTCGTCGACGAAGAGCTCCGCCAGTTCGAAGCGGTCCTGGGTCATGTAGGCGAGGCCCTTGGTGCTGATACGGTAGTAGGGGATGGTGACGAGCGAGACGAATTCGAGGTTCATCTGCGGCGTTTCGAGCTCGCATCCCATGTCACGCCAAGCGCCTATCAACTTGTATTGGCGTTCGAAAAGTTCATCGAAGGGGAGGTCGGAGGCGAGCCCGTTGAGCGGCGTCGGCAGCGACGCCTCGACCTTGCCGTTTCGGAGCGCGATGAAGCCGCCGTCCATCTTGATGGTCTCGTTGGCCGCCGCCGCCATGTCTTCGTCCGAGGCGCTGACCAGGACGATGTTCTGGTTGAAGACGTTGGCGGTGGTGCCGATGCAGCCTTCCCTGATCCCGAAACCCTTGACGAAGGCGACGCCCACCTCGCCGGTGCCCATGATCCGGTCGATCATGCAGATCTTGTTGATGCCCTTCTCTGGTTCCGCCTCGACGAAGCCGTCGATCACGCGCAGCGTCTCGACCGACCCCGGCGTCTCCAGCGAGCCGTCCCGCGTGTTGATGCACTGGACCTTCACGGTGTCGCCTGCGCCCTCCGGCGCCTTGATGCGGAAGTCCTCGGGCCTGAGCACCCGGTCGATGCTCATGGTGCCGTAGAGCCAGTCGGGGTAATCCGGGTTCTCGAGCGGGGCGATGAGCCTGCCGTCCTCGACCCAGACCTTACCGTTGGCCATCACCCGGTCGATCTCGAACTCTTCGAGGGTATCGACGAAGACGATGTCGGCGAAGCGGCCCGCCGCGATCATGCCCATGTCGTGGTTCACCCGGTAGAACTCGGCCGGCTGGATGGTGGACATCTGGATCGCGGTCATCGGGTCCATGCCGTTCCGCACGGCGACGCGGATGGCGTTGTCCATCTGGCCCCGCTCCAGCATCCAGTCGGGCGTGATCACGTCGGTGCAGAGCTGGAAGGCACGGGCGTGATAGCCTTCCTCAGTAATCACCGGAAGACACGCTTCTATATCCTTGCACGCACTGCCTTCTCTGATCACGATCCAGATGCCGAGCTCGGCCTGGCGGCGGGTCTCCGAGGCGTTGACGATCTCGTGGTTGTGCATGATTCCGGAGGCCACCCAGGCGTTGGTGATCTTCTCGTCGGTCATGCCCGCCGAGTGGCCCTGGATCACCTTGCCCAGGTCGAGCGCCTCTTCCATGAGGCTGAGCAGCGCCCGGTCGCGCTGGTTCTGATAGAGCATCAGCTCGGGGCTGATCTCCTCGATGCCCTTGGTCTCGGGCCAGGTCAGCGAGTCGCGCAGGTCCTCGATGCTGGGCGCATTGGGCGAGGCGGGGAAGCCGATGCCGCGGTTCTGGGTGTAGCACATGGTGGGGGTGACGAAGATCGGCTTGACCGGCGTCGCCAGCAGCTCGTCGAGGAAGAAGCGCGAGGCGCGCATGCCGTTGACGATGGCGTGGCCGTAGAAGCCGTCCACGATGGTCGTCGAGCCGTGCAGCAGCCGGCAGGCCGCGAACACGGTGGAGTTGGCGTAGGTGTGCCACTGATGGCAGTGGGGGTCGATCAGCCCCGGCACCAGGAAGCGCCCTTCGGCATCGATGACCTCGGTGTCGTCGCCGGCGGCGTAGGCGACATCGCCGACGGCCGCGATCCGCTCGCCCTTGATGGCGATGCCTTCGGCCTTGATGGTGCCGGTGTGGGCGTTGACCACACGGCCGCCCGTGATGATCGTGTCGGCGGGCTCATAGCCCATGGCCACGTCGATCAACGCTTCCCGCTGAAGCTCCATGTTCTCCCCCGATATGGCGCGGTGACGGGCGGCACCGTAGTCACACTTGAGAGGCCCTTCAAGCCGCTGCCCGGCCCGTCGCTAGGGACGGGGATGCTGCCGGCGCAACGGATAGACAGAGGTTGCATAACACGCTATTCTGACAATGACTTGCAATTGCAGGGTCTTGACCGTGCACGGATTGGCTGAGCCGATGGCGGCCGAAGGGGCGGCGCGTGCGCCGGGCACCGGCGCGTCGAGGTGGCTGGTGCTCGATGGCATCCACCACGCCTACGACGCGGCGCCGGTGGTCAAGGGCGTCGATCTGGTGGTCGGACCCGGCGAGATCATGTGCCTGCTGGGCCCGTCGGGATGCGGCAAGACCACCCTGCTCAGGATCGCCGCCGGCCTTGAGCGCCCGCGCGCCGGCCGCGTTCTGATCGACGGTGAGGAAGTCGCCGGCCCGCAGCGCTTCGTCGCGCCGGAGAAGCGCCGCATCGGCCTGATGTTCCAGGACTACGCGCTCTTCCCGCATGTGCGCGCGATCGACAACGTGGGCTTCGGGCTGAAGGCCGCGCCAAGGGCGGAGCGCCGGCGCACCGCACGGGGGATGCTGGAGCGGCTCGGATTGGCACACCTTGCCGAGGCCTATCCGCACGAGCTCTCGGGCGGCGAGCAGCAGCGCGTGGCGCTCGCCCGTGCGCTCGCGCCGGCGCCCCGCGCGATGCTGCTGGACGAGCCCTTCTCCGGCCTGGACGAGCGCCTGCGGGAGCAGGTCCGCGACGACACCCTGCGCTTCCTCCGCGACGCTGGGGTGCCAATCGTGCTGGTTACCCACGATGCAAACGAAGCGCTGCTGATGGCGGACCAGATCGCTTTGATGCGGGACGGCGTGCTGGTCCAGGTGGGGACCCCGGACCAGCTCTGCCGAAAGCCGGCGAGTCCCTTCGTCGCGCGCTTCTTCGGCGCGCTCCCGGCCTTCGACGGCCGGGTCAGCGGGCGCGCGGTGGAGACGCCCATCGGGCGCGCCCCCACCGGCTGCGGCGAGGGCTGCAAAGTGCGTGTCTACGTCAGGCCCGAGGCCGTGGAGCTGGTGAACGGCGCGGCGGACGACGCCGACGGGCTGCCCTCTGCCCGTGTTCTGGACAGCCGACCGATGGGCTCGACCAGCCATTTGAAGCTCGCGATCGACGGCCACGAGGCGCCGCTGACGCTCAACGTCGCCGACGACGGCGCACCTGGCGTCGACGACGTTGTCCGCATTCGGCTTGACCCACGCCGAACTTTTGTGTTCCCTGCGACACAGGACCTGTAGGCGACAAGGCTGCGGGACCGGTAACGTACGGCGGATGAAGCGCCCGCGACCGGGCGTATCGCCGCCGCCGCCGTAGTGAGACTGGAGCCGTGTCATGGGTATCTCGATTTGGCAAATCCTTCTGATCGTCCTTGTGGTCGTGCTGTTGTTCGGCGCCGGCAAGCTGCCGCGCCTGATGGGCGACTTCGCCAAGGGCATCAAGAGCTTCAAGACCGGTATGCGGGAAGGCGAGGCGCCTCCGCCGCCGGCACAGAGCGCGTCCGCGTCCGCTGAGGCTCCGCAGGAGCCCAAGGTGATCGAGGGCGACGCCGCAACCATCGAAGCGAGCGCCGTCAAGAAGGACGAAGCCGCCAAGACCTAGACGCCTAGACGCCGGGCGGCTGAACAGAAACAGGGAGATCACCCGCTACCGCAGCGGGCGAAGCAATGTTCGACATCGGCTGGCAAGAGATCATCATCCTGATGCTGATCGCCCTGATCGTCGTCGGGCCGAAGGATCTGCCTCGAGTCGTCAAGACCGCAGGCCAGTGGATGGGCAAGGCGCGCGGCTACGCTCGCGACTTCCAGAGGACCATCGAGGAGGCCGCGGACGCGACCGAGATCGATGCGATCAAGAAGGAAATTGACGAGGCTAACCGCGAGCTCTCCACCGCCCGGCGCGATGTGGCCGAAGGTGCGGACGCGATCAAGAAGGATGTCGCCGAGGGCACGGATTCGGTGAACAAGATGTTCAGCGAGGACGCCATGGCGGCGGCCAAGGCTAACGGTGGGGAGCCGCCAGCCGGCCAGCCGGCCGAAGCGGATGGCGGCCAGGCCGAGACTGCCGCCGCATCTGCGGCCGAGAGCGAGCCCGCCGCCGCAAAGGCGGCACCGACGGCGACTGCGGAGCCTCAAGGCAGCGGCACGGACGCCCCACCCCCGCGTGGCGCGAGCGCCTAGGCGCAGGGCGGGATAGTCTGGATGTCGACGCGGCTCCCGCTTGGCGTGTCAACGCCGCGCAGGCCCGACCCCGGGGCGAGCGAGCGGCACATCCCTTTCAGGACGATGCGGGGCGCTGCCCCGGCGAGAGCTTAGCCCGTGGTTGACCAGATCGAACAATCGCGCGCGCCGCTGATCGAACATCTGATCGAGCTCAGGCGCCGTCTCGCCTTTGCGGCCATCGGGCTCGTCATCGCCTTTCTCGGCTGCTGGTACGTGGCCCCGGACATTTTCGCCTTTCTGGTCGAGCCCCTGCGCGACGTGCTGGCCGAGGGCGGGTACGACACCAACCTGATTTACACCCATCTGCTGGAGGCGTTCTTCACTGAGTTGAAGATCGCTTTCTGGGGCGCCTTCTTCGTCTCCTTCCCGCTGATCGCGATACAGTTCTGGATGTTCGTGGCGCCGGGCCTCTACAGGAACGAGAAGAAGGCCGTCCTGCCCTTCCTCTTCATCACGCCGATCCTGTTCTTCTCGGGCGGCGGGCTGGTCTACTACTTCATCTTCCCGCAAGCGTTCAATTTCTTCATCTCCTTCCAGGAAGGAAGTACTGACGACCGCCTCGGTCTCGAGCTGCTGCCACGAATTGGCGAGTACCTCTCGTTGGTGATGAAGCTGATCTTCGCCTTCGGCATCGCCTTTCAGCTTCCGGTGATGCTGACGCTGATGGGCCGCGCCGGCCTCGCCACTTCTGCCGGGCTCAGGCGCAAGCGGAAGTACGCCATCGTCATCGTGTTCATCGCGGCGGCGATCCTCACCCCGCCCGATCTGTTCAGCCAGATCGGTCTCGGCATCCCGCTGATCGCGCTTTATGAGATCTCGATCATTTCTGTCGGCTTCGTCGAGAAGAAGCGCCGCCAGAGGCAGGAAGAAGAAGAGGCGATGTATCGGGAGATGGACGAGATGCTCGCCGAGTACGAGGACAGCGAAGAGACCGACTTCAACTACGGTCGCTAAGTAACGCCCCTCCGAGCCGAGGCCGTCGGCCCTCGCAGCCATTCGATTATGTTATTGACACTATAAGAAAATCACTCTTCGAACAGGGGAGCGTTGCGATTATGCTCGCGCCATCGTCCGGACGCCGCGAGTTCGATTCGGCGGCTTGCGAGGAGGGGAGGGCACCCACATGAACGCGACTCATGCGCATCCATCCAGCGTAGGCTGTAGCCGAGACGGATTGAGAGGCCCGATGAAGACCCTTATCGCCTCTCTGGCTTCGTTCGCCGTCTCGGCCTTGCTGGCGATGAATGTGGCTCATGCCGGCTCCCTCGCGCCAGCCCCGCAGATCATCGCGGAGTACGACCGCAGCTTCATCGAGCGCTCCGGCGCCCAGACCTTCGGCGAGATGCTCGACACGGGCATCATCCGCTACTTCTTCACCGGAGGTCGCGACCTGCTCATCATGGTGAACGGGCGGCCTTACGCAACGACCGCGCACAATCTGGACTCCCTCCCGCTCTCGGCGGTCGAGCGCATCGAGGTGCTGAGAGGCGAGAGCCTGGGGACGATCGGCGGCCACGCCGCGGTACGTGGCGCATTCAACCTCGTGCTGAGAAAGGATCTGGACGGCTTCGACGTGCGCAGCGTCGCCCGGATGCCGAGCCAAGACGGCGGCGACGCGCGTCAGGGCAGCGTCGTATGGGGCGGCGCGATCGGCGACGGCGGACACATGACCATCGGCGTCGACATCCTCGACCGCCAGGAGATCACGGGCAGCACCCGCGAGCACAGCCGCTCGGAGTGGACGGAGGGCGGGAGCTTCGCCGAGGCGAAGAACGTGAGCGTCGGCGGCAACACCGTCTACATCTACGACACGAGCACGCCCGAGCTGAGAGCCGTGCCGCTCGGCACATGCGACCCGGCACACGGCTACACCGGCCCGCTCAGCAACCCGCCGGGGATCGACTCGGGCGACAAGGGCTGCGGGTTCGCCTACGGCGACTTCTGGTGGGACAGCGCGAGCTACGACCAGAGGAACGCAATCCTGAACCTCGACCACCCGCTCGGAGAGCGCGCCGAGCTCCACGTGGACGCAAACGTCACGGACGGACGCTCGGCGTTTCGCTACGCACCGTCGATCGATGTTTTCTCGATCACCCCGAGCGAGGGCCTGCTCGACGCAATCAATGCATCGGCGCGCGAGGCCGCCCCGGCGTTCGAGGCGACGAGAGACGACATTTTCGCGATTGGGCACCGCTTCATCGGCCATGGCAACCGAGACTGGTGGACGAGCTTCGAGGAGTACGACGTCTCGGCAAGCGTCAAGGGCCGGCTCAGCGAAGGCCTCGGCTACGACGCCCGCATCAGCGGCTATAGGTTCGACGGCTCGGTGTCGGGCGATACCTTCGTGGACACCGAGATCATCGGGCAAGAGATCGCGGCCGGAAGGTACGACCTGACCGATCCCCTGTCGATGGAACCGGACCACCTGGAGGCGATCGAGAGGAGCAGCCTGCGCCAGGAGGAGGACATCGGCGCGAGGTATCTTGAAGCGCGTCTCGCGCTCGAGGGTGCCGGGCCGGGCATTGGAGGGCGCAACACGGCATGGACTGCGGGGGTCGAACTCGCCGACGTGGAGGCCCATAGCCTGCTGGCGTTCCGGGCAGACGACGGCCGGACCCAAGGCGTGGACGGGGTGCTCGGGTCGGGCGGCACCAGCTACGCCGGCGAGCGCAATGCGGCTGGAGCCTTTGCCGAGGCGTCCCTGCCCCTCGCCGACCGCGTGGACGTGAGAGCCGCAGCACGGGCCGACGAGTACGACGACGTCGGCGGGCTGCGCGCGTGGCGCCTCGGGGCCGAGTACCGCGCGAGCGACATCGTGACGCTGCGCGGCTCGTGGAGCACGGGCGACAGGGCACCCTCGATGTACCACCTGCACAGCACCGCGGCGCAAGACCACCCCTATGTCCGCTGCGTCCCCGAGGCCGGGGATCCGCCGCGCACCTGCGACACGGTGAACTACCGGCAAGTGACGCGCAGCACGAGCGGTAACCCCGAGCTCGAGCCGTCTGGATCGGAGAGGCGCACCATCGGCGCCGAGGCCCGCAGGGGGCCGTTCTACCTCGTCGCCGACTGGTACTGGCTCACGACCTCGGAACTGCCAGGGCTGCGGGACGCCACCTGGGCGATGCTCAACCACCCCGAGTGTCCACCGGGCGGCGGCGGCAGCAACTGCATCGAGCGCGCGGCCGGAGACATCACCATCCGCGACAGCTTCGCGAACATCGTCGAGATCGATATCTCGGGGCTCAACACCCGGTTCGGAGCCCGTGCGGAGACCGGCTGGGGCTTCGTCGCAATGCGCGGGTTCTGGCGCTACGTGGCCAGCAGCGAGGAGCGCATCGCGGGCGACGTGCAGCCGTACCCGCTGCCGCGCCACGCCGTGCGCATCGTGACCTCGGTCGGGCGCGGCGACCTCACCGCTTTCTGGGCCGTGAACTACCGCGACGAGATCGAGAACCAGCGGGGCGATGGACGGTTCGGGTCCTGGACCGGCCACGACCTGACCCTCGACTGGAGAGCGCCGCTTGGCCTCGAAAGCACGCGGGTAACCGCAGGCGTGTACAACGTCACCGACGCGAAGCTTTCCACCAACACCGCGAACCCCTCCGCGACCGACGGACCCATCGCAGCCGGCTGGGGGCGCACCTTCTTCCTCACCTTCAACATGAGGTTCTGAGCAGGGAGCGCACCCACCTGCTAGTCCCCGCCAGAGCTGTCCCGTTGCCGAAGTTTGTTCGCAAATTATCGGGCCGGTGGGAGGTCTTTCCGACCGAGCCTCAATAACCCGTCGTCATGCCCGGACTCGTTCCGGGCATCTCCTTCCGTCAGGCCAGACCGTCGCTGGGCAAACGCGTGGATGGCCGCAACAAGTGCGGCCATGACGTGGTCGGGGAGTTGCAGGCGTGGTGCAAGTCGCGGGCTAATCTCCCCCGCCGCCACCGTCGACTGAAGGCACGACCTCGGCCGGCTCGACGAAGTTCGGCTCGGCCTCGGGCGGCCGGGCCTCGGCGCCGACGGCTTCGCCCGCTTGCGCCTGCGCCGCCTGCTGCTGGCGGTTGCGGTAGAGGGCCATGAAATCGATCGGCGCGAGCAGGAGCGGCGGGAAGCCGCCGTCGCGGGTGACATCGGCGACGATGCGCCGCGCGAAGGGGAAGAGCAGCCGCGGACACTCGATCAGCAGCGCCGGCTGCATCGCATCCTGGGGAATGCCGATGAAGGTGAAGAGCCCGGCATAGCTGAGCTCCACCAGAAAGACGGGCTTCCCCTCGTGCTGCGCGTGGGCCGTAATCTGGAGGACGACCTCGAACTCGGTCTCGCTCTGCCTGCGCGCCTCGACCTGAACGTTGATCGTGATCTGCGGCGAGCGCTCCGCCTCGGCGGACCGGTTTGCCCCGGTCGGATTCTCGAACGAGAGGTCCTTCACGTATTGGGTTTGGATTCCGAGCTGCGGCCGGACGTCCTGCGCGCCCTGGGTGCTGCCTGCGCCCGCGGCGCCGGCCGGCGCGGGTGCGGGGGTTCCTGAGCCGGTCTCGTCAGCCGTCATCGTTCTTCTCCTTGGGGGCGCACGTGGGGGGGCCCGGATTCGGGTTTCTCGTCAATCACCGTGTACTCGCCGTCGATGACCCGCCCGCCCCCGGCGGCCGATGCCGGGCCGGCATCGGAATCGCCATAGCGGGCCTGAGGCGCGAAACGGGCCAGCAGGCGGCGCAGGAGACTACGGCGAAGCGGCGGCAGCAACAACAGGGTCCCCAGCGCGTCGGTGAAGAAGCCGGGCGTCAGCAGCAGCACCGCTGCCATTGCCAGCGCCGCGCCCTCGGCCATCTCGGCCACCGGAAGCCGGTTCGCTGCGAGCTGCTGGCGCGCCCGCGCGAGGGTCTGGAGACCCTGCCAGCGCAGGATCACGCCGCCCAGCACGGCGGTGCCCACGATCAGCCCGATCGTCGGCCACGTACCGATGACGCTCCCGACTTCGAGGAAGATGAAGACCTCGCCGACGGGAATCGCCAACAAAAGCAGCAGGAGGGGCATAAACGCGATGTGCTCCGTGCTTGCGCTCGCGCGGCGCTCTACCTATCTTGACTGTGTCGGCTCCCCGCGCCGTGATTCGGCGGGACCGTCGTTCGCGCCGGGGTCGCCGGCGAGCGCCGCTGACGGGGGGCCCGGGATTCGGTGGCCGTATTCGGCAGCCATTGTGCGACGGAACGCCGCCTGCCCACAAGGTTCGGGACATGTCCGACGGATTTCAGTTCTACGACATCATTTTCTTCGCGCTGATCGCGATCTTCATCATTCTGCGGTTGCGCGGCGTTCTCGGGCGGCGGACCGGCCAGCAGCGCCAGCGCCATCCCGACCGCTTCGCCCGGAGCGAGCAGCCCCCCGAGGAAAGCCAGGGCCAGGGGCCGAGCCAGGGCCAGGGCGAAGTCGTCCAGCTTCCGGATCGCACACGGCCCGCGCGCGAGGCGCCGCAGGACGTGATGGCGGAAGACGTGATGGCGGAAGATGTGGCGCACGAGCCCGCTGCGCCGCGCCCGATGCGGGCCGCGAAGCACGAGGCGGCGCCGGAACAGGACGATGCGATCGGCGGCCTCAGAGCCAGCCTGGAGCAGATCAAGCGGGCGGACCACGAATTCTCGCCGCGCCGCTTCGCAACCGGTGCGCAGGCAGCCTTCGAGATGGTGGTGGAGGCGTTCGCCAACGGCGATACGGCGACGCTCCGCCCCTTGCTGGGCGACGATGTGTATGACGAGTTCGCCGCGGCCATCCGCGACCGCATGGCGGAAGGGCACCGTCAGGAGACCACCATCGTGGCCCTCGACGCGGCCGAGATCATCAGCGCCGAAATGCGCTCCAGCACCGCGCGGGTGACGGTGAAGTTCGTGAGCCAGCAGATCAACGTGGTCCGCGACAAGGACGGCGAGGAGGTCGGCGGCGATTCCAGCCTGATCGAGCGGGTCACCGACATCTGGACTTTCGCCCGCAACACCCGCTCGTCCGATCCCAACTGGGCGCTGATCGAGACCAGCATCCCCAATTGAAGGCCCTGTTTCGGCGCTGGCCGTGGGTGCTGGCGGCCGTCGTGATCCTCATGCAAGGCTGCGCCCCCGGACCCGAGCGACCCGAGCCGGACCGGCTGGTGCTGCGGCTCGTCTCGTTCCAAGACCTGCCCGGCTGGCAAGCCGACGACCAGAGTGCGGCACTCCGGGCGCTGCGGCGCTCGTGCGCGGCGCTTGAGGAACGGGCCGACGACGAGCCGCTGGATATCGCAGCGCTGGGCGGCCGCGTCGGCGACTGGCGCGCGATCTGCAAGGCCGCCGCCGGGCCGGAGGGCGCAGACCAGGCCCGCAGGTTTTTCGAATCGCACTTCACGCCCTACGAGGCCCGGAACGGCGCGGAGGCCACCGGCCTCTTCACCGGCTACTTCGAGCCGGAGCTGCGCGGCGCCACCCGGGCCGGCGGGCACTACGGCGTGCCGCTCTACAGCCGTCCGGACGATCTGGTGACAGTGGATCTCGGCTTGTTCCGGGCCTCGCTCGCCGGCGAGCGGGTCGCCGGGCGGGTCGCGGACGGCGCGCTGGAGCCCTATGCGACGCGGGCCGAGATCGACGGCGGCGCGCTTGCGGCGCAGGGGCTGGAGCTGGTCTGGGTGGACGACCCTGTCGACGCGTTCTTTCTGCACATCCAGGGCTCCGGCCGGATCACCTTCGAGGACGGCACGACCCGCCGCCTCGCCTACGCCGCCACCAACGGGCACAACTACTTCGCGATCGGCCGGCGGCTGGTCGATCTTGGCGCGCTCGACCGCGAGGACGTGACGATGCCGGCGATTCGGGACTGGCTGGCAGCGAACGCCGAGCGGGCGTCCGAGGTCATGCACGAGAACGCGTCCTACGTCTTCTTCCGCTGGCTCGAGGACGAGCAGGCTGACGATGGCCCGGTCGGCGCCCAGAAGGTGGCGCTCACCGCCGGGCGCTCGCTCGCGGTCGACCGACGCTTCGTGCCGATGACCGTGCCCATATGGCTCGACAGCGCGGCACCCGACCCCGATCCCGCCAGGGAGGATCGCCCGCTCAGGCGCCTCATGGTGGCGCAGGATACTGGCGGCGCGATCCGCGGCCCGGTGCGCGGCGACGTCTTCTGGGGCACGGGTGCCGAGGCCGGCGCAGTCGCCGGTCGCATGAGGCACGAAGGCCGCTACTGGCTGCTTCTGCCCCATGGTCTCGACGTAAGGGCGCACCTCGACTAGTCTCTCGGTCCCTTTTCCCAGGTTGTAGAGCCGTCCATGCCCGCAAAGCCTCGCCGGGTCGGCCTCTTCGTGACATGCCTCGTCGACCTGTTCCGGCCGACCGTGGGCTTCGCCGCGGCGAAGCTGCTGGAGCGCGCCGGCTGCGAGGTGGTCGTGCC
Organism: Alphaproteobacteria bacterium; assembly: GCA_965207055.1. Taxonomy (GTDB): domain Bacteria; phylum Pseudomonadota; class Alphaproteobacteria; order UBA828; family UBA828; genus WTGU01. The sequence continues at coordinate 852,285 of CBDBLP010000001.1, read as the reverse complement.
GAAGGCGCAGGTCTGCTGCGGCCAGCCCGCCTACAACTCCGGCGACCGCGCCGATACCAAGGCCATCGCGCGTAACGTGATCGCCGCCTTCGAGCCCTTCGATGCGACCGTGGCGCCGTCGGGCTCCTGTGCCGGCATGATCAAGCGCCACTACCCGGAGCTCTTCGCAGGGGATGCTCATTGGGAGCCGCGCGCTCAGCGCCTCGCCGCGCGCACCTTCGAGCTGGTCTCGTACCTGACCGATGAGTGCGGCGTCGAGACAGTCGATGCACGCCATGAGGGAAGGGTCACCTACCACGACTCCTGTTCGAGCCTGCGCGAGCTCGGGGTCCGGTCGCAACCGCGGCGCCTGCTCGCGAGCGTCGACGGGCTTGAGCTTGCCGAGCTCTCGGCACCCGATGTCTGCTGCGGCTTCGGCGGCACCTTCTGCGTCAAGTACCCCGACATCTCGGGCCGCATGGTGACGGACAAGGCGAAGGACATCGCCGCCACCGGCGCGGACACGGTGCTCGCCGGTGACATGGGCTGCCTGCTCAACATCGCGGGCCGGCTGAGCCGCGAGGGTTCGGGCGTGAAGGCCCGCCACGTCGCCGAGGTGCTGGCCGGCATGGACGACCGCCCCGCCATCGGCGAGCCGGCGCGGGGCCGCTGAGGGACATCGAGGCGTGGACGCCACCAGCCGCACCTTCGTCGCTAACGCGCGCGCCGGGCTGCAGGATGCCGATCTGCAGACCTCGCTTGCGCGCTTCCAGGGCGGCTTTCAGGTCAAGCGGGTGGAGGCAGCCGAGCGCCTGCCCGAGTTTGAGGCGCTGCGCGACGCGGCGCGCGCCATCAAGGACCACACGCTGGAGCATCTGGACCACTACCTGGAGCGCTACGAGGCGCAGGTGAGGGCGGCGGGCGGGACCGTCCATTGGTGCCAGACGCCCCAGGATGCGCGCCAGGTCATCCTCTCCCTCTGCCAGGAGGCCGGCGCCAGGACGGTGACCAAGAGCAAGTCGATGATCGCCGAGGAGATGGAGCTCAACCCCTTCCTCGAAGAGCATGGCATCGAGCCGGTGGAAACCGACCTCGGCGAGTACGTGGTGCAGCTCGCCGAGGAACGGCCGAGCCACATCATCGCGCCGGCGGTGCACAAGACCAAGGATCAGGTCGCCGATCTCTTTCACGAGAAGCACACGCCGCTCGGCCGCACCCGGCGGCTCGACCGCGTCGAAGAGCTGGTGGAGGAGGCGCGCGAGGTGCTGCGCCCGCGCTATCTCGCCGCCGACGTCGGGATCACGGGCGCGAACTTCCTGATCGCGGAGACAGGCTCGTCCACCATCGTCACCAACGAAGGCAACGGGGACCTCACCCAGATCCTGCCGCGCGCCCATATCGTGATCGCGACGCTGGAGAAGGTGGTGCCGACGCTGGAGGACGCGACCACGATCATGCGCGTGCTCGCGCGCTCGGCGACCGGGCAGGAGTTCTCCACCTACACCACTGTCTCGACGGGCCCGCGCCGGCCGGACGATGTCGACGGGCCCGAGGCCTACCACGTGGTGCTGCTCGACAACGGCCGCTCGCGGATGCTGGGCTCGGAGTTCCGGGAGGTGCTGCGCTGCATCAAGTGCGGCGCCTGCATGAACCACTGCCCGGTGTACGGCACGGTGGGCGGCCACGCCTACGGCTGGGTCTATCCCGGCCCGGTGGGCGCGGTGCTGACGCCCAACCTCATCGGCCTCGAAGAGGCGCGCCACCTGCCCAACGCATCGAGCTTCTGCGGCCGCTGCGAGGAGGTCTGCCCCATGCGCATCCCGCTGCCGGGGCTGATGCGCAAGCTCAGGGAACAGGAGTTCGAGCGGCGGCTCAGCCCGGCCAGCATCCGCAGGGGCATCGGCGCCTGGGCCTGGCTCGCGCGGCGGCCCGCGCTATACCGCTGCCTGACCGGCCTCGGCATCCGCGTGCTGGGCATGCTCGGCCGGCGGCGCGGGCGCTTCACGCGGCTGCCGCTTGCGGGCGGCTGGACCGCCGCGCGCGACCTGCCGGCGCCCGAGGGGGCGACCTTCCACGCGCTCTGGCGCAAGGGGCGGCGGGCATGAGCACGGCAAGCGGACGCGACGCCATCCTCGGCTCGATCCGCCGCTCGCTCGGCCGCGGAGCGCTGGACGAGACGGCACGCGCCGCGCTCGACGAGCGCATGGCGAAGCCCACGCCGAACCTCGTGCCGGCGCGGACCGATATTCCCCAGGACGAGAAAGTCGAGCTCTTCACCTCGATGGCCGAAGCGGTGTTCGCGACCGTGGAGCGCGTCTCCGGCGCGGACGCGGTGCCGGGTGCGGTCGCCGACTACCTGGCGCAGCACAACCTGCCGCCGGCGCTGGTGATGGCGCCCGATCCCGCGCTCAACGCCTATCCCTGGGGCGAGCGCCCCATGCTCGCCATCCGCCGGGGCCGGGCGGAGGAGGCCGACCGGGTCGGCGTGACCAGCGCCGTGATGGGCTTCGCCGAGACCGGCACCCTGATGATGGCCTCCGGCCCGGACCATCCCTCCACGCTCAACTTCCTGCCCGAGACCCACATCGTGGTGCTGCCGGCGGAGAAGATCGGCGGCGCCTACGAGGAGGCCTGGGCGCATCTGCGGGCAGAAGGCCAGTCGAACGCCGACGCCAACTTCATGCCGCGCACGGTCAACCTCGTCACAGGGCCGTCGCGCACCGCGGACATCGAGCAGACCATCACGCTCGGCGCCCATGGGCCGCGCCGGCTGCACATCGTGATCGTGGAAGACGACCCGTCATGAGCGAGAACGGCCGTCGCATACGGGACGAGGAGGCGGCGCTCTGGCAGCGCATCGCCCGCCACGTGACGCCACTCCCGCGCGGCGTCGTGACGTTGGACGAAGCGGAGACACTGGAGGAGGAGGCCCCACCGCCGCCAGCGCCAAAGAAGATCAAGAAACCCCGTCGGGCGGCGCCTGCAGCGACCCCGGCGCCGCCGCGCCCGCCGGCGCTCCCCGAGCTCGACCCGGTGGCGCCTGCAGGCGTCGACCGTCGCACGGCGCGGCGGCTGAAGCGGGGGCAACTTACGGCCGAAGCGCGGCTCGATCTCCACGGCCGGACGCAGGACCAGGCGCACGACGCGCTCCAGGACTTCATCGAGGAGAGCCGCATGGCGCGCCGGCGCTGCGTGCTGGTTATCACCGGCAAGGGCTCGGTCGCGAGCGGCAAGGGCGGCGTTCTGCGCCAGATGGTGCCGCGCTGGCTCAACGAGCCGGCGCTGCGCCGGCACATCATCGCCATCACCAACGCGCCCGAGAGCAGCGGCGGCACCGGCGCGCTCTACGTGCTGCTCAAGAACCGGGAGCCGCTCGAGCGCGACCGTGCCGCCGGCTGAGCCGGAGCGGCCGGACAAGCCGGAGGCCGGCGAGGCCGCAGACAGTCTCATCGCCTTCCTCGACCGGCTGACGCGGCGCCTTGCGCTCGAGGTTCACACTCTCTGGCTGGTATTCCGCCACCGGGAGACGCCCTGGCCGGTCAAGGCGCTGCTGATCGTCCTGCTGGCCTATCTCGCGAGCCCCGTCGACCTGATCCCCGACGTCATTCCCGTGCTCGGGATGCTCGACGACCTCGCAGTGGCGGCGTTCGCGCTCTGGCTCGCCTATCGCCTCACGCCGCCCCACGTCATGGAGGAATGCCGCGCCCAGGCCAGCGAGGCGGCCGCGGGGAAGGAGGGTTGGATATCCAGGCTCTGGCGCAAGCTCACCGGGCAGAAACGCCCCGATCGCGAGGGCTGACAGCCGGCGCCAGGCGCCGCGAATTTCGCCAAAAAGTCATACTGGTAGGCCCCCTTGTCATGGCCCATGCCATCGGGCAAGTTGCCGGCGGTTCCGTCGGCCGTTCTGCCCCTCGCGGCTGAGGGAGAGGCGGGACGCGCGTTAGGGAGGAAATGATGCGACCGAATATCCCCGAAGAGACCGGTATACAGCTCGATCAGGGCCGGGCCTCGACCGATGATTTCATCACCCGCAACTATGTGCTGCCGCTGCTCACCGATCCGGCGACGCGCGAGCGGTTGATCGAGGAGCACCGCAACAACCCGGTCGGCAAGCCCGGCAAGGGCGGCAAGGCCGGCGTCGGTCACAGCCCCGATCTCATCACGGTGATCGACAAGCTGCGGCGCGCGCCCATGACGGGCAAGTACGTGCGGATCTGCACCAAGCCCCACGAGGAATACCGCATCGGCATCACCTCCGGCGTGCGCGGGGAGCCGGTCAAGATCCTGGAGGACGAGGCGTATTCGAGCGAGGACGCGTGCGAGCACGCGATCTTCGTGAAGCGCGTCAACGACCTGCTCTCGCTCTACGGCTACGGCTCGTAGACGCCCCTCTGAATTCGACGAACACACGGTTGGGAGACACGACATGCTGCGGATCACCGGATACAGCGACTGCTACTCGATCCGTCCGGGCGATGACATCACCTTCTATGTGAACTCCGAGAAGGGCGAAGACTACGAGGCCAAGCTCGTCCGCCTCATTCACGGCGACACCAACCCCGACGGGCCGGGCTACAAGGAAGAAGAGATCGACGCGCCCTTCGACGGCAACCACACGGGGCGCAACCAGAAGATCCACGGCGGCTCCTACGTGATCGTGCCGCACGACGAGCGCATGTCCGTGTCGAGCTTCACCATCCAGGCCTTCATCTTCCCGACGACGCCGACCAAGGGCCGCCAGGGCATCCTCACCAAGTGGGTGAACGACACCGGCTACGGGCTCTTCGTGGACGACGACGGCAGCCTCGCGTTCTGCATCGGTGACGGCAACCACGTGCACAAGCTTTCCACCGGCAAGCCGCTGCTGCGCAAGGTCTGGTATCTCGCCGCCGCCTCCTACGACGCGGAGAGCGGCGCGATGCACCTCTATCAGGAGCCGGTGGTCACGTCGGCGAACGGCGGCCTCGGCATGGCGCTGCTGCACCCGGCGGAGGAGACCACGGCCGAGGTTTCGGACAGCTGCAGCACCGGACCCGGCGTCAACGATGCGCCCTTCCTCATGGCGGCATCGACGAAGGTCTCGGATTCGGGCCGTTCGATCTGCGGCGCGCACTACAAGGAGGCGTTGACCCCGGTGGGGCTGCCCGAGCAGTGCGACACCTACAACGGCAAGATCGACCGCCCCAGGCTTACCGCCGCCGCACTCGGCAAGCACGAGATCGACGCACTGGCGCGCGGCTTCAAGGGCTGCCCGGCGGACCTGCGGCGCGCGGTGGTCGGCGCTTGGGACTTCCAGGCCAACATCACCAAGAGCATCGCATCCACCTACATCATCGACACCTCGCCCAACGTGCTGAACGGTTTCGCGATCAACCTGCCGGCGCGCGGCATGACCGGCTACAACTGGACTGCCGACGAGATCGTCTACCACCACGCGCCCGAGGAATACGGCGCGATCCACTTCCATGACGACGATATCGACGACGCCAGGTGGGACGCGGACTTCAGCTTCACCGCGCCCGAGGGGCTGAAGAGCGGCTTCTACGCCGCGCGTCTCCGCATCGGCGGCGAGGAGTCGTCGGCGACCGAGGACTACATCCCCTTCGTCGTGCGCCCGCCCAAGGACCAGCCCTCGGCGAAGGTCGCGGTGATCATCCCGACCAACAGCTACCTCGCCTATTCCAACGACAACCTGGCAACCAACTCGGTGGTGGCGCAGCTGCTCGCGGGCAAGGTGCCGCTGATGCAGGCCTCCGACCTCTACCTAAACGAGCATCGCGAGTACGGCCTCTCGACCTACTCGCTGCACTCGGACGGCAGCGGCGTCTGCTACTCGTCGAGGCTCCGGCCGATCCTCAACATGCGGCCAAAATACCGGCACTGGCTCTCGCCCTCGCTCTGGCAGCTCAACGGCGACCTGCACCTCACCGACTGGCTGGAGGCCGTGGGCTTCGACTACGACCTGCACACCGACGAGGACCTGGACCGCGAGGGCGTCGCGCTCCTGAACCAGTACCGCGTCGTGCTGACGGGCTCGCATCCGGAGTATTCGTCCGAGGCCATGATCGACGCCTACGAGGCCTACCAGCACCAGGGCGGCCGCTGGCTCTACCTCGGCGCCGACGGCTTCTACTGGTGCAGCCAGTACCACCCGGACAACGGCAACATCATCGAGGTGCGCAAGGGCGAGGCGGGCACCCGCGCCTGGACCGCCAACCCCGGCGAGTACAACAATGCCTTCGACGGCAAGTTCGGCGGCATGTGGCGGGCGCGGGGGCGGATCCCGAGCAAGGTCTGCGGCCTCACCTTCACGGCCTACGGCTTCGACGTGTCGTCCTACTACCGGCGCGAGGCCGACAGCTTCCGCTCGGAGTGCGAGTGGATCTTCGATGGCATCGGCGATGACGAGATCATCGGCGACTTCGGCCTCGTCGGCGGCGGCGCCGCGGGGTTGGAGCTCGACCGCTACGACCTCGAGTTCGGCACGCCGCACCACGGCTATCTGCTCGCCCGCTCGGAAGGCCACACCGACCTGATGCTCCAGGTCAACGAGGAGATCCACTTCGCCTGCCGCGGCTACTACGGTGGCGGGCACGAGAACCCGCAGATCCGGGCCGACATGATCTACTACAAGACGCCCAACGACGGCGCGGTGTTCGGGCCCGGCTCCCTGGTCTGGTGCGGCAGCCTTTCGCACAACGACTACGACAACAACGTCTCCAAGATCATGGAGAACGTGATCAACGGCTTCCTCCAGGACGGGCCGCTGCCCTGACCCGGAGGAGTCGACGCAAGCGACGGCGGCGTAACGTCGCCTCAGCCTGGGCGGAGAGAGTGTGCGGATGAGCATTTCGGACAAGACCCGCAGCTCTCTCATGCCCATGGTCATGCCCCCGCCGGGCAAGAAGATGCTGCCGACGCGCGCGCAGGCGACCGCGCTGGAGGAGGCGCTGCTCGGCGGCCTCGATCCCGACAAGCTCAACGACCTCTCCGAGGTGCTCTTCGCGCTGAACGCCCACAAGCTCGGGCCCATCCCCGGCTTCTACGTCGTGGTCTGCACCAAGCCGGACGAGGAATGGTGCGTGGGCCAGCTTGCGGCCGACCGCGCGAAGCCGCTGATCATGTTCGAGGACATGCGCTTCGATAAACCGGAGGCGGCGCTGGCTGCGGCCGAAAAGCTCAAGGCCGAGGACGACGCGGCGGGCCGGAGCCCCATCGCCACGGGCTGATGCGGAAGCGCCCGGCCGAATCGCCCGCAAGCCGATGACCGCCGCGACGCGCCTCGCCAGCTTGCCGATGTATTGCGAGGCCGAGCTGCGCCCTGCGACAGAGCGCTGGTGGTCGGGCCTCGCCCGGCACCTGCGGGAGTGCGGCGTGCGGGACGTTCCCGAGACGCTGACGTGGCCGGACGACTATCACGGCCACTGGCGCGCGCCCGGGCTGCTCTTCAGCCAGACCTGCGGCTATCCCCTGGTGAACCTCATCGGGCCGGCGGTGAAGCTCATCGCGACTCCCAGCTACGATGCGCCGGGCTGCGAAGTCGCCGGGTATGCGGCTCACGTCATCGTCCGCGAGAGCGCGGAGGCGCAGTCGGTCGGCGACCTGCGGGGCTGCGGGCTGGCCGTCAACGGAATGACATCCTATTCGGGCTACCACGTCTGGCGGCGCATCCTGGCGGCCGGCGACGACGTGCAGTCCTTCTTCGGAGACATCGTGACATCCGGCTCCCACCGCGCCAGCATCCGCTGCGTTGCCGCGGGGGAGGCCGACGCCTGCGCGGTCGATTGCGTCACCCACGCGCTGCTCTCCGACCAGTCCGCAGACGAGCTGCGCGGCACCCGGATCCTGGCTTCGTCGCCGCCCGCGCCGGGCATGCCCTACGTCACCGGCGCCGCGACGCCGGACGAAGATATCGAGCGGTTGCGGGCGGGGCTCCTCGCCGCCATCGCCGACCCGTCGCTGACACCGGCACGCAGGGAACTTCGCCTCACCGGCGCGAGCGTCCTGAGCGACGAGGAGTACCGCAACGCGTTCGCGGATTAGCGTGGTGCGGAGGCCGTGCGGCCGCTCGCAGGGCGTTCGCGCATGTGGCCGGAGAGGCGGTACTCGATGAAGCGCGAGAGCAGGATGAAGAAGTAGCTCATCGCGAGGTACATCAGGCCGGCCGTGATGTAGAGCTTGTAGGGCTCGAAGCTGCGGGCGACGATGATGCGGGCGACCCCAGTGAGGTCCAGCAGCGTGATGATCGAGACCAGCGAGGTCGCCTGGAGCAGGAATACCACCTCGTTGGTGTAGGCCGGCAGCGCGATGCGGAAGGCCTTGGGCAGCACGATACGCCAGTAGAGCAGGGTGCCCGACATGCCGACCGCCCGCGCCGCCTCGATATCGCCGTGCGGCACGCCCTGGATCGCGCCCCGCAGTATCTCGGCCGTGTAGGCCGCGGTGTTGAGGGTGAGCGTGAGCAGGGCGCAGAAGTAGGCCTCTTTGAACAGCACCCAGAGCCCGATCGAATCGAGGAAGGGCCGGAACTGGCCCGAGCCGTAGTAGATCAGGAAGAGCTGCACCAGGAGCGGGGTGCCGCGGAAATAGAGGATGTAGCCGTAGACCGGCATCCACAGCAGCGGGTTGGGCGAGAGCCGCATGATCGCGAGCGGCACCGCGAGCGTGAGGCCGATAACCACGCTGATGACGGTGATCTCCAGCGTGAGCGCCGCGCCGTCCAGCAGGCGGGGCAGGCTCTCCCAGATGATTGCGAGATCCATCGTCCGCCTCAGGCCCTGCGCACGCCGCGGTTGGCCCACACCTCGGCGCGGCGCTGCACCACCATCGAGACGATGGTGATGCCGAGGTAGAAGAGCGAGGCGACGAAGAAGAAGGTGAAGGGCAGCTTGGTGGCGCGGGCCGCGACGTCGGCGTTGCGCATGAGCTCTTCGAGCTGGATCACCGAGATCAGCGCCGTCGCCTTGATCAGCACCATCCAGACGTTGCCGAGGCCGGGGAGCGCGAAGCGCCACATCTGCGGCATCACGATGCGGCGGAAGGTGAGCGCGCGGCCCATGCCGTGAGCCCGCGCCGCCTCGATCTGCCCGCGCGGCACGGCGAGGAAGGCGCCGCGAAAGACCTCGGTCGCGAAGGCGCCGTAGATGAAGCCGATGGTGATGACGCCGGCGATGAAGGGGTTGATGTCGAGGATGATGTCGTAGCCGGCGCCCTCGGCGATGTCCTGAATCAGCGTCGGCACGCCGTAATAGACCAGCAGGATCAGCAGCAGCTCCGGCACGCCGCGGATGACGGTGGTGTAGGTGCCGGCGGCCCAGCGGCCGACGCGGGGGCGGGCGAGCTTGCCCCAGGCGCCGAGCAGGCCGAGGGCGAGCGCCAGCACCATGGCCCCGAGCCCGACCAGGATGGTGAGCTCGAGGCCCTGCCACAGCATCCAGCCGTAGCCCTTGAGATCGAGCATCGGCCCGACCCGCTAACTTATCGGGGCGCGGGCGGCGTGGAACAGCCGCCCGCGCATGTGTCGTTGGCGATCAGTCGCCGTAGACGTCGAAATCGAAGTACTTGTCGTTGATCGCCTTGTAGGTGCCGTCGGCACGGATGGCCGCGATGGCGCCGTTGAGCGCGTCGAGAAGCTCGGCCTCGCCCTTGCGCACGGCGATTCCGGCGCCGTCGCCGAACCAGCGCGGATCGGTGAAGTCGGGGCCGATAAATTCCGCGTTCTCGCCGTCCGGCGTGTCGAGGAAGCCCCCCTGCAGGGCCATCGAATCAGCCAGCAGCAGGTCGACGCGGCCTGCGACGAAGTCGAGATTGGCCTCGTCCTGGGTGGCGTAGGCCTTGATGCTGACGATGTCGCCGTAGTTGTCGCGCAGGAAGTTCTCGTGAATGGTCGCGCGCTGCACGCCGACGGCCAGGCCCTCCAGGCCCTCGTTCGTGATCTCGATGCCCGAGCCCTTCATGTGCACGAACTTGGCCGGCGTGGTGTAGTACTTGCCGGTGAAGTCGACCTTCTTCTTGCGCTCCTCGGTGATCGACATCGAGGCGACGATGGCGTCGTACTTCTTGGCGAGCAGGCCGGGGATGATGCCGTCCCAGTCCTGCACCGCCCAGGTGCACTCCAGGTTGGCTGCGGCGCAAAGCGCGTTGCCGATCTCGACGTCGAAGCCCTGGAGATCGCCGTTCTCGTCGATCCAGTTGAAGGGTGGGTAGGCGCCTTCGGTGCCAAGCGTGACCTTCTTCATGTCGGCCGCCGCCGTGCCGGCCGCGAGCGCGAGCGCCGCGAGGACGCCTATGAATGCGAGTTTCTTCATCTCTCCGTTCTCCTTCGCTGGTGGTGTTGGGGGAGCATGGGCTAAGCGTCGCCGCGCTGGCCCGAAAGGAATTGCCTGAGCCTCGGCGATTGGGGATCGTCGAGCAGCGCCCGTGACGGGCCTTCCTCCTCGATCTGACCCTCGTGCAGGAACAGGGTCCGCGACGAGACATCGCGGGCGAAGCCGACCTCGTGGGTGACGATCAGCATGGTCCGGCCCTCTTCGGCGAGATCGCGGATGACCTTCAGCACCTCGCCGACGAGCTCCGGGTCGAGCGCCGAGGTGGGCTCGTCGAAGAGCATGACGTCGGGCTCCATCGCGAGCGCGCGGGCGATCGCGGCGCGCTGCTCCTGCCCGCCCGAGAGGTGGGCGGGGAAGTAGTCGTGCTTGTCCGCGAGGCCGACCTTGTCCAGCAGCGCCCGCGCCCTGTCCGCCGCCTCGCGCCGGGGCAGCTTGAGCACGTGGATGGGCGCCTCGACGACGTTCTGCAGCACGGTGAGGTGAGACCACAGGTTGAACTGCTGGAACACCATGCCGAGGCGGGCGCGGATGCGGTCGACCTGGCGCCGGTCAGCCGGCAGCGCTCGGCCGCGCCGGTCGCGCTTCATGCGGATCAGCTCGCCGCCGACGTGGACCTCGCCTGCGTCGGGGACCTCCAGCAGGTTGATGCAGCGGAGCAGCGTGCTCTTGCCGGAGCCGCTCGCGCCCAGGATGGCGATGACGTCGTGCTCGTAGGCGGTCAGCGAGACTCCCTTGAGCACCTCCAGATCGCCGAAGCTCTTGTAGAGGTCCTCGACCCGGAGCGCGGCGCCGGTCTCCGCCCGCGGCTCCTGGTGCGGGCTCGCTGCCCCGAGCGCCTGCGCCACCCGACCGGCCCCGTTCGCGACTACGAGGTGTAGGTGCGGCGCTTGACCAGCTTGCCGCGGCCGGCCTCCGCGTTGACCTTGCCGTTCTCCACGATGATGTCGCCGCGGGAGATCGTCATGGTCGGCCAGCCGGTGACCTCGAAGCCCTCGTGCAGCTCCCAGTCCTGCTTGGAGTGCATGTCGCGCTGGCGGATGGTGACGGGCTTCTCCGGGTCGAACACCATGACGTCGGCGTCGGAGCCCACCGCGATGGTGCCCTTCTGCGGATACATGCCCATGAGCTTGGCCGGCTTGGTCGCGCTCACGTCGACGAAGCGGTGGGGCGAGAGCCGGCCTTCGCGCACGCCCTCGGAATAGAGCATGGGCAGCACCGTCTCCAGGTTCGACATGCCGGGCAGCAGCTCGTCGACGGTCACGCTCGCCTTCTTCTGCTTCATGTTCCAGCCGACATGGTCGGTGGCGACGGTCTGGAGCACGTTGCTGTCCAGCGCCTGCCACATCACCTCCATCTGGTCGGCCTCGCGTAGCGGCGGCCAGCCGACGTAGCGCTCGGGGTCCACCTCCTCGTTGAAGCGCTCGCGCGAGAGGTGGAGGTAGATCGGCCGGGTCTCGCCGTAGCAGGTCTGGCCGCGCCCGCGCGCATCGTTCAGCGCATCCAGCCCCTCCTGGCACGAGAGGTGGACGAGGTAGGCCGGCACGTCGGCGACGTGGGCCATCCAGAGCGCGCGGCGGGCGGCGAGTCCTTCCGAGATGCGCGGCCTGGAATCCGGGAAGGTGCGGACGTTGGAGTTGTTCTCCTCCTCCAGCTTCTGGGTCATGTAGGAAATGCAGCACTGGTCCTCGCAGTGGATGTTGACCATCGCGCCGAGCTTGCCGGCCTCCTCCATGCAGCGCAGGTACTGGGGCGCGTACTTGTCGAACTCGGAGAAGCCGATCATGAAGATCTTGAAGCTGGTGTAGCCGTCGGCGACGCAGTCCCGCATCTCGGAGAGGGTGTGCTCGCCGGGCTGGAAGATTGTCGGGTGCAGACCATAGTCGATCACCGACTTCTCGCCGCGCTGGTTCCAGCGGACCAGGCAATCCTGCAGTGACTGGCCGGGTTCCGGGAAGGCGTAGTCGCAGATCGTCGTGATGCCGCCGCAGGCGGCGGCCACCGTGGACGAGTGGAAGTCGTCGGCGGTCTCCTGCCCCATCAGCTCGAACTCGACGTGGGTGTGCACGTCGACGCCGCCGGGGAAGAGAATCTTGCCGCTGCAATCGACTGTGCGGCCGGCGGGCCCGAGCCCGTGCCCGATCTGCTTGATGACGCCGTCCTCGATTCCGACATCGGCGTCGTAACTCTCGTGGGCGGTCACGATCTTGCCGTTCGCCAGGATGAGATCCATCGTCCCCTCCATTCCCTGTCGTGATCGTTATTTCTTGTCCTCGAAGTATGGGCGCGATCATGCCGGAGGGTCCAGCGTCTCGTTAACGGGTTTGCATTTCCGTCACCAGGGCAAAGGCCATCGGTAGGCACTCGATCGTCGCGGCGCGCCATGGCATCGGGGTGCTCCCCTGCGTCGTCCGGGGAGCGCCGCTGCTTGACGGTGGGTAGGGGCACCCATACGATACTTGCGACGTGTCTAGGCGGCATGCCGTGAGCCACCCTGTTCTCTGCATTGGGGTCGAGGGTGGAAGCGGCAGGCTACGAAGACCGCCAGGGAGAAAGAGGTGGGCGCACTCCGTTCAGTTTTGCTTGTCCAACCCACCTTTGCGGCCGCGCTGAAAGGCGGCTGGATATCGTCCATTAATCAAACAAACGACAACCGTAGATCGCCCTTTGTGCTTGCACAATTCATGGGGAGGAGGGAGCTATGAGACGTCGAGACTTCTTGAAGAAATCCGGTATCGCACTCGGTGCGGCTGGAGTAACTACGTTCCCGCATGTCTGGGTGAAGGACTATCAATTTGCCTGGGCCGACGATGACGAGATCGAGGTCGGCGTTCTTTACTCGCTGACGGGTACGACAGCGATCGTCGAGAAGCAGCTGAGTAAAGTTACCGAGATGGCCATCGATCAGATCAATGCGAACGGTGGCGTTCTTGGCAAGAAGGTGGTGCCGATCATCGAAGACCCGGCCTCCGACCCGCGCACCTTCAACGAGAAGGCCAACAAGCTCGTCGTGCGGGACCGGGTGCCGTCCGTTTTCGGCTCCTATACGTCGGCGAGCCGCAAGGCCGCGTTGCCGGTGTTCGAGAAGCGCAAGAACCTGTACTGGTATCCCACGTTCTACGAAGGGTTCGAGTGCTCGAAGAACGTCATATACACGGGCGCCGTTCCCAACCAGCAGCAAGAGAACTTTGTCCCCTGGATCACGAACCAGGGCTACAACAAGTTCTTCATTGTCGGGTCGAACTACATCTACCCGCGTGAGATGGCCAAGGTCTGCAAGATCCTGGTGGAGAGGGAAGGCGGCTCCTGGGTGGCTGACGAGTACCTGGAACTCGGTCACACGGAATGGGGTTCGATGGTCAACAAGATGAAGACCATGTGGGAAGCCGGCGAGTGTGACTGCGTCTACTCCAACGTGGTCGGCGACTCGATCGTGGCTTTCCGCCGTGAGTTCATCAACCAGGGCCTGAGCTACGACAAGTTCCCCATCTTTGCCACCGTGTGCTCGGAAATCGAAGTGCAGGCGATGGGGCCCGATTATGCCGCGGGCAGCGTCACGTCCTTCCCCTATTTCCAGTCGGTGAGCAATCCGGCGAACGAGAAGTTCGTGGAAGACGTGAAGCGGACGATGGGCGACGATACCGTCACCTATCACGCCATGGAATGCGCCTATTTCCAGGTGTTCCTGTGGGCGCAATCGGTGGAGAAGGCAGGCGAGGTCGATCCGCTTTCGGTTCGCGAAGCCTCCAAGGGACAAGAGGTCGATGCACCGGAAGGGCGCGTGAGAATCGAGCCCGAGAACCTGCATTGCTGGCTGACCCCGCGCATCGGCGTGTGGGGCTCGGACGGGCAGGCCGAGATCGTCGACGAATACGCGGAGCCGCTGATGCCGCTCCCCTATTCGGCGTATGGCGAAGCGCCCGACAATCTCTTCTGCACGCAAGCGGGCCTGGATTCCAGCAAGCTCAAGACCTAAGCGCTGACGCCAAGGGGGCCGGTGTCTCGACGCCGGCCCCCCTCAGCCTGGAGTCACGCATCGCCGGAACCGAAACGGCTCACATAGTATGGCCGACGTATTCTTCATCGGACTGAGTCTTTCGTCCATTTTGCTGTTGGTCGCTCTCGGGCTCGCCATCACCTACGGCACCATGGGTGTCATCAACATGGCGCATGGCGAGCTCGTCATGATCGGCGCCTACGTCACCGTTCTCTGCCAAACTCACTTCGGCCTGCATTTTCTCCTGTGCATCCCGGTCGCCTTCGTCGTCACCGGCGCGTTCGGCTACGCCATCGAGCGCTTCGTGGTGCGACGACTCTACGGCCGCCTGCTGGATACGCTGCTCGCGACATGGGGGCTTGCGATCATCATCCAGCAAGCCATCCGCCTCGAATTCGGCGCCGCCTTCGCGGGATTGCATATCGATGGCCTGGGGCCGGGTCTGCAGAACGTCCCGGTCCCCTCGTTCTTCCGGGAAACCTTCCTGGTCGGCGACTTCGTGGTGCAGCCCTACCGCTCCTTCATTATCGTCCTCACGATCGGGCTCTTCGTTCTGACCTGGTGGCTGATCTTCCACACCTCATTCGGCATGCAGTTGCGCGCGGTGTCGCGCAATCGCGGCATCGCGTCCTGCTGCGGCATCGACGACAAGAAGATCAACGCGTGGACCTTCGCCTACGGCTCCGCGCTGGCCGGCGCGGCCGGCGTGATGCTGGCCGGCTTCAAGACCGTCTCACCCAGCATGGGAACGCCCTTCGTGATCGACGGCTTCCTGGTCGTGGTCATGGGCGGTGTCGGCAGCCTCTTCGGCACGCTCGGCTCGGCCATAATCCTGGGCGAGGTCCAGGGATGGGTGGCGAGCCTGCTGAATGACGTGCTCGCCAGGGCAATCGTGTTCGGCGTCATCATCGTCGTCATCATCCTGCGGCCCCAGGGCTTGTTCTCCCGCCGGGGGCGCTGACGATGCAGCTCTTGACCCGGAGCAACCTGCAGCTCGCCGCGTACGGGTTGTTCATCGTCGTCGTCATGCTCCTCCCGCTCGTCATGGACGTTTTCTGGCTCAACCGGATCTCCAAGTACCTGGTGTTCGGCATGCTCGGCATCGCCATCAGCATGTCCTGGGGCTACGCCGGAATCCTCAATCTGGGCCAGGGCCTCTTCTTCGGCTTCGGCGCCTACATGCTGGCGATGTCGTTGAAGCTGGCGAGCCCGACGAGCCTGCAGCAGGGGTCGGCGGACGAGCCGGTGCCCGACTTCATGCTGTGGACGTCGGAGCCGGGCGCGCCGATCGACCTCTGCTGCATCAACCAGGGTTCCTTCCTCTGGATACCCTTCAAGGAGCAGTGGTTCGGCGTGGCCATGGGTCTGGTCATGCCGACGCTCATTGCATTCGTGATCGGCTACGCCATGTTCCGCGCCCGGATTTCGGGCGTTTATGTCGCGATCCTGACGCTCGCCTTGTGCCTGCTGGTGCGCCTCCTTGTTATCGACGCGCAGCCACTGATCAACGGCTTCAACGGACTGACCGATCTCGGCTGGTTCACGGTCGGCGGCCTCGAGTTCGATCCCTATCTCGTCGAGACCTACTATCTCATCGCGATCATCACCTGCTTGGTGCTGATCGGCGCACGCTGGCTGGTCAACACCAAGGTTGGCGTGGTGCTGCAAGCCATCCGCGACAACGAAGAGCGCGTGCGCTATCTCGGTTACGACGTCGCGATTTACAAGGTGTTCTTCTTCTGCATCTCTGCGGCGATCGCGGGCCTGGCGGGCATGCTTTATGTGATCGCGGCCGAGTTTGCCTCGCCCACCTACATGAATATCGGCTTCAGCATTTCGATGGTGGTGTGGGCGGCCGTTGGCGGCCGTTGGTCGCTGTTGGGCGCCTGCCTCGGCGCGATCATGTTGAACGTGGTCGAAGCCACGGTCAGCGAAACGGCAATGCTGGTGGAGGCCTGGCAGCTCATCATCGGCGCGATCTTCTTGTTCGTCGTTCTGGTGATGCCGCGCGGGCTCGCGGGCGTCGTCCAAGCAGCGGCGGATCTGGCGTTGGAATGGCTCCACAAGAGAGCTAAGGAACGGCGTGTCAGGTAAGGCGATGGGGTGTGAGGCGAAGGGCCTTGCCTGAAGATTCGAATGTCGAAGAGGCAATCGGCTTGGCATGACAGCGATCTTGGAAATTGAGAACCTGGAGGTGAACTTCCGCGGCTTTCGCGCGGTGGATGGCTTCGACATGACCGTGGAAGAAGGAGA
Organism: Alphaproteobacteria bacterium; assembly: GCA_965207055.1. GTDB lineage: Bacteria > Pseudomonadota > Alphaproteobacteria > UBA828 > UBA828 > WTGU01. Next base: position 835,731 of record CBDBLP010000001.1, on the reverse strand, counting down.
GCTGCGGGTCCTGATCGGGGCCAACGGCGCCGGCAAGACGACGCTCATGGACCTCATCACCGGCCGCACCAAGTCGACCGGGGGGAAGGTGACCTTCTTGGGCGACAACATTACCAATGGGCAGGAACACAAGATTGCGCGGCGAGGGATCGGCCGGAAATTTCAGGTGCCGAGCATCTTCAAGGACCTGACGGTGCGCGAAAACTTCGAGGTGGCCCATACCCGCAGCCTGTCGGTATGGCGGAACCTCGCGGTGAGCGCGAAGCCGCGCCAGCGCAACCTTCAGGTCGAGCGCGCGATGGAGCTGACCAGCCTTGCCGATGAAAGCGCGACGATCGCCGGCAGCTTGTCGCACGGGCAATCCCAATGGCTGGAGCTCGGCATGGTGCTGGTGCAGTCGCCGAGGCTCGTGCTGCTGGACGAGCCGACGGCGGGCATGACGGCCCAAGAGACGGAAAAGACCTCCGAGATCATCAACGGCCTCAAGACCGAACATTCCATCATCGTCGTCGAGCACGACATGACCTTCGTGCGCTCCATTTGCGAGATCATCACCGTCATGCACCTGGGAAAGAAGCTCGCAGAGGGGACGGTCGAGCAAATCGAAAACGACAAGACAGTGATCGATGCTTATCTAGGCAGCGGCGGCATCACCCATGCTTGAACTCTCGCAAGTGGATGCCTACTACGGCGCGAGCCACGTCTTGCGCGAAATAGATTTGTCGGTTCATAGCGGCGAAATCGTCAGCATCTTGGGGCGCAATGGCGTCGGCAAGACAACGCTGCTCAAGAGCATTCTGGGGCTGGAGGTTCGCACACGCGGCACGATCACGCTGGACGGCAAGGACATCACCACGAGGCCGACCTATCTTCGCGCCCGCGACGGAATCGGTTACGTGCCCCAGGGCCGGGAGCTCATTCCCGATTTCTCGATCCGCGACAATATCTTGATGGGATGTTACGGGCGGACCGACCGAAAGCGTCTGGTGCCAGACCTTGTCAGGGATTTGTTCCCTTACCTGCGCGACAACCTGGGCCGCAGGGCCGGATTGCTGTCGGGCGGCCAGCAGCAGCAATTGGCAATCGCACGGGCGCTGGCGTCCGAGCCCCGCATCCTGCTGCTCGACGAGCCCACGGAGGGCATCCAGCCCAATATCGTCGAGCAGATCGAGGACACGATTCAGCGGCTCAACAAAGAGGTCGGCCTGACCATCGTTCTGGTCGAGCAAAACGTGAAATTCGCGCGAGCGGCGTCCCAACACTTCTGCATTATCGAGAAGGGCGAGATCGCGGCGAGCGGAACGATCGACGCGCTGACCGACGAAATCGTACGCAGGCACATGACCGTTTAGCGACGAGCCGGGCACCGCTCACCGATCTGTTTGAGGGTGCCTCAGCGGCACGAGCCCGGTGAGGTGGCCCCGGTAAAACCGGACAGGTCGCTAAGGTGTATTCCACCGTGTGACGGAGGAATACAGATGAGCAGCAAACGACGCCGGTTTTCGGGGGAGCTGAAGGCGAAGGTTGCGCTTGAGGCGCTTCGAGGCGATCGGACGCTTCAGGAGATCGCCTCGCAGTACCAGGTCCATCCGAACCAGGTGGGCGCCTGGAAGCGCCAGGCGATCGAGGGTCTGGCCGAGCTGTTTTCGAAGGGCACGGAGCGCCGGGTCCGGGATCATGAGGGCGAGGTTCGTGATCTTCACGCCAAGATCGGGGAGTTGATCGTGGAGCGGGATTTTTGTCGCGCGGGTCCGGTCGATGAGCCGGCCCGAGCGTCGTGCGATGGTGGTGCGCGACCATCCGGCGCTGAGCCTGAGCCGGCAGTGCCGTCTGCTGACGATCGGGCGCTCGTCGCTCTACTACACGCCGAAAGGGGAATGCGCGGAGACGCTGGCGCTGATGCGCCGGATCGACGATCTGTTCCTGAAGTATCCGTTCTACGGCGCCCGCCAGATGGTTCGCCATCTTCGCCGCGAGGGTGTGCGGATCGGGCGGCGCCGGGCCGCCCGGCTGATGCGCCTGATGGGGCTTGAGGCGATCTATCGGGCGCCGCGCACCAGCGCGCCGCATCCCGAGCACCGGGTTTACCCTTATCTGCTGCGCGGCTTGGCGATCGAGCGGCCGGACCACGTCTGGTGCGCCGACATCACCTACATCCCGGTGCGGCGCGGCTTCCTTTACCTGGTGGCGATCATGGACTGGGCGAGCCGCTTTGTGCTGGCCTGGCGGCTGTCGAACACGCTGGATGCGGGCTTCTGTACGGACGCGCTCGACGAGGCCCTGGCGCGATATGGGGCGCCGGAGATCTTCAACACCGATCAGGGCAGTCAGTTCACCAGCTTCGCCTTCACCGGGCGCCTGCGGGAGGCCGGCATCCGCATCTCGATGGACGGCCGCGGCCGGTGCATGGACAACATCTTTATCGAGCGGCTCTGGCGCTCGCTCAAATACGAGGCGGTCTACCTGCACGACATCGCCGACGGCTTCACCGCCCGTCGCGTCATCGGCGACTGGATCGGCTTCTACAATCCGGCATTACAACACCCATCTGTCTATGCCATTGAAGAGAAGAGGTTTTGTTGATCGGGATGCGGTCCCGCGGGGTGTCTGGGGTGTGATCTGGCGCGCTCGACGAGGGCTTTTCCCGCTTCGCCTTCGAGAACCGGCCGGCTGAAGATCCACGGACCGTCGGCGAGCGGATGGACGGCGTCGATCTCACCGTTCTCTGCGGCCCGCCTGAGTGTCTTGGGGGTGATGTGAAGAAGCCTGGCGGCCTTGGTCAAGTTGAGCCAGGGCTCAATGCCGTCGGGTGCCGGGCGATGGACCGGGATCCGGTGGTGGGATCGCAGCGAGGTCACCCGCTCCCGTGTCCAGCGATTGCCATTGCCGGTGACCAAACCGTTGCGGTTCAGAAGCCCCGCGATCAGATCGTCGCCGGCGATGCGGACCAGCAGGCGGACGGCTTCGATGATATCGGGCGCGGTGCTGTTGCGCTGCCCGCGCCGCCGCTTCGGCAGGCGCCGTTCGGTATGGACGCCGCCCGCCCAATGAACGGTCAGCACGATCTCGCTGGCGCCCTCGTCAATGTTGGCAACCACCTCGCGGATTACGGTTCTGACGATGCGTTTCTTGAGCCGGGCATCCGTCGTCGGTGCGGCCCAGAGATCTTTCAGATCGTCGGCCAGACTGGCGAAGGAGGCGGGTGACAGCTCCTCGCATGGCGGCGCGCTCGCATCGTGTTCGGCGATCTTCGCCTCGATCCCGGCGACGTCGGCGAGCGCGGCGTTCCAGCGCGCCTCCAGTTCGGCCGCCACCAGGCGATTGGCGGGATCGGTGGCATCGTATTGGCGGAAGGCGCGGTCCGCCGCAAAGCGCGCCGCCTCGAGATCGCGGACCAGCATCTCGCGAGCATGATCGCGTCTCTCGGCCTGTCGCGCTTCGGCCTCCACGGCCGCCGCGATCGCCCCCGGCTCCACCACTTGGAGCAGCATCTCCTCGATCGCGTCGTCGACCCGCAGTCCGCCGAACGCGATGCAGCGGGGCTCGCCATTGTCGAGCCAGCCCCGGGTACAGCTGTAGCGCGGGATGTTGTGCTTCTGTCCAGTATAGCGAACCGTCAGCTTGCGGCCGCAACGGCGACAGCGCAGGAGGCCCGCAAGCAGGGCATCGCCGTGCTTGGGCGCGCCGTGATGACGGCTTGCGGAGACATTGTCGCTGACCATCTTGCGTATCGCCTCCGCGCGTTCCCACTCGACATAGCCCTCGTGCGCGCCGGGCTTCAGCGTGAGCCACTCGGCGCGCGGCTTGCGCCGTATCCTCGGCCGCGCCCGTGCCCCATCATAGCCCGGCTCCACGGTCGTCTTGCCATAGGCATAGCCGCCGCCATAGGCCGGGTTGACGATCATCCGATGCAGGGTGGCGTAGCTCGGCCGGCGCCACACGATGTCGCCGTTGCCCTGCCTCGCCGGCAACTTCAGATCGTGCTCGTGGAACCACAGCAGCGCCTGTCGCGCGCTACCCAGCTCCTCGACCTTGTCGAAGACCAGTCGGATCGCCTCCTGCACCCTCCGGTCCGGGTCCTTCTCCAGCCGGTCGCCCGCCTTGACGAAGCCAACCGGCGCGCCGACCACGAGCTCGCCGCGCCGCGCCTTCTCGTAGCGGGCCGAGAGCGAGCGCTGGCGCAGCAGGTCGAGCTCGTACTCGTTCAGACTGCCCTTCAGCCCGAGCAGCAGGCGATCGTTGCTCTGGCGCGGCGCATAGACCGTGTCCTGATCGATCAGTACCGTGTCGACCACGCGGCACATCTCGACCAGCTGCTGCCAGTCGCGGCTGTTCCTTGCAAAGCGCGAGACCTCACGCGCCGCTACGGCGCCGACCTTGCCGAGACAGACTTCGGCCACCATGCGGTCGAAGCCGGCACGGGCGACCGCGCCAGCCGCGGAACGGCCCAGGTCCTCATCCACGACCTCGATCTGCGAGAAGCCGAACGCCTTCAGCCGACCCGTCATGGCGTATTGCAGCGTGCCGCTCTCGCGGTTGTGCATGACCTGGTGAGGCGAGGATTGCCGGACATAGAGCATCGCCTTGCGGCGCAGATGCTGCGCTCCGATCTTCTCAGACATTATGACCGCCCGCCCCCGGATCGCGGGGATCGTGCACGTGGTCCAGCATCAGCCGAACCATCAGCTCGGTCGCCTTCCGGCGTGTCCGGCCCGGAAGCGCGCACCATGTCGGCGTGTCCTCCGGACTGCTGCTCTCCGCCTGGGCGAAGAGATCGAGCTGCTCCGATCTCCTCCCGCGCCTGCGATGCGCCCCGTGTCGATCTCGCATGGGTCTCTCCCCGATCCTGGTCATCGGAGACCCATCCTGCGCGCGTCGCGGGAGCCTTACCCAGCGCATCCGACACGAGCGATGCCAGAGCGGACAACGTGGAGAGATCCACCTGGCCACGCTCCTCAACGCGCGTCCCCGCGCAGGCCACGCGGTCGAACATCCAGAGCGGAACTTCCTGCCAGAGGTCCGGTACAGTTCCGTCGAGAGCGCATCGCGCGCGGGCAATGCCCGCCTTCTCTACGACATTACGGATCCGGACAAGGCGGCCGCTCCAAGGATGCCACCGATAGAGCAACCTGCGTGTGCGGGTCCTATGGGCGGTCTCGCGCTCGGTTGTACAACGCCGAGAGACCGCACATGGCGCTGGGCCGGCGGACGCCGGCCGAGGCCTACCGAGGCGAGACGCCTGTGGATATGATGGACAAGCCGCTCCGCGCCTTGCCCACATCTCCACAGGCGCAACAGCAGCAACAGGAAGATCGGTTCAAGGGGATTCTGGCGGCCTGAACTTCAACCGGAATACACCTTAGCCGAGCCGCCAGGCTGTCCGAATAGGCGAGGCCACCTCAGGTGCCGCGAGGCATCCCGTCCTTGCCCCGCTTTCCACGCCACACTAAGCCACCAAAACTGCTGCACCCTAGTACCCCTGCATTTGGGCGTTTCGACCCCCGCGGAACCCCTGCACTGAACGCCTCAACGCATGCACACATACGCGAGCGCTGCACGGCCGCGCCATGCGCGCAGAGCGCAGCGTGCGCTGCAGCATCGGCGCTTCGGCCACAACATCTTGGGGCTCGGGTCGTCGATAATCACGGAGACAGTCTAAGTGATTGAAATGGCTGCTTTCATAATTTACCAGAATCAACATTATGCGAACTTCGCCCGCCTCGACCCCGCGCGCCACGCATGGCGCCCTCGACGGCCTCGCCGGCGCCTCGACCAGGCCCGCGACGCCGCGCCCCGCGCCCGCCCGCCTCGACGGCCTCGACGGCGCCCACCTGGCCCCGAAGCCCAGCGCGCCCTTGCGCGTCCACGCGCGCGCCCACGCACGCCGCGCCCGCCCGCGCCCGCGCGCACCGGGGGGGGGGGGGGCCGGCGGCGGCGGCCGGCGGCCGCATTGTGTCAGGTCGCTGCACGATCCAGTGCCCCACTCGCCCATCAGGGGGACATAATCAGAAGGACAAAATTGGGAGGACTGAAGTGGACAGTCGGGAATGCACAAAAATGGAGTGGACGCCGCCGCCGAAGGGGTCACCGGCCGATCGGGTTCTCGAAAATTTGGGGCAGTTCAGAAAGCCCGTTTGGGAACGCGCGTGCCGCTGGTGTCGGGGATGGAACGTGACCGACACGCAGAGGCTGGCCGAGGAAGCGGCACGGGGCGGGGATCCGCGACTGTCGTGGTATGTGCCTGTTGTCGAGGCTCAGGACCGCCTGCTCGCCGAGAAGAGTTCTCCCGCGCCGGACGAGGAGGCTCGGGACGTGATTCGGCGAGGGCGGCCGTACTCGGACACGGGTTGGCAGGCGTACCGGCTCAAGGCGCGCGGAAGGCGCACGTGGGCGTCGATCGAGCGCGAGCTCGGGCTGTCGGACGCGCGCAAGGGCGACGTACCGAAGCGGATGGCGAAGCGCCACGCGCAGCGCGAAGCGCTGCCATGGCCGCTGTGAAGTCCCGACGGAGGCAGGGACGATGAACAGACTAGTCTTGGTCGCCCTGAGTGAGCCTCTGGTGGTCGGCGCCGCCGACTGACGCAGGTGAGACAATGCCCTCAGTTAAGGCCAGCCCCAGTCAGTCCGAGCTCACGCGTTATGCGAAGGCGATGCGCGCGGCGGGCTTCAACGACTTGCGCATGGTGATTGAAACGCCAGACGGGACCAAGGTATCCATCATTCCCGGCGAAGAGCGCCCCGTTGATGCGTCCGACGAAATCGCCCGGATGATTGAGAAGGCACCAGACCCATGAAGCGCCGAAAGAATCCCTTTCCGGGGGTCTACACCTCGGAAGATCGCCACGGCAAGCTGCGACACCGGCTCCGCCGCAAGATCAGGGGCCGCGCCATCGACTGCTACATCAACGCACCCTACGGCTCGGCGGAATTCCGCGCCGCCTACGAAGAAGCGATCGAAGGCTCGCGACAAGCGACGTTGCGGACAAAGCCCGGCACGATCGCCTACTTGATCGCGAACTACTTGCAGTCGACTGCGTTCCGCAATCTCAAGGTAGCGACCCGCCAGCACAAGGCACGGCGGCTCGACTGGATCAGGGAAATCATCGGCGAAGCACTGTACGCCCAAATTAAGCCGCAGCACGTCGAGCAGTTGATGCGGAAGAAGCCCGGGCCGGTGGCCGGCAACCGCGTCAAGAAGGACTTGGCCCAACTGTTCCGCCATGCCGCGAAGTATCACGGCTACACGGGCCCGAACCCGGCTGCGCTCGCCGAGGCGAACAAGGTGCGGAGTAGCGGCTTCCACACATGGAGCGACGAAGAGGTTGAGACCTTCCGGGCCACGCACCCGACAGGGAGCAGGGCACGGCTGGCGCTTGAGCTTCTCCTCAACACCAGTGCGGCCCGGCGGGACGCCGCCGCCATGACCCGGGCGAATATTCGCGACCCCCGGCTCCACTACGCGCGCGGTAAGACGCGGGAGCAAGTAATCGTGCCTATCATGCCTGAATTGGCTAGGGAGCTTGCCCTCCTGCCAGCCGATCAAATGATGTTGCTCGCGCACGGCAACCACGGGAAAGGCTACGGGGCCGCGAGCTTCGGCAATTGGTTCAAGGAAGAGTGCGAAGCGGCTGGCCTCTCGCGCTGCACCGCGCATGGACTTAGGAAGGCCGGAGCAACTGCCCTGGCTCAGGCTGGCGCGACGGAATCGGAGATCGCGGCCTTTCTTGGCCATGCCAGTACACTAGAAGCCGCGCGCGCCGGACCAGCGGTCCGGCCCTCTCCACCCTTATTCATTTCCCTCAACGGCGGGCGCTATTCATTTCCCTCAACGGCGGGCGCGAGCTCCGCTCGCTCGCCTGCGCGCCATTCGGCGCGGCGCGCGGTCGCGCGCTCCGGACCTGCGGTCCGGCCCTCTTCACCCCCCCTGTTCATTTCCCTCGGGCGGCGGGCGCGATGCGGGGGGCGAAGAGGGGCCAGCGGGCCAAGCCCGTGACAAGCGGGAGAAAATCGGAATAGATGGCGTCCCCAGGGGGACTCGAACCCCCGTTTCCGGCGTGAGAGGCCGGTGTCCTAGGCCACTAGACGATGGGGACGCGGCTCCCTGGAAATAGCCCAGATCGGCCGTGAACTCAACCGTCGGTGAGGACACCCCGACGGCGTCCTGGCCGGGAGGAGGCGCTTCCCCATGTTCGAGGAGTTCGGGTTCGAGGAACTGACGCCGGTCACGGCCTCCGTCCTGCTGGGGCTGGTGCTGGGACTGGCCTACGGCGCGCTGGCGCAGCGCAGCGCCTTCTGCCTGCGCCGCAGCCTGGTGGGCGCGTGGCGCGACTGCCTGCCGGCGCTTGGAACCTGGGTCATGGCGCTGGCGACGGCGATCGCCGGCACCCGGCTCGCGGTCGCGCTCGATCTGATCTCCTTCGAGGCGCACCGCTTTCTCGCGGCCGACCTGCCGGTCGCCTCCGTGCTGCTGGGCGGCGCGCTCTTCGGCGCCGGCATGGTGCTGACGGGGGGCTGCGTCTCGCGCCTCACGGTGCTGGTCGGCACCGGCAATCTGCGCGCTCTGCTCGTGCTGATCGTCTTCGCCCTCACCGCCCATGCGGTGATGAAGGGCGCGCTGGCGCCGATCCGCGAGGCGGTGGGCGACGCCACCCTTCCCGGCGGCGCGGTGTCCGCGCTTTCGGCCTGGCCCGGCGGCGAGGTCTGGCCCCTCATCATCGCCGGAGCCGCGTTTCTCTTCGCGCTCTTCTCCCGTGCGCGGATCTCGCACCTGGCGATGGCGGGCGCGATCGGGCTGCTGGTGCCGCTCGGCTGGATCGGCACGGGGTTCGTGCTGCTGGACGACTTCGACCCGATCCCCGCGCAGTCGATGGGCTTCACCGGCCCGATGGCGGACACGCTCTTCTGGGCCGTGGCGGCGACCTCGATTCCGGCCGGCTTCGGCACCGGCCTCGCGGCGGGCGTCCTCCTCGGCAGCCTAGCCGCGGCGCTGGCGGCGGGCGAGTTCCGCTGGCAGAGCCTGGAAGGGCCGCGCCAGACCGGTCGCTACCTCACTGGCGCCGTGATGATGGGCGTGGGCGGCGTGCTGGCGGGCGGCTGCACGGTCGGCGCCGGTCTCTCCGGCGTCTCGACCGCAAGCCTCGCCGCCCTGCTCGCGCTCGCCGCCATGGCAGCGAGCGCGAGGGCCACAGGCGTGCTCCTCGCCGCTCGCTAAAGCGGCGTTGTCAAGACGCTCAGCTGAACATGTCGCCGGAAATGGCGGCGTACCAGCCGAGCGATTCCTCGTAGGTCGCCTTGCGCAGCTCCGCGCTTTCCCCGGTTTTGGAAATGAAGCCGTCGGTCTTGGCGATCTTCTCGTCGGTCGCTTCGTAGGTGGCGCCGACCTTGACTCCGTCATCGGTGGCGATGAGCGACCAGCAGGTGTTGGAGAAGCGCGCCGGGAACACCGAGGAGTCGGTAAGCGCCCCGCGCACCGCCATGGCGCAGGCCTTCGCCTGGCTGTTGGCCGAGAAGCCCGACTTCGGCATGTCGCCCTGGTGCGCCGCGTCGCCCAGCACGTGGATGTTCTCGTCCGCCCGGCTCTGCATGGTGTGCGGCACGATCGGCGCCCAGCCGGCCTCGTTGGTGATGCCCGCGATTGCCGCGATGCGCCCCGCCTGCTGCCCGGGGATGACGTTGCAGACATCCACTTTCATCGCCTCGCCGTCCACCACCACCTCCATGGCCTCGGGCCGCGCCTCGACCTTGTCACCGCCGAAGTCCGGGCCGATACGCTCGACCATGCCGGGGTAGTGGCGCTGCCAGCCTTCCTCGAACAGCCCCTGCTTGGAGAACTTCTCCTTGGGGTCGACGATGATGATCTTCGCCGTCGGATTGGACTGCTTCAGGACGTGGGCCACCATCGAGATCCGCTCGTAGGGCCCCGGCGGGCAGCGGAAGGGGTTCGAAGGCGCCACCATGCAGTAGGTGCCGCCTTCGGGCATGGCCTCGATCTGCGCCTTGAGAAGCTGGGTCTGCGAGCCGGCCTTGTAGGCGTGCGGCATGCGGTTCTGCTGCGACAGGTCCCATCCGGGAACGGAGCCGTCGCGGAAGTCGATGCCCGGCGAGAGCACGAGGCGGTCGTAGGAGAGGCTGCCCCCGCCCGCGAGCCCCACGCTCCGCGCGTCACGGTCGATGGAGACCGCCCAGTCGTGCACCACGTTGATGCCGTGATTCGCGGCCAGCGCGCCGTAGCTGTGCCCGATCGACGCGTATTCGCGGAAGCCGCCGATATAGAGGTTCGAGAAGAAGCAGGAGTAGTAGGCGCGGCTCGGTTCCACGAGCGTCACGTCTATCGCACCCTTCGAATCCTTGGCGATGTAGCGCGCCGCCGTCGCACCGCCTGCGCCGCCGCCCACGACCACGACGCGCGGGCGGCCCTGCGCGAGCACCGCCGGAGCCGACAGCGCCGATACCGCCGTCGTCGCCGCAGCCGCGGACGCAAGGAAATGGCGCCGGTTCAAGCCGTTCTTTCCGTTCGGTTTGCTCATGACGTGGCTCCCCTGGCTCACGGGCCGTCTTCCGCCCTGTGGAAATGCGCGGCGAGGGCAGCGATCTCCTCGTCTGAGAGGCGTCCGGTCACCATCTGCATGACGGGATGCTCCCTCTTTCCGTGCCTGTACGCTTGCAAGGCTATCACGAAGTCATCGAGCGGCCATCCGGTTATCGACGGGATGCCCTCGGCGGCTCCGTCAACCTGGTGGCAGGTGATGCACTCGCCCGCGAGATAGGCGCCGTACTCGGGGTCTCCCTCGATGGCGAGGATCTGCGGGTCGAGTCCGTATTCCTCGGGCGTGGCGGTGGGCTCCGCCGGCGAGGAATCGGTGTGGGCGCCTGAAAAGCCGCGCAGCCATGCCAGGAGGTCCGCCCTGTCGTCGGCTCCTTCCATGCCCCCAAAACTCATGCGCGAGCGCGGCACGAGAGCGGGCGGGTCGGCGAGGAACGCATCGAGCGTCGTCTCGCTCCAGACCACGCCGCCGGCCCCGGCCTCCTGCATGGCCCTGGAGTAGCGATAGTCCGCGAGCGCGCCAGCCGCGCGGCCGAAGACATCGTTGAGGTGCGGGCCGATCCGGTGTTCCGCGCCGCTGCCGACCTGATGGCAGCGCTTGCATTGGCCGAAGAGCGCCTTGCCGCGCTCGGCGTCGCCCCCCCATGCACCGGCGGCGGGGAGCGCCAGCAGAAGCGCCACGGCGAGCAGCCCAAAGGCGAGACACGCGGCAGGGCCAGCAGTCCAGGGCCGGTGCCGCACCGCGGCGCTAGCTGAGGTCGATCTGCTTTTGAAGGCTGTAGACCGAGCCGTCATCGTCGAACCACTGGAACTCCAGAAGGCCCGATGCCGGGACGGCCATCTCGAATTGAATGTAGGGATCGGCCGAGACCGCCGGCTCCAGGTTGACGGAAATCGCCACCTCGCCGTTGTAGCTGACCACGAAGCGGTTGATGATCCGGCGGGGCACGAGCGCGCCTTCGCTGTCGTGGCGCTCGCCGGTGTGCATCGGATGGGTGATCCGGGTCTTGATCGTGAAGGGGACGCCCGGCTCGATCGACCTCGGCAGCTTCACGCGCGGCGTGGGTTCAGCCATTGCCCGCTCCTCAGCCGCAGCCGCCGACCGTCACCGCGATCTTCTGGATGGCCTGGCGGAACGTGCCGTCCTCCATCTCCGCCACCGCGTAGACGGTCTGGCTCTGGGCCAGCCGGATGCGGATGGTGGCTTCCGGCGTCACCAGCCTGCCGAACGAGAAGACCGCGACGCCGGGATTCGGGTTGCCGTCGTTGAAGAGCGCAATGCGCCGCGCGCCTTCGGCCACGACCCGGATCGGCACGGCGCCGCCGTTGTCGAAGATCTCCGGCGCATCCAGGAGCACGCCGCCTTCCAGGCGCAGCGCGCCTCCCGTGAATTCGTCGATGGCCTGCCAGACGCCGTTGGAGGCTTCGGCCGCACCGGCGGGAAGCAGCGCAACCGCTGTGGCGGAGGCGCTGAACAGCAACACTTCCCTGCGTGTCGGAGCCATCGTGCAGCCTTTTCCCGCTCGCGGGGTCACGGGCGATATGGCGCCCCTTGGCGGCATCCGTCAAGCCCCCGGTGTGCGATCGTCTCGCGTTTATTGACGGGCGCGCGGCTTCGCGCGAGCATGACGGATTCCGCGACCGCGGTACTCAGGGAGGAACGGGACATGGCGCGCACCGTCTTCACCAACATCAGCATCTATGACGGCACCGGCAAGAGGCCCTATCGGGGCGAGGTGTCGATTCAGGGCAACCGCATCGAGAAGGTCGCGAGGAACGGCCAGAAGCTGTCGCGGCGTGACGCTGCGGTGGTGGACGGCGACGGCGCGACGCTGATGCCGGGCCTCGTCAACGCGCACTGCCACATGAGCTACACCGGGCCGCAATCGATGTCCGAGATTCCGCCCGAGGAGCACACGCTCATCACCATGCACAACGCCAGGACGATCATCGACCACGGCGTGACGGCGGCGGTGGGCGCAGGCGCGGCGAAGACCCGCCTCGATGTCGTGATCCGGAACGAGATCGACGCAGGCCGCATCCCCGGCCCGCGCTACCGCGCGTGCTCGCCGGAGATCACGGTCACCGGCGGACTCGGCGACCAGCGCATGCTGCACTACTACAAGAACGACCTCTCGCTCTTCGCGGACGGGCCGGAGGAGATCCGCCAGGCCTGCCGCATGCTGGTCCGCGAAGGCGTGGACATCATCAAGCTCATGCCCTCGGGCGATCACCTGATCCCCGGCGCCTGCGATGCCACCCAGAGCGCGATGGACGAGGACGAGATCGCCGCCGGAGCACGGGTCGCGCACCAGCGGGGCCGCCGGCTCGCGGCGCATGCGCGCAACCCGGAATCGATCCGGCTCTGCGTCAAGTACGGGATCGAGCTGATCTACCACGCGACCTACGCGGACGAGGAATCCCTCGACCTGCTGGAGGAGCACAAGGACAAGCACTGGGTGGTGCCGGCGATCGGCTTCACCCATGCCACCGCCTACGAGGCGGGCGACTTCGGCATCACGCCGGAGGAGGCCGAGTCCTGGGGCTTCGTCCGCGAGCTCGAGATCGGGGCCCAGACGCTGAAGAAGATGCACGCCCGCGGGATCAAGGTGCTGCCCTTCGGCGACTACGGCTTCCCCTGGACGCCCCACGGCCAGATGGCGCGGGACTTCGAGCACTTCGTCAACTACCTCGGCATGAAGCCCTACGAGATCCTCCGCGCCGCGACCCACTACGGCGCCCAGGCCTTCGCTGCGCCGGACGAGCTGGGCCGGATCAAGCCCGGCTGTCTCGCTGACCTGCTGCTGATCGACGGCAATCCTCTCGCCGACCTGACGCTCTTCCAGGACGAGGCGAACATCCTCATGGTCATGAAGGACGGCGCCTATCACAAGCCGCCCCAGGCGCGGCAGAGGGTCGTGCAGCAGGCCGCAGCCGAGTAGCCCCGCCGAAGCGCGATGGCGGCGCTCGACCGGGAGACTCTGCTCGCCCGCGCGGAAGCGCTGATCCCTGCGCTGCGCGAGCGTGTGCCGGAGGCGGAGGCCCTGCGGCGCATCCCCGACGAGTCCATCGCCGATCTGATCGAGAGCGGCCTGATACGGGCGACGCTGCCCTCGCGTCTCGGCGGCTCCGAGGTGGACTACCGCACGATGATGGAGATCGTGGCGCTGCTTTCGCGCGGCTGCGCCTCAACCGGCTGGGTCTACTGCAATCTCGCGAGCTGCACCTTCAAGCTCGCGCTCTGGCCGGAGCAAGCCCAGGACGAGATCTGGGATGCGGACAAGGACGCGCTGCTCACGGGCAACCTGATCTTCCCCTGCGGCAAGGCGACGCGGGAGGTCGGCGGCTATCGCCTCAACGGCCGCTGGCCCTTCGGCAGCGGCATCGACCACGCCTGCGCCAACTTCTTCGCCGCCATGGTGACGGGCAAGGAGCCGCAGGAGTTCCGCATCTTCCTGGTGCCGAAGGACGAGTACACCATCCTCGACACCTGGCACGCCTCGGGCCTGCGCGGCACCGGCAGCAACGACGCGGCGGTGGACGACGTGTTCGTGCCGGAATACCGCACCATCGACGCGTCGGATACCCGCCACGGCGCCGCGCCCGGCAACGCCGTGAACACCGGGACGGTCTATCGGCTGCCGCTCTTCGCCATGTTCTTCACCTGGGTCGGCGCCGCGGTGCTCGGCATCGCGGAGGGGGCGGTGGAGGGCTACGTCGCGGCCACCCGTACCCGCGCCGCGCACTACTCAGGCCAGCGGCTCGCCGAACTCGGCACCATCCACGTCAAGATCGCGGAGGCCCGCGCCGCGGTGGCGGCCGCGCGGCGCATCTATCTCGGCAACTGCGACGAGGCGACAGCGATCGCCGAGGGCGGCGCGCTGCCGGATGCCGAGGCCCGCGCCCGCTACCGGGCCGAGGGCGCCTACGCCGCCAAGCTCTGCTGCCAGGCAGTGGACATGATCACGGCGGCGAGCGGCGGCGGCGGGGTCTACGACCGCAACCCGCTCTCGCGCGCCTTCCGCGACATCCACGCGGGCTCGGCCCACATCACCCAGACCTGGGACCCCAACGCCGTCACATACGGCCGTCTGTCGCTCGGCCTCGAATCCGACAATCCGCTGCTCTGACCATCGCGGCGGTCGCAGCGACCGGGTCGGGTTGAGGCGTCAGTCCCGGCTACGCGGCGCGCTTATCTCGACCAGGGTGTCCGAGAAGGTGGGAGCGTTGCCGTAGTCGGCGAAGGCCGGCGAGTTGATCGCGTTCACCGTGCGGCCGTTCGGGCTGCGCTCCGCCCAGTAGCCGAGCGGCGCGACCACGACGCCGGGGCTCGCGTCTTCGCTCACCCGCGCCATCGCCTCGAAGGTGCCGCGATCGTTGTAGACGCGCACCGCGTCCCCGTCGGCAATGCCGCGGGTGCCCGCATCGCCCGGATTCATCATCACCAACTGCTCGCCGGCATGGTGCAGCTGGGTCGGCATGTTGGCGAAGGACGAGTTGAGGAAGGCGTGAGGCTTCGGCGACAGCATGCTGAGCGGGTAGCGCGCGGCGAGCTCGGGGCTGGTCTCCGCCGATTCATTCCTCGGAATGAAGTTGGGCAAGGGATCCAGCGCCTCGCCCGACTGATCGGCGGCATGGCCCTGGCGGAAGAGCGGCAGCACCATGTTGCCGACGCCCTCGGCCATGGAGGACTTGAACTCGACCTTGCCGGATGGCGTCGGAAAGTTGCCCTCCCGGTGCGGGACGAACTCCTCCGGCGAGCCGACCTTGAGGCGGGCGTAGCCGGTCTTGCGCAAGCCGTCGAGATCGATCCCCTCGAGCACGGGATTGCTCCAGTCCAGCGCGTCCTGCGCCATCTCCTCGTCCGTTCGATCCCAATAGGGATCGTTGAAGCCCATCGCGCGGGCCAGGCGGCGGAACATCTCGGTGTTGGGCACCGAGTCGCCCAGCGGCGCGATCGCCGGCTCGTTGAGCGTGAGATAGAGGTGCCCCCAGGAGAACATGACGTCGAACTGCTCGAGCTGCGTCGTGGCCGGCAGCACGATGTCGGCGTAGCGCGCGGTATCGGTGATGAAGTGCTCGCTGACCACGGTGAAGAGATCCTCGCGCGCGAGGCCCTGCAGCACCTTGTCCTGCTCCGGCACCACCACCACGGGGTTCGAGTTGTAGACGAAGAGCGAGTTGACCTTGTGCTCGAGCTCGCCCGCCAGCGCCGCGCCGAGCCGCCACTGGTTGACCACCGGCGTGCCCTCGCGAATCCAGTCGCCCCGGCTCAAGTCGTCCCATTTCACCGGGAACGCCCAGATCGGCATGTGCAGGATGCCGCCGCCGCAATGACGCCACGAGCCGACCAGAGCGGGGAGGCAGGACATGGCGCGGACGGCGTTGCCGCCGGAGGCATTGCGCTCGATGGCGACCCCCATGCGGATGACGGAAGGCTGTGTGGTGGCGAATTCGCGCGCGAGCGTGCGGATGTCGTCGGCCGCAATCCCGGTGATCTCCGCGACCACGTCCGGCGGGAATTCAGCCGCGCGCTCCTTCAGCTCGTCATAGCCCAGCGTGTACTTCTCGACATAGTCGTGGTCGACCAGGTCCTCGGCGATGATCACGTTGATCATGCCGAGCGCCAGGGCGGCATCGGTGCCGGGCGTGATGGGCAGGTGCCAATCCGCCTGCTTGGCCGTGCGTGTCGCGACCGGATCGATCACGACCACCTTGGCGCCGCGGCGCTGCGCCTCCGCAATGAAGGGCCAGTGGTGCAGATTGGTGCTGATGGTATTGATCGCCCAGAGCACGATGTACTTCGAATGCACGAAGCTCTCGGGATCCACCGCCGCGGTCGGCCCGCAGGTCATGAAGAACGCGGTGATCGCGCCGGAATCGCAGAAGGTGCGCTCCGAGACCGCGGCGCCGAGCTTGTTGAAGAAGGCATCGCCGACGTTGAGGCCGTTGAGAATACCCTCGGTGCCGAGATAGCTGTAGGGAAGGATGGTGCTCGGGCCGTCCTCGTCGATGATAGCGTTCCAGCGGCTCGAAATCTCGCCGAGCGCGTCCTCCCAGGAAGTCCGCTCGAACTCGCCCGCCCCCTTGGCGCCGGTGCGGCGCAGGGGATGCAGCACCCGATCCTCGCTGTGCACCCGGTTCTGGTAGTCGTTGACCTTGACGCAGAGACCGCCCCGGGTGAACGGGTGATCGGGATTGCCGCGCACGCCGGTCACCTTGCCGTCCTCGACGGTGGTGAGCATGGCGCAGGTGTCGGGGCAATCGTGCGGACAGGCGCTGAACACGGTGGTTTCGGCCATCTGGTCCTCCTCTTCCTGCAACGAGGGTATCACACGCGGCACGTCGCGATGGATCGGGAACTCTATGCAAGTTCGATGCTCAGGGACGCGTCAGCGCCGGGAAGCCGGGGTATTCCGAGGCGTGGCTGCCGTCGTGGTTCGCCATGCCGGGCTTGGTGAGGCATCCCCTGGGCGGCGCGAAGCTCTCGATGCGCCGGGCCGGCTTCTCGCACCAGCGGAGGTTGAACGCGGCGTAGGTGGGGAAGAACGCCATGTCGGAATAGGGCAGGTGGTCGTGCACCCACCAGGCCATCGCCTGCCAGGGCGTGCCGGCCTCGTAGCGCGGCACGAACCAGGGGATGACGATGCATGCGGTCGCGCCCATGAAGCCCTCGGCGTCGCGGCGGTCCCAGACGTGTCTCGCGTAATTCCAGGTGGTCTCGCCGCAGTTGTAGCCCCGGTTAGACCGCTCGTGGCCGTAGGTGTTGACCTCGACGGAGCGGAAGGCCGAGCGGATCGAGACGTGGCCGAAGGCCGCGTGGAGCGGCTCGAGCAGCTCTTCGCAGAGCCGGGTGCCGGCCGCGACGGCGAGGTCGGGGTCGTCCGGAATGTTCGGAATCCCGTGGAAGTTCGCGATCTCGCTATAGAGCATCTCCCGCATGAAGAAGTGCTCGGACAAGCGGACCCGGCCGAGTTTTTCGAGGGCCTTCATGGAGGCGGGCGTGCGCATGGGGTGCTCCTTCCGGGTTCGGGCAGCCGGCAGGATACGCAATCGGGGGACGACGGCGACAGGCATCGTTGCAAATTGGCCCCTGCATCCGCCGTGGCACCGGCATGCGCCAAGCGTGTATACTGAGACGCGAGGCGATCGCGCGGGCCGTTTCGCGGGAACAGGCGGCGGCCCGACGCGCAGGGACTCAACGTGGGACGGCAAGGGGAGGCCGAGCATGAGCGAGAAGTGGGGTAAACCGGACATATCGCGCCGTGACGTGCTTAAGGGCACGGCGGCCGCCGCGACGTTGGCCGCGGCCGGATCGCTGGCCACGACGCGCGTGGCACAGGCGGCGTCGACGACGGTCAAGGGCTACGGCGTCACCACGTCGCAGCTCAAGGACTGGTCCATCATGGAGAAGGCCATCGGCATCACGATGGAGTTCACCGGGACCAACGCCGACATCGGCACCTACATGCGGGACGTGATCTCGAACGATCTCGGCGAGACTCACGACATCTTCATCTTCGACGGCGGCACCGAGGACATCCTGGGACCGCAGGGCTATTACGCCACCGTCATCGAGGACCATCCGAACCTCTCGCTCTGGGAGCGGACCTCCGACGACTGGAAGCGCACCGACCTGCTGCAGGATTACGACGGCAACCAGTACGGCGTGCCGGTCATCGGTAATGCCGACAGCTTCGGCTACTTCCCCGAAGCAATCGGCGCCAGCCCGGAGGGTCTCGACGAGATCCCCTGGAGCAAGATGCTCGAGGACGAGGACACCAAGGGCCGCGTCTCGCTCGACCGCAGCTGGCTGCTCTCGAGCCCCGAGGTCGCCCTCTACCTCAAGGCCAACGGACGGGCCGAGATCGAGGACGTCGCCAACATGACCGGCGAGGAAGCCCGCGTGGTCGCGGACTTCGCGGCGGACCGCAAGCGCGCAGGCCAGTTCCGCTCGCTCCATGCGGCCTTCGAGGAGCAGGTGCAGCTCCTCAGCAACCGCGAGATCGACCTGATCAACTGCTGGGAGCCGGCGACCAAGGAGGCCAACAACATCCTCGGCCCCGGCACGGTGATCTACGCCTTCACGGTCGAGGGCTATTACAAGTGGGGCCACGGCGCCTACATGCACACCAAGGCCGGCGAGCGCGACAACGTCGACAACATCTACAAGGTGCTCAACTACTACATGACGGGCGAGTACCGCGCCTACCAGGCGATCCAACGCGGCTACGCCGGGCCCAACATGGACCTCGGCGTCAAGTTCGCGGAGGAGCAGGGCTGGCCGCAGGAGCAGGTCGACGAGCTCAAGTGGACCGAGGTCAAGGTCAACAAGAAGTTCGAGAAACCCTTCTTCGGCAAGCCGGCGGCGCCGAACTCCGATGTCATGGAAGAGGAGTGGCAGCGGTTCCTGAACGCCTGACCGCGCCATCCGCGATGTGACGACAGCCCCGGTGCGCCCCGCGAACACCTTCGCACGGCGCGCCGGGGCTCTTTCTTTGTCGGCGAGCGATGTCTGACTCGGCGGGAAGCGGCTTCGTCAACGACCTTCGCGTCGGCTACACCCGGCTGTTCTCGGGCAACTGGGTGGTGCCGGTGTTCGTTGCCGCGTGGGTGGTGATCGTCATCCTGCCGCTCCTCATCATGATCTCCTACAGCTTCTTCGAGATGAAGAACTACCAGGTGTCCTACGACGCCTCGTTCAAGACCTGGAACTCGCTGATCGACTCGGGGCGCTGGATCGCGGCGGTGCGCACGCTCCGCGTCGTGCTCATGATGACCGTGGTCGAATTCCTGATCGCCTTCCCCTTCGCGCTCTGGCTCGCCAAGACCTGCAAGTCGAAGGTGGTAAAGGCGGTCATCATCACCCTGCTCACCATCCCCTTCTTCCTCGACCCCTCCTCGCGCACCATCATCTGGCGCGCCATCCTGGGCAAGAACGGCATCATCAACACCGTGCTCATGGAGCTCGGCATCATCAGCGAGCCCATGGAGTGGATGCTGTTCTCGGAGTTCGCCGTCCATTTCGGGATGCTCGCGCCCTACTTCCCGACGATGGTGTTCCCCATCTTCCTGGTCGTGAGCCTGATCGACGACCACTACCTGGAGGCGAGCCGCGACCTCGGCGCGAGCAAGCTGCACACGCTCTTCTACATCATCCTGCCGCTCTCGCTGCCGGGCATCGTCGCCGGCGCCGTCTTCACCATGGTGCCGCTCATGGCGACCTGGGTGGAGCCCGAGATGCTGGGCGGCGGCTTCGTCAACCTGCTCGGGCCATCGGTCGAGGCGGCGATTCGAAATTTGAAGTACCCAACCGCGGCCGCGCTCTCGGTCTTCGTCGTCATCGTGCTCGCGCTGTTGCTCACGCTGCTGATCCTGGCGACGCGGCGTCTGGGCTCCATCGGCGACGTTTTCCAGACGTTGAGGCGGTGAGGCGATGAGCGATCGGGCGCAACACCGGCTCGCTGCGACCATCGACGGCCAGATCGGCCACGGCGGCGCGCTCTTCTGGCGCCGCGTCTCGGCCTGGCGACTCTGGACCGCAATCGCCAAGTGGCTCGGGCTGGTCGTCATTCTGCTGATGTACATCCCGCTGGTCTGGCTCGCGGTGATGTCGTTCAGCGGCCGGCCCCTCTCGGGCATCCCCTACCCGCTCACCATGGAGCACTACGACGAGCTCATGGGGGCGTTCAACAAGTGGGGCGAGCCGCTCTACGAGAGCGTCGCCATGGGGGTGGTCGTCGGCATCGTCTGCATGATCGTGGCGACCGCCGTGGGCCGCGCCATGCCCCGGATGCGGAGGCCCGGGGGCGTGATCCTGGTCGCCCTCATTCCCCTCTTCGTGCCGGGGCTTACCATGGGGGCGGCGCTCTTCATCTCCGTCCGCTCCCTCCTCGATCTCAGGCTCGGGCTCTGGTCGATCTTCCTCGGCCATCTGGTCTGGTCGCTGCCCTTCTCCCTCCTGCTCGTGCTGATCATTGCGACCCGCTTCGATCACCGCTTGCTGGAGGCCGCGCAGGACCTGGGCGCCAGCGGCTGGCGCCGCTTCTGGGACATCGAGTTCCCGATCCTCCGCCCCGGCATCATCGGGGCCGGCATCTTCGGCTTCCTGCTCTCCTTCAACGAGCTGCTGCGCTCGATCTTCCTGCGCGGCTCGGAGACCACGATGCCGATCTACAACTGGACCATGACCGCCTCGCACCAGTCGCAGGTGCCGATCATCTTCTCGCTCTCGACGATCATCCTGGCCGTTACCCTGCCGATCCTCGGCGGCTTCTTCTGGCTGCTCTTCGCAAAGCTGGATCGTAGCTGAGCGGGGAACCGCCATCCCCCGCTGCCCTTGCGGCACTCTTGCGACCATGGGGTGATTTGGATAGGGTCCGCCGCGTGGCCGGCGCCGGGCGCCGCGCCCTTGCGCGCTCGTAGCTCAGCTGGATAGAGCACCAGACTACGAATCTGGGGGTCGGGGGTTCGAATCCTCCCGAGCGCGCCACCTACATCCCGATCGCATCAACCAATTGCGGCGCAGCTTCGTTCCGAGCGCCGTCAGCGATTCCACCACGGCGTGTCGGAGAACGCGCGCAAGTCGATCTCGTGCGTCCACGCGGAACGGTGCTGCCGGGCAAGGTGGACGTAGGTGTCGGCGATCTCGGCGGGCAGCAGCAAGCCGTCACGCTCCAGCCCACGCTCTTGCCTTAGCCTCTGAAACGCGTCCTCGCCGAGCATCCTGCCGAGCGTGTCCGGCGCATCGACCATGCCATCGATGACGATGTGCGCGACGTGAATGCCCCTGGGGCCGAACTCCGCATTGAGGCTCTGGCAGAGCATGCGCCGCCCGCCCATGGCGGCCGCGTGGGAGTGCTGGCCCGCGTTGCCGCGCATCGCTGCGGTCGACGACGTCACGAGGAGCGTGCCCCGGGCGCGCTGCTCCATCAACGGGCAGACGGCCGACGCCAACCGAAACAGGCCGAAGGTCCCCAGCCGCCAGCCGAGCTCGAAGACCTTGTGGCTGGTCTCCGCGAGCGACCGGTCGCCGATTTGCGCGCCAAGGTTGTAGACCGCCACCTCGATCGGGCCGATGTCCGCCTCGATGGCGGCGATCCGCTCCTCGATGGTGCCGGGCGCCACGGCGTTGAGCAGGAAGCCCGACGCGGCGGCGCCCTCCTCGGCAATGCGAGCGACCGAGCGGTTGAGCCCCTCCTCGTCCGACCGCCGGCAGAGCACCGCGTGGTAGCCCTCGCGGGCGAAGCGGCCCGCCACGTTGCTGCCGATGCCTGCACCGGCACCGATAACGAGACACACAGGTTGCATTGAGTCCTGGCCTCCCTGAGCTTGAGTCAAAGGCGAAACGCCGACGCTACGTTACAGTCTATACTCCACCGGGCCAGCCCATCCCGCCCCAACGCACGCGCAGGTTCTCATGTCCGTCGTTCCCCTCGCCCGCGGTCATCATCACGTCGTCAGCACGGGCCACGAGCTCGCGACCCTCGCCGCATTCGAGGCGCTCGAGAGTGGCGGCAACGCGATCGACGCAGGCGTCGCCGCGATCCTGACCCTCGGCGTAGTCTACAGCGACCAGGTGAGCGTCGCGGGCGTCGCCCCGATGATCGTCCGCCTCGCGGAGACCGGCGAGGTCGTCACCATCGCTGGCGTCGGCGGCTGGCCGCAGGCGCTCGACCCGGACGCCTTCATCGACCGCCACGGGGGCGCGATCCCGCTGGGCGTCCGGCGCACCGTGGTGCCCGCCGCCCCCGACGCCTGCATCCAGGCGCTGGAGCGCTGGGGCACGATGACCTTTCGCGACGTGGCGGCGCGCGCGGTGCGCTACGCCGCCCAAGGCTTCCCGCGCCATCAGGTCATGCTCGACTACGTGCAGAAGCACGCCGACGAATTCCGCCGCTGGCCGGAGAACGTCGCGATCTGGATGCCAGGCGGCGCGGTGCCGGCACCGGGTGAGCGGCTGGTCCAGGCCGATCTCGGCCGCACCCTGCAGTTCCTCTGCGACGAGGAGCGCGCGGCCGGCGACGATCGCTTGGCGGGCCTCGCGGCGGTGCGTCGGGCGTTCTACCGGGGCGACATCGCAAGCCAGATTCTCGCGCATCAGCGGGAGCACGATGGACTGCTCGCGGCCGACGACCTGGAGAGCTTCCGCTGCCAGATCGTGCCCTCGGTCTCCCGCCGCTTCCGCTTCAACGACGAGGAGGTCGAAGTTCACACCTGCGGCGCCTGGTGCCAGGGCCCCTTCCTGCTCGAAGCGCTCTCCATCGCGGAGGCGGCGGGCGTCGGGGCGCTGGAGCACGGCACGGACGCGTATCTCCACGCCCTTGCGGAGACCTTGAAGCTCACCTTCGCCGACCGGGAAGGCTATCTGGGTGATCCGGACTTCGTGGACGTTCCCCTCGATACGCTCACCGGCCCAGCCTACGCAGCCGAGCGCAGCAAGGCGATCGATCCCCGCAAGGCCTCGCCCGGCATGCCGCCGCCCGGCAGGATTTCCGGCCACGCGCCATACCTTGCGCCGGTCGCCCCTTGCAGCGCGCCAATCGGGCCCTCGCCCGACACGTCGATCGTCTGCGTCATAGATGGTGAGGGCAACGGGCTCTGCTCCACGCCCTCGGACACGAGCTGGGATACCCCGGTGGTGCCGGGAACCGGGCTCGCGGTGTCCTCGCGCGGCGACCAATCGCGGGTGATGCTCGGCCACCCCTCATGCCTCGCGCCGGGCAAGCGGCCCCGCCTTACGCCGAACCCCTGCTTCGCACTGTCGCCGGGCCGCTGGATCATGCCCTTCGGGACCCCCGGCGGCGACACGCAGATCCAGGCGAACCTGCAAACGCTCCTGAATCACCTGGCCTTCGGCATGGACCTGCAGGACGCGGTGGAGGCCCCTCGCCTCGTCACCCACAGCCACCCGGATTCCTTCGCGCCCCACGCCGCCCATCCCGGCCTCGTCACCCTCGAAGGGCGCATCGACGAGGCGACGAGCGGCCGGCTCGCCGCGCGCGGGCACCGTGTCGAGCGTCTGGACGACTGGTCGCACTGGACCGGGGGCGTCTGCGCGGTCCGCAAGGACCTCGAGACCGGAGCGATCGAAGGCGCCGCCGACCCCCGGCGCATGAGCCGCGCGCTGGGCTGGTAATCAGAGCGTCCGCTCGGTTTCCTCGATCGGGATGTCGTTGGCGGAGAGATCGAGGACGCTCTGCAACCCGTCCGCGTCGAACTCCCAGTGCTCGTTTCCGAATGTCCGGTACCACTGGCCGGTGTCGCGGTGGCGCCACTCGCTGATGAAGCGCGCCGAAATCCGGTTGGCGGTGAAGCTCCAGAGCTCCTTCCTGAGCCTATAGTGCTCCTGGATCGGCCAGCGCGCGAGCAGGAAGGGCACGATGTTGTCCCGCCCCTCGACGAAGGCGTCGCGATAGCGCCAGCGCATGTCCGGCGTGCAGGTCCCCGGAATCTCTTCGGCGACCCTGCGGTTCCAGGCGTCCTCGAAGGCCTGGACGACGGCGCGGGCTTGGCCCTCGTCGAAGGGCGGCATGATGGGACCGTCGCTCATGGTGCTCTCCCCCGGCAGAGCCCTATTCGGTCGGCAGCCGGAACCCCATGTCGCGCTTGCCGCTCACGTCGTACATCTCCGCCGAGTAATGGGTGATGTCGCCGCGGATGTTGGCCGCGCTCAATGCCGCGACCAGCGTATCCATGTAGGGATGGGTGAAGTGCGCATCGAGCGCCGCCTGATCGTCCCACACCTCGAAGATGATGGCCCGGTTGGGCGCGGTGACATCGATGGCCCAGTCGTAGATCTGGGCCCCGGGTTCCTTGCGCGAATTCTCGACGGCATCCACCACCTCTGCCTTGATGCGGTCGAACCCGCCGGGCACGAATTCGAAAGCGACGGCGACGATCAGCATGGAGCACTCCCTTTCATTCCTTGGTGTACCGCCATTGTCGCACATCCTGGAGCGCGGGCCGCCCTTGCGTCGCGGGCGCGGGCGGCGCAGAAATCCGGCCGGCCATGCTGACCCTGCAGAACATCGCCTACCGCGTCGACGGGCGCCTCCTCTTCGAGGGCGTGGCAGCGCAGCTCGGCGCACGCCAGCGCTTCGGGCTGGTGGGGCGCAACGGCTGCGGCAAGACGACCCTGCTGCGCCTTATCGCGGGCCGGCTCGAGCCCGATGAGGGCGCGATCCTCCGCACCCGCGGGCTTGCCGTGAGCCTGGTCGATCAGGAGGTGCCGGGCGGGCCGGAGACGCCGCGCGCTGCCGTGCTCGCGGCGCACCGGGAACGCGCGGCCCTGATCGCCGAGGCGGAAGCGGCGGACGGCGCGCGCCGCGCCGAGATCGAGGCCCGGCTCACCGAGATCGGCGCGCACGCGGCGCCGGCGCGGGCTGCGCGCCTGCTCGCCGGCCTCGGCATCGACGAAGCGATGCAACAGGCGCCGCTCGCGGACCTCTCCGGCGGCTGGCGCATGCGGGTCGCCCTCGCCGCCGCGCTCTTCGTCGAGCCCGACCTGCTGCTGCTGGACGAGCCGACCAACCACCTCGATCTCGAGGCGGCCGCGTGGCTGGAAAATCATCTCAAGCGCTATCCCCGGGCGCTCCTGGTGGTGAGCCACGACCGCACCCTGCTTGATGCCGTGCCCGAAGGCATCCTCCACATGGCGGGCCGGGGCCTGACCTACTACCCCGGCAACTACACGCGCTTCGCGAAGACCTATGCCGAGTCTCTCGTCACGGCACGCGCCCAGCAGGCCCGCGTCGATGCCAAGCGACGCCATCTCCAGGGCTTCGTCGACCGCTTCCGCTACAAGGCGAGCAAGGCGCGGCAGGCGCAAAGCCGCCTCAAGGCGCTCGCGAGGCTCGCCGACGCGCCGATCGTGGCCGACGAGCGAACGCCGGACCTGACCTTCCCCGAGCCTGCCGCGTTCGCGCCCCCGCTGATGAGCCTCGCAGGCGTCGCGGTCGGTTACGAGCCCGGCCGCCCCGTTCTGCGCGGCGTCAACCTGCGCATCGACCCCGACGAGCGGGTGGCGCTGCTCGGCGCGAACGGCAACGGCAAATCCACCTTCGCCAAGCTGCTGGCGGAGATGCTGCAACCGGAGCGAGGCACCGTGACACGGGCGCCCAGGCTCGCGGTCGGCTACTTCGCGCAGCATCAGATCGACACGCTGGAGCCGGAGGGCACGGCGTTCAGCCACCTCGCGCGCCTCATGCCGGATGCCGCGCCCGACCGGGTCCGCGCGCGCCTCGGCGCCTTCGGCTTCGGCGGGGAGCAGGCGGACGTGACGGTCGCAGCGCTCTCGGGCGGCGAGAAGGCGCGGCTCAACCTCGCGCTCATCTCGAGCCGGGCGCCGCAACTGCTGGTGCTCGACGAGCCGACCAACCACCTCGACATCCAGAGCCGCCACGCGCTGGTCGAAGCGCTCGAGGCTTACGAGGGTGCGGTCATCCTGATTACGCACGACATGCACCTGGTCCAGCTCGTGGCCGACCGGCTGTGGCTGGTGCAAGAGGGCACGGTACGCGCCTACGATGGCGATCTCGCCGATTACCGCGCCGAGATCCTGGGCGGCGAGGGCTCGCGACGGGCGAACGGCAACGGCCGGGAGAGCCGCCCCCCGCCCGCCCGCAAGGCCGCGCGGCAGGCCGCAGCGGCGATCCGGGCCAGGCAGAAGCCCCTCAAGGACGCCGTCGCCGCGGCGGAGCAACGCATCGCCCATGCCCAACAAGCCCAGCGCTCGCTCCAGGCGGCGCTTGCCTCGGCGGCGGAAGACAACGATGCCGCGCGGATTACCGCGCTCGGCAAGGAGCTGGCGGCGGCGAAGCGGGCCGAGGCGGCGGCCGAGGGCGATTGGCTCGCCGCCACCGAGGCACTGGAACGTGCCGGGACCGGGTAGCTGGTGTGATTGGGTAGTACAGAGGATAAGGTCGCGCGTATGGCGGGCGGTGACGGCGGCTTGGGCATTGACCGGGGACTCTTCGCGATGGCCTTCGGCCGCGACGTGGACTACCACGACACGGTTCCGCAACTGATCTACCTCGACCGACAGACAGGCGACATCGTCTGGCTCTACGGCTCGGATAACGACGCCACCGTGGAGGCCGGCATACCCGCCGAAGAGAACCGCGTGGGACGCCAGGCGATCGAGGCCGAACCGGAGCGCTACCTGGAGATTCCCGGCCTCGATCACGACGATCACCATCGGATACTCAGGCGATTTCTGATGTCGGACTGGACCCGCGACAAGGGGAGGAGGCACCGGGCGGAAGACGCCTACAGGGGCTCGATCGGCAAATGGAAGAGAGACGTCGGAGACGACGACGCCATCCACGCCTTCTACGACTTCCGGGACGCGGAAATCGAGGCGATGGCCAAGGCGTTCCTCCGGGAGAACGGCATAAAGCCGTTCTGGCGTTCGTAGGGCTGACGGCCGCCCGGCGGGGGCTGCTGGCTAGGCCTCGACGAGCGCGTAGACCGCACCGTCCTCGACGACGAGATCGTAGCTCCGAATCGGCTCGACGCAGGGAGGCCTCGCCGGCTGGCCGGTCTTGATCTCGAAGCAGCCGCCATGCAACGGGCATTCGATGATGTCGCCGTCGATGAAGCCCTGGGAGAGCCAGGCTTGGCTGTGGGTGCAGGTGTCGTCGGTGGCGTAGAAGTCGCCGTCCAGGTTGTAGACCGCGACCGGCGGCAGCGCGTCGGTCTCGACCCGCAGGATCTCGCCGGCGTAGACGTCATCGACGCGGCAGAGCAGGACCTTCGCCATCAGCCTCCGCCCTCGGCCGTCCTCGACGGCGGGGAGGCCGGCCCCTGGCCGATTCTTGTGCCGATCGCGGCCCAACGATGCGCCTTCCCCATGCGAGGGAGTGTCGGGATTCGGCGATCGGTTGACAAGCGAGCGGCAGGGCAGGACGCGGCGCTCGCTTGACAGGGTGGGGGTGCCGCCGCATGATCCGGCCGCTTTTCGGCCGGCGCGAGGATCGCCGGCCGCCGCGTCGGGGCCGTAGCTCAGTTGGGAGAGCGTCGCGTTCGCAATGCGAAGGTCAGGGGTTCGACTCCCCTCGGCTCCACCACCCCCCTCTTTCAAACAATCCCAAGACGTCCGGAAAGCCCCGGAAAACCGCCATTTTGGCGCTCCGGGGGTTCTCGAATGCTCCCACACCTTCCCATATCATCCCCACAACGATGTGGGGTTGAGTGTGGGGATGAGCGATGTCGAGATAGACCGCTACGGGCATTCGAAGCCTCAAGACGCCCGGCATGCAGGGCGACGGCGGCGGGCTCTACCTCAAGATTTCGCGGGCCGGTGCGCGATCCTGGATACAGCGCGTCACCGTCGCGGGCCGACGGCGCGACCTCGGCTTGGGGCGATTTCCCGATGTGGGGCTCGCTCAGGCCCGTGAGGCGGCGGCACACAACCGGTCTCTGATTGGCTCAGGCGTCGATCCGCTTGCCGAGAAGCGCAAGGCCGCCGATGGACTTGCCCCGGTTTCGTGGACGGTCATGGATTTGGGCGAGCGGGGGGTAGTTTGCTCCGTTCGTAGTTGACTGGTGACAGGTATCCGATGGCGGAGTGGCGCCGTCGGGGGTTGTACCATCCCTCGATGAACTCGAAGACGGCCATGCGTGCGGCGGTCGAGCAGCTCGCATTCGAGGGTGGCGAAGAGGCTCTCGCACATGGCGTTGTCGTAGCAATCCCCGACCGATCCGGTGGACGGGCGCACGCCGGCGTCCCGGCAGCGCTTGCCGAAGGCGATCGAGGTGTACTGCGATCTTTGGTCGGAATGGTGGATCACGCCGTCGGGCCGGCGCTGCCAGAGGGCCATGTCGAGGGCATCGAGCACGAGCCGCGTGCGCAGGTGGTTGGCCATGGACCAGCCGACCACGCGGCGGCTGAAGGCATCCAGCACGACGGCGAGGAAGAGGAACCCGGCCCAGGTGGGGATGTAGGTGATGTCCGCGATCCAGAGCCGATCGGGTGCGTCGGCGGTGAAGTCGCGCTCGACCAGGTCCGGCGCCGCCCGGGCGCGCGCATCCCGCGTCGTCGTTCGCGCTCCCGTGCGTCGGCTGATGCCCCTCAAGCCCGCACGGCGCATCAATCTGGCGACCCGCTTGCGGCCCACAGCGCAGCCCCGAGCGACGAGCTCGGCATGGATGCGGGGTGCACCGTAGGTCCCGCGCGAGATGCGGTGGATCTCGCGGATGCGATCGAGCAGCGCCTCATCGCTCTCGGCGCGGGTCGACGGCGCCCGGCCTTGCCACGCGTAGTACCCGCTGGCGGAGATCCCCAGCAGCCGGCACATCGTGACCACGGGATACATGGCCCGGTTGGCTCTCACGAACTCGAAGACCCGGACGGGATCGAGCCGGCTGCCTACGCGAACCAGGCCGCGGCTTTTGCCAGTATCTCGCGCTCCTGGCGCAGCCGGCGCTTCTCACGCCTGAGCCGCCGCAGCTCCTCGCGCTCGGCACTGGTCAGGCCCTCATGCGAGCGGCCCTCGTCACGGTCGGCCTGGCCGACCCAGTTGCGGATCGACTGAGCGGACGGCTCGAACTCCCGAGCCAACTCCTCCGGCGAGCGGCCAGAGCGAACCAGCTCGACCATCTGCTCCCGGAACTCGGACGGATAGGGTGGGCGCGTCATCGACATCGTGAACTCCTTTCTCCCAACTGATCAGGTGTCCAAGAAAACGGGTCAAGTCCACCCGGCGCCCTCGACATGCCAGCGCCTCGATCTGGCGCACCCGCCGCAAGCGCCTCGACCAGCTCCCACCCTGACCGCCCGCCCGCCTTGATGCCGCCCAGCCGTCGGCGCCTCGATCCGCACCCGGCGCCCTCGACCGCAGGTCGCCGCACTAGGCGCCCCGCCCCCCGCACATGGCGGCGCCTCGATCCCGCCCGAAGGGATGCCAGCGCCTCTACCGTCCCGCCCTGGCCGAAGGCCTCGACGCACCCGCACCCGCCCCGCCCGCCGATGGCACGCGGAGGCCTCGCCGCCTCGACTGACCGCTCGGCCGGGTCCGCCGCCTCGCCGCGCGCACCGCGCCCGACCGCAGGGGGGGGGGGGGGGGGGGGGGGAGGCACGGCGCCGACCGACCTCCCCATGTTGTCGGGTCGGCACACATTTCAGCGCCAATTTTCGAGCGCCGGGGGGACAAAAAAGGATGTTGAAACCCGAATTGGCCCCAGAAGGCCTCTGGAGGCCCGTCAGCGCGCGACACGCTCGGCCGGTT
Source organism: Alphaproteobacteria bacterium (assembly GCA_965207055.1). Taxonomy (GTDB): domain Bacteria; phylum Pseudomonadota; class Alphaproteobacteria; order UBA828; family UBA828; genus WTGU01. Next base: position 805,959 of record CBDBLP010000001.1, on the reverse strand, counting down.
TACGCGCCGGGCCTGCCCCCGGTTCCCGCCCGCCTGCGAGCCCGTTTCCGCCGCCTTCCGCCCCGCCCCCTGCGGGGTAACTGTCAAACGACCGAAACCCGACCGAGCGCAGCCCCGACTCCATCGCGTGCGCGCGATCCCTGCATTTCGGCCCTTGGACCCCCGCGCGATCACTGCACGTGCGCCTCCCTGATTGCGCCTCGTGGGCCAGAGAGCCTCGAAAGCCCACCATAGGAGCCAAAGTCAGGGGGAAGGGCGGGATTACGCACGCAACAGCGCAGTCGTCATGTCTCCGACCGCGCGCAATCCCGGCATATTCCCCGGCACGGCGCGCGAAATGCGCGTAAGATCAGCAGCTTGGCACCCCCGCACGGCCGCAAACCGATCGGTGCACGTCAACTGCACTCTGAGGGCCGGTCGGGTATGCTACAGCCCGGTGGAATCACCGTCCGCGAGGGGTTGTCTTATGGGCAGGCAAGAGCATTGGTCCCCGCCCCGCGTGGGGACGCGCGAGCATCACGCGCTGGGCTGGCTTTCGTTCGTAGAGCCACCGACCGGGATTGTGCTGCCGCCCTCCCTGTGGGTGCCGGCGTCGAGGGCGTCGGGGCTGAGGGTTCCCGCGATCAAGCGGCTGGCGAAGCGCGCGGCTGCAGCCGGCGATCCCCGCGTCGCGTGGTTCGCAGAGCACCTGGCGCGGCTTGGCCGACGGACGCCACGGGGGCCAACCGACCTTGCTAGAGCTCGTATGGCGAACTGGCTGCGCAAACGGGGCCTGCCGTGGAAGCAAATCGCGCACGTGCTCGGCTACTCGGAGAGGGGCAGAGGAGCCGAGGCCCGCAAGGCGGCGGCACTCTACCGGGAGCGGCTGGCGAACGGCGGCACGCTGCCCAGGGCCCGGCTTGCCTACCTGCGCCGGGAGCGTGGAGAGCCGTGGACGCGCATCGCGCGCAAGGTCGGATATGCGAGCGCCCGCTCGGCGCGGGTGATGGCGCGTCGCTACGCCGAGCGTGCAGGGCTTCCGTGGCCGGTGCTAGTGCAAGTGGTGCCGACCGCGAATTAGGTGCTCGCCACGCTGCGGCACGGACATCTGTGGCCCGCTGGTTAGAACAGGTTCCGATCGCTCACCAGAGCCCGACCTAGAATGGTCGGTAGGCCTGCGGTAGCCTGCGAGCGCTGGAGTCCGTGGTTCCTCAACTCCAGCCGCACAGGATCGGGGTGACAGATCGACATGGAAGCAGGCGACCGGTTCTTCGAACGCCCGATCCTCAATTCGCCTTACGAGTACCCTTCGCAACACTGGGAGCTTGACGAAAGCGGCCAGCCCACCAACCGTATCCTCGAGCTGCGGCGTCAGGTCTCGTTCATCACGCCGATCCCCAAGCCAAAGAAGAGTAAAAGGTCGCAACAGACGCTGATTTTCGACGAGGAAGCACAGCGGCTCGCGACCGAAGGCCAGCAATACGAGCTGGCGCAGACGATCAACAGCGTACGGAATGGCGTCGATCGCTGGCGGGAGCTGCCAGATCAAGGACAGTGGCGCGTGACACCGGAGACGGCCCGGCTGCTGCACCACTGGCGCCACCACAGGTTCAACGATATCCGCCCCTTCTTCTGCCAGGTCGAGGCGGTGGAGACCGCAATTTGGCTGACCGAAGTCGCACCTCAGCTCGGCGCTGGACGCCAGTTCCTCGAACACCTGGACAACGCGAACAAGGAAGCCAATCCAGCGCTCTCCAGGCTGGCCCTGAAGCTGGCCACCGGGGCCGGCAAGACCACCGTCATGGCCATGCTGATCGCATGGCAGACGATCAACGCGGTGCGGCGTCCGAGCAGCAGGCGCTTCACGCGGGGCTTCCTGGTCGTCACCCCCGGCATCACCATCAAGGACCGCCTCCGGGTGCTCCAGCCCAACGACCCGGACAGCTACTACAAGAGCCGGGAGCTCGTGCCGGGCGACATGCTGGGCGATCTGGAACGGGCGAAGATCATCATCACCAACTTCCACGCCTTCAAGCGCCGCGAGACGATGGAGGTCTCCAGGGGCGGCCGGGCTCTGCTCCAGGGTCGCGGTCCCGATCTAAGGTCGACCGAGACCGAAGGGCAGATGCTTCAGCGGGTCATGCCCGAGCTCATGGGCATGAAGAACGTCCTCGCGCTGAACGACGAGGCGCACCACTGCTATCGCGAGAAGCCCGGCGAGGACGACGAAGGCGACCTGAAGGGCGAGGACCGCAAGGAAGCCGAGAAGAACCGCGAGGCCGCGAGGCTTTGGATTTCCGGGTTGGAGGCGGTGGGCCAACGGCTCGGCCTCGCCCGCGTGATCGATCTCTCGGCGACGCCCTTCTTCCTGCGCGGCTCGGGCTACGCGGAAGGGACGCTCTTTCCATGGACGATGAGCGACTTCTCGCTCATGGACGCCATCGAGTGCGGCATCGTCAAACTGCCTCGCGTGCCGGTGGCGGACAACATTCCCGGCGGCGACATGCCGAAGTTCCGCAACCTGTGGGAGCATATCGGCAAGGACATGCCGAGGAAGGGGCGGGGCAAAACTACCAACCTCGACCCGCTGCAAATCCCCGTGATGTTGCAGGCGGCGCTGGATGCCCTTTACGGCCACTACGAGAAGACGTTCCAACTCTGGCAAGACGCTCGCATCGAGGTCCCGCCCTGCTTCATCGTTGTCTGCAACAACACATCGACCTCAAAGCTCATCTACGACTTCATCGCGGGTTTCCACCGCGATAACCAGGACGGTTCCTCGACTCTGGTCAACGGCCGGCTCGAGTTGTTCCAGAATTTCGACCAGCATGGCACTCCGCTCGCGCGCCCTCGCACCCTTCTCATCGATAGCGAGCAGCTCGATTCCGGCGATGCACTCGACAAGAACTTTCGCGCAGCGGCTGCCGACGAGATCGAGCGTTTCCGCAGTGAAATCGTCAAACGCACTGGCGATCAGAAGCGAGCCGAAAATCTGTCCGACCAGGACCTGCTGCGCGAAGCGATGAACACTGTCGGCAAAGAGGGTCGGTTGGGAGGCGCGACCCGCTGCGTGGTCTCGGTCTCGATGCTGACGGAAGGGTGGGACGCCAACACCGTGACCCATGTGCTGGGCGTGCGCGCCTTCGGCACGCAGCTCCTGTGTGAGCAGGCGGTGGGGCGCGCCTTGCGCCGGCAGTCCTACGAGCTGAGCGACGATAGCCTTTTCCCTGTCGAGTATGCCGACGTGCTCGGCATCCCCTTCGACTTCACGGCGAAGCCCGTGGTCGCTCCGCCGCAGAAACCCACCAATACGGTCCAGGTCAAAGCGATCACGCCGGAGCGCGACGCCTGCGAAATCCGTTTCCCACGTGTTCGAAGCTACCGCGTCGAGTTGCCGGAGGAACGCCTGCAGGCGACCTTCAGTGCAGACGACACGCTGGTCCTGACACCTGAGCTTGTCGGCCCCTCCCGCACCCGGGTCGAGGGGATCATCGGTGAGGGTGTGGACCTCAACCTGGTGCACACCGGAGATCTGCGGCGCTCAACCCTGCTGTTTCACCTCACCAAGCGTCTGCTGGAGACGAGGTGGCGCGATCCGGAAGAAGAACCAAAGCTCCATCTGTTCGGTCAGCTCAAGCGCATTGCGCGGCAGTGGCTCGACGATCACCTGGTTTGCAAGGGCGGCACATACCCGGCACAGCTCATGTATCTGGAGCTGGCGGATATGGCCTGCGAGCGCATCACGCGAGGCATTGTCGCGCGCCACGTGGGCGAGCGCCCGGTCAAGGCGGTGCTCGATTCCTACAATGCTGCCGGCTCCACGATTCACGTCAGCTTCGCCACGTCGAAGAAGACACGGTGGAAGACCGACGCGCGCTACTGCCACATCAACTATGTCGTCTGCGACAGCGACTGGGAGGCTCAGTTCTGCATGGTCGCCGAGGGGCACCCGCGCGTCCGCGCCTACGTAAAGAACCATGGCCTCGGGCTAGAGGTCCCGTATCGCCTAGCCGGCGAGGCGCACACCTACATCCCCGACTTCATCGTGCTGGTCGACGACGGGCGGGGCGAGGACGACCCGCTGCACCTGATTGTCGAAATCAAGGGCTACCGCGGCGAAGACGCGAAGGTGAAGAAGGCGACCATGGACACATACTGGGTGCCGGGCGTCAACGCGCTCGGCACCTTCGGCCGCTGGGCCTTTGCCGAGTTCACCGACGTCTACGAGTTCGAGGCCGGGTTCGATGCGCTTGTCCGCGGCTTCTTTCTCGAAGATGCTGCCGAATGAAGGCGAAGCGGTGTTTTGATCGGCTGATTCGTGGCACCTGAGATCAGGATGGCGAAGGCGAGGAAGGGCCGGTGAGCAGGGACGAGGTTCTCGCGCTGCTACGGGCGCACAAGACGACGCTGGCGCAGCGCTTCGGCGTCACCGAACTCGCCCTGTACGGCTCGTTTGCCCGCAACCGGGCCGACGATGACAGCGATGTCGATATCCTGGTTCGTTTCGACGGCCCTGTGGACTGGCGGCGTTATTTCGGGGCGCAGTTCTATCTGGAGGACCTGTTCGGTCGCCCGGTCGATCTGGCGACCGACGCGACGCTCCGGGCCGAGCTGCGGCCTTATGTGATGCGGGACGCCGTGAATGTCTGAGGCGAGCGAGGGGAAGCGGGAATGGCGTTTCTACATCTCGGACATGATCGGTTTCTGCGAGAGGGTCCTGGACTATACCGCCGGGCTGGACCGGGCATCGTTCGTCGCCAGTGCAATGACGTATGACGCCGTCCTGCGCAATCTTGAGCTGATCGGCGAAGCGGCGACTCATATCCCCGAAGCGGTCCGCGACGCTCATCCCGAAATTCCCTGGCGCGCAACCGTCTCGCCCACAGCTACCTGCTGATCGACGACGAGATCATCTGGACCATGATCGAGGACGCCGTACCGAGCCTTCTTCCCGCGCTCCGGACACTCCTGGAGACTGCCGGCGAGGACGGCGCGTAGATGGCGAAGCGGAAGAAGGCCAAGTCCGTCGAAACGCTCACGCATGGCGAGGCGGCGCGGCGCAACATCCCGACCGCCGAATACCACCCGGTCATGGCCGACGAGGACAAGGCGCCGATCCGCATGGCCTACGAGCGCCGCAACCGCGACCTCGACCCGCAGCTCGTCTGGCGCGGCAAGGACGAGCAGGACATGGCCGACCTCGTCGTCCAGGCGCCGCCGCTCTACATCCAGGAGAAGGTGCACCCAAAAGTCCTGATCGACGACCTGCTGCGCCAGACGAAGGAACGGCGGGAGGAGGAGGCGCCCACGGCACCGGACCTCTTCGCCGACTTCAACGGCCTGCCCGACGGCGCCGCGCGCACCGAGTTCTACCGCCACGACGCCAACTGGTCGAACCGCATGATCCTCGGCGACAGCCTGCAGGTGATGGCGTCGCTGGCGGAGCGCGAGGGCCTGCGCGGCAAGGTGCAGTGCATCTACATCGACCCGCCCTACGGCATCCGCTTCAACTCCAACTTTCAGTGGTCCACCACCAGACGCGACGTGAAGGACGGCAAGGCCGACCACATCACCCGCGAGCCCGAGCAGGTGAAGGCCTTTCGCGACACCTGGCGCGACGGCATCCACTCCTACCTGAGCTACCTGCGCGACCGGCTGACCGTGGCCCGCGACCTGCTGACTGAGAGCGGCTCGGTCTTCGTGCAGATTGGCGACGAGAACGTCCATCGTGTTCGAGCACTAGCAGATGAGGTTTTTGGAGAGGAGAACTTCATTGGCCTAATTTGGTTTCGCAAGAAGACGATGCCACTCGGAGATAAATTCCTGGAACACATGGGCGATTACATAGTGTGGTATGGCAAGAATGAGGAGGAAACGAAGTTTCGTAGATTGTTCAGACAAATTGAAATAGCGGGGGACTTCCATTGGAATTGGAGACAGTTAGACGAGAGCAAACGGCGAAAATTCAGAAAAGAGGAGTTGGAAAGAAATCCCTCTGGAGATCCGCTGCGGTTAGTTTCAATGTGGCCGCCGACGTTCAGCGCAAAGGATGTCTATCCCTTACGATTTCAAGGTGTTGATTGGAAGCCTGCTCCAAATCAGTGTTGGCCAACCACAATGGAGCGTTTGGAACGTGCGGTAAAGGCTGACCGAATAGAGATTGAAGGTACGCAGCTACGTTACGTTATGCGCTTGAGCGACGATAATACAGTCAAATTGAACCTCCATTGGACCGATACTATCGGTGCTCGCGATCAGAGCTACGTTGTAGAGACGAGTCCTTTGGTGGTTAAGCGATGCATCTTGATGACCACCGATCCCGGCGACCTTGTGCTCGACCCGACATGCGGCTCCGGCACCACGGCAACTGTCGCCGAGCAGTGGGGCCGGCGCTGGATCACCATCGACACCTCCCGCGTGGCGCTCGCGCTGGCAAGAGCGCGCGTCATGGGGGCGCGCTATCCCTGGTACCATCTCGCCGACAGCCCCGAAGGGCAGAAGAAGGAAGCCGAGATCACGCAGCGGGCGCCCTCGGAGGCACCCACTGGCGGCGACATCCGCCAGGGCTTCGTCTACGAGCGCGTGCCCCACATCACCCTGAAATCCATCGCCAACAATGCCGAGATCGACGTGATCTGGGAGCGTTGGCAGGAGACCCTGGAGCCGCTCCAGGCGCGCCTCAACGCCGCTCTCGGCAAGCAGTGGGAGGAGTGGGAAGTTCCACGCGAGGCGGGCGAGGATTGGCCCGCCGACGCCGCGGCCGCGCACGCCGAGTGGTGGGAGGCCCGCATTGCCCGTCAGAAAGAGATCGACGCCTCCATCGCCGCCAAGGCAGACCACGAGTATCTCTACGACAAGCCCTATGCCGACAACGCGCGCATCCGCGTCGCCGGCCCCTTCACGGTGGAGAGCCTTGCGCCGCACCGGATGCTGGCGGTGGACGAGAACGACGAACTCTTCTCAGCGCTTACCGACACGAAGCTCGGCTACGGCGAGGCGCCCAACTTCACCGAAATGATCCTGGAGAACCTGAGGACGGCGGGCGTGCAGCAGGCACACAAGGAGGACCGCATCGCCTTCACCGCGCTCACGCCCTGGCCCGGCCACTACGTCTGCGCCGAGGGCCGCTATGTGGAGGGCGGCGGCGAGGAAGGCGCCACGAGGCGCGCCGGCGTCTTCATCGGCCCTGAGTTCGGCACCGTCGCGCGGCCGGACCTGGTGGCCGCTGCGCGCGAGGCCGCCGATGCCGGCTTCGACGTGCTGATCGCCTGCGCCTTCAGCTACGACGCCCACGCCGCCGAGTTCGAGAAGCTCGGGCGCATCCCGGTGCTCAAGGCGCGCATGAACGCCGACCTGCACATGGCCGGTGACCTCAAGAACACCGGCAAGGGCAACCTCTTCGTCATCTTCGGCGAGCCCGACATCGACATCCTGGAGGAGGGCGGGGACGCCATCCGGGTGCGGATCAACGGCGTCGACGTCTTCCACCCCAACACCGGCGAGGTGCGGAGCGACGGTGCCGACGGCATCGCCTGCTGGTTCGTCGACACCGACTACAACGAAGAGAGCTTCTTCGTCCGCCACGCCTACTTCCTGGGCGCGAACGACCCCTACAAGGCGCTCAAGACGACGCTGAAGGCCGAGATCGACCTCGACGCCTGGGCCACGCTGAACAACGACACCTCCCGCCCCTTCCCCAAACCCGCCTCCGGCCGAATCGCCGTCAAGGTCATCAACCACCTCGGCGACGAAGCGATGAAGGTTTTTCGGGTGTGAGACGACACGCTCAAAATCGGGAGAGACCCCGTGGCTAGCGCCGACCAACTCAAGGCGCTTCTGAAATCGCATCTGGAGGGCGATGACGATCGCTTCTTCTCGGTCGCCATGCAGGTAGCAGCCCACGAGGCGAAGCTCGGCCACGGCAAGCTCGCCCAGGAATTGCGCGCAATGATCGACGACGCCAAGAGCCGGCGCGGCGCGGGGTCGCCGGTACCCATCAGCCGCCCGCGCGGTGAGCTGGCGAATCTCCTGGAGGATTCCTACCCGAAAGCGCGGCTGGGAGAGATGATCCTTGGAAAGGAACTCTCAGGGCAAATTCAGCGTGTCATCCGTGAACAACGTCACGCCGGCAGAATTCTGGAGCATGGCCTCGCGCCCAGGCGCAAGCTGTTGCTGGTGGGACCGCCCGGCACGGGGAAGACAATGACTGCTTCCGTCCTGGCCGGGGAACTTGGCCTCCCGCTTCTCCAGGTCCGGCTCGATGGCCTCATCACCAAGTTCATGGGCGAGACAGCAGCCAAGCTTAGGCAGGTCTTCGATGCCACCGGGCGGACGCGCGGTGTCTATTTCTTCGACGAGTTCGACGCGATCGGCTCGCAGCGCGGGCTGGCCAACGATGTGGGCGAGATTCGCCGGGTGCTGAACAGCTTTCTTCAGATGATCGAGCAAGACCGCTCGCACAGCCTGGTCATCGCCGCGACCAACCATCCCGACCTTCTCGACCCAGCGCTGTTCCGACGATTCGACGACGTACTGCACTACGATCTGCCCGATCAGTCGCAGATCGCGAAATTGCTCAAGGCGCGCCTGTCGGGAAGCGTCCTGAAACGGGTCCGGTGGGCACATCTTGCCGAGATTGCGGCAGGGTTGAACTATGCCGAGGTCGCGCGCGCGGCGAACGAAGTGCTCAAGGATTCGCTAATCCACCGACGCCCGCAAATTAGTGAAGCCGATATCCGAGTCATGCTTGAGGAGCGTAAGTCCATCGCTGACAAGCTGAATAAGAAGGCTGTGTTGTAAAGGACGCTCGGTCGCGGCATGGCAAATGGAACCGACGAGGTATATCGGCACTTTATCCTCCAAGGAGTGACCGAGACTGAGGCTTTTCGGTCGCGCGGGGGAGGCGGCCGGCCCCCGATTCCGGGGCGAGACCGGGCCCAACATGGCCGTGTCCTGCAGCGTCAGATCGACGAGTTGCGGGTCGAGGCCGCGGCCGCGAGCGAAGTCCAGAGGGATGCCGGACTTGAGGACGGTCTCGGGCTTCAGGTCGAATTCGAGAGCTTTCCGGATATCGAGCTGGCCTTCGAGAGCCTCGCCAGGGAACGCCAGGGCATCGAATTGCTGAATGTCCGCCAAGAGGAGAACCGCACGCACGCCACTGTGTTCGTCCCCGATGGAAGGCTCGACCACTTCGAGGGCTTAATCCGCGACTACCTGTCAGAGAAGCGAGACAGCATCGGACGGCCCCGCGACAACCAGCGTCTGATCGACGCCATTCGACAGATCCGAACAGCCAGCCTCCGCGCACTCTGGACGGATGCTGCTGACGCGTTTCCAGGCGAAGACGAGGGGCCCCTGTGGTGGGAGGTCTGGCTGCCAGTCCGGAAACAGCGGGAGATCGTGCTTGCCTCCTTTCGCCGCCTCGCGACCGCTCAGGGAATGGAGACCTCGCAGGGAGTGTTGAAATTCCCGGAGCGTTCCGTGCTCCTGGTCCGCGCGTCTATCGCGCAGATGCAGAACTCCATCCTCACGCTCAACAGCATTGCTGAACTTCGGCGGCCTAAAGAGACGGCGGATTTCTTCGATTCCCTCCCGCCCGAAGAGCAGCGCGAGTGGCTTGAAGACCTGCTGGCTCGAACCCGATTCACGCTCGGTGGCAACGAGGTTCCCCATGTCTGCCTGCTCGACACGGGTGTCAACAGGGGCCACCCTCTCCTCAGGAACAATTTTTTGTCGCGCTGAGGGCTCGTGATGGGTGAGGTCGCGCTCGCTGCTGGTGGTTCGGGGGAGCCCCGAACCGGCCTGGGCGACGTCACGGTGGTTGCCCGAAGCCGCCGGACGGCGTTTTCGGCCTCGACGGGCGGAGTGGTTTCGCCGCGCCGCCCTGCGGCACGTCCCGGTGCGGCGGTGGGTCGCGCGGTATCAGCCGATGGGCGCGATCATGATCGCGTCGAGGGCCTCCTGGGCGCGGGCGGCGTAGTGCCGGTTGGCCTCGGGTATGTAGCGGAAGCGGCCGTCGCAGCGCACGATGGCGATGGCCGCATTGCTCAAGCAGGCCAGATTTCTGGGCAGGTGGCGCACGTACGCCCGGCAACGATCTTCGTCGTAAGTGAAGTCACGCACATAGTGCAGGCGGTTCTCGATGTGCCAGTGGTTGCGCACGAGGTCGAGCAGCTCCTCGGGTCCGGCGCGCTCGGCGCCGAGCGAGGTAAGGCTCCAGGTGACCTCGATGCTGCGCTTGCCGGTCTTGAGGATCTCGCGCTCACGTTCGATGCACATCGCCTGGCGCCGCCCGTGGAGATTGGCGTAGCCGTCCCACTCGGCGGCGGAGAGGTCGACGACGGCGCAGCGCCGGCGCTCGATGCGGCCATGGCCCTTGTCGACGGTTTCGTGCCAGGCCGCATCGCTGAAGTCGATCGCCTTGAGGTCTTCGAGGATGGTCTCCTGGTTGTCCTTGACGGCGCTGACCACATAGTCGGCACGGCGCCCGAGCAGGCAGCGCGCGGTCTCGTGCTGGGCGTGCATCGCATCCATGGTGACGATCCGTCCCGTGAGATCGAGACCGCCGGAGAGTTCGCGCACGGCCGGGATTTCGTTGCTCTTGGAGTCGACCTCGACCTGCCCGAGGACGACGCCGGTGTCATGCTCCACCGCCGCGACCATCATCCTGCGCCCGTCCTCGGTCTGCTTCGAGGCGCCGCGCAGGTCCTTTCCGTCCACGGCGACGGGCGCGTGCGCGCTGTCGTGCTGGCCGGTCCACTGGCCGATGGCGTTGTCCAGGGTCTCCGGCGGCAAGGCGGCAAGGACATTGTGGAAGGTGGTGATCGCGGGTGGGGTGTAGCGTTGCTTGGAGGGGCTCCAGAAGGCGCCCACCGCCTTGAGCTGCTCCTGGGAGAGCAGGGCGGCAAACTGGGCGAATGCGTTCACCCCCCGGTAGCCGGCAAGCCGGGCGGCAACGGCAAGGGTCAGAATGGTGTTGAGCGCATAGCGCTTGCCCCGGGCATGGCGGTACTCGGGCACCTCGCCCAGACACTCGAACAGGCTGCGCAGCCGGGGCGCGGCCATCGGCTCGCTATGCTGCTCGGTGCTCCAGTTTGCCGGCATCTCAACCGTGCTCAGCGCCTCGGGGGCGCCGTCTGTCAGTTCGAACACGAAGACCTCCTTGGGCTGGCCGTGGTGACGCCAGCGCGCCGCCCCTCCGGGCTCGCGGGCAAAGCCGCGCGTCAGCCCGAGCGAGCGCCAGTTGGCCGCGCGGTAGCAGGTGCCGGCGAAACGCGAGACGTCCACAAAGGTCTCGGCCAGAAGAGCCGGATATCCGTGCGCCGCCTGCATGTCCTTCGACAGCCGCCGCAGGCTCAGCCCCAGCACCCGCGAGGCCAGGTTGGGCACCCGCTCAGGCGTCAGGATGACGAAGCGAGAGTTGTTGGCGATCAGATGCAGGCGCCGGAACTGCTGCTCGGCCGACCACCCGATCCAGCGATCGCGCGCGCCCAGCTTGAACGCGCCGGGCTGCCAGCCGATCAGTGCGAGCCAGATCTCGCCATGCACCGCGACATGGCGCAGGCCCTTGCCGATGACGCCGTGGAACGCCAGGTAGTGGTGCTCCTCGACCAACCGGTCCCAGCGCCGGTGCTCGCGCGCGCCCCAGGTCGGGCGCACCCTGACCGCGCGCAGATCAATGGACGAATCCAGAGCCGGCAGCGTCGCCATGACCGGCACACTGCCACATCGAAAACGGAATGGCCAGCCCCGACTTCAACTCACTTTGCTCGACGGGCGGACAATAAATTCGCCCTGACCCTCTCCTCGCACCCGCGCTTGCAGTCGATGACCTGCACACGGTCGAGCCGGCCTGGGGTACCGACGACGCCGACGGTCACGGCACTCAGATGGCCGGACTGGCGCTAGCCGGTGACCTGACAGAACAGCTTGACAGCAGAGCCCCTGTAGAACTTGGTCATCGCCTCGAGGCCGTGAAGCTGCTACCGCACGACGGCGCTGGCGGAATGGACTCCCGACACCACGGTCTTCTCACAATCGAGGCCGTAAGCCGGCCGGAAGTCACCGCTCCGGCCCGGCCACGGGTCTTCGGCATGGCCGTGACAGCCCGGGACAACCGGGATCGGGGGCAACCATCCGCGTGGTCCGCAGCACTCGATTCACTGGCCGCGGATGTTGACGAGCACGGCTCTCAACCGCGCCTGCTCATCGTGTCAGCCGGAAATATCAACGACCCCAACGCGTGGTCCCAATACCCGGCCAGCAACGAGAGCGACGGAGTGCACGATCCGGCACAAGCCTGGAACGCTCTCACTGTCGGTGCCTTTACGGAGCTTGTCCGGATCACTGAACCGGATGCTGGCGGCTACACGCCGATCGCTCCCGATGGTGGCCTGAGCCCGTTCAGCACAACCTCATTGACGTGGCAGCGGCATTGGCCCTTCAAGCCCGATGTCGTGTGCGAAGGAGGCAACGCGGCCGAAGACGCACTGGGTGCTGTTTGGATGCCGAGTCTCAGCCTCTTGACGACTCACCACCTTCTCGCCGACCGACTCTTGACAACCGCGAACGCCACCAGCGCGGCGACGGCGCTTGCATCACGGCTGGCGGCCAAAGTGATGGCAGAATATCCCGAACTCTGGCCTGAAACGGTCCGTGCTCTGATCGTTCATTCTGCAGAATGGACGGACGCCATGAAACGCATGTTTTTGCCCGCAGGTCGGAACCCGTCGAGAGCCGACAACCAAAACCTGGTGAAGCGTTGCGGGTTTGGAGTGTCCGACCTTGGTCGGGCACTTTGGAGCGTCTCCAACTCCCTGACCATGGTCGTGCAGGAGAGTTTGCAGCCCTTCAAGAAAGACCCAAGAGGCCGGCTTACGACGCGCGACATGCATCTCCACGATCTGCCATGGCCTGTCGATGCACTTGAGCAATTGGGAGAGGCACAGGTCGAGATGCGCGTGACGCTCTCCTATTTCGTCGAACCCAACCCTTCGCAGAGGGGTGTCGCTTCACGATACCGCTACGCTTCTCACGGCCTTCGTTTCGACGTGAAGAGACCTCTCGAGTCGATCGACGCATTTCGAGGTCGGGTCAACGCGGCAGCGCGAGATGAAGAGGAGGGGGCCGCACGAGGCCATGGAGACCCAGCATGGTTGATCGGCACACAGAATCGTCACAGGGGCTCTCTGCATGGCGATATCTGGTACGGAAGCGCCGCCGATCTCGCGAGCCGAGGGCAAGTAGCCGTCTACCCTGCAATGGGGTGGTGGAGAACGCGCCCCAACCTGGAACGGTACGATCAGGCCGCGCGTTATGCCTTGGTCGTCAACATCAGGGCGCCGGAAACGGATGTCGATCTATACACCGCCGTGGCGAACCGCGTAGGCGCTCCCATAGCAGTCGAGACCTGACGTGCAGTTTCGTATCGCCGCCACCTTTACCGAGAGTCTCGCGAAGCTGACCCAGAATGAACAGAAGGCCGCCAAGACCACGGCCTTCGACCTGCAGATGGACCCGTCGGGGGCCGGGCACTCGTCTCACAAGTTGGATCGGGCAAAGGATCGGAATTTCTGGTCGGTCCGGGTCAGCCGGGACATCCGCCTGATTGTGCATCGGACGGATTCGAGCGTCCTGCTCGCCTATGTCGGCCATCACGATGCCGCGTACCGCTGGGCAGAGCGCCGGCGGATCGAGCGGCATCCCAGGACCGGCGCGGCCCAGATCGTCGAAAGACCGTGCGCGAAATCGAAGTCCCGCGCCCCGTCGTCGTGGAGGCACCTGCCGCTGCGCCGGCCGCCTCCAAGCCTGCGCTCTTCGCCGGCGCCTCCGACCACGAGCTATTGGGCTACGGCGTGCCTGAGACGTGGCTGGATGACGTTCGCGGCGCGGACGAGGACTCGCTGCTCGACCTCGCCGATCACTTGCCGTCAGAAGCGGCGGAGGCGCTGCTGGAGCTCGCCACCGGCGGCACGCCGGACCGGCCGGCGCACGCGGCCGCCGACGCGGACCCCTTCGCGCATCCGGACGCGCAACGCCGCTTCCGCCTCGTGGAGGACGCAGACGAGCTGGAGCGTGCCCTCGAGTTCCCGTGGGAGAAGTGGACGGTCTTCCTGCACCCGACGCAGCGGCGGATCGTGGAGAACGAATACAGCGGCCCGGCTCGCATCTCCGGATCGGCTGGAACTGGAAAGACCATCGTGGCGCTCCACCGCGCCGTTCATCTCGCCCGCGCGCATCCCGATGCCCGCGTCCTCCTCGTCACCTTCGCGGACACGCTCGCGAACGCGCTGCGCGTGAGGCTTGGGCGCCTGATCCACAATCAGCCCAGCATCGCCGAGCGCCTGGAGGTGAACTCGATGAGCGGCATCGGCCAGCGCCTTCACGAAGCGAACTTCGGGGCGGCGAGCCTGGCCACCGAGGGAGAGGTGCGGGCGCTGATCGACCGGGCATCTGCCGAGGTCGGGGATCACGCGTTCAGCCCCCACTTCCTGTGGACCGAGTGGAGCCAGGTGGTCGATGCGTGGCAGCTTGAGAGCTGGGAGGACTACCGGGATGTGATGCGGCTGGGTCGCAAGACCCGCTTGGCGGAATCGCAGCGCGCAGTGCTGTGGTCGATCTTCACCCTGGTACGCGATGCCCTGGCGGAGCGGGAGCTGCTCACAGAACCCAGTATGTTCCGGAGGCTGGAGCAGCACGTCGCAGAGGGGGCGCATCCGCCGTTCGAGTTCTGCGTCATCGACGAGGCCCAGGACATCGGCGTGGCGGAGCTGCGCTTTCTCGCTTCCCTCGGCGTTGGTCGCCCCGATGGACTTAACTCGTTTTCGTGGACACCTGATCAGTTGGGAGAAAGGAGTTCACGATGTCGATGACGCGCCCACCCTATGCATCCGAGTTCCGGGAGCAGATGGTCGAGCTGGTTCGCTCGGGCCGCTCTCCGGAGGAGTTGGCTCGGGAGTTCGAGCCGTCCGCTCAGTCGATCCGCAACTGGGTCGGCCAGGCCGACCGTGACGAGGGCCGCTCGCATGAGGGCCTGACCAGTGCCGAGCGCGAGGAGCTGCGGCGGCTCAGGTGTGAGAACCGCCGGCTGCGCCAGGAGCGCGAGATACTGGCAAAAGCCGCGGCCTGGTTCGCGCAGGCAGCCGGCTCGATCCCGTCCGGGTCTTCGAGTTCGTGAGAGCCAACCGGGCCATGTATCCCGTCGCCACGATGTGCCGACTGCTGGGGGTCTCCGCCAGCGGGTACTACGCGTGGCAAGGCCGGGCGCCGTCGGCCCGCACCGAGAGCGATGAGGCGCTGCTCGACCGCATCCGCGAGATCCATCGCATCTCGCAAGGCACCTACGGTGCACCCCGCATCCACGCCGAGCTCCTCGATCGAGGCTACGCGGTGGGCCGCAAGCGGGTCGCCAGATTGATGCGCCGTGCGGGCTTGAGGGGCATCAGCCGACGCAAGGGAGCGCGGACGACGACACGGGACGCGCATGCCCAGGCGGCGCCGGACCTGGTCGAGCGCGACTTCACCGCCGACGCACCCGATCGGCTCTGGATCGCGGACATCACCTACATCCCCACCTGGGCCGGGTTCCTCTTCCTCGCCGTCGTGCTGGATGCCTTCAGCCGCCGCGTGGTGGGCTGGTCCATGGCCAATCACCTGCGCACGCGGCTCGTGCTCGATGCCCTCGACATGGCCCTCTGGCAGCGTCGCCCCGACGGCGTGATCCACCATTCCGACAGGGATCGCAGTACACCTCGATCGCCTTCGGCAGGCGCTGCCGGGATGCCGGCGTGCGCTCGTCCACCGGATCGGTCGGGATTGCTACGACAACGCCATGTGCGAGAGCTTCTTCGCCACCCTCGAATGCGAGCTGCTCGAGCGCCGCAGGTTCCGCTCTCATGCCGAAGCACGCATGGCCGTCTTCGAGTTCATCGAGGGATGGTACAACCCCCGACGGCGCCACTCCGCCATCGGATACCTGTCACCAGTCAACTACGAACGGAGCCAGCTACCCCCCGCTCGCCCAAATCCATAACCGTCCACGAAACCGGGGCAAGTCCAGGTCAATCTTCCAAGCCGATTGACAACGATCCAGCTGCCGATGTCTTCGCCGCCCCTCACCATGGATTACCGTATCGCGTCCCGGTCGAGATGGGCATATCGCGCCGTCGTGGTCACCTGGCTGTGGCCGAGCAGATCCCCAATCATCGGCAGGCTTTCGCCAAGGGTAAGGGCGCGAGACGCGTATGTGTGCCTGAGGTCGATGAGACGGACCCCATCGAGCCCGGCGCGCTTGCGGATGCGATCCCAGGAGCCGTTGATGTTGACCAGCCGGGCACCCCACTTCCTGCCGGGAAACACCCAGGGATTGTTCAGGGTACGGGAGAGGCTCTTGAACACCTCCGCCGCAGGAGAGGGCATCGGCACCATCCGCGGGCTGGTCTTGCTGTCCCGGAGCCGCATCTCGCCGGACTCGAAGTTGAGGTCGTCCCACCACAGCGTGAGGATTTCGTTGCGCCGACATCCGGTCAGCAACAGGAAGTAGATCGCGGCCGCTGCGTGGGCTGACGCCAGGCGTTCGCTCGGTGCGGCCGCCAGCGCTGCACCGAGGCGTGCGATCTCCTCACGAGTGAGGAAGCGCTCGCGGTGTTGTTCGACCATGTACCGGGGTGCGCCCTTGCAAGGGTTCCAGGTGGATGACCGCCACCCCCAGAGCTCGGCAAGATTGGACATTTTCGACAGGATTTCGATTGCCCCGTTTGCCACCGACGGCGTGCGGTAGAGGCCAGTGTGAAAGGCCAGGATGTCGCTGCGTGTGACGTTCTTGACGGGAAGCTCCCCGAGCGCAGGCACGATGTGCTTGCGAAGCAGGCCGCGGTAGTGGGAGACGGTCGCGGGCTTGCAGTGCAGCTCGACATATTGGCGCATATAGCGCTCGGCAAGATCGGCGACCGTCGGATCGGGTTCGGTCTCAAACGGAAGCTGCCCCTTCTTGATGCGGACGATGATCTCGGCTGCAATCTTGCGGACCTTGTAGAAGGAGAGGTCGCCGTGCGGGCCGACGGAGACCCGCTTCGAGCGGCCGAAGGCGCGAGTCTGGACGACGTACCGAGGCCACCTCAGATAGGCCGCGCGCCGCGTGTGGCATCTCACTCGATGTCCCGCACATATCGGACAGAGACTGGGTGCCCGCGGATGGCGCCAGTCCGGCTCGCCGGTGTGGAAGCAGAGGATGTCTCAGATGCCGGACCAGTTGAGCGCGGGCGGGGAGCCGGCAAGGACGTCGTAGTCGATGCAGATCGCCTACGGCACGGCCCAGCCGCGATAGACGGCCTTTCCGCCGAGCCGCAGAAGTAGGGCCGGCAGTCGGCGCCCCTGAAGTGATGACCGAACAGGGGCCAGAGGTCTTCCACGGTGACGACGAGGAAGGGCGGATTGACGAAATGCTGGAACTCATCCAGCAGGCCACGAGCGAACACGGTCGGAAAGCCGCAGGCGAGGTCTTAGCCTTGGTCGTGAGGCACGGTCCGGAGCTCCATCAGTAGGTTGCGCTCAGGCCGCCGTCGACGCAAATCGCCTGGCCGGTGATGTAGAGGCTCAGATCGGAGAGGAGGAAGACGAAGGCGCCGGCGCAATCCTCCGCTTTGCCCGGGCGGCGCAAGGGAATACGCCCGGCCTCGATGTAGTGGGTGCGGAAGTCCTCGAGATCGTGCTCGTGCCTGCCGTCTTCCATCAACGCCATGCGCGTGTCGATGAAGCCCGGCGCGACGGCGTTGACGCGGATGCCTTCCGAGCCGAAGTCGACCGCCATGGAGCGGGTCATCATCATCAGGCCGCCCTTGGCGGTCGCATAGGCGGCCGATTGGGGAACGCCGAAGAACGCCTGCGTCGAGAGTGTGTTGACGATTGCCGGCGATGCCGATTGGCGGAGCAAGGGCAGCGCCGCCTGCGTGACGCGGAGCGCACCGCTCAGATTGACGTCGAGCACGCGCGACCAGCGATCCTCGGGGACGTCGGCAGCGTGGCTGATGTCCAGTATCGCGGCGTTGTTCACGACTCCGTCGAGCCCGGCCCAGTCTTCGATCCGCGACAGTGCCGCCCCGATGCTGGCACGGTCAGACACGTCGAGGACGACGGAGCGCAGGCAGTCACCGGGCGCGCTCAGCCCCTCTGCCGCCTCGGCCAGGGCCTCGGCGTCCACATCCGTGAGCAACACGCGGGCGCCGTCCGCGAGGCACTGCCTGGCAAGGGCGAGGCCGATGCCGCGCGCGGCCCCGGTAACCAGGATGCGCCGGCCCTCAAGAAGCATTGCGATCCCCCGACCAGGCCAGGATCGACGCCCCGCGCGCGCGCTTGATATCGCTCCAGCTCGCGCGGCAGCCATCGCCCCTTGCCCTGAAGCGCTCGGCTTCTTCCCGGATTGCGGCGGCGACAAGCGCGGCCTCTTCGTCCGTCAGGTTGCAGGGGTCGAGGTAGATTTCCTGCCGCTCGATCAGGTCATCGCGCACCAGGATCCGGGGTGTTCGGGCGGCAAGCCGCTCGGCCAGCGCCCACGCGTGGAATCCCGCGCTCTCAGGCGCGACGGCGATGCGGACTCGTGTGATCGGGTTTCCGGTCCAATCGGCGTGGGGTGCCAGGGAAAGGCCGGGAATGTCCGCGAGCTCGCGCATCCAGAGGGCGACGCGCGCCTCTTCCGCGCGGCGGGCGGAACCATGATCGCGCTTCTCCCACAACTCCAGCGCCGCCATGGCGCCGACGACGCTCTCCTTGCCGGCCTTCATCGTCCGCCCGATACCGCGATGCTGAAGATAGGTCGCGCGGATCAGGTCGGAAGTCCCCGCGACGATGCCGCTGGTCACGCCCGACAGGAACTTGTGGCCGGAGTAAATTGCAGCAGACGCGCCAAGGGCGATGGGTCCGGTCAGGTCGTACTCCGAGGCCATGTCGACAATCACCGGCACGTCGTGCTCGCGGCAAAGCTCGATGAAGACATCCATGGGAAGCTCGTTCTCGCGCACGGTGTGGTGCGAGACGACGTACATGGCGGCAGCCGCACCCTCCGCCAGGGCGTTGGCAAGGTGCCAGGTCTCGCAGGCCGCGGCGGTGCCTACGGGAACGACCTCGGCGCCGGCGAGGCGGAGCGCCTGATCCACCGGCGCGCCGTAGTTCACCATGTGCCCCATGGGCAGAAGCACCCGGTGCTCGCCGGTTGCCGTCGGGAGCGCTTCGATCTTCGCGAGGTTCGCGCCCGTGAGGCATGCGGCAATCGTCTGCGTTATGGCAGCGGCGGAACACGAGGCGACGCACCCCGCCTCCGCTCCGGTGACTCGCGCGATGATCGCGCCGGCCCGTGATTGTAGCTCGTCCATGTCGACGAAGGCCGCGAGAATGCGGTCGACCGCCGCGCGCACGTCGTCGGGAACGCGTGATGCGCCGATGCCTGTCATCGTGCCGGCCGCGTTGATGACCGGCGTGAGCTTCCATCTGGCGAAAGGGTCGTCTGTCATGGCAGCCGTTCTCCCGTCGCGCTGTCGAAGGCGTGCAGCCTGTCAGGCCGGAGCGCGAGCGACAGCGTCTCGCCGGCGCTGATCGTGCCGCGGATGTCGCCGCTGGCGCGAAGGGTGAGATGCGAGCCGCGGGCATTGCTGAGATGCAGGAGCGCCTCGTGTCCGAGGTCCTCGATCCTGTTGACCCGCGCCTCGCCGATCCCGACCGCGCCCTCTACCGTTCCGATCAAGAGATGCTCGGGCCGGATGCCGAGAGTCCCCCGACGAGCGCGCCCCTGCAGGGGATCGACCGTCGCCGCGGCATCGCCCAGGAGGTCTTTCGCGTCGAACAGGTTCATCCGGGGGCTGCCGATAAAGCCTGCGACAAAGGTATTCTCAGGCCGTTCATAGAGCTCGGTCGGCGGGCCGACCTGCATGATCCGCCCCTTGTTCATCACCGCGATCCGGTCGCCCATCGTCATCGCTTCCACCTGGTCGTGGGTGACGTAGACCGTCGTGGTCTTCAACTGGCACTGCATCTCGGAGATCTCTCCCCGCATCTGGACCCTGAGCTCGGCGTCGAGGTTCGATAGCGGCTCGTCGAAGAGAAACGCGTCCGGCCGGCGGATCATGGCGCGCCCGAGGGCGACTCGTTGCGCCTGGCCGCCGGAAAGTTGACGCGGCTTGCGGCCCAGCAGTTCGCCCAGACCCAGGGTCTCGGCGACGCGGGCGACCTCCGACTTGACGGTGGCCGCGTCGGTCTTCCTGACCTTGAGGCCAAAGGAGAGGTTTTCCCGCACCGACATGTTCGGGAAGAGGGCGTAGGACTGGAAGACCATCGAGATGTTCCGCTCGGCGGGCGTGAGGTCGTTCGCGCGTTGTCCCCCGATCATCAGGTCGCCCGCAGTGACCGACTCGAGCCCCGCGATCATCCGCAGCGTGGTGGACTTGGCGCAGCCCGAGGGGCCGACCAGCACCATGAATTCTCCCTCGTGGACGTGCAGGTTCAGGCCGGAGATGACCTCCACATCGCCGTAGCTCTTTGCCACGTCCCGGAACTGTATGTCTCTCATACGGAGGGCCTCCAGTCGGTAGAATTGGAGGCGCGGTTCAAACTCCCGAAGGGTGTGGGAAGAGAGGCGTGGCGCAGCCGGGGCCGGCCGGGCGGTGTTCCGCCAGGCAGTCCGAGCCGGCCAGCGCATGCCGCTATGCGTTCAAGCGCTAAAGGCACTCTCGATCCTGCTTTTGGCGGCGTTGAGGAATTCGTCCGTCACGTCGAAGTCGTTGGCGATCCCGTATGCCAGCCCCTCGCGCTCAACGAAGGCCTTGAGACCGCGCATGGCGTCGAAGACGTCCGACCAGGTCACGTCCATGGCGGCGGGCCGGATATCGATCCCGAGATGGGTCACCGCGCCGAGCAGCTCGTCCAATCGCTGACCGTGCATCATCGTGCCCAAGACGAGACCCAGGCAGACCGCCTGGCCATGCAGGAACGCCTTCCCGGTCCCCGCTTCGAGTGCATAGAAGATGTAGTGCTCGACCCCCTCGATGTGGCGCGGATTCCAGCCCGCTCCGTGGAAGGAGGCGCCGCCCCATTTCAAGGCGTCGACCATGATCCGGATGCCGCGTGGCGAAAGGGTCTTGACCTCGTCCAGCTCGGCCAGCGCGGCTTCGGCCTTCGCCAGCGAGATGGCCGCGAGGCTCTCGTCGTAGGGCCAGCGCGGCTCGCACTTGCCCCGGGCCTCGGCATAGCGCCAGTCCATCACGCCGGTGATGAAACAGAACACGTCGCCCACACCGGCGATGTTGAGCGCACGCGGCGCGGACTCGATGATGTCGAGGTCGATGTAGACAGTCTCCGGAACCGCCCAACCCACATACGTCACGACGCCCTCATCCCTTACTGCCGCGCGATGCCCGAAGGCCGCATCGACGGAGAGCGACGTCGGGAACTGGAAGAGAGGCAGGTTGAGACGCCAGGCGAAATACTTGGCGGCGTCAATGGCCTGCCCCCCTCCAAGACCCACGATCGAGGCAATGTCGCCGAGCGTCGCGAGATCGGTCTCGAGCGCGGCGCGATCCATGGAGCGCACCGTGTAGGGGTTCGCGTCGGCAGGCAGCGAGCCCCGAAAGAGGGGCCAGAGGTCCTCCATCGTGACGACCAGCATCTTCGGGCGCACGAAGTTCGCGGCTTCGGGCAGGAGGCTTCGTCCGAAAACGGTGGTGAACTGCGCGATATCGGATTCCTTGAACGGCATGGCTCAGCCCTTGACGGCGCCAAGGGTCAGCCCCTTGACGATGTGTTTCTGCGCCACGATGGCGAAGAGCAGCATCGGGACGATGGCAATGATCGACGCGGCGGTCATGGCACCCCAGTCGAGCGCCGCATAGCCGCGGAAGCTGGTCACACCGAGCGTGATCGTCTGCGCCCTGGAGAAGGTGAGGCCGATGGCGATGGCGAGCTCGTTCCAGATCCAGATGGCGTTCAGGACCGCCGTGGCCGCGATGCCCGGCAGCGTGCAGGGGACGTAGATCCTGGTCAGGATCTGCCAGTGCGATGCGCCTTCGATGCGGGCGGCCTCGTCGATGGCCGGATTGATCTCGCGGAAGAACGAGCTCAGGAGCCAGATCGAGAGCGGCAGGACATGGACCTGGTACATGAGGGCGAGGCCCACATGCGTGTCGTAGAGCCCGGTCCACTGGTAGAGCGAGAACATCGGAATGACGAAGAGGAACTCGGGCAGCATGAAGGCCAGGATCAGCCAGACGCCCACGAGCTTCCGCCCCCTGACCTTCATCCGGACGATGGCGTAGGCGGTCGGGATCGCGATGGCGAGCGACAGGGCCAGGCCGATGATGGTGACGACGACGGAGTTCAGGAAGGTGTACTTGAAGGTGTCGTGGCTCCAGAGCTTGAGGTAGTTGGCCGCCGTCGGGTCGAAGAGCCAGAGCGGCGGGCTGACGAGGCCGTCGCGCCGGGTCTTCAGCGAGACGGTGAAGACCCAGTAAACCGGGAAGAGGCTCAACAGGATCATCACGCCGGTGAAGACGTAGGCCCAGGTGTGGGAGAGGCGGGCGCCGAGACCGCCCTGCCACGGCACGATGGCGGGGATGGCGGGCACGCTCACGCGTCGATTTCTCCGCGCCGCTGCAGCCTTTGCAAGGCCAGCGATATGACGAGGATCAGCAGCGAAAACAGGATCATCGCCGCCATTGCCTTGCCGAACTGCTGATAGCTGAAGGCGGTGCGGTAGACGAAGGTCTGCATGACCTCCGTGGCCAGCGCCGGCCCGCCGCCGGTGGTGCCGAAGACAATGTCGAAGACTTTCAGCGTATCGATGGCGCGGATGATGACGACCGTGACAAGGAGCGAGCGCAGCATCGGAAACTTGAGGCGCCAGAAGATGGTGAACTCGTTCGCGCCCTCGACGCGGGCGGCCTCGACCGGGTCGGTCGGCAGGCCGCGCAACCCCGCAAGCATGATGATGAAGACGAAGGCGGTCTGCCACCAGACATCGACACCGATGATGGAAGGCATCGCGGTATCGGCGGCGCCGTAGAAGGCCGAAGGGCCGAGGCCGAACGCACCGATCAGGTGGTTGATGATGCCGAGGAAGGGGTCAAACATCACCTTCGACATCAGGGCGACGACAATGCCGGAGACCATCAGCGGCAGCATGATGAGTGCGCGGATCAGGTCGGTGCGGATCGCGAGCTTGTCCACCTGCACCGCGAGGTAGAACCCGAGCGCGACCTCGATGGCCGTCGCGCAGGCCGCGAACACGACGGTGTTCTTGATTACCGTCCAGAATTCGGCGTCGGCCAGAAGGTTGGAATAGTTGGCCCCGCCGACGAAATCGAACTGGCTACCCCAGTTCCAGTTGGTGAGCGATACCACCAGCCCGAACCCGACGGGGTAAAGCGAGGTGAACGCCAGCACGAACAGGCAAGGGAGAATGAACCAGAGGGCGGATGCGTTGCCGATGGACCTGAGCACAGAAGTCATGGTGCTCTCCTAAACGGAAAGCAGGATGAATTCTGTCGGAAGATGCCCCGGATGGCGCGGAATTGCCATCCGGGGCCAGGAAGGTCAGTTGGCGAGCATCTTCTCGAAGTCGGCCTGAGCCGCGGCGCCGGCTTCGGCGGGGTCCGCGCCGCCGTAGATGTCCTGGATCACATCAACGATGCGGAGCGCGAACTCGCTCCAACCCGCACGCTGAACCACGGAGGTCTGCGAGTTCGGCATCGCTGCCGCCACTGCGTCGACATAGGACTGCGGGAAGCTCGACGCATACTCGGAATCCGCCCACGTCGAGAGACGCGGGGCTCCTCCGTGGAGCTTGCCAATGGCCGTGGCGCTATCGACGTTCGACATGTACTGGATGAAGAGCCAGCCGGCCTCGGGCGCCGCCGCGTTCTGCGGGATGCCGAAGCCCCATTGCCAGTGAGCCGAGTAGGGCTCGCCCTCGTCGTTGTCGATCGGGATGACGGAATAGCCAATCTTGCCGGCGATCAGGCTATCGTCCGGGTTCTCGAAGCCCGGCGCGAAGAGGCTCGCGTCGATGAAGAATGCCGCGCCGCCAGCCATGAAGAACTGCGAGGCGTCGGGCCAGTCCATCGCCTGGATGTTGATAGGGCCGGCCTTCATCAGCTCGGCATAGTTGTTGAGCCCCCGCACGATGTCGGGATCGTTCATCTTCGGCTTGGACCAGTCCCCGTCGAACCAGACGTTGTAGGGCGCCGAGCGGTCCGCCGCGCCGACCGAGTTGTTCACGAAGCCCGTGATCGTATCGATCAGGGTGTCCGAGCGGATGCCGCGCAGAACCGCGCCTGCCACCGCGCCGCCGCTTTCCTCCTTCACCTCTTGCGCCGCCGCGATCAGCGCTTCCATCGTCGTCGGCACCTGGCCGTCGAGATACTCGTTCACGTGATCCATGTTGGCGAAAAGGATGTAGGTCTCGAACGACGCCGGAATGCCGTGATACTCCCAGCTGCCGTCGACCTCGTACTTGGTCGCATCGAGGAAGCCCGCCGGGATGTCGTCGAGATTGTAGCCGGACGCGGTCAGATCGGGGTTGTCGATGAAGCCCTGCAGCGAATGGACAAGGCCGTTGGTGTGCTGCGTGTAGGCGGTCGAATCCATCGGCAGGAAGTAGACGTCCATCTGCGAGGTGTCGCCGGAGCCCCGCAGCGCCACTTCCATCCGGTCGAAATAGAGGTCTTCGGCCATTGTCTGCAGGTTGACGTCGATGCCCGTGTCGGCCTCGAACTGGTCGAGTACCACGCGCACCCCGTCCGTGACAGGATGCTCGGGCATCATCACCGTGATCGATTGTCCCGACTGTTGATCCCACGAAAACTCGGCCAGCGCGGCCGTGGCGCTGACCGCCAGCGCCAGCGAAGACGCGGTGACCAGCATGGTTGCTTTGGCGAAGACTCCTCGCCGCGAAGTGTCCATGTCTCCCTCCATGTCGTCTGAGTGCCTGCCCGGCAGGCAGCCGTGGATCGAATATACTCGGTACCAAAAGCGGTTGACCAATTGACGCAAGTGCTCAACCATTTGTCAAATGCGTTATTAGGGGGACGGTGAAGGCAACTTAGCCCTTAGCGGAAGGGGCTTTGTGCGATTGGGCAACCACTTCGAAAGGACCAGAGGTGTCGAGTACGGTTGGCGTGGCGGACCGCGTGTATCGCGAAATTCGGGATCTCCTGCGGTCAGGCGATGTCGTGCCCGGCCAGAGACTTCCGAACGAACGCAAGCTCGCCGAGATGAAGGGGGCCTCGCGCACGCAGGTGCGTGACGCACTTCTCATGCTCCAGAAGGAAGGGCTGGTCGAACGCAAGATCGGGAGCGGCACCTACCTTTCCGAGCGCGCGCCCCAGATCATCGAATTGGCGGACGCTGCGGTCGACATGTCGCCCGAGCGGTCGCACGGCTTTCATGAGACCCTGGAGGCACGGCTCCTCATCGAGCCGTCGGTCGCCGCCCGTGCCGCCGGATCACCGTCACCGGAGTTCTGCCAGGGCCTCGACGCTGCGCTGGAGCGAATCCTGGCCGCGCGCACATGGCTTCAGTTCAAGGAGGATATCTACGGCTTCTCGCGCCTCTATTATGTGGAGGCGGGCAACGAGTTCCTGTGCTGGACCTTCGACCAGATCGTGGCCGCGCGCCGCACCAACAAGTTCGATGGCGGGATCGATCAGGCGCCGGTGGCCATCCTCGTCCGCAAGCATTTCCACGACCGCTTGTCGAAGATTGCAGACGCGATCACGTCCGGGGATCCCGAAGGGGCCAGAGCCGAAGTAGAAAGTTTCCTGGTCGGGATGGCGGCGTCATCCGCGCTTTGATGTGCTCGCTCGGCCCATCGTCGCTGTCTGCAGACAATCGTCCGGAACCGCGCATACTCGCTCGATCGGTCACCACAGCAGGGTGAGGCTGAAGCCGCAGACTCGGCGGCTCGGAGTGTGTTTGCGCGGCGCTCAGACCAGTTCTTCGATCGGCGTGTAGACGTCGGCGATCCCGAAATACTTGGGGCCGAACACTGCGAGCGCCTCGGGCGTGCGCATCACCGGCGGCACGCTGACGCCCACCACGCGCACCCGCTGGCCGTACTTGAGCCCCTCGGTGGTGATCGGCTCGGCGTTCTCCTGATCGAGGATGCAGATCAAATCCGGCACCATGCCGAGCGTGCGCTCGCCCTGCTGAGCGACCAAGAATTCGTTCTGGAAGCGAACCTCCAATTGCTTCCCGGTGTTCGTGCCGATGCCCTCGAAGATCACCCGCCCGACGGCCCAGCCGCTGGTGGTCTCGCGCAGGAGGTCCACCACCTTGCCCTCAAAGAGCACCGTGCAGAAGCGCTTGTCGCGGGAAGTCTGGAAGTACTGCTGGAGCCCGGCGAAGGGGTCGCTCTGGGTCTCGCGCGCCTCGCGGATGGAGCGTCCGATCTCCATGGCGAGCGTCGTGGTGTAGAGCACGCCGGTCTCCTTCGCCTCCTTGCCCGACATGGCGTAGAGCGCAATCTCCGACTTTGTGCCCATGCGGGTGCACACCACCCGCGCGAACCACTCGGATTCGAGATTGCTGCGGGCGCGCACGATGACCTCGTTGCCGTGCTCGTCGCGCAGCACGATGGGGGACGCCGGCACGCCGTAGACGCCGAAGGTGCACATCTGCAGCTCGGGGAAGGCGCGCCCCATGCCGTCGCCGTCCACCACCGGCAGCCCGGTCATGGCGCCGATCACCATGGGCAGCGTGCCGTTGATGCCACCCGCCTCGGCGGCGATCAGAGCGGTGGCCTTGCGACCCAGCTCGCGTTCGATCGAGCGCAGGCACTCCACCATGGCGTGCGCGCTCGGGATCTTCTCGACCATCACGGTCGGCGCGCCCATGTTGGCGACCGAGACGACGAAGTCGTCGTCGTCGAGCTCCATCGGGTCCATGATCGTGATGTCGGCGCCTTCCTCCAGCTTCTGGCGCAGGATCAGCCCGCCGACGTAGGGATCGCCGCCGCCACCGGTGCCGAGAAAGGCGGTGCCGCGCAGGAAATCCGGCAGCAGGTCGAGGTGCATCTTCATCGTTGGCATTTCCTGGTTCCTCAGTCGCCGGCGAGATCGCCTACCGCCTTGACCCGGACACGGCAGGCGGCGCCCGGCAGGTAGGCGAGGGGGATCTCCTCGACCTCGATGATCTCGATGCTGGCGGGCTCAGCGCCGGCATCCACCGCCTTCGCCTGCGCCTCGTCCTTGGCCTGGGCGATGGCGTTCTCCCGCCCCTCCTGCTCGTAGGAGAAGACGCGGTCCACCTCGCCGCCCACCTGGGCGATGGCTGCGCCGATGGCGTTCGCGACCGCCGAGTGCTCGGGCACGCTCAGCGTCGAGACGCCGGCGAGGTCGCGCTCTATCAGGATACTGCCGCCGCCGACCAGGATTGCGGGCACCGGGTCCGCGCTGGTCTTCATGCGGTCGATCGCGTCTTCCACCATGGCATGGATCTTGTCGAGCGCGCGCGCCACTGCCGTATCATCGAGCCCGGCGACGGCCCCGTGGTCGCCGATATCGGCGAGCCCAGCGGCGACGGCGATATCGGTGGCGGTCAGCGTGTCGCCGCCGAAGACCAGCGCCTTCTCCGTAAGCTCGAAGCCGACCGAATCGGGGCCGACGGTCACTTCATCGTCGCCCCGCACCAGGCTGCCGCCGCCGAGCCCGATTGCCAGCACGTCGGGCATGCGGAAGTTCGTCCGCACCCCGCCCACGTCGACGGCGACCGCCGATTCCCGCGGGAAGCCCCGGGCTAGCACGCCGACATCGGTGGTGGTGCCGCCGATATCCACCACCACGGCGTTCTCCTGGTCGGAGAGGAAGGCCGCGCCCCGCATGCTGTTGGTGGGTCCCGAGGCGAAGGTCAGCACCGGATAGCGCTCGACGTAGGCAGCGCTCATCAGGGTGCCGTCGTTCTGGCTGATGAAGAAGGGCGCGTCGATCTTGAGTTTCTTCAATGCCTCGCGGAAGGAGCCCACCACCTTGGCGGAGAGCTGGACCAGGGCTGCGTTCATCACCGCCGCATTCTCGCGCTCGATCAGCCCGACCCGGCCGATCTCGTTGGAGAGCGTGATCTGCGCTTGCGGGTGCTCGGCGTGAATGATCTCGGCGGCGCGGTCCTCCTGCGCGCTGTTCAGCGGCGCGAAGACCGAGGAGACCGCGATCGACTCAAGGCCCTTGGCGGCGATGTCGCGGGCGATGCGGGCGATCTCGGCCTCGTCGAGGGGCGAGATCTCGCGCCCGTCGACTTCGTAGCCGCCCTCGGCCATGTAGACGTTGCGGCCGATGGTATCCACCAGGTCGTGGGGCCAGTCGATCAGGGGGTTGAGGCTCTTGGTCGCCGGCAACGCGAGGCGCACGATGGCCACCGGAACCAGGCGCCGGCGCTCGACGATGGCGTTGGTGAACTGGGTGGTGCCGATCATCACCCCGGTAATCGTCTCCGGCGCGACCTTCGATCGGGCGAGCACACCCTTGATTGCGGCCACCACTCCCGCGCCCACGTCGGCGGTGGTGGGCGCCTTGATCGAGGCGAGCACCGTGGCCCCGTCCATCACCACCGCGTCGGTGTTCGTGCCGCCGACATCGACGCCAATTCTCATGCTCGTCTCCTGCGCTTCGTGCCGCCGCTTAGCGGGTGAGAGGCCCTTCGTCAAACGCCCCGACACTCTGCTTAGTCTCGATCATCGCACTGGCGATTTCATCCGGCCGGCACTTCGATTCGTCCTAGCCCATCGCATCCGTACTCGTTGCGCCGTCATCAGCACCGATTGGCCTTGTACTGTCCGGTTCGGGAAAGTCGATGCTCGACTCTAGGCAGCGCGTCTGTCGCGAGTCAGTCGGCGAGATGGATAGGTCCGCGACTCGTTCGGATAGGTCATCGTGCCCGACAACGATCCGGGCCCCTGCGCCGGCCGGCCGGGCTATCGTCGGGTGGCCCTGGCTGATTGTTTTCACTACTGGTGCGGCACGTCCGGCACTTTGTCCAGCCCGTGCCGGCGGGCTACGGAGACGGCAAGGGCCCGCTTGTTTACGCCGAGCTTGGCATAGATGTTCTTCAGGTGAAATTTCACGGTCGGTTCCGAAAGCCCGAGGTGGCGGGCGATACGTTTGTTCGAGTGCCCTTGCGCGAGTTGTTCCACGACTTCCAGCTCGCGCGAACTGAGAATGTGCGGCGGCTCTCCATGTTCCCCGGAACACTGTTCAGACAATAACCGGGCGACGAATTCGACCTCCGCCTCGCTCATGTCGCCGATCCCGGTGGTACGAACGATCGCCTGTATCGCTGCCGTCAGATGTTTGCCTTCTTCGGCAAAGGAACCGTGAAATCCGCACGCACTTCCCAGGGCGACAGCTTGCTTGAAGGGCTTGGCGGCCGAGCGGCTGTGTCCCGACTCGTGCAGCGCCATGGACTGCAGAATCAGTCCCTTTACCCGGAAGCGAACCGCATTGGCCTGCTCGGACTTGCGAAGGGCTTCGTTCAGCAACTCCAGTGCATAGGCGGTATCGCCAAAACAAATGTGGTATCGCGCGAGGGAAAACGCCGCCATGTAGTCGCCGCGCCAGCAGGTTCGGGCTTGATCTGCATCGGCGTGTGCCAGGCGGTCGATATCCTGCAAAGTCAGTTCGGCCAGATCGTGCCGATCCGCGCGGACAAAGAGGTCCAGCCGCTTGAAGCAGACAAGGCGCTGAAGCCGGCGCATGTTCCGTCGCCGGATCGTCCGCTCGGCTCGGTCGAGCACCTGGGCGGCGGCCTCAAGGCCATTGTCGGCGTACGCCACCTCCATGGCGACGGTGTAGCCCGGGACATAAAGCTCGCTCCACCCTTCCCTGACCTCGATGTCCTGAAGCGATCCGAAAATATGCCGGCTGGCGGCCATTGGATCGCCGCGTTCGAGATGGACTTCCGACAGGAGCACGGACGCGATGCCCGCCAGCCCCTTATCAGCCGGAAAATACCGCTCGGCCAGGTCCAGCGCGATTGTCCGTCGTTTCTGAGCATCGGAGAGAAGACCTTCTTCAAGATCGATAATGCTGATGTTGATATGAATGAAGAACTGGAGATACTTGGCATCGAGGTCCCGGTAGTAGGCCATGGACCTTTCGCCGGACAGTCGAGCACCCGACAGGTCGCCTGCCTGGATCTGCGTGACGCAAAGAAGATTGTGTAGAACCCCTCGAACCAGCGGTTCCGATTCCGGTGTGGATCGTGCCAGACTCTCCAGTCGAGCAATTTCTTCATCGGAAATCGTCCGGTCTTCATAAATCAAGAACATGGCGCCAAGCAACGTAATCTCATCGGCCAAGTCTTGATCATCAGTTACGCCCTGGCCGACGACTTCATCGAAAAGTCTGTTGGCCTCGACGGTTCTCCCCTCCTTTGCCAGCACGTAAGCCGAGCACAATGTAGCGCGCAGACTAGCATGAACCAGGTTCGTGGGAATTTGATCCAGGAGCGAGCGAAGATAACCCACTCCCTGTCTGATGCCGACAAGAACACCGCCGGAGTTTTCTATATACCCAATTGCCCGCGCGTAATCGTTTCCCGCCTTGGCGTGGTGTATTGCGGATTGAAGGTCATTGGTATCGAAGAACCAGTCGGCAGCGCGTCGATGCAAAGTATCGACGTGCTCTCTGCCCAGATAAACTTGCTGTTGCCGCAAGAATTCCACGAACAGCTGGTGATGCTTGAACCACCCGTCCTCGGGAGCGTCGCTCCTGGACAGCAGGACTCCGGCCGTCCAAATTTCGAGCAGCCTCGCCCATCCGTCGCTTCGCGCGCGAACGGCATCCGCAAGATCGCCGTTCAAACGCTCCAGGTGCGCCGTTTCCAGCAAGAATTGCTGCAGGTCTTCCGGAAGCTGTTTGAACACGCGTTCGTTCAGATAATCGGCCAGCTCGGCCCGCGATCCGGACAAGCCGTTGACATGGCGCGCCAGCGGCACGCTGCAATCGTGGGTCAGCTGCGTGAGCTGAACCGCGACCGGCCACCCCTCGGTCCGCTCGATCAGTTGCCTCGAAACCTGCTTATCCAGTGGCTGATCGAAGAGTGCTCCGACGTCCCGCTCGTCGAATCTGAGGTCGTTGACGGTGATCTCGTGAACCTCACCCTGCAATCTCAAGCCCGAGACCGGAATGCCCGACCGCTCCCTGGTCGCAATGACGATGTGCATGGTGCGCGGGCTGTTGTGGATGAGGTATTCGAAGAGCTCAAGGCATGCGTCGTTATGAGCGAAGTGCGCATCGTCGATGATCAGGCATGCCTCCACACCCCTTTCGCCCATGATCGATGTCAGCATCGACAGGCGCACGAGCGGGTCCAGATCGCCCGATACGGTCGCGCGAATGCCCAGGTCAGCCCGCGCCGCCTGCTCCAGGAGCGCGACCAGCGACGTCGGATCGCGATGGCGTCGTTCAATCTGGACCCAGGCCCGGGTAATGCCGCAGTTGCTCAACCTGGCGCGCAGCTGATTCAGAAGGGTCGTTTTGCCGTATCCGGGCGGTGCGTCGATCAGTGTCAGACGCCGCCCAAGATTTTCCTGAATGCGGTCGAGGAGGGGAGTCCGTTCGATCAGTACGACGCTGTCCGGTGAAGTCATTGGCGCGAGCCCTGCGACCGGTCTGGTTAGAAGCTTAGTGCACGGACGGATTTTCGACCAAGATTGGGGGCACAGGCTCGAGATCTGCCGGGCGCGCCACGCCTGCTCTGACCGCTTGAGAGATCGAGGATTGCCTCCGATGACCAAGAGACACCCGTCCCTGATCCCCGCACACCCTGGGGAAATCCTCCGGGAGGATGTGCTGCCGGTGCTCGGCATGACCAAGACGGCCCTTGCCGGCGCTCTCGGGATTTCCCGGCAGACGCTCTCCGACATCGTCAACGAGAAGCAGCCTGTCACGGCCGAGATGGCGGTTCGCTTCGGCAAGCTCTTCGGCAATGGCGCGGCCTTCTAGCTCAACCTGCAGCGCGCCCACGATCTCGCGATCGCGGAGCGCACGGTCGATGTCTCCGGGATCCCCACGCTCGACTCGCACGCTGGCTGAGCGAGTGATCCCCGCTTGAGGGTCGGGCGCGGCTTACGTCTCGTCGAGGCGGTCGACAGCCGCCGGGAGGCCCCGTGCCGCGCTTGCGCCACCTGGCGCAGCGCCGCATACTTCCGGGCGAGTCATAAAGGCGTGGAGAGGTGCTGCTCCGACGCGACGGGCGGCGCCGACGGGCGCCCTGCTCGTCGGCTCCTTCCCGATCGCGTCGCTTGCGGTGCGACAAGAACGCAACAATGGGGAGGAGCAAACTCATGGCGGATCTCAAGAAGACAGGAATTTCCAGGCGGTCCGTGCTCAAGGGCTCGGCTGCGGTCGCCGGCGTGGCGGCCGGCGCGAGCATCGGCGGATTCCCGACCGTCTGGTCGCAGGACATCCAGGACATCGAGATCAACATGATCGGCACGGCGGTGACGATCTCCAGCGCCTACGAGGCGATGGCCGAAGAGGCGCTCGGCTTCCAGTTCAACATGTCGGCGGTAGACCTCAACACCATCGGCCAGCGCGCCATCACTCAGCCGAGATCGGCCGACCTCTTCGAGCCGGATCTCGAGCAGTTCCCGCAGATCTTCCCGAGCGGGAACATGCAGGCGATCGACGTCACGAAGCTGGAGCATTTCGACCAGCTGCTCGGGATCTTCAAGAAGAGCGGCACGATCCATGCCGACGCTTGGTACGGGGACGGCATGAACCCGTCTCGCTACTGCTGGACCTCAGCCATCGAAGGCAGGGACTTCGTCGAGCCGGAGTCCAGCCAATGGATGACCATCGTGCCCGGCACCTTCAACGCCGATACCCTCGGCGCGCAGCCGGAAAAGATCGGCCGCCCGATCGAGACCTGGGCCGAGTTCGTCAACCCCGAGTTCAGCGGCAGGACGGCGCTGCAGAACTTCCCCGGCATCGGCATCATGGACATCGCCATGGCGCTCCAAGCCAACGGGGAGATCGAATACGGCGACAAGGGCAACATGACGGTCGACGAGATCAACTACACCTTCGACCGGCTGATCCAGCTCAAGAAGGACGGGCACTTCCGCGCCTTCTGGAGCACCTTCAACGATTCCGTCAATCTGATGACCTCTGGCGAGGTGGTGCTGCAGTCCATGTGGTCGCCGGCGGTGGCGGCGGTGCGCGCACGCGGCGTGCCCTGCATTTACCTCGACCTCAAGGAAGGCTACCGGGCCTGGGCGCTTGGCGCGATGATCCCGCGCCACGTCGAGGGCAAGAAGCTCGGCGCCCTCTACGACTACTTCAATTGGTACCACTCGGGCCCGGCGGGCGCCTACTTCTCCAAGCAGGGCTACTACATGTGCACGCCCGAGAACTCGCGCGGGTTCATGGAGCCCTGGGAGTGGGATTACTGGTACGAGGGCAAGCCGGCGGAAGGCGAGGTCAAGGATCCCTTCGGCAACGTGATGGAGCAGCCCGGCCACGTCCGCGACGGCGGCTCGTTCGCAAACCGCATGGGCCGGGTTGCCGTGTGGAACTCGATCATGGACGAGAACATCCTCGTCGTGAAACGCTGGAACGAGTTCCAGACCGCGTAGACAAAGCTGTCACGATTGCTGCGGCGCCTTTCGAGGCGCCGCAGTTCTTTTTGACCGCTATACGTGCTGGCCGCCGTTGACGTGCAGCTCGCCGCCGGTGATGTAGGCGGCGGTGTCCGAGCAGAGAAAGTAGATCGCCGACGCCACCTCGGAGGGCTTGCCGAGGCGCGCCATCGGAATGGCCGGCAGCAGGTCGTTGGCCTGGGGCGAGAGGATGGGCGTGTCGATCTCCCCCGGTGCGATGGCGTTGACGCGGATGCCGAGCGGGCCGAAATCCGCCGCCATCTCGCGGGTGAGCGACGCCAGCGCCGCCTTCGAGGTCGCGTAAGCGCTGCCCGCGAAGCGGTGGACTCGGCCGCCCGCGATCGAGGTCACGTTGACGACGCTGCCCTGACCCTGCTTCAGCTCCTCGAAGAGGCCGCGCGCCAGCGCCAGCGGCGCGAAAAAGTTGACCTGGAAGACTTCGCGCCAGACGTCGAGGTCGGTGTTCTGGCTGTCGAGCCGGATGCCGTCTCCGCCCTTGGGCGAGATGCCCGCGTTGTTGACCAGCGCGCTCAGCGGTGCGCCATTGAGGCGGGCGCGCATCTCCTCGATGCCGTGCCGCACGTCCTCCGGGTCGGAGAGGTCGATCCGGATGTGGTCCTCGGGTCCGGCCTCCCACGGGCAATCCTCCGAGAAGGCCCGGCGCGAGGCTGTGATGACCCGCCATCCGGCCGCGCTGAAGCGCTTGACCGTCGCGTGACCGATCCCCTGGCTCGCGCCGGTGAGGATCAGCGTTCTCCGCTCGTCCGCCATGGCCGCTCTCCCTATCCGTCGCCCTCCACCGGCATGGTGTAGTTGAGCCGCATGCGCCCGCCGTCGGCGTAGATTACCTGACCCGTGACATAAGAGGAATCGTCGCTCGCGAGAAAGACCGCGATTCCGGCGATCTCCTCCGGCTGGCCGACACGGCCCATGGGGGTGCGGGAGAGGACCCGACGCCGCGCCGCCTCGTCGGTGAGCAGCGAGCCCGACAGCTCGGTGAGGATCGTGCCCGGGCCGATCGCGTTCACGCGGACGCCGCGGGGCGCCAGCGCCAGCGACATGACCGAGGTGAGCTGGTTCACCCCGCCCTTGCTGACCACATAGGCGGCGATCGACTCGATCGCCATCACCCCGTTCACCGAGGACATGTTGATGATGCTGCCCGAGCCTGCATCCGCCATCACCCGCGCCGCCGCCTGACCCACCAGGAAGTAGCCCCGAAGGTTGACGCGCAGCACCCGGTCGAAATCCTCCTCGGTCACGTCGAGGAAGTCCGCGATGGTGAAGATGCCGGCGTTGTTCACCAGCACGTCGATGCGCCCGTGGCGCGAGACCGTCTCCGCGATCAGCGCGCGCGCCTGCGGGCCCTCGCCGGTGTCGCAGGGGATGAATGTCGCCGTAGCGCCGGTGTCGCGGATCGACTGCGCCGTCGCCTCGCCTTGCTCTTCCAGGATATCGCCGATGACGACCGCAGCACCTTCGGCGGCGAAGCGCCGGGCGCAGGCGGCGCCGATGCCGCGGGCAGCACCAGTCACCACCGCGACCTTGCCTTCGAGCCTCATCCCTTCTCCCTCGCCGGGCGGAAGAGATTGACGATCTGGCGCGCGATCTCCTCCGCCGAATCCTCGCCCGGCTTGTACCAGGCGATCGACCAGGCCATGGCGCCGATCAGTGCCAGCCGAAAATACTTCCGGCTCGTGCCGTCGGGCAGTGGCAGGTCGTCGATCAGCGCGCGAAAGATGTTCTCGTAGTCGTCGCGCTCCTCGATCATCCGCGCACGGAGCTTCGGCGAATGCCGGCGCGGAAACTCGGTCGCGATGACCGAGCCGTAGTCCTTGCTCTGGTGCAGGGTCTCGACGTGAGCGGCGCAGGCGGCCTCCAGCCTGCCCCAGGGATCGTTCACCGTCTCGACGGCCGCGCGCACGCGCTCCTTGATCCGCTGGATGCCGGCCGCGTGAACCGCCGCCAGCAGGTCCTCCTTGGAGGCGAAGTGGTAGTACATCGAGCCGGGCAGGATGCCCGCCGCCGCAGCGATGTCGCGCACCGAGGTGGCGCTGTAGCCCGAGCGCGCGAACTCCACCGCGGCCGCGTCGAGGATGCGGCCCCGCCGGTTGTCCCTGCGCTTCCCGTCGGTTTCCGCCACAGCCATGGATCATTCCGGACTCGGCGGGTTTGGGCAAGCGTTTGTTCGATTTGTCGGTTCGGCGTGCGCTGCGCGGCTGCTGATTGTCGCCGGGGGTGAAGGTGGCTACCATCATTGCAGTTGCGCCGGGCAAGGAGGCCGGCGCCCGGCCGCGCCGCATCCGGCACGGACGGCAGGATGCACCGACACAGGGAGGATAACGATGAGCAAAGTCAATCGTCGCACATTCCTGAAGGCGGCCGGGATCGGAGGCGCGGCGGTGGCTGCGGCGCCGACCGTGATCGTCAAACCCGCCCGGGCCGACACCATCAGGGTCGGCGGGCTGCACGACCGTACCGGTGTGATCGGCATCTACGGCAACGAGATGGCCGATGCGCTGGTGTTTGCGGTGGACGAGATCAACGCCGCGGGCGGCGTGCTGGGGCAGCAGCTCGAGCTCATCGAGTATGACGCCCAGTCGACCATGGCCAACTACTCGCAGTACGCGCAGCGGCTGGCGACGAGCGACCAGGTGGACGTCATCTTCGGCGGCATCACCAGCGCGTCGCGCGAGTCGATCCGCCCGGTGTTCGACCGCTTCCGCAAGCTCTACTTCTACAGCACCTTCTACGAGGGCGGCGTCTGCGACCGGACGGTCTTCTGCAACGCCGAGACGCCGGCGCAGATCAACGGCCCGCTGCTGAAGTACGCGATGGAGAAGTTCGGCGCGAAGACCGTCTACACCATCGCCGCCGACTACATCTACGGCCAGATCACCGCCGACTGGATCAAGAAGTACGCCAAGGACTTTGGCGGCGAGGTCATCGCCGAAGAGTTCTTCCCGCTCGATGTCGGGGACTTCGCCTCGACCATCACCAAGATTCAGCAGGCCGATCCTGACCTGGTGGTCTCGGCGCTGGTGGGCGGCAACCACATCGGCTTCTACCGGCAATGGCCGGCGGCGGGGATGCAGGACAAGATTCCGGTCGCGTCCACCGTGTTCGGCCCGTGGGAGAATGCGTTCGTCTCAGCCGCGGAGTCCGAAGGCATCATGTGCTCCTACCACTACTTCCAGAGCATCGACACGCCGGCCAACGCGGCGTTCCTGGAGAAGTGGCGCGGCCGTTACGGCGAGGATGCGGCGGAGATCGGCACGCTTGCGATCTGCACCTACAACTCGGTCAACATGTGGAAGAAGGCGGTCGAGCAAGCCGAAACCATCGACCGCATGGCTGTGATCGAGGCGCTGGAGACCGGGATCTCGGTCGAGGGGCCGGGCGGCACGGTGACGATGGATCCGCCGACCCATCACACGATCATGAGCGCGGCCATCGCCGAGCTCAATGGCGGCGAATTCAACATCGTCGAG
Organism: Alphaproteobacteria bacterium; assembly: GCA_965207055.1. Lineage (GTDB taxonomy): Bacteria > Pseudomonadota > Alphaproteobacteria > UBA828 > UBA828 > WTGU01. The sequence continues at coordinate 768,858 of CBDBLP010000001.1, read as the reverse complement.
GTGGCCGAGAACCGGACCCCGGACGATACCGCCACGGTTTGCGACCTGATCAGCAATCCCGATCAGGCAACCCAGTACCGGATCAAGGTCGACTGACCTCTTTCTAGTCGTCGTTACCGATCATGGATCTCGCCGGCATCATCGCTGTCCAGATCGGTTATACCGTGGCCAGCCTCGCGCTCATCAGCGCGGGGCTGGCCGTTATTTTCGGCATGATGCGGGTCATCAACCTGGCCCACGGCGAGTTCCTGATGCTCGGCGCCTACGCGGTCGTCGTCTCGACCAAGGCCGGCATCAACTTCTGGGTGTCGATGCTGGTGATCGCGCCGCTCTTCGTGGGCATCGTCGGCGTCATCGTCGAGCGCTTCATCGTCCGCTTCCTCTATGGCCGCATGATGGACACCCTGATCGCGACCTGGGGGCTCTCCCTGCTCTTCATCGGCGTCATCACGACCATCTTCGGCAATGCGACGGAGAGCGTGGTCTCGCCGCTCGGCAGCTTCGAGATCGGCGAATTCGTGGAGAGCCAGTACCGGCTCTTCATCATCTTCCTCGGCGTGCTCGTGATCGGGGTGATCTTCGTCGTGCTGCGCTACTCGCGCGCAGGGCTCATCGCCCGCGGCACGATGCAGAACGCCGACATGGCGGCGGCGCTCGGCATCAGCCCGCAGCATGTCTACACCGTCACCTTCGGCGTGGGCGCCGCGCTGACCGGGCTCGCGGGCGCCGCGCTCGCGCCGGTGACCGGCCTGCTGCCCACCATGGGTGCGGCCTTCATCGCCAAGGCGTTCATCACCGTGATTGGGGGCGGCGAGGCCATCGTCACCGGCACCTCGTCCGCATCGGCGATCTTCGGCACCGTGAACCAGGTCACCACTTTCCTCTCCACGCCGGTCATGGGTGACGTGGCGCTGCTGATCGCCGCGGTCATCCTGCTGCGGCTACTGCCGCAGGGCATCACCGGCCGCTTCTTCCGCCGATGGCTTTGAACGTCAGTCTCAACGCCGACGGGCTCACGGTCGGGCGGCTCCCGCCCGCGCTCACCGGGCCGATCGCGGCCGTCGCGATTATCGCGCTCGTCATCGGCATCCTGCCGCTGCTGGTCTCCGACATCTTCATCCTGCTCCAGCTCACGCTCTTCATGGCCTACGGCATCCTCGCCATGAGCCTCGGCTGGGTCTGGGGTTACGGCGGCATCTTCAGCTTCGGCCAGGCCGCGTTCTACGGCCTCGGCGGCTACACCTATGCGGTGGTCTCCATCAACATGGGGGGCAGCACAGCCGCGCTCGCCGCCGGCGTCGCGGTGCCAGCAGGCGCTGCCCTCCTGCTCGGCTATTTCATGTTCTACGGCCGCATCAGCACGGTCTACGTCGCCGTCATCACGCTCGTCGTGTCGCTGATCTTTTACAAGTTCCTGGGCCACACGGCGGGCTACGAATACACCATCGGCACCGCCCATCTCGGCGGCTTCAACGGCATGCCCGCGCTGCCGCCGATCAACACGCCGGGCAATCCCATGAGCATCATCTGGCCCGAGGACATGTTCGTCATCACCGGGATCTGCCTGATTTTGGTTTACGTGGCGCTACGCCTGCTCATGTACTCCAGCTTCGGCCGCGCGGTCGCCGCGATGCGGGAGAACGAGCTCCGGGCCGAGCTTCTCGGCTACGACACGCGGCTCTACAAGATGGCGGTCTTCGGCATCGGCGGCGCCGTGGCGGGTCTCGCGGGCGTGCTCTACGCCAACTGGAACTCCTACGTGAGCCCCACTGTGTTCGACCTGGGTTTCAGCGCGCAGATCATCATCTGGGTGGTGGTCGGCGGGCTCGGCACCCTGGTGGGGCCGCTGGTGGGCGCCATGGCTCTGGGCTTCGTGACCATCGAGCTCGGCACGCAGCAGACCGTGGACGTCAACCTGATCCTCGGCGTCATCCTCGTGGTCTTCGTGCTGGCGGTGCCGGAGGGCGTCACCGCCCAGGCCCGCGCCCTCTACGCCCGCGTGATGGAACGAATATGAACTCTATCCAAACCCCAACGGGCTTACGGACGTCATACGAGTGGGTATCCACGGTCTGCTAAAATCCATGCTTCGTGGAAATGCCCGGCGGAGCATTTTCTCGTGACCCATTCGCCCAAGAGCACGCAGTTTTGGCTTGCGCTGTTAAACTATCCAGCCGACTTGCAGCACCGAACACGAATTTGGAACAGTTATCTTGCTTGGAAGCTACCGCGAGACTTCCGGCACCAAATTCGCAACGTGGGGAATCCCCCATTTAATCAGTACGAACGAGCTGACCATCTTCGATTAGCTAGAGAAGAACTACACGAACTCGACGCATTGGCTAATAAGCACGGAGGCCATCCTCCGTTTTCGGAATCTTCCGTTGGCCCAAACGATCGATTTATGGATTTCTCCGATTGCAACTTTGATAACGACATATGTTTTGCTGGTCGGATTTTAGTGCGTGCCAGGTTTAGTCGCGCCACGTTTATTGGTTCAGTCGATTTCCGCAATTCAACATTTGTAGATACGGCGGACTTTGACCAAGCGATCTTCAAAAGAAGATCCCGATTCGACAGCGTCAACTTCGAGAATACGGTTTACTTTAGGAAAACTACGTTCATGGAGACTACTGTTTTCGATAAGTCTGAATTCAAGGTTGCAGCGTATTTCGATGACAGTAAGTTCCTCCCTATCCAAGGCATGAAGGGAGAATCACTTGGAGGAGTTGGTTTCCGGACCTCGGTCTTCGCAGGAGAAGTGAGTTTTGAGAGGGCAACACTGGAAGTGCCTGCCGACTTCGAATATGCAAAGTTTCAAGGCGAGTCCAATTTCAAGAATACCGTATTTGATAAGCGCGCAGCCTTTCAGCGAGCAACGTTTGATCGTATGACCGATTTCTCCTGCGCGAAATTTAGGCAACAGGCGAGATTCCACAACGCGTTGTTCAATGCTACTACGTTCTTTAGAAAATCGGAGTTCTTACAGCCTCCAGAATTCTTTGGGACTGATCTTCACGAGAATACAGATTTTGGCGGAATAAAATGGCGAAAGACTGAGTCATGCTATTCAAGTTCATGGTGGTCTAAGATTGCGTCCCGCTTCTCGCGGGAGAATTCCGGGTCGAACTTAGTTGATGCCAGCAGCGCCATTCAGGCCTGGGATCGACTGGCACTAATCATGAGTCAATCGGAAAAGCTACCGGAGAGACACGAATTTTACAGACTTCGAATGCGCGCACAGCGAATGCACGATGGAATTGGAGTTCTTTCTTTTGCCAACTGGTTGTTTGATATATTGTGTGACTATGGTTGGAGCGTTAAGAAGGCCCTATCTTGGTGGGCGGTGCATTTTATCGGTGTGGGGCTCCTACTCTTTGGCCACGCGAAGGACTTGAAGAATAATCCCGGGCAAGTGTTTTGGGATAGTTTGGGGGTTAGTTTCTCCAACGCGCATGTTTTTTTCGGACTGACATTTGAGGGTGGATATTTGTACGGAGCACGTCAACGCTTAGTGGAGTCGTTTCTCGATAGCTCTATGTTGAGTATAGCTGGCACGGTTCAGACGGTAATAGGTCCCATTCTCTTGTTTCTGCTCTTACTAACTCTGCGAAATCGTTTTAGGCTGCGGTAAAAGAACGCATAAGCGGAACAACGCTGCGTATCTATTCAGCAGCCGCCCGTGTGGCGGGGCCGGCCTCCAGGCGCGCGATGGCGCGGGCATAGACGCCCGGGTCCACGTTGCCGCCCGAGAGGATCAGCCCTACCCTCTTGCCGGCCATAACGTCCCGCTCCTGCATCAGCGCCGCGAGCGGGGAGGCCCCTGCGCCCTCGGCAAGGTTGTGCGTGTCGGCGTGATAGGCGGCGATGGCGTCGAGCATCTCGTCGTCGGAGACGCTGACGATGCGCGCGCAGCCGGCGAGGATCAGTTCCAGCGCCTCGGGCGAAGGCACGCGGGTCGCGATGCCGTCGCCCACCACGGTCGTGGCCCGGTTGATCGAGACCGGCCGCCTCGCCTCGTAGCTGAGCGCGTAGCAGTTGGCGCCCTCGGCAACCACGGCGATGATCTCGGTCTTGAGCCCGAGCGCATCGCGCACGCCCATCAGCCCGCAGATGCCCGAGCCCAGCCCCACCGGCACATAGACCGCGTCGAGATCGGGCACCGCGGTGAAGAGCTCCAGCGCGTAGGTGCCGACGCCGCGCACGAGGCGCTCGTCGAAGGAGGGCACCATGACCAGGTTCCGCTCGGCCGCGAGCGCCCGGGCGTGCTCGTAAGCGGCCTCGAAGTCCGCGCCCTGCACCAGGAGCTCGCCGCCGAAGGCGCTCATCGCCGCGTTCTTGCCGGCGGCATTGCCCTCGGGCACCACCAGGGTCGCGGTGAGGCCGAGCCGGGTCGCGGCGTAGGCGATGCTCTGGCCGTGATTGCCCCTGGTGGCGGCGATCACGCCGGCGGCCTGGCCGTGCCGGCGCAGATCGTCCATGTAGACGAGGCCGCCCCGCACCTTGAAGGCGCAGATCGGGGTGTGGTTCTCGTGCTTGACCCAGACCTTGGCCCCGGTTCGCTGCGCCAGCAGCGGCCAGGGGATTTGCGGCGTGGGGTCGAGGGTCTCGTGAACGAACGCGGCGGCGTCCTGGAATTCGGCCAGCGTGGGCAGGCGCATGGCGATGCTCCCCTGGGTCGGTGGCGGCGCACTATAGCAGGCGCGCACGACCTTTCAGGTGCCCGCAACGCCAGAGCGAGTTCGTCTTTCACGGAAGCGCGACAGGTCGCGACTGCGGCCCGCAGCCTCTCCCGGGCCCAATCTGCCCCTAGAGGCGGAGAGCAACTGTACACATCAACTATGAGGATTGTGGACAGTTGGTTTATGCCCGGTTTCGTGCCCGCAGGCTATTCTGACTCCGCGAGACAGGGAAAATGGCCATGAAAGTGACCAGCGAACGCCGGGACGGCGTCTTGTGGCTCTGTGTGAGTGGACGCATCAATATCCTCAACGCCACGCAGTTTGAGGAGGCGGTCGCAAACGAAATCGAGGATGGCGACCGGGCGGTGATTATCGACCTTGAAAAGCTGGCCTACATCAGCAGCGCGGGCCTTTACGCCGTCCTCAAGGTCGCAAAGCTCATGTGGCAACGCGATACGGCGTTCGCGCTGTGCAAGCTGTCGGATGTCGTCCACGTGGTCTTCGAGAGGATCGGCTTCGCCAGCATTATGCCAATCCATTCGACCAGGGCCGAGGCACTGGCATCCCTCGAAGACTGAACCAGCGGCCCGGTATCGTCCCGCGTGCTCAAGGATGCCGCCGAGCGCCCCCGTCGCCGCCCTCGAAGGCCTGCAGCTTCTCCACCAGCTCGGCAGGCAGCGGCGCCGGGCGATGCGTGGTCTGATTGGTGTTGACCCACACCACCTCGCCCGAGGCGAGCCGTTCGTCGCGTCTCTTCGGGTAGATCTCCAGGCCGAAGGTGAGGCTGGTGCGGCCGATGCGCGCCGAACGCACGCCGACCTCGATCTCGTCGTCGAAGCGGATCGGCGCGTAGTACTCCACCAGGGTCTTGACCGTGTGGTAGTCCTCGTCCCTGCGCTCCACCTGCCCCTGGTAGTCGTAGGGGAGCGCACGGAAAAACTCGGTGATCGCGGTGTCGAAATAGGTCAGGTAGTGGGCGTTGAAGACGAGCATCTGCCCGTCGATCTCGGAATACCTCACCCGAAAGAGGAAGAAGAACGAGAACTCCGATCGTGCCATTCGGGTACCCTTTTTCGATCGCCACTTCCTCACGCCGTCAGCAGGCAGACCGTGCCGCCGGCCCCTTGCCCGCGCCGCGACGTGAGGCCTGTCTGGACTGCCTCGTGCGGAGCGGTCATCCTCGCGGCCCCGCAGGGCCCGAGGATGCCGGGTTCGCGAGACTACGCCATGACCGCCCCATTCAGATAGACCCGAAACCCGGTAGACCGCCATGTCCGCTCTCTTCGATCTCACCGGCAAGACCGCCGTCGTCACCGGCTCCACCAAGGGGATCGGCAAGGCCATCGCGCGGGCGCTGGCCCAGCATGGCGCGCGGGTGGTCGTCTCCAGTCGGGACGAAGGCCGGGTCGAGGCGACCGCGCGCGAGCTGACCGACGAGGGGCTGTCGGTCCTGGGCCTCACCTGCAACGTTGGGCGCAAGGCCGAGCTGGAGCGCCTGATCGAGGAGAGCCGCAAGGGGCTCGGACAAATCGACATCGTCGTCGGCAACGCCGCCATCAACCCGCACTACGGCTCGTTCGCGGACATCTCGGACGACGCCTTCGCCAAGATCATGGCGACCAACGTGCAGTCCAACCTCTGGCTCGCACAACTGGTGGCGGACGAGATGCGCGAGCGGAAGGAGGGCGCGATCATCTACGTCTCCTCGATCGGGGGCACCATCGGCTCCGACGTGATCGGCGCCTACTGCATCTCCAAGGCCGCCGACCTTCAGCTCGTGCGCAACCTCGCGGTCGAGCTGGGGCCGCACAACATCCGGGTCAACGCCATCACGCCGGGGCTGGTGCGCACGGACATGGCGCGCGCGCTCTGGGAGGACGAGGCGCGCGCGGCGGACCGGATCGCCCGCACGCCGCTGCGACGGCTCGGCGAGCCCAAGGACATCGCAGGCATCGCGGTCTATCTGGCTTCGGACGCCGGCCGCTGGACCACCGGCCAGAGCTTCGTCGTGGACGGCGGCACGTCGATCGCGGGTTAGTTCCCCTTAGGGAGCGGCTGCGATCTCGTGGCCATCCGCCGCGAGACGTTGACCGAGCGCGGCAATGTGGTCGGGCCCGATCTCGCAGCAGCCGCCGACGATCGCGGCGCCCGCGGCGACCCAGCCCATCGCGTGGCCCGCATAGGCTGCCGGGCCCAGGTCTTCGCGGGCCTCCAGCACGTCGACGGTGCCGCCCGGCTGCAGGGCGCCGATGGAGACGAAGCCGTTGGCGTAGGCGCCGAAGGGGACACCGATGTCGGCCAGCAGCGGCATGGCGGTGGCAACCGCCTCGGGGCTGGAGCAGTTGATCAGCACCGCGCCCGCGCCCGCGCCCACGGCGGCCTGTGCGCCTTCGGCAACCCCCTCGCCCGAGCGCAGCAGGGTGCCGTCCGCATCGTTCACCGAGAGCGCCGTCCAGACCGGCTTGCCGCTCTCCCGCGCCGCCACGGTCGCCGCACGCGCCTCCGCCGCCGACAGCATGGTCTCGCACAGGAAGACATCGACCCGGTCCGCCTGCACGGCGACGATGCTGCGGTAGTGCGCGAGGCATTCGTCTTCGGGCGGGGTCAGGTCGGGCCTGTAGCTGCCGACCAGCGGCGGCAAGCAGCCGGCAATCCTCACCGCCTCACCGCTGCTGTCGCGCGCGGCCTGCGCGGCGTTGAGCGCCGCATCGTGCAATGCCCCGAACTTGTCGGCGATGCCCTCTCGCGCGAGCCTTGGCGGTGTCGCCGTGTAGGTGTTCACCGTGACGATGCGCGCGCCGGCCTCGATGAAGTCGAGATGCACGGCCTCGACCAGCTCCGGCTCGTCCATCATCACCTGGACGGACCAGAGCGGCGCCGCCGGCCGCGTGCTCCGGCGATAGAGCTCCTGCCCGACACCGCCATCGAGGAGGACGATCGTCTTGCGCCGCGCCGCCGAGGTTTCCGTCATGGTTCAGCTCCCGTCACGACCCTGCACGCGCCCTCGCAGCGCTCCAGGCCCACTCTTCAAGCCGGGCGATGATAACCACGGGCAACAACTGGAAACAGACCCGCACCAGGAACAATTTTTTGTCGCGCTGAGGGCTCGTGATGGGTGAGGTCGCGCTCGCTGCTGGTGGTTCGGGGGAGCCCCGAACCGGCCTGGGCGACGTCACGGTGGTTGCCCGAAGCCGCCGGACGGCGTTTTCGGCCTCGACGGGCGGAGTGGTTTCGCCGCGCCGCCCTGCGGCACGTCCCGGTGCGGCGGTGGGTCGCGCGGTATCAGCCGATGGGCGCGATCATGATCGCGTCGAGGGCCTCCTGGGCGCGGGCGGCGTAGTGCCGGTTGGCCTCGGGTATGTAGCGGAAGCGGCCGTCGCAGCGCACGATGGCGATGGCCGCATTGCTCAAGCAGGCCAGATTTCTGGGCAGGTGGCGCACGTACGCCCGGCAACGATCTTCGTCGTAAGTGAAGTCACGCACATAGTGCAGGCGGTTCTCGATGTGCCAGTGGTTGCGCACGAGGTCGAGCAGCTCCTCGGGTCCGGCGCGCTCGGCGCCGAGCGAGGTAAGGCTCCAGGTGACCTCGATGCTGCGCTTGCCGGTCTTGAGGATCTCGCGCTCACGTTCGATGCACATCGCCTGGCGCCGCCCGTGGAGATTGGCGTAGCCGTCCCACTCGGCGGCGGAGAGGTCGACGACGGCGCAGCGCCGGCGCTCGATGCGGCCATGGCCCTTGTCGACGGTTTCGTGCCAGGCCGCATCGCTGAAGTCGATCGCCTTGAGGTCTTCGAGGATGGTCTCCTGGTTGTCCTTGACGGCGCTGACCACATAGTCGGCACGGCGCCCGAGCAGGCAGCGCGCGGTCTCGTGCTGGGCGTGCATCGCATCCATGGTGACGATCCGTCCCGTGAGATCGAGACCGCCGGAGAGTTCGCGCACGGCCGGGATTTCGTTGCTCTTGGAGTCGACCTCGACCTGCCCGAGGACGACGCCGGTGTCATGCTCCACCGCCGCGACCATCATCCTGCGCCCGTCCTCGGTCTGCTTCGAGGCGCCGCGCAGGTCCTTTCCGTCCACGGCGACGGGCGCGTGCGCGCTGTCGTGCTGGCCGGTCCACTGGCCGATGGCGTTGTCCAGGGTCTCCGGCGGCAAGGCGGCAAGGACATTGTGGAAGGTGGTGATCGCGGGTGGGGTGTAGCGTTGCTTGGAGGGGCTCCAGAAGGCGCCCACCGCCTTGAGCTGCTCCTGGGAGAGCAGGGCGGCAAACTGGGCGAATGCGTTCACCCCCCGGTAGCCGGCAAGCCGGGCGGCAACGGCAAGGGTCAGAATGGTGTTGAGCGCATAGCGCTTGCCCCGGGCATGGCGGTACTCGGGCACCTCGCCCAGACACTCGAACAGGCTGCGCAGCCGGGGCGCGGCCATCGGCTCGCTATGCTGCTCGGTGCTCCAGTTTGCCGGCATCTCAACCGTGCTCAGCGCCTCGGGGGCGCCGTCTGTCAGTTCGAACACGAAGACCTCCTTGGGCTGGCCGTGGTGACGCCAGCGCGCCGCCCCTCCGGGCTCGCGGGCAAAGCCGCGCGTCAGCCCGAGCGAGCGCCAGTTGGCCGCGCGGTAGCAGGTGCCGGCGAAACGCGAGACGTCCACAAAGGTCTCGGCCAGAAGAGCCGGATATCCGTGCGCCGCCTGCATGTCCTTCGACAGCCGCCGCAGGCTCAGCCCCAGCACCCGCGAGGCCAGGTTGGGCACCCGCTCAGGCGTCAGGATGACGAAGCGAGAGTTGTTGGCGATCAGATGCAGGCGCCGGAACTGCTGCTCGGCCGACCACCCGATCCAGCGATCGCGCGCGCCCAGCTTGAACGCGCCGGGCTGCCAGCCGATCAGTGCGAGCCAGATCTCGCCATGCACCGCGACATGGCGCAGGCCCTTGCCGATGACGCCGTGGAACGCCAGGTAGTGGTGCTCCTCGACCAACCGGTCCCAGCGCCGGTGCTCGCGCGCGCCCCAGGTCGGGCGCACCCTGACCGCGCGCAGATCAATGGACGAATCCAGAGCCGGCAGCGTCGCCATGACCGGCACACTGCCACATCGAAAACGGAATGGCCAGCCCCGACTTCAACTCACTTTGCTCGACGGGCGGACAATAAATTCGCCCTGAGACCCGCACGGCCGGCCGGCCGTTGGCCGCGCTCGCCTTCGCATGCAAGACTCCGCGCCTCGCCACCCAACCCCTCCACATCACCGAGTGAGAGCCATGGACTCGCTGAACAGCCGCTTCACCGTGCGCAAAGAGGATTTCGACCGGCCGGTGCTGGTGACCGGCTCCAGCGGATGTATCGGGAGCTGGGCGCTCGCGATCCTCGTGCGCGCCGGCGTGCCCGCCGTCTCCTTCGACCGCGATTCGAGCCGCCGCCGGCCGGGCCTCCTGATGTCGGAGGAAGAACTCGCGAAAGTGACCTGGGTGGAGGGGGACATCGCCGATGCCGATGCCGTCGACCGCGTGGTGGACGAGAACGAGATCGGATCGATCCTGCACCTCGCGGCCCTGCAGGTGCCCTTCTGCAGGGCGGACCCCGTCGCGGGCGCCCGGGTCAACGTGGTCGGCACGGTCGCCGTGTTCGAGGCGGCCCGACGCCACGGCCTGCGCCGCCTTGCCTACGCGAGCTCCATCGCCGCCCACGGCGCCCCGGCGAAGAGCCCCTACGCCTCCACCCTCTACGGCGCCTACAAGGCCTGCGACGAGGCAATCGCCCGGACCTACTGGCTGGACTGGGCGGTGCCGAGCATCGCGCTCCGCCCGGGCATCGTCTACGGCGTCGGCCGCGACCAGGGCATGACGTCGAAGACCACGGTCGCGATCCTGGCGGCGGCGGCCGGGCGCGACTACGAGGTGCCCTTCACCGGCGACATCTCATACCTCTACGCGGGCGAGGTCGCGGCGGCGTTCCTCCAGGCCATCGCGCGGGACGGCGATGGCGCGCCTGCCTTCGACTGTAACGGCACTGTCGCCCCGATCGAGGACGGGCTGGAGGCGCTGCGGCGCCTCGCACCCGGCGCGCGGGTGCGGGCGAGCGGTGACCCGCTGCCCTTCCCCATGGAGGACCAGGATGCGCTGCTGCGCGCGCACATCGGCGACTACGGCGCAATCTCCATCGAGGAGGGCACGGCCGAGACCTTCCGCGCGTTCCAGGTCCTGCTGCAGGAGGGGCGGGTGTCGGCCGAGGTTTGACCGCGCTGCCCGCCCGGACTCGGTCACAGGTCGAGCGCGGTCACCCGGTCGGCGTGACTCTGGATGAAGGCGAGGCGGGATTCGGGGCGGCGGCCCATCAGCTCCTCGACCCGGCGTGCCGTCGCCGTGCCCGCGTCCTCGGCGACCTCCACGCGCAACAGCGTGCGCCGCGCGGGGTCCATGGTGGTCTCCTTGAGCTGCGCTGGCGGCATTTCGCCGAGCCCCTTGAAGCGGCTGATCTCGACCTTGCCGGCGCCGGCGAAGTCGCTCTCAAGCAGCCGGACGCGGTCGGCATCGTCGCGCGCATAGCGGGTGGTGCCGCCGCGTGCCAAGCGATAGAGCGGCGGCTGCGCCAGAAACAGGTGGCCCGCGTCGATGAGCCCCGGCATCTGGCGGTAAAAGAAGGTCATCAGGAGTGCCGCGATGTGGGCGCCGTCCACATCCGCATCGGTCATGATGACGACGCGCTCGTAGCGCAGCGCGCCCGCGTCGAAGCGCGCGCCGGTGCCGCAGCCCAGCGCCTGCACCAGATCGTCGAGCTCCTTGTTGCCGCGCAGCTTGTCGGCGCTGGCGCTCGCCACGTTGAGGATCTTGCCGCGAAGCGGCAGCACGGCCTGGGTTTCGCGGTTGCGCGCCTGCTTGGCGGAACCGCCCGCCGAATCGCCCTCGACCAGGAAGATCTCGGTGCCGGCCGCCGCCTCGCGCGCGCAATCGGCGAGCTTGCCCGGCAGCCGGGTCTTGCGGGCCGCACGCTTGCGCGCGACCTCGCGGTCCTTCCTGCGCCGGAGCCGCTCTTCCGCGCGTTCGACGACGCGCTCGAGCAGCAGGTTGGCGGCGGAAGGATCGGCCGAGAGCCAGTGGTCGAAGTGGTCGCCGAGGGCGTTCTCCACCAGGCGGCCGGCCTCGGGCGAGGCGAGCCGCTCCTTGGTCTGCCCCTGGAACTGCGGGTCGCGCAGAAACACCGAGAGCAGCGCGCAGGCGCCGCCGGTGACGTCGTCGGCGGTGAGCTGGGCCGCGCGCTTGTTGCCCACGAGCGCGCCGTAGCTCTTCAGCCCGCGCACGAGGGCGGAGCGCATGCCCGCTTCGTGGCTGCCGCCCTGGCTGGTGGGCACCGTGTTGCAGTGGGAAGCGACGAAGCCGTCCTCGTCCTCCGGCCACGCGACCGCCCACTCGATGCGCCCGGAATCGCCGTTGAGCGCGCCCTGGCCCGCGAAGGGCGCGGGAGTCAGCGTGTGGCGCTTGCCGAGCGTGGCGTTCAGATAGTCGACCAGACCGCCCGGATAGTGCAGGACCGCCGTCTCCGGCACCGCGCCGGCATCCGCGAGCAGCGCCGCATCGCACGACCAGCGGATCTCGACGCCGCGGTAGAGGTAAGCGCGCGTCCGCGCCATTTCGTAAAGCGCACGCGGCCCGAAGCGGACGCCCTCGCCGAAAATCTCGGGGTCGGGGTGAAAGCGCACGAGCGTGCCGCGCCGGTTGGTGACGGGGCCTGCGTCCTCCAGCGGGCCGGCAGGCGTGCCCCGCGCGTAGGACTGCCGCCAGAGCCGCTTGTCGCGCGCGACCTCGACCGTGAGCCGCTCGGAGAGCGCGTTGACCACCGAGAGGCCGACCCCGTGCAGGCCGCCGGAGGTCGCGTACACCTTGTCGCCGAACTTGCCGCCGGAGTGCAGCGTGGTGAGGATCACCTGCAGCGCCGAGACCTTCTCGTACTTGGGGTGCGGGTCGACGGGGATGCCCCGGCCGTTGTCCTTGACCGAGGCCGCGCCGTCGCCGTGGAGCGCGATCTCGATCCGGCTCGCGTGGCCGGCGATCGCCTCGTCCATCGCGTTGTCGATGAGCTCGGCGAGCAGATGGTGCAGCGCCCGCTGATCGGTGCCGCCGACGTACATGCCGGGCCGGCGGCGCACCGGCTCCAGCCCTTCCAGAATCTCGATGTCGTGCGCGGTGTAGTCGCCGTTGGCGGACGGCGCAGGCTGGGCCGCGGGCGCGCTTGCCTTGGGCCGCCGGCGGGTCGCGCGCGGCGCCTTCCGCGCAGCCTTCAGCGCGGCCTTGCGCGGAGGCTTGCGCTTCTTGTTGGCAGCGCTCTCGTCGAGCTTTGCGAAGAGATCGAGATTATCGGCCATGGAACGGTGCAACGATCGGATGGTGGTGCCGGCACATACTATAGGGAGCGCCCGCGCGCCTGCCAACGATCGCACGACATGTTGTGGGTAATCGGCGCCATTCTACCATAAATGGTTGCTTGCGGGGCCGGTGGCCGGGCCCAATTGTCAAGGGATGCGCCTCTGGAGCCTCCATCCCAAGTATCTCGATCAGAAGGGACTGGTTGCGCTCTGGCGCGAGGGGCTGCTCGCCCAGGCGGTGCTCAAGGGTGCGACGACGGGATACCGGAATCATCCCCAGCTGCAGCGCTTCCGCGCGCAGCCATCGCCGCTCCCCACCATCGCCGCCTACCTGCGTGCCGTGCACGCCGAGGCGGTCGCGCGGGACTATCGTTTCGACGCGGGAAAAATCGCGAGTGGCGGGACGGTGCCCCTGATCGACGTGCCGCAGGGTCAGATCGACTTCGAGTGGCGCCACTTGATCGCGAAGCTGGAGGCACGCGCGCCCGCGTGGCGCAAGGCGCTGGGCACACCCCGCTCGCTCGCGCCGCACCCATTGTTCCGGACGACCCCCGGCGGCATCGCGGAGTGAGAACGGCCCTAGCATTTTGTCGCTCACGGCAGCCGGCCTACGGCCGGCGCCTGCGCGGGCGCGCCGCATCCGCGGCGGGCCGCGGTCGCGGCCTGTCGCGCGTTCGTCAAAGACGGACGCGCTCTACCGCCAGCGCTCGATCCAGGGGCCTTCGACGCTGATGTCGAAGGAGCTCTCGTCGAGATTGCGGAAGCCCTCGAACGCCTTGGCGCGCCGGGCGAAGAAGTCGTCCCAGTCGGGCCGAAACGCCGGATCGTCCCCGCGGCGCATCACGAATGGGTCGAGAAAGCCATCCCAGCCCGAGGGCTGGTCGGGGCGCTGCCAGCGCAGATCGACGCTCCAACGCACCTTGTCCGAGACGTTCTCAAGCGAGCGGTGCGGAACCATCTGGTTGATGAAGAGCACGCTGCCCAGAGCCATCTCGCAGGTCACGGTCTCGTAGTCGGCAAGGTCCGGCTCGGGGATGTAGAGGTACCAGGACTTCGGGTTGGCGACGTCGCGTTCGATCTTGTGGCCGAACACGCCCGCCCTGTGGGCGCCTCGCTTCACCTGCATGCAGCCCGTCTCCACCGTCACGTCGAGGAAGGGGATCCAGGCGGCAGGCTGGTGCGTACCCTCCGCTCCCGCCAGCAGGTAGGCGGTGTCCTGATGCCAGGGCACGGTCATCAGCTCCGTCTGCGGCGTCTTCGAGCGCACGTTGCAGACCGGATGGCCGGCGATGTCCGGGCCGATCAGCTGCTCGACGATGGCGAGCAGCTTGGGCGAGCCCCAGAGCGAGGCGATCCCGCGCCCCAGAAGACCGCTCATGTGGAACATTACCGCGGCCGTGCCGTAGGCGCGTTCGACGGCGGCGAGCCGCTCGAAGAAGCCCAGTTCGGCGTAGGTCTCGGGGATGCGGCCCGCGTCGTGGAGCGCATCCGCCAGCGCGCCGACGTGCGCCTCGATCTCCTGGATCGCCGGCTGCAGATCGTCCGGCGTCAGCAGTCCGTCTGCGATGACGAACCCGTGGTCCTGGTAGTGGCGAAACTGGTCGTCTGTCAGCGCCATGGCCGCTCCCCGCGCATCCCTCGTTCCCCTTGCATACCCCCGCACGCCGCACGGGTCGAGCGCGCTCTGGTCATGCCTCACGCGAAGGCCGGTGACGGGCCGATCGTCGCCCGCGCTTGCGCGATAGCGGGTGGCGAACCACGATGCGGCCATGTCCGCCCACCCCCCTTTCCGGCGCTGATCGTGGCGACCGTTTCCCTCAGGGACATTGTGAAGGTGTACGGCCGGGATATCGCCGTGCGCGGCATCGACCTCGACATCCCGGACGAGGCGCTCGTTGTGCTGGTCGGGCCCTCCGGCTGCGGCAAGTCGACGACGCTGCGCATGATCGCCGGGCTGGAGAGCATCTCCTACGGCGAGCTGCGGGTGGACGGCCGGCTGGTGAACGAGGTGCCCGCGCGGGACCGCGGCGTCGCCATGGTGTTCCAGTCCTACGCGCTCTACCCGCACATGAACGTGCGCCAGAACCTGGAGTTCTCGCTCAAGCTCGCCAAGCTGCCGCGCCCGGAGATCGAGAATAGAGTGTCGCGCGCCGTCGGGGTGCTGGAGCTCGCGCCCTATCTCGACCGCAAGCCGGCCCAGCTCTCCGGCGGGCAGCGCCAGCGCGTGGCGATGGGGCGGGCGATCTGCCGGGAGCCGGAGGTCTTCCTCTTCGACGAGCCGCTCTCCAACCTCGACGCCAAGCTGCGCAACCAGATGCGGGCCGAGATCAAGCGGCTGCAGCGGCGGCTCCAGGTCACGACCATCTACGTCACCCACGACCAGGTCGAGGCGATGACGCTGGCCGACGTCATCGTCGTCATGCGCGACGGCATCATCGAGCAGACCGGCACGCCGCTGGACGTCTTCGAGAACCCGGCCAACATCTTCGTGGCCGGCTTCATCGGCTCCCCCCAGATGAACTTCTTCGAAGGCGTGGCCGAAGCGGCCGGCGACGAGACCTTCGTGCGGGGCGAGCACCTGCGATTGCCCGTCATGGCGGGCCGCTTCGACACCCTCCCCGCCGCCGGAGAGCGCGTCGTCGCCGGGTTTCGGCCGGAGGACATCGTGCCCGAAGGGCACGGCATGGAGCCGCGCCACGGCCTCTCGTTCTCGTCGCAGGTCGAGTTCACCGAGATGCTGGGCAACGAAACTCTGCTCTTCTCCTCCATCGCAGGTGACGAGTTCATCAGCCGCATGCACCAGCCGCGGCTGGTGGCAGCGGACGAGACCATGACGTTCACGCTCAATCTTGAGAGAATGCATCTCTTCGATGCTGATACGGGCCGGTCCATCCGGGCGGCCTCAACCCAACCTGAAGGTAAGGAGGGAGATTCATGAGCCTGAGGTCGAAGATTTTGGGGGTGGCGGCTGCCCTGTCGCTCACCGTGGGCGGTGCCACCGGCGCGCTCGCCGCCGATGTGCAGCTCTTCCACGACAAGGGCTTCTGGTCGGAGGCGTTCCAGAAGATGGGCGATGCGTCCGAGCGAGACACGGGGAACCGGATCGTCGAGGTCGCCTATGCCAACCCCGAGCAGTACAAGGCATTCATCCAGTCGGCGATCGCCAGCGGCGAGACGCCGGACATGTTCACTTGGTGGACGGGCGGCGTCTACAAGGACCTGGTGGCATCGGGCGCGATCGCCGAGCTCGACGGCATCTGGGAAGAGATTCTCGCGACCGGCGACTTCGTGGAGAGCACGCGCGACTTCTACAAGGTCGGCGACCACATCTACGGCGTGCCCCTGCATCTCTCCCGCTGGGTCGCGTTCTACAACAAGGCCCACTTTGCCGAGGTCGGGATCGAAGTGCCCAAGACCTGGGACGAGCTGATGGCGGCGGCGGACGCCCTGCTGGCGGCGGGCCACGCGCCCTTCCACGCGACCGTGCAGGACGGCTGGCGCGGCTTCATCTGGTTCCAGGAGATCATGATCCGCACCGACCCCGCCGCGTACAACGGCCTGCACGACGGCTCGGTGCCCTATGACAGCGACGCCGTGCGCAACGCCTTCCAGGTCTGGGCGGACTGGTATGCGAAGGGATACTTCTCCGATCCGCGCTCGACGGAGGAGGCCGCCGACTTCGCCCGCGGCAAGGGCTCCATCTACCTGATCGGCGACTGGGCCGTCGGGCTGATCGAGGCGGCGGGCATGAAGGCCGGCGACGACTTCGGCGTCTTCATCTTGCCCAACATGGACGGCACGCTGCCGCCTTCCGTCATCGTCGAAGGCGGCCCGATCATGATGTCCAAGGAGGCCCTGGATAAGCCCGACGTGGTGGGCGCGCTCAAGTACTTCGTGTCGGTCGCGGGCGCCAATGCCTGGGCAGAGGCCTCGGGCAACTACATGGGCAACAACAACGCCAGCCCCCCCAACGTGCTGGTCGCGAACATCAACGACACCGTGGCGGCAGAAGGCACGCTCGCCCTCGAGCGCTGGTGGGAGGCCGTGCCGGCAGATGTTCAGGGCGAAGCGGTCGCCGAGTTCAACCGTTTCATGCTCAATCCCACCATGGAGACGGCCGAAGAGGTGATGGCCAACATCCAGGAGGTTAACGCGGAGTACTGGGACAGCCAGTAATCCGACGAGACGCAGGCCAGGGACGGGCGGCCGGTCTCGTCGGTCGCCCGTCGGCTCTCTAGGGGCCCCATATGCCGGCCGGTCGCGCGTTGAGGCGCGCGGGCACGCAGAGCCAGTTCGAGCGCGATCAGGCGTTGCTCGAGCGCATCGGCTGGTCGCGTATCGAGGCGAACGAGAAGCGCCGCCTGCGGCGCAACTTCTGGGTCGCCTTCGGCTTCATGGCGCCGGCAGTGGCGCTGGTCTCGGGTTTGCTGCTCGCGCCGGTCGTCTACAACATCTACCTGAGCTTCACGAAGTGGAAGAGGTTCAAGGGGCTGGATCAGTTCGCCGGCGCCGCGAACTACGAGAGGCTCTCCACCCATCGGCTCTTCGGCGATGCGCTCTACAACACCTCGCTCTGGGTCGTCGCCTCGATCATCTTCCCGCTTGCGATCGGCTTCGGGCTTGCCATCTTCCTGCGCGGCGTGGTGCTGGAGAACACCTTCAAGAGCGTCATCTTCCTGCCCCGCATCCTGGCGCCCACCGCGGTCGGGGTGATCTGGTTCTACGTCTACGCGCCTGACGGCGTCATCAACCGCCTGCTCTCCCTCGTCGCCGGCGACAAGGTGGACATTGGCTTCCTCTACGAGGAGAACACGGTGACGCCCGCCATCATCGCCACCTTCGTGTGGCAGACGGTGGGGCTCGTCATGGTGCTGATCCTGCTCGGCCTCGCCGCCATTCCGAAGGACCCGCTGGAGGCCGCCCGCATCGACGGCGCCACGCGCTGGCAGGTCTTCCGCAGCATCGTCATGCCGCTGCTGCTGCCGACCATCCTGGTGGTCACCATCCTCAGCGTGCTGTCGGGCTTCACCGTGTTCGACCTGCTCTGGATCATGGGCGCGGCCAACCCCGAGCTCCGCACCCTTTCGCTCGCCGTCTTCATGTACTTCGAGGCCTTCCAGAAGGGCTCCTGGGCCTATGGCTCGGCCATCGCCGTGATCATCGGCGTGGTCGTGCTCAGCGTCACCTGGATTCAGGCGCTGCTGCAGCATCGCGTCGAGAAGATGACGAAGTAGGACCGGGGGCGATGGCAGTCTCGATCGACGACCTCGACCTCGACCAGCTCGCGGCGAAGGAGCGGAAGCTCGGCGCGGGCTCGTCGATCAAGTTCGTCTTCGCGGTCTTCATCGGCGCCATCTGGATCGTGCCCTTCTATTACCTCATCGTCTCGATCTTCAAGACGACCGAGCAGTACTCCCTCAATCATCCGCTTTCGCTGCCGACCGGCGTCGCGCCCTTCCTCACCAACGCCATCGACGCGTGGGTGACGGCGAAGATGGGCGCCGGCCTGCTGAACTCGACGCTCTACGGCCTCGTGGGCGCAGGGCTCGCCGTCTTCTTCGCGGCGATGGCGTCCTACGGCCTCTCGCGCATCGATTTCAAGCGGAAGAACTTCTGGTTCATGCTGATCTTCGCGGGCACGGTGTTCCCCTTCCAGATGTACCTGATCCCGCTCTTCTTCGGCTATCAGAAGGCCGGCATCATCAACACCCAGTTCGGGATGCTGCTGGTCTACACGGCGATCTGCATTCCCTTCCCGACCCTGGTGCTGAAGAACTACATGAACGGGCTCTCACGCGAGATGGACGAGGCCGCGCGCATGGACGGCGCTAGGGAGTTCACGGTCTTCTGGCGCATCGTGCTGCCGAACTGCAAGGGGCCGATCACCGCGACCTTCCTCCTGCAGTTCACCTGGATCTGGAACGATCTCCTCTTCTCGACCGTGCTTGCGAACCGGACAGAGACCCGCTCGATCATGAACGCGCTGCAAGTCTTCCAGGGCAGCTATTCGTCGACCGGGCCGAACGTGGTGCTAACGGCCACGATCATCGCGACCGTTCCCTCGGTCCTGCTCTTCTTCCTGCTGCGGCGGCACTTCATGGAGGGCATGCGAATCTCGTCGCTCTGAGCCGGCCGGGGGCGCGGGGTCCGGCGCAAAACCCGCGCTCGGCTTCGCGTCCGGCAGCCGCAGGTAGGCGAGGCACGCCACCGCCACCAGGGCGGCGAGGAAGGCAAAGAACGCCTGGTAGGCGATGGCCGGCGCCGCGCCCTCCGTCGCGGGAAAGGCGCCGACGATCACCCCGCTCACGCTCTGCAGCACCGCCGGCCCGCCCATGAAGGCGATCGCCATCAGCGCCATGCCGCGCCCGGCGAGGCGGTTCGGCAGCAGCGAGCGCGCGTGGCCCGCGAGGATGATGTTGTAGGAGCCGCAGGCGCCGACGAGGGCGAGGAGCAGGATCACCGCCCAGGTGGGCAGGGCCGGCAGCGCGGCGAGCAGGCCCAGGGCGGCGACGACGACGGCGGCGAGGACGAGGATGAGCCACTTGCGCATGTCCAGCCGGCGCTCCAGGGGGCCGAGCACGAGGTTCGCCACGATCAGCGCGGCCGCCATCACCAGAAGCGCGTTGCCGGCCTCCACCGGCTCGAGCCCATGCCGGTCCGCGAGAAAGGGCCCGCCCCAGAGGCCGAGGACGGTGATGACCACCGGATAGGACGAGAACCCCATCAGGGTGAGGGTCGGGAAGCCCGGCGTCGCGAGCGCCGCGCGGACCCCTTTCAGGCTTTCGCGCAGCCCCTCGGCAGGGGCCGCGCCGCCCACATCGGCCGACGGGCGGTCGCGGGCCATGGCGTAGATGGCGATGGCGCCCGCCGCGGTCAGCGCCGCCGCGCCCCAGAAGGCCGTGCGCCAGCCGAGGGTCTCCGCGATGGCGGCGAGAGGCGTGGTGGAGAGCAGCCCGCCGGCGCCGCCGATGGCGATCATCCGCCCCATCCAGGTGCTGAAGGAGGCAGCGGGCGCCCATTGGCCGAAGAGAAAGAGCGCGCCCATCAGGACCACCGAGCAGCCGATGCCGAGCAGCAGGCGGCCTGCGATCAGCATCGCCTCGCCGTCCGCGAGGCCGTAGAGGATCGAGCCCGCGATCGCGGCGGTGAGCACCACGGGCGCCGTGCGCCTCGCGCCGAAACGGTCGAAGAGCATGCCCACCGGGATCTGCGCCACGCCGAAGGAGAGGAAGAACATGCCGGTGAGCAGGCCGAGCGCTTCCGGCGAAAGGCCGAACTCGGCGCTCAGCGTCTTGGCGATCACGGCGTTCGACGCACGGAAGAACTGGCTCAGCACGAACACCGCGCCGAAGCAGACGACGATCGCGACGAGCGGATGCAGCAGGCCGGGGCGTGCTACCTCGCCGCCTCCCTGCGGGCTATCAGCCGGTGAACGCACCGATCCCCCAGCCCGCCAGCGCACCCAGGATCACCACGGCCCAGGGCGGCACCTTCCAGAATGCGAGCAGCACGAAGGCCGCGAGCCCGAGCGCGAGGTCGGCCGGCGTGCGGACGCCGCCGGTCCAGATCGGGTCGTAGAAGGCGGCGCCGAGCAGGCCCACCACCGCCGCGTTGACACCGAGCATCGCGCGCTCCGCCAGCGCGATGCGCCTGAGCCGCTCCCAGAAGGGGAGGGCGCCCACCACCAGCAGGAACGAGGGCAGGAAGACCGCGGCGAGGCAGAGCAGGCCGCCTAGCACGCCGCCCGGCCCGATGCCCGCGACGGCGCCGAGATAGGCGGCGAAGGTGAAGAGCGGCCCTGGCACCGCCTGGGCCGCGCCGTAGCCCGCGATGAAGGTCTCGTTCGCGACCCAGCCGGGCGGCACCACCTCAGCCTGCAGCAGCGGCAGCAGCACGTGGCCGCCGCCGAAGACCAGCGAGGCGGAGCGGTAGAAGCCGTCCGCCAGCTGGAGCGCCTCCGCCGGCCAGGCGGCGGCAAGGATCGGGAGCGCGACCAGCAGCGCGAGAAAGAGCGCGAGGAGCAGGATGGCGAAGCGCCGATCCACGGCGATGCCGAGCGAGGCGCCGTGGTCACTCTCCGCAGGCCGGAGGACGAACAGCCCCGCGAGCGCGCCCGCGGCGATGATCCCGACATGCGTGACGACCGAGGGCGCCAGCACCGCCGCGATGGCGGCGAGCACTGCCACCGTCGCGCGCGGCGCATCGGGGCAGAGCGTCCGCGCCATGCCCCAGACCGCCTGCGCCACCACCGCGGCCGCGACCACCTTCAGCCCTTGCAGGGCGCCGGCGGGGATCACGTCCTCGTAGGCCGCGACGCCGTAGCCGAAGGCCACCATCAGGACCGCAGAGGGCAGCGTGAAGCCGACCCACGCCGCCGCAGCGCCAGGCAGCCCCGCCTTCGCCAACCCGATGCCGATCCCGACCTGGCTCGAGGTCGGCCCCGGCAGCATCTGGCAAAGCGCGACGAGGTCCGCGTAGGCGCGGTCCTCGATCCAGCGCCGGCGCGTGACGAAGGCCTCGCGGAAATAGCCGATATGGGCCACCGGCCCGCCGAAGGAGGTCAGCCCCAGCATGAGGAAGGCCGCGAAGACGCGCGCCGCGGGCTCGCGCCCCGCGCCGCTGCCGCCGCCGTGGTTTCTGCCCTCGCTCATGGGGACCGGGAATACGCCAATTCGCTGGCGCAGACACGTGAAGCAGCCGCCATGAGCCGGGCGCGCCCTCAAACTTTGCCGGGCCGGGTGATACGCTTCCCCGCGGACGGCACCGAGGCGGCGCAAGGGCAGGCCATGACGGACGAAGAGACGCACGCATCGCCCTTCGAGGCGGCGCACTGGGACCTGGTGCCGGGGCGGACGGCGCTCGTCGTGATCGACGCGCAGAACGATTTTCTGCACGCGGACGGCTGGTATGCGACGCAGGGCATCGACATCGGCCACATGCAGCGCTGCATCGAGCCGCTGAAGGCGCTGCTCGCCGCCGCGCGGACGAAGGGCATCCCCGTCGTCTGGACCCGTCACGGCATCAGGGGTGCAGAAGACGGCGGGCCCTTCATGCAGCTCCGCCCCTTCCTCAAGGAGGGCGGCCTCAGGCGCGAGACCTGGGGCTGGGAGGTCCTGGCCGATCTGGAGCCGCAGCCGGAGGACTGGTACGTCGCGAAGACGCGGCTCAGCGCCTTCTACGGCACCGACCTGGAGGTGGTGCTGCGGGGCCTGCACGCGGAGACGGTGCTGATGACGGGCGTGCTCACCAATCAATGCGTCGCGGCGACGTCCAAGGACGCGATGTTCCGCGACTTCAAGCCCATCGTGATCGAGGAGTGCACGGGGACCACCATGCCGCATCTGCACGAGCCCGCGATCGAGATGATGCGCGTCGGCTGGGCCGAAGTGCGCGACCTCGAGGCCGCATTGAGCGAGATCAGGCAGCTCGCGCCGGCGCACTCCTGACGACTGCCGACCTGCTGCGCCCGGTACGCGCAATCGCGCGGCGTCCCTTCCGCCCAGCGTTGGTCGGCTTTGCCCGCGCGTCACTGACGGGCGACACTAAGCGGAATCGCGTGTCGCAAGGCGAGGGGGAGAGAAGGATGGCGTGGGATTACATTATCGTCGGCGCGGGCTCGGCCGGGTGCGTGCTGGCGCATCGGCTCTCCGCCAAGCCGGGGAACAAGGTTCTGGTGCTGGAGGGCGGCGGGCCCGACAACTCACCGATCGTCCGGATCCCCGCCGGCGAGATCAAGGCCATTCTCAATCCCCGCTTCAACTGGATGTACATGAGCGAGCCCGACCCTTCGCTCAACGGGCGCGACGCCATGTGGCCGGGCGGCAAGGTGCTCGGCGGGTCGAGCTCGATCAACGGCATGATCTACCTGCGCGGCCAGCACGAGGACTACGACGACTGGGCCCGCCTCGTCGGCAACACCGGTGCGTGGAGCTACCGCGACGTGCTGCCCTACTTCAAGCGCATGGAGACCAACCCGCTCGGCCCGAGCGAGTATCACGGCGACAGCGGCCCCCTCGTCGTCTCCGACGTGCCGACGCCGCATCCGCTGGTCCAGACCTTCATCGAGGGCGCGAAGGAGCTCGGCATCCCCTTCAATCCGGACGTGAACGGCGAGAGTCAGGAGGGCGCCGGCCCCAATCAGGGCTCGATCCGCTTCGGCCGCCGCAACAGCGCGGCCCGCGCCTTTCTCCGCCCGGTGATGGGCCGGCCCAATCTCAGCGTCGAGACCGAGGCCAAGGTGGACAAGGTGCTCTTCGAGGAGGGGCGCGCGCGCACCGTCGTCTACAGTCGGGGCGGCGAGACGCGCGAGGCGAAGGCGGAGGGCGAGATCATCCTCTCCGCCGGCGCCATCGCCTCGCCGACGATCCTGCTGCGCTCCGGAATCGGGCCGAAGGCCGATCTCTCCAATTTCGGCATCCCCGTGATCGCGGATTCGCCGGGGGTCGGCAACAACTTGCAGGAGCATCCGGCCGCCTGGGTCGCCGGCTACGTCGATCTCAGCACCTACAACACCGAGGTCACGCCCTCGGGCTGGGTGCGGC
Organism: Alphaproteobacteria bacterium; assembly: GCA_965207055.1. Classification (GTDB taxonomy): domain Bacteria; phylum Pseudomonadota; class Alphaproteobacteria; order UBA828; family UBA828; genus WTGU01. Next base: position 745,283 of record CBDBLP010000001.1, on the reverse strand, counting down.
ACGGCCTGAACTGGCTGCTGCGCGGCAAGGGGCCGGCTGCAAGCCCGATCGCCCAGGCGGTGGCCTTCGTCCGCACCCGGCCGGAGGAGGAGGCGCGACCCGACATCCAGATCCATTTCGTGCCGACCGGCTACGACTTCGGCCCTAACGGGATCAAGCTCCTGGACCGCCCGGCCATCACCCTTCCGGTCAACGTGTGCCGACCGAAGAGCCGCAGCAGGCTGACGCTGCGCTCGTCCGATTCCAACGAGGCGCCCCGCATCTTCTCGAACCTCCTGGGCGACGAGGACGACGTGCGGCGCATGGTCGACGGCTGCAAGATTTCGCGCGGCATCTTCGAGAGCGCGGCCTTCAAGCCGCACTACCAGGGCCTCTTCATGCCCGCGCCCGACAAGCGGAGCGACGCGGATATCGAGGCTTACGTCCGGGAATACACGCTGCCGGCCTACCATCCCGTCGGCACCTGCACCATGGGCATCGACGACAGGGCGGTGGTCGACCCGGAGCTCCGGGTGCGCGGCGTGCAGGGGCTCCGCGTGATCGACGCCTCGATCATGCCGATCGTGCCGAGCTCCAACACCAACGCGCCCTCCATCATGGTCGGCGAGAAGGGCTCGGACCTGGTGCTGGGGGGTTAGGCGGTCAGGTAGCCGTCGTCGCACATGATGGTGTGGCCGGTCACCAGCTCCGACGCGTCGCTCGCGAGGAAGATCGCGGCCCCGATCAGCTCGCGCGGCAGGCCGAGCCGAGGCCGAATCATGCGCGCCTTGATGAAATCGGCGGTGTGCGCGGTGGTCTGGGCGACCCTGCGGGTCATCGGGGATTCCATCAGCGTCGGGCCGATGCCGTTGACGCGGACGCCCCGCTCGCGCCACTCCAGCGCCAGGACCTTGGTCACCTGGGCGACCCCGCCCTTGGACGCGACGTAGGCGCTGGAGAGCGGGTAGGCGATGAAGGAGCCGATCGACGCCATGTTGATGATGCTGCCCTTGCCCTGCTCCAGCATGACGCTGCCGAACGCCTGGCAGCAGAGATAGGTGCCCTTCAGGTTCAGCTCGATGATGTGGTCGAAGCGCTCCTCGGGGAAATCCTCGGCCGGGCTGCGATAGGCGGCGCCCGCGCTGTTGACCAGGATGTCGATGCGCCCGTGCTCGCGCCGCACCGCGTCCGCGAACTCGACGCATTGGCTGCGCTTGGTGACATCGAGCGGCACCGCGACGGCAGCCCCGCCCTGCGCGTCGACGGTCGCCCTGGTCTCGGCTGCACTCTCCTCGTCGATGTCGGCGACGACCACCGTGACGCCGCATTGCGCGTAGCCGATGGCGATGGCGCGGCCGAGTCCGCTGCCGCCGCCCGTGATCACGGCCACCCGGCCGGACAGGTCGAAGATATCGCGCGCGTAGCCGAGCGGGACGCCGTCGCTATCCGAGGACATCGGCACCTCCGGATTGCCTGAAGAGCGGGGCGCTCGAGCCGCGCCTACCCCCAGAGCCGCTCGGTGGCGAGGGCGGCGCCCTCGGCGAGCATTTGAAGTTTCGCCCAGGCCACGTCGTCGGCGACGAACTGGTAGCTCGCGAAGGTGCTGAAGCCGCAGTCGGTGCCGGCGATCACGCGGCGCGGATCGCCCATCACCTCGGCGTAGAGGCAGATGCGGTCGGCCACCACCTCGGGGTGCTCCAGATAGTTGGTGGTCACGTCGATCACGCCCGGAATCAGGATCATGGGCGCGGGCGGCGGGTTCGCCTTGATCGCCTTCCACTCGTGCTGATGGCGCGGGTTGGAGCAGGCGATGCTAAGCGCGCCGACCCTGGCCTCGTAGAGCAGCGGCAGCAGCGGCGCGAGGTCGCAGTCGTCGATGTGGGGCCCGTCCCAGTTGCCGAAGCAGACGTGGAGGCGGACCTTCTCCGCCGGGATGTCGGCGACGGCCACGTTGAGCGCCCTGATGTGCAGCGCGACGCGTTCCAGGAACTCGTCGAGGGGGCGGTCCTGGAACATGAACTGGCGCTCCATGGCGAGGTCGGGCGCGTCGATCTGCAACAGGTGGCCCGATCCCACGATCGCGTCGTACTCCTTCTTGAGCTCGTGGCCGAGCGCCATGACGTAGTCCTCGTCGCGCGGATAGTCGGGATTGTCGTCCGCCCGCAGCATGGTGGTCGACACGATGCCGGGCGAGGCGGCGGTCATGAAGGTCTCGGCGAAGCCGCCGGCCGCGCGCTCGAGCGATGCGGCGAACTGATCGAGCTCGAAGCTCACGTCGGCAAGATCGGGCTCGTACTCGACGGCGGTCTGCGCCTGCGGCGCGTTCCAGACCTTCGGCCGCTCCTTGTCCCGGCTCCAGGTTCGCTCGGTGAACATCTGCGCGTAGCCCGGGAACTTGACCATGTCGGTGAGCATGTTGCGCTGGGATTCGCCGCCGAAACCGGACATGCGCTGGGGCACGTAGGTCTGGAAGCCGACGCGGGATTCCTCGCCATCGTTGCCGATATCGACGCCGCTCTCGAGCTGCTTGGCGACGACCCAGTCGATGCCCTCAGCCACCGCCTGGGCGAAGGCTGCCTGGTCGATGGCCTCCCCCCGCTCGCGCCTGATGAGCAGTGTCTCCAGGCCCGGCGGGCGGGGCAGGCTGCCGGCATGGGTGGTGAGCATGCGGTCTTCGCTGGTCAACATGGGGGGCCTCTTCCCTTCGGTCGGCTCACTCGGTCGAGTGTCGCGCGGTGGCCCACGGGAGCGCAACCGGCGCACGCCGCCCTTGCGGCCGCGCGCGATTTCTTTCTAATGGACCGCTCTCCGGGAGCACGAAGGGGGACGACCGTGAGCAGTCCATACACGCTGGTGATCCGCGGCGGCACGGTCGTGGACGGCTCGGGCGGCGAGCCCCGCGACGCGGACGTCGGGATCGCCGACGGCCAGGTGGCCGCGGTCGGGCCCAATCTCGCTGCCGGCGACGAGGAGATCGACGCGCGTGGCATGATCGTCACGCCGGGCTTCATCGATCCCCACACCCACTACGACGCCCAGGCCACCTGGAGCAGCCGGATCACGCCGTCCTCCTGGAACGGCGTCACCACCGCGATGATCGGCAACTGCGGCGTCGGCTTCGCGCCCTGCCGGCCCGACCAGCGGGGCACGCTGGTGGAGTTCATGGAAGGCGTCGAGGACATCCCCGGCGCGGTGTTGGACGAGGGGCTGCCCTGGACCTGGCAGAGCTTCGAGCAGTTCATGGATGCGCTCGACGCGAGGCCCTACGATCTCGACATCGCGGCGCAGGTGCCGCATTCGCCGGTGCGGGTCTTCGTCATGGGCCAGCGGGGCGTCGAGCGCGAGCCCGCGACGCCCGAGGACAACGCGGCCATGGCGGCGCTTGCGGCGGCGGGCATCCGCGCCGGCGCTCTGGGTTTCTCGACATCGCGCACGCTCAATCACAAGACGCTGGACGGCCGCCCGATCCCCACGCTGACCGCAGCCGAGGACGAGCTCGCGGCAATCGCTTCCGCCATGGGGCGCGTCGGCGCCGGCTGGCTGCAGGTGATCTCCGACTTCAAGGACCTCGACTCCGAATTCGCCATGCTGCGGCGCGTGGTCGAGCGCAGCCGGCGGCCGATGGCGATCACCATCCTGCAGAACGACCGCGCGCCCGAGGGCTGGCGCAGCCTCCTCGCCCATATCGCCGAGGCGAACCGTGACGGCCTGCCGATGATCGGCCAGACGCTGACGCGCGCCACCGGCGTCCTGCTCGGCTTCGAGATCTCGATGAATCCCTTCTGCGGCCGGCCGAGCTGGGATGTCATCGCTCACCTGCCGCTATCGCAGAAGCTGGAGATCCTGCGGCAGCCGGATTTCCGCGCGCGCCTCTTCGCCGAGGAATGCGCGGATGCCTTCGTCGCCAAGCGGGTCTGCCGCTGGGACCGGCTCTACCCGCTGGGCACGCCGCCGAACTACGAGCCGACGGCCGCGCAGAGCGTCGCCGCCATCGCCGCCCGCGAGGGGAAGACGCCCGAGGACGTCGCCTACGATTACCTGCTGGAGCGCGACGGCAAGGCGCTGCTCTACCGGCCCGTCAGCAACTACACCGAAGGCTCGCTCGACGCGGTGGGCGAGATGCTGCGCCATCCCAACACGCTGGTGAGCCTCGGCGACGGCGGCGCCCACGTGGGCATGCTCTGCGATGCGAGCGCGTTCACCTACATGCTGAGCCACTGGGTCCGCGACCGGGCCAAGGGCGAGCGGATGTCGCTCCCCTGGGCGGTCAGGCGCATGACCCGGGACAATGCGCTCGCGCTCGGTCTCGCAGACCGCGGGCTGCTCAAGCCGGGCTACAAGGCCGATCTCAACGTGATCGACTACGACGGGCTCACGCTGCACTGCCCGGAGCCGGTCTACGACCTGCCGGCCGGCGGGCGGCGCCTGATCCAGCGGGCCGAGGGTTACGTCGCGACCGTGCTCTCCGGCATCCCGGTCTATCGGGACGGCGAGGCGACCGGCGCGCTCCCCGGCCGCCTGCTGCGGGGACCACAGCCCGGCCCTGCCGCCTGACCCGAGACGCTACTCGGCGGCGCTCGGGAGCGCGTGCGTGAACTGATCCGTCTCGGTCGAGCCCGCCATCGCGGCGGTCGAGGCGCTTCCGCCTGAAACCGCCATGCTCACGGCGTCGAAGTAGGCGGCGCCCACCTCGTGCTGGTGCCGGGTCGCCGTGTAGCCTGCGCCCTCGGACGCGAACTCCGCCTCCTGCAGCACCGAATAAGCGGCCATGCCGCGGTCGCGGTAGCCGCGCGCCAGCTCGAACATGCCGTGGTTCAGGCTGTGGAAGCCCGCGAGCGTGACGAACTGGAACTTGTAGCCCATGGCGCCGAGCTCGCGCTGGAAGCGGGCAATGGTCCGCTCGTCGATGTTGGCCCGCCAGTTGAACGAGGGCGAGCAGTTGTAGGCGAGCATCTTGCCCGGGAAGTGGCGGTGGATGGCCTCGGCGAAGGTCCGCGCCTGGCCGAGATCGGGGGTCGAGGTCTCCATCCAGAGCAGGTCGGCGTAGGGCGCGAAGGCGAGGCCGCGAGCAATGCAGCGCGCCATGCCCTCGCCGTCGCGCAGGCGGTGGAAGCCCTCCGGCGTGCGCTCCCCCGTGATGAAGGGGCGGTCGCGCTCGTCGATGTCGCTGGTAATAAGCTTGGCGCTGTCCGCGTCCGTCCGCGCGAGGATCAACGTGGCCGTGCCGCAGACATCGGCCGCGAGCCGCGCCGCGCTGAGGTTGCGGATGTGCGCCTGGGTCGGGATCAGCACCTTGCCGCCCATGTGGCCGCACTTCTTCTCGGACGCGAGCTGGTCCTCGAAGTGAACGCCGCCGACGCCCGCCTCGATGTAGGCCTTGGCGATCTCGAAGGCGTTGAGCGGCCCGCCGAAGCCGGCCTCGGCATCCGCCAGGATCGGCGCGAACCACTCCGTGGTGCCGAAGCCATCGACGCTGTCGATCTGGTCGGCGCGCTGCAGCGCACGGTTGATGCGCTTGGCCAGCGCAGGCCCGCTGTCGGCCGGATAGAGGCTCTGGTCGGGGTAGGTCTGGCCTGCGCCGTTGGCGTCCGCCGCCACCTGCCAGCCCGAGAGGTAGATCGCCTTGAGGCCCGCGCGCACCATCTGCACGGCTTGGCCCCCGGTCATCGCACCGAGCGCGTGGACGTAGTCCTCGGTGGTGAGCAGGTGCCAGAGCCGGTTGGCGGCATGCTCGGCGAGTGAGTAGCGGACCGGCAGCGTCCCGCGCAGCGCTACCACCTGGTCGACGCCATAGTCGCGGCGAATGCCTGCGAAGCGTCCGCCAGGGGCGTCGTTGATCAGGGACTCCATCGATCTCGCACTCATCTGATCCTCCTTCAATCGGCGCTCTCGCCGTCATGGATGGTGTTAAGAACTGCGTAAGCCGGAAGCGTCAGGAAGTCGGGGAAGCCATTGCCTGTCCCGACCTGGGTGAAGAGGGCAACCGCCTCGTCGAAGTTCCCCGCCTCGTAGCGGTCCTCGCCGAGTGTTTCCCTGAGGGCGGCGACCTCCTCGGTCACCATCCGGTCCATCATTGCCCAGTCGACCGTGTCGCCGTCCGCAAGCCGCGCGCCGTGGCGCAGGCATTGCCAGATCTGGGCGCGGCTGATTTCGGCGGTGGCCGCATCTTCCATCAGGTTGTAGAGGGGCACGGCGCCGCGGCCGGCGAGCCACGCCTCGATGTACTGGATCGCGACGCGAATGTTGCTGCGCAGCCCCTCTTCGGTGAGCTCGCCCTCGGGGACCGTGAGCATGTCGGCCTCGGTCACGGTCACGTTGCCGAGCTGCCGCGACACCTGGTTGGCCTCCGGCATCAAGCGGTCGAAGACTTCGCGCGCGACCGGCACGAGCCCGGGATGGGCGACCCAGGTGCCGTCGTGGCCGTCGCCGGCCTCGCGCTCCTTGTCCGCGCGGACCTTGCCGAAGGCCTGCTCGTTCGCCGCATCGTCGCCCTTGATGGGGATCTGCGCCGCCATGCCGCCCATCGCGTGGGCGCCGCGCCGGTGGCAGGTCTTGATCAGGAGCCGGCTGTAGGCGCGCATGAAGGGCTGCGTCATGGTGACGAGGCCGCGATCCGGCAGCACCCAGTTGGGACGATTCCGGAAGGTCTTGATGACGCTGAAGATGTAGTCCCAGCGGCCGCAGTTGAGGCCGACGATGTGATTCTTCAGCGCGTGCAGGATCTCGTCCATCTCGAAGGCGGCGGTGATGGTCTCGATCAGCACCGTGGTCTTGATCGTGCCGATGGGGAGGCCGAGCTCCTCCTGCGCTGCGACGAACGCGGCGTTCCAGAGCGCCGCCTCCTCGTAGTGCTCCAACTTGGGCAGGTAGAAGTAGGGGCCCGAGCCCCGTGCCCGGAGCTGCGCCGCGTTGTGGAAGAAGTAGAGCCCGAAGTCGAAGAGGCTCGCGGAGACAGGGCGGCCGTCGACGAGGAGGTGCGCCTCCTCCAGGTGCCAGCCGCGCGGGCGGACGATCAGCGTCGCGATCTCCTCGCCGAGCGCGTAGGACTTGCCGCTCTTGGGGTCGGTCATGGCGATGGTGCGGCGTGCCGCATCATGCAGGTTGACCTGGCCCGCGATCATCGCCTCCCAGGTGGGCGCCGCGGCGTCTTCGAAGTCCGCCATGAAGCACGAGGCGCCGCAGTTCAGCGCGTTGATGATCATCTTGCGATCGACCGGGCCGGTAATCTCGACCCGCCGGTCGGCGAGGTCGGCCGGCGTGCCCGCGATGGTCCATTCGCCCTCTCGGATCGCCCTGGTCTCGGGCCGGAAGGCCGGGTCCTCGCCGGCATCGATGCGGGCCTGGAATGCCGCGCGGGCCTCGAGCAGACGCCGCCGCTCGTCGCCGAAGCGGCGCTCCAGCATGGCGACGAAGGCGCAGGCCTCGTCGGTCAGGATGTCGGCGAGTCCGGGGACCGCGGGTCCACTGATCTCAATTCCGGTCTCCACGGGCGCTTGATCGTCCCTGCGGCGATTCTCCAGCATTGCGTGCTACTCCTTGCATGTTGCATCGCAATACGACATCAATGTCGCGCGATAGGTCAGAAATGTCCATAACTTGTTGTAAAAAAACGTGTATTTCATTCAACATAAGTATGTGTGTTGATGTAGTGTTGTAAATTCAGTAAAAATTCTTGGCCGCGCACGGGGGCGCGGCCGCCGCTACAATACGGAGCGAGCCATGCAAGGCAAGGTCATGGCGGGCCAGAGGGTACGCCGGCTCCGCCGGGAGCGCGGGCTGACCCAGGCGCGTATGGCAGCGCAGCTCGGAATCTCCACGAGCTACCTCAACCTGATCGAGCGCAGCCAGCGGCCGGTGACGGTTCCCTTCCTGCTCAAGCTCGGCCAGGCCTTCGACATCGATCTCCAGCGCTTCGCGGAAGACGACGAGGGGCGAGTCACCGCCCAGCTCAGGGAGGTCTTCGGCGATCCGCTCTTCACGCGCAGCCGGGTGAGCGATCAGGACATCCGCGACGCGGCCCAGGCGAGCCCCGCGCTCGGCGACGCCGTCATCCGCCTCTTCGGCGCTTATCGCGACCTCCTGGAGAACACCATGAATGTCGCGGAGGGGCCCGGCGACGCGGCAACGGAAGCCCCGCCGGCCCGGTTGGCTGCGGCTGCCGCGCACCCCAGCGACGAGGTGCATGACCTCATCCAGGCCCGGTCCGGCTATTTCCCCGAGCTGGAGGAGGCTGCCGAGACCCTGTGGTCCGACGAGGGCCTCGACGCCGACGGCCTTTACGAGGGGCTGCGTGCCGTCCTCACGGACGCCCACGGCCTCAAGGTCCGCATCATGCCCGCGCACGTCATGCACGACCTGGTCCGGCGCTACGACCGCCACGGCCGGCGGGTGCTGCTCTCCGACGCGCTGGCGCCCGAGGAACGAACCTTCCAGCTCGCCCTTCAAGTGGCGCTGCTCGGCTGGCGCGAGCTCTTCGACACCATCGCCGAGGACTCGGGTCTTCAGGGGGAGGCGCGTCACCTCTTGATCGTCGAGCTTGCGGCCTACTTCGCCAGCGCCTGCGTCATGCCCTACGAGCGCTTCCACGAAGCTGCGGAGGCGCTCGCCTATGACATCGACCTCCTCGGCCGGCGCTTCGGTGCGTCGTTCGAGCATGTCTGCCAGCGGCTCATCGCCCTGCAGCGGTCGGGAGCCAAGGGCGTGCCGCTTTTTCTCGTCCACCTCGATTGCGCGGGCAACGTGCTGCGCCGCTTCGATGCCGCCGGCTTCCGCTTCGCGCGCTTCGGCGGACTCTGCCCGCGCTGGGGCGTGCACCGCGCGTTTCACTCTCCGGGTGAGAACCGGGTCGAGGTCGTCGAGATGCCGGACGGCGCGCGCTTCCTCACTCTCGCCCGCGCCGTCTCACGGCCGGGCGCCGGCCACGCGCTACCCGGCCAGCAACTGGTCGTCGCCATCGGCTGCCCGCTCTCGCACGCGAACCGCCTGGTGTATGGCGCGGGCCTGGACCCTGAGCAACCTGCGGGGGTCGTTCCCATCGGCATCAACTGCCGCCTCTGCGACCGGGCCGATTGCACGGCGCGCGCCTTCCCGCCGCCCGGCCGCCGACTGATCGTGGACGAGAACCAGCAGGGCCTGACGCCCTACTTCTTTGCGTAGGAACCAGGAATAAACTTCTTTGCGTAGGAACCAGGAATAATCGGCGAAGGCGACCGTCAGGCCGGCGGGACGATGGCGCCGTCCCAGCCCGCGGACGCGAGCACCGCCTTTTCCACGATCAGCCGCGCCGCCATGGTGGGCCGGGGCGAGGTGCCGATGCGGAGCTCGCCCACGATGCCGAGCAGCATGTAGGCCTCGCGCCGCGAGAGCCCGGTCCATTGCGCGACCAGGCCGACGGCGGCATCCGACGCATCCTCGGTCGCCGCTTCCACCGAGGGGCCGTAGCCCACGATCTGCACCGTGCCGTTCTGCTCGAAGATCGGCCGCTCCACCGGGCTCTGCTTGTTCAGGGCGATGCGCGCCCGCACCCGCGCCGAGCACTCGACGCCGGTGCCGCTGATGATGCCGTCGCTGATCGCGGCGTGGGGGTCGGCCATGAAGATCAGCGCGCCGTCGACCATGACCGGCAGGTGCACGCGCGCGCCGGTGGCCACGTCGCGCTGGTCGAAGTCGCCGCCGTAGGGCCCGGCGTGCGAGGGGCGGTAGCCCTCCGGCGGCATGGTGGACAGCGTGCCGAGATTGGGTGCGAGCGGGATCGCCACCCGGTCGCCGAACCAGGCGTGGCCGTCGCGGATCGGGCAGGCGACGATGGCGGGCTCCTCGAATTCCTCCTTGAGCACGCCGAAATTGCGGAGCACCGCATTGGCGCCCTCGCCGAAGGGCTCGATCGAGAGCAGGTCGATCGCCACCGAATCCCCCGGCCGCGCGCCGCGCACGGCGATCGGCCCTGTCACCGGCGCCAGCGGATGCCCCTCCGAGGCCGGGGTAAAGGGCGTCGGCACTTGCGTGATGTCCTCGATGTCGTCGAAGGCGCCATCCACGGTGACCTCGATCTCCGCGCCGGAGTCGACGGTCATTGCCGGCGGGGTCGAGGGGCCGACGGTGAAGAGGTAGGTCTTTGCCATGCTGGTACTCCCGGCGCCGCGTTCAGCCGGCGAGTGCGGCGTCGCGCATCTGATGAAAGTTCTGCAGGCCGATCTCGTTCCGGCCGAAGACGATTTCGCGCTGGATGCCCGCGGCGAGGTTCGCCTGCACGCCCTCCATGACGGCGAAGTCCTCGGTATCCAGCACGCCGAGCGCGAGCCGCATCATCTCCTCCCAGTCGCGCTCCCTCTCGTCGTCGGCGGGCGAGGCGAAGCTGAAGCGGCATACCGTGGTGTCGGGCCGCTCGAGGTCGGGAAAGAAGCGCGCAAGCTCGACGTGCGGGCCCTGGCTCACGAACACCGCATTGGGGAAGAGGCGGTAGACGATGGTGGCGTGCGGCACCACGCACCACGTCTCCGGGTCGTCGTCGCGCTGGTCGAGGATGCTGCGGCGGGGCGCCACCAGGCGCGAATGCCGGCCGCAGGCCTCGTAGAGGAAGACCGTGCCGAAGAGCGTCTTGCCGATGGAGGCGCGGTGCAGGATGGGCACGTGGTAATACTCGAGGAAGGTATCGACCCCGAGCTTCCAGTTCATCCGCTTGGTCCAGACATGGCTGCCGCGATGGCGGTAGTCCGCGAGCCCGAAGGCCGCAAGCTCGTCACCGAAATCGCCGAGGGCTTCGTCGAGATCGAGCGTCCCTGCGGGATCCAGCAGCAGCCAGACGAAGCCGTCGCGCTCCTCCGTGGGGAAGCGCACCAGGGACTCCTCGCCGACGATGACATCGGGGAAGTGCTCGGCCCCCGGCTGCGCTGTGAGCAGGCCGCAGCGGTCGTAGGTCCAGTTGTGGTAGGGGCAGGCGAAGGCCTTGCCCACCTGGCCGGCGCCGTCGAGCAGGCGGGCGCCGCGGTGCCGGCACGTGTTCAGCAGCCCGCGCACCCTGCCCTCGTCGTCACGGATCAGCATGACCGGCACGCCGGCGATGTCGAGCGTCAGAAAGTCGCCGGGCTCGGCCACCTCGCAGCCGAAGGCGACGGGCAGCGGGTGGCGGCGGAAGAGCCTCTCGATCTCTCCCGCAAGCGCTTCCTTGCAGGTGTAGCGGGTGCCGTCCACCGCCATGGCGGATTGGGCCTCGGGCAAGGCGCGGCGGCCGATGCGATCGAGCGCTTCGGCGGCGAGGCGCAGTTCGGTGTGGTGTTGCAACGCTTCCTCTTCGCGGTCGTGTTCCCGCCCATACTAGAGCGCGTCCGTCGTTGACGGAAACGCTCCAGCGTTTCGTCGCTCACGGCAGCCGGCCTCCGGCCGGCGCCTGCGCGGGCGCGCCGCATAAGCGGCGGGCCGCGGTCGCGGCCTTTCGCGCGTCAGTCAAAGACAGACGCGCTCAAGCCCATTGTGTCGGGCGCGGCTCCGCGCAAGAGTCGACTTGCGCCGGGTGCGCGCGACCGGCGTCTGTGTGTATCCGGCGTCCACACTGTGATCATGGAGAGGCTTCCGGCCTGCACGGTAAATCGCTTAGCATAGGGGAGTCAGGCGCGCGATTCGGAGCCGTCAAGCTCCCTGCGGCGGCTGGAACGGAAGCGCGAACTCCACCCTCGCAATGATAAGGGCGGAACCCATGACGACGATGCGAACTGCCCGTCAACGTGTTGCCCGATTCGGGGTGATGGCGACCGTCGGCGCGTTCGGGCTGGGCCTGGCCACGATCGCCGCCGACGAGTGCGTTTCGGCCGCCGCCTCCGAAGAGGTCATGCCGGACGAAGACGATCGCCTGACGGGCCCCGAACTGCGCTGGTGCATATTCGAATCCCTGAGGCTGGACGGCCAAAAGGATGCGTTGGACACCCGGAGAGTCTGGGAGATCGAGGGCTACAGCTCGCAGACCGCGATTTACAACGAGAGCTGCTCCGAAAGGAAGTACGTCGAGCAGGACAGAACAGCCGTCGAGCAGGAAATAACGGCTGACAGGCGACAGGCGCTTCGGGAGCAGGGCGCATCGCGAGTCGAGCAGGCGAGGGCCGAGCGGGAAGCACGGCGGGTTCACGTCCCGGGCCGGGTTGCCACGGTCCGGGCTGCGCCTGACGAGACCGCCGAGGCACTCGAGCCTGTGCCGCACTGGGGAGACCTCATCAGAACCGGCCGCGTCGAAGGGCCCTGGCACGAGGTCGAATGGCCACCGCCCGCGCCGGGTGAGGCGCCCGCGCTCGGATGGATTCTCGGCAATTCTGTGGAGAGTGGGCCCGGGATGGAAGCCCGCTTTCGCTATTGCGTAGACCACGCGCGCGGGGGTGCGCAACACAACGATGTGGTCAGGCAAGACATCGGGCTCGACGGCAGGGGCTGGCTCGTGGCCGATAACGGCGCGACGGACGACGCCTACATAAAGCTGATCGGCGAGACCGGCGAGGTGGCGCTCTCGGTTTACGTCGCAGCGGGGCAGACGGCACTGGTCGAGAACATTCCGGTCGGTTCCTACGAAATCGCCTTCGCGACCGGCTCCCACTTCAGCCGTGGCTGCGACTCTTTTGCCCGACGGGAGTCGGCGCGCAAATTTGCCGAGCGAATCGAGTACGACAGGCGTACCGCAGGATGGACCATAGGCCTGAGCCGGGCAGGTGCCCAGCACACGCATACGAGCTCGATAACTCACGACGAGTTCGAGAGGCTGTAGCGCCGACGGTTCCGCACCGCGCCGAGGGCTTGCGATGACCGCCGTCACCACCGAGCACGATCTCGCGATCACGCTCGGGGTCGAGGAGGAGTTCTTCCTCGTCGACCCCGCCTCCCGCGACCTGCTCGCCGATCCGGACGAGGGCATCTTCGAGGCCTGCGAGCGGACCGGTGGGCCGCACAAGGTCGTGCACGAGTTCCTGCGCTCGCAGATCGAAACCAACACGCGGGTGTGCAGCTCGGTGGCCGAGCTGCGCCAGGCATTGCGCGAGACCCGGCGGATCGTCATCGAGGCGGCGGAGCAGCACCGCGCAACGGTGTTGGCTGCCTCCACCCATCCCTTCGCCTCATGGCGGGAGCAGGCGCCCACGCCAGGCGAACGCTACAGGCGCTTTGCGTCCACCTACCAGGAGACCGTGCGCCGCGCCCTGGTCAGCGGCATGCACATCCATGCGGGCTTCGGCGACGAAGATTCGCGCATCCGGATCATGACCGCGCTCAGGCGCTACCTGCCGCTCCTCCATGCGCTCTCCGCCTCCTCGCCCTTCAACGGCGGGCACGACACCGGCTTCAAGTCCTTCCGCCTGACCATGATGGGCAACCTGCCGCGCACGGGCCTGCCCGGCCCTCTGCACTCCCGGGCCGAGTACGAGCGGCTGGTCGCCGAATATCGGCGCCTGGAGTACATCGGCGATGCCAGGGAGCTCTGGTGGGACATACGCCCGGCGAGTGCGTTCCCGACCATCGAGCTGCGCATCTGCGACGTGTGCACGCGTCTGGAGGATGCGGTGAGCATCGCGGCGCTCTACGCCTCCCTCATACGCTGGCTCCTGCGGCGAGACCGTGACGGTGCGCTTCCGGCCGAGCCGCTCACCGAGTTCATCGCGCAGGACCGCTGGATCGCCCAGCGCTACGGCGTTCTCGCCTTCTTCGGCGACAGGGCCTCGGGCAGCGGGCGGGTCGATATCGACGACTACGCGGCGGCATTGGTGGAAGAGCTCGCGGACGATGCCCGCGCGCTCGGCTGCGAGACCGAGGTGCGCCACGCGCTCACCATTATCAAGGATGGCACCGGCGCGGACCGCCAGATCGACCTCTACCGCCTGCGCCGGCTGGAGGGCGACAGCGAGGCGGAGGCATTGCACCGTGTGGTCGAACAGGTGCTCGCGGAATCGAAGGAAGGGCTCGGCGGCGACGCCGGGTAAGATATCCGGGCTATTCAATCGCCGCGGCGAGCGCATCCAGGCAGCTCCGGCCGAGCCTGTGGCAATGCGCCGGCGACCAGCCGTGGCGGGGATCGGGCGCGTTCGCCGCGTCCTTGAAGGGCTGCTCCAGGGTCATGGCGAGGCAGCCGTATGTTTCCGCCACGTAGTTGGCGCAGATGCCGAGATTGGCCTTGCCGGGCGGCGTCGGCGCATAGCCGTACCTGGTCTGGAAGTCGGGGTTGGCCGTCACGAGCGCGTCCTGGAAGCGCTTCTGCTTCTTCGCCAGCGCCTTGGAGTATGAGGGGATGCCCTCGGGCCCGGCAATGAAGGCGTAGGGCAGGGCCTCGTCGCCATGCACGTCGAGGCAGAAGTCGACGCCGGTGCGCGCCATCTCGGCGCCGACGAGGTAGACCTCGGGGCTCTCCTTCATGCTGGGCGCAGACCAGGCGCGGTTGAGGTTGATGCCGGCGGCGTTGGTCCTGAGATGGCCGCGCCGGCTGCCGTCCGGGTTCATGTTGGGCACCACGCGGAAGCGCGCCTGTTCCAGCAGGGCTTGGGCGAGCGCATCGGCGGGGTCGAGCAGCCGCTCCAGAAACCCCTCCATCCACCACTGGGCCATGGTCTCGCCGGGATGCTGGCGCCCGATGATCCAGCAGGTGCGCGCCTGCGCTGCGCCGATCTCCAGCAGGTCGAGCGGCGCGCCGTCCAGGGTCTCGCCGAGCCGGCGCGCGGCGGCCAGGGGCGAGCGGGCGGCGCCCGCGATCAGCGCGTCGTGGCGCGCCATCGGGTAGGGCGCGAAATAGGCGAAGCGAACCTCGTCGCCGGCGGGGCGGTGCCGGATGGTGAGCACGCTGCCGTCGTACTCGGTCGCGACCCGGAGCCAGTCCACGCCATCCTCCGAGGCAAGGGCGCGGTAGCCCTTCCAGCCTTGCGGGTACGCCGCGCCGCTCGCGTTCTCGATCCTGAGCACGCAGTCCGCGCCCGCAGCGCCCCGCACCCGGAAGTAGAACCACTGGAAGAACACCCCGCCCGCGTCGGGCACGATCTCCAGTCTGATTGCACCGGGAGATGCGGCCGCGAGGCAGCGGATGTTGCCGCCGTCGAAATCGCTGTCGATGGCGAGGCTCACGGCCGGCTCCGCGCCCGGCCCGCGTCAGGTCGCATAGTTGGAGGCGCCGCGCCTGGCCGCGGTGAGGCCGCCGCGCCTCACCTCGACTGTGACCTCGGCAAGGTCGGAGAGATAGTCGTCGATGCTGTCCGCGTGCTTCATGTTGAGCCAGAGCAGGATCGAGTCCGGCTCGCGCATGCGGATCGAACGCCAGCCCCGCGCCGCCGTCCCTTCCTCCACCGCGAAGATGTCGAAACCGTCGGCGTAGAAGGTAACGTGGAGCGCGTGCGGGTGGCCGAGCACGACGAGCCCGTCGATCGCGCCGATGCCCTCCACCAGCCGCGCGCGGATGCGCCGCTGGGCCTCGTAGATCCGCAGGTAGCCCTCTTCTCCCAGCGTGGTCATCACCGCCCAGGCACTGGCGACGGCGCCGCCCGAGCGGGTGCCGGTGATCGTGGGCGTGGAATAGGTGCCGGCGGGCCAGCCCTCGAAGGTGGTGCGGTGGTGGCGCTCCAGCGCCTTGTCGCGCAGCAGGCAGAGCGAGATGCCCTTGTGGGCGTATCCGAACTTGTGCATGTCCACCGACATCGAGGTGACGCCGGGGACCGCGAAGTCGAAGGGCGGGATCGGCTCACCCAGCATCGTCATGAAGGGCAGGATCATGCCGCCGATGCAGCCGTCGGAATGCATCCAGAGGTCGTGCGCCCGGGCAAGTGCGGCGATCTCCTCGATGGGGTCGGTCTCGCCGTAGGGATAGGGCGGCGCGGAGCCCGCAGTCATCACCGTGTTCTCGGTGATGGCGGCGGCCATGCCGGCGACGTCCGCACGCCAGCCCTCGCTGCGGGACATGCGGAGGACCTTCATGCCGAGCCACGCGGCGCCCTTGTCGAAGGCGGCATGCGCCGTCTTGGGCACCACCACCTCGGGCACGCCGGCGACCGGACGGTACTCACGCGCCCAGTCGCGCGCGGCCTTCATGGCCAAGAGGATGCTCTCGGTGCCGCCGGCGGTGGTGGAGCCGCCGGCGCCTTCGGGCGCGTGCAGGAGGTCGAGCACGCCTGCGATCAGGGCGCGCTCCAGCGCCGCCAGGCTCGGATAGGCGCTCGCGGCGAAGAGGCCGTTTTCGTCCCGGTAGGCGTCGTAGGCCTCGTGCGCGCAGCGCAGCACGTCCTCGCCCGCGAAGTAGGCGGCCGAAAAGCTTCGCTCATGGCACCAGGGGTTGTCGGCCTCGCGCGCCGCCAGCATCTCGGCCTTGAGCCCGTCCCAGGGCCGGCTGGCCTGCGGGAATGCCCGGTTCCGGCGCGTCTCGGGTGCCGCCTTGGCTGCCATCGCCTCCTCCCGCCGCGCGTTGCGGCGCTAGCGCGTTCCGCCCCGGAGACATAGCAGATCGCAGGCCGGATGGAAGGGCGGAGGCCGCGCCGCTGCGCTTGAGCGGCGGAGCGCGCGGCGCCTACGATGCGGTCCGGCCCGCCCGGCACTGGGACGGGCGCTTTCCTGGACAGGGAGAGAAAGCGATGTGTCTGCGCTTCACCTTGCCTGGCGCCGTGCTCGGACTGGCGCTGCTGGCGCTATCCCCCCTCCACGCGGCGGAGATGCCGCCCGTCGACGACCTGCAGGCCCGGATGGGTGCCCCGGCCGGGACGGTCACGGTCTACGAGCCGCACTTGAGCGTCGGCGACGAGCATGTCGCCGTCGACTACGTGGGCTACCCGGCCGTCGACGTGATGGCACGCCTCTTCGGCCCCGACTGGCAAGGCGAGGCCGAGACCGTCGAGTTCCGCGCACTGGACGGTTACGTGTCGCGCATCGCGGTCGAGCGCTTCATGACCGAAGGCGCCTTCATCGTCTTCGCGCGCGGGGACGGCTCGCCCTTCACGGTGGACAACCTCGCGCAGAACCAGAGCGACGTGCCGCTCGGCCCCTATTACCTGGCCTGGGACAACATCGGGAACCCGGCCCTTCTGGCGGAGGGCGCGCGCAACTGGCCCTATCAGGTGGCGGAGGTGAACCTGGTCACGCTCTCGGACGCGGCGCTGCTGCCCGAGGGCCTCGACGCCCGCTTTCACGAGGGCGCCGCACTGGCCAAGACCCACTGCCTGAGCTGCCACCTGGTGAACGGCTACGGCGGCGAGAAGTTCGAGGCCAACCTGGCGGAAGTCGCGAAGGTCTACGACGAGGCCGAGTTCGTTCGTCTGGTGCTGGCGCCGCTCTCGGTTCTCGAAGAGACCACGATGTCGCCTCTCTCCGACCGCCTTGACGAAGACGAGCGCCAGCGCATCGCCAAGGCGCTCTTCGACTATCTCGTGGCGCTGCCGGTTCTCGAGTAGCAGGCGATACGCTCTCGAACGCGTCGCATCCCGCGCGCTGGCGACCTCGAGGCAAGAGGGACCCTGGTTCGGTGCACAGTAATCCTGCCTTCCGGCGAGTCTCCCGGGACCGGAACCTGGGGTTTGCCTCGCAACGAGGATTCGGCGTCCTCGCCATCGACGGCGGAGGGCCGCTCGTCAGCCACATTCCATTCATCCTGGCCGAAGACGGCGCAGCGATTCATGCCCATCTGGTTCGCTCGAATCCGATCGCGGGCCGCCTGCGTGCGGGGGATCAGGCAGCCGTGCTCGCCGTCAGCGGACCGGACAGCTACGTCTCGCCGGACTGGTACGGTGTCGGGACGGCGGACCAGGTCCCGACCTGGAACTACGTGGCCGTGCACATCCGGGGCACGCTTCGACGCCGCGCGGATGAGTCTCTCCGCGCCCACCTGGACGCGTTGTCGGCCCGCTTCGAGGACGAGCTAGGGCCCAAGCCCCCGTGGACGCCAGCCAAGGTGTCGCCAGACCAGCTTGGCGCACTGATGCGCTCCATCATGCCGGTCGAGCTCTCCGTGGAGAGCGTGGACGGCACCTGGAAGCTCAATCAGAACAAGGAGAGCAGCGTTCGTCTGCAGGCTGCACGGCACATCGAGAGCGACGGCTTCGGGCAAGAGGCCGCCGCGCTCGCCCGCCTGATGCGGAGCCCGCCGGAAGATTGAATTGCCGAGCTCTCTACGGCGAGACAGCGATGCTCGAGCTCTCCGACCGCCTGCCGAAGGATGAGCGCTCGAGCCTCGCCGAGGCGTTGTTCGATTAACTCAAAGCTCTGCCGATCTTAGAATAAATTTTACTAATTTACCTCGCAAAGGCCATCTTCTCCTTAACTCTTTTCGATGCACAGCTCTCGAAGTTTTTCCAGTAAACTATCTTCTGGTTTCACATTCTCGGTGTGACCGACCGATGTGTAGATTTGTGCTCGAAGCGTGTCGATATTATTATCCGAAATAAAGTCTTCTGTAAATCGTTCCAACCACTCCGGTGCTTCCGAGAAACTGACCATGAAGGATGCCGATTCCGCGTACTCGATTCTTCTCGGGAATTGGTCGACCGATAGAGATGTCAACGGCTGTATCGCGAATTTCTTCTTCTTTCTCGAGCCGACACACCAGGCTACACTAGATATGGTGACAGCTCTTTCCCCCACATTTGTCACATTGATACTTAAGCATTCCTGGGAAACACCTGCACCGACCAAAAGTCGAAGACCGACATAACAGCGCAGCTTTACTTTCTCGGATCGCCGCGCAAGCCAAAGGGCGACGGCGGCAGCGGCAAGTGCCCCAATTCCAGCTATCCACGTTCCAAGCGTGCTAACAATCTGTATGGTTTGGTCAAACGGCACGTCAAATTTCTTGCCCGCCTATTGAGCGACAGCAATCTCCGCTGTGACGGTGCCGCCTGTGAGGCGCTCCAGCTCGCCCAATGTCGTCGCGAAGACGCAGTGCGGGTGGCCGGCGGCGGCGTAGACGGTCTCGAAGCGGCCGAGGCTCGCGTCGATCGCGACCGGCAGCGGGGTTTCGTGGGCGAGCGGAGCGACCCCGCCGATGGAGAAGCCCGTGGCGGCGCGGACGGCGTCGGCGTCGGCGCGGCGGACTTTCCCCTCGCGGCCGAGCGCCCGCCCCAGCGCCTTCGGGTCGCAGCGGCGGTCGCCGGCGACCAGCGCCATCACCGGCGAGCCGGCGACCGTGAAGACCAGCGACTTCACGATGCTGCCCAAGGGCGTGCCGATGCTCCGGGCCGCGTCTTCGGCGCTCCGCGCGGTGCTGGCAAGCGCGATCACCTGCGCCATTGAACCGGCTTCGGCAAGCGCCGCTTGTACCCGGCGCACCGCCGGATGAGCGATCGGGTCGGCCATGCCCGGCCCCCCTAGTGCGGGACCTTGAGCCCCCGCTGCACAGCGGGCCTCGCGCCGATGGTCTCGAACCAGCGGTGCAGGTTCGGAAGATCGGCCAGGTCGATGCCGTGCCACTCCCAGCGCCCGACCCAGCCGAAGCAGGCGATGTCGGCGATGGAGTAGTCTCCGGCGAGAAAATCGTGCTCCGCGAGCCTCCGGTCCATCACGTCGTAGAGCCGGTGCGCCTCGGTGGTGTAACGCTCGATGGCGTAGGGCACCTGCTCCTTGGCGAAGCGGCGGAAATGGTTGGCCTGGCCGAACATCGGGCCGACGCCCCCCATCTGGAACATCAGCCACTCCATCACCCGCCAGCGCCCGCGCGCGTCCGCCGGGATCAGCTTGCCGGTCTTGTCCGCGAGGTAGAGCAGGATCGCGCCGGATTCGAAGAGCGAGATCGGCTCGCCGTCCGGCCCGTCCGAATCGACGATCGCCGGGATCTTGTTGTTGGGGCTGATCTTGAGGAACGCGGGCTCGAACTGCTCGTCCTCCAGGATGTTGACCCTGTGCACCCGGTAGGGGAGCCCGACCTCCTCAAGCATGATGGAGGCCTTCACGCCGTTCGGCGTGCCAAAGGTGTAGAGGTCGATCATCGCGTCACTCCCTAGCGCGCTTCGAACTGCTTGGCGCCGAACATGATCGAGCGCTCTTCCTCGGTGAACACGGGCTTCTTGCGGATCTGGTCGGCCATCACGTCGAGGCCGCGCTGCACGGCGGGGCGCTCGTTGTTGCGCTCCAGCCAGGCGCCGAGGTGGGGATAGTCCTCGATCTCCTGCCCCTGGTTCATCCAGAGCCGCATCCACGGGAAGGTCGCCATGTCGGCGATGGAATAGTCGCCCGCGATCCAGTCGCGGTCCGCCAGGCGCTTGTCCACCACGCGGTAGAGCCGGCTCGCCTCGTTGGTGTAGCGTTCCACCGCGTAGGGGAGCTGCTCGGGCGCGTAGTTGCGGAAGTGGTGGCACTGGCCGAGCATCGGCCCGACGTTGCCCATCTGGAAGAAGAGCCACTGCAGCACCTCGGCGCGGCCCCGCTCGTCGGCGGGGATGAAGCGGCCGTGCTTGTCGGCGTAGTGCAGCATGATGGCGCCGGATTCGAAGAGCGAGAGCGGCTTGCCGTCGGCGCCGTCGGGGTCCACCACGGCCGGCATCCGGTTGTTGGGCGCAATGGTGAGGAAGTCGGACTCGAACTGCTCGCCCTTGTTGATGTCCACCGGAATCACATTGTAGGGGATGCCGAGCTCCTCGAAGAGGATGGTGAGCTTCCACCCGTTCGGCGTCGGCCAGTAATAGAGATCGATCATCGCGCCCTTCTCCCTCGCCGCCTCGGGCCGGAGGCCGGCCCGGCCTCCTTATGACCAGCCGGCACGGGCCGGTCAACGCTAAGGACCGGCGCTGCTCCCGCAAGGGCGGGAAGGGGGTTAGAGCGCGTCCGTCTTTGATGGACGCGCGACAGGCCGCGACCGCGGCCCGCCGCTTATGCGGCGCGCCCGCGCAGGCGCCGGGTCGCGCCGACAGGCGCGCGGAACCATAGAATTGCCGGCTGCCGTGAGCGACAAAGAACCAGCGCGTTTCCGTGTGAAAGGGATACGCTCTAAGCCTCGGCGCGCTCGCGCACGAAGCCCTGGCCGGCGCGGCCGACCAGCCCGGCCTGCTCGATCCAGACGCGCTCCTGCGCGTCCTCCACCACCCTTCCGATCCGCTGGCACGCCTTGCCCTCTCCGCCGAGGATCTCGATGGCGCGGCCCTCGTGCTCGGGCGGCACGATGACGCAGAAGCCGATGCCCATGTTGAAGACCCGGTACATCTCGGCGTCCTGGATCCCGCCCAGCCGCTGGAGCACGCCGAAGACCGGCGGAGGCGCGGGCAGCGCATCGAGCCGCATGCCGACCTGCGCCTCGATTCGGGTCAGGTTGAGGAAGCCGTCGCCGGTGATGTGCGCCAGTGCATGCACCGGCACCTCGCTCGCCAGCAGGTCCAGCGCCTCGCGGACATAGATATGGGTGGGGCGGAGCAGCGCTTCGCCCACGGTCTCGCCAAGGCCGTCCACGCTATCCTCCACGGTGAGGCCCGCGTTCTCGAAGAAGACCCGCCGGGCGAGGGTCAACCCGTTGCTGTGGATGCCGCTGCTGGCGATGCCGAGGATGCTGTCCCCCGGCTGCACCGCAGCGCCCGTGTTGACCGCGTCGAGCGCGACCCGTCCGACCGCAGTTGCCGCCAGATCGAAGCCCGCCTCCGGCACCGCGCCCTTGATCACGTCGCGCATCGCTGCGATCTCGCCGCCCGCGATGGAGACGCCGGCTCGCCGGGCGCCTTCGGCAAGGCCCGCGCCAAGGGCCTCGAGCATCGCCGGCTCCGCGTGCTCGACGGCGATGTAATCCACCAGCGTGATCGGCTGCGCGCCAACGCAGACGAGGTCGTTGACGTTCATCGCCACGCAGTCGATGCCGACGCTATCGTAACAGCCCATCATCTGCGCGATCAGGGCCTTGGTGCCGATCCCGTCGGTGCAGACCGCGATACCGATCCCGCCGAAATCCAGCACGCTCGCGAAGTAGCCGAGCCCAACCTTGATCGCGCCGAGGCCGCTCGCGCCGGCCGGCCAGGTGCCGCGCACATGCCGCACGAGCCCGGCGAGCCCGGCCTCGACGGCATCGGCATCGACGCCTGCACTGCTGTAGTCCGTCGCTTGACGTTCCGGCGGCGAGGCCATGCCCGTGTTTCTCCATTTTTCGCGCGCGACGGGGCGCGAGACTCGCCCATCGGCCGGCAGTCGGCAAGCGCCCGGCGCCTTTCGGTTGCTCCGGCCGGCCGCTATCATCGCCCTCCATTCACGGTCGGGCGCTCGCCCGCCGGCAACACGCGACAGCGGGAGAAACCATGAGCTCGAAGACCACTGCAACCCCCGAAAACGCCCTCTCCAAGGAGGAAATTGACGAGCGATTGGCGGCAGGAACGCTGGCGCGCCTCGCGAGCTATCGCGAGGACGGGATGATCCATCTCACGCCGATCTGGTTCGACTGGAACGGCGAGGTCTTCCGGCTCACCCTCGGCGCGGGCCGCATCCACCTCAAGAACCTCGCGAAAGACCCGCGCGTCTCGATCCTGATCGACCGCGACCCCCGCGTGGACGAGAGCGCTCAGGGTCTCGCGGCTGGCGCCTGGGCGATCATGTGCCGGGGCAACGCCACGCTCTCCCAGGACGAGGCGCTGATTCGCGAAGCGACCGTCGCGGTCCTCAAGAAGGCGCTTGGCCCGGAGGATGCGGAGAAGTACGCGGACCCGGTGATGGCCGAGGGCCGCACCATCGTGACCATCACCCCGCAGGACTGGCTGACCTGGGACTACAACAAGGCCGACGATTAGAGTCCTCGTTCTGAAATTCGTGTGACTTCGGGTCTGGCTTGAGGCTGGTCAACTCGGCCAAGCCAGCCCTGATCATTAGTCCGTCCCGGCCTGGGGCGAAGCGCCCGGGTCGTAGGCGAGATTCGGCAGGAGCCATGCTTCGGTCTCCTGGAGCGAGGCCCCCTTGCGCCGCGCGTAGTCCGTGACCTGATCGCGGCCGAGCTTGCCGACCCCGAAATAGCTGCTTTCCGGGTGGCTGAAATAGAGGCCGCACACTGACGACGCCGGCCACATGGCGCAGCTCTCGGTGAGCCGCAGGCCGGTGCGCGCCTCCGCCTCCAGCAGCGCGAAGATGGTGCGCTTCTCGCTGTGGTCGGGGCAGGCGGGATAGCCGGGGGCCGGCCTGATGCCGCGATAGCGTTCGCCGATCAGCTCGTCGTTGGCCAAGGTCTCATTGGGCGCGTAGCCCCACATCTCCTTGCGCGTGCGCTCATGCAGGCACTCCGCAAAGGCCTCCGCCAGCCGGTCGCCCAGGGCCTTGACCATGATGGCGCTGTAGTCGTCGTGGGCTTTCTCGTGGGCGTCCGCCAACCGCTCCACGCCGTCTCCGATGGTGACCGCGAACCCGCCTACATAGTCGTTGACGCCCGAATCCTGCGGGGCCACGAAGTCGGCGAGTGCGCTGTTGGGACGCTCGCGCTGGCGCGCCATCTGCTGACGCAGCGTGTGGAGCGTGGCGACGGGCCGCGTGCGCTCGCCGTTGGTGAAGAGCTCGATGTCGTCGTCCACGCTCCAGGCGGACCAGAAGCCGACGGCGCCGCGCGGTGAGAATGCACCCTCGGCGACGATCCTCTCCAGCATGGCGCGGGCATCGTCGAAGAGCGAGCGCGCCGCCTCGCCAACGGTCGCGTCGTCGAGGATCGCCGGGTAGGTGCCGGCAAGCTCCCAGCTTCGGAAGAAGGGTGTCCAGTCGATATAGGGGACGAGATCGGCGACCGTCACGTCGGCGACGGTGCGAACGCCGGTGAAGCGCGGCGCCGTCGCGCGGTAGCGCCCCCAGTCGGGCCGCGCCCGGTTGGCGCGCGCCTCGGCCAGCGAGAGCAGCCGCTTGCCCGACTGGCCCCGCGAATGCGCCGCCCGCATCGCGTCGTAGCGCTCGCGCACCTCGGCTGCGAAGGCCGGGCGGCGTTGCGGGCTGATCAGAGTTCCGGCGACGCCCACCGCCTTCGACGCATCCGTCACGTGCACCACGGCGCCGCCGTAGGCGGGTGCGATCTTGACGGCGGTGTGCATGCGGCTGGTGGTCGCGCCCCCGATCAGGAGCGGGATGTCGAGGCCCTGGCGCTCCATCTCGGCGGCGAGCCGGCACATCTGGTCGAGGCTCGGCGTGATCAGACCCGAGACCCCGATCAGATCCGCCTTCTCCTCCCTGGCGGTGTCGAGAATCTGCGCCGCCGGCACCATGACGCCGAGGTCGATGACCTCGAAGTTGTTGCAGCGGAGCACGACGCCAACGATGTTCTTGCCGATGTCGTGCACGTCGCCCTTGACCGTGGCGGTGACGATCTTGCCGGCGGCCTGGGGCACGCCCCCGCCTCCGCGTTTCTCCTCCTCGATGAAGGGCACGAGATGGGCGACCGCCTGCTTCATGACGCGGGCGCTCTTGACCACCTGCGGGAGGAACATCTTGCCGGCGCCGAAGAGGTCGCCGACCACGTTCATGCCGTCCATCAGCGGCCCCTCGATCACCGCAAGCGCGCGCTCGGCCGCCTGACGTGCCTCCTCGGTGTCGTCGACGATGTGATCGGCGATGCCGTGCACCAGCGCGTAGCGCAGCCTGCCGTCCACGTCCTGCTCGCGCCAGGCGTCGGCGTGTTCGTCCCGCGCGGCGCCGGCGCCCGCGTCGCGGTAGCGCTCGGCGATCTGGAGCAGGCGCTCGGTGGAGTCGGGCCGGCGGTTGAGCAGCACGTCCTCGACTGCGTCTCTCAGCGCGTCCGGAATGTTCTCATAGACCCTGAGCTGGCCGGCATTGACGATCCCCATGCCCATGCCGGCGCCGGTCGCGTGATAGAGGAAGGCCGCGTGCATCGCCTCGCGGACGGTGTTGTTCCCGCGGAACGCAAACGAGATGTTCGAGACCCCGCCCGAGACGTGAACGTGCGGCCACCTGGCCTTGATCCGGCGCGCGGCCTCGATGAAGGCGCGGGCGTAGTCGTCGTGCTCGGCGATGCCGGTGGCGACGGCGAAGATGTTGGGGTCGAAGATGATATCGGCGGGCGCAAGGCCGGCCCGCTCGGTGAGCAGACGATAGGCGCGCTCGCAGATTGCGAGCTTGCGTTCGGCGGTCTCCGCCTGCCCCTGCTCGTCGAAGGCCATGACCACCACGGCCGCGTCGTAGCGCTTCACCAGCCGGGCCTGTTCGAGGAAGGGCTCCTCGCCCTCCTTGAGGCTGATGGAGTTGACCACCGGCTTGCCGGCGACCGACCGCAAGCCGGCCTCGATGGCAGGCCAGTGCGAGGAATCGATCATCACGGGCACGCGCGCGATGTCCGGCTCGGCCGCGATGAGGTTGAGGAAGCGGGCCATGGCGGCCTCGCCGTCCAGCATCCCCTCGTCCATGTTGACGTCGATGATCTGGGCGCCGTTCTCGACCTGCTGGCGCGCGACCTCGAGCGCGGCCGGGTAGTCGCCGGCGGTGATCAGCTTGCGGAACCGGGCCGAGCCGGTGACGTTGGTGCGCTCGCCGACATTGACGAAGGTGCTGCCGTCGTCGCCGCTCTCGAAGGGCTCGAGCCCGGCGAGGCGCAGCTTGGGCCTGCTCGCGCATAGGGCGCGCGGCGGATGGCCCGAGACGGCGTCGGCGATGGCGGCGATGTGCGCCGGCGTGGTGCCGCAGCAGCCGCCCACCATGTTGACCAGACCCGCCTCGGCCCACTCGCCCAGCTGCGCGGCGGTCTCGTCCGGCGTCTCGTCGTAGCCGCCGAACTCGTTGGGGAGCCCCGCATTGGGGTAGGCGCTGATGCGGGTCTCGGCGATCCGCGCGAGATCCGCCAGGTGCGGGCGCATGTCTTCCGCCCCGAAGGAGCAGTTGAGCCCGATGCTGAAGGGCGCGGCATGGGCAAGCGTCAACCAGAACGCCTCGACGGTCTGGCCGTTGAGCATGCGGCCCGCGCGGTCGGTGACCGTGCCGGAGATGAGGATCGGCAGCCGCGTGCCGGTGGCCTCGAACATCTCGTCCAGCGCCACCAGAGCCGCCTTGGCGTTGAGCGAATCGAAGATCGTCTCCAGCAGGATGAGGTCGACCCCGCCTTCGATGAGGGCCTCGGCCGCCTCGCGGTAGGCGGCGCCCAGGGTGGCGAAGTCGATCGTGCGCTTGCCCGGGTCGTTCACATCGGGCGAGACCGAGAGGGTCTTGTTGGTGGGGCCCAGCACGCCCGCGACGAAGCGGGGCCGCTCGGCGCTGGCTGCGGCGTCGGCGGCCTCGCGCGCGATCCGGGCGCTGGCGAGATTGAGGGCGCGCACCGCACTGCCGAGGCCGTAGTCCTCCTGCGAGATCCGGTTCGCGTTGAAGGTGTTGGTGGTGACGATGTCGGCGCCGGCTTCGAGGAATCCCGCGTGGATGTCGCGGATGACCTCGGGCCGGGTGAGGGAGAGCAGGTCGTTATTGCCGACGAGCTCGCTGTCGTGGTCGGCATAGAGCGCGCCGCGAAAGTCTGCCTCGCCCAGCTCGTGGCGCTGGATCATGGTGCCCATGGCCCCGTCCAGCACCAGCACGCGCTCGGCCGCAGCCGCTTCGAGCGCGGCCAACCGGGATGCGCGCCGGCCTTCCCCCGGTCTCTCGCCGCTCCCCTGCGAGTTCTCTTCCCGTGCTGCCGCCACGTCCAGCCTCGCTGGCCCGCCGCACGAAAATACCCGCCGCGGCTGAAGCCGGGCGGGCCCCAACGCTTTAGCCGCATTTGTAAAGCGCCCGCAAGCTGTCGCTCAAATCGGCGCTATGCCGCCTATAGTGGGTCAGATACGGAAACCGGTCAACTCAGAATGTGCTCGACAGAGCCTGAAAGGCGCGATCGTGACGGCGGAGGCGGCGCTGACGGTCGACTGCCGGCATCGTGCGCTCAGAGCGGCAGCTCGGTCGTCGCCTTGATCTCCTCCATCGAGAGGAGGGCCGTGATGTTGAAAATCTTCACCTGCGAAATCAGAGCCTGGTAGAAGTCGTCATAGGCCTTCGCGTTCCGCACCCGGACCTTCAGGATGTAGTCGACGTCGCCCGCCAGCCGGTGCGCCTCCATCACCTCGGGGCGCTCCATCAGCGTTTTCAGGAAGCGGTCCTGCCAGTCCTTCTGGTGCTCGGAGGTCTGGATCAGGACGAAGAAGCATGCCTCCAGGCCCAGCTTCTCGGGATCGAGGAGCACCGTGTGCCGCCGGATGAGTCCGGCGTCGCGAAGCTTCCTGATCCGATGCCACACCGCCGTCCGCGAGGCGCCGGCCCTCTCCGCGATATCGTCCAGGGAGCGCGAAGCGTCCTCCTGCATCGCCGCAAGAATGTTTCGGTCGACGCCATCGAGCTGGGCTGTCATTCCTGCCTCCGCTTGAATTATGATAATATATTTTATGACTAATACAATTCGAGCAATTATATACTTATTTTTCCACGATATTGCGCTGATATAGGAAATAATTCTACAATTCAAGGATCAGAGAATTTGATAACGGGTCGAAGCGGTGCAGCACTTTCCTATCTTCCTCCGCCTTTCCGGGGAGCGGGTCGTCGTCTCCGGCGCGGGCCAGGCTGCGGTCGCGAAGCTGCGCCTGCTGCTGAAAACCGAGGCGCAACTCGCCGTCTTCGGTGCCGATCCGAATCGGGACATCCTTGCGTGGCAGCGTGCGGGCAGGCTCGAACACGAGGCACGCGCCGTCGAGAGCGCCGACCTGGAAGGCGCGGCGCTTCTCTACTGCGCGAATGGGAACAGAGCGGCTGACGCACGCGCGGCCGCGCTCGCCCGCCCTCACGGGATTCGCGTCAGCATCGCCGACGATCTCGCGGGCAGCGACTTCATAACGCCGGCGATCGTCGACCGCGATCCGGTCACGGTCGCGATCGGGACCGAAGGCACGGCCCCGGTGCTGGCGCGGGCTCTCAAGGCAGTCTTCGAAGCCCAGCTGCCGACCTCTCTGGGGCCGTTGGCGCGGATCGGACAGGCATTCCGGAGCAGGTGCGAGAGCGTGCCCGCCGGCCGCATGCGCCGGGCGCTCTGGTCCGAGTACTTCTTCCGGCGCGGCCCCCGCGGCTACGCCGGGGAGGGCGAGAAGGGCGCCCGCACAGCGCTCCGTTCGCTGCTTGACGAGGCCGCTGCGGCAATCCGCCCGTCGGGCTTCGTCTCTTTCGTGGGCGCCGGGCCGGGCGATGCGGAGCTGCTCACGCTCAAGGCGCGCAACCGGCTGCATGACGCCGACATCGTGGTGCATGATCGTCTGGTCTCCGCGCAGGTGCTCGAGCTCGCACGGCGGGAGGCGGAGCGGGTTTGCGCCGGCAAGCGGGGGTTCGGCCCCTCGTGGTCGCAGGGGAGCATCAACGCGCTGCTGGTGCGTCGTGCCCGGGCGGGGAATCACGTGGTCCGCCTCAAGTCCGGCGATCCCACCGTATTCGGCAGGCTCGACGAGGAGATCGAGGCGCTGGACGGCGCGGGCATCCCGTGGGAGATCGTTCCCGGCATCACGGCTGCGTCCTCGGCCGCAGCCGACATGGGGGTCTCGCTGACGCGGCGCGGGCGGAACTCCGAGCTTCGTCTTCTCACCGGCCGGGACGCCGACGGACTCGCCGAGCACGATTGGGTTGCTCTGGCCCGGCCGGGGTCCGTTGCCGCGATCTACATGGGCAAGCGGGCGGCGACGTTCGTGCGCGGGCGTCTCCTGATGCACGGGGCAGCGCCGTCAACGCCGGTCACCATCGTCGAGAACGCTTCGGCCGCGGACGAGCGGATCGTCGCGACCTCGCTGCTCCGGCTGCCGGAGACGCTGGAGGAGGAACGCTGTGCGGGCGCGGTCGTCCTGATGCTGGGCCTGCTGCCCCGCGAGGCCGTGCGGGAGGCCCGGGCGGGGCGCGAGTCCCGCGAGCGTGCGCTGTGATGGCCCGTTCCTTTGCCCCTTGCGTGCTGACCGCGAACGATCTCCTGGAGGGGGACGTCGTCTACCTCGCCCCGGACGGAGCCTGGACGCGCCATCTCGTCTCGGCGCGCCTCTTCGTGGACGAGGCGGAGGCCAATCGCAGCCTTGCCGAGGCGGAATCGCAGCAGGGCGCAATCGTTGAGCCATACCTGGCGGCTACCGTGCCGGGCAGGGACGGCGGTCTGCAGCCGGCTCACTTTCGCGAGGCCTTCCGCGCCCTTGGCCCCTCCAACTACCGGCATGGCAAGCAGGCAGGGAGCTGAAGCGTGTACCGATACGACTCCTTCGACCGAGAGTTCGTGCGAACCCGTGTCGAACAATTCCGCCGGCAGGTCGCCCGGCGGCTCGACGGCTCCCTGACCGAAGAGGAGTTCAAGCCCCTGCGGCTGATGAACGGGCTCTACCTGCAGCTTCACGCCTACATGCTCCGGGTCGCCATTCCCTATGGCACGCTCGACAGCCGCCAGATACGGCAGCTGGCCCATATCGCGGAACGGTGGGACAAGGGCTACGGGCACTTCACGACGCGGCAGAACGTGCAGTTCAACTGGCCGAAGCTGAAGGATGTGCCGGACATCCTCGACGCCCTGGCCGATGCGGACATGCACGCGATCCAGACATCGGGGAACTGCGTGCGCAATGTCACGGCCGACCATTTCGCAGGCGCGGCCGCCGACGAAGTCTGCGATCCCCGCCCGAGCGCGGAGCTGCTCAGGCAGTGGTCGACGGACCATCCCGAATTCGCGTTCCTGCCGCGCAAGTTCAAGATCGCGGTGAGCGGCTCGCGGGACGACCGGGCCGTCACCCGTGCCCACGACATCGGCCTCTGCCTGGTCCGCAATGCGGCTGGAGAGGTCGGCTACCGGGTCTCCGTCGGCGGCGGGCTCGGCCGCACGCCGGTCATCGGATCGGTGATTCGCGACTTCCTGCCCGAGGCCGACCTGCTTCCCTACGTCGAGTCCATCCTGCAGATCTACAACACCCACGGGCGCCGCGATAACAAGTACAAGGCGCGCATCAAGATCACGGTGCGCGAGCTCGGGATCGATGCGTTCCGCCAAGGCGTCGAGGAGCGCTTCCGGATTCAGCGGAGGACGTTCAACGGCGCGGACCGGACGCTCTTGCGGGACATCCGCGCGATGTTCCCCGAGCCCGAATACAAGGAGGCCCCGACCGGCGCGTTCGAGACGGCTCTGGAGAGCGATCCGGCGTTCCGCGCCTTCGCGGATACCAATCTTCACCCGCACAAGACTCCCGGATACGCGATCGTCACCATTTCGCTCAAGGCCCATGGTGCCACTCCGGGCGATGCGACGGCAGGCCAGATGCGCGTCATCGCCGATCTGGCGGAGCGCTACGGGCACGACGAGATTCGGATCAGTCACGAACAGAACTGCATACTTCCCCATGTGCACAGGGGCGATGTGCCGGCCGTTCACCAGGCGCTGCGGCAGGAGGGACTGGCCACCGCCAACGTCGGCCTGGCGTCCGACATCATCGCCTGCCCGGGGATGGACTACTGCAATCTCGCGACTGCGCGCTCGATTCCGATCGCCCAGGGCATTGCCGGGCGCATGAAGGAGCTCGGCACCGAACGCGAGGTCGGCGATCTCAAAATCAAGATCTCCGGGTGCGTCAATGCGTGCGGGCACCATCATGTCGGTCATATCGGAATTCTCGGGCTCGATCGCGCCGGCGCCGAGAACTACCAGATCACGCTCGGCGGCGACGGAACCGAAAGCGCCGCTCTCGGCGAGCGCACCGGCCCGGGATTTCCGGCCGGCGAGGTCGTTGGCGCCGTCGAGCGATTGATCGGCACCTACCTCGAACTCCGGTCCGACGAGGACGAGACCTTTCTAAACACCTACCGTCGGGTCGGGATGCAGCCCTTCAAGGCCGCGCTCTATGCCGACATCGCCGGGGGCGGAGCGCCAGAGCCGTGAGCCGGGTGCGGCAAGAGCTCGATGGAGAGACCGCCATGCCTGCCTCGACGCGCACGGCGGACGATGGTTCGGACACGGGTGAGACCATCGTGAGTCGAAACGTGCTGGTGCGCGATACCGGCTTTCACGATGACGACCGGTCGGGCGACTTCACCCCATGGAGCGGCGCCATCAACCTCTCCGCGCTGACGGACGGCGCCGCGCTCGATGTCGAAAACGCCGCGCAGGCCGAGGACATCGTGCCTCTCTTCGGGCGCATCGCGCTGATCCGCATCGCCTTTCCGACGCATATGGACGGCCGGGGGTTTTCGCTGGCCCGCCATCTGCGCCTGCTCGGCTACCGCGGCCGGCTTCGCGCGTTCGGCCGCATCCTCGCAGATCAATACGCCATGGCCCGGCGAAGCGGCTTCGACGAAGTCGAAATCGACCCGGAGCTGGCCGCACGGCAGCCGGAGGAACAATGGCTGTTCCGCGCGAACTGGCAATCCCACGACTATCAGGAGCGGCTGGGCCGGCGCCGGCACAATGGAGGCGGCGGCCTGCTGGAATGAGCCCGTCCGCTTCCCCAACAACGGGTGCAGCTCTTCGTCGGGGTCTTTCCTTGTTGCGAGGCGCAGCGCTAGGGGCATAATCCGGGCGCTCCCGCCTCCGCACGAGGGATTCGCGTGCGTCACGCGCTCAGTCTGTTCGCCGTGCTCTACGGGCTCTGGCTCGCACTGTCCGGTCATTACACGCCCTTCCTGCTCGCGATCGGCGCCGCCTGCACGGCCTTCGCGGTGGCGGTGGCGATGCGCATGGACGTGGTGGACCACGAGGGGCACCCCATTCATCTCGGTCTGCGCATCCCGCTCTATTGGGGCTGGCTGACGATCCAGATCCTGCTTTCGGCGTTCGCCGTCAGCCGCATCGTGCTGTCGCCCCGCCCGCGCATCGACCCGGTGCTGGAGACGGTGCCGTCGAGCCAGACGTCCGACCTCGGCAAGGTGATCTTCGCGAACTCGATCACGCTGACGCCCGGCACGCTCACCACGTCGGTGACGACGGACGGCATCGAGGTCCACGCGCTCACCCGGCACGGCATGGACGAGCTGAAGACCGGCGACATGGACCGCCGCGTCAGCGCGGTCGAGGGCCGGTCATGATGTTCCTCGCCGCCGTCTCGGCGCTCGTCGTGACCGTCATTCTCGCGCTGATCCGCGCGTACCTGGGGCCGACGCTCTACGACCGCGTGCTCAGCGTGAACGCGATCGGGACCATGACCGTGCTGCTGATCGCGGCCGTGGGCTTCCTCATGGAGCGCCCGGACTTTCTCGACATCGCGCTGGTCTACGCGCTGATCAACTTCATCGGCACCATCGCCGTGCTCCGCTACATCAAGCGCCGGCGCGCACGCGACGCCGAGGAGGCGCCGTGATCGTCGATATCCTGAGCTGGATCAGCATCGGCATCGGCGCGGCCTTCGTCATGGTGGGCGGGCTCGGGCTGGTCCGCATGCCGGACTTGTTCACGCGGCTCCATGCGGCGAGTGTCGCCGATACCGCCGGTGCGGGCTTCATCCTGCTCGGCTTCATGCTGCAGGCCGGGCTCTCGCTCACCTCGTTCAAGCTCGTGCTGATCTTCGTGTTCATGGTGTTCACCGCGCCGACCGCCGCGCATGCGCTGGCCCACGCGGCGCTGCTCGACGGGGTCCGGCCGTGGACCCGCAAGCCCAAGGACCCGGCGCCATAACTATCTACGTCGATATCCTGCTCCTGGCCCTGCTGGTCGCGGCGGCGCTCGTCGTGGTTTCGCTGCGCAACCTGCTGGCGGCCGCGCTCGTGCTCGGCATCTACAGCCTGGTCATGGCCTTGCTCTGGGTCGTGCTCGACGCGGTCGACGTGGCCTTTACCGAGGCCGCCGTCGGCGCCGGCGTGACCACCGTCTTCATGCTGCTCGCCATCGCTGCCACCGGCCGGCACGAGAAGATCGCGCATCGCAGGCCGTGGCTTCCGATCCTGGCCTCGCTCGCGGTCGGCGGCCTGCTGATCTACGGCACCCTGGACCTGCCGGCCTTCGGCGACCCGCAAGCGCCCGCGCAGCAGCACGTTGGGCCCCACTATATCGAGCAGGGCGAAGCGGAGACCGGCGTCCCCAACATCGTCACCGCGGTGTTGGCCTCCTACCGGGGCTTCGACACGCTGGGCGAGGTCACGGTGATCTTCACCGCGGGCATCGGCGTTCTGCTGATGCTGGGCATCACGCGCCGCCGCCGCCGGGCCGGCGAGGGCGATGACGACGACGCGGGGGACCGCGAATGACCGAGCACCTGGTCCTGCGCGTGGTCTCGAAGCTGCTGATCCCGCCGATCCTGCTCTTCGCCCTCTACGTCCAGATGCACGGCGACTACGGGCCGGGCGGCGGCTTTCAGGCCGGCGTGATCTTCGCCGCGGGTCTCATCCTCTACGGTCTCGTCTTCGGGACCGAGGCGGTACGCAGCGTGGCGCCGCCGCGTCTGCTGGCGGTGCTCGCCTGTCTCGGGGTGCTGCTCTATGCGGGCGTCGGCGTCGCCAGCATGATCGGCGGCGGCGCGTTCCTCGAATACGGCGCGCTTTCGGGCGACGCCACGCATGGCAATCACGTCGGGATCATCATCATCGAGATCGGCGTCGGCGTCGCGGTCGCCGCCGTGATGACCATCATCTTCTGCGCTCTTGCCGAGTGGCGCTGAGGTGGAGGCCCTCTCACACGTCAACTATTGGGCCGCGATCGTGCTGGCGATGATCGGGCTTTACGCCGTCATTGCGCCATCCAACCTGATCAAGAAGCTGATCGGCCTCGGCATCTTCCAGTCCGCGATCTTCCTGATCTACATCACGGCGGGGAAGGTCGAGGGCGGCACCGCGCCGATCATCGACCCCGGCCACGCGCTCTACTCCAACCCGCTCCCCCACGTGCTGATCCTCACGGCGATCGTCGTGGCCGTCTCGACTCTCGCGGTCGGGCTCGCGCTCACCGTGGCGATCAAGCGCGACTACGGGACCGTCGAAGAGGACGAGATCGACGAGCAGGATCGGCGATGATCGCGACTCATCTGCCGGTACTCCAGGTGGCGGTGCCGCTGATCGCGGCGCCGGTCTGCGTGCTGCTGCGGCGCGGAAACTACGCCTGGGCCTTCACCACCCTGGTCTGCTGGGGGCTGCTCGCGATCGCGGCGCTGCTGCTCGAGCAGGTCATGAGCGGCGGCACGATCTCCTACCACCTCGGCGGCTGGGCGCCGCCCATCGGCATCGAGTACCGGCTGGACGGCGTCAACGCCTTCGTCCTGCTGATCCTCGCGGGCACGGCTGCGCTGATGATGCCCTACGCGCGGGCGAGCGTGGAGCAGGAGGTGCGGCCCGAGCGGCGGCATCTCTTCTATGCGATCTTCCTGCTCGCGCTCACCGGCCTGCTCGGCATCACCGCGACCGGCGACGCCTTCAACATCTACGTCTTTCTCGAAATCTCCTCGCTCGCGAGCTACGTGCTCATCGCGCAAGGCAGGCGCAGGCGGGCGCTCACAGCGTCGTACCAGTACCTCATCATCGGCACGATCGGCGCCTCGCTGATCCTGGTCGGGATCGGCTTCCTCTACGCCAAGACCGGCACCCTCAACATCGCGGACCTTGCCGAGCGCGTACCGGCCCTCGGCGAGAGCCCGGCGATAATCACGGCCTTCGCCTTCATCACCGTGGGCGTGTTGATCAAGCTCGCGCTCTTCCCCTTCCACATGTGGCTGCCCAACGCCTATGCGTATGCGCCCTCGATGGTGAGCGCCTTCCTCGCTGCGACCTCGACCAAGGTCGGCGCCTACATGCTGCTCCGCTTCGTCTTCACGGTGTTCGGCCTTCATTTCGCCTTCGAGACCCTGCCGCTGACGGAGATCCTGCTCGCGCTCTCGCTCATCGCCGTTCTGGCAGGCTCGCTCGTCGCCGTCTTCCAGAGCGACCTGAAGCGCCTGCTGGCGTTCTCCAGCGTGGGCCAGATCGGCTATCTCGGGGTCGGCATCGGGCTCGCCTCGGTCACGGGCGTGACCGGCGCCCTGGTCCATATCTTCAACCACGCGCTGATGAAGGGTGGGCTCTTCCTCGCCGCCGGCGCCATCGCCTATCGCCTGGGCGCGACCGATCTGAGCGCGATGCACGGCCTCGGCCGGCGCATGCCCTTCACCATGGCGGCGGTCGTGATCGGCGGCCTCGGCCTGGTCGGCGTGCCCATCACCTCCGGCTTCGTGAGCAAGTGGTATCTGGTGCAGGCGGCCTTCGAGCAGGATCTATGGCCGGTGGCGCTCTTCGTGCTCGCCGGCTCGCTGATCGCGCTCGCCTATGTGGGCCGCGTGATCGAGGCGGCGTACTTTCGCCCGCCGCCGCCCGATAGCGAGCCGGTGAAAGAGGCGCCCTGGCCCATGCAGCTCTCGACCTGGGCCTTGATCGCGGGCTCGGTCTATTTCGGGCTCCACACCGACCTCACCGTCGGCATTGCCGAGCGCGCGGCGACGGTGCTTCTGGCGGGCGCGCCATGAGCCACGCCGCGCAAATTCTGGCGGCACTCGCGGTGCCCATCGCGGGCGCGTTCCTGATCTGGGCGACCGCGCGGAGGCCCCTGTTGCAGGAGGCGGTCTCCGTCATCACCGCCGTCGCGCTCTTCGGCCTCGTCCTCTCGCTCGCGCCGGCGGTTGCGGCGGGCGGTGCGCCCCGGGTCGCGCTCTTCGACATCGTGCCGGGGCTCCCGATCGCGTTTACGCTCGAACCCCTCGGCATGCTCTTCGCGCTGATCGCGTCCTTCCTCTGGATCGCGACGACCGTCTATTCCATCGGCTACGTCCGCGCCAACAAGGAGGAACACCGCACCCGCTACTACGTCTGCTTCGCGGCCGCGCTCGCGAGCGCCATCGGCGTCGCCTTCGCCGGCAACATGTTCACGCTCTTCCTCTTCTACGAGGCGCTGACGCTTTCCACCTATCCGCTGGTCACTCACAGCGGCACGGATGAGGCGCGGCGCGCGGGCAGGACCTATCTCGGCATCCTGCTGTCGACCTCGATCGTGCTGCAGCTCTTCGCGATCCTCTGGACCTGGGTGGAGGCGGGGACGCTCGACTTCCAGATGGGCGGGATCCTCGCGGGCGCCGTCAGCGAGCGCACCGCCGCCGTGCTGCTGGTGCTCTACATGTTCGGCATCGGCAAGGCGGCGCTGATGCCGCTCCACGGCTGGCTGCCGGCGGCGATGGTGGCGCCGACGCCGGTGAGCGCGCTCCTGCACGCCGTCGCCGTGGTCAAGGCCGGCGTCTTCACGGTGCTCAAGGTCATCGTCTACATCTTCGGCATCGACTTCCTGCGGGGGATGGCGGGCAGCGAATGGCTGATCGCGGTCGCGTCCGCGACCATCGTGATCGCATCGCTGATCGCGCTGCGTCAGGACGACCTGAAACGCCGCCTCGCCTATTCGACCGTGAGCCAACTCTCCTACGTGGTGCTGGGGGGCGCGCTCGCAACCAGCGCGGGCGTCGTGGGCGGCGCCATGCACATCGCCACCCACGCCTTCGGCAAGATCACGCTCTTCTTCTGCGCGGGCGCGATCTACACCGCCGCCCACAAGCGGCTGGTGAGCGAGCTCGACGGCATCGGCTACCGCATGCCCGTGACCATGGGCGCCTTCGCCGTGGGCGCGCTCGGCCTGATCGGGCTGCCGCCCTTCGCCGCGCTCTGGAGCAAGTGGTACCTGGTGGCAGGCGCCGACGACGGCAGCCATATCGCGGTGATCGCGGTCTTGCTCGGCAGTTCCTTGCTGAACGCGCTCTACTTCGTGCCCATCCTCGTCCGCGCCTTCTTCCCGGCCTCGGGCATGCCGGTGGCGCCCGGCCGCGCCGAAGCACCCTGGCCGATCCTCGCGGCGACGCTGGTGGCTGCGCTCGGCACGGCCGCGCTCTTCTTCTACCCGCAGGCCCTGCTCACGCTGGTGGAGCCGCTTGGGGCTATCCGCTAAGGCAATGCCATGAAGAAGAAATACTGGCTCGACGAACGCCGCAACGTGATGCGGCTCATCTGGTTCTTCGCGGCGCTCTGCGTTGGCGTGCTGGTGATCGAAGCGGGCTTCCACCGGCACGAGGAGTTCTTCTGGGAGGGCTGGTTCGGCTTCTACGGGTTCTTCGGCTTCATCGCCTGTGTCGTTCTCGTTCTCGCCGCGAAGGAGCTGCGCCGCCTCGTGATGCGGCGCGAGGACCACTATGACGAGTAGTATCCCTCCCGCTTTCGTCTTCCTCGTCGCGGCAGTGCTCGTCCTGCTGCTGCCGGGGGGAATGCGCCGTCTCCTGCTGCCGGCCGTCCCCTTGCTCGGCGGGATCAATCTCTGGTTCGTGTGGAACGGCGGCGGCGCGCTCGAGGTCCCCCTGCTCGACACGCGGCTCACGCTGCTGCGCGCCGATTCGCTCAGCCTGCTCTTCGGACTCCTCTTCCATATTGCGGCGTTCCTCGGCGCGATCTTCGCCTTCCACGTGCGCGACCGCCTGCAGCAGGCCGGCATGCTGCTCTATGCGGGCTCCGCGCTCGGCGCCGTCTTCGCCGGAGACCTCATCACGCTGGTCATCTTCTGGGAGGGAGCGACCCTCGGCTCGGTGCTGCTGATCCTCGCCCGGCGCGAGCCCCGGGCGGTGCGCGCCGCCATGCGCTACCTGGTGTTCCAGCTGGTCTCCGGCCTCCTGCTGCTGGGCGGCGCGATCATCGTGATTGGCGACACCGGAACCAGCGCCTTCGGGCACATCGGCATCGACAGCCTCGGCGGCGTGCTGATCTTCGTCGCCTTCGGCATCAAGTGCGGCTTCCCGCTGGTGCACACCTGGCTCACCGACGCCTATCCGGAATCGACGCCGACGGGGATGGTGTTCCTGAGCGCGTTCACTACCAAGCTCGCTGTCTACGCGCTGGCCCGCGGCTACGCCGGCACCGAGGTGCTGATCCCCATCGGCACGGCGATGACGGCCTTCCCCATCTTCTACGCCGTGATCGAGAATGACCTGCGCCGCGTGCTCGCCTACAGCATGATCAACCAGATCGGCTTCATGGTGGTGGGTATCGGCATCGGCACGTCGCTCGCGCTCAACGGCGCCGTCTCCCATGCCTTCAACGACGTGATCTTCAAGGGCCTGCTGCTCATGTCGATGGGCGCGGTGCTGCACCAGACCGGCAAGATCAACGGCTCGGAGCTTGGCGGGCTCTACAAGTCGATGCCGCAGACCACCGGGCTCTGCATCGTGGGCGCGGCCTCGATCTCCGCCTTCCCGCTCTTCTCCGGCTTCGTCAGCAAGTCGATGGTGATGAGCGCGGCGGCGGCCGAGGGCTACTGGATCGTCTGGATTCTGCTGCTCTTCGCCTCCGCCGGCGTCTTCCACCATGCCGGTATCAAGATTCCCTACTTCGCCTTCTTCGCCCACGACAGCGGCATCCGCACCCGCGAGCCGCCGCTCAACATGCGGATCGCCATGGCGATGGCGGCGATCCTCTGCATCGTCATCGGCTGCTATCCGGCATGGCTCTATTCGATGCTGCCCTACCCGGTGGATTATGTGCCCTACACCGGCAGCCACGTGCTGGTGCAGGTCCAGCTTCTCTTCTTCTCTGCCCTGGCCTTCGTCTTCCTCAACCTGGTCAGGCTTTATCCGCCCGAGTTGCGCTCGGTGAATATCGACAGCGACTGGCTCTACCGGCGCCTGCTGCCGGGCACGGCGCGCCGCATCGAAGGCGCGGCTGCCGCCGTCACCGGGTTCGTGCGGGAGCAATCCGCACGCGGCCTCGATCGCCTCTTCTTCCTGGTCGCGCAGCAGCACAGGCCGGGCGGGGTGCTGGCGCGCACCTGGCCGACCGGCGCCGCCGCGCTCTGGATCCTGGTGCTGCTTGGCGCCTGCCTGGTCATCTACTACGTTTAGCGGCGCTGAACGCCGGCGCGGCAGGGGGCGACGCAGCCATGAAGATGAAGGGCGAGTTCCGGGTCCCGACCGATCGGGAAACGGTGTGGCGCGCGCTCAACGACACCGAGGTCCTGAAGGAGTGCCTGCCCGGCTGTCAGGAGATCGAGAAGACCTCCGACACCGAGATGGCCGCGACGCTGGTCATCAAGGTCGGGCCGGTCAAGGCGACCTTCAAGGGCGGAGTCACCCTCTCCGACCTCGATCCGCCCAACGGCTACACGATCTCGGGTCAGGGGCAGGGCGGTACCGCCGGCTTCGCCTCGGGCGAGGCCAGGGTCAGGCTGGTGGAGGAAGAGGGCGCGACGGTGGTGCAGTACGACGTCGATGCGAAGGTCGGCGGCAAGCTCGCGCAGATCGGCTCGCGCCTCATCGATTCGACCGCGAAGAAGCTCGCCAAGCAGTTCTTCGACAAGCTCGCCGAGAAGCTCGGCGGCGGCGAGGAGGCGGAGGCAGCAGCCGAGCCTGCCCCCGAACCGGAAGCTGCAGCGCCAGCCCAGCCGGAGCCGCCGCCCGAGCCCGTGCCTCCGCCCGATCCCGCCCCGGCATCGCCCGAGCCTGCAGCGGCGCCCGCCGACGCCACGCCGGAGAGCGCCCCGGCTGCGGATGCAGGGCCGCCGCTGCCGCCGGCCGTGCAGCGCTTTGGCCTTCCCACCGCGGCCTGGGCGGCGGCGGTGGTGGTGGTCGCCGTGGTGCTCATCCTCGTGTTCACCGGCGTGATCTGAGTCGCGCGTGGTGGTGGTGGCGATTGCCGGGCCTGCCGGGGAGCGGGACGCGATGGCGACGCAGCTGATCGAGACGCTGACCGGCCGCGGGCGGCGCGTTGCCGTGATCGCGGCGGGCCCGGACCCGCTTGCCATCGACGCACCGGGCAAGGACAGCTACGAGCACGCCGCCGCCGGTGCCCGCGATGTGGTCGTGGTCTCCGGCCGGCGCTGGGCGCGCGTGCACCGCAACGACCCGCCCGCGCCACCTCGGGCGGCCGCTCTCGCGGCGCTCGCGGAGGATGCCGACGTGGTGCTCGCGCTGGGTTTCGACGACCACGCCCTGCCCCGTCTCACGGTCGAGAGCGGCACCGGCTGCGAGACCGGCGCTGCGCTCGGGGTGCTGGCCGAGGATGGCCGCCGGCCGGCGTTTCGCCTTGACAAGCCGGAGGCGATCGCCGATCTGATCGAGCGTCTTTCCGAGGAAAGTTCGTGACATGATGGACGGCGTGGCGATCCCCGACTCCGTCGACGAGACGCTCGCGCTGCTCTCCGGCGGCGACTACGTGGCGGATCGCAATCTGGCGACCAGCCTCTTCATCGCCTTCCGCCTGAACCGGCCGCTCTTCCTGGAGGGCGAGGCCGGGGTCGGCAAGACCGCGCTGGCGAGCGTGCTGGCCGAGCGGCTCGGGCGCTCCCTGCTGCGCCTCCAGTGCTACGAAGGGCTCGACGTCTCGTCCGCCGTCTACGAGTGGAACTACGCGCGGCAGATGATCGAGATCCGCCTGTCGGAGGCGATGGGCGACCGCGATCGCCAGACCCTTGCCGGCGATATCTTCTCCGAGCGCTTCCTGATCAGCCGGCCGCTGCTGGAGGCGCTCCGCCCCCACGATGAAGGCCCGCCGGTGCTGCTGATCGACGAGCTCGACCGGGCCGACGAGCCCTTCGAGGCCTTCCTGCTGGAGGTGCTCGCCGACTACCAGATCACCATTCCGGAGATCGGCACGATCCGCGCGGCAGACCCCCCCATCGTGCTGATCACCTCCAACCGGACCCGCGAGATCCACGACGCCCTCAAGCGGCGCTGCCTCTATCACTGGATCGACTATCCCGACGCCCAGCGCGAGCGTGATATCCTGCGCGTGCGCGTGCCGGATGCCGACCCGCGCCTGACCCACGAGGTCGTGGCCTTCGTGCAGCAGCTGCGAGAGGTCGATTTCTTCAAGTCGCCGGGCGTCGCCGAGAGCATCGACTGGCTGCGCGCGCTCTCCACGCTCGCGCAGGAGAGCCTCGATCACGCGACTGTCGATCAGACCCTCGGTGTCCTCCTGAAGTACCAGGACGATATCGACAAGGCGCGCGGCGGCGAGACGCGGCGTATCCTTGCGGATGTCGGCGCCGGGATGACCGCCGTCGCGGAGTAGGGCGGGGGCGCCCGCCGCCCCGCGTTTCGGCATAGTGAGGGAGAAGGGCCGATGAGTTCGCACCAGGCCGCACAGGAGGACATTCTGGGCACCGCCGCCCGCTGGCGCGATGAGGGCAAGGAGGTGGCGCTCGCCACCGTCATCGGGACCTGGGGCTCGTCGCCCCGCCCGGTCGGAAGCCAGCTCGTCGCGGACGGTGACGGCCGCTTCGAGGGCTCGGTCTCCGGCGGCTGCATCGAGGGCGCCGTGATCCAGGAGGCACGGCAGGTCATGGACTCAGGCGCGCCGAGCGTGCTCGAGTTCGGCGTCTCCAACGAGCAGGCGTGGGAGGTCGGGCTCGCCTGCGGCGGCACCGTTCGCGTGCTGGTCGAGCGGGTCGAGTGAGCGGGTAGCGATGCGGCGCGAAATTCTCGACCGGCTGAACGGCGACCGCGCCGCCGATCGCGCGGTCGCCCTCGTTACCGCTCTCGACGGCGGCGCGCAGGCGCTGGTCTACGCCGACGGTGCGACCGCGGGCGATTCGCTGCCCGACGCGGCGGCGGAGGCGGCCCGGGACGCGCTCCGCGCCGACCGGAGCCAACAGGTCGAGGCCGGCGAAGAGACCTGGTTCGTCCACGTCCACAACCCGCCGGCGCGCATGGTCATCGTCGGCGCCGTCCACATCACGCAGGCGCTGGCCGGGATGGCCGAGGCCGCGGGCTATTCGGTGATCGTCTGCGATCCGCGCCGCGCCTTCGCCGACGCCGCGCGTTTCCCCGCCATCGAGGTCTCGACCGAGTGGCCCGACGACGCGCTGAGCCGGCTCGTGCCCGATCACCGCACCGCCGTGGTGACGCTGACCCACGATCCCAAGATCGACGACCCCGCGCTCGAGGTCGCAGTCCGCGCGCCGGTCTTCTACATCGGTGCGCTGGGCAGCCGGCGCACCCACGGCAAGCGGCTGGAGCGCTTGCGCGAGAAGGGTTTCTCCGAGGACGAGCTCGGCCGCATCCACGCCCCCATCGGGCTCGCCATCGGCGCGCGCTCCCCGGCCGAGATCGCGGTCTCGATCATGGCGGAGGTGACGCAGGTGCGCCGGCAGCCGCCCGAGGGCAAGAGCAAGTGAATTCCGCGCCATGATCTTCGGCGACGTGCCGGTCGCGGAGGCGCAAGGGCTGATCCTCGCCCACAGCGTGCGCCTGCCCGGCGGCGCCTTCAAGAAGGGGCGCGTGCTCTCCGCCGACGACATCCAGGCGTTGCTGGCCGCGAAGATCGAGACCGTCTCCGGCGCGCGGCTGGAGCCCGACGACGTGGGCGAGGACGAGGCGGCGCAAGCCGTCGCGCGCGCGGTCGCCGGGCCTGGGCTCACGCTCGGCAAGGCCTTCACCGGCCGTTGCAACATCTTCGCCGAGGGCCACGGGCTCGCCCTCATCGACGACGGGCGGGTGGACCGGCTCAACCTTCTCGACGAGGCCATGACTCTCGGCACCGTGGCCCCCCACGCCCTGGTCGAGGCGGGCCAGATGGTGGCGACGGTCAAGGTCATTCCCTTCGCCGCCTCGCGCGCGGTCGTCGATCGCTGCGTGGAGATCGCGGAGGAGGGCGGGCCGATGCTGCGCCTCGCGCCGCTCGAGGCGCGCTCGGTCGGTCTGATCCAGACCCGCCTGCCGGGGATGCGGGAGAGCGTGCTCGATTCGACCACGGGCGCTGTCGCGACGCGTCTCGCCCAGCTCGACGGCGCGCTCGCCGCCGAGGTCCGCTGCGCCCACAGCCGCGCCGAGGTGGCCGAGGCGGTCGCCCAGCTTCACGGCAAAGGCTGCGACATCATCCTCATCGCAGGCGCGTCGGCCATTGTCGACCGCCGCGACGTGGTGCCGGCGGCGGTCGTGGAGGCGGGCGGTGCCATCGACCATTTCGGCATGCCGGTGGACCCCGGCAATCTGCTCCTGCTCGCGCGGCTCGGCGAAGCACGGGTGCTCGGGCTCCCCGGCTGCGCCCGCTCGCTCAAGCTCAACGGCTTCGACTGGGTGCTGCAGCGCATCTTCGCCGGCGTCGATATCACCGCGTCCGACATCATGCGCATGGGGGCGGGCGGCCTGCTGATGGAGATTCCAAGCCGGCCCTTGCCCCGCAACCGCGCCTCGCCGCGAAGTGCGGAACGCAAGGACGAGGCGGTGGCCACCGCGGCGCCGCCCCATATCGCGGCGGTGGTGCTCGCGGCCGGGCAGTCGCGCCGCATGGGCGCGCTCAACAAGCTCCTGATCGAGGTCGATGGCGAGCCGATGGTGCGCCGCGTCGCTTCCGCCGCGCTCGCGTCTGGTGCCACGCCGGTGGTTGTGGTGACCGGTCACGAGGCCGAGCGCCTGCAAGCGGCGCTCGACGGGCTCGACGTGACCTTCACGCACAATCCCGACTATGCCGAGGGCATGAGCAGCTCGCTCCATTGCGGCATCGAAGCGCTCGACCCCGCGCGAGCCCCCGGGGTCGACGGCGCCGTGGTCTGCCTCGGCGACATGCCGCGCACCTCGGCGGACCTGATCGACCGGCTGATCGCGGGCTTCGGCCCGCTGGAAGGCCGCGCCATCGGCGTGCCGACCTACCGCGGCAAGCGCGGCAATCCCGTGCTCTGGGCGGCGCGCTTCTTCGGCGAGATGCGGAACCTCTCGGGCGATGTCGGGGCGCGCCACCTGATCGGCGACCACGCGGACGCGGTGTACGAGATCGAGAGCCCCGATCACTCCGTGACCATCGACGTGGATACGCCCGAAGCCCTGGATGCCCTCAGCCGTGCCGCCGCCCGCTGAGAGCGGAGCCGGCGGGGACGCCGGGACCGTCCTGCTCACCCCCGGGCCGCTCACCACCCGGCCCGAGACCCGCGCGGCCATGGACCGCGACTGGGGCTCGCGCGACCCCGCGTTCATCGAGCTCACCGCGCGCGTGCGCCGGCGCCTGCTGGCACTCGCCAACGCCGGCGAGGCCTTCACCTGCGTGCCGATGCAGGGCAGCGGCACCTTTGCGGTGGAAGCCCAGCTCGGCTCCCTGGTTCCCCGCGACGGCCGGCTGCTGATTCTCGTGAACGGCGCCTACGGCCGGCGCATGGCGGAGATCTGCCGCCGCGCGGGCCGCGCCCACAGCGTGCTGGAGACCGGCGAGACCGAGCCGCCCAGGAGGGCGGCGGCGCTTGCCGAGCGGCTCGTGGCCGAGCCCGACATCAGCGATGTCGCGCTGGTCCACTGCGAGACCACGACCGGCATCCTCAACCCGCTCGCCGATCTGGCCGCTGCCGTGAGCGGAGC
Organism: Alphaproteobacteria bacterium; assembly: GCA_965207055.1. Classification (GTDB taxonomy): domain Bacteria; phylum Pseudomonadota; class Alphaproteobacteria; order UBA828; family UBA828; genus WTGU01. The sequence goes on along the minus strand of CBDBLP010000001.1, from coordinate 701,163 downwards.
CGGGCGCCGGCTGCACGTCGATGCCATGAGCTCCTTCGGCGGCATCCCCACCGACCTCGCGCGGCTGCCGCTCACGAGCCTCGCCGCGTCGGCCAACAAGTGTCTCGAAGGGGCGCCCGGCGTCGGCTTCGTCATCGTGCGTGCCGATCACCTCTCGGGCTGCGCCGACAACGCCCACGCCGTGAGCCTCGACCTGCACGGCCAGTGGGCCGGGCTGGAAGCCAACGGCCAGTGGCGCTTCACGCCGCCCACCCACATCCTCGCCGCGCTCGACCGGGCTCTCGATGCGCTCGACGACGAAGGCGGAGTCGCCGGACGCTTCGCCCGCTACTGGGAGAACTGCCGCAATCTGGTCGACGGCATGCGCGGCCTCGGCTTCGAGACGCTGCTGGACGATGCCGTGCAGGCACCGATCATCGTGACCTTCCGCGCGCCGGCCGATCCCGCCTGGCAGTTCCGGGCGTTCTACGACCTGCTCGCGGAACGCGGCTTCGTGATCTATCCCGGCAAGCTCGCGCAGGTTGAAAGCTTTCGCGTCGGCTGCATCGGCGCCTTCCGCGCCGACACCATGGCCCGCTTCGTCGAGGCGGCCGGGGCCGTGCTGCGCGAGATAGGTGTGGAGAGCGGCAAACCCGTGATCTAACGCTGAAGGCGGCCCGCCATGCCGGTTCGCCGGCTTCCACAGGAATACGCATCCGTGTAGAAGGCTCGCACCCGGCAGTCGGGTGAGCGAGCGGATCGATGAGCGGCTTCGAACGAATTCTGGTGGCGAACCGGGGCGAGATTGCCATTCGCGTCCTGCGCGCCGCCTACGAGATGGGCAAGGCCACGGTCGCGGTCTATGCGGAGGAGGACCACCTCTCCCTGCACCGCTTCAAGGCCGACGAGTCCTACCGCGTCGGCGCGGGGCGCGGTCCCGTAACCGCCTACCTCGCCGTGGACGACATCATCCGCGTCGCGACGGAGACGCGGAGCGATGCCATCCATCCGGGCTACGGCTTTCTCTCCGAATCGCCGGAGTTCGCCGAAGCCTGCGCCGACGCCGGCATCGCCTTCATCGGCCCGCGGCCGGAGACGCTGCTCCTGCTCGGCGACAAGGTGTCCGCGAGGGAGATCGCCGGTCGAGCCGGCGTGCCCACGGTGCCCGCGACCGACGCGCTGCCTGCGGACCCTGCGGCTGCGCTCGAGCTTGCGCGCGGCGTCGGCTTCCCCGGCATGCTCAAGGCGAGCTGGGGCGGCGGCGGGCGCGGCATGCGCAGGGTCGAGAGCGAGGGTGAATTCGAGGCGGCCCTGCTCGCGGCCCGGCGCGAGGCGGACGCCGCCTTCGGCAAGGACGATGTCTACCTCGAGCGCTTCATTCGCCGCGCCCGCCACCTGGAGGTCCAGATCCTGGCGGATTCCAGCGGCCAGACCGTCCACCTCTTCGAGCGCGATTGCTCGGTGCAGCGGCGCAACCAGAAGATCGTGGAGTGCGCGCCGGCCCCCGGCCTCACGCCCGCGCAGCGGGACGAGCTTACCGGCTACGCGCTCGCCATCGCCCGCGCGGCCGATTACCTCAACGCGGGCACGGTCGAGTTCCTGCACGATCTCGACACCGGCAGCTTCCACTTCATCGAGGTCAATCCGCGAATCCAGGTGGAGCACACCGTCACCGAGCAGGTGACGGGGGTCGACCTGGTGCGAGCCCAGATCCGCGTGGCCGAGGGCGGCGCCATCGGCGACGAGACCGACGATGCCTGCCCGCCGCAGGGCGACATCGCGCTGCGCGGCCACGCCGTGCAGTGCCGCATCACCACCGAGGACCCGCTCGACCGCTTCATTCCCGACTATGGCCGCATCACCGCCTACCGCGCCGCCACCGGCTTCGGCATTCGCCTCGACGGCGGCACCGCCTACACCGGCGCGGTCATCACCCGCCACTACGATTCGCTCCTGGAGAAGGTCACCGCGTGGGCGTCTTCGCGCGAGGGCGCGATCGACCGCATGCGGCGCGCGCTCCAGGAGTTCCGGATTCGGGGGGTCGCCACCAACATCGACTTTCTCGAGCGCCTCGTCGGCGACGAGGCGTTTCGCCAAGGCCAGGTGACGACCCGCTTCATCGACGACAACCCGGAGCTTCTCACCTTCGCCCGCCCGCGCGACCGGGCGAGCCGCCTGCTGCGCTACATCGCCGAGACCACGGTGAACGGCCATCCCGAGGTGAAGGACCGGCCTGCGCCGCCGGCCTACGCCCGCAATCCGTCGCCGCCGCCCTTGCACGCGGAGGAGTCGGCGGCGGGCGCCAAGGCGCTGCTCGACGCCGAGGGGTCCGGGGCGGTCGCCGCATGGATGCTGGAGCAGACCCGGGTGCTGGTCACCGACACCACCATGCGGGACGCGCATCAGTCGCTGCTCGCGACTCGGATGCGCACGCACGACCTCTGCCGGGTCGCGGACGCCTACGCCTACAACCTGCCGCAACTCTTCTCGCTCGAATGCTGGGGCGGCGCCACCTTCGACGTGGCGCTCCGCTTCCTGGGCGAGTGCCCGTGGGAGCGCCTGGAGCGCCTGCGCACGCAGGTCCCGAACATCCTGCTGCAGATGCTGCTGCGGGCCTCCAACGGGGTCGGCTACACCAACTACCCGGACAACGTGGTTCGGGGCTTCGTCGGCCGGGCCGCAGACTCGGGCATCGATGTCTTCCGCATCTTCGATCCCCTGAACTCGGTCGAGAACATGCGCGTCGCGGTCGATGCGGTGCTGGAGACCGGGAAACTCTGCGAGGCGGCGATCTGCTACACCGGCGACCTGCACGACCCAAACCGCAGCCGCTATGACCTCGACTACTACCTGCGCATGGCCCGCGCGCTGCGCGATGCCGGCACCCACATCCTCGGCATCAAGGACATGGCGGGGCTGGTCAAGCCCGCCGCCGCCCGTGAGCTGGTCCACGCGTTGAAGGAGGAGACCGGGCTTCCGGTCCACTTCCACACCCACGACACCTCCGGCATCGCTGCGGCCAGCGTGCTGGCGGCTGTAGATTCGGGCGTGGACGCGGTCGATCTCGCGATGGACAGCCTCTCCGGCTTCACCTCCCAGCCCTGCCTCGGCTCGGTGGTGGAGGCGCTGCGCGGCCAGCCGCGCGACACCGGGCTCGACCCGGCCCACGTGCGCGAAATATCCGACTACTGGGAGGTGGTGCGCGCGGAGTACGCGGCCTTCGAGACCGACATGCGGGCGCCGGCGTCCGAGGTCTACCTGCACGAGATGCCGGGCGGGCAGTTCACGAACCTGCGGGAGCAGGCGCGCGCCCTCGGCCTCGCCGAACGCTGGCACGAGGTGGCCCAGGCCTACGCCGAGGTCAACCGGATGTTCGGCGACATCGTGAAGGTGACGCCGACCTCCAAGGTGGTGGGCGATCTCGCGCTCGTGATGGTCTCCGGCAACCTCACGCGCGCCGATGTCGAGGACGCGGACCGCGAGATCGCCTTCCCGGAATCCGTCGTGGGCCTTTTCCGTGGCGAGCTCGGCCGCATGCCGGGCGGCTTCCCCGAGCCGCTCGCGAGCAAGATCCTGAAGGGCGAGCCGCCGCTCGAGGGGCGCCCCGGCGCCGTCCTCCCGCCCGTGGATTTCGAGGCGGAGCGCGCACGGGCGAAGGAGGAGACCGGCTGGTCGCTCTCGGACGAGGACCTCTACTCCTGGCTCTTCTACCCCAAGGTGTTTGCGGACTATGCGGCGCGGAACGAGATCTACGGGCCGGTCTCTGCGCTGCCGACCGACGTGTATTTCTACGGCCTGGCGCCCCGGCGCGAGGTCTCGGTCCAGATCGAGCGCGGGCACACCCTGGTGATTCGCTGCCTCGCGGTGGGGGAGACCGACGAGGAAGGCGCGGTACGCGTCTTCTTCGAGCTGAACGGCCAGCCCCGCACGGTCAAGGTCGAGAACCGCGAGGCGTCGGCGAGCGTGGTGCGCCGGCCCAAGGCCGATCCGGCCAACCCCTGCCACGTCTCGGCCCCGATGCCCGGCGTCGTGGCTTCGATCGCGGTCGCGAGCGGTCGCCCGGTGGTGGCCGGCGACCTGCTGATGACCATCGAGGCGATGAAGATGGAGACCGCCCTCCACGCTGAACGCGACGGCACCGTCGCCGCCCTGCACGTGGCAGCCGGCCAATCAGTCGAAGCCAAGGACCTCCTGCTCGAATACGCCGAAGCGTGAGCCTAGCCCGGCGCCGTTCCGCTTGACGTATCTCAATTGAGATGCATATCGTCGGTAACGACGGAGGATGTCCCATGCCAGCTCAGACTTCGATGCTCCATGTTCGTGTGGACGATCGGCTCAAGGCGAAAGCGGCCGAGACGCTGGCCGGCGTTGGCCTGACACTCTCCGATGCCGTGCGAATCCTGTTGACCCGTGTTGCCGTGGAGGGCGGTTTGCCGGTGGGTCTGACAGCCGATCCTGAAGCCTATGATGCGTGGTTTCGTGCCAAGGTACGGGAAGCCCTGGACGATCCGCGTCCCGCGGTTCCGCACCAACAGGTTATGACCGACACGCAGGCGCTCATCGACGGGAAGCGCCGTGCGGGAACTTGAGTGGAAGGCCATGGCGGTCGCCGATCTGATGGCGATCGTCGACTACATTTCGGACGACAATCCAGACGCCGCTCAGGCCCTGAAGGAAGACATCGAGGCCAAGACATCCCGCTTGCGGGAGAACCCACGGCTCTACAGGATCGGTCGCGTGGAGGGCACCCGCGAGATGGTTGTGCGCTCGAACTACCTCGTGGTCTACGCGGAGGACGCCCGCACTGTCACGATTCTTCGCGTTCTGCACGCAGCCCAACAATGGCCTCAAGCATGAAGGGGACCGTCGCGGTCCTGCACGTGGGGGCCGGCCAGTCCGTCGAAGCCAAGGACCTTCTCCTCGAATACGCCGAGGCGTGATCCCCGGGCACGAGCTGCCTACTCCGTGGCCGACGCGGGAGGTTCCGTCTCCCACGCCCCGCCGTAGGTGCGCTCGATGTGGGCGCGGGTGAGGCGCAGCCCGCTGGTGATGGCGATGAGCGCCTCGCGCGGTCCCGCAACATGCTTAACCATATATAGCATATCAAAATAGAATACCCCCTAGATGGGTGGCTTGAACGGGCGGCTGTGCCAAGGACTGGCCATCTGTAGGTGGGAGCTCCACGTAGACCGGAAACGGTGTGCACGGGGCGTAACGGAACTGATCGGCATCGCGCACGCATTCGATTCGCCGATCTTGAGAGAAGGAACTAGTCATTATGACCGGCGAAGATCAAAGCCGCCAAGAGGCGGCCAACACACAGACCGAAAGGCAACGGCGCGAGGACCGGAAGAGCAAAGTCAGGGTCCGACTGACCTACGCGGCTGCAGGATTCTTGTTCGGGATCGGCTTGCTGCTGATCGGGTGGTTCATGTACCGCGACGACGTCGACAAGGCGCTCACGGTTTTCAGCACCGTTCTGCCGACCACCACCTTCATCATTGGCTACTGGTTTGCCAAGCGCTCCGGCGAGAGTCCGCCCTCCCGTAATGGTGGCGGAAGTCGGCCTGAAGGTGGTTCTTCAACCACCACCGACAAAAGTGGAGAGAGCCCCGAGGCCGGCGCCCAGCAAGACTAAGCCGGCGAGAATCAGCGTGACGGCTAGACCATCGTCCATGAGAAATCCTCCGTAAGGGGCGGGGCACAACTCTCCGTCCCGAGCGAAAAGGGGGGGCAGGGGTAGGTGGAATCGTTCGGCTGCCATGATCCGGTAAGGTCGGCTAGACAGATCCCGGTGTAGCGGGCGCCCCCTCCCACTCCCCTCCGAACGTGCGCTCGATGTGAGCGCGGGTGGGGCGCAGGCCGCTGGTGCTGGCGATGACGGCTTCGCGGCGGGCGCGGGCGTCGAGGTCTTCGGGCGGTGACGCGTCGCGGCGGATGCGGGGCGTCGCGGCGCCCGGGAAGTTCCACCGAGTGAGCCAGCGGGCGATGGTGCCGTTGAGTGCGTCGTCGAGCAGGCGGCAGTCGGCGGCGACGGTCTCGTCGCGCACGTCGCGCTGCACCTCGGCGGTGCCGCGCCAAGGCCCCATGTCGGTGGTGGCGGACTGCCCCAGGATCGTGGTCGCGATGGCGCGGTCGAGGTAGGCGACGAAGGCCTGGAAGTCGCCGCCGGCACGTCGCGCGCTCTCGACGATCTCGATCTCCTGGCCCTCGGGCAATATCACGCCGAGGCTGGTGGCGAAGGATTGGACCAGGTCCAGCAGTTCGGCCTTCTGCTCGCTGCTCGCGTTTCTCGGATAGATGCCCTTGACGCCGGGCGCGCCGAATTTTTCGAGCGCGACCGACCAGAACTTGAGCCCGTTGCGCTTGAGCCAGACCGGCCAGTAGCACCAGCGCGCGAGCCCTGGCCCGTGGGGCAGGTCGCCGTGCTCGCCGGGGCGGCGGAGGATCACGAATTTTCCGCCCGGCAGCGGCTCGCCCAGGGGGTGGGCGTCGGTGCGGAGCAGGGGCTGGCCCTCCGCCGACCAGCGGAAGCGGTCGGGCGCGCGCACCGCGAGGCGGTCGAGCACCACCCGATCGTCCGCGCGGGCCCAGAGCGCCTCGGCGATGGCGTAGCCGTACCAGACCCCGTGCAGGAGCTGGCGGCTGACCGCGTCGAAGCCGACGTCTTCGAGCCGGCCGGCGAGGTCATCGGCCGCGGCGCGATCGTTCGGCCCGTCGCCGCCGGGCTCGACCGTCCAGGGCCGCGCGATGGCGGCGTCGAGGCGCTGGTCGAGGGCCGCCTGGCAGCGCTCGTCCCGCAGGATGTCGCGATAGGTGCGGAGCGCCTGACCCTCGTCGCGGTGACGGTCGGCGTAGCGCGAGGGCTGGCGCGGGTTGAGCGGCAGCTCGCCGATATAGGGCTGGAGACGGCCGGCGATGCTGGCGGCGGCGATCTCGCCATGGCGGGGCCGCTCCGGCTCGCGGGTAGGGGACGACGGCAGCAGCCGCCGGAGGCGGGTCGCGAGGGCCGCCGCCATCAGGCGAGGCTCCCGTCGGCTGGGAGAAGAGCGGAGGATCGGGCATTCATCATGCCCCGATCATCGAGCCTCCAACCCGGCCTGTGCACCGCACCATGGTGCGGGGAAAACGAGGCTGCCGAAGGTCGCGCTTAGGGCGCGTCCGTCTTCGACGGATGCGCGACAGGCCGCGACCGCGGCCCGCCGCAAATGCGGCGCGCCCGCGCAGGCGCCGGTCACAGGCCCGCTGCCGTGAGCGAAAATGAAGCAAGAGCGGTTCCGTGCAAAACGGAAACGCTCTTGCGGCTACAGGCTGTCCTGCGCGGGCTCCGGCGGCTGGTAGAAGACGAAATCCGTCTCGTCCAGGTAATCGATATCGAAGTTCTCCAGCGCGATGGTCCTGCCGCCGTGGCCGTGCAGGTCGATCGTGACGAATGAGCCAAGCTGCACCACGGACAAGTCCTCGAAGCCCGAGATTGTCTCGAGCGCGCTGAGGTCGATCACGTCTTTGCCGTTGCCAAAGTCGGTGATCGTGTCGCTTCCGTGGCCCGCGAAATAGGCGAAGGTGTCGGCGCCGGCACCGCCCGTCAACGTATCGGTGCCGGTGCCGCCGCTGAGCCAGTCGTCGTTTGCTCCGCCGTCCAGCGTGTCGCGCCCTTCGCCGCCCATCAGGAAGTCATCGCCGCCGCCACCGACGAGCCTGTCGTTGCCTTCGCCACCGAAAATCCAGTCCTCGCCGCCGCCGGCGCTGATCATGTCGTCGCCCTCGCCGCCGAAGATGAAGTCGGCGCGTCCGTCCGCGACCAGAGGATCGTCGCCGGGGTGGCCGACAAAGGCGGCGGTGCCGGGAACGTAGAAGCCCACTTCTTCGAAGAGTTCGCCCGCGGGGAATCCGGGGTGGGGCAGCCAGAACATGTCTTTGGTGAGGTACGCCGGCCTCACGTTGTGGAGCGTGATCGTTCCGCCGCTCCACTGACTGAGGTCGATCACCGTATCCCGGCCGTTGTTCGCCGAGGTGAACTGCGCGCTCAACTCCGACCAGGTGAACTGCGTGCCCAATGCCCGGAGGTCCAGGATGTCCTCGTGGCCGCGGAAGTCGAAGATGGTGTCGTTGTCGTCGCCGGGATGCATGTGGAAGACGTCGTCGCCGTCGCCGCCCGACATGCGGTCGTCCCCGGGCCCGCCAATGATCCAGTCGTCCCCGCCGCGACCGTACAGGAGGTCGTTGCCGTCGCCGCCGGCGATGAAATCGTCTCCGCCGGAAGCGTTGATGGTGTCGTTGCCGGTGTCGCCGGTCAGCCAGTCGTTCCCGAGGGTGCCCTTGATGGCATCGTCGCCGCTGCCGCCGCGGATGACGCATTCGCGTCCCACGGCGATGATCGTGTCGTCGCCGCTGCCACCCATGATGAAATCGTCGCCGTTGCTCATCAGGAAGTCGTCGCCGCTTCCGCCCAGGAGGAAGGCGTTGTCGCCGCCTCGATAGTTCGCCCTGTCGTCTCCGCCGGCGAGATCGTAGATGGCAAAGATGTCGTTGCCGTCAAAGGTCTCGCCGGTCTGGATGCCGACGTAGAGCCCAAGCGGATCCCCTTCTTGCGCTTCGCTGTCGTTATTGGCTCTGCGTGTGTCGTCGTTTTCGTCTGTCATGGCTCGCATCCTCTTCGCGTCGCGGAACTCGCTTTCGAGCCTTGCCGCGCGGCGCGTGAGGCGGGTCGATCAGAGCCGGCACCGCAGCGGATGGGCTCCATAGACAAGAGATGTGAGTGCCGCGGTATTGGGGCAAGGATCGTTTTGTTGGATCAGGAATGAGTTTTTCCGATGGCGTGCCGCGTCACTCTGCGCGCGCAGAAAAGGTGGGCCGGTCTGCGTTCTCGCTCCCGCTTATGGTCAATAGAAGCCCGCGAGGCCGGCGGCGCGGTGGCCTGCGCTGGCGCCCCCGATGGACGCGCTGCCTTCGCGGGCGGCGGTGCAGGCCAGGGCCAGCGCCCAGAAGCGGTCGGCGTGGCCGTCGGTGCCCGAACGTTCTGCTAGCAGTCGCGGCGCCCCGGTCGGCCCGGCCTCGGCGCGAACGGCATGGAGGTCGCGGCGCAGGTCCGCGTCGGGCGGGATTCGGAGCCGCTTGTCCTCCACCGCCTCGCGCAGCGCCGTCGCCACATCGAGCCGGCGCGGACCGGTCATCAGCACGCCTTCGACCATGCCGCGCCCGAGGTCCTCCTGCAGCTGCTCCACCACGGCCTCGCCCATGCCGGTCTGGTCCACGGCGATGCGCACCGGGCGGTAGCGCGCGGCCAAGTCGCCCACGATCGCCCGCTGCGCGCTGAAAGGGATGCCCTGGCGGACCGCGAGATCGCGCAGCCAGAGCACGTCGCCCACTTGCTCGAGCACTGCAGCGACCCAGAGGTCGCGCCTTCTGGCCACGTCCACGCCGACGGTGGCGGTGCCTCCGGCGAAGGCGGCGGGGTCGCCGGCGGTCGGGTCCTCGCAGGCTCGGATCGCCTCCCACGCGAGCCAGGCGCCCTCGCCGGCGGCGGGGATACAGTCGAGCTCTTCGCCGGCATGGGCGCCGTATTCCGCCCTGAGCTCCGCCTCCCACGCCGCCTCGGCCCGGGCCGACCAGGGCTGCTCCTGGGCCCCCGAGATGCAGCGGTAGAGGCCTTGCGCCAACGCCTGCTTCAGGGTGACGCGGTGGAGCGAGCCGGGCTGCGTACCTGCGCGCAGAGCGCGGCAGAGCGCGGCGAAGGGGCTGGCCTCGCCGTTATGGGTGCTGATGACATGCGCCCGCCCGCCCCAGACGCGGAAGGCCAGCGCCGCCTTGAGCACCTCGCCGAGATCGTCCACGAACGCCGCCTCGTCGACGATGGCGAGGTCGCCGGGCCGGCCCCTGGAGCGGAAGGCGCGGGGCGCGGACGTCATGGCGAGGATCTCGCGCCTCGAAGGAAAGGCGATGCGGTAGGCGCGGACGTCCCGCCCGGCCTCGCCGATCAGGGTCTCGCCGCGGGCGCCGGCACCGATCTGCAGTGCCCGCGCCCAGACTGCGCAGTCTTCGATGAAGCCGCGCGTCATCTCCAGGTTGTAGGCCTGGTAGTAGACGTTGCCGCCGCCCGCCCAACCCGCGTGCATCACCGCGTCGTAGGCCTCCGTCCACGAGATGCCGACGCGCCGCGCCTTCTCGATCACCTTGAGGCCTGCCCGGTCCGTCACCCAGCGGACCTGATAGGGGAGGAGGAAGGGGTGGACGGGTTCCTTGTTCATGGTCCTCGTTCGATGAATCTTCGTGTCGCGCATGGTGCCGAGCATGAGGCCGTCTTCCATCGCCGACTACCGGACCATGGTCCGGAGCATGCGGACCCGAGCGTGAGCCGCTGCGCTGCCGCCGCTTGTTGTGCGCCGCGCCGATCTTGTGGAACGATAGCGGCGGGCATTTTCAAACTCAGGGAGGCTACCGATGAGCTACGATCCTCGTTCTGCAACCGGAATTCCGACCGAGCCCGTGGGCTCGCTGCCCCGCCCGTCCAAGCTGCAGGCCGCCTATGCCGCCTACGATGCTGGCGACATTTCGAAGGCCGACCTGGAGGCCGAGCAGGAGGAGGCGGTGCGCGACTCGATTTCGCGCATGGAGGCCACCGGCTCGCCCATCGTCTCCGACGGCGAGCAGCGCTGGTCGAGCTTCGCCACCTATCCGATCACTGACACGCTCGCGGGGACGGGCCTCGCCGACCATCTGGCGGGCGGCGGCCAGTACTTCGCCATCTTCGCCGACGGCCACCATCGCCAGCTGCCGCTGCTCACCGGCGGCCCCTTCCGCTACAAGAGCTTCGCGGCGGATTCGCTCAAGCTCTCGATCAAGTCGGCGACCAAGCCGATGAAGCAGGCGGTGATCGCGCCCTCGATGCTCGCGCTGCTCTACCCCCTCGACGAGGAGATCGAGGGCTATTCGCGCGAGGCCTTCGAGGCCGACCTGATCGACGAGTGCGAGAAGGACGTGCGCGAAGCCTTCGCTGCCGGCGCCGTCAGGGTTTCGATCGACTTCACCGAAGGCCGGCTCTCCTGCCGCAACGATTCACGCAATCCCTGGACCGGCCGCGAGATGCTTCCCCACTTCATCGATCTCATCAACGGGGTGCTCGACCGCTTCTCGGCGGAGGAGCGGGCGAACATCGGCATCCACACCTGCCCCGGCGGCGACTGCGATTCGGTGCACAGCGCCGACGTGCCCTACAACGATCTGCTGCCCAGCATGTTCCAGCTCAACGCCGGCTACTTCATGATCCAGTTCAAGAGCGAGCGGAACCAGGAGCAGGTCTACAAGGACATCGCGGCGAGCATCCGGACCGACGCCAAGGGCGTCACGCAGATGGCCTACATCGGCGTCGTCAACCCGCAGAACCCGCGGGTGGAATCGGCCGAGGAGGTGTGCGAGCAGCTTGTCGCGGCCGCCAATCACCTGCCGAAGGAGCAGATCGCCTCCACCGACGATTGCGGCTTCTCGCCCTTCAGCATCGACGTGAAGCCGAATCACGGCTCGCCCGACTACGCCCGCGACGTGGCATTCCAGAAGATCGAGTCCCGCATCAAGGGCACGCAGATGGCTGCCGAGAAGCTCGGCATTCACTGATCGAGAGAGCGGCGCGCGGCCGGCTCATGGCGGGCCGGCCGCGCGCGATGCCCGCGGCCATGCCGCAGCGATGGCTCCCGTGACGCGCTATCAGTGCCGTTGGTGCGGCTATGTCTACGACCCCGCCAAGGGCGAGGCGCAGCGCGCGACGCCGCCGGGCACGCCCTTCGAGGCGCTGCCGGACGACTGGTGCTGCCCCGATTGCCGCGCGCCCAAGGCCGATTTCGATCCCGTGGGGGAGGGCGAGGCCGCCTGACGATGGGTCTCGGAGGTGCCTCTCGGCTCCGGCTGCCTCAGTCCTTCAGCGTGATGTCGACGGCGCCCTCGATGAGGTAGGTCATTCTCCGCAGGCTTGAGTCGGAGAGGACCTTGCCTTCCGGAACCGCGAGCGTGCCGTTGTTGCGGTAGAGCGGACCCTGGAAGGGATCGAGCTCGCCCGCGATCATCTTCGCCCGCGCCCGCTCGACGTCAGCCACCGCCGCGCGCGGCACCCAGGACGCGATGGGGTCCACATCCAGGACACCGGCGTCGAGGCCCTCCCACCAGCCCTGCAGCGCGGGCTCCCAGGTGCCTCTGACGATCGCCCTGATGGTGGGGATCAGGTACGCCTCCCACTTGTAGACCATCGAGGTCGCGACGCCCCTCGGTGCTTCCCCGGACATGTCGATCTGAAAGCCGACCGACCACTTGCCCCGGTCCTGGAAGGCGCGGTGCGGCCCCGGTGCGCTCAGGTTCGAGCCCAGCACGTCGACTCCCTGCGCCAGCAAACTCTCGGCCGCCTGCGTCTCCTTGATCGGGTCGTACCAGGTGTTGACGTAGAGGCCGATCATCTCGACGGCGGGATTGACCGACTGGGCCCCGCGCAGGAAGGCGTTGAGGTCCCATGTCACGGGGCCCATCCGATAGCCCCCGATGGCGCCGATCTTCTCGCTTCGGGTCAGGTGGCCGGCGATGATCCCGGCCAGGTACCAGCCCTGATAGGTGCGGGCGTAAAAACTCTCCAGATTGGCGGCCGTGGTCGCACCGGCGCAGTTCAGGAACGCCACATGGGGATACTTGCGCGCAGCCCTGAGGAAGGCTTCGCCATAGCCCCACGAGGTGCCGATGATGATGTTGTGGCCCTCGCGCACGTAGCGATCGACCAGTTGCAAGATGATCGCCCCGTCCTCGGGCACCCTCTCGCTGAAGGCGATCTTCAGCCCGAGCGCCTCCTCGGTCCTGACCCGAGCGCGATCGAGCGCCTCCGACCAGCCGCCGTCGTCGACGGTCGCGAGGTGGAGCATCGCGACCTTGGGCCTGCCTTCCAGCTTGAATGCCGCCTGCGCCGCGGTCAGGGAGAGCAAGCTGGCTGCGAGCAGCGCGATTGCACCGAAGATCAGTCCACGCATGGCCGGATCATGCCGCTCGATTGCCTCAACGGGTCAAGTATGCCGCCTCGCAACGCCTCCTGCACCTGGGAAGGATACCCTTATCGTCAGATCACGTGTGGTCTACCTGAATAACGTCGTCACTCTGCCTCGACGACCAGGCGCTGGGCGAAGGCATCGCCATTGTCGAAGCCGCCGAAGCGCGCGATCTCCTCTTCCGGCGGCGGCTCGCAGGACCACATCCGGCTCGGCACCCAGCCGCATTCGCGCTTGAGGTTTGCGGCGTACTCGGCGCGCTTCAGCGCCGCGATGGAAGGGTCGATCACGGGCACGCCGAGGGCCTTCTCGATCTCCTTGTAGAAGCCGATCTCCAGCGTGCAGCCGAGGATCAGCGCTTCCGCGTAGTCCTCCTCCACCGCCCGCTTCCCGGCCGCGACCAGCCGGCGCTCGGTCTCCGCGTGATCGGCCTGGAAGTCGTTGACGCCGAGTTCGACGTGGTAGAAGCCGCTCAGGCGCTCGCCGTAGCCGTGCTCGCGCGCGACCGCGTTCATCTGGTTTACCCACTTGCGCCGGCCGACGATGATGCCGAAGCGGTTGGCGAGGCTCGCCGCGATCTCGCAGGAGGCGAGGCAGGGCGCGGTCACGATCATCTCGCCCGAAATCTCGCGGGCATCGTGCAGCCCGGTGTCGTAGAAGCAACCGATGGCGAGCGCATCGAAGCCCTCGCGCGCCGCCTGCCGCGTCGCCTGGATGATGCCGCGCGAGACGATGGTCTCGTAGGAGCGGTACTCGATGTGGGTGAAGCCGCCGCCCGGATCCGCGAGGCAGGTGATGTGCACCTCCGTGCCGGGCTGCTTGTAGGTGCGCGCCATGTCGGCGAAGACGGCATCGTAGGCGTCGGTGCCGACCGGGTTCAGGTACATGAGCTTGAGGGGGGCGTTGGCCTTCATGCGGTCCTCCCGTTTTCCGAATTCACTGTCTCGACCTACTCGATCGTCACGCCGTAGACCTCGCGCGCCCTCTCGGCGCTGATGAGGCCGTTTTGTACGTCCCGTCTCACGAGCTCCGGGTCGCGCTTCTGCGGATCGCCGAAGCCGCCGCCGTTGCCGGTGACCACGCGGATCACGTCGTCCCGCTGCGTCTTGAGGCCCGAGACGAAGGCGAAGCGCTGCCGCTCGCCCTCGTTCGGGATGAAATCGACATAGTTGGGCGAGCCTTCGTTGCCGCCGTCGAGCGCCCAGGCGGGGAACTTGGAGCGCGTGTAGCCGACCGTGAGGAACCCGTCGTCGGCGCGCACGCGGTAGTCCATGACGATGCCGCGCCCGCCGGTGAACTGCCCCTCGCCGCCGGGCTCCAGGTTGAGCGCCATCTGGTCGACGTAGAGCCCGTTGCGGGCCTCGTTGACTTCGGCCGGGCAGTTGAAGGTCTCGCCGTGGAAGCCGCAGAACATCGCGTTGTTGCCGTCGCGGCCCTCGCGGCCGCCCCAGCCGCCGAGCTGGGGCTCGATGATGGTGTACTGGCGGCCGGTATCCGGGTGGATGCCGCCGATGAAGGTGCCGCACACCGAGGCGAAGTGCCCGGCTGCCAGGCGCTCCGGCATATGCTGGGCCAGGCAGCGCCACATCAGGTCGTAGGCGCGCAGGTCGATCTCGTAATAGAAGCCGATGGGCGCAGGCTCTTCGGCGTGAAACACCGAGCCCTCCCGCGTCAGCAGGCGGATCGGGCGGAACGAGCCGGCGTTGCACGGCGAATAGGGATCGGTCAGCGACTTGAAGATCATCTGCGCCGCCACCATCACGCCGTCCCGGCTGGTGTTGACGGGGTTGGTCGCCTGATCCGGGTTGTCCCTGAGATCGACGACGAACTCCTCGTCACGAATGGCGATCTCGACGTTGTAGACCTGACCGTCGTCCTGTTCCTCCGCGAGCGAGAAGGTGCCCTTCGGCAGCGTCACCAGCGCCGCGCGGGAGACCCGCTCGCCATAATCCATGAAGGCCGTCATCGCATGTTCGAAAGTGGCGGCGCCGTATTTCTCGGCAATCTCCCCGAGCCGGGCGGTGCCGATGCGGACGGACGCGATCGCCGCCCAGACGTCGCCTTCGAGCACGTCGGGCATGCGGGAGTTGACCTTGATGATCTCGAGCACAGGCCGGATCGGCTCGCCCCGGGAGATCATCTTGACGGCCGGCAGCCGCAGACCTTCCTGGAAGATCTCCGTCGCCTCGCCGGTGAGCGAGCCCGGCGCCATGCCGCCGACGTCGGAGTTGTGCGCGATGTTCGCGGTCCAGGCGATGATCCGGCCGTCGGCGAAGACCGGCATCGTGACCACAATGTCGTTCAGATGGGTCACCCCGCCGTAGTAGGGGTCGTTGGTGACGAAGACGTCGCCGGGCTCGATCGCGCCGGGCTCGGTGAACTTCTCGACGATCACCGTCACCGCCTTGTCGAGCACGCCGACGAAGGCCGGGATGCCGGCGCCGGAGCTGGCGATCTCGCCCCTGGCATTGGTGATCCCGGTGCCCATGTCGAGCACCTCGTAGATGATCGAGCTCATCGCCGTCTTTCTCATGGCCGCGAACATCTCGTCGGCCGCGCTCTGCAGCGAGTTCTGGATGATCTCGAGAGTGATCGGATCGTTGGTCATGGTTGTCGTTGCCGTCATTACCGTTCACCTCAGCGGCGGATGTGAATGCGAATATTGCCGAAGTCGTCGACCTCGGCGTGGTTGCCGGGGTGGACCACCACGGTCGTCCCCGGATCCTCGACGATGGCCGGCCCGTCGAAGGCCATGCCGGGCTCCAGCCTCTCGCCGTCGTAGATCGCCGCCTCGCGCACGCCTTCGAGCGCGTAGTCGACCTGGCGCGCGCCCTTCCGCGCCTCGTCGAGCGCCCGCCCCGTCACCTCGCGCCGGGTCATGGTGAGCTTGCCGATCTCGACCCTGGCGACGACGTGGAAGCCCACCATCTCCACCGGCGCATCGAGCCGGTAAGTGTATTCGCGCTCGTAGGTCTCGTGGAAGGCGGCATCGATGGCGGCGACTTGCGCGGCCGTCACCGGGCCATCGCCCAGGGGCACCTCGGTGGTGTGCTCCTGGTTCTGGTAGCGGAAGCGGCCGAAGCGCGAGAGCCGGACCGCGCCGGCATCAATGCCCTCGGCTGCGAAGCGGTTGCGTGCGCGCGCCTCGGTCTCGGCGAACGCGGCCTCGATGGCGTCCGCGTGGTCGGCGTCGAGATCCACGAGCAGGGTGACGACATCGTCGCGCCGCAGATCCGACATCATCATGCCCCAGGCGGAGAACACCGAGGCATCGGCCGGCACCACCACCTTGGCGACGCCGAGCTCCTGCGCGAGCGCCACGGCATGCATCGCGCCACCGCCGCCGAAGGCGATCAGGGTGAAGTCGCGCGGATCGAAGCCCCGGTTGACCGAGACCAGCTTGAGCGCGTTGACCATGTTGTTGTTGGCGATGCGCACGATGCCGCGGGCGGCCTCGTCGGCATCGACGCCGAGCCGCGCGCCGACCGCCTCGATCGCCTTCTGCACCGCATCCATGTCGGCCTCGACCGCCCCGCCGCAGAAGTAGTCCCGGTTGATGCGGCCCAGCCAGAGATTGGCGTCGGTCGTGGTCGCTTCCGTGCCGCCCCGCCCGTAGGCCGCCGGCCCCGGCATCGCGCCTGCGGAGCGCGGCCCGACGCGCAGCTTGCCGAAGTCGTCGACCCAGGCGATTGAGCCGCCGCCGTTGCCGATCTCCACCAGATCGACCACCGGCACCATGACCGGATAGCCGGCGGTGGCGCGGCTGCGCCCGATCCAGTAGTCGGTCTTGATGCGCACGCGGGCGTCCTCGATCAGCGAGCACTTGGCGGTGGTGCCGCCGATGTCCAATGCCAGCACGTTGGGCTCGCCGATCAGCCGGCCGAGCTCGGCCGCGCCCCAGACGCCCGACGCCGGCCCCGATTCCACCATGGTGATGGGGATGCGGGAGACCGTGTCCACCGAGTCGACGCCGCAGTTGGACTGCATGATGTAGAGCCCGCCGGCGAAGTCGCGCTCCCCGAGGCCGGCGTCGAGGCGCTGGAGGTAGCGCTCCGCCACCGGCTGCACGTAGGCCGAGAGCACGGCGGTGCTGGTGCGCTCGTACTCGCGCCACTCGCGCGTGATCTGGTGGGAGGTGATGGCCGAGACCTCCGGCCACAACCGGCTGAGTTCGGCAAGCGCCGCCTGCTCGTGCGCAGGGTTCGCGTAGGAATGGATGAAGCAGATTGCGACCGCTTCCACGCCCTGCGCCTGGAAGTCGGCGACGATGTCCGGCAGCGGCGTGAGATCGATGGGCTGCATCTCGCGCCCGCGGTAGTCCATGCGCCCCGGCAGCTCACGGCGCAGGCTGCGCGGCACGAAGGGCTCGGGCTTCTGATAGTGCAGGTTGAAGAAATCGGGCCGGTTGCCGCGCGCGATCTCCAGCGTGTCGCGAAAGCCCTGCGTCGCGATGAGCCCGACCCTGACGCCGGTGCGCTCGGTCAGCGCGTTGATGACCACGGTCGTGCCGTGGGCGAGGAAGTCGACCGCGTCCGCAGCGACGCCCCCCTTCGCCATCACGTCGAACACACCCTCCTCGTAGCCGCCGGGGGTGGTGTCGGTCTTGGCGCTGCGGACGATCGATTCGCCCGTGGCCTCGTTTGATTCGAGAACCAGAAGATCGGTGAACGTGCCGCCGACATCGGTGGCGACGCGGATGGTCTTGGTCATTAGCGAACTTCCTCAGGGTAAGGGCAATCGGGGGGCGGAGGACGCCCGCGCCAGTGGGGGACGAAGAGCACGCCGGCGTTCATGCGTCGAGCCCTCCTTCCGCGAGCCTGTCGCGGACCATCTCTTCCTCGCGAGAGACGACCGGCACGGCGCTGATGAGGCGCCGCGTGTAGGGGTGCTCGGGTGCTGCGAAGAGCGTTTCCGTGACGCCGATCTCGAGCAGGCGCCCCTTCTCGAACACCGCGACGCGATCGGCGAAGTTGCGCACCACCGAGAGGTCGTGCGTGATGAAGAGGTAGGTGAGCCCGCGCCGCGGCTTCAGCTCCTCCAGCAGCCGCAGCACACGCGCCTGCACCAGCACGTCGAGGGAGGAGGTGGGCTCGTCGAGCACCACCAGCTCCGAGCGGCAGGCCAGCGCACGGGCGACCGCGACCCGCTGCCGCTGCCCGCCGGAGAGCGCCGCCGGGTAGCGCCGCGCGAATTCAGCGGGCAGGCCTACCTCTTCCAGCAGCGTCGCCACGATCTCCGGCCGCTCGCGCCGCTCGCCGATGCGGTGCACGTCGAGGGCGAGACGCAGCGAGGCGCCCACGGTGCGCTTCGGGTTGAGGGTGGAGAGCGGGTTCTGCTGGACCAGCTGGACCGCGCGCCGGTGCTCGCGGCGGCGTCGGGCGGGCAGGGGCTCGCCGTGCATCAGGATGGTGCCGGCCGTCGGCGGATAGACGCCGAGGATCAGGTTGGCGACCGTGGTCTTGCCGGCGCCGGACTCGCCCACGATGGCGAGGCACTCGCCCGCCTGCACATCGAAGGACACATCGAGCAGGGCAGGGACCTCGCGGTCCTCCAACCGGAAGAGCTTGCTCGCGCCTTGCACTTCGAGGAGCGGCGGGCTCATGCGTGGCCTCCGCCTGCCTCGTGCACGACCAGGGGCTGCGAGAAGTTGCGCGGCTCGTCGCCGATGTCTGGCAGCCCGCCGCCGGTGATGCGCGGCACCGCCGCCATCAGCGCCCGCGTATAGGCATGGCCGGGGCGCTCGAACACCGCCGCGCACGGCCCCTGCTCGACGATCCGGCCCTTGTAGATGACGTAGACGCGGTCCGCGAACTCGCGCACCACGCCGAGATTGTGGGAGATGAAGAGCACGGAGGTGTGGTGATGCTCGACCAGCTCGCGCATCAGCTTGAGGGTCTGGGCCTGCACCGTCACGTCGAGCGCCGTGCCCGGCTCGTCGGCGATGAGCAGCGCGGGCTCGTTGGCGAGCGCCATCGCGATCATCACCCGCTGGTTCATGCCGCCCGAAAGCTGGAAGGGATAGGATTCGAAGACCCGGTCCGGGTCGTCGATGGAGACCTCCAGGAGCATCTGCGCAGCGCGCTCCCGCGCGGCCCGCTCGTTCATGGCCGGGTCCGCTCGTCTCAGCACCTCGTGGAACTGGGTGCCGATGCGGTAGACCGGGTTGAGCGACGAGGTGGGATCCTGGAACACCATGGTCATGCGGGTGCCGCGCAGGCGGCGGCGCTCCCGCGCCGACATCTGATCCAGGTCGCGCCCCTCGAAGACGACGTTCCCGGAAATCCGCGCCGAGCGCAGCAGCTGCAGCAGGCCCAGCACGATGCGCGCGGTGACCGACTTGCCCGATCCGGATTCGCCCACCAGCGCCACCCGCTCGCCCGGCGCGATCGAGAGCGAGATTCCGTGCAGAACCTCGACGTAGGCCTCGTAGGTCTCGAAGCCGAGCCTGAGGTCGCGGATGTCGAGCGTCGGCACGGTCATTGATCGGCCCCGAAGAGCTCGCGCAAGGCGTCGCCGATGAGGTTGAAGCCGAACACCGCGATCAGGATCGCGAGGCTCGGGAAGATGGTGAGCCACCAGGAATCGGGCAGGTACTTCGCGCCGTCCGCCACCATCGAGCCGAGGTCCGGCGTCGGCGGCTGCACGCCGAGGCCGAGGAAGGAGAGCGAGGACGCGATCAGGATGATGAAGCCGAGGTCGAGCGTCATCTTGGTGACGATGGAAGGAAAGCAGTTCGGCAGGACCTCGCGGAACATCACGTGCAGGCGCGAGGCGCCGATCAGCTCGGCCGCGAGCACGTAGCCCTCCTCCTTCTCGCCCCGCGTCATGTTGTAGACGAGGCGCGCGTACCACGGCCACCACATGGCGGTGACCGCCAGCATCCCGTTGATCAGCGTCGGCTCCAGCACGCCCATGATCGACATGGCCAGCACCAGCGGCGGGATCGAGAGGAAGACGTCGGTCACGCGCATCAGCGCGAACTCGGTGTAGCGCCCGAAATAGCCGGCGATCAGCCCGACGGTGACGCCCACGGGAACCGCGATGCCGAGCACCACCACGCCCAGGATCAGCGAAATCCGGTAGGCGTAGATGACGCGGCTGAAGAGGTCGCGGCCGACGAGATCCGTCCCCATCAGGTGTGGCCATCTGGGCGGCTGATTGAAGTTGGCGAAGTCGACCACTGCGCCGCGATGCTCCGGGAAGGGCGCGATGAAGTCCGCGAAGATGGCGCAGATGAGGATGATGCCGACCAGGATCAACCCCAGCAGCGAAAGCGGGTTGGAGGCCAGGATCGTGACGGCCCGCCTCATGTCCGCCCTCGCGCGTAACGGATGCGCGGGTTGATGATGGTGACCAGCACATCGACGATGAGGTTCATGATCAGGAAGGTCGCCGAGATGATGAGCACCGTGCCGACGATGGCATCCAGGTCCTTGCGCAGGATGACCGAGACGCCGTAGCGCGAGAGGCCCGGCCAGGCGAACACCGCCTCGACCAGAAAGGCGTTGCCGAGCATGGCCGCGAAGTCGAGCCCGATGATGGTGAGCGAGGGAATCAGCGAGGGCTTGAAGGCGTAGCGATTGGCGATGCGGCGGTCCGGCACGCCGTAGGAATGCGCCATCTCGATATAGGGCTTGTCGTAGGTCTCCACCATGTTGGCGCGGGTGAGGCGCGCCGTCTGCCCGATGCCCGAGAGCGCGAGCGCGAAGGCGGGCAGGATGATGTGCCAGGCGGCATTGCCGAACGCGCCGAGGTTGCCTGCGATCAGCGTGTCGAGGAAGAGAAAGCCGGTGACCTGCTGGATGGCATACGTATCCGAGATGCGGCCGGCGATGGGGAAGAACGGCAGGAAGTACGCGAAGAGCAGCATCAGGATCACGGCCCAGACGAAGCTCGGCGCCGAGACCCCGAGCAGGGCGATCATTCGGATGGCGTTGTCGATCCAGGTGCCTCGCCAGCGCGCCGACGCGATGCCGAGTGGCAGCCCGATCACGATCATCATCGCGCCGGCGACGAAGATCAGCTCCAGCGTGGCCGGCAGAAACTGCGCGATATCCACCACCACGGGCCGGTTGGTGTAGAGCGAGATGCCGAGATCGCCCTGCGCGAGCTCGCTCAGGAAGTGCCCGTACTGGACCGCGATCGGCTCGTCGAGGCGCATCTCCGCGCGCAGCTTGGCGACCGACTCTGCGGTTGCGCTCGGCCCGAGCGCAATACGCGCGGGATCGCCCGGGATAATCCGGGCGATCGCGAAGATCAGCATCGAGACCCCCAGCAGGACGATGCAGGAGATCCCGACGCGCCGTACAAAGATGAGAAGCGTCGGCGTCACGGCCCGCCTTTAGCCCGGAAACCTCACCAATGCCATGGTGAGCAATCCGGGTCAGCCGGCGGGGCGGGCAATGAGCCAGAATGCCCGCCCCGCCGCTGAACTCTACTCGGTCATTTCCATGAGGCGGAAGCTGAAGCCGAAGCCGTCGAGACCGAAGGCCATGGCCGGATCGCTCAGCGCCGGCACCTTGACCCGGTTGGAGGCCGCGAAGACCGACTGCGAATCGTGCGCGTAGATGGTGGGCGCGATGGCGATCAGCCTGTCGTTGAGTGCCGAATAGGCTTCCTGCCGTGCCTCCGGCGTTGTCCCGGTACGCCCGGCCTCCAGCAGGCGGTCCACCTCGGCGTCATTGAGGTGCTCGGGCGACTGCCAGGTCCCGGCAGCGCTGGAGTGATACATGCCGTAGAGCAGCGTATCGGTATCGCCGGTCACCGCGGTGACGTAGACCTGCGAGACGTTCGGGCTGGTCTCCGAGTTCGACACCTGCTCGGTGAAGAGCGCCCACGGGATCCTGCGGATTTCGGAGTTGATGCCGATCTCCGCGAAGTTCGCCTGCATGAGCAGCGCGAAGCGCTCTTCCAGCGGCACCTCGCCGATCCAGGTGAGCTCCAGGGTGAAGTCGTCCGGCGAGTACTTGCAGTCGGCCAGATGCTGCCGCGCCGCGTCGAGGTCGCGCGTCTGCGCCTTCTCGCGCGGGTTGGCGCCCAGCATCGCGGCCGGGATCGCGCCGGTCGACAGCGTCCCCTGCGAGACCTCGTCGGTGACCGCGATGATCTTGACCCCGCCCTCGTAGTCGAAGGCCTTGGCCAGCGCGAGACGGCAGTTCACGTCGTCGAGCGGCGGCTTGGTCGTGTTCAGCTTCATGTAGAAGCCGGTCACCCCGCCCTCGGTGAAGAGCTGCGCACCCGTCCCGGAAAGCGCACCGAGCACCTCCGGCGGCACCCACTGCGAGGAGATGTCGTGCTCGCCCTGGGCGATGAGCGTGCGCACCGTGGCCGCCTCGAGCCCGTAGCGAAGCCGCACGGTATCCGGCGCCGCGTCTGCGATGGGCAGGAAGTAACCGGCGCTCTTCTCCATCACCGTCTCTTCCTGCGGGTTGTGGGAGACCACGCGGTAGGCGCCCGTGCCGCCCCCGTTCTGCGAGAGGTAAGCTTGGCCCCAGTCTCCCATCTCGCCTTCGCCCTCGCCGAGGTTGGCCATGACGAGCTGCTTGTCGACGATGGGGAGCCGCACTAGCGACGAGACGAAGGGCGCGTAAGGCTCGGAGAGGGTGAAGCGTACGGTTTGCGCGTCCACCGCCTCGGCGCCTTCCACGCTCACGAAGAGGTAGGAAAGCCCCTGGCCAATGGTCTTCATGCGATCGAGCGAGAAGACCACGTCCTCTGCGGTGAGCGGATTGCCGCTCTGGAACGTCACGTCATCGCGGAGCGTGAAGGTGAAGCTCGTCCCTTCGCCTGACCAGCTCGCGGCCAGATGCGGATCGTGGCCGGGCGCGCCCTGCTGCGGGATGACGAGGGTGTCGTAGACGTTGAACATCAGGATGGAGTCGGCGTAGTCGGTCGCCTTGGCCGGGTCGAGCTCGCCGACCGCGACCTCGTCCAGGCGCAGCACCCCGCCGGCCTGAACGATCTGGGGAATCGCCCCCAGGGCTGCCACCAGCGAGGCTGCCGACAGCAACTTCAGTAGTGTTCTCATGTCATGGTTCTCCCTAGTCTCACTCTTCGATTTCGGCCGCCTGCGGCCGCTTGCTGTGGTCTCCAAAAATGTCCGATGTGCAGACATGCAGGATCACGGCCGGCTGCGTGCCGTGGTTCCAGCTCGAATGCCGCCGCGTCGACTTGAAATGGATGGAGGAGCCGGCCTCGAGCACGGTGCTCTCGTCCTCGGTCTCGACCGTGATTGCCCCTTCCAGGATGTAGAAGAGCTCCTCGCCCTCGTGCCGTATCCATTCGGAGCGATGACCCGGCGGCTTGTGGATGATGACGCTGTTGAGAACGGCACCGGAGAAGGACGCCGAGATGCGCTCGTAGCGGAGCGCATGCTGCTCGATGACGAAGCTGGGCCGCTCGCCATGCAGCGTGAAGGGTGCATCGGGCCGGGGCTGCGCGAGAAAATCGGTGACGTGGGTGCGCAGCACGCCGGAGATGGCGGCGAGCGACGAAAGCGAGGGCGCGTTCAGTCCACGTTCAATCTGGGAGATGAAGCCGACCGAAAGCCCGGCCCCGTCGGCCACCTGCTTGAGCGTCAGCCCGAGCTGCTGGCGGCGGTCGCGCAGCCGCTTGCCCAGGGGGGCGTCCGTCTCCGCCGGCTGAGCCTTCGCCGAAGTGCGTGCCATCTCCCGGGGCGCTCCCTCATTTCACTATAAGTAAAATCCTGACGCATTGTGCGGCGTCAAGTCAACCGCTCTTCGCCGGCAGCCCCCCGCCGATAGCTCTTTCTTATCGCTCCCATCGGAAAATCCGTCTGGTTGCGGCGGCAAACCTTCCCACGTGATTCGGTAGCGCATCCTTTTGAGGAGCGCCCTTCACATTGCAAAGGAGCACCGCAATGGCGGGAGGGAATGCCATCCGCACGGGGGGGACAGTGATCGCGGTCGTTGCCGCAGCGCTCATCCTGCTGCTTCCGGCAGATGCCGCGGCCAGTCAATGCAGCCCCTCGGAACGGGTGGACCGCGGGGACGCCGAATGCCTGAGCGCCTCGTGGAGGAACCGGGGGATTTTCAAGAAGAGTACGTACCGGGTCCAGAACATGTGTGCGGCCTACGGCGGGGTGGCCGCCAAGGTCGACCTCGTGGCGGCGAGGGACCGGACGGTGAACCTCGACGACGGACGACCGAGACGCGGCTGGGCATGGCGCCAGATCAGATCGATCTCCTGCTGCTCCGACATCGGCATCTGCAACAGGTCCGATGCGGTCACCGACGCGGGGTGCCTTGCACGGTTCAAGCAGGTGAGCTCAGCGCCGCTGTCCTGCTATAGCTATACCGCTTCCGCCACCAGTCCTGGCGAGAACTACAAGTGCACCATCAAAGCCCGGTGCCACGCATACTTTAACCCTTTCCTGCCCAGGCTGATTTCTTCCACGATTACCGTTCCCTTCGTCGCTCTGGGCGATGTGCACAATTGCGGAGGCCGGCTGCAACGCAGGCCCTGCGACGACGATCCAGTCGATACGACCAGGGTGTCGGTGTTCGACGCGCATGCCCACGAGCTCCGCCTCATGCGCCACACCCTGCAGTTCAGGGTGTTCCTGAGCCGGCGGTTGCGGATCCCGGTGAGTGTCGACTACGCCACCTCGGACATCACAGCCACTGCCGGGGCGGACTACCCGGCGACCTCGGGCACGCTGACCTTCGCGCCGGGAGAGACGGCAAAGACCATCTCCGTGCCGGTGTTCCAGGACGGCCATGACGAGGACCATGAGAGGCTGATGCTGACGCTGTCCAACCCGCACCCGTGGCGGCGGGTGCGATTGCATGACGCGACCGCGACGGGGACGATCGCCAACGCCGACCCCATGCCGAGAGAGTGGATCGCGCGCTTCGGTCGCTCGGTGGCGGATCAGGTGCTGGATGCGGTGGACTCCCGGATGCGGGCAAAGCCGGTTCCGGGCGTCGAGGCGCGTCTCGCCGGGCAAGGGATCGGCGCCGAGATGGCGATCCAGGGCTTCGAAGCCCGCCCCCAATCGCCGGCGCGCGAACAGACGGCGCCGGGGCAGGACCCGCTGGCCGGCACGTCGTTCTCGCTGACCGGGGAAACGCAGGGCAGCGGCATCGTCTCGATTTGGGGCCGGGGTGCGGTGACGCGCTTCGCGGGCCGGGACGCTGCCGGCGCGGAGGCGGGGGGCGATGCAGCGGTCGACGGCGAGGTGGCGAGCGGCCTGCTGGGCGCGGACTGGACGCGTGGGGACTGGACCGCCGGGCTGGTCGTCTCGCACAGCCGGGGCGACGGTGGTTACCGTGGTGAGGGCGTCGGCACGATGACCTCGACGCTGACCGGGGTGTGGCCCTGGACGCGCTATGCGGTGGGCGAGCGGCTCTCGGTTTGGGGCGTCGCGGGCTACGGCGACGGCAGCCTGACGCTGGAGCCGCGCGCGGAGGACGGCACCCACGCCGGGGCAATCCGAACCGACCTCGATCTCCGGATGGCGGCGGTGGGGCTGCGCGGCGTGGCGCTCGACGGCGGCGACGACGGTGTCTCGCTGGCGGTGAAGACCGATGCCATGACCGTGCACACCGCATCGGACGCGGTCTCCGGGCCAGGCGGCAACCTGGCGGCCGCCGAGGCCGAGGTCACGCGACTCAGGCTCGGGCTGGAAGGCTCGCGGCCGTTCCGGCTTGCCGACGGCTCGATGCTGACGCCGAGCGCCGAGATCGGGTTGCGCCTCGACGACGGCGACGCCGAGACCGGCTTCGGCGCTGAAATAGGCGCCGGGATCGCCTGGACCGACCCGGAGCGCGGGCTGGGCGCGGAGTTGCGCGGGCGCAGGCTGCTGTCCCACGAAGCCGACGGTTTCCAGGATCGCGGTCTGTCCGGCTCCTTCTCTTGGAACCCGGTGGCGGGCGAGCGTGGGCCGCGGCTGAGCCTGACCCAGACGGTGGGCGTCTCGACGCACGTTGGCACCGATGCGCTGCTCGGGCCTACGATGCTCGCCGGGCTGGCCGCGAACGACAACGGCAACGGCAACGGCAACGGGTTGCATCACCGGCGGTTGGAGGCGCGCTTCGGCTACGGCTTCGGGGCCTTGGGCGACCGCTTCACCGCAACGCCGGAAATCGCCGTCGGCCTGTCCAACACCGCGCGCGACTACAGCCTGGGCTGGCGGCTGGTACGCGATGGCGACGCGCCGAACGGGGGATCGCTGGAGCTCGCCTTCGAGGCGCGGCGGCGCGAAACCTCCACCGATCGGACCATTCCGCCGGAGCTTGGCATCGGCTTCCGCCTGACGTCGCGATTCTAGGCGGCCTCCAACAGATACCACGCTCGTACTCTTGGCCATCCCCAAGGCGTCCCCGATTGCACTCTGGGAAAATTCCTGACGCCTCGGGCGGCGCCAGGTCAACCGCTCTTCGCCAGCAGCGCCCGCCAATAGCCATTTCCTATCGCCCCCATTGGAAAATCCGACTGGCTGCGGCGGCGGAACTCCCCCACCTGAATTGGTAGAGCACCCCCTTGGGGTGCGCCCCATGGATCGGGGACGGAGCACCGAAATGACCGCAAGAGACATCGGCCGGTCAGGAGTCGCAGCAATCGCGCTTCTCGCCGGTGCGCTTCTATTACTCCCGGAAAACGCCGAAGCCAGTCAATGCAGCCGCGCGGAAAGGGTGAACCACAGGGACGCCGAGTGCCTGTATGCCTGGTGGAAGAACCGGGGCCTGTTCAAGAAGAGCCCCTACCATGTCAGCAACCAATGCTCTCAATACGGCAAGGTCGTGGCCAAGGTGGACCTGGTGTCGGCCAGCGACCGGACGCTCCATCTTGCTGACGCTCTCCCGCGGGACGGCGACACCCGCCACCGTATCCGCGGCATCTCCTGCTGTTCCGACATCGGAATCTGCAACAGGGCGGATGCGGTCACCGACGCGGGGTGCAAGGCGCAGTTCAAGCGGGTGAGCATGGCGTCGAAGCAGTGCGGGGCTGTAACCGCTTCCGCCACCATTTCCGGCGACAACTACAGTTGCACCATCACCGCCAAGTGCGACACGACGTCCTATAGCACAGTTACCGTCCCGTTCGTCGCTCTGGCCAACGTGACCAAATGCGGCTGGCGGCTGTCGCCCGGGCCCTGCCGCGGCGAGCCACCCGATACGGCCAGAGTGTCGGTGTTCCACGCGGCTGCCTTCCTGAAATACCCCTTACCCTTTGGTCACCGCTCGCGCGTTCTGCGCTTCAAGGTGTTCCTGAGCCGGATGTTGCCGATCCCGGTGAGAGTCGACTACGCCACCTCGGACGGCACGGCCCAGGCCGGGCAGGACTACGAGGCGACCTCGGGCACACTGACCTTTGCGCCGAGAGAGACGGCAAAGATAATCGACGTACGGGTGCTCAAAGACAGTCATGACGAGGGCGACGAAAGGATGACGATGACGCTGTCCAACCCGCGCCCGTCGTCGCGGCTACGATTGCAGGACGCGACCGCGCCGGGGAAGATCATCAACAGCGACCCGATGCCGAAGGCGTGGATCGGGCGCTTCGGTCGCACGGTGGCGGATCGGGTGCTGGATGCGGTGGACCACCGGATGCAGGCGAAGCCGGCACCCGGCGTCGAGGCGCACGTCGCCGGGCAACGGATCGGCCCCGGCCCGGCATTCGTAGCCGGCCCGCAAGGATATCCGATGTCCAGCGAGGCCGATGCGTCCGGCCTTGGGCAGCCGATGAGCGAGCGCGATCTGCTGCCGGGCTCGTCCTTCTCGCTGACTGCGGAGACCGGCGACAGGGGCCTCGTCTCGGTCTGGGGCCGGGGCGCGGTGACGGGCTTCTCGGGCCGGCAGGCTGGCAGCGCGGAAGCGGGGGGCGATGTGTCGGTCGACGGCGAGGTGACGAGCGGCCTGCTGGGGGCGGACTGGACGCGCGGGGACTGGACGGCCGGGCTGGCAGTCTCTCACAGCCGGGGTGACGGCGCCTATTGGGGCGAGGGCGACGGCACGGTCAGCGCGACGCTCACCGGATTGTGGCCCTGGGTCGGGCATTCGTTGGGCGAGCGGCTCTCGGTGTGGGGCGTGGCGGGCTACGGCGACGGCAGCCTGACACTGGAGCCGCGCGCGGAGGACGGCACCCGCGCCAAGGCGATCAGGGCCGACCTGGATCTCCGGATGGCGGCGGTCGGGCTGCGCGGCGTGGCGCTCGACGGTGGCGACGATGGTGTCTCGCTGGCGGTGAAGACCGATGCCATGACCGTGCACACCGCATCGGACGCGACATCCGGGCCAGGCGGCAACCTGGCGGCTGCCGAGGCCGAGGTCACGCGGTTCAGGCTCGGGCTGGAGGGCTCGCGGCCGTTCCGGCTTGCCGACGGCTCGACGCTGACGCCGAGCGCCGAAATCGGGCTACGCCGCGACGGCGGCGACGCGGAGACCGGCTTCGGCGCTGAAATCGGCGCCGGGATCGCCTGGGCCGACCCCAAGCGAGGGCTGGGCGCGGAGTTGCGCGGGCGCGGTCTGCTCGTCCACGAGGCGAAGCGCTTCCGGGAGCGCGGGCTTTCGGGCTCCTTCGCCTGGGACCCGGTGACGGGCGACCGGGGGCCGCGGCTAAGCCTGACCCAAACGTTGGGCGCCCCGGCGCATGGCGGCTCCGGCCCGCTACCGGGCCGCACGACACTGGCGGGGCTGGCCGCGAACGACAACGGCAACGGGTTGCATCACCGGCGGCTGGAGGCGCGCTTCGGCTACGGCTTCGGGGCCTTCGGAGACCGCTTCACCGCGACGCCGGAGATCGCCGTCGGCCTGTCCAACACCGCGCGCGACTACAGCCTGGGCTGGCGGCTGGTACGCGGCGGCGACCCGCTGGACGAGGGTTCGCTGGAGCTCGCCCTCGAGGCGCGGCGGCGCGAAAGCGCCACCGATCAGACCATTCCGCCGGAGCATGGCATCGGCTTCCGCCTGACGTCGCGCTTCTAGAGCTTACCCTTTCACACGGAAACGCTCTGATTCTTTGTCGCTCACGGCAGCCGGCCGTCCTGCGATCTCGCGCGCCTGCCGGCACGACGGGCCGGCGCCTGCGGGGGCGCGCCGCATTCGCGGCGGGCCGCGGTCGCGGCCTGTCGCGCATCCGTCAAAGTCGGACGCACCCTAGTTCGCCGATTGGGCGTGGGCTTCGACCAGCCAGAGGTTCTTGTCGATGTCGCGGGAGACCTCGACGAAGAGGTCCTCGGTGTCGGCATCACCGGCCTCGCCGGCTTCGGCGATGGCGGCGCGGATGCCCTTGCCGAAGGTCGCGAGTGCCACGCTAACGGCCTCCACGTGATCGGAACCCGCCGTGATCTCCAGCGGATAGGCGGGGAGGCCCGAATCCGCCGCGGCCACGGCGGCGGTTCCCCGCGCGGTGCCGCCCAGCACCGTGATGCGCTCCGCCAGGTTGTCGACATGACCCTGAACCGCCACGTGGATGGCGTCGAAGAGCTCGTGCAGCGCGATGAAGGAGGGGCCCTTCACGTTCCAGTGCGCCTGCTTCATCTGGGTGGCGAGGTCCACCGCGTCGGCGAGGCGCGCGTTGAGCAGACCGACCATCGCGGCGCGCGTGTTGTCGGCAATGTCGATCTTCGTGGGGTGCAATGTCTGGGACATGACGACGTTCCTCTTCTAACCGGGCTGCGGTGGCTGCCGCTCCATGGACCGATCGCTGGCGCGCGGCCCGCTCCCACGCGGGAATGCAGGCGCTGCGCCGCTGACCGAGATGTGGTTATGACGCGACTAATGTGCAACGCCGGACGGGCTACCCTGCGAGCATATCACTCATGCGCAGGGCGCCCGCCAAGGGCTGCCTCACGGCACGCCTCTGATGTAGCGCCGGGCCGCGCTGGGGGAGAGGGAGAGGCGCGCCGCGATCTCGCCGGGGCTGGCGCCGCCGGCGGCGAGGTGCACGGCGCAGGCGCGGCGCGCCCGCGGCAGGTAGACGCTGCAGCCGCCGAGATAGTCCGAGACCTGGAGGGCGGTCCCCTCCGCCTCCAGCAGGCGGGTGAGGGGGTGGTCGGGGTGACGCGCGAGATGGCGCGGCTTCGGGATATGGATCTCGCGCCCGCCCCAGGCTAGCGCCATCGCGATCGCGGTCGCTCTGCCCGCGATGTCCGCAATCTCCTCCAGCACGCCGGGAAGAGGCGCGGAGTCAGTCATGGCGCTCGCTCGCCCGGCGGATGCACGTGCCGAGGTGGCGGATCAGGGCATCGGCCTGGGCATTGCTGAGCGCGAGATGGGAGTCTGCGCGGCCGAGGCCCGCGTAGCGCGTGGCGTAGGCGCCGAGTGCTGCCTCGCTCCCGATCCGCAGCCGGCCCCGGCGGTGGAGCAGGCGCCATTGCGCCTCCAGCACGCGCGCCCGCGGGCGATGCCGCTCCCGCACCCGCCCGTCCTGCCCGAGTGACAGATGCGGCCGCCAGTCCACGCCGGCGCCCCGCGCGAGCCAGGCCTTGAGCGCCTGGATGGGGCGGTCGAGACCGGCCGATGCGGTGCCGGCGTCGCCATCGAGGTGCGCCAGCCGGTGGAGCCAGGCGCCGAGTGCGTCGTCCGAGCGGTCGTGGATCAGGCCGAGGTGATAGGCGCTCTGCCAGAGCGCCCGCAGCTTGCGCGTCGCCGGCCCGCCGGGGAGGCGTGCACCCTTCGACGCCCGGTCTGCCGGTTGGCGGGGTTCTCTTGAAGTAACAGGCCCCCGCCTCACCCCGGCCCTCTCCTCCCCGAAGGGAGGAGAGGGAGAAGAGGCGGTAGCCGTCTGCGTTCCCCCTCCTCTCGGGGAGCAGAGGGACGGGGCGAGAAGGGGGGCGTCCGATCCGCCGCTGTCATCCGGAGGCGTGCGCGGCTGGGCGACGGTCTCCTGCCAGAGCCGCTCGGCGCGGGCGCGCCCGCCCGACCCTGTCGCTGGCCGTGTCTCCTCCCTCCGCATGCTGCGCACGCGTCCGCTTCTCATGCCGCCTCCGCCGGTGCGTGATCGTCCAGCAAGGCGGCGACGACGCGATTGAGGTTGTCGCGCCCGCCGGCGATGGTCACCTCGTCGGCCGCGTTCGCGATGGTGACGCCGATCTGGGCAAGCTCGCCCGCCGGGAGCTTGCGGAGCGCGCTACGGTCCAGCGACTCCCTGACGCGGATCAGCGCCTCGGCCCGGTCGGGGAAGCGCGCGCGCAGCCGTCCGATCGTCTGCGCCTCATCGGCCAGCGAGACGGTGCCCGGTCGCTTGCGGAGCCCGAACCTGATGCCGTCCAACGTGATTGTGCGCGGGCTGGCGAAGAGATCGGGCCGGGCCAGGATCGCGGCGCGTAGTGCGTCTTCGGACGCTGCCTGCTCGGCGACGCGGTTGCGAAGCGCGCGGAGCCGGCCGCCGAGGGCCTTGCGTTGCACCGCCTTGATGTCTTCGGCCAGTGCCTCCGTCGCCCCCCGCGCCGCGGCGAAGCTCCGGGCGAGGGCGAGGATGTTCTGCATAGATATTGGCGGCGGCAGGGTCGCGCGGGACGCGCGCGGAGTCCTTGGCGGCGGCACGGTTGATGCGGTCATCGGGGTCTCCCATTCATCTTTCTTGGTTCTCTTGGGCGGATGTCGCCTCCGTCCCCTGTCGGCTCGTCGTCGCTCGCGGGCGCGGGGCGGGGAATACCTGCGGGCCAGGCGCGGTCGGCTGGCCAGTTCTGCGCGGCGCGGCGGAGGATGGTCTCGGCCCGGCGCGCGGTGATGCTCGCGCCGGCGGTGACGCGGTCGACCGTGTCGCCGCTGCCGGTCAGGAGGCGCGAGGCGTAGGAGACGGAGAGGCCGCGGGCGTCGGCGAAGGCGTGGATGAGGGAAATGAGCAAACGGTCACTGTGCACCATCACGCATATATGCCCGATCACGCATACTCGGTTCAAGCACTTTCATGCACGATCGTTTGTGCTATATTGTGCACATGAACGAATCGACTCGACCGAGCGAGCAGATCCGCCGCGCCGTGCGCGAGGCGCTTGCGGCGGCCGGGGTGGGCGCGCGGCGCTTCGAAGCCGCCCACGGGCTCAGGCCCTGGACGCTGCGGGGGATCCTGGACCCGACCCGCCAACAGGCGCCGTCGGTGGACCGTGCGGCCGAAATCTGCGCTGCGCTTGGGCTGACGCTCTCGATCGCTTCGCCTGCCGATGCGCTTGCCAATGGCGAGACCGGCGAGGCCGGCGCAGTCCGCGCTGCAGGTGCGGGAGAAGCGGGAGCACTGGCGGAGCAGCCGGCCTCGGAGTGGGGCGGTGCATCCCCGGCGGCCCCGCCGGCGGTGCCGATATTCAGCCTGGAGGGGCCGGTCCGGTCGCTGGTGCGGCTCGTCACGGACGCCGGGGGCGATCCGATTCCGAAAGAGCTGCGCCCGCATCCTGCGGCGGGCTTCGCCGGCTCGGACGCGCGGCCGGTCGCGGCGGCGAACGAGAACGGCGTGCCGCCCGGTGCGCGCTCGGTGGGGACGCGCGAGGTCGCCGCAGCGGCGGGCGGCGGGACGGTCAATCTCGACGAGGCGCCGGTCAAGGGTCCGGTCTGGTTCCGCCGCGACTGGCTCGACGGCCACGGCATCGACCCGACCCGCTGCGTCGTGATTTCGGTGCGGGGCGAGTCGATGGAGCCTACGTTGCCTGCCGGCTCCAAGATTCTGGTGGACCGCGAGCGTACCCGCCGCCGCGCCGGGCGCATCTTCGCGGTCACCACCGGCGAGGGCCTGGTGGTGAAGCGGCTGGAGCGGCGCGGACGCCAGTGGTTCCTCGCCAGCGATCACCCGTCCTGGGAGCCGGTGCCCTGGCCGCGGGAGGCGGAGGTGGTTGGCGAAGTGCGCTGGTCCTCCCGCACCTTCGAGTGATGCTCCGCGCGGCGCTGATCGTCGCCCTGGCGGCTGCCGCGCTCGCCGCCTGCACGCCGCCTACTCACGTCGATGGCCACAAGATACGCGCCACCGCGGCGTCTGCCGACGCACTGCACGAAGGCGCGCCCGCCTGGTTCACGGCGTGGTGGGGCGACTACCTGCACCGCGCGCGGGGCGGCTATGCCGTGCTCGCTCTCGACCGCAACGGGCGGGGCGGCTGGTATGTCTACTGCGGCACCGGCGGCTGCCATCTCCTCGACGACATCCGGGCCGGGCCGATCAAGGACGTCCAGTACGAGCACCGGGCGCTCAAGCTTTGCCGGGCGGGCGTTGCGAAGGCTCACCCCGTCGCCCGGCCCGCCTGCGCCCTCTACGCGATCAGGGACAAGATCGTCTGGCAGGGCCCGCTGCCGTGGGAGGGTGTGGAGGGTGCCCCCGAGCGCCGCGTGGCGCTCGGCGCGACGCCCGACCTGATCGGCCCGACGATGGCGCTCAACGCCATCGAGTTCTGGCGCAGGAAGTGGCTGGTCGAGTGAGCGAGGCGCGAGCCGCACACGGTCGATAGAACCCGCACCAGGGTAGGGTGCATCGGCGGGGCGCCGTGGCCCAGGATCGCCCCATGCAGATCGAGAACCAACAGTGCGCGACGGCGCGGTGCAAGCGCCAGAGCGGCCTCTCGCCGGAGACCGTCGCTGCTATCGGCAAGACTGTCGAGGGTAAGGTCTGGCGATGAGGGCGGCGCGCGATCCGCATTGTCCGGATTCCCACGTGTCCCGCTCAATCCCGCCGAATCCCGCCCAAAATTTTGTGCTTCCCGTCCCACACGGGTCGCGCGCATCGAGGCTTGATCATTTTCCTCGGTCGCGCGCTCCGGGAGTTAATCATTTCCCTCAATCGCCGGGCGCTCGCTCCGCTCGCTTGGCTTACGCGCCTCACGGCGCGGCGCGCAGTCGCGCGCTCCGGACCTGCGGTCCGGCCCTACTCTTGGTGGACTCCTCGTTTGCCACCGGGCGCGGGACACCCTGGACCATGGTGCGGTGCACGAGCGGGACACGTGCCGCAATGATCGCGCCATGCAACGCGCGATCCTCAGCCGCCGGCACGAAGGGGAGCAGGGCACCCAGGGAATCCTGAGTGGCCCCGGCCTCTCGCCCACCTGGATCATGGAGCCACCCTGGCGCGGCAACCGGCGCAACCGCTCCTGCATCCCCGCCGGGCTCTACGAGGTGGTGCCGCATCTCTCACCACGGCATCGGCGCTGCCTGCTGGTGACGCATGTGCCGGGCCGCAGCCACATCCTCTTTCATGCCGGTAATCTCGGCGGCGACGTGGAGCGCGGCTGGCATACCCACACCCAGGGCTGCCTGCTTCCCGGTCTCCGCCGGGGCCGGCTGGCCGTGGGCGGGCGCAGGCAGGCGGCGGTTCTCGCCTCGCGCACGGCCCTGCGTCAGCTCATGGACTGGGCCGCAGGCCGGCCCTTCGAACTGGAGATAGTCGCGCCGGCAGGCGCGCGGAAAGAAGTCGCGCCGGCAGGCGCGCGTAAAGAAATCGCGCCGGCAGGCGCGCGGGAGATTGCGCCGGCAGGCGCGTGGGAGATGAACCATGCTTGAAACGCTCTTCAAC
This sequence comes from Alphaproteobacteria bacterium, assembly GCA_965207055.1. Lineage (GTDB taxonomy): Bacteria > Pseudomonadota > Alphaproteobacteria > UBA828 > UBA828 > WTGU01. The sequence continues at coordinate 666,718 of CBDBLP010000001.1, read as the reverse complement.
TTCGGCGTCTCGGTGCTCACCGGCGGCGCGACCGGGCTTCTGGGCACGGCGCTTTCGGCCGTGGTCGACTTCTTCCAGTCGCGCCAGCGGCACGCCCAGGAGCTGGACCTGCGCCGCCTCGACATCGAGCTCGCCAAGACCGAGGCCGAGGGCGCCGCCGCCCACGCCGCCATCGAGGCCCAGGCCGCGCGCGAGACGGCCGAGTGGGAGGCCATGGAGGCCTCGTACAAGGAGGCCGCCCGCCGCTGGTCCCGCCCCGGCGAGGGCTGGGCGATGCAGCTCGTCGATGTGGTGCGGGGCCTCACGCGGCCGGCGCTCACGTGGAGCCTCTTCGCCCTCGTGGGCGCGATCTACTTCCTGCTGGGCGCCTCGGATCTGGCGGCCGTGAGCCTCCGGCCCCGCATCGTCGAGACCGTGCTCTACCTCTTCACCGCCGCGATGCTGTGGTGGTTCGGAGCCCGTCAGATCGAGAAGCGGCGTTCGCGCGAGGGCGGGTCGGCCGCCAGATGAGCGATCTCGAAAACTGGATTGCGCGCGGCGTGGTAAGCGCCATCGTCGCGGCCTGCGTCGGCCTCTTCGTGCGGGTGCGCCGGCTCGAATCCGCCAGCGCCGTCATCAACAAGAGCTTGGGCGACCTCGAGACGCGCGACACCGGCGTGGGCTCCCTGGGGGCGCGCATGGAGACGGTCGAGCGCGGCTTGGTCAAGCTCTCCACCGCGCTCGAATCTCTCCCGGATGCCCGCGAGTTTGCCGCGCTCGGCCGCTCGGTCACGGCGGTGCAGGGGGAGATCGCGGCGCTCCGCGCGACCCTCGACGGCGTGGACAGGATGATGGCCGGCCTCGACAAGCAGCTCGACCAGATCAACGCTCATCTGCTGGGAGGCGGTGCCTAACCCGCGGGCGCGGCTCGTTCCTCCGGCCTTCGAGGCCGGCCCCGGCGCCACCTGACCGCCGAGAGCCCAGGAGGCAAACAGTGGCCGCCAGCGGCGCCGGGGCCTTGTCCGCCGCCGGCCCGGGATCGGACGCGGCGCCGCGACTACGCTGCGACCGGCCCAGCGAGGACAGGGAAACCGGCGGCGGAACGCATAAGTATCACCAATTGTGACCATATAGAACAGATAAAATGGCATGCCAGTTGTGACATAGCGCTCCAGCCCAATTTCAAGAATATGATTTGTCGGGCATGACCGCTGTTTACCCACGAGCCGGACGCCGGCGCTGCAGGATGAAGAAGCCGAAACTCAGCAGCGCCATCGACCCCATGGTGAGGAACGCGAGACCCCATGCGGTCGTCCCGCCGAGGGGGGCGGAGAGATCGAGAACCACGCCCACCAGCGCCGGCGCGAAGAGCGACCCGCCGAACCCCAGCGTCGAATGCACCGCCAGCGTGGCGCCGCGATGGCCCACCGGGGAGGTGGCGACGGCGCCGGCGGTGAGCGCTGCCGAATCGGCCTGGATCGCGGCGGAATAGATCAGGCAGAGGACCACCACCGCAGCGAAGGGCAGCGGCGAGGAGAATCCGACTGCGACGCTGATCGCAAAGGTCGCCAGCATCACCCAGGTGAGCAGGCGCACGCGGCCGATGCGCAATGCCAGCTCCGCGCCGCCGACGCTCGAAACCACGGCGACGAGCGCGATCGCGGTGGCGAAGAGCGTGGCGTCGAGCTCGAATTCGGCGCCGCTGCCCAGGCAGAACACGAGGAAGGGCACGATCCAGGAGCGCATGGCGAAGAGCTCGGCGCCGTGGCCGGCATAGGCGATGATGTAGCCCATCGTCTCCCGCGAGCGCAGCACCGGGCGGAAGTCGAGCACGTGGCCGCGCTCCTCGGCGGCGGCTTCCGGCTCCCTCGGTGCGACGGCCGTCGCAAGCGCGATGACGCCGAGAACCGGGCCGGCTGCCACGAAGAGGAAAGCGCCGCGCCAGCCGAACCACTCCACCGCGCCGCCTGCGAGCGCGTAGGAGACTGCGGTCCCGATACTGAACGAGGCCGTGTAGAAGGCGACAGCGCGCGCCTGTCGCGCCTCGGGCAGGCGATCGGTGAGCACCTTGAGGCCCGGCATGTAGGTGCCGGCGAGGCCTGCGCCCGCGATCACGCGCCACGGCAGGGCGGACCAGAATCCCGTTGCGAGGAAGGCCAGCCCGACCAGGCCGCCCGCCGAGAGCACCGCGCCCAGGATGAAGACGTAACGCGCATCGACCCGGTCGGTCATCGCGCTCAAGAAGGGGACCACGAGGACGTAGCCGCCGAAGAAGGCGCCCGAGAGCCAGCCGGCCATGGCGTTGCTCATGTGCCATTCGGGCTGAAGCACCGGCAGCAGCGACCAGTAGGCCGCGAAGCCGGTCATCGCCAGCACCTCGGCCAGGCACATCACGGCGATCAACGCCACCGGCCTGCGCATGATGGCCTGCGCGATCACGGCGCCCGGTCCATCACGCGGTACCGTCCTCGGTCCGGGTCAACGCGGCGCCAAAGGTGGCCGGCCTTTGAATGTCCGATGCACTGGTCGAATCATGTCGAAGCGCCTGTCCTAACCCCGGGGGTCCCGCTCCCAAACCCGACACATCATGTGCTGGCGAGGGTCCTGCACAAGCGCCCTTGCCGTCTCTGCCGCAGCGCCTGTAGCCTCGTCTCCCCTTGAATGGTGTTCCGGCAGGTCCATGTCCACAATCATCTCCCGATCGAGGCGGCGCTGATGCGCCTGGCAGGCAAGCGCGCGCTGGTGACCGGCGCTGCATCCGGCATCGGCGCCGCGACAGCCGAGCGCTTCGCGGCGGAAGGCGCGGCCGTCGCGATTGCCGATCTGAACAGCGCCGGCGCGGACGAGCGCGCGTCAGCCATCCGCGACCGGGGCGGAAGGGCGCTCGGCATCGCTGCCGACGTGGGTGACGAAGACTCGGTCGCCGCCATGATGGATCGCGCGTGGGAGGCGCTGGGCGGCGTCGACATCCTCGTGAACAACGCCGCGATTCCCACCATGGGCACCGTCGAGACGCTGGCCGGCGACGAATGGGATCGCGTGATCGACCTCGACCTGTCGAGCATCTACCGGGTCTCCCGGGCGGCATGGCCGCGCTTCGTGGAGGCCGGCGGCGGGACGATTCTGAACACCGCATCGGTCGCCGGGATCATCGGCATGGCCGGTCAGCACGGCTATTCCGCTGCCAAGGCGGGCGTCGTGATGCTGACCAAGTGCATGGCTCTCGACGGCGCCGCGCACGGCATCCGCGCGAACTGCGTCTGCCCCGGTTTCGTCGAGACGCCGATGGTCCTGACCTACTTCGAGGCGCAGGACGACCCTGTGGCGAGCCGGACGGCGGTCGATGCCGCGCATCCCCTGGGACGCATCGGCCAGCCCGATGAAATCGCGGGCGCGTTCCTCTATCTCGCGTCCGACGAGGCCCGCTGGGTCACCGGCACGGCGCTCGTGATCGATGGCGGGCTCACCGCCGGACTGCCGCCGGGGTAGAGCGCGTCCGTCTTCGGCGGACGCGCGACAGGCCGCGACCGTGGCCCGCCGCGAATGCGGCGCCCTCGCGGAGGTGCCGGCCCTAGGCCGGCTGCCGTGAGCGACAAAAACCGAGAGCGTTTCCGTGTGAATCGGGAACTCTCCAGCCGCGTCGACAACGCACCGCGCTCGCTTCAGCGGTGGTTGGCGGCGTCTTCGCGCCGGTAGGGGTGGGCTGGGTAGACGCCCATGATCCGCACCTCGCGCGAGAAGTAGTCAAGCTCGCTCAGGGCCCGCCCCAGCCCGATCTCCGCCGGGTGGCCCTCCACCTCGGCGAAGAACACCGTCGCAGAGAAGGTGCCGCCCACCATGTAGCTCTCGAGCTTCGTCATGTTCACCCCGTTGGTGGCGAAGCCGCCCAGACACTTGTAGAGCGCCGCCGGAACGTTGCGGCACTCGAACATGAACGAGGTGATCATCGGCCCCTCGTCGAGCTCGGGGTCGAGCGGCTCGCGCGACAGCACCACGAAACGGGTCGTGTTGTGCGCCTCGTCCTCGATGTCCGCCTCCACGACAGCGAGCCCGTAGGTCTCGGCCGAGAGCCGGGACGCGATCGCGGCCCGCGTGGTATCGCCTGCCGCCGCCACCTCGGCAGCGGCGCCTGCGGTATCGACGTGCACCACCGGCAGCAGCCCCAGCCGCGCGATCAGCTTGCGGCACTGGGAGAGCGCGTGCACGTGCGAGAGCACGGTCTCGAGCCCCGAGGGGTCGGCGCCGGGGCAGGCGAGGAGGTTGTGGCGGACCCGCTCGAAGTGCTCGGCGATGATGTGGAGGTCGGACTTGGGCAGGAGCTGGTGAATGTCGGCGACGCGGCCAGCGGCGGAGTTCTCGATCGGGATCATGGCGAGCGCCGCGCGGCCCTCGGAGACTGCAGCGAAGGTATCGCCGAAGGTCTTGCAGGGGAGCGTGGTCATCGCCGGATAGCGCGCGACGCAAGCGGCCTCGGAATAGGCGCCCGGCGCCCCCTGGAAGGCGATCACGGAAGCCGGATCACCGGCCGTATCGTCACTACTGGCTGGGATGGAAGGTGAGGACATGGGGCGGGAGCCTGACCGGTTCGGGCCGCCGCAGCGGGCGCCGCTGGAACGGGCGCCGGACTATCCGCGCGGGGCAGAGAGGTGTCAACGATGTCCGGGTGGGGGGCGATTCAGGGCAGATCCTTCATGCGTCGGCGGGGGGAGCGCTGCCGCTGACGATTGCATTCAGGGCCTGGACATCGATCACCGGATTGACGGAATGCTTCGCGCTCTTCGGCGGCCAGGTTTCGCTGCTGTCCTTCAGAATGATCCCCTTCACCTTATCCATCAGGTCCACGATCAGCGGCGCGGCGCAAAGAGCATCGAAGGCTTCGGACTTTTCCGGAAGCAAGACGTGGCGGTACAGCGTCGGATAATCCACCGTGTCGCTGCCGGTGAGACCGAACACGTCCATGAGGGAATGGGGCGCATCCTGTGCGATGGGAAGGTCTTCCTGTAGCGAGGCCAGCGTGTCGGGCGCGATACAGTCCTCGTCGAGCGTGCCGTTCACCCGGTAGAGGGCGCCCAGTATGGCGAAGTAGTCGGGCTTCGGCGGCTGCGTGAAGGTCCACAAGGGGCGCACCGCGTCGTTGAGATAACGCGGCTCGCCCGGCTTGTGCGGCCGGCGCAGGATCGCGTTGCGATGCGGAAAGCGCCCGTAGTTCAGCAGGACCTCGGAATGCTCGATCGTCGCCTTGATGAACGACCAGCTGACGAACTGGTTAATCTTGCGGCGCTCCGGCGCCACCTTGGCGACCAGGTCCTCGCTCCACTTGATGAACTTCTCGACGCCGCGCTCCTGCAGCACCAGGCTTTCCGCGTGGCTGAAGGGCATATAGCCCCACATGCGCTCGACGATGCCGTAGTCCCTGATGTCCCATTCCATGTCGCAGACCTGGCACGACAGCGGCCCGGTGATCGCATCGTAGGCATAGGCCGTCGGCGTGCCGCGATAGACGCCGCGCGGAAACTGGTCCAGCACGATGATCTTCGCCAACGTGCCCCGCGGCGTTTCCCACACCGGGTCGGCGAAGAAATTGTCCATGCCCTCCCGATGAATTTGCTCGCACCATTCACGCTGGACTCCGAGGAAGCGTCTGTTCTCCGTGCTGCGGGCGAAGGGGCCGATCCGCCACATCAGCATGCGTTCGCGCCAGTTGTCGCCAGTCGCGTCGGCGATGGAGCGCATTTCGCTCAACCAGAAGTCGAGGACCGCTTCGGGCGTGCGTTCAAGGACCGTCATGGCGACCGGCCTCTCTCACCACCTGCGCATTAGTCCGCCGCGTCCTGAGCGGCGACTTTCTTGGTCAGGATCAGATGATTGCGCCCGTCCTGGTGCTGGTAGGAAATGTCGTCCACGTACTTGTGCACGAGGCGATAGCCGATGCCGCCCATGGCATGGTCTTCGAGGAGCGTGTCGAGGTCCGAGTCCTGGGCTCCGGCAAGCGGGTCGAAGGGCCTGCCGTCGTCAACGACTCGAACGACGAGAGTCCGGTTGTCGTCACCAAGCTGCAGGTCGACCTGAATATCGTGCTCGTCGAGGTCGTCGAACCCATAGTTGACGACGTTCATGAATACCTCTTCGAGACACAATTGGATTTCGTAAGTGTCCTTTTCGCTGAAGTCGTTCCGTTCGGCGAAGTCTTCGACCGCCTCCGAGAAGCGGGCCAGCTCGTAGGTGTCGTTCTTGAGGACAAGGCCGAGAGCCTTGGTCGCTTCGGTCATCGGGTCTGTCCCTCGCGCTCCCGCGACATCCTTGAGCGTTGGCTAGAAGTTGACCCGGAGTTCCAGGCGGATGGCCGAGGAATCTTCGTCCGTCTCGGCGTCCTGGGGCCCGCGACCGTCGCCGGAGTGAATGGCGTAATACGCGTCCAGCTGAAGCATCAGGTGCTCGAAGAGTTTTTGCTGGACCCGCGTGGTCAGGGCGAGGCCGCTGGTGTCGCCGGAGGCATTGTCCTTGGCCAGGTCCTGCCGATGCGCGACTTCCACCACCCAGTTGGTCCGCTCTTCGTTGAAGAACATCTGATAGCCAGCGGCGAAGCCGGCGGAATCAAGCGGGCGCGGCCAGAGCGCCGGGCGGTAGCCGCCGAGGCCGACGCCCGCGTAGGACAGACCGACCGGGCCGAGCGGCGGTGACGCGTTACTGGCGACGCGTCCGAAGTCGCCTGCTGCCCAGTATCCCGTTGCATAGAGGAGATCGCGCCGCAGGTTCACTTCCGTCGAATAACCGCCGACCAGAAGAGCCCCGTCGAAATCCTTGACCTCCTTAACCGCCGCCGACTGGTCGTAGTGGTGCGAGACATTGGCGTTGACGGAGTAGTTGTTCCCGGCGATATGGCCGGTCCAGCCGACGCCGGCGTTGACCTGCTTGCCGCGTTCTTCACCCGCTAGTGTGCCGGCCACATCCAGCTCCAGCAGGCCCCAGGGAAAGTCCCCCTCGATGAACAGCCCGAACAGGTCGACGTCGCGCTCGTCGGGCATGCTGGTGGGCTCGTTGATGTGATCGAAGGCCCAGAGGCCCGCGATCCGAATGCCCGAAGAGCCCTCCATCTGAATGTTGTCCTGGGAGAGGCCGATTGCGGTCATCTCGTCCCGGACCAGGTAGCCGTTCTGAAACTCGACCGGGAACCTGCCGACGACGAAGGCGAGATCGCCGCTGCCGCTGTCCTGCGGGTCCATAAGCGGGAACATCTCGCCCAGGTCGCCTTCGAAGAAGATGGTCTCGAAGTCGGCGTCCCATTCCGCCTTCCAGTCACTCTCCGCCAAGTCCGGTCCGAGCACCCGGCCGGCGAACTGTCCCTTCCTGTCCATGGGGCGCAGGTGCGCCAGAATCCGCTCTGTGCCGGAGAGCTGCAGATTGGCGAACAGGTCCATCCGCGTCATCACTTCGCTGCGGTCGCCACCCGGCCGGGTTCGCCGGTCGCCGTCGGTGGCGAGCAGGGCGATACGCTGCGAGCCGTAAATCCAGAGCGCGGGCTGCCAGACCGCGCCGGTCGGCAGCTCGATGCCCTCCGACAGCGGCCCGACCTCGTTGATGCCGCGGCCGATTTCGATGATCGGGCCGGCGCGCGCGGGCAGATCCTCGAAGGTGAGCAGCGGGAGGGGGGTATCCGACAGGTCGATCCCGAGCTCATCGCCAGCGGCGGGCGAGAGCGCCGCGCAGGAGCCAAGCGCCAGCACCGCAGCCAGCGCGCGCGCAAGTCCTCGACCTCTTGTCCGACCGCGGGCCATGGCGATCAACCCTTCGTCACGGGCGCGTAGCGAACGGTCGCAGTGCGGCGCCAGATTTCGGTCGCATCCTTGACGATACGGTCGGCGACCTCCTTCGGACTGAGGCCATAGTCGAAGCCGGCCGGCTGGCTCTCGTGGATCAGGTTGATCGGCACCGGCTGAAAGATCAGGCGCGCGTCGATCGTGTAGGTCTCGCCTGAGCGCAGGGTCTCCGCCGGCACCTCGTAGCTCGCGGTGCGCGACTGACCGGCGGGGATGCCGGTGCGGTGCTTCCGGCTGCCACGGGTTCGACCGTAGAAGAGCGTCGGCCGCGGGTCGGGGCGCACCATGGGCAACACGGTCAGCGACATCGGCGGTGCGAGGTTCTGCGCGCGCTCCGGCCCCCGAACGATCGCCACGTAGGTCTTGGATTGCAGGTTGAAGAGATCGTCATCGTGCGGGAGGACCCCCGCCACGACGTAGCGCGACTCCGAATCCCGAAGGTCTCCGTTGGGGTCCCGATCGCCCGAGCGGTACACGACGCTGCCGGATGAATCGGTCACCGTGATCTGCAGGAATACCGTGCGCTTGATATCGAAGCTCGTCGGCACGTAGTGACCCTCGGTCAGGTTTGCGACCTCCAGCTCGAATTCGATGCCGTCATCCGACACGTCGATGTCGCTGACCTCCGAGAGGCCGAAGCCGTTGCGCAGGACCTCCAGCCGCTGCTCTGCAGCCCAATCCAGCAATGCCAGCTGCTCGTCGATGATTGCCCGTGCGTCGTAACGGTCGTCCACCGACTCCCAAGCTTGCGGGAAGGGGTGGTCTTCATCCACCTCGTCCTCGAAATCGTCGGTGCCCCAGCCGGCCTCGACGTCGAACTCGATCCATTCGTGCGGAGTCTTGAACTGCTCGGCCTCGACGTTGTGCGGGAAGATGCCGGGATGGACGATCGAATAATCCGGGCCGGCCATGAAGTGGTTCGACAATGGGCGTTCCTGGGTCGGCACGCCGCCAACCACGGCCGCCGGCCCCATCTCGAAGGGAGACGGTATGCCCTGGACGCTTCCCATGTGACAGTCGACGCAGGTGATGCCTTTGGCCGATGCCGGCGAGCGCTTGTACTCCGTCAGCATCTCGTGGCTGCGGGCGCCCGTCTGGGTCGTCACCTCATGACAGACGCCGCCGCAGAAGTTCGGCGCGCGCAACTCGAAGAAGGGTTTGACCTCGGCGTGGATGGCGCGCCCTTGCTCGCCGCGCTTGGGCTGAACCTGGTAGCGCTCGGGTTGGTCGAGGACCGCCGCGAGCCCTTCGCCGAAGCTCGTGCTGTAGACCGGCTCGTGGATGTCGCCTTCCACGATCGGATACCGCCCTGTAATGCGGCCAAAATTCTGGGTCACTCGATGGCAGGCAATGCAGGTGATGCTCTCCCGCGCCACCAGCGGACGGTCCAGGGCGGATATCTCGGGCCGCTGCCCGAGAGCGGCACTGATCGGCGCATGGCAACGCTGGCAAAAGTCGCCTACCGTCGAAGTGACCTTCTTGGTGGTGGCGTTCTGGAACGCCAGGATCACCGGGCTGAGCTGACCGTAGGCATGCGGAGAGACGGACCATTCGCGATACTGCTTGGGATGGCACTGGCCGCAGACGCTCGCGGACGGGAAGCGGTCTTCGGTCATCACCGCCGCATGCAATTCGTCGGCGCGCAGCCCCTCGGCTTCCTCCGCCATGTCTTCATCGACGTCCTGGGCGCGCGCGTTCTCGCCACTAATGACCGCCGCCAACCCCAGCAGAGCCAGCGTAACGATCACCACCCTAGCGGTCGGCCAAGACATTGATGCGAGACTCCTCACCACCAACAATTGTCGAAGCACGTAGCCGAACAAGAAGACGCGTAGCGGGCCAACGTCCTTCTCCGCGTCGCAGTCGCTCGCCATCCGCCAGGACCTCAAACTGCTTGCTTCGTGAGCGGCGAGCATACAAGCAGCTAACCCGGTGAACCACATTATTCTCGGTACAATCGGTCTCTTTCCGCCCCTCCCTTTCTAGATATTGATCATTTCTGCGTCCTAATGCCTTGTATGTCCGTGATTAATTCCAACATATACAGTTGTTATGGACAGTTGCTCCCTTGATCGCCACGTTGAAGAACGCGGGTGTTGGGGTAGATGGAACGACTGTCGCGACCGAGTTTCTATGAACTGTCTGCACTATTTAAGCTACATCAGCATAGCAACTATGTTATCGCGTTATCGTGGGCGCAGTGTCAACCCTATTGACGGCCCGCTTGCTCGGCTGGATTGCTGTCTGAGAGGGAATCGCGAAACTCTGTTGGAGGAATCTCATGAACGACTCTGCTCGTCCCCCGAGCCCGGACGAACTCGATTCGATCGAGACCGCCAGCCGCGACGAAATTGCGACATTACAGCGCGCCCGGCTACGTGAGACTCTGCAGCGCGCCTACGAGAATGTCGCCCATTACAGGACGAGCTTCGACGCTGCCGGTGTGAGTCCGGCCGACCTTCAATCGCTCGACGACTTCAAGAAATTCCCGTTCACCGTGAAAGACGATCTCCGCCGCAATTATCCCTTCGGCATGTTCGCGGTGCCGCGGGAGCAGGTCATCCGCATTCATGCGTCGAGCGGCACCACCGGGATTCCCACCGTCGTCGGCTACACCAGGAACGATCTGGATATGTGGGCCGGCCTCGTCGCCCGCTGCCTGCGCGCTGCCGGCACGCGGCCCGGCGACATGTTGCACGTGGCCTACGGTTATGGCCTGTTCACCGGCGGCTTCGGCTTCCACGGCGGAGCGGAACGGCTCGGCTGCACCGTAGTCCCCGCGTCCGGCGGGTTTACGGAGCGCCAAGTCCGGATGATCTGCGACTTCGAACCCCGCGTCATCGCCGTCACGCCGTCCTACATGCTGGCGATCGCCGACGAGTTCGAGCGCCAAGGCGTGGATACGCGTGGCTGCTCGCTGCAAATCGGCATTCACGGCGCCGAGACCTGGACCGAAGCGATGCGCGACGAGATCGAATCCCGCTTCGACATGCAGGCGATCGACATTTTCGGCTGCTCCGAGGCCATCGGCCCGGGAGTCGCGGTCGAATGCGTGGAGAGCAAGGATGGCCTCCACATCTGGGAGGATCATTTCTATCCCGAGATCGTGGATCCCGAGACAGGCGCTGTTCTGCCCGACGGCGAGATGGGAGAGCTGGTCATCACCTCGCTGACCAAGGAGGCGTGTCCGGTCATTCGCTACCGCACCCGCGACCTCACCCGTCTACTGCCGGGCACCGCACGCACCATGCGGCGGATGCAGCGGGTCAAGGGCCGCAACGACGACATGCTGATCATTCGCGGCGTCAACCTCTTCCCCTCCCAAATCGAGGAGATTCTGCTGGAGGACGAGCGGCTCTCACCGCACTACTACCTCGAGGTGCGCCGTCCGGGACGCCTCGACGAACTCACGGTCGTGGTCGAGGCGAAGACCGATGCCGGCGACGAGACGACCAGGGCGGCAGCCGGGCGCGACCTCGCCGACCACATCAAGTCCCGCATCGGGATCAGCAGCGACGTCTCCGTTGTCGAGCCCGGCTCGGTCGAGCGCTCCATCGGCAAGGCCAAACGCATCTTCGACCTGCGCCCGAAGGATTAGGGCGTCATTTTCCGAAGGGGTTGTTGATCGTCACGTCGCCGCCTGCGCTCATCAGGGCGCCGTCGGCGTTATCGAAGTGGTAGTCGTGGCAGGTCACGCAGCCGGCGAGCTCGGTTTCTTCCCGATGGCAGGCGGTGCAGGTGTCGGGCGAGACCGGCGAGAAGCCCGCAGGCCCCCGCGCGTCCTCGGCGCCCGCAACCACCCTGTGGCAAGAGACGCAGCCCCCGTCGGCGACCGCCTGGCGGTGCGAGAGGTGGGAGAAGGGTTTGAGGTGCCAGCGCTGCTCGCGCCAGGAGGGTGCTGCTGACTGACTCTCGTCTGTCGTCGCGGCCGGACCCATCACGGCCCACGGGCGGGCCTCTGGCGCTCCCCGGGCAAACCAGTTCAGGCGCCGGTCGCCTTCCATGTCCGTCTCGGCCCTGGGCGAGACATGGCACTTCGCGCAGGCCACAGGGCCGTCCTCATCAGTGAGCAGGTCGAAGAGAGCGGCAGCGCCCGGCGTCGGCGGCGTCGCCGCCGTCAGCCAGCCGCGCAGGAAGCGGTCGGCGTGGCCGGTGGGCCGGTAAAGCAGCGCGAGATCCTGAAAGCGCCAGCCGCCGTAGCGCAGCCATTCGTCGATGTCGTCCACGCCTTCGGGCTCGTCAAAGTCCGTTTCGAGCTCGGTGGTCGGGACCTCCTCCTCTTCCTCGTGGAGATCGAGCTCGTCCAGGAGCGCGGGAAACCACTCTCCCGCGGCGTGGCTCGCAACCTCGAAGGAGAGGGAGGCGGCAAGATCGGCCCACGCCTCGTCGGGCGCCGCCCCGTCATGGAGTGTCCGCGCCGCCTCGACGAAGAGCGCCGGCCCCTCCCGCACCAGGTCACGGGTCATCGTCTTGAACGCCCAAGCGAGCCGGGCGACCGCCTCCAGCTCCTCGTTGCTGGCGTCGGTCAGGTCCAGCAGGTCGAGATCGGCGATGGTCTCCAGATCGTCTGCGTCCAGGTAGCCGCCCGCCTCCAGCATCAGATGCAGGAACGCGTTCGGCTCGGCTTCGGCGTAAAAGGGCCAGTCGCCGATGCTGTGATCGGCAAGGGTCTCAAGGTCGAGTCCCATCGGTGCCATGAACTCCAGATAGGGCTCGCTCCCCGGCGGATCGGTGATCTCCGCCTCGTGGCACGAGGCGCATGTGCCGAAGCCCTGAACCACCATGGCGCCGCGGTCGTCCAGCCCGTGGCACGAGGCGCAGCTCTCGGGCGGTGCGATCCCATCCTTGGCCGACGTCGCAAAGTGCCGGCCGAAGTGGGTTCCGTGATCGAACGCCACCATCGCCTGCGCGAAGTGCGGATAGGCCGAGAAGGGCGGGTGCTCGGCGAATCCGTCGAATGCTTCCGCGTGGCAGACCTGGCATTGCGCGTCGGTCACGAAGGTGGCATCGAAGTCGCGTCCTTCGTGGTCGCGATGGCAGGTCACGCAAGCGATTTTCTCCTGCTCCTCCTTCGTGCCCGCGCCGGCGGCAAGATATGAGTCGGGCACGAACGCCGCAGCCCACCGCACTTCGAAATCCGGCTGCCGCGCCTCCGACCATTCGGTCCAGCGCTGGTCCCGCGCCGCAATCGTTGCACGGGCGGCCGGCATGTCGACGCCATGCGCGGCCAGTGCCGCGTCGCCGAACCTGTGGCAGACGGTGCATTTCTCCGAATTCGCGAGATGCTTCTCCGCATCGAAGAGCCCGGCATCCGGCAGGGCCGCCGCCCATGCGAGTGAGGGATGCGCGACGTCCTCATGGCACTGCGCGCAATCCTCCTCGAATGCCGCGTGGGGCGCCATGACGGAGCCCGGCGACACGCCCGCCTGCGTGAAGAGCAGGATCAGGCCGATGCCCAGCGCCGCAAGCGCGGCAAGCCGCCAGGTCTTCTTGAGCTTGCGCTGGATCGTCGCGCGCGGCACGCATGAATCGGGCGGGAAGCAGCACGAGCCGTCAGGCAGCGGCCCCCTCTCGCACGCTCCCCCGCGCGCCATCGGGCGCGTGCATTCCCAACGATCGCCCGCCTTGGTCGGACGGCATTCCGCACGTTCCGAGCAGCGGCCCTTGGCGGTGGGTCCGAAGCGACACGGGACACCCTGGCGAGCGCACTCGAAGTCATCCTGCGCAAAGATGAATGCGTCAGTCGGGTGCCCGGCCACGCTCACCCGCCGAACGCATGGATGAACAGAATGTGAAAGAGAACAAGCACCGCGCACACGGCCGCCGCAGGCACATGAACGAAGAGCCATCCCCGCTGCAGCCAGTGAAGCGCCCAGCGCTGATCGAGCTGGTCTTTCTCGATGACGATTTGCCGCAGCCGCAGAAAACTCTCGTCTTCCCGCACCGTGCTGCTCGCGTAGTCCAGTTCGATCAGCAAGTCTTCGAGCGGACGCCGGGAGCCGGTCCAGTGCGCCCACAAGTGCGCGGGCCCCGCGAGGAAGGGCACCACGCGCTGCGCGTAGAGGTGTGCGAGCAAGGGCGGGCAACCGCCCGTCACGATGTTGCGAAAGGCGGCGTCGCTTTCGGCCGCCAGAACCCCGCGCCGCTGCCCGATGCGGGGGTAGGGGAGCGCGTCCCACTCACGTTGCCGAAGGCTGCCGAGCCGCTCGCAACAGAACCCGATGGCGCCCGACCCCATGAGCAGCACGAAGGTTATCCACTGGACGCGATGGAAGCCGCCTTCCGGAAACCCACCGGCATGCACCGCGAACACCAGCGCGATGATCCAGCCCAAGTGCAGATGCAAGAGCAGGAAAAGCGAGGCCGATCGGTGAGCCTTCAAACGGCGGATGCCCTGCAGACTCTGCAGGACGAAAACCAGGAGAAGCCCCCAGCCGCTCCAATGAGCCGAGCTGAGAAGCGCGGTATCGGCCAGATCGAAGAGAACAAGGGCTGCCAGCGCCACGATAGCGGCAGTCAGCCAACCGACGGCGAAACGCACCCAGCCTATGCGCGGGAGAGACGTCAGCGACGCGATACGAGACGAGCCGCGCGTGCTTTTCGCACTGCGCACGCTCATCGCCCCTTCGTATCCAGTGCCTTGAGTGGCACCCCGTTCACCAGGCGCGGCACCAGGTCGTGGTCGGTCAGGTCGACCCGGGCCACGGCATCGTGCGGGCAGGCCCGAACGCAGGCCGGGCCAGCCTTTTGGCTGAAGCAGAGGTCGCACTTGACGGCCACGGGGAGCCAGCTCTCCTTCTGCTCCACGTCGCGTCCCATCTCGACGAGCCGAATGTTGTCGTAGGGGCATGCCGTGGCGCAGGTTCCGCAACCCACGCAGAGCATCTCCGAGAGCACGACCTCGCCGCTGAATTTGCGGAAGACCGCATCGGTGGGGCAGTTGACGAGGCAGGGCGCCTCTTCGCAGTGCATGCACGCGTTGGCCACGGCGAACCCGCCCCGCGCCGGCCCCGCCCGCACGAAGCGCGGAACGCCGGCGTGCGTGTCGGCGCAGGCGCGCACGCAGGCGTCGCAGCCGACACAGCGGGCCTGGTCGATGACCATGGCCTGCCGTCCTCTGACGAACGCATTATCGACCAGAAAATCGACCAGCCGTGCTTCATTGGAGCGGTTGCGCAGCTCCGCCCGCGTAGGCTGACGGGTGACGCCGGCCTCGACGCCGGAGGCCGGATCGACCGCGGCGACATCCTCGTCCGAGAGAAAAGGCAGGCAGTGCTCCACAGTCGCCTCGGCCGGCAGCACCAGCGCGCTCACGTTGCCGAGGAAGTCGAGCGTCGTCGCGCTTTGCGCGCCGTGACCACCCGCAGCAAGCGCCGCCAGGCCGAACATGTCGCCGCGGCGGACGAAACCGACGCTCCGGCGTTGGCCCGCGGACTCGCGGCGGACGCGGCCGAAGCCGGAGACGACCATGAATACTTCGTGGATCGCCTCTCCTTGGCGCACAGCCGTGAACTCCGACGCGCCGCTACCGGTGAAGCGGAAGTCCGCACTCTTCACCAGCTCGGCCAAGGCATCCTGCGGCAAGAGCGAGAGCGCAGGCGCCTCGAACGCATCCGACCGGATCAGGTCGATGATGTCGGCGCAGCACTGGGCATTGACTGCCCGGCGCACGGGCTCGCACAGGCCGATCAGGTCCCGCATTCCCCGCCAGTGCATGGCGAGCAGTCGCACCGGGGTTTCTGCAAAGACCGTGCGCGGGAAGGGCGAGCGGGTCAGCGCCGCGAGCCCGCCGACAACGGTCTCACCGGCGTGCTCGGACGCGGGCTCGAAGCAGCGCGTCTCGCATCGACCCAAGACCTCTTCGACATTGGCGAGGGTCTGGCGCACGTGGGTGTCGACGACGACGATGTCGTCCTCGTCCTGCTTCTTCCAGAAATTCCAGAGGGACCGCTTCGGCTGCGTGGTGGTCAGGCGGGGCAAATCGGCCATCGACATCAGGTCGTCACGGTCGGCGACCACCTCGCGAAGCGTTCCTTCCAGGACGAAATAGAGAAGGCCGCCGTAGTCACCCTTGCGGCAGACGATCTCGCCTGCGTTGAAGCGTACCGGCCTCGCGTGGCGACCCATGATCTCCTCGAACCTGGTCGCCGTCGCGCGATCTGCTGCTGCACGCGAGAGCAGCGGCGAGGCCCTGACCGCTGCGCGAACCGCTTCTCGTTCCCTGCCCGAGAGTTGTCTGAACATGCCGTGCCTAGAGCAAGCCCACTAAAAGACCGACGCGTCGTGGCCCGCACGCCCGACGCCACGCGCAGATGCCACCACCCGATCAAGCGCGGGAGCGCGAACCCAGTCTGCCCCGGCAGTCATCGCCAAGGGAGAGAATGGATCGAGGCGCTCAGGGATTGGCCACCTGTCCGACGTAGGCGTCGGGTCCGGGCAGCATTTCATCGACAGCCTCCATGCCGCTGCCGTCACGCTCGAGGAGCCGACTTGCGTGCTCGCCGACCGCGGCGGCCGCGGCCTTCAGCGCATCGGGAGCCGCGCCTTGCGGCGGTGCGGCATCGACCATGGCCTTCAGCTCCGGCACATCGGCAAGCAAGCCTGCGGCCTTCGCCAGCTTGGTTGCCGCACCGTCGGCCCTGCCCTGCATGTAGCTCGCGTATTTCTCGCCAGGTTCTTCGACCTCGGCCAGCGCCGCGAGCGAGGTGGCGAGGGTCAGGGACAACCCCGCCAGGTACATCATGCGCCTGCGCTCCGGCGGGGCTTCATCGTTCGGCTTGGTGTACCAGACATTGTGGCGTACTTCGCCCATGGTCCAGGACAGCAGCTCGAAATCGCCGCCTGTCGGGTGCCCGCCGACGTTGATCAACCTTTCGTTCGCCGTCGAGTGGCAAGAGAAGCAGTTGCCCGCCAGCGCATAGAGATTGCGCGGCCGAATCATTCCTGCCTCTTCCGACTTGGCCCATCTCGCCTCTTCTTCCTCCGGCGACTCCTGCTCCTCCTTCTTGCCGCTGAACTCGCTATGCACCTTGATCCAGTCGCGGGCTGCGCCGTGGCACGTTTCGCAGGAAACTCCGGCGATCACCTTGGGACGCTTCTTCGCTTTTTGAACCGTGTAGTGACAGGAGGCGCAAAGCCCCTCGGGATCCTTGATCCGCTTGACCCCCAACTTCTTGGCGAATGCCCTGCCTTCCTTGGTGCGATGGCTCTTCTTGATCAGCGTGTGATGCAGCGACAGTTCCCAAACCTGGGCAGTCGTCTTGTGGCACTCCGCGCATGCCTTCGGCCCCATGATGGCATCGACGTCATAGACCGGGCCGAGGAGACGGAAGCTCTCTTGCTCCGCAGCCGCCGTCGCTCCAAAACCAAACGTCAGGGTTGCGACCAGGAGCGTGGCAGCCACCAGAGTGAGACAGCGAACGCCGACACTTGCGCTGCCAAAAACGGGCGTACACTTGTCAACGCGCTCTGCAATACTCTCGGCATGTATGTGCGTCATCGCGGATGCCGCTTCACTATTGAAGGTCTCTCGTTCAAGGTTTGAGGCATGGTCATTCTGGTTTGAGTCTTCCTCCAATGCTACCATCCGAGTCGAGATTTTCACAAGATATACGCAGAATTAGAGGTCGGTATGCACGAGAAAAATCTTGTGCGATGAGAGGCTTGCCGGCGATACCTCGATGGCCTGCGCAAATTGCCGTCAGCCCGGCAAAGTGTTTTCGGACGGCGAAACGCTGTCTGCGCCCTATTCGGGCGCCGTCGTTTCCGAGGCACGGCCAATCCCGCAAACGTGGGTTATCGCGAGACCTGGTTGCATGACGGCCGCATCGGTACTTCCCTCAACGACGTGACCCGCGAGATGATCACCGAGCTATCGTCGCTGCCGCAGCTGCTGCTGGAACTGACAGACGATCACGTCTTTGCCACCGGCATGTTCGGCCGGATCGACGACCGCTTCGGCAATCTGCCGGGCTGAGGACGCAGAGAAATGGCCACCCCCTACTATGTGCCTGAAGAGAGCGTGCCGCTGCCGCCGCCGGACGCGGAGGTCATCTCGACCGCGTGCGACTATTGCATCGTCGCCTGCGGCTACAAGGTCTACCGCTGGCCGGTGCGGGGCGGCAAAATCGGCGGGGCGGCTGCCGAAGAGAACGCCTTCGATCTGGACTTTCCGGTCGAGCCGCTTGGTCCCTGGGTCGCGCCCAACCAGCACAACATCGTGCTGCACAAGGGCGAGCCCCACCACGTCGTCATCATTCCTGACACCGAGACAGAGTACGTCAACTACACGGGCAACTCCTCGATCCGCGGCGGCGCCATCGCGCAGAAGGTCTACAACCCGGAGACGCCCACGCGCGATCGCCTGAAGTCGCCGCTGATACGGATGTTCGGCGTGCTCATGCCGGTGCCGTGGGACTTCGCGCTCGATATCGCCGCCGAAGTCGGCAACCACGTGCTCGCCGCGCACGGCACCAACGCCTACGGCGTCAAGACCTTCTCCTACGGCTATCTGGAGAACACCTACGCGATCACAAAGTACGCGTTGCGGCACGTGCGCACGGCGAACTTCACCTTCCACGACACGCCCTCGGACGTGTCGTCCACGCCCGGTTTTCGCGACGCTGGCTTCGACAATTTCGCGCCCTCCTACGAGGACTGGCGCGATGCCGACGTGCTGCTGATGTGCGGGACCGACCCCTACGAGACCAAGACCATCCTCTATACCGACTGGATCATGGTCGGGATCGAGCGGGGCCAGAAGGCGATCTTCCTGCTGCCGCGTCGCACCGGTGGCGTCGCTTACGCCGAGAGCCAGGGCGGCATGCTCATCGACATCCTGCCCGGTACCGACTTGCCCGTCGTGCTCGCAATTGCGCGGGTGATCGTCGAGAACGGGTGGGAAGACTCGGAGTGGATCCGCGACTGGGTCAACAACAAGTGGGAGAGCTCGTCGGGCTTCGGGCAAGGCACCCGCAACACGCCATGGCAGTGGCGCACCACCTGGGGCAAGTTCCAGACCGACGGCTTCGAGGACTGGAAGGCGTGGCTGCTGGCCCAGGACTACGCGGTGCCTGAGAAGGCTGCCGAGATCGCCCACATCGACGTCCAGAAGATCTACACCGCCGCCGAGTGGATGGCGAAGCCGCGCGCCGACGGCTCCAGGCCCAAGACCTCGATCATGATCGAGAAGGGCTTCTACTGGTCCAACAACACCGGCAACACCAATGCCATCTCATCCCTCGGGATCGTCTGCGGCTGCGGCGGGCGCCCCGGCCAAGTGATCGGCCGGGCCGGCGGGCACCAGCGCGGCATGTTGCGGGGCGGCGGCTACCCTCGCAACCTGAGCCCCGAGAAAGTGCCCGGCCGGCGCCGGCGCGCGCTCGACACCGACCGCTACCTCATGTCGGGCCACACGCGGCTCGCTCACGTCATCGGCACGACCTGGGTGCAGGCCATGTGCGGCACCCAGTCGCTGCAGGCGAAGTTCGACGAGCTGACCACGCAGAATCCGCATCAGGTCCAGCGTTTCGACCGCACCGACATCGTCGACACGCTCAAGCAGCGGGTCGATTCCGGCGGCATGGTGGTATGGAACCAGGACATCTACCTGGTCGACCCCATCGGCGCGCGCTACGCCGACATCGTCTTTCCCGCCGCCGGCTGGGGGGAAGAAACCCTGACCCGTGCCAATGGCGAGAGGCGCATCCGCCTCTATCCCAAGTTCTACGATGCACCGGGTTCCGCGAAGCCCGACTGGTGGATCGTCGCGCAGCTCGCCAAGAGGATGGGCTTCGAGGGCTTCGACTGGAGGGACTCCAACGAGGTGCTGGAGGAGGGCGCGCGCTTCTCGCGAGGCACGCGCAAGGACTTCTTCATGGTCAAGGTCGTGGCGCACCGTGAAGGCAAGACGCTGCACGAGAAGCTCCGCGAGTTCGGCAACAACGGCATCCAGGGGCCGGTCCTCATGCGCCCGGACGGCACGCTCGAGGAGACCAAGCGGCTGCATGACGTGAACCGGATTCTGCCGGAAGACGGCCCCGCCGGCAGCACGGTCTTCACCAAGAAGCTCACGCGCTTCAACACGCAGACCGGCAAATTGAATCTGCAGAAGGCGCCGTGGAGCCTGTTTTCAAGCTATTGGGAGTGGCTAAAGCCGCGCGGGGACGAGATCTGGATCACGTCAGGGCGAATCAACGAGCGCTGGCAATCGGGCTACGACGACCGCCGGCGCCCCTACATCGTGCAGCGCTGGCCCGAAAACTGGATCGAGATTCATCCCGACGACGCCGGCGCGCGCGGCATCGAGTCCGGCGATTACGTGATGGTCCATTCCGACCGCATCCCGGTGCAGACCCAGACAATCCTCGGCGTCGAGGCGGATGACTTCGACTTCGCTACGTTGCTGCGCAACGGCTATATCGAGCTCACCCACGCCGCCATCACCGCCGTCGCCATCGTGACGCCGGCGATCAAAAAGGGTGTCGGCTACATGGACTTCTTGCACACCAGCCAGCCAGCCAATGCGCTTTCCGGCCGGGTCGTCGACTGGGTGAGCGGCAATTACAATTACAAGATGGGTGTGGGGCAACTGCGCCGTCTGGGCGAGAGCCCCTACAAACGCCAATACCGCAGCATGTCCTTTGCCCGCCGAGACCTCATCTAATACGACCCTCCGCCGCGGCCACAGGGCGGGAAACAGTGAGGGGAGCGGCTGGCCGCTCCCCTCAGACCAACTACCGGACTGTTACCGCGCCGTAGACGCGGATCAGTGCGACTGAATCGCCTTGACGTGACCGTGGATGGCGACGCCGTTCACTTCGCCTTCCGCGCCTTCCATCACGAAGCGGAGACCCTTGACGTCGTAAGCAACGCCTCCGGGGCTATACGCCTTGACGCCGTATTGGTTGCCAGCGGCATCGATGGCCTTGATGTGAACAATGTTCCCGTCCTGGCCAACACCTTTGACGTCCAGCATGTTGCCGTCCGCATCGATCGCCTTGATGCCCAGCAGAGTACCGTCCGCAGCGATCGCCTTGACGGCGATGTGGTCGCCGCCCTGGTCGATCAACTTGATCGGCAAGATCGCGCCATTGACCCTGGCCTGAATGCCCATCAACTGCATGGCACCCGCGCTTGCCGTAGCCTTGACGTCGTGCATGGCGCCGCCGTCGTCGATCGCCTTGATCCGCATCAGCGACCCATCGGGATTGAACGCCTTGACGTGCCAGATTTCGGAGTCGCCGGCTGCTGCGGGCAGCGCAATGAAGGCAGCGATAACCGCTGCAAGCAGGAACTTCACCATGGTGACCTCTCTTGTCGGTTGTGAATCGGCGCGCAATTAGCAAGAACCTGCACCGCTTATACAAATATTCTATGCGCAGAGCGACATATCAATTTCTTGCATCAGGAACAATTTTTTGTCGCGCTGAGGGCTCGTGATGGGTGAGGTCGCGCTCGCTGCTGGTGGTTCGGGGGAGCCCCGAACCGGCCTGGGCGACGTCACGGTGGTTGCCCGAAGCCGCCGGACGGCGTTTTCGGCCTCGACGGGCGGAGTGGTTTCGCCGCGCCGCCCTGCGGCACGTCCCGGTGCGGCGGTGGGTCGCGCGGTATCAGCCGATGGGCGCGATCATGATCGCGTCGAGGGCCTCCTGGGCGCGGGCGGCGTAGTGCCGGTTGGCCTCGGGTATGTAGCGGAAGCGGCCGTCGCAGCGCACGATGGCGATGGCCGCATTGCTCAAGCAGGCCAGATTTCTGGGCAGGTGGCGCACGTACGCCCGGCAACGATCTTCGTCGTAAGTGAAGTCACGCACATAGTGCAGGCGGTTCTCGATGTGCCAGTGGTTGCGCACGAGGTCGAGCAGCTCCTCGGGTCCGGCGCGCTCGGCGCCGAGCGAGGTAAGGCTCCAGGTGACCTCGATGCTGCGCTTGCCGGTCTTGAGGATCTCGCGCTCACGTTCGATGCACATCGCCTGGCGCCGCCCGTGGAGATTGGCGTAGCCGTCCCACTCGGCGGCGGAGAGGTCGACGACGGCGCAGCGCCGGCGCTCGATGCGGCCATGGCCCTTGTCGACGGTTTCGTGCCAGGCCGCATCGCTGAAGTCGATCGCCTTGAGGTCTTCGAGGATGGTCTCCTGGTTGTCCTTGACGGCGCTGACCACATAGTCGGCACGGCGCCCGAGCAGGCAGCGCGCGGTCTCGTGCTGGGCGTGCATCGCATCCATGGTGACGATCCGTCCCGTGAGATCGAGACCGCCGGAGAGTTCGCGCACGGCCGGGATTTCGTTGCTCTTGGAGTCGACCTCGACCTGCCCGAGGACGACGCCGGTGTCATGCTCCACCGCCGCGACCATCATCCTGCGCCCGTCCTCGGTCTGCTTCGAGGCGCCGCGCAGGTCCTTTCCGTCCACGGCGACGGGCGCGTGCGCGCTGTCGTGCTGGCCGGTCCACTGGCCGATGGCGTTGTCCAGGGTCTCCGGCGGCAAGGCGGCAAGGACATTGTGGAAGGTGGTGATCGCGGGTGGGGTGTAGCGTTGCTTGGAGGGGCTCCAGAAGGCGCCCACCGCCTTGAGCTGCTCCTGGGAGAGCAGGGCGGCAAACTGGGCGAATGCGTTCACCCCCCGGTAGCCGGCAAGCCGGGCGGCAACGGCAAGGGTCAGAATGGTGTTGAGCGCATAGCGCTTGCCCCGGGCATGGCGGTACTCGGGCACCTCGCCCAGACACTCGAACAGGCTGCGCAGCCGGGGCGCGGCCATCGGCTCGCTATGCTGCTCGGTGCTCCAGTTTGCCGGCATCTCAACCGTGCTCAGCGCCTCGGGGGCGCCGTCTGTCAGTTCGAACACGAAGACCTCCTTGGGCTGGCCGTGGTGACGCCAGCGCGCCGCCCCTCCGGGCTCGCGGGCAAAGCCGCGCGTCAGCCCGAGCGAGCGCCAGTTGGCCGCGCGGTAGCAGGTGCCGGCGAAACGCGAGACGTCCACAAAGGTCTCGGCCAGAAGAGCCGGATATCCGTGCGCCGCCTGCATGTCCTTCGACAGCCGCCGCAGGCTCAGCCCCAGCACCCGCGAGGCCAGGTTGGGCACCCGCTCAGGCGTCAGGATGACGAAGCGAGAGTTGTTGGCGATCAGATGCAGGCGCCGGAACTGCTGCTCGGCCGACCACCCGATCCAGCGATCGCGCGCGCCCAGCTTGAACGCGCCGGGCTGCCAGCCGATCAGTGCGAGCCAGATCTCGCCATGCACCGCGACATGGCGCAGGCCCTTGCCGATGACGCCGTGGAACGCCAGGTAGTGGTGCTCCTCGACCAACCGGTCCCAGCGCCGGTGCTCGCGCGCGCCCCAGGTCGGGCGCACCCTGACCGCGCGCAGATCAATGGACGAATCCAGAGCCGGCAGCGTCGCCATGACCGGCACACTGCCACATCGAAAACGGAATGGCCAGCCCCGACTTCAACTCACTTTGCTCGACGGGCGGACAATAAATTCGCCCTGTTTCTTGCATCCGGGAGTCTCCATTACAAAGGAGGACGGTCTCGGGACACGGTCGACCTTGTCCGCTAGGCGAACTCGATATCTTCCGTCGGCACCGAGACACACACCAGGCAGCTTCCCTCCTCCACCGGCGCCTCCGGTTTCGAGAGATAGATAAACGATCCGGCCAGCACAGGCGTAGCGCAGGTTCCGCAATTGCCGGCTCGGCATCCGGAGGGAAGGAAGAGTCCGTTCTGCTCCGCCAGTTCCAGAATGGTTCCGACGTCCCCCGTCCATTGGAGCTTTTTCCCGGTGCTCCGGAACGACACTTCGCGAGGCGACGTCGCTTCCGCCGTGCTCACGGTTGCCGCGATCTCGCGCACTGTTTCGGGTGTAAAGGCTTCGGTATGGATTGAGCTCCGGGGTACCTCCCAGTCGAGCAACCCGTCGATAACCATGGTCATCATTGGCGGAGGGCCGCACACATAGAATTCGTAGTTCGAGGAGGGTAGCCAACGTCCCAGGAGTTCGGTCGTGATGAACCCTTCCTCCTCGAACTCTTCCATAGGCTCGCCGGACTCGGAGAAATGGCTGTAGCAGGTGACAACGTGGACGTTGGGCCGCTTGGCCCACTGCGAGAGCTGTGCGGTCATGACCCGCTCGTCCCGTGTCCGCACACCGTAGAAGAGCCAGGCCTCACGATCCGGTTCCTGTTCCGCCAACTGCTCCATCATGGCCAGGAAGGGCGTGATGCCGATACCGCCGGCGATGAAGACCACCGGTCGGCCGCTCGCAAGCTCCAGCGTGAATTGGCCCGACGGCGGCGCGACCTCAAGCACGCTGTCGGTCTCCACCCGATTGTGGAAATAGGAGGACGCCTTCCCCCACGGGGTCTCGGGCGGCGCTTCGGGCGGTGGCCGCAAGTGCTTGATCGTTACCCGGTAGTCCTCGCCCTCGGCATGGGCGTGAGAGAGAGAATAACAGCGGATCGTCGGCTCCCGATCTTCCTCGTCATGGAAACGAAATGTCAGGAACTGGCCGGGAAGAAACGGGGCGACGGGCCGCCCATCGTGCGGACGCAAGTAGAACGATGCGATGTTGTCTGCTTCGCTTTCCTTGCGTGTGACGCGGAATTTGCGGAAGCCGCTCCAGCTGCCCCTCTGAGAAAATCGACGGTGAGCGGCTTCGTCTCTCCTGCTGATTGTGGCGGCAAGCGCCGTGTAACGCTCGATGTCGGCGGCGAGCCGCTGACGCCGCCACCGCATGTGGACAAACGCATTGGCTCCCGCGATACCGATGACCACCGCGATGGCGACGATCGCCGCCGATGCCAGCCATGTCTCCATGGTTTCAACCCAGAAAATGCGCTTCGGTTCGCCTCAAGGGGCCACCATGCCGACGGCAAGCAGAGCGAAGATAGAAGACTTGCCGGCCAACGTCTTACGAACGCCTACAACGGCGGCACCCGCGCCAAGCGCGACACCATGCATCTCGGGTCCGGTCACCGGCGTCAATCGTTGAGCGATGCGAGCGCTTCATCCTTGCTCGAGTGGATCGTGATGATCTTGTCGAAGCCGCTCACCTCGAACACTTCCCGAACCATTTCCGACATCGAGCAGAGAGCGAACGCCGCGTCCCGCTGCCAAAGATTCTTGGCTGTCATCAGGACGGCACGAAGGCCCGCGCTGCTGATGTAGACGAGTTTCTCGAAGTCTATGATTACGGCGCGGTCGTTGTCCTCGATCACGGATCTGATCGCTTCTTCGAACTCCCGGGCATTGGTGGAGTCGACGCGCCCGCTCACGTGGGCGGACAAGACGCCGTCATTTCGCTCAGTCCGAACTTCCATGAACATTGTCTCCTTGCCTGGAGCTCAGCTGCAACGTCTTAGCCGAGACTCTGAGTCAAGACTCTATACTTGGGACAGATATATCTAGCGTAAAGGCTTTGCGCGACTCTTTTTGGCACCACCCGGCGACGCCAGGGAGGGGCTCAATATCACGTGCTGCTATGTCCAGCCTTCGACAATGCCTCTTTGCCGAAGCGCTCAACGGCTTCCAGCGTCTCACGCACATCGTCCCAGGTCGTGGCGTAATTGACGATGCACATCCGGAGCACAAACTGCCCGCGAAGCATGGTCGACGACATGAAAGCGCGATCGTCCCAAAACATGCGGGCGAGCACGGTTCGATTGACCTTGTCCAAAGCCTCCTCGTCGAGGTCTTCGTCCGCTGGATTGACGCGGAAGCACACGATCCCCAGAGACACGATGTTCATGGCCTCCAGAATCGGACTCGCGCGGACGTACTCTTCCGCCTGGGCGGACAGTTCCATTCCCTTCGATACCGCCCGCCTGAACGCGGCCATTCCGAAGGTCTGGACCGACATCCAAATCTTCAGGGCCCGAAAAGAGCGGCTCAGCTGCAGACCATAATCGGCAAAATTCGGGTGATCCTTTCCCCAAATCGTGTCTTGGAGAACGTCAGGGTGGATCGCGAAGGCCCTCTTGAGCGTGTTCTCATCCTTCGCCAGGAGGCAGCCGACCTCGTAGGGCTGGAAGAACCACTTGTGTGCGTCGAGCCCGATCGAATCGGCGCGCTCGATCCCGCGCAGGAGCCGCTTGCCCTGCTCGGTCACGATCGCAAAGCCGCCGTAGGCGGCATCGACATGCAGCCAGAGGCCCTCCGCCTCGCAGAAATCAGCCAACTCTTCGAGCCGGTCGATGGCGCCTGTGCTCGTCGTGCCCGCATTGGCGGCAACGGCGATGGGGGTGAAGCCGGCAGCCCGGTCGTCGGCCACCTGGCGCGCGAGAGCGTCCATGTCCATACGGAAGTGTTCGTCGCTCGCGATCGTACGGATGCAGTCCCGTCGAATGCCAACGATGATCGACGCGCGGGGCAGCGCGCTATGGCTCTGATCGCTCATGTAGACGGTGGCGCGTTCGGGGTGGCCCATCGCCTCGCGGGCCGCGACGAAGGCATCCAGGCTGGCCGCGGAGCCGCCGCTGGTCAGGAGCCCCCCTGCGCCATCGGGGTAGCCGATCCAACGCCGAAACCAGTCGATGACGACGAGCTCCAGATGGCTCGGACCGCTTGCCACGAGCCAAGTGCATTGATTGACGTGGTAGCCGGCGGCCATGAAGTCGGCCAAGACGCCGGGCCAAGTCGGCGATGAGGGCACAAAGCCGAAGCAGCGCGGGTGATCCAAGCGCATCGAGTAAGGCAGAATGTCGTGCGCCGCCTTGTCGATGACGTCCACTGCAGACCGCCCTTCTTCAGGCGGCTCCTCGAGAAACTGATCATCCAAGACCTGGCGGAACTCGCCCTCCCAAGCATTGTCTCGGGGCAGCTTCCCGATCCGCTCCACCAGAAGTTCGGCCACCCTGTGCGCGAGGTCGAGCATCTCTTCGGGCGGCATCTGCAAGTCGCCCGGCGCCTCTACGTCTGGCTTCGCCCCCTGCTGCTCACGGTTCGGCGGGGGAGAGGTTCGTATTTTCTTCTCTCGCTTATCCGACATGAGCGGCGCTTTCGCCCGACTCCTAATATTCTGGATCCAGCTTATATCTGTGAGGTCAAACGAAGCAAGCCTCCGCGATTGCGGGAGATTTCAAGAGGATAACCGGATTCGTCACCGACAATGGCCAATACTTTATCCGCGCTTCCGGAGCAAGCCATTCGAATTCTTTCCCTACGACCATGTTCCACGCTGCTCGATTTCTCCGTAATCCGTAGCGCGGGGGCTTCCAGATCGCGAACTCCAGGGGGCTGTTGAATTGATATAATGATATAGCAGAAGTTATGTGACCAATTATAGTTGATCGGTTTTCTGCAGGAAGATCATGGGCGCCGAAATTCAGAGGGTGTTCGTGGCGTTTCTCCGACAGGAACGATGGGTCAGCGCCTAAATGGGCGCCGTTGCAACTCGCCGCACCACGGCTCTTGCTTCGGCACTTCAGAGACGGCTCGGTCCTCGAGAATCGCCGTTGGGCGGTCCGGGCTGTATCCTGCGGGAGCGTGGGCGTGGCCACGCGCCCGCAGGGTCAGCCGGTGCCAGTGAAACCTTCCGGTTTCGCGTCCGATTAACACGGTATGCCGGGTAGCAAGCAGGCGTGCGCCGGCTCCGATCCGGCGATCATTACGACGGTCGTGGTGACGGCGGCGATCGCTGCAATGAACGCGATGAAGGCGGCGTGATGCAGCCGGACTTTTCTGTTCCGGGTCTCCGCGTGTTGTCCGTTCGTGTGGGAGATGGCTCGCTCTTGCGTGTTCATTGTTGCCTCCTGGTTGCGTCTGTTTCGCTTGCCGGCTCAGCCAGTGCCATGCCGAACTGGAGTTAATTTATGGGCGCGAGAACATAAGATCGAATACATTTTTTCTTCTTTATGTATAGTTTTTTCTTATTTTTGTGTGGCCGCCTTCGGAAGCAAATGAGCCGCCAGGCCGGGCCATTGCCGGATGCAGTGTTTGAGTCAGTCGCCGGGATGGAGGTAGGCGCCGACGGCCCATTGGACCAGCGACGGGAGGCTTGACAGATCTTGTAATAGAACAAATAGTGAACAACCATGAGCGCCTCCCGCCCCATATCCCCGGATCGAGTCCCGCGTGGGCGCGCCGACGGGGCCGATGCATCCGATGCACCCCCCGATCTGGCGGCGCTGCGGCGGCGCATCGCAGCGCTCGAACGTCGCCCGGCTGCGCTGGAAGGCGCCGCTGACGAAAGCCGGGCGGGGCGGCCCTGGCCGCTCGGCATCGATGCTCTGGATGGTGCCCTGCCGGCGGGCGGCCTCGCGCCGGACGGCCTGCACGAGGCAGCGGGTGCAAGCGCGGCAGACGGGCCCTCCGCCGCCGCCTTTCTCGCGGCGCTGCTGGCGCGGCATGCGCGGGCCGGCGAGTGCGGCCCGGTGCTGGTCTGCCAGAGCCGGGGCGGGGCCGCCCGCTTCGGCCGCCTCCACGGGCCGGGCTGGCGCGATCTCGGCCTGGAGCCGGCGGACCTGCTGATTCTCCGCGCCCGCCGCGAGAAGGACGTGCCCTGGGCGATGGAGGAGGGGCTTCGCTGCGGCGCGCTCGCGGCGGTGCTGGCCGAGGCCGAGAGCATCGAGTTCACCGCCAGCCGGCGCCTCGCGCTCGCTGCGGCCGAGGGCGCGACGCCTGCGCTGCTGCTGCGCCATGACGAGCTCGGCCCGACGAGCGCGGCGCTGACGCGCTGGCGGGTGGCGGCGCTGCCGGGCAGTACCGATCCGTTCGACGAGGGCGCGCCCGGCCTGCCCCGCTGGCGCCTTGCGCTCGTGCGCGCGCGCGGCGGGCGGCCCACGACATGCGATGTGGAGTGGAACCGTGAGACGGGTGGTTTCCGTATGGCTGCCGCGCTGGTCGATCGACCGGCTACGCCGCGCGCGGTTGCGCCTGCGATCCCGCGCCGGTCCCGCGCGGTCATCGGCGGCTGAAACGGCAGAGTCGGCCAAGACAACGAAGGCGGCCGCGCCGTCCGAGCCGGTCCCCTTCGCGCTGGTCGCACCCGGCCGGCGCGGGCCGGTGCTGTGGGCGGTCAACCGCGAGGCCGGCGCAAGGGGGCTGAGGCCCGGCATGCGCCTCGCCGACGCCCGCGCCCTGCTCGCGGGCCTCGCTACGGCGCGCGCCGACCCGGCGGCGGACCGGCGGGGGCTCGAGCGGCTCGCCCTCTGGTGCAACCGCTTCACGCCCTGGTGCGCGGTGGACGGCAAGGGCGATAGCGATGGCGATAGCGGCGACGGCGGGCTGCTGCTCGACATCACGGGCTGTGCCCACCTCTTTGGCGGCGAGGCAGCGCTGATGGACGAGGTCGCGACGCGGCTTGCAGGCCTGGGCGTCGAGAACCGCCTCGGGCTTGCCGACACGCCCGGTGCCGCCTGGGCGCTCGCCCGCTTCGGCACGGCGGCGAACGGTCGTCCGGATGCACACATCGCCGCTCCCGGCAGCACACATGGAGCGATCGCAGGCCTCCCGGTTGAAGCGCTCAGGCTCGCGCCCGAGGATGCCCACCTGCTGCGCCGCTTGGGGCTGGTCACAATCGGCGCGGTAGAGAACCTGCCGCGCGCGTCGCTCGCCCGCCGCTTCCCCAGCCGGGAGCGGGGCAGCGCGGTGCTCGCGCGCCTCGACCGGGCGCTGGGCCGGCAGGCCGAGCCGATCGTGCCCATGGTTCCGCCGCCTGCCTGCCTGGAGCGCCTGGCCCTGCCGGAGCCCCTGATCGACCGGGCGGGGCTGGACGCGATGCTGGCCCGGCTCATGCCCGGGCTGGCCGCGTCCCTGGAGCGCGACGGGCTCGGCGCACGCCGGCTCGCGCTCTGGTGCTACCGGGTCGACGGCGGCGTGGTGCGGCGCGAAGTCGCCACGGCGCGCGCGACGCGGGACGGCGATCACCTGCTGCGCCTCTTCCGGGAGACGCTGGAGACCATCGATCCCGGCTTCGGCATCGATCTCGCGGCGCTCCATGCCGAGCGCGTCGAGCCCCTCGCGCCCAGGCAGCTTTCCCTCACCGGGGGCGGACGGAGGCGCGGTGATCTGGACCTGCTGGTCGACCGCCTGCTGGCGCGCCTCGGCACCGGCGCCGTCTGCCGCCTGGAGCCAGTCGCTCGCCACAGGCCGGAGAAGGCGGAGCGGGCGGTGCCCCCCGGCCGGGAGCCTGTGCCTTGGCGCGAAGCGCCTGAAACATCCGAGGCGCCCGCGACGCCGCAGCGGCCCTTCCGCCTGTTCGACCGGCCCGAGCCGGTCGACGTGATGGCCGAGGTGCCGGACGGCCCGCCGCTGCTCTTCACCTGGCGCCGCGTGCGCCGCCGCGTCATGCGCGCTGCGGGGCCCGAGCGCATCGAGCCGGAATGGTGGGCCGGCGCCGGCGGGCAGGACGAGGCGGTGCGCGACTACTACCGCATCGAGGACGCAGAGGGCCGGCGCTACTGGCTCTACCGCGCCGGCCTCTACGGCGAGGCCGGCACCGGAGCCTCGCCCCGCTGGTACGTGCACGGGCTCTATGGGTAACGCACGAACGCATGCTGCCTACGCCGAGCTGCAGGCGGTGAGCAACTTCAGCTTCCTGCGCGGTGCCTCCCACGCCGACGAGTTGGTGGAGCGGGCGGCGGCGCTGGAGCTTGCCGCCATCGGCATCGCCGATCGCAACACCCTCGCCGGCGCGGTGCGCGCCCACGTTGCAGCGAAGGCGGCGGGCCTGCGGCTCTTGACCGGTGCGCGGCTCGATCTCGCCTGTGGGCTCTCGCTCCTCTGCTATCCCCGCGACCGCGCCGCCTACGGCCGCCTTTGCCGCCTGCTCACCCTCGGCCAGCGGCGCGCGGCGAAGGGCGGCTGCGTGCTCCATGGAGACGACGTGATGGCGCACGCCGAGGGCCAGGTGCTGATCGCGCTGCCGCCGAATCGCCTGAACGAGAAGGTCGGTGAGGAAAGTGGCGAGCTGTTCGATGCGGCGCTGGCCGCACTCCGCCGGCGCCACGCGGGCCCCCTCTACCTCGCCGCCCACATGCTCTACCGGGGCGACGACGTGAGCCGCCTCAACCGGCTGGCGGCGCTGGCCGAACGCCACGAGGCGCCGCTGGTCGCCACCAACGACGTCCACTACCACACGCGCGAACGCCGGCCCCTGCAGGACGTGCTGACCGCGATCCGCGAGCGCGTCACCGTGGCGCAGGCTGGCTGGCGGCTGGCCGCCAACGCCGAGCGTCATCTCAAGAGCGGGGCCGAGATGGCGCGGCTCTTCCGGGGCCACGAGGATGCCGTCGCCCGCACGCTGGAGATCGTGCGCCTCTGCAGCTTCAGCCTCGACGAGCTGGCCTACGAGTATCCCGACGAGCCGGTGCCCGCCGGCACCACGCCGCAGCAGCACCTGGAGGCGCTGACCTGGGCCGGCGCCGGGCGGTGCTATCCCGAGGGCATCCCGGCCAAGGTCCGCCGCGCGCTGGTGCACGAGCTCGGGCTCATCGCCGAGCTCGGCTACGCGCCCTACTTCCTCACCGTGTACGACATCGTGCGCTTCGCCAGGGAGAAGGGCATCCTCTGCCAGGGGCGGGGTTCGGCCGCCAACTCCGCCGTCTGCTACTGCCTCGGCATCACCGCCGTCGACCCGGCGCAGATCGACCTCCTCTTCGAGCGCTTCGTCTCCCGCGAACGCCGCGAGCCCCCCGACATCGACGTCGACTTCGAGCACGAGCGCCGCGAGGAGGTGATCCAGTACATCTACGGCCGCTACGGCCGCGCGCGCGCAGGCCTCGCCGCCACCGTCATCAGCTACCGGGGGCGGAGCGCGGCGCGAGACGTGGGCAAGACCATGGGACTGTCGGAGGACACGGCCGCAGTGCTCGCCGGCGCGATCCGGGACATGCACTGGGAGGACGTCGGCGCAAGCCGCCTGCGTGAGGCCGGTCTCGACCCCGCCGATCCCCTGCTGCGCCAGACCGTGGCGCTCGCGGGCGAGCTGATCGGCTTCCCCCGCCACCTCTCCCAGCATGTCGGCGGCTTCGTGCTGACCCGCGGCCCCCTGGAGGAGATCGTGCCCATCGGCAACGGGGCGATGAAGGACCGCACCTTCGTCGAGTGGGACAAGGGCGACCTCGAAGCGCTCGGCCTGATGAAGGTCGATGTGCTGGGGCTCGGCATGCTGACCTGCATCCGCAAGGCCTTCGCGCTGCTGGCCCGGCACAAGGGCCTGCACCTGACGCTCGCCTCGGTGCCGCAGGAGGACCCCAAGGTCTACGACATGCTGTGCCGGGCCGATACGGTCGGCGTCTTCCAGATCGAGAGCCGGGCGCAGATGAACATGCTGCCCAGGCTCAAGCCGCGCCGCTTCTACGACCTGGTGATCGAGGTCGCGATCGTGCGTCCCGGTCCGATCCAGGGCGACATGGTGCATCCCTACCTGCGCCGCCGTGACGGGCTGGAGGAGGTGATCTACCCGGCGCCGGCGCCCGAGCACGGGCCGGCGGACGAGTTGCGCCGGGTGCTCGAAAAAACCCTCGGCGTGCCGCTCTTCCAGGAGCAGGCGATGCGGCTCGCCATGGAGGCGGCGCAGTTCACGCCGGACGAGGCCGACGCGCTGCGCCGCGCCATGGCCACCTTCCGCCGGCGCGGCACGCTCAGCCAGCTGAAGGAGAAGATGGTCGGGCGCATGGTGGCGCGCGGCTACGACCCGGAGCTTGCGGAGCGCTGCTTCCGCCAGATCGAGGGGTTCGGGGACTACGGCTTCCCGGAATCCCATGCCGCGAGCTTCGCGCTGCTCGCCTACGTCTCCTCCTGGCTCAAGTGCCACCACCCGGACGCCTTCGCCTGCGCCCTGCTCAACGCCCAGCCCATGGGCTTCTACGCCCCCGCCCAGATCGTGCACGACGCCCGCGAGCACGGCGTCGAGGTGCGCCCGGTGGATGTCAACGCGAGCGGGTGGGACAACAGCCTGGAGGACGCGGGGGAGGGGCGCCGCGCGGAATACTGTGCGCTCCGTCTCGGCATGCGCCAGGTCGGCAGCCTGCGCCAGGAGGATGCGGCGCGCATCGTGGACGCCCGGCGCGGGCCCTATCCCGATGTCGCCACACTCCGCCGCCGCGCCGGCATCCCGGTCTCCGCCATCGAGACCCTGGCGGCGGCGGACACCTTCCGCTCCGCAGGGCTCGATCGCCGCCAGGCGCTGTGGCAGGCCCGCGCGCTGGCCAAGGCGCCGCCGCTGCCGCTCTTCGAGGCGGCGGAGGAGCACGGCGAGGGGAGGGAGCCAGCGGTTGCCCTTCCGGTCATGGCGGAGGGGGAGCAGGTGGTCGAGGACTACCGCACGCTCCGCCTCTCGCTGAGAGCCCACCCGCTCTCCTTCCTGCGTGAGCGGCTCGCGGCCCGGGGCGTGCTCCCGGCGGAGGCGCTCCTCCGCGCCCGGGACGGCGACCGGGCGGCGACGGCCGGGCTCGTGCTGGTGCGCCAGCGGCCGGGCAGCGCCAAGGGGGTGATCTTCATGACGCTGGAAGACGAGACCGGCACCGTGAACGTCGTCGTCTGGCCCAAGATCCTGGAGAAGTACCGCCCGGCGGTGCTGGGCGCGCGCCTCGCGATGGTGCGGGGCCGGGTCCAGCGCGCTGGCGAGATCGTGCATCTGGTCGCGGCCCACCTGGAGGACCTGACCCACTGGCTCGACCTGCTGACACCGGATGAGGGCACCGCGCCACGCGGCGGCAAGCGGCTCGCCGCGTCTCCCTCGCGCCACCCGCGCAACCAGCGCGTGATCCCGAACTCCCGGGATTTCCGGTGAGGGCGGACGCGGCCAAGACGAGCGCCCCAAACATGCACTTGACGCCATATGTGGTGAGGAACATAAAATGTCGATGAGTTGGAAAGTGGAGTTCCACGACGAGTTCGTGCCGGAGTTTCGAAGTCTGCACAAACGAGTACAGGACGAGGCCTACACAATAGCTAACCTGCTGGAACAGTTCGGACCGCAACTCGGACGCCCTTGGGTAGACACGTTGAAGGGTTCCCGACACACGAATATGAAGAAAATGCGCTTCAGCGCAGCGGATGGGGAATGGCGCATCGCCTTCGCCTTTGACCCGAAACGCAGAGCCATGCTTCTCGTCGCCGGCGACAAGTCGGGGGGCAGCGCCAGGCGGTTCTACCGCACGCTCATCCGTAAAGCGGACCAGCGCCTCGACCATCACCTCGCGCGCCTCGCGCAGGAAGGAGGATCGTGATGCCTGTAAGTCTGGAGACCATGATGGCGAAGCTCGACCCCGAGAGGCGCCGGAGGATCGAAGAGCGGGCGGCAGAGCTTATCGCCGAGGAAATGACCCTGCGCGAGCTGCGCAAGGCGCGGCGACTAACGCAGGCGCGCGTCGCGGCCGAGCTCGGCATCAGCCAGGATGGCGTCTCCCGGCTCGAGCAGCGCAGCGACCTTCTGCTATCGACCCTGCGCAAGACGGTGGAGGCCATGGGGGGCAGCCTCTCGCTCATCGCGAAGTTCCCTGACCGCCCGCCCGTGGAGCTCGCGGGCATCGCCGAGAGCGACCCCCGCGACTGACGATTGGGGCGGCCGAGTGCGCGAGCGGATCGAGGTCTTCGAGGGCGATATCACCATGCTGGCGGTCGACGCCATCGTCAACGCGGCCAAAAACAGCCTGCTGGGCGGCGGTGGGGTCGACGGCGCCATACACCGAGGTGCCGGCCCTCGCCTGCTCGAAGAATGCCGCGCGCTCGGCGGGTGCGAGAGCGGGGACGCAAAGCTCACCGGTGCCTACGACCTGCCGGCCCGCTTCGTGATCCACACCGTGGGCCCCGTGTGGCATGGCGGTGGGCAGGGGGAGCCCGCGCTTCTGGCGCGCTGCTACCGCCGCTGCCACGAGATCGCGGCCGAGCAGGGGATCGCGTCGATCGCGTTCCCCGCGATCAGCACGGGCGTCTACGGCTATCCCTTGGACAAGGCGACGCGCATCGCCGTGACCGAAGCCCGCGATCACCTCGAAGCCGGCAGCGCCCTCGAGCGGGTCGTGTTCGCCTGCTTCGACGCGGAAGCCGCCAACGTGCACCGCGCCATGATCGACGACATCTTCGCCGGCGGGTAATCGGTCGCAGCAAGCAGCGACGCCCGGCGGCTGGCGAGCACCCGCGAGGCTTGCCGTCTGCGCCCCCCGATGGTTCGTTAGGGCCCCCAGGACAATCACGTATTTCCGGAAGCAGGGCTCATGAACTTCGACATTGGCGACAAGGCGAAAGAGGTACGCGATCGCGTCGCGGCCTTCATGACGGCGCACGTCTACCCCAACGAGGAGGAGATGCTGGCGCAGATCGACGAGGGCGACCGCTGGCAGCCGATCCCGCTGCTCGACGAGCTGAAGGCGAAGGCCAGGGCCGAAGGGCTGTGGAACCTGTTCCTGCCCGAGAGCGACTTGGGCGCCGGGCTCTCCAACCTCGACTACGCCCCCGCCTGCGAGGAGATGGGCCGCTCCCTCTTCGCGCCCGAAGTCTTCAACTGCTCGGCGCCCGACACCGGCAACATGGAGGTGCTGGTCCGCTACGGCACCGAGGCGCAGCGCGAGCAGTGGCTCACCCCGCTGCTCGCCGGCGAGATCCGCTCCGCCTTCGCCATGACCGAGGTCGAGGTTGCGTCCTCCGACGCCACCAATATCGAGACCCGGATCGAGTGCGACGGCGCGGACTACGTCATCAACGGCCGCAAGTGGTGGACCTCCGGCGCCCTCGACCCGCGCTGCCGCATTCTGATCGTGATGGGCAAGACCGACCCGGAGAACCCCGACCGCCACAAGCAGCAGTCGATGATCCTCGTGCCGCGGCCCTGGCCCGGCGTCACGGTTAAGCGCATGCTGCCGGTTTTCGGCTTCGACGACGCGCCGCACGGCCACGCCGAGGTGCTCTTCGAGAACGTGCGCGTGCCGGCGGCGAACATGCTGCTCGGCGAAGGAAGGGGCTTCGAGATCGCCCAGGGCCGGCTCGGGCCGGGGCGCATCCACCATTGCATGCGGCTGATCGGCGCCGCCGAGCGCGCGCTCGAGCGCATGTGCCGGCGCACGCAGATGCGCGTCACCTTCGGTAAGCCGGTCGCGGACCAGACCGTGACGCAGGAGCGAATTGCCGAAGCCCGCATCATGATCGAGCAGGCGCGGCTGCTCACGCTCAAGGCCGCCTACATGATGGACACGGTCGGCAACAAGGTCGCGCGCAAGGAGATCGCGATGATCAAGGTGTCCGCGCCCAACATGACCTGCCAAGTGATCGACTGGGCGATGCAGGCCTTCGGCGGTGCGGGCATCACGGCCGACTACGGCCTCGCCGCGGCTTACGCCAACGCGCGCCTGCTGCGCCTCGCCGACGGCCCGGACGAGGTCCACCGCAACCAGATCGCCCGCCTCGAGCTCAGGCCCTACCGCAACACGGTGAGCGAGCGGGGCGCCAACGCCTTCGTGCCCCCGCTCGACGAGGAGCCCGGCCTCAGCACACGACCCCGCTTCGTGGTTTAGGGCGAGGCCGTCTTTGACGGGCTCGCGACAGGCCGCGACCGCGGCCCGCCGCGAATGCGGCGCCCTCGCGGAGGCGCCGGCCGCAGGCCGGCTGCCGTGAGCGACAAAGAACCAGAGCGTTTCCGTGTGAAACGGATACGCTCTAAGCCACGTGCGCCGGGGGTGCCGGGGGCGGCCCGGGCTCGCCGCCGAGCTCGCGCAGGATCGTGCAGAGCTCGTCGCCGGCGCGCGTGATTTCCGCCTCGTCCGTACCACGCAGGACCAGCGTCGTACCGAAGTTGCCGTCGCGGACGAAGGGGTAGCTGCCGATCTCCAGCGCCGGGTAGCGCTCCTGCAGACCTTCGAGCCGCGCCGCCACGTCGCCCTCGCCCAGCAGCACCGCGATCTCTCGCGACTTCACCGTGTGCCCGCCCTTCAGAGTTGGCGCCACGCTCTCGAACATCGCGCGCATCACCGCCGGAATGCCGGCGAGCACGTAGACGTTCTCGACCCGGAAGCCCGGCGCTCGGCTCACCGGGTTCTCGATCAGCGTGGCACCCTCGGGCGTATGCGCCATGCGCATCCGCGCTTCGTTCAGCTCGCGCCCGGTGTCCCGGTAAAAGTCCTCGAGGATGCGCTTCGCCTCCGGATGGATCCGGTAGGGCAGGTTGAACGCCCGGGCTACCGCCTCGCAGGTGATGTCGTCATGGGTCGGCCCGATCCCGCCGGTGGTGAAGACGTAGTTGTGGGATGCGCGCAGCGTGTTCACGGCGGCGATGATGGCGCGCTCTTCGTCCCGGACCATGCGGACCTCGGCGAGCTGGATACCGAGCGCGGTGAGCTGGCGGGCGAGATAGGAGACGTTGACGTCCTTGGTCCGGCCCGAGAGGATTTCGTTGCCGATGACCACAAGGGCTGCGGTGACGGTGGCGTCCGGTGTGGATTCCGGCATGGCGTTGCTGCTCGCTCCTGTTGGCGCGTGCCGATTGCCCGCGCGACGGCGCAGAGAATAGAGCGGCGCGCCGGGCGCGGCCACCGCACGATGGTCCGATGCGGCGGCACCGCGCCCCTTGAGCCGGCGGCGGCGCGCAGCTTATGAGACGGGATGCAATTCCCCCATCCTCTCCGCCGCGCGACCCTGCTCAAGCGCTACAAGCGCTTCCTGAGCGATCACCGCCTGGACGACGGCAGCACCGTCACCGCCCACGTCGCCAATCCGGGTGCGATGACCGGGCTCACGGGCGAGGGGCTCGAAACCTGGCTCTCGCCCGCCGCGAATCCGAAGCGCAAGCTCCCCTATAGCTGGGAGATGGTTCGGGCCGATGACGGGCTGGTGGGCGTCAACACGGGATGGCCCAACCGCCTCGCCGAAGAGGCGATCACGGGCGGCGCAATCCCGGCGCTTGCGGGCTACGAGACGATCCGCCGCGAGGTCGCCTACGGCACGGGCTCGCGGGTGGACTTTCTGCTGGAGGGGCCGGACCGTCCGCCCTGCTATGTCGAGGTCAAGAACGTCCATCTCAAGCGCGGCCCCGCCGCCGAGTTCCCGGACAGCGTCACCGCGCGCGGCACGAAGCACCTGCGCGAGCTCGCGGCGGTGGCCGAGAGCGGTGCCCGGGCCGTGATGCTCTACATCGTCCAGCGCGAGGACTGCGACAGTTTCGCTCTCGCCGCCGACATCGACCCGGCCTATGCCGCGGCCTTCGCCGAGGCCCGCGCGAGCGGGGTCGAGGCCTTGGCCTATGCCTGCCGGCTGAGCACCGAGGGCATCGCCGTCCACCGCCCACTCCCCATCGAAATTTCCGGTTAGCTCGCGCGTCTATTGAACGGCAGGCGATACCGACTAGATTGTGGCCGCCGGGTGCGCTCTCCCTGAGTCGCGCCCGTCGCCAGAATTGAATGAGTGAGCGAGGTCATTCGTGTCCACTGCCGGCGGCGCGCAAGTCATCGAGCGCAGCGTCAAGACCCACGGCGCCGACGGCTTCGCCGCGATGCGCAAGGCCGGCCGCCTCGCGGCGGAGGTGCTCGACGCGCTGACGCCGATGGTCGAGCCCGGCGTCACCACCGACGCCCTCGACCGGTTCTGCCACGACTACATCGTGGATCACAGCGCGGTGCCGGCGCCGCTCGGCTACCGCGGGTATCCGAAATCCATCTGCACCTCGGTCAATCACGTCGTCTGCCACGGCATCCCCGGCGACAAGCGGCTGCAGAAGGGCGACATGCTCAATATCGACGTGACCGTGATCCTGGACGGCTGGCACGGGGATACCAGCCGCATGTTCTACGTCGGCCAGCCGAGCGTGAAGGCGCGCCGGCTGATCGACATCACCTACGAAGCGACGATGCGCGGTATCGCGGCGGTGAGGCCCGGCGCCCGACTCGGCGACATCGGCCACGCTATCCAGAGCTATGCCGAGGGCGAGCGCTGCTCCGTGGTGCGCGATTTCTGCGGCCACGGCATCGGGCGCATCTTCCACGACGCGCCGAACGTGCTGCACTACGGCGAGCCCGGAACCGGCCCCCAGCTCAGGCCCGGCATGTTCTTTACCATCGAGCCGATGATCAATCTCGGCGGCTGGCAGGTAAAGCTGCTCAAGGACGGCTGGACCGCGGTGACCAAGGACCGCTCACTCTCCGCCCAGTTCGAGCACACGATCGGTGTGACCGAGGACGGTCACGAGATCTTCACGCTCTCCCCGCTCGGGCTCACCAAGCCGCCCTACGATTACTGAGGGCACCGCTGCGGTGGCCGACAAGCCTCCCCACTTTCACGGTCATCGCGAGCGGTTGCGCAGGCGCTTCGACGAAGCGGGCGCGGACGCTCTGCCCGACTACGAGCTGCTGGAGCTGCTGCTCTGTCTGGCGCTGCCCCGGCGCGACGTCAAGCCGCTCGCCAAGCGGCTGAAGGATCGCTTCGGCACCATCGGCGGCGTACTCGGCGCGGAGAAGAACGCGCTGAAGGAGGTCGACGGCGTCGGCGACGGCGTGGTCCACACGCTCAAGCTGGTCGAGGCGCTCGGCGTGCGCACGTTGCGGGAGGCGGTGATGGGCCGGCCGGTCATCGGCACCTGGCAGGCGGTGCTGGACTACTGCACCGCGCGCCTCGGCAACAGCAAGACCGAGCATTTTCGCGTGCTCTTCCTCGACAATCACAACGCGCTGATCGCAGACGAGGAGCAGCAGCACGGCACGGTCGACCACGTGGTGCTCTATCCGCGCGAGGTGATCAAGCGGGCGCTGGAGCACGGCGCGAGCGCCGTCGTGCTCGTGCACAACCACCCCTCGGGCAACCCCAGCCCGTCCCGCGCCGACATCGAGCTCACGAAGGAAGTCGCGAAGGCCGGCGCCACGCTCGGCGTGACGGTCCACGATCATCTGGTGATCGGCCGCTCCCGTCACGTCTCCTTCAGGGAGGCGGGCCTGCTGCAAGACTGAACGGGGGTCAGGAATACGTTCGTGAAGTTGGCTCCGGTGAGGGCGTGTGCTCTGCCAGCTTCAGTCGCTTGTCATCGCCGTGGGCCTGGCGGTAGCGCAGTTCGGCGTACTCGCCATACGTAATCGCCGGATACCTCGGTGGTGCGCCGGCCTCGCGAAAGGGCGGCAGACACTCGATTACCGTGTCGCGCGGCAGGTTGTGAAAGTAGGCGATCGACTGGCGTCGCGTCGGCCGGCCCGGGTCGGTCGGAGGGTTCACAACGCGGTGCGGCGTCGAGACCCAGCGGTCGTTGGTCCAGCGCATCATCGCGTCGCCGATATTGACGACGAACGAGCCGGCGATATGCGGCACGTCGGTCCAGCCGCCGGCGCGCGTGCACACCTGCAGCCCGCCGGGCGCATCCTCGGTGCGCAGGATCGTGAGGACACCGTAGTCCGAATGTGCACCGGCCCGGAGCTGCCCCGGCGCGGGCGGCGCCGCCTGCTCCGGGTAGTCGACGACCCGCAGCGACGAAAGGTGGCCTTGAAACTTGTCCTCGAAGTAATCCGCCTCAAGTCCGATGGCAGCGGCGAAGATGCGCCTCAGCGTCGCCGCGAGTTCCGACATCGCCTCGTAGTACGCCCGCCAGGCGGGCTCCAGATCCGGCGGGTGCGCCGGCCATCCATCGCCCCAGAAGCCCGGTCCGAAATCCAGGGTCTCCTTCAGATCGCCGATGGCCTCATTGGCGAGCGTCGCAGCCAGCGCTTCCTTGCCGAGCGGAAAGTGCATCAACCCGCCCATGACCGGACCGGTCTCGCCAACGGCATTCTTCTCCTCGGCCGGCAGGTCGAAGAAGGCTCGCGAGGCATCGTAGATGTGGGCGACCAGCGCTTCGGGGACACCGTGGCCGGCTATCACGAAGAAGCCGATGTCCTCGCAGGCGGCGCGGACATCGTCGACGATGCCCTTTCGTCCCGCACTCTGCCCGGCCGCAAAGGGGGTGATATCGATGATCGGGACGGGACCCCGCCCGTCCCGGCCGAAAGTCATCCGGACTAGGACGCCGTCCCGAAGGCCTGGCGCAGCGCGGCGCAGGCGGTCGCGTGCGCCTCGTCGGTCACGTCGAAGCGCCCGTTGGCGGTCCAGAAGCCGTGGATGTGGCCCTCGTAGTTGCGGTGGTCGGTGGGCACGCCCGCGGCCTTCAGCCTCTCGGCATACTCGCGGCCGTCGTCGAAGAGCGGGTCGTGGCTCGCGGTCATCACCATCGCCGGCGCCAGGCCGCTCAGGTCGTCGGCGCGGATCGGGGCTGCGCGCACGTCCGAGCGCTCGGCCTCGTCGTTGAAGTAGCAGTCGAAGAACCAGGTCATGGCCTCGGCGGTCAGCACGTAGCCCTCGGCGAAGCTCTTGTAGGAGGGGCGCCCTTCGTCCGTGTCGGTGACCGGATAGACCAGGAGCTGGAAGACCAGCGGCGGCCTGCCCTCGGCCTTCGCCCGCTGCGCCGTGACGGCGGCGAGGCAGCCGCCCGCCGAATCGCCGCCGACCGCGATGCGCGCCGGGTCAGCGCCAATCTCGGCGCAGTTCTCGACCACCCACTTGAGCGACGCCCAGGCGTCCTCCGTGGGTTTCGGGAACTTGTTCTCCGGCGCCTTGCAGTAGTCGACGCCGACGACGATGCAGCCCGCGCCCTTGCAGAGCGCGCGGCAGGCCCCGTCGTGGGTCTCGATGCTGAGCACCACGTAGCCGCTGCCGTGGTAGTTGACGTAGACCGGCAGCGGCTCGGCGGGGTCCGCGCCCTCAGGCCAGTAGAGGCGGATGCGGATCGGCCCGTTGGGGCCGGGGATGTCGCGGTCCTCGACCCGGCCGACCTCCACGCCCGGCGCCTGCGCGGCCATGATCAGGTCGTGGAAGCCCTCCCTGATCTCGTCGAGCGGGCGCTCCGCAAGCGGCGGCACCTCGATCGCGTTGATTTCGTCGCAGTACACCTGAACCTGCGGATGCAGTGCCATGATCCCCCCTCGCCCATGCTGGCTTGACTGTGGCGCATCTTAGCGCTGGCGCTGTTCTCTTTCATATCCCTCAAGCGCCGGGCGCTCGCTCCGCTCGCTTGGCTACGCGCCGTTCGGCGCGGCGCGCGGTCGCGCGCTCCGGGCCTGACGGCCCGGCCCTCACATTCCATACCTCGTTTGCTCCCGTCCCCGGAGCGCCCATCGACTGATAGATAGGAGGAGGGGCCGGGCCGCCAGGCCCGGACGGCGCGACTGCGCCGCGCGCGTAGCGCGTAAGCCAAGCGAGCGGAGCGAGCGCCCGGCGCCTGAGGGAAAGAGATTAAGCAACCGCGAGCGCCCGGCGCCTGAGGGAAAGTGAAACCGACTCCCCCACGATCTTTGCCTAGCGCGCCGAAGCGCTCTCGTGAACAATGCGCCGGGGCAAGAGCCGCACGCCAGGGAGGCCAACGGCGATGAACGAGAGCGCGACCAGCAATATCACCGTCGGCGCGGAGACGCTCCGCGACCTCTACGTCACCATGCGCCGCATCCGCGCCTTCGAGGACAAGACCGCCGACCTCTTCCAGGAAGGCGTCGTCAAGGGCACGGCCCACAGCTACAAGGGCGAGGAGGCGATCGCCGCCGGCGTCTGCGCGACGCTGCGCGACGACGACATCATCGCCTCCTACCACCGCGGCCACGGCCACTGCATCGCCAAGGGCGCGCGCATCGACCGCATGATGGCGGAGCTGATGGGGCGCCAGACCGGCTACTGCCAGGGCCTCGGCGGCTCCATGCACATCGCCGATATGGAGCTCAACATCATGGGCGCGAACGGCATCGTTGGCGCCGCCATGCCGCTTGCCACCGGCGCCGGCCTCGCCGCCAGGCTGCAGGGGACGGACAAGGTCGCCGTGGCCTTCTTCGGCGACGGCGCGTCCAACCAGGGCGTCTTCCACGAATCCCTCAACCTTGCGGCGGTGTGGAAGCTGCCGGTGATCTTCGTCTGCGAGAACAACCAGTACGCGCTCTCCACCTCCTATCGGAACACCACGGCGGTCTCCCAGGTCTCCAACCGCGCGGCCTCCTATGAGATCCCCGGCATCACCGTGGACGGCAACGACGGCGTCGAGGTCTACCTCGTGCTGCGCGAGGCGGTGGACCGCGCCCGCGCGGGCGACGGGCCGACGCTGATCGAGGCGATGACCTACCGCCACGGCCAGCACTCGCTCCGCGTCAACCTGCGCGATCCGCGGCCCGAGGACGAGCTCGAGTCCTGGCTGGATCGCGACCCCATCGCGCGCATGGAGAAGCGCCTCAGCGCCGAGGGCGGCTTCTCCGCGGACCAGTTCGACGAGACCACGCAG
Source organism: Alphaproteobacteria bacterium (assembly GCA_965207055.1). Classification (GTDB taxonomy): domain Bacteria; phylum Pseudomonadota; class Alphaproteobacteria; order UBA828; family UBA828; genus WTGU01. Next base: position 623,727 of record CBDBLP010000001.1, on the reverse strand, counting down.
GCGGTGGACGAGGAGATCGAGACCGCCGTCACCTACGGCCGCGAAAGCCCGGAGCCGCCGATGCAGGCGATGCTCGATGCCGTCTACGCCCCGCACGCGACGTACACGGAGCCGGGGCCGGATACCGAGCGCATGCTCTCCTACCCCGAGGCGCTCAACGAGGCGCTGGACCAGGAGATGCTGCGCGACGACCGGGTCTTCCTGATGGGCGAGGATGTCGGCGCCACCGGCGGCATCTTCGGCGTCTCCAAGGGGCTGATGGAGCGCTACGGGGCCGAGCGCGTGCGCGACACGCCGATCTCCGAGGCCACCTTCGTCGGCTGCGGCGTCGGCGCCGCCATCGCCGGCATGCGCCCGGTGGTGGAGATCCAGATCTTCGACTTCGTCGCGCTGACCATGGACATGCTGGTCAACCAGGCGGCCAAGTTCCGCTTCATGCTCGGCGGAAAACCCTCCGTGCCGCTGGTCGTGCGCGGGCCCCAAGGCGGCGGCATCCGGCTCGCGGCCCAGCACAGCCAGAGCCTGGAGGCCTGGTTCACCCACGTGCCGGGTCTGGTGGTGGCGGCTCCCTCCACGCCCTACGAAGCGAAGGGGCTATTGGTCGCCGCGATCCGCGACGACAACCCCGTCGTCTTCCTGGAGCAGAAGCTGCTCTACCTCGGCGGCAACGGCCCGGTGCCGGAGGAGCTTTACGCGATCCCCCTCGGCAAGGCCGACATCAAGCGCGCGGGCACCGACGTCACCGTGGTCGCGACGTCCGCCATGGTGCCGCGCGCGCTGAGCGCCGCCACGGTGCTGGAGCGCGACGGCATCAGCGTGGAGGTCGTTGACCCCCGCACCCTGCAGCCGCTGGACGAGGAGACCATCCTCGCCAGCGTGCGCAAGACCAACCGCCTCCTCATCGTGCACGAGGCCTGGGTGCGCGGCGGCTTCGGCGCCGAGGTCGCGGCCATGGTTGTGGACAAGGCCTTCGACTACCTCGACGCCCCCGTCGCCCGCCTCGGCGCCCCCCACACGCCGATGCCCTACAACGACCGCCTCGAGCTCGAGGTCATCCCCTCGCAAGAGCGCATCGTCGAGGCGATCCGCGCGCTGCTCTAGCCCCGCGGTCCGCGAAGCCGCGCTTCGAAGGATCGCCTCAGCGCGGCGAGGTGGATTGCAGCGACGGGTGGACCGTCATGAAGATCGAATTGAACGCGCCCACGCTGCCGTCGTCCTCCGTGAACGTGGCACTTGCGACGCCGGCCACCATCCGCGGGCTGCCGTCCTCCGCCGGCTGATTGGAGAGGTTGCCGCCCCATTCCCCGCCCGACTGCGCGACGGTCCGCGTCGGGTGGGTAACCGTCACGTCTTCTCCCAGGAAATTGCCGTACGCGGTGATCTCCGTCGGGGCCAATCGAATTTCGTAGTCGGTGGGCGTGGCCGGCGGCTCCGCGACTCTCCAACCGAGAGCCCCATAGAGGTGATCGCGTTCGATCTGGAGATCGCCGACGCATCCGATACAGCCGGCGATGGTCATGTCGTCGAAGTTCGCTTCGACGGTCATCGTGCCCACGAACTCCTCCCCCGCCTCCGGACCGTCGTACCCGGTCCAGCCGCTGCCGTAGCTGTAAGTGTAAATTCCGCTCGCTCCGCCTGCATAGCTCGCCGTCCCCGAGACCGGGAGTTCGGGCGGAAGCGCAGGGTCGAGCTCCGATCCGTCGACGAACATGAAGAGGTCGGCGGCCGCGATGGGGAGGTCGTTGTCGCGACGGTATCCCTCGAAGCGCATCCAGTACCCGGCGGCCAGGTAGTCGGTGGGATTGTCGTTATCCCAGCTCACCAGGGTATAGACGAACGAGGTGCCCTCTTGGTCGGTCTTTCCCATGACCCAGCGCCGCCCCGAGTGATTGGGCAGGAAGGGCACCCAGGACCAGGAGTACCAGCGGTCCCTGAGTGTGCTGAACTGTTCCTTGCTGCCGTCCTCGCGGTTGATCTCGATGCGCAACACCTCGCCGTCGAAGCTGGTGCTGCGTCCGAAATCGATCCTGTCCTCCATCGCCGTGTCGCCGAGGCAGGCGGCCAGCGTGAAAGCGAGTGCAACACTCGAAAGTTTGGCGGCGGTATTGATCATGGTCTGTCTCCCTGGTCCGTCACCTGTCGCGGGCAATTGCCGAAGCGCAGACGGGCAGACAATTCGAGTTGGCATTCACGTCCATGACGATCATACGCGGGCCACACCGCATTGAAACGGCCTCCCATCCGCAGTCCTGCGTTGGCCTCGTCTTGGCGCGTCGTCGGTGCCCGGACCGGATCCGGCCATGACCCCGCGAGGGCGCGACCGGACCGCGAGGAGGCGCAGGACGCCCCCGGAAAATTAATTGCCGGGATTCGCCGGGATTAAGCGGGAGACGCGGGAAAAGGGGGGTTCCACAGCGGAGGTTCCCGCCCGAGAATCTCCTCTACATCCGCGCGCTGTCCCGTCCCGTCATGTCCGGTCGTGCCCGGCCATGACGACGCGAGGGAGCGAGCGGGCCGGAATGCGTCGCGAGAAGTATCTTGCCGGCCTATTCCGACCCATTCCGGCTCAAAGTGGTCCAGAGTGACCCAGAGCGGCCCAAGAAGCCGGCTCAAGACGGCTCAAGAGGCGGCCCATAGCGGCTCACAGTGGCTCAAAGCGGTGCCCGCCCTCAAGACGGCAAGAGAACCGCAGAGCCCCGCGCACCCCGCTCACCGCGGCCCGCTCTTTCTCGCCCCCGCCCATCAGGACGCAACCCTCGCACGGGCGCCCCGCACCATGCACCGCACCATGGTCCTGGGTCGCGCGAGCCTGAAAGGTCTCGCGCGCGGAGCACAAATCGTTCCCGGCAACAGACAAGGCTTGGGCATATAGGGAGCCGGGCTGCGAAGCAGACCGGAGCGCGCGACCGCGCGCCGCGCCGCAAGGCGCGTAAGCCAAGCGAACGGAGTTCGCGCCCGGCGCCTGAGGGAAATGAAAGAGTCGGCGCACAGCGTCATCCTGACCATTCAGGGGCGCCATCTGTGACAAGTGAGGGGCGTCATGGTGACGCCCAATACGTCAACAGTGAAACGTCAAAAAGAATCCGTCAACACGCGCGCGTGCGCGCGCGAGGCGGCGAGGATGTTGGAGGAGGAATTCGAGGACTGGTATCAGCACTACCCCAAGAAGGTTTCGCGCGGCCCGGCCGAAGAGGCGTTCGAGAAGGCGCTGGCGAGCGGCGCGAGCCTCGAGGAGCTGATCGCCGGCGCCAAGCGCTACGCGGTCGAGGCCGCCAGCAGGGGAACCCGCGCTTCGTCAAGTATCCGGCGACGTGGCTCAACCAGAAGTGCTGGCTCGACGAGTACCCGCCGCCCGGCGCGGGACCCGATGGCGAGCTGACGTGGTGGCAGAAGCGGAGACGCGAAAGGGAGCTGGCCCGGAAGGCTGCCGAGAAAAACGAGGGCGAGTCGTGATTTTCAAAACGGAAAACGCGCTCGTCCGATCTTGTTTCCGAGCGGGACAGAGGGTAATAGATTTGGTGATTCGCTTTGCTATCGGCGCAGTGATTCGGGGGCATGGCACGACCCTTGGTGAGAAGCGCGTCGGCGTCGGTTTCAACTCGATCGGCGACAACACTGTCTCTCAGATCAAGCGGCTCGCGGCGGATTTCATCGAAAGGGTGAACGCGATCGAGCCGGACGCCTTCGAGGACCCCGGCGAGGTCGGGCGCCTCAAGGCACTCTCGATGACGCGCACCGGGGACGCCGCCATGTGGGGCTCAAGGCGGCGACCCGGACGAAGGCGGCGGGTTGTTGATGAGCGCAAAGCCCCGCCCCGCCGACCCCTGCTGCGGGCTCGGCTACTCGCCGGCGGACCCGCGCCAGAGCCAAGCCGAGGGCAAGGTCTGTGCGCACGCCGATCGCCTGCTCAACATGGTCCATGCCTATTGCCAGATCCGCGACTCGTGGACCGGGTGGGTGCGCGGCCGATCCATTTGGAACACCCTCCAGCGCATCGTGGCGGAAATGCGCGCGCTTCGGCAGGCGGAGGAGCGGGTGGTCGACAAGCTTTCCGTGACCCTGCTCGCCGTGCTCGACTACGCCGCGTGCGCCCGGGTGCCGCTACAGCACGCCAGTGCACGAACGGCCTCTTCACCCCACCCGCAGCCACCTCACGCCCGAGGCGTCGCAGACACAAGCCCCCGTTACTCCCGCGACCGAGCCGGAGCAATGCTCAGGTGGAGGCTTAACAACAGTCTGGCCGACAGCATCGACGCGCAAATGGACGAGTGGCGGATGACCGGCAGCGAGAAGGACGTTGCCTGGCTCATCATCAAGGGATATCGCTTCGCGGAAATCGCCGAGGCGCGAGGGGTCAAGGAAAACACCACCCGCCTCCAGGCCACCTCGGTTTACGCGAAGGCCGGGGTCAGCGGACGCGCCGAATTCGTCGCCGAGATCATTCAGTCGTTGTTGTTGCTCCTGCCCGACGCAAAACATGCCTCGCGATAGGGAGCCGCCGATCCTGACAGATTTGATGGGCGCGCGTCCCCGCGCCCAGGGCCAGCGGGTGGAGGCGGTCGACGCGATGACGCGGATACGTCGAACGCGGCCATGCGGCAGGCCTAGGCCATGGCGGTCTTGATCGGTGGCTAGGCCAGATATACCATGACCGCGCGCTACGAAGGACCAATCTGCACGCTCTGAAGAACAAGAAACGGCTTGATTGACCAGCAGTCCTCCGCACACCCAGGGTCATCGCTCAGTACGCTGGGATTCGAAGATCGAGAGAAGCGGTGGTTCTGATAACCTACAATCTCTGGCTGATCGCACTGTCCGTATTCGTGACGGCAGCGGGTTGCGTCGCCTCTCTCGCCTTGGCCCGGCGCCTTCACGATTCGACCGGTCACCGGCTTCGCGTGAATCTTGCATGTGTCGCGACAATGCTGGGCGCGACCATCTGGGTTGCGCACTTCATTGGAATGCTGGCCTTGGAGTTTCCGTTTCCCGTCATCTACGATTTGCAGTTGACGCTGATCTCGTCGCTCATCTCGATCATCGTCGTCGGCGTTGCCCTCTACGTCGTTGCCAGCAAGAGGCATTCGAACGTCCGAATCGCCATGGGCGGCGTTATTTTGGGCGCTGGATTTGCCTTGATGCACTACGTGGGCATGGAGGCATTTCAATCGAACTTCTGCGGGATCGTCTACGATACAAAGTGGATTGCCGTCAGTGTCCTGTTGTTCGTCTTGAGCGCTTTCGTGGCGGTCTGGCTCGCCTTCAGAAACGAGCGGCTACACATTCTGTGGAGTGCCTCGCTGCTTACGATCTCCATCAGCGGCGTGCACTATTTTGCGATGCTCGCATCCACTTTCGTGCCAAGCGATGTCGAGGTCTCGACCGGCACACCAATTCTGGCCAGCGAAACCATGGCGATCGTCGTGTCGCTCGTGGTGTTCGGAATCATAGCATCCGCCCTGCTGGTCGCGGTGCCCGAGAAGTGGGGCGGCCGCAGGCAAGGGCGCGCATCCGAGCCGGAACAAGCCATCTCGCCGGCCCCCGGCATTGGTGAGCCGGCCCCGGAGCAAGGCGCCGCCGTTCTCCAGAAGCCGGGCCATCTGGCGGTGATGAAGGAGAACCGCACCATTTTTCTGGACCTGGACGAGATTGCCTACATTCAGGCAGACGCACATTACAGCCTGGTCCATGACATGAAGACGCACTACTTCTGCAACATGTCCCTGTCGGACCTGGAAAAGAAGCTCCCGGAGGACACGTTTCTCCGCGTGCATCGCAGCTTCATCGTCAACAGCAGCAAGGTCAAAGGGTTGGAGCGGACCCGCGATCACGGGAAGCTGCTCTTCGATCGCGAGGGCAACAGCTCAGTGCCCATAAGCCGCCGTCGGTTCAGAGACATCCACGCGGTCTTCGGAGCCCAGTGACCCCTTTTCTGAAGTTAATTCGAATGTGCCCGAGCCGCTGAGCAATCTCTTCAATCGCGCGTCATTTACACGTCGTCATGCCCGGACTTGCCCGGACTCGTTCCGGGTATCCGGGCATCCACGTTCTTTGTCCCTGCCGCACGAAAGACTCGTGGATGGCAGGGACGAGCCCGGCCATGACGAGTGGGGTGTGGCGCAAATGGATGGAAACTTCTCGAACAGGCCAATAGCAGCCGCCAGGCCTTCTCTCAGCCCTCTTTGAGGCGCACCCGCGCCCACGGCGGAGGCACTGACGGCGTTCGGTTCGCGAATCCCGGTGATGGAGCGGTAATCCCGGCGGGGCCGGGGCCCGAGTTGCCCATCCATTCGTGCAGGCCCGGCGCCGCTGGTGCCGGACCAACGGCAATGATGCGAAAGCTCTGTAAGGACTCCTCAGGGCATCTTACGCTGCCAGACTTTTTCGGCAGTGCCCTGTCGCGATGTCGGCATCGTCCGGATGGCCGAAATCGAGAAGGGCTCGGGCATGCAGTGCTTGAGAACCGCAGTGTTGCGGGCGGACGGGTCCAAGGGCGGGCTCCTCACACTCGAACGCCAGGCGGGCTCGGCGCGCGCAGACTAGCTGCGCTGCGCGAGTCCGCGGTTTGCGGTGCGGAACCGCAGGAAAGGAGACTGGAGAGATGGCTACAGGCAGTGCGAACGAGGCCGGCGGGAGCGCGGCTCCGACGATGGACGAGCGTTTGGCTCGTCGGAAGATTGATGCGTTGAAGCGGGGCATCCATCGGATTGGCGAAGAGCAGACGATGCCCTTCTCGGTCCACGTCATCGGGGTGGGGCGTGCCGGCGCGAATGTGGTTGCGCAGGTTCTGAAGGACGCGCCCGACGACTTCCTGGACGACGAAGAATCCCGGTTCACCGCGCTCGCCATCGATATCGGCGATCAGGATCTGGGCGAGGTTCGCGCGGCTGCCGGCAGATTTCCCGCGGACAAGGCCCAAGTGGAGACCCTGGCGCTTGAGGTACCCTCGCGCAAGGATCTCTTCGCGTCGTTGCGGCGCTACCGGGAGTTCCTGAAGCTTGAGTTTCCGCGCTACTACTGGAATCCGAACTACGAGCCCTGGCTGCCATCGAACACGACGCTGCCGGAGGCCGGTGAGTCGTTCTCGCGCTCGGCCGCCAAGGCGATCTACGGCCGGTCCTACTACGACGGCGAGCGCACCATGGAGGCGGCGCTGCGCCGCTTCGCGGCGAGCGTGGACTCGACCTCGGCGCAGTCGGTCGTCTGTGTCGTCTTCGGTCTCGGCGGCGGCACCGGCAGCGGCATGATGGTCGACCTGACCCGCCACCTCTCCAATGTCTGTTTCGGCCGGCGCAATCTTGTCGTGGGTATCGGCATCGCGCCCTGCGAGGGCGATTCCGAGGCGCATCGGGGGAGCCACCTGTTCCCGGTGCTGAACGAGCTGGATTGCATGGGCGACAACGCCAAGAATGAAGGCGTGATCACGGTCTGGGGCGACCTCTACCGCAATCCCTTCACCGGCGGGTTCATGACCGTGCCGCAGGAGCACATCTGGCAGGCGACCGAAGATCTGAACGCCACCCACGACCGGGTCAACCGGGAGCTCGCGTCGTTCATGACGCGCGGCGGGGGCACCGATTTGTGGGAGACGCTGCGCCTTCTGAACTGGGTCGGCGCGCCGCCCACGCAGCACGCCGCGGCGCGCACCCAGTACGGTTCCAAGTGGGCGCATGTGCTGAGCTTCGCCGATATCGGCGACGGCGCCGAGGGGGTGAAGGGCCTCCCCGAACGCCTGGGCATCCGCGCGAGCTACAAACCGGAGTTCATCGAGGTTCGGGCGAAGAACCCCAAGGACAAGAAGGTGGGCGCGGTGGCCAAGGCGCTGGGCGCGGCGTTCTCGACGGTGGCCGAACCGGAGGTGGCGGAGTCGGCGGATGCGAGCGAGGAGTCGGTGCAGTTCATCCTGCCCTGCATCTCGAAGTCCGATCTCGACCTCTTCTTCGAGTCTCGCGAGGCCTACGACACGCTGGACTGGGAGGGGAAGCTTGCCGATCACTCCTGGCTCGTCGACCTGGGCGTCATGCTCTGCGAGCCCGCGATCCGCTTCGACGGCATGGCGGGCGAATGCCTCTGGGGCTGCGCCTGCTGGGTGGTTGTTCCCTACGAGGAGATACGCGGTCCGGAGGATACCTCCCGCGCCGCGGCTGCGGAGTAGGCCGGCCATGCGGGTGATTTTCCGAGGTCTCGTCAAGATGCGGAGGTGCCGATATGCCGCTTGACTGGTCGGAGGTAAAGAAGAGGTACGCCAAGGGCGCAGACGTGCCGACGGTTGCCGGGGGCAAGACGCTGACGGTGACCGGGTGCGACGACGAGGCCATCTATATCGAGAATCCGCTGTGGAAGGACAAGCTGACGCGGGCGAATCTCGAGAAGGGAGTTGAGTTGATCGAGCAAGGAGTCATCGACAGGAACCCCGGATTGTTCGTCGAGGACTACCGCGTTTACGTCACCGACGAGCGGTCGACGTCGGCCGCTCATGTGCTGAGGGATCTCGGATTCCTCGACGAAGACACAGGTTTCATTGGCAGATGCTGAAGCCCGCCCGAGCTCGCTTCATTCCGTGAAGAGGGCGAGGGAGGGAGGATGAGGGGAAGGAGAAAGCTCATGTCACTTTCGATGTATCATAGCGCGACCGGCGAACAAGCGCCGCACTGTATCCATGTGGTGGGGATCGGGCGTACCGGGGCGGGCTACGTCGACGGTCTGCTGCGTACCGGCGAGATCGAGGATCTCCTAGAAGATCCGAAAGCGCGCTTTGCGGCGCTCATTGTCGATGTCGGCGAAGACGACATGATTCAGGCCACCGATTATGCCGACGCCTTCGTCGAGCGGCTCAAGGAGCGGGGTATCCCGGAGGAGCGCTTCCACTTCCAGAAGGTTGCGCTCGAGGTTCCGGACCGCAAGGACCTGTTCGGCACGTTGCGGCGGATGCGCGAGTTCCTCAAGCTGGAGTTCCCCCGCTACTACTGGAACCCCAACTACGAGCCCTGGCTGCCGTCCAACATCAAGCTGCCAGAGACCGGGGATCACCTGCCGCGTGCGGTGGCCAAGGCGATCTACGCCAAGGCCTACTACGACGACGACCGGGTGATGGAGAAGGCGCTCACCGCCTTCGCCGACCACATCGAGGGGGCCGAGATACCCTCGCTTGTGCTGGTGTGCTGCAGCCTCGCCGGCGGCACGGGGAGCGGCATGGTGGTCGACCTCGCGCGGCATCTCTCCAGCGTCAAGCTGGGCCGGCGTATCCCGGTGATCGGGGTGGGTCAGCTGCCCAGCAGCGGCGACGGCGACGTCGGGCCGAACCTGTTCCCGACGCTGAACGAGATCGACTGCATGCTGGACGACGACAAGAACGCCGGCGTCTGTGCGGTGTGGGGCGATCTCTACCGCAATCCCTTCACCGGCGGGTTCATGGCGGTCAACCTGGAGCATTCCTGGCAGCGCCTGACCTCCTACACGGAGACCGGCGAGAAGGGGGTGCGCGACAGGATCCGTCAGGAAGTGGTGAACAAGTTCGCCCAGGATTCCTTCATGCGCTTCGCGGCGAAGGATAACGGGCGGGTGCTCTTCCGGGCGCTGCGGCCTGCGGGCTTCACCGGCGCGCCGCACGAGACGGTGAGCGGCAAGTCGCGCAACTGGACGCTCTACAACCTGGCCAAGTTCACCCATCCGGGTGTGCAGGTTCTGCCGGGCGAGGCGCTCAGCAAGTGGCACGGCGTGATGGAGCAGTGGGTCGATCATCTCGACGACTTCTCCGGCCTCAGCGAGGACTTCCGGACCGACTACGCGGAGATGCATGTCCATGCGCCGCGCGAGATCGGCTTCGAGAAGATCAACGCCGCGCTGCAGGCGAAGGTGGCGGACAGCTTCCTGGTGCCGGGCGACGACGCGACGATCCAGATCGCCAACCACGAGTTCTTCGACCATCTCACGTCCTACGCGGACATCCTGCTGCCGGGGATGGCGAAGACCGACATCAACGCGTTCTGGAAGAGCCGCGACGAATACGACAAGCTCGGCTGGGAAGAGAAGCTGCTGGAGCACTCCTGGCTCCTCGACCTGGGTGTGTTGATGTCGGAGCCTGCGATCCGCTTCGACGGCATGGCCGGCGAGTGCCTCTGGGGCTGCGCCTGCTGGGTGGTCGTTCCCTATGACCAGATGAGGGGCGACAAGCTGCCGCCGGCGACCCGCAAGGAGATCCTCGAGGAGGGCATCTCGATGATGACCAAGACGGTCGTGCCGACGCCCTAGCGGCGCGATCCTGAATCCGCGTCTTCCCCCCCCCCCCCCCCCGGCGGCACGGCATTGCCGACGCCGCCGGGGGTAGAGGAGAGCGGAAACGCATCTCGAAAGATCGAAGGAAGTAATCATGGCTATGGAATCGTCGCCTTCGTCCAGCTCGGACAGCCGGGTACCGGTGACTGTGGTGACCGGCTTTCTGGGGTCGGGCAAGACGACGCTTGTCAATCATATCCTGGGCGAGCAGCACGGGCGCAAGATCGCCGTGATCATCAACGAGTTCGGCGAGATCAGCGTCGACGGCCAGCTAGTGCTGAGGGACGACCAGGAGGATCTGGTCGAGTTCAACAACGGCTGCCTGTGCTGCACGGTGCGGGGCGACCTCGTGGACACCCTGGCGAAGCTCAAGGACCGGTCGGACCTCGATGCGATCCTGATCGAGACCACGGGGCTTGCCGATCCGGCGCCCGTGGCGTCGACCTTTTTCATCGCCGACGAGATCAAGTCGGACACCCGCCTCGATTCCTTCGTGACGCTGGCGGATGCGGTCAATCTGGAGCGCAACCTGGAGCAGAGCGAGGAGGCGCAGGAGCAGATCGCGTTTGCCGACATCATCCTGCTCAACAAGATGGACCTGGTCACGACGGAGCAGGCCGAGGATGTCGAGCGGCGGATCAGGACGCTCAACCCTTTTGCCAAGATTCACCACACCGAGCACAGCACCATCGATCTCGACAAGGTGTTCGGCGTCGGTGCCTTCGATCTCGATGCCAAGCTCGAGGTGGATCCCCTGTTTCTGGACGATCTCGAGCACGAGCACGACGATGCCGTGACCTCGTTCTTCCTGCGTGAGGAGCGCCCGATCGACATCAACCGCTTCATGCTGTGGCTGACGCCGCTTCTGCAGGAGCGGGGCGACGACCTGTTCCGCAGCAAGGGCATCTTCTACGCCCAGGGTTTCAAGGAACGGGTGGTGTTTCAGAGCGTCAGGATGCTGACCGCGATGAAACCCGATCGCCCCTGGAAGGAGGGCGAGAAGAAATGCACCGAGTATGTCGTCATCGGCCGGAACCTGGACCGCGAAGAGTTCGCGGCGGGGCTGGCCAGCTGCGTGATGCCCGGCAGCTGATGCACGGGCGCGCGCGGCAGCGGATGCCGGCGCACGGCCGGTAGATCGACCACCACCTTCAACGAGGAGGAAACACCATGAACGACCATGACAGCGTCATCTCGAGACTCTCTGCCTCCGGTATCGGCTCCATGTCCTGGACCGCCGTCGCAGGCGTCAGCGCGGCCGCGCTGCTCGGCGTCTTCATCATCCTCGGCATGGGCTTCGCCGGCGCCGAAGTGCTGCACAACGCCGCACACGACATGAGACACGGCCTCGCATTCCCCTGCCACTAGGCCGCATTGCTCACCAGGGTCGCGGCCTGCGTCGCGCGGGACGCGGGCGGGCGCCTGAGCGCGACCCGAAGGGCGGCGCTTTCCATGACCGTAGTGAGAAATGCGGGCTAATCCGGGGATCGGTCCATGACCGTGAGACCTGCCTGGGGCGGCATCGTCTCACGCGCATTCGTCGCGGCCGGGAGGAGACAGGCATGAGCAGTGGGCCCACCGTCATTACCATGACGCCGACCGTCAGCGGGGCTGCCGAGCCGGCGCAGGAAGAGGCGCAGTTCTACGACGTCCACATCTTCTGCTGCGTCAACGAACGCCCGCCCACGCACAAGCGCGGCTGTTGCTCCGGCAAGGGCTCGCGTCAGCTCTGCGACTACATGTGCCGGCGTGCGATATCGCTGGGCATGCGGCGCATCCGCATCAACCAGGCGGGCTGCCTCAATCGCTGCGAGCTGGGTCCGACCATGGTCATCTATCCGGAAGGAGACTGGTACACCTACCGGAACGAGGCGGATATAGACGAGATCCTCAACCGCCACGTGATGAAGGGCGGGCGTGTCGAACGCCTCCTGCTGCGCCACGATGAGGGGCCGCGACACTGAAGAGACGCCGTCTGCGCGGCGCGCGCCGCCGCCCATGAGCGAAAGGGGACGGCGCCGGAGGAGCGCCGCCCCGCCCTTCCCTTCCCTTCGAAGCCGGCATGGCTCTCGGCTTCGAACATCGCACCGCGCTCAGTCTCGAACTCGAAGCGCCTCTGCCCCCTGGTGCGAATCATGAACCTGCCGGGAGACGATTCTCTCCCGCTCCGAGATCTCGGCGCTGCTGCTGATTCCCTTGGCTTCGAGAAGGCGCTCGCAGGCCTTCAGCCAGTGGTAGTAGTACCGTGAACCGTCTTCTCCGGGATCGCGGTCACTCTCCTCGGCGATGACGCCGGCGAGCTGCTCGACCCATTCATTCCAGGTGAAGTGGCCCTTGCCGTGCATCTCCACGACCATGGCAAAGGCCTTCGCTTCCCAAGGCTGGCGAAAGACCGGCGCGACATCTTCGCTCGGGCAGCCGAGAGGCCCGGCGCTTGTCGTCAACCGACGGACGAACTCATCCCTGTTCAAGGACATGGGCGCAGCACCGGCGCGATCACGCGTGATCCATGTGGTCGTCGTAAAGCGTTATGATCACCGAATCGCGCGGCGACGCGTCCGCACCCCAGAGCTCCTCGTGCGTGAACCGCACCGTGTACAGGTGCTGGGGCTTCTGGTTCCGGCCGGTCGCATTGGTATCGGCGAAGATGAACACGCCGTGATCCTCGACGATCTCCCCCTTCTTGCCGCGCAGGTAGCGCGGGAGCCGGCAATGTCCCTTGGGGTGGATGTTCTTGCCGCGGATATGGTCGCCGGCCTTGAAGCGCGGCGCGACCTTCACATCCAGCATCACCGGCGCGCCGTGCTCGAAGAACGCGGCGACCTTGTCTGCAGTCAGGATTGCCATGGCCTCACCCTCCGCTCCTGATTTCCGCGACGCGCGCCTCGAGCTCCTCCGCCGTGAACACGCCCTTCTCGATCATGTTGGTCTCGAGCGTGGCGGCCCACTTCTCGTAGTAGCGCGCGGCGAGGTATTTCCACGCCGGCATACGCTCGATGCCGAAACGGAACTCGTCGAAATTCAGGAGGCCGGCATACGCCACGGCCAGGGTCGTGCCGAAGACCCGCTTCTCCCACTCATCGAAGAACAGGGGCTCGTTGGGATCGATGGGAATGGGCCCGAGATCGCTGTCCACGCCGCCCAGTTCATGCACGCCGTTCATGTCGTTCGCTCCTCGTAGTCCGATGGGGTTGACGAGCCGCTAATCGGCCGTGACCAGAGCGGTGCCCAGCATGGAATCGCGCGAGACGAGGCCCGCAAGCTCCTCTTCGCTCATGCCCTCCGTTCCTTCCGGGCGCATGGGGATGACGAGGTAGCGCAGCTCGGAATTGCTGTCCCATACCCGGATTTCGGTGTCCTCGGGGAGCTCGACACCGAACTCCTTCAGCACCGCGCGGGGCTCCTTGACGCAACGCGCCCGGTAGGGAGGCGACTTGAAGTACATGGGCGGCAAGCCCAGCGTGGGCCACGGATAGCAGGAGCAGAGCGTGCAGGTGATCAGGTGGTGCACCTCGGGCGTGTTCGCGACGACCTTCATGTGCTCTCCCTGCAGGCCGACGAACTCCTTTCCAAGGCTTGCGACAGCGGCAGTCCCGTCCTCGAGCAGCCACTTCTTGTATTCGGGGTCGGTCCAGGCCCTGGCGACGACCTTGGCACCGTTCTGCGGGCCGATCTTCGTCTGGAAGAACTCGACGATCTCGTCGACGCCTTCGGTATCGATGATTCCCTTCTCGGTGAGAAGCGACTCCATCGCGCGGACGCGAAGGCTGACCTCCTCCTCGTAAGCTTCCACCTTTACGGCCTTCTTCTCTGCCATGGCTTGCCACTCCCCTTTTCAACGCGGCACGTTGCGATGCCGCCGCGCGCCTGCCCGCAGCGTAGATGCGCCCCGAAGAGCACCGACAGGGAATTTGCATCATGGCCGCAGGTCGAGCATGAGCGGTGCCGAGCCCGCACCACTGGCAGCGGCCACGCCGTCAGTGTGCGGCACGAATCGGACGCCAACGAACGACCGGCGGACATGGGACGGGCGGATCGTGTTGCGCGTGGTGTCAGCGGGCGGTGCGGGAGCGGCCAGGCACCATGCCCCTCATCAGGATCGCCGGGGCAGCCCTCGCCAAGGTGCGGCCCAGGCGGCGAGGCCGGCGAGCAGGGCCGCGAGCACCGCCCAGCCCTGCCAGGCACCCATGGTGATGAGCGTGATTACCGACAGTGCGAGCCACAGAACCGGGGCGACACAGAGCAGGGCCGTCCACCGGCTGCGCTGGCCGACCGCCAGCAGGCCCAATGTCGCCACGGCAGTGGGATCCGGCGCCAGCGCCACGACCTCCGCTTCGTGCCAGGACCGTCCGTCGAGCACGGCGAGGAGGGGCCCGGCCAGCGCCGCCGCCACCAGGCCCATGCCTGGCCAGGCGCCGCGCCCCTGCCGCGCGAAGTCGAGCCGGCCCGAAAGGCCGAGCGCCGCGAGCAGCGCGGCCTCGGCATAGAACCCCCAGGCGAACGTCGGTGCGGCCCAATTCACCGTCCCGTAGCGAGCGAGATGTGCTTGCCCACCTTCCGCCGCCGCCGCCCCCGTCTCACGGCGCCCGCTCCCGTGCAATCACAGAGACCGCGCTCAGCAGGCTCAGTCCGCTGCCCCCCGGTAGCTCGCGCCGTAGAGCCAGCACGAATGCCTGCAACTCCCGCACCCCATCCCGCAACTCAGCCTGTTCCTCTTCCGACAGCACCAGGGGATGACGGTCCGGATCGTCGGCAAGCGCAAGCTCCATCACATAACGCGACACGGTCTTGCCCGCCGCCGCAGCACGCTCCCGGATCATCACCTGCTCCGCAGGCTTGCAGTGCAGGCTCCGCTGCCGCCTGCCGGACCGCGCCGCCGCCCCCGTCACGGCTCGCCCTCCCCAGCCGGCCCCACCGCCTTCCAGCGGTTCGCCGCGCCAGGATCGGTCAGCCCCTCCAGCATGCCCTCCCGCTCGATCCATTCGTCAACCGCGTCGCAGGCGTCCTCCCAGGCCTCGCCCGCGCCGGTCCCGCGCAGCCGCCTCTCCTCCAGCCTGGTCAGCACCAGCATCTCGCGCACCGCCCGGCGCAGGACCTCCGGCGGCAGTGGGTCCCAGTCCAGCGCGCGATGGATCACGAAGCGCGACAGATCCATGCCGCTCTCCGCAGCCGCCCGGCCGATCCGTTCCCACTCCGCATCGGTCGCCATCACGGCCCGCTGGCGCCGCCCGCTGGCATCCTCCTGGCGTTGAAGATCCCGAAGCTGAGGAAGGGGAGCTACTTCCCCGGCTTCCTGGAGCCGCGTCGGATGGCAGAGAAGGCGCTGGCTGCGGTGGTCCAGGAGGCCTACGTCCAGGGCGTCTCGACCCGCTCGGTCGACGACCTGGTTCAGGCCATGGGGATGAGCGGTATCTCCAAGAGCCAGGTGTCCCGGCTGTGCGCGGAGATCGACGACAAGATCAGGAGCTTCCTCGAACGCCCGCTCGAGGGCGAGTGGCCCTACCTCTGGCTCGATGCGACGTACGTGAAGGTGCGGCACGCCGGGCGGATCGTCTCGGTGGCGCTGACCGTCGCGGTTGCCGTCAACGACCAGGGCCGGCGCGAGGTGTTGGGCATGGCGATCGGCGCGTCCGAGGCAGAGACCTTCTGGACCGAGTTCCTGCGCTCCCTCGCCCGGCGTGGGCTGAGAGGCGTGCAACTGGTGATCTCCGACGACCACAAGGGGCTCAAGACCGCTGCAAGCCGTATCCTCGGCGCCACCTGGCAGAGATGCCGCGTGCACTTCACCCGCAATCTGCTGGCCCGTGCCGGCCGCCAGGGCCGGCGCGTCGTCTCCGCCTTCGTCGCCACCGCCTTCGCCCAGGAGGACGCCGAGGCCGCGAGCGCCCAGTGGCGCCAGGTCGCCGACCAGCTCAGGCCCAAGGCGCCGAAGCTGGCCGCCCTCATGGACGAGGCCGAGCACGACGTTCTCGCCTACATGAGCTTCCCTGCGGCGCATCGCGCCAAGCTGCACTCCACCAACCCGCTCGAGCGGCTCCACGGCGAGATCAAGCGGCGCTCCAACGTCGTCGGCATCTTCCCCAACGACGGCGCCATCACCCGCCTCGTCGGCGCCATCCTGCTCGAGCAGAACGACGAGTGGGCGGTCCAGAGAGCCCGATACATGACCCTCGAATCCATCGCGCCAGTGAGCGACAATGCCCCCATCAAGCTGCCACCCGTGGCAGCCTGACCATCCCGGCCCAAAACGCCGGAAGCCGCGTAGAGCGCAACGCTCCTACACCACTCCGCGGGACACAATCGAATTTTTCCGGATAACGCACGGTCGTGGCCTGCTGCAGCGCCGTTGACAACGGCATCGCGGTGCCGGAACCATGTTCGATACCTGCGGGCCTACGAAACGCTTGTCCGCGATGACGAGCAATTCGACAAACAACGGGAGAAACAAATATGTCTTCAACAGATCTGGAGAAGAACATCCAGTATCTTCGCGATATCGAGGAAATAAAGCGTTTGAGAAGCCTGTATTGCTATTACGCCGACGCCCATGACAGCGAGAACTGGGCCAACCTGTTCACCGAAGATGGCGTGTTCGAGACCGATGTCTTCGGTACTCACGAGGGCCGCGACGCGATCCGTGCCCTGCAACACCTCCCTTTCGCAGTTCACTACGTGATGAATCCGATCATCGACATCGACGGCGACACGGCGAAAGGCAAATGGTTATTGTTGGAGCCCTGCAGCTTTCCGCAAGGCGACGATCATCAACCGATTTGGGGCGCTGCGAAGTACGAGGACGACTATCTGCGCGTCGATGGGGAATGGAAGTTCAAGCGGGTCAAGCTGATGTCCCTGATGTGGAGCCCGTATGAGCAAGGGTGGGAAAAGCAACGGATCATTGGACAGTAGGCTCGGACTCCCGTCCTTCGCAGGGGATTGCAGCCGACCGGCGCCGAGGCGGCACCGTCAAGCCGACAGTCGTCTCGTCATGAAGCCAGCCACTTCTCCCGCGCAGGCCATCCCTCGACCATGGCGCGCAGCGCCGGATCCAGGTCCGGCTTCGCCTCGGCCTCCCTGGCGAGCTCGCCCGGCTCGGCGTTGAAAGCCAGGTACGAAAGGTCGGTCATCCGCATGGGGTAGAGGATTCCATCCAGGTGATCGCACTCGTGCTGAAGAAGCATCGCGTGCCAATCCTCGACGACCTTCTGCTGGCTCTCCCCGGTCAGCGTCTGATAGGTGATCTCGATCTGCTTGTAGCGCGGCACCTTGCCGTGAAGGCCCGGCAGGGAGAGGCAGCGCTCCCAGATCAGCCCGACCTCGTCGCTGAGCGGCGTGATGACGGGGTTGACCATCACCGTCCACGGTAGCGGCTCGAGCGCGACGCCGGGCGGGATGCGATCGGCCAGGATACGATAGACCACGACCCGTCGGCAGTCATAAACCTGAGGCGCCGCAATTCCCGCAGCGCCGATCCATTCCAGCGTGTCCTGCATGTCCGCCGCGAGGCGCGCAATGTCGGGATCCGTCGGGTCGTCGACCGGGGCGGCCTTCTTGCGCAACACGGGATGCCCCATCTTGGCGATCTGGCGAATGGCCATCGTTGATCTCCCCTCGTAGTGCCGGTCGTACCTTGGCTCAGTCGAAAAGGCGCCGGCACCATAGCACGATGGTCACACGCCTAGCCGCCTGTCCGCAGCAGTCGCCGGGGTCGACAGGATCAAAATCGCTGCGCGCCGTTGATGGACTTCAGCCAGGCACGATAGCGCGGGACGGAAAAGGTCTGATATTCGACGACGTTGAAGGGATAGGTGGCCTCTTCCACCATGCGCTCGACCGCCTCGAATTCGTCGAGTTCGCAGGGAATGAACTTCACGCGGTCGCCGGGGCGCAGAAGGCAGATCGAGTCCTCGAATATGGGGAAGCGCCGGTCGCGATCCCAGATCGGGACGGGGATGCGGGCGAAGATCTGGATGCCGCCCGGCAGGTCCTCCGGGTAGATGCCCGTGGTGCCGCCGCCCACGCCGACGGTTCCCTTCTTGGTCCAGAGCCGTGGCGGGTTGTAGCGGGGCGCGGTCAGACAGCAGCGCGGATCGAGCGGCATCATGAAAGGCACGCCCGGCCACCAGCCGATCGCCGCGACCCAGTACTCACTGGCGGCGTGCATCCGGACAAGCTGCCCAATATCGGTGAGCCCGTTGGACTCCACGAGTAACTCGGGATCACGGGTCTTCTCCGCCACCTCCGCGATGTAGCGGTCCACCGCCTCTGCGCTCCACGGGTCGAGATAGGCGGTCGGGAAGTAGAACAGCCTGCTCTCCAGCGTCATTTCGTCGTACGAGCCGAGAGAGCGGACGAGGGCGCCGACCGTCTCGATCAGACGATCGAAGGCGACATCGCCCGGATTGTAGTGGACGAGGAGGGAGGCGTAAGCGGGCGCCGTCTCGATTACGCCCGTCACGCGCTCGGCCGCGATCGCGTGCGCCAGGCCGTGAGCCAAGAAATTGAGGTCGAGGCTCATCTCGTTGCCGAGTTCGACCAGCACGAAGCGGTCTCCGCCCGGAAGGAAGCGCGGCTCGTCGTAGATCATGGTGCTGGGCGCTGCACCGCCTAGAGCGCCGCCATCCCGCCGTCGACCATGTAGTTGCCGGCCGCCACGAAGCTTGCTTCGTCGGAGGCGAGGAACAGGATCATGGGCGCAACCTCGTGCGGCTCGGCTCGGCGCCCAAGCGGTGTGAAGTCGACCAGCATTCTGGCCTCGTCCTCGGTGACGCCGCGCGACATCGGGGTGTCGATGTATCCCGGCAGCAGACAGTTCACGCGGATGTTGTGGGGCGCATAGGTGACGCCGGCATTCTTCGACAGCATAACCGCAGCGCCCTTCGACGTCTGGTAGGCGGCGTTGTTCTCAACGCCGGACCAGCCCCAGACCGAGGACACGTTGACGATGGCGCCGCTGCCCCGCTCGATCATCCCCGGAACGATCGTCTTCATGCCAAGGAACATGCCGAGCACGTTGCTCTCGAACGCCGCCGTCATGCCGTCGAGCGTCTCCTCGTGCACCGGCTTGCCGCTGCCCAGGGCGCCCGCGTTGTTGACGAGCACATCGGGCGGGCCGAGCGCCTCCGCACAGCGCGCGAGGCCGGCGGACCAGGCTTCCTCGCTCCGGACATCGAGATGGTGGAAGCACATGCGATCGCCATTCTCGGTGAGCGCGGTCGCCAAGGCGTCCCCTGGCTCCTTCACGTCGGCGGCGAAGACCCGCGCGCCTTCGGAGACAAAGAGGCGCGCCGTCGCCGAGCCGATACCCGTCGCAGCCCCGGTCACGATCGCAGTCTTTCCGTCGAGACGCCCCGGCATCGCTCATCCTTCCTGCTGGCCGTCCATGTCCTCCGGCCCTTGCGTGCGGCCCCGGAGGCCCGCGCCAAAGACGGTGTCGCGAATGGTCAGGCGGCCCGCGAGAAATTCGATGGCGATCATCGTGAGCAGAAGCGCGCCGGTGACCAGCTGCACCAGGTAGGCGGTGCTGCCCCGCGCCGCGAGCCCCGTGGCGACAACGGTGAGCACAGCGACGCCGAGGGCGACGTTGATCACCGTGCCGCGCCCGCCGTAAAGGCTGATGCCGCCGAGCAGTGCAGCAGCTGCGCCGCTGAGCAGCAGGTCCGCATAGTTCTGAGGCGCCGCGCTTCCGCCGCGCGTCGCTGCGAGCGCGCCGGCGAGACTCGCGCATCCGGCCGAGATGGCAAAGCTCACGGTAAGCGGGCGTATGCGCGGCACGCCGGCGGCGATGGCCTCGTTGCGCGCGCCGCCGATGGCGTAGATCTCGCGGCCCCAGCGCGTGTACGTCAGGAACAGCCCGGCGAGGATAAACACCGTCACCGCCGTGATGCTGCTGATGGAGAAGACCACGTAGCGATCGAGCAGCGGATCCGTGATCGTGATGTTCTGGATGATGATCGGCGCGTTGTCGCTAGCGATGTAGGTGAGGCCTCGCAACAGAATGAGTGTGCCGATGGTGAACACGAGAGAGTTGATCCGCAGGTAGCCGATCAGCGTGCCCTGCACCGCGCCGAACACCACCCCGACCAATGTGGCGATGATGATGCAGGGGACCAGGCCGGTCGGTGAAGTGAGGACCGCGACCACTGCGGCAAGGGCCGCCATCGAGCCGACGGAGAGGTCCAGCTCGCCGGCGATGATGGTGACCGCGAGTCCCAAGGCTGCGAGGCCGACGAGCGGGAAGCCCTCCAGCACCGCGAAGATACTGCCGACGCCGCGGAAGCTGGGCGTGATCCCGGCGATGATGCCCCACGTTATCAACAGCACGACCAGAGGGAGCGCGTAGGGCCGCAGCCTGTCAATGGCGTGGGCGAACATCAGCGCACTTCCCGGCGGCGCCGCAGCTCGTGGAGAAGCACCACGACGGCGACGACGACACCGCCCTGGACCGCCAAGCGTCCGCCGGTGCTGAAGTCGTTGAGAACCATCATGCTGGAGATGACCGCGATGAAGAGGGCGCCGCCGGCCGATCGCAGCGGCGAGCCGTGGCCCCCCTGGATCGCCGTGCCGCCCACCAACAGCGCCGCGATCGCGTCGATCGTCAGGTTGGGGAACGAGCGCGACGTGGCCTGGTTGAAGGCGGCGCCGTTGAGGATGCCGGCAATGGCGAGGCCCACCGAAAAGATCGCGAATGCGAGGATGGTAACGCGGGTGAAGGAGATACCGCTGATCCGCGCGGTCGCCCGATTGGCGCCCACTAACGTGGTCTCCCGCCCCAAGACGGTCCGCGACATGAGGATCGACAAGACGATGGTGAAGATGAGGAAGATCAGAACCTGGATCGGAATCCCGGCAACTGTGCTGCTGCCCCAGCCGATGAGATAGTCGCCGGTTCGCACGATGCCGGCGCCGGTGATCTGTGTCACGACACCGAAGATGATGGCGCCAGCCGCAAGCGTCGTGATGATCGGGTTGAGCCCGGTGGCGACAATCGCGCCCTGCATGACGCCCACGGCGATCAGCCCGACGACGACCACGATCATGGCCAACGGCTGTGGCCATCCGTCGCCGACAAGTGCCACGAAGCAGACCATCGCCAGCATGGCGGACTGGCCGATGGCGAGCGAGACGAAGTTGCCCGAGAGCGTCATCGGGGTCATGGCGACGGCGACGATGCCGACGATCGACGCGTTGCGCAGTATGGCGCGGATGTTGTCGACGGTGAGGAAGCTGGGCGTGATGATGACGGCCACGATGATGCCGGCGAGCGCGAGGCCGATGATGATGGCGAGCGGCAACCAATCCCAAAGACGGCCCGCCGGCAGGCGGACGGCCCCCGAGAGCCTCACGATGCAGCCGCGCCGGCCTGCGCCGGCGCCTCGTCCTCCTGGTGCATGACTTCCCGCACCAGCGCGTCTTCGGTCCATTCGTCGTGCGGCAGGATGCGAATCATCCGGCCGCGGTAGAAAGTGGCGATGGTGTCGGAGAGCCCGAGAATCTCCGAGGTGTCGGAGCTGGCAACGACAATGCCCACGCCCGCGCTGCAAAGATCGCGCAGACGCTGATAGATTTCAGCGCGCGCGCCGATATCGACGCCCCTCGTGGGCTCTTCCAGCAAGATCACGCCCGGCTCGGTGCCGAGCCATTTGCCCACCGCGACTTTTTGCTGGTTGCCGCCGCTGAGCGCGCTCACCGCAGCGCCGAGGCGTTTTACGTCTATCGCGAACTCCGCCGCGATCTCGCGCGAGCGGATGCGCTCGCGACGCCCCGAAATCCAGCCGGCGGATGACACCGCCCGCACCCAGGGCGATGAAAGATTCTCGCGTATCGGCCGCCCGGCGAAGATGCCGTCCCGCTTGCGGTCTGCCGTGCAGTAGGCGATACCGCTCTTGAGGGTGGCGGCCCGGCTGCGCAACGACAATTCCCTGCCCTTCAACTCGACCCGGCCCGCAAGCGGGGGCAGCATCCCGGCGAGCGACTGGACCACTGTGTCGGCGCCGCTGCCGAGCTGACCGGTCAGTCCCACGATCTCGCCGGGGTGGACACTCAGGCTCACCGGCTCTTCGAGCCCCTCCGCCAACAGCCCGTCGACGCGGAGCAGGGGCTCGTCGGAGAGCCAGCCGCGGGCGGGGAACATCGTGCCGAGCTCGCGACCCAGCATCATCGCAATCACCGCGTCCACGTCGAGCTCGTCTGCGGACCTGGCCGGCAAGCTCTGTCCGTTGCGAAACACGGTCACGCGATGCGCGAGGCGGAAGACCTCGGGCAGCCGGTGAGTGACGTAGATGACGCTGCGCCCCTCGGCAGAGAGCCGCTTGATGACGTCGAGCACACGCTCGATCTCCCGGTCGGCGAGCGCTGCCGTCGGCTCGTCGAAGATCAGGATGCGTGCGTCGCGCACCAGCAGGCGCGCGACCTCAAGCAGTTGCATCTCGGCGACGCTGAGTCGCTCTACCGGCGTGCGCGGATCAAGGTAATCGAGCCCGACACTGGAAAGCAGCCGCCGCGCGCGCGCATTGAGCTCGCGCGGCAGCCAAATCGGCGGAATGCCTTTCTGGCCGAGCACCAGGTTCTCGGCCACGCTGAGGGTGGGGACGGAGCTGTATTCCTGGTGGACGACAGCCACGCCCGCCGCCTGCGATCGTGCGCTCGGATAGAGCGACGCGGGCTCCCCGTCGATCTCGATGGTTCCCGAATCGGCCTGGACGAGGCCGGAGAGGATCTTGACGAGGGTGCTCTTGCCGGCGCCGTTCTCGCCAAGCAACGCCATGACTTCGCCCGGGCGCAATTCGAAATCGATGTTATCGAGCGCCTGGACGTTACCGTAACGTTTGGAAAGACGGCGCACGCCGAGTCTGAGCAGCGGCGCCGCCTCCCCGTTCAGGCCGCCTGTCGATGCGACCTCTTCTTGCACAGCACGGAATCTTCAGCCGGAGGCGCAAATCTCGTCAGCCGAGTGGCCCCAGATTCTCGTGTTGGCGACACCCTCCGCCCCGATCGCGGGAGCGTGCGGCATGTAGTTGTATTTCGCCGGCGGCGTGTTCTCCGCCTCCGGCGCATCGGCCTCGACTTCGAGCTGTATCACGTCGCCTTCGATGCGCCCGTGAGCCACGAACTTGGCCGCCGTGCGCACCGCGAGAGCGCCCTCGACCGCAGCGGGCTGAATGCCGGTGCCGAAGGTCTCGCCGTTCTTGACCGCGTCGAGGCTGCCGGAGCAGTCGCCGGAAACGATGTAGACATCCTCGCCCGGTGCGATCCCGTTCTCCTTGAGAGCCCGGATGATGCCGTTCGCCGCCTGCTGGTTCGACACGAAGAGGAAGTCGAACTGGCCCTTGAACTTCGGCACCACCTGACTGCCGATCTGGTATCCGGTCTCAGGGCTGTTGGGGCCCCATTCGGTGTGGATGATGTTGAAGGGCTCATCGGCGGTGACCGCCAGGAAACCCTTCATCCGCTCGACGCCGGTCTTCTCGCCTTCGGGGTGCTGGAATATCAGCAGGTTCCCGCCTGGGCTCTTGAATTCCATGCCGGCTGCCCGCGCAGCGTCACGCGCTTGCAGCATCATATGCCCGAGTGTCTCGCCGATCAGAATCTGGTTGGCGCCGGAGTATGCCTGGACGTAGGGCCAGGACTGCTCGTTCGGCTCCTGCGTCAGCTGGATGACCGGGGCGAGGCGCGCGAGCTGGCGTACGGCGTTGATCGCCGCATCGGCCACCCACGGCCAGAAGATGATCACCTCCGGCTCGGCGCCACTCGCGATGTACTGCTGCACCTGCGCGTCCTGCTCGGGCTGGGAGAAGTTGTGCTGGAACACGGTGAGGTCCCACCCCAGCCTTTCCGCCTCCTGCTTGGCTCCCTTGATCTGGTTGGCGCCGTACACATTCGACGCCGTCATGACGAACATGACCATCGCCTTGCCGTCACCCTCGAGCATGCCCGTCCCCTCGGCCTTCACGTCAGCCGATGGAATGGACCAGGCGCCAGCCACAAAGGCACCCGCGCACGCGAGTACCGCCAATCGTTTCAGTGACTTCATCGGAGCTCCCCTTGATTGTTTTCGCAGCCTGATGGCCGTCGTATTTGCTTTGTTGGGCCAGTGCCCACAGCAAGCGTATGAGGCCGCTTCAACGCGAGTCAAGCTGGCCCGGCCGCATGCGTTCTTTTCCGCCACTTTCCCTCAGCATCGGGCGGCTGATGCGGAATGCCTTGGAATACACGAATGTTGACCGGACGATTCTGGGCACGTGAGTGATGTTCGCAGAGTGGCCCGGCCCTTCTGAAGGCTGCTTACTGAATGAGTTCTGGGATGCGGGTCGGGCGCGGGGCGCGAGCGACATAGGGGCGCTCGCAGGGCAGGAACGTTCCGTGCCCGGCGTCGACGGAGAGTGCGCCTTCGTGCCACACCGGCCGGTCGCGCGAGAGCGTGATGGCGAGCCATGCCCCCAGCGTCATCCCCTCGTAGGGGGTGTGGTCGCAGTCGCGGTGCGGTCACGGTGACGGGCATTTCGGTATCTCAGATGACCTGCCAACGGCGGCGGGATTATGCACCGACGCGGCGCATAATCCCGCCGCCGTAAACAGTGAAAAATGCGGAATAATCTACTAACCTATTGTGATTCCTAAATAAACTATCGCACTGTGACCTTGCCTCCACAATCAGTCATCAAGGCGAATGCGGATTTTTTCAATTTTCTACGCGCCTTGGACTTAGATCGGCGTCGCCTGTCGACATTTCGACCGAGAACGCCCGCGACCATGTGGCCATTGTTCTGCGCCGTGTTCCCCCACCTCGCGCTCCGCTCCCCCCGGATGGACGACTATAGCGCGACGGCCCGCGACGTAGCCGCGCCTCTGGTTCGGTCTCTACACCGGCATGCGCCGGGACGAGGTGCTGACACTCCGCTGGGAGCGGGTCGACATGGACACGCTTACGTTCCGCGTCGAGGAAACCAAGACCGGCGTGCCCCTGGAGCTTCCCGTCACCAATCAGCTCGCGGCCATTCTCGAACGCCGCCGGACCGCCGCCGCAGATCTGCCCGAAGGCGTCCGCGAGTGGGTGTTTCCGTCGCCGACCAGCGCGACCGGCCACGTCCAGGACCCCCATCATCTCTACGCCCGCATCGGTAAGGCCGGCGGCACCAAGTTCTGGTTCCACGGCCTGCGCAATTCCTTCATCACCGTCGCCGAGTGCGAGCTGATGCTGCCTGCCTCGCTCACCAAACGGCTGGTCAACCACGCCCGGCCCAACGACGTCACCCAAGGATACCCGGCCGACTGGACGATCGCCCAGCTTCGTGGGCCAGCGCAGAAGATCGCCGATCGGATCGAGGCGCTGATGCATGCAACAGCACCACAACTGTCCGCCTCGACCTGGATACCGTAGGAGCGTCCGCAGCGCGCTTCGGCGAGAGCATTGAGCAGCGGCTGCATGTCTCTGAAATGTCCCCCGTCCGGTGGCCGATCCTGACCTCTGATTCTTCTGCGGACGGAAGGCGATCGAAGGCAATTCCCCTGTCTACGGAAGAGGTTGCCATGCTCAAGATGTTTGAATGCGAGGCGCCGTCACCGGAGCGGCACGGCCCCGATACCACCCGCTTGCTCCTCTAGACATCCGCCCCGTCGCCAACACCTTTCGGCGCGGTGAGTCGGGAGAAAAGATTCTCAAGGCCGAATCCGGCTTCCCACACGGTGCTTCCGATGCGGACGCGCGGCGAGCCCGAATCCAGCTCTAGGCGGAATCCCACCATCTCTTCGACGGTGACGCTGTCGCGCAGGCATTCGAAGTCATCCAGATCGGCGCAAATGCCTTCGAGGCGCGTACCGATTCCGCCGACGAAGCGCATGCTTCGGCGAACGGTCTCGATATCTGGATCCTCTAGTCCAGCACTGATCGGCACAACGCAAAGCAGGTATTCGGAGTCGTGCTCGACCGAAGTTCGCGCTTGAACAGACGTCATCCTGACGCTGTCGTCGCGAGCGGACTTAATCTCGACGAGCCAGGTCCGACCGCGCCGGGACAACTTGAGCCGGATTGCTTCTTCTTCCGCAGTAGGACGGGGCTGTATGGAGAAGTCCGAACCGACACCGGTACGGCGGACATCAAACCCCTCGCCCTCCAGGCTCTCCCTGACCAACTCCTCGACAAGGGCGCCTAACCTCTGATTCTCGCGTACCATGCGGCGCCGCTGGCGACGCTCTTCAAGGTGATCGAAGAGTCCCCCATCCTCCTGCATATCCTCAGCGAGCGCTTGCAAACGGTTCCAGTCGCTACCGACGGACGTCAGCAATTGTGCGAGCGTCTCGTCCAGGGCAGCCCGTTCGTCATCGTCCGTCGTGACGAGTTCAATGATGAGTTCGGGCACGCTGACTCCGAGGGCCTTCAGAAGGGCGCCGACCTGCGGGCTATTCCACAGGCGATTCACCGGCTATTGGCTGTCGCGGACCAGGTTCGCAAGCGAGTATGCGGTCGCCCGGTCAGCACGCCGACCTTCCAGAGGAACCCATCGGTTGCTCGCAAGGGATACAAGCCACGCTGCTGGGAAGTACTGGTGAGGCGACCCGCAGATGCACACCGACTCTTGGATTTCCAGTCCCTGCACATCCTCGACGGCAAGCCATCGAGTGAGAAAGTCCCAAAAAAGCTGCGCCAGGATCCGGCTTCGTCGGACCCTAGACAGGATTGCAATATCGCTCCCTGAAAGAAAAGCGATGTCCGTTACCTCGACGGTGCCGCCTATCCTGTGCTCCACCTTGCCCTCGTCATCCTCGGGCAAGGGTTCGTTCGGAAGAAAGTCGTCAAAAGATAACGATACTGCTCGGGTGTAAAGCACACTCGTGCGAAGAAAGCCGCGATCGTTGAGGGCGGACCACACAGAGGGACTGTCAAGTTCGCCGGCGAAGTCGTCAGAGAGTGTGCGGCGGCGGGGGAACAGGCGCGCGTATTGCTGGAGTGGTTCCGGCCATGACCGCACAGGCGCAAGGGGCCGTTCGGCGGCGGCGTCCTCGTTCTGGAAAAGCTTGATGGAAGTGCTTGAATCGCCCTCGTCCGAGAACGCAGGAAATCCTTCGAGATGGCGCCATTGCCCCTGCGTGGCGATCCATGCGAAGAGCCGGACGTTGGCTCGCTTGGAATCGTCGTCGAGCGGCTTCTCCGTGCGTTCGCGTAGGCACTCGATTAGCTTCGGGATGACGAACTCGCCGTCGATGTCTCCCGCTCCAGGTTCGTCGGCGAGCTTACAAAATCGTGTATCACGCAACTCCGCACGTAGATCCCAGCCGACGAGTTGCGCGATCTCCTTCAATTCATCCGGAATGTCTTGGTCGCGATGCAGTCGCGGCAGCGTGCTGAACCGGCCGTTTTGGTCTGGGATGATTCTTAGGCCGCGAAGCGCGTCGCCGAAGCCGTTGGCCGACAAGAAGCGGTGCAACTCGTCCAGCCAACTCGTCGCGTCGCCGTCTTCGAGCTGGGCCTGCAACGCTTCGAGCGATCCAGCGGACTCAGCCTGCTTGGCTAGATCTGTGCGGCTGCACAGTTTCCGATCCTCCGAAATCCCCCGAAGCCCGCGCAAGGGGGTTGAAGGGGGGCCAAAACCATGATCGTATCGGGAACATCTGGCTGGGATAGTTTTCACACGGCGGGGGTCGCTGGTTCAAATCCAGCAGCGCCCACCAGCCCGGCCAGTCGCCGCCGCGATACGGCGGCCCGGCCGCGCCGTCCGGGCATCAACCCATCGGGAGCGGGAATGACGGTCGAGGTCGCTTGCGTGGTCGACTGCCGCGACCTGCTCGGCGAGAGCCCGATCTGGTGCCCCGTCGACCAGCGCCTCTACTGGCTCGACATCAAGGGCCAGTCGATCAGTTGGTTCACGCCGGCTACAGGCGAATACAATCAGGTGCCGGTCGATGAGCAGCCGGGCGCTCTGGTGCTGCGCGAGCGGGGCGGCATGGTGGTCGCCTTCTTCGGCGGCTTCCGCTTCTTCGATCCCGAGACCGGGGCGGTCGAAACCATCCACGAGGTCGATACCGACGTGGCCGACAGCCGCTTGAACGACGGCCGCTGCGACCGGCAGGGCCGCTTCTGGGCCGGCAGCATGGACAACGCCATGACCGGCCGTGCGGTCGGCTCCCTCTACCGCCTCGATCACGACCTCAGCCTGCACAAGGCCGACTCCGGTATCATCGTCTCCAACGCTCTCGCCTTCAGCCCCGAAGGCGAGACCATGTACTTCGGCGACCTCGGCCAAGATGTGATCTGGGCCTACGACCTCGACACCGCCACCGGCGCGATCTCCAACAAGCGCGTCTTCGCCGGCCCCGGTTCCGCGCCCGGCCTCCCCGACGGCTCCACCGTCGACGCCGAGGGCTACGTCTGGAGCGCGCGCTGGAAGGGCTGGTGCCTCGCCCGCTTCGCACCGGACGGCACGCTCGACCGCACCGTCGAGATCCCTTTGCAGCTGATCACCTGCCCGATGTTCGGCGGCCCCGACCTCGACGTGCTCTACGTCACCACCTCCCGCTTCAGGCTGAGCGAGGACGAGCTCGTGGGCCAGGAGCAGGCCGGCGGGGTCTACGCGGTCACCGACACCGGCTGCACCGGCTTGCCCGAACCCCGCTTCCGGGGCTAATTCCCGCCTTACCCCAACCTGCCGCCACGCGGCGCGGCTACTCATCGGGAGAAACATCAATGGCAGAGGTCGCATGCGTGGTCGATTGCCGTGACCAGCTCGGCGAGAGCCCGGTCTGGTGCCCGGTCGACCAGCGCCTCTACTGGCTCGACATCAAGGGCCAGTCGATCAGCTGGTTCACGCCGGGGACGGGCAAATACAAGCAAGTGCCGGTTGACGAGCAGCCGGGCTCGCTGGTGCTGCGCGAGCGGGGCGGCATGGTGGTCGCCTTCTACGGCGGCTTCCGCTTCTTCGATCCCGCGACCGGGGCGGTCGAGACCATCCACGAAGTCGAGACCGACCAGCCCGAGAGCCGCATGAACGACGGCCGCTGCGACCGGCAGGGCCGCTTCTGGGCTGGTAGCATGGACGACACGATGACGGGCCGCCCGCTCGGCTCGCTCTATCGGCTCGACCACGACCTCAGCCTGCACAAGACCGAGACCGGCATCGTCGTCTCCAACTCGATCGCCTTCAGCCCGGCCGGCGATGTCATGTACTACGCCGATCTCGACCAGGACGTGATCTGGGCCTACGACCTCGACACCGCCACCGGCGCGATCTCCAACAAGCGGGTCTTCGTCGGGCCCGGTGTTGCGCCGGGCATCCCCGACGGCTCCACCGTCGATGCAGAAGGCTATGTCTGGAACGCGCGCTGGAACGGCTGGTGCGTCGCCCGCTTCGCGCCGGACGGCACTCTCGAGCGGACCGTCGAGATGCCCTTCCAGCAGGTCACCTGCCCGATGTTCGGCGGCGCCGACCTCGACGTGCTCTACGTGACCGGCGCCCGGGTGAACCTGAGCGACGACGTGCTCGCGGATCAGGAGCAGGCCGGCAGCATCTTCGCCGTCACCGGCACGGGCTGCACCGGGCTACCGGAGCCCCGATTCAAAGGCTGAGCGAGGCGGGGTCTTAGCCCCGCCTCACCTGCTCATTCATTTCCCTCAAGCGCCGGGCGCTCGCTCCGCTCGATCGTGCGCTCCGCGCGCGTGGACGCGCGACGCAGTCGCGCCGTCCGGGCCTACGGCCCGGGAGGAGGAGGGGTGGCCACGTTCCGTGCCTACACCCTCTCTCAGCCCGCCGGGATGACCCGCGCGGCGCGCATGTCGTCGAAGATCTCGGTGAAGTTCTGGTCGGTGTCGATGGCTTCGGTGAAGCCGTACTGCAGGCGCTTGGTGTCTTCGAGGATGGTGTCCCAGGTGCGGCCGAAGTTCCAGTCGGCGAAGCCCCAGTCGCCGAGGTCGGAGAAGGCCATCGTCTTGAGCTGGTGCTTGCGCGCAATCTCGTCCCAGACCGGGCCCTTGTCCGCCATGAAGTCCGCGAGGCTCATCGGCACGAGGACGCCCGGCCGGCAGCCGAAATACTCGGTGAACATCGGCCAGAGGTTGCACCAGCGCATGCCCGAGACGTTGGTCACGTTAAAGGCTTCGCCGGCGCAGGTGGGATTCTGGGCGGCCCAGGCGGCGCAGCGACCTAGCAGCCTGGCATCGACGAACTTGTTGAAGGCCGTGAATGCCGCCTCCGGCCCCGGGTAGTTGAGGGGCACGTCCATCTCCCGGCACACGGTGGCGTAGACCGCGACCAGCGAGGCGGTGTTGAGCGGAATGCCCTCGGCAAAGCCCACCACCGCCTCCGGCCTCAGCATGGTGTAGTGCCAGGACTTCCCCTCCTGCAATTCGGTGATGAAGTCCTGCTGGTTGTAGTAGAAGTTGGGCGGCAGGTGGCGCGGGTCGGTCTCCTTGGAGGGCGTCTTGTGCGGGCCGAGGTGGACGCCGTAGTACTTGCCGCCCTGCACCAGGATCACGCGCTCCAGCGTGGGCGAGTTCGGCTCGATCGTGCCGACCGAGTTGACCACCAGCGCGAGGTTGCCCTCGACGTTCTCCGCCTCGACGCCGCCTGAGAGGCCGGCGTAGAAGATGTGGGTGACGTCGGTGAGGCCGGAGAGCTTCTCCCTGGCCTGCGCGTTGTCCAGCAAATCGACGGAGATGAAGGTGGCCTTGGTCTCGAAATTCGCCGGCCGCCGCGACAACCCGACGATCTCCCACCCGCCTTCGGCCTCGAGAGCCTGGATGATGTTGCGCCCAATCATACCGAGGCCGCCGACGACGACCGCCTTACCCTTGGCCATTCCTTCATCTCCCCATTGCTTTGCTACGGGCCGCGCCCGGACGGCGCGCATGATAGGCAGCGGACCCCTCGGGTCAAACCGGCGGGCGCAGCGGGGCGGGTAGGGCGATGCGCGCGGGTGGGCTAACCTGAATGCGTTTCGTGGCCGGCTGGGGAGTGACGTCATGGCACGCGATTGGAACGAGCTCGAGCGCTGGGACCGGGCCTACTACCTGCACGGCCTCCAGGCCGAGGACGAGCTCAGCATCACGGCGGTCGACAGCACCGACGGCAACTATCTCACGCTGGCCGACGGCACGCGGCTGCTCGACTTCATGAGCCAGCTGATCTCCGACAACCTGGGCCACCGGCATCCGGCGATTCACGGCGCGCTGGCGGAGGCGATGGAGCGCTACGGCCACGTCACCTACACGATGGCGAACGAGTATCGCGCCCGTGCCGCGAAGCTCGTGATCGCGGACATCCTCGGGCAGGAGGGCTGGGCCGGCAGGCTCCGCATCCTTCCCTCGGGCACCGAGGCGGTCGACAGCTGCATCATGATGGCGCGGCTCTACACCGGGCGCAGCGTCATCCTGACCCAGGCCCACTCCTTCCACGGCATGACCGTCGGGCCCACCATGATGCGCGGCTACCGCAACAACATCTCGACCGATGGCGGCTTCTCGGACGTTGCCGACGTGCCGGGCTTCCCGCCGCACGGCTACATCCCGATCCCGCCGCCGGAGCACGAGGACTGGGCGGGCGAGGGGCCTCTGCCCTCGCTCGAAGCGACGGAGCACATCGTGCGCGCGCTCGGGTCCGAGAACATCGCCGCCGTCATCAGCGAGCCCATGTTCGGCGCCGGCGGTACGCTTCCACACATGGATTACTTGCCGGCGCTCCGCGCGCTCTGCGACAAGTACGGCTTCCTCTGGATCGACGACGAGGTGATCACGGGCTTCGGGCGGCTCGGCGAATGGTTCGGCTACATGCACTGGCCGGGGGTGAAGCCGGATCTGATGGCCGCCGGCAAGGGCATCAACGGCTCGGCACTGCCGGTGGGCGCCGTGATCGCGAGCAAGACCATTGCCGATCACTTCGAGAAGGCCCGGTGGTGGACCGGCAGCACGTGGGACGGCCACCCACTGCTCTGCGCCACCATCGTCGGCAACCTCGAGTACATGCTCGCCAACGACATCATGCAGCAGGTGCGCCAGCGCGGCGCCTACCTCAAGGAGCGGCTCGACGCGCTGAACGAGGGGCACCCCTGCGTCGGCCGCGTGTCGGGGCGCGGGCTCTTCTACACCCTCGATCTCGTCGATAAGGACGGCGAGCCCATCGTGCCCGAGGATCGCTACTCACCCTTTACCGGCGATCTCGGCACGCATCCCAACGTCATCGTGGCGGCCGAGAACGCAAAGCGCGGCGTCTTCCTGGGCGGCTTCTCACCCAACACGATCAAGGTGGGTCCGCCCTTCACGATCACCCAGGAGGAGATCGACACCGCGACGGATGCGCTCGACGCCTCGCTCACGGTAATCGACGAGCGCTTCGCCCGCTGAGCCAAACGTCGCTCGCTCCGTTCAGGCCTTCGCGGCCTCCTGCTCGGCGATCAGGGTCCGGTCGATTTCCAGCGCGCGCTGGCGGGCCTCGCGCGTCGCGATCCGCGCGGCATAGGCCTCAAAGGCCGGGCGCTTCGGCAAGGTGCCGAATTCGAGGCCCCATTCGATATGGCTGCCGACGAAGACGTCGGCCATGGTGAAACGGCGTCCGCAGACGTAGTCGTTCCGCTTGAGCAGGTCATCGACGGCGCCGACCGCATCGTCGTAGGTGCCGAAGCCGATCCTGGCAGTCTGCTCCTCCTGCACCTCCGGGCCCATGAACTTGAAAGCAATCGCATATTCCAGTGGCCCGGCGGCGAAGAAGAGCCAGCGCCAGTAGGTGGCGCGCTCCTCCGCCGTGGGCGCCAGCCCGGCTTCGGGAAAGGCCTCGGCGAGATAGGCGCAGATGGCGGCTGCCTCGGTGACCACCCGGCCTTCGTGCCGAATTGCCGGCACCTTGCCCATCGGGTTGATCGCCAGATAGTCCGGCGCCTTCATGTCGGCGCCATATTCGATGATCACGGTCTCGTACGCGGCTCCGGTCTCCTCCAGCGCCCAACGCGCGATCTGCCCGCGCGACATCGGGTTGGTGTAAAAGACGACGGGCTCGGGCAAGGTGGTTCCTTGCAGCTCGCGGGCACTGGCTGGCGCGGCGCTGTTGAGTCGATGACTGCGGCGCGGAGCTACGGCATTTGCTCGATGGCGGGGAGCGAGGGAATCTGGTCGAGCCAGTGTTGCTTCGAGCGGTTGTAGATGTGGACCCTCGGAACCAGTTGGTCGCGCTGTTTGATGGAGCCGACACGGAGGCCGTAGAAGGGTCCGGCCGGGTCCGAGGTCGCATAGATGGGCGAGCCGCAGTTCCCGCAGAATGACTGCTGGCGCGGATTGCCGCTGTCCGCGACCTTGACGTAGATATTGAGCTCGCCGGTGAGCAGGGTGAAGGCGTCCTCCTTGGTGAAGGCGACCGTGCGGAACGCCGAGCCCGAGAGCGTCTGGCAATCCGTGCAGTTGCAGATGAGGATTCGGTCCGTGTCGAGCTCCGCTTCGTAGGTGATTTGCCCGCAGAAGCAGGCGCCATCCACCTTCATCTCGCTCCTCCCTTCGCTGAGACCCTCGGGCCGCGCCGGACTCCCTTACTCGAAGACGATGCGCGGCAGATAGCAGGAAACGACCCAGTTGGGCCGGTCGACGATCTC
This sequence comes from Alphaproteobacteria bacterium, assembly GCA_965207055.1. GTDB lineage: Bacteria > Pseudomonadota > Alphaproteobacteria > UBA828 > UBA828 > WTGU01. The sequence goes on along the minus strand of CBDBLP010000001.1, from coordinate 589,893 downwards.
GCTGATGCGCAGGTCCGCGCACACGCTGCAGAGCATGTAGGCTTCCGCCGCGCTCAGGCCCCGTGAGGTGCCCAGCCGGTCGATCATGCCGCGCACGGCGTTCTGCGCCGCCTCCATCAGGTCCGGGCCAATCCCCGTGGTGACCTCGTAGCCCTTGGCGTCGAGATGGCGCGAGACCGGGCCCGGCGTCTCGAAGCGCGGGAAGCGCAGCCCTTCGCCCTTGATCAGGTCGAGGTGGACGACCGGCGCCATCGGCGATTCGATCGCCGTGCCGCAGACCTCGCCGTCTCCTTGCGCGCAATGCGGGTCGCCGATGGAGAAGAGCCCGCCCGGCACCTGCACCGGCAGATAGAGGTCCACGCCGATGGTCAGGTCGCGGATGTCCATGTTGCCGCCGCTCTCGTAGGGCGGCACGGTGCTGAAGCCGCCGGGCTCCGCGCGGGCGAGGCCGATGGTGCCACAGAAGGGCTTGAGCGGCACCCGCGCGATGCTGGAGTAGGCGGCGGGTTCGCGAAAGCTCGTGTCGTAGGACCAGATGTTGAGCGAGGGTTCCGGGAAGTCTTCCGCCAGCAGGCCGAAGCCCGGTACGATCGCGGTCCATGCCCAGCCCGAGGGCGTGAGATCCACCAGGGTCGCCTTGATGGTGTCTCCAGGCTCGGCGCCGTCCATGTAGATCGGCCCGGCGATGGGGTTGACCCGGTCGAAGTCGAGGTTGGCGATCGCGTCTGCGGTGGAGTCCGGGGCAATCTGCCCGCACACCGCATCGACCTCCTCGAACGCGATCGTCTCCCCCGGCGCGACCGTGGCCGCCGGTTCGCGCGCGTTGTCCCAGGTCATGTGTTGGTGGCTGGTGTGAATGGTGCGCACGCCAACCGCCGTGTCGGTTCCGCTCACAAGGGGTCCTCGCTGCCGCTCGCTACGCCCGCCCCGCTTCGGCCAGGAAGGTGGGGTCCTCGCCGCGCCACAGCATGGCGAGGAGCTTGAGGTTCACGGCGATGTAGCCCGGCGCCACCTCGTTGATCCCGGCGAGCTTGGAGTCCGGCCGCTCGCGCAGCTCCCGGCTCAGCGCTCCCAGCTTGTGAAAGGGCACGCCGGGGAAGAGATGGTGCTCGGTGTGGTAGGGCATCTGCCACATCAGCCAGCGCAGAATCGGCCCGGCACGGGTCGTGCGCGTGCTCCCGATCACGCCGCGCCCGTTGGGCAGACCGTGGTGCTCGGCAGCCACGTAGAAGCGATAGAAGCACGTGGTGAGCACCATCGGCCCCCACACGCAGATCAACGCCGCCCAGCTCTCGAAGTAGATCGAGATTGCGACGACGACCGCATAGCCGAGTAGGTAAAGACGCGCTTCGCGGATCACGATGCGCCGCTCCTTCTCCTTGAGAAAAGGCTCGGGCGCATGACCGCAGGCGTGTTCCACGACGTTGCGGATCAGCGCGATCCAGAGGGCCAGACCGGTCACGAATTTCAGATAACCCATGAACGTCCACGGCTTCTGGACCAGGAGCTCCGGGTCGTGACCGGCGACCTTGGTGTGTCGGTGGTGGGCGAAATGGAAGAAGCGCTGATAGCTGTGGGCGTAGAAGCGAGGGAAACTCGCCAGGTGGCCGAAGGCGTCGTTGAGGGTCCGGTTGCGGAAGACCGTCCAATGCCCGAGCTCGTGCTGGCCCGCATAGCAGAAGCCCCAAAGGATCACGCCCTGGGCCACGAAGAGCGGTGCGACCCACCAGCTCCCCCACAGCACGTGGATCGCGTAGCCGATAATCCCTGCAGCGCCCAGCTGGCTCAGCACCTGGAGCCAGCCCAGGAGGTCCGAGCGGCGCGACAGTGCCTTCAGGCGACGCGCCTCGATCAGGTCCTTTCGGGCGATCCAGTCGTCCATGCCGTCATCCGGTCCGACGCGAGGCAGCCACTCTACGCCCACGCTCGATCAGTAGGAAGCGATTGATGGCGCTTTGCCGCCACGGGCTCCAGGTCCCGTCCGGCCATTGGACCCGAATCTCTACCGCCTCTTCCGCGCCCAGGCCGAAGTGGATCCAACCGGCCTGCCCGCTGACATGGCCGCCGCCGACCACCACCTCGTGGCGATGGATGCGGCCGGCGGCTCGCACCTCGATCCAGGCGCCGATGGCGTTCCGGTTGGCCTCCTCCTGGCGCAGCATCACCTGAAGCCAGTAGCCGCTGACGGAGCTTCGGTTGTGCAGGATCTCGACGTTGGTCATGCGGTTCACGACGACGATGTCGAGCAGGCCGTCGAGGTCGAGGTCGATCACGGCGCCGCCGCGGCTCCGCCGCATGCTGGCAGCACCTGCCTCCACCGAGGCCTCACGGAAGCGGGCGTCGGGGCCGCCCAGGAGCAGGTTGTTCGGGTCGTCCGCCGCGGCCTCTTCCATCTCCTCCACATTGCCCTTGGCGACGAAGAGGTCGATCCAGCCGTCGTTGTTCACGTCGGCGAACTGCGAATGCCAGGCCGTCGACGGCCGCTCGTCGTCCCCGGCATGGGGGCGCGTGGCCTCCACGCCATGCTCGAAGGCGACCTCGCGGAACTCGGGCCCGCCCGTGCTGCCGGGCGCGAGAGTCCGCAGCCGGTTCGTCCCCATGTTGGAGAGGAAGTAGTCGGGCAGCCCGTCGCCGGTGAGGTCGTGGTTGGCGATCCCCATGCCCCAGATTCTGAGGCGCGGCCAGCCGTCGGCGCGGCCGTAGAGCCGGGGCTCGGCGCCCAGATGCCAGAGCTGCTCCTCGCCGGTGTCCTCGTGATAGAAGCGGTCGTTGCTGACGCGCAGGTCCGGGCGCCCCGCGCGGCTCCAGTCGGAGAACAGCATCGAGAGCGGGCAATGTCCGGGGGTGAGGTGCACTGGCGGCCCGTAGCGCTCCGCATCGGACTCGACCGGGCGGAACAGGACATTGTCCGGGCACGCCGGGGTCGGTCCCGCGCCGGTCGCCGAATCGCCAAAGGGTGTTTTCATGGATGCCCACATGTCGCGATCGACGTAGTTGCCGAAGGCGAGTGTCGGCAGCCGGTTGTCTCCCTCCCAGGTGGCGCTGAAGGCGGTGGTCCAGCCGTCGCCGCCGGGGACGGCCCAGGCCTCGCCTGCTTCGGCGAAGCGGCAGTCGCCGAGCCCTCGGTAGAGCCGATTCGCGCCCTGCCGCAGCACGGCAAGGTCCAGGTGGCCGTCGCCGTCGATGTCGAGCGGATAGGCGCCGGTCACGCCGGTCTCGACGAGTTCGCTGTCGGCCAGCGCGGAGAAGCGAAGCGCACCCGGGCTGCCGTCGTTGCGATAGAGCGCGGACGGGGAGGCGCCGCCCGCGAAGAAAAGGTCCGGGTCGTCGTCGAGGTCGCAGTCGAAGGCGGCGACGCCGCCCCCCACGTAGTGCGTCCAGTCGCCGGTATAGGCGTGCTCCACCCCGGCTGCATCGGCGATATCGACGAAGCGTGGCGTTTGCGGGTCGCCGGCTCCGGCGCCGACTGTTCCTCCCGCCCACAGGAGCAAGGCCAGAAAGGTCGCGGTGAGGTATACGCGGGTCTGTCGGCGCGTCATCGCGTCCGTTCCGCGGTGAGTCTAGTCAGGCGCGGCCGAGTCTCGTCGCAGGGCCCCGGCCAATCGCCGTTGGATGTATTGGACGAACGCCTGTCTCTGGAGGAACTTGCTGACCGATTCGATCGCGCCGGCGACACCCTCCGGCAGGAAGATCATGAAGATCAGGACCACAAGCCCCAGGCCGACATTCCTGAGGTCGGAAAACTCCTTGAAGAACTCGTCGGCGACCATCAGTAGCCCTGCGCCGAGCAGCGGCCCCCAGGTGCGTCCGATTCCGCCGACCACGAGCATCGAGATCAGGAAGAGAAGGAGCGGGAAGGCCACAAGGTTGGAGCCGACCGAGCCGAAGTGCGCAGCGTAGAAGCTGCCCGCCATGGCGGTCAGGAAGGACGAGGCGGCGAAGACGATGAGCTGGTACTTGAAGACGCTCACGCCGCGCGAGGTGGCGAGCTCCTCATTGTCGCGCAGCGCCTTGAAGGCGAGCCCGATGCGGCTCTGGGTCATCGCCACGGTAAAGACGAGTGCGACGATCAGCAGGCCCAACATCGAGTAGTAGTCGCCGATCATCCAGTTGCGCCCGCCGAGCACCTCGCGCCAGCCGAAGGTGCCGAAGTCGCCGAGCCCCTGCGCGCCGCCGGTGAACGAGACGCAGGTCGCCGGATTGATGACCTTGTTGAGCGCGCTGCAGTCGGAATCGGTCTGGATCAGCACGAACATGGTCTGCGAGATGGCAAGCGTCAGCAGCGCCACGTAAATGCCCCGCATCCTGAGGCAGGCGAGGCCGATGAAGATGCTGAAGACGACCCCGGCAGCACCCGCCACAGGGAAGGTGGGCCACAGGCTCCAGTCCAGGTAGCGGCCCATCAGCGCCGTCGTGTAGGCGCCGAAGGCGAAGATCGCGAGCTGCGCCAGCGAGAAGATGCCGGCGATGCCGAACACCAGGTTCCACTGGCTGACGACGGTCGCGTAGCAGAAGAGCAGCAGCGCGCTTGCGATGATGTAGCGGGGAATCCCCATGAAGGGGAACGCAACTGCCAATGCCAGCAGGATGGCGAAGAAGACGTAATCGCGGGGTTTCATCTTACTGCCGTGCGATCTGGTGTTTGCCGAATAGCCCGGCAGGGCGCCAGATCAGTGCGGCGACCACCACCACGAGCATGGCGAGGAAGCCCCACTTGTCGGCGAGGAGCACCTTGACGGCCGCCTCTACCATGCCGATCAGAAGTGCGGCATAGAGCGCGCCCGTCATGTTGCCGAGGCCCGCGAGCACGATGACGATGAACGCCTTGAGCATCGGCGTCTGGCCCATCAGCGGCACGACATCCTTGAACGAGCTCAGCATGATGCCGGCGACGCCCGCGAGCCCGCTCGCAAGCGCCAGCACGATAACGTAGACACGCTTGACCTTGACGCCCATCAGGCGCGCGGCGTCGCGGTTCTGCGCAGTCGCGCGGATCGCGCGGCCCATGGTCGTGCGAGTGAGGAAGAGCGCGACGAGCACGATGAGCACCACCGCGACTGCCCAGATGATGATGCGCTGATAGCTGACCGGGACGTCGCCGACGAGAAACGACTTGGCGCCCATTGAAAGCGGCTGCGCATAGGGCGCAGCCTGGAACAATTCGCGCAGCAGCTTCAACAGGCCGGCTTCCAGCGCCATGCCGAGGCCGAAGGTGGCGATGATAATCGTCACCTCAAAGTTCTTCTGTTTGAGCATCCAGTGGGCCGAGATGAAGTAAATGATCGCACCCACGATCATGCCCGCAATGAACGCGAAGGGACCCGCGAACCATAACGGCAGACCGGCCAGCTCCGCCCAGACCAGGACGAAGTAGGCGCCAAGGGTCATGATGATGCCGTGGCTCATGTTAAGCATGTTGAACGCGCCCCAGACGAGGGCGAGCCCAACGGCAGCCAGCGCATACATGGCGCCGAAGGTGAGGCCGCTCACGATGATCTGGATGAAGAAATTCAACGTGCGTCCCCGATTCCCTCAGCCGCCGAGGTAGGTCTCTAGGATCTGCTGATTGGAATGGAGTTCCTCGCCGTCACCGGCCCAGACGATTGTGCCGGTGTCGAGCAGGTGGATGCGGTCGGCGAGGTCGATGATGCGGCTTGCGTTCTCCTCGACAAGCAGCATCGTGCGCCCTGATGCCTTGAGGTCGGTGATGATCTCGTAGATCTGGTCGATGACGATCGGGGCGAGACCGAGCGAGGGCTCGTCGATCATCAGGATGCGCCCGCCCGCCAGCAGGCCGCGACCGATGGCAAGCATCCGGCGCTCGCCGCCCGAGAGGGTGCGCGCGAGCTGCGTCGTGCGCTCCTTGAGCCGGGGCAGGATCTCGTAGATATGCTCGACCTCCTGATCGAAGGTCCTGCGCACCCGGGGCAGGTAGGCGCCCATCTTGAGATTGTCGTAGACGCTCATGTCCGGGAAGAGCATGTCGCCCTGCGGGATCAGGACGACGCCGAGGTCGACCACGGTCTCCGCCTCGGCGCCCTCGATTCGCCGCCCGGCAAAGTCGATCTGGCCGGCGGTCGGCCTCAGCAGGCCAGCGATGCAGCGCAGAAGCGTGGTCTTGCCGTGCCCGTTGGGGCCGAGAAGGGTGATGAGTCCGCCCTCGGGCACATCGAAGGACACGTCCTTGAGGACGCTTTGCCCCTCGTAGCCCGCAAACAGGCTTTGTACGGAGAGGAGGGGCTCAGCCATCGGCGCTCGCCCGTTCTGCCAGCATGTGTTGCAGGCGGTCCGCCGTGCCCTCGCCAAGATAGACCTCGACGACGCGGCGGTCGCTCAGCAGACCCTGGGTGTCGCCCTCATAGATCTTCTCGCCGTGATGCATGATGACGACCCGCGTCGAGATTTGGAGCAGGAAGCGCATCACGTGCTCGATCAGGATGATCGTCATGCCCTCGGCGGCGAGGCCGTCGACGATCTCCATCACGTCGTCGACCTCGTGCGGGTTGAGACCGCCCACCGGCTCGTCGATGAGAAGGAGTTTGGGGTCGGTTGCGACCGCACTTGCAAGCATCAGGAGCTTGCGCTCGAGCACCGGCACATCGCGCGCCACTGCCTCCGCGCGGTCGGTAAGCCGGCAGAGCTCCAGCGCCCGATCGACCCGCTCGCGCACTGCCCGCGAGAAGGTCATCGCCGGCACGCCGCGATCGCCGAGCCCGAAGGCCGAGCCGATCAGCACATTCTGGCGAATCGTGAGGGAGTCGAAGCCCGCGTTGAGCTGGAAGGTGCGGGCCATCCCCCGATGGCAGATGAGGTCGGGGCGGACCTTCGAAATATTCCGCCCATCCAATTTGATCTCGCCGCTGGTCGCCGGGTTGATGCCCGAGATCACGTCGAGGAAGGTGGTCTTGCCGGCGCCGTTGGGGCCGCCGATACCGACCACGTCGCCCGGGTAAACGTCGAGATCGAAATCGTTTACCGCTGCCAGCGCGCCGAAATACTTGAAGACGTTACGACACGCCAGCAGCGGTGTACGTTCCCCGGAATCCATCTAACGAACCGTGTTCCTATGCTTCCGGGGCGATGGAGCCTAGCTGGTGAGCCACGGCGGGGTCATCCAGTCGGCCGTGGCGTAGAGATCCGGCCCGACGAAGACCACGTCCTTGGTCCAGTCCTGACACTGCATCATGATGGTCGGCATGCCGAGCGAGGGATCGGGCGTCTCCGCCGGATAGGGCTGCGCCGCCTGGCCCCACATGAACTTGATGGTGCCCACCACACCGCGATAGATCGATTCGCGCATGAGCGTGCAGACCTTCTTGTTCTGCTCGATGCCGTCGTAGGGCACGCCCGAGCCGCCGGCGCGGCAAGCCGCAATCGCCCACAGGTAATACGAGTCGTACACCTGACCCGCCACCATCGGGGTCATGTCCTCGCCCCAGCGGTCGCGGATCTTCTTCGAGAAGGTGTTGCCGATCTCGTCCTGCAGAGTGCCGATCGTGGTCGAGCAGAACACGCCTTGCCCGGTTTCCTTCACGATGTCGAGGAAGGCCCGCTGCTGCAGCGCATACTGCACGTAGACCAGGCTGTTGGTCGGGTTCTCGGCGAAGCCGGTGACCAGGCCCGTCTGATCGGTCGGGAAGCCGTGGGTCGCCGCGATGATGGCGGGGTCGGCCTCACGCGCACGCACCAGTGCCGGCCCCCAGTCGTCAACCGGCTGGGTCACGACATCGTCGATCGCAAGTTCCCAACCGAACTGCGGTGCCGTATCGCGGATCGCCGCAGCGATGGTGATCGCATAGTCGATGCTGCCCGAGAAGAGCACGAACTTGTTGTTCGGGCGGTTCCACTTGCCGAGCTTCTCGAGCTCGTCGAGGAAGTAGATCAGGCCCGAGCCGTAGTAGTACTCCGACGGGTCGTCCTGGAAGATGCACCAGTACCGATCCGGATTGTCTCTCACCGCGAACTGGTGCCCGTACTGGGTGTTGTCGTGCATGTAGGGGATGCCCGCATCCGCAATGGTGTCGTACTCGGCCCGGACCGAGAGCGAGTTGTAGCCATTGATGATGGCGTGCACCTCGTGCCGGTCAATCAGGCGCCGCGCGGCCGAGGTCACCGTCTCGGCGGTAATCTCCTTGGTGTCTTCGAAATGGACTTCGATAGGCCGGCCGTTGATGCCGCCGAAGGAGTTGATCTCCTCCACCGCCAAGGTGATGCCCGCCTCGAAGTTGCGCGAATCCTCCGCGCCCCATCCGGTATAGGGCAGCATGGCGCCGACCGGGATCGGCTCGCCGTCTGCCTTGGCGCCACCGTTCAGCTGGACCAGAGTGTTGGCCCCGGCCACGCCCATCGCACCGATCGCCGCAGTGCCGGCCATCGACATGAAGCCGCGCCGCGACGGGTTCAGAGGATCGACGAGACCGCCAGAGGCTTTGATCTCCTCGTCGAACTTCTGCTTCTTGGTCTGTTTCCGTTTGTGAAACCACTCCATCGAGCCGCCTCCCATTGCTTGTGGTTCGAAGGTCGCACCACAGCCGACGGGTGGAGCACCGCGCCGACCGCGTATTCAGGTTGTTGACATGAGTTTAGCGAGGGCGCCGCAGACGGTGCAAGCGCGCAAAGTTGACGAGCCGAAATGGAGTAGGCCCGCCCACCCTTCGGCCGCTCCGGGACGGCAGCGCCGCGCCGGCTGTCGCGCGGCCGTGGGAGGGTCTACAAAGGCGGGCGCGGAAAACGGCAGCGGCGGGAGGCACTTGGCTATGAACGGTGACTGGCATCGGATGAGCGCACTGGCGCTCGGCGCAGGCATCGGGTGCGGCGCCATCGATCCGCGTGCGCTGACCGCGTACTTCCTCGAGCGAATCGAGGCTGCCGACGGCGACCGCGCGATCTACCTGCGCCTCACCGCCGAGCGCGCCAGCGCCGAGGCCGACGCCGCCCACCGGCGCGCCCAGACCGGCCTCAGACAATCGCCGCTGGACGGCGTGCCGATCTCGTGGAAGGACCTCTTCGACAGCGCCGGCGACGTCACCGGCCACGGCTCGCCGGCTCTGGCGGACCGCGTCGCCCTGCGCGATGCAACGGCCCTGGCGCGCGCCACCCGCGCGGGCCTGGTCTGTCTCGGCAAGACCAACCAGAGCGAGTTCGCCTTCTCCATCCTCGGGCTCAATCCCAAGCTGGGCACGCCGCCCAATCCCTTTGACGAGTCCGTCGCCCGCCTGCCCGGCGGGTCGTCCTCGGGCGCGGCGGTCTCCCTCTCGCGCGGCCTCGCCGCCGCCGCGATCGGCTCGGACACCGGCGGCTCCGTGCGTGTGCCGGCAGCGTGGAACGGCCTCGTCGGTCTCAAGACGAGTTTTGGGCTGCTGCCGCTGGATGGCGTGCTGGGGCTCAGCACCAGCATGGATACGGTCGGCCCGCTGACCCACGACGTGGCCGACGCGGCCGCGCTATTCGCCGTGCTCGACGGGCGCTTCGGCGCCGGCAACCGCCCGGCTCCCGACCTCGAAGGCGCCAGTGTTTCGCGCACGCGCTTCGCGTTCCCGACCACAGTCGTCTGGGGCTCCCTGGATCCCCACGTGAAGGCGGCGTCCCGCGGCGCGGTCGAGCGCCTGCGCGCCGCCGGCTGCACCATCGACGAGACGCCGGTGCCCGAGTTCGAAGAGGCCGAGGCGCTGGTCGGCCGCCTCGGCCCCTACCACGCCGCCGAATGCCACGCGCTTTGGTACGACGTGATCGAGTCGCGGTCCGAGCTGGTCTACACCCCCATCCAGGAGCGCATCCGCTCCGGCGCCCAGATGTCGGCCACCGATGCCGCGCGGGCCAGGCAGGGACTTGCTGAGATCGCCGCACGCCTGCACGCGCGGATCAGGCGGCACGGCGTTCTCATCATGCCCACGGTGGCGATCAGCCCGCCGCCCATCGCCGACCTCGAAGCCGACTTCGAGGTCTACAGGGCCGCCAACGTCGCGGTCCTGCGCAACACGCGCCTCGCGAATTACCTTGCGTGCTGCGCGCTGACGCTCCCCTGCGGACGGGACGGCAACGGTGTGCCGGTGGGTCTCATGCTGATGGCTCCGCCCGGCGACGAGGAGTGCCTGCTGCGCCTCGGCCGCGCTATCGAGCCTGTGCTGGCTGGCGATTCCGAGCCGGCGCCGCGCCCGCCGAGGGGACCGGTATAGCCAGCGAGCGCCCGGTCATTGCCGCCGGCGCGGGCAGGCCCATGAGCTCGAGCACGGTCGGCGCAATATCGGAGAGCCCGCCGTCTCCCAGCGCCAGGCCCGGCGCGCCGACCAGCACGGCGGGGACGGGACCGTCGGTGTGGGCCGTGTGGGGGGTCCTGCCGTCGGCGCCCCGCATCTTCTCGGCGTTGCCGTGATCGGCGGTGATCAGCAACGCGCCGCCCGCTTCCCTCACGGCTCCCGCGAGCCGGCCCAGGCAGCGGTCCACCGCCGCGGCCGCCGCCATCGCCGCGTCGAGGTTGCCGCTGTGCCCCACCATGTCAGTGTTGGCGTAGTTCACCACGATCAGGTCGAAGCGCCCGCCTGCGATCGCCTCCACCACGCGGTCGGTGACCGTCGCCGCCGACATCTCGGGCTGCAGGTCGTAGGTCGCGACCCTGGGCGAGGGCACGAGCACCCGTTCCTCCTCCGGCATCTCTTTCTCCTCGCCGCCGTTGAAGAAGAAGGTGACGTGGGCGTACTTCTCGGTCTCGGCGACCCGTAGCTGCCGCAGCCCGGCGCGCGAGACGATCTCGCCCAGATGGTCCGTCACCGCGAGGGGCGGGAATAGCGGTTCGGCCAGGCGATCCAGGCTCTCCGAGTAGCTGCACATTCCGCAGGCTGCGGCGAAGTGCACGCGCCGTGCTCGTTGGAAACTGTCGAAGTCCGAGTCGAGCAGCGCCGTCATAATCTGGCGCGCGCGGTCCGCGCGGAAGTTGGCCATGATCAGCCCGTCGCCGTCGGCCATGCCTTCGTAACCGGCGACCACGGCGGGCTCGACGAACTCGTCGCCGATGTCGTCCTCATAGCTCCCGCGCACGGCGTCGACTGCGCTCGTCGCTGGCCGGCCCTCTCCGGAGACCAACGCGTCGTAGGCCTGCGCGCTCCGTTCCCAGCGCCGGTCCCGATCCATGGCGTAGTAGCGGCCGGCGACCGTCGCGATCCGCACGTTCGGAAGATCGCCGAGAGCCGCCTCGAACGTGGGCAGGTCGTCGCTGGCCGAACGCGGCGGCACGTCGCGGCCGTCGAGGAAAGCATGGATCGGCACGGGCACGCCCGCGCCGCTCACGATCCCTGCGAGCGCCACGATGTGGTCCTGGTGCGAATGGACGCCGCCCGGCGAGACCAGTCCCATCAGGTGGCAGCGGCCGCCGCTCTCCTTCAGTCGTCGTATGTGGGAGAGGAGGGCGGGGTTGCGCGCGAGAGAGCCGTCCGCCACGGCGTCATCGATGCGGGGCAGGTCCTGCAGGATCACCCGTCCCGCACCGATGGTCATGTGACCCACCTCGGAGTTGCCCATCTGGCCTTCGGGCAGGCCGACGGCGGCACCGGCGGTCGCGAGCAGGCCGAAGGCCCGCGCAGCGGTCAGACGGTCCCACACGGGCGTCTCGGCGAGCGCGATGGCGTTGTGCTCGGTCTCGGCCCGATGCCCCCATCCGTCCAGCACGCAAAGGACGACGGGGCAGTATGAATTCCTCCCAGTCATGGTCCGCTTCTAACCCGCCCGACCAGGATTGGCTACGACCGCAGCCTCAACTGGCTTGCATGGTGCGACCCGCTAGAGAATACTTCCCTCAATCGCGGTCGGGATCGCGCATGGCGATGCAAGAGCGCCGGCAGAAAAGGGATCGGCGCACCTGACTAGGCCGAGCCGGCCGTGAGGGAGGCGAGAGCGCGGCCGCGGGCCGTTGCGGCCCGCAGGCGTCAGCGCCACAGCACAAGCTGTCGGGAGACGACGCGATGAAAAAGCCACGATCGAGCAAGCTTCTTCCTTCTATCACTCGGCGCACCGCCCTGAAGGGCGGCGCAGCGGCTGTTGCCGCAACGACCCTCGGCGGCTTCCCCACCGTCTGGGCCCAGGACATTGCAGACATCGAGATCAACATGCTGGGGTCTGCGGTGTCGCACATAAAGCAGCTGGAAGAGATGGCCGAGGAGGCGCTCGGGTTCCAGCTCCTGCAGACGGTGGTCGATTTCAACACCCTGGGTCAGCGCGCCGCCACGCAGCCGCGCTCCTTCGACACGGTCGAGCCGGCCTATCAGCAGTTCAACGGCATCTGGCCGACCGGGAACTTCCAGGGAATCGACACCACGAAGCTGACCTACTGGGATCAGGCCATCGGGCTCTACAAGAAGGACGGCAAGATCTGGCCGGACGCCTGGTACGGCCAGGGGCAGCACCCGACCCAGGTGCAATACACCTCCGGCCCCGACACCCGCGATTTCGCCGAGCCGGAGACCCAGTGGCTGACTTGTCTGCCGACCAACCACAACGCCGACACCCTTGGCATCCGCCCCGACCTGATCGGCCGGCCCATCGAGTCCTGGGCCGAATTCATCAATCCCGAGTTCGAGGGCCGGGCGGCGCTCCAGGGCTTCCCGCAAATCGGCCTCATGGACCTCGCCATGGCGATCGAGGCTCAGGGCATGATGACCTACGTCAACAAGGGCAACATGACCCGGGACGAGATCGACCAGACCATCGAATACCTGATCGAGCTCAAGCAGAAGGGTCACTTCCGCTCGTTCTGGCTCACCTTCAACGAATCGGTGAACCTGATGCTCTCCGGCGAGGTGGTGATCCAGTCGATGTGGTCGCCGGCGGTGACCGCGGTCCGCTCTCAAGGCGTGCCCTGCATCTACAGCGACCTGAATGAGGGCTATCGCTCCTGGGGAATCGGCTTCCTGCTTTCCAAGTATGTGGAGGGCAAGCGGCTGGGCGCGGTCTATGACTTCTTCAACTGGTATTATTCGGGCCCGGCCGGCGCCTTCTTCGCGCGCCAGGGCTACTACATGCCGACGCCCGAGCAGACCAAGCAGCATCTGCCGGCCGACGAGTGGGATTTCTGGTTCGAGGGCAAGCCTGCCGTGAATGAGGTCAAGGATCCCTTCGGCAACGTGATGGAGAAGGCGGGCAGCGTGCGCGACGGCGGCTCCTGGAGGAACCGCATGGGCCGGGTCGCCGTCTGGAACTCGACGATGGACGAGAATGCCTACGTCATCCAGCGCTGGAACGAGTTCCTGACAGCTTAACGGTGTGCCTTCGGTTGTGACCGTGATCACGTTTGACCTTGCCGCCCCCGCGATGCCGGCTCTTCGGCGCGTGGCGGGGGCGGCAGCGGGGATGTCCGGGCGAAGCGACGCGCCAGCGCGTTCTCCGTCCGGCTCCGCCGCCTGAGGCGGGCCCGCTCACACGATGAATGCCGCCGTTGCCGCGCTGACCCCCTACCTCAAGCGCTACAGCTCGGCGCTGCAGGTCACGCCGCTCAGCGTGGTGCTGCTGCTCTTCCTGGTCGGCCCGGTCATCGTCATCCTGATTTTCAGCTTCTATATTTTCAACGGGTTCTTCATGGAGCCCGGCTTCGTTACCGACAACTACGAAGGTATTTTCACGTCGTTCAATACGATAGAGGCGTATTTGGCCACGTTTAAGATAGCAGCCATCACTTGGGCTGTTACTTTGGTGTTCGGGTTTATACTTAGTTACTACTTCGTATTCGATATAATCGCGTTCCGATGGAAGATCTTTCTCTTCTTGCTGAGCGTGGTGCCGTTCTGGACCTCCGGCGTCGTCCGCATGATCTCCTGGATCCCCTTCCTCGGTAAGGAAGGGCTGCTCAACCGCGCGCTGCAGGGCATCGGGGTGATCGACGACCCGCTCGAGTTCCTGCTCTTCTCCGAGTTCGCGGTGATCGTCTCCTATGTCCACATGTACACGCTCTTCATGGTGGCGCCGCTCTTCAACGTGATGGCGAAGATCGATCGCTCCCTGCTGGAGGCGGCCCGCGATTCCGGCGCTTCGAGCATACAAATCTTCTTCAACATCATCGTTCCGCTCTGCAAGCCCGGCATCGCGATCGGCACGATCTTCGTGGTCGCGCTGGTGATGGGCGATTTCGTCTCGATCCGGGTGCTGAGCGGCGGCCAGGCCGGCACGGTGCTCATGTCCATGCGCAATCAGGTGGACGTGCTGCAGTACCCCTTCGCCTGCGCCAGCGCCGTGCTGCTGCTGATCGTGCTGCTGCTGATCGTCGGCGGGATCATGAGCCTGGTGGACGTGAGGAAACAGCTATGAAGGGTGGCGAGAAGATCCGCCGCGCGCCCGGGTTCATTCCGCGCACGATCTTCTTCTGGATTTTCATGCTGTTCCTCTATGGGCCGATCGCGGTGATCGCCATTCTCTCCTTCCAGGGGCCGCAGGGCGGGCTCACCTTCCCGATGACCGGGTTCTCGCTCCACTGGTTCAAGGATGTGATCGATCCGACTTACATCGGCGACTTCCGCTGGCCCTTCGGCCGCTCCGTGATTCTCGCGTTGATCGTGATGGCGATGACGGTCCTGGTGTCGTTCCTCGCCGGCCTCGCCTATCGCAAGGGCTTCCGGGGCGGCACGGTGCTCTTCTACCTGGTGATCACCTGCCTGGTGGCGCCTTCATTCCTGGTGAGCCTCGGGATCGGCCTCGGCTTCGCCAACCTGGAGATGCAGACGCAGTGGTGGTCCGGCGGGCTCGGCGCCCATCTGAGCTGGACCATCCCGATCGGGGTGCTGATCATGCTGGCGGTGTTCGCCCGCTTCGACCGCTCGCTGGAGGAGGCGGCGCGCGACCTCGGCGCGACCGAGTGGCAGAACCTGCGCAACGTCGTCATCCCGATCATGGCGCCCGGCATGATTGCGGTCGGCCTCTTCGGCTTCACGCTTTCCTACGACGAATTCCCGCGCACCTCGCTGGTGACTGGCACCGCGAACACGCTGCCGGTCGAAATGGTCGCCGTCACCGGCACCGCGGCGACGCCCTCGCTCTATGCAGTTGGCACGATGACCACGGTGTTCTCGCTCGCCGTCATCATCATCAGCTTCGTCGCGATCTACTTCGTGCAGGCACGCCGCTCCGGCCGCGCCCGATCGATACAAGCGCGCTACGGACCCAAGTCCGACTCTGCGGGCTAGCTAGCCGTAGCCTTCCCGCAGCCGGGCGAGCGGCGGGCTGCTGACATCGGCTTCGGGCCGCGCCAGTGTCATGTCGACCAGGAAATACCCTTCGCGCATGATGGCCTCGTCCGGCTTGCCGAACCCCCGGGCACGGCGAAGCATGTCCGCCCGCTCCTGCGCTTCCAGCGGCTTGCGGTAGCGGACCGGGGCGGGAAGGAAACTCTCCGTGCGGTATCCCCGTTCGGCCCAGAGCCTCTTCAGCACGGACCAGTTCACGTCGGGACGCGGGCAGTAGAGAAACCAGGGCGGGCTCTCGCTGCTGGCGAAGTCGAGCACGCGCGCGAACGCGGCCGGCAGCAGCACGCCGAGCGCGCCGCTCTCGACCACCAGGTGCACGCCGCGAAGGCAGCGAGCCAGACCGTCGCTCGGCGCGTCATCCACGAGATTTTCGGGGAAGGTCCGGTCGACGAAACCAAGGGCCGCCGCGTAGGCGAGGGCATTGCCGGCGATGTCTATGCCGCCGATCTCGAACCCCGCCGTCTCAGCGCGGCGGGCTGCAAAGAAGGCGATGTCGTCGGCCCAGTAGCGCCGCGCGTCGGCCGGTTGCCATTGCCGCTCCCCGTAGCGGGCATAGAGGTCCGCCACCGAGAGGTCGTGACGCAGCAGCGCGCCGATGGCACCGTATCCGCAGGCGAAATCCAGCACCCTCAGGGTATCGCCCGCTCTGCGCGCCGCGCAGAGCGGGCCGTGGATGGCCTTCAGCGCCCCGACCAACGCCACCGGCATGCGGTAATCCGCCCGCCTCAGCGTGGCGAAATAGGGGCTCGGATCGTCGAGGTCGTAGACCCTCTCGAAGTGAGCCGCGTGCTGGGTGTAGCTGTCGGTGGGTTCGCTCATTCACGGAGTGTAGGCATCTCCTGTCGTCGCTGTCGATGAAGCGCGGCAGGCGCTCTGCGCCGCCCGCGAAGCGTGAGGAGGGCGCATCGCATGGTCGACATCCTTCGGGCTCTGCCATGCCATCGGGTAGACTGCCTCAGGCCATGGGCGTGGGGAAGCAACCCACGGCCTCCAACAGCGATAGCGACAGGAGTATCCGCCGGTGAGAGCAGTCGATACCACCAGTCTGAGCGGGCGCACAGCCCGCCCTCTCGACGTGACCCGCCTCGGCTTCGGCGGCGCGCCCCTCGGCAACCTCTACCGCGGGCTCACGGAAGACGAGGCGCAGGGCACGCTGGCGGCCGCCTTCGACGCAGGCGTCAAGCTCTTCGACACCGCGCCGCTCTACGGGCTCGGACGATCCGAGGAGCGCTTCGGCGTGGCCTTAGAGCGCCACGACCGCGAGGGCGTCGTGCTCTCGACCAAGATCGGCCGGCTCCTCGTCGATGGCCACGCGGACGAGCTCTACAAGGATCTCTTCGTCGACGTGCCGGAGAGGTATGTGGTGTACGACTACACCTACGACGGCGTGATGCGCAGCCACGAATCCAGCCTGCGGAGGCTCGGCGTCGAGGCTGTCGATATCCTGCTGATCCACGATGTCGACGTGTGGACCCACGGCAGCCAGGCGGCGGCGGACGAGAAGGTGCGGGAGCTCTTCGACAAGGGCGGCTACCGCGCGCTCACGGAGCTCAAGGCCGCAGGCCGCATCGCCGCTTTCGGCGCGGGCGTCAACGAATGGCAGACCTGTGAGGCGCTGCTCGGGGAGGCCGACTTCGACTGCTTCCTCCTCGCCGGCCGCTACACGCTGATCGAGCAGGAGGCGCTCCAGTCCTTCCTGCCCACCTGCGTCGAGCGCGATGTCGGGATCATCCTGGGCGGGCCCTACAACTCCGGCATCCTCGCGACCGGCGCCGTGGAGGGCGCGCGCTTCAACTACAAGCCCGCCCCGCCCGACATCATGGAGCTTGTGGGCCGGATCGAGAGCGCGTGCGCGCGCCACGGCGTCACGCTGGCGGCGGCGGCGCTGCAGTTCGTGCTCGCCCATCCTGCGGTCAAGACCGCCATTCCCGGCGCGATGGCGGCGCAGGAGGTGCAGCAGAACGTGGCGCTGCTGGAAGAGACCATCCCGCCTGCGCTCTGGGCGGACCTGAAGGAGGCGCGCCTGCTGCGCGACGACGCGCCGGTGCCGGCTGGCCCCTGAAGCGGGGCGCCGGCAGCCCGGTGCTGCCGGTGCCGGTGACCGCGAACCGAAACGCTGCGGCTCGGACGATCCCGGACCGATGGGAGTGACGCCCGAGCACAGCAGTGCAAAAGGATGACGTGATGCTCGAAACCCCGCCCGCGCTCACCATACGCCGCAGCTTTCGACGGCCCCCTCGCGACGCCGTCGCCAAGCTGGAAGGCGCGATGACGGGCCAGGTCGCCGACGCCCTCGGCGGGCTCGGCGCGCTCGACGCTTCGATCAAGCCGATC
The DNA here is from genome assembly GCA_965207055.1 of Alphaproteobacteria bacterium. Classification (GTDB taxonomy): domain Bacteria; phylum Pseudomonadota; class Alphaproteobacteria; order UBA828; family UBA828; genus WTGU01. The sequence goes on along the minus strand of CBDBLP010000001.1, from coordinate 572,338 downwards.
GCCGATGCCCCACCTGCCATGAAGAGCTTCGTGGGACCGGCGCTCCCCTGCATGAACGGCCCGGCGGACCAGCTGGGCCTGGTCGGCGCGCTGGCCTACGCGGAGTCCGGCGACGTGCTCGTCGTGGGGACCGAGGCCTATCTCGGCACCGCCGTGATCGGCGACCTGATGGCGGGCATGTTGCTCAACTGCGGAGCGGCGGGCCTGGTCACCGACGGCGCGGTGCGCGACACGCCGGGCATCATCGGGGTGGGCCTGCCGGTCTATTGCGCGGGCGTCAGCCCCAACTCGCCGCAGCGGAACGGCCCCGGCACGGTGGGCCTCGCCATCAGCATCGGCGGCGTCACGGTGAACCCCGGCGATATCCTGGTGGGCGACATGGATGGGGTCGTCGTCGTGCCCCAGGATGCGCTCGACGACGTGATCGGCCACGTCGACGAAATCAGGCGCATGGAGGGCGAGGTGGAAGCCAGGGTCAAGGACGGCCTCACGTACCCCGACTCCTGGCGCGCATACCTGGAGCCGGGGGCGGCGCGCTTTATAGACTGACTCAGGCGCCGCGGCCGCGCGGAGCCGAGGGAGGGCATAGCATGGAGTTCGGACGGGTCAGCAGGGAGGAAGCCGAGCGCTTCCGGGAAGACGGTTTCCTCCTCAAGCGCGGCTACTTCGACCGGGAAGAGATCGCGCTCCTCCACCGTGGCGTTACCAGGGACGAGTCGCTGGAGCAGAACATCCTCCAGATACCCGACCCCGAATGGGGCCAGACCGAGTTGGTGCTGTGGAACCACTGTTGATGACGGTCTAAACCCGCGTTTATTCGCTTTTTTAGGGGCGCGTGATTTAGGTGGCGGCGTGGTTGACGGGTTTATGTTCCCGATGAGTTGACCGCTTCTGTTGTTGCTTGGCCTGTGGGGAAGTGGTCAGGCGCGGAGCGGCTGTCCACTTGTCCACAGGCCTCTTGCCGTCGCCAGGTTTGCCCAGCTTCGCACACCTGACATCGAGATCGCCGGGGGTAGAGTCGGGCCGCTGAGAACGATGCGGCGCCGGCCTCGTTTGCTTGGTGGCAAGAGCCGGCGCCGCACTCCCCGTGCCGTGCCCGGCACGGCCCAGATGCACAGTATCGTGCGGGATTTAGCGGGGGTCGAGCCCGTTCTCATCGACCGCCGCGATGCAGAACTTTGGCCGCCTGTTCCACTGTCCGCAGTGCCACCAGCAAGTCGTTCTCTGCCCCCGCTGCGACCACGGCAACCACTACTGCTCCCGAGAGTGCAGCGAGAACGCGCGCCGAGCGTCGCAGCGTCTTGCCGGGCGGCGCTACCAGGACGGTCTGCCGGGGCGTCGCAAGCACGCGGCACGCCAGAGACGCTATCGGGACCGGCAGCGCTGCCGGACGGCTCAAAGCGAGGCCTGCGGGCGGAAAGTGACGCATCACCCTTCGACCCGTCAGCACCGCCGTGTTGTCGTGCCAGGGACGCCGAAGAGGCGTCGCGGCACACGGCCCTTCGGGGACGAGGAGCCCCCCGGGGTCTTCCGCTGCAGCATCTGCGGCCGGTTCTGCGCGGTGTTCGTCCATCCGGGCCTGCGCACGGTGCGGCACCCGGCACGAGAGAGGTGAGATGACCATAGACAGGGAGACCAGGACGGAGATCCTGCGGCTTTATCATGCCGAGAAGTGGAAGATCGGCACGATCGCGCGTCAGCTCGGCGTCCATCACGGCACCGTCCGGCGCGTGCTCAAGGACGCCGAGGAGCCTCGGCAGCGCAAGCCGCGGCCCTCGAAGCTCGATCCCTTCATCCCCTTCATCCAGCAGACCCTGAAGAAATATCCGAAGCTGCCGGCCAGCCGGCTCTACGAGATGGTGTGCGGGCGCGGCTACCGGGGGAGCCAGAGCCACTTCCGCCGCGTCATCGCCCCCATGCGGCCGAAGCCTGAAGCCGAGGCCTATCTGCGGCTGAAGACCCTTCCGGGCGAGCAGGCCCAGGTCGACTGGGCCCACTTCGGCAAGGTCAGGATCGGGCGCGCGGAGCGCCCGTTGATGGCCTTCGTGATGGTGCTCAGCTACTCGCGCCGCATCTTCCTGCGCTTCTACCTGGGCGCGGGCATGAACAACTTCCTGCGCGGCCATATCGACGCCTTCGAGACCTGGCAGGGGGTGCCGCGCGAGATCTGGTGCGACAACCTGAAGAGCGTTGTGCAGGAGCGCCGCGGGACCGCGATCCACTTCAACCCCCGCTACCTCGACTTCGCCGCCCACTACCGTTTCCTGGCGCGGCCTGTCGCGATCGCGCGCGGCAACGAAAAAGGGCGCGTCGAGCGCGCCATACGCTATGCACGCGACAGCTTCTTCGCCGCCCGGGAGTGGCGCGACATCGACGACCTCAACGCCCAGGCCGAGGCCTGGTGCGAGGGCATCGCCGCGGACCGCCCCTGGCCCGAGGACCGCTCGGTCAGCGTGCGCGAGGCCTTCGAGAAGGAGCGCAGCTCCCTCATGGCCTTGCCCGGCGACCGCTTCCCCGCCGATGAACGGGTCGAGGTCGTCATTGGCAAGACGCCTTACGCCAGGTTCGACCTCAACGACTACAGCGTCCCCCACACCCATGCGCGGCACACCCGCGTCGTCATGGCGACGCTGGACGAGGTCCGCATCCTCGACGGCACGGACGTCATTGCCACCCATCCGCGCAGCTTCGACAAGGGTGCCTGCATCGAGATCCCCGAGCACATCGCCGAGTTGGCGAAGAAGAAGCGCCACGCCCGGCGCATTCGCGGGCAGGATCGCCTGGTCAAGGCTGCGCCCAACAGCGAGCGCCTGCTCGACGAGGCCGCCAAACGCGGCGGCCATCTCGGCTCCATCGTCGGCGCCCTGCTGCGCCTGCTCGACGAGTACGGCGCCGCCGAGCTCAAGGCCGGCATCGACGAGGCGCTGGAGCGCGACGTCCCCCATTCCAACGCCGTGCGCCTGAGCCTCACCCGCCGCCGCGAACAGCAGAACAAGCCCCCGCCCATCCCGGTCGAGTTGCCCGACGATCCCAAGGTCCGCGGCATCGCCGTCCGCGACCACGACCTGACGGAGTACGACGGCCTGGCGGGCGAGGCCGAGGAGGAGGACAGCGAAGAATGAGCGACAACCTCATGAACCGTGCCCGGGCGCTCGGCCTGCACGGCCTCATCGCCCACTGGGACGAGGTCGAAGACTGCGACTGGCTGACCGCGCTGATCGCTTGGGAAGAAGAAGAGAGGCGCGCCCGCAGCCTCAAGCGCCGCCTCGCCGATGCCCGGCTCGGTGAGTTCAAGCCCCTCGCCGACTTCAACTGGGACTGGCCGCGCAGTTGCGACCGCATGGCCGTCGAGGACCTAATGAGCCTCAGCTTCCTCAACGAGGCCGCCAACGTCGTCCTGGTCGGCCCCAACGGCGTCGGCAAGTCCACAATTGCCGCCAATATCGCCCACCGCGCCGTCCTCGAGGGCCACACCGTGCGCTTCGCCACCGCAGCCAGCATGCTCGGCGAACTCGCCGCCCTCGACTCGGACACCATGCTCCAGCGAAAGCTGCGCTTCTACGCCCGCCAGCACCTGCTGGTGATCGACGAGGTGGGGTACCTCTCCTACAGCAATCGCCACGCCGACCTGCTGTTCAACATCGTCTCAAGCCGGACCCGGCAGAACTCCACCATCATCACCACCAACCGCCCCTTCTCCGAGTGGGGCGAGGCCTTCCCCAACGCCACCTGCGTCGTGGCCCTGGTCGATCGCCTCGTCCACAACGCCGAGATCATCGCCATCGACGGCGATTCCTACCGCCGCAAGGAGGCCGAGGAGCGCCAGAAGCAGCGCAGCGCAGAGCGCCGACGCCGGCGTGAGGCAAAAGCGAGCCGAAGACCAGGCAAGGGCGGCCCGCAGGACACCGGGGGCGTCTGAGGCGGCATAATCGTGCGCCAGCTACGCCCATGGGATCGGCGGCTGCAGGCAGAGGGGCTGCGCGGCTGTCCCCTCGAAGACGTCGCCCGCGCCCTCGGCTACCGCCGCGATCCCGACGACGACGCTCGCTGGAGGCGTCTCGGATCGGTCGTCACCATCAACCGCTTCATGTTCTACGACCATCTGCGCGGCGAGGGGGGCGCCGGTGCCGTCGACCTGGTGGTCCATGCCCAACGATGCACCGTGCCCGACGCCCTGGCCTTCCTCGCGAAACTGCCGGGACGCTCCCGGCGCTCCCCGGAGTGCCTCTGTCCACGGCTGCCGCGTCCGCAGGAGCGGCACTGGCCCGCAGTGGAACGCTACCTCGTCGACGAGCGCGGCCTCTCGCCCGTCCTCCTCGCCCTGTGCCGCGACCTCGGGCTGGTCCACGCCGACCGCCACGGCAATGCCGTGTTCGTCTGTCGAGACGCCGCAGGGGTCGCGACCGGCGCCGAGATCGTCCCCACCGGCGCCCACTGCAGTGCGGCTGCCGGCGTCGGCGAAGCTGCCCCATCCCCGCTCGCGCGCGGCGGCTTCTGGGTATCGTGGGAGCTCGACTGGCCGCAATCCGTGCTCATCGCAAAGAGCGCCGTCGACGCCCTGTCCGCCCTCTCCCTCCAGCTCATGCCGGTCGAACACAGGGCATGTGCCGTGGTCTCCACCGGGATCGTCACGCCAAGCCTCCCCGCCTGGATCGAGGACTGGAGCCCCCGCCGCATCTTCTGTGCCTACGACGCTACCCCCGGCGGCGATAACGCCGCCGAACGGCTGTTCCGAAGGGACAGCAGGGTCGTCCGCGTGCGACCCGCCCTCGACGGCGACGACTGGAACGACATGCGCAGGCGCGACCTCGAAGGCAATATGCTCGAGATCGACGATCGCCTCATCAGTTGAATAACAGCAGGACCCCTCAGCCAAACCTGCAAGGCCGCTCTCGCGCCACCGCGATCACGACGACCCACACCACAAGCCTGACAGCGCTCAGCACTGCACGGTGCTACGCTGATCGACGCTCCACCACGCCAAGCGGTCTAAATGAGCGAATACGCGCGCTTTTGCGTGATCGCCAACAGAACCACCCCGGCGACGATCTCTTCGGTGCGATCGCGCGCTGCGCCCGGATCGTGAGCGCCATGGAACTGCTCCTCGGCGGCGAGGTGTACCACTACCACTCGAAGCTCATCGCCAAGCAGCCGCGAACCGGCGGCGGCTTCCACTGGCATCAGGACTTCGGCTACTGGTACAAGAACGGCATCCTGTTCCCGGACCTTGCAAGCGTGATGATCGCCGTCGACCGCATGACCGTGGAGAACGGCTGCCTGCAGATCCTCAAAGGCTCACACCACATGGGCCGCGTTACCCACATCGATGTCGGCGGCCAGAGGAGCGCCGACCCCGAGCGGGTCGAGGAAGCCATGAAGGTCATGGAGCACGTTCATTGCGAGATGGAGCCGGGCGATTGCCTGTTCACGCATTGCAACACGCTGCACGCCTCCGCCCCCAACGAGTCCGACAAGCCCCGGACGGCGCTGCTCTGCTGCTACAACGCGGCGCGCAACAACCCCTTCCGCGCCCATCATCATGCGAGCTACACGCCGCTCGAGACGCTGCCGGACGAGGCGGTCAGGGAGCGGGGGCATCTGTTGCAGGGGGCCCGTCGCACCTACATGACGCCCGACGCCGTCAAGACACACGACATCAGGGGCAAGACGGCCTAGTAGATGGGCCGCGGCCCCCGACGGCGATGCTCCTGGATCCCCGGGAGCTGTGGGGGTGAGTGGCTTTCTCTTACCGCGTTGCGAGGCACGGCACCGGTTGCGCGTGGCTCAGCGCAGCCCTTGCGGGTCTCAGGCAGTGTCCGGCGGGCGGCATGTGGAGCCGCGCACCTTGATCTCACCCTGCAGCTGGACCGAGGGGATCGGCGTGCCGTCCGTGAGGTAGTCGCAGATCGCCTGCGCGCTCTCCTGGCCCATCGCGGCGACGGGCAGGCTTATGCAGGTCAGGCGCGGATAACTGTGTTCGGACCAGGAGATGTGATCGAACCCCATGACCGACATGTCCCGGGGCAGGAGGATGCCGCTCCGCTGAAGCTCGAACATCGCGCCGAGCGCGACAAGATCGGTGACGCAAAGCAGCGCCGTGGGCCGGCGCTCCCACGCCAGGGCCTGCTTCGCGGCGGCGGCGCCGCCCCCGACGCTCAACTCCGTCTCGATCGTTCGCAGCGAACGCACGCCCTCGACGGATTCCGCGCCGCGGATCCTGAGGCGGGCCCGGTCGTTCTGCGCCGTGGGCCCGGAAACCAGGGCGACATCCCTGTGGCCGAGGTCGAGCAGATGCCGCATGGCCTGGCGCCCGAGCTCGGCGTTGTCGTAGCCGATGGTCGGCATTGAGGCGGAGGCCTCGTAGATCGACGTTGCGACCACGGGCGCGCCGAAGCGCTTGGCCAGGCCGGTGAGCTCGGGTTCGTGATCCAGCCCGGTCACGATCAGCGCCCTCGCGCCCATCTCCAGCAGAGAGCGGGCGCGCTCGAGCTCCACGCCGCGATCCATGCCAGTCGTGGCGATGAGCAGGCGGTAGCCGTTGGCGTCCAGCCTGGCCTCCAGCGCTTCCAGGAACGCCGCGAAGATCGCGTGATTGATGGTGGGAATCACCGCGCCGACCGTGTTGGTGCCGCCTGCGTTGAGCGCGCGTGCGAGCGGGTCGGGCGCGAATTCCAGTTTGGCGAAGACCCGCAGCACGTCCTCGCGGGTTTCCGGCGAGACGGACGGCGAGTTGTTAAGGACCCGCGATGCGGTGGCGACCGAGACCCCGGCCTCGCGCGCAACGTCCCGCAAGGTGATTCGTCGCGAGGATTGCTTGCTCCGCAGTGGTCTGCGTTCGGGCATTAGGGCTTCCGGTGCGTCCTATGCTGCGGGCGCCATTCGCTCCTCCGGCAGAGGGACTCTGCCGAGGGCCGCACGGCCAAGCATGTGACGAGCCCGGCGGCGCCCGCCGTGATCGCGTCCTTCGGCATGGCGTCGAGCATCGCTGAGCCGTGCATGCCAGCGAAGTATACTCATAACTCCCTGAGATTTGTCGCCCAGGGAATGTCCGGTCAAGAAGCAGCGCGCGGAATTGGTGAGCACAGCCGGCCGGAATTCTCTGCTCCGCTTAACCTGGATGAGGCCTTTCTGTAACCGGTTACAGATGATATATTCCCCACTTGTAACCGGTTGCATTACGTTGAATCGGTTATGCAGGTCAATGGGCGCTGTCTGCGTGCGCTCCTGAGCGGGACCATTGGTCGATGGCGAGGTGTCGCTATGGCTGCACGATTGGACAATTACGAACCCGTTGCTGAGACCCGAAACTCACCCACCGCTTATCGAAAGGAGTACTCGACATGAAACGCACCGGCTTCATGGCGGTTGTCGCAGCGGGGGTCGCGATGCTCTTCGCATCGTCCGCGTCTGCCCTCGACAAGATCACGGTCGCTTACTTCCTTGAATGGCCGACCGCAAACCAGGTGGCGCAACTCGAAAAGACCTATGACGAGGCGTTGGGCGTCGAGGTGGAATGGCGCGCCTTCGGAAACGGTAACGAGATGAGCCAGGCGATGGTCTCTGGCGACGTGCAGATCGCCTATTCCCAGGGGCTGGTCCCCTGGGTGGTCGCGGTCACCAACGGGCTTCCTCTCAAGCTCGTGGGCGTTGCGGTGAGCTACGCGGAGGCCGACAACTGCGTCGTCCATGCCGACACCGGCATCACGCAAGCGAATGCGAGCGAGCTGGAAGGCAAGCAGATCGCAACCCCGATCGGCAACGTGACCCACTACAAGCTGCTGCGCACGCTGGATCACCTGGGCGTCGATGCCTCGAAGGTCAACATGGTGCAGATGAACGGCGCCGATGCGTCGGTCGCACTCGCGCGCGGCGACGTCGCCGCGGCCTGCGCCTTCGGCGGCCCGCTCCAGCGCATGAAGGAGTACGGCGACGAGTTGATGACCCCGGCAGAGCAGGAAGCCATCGGCATTCGCGTCTTCGACGTCGTCTCGGTGACCGAGAGCTTCGCCAACGATCACCCTGACCTGCTGCGGAAGTTCATGGAGGTCACCGACCAGGCGAATGCGGCCTACAACGCGGATTCGGCGGCATTCGTGGAGACCATCTCCACGGCCGCCGGCATGGACCTCGCGGCGACGGAAGACATGCTCGGCATGTTCTCGTTCCCGTCTGCGGCGGACCAGAAGTCCGAGGCCTGGATGGGCGGCACCGTGCAGGCCTTCACCAAGGAAGTGGCGGACTTCTTCGTCCAGCAGGGCCAGCTCGATAGCGCGCTCGACAGCTACGACTCTGCGATCGACGACAGCTTCCTCTAGGCCCTGGGGCGGGCCACTGCGGCCGGAGGGCCGCAGCGTTGCAACTCCTCCCTGCCACTCACGCCTCCGGGCGGGCAGGGAGGGGACTCCGTTGCCGATAGCCGGTCCTCGCACATAGCGGGGATCGGCGCCTTGTGCTCATGGCGCGGGAAGCCTGCGGCTGTTAGGGTCCAGGCCTTTCGGGCCCGGGAAGAAGGGAGCGTGATGGACGGGCTGGTCATCGACAACGTCTCGATGGTCTTCACCTTGCCGAACGGCGGCAAGGTCCATGCCCTTGAAGATGTCTCGCTGCACCTGAAGCCCGGTGAACTGATGGCCGTGCTGGGCCCTTCAGGCTGCGGCAAGACCACTTTGCTCAACATCGTCGGCGGCTTCCTGGCGCCGACCGCAGGCCAGGCGCTTCTCAACGGCCATCAGGTGACCGGCCCGCACAAGGAACGCGGCGTGGTGTTCCAGCAGGGCGCGCTCTTCGAGTGGATGACGGTCGCCCAGAACGTGAGCTTCGGCCCGCGCATGTGCGGGGTGCCCCGCGCCGAGATCAAGAAGACGGTCGGGCGGCTGCTCGACACCGTGGCGCTGCGGAACTTCGCCGACAAGCCGGTCTATCAGCTCTCGGGCGGCATGCAGCAGCGCGTGGCCCTGGCCCGGTGCCTGGCGAACGATCCAGACGTGATCCTAATGGACGAGCCGCTCGGCGCGCTCGACGCCCTGACCCGCGAGAAGATGCAGGGCCTCGTCCTCAAGCTCTGGAAGGAGACCGGCAAGACCATCATCCTGATTACCCATTCCGTCGAGGAGGCGCTTTTCCTCGGTGAGCGCCTGGTTGTCATGGCGCCGCGCCCCGGCCGAATTCACAAGGAATATGAGCTTCCCTTCGCCGAGCAGGGTGTCGAAGGCGACGCCCGCGCGATCAAGGCCCAGCCCGCTTTCATCGAAGCCCGCGAGGAGATCCTCTCCATGATCTGGGAGATGGAGGAGGAGATCATGAGCGGCGCGGACAGGGGCTGACGAGCGGGCCGTGGCGAAGCGCAAGCAAGGCGGGCAACCCTCGCGCTGGGCCATGTGGCTCGGCATCGCGGACACCTCGTTCACCCGGCAGAAGACGGTCAAGTTCGGCGATGCCTCGGCGGTGAACTCCGGCCGCCTGTGGTCTGTCCTGACCCTGATCCTGCTGATCCTGGCCTGGTGGCTCGCGACCGTCAGCGGGATCATCGATCCCCTCTTCTGGCCGCCGCTCGAAGGCAGCCTCTATCCCTGGGACAACCCCGATCGCGCCCGGCCCGGCGTCGTCGACCGCTTCGTCAGCCTCTTGGTCGATGGCTACCGCAACATTTCGCTCTGGGAGCACGTCGGGACCTCGGTCAAGCGCGTGCTCCTCGGCGTCATCATCGGCGCGGCCGTCGGCATTCCGCTCGGCTTCGCCATGGGGCTCAACTCGGTGGCGCGCGGTCTCTTTGACCCGATCGTCGAGTTCGTCCGCCCGATCCCGCCGCTCGCCCTGATCCCGCTCGTGATCCTGTGGCTGGGGATCGACGAGGTCGCCAAGATCTTCCTGCTCTTCCTGGCGGCGCTCTTCATCATGCTGATCGCCGCCCGCGCAGGTGTAAGCTCGGTGCAGATCTCCAAGGTCCACGCGGCCTATTCCCTGGGCGCCTCCAAGTATCAAGTGCTGCGCTACGTCATCCTGCCGAACGCGCTGCCCGAGATATTCACGGGCCTCAGGATCTCCATGGGCGTGTGCTGGGGAACGCTGGTCGCGGCCGAGCTCGTGGCGGCGGATCAGGGTGTAGGCTCGATGATGATGATCGCCAAGAACTTCCTCCAGACCGACGTGGTCGTGATCGGGATCATCATCATCGGCGCGATCGGCTTCGCCATCGAGATGCTCATGCGCCTGCTCGAATCATGGCTGATTCCCTGGAAGGGGAAGGGCTGATGCCGTCGAAGCTGCCGGACTTCGTGTGGCAGCAGTCAGGAAACGAAAGGAACGGGAACGTATCGCCATGAGAATGACGACTGAAGAAGCCTTCGTGAAGGTGCTGCAACGGCACGGGATCGAGCACGTGTTCGGAATCATCGGCTCCGCCTTCATGCCGATCTCCGACCTCTTCCCGAAGGCCGGGATCACCTTCTGGGACGTGGCGCACGAGAGCAACGCCGGCTTCATGTGCGACGGCTACACCCGTGCCAGCGGCAAGATCGCCATGTGCATCGGCCAGAACGGCCCCGGCATCACCAATCTCGTGACCCCGGTGAAGACCGCCTACTGGAACCACACGCCCCTGCTGCTCGTGACTCCCCAGGCGGCCAACAAGACCATAGGCCAGGGCGGGTTCCAGGAGGTGGCGCAGATGGCGCTCTTCGAGGAGATGGTCTGCTACCAGGAGGAGGTGCGCGACGCCTCCCGGATGGCGGAGGTGCTCAATCGGGTGATCGAGAACGCGTTCCGCCAATCCGCACCCGCACAGATCAACGTGCCGCGCGATCTCTGGACCCAGGAGATCGATGTCGAGCTGCCGCCGATCGTGCACCTCGAGCGCTCGGCGGGTGGCGAGAGCTCGGTCGCAGAGGCGGCGCGGCTTCTCTCCGAGGCCCGCTTCCCGGTCATCCTCTCGGGCGGCGGTGTGGTGATCGGGGACGCGATCGACGCGTGCCGGGCGCTTGCCGAACGCCTTGATGCGCCGGTCTGTTCCGGCTACCAGCACAACGACAGCTTCCCCGGTTCGCACCCGCTTGCGGTCGGCCCCCTCGGCTACAACGGCTCCAAGGCCGCGATGGAGCTCATCGCACAGGCCGACGTGGTGCTGGCGCTCGGCACCCGACTCAATCCCTTCTCGACCCTGCCCGGCTACGGCATCGACTACTGGCCCAAGGATGCGGCGGTCATTCAGGTGGACATGAACCCGGATCGCATCGGCCTCACCAAGAAGGTCACGGTCGGGATCTGTGGCGATGCGAAGAAGGTGGCGCAGCAGCTTTGCGAGCGGCTCTCGAACACCGCGGGCGACGCGGGCCGTGAGGAGCGCCGGGCGGCGATCCACCAGACCCGCTCTGCCTGGCTCCAGACGCTCGCCAGCATGGACCACGAGGACGACGACCCGGGCACAACCTGGAACGTGGACGCGCGGACGCGCGAGCCGGACCGGATGTCGGCGCGGATGGCATGGCGCGCGATCCAGTCAGGCCTGCCGAAGGACGCCATCATCTCGTCCGACATCGGCAACAACTGCGCCATCGGCAACGCCTACCCGACCTTCGAGGAGGGTCGCAAATACCTCGCGCCCGGCCTCTTCGGGCCCTGCGGCTACGGCTTCCCGGCCATCATCGGCGCCAAGATCGGCTGCCCGGACGTGCCGGTCGTCGGCTTCGCCGGCGATGGCGCCTTCGGCATTTCCATGAGCGAGATGGCGTCCATGGGGCGCGAGGGCTGGCCGGCGATCACCATGGTGATTTTCCGCAACTACCAGTGGGGCGCGGAGAAGCGCAACTCGATTCTCTGGTACGACAACAACTTCGTCGGCACCGAGCTGAACCCCGACCTCAGCTACGCCAGGGTCGCGGACGCGTGCGGGCTGAAGGGCGTCGCGGTGAGCACGATGGAGGAGCTGACGGCGGTGCTCCGCGAGTCGTGCGAAGCGCAGGCGGAGGGCGTCACCACCTTCATCGAGGTCATCCTGAACCAGGAGCTCGGCGAGCCCTTCCGCCGGGATGCGATGAAGAAGCCGAACGTCGTGGCCGGCATCGAGGGCGCCGACATGCACCCCCAATAGTGGACCACGTCGAGCGCCTCGTTGCGCAAGCGAAGCAACGTCGGTGCACCGTCGTCCTGCCCGAGGGCGATGAGCCGAGAATCCTCCAGGCGGCCCGGCGACTTCACGACGAGGGCATCGCGCGGCCCATCCTGATCGGCGCGCGCGCGGCGCTGGAGGAGGCCGCCGCGTCGGCCGGCGTCTCGCTCGACGCGATCGAGAGCGTAGCGCCGGCAGAGAGCGGTGCGCTCGACGCCTACGCGGCGCTCTACCTCGAAGGCCGGCCGAAGGCGAACGAGCGGGTGGCGAAGCGGCTGCTCGCGAAGCCGCTCTTCTACGCGGCGATGGCGGTGAAGGCCGGCGATGCCGATGCGCTGGTGGCAGGCGCAAGCCAGCCCACGGCGCGGGTGATCGAGGCCGGTCTGATGTCGGTGGGGCTCGCGGACGGCATCGCGACGCCGTCGAGCTTCTTCATCATGGTGCCGCGCGAGTGTGGCGAGCCGCTGGTCTTCGCCGACTGCGCGGTCAACGTCGATCCGGACGCAGACGCGCTCGCGGACATCGCCATCGCCTCGGCCGGGAGCGCGGCGCGGTTGCTCGGCGTGCCTGCGCGGGTGGCGCTGCTCTCCTTCTCCACCCACGGCAGTGCCAGGCACGACCGGGTCGAGAAGGTCCGCCGGGCCGTGGAGATCGTGCGCGCGCGGGCACCGGGGATCGCCATCGACGGCGATCTGCAGGCGGATGCCGCGCTCGTCCCGCGGATCGCAGACCTAAAAACCAAGAATCCGAGCGACGTCGCGGGGCGGGCCAACGTGCTCGTGTTCCCGGACCTCGACGCCGGCAACATCGGCTACAAGCTCTGCGAGCACCTGGGCGGCATGCGCGCGATCGGCCCCTTCCTGCAAGGCTTCGCGCGGCCGCTCTGCGATCTCTCGCGCGGAGCGACGGTGGACGACATCGTGGCCGCGGCGGCGATCACCGCGGCGATGGCCTGACCGCTTATCCCCGCTCGTCGATCGGGACGTAGTCCCGGGCGTCGGGCCCGGTGTAGAGCAGGCGCGGGCGAATCAGGATGTTGTTCTCAAGCTGTTCCATCGCCTGCACGGTCCACCCCGGAATCCGCCCGATGGCGAAGATCGGCACGAACAGGTCCTCCGGAATCCCGTGCAGGTAGTAGACGACGCCCGCATAGAAATCGACGTTCACGTTGACGCCGTGGCGGGAATAGGGGCGCATCGCCTCGACCAGCGCTTCCAGGATCGCGTGCCACTGCGGCTCCCCCATCTCTTCGGAGAGCCGCCTGACCCCTTCGCGCATGTGCCGGGCTCTGGGGTCTTCGGCCCGGTAGACCCGGTGGCCGAAGCCCATGATCGGCTCGCGCGCCTTCCGCTTCGCCTTTACGTAGGCCGCCGCCCTGGCCGGATCTTCGATCTCCCTGGCCATGCGCATCACGTTCTCGGCCGCGCCGCCGTGGGCAGGGCCGGAGAGCGCGGCCACCGCCGCGGTGATGCCCGCATGCAGGTTCGCATCGGTGCTGACGACGACCCGCGCGGTGAACGAGGAGGCGTTGGAGCCGTGCTCGGCGTGCAGCACCATGTCGGTGTCCATCAACGATGAAGCGTCCTCGCTCGGCGCCTCGCCCTTGAGCATGTAGAGGAAGTTCGCGGCATGGCCGAGGTCGGCGCTTGCCGGCACCGGGTCCCGGCCCTGGCGGATGTGGTGATGCGCGGTCACGATCATCGGCACCTGCGAGGTGAGCCGGATGCCCTTGCGCCGCGTCGCCTCCAGTGAGTTGTCGCCCGTCTCGGGATCGTAGGCGGCGAGCGCGGAGACTGCGGTGCGCAGCACGTCCATGGGGTGCGAGTCCTTGACCGCGCCGATGATGTCGTGGATCGCACCGGGCAGCGTGCGCGCCTCCTTCAACGCGTCGTCGAAGGCGTCGAGCTCGGCGCGCGTCGGCAGCTCTCCGTGGAGCAGGAGGTAGCCGGTCTCCTCGAAGGACGAGTGCTGCGCGAGATCGTGGATCGAGTAGCCGCAATAGCGGAGCTCGCCGGCGCGGCCGTCGATGAGCGTGGTCGGCGAGCGGTCGAAGCACAGATCCTTCAGGCCGCGATGCACCTCGGGTTGTTTCGCATCCGTCATGTGCCTCTTCCCTTCCGCCTGTCGGTAACTTGAATGCTAGTCAGCGAGATTGGCCGCGCAATTACGCACTCAGCCCAGCGCCGCGTGAAGAGCGCGCCCAAGCTCGGAAGGTGTGGCGAGCACCGCCACCCCGGCCGCTTCCATCGCCTTGCGCTTCGATGCGTAAGTGCCCTTGTCGCCCATCACGATGGCGCCGGCGTGTCCCATCTTCTTGCCGGGCGGCGACGCGGCGCCGGCAATGAAGGCGACGACCGGCTTGGTCATGGTCCTTGCGAACTCCGCCGCGTCCTCCTCCATCGTCCCGCCGATCTCGCCGACCACCACGACCGCATCGGTGCGCTCGTCGGCATCCAGCATCTCCAGCGCATCGCGGGTGGTCGTTCCGACGATCGGATCGCCACCGATGCCGATGAAGGCGGATTGCCCGAAGCCCGCCTGCACAAGGTTGAGGCAGATCAGGGTGCCGAGGCTGCCGCTGCGGGAGATCACGCCAACCCGGCCCGGCCGGAAGACGTCGGACTCGAACGCCGGCATGAAGCCGACGAAACACTCGGCCGGCGTGACCAGCCCCGCAGTGTTTGGCCCGACGACGGCGGCGCCATTCGCCCGCGCCATCGCCAGCAGCTCCATCACGTCCTGCACCGGAACATGCTCGGTGAGAACGACGAGGCGCGCGCATCCCGCTTCCATGGCATCCTGCGCCGCCGCCTTCACTCCGAGCGGTGGGATGAAGAGCACCGACACGTCGAAGCCGGTCTCGCACATCGCCTCGCCGGCGCTCGCGTAGACCGGCACGCCGCAATGCTCGGTGCCCGCCTTCCTGGGGTTCACGCCCGCCACGACCTGCGTGCCGTACGCCTGCATGCGCCCGGTCCAGTGCGTGCCCTGCTTGCCGGTGATCCCCTGAACCAGCACGCGGTCTGCACCCCGCACGATCATCGGGAGCCCCCTGCATCCCGAGCCGCCGCGATCGCTGCGACGATCGCTTCGTCCATCGTCTCGCAGGGGGTCACGCCGAGTCGTTCGCGCAGCATCGCCTGCGCCTCGGCCGAGCCCGTACCGCGCACGCTGAAATACACCGGAATGGTCGGCGTGAGCGCCTCCCAGGCGTCGAGCAGCCCGCCGGTCATCACGTCGGTGCGCGCGAAGGCCCCGCAGAAGTTCACCAGGAGACACTTGATCCTGGGGTTGTCGAGCACGAGCTCCAGCGCCGGCCTGGCCTTGGTGTATGCGTCGCCGCCGATCTCCAGGAAATTCGCCGGCCGCCCGCCGTGATGCGCGATCACGTCCATGGTGGTCATGGTGAGCCCGGCGCCGTTGGCGAGCACGCCGATGTCGCCGTCGAGCTCGATGTACCGCAACCCGAGGGCCCGCGCCCTCGCCTCCAGCGCCGTGAGCGTCTCCGGGCTCCCCGTGCCGGCGAGCTCCTGCCTGCGCTGGATCCCGGAATCGTCGAGAACGAACTTGCAGTCGAGCGCGACCAGCCGCCCGTCCTCGAGCCGGGCGAGGGGATTGATCTCGAGCAGCTCGGCGTCGTTGTCACAATACGCGCGATAGAGCGCGACCAAGGTATCGGCGACAGGCGCCTCGTCACCGTCGATGCCGACGCCGCCCAGCAGCGCGCGCGCGGAGTCCAGGTCGAACCCGTGCAGGATGTCGACAGCCGCTTGCCCCAGCCGGTCCGGCATCGACGCCGCAATCTCCTCGACGTCCATGCCGCCCTCGGGCGAAAACATGACCAGCGGCCCCTTGGACGCCGCGTCGCTCAAGACCGCGGCGTAGTATTCCGCAGCAACCTGCATCTGCTCTTCGACCAGCACCGAGGCAACGCGGTGCCCTGCGATCTCCATGCCGAGGATTGCGCTCGCCGCGTCACGGACTGCCTCGGGATCGCCCGCCCTTCGGATACCGCCGGCCTTGCCCCGCTTGCCCGCCGGCACCTGCGCCTTGACCATTGCCGGCACCCCGAGTGCCGCCGCGGCGGCCTCCGCCTCGCCGACGCATCGGGCCACGCGCCCACGCGGGATCGCAATACCCGCCGCTTGCAGCAGCGGTTTCGCCGCATGTTCCTCGAAGTTCATCTCTGTCGTTCGGATCCGTAGGCCGCCGGCTTCGCCTACCTGCCGTACTTGTCCCAGTAGGCGCCGAAGAGCGCATCCTCGCTGGGCCTGTCTTCGGGGATCGGCACCGCGAGATGGGTGATGTTGAGGAAGTGCCGGTAGTTCAGGTTTTCGCTGATGCTGTTGCCCTGCCAGGTTCCGCAGCCCATGGAAAGCGTGAAGTTAAGCCCGCTGTCGAACCCGCCGCCGTTTCCGAAGGTATGTGCCATGTTTACGAGCACGCGCGCGGTATCCAGCTCCTCCGCCAGCCGGCGGGCATGCGCCATCTCTTGTGTGTGAATGCCGACGGAATGGCCACGGCCTTTGACGCTCATGATTGCACGGACTTTTTTCAACGCGTCGTCGAATGTCTCGGCGCGATAGAGGGTCAGTACCAGAGCCAGCTTTTCGTCCGAGAAGGGGTAGTCGGAGCCGATCCCGATCTCTTCGACCATGAAAAACTTTGTGCCGGGTGCCTTGGCGTCGAGACCGCATTCGGCCGCGAAGACTCCAAAATCCTTTGCGATGACCCTGCGGTTGAGCTTTCCGTCCATCCAGAGGGTGCGCTGGATCGAATCCTTCTCCGCCGCGCTGGCCAGGTAGCCCCCGGCGCGTTCGAGAGCGGCCACCGCATCGTCGTAAATGTCGTCGAGGATGATCACGGCGTTTTCCGACGAGCACGAGGTGGCGTTGTCGAAACACTTGGATGCGCTGATCTTCGCCGCCGCGTCATCGATGGCGGCGCTGGAATCGATGATGACCGGGACGTTGCCCGCGCCGACCCCGATCGCTGGCGTGCCGCTGCGATAGGCGGCGCGCACATTGCTCTGCGAGCCGGTGACGACCACGAGATCGCAGGCCGCCATCAGCGCGTGCGTGCTCGCCTTGTCCACCGGCGGCGGCAGCACCTGCACCAGGTCCGCCGGCGCGCCGATCTTCTCGAGCTCCGCCCGCATGAATCCGACCGTTCGCGTGGTCGTCGCGAGGCCTGCGGGCGAGGGCGCGATGACGATCGCGTTGCGTCCCTTGAGCGCCATCATCGCCTTGTTCACCGGCGTCGCTGCGGGGTTGGTGGAGGGAGTCACCGCGCCGACCACGCCCACCGGCTTCGCGTATTTCACGAGCCCGAGCGCAGGTTGTTCCTCGATGATGCCGACGCTCTTCACCCGCATGAGGTCGCGCAGCGTGCCGAAGGTCTTGCGCTGGTTCTTGACCACCTTGTCCGCCGCGTTGCCGAGGCCCGTGTCGTCGACCGCCATCTTGGCCAGCGCCTCGGCGTGCGCCGGCTTGTAGAGCGACCAGGCGAGGGCGGTCACGGCCTCATCGACCCGCGCTTGATCGGCGCCGGCGAATTCCATCATCGCCGCACGCCCGCGGCGGACCAGCGCGTCCACGATCGCGACCGGGTCGCGCACCGGGGCGTCGAGCCTGACTTCGGCTGGCTGGTTCATGTGACGTGTCACTCCCCGCTCCCCGGCGATCGCACTCAAGGCGCGCGTGCTGCGCCGGAGACGGAATCCGGGGACCGCCCCGAGCAGCACGTCCAGTATATTACGTGCCAGCCCTGACGGTACGAACGTTCTTGTTCGCCATGCTCACACACCGTCACGAGCGGGGCCCTGTAATGCAATGTTGATCGTCATTCGTAGCGTACGGAAGGACGAGAAAGTATCGCGCATTGTCCGCAATTGCTCAAGAGACAAGACGGGCCGATCTTGAAGAAAATCTGGGGTTTTCTCTCAAATTCTTAGTGGCCGGATGATACACTATCGGCCGCGAGTTAGGTGGCGTCCGATCCCGGAAAGCGGTGCGGTCAAATGACGGAGGCAGAGGTCATGTCGGAGAAAGAATCCTTGGGCAATCCCACCGATGCGAGGCAAGGGAAGCCTGTGTCGGGGAGAGCGGCGGGGCGTTCCTGATGGCTGCGGACCTGCCCCGCTCGGCGCGCGTGGTCATCGTCGGCGGCGGGGTGGTGGGCTGCTCCGTTGCCTACCATCTGGCGCGCGCGGGTGTCTCAGACGTGGTGCTGCTGGAGCGCCGCGAGCTCACCTGCGGCACCACCTGGCACGCCGCCGGCCTCATCGGCCAGCTCCGCCCCTCCAAACGCATGACCGAGCTCGCCAAGTACACGGCCGAGCTCTACACGGGCCTGGAAGCGGAGACCGGCCAGGCGACCGGCTTCAAGCAGAACGGCTCGATCTCGCTCGCCACCCACGCGGGCCGCTTCGAGGAGCTCAAGCGCAGCGCGTCGATGGCCAAGGTCTTCGACCTCCGCGTCGACGTGCTCGGCCCGGACGAGATCAAGGAGCGCTACCCGCTGATCACCGTCGACGACGTGGTGGGCGGGATCTTCATCCCCTCCGACGGCCAGACCAACCCGATCGACGTGACCCGCGCGCTCGCCAAGGGGGCCCGCGACGGCGGCGTGCTCGTCCGCGAGAACGCGCCCGTCACCGCCATCCGCCACGACGGCGAGCGCGTCACCGCCGTCGAGACGCCGGAAGGCCCGATTACGGCAGAGACCGTGGTGCTTTCGGCCGGCATGTGGACCCGCGAGCTTGCGGCCACCATCGGCGTCCACGTGCCGCTCCACGCCTGCGAGCACTTCTACGTGATGACCGATCCCTTCGAGGGCGTGACGCCGGACCTGCCCGTGCTCCGCGACTACGACGGCTGCGCCTACTACAAGGAGGACGCCGGCAAGATCCTGCTCGGCGCCTTCGAGCCCGACGCCAAGCCCTGGGGCATGGAGGGCATCCCCGAGGACTTCAGCTTCGACCAGCTGCCCGACGACTTCGAGCACTTCGAGCCGGTGTTGACGCACGCGCTGAAGCGCATGCCGGCGCTGGCGGACGCGGGCATCCAGACCTTCTTCTGCGGGCCCGAGAGCTTCACGCCGGACGACCGCTACCATTTGGGCGAGGCGCCGGGGCTCGCCGGCTGCTACATCGCCGCCGGGTTCAACTCCATCGGCATCCAGTCGGCCGGCGGCGCGGGGAAGGTGCTGGCCGAGTGCATCAAGACCGGCCGGCCGCTCATCGACATGTGGGACGTGGACATCCGCCGCGCGCTCCCCTTCCAGACCAACCGGCGCTATCTGCGCGAGCGGGTGAGCGAGACCCTGGGCCTGCTCTACGACGACCACTGGCCCTTCCGCCAATTCGCGACCGCGCGGGGGGTGCGGCGCTCGCCATTCCACGACCGCCTCGTGGCGCGCGGTGCCTGCCATGGCGAGGCCTTCGGCTGGGAGCGGCCCAACTGGTTCGCAACGGAAGGCATGGAGCCCCGCTACGAGTACAACTTCGGCCGGCAGAACTGGTTCGATGCCTCGGCGGAAGAGCACCAGGCGGTGCGGGAGGGCGTGGGCCTCTTCGACCAGACCTCGTTCGCCAAGTTTCGTCTCCAGGGGCGCGACGCGGCGAAGGTGTTGGGCCGGGTCTCCGCCAACGAGGTGGACGTGCCGCCGGGCCGCATCGTCTACACCCAGTGGCTCAACGAGAATGGCGGCATCGAGGCCGACCTCACCCTCACCCGGCTCGCCGCCGACGACTATCTGATCGTCACCTCCGGCGAGTTCCAGGTGCGGGATGCTCTCTGGCTCACGCGCCATATCCCCGAAGGCGCGCACGCGGTGCTCACCGACGTCACCTCGGGCATGGCCGTGCTCGGCGTCATGGGCCCCCGCGCCCGCGATCTGCTGCAGTCGCTCAGCCCCGACGACCTCGGCAACGAGGCCTTCCCCTTCGGCACCAGCCGGGAGATCGAGCTTGGCTATGCCCGCGTTCGCGCCTCGCGCATTACCTACGTGGGCGAGCTCGGCTGGGAGCTCTACATCCCAACCGAGTTCGCTGCCGGCGTCTACGACACGCTGGTGGAAGCCGGGGCGGATGTCGGCCTCCGCCACGTCGGCATGCACGCCATGAACTCGCTCAGGATCGAGAAGGCCTACCGCCACTACGGCCACGACATCGGCGACGCCGACACGCCGCTGGAGGCGGGCCTCGGCTTCGTGGTCAAGCTCGACAAGCCCGAGCCCTTCATCGGCCGCGATGCGCTGCTGCGCCAGCGCGAGCAGGGGGTGCGCCAGCGGCTGGTGCAGTTCCTGCTCGAAGACCCCGCGCCGCTGCTCT
Source organism: Alphaproteobacteria bacterium (assembly GCA_965207055.1). GTDB lineage: Bacteria > Pseudomonadota > Alphaproteobacteria > UBA828 > UBA828 > WTGU01. The sequence goes on along the minus strand of CBDBLP010000001.1, from coordinate 551,903 downwards.
ACCACAACGAGCCGATCTGGCGGGACGATGCGATCGCGGGCTACATCCGCTCCGGCATGTACGGCCACACCCTGGGCGGTGCCGTGGGCCTCGGCTACGTGGAGAACGCGGCGGGCGTCGACGCCGACTACGTGACCGCCGGCCGCTACGAGATCGAGGTCGCGGGCATCCGCTACCCGGCCAAGGCCTCCCTCCGCCCGCTCTACGACCCCGGCTCCAGCCGGATCAAGGCGTAAGCGAACACAGCGCCCCCTCCCACGTCATGGCCGGGCTTGGGTGCGTACGCTCGGGGTTGAAGAGGGACGCGCACGCCGATAAGCCGGGTCGATCCGTGACTTGCCGGGGCGAGCCAGTATATTGCGGCACACGCCGCCACGCCTCATCGGTTCAGCGGCCGGCGCTGGCGTCCTGGGCTTCGGGCGAGGCGCGCAGCAGGAGCAAGGGAGACATTGATGCAACTGAGCAGAGACGAGTTGCTGAGTGCGTACCGCACGATGGCGGCGGCACGGCACTTCGAGGAAAGCGTTTTCGAGAACTTCTCCGACGGCAAGATACCGGGCTTCGTGCATCTCTCCGCCGGCCAGGAGGCGACGGCCGCCGGCGTCTACATGGCGCTGGACGAGCGGGACTGGATTGCGACGACCCATCGTGCGCACGGCCAGTGCATCGCCCGCGGCCTGGATCTGCAGGAGACGATGGACGAGATCTACGGCGCGACCACCGGCGTCTGCGGCGGCAAGGGCGGCTCGATGCACATCGCCGACCTCGACAAGGGGATGCTGGGTGCGAACGGGATCATCGGCGCGACGGGCCCCCTGGCCGTGGGCGCCGGCCTTTCGGCAAGAGCGAAAGGCGAGAAGGGCGTCGCCGTGGCCTTCTACGGCGATGGCGGTTCCAACCAGGGGTTGATCTTCGAAGCCTACAACATGGCGAATATCTGGAAGCTGCCCGTGATCTTCATCTGCGAAGACAACGGCTATGCCGAGGCGACGCCGTCCTCCTATTCGGTGGCAGGTTCGCAGGTGGCCCGCGCGAACGGCTTCGGAATGCCGGGCGTCGAAATCGACGGGTTCGACTTCTTCGCGGTTCATGACGCGATGAGAGAGGCCGTCGAACGCGCCCGGAACGGCGAGGGCCCGAGCCTGATCCACATCAAGACCGCGCGCTTCTACGGCCACTTCGTCGGCGATGCGCAGACCTACCGGGCAGACGGCGAGATCGACAAGCTCCGCGCCGAAAAGGACTGCCTGAACCTCTTCCGCGAGAAGGTCGTCGAGACGGGCCTGCTGACCGACGAACAGCTCGACGAGATTTTCGAGGAGGAGAAGACGCGGGTGGCCGATGCCACGTCAGCCGCTCACGCCGCGCCGCGTGCGACCGAGGCCGACCTCATGACCGACGTTTACGCCTCTTACTGAGCGAGGAACCGACAATGCCGATTAAATCCTACAGGGCCGCCATCAACGAGGCGATGGCGGGCGAGATGCGGCGCGATTCCTCGGTCATCGTGATGGGCGAGGACGTGTCCGGCGGAACCGGCGCTCCCGGCGAGGACGATGCCTGGGGCGGCCCGCTGGGTGTGACCAAGGGTCTGCACACCGAGTTCGGACCGTCGCGGGTGCTGGACACGCCGATCGCGGAAGGCGGCTTCATCGGGGCGGCGGCCGGCGCTGCGGTGACCGGCATGCGCCCCATCGTCGATCTGATGTTCGTCGACTTCCTCGGGGTCTGCTTCGATGCGATCTACAACCAGGCGGGGAAGTTCCGCTACATGTTCGGCGGCAAGGCCGAGACCCCGCTGGTGGTGAGGACGATGTACGGCGCGGGGCTCAGGGCTGCGTCGCAGCACAGCCAGGTGCTCTATTCCATCTTCACCCACGTGCCCGGCGTGAAGGTGGTCGTCCCCTCGAACCCCTACGACGCCAAGGGGCTGATGATCCAGTCCATTCGCGACAACGATCCCGTCGTCTTCTTCGAGCACAAGGCGATGTACGACGACGAGGCCGACGTTCCCGACGAGGCCTACACGGTCCCCTTCGGCGAAGCGAACGTGGTTCGCGAGGGCGAGGACGTCACCATCGTCGCGATCGGCAAGATGGTGCATCTGGCCACCGAGGCCGCCGACAATCTGGCGAACGACGGCATCTCGTGCACGGTGATCGACCCGCGCACGGTCTCGCCGCTGGACGAGGAGACCATCCTCGAAGAGGTCGAGGCGACCGGCCGCCTAGTGGTCGTGGACGAGAGCCACCCGCGCTGCTCCATGGCGGCCGACATCTCCTCCATCGTGGCGCAGAAGGCGTTCAAGTCACTGAAGGCAGCCATCGAGAAGGTGACGGCGCCGCACTGCCCGGTCCCCTTCGCGCCCGAGCTCGAGGACCTCTACATGCCGAAGGTGGACGACGTGGAGGCCGCAGTTCGCAGAACCATGGCCTGAGCGCATTTTGCCCCGGCCGAGCGGCGCGCGTGGTTTGACAGGTTTCGGGCTTTTTCCTAGCGTCGCGATCCGGCACGCGGCTCGCCGGCGCCGGGGGAGGGCCCTGGGGATAGCCCAAGGGATGGCGATGTGACGATCGGGGCGGTCCTTCCGGTCAAGGACACGGGCGACGCCAAGCAGCGGCTGGCGGGTTTCCTCACTGCGGCCGAGCGCCAGCGCCTCGCCCTCGCCATGGCGGAAGACGTGCTGGAGACCCTCGCGCGCGTGCCGGGATTGTCGGACATCGTCGTGGTGACGCGGGACGAGCGGGCAGCGGCGCTCGCTGAACGCCACGGCGCGCGGCTGCTCACCGAGCCCTCCAACGACGGCCAGAGCGCGGCGGTGGAGAGAGCGGCTGCGGCGCTCAGCCGCGAAGGGGCCGACAGCCTGCTCCAGGTGCCGGGCGACGTGCCGGGCGCGAGCGCAGACGAGATCGACGCGGTGCTGGTAGCGCACGAGGGAACGGGAGTCGACAGGCCAGCCGTCACGCTGGTGCCGGCGCATGACCGGCGCGGCACCAACTGCGTGCTCTGCTCGCCGCCTGATGTACTGCCCTTCCACTTCGGCCATGACAGCTTCGGGCTCCATTGCGCGGCGGCGCGGGCGCAGGGCATCGCGCCCCGCATTCTCCCGCTGCCGGGCCTTGGCCTGGACATCGACACGCCCGACGACCTCCGCGCCTTCGCCGCGCGGCCGGCGCCGGGGCGTACCCTCGACTATCTGCGCGAGAGCGGGATCGCCGAACGTCTCCTGGTAACCGACGCGGCCTGAGGCGGATGCAGGACGCAACCCGCGATCTGCTCGAGGCGGTGCGGAACGACCGCCGCCCCGAAGCGACCCAGGCCCTTGCACTCGCCGCCGAGGACGACCTCGCGCCGCTGCTCGACTGCGCGGCCGCGCTCCGCGACCGGGCGCATCCCGACGTCGTGACCTACTCGCGCAAGGTCTTCATCCCGCTCACCCATCTCTGCCGCGACGTCTGCCACTACTGCACCTTCGCCCGCCCGCCGCGCCGGGGCGAGACCGCCTTCATGAAGCCGGACGAGGTGCTGCAGGTGGCCGAAGCCGGCGCCGCCGCCGGCTGCAAGGAGGCGCTCTTCACCCTCGGCGACAAGCCCGAATTGCGATACCGCGCGGCGCGCGAGGGCCTGGAAGCGCTCGGCTACGAAAGCACGCTCGCCTACCTCGCGGCGATGGCGAAGCTGGTGCTGGAGAAGACCCCGCTTCTGCCCCATCTCAACCCCGGCGTGCTGGGCCGCGAGGATTTGCAGGCGCTGCGCCGGGTCTCGGCCTCGCAAGGCATGATGCTGGAGAGCGCGTCGGAGCGCCTCTCCTCCAAGGGCGGGCCGCACTACGGCTCGCCCGACAAGCGCCCGGCTGTGCGGCTGGAGACACTCCGCCTCGCCGGTGCGGAGGCGGTGCCCTTCACCTCAGGCATCCTCATCGGCATCGGCGAGACGCGCGAGGAGCGGATCGAGGCCCTGCTCGCGCTGCGCGATGCCCACGACGCCCACGGGCACATTCAGGAGATCATCGTCCAGAATTTCCGGGCCAAGCCGGGGACACGGATGGCAGACGCGCCGGAGCCCGGCCTCGACGAGCTGCTCTGGACCATTGCAGTCGCTCGCGTCCTCTTCGGGCCGGAGGCGAACATCCAGGCGCCGCCCAACCTCAGCCCCGGCGCGCTGCCGCAATTGGTCGGGGCCGGGATCAACGACTGGGGCGGCGTCTCACCGGTGACGCAGGACTACGTCAATCCCGAAGCGCCCTGGCCGCATCTCTACGCGCTCGCCCGCGAGACCGCAGCCGCCGGCAAGACCCTGGCCGAGCGCCTCACGATCTACCCGTCCTACGCCCGTGCCGGCGAGCGCTGGCTCGATCCGGCGCTGCAGACGCGCGTGCTCAAGCTGGTTGATTCCGAGGGCTATCCCCGCACCGACGCCTGGATCACGGGCGCGGGCGGACCGCCGCCGGAGGATCGCGTACCCACCCCGGCAGTGGTGGCGCCCGACATCGAGCGCCTGCTGGCCCGGGCCGAGGCGGGCGAGGGGCTCGGCGAGGACGAGCTGGTGCGGCTCTTCGCGGCGCGCGGCGGCGCGTTTGACGCGGTCTGCGCCGCTGCCGACGCGCTGCGCGCCAGCGTCAGCGGGCCGCAGGTCAGCTACGCGGTGAACCGCAACATCAACTACACCAACGTCTGCTACTTCCGCTGCCAGTTCTGCGCCTTCTCCAAGGGCAAGCTGAGCGAGAACCTGCGCGGCCGGCCCTACGACCTGACGACCGACGAGATCGTGCGCCGCGTGCAGGAAGCCTGGGCGCGCGGTGCGACCGAGGTCTGCCTCCAGGGCGGCATCCATCCCGACTACACCGGCGAGACCTATCTCGCCATCTGCCGCGCCATCAAGCAGGCCGAGCCCGCCATCCACGTCCACGCCTTCTCGCCGCTGGAGATCTGGCAGGGCGCCGCGACCCTCGGCCGCACCGTGCCCGACTTCCTTGCGGCGCTGCAGGAGGCCGGGTTGGGTTCGCTCCCCGGCACCGCCGCCGAAATCCTCGACGACGAGGTTCGCGCCGTCATCTGCCCCGACAAGATCGTGACCGACCAGTGGCTCTCGGTGATGGAGGCCGCGCACGGGCTGGGGCTGCGCAGCACCGCCACCATCATGTTCGGCCACGTGGACGGGCCACGTCACTGGGCACGGCACCTCGCGCGCGTCCGCGCCCTGCAGGAGCGCACCGGCGGCTTCACCGAGTTCGTGCCGCTCCCCTTCGTCGCGGAGGAAGCGCCGCTCTACCTCAAGGGGCGGCACCTCGCGCGCGCGGCGGGGGCCGACCTGGCGCGAGGCGGTGCTCATGCACGCCGTCGCCCGGCTCGCGCTGCACCCGGTCATCCCCAACATCCAGACCTCGTGGGTCAAGATGGGGCGGGAGGGCGCCGCCGCCTGCCTCCGCGCCGGCGCCAACGACATCGGCGGCACCCTGATGAACGAATCGATCACCCGCGCCGCCGGCGCGAGCCACGGTCAGGAGTTCCCGCCGGACGAAATCGAAGCGCTGGTCAATCGCATGGGACGCACGCCGGTGCAGCGGACGACACTCTACGAGCCGGCACCCTCCGCCCGCCGCGCCGCCGCCCATGATGCGGCGCCGCTCGCCCCGGTCGTGAACGCACCCGCCCGGCGCTACGAGCGGCGCGCAGCCGCGAGCGACCTGGTCCGTCCCGGGCTCGACGCCAGCGCACCGGCGGCGGAGTAAGCGCGGGCGCTCGCTGCCGGTCTCCTCGTCCCGATTACGAGCCGTCGTTTTCGAGCAGCCGCGCCATCATGTGTCTCACGTGATCCTGCCCGCCGAAGAACACCGCCAGGACACGGACCGTCTCGTTCGCCTCGTCCACGTCGAACCAGTAGATCGCCCGTCCGATCGTCAGATGTCGCAGGCCGAGCAGGATGTCGTCGTGGCGTTCGCCCCGATGAGGCGCGGCAAGGATGCGCTCCGCGTCGGCTCGGATCTCCAGAACCCGCGCTCCCGCATGATCGAGCGCGCTCTCGGGGCTCTCACCAAAGTCGATGTAGCTGCGCAGGAGATGGTCGAATATCAGTCCGAAGTCGCGTTCGGCCTCGACCGAGAACTCAAGACTGAATGCCATGCGCGCGGCGCTTGTCGGCGATCATCGCTTTCAACCGCGCGTCCATCTCTTCTGCGCCGACGAACTCGCCGTCGCGGCGGCGCGAGAGGAGGGCGCGCAGCGCCGCGATTTCCACTTCCTCGGCATCCATGCGCTGACGCAGCATGTCGACGCCCTGCTGCAGGACCGCGCTGACACTGGTATAGCGCCCAGCCTCGACCAGCGCCCTGGCAAAGGCATGCTGCTCGTCGGTGAGGGAAATCGAGGACTTGACCGTCACGGGAGCCTCCTTGACGCAAAGGTAGTACTCAGTAGCACCGCAGTCAACGGACAGGTGCTGCCAACAGTCCACTCTCGGGAGAGAGGCCCCTCCGTGTGATAGGCTCGGCCCGTGCGCAGCGGCGGCCACAAGGGAGGAGCAGGGACGATGGCGGGTTTCACGATCACGGCGACCAATCACACCAGCTTTACGGTCTCCAGCCTCGACCGCGCGATCGGCCTGTTCCAGGGCGCGCTCGGCTTCACGCTGCTGAACCGCTCGCCGCGCGATCCCAGGTTCATCGAGCAAGTGGTGGGCGTGGACGGCGCGGACATCGAGGTCGCCTACCTGCAGGCGCCCGGCCATCGCCTGGAGCTGATCGAGTATCGCGGCCCCGCCGACCGCGGCCGGGTCGAGTCGCGCCCCTGCGATGCCGGCTTCGCCCATATCGCCTTCGACGTGGACGACATCCACGAAGCGATTTCAGCAGTGCGCGCCGCCGGCTCCGAGCCGCTGGGCGATCCCATCACTGTCAACGCCGGGCCCAACAAGGGCGGCCTCGTGGTCTACACCCGCGATCCCGACGGCATCACGGTAGAGTTCATCCAGAGGCCGAAGGCGTAGCCGCTCCATGTTTTACGAGACCGCGCGCAACGATCACGGCCTGCCGCACGATCCCTTCAAGTCCTGCGTGGTGCCGCGCCCGATCGGCTGGATCACAACCATCGATGCCGCCGGCGCGCTCAACCTCGCGCCCTTCAGCTACTTCAACGCCTGCGGCGACCACCCGCCGCAGGTGATGTATGCGCCGAGCGGGCGGCACGTCGAAGGCGGCGCCAAGGACAGCCTGCACAACGTGCAGGAGACCGGCGAGTTCGTGGCCAACCTCGCGACCTGGGAGCAGCGCGAGGCCATGCGGGTCTCGTCGAGCCACGTGCTGCGCAGCGTCGACGAGTTCGCGCTCGCAGGCCTCGAGACCGAGCCGGCGCTGCTCGTGCGCCCGCCCAGGGTCAAAGGCGCGCCGATCCATCTCGAATGCCGGCTCCACAAGGTGATCGAGCTGCTGGCCGATTCCCCTGAGCGCTTCCGCAACTGGATCGTGCTCGGCGAGGTCCTCGGCATTCACATCGACGATTCGATCATCACCGACGGCCGCGTGGACCAGTCGAAGTTCCGGCCCATCGCGCGGCTCGGCTACGCCGACTACACCACGGTGGACAGCCACTTCGAGATGCCCTTCCCTGACTAAAATTCCAGTCTCAAGACCACAAGACCTTGCATATCGACGCGGGTGCGCCTACAACTGGTAGCGATGCAGCCTGCGCTCCTGCCATCGATCTTCAGCGACCGGCACTTGCTGGGGATCGAGGGGCTTTCCGCTGGCGCCATCACCCATATCCTCGATATCTCCGAAGGCTACGTCGCGCTCAACCGCGAGGTGCAGAAGCGCAAGAGCCTGCTCGGCGGGCGCACCGTCGTCCTGCTCTTCTTCGAGACTTCGACCCGCACGCGCACCTCGTTCGAGCTCGCGGGCAAGCGGCTCGGCGCCGACGTCATCAACATCGCGGTGGCGAGCTCGGCGATCAAGAAGGGCGAGACGCTGATCGACACGGCGATGACGCTGAACGCCATGCATCCTGACATGCTGATCATGCGCCACCCGGATGCCGGCGCCGCCCGCCTGCTCGCCAACCACGTCGAGTGCGGCGTCATCAACGCGGGCGACGGAAGCCACGAGCATCCCACGCAGGCGCTGCTGGATGCGCTCACCATCCGCCACCGCTTCGGCCGGATCGAGGGGCTTCGGGTCGCGATCTGCGGCGACGTGATGCACAGCCGGGTCGCCCGCTCCAACATCCTGCTGCTCAACACCATGGGCGCCAGCGTCCGCATCATCGCGCCGCCCACCCTGGTGCCGGCCGCGATCGAGCGTATGGGCGTGGAGATCTTCCACGACATGCGCGCAGGGCTCGCGGGCTGCGACGTCATCATGATGCTGCGCCTGCAGCAGGAGCGCATGCAGGGCACCTTCGTTCCGTCTACCCGCGAGTACTTCCGCTTCTACGGCCTCGACCGGGCCAAGCTCGCGGAAGCGCGGGAGAACGCGCTGATCCTCCATCCCGGGCCCATGAACCGGGGCGTCGAGATCGACAGCGAAGTCGCCGACGACATCACGCGGAGCGCCATCCTGGATCAGGTCGAGCTCGGCGTCGCCGTACGCCAGGGCTGCCTCGACGCGCTGAGCCGCAATCTCGGCCCTGCGCCGGTGTTCTGAATCGGAGAGACGCGCGTGATCCACGAAGAGCCCACCGCCTACGTCAACGCCCGCCTGCTGGACCCGGACAGCGGCCTCGACAGCCCCGGCGCGCTTCTCGCGAAGGATGGCGTGATCGCCGATTTCGGCCCGGAGCTCTTCGCGGGCGGCGTGCCGGACGGAATCGCGACGGTCGATTGCGGCGGCCACTGCCTCGCGCCCGGCCTCATCGACATGCACGTGCACTTCCGCGAGCCCGGCCACGAGCACAAGGAGACCATCGCCACCGGCGGCCTCGCGGCGGCGGCCGGCGGCGTCACCGGCGTCGCCTGCATGCCCAATACCAAGCCCGTGATCGACGACGTGGCGCTGGTCGAGTTCGTCCAGCGCCGCGCGCGCGAGGCCAAGGGGGTCAAGGTCTATCCCTTCGGCGCCGTGACCAAGGGGCTGGAAGGCAAGCAGCTCACCGAGATGGGGATGCTGGCGGAGGCCGGCGCGGTCGCCTTCTCCGACGACGGGCTCCCGGTCGCCGACAGCCAGGTGATGCGCCGCGCGCTCAGCTATGCGCGCACCTTCGACCTGATCGTGAGCCAGCACGCCGAAGACCTCTCGCTCACAAGCTGCGGCTGCATGGCGGAGGGCGAGGTCTCGACCCGCCTCGGCCTGCCCGGCATTCCCGACGAATCGGAGATCGTGGTGGTCGAGCGCGACATTCGCTTGGTGGCTCTCACCGGCGGCCGCTACCACGTGGCCCACATCTCGACCGCCGGCGCGGTGGATGCCGTGCGCCGCGCCAAGCGCGCAGGCCTCCCGGTCACCTGCGAGGTCGCCCCGCACCACTTCGCGCTCACCGAGCACGATGTCGGCGACTACCGCACCTTCGCCAAGATGGCGCCGCCGCTCCGGAGCGAGACCAACCGCAAGGCGATGGTCGAAGGGCTCAAGGACGGCACCATCGACGCCATCGCGAGCGACCACGCGCCACACGATCAGGAGAGCAAGCGCGTGCCGATGGAGCGCGCGGCCAACGGCATCGTCGGGCTGGAGACGATGCTGCCGCTCTCGCTCGAGCTCTACCACGGCGGGCATCTCCCGCTCCGCGAGGTGCTGCGGCGGCTCACCTCGGCGCCCGCCGACCTGCTCGGCATCGACGCCGGCAGGCTGCGGCGCGGGGCGCCGGCGGACCTTGTCCTCTTCGATCTCGATGCGCCCTGGCAGGTCGATCGCGGTGTCTTCCGCAGCAAGTCGAGCAACACGCCCTTCGACGGCCGCCCGGTGCAGGGCCGCGTCCTGCGCACGGTGGTGGACGGGCGCACGCTCTTCGCCGCCGGGGCCTAGCGCCGGTCTGGCCCGCCCGCCGTGTCCTACGCCGACTTCGCCACCGCCGGCCTCCGCTGCCTGCCGCCGGAGACGGCGCACAACGCCGCGATCGCCCTGCTGGGGCTCGGCCGGCCGCCGGCGCCTCCGCCGCCCGACCCCGCGCTTGCAATGAAGCTCTGGGGTCTGCGCTTCCCGACGCCCGTGGGGCTCGCCGCCGGCTTCGACAAGGATGTCCGCTGCCCCGATGCGGCGGAGCGGCTCGGGCTTGGCTTCGGCGAAGCGGGCACGGTTACGCCCAGGCCACAACCAGGCAATTCCAAGCCCCGTCTCTTCCGCCTGAGGCGGGAGCGCGCGCTGATCAACCGCTACGGCTTCAACAGCGCCGGCCTCGATGTCGTTGCCAGGCGGCTGGAGCAGTGGCGCCGCAAGAACGGCGCAACCCACCGCCCGCTCGGCATCAATATCGGCGTGAACAAGGAGAGCACCGATCCCGCGCGCGACTACGCCGCCGGCCTCGCCCGCGTGGCCGCGCTCGCCGACTACGTGGCGGTGAACGTCTCCTCACCCAATACGCCGGGGCTGCGGGCTTGGCAGGCGGGCGATGCGCTCCACCGCCTGCTGGCCGCGCTGGCGGATGCCCATGCCCGCCTCGACCGCGCGCCTCCTGTCCTGCTCAAGCTCGCGCCGGAGATCGACGACGAGGCCCTGGCGGCGCTGCTCGAGGCCATCGAGGGCGCGCCCATCGCCGGCCTGATCCTCACCAACACCACGACCGCGCGCCCGCCCGATCTGGTCTCGCGCAAGCGAGGGGAGGAGGGCGGCCTCAGCGGCCCGCCGCTGGCGCCCCGTGCGCTTGAGGTGCTGCGCCTCGCCTATGCCTTGAGCGGTGGCCGTCTACCGCTGATCGGCGTGGGCGGGATCGATTCGGCAGAGGCCGCCTACGCCCGCATCCGCGCGGGCGCGAGCCTGATCCAGCTCTACACCGCGCTGGTCTATCGGGGCCCGCGTCTCGTCGGCGAGATCACGCAAGGGCTCGCGCGGCTGCTCGCGGCCGACGGCTTCGCCTCGCTAAGCGACGCCGTGGGCGCCGACCACCGCGCCCCGACCGCGAGTAGTCAAGCTGCCGCTTCGATTTCCCCCACGATAACCCGCGCGGCTTCGAGCGGATCGGGCGCCTGCGTGATCGGGCGACCCACGACCAGCGCGGTCGCACCGGCGCGCGCCGCATCGGCCGGCGTCGCCACCCGCGCTTGATCGCCCTTGCCGCTGCCGGCGCCGGATGCCGGGCGAATGCCCGGGACCACGATAGCGAAGTCCGGGCCGTGCGCCGCGCGCAGAGTCGCCACCTCGTGTGGGCTCGCGACAACGCCGCCCAACCCGGCTTCGTGGGCCAGCGCCGCGAGGCGCAGCACCTGATCGTGAGCGGAGCCCGCGATGCCCTGGCGCGCTAACGCCGCGGCGTCGAGGCTGGTCAGCACGGTCACGCCGAGCAGGTGGGGCGGGGCGACGCCCCGGCGCGCAGCTTCCTCCTCCGCGGCCTCGCGCGCCGCCCGCATCATGGCGCCGCCGCCCGCTGCGTGGATGGTGAGATAGTGCGGTTCCAGCGCGACCACGCTGCGCACGGCGCCCGCGACGGTGTTCGGGATATCGTGCAGCTTGAGGTCGAGGAAGAGCGGCAGACCGGCGGCGCGCACCGCGCTGACGCCCTCCGGTCCGTGCGCGCAGAAATACTCGAGCCCGAGCTTGAGGCCGCCAACCGCCGGCGCGAGCAGATGCGCGAGCCGCTCGACCGTGGGGCGGTCGCGCGCATCGAGGGCGCAATAGAGAGCAACGTGCGGCATGAGCATCCTGTCCCGACCCGAATAGTCTACCTTCGCACCGGGCGCGGGACGACCGCAGAGCGGGAGAGCAGGGGGCAGGGATGAGCCAGGCGGCGGAAGAGATCGCGGCGGTCCTGCTCGATACCGGCGCCTTCCTGGTGCGGCCCGAGGCGCCCTTCCGCCTCACCTCGGGGCTCCTGGCACCCTTCTACGTGAATTGCCGGCTGATCCTGTCGCGGCCCGAGGCCCGCGCGCAGTCGGCGGCGGCGCTGGCGGCGACCGTGCCGCAGCCCGCCACCACGGTCGTCGCTGGCGGAGTCACCGCGGGCGTTCCCTACGCCACCCTCGTCGCCGACCGGCTGGCGCTGCCCCTGGTCTACGTCCGGACCGAGACCAAGGCGCACGGCACCGCAGGCCGAATCGAGGGCGGCGACGTCGCCGGCGAGCGCGTCCACCTGATCGAGGACCTGATCTCGACCGCCGGCAGCATCCTCGCCTTCGCGCAGGCGCTGCGCGACGCGGGCGCGGAGGTCGAGCGGGTGAGCGTACTGTTCTCGCGCGCGGGCGCGTCGGCGCAGCGGGCGCTGGAAGAGGCCGGCCTCGCGCTCACCGCCATCTGCGATCTCGATACGCTGCTCGCGGTCGCGCTTGGCCGCGGGCGCATCGACGAGCAGGGACTTTGCGAGGTCCGGGCCTTCCTCGCCGACCCGGAGGGCTGGTCCGCCTCCCGCGCGGAATAGGAAGCGCCCGCGCAATATTGGAGTGCGTCCGTCTTTGACGGACGCGCGACAGGCCGCGACCGCGGCCCGCCGCTCCTACGGCGCCCTCGCGGAGGCGCCGGCCAAAGGCCGGCTGCCGTGAGCGATAAGATACCAGAGCGTTTCCGTGCGATACGGAAACGCTCTAGAAATCGATGGCGCGGCCCTTGCGTTCCCAATCGCCGTAGCGTGTGGGCTCCGGTCCCGCCGGGCCGCCGGTCTCGGCGATGGGCACAGCCTTCTCCCCGGCGCCGTCGCCGCCACCGTTCTCGGCGGCGTTCCCCGACTCCACCACTGCCGCGGCCGCCGCCGCGACTGCCTCGCTCGCGGCGGCAAGCCGGGCCGTCTCGGTCGCCGTGCCGCGCGCCAGCACGTCCGGGCCGATCGAGGCGATGTTGGGGAGCCCGCAGAGCCCCATGGTGAGGTCGAGCTCGCGGCGGAAGATGTCGAACACGTGTGTCACGCCCGCTTCGCCGGCGACCGAGAGGCCCCAGAACTGCGGCCTGCCGACGGTGCAGCAGTCCGCGCCGAGCGCCAGCGCCTTGACGATATGGGCGCCCCGCCTGATGCCGCCGTCGAGAATGACCGTGGCGCGTCCCCCCACCGCCTCCGCCACGGCCGGCAGCGCGTCGAGGGCGCTGGCCGCGCCGTCGAGTTGCCGGCCGCCGTGGTTGGAGACGAACATCCCGTCCACGCCGTTGGCCACCGCCTCGACGGCATCCGCCGGGTGAAGGATGCCCTTGAGCAGGAGCGGTCCCTTCCAGACCGCGCGCAGGTCGGCGATGTCGCGCCACTGCATGCCGGGGTCGGGCAGCCGCAACATGCGCTGGGCGAGGGCGGTGAGGTCCTCGCCGCCGTCCGGCCTGCGGTAATTGCCGAAGGTAATGTTCGGGATGACGCGCCGCATCCGGAAGAGCCAGCCCAGCTTGGTCGCCATGTTGGCGACCTCGCGGGTGGACATCGTGGGCGGAATGACGAAGCCGTTGCGGATGTCTCGCTCGCGGTTGCCGAGGAGCTGGGTGTCGATGGTCACGATCAGCGCCTCGTAGCCGGCCGCCTCCGCGCGCGCCGCCATCTCGTGCGTGAGCCCGCGGTCCTTGAAGATGTAGGTCTGGAACCAGAGTGGCTCGATATCGTTCTCGGCCAGCTCTTCCAGGCTGCAGACCGAGCCGTGGCTGAGGGCGTAGATCGAGCCCGCCTTGGTCGCCGCGCGCGCCGACGCAGCCTCGCCGTCGGGCCAGAGCAGGCCGGCGAGCCCCGTGGGCGGGACGATGAGCGGCATGGAAAGCTGCCGGCCGAAGAGCGTGGTCGAGAGATCGCGCTCGCGCGTGCCGCCGATGGGGCGCGGATAGAGGGCGACGTCATCGAAGGCGGAGGCATTCCGGCGCAGCGTGTGCTCGTCGCCCGCCCCGCCGTCGACGAAATCGAAGACCGCGCGCGGCAGCACGCGCCGGGCCTGGGCCCGAAGCGCCGCGATGTTGTAGGCCCGCCGTTTCCAGCGCGGCATGCGTTCCCTTGCCATCCTCGCCCCCGTCGTGACGGCGCGACAGTATAGGCGCCGCGCGGCGCGCGCGCATCGGTGCGTGGCGGGGGCCGCTTGACCCGCTCGGGCGCGGGTAAGACACTGCCGCGCCGCCGGGGTCGCCCGGCGGCTGACGCGCAATGAACACGTGCGGCCGCCGGGCCGCAGCAGCGAGCGGACGGCCCATGAAGCTGATCGGCGTCGACGTCGGCGGCACCTTCACCGACCTCATCATCACCGATAGCGAGACGCGCGAGAGCGCGATCCACAAGGTGCCCACCACGCCGGACGACCCGTCGGAGGGCGCCGCGGCGGGGATCGCCCAACTCTGCGAGCGGAGCGGCACGGTGCCCGATGCCATCGCCCACGTCTTCCACGGCACCACGATCTCGACCAACGCGGTGCTCCAGTACGATGGCGCGGAGACCGGGATGATCACCTCGGCCGGCTACCGCGACATAATCCATATCGGCCGTCACCAGCGGCCCCAGAACTATTCCATCATGCAGGACATCCCGTGGCAGGCGCGCCCGCTGGTGCGCCGCCGCCACCGCCTCACCGTGAAGGAGCGGCGGGTGCCGCCGCAGGGCGACGTGCTGGAGCCGTTGGACGAAGAGGGCGTGCGCCAGGCCGCCCGCACGCTGCGCGACAAGGGCGTCGAGGCGGTCGCCATCTGCTTCCTCTTCGCCTACATCGACCCCACGCATGAGGAGCGCGCGCGGTCCATCGTGCTGGAGGAATGGCCCGAGGCCTTCGTCACCACCTCGGCCCGGGTCGCGCCCCAGTTCCGCGAGTTCGAGCGCTTCACCACGGCGGCGATGAACGCCTTCATCGGCCCCAAGGTGCGCAACTACGTGCGCCGCTTCGAGGACCGGCTGAAGCAGGCCGGCATCGCAGGCGACCTCCACATCATGGGTTCCAACGGCGGCGTCGCGACCGCGGCGATGGTGGCGGACGTGCCGGTCATCACGCTCATGTCGGGGCCGGCCGCCGGCGTGCTCGGCGGCGCCTGGGCGGCGGAGCACTCCGGCCGCCGCCGCCTCATCACCTTCGACGTGGGCGGCACCAGCGCCGACATCGGCATCGTGATTGACGGCCGCTACAACGAGGCCACCGCGCGCGATACCTGGATCGGCGGCTACCCGGTGTTGGTGCCGATGATCGACATCACCACCATCGGCGCCGGCGGCGGCAGCATCGCGCGCACCGATGCCGGCGGCGCCTTCAAGGTGGGGCCGGAGAGTGCCGGCTCCGAGCCCGGCCCCGCCTGCTACGGCCGGGGCGGCGACGCACCCACGGTCACCGACGCCAACCTCGTGCTCGGCCGGCTGGATGCGGACAATTTCCTCGGCGGCGAGATGACCCTCGCGCCCGAGCGGGCCGATGCCGCGATCACGGGCCTCGCCGAGGCGCTCGGCGTCGACAGGCACGAGGCCGCCGAAGGCGTGCTCACCATCGTCAACGCCAACATGGCGAACGCCATCCGCTCCAAGACGGTGCAGAAGGGCCTGGACCCGCGCGACTTCTCGCTGGTCGCCTTCGGCGGCGCGGGGCCGCTCCACGGTGCCGAGGTCGCGGCGATGCTCGACGTGCCCGAGGTCGTGGTGCCGCCCCATCCCGGCATCACCTCTGCGGCGGGCCTGCTCACCACCGACCTCAAGTACGACCAGATCATGACCGCCTTCCAGGTCAAGGGCGCGGTCGATATCGAGCGGATCAACAGCGACTTCGTGCGCCTGAGCCGAGACCTCATGGCCCAGTACGAAGCCGCCGGCCTCGGCGCCGATCGGGTGGAGGAGCGCCGCGCAGGCGATCTGCGCTACGTCGGCCAGGGCTACGAGCTGCGCGTGGCCTTCCCGGCGGGCGAACTGGACGAGGCCGGGCTGGAAGAGGTCTGGCAGGCCTTCCATGCCCTGCACGAGCAGGAATACGGCCACTGCTTCACCGAGAGCCCCATCGAGATCGTGAACATCCGCATCACCGGCGTCGGCAGCATGCCCAAGATCGCGGCCCCGCCCGCGCCGGCCGGCGGCGCGCTGGAAAAGGCGCGGGTCAAGACCGCGCGCTCGGTCTTCCGCGTGAATGGCGCGCTCGAAGGCTACGACACGGCGTTCTACCGGCGCGAGGCGCTGCCGGTGGAGGCGCCCTTCGCCGGCCCAGCGGTCATCCTGCAAACGGATGCGACCACCGTGGTGCCGCCCGGCTGGACGGTGCGCGTCGACACGAGCGCGAACCTGATCCTGCGCCTGGGCGAGGAGGACTAGATCATGGCAGACACGCCGAACATCCGACCCATCGACGCCGTCACCGCCAGCGTGATCCAGGGCGCGCTGGAGAACATCGCGGTCGAGATGGGCTGGAAGCTCATGCGCATGTCCTACTCCTCGATCATCCGCGAGTCGGAGGATTTCGGGGCGGCGATCATCGACCGCCACGGCCGCCAGCTCTGCGAGTCGAAGCACTCGACGCCGCTGCAGTCAGGCCCGATCCCGGGCTACGTGAAGGGCATGAACCAGATCCTCGAGGAGCGCGGCCAGATCCTGCGCGAGGGCGACGTCATAATCCACAACTCCGCCTATCACGGCGCGAGCCACGGGCCGGACGTCGCCTTCATCGTGCCGGTCTTCCACGGCGGCGCGCTGGTGGGCTACGCGGTCACCACGGCGCATCACCTCGATATCGGCGCGCTCAGCCCCGGCAGCTGCGGCATCGTCGATGCGATGGACGCCTACGCCGAGGGCCTCCAGTTCAAGGCGCTCAAGGCCTACGACCGGGGCGCCGCCAACGAGGCGCTCTGGCACATGATGCGCGACAACATCCGCGCGCCCGACATGGTGGTGGGCGACATGGAGGCGCAGGTCGCCGCCAGCCGGATCGGCGCCGAGCGCTACCTCGCGCTGATCGAGCGCCACGGCCTGGACACCGTGGAGGCGGCGGCGGACGCGCTGATGGACTATTCCGAGCGGCTCATGCGCCAGGCGATCGAGGCGCTGCCCGACGGCACCTACCGGGCCGAGGGCCACGTCGACGGCTTCCTCGACGACCCCGACCGGCGCCACTTCAAGGTCGCCGTCGCGGTCACCGTGAAGGGCAGCGAGCTGGTGGTGGACCTCGACGGCACCGCGCGCCAGTGCGACGACCGGCCCATCAACATGCCGCTGGAAGGCACGGTGGACTGCGCGATCTGGCTGACCGTCCGCTCGATCCTGCTGGACAGCGAGAGCTTCGGCCAGATCCCGCAGAACTCGGGCCTGATCCGCCCCATCACCATCAAGGCGCCGGAGGGCACCATCGCCAATCCCACCTTCCCGGCGCCGACCATCGCGCGCTTCGTCTCCGGCAATATCGTCGCCGACACGGTGATGAAGGCGCTGGCCCAGGCGGTGCCCGACAAGGTCTCGGCCGGTGTCGGCAACCTCAAGGTGATCGCGTTCTCCGGCCTCAAGGACGGCGGCCACTGGGTGCACATGGACATCCACGAGGGCAGCTACGGTGGCCGCGCCGGCAAGGATGCGATGGACGCGGTCGATACCCTCTACGCCAACACCCGCAACAACCCGATCGAGGACATCGAGTCCCACCTGCCGCTCCGCATCCGGCGATACGAGCTGCGCGACGATGCCTCCGCAGCCGGGCGCTGGCGCGGCGGCATCGGATCGGTTCGTGAAGTCTCCTTCCTCGCCGACAGCTTCATCTCGGTCGAGGGCGACGGTCACGCCTTCCGCCCCTGGGGCTTCAAGGGCGGTGCCGAGGGCCGCGAGGCGGCGCTGGTCTACCACCAGGCCGATGGCGAGGACATTCCCTTCCCCTCGATGATGCCGAACCGCGCGGTCAAGGCCGGCGAGAGCCTGACCCTCACCGGCACCTGCGGCGGCGGCTACGGCGCGGCCGCCGAGCGCCCGGCGGACGCCGTGGCCGAAGATGTGCGGGACGGCTACATCTCGCGCGAGACTGCCGAGAGCGTCTATGGGGTCATCGTCACCGAAGACGGCGCGCTCGACAGCGCGGCCACTGCGGCCAGGCGTGGCCCTTCTGCGCCGTAATCCGAACGGCGCCAAACACACCGAATCCCTGACAACGAATCCGGGTTAGGCCCGCCGTCCGACCGCCGCGTGCCGTTGCCGGCGGGTGGAGCATCACGGCGGTACGCAAGGGGAATGAATGAGCCAGACGGAGCGCGGCCGCGCCCTTCGCACCGCCGAGTTCGTGCCCCTCGTCGGCCTGCTGATGTCGCTGGTCGCGCTGGCGATCGACGCGATGTTGCCGGCGCTGCCCGCAATCGGCCGCGACTTTGGCGTCTCGCGTCCGAACGACGTCCAGATGGTCATCATGTCCCTCTTTCTGGGGCTCGGGATCGGCCAGCTGCTCTTCGGCCCTCTCTCCGACAGCATCGGGCGCAGACCCGCCGTTCATGCCGGCCTTGCCCTCTTCATGATCGGCTGCCTCGTGAGCATTTTCGCGCCCTCGTTCGAGGTGATGATCGCAGGCCGTGTGCTGCAGGGCATCGGCGTGGCAGGACCCCGCATCGTGACCATGGCCCTCGTGCGCGATCAGTACGAGGGGCGGATGATGGCCAAGCTCATGTCGTTCGCGATGGCCGTGTTCATCATGGTCCCGACGGTTGCCCCGGCGCTCGGGCAGGGGCTGCTGATCCTGGGGGGCTGGCGCGCGATCTTCATCACCTTCCTCGTCATCTCTGCGATCGTCTTCGCATGGTTTGCGCTGCGCCAGCCGGAAACCCTGCCTGTCGAGCGGCGGCGGCCCTTCTCGCTGCGCGCCATCGGCCAGGCCGTGGGCGAGATACTGAGGATTCGAACCGCACTCGGATACACCATCGCGACGGGGTTCGTGTTCGCGCCCTTCGTGGCCTATCTCGGCTCCGCCCAGCAGGTCTTTCAGGACTCCTACGGAACCGGCACCCTCTTCCCCCTCTATTTTGGCGTGCTCGCGCTCTCTTTCGGGGCCGGCTCGATCGTGAACGGCCGCCTCGTGATGACTTATGGCATGCGCCGACTCTCCAAGCTCGCCGCCGGCGCCATCGCGTTGATTTCGCTCGTCGCCTGCCCGATTGCCTTCGCCTTCGACGGGCTTCCGCCCTTCTGGCTCTTCATGTGCTATCTCCTCATCGTATTCGTGAGCGTCAGCCTGCTCTTCGGCAATCTCAACGCGCTGGCCATGGAGCCTCTCGGCCATATTGCCGGCGTGGGGGCGGCAGTCATCGCGTCGCTCGCCACCTTCATCTCGGTGCCCCTGGGGGCCGTGGTCGGCCAGGGCTTCGACGGGACCATGTACACTCTGATCGGCGCCTTCGCCGTCTCGGGGCTGGCTACCCTGGGGGCCATTTGGTGGGCCGAGGGCGGTGTCAAATCCGCGCATCCAGCGTCCGATTCCGGCTGATCTCGGCGGGATGCGAGGTTGAGTCAGGACCGGATAAGGCCAATGATGGTGCCCGGGTGAAGGCCGGCGCGCGGCGCTGCCGCCGACGCAATCCGCACGAGAGACATGAAGGGGAGAGCCACCGATGAAGATCAAGGTGATCAATCCCAACACCACGCTGGAGATGACCGAGGGCATCGGCGAGGCGGCGCGCTCGGTCGCCGGCGCCGGCACCGAGATCGTGGCGGTGAGCCCGGAGTTCGGGCCGGAATCCATCGAGAGCTTCTACGACGAGCAGGTCGCGGCCTGCGGCGTCCTCGATGAGGTGCGCAAGGGCGAGGCCGAAGGCGTCGACGCCTACGTTGTCGCCTGCTACGGCGATCCCGGCCTTCACGCCGCGCGCGAGGTGACCGAGAAGCCGGTCGTCGGCATCGCCGAGGCCTCGTTCTACACCGCCTCCATGGTGGCGGCGCGCTTCTCCATCGTCTCGGTCATTCCCCGCGTCCGCACCCTGCTCGAAGAGATGGTGCACGGCTACGGCATGTCGGAGCGCATCATCGCCATCCGCACGCTGCCGCTCTACGTGCTGGACATCGAGCGCGATCCGGAAGGCTCGATGGAGAAGCTGCGGGACGAGGTGCGCCGCTCGGTGGCCGAGGACGATGCGGAAGCCGTGTGCCTCGGCTGTGCCGGCTTCGCCCGCTTCGCCGCCGAGCTCGAGGCCGAGCTCGGCGTGCCGATCCTCGACGGCGTGGTCTGCGCCACCAAGCAGGCGGAGCTGCTGGTGGCCCTCGGGCTCAAGACCAGCAAGCGCAAGACCTACCGCCCGCCGGAGCGCAAGCGCTTCACCGGCATGTTCAGCCACTTCGGCACGGCCGACGACATCGCCGAAGCCGCGGAGTAGGGCAGGGCGCCACAGCCCGCCGCTGCGCCCGACAATCCGAATCACCGACCGTTACCAGCGCCCCACTGCGGCGCCCTCTCGGACGCTCGTCCGTTGACGCGCGCCTGCCACTCAGCTTGACTACGGCGCGCTTCAACTCGCGGGCTGTCTGGTCGTGTGTGAGGGCATGCCGGAGCCGGTGACCTTCGTCTGCGCGGACGCGCGCCTCTGCGAAGCGGCAACCAACGAAGGGCTGAAGACACTGAATCCGCTCGCGCCCTAGCCCGCATTTCTCACCAGGGTCACGGTCTGCGTCGCACTAGGGGAAGTCTGTCCCAGTATCGCCACGTCATGCCAGCCTAACCGATTGTTGCAACGACATATTGCACCAATTTCCCACTCCTGCAGAGCATCGACGACAGCAACGTGTAAGCAAAGTGCAAGAGGATTAGCAATTATGCCCGCGTATCGTCGCGCACTGTCGTCATGTAATGGTTCGGTAATGCCGTGGAGGGTCGCGCTGGGGCCGCCGCCGCGGCGCCGAGTGCCCCCGCGCGGAAGGCTGGTAACGATTTTTCCGATGCGATATCGTCGAGCGCATGGCGATTCGCGACGAGGATTTCAGCGCGGACCTGTCGATCGAGGGCGACGATGGGGTCTGGTCGCCGGCCGACGCACCCCCTGCGAGCGCACCGCCCGACTGGCATGTTCTTTACGAGCAGGAGTTCAGGCGCGCGAGAGCGGCCGAGGCCCGTGTGCAGGAACTCCTCAACGATGTTCGTCGGCTGCGTCGTGCGCTGGGGAAGCCGGAGACCGGCACCGGCAGGCCCAAGCCCGCGCCGGCGAAGAGCCGGCAGCAGGAGACGATCAAGTCGCTACGCGCGGAGTGTGGTGCTCTACGCAGAGACGTTACGCGTCTGAACAAGAAGCTGGAGCGGGAGACGCAGCGGGCGGAGGACCTCAAGGCGACGGGCAAGATGCTGTCGGGCGAGGTCATTGAGCTTCACGCGGAGTTGCGGCGGCGGCGCGATCAGACGGATCTGGTTTGCTCGTTGACCGACGAGGTCTTCTGGTTGCGCCATTCGGTGAAGGGTGCCGACGCCAGGGAGGAGACCTTGAAGGCCCGGGTGGCCAGGGTCCTGCGGGTGTCGAAAGCCCACAGGGAGGCGTTGTCCGCCGCTGCGGCCGATTTGCGCAAGGCCCTGCGGAGGTCGCGTCGCCAGAAGGCCGCGATCAAGTCGTTGGCCAGGAAGAACGCCCGGCTGCGCAAGGCCGCGAAGATGTCGCAGGCCCGGATCGGGGCGCTGGAAGCGCGGGTCTCCAAGCTTCGCGCGAGCCGGGCGGCGCTGTCCAGGAGGCTGTTCGGCAGGAAGAGCGAGAAGCAGGAGAAGCCGTCCACCGGGCGCAAGCGCGGCCAGCAGCGCGGCGCACCCGGCCATGGCCGCACCCAGCGGCCCAACCTCAAGGAGCGGAGGGAAGAGAAAGCCCCGCCCCAGGACGCGCTCATCTGTTCCTGTTGCGGCGAGCCCTACGCGCCGAACGGCGCGGAGGAGACCACCATCGTCGAGATCGAGGTCAAGGCCCACAAGCGCAGGATCGTCCGTCCCCGCTGGCGCCGGGCCTGCGAGTGCGCGTCCTCGCCCCGGGAGGTGATCGCGCCTGCGGTGCCGCGTCTGTTCGACCGCACACCCTACGGGACCAGCGTCTGGGCGCACTACTTGTACGAGCGCTACGCCTGTTTCCGCCCGCTCAAGCGGGTCGCGGCATGGATGGCCGACCTGGGCCTGACGATCTCGCCGGGGACGCTCGCCAGCAGCGTAGAGCGCTTCATCCCCGTGTTCGAACCCGTGGCGGGCGCGATCCTCGATCACCAGAACCGACAGGCGGTCCGTCACGCCGACGAGACCGGCTGGCGTATCCAGTCGCTGCGCGAGATCGGCCGGTCGAGCCGCGCGTGGCTATGGAACTCGGTCAGCGAAGATGCGGTCTACTTCCACGCCGACCCCTCGCGCTCGGCCGAGGTCGCGAAGACCTTGTTCGGCGGGAGCGCCGTCGTCGTCTTCGTGGTCTGCGATCGCTACTCCAGCTACAAGAAGATGGAGCGCGACCTCGACGGCAAGGTGATCCTCTGCTTCTGCTGGGCCCATCAACGGCGGGACTTCATCGACTGCGCGGCCGGCCACAATCGACTGACGGAATGGTGCCAGAGTTGGATCGGGCGCATCGCATCGATCTACAGCCTGAACAAGGTGCGGCTGAAACATTACGGCCCCGCTCTGGAGCGGCAGACGCCACAGTTCGACGGCGCACAGGGCGAGCTGGAGAAGGCCGTCGACGATCTGTTCGCGGTCGCCGAAGCGGAGTTGGCCGAGCTGCCGGACGGCGCGCGCGAGGCCAAGCCGCTGCGCTCGCTGCTCAACCACCGCGAGGGCCTGTGCGTCTTCGTCGACAACCCGCAGGTGCCCATGGACAATAATTTTGCCGAGAGGGCGTTCAGGGGAGCGGTCATAGGAAGACGGCTCAGCTTCGGTTCCGACAGCGAGGACGGCGCGAAGTTCACGGCGATGATGTACTCCGTCGTCGGCACTCTCGCCATGAATGGCATCGATGTCCGGCGCTGGCTGGAGGCATGGTTGAAGGCCTGCGCGAAGAATGGCGGCAAACCGCCGGACGACTTGTCGCCCTGGCTGCCGTGGTCGATGAGCGGGGCGCGGAGGCGCAAGTTCACGGCACCGGGATGACCGGCACGATCGAGTGCCGCTATTACGGGCGCGACTTCACCACCGAAGAGATGGTGCTGCTGCGCGCGCTGATCGCCGGCCCCCCGCCGCTCAACCGCCATGCGCTGTCCAAGGAGTTCTGCCGGCGCATCGGCTGGCTCAAGCCCGACGGCGGGCTGAAGGACATGATGGCCAGGGTCACCATGCTGGCCATGCACAAGGACGGACTGATCACCCTGCCGCCGCCGAGGTGGCAACCGGGCCCGCCAAAGCCGGTCGTCTTCGGACCGGACACCGAGCCGCCGCTCTTCCCCGTCCCGACGACGCTGGACGAGGTCCGCCCGCTCAAGATGCGCACCGTCGTGCGCGGCACCCGCGAGGGCAAGCTCTGGAACGAGTTCGTCGCCCGCTACCACTACCTCGGCTACAAGACCCTGGTCGGCGCCCAGATGCGCTACGCCGTCCACGACCGCGAGGGCTGGCCGCTCGCCATGCTCGGCTTCTCGACCGCCGCCTGGAAGCTGGCGCCGCGCGATGCCTTCATCGGCTGGACGCCCGAGCTGCGCGAGAGGAACCTGCCGCTGGTGGTCGACAACCCCAGGTTCCTGATCCTGCCCTGGATCAAGATCCCCAACCTGGGCTCGCACATCCTCGCCATCGTCCGCCGCAGCCTGCCACTCGACTGGGCCGAGCGCTACAACACCGCACCCGTGCTCATCGAGACCTTCGTCCAGACCCCGCGCTACACCGGCGCCGTCTACAAGGCGTCGGGCTGGATCCGCGTCGGAACGACACAGGGGCGCGGGCGCTACGACCGGGAAAAGCGGTACGACAAGCCCCGCAAGGACATCTGGCTCCGGCCGCTGCGAAAAGACTGGAGGCGGGCCCTCAACCGCTGATTCCGGACCCTCCACGGCATTACCGAACCATTACGTCGTCATACGGATACCCGCTCCGCAGCTTGACCGCTGCTAGCCAGTGAATGTTGCCTTGATCGTTCGTCGCGCAACAAGCTTTTTGCCGCAAGATTGGCTCCGGCCCTCTGTCCCTCTTACGCCCTGCCGCCGTCGTCGGCACCCTTACCACAGTCGTGACGGCAGAATGGTGGCTCCGCCCAACACTCGGTCACAACATTCGCAGGCCATGATGTCTCATCGTCCGGCCTGGCGAGCCTGCCTCTTTGACCTGCTGTTTGCTCCTCAATTTGGACACAAAGCATCACCTGAGATACAGCTGGGCGTTGACGGCCCTCACGCTCCGAGAGTAGCCACCTATTGTCGAGCACCGTCTTGAACGCTCCCAGGTCGCCACCCTGTCCTTCGTCCTGGCTGCCGCGTCGCCGGCATGGGAGGGAGACGCGGTCCGCATTTTGATGGACGCGTGGCGCACCGCGCGATGAGGAACAGGCCCCTGCAGGTCGGCATCGCGGGTTCCGCGCCGGCGGCTCTCTGCTGCTTCAAGCCGGTGCTCGTCTGGCTCATAGCGGCGCTGGGCCTTTCGGCGTGGGCCGGATACCTGGACCCGGTCCTGCTTCCGGCGCTCGCCGTCTTTCCGGTAATCACGGGGTACGCGACATGGCGGCACATACGACATGGCCGATACTGGTATCGGCCATCGCCTGCCCGTCCTGCGGCAAGTTGAAGACCGAGACGATGCCGACGGACGCGTGCCAGTGGTTCTACGATTGCAGCCATTGCGGCGCGCTTCTGAAGCCGAAGCCCGGCGATTGCTGCGTCTACTGCTCCTACGGCACGGTGCCCTGTCCCCCCGTACAGGGGGGCGATTGCTGCTCGTAGATTGCGGCGGGCCGGCTGCGCAGCCCGGGGCCGCGCTCGGGTTTCCGCTCAGCCGCCCGAGCAGGCCTTGGCGATGAGTTCCTTCAGGCGGTCGCCGCCGACGGCGCCGGGAACCAGGGTGTCGCCGATGACAAAGGCCGGCGTGCCGCGAATGCCGAGGGTCCGGGCTAGGCTTATCGTTTCGTCGAGATAGGCCTCGATCGCAGGATCCTCCATGTCGCTTCGCAAGCGCCCGACGTCGCGACCGGCGCGGCCGGCAAGGGCCATGACCCGGTCTTCCGTCAGCTTCCCGCGCGAGCCCATGACGGCAACATGGTATTCGAGGTACCGGCCCTGCCTGGCTGCGGCCATGCCGGCGCGCGCGGCAAAGCGCGCGACCGGACCGAGGATGGGAGACTCCTTCCACACGATGCGCAGCCGGCCGTCGGCCGCCAGCAGGTCCTTCACCGGCTGGAGCGAGCGCTTGCAGTAGCCGCACTGGTATGGCCGGTCGCATCGTGGGGCGGGGCCGGCAGGATCCCGTCCTTGTCCGGCCGCCGCCAGTCGGGCTGCCCCTCAAGCTGCGCGCCGTGGCAGGAGGCGCAGTGCTGCCCGTACAGGACCTTCCCGTTGGCGAGGTCGCGGTCGTCGAGTTCGTGGCCGGCAAGGGCCAGGGCGGGCCAGAGCAGGACGAGAGCCGGCAGGACGGCCTTCATG
The DNA here is from genome assembly GCA_965207055.1 of Alphaproteobacteria bacterium. Lineage (GTDB taxonomy): Bacteria > Pseudomonadota > Alphaproteobacteria > UBA828 > UBA828 > WTGU01. The sequence continues at coordinate 526,398 of CBDBLP010000001.1, read as the reverse complement.
CGACCTCCACCCATGTTTTCATCCCCGATGCCTGGTGGGCGAGCGTGTGGCAGTGCAGGAGCCATTTGCCGGGATTGTCGAACACGCAAAGGATGTCGCGGCTCGCCTGCCGGTCGACCAGGGTCGTGTCCCGGTAGGGGCCGAGCGAGCCGTCGTCGAGGATCTCGTGGAAATGGTGGCCGTGCAGGTGGATCCCGTGCGGAAACGCGGTGTCGTTGCGTAGCGCGATCGAGGCGGTCTCGCCCCGCGCGAAGCGCCGCCAGGGAGCGTCGGGCATGCCCGAGCGGTCGTTGAAGGCCCAGAAATCGCTGCCGCCGTGGCGCCCGCCCATGGCCCCGCCCTGCATGACGAGGGTGAGGCGGGTCGCACCGTCCCGGCCGGGCGCCGGGATGTCGGGGGCCGGTAGAGGCTGGATCGGCGCACGGGCGGGCGCGGGGTTCAAACCCTCCACGGCGATGGTCCCGAGTGCGAAGGGACCCTGGCGGGTCTCGAGGGCGAACGAGACGGGCTCCGCGACGTCCAGGATGATGTCGGTCCGCTGCGCCGGGGCGAGCAGCAGGTCTCCGAGAGGCTCCGGCTCGGCGAGCGGCATGCCGTCATGGGCCACGACCCTGCCGGCGCCTCCGGCTATCGTGACCGGGAACATCCTGGCGGTGGCCGCATTGATGAGACGCAGGCGGATGCGGTCGCCGCGCCGGACCTTGCTCCGCGAGAACAGGGCCCGGGCGAAGTTGCCCATCCGCCCGCCATGGGAGAAGTCGTGCCGGTTTCCGAAGCTCTCGTGCAGCGCGCCGCTGCGTTCCAGGCGCCAGTCGTCGAGGACGACGGTAATGTCACGGTCGACAGCGGGCGGGTTCCGTTCCTCGACGATCAGGGGGCCGTAGAGGCCCCTGGCGACCTGTTCCCAGGACCGGTGATGGGCGTGGTACCAATAGGTCCCTGCATGGGGGACCTCGAACGCATAGTCGAAGGTCCCGCCCGGCTCGACCGCCGCCTGGGTCAGGTCGGGTACCCCGTCCATCGCGTTGTCGAGATGGATGCCGTGCCAATGGATGGCGGAGCGCCGGCCCGATCCGTTTTCGAAGGTGACAGAAGCGCGGTCGCCCTGTCGGAAACGGAGTTCCGGCCCCGGACTCGATCCGTTGAAGCCGAGCATGCGGGTGGAGGCTTCGCCTTCCGGCAAGAGCCGGGCGTCGACGGGCTCGGCCTTCAGCCGGAAGGCCGGCGCAGCCCGGGCGGTCGCGGGAAAGAGGATCGTCGCGGCCGAGCAGGCAAGGAACTCTCGTCGGTTCATGGGGTCCGTCCAGACGATGTGAGCGGCGGGGGCGTTTCGCGGCCGGGATGAACAAGTGCGCGGGTCGCCGGCGGGCCGGGCGGTCGGGACGGGAGGATCGCGTTTATGACCAATCCTTCATCGGATGCCGTTGGCCCGCTGGAGTTCCCGGACATAGGCCACGATCGCGGCCACGTCGCGCCGGCTCAGTGGCATGCCTTGCCGAGCGCCTTTAGCCGCCAGTAATTGTACGGCAGCGGCGTAACGAAACCGGCGGCCAACATGATCGGTACCACCCACCAGGTCAGCACCGCGCCGCCGGTCAGCGCCCAGTCCACCGCGTTCATCATGGCTTCCATGGAGACCATCGAGATGAACGACATCCCGATCGCCGTCCGGAACGCCGTCCCGAGGACCATCTGGCGGGAAAGAATGAAGGTCTCCAGAGCGATCGAGGTCAGCAGCCCGTTCACGATCGCCAGAACCATGATCGCCAGTGTAGGCCACGGTATGCCGGTGAACTGGAAGAAGGCGATGGTCCCGAAATCGCCGATGGCGCACCCCAGCAGGCACCATGCCGTGTTCTTCGAGGCCCGCCGCCAAGTGTGGCGGCAGTGCCAGTCGATGGCGGCTCTTGCGGTTATGGCGACCATGGCGATGGCTCTTGCCCCGTCATCACCGGCAACATAATCTTTCCAGTTACTGGAAAGTCAATGAGCCGAGAATCAATATCTCCACCGCCTCAAGAGCCGCCGGACTGCCCGTGAAGACGGTCCGCTACTACGCCGATATCGGGCTGGTTTCGGCGCAGTCCCGGACGGATTCAGGATACAGGACCTATGACGACGGCGCGGTTCGCAAGCTCGTGTTCATCCGCCGGGCGCGGGAGTTCGGGTTCTCCATCGGGGAATGCCGGGAATTGCTGAGCCTCTACGAGGACCAGCATCGGTCCAGCGCCGACGTGAAGCGCATTGCGACGAAGCGGCTGGAGGAGATCGCGGAGAAGCAGCGAGGGCTGCAATCGCTGCATGACGAACTCGCCCACCCGCTTCGTCTTCATGATGTCCCCGCCCGTCAGCGTGAGCGCGTGCTCGCGCATCGCCCTGTACAGGATCCTGAGCGTCTCGCTGAAGGCCACGTTCACCGTGAACGCGCTCGACCCGTCGTGCCCCTCGCGCCCGACCTCCGGCACGCCGGGCTGCGGCAGGCGCCCCTTCCACGCCTCGCAGCAGGCCTTGCTCCCCCGCAGGAAACGCCAGGCCCTGACGGGATTCCAATTCTCCGGGATCCGCTCATACCCGGGCGGACCCTTGGGCGGTTCGCCGTCCGCCTCCTCCGCGCTCACCGCTCCGCCGTCCCGCGGCGCGCCGCTCCGCCCCTGGGCCGGAAGTCGAGAGGAGGCAACCCCTGGCCCTGAGGACGGGCAGAGAGGCGACCTCCCCGCGATGGCGGATTGCTCCGATCCGGACAACGGACCGCGTCCGGGGTAGGCTGCTGGACCGCCCACCATCGCGCCGTGACGCGCCGCCCGGCACCGGGCACGGGCGCCGCATTATCGTTGGCGCTCTCCTGCCGCCTCGCCTCAAACGCGAACTGCAGCGAGCCGGTATCCGATAACCTTGCTGCGTTGCCGGCAGGGGCCGGGCGCGCCTAACAACACCCCATTGAGCTGATGATCTGAAGTATTCCGTCCTGCTGCCCAAACGAGAGCGTTCGAAAGTAGGCAACGACCGTTCGTTCCCTATCGTCTTCAACCCGCTCAACTCGTGTGCACAATTCCGACGGCAGACACCCGAAGGTCTCAATGACGCGGTCCAGCACCTCCGGTGACAGGGACCGATGGCCCTGCCCATCTCCGCCTGCTGCATTCACTCCGGGCTCGTTCAGAATTCCCATCTTCTGGAGGAGCCGTATGTTCGACGCCGAAGGATAAGCCTCGCCCCGCTCCCACTCTCCCACAGTCGTGCGTTCGACACCGACTTCGAATGCCAGATTCTCTTGCGTGTATCCCGCCCTCTTTCTGTTTTCCCGAATTTCCTGACCGACCGAAGCCTTGCTCTCGCGCATCAGTCTCTCTCCCCGTTGCTCCACAAGGGGCTCGGGTTGGCGACACGCCCGCTTTCCGGTTAGGAGCGCCTCTTCGTCTCGTATCCGTCCCGGGGACGTTCCGGAGCGCTCACACGCGCCCCTCCAAAGCGATAATTTTCCATAATCAAGAATGTCAACTCATTGAAATAGAGCCATGAATTTATCTGAAGGCGGCAAAAAGGCGACATTTCCAGGCACCAGGCGACATTTGGGCGGTAGAAACGCGGCATCGCCGCAATCAGAGTGCCGGCCGGCATTCAAAGACCGTGTCCCCGCGCTTCTCTCACCGCTCGGTCACGGCGCGATCAGGTGGCGAGCACCAATTGACCGTCCGACGCAAACCCGAGACCAGCCAGACATCGGAAAGGGACTTGGCGCGCCAGCGCGCCGTCGCCTACGTCCGCATGTCAACGGAACACCAGCAATACTCGACCGACAATCAGAACGAGGTCATCCAGCGTTACGCGGACGATCACGACATGGAAATCGTTCGCACCTATTCCGACGACGCGAAGAGCGGCCTGCTCGTCGAGAACCGCAAAGGGCTGCAACAGCTCATCCACGACGCTCAGAAGGACGACGCCGATTTCGACGCCATCCTGGCCTACGACATCAGCCGCTGGGGCCGCTTCCAGGATACCGACGAGAGCGCCGCCCTCGAGTTCAAGTGCAGGAACGCCAGCATCGCCGTGCACTACTGCGCAGAGCAATTCGTCAATGATGGAAGCCCCTCATCCACCATCATCAAGAGCGTGAAGCGCGCCATGGCTGCCGAGTACAGCCGCGAGCTCTCCGCCAAGGTGTTTGCCGGGCAGTGCCGGCTGGTCCAGCTCGGCTTTCGTCAGGGCGGCATGGCCGGCTTCGGATTGCGCCGCATGCGCGTCGACCAGGGCGGCCAGCCCCAGGGCATTCTCTCCATCGGCCAGCAGAAGAGCCTGCAGACAGACCGCATCGTCCTGGTTCCAGGACCCGAAGACGAGCTCGAGACCGTGAGGTGGATGTATCGACAGTTCGTCGACGGAGGCAGGGTCGAGCGCGAGATCGCAGCTCTCTTGAACGAGCGCGGTATCAAAACGGACCTCGACCGGCCGTGGACCCGCGGCACGGTCCACCAGGTGCTGACAAACGAGAAATACATTGGCAACAACGTCTATAACCGCCGCTCGTTCAAGCTGAAGAAAGAGCGCGAGAGGAACCCTCCCGACAAGTGGGTTCGCGCCGACGGCGCCTTCGAAGCACTCGTCGAGCCTGAGCTGTTCTTTACCGCTCAAGGCATGATCCGGGAACGCAATCGGCGCTATTCCGATGACGACATGCTCGACCGGCTCAAGAAGCTGTTCGAGAGGCACGGCTTCCTGTCCGGGTTCATCATCGACGAAGCCGATAACACTCCCTCGAGCGGCGCCTATTTCTCGCGATTCGGCAGCCTGGTGCGCGCCTACGAGTTGGTCGGATTCACGCCCAATCGCGACTATCGCTACATCACGATCAACAGGGAGCTTCGCGCCATGCACGCCGAGAGCGTCGCCGAAACGATCGCCCAGATCGAGGATCTCGGTGGCATTGTGTGCCGGGATCCCGGCACCGACCTGCTACGGGTCAACGACGAGTTCACGGCTTCGATCGTAATCGCCCGCTGTCAACTGACCCCGGCCGGCTCCCGACGCTGGAAGATCCGAATGGACGCCGGACTGGCACCCGACCTTACGGTCGCTTTGCGCATGAACGACTCCAACGACGCGGCGCGCGACTACTACCTCCTGCCCTATTCGGAAATGCGTTCCAGCCACCTCCGTCTCGCCGAGAGGAACGGTCTGATGCTCGACGCGTTCCGCTTCGAGACGCTCGAGTTCTTCTATGCCATGGCCGAGCGCGCACTCATCACGGAGATGAAGCAATGAGGAAGCACACCGACGGAACCGAAATTCAAATGATCCCAGTCGATCGGATCACCGTTCTCAACCCTCGCGTGCGCGATAAGAAAAAGTTTCGCGAAATCGTCGACAGCATCGCAAAGGTTGGGCTCAAGCAGCCCATCAAGGTCAGCCCGATCGAGGGACAGCAGGGCGAGCCCAAGTACAACCTCGTGTACGGCCAAGGCCGGCTGGAGGCTTTCATCGCGCTCGGCCAGACCGAGATTCCGGCGATCGTCGTCCGACTCTCGGAGGAAGACAGCCTCATCATGAGTCTGGTGGAGAACGTCGCCCGACGCCATCGACGCCCGACTGAGTTGCTACAGGGCATCGCTGCGCTGAAGGAAAGGGGCTACACGGATGCGCAGATAGCCAAAAAGACGGGCTTTTCCACCACGTACGTGAGCGATATCCGCCACCTGCTGGAGGCTGGCGAGGAACGGTTGCTGATCGCCGTGGAGAATGGCCAGATGCCGCTCAACGTCGCGGTCGACATTGCAGCTGCGGATGACGGACACATCCAGGATGCGCTGGCCGACGCCTACGAAAAGGGCCATCTACGCGGCAAGCAACTGATCAAGGCCAAGCGCCTGGTAGAGCAGCGCCAAAAGTTTGGGAAGGCCCGTTTGCCGGCTCACCCGGACCGCATCCGGCGGCGCACTTCATCTGCTGCCCTGGTCCGCTCACTGCAGAACCAGGCGGAACGGCAACGCCACGTCATCAAACGGGCGGAAATCACAAGCAACCGCCTCCGCTTCATCATCCAGGGCCTGCGTGTCCTGTTGGCTGACGAGAACTTCCTCAATCTGCTCCGTGCCGAGAACATGCACACTTTGCCAGCTCCGGTGGCCGGACTGATCGAGGCCCATCCGGACGACTGAGATGACCGACGAAGTCCGGATGGGCTTTGAGCCCGAAGTCGTGTCGATTGCGGTGGCCGCCATTCTTCCGATGCATCACGTGCCGGGCGCGATCAAGAGCAGCCGGAAATACCGACAGATCGAGGCGTCCATCCGGAAGATCGGCGTCGCGTTGCCCCCCGTCGTGGCTCGCCATCGAGAGCTGAAGGACACGTATCTGCTGCTCGACGGGCATCTCAGGATCGAAGTCCTCAAAGAACTGGGCGTCGACGAGGTGACCTGCATCGTTTCTACGGACGACGAGCCCGTCACCTACAACAGGCAAGTCAATCGTTTGGCGACGATCCAGGAGCACCGGATGATCCTGAAGCTCATCGAGCAGGGGATCTCCGAAGAGCTGATCGCCGAGACCTTGAACGTCAACGTCGCGAACATTCGCGCCAAACGGAACCTTCTGCAGGGCGTTTGCCCGGAAGCGGCGGAACTCCTCGAAGACAAGCACTGCGCGATCGACACCATCCGCTCCCTCAGAAAGATGAAACCGATACGGCAAGTGGAAGCGGCAGAGCTGATGATCGCAATGAACAATTACACCGTGCCCTACGCCAAGGCCCTGCTGGCATCGACGACGCCGGATCAGCTGCTGGAAACTGCCGCGCCCAAATCCTCCAAGGGAATTACGCCTGAGCAACTCGCGCAGCTGCAGCGGGAAATGGACAGCCTCAACCGCGGCATCAAGAGTATCGAGGCCACATACGGTTCCGACCACCTCTATCTGGTTCTTGCCGCGGGTTACGTGCGATCGCTTCTCGAAAACGCCCTGACCGTCCGCTACCTGCGGCGCCATCACCCCGAGATACTGGAGGAGTTCGTCAGAATCGTGGAGGCGACCGCAATCTCATCCGCGGCCGCCGAGTAGGGGCGATCCGGCGGCAGTCGGGGAGCGGGCGATCGCCCCGCTGGGGCGGGGCGCCGGCGATCGTCCGCGATGGGGACCCGGACCCGACAAGCGCGGGGACCGCGGGAGACGCCGCACTGTGGGGCGGATCGAGCGCGGCGGTGGGGATGGCGGCGAACCCGTTCGGAGCTCACCAGGTCGGCCGCCATATGGCCGACTGCGAGGGCGGCTGATGTGCAGCCGCCCTCGCCGACCCTGGTGGACGTGAGTGCCCGCACATGGGGATCGCCCAGATAGTGCGGCGTGGGCTTCGCCTATGACGCGGTCCGGCGCTACGCCAGGGCGTGGCGGCGCCGGCGGCGCCTGTTGTCGCCGTCGCAGGTCTATGTGCCGCTGAGCTTCGATCCGGGCGAGGCCTACCAGTTCGACTGGAGCCACGAGTATGCGCGTCTGGCGGGTGCGACGACCAAGGTGAAGGCGGCGCAGATGCGGCTCTGCTACAGCCGGATGCGGCTGGTTCAGATCTTCCCGCGCGAGGGCCAGGAGATGGTCTTTGAGGCGTTCGCGCCCGAATGCCCGCCTGCCGCGGGAGCGGTTGCATGAGCGCCTACACGGTGCAGGCCGCCGTCGCCGTCTATTGCTACGCCACCGTCACGGTCGAGGCCGACAGCATTGAGCACGCCTGCCATTCTGCCATCGACAAGGCCAACGCCGGCCAGCTCTTGCAGGCGTCCGATCGTTTCGGCAACCCATTCGTCACCGCGATCGGCGAAGGCGCCAACACCGGCCCCCGCTCCGGGCCGGTCTCCGCGCTGCCTGTTCCCGATGAACTCACCGAGCACGGTCCGCCGCCGCTCATCACCCTCGGTCCCGACTGCCCCCGCGGCAGCCTCGAGGTCACGCGCGGCACGGTGCGCGTCCGTTTCACCGACCCTGCCGCCACCGTCACCACCGAGGTCTCCAACACGCCGCCTCCGCCCCAGAACAAGCCGCTGGTCATCGTTAGGCCACGACCCGATCGCGCCCCGGACGTGCAGATTCGGGGCGGCAAGGCGGTCGTACGGGTGATGGGTTGGGACGACTCCGAAGGCATGTCGTCGGGCGCCTGAGCTCTCGCGCCCGAATGAGGAGGGATCGCAAAGACGAAGCAACCGTGCCAACCCGGGGCCTCCCGCACCGCCCCCTCGCAACCTTCCTGGCGCCCCGGCGGGAACCGCCCCCGCCGGCGAGTAGCCGCTTTCCATCGCAGGCCGCCGCGACCGCCTTGCAACGTTGCCCCGTACGACGTCTCGGCTAGAATAGACTACATTGGTTCTTTTTGGGAGACTCCCATGAGACAAGTGCAACTGCGCGAAGCCAAGGCCAGGCTCTCGGCCCTCGTCGAAGACGCCGCACACGGACACTCGGCCGTCATCACCCGCCACGGCAAGCCCCAGGCGGTCATCCTTGGGATCGACGAATGGAACCGTCTCCGTGACGTCCCGTCCTTCGGCAGGCTGCTCGCCTCCGCACCCCTGGACGACGGAGACCTGCCGCCCCGCGATTCGAGTCCGCCGCGCGACGCCGCGCTCTAAACTGTGTATCTCGTAGACACCAACGTCCTGTCGGCCGCGGCCCCCGGCCGGCAGGAGCGATCCGCGTCCCTGGTCGCATGGATGGACGCACATTCCGACGACCTCTTCCTGTCTGCAGTGACCGTGGCCGAGATATTCGACGGGATCGCCAAGTTGCGGCGCACCGGCTCTGCCGCCAGGGCGGAGACGCTCGAAGACTGGCTTGAAGTGGTGCTGCACCTCTATGCAGAGCGCGTGCTGCCCTTCGACATCGCTGCGGCTCGCGTCGCGGGCGCGCTGACCGATCGCGCACGCGCGGCGGGACATGCGCCTGGTTTCGCGGATATCGCCATCGCGGCGACCGCCGCCAACAGCAACCTCGTCGTGCTCACCCGCAACCTGCGTCATTTCGGGCCATTGCAGGTTCCGGCGCACGATCCATATCGGAGCCTGCCCCAGCAGCGCGACAAGGAATAGCTCCCCGCCGCGCAGCTCCCCGATCACGATCGCCGGCCGCTTCCCCCGGCGACTCCCAGCCTCATCAAGCTTCTTCTTCCGCGCCGCCAGGAGGAGAGCCCGGCTGTCAGCGGGCAGGCGGTGCGGAACCTGGAGGCCTCCGGCACCGCCTCCTCGCTCTCCTCGGCGCCCCGGTGCGACCCACCTGCATCGGGGCGTCCGCCTCACCAACCCATCGCGGAGGCCGCCGATGTCCAATTCCGATTCCTCCGACGACGTGCCCGCCATGCACCCCATGGACCCACGCCGGGGCGAGACCATCTCGCCGCGCTTCGCCGCCGTGCTCTGCTGGCTGCTGCAGCTCCCGCCGATGACCGTGCCCGCCATCACCGGCATCTCGATCTCGGAATTGCGGGTCGGCCGCTGTCGAGCGCGGCGCTGACGCTCACCCGCTGTTTCGAAATCTCTTCAACGTCGTCTGTAGCGCTGGCGGCAATTTGGTAGTCGCCGGAAGGCTCGTTCGGTGGACCGATCTCTATGGCAAGATCCGATCGGGAACGGTGCGTCCGAGAAGATCGGCGCGCCAGCCTCCAGAGCCTTGTCCGAGAGAGCGTCAATGCAGATCCGCAACGTGACTTCCTTGCCGCCATTGGCGAAGTCGGATTCGCACAACGTTGCTACCCACGCTGACCGCGATCGATCTGCCGGAAGGCGTTGTCGCCTTTGACTTGGCCGACGAGGAAGTGTGGCGCGTTATCGGCTTGTTGAGCCGCAGCGGAACCGTGCCAAGTCGGGCTGCGTCTGCCTTTTGCGCGTTCGTCCTTGATCAGGTGCCGAAGCTCCTCCGCACCCTAGGACTGGAGGCGTCTCGCAGCCTCCATGATCCAAGCGAACGCTGTTGCCGCATTCGCCGGCCGCCCGGATTGAGTCTTTAGCGAGCCGGCGATGCCGGCGAGCACCCCGGCAAGCCAGGCCTGAAGATCCCCCTTAGCGGGGCCATAATGGTCTTGATTCAGGTCTCGTCAGCGAACACTCGACAGTCCGGATCGAGCCGGTACTTGAGAGCCTGCGACCGCGCTCGCTTCGAGACGACTGCTGACAGCACTATCAATTGGCCACGTCGTCTTCGTCCTCGATCACGCTGCAGCGGGGCTTCCGGTCGGGGGCGCGCAGGGATAGGCTGGCGAGACGGGGGAGCGCCAGACATGTCGGAGCGCGACTACGAGCTGCTGGTCATTGGATCAGGACCCGCCGGCCATCGGGCAGCGATACAGGCGGCGAAGCTCGGCAAGAAGACGGCCGTCGTGGAACGTCAAGCGGTCGTCGGCGGTACCTGCATCAACACCGGCACCATCCCGAGCAAGACGCTCCGGGAGGCAGTGCTGCACTTCTCCGGCTACCGGGAGCGCAATATCTATGGCGCCTCATACCGGGTGAAGAGGGACATTTCGATGGCGGACCTGCTGATCCGCACCGACAACGTCGTCGCCCACGAGCTCGACGTGAACCGCCATCAGCTGTTGCGCAACCAGATCGAGCTGCTGCAGGCGGAAGCGGCCTTCGTCGATCCGCACAAGTTGCGCCTTTCCGGCCTCGACGGGCGGGGAAACTGGGAAGTCACCGCCGACCGAATCGTCATCGCCGTCGGCACGACGACGACGCGCGAGAGCCATGTCGATTTCGATGGTCAGCAGATCTTCACCAGCGACGAGATCCTGACCCTGAAGAAACTGCCGCGCTCGTTGATTGTCATCGGCGCAGGCGTCATCGGGCTCGAGTACGCGACCATTTTCGCCGCGCTCGGCGTCAGGGTCACCCTCGTCGACAAGCGGCCACGACTGCTGAGCTTCATCGACTTCGAGATCATCGATACGCTGGTTTACCAGATGCGGCAGAACCGCATGACTCTGCGACTCGGCGAGGAGGTCAGCAGCCTCGAGCGGCTGGACGGCAACAAGGGCGAGAAGGTTCGGGTGCATCTGGCCAGCGGCAAGCAGATCCTGGCGGATTCCGCGCTTTACAGCATCGGCCGAACCGGCGCCACGAAGACGCTCGGCTTGAGTGCAGCCGGGCTGAAGGCGGCTGATCGCGGCTTGATCGCCGTCAACGAGTCCTTCCAGACCGAGGTTCCGCACATCTACGCGGTCGGCGACGTGATTGGCTTCCCGAGCCTGGCCTCCACGTCGATGGAGCAGGGCCGTATCGCCTCCTGCCACGCCTTCGACGCACCGGCGGAGAGCACCCCCAACCTGCTGCCCTATGGCATCTACACGATCCCGGAGATCTCCATCGTCGGGCGCAGCGAGGAGGAGTTGACCGACGCAGATATTCCCTACGAAGTCGGCAGGGCCGCCTACAACGAGATTTCCCGCGGCCAGATTCTCGGCGATTCAGAGGGCATCCTGAAGCTCACCTTTCACCTCGAGACCCACGAGCTCCTGGGCGTCGCAATACTCGGCGAGGGCGCCACGGAGCTGATTCATATTGGCCAGGCGGTGCTTACGCACGGCGGCAAGATCGACTATTTCGTCGATACGGTGTTCAACTATCCGACATTGGCCGAGTGCTACAAGACAGCAGCCTTCGACGGAATCAATCGTCTCGACTGAAGATTGCTCCCGCGTATCACAGGGTCCGTTAGTCATATCAATGACCATCTCAGCACTCGAAGGGGGTAAGCGTTCCGGCAAACCGTGGAGAGGGGCTTGCGCTTAGCAGCTCGCTGACTGCGGTGAGCAGTGCGCCTGAGGTCGCCGCGAAAGCGCACCGGAAACATTCCGATTCGAACGCCGGCGCGTGTCTGGTAGGCCGCCGACTTCAGCTGCCGGGGGCGACGCCGCCAAGTCGGATGTCTGCACATCACGCTCAGTCTGTCACGTTGCTCCGCAGCAGCGCTTGAACTTGCGTCCCGAGCCGCAGGGACAGGGCTCGTTGCGCCCCACCTTGCGCCCGAAGACGGGCGGGTCAGGATCGATGCGCATCTTCTGATCGAAGCCTTCACACGCGCTTTTCGAGGTAGCCCTGGACTTCGTCCATGCATTCAGATGGCGAACGAAGGCGGGAATGAGGGTCGGCGCCAGCTCATCGATCTCGTCCTCGTCCTCCTCGCTCAACTCGGCCTCGCCATGGTCCCATGCGTTCATCTCAAGGATCATGCTCACCGAAGCCGCGGCATCCTCGTCGTCGCCGAACGCGATCGCTTCCCACGCGTCGGCTCGCAGACGCATCGCCCTCTCGAAACCGTTGATCCAGGGACCCCACAGCAAGTCGCCGCCGTTGGGATCGACCTCCAGCACGGGCGCGTAGGAGCCCGGATCCTCCGCCAGCTCACGCGCGATCCGGTTGTAGTGCGTCATCACTGCCGCAACGAGCTCTTCGGCCTCGGCCAAGCTCCCGAATGCTTCCTCGCCACCCCATACGCCAGCGAGCCATTCGGACGGCAAAATTACTTCCGGCGACACGATCAGCGCCGTCACGTAGCCATCCAGTTCCCCGATCGTCATTCCCTCGCGTTCGCGGGGAATGCCGTGCAGCAGATCGCTCAGCCGGTCCAGCTCTTCGTCCATTTCGCTCATGACGGGCGAGTTATCGGCAATGCCCGCACCGGGTCAACTTCGATGGAGATCTCACGCACGCCGGGAGACGAACAGCCCGGCCAATGGACACTACGCCCGGGCGCCAAAGCGCCGTATCCACACCGGCCCGAGGCAACCCTCCCAGCCTGAGCTTCAGCGCCTCAACGAGCCAGGGGACAGCGGGGATCGGTCGAAGGCGGATGGGCCTGGAGTGTCCGGCCGCCAGATCCATTTGCCCGGAGCACGCCGATGACCGACCCCGACACCATCTCCGCCGACTACACGCTGCGCCCCAGCGAGCTCGCCGCCACCCTCAAGGTCCTTGTCGAAGCCAGGCAGCCTGTGATGGTCTGGGGAGGTCCCGGGTGCGGTAAGAGCGAGGTCGCGCAGCAGGTCGCCGCCGAAGGCGGTCGCGCCTACTGCGACGTCCGGGCGCTGCTGCTTGATCCCGTTGATCTGCGCGGCATCCCCTGGCGCGATAGCGACAACCGCACTCGCTGGGCGCCCCCCGACTTTCTGCCACCCAGCACCAGCACCGACCTCTGGCTCGTCAACCTGGAGGAGCTCCCCTCCGGCGTGCCGATGGTGCAGGCGGCGCTCTTCCAGCTCGTCCGCGACCGCAAGTGCGGCGAGTATGAGCTCCCCGAAGGCGCCTCCCTCATGGCCTGCGGCAACCGCGAGAGCGACCGCGGCGTCACCCACCGCATGCCGACGCCGCTGGCCTCGCGCTTCGTCCACCTCGAGATCAAGGTCGACCCGTCGGACTGGTGCGAATGGGGAGCCGCCAACGGAATCGCGCCGGAAACTCTCTTCTTCATCCAGCTCAGGCCCGAGCTTCTTCACCAGTTCGATCCCCAGTCGCGCGAGGCAGCGTTCGCCTGTCCCCGTACCTGGGAGTTCGTCTCAAACGTCGTGAGCCAGCGCGGCAGCCTCGACCCGGCCGCGGAGCGGGCGCTGTTCCGGGGCGCCGTCGGAGAGGCGGCGGCGATCGAGTTCTCGGCCTTCCTCAAGGTCTGGCGCGAGCTGCCCCATCCCCGGGCCGTCATCGACGATCCGGACAACGCCGACGTGCCCCAGAACGCGAGCGCGCTGATCGCGCTCTGCGGCTCGCTCTACCGCATGGCCGACGACGTCAACCTCGGCTCGATCGTCAGCTACGCCATGCGGCTCAGGCGCGAGGTGGGCGAGTTCCTGGTCGGCTCCTGCGTGCGCCGCGAGCCCGCCCTCCAGCACACCGACGCCTTCATCCGCTGGGCCGCCGCCCGCACCCACTGATCCCTTGCCTGTCGGGAGAATCCACTCATGAACCTCACCCACGACGCCATGCTGGTCAGCTTGCGCATCACCGCCTGGTCCGGCCGGCTCTACGACCGCCAGGCCTCCAACCACGTCGCGGCCCACCACGACGCGTCGGCCAGCGCCGGTCGCTACAACAAGCGCCTGCTGCCCAAGGCCGCCTTCGCCGCGCTCACCGCGACCGTGAGCGAAGCGCGCGCGCAGCACTACGCCAACTCGCTTCCCTGGGACGACCAGGGCTCGCGGCTGCTGACCGTCGCCAACTACGAGGCCTACACCGAGCTGATGGACGGGCTGCGCGAGCGCATGGTGCGTGAGCGTGCCCGCTTCATCGAGGACTACGACGACAATATCGATCGCGCCCGGCTCGACCTGGGAAAACTCTTCCGCATCGGGGACTACCCCTCCAAGGAGGCGCTGCAGGGCAAGTTCGGCATCCGCTACCGCATCGTTCCGGTGCCGGACGCGGACCACTTCATGGCGAAGCTCGCTTCCCACGACACCGATCGGGTCAAGCGCGGCATCGAGCGCGAGATCGAGGAGCGCCTGCACGACGCCGTGGGCGATCTCTACCGGCGCCTCGGCGAGGCGGTGGAGCGGGTCTCGGAGCGCCTCACCGAGGACGGCGAGGGCAAGCCGCTGGTCTTCCGCGACACCATGATCTCCAACGTCCGCGACCTGGTCGACATCGTGCCCCGTCTCAACATCTTCGGGGACGACCGGCTCGCCAGCCTCTGCCAGGAGGTGAAGGACAGGATCGCCCACGCCGATCCGGCGACGCTCAGGCCGTCGCCCAACTTCAACCCCAACGTCCGGCGGCAAGTGAAGCGCGACGCCGATGCGCTGATGGAGAAGTTCGCGGGGTATTTCGGCGCCCCTGCCGTTGACCGAGAGGCCGCGTGATGGCCGCCCGCCGCGAGTCGGCCAGCCGGGTCAGCGGCTGCGTGACCGCGCTGCTGCGCGACCAGCCCTTCTTCGGGAGCCTCGCGCTCAGGTTGCCGATCCGGCCGGACGCGGCCCGCGAGACGCTGGCGAGCGACGGCAGGGAGATCCGCTACTCGCCCGACTGGGTCGCGAACACCGACGCCGACCTCATCAAGTCCGCGATCGGGCGCGTGGTGCTGGCGTGCGCGCTGAAGCACCACACGCGCCGCGGCGAGCGCGAGCCCGGGCGCTGGCAGCAGGCCTCGCAGCTCGTCACCCACGGGCTGCTGCGCGACGCGGGCTTCAAGCTCCCGCCCGACGCCGAGGCCTGGGACGGGATCAGCGTTGAGCAGGCCTATGACCGCCTGCCCGAGCCCCAAGAGGGCGGCGGGGAAGGGAGCGACAGCTCGCCATCGGCGGGTGACGGCGCCGGCGCAGGCGGTCCGCCATCCGACGCGGACGATGACGACGACGGCGATCGCGATGACGAGGGCAGCCCCGATGCCGATGACGGCAACGGCCCCGCCGCCGCGTCCGACGACAGCGATCCTCAAACCGACGACGATGGCGCTACCGGCCACGGCGATTCCACCGACGACGAGGACCCGCAGCCCCGAGACGATTCATCCGGCGACAGCGACTCCGGCACGCCACCGAGCTGCGATCCGTCCGGCACCGGGGAGGTGATGGACGCACCGGCCGGTAGCGGCAACGACGCATCCGCCGGCCAGGCGCCGCCCGACGTCTCCGCCGAAGAGCAGGCCTGGGACGAGGCCATGCACCAGGCGCTCAACCTCGCCAAGGCGCAAGGCAAGGCGCCGGGCGCGGTGCAAGAGACAATCCAGGACGCCCACCGCAGCACCCTCGACTGGCGCTCGCTTCTGCGGCGCTACATGACCGACGCGGCGGCCCGCGACTATTCCTGGAGCGTGCCCAACCGGCGCTTCATCGACTCAGGCCTCTATCTCCCCTCGATCCGCTCCGAGGGAATGGGGACCCTCGCCGTCATCATCGACACCTCCGGTTCGGTCGACACCGACGCTCTCGCCGCGTTCTGGTCGGAGGTGCGCGAGGTCGCGGCCGAGATCGAACCCGAGCGCATCGTCGTGCTCCAGGTCGACGCCGCGGTGCAGGACGAAGAGCACTACGCGCCGGGCGAGCTGCCCGAGCGGATCGTCGTCAAGGGACGCTGGGGCACCGACTTCCGGCCCGGCTTCGAGCGCCTCGCCGAGCAGGGCGTCCGTCCCGCCGTGTGCCTGTATTTCACGGACATGGACTGCGACCGCTACCCCGAGGCGGAGCCGAGCTACGACGTGATCTGGTGCGACTGGGGGGACGGCGTCGGCCTCTGGTGCCAGCCGCCGCCCTGGGGCGAGCACATCAGGATCAGGGACTGACCCTCAGCAGACGGGCGGCATGTCCGCCCCTCCGTCGAGCGCCCGACCAACACGGAAGGAGCACGCCATGATGCCCTCAGCCACATGCCAGTACTGCGGCTGGAACGGGCCGGCAGACCAATGCGCCCCGCTCAAGAACGCCTGGGAGCGCGTCGAGGCCGGCGGTCCGATGCCCGCCGGCGAATGCCCCAATTGCAGCGCGTCCGCGTTGCTCGACGAGACGAGGCAGGAGCCCAGCGTCACGATCGTCACCACGCTGGTGCCGGAGCGCGCCACGAAGTTCGGCGTCCGCTCGACCGCACAGGCCCTCGCCAACGTCATGTGGCTTGCAGCCAGCAAGTACAGCTACTCCGTGCAGGACCTCGGGTCGTCCGGCTTCCGCGTCGCGGTCTACCGCGAGACTCCGAACCGCGAAACCGACCCGCGCGGCTACCTGCGTATCGAGCCCGCGTGAACACGGCGCGCCATCGGGGCGTGAGGCTCCGGCGAAAGTGTGACCGCGCGCTTCGCGCGGAAGTCGCCAGAGCCAATTGGAGGGTCCGACCTCGCGGGTTCGGACCCCGCCCGTCCCGCCATTCCCTGCACACACCGGAGAAAACCCCACGGGCCGCCATCGCTCTCCCCGCCTTACCGCCCCGCGCCGGCGCGAGGGGCGAAGGCTGCGCCGTCGGGCGATTCGGGGCCGAGACGGAGAGAGCTGCCGCCGCTGCGGTGGTGCCGGCCCTGATCCGACAGCAACGAGGAATCGCAATGGACCCACGAACCGACATCGTCGACGTCGCGGCGCTGCTGGCCGCCGCGCGCACCGTCGTGGCCGATCCCGCGCGCTGGTGCGCGTACCCGCACGCGCTGGATGCCAACGGGCACAGCTGCGAGGGGCGGTCGAACAACGCCGTTTGCTGGGGTGCCCTCGGTGCCCTCGACCGCGCAGCCGCCGACGCCGATGCCTCCCACAGAATCTTCGTTGAAGCCCGCCGGCAGGTGAACCAGGCCTCGGTCCGCGTGGCCGATAGTTGGACCGGCACCGCCTGGGTGCTGGATTACAACGCCGCGCATTGCATGACCGTCGCCATTTTCGGCGAGGCGATCCGCGCCATGCCCAGGCCCGACACGCCAGGCGCCGTCGATATCCTCGCGATCGCCCGCACCCTCATCGCGCACCCCGGACGCTGGGCCCAGGGCGCCATCGCGATCGACCGGAACGGCCGGGCGCTCACCACCTTCGACGGCGGCTGCCGCTTCTGCGCCGCGCGGGCGCGGTCGGCCTCGCCGCCCATGTGCTGGGCGCGGACGAGGCCGCGCGACGCGGGATCGGCCCGGCCGTCGATCTTGCCGGCCGCCTGCTCGACTGCGCCGCCTTCAAGCTCGGCGATTACGAGAGCTACATCGGCCTCAACGAGCACGACAGCCACGCCAACGTCGTCGCCATGTTCGACCACGCTCTCGACATGGCGCGCGCGGACTCCGCTCACGACCCGGAGGCATCATGACCATGACCGCCACCGATCCCACTCCGCGCGACCTCCTCGTCGAGGCCCGCACTCTGATCGCCAGCCCCGAGGCCTGGACCCAGGGCGCCGGCGCGCGCGACGCCCAGGGCGAGCCCGTCGGCGTCGAGCACGAGGACGCCGCCTCATGGTGCGCCACCGGCGCGCTCAACTGCGCCATGTACTGCCATGTGGACTCGCTCGAGGTCCCGCCGCCGTTGCAGCGCGCCCGCGAGCGCGCCGGGACTATCCTCACGGACACAGTGCGGGCCCTTACCCTCGGCCACTTCACTGAAGCCACCACCTACAACGATGCGACCAATCACGGCTGCATCGTCCATGCCTTCGACATCGCGATCGCCGACGCCGACAGGCTTTACGGCGAGCGTTCGAGCAGCCGCGCCAGGGGCACGGAGTACCCACGATGACCGCCGCCGCCCACCTCCCCGCACGATCCGCAATCCCT
The DNA here is from genome assembly GCA_965207055.1 of Alphaproteobacteria bacterium. Classification (GTDB taxonomy): domain Bacteria; phylum Pseudomonadota; class Alphaproteobacteria; order UBA828; family UBA828; genus WTGU01. The sequence goes on along the minus strand of CBDBLP010000001.1, from coordinate 508,212 downwards.
ACCGCGTGCCGCGTCCGGCGGTAATCAGCCTTTCGGGCGGCCGTACCTCGTCATACATGCTCAAGAACATCATCGACGCTTACGACGGCCGCCTTCCGGAAGGTGTCTTCACAATCTTCGCTAACACCGGAATGGAACGACCGGAGACTTTGGAATTCGTGGACGTGTGCGGCCGCGAGTGGGGAGTCGATATCGTCTGGGTCTTATGCTGAGCTCAGCATAAGAGCTCAAGGTCGCCGCACTCGCCGAGCGCGACCTGTTCGACGAAGCGGCGGCCTCCGCCGGCGAGGGCGCCGATTCCGACTCCTTCGACTGTCACTGCACCGACTAGCCGTCTGACTATCCGGCTCCGCCAGCACCTCCTGGAGAGATCGAGCCCGGCGGTATCCGTCCGAGAGTCCCGGGCGCCCGAGAGAGCGCCCGCGGCTCTTCTCCATGCGCGCGCCGCTGCACGCGGCCGCCCGTCCCATCCACATGCCGCCCGATCGCGGCCCATCTCCGGAGAAGCCGATGACCGAACCCGTCATCCGATCCATCCCGCTCGACCGGCTCGCGCCCTCGCCCGCCAACGTCCGCAAGACGCCCACCGGCAAGGCCGCCTTCGACGAACTCAAGGCGTCCATCGCCGTCCACGGCCTGCTCGAGAACCTCGTGGCGCGTTCCGCCGAACCCGCCGAGGACGGCAACGAGCGCTACGCTGTCATCGCCGGCGCGCGCCGCCTCGCCGCCCTCGACGAGCTCGCGCGCGAGGGCATCCTCGACAAGGACCACCCCGTCCCCTGCCGCATCGTTGCCAATGGCGCCGTCGACGGCGAGATCTCGCTGGCCGAGAACGTCGTCCGGGTCGCCATGCACCCGGCCGACCAGGTCGAGGCCTTCGGTGCCCTGGCGCTCGCCGGCGCCACCGTCGCCGACATCGCCGCCCGCTTCGGCGTCTCCGAGCGGATCGTCGAGCAGCGCCTGCGCCTCGGCCACGCCGCGCCCGAGCTACTCGACGCCTACCGGGAAAACGCGATCGACCTGGAAACCCTCAAGGCCTTCGCCGTGACCACCGACACCGCGCGCCAGGTGGCCGTGTGGGAGCAGGTCAAGGACCAGGGCTACCGGCCCACCGGCTGGCAGATCAAGCGCATGCTCACCGAGGACCGCATCCCTGCTGGCGCCGCGCTCGCCCGCTACGTCGGCGTGGACGCCTACGAGGCCGCCGGCGGCCCTGTTCTCCGCGACCTCTTCGCCGACGAGCACGACAACGGCGTCTGGCTGGAGGACCCGGCGCTGCTGATGCAGCTCGCCATGGACAGGCTCAAGGTGGCGGCGGACGAGCTCGCGACGCGATGGAAGTGGGCCGAGGCCCGCCTCGACATCGAGTGGTCCGATCTCGCCCGTTTCGGGCGCGTGCGTCCCACGCCGGCCGAGTCCACCGATGAAGAGAAGGCCGAGATCGAGCGCCTGCACACCCGGCACGACGAGCTCGTCAACATGGACGAGGACGCGTGGACAGACGAGCTGATCGAGGAAGCCGAGGCCATCGAGCCGCGCCTCGAACAGATCCAGGACGCCATCAAGGCCCGCGCCGTATTCAAGCCCGAGGATATCGCCATCGCGGGCTGCATCGTCACCGTCGGCGGCAACGGCGAGTTGCAGCTCGTCCAGGGCTTGGTCAAGCCCGAGGACATGCCGGCCGATACCGACAACGCCACGTCGGGTGCCGGCCAGGATCACGCCACGGACGAGGGCGACGGCCACGCCTCGAATTCCGGTATCCAGTCCCCCGCGATCTCCGGCCCGGCCATGCCGCCCGCGCGGCCCGACCCGGAGGCCGAGGCGCGCAAGGAGGCGGGTGTCGGCATCGGACTCGCCGACGATCTCCGTGCCATCCGCACGGCGTTGGTCAAGGCGCACCTCGCCGACGACTTCGGGGCGGCCTTCGACCTCATGCTGTTCCAGATGGGGCGCGCCGTGTTCACCCCCGGCTATCACGACCACGCGCTCGACATCGCGGCACGCGAAACCCCGGACCGGCCGCCGCTCCGCGTCAACGACGACGCCTTCGGCGACTGGAGCCCGGGCGAGGCCATGCTGGCCGACCGCTCCTCACTCCCCTTCAAATGGCTGGAGATCGAGGACCGCCAGGAGTCCTTCGCGGCGCTCCGCGCGTTGCCCGAGTCGGACAAGCAGCGCCTGTTCGCCGCCTGCGTCGCCCGCACGGTGAACGGCCAGCTCGCGTTCGAGGCGGATGCCCGGCCCGAGCTCGAAGCCACCGTCGCCTGCCTTGACATCGAGTTCGCGGCGCACGTGCGGCCGACCGCTGAGATGTTTTGGTCGCGCGTCCGCAAGGACCGGATGCTGGGCGTCGCCCGCGAGGTCCTCGGCGTCGAATGGGCGCACACCCACCGCAAGGACAAGAAGGCCACGCTTGCCGCTGCGATGGAGACGGCGTTCGCCAAAGCCGATTCCCCGCCGCTCGGTGTCACCAAGGAGGGCCACGCGGCCGCGCTCGCCTGGGCGCCGCCCGGTTTCGGCGCCTTCGACACCGGCACCGTCGACGACGGAGACGCGGACCTGCCTCCGCCGACCGAGGTCGAGTGCGCCGCGCCGAGCGAGACCGCGACGAAGCCCGCTCCCGATACGGCCGATGGCGGCCCAGCCCGGGAATCGCCGCCTGTTGAGGCGACCGACGCAACTGCGCCTCCCGAGGCGCAACCCTCCGGTGGCGCCAGCGACGACACCTCCGCCGGAGTGCCGCCACAGTCCACCGACGATCCCGCACCGGCCCAGCCCCCCAGGCGCACGTCAGTGGTCGAGAGCATCGTCTCGCCGGGCGTAGCCGAACGCGAGGCCTTTGACGGGCAGGCGGCGACACTCGTGCCGGACATCGAAGCCATGAACGCCGTGCCCACCGCCGGCGGCGGCCCCAGGGTCATCGTCAACACAGTGGGGATCAACGGGGACGACGACGCCTCATCGGAGACCGAACCGGCCGCGCCGCCCGTTCCCGGCAACGGCCACGACACTGTCTCGGACACAGGGGGCGACGCGCTCGACATCCCGGCCTTCCTGCGCCGCTAGCAGCAACTGGCCGGAGCCCCGGCCATCCGTCACGACACCGCGCCCCGCCGGTCGGCGGCCCTCGGGTCGACCGCCCCGCCGGTCGGCGGCCCTCGGGTCCTTCCGGCGGGGCGCGCTTCCCTCCAACGCAACATGGAAAATCAACGCCATGAGCGATCGTTCCCAACTGCCCGCTACCATCCGGGCGCGCGTCCATGACGGCGCCATCGACCGGGTCTCGAGATTCTTCAATGCGTCCGTCGCCGACGCGGCGGCGGAGCTGATCCAGAACTCGCGCCGCAGCGGCGCGACCCGACTCGACGTTGCCACCGAGGCCCTGTCCGAGGGCGGCACCGTCGTCACCGTCACCGACGACGGGTTCGGCATCGCCGATCCCGCCGTGCTGCTCTCCTTCGGCGAGAGCGGCTGGGACGCCGCCACGGCACAGCGCGAGGACCCCGCCGGCATGGGCGTCTATGCGCTGTCCAAGCGCGGCTGCGTCATTTCATCGCGTCCGGGTACCGCCGGGCTCGCGCCCATGCCCGGCTGGCGCGTCGAGCTCGCGCCCGAGTGCTTCCTCGGAAAGCAGGAGGCCCGGATCGTCGCCTGCGACGATGCCCCCCTGCCCAGCGGAACCGCGATCTCCTTCCGCGCAGACGAGAGCCGGGAGGGGATCAAGGCCGCCTTCGCCGCCGCCGCGCGGCACTGCCCGCTCGCGGTGACCGTCAACGGCGAGGCCGTCGAGCGCAAGGCTTTCCTCGACGGCGCCGTCCATGTCGAGCGCTGGCGCGGTCTCGCCTTCGGCGTCTTCGACAGCCGGTTCCCCGGCTTCAACGACCCCGACCTCAACTTCCACGGCCTCACGCTCTCCATCCGCCTGCCCAGTGTGGACACCATCGACGGCGGCACCTGGTCGGTGCGCGCCGACGTCGACGCCTGCCCCGAGCTGGAGCTGGTGCTGCCCGCGCGCCGCGAGGCGGTGCAGACGCCATTCCTGGACGAGATGCGCAAGGCGGCCCGCACCGCCATCTACCGCGCGATGCGCCGGGCCGACCGCACCCCGGCGCTCTCGCACGACCACTTCACCGCGGCCCGCAAGGCGGGCATCGACATGCCGGTCGCGCCGGCCGTCCTCCGTCCCTGGCGTCCCGGCATCGCCGATATCGACGACTGGCGGGATGTGCCGAGCCGCGAGCCGGTCCGCCCCGGCACCCTGGTGATGGCGGTCGATCCCGAGACCCAGGACTCGCAGTGCCTATGGCGCGCCGCCGAGAGGGCCGGGATCGCCGGCCGCCTGTTCGAGGCCGACACTCGCCTGGAGGGCTACGACTGGTACGACACGCTGGCGCGGGTGAAGGGCGTGCGCATCGGCGTCACCGAGGCCGGCGTCACCCATCCCCTCGATGCGCTCCGCGCCGGGTCCGGGCCGTGCGCCAACGCTGCCACCGCACCGGGCCTCCCAGACACGCTGGCGCGGCCCGACGCCATCCACATGCACCTTCATATAGTGCACAGGGAGGGGCCGCCCGAGACCATCGCCATCCCGGCCGATGTCGCCTTCTTCGGCGAGGAGGGGACCTGGGTCGAGGACGCGCGGCCTCTGGTAACCAGGGAGAGCGACCTCCAGCCCGCCGGTCTCTGCCAGCTCCTGCAGGCCGCGTACTTCTCGGCGTCGGACGACCCGGACGCGGACAGCCACGACACCCAGCGCCGCCGCTTCATCGAGGACGCCACGCACATGGCGATCAAGCTCCTCGCCTCCGAGGACGAGGCTCGCAAGCACACCATCGCCGAGGCCGTCTGGCGCGAGATTCTCTGGGTGATCCCGCGCGACCGCGAAGTCTCGATCAAGGTCGCCGGCGGCAAGGTCGCCGTCGAGTTCGGGCCCGAGACGCCGGCGCCGCAAGGAGTAGCAGCATGACCTGGTACACGGTTCAAGCTGCCTATGCAGGCTATTTCGCGAACACGGTCTCGGTCGAAGCCGAGGCCCCTGAGGAAGCGCTGGCGAAGGCCATCGAGGCCGCCAACGACGACCCCAACTGGAAAAGCGTGGATCATTGCACTTCCACGTTCGTGGACGCGTACTGCGTGGGCCGGGACGAGGATCCGTGGGACCGCGACAAGACCTTGCCCGTCCCGGCCAAGTTCACGGAGCGGGGCGAGCCGCCCCTCGTCACCCTCTCCGGCCCGCGCCCGCCCGGCGCCGTCGAGGTGACGGGCGGCACGGTCCGCGTGCGCTTCGTCGACCCCGCCGCGACCGTGACCACCGAGGTTTCCGATCCGCCGCCGCCCCCCGGCAGCAAGCCCGTGGTCACGGTCCGCCCCCGCCCCGATCGCGCCCCTGAAGTCGAAGTCGCTCGCGGAAAGGCCATCGTAAGGATCGAGGGTTGGGAAGGAATCCACCATGCCCAATAAACCCGGCAATGCCGCCCCATTCGGACCCGCGATCTCCGCCTATTCCCGCGCCCAGGCGATCGAGGACGGCATCCTCGTCGACGTCTCCGACACCGCGCGCGAAGCCGGCTTCAACATCCCCGTCGCGATCACCCGCACGGTCTGGAATTATGGTGACGACGGGGCTATGGTGAGTTGCAGAGTTAAGGCCCCGTGATTATTGGATTTTGGGGCCTTAACTGTCTCCATAGCGTTAGACCCTCTTGAGATCACGGAACATTGCGATCAAGTGGTCGGGCACATTGTTGAATCTGCCTTTCCTGATATGTGGCGGAACCATTTCGTCCAGCATTTCCAGTTTCTGGATCGGTTCGGCGCGCAGATAGATTTCGGTGGACTGCACGCTTGCATGACCTAGCCACAACGACACCTTTCGCGGATCTCTGACCACTTCCAAGGTATGGATCGCGCAGGAATGTCGAATGACATGCGGACTGACCCGCTTTTCTGCAATTGACGGCACTATCTCCTTCGCTGCAGCGACATGGATCGCCAATCGGTGTGCGAACCCATGCCGGGTCATCGCCCGCCCCCGAGCGTTCAGGAAGAGATGGTCACTGATACGATCCGGCCGTACAGCCAGCCAGGCTTCCAAGAGCGATCGCGTCTCCTTCCGCACCGGCAGCTTGCGGTCACGCCTGCCTTTGCCCATCACATGTATCCAGCCGGTATCGGGAGCGAGGTCCTTGCACTTTAGCCCGATGAGCTCGGACACTCGCAGACCGGCCGCGTAGGTTAAGTGCAGCATTGCCCGGTCCCGTATGCCACTCACCGTCGTCGGGTCCGGAGCATCCAGTACCGCTTGCAGTTCATCGCGTTCGAGATAGTCGACCACGGCTTGGTCGAAGCGTTTTATTGGGATTGCGTGAACCTGTTGTGCCAGATGCAGGCACGCGGGAACCTTGAACTCCAGATAGCGGAAGAACGACTTGATCGCGGCTAACCGGAGATTACGAGTCCTGACCGTATTCTGGCGCTCGTTTTCCAGGCGATTCAAGAAGTCGAGAACCAGCTCTACCGTGATTTGCTCGATCGCCATTTCGGACGGCCAGATCCCCAACCTGTCCGCGGCGAAGTCCAAAAGTAACTCGAAGGTGTATGCGTAGCTGGCGATTGTATGGCGGCTGACGTTCCGGTCACGCGGCAGATGTTTTTGCAGGAACATCGAGATGTAAGGGGCAAGGTCCGTCATCGCGATACCCCTTTCACATGTGCGTTCTCGACAGCGTCGGAGATTGACTGGAGCAGAGTCGGAGTGGCCTCCAGGTACCAGTAGGTGCTCGCCATGTGAGCGTGGCCGAGATAGGTGGTCAAAGCCGCGATGTGCCGGCTAATGTCTGCGTGATTGGTCGTATCGGCCGTTTCCAGCGATCTGACCGCGAAGGTATGGCGCAAACTGTGAAGGCTGGGTCCCTCGCACGGTCCCTTCTTGATTCCCGTCTTTATCGCAACTTCGGTGAACTTTTCGGAGAGGTGCGCGGGCCGAACCGGATTGCCGTTCGATAGAACGAACAGGCGGTCGTGAGCAGCTCCGGTCTGCCTCCGGATCTCCAGATACCGATCGAGAGCTCCGCGAACGGTATGGTGCAAGGGAACGAGCCTCGATTTCCTAAACTTTGTCTCCTGGATAACAACACCGTCGGGGGTGAGGTCCGATGTCGTCAGCAAAGCAACCTCGCTTGCTCGCATTCCCGTGGCCGCGGCGAGTCCGATCATGTAGTAAATGCTGTGCGGTGTGATTGAACCTGCAGGCGGCAAGTCCAGCGCCGCGTTCATCACTTTCCGGATTTCCTCCGGCGTCATCAGGCATGGCGTTCGCCGTCGTGTTTCCGGCTGGCCGAGCACATTCCGAGGCAAGACTTCGTGGCGTTCGTCTTCCGAGTGGAGCCACAAGGCAAAATTTCGGAGAATTACGAGATGCTTCCTTACGGTCGTCAGTTTCGCGGTTCCGGTCGCCGCTTCGATCATCCGGCTGCAAAGAATGAACTCATCGCCGTGATCGCCCGCATGCTTAGCGTAGATCCCCAGGACGCGCTCCTGCTCGTTGAACTTGAAGCCAAGATGGCGTTTGAGAGCGACGTAGCGTTCGACGTGGCAGGTCATGCTCATCTGTCGCCTCCGATCCACACCTGAGCCACACTTTCGAGCATGGGAACGTCGACTTTTGCGTAGATCGCGGTGGTTTCCTGAGACTTGTGCCGAAGCAACGCTCCTATGGTATCCATCGATGCACCGGAGCGGAGCATGTCTGTAGCAAGCGAATGGCGCAGAAGATGGGCACCTCGACCACGTGTCCTATGTATACCTGCGCGCTTCAGGCAGGCCGCGACTAACGTCGATACCGCGCTGGAATTGGCGAAAGGCCGATGTGGCGCATTCAGGCACAGAAACAGCCTTGGTGTCGCGGCGGACGGACGAGCTGTGCGAATGTAATGCAACACCGCATCGCCAACGTCTTGTGGGAGCGGCAATGCCACAGACCGTCTCGTCTTGCCGCAGACATGGATTTCGGCGTTGACCCAATCGATGTCAGCGAGCCCAAGTTCGCAGATATCTCCAGCGCGCAAGCCCAACCTGGCAAGTAGCAGCAGAATGGCGCGATTGCGCACGCCTCCAGGCGTGTTCACATCGCAGGATGCGATCACGCGCTCGACGTCCTCCATGGGCATGTAACGAGGCAGCGTCGAGAGCCGCCAAAACGCTGGAGATGGAACTGAGTTGATGAGGCTAGGAGAACATGTGCCGACCAACGTGAGAAAGCGCAGGTACATGCGCGTGGAACGAGCGATGGCCCTTGCCCGGCCTACGCTGCAATTGGAAAATTCACGGAGCAGAACCTGACGGACTGAAGCGGCATTGTACTTGCTCGCGTCGGTTCCAAGGTTGTCGACAACAATCGATGCATAGCGATCATGTTCCTCGATTGTCGATGTGCATACGCCGCGATGCTGTTCAAGCCAGACGCAAAATCCTTCAAGTCTTCGACGATCCTTTCGCGTCAACTTCACAAAAGCCGTTGGCGCCACGCCCCGCTCGGCCAGGTAGTTCGCAAAGTTCTTGACAAAAATTTCATAGGGTCGGGCATTGCTAAGTTTGTTGGGAGTTATAGCGTAGTTGTGACAAAGGCAGTCGTGATTGAGGAACGACTCGATAGTATTCTGGTTGATCGACTTTATTGAAGTTCTCGTTCGGTGGAGCCACACAAGAAAGTGGCGAATGTACATCTGGGCGTCGTGAAGGGTTGCCTCTCGATACCCCATCTCCAAACAGTGTTCGGTGTAATCTTCAAGGTATTGAATGCCGAGTTGACTCTCGCCAGGATGCCAGGTTCTGCCGCTGCTCTCCAAGAAGTTCACAAAGCGGATAGCCCGCGACATGGGTTTCTTGCCAAGCCCGGGTCCCGGTCTGGCCCAGGGAAACCCTTGCGTCGAGAGGAAACAGCGGCAATCGTGGTCCCGAAAGGCTAACAGTACCGCATCATCAATGTTTTCCGACGCCGTTCCGTCCGCCTTCAACCAAGCCAAGAAATGCTTTGCCGTGCCGAGATAAAACCGGATGGCGTTTTCGGGAGTGCCTGCTTGTTGCAGGTAAACGTCAAACTCCGACAACAACTCCGCATACGGTTGGTTAATGACGTGCCATGAACACCCTGGATCGCTTACTGGCCGCATCTTCATTCTCCTTCGCAGTTAGATTGACGCGAGGAGAATGTTAATACTATGGATAGCGCTCTGGGGTGATTCGCTTGTTAGCTCAAGGACTTAACTCTGCAACTCACCATAGCCCCGTCGTTACCATAAGTCCAGCTATGGTGAGCTCACCATAGCTGGAACCGCCTCATCGCCCTGCCTGAGGGCTATCGCGGCTTCCAGGACGAGCGCGGGCGTTTGTGGGACGTGCTCTGGATGGCGCGCCACTACGCGCTCCGCGCATCCAACCGCGACCGCGTGACCATGTGCGTGCTGGTGCGCGACATCCGCAAGGACCTGTGCGACAGCAACCGGCCGCCCCGCAAGCACTTCCCCATCGTGGCGATCGGCGCCGGCGACGAGGGTGAGCCCGTCATCACCATAATGTTTGCCGAGGACGACTGAGCGCGCGCTCCCCACCCCGGTCTCTCCGGCGCCGCCAGGAGCAGGACGGGGCGTTCATCGGGCGAGCGGCGCGGAACCTGGAGGACTCCGGCGCCGCCTCCCGCTCTCCTTCGGCGCCCCGCCGCGGTCTCTCCTCCCGTGGCGGGGCGTTTCCATTCCCCGTCATGGAGCCGTGCCATGCCCCATTCGAGCGCCGCCCTCGCGATCCCCGACATGCCGCCCGCACCGCCCCGGGCCATGCACCCCATGGACCCGCGCCGGGGCGAGAACCTCTCGCCCATGTTCGCCGCGTTCCTGTGCTGGCTGCTGGGTGTGGAACCAATGACCACCCCGGCCATCACGGGCATCGCGGTCTGCGGCAACTCCGTCCTGGCCGCCACGACCCACGTTCCGCTCTTCGACGCCCATCTCGGCTCAATCGAGGACTTCGAGCGCAACCTGCGCGGCTGGGGCGAGGCATGCGGCGCCGATCCGGAAACGATCAACGAGCTGGTGGCCACACTCCGGAGGGCCGGGCGATGAGCCTCTCGGGTGCGCCCACCCCCGGCCTGCGCGATGTGGCCCCGTTCCCCGCGCCCGCAGCGCGGCACCCCGCTGCCGACACTGCGCTCGACGACCTGCAGTCGCGCCTTCTCCGCGCCGGCCGCGAGGCGGTCGACGACCGCGAGCTTCTGCAGCTCCTGCTGACCGGATCCCTCCCCGCCGCCGAAGCCTCGGAGCTCGCCGGGGTGCTGCTCGACACCTTCGGCTCGCCAGCACGCGTCCTCGCGGCACGCACCGACACGCTGCGCGCGGTGGCCGGGCTGAACGAAGCCGGAATCGCCGCCGTCAAGACCGCCGAGGCGCTCGGCATCGCGATGGCCAGGGCCGCCCTGCCCGAGACGTTCCATCCCCAGCTCGCGACCTACGAGAAGGTCGTCGACTACGGTCGCACTCTGGCGGCACACCGCGACGTCGAGGAGTTCCGGGCGTTGTACCTCGACACCAAGAACCGGTTGATCCGCGACGAGCGTCTCCAGACCGGCACGATCAACCACACCCCGGTCTATCCCCGCCAGGTCTGCGTCCGCGCGCTGGAGGTGGGCGCTTCCGCCCTCGTCGTCCTGCATAACCATCCCTCGAACGACCACACGCCGTCGCGGGCCGACGTCGAGATCACCAACCGGCTGCGCGACGCCCTCAAGACGATCGACGTCGATCTCCACGACCACATCGTCGTCACGTCGGGCGCCGCCTTCAGCTTCCGCACGAAGGGCCTGCTCTAGCCGGCCCGCCCAACATCCGGTAGGCTTGATTCGACAGAAATAGTACCTATGGTTTCTGACAAGAATAAGTCGTAGGGACACTGCGTCATGACACGCTTGGCCGACCGCATAGTCAAACGCCTTAGCGCGCGCGGCCGCGGACGCTGGGTGTGCACGCCCAAGGACTTCCTCGACCTCGGAAGCCGTGAGGCCGTCGACCAGGCGCTCTCCCGCCTCGTCAGGGCAGGCCGGCTGCGCCGGGCGGGCCGCGGCCTCTACGACCTGGCCCGCACCAGCGCCCTGCTGGGGCGGCCCGCACCGGTCGATCTCGACGCCGCCCTGGCCGCGCTCGCGCGGCGCGACGGCACCCGCATCATGCCCGACGGCGCGACGGCCGCCCACCGCCTCGGCCTCACCAACGCGGTGCCGGCCAGCCCCGGCTACGTCACCGACGGCGCCACGCGCGCCGTGGGGATCGACGGCGCAACCGTCCGGCTCCGGCACGCCGGACCCCGCGTCATGCGCTGGGCGGGCCACCCGGCGGCCCCGGTGGCCCAGGCGCTTCGCTGGCTCGGCCCCGACGCCGCCCGCGACCCCCGGGTCGTTGCGGCCCTCAGGCGCCAGCTCCCCGATGCGGTCAAGCACGACTTGTCCCGGAACGCGCGGGACCTGCCCGGCTGGGCTCTGCCCATCGCGCGCGACATCGCCGGAGGCGGGGCGGCAACGGCGTGACGGCAGAAGCGTTCGCCTCGCGGAAGCGGCGGTGAACCGGACGTAGTTCCGGCGGGCGGCATGCCCGCCCACCAGCCCTCGAACGGACCCACCCCCACTGCGCGATTCAGCCCGGCCGACGCCGGGCTCCACCGCCACGCCCTGCTTGCCCTTCCTGCGGTTCTTCTTGAGCAGGCTCAGCCTCGCCTTCGAGGCGTCCGCCGTTCCGGATCGGGAATTCGGCCGTTGAACCAGCGCGCGGCCTGACCGCCGCCGCGCGCTCCGCCGTCAGGAGCACGAATGGCGGCGGCGGGGCAGGCCGGTCGGAGCGGCGTGGAGGCCAGTGCCCCGCGCCGTGCCGCTGCGGCCCTTCCTGCATCCCCGTCATCGGAGCCCGCACATGCTCGACGCCCACCCGGCGCCGGCCGCGCCCGCGCGCCCGCCCGCCGTCGTCCCCGCGTCCCCCATCGAAGTCCCGACCGACCCGCAATCCAAGTCTCCCTCAGCCCCCTCCGCTTTGCTGGCCGCGGCCCGCACCATGCTGCCCGTCCTCGAAGCCGGCCGGGCGCTCGATGCCCGCACGCTGCGCAATGCGATGACCGCCGCCTTCGGCGCTTCCGACGCGGACGGCGCCTGGCTCTGGAAGGATTCCTACGAGGCGGCCGAGGCCGCGCTGGTGCTGTTCCTCCAGCGCTACGGCCGCGCCATGCGGCGCGAGGCCGGCGCAGGTCCCGGCGGGTCCGCTGCCATGCTGCGCATGCTGGAGACCCTCGCGGCACTGGAACCCTCGCAGACGCGGCGCTCGGAGCAGCAGCTCAAGTATCAGCAGTTCTCGACGCCGCTGCCGCTGGCCTACGCCGCATTGCAGGCCGCGATGATCCGTCCCGGCGACGTCGTGCTCGAACCCTCGGCCGGCACCGGGATGCTGGCGGTGATGGCGCAACTCGCGCTTGGCACCGGAGCCGCCGGCGCGCTGCACCTCAACGAGATTGCCGCCGTCCGCGCGGGCCTGCTCGCCGGGCTGTTCCCCAGCTGCACCGTCAGCCGCCACAACGCCGAGTCGATCAGGGACCGCCTGCCAGAGCTGCGGCCCACCGTGGTGTTGATGAACCCGCCCTTCTCGGCGAGCCCCGGGGTCGAGCGCATCCGCCATCACGTCGATCTGCATCACATCCGCTCGGCATTTTCGATGCTCCCGCCCGGCGGGCGGCTCGTGGCGATCTCGTCGGCGCATTGCGTCCCCGGCGATGCCGCGTGGGTGGACGCCTTCGCATCCCTGGACCCGCCGGCCCATGCGGTGTTCACCGCGCCCATCGACGGTCGCGCCTATGCGCGCCGCGGCACCACCTTCGACACCCGCCTCACCGTCCTCGACAGGGGCGGAGAGAAGCACGGGCAAATCTACGCCGGCCACCCCGTGCGCGACGCCGGCCACCTGCTCCAGGTCGTCACCTCGACCGTGCCGGCGCGGCGTCCCATCGAGCCCGTGCCGGGCGCGGACCTGTTCGGCCAGGCGCCCGCGCCCCGGCCCAGGCGCACCAGCACCGCCGCGCATCGGCCGGAGCCGAAGCCCCACGACTGGGGCCCGGTCGCGGAGCTCGCGTACGAGGCGGTGCCGGCCGGGCCCGGTTCCGCCGGGGCCGCGCAACCCTCCGGCCCCTACGCACGATGGCGGGCATCCAGCATCCACATCCCCGGAGCGGACGAGCACCCGACGCCGCTGGTGCAGTCGGGCGCCATGGCGGCGGTGCCGCATCCCATGCCGTCCTACCGCCCGCTGCTGCCCGAGCGCGTGGTGACCGAGGGGCTGCTGTCCGACGCCCAGCTCGAGAGCGTCGTCCTCGCCGGCCAGGCGCACGAGCGCCACCTCGCCGCCGAGTACCGCATCGGCGCCGGCTGGGAGACGGTGCAGCGCGTCGATACCGAGGGCGATGACCAAGCCGACGATATCGTCGCGGGCGACGAGGTCCTGTCCGAGCCGGTGCGCTTCCGGCGGGGCTGGATGCTGGGCGACGGCACTGGCTGCGGCAAGGGAAGGCAGGTCGCCGCCATCGTCCTCGACCAGTGGCTGAGAGGACGGAAGCGGGCGCTCTGGCTCTCGCAGTCGGACAAGCTGCTGGAAGACGCGCGCCGCGACTGGTGCGCCATCGGCGGCCGCGAGGAAGACGTCATCCCCCTCGGCAAGGTGCGCCAGGGGGCCGACATCCCCCATGCGCAGGGAATCCTCTTCGCCACCTATGCCACGCTGCGCTCGCCCGCGCGGCAGGGCAAGCCGTCGCGCCTCGACCAGATCGTGGGTTGGCTCGCGGACGGCGAGGACGACGACCGGCGCCACGCCTATCAGGGCGTCATCGTCTTCGACGAGGCGCACGCCATGGCCAATGCGGCGGGGTCCAAGGGCTCGCGCGGCGAGGTGAAGCCCTCGCAGCAGGGACGGGCGGGGCTGCGGCTTCAGAACGCGCTCCCCGATGCCCGCATCCTCTACGTCTCCGCCACCGGGGCCACCACCGTCCCCGGCCTCGCCTACGCGCGCCGACTCGGGCTCTGGGCTTCCGGCGAGACCCCGTTCGAGACCCGCACCGCCTTCATCGCGGCTATGGAAGCGGGCGGGGTCGCCGCGATGGAGGTGGTGGCGCGCGACCTCAAGGCCCTCGGTCTCTACCAGGCGCGTGCGCTCTCCTACGACGGGGTCGAGGTCGACATCCTGGAACACCCGCTCACGCCGGAGCAGCGGCGCATCTACGACTCGTACGCGGGCGCCTTCAAGATCATCCACGCCAACATCCATGACGCCTTGAAGGCCACCGGCATCGTCGACGGAGATTCCACCCTCAACAAGAACGCCAAGTCCGCTGCGCTCAGCGCCTTCGAGGGCGCCAAGCAGCGCTTCTTCGGCCACCTCCTGACCTCCATGAAGTGCCCCTCGCTGATCCGCGCTATCGAGGCGGACCTGGACGCCGGGCGGTCAGCCGTCGTGCAGCTGGTATCCACCGGCGAGGCGCTGATGGAGCGCCGCATCGCGGAGATCCCGGCCTCCGAGTGGGACGATCTCTCCATCGACCTGACGCCCCGCGAGTACGTGCTCGACTTCCTGGAGCACGCCTTCCCGGTGCAGCTGCAGGAGCCCTTCGAGGACGATGACGGCAATCTCATGTCGCGCCCCGTCTTCGACGCCCACAACAACCCGGTTCTCTGCCAGGAGGCCGTGGCGAAGCGCGAGGCGCTGATCCAGAAGCTCGGTGCGCTGCCGCCGGTGCAGTCGGCGCTCGATCAGATCGTCCACCGTTTCGGGCACGACGCCGTGGCCGAGATCACCGGCCGCTCGCGTCGGGTGCTCAGGATCGAGGACGCCAGGGGCGAGCGGCTCGCTCTCCGGTCGCGGCCCGCCTCCGCCAACCTCGCCGAGACCGCTTCATTCATGGACGGGAGCAAGAGGATCCTGGTGTTCTCGATGGCGGGCGGCATCGGGCGCAGCTACCACGCCGATCTCGGCTGCGCCAACACCGAGCGCCGCATCCACTACCTGCTGGAGCCCGGCTGGCGGGCCGACCAGGCGATCCAGGGCCTGGGCCGGACCCACCGGACGCACCAGGCCTCCGCGCCGCTCTTCCGCCCCGTCGCCACCGACGTGAAGGGCGAGCGCAGGTTCATCGCCACCATCGCAAGGCGCCTCGATTCTCTGGGGGCCATCACGCGCGGTCAGCGCGATTCGCAGACCGCCATGGGGGGCGACGACACCGCGCTCTTCAGGGCCAGCGACAACCTCGAGAGCCTCTACGCCAAGTCGGCGCTGCGCCAGTTCTACCTCGCCCTCTGGCGCGGCAGCATCGCGGGCTGGTCGCTTGCCGACTTTGAGGAGGTCACCGGCCTCAAGCTCGTCTACGAGGGCAACCTCAAGGAGGACCTGCCGCCCATGCCGCAATTCCTCAACCGCCTGCTGGCGCTCCCGATCGACGAGCAGAACCAGCTCTTCGGCGCGCTGGAGACGCGCATCGAGGCCAACATCGAGATCGCGATCGAGGCCGGTACGTTCGAGCGGGGCGTCGAGACCATCGCCGCCGACTCGCTCGCCGTCGCCAGCCGCGAGACCGTGTTCACGCACGAGGGCTCGGGCGCCGAAACCGAGATCATCGAGATCGCGCGCAAGGACCGGCTGGAGCCGCTCGCCGCCGACGCGGCGATCGAGCTCCATGCGGCCACCTCAAAGAAGCCGCCGCTCCTCATCGTCAACGGCCACTCGAAGCGGGCGGCGCTGGTCATGGACGCGCCCTCGCGCACGCTCGACGACGGCGACGTGCAGGAGCGGGTGCGCCTGGTGCGTCCCGCAACGCGCGAGACCGTCGCGCAAGCCGCCCTCGATGCCTCCAACTGGCGGAGGGCGCACGGCAACGAATGGCGCGCCCTCTGGGATGCGGAGATCGCGGGGCTGCCCTCACACCGGGAATCCCGCTTCTGGCTGGTCGCGGGCCTGCTGCTGCCGATCTGGGACCGGCTGCCCGACGAGAGCATGCGGGTCCGCCGCCTCGTCGCCGATGACGGCGAGCACCTGATCGGCCGCGTGCTCGGCCCCGCCGAGGTCAGCGACTTCCGCGCCGCGCTCGGCCTCGACGGGGGCCCCGGGCTCACCGCCGCCGAGGTCCATGACGAGATCATGGTGCGGGGCGCGTCCTTCCCGCTCGCCAACGGCTGGAGGCTCGCGCGTCGCCGCCTGATGGGTGCGATGCGCATCGAGATCGAGGGACCCACGGATGGCGATACCGACGCGCTCAAGCGCATGGGCTGCATCGCCGAGATCGTCTCATGGCGCACCCGGCTGTTCGCGCCCGACCGCGCCACCCTGGAGCGTATCGTCCAACGCTGGCCCATCGCCGCACCCGAAGCGTCCTGACCGCGCGCCTCCGGCGTCGATCGACCCACCGGCGCACGTTGCCGCCCGCACTCTCGCGGGCGGCCCCGCCCTACCGCAACAAGGACACATTCGATGGCCACGCACGAGCTTCCCGACGAGCCGGTGTTCGCCTTCACACCGGCCTACGAGCTGCCCGACCAGCCGCAGCAGATCCGCATCGTCTTCGAGAACATGACGGGCTACGTGCCCACCGCCCTGGTGGCGCTATCACTCAAGGACGCCGAGCGGCTCTGCGACCGACTCAATGCCAGGCTCGGTCTCGACCGCGAGGCATGGTGCGCCATCGTCGGGCGCTCCATGGCCCCCGCCCAGGACGACTCGCCCCTCCACTGAGATCCGCACGCTTTCATGTCGTGATGCCCACGTCCATGTCGGCACGCGCGGGACAGGTGGTTCTTCGTCTGCCATAAGGAGAAGCGTTCGAGTCGCCGTCTCTGCGCCGGGTGCTGCGACACCATCCACACGCTCGTCATCGCAGAGCGCGTCCCCACCGCGACGCCGCGCAGCGGGCCGCGGCGTCCTCCCATGCCCTTGCCCTCTACGACGACAATTCGAATGGACGGATAACCTGCAAGGAGGCGCGGCGCCACGGTATCGCGCCGGTGTCGCGCAGCCGGCCGGCCTATCGCTTTATGCGGAAGGCCGACGGCGACGGCCTCGTCCGCGAGCAGGCGCGGCCCTTCGCACCTTCAGTCCGCCAAACCGCCCGGACGGCGCCGCCTCGCACAGGCGAGCCATGCCGGCACGCTCGCCGCTGCAGCGACCGTCGCCAGCGCCAGGGGTCCGAACCCCTCAACCGCAACCGTTCCCGCGACGACCGCGGGACCCAGCACGACAAGCGCCGTCCAGCAAGCAACCGTGCGTGCCCGGCGCCACAGGACACGGCAGGCCAGCCCGAGCGGAACGCCGCCCGCCGCCAGGGCCGCGAGCTGCAGCCAGGCGCCGCCCTCCGCCGTCCACCCGATTCCGCCGGCCGCGACACCCACATGGAACGCGGCCGGCAGCCAGAGAAGGCAAACCGACGCGGTCGCAATCCCGCGCGGCGGAGTCCGCACGCGCCGCTTCCCGTGCCGTTCGCCGATATCGCGCGGCGGATAGCGAACCAGTGTCAGCGTGACCGGATCGGTCATGCACGCGGCCCTCTCTTTCGGCAGACGCCCTATTACGGGCGGGCATAGCCGGACCGCAACCCGGACGACTCTCTTCCCGGGCCTTCCGTTGCAATTGCGCCACGGTGTCCGAGCGCCCCCTCCGTCCCCGGTCGTGCCCCACCACTGTCACCCACGCCGCGCGAGCCGTCCTCCGACATCGACCGGCGTCCACGCTCACGATCGCAATCGCAGCACGAACCAGCGGCTCGCACCGATGGCGATGGCCCCCAGGGTCAGAGGGATCAGCGCGCTCTTCACGGCGGTGAACGCCGCGGACAGCCAGGACAGCGGCGTCGCCCCGCCGTCGTAACTCAGTGCGAGAGACGCAATCGCGACATTTTCCAGCGCGTCCGCGCCCGCCAGGGCAAGCGCCAGAAGAAAGAGCGGCCATTCCCGGAACAGACGGTACAGAAGAATCGCGAACACCGTGCCGTACGCGGCGAGAAACGCCATGTCGAGCGTCAACTCGGTCGCCGCGTACACCGTCCTCGCAGAGGGATCGAGCTCGTCGAGCGCCGCGAACAGGGCCGCCGCCTCATCCGGTGTGTACCACCCCCGGCTGTCGAGGGATTCCAGGCCGCCCATCCGGGATTGCCGCCATGCCAGCCCTGCCACGCAGCCGAGCATCGCGGCCGCGGCGACAGCCACCGTGCGCCAATTCCCAAACCGCGCCAGTACCGTCCCGATCGACGGCCCCATCGGCCGCTCCCCCCGATCTCGGTGCCGGCCCCCCGTCCGGCCGGGCAACGGGAGAAGAGGAACCCGGGCGATCTACGCCCCACCCTCCGGGACAACCTGCCGGCGACTTACGACCGCGCCACCTCGACGATGATCCGCCCGCGCCCGCGCCTTATGCGATAGCCGCCGCGCGGAATCGCCAGCCTGCCCTCCTCGACCATCGGCCAAAGGGTATCGACGATGATCGCTGCGTTGTCGTCAGCCTTGCCCGATGCCGATTCCTGTCCGGCAAGCCATTCAGCGAAGGCTCTCTCGCCGACCTCGTTCCCGACCGATTTCTTCAACGCATTCAGCTTGCGCAACTGCCCCTTCGTGAGAGCGCTTTCGTCGATCCTCGTGTTCGATGTGCTGGCCATGACCCCATCCCCGCTTGCTCGACTGTGAGCCTCTCGCCGGATACTAGCAACGCCCCTTGCGGCTCGCCCATGCCTTTTCGGCTATGGCACCCCGCCCATATTCCCCCTGTGCCATGTCCTGCCCGGCGGCGGGCCGCGGCCCGACCTGAGGCGGTGCACGGGGAACCGGCCACCACCCCTGTTCCGCAGGCAGCGCGGCTCGCGCCGCGCCCGCGCGATCTCCGCAGCCCCCTCCCTCCATCCCTGCGCCCCGCTTCCGGCATCCGGAAGCCACGTGCCCTGCGCCGCCAACGCTGTTCCGGTCGGTGCCCCCGGCAAGGTTGGAGACCACCCGGCAGACGTCGGGGCTGACGGCCGAGGAGAGGTTGAGAGGAGCTTGGAGAGGGGTGAACGGGAAGGGGATCGAGAGAGGTTCCCGACCCGTTCGTCAACCCATCGTCATCAACCAGGATGAACAGGAGACGCACCATGGCTTTCGGATTGAACAGGGCAGAAGTGATCGGCCGCCTCGGCGACGACGTCGCCATCAACCACCTGGCCTCCGGCGGGCGCGTTGCCAACATGAGCATCGCCACCGACGAGAGCTATATCGATCGCCAGAGCGGCGACCGGATCGACCGGACGGAGTGGCACCGCTGCGTCACGTTCCAGAACGGCCTGGTCGACATGCTGGAGAAGCACGCGAAGAAGGGCCGCCTGGTCTACGTCGCGGGCAAGCTCCAGACCCGGCGCTGGCGCAAGGACGGCGAGGACTCGGATCGGTTCTCCACCGAGATCCTGCTCATCCCCGGTGGGCGCGTCCAGTTCTTGGACAAGCCCGCCAACGGCAACGGCGCACCGGCGCAGGGCAGTGAGCCCACGGCGACCGCCGCAACCGATCCCGACGATTCCGCAGGCGAGATTCCCTTCTAGCGGGCCCCTCCCTCCCGCTGACTTCGGCCGGTGCCGCGTCCCTCCCTGCGCGGCACCGGCCTTCTTTTTGCAGCCCATCCCGAGCCGCCTCCGGCCGGACGGCGCGGCTCGCGCTTCGCGCATCGCCCGCCGTCGCGCCGCGCCGGGAGGGGGAGTCCGGCACGAACCGGGCAAGCGCATAGGGTGGGGCCGAGCGTCCCGTCCTCCCTCTCTCCGATTGTCAGGGAGCACGTCATGATCCACTTCACCCGCGGCGACATCTTCGCCCAACCCGTCGAGGCCATCGTCAATCCCGTCAACTGCGTCGGCGTCATGGGACGCGGACTCGCTCTCCAGTTCAAGCGCCGCTACCCCTGAGCGGGCGCACGCTTTCAGCGGCGATCTGGGGCTGATCGGCTCGGATTAATCGAGGTTTTGGGATGGGTGCCCCCCGGCGATCTTGCAAGAAGGCCGCCGGAGGGCTTGTCTCGGTGACGGTGAAATCATCTGAGACGCCCCAATGTCGCACAAGCTGTTCCGCCACTCCATGCTTTCCGATGCCCGGGTGTGGGCTTTCCTGAAGCGGGTCGACGCGGCGGAGACGGAGACCTGCCGTGCGGCGGGCTGTCCGCGCTGCGGCGGGGCGCTTCACAGCGCGACCTACCCGCGCAAGCCGTACGGCCTGTCGGCCGATCTTCGGGACGATGCCCGACGCTTCAGCCTGTGCTGTTCGGTGTGCCGGCGCCGCGTGAATCCTCCGTCGGTGCGTTTCTTCGGGCGCCGGTTCTATGTCGGGGCTGTGTTCCTCCTGGTGAGCGCTCTGGCTCTGGCCGGCGGCGTGCGGCTGCAGACGATCGCGCGGCGGTGCGGGGTTCCGGCGTCGACGCTGAGGCGCTGGCGGCGCTGGTGGCAGGAGATCTTCCCGCTCACCCGGGAATGGCGGGCCAAGCGGGGCGCGCTTGCAGCGCCGCCCGGCGAGGCGCCGCTGCGCTGGCTGCTGGGTTCGGTGCGGGGCGCCAGCTTCCGCTCGCGGCTGTTGCGCAGCCTGGTCTGGCTGATGCCGTGGACCGGCTTTTGCACGCTCGGCGCCGGGCCGGGATCTCCCGCAGAAAGCGTTTCTTTTATGAACGGATAGGCCGCTCTACACCGGCAACTCCCCAGGACGGCGAGGGAGGGATGCCGGGATGGACAGCAACGACGGGAACGGCCGCCGCGACCGGTGGGCGCGGCTGCGGTTCGCGGTGGTCGGGCCGCTGCTGGCCTCGCCGCCGCCGGCAGGGCGGCTGCGGGCGGAGCTTGAGCGGCTGTCGCGGCGCGACTGGGAGCACCCGTCGGGCAGGGGTCCGGTGCGCTTCGCGGCCTCCACGATCGAACGCTGGTACTACCAGGCGCGGGCGGCCGAGCACGATCCGGTCAAGGCGCTGCGGCGGCGGCCGCGCGCCGATGCCGGGCGCGAGCGGGCGATGTCGCCGGCGCTGCTCGCGGCGCTGCGCGAGCAGTACCGGGCGCATCCGTCGTGGTCGGCGCAGCTGCACTACGAGAATCTCGGCGCGCTGGTCGAGGCCGACCCCGCGCTCGGCCCGATGCCGTCCTACGCGACGCTGACCCGGGCGATGCGCAGCCGTGGCCTGGTCCGCAAGCGCCGGCGCCGGCGCTTCGAGCGCGAGCCCGAGCCGGTCGCGCAGACGCGCGAGGTGCTGAGCTACGAGGTCGAGCGCAGCCACGGCCTCTGGCACTGCGACTTCCACCATGCGAAGCGCCGCGTGCTGACGCCGTCCGGCGAATGGAAGACGCCGATCCTGCTCGGGTTCCTGGACGATCGTTCGCGGCTCGGCTGCCACCTGCAGTGGTATCTGGCGGAGACCGCCGAGGTCTTCGTCCACGGGCTCTGCCAGGCCTTCATGAAGCGCGGCCTGCCGCGCGCCCTGATGAGCGACAACGGCTCGCCGATGATCGCCGGCGAGGTCGAGGAGGGGCTGCACCGGCTTGGCATCGTCCACTCCACGACCCTCGCGGGAGCCCCTTATCAGAACGGCAAGATGGAGGTCCTGTGGGCCTCGGTCGAGGGCCGCCTGATGGCCATGCTCGAAGGGGTCGAGGCGCTCACCCTGAAGACGCTCAACGATGCCACCGTCGCCTGGGTCGAGCAGGACTACCACCGCCGCGTTCACCGCGAGCTCGGCACGACGCCGATGAAGCGACTGCTCGACAGCGTCGATGCGTCGAGGCCCTGTCCCGGCGTCGACACGCTCAGGGCTGCGTTCCGGATCACCCGGAAGCGCACGCTGAGGCGCTCGGACGGAACCGTCTCGGTCGAGGGCGTGCGCTTCCAGATGCCGGCGCCATGGCGCCACCTGAACATGCTCTGGATCCGCTACGCGCGCTGGGACCTGTCCAGCGTCGATCTGGTCGACGCCCCTGACGGCGAGCGGCTGTGCACCCTCTATCCGCTGGACAAGCGCGGCAATGCCGGCGGCATGCGCCGCCCCACCGCCCCTGGCGATGACGATGGCGGCGGCAGCCCCGGCGCCGCCGGGGGCGAAGCCGCGCCGCTGCTCAGGCGCATCCTCGACAACCAGGCCGCCACGGGCCTGCCGCCGGCCTGGCTGCCCCATGCCGCAAGCCCCCGTCCCGACAAGGACGACCAACAGGGAGACCCCTCATGAACCGCGAACTGCTCACCTTCTTCGGCCTCAAGTGGAACCCCTTCTCAAGCGAGCTGCCGTTCGACGGCCTCATGGCGACCCCCGCCGTCGACAGCTTCTGCCACCGGGTGGAGCACCACCTGGTGCGCCAGGGTGGCTTCGCCCTGATCACCGGCGAGCCCGGCACCGGAAAGAGCGTCGCGCTTCGCCTGCTCGCCGACCGGCTCGCCCGCACCGACGGATTGCGCGTCGCCGCGCTCTCCCACCCGTCCTCGCGTCTCGGCGACTTCTACCGCGAGATGGGCGAGCTGTTCGGCATCACCCTGGTCACCGGCAGCCGATGGACCAGCTTCAAGGGGCTGCGCGAGCGCTGGCTCGCCCATCTCGACGACACCCGCATGCGGCCCCTGCTGCTGATCGACGAAGCCCAGGAGCTGCACGTCACGGTGCTGTCCGAGATCCGCCTGCTCGGCTCCATCGACTTCGACTCGCGCGCCATCCTCTCGGTCGTCCTGGCCGGCGACAACCGCCTGCTCGACAGGCTCGGCCAACCCGACCTGCGGCCGCTCGCCTCGCGCATCCGACAGCGCCTCGTCATGGCGCCCGCCGAACACGAAGAACTCGCCCGGTTGCTCGACCACCTGCTGCAGGAGGCCGGCAACCCGGCGCTGATGACCGCCGACCTCAAGGACGCGCTCTGCGCCCATGCCTCGGGCAACCCCAGGACGCTCACCGTCATGGCCGATACCCTGCTCGCCATCGCCGCCGAACAGGATCGCGAGGTGCTCGACGAGAAGCTCTTCCTGGAGACCTGGGGCGAGGCCCCGCCGCGCAGGGCAAATCGGCGATGAAGGGCTTCCCGACCCGAACCCCGGCCGACCTCGAGAACCGGCCGCGCCGGCAGCAGTGGCTGGTCGACGGGCTCTGGGCGCGCCAGGCGGTCGGCATCGTCGGCGGCGAACCCAAGTGCGGCAAGTCCTTCCTCGCGCTCGACCTCGCCGTCGCCGTGGCCGCCGGCGTGCCCTGCCTGCGCCGCTTCGCCGCCGAACAGCCCGGACCGGTCCTGCTGTTCGCCGCCGAGGATGCCGGCCACATCGTGCGAGCCCGCCTCGAGGGCATCGCCCGCGCCGCCGGCGCCCGGTTCGAGACCCTCGACATCGCCGTCATCGACGTCCCGATCCTCCGCCTCGACCACCGCAACGACCGCCAGCGCCTGATGGAGACCGTGGAGCGCGTCGGGCCACGCCTCGTGGTCCTCGACCCCCTGGTCCGCCTCCACGGCGTCGACGAGAACGCCGTCGCCGAGGTCGCCCCCATCCTCGGCTTCCTGCGCGACATACAGCGACGCTTCGAGACCGCAATCCTGCTCGTCCACCATGCCCGCAAGAGCGGCGCCGCCCGGCCGGGCCAGGCGCTCAGGGGATCGTCCGAGCTGCACGCATGGGGGGACAGCAATCTGTACCTGCGCCGGCGGGACAAGCAGATCGTCATGACCGTCGAGCATCGCGCCGCCCCGGGCCTCAACGATGTCGAAATCGAACTCGCCGATGACGGCGAGGGACCCGCCTTGCGCCTCCGGCGCCCGGCGCCGGCCGAAGCCGCGCCGGAGCCGGAAACCCCCGAACGGCGTATCCTCCAGGCACTCGCCGACGCCGACGCGCCGCTCTCCCAGCGCCAGATCCGCGAGCGCGCCGCGACCCGGCCGGCAACCGTCGCCGAGGCGCTGCACAAGCTCGTCCGCGAAGGACGCGTCGAGCGCGCTGCCGAAGGCGGATACCGCCTCACCGCCGACAACGCCACGCCCCCAGCCGCTGTCAATGGTCGGGGCCGCAACGACGTGTTACCGAAAACCGTTACCGCCTCGAACCCCTAGGGAGGCAGGGTAACGGTAACGGGTAACACCCCCCGCCAGCTTCCATCGCCGTACCGCGTCGAGCGATCGGCTCATGGCCGAAAGCTCTGCTTACGGCCATGGATGCACTCCGTCGGATGGACGGCGGCGGGTCACCCGAAGGGCCGGAGCGAAGCGAAGGAGCCGCGCAGCGGCTTGACGCGTCGACGGCCGTCCGACACCCCGACAGCGTTCCTCCGAACCTGACCCGGCAACCATCGAATAACCCGATCACCGCACCATCAGATACCGGAAGCGCGCTCAACCCCGACGCATTTCTCGCCTACCGCCGCACATGCGCAGAGGGTCGCGTGCGGCCCGGACGCATGTTCACGTTCGACACGGGTTGCGACGGGCCCCGGTGGATCGTCCATTTTCCCACCAAGCGTCACTGGCGCGACCGCAGCGCGATCGGCGACATCGAGGCCGGGCTTCGCGACCTAGCCGCAACTATCGCGCGCAGCGGCATCCGGTCCATCGCCATCCCGCCCATCGGCTGCGGCCTGGGCGGCCTCGACTGGCGTGCGGTGCGTCTCCTCGTCACCGCTTGCCTCGCGGACGTACCGTGCACCGTGATCGTCCTCGAGCCGACACCCGGCCCGTGACCGCCGACCTCGGCCATTACGCATTCCGCCGACGCATCGCCGCCCCCGCTCATCCCCAATCCTCTCCCGCCGGACGCCAGGGCTCGCGCTTCGGGCTGCGCCCGCCGTTCCGGCGCCGGCGAGAGCCGGAGAGCGGCCGGAACCGGACGTCCCCCGGCAGCCCGAGAGGTTTCTCATGCTTCAAGCTCCCGCTCGCCGTTCCGGCGTCGCGCCCGGGGCGCACGCCGTGAGCGCGGCCGCAGCTGTCGCCGCCGCCCTCGCTGAACGCGCCGAGGCCGTCTGCCGACGCTATCTCCCCCACGGGCGCAGGCAGGGCCGCTACTGGGTCGCAGGCGACCTCGACGGTGCCCGCGGGCGCTCCCTCTACGTCCGCCTCATAGGCCCCGGCACGCCCGGCAAGTTCACCGACGCGGCCACGGGGGAGCACGGCGACCTGCTCGACATCATCCGTCACCGCACCGGCGCCTCGACGCTTCGCGCGGCGCTCGACGAAGCGCGCGCCTTCCTCGCCCTGCCGGCTGCGCCGGCAGCCGGCGAGGGCGACGCATACGACGCCGGCGAAGCGGCGCGCCGCCTGTGGCAGCGCTGCCGCGCCATCGACGGCACCCACGCCGAGGCGTACCTGCACGCTAGGGGGCTCGCGCGCTGCCGCTTCGCGGCGCTGCGCTTCCACCCCTCTCTTATATATAAAGACTCCGACTGCGTGCGCCGCCTGCCAGCGCTGGTCGCCTCCGTCACCGCCGACGCGGGGGAATACCCCGGTCCGGAGGAACGCTCCGGTCCGGGAGATCACCCCGCTCCCGTCACCGTCTGCGGCGTGCAACGAACCTGGCTCGATCCGCGCTCGCCCGCCAAGGCGGGCGTCGCCTCGCCGCGTAAGGCGCTCGGCCGCGTGCACGGCCTCGCCGTCCGCTTCGGCCGCCCCGCCGCCGGCACGCTGGTGGTGGGCGAGGGCATCGAGACGGTGCTGTCGATCGTCACCGCGTTGCCCGACACCGTCACCGCGGCGGCGCTGTCTGCCGGCAGCCTCGGCGCATTCGCGCCGCCTGCCGGCGTCAGGCGCCTCGTCATCGCGCGCGACAACGACACCGAGGGCGAGCGCGCGGCCGAGCGCCTCGTCCGGCGCTGCGCAGGCGCGGGCGTCGCCGCGCAGGTCATCGCGTCCCAGGGCGGCGACTTCAACGACGATCTCGTCGCACACGGCCGCGCCGCGCTCGCCTCAAGGCTCGCGCCGTTGCTCGCTCACGCGTCACACCCCGCTGACTGACGCCGGCCCTCGCTCACGCGAGCGGCCGAGTGGAGCGCGTGCGGATCGAACGTCGCGGCGAGGGAGAGAGACCTCCCTCGCTGCAATCATCCAAAGAGGAGCGCACCATGAGCGGCATCACCTTCACACGCGTCGCGTCCGACGAGGCGCGCATTTTCCAGGGCAGCGATCACGTCGGCGATCTCTACCGCCACGACGACATCCTCGCGCCCGGTGCCGTCTACTACGTCGTGCACCTCGACGAGGACCCTCGCGGTCCCGTCCGTGTCCACCAGCGTGCACGCATTCGCGAGATCACGGAGCAGCGTGTGTGCTCCCACCCCCTGTGGTCGTGATGACTGGGACGGCGACCGCGCAACTCGATCGCGCAGGGGGACATGCAGTGCAACAGGGACTCCGGGCGCGTCGCTGCGCGACCGGGCTGCCCTGCCGAGCCCGCTGCGCGGTCTCGACCCTCCGGGCGGGCATCCCTCGCGCCTGCGCTCGCGTTCGCTCGCTGCGCGCTTCGCTTGCAACAGAAGAAACAGGCTCCACTCCCGTCGTGACGTTTTATTGTCCCACGCCGTGCTCCTCCCTCAACCCCGCCAAGAGGCGGGGTCCTCCGCTTCGCTCCGGCCTCTCGCAAGGGCCCGGCCGCGCGCGCGCAAAGATCCAAGCGCGCGCGCCCTGTCTAGGGCGGGCCGAGAAAGTCGCCGACCGAGAAGTTGGCTTACGCGAACTCCCCACCGCCTCGTGTGAAGCGCGCCGACCCCTGAACCGGGGCCGGCGCGTCGGCGCAGCGCTCCCTGCCCCCGGCGACTCAGTCGAAGGGCTGCGCTTCGCTACCGCCCTCCGACTGGCCGCCTCGATGCCTACTCTTAACGCGGCTCAACAACCCGAGGCACTGCGCACGCGGAACCACGCGCGCGCGGCGCCTCGCATCGCGCTGCGCCTCCCCAAGCCGTCAGAACGCCAACTTCCGCACCAACATCGGCGACTTTCCGCACCAACTCCCGCCCAAGACACCCTAGCGAGAGGTGAGTCGTGCGCGCGCCGTGAGCCAACAAAAACATCACGACGGGGCATCGGGCCTCAGTCGATGAACGCTTAGGAGAGCGTCATGATCGATACCACCGCTTCCGCAACTGCGTCCGCAACCGCTGCCGTGTGCGACAACATCGCGCTCTTCGGTGCAACCCCTGAGCGCGGCGAGCTCGACAGCCGCGTCGTCTGGGACGAGGACGACGCCATCGAGGCACTGAGCGAAGCCATCCGCGTCATCGTGGGCGGCATCACCGTCGACGGCACCCAGATGGCCGACGAGCGCGAGGCCCTGATGTGGGGCTTCGTCAACATGCTGCACAGCCAAGTCCAGAGGCTCGACCGCGCCGTCGACCGCATCACGCCTGAGATGCGCGACCTCGAGCGCGCACAGGACGGCACCGAGGTGAAGGCCTGGGAGCTGCAGACGCTCACCGACCGTGCACAGAACCTCGGCGACAGGCGCGACGCCTTCGAGAAGATGCGAGATCTCGCCGCCGACGCCTACCGCACTGAGACCGGCGACGTCTGGCGTCCGCGTCACGGATCGCACACCTCGCAGACCGGTGCGCTCACCTCAGCCACCATCGACGCACGCGACTTCCGCCGCGCACGCAAGGATCGCGACACACAGGCGCACCTCCCCGACGGCACCCTCGTCGCCATCACCGGCGGCAAGACCGTCAGCGATGCCGACGCCGTCTGGACCACGCTCGACTCCACGCGCGCGAAGTACGGCGACATGGTTCTGCTGCACGGCGGCGGCCCCGGCGTCGAGAAGATCGCGGCGAGCTGGGCCGAGGCGCGCGGCGTCAACCAGGTGATCTGCCGTCCGGACTGGAACGCCCACGGCAAGGCCGCGCCTTTCCGCCGCAACGACGAGCTGCTCAACCTGCTGCCCAAGGGTGTCATCGCGTTCCCCGGCTCCGGCATCACCGGCAACCTGGTCGACAAGGCGAAGCAGCTCGGCATCCCCGTGTACAGCGTCGCCGCCTGATGGCGACGCTACCGCTTCCCCCGGCGCCGGTTCTTGCTTCAGCGAGAGCCGGCGCCCCCCTTTTCGCCGTGCCCCCGCACCAGGCTCGGTCTGTCCCACACTTCGTGTGCGTCGCGCTCTGCATCGCGGTGCTTCGCACCGCCGATGCTTCACGCTCCCATCGTCGCAGCGTCCGTCACACCCATCTCGCGTCCGCTACGCGTCAGGCTCGGCGCTTGCGCGCCGTCGCGCGACACTCGCGCCCCTTGACCTGTCACCCGACGCGTCACTCGGCACCGTCGAAGTGCATCACTGCCGCCGCACTTCGCACGCGCGACCGCGGCCCCGACTGTCACTGGTCGCTCGCCCGCTGCGCGTCAGGCTCGGCGCTCGCGCGCCATCGCGTGACGCTCGCTCCGAGCGATGTGTCCCGCCGCTCATCACTTCCCACCGACCAAGCGAACGACTGCTGTCCCACTTCGCGCTCGCAACTGACGCGTTGCCTCGCGCGTTCCGTCCCGTGAACGCGCGCTTCGCGACTCACCGGCGCATCGTCGCCGCGTCCTGCGTGACGCAGTGCCGCGACGTCTCCCCCTCGCATCGATCACCCAGGCTGGGGCCTTGACCGTCTTCATGGCTGTCATAGGTCCCTGTCTACGGCGGAGCCGCTTCGGTTCCACACCCCACGCACCTGAAGGTGCAGAAACCATATTCCTGTGCCACAAGCCGACATGATTACGCCCGGCTTTGCTGCAGCATGATAAGTACCAAAACTGAGGCGTTGGATTGAGTGTATTACAAAGAAATACGATCACAACACATTGATAATACGACATTATCCCGTACGCGTAATACAATGAAATACGACCTGACTATGACAAATGAATCTGCGTATTTCGCGCGTAATACACTGATTGATTCGTACCATTCCCCTTCCTATATGGATGCTGTACTTGCCAAATCTATACGCCTTTACGAAGTTGCCGCGGCAGGGAGAACGACCATGATCGAAACTGACTCAAGCGAAACACTCGCCGACGCCAAATCGGCAGACAAGCTTCCCGATCAACGTACGCCACGAACGATCAGATTCTCCTGCGCCGAGTGGCAAGTCGTCGAGGATGCGGCCTGCCAGCGCGACATGTCGCCCTCCGAGTATGTCCGGCGTGCAGCTCTGGACTCACTGCAGTCGCAATCAGCACTCGATCCCGTCTCGCTTTCTCCTGCGCTGGTTGAGCTCGTCAAGGTCACGTACCGAGCCGCCTACATCCTCTCCACGCTCAAGCGCGACGAAATGATTCGCGAAGGGCGCGCCCAGGAGATGGACGAGGTCGTAAGTGCCGCACACGAAGCGCAGGCCCTCGTACTCTCAACGGCGTCACCGCCCCGTGCTGAAACCAAATCGTAAGGTCAATCGAGAGCAAACGGGGCGCCCGATTCGCCGTGGATCTCTGCAAGCGCTGCCGCGCCAATCCTGAATTCTCTCCAAGACTGCACTCTACGTGCGAGCGCTTACGCACTATGTGAGTTCCTATTCACACGGGTTGACGATGGCGCCTTGTGGATGATTTCGGTCCAGTCCTCGTTGCGCTTTGCTCGCCGTTCGCCCGCGCAGAGCATTGCGCGCGACGTGAAGGCTGCGGGACGCGAACAGGACATCGAGTACATCCTCGACCATGTGTCCTCGACCATTCCCGACAACGCTCCCGAGAGAATCTGACTCGATCAACTTGCCGCCCTGGGCGCCATTCGTGATCGGCACATCGATTGCGCCGGGCAAATCGGTTATCCAAGACTCTCGCTGCCCGTTCCTGCCGACCCGAGTCTAACGCTGCCGCTCCTGCTGTTCAGTCCAAGGGAGCAGTTGTCACCCTGTCCGCCCCTGACGAAATGCCACCTGCCAGGGCAGTGTTTTATTGACTGGAATAGATTTCCAATACATGGGACCATCAATGGGTGGCGCTGAACCGCGCCAGGGGTTAGCGACAGGCTGCATTCCCGTCCTTGCACCTACCCAAGTCACGGGTTCAGCGCCTTCCATTTTGATGCAACAGCTTGACGAGTGCTGTCGACCACAGAGTTCAACCGTCCACCGAGACGACGTCACTCAAGGCGGCAACGATGACGGTAAGAACACGAACAGCCAGAATTCTCTCACGTCGCGCCACACGAATGCAGAGCACGACGCGCGCTCTATCTGTCAGTGAAGCCGTTCGCAACGGCAGCGCCTCTGCTCGTGACAATGCTCGCCGGAGACGAACAGGCGCGCGCCGCGAAACTCGCGGGCGCTTGGAGAGAGACGACCGGCGCCTCCGCATCAAGATCATTGCGGCTCACACCTGCCATTAGTGTGACCGCCAAGACCGGAGAGAGCGCCGGAATGCTTCCCAAGCAGCGTGAGAGGTTATCTGCTCCAGCGTTCTGCCGTGGTCTATCGGTTGAGCCGGATGGCGATTCGTTCCATGCTGAATTGATAAGGACCATAGAGTTCTGTCCGCGGCATAGCGCGCCACCCGGCTTCTCAGCGCCCGCTCCCGCCGTTCCTTCCAAACCGAACACCCACCGTCCCGCTACCAGTCTGCCGGCGAGTTTCCCTTGGGCGCGCCCACGCCACGGCATCCATAGAGAATCTGGTCGCCAAGAAGCTAGCGAGACCGCCTGTCAGCCGTCGGTGCTCTCGCCGTTATGTCCTTTGTATCCATTCCATGCGTACCTGGTCAGCCGATTCAGCCTTGTCGGAAATTCCTACCGCGTTCCACATTTGGCTGATCCGCGTGAGTTTTGGCTCGTTGGCACGTCACGCAAGATAGGAATGTGGCGAAGACGGGCCGAACCCGCACGCTCATCGGTCATTCGGCGATTACTTGCGTTCCTGCACGAAGCGTCTGCCCCAACCGGTGGGCTCAGCCGTGTGCGCAAGCCGAGGGGCAGGCAGGCCATGTCGGCCGTGCAAACAGGTGCCCTATTCCTGGCCTTCTTCGCGGGTTTAGTCGCTTCCGCTCTATCCAAGGAGGCGCAGACTCAGGATGCTCACGACCCGGAGGACACCGTCTACGCGACGGGCGCGGTGTTGGAGACCGAGGCGGAGCTCGCGGAAAAGCCGCGTACGCCTCTCTTCCGCGCGTACCTTCCTCCCTCCGTCGATCTCAGCGCCCGATTTCCCCCGCCAGGCGATCAGGGCGATCAGGGCTCGTGTGTGGGCTGGGCGGTCGGCTACGCGGCGCGCTCCTATTACAACAGCCGGGCTGGCGGCGGAGCGCGGCTAACGGCGCAAGACATACCTAGTCCCGCCTACATCTACGATAGTATCCGAAGTCCGGGGGCTGCATGCGATGACGGGTCGCGAATTACCGCCGCGCTTGATCTTCTCAAGAAGGGCTCCCTGACGTTCGCCGAATATCCTTACGTCGCGGACCGTTGCCGGCGACCAAGCGCGGGGATGGCCTCGCGCGCTTCCGAGTTCAGGATTGCCGAGTGGCAGATGGTCGATACCGACCGTCTCGATCAGGTGAAGGGCGAACTCTTCGGCGGGCACCCCGTCGTGATCGCCATGTTGCCCAACCGGGATTTTCACCGCTTGCGCGGGCGAATGGTCTGGCGCGCGGGCCCCCCGAAGGAACGCAAGGGAGGTCATGCGGTCACCGTCGTCGGGTACTCCGAGCGTGGTCAGCACTTCACGGTGATGAACTCGTGGGGCCAGGCTTGGGGCGATCGGGGCTTCGGGCGGATCTCGTACGACACGTTTCGGAAGCGGGTAAAGTACGGCTTCTCGATGCGCCTCGTCGAGGAGCCCAGACCCGACCCTCCCAAGCCAAAGCCCGATCCGCCCAAACCGAAGCCTGAGCCGCCTACGCCAATTATCCCCCAGCTGGTCTTGCCGGAGATCGGGTGCGGGCGCATCGCAATCGAGAAGCGGGATGAAGAGCAGATTGTCGTGGGCTTCGTCGGCACCGCTGAGGACCTGGCAAAAATTCGGGAGGCGGCCGCGAAGTCGAACGCGCGTGTTGAGGTCGACCTCCGCTCTTGGCCGCAGTGCGAAGCGCTCATGACGATCGAGAAGCCCTTGGGCCACGCGAGCACGCCAGCCATCTCGCTTCCCAAGTCGTCATACCGATCCGAAGAGACGCTCACGTTCGACGTGGCGATGGCGGACTTCCAAGGCTATCTGCACGTGGCCTACATCCAGGCGGACGGCAACGTGGTCAACCTGGTGGAGTCCGATGCGCTTACACTCTCCACCTTGCCGCCGCAGACGCAGCTCACGTTCGGTGACGGGCTCGAAGGGCGGCCCAAGTTCACCGTCTCCGCCCCCTTCGGCAACGAGATGATCGTCGCCCTCGCTTCCAAGAGCCCGCTCTTTGCAGACGACCGCCCACTCGTCGAGACGGAGCGCGAGTTCCTGACGGCGCTGCGGAAGGCCATCATCGCCCGGCCCGATCCCTCCCAGCCTCAGCGGGTGGTGAGCGCGAGCTTCGTTACCCTCGAAACGAAGCAGGGAGAATAGCGGCATGAGGACATCCAGCATCGCTTTCACGACAGCGGCGACCCTCGCGGCATCGATCCTCATCGTGACCGGCAGCGGCGCCCAAACGACACCGACCGAGCAGGACATCATCGACGCACTGGAGAAGCCCGGCGGTACACGTGAAGTTACCAAAGTACGCAGTCTCTCCGGCGACAGAGGCGTGGCCGTCACCGGCGGCGAGAAAGCCGTTCCCTCTATCGATTTGAAGGTCAACTTCGCCTTCGATTCCGCGCAGCTCGACAACGAATCCCTGCTGACGCTCGACGTGCTGGGCCGGGCGCTCTCCAGCGAGGAGCTCAAAGGCCAGGCCGTCGAGATCGTCGGCCACACCGACGCAAAGGGCACGCTGGAGTACAACGACGCGCTGTCGCAACAGAGGGCTGCAACTGTCGTTGCCTACATCGTCCGGAAATTCACGTTGGATCCCACCCTCATCTCGTCGAAGGGGATGGGCGAGCGCCAGCTCTTAGACGAAGACAATCCCGAGGCAGCGATCAACAGGCGCGTCGAAATTCGAAACGTGACGCCGAGTCGATAGTTTTCTGTCTCTATCTCCTTAACCACGCCGCTGTCTGGGGAGGAGCGAGATCATGGGCAGGCTGATCCACAACAGCTTCGTCTTGGTCGGGTGCGCGCTCGTGCTTGCCGCCGTGCTCTGGTCGGAGCCTGCGTGGGCGTCCACTCGTGTGGCGCTCGTCGTCGGAAACGGCGGCTACGATCCGAAGAACGCACCAAAGCTTCCCAATCCGGTCAACGACGCACAATCAATGGCCAGGTCCCTGAAGACCAGCGGCTTCGAGGTCCAGCTCGTGACCGATGCCGACCAGGCGGCGATGAAGAAGGCGATCAAGGCGTTCGGCAAGCGGCTTGTTGAGGCGGGGGGCGACACGGTCGGATTGTTCTACTTCGCCGGTCACGGGGTAGAGGACAGAGGACAAAACTACTTGATTCCGCTCGGGGCGGAGATCGAAAGCGAGGTGGACTTCCACACCGACGCGGTGTTGATGGATTGGGTCCTGGCGCGCATGAAGAAGGCGGGAAACCGGCTGAACATGGTGATCCTCGACGCGTGCAGGAACAACCCATTTGAAGGTCGGTACAGGGGTGGGAGCCAGGGACTCGCGCAGATGGACGCGCCATCGGGATCGCTGATCGCGTACGCGGCGGCGCCCAGTCAGGTAGCGTTCGACGGCGAGGGGGAAAACTCGCCGTACACCGCCGCACTGGCCGAGGCGCTGGTCGTGCCTGGGCTGAAGATCGAGGACGTGTTCAAGCGTGTGCGCGTAGCGGTCGAGGAGGCGACCAACGGCGAACAGACACCGTGGGAGAACAGTTCGCTGCGCGGGGACTTCTACTTCGTGTCGAAGGTGGAGGAGCCCCCACCTCCAGAGCCGGCTCCCACGTCGGTCACCGATCTGCCCCCTGCTGAACTCACCCGGGAGCAGCTCGCGGCCAGAGCCTATGAAGCGGCGGAGCGTGTGAACACGTTCTCCAGCTATCGACTTTTTGTCGAGCAGTACCCGGACACGCTGTACGCCAAGCTGGCCGAGGAGCACATCGAAAAGCTGGAGAATACCGTTACGCCTCCGGGTCCATCGCCGCAAGAGGTGGAGGCAGCCCTGGGTCTCCAGCGCGAAGAACGGCGGCGCATACAGGAAGGTCTGGCAGCGCTCGGCTTCGATCCCGGCCAGCCGGATGGCCTGTTCGGCCGGCGCACGCGCACTGCAATTGGAGATTGGCAATCGTCTCAAGGCGGCTCGGCCACGGGCCATTTGAGCGTGGAGGCGGCCAAGGTGCTGCTAGCGGCGGGAAATGAAGCGGCACGCAAGCGGGAGGCCATGAAACCCGGCCGGGTATTCCGGGACTGCCCGGCGTGCCCGGAGATGGTGGTGATACCGGCGGGCTCGTTCACCATGGGCTCGCCGTCCCGGGAGGAGGGCCGGGATGAAGACGAAGGCCCACAGCACCAGGTAACGATTTCCAAGCCCTTTGCGGTCGGCAAGTACGAGGTGACGCGCGGGGAGTTTGCACGATTCGTCGACGCGACGGGTCATTCGACCGGCGAGGCCTGCTGGACGTACGAGCAAGGGGAATGGGAACGGCGTTCAGGGCGTGGCTGGCGGGATCCCGGATATCGGCAGGATGAGCGCCACCCGGTGCCATGCGTGAGTTGGGATGACGCGAAGGCCTACGTGGCGTGGCTGTCGCGGAAGACGGGGGAGCGTTATCGGCTCTTGTCTGAGGCGGAGTGGGAGTATGCGGCGCGGGCGGGGACCCGAACGTCTCGTTACTGGGGCGACGATGCATCGGCGCAATGCACGCACGCC
This sequence comes from Alphaproteobacteria bacterium, assembly GCA_965207055.1. Classification (GTDB taxonomy): domain Bacteria; phylum Pseudomonadota; class Alphaproteobacteria; order UBA828; family UBA828; genus WTGU01. The sequence goes on along the minus strand of CBDBLP010000001.1, from coordinate 473,360 downwards.
AACGGCTACGACAGGACAGCCAAATCGGAGCTCAACTTTAGCTGGGACAATGCTCCTTGCCGCGACGGTTCCGTTCATACTGCACGGGCCGGCAGATACGGCGCGAATGGGTTCGGCCTTCACGATGTGCTCGGAAACGTTTGGGAGTGGGTTGCCGATTGCTGGTACGAGAGCTATGCGGGTGCACCCACTGATGGCAGTGCTTGGGTATCGGGGGGTGAGTGCGGCCAGCGCGTTCTTCGCGGCAGCTCCTGGATCAACGTTCCGGGGGGGCTCCGCTTGGCGGAGCGCTACAGGGACTCCACCGCTCACCGCAGCGGCAGCGTCGGCTTCCGCATTGCCCGGACGCTCACTCCATGAGCCCTTACTTCCTTACTTCTTTGAGGGTCCATGGGCGGAGCCCCTGGTCGAGTTTTCTGCCGGTCGCACTGCTGCTCGTGTCGGCGTTCGCGACGCCAGCGCTTGCGGACCAGTGTGTGGCGCTGGTGATCGGCAATGCGTCGTATGCCCAGGCGCCGAGCCTCGCGAACCCTCTGAACGATGCGACCGATATCGGCGCTTCCCTGGACCGCCTTGGCTTCGCCGTCACTCGCATGAATAACTCTGACTGTTGTCAAGCACGCTTAGTTGACCCCCCGCAATCCAGCCAGATCAATGGGTTGCCGCGCCGATCGGCACCGAACCCGCGCGCAGATCAACAGGCACAAAGGACTCAGCTCCTGCACGCCAAGCCAAATTATCCAGCACTTCTTGAACTTGATCCAAGGTGTATGACACGCAGGAGAGCAGTGGTGAGCTGGCGCCGGAAAACCGGACAGGTCGCTAAGGTGTATTCCACCGTGTGACGGAGGAATACAGATGAGCAGCAAACGACGCCGGTTTTCGGGGGAGCTGAAGGCGAAGGTTGCGCTTGAGGCGCTTCGAGGCGATCGGACGCTTCAGGAGATCGCCTCGCAGTACCAGGTCCATCCGAACCAGGTGGGCGCCTGGAAGCGCCAGGCGATCGAGGGTCTGGCCGAGCTGTTTTCGAAGGGCACGGAGCGCCGGGTCCGGGATCATGAGGGCGAGGTTCGTGATCTTCACGCCAAGATCGGGGAGTTGATCGTGGAGCGGGATTTTTGTCGCGCGGGTCCGGTCGATGAGCCGGCCCGAGCGTCGTGCGATGGTGGTGCGCGACCATCCGGCGCTGAGCCTGAGCCGGCAGTGCCGTCTGCTGACGATCGGGCGCTCGTCGCTCTACTACACGCCGAAAGGGGAATGCGCGGAGACGCTGGCGCTGATGCGCCGGATCGACGATCTGTTCCTGAAGTATCCGTTCTACGGCGCCCGCCAGATGGTTCGCCATCTTCGCCGCGAGGGTGTGCGGATCGGGCGGCGCCGGGCCGCCCGGCTGATGCGCCTGATGGGGCTTGAGGCGATCTATCGGGCGCCGCGCACCAGCGCGCCGCATCCCGAGCACCGGGTTTACCCTTATCTGCTGCGCGGCTTGGCGATCGAGCGGCCGGACCACGTCTGGTGCGCCGACATCACCTACATCCCGGTGCGGCGCGGCTTCCTTTACCTGGTGGCGATCATGGACTGGGCGAGCCGCTTTGTGCTGGCCTGGCGGCTGTCGAACACGCTGGATGCGGGCTTCTGTACGGACGCGCTCGACGAGGCCCTGGCGCGATATGGGGCGCCGGAGATCTTCAACACCGATCAGGGCAGTCAGTTCACCAGCTTCGCCTTCACCGGGCGCCTGCGGGAGGCCGGCATCCGCATCTCGATGGACGGCCGCGGCCGGTGCATGGACAACATCTTTATCGAGCGGCTCTGGCGCTCGCTCAAATACGAGGCGGTCTACCTGCACGACATCGCCGACGGCTTCACCGCCCGTCGCGTCATCGGCGACTGGATCGGCTTCTACAATCCGGCATTACAACACCCATCTGTCTATGCCATTGAAGAGAAGAGGTTTTGTTGATCGGGATGCGGTCCCGCGGGGTGTCTGGGGTGTGATCTGGCGCGCTCGACGAGGGCTTTTCCCGCTTCGCCTTCGAGAACCGGCCGGCTGAAGATCCACGGACCGTCGGCGAGCGGATGGACGGCGTCGATCTCACCGTTCTCTGCGGCCCGCCTGAGTGTCTTGGGGGTGATGTGAAGAAGCCTGGCGGCCTTGGTCAAGTTGAGCCAGGGCTCAATGCCGTCGGGTGCCGGGCGATGGACCGGGATCCGGTGGTGGGATCGCAGCGAGGTCACCCGCTCCCGTGTCCAGCGATTGCCATTGCCGGTGACCAAACCGTTGCGGTTCAGAAGCCCCGCGATCAGATCGTCGCCGGCGATGCGGACCAGCAGGCGGACGGCTTCGATGATATCGGGCGCGGTGCTGTTGCGCTGCCCGCGCCGCCGCTTCGGCAGGCGCCGTTCGGTATGGACGCCGCCCGCCCAATGAACGGTCAGCACGATCTCGCTGGCGCCCTCGTCAATGTTGGCAACCACCTCGCGGATTACGGTTCTGACGATGCGTTTCTTGAGCCGGGCATCCGTCGTCGGTGCGGCCCAGAGATCTTTCAGATCGTCGGCCAGACTGGCGAAGGAGGCGGGTGACAGCTCCTCGCATGGCGGCGCGCTCGCATCGTGTTCGGCGATCTTCGCCTCGATCCCGGCGACGTCGGCGAGCGCGGCGTTCCAGCGCGCCTCCAGTTCGGCCGCCACCAGGCGATTGGCGGGATCGGTGGCATCGTATTGGCGGAAGGCGCGGTCCGCCGCAAAGCGCGCCGCCTCGAGATCGCGGACCAGCATCTCGCGAGCATGATCGCGTCTCTCGGCCTGTCGCGCTTCGGCCTCCACGGCCGCCGCGATCGCCCCCGGCTCCACCACTTGGAGCAGCATCTCCTCGATCGCGTCGTCGACCCGCAGTCCGCCGAACGCGATGCAGCGGGGCTCGCCATTGTCGAGCCAGCCCCGGGTACAGCTGTAGCGCGGGATGTTGTGCTTCTGTCCAGTATAGCGAACCGTCAGCTTGCGGCCGCAACGGCGACAGCGCAGGAGGCCCGCAAGCAGGGCATCGCCGTGCTTGGGCGCGCCGTGATGACGGCTTGCGGAGACATTGTCGCTGACCATCTTGCGTATCGCCTCCGCGCGTTCCCACTCGACATAGCCCTCGTGCGCGCCGGGCTTCAGCGTGAGCCACTCGGCGCGCGGCTTGCGCCGTATCCTCGGCCGCGCCCGTGCCCCATCATAGCCCGGCTCCACGGTCGTCTTGCCATAGGCATAGCCGCCGCCATAGGCCGGGTTGACGATCATCCGATGCAGGGTGGCGTAGCTCGGCCGGCGCCACACGATGTCGCCGTTGCCCTGCCTCGCCGGCAACTTCAGATCGTGCTCGTGGAACCACAGCAGCGCCTGTCGCGCGCTACCCAGCTCCTCGACCTTGTCGAAGACCAGTCGGATCGCCTCCTGCACCCTCCGGTCCGGGTCCTTCTCCAGCCGGTCGCCCGCCTTGACGAAGCCAACCGGCGCGCCGACCACGAGCTCGCCGCGCCGCGCCTTCTCGTAGCGGGCCGAGAGCAAGCGCTGGCGCAGCAGGTCGAGCTCGTACTCGTTCAGACTGCCCTTCAGCCCGAGCAGCAGGCGATCGTTGCTCTGGCGCGGCGCATAGACCGTGTCCTGATCGATCAGTACCGTGTCGACCACGCGGCACATCTCGACCAGCTGCTGCCAGTCGCGGCTGTTCCTTGCAAAGCGCGAGACCTCACGCGCCGCTACGGCGCCGACCTTGCCGAGACAGACTTCGGCCACCATGCGGTCGAAGCCGGCACGGGCGACCGCGCCAGCCGCGGAACGGCCCAGGTCCTCATCCACGACCTCGATCTGCGAGAAGCCGAACGCCTTCAGCCGACCCGTCATGGCGTATTGCAGCGTGCCGCTCTCGCGGTTGTGCATGACCTGGTGAGGCGAGGATTGCCGGACATAGAGCATCGCCTTGCGGCGCAGATGCTGCGCTCCGATCTTCTCAGACATTATGACCGCCCGCCCCCGGATCGCGGGGATCGTGCACGTGGTCCAGCATCAGCCGAACCATCAGCTCGGTCGCCTTCCGGCGTGTCCGGCCCGGAAGCGCGCACCATGTCGGCGTGTCCTCCGGACTGCTGCTCTCCGCCTGGGCGAAGAGATCGAGCTGCTCCGATCTCCTCCCGCGCCTGCGATGCGCCCCGTGTCGATCTCGCATGGGTCTCTCCCCGATCCTGGTCATCGGAGACCCATCCTGCGCGCGTCGCGGGAGCCTTACCCAGCGCATCCGACACGAGCGATGCCAGAGCGGACAACGTGGAGAGATCCACCTGGCCACGCTCCTCAACGCGCGTCCCCGCGCAGGCCACGCGGTCGAACATCCAGAGCGGAACTTCCTGCCAGAGGTCCGGTACAGTTCCGTCGAGAGCGCATCGCGCGCGGGCAATGCCCGCCTTCTCTACGACATTACGGATCCGGACAAGGCGGCCGCTCCAAGGATGCCACCGATAGAGCAACCTGCGTGTGCGGGTCCTATGGGCGGTCTCGCGCTCGGTTGTACAACGCCGAGAGACCGCACATGGCGCTGGGCCGGCGGACGCCGGCCGAGGCCTACCGAGGCGAGACGCCTGTGGATATGATGGACAAGCCGCTCCGCGCCTTGCCCACATCTCCACAGGCGCAACAGCAGCAACAGGAAGATCGGTTCAAGGGGATTCTGGCGGCCTGAACTTCAACCGGAATACACCTTAGCGCGCACCTTCGGTGCTAACATACTGATATGGCGTTGCTTATTTCCTCCTGGTTTAGCCGGGAGACGCGGAATCGGTCCGCGTTTTCTCCCCGGCTGCAACAGAATGCAGGAGGATGCACATGCCCAGGATCGCCCTCACCGACGCCCGCGTCAGGGCCCTCAAGAAGCGCAAGGCCACTTACGACATCCGCGACGGCAAGCTCAGGGGCTTCGGCATCCGGGTACTGCCCTCGGGCGCCAAGCGCTACTTCATCCATAGCCAGCACCGCGGCCGGCGGGTCTGGAAGATCGTCGGTGAAGCCGGCTCCATCGGTGCGGACGAGGCTCGCGCTCGGGCCAAGAGCCTGCTCGCAGCGATCCGGGAAGGAAGTGACAAAGAGGCCGCGGCGCCACCGGACATCGCGTTCGAGACGATCGCCGACGAGGTCTTTCGGCGCTACGCCCGCAACTGGAAACCCTCGACCTTCAAGGTCAACCGGAACTACTACCGCAACCATATCCTGCCGCGCTTCAAGGGCCGCCCGATCGCCGGCATCGACAGACGCGACGTGCGGCAGTGGTTCGCCTCGCTCCACGCCAAGCCAGCGTCGGCGGACCGGTCCGCTCCGATCCTGTCCGTCATCATGCGCCAGGCCGAGGTCTACGGCTATCGCGCGGAAGGCAGCAACCCGTGCAAGGGCATCAAGCGCTACCGGCGCGAGGGACGCGAACGGTTCCTGTCGGTGGCGGAGATGCGCAGCTTGGCGGCGGTACTCGACCGCTTCGAGGCCGACCGTCCGCAACAGGTCGCCATCATCAGGCTACTGTTGCTGACCGGATGTCGTGCGAGCGAGGTTCGCACGCTGAAGTGGCGCTACCGGCGCGAGGGCAAGCTGTTCCTGCCCGACAGCAAGACCGGGCCGCGAACGGTCTGGCTATCGTCCGCCGCCCACGCGGTCCTGGACCGCGTGCCGCGAAGGGCAAGCTGGATGTTCCCTTCGCCGAGGACGAACGGCCCCCTCAGCCATAAAGGCCTCGACGAGACGTGGCGGCAAGTCCGCGACGAAGCCGACTTGCGCGACGTGCGGCTTCATGACCTGCGCCACAGCTACGCCAGCACGGCTCTCCAGCATGGCGAGACCGTCCTGACCATCGGCCGGCTGCTCGGTCACGGTCATCCCGCGACCACCCTGAAATACACGCACTGGGCGGACGGGACGGTGCGCGAGGCGGTCGAAGCCGTTGGCACGGTTCTGCAGGCTTGAGCCATGGCCAGAGCGAGAAAGACACGTCTGACCGATGCCGGCATTGCCAGGCTCAAGCCCGCCGCGAGCGAATATACGGTGTGGGATTTGCGCGTGCCCGGTCTCGGGGTCCGTGTCCGCCCGTCGGGGCATCGCGGTTACGTCTATCAATGCACGGTGGACGGTCGCGCGAAGCGCGTCACGCTGGGGCCGGCGGCGCTGAAGACCGTCGCCGAGGTGCGCCGGGAATGCCTGGAAATCGCGGTCACGAGGAAGTCCAGCGACAGGGCCACGAGCGCGCGCGGCAAGACGCCGACTTTCGCCACCTTCGTCGCCGGTCCGTGGAAGTCGGCCTGCTTCGATCGATACAAGCCGGCGACGCGAAAGAGCGAGCGCGGCTCGCTGAGAACCCAGCTGCTGCCGGCCTTCGGAGACCTGCCGCTAGACCGCATCGACCGCTTGCGCGTCCACCGCTGGTTCGACGAATACAGCCGCACCGCACCGGGCGGCGCCAACCACGCGCTCGACACCTTCCGCCGGATCATGAACCACGCCATCGCCCTCGGCCATGTCGAGGCGAACCCCACCCGCGACGTGAAGCCGAACCCGCGCGTGGCACTCACCCGCTTTCTGTCGCTGGAGGAGATTGCTTGCCTGCACCGGGTCCTCGACGGTTATGCGTCCAGTCGCGCTTCCCGCCGGCGGCAGGCGGACATCATTCGTCTGCTGCTGCTGACGGGCTGCCGGAAAGGTGAGATCGTGAGCCTGCGCTGGCGCGAGGTCGAGGGCGATACGCTCAATTTGGGCGACGGAAAGACAGGCGATTTTTTCTTCCCCTGGCCAGCCAAGTCCTCCCGGTTCCTGTCGCGGCCATGTGCGGCCTAAGTTAGCGTCTTAAATAGGTTTTACTCATTCCTCGGCACCCTCACCCCCTTGAATTGAGGCCAGAGCCGGCCTAGGCTATCCCCACAGGTTGATGCCGCTCGTTTGCGGTTTGATGACCTGTTTCGATCCCTCCCAATCCGGAGCCGGATCGAGCCGGGAAAGCGTTCGGTCACGCGGTGATGGAGGGGACGATGGCACAAAGCGAAGCCGGCCGAAGCCCGGCAGAACGCGGAGTTGGCATCGTCGTCCTCATCATCGTCACCCTTTGACCGAATGCTTTCGAGCCGCCGCGACCCCGGGGACCGTCATGCCGAAGAGAAGCACCCTCCGCCTCACCACCCGCAGCGTCGCCGCCCTGCCGGCGACCGGAAGAGATGCCGTTCATTGGGACCGCGACCTCGCGGGTTTCGGGGTTCGCGTCCAGCGCAATGGCCGCAAGGTCTACGTGGTCCAGTCGCGCGGTCCCGCCGGCCTCAAGCGCGTCACCCTCGGCCCCGTCGCCGGGAAGGCCATCGACCAGCGACGCCGCGAGGCGGCCGAGGTCATCGACCGCATCAAGCGCGGCCTGGAGCCCTTCCCGCCGAAGCCCGAACCCGAGCCCACCGTCGCCGACCTCGCGGCGCGCTCCATGCGCGCCTACGTGAAGGTCCACTGCAAGCCCAAGACGGAGAAGCTCTACCGCACCGCCATCGACCGGCACATCGTCCCCGCGCTCGGCGCCATGGCGGTGAAGGACGTGCGGTCGAGCCACGTCATCGAGCTCCACGACCGCCTGCGCGACACGCCGTCGATGGCCAACCACGTCGTCTCGATGCTCTCGAAGATGTTTTCGCTGGCCCAGACCTGGGAGCTGGTGCCCCGGGGCCGCAATCCCTGCAAGAGGGTCCGGCACTACCGCGAGCAGTCCCGCGAGCGGTTCCTCACGCCCGAGGAGTACCGCCGCGTCGGCGCGGCGCTCAGGGAAGCCGAGGCCGGGGGCTGGATGTGGCCGCCGGCGATCGCCGCGATCCGGCTGCTGATGCTGACCGGCTGCCGCAAGTCCGAGATCCTCACGCTCCGATGGGACGACGTCGACCGCACGTCTGGCGAGTTCCGGCTCCGCGACGGCAAGCGGGGCCCGCGCATGGTGCCGCTGACCACGCCGGCCCTGAAGGTGCTCGACGGCATCGAGCGCATCGAGGGCAATCCCTGGGTCATCCCGAGCCAGAAGCCCGGCATCTGCCTTCCCGACCTCACCTACTACTGGAACCGCATCAAGGACCATGCCGGCATCGAGGGCGTGCGCATCCATGACTTGCGACATTCGCACGCCTCGCGGGCGCTGGCCCTCGGCGAGAGCCTGACGATGATCGGCCGCATTCTCGGCCATTCCAAGGTCGGCACCACCGCCCGGTATGCGCATCTCGTGCACGACGCCGAGAAGGCCGCCGCGGCGCGCACCGGCGACAGCATCGGTGCCCACCTCGCGGCGCCGGACGCCCAGACGGCATAGGGAGCGCGGGCGATGGCGGTGCTGCAATACAGGACGCTCTCCAACCGCACCGTGGAGGCGCTTTTCGTCGAGCGCGACACGGTGTTCTGGGACCGCACCCTGACTGGCTTCGGGGTCCGGGTGTACCCGACCGGCGGCAAGGTCTTCGTCGCCCAGGCGCGGGGTCCCGACGGGCCGGGCAGGCCCAACCGGCCGAGGCGGATCACGGTCGGGCGCCACCCGGTGCTGAGCGCCACCGAGGCGCGCCAGCGCGCCGCGCTCATCATTGCGCGGGTCAAGGCCGGCGAGGAACCGGTGCCCCTGCCGCTGCCGGCGAAATACGCCAGCGGGCCGAAAATCGCGGACCTGGCCAGACGCTATCTCGAAGACCATGTCGCGGTCCGCTGCAAGCCGAAGACGCAGAGGACGGCGCGCAGCGTTGTCAACCGCCACATCGTGCCAGCGCTGGGCAAGCTGCCGATCGCGGCGGTCGAGCGCCGGCACGTCATGGCGCTGCACGAGAGCCTGTGCGAAATCCCCGCCATGGCGAACATGGTCGTCGAGACCCTGACCTACATGTTCAAGCTCGCGAAGGGCTGGGACATGATCCCCGAGGACCACGACGATCCTTGCCGGTTGATTCCGATGAACCCGAAGAAGAAGCGCGAGCGGTTCCTGACCGACGCCGAGTTCACCCGCCTCGGGCAGGTGCTCGACGAGGTCTCGGGCAACGGCAGTCAGGTATCGGCCGGGGCGATCACGACGATCCGCCTGCTGATGCTGACGGGCTGCCGCAAGAACGAGATCATGACCCTGCGGTGGGAGCATGTCGATCTTGACAGGGCGGAGGTCCGCATCGTCAACGGGAAAACCGGCGACCGCACGGTCCATCTGTCGCCGGCGGCGGTGAACGTGCTCGCGGCCCTGCCGCGCGAGCCGGGCAATCCCTGGGTCGTTCCGGGAGCGAAGCCGGGCACGCACATGGCCGACATCGACGGGGCGTGGCAGAGCATCCGCGCGAAGGCCGGACTGGATGACGTGCGCATCCACGACATCCGTCACAGCTTCGCGTCCAGGGCGCTGGCGCTCGGCGAGGGACTGCCGATCATCGGCCGGCTGCTCGGTCACCGCAGAATCGAAACCACGGCGCGCTATGCGCATCTCGCGCGCGACTCGGTCCGGGAATCCGCCGAGCGCATTGCCGTGAGCATAGCCGCCGATATCCTGTAGGGAGGTCGCTTGCCCCCTCCGATCAGACTGACCACCGGCGACACGATCCGTGCCCCAAAGGAGCGCACAGTGCCCGCATATCCATCGTTTGGCCATTCGCGACGGCTGATGGCGGCGCGGCGGAGAGGCGGCTCATCGACGGACTTACAGGGTCTCGCAGACCGACTGCGGGATTGCGCGTCTTCGATTCGGCACCGGCTGGATTCAACCTCCAGATCCTCGCTGCCTCATGGACTTTATCAGCCGTATAGTCGTCCATTGCACCGGGGACTACTCGCGCCGATCGGACAAGCAAGAATCCGTTCGACCGCCGCTCCGCATGGGGTAGGATCGACAATGAGTGAACGCCTTCGTATGTGGCAGCACGCCTTCGGCGGCAACTGGAGGGACCGATGTCCAGTACAGAGATAATCTTCGAAGTCAGCGAGGACGAGCTGGACGGAGGATACTCTGCCAGTGCACTCGGTTTCAGCATCCACACCCAAGGCGACACCCTGGACGAGATCCGCCGCAACGTCCGGGAAGCGGTGGACTGTTACTTCGACGACGGCGTGGAACGCCCGCGTCTGATCCGGCTGCACTTCGTGAAGGACGAGGTCCTCGTGGCGTGAAGCTGCCGCGCGACGTGAGCGGTGCCGCCCTCGTGGCGGCGCTTCGCCGCATCGGCTATGAGAAGGTGCGCCAGCGTGGCTCGCACGTGCGCATCACGACGCAGGCGGACGGTGAACACCACGAGGTCATCCCGCTGCACGATCCGATCCGGGCCAAGACGCTGTCCAGTATTCTCAAGAGCGTCGCCCGGCACCACGATCTCGGACTCGCGGAACTCCTTCGGAAGCTCAATCTATGATGGCTGTCCCTTAGCTACTGCGCAGTAGCTCATGCGAAATGCTCGAACGAGGTGTCGAAATGTTTGGCCTGCGCTCGGTCAAGTCCACCTTCGTCGGATGTCTTGTCGCCCTGTCTCTCGCAGGATGCGGCACCGTACCGGAAGAAGCTGTAACTCTGTCAGTGACCATTGGCAAGGACCTCGAAGAGGTCCGTCGATCGCACCGCGAGCTCGCCATCCGGTACTTCGAGCGAAGCCGCGGCACTGTCAACCGGTTCATCGACGACGTCTACCGTCCGGCCTTCGTGCAGAAGGCATTGACGGAAGCAACTTATGAATACGAAGAAGGTAAACCGGAGCTGACATTCCTGCCAATTCTGCTGAAAGAGATCGCAAGGCTGAACGCTGGCGAAGACGACGCGGATCCACTCTTCTACATGCGTGTTGTCGTCGAAGATGCGGTCAGGCAGATCGAGCGGACACGTCTCAAGCTGCTTGAGCCCATTGAGACGCGTGAGCAGAAGGTCTTGAGGGCCATCGACGATGCCTATAGCAGAGTCATCAACGCACATGCCATCGTCACCGGTCACCTCGCCTCGGTACGGCGCGTCCACCAAGCTCAGGAAGAACTTCTGGCTGATGTCGGACTCAAGGACATCCGAAAAAAGTTCATTGATGAAGCGGCTGAAATATCGGATCGGGCTTCCGATATCCTTATGGAGGCCCGGAGAGTCCCTTCTACTTTGGATGAACTCGATGAGAAAGTCAGGCAAGTCCGGGACGTGTGGAAAGAGACAGTAGAATAGGAGGATCGGATGTCGGATGCAGAAGCAAGAAAGCGAGCGTTTCAGCGGTCCGTTAGAAGACGATTCAAAGAAATTGACGAGGAACTGCGTGGCCAACACAAGAAGCATCTGGATGCGCTTCTGGGAATCGGTCTCGAGGAGATCGACGCGATAACTCCCTATACGACGGACATGGACACCTACAACAAGTTGATAGCCGTCGTTTCGGAGGCGACACGCAAGAATGTTGCCATTGCTGATCTGCGCCAAACTATCGTTGGCATGGGGACCGTCGCTATAGAAATTGCCAAGAAAGTGCCGGGTCTGATGCCGTGACTCCTGTGCGAACTGCGGGCCGACAACCATCAGCGTTTAGATCGCAGGTCGCGACCAAGTGTGAGGCTCCGATTCAACTGGCATTCCTGTAATGCACCTTCGCGCACCCATTCAGACTCTTCATGAACCGCTAGAATGTTGTTTCTGCTTCCCTCGGCAGCTCCTAGCTAGCGCTCGCTGGGCGGCGAACCTGCAACCTCAGCGCGGGACTGTCGAGCACTCGTAGACTGTAGGGTTGGGCGCCCGTCTTCATGCCGGTGGCGGCCGGATTCAATCTCAGAATCCTCGCGGGTGCTTCTCGGCCGCCGGCCATCGACCGGTCAGGCGGCGACCTCCACCACAGCCGCCGTGCATTGCGGCGCCGGGACCAGTTCTCCGTGCTCGCGAAGGCCCTCTATGTGCAGCGCGATGGCCGTTCCGATCTCCCGGATTGCCTCGTCGCGGGTCGCACCGGTCGCCACGCATCCCGGCAAATCTGGCACGTAAGCGGCATAGTTCCCCGGCGCCTTCTCGATCACGATCGTGTATTCCATCTCCATCCTCACTTCTTCAGTCCTGCCTGCTTCAGCATGCTGGCCCAGGTACCCGGGGAAGGTCGTCGCCGGCCTTGCCGGCTATCGTCACGGTCCCCGGCTTGTCGGGGTGCGGTATTGGCGATGGCTGCCCCTGACTCGGACCATCGACCAGCCCGCACGCTCGACGAGGCGGATCGCATCACGGAGCTTGGGCATGCGGCACAGAGGTCAATCGCGACACATGATGAAACTCAGACTCCCCCGTTTGACCGGACTCACGACGAGGCGCCGCCGTCCACGGTATCGCGGAGCGCCCTGGCCGGCTTGAACGTCGGCGTGGTCGAAGCCTCGACCGCCACGGGCGCTCCCGTGCGCGGATTGCGCGCGGTACGGGCAGGCCGGGCGCGGGTGGCGAACTGGCCGAACCCGGCGATCCTGACTTCCTCGCGCCGGCCAAGCGCCTCGGTGACCGCCTCGAACACCGCATCCACCGCGCTGGCCGCATCCGTGCGGTTCAATCCGGTTCGAGTAGCCACCTCGCCGACAAGTTCCGCCTTGTTCACGCACTCGCTCCCTAAAGACTTGCTCGATCGAACCTCCGCCCGCCGCTCGCGCGCGCCCGGATACCTCGCGACCAACGTAGCACGAAACGCGGCCCCGACGATCTCGGCATCGTCATTGTCCGTTACCGTCCCGCATCGTCATTCTTGCCCGAATAAACCGCACCACCTCTGTGCGCGTATCGAGGTCCGCACGCTCTCCTTCCGCCAGCGCGGCAATCTGCGAAACCGACCGGCGTTCTTCCGCGGTGAATGCCTCCGTCGGCCACGCCGCATCGAGGAGTCCGACGCCCATGGCGAGACCCTGCGCCCATGCCCTGAGCTCCAACTCGTCCAGTCCCGCGAACATCTCGGCGACGAACGCCGCCTCCCGGTAGCCGGTCTCCAATTCCCGGTGCCGGGCCACCAGGGCTGTCGCGAGGCGCTCTCCCGTCCGTCCGCCAACACCCGCTTCCGCGCGTTCGGACGCGGCGGCAATCAAGGCGTCGGGCCCGGCACCCAGTGGCGAGAGGATGGCGGCTGACAGATATCCGTCGGCCCATGCGGCGTTCTCCTCCGACAGGATGTCGCCCTCCGCCCAGGCCGCGGCCGCCATCAGCCGAACCAGCTCGGCCGTTCCGTCGTCCCCTTCGGACATGCGCCCGTACTCCTCGTCCATCCAGACCGCGGCCGTCTCGCCGACGACGTGGCCCATGATGGGGACGGTGCGAAGCTCGCAACCGTCGAGCAGGGCGGAGGCCGTCGCGGCGAACGAGCGCCAGCCGTCGTCTGCGGCGCCCTTGAGAACATGAGCGGCGCGCAGCATGAACAGCGCCCAGTCGTTCCGCCGCTCCTCCATCTTCGACCAGAACACCTCGTCCAGATCGGCTCCGGAAACATACTCTTCCAGCACTTCCTGCATCATGGCCGTGCCTTCCGACCAGTACTCGATGTCCAGATACCGCATCGGCCAGTCCGCGCTCGCCTCGACCAGCGCTTCGCGCTCCGCCGCGGTCAGTCGCGGGATCTCCCCGTCCGGGTCCACGCAGGCCAGCCATCCTTGCGCCGTCATCGGCCGGGGCCGGAGCTCCAGCAGCCCGCAGGCCGACGCGACGTCGATCAGTCCCGCCGGCGGCGGACGTCCGGACGCCAGCCCATCCGCGATGGCCGCCGAGAGCCCCGCCTCGAAAACACCGCGCGACACATCGAACAGTTCCGCGTCACCCTCCCGTCCAGGCATCGCCGCCAGCGCCCCGGCGCCCGAGACGATGAATGCCTCGCCGATGCCGCGCCGGCCTTCGGTGACCGCCGATGCCGCGGCCGGCTCCGCTCCCCCCTCCAGCACGGCGATGAACGCCTGGTTCCCGGCGCGGTCCGGCAGCGAGGCGACGAACCGTTCCGGCCGCCATTCGGGAAGCGGCAGGGGTGCGAACAGGCAGCGCCTGCGCGCCTCGCGCAGCGCCTGGTCGAGCACCGTGCGGGCCGGGTCCGCCGGCATCCAGTTGCGCACCAGCGGCACCAGCGCGGCCGACACCGGCTCCACGATCCCCTGCAAGGCCCGTTCGAGAAAGCCGTCCGCCGCCCCCGTGCGGACCTCTTCCGACCGGTCGAGCAGCCAGTAGAGCGCGATCCGCCCGCAGGCATCCTCGTCCCGGCACGCGACCTCGCAGGCGAAGGCCGCGCGCGCGGCTTCCGGGAAGACGCCGATCCGCTCGTCGAGCATCCGGTGCAGCGTCCAGGGTTCGGATTCCAGCACCGGCCGCAGCGCGTCGATCTCCGTGTCCGTATCGAACGGAAGGCGTCCGGACTCCCTGAGCGGACCGATCTGCCCGATCAACCGCTCCACCAGCGCCGCCGGCGCCTCGGCCTCGGCGCGGGCGTAGGCCATGGTCAGGCCGTGCGTCACGGCCGGCGCGATGCCGTCCAGCAGCGCGAGACCGTCGATCGCCGACGCCGCCTCTTCAAGGAACTTCGTGCCGAGACGCCCGCGGCTCTCCACGTCCATGCGGGCCAGCTCGACGAGCGCCTCGAACAGCTCCAGGCCAAGCCGCCGATCGCCGTCCTGTTCGTCCACCGCCACCGCGACCAGTCCGGACGCGACGCCCGCGGTCCCGAGCAGAGCGCTCCTGCGCTCCTGCGCCAGCGTGCGCGCAGCGCCCGGCTCGACGCTGTTGCGCAGCGCGTCCAGACAGATCCGTATCGGAAGGTCTTCCACCATGGCCGCGTCTTCCGTTGTCCATCGAACGGCGCCGCAATTCAGCGGCAAGTCCGCAATGTCGCACGCCGCGCCTCCGGCTCGATAGTCCCCCGCCCGCATTCGCCGCAACGGCGGCGCCGTGATTCCCCGGCTCCAGGCCGGTCGCACGGCGCCGGCAGGAGGCAGTGGCCGGCCTCTTCCGGGCGCAGCTCGGGGGCCGTGGAGCGGCCCTCCGCGCCACCGAAGGGGGAGACCGCCCATGCCTGCCGACCTCGCCGACATTCCCGTGCCGCCCGCGTGCCGGGAGATGGTCTGCTCCGGCGCCCTCGTCGCACTGAATCACAGCGGCGGCAAGGACAGCCAGGCGATGACCATCCTCCTGTCCCGCATCGTGCCACCCGCCCAGCTCGTGGCCGTCCACGCGCCGCTCGGCGAGATGGAATGGCCCGGCACGGTCGAGCATATCGAGGCGACGCTTCCCGGCGGCGTCCCGCTGATCTTCGCGCCGGTGTCGTCGGGCAAGTCGCTGCTCGACCGCGTGGAGGAGCGCGGCATGTTCCCGGGAATCCGGCAAAGATGGTGTACGGCGGAGCACAAGCGCGGACCCATCGAGCGCGAGCTGCGCCGCTACCTCAAGGCCCATCCCCGCTTCGGCGGCCGGCTCGTCAACTGCCTGGGGCTCCGCCGCGACGAGAGCGCCGCCCGCGCCAAGCGTCTCCCCTGGCGGCGCAACGAGCGCATGAGCGACGCCGGGCGCGAGGTCTTCGACTGGCTGCCCATCTTCCAGCTTTCGACCGACGACGTATTCCGCGTCATCCGCCGCGCCGGCCAGTCGCCGCACTGGATCTACCGCCACCTTTCGCGGTGCAGCTGCTCGTTCTGCATCTTCTCCTCGTCCGAAGACTTGAGACGGGCCGCCGCACTCCGTCCGGGCCTCTACCGGCGCTACTGCGAGACCGAGCGCCGCATCGGCCACACCCTGTCTCCGTCCGGCGTTCCCCTGCCGGAACTGACCGGCATGTCCCCGTCCGCGGACGGTGGCCGGGAAAACTCCGCCGCTCACGACCGCCCTCGATGCGGCCCGCGGGCGGCGCGGCGGACCCTCGCACGGAGCGGCGCCGTCGAGTCTCCCGACACAACGAGCGGAGCGGTGCCGGCGTTGGGGTGAGGTCCGGGCGCCGAAGGGAGCGCCCGCGCCGCATCCCCGCCATTCCGGAGGCCACCGATGACCCTGCTCGAGAAGATTTCCGCCGATTACACGCTGCGCCCGAGCGAGCTCGCCCCGGTGCTCGCCCTGCTGGTCGAGGCCCGCCAGCCCTGCATCGTCTGGGGTCCGCCCGGGGCGGCGAAGTCGATGATCGCGCAGAAGGTGGCCGCGGACGCCAACCGCCGCTACGTCGACGTCCGCGCGCTGCTGCTCGACCCCGTGGACCTGCGCGGCATCCCCTGGCGCGATTCCGCCGACCGCACGCGCTGGGCGCCGCCCGCATTTCTACCGCCGTCGGACGACACCGGCCGCTGGCTCATCAACCTCGAAGAGCTGCCCTCGGCCGTGCCGATGGTGCAGGCCGCGTTGTACCAGCTCGTTCTCGACCGCAAGGTGGGCGAGTACGAGCTGCCGGAGGGCGCATCCCTCATCGCCTGCGGCAACCGCGAGACGGACCGCGGCGTGGTGCACCGGATGCCGACACCGCTGGCATCCCGCTTCGTCCACCTGGAGATCCGGGTCGACGCCGAGGACTGGCTCGCCTGGGGCGCGGCCAACGGGATCGCCGCCGAGGTGCTGTTCTTCATCACCTACGAGCAGGACCTGCTGCACCGGTTCGACCCGCAGTCGAAGGAACGCGCGTTCCCGTGTCCCCGGACGTGGGAGTTCGCTTCCAACATCGTCAAGCACCGCAACGGCCTTGACCCGGAGGCCGAGCGGGCGCTGTTCCGCGGCACCGTCGGCGAGGCCGCGGCCGTCGAGTTCGCCGCCTTCCTCCAGGTCTGGCGCGAGCTGCCGCACCCGAGGGCGATCGTCAACGACCCGGAGAACGCGGACATCCCGAAGAACGCGAGCGCACTGATGGCGCTCTGCGGCGCGCTCTACAAGCTCGCGTCCGACGTCAACTTCGACGCCATCGTCACCTACGCGACGCGTCTGCGGCGCGAAGTCGGCGAGTCGCTCGTTGGCGCGTGCGTGCGCCGCGAGCCCGCGCTCCAGCGCTCGCCCGGCTTCATTCGCTGGGCCGCGGCGAAGACCCAGTGAGGGAGGGCGTCATGATCTGCCGAATCACCCACTACCCCGCGGGCGATGCCTCGTCCCGCGACTACGCGGTGCGGGCCGCAAGTTTGGAAGCGGCCAAGCGCAAGCTCGCCGCCGCCCTCGACGTCCCCGTGTGGACGCTCCGATAATCGACAGGAGGAACCCCATGGACCTCAACCGCGACGCCATGTTGGTCGGCCTGCGGATCACCGCCTGGTCGGGCCGGCTCTACGACCGCGAGGCGAGCGACCACGTCGCCGCCCACCACGACGCCTCGGCGAGCGCCGGGCGCTACAACAAGCGCCTGCTGCCGAAGGCCGCCTTCGCTGCGCTCACCACGACCATGAGCGAGGCGCGAACGAAGCATTACGAGAACAGCTTGCCCTGGGACGACAAGGGCGCGCGGCTTCTCACCGTCACCAACTACGCGCACTACACGGAGCTGATGAACGCGCTCCGCGAGCGGGTAGTGCGCCAGCGTGCCCGCTTCATCGAGGACTACGACGACTACGTCGACCAGGCCCGGCTCGATCTCGGCAAGCTCTTTCGCATCGAGGACTATCCGTCCAAGGAAGCGCTGCAGGGCAAGTTCGCCATCCGCTACCGCATCACGCCGGTGCCGGACGCCGACCACTTCATCGCGAAGCTCGCCTCCGACGACACCGACCGGGTGAAGCGCGACATCGAGCGCCACATCGAGGAGCAGCTCCACGACGCGGTGGGCGACCTCTACCGCCGGCTCGGCGAGGCGGTCGGGCGGGTCTCGGACCGGTTGCAGGAGGACGACAACGGCAAGCCTCTCGTCTTCCGCAACTCGATGATCGAGAACATCCGCGAGCTCGTCCACATGGTGCCCCGTCTCAACATCTTCGGCGACGACCAGCTCGCGCGGCTCTGCGAGCAGGTGAAGGACCGCATCGCGAGCGTCGAGCCGGACGCACTCCGGCCGTCGAAGACCTTCGACCCGGCGGCCCGCGCCCAGGTCAAGCGCGACGCCGACGACCTCGCGGAGAAGTTCGCGGGCTACTTCGCGCCGCCGCCCGAGCCCGTGCGGAAGGCAGCCTGATGTCCGCCCGGGTACTCCACGAATCGGCGCTTCGCGTCAGCGACTGCGTGACGGAGCTGCTGCGCAAGCAGCCCTTCTTCGGGAGCCTCGTGCTGAGGCTCCCGCTCCGGCCCGATCCCACCCGCGAGACGCTGGCGACGGACGGCCACGAGATCCGCTACTCGCCCCGCTGGGTGGCGGAGACCGACTCGCACCTCATCGAGACCGCGATGGCGCGGGTCGTGATGGCCTGCGCCTTGAAGCACCACACCCGCCGGGGCGAGCGGGACCCCGAGCGCTGGCAGATGGCCTCGCAGTTCGTCACCCATGCGCTCATTCGCGACGCCGGCTTCACGCTGCCGCCCGGCGCCGAGGCGTGGGACGGCCTCACCGTCGAGCAAGCGTTTGACCGCCTCCAGGCCGAGAACGGCGATTCCGGCGACGCGCCGTCCGCCGCCGCCGGTCAGCCTTCGCCCGGCGGAGATGACGAGAACTCCGGCGACCCGTCCGATACCGCCACCCACGGCGACGGCCAGGACGAAGACGGTGAGTCCGACGCCGAGGACGGAAACGACCGGGACGCGGGTGGCCGGAGCCAGGACGAAAACGACGAAGGCGACGAGGGTGCTCCCGATGCCCCGCCGAGCCACGATCCGTCCGGCACCGGGGAGGTCATGGACGCGAATGCGCGAGCGGGCGACGGCGGCGAATCCGCCGAAGCGCCGGTCGACGTCACCGCCGAGGAGCAGGCGTGGGACGAGGCCATGCACCAGGCGCTCAACATCGCGAGGGCCGAGGGCAAGGTGCCCGGCCAGGTCGAGGAGACGATCCAGGGCGCCCACGCCAGCACCCTCGACTGGCGGACGCTGCTGCGGCGCTACATGACCGACACGGCGAGCCACGACTACAGCTGGAGCGTCCCCAACCGGCGCTTCATCGACGGCGGGCTCTACCTGCCCTCGATCCGTTCCGAAGGCATCGAGACCATCGCGGTCATCGTCGACACCTCGGGCTCGCTGCCCTCCGGCACGCTCGCCGAGTTCTGGGCGGAGCTGCGCGAGGTCGCGGCCGAGATCCGGCCCGAGACCGTCATCGTGCTCCAGGTCGACGCGGCGGTGCAGGACGCGGCCGAGTACGCGCCCGACGACCTGCCCGACGAGATCGCGGTCAAGGGCCGGGGCGGCACCGACTTCCGCCCGGGCTTCGCGTGGCTCGACGCGCAGGGGATACAGCCGGGCGTGTGCCTCTACTTCACCGACATGGAGTGCTCGGACTACCCGGAGGTCGAGCCGGGTTTTCCGGTGGCCTGGATCAACTGGGGACCGCCGCCGTCGCAGTGGAACCGCGAGCCCTGGGGCGAACGCATCGACATTGCCGCCTGACGCCGGCATGTTGACTGCAACGCAATCGTTGCTTAACTTCGCACGTCACCCCGATACGGAGGACACCGTCCATGGCGAGCATCACCATCCGCAACCTCGACGACGGGCTCAAGCGCAGGCTCCGCGTGCGCGCGGCCGAGAACGGGCGCTCCATGGAAGAGGAAGCCCGCGACATCCTGCGCCGCACCGTCGGCGAGGCGCCGCCGCCGAAAGACCTCGGCCGCGCCATCCACGCGCGCTTCGCCGCACTCGGCCGCGTCGAGCTCGAATTGCCCGAGCGCGGCCCGATGCGCCCGCCCCCCGAGTTCGGCTGAGCGCGCCGGCCATGGTGGTCATAGATACGAACGTGGTTTCCGAGCTGATGCGGCCGGCACCCGAGCCTGCGGTCCTGGCGTGGTTCTCGCGACAGGACTCCGCCGACCTCTACCTGAGCGCCGTCAGCGAGGCGGAGCTCCGCGCGGGCGCGGCGATCCTGCCTGCCGGCCGGCGCCGCGACCGCCTCGCGGCCGAGGTCGACGCCGTGGTGCGGGAGGATTTCGCGGGGCGCGTGCTGCCCTTCGACAGCGCCGCCGCCAGGGCCTATGCGGCGATCGCCGCCTCGCGCCGCTCCGAAGGCCGCCCGATCCTGGAGGCGGACTGCCAGATCGCCGCCATCGCCCGCGCGCGGGACGCGGCGGTCGCCACCCGCGACGGCGCCGGTTTCGAGCACTGCGGGGTTGCCGTCATCGACCCCTGGACGGAAGACCGCGCATCGCCCTGACGGCCCTCCGGCCGCCGCTTCACCGCCGGCCCGCCGTCGGCGTCGGTGGGCCGATCTCCCGGTCCTGACGAGGCCGGCAGCGAACCCGAGGAACCGGTCGAACGACGCATTCCTGCGCCGGCCCGTCACCCACGGCGGCCGCGCCCCGTCAATCCCCTGAGCGCCACACCCGCCCGTTCCCGCACGTCCCGGTATCGCCGCGTGCCCGAAGGCTCCGCCGGGGCCGGCCCCGCGCCCGCGCCGTCATCCCCGTCACCGGCGCGAGCCGCGCCGGGAGCGGAGTCCGGCCCCGCTCGGGCGGGCTCGGGCCGGCCGGCGAGGCCGGTGCGCGCCGCCATCCCTTCATCCATGGGAGACCCCTATGAACCAGATCGCTTCCCCTCCCGAGCCGGCCATCCGGGACATCCCGCTGAGCCGCCTCGCGCTCGCGCCCGAGAACGTGCGCAAGACCCCGCCCGACGAGCCCGCCGACGCCCAGCTCGTCGCGTCCATCAAGTCGCACGGCCTGCTGGAGAACCTCGTCGCCCGCGCCGACGATCCCGCCGAGGACGGCGCCGAGCGCTTCGCCGTCGTCGCCGGCGGACGCCGCCTTGCGGCGCTGAAGGCGCTGGCCGAGGACGGCACGCTCGATGCCGACCATCCGGTGCCGTGCAAGATCGCGGCGAACGGCGACGCTGGCGAGCTGTCGCTCGCGGAGAACGTCGTGCGCATCGCGATGCACCCCGCCGACCAGGTGGTCGCGTTCAGCCGGCTCGCGCAGGACGGCGCCACCGTCGCCGCGATCGCCGCACGCTTCGGCGTCACCGAACGCCTGGTGGAGCAGCGCCTGCGGCTCGGCAACGCCGCGCCCGAGCTGCTCGACGCCTACCGCGCCGACGAGATCGACCTCGAGACGCTGAAGGCGTTCTCGGTCACCACCGATCACGAACGCCAGCGCGCGGTGTGGGAGCAGGTCTCGGGGCAGGGCTACCGGCCCTCGGCCTGGCAGGTGAAGCGCCTGCTGACCGAGGAGCGCGTGCCGGCCGGCTCGCCGATGGCGCGCTTTGTCGGCGTCGACGCCTACGAGTCCGCGGGCGGCCCGGTGCTGCGCGACCTCTTCGCCGACGAACACGAGCACGGGGTCTGGCTGGAGGCCCCGGCGCTGCTCATCGAGCTCGCCATGAAGAAGCTCCAGGCGGCCGCCGACGAGCTCGCGACCCGCTGGAAGTGGGCCGAGCCGATGGTGGACGTCGACTGGAGCGCCACCGCACGCTACGGGCGCATCCATCCCGAGCCCGCCGAGCCGACCGACGAGGAGAAGGCCGAGATCGATAAGCTCCGCGCCCGCCACGACGAACTCGTCAACATGGACGAGGACCAGTGGACGGACGAGCTGGTCGAGGAGGCCGAAGCCATCGAGCCGCGCCTCGACGCGATCGAAGCCCAGGTCGACGCCCGCGCCCGGTTCAAGCGCGAGGATTTCGCGATGGCCGGATGCATCGCCACCATCGGGCGCGACGGCTCGCTCCAGGTCATCCAGGGGCTGGTGAAGCCGGAGGACATGCCGAAGTCGGTCGAGCCCGATGCCGCCGGCGCCGCCACGGAGTCCACGGACGGCGGCGACAGCGATGGCACCACCGATTCCGGCCGCATCGCCGGTCCGGCCATGTCCACGCCGATGCAGCAGCCGAAGGACCGCGAGGCCGAGGCGCGCAAGGAGGCCGGTGTCGGCATCGGGCTCGCCGACGACCTGCGTTCGGTCCGCACCGCGCTGGTGAAGGCGCATCTCGCCGAGGACTTCGAGGCGGCTTTCGACCTGACGGTCTTCCAGCTCGTGCGCGCGGTGTTCGCCAGGGGCTACACCACGTCCTGGCACGCGCTCGACATCGCCTTCAACGAGACCGCCGACCGGCCGACCAACCGGACGAACGACGACGACTTCGCCGGCTGGAGCCCGGGCGAGACGATGCTCGCGGACTGGTCGCACTTGCCGTTCGAGTGGATGGAGGGCGACGACGACGCGGCCTGCTTCGCGGCGCTCCGGGCGTTGCCCCGCGCGGACAAGGAGAAGCTGTTCGCGGCCGCGGTCGCGCGCACGGTGAAGGGCCAGCTCGCCTTCGAGCACGACGCGCGTCCCGAGCTGGAGGCCACCGTCGCCCGCCTCGACATCGACTTCGCGAAGCACGTGCGGCCGAATGCCGACCTGTTCTGGTCGCGCATCAAGAAGAGCCACATCCTCGACATCGCCCGCGCGACTTTCGGCGCGGCCTGGGCCTCGGCGCGGTCGAAGTACAAGAAGGCCGACCTCGCGAAGTCGATGGAGGAGGCGTTCGCGGCCGGCACGCCCCCGGTCGGCATCGGTGCGACGATGCACGCCGCCGCGCTCGCCTGGACCATGCCGGGGTTCGCGGCGTTCGATGCGGGCGGCGCCGACGACGACACGGCCACGGAAGCGGCGCCCGCCGACGAGCCCGCGGAAACCCCGGACGCATCCGGGGATGCCACGGCCGGGACCGACGATGCTTCCGCCGAATCGGCCCCGGATGCGGACGGCGCCAGGGCCCCGGAAGGCCCTGCCGAGGGCAACGGCCATGACGCGTCCACGGTCGCGGAGGTCGAGGCCGGTCCGGAGACGGTGAACGGGGAAGGCGGCGGCGAGGACCGTCCCGCCGACCCCTCGGTCGCCGACGCCATCGACGCGATGAACGCGGTCCCGACCGCCGACGGCGGCCCCCGCGTCATCGTGCAGACGGTCGGCCCGGTCAACGGCGAGGCTCCCGACTCCGACCCGCTGGACATCCCGGAGTTCCTGCGCCGCGTCCACTGACCGCCTGCCTCGGCTCCAGCGCCCCGTCCGGACCATCCCCGGGCGGGGCGCTTCCTTTTCCGCATCCATCACGGAGAGCGCACATGAACGACACGCCGACCATCCGCGCCCACATCCACGACAGCGCCATCAAGCGCGTCACCCGGACCTTCGCCGCCGGGCTCCCGGACATCTTCACCGAGACCCTGCAGAACGGCCGCAGGGCCGGCGCCACGCGGGTCCACGTCGCCGTTTCCGGTTCCGACGGCAACATCACGGTCACCGTGACCGACGACGGCGCCGGCATCGCAGACCCCGCCGTCCTGCTGTCGTTCGGCGAGAACGGCTGGAGCGAGGACCTGGTGCGCCGCGAGGACGCCGCCGGCATGGGCATGCTGAGCCTCGCGCGCCGCGGCTGCACGGTCTCCTCCCGGCCGCGGCGCCTGAGCGGCGCCCCCGCGCCCGGGTGGCGCGTCGAGCTCTTGTCCGCGCATTTTCTGGGCGAGGCCGAGGCCGAGGTTCATCCGGCCGATGGCGCGCCCTGGCCGCACGGCACCGCCGTCACGTTCCGGGCCTCCGGGTCCGAGGACGCCGAGCGCATCCGCCGGGCCATCGAGCAGGCGGCCCGCCACTATCCGCTGCCCGTCATGTTCGAGGACGTCACCGGCACGCCGGCCGGAGGCGAGCGGCTCGACCGCCGCGCCTTCCTCGACGGCGCGCTCCACGTCGAGCGCTGGCGCGGCCTCGTGTTCGGCGCGTTCAAGGACCGCTGGAACGGCTTCGGCATCAACGACCCCGACGTCAACTTCCACGGCCTCACCGTCTCCGCGCAGCTTCCCAGGGTCGAGGCAGTCACCGGCGAGTGCTGGACGGTGGGCGCCGACATCGTGGACTGCCCGGACCTTGAGCTGGTGCTGCCCGCGCGCAAGGAGCCGGTCGAGACAGCGTTCCTCGAAGAGATGCGCGACGCCGCAAGGCTCGCCATCTACCGCGCCATGGCCGCCGATCCGGACCCGCGCCCGTCCTTCGCCGACCGCAAGCGCGCGCACGAGGCCGACATCGACATCGCCGCGCCGCCGCCCGAGCTCCTGCCCTGGCGCCCCGGCCTCGCCGACGTCGACGACTGGCGCGCGCCGCCGAAGCGCGAGCCCGTCGGCGCGAACGCGCTGCTGATGGCATGCGACCCCGAGCCGCCCGAGGCGCAGGCGCTGTGGCGGGCCGCGGAGCGGGGCGGCATCGCCGGCCGGCTGTTCGAGCCAGACCGCCGGCTGGAGGGCTATGCCTGGTACGACGCGATTGAGCGCATCGTCCACATCCACACCGAGGCGACCGTCGGCCGCCGCCCCTACGCGCTCGACAGCTATCCGGCGCCCGAGCGCTCTGGCGCGCCCGAGGCGCCGCTTGCGCAACGCCCGGATGCCATCCGCATGAGCCTCACCGTCCGGCCCGGAAGGGGCGTGGGGCGCATCCTCGACCTCGACGCCGACGTCGCCTTCGCGGGCGACGCCTGGGCTTACGTCGGCGACGCGCTGCCGCTGGTGACCGCCGACAGCGGCATCGAGCCGTTCCAGCTCATGGAGCTGCTGCGCGCGGCGTTCTTCTCGGCTTCGGACGACGCGGATGCCGATTCCTGGGAACGCCAGCGCGACGTCTTCGAGCAGGAAGCCCTTCACATCGCGACCAGGCTGCTGGTCTCGGACGACGCCGCAAGGCGCAGCTCCATCGCCGAGGCGGTCACGCGCGAGCTGTTCTGGCTCATCCCGCACGACCGGGGCGCCGACATCGCGGTGCGTGACCGAAGGGTCACCGTCACCCTCGGCGAACCCGTCGCCGGGGCCGCGTCATGAACAGGCCGTGGACGATCGCGCTCGCCTGTGTCCGCTACCGGGGCGCCACCGTCACCGTGGACGCGGAGTCGCTCGAGGACGCGATTCCGGCCGCCATCCGCGACGCGGACGAGTCCGGACGATGGGAGGATAGCGACCATGCCTCCGATCCGTACTGCGTCGCCGCCCGCGAGGGCGCCGGCGCCGACCCATGGGAAGGACCGGTATCGGCGCTTCCCATCCCGGACCGGTTCTCCGAGCGGGGCGCGCCGCCGGTGGTGACGCTGACCGGTCCCGCACCGCCCGGAAGCATCGAGGTCTCGGGTGGCGCCGTGCGTCTCCGGTTCGTGGACCCCACGGGCACCGTCACCACCGAAGTGACGGACCCCCCGCCGCCTCCGCGGAACGCACCGCTCGTCACCGTCTCGCTCGATCCTCGCGGCAAGCCTCACGTGCAGGTCCGGCACGGCAGGGCGCGCGTGCGGATCGTGGACGGCTGAGCCGCCTGCCCGTCCGCCGCCGGCATCCCATCCTCCGCCACCGCCAGCCCCCGGCCGCCTGGAGCCCGGCCGGCGTCCGTCGGGACGAGCCGGAGCCGGGGCGCGGGAGCGTCCCCGGTTCTCAGCACACCGTTCCTCAGTCCACGGGAGACCCCGCCCATGACCCGTCACGCCCCTTCCGCCGCCGCGCCCGCGGCGGCCGTGTCCCCGTGCCCCGCCGACGAGGCACAGGTGCGCGCCATCGCCCATGCCGTGTGGACCGATATCCACTGGCTGATGCCGCGTGACCGCACCGTCACCGTCACCGTCGACGGCGACGACATCGCGGTCGAGCTCGGCCCGCCGCCCCGTTCCAGCGCCCACTGACCCGGCGCGACAGGTTCGACGGGGACGCTACGCATCCGGCCACGCAACGGCGGCTGCTCGCGCGGCCGCGCCGAGGGCCGTCACCCGCTCCGTCCGCTCCCCGGCGGGAGCGGTTGCCTCCGCCTCTTCCACGAACAGGAGCCCGACCATGCTCGAACCCGGCAACGCCACCGCATTCGCTCCCGTGATCTTCGCCTACACCCGCGCCCAGGCGATCGAGGACGGCGTCCTCGTCGACGTCTCCGAAACCGCGCGGGAAGCGAGCTTCAACATCCCCGTCGCGATCACGCGCACCGTCTGGACTTATGGTAACGACGGGGCTATGGTGAGTTGCAGAGTTAAGTCCTTGAGCTAACAAGCGAATCACCCCAGAGCGCTATCCATAGTATTAACATTCTCCTCGCGTCAATCTAACTGCGAAGGAGAATGAAGATGCGGCCAGTAAGCGATCCAGGGTGTTCATGGCACGTCATTAACCAACCGTATGCGGAGTTGTTGTCGGAGTTTGACGTTTACCTGCAACAAGCAGGCACTCCCGAAAACGCCATCCGGTTTTATCTCGGCACGGCAAAGCATTTCTTGGCTTGGTTGAAGGCGGACGGAACGGCGTCGGAAAACATTGATGATGCGGTACTGTTAGCCTTTCGGGACCACGATTGCCGCTGTTTCCTCTCGACGCAAGGGTTTCCCTGGGCCAGACCGGGACCCGGGCTTGGCAAGAAACCCATGTCGCGGGCTATCCGCTTTGTGAACTTCTTGGAGAGCAGCGGCAGAACCTGGCATCCTGGCGAGAGTCAACTCGGCATTCAATACCTTGAAGATTACACCGAACACTGTTTGGAGATGGGGTATCGAGAGGCAACCCTTCACGACGCCCAGATGTACATTCGCCACTTTCTTGTGTGGCTCCACCGAACGAGAACTTCAATAAAGTCGATCAACCAGAATACTATCGAGTCGTTCCTCAATCACGACTGCCTTTGTCACAACTACGCTATAACTCCCAACAAACTTAGCAATGCCCGACCCTATGAAATTTTTGTCAAGAACTTTGCGAACTACCTGGCCGAGCGGGGCGTGGCGCCAACGGCTTTTGTGAAGTTGACGCGAAAGGATCGTCGAAGACTTGAAGGATTTTGCGTCTGGCTTGAACAGCATCGCGGCGTATGCACATCGACAATCGAGGAACATGATCGCTATGCATCGATTGTTGTCGACAACCTTGGAACCGACGCGAGCAAGTACAATGCCGCTTCAGTCCGTCAGGTTCTGCTCCGTGAATTTTCCAATTGCAGCGTAGGCCGGGCAAGGGCCATCGCTCGTTCCACGCGCATGTACCTGCGCTTTCTCACGTTGGTCGGCACATGTTCTCCTAGCCTCATCAACTCAGTTCCATCTCCAGCGTTTTGGCGGCTCTCGACGCTGCCTCGTTACATGCCCATGGAGGACGTCGAGCGCGTGATCGCATCCTGCGATGTGAACACGCCTGGAGGCGTGCGCAATCGCGCCATTCTGCTGCTACTTGCCAGGTTGGGCTTGCGCGCTGGAGATATCTGCGAACTTGGGCTCGCTGACATCGATTGGGTCAACGCCGAAATCCATGTCTGCGGCAAGACGAGACGGTCTGTGGCATTGCCGCTCCCACAAGACGTTGGCGATGCGGTGTTGCATTACATTCGCACAGCTCGTCCGTCCGCCGCGACACCAAGGCTGTTTCTGTGCCTGAATGCGCCACATCGGCCTTTCGCCAATTCCAGCGCGGTATCGACGTTAGTCGCGGCCTGCCTGAAGCGCGCAGGTATACATAGGACACGTGGTCGAGGTGCCCATCTTCTGCGCCATTCGCTTGCTACAGACATGCTCCGCTCCGGTGCATCGATGGATACCATAGGAGCGTTGCTTCGGCACAAGTCTCAGGAAACCACCGCGATCTACGCAAAAGTCGACGTTCCCATGCTCGAAAGTGTGGCTCAGGTGTGGATCGGAGGCGACAGATGAGCATGACCTGCCACGTCGAACGCTACGTCGCTCTCAAACGCCATCTTGGCTTCAAGTTCAACGAGCAGGAGCGCGTCCTGGGGATCTACGCTAAGCATGCGGGCGATCACGGCGATGAGTTCATTCTTTGCAGCCGGATGATCGAAGCGGCGACCGGAACCGCGAAACTGACGACCGTAAGGAAGCATCTCGTAATTCTCCGAAATT
This sequence comes from Alphaproteobacteria bacterium, assembly GCA_965207055.1. Taxonomy (GTDB): domain Bacteria; phylum Pseudomonadota; class Alphaproteobacteria; order UBA828; family UBA828; genus WTGU01. Next base: position 445,489 of record CBDBLP010000001.1, on the reverse strand, counting down.
TTGCCTTGTGGCTCCACTCGGAAGACGAACGCCACGAAGTCTTGCCTCGGAATGTGCTCGGCCAGCCGGAAACACGACGGCGAACGCCATGCCTGATGACGCCGGAGGAAATCCGGAAAGTGATGAACGCGGCGCTGGACTTGCCGCCTGCAGGTTCAATCACACCGCACAGCATTTACTACATGATCGGACTCGCCGCGGCCACGGGAATGCGAGCAAGCGAGGTTGCTTTGCTGACGACATCGGACCTCACCCCCGACGGTGTTGTTATCCAGGAGACAAAGTTTAGGAAATCGAGGCTCGTTCCCTTGCACCATACCGTTCGCGGAGCTCTCGATCGGTATCTGGAGATCCGGAGGCAGACCGGAGCTGCTCACGACCGCCTGTTCGTTCTATCGAACGGCAATCCGGTTCGGCCCGCGCACCTCTCCGAAAAGTTCACCGAAGTTGCGATAAAGACGGGAATCAAGAAGGGACCGTGCGAGGGACCCAGCCTTCACAGTTTGCGCCATACCTTCGCGGTCAGATCGCTGGAAACGGCCGATACGACCAATCACGCAGACATTAGCCGGCACATCGCGGCTTTGACCACCTATCTCGGCCACGCTCACATGGCGAGCACCTACTGGTACCTGGAGGCCACTCCGACTCTGCTCCAGTCAATCTCCGACGCTGTCGAGAACGCACATGTGAAAGGGGTATCGCGATGACGGACCTTGCCCCTTACATCTCGATGTTCCTGCAAAAACATCTGCCGCGTGACCGGAACGTCAGCCGCCATACAATCGCCAGCTACGCATACACCTTCGAGTTACTTTTGGACTTCGCCGCGGACAGGTTGGGGATCTGGCCGTCCGAAATGGCGATCGAGCAAATCACGGTAGAGCTGGTTCTCGACTTCTTGAATCGCCTGGAAAACGAGCGCCAGAATACGGTCAGGACTCGTAATCTCCGGTTAGCCGCGATCAAGTCGTTCTTCCGCTATCTGGAGTTCAAGGTTCCCGCGTGCCTGCATCTGGCACAACAGGTTCACGCAATCCCAATAAAACGCTTCGACCAAGCCGTGGTCGACTATCTCGAACGCGATGAACTGCAAGCGGTACTGGATGCTCCGGACCCGACGACGGTGAGTGGCATACGGGACCGGGCAATGCTGCACTTAACCTACGCGGCCGGTCTGCGAGTGTCCGAGCTCATCGGGCTAAAGTGCAAGGACCTCGCTCCCGATACCGGCTGGATACATGTGATGGGCAAAGGCAGGCGTGACCGCAAGCTGCCGGTGCGGAAGGAGACGCGATCGCTCTTGGAAGCCTGGCTGGCTGTACGGCCGGATCGTATCAGTGACCATCTCTTCCTGAACGCTCGGGGGCGGGCGATGACCCGGCATGGGTTCGCACACCGATTGGCGATCCATGTCGCTGCAGCGAAGGAGATAGTGCCGTCAATTGCAGAAAAGCGGGTCAGTCCGCATGTCATTCGACATTCCTGCGCGATCCATACCTTGGAAGTGGTCAGAGATCCGCGAAAGGTGTCGTTGTGGCTAGGTCATGCAAGCGTGCAGTCCACCGAAATCTATCTGCGCGCCGAACCGATCCAGAAACTGGAAATGCTGGACGAAATGGTTCCGCCACATATCAGGAAAGGCAGATTCAACAATGTGCCCGACCACTTGATCGCAATGTTCCGTGATCTCAAGAGGGTCTAACGCTATGGAGACAGTTAAGGCCCCAAAATCCAATAATCACGGGGCCTTAACTCTGCAACTCACCATAGCCCCGTCGTCACCATAATTCCAGCTATGGTGAGCTCACCATAGCTGGAACCGCTTGGTCGCCCTTCCCGAGGGCTACAAGGGATTCCAGGACGAGCGCGGGCGCCTGTGGGACGTCCTCTGGATGGCGCGCCACTACGCGCTCCGCGCCTCCGACAGCGACCGCGTGAGAATGTGCGTGCTGGTGCGCGACATCCGCAAGGACCTCCGCGACAGCAACCGGCCGCCCCGCAAGCACTTCCCCATCGTGGCGATCGGCGCCGGCGACGAAGGTGAGCCCGTCATCACCGTGATGTTCCCCGAGGACGACTGAGCGCGCTTCCGCGCCTCTCCACCCGCCGCACCCATTCAAGGGAGCAACGCCCATGCAGACCCCCAGCCCCGAGCAGAAGCTCGAGATCGCCCGCCGCGTCCACGAGACCTTCGACATCCCGAAGCGCTGGCACCAGGGAGGATGGGGGCGCGACGACGACGGCGACGTCATCGAGTTCGACGGCGGCTTCCACGTCGTCGACAACGATGAGGTCCGCCACCGTCCCGCCTTCCGCCTCGCCACGCCCGAGAGCCCCCGCTGCTTCTGCCTCGGCGCCGCCATCCGCATCCACACCGGTTCGGTCCTTTCCCACGACCCGTCCCATACCGGGGAGGCCACCGAGACCATCTGCGCCGTCTACACCGGGCTCGCCGGCATCGACACCAGCGCCCGGGAACAGGACGCCGCGGACTTCGAGCCTCACCTCAACAGCCTCATCGAATGGAACGACTCCGACGAGCGTTCCTGGCGGGACATCCGCGAGCTCACCGCCGCCGTGCTGCGCCACCTCGATGCGCAGCGCTGGTGATCCCGGCCTCGGAAGGCCGCGCCCACGTCCGCTTCTCGCCTCTCGCTCCGTGCCGCGCTCCCGACGCCATGCCCCTCCAGCCCGGAGACCGCCATGCTGCACAGGATCACCGGCCGCGCCGTCAAGTGCGGCCCGTCCGCGATTTCCGCGATCGCCGGCGTGCCGACCCACGAGGCAGCCGCCGTCATCCGCCGCCTGTCCGACCGGCCCGCGGTCAACGGCGGCTACACCGACGAGCTCGCCGCCGCGCTCGAAGAGTTCGGCTTCGTTCCCGACTACGCGCTCCGCCATCCCAAGTACCGCGAGCGCCGCCATGCGCGCCGGGAAGAGGTCTGGGACCGCCTCTTCGCGGCCGTCCCGTTCGAGGTCCGCGCCGTCACGCTCGGCACCTTCCTCGACCCCGCGCCCGCCGGAACGTGGGCGATCTTGGCCGGCAATCATCTCGTGGCCTATGCCGACGGATTCGTCGCGGACTCCGGGGCCTGGCTCACACGCAAGCCGCAACCCTGGTCCCGCGTCAATCCGGACCACGAGCGCATCGCCCGGCGCCGCATCCGCGAGGCCGTCCGCTTCGTACCCGCTTCCTGACACCGCACCCGCCTTCCGTCCGTCAGTGACCGCGCAGAGCGCCCGGCGGACCCGCGCCTGACGCTGTAGCGGCAGGGCCGGACAACCCCCCGACCGCCCGGCGCGACGCGCTTTCCGCGCCATCTCCCCCGCCACGCGGCCCGCCAGCGAGAGTCCGGTGAGCCGGCCCGGGGCAGGCCCGGTCAGCGGCGCGGGAGACCTCACCCGCGCCGCCGGCCGGCGGCTTCCACGCACGTCCATCCGGAGACTGCCATGCTCAACGCCATTCCGGCGGCGGACGCCTCCGCGCGCCCCGCCGCCCACACCATCGCCACCCTGCCGCCCGGGTCGGACCGCCTCTCCGGCGCACCGGCGCTCTACGCCGCGGCCCGGACGCTGCTCCCGGTGCTCGAAGTCGGCCGGCCCCTCGACGCGGCGGCCTTGCGCGACGCCATGACCCGCGCTCATGGCGCGAGCGACGCCGAGGGCGCCTGGGTCTGGAAGGACGCCTACGAGGCGGCCGAGGCCGCCGTGGTGATGTTCGTCCGCCGCTACGGGCGCGCCATGCGCCGGCGGGCCGGGGCGGGCGCGGACGGCCCCCGCAGGATGCTCGATATGCTCGCGGCCGTCGCCGCGCTGGAGCCCTCGCACACGAAGCGCTCCGAGGCGCAGATCCGGCTCCAGCAGTTCTCGACTCCGCTGCCGCTCGCCTACGCCGCATTGCAGGCCGCCGCGATCCGGCCGGGCGACGTCGTGCTGGAGCCCAGCGCCGGCACCGGCATGCTCGCGGTGATGGCGGAGTGCGCGCTCGGCAAGGGCGCGTCCGGGCGGCTCTATCTGAACGAGATCGCAGCGGTCCGCGCCGGGCTTCTCGCGGCGCTCTTTCCCGGCACGGCCGTCACCCGCCACAACGCCGAGGCGCTGGCCGACTTCCTGCCGGGCGTCCGGCCGACCGTGGTGTTGATGAACCCGCCCTTCTCGGCAACGCCGGGGATCGAGCGCATCCGCCACGACGCCGATCTGCGCCACCTCCGCTCGGCCTTCTCGATGCTGCCGCCGGGCGGCCGGCTCGCCGCCGTCACCTCGGCCCACTGCGTGCCCGGCGATGCCGCCTGGCGCGGCGCCTTCGCCGACCATGCCGTCCGCACCGTGTTCACCATGGCCATCGACGGGCGCGCCTATGCCCGGCGCGGCACCGGCTTCGACACCCGGCTCACCGTCGTCGAGCGGAGCGCGGAACCCGGCATCGCCGTGGACGGCCAGGCCCGCGCCGCCACGCCCGCCGAGCTGCTCGATGCGGTCATCGCGCACGTGCCGCCGCGCCTCTCCATCGAAGCCGAGCCCGTCCGGCCCGCGCCTGCCGTCGCCGGCCGCGACCTCTTCGGCAATGCGGTCGCGCCGCCGAAGACCGGGAAACCGGCCGCCCCGTCGCCGAGGTCCGCCCATGACTGGGATCCGGTCGTCGAGCTCGCCGTCGAGACGGCGGCGCCGGAGACCGGCGCAGGCGCACCCGCCGCCGCCTCCGCCGCCGGCCCCTACGAGCCGTGGCGCCCGAGCGTCGCGCGGGTGCCGGGCGCCATCGAGCACCCGACCCCGCTCGTGCAGTCCGGCGCGATGGCCGCCGTGTCCCATCCCGTGCCGGCTTACCGCCCCATTTGTCCCGAGCGCGTGGTGACCGACGGGTTGCTGTCCGACGCCCAGCTCGAGAGCGTGGTGCTGGCGGGGGAGGCCCATTCGCGCCACCTCGCCGCCGACTACCGCATCGGCTCCGCCTGGGAGACCGTTCACCGCTGCCACGCCGAGGACGGGGAGGACATCGACACGTCATTCGTCACCGACGAAGGGGAGACGCTCTCGGCCCCGGTCAGGTTCCGGCGCGGCTGGATGCTGGGCGACGGCACGGGCGCCGGCAAGGGCCGCCAGGTCGCCGCCATCGTGCTCGACAACTGGCTCCGCGGCCGCAAGCGCGCGCTCTGGCTCTCGCAGTCCGACAAGCTGGTCGAGGACGCGCGGCGCGACTGGACCGCGCTCGGCGGACGCGGCGACGACGTCATCCCTTTGGCCAAGTTCCGCCAGGGGGCCGAGATCCCGCTCTCGGAGGGCATCCTCTTTGCGACCTACGCGACGCTGCGCTCGCCGGCCCGGCAGGGCAAGGCATCCCGGCTCGACCAGGTCGTCGCCTGGCTCGCCGGGTCGCTCGACGAGGACGACCGCCACGGCTTCGACGGCGTCATCGTGTTCGACGAGGCGCATGCGATGGCCAACGCGGCCGGGTCCAAGGGCAATCGCGGCGAGGTCGCTCCGTCGCAGCAGGGCCGCGCGGGGCTCCGCCTCCAGAACGCGCTGCCCGATGCGCGCATCGCCTACGTCTCCGCCACCGGCGCCACCACCGTTCCCGGTCTCGCTTACGCCGGGCGGCTGGGCCTCTGGGCCGCCGGGGAGACGCCGTTCGAGAAGCGCACCGACTTCGTCTCCGCGATGGAAGCGGGTGGGGTCGCCGCGCTCGAAGTCGTCGCCAGGGATTTGAAGGCCCTCGGGCTCTACCAGGCCCGCGCGCTCTCCTACGACGGGGTCGAGGTCGCCATCCTCGAACACCCGCTGAGCGACGCCCAGCGGCGCATCTACGACGCCTACGCCGGCGCGTTCAAGGTCATCCATCACAACATCCAGGAGGCGCTGAAGGCGACCGGCATCGTGGAGGGGGAGTCCACCCTCAACAAGAACGCGAAGTCGGCCGCCATGAGCGCCTTCGAGGGCGCGAAGCAGCGCTTCTTCGGGCACCTGCTGACCAGCATGAAGTGCCCAAGCCTCATCCGCGCGATCGAGGCCGACCTCGACTCGGGGCGCTCGCCCGTCGTCCAGCTCGTCTCCACCGGCGAGGCCCTGATGGAGCGGCGCATCGCCGAGATCCCGGCATCGGAGTGGGACGACATCAACGTCGATCTCACCCCGCGCGAGACCGTCATCGAGTTCCTGGCCCACGCCTTCCCGGTGCAGCTCCAGGAGCCGTTCACCGACGACGAGGGCAACGTCATGAGCCGGCCGGTGTTCGACGAGGACGGCAATCCCGTCATCTGCCAGGAGGCCGCCCAGCGCCGCGACGCGCTCATCGAGAAGCTCGCCTCCCTCCCGCCCGTGCCGTCCGCGCTCGACCAGATCGTGCAGCACTTCGGGCACGACGCGGTCGCGGAGGTGACGGGACGGTCCCGCCGGGTGCTGAAGGTGACCGACGCCCGCGGCGAGCGCCTCGCGCTCCGCACCCGTCCCGCCTCGGCCAACCTCGCCGAGACCGCCGCCTTCATGGACGGGAGCAAGCGCATCCTCGTCTTCTCGATGGCGGGCGGGACGGGCCGCAGCTACCACGCCGATCTCGCCTGCGGCAACACCGAGCGGCGTATCCATTACCTGCTGGAGCCCGGATGGCGGGCCGACCAGGCCATCCAGGGGCTCGGCCGCACCCACCGCACGCACCAGGCATCGGCGCCGCTGTTCCGCCCCGTCGCCACCGACGTGAAGGGCGAACGGCGGTTCATCGCCACGATCGCGCGCCGACTCGATTCCCTGGGCGCGATCACGCGCGGCCAGCGCGATTCGCAGACCGCGATGGGCGGCGACCAAGCGCTCTTCCGCGAGAGCGACAACCTGGAGAGCCTGTACGCCAAGACGGCGCTGCGCCAGTTCTACATGGCGCTCTGGCGGGGCGCCATCGAGGGCTGGTCGCTTGCCGACTTCGAGGAGGCGACCGGCCTCAAGCTCGTCCACGAGGGCACGCTCAAGGAAGACTTGCCGCCGATGTCCCGGTTCCTGAACCGGCTGCTCGCGCTCCCCATCGCCGAGCAGAACCAGCTCTTCGCGGCATTGGAGACCCGCATCGAGTCCAACATCGAGCAGGCCATGGAGGCCGGCAGCTACGAGGTCGGCGTCGAGACGGTGCGCGCGGATTCGCTCTCGACCGCCGGCCGGGAGACGCTGTATGAGCATCCCCGCACAGGCGCCGCGACCGACCTCGTCGAGGTCGTGCGCCGCGACCGGCTGGAGCCCACCACCGCCGATATCGCGCTCGACATCGGCACCCGCGAGCCCGGCCCCGACGACACACCGAGGCTGGTGGTCAACGCGCGCTCGAAGCGCGCCGCCGTCCTGCTGGCGGCGCCGTCACGCATGTTCGACGACGGCGGGGTGCAGGAGCGGGTGCGCCTCGTCCGGCCCGCGACGCGCGAGACGATGGCGCGACCCGAGCTTGAGGCATCCAACTGGCGCCCGACCGACGAGGCGACCTGGCGCGCGCTCTGGCAACACGAGATTGCCGAGCTGCCGACCCACCGGGAATCGCGTTTCTGGCTCGCCGCCGGGCTGCTACTCCCTGTCTGGGACCGGCTGCCCTTCGAGAACATGCGGGTGCGCCGGCTCACCACCGACGCGGGCGAAGCGCTCATCGGCCGCGTGCTCGACGCCGAACAGGTCCGGGCCGTGCGCACCAGCTTCGGCCTCGACGGCGATTTCGCCATGACCGGCGCCGAAGCGTTCGAGGCGGTCATGGGACGCGGCACCGCGCTTATCCTCGCCAACGGATGGCGGCTCGCGCGCCGGCGCATCATGGGCGCCGATCGCGTCGAGATCGAGGGACCGGTCGACGGCGACACCGATGCGCTCAAGCGCATGGGCTGCACCGTCGAGATCGTGTCGTGGCGCGCCCGCGCCTTCGCCCCCGGCGCGCACGTCCTCGACCGCATCCTCGAACGCTGGCCGCTCGCCGCATGAACGGCGCCCGCGCTATACGTATCGCCGGCCCGCCGCTCTCCGGCGGCGCCGGCCCGTCCGCTACCATCGCTCCCCGCGGCAATGCCGGCGGGGGGCACGTGCCGCCGACGCGTGGGTACGTACCGCCGGCCCGCCGGCCGCCGCACCGACTCCATGAAGAGGAGCCCCGACATGACCGCGCAGACCCTGCCCGACGAACCGAACTTCTGCTTTGTGCCGGCTTACGACGTCGAGACCGAGGTGCAGCAGATCCGCATCGTCATCGAGGGCCTCGACGGGCACGTCCCGACCGCCCTGATCGCGCTACATCTCGATGACGCGCTCTCGATCTGCGACAAGCTCAACCGGCGTCTCGGGCTGGACCGCGACGCCTGGACGGCGATGGCCGCTGCGTCCATGCGCGCCGAGACGCCCGAGCCGGGCGACATCACCGAGCACTGAGGCGCCGGTCGGGGGCTGCGCAGCCGGCCCGGCGCCCGGCGCGCCTTTCGAACACCGTCGCTACGGGTGCGCGCCGTATCCCGGGCCTTCGTCGCTCCCCGCCCGCGCTTCGGGTTCTTCGCCCTCGTAGGCATCGAGCTCGATTACGTTGCGGTCCGGGTCCCGGATGAACACCGCCCGAAGGTCCTTGTAGGAGAACTGGCCGCTGAGCGGCACGCCGCACTCGGCAAGGAAACGCTTCGCCGCCTCGATGGACCCAACCTTGTACGAGACGTGGGTAATGCCGGGGTACTTCTCGTCAACGTCCATCAGGATGTTGCTGCCGTTTCCGGCGTTGCCCGGCCCGAGCAGGTTGAGCACCACGCCGCTCCGATGCTGCATGATGACCGGGTGCCCGTGCTCGAACCCCGCATCGGCGAGGGTGCGGAATCCGAGCCGCTCGTAGAACGCGATCGATACCGCCTTGTCCGTCACCCGTATCCCGACGTGGTCGACCTTCTCGATGTCCAGCATGTCCGGTGCTCTCTTCGCGTGAGCCCTGGGGGGCACGCGCCACTGTAGCGCAGCCGCCGCCCGTCCGGCGCACCGCAAGCCTCCTCACCGTCATTTCGCCACGCCGGCTCGCTCCGCGGCCGGCGCGGGGTCCGCCCCGCCACGCTTCCGACTGCTCTGTAGCCGTCTCGCCGGCCGTCCATCCGCCGTCCGGCGCACGTGCCGCCGGCCCGCCGTCCTCCGGCATCGCCGCTCCATCCCGGCGGGAACTTCCCGACGAGCCGGAGGCGAGCGCCCGCGAGGGCGCGGCGCCGGGGGCCGGTGGAGAGCCTCCGCGCCGCGTCCCCTCGAACACGATCGCGGAGCACCCATGTCGCACGATGCCCCTCAAGCCCCCGCACACTGCGCCGAGGCCGCCGTCGCCTGGATGGCGCCGGAGCGGCTCGTCTCGTCACCGCCGCCCGCATCCGTCCTCGCGCGCATCGAACGCGCCGGGCCCGCCGCCCTCGACGACCACGAGCTCCTCGCCCTGCTCGGCATCGACGTCGACGTCGACGCCCAGACCCTCGCCGCCGCCGGGGGGCTCAGGGGCCTCCTCGACGACCCCGGCGACCGGCTTCGCACCGTCGTCCTTCCCCGCGCGGACCGTGCCCGCGTTCATGCCCTGCTCGACGTCCACGCCCGGTGGATGGAGGCGCGCCTCGCCCGCGACGGCGCGCCGCTCACCTCGCCGGCCCACACCCGGCGCTACATCGAGGCCCGGCTCCGGGGCTATCGCAGCGAGATCTTCGCCTGCCTCTTCCTGACGAATCGCCACCAGGTCATCGCCTGGGAGACCCTCTTCTCCGGAACGCTCGACGGCACCAGCGTGCATCCCCGCGTCGTCGTGCGCAGGGCGCTGGTCCACAACGCGGGCGCGATTGTCTGCGCCCATAACCATCCGAGTGGCTGCGCCGAAGTCAGCTCCGCCGACCGCGCCATCACCAGGCGGCTCGCCGAGGCGCTGGCGCTCGTCGACGTGCGCCTCATCGACCACTTCGTCGTCGGCGACGGCGAGTGCGCATCCTTTGCCGAATTGGGCCTGCTTTGAGCGCGCCGGCCCGTCTTTCGCCGTCCCCCGGGTTCGAGACCGGCGAAGCGAGGGTGAAGGCCGCGCCTCGAGAGAGAGGACGCGGCGCCCATCGTCACCCGGAGGGACCGCGACATGACGACTCTCATCTATGCCGGCATCGGGGCGCGCGCCACACCGCCGAACGTACTTCGCGACATGACGACGATGGCGGGATGGCTGCCGCGCACGGGCTGGACCCTCGCGAGCGGCGGCGCGGCGGGGGCCGACACTGCGTTCGCCGAAGGTACGCCGCCCGGCCAGCGCACGCTCTATCTGCCGTGGCGGGGCTACAACGGGCACGGGGGGCCGGACTGCCGCGCTCTGTCCCGGGCCGAGCTCTCCGCCTGCATGGACATCGCCGCCCCCCTGCATCCCGCCTGGACCCGATGCTCGAACGCCGTGCGGAAGTTGCACGCCAGGAATGCGGCCGTGCTTGGCGCGACTCTCGACCGTCCCGTCGATGCGCTCGTGTGCTGGAGCCCCGATGGCGCGGTGGTGGGCGGCACCGGCATGGCGCTTCGCATCGCGGCCGAGCACGCAGTGCCGGTGCTGAACCTCGCCGTCCTGTCTCCGCGTACGGCCTGCGAGCGCCTGCTGGCCATCCGCCGTTGCGCCTGACCTCCCGCGTTCGAGCCAGAGACCTGCGAGCGCCGGGCGAACGCCCGGCAGGGAGGAGGGAGAAGGGCTCCCGTCTCCCGATGCCGGACGCGGCAACCGGCAGAGGAGACTCGCCCATGTTCGATTTCGACGTCGTCGTGCCGACCGGCACGGAAATGCTCTCACTGCTCGGCCTCGATGGCCGTGCCATCCGCACCATCCTCGAAGAACCGGCACCGTTCGACCCCCGGGGCGACGCCGAAGAGGTGGAGTGAAGCGAGGGAAGGGTGAACCGAAGGGGGTTCGGGGGAGTGACCCCGGCCCCCGGCGGCTTCGCAACCCATCGTCAATATCCAGACCATGAAGGAGACTTCCCATGGCTTTCGGACTGAACCGCGTGGAACTCATCGGGCGCCTGGGCGCCGACGTGACCGTCAACCACCTCACCAGCGGCGGGCGCGTCGCGAACATCTCGGTGGCCACCGACGAGTCGTACATCAACAAGCAGACCGGCGAGCGGGTCGACAAGACCGAGTGGCACCGCATCGTCACCTTCCAGGACGGGCTCATCTCGATGCTCGAGAAGCACGCGAGGAAGGGTCGGCTGGTCTACATCGACGGGAAGCTCCAGACGCGGCGCTGGTCGAAGCCCGGCGAGGACGGCGACCGGTTCTCGACCGAGATTCTCCTCGTCCCCGGCGGCCGGGTGCAGTTCCTCGACAAGCCGAACGGCGCGAACGGGAACGGCGCCGCGATGGCCGAGGGCCAGGCGCCCGCGTCCGGCCCGGCGATGCCCGCCGGCGGCGCCCCCGCGTCGACGGACGACTTCGACGACGACATCCCGTTTTGATCGAACGGTCGCTTCCTCCTCCCTCCCACCTTGGGGCCGGCGCATCCGCGTCGGCCCCTTTTTCGTGCAGGTGGCTTCGAGTCCTCCCGCGCCGGAGTCCGAGTGGTGCTTCGTGAGCGGGCGAATCCTTCGGACAGGAGAGAGAGCATGGCGCGCGACACTTCCATCTTCGCCCACGGGGCGGTCATCGTCCCGGACTTCGTCACGCCCGCGGAGGAGGCGCGCATCCTCCTTCGCATCGCCGAGGCGCCCTGGCTCACCGAGCTCCGCCGGCGCGTGCAGCACTACGGCTACCGCTACGCGTACCGGGGCGGCGGCTCGCGCGAGCCCGCGCCGGCATTCCCCCGCTGGGCCGACGCGATGGCCCAAAGGCTCCGGTCGCACTTCGGCGGCGCGCTCCCCGCGCAGTGCATCGTGAACGAGTACCGCCCCGGCCAGGGCATCGGCATGCACGCCGACCATCGGGATTTCGGCGGCGTGGTGGCGTCGCTCTCGCTCTGCGCCGACTGGCCGATGCGGTTCCGCCCGCGCGCCAGCCGTCCGTACGCCGCCGGCGCGATGCCCGGCGACGAGGTCGCGGTGCTCCCGCGCCGCTCGGTGTTGGTGCTCGCGGGCGCCGCGCGCTGGAAGTTCATGCACGGCTTCGACCGCACCGACAGCGCGCGCGAGTCCGCGACGCGCGTCTCCGCGACGTTCCGCACGCTGGCGGCGTAGCGCCGGCGGAGGAGGTGCGCGAGCCGTGAGGGTGAACGGGGCTCGCATCGAGAGAGTCCCGACCCCCACCGTCCAAGGAGACCGAGACATGAGCGAAGTCCTGAACCGCCTCGTCTGCGCGAGCGCCAACGGCGAGCGTGCCCCCGTCGACCGCGACGACATCCGCGAGCTCCTCGAACTCTACGAACGCTCGCCCGGCGAGCACCCGGCGCCCGAAGGGCCGTTCCACCTGAACGAGTACCTCGCGAACCGCGCCTTCGGCGGGCCGGAGGAAGGCGGGTGGTGGTACGACACCGGCAGGTTCGTCGCCTGCCACGGCGCCTACGGCACCGTGGACGAGGCGACGGCGGCGCGCGACGCGAAGGCGAACTGGCTCGCCGGCCGGCGGCAGGGGCTGCACGACCCGTCCTCGGTGCTCTGCACCGGATGGCCGGTGCTTCGCATCGAGCCGCACGCCGGCACGGACTTCCCCGCCACGCGGCCACGCTACGAGTAGGACGCGACCCGACGGGGGCGACGCATGCGCGTCGCCCCCTTTGTCGTGCCATCGCTCCCGAGTCCGTCCCCGTTCGGGCCTCGCGCCCGCGCTTCGCGCGCCGCGCTCGCCCTCCGGCGCCGGCAAGAGGCGGAGGCCCGGCCGGTATCGGGGCGTCCCGTCCAAGGTCCGAGGAGTCCCGTCATGCCCGATTCGTGCTTCACCCGTGCCGGAGTCGCACCGTGAACGCCGCCGCCATCGCCACCGCACTCGCCGAGCGCGCCGAGGCCGTGTGCCGGCAGTACCTGCCGCACGGCCGGCGCCAGGGCCGCTACTGGGTCGCGGGCGACCTCGACGGCGCCCGCGGGCGCTCGCTCTACGTGCGGCTCGCAGGCCCCGGCACGCCGGGCAAATGGACCGACGCCGCCGAAGGAATCCACGGCGACCTGCTCGACCTCATCCGTCACCGCTCGCGCGCGCCGACGCTTCGCGCGGCGCTCGACGAGGCCCGCGCCTTCCTCGCCCTGCCGGCTTCGCCGGCCGCGGGCGAGGGCCCGGGCGATTCCTACGACCCGACGCAAGCCGCGCGCCGTCTCTGGGTGCGTTGCCGCGCCATCGACGGCACGCACGCCGAACGCTACCTCCATGCGCGGGGCCTCGCGCGCTGCCGCTTCGCGGCGCTGCGCTTCCACCCCGAGCTTCGCTACCGCGAAGGCTCGTCGGTGCGCCGCCTGCCGGCGCTGGTCGCCGCCGTGACCGGCGACGACGGCGCCGTCACCGGCGTACAGCGCACCTGGCTCGACCCCCGCTCGCCCGCCAAGGCGGGCGTCGCCAGCCCGCGCAAGGCGCTCGGGCGCGTCTACGGACGCGCCGTGCGCTTCGGCCGCCTCGCCGGCGGCGCTTCGCTTCTCGTCGGCGAGGGCATCGAGACCGTGCTCTCGCTGGTGACCGCGGTGCCGGAGATCACCGCCGCCGCCGCGCTCTCCGCCGGAAGCCTCGGCGCGTTCGCGCCTCCGCTTGGGCTGACGCGGCTTCTCATCGCGCGCGACAACGACGAGGAAGGGGAGCGGGCGGCGATGCGCCTCGCCCGGCGCTGCGCGCGGGCTCGCGTCGCCGCCCTGTGTCTCGTGCCCGAAGGCGACGACTTCAACGACGACCTCGTTGCACTCGGTCGCGACGCGCTCGCCGCGCGTCTCTCGCCGCTGCTTCGCGTTCCCCTCCGCACCGGCTCGCGGGAGTGGGAGCGTGCGCCTGGCTGAGGGCGAGAGCAGTGAAGGGAGAGGGAGCATGCCCCGCATCGTCAATCTGAAGCACGAGCCCGATGCCGTCGCGCGCGGCGCGGTGCGCATCGACCGCCGCACCCGCTGGGGCAATCCCTATCGGATAGGTCCCGACGGAACGCGCGACGAGGTGATTGCGCGCTACCGCGCCCACCTCTGGCGCCGGATCCGCTCGGGCGAAATCGCCCTCGCGGATCTCGCCGCCATCGACGGGCGCGTCTATGCGTGCTGGTGCCATCCGAGGCCGTGTCACGGCACGGTGCTCGCCCGCGCGGCGGCCTGGGCCGCCGCCGAGCTTCGCCGCCGTGCGGCGCGCGACCGGCCCATTCTGTTCTGGTCGCGCTGCCCGCAGTGGGGGTGGCTGTCGAACTTCGCCGCCGCCGGCTTCGCCGGGCCCGGCGGCTCGCTCTGGCCGAGCGTCGAGCACTGGTACCAGGCCGGCAAGGCCGCCGACCCGGCGGCGGCCGAGCGCATCCGCCGCGCGGCGACGGCGCGCGAGGCGCAGCGCCTCGGGCGCGCCGTCCGCTGCCGCGACGACTGGGACGACGCGAAGCTCGCGCGCATGGCGTCGGGCCTGCTGCTCCGCTTCGCTCCGCAGCGCCCCGACACCGCGCGGCTGCTCACCACCGGCGAGCGCGCGCTCCGCCACGCCACGCCCTGGGGCGCGCACGGCGACCCCTTCTGGGGCATCGGCCGCGACGGCGCGGGCGCCAACCGGCTCGGCCGGATGCTGGAGGGCATCCGCGCCGCGCGCCGCGGCGGCGCGCCGCTCGATGCCGCCGCGCTCGCCGGGCGCGTGCGCTGACCGCGCCCCGCTTCCGCTTCGCGGGAGGAAGAGGAGAGCCGGAAGGTGGGCAAGCCCACATGGAGAGAGGAGGGAGAGTCCATGAACGCCCCCGCGAACCCGAGCACCATCCGGATGGCGCCCCGCTACGTCATCCGCACCATCGACGAGGACTGGATTGACCTCTTCGACCCGCCGTCGCGCATCGACGACAAGCGCGCCGCCTGGGACGAGGCCCGGCGCAGGGTCCGCGAGCACCCCGAGCTCAAGACCGTCGTCCTCGACCGCCGCACCGGCGCCACGCTCTGGCAGAGCGACCCCGACATTCCGGCGCGCTACGAGGTCCTCGCCGTCGACGAGACCGTGTTCTACGCGCTCGCGACGGACCTATCGGTTTCCGGTGACGTGCTCTCCGCGCACAAGGAGAAGGACAACGCCTGGACCGCGTTCTACGAGGCAATCGCGGAACCGGTTGGCCACGACATCATCCTGCTGCGCGACACCGTCCCCGCGGAGACCGTCATCGCGTCCTCCGACGAGGACCTCTACCGCACCGATGCGGCGTGAAGGCGATGGTTCTTGGTCGTCATCCGATGCTCGGCGGGCGGTGCTGCATGCAAGGGGAAGGTTGGGCGCGTCGCTTCGCGACCGGGCTACCCTGCCGAGCCCGCTGCGCGGTCTCGTCCCTTCGGGCGGGTATCCCTCGCGCCTCCGCTCGCAGGCTCGCTGCGCGCTCCGCTTGCCAAGAAGCAAGGTTCGTCAATGGGGGGAATAGGACACTCCTCCCGACGTAGGCCCATTGTCCCACACGTGCTCAGTGCGCCAACCCTGCCTACGGCAGGGTCCTCCACTCCGCTGCGCTCCGTTGCGGCCGGGACTCGCAGGGCAACGGCGCTGGCGCGCCTAGTCCCATCGGCGCGCGCGACCGTGGCTCAGTCGCTTCGCTCCCTGCGCCCGCACCACTCGCGCACACCGATGGGCCATGCCCTGCGGCCCCGGTGGCTCCCCTGCGCGCGCGTGAATCAATAGGCCAACGTCGGGAGACGAACGCCCCGGCGGTCACGGGCCACAAGGCTCACCACTCTTGCGATCGAAGGAGATCACCATGTTCGATATCGACAACACTCAGTCCCAGTCAGTCACCGCCACCGTTTGCGAGAACGCGCAGCTCTTCGGCGCGACGCCGGAACGCGACGAGTTCGACCCCCGCGAAGTCTGGGACGCAGACGACGCGACGGACGCGGTGAGCGAAGCGTTCCGCATCATCGCAGAAGGCGTCGCACCGGACGGCTTCCAGCTCGCCGACGAGCGCGAGAGCCTGCTCTGGGGGTTCGTCAACACCTTCGACGCCCAGGTGCGCAGACTCGACCGCAGCGTCGACCGGCTCAGCCCGGAGCTGCGCGACCTCCAGCGCGAACAGGACGGAACGGAAATCAAGTCCCGCGAGCTGGAGCTGGTCACCGACCGCGCGCAGAACCTCGGCGACCGGCGCGACGCGTTCGAGAAGATGCGCGACCTCGCAGCCGACGCCTACCGCGTGGAGACCGGCGACACCTGGCGACCGCGACGCGGCTCCAACGTCTCGCAGACCGGCAAGCTCACCTCGGCCGCCATCGACGCGCGCGACTTCATGCGGGCGAGGAAGGACCGCGAGACCCGCGCGCACCTGCCCGAGGGAACGCTGGTCGCCATCGCGGGCGGGAAGCACGTCTCGGACGTGAACGCCATCATCGCCCGGCTCGACAAGGCCAAGGCGAAGTACGCGGACATCATCCTCGTGCACGGCGGCGGCCCCGGCGTCGAGCGCATCGCCGCGCAGTGGGCGGAGCAGAACGGCGTCCACCAGGTGGTCTGCAAGCCGGACTGGAACGCACACGGACGGGCCGCACCGTTCCGGCGCAACGACGAGCTGCTGAACCTCCTGCCGAAGGGCGTCATCGCGTTCCCCGGCTCCGGCATCACCGACAACCTCGTCGACAAGGCCGTCGCGCTCGGCATCCCGGTGCAGCGCTGCGCCGCCTGAGCCGCATCGCCACCCACGGGCCGCGTCGCCACTCCGGCGGCGCGGTCCCCCTTTTTGGTCGGACACCGCGACCGCCGCACCGACGGCCTTCGCTTCGCGCGTCGCCTGCGGCGCCGCGCTCCGCGGCGGCTCCGCCGCTCTTCCTCCGCACCGGCTCGCTCCGTCGCCGATGCTGCCCGTGCCTCGTCCGTCCGGCGTCCGTGTCCATGTGCATTCGGGCGCATCCCTTCGGGACCGCGCTCTCGTGCTGCGCATCGAGCCAAGCTGCGCTTGTCTCGACCCTGCGGGTGAGCGGGCGCGGGCTTCCATCGCTTGCGCGGGTCGCTCGCCTCGCATCGCCGCCGGCGACCACTCGGAGGACGCGCACATGACGACGCAGACCATCACCATCACCGCAACCGACGACGACCGCTGGACGGTCTCGCTCGAACTCCCGCACGACACCCTCAACGAACTGTTCGCCCTCTCGCTCATCGACGGCGCCGACTTCGACTCCATGCACGACGCCGCCGAAGCGGTGCACGCCGCCATCGCCCTCGACCTCAAGCACGCCCGGACATGAGCCGGGCGTCGCACCACCCGGCGGTGACCGTGCCGCCGACGAAGGTGACGGTGATGACGATGCCGTCGGCGGTGCGGGTGCGGGTGAACACGATGGTGCAGACGATGATGCCGCCGTTGGTGTCGAAGATGGTGACCGGTGTGCCGGACACTACGGTGAGTCTGGGCGCGTCGCTTCGCGACCGGGCTACCCTGCCGAGCCCGCTGCGCGGTCTCGGCCCTTCGGGCGGGTATCCCTCGCGCCTCCGTTCGCTTCGCTCTCTGCGCGCTCCGCTTGCCCGGCGGCTCGCTGCGCTCCCCGCCGTTGCCGGTCCGCCACCGTCGCGACACGGTTCGACGGCATCGGTCGCTCGACCGCCGTGTCCTCCTCGCCTCGCTCGCCCTGGCCGGCTGCGCCGGCAACGGGCAGCGCCTCGGCTCGTCGCGACGGCACTCCGTGCGTCGCCGGTGTCGACTTCGCAGGACACCGACCTCCGCACTGCGCCGTGCACGACTGTCCGCACCAGTGCGGACAGCGCCGCCTCCGCCTCCGGCAGCGTGCTGCGCACGACTGCCCGCGGCTCCGGCCGCACCCCCCGCCGCTCAAGCGCCGCGGCGGCTCCGATGAGCCGCTGTCACCGGCGACGATTTCCCGAACATCGATGCTGCCGATTCGGCCGTCCCGACCGCCCGGGGCGGCCTCGGTTTTCACACCCCACGCATCGTTGATGCAGGCGTGCCATGGGGGTCCATGCCGTGCCCTCGCGGGGCCTTTCGGGGACAGGCAGGGTCCCGCGGTTGTTGGACCGAGCGAGTTGCGCGCGAAACTCGCCAATCGTCATCGCCCCGTCCCCGCCGGGCCGCCCCTGGCAACCACCGACATGCGCCGGGTTGCGCACGAAACTCGACCGCAGTGCGCCCATGGCGGGCGCGAGTTCCAACGACATGCGCCGCAACTCGCGCTCTTCGACCGCCCGGCGCGCCGGGTTACGCTTCGCTCCGGTCAGCCGCGCCCCGATTGCCGCCGAATGCGTGCGCCCTCTCAGTCGCTCAACCGGGCTGGCACAGCCCCGCGGGAACCGCCACAGTTCCTCCGATCCGGCACCCGCTCGACCGGGCGAGACCTCGAACCCGCCCCCGACCGGATGCCGGTCCGGATCGACCGGGCCAAGCCGACGGAGCACGACCATGACCGAAGACGACGCCAATCCCCCCGCGACCGGCGGCGAGGCGAGCGAAGCCGCGGACGAGACCCGCAAGACCCGCAGCATCCGCTTCACCGATTCCGAGTGGCGCGAGGTCAGGCTCGCCGCCGAACGCCACGGCGTCCCCGCCGCCGAGTTCGTGCGCGACACCATTCTCGCCGCCGCCCGCGGCGACCGCGCTCCGAGCCTGGCCGCGCTCGCGCCGCTCATCGAGCGCACCTTCCGCTACAGCTGGATGCTCGCGACCCACAAGCGCAACGCACTCGACGAGGCCGGGCGCGGCGAGGAGATGGAATCGCTGGTGGAGGAGGCCCGGAAGCTTCAGGACCGGTTGCAGAAACAGCACCTGTCGGACGCCGATCCCGGTTCCGAAGATGCCACGGTCGATCGGTAGCCGGGTCCGCCGGCGCCGCGCGGAGGCGCCGTTGGTATGCGGCCGCTGGCCGGGTTCGTCCCGGTTCGCACCGCCATCACGACGAATCGTCCTCCGTCAGCCGCTCCAGATGCGCCTCGATGTTCATCCGCTGGTGGAAGATCTCGACCACTTCCAGCCGCTGCGGCCCCTCGCGCAGGATCAGGTAGTGCGAGCCCTCGCGATAGAACGCGAGCCCCGAGGCTTCGCGCACGCCGCGCATCAGCCGCTCACAGGGCCGCGCCTTCGGACCCTCGCCGGCGGCGAGCGCCTCCAGCCGTCCCGCGAGACGCGCCGCATAGGCCTCGGCCTGCGCCTCGCCGAACCGCTCGACGGTATAGCTGAGGATATCGGCCAGCCGGTCGAGCGCGGCGGGCGCGAAGACGACCCGCTTCATCGCTCGCCGCGCGGGCGCTTCGCCTCCTCGAGGATGCCGCCGAGCACGGCGGCGGGCGCGCCGCCGCGGCCCTCGCCGCGGTCGAGCTGGTCGAGCCCCGCGCCGATCCGCGCCCGGATCTCGGTCAGCTGATCGCCGTGCTTGCGCCGTTGCAGCTCGCGCAGCGCGTCGCGGACCACCTCGCTGGCATTGTTGTAGGCGCCGCCGGCCACCAGATCGTCAACGAAGCGGGCGAGCTCGTGGGTGAGTGCAACGTTTCGGGCATGGGTTGCCGGCATGGTCGAATGCTCCGCTGGCTTGCCGCAAACCTACTCCAGGGTGGCAGGATACGCCACCCTGGATGCAATCCACCGCTGCGCCGGGCGCCGGCCGGTGTCACTTTCTCGCGGGGGCTCCGTGTGCGCGGCGCGTCCGGCGTCGAAGATCTTGCGGATCGTGCGCGGGATCCCCTCCGGCCGGCGGTGGATCCGTGCCTTGCGCCGCGCGGCAACCCGAGTGCCGTCGTGCCCGCCGGTGCGGGGATCGGTTCCGGGTTCCGGCTCGGGCGCGGTCAGAACACGCGGCGGTAGCGCACCGGCAGCGCCGCCTCGTGCCCGCTGCGAACGTGTCCGGTGTCGCACGTGGCGATCAGACGCCCGGGCAGAGCGCGACCATTCGGTCGAGCGCCTCGGCCTGTGCGGGCCAACTCGTGAGAGTCAGCGTCATCGCGACCTCGTCGCCGCGCACCTCGATCCGGAACCGCTCCTTCGCCGTACGCCCGGCAAGCCAGCGGATCATCGCGTGCGGCGCGAAGCTCACCCGGATATCGGGGCGTGAGGTCGCATAGGTCGCGCGGCGGCGCTCGAGCGTCCCCGCTTCGACATGCCCGTGCGGCAGGCGCACCTCGACCGGCCAGCGCTGCACGGCGAAGTCGAGCAGGTGCGCGACCCAGGCCCGGGGGTCGAACCACATCCACGCGTCGGGCTGCCGCGGGTGGTCGGGAACCACCAGGACCCCGGAGGTGTATCCCGGATCGGGGCCGAGCGCGGGGGTGGGGGGGCCCGGAATGCGGCACGCGATCGAGAGCCCGGCCGTCTCGCGCGCAGGCATCCGGGACGCCTGTACGTGCCCAGGCAGCCTGAGCAGCGCATCGTGTGTCGAGAGTTGAAAGTACACCCCGCGTCCGTCGCCGCTCGCGTTCACCCATTCCAGTCCGTGGAATGGGGCCTCGGGGTCGAACGGTCCTGCCCGGGCGCCCGCGTCGGCATCGACGCCGACGCGCCCCTGCCCGGCGCCATGGGCCGGGAAGGCCGCGAGCGCCAGCAATACGGTGCCCGCGGCGATCCGCCCGCTCGTCGTCATCGGGGTTGTTCGCGAGCGATCGTCGTCGACGGGGAGCCGTCCGTGGTGCGATGCGCACCCCCGTCGGCGCGATCCTTCCCGCCCGCATGCAGCCGCTTGCAATCATCGGGTGTTCCGCTCGCACACATCCCCGATCCCCGCTCCGATGATTTGCCCTGCGATCGATCGGCCCGCAGCGAGAGCCATGACGGTCACGCCCCAGGCGATCGGAACCGGCCCGATGGTACGACCGCCGCCATGCGCCCGGCAATCGGCCGACAGCCCGGTCGATCCGCGCATGCCGCGCCGGTCTCTCCGGCACCGGGCGCCGTCACAGGCCGAGGTCGACGCCCTTGCCCTTGCCGGGCTCGCGCACCGGCGCCTCGCGCGGCTTCGACCGCGATGACGGGCCGTCGCGCTCCCTTGCCGGGCGGGCGTCGCCCCCGTATCCGGGACGGCCGACTCCGTCGCGCGCGGTCTCGCGCTCCCTCGGCGGCGCGGCGCGAGGCTGCCGCTCCCCGGTCCTGCCCGGCTCGATATCGCGCCCCCGCTCTTCGCCGTGCCCGGTTCCGGCGTCCTTCTCGGCCCCGTCGCGCGGCATCCCGCCGATGGCTTCCAGCGCCGCGATGCGCTCGCCGGTGACCGCCTCGAGCTGCGCTTTCAGCTCGGCCGCGTCGTCGGTGACCAGCTCGGCCCGGTCGCGGGCGCGGGAGATTTCGACATAGAAGCTCTTCTGCGTGCTGAGATGCTTGTGCCGGGATTCCATCGCGGCGATGACGTTGTCCACCGTGCGGCCCTGGAAAGCGTGCACGGTCGACGCCCAGGCATGGTCGAGATGGCGCAGCTGCGGGTCGTTCGACCCGAGTTCGAGGGTCTTCCCGCCCTCCAGGCGGAAGGTCACCCGCCCGTTCGCGACCTTGAGCACCTCGGCGGTGCGGGAGTTGACCAGCCCGAGCCCGGCGTCGTTGCGGGTCCAGCGGATGCGGTCGCCCGCCCTGAGCTCGATGTCCTCGACGCGGTAGACCTCGCTGCCGCCCCGGCGCCCGGCGATCTCGGAGGGGCACCAGCGCACGGTCCCGCCCTGGCGATCATTGAGCAGCACCTCGCGGTTGCGGTGATCCACGCCCGCGACGCGCCGCTCGTCGCCCTTCTCCACCCCGAGCCGCCTGTAGGGACGGTGGAAGGCGACGACATCGCCCGGCGCGTAGCTGTCCGCGAGCGCCTTCTCGGGCCCGGTGTAGCCCCTGGACACCAGGCGCTCCGACGCCATCGCCGGCCCGTGGATGCGGCCCTCGCGCGCGAGCCGCTCGCGGATGTGGCCGTTGATCTGCTGGCGCAGCGCGTGAGAAGGCGCCATCACCCCGGTGGCCTCGCGGGCTTCCGCCGGCAGCGCGAGCCAGCGCGCGGCGACGGCGCCGGCGAGATTGTCCGCCTTCGCCTCGGCGACGTTCTCCCCGAGCTTGTCGAAGGCGCGCGCGATGTCGCCCCGGAGGCTCGCCTCGACGGCCTCCTTCAGCGCCGGATCGCGCTGGCGCAGGATCTCGTCCATGACCGCGGTCTTCATGCCGGCGGCCTGGAGCTGGGCGAAGGGCTTGCCGGCATCGACCGCGTCGAGCTGCTTCGGATCGCCGACCAGCACCACGCGGGGAATGCGCAATTCGTTGGCAATCCGGAGCAGGTCGCGGGCCTGCACGGTGGAAGCCAGCGAGCCCTCGTCGACCACCAGGATGGTCTTGGCGAACGCCGCGCGCATCTCCCTGGCGCCCTTCCTCGTCAGCCTGCCCTCGGCCACGCCGGCATTGCGGGCGAGGAAGCGCTGCAGGGTCTCGGTGCGGATGCCGGCCTCCGTCGCCAGCGTCTCGGCCGCCGAAGCCGACGGCGCGAGCCCCGTCATGCGCCAGCCCTTCTTCTCCGCGAGTGCGCGCGCCCTCCTCAGCATCGTCGTCTTCCCCGTGCCGGCATAGCCCTGCACGCCGACAGTGCGGTCCTTCGCCGACAGGATCAGCTTCACCGCATCCTTCTGCCCGGCGGTGAGCGGCCCACCGCTCAGATGTCCCTGCACCTGCCAGCCGCGCATCGGCGCCCGGCCGCGACCCTGGCCGACCTGCATCGACGCCACCGTCTCGCGCTCCTCGCCGACGCTGCGCTCGAGGCTGAGCGAATCCTCGGCGCCCGGCATGCTGACGGCGTGCAGGGTTCCGGCCTTCACCAGCGCCGCGACTTCGCGTTCGGCTTCCCCGATCGCGACCGCGCCCGGGGCATGGGCGAGCACCGCGGCGAGCAGGTCGGCGCGGGCGAACACCGCTTCGCGTTCCGAGAGATGCGCCAGCGCCCATTCCACCGCCTGCGACGCGGGCGAGGGCGGCGCGGCCTCGGCGGGCCCGTCGCGCCGGGGCGTTCCCGCCGCCCCGTCGAACGGCGGCTCCGCCCGCGGCAGGGCCGCCGCCGTTCCGTCCGAAGCGCTCGCCAGCGGTGCGCCGGCGATGCCGTCCCGCGCCCGATCCGCCGCCTTGCGTTCCGCCGCGGCGCTCCTCTCGACGGCCTGCGCGACCAGCGCCTTCGCATCGAGGCCGAGATCGGCGGCCTGCTTCGCCCACACGCCGCGCAGCTCCCCGCGGTTGATGTCGCGCTTCGCGGCCCGTGTCATCAGCGCCGCGCGCTCGGCGAGGCGCGGATTGTCGGCGGACGCGCCGAGACCGCGCTCGGCCATCGCCGCCTCGATCTCGGCGCGCCGCGTCGAGAACGCCGTCACCACCTCGCGCGCGACGCCCGCGATCTCGAAGCGTCCGTCGGCGTGGGTCTTCTCGATGCCGTACCCGAGGCGTGTCAGACCGGCGGCGAGCTCGCTGCGGTAGAGCGCGCCGATGAGCTTCTGCTTCTCATAGAGCCCCTCGTTGGCCATCGTGCGCCAGCGTCCGTCCTCGCCGCGCACCATGTTGGCGATGACGGCATGGGTGTGGAGCTGGGGGTCGAGGTTGCGGCTGGTATCGTGCCGGAACGTACCCGCGACGATCTTCTGGTTGCCCGCGCGCACCATCCGCCCGGATTCGGGGTCTTTCATCCGGGTCTCGGCGGCGTTCCCCTCGACCCAGGCCAGCGTCGCCGCGACGGCGCGGTCATGCGCGTCCACGATGCGGTCGTCGCCGCCGACCAGCGCGGCGATGGAGACGGACTTGGGCGCGCTGAAGGTGAGGTCGCGCCCGGGGCGGTGCTCGACCTCCCCATCCTTGCCCCTGCGGCCGAGCCTGGTACCCGAGCCGTCCGGCACGTGGCCTTCGAGGACCGCCCGGAAGGTGTCGGGGTCGACCGGCCCCGTCAGCCCGAGCTCCTCGGCTCCCTTGCCGGCCCAGGCGCTGGCGTCGCGGTGCTCTTCAGAGTCCTTCGCGTAGTATCCGTCGCGCTCGTAGTAGCTCGCGCCCTGGGCGGCCGAGGAGAGCGCGCCGATCGAGAGCATCTCAACCCCAGTCCGACGGATCCCCGCCCGGCTCGGCCTCCGGCCCCTTCCGTGCCTCCGCAGCCTCTGCCGGGTCCGCGCACGGCACGGCCGCGGGCGGCGCGTCCGGGCCGGTCTCCGCCGCGGACCCCGCGGGTGCGGCTTCCGCAACGGGCTGCGGTGCTTCGCCTGCGGGCATCGGCGGCGCGGCGGTTTCGCCGCCGGTCCCGGGCGGTGGCGGGAACGCGAGCTCGCCCTGGCGCGCGCCTGCCCCGGCCGGACGCTCCACCCTCGGCGACGCGCTGTCCCGATCTCCGCCGGTCTCGTTGGGGAGAGCGGGGATATCGATGGCGTCGCCGCCGGGCGGCGGCGCCCCCGGCGTCTTCGCCGGGCCGTCCGCGCCTTCCGGCCGGTCGCGGGTCCCGGCCTCCGCGCGCGGGACGAAGCGTTCGGCCGCGGCGCGCCGCTTCACGTAGCGCAGCCGGATGGAGGCGACCGGGAACGGGCCGGGGAACTTGAGATAGCCCTCCAGGTTGGGCAGGCGCATGATCTCGGACGGCAGCGTGAGCGCCCTGAGCTCGCGGCGCGGGGTGAGGCTCACCCCGTCGCGGATGGTGTTGGCGCCGTAGGAATAACCCTCCGTCACCTCCTCGATTTCGCTGCGGCCGAGGCTGTCCGCCGACCACTGCGCGGTGTCCCGGTCGGGCGCCGCCAGCACCACCCGCGTGCCGCAGAGCCCGGAGATGGTCTCCGCGCCGTTCCTGCCGTAGAGGTCGCGCAGCGCCGAGGCGACCTGGACGCCGAGCACGAAGCAGCCTCCGAACTGGCGCGACTCCGCGAGGCCGGGCTGGAGGCTGGGCACCTGGTGGAGCGTCGGCAGCTCGTCGAGGATGACCCAGATGCGCCTGCCGTCGTCCTGGGCCAGCGACAGCATGGCGTTGACCGCGATCTCCAGCCAGGTGGATATGAGCCCGCGCAGGGACGCGTGCTGGTCACCCCTGGACGTGAGGAACAGGAAGCCGTCCTGCCGCTCCCGGGATATCCACTCCCGGATCGAGAAGGGCTTCCCTTCGTCGGGCAGAAACTCGAAGGCGGCGAGGTTGGCGGTCAGCATGGCGCGCACCGAGAGCGCGGTCTTCGGGTTCTCGGGATCGACGATCGACTGCGCGACCGTGCCCTCCATCGCCTGCGCCAGTGCCGTCAGGTCGGTCTTGAGCAGATGCTCGACCAGCACCCGGTTCCTGGTCTCGCCCTTCTCGCGCAGCACGCCCGCGCCGTTGGCGAAGAGCTGCCGCGCCGCGGTCACCCAGAACGGATCGACGGTGTCCTTCTGCTGCGGGATCAGGGCCGCGGCCATCATGTCGAAGTCGCGCGGGCTCCGCGCCTCCAGGAAGGGCGACCAGCGGGGCGCCCTGGCATCCAGCGGGTTCATCAGCACGTCGCGGGCCGGATCGAAGAAGGCCGCGGTGTAGGAGCCCATCTTGTCGTAGATCACGCAGCGCTCGCCCCGGGCGCGGATCTGGGCCACCAGGTCGGAGATCAGCACGGTTTTGCCCGAGCCCGTGGTGCCGGAGACGATCGTGTGCTGGGTCTCGGTTCTCTCCGGATACGGGATGCCGGCAATGCGGTACGGCCGGAGCCTCTTCCCGCCCGGCGCGCGGTCGAGCAGGCGCAGATGGGGCGGCCGCACCCGGCGGTGCAGTTCGGAAGCGGTCACGAGTTCCGCGCCCCGGATCCGCCTCTGCCGCCCGAGCTGCACGCCGCGATACCAGAAGACCGCGAGGAAGAGCGCGATCAGCCCGCCGCCGGTCTTCAGGCCGAGCCAGGCGCTCGCCAGTATTTCGTCGAGGAGCTTCTCGCGCGCCTCGAGCGCCGGCATCGACGACGCGATGTCGCGGATGGCGAGCACGCGCCGCGTGCCGTCGGCGAAGCGGATTTCCTGTCCCGAGTCCCGCTCGTAGCCGAGCGCGAGCTTGGTCTCGGCCAGCGTCGCCATGCCGGCGGCATACCATTCCGCGCCCGAGGTCGAATGCCAGAGGTTCCAGGCCGGCACCGCCACCGTCATGAAGGCGGCGAACAGCAGCGCGGCCTGGAACAGCTGGCCCCACATGCGGATGCCGTGGAAGACGGTCTGGCCGCCCCGGAGCGTGCTGCCGCCGACGCCCCGGATCATCGCCGCCCCGCGGACCGCGCCGCAAGGAGCCGGAGGCCGGCCCGGAGCCGAGCGAAGACGATAGGGGCAGAGGGTGTCGCCGGGACCTTGACGTTCCGGCTCCGCCCGTATGATGGAGGACCGTGACCATGACCCGAACATCGAAGGCCCGGCAGCGGCACTCCTGGCGTGAGCGTGCCCTCGTGCTCGGCGGGTTCGCCGCCGCTGCGCTCTACACATCGGTTGCGGCAGTCCTGGGGGCCGGTATGGAGGCCATCGGCCCGCTTTGGCTGGCGGCCGTCTTCTGGACCGTGCCGGCCTCGCTGGCCCTGGCGCTGCGGCGCGGATTCGTCCACCGTGACTGGTCGGCTTTCCGGGACTATGAACTTCCGGACAATGGCGACCTGATCGACTGGAGCACGAAGACCGGCCGATACGCCCATATGCGCATCGCCGAGCAGAACGAGCGGCTGCGGCACGGGAACTGAGCCCGGGGTTTCCGCGTCCCGCGTCACGGCGACGATTCTCCCCAGTCCTTTTCGTCCTGTGTCCGACCGGTCCTGTCCCTGCCGTCCGGCGCGGCGTTCTTCGCGCTGCCGAAGAGCTGCCCGGCGAGCCAGCCGCCGATGAAGGGCAGGTTCTCCGTCGCGTGCTCATCGAAGGGTTTCTTCGCCTCGACCGCGACGCCGGCCCGGCCCGCCGCCGTCTCGTCCCTCGTCACGCTCTCACGGGCCTCGCGCCCGGCGCCCCTGACGATCAGGTCGGTCTTCGTCTCCGCCCGTTCGGTGCGCGCCGCGGCCTCCGTTTCGCCTGGCCGGGGCGCGCCGGCGTCGCGCGCCCGATCCCTGACTCCCGCCGACCAGCCGGCGTGGGCCGCCGCGGTCTCGCGGGCGTAGTCCTCGCGCAGTTGCCCGGTGGCCGCACCGTATTCCGCCGCGCCGCCGACCGTGGACGGATCGGGTCCGGCGGGCGCGGGGAACTTCTCGGCGATAAAGGCCGCGGCATGTTCGCGCAGGGTCTCCGCGTCCTCCGCCGTCTGCACCGAGATCAGGGCGGCGGCCCCGGCCGCGCCGATCGGGCGGCCGTCCGTGCCCTCCCGCTCCGACAGCCAGGCGAAGAAGGGCTGGCCCAGCTCACGCTCGATCGCCTGGGCGTCGGAGCGCACCTGCGCCGCCTGCTCCGACCAGCTCTCCGATTCCTGGCGCGCCAGCGAGGCCCGCTCCTGGAAGCTGCGCATGCGGCTGAGGTTGGCCGAGAAGCTCTCGTCGAGGCTCGCCATCTCGCTGTCGCCGGTCTGCGTCGAATACCGTCTCGACGCTTCCGAGACCTTCCCCCATGTCTCGGTAACGCCGTGCTGGCGGTCATAGTCCTTCACCCGGTTCCAGGTGTCCGATTCGAAGGTCTGGCCGCGCCAGGTCGCGGAGCCGTCGGCGCCGATCTTCGCGATGGCGTTCCAGCCGCCGCCGACGCTGGCGGAGCCCGCCAGGATTACGGCCTGATCCTTCGTGATGCCGGCGATCTCCGAAAGCTTCTCCACATGGGAGTCGAACTGCTGCGCCTGGCTGCTCTCGCTCTCCGTGACCCCGCGCGCGAAGGCATCGCCGGTCGATACGTCGTGGCTGTAGCGTTCCATGAGCGCCGTCGCGTCGGTGACGGCGGCGTTGCGCGCCTGTCCGGCTTCCGCCGACCAGTGGCGCGAGAGCCCGCGGGCATGCGCCGCCCGCTGCTCGTGGCTGGTGGCCAGCGATTCCGACAGCCTTATGCCGGCGGCGGGGATGCGGCTGGTGGCGGCGCCGGCATCGGCCACCACGGTCCCGTCGCCGGTCACCGTCATCGCGGCGCCCGCCGGGGCGTAACCGGTATAGCGGTCGGTATCGACATGGGCCGAGGTGCGGATCTGGCGGCCTTCCAGCGTGGCGAAGCGGTGCGTGTCGTAGCCGGTGTTGGCGAGCGAGAGATTGCCCGTCGTGCCCTCATGCGCCGCCGAGCTGGCCGCGTCCTGGCCCACGGCCAGCACGGACGTGGCCAGAACGGTGGCTTTCGACAATCCATAGGCGAGCGCGGCCGCGAGGAACGGCACCGACATGGAGAGGTAGCCCGACATGACCGCCACGTCGGCCGCCACCGCCCGGATGCCGGCCTGGGCGACCAGCGAGATGCCGATCTCGCCGTTCGGCATCGCGGCGGCGGCCGACATGCGCTCGGCCGCCTCGCCCATGTTGATCCGGTGCAGCACCGCATAGAGCGGCCCCCAGCTCTGGAGCCAGACCAGCCCGGTGACGTAGGAGCGGAAGATCGTCGCGCCCGCCGGGGTCAGCATCAGCAGCACCGCCATCGGGAAGGCCCCGACATAGAGGCACTCGAAGACGATGCGGAGCAAGGGCACCCAGGTCTCGGCCTGCCTGCCGATCGCGCGGTAGGCCGAGACCGTCTGCGCCTCGGCGCGGGCCTCTGTATAGGCGCGCAAGGCGGCCGCATTCCCCGCCTCGGCCGCCCACTGCTCGCCGGCGTCGTGGACCGCGTTCAGCACCATCTGCTGGCGCATGATCTCCCCGGCGCTTCTGGAGGCGCCTATGAGGAAGTCGTGCGCGGCGGGCAGCGAGGCCAGCAGCTCGGCCCGGGCCAGCGCGTCCGTCCTTGCGTCGGGGAAGATGCGCCGCCCGAAGATCGTGCCGGCGCGCGCGATCTCGGCGTTCCATTGGGCGTTCAGCCGGCCCGCCGCGTCGCGGCAGGTGACGATCTGCCGGTCCACGGTCGTGGCGCCGGTGCCGGAGGCCGCCTGCCTTGTGGCGAACTCGACCATGCGCGCGGGCGAGGCCCCGGCCGACGGCGTGCCGGTCGCCGTCACCAGCCGCCAGATGTCGGTGCTCTCCCTGAGATCGTCCGCCGAGACATGGCCCAGCAGCAGGGCCGGGAACACGCATTGCCTGGCATAGTTGCGGATGTTCCGCGCGAACACCGCGTCGGTCACTTCCAGCCGGGTCGCCTTGCCGGCGAGCCTTGCCCCGAAGATCAGCCCGTGGCGGCGGTAGGCGAGATCGTTCGGCAGCGCGAAGGCCTGTTCGGTGAGCCGTGTCAGGCCGTCGCCCACTTGCGACGTGAGCGAGGCGAACAGGGCGAGCCCGATGGGCACGTTGGCCACCACGGCGGGCGCGAGCGCCGGATCGAGCCGGTCCACCACCCTGACCGTCGCCTTCGGCACGATCATCGCGCCCCAGACGGCGGCGAAGAGCAGCATCCACTTGGCGTTGTCCTTCCACGAGCCGCCGAAAGCGGTGCGGAACAGCACCCAGGCGAGACCGGCCATGCCGGCGAGCTGGGCGAGGCTGACGAAGGCCCCGCCGCCGGTAATCGCCGCCACCGCGTTCAGCAGGTCGACCAGGTAGGCGCCGCCGCCGAGGGTGAAGAGCTCGTACATGTATAAGGTGTCACCCGTTCACGGGTCAGCGCGACCCGGCCCCGGCGCCGCCCCTTGCGAACGCCAATGCGGCGCGGAGATCGGCGGAGAGCGCGCCCGCGAGTTCGGTCTCGATCAGCCTCAGCTTCTCGACCACGGCGAGCGCGGTGTTGAAGCGGGCGAGCCCCTCGTTGCGGTGCCGCGCCAGCGCGGTGCGGTTGGACCTGAGACCCTCGCGCCAGCGCTGGAGCTGCTCGCCGTCGGCGACGTCGAGGGTGCCGGCGCGCTCCTCGACCGTGCGGTGGAGGTCCGAGAGCCAGACCTGCATGACGTCGAGCGCCACGGCCTCGGCCAGCGCGTCCATTTCCTGGTCGACCACCGCGCCCCTGTATGCGGCGGCCGCATTGGCAACCCGGTAGACCGGCAGCGTGGTGAGATTGACCAGCCCGAGCGCGGCGGCCGGCGGGGCGGTGTCGTTCCGGACCGCATCGACCAGGTCGCGCAGCAGTTCCGCCACCCGCGCCCGGAAGCCGCGGTCGGCGGGGATCGACACCGTGCCCAGCGTGGGATTGAGGCAGCGGTCGGGCGTGTCGCAGCGATAGACCGGGAGGCTGCCGCCGCCTTCCATCAGCACTTCGGTCACCCGCCGGTCGAGCGCCAGCGGCTCCAGGATGCGCACCCGCGGTCCCGACGTGTCTCCGTCCGAGGTCGGGGCCGTCACGATCAGCGTGCCGGTCACCGCCATGGCGAACTCAGCGAGCTGCGTGTCGCCCGAAAGGAAGGAGGACGCCCTTATCGCCTTCCAGGCATAGTTGACATTGACCGGCACCTGGTCCGCCATCGCCCCGGAGGCGGATGCCAGGGTCGAGTTCCTCTTCCCGTCGGCGCCGCAGCCGTGCTTCGCGGCGGCATAGTCGGAGAAGATGCCCTGACTGGTGCCGATCGCCGCGCAGATCGACGCGCTCGCCCGGTCGTTCTTCGACCACAGCGCGCCGACCAGCGCCTGGGCGGTCTCGCAGCTGTTCAGGTTCTGGCTGTTCACCCATTGCGCCAGCGCCCGGAGCTTCGCCATGGTCTCGGCGATCACCGGCGAGATGGTCTCCAGGGCCAGCTCGAAGGCGAAGCCGGCGGCGTTCTGGGCGACCGCGCGGCCGAAGGCGATCAGCTGGTCGGAGTTGATGAACGAGAACGCGCCGGCAAACGCGTCGATGCCGCCGCAGCCGGCGCGGAAGGAGGGCAGGCTCACCGTGGCGACCTGCTCGGAGCGCACGGGCGAGCGCAGGTAGAGATTGCCGAGCGTCCAGTGGCCGGATGCCTGCCCGTTGAACGCCGTCGGGCCGGTCGCGTTCACCGCCGCGCCCTGCCAGAAGCGGTTCATCTCCGACAGGACGTCCGCGTTCGCCGGCGCGGTGGCGAACACGGTCGCGGCTATCATGGCGTGCGGCAGCATGCCGAGAGCGATCCGGCGCAGCCGGAGCTGGATACCGCCGATATGAGGGCGAGCATTCTCAATAGTCATGTCCGGGCTCCAGGGCGGTGAGGGCGAAGATGCGTTCGGCCATCTCGTCCTCGGCCATGACGCCGAAGCCGACCGGCAAGACGCGCTTCGTCCTCGTGTCGAACAGCACCAGGGCGGGGACCGGCGCATTGCCGAGGCCGAGCCGGGCGGCGCGCCCCCGGTCCGCCACCGCCTCGGGCCAGCCCTCCAGCGCCTCGCCGGTGAGCGAGACGGCAAGCACGTCGAGGCCGTGGCGCTGGGCGAAGGCGCGCAAGAGCGGTCCGAATACCTTGCAGCCGGCACAGCCGGCATGGCCGAGATAGATCAGCCCGTAGCGGTCCCCGAGACGGGCCAGCACGGCATCGCGGGCCTCGCGCCGCTCGTCGGACCAGACCTGCTTGGCGAGCGCGCCGACCGGGCGCTTCAGCGTGTAGTCCAGTTCGGGCGTCGCCCAGACCGTGCGGCGGAAGGCGTCGGAGAAGGCCGCGGCGCGCCGCAGCGTCTCCTGCTGAAGCCGCAGATAAGCGGTCACCTTCGCCGGCGTCGGATCGAGGATCGCCTCCGCGCGGGCCTCTTCAAGAGCACGGCGCAATGCCAGAATGCGCTCCGTCGCGGAGGTCGCCTGTTCGGAGGAACGCGGGTTCGGCTGCACCGGCGGCTCGATTTCCTGCCGTTCCTCCTTCCGGTCGCAGTAGAAGTGCCAGCCGAGCGACGAGGCCGATCCACGATCCTCGCACCACGACCGCCATTCTCCGGCACGAGTGTCCCCGCCCGCCGCCGAGGCGCCGAGCACCGCCCAGACGCCGACCGCCGCGAGGACGCGTTTCAAGGCGCGTTGGAGAGCAGGGTTCGCGTTGCAAACCATCACGGTTGCCGTCCGTAGAAGTCGCGCACCCGGTCGCGCATGACCGATTGCGTCGCGCCCGCCTCGGGCAGGGTCACCGCCGGCTCCCTTGTGCCGTCCATCAGATCCTGCGTGAACTCGGAGAGATCGAGGCGCGCGAAGTCGATGCGCTCGACCTCGGCCACGGTGAAGCCCCGGCAGCTGCCCCAGCCGATGCCGAGCTGCGGCCTTGCCTGCTGGTGGAGGATGCGCCCGAGCTTCGAGCCGAACACGCACCAGGCCCGCGACCGGCGGATGCAGACGCCGAAGACGCGCTTCGAACAGTATCTGCCGAGATAATGCGTGTTGCCGGCGTTGCGCTCCTTCGCGAGCTCGCGTTCCGAGGCCGAGCAGTTGGCGAGCCCGACCAGGACACCCGAGTTCCTGCAGCAGTTCGCGAGCCCCCCGAAATGGATGTGGCAGCGCCGCCGCTTGCCGGCGAAGAAGCGCAGGTTCTCGCGGTCGAACTCCTCGCCGCCGAGCTCCAGCGCCATGTTGAGCCGGGTCGTCGCCTCGACGAAGCCGGTATTGGCCTCCGGCTCGGTGCTTCCGCAATCCGCGCCGACGCACCAGCGAACCGAGCCGCAGGCGCCCCCATCCTGCGCGTCCGGCAGTCCCGCGCCGCAGTCGGAAACGCTGCCCGAGGCGAGATTATCGGCGCCATGGGCGGCATTGCCGGGATCGGCGGCGACGGCCTTGCCGCGCGCGACGCCGGGATCGCCTGTCGTCACCGGCACGTCGGGCCGGACCGTCACGCCCTCGATCACGCTGCGTCCCGCCTGTCCGCCGGGATCGTCCGGATCGGCGAGCCGTGCCCGGCCTTCGTCCTCCAGCGCGTTCGCGCCGATATTGCGCTCCGGGACATTCGTCCCGGCGTAGCCCGGCACGGTGGCGGCATTCGACGAATCCCGCGCGATCGCTCGTGCCGCTGCGGTTCCGGCACTGCCGAGGGCGCGGGCTTCCGCCTTCGGATCGCCGGAGTGAGCAACTCCGCCCAAGACGATCCAGAGCAGGAAGCCCAGGACCGCCGCCATGAGCGCCCAGCCCGTCGTGCGCGTCAGCAAGGGAGCGCGCGCTCTCCGGAAAATCGGCCTCCCGGTCATGGCTGGCTTCCCTCTCTTAGCCGCCTGAGATACGCCTCGGAGACCTCGCGTCCGACATCGCCTTCCGCGGCGACGGCCTCCAGCGCGGCGACGAGACCGATATTGCCGGCGACGAGATCGTGCGGCGGGGCGGAATCGTCTGAGCAGCCGCGGCTCTCGCAGGGCGGCACGCCGCCCGGTACGACGACAACGGCAGGCACCCGTACGATGCCGAACAGGCGGAACAGGCGCGGATCGATGGCAATGCTTGTCCCGGACTTCGATCCGGGGCCGGCGTCGGAGCCGCCGAGCCTGGCGCCGATCCGTCTGGCGGTCTCGGTCAATCCGCCCATATGGACACCGCGCAGCACCAGCGGCACGCCCGTCCGGGCGGCGTCATGCGCCCATTGCCGCCAGCTCGCCGCCGGCACCGAGAGGCTGGTGAAGATCAGGATCTCGGCCGCGCCCTTGCGAGCGGCCATGCCTCCGGCCATCCCCGCCGCATGACGTTCGGCCGGAAGCGGCGTGGCCCGTCCGTGGCCTGTCCCGGACCTCGATCCGGGAACCGTCTGCCGCGCGGTCTCTCCGGCGCGTTCCAGGGCGCGTTCCATGATGGAGCGCGTCCACTCGCCGAGATCGCCGTCGCCCGCCCTGCGCATGACCTCCTCGACCAGGCGCGATGCCTCGGCCTTCGGGTCTGCGGCGGGCATGTCATCGGCCCTTGCCGGACAGGCGCAGGCGCCGAGAACCAGCATGGCCGTGAGCAGGAAGGCGGTTCGGAGTGTTGGAGAGAGCGTCGTCATGGCCTTGTCAGAGTCGTGTCTGGCGTTGCGTTTCAGCGGGTTCACAAAAGGCAGCAGGAGCGCTTGCGAAACAGCAGGTAGCCGAAGTTCTCGCCGGAGACCGGCAGTTCGCGCAGCGATTCCCAGAGCACCGAGGACCGCCCGGTCGGGTTGCAGCCCGTCGCGGGCGTCGTCGCCGGCACCGGCTCGGTCATCTGCCAGCGGTACTGGCTCTTCCTCATCACCGGCATCGGGTAGCGACCGCAGAGCGCCCGCGAACCCGAGGTGCCCCAGGCGAGCCCGGCGCGGTGGAGGCGGTAGACCAGCCGCTGGGCCGCCAGCAGCGAGGCCTGCACGCCGCCGACATGGGCCGCCACATTGCCGGTCAGCGGATACATCCCGCCCTGGCAGCCCGCGCACCAGAAGAGACCGTCCTGCGGCAGTCCGACCGAGGCCGCCGCGCAGTCGGCGGCGCAGGCCGCCTGGGCGGGGAGATTGGCGAACAGCGCCGCCTCCGGGTTGAGCAGGAACGACAGCTCGTCGTCGAGCCAGGCCGGGTCGAGCTCCGAGGTCCAGGCGATATCGAGCGAGTCGCCTTCGAGGCAGCCGAGGTCGAGCAGCACGCCGATCCAGCTCAGGAGCGGATACATGTAATAGTGCGCATGCCATACCGAGCCCTTGGCGCCGTCGCCGCCGGAGGAGCCGGTGCGCCCCCGTGCGGCGGGCAGGCCGGGATCGATGGTGAGGCCGCCCAGATTGGGGAAGCACCAGGGGGTCTTGGTGACGTCGACCAGCCGTGCCGGCTCCCAGACCCCGAGCGACAGGCCGATGCGGGGGATGGGCGAGCCGCAGAAGCAGATGGGCGAGGACGGGTTGGGCGTGTCGGCCACGCCGCCGGTGCTGCCGATGGTGAGCGGCCCGATCGAGATCGGGAACAGGCACTCCCAGCAGACGTCCGAGATCGGGTTGACGAAGCGCCCGGTGCAGGACTGCGCCGAGGCCGTGCCGGACCACAGGAGGGATGCCAGCACGACCGCGCAGACGGCGAGGAAGCGGCGGAGGATCATTGTTCGGAGTCCACCCCCGATGCCGGGCCCGACTCCGTCCCGCGCCGCCCGGCGAGGACATTGACCATGCCCTGCGGCCCGGCGACGACGATCTCGGTGACGGTGCGTTCGTTGTCGTCCCGGTCGCGGAATTGCCGGGTCGCGATGCGGCCCTCGACCATGACCGGATCGCCCTTGCGCAGCATGGTCCCGACGATCTCGACGGCCGCGCCGTAGACCACTGTTGATGACGGTCTAAACCCGCGTTTATTCGCTTTTTTAGGGGCGCGTGATTTAGGTGGCGGCGTGGTTGACGGGTTTATGTTCCCGATGAGTTGACCGCTTCTGTTGTTGCTTGGCCTGTGGGGAAGTGGTCAGGCGCGGAGCGGCTGTCCACTTGTCCACAGGCCTCTTGCCGTCGCCAGGTTTGCCCAGCTTCGCACACCTGACATCGAGATCGCCGGGGGTAGAGTCGGGCCGCTGAGAACGATGCGGCGCCGGCCTCGTTTGCTTGGTGGCAAGAGCCGGCGCCGCACTCCCCGTGCCGTGCCCGGCACGGCCCAGATGCACAGTATCGTGCGGGATTTAGCGGGGGTCGAGCCCGTTCTCATCGACCGCCGCGATGCAGAACTTTGGCCGCCTGTTCCACTGTCCGCAGTGCCACCAGCAAGTCGTTCTCTGCCCCCGCTGCGACCACGGCAACCACTACTGCTCCCGAGAGTGCAGCGAGAACGCGCGCCGAGCGTCGCAGCGTCTTGCCGGGCGGCGCTACCAGGACGGTCTGCCGGGGCGTCGCAAGCACGCGGCACGCCAGAGACGCTATCGGGACCGGCAGCGCTGCCGGACGGCTCAAAGCGAGGCCTGCGGGCGGAAAGTGACGCATCACCCTTCGACCCGTCAGCACCGCCGTGTTGTCGTGCCAGGGACGCCGAAGAGGCGTCGCGGCACACGGCCCTTCGGGGACGAGGAGCCCCCCGGGGTCTTCCGCTGCAGCATCTGCGGCCGGTTCTGCGCGGTGTTCGTCCATCCGGGCCTGCGCACGGTGCGGCACCCGGCACGAGAGAGGTGAGATGACCATAGACAGGGAGACCAGGACGGAGATCCTGCGGCTTTATCATGCCGAGAAGTGGAAGATCGGCACGATCGCGCGTCAGCTCGGCGTCCATCACGGCACCGTCCGGCGCGTGCTCAAGGACGCCGAGGAGCCTCGGCAGCGCAAGCCGCGGCCCTCGAAGCTCGATCCCTTCATCCCCTTCATCCAGCAGACCCTGAAGAAATATCCGAAGCTGCCGGCCAGCCGGCTCTACGAGATGGTGTGCGGGCGCGGCTACCGGGGGAGCCAGAGCCACTTCCGCCGCGTCATCGCCCCCATGCGGCCGAAGCCTGAAGCCGAGGCCTATCTGCGGCTGAAGACCCTTCCGGGCGAGCAGGCCCAGGTCGACTGGGCCCACTTCGGCAAGGTCAGGATCGGGCGCGCGGAGCGCCCGTTGATGGCCTTCGTGATGGTGCTCAGCTACTCGCGCCGCATCTTCCTGCGCTTCTACCTGGGCGCGGGCATGAACAACTTCCTGCGCGGCCATATCGACGCCTTCGAGACCTGGCAGGGGGTGCCGCGCGAGATCTGGTGCGACAACCTGAAGAGCGTTGTGCAGGAGCGCCGCGGGACCGCGATCCACTTCAACCCCCGCTACCTCGACTTCGCCGCCCACTACCGTTTCCTGGCGCGGCCTGTCGCGATCGCGCGCGGCAACGAAAAAGGGCGCGTCGAGCGCGCCATACGCTATGCACGCGACAGCTTCTTCGCCGCCCGGGAGTGGCGCGACATCGACGACCTCAACGCCCAGGCCGAGGCCTGGTGCGAGGGCATCGCCGCGGACCGCCCCTGGCCCGAGGACCGCTCGGTCAGCGTGCGCGAGGCCTTCGAGAAGGAGCGCAGCTCCCTCATGGCCTTGCCCGGCGACCGCTTCCCCGCCGATGAACGGGTCGAGGTCGTCATTGGCAAGACGCCTTACGCCAGGTTCGACCTCAACGACTACAGCGTCCCCCACACCCATGCGCGGCACACCCGCGTCGTCATGGCGACGCTGGACGAGGTCCGCATCCTCGACGGCACGGACGTCATTGCCACCCATCCGCGCAGCTTCGACAAGGGTGCCTGCATCGAGATCCCCGAGCACATCGCCGAGTTGGCGAAGAAGAAGCGCCACGCCCGGCGCATTCGCGGGCAGGATCGCCTGGTCAAGGCTGCGCCCAACAGCGAGCGCCTGCTCGACGAGGCCGCCAAACGCGGCGGCCATCTCGGCTCCATCGTCGGCGCCCTGCTGCGCCTGCTCGACGAGTACGGCGCCGCCGAGCTCAAGGCCGGCATCGACGAGGCGCTGGAGCGCGACGTCCCCCATTCCAACGCCGTGCGCCTGAGCCTCACCCGCCGCCGCGAACAGCAGAACAAGCCCCCGCCCATCCCGGTCGAGTTGCCCGACGATCCCAAGGTCCGCGGCATCGCCGTCCGCGACCACGACCTGACGGAGTACGACGGCCTGGCGGGCGAGGCCGAGGAGGAGGACAGCGAAGAATGAGCGACAACCTCATGAACCGTGCCCGGGCGCTCGGCCTGCACGGCCTCATCGCCCACTGGGACGAGGTCGAAGACTGCGACTGGCTGACCGCGCTGATCGCTTGGGAAGAAGAAGAGAGGCGCGCCCGCAGCCTCAAGCGCCGCCTCGCCGATGCCCGGCTCGGTGAGTTCAAGCCCCTCGCCGACTTCAACTGGGACTGGCCGCGCAGTTGCGACCGCATGGCCGTCGAGGACCTAATGAGCCTCAGCTTCCTCAACGAGGCCGCCAACGTCGTCCTGGTCGGCCCCAACGGCGTCGGCAAGTCCACAATTGCCGCCAATATCGCCCACCGCGCCGTCCTCGAGGGCCACACCGTGCGCTTCGCCACCGCAGCCAGCATGCTCGGCGAACTCGCCGCCCTCGACTCGGACACCATGCTCCAGCGAAAGCTGCGCTTCTACGCCCGCCAGCACCTGCTGGTGATCGACGAGGTGGGGTACCTCTCCTACAGCAATCGCCACGCCGACCTGCTGTTCAACATCGTCTCAAGCCGGACCCGGCAGAACTCCACCATCATCACCACCAACCGCCCCTTCTCCGAGTGGGGCGAGGCCTTCCCCAACGCCACCTGCGTCGTGGCCCTGGTCGATCGCCTCGTCCACAACGCCGAGATCATCGCCATCGACGGCGATTCCTACCGCCGCAAGGAGGCCGAGGAGCGCCAGAAGCAGCGCAGCGCAGAGCGCCGACGCCGGCGTGAGGCAAAAGCGAGCCGAAGACCAGGCAAGGGCGGCCCGCAGGACACCGGGGGCGTCTGAGGCGGCATAATCGTGCGCCAGCTACGCCCATGGGATCGGCGGCTGCAGGCAGAGGGGCTGCGCGGCTGTCCCCTCGAAGACGTCGCCCGCGCCCTCGGCTACCGCCGCGATCCCGACGACGACGCTCGCTGGAGGCGTCTCGGATCGGTCGTCACCATCAACCGCTTCATGTTCTACGACCATCTGCGCGGCGAGGGGGGCGCCGGTGCCGTCGACCTGGTGGTCCATGCCCAACGATGCACCGTGCCCGACGCCCTGGCCTTCCTCGCGAAACTGCCGGGACGCTCCCGGCGCTCCCCGGAGTGCCTCTGTCCACGGCTGCCGCGTCCGCAGGAGCGGCACTGGCCCGCAGTGGAACGCTACCTCGTCGACGAGCGCGGCCTCTCGCCCGTCCTCCTCGCCCTGTGCCGCGACCTCGGGCTGGTCCACGCCGACCGCCACGGCAATGCCGTGTTCGTCTGTCGAGACGCCGCAGGGGTCGCGACCGGCGCCGAGATCGTCCCCACCGGCGCCCACTGCAGTGCGGCTGCCGGCGTCGGCGAAGCTGCCCCATCCCCGCTCGCGCGCGGCGGCTTCTGGGTATCGTGGGAGCTCGACTGGCCGCAATCCGTGCTCATCGCAAAGAGCGCCGTCGACGCCCTGTCCGCCCTCTCCCTCCAGCTCATGCCGGTCGAACACAGGGCATGTGCCGTGGTCTCCACCGGGATCGTCACGCCAAGCCTCCCCGCCTGGATCGAGGACTGGAGCCCCCGCCGCATCTTCTGTGCCTACGACGCTACCCCCGGCGGCGATAACGCCGCCGAACGGCTGTTCCGAAGGGACAGCAGGGTCGTCCGCGTGCGACCCGCCCTCGACGGCGACGACTGGAACGACATGCGCAGGCGCGACCTCGAAGGCAATATGCTCGAGATCGACGATCGCCTCATCAGTTGAATAACAGCAGGACCCCTCAGCCAAACCTGCAAGGCCGCTCTCGCGCCACCGCGATCACGACGACCCACACCACAAGCCTGACAGCGCTCAGCACTGCACGGTGCTACGCTGATCGACGCTCCACCACGCCAAGCGGTCTAAATGAGCGAATACGCGCGCTTTTGCGTGATCGCCAACAAGACCACGATGCGGTGCCAGTCCGTGGCCTCCGCGGGCTTGCCCTCGCGGTCGGTCCACTTTTCGCCGGTGGCGAGCGAGAAAGTCGCCGCCTTGCCGCCGTTCGGCAGGGAACGGATCTCGGGATCGCGCCCGGCATGGCCCAGCAGGGTCGCGCGGTTGACGGTCAGCATGGGTTCAGTCCTCTTCTTCGGTTCGAGCGGGGTCCCGGCCCGCCCCGGACAACGATTTGGGGTCTTCGACCGCGACTTCGGTGAGGCGCAGCAGGCTTCCGTCCTGTTCGAGCAGCGTGGGCGTCACGGCGATACCGAAGCGCGCGGCAAGCCTGCCGCCGGTGTCGAAGAAGAAGGGCCGCCGGTGGCGGCGCATGAGATCGAGCGGGAGCCCGGCAAGCAGCACGATCTTCGCGGGCCGCCCGCCTTTCCTTTCCCTGGCCAGCGCCCAGGCGATCTCGGCTTCGCGTCTGCCGTCGACGAAGATCAGGTCGCGGGTGAGCGGCAGGCGTTCGAGCGGGTTGACCCTGGTGCCAGCAGCGGCGATGAGCGTGCCGTCGGCGGTATGAATGTCCTTTGCCACCGCGATCACCGGATCGAACAGGCGGCTGCGCTCCTCCCGTGCCGGTGCAATGCCCGGCACCGGCTCGGGCTCTTCCAGCCTCCGCCGGGCGCGGGTGCGGGCCTCTTCCTCCAGACGGGCAAGCGCGCCGGTGCGCTGCATCTCCAGCAGCCGCGCCTCTATTTTGAGCAGCAGGTCGGGCTCCGCCACAGGCCAGGTCGCGCCGCGCACGCCCAGGTCCTTCGCCGCGGCCGGCAGGGCCGCCAGGATCGCGGCGATCGCAAGCACAAGAGCAGCACAACGGATCATCGCCGCGCCTCCGGCATGTCGGCCTTGGTGACGTCCTCCGGCCCGACCAGCGGTCCCTTGAGCCCGAGCCAGGGCAGGTCCGGCAGGGCGACGGCGCGGTCGAGAATGCGGTCGCGCGACACCAGACCGATCTCGGCATAGCGGCTGTCGTGGCTGTCGGGATGATCGGCGTACAGAAAATAACGGCCGGGCGGAATGGCCCCCGGTGCGATGGCTTCGAGCGGCCGCCCGTCGAGGGCATGGGTCTTGGCACGGCCGACCGCAACGCCGTTGAGCGAGACCGTCCCGTCTTCCGAGACTGCGACCGCCATGCCAGGCACTCCGCGCACTGTCTTGAGATACGGCACCTTGCTGCCGATCTCCGGCGGCGGCTCGAACAGCACCCGGTCGCCGACCTGCGGGTCCTCGCCGAATAGCGGGAAGGCGGCATAGCCCCAGGCTTCGTCCGACCAGCTGGCATTGACATGCACGCGCGAGGCGAGACCGAGCCACAGTGCCGCCAGGGCGATCATGACCGCCAGGCCGACCTGGCGGCGGCGCGCATGGCCGTCCCGCAGGCCGAATATCGGGCGCGGTGCGCTCACCGGACCGCTTCCCGCGGGGCACCGGTGTCCCCGCCCGGCTTCCGCGCAAGGATTTTGGCGAGCGCCGCCTCGACCTGCCGCGTCAGGTCCGGCGCCCCGGCGGCGACGGCGCGCGCCGGCAGCAGCACCACGCTGTGATCGTGCGCCACCCGGTCGAGGGCGGTCTCCAGGGCGACACCCCAGACCCGTACGTCCTCTGCCGTCTTGCCCTCGGTTGCCGCGCGCGTCGTCCACGCGGCCGTCATCTCCCCGAGGCGGACGCTCGCAATGCCCGGAGCCTCCGGCACAGCCAGACGCATCGTCGCCGCAGCGACCGCAGTCGCCACCGCGCCCGAGAGCAGCACGGCGGACACCATCACCGGCCAGGCAGAGTCGGAACGCATCACGTCAGCCTCGCGGCCCATCCGACGAGCCGCCGGCCGGTCCGGCGAGCGCCCGGAACCGAGCGAGCCATGCCTCCGCCGCCTTGTCGGGCATGATCGAACGGATGCGCCGTTTCAGCGGCGGGAAGGCAACGCCGGCGCTCGCGGCGGCGTTGCCGTCCATGATGTCGCGACGCTCGGCCGAAGCCGCCATGCGGGACACGAAACGCAGCAGTTCGCCATGCTCCTCGTCGAGCACGGTATTGAGCCCGGCGGCCTCGCGCACCGCGGCCTCGATCCCCGTGGCGAGCCTTCCGGCGCGCTCGGCGGCGCGCTGGGAGTCGGGCAGGCGGCCCCGGAGCCAGGCCGACGGCGCGGGCGCAAGGAGCGCATGGAGGGCCAGCGTCCGGCGGTCGCCCTCGGACAGCCCGTCGAGCGCCTCGATCTCTTCCGATACGATCGCCGCATGGGCCGCGACCGAGTGGTAGGAACGCATGCAGCCGCCCCGGCGGCAGGTGTTCGCCAGCACATGCGCCAGCGCCTCGAAGTCGATATCGGAAGCCGTCACGGTCTCCGGGTCGTCCGGCCAGGTGAGCGGGCGCC
Organism: Alphaproteobacteria bacterium; assembly: GCA_965207055.1. Taxonomy (GTDB): domain Bacteria; phylum Pseudomonadota; class Alphaproteobacteria; order UBA828; family UBA828; genus WTGU01. Next base: position 403,738 of record CBDBLP010000001.1, on the reverse strand, counting down.
GGGTATCGGCATTTGCGGTTCTTGCCGTCATTCGTCTCCTCCCTTCGGTTCCGTCGTTTCGGCAGGTCCGCCAGCGGCGGGGGCGCTGCCGCCCGCGAGCCGGTCGATGGCCTCGACGGTGGAGAGCCCCTCGGCCTTGAGGGTCTCGACCGCCGCGAAGGCCGGCCCGCGCGAGGAGAACAGCGCGACCGACCAGGCATCGAGCACGAGGCGGGCGACGCGCCAGCCGTCGGGGCCGTGCAGCACCAGCTCGGCATAGCGGCCGTCGGCGGTGGTGAGAGACTTCAGCGCGCGCTCCATGCCGGGATCGCAGTGGATGCGCTTTTCGGATTTCAGGAGCTCGACCGACTCGTCCTTCTGGGCGAGGAAGATCACCCAGTCCGAGTTCTCCCACGCCGCCCTTGCCGCCGGGTTGGCGTAGTAGTCGTTGACCGACTGCGTGCCGGTGATGAGGGAGCCGCGGTACTTCCGCGCCCGTCTTGCCGCCCCTTCGAGGAAGGCGCGGCTGTCCTCGCCCGAGAGCAGGTCCCAGGCCTCGTCGATGACGATCGCCTTCGCGCGCGTGCGCGAGCCGTGATACATGCGCTGGGTGGCGAGGAAGACCACCAGCATCAGCACTACCGCCTGGACGTCGCCGCGTCCCTTGAGTTCCGCGAGCTCGAACACCGTCATGGCGTTCTCCAGGTCGGGAACGTTCGAGCCGGCGAACAGCCGCCCCATCGCGCCGCCGGGGCACCAGGGGCCGAGCGAGGTCGCCATGTCCTTCGCCCGGCGGTCGTCGCGGGCGTCGAGCTTCGTCCGCACCGTGCCGAGATCGGCCTCGTTGCCGGACTCGTCCCAGGCCGCCGCAATGGCCTCGGCGATCAGCGCCGCCTCAATGTCGTCGATCGAGCCCCGGCGCCGGGCCATGCGCCCGATGACGCCGGCCAGCATGGCGAAGCATTCCTCGCGGTAGTCGCCGTCGTGATTGGCCGTCCCGGCATCGATCATGGCGAAGGGGTTGAGGCAGGCGGGGTCCTTGCCGAACGCGATGAACGCGCCGCCGAGCGCCTCGGCCGTGTGCTGGAACGAGCGCCCGTCGTCGATCACCACGGCCTCGCCGCCGGCGCCGATCAGCCCGGTCACCAGCTCCTGCATCAGCACCGACTTGCCCGAGCCCGACTTGCCGGTGACGGCGACGTTGTAGTTGCCGGCCTCGTTGGCGAAGGGCGACCAGCAGGCCGGCTGGCCGCGCCGCCCGATCAGGAACAGGGCGGGCGGGTTATCCGGGTTCATCGGCTGTCCGCGCCATTCGCCGTGGATCGGCGCGAGGTTGACCGCCGAGGCGGTCAGCAGGGTCTTCATCCGGCCCATGCGCTCCAGGTCCGAATCCAACCCGCCGGCCGACGCCACGGGCAGGCAGGCGAGCCAGGAGGGGAGCTGCATGTAGCGCTCGGCGTTCACCCGCCAGCCCTGGCCGTGGTAGATCGCGCGCACCGCCTGCTCGGCCTCGTCGAGCGCATCCAGCGGGGCGTAGACGGCCGCCATGTAGCAGGCCCGGACCAGCCGCTCGCCGTCCTTGAGCCGCTCGGTGACGGCCTGCCAGTCGCGCGCCTTCTCGGGCAGCCCGGGGAGATACCTTGCGATGCCGGTGCCGGCCTGCTGGGTCGCGCGGGCGCTCTTCAGGAACGCCTTCTCGCCCGCCGCCTCGTCGCCGGTGGTGACGGTGAGGCAGGTCAGCACCGGGCAGCCGGGCTGGAGAAAGTCGCGGTGGAAGTCGCCGATCAGCGCATTGCCGCGCCAGCCCGGCCAGACCTCCGGGAAGGCGATCGCAGAAAGCACCCGCACCGCCACATCGTGGCCATCGGGATGATGGAAGGTGAGTCCCGTGGGCTGGACCGTGAGCGCGCGTCCGGGCGCGGTGCACTGCTCGTGCAACGGATCGCGCGGCGCCCAGCGTCGGGCCGGGCGTTCGGTCCCGCCGTCGTGCAGACCCGCGATATCGGGCGCGGTCAGCTCGGCGGCGAGCGACAGCAGCCCGTCCGGCTCCAGCCGCCTTGCCGACGCCCCCGCGGAGGCCAGCGTGCCCTCCAGCGCCCGGCGAAAGGCTCCGAGCGCGGTCTCCGACGCCGGTCCGGGAGGGCCGGCCAGGCAGGCGGTGACGAACACCCGGTAGTCCGAGAGCGTGAAGGGCGGTCCCCCGTCATGCAGCCGGCGCCAGCCGCCGGGGGCAAGCAGGTTCCGGCGGCGTTCGCCCATGCGGTTCAGCGCCCCGCCGGTCCCGACACGCGGCTTTGCCCAGGCGCGGACGGCGGCGCCGAAGCGCGGGCTCGCCCAGTGGACGATCTGTATCGTGCAGCGCTCGGGCGCCGCGTCGGCCAGCGTGCCGGCAAGCGCGCCCAGGGTCTCGGTGTCGATACCGGCGAAAGGGGGCAGCTCCAGCACGAAGCCGACGGAGCCGGCATTGACGTAGAGCTCGCTCGACTCGTCGAAGGCGCGCCAGGGCAGCAGCGCGTGCAATGCGGCCGGCATGGCGGGCGGCGTCCAGGGACCCGGCGCCTCCGGCCCCTCGAACATCTCCAGCAGCCGGCCGAGCGCTCCCGCCGCCATCAGCGGAGCCTCCAGCCGGCCGGCTCCAGCACCACCCGGACATGGGACGCCTCGCGGTAGACGCCGTCGGCATCGACGAAGGGCGCGATCCAGATCCGCGCCACGACCTCGCCGGTGCGCAGATCGTCGGCTTGTGCGGCGTCATCGCCGCTGGCGGGATCGCCCGGAAGAGCGGCGGCGGCGGAGTCTGCGGATAGGGATTTCGATGTCGCCGCGACGGCGGAATCGATCGTTGCCGGTTCGGCATTCCCGCTACCTGAGCGGTCGTCGTCGGCCTCCGCGCCGAACAGCCGGGCGAGCCAGGCGAAGGGATCGAAGCCGCACTCCGCCTCGCAGGCAGGCGCTTCCATCGACCCCTGCCCCGGCTCCCGGATCGCGTCCGGGACAGGCTCCCGAGCCGGAAGCGCGTCGGCAACGCTGTCGCTTGGCAGCAGCCGGAGCGGCTGTCCAGCCGCCATCGCCTGCGAAGCGCTCGCCTTCGGCACCGCCGGATCGGCGGCGGCGACGCTGGCGCAGGAGCCGCCTTTCGCCAGCGGACACTGCCAGTCCTCGCCGATATGCCCCGACGAGCAGCCCGCGAGCAGCAGGATCGAGACGGCGACAGCCGGTATGGCCGTCACGCGGGGCGCGCAGTTCTTCCCCATGGTCATGTCATTTCCCTCCCTGGGCGGATTGCGCTTGCACGGCGCGGCCATCGATCCGTGCGCCTTCGAGGAAGACCAGCGTCACCTTCGTGCCGGCCTGGAGCTGGATCACCGGCTGGTACTGCTCGGCGCGCCGGATCATGTAGTCGGCCACCTTCTGGCCCGCGCTCGACGCCCCGGCGCCGAGACCGGCGCGGCCGATGTCGGAGAGCGCCGTGTTGGCCACCGCCGCGCCGCCGCCGGTCGCCACCGCCTGGGGCTGGAAAGCCTGCGCCGCGCCCTGGCCGACGCCCGAGACCACGCCGGCGAGGAAGGCCTTCTCGACCAGCGCACCTTCGCGGCTCACCACCGGACCGCGCACCCCGGTCTTGCCCGAGCCGGCGACGAACCCCGCCACCGGGGTCTCGACCACCGTGCCCGGACGCGGCCCGGCGCAGGTCATGGTCTGGAGCCGGGCGTAGACCTTCTCCGAGGAGAGGTCGCCATGGGCCGCGCCGGTGACGGTGCAGCCATCGATGTCGACCTGCATCGCCGTCCCATCCTCGGCGGCGGTCCAGGCGGGGCCCGTAATGCGCAGCAGCACAGGCCGGGGATCGCCCTGCGACGAGATGCCGGCAGAGGCATCGACGCCCGCGAGCACGATCGCCGCGGCGTGCGCACCCGCCGGCAGCCAGGCCGAGACCGGCTTGGCCACGGCGTCCGCCACGAGCTCCGGTCCAGTGCGGGCATCGGTTGCGGACGACCGCGGGGCGCCCTCCAGCTCGAAGGTCTCGATCATGGAGACTGACGGAGCCGGTTGCGATTGCCCGCCATTGCCGGCCGGCGGCGTCCCCGCCGGCACCCGGAAATACCCGTCATTGGCGGAGCCGGGCCGCGGGACGGACGATGCGCCGCCCGGTGCGCCCGGCGGCGCCCCGAGCCGGCGTTCGAGCTCGTCCATCACCGCCGCCTGCCGGTCGATCACCGTGCGCGCGTCGGCGGTGTCCCGCTCCAGCTTCGCGCGCAGGCGGTCGTTGTCGGCGGCGAGCCGGCGCGCCTCCTGGCGCATCTCGCGCAGCTGCGTCTCGATCCCGCCGAGCCGGGCCTCCGAGCGCCGCGTCCAGACCTGCTCGGCCGCGTCCGGCGCCACGATCCCGGCCTCGATGCCGCCACGCGGCGCCGGCGTCCCGCCGCCGCCCATGCCGAGCCAGGCCGCCAGCACGACCAGGAGCACGGCGGCGAGGCCCGAGAACAGCAGCAGCTGGCGCCGCCGCACCGCCCCGGGGCCTGCCCCGGCCCACGAGCCGGGGTCGCTCCCGTCCCCGCCGGTGCGCCGGGCATCCTGCCGGGCGCTCATCGCGGCGCTCCCGGCTCGGCGGCTTCCGTCACCGCGACCGCCAGCCGCCCGCCCGAGGGACCGGTACCCGGCGCCGCCAGCCACAGCGCGGCCACCCGGCCCGCGCCTGGCAGACCGCCGATGGTCTCGGCGAGGCCCGCGGCCCCGTCCCCGCCGGCGGGCGCGGAACGGCCGGCCTCGAACACGAGCGCCCGGAAGCGCGGGCCCCGCCAGGTCTCGATCGGGATGAGGCCGGAATGGGAAGGTCCGCCGGCATGGATTTCGTAGGCCGCCAGCGGCTCGCGGCGGGCAACCGCGCGCACCAGCCGCACCAGCGCCGCCACGCGGGGGCTGTCCCGGCCGGCCGGGACGGCGGTCTCCGCATCCGGCAACACCGCCGCGTTGCGGATCAGGATCTGCGCCGAGTCGCGCGCCGACGGCGTCAGCGTCAGCCGGTAGGTGAAGCCCCGCTCCGTGCCGACGAACAGCGTGACCGGGTCGTACCGGACCGCCTGTCCCGCCCCCGGTTCCACAGACCCCGCCACGGCAGGCCGGAGATAGAGGTCGCCCGACGCCGCGTCGTGCTCGACCGCGTAGCCGTCCGGCGCCCGCACCACCCGGGCGATCTGGTCGCCGGCAAGCGCGATCCGGTTGACGCCGGTCGCGGAGATTTCCGCGGCGAGCTCGGCATGGTCGGCCGCCTCCAGGATCTGCATCGCCGCCGCCGGGACAGGCGCCAGCACCGCGCCCATGAGAACAAGCCGTGTCGCGAGCAGCAGCGCGAACCGCCGCCGCGGGGAAAGGAGTGTCATTCTCCGTCCTCCATCTGTTCGAAGCGCAGCAAGCCGATGCGCCCGGCCTCGATGCGGAAGGCGAGGCGGTAGCGCCGGTCCTCGCGCGCCGCCTCCTCGCGGCCGATCCAGGTCACCAGCTCGCCCGCGATCTCGGCGCTGAGCCGCTCGGGATCGGCCTCGATGCTGTCGGGATAGAACGCGCTGGCGAGATCGCGCCCGGCCATGCGGGAGGCCTCGGTCTCGACCCAGGCGCCGATCGCGCCGCGCGCCGAGGGGTGACTCATCCGCGCCGCCGCCAGCCGCACATGCGCCGCGTTCTCCGGGGTGAGCGTCAGCAGCGTCACCGCGACCGTGCGCGCCATGTCTTCGAGATACCGCGCCCCGGCGCGGCCCTCGCCCGCGCCGGCGCCGCCGACCGCCCAGGAGGGACCCGCGCCCGCCGGCACCAGCACCGTCGCCGTCTCGCGGCCGGCGAAGCCCACCGTGAGCGCGAGGTTCGCGGTCATCGAGAGCACCAGCAGACCGGCCAGCGCGAGGCGGATGTCCCGCACCCGGCGCACCGCGCTCTCGATCTCGACACGGCGCATCCCCCGGCCCCTCAGCCGGCGAAGCGCCGGAGATGGCTCGGCGGCGTCGCCTTCAGACGCAGCACGAAGTCCGGAAGGAACCAGTAGAGCGCGTAGCGCGCGATGTTGGCCCCGCCGCCGCGCTTCACGCGCCGGAGCAGCAGCCAGCCGCCGACGCCGGCGACCAACCCCGGCACGAACTGGTTGGCGGCAAGCCCCAGCAGGGCCGGGCCCATCAGCGCCGCCGCCTCGTCGACGGTCCAGAACAGCCACCGCTCCGGATCGTCGAGCCGGCGCGGGATCGTATGGCGGGCGGTGTCGTTCATCAGACGATCGCCGTGCCGACCAGGCCGGTCACGATGCCGGTGCCGGCGCCCGCAGCGACGCCAACGCCGACCGCGCCCATCAGCTGCATCGCGTTGAAGCGCAGCACCGAGCCGACCAGCGCCGCGCCGACGGCAAGCGCCGCCGCGAGCTGCCCGCCGGTGCCGCCCACGATCCCCTCCACCGTGTCCAACGGATCGCCGAAGGTCGTGTCGGTGGTCGCAAGCGCCGCGTCCGCGCCGGCGAGCACGGAAGCGGCCGTGAGCGCCAGGATGGCCGCCCCGCGCCATGCGGCGCCGGCGGGACCCATGCCGGACACCGCCATCGTCCCCGCGCCCTTCATGGCGTCGCTCCCGGATCGTCTGCCCTGGTCTCCGCCCGCCTCCGCTCCCTGCGGCCGGCCTTGGCCCGCGAGCCGGGAGCGGGGGAGACGGGGACGCGCGGGGCAGGCAGCGCGCTGCCGTCGTCGACGGTCGACAACCGCCGGCGCGCCGCCGCCCAGGCGTCGAGGTCCTCGCGCCGGTAGCGCACCCGGGCGCCGAAACGGTGGAACACCGGTCCATCGCCCGTGACCCGGTAGCGCCTGAGCGTGCGCGCCGACAGCCCCAGGTACTCGGCCGCCTCGCACGTCGACAGGTAGTTGCGTTCGTCGTTCATCGCAGTCCTCCTCGGCTTCGCGCTCCGCCCCGCCGCGACGCCGGCACACAGCGTCGTCGGCCTGTCCCGCGATTGAACCGGGACCGGGCACCCGAGGGGAGGGTCGATTTGCAATGCGCCCATGCGACCCCACCAGGCGGGGCCTCGCGCGGCCGCACGCGGCCAGCGCAGCCACGCGCGGGACGGGCGCCGGACGGGCGAACCGGGAAGGAAGGAAGCGAATCGGCACCGCCCGCGGCGGGGCGGGGCCGGAAGACGGCGCGGGACGCGGCGGTATCGGCCGGATATCGGCACGGCGGGAAGCACTGCGTCCGACCGCGGGCGCCGGCAGGATCGGGGTCGTCCCCCGTCGGTTACGGTCCGCGCCCACGGCCGGGAGCCGGGAGGGCAGGCGGTGCGCAAAGGTGGAATAGTCGGCCGCTGCGCCCCGTCGAAGCCGGGCGGCCACCGGCCGGCTCCCCCCGGCGGGCGATGCCCTCGGCAGGGGCTCAGGCGCGTCCGCCGCCGGTACCGCTCACCGCCGTCGTCGCGCGTGCGAAGGCGCCGCCGGCCACGTTCATGAGAATCAGCGCAAAGCACCCCCGCGCGGGGCGCGCCTGCTCAGCTCTTGCGGGAATGCCGCCTCGCGGGCCTGCGGCGGCCCCCGCCGCCAGGCTCCAGAAACTCCCGGTAGCGCTCCTCCATGAACGCCTTCGCCTTGCGGATGCGGCGATACGCCTTCGAGCGCTCCCCGCCGTCGGTGTCCCACTTCTGCGACCGGTCCGCCCCCAGAACCTCCTTCGCCACCCCCTGCACCGACGCCGAGGCGAGCCGCGCGTCCAGCACCCTCAGCAGCTCCGCGTGCTCCGCCCCCGGACCCGGCTCCTCCGAGGAGGGGGCAGCCGGCCCGCCACCCGCCACAGATCCTCCACCCGGCCCACCGCCGCCTCCAGCGGAAGGCGCAACCCCAGCTTCGCCATGATCCCGTCACCGGGGCCGAACGCCCGGCCCGACGGCACCATGATCTGCAACACCGCGTTGCCCAGCTCCGCCTTCACCACCAGCCGGCCGCTCAGCAGGCGCAGCCCCTCGACCCGCGCCCCCGCCTCGGCGAGCATCCCCAGCAGCGGCGCCGGGTCCGGCCACGGCTCCGGGTCGGGCTCGCCGACGAGCATCGGGATGCCCGACCAGAACGGCGAGCGCCACGCCGCCGAGCCGGGATCCTCCCAGGCCAGCAGCGACCATGCCTCCGCCGCCAGGTCCGCCTCGCTCTGCACCTTGATGGGGAATGCCGCCGGCTCGAAACGCACCGCGCCGGCCTGCGACGCCCACGCCGCGCAATAGCGCGGGTCACGCCGCATGTAGGCCCAGGCGTGCGCCCCCCGGATCGCGCCCCGCTTCCCCGCCACGCCGCGGTCCACCGCCGAGCCCCCGCCCGGCGCCTACCGGGGTGCGCGCAGACAGGGACCCGCCTCGCGCCCGCAGCAGTCATCGGCGCGCGCCATGGCTTACCAGCGCGCGGTGGCTTCGAACCCCACGGTGTGCTCCGCCTGCGCCGTATCGCTCTCCCGGCGGGTCGCCCTGAGACCGAAGGAGAGATCGGGCGCGTTCGCGGCCTCCGGCACCAGCCGCCAGCCGAGGCTGTAATCGCGCGCGCCCGTGGCGAGCCCCAGCCCGACATGCGGGCTGCCGGTCCAGCGCCCGCCGAAGGCCGGGAAGCCGTAGGCCGCCTCCATCGCCCAGCGGGACGTGGCCTCACTGCCCGTGCGGTCCTCCAGCGTCGCAGGCTGGAACAGCGCGTCGAGACCGCCATTGGCCTGTCCGCCGAACTCCTGGCGCAAGGACAGCGACGCACCCCGCTGCGTCGCCGGGTCCGGATCGAAGGCAAGCGAGGCCGCATAGCCCCGGTCCTTCAGGTCGTCGTTGCCGTGCGCGATCAGCGTGCGGCCCGAGACGTCGAGCGAGAGCCCAAGGCCCGGATCGACCCAGGCGATACCGCCGCCGAGCTCGACCCCGAAGCCGGTCTCCGCGTCGCCGCCGTCATGGCGCGCGCCGACTTCGAGCTTGGGCGTCACATGACCGCCGCCCTCGAGGGCCATGCGGTAGCTGCCCTCCAGGCCGAGCCTGAGCCGGGTCGCGTCGGAAGCCGACGCCGCGAGGTCGCGGGTCTTCTCAGACGAGGTCCGCGTCCACAAGGCGTCCGAGGTCAGCGCGAGCGCGGGGCCGGAGCCCTCAGCAGGGGCTTCGAGCAGGTCGCCCCGGAGCCCGGCCGCCGCCATGCTCCAGCTCGTGTCCGCCTTGTAGCTGCCGCCCATGGCGGTCTTCAGCGTCACCTCGCCGGTGCCGTAGCCCGCCGCGCCCCAGAGCTTCAGACGCTCCGAGGCCTGCAACGCCGCATAGGGGATCGCCGCCGTCAGCGACGCCTCCACGCTGCCGTCGCCCTCGCGCACGGCGTCGCCGCACAGCGGACCCGCCCCCTCCGGGCAGCCCTGGCCGCCGGGACGGGGCGCCGTGCCGGTGTCGCGGTAGTCGCCCTCGCCCGTGCTCTGTGCGAGCGCGAGCCCCACCAGCCACTTGCCGCGCGCATAGTCCGCGCCGAGCATGCCGGTCGTGACCTCGCCGTCGAGCGAGAACGTCCCCTCGCCGCCGTCGAAGCGCCCCTGCGCCGCCCGGCCCCAGAACGCCATGCTGCCGCCCGAGCCGTCCGCCGCGCCGGTCAGCGAGAAGCTCGATCCCAGCAGCGCCTCGCGGCCCGTCATGCCGCGCGATTGCGGCTGCATTCCGTCGAAGCCGCTGCCGAAGCCGGCTGTATCCTGACCGATACCGACCGCGCCGGAGTAGCCGGAATGGCTTCCGAACGCCTGTGCGACATCGGCCAGCGCCAGCGCGCCGGTCCCGCCCGCAGTGCCGCCCGGCGCATGGCTCGGTCCGGGGCCGGCTCCCCGCGATCCGGGGCTGTCGTTGGCGGCCTGATCGAACGAGAGCGCCTGCCCGGCGATCGCGCCCTGCATGCCCGGCGTGCGGTTCGCCGCCATGCGTCCCGCGATGCCGTCGAGCGCCTGCTCGGCCACCGTGCGCCCGAAGCGCGCGAGCCACGCCGCCGGCATCGGGTCGTCGTTGCGAATGATCGCGTGCGCGCGTTGCTGTCGAATGACCGCGCCCTCGGCGGACGTGATTCGCACGCGGAACTTCTCCCGGTCATCGTCGTGTGAATCCTCGTACGTCTTGACGCGAATTTCCCCGCGCGTCTCGCCCTGCGCAATGACCAGGGTGCCGGAGGCCTTCTCGACATCCTCTCCGAGGGTGGCCCGCGGGTGTTCGACCGAGGGGCGGACTCGCCATTCGACGGCCACGTCCTGGGTGGCCTCAGCGGAGAGCTCCACGAAGAACCGCGCACGCCTCCCTTCCGTGACGAACTTGTTTCTTCGCGCATTGCGGATGTCCACGTAGGGGTCAGACCCCACGACGACTATCTCGCCCCTCGGAAGTTGTCCGTATGCCCCCTCTGTGGCTGGAAACTCATCCAGGTCCTTCGGCGGCTCACTACGCACACCCACAGGCAGGGACGAGCCGTCTGTGTACGTGTAGTCCCTGCCCGGCATCTCCTGTGCGCAAATGGGGAACTTCGCGGAGCCGGGAGCCAGCGCCGGACTGCTCAACTCGTTAGACCAGTCCGCAGCCTCTCTCACCGATATGGTGATCTCGCGGGCGCGCTGCTCAGGGGAATTACAGGCGAAAGCGGTCTGGTCGAGCGCCGTCTTGCCCGCCGAGTATCCGGTGTTGGCCGCAATGGTGACGAAGTTCCTTCCTCCGCCCTCACCGGGACCCCAAGCGCGCAGGATGTAGCTGAACGGGGTCGCCCGTCCCGTGCTCCACTTCAGATGCGTGGCATGGCGCACGAAGTACTTCACGCATGTGCGGGTGCTGCCGCTGCCGCCGGGCGCAGTCACCGTTCTGGTCCCGGGAGTCTCCGCGTTGCAAAAAGTTCCGTCCGAGAACTTTCTATCCTCGGCGGTGGCTGAGAGGTTGTCGAAGAATTCCTTGACCTCCACCCATGTCATCGGAGCGGGGTGCGGCTGAACCATAACGGCGTCCGAATGGTCGTCGTTCACGACCGTAACTTCGATACTGTTGCTTGCCCCTGCGTTGGGCTCCGCGCTCCCGTCCTTGCGAGTGCTCTTCAGGCCAATATTGAATCTCGGGTCAGGTCCTACCGCGTCGTCGTCATTCGTGTTGATGTACAAATCCATGATGACGTTGCCGACATGCGGCGTGCCCGGCCACGACTTCATGCAGCCGTTGGAATCGAGTGCTCTCCCCCTGTCGAAAAGCACGTCGCGCACTGCCGAAGGCTTGTCCCATACGAAACACGGCAGGGCGGTCTGTGCGACGGGCTTCCCGACGATTACCTTGTGCGTCGCTTCCTGACCCTCGTTGATGGATATCGACCGTCCCCCGTCCAGGAGCTTGAACTCCGTCGTGGCGGGCGGGATGTTTTCGTCGTCAATCACACATAGCTGGTACCGGTGGTCTCCGACGGGATGAACAGGGCCGCAACGATCGCCAGTGAGTTTGTCGTCGTTCCAGTTCCGCGCGTCCAGACTACCTCCCAGGGTTGCTTCAAAGTCAAAAATTCCTGTCACACCCGCAGGCGGCGGGATGGAGACGAAAGTGGACATCCCTCCAATTGTGCAGAAATAGCGCCCATTTTCCGGGTAATTGATTACCCGCACACCGCTGCTCTTGTCTCCCTGGATGGTAAGCGGGGATTTGTTCACAGAAAGCGGATGCGCAGCACACGTATGGCTGAATGGTTGTTCGTCACGAATGGTGTAGGTGAGCGTGGAGGTGCCCAACTGTACCAACCCGCCGGGGTTTGCGGTGAGTTCCAAAGTGACCGTGACGGTCTCTGGCGCTTCGGCTACTGTGTCGCCGAATGCCCTGAGTTGCACCACGCCCTTCTCGTTTTCTGTGGTAGAATTCAAGATAAACTTCAAGTTGCTGAAAGTGTTACAGGCATTTGCAAAAGTGTTCCCGTTGTCGGTGTTCTGTACAACAAAATCCTCGCCCGACGTGTACGTGTTGTCTGCGCTGCGCGTTGCCGTCGTGCTGCTCGCACATACTTCCACCTCATAATCTTCGCCGTTCGGGATTTGCGTGCCCGCCGAAACCTTAATGGCGGCAAGATGCGCAAGACCCAGAGCGCCGTTGGCCCCTTCTATAATATCCTGCCCCTTGCGTGCGCCGGCGTCTACGAGAGACACAGTCCGCTGCTCGGGATTGTCACGAATGGTGTAGGTGAGTGTGGAGGTTCCCAACTGCAGCAACCCACCGGGATTGTTCACGAGTGTCAGAGTGACTGTAACGGTCTCTGGCGCTTCGGCTACAGTGTCGCCGAATGCCCTGAGTTGCACCACGCCCTTCTCGTTTTCTGTGGTAGAATTCAAGATAAACTTCAAGTTGCTGAAAGTGTTACAGGCATTTGCAAAAGTGTTCCCGTTGTCGGTGTTCTGTACAACAAAATCCTCGCCCGACGTGTACGTGTTGTCTGCGCTGCGCGTTGCCGTCGTGCTGCTCGCACATACTTCCACCTCATAATCTTCGCCGTTCGGGATTTGCGTGCCCGCCGAAACCTTAATGGCGGCAAGATGCGCAAGACCCAGAGCGCCGTTGGCCCCTTCTATAATATCCTGCCCCTTGCGTGCGCCGGCGTCTACGAGAGACACAGTCCGCTGCTCGGGATTGTCACGAATGGTGTAGGTGAGTGTGGAGGTTCCCAACTGCAGCAACCCACCGGGATTGTTCACGAGTGTCAGAGTGACTGTAACGGTCTCTGGCGCTTCGGCTACAGTGTCGCCGAATGCCCTGAGTTGCACCACGCCCTTCTCGTTTTTTGTGGTAGAATTCAAGATAAACTTCAAGTTGCTGAAAGTGTTACAGGCATTTGCAAAAGTGTTCCCGTTGTCGGTGTTCTGTACAACAAAATCCTCGCCCGACGTGTACGTGTTGTCTGCGCTGCGCGTTGCCGTCGTGCTGCTCGCACATACTTCCACCTCATAATCTTCGCCGTTCGGGATTTGCGCGCCCACCGAAACCTTAATGGCGGCAAGATGCGCAAGCCCCAGAGCGCCGTTGGCACCTTCTATAATATCCTGCCCCTTGCGTGCGCCGGCGTCTACGAGAGACACCGTCCGCCTCTGCGCATCAGTAAAATCGTGCTCGCCCACGTCGTCATCCCGGATAATAATGTCAGTTGAGCAATACACCTCCCCATCCGGGACCGCCGGTACAAGGGCCGTGATACGAAACAGCTCGTTGGTCTCGTCAATCTTGTCGTCCTTGATCCAAATCTCGAAAGCGCCGTCTTGCGAACCGGGCTTGAACGTGTGGAATCCCTTGAGGACTTCGTAGTCCACGTCCTCCGTGGCGAGGTAATCGACGACCGTGCTCGTGACCTTGACGGGGAACGGCAGCTGCCGGGACAACCGCAGCGGGACGGAGTACACCCCAGCGTTTTCCGACACGAGGTAAGTCTTGGCATCGAAGCAGGCGGTGTACTCGTCATCCGCGATAATCACCTTGGCTTCCGCACCGCCAAGCGACGTGTCCCCGTTCACGGAGACGACGCTGACGAAGAACTCCTCTCCATCGGCTACCCCTCCCCTCGGCCAATCGCCGTTCTCGTAGGCGGTGTCATTGAAGACTTGGATAGCTCGCGAGGCTGTGAGCCCTCCGGCAGGGATTGTCAGGTCTACGTTCTCGAAGCTCACATAGTCGTCACCAGCGGTCGCCGTGTTCTGGGCCGCGGATATCCGAACGGTGGTCGCAGTCGAGCGGGTACTCGCCAGCTTCACCGTGACTGTCACCGTACCCGCGTTCTCCCATACGGGGTACGAATCCTGCGTGAAGGAGACGGAGGGCTGGACGGTCTGCGCGTCGGCCTCCCTCGCCCACAGGCTCGCGGCAAGTAGAAGCGGCAGCAAGAGCAGAACCCGGAGCAGGCCGCGCCGCGCCCGGTGAACGCGTTGGACGGCTGCGCCGCCACGAGGGAGGACGCACGGAAATCGGAGGCCGGAAGATCGGGAAGGCCGCCGGAGTGCGAAACGCCCGCCGCCGGAGTGGGAAGACTCAGGCGGGGAGGCCGGACACCGAAGCCGGCGCCGCAAGGCACCGGACAGAGTCATGGCCGGCGACCCGGCGACCCGGCGACCCGGCGACCCGGCGACCCGGCGACCCGGCGACCCGGCGACCCGGCGACCCGGCGACCATTATAGCGTCGGTGTCATCCGCGAATGTCAAGTCCCCGGACGAAACTTCGGTCACCCTGCCGTTCACGCCCAGCGCCTCCCGGACCGTCGCTCCCGTCGCGCGCAGCACGTCCCTCGCGGTTTCCATCATGGTCATGATATCGCCTCCGAACCTGTCGCCCGGCTGACCGTCCCGCGCCCCGTCCGATGCCGCGCACACACTCCCGCCAAGCATCGCCTGTCCCACTTGCGCAAACCGTAAACCGAACCCGGCGGCAAATCAAGACGATGAACGCCGACACAGAGCGAACGCCGCGCGACGCACACCTTGACCACCTTCGCCGACCGACGCTCAGCCGGTGCCGGGTCGGACGCACCCGAGGGGCGGACGTCACGACACGCATCCACATCAAGCGGGCCGAGCCCGGGAACGACATCCGGCTCCGCCCCGCTCTCGAAGGGATTGGCCGGGCCGCTGTCGAACGCCACCGGTTGGGCGGTATAGTCGTGGCCATGCTTCGCTCAACCGCCTTCGCCACGGCCGCGGTTCGCTGCGCCGGTTGCGCAGACGACACCGACGCCCGAGAGCACGACGGCGACTGCGGGCTCACGCATGGCGAGCGTCGTATCGTCGTCAGGCCAACGACATGAGACCTCCGGGCGATTTCATCATGGCGACTCTCGACGCTGGGCGGCGATCTGGTCCGGATCGGTGCGAGGACCTGCCGGTGACGGCAACCCGGGGCGACTCCGCGCGATGAGCGATACCGTGAAGCTCGTGCCGCCGCTCGAGAAGGTGCGGCTTCGCAAGCTCACCGCCACCGACGGCACCGTGTATGTCGGCGTCGAGATCCAGTACCGGGAGGACGCAGGGGAACCCACGCGCCTTCAGTTCGGGCTCGTCGCCGAGGATGCGGTGCGCCTCGGTGAACAGCTCACGCAACTCGGCGAGAAGCTGAACTCGACCGAACACTGATCGCCGCCGAAACCGTGCACCGGCTCATCGCTGGGCTCGTTGGGGCTTGCAGCCCCAGGCACGCCCGATTCTGCCACGCGGGATCCTTGCTCCGTGCCGGCGGGAATGTATGATCGATGCATGACCGAGGCCATCGCGTTCGACACTCACCGCTTCGTGAAGCGCCTGACCGAGAGCGGCTTCACCGAGAAGCAGGCCGAGACCCTGGCCGAAGAGCATGTCGCCCTGCTCAATACCAACCTCGCGACCAAGGCCGATATCGCCAGGATCGAGGCCGGCATGGACGCGCTGCGGCAGGAGACCAAGGCCGATATCGCCAGGGTCGAGGCCGGCGTGGACGTACTGCGGCAGGAAACCAGGGCTGCCATCGAGGCGGTCAAGGTCGACTTGTTGAAGTGGCTGTTCGGGGCGCTGATCGCCCAGGGCGGCCTGATCGTCGCTCTGGTCAAGCTCTTGCCGTGAGAGGGGCCCTACGTAAGCCTTCGGGCGAGCCGTGGAGAGGACGACGATATCAGCGATTGAGGGTTCGCCGCCAATCGCGTCGGAGGGGTCGGAGCCAGACATCCTTGCGGGGCTTTTCGTAGAGCTTGTCGCGGTCGTAGCGTCCCCGGCCCTGGGTGGTTCCGACATGGATCCAGCCCGACGCCCGGTAGACAGCGCCGGTGTAGCGCGGGGTCTCGACGAAGGTCTCGATGAGCACGGGGTTGGTGTTGTAGCGTTCGGTCCAGTCCCCGGGCAGGCGGCGGCGCACGATGGCGAGGATGTGCGAGCCGAGGTTGGGAATCGCGATCCACGGCAATATCAGGAACCTGGGGTTGTCCACCACCAGCGGCAGGTTCTTCTCGCGCAGCTCGGGCGCCCAGCCGATGAAGTTGTCGCGCGGGGCGAGCTTCCAGGCGGCGGTGGAGAAGCCGAGCATGGCGATGGGCCAGCCATTGCGGTCGTGGACGGCGTAGCGTATCTGGGCGCCGACCAGGGTCTTGTATCCGAGGTAGTGGTAGCGGGCGACGAACTCGTTCCACCGCCTGCCCTCGCGGGTCTCGCGCACGACGGTGCGGAAGTCGAGCGGGCGCACCTCGTCAAGCGTCGTCGGTGCGGGGAACAGCGGCGGCTCGGTCTCCGGTCCGAAGACCATGGGCTTGGGCCGGCCCTGCCTGCCCCTCGGCGGCGGCAGGGCGATCACTCCGTCGCGGTGCATGGCGAGCATGGTGACGCGGGCCATCATGTCCTTGAGGCCGCCGTCGGGCTTGAGCCAGCCGATGCGCCGGCAGAACTCCTTCGACAGGGCATGGCGGTTGAACGCCGGAGGCCCGGCGATCAGGGAGCGCAGCAGCGCCATTTCATCGGCGGTGAAGTCGCGACCGTAGTAGCGGCACTCGATGGCGCCGGTCATCCCGGGGCCGTGAACTTGAGCCTGCGCTCCTCGCTCATCGACCAGGGCAGCCAGGCTGACAAGTCGTCCGGCGGCTGGCGGCCATTTTCCGCACACGCCGCCAGCCACGCTTCCAGCCAGCGCAGCACGTCGATGCCGTTCATCGAGAGCGTGCCGACGACCGAGTACATGATCGCGGTGAACTCCGCGCCGTCCTCGCTGTTGGAACCGAAGCTCAGCCCCCGTCCGATTGCCGGAGCACGCAAGATTCTTTCGGCGACATTATTCGTGAGGGGCACTTGCGGGTGGTCGACGAAGACGCACAGCCCCTCGCGATGGTTGAGAAGCGAACGCAGCGCCTTGCCTTCGCGCGCGTGCTCCGGCAGAGCGGCCAGCTCCGCCTCGGCGTGCGCGAACAGGCGGTCGAGCGCCTTCTTCAGTTTGCGGGTCGCTTTCCTGAACGCCGCAGTCTGGCGTTTGCGGCCGGGCTTGTAATGTTCCAGCCGCGCATCGTTCAGCCGGAAGATCTCCGCGATCCGCTCGATCCATTCCTGGCACCATTGCGTCAGCCGTTCCTGGCCGGCCGCGGCCTCGATGTAATCGCGGCGCACATGGGACCAGCAGAAGGCGAGGATCACCTTGCCCCCGAGAAGGCGCACGAGGCGCTTGTAAGCGCTGTAGCGGTCGCAGACGATGATCGTGTCGGGCAGGGCTTCGGCGAACAGCTTGAGCGCCGCCTCGGCGCTGCGGCTCGCATCGATATGGAAGCAGACCGCGTCGCTGCTGACCGAGGTCCACAGCCAGGCGCGGCTCGATCTGCCTTCGCCGCGAAGCTCCTGCACGCGCCAGGAGGTCTCGTCGGCATGGCGCACCACCGCCTCGTTCTGGTGCGCGAGAATCGCCTCGAACAGCGGCAGGAACAGCGGCACGAAGCGCTTCAGGCTGTCGGCCAGCGTCCCCGGCGACACCGCCAGCCCCTGGGCCAACATCCATGCCGCGGTCCGGCTCAGCGGGCGCAGCCCGACACTGAGTTCGAAGAGGAAGCGCGCCCAGAAGGTGATTCCGTAGGGCGTGCCGCGGAACAGCCGCGCCACCGGGGGCGCGGACACTTCCATCGGCGAGGACGCGCACTCGCAGCTCCGGCGGAAGCGCTCGCGCTGGATTACGCGCTTGTGGGCCTTGACCTCGATTTCGACGAGGGTGGATTCCTCGACGCCGTTCGCGGCGTAAGGCTCCCCGCATTGCGCGCACACGCACGCCTCCGGCGGCGGGGCGTGGACTTCAGGGCGCTCCTCGAGCCCAGGCCGCTGGGTGCGGCCGTGACCGGGCGCGCCGCGCTGCTGGCCGCGCTTGCGGTCCGAGCGCGGCTTGTTCTGCTGCTCGCTCTTGCGCCCATAGAGCCTCTTCGACAGCACCTTCCCGGTTGCACGGAGCTTCGTGGTCTCGGCTTCCAGCGCCTCGATCCGGTTCCGCGCGCCCTTCACGGTTCTGCGCAACCGGGCGTTCTCCCTCGACAGGGTCTTGATCGTTTTCTTCTGGCGCCGCGACCGCCTCAGGACGGTGCGCAGGTGAGCCGCCTCGTCGAACGGCAACTTCGTCAGCGTCGCCCCGGCCGCGCGCAGCTTGGCAATCCGGGCCTTCAGCTTCTCCCGCCTGGCCTCGGACATCTTCAGCGCATAGCGCAGCCCGGACACTTCGTGGGACAGCGACCGGGACCGGATCTCGGCGTCTCTCAGGAACGTCAGCTCCCTGCGGAAGCTCAGGTTCTCGCAGGACAGCGCCTTGGCGGTTTCCCTGATGCTTTCCGACCTCTCCTTCTCCTCTTCCAACTGCATGTTGAGCCGGGCAATCTGGGTGTACAGCGATTTGACCGACATCTCGCGTTCCGGCGCCATTCGACTGCGCCGCCCGGCCTCGGATCGCTCAGCGGCATCCGTCGACACGAGACCGCGCATTCGACCAATCACGATGCGCGCGGATACGATCCTCGCGCCTTCGCCCGGCTCAAGGCCGGGGGCGCACAGAAGTTTCTCCAACTGCGCCAGCTCCGTCTGCAACAAGGGGACGGTCTTGACCTTGCGGCGCAGTTCCTTGGTCTCTTCCTCGACCGCCGTCAGCTTGCTGCGGCACTTGCCGAACCGCGACTTCCACGAACCGGCATCGCTACGGGCAGCCACTTCGGCCCAGCGCAATTCCTCAACGCACGCCTCCGCCGCGTCCGCGCGCGCTTGTTCCCGATCCGCGCGGGCGCGCTCACGCTGCAACAGCGTCAGCAAATCGCACGGCTCGTGCTCTGGCCGGGGCGCGGGAGAAAACCGTATCCCCCCGTCGACCTCGACCAGCGTCAGGTCTGTCGTGGCAAGGTCAGCGTCGAGAACCACCATGCGCTTGACGATAGCGCAGGGTTCTCCGCGTTACCAGCCCCCTTGCGGCACCTCGATTCGCTCTGGATCACGAACCGTTGTCGGATTTCCCACGGCTCGCCCGAAGGCTTACGGCCCTACGGGGACGTGAGGGGTCGCGGAGTTGAACCCATCCGCATGCGGTGTGATTACATAAAAGTAGATATCTCCACAATTACAATATCTTAGGGTATGTTTTCGTCTTTGCGACAGCAAGACCGGGCCGCGCAAGGTCTTCCTGAATACGCCGGCCCGGGCCGTTATCGAGCGCCAGCCACGGACGGACAGCCCTTTCGTGTTTCCGTCGCCGCGAGACCCGGAGCGCGCGTGTTCACCCAACCTGCCGCTCTGGTATCTGATGCGCAGGCAAGCCGGGATCGAGGATGTTCGCCTGCATGATCTGCGTCATACGTTCGCCAGCCATGCCGTGCTGCGGGGCATCCCGCTGCCGGTTGTCTCCCGCATGCTCGGCCACAAGCGCCCGACCATGACGCTACGCTACGCCCATGTCGGCGACCGGGAGATCGAGGCGGCCGCGGAACGCATCGGCGCGGCCATCGCGCGGGCATTGCATGGCAGCGCGGCAAGCTCCGACGGCTGACTAAATGCGTCCCTACTCGGAGGCCCCCTCAATAGCCAAGCCCGATTCACCCTAGAACGCTTACCGCTGTTGATCGGCGCGTAGGTTGGACGCCGATCGGCGTCCTAACTCATTGATTTTACGAGACACAGTGGGGTCAAGGTTGGGCGCTGAGCAACAACAAGGGCAAGTCGTGACGCTCAGGACGAGATGGCAACCTACGGTTGGAGAGGGAGAGCGGCGTGCAACATTGCTTTTCTCCTCGGGCCAGAGCGCCCCGACGATGCGCTCGGTGAGGGTCATCTTGAAGCGCGTGGTGCGTTTCCTGGGCCGTGGTGTTGAGTTTCCGGACATGCCCTATTCGATCTCGCTTCTCATGGGTGTGACAACACATTGAAGCCAACGGCGGCGCACTTGCGCGGTGCCACCGACAGCCCCTCTAGTCGGTCGGACATGCGCGTTGACAAGGGGATCTTCTACAAGCGACAGGAGGGGGCGCATTGGATGGGCAGCCGGATCGGAAACGATATTCCTGTCGACATGCGGAAACTGGAACCGGGGCGGACGGTGGCTGGCGGCTGCATTCGGGGCGCGTCGACACTCGCGCCGGACTGGGCACGGCGCCTGGTCTATCGAGAACCCGTCGAGACGGACATCGAGGACTTCGTCCTTCAAGCGAGGAAAGCCGCTGAGGCAGTCGCGAAAGCTGGCTCAGTATGTTGAACGCGGGTATTTCGGAGGTAGCCAGACAAGACCGGGCGGCAAGAGCCAACATTTGGAGAGCGGGTAGTCGCAATTGGAAGCCGATGCGGGTGGCAGCTTCTGCCGGGGAGAGCAGTGGAGCGAAGGGCAGGCGTGCCAGGGGCCGAATGGAGACGGCTACCCGTCAATCACGATCTGAAGCGCTGCAACGGGCCTAGGAACCGGGATCCTGCAAAATGTTCGGGTCGGTACCCGTGACGGATTTCGGTCAATGGGCCGGCGCGGTCACGAGATTGTTGTTAAGGGCGCCCGGTTGACCCCCTCAATTGCAGTGAATCAACGTGTTACCACGCCGATCGGCGTCCAATATGCGGGCTTAACAACAGACGTAATCTGCCGATCTGCCCCCAACCGAAAATTCCAGCAACTCTAGCCCGGCCTATTCACGGTCTGTCTTGGATATGAGCTTTGGTTGACGGCGCGTGTTGTCCTGCGCCGCCGTTTGGCGCCGGGATCTGAGGATGGTTGTAATTTGGCTGAGGGTTGAACGAGTTTGGGTGATCGGGGAACAGCGCCCCTTCGCTCAGGGACCTGCCGCGGCGAGACGGCCTGCCAGCAGGCTGTTGATCGGCGCGTAGGTTGGACGCCGATCGGCATCCTAACTCATTGATTTTACATGACACAGTGGGGTCAAGGTTGGGCGCCGAGCAACAGGATAAGGGGCCTTCCTGACCCGGCGGCTGGAGAACGTGCGCGGCGAGTTCAGCATCACGGCGCTGGCGTACAACATCCGCCGTGCGATCTCCCTGGTCGGTGTTCCCGCCTTGATCGCCGCCGCGAAGGCGTGAGACGGGAGTCTGGCCAGAATCGCGCGCGCCGCACATCGATCCACGGAGCGCTGGAGCCCCTTCTGCGGGGCTACCGGCGCCAAACCGCCAGATTATATGGAAACGTCGCAAAACATCGCAAACCACGGTGACCCAAAGCTGCTTCCTCGCCACCGCCCGAGTTTTCACACGGTCTGGATCGTGTAGCCGCCGCTGAACCCGTGCTCGGCGCGAAGCCGGTCGAAAATGCGCTTTCCCGTGTGGCGCTGCTTGCGCAGCTGCTTCAGATCCTCCTTCAGCCACTGGTCAATGATCTCGGTGAACCCGTCCAGCTTCGGACGCCGAACCGGTGCCCTTCGCCGATACCCCGGAAGCTCCGAAAAGCGCGCCATCTTCTTCACGCTCTCGCGCGAAATCCCGAAATGAAGCGCTGCCGCACGCTCGCTCATCCCGTCCCGGCAGGCGAGACGGACCTTCCGATAAACTTCCACGGTATGCATGCCCTCGCCCTCCCCGTCGCCGGGAAGGGCCTATCTGGCAGAGTTTTGCTCCGCCCGCAGCGAGACAATCCCGCCGCAACCGTGGACTAATTTCTCACCACCGGTCACAGACGTACCACTTGCCGCAGCAACATTACTCACTCAGTTACTCCACTGGTGCCCCTAGATCGCAGTTACCGCTTGTTTTACTCCCCCTAGCAGTCTGTCGGACTTTGGGGTGATGTTCAGTTAGCATCCGGTTATGAGCAAGTTTGTGGACTGCGGGCGGGACCAGGCGTTTCTGCTTCCGCCCGATCTTCGGGACTGGATTCCGGAGGATGATCTGGCGCACTTCGTGATCGAGGCGGTCGAGCGGGTCGACATGAGCGCCTTCAAGGTGAACCGTCGCGGCACCGGCTCGGCGCAGTATCACCCCCGGATGATGCTGGCGCTGTTGATCTACTGCTATGCCAACGGGATCTTTTCGAGCCGTCGGATCGAGCGCGCGACCCGTCGCGACATCGGGGTGCGCTTCGTGGCCGCCAACAGCCATCCCGATCATGACACGATCGCGACCTTCCGACGCGACAACCTGGCGGCGGTGGGCGAGAGCTTTCTTCAGGTTCTGCTTCTGGCCAAGGAGTTGAAGCTGGTGAAGCTGGGGGTGATGAGCGTGGACGGCAGCAAGTTCGCGGCCAATGCGAGCAAGCATCGCTCGGTCAGGTATGACCGGGCGGGTGAGCTGATCGAAGAGTTGCGTCTGGAGATCGCCGCTCTGATGGAGCGTGCCGAGGCGGCGGACGATGGTGCTGGCGAGGACCCGCAGGCGCTGCCCAGGGAGATCGCGCGGCGGGAGGCTTTGTGCGCGCGCTTGGACGCGGCGCGTCGGCGTCTCGAGGCCCGGGCCAGGGCGCGCGCGGAGGCGGAGCGGGCGGCCTACGAGGCCAAGGTAGCGGCACGCGCCGGGCGCAAGGGCCGGGCCAAGGGCAAGCGGCCGAAGCCGCCTGAGGGGACGCCGCGCGGGGACGAGCAGAGCAACCTGAGCGACCCGGACAGCCGGCTGATGCGCAAGAGCAAGAGGCACGAGTTCCGCCAAGCCTACAATGCCCAGGCGGTTGTGGATGCCGGGGGCTCTCAGCTGATCGTGGGCGCCCGGGTCAGCACCTGCGCCAGCGACCGCAACGAGTTGGTAGCAGATATCGAGGCGATCGCGGCCGGACTGGGCCGGCCCGAGACGGTACTGGCGGACAACGGCTATGCCAACGGTGCGGCGGTAGCGGCGCTCGAAGCGAGCGGCATCGAGGCCCTGGTGGCGACGGCTGCGCAGCGCCGGCGGCGGCGCCACGACTTCCGCCCGAGCGGGGCCGGGACGGCGGTGAAGGAAGCCAAGGCCGACTGGCTCTGGGAGATGGCGACCAAGCTCGATAGCGAAGAGGGCCGGGCGCTGTACAGGCTGCGTCAACAAACCGTCGAGCCGGTGTTCGGCGTCATCAAGGCGGTGCTCGGTTTCACCGGCTTCTCGCTGCGCGGCCTCGACAAGGTGGCCGGCGAGTGGACCCTGGTGGCGCTGGCCTACAACTGCAAGCGCCTGCACAAGCTCACGCTGTCGATGGCGTCGTGACGGCGTTCCTGGCCCGACATCTCGATGCCAATGCGTCGACACGGCCCACCAGTGCCGGAAATCAACGTTTCAGCGATCGCCTCAAACCCGTCCTCACCGTCTCATCCAATCCCGACCGTGCCGCCCGCAGACAAAGGTCAAATCACCAAAAACCGACCCCAAAGTCCGACAGACTGCTAGCACCATCTTTGTTTTGCAGAGGATGGCCCACTTGGGCCACCCCTCCTAGCATCAGCCTCGGAGTTCGCAACAGAGAACCGCGAGCCGAAAACGCCCAAGCTGCGGTTTTCCTGCAAGTCGTCGTTGCGGAGCAACTGTATCGATACCCGGCCTGCCGTTTCGCCTTGCGAAATCGTCGCCTCCACAGGTTCGTCGACATAGTCCTCACCCGGCACCGCGGGGTTGTCTCCACGCCCTGGAACAAGTCGCACCGAGACACGAATGTCCTGCGGCGCCGCAGCGGGAAGCACAACTTCAAGCTGCAGCGTGCCGCCGCTGCTCACCGTGTCTTGTAAGAAGCGAACCTCCGCGTTACTGACGAGACTTTCCGAAGTCGTAACGGTGGCTACGCGTATCTGGCCGATGCCTTCTGTGGGGCGCCACAAATCCGTCGCACGTGGTGCGGAACCGCCGGCTGCCATGCCAAGCCCTTCCCATCGCGGAGGTTTCGACTGACTTCCCAGCGGAATCCTGAGCCCGGCAAGAAACGACACGGTATCCTCGCCTCCCGTCGCGCGGTCGTAGGCCGCGCCCAGGTGCAGCCACGGATGCGGTCGCCAGCCGACATCCAACCGCACGCCGTCAGTCCATTGACCAGACCCGTCTTCGGATTCCCAGCGATAGCCGGTCGTGTTCAATCGAAGGGTCGAGGTGACGTCGACACCCGTCGCCAACTCCATGCCTTCAAGTGCGCGCTCCATCTGTCCAGAGCCGGTCGTACGCCAATCAGTAGTTGGGCTGAAATAGCGCAACGAGGCGGTACCCCAACGGCCCATGTAATCGACCGAAGGTACCAACACCTCGTGCCGCTGCTCCGCGTTGGTCAAGTGGAACAAGGAAACGCCTAGAATGTCAGCGTCCAACTTGTCGGAAGTCCGAAAACGGTAAACCAGCCCGTGCCGCAGGTCGTTGTGGAGAGAGCTGGTATTGTCCCACCACCGGGTGATGCCTTGCTGCAAGAAAAGTGCAGAGCCTGAACCCTGCAATCCGGTGTCCGACTCCCCGCCAGCAAATGGAAAGACAGCGTCAAGGTCACCGACGAGTCCAGTTTGACCCGGGATCGGAGAATACGTCAGGTTTCCGACCAGCCGAAAATGCTGTCCGAATGCGGATTTCCCGTAATCGCTGGCCAAACGAGTCCCTTCGCCAAGCAAATGATTGAGGCCGCTCCCGAGGAAACAGCGTGCATTTGCCGAAAGGGTCGCGTGGGTCGTGCCGCAAGTCCCAATCTCCATGAGGCCCTTGGTCCATATGTGCTCGGCACTCTCATTTGCATGCGCTGAGGCCCCGAATGGCCCTGCTGCCACGACAACCAACAAAGCAGCACGGGCCGTGTGCACAGCGTTCCTAAAGAGATTGGCAAACATGGCAGTCTGCTCCTGTGATGGAAGTTCTCGTACACGACAAGCGAATGGTTTCCACTCAGTCGCGAGCTTCACCGTCACCGAGACAAGCCCCCTGGCGAGCTTCTTTGCAAGATTGCCGGGGGTTGCCGGGGGGCACCCAACTCGTTCCCTCGAATAATTCGAGCGCAATCGACCGAATCCCCATCAAATATTCTGCAAACGCTCATCAACTCCAGACAAAGCGCTCTGCAGCAGAATGCTATCGGAAACTCAATACATTGTGCGTATCTTGTTCGGCTATTTTCGTGCTGATACAATAAATGTCTGCGCGCCAACGGCCTCCCGCCGTAAACGGTGCGGGCGCCCCACCCTTCCATCGGGGCGGAACTTGCCGCTCACTTCCGCCTCCTCACGGAGGCAACGAAGGGAGTGTGCGCGATGGAGGACGATTGGCTGGTGCGGGCTGCCAAGACTGCGCTGTGGCTTGAAGAGAACTTGTCTCTCGCCAAGGCGAGACGGACGTTCTCAGGGCGGCCTTCCGCATCACCGTGAAGCGCACGCTCCGGCGCTCGGACGGAACCGTCTCAATCAAGGGGGTGCGCTACCAGGTGCCGCCGCCGTGGCGGCATCTGACCACGCTGTTCATCCGCGTCGCGCGCTGGGACCTCTCCAGCGTCGATCTGGTCGACGGCCGCAGCGGCGAGCGCCTGTGCACGCTCTACCCGCTCGACAAGCGCGGCAATGCCGGCGGGGTGCGCCGCCCCGGCGGACCCGCCGGCGACGATTGCGGCGGGAGCGCCGGCGCGGAACCCGGACCGGCGCCGCTGCTCAACCGGATCCTCGACGACCAGGCCGCTTCCGGCCTGCCGCCGCTCTGGCTGCCCCATGCCGAACCGACCGATCGCGACAAGGACGATGAACAGGGAGACCTCTCATGAACCGCCAGCGCCTCACCCTCTACGGCCTCAAGTGGAACCCCTTCACGACCGACCTGCCGGTCGAGGGCCTCATGACCACGCCCGCCGTCGACAGCTTCTGCCTCAGGATCGAACGCCATCTCGTGCACCAGGGCGGCTTCGCCATGATCTCCGGCGATCCCGGCACCGGAAAGAGCGTAGCCCTCCGCCTGCTCGCCAAGCGTCTCCAACGCAACGAGGCCGTGCACATCGCGGTCCTCACCCATCCGTCCTCCACCATCGGCGACTTCTACCGCGAGATGGGCGACCTCTTCGGCATCGAGCTGATCCACAACAACCGCTGGATCGGCTTCAAGGGGCTGCGCGAGCGCTGGCGCGCCCACGTCGAGGATACCCGCCTGCGCCCGCTCCTGCTGATCGACGAGGCGCAGGAAGTGCTGCACTCGGTGCTGACCGAGCTGCGCCTGCTCGCCTCGACCGAGTTCGACTCCCGCGCCATCCTCTCGGTCGTCCTCGCCGGCGACAACCGGCTTCTCGCCAAGCTGCGCAGCGAGGAGCTGCAGCCCGTCGCGTCGCGCATCCGCCAGCGCCTCGTCATGACCGCCGCCGAACCCCGCGAGCTCGACACGCTGCTCAACCATCTGCTCGAACAGGCCGGCAATCCGGCGCTCATGACGGCAGGCCTCAAGGACGCGCTCTCACCGATCTCCGAGGCGATCACCAGAGCGGTGGTGACGCCGATGGTCGGGATTGCAGTGAGGTCGACGCCCGTCATCTCTCTCAGCGCCTGAGCCCTCGCCTTCTCCCGTGCGGGGAGCGTCTTGCCTGCGGTGTTCGGGGAGGTCTTCACCCCCGCACCGGAGCCTTGGGGGCGTCGTCGGGCGTGCCGCCGTCCGGCGGATCGTCCTTCGGCGTCAACTGCTCGATCTCCGCCATGATCTGCGCTTCGCAGTCCTCAATCTGCAGTTCGAGAAAGTCGTAGCGCTGCATCGTCTGCCGCCACGGGCTTGCCAAGAGATCCTACGGCTTGTGGAGCGGCTGTCACTGGTGCAGCGGCAGATCGCGGAAGTTGAGGCCGAGCGAGATGCGGTTGTCCGCCAGGGCGAGGCGATCCCGGCACCTGCCGCGCCGGAGGGAAGCGAGGAGAAGGCGGCAGCCAAGATTGCGACGTAGACCCAGTTGAAGGGCATCGGCGCGAACGACGCGACGCTGCTTGAGCACGAGATCTTCTATCGCGGCTTCCGCAACCGCCGTGAGCTCGCAAGCTGGGTCGGGTTGACGCCGACCCCGTGGTCGAGCGGGGACACGCAGCGGGACCAAGGGATTGGCCGTGACGGCCCGGCCTGGATCCGCGCCCTCCTCATCCAAATGGCGTGGCGCTGGTTGCGCTATCAACCCGATAGCGCGCTCAGCAAGTGGTTCGAGGAGCGCACCGCCACAGCGCGGGCAGCCGGCCGAACGGGATCGTTCCGCCTCGGCCGCGTCAATGCGCTCCAGCAGAGCCCAGACACGGGGGTTGGAAAGGATGGAGCCGGAGAAAAGCTTGTGCGACACTGCAACCTGTCTCAGTTGATTCACCGTCACCGAGACAAGCCCCCTGGCGAGCTTCTTTGCAAGATTGCCGGGGGCACCCAACTCGTTCCCTCGAATAATTCGAGCGGAATCGACCGAATCCCCATCAAATATTCTGCAAACGCTCAGCGTGACCGATGACAGTAGCGTTCCGATCCGGCGAGAGGAGTACAGACGATTTGTCCAACTTGGAGACGAAGGCATGAAGTTGCCAGCACAAGCTTTGAAGCTTGACTCCTACAGCCTCATAAAAGGGGTTGGATGCGGAAACGCTTTCGGGAAACGGGTCTTGCCGGTGTGTGCCGTCGCCGTCGAGCAGTGGCGTCGCGCTTCCCACGCGCTCGCCGGCGACCCGCCGAAGGAGGTCCAGGAGCGGACCCTGACGCAACGCCGCGGGCGCTCCCACGGCGAAGGCATCGGCATGTGAGGTGCGGCAACCGGGGTGGGCGCCTGCGCCTCGCCGTCCGGGGACGCGTCCGAGGACGAGCGCAGCGCCGGTCAAGCGAGCAACGGCGGTTTGCTCGCCATCCACTCCCGGAACTGCCCTTCGACAACCGGCCCGTCCTTGGGGCCGAACACCGCCACCAGCAGCGGCCCGAGCTCGTGCTCCCGGCCCTGCCAGACAAGGTCGTGCAACGTCGTCATGAGCAGCAGCTCGACCGACTGCAGCAGCCGGTCGATCGACCCCCCGGAGGCCGCCGACAGCATGCTCTTGGCCAGGCGGTCCACCCGGTCGAGCAGGCGGCGCTGTTCCGCCTCGCTCAGCGCCAGAGCCGGCGCGTCCGTCTGCGCGGGGTCGAGCTCCACGTTCAGCCCGGCCGAGATCACGTGATCGTTCATCGACACGTCGCGGCTCTCCGCGATCTCGCGGATCCGTTCCCACTCCGATTCCAGGCACGAGATCGTAACCCGCGCCGCTCCGCCATCACGGGCCCCCCCGGCGCGACTGGATCGCGCGCTGTATGAAGGCGATCGCTCCGAACACGGAAAGGCCGGTTCCCGGAAGCGACTCGCCCAGCGCACCCGGTCCAACTCCTCCACCCGCTGGTACAGCGTCAGTTGCTGTTCTTCCGACAGCACCAGCCGCGGCTCGTCGCGGCCCGGCCCGCCCGCGTCCTCGTGCAGCGCGCAGGCAACCAGGTATCCTGAGACCGACATGCCGAGTGCGGCCGCGCGTTCCCTGATCTCGGCCCTCTCGGCCCGGGTGCAGCGCAGCGTGCGGCGCACCACGTTCGCCATCGCTCAGGGCTGCGGCGCGGGGCCGCCCTCCGGATCGGCGCTGCCGGAGACCGCCCGCCAGCGTTCGGCGGCGCCGGGATCGGTCAGCCGGTCGAGTTCGGCCTCCCGGTCGAGCCACGCATCGACGGCATCGCCGAGCGCCTTCCAGCGGTCATCCAGCCCCATATCGGCCATGCACCGTTCCTCGATCTTGGCAAGCAGCAGGAGCTCGCGTACCGCGCGGCGCAGAACCGTATCGGGCAGCGGGTCCGGCACGGTCGCCCGGTGTACGATGTAGCGCGAGAGATCCATGTCTGCGGCCGCCGCCAGTTCGCGAATGCGCGCCCATTCGCTTGCCGTCGCCATCACCGCATGCTGGGTGCGGCGCTCAGCCGACCTGCGGCTCATGATTGCGCCCCGAGAACCTTGCAGCCAAGCCTGACACAGCTCACCGGGCCCGCATTCCTTCCCATATCACCTACAATACCCCTCATAATCCAAATAACCCATCCCCATCCCAATACGTCTCTCCCGCTCACCGCCCTATCTCCTCTATCCAAACATATATCCACCGCATGCCTCCCACCCATACACATCCATCTACTCAGACACACAGACTTACTTCCCACAATGCAACTGACCCCTCCAAGACTCCCCTCTCTTACATCAGCCCACCACCACCACAATCCTCTTGCACAAATCCACAACTACCCATAATATCACACTTAATCACCAACCACAGCAACCCACTCAATCCCATGACTCACTCCACTCCTCTTTGTTTCCCTCTTTACGCCTTAGCCGAGCCGCCAGGCTGTCCGAATAGGCGAGGCCACCTCACGGCGAGTTCGCGCACCTCTCCGTCAGAACGCGCGGCGCAATTCCACCGCCACCCTTCGATTGCAGCCCTGGCACGCTTAGCCCGCGTTTGGTTTCCGGTCTGGGGCGCGGTATAAACGCGCGCAGGAAACGGATGGCTAGGGAGGTCAGGCCATGAGACACGGCGATATTGTCAGCAGCCCGGATACCGTGGGATGCGCGGTCTTCCAGTACAAGATGCCGCGCCTGCACACGCGCCAGGAGGTGATCGACAACTGCAGGAAGATCGCCGACATGATCGTCGGCGCGAAGGTCGGGCTGCCGGGGATGGATCTCGCGATCTTCCCGGAATACAGCACGCACGGGATCATGTACGACCGCCAGGAGATGTTCGACACGGCGTCCGATATCCCGGGGCCCGAGACCGACATCTTCGCCGAGGCCTGCCGCGAGGCGAACACCTGGGGCGTTTTCTCGCTGACCGGCGAGAAGCACCCGGATCACCCCAACAAGAACCCCTACAACACCCTCATCCTGATGAACAACGAGGGCGATATCGTTCAGAAGTACCGCAAGATCCTGCCCTGGTGCCCGATCGAGGGCTGGTATCCCGGCAACAACACCTATGTCAGCACCGGGCCCAAGGGGATGAAGATCAGCCTGATCATCTGCGATGACGGCAACTACCCCGAGATCTGGCGCGACTGCGCGGTCAAGGGCGCAGAGCTGATCGTCCGCTGCCAGGGCTACATGTACCCGGCGAAGGACCAGCAGATCCTGATGGCGAAGGCGATGGCCTGGTCCAACTGCTGCTACGTGGCGGTGGCCAACGCCGCCGGCAACGACGGGGTCTACACCTACTTCGGCCACTCGGGGATCATCGGCTTCGACGGCCGCACCCTGGGCGAGTGCGGCGAGGAGGAGTACGGCATCCAGTATGCGCAGCTCTCGGTTTCGCAGATCCGCGATTCCCGTGCCAACGATCAGGCGCAGAACCACCTCTTCAAGCTGATGCACCGGGGCTACACGGGCGTCTATGCTTCAGGCGAGGGCGACAAGGGCGTGGCCGAGTGCCCCTTCGACTTCTACCGCACCTGGGTCGAGGACCCGCGTCGGGCGCAGCAGATGGTCGAGGCCATCACCCGCGATTCGATCGGCGTCACGGGCTGCCCCATCGACGGTATTCCCCAGCCGCAGAAGATGGCGGCGGAGTAGGGGAGCGAGCCCCGCTTCAGGCTCTCTGAAGCAAGTCCAGACCCCGGCGCCCAGGACTGCGGGCGCCGGGGTTTGTCGTTCCAGGGGGCCGGGTGAACGACCTGCGTTCGAAGCGGGTCGATGGCAACACCGCCTCGGGCTGAATCATGCAATCGCGGCGCCTGGTACAGATCGTCGGCTGCCATGCGGAAGGCGAGGTGGGCGATGTCATCGTCGGCGGGGTTGCGCCGCCGCCCGGCGACACGCTCTGGGAGCAATCCCGCTTCATTGCCCGCGATCAGTCACTCCGCCGCTTCGTGTTGAACGAGCCGCGCGGCGGGGTCTTCCGCCACGTCAACCTGCTGGTGCCGCCCAAGGACCCTCGGGCCGACATGGGCTTCATCATCATGGAGCCCGAGGACACCCCGCCCATGTCGGGCTCGAACAGCCTTTGCGTGGCCACCGTGCTGCTGGAGACCGGCATCCTGCCCATGGCCGAGCCCGAGACGGTGATGACCCTCGAAGCCCCCGGCGGTCTCATCCGGGTGCACGCCACCTGCAGCGAGGGGAGGGTCGAATCCGTCCGCGTTCACAATGTGGCGTCCTTTGCTGCGCGCCTCGGGGCGAACCTCGAGGTCGAGGGGCTCGGCACGCTCGCCGCAGACACCGCTTACGGCGGCGACAGCTTCGTGCTGGTGGACTCCGAGGCGCTCGGCTTCGCGCTCAGCCCCGACGAGGCGCGGGACATTGTCGAGACGGGCATCCGGATCACCCGTGCCGCCAACGAGCAGCTTGGCTTCACCCATCCCGAAAATCCCGACTGGCGCCACATTTCGTTCTGCCAGATCGCCGCGCCGATCCGGGACATCGACGGCGTGGCGACCGGCCGCAACGCGGTGGTGATCCGGCCGGGCAAGATCGACCGCAGCCCGACGGGCACCGGCTGCTCCGCGCGCATGGCGGTGCTGCACGCGCGGGGCGAGCTCGGGGTCGGCGAGCGTTTTCGGGGCGTATCAATCATCGATTCCGTTTTCGACTGCCGCATCGAGGGGGAAACGACGCTGGGCGGTCGCCCGGCGATCCTCCCCTCGGTCTCCGGCCGCGCCTGGCTGACCGGGACGACCCAGCTCCATCTCGACCCGCAAGACCCCTGGCCGGAGGGCTACCGGCTCAGCGACACCTGGCCGCCGGGGGCTTAGAAGGGGGGCTCGGCCCGCGCTGCGTGCGAGGCAGCGACCCTACGCCGAGCGGGTATGCCCCGTCCGCTGGAATGATGCCTCAGTGCACCAGCGTGCTGGCGGGCTGGACGGCGACCTGCATGCGCTCGAGCGTCGTCCGCACCGCGCTGACCACCTCGCTCGCGTTGGGGCCGTCGCCGTGGAGCAGGATCGCCTGCGCCTCGAACTCGAGGTCGGTGTCGTCCACCGTGCGCAGCTTGCTCTCCTCGACGAAGCGCTGCACCCGTTCGGCGATATAAGCGGGGTCCCTGGCCTGCTTCACCCGCTCCACGATCAGCGAGCCGTCGGCGCGGTAGTCCAGGTCGATGCAGATCTCGTGGATGATGGGGATGCCTTCGCGCCCGGCAATCTCGTAGAAGCGGTGCCGCTCCAGCGGGGTCGGCCAGTAGAGCACCCAGGGCTCGCCCACGCTGTTGATCGCATCGACCATGGCGCCGCCGATCTTCTCGTCCCGCGCCAGCATCGGGTAGAGCGCGCCGTGGGGGACCAGGTGGTCGATGGTGGCCCCCACCGATGACGCGATCTGACGCAGCGCCCCGATCTGGTAGAGCGTGAGGCAGCGCGCCTCATCGGTGGAGATCTTCATCTCGCGCCGGCCGAAGCCGTTGACGTCCGGCAGGCCCCAGTGCACGCCGACGGCGACGTCGTTCTCCTTGGCGAGCGTCACCGTGCGCTCCATGTGCACGGGATCGCCCGCATGAAAACCACAGGCCACGTTGACCGAAGAGAGATGCGGGATGATCTCGGCGTCGGCACCGAAGGAGTAGTTGCCGAAGCTCTCGCCCACGTCGCTGTTGATATCCATCGCTCGTTGCATGTCACGCGCCTCCCGCGTTGCTGTTCGTCAGATGATGGTGTCCGGGTCCGCGATCAGCGCTTCCTGCGCGGCTAGAGCCGCCACCGCGTCCTCGTGAGAGATGCGGTGGAAGCGGGTCTCCTCGAAGGGGCGGACCTGCCCGATGCGCGCCATGTCGGTGGAGATCACGATGGCGATCCGCGCGTAGCCGCCGATGCTGGGCGAATCAACGCAGAGCACGATCGGCTCGACCCCGGAGGGCACCTGCACGGTGCCCACCGGTGCGCCGGGGTCGATCACGATGTTGGAGGGGTCCTTGCCCGCGTCCTCGATCAGGTAGTGCGGGCGCCCCGGCCTGAAGGAGAGTTGGGGCCCGATGAGGCGCATGCCCGTGCGGTCCGCCTTGGGGTTGAGCTTCCACGCCGTGGCGTAGAAGGCCTCGACGCTCTCGGCGGTGAAGTGATGCTCCTCGGGCCCGGCGACCGTGCGCACCTGCATGGGCGGCGCGTAGCTGGGCACCAGGTCCGGCTGCAGCCGACGCCCGGCGAGCTCCGCCGCCGTGGCCGTCACCGCGCCCACCGGCAGGCGGTCGTCCTTCGCGAGCGGGCGCCCCTCCAGCCCGCCGAAGCCGCCGCTGACATGGGTGGCGCGGCTGCCCCGGTAGAGCGGCACGTCGACGCCGCCGTGGACCGCGAGGTAGGCCCGCGCGCCGCTCAGCGCGAGGCCGCAGGCGAGCGTCTGGCCCTCGCGCAGCACGAAGTTCGTCCAGCAAGGCACCGTCTCGCCGTCCACCGTTGCGCCGGTGTCAGCGCCGGTGAGTGCCAGCACGTGGTCCTGAAGCGCTTTCAGCTTCAGCCGGCCGAGGGTCATCTCCAGCCCGGCCGCGCCGGGGTCGTCGCGTATCAGTAGCGGCCCGCCCGGCGGGTTGCCGACGAGCAGATTGCCGATCCTGAGCGCGAAGCCGTCCTGCGCGCCGGAGGGTGGAATACCCAAGGCCTGGCCGCCGCGGCGCCCCATGTCCTGAACCGTGGTGCGCAGGCCGCCGTCGATGACCTCCAGCATCAGGCCGGCTCCCACGTGCTCTCGGGGTCCAGCCTCTCCGCCGGCTCACCGATCTCGGCGAGCCAGGCCACGTAGCCCGCGCAGTCGAAGGTGCCGTCCTCGACCCGGTACGCGTAGGTGCCGGCCTCCACCTCGGCGCGGATCGCATCGTATTCCTCGCGGCCGATCGATTCGTAGCGGTGCCGGTCGCCGGCGCGGGCGAGCACCGGGCCGTCGGCGAAGGCCGGGCTGATCTCCCTCGGGTCGAAGATTTCGATGGGCGTGCGGCCGAAGAGCTGCCCGCCGCCCGGTATCCGGATGGGATAGATGGTGGAGGTCAGCCCCCCGAAATTCAGCAGCCTGGCGTGGGTCCAGGTGCGGGGGGTGCGGTAGAGCGGCGCGCCGAAGCGCTTTCCCGGATCCATGGCGTAAGACATGAAGGCGCCGGGGACGAAGCCCACGCCGGTGACCCAGTAGTCGCAGGCGGTGTGGGTCTCGATCACCTGCGCCACCGTCATGTCGTTGAACTCGGCGATGTACTCGATGTTGTTGCGCACGCCGAAGGCCTCGGCGCACTCGCGCGACCAAGGGTCGTCGTAGAGCGCCGGGATGATCACGCGCCGGCTCGGCAGCGTCTCCACCGTGCCCTGGGCGGCGATCAACGCCTTCACGTGGTCGACGATGCGGTGGCGGGTGGTCGTCAGCGGGTCGAAGACGAGGCCGAGGGTGCGTACCTGCGAGTTGGTCTCGACCAGTCCCTTCGGCGGATGCTCGCGCAGCGCGTAGTCCAGCGACAGGATGCGGAAGTTGAGGGGAATGCTCGATTCATCGCCGAACTCGACGTTGATCGCGGTATCGCCCAGCGTCCTGAAGATCGGCTCGTCGTAAATCATGCCGCCCCCACCCTTCCCGCCCCGCCATCATGGCCCCCCTGCGGGCTGCGTCAATCTGCCTGCACAGGAGGGTGTTCGTGGGGCTTTCCGTTGAACTATGACCAACAAGGTTGTACATATCTCTGGAACAGGCGTCCACGATGTTCGTTGCTGACGCAAATCGGGGAGCAGGGTCATGCCGACAAAGATCTTCAAGGTTGCCGAAGCCCGTGCCAGCTTCTCGAGCCTCCTGGCGCGCGCCAAAGAGGGTGAGGAGATCATGATCACCAAGGGGAGCGAGCCGCAGGCGCGCATCGTGCCGCCGGCCGAGGCCGGGCAGCGCGAGGCCGCGCCGCTCAAGCACCTCAATCTGCCCGATGACCTCTTCGACCGCGAGGATAAGGAGCAGGCCATGATCGACGCTGGCAGCTACAGCGATACACTCGGCATCTGGCGCGGCCCGCCCAAGGCATCGTGAGGCTGCTTCTCGACAGTCATGCCCTCTACTGGTGGATCGCGGGCAGTCCGCGACTGTCCGCGTCCGCCAGGGAGCTGATCCTGGACCGCGAGAACGCGGTGCTGGTCAGCGCGGTTTCGATCTACGAGCTCGAGTGGAAGGCGCAGCGCAGCCGCATCGCCCTGCCGCCGCAGGAGTTGCGGGCGGCGCTCAGGCGCAACGATGTCGAGGATCTTCCCATCACGCACGACCATGCCGAGTATGCGGCCCAGCTCGATTGGAACCACCGCGATCCGTGGGACCGCCTGCTCGCGGCCCAGGCACGGCTGGAGAATTGCGCGCTGGTCTCGGTCGACGAGGTCTTCGACGCCATCGGCATCGATCGGCAGTGGTGAGGGGTGCCTTATTCGTCTCTCCACAGGCGTTCACCCTTGTTGATCCCGATGTGCGCGCAAGGTTAGTCTTGAACATGACCATGTAGATGATCTATAAGTAGGCCATGATCCGAGTGAATGTGGCGGAGGCCAAGGCCCACCTCTCGCGTTACCTTGAAAGCGTCGAGCGGGGCGAAACGGTCGTCCTGTGCCGACGCAACGTGCCGATCGCCGAAATTCGGGCGCTCCCCAAGCCGGCACGCGAACCGCGCCCGGTCGGCATTGATCGCGGCATGACCATCCCGGCTGCCTTCTTCGAGCCGCTGCCCGATGAGCTGTTGGCGGCGTTCGAGGGCGGTGGCGAGGCCAAGTGAGGCTTCTCCTCGATACCTGCACATTTCTCTGGCTAGCGGCGGACGCCCCTCAGTTGACCTCGACCGCGCGTGATCGCTGTCGCGATCCCGGCAACGAGGTTTACCTGAGCGCGGTCTCGGCCTGGGAGATCGCACTCAAGTATCGTCTGGGACGCCTCGAGCTACCCGAGCCCCCGACGCGCTACGTGGTCAGCCGTCGAACCTGGCTGCAGATCGAGTCGCTCGCGTTCGATGAGGCCAGCGCGGCCCATGACGCGCTCCTGCCGGGACACCATCGGGACCCCTTCGACCGGGCGCTGGTCTCGCAAGCCATTCTAGGCGGAATGTCGATCGTGACCCCCGACGCGGAAATCGGGCGCTATCCGGCGCCAGTCATCTGGTAGCGCCGGGTCACGGCGGGTTGAGGTCGGGGGACGCAGGCAAAGTCTCAGCGTCGATCCAGGCGAGGTAGGCGGGATTGCCGCCGGTGATGGGGAGCGCGATCACGCAGGGGCAGGCGTAGCTGTGCAGCGCCTTGACCGTTGCCGTGAGCGGCTCGATGAGGTCGGCGCGGGTCTTCGCCCAGAGCATGGCTTCGGAGCCTTCGCGCAGCGCGCCCTCCCACCGGTAGAAGGATGACACGCCCGGCACGATGTTGACCGACGCCGCAAGGCGGGCTTCGACCAGGGCGCGGCCGATGGCCTCGGCCTCGACCCGGCTTGGGGCGGTCACGCAGACGGCGACGTGGGCCATCCCTCGGCCCTCCTTCGGGTTCTGTACGCGCGCCAGACGATACAGCATGTCGCGCGTGGCGGATGAGAAGCAGTCCCGATGACGATCACGGTGCCGACAGGAGATCGCTGGCCCGTTCGGCAATCGCGACGATGGCCGCGTTGACCGGGCCCGTGGTGAGGCTCGGAAGGATCGATGCGTCGACAATATGGAGCCCCGGTACGCCGGTGATGGAAAGGTCGGGGCG
This sequence comes from Alphaproteobacteria bacterium, assembly GCA_965207055.1. Taxonomy (GTDB): domain Bacteria; phylum Pseudomonadota; class Alphaproteobacteria; order UBA828; family UBA828; genus WTGU01. Next base: position 367,269 of record CBDBLP010000001.1, on the reverse strand, counting down.
GACCACGGCGTCGCGATCCCTTCCCATCCTGCAGGTGCCGACGGGGTGGTGGTGCGTGAAGGCGGCATGCTCGATGAACGCCAGCCGTGTGTCCCGGCTCGCCAAATCGCCGGGCCTCGGCAGCAGCTCTTCGCCGCGCCAGGGGGCGTAGGTATCCGCTCCGCCGAGGCGCCGCGCCCAGTCCAGCGCTTCGAGAAGGAGCGAGCGGTCCTCCGGGTCGCTGAGGTAGGCGGGATCGATGATCGGCTTCGCATGCGGGTCTGCCGAAGCAATGGTCAGATGACCGCGGCTGCGCGGGTGCGTGATTCCGAACATCACGGTGTGCACTACACTAAGAGATTTTTCAGCGCACAGGGACTGACGTTGGGTTGCATTTCCTTCCTGTATTAGGGTTACGCTACAATGCGTTACGAGGGGCGTCAAGGGAGAATGGAGCGGGGACAGTGGACACATTGGCACGTCTTGTGTCTCTTGGAAGTTGCATTCAGGGATACAGGCTGTGGGATTTGCCATGGAGCGGTGGTATGGTGGTTTTGTCGAGAACGGATCACTCAGTCAGGACACACGAATGGCATGCATTGTCCGGTGCGAGGAATCTCTTAGGAGTTTCGTGATCTGTTGTACATTCAGAAGTGGTCGCGTGTTCCAGTCTCTGCAAGTTCGTTCGCGAGGCTGGCCACAATGAGGGAGGATGCCGGCGGACGGCGCCAGCGCGCGGTCATGGCCACCGATGCGGAGTGGGAGCGGATCGGCCGGGCGGCTGCGGCGAGCGGCATGGACCTGTCGCGCTTCGTGATCCATCGCGCGCTCGATCGGGACCCACTGGCGCCGGAGGTCCTGCGCCGGGCGGTACGCGAGATGCTGGTGCTGTCCAGGCTGGAGGAGAGGCGGCTGCGCGGGGCCGGCGCCGGTGCGGCCTGGGAGGGCGCCTGCGACGCGGTTGACGAATGGATCGAGCGGGAGGGAATGCTCGACCGGCTCACCGATCCAGGTGCTGCGAACCGCTGGAAGGCGGCGGGGCCGGCCGGGGAGGACGCTCCGTGACGAAGAACGCTCCGTGACGGAGAACGGGTCGTGACGGAGGAGGCGGCGCGTCCCCTCAGGCGTCAGCGGAGCTTGCACTGCAAGCCTGCGGAGCAGGCGATGATCCGGGAGCGCGCGGCGGCGGCTGAGAAGACCGTGTCGCGCTATGTGCTGGAGCTCGCGCTCGCCGACGATCCGGACCGCCATCCCCTGGTGCTGACGGAAGCGGAGCAGGTGGAGCAGCGGGACGGGGTGCGGGAGCTGCAGGCATTCGTGCGGGCTCTGCGGCGCGAGCTTCCGGGGGGCAGCGGGCTCAGCCTGTTGAGCGCGATCTCCGTCCTTGCGAGGGAGCGTGTGCCTTGAAACGGGTGCGGCGGCGGCGGAAGGTGCGCAGGCCGAGCAGGCACATCTCGATCTCGGCGACGGACGCGGATTGGGAGGTGGTTCGCGGCAACGCGGACCGGCGCGGCTTGTCGATCGCGCGCTACCTGCTGGAGCTGGTGGAGCGGGATGCCTCGGAAGAGGACGCCGGACGCCGGCACGAGTATCCCGCGCTGGCGCTTGCAAAGGAAGAGCAGCGGGAGCAACTGGAGGCGGTGCGCGAGGTTCGCGCGCTGATGCTGGAGGGGGAGGATGCGGGTCCTTTGGTGCGCGACATGCAGGAGAGGATCGCGGTGATGTTTGCCGCGTGGGCGTCTGCGATGGCCGGGTCGGGCCACTCGGAAGAGCTGCGGCTGGCGCTCGCCTCGGTGCTGGGAGAGGAGAGGGCGGGTATCGTTACAGCTTTGGTTGTGCCGTCTGCCGCGAAGAAAAAGGTTGCGCCTCAGGCCAACGAGGGAAAGACGGATCCCGGCCAGGACCGGCTCTTGTGAGGCGCTCACTATCTGCGCCGCCGGCATGAATGAGGTACGCGAGGTCGACCGAACGAGGAGAGGGATAGCGTGACACCGGAACGCGGCAATGGAAGCAAAGGGTCGCGCCACAGGCCTGAGAAGGGGAGACGGATTCCCGTCAGGATAGGTTTCTGTGAGGCGGACTCCATGTGCATCTCCGGCATGAATGAGGTGAACGAGGTCGTCCACACGAGGGGACAATTGGCGTGACTGCGGAGGGCGCCGACAAGAGCGGGCGGACGGGCCAGCCGGACCTCCTTGCGAGCCTGCCGGCGGAGGACCCGCCCGCTTCGCGGCCGGATCCCGGTATCGATCCGGCCGCGATCGAGGAACTGCTGACCGGGGTTCGAGACCTCCGGGAGCAGATTGCCGGACTGAGGGAAGCGGTGTCGACGGAACGGTCTGCGCCAGAGCCTGAGGCAGTGCCGCAGGCAGTGCCGCAGGCAGCGCCTCAGGCACTGACGCTGGAGGCGCTCGAGGCCTGGGGCGACACCCTCGTGGCCCGTGTAGCCGAGGCTGCGTCAGGGGACGCGCCGGGGGGCGACGCAGCGGCGGCCGTCGCAGACCATATCGGGAGGATCGAGGAAGCGGCGTCGAAGGCGGCAGCGGCGGCAGAACGCATCGATCAGGGTATGGCAACCACGGCGGACCGGGTCGCGGCCGGGATCGAGGAGGCCGTGACCAGGATCGAGACGGGACTCGTGGGGACGCGCAACCATGTCACCCAGCATTCCCGTCTGGTCCATGAGACTCTCGACGACATCCGCACGCAGACGGCCGGGCCGAGGTTCGGCTGGCGGGCGGTTCTCTTGTTCCTGATCGTCTTCGTCCTGGGCATGCTGCTCGAAAGCCGCATACACACCCTCTACCGATGGCTGTGGTCCGGTTGACCCGGCAGCGTCCCGCGTCTCTGCTCCGGCGGCGCACCGGCGCGGCCGTAATCGGGGTCTGAGCCGATGGTCGCCACGGTCGTAGAGCTTCGCTCGTCCGCCATGGCGGTGACCTACTACGAGCGCGACGGCTACTACGCGAAGAACGATCCGGAGCACCGCCAGGCGAGCTTCTGGTGCGGGGATGCGGCGAAGGCGCTGGGGCTCAGGGCACATGTGCGTCCCTCGCGCTTCGAATCGGTGCTGTCGGGATACGTGCCGGGGACGGAGTTGCGTCTCGGCCGGATGCGCGAGGGGGAGCACGATCACCGGCCCGGCTGGGACATCACCCTGTCCGCGCCGAAGTCGGTATCGCTGGAGGCGCTGGTGATGGGCGACCGCCGCGTGATCCGGGCTCACGACGAGGCGGTGCGGGCGACGCTGGGCTTCGTGGAGGCGGACCTTCTGCAGACCCGGGGCTGGGACCCCGCGACCAGGCGCCGCCCCCGGGTGAAGGCGGAGGGCATGGTGGTGGCGGGGTTCCGGCATCTCGCGAGCCGCGACCAGGACCCGCAGCTGCACACCCACTGCGTGCTGGCCAACATGACGCGCAATGCCTCCGGGGAATGGCGGAGCGTGGAGCCGACCAAGATCCGGCGCAGCGAGAAGCTGATCGGAGCGTACTACCGGAACGAGCTCGCGCTGCGTCTTCAGGCTTTGGGTATGGCCGTCTCGCCGAGCCTCGTGGGACGGGTGCCGGGGTTCGAGCTTGCGGGCTACGAGCGTTCCTTCCTGGACGCGTTCTCGGGCAGGCGCCGCGAGATTCTTGCGTACCTGGAACGCCAGGACCTGTCCTACACGGCGAAGCACACGCAGATGGCGGCGTTGCACACGCGCCGGCGCAAGGAGGAGCGGACCCTCGCGGACCTGGTGCCGGAATGGCGCGCGCGGGCGCAGGCACTGGGGCTGGTCAGGGAGAAGACGGCCCTCGCGCCGCCCCGGCCGCTCGACCCGGTGACCGGCGAGCGGGTTGGAGTGCCGCGCGCGCCCGCGCCGGACCTGCCGCCCAACGAGATCCGCAGCCTCAAGCGCGCGCCGGCGCTGCCGGCGCTGCCGAGGCAGCCCCGCGACGGCGTTGCCGCGTCGGCGGGGGCGCATCCCACTGGCGCGCGCTCTCCGGCGCCGGCGGAGTTGTCGCAGGAGCCTGAGCGGGGCGTGCTCGAGGCGGTGGCGCGGGCGGTGGCGCATGTGGCGGAGAGGCGCACCGCGATCCCGGAGGCCGAGATCCGGGCAGTGGCGCTGGGCCACGCGCCGGGACGCTACACCCTGGCCGAGGTCGACGCGGCGATCGCACGACTGGTGTCCGGGGGCGAGCTGATCGAGGCGGAACGCCGGGGCATGGACCGGGCCTTCGTCACCGACCGGGCGGTGAAGGCCGAACGCCAGGTGCTGGCGTCGATGCGGGCGGGGCGCGGCAAGGGCACGGCGCTGGCCGGTGCCGATGCCGTCGAGGCGCGGCTCGGGGCGTCGCGCCTTACGCAGGGCCAGAGGGAGGCGGTCCGCACGGTGCTGCTGTCGAACGATCTCACGGTCGGCGTGCAGGGCCATGCCGGCAGCGGCAAGACGACCATGCTGAGGGAGGTGAAGGCGCTTCTCGGTGAGCGGACGATACAGGGCCTTGCGCCCTCGGCCGCCGCCGCCCGGGTCCTGGTCAGGGAGGCCGGCATCCCCTCGCGGACGCTGCAGCACTTCCTGACCCGCTTCAACGATCTCTCCGACCCGGTGCGGCTGGCGCGGGGCCGGGCCGAGTACGGGGGCGCGGTGCTGGCGGTGGACGAGGCGTCGATGATCGACACCGTGCGCGCCGACGCGCTGCTGCGCATCGCGCGCGATCTGGATGTCGCGCGGGTCGCGCTGGTGGGCGATACCGCGCAGTTGAGGGCGGTGGATGCGGGCCAGCCCTTCCGTCTGCTGCAGAAGGCGGGCATGGCGACGGCGACCATGGACGAGGTGCTGCGCCAGCGCGACCCGGAGCTTCGCGCGACGGTGGGACGCGCCAGGGAAGGCGCACCGGATGCGGCGATCGCGGCGCTGGGCAACCGGGTGCGCGAGGCGCCCCGTGAGGCGCTCGGCATCGAGGCGGCGCGGCGCTGGCTCGCGCTGGCGCCGGAGCAGCGGGCAGACACCCTGATTCTCGCCCCCACGCACGCGATCCGCCGGCAGGCGAACGAGGCCGTGCGCGAGGGGCTCGCGGAGGAGGGCGTCTTGAAGGGCCGCACTCTCGCGGTCGAGCGCCTGGTCAACCGGCGGCTCACCCGTGCGCTGGCTTCCGACATCGCGAGCTACGAGCCCGGCGACACAATTGTGTTCCACCGCGACGTCTTCGGCTGCCGCGCGAACGACATCTGCACCGTCATGGGCCGCGACGACGGCAGGGTCGTACTGGCCCATGCGGACGGCGAACGCCGGTTCCGGCCCTCGGGCAATGCGGCGCGCTATCTGGGGCTCTACGACACCGAGCGGATCGAGCTGCGAGCCGGCGACCTGATCCGCTGGACGCGCAACCGCAAGGCCCCGCCCGGCCGCGGCAGGCATCCCCGGGCGCCGGACCTGGTCAACGGCGGAGAAGCGGAGATCCTGGAGATCGGATACAGGCGGGTGCGCTTCCGCGAGGGCGGCCGGGAGTTCGGCCTCTCGCTTGCCGACCCGCAGCTGCGCCATCTCGATCATGCGTATTGTTCCACCGTGCATGCCGCGCAGGGCCGGACGGCGCGGGCGGCGATCGCGGTGCTGGACGCGCGCGCCGGGGCCGACCGCGAGCTGTTTCATGTCGAGCTCAGCCGGGTCTCGGAGTCGTTCCTGCTGCTGACCGACGACCGCGACGCGCTGATCGAGAGCATGGCATACGACCGGGGCGAGGACGGGGCGCTGGAGGCCCTGGGGATCGACCTTTCCGAGCCCCCCGTGGTGGACCCCGAAGTGTTCGCGGCGCTGGCGCGGGACTGGCGGGCACTTCTGCGGCAGGGCGAGGCGGCGAACACCCTTCCGTTCCTCCTTCCGGGCTACAGGGACGTGATGGCGCAGGCTGCCGCGCTCGCGCAGATCGAGGACCTCCCGGAGGACATGCGCCGCCTCACCGACACCATGCTGGCGAAACACGAGGAGCATCTGGCCCAAGACCGCGAGGTGCGCGGTCTCGTCGAGGGCATCCGGGACCACTGGCGGCGCTGGCCGGAGTTGGGCTGGGCGGCCACCTCGCAGGGAGTGCCGGTGGAGGAGCTTCCCGAACACGCTGCCTGGCGCGAGGAAGGGACGGCGCTGCTGGAGGCCGCAGCCCGGCTCGGGGCAGACGGCGAGGCAACCCACGGCGAGGCGGCGCACCACCTCCATGCCGTGCCGGGCGGGAGCGCCGGCCTGGAAGATGCCGTCGGGATGCTCCAGCGCACGCGGCTCCTCGACGATGCCGGACGGTTCGAGAGGGCGTGGCGCGGGCTTCGCGAGCGGGCGGCGGAGACCGGCGTCCCGGAGATTTACGCGCCGGGCTATCGGCAGGTGGCGGAGCTTGGCGAAAAGCTCGCGGCGGCCGAGGGGCTCGATGCGCGCACGCAACGCACGGTGGCGGAATGGCGGGAGGTCGATACGGCGCAGGCGGCGCTGGCGGAAGAGGTGCGCGCCCTGCCCGGCCGCATCGCGGCGTGGCAGGCAGCGGTCCTGCCGCAGGACGAGCCCGGCGGGCTCGATCCCAACCGTCCCACGCGGCACTCCTGGCGCGAGGAAGGCGCCGGGCTGGAGGCCAGGGCCGGGGCCATGCTGCGCCCGGACGACGCCCACGCGCCCTACCTGGACGCCGAGGCGGGCTGGCGCGAGGCTGTCCGGCAGGCGGCCGAAGAGATCGCCGACGCACTCCGGCACGACCGCTACCGGGCATTCGGGTGGCTGACGAAGGAGGTAAACCGGCAGGCGCGCGAGACTGGGACCGAGGCGTTCCATGTGCCGCGCTACGGCGAAATGGTCGCGCAGGCGGAGGCGCTCTCCGCGCAGGCGGCGCTGCCGGCGCGCACGCAGGAGGTTGTCGCCTCGTGGCTCGACTATAATGCCGGGTGCGAACCGCTCTGCCGGCAGATCCGGGAATGGCCCACGCGTGTGGACGCGCTGACGGCGGACTGCCCCGAACGTCCCGCGACGCTCGACTCCCTGACCGGCTGGCGGCAGCGGGCGGAGCCCCTGCTCGCAGAGGCCCGCGCGATGCTGGCGAACGACGCCCCCCACGGAAGCCATCTGGCCGCCATGCCCGGCGAGCGCGATGCGCTGGCCGAGGGAACGAGCCGCCTCGACCGCGCGCTGATCGAGGTCGAGGCGCGGGAGATGACCGTGCTGTCTTCGGTCGCACACCGGTGGGCCGAGGAGACGGACGGGATCGCCTATGACGCGCGCGCCTATACCGGGCTGATGGAGCGCGCGCGCTCCCTCGACGCCAGGCCGCATCTGCCGGAGGGTCTGCGCGGCACAGTCGACGGCCTTCTTGCCAGGGACGAACGCTGGGCGTTCAACCGGGATCGGGTCGAGGCGTTCCTCGTGCGGGCTGCCGAGTTCGAGCGCGCGCGTAACGATCTGACACAGATGGACGTCACGACCAACTCGTTCGAGGAGCGTCGACAGGCCCGGCAAGACTGCGAGCAGAAGGAAAAGGAGGTTCTCGACGAAGCGGCGGCGCTCAGGAAGGACATGCCGAAACGCGAGCTCGCCGCTCATCTGGGCGCCGCCGGCGCTGGCCCGGACACGGTCCGGGAGCGCGAAGAGGAGATCCGCAACAGGATCGCCCAGGAACAGGAAAAGCAGGCCGCCCTGCGAATGAGCCGGGATCGGGGAATGTCGATGTAGGGGTAGGAAAACCGCAACAGCTTCGCTTCGTCGAAAACTCCGGCGAACAAGCGCGCTGCTACGCCGTCATCAACCACACGGGGTTTCAGAACGGCACGCCGACCATCCCTTCGCTCACTTGAACTGTGGTGAGCATTGATGGAGTCTGCCCATGCCAACGCCAATCGCCAGATTGATCTGTGATGCGAGAATCGCTCAATTCCCTACGCGCCTTCGAAGTCGTGGTTCGCAAGGGCTCCATGGCTGCGGCGGCCCTTGAACTATGCGTCACGCCCGGTGCCGTAAGCCGCAGTGTTCGGAACCTCGAGGTGGAACTGGATGTCGCCCTGCTCGTCCGTGACGGTCGTAGCGTGCGCCCGACCGACGCCGGTGAGCGTCTGCATGGAGAATTGCAGACTGCGTTTTCTCAGATCGCCGAAACTGTGGAGGATTTGGGCAAGCGACGCTCGCGCGACCGGCTCAGCATCTTCTGCCCACCGATGTTCGCGTTGGCCTGGCTGATTCCGCGTATCGATCGCTTCGGTCTCCAATCCGAAGCGAGTATTGAGGACAAGTGGACGTGCGCCGACACGCATCCGCCTTCGGCGGACCTGATCATCGACTACGGCCGGCATGCGCCCGCCGAGGGCTTCGTCATCGAGGCGCTCACCGAAGAGGAGATATTTCCGGTGTGCAGCCCGGACCTCGGCCAGCGCATTGCCGAGCAAGGCGGCAGCCTCTCCGAAGTCACGCTTCTGCACCGCAAGGGCATCCCGGAGACTGCGCACTGGCCGGGTTGGAAGGGTTTTGCGGCGGCTGCGAAGCTGGACCGCAGCTTCGACTTCACACAGGGTCTGCACCTCTCTACGGCGCTCATCCTGGAGGCCGCACGCAACGGAAAGGGACTGCTGCTCACCAGCAATACCGTCGCCCACGACGACCTGACCGCGGGTCGCCTGGTGCGTCCTATTGCAGAGAGCATGCGCAACGGCTGCGGCTACTGGCTGCAGGTGCCCAAGTCCCGGCTCGGTCAGTCGGGTGTCGCCGCCTTCCGCGCCTGGCTGCAGGAGGAAATCGCCTCCTGTTTCTCAGCGCCATCTCTGTCCGATACGGGTCTGCAGGAAGTGGAGCGCGCGGCTCCATCAGGGTGAGGCGAGCCTCCGGCTCGCATATCGCAGTCTGGGTTGCTGCTGCGTCTTCGAGAGCGAGGCCGGTGCCGGATTGCCATTGGCCGGGCGGACCCGGTGTTGGGCCATGCCGGGCGAGGCGCCTCAACGGGAAATGTGCCGTGCCGGCAGCGGACCTTCGGAGTTGCCCGAGCGAGCGCCCTCAGGAAAGGCGGAGCACGCTCAGCGTCGGGAGTGTTCGATGGAAAACGACAACCTGATTCTCTTTCTGCTGCGGCGGTTTCCGGGATTGGACGACGACGAACTCACCAGGCTCTCCGGCTTGACGCCGGTTCGGCGGGTGAAGCGGGTCTGTCGCGACCTGGCGAGCCGCCAGCTGCTGGAGCGCAAAGCGGGTCCGAACGGGAAAGTCGAGAACTATGCGCTCGGATCCGAACCCTAAGATCGGCCGATCGCTTCGCGTCAGCTCCATATCCAGGATGATCAAATGTCCGCGTTCTTGGTTATCGCTTGGATGTTCGTGACTGTGCCGCCTGACGAGCCCACCGCCACTCTCGACATCTCGACGACGACGCCTTGCAGGCTGACGCAAAGAAGGCGGCAGGCAGAATCGCGAAGGCAATGAGGTTCGAGGTCGAGCACTGCGCAGGCGACACTTGATGCAACCTTCTCCAACAGTACCGCGCCCCACTGGTACCGCTGTGGCGGACCGCGATGCAAGTGGATAGATTGACCGCGCCGCAAGCGCGCTAATCAGAATCGGGGGAAGATCCAGTTGGACAGGGTCGGCTTGGAAGACATGCTATTGGAGACGGTCTCCGGATTTCTCGCGAGTTGGTGGTGGATGATCGCGCTCGTCGTCGCCTTGGCCATCCTGCAGAGAGTCGCCTTCGGAAAGCGCTCTCGCCAGTATCGGGACAGGGAGAATTCGAGAAGAACAGGACGAGCGCAGCGTCGCGCGTCCTCCCGCGAGGCATCCGTCGCACAGCTCTACCCCGCTCACCGGGTCGAGAGCCCCAACCGTACGATCACAGGCAAGGCGTACGTAACCGACGGAGACGGAATACGGGTGGCCAGACATGAAGTACGTCTCGCCGGGCTTGACGCACCCGAATGGGACCAGAAAGCTAAACATCGGGACGGTTATTGGTTCAACCACGGGAAGCGCGTGAAGAGCGCGCTGATCCAGGAAATCGGCGGCAAACACGTCCGCGTCTCCGTCGAGGGTACGGACAAGTTCGGGCGCATGCTCGGCACCGTGACCTACAATGGCAGGGATATAGGGGAATGGCTGGTGCGGGAAGGGCACGCGATCGCCGCCTACAGTGACCGCTACCAACACGTCGAGTGGGAGGCGCGCAGAGCGAAGCGCGGCATGTGGGAGCACACCCACAACTTCGATCCCAGGGCTCACCGGCACCGACAGCGACCTCTTGGCCGATAGGGGGCGCGCTCACACCGTCACAGCCTCGACAGTCACAGCCTCGATGGTTGCACCGAGCAACGGAGCCATTATCGTCATCGGCACATCGGCGCACAGCGATGCCCGCCCACGGCGCGAGCCACTCCGTGCATCGACCATCGCATCGGCTTGCAGATGGCGGTGGCCGTCGCGTCCAAGTTTGGAGCGAGGGCTCAATTCGCTGAGCGCAGGCATGATCTCGCCATCGCCGGACTGCGCACAATAATGATGGGCGAGCCGGACGGCGCGGTCGAACATGCGGGTGGGGATTTCGGATCGGATGGCGGCGGCACCTGACCCGAAGCACGACACGGAAAACCATCGCGCAATTGCGCAATGTTTGTCTTCCAATGCCACGGCGTCCAGGTTACGGTTTGCGAAAGGCCGCTGTGCGAGGATTTCCAGCGGTGTATCCGGCGCACGGCGAGTCGTTTGATGGAACTCTCCGGAGCGGTGCCATGGTGACCACATTGAGCGGGAGCGGAACACTGGCCGGCTGGGTCGCGTCGGCGTTGGGACGCGTCCGCGACGACGCCAGGCGTGGCGGTCGAGGAAAGTCGTTCACGGCGCTGCAGGAGTTGTTGACATCCTTGGCGGAGGCTGGGTGTACAATTGTCGCCGGTCGCCGGTCGCCGGTCGCCGGTCGCCGGTCGCCGGTCGCCGGTCGCCGGTCGCCGGTCGCCGGTCGCCGGTCGCCGGTCGCCGGTCGCCGGTCGCCGGTCGCCGGTCGCCGGTCGCCACGAGTTTGTCCGGCGCACGGCGGCTTTGTCGTCGCCCTGCGGGCTCTCCGCCTGAGCCTACCCATTCCGTCGGTCGCCCCTCCCCGCTCCGCCGGCATCCTCATTCGCCAAGCAAATTCGTTTATGCCCCGGTTCGCCGCTCTGCTGGCGGCGCAATGATGGCCAAGTCAACACTGAGCCGTCTGTCCCGCTTGTGTGCTACCGGCGGAGCGGACCGCGCTCATGTCCGTGAGCTGATGCGGGTCGGCACTTGGGGCGGAGGTCGCCTGCGCATGATGTCTTGGGTCATTGCCGTGCTTGGCATCACCATGACCGTGTTTGCAGGTGCCGCTGCTGCTCAGACCCCTCTGCTCAACGTGTTCGATGAGAAAGTGATGGAGGGTGACGAGTTCCAATTCAAGGTATTGCTATCGACAACGAGCAGTCGACCGGTGACGGTCCAATATTCGACCGCGGATGGCGCGGACAGATGGTGGCTGGCTGTCAATGCGAAAGGCGGAAGAGACTTCACCGCCGCGTCCGGAACGCTGACCTTCGCCCCGGGCGAAACCAGGAAGACGGTGCGCGTTACGACGACGAGTGACTCGGTGTACGAATGGGACGAGCGATTTGAGATACGGCTGTCGAGCCCGACGAATGCGTGGCTGGGTGCCTCAACGGCCACGGGCACGATCACCGACGATGACCCGCCGCCTACGATAAGCGTTTCGGATGGGAGCGCGACCGAGGGAGAGGCGATCAAATTCAAGGTTTCCCTGTCGGGACCCACTGAGCGGCAGGTGAGCATTAGGTTGAAGCCGGAAGTGGGTCCCGGTGACACGGCGAAGCTTCTCGACGACTTCGACGGGCGGGAATGGTCGTTGGGCTTTAGCGGCAGCACAGGGACCGCCTCAGCCACCGTGCCCGTAAGTACAGCGGATGACGACATCGACGAGCAGGACGAGACGTTTACGCTGAGGTTGTTGAATCCCACGAACGCGACGCTGGGCGACGCGACGGCGACGGGAACCATTATTGATGACGATGACGGGAAGCCGCCCAGTGCTGGCAAGCTGCCGATTGTCGGTTTTGTGGTGGATCCGAATATCGCGGAGGGCGGTTGGATGTCCTTCCACGTGAAGCTGTCGGAGAAGAGTGACCGGCAGGTGTCGGTCCAGTATGCGACGTCGAGCGGGACGGCCCAGAGCGGGACGGATTTCACGGCAAAGAAGGGTTTGTTGTCGTTTTCGGCGGGTGACACGTGGGAGTTGGTGCGCGTGCGGACGACCCGCGACCGCGTGAATGAGGGGAACGAGACGTTCACGCTCACGCTGTCGAGTCCGTTGAACGCGACGCTGGGCAACGCGACGGCGACGGGCACAATCACCGAGGCCGACACCGATGTCGACGGGTTGCCGTATGTAGCTGTTAAGGAATCAACGGACGCCGTCGAAGGCAAACCGGTCGCGTTTACGGTGCGCCTTTCGGTTGCGAGCAAGCAGACGGTAACGGTCCAATACGAGACTTCGGAAGTCCAATGGGGGGTTGTCCGTGTCAACGGCGAGGATAGCTCCACGGGGGCTAAAGGCGGGACCGACTTCGTCGCGACGTCAGGGACGCTGACATTCGCGCCGCACGAAACCGAGAAGACGGTAAGCGTGTCGACGATGGATGACAGTGAGCACGAGGGTAGCGAGTATCTCTACCTGAAACTGTCGAACCCGAAGAACGCTGCATTTCGCACATTACGGGTCGGCTATGGTGACCAACACGTAGAGGCCAGAATTCTCGACAATGACGACCCTCCACCGGCACCCGTGGTGTCGTTCGCGTCGCAGGCGTCGAGCGCGCAAGAAGGTTCGGGCACGCAAGACGTGACGGTCAACCTGTCGCCGGCGCCAACCTCCGCCATCAATCTGAACTATAGGTCGAGGGGGACGGCGAGTTCCGGTTTTGACTATGGTCTCTTGCCCCCCACGATATCGGTGCCGTCGGGCGCGACGTCGGTGAACATCCCGGTGAGGATCATCGACGACAGCGTGGAGGATGGCGGTGAAACCGTCGTCCTGATACTCACCGCGGGCAAAGGCTACACGGTGGGCACGAGCGACACGCATACGCTGACCATCCTGAACCACGAAACGGTAGTCCCGACGGTCTCGATCGCCCGCAAGGCAGGCACGGCGTCCTCGGTGACGGAAGGCGGCAAGGTCGCCTTCACGGTTACGACGGATCAAGCCTCGTCCTCGCCGCTCACTGTGAGCCTTGAGGTATCGGAAACACAGGGCAGCGACTTTGTGGCCGCCGACGACGAGGGTACGCAGACTGTCACCGTTCCCGCTGACGCGACCGAGGCGACTATCGAGGTGGCGACGATCGCGGACACGGCGGACGAGCCGGACGGTTCGGTGACGGCGACGCTCGCCGCCGGCAGCGGCTACAGGGTCTCCACCACCGGTGGCGCGGCCACTGTGGCGGTGCAGGACGACGATCCACCGGTCACACGGCCGCTGACGGTCACTCTTGCGGCGGAGCACACGTCGATTGCGGAGGCGAAGGGCGAGACGAAGTTCACCATTGCTCTGAGCCGTGCGCTCGGTGCGGGTGAGACGGCGACGGTGCCGTTCACGGTCACGGGCGGCAAGCCCAACGCGCACTGGAACATCCGCTTCCGCGGCGCCGACAACGGGCCGGGGGTGAAGCGCACGGCGACTGGCGTGCATTCGGCGGTGACGTTCACCGAGGGCGGCCGGGTGGCGACGCTGGTGCTGATAGCGCGGCCGAACAGCGACCGCAGGGAGCGGACCATCGGGATTGCCTTCGGCACGGGCGAGCGCGCGCCGAGTGTGTCCGGGGTCGAGGGTGGCATCGCGCCGATGGGCAAGGCCATCGCGGTGACGATCGACGACGACGACAAGCCCCTGGGCCTGACGGTATCGCTTGCGGCGGAGCGCAGTTCGATTGCGGAGGCGAAGGGCGAGACGAAGTTCACCATTGCTCTGAGCCGTGCGCTCGGTGCGGGTGAGACGGCGGTGGTGCCGTTCACGGTCACGGGCGGCAGGCCCAACGCGCACTGGAACATCCGATTCCGCGGCACCGACAACGGGCCGGGGGCGAAGCGCACGGCCGCTGGCGTGCATTCGGCGGTGACGTTCACGCAAGGCGGCCGGGTGGCAACGCTGGTGCTGATAGCGCAGCCGAACGACGACCGCAGGAACCGCACCATCGGGATTGCCTTCGGCACGGGCGAGCGCGCCCCAAGCGCGACGGGGGTCAAGGGCGGCATCGCGCCTGTGGGCGAGGCCATCGCGGTGGCGATTGTCGACGACGACAAGCCGGCGGAGCCCGACGGCCGGCAGGCTCCCGAGCCGGTCACCGTGCTGACGCTTTCGGGCGGCGGCGCGGTCGCCGAAGGCGGAAGCGCGGGCTTCACATTGACGGCCGACCCGCCTCCGGAGTCGGACCTCGCGGTGACGCTTCGGATTGCGCAGACAGGCGATGTCGCGCCCGCCCCGGCGCTCGGCGAGCGGACGGTGACGATGCCCGGGGGCAGGGCGTCGCTGGCCGTTCCGGTCGCCACGGCGGGGGATGCGACGGACGAGCCGGACGGTTCGCTCACCGCGACCGTGGTGGCGGTCGGGGATGCGCCCGTCGAGAGCGGCGCGAGCGCGACGGTGGCGGTGACGGACGACGATGCGACGGCGGTGACGCTGTCGGCGCCGTCGGGCGATATCGACGAGGCGGCCGGGCGCAAGACCCTGACGGTGACGCTCGGCCGGGCACTGGTTGCGGGCGAGACCCTGGCCGTGCCGCTCACGTTTGGCGGCGCGGCGACGCCCGGCAGCGACTACACGCTGGCGGCACCGAATCCGACGCCGCAAGGGGTGAGCTATGCGCTCCTCGCGGGCACCGACCCGGCGACGCCGCCGACGGTGACCTTCACCGGCCCCTCGGCAAGCGCCGCGACTCTGCTCCTGACGGCGATTGCCGATACGACCGACGAGGGCGCAAGCGAGCAGGTGACGGTCGCACTCGGCACGCTCGCGGCCACCGGCCTCGGCGGCGGGGCGCAAGGTGCGGGCAGCACATCGTTCGCCATCGTGGAGCCGCCGCCGGAGGTGTCGATTGCGGCGAAGGCGGCGACCATCGCCGAGGGCGGCGCGGCCGCGTTCACCGTGAGCGCGAGCCGGGCGCCCGGGGCGGACCTCACGGTGACGCTCGCGGTCTCGGAGGCCGCGGGCGCCGACTTCGTGGCCGCGGACGACGAGGGTGCGGCCACGGTGACGATTGCGAAGGGCGCGACGGAGGCGGAGTTCTCCGTCCCCACGGTGAACGACAGCGCGGACGAGCCCGACGGCGCGGTCACGGTCACGGTGGCGGCGCACGGGGAAGGCGATGCGCGCTATCGGGTGGCGGCGGCGCCCGGCGACGCGGCGACGGTCACGGTGACGGACGACGATGCGCCGGCACCCTCGCTCTCGGTGGACGACGCGACGGTGAAGGAAGGCGAGGGGCTGATGTGGTTCACCATCCGGCTCAGCGCCCCGTCGGAGGGTCCGGTGTCGGTCTCGTACCGGACCCGCGAGTCGACGCCTGTGTCGGCGCGATCGAACGTGGACTACCTTGCCGGCAGTTGGGATATCCACTTCCGCGCGGGTGAGACCGAGAAGACGGTCTGGGTGTACATCTACGACGACAGCCACGACGAGGAGGCGGAGACCTTCGAGTTCGTGCTGTGGAGCGCGAGCGGGGCACCGATTGCGGACGCTGTGGGGATGGGGACGATCGTGAACGACGACCCGATGCCTGCGGCGTGGCTGGCGCGCTTCGGGCGCACGGTGGCCGAGCAGGCGCTGGACGGGATTGCGGGAAGGATAGCTGCACCGCGCACGGCCGGCATGCAGGGCACGCTGGCGGGCCAGGCGCTTTCGTTCGGCCCGGCCGCTTCCGGCCCTGCGGCTGCCGGGTCTCCGGCGCTGGCCGAAGTCGCGCGCGGTTTCGGAGGCCGTTCCGGCCGGTTCGGCGCGGGCGGGTTCGCTCATGACGCGGGCAGCGTCGGCAGTGGCCCCGGATCGTGGTCCGGGGCAGGCGGGGCAGGCTTCACGCAGTCGCAGTCCATGACGGCGCGGGACGCGCTGCTCGGTTCGAGCTTTTCGTTGACCGGCGAGGCGGACGCATCGGGCGGCAGCATGGCGTTCTGGGGCCGCGCGGCGCAGGGCAGCTTCGACGGCCGGGAGGGCACGTTCTCGCTCAATGGCGAGGTCACGACCGGCATGCTGGGCGCGGACTATGCGCGCGGCCGGTTGCTGGTGGGCCTCGCGCTCGCGCAGAGTGAGGGCGAGGGCGATTACCGCGACAGCGACGTCAGTCCCCGTCCCGACGGCCAGACCTGCCCCGGGGACGCGGAGGACGGCGACCCGTGCAGCGGGGCCGTGCGCGCGGGCGACGGCAGTGTGGAGGCGTCGCTGACGGCGGCGATCCCCTATGCGGCGTTGCAGGCTTCGGAGCGTCTGAAGCTCTGGGGCGCGGCGGGCTACGGCACGGGCGAGGTGACGCTGAAGACCGCCATGGGCGGCAGCTACAAGGCGGACACCGCCTGGAGCATGGCGGCGGCGGGGCTCAGGGGCGACCTGCTCGAAGCCCCCGCGGAAGGCTCCGGTCCCGCTCTGGCGCTGACCTCGGACGCCTTGTGGGCGCGGACCTCGTCGGAGAAGACCCGCGACCTCGCGGCGTCAGACTCCGACGCGACCCGGCTCAGGCTCGGCCTGGAGGGCAGCTACCGGTTCGCCATGGAAGGCGGCGGTCATCTGACGCCCAAGCTCGAAGTCGGCGCGCGCCATGACGGCGGCGATGCCGAGACCGGCTTCGGGGTGGAGATCGGCGGCGGGATCGTCTGGGTCGATCCGGCGCTCGGTCTGTCGCTCGATGTCTCGGGCCGCACGCTGATCGCGCACGGGGACGACGACCTGAAGGACCGGGGCTATGCTGCCTCGCTGGCCTTCGACCCGGACCCGGCGACGCAGCGGGGGCCGTCGCTGTCCTTGCGCCAGGAGTTCGGCGGACAGGCCAATGGCGGGCTCGACGCGTTGTTCCAGCCGGCGACGCTGGAGGACCGCACGGGCAGCGAAGCCACCAGCCGCTGGGCGATGGAAGCCGCGTACGGCTTCTCGGCCTTCGGCGGGCGCTGGACCGGCAGCCCGCATGTCGGGCTCGGGCTTGCGACGGGCGCGCGCGACTACAGCCTCGGCTGGCGGCTCACGCCGGAGGGCCGGACCGCGGCGAACGTCTCCTTCGGCCTCAAGGCAACGCGAATGGAGAGCGACACCGCACAGCCCGAGCACACGATCGGGTTCGAGGCCAGCTTGCGCTGGTGATGGCCACTCGATGGGAGCCGGCGACGGCGGCCGGGCCTGGATGGTTCTCCGGCGGACCGGCGACAACGGGGCGGCGTGGCGGGAATATGCTGCCCCGCCGGCACCGCTCGAACCGGGTCCCTTCCCGATCTGCATCCGGAGCGCAGGGGATCGGGAAGGGGCTATCGCGCACCATCGCGTCGGACAGAGGCATGTGTTTCAGCGTCGTCTCCGGCTTGCAATGTCCCATGAACCTGCCGATGGACGGCGCCGTACTCGCTCATCATGGCGATTCCGGCGCACGAGCACCTCGCGTCAGCACGGCGAGCTTTTCTCTTGACCGTCCAACGTCTGCGCAATTGCGACACCGATACGCTCCGCCGCTGCTTCGGTCTCCCGGTCGCCGACGTGAGCATATCGCAGCGTCATGCTCGGCCGCTTGTGGCCAAGAAGGCGGGACACCACCGGCAGCGGAACGCCTTGAAGAACGGCGTGGCTGGCCACGGTGTGTCTGAGATCGTGGAGTCGCACGTCCTCGATCCCGGCTTCCCTGCGGACCGAACGCCAGAGCGGCAAGAGGGGCGACAGCGGACGGCCGGGGTTCGACGGCGCAGGGAAGACGTAGGCGCTGCCCGAGCGCGGCTGCCGCTCCAGGATGGCGCGGGCCGGCGCATTGAGGAACACCCGCCTCGGCCCCGTCTTGGCATCGATCAGGTTGATCGTGTCCCCGTCCACGTCCTGCCAGCGAAGGGTCAGGATTTCGCTCTTCCGGCAGCCGGTCAGCAACAGAAGGCGGATGACGTCCGCCTGCCGCGTGCGCGACAGGCGTCCATGTCGATCATGGCGATCCAGCGCATGATGAAGACGGCGGACTTCCTCGCGCGAGAGGAAGCGGGTGAGCTGGGCACCGGGGTTCCACTTGATGCCACGCGCCGGGTTCGACTGGAGATGGCCGCAGACGATCGCGTGGTTCAGAATCCGGCTGAGCAGGTTCAGCGCCCTGTTGGCGGCGCCCGGCGTGGTCCGGCTGCATTCGTCGAACCAGCGGGTGACGGCGGCGTGGGTGATCCGGTCCAGCGGCAACGAGCCGAAGGTGGGAAGCAGGCGCACGGCGACGACCCTGGCCGCGACCTTGCGCGTCGAGGGCTTGCCCCGCTCGAAACACGACCGACCCGGACCCGCGACGAAATCCCCGAAGGTCGGGACCTCGCTGCGCTGCGCCCGGTCGGGCCGTGCCCCACTCTCGATGGCGAGACACCCGCGCCGGGCCTCCTCGACGCCCATGAGTGCTGCCGGCCCGAGCGTGATCCTGCGCACGCCGTCCTCGCCCTTTCGCAAGTACACGAAGCTCCGGTGCCCCGACGGCCGAACCCGCACGCCGAGCCCCGCCTGACGCGTGTCCCAGACCGTGTACTCGCTGGCCGCCGGCGTCAGCCTGGCGGTGTTGGCGTCGGTGAGCCGCCTCCTCTTCGCGGCCATGCCTCAGCCTCCTCCCTCCAGGGCAGCGCCGACGGCTTCGGCCGCCTCGCGCACCATGGCGTCGGACAGGTGGATGTATTTCAGCGTCGTTGTCGGATTGCGGTGTCCGAGCAGGCGGCCGATGGTCAGCACCGTCTCGCCCTGCGCGAGCGCCATGCTGGCATGCGTGTGTCGAAGGTCGTGAAGGCGGACATCGTGCAGGTCCGCCTCCGCCCTCACGCTCTGCCAGACCAGACGGAGGGCCTCCGCGCTCAGAAACCCGCTCGTTCGCGGCGAGGGGAAGACCCAAACCGCTGTGCGGGGCAGACTGTCGAGGATGGCGCGCGCAGGGGACGAGAGCCAGATCGTGCGCGGCCCGACCTTGCTATCGGGCAGGAACAGCTTGCCCTCGCGGTAGTAGGACCAATTCAGGGAGATGATCTCGCCCTTGCGGCATCCGGTGAGCAGCAGCAGGCGTATGATCGCCACGGCCTGCGGGTGGTCGGCCTCATGGCTCGCCAGCACCTCACCCAGCCGGCGGACTTCGGCCGTCGAGAGGAAGCGCTCGCGCCCTTGGCGCCGGTAGCGCTTGATACCCGTGCACGGGTTGGTCCCCTCGGGCCGGTAGCCGTAGACCTCGGCCTGGCGCATGATGACCGAGAGGATGGGGGCCGAGCGGTCCGCAGCCACGGGGGTTTCGTGAAGGGAGGCGAGCCACTGCTTGACATCGCGGTCGGTGATGCCGGTGATCGGGCGTCCCTCGAACCAGGGCAGGATCTGCTTGCGATAGTAGCACTGGTTGACCTTGAGCGTCGACGGCTTCCAGTTCCGGGCGTAGCGCCGGAACACTTCGTCGGCGACCGTCTCGAAGGGGGTGTCGGGCGGAACCAGACTCTCGTCGCTGAATCCCGTCCGGATGGAGGCCAGCATGACCCTGGCCTGCTCGCGGGCCTTGTCCACGCCGACGGACTCGGCCTTGCCGAGCATCTTCCAGACCCGCCGCCCCTGGTGCTGGCTATGTATGAAGTAGCGCTTGGCGCCCGAGGACAGGACTCTGACGCCGAAGCCCCTGAGTTCCCGGTCGCGGATGTCGTAGGCGGACCTGCGAGGTTTGAGCGCATCGACCCGGCCTTGGTTGAGACGGAGCGTTGCCATAGGAATTCCTCCTGCACTTCCTGTTGCAGCCGGGGCGAAAACGGAGACCGCATCCGCGCTTCCCGGCCAAGAACAGGAGGAAAAAGCAACGCTATGTCAGTGCATTAGAACCGAAGGTGCGCATCAGGGTGTAGCCCGCGCCGGGTTCGGGCACGCGAATGTTGGCCGCAAGCGTCTCCGAGACCACGGGAAGCGTGACGCACGCCACCACGAGATCGGGCGCGTCCTCAGCCGTCTGCGCCCCTGCGTGGATGTAGGTGAGCGCCTCCGAGTGCTGCGTCGCGGTCGGCGGCAGAGCCTTGCGGGCGCGATACAGGTTGCCGGCGGAAAGCAGATGATCCTGCAGGTTCCGTCCCACGCCCGGCACGTCGCGCCGCACCGTGATGCCGAGTGCCTTCAGCGCAGCGCCCGGACCCAGACCGGAGCGCATCAGTATGGCAGGCGTTCCGATCACCCCTGCCGCCAGCACGACGGCGCGGGAAGCGTCAAAGCGGCCGGCCGTGCCGCCTTCCAGGACATGAACCCCGGTTGCACGGCCGGCGTCGTCGAAAGCAAGCCGGTCGACGAGCAACCCTGTCCGCAGTGCAAGGTTCGGCCGGGCACGGACGGCGGCGGTCAGGTAGGCATCGGCGACGCTCTGGCGCCGACCGTCGACGATCGTGAGCGTATTGAGCGCAGGCCCCGCCAGCACCGGCCCGTTGTGGTCGCGGAGCGGTCGGAGCCCGAGTTCGGCCCCGGCCCTGCAGTGCGCCACGCTGAGCGGGTGCGGCCTCGCAGGCTGGCAGAGCCGCACCGGGCCCTCTCCGCCGTAGCCGTCCTCGGGCGCAAAGGGCGAGGTTTCCGAGCGAATGAAGTAGGGCCGGAGCGTCGCCCAGTCCCACCCGGTCGCGCCCGCCTCGGCCCAGCGGTCGAAGTCTTTGGGATGGCCGCGGACGTGTCCCATCGCATGCATGGCGCTGGACCCGCCCACCGTGCGCCCTCGCGGCCAGGGGTGCGCGCGCCCCGCCATGAAGCGCTGCGGTAGGGTCGTGTACTGCCAATCGATCTCGGAGCCTTGCAGGAGAGGCCACGCGGCGGGATCGGCGATGTTGGGGGTCGCGGGCTCCTCGCCCGCTTCCAGCAGGAGGACGCGGAGGCCCGGTCGTTCGGTAAGCCGCGCCGCAAGCACGCAGCCTGCCGAGCCGGCTCCGACGATGATGATGTCCGCCTCGGTCATGCCCGCACCAGGGAAGTCAATCCGGTCACGTCCTGTCCCGCGATCCACACTGACTCGAAAGAGTAGGTTTATCCCACACGGGCTGCACGATAAGAGAGGCCGTCAATCGCCACGCCAAGACCCGAGGGGGAGAATGTCATGACCGATGCCGCCGCCTACGAACCGCCGCCTGTCTGGAAATGGGAACGCGAGAACGGCGGCGAGTTCGCCTCCATCAACCGACCCGTTTCCGGTGCGACGCATGAAGCGGCGCTGCCGCGCGGCGAGCATCCTCTCCAGCTCTATTCGCTCGCGACACCCAATGGCGTGAAGGTCACCGTCATGCTCGAGGAGCTGCTGGCGGCCGGGCACAGCGGGGCGGAGTACGACGCCTATGTCGTCGACATCCGGGACGGCGCCCAGTTCGGGTCGGGCTTCGTCGCGATGAATCCGAACTCGAAGATCCCGACCCTGGTGGACTACTCGTTGCCCGAGCCGACGCGCGTGTTCGAATCGGGTGCGATCCTGCTCTACCTGGCGGAGAAGCACGGCGCCTTCATCCCGGAAGACCCGTCGGAGCGCGCCGAGTGCCTGTCATGGCTGTTCTGGCAGATGGGCTCCGCGCCCTATCTCGGCGGCGGCTTCGGTCATTTCTATGCCTATGCCCCCTACAAGATGGAGTATCCGATCGACCGCTTCACCATGGAGGTGAAGCGTCAGCTCGATGTCCTCGACAAGCGGCTGGCCGAGACCCGCTACGTGGCGGGCGATGCCTACACCGTCGCCGACATGGCGATCTGGCCGTGGTACGGCGTGCTGACCACCGGCAAGCTCTATGACGCGGCCGAGTTCCTCGCGGCGCAGGAGTACGGCAACGTCGTGCGCTGGTACGACGAGATCGCGGCGCGCGATGCGGTGATCCGCGGGCGCAAGGTCAACCGGATCAACGGCCCGCTGGAGGATCAGCTCCACGAGCGCCACGACGCCTCGGACTTCGCGCTTCGGACACAGGACAAGATCGAGGCGGCGACCTAACCCGCACTTCTCACCAGGGTCACGAATCGCCGGGCACCGTGTCCTTGGGGAGGCTTTCGATGTGGGCGCAGATGTCGCGCGGGCGCGTCAGCCAGATGCGTTCGCGCTGGGGCGCGATGTGCTCGAAGAAGCGGCGCAGATGGCGCACGCGGTAGGGCCGCCCCATCACGAAGGGATGGAGCGAGATCGGGAACACCAGGGGCTGCCCCTCGCTCTGCGCCAGCATCTCGTCGAAGCCGTCGATCAGCATGTCCACGAACTCGCGCGCGGTGTGGCCGTACCAGACGATGCCGCGGGTGTCGTTGCACTCGACCGGGTAGGGCATCGCCAGGATGCGGCCCGCGCGGGTCGTCATCCAGATCGGCTGGTCGTCGCAGGTCCAGTCCATGAAGTAGCGATAACCCGCCTCCTGCAGCAGGTCGGGAGTGAGCGCGCTGTTGGAGAGCCAGGGGCTCATCCAGCCGGCCGGGCGGCTGCCTTCGTGGCGCTCGATGGTCTCGGTGACCTCGGCGATCAGCGCGGCTTCGGCCGCCTCGTCGAGGTGCTCCTGCATGTCCGAGTTGGTGATGCCGTGGCCCAGGATCTCGTGGCCGCGCTGCCTGAGCGTCTCGGGAATGTCGGGGCAGTGCTCGTAAACGCCGAGGTTCATCTGGGCTTCGATGGGCACGTCGAAGGCGTCGAAAAGCTCCAGCAGGCGCCAGATGCCGACCCGGTTGCCGTAGTCGCGCCACGAGAACACGCTGTGGCTCTTCGCCTGGTCCGGCGGCGCGATGGCCGCGCCCTTGCCCTCGCCGAAGCTGAACTGTTCGACGTTGACCGCGACGTAGACGGCAAGGCGCGTGCCGTTCGGCCAGTCGTAGTCCGGGCGCGCGGTGATGTTGGAGTAGGGATAGCGACCGTGGGTGCGAATCATGCCGAGCTGGGTCCCCTGCGCCGCTCCGGATGATCCAGGCTGTCCTAGTCCTGCGCCGCAGCCTTGCCGACCGGATTGAAGTCGTGCTCGCCCACGCCCTGAACCAGGGTCACGCGGCAGGCTCGGCCGTCCTTGCCGGAGACGTGGTGCGCGGTCATGGGCAGCACGACGCAATGGTCGCCGGGCTCAAGCTCATGGCGAGCGCGCGGCGCCCGGGTCTCGATCACTACCGTTCCTTCGACGCCGACGAATACGTCGGTAATGACCGTGTGGTAATGCCAGGGAACCTCCTCGCCCGCGCCGAGGGTCATGACCTGCACGCGCATGCCATCGGCTTCGGCGACGATGTCGTGGTCGGTGATCGTGTAGGGCAGGTCTTCGAGCGCCGTCATGACGTGTTCCGATCGTCTACAGTCCGGCTCGGATGGATCAACATAGCGGCTTCGCCCCCGCTTGTGGGTGAATTCGACAAGTGGGCTTAATGGCGCTCCTCAAGCCGAGGATCGCCGCATATGGACCGAGGGAAAACCGGGGAGGTGAACGATGGCCATTCGACAGATCGCAAGGATGGGGCATCCCGTCCTGCGCCAGAAGGCCGCTCCGGTCGACGATCCCACGGACCCTGACATCGCCCGCCTCGCAGAGGACATGCGCGACACGCTGGAATGGATCGGCGCCACGGGGATTGCGGCGCCGCAGGTCTACGACGGCCGGCGTGTCGTGGTTTATCGCATTCTGGCCGAGCGCATTCCTCCCGGTGTCGCGCTCGAGCCCTTGCCGTGGACGGTGATGGTCAACCCTGTCGTCACGCCGCTGAGCGACGACGTGGACCTGATCTGGGAACGCTGCCTCTCGCTGCCTGGCCTCCACGGCAAGGTGCCGCGCTACAAGCAGGTCGAGATCGTCTACCAGACGCTGGAAGGAAAGAGCCAACGGCGGGTCGTCGAGGATTGGCACGCGATGGTCCTGCAGCACGAGTGCGACCACCTGGACGGCATCCTCTATCCCATGCGGATGACCGATCTCTCCTACCTGGCGTTCAACGCCGAGCCCGGCGAGCTGGCGCGGGAAGCCGAGACGACGCCCGACCTGGACCCGGCGCTCCGCGCCATGGTGGACGCGTGGCCGGCGCGGGATAAGTGGCTCGCGTCCTGATGCGGCTCTCTCTCGCTGTCCGCGCGCTGCACTGATCCATGGACAATCCGGTCCGGGTAGGGCGAAGCTCCGCCGGACCGCACGACAGCAAAGGCCGCCTCATGCCCGGACCACGCATTCGCCCCCGCCGCTCGTTCATCTTCACGCCGGGCCTGCGCCCCGAGATGTTTCCGAAGGCGCTCGCGTGCGGCACGGATATCGTCTGCGTCGAGCTCGAGGACGGGATCGCGCCCAAGGACAAGGCGGCCGCACGCGCCAATGCGATCAAGCTCTTCGAGAGCCCGCAGGCCGACGACGGGGTCGAGCGGATCGTCCGCATCAACTCGCTGCGCGAGGGCTTCGGCATGGCCGACGTGCAGGCGGTGCTCGCCACCGACACGCCGCCGCCCGCGCTGATGATGCCGAAGGTGCGCACGCCGGACGAAGTGGTGCTGCTCGACAACCTGCTCTCCGAGCGCGGCCACGACACCCGCCTGCACGTCATCATCGAGACCAACGCCGCGCTCGAGGCGGCCTACGACATCGCCCACAGCAGCCCGCGCATCGACGCGATGTTCTTCGGCGGCGTCGACATGGCGGCCGAGCTGCGCTGCCAGAACGCGTGGGAGCCGCTGCTCTACGCCCGCTCGCGCGTGGTCCATGCCGCCGCCAGCGCAGGCCTGGACGTGATCGACGTGCCTTACCTCGATCTCGAAGATCCCGACGGCATGACGCGCGCCGCAATCCAG
Source organism: Alphaproteobacteria bacterium (assembly GCA_965207055.1). GTDB lineage: Bacteria > Pseudomonadota > Alphaproteobacteria > UBA828 > UBA828 > WTGU01. The sequence continues at coordinate 342,324 of CBDBLP010000001.1, read as the reverse complement.
GCGAGGGACCTGGGCTTCTGCGGCAAGGGCGCGGTGCACCCCAAGCAGATCGCCCCGCTCAACGAGGTGTTCACGCCCTCGCCGGAGCGGATTGCCCGCGCGCGGCGCATCATCGCCGAGTTCGAGGCGGCCGATACCGGGCTGGTGGTGATCGACGGCAAGCTCATCGAGAAGCCGGTCTTGCGGGAGATGCACCGGATCGTGGCCATCGCCGACCGCATCTGTAGTGGTTAGGAGCGGCAAGGGCCGGGGAGCATGGATTGAGCAACAGAATAGCCATCGACATTCTTGAGCGGAGGGCCTTCGCCGATGGTCACGCATTCGACGAGGCCGGCGCCTACGAGCGGCTGACCGGGCGGGCGCGCTTTGCCGTCGATCCCGATGCGCCTGCGCAGGCAGGCATCGTCGACCTGGACAAGGCGCCGCGCAATCGGGAGGGCCTGGTGGAGTTCGCGGCCGACCTCTGCATCCTGCAACCGGCCGATCCGGCCCGCGGCAACGGGCGGCTCTTCTTCGACTACGGCAACCGCGGCAACAAGCGCGCTGTACAGTACTTTTGCGACGCGCCGGCCTGCAACGACCCGGCCACGCTGGAGCACGCCGGCAACGGCTATCTCTTCCGCCGCGGCTACACGGTGGTGTGGGGCGCCTGGCAGGGAGACCTCCTGCCGGGCGATGGCCGCATGACAATGGACCTGCCCGTCGCAACCGAGGGCGCCGCGCCGCTCACCGGCCCGGTGCGGACCGAGTTCATCGTCGCGCAGGAAGGCCAGACCACGTTGCCGCTCAGCGGCTGGGTCTCCACCCGCAGCCACCCGGCGGTCTCGCGCGACCCGTCGAAGGCACGGCTGACACGGCGCCGCTACCCCGACGACGAGCGCGTCGCGATTGCGCCGGAGGCCTGGCAGTTCGCGCGGGTCGAGACCGGCGTGGGCCTCGATTTTCAGGGCGCCGAGCACGCGATCATCGAGTCCGACACACACATCTACATGCCGGCCGGCTTCGAGCCCGGCTGGATTTACGAGCTGGTTTACGAGGGCCGCGATCCGCTGGTTCTGGGCTTGGGCCACGTGGCAGTGCGCGACCTCGTGAGCTTCCTGAAGTACGAGGAGGCCGACAGCGAAGGGCGCGCCAACCCGGTGGCCGGCGCCAGGCCGATGGAGAGGGCCTATGCCTTCGGCCGCTCGCAGACGGGGCGCTGCATCCGCGACGCGATCTGGCGCGGCTTCAACGCCGATGCCGCCGGGCGCAAGGTGTTCGACGGCGTACTGGCGCACGTCGCCGGCTGCGGGCGCATGTGGATGAACCACCGCTTCGCCAATGTCGTCGTGCCGGCGGGGCAGCAGTACGAGGACCACGACAATGCCGCCGACAGCTTCCCCTTCTCCTACGCCGCGTGCCGGGATCACCTGACCGGCAGGTCGGACGCGATCTGCAAGCGGCCCGATACCGACCCGCTGATCTTCCACACGCAAACGGCCACGGAATACTGGCAGCGGCGCGGCTCGCTCGTGCATACCGACACCGAGGGCAACGACCTGGAGCAGCCCGAGACCGTGCGGGTCTACTTCTTGTCGAGCGCGCCACACGTCGCCGATCCCAACCAGGGCGCACCGGCGCGCGGCCTCTGCCGGAACCTGAGCAACGTGGTCCAGACCTCGATGCTCTTCCGCGCGCTGCTCGACGCGATGGACCGCTGGGCGAGCGAGGGCACCGCACCGCCGGCGAGCCGGATCCCCCGGCGCGGCGACGGCAGCCTCGTCGGCATGGACGAATGGCGCGCGCAGTTCCCCGCCATTCCCGGGGTCGCCATCCCGCGCGGGCCCAACGCGCTGCCCCTCCTCGACTTCGGGCCAGAGGCAGAGGACGGCATTCAGAGCATGCTGCCGCCTGACGTCGTCGATCCCGAGGGCTACGCCGTGCTGGTGCCGGCGGTCGACGCCGACGGCAACGACGCCGCCGGGGTGCGGGTGCCGATGGTCGCCGCACCGCTCGCCACCTACACCGGTTGGAACCTGCGCGACAGGGGCCACGGCGAGGGCGCCATGCACGAGTTCACCGGCAGCACGATCCCCTTGCCCGAGACGGAAACGATACGCGCCGCCACCGGCGACCCGCGGCCCTCGATCGAGCAGCGCTATGGCGATGCCGAGGGCTATGTCGCCGCGATGGTCGAGGCGGCGAAGCGCCTGGTCGCCGACGGCCTGATGCTGGAGGAGGACGTTGCCCGTGTCGAAGAGCGCGCCCGCAACTGGAGCCGGCCGCTGCACGACGTGCGACTGTAGGCAGCATCGTTCACCACGGGCGCGTCATGGCGATCTGCGAACTGAGCGAACTGAAGGGCCTGCTGGCGGCGGACGCGCGCCTGATGGGGCTCGATCTCGGCACCAAGACCATCGGCGTCGCGGTCTCCGACCTGAGCCGCACGATCGCGACCGCACGGACGACGCTCAGGCGGACCAAGCTCTCGCGCGATATCGAGGCCCTGCGTGCGCTGATCGAAGGGGAGGGGGTCGGCGGCATTGTTGTGGGGCTTCCGGTCAACATGGACGGCAGCGAAGGCCCGCGCGCGCAGTCCGCCCGCGACACGGCGGCGAATCTGGCCAGGGCGCTGGCGCTGCCGGTCGCCTTATGGGACGAGCGCTGGTCCACGGTCGCTGCCGAGCGCGCGATGCTCGACGCCGACCTCTCGCGCCGCAAGCGCGCGCGCAAGGTCGACCAGGTAGCGGCGGCCTACATCCTGCAGGGCGCGCTCGACCGTCTGCGTGCGCGGTAGTAGCTAGCCCGGAGTTCCTCCCCGCACGATGGTCCGGCGCACATCGCGCAGCGGGTGCGTCAGTATCGCGTCATGCACCGCAGCCGCCCCCACTTCAGACTTGCACTTGTCCCGCTTGCCGCACTCATCCCGCCTAATCCCGGAGAATGCCGCATTAAATTTGTCGTGTCCGTCCCATGCGGTGCGTGCCTCCGCACGTGGCCGAGCGGCGCGAAGGGAGGGACTCAAGAGTGACCATGGCGAGAGGCCGGGCTACCGGAACTCGCGAATTGCGCCGCGCTGCACCACCAGGCTTGCCGCGAGAACGATGGCGAGGCCGGGCACGGTCATCAGCGGCGGCGCGGGCTTGCCCAGGGCGAGGTCGAGCAGGAGCACGATGGCCGGTAGTGCGTAGCCGTAGGCCTGCACCCGGGTCGGGCCGAGGCGGAGCGTCGTGTATTGGGTCAGGAAGAATGTGACGAAGGTGGGCAGGACCGCGAGGTAGACGATGCCGCCCAGCACCACCACCTCGACTCCCGACCAGTCGGTGCGCCAGAGCTTGACGTTGCTCGCCGCCAGCAGCCAGAGCCCCGCCGCCACCAGGGTCCAGAAGGTCTGCACCAGGATCGGCTCGCCCCGATGCAGGCGCTTGATGAGCGAGCCGTAGACGGCGTAGCCGAAGCAGCCGGCGAGAAAGATCCCGTCGCCGATGTTGACCTCGAGATTGACGAGGCGGGCCGGATCACCCCGGAAGATCACCCAGATTGCGCCGATCATACCGAGGAAAAGCGCGGCCAGGCGATGAAGGCCGAGCCGCTCGCCCACCAGCACCGCGCCGAAGAGCGCAGAGAGCCCCGGCACGATGGTGAAGATCGCGCTGGTGTTGAGGCCGCTGGTGTAGCGCAGCGCCTCGAACATGCACCAGAAGAAGAAGGCCAGTGGCGCGCCGAGCGCGAGATAGCGCAGGCACGATCGCGGCGGCGGCAGGGCCAGCCCTTCGCGCCAGGCCACCACCGGCGCCATCAGCAGCGCTGCGAGGACGAAGCGGATGCACATCATCACCGCCGGGTCGAGGCCGTGGGTGATGTGCTCGCCGAGGGGAAACGACGTGGAGATGATGACGATGATCAGGAAGGCGAGGGTGTGCGCGTGCAGCTGGCCCGTGCGCACGGGCTCGTCGGGCTGCGGCCTCGCCTGAGGCGTGTCCTGTCCCATGCCTCACACTACCGCCTGCACGATGGTGGGAAACAGCCCCCACGCCGGAGGAGCGGGGCGTCAGGCGGTCGAGCGCTCTCGGAGCGCGTCAGGCGCTCGCGCGCTCTCGCGGCGTGTCATGCATTTGCGCGCTCTCTCAGCGCGACGATGGCGCCGAGGACGACGAGGCCGTAGATGATGTTTCGCACGGCCTCGGGCAGCACGGTGCCGGAGAGCATGATGCCGAGGCCGGTGAAGAGGATCGCGCCGCCGAGGATGCCGAGATAGTGGCCGCGCCCGCCGGTGATGAGGGTGCCGCCCAGCACCACCACGGCAATCGACGAGAGCAGGTAGGGGTCGCCCATGCCGTAGAACGCCTGGGCGCTGAAGCCCGCGAGGAAGACCCCGACCAGCGCCGAGCAGAAGCCGCTCAGCATGTAGGCGCCGACGATGGGGAAGCCGATGCGCACGCCCGAGAGGCGGCTGACGCGCTGGCTGTTGCCGACCGCGAAGATGCGCCGGCCCGGCGCGCTCCTATTCAGGTAGAGCGTCGCGACGACGACGAAGGCGATCAGGAACCAGCCGATCGGGGCGATGCCGCCGATGCGTCCGGTCACGAACCAGGCCAGCGAGGGCGGCGCCTTGCCGATGGGCGCGCCCGAGCTGAAGAGCAGCGACACGCCCTCCAGGATGCCGTTCATGGCGAGCGTCACGATGATCGGCGAGAGCCCGAAGAGCACGATGGTCATGCCGTTGAGGAAGCCGATGGCGATCCCGATCCCGAGCGCCGCCGGAATCACCCATGCCGCCGGCGCATCCACGCCGTTGCAGAGGGTCGTGACCACGATCGCCGGGAAGGTCATGGTCCAGGGGACCGAGAGGTCGAGCCCGCCGGTGATGATGACCGTGCCCTGGCCGAGGCCGAGAATGGCGAGGAAGGCGGTCAGGATCAGCATGGCGTTGAGGTAGGCGAGCGGCGAGAAGTCGCCGCCGAAGATGCCGATCGTGATTCCCAGGATGACGAGGTAGATGAGGTAGGCCGGCACGGCGAAGCGCAGCACCGCCCGGTGCCGGTCGAGCCAGGGGACGGCTGCCGCGCCGGCACCGCCCGCCGGCGGGTCCAACCCACTCAGGCGGATCGGCTCGCCCACGACCCGCAGCCTGGAGGGGAGCGAGGACTCCTTGAGCGCGCGCAGCGTCGCTCGCCAGAAGCGCGTGATCTCCACCACCGGCGAGTCGCGGCCGAGCGAGAAGCCGAGCACGGCAATGAGCAGGATCACGCCCTCGACGATCGGCGTGTAATAGGTGCGCACGCCGAGCACGAGGAAGATGTTGACCACGACGGTGAGCGTCAGCGCGCCGAAGATCGTGCCGACGGCGCCGCCCCGGCCGCCCCCGATCAGCGTGCCGCCCAGCACCACGGCGGCGAAGATCTGCAGCAGCATCTTGGCGCCGATCAGCGGGTCGCCGCCGCCCATGTTGGCGGTGATGAAGAGCCCGGCGGCGCCGTAGCACATGCCGGCGAAGGTGAAGGTGAGGAAGCAGGTGCGGCGGACGTCGACCCCGTTGGCCTCGGCCGATCCCGCATCGCTGCCGATGGCGTAGATGCCGGTGCCGATCCGCGTGTTCTTGAGCAGCAGCCAGAAGAGGATGGCGACCGCGAGGACGACGACCGGGGCGGGCAGCCCCTCGGTAATGACGTCGCCGGTGAAGACCAGGCTGAAGTCCCACGGCATCTCGCCGCCCGGGAACTTGAGCACGAGCAGGGCCGCGCCCTGGGCGATGAACATGGTGGCGAGCGTCACCACGATCGACTGCAGGCGCACGTAGGCGACGAGGAAGCCGTTGACCGCGCCGATGGCGGCGCCCAGGCCGAGCGCGATGACGAGGGCCACGAGGGTGAAGAGGCCGGTCCCCATGTCGGCGGCGGGGGCGAGCTGGGTGACCAGCACCACGTTGACCAGCGAGATCACCGCACCCGCCGAGAGGTCGAGCCCGCCGGCGAGGATGACGATGGTCTCGCCGAGCGCGGCGAGCGCGAGGGTCGCGGCGCTCGCGCTGATGCTGCTGATGTCGAAGTAGGCGATGCCCTGGCCGGTAATGAGCTGCAGCGCGATCATGGTGGCGGCGAACACCGCGATGGCGATGATCGTGCCGCGCTGGCGCGACCAGCTGAAGGGCGGCAGGTAGGGTGCGCGCAGCGCGCCGAGCGGCGTCATCGGGAGCCCTCGCCGAGGGCGGCGCGCATGATGCTGGCCTCGGTGATCCCGGCGCCGCTGAGCGAGGCCGCCTTCTGGCCGCGGTAGATCACCATCACGGAGTCGCAGAGGTTCACCAGCTCCGGCACGTCGGTGGAGTAGTAGAGCACCGCCCCGCCGGCGTCCGCGTAGGCCCGCACGAGGGCGTAGATCTCGGCCTTGGTGCCGACATCGACCCCGCGCGTCGGGTCGTACATGAGCAGCACGCGGCTCTCGGCGAGCAGCCACTTGGCGATGGCGATCTTCTGCTGGTTGCCGCCGCTGAAGACGTTGCAGGCGCTATGGAGCGCCCGCCGGTCGACCTGCACCATGTCGAGCGCGCGGCCCACCGCCTGCGCTTCCTGCTCCAGGTCCACGAGGCCGAAGCGCACGCAGCGCTCGATGATCGGAAGCGAGATGTTCTCCCGCCCCGTCAGCGCGAGGAAGAGCGCCTCGGTCTTGCGGTCTTCCGGCACGAAGCTGATGCCGATGCGGCTGTTCACGGCGTCCTTCGGCGTCCGCAGGGTCACCCGCTGGTCGCCGATCCGGATGTCGCCGGCGCTGAGCCCAACCATGCCGAAGAGCGCGAGGAAGAGGTCGCGCTGGCCCATGCCTTCCAGCCCGCCGACACCCAGAATCTCGCCGGGCCAGAGGTCGAAGGAGAAGTCCTGCACGCCGCCTTCGATGGCCAGTCCCTCGCCGGCCAGGATCGGCGCCTCGCCCCGCTTTGCCAGCTGCGCCGGCTTGGGCGGGAAGGTCGCCGCGAGCGAGCGCCCGATCACCAGCTCGATCATGCGGTCGTCGGAGATGTCGTCGGCCCTGAAGCTCCCCACCATGCGGCCGTTGCGCAGGATGGTCAGGCTGTCGCAGAAGTCGCGCACCTCCGGCATCCGGTGCGAGATGAAGACGATGGTGGTCCCCTCAGCGCGCAGCCGGTCGAAGAGCGCGCCGAGCCATTGCACGTCGTTACCGGAGAGGGACGAGGTGGGCTCGTCCAGCAGCAGCAACTGAGGCTTGCGAGAGACAGCGCGCGCAATCTCGATCTTCTGCTGCGTCGGCAGCGCCAGGGTCCGCACCTCGGCGTGGAGGTCGATATCGTCGAGGCCGAGGTCGGCGAGGGCGCGCCGCACGTGCCGCTCCGACTCGCGCCGCCTGATTTGCCCGCTGGGGCCGGTCGGCTCGTAGGGCAGCAGCATGTTCTGCACGACCGTGAGGTCGCCGACCAGCGAGATCTCCTGATAGGCGGTCTGGATGCCGAGCCGATGAGAATCCCGCGGCGTATGGATGTGTGCAGGGCTGTCGAAGAGGGCAATCTCGCCGGCATCCGGCCGGCTGAGCCCGCTCAGGATCTTGACCAGGGTCGACTTGCCCGCACCGTTCTCGCCGAGGAGCGCGTGGACCTCGCCGCGCGGGATGGCGAGCGTGACGTCGTCGAGCGCGACGGTCGCGCCGAAGGCCTTGCTCAGGCCGCGGGTCTCGACCGCCGGCGCCTGCTCATCCATGGCCGGCTTCCCCGCGCCGCCGCCGGCCGGTCATACAGGGGGCACGGGGCGCAGCGACCAGCGCCGCGCCCCTTGCGCCTCCGGTCCCGCCGGGCCCGGCCCGACTCAGAGCCGTTTCTCGCCCGTGGAGATCAGCTACCGTCCGGCACTGCGCCCTCGAGCGCGGAATAGACGTCGAGCTCCGGCACCTCCGAATGCCACACGTCGATGAAGTAGTTGGATGGTGCGACGGAGAGCGGCACCGCGTTGCAGGACCAGTTCTTCGCCATGAGCTCGCCCTTGTCCGCCGTGTCGCAGAGCTCCGTCTGCCCCGGCGTGATCAGGGGCATCGGGATCTCGTGGACGCGCGGGATCTCGGCGCCGTCGAACTTCGCCATCGCGAGCTTGAAGGCGAAGGGCGCAGCCCAGGGCGGCGAGCCCATGGAGGCGCTGCGCAGCCCATAGGCGCCCTCGGTCGTTCCCGGCGCAAGCTGGGCCACGCGGTGGCCGTTGGTGCCGTTGCCCGCACAGGGCTTGAGCTGATCGCCCCGGCCCTCGTCCACCTGCATCTGGGTGAAGACGTAGCAGCCGGTCTGGGTCCAGAGCCCGTCGATCTTGTCCCACCCGTGCGTGGCGACGATCTCGGTCAGCTTCTGCTTCGCCGTGGCGTTGTTCCACATGCTCGGCGTGTCGGCGATGATCGTCATGTCCGGGAACTCGGCGAACACCGCCTTGGCCGCGGAGTTCCGCCGCAGGTCGACCATGTTGCCGGGGATGCCGCCCATGAAGACGATGTTGCCCTTGCCGCCAAGCTCCTCCGCCAGCCATTCGGCCGGCCCCGCGCCGGCCCAGTCCTGATTGATGCCGACGTGATGGGCGCAAGGCTCGGTGACCTGCGCGTCGAAGGTGATGAAGATCACGTCCCGCCGGCACGCGTTACGGATCGCGCGGTTCAGCGCCGTCGGCGAGATCGCCCACGCGACGATGACTTGCGCACCCGCCTGCACCATCGCGTTGATCTGCTGGATCTGGGTCTGCGCATTGCCGCGCGCGGACTGGATCTCGATATCCACCCGGTCCTTGTAGTCCTTGGTCCCCGCTATCGAACTCAGCAGGTTGGTGGACGCATCCATCCAGGTGTTGCCCTCGAAGCCCAGGCTCACATAAACCTTGACCTTCTCGTCTGCAGTGGCCGTCCCGGCCGGCGCCAAGCCGCCCGCGAGAAACGCCACTGCCGCAGCCCCAAGCGCCGCATTGCGCAGATATTTTCTCATTTCCGTAGCCTCCCCTTTGTTACGCCGGACTTGCGCGCATTCTTCTTGTTGACCGCTGCCATGCGCGCATCCAGTCCCAGCACCACAATCATAGGCGCTGACTTCTCATCGGGACAAGCGGGGGAGAGAGTGCAGGCGGCTTGCGGATACCGGCTAGAAGGGTTGCGTGAGCATCGGGAAGCTTTGGTCGCAGTTGGTGAGATCGACCCGCTTGAGGCGGATTCGCAGCCCTTCGCCTTCCTGGACGATGGTGTGGGAGTAGCGGCCGCCGAAGACGCGCTGCGGGTTGCCGGGGCGATCCTCGACCATCACGAATTTCGAGCGGACGAGCCACGCGCCCTCCGCAGTCGCCTCGGCCAGCCTCACGCCCGAGATCACGCGCACGCAGCTGGACGGCGGACTCTGGCAATGAATGCGGGGGTGGTTGAGCCGCTGGACGCGGACCCGCATCGTGTGCTTGTCGTCGTAGAAGAGCGATACGTGGTCGCGCCAGTTCTCCTGCTCCGGGCTGGCGGGCACCCAGTAGGTGGCGTCCTCGGTGTAGAGGTCGCACCACTCGTCGAAGCGCCGCTCGTCCAGCAGCTCCGCCTCGTGCTCGAGAAAGTTCCGCAGCTCCTCGAGGCGCAGGGTGTTGGACCCCGCGACGGCGCGGGCGTCGGCGGTGACGCTCATGCGCCCATCAGGTTGCGCCAGGCCTCGTGCTGAGCGCGCTGGCCGACCTCGCTGGAGCGGGGGCCGAAGAACACCCCGTCGCCCTCGTCGATTTCGGCACCGAGGCCGCGGGCGACGAGCACCCAGTCGGTGCCCTGGGTTCGGAGTCCCTCCTGGCAGCGCTCGAACGCCTCCATGTCGTCGGACTGGATGAAGGAGGCGGCGGCATGCGTCATGTTCACGAAGCGCACGAGGTCGTCCGAGATGCTGTCCGGCGCCCCCACGAGGCGGACCGGCCAGACCTCGACCTCGGTGAAGTCCACCGCCACCGGGCGGATGACGCGCACGGAGGTCTGCGCCAGCAGGATGTCGGAGCTCGGGAAGAAGGTCATGCTGTGGCGCCGGTTCTTGAGGATGTCCGTCGTGCGCTCCTCGCCGTAGCGCTGCACCATGATGGCGCGGTAGTCGTCCCAGTGCCCGCCGGACTGCTCCTTGTCGAAGAGCGACGCCTCGGAGCTGTGGCGGTTGTTGAGGCCGCGCACACCGGTCTGCGCCACGACGGCCTCGCCGTTGGGGGCGAAGAACGCCGCATCGCCGCCCTCGCTGCCGGCGCGGCGCTTGAACTGCCGGCCGTCGGGGCCGACGGTGGACGCATGGCAGGCGGCGGGGTGGTACATGTCCGCCAGGTTCTCGAGCTGCAGCTTCCAGTTGCCGCGATAGTGGTAGCGGTGGCAACCGGCGTTGAGCGCCACCTCGCCCTCGGGCGAGCGGTCCACAAGCTCGTCGATGCCGCGTTTAGCCTCGGCGAGATAGTCGAGCAGCGGCTCCACGTCTGGGTTGAACGAGGCGAACACGAAGCCCCGATAACTCTCCACCCGCGGCAGCTGCGCCATGCCGAACTGCGGGTCCTTGAGCGGCTCCTCGGGGAAGTCCCCCCGCATCGGCACGCCGGCGAGCGCGCCGTTCGGCCGGAAGCTCCAGCCGTGATACATGCAGGTGAAGACCTTGGCGTTGCCGCGCTCGCGGTTCAGCACCTTGGCGCCGCGGTGGCCGCAGCGGTTGAAGAGCACGCAGATGCCGTCGCTCTTGTGCCGGCTGAGCACCACCGGCTGGCGGGCGAGGTGGGTGCAGTAGTAGTCGCCGGGGTTCGGCACCAGGCTCTCGTGGCCGACGTAGAGCCAGACCCGGCGGAAGATCTTCTCCGTCTCGATCTCGAAGATCGCCGGGTCGGTGTAGATGGCGCGGTGCACCCGGTCGGGCTGCACCATCTCTCGCAACTGATCGCGCGTGTAGCCGGCCATGGTTCCCTCCGCCCGGTGCCGACGCGGGAGCATCTTAGCCCGGGCGTGGCGCTGCCGGGAGTCAGCCGTCGACGCCGCGGGCCCTCAGTCGTCGAGCAACGGACCCTGCGCCCGGCGGGCCTCGGCGAAATTGTCGGCGAGATGGTGGGCGGCGCGGTAGGCGAGGGCCGAGATCGTGCTCGTCGGGTTGATGGCCGCGCCGGTCGCCATGACGCTGCCGTCGGTGATGTAGAGGTTGGGGCAGTCCCAGCTCTGGTGCCACCTGGTGACGACGGAGGTCTCGGGCGCGGCCCCCATGCGCGCCGTGCCGAGCAGGTGCCAGGCGGGCGGCGCATAGACGCCCTTCGCATCGCGGAAGGGATTGACCTTGATGTCCCAGGCGTCCATCGCGCCCGCGAGCTCGACGGCCCGGTCGATGCCGAAGCGCGCAAGCCGCGCGTCGTTCTCGCACATGCCGTAGGCGATGCGGGGCGCCGGCAGCCCCGACGAATCGACCGTACTATCGGAGAGGGTGACCCGGTTGTCGGGCCGCGGCAGGTCGTCGCCCACGATGAGGATGCCGATGCCGTGCCCGAAGTGCCGGGCGAACCAGTCGTGATGCGCCTCGCCCCATGGCGCCAGGTTGCCCGAGTGCGAGCCCAGCGCCTGATAGCCCGCGCCGTTCTGGCGCACGATGTGGAGGGTGAAGCCGTTGACGAAGCCGCGCGAGGTGTCGCTCTCCGCAAACTCCTCGCAGATCGCGATGGCGGAGATCAGGCCCTTGTGCGCCTCGGTGGGCGCATCGACCCAGCACTCCACCATGCCGAGCGTGTGGTGCATCAGGTTGCGGCCCACCTGATCGGAACGGTTGGCGAGCCCCTTCGGATGCGCCGCGCTTTCCGAGAGCAGCAGCAGGCGCGGCGTGCCGACTCCGTTGGCGGCGAGGATCACGATGTCCGCCGTCTGGATGTGCCGCACGCCCGTGTTGCGCTCGACGTAGACGACGCCCGTGGCGCGGCCCGACGCGTCGGTCTCGACGCGCTCGACCCGGCTGTCGGTGCGCAGCTCGACACCCGCCGCAATCGCCTTCGGCCAGTGGGTCACGGCCATGTCGTTGAGCGAACCGCGCGGGCAGCCGCTCTGGCAAGCACCGCAGTTGTTGCAGGCGAGGCGGCCATCGTACCCCTCCGCCAGAATGGCGCAGGGCATGGGCCACCAGTGCCAGCCCAGCTTGTCGAAGCCGCGCGCCATGACCTCGCCCATGGCGCCGCGCGGGCCGGGCCGGGTCTGGAAGGGACCGCGCGGCGGCATCGCCGGATCGCCCGGCCAGCCGGAGACGCCGCAGGCTTCGTCCGCCATCTCGAAGTAGGGCGTGAGATCCTCGTAGGAGATGGGCCAGTCCGGCGCGAGCCCGTGCTCGGTGCCCTTGCGAAAATCGGATGGGCGGTAGCGCGGCCAGGTGGCGGTGTAGATGCCGGTGGAGCCGCCGACGCCGTTCCACATCAGCGTCGTCTCGTCGGTGCTTTCCACTGGGTAGTCGTGCGGGTGCGCGCGCACGTTGACGGAGATCGACCAGTCGGTGGCGCGCCGCCATTCCCAGTCCCGGCCGAAGTGCGGCCGCTCGTCCGGCGGGAACCACGGGCCCTGCTCCAGGCAGACCACCTTGATGCCCTTCCTGGCCAGCACGGTGGCGGGGATGACGCCGCCGGGGCCGGAGCCGACGACAACGACGTCGGCGTGATCGTGGGTCGTGCGCCCTGCCATGGCGATTGCCTCAGCCCCGGGCGGCAGGGTCGAGGCGGATGCCGGTCTCCGCATCGAAGACGTGGGCGCGCTCGGGGGCCGGGCTGATCCACACGGTGTCGCCCGGCCGGACGGACGCGCGCGCCTGCAGCAGCACACAGACCCGCCGCGAGCCTAAGCTGCCGAACAGCTCGATTTCCCGCCCGGTCGTCTCGACCACGTCGACGCCGAGCGCGAAGCCCTCGCCTTCGCCGACGAGCTGCAGGTCCTCGGGCCGAACGCCATAGAGGACGCTGTGGCCGGTCTGTGCTGCCAGGTCCTGGTCGTGCCGCACCGTGACACCGCCTTCCAGCGCGATGGTGCCGTCCGGCCCGAGCGTGCCGGGCAGCATGTTCATCTGGGGCGAGCCGATGAAGCCCGCAACAAAGATGTTGGCCGGCCTGTCGTAAACGCGTTCGGGGGCGCCGATCTGCTCGATATAGCCGTCGCGCATGACGACGATGCGGTCGGCGAGCGTCATCGCCTCCACTTGATCGTGCGTGACGTAGATCATGGTCGTCTGCAGCCGCTGGTGCAGCTCGCGAATTTCGGTCCGCATCTGTACACGGAGCTGGGCGTCGAGGTTGGAGAGCGGCTCGTCGAAGAGAAACACGATGGGCTCCCGCACCAGCGCGCGGCCCATGGCGACGCGCTGCCTCTGCCCGCCCGAAAGCTGGCGGGGATAGCGCTTGAGGTAGTCGGTGAGCTCCAGCACTTCGGCCGCCCACCTGATGCGGCGGTCCTGCTCGTCCTTCGGGATCTTCCGCATCCGCAGGCCGAACGACATGTTCCGATAGACGGTCATGTGCGGGTAGAGCGCGTAGGACTGAAACACCATGGCGATGTTCCGGTCCTTGGCGGCGACGCGGTTGACCACCTTGTCGTCGATCGAAATCTCGCCGGCGGTGATGTCTTCGAGGCCTGCGATCATGCGGAGCAGGGTCGACTTGCCGCATCCCGAGGGCCCTACCAGCACGACCAGCTCCTTGTCCGCGATCTCGACGTCGATGCCGTGGATCACTTCGACAGGGCCGAAGGACTTGTAGATGTTGCTGATCCCGACGTTGGCCATGGTTCGCCTCTATATCCGGCCGTCTGCCGGGGCGGCGCCCGCCCGTCCGGCAGGCTTGCCGCCTGCGCCCCTGGCGATCGCGCCACGGCCGCTCGCCACGGCGTCGTCCCGGGTGATCGTTTCCGGCGCCAGCGGTTCGGAGGGCAGGGGTGTGAGATCGAGGCGCGTCACGTCCTCCGTTCGCACATAGCCCCCGCGCCGGTGCTGCGGCACCTGACGGGGATCGCTCTCGTCGAAGGGAGCCATGGCGTAGCCGGCGGGCTGCGGCGCGTCGTTGTAGACATGGCCGAGCGAGCGGACGGCGCGCACCACGGCGGGGCTCTCGTAATAGGCGAGGTAGGCGATCATGCGCAGCGTCTCGAACTGCTCCGGGTGAGCCGCCTCGAAGCGCCGCACGACGTCCTGCCGCTCCGCTCCGCTCAAGGGGGCCAGCGGCCCGCCGCAGGCCTCGATTGCTTGCGTGAGATCGTCGAGCGCGGCCTCGCCCATTTGCGCCACCAGTCGATCCGCCACCACGCCGTGAATGCCGGCATCGCTCGCGGCCGGGAAGCGCTCGTCCCCCGGCAGCAGCACGTCGACCAGCACTTTCAGCGTGGCCGCGATTTCAGCGGGTTCGGTCGCCATCCCTACCTCGAGCTCCCTGCCGTCAAGCCGCGGATGAGCCAGCGCTGGAAGAACATCGCCAGCAGATAGACCGGCACGATGCCGATCAAAGACGCCACCGACATCTGCCCGTAGCGAAGCTGCCGGTCCCCCTGATAGAGCGAGAGGCCCACAGGCAACGTTTGCGTGCTCTCGCTCCGGGTCAGGAAGGAGGCCAAGAGGAACTCGTTGTAGGCCAGGATCAGGCAAATGATGCCGGTGCTGATGATGCCCGGCATGAGCAAGGGAATTGTGATGCGGAAGAGCACCGAGCCGTAGCCCGCGCCGTCGATCCGCGCGGCATCCTCCAGCTCCTCCGGCAGGCGGCGGACGAAGCTCGAGAGCAGCCAGAACGCGACCGGCAGGTTCATCACCCCGTAGACCAGGGCCAGGCCGAAGAGCGAGTTCACCAGCCCTATCGAGCGGAGCAGGAAGAAGAGGGGGAAGAGCGCGACGATGGGCGGCGCCACATAGGTCGCGAGAATGAACGCCGGGAGAAATTTGCCGCCGACGCGGTAGCGCACGATGGCGTGCGTCGCCGGCACCGCGATGACCAGCGTCACCAGCGCGCCCAGCGAAGCGGCGACGATCGAGTTGCGCAGGTAGGTGCCGACGGCGACGGAGTCCCACGCGTCCGGGTAGTTCTGCCAGAACCACTGCTCCGGAATGAAGCCGCCGTTCGCAATATCCGGCTGCGTCTTAAACGAGACCATGAACATGAAGATCATGGGGAAGATGAAGAAGAGCACCACCGCCGCGGTCCCGGTCCAGCGGGCGAGGGTCCAGAGGTCAACCGGCGCTTCCGAGAGCCAGGTGCCGCCATCGAATTTTCCGACGCGGGCGGCTCTCACGAGAGCCTCTTCTCGGCGATGTCGTGCGCGGTGGTGAAGGGGATGGTGACGAGGCCCACCACCACCGCGAACATGAGGGTCTGGGCCGCCGCAGCGCCGATGTCGAATTGCTGGATCGCGACCCGGTAGATGTAGAAGCTCGAGACGGTCGTCGCCTGGCCCGGCCCGCCGCCGGTCAGCACGAAGACGAGGTCGAAGACCTTGAAGGCGATCACGAGCTTGAGCACCGCGATGGCGAGCAGCGCCGGCGCCAGCATCGGCAGCGTGATGGACCAGAACATCGCAGGCCCCGACGCGCCGTCCAGCTTCGCCGCCTCGTAGATGTCTTCCGGCAGGGTCTGCAGCGCGGCGTAGGTCATCAGCGCGATGAAGGGCGTCCACTGCCACACGTCTGCCAGGCACACGAAGGGGAACGCCATGGTGGGCGAGCCAAGGAAACTCACCGGCTGGCTGAAGATCGCCATGTCCATGAGGAAGCTGTTGAGCCAGCCGCCCTTCGGCATCAGCAGCAGTTGCCACATGACGGCGACGGTGATCGGCGGTGTCATCAGCGGCAAGAGAATGAGCGTGCGCAGGATCTGCCGGCCCTTCACGGCGCGGTCGATGAGAAGGGCCACGCAGACGCCGAGAATGACCGACGCCAGCGTCGTCATCAGCGCGAATATGGCGGAGCGGAGCAGGGAGGAAGTGAACTTCGCCTGGCCGATGGCGTCAGTGTAGTGCTCGCCGCCGACCCATCCCCGGAAGAGCGTGCCGAGGTTGGAATCGGAGAAGGAGAGGAAGATCAGGTAGATGAAGGGATAGACGGCGAAGACGATCAGGCCGCCGATCAGCGGCATGACCACCGCCCAGCCGATCATCTTGCGCCGGTCGAGGGTGAGCGCGCGGGCCCAGCGCCCGCCTGCTTGGGGCGTCACGCGCGTGCTTCGCGGCGTGGTGTCCAGCTCAGCCATAACGAGAGGGTGGGGCGGCCGCAGCCAGGATAACTCCTGCGCGCGCGGCCGCCCCGTCCATGGCTATGCTAGCCGAGAATGTCCTCCCAGCTGGCCTGGGCGTCGCCCATGGCTTGCTCGACGGTCTTGTCGCCGGCCATCATCGAGCCAAGCTCGTCGGTGAGCGACTGCATGAGCTTGGGCGATTCCGGCTTCGTCGGCCAGGGGAAGGCGTCGTCGATGGCCTGCTCCACGGCGTCCGCCTGCAGCGGCGCGAAGTCGCGGTAGGCGGGCATTGCCGAGCGCCGGGTCGGGTCGACGCCGGTCGTGTTGTCGGTGAGCACGCGCACGTGGAAGTCCTTGCTCGAGGACATGCGCACGAACTCCCACGCCATCTCGGGGTTGTGCGAGCCCGACGAGACGCCGAAGGACCAGCCTGCGTTCATCGCCGGCCGGTTGACCGTGTTGCTGCCCGCGACAGGCATCGGCACGACGCCCCACTTGTCGACGATCTGGCTCTGGTTGGCGTCCTGCGCCCAGGTCCCGAGATCGGTCCAGAACTCGATCATGGCGGCGCCCCCGCTCAGGAACACCGGGATCGAGTTGCCGAACTCGGTCTCGAGCGGAGTCGGCACCGCGGAGGGGCCGGCCTCGAGCATCGTCCGCGCGGCGCCGATCGCGGCATCGCTGGTCAGCGCCGGCGCGCCGTTGGCGTCGAGGAAGTCGCCGCCGTAGCCGCCTAGCCGGTTCGCGTAGGTCGAGCAGAGGATGATCGGGAACTGCTTGCACATGAGGAGCGCGCCGTAGACGCCGTTGGCGGACTCCGCATCCGTCACCGCCTTGGCGACGGCGTTGTACTCGTCCCACGTCGCCGGCGGCTGCAGTCCGTTCCGGTCGAGAATCTCCTTGTTGTAGAAGAGGACGTGCGTGTCGCCGTCATAGGGCAGGCCGTAGCGGCGGTCGTCCACCAGGGTATAGGTGTCGTAGAGCGCGCCCAGGAAGTCGGCGGGGTCGATGTCGGCTTCCTCCGCCGCAATGCGATCGGTGATGTCGGCGAGCACGCCGTCCCGCACCAACGCCTCTTTGTCGACGTACCAGTACTGGAAGACGTCGATCTCGTTGGTGCCGGACATGACGTCGAGCGTCGACTGCGCGGTGATCTGGTCGTAGGGGACCTTCACCCCTTCAACCGTGGCGCCGGTCAACTCGGTGAAGCCCTCGGAGAGCGGCTTGATGGAGCCGGCATGCGGGTTGATGATCATGAAACGCAGGGTCTCGCCGGACCAGTCCGACGCCTGCGCGCGCGATGCAAACGCGCCCGAGCCTGCTGCGGTCAGCGCGGCTGCGCCTGCTGCCGTGCCTTTAAGGAAAGACCGCCGGGAGAGCGGCGCTTTCGGCCAAGTCGTTCCGTGGTCGGCCATCGATTGAATCCTCCTCGTGAGCCGTGTTCGGATGTGCTGCCAACATGGAATCGCCTTGCTTCCCTGAATAGGGGATGCACGCGCGCCCATCAACTCAAAACAGCGAAACCACACATGCCCGAAGGCGCGGGGGGCGAATGAGTGTGTTAGTCTGCCTTGACGTACTTGCGAAAGTCTCGTGAATAACCCTTCCGATCGCGCAGAAGAATGCGGTGACGGCATCCATCTCCGGGAACGGCAATTGATGGGCAAGGGAGACGGAAGCGCGGGCTCGCTTGCCGCCGAGAACGGCCCCTCGCTTGAGGTCGAGCTGACGCTTGGCGGCGACCCCGCTTCTCTCGATCGCGGTTGGCGCGCGGCGGTTCCTGCGCAAGGGGGCGGAACCGCGCAGCGCTTGAGGAGCACCTATTTCGACACCGGGGATTTTCGCCTGCGTCGGCGCGGTTTCACGCTGCGTATCCGTGAGGATGGCGAAGGGCTGGTCCAGACACTGAAGTCGGATGGGCCCTCCTCGGCCGCTGCCGTGCTCAAGCGCAACGAGTGGACCCGCACGGTCAATAGGCCGGTGCCAAGCCTGCCGGTCGCGCCCGATCCGGCGGTTCGCGATGCGGTGGGACCCATAGGGCCAGCGGAATTGGCGCCGACCTTTTCCACCGATGTCATGCGGCGGACCGCCATGGTCGAGATTGCCGCGCCGGATGATGGAACGGCGCTGATCGAGCTCGCTCTCGACAGCGGAGAAATCAAGGCGCGCGACAAGTGCGACACCGTCTCCGAGCTGGAGCTGGAGCTGATCGAGGGGCCAACGAGTGCGCTCTATGAGCTTGCTATGACGCTGCATGCCTCGGCGCCGCTCCGCATTCAGACGGCGAGCAAGGCCAAGCGCGGCTATGTCCTTGCCGGCGGGGAGGGCTACGCCGGCTACAAGGCGCCGGCGCTCGCGTTCGCGCGGGGAATCTCCGTAGACGAGGCTCTGGGCAAGATCTTTCGCGCGTGTGCCAATCAATGCGCTGCGAATCACGATGCGGTGCTGGACCGCAGCGATCCGGAAGGCGTGCACCAGTTTCGGGTCGCGTTGCGCCGGATGCGTTCGGCTCTCGTGGTCTTCAAGAGTGTTCTTCTGCGCGAGCACACTCTCTGGCTGGAGCGGGAGGCGAGCCGTCTCATCGACGTGCTCGGCCCGGCACGCGATTGGGACGTATTCATTACCGAGACTCTGGCGACCGTTTGCGCTGCCAGGCCTGACGACGAGACGTTAGAGCGTCTCGCGGAAGCGGCCGAGACAGAGCGCGCCCGGGCCTACGAGCGGGCAGAGGCGTTGCGCGCGCCGGACTACACGGAATTCCTGCTTCGCTTCGGCCGGTGGATAGAGACGGCGGGCTGGCGCGAAGAGGCGAACCGTGCCGTGCTCGATCAGCCGCTTGCAAATCTCGGGGGACGCCTGCTCGACAAGCGCCACGAGCGCGTACTGAAGCGCGGTCGGGAGTTCGAGCAGCTGTCGGACGCCGGCCTGCACCGGCTCAGAATCTCGCTGAAGAAGCTGCGTTACGCGGGCGAGTTCTTCGCGGCCCAGTTCCCCGACGGCAAGCCGCGTCCCTACATCAGGGCGTTACGTCGGCTGCAGGACGACCTCGGGCAGCTCAACGACGCCGCCGTCGCCGAGAGCTGCTTGAAGACCCTCCTCGACACCCAGCGGGGAAGCAGCCATCTCGCCGCGCTTGGTCTGGGCGCGGGGAAGGTGATCGGCTGGCACGCGCGAGCACGCGAGGAGACCCGCAGCCGGCTCACCGAGGATTGGCACGAATTCACTGCCACCGAGCCCTATTGGCGCGCCGGCGCGGGCGAGTTGCCCGGTTGACCCTGTCGGAATCCGAAACATCCGCGTCGCATCGAGGCCGATATGCGCGAGCCCTCTGATGGTATGACCGGTAGGGAGGGGAGGTAGGGTGGCCCTTTAGGGGTACCCGCGCCGTCTCTCTCGAAGCCGGGAGAGTTCCGCCATGCCTGAGATCATGAGGGACGAAGGCGGCGCGAGCGCCAGCAAGCCGCTCCCAAGCCACGCAAAGGTCGTCGTCATCGGCGGTGGCGTGGTGGGCTGTTCGATCCTCTTCCATCTCGCCAAATTTGGCTGGAAGGACGTGATCCTGCTGGAGCGGGAAGAGCTCACCGCCGGATCGTCCTGGCACGCGGCCGGGATGATTCACACGCTTTCGTCGGACCCCAACATCTCCCGCCTGCAGGGCTACACGATCAATCTCTACAAGGAGATCGAGGAGACCTCGGGCCAGTCCGTCGGCATGCACAACACCGGCGGCTTCTATCTCGCCTCCACCAGGGACTGGTACGACTACCTCAAGCGCGAGCGCTCCAAGGCGCGCTACATGGGGCTAGACCAGGAGTTCATTTCGCCGAAGGAGGTCGCGGAGCGCCATCCGCTGATCGACCCCAAGCACTACTACGCCGCACTCTGGGACGAGCTCGACGGCGACGTCGACCCCTCCGGCGCGACCTACGCCTTCGCCAAGTCCGCGCGTGTCCACGGTGCGCAGTACTTCACCCGGACTCCGGTGGTGGAGACCAACCAGCGCCCGGACGGCTCGTGGGATGTGGTCACGCCGCGCGGCACGGTCAACGCCGAGCACATCGTGAACTGCGGCGGGCTCTGGGCGCGCGAAGTGGGTCAGTTGGCGGGCGTCGCGCTTCCGGTCCAGCCGATGGAGCACCACTACCTCATCACCGACACGATCCCCGTGATTGCGGAGAGGATGGGGGAGGGCGGCGCCGGCCACTTGCCGGGGGGCATCGACTACGAGGCCAACATCTACTTCCGCCAGGAGCGGCACGCTGTCCTGCTCGGTACCTACGAGCCCAAGTCGACGCCGTGGAACGTCTCCGGCACGCCGCTCGACTTCGGTCAGGAGCTCTTGCCGCCCGACCTCGACCGCATCACCGACCGGCTGGAGATGTCGTTCGAGCGTATTCCGGCGCTCGGCGAGGCGGGGCTCAAGGACATCATCTGCGGCCCCTTCACATTTGGCCCCGACGGCAATCCCATGATCGGGCCGGTGCCGGGGGTGCGGAACTACTGGGTGGCGGTGGGCGTCATGGCCGGCTTCTGCCAGGGCGGCGGGGTCGGCCGCAGCATGGCCGAGTGGATGATCGACGGCGAGCCATCGATCGACGTGTGGGCCATGGACATCGCCCGCTTCGGCGAGTTCGCGACGCCGGAGTGGGGCACGGTCAAGTCGGCGGAGAACTACGAGCGCCGCTTCGTGATGACCTTCCCCAACGAGACCCTGCCCAAGGGCCGGCGCCAGAAGACCACTGCGCTCTTCGATCGGCTTCTCGCCAGGGGCGCGGTGATGGACCAGGGGTTCGGGCTGGAGCACGCGCTCTGGTTCGCCGACGGGCCGGAGGATGCCCACGAGGACCCGTCCTTCCGCCGCTCCCGCGCGCACGACTATGTGGCGCGCGAGGTGAAGGCGGTGCGCGAGGCGGTGGGCTGCATCGAGATCGCCAACTATTCCAAGCACGGGTTCGAAGGCCCCGGCGCCCGCGCCTTCCTGGACCGCGTGCTGGCCGGCCGCGTGCCGAAGCCCGGCCGCATCGCGCTGACGCCGATGCTGACGGAGAAGGGCAAGCTCTACGGCGACCTGACGGTCGCCTGCCTGGCGGAAGATCGCTTCATGCTGGTCGGCTCAGGGGCCATGCAGGAGGCGCATCGCCGCTGGTTCGAGCAGCGCCTCGGCACGGGTGTCGACTACCAGAACCTATCGGACGCGCTGCACGGTATCGCGCTCTCGGGCCCGCGCTCCCGCGATCTGCTCGCCCGCATCTCCCGCGACGACGTATCGGCGGAGGCGTTCCGCTTTCGCGACATCCGCCAGACCTTCGTCGGCGGGGTGCCTGCGATCGTCTCGCGGCTCAGCTTCTCGGGCGAGCTCGGCTACGAGATCTTTGTCGCGCCGCAGTACCAGATCGCGCTGGCGGAGGCGATCGAGGACGCCGGCGCCGATTTGGGGCTGCGCTGGTACGGGGCGAGGACGCTGATGTCGCTCCGGCTGGAGAAGGCCTGGGGCGTCTGGACACTCGACTACCGCCCGGACTTCACGGCGGCCGAGAGCGGGCTCGACGCCTTCATCCAGTGGGACAAGGAGTTCGTCGGCAAGGCGGCGGCGGAAGCCGAGCGGGACACCGGGCCTGCCAGGCGCCTGGTGCCGCTGGTTATCGACTCCCCGGCAATCGACGGCGAACCCATCGACGTATCGAACGACGAGGCAATCCTGCGAGAGGGTACGGCCGTCGGATACGTGAGCTCGGGCGGCTACGCGCATCACGTCGGGCAATCCATGGCGATGGGTTATGTGCCGACGGAGATGGCGGCGACCGACGAACGCTTCGACGTGGAGATTTTGGGAGAGATGTTCCCCGCGCGCGTGCAGACCACGCCGCTTTACGATCCCAATGGTGGGAGAATGCGAGGCTAACTTGTCTCAATGACCATCTTCGAACACCGCTCAGCAGGCCTCGGCGCGGCAAGGCGCTCTCCCCCAATCGCAGGGCGAATTTATTGTCCGCCCGTCGAGCAAAGTGAGTTGAAGTCGGGGCTGGCCATTCCGTTTTCGATGTGGCAGTGTGCCGGTCATGGCGACGCTGCCGGCTCTGGATTCGTCCATTGATCTGCGCGCGGTCAGGGTGCGCCCGACCTGGGGCGCGCGCGAGCACCGGCGCTGGGACCGGTTGGTCGAGGAGCACCACTACCTGGCGTTCCACGGCGTCATCGGCAAGGGCCTGCGCCATGTCGCGGTGCATGGCGAGATCTGGCTCGCACTGATCGGCTGGCAGCCCGGCGCGTTCAAGCTGGGCGCGCGCGATCGCTGGATCGGGTGGTCGGCCGAGCAGCAGTTCCGGCGCCTGCATCTGATCGCCAACAACTCTCGCTTCGTCATCCTGACGCCTGAGCGGGTGCCCAACCTGGCCTCGCGGGTGCTGGGGCTGAGCCTGCGGCGGCTGTCGAAGGACATGCAGGCGGCGCACGGATATCCGGCTCTTCTGGCCGAGACCTTTGTGGACGTCTCGCGTTTCGCCGGCACCTGCTACCGCGCGGCCAACTGGCGCTCGCTCGGGCTGACGCGCGGCTTTGCCCGCGAGCCCGGAGGGGCGGCGCGCTGGCGTCACCACGGCCAGCCCAAGGAGGTCTTCGTGTTCGAACTGACAGACGGCGCCCCCGAGGCGCTGAGCACGGTTGAGATGCCGGCAAACTGGAGCACCGAGCAGCATAGCGAGCCGATGGCCGCGCCCCGGCTGCGCAGCCTGTTCGAGTGTCTGGGCGAGGTGCCCGAGTACCGCCATGCCCGGGGCAAGCGCTATGCGCTCAACACCATTCTGACCCTTGCCGTTGCCGCCCGGCTTGCCGGCTACCGGGGGGTGAACGCATTCGCCCAGTTTGCCGCCCTGCTCTCCCAGGAGCAGCTCAAGGCGGTGGGCGCCTTCTGGAGCCCCTCCAAGCAACGCTACACCCCACCCGCGATCACCACCTTCCACAATGTCCTTGCCGCCTTGCCGCCGGAGACCCTGGACAACGCCATCGGCCAGTGGACCGGCCAGCACGACAGCGCGCACGCGCCCGTCGCCGTGGACGGAAAGGACCTGCGCGGCGCCTCGAAGCAGACCGAGGACGGGCGCAGGATGATGGTCGCGGCGGTGGAGCATGACACCGGCGTCGTCCTCGGGCAGGTCGAGGTCGACTCCAAGAGCAACGAAATCCCGGCCGTGCGCGAACTCTCCGGCGGTCTCGATCTCACGGGACGGATCGTCACCATGGATGCGATGCACGCCCAGCACGAGACCGCGCGCTGCCTGCTCGGGCGCCGTGCCGACTATGTGGTCAGCGCCGTCAAGGACAACCAGGAGACCATCCTCGAAGACCTCAAGGCGATCGACTTCAGCGATGCGGCCTGGCACGAAACCGTCGACAAGGGCCATGGCCGCATCGAGCGCCGGCGCTGCGCCGTCGTCGACCTCTCCGCCGCCGAGTGGGACGGCTACGCCAATCTCCACGGGCGGCGCCAGGCGATGTGCATCGAACGTGAGCGCGAGATCCTCAAGACCGGCAAGCGCAGCATCGAGGTCACCTGGAGCCTTACCTCGCTCGGCGCCGAGCGCGCCGGACCCGAGGAGCTGCTCGACCTCGTGCGCAACCACTGGCACATCGAGAACCGCCTGCACTATGTGCGTGACTTCACTTACGACGAAGATCGTTGCCGGGCGTACGTGCGCCACCTGCCCAGAAATCTGGCCTGCTTGAGCAATGCGGCCATCGCCATCGTGCGCTGCGACGGCCGCTTCCGCTACATACCCGAGGCCAACCGGCACTACGCCGCCCGCGCCCAGGAGGCCCTCGACGCGATCATGATCGCGCCCATCGGCTGATACCGCGCGACCCACCGCCGCACCGGGACGTGCCGCAGGGCGGCGCGGCGAAACCACTCCGCCCGTCGAGGCCGAAAACGCCGTCCGGCGGCTTCGGGCAACCACCGTGACGTCGCCCAGGCCGGTTCGGGGCTCCCCCGAACCACCAGCAGCGAGCGCGACCTCACCCATCACGAGCCCTCAGCGCGACAAAAAATTGTTCCTGCCCCCAATCGTGCGAGGGGCGACAGGGCTTCCGCTATGGGCTAGGCTTGGTGGGCCAGTTTGTTTCGGGCGGGGAGAATGGGGCCGCGTATCTCTTCCAAGAGCGGTACGGCGGTTCCGGCACAGAGCAACACTCGGAGGATAAGCAGATGAAAGACCGAAAAGTGCTAAGCCGTGACCCACGGCGTTACACTCTGCCGTCGGAGCGCGCGTTGGGCGCCGAGACGCACTCCTATATGCCCGAGCTCTGCGATCAGTTGCAGACAGGCAAGATCAACCGGCGCGACTTCCTGCGTCAGGCGGCGCTGCTCGGTGTGGCGACCGGCACTGTCTACGCCATGGCCGACCAGCTCACCGGCCGTGGCGGCATCATCGGATCGGCAATGGCCGACGAGATGCCCAAGGCGGGCGGCACGCTCAAGGTCTCCATGCGCGTGCAGGAGATGACCGACCCGGCGACCTTCCCCTGGACGGAGAGGTCGAACGTCTCGCGCCTCATGGTGGAGTATCTGACCAGGACAAGATCCGACAACGTCACGGAGCCCTATCTCGCCAGCGGCTGGGAGGCCTCCGACGATCTCACGACCTGGGTGTTCCACCTGAACGAAGGCATCACCTGGTCGAACGGCGACGCCTTCACCTCAGCCGACGTGGCGCACACGGTCGGCCGCTGGCTCGATCCGGCGGTGGGCTCGTCGAACCTCGGGCTCTTCGGCGCCATGGTCGAGGAAGGTGAGGACGGCCAGCCGCGGGGCATCCCGGGCGCGGTCGAGGTGATCGACGACCACACCATCCAGTTCAACCTGAAGCAGCCCGCTCTGGCCATGCCGGAGAACTTCTACAACTACCCGACAGCCATCGTGCATCGGGGCTTCGGCGTGGATTACGAGGCCGATCTCTCGACAAATCCCATCGGCACCGGCCCCTTTGAGATGGCCGAGTACGCGCTGGGCGAGAGAGCCATCATGCGCAGGGCGCGGGACTGGTGGGCCGGCCCATTCTATCTCGATGAGATCCACTATTTCGACCATGGCGAGGACACCAACGCCTGGGTTGCGGCGCTCGCGTCGCAGCAGGTGGACATGGTCTTCCGCCTGCCCAACAATCTCATCGATGCGGCGGAGGCTTTGCCCTTCGTGGATATTCACCCGGTCACGACGGCGCAGACTGCGGTCATGCGCTTCCGCATTACGCACGAGCCCTTCGACAATCCGAAGCTCCGTCAGGCGGTGGCGGCGTGCATGGACCACCAGGAGATTCTGGACAAGGCGTTCCAGGGGCGCGGACAGATCGCCGAGAACCACCATGTCTGCCCGATCCATCCCGAGTACGCGGCACTGCCGCCGCTGAAGCGGGATATCGAGAAGGCCAAGGCGCTGCTGGCGGAGGCCGGTTATCCCGACGGGATTACGCTTGAGATCGCCAACGGCGATACCGAGGGTCCGTGGATGACCGACGCCTGCGCCATCTTCAAGAACCAGGCGGCGCCGGCTGGCATCAACATCGACATCAACAAGATGCCGGCGAACCAGTACTGGGAGGTCTGGGACAAGGCGCCGTGGGGTTACACGGCGTGGACCCACCGCCCGCTCGGCACCATGGTGCTGGGGCTCGCCTACCGCAAAGGTGTGCCGTGGAACGAGGTCGCCTACGACAATCCGGCCTTCGACGCGGCACTCGACGATGCCGAGGGCACCCTCGACGTCGACGAGCGCAGGAAGAAGATGGAGGTCTGCCAGAAGCTTCTGCAGGACGACGCGATCATCCCGCAGCCCTTCTGGCGCTCGGTCTACAAGGCAGCGAACAAGCGGGTGAAGGGGCACCAGACCCACCCGACGCTATACCACCAGTTCCACAACGTGTGGCTGGACGGCTGAACAAAGAGCGGTGCGGGAGGCGCAAGTCTCCCGCACCGTGTTTTCTGCTTGAGCGGGTGCCTATGGAGCAAGATCGCCAGTAGGCGCCGGAGTCCAGCATGATCCAGCTGATCATCCGGCGGATCGGCATGATGATCCTCATCATGCTGGTTGTCGCGCTGCTGCTCTTCCTCATCAACGAGGGCGACCCCACGCTTATCGCGCGCAGCGTTCTCGGCCCTTACGCTCAACCTGAACAGCTCAACGCCTGGGTCATCGAGAACGGCTACGACCGCTCGGTCGTCGTCCGCTACTTCGAATGGATCGGCCGAATATTTGCCGGCGATCTGGGTGAGTCCGTCATCTACAAGCGGCCGGTGAGCGAGATCTTCTGGGACCGCCTCGGCAACACCGGCATCCTCGCCGGCGTCACCTTCGTCATCATGGTGTTGATCGCGCTGACCCTCGGCGTGCTGGCGGGCATGAAAGAGGGCTCCCTGCAGGACCGGGTGATCTCGGTGTTTTCGATCATCACCACCTCGATCCCGGAATATGCAAGCGCCGTTTTCCTGGTCGGCATCTTCGTCTTTTGGTTGGGCATTCTGCCGGGAACCTCGTCGATGACATCGGGGTTCGACCCGGTCCAGATGATCCTGCCGGTGCTGGTGCTGACGCTCTATGGCTTCGGCTATATCGCGCGGATGACCCGCGCCTCCATGGCCGAGGTGATGACCACGCCCTACATCCGCACCGCGGTGCTCAAGGGGCTACCCTACCGGCACATCATCCTCAGGCATGCCCTGAGAAACGCGCTAATCGCGCCCTTCACCGTGATCATGCTGCAGATCAACTGGCTGCTGTCCGGCGTGGTCGTGACCGAGTTCGCCTTCGGCTACAAGGGGTTCGGCGCGCTGCTGTTGGAGGCGGCGCTACGCCGCGACATCTTCGTCATCGAGGCCTGCGGCGTCGCGGCGGTCTTCGTTGCGGTCTTCACCCAGACCGTAGGCGATCTCGGCTACACCTATCTGAACCCCAGGATCAGGTTCAAGTGAGCGACGTGCCGCGCACGAGCGCCGCCAGCACGCCGCTCTCCAGGCTCGGCGCGAGCTTCGGGGCGTCGCTCAGGCCTGTCCTTCTGCTGCGGGAGAGCCCGGTCGGCATGATCGGAGGCGGAATCGTCCTCGGTTTCGTGATTTTGGCGATTTTCGCGGAGTTCATCGCGCCATTCGGTCCCAATGCAACGATGGTGCCCTTCTCCTTCCCCGGCGCGGAGGCGCCGGACGGGGGCATCTTCCTGCTTGGCACCGACCATCTGGGGCGCGACATCCTGTCGAGGATCATCTTCGGCGGTCAGCGGGTGCTCTTCTACGCCACGGTGGCCACGGTCTGCGCTTACGTCGTGGGCATCCTCATGGGCTTGGCCGCGGGCTACTTCCGCGGCTATCTCGACGAGATTCTCTCCTTCGTCGCGAACGTCATTCTCTCGTTCCCCATCATGGTGCTCTACGTGCTGATCATCGCGAAGGTCGGCGCATCGGGGATCAACATCATCTTCGCCGTCGTCTTCGCGTCGTCGCCCGGCATCATGCGTATCGTGCGCGGCGTGACCATGGACATCGCGACCCGCGATTACATCGCAGCAGCACAGACCCGCGGCGAAGGCCCCTGGTACATCATGCTGATGGAGATCCTGCCCAATGCGCGCGGGCCGCTGATCGTCGATTTCTGCCTGCGCATGGGCTACACGACCATCACCATCGGGGCGCTCGGCTTCCTCGGCCTCGGCCTGCCGCCGCCGGACCCGGACTGGGGCGGCATGATCACCGAGACCCGCGCTTTTGTGTCCGGCGGCTTCCCCCACATGGCGATCCTGCCCGCCTGCGCGGTATCGCTGCTGGTGCTCGGCTTCAACTTGCTGGCCGACGGCCTGCGCGAAGTGTCGCTCAGGGACTAGGAGGCGGAATGTCAGATCACTCTTCCGAACCACCGGTCCTCGAGATCACCGGCCTCTGCCTCAGCTACTACACGCGGGCCGGCGAGGTTCCCGCGGTCTACGACTTCGACCTCACCGTGGCGAAGGGGGAATCGGTCGGGCTCGTGGGCGAATCCGGCTGCGGCAAGTCCACCGTGGCCAACGGCGTCATGCGCTACATGGGGCACAACGGCGACATCGTCGGCGGCACCATCAAGTTCAAGGGCCGCGACATGGCCGAGATGTCCGAGGAGGAAATCCGCCGCGTGCGCGGCAAGGACATCGCCATGATCTACCAGGAGCCCATGGCCTCGCTCAATCCGAGCCTGACCATCGGCCAGCAGCTCATGGAAGTGCCGATGACCCATGAGGGCGTGAGCGGGAATGAGGCTTTTCAGCGCGCCTACGACATGCTGGCGTCGGTGCACATCCCGGACCCCAAGCGCCTGATGATTTCCTATCCACACCAGGTTTCCGGCGGCCAGCAGCAGCGTGTTGTGATCGCCATGGCGCTGCTCTCAAGGCCGGCGCTGCTGCTGCTGGACGAGCCCACGACGGCGCTGGACGTGACGGTGGAGGCCGGGATCGTCGAGCTGATCGCCGAGCTAAGCCGTCAGACCGGCTCGTCGCTGCTCTACATCTCCCACAACCTTGGCCTGATGCTGGAGGTGTGCGACCGGATCTGCGTGATGTATTCCGGCGAGGTGGTGGAGGAGGGGACGATCGATTCCATCTTCTCCTGGCCCAAGCATCCCTATACTCAGGGCCTCTTCGGCTGCATCCCGCTTCCCCATGCCGACAAGAACGCGCGCCCCCTGGTCTCCATCAAGGGCCAGCTCCCGCTCCCCCACGAGCGGCCCGAGGGCTGCAATTTCGGGCCCCGCTGCCGCTTCTTCGAGGCGGAACGGTGCGACAAGGGCCTGATTCCGATGGAGGGAGTTCACACTGACGACGACCCGGCGCACCGGGTGCGATGTACGCGCTGGGAGGGAATCGATGTCACGGAAGTGGTGCGCCCCGACGAAGTCCGTGAGCCAATCGCGGTTGGCGAGACCGTCCTCGAGGTCGCCGACATGCGCAAGTACTACAAGGTGCGCGAACGCTCGTTGGCGGCGCTCGTCTCCGGCGGTGCGGTGCGCGAAGTCAAGGCGAACGAGAGCATCAGCTTCCGCGCAGGCGAGGGAGAGACCGTGGCCATTGTGGGCGAGTCCGGCTGCGGCAAGTCCACCTTCGCCAAGGTGCTGATGGGGCTCGAGACCGCGACCGACGGTGAGGTCGTGCTGGACGGAACCGACCTCGGCAGCATTCCGGTCAACAAGCGTACGGCGGCGCAGCTCTCCTCGCTGCAGATGGTGTTCCAGAACCCGAACGACACGCTCAACCCATCCCACTCGGTCGGCTATCAGATCGGGCGCGTCATCAAGCGCTTCGGCATCGAGCGCGATTCGTTCAAGCGGCGGGAGCTGGTGTACGAGCTGCTGGATACGGTGAAGCTGCCGCGCGAGTTCATGACGCGGAAGCCGCGCCAGCTCTCGGGCGGCCAGAAGCAGCGGGTGGGCATTGCCCGCGCCTTCGCCGGTAACCCGAAGACGGTGATCGCGGACGAGCCGATCTCGGCGCTGGACGTCTCGGTCGCCGCGGCAGTGACCGAGCTGCTGATGGATATTCAGCGCAAGCACCGGACGACGCTGCTCTTCATCAGCCACGATCTCTCGGCGGTCCGCTATCTCTCCGACCGTGTTGTGGTGATGTATCTCGGGCAAATCATGGAGCGCGGCTCGACGGAGCAGATCTTCGCGCCGCCCTATCATCCCTACACCGAGGCGCTGCTCTCCGCGGTGCCGATCGCGGATCCAGAGGTGGAGAGGCGCCGCATCGTCCTGGAAGGCAGCCTCCCGAGTCCGCTCGACCCGCCCAAGGGGTGCCCCTTCTCGACCCGGTGCCCGCGCAAGCTCGGCGAAATCTGCGAGACCGAACCGCCGCCGTTGCAGGCCAATGCCGACCGCCACGTGATCGCCTGCCATATCCCGCTCGAGGAGCTGCGCGAAGTCGAGCCCGTGATCTCCATTCCCGATCGCGACGAAGTCCACGCCACACAGTAAGACCGTGAGCGAGATGCCGCCGGCGCCCGACGAGACGGCGCTTCGACTCGGCCGGCTGGCGCGGCTTCGCGCCGAGATGGCGCGGCTCGATTACGCGGCGCTGGTGCTGACCGATCCGCACAACGTGCGCTACGCGACCGGCGCCCGAAACATGATGCCCTTCGTCCTGCGCAACCCGGCGCGCTACGTGTTCGTGCCTCTGGAAGGGCCGGTTGTACTGTTCGAATTCGCGGGTTGTGAGCACCTGGAACGCGACAATCCGGCGATTGACGAGATCCGGGTTTCCACAACGGTCTCCTATGTTGCGCGGGGGCCGCTGCTCGACGAGACGGCCAGGGTCTGGGCCGGAGAGATCGCGGCCCTGATGCGCCAGCACTGCCCCGGCGAAGCGCGGATCGGGTTGGAGCGCATCGATGCGCGTGCCGTGGGCTATCTGGCGGAACAGGGGTTCACGATCCTCGACGCCCAGGCGCCGGCGGAGAGGGCACGCTCCATCAAGACCCCGGAGGAGATCGCCTGCTCGAAGCGTTCGATGGCCTGCGTCATGGCGGCAGAGAGAGCGCTGGAGGAGGGCATAAGGCCCGGAATTAGCGAGAACGCACTGTGGGCGGAGTTCCATCGCCACGTGATCGCGAACGATGGGGACTACGTGGAGACGCGCTTGCTCAGTTCGGGCGAGAGAACCAACCCCTGGTTTCAGGAGACCGGCCCGCGCGCAATCCGTGCCGGCGACCTGGTGGCCCACGATACCGACGTGATCGGACCGCACGGCTACTACGCAGATTTCTCACGCACCTTCCTTTGCGGCGAAGGCCGGCCGACGCCGGAACAGCGAACGCTCTATGGCCTCGCCCAAGAGCAGATCCAGCACAATATGGCGCTGATCAAACCGGGACGAACCTTTCGGGAGATCACGGAAGCAGCCTGGAAAATGCCCGCGCCATATTACGCAAGACGGTATTACCTCATGATTCACGGCATCGGGATGACCGGCGAGTACCCTTACATCGTGTACGAAGCCGATTACGACGCCGGGCAGGACTACGATGGCGTCGTCGAGCCCAACATGACGCTCTGCATTGAAAGCTTCATCGGTCACGAGGAGGGGGGAGAAGGGGTAAAGCTAGAGCAACAGGTTCTGGTTACCGAGACAGGCTTCGAGCTGATGAGCACGTTCCCCTTCGACGAAAGGTTGCTCGGCCAAGAGGTATGAGGATGGGGACGCTCTTTCCGCCGCTTCCGCCTGGCCCCTTCGACATCATCTACGTCGACCCTCCATGGGACTATCGCGGGCAGCTCCAGCACGCCGGCGAGGGCAGCCAGGATACGGGCGGCGCGATCAGACACTATCCGACGGTGACCCTGGACGACCTCAAGACGTTGGATGTCCCCGGCATCTGTGCGCAAGATTGCCTGCTCTTCATGTGGGCGACTAACCCGCATCTGGACCAGGCTATTGACCTGGGAAAGGCGTGGGGCTTTGCATGGGCGACGGTTGCGTTCGTATGGGATAAGGTGAGGGTTAATCCAGGCTTTTACACCATGAGCCAGTGCGAGTTGTGCCTCGTGTTCAAGAGGGGAAAGATTCCGTCCCCGCGCGGCGCGAGGAATGTTCGCCAGCTCGTCACCGCAAAGCGTGGGACTCACTCGCAAAAGCCGGACGAGGTGCGGCTCCGCATCGAAAAAATGTTTCCGCTCCTCCGCAAGATCGAACTGTTCGCTCGCGAAACCGACGGGCTAGGCTTCGCCGATCACCACTGGACGAGATGGGGGTTCGAAGCGCAAGGCGCGGAAGCATTTGGAGTAGCGCAAGAGTTGACAGGCGGAGGCCGTTGAGAGGGGGGAGAAGCGTCGAGAAAATACTCGATCCTATAGTGCTGCGGAATATCAGAGTCGATTAGAGTGATCGGAATTCAGCCTCAAATGTCTTTCCAGCTTGGTGAATTTTCGCAGATGAAGTTGTTCCCGATCCTTGCTACAGGAAAGAGATTATTAATTGGTATCGGAGGATCGAAACCCGTGTCCTGTTATGAGGGAATACCATGGCTTGCAGACCAGTCGTCGATCACGTTGAAGCGCACGTACATCCCCTGCTGTCATAAATCGAAGACGCGGGAAACGCCGCATTGCTAGACTGAAAAAATTGGGTCAATCTTGCATTGCTCGCGACCGGGATGAAACAAAGCGTGCGAGGCGGTCGATGAGGAAGGGGGCACCGGGCGGCAAGAGAGGTTCAGTTGCCGTGAAGCGTCTCTGCGTCCTGGTTCCGCTGATCGTCCTGCTCGTCATCCCCGGAGCAAGCTGGGCTTTCTACAAGCCGGTCCGTGTCCTTGCGCCCGAGCTGAACGGTGTGACCTGCGTCACCGATGCGATCTGCATGGAAGATGCGGCGCGCTACGAGGCGGCGTCGGTCCTCTATGAGGAGGGCTTCGCGTTCGTGAACGCGCTGGTGGGGGCAATCGAGGAACCGCCGCGTGCCATCTTCTGCTCCACACAAGGCTGCTTCGAGTCCTTTGGGTTCGACAGGGCGGCAGCGCATACAGTGGGCGTGTCAGGCATCGTCGTGGGTCCTCGGGGATGGAAGAGCCACTACATGCGCCACGAGATGATTCACCATCTGCAGGCGGAGCGGCTCGGTGTTTTCGCGCAATGGCGCAGTCCCGAATGGTTCAAGGAGGGAATGGCTTACGCGATGAGCCAGGATTCTCGACCCATTCTCTCCGAGCCCCGGCAAGGATACCGTTCGCAGTTCGAGGCATGGTTGCAATCCGTGGGAAGGGAACGTCTATGGATAGAAGCGGCAAGGCTATGAAGCGCCCATCTGGCGGCCATGCCAGTGTTTTGCGCCAACACGGCGCGATGGAGCACAGCACCCCGCCCTGCGACCTCGACGAGGTTCGCGGCTATCGGCTGGCGCGCGTGCGCGAGGCGCTGGCGGCGCGGGACCTCGCCGGCATCATCCTCTACGACCCGGTGAACATCCGCTACGCGACCGATTCGTCGAACATGCAGGTCTGGTGCGCCCACAACGAGGCGCGCTACCTCTACGTGCCGGCCGAAGGCCCGGTCACCCTCTTCGAGTTCGGCGGCGGCAGTGACCTGCTTACTTCGGGCCTCCCCACAATCGACGAGGTGCGCGCCGCGACCTTCGTGCTCTACTTCATCGCCGGCGGGCGACAGGCGGACAACGCGCGGGCCTGGGCAACCGAGCTGGATTCGGTGATCCGCGAGCGGGGCGGCGGCAACCGGCGCATCGCCATCGACCGCGTCGGGCCGGTGGGCATCATGGAGATGCAGCGCCTCGGCTATGAGATTCACGACGGCTTCGAGGTGATGGAGAACGCCCGGACGATCAAGTCGGCGGGAGAGATCACCCTGATGCGCCACGCAATCGCCGTCTGCGAGGGGGCCATTCAAGGGATGCGCGAGGCGCTCAAGCCGGGCATCACGGAGAACGCGCTCTGGGCCGAGCTCCATCGCGGCAACGTCGCCGGCGGCGGCGAATGGATCGAGTGCCGCCTGCTGGCCTCCGGGCCGCGCACCAACCCGTGGTTCCGAGAAGCCTCGATGCGCGTCATCGAGCGGGGCGACATCGTGGCCTTCGACACGGACCTTGTGGGCCCCTACGGCTACTGTTGCGACATCTCGCGCACCTGGGTGTGCGACGCGCGCCCGAGCGACGAGCAGCGACGCGTCTATGCCGACGCCCACGCGCAGATCCAGGAGAACAAGGCGTTGCTGAAGCCGGGCGTGACATTCCGTGAACTCACCGAGGGCTCGCGCCCGTTCAGCGATGAATTCGTCGAGGGACGCTATTCCGTGTCGATGCACGGGGTGGGGCTCTGCGACGAATACCCGGCCATCCCCTACCCGCAGGACTACGAGCCCGGAGACGAGGGCGTGCTGGAGGAGGGGATGGTGATCTGCGTCGAAGGCCTCGCCGCGCCTGCCGGCGGTCGGGAAGCGGTCAAGCTGGAGGAGCAGGTGCTGATCACGGCGGACGGCCATGAGCAGCTCTCGTCTTATCCTCTGGAGGAGGACTGGCTGTAGCGGGGCAGGCAGCAATCAGACTCGTCAGGCATACGCATGAGATCGATCCTCGACCTCGATCGTTGGCCCGTGGCTGCGCTGGGTAGCGCGCGCGGTCGTGCCCTGGTCTCCCGTTGCCGGGATGAGTTGCGTGAGACAGGCATGTTCAGCCTCGAAGGGCTGATCCGATCCGAGGCACTCCAGGCTTGCGTCGCGGAGGTCGAGCCGCTCTTCGATACGGCGTCCTTCACCCACGCCCGCGATCACAACATCTACTTCGACGACGAGATCGAGGACCTGAAGGCGGACCACCCTGCACTGAACCGACTCAGGACCGTCAATCGAACGATTTGCGGCGACCAGATACCGGCTAGCAGGATTGGGCGGATATACGAGTGGCAGCCGCTCATCGACTTTCTGGCGGCGGCGATGGAGAAGACCCGGCTCTACCCGATGGCCGATCCCCTCGGCCGGCTCAATGTCATGAATTATCGCGCGGGCGAACGCCTCAACTGGCATTTCGACCGTGCCGAGTTCACCATCACGGTACTCTTGCAGGCGCCGCTCAGGGGCGGGGACTTTCAGTACCGTAGCGGGCTGAGGAGCGAGGCGGACCCCAACTACGAAGGCGTCGCCCGCATGCTCGCCGGCGACGACGATCATGTGAAGACCCTGCCGCTCGCGCCCGGCACGCTCAACGTCTTCAAGGGCAAGAACACGGCGCACCGGGTGACACCGGTTGAAGGCGAGCGCGACAGGATCATCGCCGTGTTCTCGTACTACGAGACGCCGGACGTGACCTTCAGCGATAGGGAGCGTCTGGGCTTCTACGGTCGAACCGACCCCGTCTTTGCCGGGGCGTAAGGCGCGACATGACCCTGTCCCTCTTCTACAACGCGCGTTGCCCCGACTGCGTGCGTCAAGCCAGGCTCACGGCGCTCATGGATTGGCTGGACCGGGTCGAGCTCAGGACGGATGACTCGCCGCTCGGCGAAGTCCCGGTCGGTGAGATTGTGGTGGTGGAGAGGGAGAGCGCCAGAGCGTTTACCGGCGTCTATGCGATCCGCAAGGTGTGCCTGCAGGTCCCGATCTTCTTCCTCTACGGACTCGCCCTCTACCTTCCGCCGATCCGCGCCCTTTTTGCCAAAGGCAAGCCGGGCTGCAACGGCGACGCCTGCGAAATTTGACCGTGAGCACTGCCGCTCACGCGGCGCCGTTGGTCTCCGCTGCCTCCAGCATCTTCCGGGCGACCCAGCGGTAGAAGCAATGGGTCGTGCGCTCCAGCACCGGCGAGAGCACGCCGCCCTTGTAGGCCGGTGATGTCCGGCCGCGCTGCATCCCTTCGACGACGAAGCGGTCTTCCTGGAAGATACCGCGCCACAGTTGTGTGTTGGCCTCCCTGAGCTCGGCACAGCCCTCGCCCACGGCCTCGTCTGCGAAGTAGTAGATGTCGAGATGCTCGATGGTGCGCCCGGTGCCCGCCGGCATCAAAGTGCCGACGAAGCAATGGTCAGCGTGGACGCCGAACAGCGCGGTGGGGAAGAGCGCGACATATTCTGCCGTCCCATGCCAGCGATCCGGCAGGCCGGGCATGGTCGGAAAGCCGTTGCCGTTTCCGGCGAGCTGCGGCCGGTAGGCGGTGCTGCCCTGGCCGGCGTAGCCGTCCTCTTCTTCCGCGATCTGGTAGTGGTCCTCGAGCCGCGAGTAGCTGTTGAGGCTGGGGTGGATCCAGGGCAGGTGATAGGCCTCGCAGAAGTTCTCCACCGCGAGCTTCCAGTTGCAGGCGACATCCAGGGTGAAGGAGGAGTCGCTTTCCTCATATCGCAGGTCGGCGCCGTCAAAATCCTTCCAGCGCTTGGCCACCGGCTCGATGAACGACTCGAAGGGCGGCGCGTCGCCGCTCAGGTTGACGAACACGGCGTCGAACCACGAGGCGGTCCGCACCGGCTTCAAACCATGCTTCGCTCCCTCGAAGCCTGGGCAGGTGTTCTTGTCGGTGCCGCCGATCATGGGCGTGGAGCGAAGCGAGCCGTCCAGGTTGTAGGTCCAGGAATGGTAGGGGCAGCGGATCGTGCCGTGCGTGCGCGTGGGCTTATCCATCAGCACCATGCCGCGGTGACTGCACACGTTGTGGAAGACCCGAACCTCGCCATCCTGCCCGCGTACCATGATGAGCGGCAGGCCGGCGAACTCGAGGGGCATGGCATTGCCCGCCTCCGGCACGCGCCTGCCAGTGCCGATGCAGGCCCAGGTGCCGGCCAAGAGCACATCCTGTTCCCACTCGGCGAAGTCGTCGGATGTATAGGCCTCGTTCGGCAGCCCGCTCGCCCATTCTTCGATGGGGCGCATCACATTGGCGAGGGTGGAGCGCACACCCGCGCTGCTCTCCCACCAGTGGTTCGTCATGGCTGTATTCTCCACATCTGCCTGCGGCCGCTCCCGCCGCCGGATCAGGCTATCGTGGCGCGGACCGTCGCCACTACTGCGAATCCGCACCAAATTGTCGGGATCGCGACGCCGACCGAGGGCGTCCATCCGGCTGCCCCAGGGCGCCAAAGTCGGCTTGTGCCCGGGGGTCGGTGGCGTGTTCGTTCCGGTATCCTGCTCGGACGCACTAGAGACAGCACCTGGCATCAATTAGCATGTGTGCTGACTACATTGCGTGAGATGAAACGGCAATCCGGGAGGACAGCATGTACGGTGGTAACATTTACCGAAACTTCAGCTCTTCGCGCCGGCAATTCCTCAAGCAGTCGGCGGCGCTGGCTGCCGCGGTCGGCGTGGCGCCGGCGGTTCTCGGCGCTGGATCGGGCAGCGCGAACGCAGCGATGGGCGCAGCCTATGCTGACGAGCTTTGGGAGAAGACCAAGGCCGAGCTCGCCGCCATGAGCGATATCCGCATGGACCTCAACCTGCACTCGTGGGAGGGCTACACCGAAGAGCCGGTGCTCGACCCCTTCAGCCGCCAGACCGGCGCCAACGTCAACCCGCAGATGCTGATCTCGGACCCCGCGGCGGTGAACAACCTGCGCGGCGGTGGCACCTCCACCTGGGACGTGATCAACCTCAACAACGCTTGGCAGCGCAAGCAGCTCTTCCCGGAGGGGCTGATCACGCCGCTGAACAAGGACAAGTTCGCGCCGCTCTACGACATGAACGTGGCGAGCTTCGAATGGCCCTATCACTGGGCGCTCGACGAGAGCGGCGATCATCTGCTGGGCATGCTGCAGCGTTACGGCCCCTCGGCCATGGCGGTCAGTTCCGACGCTGTCGACCCGGCGACCATCGAGAGCGGCGGCTATGCGGAGATGATCGAGGGCGCCAAGGGCCAGTACGGCATTCTCGACTACGAGAATTGGGTGATCATGCATGCGTGTCTGGCGTCGGGCTTCATCCCCTTCCGCCAGCACACCGCTGACGAGATGGCGGCCTTCGAGGAGAACATCTTCAAGATCTTCGAGAACGCCAAGAAGGTCTCGGACGACCAGGCGGCGCTGGCCCGCGACATGATCACCGGCGAGATCATGGGGACCTTCCCCGGCTCGGTCTACACCGTCTCGGCCGCAAGGCTCGAAGGCGAGACCCAGCTCGTGAACGTCGTGCCGGCGGAAGGCCCGGAGGAAACCAAGACCGCCGAGCGGCCCAACGGCCAGGCAGGGATTATCTGGATCGAGATCACCTCGCTCGTCAACAACCCGGACCCGACGCCGCTCGCTGAGGCGTTCCTGATCTATTGCCACACGGCCGAAGCCTCCTACAAGGTGGCAGCCAGGGCACCGGGCACGCTGAATCCGGTGGTGCAGATGGGCGCTCCGGAGGTGTTGAGCCAGTTCTCCCAGGACGAGCTCGAAGCTGTGCATTGGGGCGAAGAGGGCAGCTGGCTGGCCTCGCTGGTCGATCGCTGCATCGACTTCGACATCAACCCCGATTACGACGCGATGCACGACCTCTACACCCAGGCGAAGCGCGCGCGCGGCGCCTGATCGTCACCTGACGGTGCGGGCGGTACGCCGTCCGCACCGTCGCCCGTGCATACATCGGGAGCTTAGTGCGCGATGGCTGCAGCCACGCCCATCTTGCAACTCAGGAACATCGTCAAGAGCTTCGGCACCCTGAATGCGGTCGACGGCGTCAGCCTCGACATCGTGGAGGGCGAGCTCTTCACCATCGTCGGCCCCTCGGGCTCGGGCAAGACGACGCTCATCCGCTTGCTGGTCGGCATGGACAAGCCGACCTCCGGCGACATCATGCTCAGGGGCAAGCGGATCAACGACGTGCCCGCCAACAAGCGCCCGACCTGCATGGTGTTCCAGTCTCTGGCGCTCTTCCCCCATATGAGCGTCGGCGAGAACGTCGAGTATTCGGCCAAGTGCAAGGGCATCGGAAAGAAGGAGCGACGGCAGCGTGCCGCCGAGTGCCTGAAGCTCTCCCACCTGCCGCAGAGCTACTACGACAAGGCGGTCACGCAGTGCTCGGGCGGCGAGCGCCAGCGGGTGGCGCTGGCCAGAGCACTGGCCTTCAATCCCGAGATTCTGTTCTTCGACGAACCGCTCTCCGCCATCGACTACCGCCTCCGCAAGACGCTGGAGAAGGAACTGAAGGATATCCAGCGCGAGACCGGCAAGACCTTCGTCTACATCACCCACAGCCTCGAGGAGGCGATGGTCATGTCCGACCGCATCGGCGTGATGCGCGAGGGCAAGCTCTCCCAGGTTGGAAGCCCCGCGACGATTTACACGAGGCCTGAGAACCGCTTCGTCACCGAGTTTATGGGCGAGGTGAATTCGCTCCCTGTGCGTCTCGCCGATGACGGAAAACTCCACTGCGAGGCGCTCGAAGCCAGCTTCGATCCGCCCGCCGGAATGCCGCCAGGCTTTAGCCGCGGCGTCCTGATCGTCCGGCCGGAGAACGTCGCGATCTCCGACGCCGCCCCGGCGGCGGGCAGCGGAAACCTGGTCCGGGGCGAGCTATTCAACGAGTATCTGCTCGGCTCCCGCATCCAATATCAAGTGAGAAGCGGCGCGATGGTGTTCCTCATCGAGGAGTTGCGCGCCGATGCCGTCGCCCGCCTGCCGGGCGCGGAGGTGACGCTCTCGTGGCAGCCGGGCGATTCGATGGTCTTCCCGGAATGACCGAGGCGGTGATCGAGTCCCTGACGGAAGAGCCGGAGCGCCCGCGGCGCAGGATTCTGTCGTGGAAGGTTTCCGAAGGTTTCGTCGCGGCACTGCCGATCATCATTCTTCTGTTCATCGGCTTCATCGGACCGATGGCGCTGGTGCTGATCTACAGCTTCATGGAGCGCGGCAGCTTCTCCATACCGGGTCCGCCATCGCTCGAGAACTACATCGATATCGTCGAGCAGGACTTCTACATCTCCTTCGCCTGGTCGCTCTTCCTCGCGTTCATCAGCGTCGTGATCCTGCTCGTCGTCTGCTATCCGCTGGCGGTCGCGCTGAGGCGGATCAAGGGGCGCCGGGCCCACCTGCTCACTCTGCTGATCGTGGCGCCTCTCTTCGTCGCCGAGAACATCCGGCTGCAGGGCTGGGTGCTCTTCTTCGACAAGAGCGGCTTCCTCGACGGCGCGCTCAAGGTAGTGACAGGTCTGGAGACCGGGAGCCTGGTCAACAACGTGCCGGCCATCGTCTTCGGCATTTGCTACATCTACCTGCCCTTCATGCTCTTCCCCATCCTGCTGGGGCTCGGCAACGTGCCCAGGGAGGCGCGCGAGGCGGCCTACGACCTGGGTGGATCGCGCTGGCGAGTCTTTCGGGACATCGAACTCCCACTGGCGATGCCGGGAATCCTGATTGGCTCGCTGCTCTGCTTCGTGATCTCGCTCGGCGCCTTCAACGAGGCCAAGTTCCTCGGCAAGGGCGTCATCGTCACCGTCGCGCAGGACATCGAATCCGCCTTCACCTTCGGGCAGAACTGGCCGCGCGGCTCGGCGCTGTCGGTGCTGATGATCGTGCTGGCGGGGTCCGCCGTGTGGCTCGCGATGCGGCGGGTGAACCTCGACCGCATGCTGGGAAAACGCTAGGCCGTGGGCACGATCGACAGGCTGCTCACCCGCCGACTGCTGGCCGCTTACATCGCCGTCATCCTGGTGATCATGTACATCCCGATGGTGATCGTCGGGCTGGCGTCGATCTCCAAGTCGCGCTTCTTCCTCTTCCCCATGAAGCGAACCTCGTCGAAGTGGTACGAGATGACGTGGGATTCGCTGCAGGTGCACGAGAGCTTTCTCACGTCGTTGACGATCGCCGTCTGCGTGGCGCTGATCTCGGTGATCCTGGCCTTCTTCGGTGCGCTCGCCTACGCCCGCTACGACTGGCGCGGGCGGAGGCTCTTCCAGCAGGTGCTGCTGATCCCGATCTTTTTCCCCCAAGCGGTGCTAGGGCTCGCGCTGCAGCTCTGGTTCAACTCCATCGGCATCCAGATGTCCTGGCAGTCGACGGTGTTCGCCCAGCTCGTCTGGATCGTGCCGATCGTGACGCTGGTGATCGCGATCCAGGCCTATGGCTACGATTCGGCGGTGGAAGAGGCGGCTTACGACCTCGGCGCCTCGCGCTGGCAGATTTTCCGAACTATCACGCTGCCCCTGCTCGGACCCGGTATCTTCGCCGGGTTCCTGTTCGCGGTGCTGCTCTCGTGGGGCAATTTCCCGCTCGCCTACTTCACCAGCGGGGCCGATGTCACCGTGCCCGAATGGCTCTACGGCAAGATGATCGGCGGTTACACGCCCATGGTGCCGGCGGTTGGGCTGATCACGGTGGTGCTGGGCGGGATCATCCTGGCGGTAGGGCTCACCATCAACGGCATGCTTCAGCGCCGCGACTGAGCCCGAATTCCGCGACCGCATCGTCGTTCAGCGTGACGCCGAGCCCGGGGGCGGTGGGGACCGGGATCGCCCCGTCGGCGCCGATCGGCGCGAGACCTCGTACCAGGCCCTGCCGCAGGCGCGACGGGCTTGTCGAGTATTCGATCAACTCCGCGTCTTGCCGAGTGGCCAGGAAGTGAAGATTGGCCGCGATGGTGATGTCGGTGTTGTAGGCGTGGGGCACGATTCGCTTGCCCGTGCCTTCCAGCATCTGCGTGAGCCGCAACGCTTCGGTGAAGCCGCCGAATACCGTGAGGTCCGGCTGTGCGACATCGAAGGCATCGGCCGCGAGGAAGGGCTCGAACTCTCTGCAGGTGGTGAGGCCCGTGTCGCCGATGCCGACAGGGATGCGCGTCGCGGCGCGCAGCCGCGCGTGCTCCTCCAACTCGTCGAGCGGGAAGGGCGCCTCGATCCAGGCGAAGTCCAATTCCGCCAGCAGCTCGAGAAAAGGCGCCAGCTGATCGAATTGCGAGAACTCTTGCGCCACATCGAGCATCAGGCCGCGCTCCGACCCCACCAGGTTGCGCAGGTGAGACAGGTTTCGCCGCACCCGGTCGGGCTCGCTCCACCACGGCTCGACGCAGATCTTGAGGTGGCGGAAACCCCGTTCCAGCAGCGACGCGACTTGTGCGTCGATGCGCGCGGGCTCGTCCTCGAGGGGATAGATGGTCGCGTAGGCGGGGAGTCGGTCGTGACGAGAGCCGCCAAGCGCCTCGCAAACCGGCATGCCCCTTGACTGCGCGAACAGGTCCCAGATGGCGATATCGAGCGCGCTGATCGCGTGAAGCGCCGCACCACGCCGACCATGCCACTGTGTGCGCGCATACATCTCGTCCCACAGGCGGCGCGGATCGTCCACCGCCTGCCCGGTGACGATGCCAGCGAGCCCCTCGGCCAGGTGGTTGTAGGGCGCCATCTCGATCGCGGCCTTGACGATCTCGGGCGGCGCGTCGCTCTCGCCAATGCCCACGAGCCCGTTGTCGCCATGCACCAGCACGACGACGTTTCGATAGCTGCCCTCGAAGCGGTAATAGGCGGCTTGCGGATCCTGCAGGCAGAGGACCTCCACCCGCTCCACCGTCACGGTCATGTCGAGAATACCCGCCGCGCATAGACGAAGGGCTCGATCCGCCCCCAATCCATTTCGACTCCCAGTCCAGGCAGATCGCTTGGGCGGACGAGGCCCTCTGCGTCTGGGCGAATGACCTGTCGCGCGCCGAACTCGTATTTTTCTACCGGCGTCGCCTGCTCGAAGTAGTCGCAGGCCGAATGCGTGAGCATGTGGTGCAGGTTCGCCGCCTGAGTCAGCGTGTAGCCCCAGCTCTGCACTTCGCAGGTCTTGCCGTGGGCGCGCGTGGCCGCCACGACCTCGTCGGCGCCGGTGAAGCCGCCGATCCCGGTCACGTCGAAGCGGCTTCGGTCCCACGCGCCTATCTTCAACGCGAACTCTATCAGCTGCTGGTTGGGGAGATTGTTTCCGCCGCAGATCACATCGAGATGGAGCGCGTCCGCCAGCGTCTTGTAGCCATCCAAATCGCCGTCGGGAAGCGGCGCCTCAAAGAATTCCCAACACGCTTCATCCAGGATTTTTCCCATGCAAAGCGCTTGGTCGAGCGAATACATCTCGTCCACGTCCAGACTCCAAGAAACATCCCATCCCGCGAATTCTTCGATGAGCGCGTTGACCAAACGCACATCGTCATCGAACACGCAGTAGGGATGGATTTTGATCGCCCGATAGCCCAGCTCCAGTACATGACGGCAATACTCGATATAGGCTTGATCTGTCAGCAATAGTGGACTCGACGCATAGGCTGGGATTTCGTGCCGGGCAGCGCCCAGCATTCGATAAGTCGGCAGGCTCTCGGACTTTGCTTTGCCGTCATGCAGGGCAATATCGAAGAGGGAAAGCGCCGCGTGTCCAAGAGGGACGTAGCGCTTTCGCATGTCGTGGTAGGCAACGTGGGTGTCGAACGCGTCTCGCCCGAGCACGAAGGGCGCCATCAAGGCCGCTGCATGAAACGTCGCCTTGTCGAACTCGTGCTCGGTATATGTCGTGGTCCCGGCGATCGCCTCCACGCCATTGGAGAGGAAGAGCCGCGCCACGATCAGCGCTTCGTACATGGGCCCGAGATGCGACGACCAGGTCACTTTCTCGCCATCGGGCCCGATCGCCAGCAACTCGATCCCTTCGACGATTACGGAGGACATTGATATTGTTTCATCGGATGAAGTTCATCACATAACTACATAGATGTATGTCTCTTCTCTTGCCGCATCGTGCCTACACGAATGTTCCGGCTCTCATCCGCTCTGCGACCGCCACGCCGTCGATCTCCTGGAAGGCCAGCTCGTCTTTGATGGACATGTCGGCTGCGATCGCGGCGGCGCGGCCGTATTCGAAGCACTGCGCCGTGACGCGACAACTCGCCAGCGCCTCATGCTCTGCGCTGAGGCAGCGGCCGGCGACGATGACGTTGCGGCCTTCCTTGGGAACGAGCGTGCCAAATGGCACCTCGTAGTAGTCGTCGACCAGCCATTCGGTCTTCGGCTTGGCGCCGTAATGAAGCTCGATGGGCCAGCTTGAACGGGCGATGGCGTCGGGCCTCTTGCTCGTGCCCACGACATCGGTGTTCATGAGACGCGCCAATCCGTCGATGGAACGCGTCTGGCGCAC
Source organism: Alphaproteobacteria bacterium (assembly GCA_965207055.1). Taxonomy (GTDB): domain Bacteria; phylum Pseudomonadota; class Alphaproteobacteria; order UBA828; family UBA828; genus WTGU01. Next base: position 298,603 of record CBDBLP010000001.1, on the reverse strand, counting down.
GCCGACCTCGGCGCCGTAATCGATGAAATAGGCGTCTTCGCAGCCGGGAACGTTCTCCTTGAGAAACTCGAAAAACGCACGCGCTTGATAGATCGAGAACTGTTCGGCTTCGGTATGGTCGACCGGGTCGGTAACGTCCAGTGCGCGCCCATCGAAGCCCGTAATCTTGGTCGCATTGACCAGAAGTTCTCGCGGATTGACGGTGGGGAACAACCAAACTTTCTTGCGAACCAGCTCGTCACGGGCTTCCAGCATCGAAACGACCTTGGGCGGAGAAATCGTGTCTTCGCCCCAATAGTCGAGATAGCGCTCAACGTAGACATTGCCGATCTTGAACATCATGGTCGGGTTCTGGATGACGCCGTTGTTGCCCTTGGTCGTGTGCAGACCCATCTTGAAGACGGCATCGGCATCGCCGCTGGCGTCGATGACCCGCTCGGCGCTCACTCTGGTGTAGCCAGACTTGGTGTGGAGAACGAGACCGGCCAGGGCGTCGTCCTCCACGATCACGTCGATCATCTGGGTGTGGTAGAGGGCATCGACACCCGCACCCCGCACGAGGTCGGTGGCGACTCGCTTGTAAGTGGCGCAGTCGTGCGTGACGACCCAGGTCTTGCCGTAGATCTGCGGCCGGGTGACGCCTCCTGCGGCTTCGAGCGCCGCGCGAAAGCGCTCCGCAAACCCGAAGATGACCTGCTGCGGCTGCGCCATGCGCGGCTCCTCCACCGTCATGTAGAGCCCGCAAACGGTGCCCGACATGCCTGAGACCGCAGCGCCGCCGCAATAGCCCAGACGCTCGATCAGGAGAGTCCTGTGGCCCAACTCGGCAGCGGTGGTGGATGCGGCAATCCCGGCAGGGCCGCCACCGACGACCACCACGTCGTAGTGGCCGAAGTGGGGCACGTCCTCGAAGGCGGCGGCGCCCAGACGGCCGAGAAACCCTTCCATGCCGGCAACTCCAGAGAGAAGGCGGCGCATTTGGCGCACGGTTGTTGCACGCGCGCAACCGAATTCCAGGCCCTTCCTCATGTCGCCGATTGCGGTCGGCGCCGCTATCTTGCACGAGCGTGTATTCAACGGGCCGCGCGCCCCTCGGCGATGGGTGGTTACATGTCTCAGACGGCGCCGGTTCCCCATGACACCACGAGCGATCCGCTGCTGCAGCCCTTCAGGCTGAAGCACCTCACGCTCAAGAACCGCATCATGAGCACCAGCCACGCCTGCGGGCTCGTCGAAGACGGCATGCCGAGCGAGCGCTACCAGCGCTATCACGAGGCGAAGGCGAGGGGCGGGCTGGCGCTCACGATGTTCGGCGGTTCTTCGAACGTCTCGCCCGAATCCGCGTGGCAGCTGCCGCAGATCAACCTCTACGACGAGCGCGTCGTCGAGCATTTCCAAGAGTTCTCGGGGCGCATCCACGCCCGCGGCGCCGCACTGATGTGCCAGGTGAGCCATGTCGGCGGACGGGGCGAGCCTTATGCAGGAGCGGCGCTCGCACCCATCGGCCCGTCGCCCGTGCGCGAGACTCTGCACCGGGCCTTCGCCAGGGAGATGGACGAGCGCGACATCGCGCGTGTCGTGGCCGACTTCGCCGAGGCCGCGGCGCGATGCAAGGAGGGCGGTCTCGACGGCATCGAGACCTTCGCCGGTGCCCATCTCATCGGCCAGTTTCTCTCGCCGGCTACCAATCGGCGCAGCGACAAGTTCGGCGGTTCGGTCGAGAACCGCTGCCGCTTCGGGCTGATGGTGCACGAAGCGATCCGCAAGCGCGTGGGAGACGACTTCATCGTCGGCATCCGCTTCGTCATCGACGAGGCGGGACCCCACCACATCGGGTTCGAGGAGGGCCTGAAGATCGCCGCCATCTTCGAGGCGTCGGGCACCATCGACTTCTTCAACGCGATCTACGGCCGCATCGATACGGAGCTCAAGCTTGCGGTGGACTGCATGCCCGGCATGGCCTCGCCCGAGGCGCCCTTCCTGGCCCGCGCAGGGGCCTTCAAGCAGGCGGTGGGGCTCCCGGTCTTCCACGCAACCCGCATCACCTCGCTGGAGACGGCGCGGCGCGCGATCCGGGACGGGCTGCTCGACATGGTGGCGATGACCCGCGCGCACATCGCCGACCCCGACCTGGTCGCCAAGCTCGCCCGCGGCGAGGAGGCGCGCGTGCGCCCCTGCGTCGGCGCGACCCATTGCATGAGCCCGCTGCGCCCGACCTGCATTCACAATCCGTCCACCGGCCACGAGGAGGTAATGCCGCACGCAATCGAGCGGGCGACGGCGAAGCACAGCGTGCTCGTCGCGGGCGGCGGGCCGGCCGGACTGGAGGCCGCACGGGTCTGCGCCGAGCGCGGCCACGATGTACGGCTCTGCGAAGCCTCGGAGAGGCTCGGCGGGCAGGTGCTGCTGGCCGCGCAGGCTAGCTGGCGCAGCCAACTTGCAGGGATCGTCGAGTGGCGGGTCCGCGAGCTGGAGCGGCTGGGTGTCGACGTTCGCCTCAACTGTCCCGTCGGGCCCAGTTCGGTCGAGAACGATGCCGATATCGTCGTCGTCGCGACTGGCGGAGTCCCCGATCTCGACTGGATCGAGGGTGCAGAGCACTGCACCAACGTGTGGGATGTCCTCGCGGGCGCGGCGAGCGCAGCCGAGGCTTCGATCGTCTACGACGGGACCGGCCGTCACGCGGCGCTCACGGCGGCGGAGGCGATCCGGCAAGCGGGCGGGGAGGTCGCATTCTTCGGCCTCGATGGCCATCTCGCGATGGAGATGTCTTACGCGGAGCAGGTCATCTGGCGCCGGCGCACCTACGAGCTCGGCATCGAACCAAAGCTCGACCGGCGCCTGGAGCGCGTCGAACGCGAGGGTAATCGCCTGCGTGTCACCTTCCGCAACGAGCTCACCGACGAGGCCGAGGAGCACGAGACCGGCCGGATCGTGGTCGAGCACGGGACGCGCCCGGCCGACGCGCTCTTTCAGGGTCTCGTGGATCGCTCCTCGAACCACGGCGTGGTCGATCAGCGGGCTCTGCTCGCGGGCGCGCCGCAGCCCGAGAGCGGAAGCGACGGGTTTGCACTTTTCCGCATCGGCGATGCGGTCTCCAGCCGCAATATCTACGCCGCGGTGCTTGACGCGTTCCGCCTCTGCCGCACCTTGTAGGCGGCGGGGCAGGGCTCAGCCCTGGCGCCGACGCCCGTTACGGAGACGCGCGGGCAGCGCGCCTGCCGCGCACGAGTTGCGACAGGAAGACCAGGCCCAACAACGCCAGGCCGGCGGGATAGATCAGCTCCTTGGGCGGCAGGTCCGTCTGCTCCACGTCCACGCCCGTGACGTAGTCGCCCCAGTCGATGCCCGCCTGCTCCGCCATGCCGTTCCAGGCGAGGTCGACCACGGCGTAGCGGCCGTCCTCCTCCCGCTCCAGCCCGACGCCGAAGGTCTCCGCCGGCGTCGCTGCCTGGTCCGCCGGGGTTTCCATGACGAAGAGCTTGTAGCGCTCGCCGTAGTCGGTCTCCCGCGTGACGTGGAGGCGGACCTGGCGCCCGGGCTCGGGCATGAACTCGCCGGACGCGAAGGACTGGTACGCGACCGGCTCGAAGGGCGGCGCGATGTGGTCCATGAAGAAGCCGGGGCGGAACAGCATGAAGCACGCTGCGGCGAGCAGAAGCGCCTCGTACCAGCGTACCTTGACGAACATCCATCCCTGGGTAAGCGAGCTGAAGGCGAGGATTGCGAGCAGCGACATGACTGCCACCAGGGCACCGTGCCAGATGCTCTCGACACCGATCAACAGCAGTTCCGTGTTGAACAGGAAGACCAGCGGCAGGATGGCAGTACGGATGTCGTACATGAATGACTGCACGCCGGTCTTCAGCGGATCCGCCCTGGATATGGCCGAGGCCGCGAAGGCGGCAAGGCAGACGGGTGGCGTCGAATCCGCCAGCAGGCCGTAATAGAAGACGTAGAGGTGGACGGCGATCAGCGGCAGGACGAGACCCGATGCATTGCCAAGCTCCACGAGCACGCCGGCCAGCAGGGAGGCGACCACGAGGTAGTTGGCGGTCGTCGGCAGACCCATGCCGAGGACGATGCAGAGAATCGCGGTCAGCCCGAGCAGGATGTAGACGTTGCCGCCGGCGATCGCTTCGACGACGCCCACCATCGCGTTGTTGAGGCCGGTGGACGAGACCGCGCCGACGATGATGCCGGCGGCGGCGACGGCAACGGCGATCCCCACCATGTTGCGCGCGCCTGCCACCATGCCGATATAGATCTCGGTAAAGCCGTCGCGCAGCGCCTCGCCCATCGGCTGATCGCCGCCGCGGGCCGACGCGATGATCCGCCTGACGACGATGATCGCCATCACCGAGAGGATCGAATAGAAGACCGCGCTGTGCGCGCTCCAGCGCTCGACCATCAGCAGATAGACCAGGATGAAGATGGGTATCAGGTGGTGGGCGCCGCTGAAGAAGGTCTTGCGAAATGGCGGAATCTCGACTCGCGGCAAGCCCTTGAGACCGAGCTTCTTGGCCTCCAGGTGGGAGATGTAGAGCAGCGCGAGATAGCTGAGCACCGCGGGAATCGCCGCTGCCGCCACCACGTCGAAATAAGAGATGCCGATGAACTCGGCGATAATGAAGGCGGCCGCTCCCATGATCGGCGGCATGAGCTGGCCGTTGGTCGATGCCGCGACCTCGATAGCGCCGGCCTTGACCGCAGGCATGCCGATCCGCCGCATGACGGGAATGGTGAAGGTCCCGGTCGTCACCACATTGGCGATCGACGAGCCGGAGACCATGCCGGTCATGCCCGACGCGAGGATTGCCGCCTTGGCCGGCCCGCCGGCGAAGCGCCCCACCATGGCGAAGGAAAGCGCGAGGAAGTACTGCCCCGCACCCGCCTTGTCGAGCAATGCGCCGAAGAGCACGAACAGGAACACGAAACTGACCGAGACGCTGAGCGGAATGCCGAAGATCGCCTCGCCCGTGAGCCACTGATAGCCGATCAGCCGGTTCAGGCTCAGCCCCTTGTGCGAGATGACGTCCGGCATCGACTGGCCGAAGATCGAGTAGACGAGGAAGACCGCGCAGACGATGACCAGCGGTATCCCGATCGCGCGCCGCGTCGCGTCGAGCAGCAGCAGGATGCCGACACCGCCGAGGATGGCTTCGACCGGGATGCCGTTCCAGACGTAGAGAAGCCCGTGACGGGAGACGAGACCGTCCCAGCCGAAGAACAGGTAGAGGGCGGCGACGCAGCCGACGAGGGCGCAGGCGATGTCCCACGGCGGCAAGCGGCGCTCGCTCCAGCGGCGTGTCATCGGGTACATGAGGAAGCAGAGCAGCAGCGCGATCGACAGATGAATGCCGCGCGCCGGCACGTCGCCGATGATGGCGAAATCGAACATGAAGGGCAGAGGCGAGGCGATCCAGAGCTGGTAGACCGACCACAGGAAGCAAAGCAGGCTTATGAGCAGCGCCAGGCGCGGCCCCTGCCGGCGCCCCTGGTACTCGACCTTCTCCAGGGTCTCTTGAACTTCGGCGGGCGTGGCCGCCGCGCTCGGCTCGCTATTCGTCACGGGCGCCCCTGTCCGGCGCGTGCGCCCCTTTGCGTTGTCCGTCTCGGGACAATCTGAAAGCGAACGGCCGGCACCCGTTCGGGGGCGCCGGCCGTCATGATCGCGAGGGCTATTACCAGCCCTGTTCAGCGTAGTACTTCGCCGCGCCCGCATGAATCGGCGCGGACAGACCGTTCTTGATCATGTTGGCGGGATCGAGGTTGGCGAAGGCGGGGTGCAGCGACCTGAAGTCGTCCAGGTTCTCCATCACCGCGCGGGTGACCTCGTAGACCACATCTTCGGGAACGCTCTCGTGGCTGACGAAGGTCGCCATCACGCCGAAGGTCGTCACGTCGCTGGTCGTGGTCTTGTAGGTGCCGGCCGGGATCGTGGTGAAGGCATAGTAGGGATTCTCGGCCACCAGCTTCTGCTCGACCTCGCCATTCAGGTTGACGATGTAGGCACCGCAGCCGTCGGTCGCCACGGACACGCCGGCATTGGGCACGCCGACCGTGTAGCCGTAGGCGTCGATCTTGCCGTCGCAGAGCGCCTGGGACTGCTCGGTCGAGGTCAGCTCAGTTGCCGCCGCGAAGTCGTCGGTGGTGATGCCGTAGCCTTCCATCAGAACCTCGGTCGTGCCGCGCTGGCCGGAGCCGGGATTGCCGATGTTCACCCGCATGCCCTTCGTTTCGGTGAAGGAGCCGATCTCTGTGCCCGAGCCGGCGATCAGGTGGAAGGGCTCGCCGTGCACGGAGAAGACCGCGCGCAGGCCGGGGCAGTTCGTGACCTTTTCGGAACTGCCGTTGACGGCATGGAACTGCCAGTCCGACTGGGCGACGCCGAAGTCGAGCTCGCCCTGGCAGATCTGCCCGATGTTGTAGGTCGAGCCGCCGGTGGATGGCGCGGCGCAGCGGATGCCGTGCTTGCGGCCCGACTTGCGGCCTTCGGCGGCTTCCTTGTGGACCATGCGGCAGACCGAGTTACCGACCACGAAATAGACGCCGGTCGGGCCGCCGGTCCCGATGGAGATGAACTTCTTCTCCTGCGCGCTCGCCTCGTTGGCGGCGCTGAAGGTCGCGCCCATGAGGGCGACGGCGGCCAGCGCGCATGTGGTGAGTCTGAGTAGCGTCATAGTCTGTCCTCCCTAAGGGTGCGGAGTTGGAACATTACACGTCAATGCGGACCAGATACATCCTAACGATTAACGATGCGGCGCCGCACCGGCGCGTCCGACGAGAATCATCCCATTATGAAGGAGCGGAAGCGGCGTGCCACGTCGCGGGGCGGTACCGTGGGACGCCCCAGCTCGGCGACAGAGCCGGGCGCGATCAGCGCATGGATTAGCACTGGTCTCGGGCTGCCTGCGAGCGACGCCTCCAGGGCTTGGGCGAAGCCTGCTTCGGTGTCGCAACGGTAGGCCCTGGGGTAGCCGCAGGCCTGGGCGACAGCGGCAAAATCGACGTTGGGAGAGACAGTTGCCTGCCCGCCGGTCGAATCATGCACGCCATTGTCGAGCAGGACATGAATCAGATTGCCCGGGGCGTGGGCGCCGATCGTGGCCAGCGTACCGAGCTTCATCAGCGCCGCGCCGTCGCCGTCCAGCACCAGTACGGGGCGGGCCGTGTTGAGCGCGATGCCGAGGCCCATCCCGGACGCGCAGCCCATGGAACCCACCTGGTAGAGCTGCTGAGGGCGGTCTTCGAGCGTGAACAGCTCGCGCCCGGTCTTGCCGGTGGTCGCGACCACCGCGGCTTCGGCGGGCACGAGCGCCTGAACGCAGCGCAGGAGGTCGATTCGCGCCGGCCGTTCGCCACCCTGGCGTAGATCTTCGATCTGACCGCGCGGGTGGACCGGCCGGTCCGGTTGATCGAGACCGTCGTCGCGCACGCTGCCCTTCTCCATGACGAGGGCAAAGGGTAGCTCGTCCGCCGCCATGGCCTGCTCGGCTCGGTCGAGCGCCACCGGCACGGTCCCGGTCTCCTTGGGAAAGCCGGTATGGCCGATGGAGATGGTATCGAGGAGCGATCCCATCACCTCGCCCATGAGCTCGTGCTGGGGTTCATCCCTGAGCCCCGGCTGCCCGCGCCAGGTGACGATCAGGAGCGTCGGAATGCGGAAGGGATGGTTGAGGGACGTCAGCGGGTTGACGGTGTTGCCGAGGCCGGAGTTCTGACACATCACGACCGTGCGCCGGCCTGCGAGCCAGGCGCCCGCCGCCACCGCCACGGCCTCGCCTTCGCTCGCCGCACCCACGTAGCCGAGCGCCGGATCGGAGATCACCCGGTTGATCAGCGGCGTAAGGAAGGAGCAGGGGACGCCGGTATAGAACGAGAACCCGCGATCCCGCGCAGGCTCCAGGAAGGCGTCGGCCTCAATCATTCAGTTGTCTCCGATGATGGACAACTTGAGGATGATAGACTCCCACGATGCCTGGAGGCACAGGCGGGCGGCAAACTTGGAAATTTGGTCGTGCGTCGCTTGTCAACTGTCAGGCGCCATTCTACCGTGCGGCAATGATTGCGTCGTTCAGGCATCGGGGCTTGAAGGCACTCTACGATGGCAGGACGGCCCGATGGGTAGCACCAGACCACGTCCAAAGATTGAGAGACATTCTGGCGGCTCTCGACAACAGTCATGGACCGGACGCCATGAACCTGCCCGGGTTCCGCTTGCATGAGTTGAAGGGACGGCTGAAGGGCCACTATGCGGTTTCGGTCTCCAGCAACTGGCGTGTGACCTTTCGTTTCGAGGACGGATCGGCGGTCGATGTAGATTACGTCGACTATCACTGAGGAGACGGGAGATGGCGATGCACAATCCGCCGCATCCGGGTGGGATCGTGAAGCGGCAGTGCCTGGAGCCCCTGGGGCTTACCGTGACACGGGCCGCACAGGGGCTTGGGGTCACGCGCCAGGCACTCTCCGAACTCATCAACGAGCGCACGGGGGTTTCGGTCGATATGGCAATAAGGCTGTCAAAAGCCTTCGGTTCGACGCCTGAGACCTGGCTGGGAATGCAGATGGCCTATGATCTGTGGCAGGCACGCGACCGCGCTCAGCGGATCAAGGTGGAGCGCTTTGCTGCGGCCTGACGGCCGGGCATTCCTTTATTCGCCGTCTGTCGGACCAGGACATCACCATTGACAGGCGCCGACGTTCGATAGACGGTCGGGGACAGTGGTCCGGGTGCATTGCGCCCGCGCGTGCCGCCGCCACGACCCGGGAGGCGACCGGTTGCGCCGCTATCTGCTCCTCTACCGGTTCCTGATCGTCAATATCGTGGGCGCGGCCCTGCTCGGGCTCGCCGGCGCGCAGGGCTGGATTGCGCGGATTGCCGAGGCGGACCCCACCGGCCTCGTCTTCGTCATCTTCGGCGTCTTCGCGGTGGGCCTGGCGCTTTGCGGCTACCGCCTGTTCAAGACCAGCGCGGCCCTCAACCGGCTGGAAGAGGGCGGGACGGTGGATCTTCCCGACGAATGGACCCGTGCGCCCGTCCGCCCGGAGTTCATGGCCGAGGCCCTCAAGGCGCGGCTCTTCAGCCGCATTGCCGTGGTCAGGCAGATCGCCGCTGCGCTGGTCGTGCTCGGACTGATCGGCACGGTGGCGGGATTCATCATCGCGCTCTCCGGTGTCTCGGCGGAAGACGCCGGTACGCTCGCCGCCGTGCAGCCGATGATCTCCACCCTCATCAGCGGCATGTCGGTCGCTCTCTACACCACCCTGGAAGGAGCTGTGCTGGGCCTGTGGCTTACCGTTAACTACCGTATGCTGGCGACGGGCACCTCCACACTCTACAGCGAGCTTCTCGCGGCCGATGGACGAGTTTGACGACGATAGCGGCACGATCTTCCGCGACGTCACGCTGCTCGCGCTGGCAGCCTTCGTCGCGATGGTGCTCATGCTGCTGCCCTTTCTCAATCCGAGCGCCGAGTCCGAGAACGATGCCGAGGGGATGAGCGATCCCGGCAACGTGATCATCGAGCTGCTGTGGGCGGCCGATCGCGACGCCGACATCGATCTCTGGGTCAAGGCGCCGGAAAGGCTGCCGGTCGGCTTCCCCAACAAGGGCAACGAGGTTGTCAACCTCCTGCGTGACGATCTCGGCCTGTTTCAAGACCTTACCGATATCAACTACGAGATTGTCTACAGTCGGGGCATCGTGCCCGGCGAGTGGATCGTCAACGTCCAGGCTTACCGTCTGGAGGACCCCACGCGCCCGACGCCGGTGCAGGTCCAGGTCGTGGTCAGCGTCAAGCGTGAAGGGGAGGACAGGCCGACTCCGATCCTCGAAAAGGAGGTCGAGCTGCGCTATCCGCGCCACGAAACGACCGTGTTCCGCTTTGCGCTGACCGGCAAGGGCGCGCTCGTACACGGCAGCGTCAACGACGTCAGGCTCTCGCTGATACGGGAATACGCGCAATCCCAGCTCCGCTCTCGCGAGGTGCGGCCGGGTGGATAGCTTCGCCTACCTCTACGTCGTCCTGGCGCTGGTGGGCGCCGCGCTCGCGAGCATCGCGGTCTGGTCCCGGCGACGGGCGCTTTGGAAAGCCGTTGCCGTGGGCTTGCTCGCCGCCCTCGTCGTGATCGGTTATTTCAGCTATTCAATGCTCTTATCGCGGCCGAAGACACTCTCCTCCGAACTGGAGAGCGTGGCGGGCGCGCGGGTGCTCTCGGCCGCACTGCGCGAGGACGAAGCGATCTACCTCTGGCTTTCCGTCGATGGAACGCCGCGCTTTTATGCGCTGCCCTGGGACCAGGCGGCCGCCCAGCGGCTTCAGTCGGTCATGCGCGAAACCCGGCGCTCGGGCCACGACGTGGTGATCCGCTCGGCCGAAGGCGGTGGTGACGAGTCCGAACCGGAGGAGGCCTCGCCGGAGGTCCACACCTTCTACGCGGTGCCGCCGCCGATCATGCTGCCGACCAAGCGGCTGCACGCGATCCGCGGCCCCGCAGGCGAGATGTGAGCGTGGGCACGAGCACGAGCGCCATTTCTGCGTCAGGTGTGGCGACATCTGCCCTGCAATTCACGCCCGCACCCTACGCTTCGTTCCCCGAGCGGAGCCGCGGGCGCCTCCATCAGGAGCCGGAAAGCCGCACGCGGACGGCGTTTCAGCGCGACCGTGACCGGATCATCCATTGCGCGGCGTTCCGCCGCCTCCAGCACAAGACCCAGGTCTTCGTCTATCACGAGGGGGATCACTACCGCACCCGGCTGACACACAGCCTGGAGGTGGCGCAGATCGCGCGCTCGATCAGCCGCGTCCTCGGCGTGAACGAGGACCTCGCCGAGGCTCTCGCGCTGGCTCACGATCTCGGGCACCCGCCCTTCGGCCATGCTGGCGAGGCCGCGCTGGACCAGGCGATGGCCGCTTACGGCGGGTTCGATCACAACGCGCAGACCGTGCACATCCTGACCGCCCTGGAGCAGCGCTATAACGACTTCGACGGCTTGAATCTGACCTGGGAGACCCTGGAAGGGGTGGCGAAGCACAATGGCCCGCGTCCGGCGGATGCGACCCCCGGCGCCATCGAGGCCTACTCGGCCCGGCACGACCTGGAGCTCGACACCCACGCCGGCCTGGAGGCCCAGATCGCTGCGCTGGCGGATGACATCGCCTACAACAATCACGACGTGGACGACGGGCTGCGCGCGGCCCTCTTCGCCGTCGACGACCTGCGGGACGTCCCCCTGGTGGGAGCAATCCTGGAAGACGTGGCCACCGATCATCCAGGGGGCGATGCAAGCCGCCGGATTCATGAGACGGTCCGCCGCATGATCGGCGCCATGGTCGAGGACGTGGTCGATTCCAGCCGGCGGCGGCTGGAGGAGGCTGGACCGGCGAACGTCGAGGCCGTGCGCAACCACGGCGCCCCGCTGATCGCCTTCTCGGCGACGATGCAGGCCCACGGTGAGGCCTTGAAGGCCTTCCTGCACGAGCGCATGTATCGTCATCACAAGGTCAACCGGATGGCCAGCAAGGCGCGCCGGACCGTGCGCGAGCTCTTCGAGCTCTTCATCGAGGAGCCGCAATGCCTTCCGGAGGAGTGGGGCGCGCGGTGCGACGGTCCGCGCACGCTGAGTACGGCGCGGGTGGTTGCCGACTACGTCGCCGGAATGACGGATCGCTTCGCCATCCAGGAACATCGCAATCTCTTCGATACGGTGCTGTGGAGATGAATGTTTTCAGTTACTTGTCGGGTGTTATCCGCGAAGAGATTGAAGAACTGGGCAATGCCGGCGCGTTGCCCGCGGGGCTCGATCTTTCGGCGGTCCTGGTCGAACCGCCGCGCGATGCGGAGCATGGCGATGCGGCCTGCAATGCGGCGCTGGTGCTCGCCAAGCAGGCGCGCTGCAAGCCGCGCGAGATCGCCGGGTATCTGGCGGAACGGTTGCAGGTGCACCCGCAAATACGCGCGGTCGAGGTGGCCGGACCCGGCTTCGTCAATCTGAGGCTGACCAATGAATTCTGGTGGGAGCGGTTGGCCGAACTGCTGGCCACCGGGCCCGGATACGGTGCGCATGACCTGGGTCAAGGGCGGCGCATCAACGTGGAATATGTTTCCACCAACCCCACCGGACCGCTCCATGTCGGCCATGCACGGGGGGCGGTGGTGGGCGACGCGCTCGCCAATCTGCTCTCGCATATGGGCTTCGACGTGACGCGGGAATACTACGTGAACGACGCCGGCGCGCAGGTTGATACGCTCGCTCGCTCGGTCCATGCCCGCTACCGCGAGACGTGCGGAGAGACCATCGGGGCCATTCCCGAGGGGCTCTATCCGGGGGACTATCTGGTGCCCGTGGGTGCGGCACTCGCCGCCCGCGACGGCCGGCGCTGGCTGGAGGAGCCCGAATCGGCCTGGCTGCCGGAGGTCCGCAGCTTCGCCATCGACGCCATGATGGACCTCATACGGGGCGATCTGGATGCGCTCGGCGTGCGGCACGACGTGTTCAGCTCGGAGCGCGCGCTGGTCGCCGAAGGCCGGGTCGATGACGCGTATGGCGCTCTGGAAGGGAGCGACCTGATCTATCGCGGGGTGCTGGAGCCGCCCAAGGGCAAGCGCGACGAGGACTGGGAGCCGCGCGAGCAGGACCTCTTCCGCGCCAGCTCCTTCGGCGACGATACCGACCGGCCGCTGCGAAAGTCCGACGGCACCTGGACCTACTTCGCCACCGACATTGCCTATCACCGCGACAAGATCGAGCGCGGCTTCAGCGAGCTGATCGACGTGTGGGGCGCCGACCACGGCGGCTATGTGAAGCGGATGAAGGCTGCCGTCTCGGCGATTTCCGGGGATTCGGCGACCCTCGACGTGAAGATTTGCCAGATGGTGAAGCTGCTGGACGGCGGCGAGCCGGTGGCGATGTCGAAACGCGCCGGGCGTTTCGTGACGCTTCGCGATGTCGTCGACGAGGTCGGCCGCGATGTCGTCCGCTTCATCATGCTCACCCGCCGCAACGATGCTCCGCTTGAATTCGACCTTCGCAGGGTCCTGGAGCAGTCGCGGGACAACCCGGTCTTCTACGTCCAGTACGCCCACGCCAGGGCGTGCTCGGCGCTGCGCCGCGGAGCAGAGGTCGTGCCTGAAGCGGAGCTCACGCCCGCCCTCCTCGCGCGCGCCGATCTCTCTTGCCTGCACGACCCGGCCGAGCTCGATCTGATCCGGCGGCTGTGCCAGTGGCCGCGGGTGTTGGCCGGCGCCGCGCTGGCCCACGAGCCGCACCGCATCGCCTTTCATCTGCATGACACTGCGGCCGACTTTCATCTGCTCTGGACCAGGGGCAAGGACGACTCGCGGCTCCGCATCGTCGATAGCGAGCGACCGGACGAGACGCGCGCCCGGCTTGCATTAATCAGCGCCGTCAAGATCGTTATTGCGGAGGGGCTGGCGCTGTTCGGAGTCGAGCCGGTGCAGGAGATGCGATGAGCGGCGAAGACGGCCCCGAGGCCCCGTCGGCGCCCGAGGCGCCGAGCCCGCAAGAGCCGCAGGAGCAGCCAGAGCCGGCGGAGCCCGCCGGCGAGGAGGGGGCCGAGAGCAGGCGCCCGCGACTGCTCCCGGTGTGGATTCTGCTGGGTGCTGCAGTGCTCGCAGGCGGCGCGTGGGCCGTGACGGAGCGCATGGGGGGCGAGCAATCGTCCTCCGACGAGGCCTCGGTGCCGCTCATCACCGCATCGGCAGAGCCGTGGAAGGTCCGGCCCGACGATCCGGGCGGCATGGAAATTCCGAACCAGGGCACGCTGATCTACGAGACGCTGACAACGGCCGATCCCGAGGAAGCGCCGGAGCAGATCCTGCCGCCGCCGGAGGAGCCGATGAGCCCGCCCTTGCCCGAGGCCGACCGCGCCGAGGAGCTTGCGGTTGCGGCATCCGGTGCGCCGAACGAGGTTGCGACCCAACAACAGGATACGGTCATCGTCGACGAGCTGGCGCCCTCTCCGGTCGAGGAGGCGACCCCGGTTGAGCCCGAGGCGCCCGAAATCGCCGCGATCCAGGAGGAACTCCCGGTGGAGCCCGACGCGCCGACGGAACCCATTTCGGTCGAGGAAGAGGCTCCGCTCGAATCGGAGCCCAGGGAAATCGACGGAATTCTGCTGCCGTCGCCGCCCAAGCCGGGAACTCTGGCGGCTGCCCGAATCGAGGAATCCCCGCTGCCGGGTCTCGATGAGCCGGTCATGACCGAAGCTCTTCCGCCGGAAGCCGGGCCAGGGGGCGCGGACGACGAGTTGCCGGAGCTTGAGCCCGAAACACTGGCCTTGGTCGAAGAATTGCTGCAGCGCGAGCCAGAGCCCGAGGCGCCGTCCCAACCCTTGCTCTCGGACGACGCAGACCCGGTGCCGCTGCCGCCTTACAAGCCGACGCGCATCGCAAGGGCAGCGCCGGCCGAGCCCGCGGTCGAAGAGACCGTCGCCGCCCCGCAGGATACTGCGCCAGCGCCGGTGCAATCTGACTCCCGCACCTGGAGATATGTCCAGCTCGGTGCCGCCGATTCCAGAGGGCCGCTGGAGGGTCATTGGGAGATGCTGCGCCGCCGCCACGAGGACGTGCTGATCGGCCTCAGCCCGCTAATCATGCCCGTCGACAGCGGCGCCAGCGGCATCACGTACAGGCTGCGCGCTGGCCCACTCAGCAACCAGGCGGCGGCGCAGCGGGTCTGCGCGCAGTTGAAGGCGCGCGGGCTCGATTGCTTCGTGCCCCGGGATTGAGGCGGGCGTGACGTCGCACGCCGCGCCGAGGGCGGTGGTGCTTGGCTGCGCGGGCACGGTGCTCGACGCAAGCGAGCGCCGCTTCATGGCCGACGCCGATCCGGCGGGCTTCATCCTGTTCAAGCGCAACTGCGAGAGCCCAGAACAGGTTCGGGCCCTGGTCGCTTCGCTGCGCCATGCGGTCGCGCGGCCCGACGCGCCGGTGTTGATCGACCAGGAGGGCGGCCGGGTGGTCCGACTCGCCCCGCCGCATTGGTGCGCGCCGCCGGCGCCGGCGCTTCTCGGTGCGTTAGCGGAGACCGACGGAGCTGCCGGTGCGCGCGCGGCCTGGCTGAGCGCCCGACTGGTGGCAGCGGACCTCTATCCTCTCGGGGTCACGGTCAACTGCGCCCCGGTGCTGGACCTCCGCTTCGTCGAAGCCAGCACGGTCGTCGGCGACCGCTCGCTCGGTGCCGATCCGCGTGCAGTGACCCGGCTGGGACGCGCGGTCGCGGACGGCTTGCAGGCGGGCGGTATCGTGCCTGCGGTCAAGCACATGCCGGGGCATGGCCGGGCGACTGCCGACAGTCACGCGGTGCTGCCGCGCGTCGAAACCTCGTTCGCCGCGCTCCGCGGCCGCGATTTCGTGCCCTTCCGCGCGCTGCGCGACGCGCCGGCGGGTCTGACCTCCCACGTTTGCTACACCGCGCTTGACGCGGAACGACCGGGTACGCTCTCCAAGGCCGTGATCGACGAGGCCGTGCGGGGCGCGATCGGCTTCGATGGACTGCTCTTCAGCGACGATCTGTCCATGGGGGCGCTGACCGGGCCGGTTGGCGCGCGGGCTGCCGCCGCTGTCGCGGCCGGCTGCGACCTGGCCCTTCATTGCAACGGCAAGCGTGCCGAAATGGAGGAGGTCGTGGCGGCGGTGCCGCGGCTCGCCGGTCGCGCGCGGGAGCGCTTTGACCGCATGCAGTCCACGCGACAGGAACCGGATCCCTTCGATGAGGCCGATGGCCGCCGCGAGTTGGACGCCTTGCTGGCCCGGGTGTCGCCCCAGTGACCGAGGCGTGGCTCCTCGCCGCATCGGTCTGGGTCATACCGGTGCTCTTCGCCATCACGCTGCACGAGGCCGCGCACGGCTGGGCGGCGCTCAAGCTCGGCGATGACACGGCGAAGCGGCTCGGCCGGGTCACGCTCAATCCAATCAGGCACGTTCATCCGGTGGGCACCATTCTGTTACCGGGAGCGTTGATCGCCCTCGGCGCGCCCTTCGTCTTCGGCTTCGCGAAGCCCGTGCCGGTCAATCCGGCGAGGCTTCGCAACCCGCGCGGCGGTATGGTCCTAGTGGCGCTCGCCGGGCCGGGGATGAACATTCTGCTGGCCTGCGTCTCGGCAATCCTGCTCCATGCTGCGACGGCGTTTCCGGCATCGCTGGCCGAGTGGTGGCGGGTGACGTTCACCCTCGGCATCGTCATCAACCTGGTGCTGGCCATCTTCAACATGCTGCCGGTGCCGCCGCTCGACGGCGGCCGCGTGGTGCACGGGCTGCTGCCGCCGCGCCACGCCGAGCGTTTCGCGCGACTCGAGCGCTTCGGTATAGTTGCCGTGCTGGTCGCGTTCTTTATCGTGCCGCTGATAGCGGCGGAGTTCGGCAGCACGTTCAGCCCGTTGGCCGCGATCGTGCTACCGCCGACGGCAGCGGGCTTCGAGTTGATCGTCGGATTGTTCGGCGTGGAGGCATTGGTGTCATGGTCGATCTGACACCCTTCGAAGACGACGCGAGTGCGGAGGGTTCGCCCGCGCGTGATCCTCGCGCCGCCGGCGACGAGCCGCAGCTGATCGTCAATCTCGACGGCTTCGAGGGGCCTCTCGACCTGCTGCTTACACTCGCCCGCAACCAGAAGGTCGACCTCGCGCGTATCTCCATTCTGGCGCTTGCCGAGCAGTACCTGGACTACGTCACCCACGCCAGAAGGCTGCGCCTCGAACTTGCGGCCAACTACCTGGTCATGGCCGCGTGGCTCGCGTACCTCAAGTCGCGCCTGCTCCTGCCCGACGAGGAGACCGACGACGAGGAGCCGAGCGGGCCCGAGATGGCGGCCGCGCTCGCCTACAGGCTGAGGCGACTCGCCGCGATGCGCGACGCTGCGGCCGCCTTGATGGACCGCCCGCAGCTCGGGCGGGACGTCTTCGCCGCCGGCGCGGCCGAGGGCTTGCCGGTGCATGAGGAGGCGCTGCACGAGAGCACGCTCGTCGAGCTGCTGCGGGCCTACGCCGCTCATCGCATCCGCCGCAAGCCGCGCGGCCTGTTGATCGAGCTCAGCGCCTATCATTCGATGGAAGACGCCTACAAGCGTCTTTCGAAGCTGCTGGGGAGCACGCCGGACTGGGAGACCCTGGCGCGCTTCCTGCCCCGCGGGTCCGGTCCCGAGAGCGAGGCGTCCGCCCGCTCGGGCCTCGCGAGCACCTTCGCAGCGTCGCTGGAGCTTGCGCGCGAGGGCCGGTTGCAGCTTCGCCAGATGGAGCCATTCGGCCCGATCTACCTCCGCCGGAGGCGGGAAGAGACATGACCGATCCCCACGAATCGTCGCTGTCGCCGGAGCCCACCGAGGATGAGGAGCGAGCGGCCCACGCACGCCGCATCATGGAGGCCATGATCTTCGCGGCGGGCCGGCCGGTCGAGGCTGCGGCGCTCGCGGCGCAACTGCCGGAAGGCACCGATATCGAAGGGGAACTCGCCGCGCTTGCCGCCTTCTACGAGTATCGCGGTATCCAGCTCGTGAAGGTCGCGGGCGGCTGGACCTTCCGCACCGCAGCGGACTTGGCCGATCACCTGGCCGTGCACCGAGTCGTCCGCCGCCGCCTCTCGCGCGCGGCGCTGGAGACGCTCGCGATCATCGCCTACCACCAGCCGGTGACGCGGGCGGAGGTGGAGGAGATTCGCGGTGTCCACCTGGGGCGGGGCACGCTCGACATCCTGCTGGAAGCCGGCTGGATCGCGCCCAAGGGGCGCCGGCGCACGCCCGGCCGCCCCGTGACCTGGGTCACCACGCCCGCATTCATGGAGCACTTCGGCCTGGAAAACCTCGACGACCTCCCCGGCGTCGACGAGCTGGAGGCCGCCGGACTGCTGGATGACATCGATCCGCAGGCAGAGGTGGCAGGCGAGGCGCCCGCTCGACTGCCCTTGGGGGAGGAGGGCGGGTGCGCGCCCGATGACGCCGAAGAGGCCGACGATGATGTTTCCGCCGAGGCCGTCTCCACGACGGTCGTGCCTCTCTCCGGCCGGGGCGGGCCGTCGTAAGTAAGTGAGTGGGCAGGCGCCGACCCGCCGCTGCCCCCGGCCTGGCTTTCTCAACACCGTCGCGGCCTGCGTCACGTCCCGCGCGCCGCGCACGGCGTGAGACGGCGACACAATTTATTCTGCGGGATTCGCCGGGATTTGGCGAGATAAACGGGAGTCCCGAGTCGCCGCCGCCGCTGTCCTTGATAGCGGCGTCGACGGCGATAGAGCGAAGTGCGGGAAGCAGCCGCCCCAGCGACGAGCGTCCGCTCATGCCGGCTCTGCCTGCCTCCGCCCGCTCTCTCTTGTGCTTCACGGCGCAACACTGAGGCTGGCGGCGTGCGCTGTGCACCGCACCATGTTCCGGGGCCTTGGGTTGACCCCTTCGGCAGGCTCAGGCGGTCAGGCGGCGCCGCGCTGATATTCGCGCCAAGCCCTACTCAGCCGCTTCGGCGGGGGCTTCGGCCGGGGTGACGCGGGCGGCGCAGTACTTGAACTCGGGAATCTTGCCGAAGGGGTCGAGGGCCGGGTTGGTCAGCATGTTGCTGGCGGCTTCGGCGAAGCAGAAGGGGACGAAGACCACGCCGGCAGGCACCCCCGCATCGGCGCGCGCGCGAAGCCCGATGGCGCCCCGCCGGGTCTCCACCGTGATCGGCGCGCCTGGCTCGATGTGCATTCGCTCCAGCTCCGCTGGCGCGAGATGGGCGACCGCTTCGGGCTCCAGGTGGTCGAGCACCGTGGCGCGCCGGGTCATCGCGCCCGTGTGCCAGTGCTCCAGCATGCGGCCGGTGGTCAGCACCATGGGGAACTCGTCGTCGGGCGTCTCGTCCGGGGGCACGATCCCGGCGGGCACGAGCTTGCCCCGCTTGCTCGGGGTCGGATAGCCGTCCTCGAAGATCACGTCGCGGCCGGGCTCGTCCTCACCCTCGCAGGGATAGGTCACGCCGCCTTCGCGGCGCAGCCTCTCCCAGCTGATGTTGTCGAGCGAGGGCATGCAGCCCTTCATCTCGGCGAAGACATCGGCCGGGCTGCCATAATTCCAGTCGAGCCCGATGCGGCGCGCGAGCTCCTGGATGATCCACCAGTCCTGCTTGACGCCGTCAGGCGCGGTGAGCGCGACACGGCCCATCTGGACCTGGCGGTTGGTATTGGTGACCGTACCGTCCTTCTCCGGCCATGCCGAGGCCGGCAGCACCACGTCAGCGTGCCAGGCGGTTTCGGTGAGGAAGAGCTCCTGGATGACGAGATGGTCGAGCGAGGCGAGCGCTTCGCGCACATGCCGCAGGTTCGGGTCCGACATCGCCGGGTTCTCGCCCATGATGTACATGCCCTTGACCTGACCCTCGTGGGCGGCGTTCATCACCTCCACCACGGTGAGGCCGGCGTTGGGGTCGAGCTCGGTGCCCCAGAACTCCGTGAATTTCGCTTGCGGCTCGGGGTCCGACACCCGCTGGTAATCGGGATACATCATGGGGATCAGCCCGGCGTCGGAGGCGCCCTGCACGTTGTTCTGCCCGCGCAGCGGGTGCAGGCCGGTTCCGGGGCGGCCCACCTGGCCCGCGATCAGTGCCAGCGAGATCAGGCAGCGCGCATTGTCGGTGCCGTGGATGTGCTGGGAGATGCCCATGCCCCAGAAGATGATTGCCGCCTCGGCACGCCCGTAGAGGCGCGCGACCTCGCGCAGCACGTCGGGCTCGATGCCGCAGACCGGCCCCATCTCCTCCGGCGCGTAGTCCTTGAGGTGGGCCCTCAGCTGCTCGAAGCCTTCGGTATGGGCCGAGACGTACTGCCGGTCGTAAAGCTCCTCCTCGACGATGACCTGCATCAGCGCGTTGAGCAGCGCCACGTCGGTGCCGGGCTTGAACTGGAGGAAGTGGCTCGCGTGGCGGGAGAGCGCCGAGCCGCGCGGGTCGATCACGACCAGTTTCGCCCCGCGTTTCGCCGCGTTCTTGAAGAAGGTCGCGGCCACCGGATGGTTCGCGGTCGGCTGGGCGCCAATCACGATGATGAGGTCGGAATGCTCGACCTGGTTGAAGCTCGCGGTGACCGCGCCGGAGCCGATGCATTCCAGCAGCGCCGCCACCGACGAGGCATGGCAGAGCCTGGTGCAGTGATCGACGTTGTTGGTGCCGAAGCCCGCGCGCACGAGCTTCTGGAAGAGATAGGCCTCCTCGTTCGACCCCTTGGCGGAGCCGAAGCCGGCGAGCGCGCCGGGGCCGTGCCGGTCGCGAATCTGCCGCAAGCCAGCCGCCGCTGCGTCGAGTGCCTCGTCCCAGCTGGCCTCGCGGAAGTGGGTGAAGGGGTTGGCCGGGTCGATGTCGATATCGGCCGACTTCGGCGCGTCCTCCCGGCGAATCAGCGGCGTCGTCAGCCGGTGCTGGTGATTGACGTAGTCGAAGCCGAAGCGGCCCTTGACGCAGAGCCTGCCGTGGTTGGCCGGGCCGTCCCTGCCGTCGACCCAGAGGATCTTGTTGTCCTTGACGTTGAAGGTGAGCTGGCAGCCGACGCCGCAGTAGGGGCAGACGCTGTCGACCTGCTTGGCGGGCTCCTCCTTGCCGACCTCCTTGGCTGGCATCAGCGCTCCGGTGGGGCAGGCCTGGACGCACTCGCCGCAGGCGACGCAGGTGCTCTCGCCCATCGGATCGTCGAAGTCGAAGATGATCTTGTTGCGCGCGCCCCGGCCCGCCATGCCGATCACGTCGTTGACCTGCACTTCGCGGCAGGCACGAACGCAGCGCGTGCAGTGGATGCAGGCGTCCAGGTTGACCGCCATCGCGGTATGGCTGAGGTCGGGTGTCGGGGACTGCCGCGCTTCGAAGCGACTCGTCGAGAGACCCATGGTCCCCGCCCAGTCCCAGAGCTCGCAGGACGGGTCGTGGCTGGACTCTGGCGGGGGTTGGTCGGCGAGCAAAAGCTCCATCACCATGTCGCGGGAGCGCACCGCACGCTCCGCATCGACGCGGATCACCATCCCATCCGCCGGCTTGCGGATGCAGGAGGCGGCGAGCACCCGCTCGCCTTCGATTTCCACCATGCAGACCCGGCAGTTGCCGTCGGGCCGGTAGCCGGGCTCCGGCGTGTAGCAGAGGTGGGGAATGTCGATCCCGTTCCGCTTGGCGACCTGCCATATGGTCTCGTCCGGCTCCGCGGTGACCGCCTGGCCGTCGAGCGTGAAGCGGATCACGTCGCTCATGCGAGCTCCTCCGGGAAGTAGCGCAGGATGGAGAGCAGCGGGTTCGGCGCCGCCTGCCCAAGCCCGCAGATCGAGGCGTCGGCCATGGCGGCACTCAGCTCGCGCAGGAGCGGCGCATCCCAGTGGCCGTTACTCATCATCCCGGCCGCCTTCTCGCAACCGACACGACAGGGGGTGCACTGCCCACAGCTTTCGTCTTCGAAGAAGCGCATCAGGTTGAGGGCTGCGCTCTTCAAGTCGTCCTTGTCGGAGAGTACCACGACTGCGGCCGAGCCGATGAAGCAGCCGTGCTCCTCGAGGGTGCCGAAGTCGAGAGGAAGGTCGGCCATGGAGGCGGGCAGGATGCCGCCCGAGGCGCCGCCGGGCAGGTAGGCGCGGAAGGTGTGGCCCTCGGCCATGCCGCCGCAGTACTCGGCCAGCAGCTCGTTCATGGTGATGCCCGCCGGCGCGCGCTTGACTCCCGGCTCCTTCACCCGGCCCGACACCGAGAAGCTGTGGAAGCCCGAGCGCCCGTTGCGGCCTTCGTCCGCGAACCAGTGCGGCCCGTGCTCCAGGATGTCGCGCACCCAGTGGAGCGTCTCGACGTTGTTGATGAGCGTGGGCCTGCCCCAGAGGCCGACCTGGGAGGGGAAGGGGGGCTTGTGCCGGGGCTCTCCCCGCTTGCCCTCGATGCTCTCCAGCATCGCGGACTCCTCGCCGCAGATGTAGGCGCCCGCACCCCGGCGGAGGATGAGCCTGGTCTGTGCCGTCAGGCCCGCGGCGTCGAGCTTCGCGATCTCTTCCAGCAGCACTTCGCGGATGCCGGGATACTCGTCGCGCAGGTAGATGTAGCACTCGGCGGCTTCCACCGCCCAGCCGGCGATCAGCGTGCCTTCGAGAAAGCGGTGCGGGTCCTGTTCCATGTAGACCCGGTCCTTGATGGTGCCGGGCTCGCCCTCGTCGGCGTTCACCGCCATCAGCCGGGGGCCGGCCTCGGCGCGGACGAAGCGCCACTTGCGCCCGGTCGGGAAGCCTGCGCCGCCCTTGCCCTTGAGGCCGCTCTCCTCCAGCGCCGCGATCACGTCGCCGACGGCCCGCGCGCCCGAGAGGCATTCCTTGAGCACCGCGTAGCCGCCGCCCGCGACGTAAGCCGCGAAATCGACGTAAGCCGGGTTAAGCGGCGAATGGTCCGCTCCCTCGATGCAGGCAAGGATCGAGTCGACGGTCGCCCTTGTGACGTGGCGATGGCCGACCTCGGCCACCGGTGCCTCCTCGCAGCGCCCCATGCAGGGCGCCCGCACCACCCGCACGGCATCGCCTGCGGCGCCGGGGAGCGCATCCAGCAGCGCAGGCGCGCCGAGACATTCGCAAGTAAGGCTGTCGCAGACCCGAACCGTGAGCGGCGGGGGCGGGCTCTGGCCCTCCATCACGATGTCGAAGTGGGCGTAGAAGGTCGCGACCTCGTAGACCTCGGCCATGGCGAGGCGCATCTCGGCCGCCAGTGCCGCGAGATGACGGGCGGAGAGGCAGCCGCAATGGTCCTGGATCGTGTGCAGGTGCTCGATCAGCAGGTCGCGGCGCCTGGGCTCGTCTCCCAGCAGCGCGCGAACTTCGGCCTGTGCCGCGGGATCGACTTGCCGGCCTTTCTCGGTGTAGCGCGCCCTGCGCCGCCCGCTGCCGGGGTGTCTGGGTGCCTGAGTTCCGCTCGAAAGAGCCACCTACACTCCTTATATAGACTCTGCCGCCGAACACGGCGGTCACTGCGCCAAACTGGCCCCGATGCCTATCACCTAGCCGGGCAAGGGTCGAGACCTAGTTTGAAGGTCGGTGACCCGGCCGGCGTCACAACGCAGCGACGCGGGTGGCTCAGAACGCCTCCTCGTCCAGCGGCGCGGGCGGCTGGACCCGCGTGAGGCTGACCACGGCGGCGTTGATCAGGCGCTTGCCCGCATTCTCGAAGTTGGCCGTCACCCGGTCGCCGATCACGGACTGCACCTGCCCGAGCCCCCAGTCCGGCGCCTGCGGGTTCCTGACCCAGTCGCCTGGCGCGAGGCCGTCGACCATTGGCTCCCCTCTCACCCATCGCTCGCAGCAGGCAACCGCCTGCAGCAACCCGCCACATGATAGCCGCGCGGCGCTGTGGCGACCATTTTGGGTGCTGAGGCGCTCCGGACTACATCGAGAGTTCAGTATATCTCATTGAAATACCCCGTGAATTTACCTCATGCCGAATTTGTGTTCCCGGTCGGGAGAGGGCGTCAGAATGCCTTGCCGAGACGCTGGTGCATTTCTATACTCCGCGCCCATTTCCAGGGGGATGCGGCGGGAAAGTGGCGCAGAATCGAAAAGAGCTCCCGGCCAAATACAAGCCGACGAGCAAGGAGGAGTTCATGTCGCCGCGGATGCGGGAGTATTTCCGGCGCAAGCTGGAAATTTGGCGGCAGGACATCCTCGACGAAACCGATGCGACCCTCGAGAAGCTCAGGCTCGATACCAGCCAGGAGCCCGACCTGGGGGATCGCGCCGCCGTCGAATCCGAGCGATCGGTTCAGCTTCGCACCCGAGACCGCGCGCGCAAGCTGATCTCGAAGATCGAGGCGGCGTTGCAGCGGATCGAAGACGGCTCCTACGGCTATTGTGAGGAAACCGCTGAGCCCATCAGCATCCGCCGACTAGAAGCCCGCCCCATTGCGACGCTCAGCGTCGAGGCGCAAGAGCGCCACGAGCGCCACGAGCGCACCCACCGCGACGGCTGATCTCCTATAGCGCCAGGTCGGCAAGGGGGTGGCCGTGGGCCGCCGCACGAGCCAACCAGTGCCGCGCATTATCGAGGTCGCGGGGCAGGCCATGGCCCCGCT
Organism: Alphaproteobacteria bacterium; assembly: GCA_965207055.1. Lineage (GTDB taxonomy): Bacteria > Pseudomonadota > Alphaproteobacteria > UBA828 > UBA828 > WTGU01. The sequence continues at coordinate 274,552 of CBDBLP010000001.1, read as the reverse complement.
CGTAGAGCATCCCCAAGCTGTATTCGGCGAGATCGAAGCCGCGCTCGGCGGCAGCCCGGTGGTGAGCAATGCCGCGCGGGGTGTCGGCCATCGTACCGGCGCCGACCAGGAGCGCCTGCCCGACCCAGTAGCGTGCGAAGAGTTCCGGGCCAGTCGCGTCGCGCCCGGGAGGGGAGGCGTGCGCGGCGCGCGTGCGGGCGACGGCGACCTCCAGCCATTCGTCGGAGTCAGGGCCGAGGATGCCGGCTGTCGCCTCCTGCCGCGCGCGCTGCACCGCATGCATGGCGGCTTCCGCGGCGGCGCGGAACAGGATAGCGGCGTACGCCTCGTCGGTCTCGACCGTATCGCCCGCTCGGTAGAGCTCACCGAGCGCAAGCAGCCCTTGCGGATCGCCGGCCGCTGCGGCTGCGCCCAAATGCCGCAGGGCCGCTCTGCCGCCGCGGGCGTGGTCGCGTGCGATCAAGCCGAGGGCGAGGTGCGCCGCCACGTCGCCGCGCGCGGCCATCCCGGTGAGGTGGGCAAGTGCGACCTCGTGGCCCCGGGATGCGGCGCGCTCCAGCCATCGGACGGCCTGTGCATGGTCGCGAACGACTCCCGCACCTTCGAGGAGCATAAGCCCCAACTGATATTGGGACGACGCGTGACCCTGCACCGCCATGGTGAGCAGAACGGACCGGCCCTCAACGCCGGCGTCCGGCGTTGCCGTAAGCCCGAGGGCCATGGCGGCACTGCGTTCGATTTCCTGGTCGTCGGCCGACGATGGCGGGTCCGGTTCCGCCAAGGCAGCGGCCGGGGCGAGCAGGTAGACAGCAAGCGAAAGCAGCCGCAGCAGGCGGGACGGGAGGGCGGTCATCGTCCGAGTTTATCACCGGGCCCGACGCAACCCGAGCCGCCGGGCGTCCCCCGGCGCACTGTCGCTGTTCAGGGGCGAGGGCCGGCGGGTGGCGCGCCCTCATCCGCCGCCCCTTCCAGATGGCGGCGGTTGCGGATGATGACGCCGGCGAAGGGCCGCACGATGTCGATGGCGCCGTCGCGCACCAGCTCGGCGAGAGTCCGGCTGACCGTCTCGGAAGCGAGGCCCAGGTAGTCGCCGATCTCGAGCTGGCTCATCGGCAAGGGGATGGAGCGCCGCCCATCCTGGTCGCGCTGCCCGATGCGGCCATCGCATTCCAGGAGGAAGCCGGCCAGTCGCTCCCGCGCCGTCTTGCGTCCGAGCCAGAGTAGCCTTTCCTGCGCCGCCGCAACCTCCCGGCGCAGAGCCGAAAGCAGGCTCTCCTGCAGCGCCGGCGTTTGCGCCGCGAGTTCTCTCAGCCGTGCGTGGGGGACCGAGCGGACGCTGGCGTGATCGACCGCTTCGGCGCTGTAGGCGTAGCGCTCGCCCACGGTGAGCCCCACCAGATCGCCGGGGAAGAAGAACGCGAGGATCTGCCTGCGCCCGTCCGCCGTCGCCTTGTAGCCGGCGACGGTGCCGCTCAGGACGCGGTGAAGGCGGTCGGCCGTGTCGCCCTCGAGCGCGAGCGACTCATGGGGGGCGAGATGCTTGATCACGCCAATGGTGTCCAGCCGGCTGAACGCCGTGTCGGGCGCACGAGCATCGACCGGATCGGCTATGGGATGTATCGCGGCAACCCTCATTGTGGACCATCCTCCCCGTCCGTTCCGGGTTTCCGGCGGGGAATGTGGTGCCTTTTGCCGCGCTACGTAATTCGGGTGGTTGCGTAGGGAATTACCCTTACGAGGGGGCCGCGCGACAGGCGGGGCGGGACGATCAGATATCGCCCATGTCCACCTGCGCGATCATCGCCATGCGGACCAGATGCGAGAGGCTCGGTGCCTGCAGCTTCTCCATGACCCGCGCGCGGTGCACCTCCACCGTGCGTGGGCTGATGCCTAGCTCGCGGGCGACGGCCTTGTTGGAGCTGCCCCGGGCAAGCCCTTCGAAGACCTCGCGCTCGCGCGCGGTCAGCCGGTCGAGCCGCCGGTCGACGTCGAGGCGTCGCGCCTCGCGGCTCAGCGTTTCCTCCCGCAATGCCAGGGCCTGCGCGATACCGTCGAGAATGGTGCGGTCTGTGAAGGGCTTTTCGACGAAATCGACGGCGCCGGCCTTGATCGCTCTCACCGCCATCGCAATGTCGCCGTGGCCGGTGATGATGATGACGGGCAGTGATGGCGCCGCGACGGCCAGCCGCTGCTGCAGCTCCAGCCCGTCCATTTCCGGCATCCGCACGTCGACCAAGGCGCAGGCGGGCAAGGCCCGGGGCAGGGCGTTCAGGAAGGCCCGCCCCGACTCGTAGGTATCGACGTCGTAGCCGGCGGCCTCCAGCAGCGCGCTCAGGGAATCGCGCACCGCGTCGTCGTCGTCGATGACGGCGACCGCAGCGGCCCGGTCATTCATCGGCTCCGCCTCCGGCCGGCAGCAGAAAATGGAAGGCGGCACCGCCCTCCGGCGCGTTCTCGGCCCAGAGCCGCCCGCCGTGGGCGTCGATGATCGTGCGGCTGATGGCGAGGCCGATTCCCAGGCCGTCCTCCTTTGTGGTCTGGAAGGGGCGGAAGGGATCGTCCACGATGCCGGGCGCCAGGCCGGGGCCGTTATCCCTGATGTCGACCTGGATTTGCCGGGGGCTGGCTGCCCCGGTCGCGATGCGGATCTTTCGCTCGCCCGACCCCTCGAACGCCTCGATCGCGTTGCGCAGGATGTTAAGCACGACCTGCTGCACTTCGATGCGGTCGATCAGGACCGGCGGCAGCGTATCGTCCAGGGAGAAGATCAACTCGATGTCGCGGTCGCTTGCGCCGATCAAGGCCAGCGCCGCCGCCTCCTCCACGACCGTGTTGATCGGCTCGAGGCGGCGCTCGCTCTCGTCCTTCTTGATGAAGCCCCGCAGCCGCTTGATGATCTCCGCAGCCCGCTCGGCCTGCTGGCCTGCCTTGTCCACGAGGTCTGCGATGGAGGCGGGGTCCGGTTCGGCGCGGTCGAGGCGGCGCCGCGCTGCCCTCGTGTAGTTCATCACCGCCGTCAAGGGCTGGTTCAGCTCGTGCGCGATCCCCGACGCCATCTCGCCCATGGCGGAGAGCCGCGAGGCGTGCATGAGCTCCTGCTGCAGGATGCCGGCGCGGCGCTGGATGTTCTCCCGCTCGGTAATGTCGTGGAGAAAGCCGGTGAAGAGCCGCCCCTGGTCGAGCTCGATCTCGCCGATCGCGAGACGCGCGGGGAAGGTCGTCCCGTCCTTGCGCCTGCCGACCACGACGCGGCCGATTCCGATGACGCGCCTCTCGCCGGTCTCGCGGTAGCGCGCGAGGTGGGCGTCGTGGGCTTCCCGCTGGGGCGAGGGCATGAGGATCTTCACGTTCTGGCCGACGAGCTCGGCCCCGGAATAGCCAAAGAGGCGCTCCGCCGCCGGGTTGACCGTATCGATGATGCCGCTCTCGTCGATGATGACGATGGCATCCGGCGCAGTCAGGGTGATCGAGCGCAGGCGCTCTTCGCGCTCCCGCGCTGCAACGATTGCGGCGGTGCCGTCTCCCGAATCCGCCATTCGCCCGCTCGGTTTCGCCCGCTCAATCCAGGTGCTTGCGCATGACCTCCGCCATCTTCTCCGGACCTTGCCCGAAGACGAAGTGGGTCAGGTAATCGCCGTCGGGGTCCATGAAGTAGATGTAGGAGGTGTGATCGACCAGGTAGGCGCCGTCCTCGTCCGGCTCGTTGAGCCGGTAGTAGACGCGATAGGTTTTGGCGGCGGCATTGATCTGCTCGTCGCTGCCGGTCAGCCCGACCAGACGGGGATGGAACGCAGGCACATACTCGGCCAGGTACTCGACCGTGTCGCGTGCCGAGTCGACAGAGACGAAGAGCGGCTGGACCTCGTCGCCGAGATCGCCGAGCTCGTCCACGGCCTGGCCCATGATGAGCAGCTCAGTCGGGCAAACGTCCGGGCAGTAGGCGTAGCCGAAATAGACCAGCAGGTAACGGTCGTCGAAGCTCTCTTCTGTGACCGTCTGCCCGGTGTGGTCGATGAGCTCGAAGGGGCCCCCGATGGAGGCGGCTTGCGCGGCCGGCAGTCCGATCCACGGGGCGGCGAAGACGACTGCGGCGGCCATGGCGGCAATGGCTGCGCGGACCAGGCGCGGCATGGGCCAGTTCCTCTCGCGTGCGTTGACTGTGCTCGAATGCAATTTAGTGCGCCATCAGGCTGCGGTCGATGGCCGGGGCGGAAAATGGCTACACTTCCCAGAGGCAGCTATCGGGAGGGCTGGATGAGCGGAGAGGTGATCTTTCGCGGCTACGATCGGGCGGCGCTCGACGCGCAGTACAACAACCGCGCGCGAATCCCCGAATACGTCGACCATTTCGAGCGCTGGCTGGACTGGAGCGCGGAGACCCGCGCAGCCCTTCCGGGCGAGCGGGACGTTGCCTACGGCGATCTCCCGGTCGAGACCCTCGACATCTTCCCGGCCGAACAGCCTAGCGCCCCAATTCTGATCATGATCCACGGCGGCTACTGGTATTCGCTGGACAAGCATCACGACAGCTTCGTGGCCGAGGGGTTCCTGCCCCACGGTGTGGCAACGATCGTCATCAACTACGGCCTCGCCCCCGATTACCGGATGGACGAGATCGTGCGGCAGAACCGCGCCGCTGCCGCCTGGGTCTGGCGCAATGCGGCATCGTTCGGCGGCGATCCCTCGCGCATCCACGCGCTCGGCCAGTCGGCCGGCGGCCATCTCGCCGCGATGCTGCTCGGGACCGACTGGCCTGCCTTCGGTGCCGGCCTCCCGGCCGATCTGGTCAAGAGCGCGGTCTCGATCTCGGGCATCTACGATCTGGAGCCGATCCGGCTCTGCTACCTCAACGACAAGGTCGGCCTGGACGAAGCGGAGGCGCGGCGGAACAGCCCGGTCGCGCACCGTTACCCGGTGGCAGCACCGCTCATGCTGGTTTCGGGCGACATCGAATCGGAGGAATACGAACGCCAGGCCGACGCCATGGCGGCGGTGTGGGAGGTGCACGGCTATCCGCTCAGCCGCTTGGAGCTCCCCGGCTTCAACCACTTCACCATGGCCGACCAGCTGCGCGAGCCCGGCAGCGAGCTCACGCGGGCAACGTTGGCGCAGATGGGCGTCTCTCTCTGAGCCACAGCCGCTCTCGTTCATCGTGAGCACAGCGGCGCCCTGGAGGCGGCCCGCGCGCAGGCGGTCGAGCGCGGTGTTGGCCTCGGCGAGCGGCATGGGCTCGATGTGCATCTCGATCGCTGTGCGTGCCGCGAGAGCCAGAAACTCCTCACCGTCGCGTCGCGTGAGGTTGGCGACCGAGACGATGCGCCGCTCCCACCACAGGAGCTCGTAGGGGAAGGCGGGAATGTCGCTCATGTGGATGCCGGCGCTGACCACGGTTCCGCCCGGCGCGATGGCGCGGAGCGCGGCGGGGACCAAGGCGCCCACGGGTGCGAAGAGCAACGCCGCGTCCAGCTCCTCCGGCGGTGCCTCGTCCGACGCACCGGCCCATTCCGCACCGAGACCGCGGGCGAAATCCATGGCCGCACCATCGCCTGGCCGGACGAAGGCGAACACGCGGCGACCCTGGGCCAGCGCCACCTGGGCGATGATGTGCGCCGCCGCGCCGAAGCCATAGAGGCCGAGCCGCTCGGCATCCCCCGCCATCACTAGGGCGCGATAGCCGATCAGCCCGGCGCAGAGGAGCGGCGCCGAATGGACGTCATCGCGATCACCGGGGAGAGGGAAGCAGTAGCGCTCATCGGCGATGCAGTAGTCGCCGTAGCCGCCGTCCAGGGTGTAGCCGGTGAAGCGCGCGTCCGGGCACAGGTTCTCCCGGCCGCTCCGGCAATAGCGGCAAATGCCGCAGGTCCAGCCGAGCCAGGGGATGCCGACGCGCTCCCCTTCGGCGAAGCGCTCGACGCCCGCGCCGAGGGCCGTGACGCGCCCCACGATCTCGTGTCCCGGCACGACCGGCAGCCGGGGCTCCGTAAGGTCGCCGTCCACCACGTGGAGATCGGTGCGGCAGACCCCGCAGGCCGCGACGCGAACTAGAACCTCCCCCGCACCGGGATCGCGCACCGGCCGCTGCTCCAGGGTGAGCGCGGGGCCATTGCCGCGATAAACCATGGCGCGCATGGCGGCAGCCCCGGTCACGGCCGGATCATGCCTCGGTAATTCTGAGGAAGCCCAAATCGTCTACCCGGACGCGCTGGCCGGGGCAGACCAGGGTGGTCGAGGACGGCTCCTCCACGATGACCGGGCCGTCGGCCTCGAAGCCCGGCGGCAGCAGGTCGCGGTCGTAGACGGCGGTTTCGTGCTCACCCTCCTCGCCGAAATCGACCGTGCGCCCCTCCCGCGCCGCCGCTTCGGCGGAGCGGCCCTCTGCCGCCCAGGGCGTGAGCTCGGGCCGCGCGACGTCGGCGGTGGCGGTGAGACGGAACGTGACCAGCTCGACCGGCGTGTCCGCGAGGCGGAATGTGTAGGCGCGTTCGTGGGCATCGTGGAACGCGTCGAGGATCGACTCCCGGCTCGCCCGGTCGAGGTCGATGGGGATGGTCACCGCGTGCTCCTGCCCACCATAGCGCATGTCGAGATGACAGGCGGCAGTGAAGGTGCCTTGCCCGCCTTCGGAGCTGAAATAGCGCGCCGCTTCCTCGTGCAGCTCGGCGAAGAGCGCGCGCAGGTCCGCGATGTCGAGCGTATCCGCGCGCTGTAGCGCGGTGCGCATGAAGTCGCGCCGGGGCGCGGTCGCCAGCATGCCCCAGGCCGAGAAGAGGCCGGGATAACGCGGCACCACGATTTCCTTCACGCCGAGCTCGCGGCCGAGACTCGCGCCGTGCATGGCGCCGCCGCCGCCGCCCACCATCAGCGCGAAGTCGTTGGGATCGTGGCCGCGCTGAATCGAGACTAGCTTGAGCGCGTTGATCATGTTGGCATCGACCAGACGAATCACGGCAACCGCCGACTCGTCGACGCTGCAGTCCAGTCCTTCAGCAATCTTGTCCATGGCGGTGCGCGCGCGGTCGACATCGAGGGAGAATTGCCCGCCAGCGAAGTTTGCCGGGTTGAGCACGCCGGTGATGAGCTTGGCATCGGTGACGGTGGGCTCCGTGCCGCCGCGGCCGTAGCAGGCGGGCCCCGGATCGGCGCCGGCGCTGCGGGGGCCCACGCAGAGCGTGCCGCCCTCGTCGAACCAGGCGATGGAGCCGCCGCCCGCGCCGATCTCCACGATGTCGATCACGGGCACCCGCACCGGGTAGCCATAGCGGATGCGCGTCGCTTCCAGCCGGTAGTCGGTGGTGACCTTGGGCTCGCCGCCCTCGATGGTGGAGCACTTGGCGGTGGTGCCGCCGATGTCGAGGTAGATCACGTCGGGTTCGTCGCAAAGCCGGCCGATCAGGGCGGCGCCGTTAACGCCCGCCGCCGGCCCCGATTCGAGCAGCGTGATCGGGTGCTCCCTGGCCCAGCCGAAGCTCGTGGTGCCGCCATTCGACTGCATCGCCATCATCGGGCAGTCGAGCCCGAGCCTGTCGATACCGGTCTCCAGGGTGTCGAAGTAGCGCTGCACGATGGGCTGCACGTAGGCGTTGAGCACGGCCGTGTTGGCGCGCTCGTACTCGCGCCACTCGCGGGTGATTTCGTGCGAGGCAGTGATCGCGACGCCGTTGAGGCGCTCGCGCAGATAAGCCGCCGTTTCCTCCTCGTGCGCGGGCGCGGCGTAGGAGTGGAGGAACTGGATCGCGATGGCCTCGACCTCCTGGGCGCGGCACACGTCGATCACGCGGTCGAGGTCTTCGAGATGCAGCGGCACGCGGACGCGGCCCCTGGCGTCGACCCGCTCGCGCACCTCGAAGCGCAGCCGGCGCGGCACGAAGGGGACCTCCTTGCGGTAGCGCAGGTTGTAGAGGTCGGGGCGGTTGCCGCGCGCGATCTCCAGCACGTCGCGAAAGCCCTCGGTGGTGACCAGCGCGGTCTTCGCGCCCGTCCGCTCCGTGATGGCGTTGATGACGGTCGTGCCGCCGTGGACGAAGTAGTCCACGGCATCGGCGTCGAGCTCCGCCTGGTCGATGGTGTCGAGCACGCCCCGCGTGAGGTCGTCCGGCGTGCTGAGCGACTTGGCGACGCTGAGCGCACCGGTCCCCTCGTCGAAGTGGACAAGATCGGTAAAGGTCCCGCCGATATCGGTCGCCAGTCGGCCCACTGCGCGCTCCTGCCTCTTGGATCGGCGCCGATTATTCACCGCCGCAGGCGGGGGTCAAACGGGGCGTTCCGGGGCGCCGGCACATGGGTTGTCATGCAACTGCAACGTGGTTGTCACGAATGTATTTCGGTATTTCGGGAATGATCGAACCATGAGCACGACCGACGAGCGGGCTCGGGCGGTTCGACATCCGCATCGGCCTTGCTGACATTGGATCGCCGGGGCCACTTGATTCGCGAGAACAAGTCGAAGGAATCCGGGGGAGGAGATGGAAGGGTTCGACCTTGGGCGGCGGCTCTTCGCGGAGTGGCTGGGGACGCTGCTGCTGCTCGCCGTCGTCGTCGGCTCAGGCATCATGGGCGAGACGCTCTCGGGCGGGAACGTCGCCCTCGCGCTGCTCGGCAACACCATTCCCACCGGCGCGATCCTGGTGGTGCTGATCGTGATCTTCGGCCCCATCTCCGGCGCGCACTTCAACCCCGCCGTTACGCTTTGCTTCGTGATCCGGCGCGAGATCGGCCTGCGCGACGCGGGGCTCTATCTGCTGGCGCAGGTCGCAGGCGGCATCTGCGGCGCGATGCTGGCGCACGGCATGTTCGAGGAGCCGATCGTCGCCGCGTCCCTGAAGGAACGCACCGGCTTTTCCCAATGGCTCGGTGAGTTCACGGCGACCTTCGGCCTGGTCGCGACGATCCTCGGTTGCCTGCGCTTCAGGCCGGAGCTGGTGCCTTACGGCGTCGGCCTCTTCATCACCGCCGGCTACTGGTTCACGTCATCGACATCGTTCGCGAACCCGGCGGTGACCATCGCCCGCTCGCTCACCGATACCTTCTCCGGGATCATGCCGCTGCACATGCCAGCCTTCATCGTGGCCCAGCTGATCGGCGCGGTGGTGGCGACCCTGCTGCTCGGCTGGCTCGTCAAAGCCCGCCGGCCGAAGACCGTCGATCCGGGCGAGGCACCCGGCTAGAACGACGCCAGCGCCACCTCGACCGCGCCGAGGGCCCCGAATTCGGCGCGCACGTGCTTCTTGTGCGCGATCGGCGCGGGCACGATGCAGGTGCCGGTAATGACCACGTCGCCCGCCGCGAGCGGCACGCCGTGACGGACCCGGTCGTTGGCGAGCCAGGTAAGCGCGATGCGCGGGTCGCCCAACGCGTTCGCGCCCTTGCCGGCGGCAGCCTCTTGGTCATCGATGGAGACGACGACCGGATGGGCGGCGAGATCGACCTCGCGCCAACTCTCCGGCGCCTCCGGTCCCAGCACGCAGTACTCGGTGCAGCCGTTGTCGGCGATGAGCTGGGCGGCACCCACAACGGTGAAGTCCCTGAAGCGTGAGTCGGGAATCTCGATGGCCGGATGCAGCGCCGCCACCGCGTCCATCACCGAGGCCACCGAATAGTCGCCGTGCCCGCCGGGCAGGTCCCGGCCCATACGGAACGCAAACTCCGCCTCGACCACCGCCATGTGCAGGTGGCCGGCGGGCAGCTTGGTGCCGCACTCGTGGAGCTTGCTCTCCCAGAGGCGCCCGGCGAGGGGGCCGTCCACGCCGATGTGCTTCTGGCCGGCCTCGCTGGTGGCCGCGATCTTCCAGCCCACGGGCGTGGCGCCGGCGAGGCGCGCGAGCGCGTCCTGCACTGCGTAGCCTTCGGCGGTGGTGCTCGGCCGGCACGCCTCGGGCAGGCCGTCGATCAGGTGATGGCCGCTCCAGGCCTTCCAGATGGCCCGCGCCGCCGTGTCGCTCTTCGAATCAGTCATGGGTCCAATCTAGCGAGGGGGGGTGCCGGGCGACAAGCGCGCCTCATCATCCCTCGACGGCGCAGGCCAGCGGGATGTGGGGAGCCGCGTCTCGGGGCAGGAGGCCGACGAGGCGGGGGTCGTCCACGATATCGACCTCGCTGTGGGTAATGGCGAAGCCGTGCTTCTGATAGAAGGCGAGGGCGCCGGGATGGTCGAGAGTGCAGGTATTGAGGATCATGCGGCGGGGACGGTGGCGCCCGGCGGCGGCGAGCGCATGGGCGAGCAGCCAGCCGCCGAGCCCCCTGCCGGTCCACGAGGGGATCAGGCCGAAATAGCGCAGCTCGATATCGGGCTTGGGCCGCAGGTTCAGCTCGACCAGGCCGATCTCCTCGCCGTCGGCCTCGGCGACGTAGACTTCCGTCTCGTCCGAGGCAAGATTGGCAGCAAGCTTGGCCTCGTCCCACGTCAGCCGGCTCCACCAGAGCCAGTCGTCCCCGATCGCGTGATAGAGACGCAGGTAGTCGGCGACCGGCATGGTCCAGCGCCGATCGATGGTGAGGCCGGGCGCGGGTGGCGGCGGAGGCGCCTGCTCCGGCGGCGACTCCATCGCGAGATGGGTTATCACCGTGTAGAGCTTGCCGGCCGGGACGGCCTCCGTCGCAGATGCATTCATTGCAGCACGCTCAGAGCCCGCAGGAGATGCCTTCGTCCAGCAGCATGAGCGAGCCGTGGGCGGCGCGGCCGTCCTCGGAGCAGAGGAAGAGCGCGGCGGACGCCATGTCGTCGGGCTCCGAATAGGTCCGGTTGCTCGGCGTCACCGCGGTCATGCCCTCCAGCATCTCCTCGAACTGCGTCTCGGTGCGGATCTTCACGTTCATCGGCGTCGCCGTATTGCCGGGCAGGATCGCGTTTACCGCGATGTTGTGGGGGCTGAGCTCCAGCGCCAGTGCGCGGGTGAGGTAGTTGATCGCGGCCTTCGACGCGCAATAGACCGAGAAGGTCTTGAACCCCATGACGCCGGTGACAGACGAGAGGTTGACGATCTTGCCGCCGCCCTGCGCGATCATGACCGGCGCCACCTCGTTGATCGCGAAGAAGGTGCCCTTCACGTTGATGTCCATGGTGGCGTCGTACTCGGCCTCGGTGGTCTCGCCGATCGGCGTCGGCTCAAAGATGCCGGCCGAGTTGACCAGGATGTCGATGCGTCCGAACGCCGCCTTCACGTCGCCGACCAGCGCCTTGACCGAATCCACATCGCGCACGTCGGCGACAAAGGCCTGGGCCGCACCGCCCGATGCCTCGATCTTCTCCACCACTGCTTCGGCTTTGGTCAGGCTGGACGAGCTCACGACGGCGATGCGCGCGCCCTCGGCCGCGAACCTGACAGCGATCGCCTCGCCGATTCCCGAAGAGCCGCCGGTAATCAGCGCCGTCTTTCCCTCCAGTTTCACGATCCTCTCCTCCCCGCTCTCCCACGCCGCAGCGCGACCATGCGCCGCTCCCTGCAAGGGCGGCGAGAATATCAGCGACGCACCGGAAAGTCTTTCGACCGGCGCGGCGGCAGCCGATAATGGCGCGAGGGGAGCGGCCCCGGCCGACCGATCGAGGGGAGGAGCCATGCACGGCCTGATGCAGGAGATCCCGCTGATGATCTCGTCGCTGATTCGCTATGCGGCGGAGTATCACGGCGACCGCCAGGTGGTCTCGCGCACGGTCGAGGGGCCAATCCACCGCTACGGCTATGCCGAGTGCGAGCAGCGCGCGCGGCGGGTCGCCAACGTCATGGGGCGGCTCGGGATCGGGCACGGCGACCGGGTCGGCACGCTGGCCTGGAACGGCTACCGGCACCTGGAGCTCTTCTACGGCGTCTCGGGCATGGGCGCCGTGCTGCACACGGTGAACCCGCGGCTCTTCACCGAGCAGATCGTCTACATCATCAACCACGCCGAGGACCGGGTGCTCTTCGTGGATCTCACCTTCGTCGAGCTGGTGGAGCGCATCGCGGACCAGCTCACCACGGTCGAGCAGGTCGTCGTGATGGCCGACGAAGACCACATGCCCGAGACCGCGCTCGCCAACGTCCTCTGCTACGAGACCCTGCTCGCGGGCGAGAGCGAGGATTATCCGTGGCCGATCTTCGACGAGCGCGCCGCGTCCTCGCTCTGCTACACCTCGGGCACGACGGGCAATCCCAAGGGCGTGCTCTACAGCCACCGCTCGACCCTGCTGCACGCCATGGCCGCCTGCCAGAACAGCGCCATGGGGATCTCCGCCCACGACGTGCTGATGCCGATCGCGCCGATGTACCACGGCAACGCCTGGTCGCTGCCCTATCTGGGCCCTCTCTCCGGCGCGGGCCTGGCGCTGCCCGGCACGAAGATGGACGGACAGAGCCTGCAGGAGCTGATCGAAGGGGAGGGGGTGACCTTCGCCCTCGGCGTGCCGACGGTATTCACCATGCTGATCGACCATCTCGACGAGAGCGGCAAGAGGGTCGAGAGCCTGGAGCGGGTCGCCATCGGCGGCTCGGCGGTGCCGCGCGCGATGATCGAGCGGCTGGCCGACCCCTACGGCGTGACGGTGCACCAGCTCTGGGGCATGACCGAGACCTCGCCCCTCGGCACCATGGCGACGGCGACGCCGGCAATCGACACGCTCACCGAAGAGGAGCGCCAGGCGGTGCTGAGCCAGCAGGGCCGCGTGCAGTTCGGCCTGGAGCTCACGATCACCGATGCCGAGGGCGCGCCGGTGCCGCGCGACGGCAAGACCTTCGGCGACATATGGGTGCGCGGCAACTGGGCCGCCAGCGGCTACTTCAAGGGCGAGGGCGGGGACCGGCTCGACGAGGACGGCTGGTTCCCCACCGGCGACGTCGCCACCCTCGACGAGCACGGCTTCATGCGGATCACCGACCGCACCAAGGACGTGATCAAGTCCGGCGGCGAGTGGATCAGCTCCATCGACCTCGAGAACGCGGCGGTCGGCCACCCGGACGTGAAGCAGGCCGCGGTCATCGGCATCTTCCATCCCAAGTGGGAGGAGCGGCCGCTCATGGTGGTGGTGCCAAGGGACGGCTGCACGCCGGACAAGGACACCATCAACGCCTACCTCGCGGCCAGGGTCGCGAAATGGTGGCTGCCCGACGACGTGGTGCTGGTCGACGAGCTGCCGCTGACCGCCACCGGCAAGATCCAGAAGTCACGCCTGCGCGAGATGTTCCAGGATTACCGGCTGCCGGACGCCTGATCCGGGCTTGCGGCCGGGGTTACGCCGCGCTCTCGCCGTCCGTCCCAAGCGAGACACGAATTTTTGTCCGGGATAAGGCGGGATTCCGCAGGATTCCACGGGTCCACCGGCACCGATGTGACGGTGCGGGGACGCGGCGGAGGCGGCCGGCCCTCCACGACCTCGCGGATGGCGGCGGCGGTCTCCGGCGAGAGGCCGCCCTGGGGCTTGGTCCCGCTGACGGGTGCCGGCTTTGCTGCCGTGCGCTCCCGCTCGAGGCGAAGCTTGTCGGTGCCTTCGATGCGCTTGAGGGTGAGGGCGAGGCGGGCAAGTTCTCGCATGGGCGCAGGCTCTCCGCGTTGGCTGAGTTGGGCCATGCTGGAGAGCACCATCGTCCGCAGGGTCTCGATCAGGATAAGCCCGGCGCGGCCTTCCGCGCGCTCGCCGAGTTCCCGCACCCAGATCTTCATCGCGCGGTCGAACTCCTGCTGTTCGCGGATCAGGTTGCGCATATTCCTGGAATAGCGGCCGACGGCCGATCGCGAGCAGGAGCCGCCCTCGGCCCGGATGAGGGCGCTTATGTCGTCGATGGTGGCGCCGTCCGCGACGGCTTGATCGACGGCCTCGCGGAGTTTGGACGGCAGACGGTCGATGGAGGAGCGCCCGCCGAGTCTGATGGGTCGGTTCGCGTTTTGCATGCCGCGATGCTGCCGCGCACGCCGCGCGCAATCCACCGCACCATGGTGCGGGGTTGACTGTAGTACGCCGCCGCGCACGATTCTCGACAGTCGCGCGCCGGCGCCAGCCCGTCGCGCCGGTAGGCGAGCGAGATCGCAGGACGGCCGGCTGCCGTGAGCGACAAAGAACCAGAGCGTTTCCGTGTGAAACGGATACGCTCTAATGCGCCGAGATCGTCTCGATCAGGTACCTGTCCAGCTCGACGGCGAGTGCGAGGTCGTCGCTCTCCAGCGCGCGACGGGCGGCTGGCGTCATCAGGGCGGTGCGGCAGGGCGTCGCCGCCACCACCGCGACCTGCGGCACGTGGGGGACGAACGCGGCTTCGGCGGCAAGCGCATCGCCGGGGCCGAGCTCGGACATCCGTGCGCCGGAGTCGCCCTCGCGCGCGATCGCTCTGCCCTCGGTCACGAGCAGCATGCCTTCCTGCTCCTCCCCCTGCGTCACGATGGTTGCGTCGACCTCGAAGGCGCGCGCCTCCAGCCAGGGAGCGAGGCGCTCAACCAGCTCCTCGAATCGGGCCAGCCTGTCGACCTCCTGCATCGCCTGGTCGATGGAGAGCCCGAAGAGCGCCGCGCGCGCCGCGTCGGAGTCACCGTGGAGCCGGTCCCATTCGGCGATCACCTGGTCCTCGCAGCGCTCCAGCGCGCGGTCGAGATCCTCTTCCACGATCAACGCCTGCCACAGAGGAGGCGGCAGCCCACGCTGCAGAATGGTGCGCACGTGTGCCGGAGCCGCGCTGAGCACCACGCGGGTCCCCCGTCCATGCGCGGCGCGGATTGCGCGGCTCATGACGTTCGCGGCGGAGCTGTCGAAGCCCGAGACCGCGGCGAAGTCCAGCAGCAGGCAGTGGGGTGGCGGGTCATTCTTGAGCGCCTGCTTGATCCACCCGCCGATGGCGGCGGCGTTGCCGAAGATGATGTAACCGCGCAGCCGCAGGACGCGCAGGCGCTCGCCCTGGTTCCGCAAGATGGCGCGATGGGTGACGGAGCGGGTCTTCTTGCTCCGCAACTCGCGTCCGGTGAACGCGGCGTCGATGACGCTCACCTTGCTGAAGCGCATGACGAAGAAGATCACCGCCGCCGCCATCCCCACCGCCACGCCTTCCAGGAACCCGAAGATGCCGATGATGAGGGAGACGACGAGGACGGTGCCGTAATCGAGCCAGGGCAGCGTCCTGCGGTTCGTGACCAGCCAGTCGTAGAGCAGGTTGAGCCCGACGAAGAGCACCAGGCCGCCCAGCACCGGCGTGGGCAGGATCGCCAGCACCTCGCCGCCCACGAAGAGGATCAGGCCGACGATAAGGGCCACAACCACGCCCGTGAGCCGCGTGTCCGCGCGGGTCGCGTGGCTGATGAGGGAGACGGGCGAGGTGTTGCAGCCCGGCGCGCTGCCGCCGATGCCGGCCACCAGGCATGAGGCGCCTTCGGCCCGGAACTCCCGGTTCAGGTCGATCTCAACGCCGGTCACGAGCTCGATGGCGCCCGCATGCAGGACGACGCCGATCAGCGCAACCAGCATGGCGCCCAGGATGAGCGGCAGCTGGGATCCCACCACCCCCCAGTCCACATGCGAGAGGTCGCCGAGACCGATGGGCGGCCAGGTGGACTCGGCCGGAATGCCCACGAAGAGGATGCCGGCTGCCGTGGCCTCGGCGAGCGAAATGTCGAGCGCGTAGAGCACTACGTGGCAGAGCCCGACGGCGATCACCACCGACACGGGCAGGATCAGGTAGTGCGCGCGGATCTTCGAGATGGCGAGCAGCACGCAACCGTAGAGGACGCTCGGCGCCCACCTCTGGATCGTGTCGATCTCGGCCAGTTGCGGAAAGGTCTCCCAGTCGAGCCTGATCCCCGACGACACCGCGACGCTGCTCTTGGCCAGGAACCAGCCGATGCCCGCGAGGAATCCGCCCACCAGGGGGTAGGGCATGAAGCGGAACAGGTGGGCCAGCCGGAACTGCCCGATGAGCAGGAAGATGATCGCGGAAATCACCGTGGTGAGTCCCAGGATGACGATCATCGTCGCGAACACCGCCGTGCCGCCGGCGGACGCGAGCGTGACCGCGACCGTGCCGCCGATGGTCAGCAGCACCGCAGCGGGCGCGAAGTGCGGGGCGGAGATGATGCCCTTGTAGGTGCTGGAGAGCGCCGTGATCAGGCACATCACCAGCGTGCCGAAGAGGATCGCGCCGGTACCCTGGGGGATGAAGGGGGTGAGGGGGCCCGAGAAGATGATGGAGGCGATGGCGGCCTCCGAGACCAGCATGATCACCGCCACCACGAGCCCGGTGGAGAGCGCAGCGGGAAGCTTGGCCGAGAGGGCGTCGGCCTGCAGCTCTGCGACCAGCGCGCGGATCACGATTGCTGCTCCCGCATCTGCCGGCTAGCTGTACCAGGCGGGCGCAGTGTCGTAGCCGGCAAAGGCCTCGCCGTCGTGGCCGACGAAGATCTCGGCATCCCGTTCCACCGCAACGTCCTTGAGGCGCTTCATCGAGGCGACCGCCTTCGCCGGGTCCAGGTGGAAGCTCGGGATGATCTCCTGCTCCAATCCCCTGCGGGTGTAGGCGGCATCGGCGGTGAAGAGCATCGGGCGCCGGCCGGCGAGCTCGACCAGCAGGCTGTAGTGCCCGGCCGTGTGGCCCGGCGTCTCGATCAGATGCAGGCCCCTGGCGATCTCCTGATCGCCGCTCACCAGCTCCAGGCGCGGCGTCCAGATGTCGCTCTCGGGGTCGACCGGCACCTCCCGGCCTTCGCGCTTGAGGCGCTCGCGGTAGAGGTCCGCGTGGAAGCGCATGTCCGAATAGCCCAGCAGCTCGAAGGGCTCGGGCGACGAGCACTGGGCGAACTCGAGCGCATGGCAGACCGTGCAGGCCTCGCGCAGATGCCGGTTCCCGCCGCAGTGGTCGAAGTGATAATGCGAGTTGACGACGTAGTCGACGTCCTCGGGCCGGTAGCCGGCGAGCGCGAGCGCTCCGACCAGCGTCTGTTTCTCCGACTGGATCGGCTTCTCGAAGGGCAGCACGGCGTTGACGTGGTCGCAGTCGAAGCCGGTGTCGAAGAGATAGAGCCCGTCGGCGTGGTCGATCAGCACGCTGTAGACGGGGAAGCGCACCTCGCCCGCCGGCCCGCGGTTCCAGTAGATGTGGAAGCCGTCGATCACCAGCGTGCCGCCGTCCAGGATGAAGACCCGCGTCTCTTTCATCGCCTCGCTCCCTCTTCCCGCGCCCGACAGTCTAAAGCGAGTCCGTCTTCAGGCGGACTCGCTTTAGGCCGCGACCGATGACGCCGCCGCTCCTGCGGCGCGAGCCTTGATCTGATCGTCGCGAATGTTGCGGGAGTGCTCGTGGACTGCGTTCGCGAGGCTGAGCGAGAAGAAGAACGGTGCCGTCGCCACCTCCATCGCCTCCATGGTCGCGCGATAGCCGGTGTTGCTGCCGTCGACGATCATGCCGACGCGCAGCGCGGGCTAGCCCTCGAGGCGAGCCACGATTCCTCCCCATTCGTCGGGCGTGAACGCGCGCGTCACTTTGGCGCTTACGTTTCCGGAGCGGCGGACCGCCATGGCGAACGCGCTGACGGATTCGTCGTCCGGAGCGGACACCTTCATGATGAAGTCGTAGTGTGCCATGCAGAAATAAAACTCTTCGATCTCCACCCCAAATTTCGCGGCGAATGCGACGACGCCCTTCGCTCGTTCGGGAGCTTCGGCGACCGTCATCATGCCCTCGCGGGTGACGTCCTCGGTAATGAAGTAGGTTCGCATCATCCTTCCCCTCTCATGAGTCACGCGGGCACGAGCCAGGCGGGTGGCCGGCCTCAGGATCGGAGCAGTCGCCTGAGGACCGCGATCGCCTTCGGCAGGGCGATGGCTCCGATCAGCATCAACCCGACGTAGATGTTGAGAACGATGCCGGGCACATTGATCAGCGACAGGCCGAAGGACAGAAGCCCGATCAGGAAGACGGCCAGGGTCACGCCGACGATCGTTCCAGTGCCGCCGGCAATGCCGACCCCGCCGAGCACGACCATTGTGATGACCTGAAGCTCCCACCCTGTGGCGATGTTCAGCCGCACGCTGCCGAGCCGGCTGGTCAGCAGGATCGCGGCCAGCCCGCACATGAAGCCGGTGAGAGCGAACAGGCCGATCCGGTAGCGGGTGATCGAGATGCCGGAATGGCGGGCGGCATCGGGGTTGGTTCCGATGGCGTAGATCCGCCGGCCGTAGATCGTGAAGTGCAGGAAGACGCCGAAGAGCACCACGAACACGATCAGGAACACGAACTCGACGGTCATGATGCCGCCGAGATAGTGCTGCCCGAACCAGGAGAACCCGCTGGGGAACGTCGTGTAGGCCTCGTCTCCCAGGACGGCGACGGCGATGCCCCGGTAGAGCGAGAGGGTCCCGATGGTGACGACGATGGAATGCACGCCAAGCGCGCTGACGATCAGCCCGTTGGCGAGCCCGGCGAGCGTGCCGACCGCGAGTCCTGTGGCGACCAGCATGGCAACCGAAGCGCCGGCCTCGCCGGCCGCGCCCATCAGCATGGCACAGAGTGCCACGATCGACGCGACCGAGACGTCGATCTCCCGCGCAATGATCAGCAGCGCCATGGGCAGCGCGATCAAGGCCTTTTCCGAGAAGCTCAGCGTGCTGTCGATCAGGTTGTAGTAGTCCAGGAAATAGGGAGACAGCTGGCTGTTCAGGATGATCACCCCGACAAGCAGCAGCACGAGCACCGCCTCCCACGATGCGAGCAGCCGGACGAGCCCCCGGTTCATCGCTTTGCCTGTCCTTCAGGCATCGACCGCTCCAGAATCTGGCGGCCTACGCGAAGTTCTGCCCGAGCGTTGACCGCAACCGCGATCAGGATGACCGCGCCGATGATTGCGAGCTGCACAAAGGGGCTGATCTTGAGAAAGGGAAGGGCGGTTTCGAGCACGGAAATGAGGAGGGCGCCCAGAACCGCGCCGATCACGGTGCCGCGGCCGCCGGCAATGCTGACGCCGCCGATCACGCATGCGGCGATGATCGCGAACTCCCGCCCCTCCGCCGCCTGGGTGTAGGCGATGGCGAACCTGCCGGCCCAGAGATAGCCGCACAGGCCGGCGGCAGCGCCGGAAAGCACGTAGACGAGGGTTTCGGTCCTGATCCTGGAAACGCCCGCGTAGCGTGCGGCATCCGGATTTCCGCCGAGTGTGTAAACGTTCCGTCCGGCTGCGAAGTGGGCGAGAAACACGTGAAAGCCGATCATGCACAGCAGGGCAACCCAGAAGACATTGGGAATGCCGATGAATTGAGACGCCGGGAAGGACTTGAACGCCTCCGACATCTCGTGCGAGGAGATCCAGGCGCCCTCGGAGAGAACGAAGATCATTCCGCGGATGATCGCCATCGTGCCGAGAGTGGCGATGATCGGCGGCAGGCCCGCCAGCGCGATGGCCGCCGCGTTCACCGCTCCCAGCGCCGCGCCCAGCAGTATCGCGAGGAAAAAGAAGCAGATCGCCGGCAGTTCCGGCATTTCCTGAGAGAGCAGCGCCAGGAACATGCCGGTGAAGGCGAGGACGGACGCCTGCGACAGGTCGATCCCGCGGGTAAGCAGGACGACCAGCTGGCCAAGCGCGAGAATGGCGAGGAAGCCCCAATTGGAGAGAATGTTCGCGACGCTGTTGACCGCCACGTATTCCGGCGCCCGGACAACCACCACCACAATCAGGGCAGCGATAACGGCAAAGAGCAGGACGTCGCGGCGCTGCAGGGCGCCGGTCATTGGCGGGCCCCGGCTGCTGCCACAATGACTGCCTCGGAAGAGAACGCCTCACGCTCGAAGCGGGCCACGACCCGCCCCCGAGCCATCACGACCAGCCTGTCCGCGATCCCGAGCGCTTCCTCCAGCTCCGACGTGACGAGGATCACGGCCATACCCTGCTGGACGAGGTCGCCGATCATCCGGTGCACCGCGGCCTTGGAGCCGATATCGATCCCCTTGGTCGGCTCGTCCAGGATCACGATGCGGGGACGGATCGCCAGCCACTTGCCGATGACCACCTTTTGCTGGTTCCCGCCCGAGAGCTCGGCCACCGGCTGATCCCATCCAGCCGCCTTGATGGCGACCTTGTTGCCGAAATCGTTCACGAGTTCTTCCTCGCGGCGCCGGTCAAGGAAGCCATTGCTGGAGACCGCACCGAGTTGCGGCAAGGAAATATTGTGAACCACGGAGAAGGGGAGAATGACTCCGTGGCGCTGCCGATCCTCGGGAACGTAGGCGAGGCCGGCGGCCATCGCATCCTTCGGCGAACGGATGTTTGCCGGCGTTCCGGAGATTCGCAACTCTCCAGCCTTGCGCGCCTTCAGCCCGAACAAGGCTTCCATGACCTCCGTTCGCCCGGCGCCGACCAGTCCGTAGAAGCCGAGAATTTCGCCCGCCCGCAAACTGAAACTCACGTCGTCGAACTCGGTAGCGTGGCAGAATCCGTTGACCTCCAGGACGGTGTCCCCGAAGCTCGCCTCGGCCTTCGGATAGACGTCGTCGAGCGTGCGCCCGACCATGGCGCGGATGATGTCGGCTTCGGTCGCGTCCGCGATTTCGCCCGTGCCGGATGGCTCGCCATCGCGCAGCACCGTGTAGCGGTCGCAGATTCGAAAGACCTCGTCCAGCTTGTGCGAAATGAAGATGATCGCCTTGCCCTGGGTCTTCAGCCCCTCGATGACCTCGTAAAGATGCTCGATTTCCGTTTGAGAGAGGGCTGCGGTGGTCTCATCGAAGATGATGAGTTGTGCGTCGGTGGACAGCGCCCGCGCGAGGGAGACCAGGTGCATCTCCGCGACACTGAGGTTCTTCAATGGCGTATCGAGCGCGATATCGGCGCCGATCTGTTCGAGGACCTTCCGCGCTTCCTGCCGCATGCGCCTCCGGTCGATCAATCCGAACCGGCCCGCTCGCGGATAGTTGGCGGCGAAGATGTTCTCTGCCGCCGTCAACTCGTCGAACATCGAGGGTTCCTGCTGGATCGCGGCGACCCCCGCTTCGGCGGCATCGCTGGGACGGAAGAGCGCCGCAACCTTGCCGCCGATGACAATCTCTCCGCTGTCCGGAAGATGAATTCCGGTCAGGATCTTGACGATCGTGGACTTGCCGGCGCCGTTCTCGCCGACCAGCCCCATGATTTCCCCGGAACGTACGCTGAGCGGCACATCCCGAAGCGCCACCACACCGCCGAACCGCTTGGAGAGGCCGCTGATCTGGAGATAGGGATCTGTCATCGCGGCTTCCGGCCCGCCGCTCCGGGAGGAGGCGGGGCCCCGGCCGAGCGGGCCCCGCCGCCAGATACGCTATTGGGCAAGCGAGTTGATGATGTCCGCGCCTTCCTTGACGTTGCTCGCATCGTACACAAAGAGCTCGCCCATCACCGCAACATTGTCCGGGCCGACGGCGATCTCGCCCATGCGGCCCGCGGTGATGACGTCGCCTTCCGCTCCAGTGATATCGCCGTTCACGAGGTCGTGGGTCGCATGAACCGTGGTGTATCCCACGTCCACCATGTTCCAGATCGCAAACGCAGGGGTCGCGCCGGACAGAACGTGATCGACCATTTCGGTCGGGAATCCGAGCCCGGTGACCTGGATCTTGCCGATCAGGCCCTGGTCGCGAACCATCTGCGAAGAGGCTGCGATGCCGACGGACGTGTAGGCGACAATCGCCTCCAGATTCGGGTACTTGTTCACCAGGCCCAGAGCCTCGTTGTATCCCTTGTCCGACCGCTCGTCGCCATACGCCACCTCGACGACGTTCAGCCCCATATAGGCCTCATCCTCCTTGGTCAGCCGGACCATCTCATCCACCCACATGTTCTGGGTCGTGGAGTTGGCAGGCCCCGAAATGATGCCCACATCGCCGCCGCCATCCGTCAGCTCCAAGGCAATCTTTACCGGACCGAGCGCGATCAATTCATTGGTTGCCGACGCGATATGAAGCTGGCGGGCGGCCAGTTCGGTATCCTGGTCCCACGTCATCACCGCGATGCCGCGCTGCTTGGCCCGGTTCAGCGACTGCGTCAGCGCAGTGGCGTCGTTCGCAGTCAGCATGATGGCGTCCACGCGCTGGGCGATCAGCGAGTTGATCAGGTTGACCTGACCCTCCGCCGTGTTCTCGGTGGGCCCGGTGTAAATCAGCTCGATGCCGAGCTCCTCGGCCGCCTCCTCAGCGCCGATTCGGGCCAGTTCGAATGCGGTGTTCCCCAGCACGCGAACGAGCATCGCGTATCGCGGCTTGTCTTCCGCCGCCGCCGAACCGCCGGCAATGACCCCGATCACTGCTATGTTTGCCGCTGCGATGGCACACGCGGCCAGTCTCGTCCATTTGCCAAGCATTTTGTCCTCCCCTTATCGCCGAGACGCTTGTGAGTTCGTTATTTCTGTCTCTTGGCGCGTATAGTCGCCGAAAAGGATAACAGGGATTCAGGGCGTGCACAGCCCACGCTTGATCTTGCTGAAGGGGGGAGGGGTCCGATGCCATTCGAAGTCCGCCGCGTCGTGACGGCCAACGACGAAAACGGCCGCTCGTATTTCCTGTTTGATGGGCGAGCAGAGACCGTCGTCCCGCAGGGCGGCAGAGGGCTGACCTTCCACGAGTTGTGGGAGACGGACGGTCCGCTCGCCTCGAACGAGGGCACCGAGGATGCCGGCGCCCGTCCGGTCCACCACCACCCGCCGGACGGCGGCACCAGATTCCGGATCGTCGAGCTGATGCCGCAGGAGGCGAAGCCGGCGAAAGCCGTGGACCAGGATTTCGCCGAGATCGACGCGGCCGGTATCCAGGTGGAAGGAGCCGAGGATCCGACGATGCACCGCAATGAATCCGTCGACTACAACATCATCCTTTCCGGCGAGGTCGTGGCCGTCACCGACAGGGACGAGACACTGCTCCGGCCGGGGGACGTGCTCATCCAGCGCGGCACGGCGCATACTTGGCACAACCGCGGCACGGTCCCCTGCGTGTTCGCTTCGGTGATGGTCAGCGCCGCGCCGCTCGCTATGTTCGCGGACAGCGGGGATGGCTGACCGTGGCCGCTGACGCGCGGGTGCTGCCCGAAGACTTCGAGCGCTTTCTGGACGCGGTCTTCCACAAGCTGGGCATGACGCCCGAGAACGCCGCCTGTTGCGCCGCCAATCTTGTGCTGACCAAGAAGCTCGATGACCTGGCCGACCGTCTGGATTGCTCGCGTCTGACGGTCGCGTCGGCGAAGCCGCAGTGATCGGTCGGCCGCCCGTGGTGGGCGGTCTCAGGGGCGAGCCGTCGCCGTCGGCGATGCTTGTGCGTATAGTCCTGACGGCCCACGAACGGGCCCGCCCCGCTGCAGGGTTGGAGGGAGGACGGCATGAAGCTCAGTAGCGAGCGCGTGCTCACGACCCACGTCGGCAGCCTGCCGAGGCCGCCAGATGTCTCCGCAATGCTGCTCGCCAAGGAGGAGGGCACGCTCGCCGACCAGGGCGCCTTCGACGCCTGCATGAAGCGCGCCGTGGCGGACGTGGTACGCCAGCAGGTCGAGGCGGGCGTCGACATCGTCTCCGACGGCGAGATGAGCAAGATCGGTTATTCGACCTATATTCAGGAGCGGTTGAACGGCTTCTCTGGCGACAGCCCCCGCCGGGTGCCGGCGGATCTCGCGCTCTTCCCCGACTACCTGCAGCGCATCGCGGCGCGAGGCGAGACCGCCAGAATCAAGCGGGCGCTCTGCACCGGCGAAATCAGCATCAAGGACGAAGCCCCGCTGGAAAGGGACATCACCAATATGCGAACGGCACTCACGGGCGCCGGCGCTGCGGAGGGCTTCATGAACGCGGCCTCCCCCGGCGTGATCTCGGTGTTCCAGCCAAACCGGCACTATCCGAGCGAGGACGCCTACCTGGAGGCGCTGTCCGACATCATGCGCATCGAATACGAGGCAATCCATGCCGCCGGCTTCGTGATCCAGCTCGATTGCCCCGATCTCGCCATGGGCCGGCACATGATGTACCCAGACGAGAGCGACGAGGTCTTCGTCGCCCATGCCGAGCGGCAGGTGGAGGCGCTGAACGCGGCCCTCGAGACCATCCCCGCCGAGGCCGCCCGGCTCCACCTCTGCTGGGGCAACTACGAGGGCCCCCATGTTTGCGACATCGAGCTCGGCGCCATCTACGACGTGGTGATGAAGGCGAAGCCACAGGCGATTTCGTTCGAGGCGGCCAACCCGCGCCACGCCCACGAATGGTGCGTCTTCCGGGAGCGCGGCGTGCCCGAGGACAAGGTGCTGATCCCGGGCGTAATCGATTCCGTCTCGAACTTCGTCGAGCACCCGGGGCTGGTGGCGGAGCGAATCTGCCGCTTCGCCGACATCGTCGGGCGCGAGCGCGTGCTGGCCGGCGCCGACTGCGGCTTCGCCACCTTCGCGGGCTTCGGCAAGATCGACCCGGCCATCTGCTACGCCAAGCTGCGCACCCTGGCGGAGGGCGCGGCACTGGCCTCCGACCGGCTCTGGTAGGGGACGACGGGGCCCTCGATCGCGTCCCGGCCTGCCGCAAGCCGGGCAGCTCGGCCGAGGCTGGCTAACTCCTCACATGAGTCAAGGGGTTCGGCTGGCAGGCGCTGTCGCCCTCAGCGGCGGCCGGCGCCGAGCAGCTTTTCCGCCTCTGCCTGGAAGTCGTCGAAATAGTCGAGCGCATCGTGGCCGCGCAGGGCGTCGCGATGCTTGAAGCAGTTGACGGTGTGCCCCTCGGCGACGGTGTCTTCCGGCGGCATCTCGCTCCGGCACTTGTCGTCGGCGAAGGGGCAGCGCCCGGCCAGGTAGCAGCCGGTCGGCAGGTCGATCGGACTCGGGATCTCGCCCGCGAGGTCGACCGCGCTCTCGCGCTTCAGCTTCGGGTTGGGCAGCAGCACCGAGGACAGGAGGCCCACGCTGTAGGGGTGGCGCGGGTGGCTGAAGAGCTCCTTGGCGGTGCCGAGCTCCACGATCATGCCGAGATACATCACCGCGACGCGGTGGCTCAGGTAGCGCACCGTGCTGAGGTCGTGGCTGATGAAGAGGTAGGCGGTTTCCAATTCCTGCTGAAGGCGGATCAGGAGGTCGATGATCTCGGCCCTTGCCGTCGGGTCGAGCGCCGAGGTGGGCTCGTCCAGCACGATCAGCTCGGGATCGGTGACGATGGCGCGCGCGATGCCCACCCGCTGCTGCTGGCCCGCGCTCAGCTCGGCCGGGAACTGCTCCAGCGTCGAATCGCGGAGCCCCACCCGTCGCCCCACTTCGCGTACCCGCCGGCGCTGGTCGTGGCGGGATATCCCCATGGAGCGCAGCGGCTCGGCGATGGTGTTGCCGATTCGCACCTGCGGGTCGAGGGATTCGGCGGGCTCCTGAAAGACGAGCTGCAGCTTGCCGCGCAGCTCGCGCGAGCGGATGTTGCGCTGCCGGTCGACGGGCTTGCCCTGGAAGCCGATGGAGCCGTCCGTCGACTTGATGAGGCCGAGGACGCAGCGGCCGACCGTGGTCTTGCCGGAGCCGGACTCGCCCACGAGCGAGAGCGTCTCGCCCTTGGCGACGCTGAAGCTCACCCCGTTGACTGCCTGCACCACCGAGCGCGAGCCCGCGATGGGGAAGTGCTTCACCAGCCCGTCAACGGTGAGGACGCTCATGCCACCCGCTCCACCGGGAAGTGACAACGTACGAGGTGGCGGGTGCCGAGCTCGCGCAGGTCGGGGTGGCGTTCGTCGCACTCGTCTTCGCGGTGCACGCAGCGGGGCGCGTAGAGACAGGCCCTGCCTGCCTCGGCCTCGGTCGAGGCCAGAGGCTTGTGCCACTTGTTCCTGAGCGTCGGGTTGTGGGCGAAGGCGGCCAGCAGCATCACGCTGTAGGGGTGCTGCGGATTCTCGAAGAAGTCGGTGGTTTTCGCGAACTCCACGATCTCGCCGCGGTAGATCACGGCGACCCGGTCGCAGAAGTGGGCGGTGATGCCGACGTCCCGGGTGATGAAGAGCATGGACGTGTCGTGCTCGCGCACGAGTGTCCGCAACAGGTCGAGCACCTGCGCCTGTACCGTCACGTCGAGGCCGCTGGTGGCGTCGTCCGAAATCACGAACTTGGGCGAACAGACCAGCGAGATCGCCATCACCACGCGCTGCGCCATGCCGCCGCTGAGCTCGTGCGGGAAGGCGCGGAAGCGCCGCGTGGGATCGGGGATGTGCACCGCCTTCAACATGTCGAGCGCCATCCGGTCGGCCTCGGCACGGCCGATGTCGAGGTGGGCGCGGGCGACCGCGGCGATCTGCTTGCCCACCGGCACCAGCGGGTCGAGCTCGCTGCGCGGGTTGGGAATCACCATGGCGATGTCCCTGCCGCGGATCGCCCGCAGCTGGTTCTCGGAGAGCGCCCGCATGTCCTTGCCGTCGAATTGGATCGAGCCGCTGTCGATGCGGCCGGGCTGGGTCAGGAGCCCCATTACCGCGCGGGCGAGCGTCGTCTTGCCCGAGCCCGATTCGCCGACCAGGCCCACGATCTCGCCGCTGCGTACGCTGAGGTCGAGGTCACTCACCGCACGCACCGCCTCCTCCTCGTAGACCGGATAGGACACGTTGAGCCCGGCGATATCGAGCATCGTCACGCCCGGCGCGCCCGCCTGCGGTGCCACGGTCGTCTCGACGGCGGCCATCCTCAGCCCCTGATCCGCGGGTCGATGGCGAAATAGATCAGGTCCACCACCAGATAGATGACGAGGGAGAGGATGGCCGAGAAGAGCACAAAGCCGAGCACCGGGTTGATGTCGGCGTTCAGCACGCCCTGCACCGCGTACTGGCCGGCCCCGCCCCAGCTGAACACGATCTCCACCAGCACCGCGCCGCCGATGAGGAAGCCGTAGAGCACGCTGACGATGGTGACTATCGAGGGCAGAGAGTTGCGGAAGGCCTTGCGGATGACGACCTGCTTGGGCAGCCCGCACATCTCGGCGTAGCGGATGAGGTCGGACTCCAGCATCCGCTCCATCGTCGCCTGGGTCATCTTGAGGATCGGCCCGGCGTTGATGACCGCCAGCGTGACCACCGGCAGCACCAGGTGGCCCAAGGTCGACCAGAGCGCCTGCCAGTTGCCGGCAATCAGGCTGTCGATGATCAGGAAGTTGGTGACCGGTGCCGGCGGCAGCACCGCGAAATCGATGCGCCCGAGCGGCGGCGGCGCTACCTGCATGACCGTGTAGAAGAGGTAGATCAGGATCAGACCCAGCCAGAAGTCGGGCAGCGAGCCGGCGAGCAGTCCGTAGTAGTCGGAGAACTTCTTGACGATGGAGCGCTTGAAGTAGGCGGCGGCGACGCCGAGGGGGATGCCGATCAGGAGCGCGAGCAGGAGCGAGAGGGTGACGAGCTCCAGCGTTGCCGGGAATCGGACGGCGAGATCGTCGAAGACGGGTTTGGTGGTCTGCCACGAGGTGCCAAGGTCGCCCTGCACCAGGTTCTGCAGATAGATCCAGAACTGGTCGATGATCGTGCCGTCGAGCCCCATCTCGGTATTGAGCATGGTGATCTGCTGCTCGGTCGCGAAGGGGCCCAGCATCATCACGGCCGGATCGCCGGGGATCAGCTTCACCAGCAGGAAGCTCACCAGGATGATGCCGAAGAGCTGCGGCCCGATGAAGAGGAAGCGGCGGCCGATGTAGCGGAGGATACGCATCGTCCGGGCCTACGCCGGCTTCTTCCGCTCGCGCAGCGTGCCGGCGAGCGCCCGCCTGCGCGCAGGATCCGCGAGCACCTCCACGCTCGCGCCGACCAGCGCGAAGCCGAAGACCGTGACCGCGAGGGCGATGCCGGGGAAGACGGAGGGCCACCACTGGCCGGTGATAATGTTCTGGAAGCCCATGGCGATCATGCTGCCCCACTCGGGCGTGGGCGCGACCACACCGGCGCCGACGAAGCTCAAGGCGGCGGTCAGCAGGATCGACCAGCCGATGTTGACCGAAAGCTGGGCGAGGATTGGCGCCAGCGAGTTCGGGATGATGTGGCGCAGCATGATCATCAGATCGGAGGCGCCCGAGACGTAGGAGGCCTCGACGTAGCGCATGTTGCGGATCGCCAGCACCTGGCTCCGCATGAGGCGGAGATAGATCGGCGTGTTCACGAAGGCGATGGCGGCGATGATGCTCTCCAGGCTCTGGCCGAAGATCGCGACCAGGGCGATGGCGAAGACGAAGACGGGGAAGGCCTGCAGCACGTCGGCGGCGCGCATCACGAAGCCCGCGCCGAAGGAGCCGAAGCCGCCGCCTTCCTGGTAATAGCCGACCACTGCGCCGACGAAGGAGCCGACCACGGCGGAAATCATCGTGCCCGCGAGCGCGATCGTGAGGTCGATGCGCGGCGCGTAGACGATGCGGCTGAAGATATCCATTCCGGTCGCATCGGTACCGAAGAGATGCCGCCAGCTCGGCCCCTGCAGGAAGTCGACCGGGTTCGCGACCTCGGGCTCGTAGGGCGCGATCAGCGGCGCAAAGATGGCGAGCACGAAGACGAGGAGAACGATGACGTAGCCGAGCGCGAAGAGGGGCCGCGCCCGCAGCACCGCAAGCAGAAAGCGCAGCGCGTGGAGAAAGGTGTCCCAACGGCTGCGCTCGGCAGAGCCGGCGGCGATATCCGTCATGGAACGCGCGGCAAGCGCATGGCGTGAGTGCGTGTTCGCTCAGAAAAGAGGGATGCGGGCGGGCCGCGCCGCCGCAAGTGGCGACACGGCCCGGAGCACATCCCTTACGCCTCCCGACTGAAGTCCTGGAAGCGGATGTTGTTGGAGGTGTAGTAGGTCCACCCCTTGATGTCGGAGCGGCGCGCCATCGAGTAGTTGGTGAAGGCGCCGAACACCCACGGCGCCTCGCGCATCACGATCTGCTGCACTTCGTCCATCGCCGCAAGCCTGGCGTCCATGTCACCGGTCTGCGCGGCGCCATCGATGAGCTCATCCACCCGGGCGTTCTCGTAGTTGGAGTAGTTGATGAACGACTTGGAGTGGAAGTAGAGGTTCATCGAGTAGCCGGGATCCGGGCACCACGGTGAATCGTAGTAGAAGATCATCGGCTGCTTGCGCTCGGAGACGTTGTTGTAGAACGTCGCCGCCGGGATCTTCTTGAGCTGGAGGCTGACTCCGATCTCCCTGAGCGCGCTCTGGAAGAGGATCGCGGTGGTCTCCTGCGTCGCCTGGGAGGCGTCGTAGGCGAGCACGGTCTCGAAGCCATCGCCGTAGCCGGCTCCCTTGAGCAACTCACGCGCTTGGTCGAGGTCCTGGGTTCCATACTCCCAGTAGTCCGCATTGAAACCCGGATAGATGTCGGGCATGCAGCCGGTCAGCGGGCTCGCCAGGTTCTGGAACACGGTCGACAGGACCTGCTCCTGCGGGAAGGCGAAGTTCATCGCGCGCCGCACGTCGATGTTGTCGAAAGGCGGAATCTTGGCATTGAGCTCGATCCAGAGCATGAAGGTCGCCGGGATCGTATCGACGCTCACGCCCGGCGCATTGGCGAGCTGCACCAGTTCCAACGGCTGCAGATACTGCGCGATATCCACCGCACCGCCCTGCAGAAGCTGCGCCCGGTTGGCCGAGGTCGGCACCTCGCGCATGATCACCGTCTCCATCGCCGGCTTGCCGCGGTAATAGTCGTCCCGACCCTTGAAGACCGCCTGGGCGCCGCGGGTGAGCTGATCGATGCGATAGGGTCCGTAGCCCGCCGTATCGTTCTTGAGGAACTCCGTGGCCCACGGATCGTCCGCGCCACCGGCCTCCATGCACTTGGTTGAGTCGTAAATCGGGCTGTAGAGGTTCGGCTGCAGCTTCAGCAGCAGCGGGTTGGGATGGTCGAGGTTGATGGAAACGACGTACTTGTCCTCGGCCACGATCTGGTCCTCTCGCGTGAGGCTGATCGTGTTGGTAAAGAAGCCGCCGATGGCGCCGAGCCCCAGCTTGCGGTGCCAGGTCCAGACTACGTCCTCGGCCGTGAGCTCGTTGCCCCAGTTGCTCTTCACGCCCTCGCGCAGCTTGAAGCGGACCCACTGGCTGTTGGGGTCGACCTCCCAGCTTTCGGCGAGCTTGCCCTTCATGTTCACGCGGCCGGGGCGGTCGGGATAGTCCTTGATGTCCTCGCGGAGCGCGTCCGGATCGCCAGGGTCGGTGATCTTCTCGAATTCGACGAGCGAATCGTAGCAGGCAGCCACCGTCTCGAAGGTCCCGAGGCTCACGTCATATTCACTGTCGAGGCTCTGCGGCGTCGCCGGCGAGGCGATCACCAGCGTCGATGCCCGATCCTGCGCCATGGCGTCGCGGCCTGCGATCGCACCCGGCACCGCTGCCGCAGCGGCGGCTGCGGTCGTGCCCTTGAGGAAAGTACGCCGGTCCAATGACCAGCGGTCACCCGTCGAATTCGTCATGTTGATCTCCCTAGATGAACCGTGCGGAGCCGAAGGCCCCTCGATCCGCGCCTGTATATGCGATTGCGCCGTCCGATGCGACGGTCATCGGGCGAAAGCGCCGATCATCGCTTCGTGTTTGGCGCGATCGTGTCCCGCGGCGGTGTGCGGCGGCGAAACACCCTCGCGCCCTCACGCCCGCAGACGGCAAGCTTCCCATGCGGCGGTCGGGAGAGAATCGTCGGAAGCGGCGTCCCGCGGACAAGGGAAGAGGGCTGTCGCGCAGGGAGGGACCGACAATGCACATTTCATGGCTGCATCGCCTGCAACGTGGATTTCTCCCTCGGTCCCCCCGTCGCTGCGAACCTCGTTCCATCCCTCATGCCCCGCTTCGTGCGGGATAGACCTGCCATCGAAATCGAGCTCCTGGATATCGACAGCCAGTATCTTGTGCTGCATTGCGGGGGAGGGGGGCAACAAGGCGCACTTGGGCCGCCGCCGACCAGGTCCGGACGGAATCGTATTACCGAACGCGCCCTTTGTGACGGCGCTACCACCTGACCGAGGCGCGGAGGGATGCGGCGTCCAGGGGTTCTCCGGTGCCGGCGTCTTCGCCGTGGCTCGCTTCGAGGGCCATGTGGAACGCGGACGCGCCGCGCCAGCGGGCGCCCAGGTGGTAGGTGCGCCCTGCGCCCTCGCCCGTCAGTGAGAGGCCTGCGTAAGGCGTCAGCACGCCGTGACCGAGCGGTGGGCGCATGCCGTAGCCGAGCTCCGCATGCAGCCGGGCTTGCGAAGCAAACCCGTCGTCCGCGAGAAGGCCGGCGGCAGGGCGGGTCGCCCAGAGCCGATCCACACCACCCGACGCTGCGCCCCAGACTGGCGTGACCGAAAGCGACACGCCACGACCCGAGAGGCCGGGGTCGAGCCGGATGGAGCCCGACGCACCCCATTCCTCGTAACCGTCGTCGGTATGCGTGAGCAGGCCCCGGACGCGGCCCTCCACCGCCAAACCCTGGGCCGGGTCCGCGTACTGCAGGCCGAGGCCGGCTTCCACGCCCGTCCCGCTCTCCGCATCGCCGCCGTCATGGCGTAGTCCGAGCGCCAGCGTCGGCGTGAGCGTCGCGCCTGCGCCCATCGCCAGGCTCTGCGAGCCTTCCAGCGCAACCCGCAATCGGCTCGCGGTGCCGCGCGCC
This sequence comes from Alphaproteobacteria bacterium, assembly GCA_965207055.1. Classification (GTDB taxonomy): domain Bacteria; phylum Pseudomonadota; class Alphaproteobacteria; order UBA828; family UBA828; genus WTGU01. The sequence continues at coordinate 243,063 of CBDBLP010000001.1, read as the reverse complement.
GCCTCCAGGTTGCCGCCGGTGCTCGACTGCGCCGCGTCCGACTCCGTGCGCACCCAGAGGGCATCCGTCTTCAGCGCGAGGTCGAAGTCCCCAGCCTCTTCTGCCGGGAGCAGCACGCCCCGCAGGCCGACCGCTCCCATCTGCATCGACAGGTCGGTCTCGGTCACCTCCTCGCCCACTCTGAGCGTGAGGTCGCCGCTGCCCATGCCGATGAGACCCCAGATGTCCACGCTGTCGCCCATATCGAGGCGGGCGTAGGGATAGACGCCCGTCAGGCTGCTCTCCAGCGTGCCGCCGCCGGTACCATCGTCGAAGGAGCCCGCGCCCTCGCTTGCACCCAGCGCAACGCCCGCAAGCCAATGCTCCAGCGAGAGGTCGGCGCCCACGAACCCGGTGGTCACGTCGCCCGAGAGCGACAGGCCGCTCTCCTCGCCCTCGAAGCCGCTGGTCGCAAACTGGCCCCAGGCCGACCATGACGGGCCGCCCTCCTCGCCGCCGGCGCCGAGGCGGAACGAGCTCCCGAGCAGAAGCTCGCGGCCGGTCAGGCCTCTTCCGTTGCCGGCCAAGTCGGAGGCTCCAAGGTCGAGGCTGGCGATGGGCCAGGTCTGCTCCCCGTCGGGAGTCGGCTCGGCGTACGCATCCGATCCCACGAGCTCCACGCCGCCGATCGTCACCTGCGCGACAGGGGTGCTGCTTGCGCCGCCGAGCCGCTCCCCGATCGCGTCCACGGCCTGCTGGGCGACCGTGCGGCCGAAGCGCGTGATCCAGGCCTGCGGAATCGCTCCGGTGTTGACGATCGTCCCCGTCGCCTCGCCGTCGGCAAGCGTCGCGCCGAAGGGGTCGGACAGCGTGAGCGTCAGCGTCTCCGAGCCCTCGTTATGGGCATCGTTCAGAACCGGCACCGCGACCGTCTTCGCCGTCTCGCCCGCCTCGAAGCGGAGCGCCCCGGACGTCGTCTCGTAGTCCGCGCCCGCCACGGCCGTGCCGTCCGACGTCGCGTAGCGCACCGAGACCGCGCTCGCCTGCGCCAGATCCAGCGTCACGGGGAAGGAGAGAACCGCTCCCTCCGCCTCCCGCACCTCTGCATCCGCCACCGAGATGCCCGGGCCCGAGGCGGCGGACCCTTCCGCCTCGACCGCCCGCGTCAGGAGGACTGTTACGTTCTCGCCTGCGCTCCAGCTCTGCGCGACAACCGAGGCGATGCCGGTGCCGCCCGCCGCAAACGCCGCCATGGCGTCCCCGGGTCCCACCGTGGCCTCGCCCACCTGCATCGTCAGCTCCGCGGGCTCGGGGATACCGCCGGCGGGCATCTCCGACGTCAGCTGCAACCAGAGCGCGCCGCTCGCCGAATCGTAGGCGATGTACCAGATGCTGAACGCGTGCCCGTCCTCGGACCAGCGCGCGCTCGAGAAGTCCTGCGAATAGGCGATCAGCCACCCGCCGCCCATGTCCGTCCATTCGAGCGTCGACGACCACAGCGTGTCTGCCGCCGCTTCTGCTGCCGTTGCCTGGTCGTTGTCGTACACGTCGACCGAGGCGGTGCCGGCATCCGCATCCACGCCGTAGCCCGAGCCTGCGGAGAGAGTGATCGTCACCCGGCCGTCTGCTTCCGCCGTGCTGTCGTCCTCGGTCGCCACGCTGAGTTCCGCCGAGGCCGCGCCCGCGGCGAACTCGGCCTCCGTCGCCGGCGTGCCGGAGAGCACCGCGCCCTCCTCGGTGACGCTCAGTGCCACCGTCAGCGCGGCCGCCGTGTCGCCCGTCCGGGTCAGCGTGAAGGATGCCGCCGTGCCCTCCGTCACCGAGCTGGCTCCAGCCGCAATCGAGACCGTGGGCAAGGCCGCGTCGTCGTCGGCGATCGTCCCCGTCGCCGCGCTCTTGTGCCCCAGAGCCGCGTTCACGGGGTTCGACAGCGTCAGCGTGAATGTCTCGTCCGACTCGTCGGTCGTGTCCTGTGCCGTCGCCACCGTAATCGTCGCCGACGTCTCGCCCGCCGCAATCGTCAAGGTCCCGGTCGTCTCGGTGTAGTCCGCCGTCGACGCCGTGTCCCCGCTCTCTACCGACGTCGCGTAATCGACTGTCACCGTTACCGCCGACGCCGCACTCAGGCCCACGGCGAACTCGACCCCCGAACCCTCGGTCGCCGCCCTGTCCTCGACCGTCACCTCCGGCCTCGGTGTCGCTTTCACCTCGTCCGACGCCGGCCCGTCGAGCGCCTGCGCCGGCGGCGAGTCCTCGTGCGGGCGCGTCAATGCCTCCACGACCAGCGTGTACTCCACGCCGTTCGACAACCCCGTGACCGTGTGCGACGTCTGCGTCCCCGGGCTCACGATCGCCGCCAGCTTCCCCGACTCGTCCTCGAATCCCTCTTCGTCCGCATCGGACTTCCACCGAACCAGATACCCCAGGGCGCCGCTCACCTGCGTCCAGCTCACCTCCAGCGCGCCGTCCCCCGGCGTCACCGCCACCCCCGTCACCTGGTCCAGCGGCTCCCACGCATTACCCTCGATGATGATCCCCTCCTGCGGAAACACCTCGCTCATCACCTTCTCGGCGTTGCCCGCATCGTCGACGAAGCGCACCCGCACCTGCACCCGCTTGTACCTGTCCTCCCCTCGCAGCCGGTACGTACTCTGCGTCGCACGCTGGATCTTCGTCACATGCCACTCTCCGTCCGCGAACTTCTTGTACCAACGGAGCCACTGGTACTCGTAGGCATAGCCCGGCTGCCCGCTCTCCGCCCGTGTGTTCCCGTCAGGATCCTCCACCGCCTCGGTCGACACGGTCACGTCCGTCCACGTCTCGGGCGTGCCCGCGATCTCCAGTGGCCCGTTCGTCGGCGTGTTGTTGTCGCCCTTCACCGTCACCGCCGCGGCAGCCGCATTCGCATCCACCGCGTAGCCCGTGCCCGCGGCCAGCGAGACCGTCACGACGCTCCCGTCCCCGCTGACCTCGTCGTCCTCGGTCGCCACGCTGAGTTCCGCCGTGGCTGCGCCCGCCGCAAACACGGCCTCCGTCGCCGGCGTTCCCGAGAGCACCGCGCCGTCCTCGGTCACGTTCAGCGTCACCGTCAGTGCGGCCGCCGTGTCGCCCGTCCGCTCAAGCGTGAACGTGGCCGCCTCGCCCTCCGTCACCGGGCTGGTTCCAGCCCTAATCGAGACCGTGGGCGGCCCCGGCACCGTCGCCTCCACAACTTCCGACAGGCGATCGCCCGCCGCCGTGCACACCGCCCCGGCCACGTCGCAGGCGCGTTCCGCCGGCACGACGATCTCCACCGCTGCAACCGAGGAGGGCGCGACCGTCAGATCCCAGAGGTCCCGGCGCCGGTCCACGCGGCGCAGGTCCTGCACCGTGCCGCCGGTCACCTCGAAGACGTCGTTGCGCTTGCGCCGGAAGCGCTGCGCGATCTCGTCGCTGAACTCGATCTGCAGCGTGAACGGGCTGCTCCCGTCATGGGACGCCGGCACGGAGACGAACTCACCGGTCAGGCCTTGCGCCTCCGCCGGCGTTACCGGCGCCGAGGGTGCCGAGGCAGCCCCCTTGCCCTCGGCGCTCACTGCGCGGACGCGGAACCTGTAACTCTCGCCGTTGACGAGGTCCGGCACCTCCTCCGTCGTCTCGGGGCCGTCCGTGTCGGTCCAGCCTTCCGTGCCCTCCTGCTGGTACTCGTAGTGAAGCACCTGCTGCACCGACCTGGTCCCATTCCCGGGCGGAGACGGAGGCTCCCACTGGAGCTTCACCTTGCCGTCGCCCGGCGTTCCTTGAACGTCCTGCGGAGTCCCCGGCACGGATCTCGTCCCGTCGGGTTCCTCGAGCCAGACGGCGACCGCCTGCCTGTTGGAGAAAGCCACGCTGTGCGACCCCGCCTGCCACCAGTAGGTGTGCTCCCGCACCATGGGCGTCATGCCTTCGGTGTAGGTCGTCCCGAACGATTGCGTCGCGCTGCCGAGCGTCATCGACGCGCTCCCCACGTGCAGCACCAGGTCGTTCGGCAGCGCGGACCCGTTGCCCGAATCCACCCAGATCTGGAAGTGCCCGGTTCTGTCGAGGTAGACCGCGTCGATCTCCCGTCCGATCCCGTCGTATGTGAACGCGTCGTCGGAGAGCTTGCCGGTGTCGGGGAAGGGCTCGCGATAGTCGATGTGCCCGACGACGCCGCCATTCTCCACACTCGCCGTGAGCGCCGCCCACCACACGTTCGCGGCCTCCGGGCGCGTGCCGATCAGACTCTCCCCGTCGTCGTCGTCCGTGATCCTCACCTGCGTGCTGCGCAGCGAAGCCTCGAGGCCGTCCTGGGCGATGCGGTGGCGCACCCGCACGGTGTCGTCCGCGCTGTCGCTGTCCTGCAGCGCCTCGATGGTGACCTCCCGGGACTGCGACCAGTTCGATGAGTCGAAGCTCAGGCTCGGCGGGCTTATGCTCGGCCGGATCACGTTCAGCCTCGAGGGCGCTTCTATCGTTACCGTTGCCGTGCCGCCCGGATTCCGCATTAGGCGGATCGAGTAGGTCGCGCTGCTCCCCTCGTCCAGGGTGACGATCCCCCCGTCGTCGATCAATGCGCCGGGCGAGCCCAGGTCGTCCACCGTCACGGCCACGCTCTGCGCGGGGACCGTCCCCGGCCCCGATCCCTCCTGGGCGCTGTGCGCGACCTCCCACGTGTCGTCGCTCCAGTCATCGTCCCGTTGCCCCGCGACGCGGATCGTCTTCGGAGTGTTCCAGTCCGCGCGGGCGAAGGTGACGGTAGAGGGACTGACCTTGAAGCCGCTGCCGGCCTCCGGCTCAACCGCGACCGTCAGGCTGTCCCAGGGTCCGCCGACCGGTTGCAGCGCGTAGGTGGCCGTCCCGTTTTCCTCCACGGTGAGCGCGGCCGGGCTCGCCGCGACCTCGATATCCTTGTCCTGGACCCGCACGTCTACGGCGGGAATGGCCAGCGCGTCGTAGCCCCCGCCCGACGCGCTGTGGGTGAGCGTCACGGTATCCGAGGCCTTGTCGCTGTCGGCGGCCGCCGTCACGGTCACCGTCTGCGGCGTAATCCAGTCCATTGTCCCGAAGGTGAGGGTCGCCGGCTGCACGCTCACATCGGTGCCGCTGTGCCCGGCCACCGTGATCGTGACGGACCCGCTCGGCCTGCCCGTCAGAACCACCGCGTAGGTGTCGCCGGTCGAGTCCCCCTCGTCGATGGTCACGACCTGCCGGTCGACGGCGACTCCCGGAATGTCGTTGTCCCTGACCCTTACACTGACCGCAGCCATGGACACACCATTGTAGCCGCCGCCCGACGCTTCGTGGGTGAGTATCACGGTATCCGAGTCCTTGTCGTCGTCCTCGGCCGCGGTCACCGTCACCGTCTGCGGCATATTCCAGTCCGTCGTCCCGAAGGTAAGGGTCGCCGGCTGCACGCTCACATCGGTGTCGTCGTTCCCGGCCACCGTGACCTTGACATCGCCGGTGGGCTGGCCCCCCGACAGCACGACCGCGTAGCTGCCGCCGGTGGCGTCGCCCTCGTCGACGGTCACGACACGCGGGTCGACCACCACGCGTACGACGTCCGGGTCGTCGACGGTCACCCTCACGTCAATGGTTACCGAGTCGTAGCCGCCCCCCGATGCGCTGTGCTCGAGCGTGACGACGTCGTCGCCGACATCGATATCGATGTCGGCGGCGGCGCTCACCGTCACCGTCTGCCGACTGTTCCAGTTCTCCGTCGTGAAGGTCAGGCTCTCCGGCTGCACGGTCACATCGGTGCCGCTGTTCTCGGCCACCGTGATCGGGATCGTCACCGAAGAGGTCGGCGCCGTGTCCAGCCAAACCTCGTAGGTCGCCGTGCTGTCGTCGTCCATCGCGAAGCTCTTCGGGTGGGCCAGCACGCTCGCATCCGCGGTCGTAACCGTGCATTGCACCCACACATGCTCCTGGGGGCTGCAGTTGTGTCCCCCCCAGGCCGTGTGCGAGCAGTCCGCGAGTCTCTCTTCGGTGCCGACGCAAACGACATCGTCGAGCCAGATCGGGAGGCTCAAGGACCAGTCAGTGCGGCTGTCGTAGCGGTCCGCCCCCGGGTATTCCAGCTGCCGGCAGGCGACGTCCGCCTCCTCCCACCCGAAGCCGTCGTCGCAGACCCCGCCCCACCTGCCGTTGTAGTAGACCAGCAGCCGCCCCTTATCCCCGCCTCTCGTCAGGCGCAGGTCGCCGTCCTCGTCCTCCGGGTCGGCGGCAAGGCCGGGCGCGGCGGAGAGGACCGTGAGCCCCGCCGCGAGCAGGACAAGCACCAGACAGCAGCAGAGCCAGGACCCCAACTTCCGAGAAAGCCGGAGCAGGCCATGCGGCTTTCGGGATGGCGCAGGCCGCTGGGGCCCGTGCCCGGCTCCAGCGGCCGGATGCGACGCGATGCTGCGGAGGGCGGCTCTCCGGCAGGCTGCAAGAGGCTCGGACTGCGGGCTCGGCGATACGTCGGACGAGGGCATGGCCTGCTCTGTTCCTTCCTCGGCCTGGGGCGATCTGCGTTACGCCGGGGCTGACGATTGGCCCGGTAAGGATCGGGATTCGAGCCAAATCATAACTCAAGACTATTATGTATATAATGTATAGTAATAGTATAAATGTGATCATGAGCTATATCAAGCACGATATGGTTACGCCTCGCCGCGATCGCCGAAGGACCCGTTAACCGCACCCGCCGCCGCGGCTAACTCATTCGATAGGCGCTGATTTAGGAAACTAGCCTGGAGAATAGCCCGGCCGAGCCATCACTCAGCCTGCGTCGAAGAGCCCACATCCCCGGTCGCCAACGATGGCGTCACGCGCGGTGCACCACTGACGTGATATTCGGGATCCGTTTTGGAGGTATATGCAAAACTGATGTAACTATCAGTAAACTATATATCTCCCCGCGTCTCGGCCCGCTTGGGCTGCAGAGACGCAGGCCGTGACCGTGGTGAGAATTGCGGGTTAACGCTGCCCGCGCACGTAGGGCAGGCCGAGGGCGGCCGGCAGGCTTGCGCGACGGGCGAAGAGCACCAGCACGATCATCACCATGAGGAAGGGCAGCATCTGCACCACGTCCGTCGGCACGTTGACGCCGCCGACCTGAAGCGCGGTGGTGAGCGAGAGGCTCGCACCGAAGAGGAAGGCGCCGATCAGCACCCAGATCGGCCGCCCGCGCGCGAGCATCGCCAGCACGATGGCGATGAAGCCGGCGCCGCCGGTCATGAAGGGGACGAAGATGCCGGCCCCGATCATCGCCATGTAGGCGCCGCCCATCCCGGCCATGGCGCCGGTGAAGAGCACCGACCAGGTGCGGGTCGCGGTCACGCTGATCCCGGCCGCATCCAGCGCGTCGGGCTTGTCACCCGCCGCCTGCAGGTTGAGCCCGACATGGGTGTTGCGGAAGAGGTAGGCGAGGACCAGCACCAGGATGACCGCGATGTAGACCATCGGATGCCGGGCGAAGAGGCTCGGCCCGATGATCGGAATCTCGCTCAAGCCCGGAATATCCATGGTCTCGACCCGCGGCAGGCGCGGGTAGGTGCGGCTGAACTGCACGTGGTGGAGGAGGGCGGTGATGCCGTCCGCACCGAGGGTGAGCGCGATCCCGATCACGATCTGGTTTAGCCCCAGGCGGACGCAGAAGAGGGCCATCAGCAGCGCCATCACCAGGCCGGCTGCGGCGCCCGCGAGGAAGCCCAGCCAGAGCGAGTTCGTGCCGAAGGCGGTGGCGAAGCCGGCGTAGGCGCCGAAGAGCATCATCCCTTCGATGCCGATGTTGAGCACGCCCGCCTTCTCCGAAACCTGCTCGCCGAGCCCGGCCAGCAGCAGGGGCACGCCGGCCGCGACCGCGCCCGCGATCAGCGAGATCAGGAAGGCGTCGCTGAGCAGGCCCTGCGACATCGCCGCTCAGTCCCGAGCCGCCATCTGGCGGCGCTGGCCGAGCCACTCGGTGAGCGCGAGGAAGACCAGCATCAGCGCCACCAGCACCAGGATGAAGTAGTTGGGGAGACCGGCCTTGCGCGAGGCGGTCTCGCCGCCGATGGAGAGCACGGCGAAGAAGAAGACGAAGCCGATCACGGCGATGCCGTTGAAGCGGGCGAGGAAGACCAGCGGGATGATCATCAGGCCGTAGGCCGGGTTCCAGTCGGCCCGCACGTTGCCCCAGACGCCGAGGATCTCGACCGAGCCGGCGAGCCCGGCGAGGCCGGCGCTCAGCGCGAACACGGCGACCATCAGCGCGCCGAGCGGCAGCCCCACATGCACCGCAGCACGCGGGTTCGCGCCCACCAGCCGCAGCCGCAGGCCGAAGGACGTCCGCGTCATCAACCAGTGGATGAACAGGATCACCGCGAGGCCCACGATCACGCCGACATTGATCGTGCTGCCGAAGAGGCGCGGCAGGCGGTCGTCGGTCGCCAGGGTCTCGGTCTGCGGCACAGTGGTGGTGGGATCGTCGAAGGGGAGCTTGATGAGCACGTTCGCCGCGCTGATGCCCAGGAAACTCATCATCAGCGTGGTGACGATCTCGTTGACGCCGTAGTAGGCCTTGAGCACGGCCGGCAGCAGCGACCAGAGGGCACCGACGGCCATCGCCACCAGCATCACCAGCGGCAGCACCAGCCAGATTGGCAGCACCGTGACCAGCGCCGGCGCGAGCGCGGCGGAGATCACCGCGGCCAGCAGGAACTGCCCGTCGACACCGAGGTTCCAGAGGCCGGCACGGAAGGCGACGATCAGGCTCGCGCCGAGCAGCAGCAGTGGTGCGCAGCGGGTGATCGTGTCCTGCAGCCCGATCCAGCTCAGGAGGCCGCGCTTGATGATGTTGTAATAGAAGGCGCCGGGGTCGGCGCCGAGGACCAGCAGGATCAGCGCGCCGACACCCAGCGCGAGCACGATCGGCAGCAGCGCCGACGCGATTGGCACGGCCCAGCGGAGCAACGCGGTCGCGCCGGGGGCGGGTCGCTCCTCGTGTGCGGTCGGCGCGTGTGTCATCGCGCGATCACGCCTGGGCGCCGACCCCGATCATGAGCTCGCCGACCCGGCGCGCGGCATCGCCGTCGTTGTCCACGACTCCGACCATGCGGCCGTCGAGCATGACCCCGATGCGGTCCGAGAGCTCCAGAATCTCGTCGAGGTCGGTGGAGATCAGAATCGTGGCGACGCCCTGGTCGGCGTTCTCGCAGATCGCGCGGCGGGCGCGGCGGATGTTGTTCAGGTCGAGCCCATAGGTGGGCTTGTTGTAGATCACCGCCATCGGCTGGTCGTCGAGCTCGCGGGCGAGCAGCGCCTTCTGCACGTTGCCGCCGGAGAGGTGCCCGAGCGGGGTCTCGGGGCCCGGCACACGTACATCGTGCTCGGCGATGAGCGTCCGCGCGTGGCGCTCCACCTCGGCGTTGCGGATGATGCCGTGGCGCCAGAAGGGCTCGTCGCCGATCCGCTTCAGCAGCAGATTGAGGCCGACAGGGAAGGCGGAGACGGTGCCCTCGCCGAGCCGGTCGTCGGTGACGTAGCGGAGCCCTGCGTGCTGGCGCTGGCGCACGCTCAGCCCCTCGATGGCTGCGCCGTCGAGCACGATGCGGCCGGCGTCGGCGTGGCGCTGCCCGGCGATGGACTCGGCGAGCTGCTTCTGGCCGTTGCCGTCGACCCCGGCGATGCCGAAGATTTCGCCTTCGCGCACCGCGAAGCTCACGCCGGCATCGGCGGCCGCCGCCGGGCTGTCGGATGGGCGGAGGCCCTCCACCGCGATCACCACCCGCTCGCCGGGCGCGGCTTCGCGCTGGGCACGGCTCCGTTCCGGCACCGCGCCGTCGGCGGCGGCGCCGAACATCAGGTCGACGATGTGGTCGATGGCGTCCTGCGGCGCGAGTTCGGCGAGCGCGTCCGGCGGGAGCTCTCCCACCTTGCGGCCCTGCCTGAGGATCGAGACCCGGTCGCCGAAGCTCACCGCCTCGTGCAGCTTGTGGGTGATGAACAGAATTGCGATCCCGGCATCCCGCAGCCGCCCGATCACGCGGCCGAGGTCCTCGACGCCCTGCGGGGTGAGCATCGAGGTCGCCTCGTCGAGGATCAGCACGCTCTCGCCCCGCCACAGCGCCTTGACGATCTCGACGAGCTGCTGCTGGCCGAGGGAGAGCGAGCCGAGAGGCGTGTCCTCCGGCAGCGCGATGCCAAGCAGGCCGGCGATCTCGCTCAGCCTCGCGCGCGTCGCGGCCCGGTTCATGGGAGCGCGCCAGGAGGACCCCAGCATCAGGTTCTCGAGCACGGTGAGCGTCGGCACCAGGGTGGGGTGCTGGTAGACGGTGCCGATGCCGAGGTCGAGCGCGGTGCGCGGGCTCGCGATCCGGGTCTCGCGGCCACGAATCTCGATTGCGCCGGAATCGGGGCGCTGCATGCCCGAGAGGATGGAGATGAGCGTCGACTTGCCGGCGCCGTTCTCGCCGAGCAGCGCGTGGACCTCCGCCGGGTAAACGGCCAGCGAGACCGCGTCGTTGGCGACGACTCCGGGGAAACGCTTGGTGATGTCCCGCAGCACGACGATCGGCTCGGCCGTGCCGCCGGCGTGCTCAAGGGGAGGGGAGGCCATGGTCAGGCCACGGGCGTCCGTTCGGGCGGGAGGGCGCCGCAGCACCCCCGGAGAAAAAGGGCAGGCGCGCCCGGCGTGCGATACCTCGCCGCCGGGCGCCGCCTGCGGTCTCTGCGTGCGCTACTCAGCCGCCTCGACCGACGACATCAGGGCGCGCACCTCCGTGGCTTCCCAGACCGCCGGCACGTCGATCTCGCCCGCGATGATCTGGGCCCGGACGTCCATCAGCCCCGCCCACATCTCGTCGGAGATGTGCGCCGTCCGCAGCAGCTGCACCGAATCGTCGGCAAGCTGGATGGCGTAGCCGACGGTGCCGAAGGTGCCGCTCTTCAGGTCCTCCACCATCGCGGTGTAGACCGGCACCATGTTCCAGACCACCGACGAGAGCAGGTGGCCCTTGTCGATCTCGCTCTTGTCGCCGATCACGTCGATGAAGAGCACCTTGCCGCCGTCGGCCGCAGGCACCGTCTCCACCGCCTGGAGCATGCCGAAGGTGGAGCCGTCGCCCTGGCCGAAGACGATGTCGGCGCCGGCCGCGATCACCGATTCCGTGACCCGCTTGCCGCCCGCCGCATCGGCATAGGCGGCAGGCCCGATCACCGCGTAGAGCAGGTTCACGTCCGGATTGGCCGCGCGTGCGCCCATGGCGAAGCCGGCGGACTGCGAGTTCCAGGACGGCGGCTCGCCGGAGACGACGATGCCGAGCGTGCCGGTCCGCGAGAGCTGCGCCGCCAGCATGCCGGCCATGTAGGCGCCGTGATGCCCGCTCAGCGTGTAGTCGGCGACGAGGCCCGCCACCATGTCTTCGGGCCTGTCCACGATCGCAACCGCAACCCCGGTTTCGGCGGCGATTTCGGGTGCTGCGGTGTTGTAGCCGCTGGCGTGCGCGATCATCAGGTCGGCGCCTTCCGCCGCGAGCTCGCGCAGCGTCGGCCGCACGTCGCCGTAGCCGAGGCCCTCGGCCGCGATCACCTCGAGACCCATGGCCTCGCCGACCGCCCGGGTCGCGTCCACGCCCTGCTGGTTCCAGCCGTAGTCAGTGCCCTGCTCGGGCACCAGCACCGCGATCGTGTCGATCTCCTGCGCCTGAGCGCCGGTGATGACCGCGGCCAGGCCGATCGCCGCGAGCGCCGATAGAGCCGTTCTGTGCAACTTCGGTGTCATCGCTTCGTCTCCCCTCTAAGAGCACTGACGCGGGACTAGACCCCGCAAGCGCCAAACAGTTTCCGGATGGATGCGCCAGCTACCTCTGTCTTGCGCTCCCAGGCAGCGATGTCGCTGCCGTCCGGCACGTGGTCTCGTTCTTCTTCCCCGCCGCGCCTCGGCCGCCGCCGATTCGCGTGGCAGTCAGCGTGAATCAGGATAACACCGAAGGCCACGGGCTGCCAAAGCACGCAAGTGCCCAGCGCGCTCAGGCCGTTGGTTGATTTGGGGTTGGGGCAGGGGAGCGAAGCCGTCGGAGCTCCGACTCGGCTCGAGTACGGGCGTTAGAATGTCGCCGCGAGCGCCTTCGCCTCTTCGATCTCCTCGGCGGTCATCAGGCCCGCGACGGATTCGAGGATGAGCTGGGCGTTGGGGCTCTTCTCCTCGGCCGCCTTGTAGAGCCAGGCATAGGCGCGCACCAGGTCGCGGGGCACGTCGCCGCCCCGTGCATAGATCGTGCCGAGCAGGATCTGCGCCTCGGTCAGCCCGGCGCTGGCTGCCTGCTCGTACCAGGGCACCGCCTGCGCAGGCTCGCCCTTGATCTGATAGGCCATGCCGAGCGCGTACGCCGCTTGATAGTCACCAGCCTCGGCGAGCGGCTGCCATTCGCCGATCGCGGTCGCATAGTCGCCGGCGGTGTACGCCCGCCAGCCGGCCTGCATGTCCGCCCGCGCGGAGGTGGATAGGTGCGCGAGAGCCAGCGACAGAAGCAAACCTGCCGCGACAATGATCGCCCCGCCGGCGCGCCGGCGGTGCCCTCCGGATGACATGCCGGAACCTGCGGGTTTTATTTGATCTTCGATTCCTTGAAGACCACGTGCTTGCGGGCGACGGGGTCGAACTTGCGCAGCGAAAGCTTCTCGGTCTGACTGCGCGGGTTCTTGCGCGTCGTGTAGTAGAACCCCGTGCCCGCCGAGCTGACGAGCTTGATCAGGATGCTGTTGGCCTTGGCCATTGGATGCGCTCGGCTTTCTGATGTCGCGGACGCGGCGACATTAGCGCGTGGTTACGCGGTGTCAAGCGGGAGCGGAACGCCGGGCGTCCCGCCGCTCATGTTCATTTCCCTCAATCGCCGGGCGTTCCGCGCGCCATTCGGCGCGGTATTTCAGGTATGCCCAGCCTCGGCCGCGACCAAGCTGGCTGTCACTCTGCCGCTTGGCTGCCCTCGAGCAGCACGAGGTCGCCGTGCTCGTCGAGGCCGATTCCGTGGCGCTGCCCCTCCTCGATGGTCTCCTCGGGCCAGTGCACCTTGCCCGGATCGGTGCCGCCGACGACTGCCAGCATGAGCGCCGTCTCGTCGCCCACATTGCGGAAGCCCCGACTCGCGCCGATGGGCACCGATACGGTGTCGTAGGGCTCCAGCACCACCTCGTGGCGCTGGCCGTCGCTGTTCTGCCAGTAGATGCCCCACTTGCCGGTCAGCGGAATGAACACCTCGTTGGTCTCGTGAATGTGCAACGAGGCGCCCTTGCCGGGCTCGGCCTTGATCAGGCCCACATTGAAGTCGCGGTTGTCAGTGATCGGAGGCTTGAGCTCCTTGTCCTCGACCACGCCGCGGCCGATGATGTTGTAAATGTCGCGCTCGTAGCCCGGGATGAGCGCATCGACGAACGCGTGGGCGCTCGACTTCAGATCCTTGAAGCGGGCGACGCGCTCGCTCTCCATGTACTCGGGGCTGACATCGATCCGTTCCATGGCGAAGCTCCTGCTGCTGGTATGCACCGGGCGGTGCCGGTCGGACAGGAAAGGATTTCCCGCCGCCCGGCCTCTAGTAGAGCTCGGTGCGGTAGTTCTCCTCGACGAACTCGTCGGTGTCCTTGACCGTCTCTTCGGTGGGCGGCTCTTCCGGCGGCGCTGTCTGCTCCAGGATCATCCGGCCGAGCGATGGCATCTCGCGGCGGTTCTGCCTGCTCTTTTCGTCCCACAGCCGCGAGCGCTTGAACGCCTTGGCGCAGTGCAGGAAGGCCTCCTGGACCTCGACCCTGATGCCGACTTTCGGCTCCTTGTTGTTGACCACGGCAGCCTGCGCCAGCGCGTCGTCGCGGACGATGGTCGCCTTGCCGTTCACCCGCAGCGTGTCGTCGAAGCCGGGGACAAGGAAGAGCAGGCCGACATTGGGGTTCTCGATGATGTTGGTCATCGTATCCAGCCGGTTGTTGCCGGGCCGGTCCGGGATGAAGAGCGTGTTGTCGTCGAGCACCTGAACGAAGCCGGGCGGGTCGCCGCGCGGCGAGACGTCGGCCCGGCCGCTTTCGCCGCTGGTGCCGATGCAGAGAAAAGGCGAGCGGCTGATGAAGTCCTTGCAGTGCTTGTCCAGCGAGGGGATGCACTTCTTCACCGAGATTTCCATGGTCTCGCCCATGGTCTCGCGCAGGTCGGTTTCCTGCTCGAAAACGCGTGCCTCTCCGCTTTCGTCCATGACGCCCGGCTCCCGGTCAATTCGCCAAGGCGCCGAGTTTACCAAAGCGCGCGCCGTCGAGCCATCGCGCACTGTCTCGTGTTCCGCGTGCGGCCGCAGCGCGTGACGCTCGCGCCTCCCTGTGGCATCTATCGTGCGTTCGTACCCTTCAGCGATTCGTCAGGACCCTGCCATGAGCCACGCCGATTTCGTCCACCTCAGGGTCCGTACCGCCTACTCGCTGCTGGAAGGCGCGATCAGGCTCGACGAGCTGGTCGAAACCTGCCGCGAGTGGCGGATGCCCGCCTGCGCCATCGCTGATCGCGGCAACATGTTCGGCGCCCTGGCCTTCTCGGAGGCTTGCAGCGGGGCCGGCGTGCAGCCGATCATGGGCTGCGACCTCGCGATCGGCACGCGCACGGAGCAGCCCGGCCAACAGGAGCGCGCGGCATCGTGGCTCTTGCTGCTGGCCCAGGACGAGACCGGCTATCGCAACCTGACCGCGCTGACCAGCGACGCCTTCCTCCAGGATGGCGCCGGCGGGCAGCCTCTGGTCACCCTCGACGAGCTGGCGGCGCGGGCGGAGGGTCTGCTCGCGTTCACGGGTGGCCCCGCCGGGCCGGTCGGGCGTCTCCTTCTGGACGGCCAGCTCAAGGCTGCGCGCGAGCTGCTGGTGCGCCTCGGCGAGATCTTTCCGGACCGGCTCTATGTCGAGCTCATGCGCCACGCTTTGGCCGAGGAGGAGCAGATCGAGTCGCAGCTGATCGCGCTCGCCGATGAGCTCGACCTGCCGCTGGTCGCGACCAACGACGCCTACTTCCTGCGCGCCGAGACCTACGAGGCCCACGACGCGCTGCTCTGCATCGCCCAGAACAGCCACGTGGAGGACGAGAACCGGCGCCGTCTCACCCCGCAGCACCGCTTCCGCCCGGCCGACGAGATGCGCACGCTCTTCACCGATCTGCCGGATGCCGTCGACAACACCCTGGTCGTCGCCCGGCGCTGCGCTGTCATGGCGCAGACGCGGAAGCCGATCCTGCCGGTGTTTTCCACTGCGGCCGACGTGAGCGAGGCCGATGCCCTGCGAGCCGAGGCCGAGGAGGGACTGGAGCACCGGCTCGCCACCCAGGTCTACCGCGCCGACATGGACGATGGGGCGCGCGAGGAGGCCGCGGCGCCTTATCGGGAGAGGCTCGCCTACGAGCTCGGCGTCATCATCGAGATGCAGTTCGCCGGCTACTTCCTCATCGTCGCCGATATCGTGCGCTGGTCCAGGGGGGAGGGGATTCCGGTCGGTCCTGGCCGGGGCTCCGGCGCGGGCTCCGTGGTGGCGTGGGCGCTCACCATTACCGATCTCGACCCGCTCCGCTTCGGCCTCCTGTTCGAGCGCTTCCTCAATCCCGAACGGGTGTCGATGCCCGACTTCGACATCGACTTCTGCCCGGAGCGCCGCGACGAGGTGATCGACTACGTGTGCCGGCGCTATGGCAAGGACCGCGTCGCCCAGATCATCACCTTCGGCAAGCTCCAGGCCCGCGCCGTGCTCCGCGATGTCGGCCGCGTGCTGGGCCTCGGCTACGGCCGCGTGGATCGGCTCTGCAAGCTGGTCCCCTACAATCCCGCCAACCCGGTGACCCTGCAGCAGGCGCTGGACACCGAGCCCCGGCTCAAGGCCGAGCGCGACGACGATGCGACGGTCGCGCGCCTGATCGAAATTTCGCTCCAGCTCGAGGGGCTGTACCGGCACGCCTCCACGCATGCCGCAGGCATCGTGATCGGTGACCGGCCGCTCAGCGAGCTGGTGCCTCTCTATCGCGACCCGCGCTCGGAGATGCCGGCAACGCAGTTCTCCATGAAGTACGCGGAGATGGCCGGGCTCGTGAAGTTCGACCTGCTCGGCCTGAAGACGCTCACGGTGCTCGACCACGCGAGCGCGATGCTGCACGAGGCCGGGGTCGAAATCGACATCGATTCGCTCCCGCTCGACGACAAGAAGACATACGAGATGCTGGGCGCCGGCGCCGCCATGGGGGTGTTCCAGCTTGAGAGTGCGGGCATGAGGGACGCGCTGCGCAGCCTCAAGCCCGACAGCATCGAGGACATCATCGCCCTCGTCGCGCTCTACCGGCCGGGGCCCATGGACAACATTCCCCGCTACATCGCCTGCAAACACGGCAAGGAGAAGCCCGACTACCTGCACCCGATGCTGACCGGCCTGCTGGAGGAGACCTTCGGCGTCATCATCTACCAGGAGCAGGTGATGGAGATCGCCAAGGTTCTGGCCGGCTACAGCCTGGGCTCCGCCGACCTCCTGCGGCGCGCCATGGGCAAGAAGATCAAGGCGGAGATGGATGCGCAGCGGGAGACCTTCGTGAACGGCGCGCTTGCCAACGATGTCGCCCGCAGCGATGCGACTCGCATCTTCGAATTGGTGGCGAAGTTTGCCGGCTACGGCTTCAACAAGTCCCACGCCGCGGCCTACGCGCTGGTCGCCTACCAGACCGCGTATCTCAAGGCCAATCACCCGGTCGAGTTCATGGCCGCCTCCATGAGCCTGGAGCTCAACAATATCGATCGGCTCGAGGTGTTCCGCCGGGAGCTGGAGCGGCTCGGCATTCCCTTGCTGCCGCCCGATATCAACGCTTCGCGGGCGACCTTTTCGGTCGAGAACCGGGCCGACGGCACCAAGGCGATCCGCTATGCGCTCGGCGCAATCAGGAATGTCGGCGTGCAGGCGATGACGGCGCTGGCGGACGAGCGGGAGGCGAAGGGGCCATTCACCGACCCCTTCGACTTCGCCGGCCGGGTCGACCCGCACCAGATCAACCGCCGCCAGATCGAGAACCTGGCGAAAGCAGGTGCCTTCGACAGCCTCACGCCGAACCGCCGGCAGATGGCGGAGGGTGCCGAGGTGCTTCTCGCCTTCTCCAACTCGTCCAGGCTCTCACGCTCGCAAGCCTCGCTCTTCGACGATAGCGACGTAGCGCTCGCCCCGCGGCCGAGCCTGGCGGAGCAGGCGGATTGGGACCAGAACGAGCGATTGGCGGCCGAGCAGGAGGCAGTCGGTTTCTATCTCTCTGCCCATCCGCTGGATTCCTACGAGGATGCTTTGAAGGGACTCTCGGTCACACCCGCCGCCCAGATGGCGCAGCAGGTGAAGCGGGGCATCACGCGCTTCCGCCTGGCCGGCGTGGTGCTCTCGGTCAGGGAACGTGGGCCCGGCTCGCGGCGCTACGCCTTCATCCAGCTTTCCGACCCGAGCGGCAGCTTCGAGGTGGCGGCCTTCCGCGAGACCTACGGCGACGGGCGCGGCATGCTGGAGCCCGGCAAGCCGGTGCTGGTGACCGCGCAGGCCCGGATCGAGGGGGACGAGGTCAAGCTCTCGGCCCAGAGCTTCGACGATCTGGACGCCCGGCTCACGCGCAATCTCACCGGCCTCGCGGTCTATGTCCACGATCCGGCCGCGCTGGAGCCGCTGGGCGCGCTTCTCGCGGGCCGTGCGGCGGGCGGCGGACGAATCGCGCTCTTCGTCGAGACCGGCGGGGACAGCACGGTCGAGGTCGAGCTGCCCGAGTCCTACGCGCTCAGCCCCTCCCTCGGCGGCGAGATCGGCGCGCTCGCCGGGGTCACGACCGTCCAGGAGCTCTCGGCGGCGCGGACCGGCTAGTCTCGGCTTGAGGCCTTGCGCGCCGGGGGCGCCGGCGCTATCAAGCGCTCACCTGCGTGAAGCAGGAATTCACACGCGGATGACGGCATTCCCGACCTGAGTGCCGATCCGGTGCCCGGCCAAGCCGAGGCATGGTCCGCGGAGGACGAACCGGAGAAAGGACAACCAATGGCATTGCCAGAATTCACCATGCGCCAGCTGCTCGAAGCCGGCGTGCATTTCGGTCACCAGACCAGGCGTTGGAACCCGAAGATGCGCCCCTACCTGTTCGGCGCGCGCAACGGCGTTCACGTCATCGATCTGGAGCAGACGGTGCCGCTGCTGCACCAGGCTCTGGTCACACTGCGCGACGTGGCTGCCGGGGGCGGGCGCATCCTCTTCGTCGGCACCAAGCGGCAGGCCTCGCGCCCGATCGCGGAGACCGCCCGCCGCTGCGGCCAGTACTACGTCAACCACCGCTGGCTGGGTGGGATGCTGACCAACTGGAAGGCGATTTCGGGCTCGATCAAGACCCTCGCCGATCTGGAAGCGACGCTGGCCGACGAGTCCGCCGGCTTGACCAAGAAGGAAATGCTGCAGCTGGTCCGGCGCCGCAACAAGCTCGATCTCGCGCTCGGCGGCATCCGGGACATGGGCGGCGTGCCGGACGTGCTCGTGGTCATCGACACCAACAAGGAAGACATCGCGATCCTGGAGGCGCGCAAGCTGGGCATCCCGGTGGTCGCGATCATCGACAGCAACTGCGATCCCGACCTCATCACCCATCCGGTCCCCGGCAACGACGACGCGATCCGCGCAATCAATCTCTATTGCGACCTCTTCGCCCGCGCCGTCATCGACGGACTGCAGGTGGAGCTTGCTGCCTCTGGCGCCGACATCGGCGCCGCCGAGGAGGGGTTGGCCGAGGACCTGCCACCGGTCGAAGCGGCCGCGGCCGAGGAAGCACCGGCCGCTGGCGAGGCGGCTACAGAAGCACCCGCCGAGGCATCTGCCGACGCCGACGCAACGCCGGAATCGTCCGACGCGTCGGGCGCGCCGGAAGCATCGGAGACGCCGGAAGCGGCAGATGCGGCTCAGGCGGCCGAGGCATCCGCAGCGCCGGAGGGCGGTGAGGCAGAGCAGGCTGCGGGCGCGTGATCGCGCCGCACACTTGGGAGTAGCGAACGATGGTTCAGATCACGGCCGCGCTGGTCAAGCAACTGCGCGAGAAGACCGGCGCCGGCATGATGGATTGCAAGAAGGCGCTGACCGAGACTGACGGCGAGCTGGAAGCGGCGGTCGACTGGTTGCGCAAGAGCGGACTGGCGCAAGCCCAGCGCAAGGCCGGCCGCACCGCAGCGGAAGGGTTGATCGGGCTGGCGACGGCGCCGGGCAAGGCGGCGATGGTCGAGATCAACGCCGAGACCGACTTCGTCGCGCGCAACGGCGAGTTCCAGGCGGTGGTGCGCGAGGTTGCGACGCTGGCGCTGGATTGCGGCGGCGATATCGAGCGCCTCTCTGCGGCGTCCTATCCGGGAACGGGCCGCACGGTGGCCGAGGAGATTACCAATCTCGTCGCCACCATCGGCGAGAACATTCAACTGCGGCGGACGGCGGTGTTCGACATGCCGGGGGGCGCCGTGGGCGACTATCTCCACATGCCGACGACGCCGGGGCTGAGCCGGCTCGGCGTGCTTGTCGCAGTAAAGTCCGACGCACCGGCCGAGAGCCTCGTGCGCCCCGCCCACGAGCTCGCCATGCACATCGCGGCCGCGAGCCCGCACGCGGTCTCGCGCGATTCCCTCGATCAGGCGATGGTCGAGCGCGAGCGCGCGGTCCTCGCCGAGCAGGCGCGCGCCGAAGGCAAGCCCGAGAAGATCATCGAGAAGATGATCGAGGGCAGACTGCGCAAGTTCTTCGAGGAAGTCGTTCTGCTCGAGCAGACCTGGGTCCTCGACGGAGAGACCCGGGTGAAGGCGATGCTGGAGAGCTTTGCAGACGAGCTCGGCACCCCGGTCTCGGTGAGCGGCTTCGTCCGCTACCAGCTGGGCGAGGGGATCGAGCGGGAAAGCAAGGACTTCGCCGCCGAAGTCGCCGAGCAACTCGGTTCCTGAACGGAAGCCTCCTGACCCGGAGCCGGCAATGACCGCATCTCCCCGCTTCAAGCGCATCCTCCTGAAGATTTCCGGCGAGGCGCTGCGGGGAGACGAGCCTTACGGCATAAACGGCGACGCAGTAGAGCGACTCGCGGGCGAGGTCGCCGATGTCCACGAGAGCGGCGTGGAGGTCTGCGCCGTCGTCGGCGGCGGCAACATCTTCCGCGGCTCCTCTCACGAGGCCGCCGGCATGGAGCGGGCGACCGCCGATTACATCGGCATGCTGGCGACGGTGATGAACGCGGTCGCGATGCAGCATGTCCTGGAGCGCATGGGCAAGGAGACCAGGGTGCTCTCCGCGCTCCCCATCGCGCCGGTCTGCGAGCCCTATATCCGCCGGCGCGGGCAGCGCCATCTGGAGAAGGGGCGGATCGTGCTCTTCGCGGGCGGCACCGGCAATCCCTTCTTCACCACCGATACGGCGGCGGCCCTGCGCGCTGCGGAAATGAGCTGCGACGCCCTGCTCAAGGGCACGAAGGTCGACGGAGTCTACGCCGCCGACCCCGAGGTCGACGCCGATGCGACGCGCTTCGAGCGGCTCTCCTACATGGACGTGCTCTCCAAGGACCTGAAGGCCATGGACGCGTCGGCGATCTCGCTTGCGCGGGAAAACGAAATTCCGATTGTGGTATTCTCCATTCAGAAGAAGGGCGGGCTTGCCGCCGTGCTGGACGGGGACGGACCCTTCACCATTATCTCTGACTAGGGCTGCCGCCATGGCCGATCCTGATCTCGACGACCTGGAACGCCGGATGAACGGCGCCGTCGAGGCGCTCCGGAAGGAGTTGGGGGGGCTCCGCACCGGGCGGGCGTCGCTGAGCCTGCTGGAGCCCATCGTGGTCGAGGCCTACGAGACGGAAATGCCCCTCAACCAGGTCGCGACCATCAATGTCCCCGAGCCGCGCATGCTCTCGGTCCAGGTCTGGGACAAGACGCAGGTGAAGGCCGTCGAGAAGGCGATTCGCTCTTCCGATCTCGGGCTCAACCCGATCGTCGACGGCCAGTCGCTCCGCATCCCGATTCCGGAGCTGAACGAGGAACGCCGCCGCGAACTCGCCAAGGTTGCGGCCAAGTATGCCGAGCAGGCCAAGGTGGCGGTGCGCAACGTGCGGCGCGACGGCATGGACCAGCTCAAGAAGATGGAGCGGGCGAGCGAGCTCGGCGAGGACGAATCCAGATTTTGGGCAGACGAGATTCAGGAAATGACCGACGGGTTCGTCAAGAAGCTGACCGAGATGTTCGAGGCCAAGGAACAGGAGATTCTGCAGGTCTAGGCATGGCGCTCGCGCGGTCATTCGCCGACCGGCAGGACACGTCCCTGCATGTCGGCATCATTCTGGACGGCAACGGGCGCTGGGCACGGGCGCGCGGCTTGCCCAGAGCGGCGGGACACCGGCGCGGCGCCGAGGTCGTGAAGAAGATCCTGAGGGGCTGCCCCGACCGGGGCGTCCGCTACCTCACCATCTACGCATTCTCATCCGAAAACTGGAAGCGGCCCCAGGGCGAGGTCGCCGACCTCATGGGGCTCCTGCGGCTCTACCTGCGCCGCGAGGTGGCCGATCTGCACGGCAATGGCGTCCGGATCGCCTTCATCGGCGACCGCTCGCGGCTGAGCAAGGAGATCAACACCCTCATCACGGAGGCCGAGGAGAGCACCCGGCACAACGCCAAGCTTACGCTCACGGTCGCGGTCAACTACGGCGGGCGCCAGGAGATCGTCGATGCGGTGCGCCGGATCGCCGAGCAGGTCCGCGACGGTGAGCTCGATGCGGACGAGCTCTCGGAAGAGACCTTCCAGCGCCACCTCCAGACCCGTGACCTGCCCGACCTCGATCTGGTGATTCGCACCAGTGGCGAGCAGCGCCTCAGCAACTTCCTGCTATGGCAGTCGGCCTATACCGAGCTTGTCTTCGTGCCGACGCTCTGGCCCGACTTCACCCTGGAGCACCTCGATCAGGCGATCGGCGAGTTCCAGCGCCGTGAGCGGCGCTACGGCGGCGCTCGGAGCTAGCCGGCGGGCCGTGGCTGCGCCGCAGGGCCGAGAGAAGAGAATGGCCTTATCCACGCGCGAGCTCTGTACCCTCACCGCCACCCAGGCGATTGCCGCCTTCAAGGCCGGATCACTCTCGCCGGTCGCGCTCATGGAAGCGACGCTGGCGCGGATCGAGGCCGTCAACCCCGCGCTCAACGCCTTCACCGAAGTCCATGCCGAGCGCGCGCTGGATCAGGCCCGCGCGGCCGAGGCGGCTTACGCGCGGGGCGAAGCGCGGCCGCTGGAAGGCATTCCGGTCGCCATCAAGGATTTTCATCCGGTTGCGGGCGAGCGCACCACCTTCGGCTCCAAGGCGTTCGCGGATCACAGGCCGACCCGCTCGGCGCCCACCGTCGCCCGCCTGCTCGACGCCGGCGGCATCATGCACGCCCGCACCACCACGCCGGAGTTCGCCTACGCGCCGATCACCGCGAGCCCGCTCTGGGGCGTTACCCGCAACCCCTGGAGCCTGGAGCACGCGCCCGGCGGCTCGTCGGGCGGCGCCGGGGCCGCGCTCGCTGCGGGCATGACGGTGCTCGCGGATGGCACGGACGCGGGGGGCTCCGTGCGGATACCGGCCGCTGCCTGCCATGTCGTCGGCTACAAGCCGCCCTTCGGGCGCAATCCCCTCGACGTCGATCATCCCATCGAGTCGCTGCTCCACTACGGGCCCATGACGCGGAGCGTCGGCGACGCCGCGCTCATGCAGAACCTGATGTCGGGCGCACACGGCGACGACATGTGCTCGCTCAAGGAGCGGGTCGTTCTGCCCGAGGGCCATGCGCCGATCGAGGGCTGGACGGTCGGCTTCTCGATGGACCTCGGCATGTTCGAGATCGACCCCGAGGTCGCCCGCAACACGGAGGCGGCGATGGAAGTGTTTCGCCGCCTCGGCTGCACGATCCGCGAGGTCAGCCCGGACTGGGGCGGGTTCGACCTGCCCCATCCCTATCTCCGCTACTGGGAGGGCATGGCGGCGTCGAGCCTCGGCGGGATGGTCGACGAGTGGCGCGACGAGATGGACCCCTACATGGTCGGTATCATCGAGAACGGCCGCGCGCACACGGCGGGGACGCTCTACCGCTGCAACATCGTGCGGGGCGCGATGTACCGCTCGCTCGCGCCGATTCTGGACGAGTGCGACGTGCTGGTCTGCCCGTCGCTCGCCGTGCCGACGGTGGCGGCGGAGCACGACTGCGGCGCGGAGGATTTCCGGGTCAACGGCAAGCCGGTTCATGCCTATCTGGGCTGGAACCTCTGCTACCCCTTCAACATGGTGAGCCAGTGCCCAGTGATCGCGGTGCCGAGCGGCCTTTCGTCTGCCGGGCTGCCCACCGGCATCCAGATCGTCGGGCGGACCTACGACGACCTGAGTGTCTTCCAGGCCGCGGCGGCCTACGAAGCCGCCAATCCGTGGCGGGACGTGCTCCCGCCGCTCTGATCCGCCGCACGCACTCTCGCCGCGACTATCGAAGCCGGAATTACGCCATGACCGATGACCTCTTGGCCCGCGACGGGCGCACCATCGCCGATATCGAGCGGCTTCGCTTCTTCCCGGCAACCGCCGTGGGAGGCGAGGGCTCCTACGTGATCGAGGAGGGCGGCCGGCGCGTGCTCGACTTCAGCGCCTCGTGGGGCGCGGCGTGCCTGGGTTACAGCCACCCGGCTTTGGCCGAAGCGGTGAGCGAGGCGGTGGGCAACATGGGGGCGGTCAGTCTCGCCTCGTGCGCCGTCGGGAACGCGGTCGGGCTTGCGGAAGACCTGCTGGCACGCCTGCCCGACGACCGCGACCGGCGGGTCTGGTTCGGCCATGCGGGCTCCGACGCCAACGACGCCGTCGTGCGCCTGCTGGAGGCGGCGACGCCCCGCCGCGGCATCCTCTCCTTCGTCGGCGCCTATCACGGCGGCAGCGCCGCCTCGATGTCGGTCTCCGGCCACAGCTCTCAGAGCCACGCGCCGGTGCGCGCGGGTCTCACCCGGCTGGTCTATCCCGATCCCTACCGGCCGCAGTTCACGCCCAATCTGGTCGAAGGCGCGCTCGCCGACCTCGACCGCCGCTTCGAGAGCGAGCTTCGGCCGGACGAGATTGCCGCCGTCTTCATCGAGCCGATCCAGTCGGACGGCGGCCTCATCGTGCCGCCCGCCGGCTTCCTCAAGGGGCTGGAGGAGCGTTGCCGCGCCCACGGGATCCTGATCGTGGTGGACGAGGTCAAGGTGGGCATGGGCCGTACCGGCCTCTTCCATGCCTTCGAGGCCGAGGGCTTGAGCCCGGACATCGTCGTCTACGGCAAGGGCCTGGGCGGCGGGCTGCCGATCTCGGCCGTGGTCGGGCCGGCGGAGCTGATGAACCTTCAGCCCGCCTTCGCCATCATGACGGCGGCCGGCAATCCGGTCTGCGCTGCCGCCGGCCGTGCTGTCATGCGCACCATCGCGGAGGAGGACCTGATGTCCAGGGCCTCCCTCAGGGGCGAGCATCTGCTGGCGGGGCTGGCCCGGCTCGCCCAGCGCCATGCGCTGATCGGCCATGTGCGCGGGCGCGGCCTCACCTGCGGCGTCGAGCTTGTCCGCGACCCGGTGAGCAAGGAGCCGGCGAGCAGCGAGACGGCGAAGGTCGCCTTCCGTGCCCACCAGCTCGGGCTGATCTTCTACTACGTCGGCATGGAGTCCAACGTGCTCGAGCTCACCCCGCCGCTGAACATCTCCGAAGATGAGATCGACGAGGGGCTCGCCATCCTCGACCGGGCGCTGGAGGACGTGGCGGCGGGCCGCGTCTCCGACGAGGACATCGCCGCCTTCGCCGGGTGGTAGCGGCCCCGCGCGAGACGCGGGGCCGCCACTAACGGATCAACCGTAGCGGTAGGGCCGTCCCGCCCTCTCCATGTCCGCGTTGTACTGCTTGAAGATATCGACCACCTTGGCCTTGGTCTCCGATTCCGCCGCGATCTCATCCCAGAAAATTCGCGCGGCGGCCTCCACTTGCGCCCATTCCTCGTCCGGGATCGAGGTCAGCTCCATCTTCGTACCATGGACGCGGAGGCTCGCCTCGCCGCCCCAGTACCACCACTGCCGGTAGTAGTGAGACTGATCGCAGATGACCCGAAGCAGGGTCTGGAGGTCCTCGGGAATCTCGTTCCAGCGCTCCATGTTGGCGAAGAACGAGCCAATCCAGGCGCCCGAGATGTTGTTGGTGAGGAAGTAGTTGGTCACGTCGGCCCAACCGACCGTGTAGTCCTCGGTGATGCCGGACCAGGAGACGCCGTCGAGCTCGCCGGTCTGCACGGCGACCTCGATGTCCTCCCAGGGCAGCGTCACCGGAACCACGCCGAACTGGGTCAGGAAGCGCCCGGCGGTGGGGAAGGTGAAGACGCGCTTGCCCTCGAGGTCGGCGAGGGAGTGGATCGGATCCTTGGTCGCAAAGTGGCAGGGATCCCAGGCGCCCGCCGAGATGTGCTTGATCCCGACCTTCTCGTACTCCGCCGCCCAGATCTCGTTCAGGCCGTACTGGTTGAAGAGCACGGGCACGTCGAGCGAATAGCGCGATGCGAAGGGGAAGTACCCGCCGAAGACGGTGACCTCGGTGGGCGACGCCATGGAGTCGTCGTCGGACTGCACCGCGTCGATGGTGCCGCCCTGCATGGCGCGGAAGAGTTCACCGGTCGGCACGATCTGATCGGAGAAGAAGAGCTCGATCTGCATGCGCTCGCCCGCGATCTTGTTGAACATCTCGATCGCGGGTTTCACCACGTGCGCCGCCAGGGCGGGGCCGGCATAGGTCTGCATCCGCCAGGTGATCTGCGCCTGCGCAACCGAAGGCTTCACGATGGAAGCCGCTGCGGCTGCGATCGGGACCGTGGCGGCGGCCTTGAGAAGATTACGCCGTGTTGTCATGGGTCTTTCTCCTTCCAGGTTGATGTATCAACGGTCAGAACTCTGCGTTAGTTGCCGTAAACATACGCCGGGAACCACAGGGCGATTTCCGGGAAAATCATGATGATCGCGAGTGCAACGATCATCACGCCGACAAATGGGATTATAGATCGGTAAATGTCGTGCAAGGTGATTTCGGGCGGGGCCATGGCCCGCATAAGAAAGAGGTTGTAGCCGAAAGGCGGCGTCATATACGCGATCTGCGTGGTGATGGTGTAGAGGATGCCGTACCAGATCAGGTTGAACCCCAGGGCATCGACGAGAGGGACGTACAAAGGCGCAACGATGACGAGCATTGCCGTGTCGTCGAGGAACGTTCCCATCACCAGAAACGAGAGCTGCATGAGAATAAGGACCATCCAGGGCGAGAGCCCCATTTGATCGGTGAACAGGTTCTCGATCGCGTGCGCGGCCCCGAGCCCGTCGAACACCGAGCCGAAGGCCAGCGCCGCCAGGATGATCCACATGAACATGCACGAGATGCGGAGCGTGTTTCGCACCGAGTTCTCGAAGACCTGCCGGGTCATGCGGCGCCTGACCACGGCGGCGAGGAAGGCGGCAAGCGCGCCGATAGCCGAGGATTCGACGAGCGAGGTCGAACCGGTGACGAAGGGCACGATCATCACCGCGTAGATGAAGAGCGGCAGCAGGCCGGCGCGGAGGAGCTTGAGCTTCTCGGCGCGGGGCACGTCGCGCTCGGCCTTGGGGAGAACCGGGCCGAGGCTCGGGGTAATCCAGCAGCGCAGCCCGATGTAGAGGACGAAGAGGCCCGCCATCATCAGCCCGGGGAAGATCCCCGCGAGCCAGAGTTGCCCCACGGGCTGGCGCGCAATCATGGCGTAGAGCACCAGCACCACCGATGGCGGCACGAGGATGCCGAGCGAACTTCCGGCCTGAATGACGCCGGTCACCATGCGCTTGTCGTAGTTGCGCTTGAGCAGCTCGGGCAGCGCGATGGTCGCCCCGATGGCCATGCCGGCGACGCTCAGCCCGTTCATCGCCGAGACCAGCACCATGAGCCCGATCGTGCCCACGGCGAGCCCGCCGGCCATGCCGCCGGTCCAGACGTGGAACATGCGATAGAGGTCGTCCGCGATCCTCGATTCCGAAAGCACGTAGCCCATGAAAATGAACATCGGCAGCGTCAGCAGCGGGTACCATTTCATGAGCTTCATGGCGGCGGCGAAGCCCAGGTCGTAGCCGCCGCGATCGCCCCAGAGTAGGAGCGCGGACAGGACGGCGACGAAGCCGATGGCGGCGAAGACACGCTGGCCGGTCGCCAACATGAGCATCATCAGCGCGAACATCAGGATCGTGATGAGCTCGTAGGACATCAGAAGTCCTCGCGCCGCAGCCGCAGAATATCCTTGAAGAACTCCGAAACCGCCTGAAAGATCATCAAGACGATGCCCGCAACCATGGTCACCTTGATCGGCCAGAGATATGGCCGCCAGGCGCTGGGACTTCGTTCACCGCCGTACTTGAAACTGTAGATCGTGGAGTCGATTCCGCCCCAGAGAAGAACTGCCAGATAGAAGAGGAGAAAGAACACGGTAAAGACGTCGAACCACGCCTTGCGACGTGCGGACCATGAGCCGTAAAACAGGTCCATCCGCACGTTTGCTTCGGTTTGTATGGAGTATGGTCCGCCCAGGATGTAATAGCCCACCATCGCGAACTGAGCCATTTCAAGCGTCCACAAGGAAGGGTTGAAAAAGGTCTTCGAGAGCGACGACCACAGCAGGATCGCCATGATCGCGAACATGCCGTACATGATGGTGCGCCCGACGCGGCGATTGACCGTGTCGACGACCAGGATGTAGCCGCGCATCGCGCCGGTCACGCCCGAAACTCCCGCGATAGGACTCTTAGATTTCGAGGCAACGGCACGATGGCCCTCTCAGGCTGCGACGCCGGTCGAGTCTAGAAACTATTGGCGTTCACGGGAATGGGGTCATGTCGCCACTCAACGAGGGGCGCAGGCCCTGATCGTGGCCTGGGTCATCTCCTTCGCGTTGGGGCCGTGGGCCATCGGCGCGATCATCGGCAGGTCGATGCCGGACGCGCGATAGGCCTCGATCCGCTCGCGGCAGTGCGCGGGGGCGCCGGCAATGCAGACCGCGTCGATGTGCGCATCGCTCACCGCCCGGGTCGCCGCCTCACGCTCGCCGCGCCCCCATAAGTCGGCAATCTTCGAGGCTTCCTCGCCAAAACCCTGGTCCTGCGCCATCCGGTTGTAGCGGGGGAAGAAGCCCGTATACATGGCGACGCCGGGCCTCAGCGCATCGTATGCGTCGGCCGGATCGTCGGCGGCTGCAGTCGGGATGAGCGAGGTAATGTCGACCGCGCCCGGGTCGCGCCCCGCAGCCTCGGCACCCGCGGCAATGTGCGTGCGCGCCTCTGCTCCCACGCCGAGCGTGGTGCGGGTCAGGATCAAGCCGTCGGCCTCCTCCCCGCAGACGCCCATCATCTTCGGGAAGACGGCCGAGTAATAGATGGGGAGATCGGGGCGGAAGGGCTGGAACCAGAGCTCGTAGTTCTCGATGGTGACGGTCTCGCCCTGGTAGGACACCTGGCCGTCCCGCAGCAGGCGGCGCACGACCTCGGCGGTCTCCCGCACCCTCGTCACCGGCTTGCTGTAGGCGAGGCCGTGCTCGGGCTCGACCTGGACCTTGTGGCTGGAGCCCAGGCCCAAAATGAATCGCCCTTCCGAAAGCTGATCGACCACCGCCGCCGCCATCGCGATGGTGGGTGCAGAGCGCACGAAGACGCTCGAGATGCAGGTACCGAGCTTGACCCTGCTGGTCTGCGCTCCAACCGCGGAGAGCACCGCAAACTGGTCGCCACCGTGCCCTTCAGCCATCCAGACCGAGTCGTAGCCGAGCGATTCGGCGAGCTGAGCGCTGTCGACGATTTCGGACGCACTCAGCCCGTGTGAGAACGCGACGCCGATCCTGCTCATGCCCTGTCTCCCCGGCTATTCGGTTGCCTCACGTTGCCTTGGATCGTACAGAGGGCGAGGGGCGAATCCAAACCCGTCTCCACGCGCTGGCGGGCCCGTTGGGCGAGGCGTCGGGGAGTGCGGGTACGCGGGGAGGGCAGCGATATGGGCGGATACGTGATCACCGGCGGGCGGCTGCTCGACGCAACCGGCGCGACGCCGCAGGACGGCGTCTCGGTGCTGGTGGAGGGCAAGCGCATCCGCAAGATCGGCCCGGACCGGGAGGTCGCGGCTGCAGCCGAGACCCTGGGCGGCTACCGGACCATCGATGCCGCCGGCCATACCGTCATGCCGGGCATGATCGACGCCCACTGCCATATCTCCTACGGCGACATCCTGTCCTTCGAGGAGCTCGACCTCTACGCCGGCGTGGAGTACCGGACGCTGCGCGCCGCCAACAACGCCCGCAAGGTGCTGCGCGCGGGCGTCACCGCGTTCTCCGATCCCGGTTCCACCTGGAACATCTCGGTGGCGGTTCGCGACGCCATCAACGCCGGCCTGATCGAGGGGCCGCGCATGGCGTCCGCCGGGCGCTACATCACCACCTTCAACGCGATCGGCTCGCCCTGGCCGTCCTGGATGGAGCACCCGAAGTCGTCGTTCGCCGTGCTCTGCAACACGCGCGAGGAGATGGTCACGGAGGCACGCCGCGAGATCAAGGACGGCGTCGACATCGTGAAGGTGGCGGGTGACGGCGACGTGCTGACCGGGGATGCGGAGCTCGCCGGCAGCACCGGGCTCGACGACCTGCGCGCCATCGCCGAAGTGACCCACCGCCTTGGCAAGGTCTGCACCATCCACGCGCGCTCGGGTCAGGCGGCGGCCGACGCGATCCGCGCCGGCTTCGACTGGATCATCCACGGCTCCTACATGTCCGAGGACGATCTGGACGTGCTCTTCCGCAACCCGACGCCGCTGATCCCCACCTTCTCGCTGCTGGTGAACACGCTCGACTGGGGCCCGGACCTCGGCTGCTCGGACTTCATCCTCGATGCCTACAAGGACGAGGTCGAGAGGCTGGCCGGCGTCGTCTCCCGGGCGCGGGCCGAGGGAATCACCATCATCGCCGGGACCGACAGCGGCCAGGGCTCGGTGCCTTACGGCGAATGGCATGCCCGCGAGATGGAGCACCTGATGACCTACGGCGGCCTGAGCGCCATGGAGGCGATTCGCGCGGGCACCGCCAACGCGGCGCTGACACTCGGCATGGAGGGCGAGATCGGCACGCTTGAGGAAGGCAAGCTCGCCGACATCCTCGTGGTGGAGGGCGACCCGCTCGCCGACATTTCCGTGCTGCAGGACAGGCAGCGCCTCGCCGTCGTCATGAAGGACGGCGCGGTCGTCGATACCGAGGCGCCGATCCCAGAGCCCGCGCGCTACAACTGGGAAAAGCCCATGCTCTACTGGGAGGATCCGCGGATGCCGACCCAGAGCTTCGTGCGCGAGCACGCAACCAGCAAGCCGCGCTGGATGCAGCAGCAACGCCGCCTCGACGCCGCGGAGTAGGGCGCGCGTTTCCTAGAGTGTTCCCGTTTCGCACGGCAACACTCCAGGAATTTATCGCTCACGGCAGCCGGCCTGCGGCCGGCGCCTGCGCGGGCGCGCCGCATTCGCGGCGGGCCGCGCTTGCGGCCTGTCGCGCGTCCGCCGAGGACGGACGCGCGACTACCGCCGCATGGACGGGGCCGAGCCCGGCGGGAATTCGGGTGTGGGGCAAGGGGGCGGCTCGGCGGCAGTGTCGCGGTAGTCGAAATAGCCCCAGACGGCCCAGTGGTCCGAGAGGTCGCAGTAGCCCTGCCCGCGCACGGCTGAGAAGAGCGTGCGGTCCTCGAAATCGAAAAGGCTGCGAAAGACCATGGGGCAGTTGCTGTGGTAGCGGGGTTCCCGCCAGCCCTTCTTGGCCAGCACGTAATCGACATAGCCGTTACCGCGCCGCGCCCAATCGCTGCGCGACTCGCGGGAATAGCGATGCCCGCGAAAGGCCGGCTCCAGCAGGCCGAGCGGCTCGTCGTCGAGCAGCCTGTCGAAGTTGTGGCGACGGACGTTGAAGTCGCCGCCGACGATGATCGGTTCCGAGCGCGGGATTCCCGAGTGCTCCTCGATGAACTGCCGGATGGCGCGGAACTGCGCCTCCTTGGCCGTGCGCTGCGCGCTGCTCCAGCCGAACTGCGCGTGGGTGCCGATGACGTGGTAGCGCGCCTTGCCCTTGTCGATGCGGGCGTAGACGAAGCCCTTGGCGGCGTTGCAGTCGCGCTCCACGCAATCGGCGTAAATCGATTCCTTGGCGACACCGATGGGATGCCTGCTGGCGATCAGCACGCCGCCGTCCTCGCCGAACCAGGTGTCGCCCTCGCCGCCGCGCGGCGCGTCGTCGGTGAGGGGCTGCTCGTAGACCCTGCCCTTCTCGCAGCTCGAGGCAGCCCGGCAGGCGGTGCCCAGGATGCGGGTGGCGTAGCGAAAGCCCTGTGCCCTGAGCCCGGCGAGGAGCGTCGCGCGCGCTCCGTCGTCGTAGGCCTCGGACAGGATGACCACGTCGTAGGGGGCGAGGAAGCGGGGGATCAGGGCGGCGCGCTCCTCCTGCGCCAGCGCGAAGCGCTCGCCCATGACGGGAATGTTGCGGACGTAGGAGGGCAGCAGGTAGACGTTGTAGGCGATGACGCTCAGCACCTCGTCGGAGGTCGCTGGGCTTGGCCGGTGGTTGATGCCCGGCCCCTCGCACTGGCGCTCCGCCGCCGCGCCACTGGCGAGAACCAGCGTCAGGACCGCGGCAAGAGCTGCCCCCGCAATCGCGCGCCGCGCCCCGCCAATTAGACGCGCGCGGATGCGGCCTCCGATCACCAGGCCTGTTTGAGGGTCACCGTCTGGCGATTCGCCGCGGTGCGTGCCTTTCTTGCTCGACATCACTTGAAATTCCAACTCAATGGCTCTGTCTCCATTGGTTGGCATAGCATCCTTCAGCCAATACAGAAGCGTCGTTCGATCCATGCAATCGTGCAAGGGCCATCTCGTCCAGCCATGTAGCCATGTCGCCATATCATGGTGTCCCGCGATGGCGGGCGGCGGGGCCGTGCTGCTATGGTCTGGCGCACGCGCAGAAGGAAGAGGGGAAGGGCGTGGCGGAACCAGAGGCTTGGCGCGAGTATCTGCCCTTGGCGCATCGACTCGCCGATGCGTCGGGCCCGGTCATTCTGCGCTATTTCAGGCAGGCGCTCGCGATCGAGGACAAGGATTACATCGACGGCTATTCGCCGGTGACTGCGGCCGACCGCGAGGCCGAAGCCGCGATCCGCGCGCTGATCAACGAATCCTGCCCGGACCACGGCATTCTCGGCGAGGAGCACGGGCACGAGCGGCCCGACGCCCGCTTCACCTGGGTCATCGATCCCATCGACGGCACCAAGGCGTTCATCTCCGGCATGACGACCTGGGGCACGCTGATCGCGCTGCAGGACCGCGATCGGGGGATCATCGGCGTGCTGGACCAGCCTTTCCTGCGCGAGCGCTTCATCGGACACGGCGAGGGCGCCTATCTGGGGGATCGGCGCCTTGCCGTGCGCGCCTGCCCCGATCTGGCCGGGGCCACTCTCTATGCGACCGAGCCCGACATGTTCACGCCGGCCGAACGCGCCGGGTTCGACGCACTGGCCGGCCGCGTGCGTCTCCGCCGCTTCGGCGCCGATTGCTACGCCTACGGGATGCTTGCCGCCGGCTTCATCGATCTGGTGGTCGAGGCGAGCATGAACCTCTGGGACATCGCCGCGCTGATCCCGATCGTCGAGGGCGCCGGCGGTCTCGTCACCGCATGGGACGGCGGCCCCGTCGGCGATGACGGCCGGGTACTCGCGGTCGGCGACCGCCGCCTGCACGCGCCCGCGCTTGAAATTCTCGCGCCCGCCGCCGCTGCGGCCTGACGCCGCAAAGGCTTTGGTATGACTGCACTGAGCATCTTCCATGCAAGCTGACATGAACGGCAAGGTCTGCGTCGTCACGGGCGCGAACTCTGGGATTGGTCGCGTGACGGCCATCGACCTCGCTGGGCGGGGCGCGACGGTCGTGCTGATCTGTCGCAATCGCGCAGGCGGGTCGGCCGTGGTGGAAGAGATCGAGCGGCGCGGCGGCAACGCGGTGCTGCTGATCGCCGATCTCGCCTCCCAGCGGCAGGTGCGCGAGGTGGCGGCGGCCTTCCTGAAGCGTTTCGATCGCCTCGACGTGCTCGTCAACAACGCAGGTGTCGCCGGCTGGAGCACCCGCTTCGAGACCGAGGACGGGCTGGAGAGGACCTTCGCGGTGAACCACCTGGCGCCCTTCCTGATGACCAACCTGCTGCTCGACACTCTCAAGGCGAGTGCACCGTCGCGCGTGGTGACCGTAAGCTCCGCCGCGCACAGGAACTACACCATCGACATGGACGACCTGCAGGGAGAGCGGCGCTATTCAGGCTTCGGCGCCTACAGCCGCTCCAAGCTCGCAAACATCCTCTTCACCCATGAGCTCTCGCGCCGGCTGGAGGGCACCGGAGTCACCGCCAACTGCCTGCACCCCGGCGTCGTCGCGACGGGCATCTTCCGAAACGTGCCGGCCTGGCTACGCGTCATCTTCACAAGCCGACTCGTGATGAGCCCCGAGCGAGGTGCGGACACGACGATCTATCTCGCCACCGCGCCCGAGCTTGCCGAGGTGAGCGGGCAGTACTTCGTGAAACGCAAGCCCGTCCGCCCGTCCCGCGCCTCACGCGATGCGGAGACCGCGCGGCGTCTCTGGTGGGCGAGCGAGGTGCTGACGGCTGCCAGCGACGCGTAGCCGAGGGGCCGGTGTGCTACCGTCAGGCCCCGGCCAGACGTGGCTCTCAAAGCGAGGCAAGGTTGGAAAGGGAAGGGCAGGGGCCGCTCGTTGTCGAGTGCACGCGCGGCCCGGCGGTGGAAAGCCGGCATCTGGTGGACGCGGCGGTGGTCGACCCGGCCGGACGCCTCGTGCAGGGCTGGGGCGAGACCGGGGCGGTGGTCTATCCGCGCTCGGCCATCAAGTCGGTGCAGGTCCTGCCGCTGCTGGAAAGCGGCGCCGCCGAGCGCTACGGGGTGAGCGACGAGGAGGTCGCGCTCGCCTGCTCCTCGCACAACGGACAGCCCGCCCACGTCGCGGTCGTGCGCGGCTGGCTCGCGCGCGCCGGGCTCGGCGAGGATGATCTCGAATGCGGCCCGCACCTGCCTTATCACACGCCCTCCGCCCATGCCTGCGTGCGCGCGGGCGAGAGCGGAGGGGCGGTCCACAACATGTGCTCGGGCAAGCACAGCGCCTTCCTGGTGACGGCGCGGGCGCTGGGCGAGCCGACGCAGGGTTACATCGCGCGGGACCATCCGGTGCAGCGACGGGTCTCGGCCGCCATCGCCGACCTTTCGGGCTGCGATCTCGAGCGGGCGCCGTGGGCGATCGACGGCTGCAGCATCCCAACGATTGGCCTGCCGCTCTCAGGCCTCGCGCGGGCGGCGGCCAACATCGCGGACCCCTCCGGCCTGAGCGATGAGCGCCAGGCCGCCATTGCTCGAGTGCGCCACGCGGTCGCCGGCCATCCCTTCATGGTCGCGGGCGAGGGGCGCGCGTGCACCCGCATCATCGAGACGGCGGGCGAGCGCGTGCTGGTGAAGTTCGGCGCCGAAGGGGTGTTCTACGCCGCGCTCTACGAGAGCGGCCTCGGCCTCGCGTTGAAGGTGCGCGACGGTGCGACCCGCGCGGCGGATGCCGCGATCGCGGCCATGCTCGATCGCCTCGGCGTGCTCGACGAGCGGGACCGGGCGGCGCTGGCCGATATGCTGGACAAGCCCTTGCGCAACTGGGCGGGCCGCCTCGTCGGCGCCGTCCGCCCCGCGCAGGACGCATAACTGATAGGGAAGGGGAGACGACATGCTCAGGCTTTCCGATTTCGCGGGCCGGGTGCTGCGCGAGGACGATATCGATGAACTGGGCCGGCCCACCGGGGAGGTAATCGAGGAGGCGATCGACGCAGGCCGCACGGACGAGGCCAAGACCCTCGCGCGCAACCTGATCCACGAGTGGAAGGGCCTGCACGATCTCTACTGCGACTGGGTCTGGGACCTGCTGACCAGGATCGGCCGCAAGTTCGGCGAGGGCGAAGTCTACGCCATGCTGCGCGCGACCCAGGAGACCTGGATGATGAAGCGGACCTGGAAGGGATTCCGCAAGATGAGCGTGGAGCGCCAGGTCACGCTCACCGCCGAGATGATGCGCGCGCACCGCTGCGGGCCCCGGCAGGAGGGCGACATCGACGTGCTGGAGGATGCAGAGCGCTACACCATCGTCATGGACCCCTGCGGCAGCGGCGGGCGGATGCGGCGCGGCGACCCCATGGACAAGACCCCCTCCCGCCTCGGCCCGCCCTACAACTTCGGCTCGACCCAGGAGGCGCACTGGTGGAGCTGGGGCCGCAAGGACGTGCCCTATTACTGCGTCCACTGCGCGCTCAACGAGATCCTGCCCATCGAATGGGGCGGCGCGCCGCTCTGGGTCACCGACTTCGACCCCGATCACGCCAAGCCCTGCCGCTGGCACTTCTACAAGAAGCCCGACCTGATCCCGGCCGAATACTGGACCCGCCTCGGCAAGGAGAAGCCGGCACACTTCGACGACGTGTGAGGCGAATCAACAGGGTATGGGCAGACGCAACGGAGTTGGACTAAACTAGGAACATCGGGTCAATCACGACCGTGGTGTTCATGTCTGTTGCCGTCTCCGAGTCCGGGTCTGCCCAGCTTGCATTGGATCTCGCGCGTCCCTGCGTGGCCGAGGGGCGGGCGGAGGGGCTGGCGCGCGGGGTCTGCCGGCTGCTCGACGAGATGGGGATTTGCCCGCTCGTCGAAGTGCCGCTCGGTACCGGGCGGCGGGCGGACGTGCTGGGCCAGGACAGCAAGGGCCGCTTCGTCATCGTCGAGATCAAGAGCGGGCTTGCCGATTTTCGCGCCGACACCAAGTGGTGCGACTATCGCGGCCATTGTGACTGGCTCTTTTTCGGGGTCGGCAACGACTTCCCGCTGGACGTCCTGCCGGCGGACGTCGGCATCATCGTCGCCGACCGCTTCGGCGCCGAGATCAGGCGCGAGGCGCCGCTCCAGCCCATGGCCCAGGGGCTGCGCCGCAAACAGGCGATCCGCTTCGGCCGTGTCGCCGCTCACCGGCTCCGCTTCTTTCACGAGGAGCCCGGCTAACCCGCTCGCTTCCGCGCCGCTTCGCGCCGTGGTAAAAGCCGCCCCGCCTGGGGCGTAGCCAAGCGGCAAGGCAACGGGTTTTGGTCCCGTGATCCCAGGTTCGAATCCTGGCGCCCCAGCCACGCCCTGCCGCCGGCACCTGAGGAGAGGGTCGATCCCCCGCCGCGATATCCCATGATCCCACGTTACTCACGCCCGGAGATGGCCGCGGTCTGGGCGCCCGAATCCAGGTTCGCCATCTGGCTGGAGATCGAGCGCCATGCGCTCGACGCGCACGTATCGCTCGGGCAGGCGCCGCAGGAGGCGGCGGACGCGCTCGCGCGCGCCATCGCCGAGCACGAGGACGCGCTGGTCGATCCCGCGAAGATCGACGCGATCGAGCGCGAGACCCGGCACGACGTGATCGCCTTCCTCACCAACCTCGCGAACCACATGGGACCGGAGGCGCGCTTCGTCCACCAGGGCCTGACCTCTTCCGACGTTCTGGACACCTGCTTCGCGGTGCAGCTCGACCGGGCCGGCGCCTTGCTGGCAGAGGGCGTCGCGGCCGTGATAGCTGCGCTAGAGCACCGCGCCTTCGAGCACAAGGACACGCTCTGTGTGGGCCGGAGCCACGGCGTCCACGCCGAGCCCACCAGCTTCGGACTCAAGCTCGCCGGCCACCATGCCGAGTTCGCGCGCGCCGGGGAGCGGCTGAAGGCGGCGCGCCGCGAAATCGCGACCTGCGCCATCTCGGGCCCGGTGGGAACCTTCGCGAGCGTGGATCCTGCGGTCGAGGCGCATGTCGCGGAGCAGATGGGGCTCACGCCCGAGCCGGTTTCGACCCAGGTGATCCCGCGCGACCGCCACGCCATGTATTTCGCCGTGCTTGGCGTCATCGCGGGTGCCATCGAGCGGCTGGCGGTGGAGATCCGGCACCTGCAGCGGAGCGAAGTGGGGGAGGCGGCCGAGGCCTTCGGCAAGGGCCAGAAGGGCTCGTCGGCCATGCCCCACAAGAAGAACCCCATCCTCACCGAGAACCTGACCGGCCTCGCCCGCATCGTGCGGGCGGCCGTGGTGCCGGCCCTGGAGAACATCGCACTCTGGCACGAGCGCGACATCAGCCATTCGGCGGTCGAGCGCGTGTTCGCGCCCGATGCGACCATCGCGCTGGACTTCGCGCTGACGCGGCTCGCCGGCGTCGTCGATGGCCTCGTGGTCGACGAGGCGGCCATGCGCCGCAATCTCGAGAGCCGCGGCGGGCTGGTCTACAGCCAGCGCGTCCTGCTGGCGCTGATCGAGCGCGGCATGTCGCGCGAGGACGCTTACGCCATCGTTCAAGAGATCGCTCTAAGAGTTTGGGAAGGCGGCGGTAACTTCGAGTCTGCCCTGGCCGCAGACGCGCGGGTCGCGGCTGTGGTGGATGGCCCAGAACTCGCCGCGCTCTTTGAGCCCGAGCCTTATCTGACGCACGTCGATACCATTTTCGCCCGCGTGTTCGGGCGGACGGAGTGAACGACCGACAATGGAAGGGAGTGGACGGTCATGATCGAGATGCAGGACCACATCGCCGTAATTACCGGTGCCGGCAGCGGCTTCGGCGAGGCCACCGCGTACAGGCTCGCGCGCGAGGGGATGCCGATCTTCTGCCAGGACATCAACGAGGAGAACGCCCAGCGCACGGCCGCAAAGGTGCGCGAAGGCAACGGCCGAGCGGAGGCGATCGGCGGCGATGTCGCCAGCGAGGCCGACGTGAAGGCCATGTTTGCGGCCTGCCGCAACGCCTTCGGCGACTGCACGCTGCTCTTCGCCAATGCCGGCTACGCCCGGCTCTCGCCCTTCGTCGAGATGAGCGTCGAGGAGTTCGACCGCATGGTGGCGGTGCTGCTGCGCGGCGTTTTCCTCTGCGACCGCGAGGCGCTCGGCCCGATGCTGGAGAAGGGCGAGGGCGTGATCATCAACACCGCCTCGCAGCTCGGCCACAAGGGCGCCAACGAAATGGCCCACTACGCGGCGGCAAAGGCCGGCGTGATCGGGCTCACGAAGTCGCTGGCGCTGGAAGTTTCGAGCCGGGGCGTTCGGGTCAACGCCATCGGCCCCGGCCCCTGCAACACCCCGATTCTCGACGACATCTCCGAGGAGTGGAAGCAGGCGAAGGCCGCCGAGCTGCCGCTCGGTCGCTTCGGCGAAGCGTGGGAAATCGCCGAGACCGTGGCCTTCCTCGCCGGACCCGGCGGGGCCATCTACGCCGGCCAGACCCTTGGGCCCAACTCGGGCGACGTGATGCTGTGAGCGGCGCGGTGCCGCGACCGAACGCCCGCCCTACGCGCCGTCGCCCTTCCGGTCCGGCGGCGGCGCGGCGGACGTTCGTTCGTGCTTCTGGCGCTTGCGCCGGCGCAGGTTCTCCCGCAGCGCAGCGGCGAGCCGGGCCTCGCGCTCCGGCCCTTTGCCTGCGCCGGGGGCGGCGGCTTCGCCCTTTCGCCGGTCTGTCGACATGACCCTTGATAACCTAGCACGGATGGCAGAGCCTCGCGCCGCGCGGCGGCCTGAGCCGCATCGCTGCGTCCGGGAGAATGGCGATGGCTGACCCACTGGCCTTCAAGCGCGACACGCTGAGCCTGCACGCCGGCCAGAAGCCGGACCCGACGACCGGCGCGCGCGCGGTGCCGATCTACCAGACCACCTCCTACGTCTTCGACGACACCGAGCAGGCCGCCTCGCTCTTCAACCTGGAGCGCGCCGGCCACATCTACACGCGGATCTCGAACCCGACGGTCGCGGTGCTGGAGGAGCGGATCGCCGCGCTGGAAGGGGGCGTCGGCGCGGTTTGCACGGCGAGCGGGCAGGCGGCGCTTCATCTCGCGGTGGCGACCCTGATGGATGCGGGCAGTCACATCGTCTCGTCCGCCTCGATCTACGGCGGCAGCCACAACCTCTTCACCCACACACTGCCGCGCTTCGGAATCGAGACGAGCTTCGTCCATCCCCGCGACACCGAGGGGTTCCGCAAGGCGATCCGGGCGGAGACCCGCCTCGTCTTCGGCGAGACCCTGGGCAACCCCGGCCTGGAGATCATGGATATGCCGGCGGTCGCCGCCATCGCCCATGAGGCCGGCGTGCCGCTCATGATCGACAGCACCTTCGCCACGCCTTGTCTCTTCCGCCCCTTCGAGCACGGCTGCGACATCGTCATGCACTCGGCGACGAAGTTTTTGGGGGGACACGGGGTCGCCATTGGCGGTGTCATCGTCGACGCCGGGACCTTCGACTGGGAGGCCTCGGGCAAGTTCCCGACGCTGACCGAGCCCTATCTGGGCTATCACGGCATCGATTTTGCCGAGGAATTCGGGCCGGCGGCCTTCATCGCGCGCGCGAGGGCCGAGGGCCTGCGGGATTTCGGGGCGTGCATGAGCCCCACCAATGCCTTCCACATCCTCCAGGGTGTGGAGAGCCTGCCGGTCCGCATGGCGCGCCATGTCGAGAACGCGCGCCGGATCGTGGCCTTTCTCGATGGGCACGACGCGGTTTCCTGGGTGAGTTACCCCGAGCTTCCGTCGCACCCCGACCACGAGCGTGCAAAAGCCCTGTTGCCTGAAGGCTCTGGCGCCATCTTCTGCTTCGGCGTGAAAGGTGGCCGCGAGGCGGGGCGGGCCTTCATCGAGGCGGTCGAGCTGCTCTCGCACCTTGCCAACGTGGGCGACGCCAAGAGCCTCGTCATCCATCCCGCCAGCACCACCCATCAGCAGATGGACGCCGCGGCACTGGAGGCCGCAGGGGTGGGCGAGGACATGGTGCGGCTCTCGATCGGGCTGGAGGACCCGGAGGACCTGATCGCCGATCTCGAACGCGGCCTCCGCGCGGCCGCGCGGGCCGCGAAGGGCCGCTAGCCGTGGATATCAGGGTCGACGGCGCATCAGCCTTCGCCGCCACCGGCGGCCGGACATTCGATCCGAGCCTGCCGGTGACCGTGTTCGTGCACGGCGCTGCCTTCGATCACACGGTCTGGAAGCTGCAGGCGCGCTACTTCGCCTGGAAGGGCGGCAGCGTGCTGGCGGTCGACTTGCCCGGTCATGGCCGCTCGGAAGGGCCGCCGCGCCCCACGATCCCGGCGATGGCGGACTGGCTGGTCGCGCTCATGGATGCGGCGGAGGTCGGCGAGGCCAATCTCGTGGGCCACAGCATGGGTGCGCTGGTCGCGATGGAGGCCGCGGCGCGCCACGGCGCACGGGTGCGCAAGCTCGCGCTGCTCGGCGCCGCGCCCGCGATCCCGGTCAACGACCTGCTGCTGAGCCGATCGGCCGAGGACGATCACCACGCGCTGGAGCTGCTCACCGGTTGGGGCTACGGCCGGCGCGCGCACTACGGCGGCCACCAGATGCCGGGGATGTGGATGACCGGCGGCGGGCTGCGCACTCTCGAACGCGCGGCGCCGGGCGTGCTGCACGCCGACCTGGTCGCGACCAACGAGTATGAGGGCGGCGAGGCGGCCGCCGCGGCCGTCGCCTGCCCCTCGCTGGTGGTCATCGGCGCGCGCGACCTGATGACGCCGGCGAAGCGCGGGCACGCGCTCGCCGGGATGCTGCCGAATTCGACCACGGTGGTGATTCCGCAAGCCGGCCACATCATGCTCGACGAAGAGCCCGACGCGACCCTCGACGCGCTCAGGGACTTTCTCGTCGATTGACTCTGGCCGCCCTCGCAGCGGCGAGACGCTCTACGCCATCAAACGGTAGCCGCCGCCCTCGGTGATCAGCAGGCGGGGGTCGGAGGGCTCGGCCTCGATTTTTTGGCGCAGGCGGTAGATGTGGGTCTCCAGCGTGTGGGTCGCGACGTTCGCGTTGTAGCCCCATACCTCGCTCAGCAGCACGTCCCGGGCGATCACCCGGTCGCGCGCGCGATAGAGGTACTTGAGGATCGCGGCTTCCTTCTCCGTCAGGCGAATCTTGCCCTTGCCATCGGGCCGGATCAGCAGCTTCGAGGCAGGCTTGAAGGTGAACTCGCCGATGGTGAAGGTCGCGTCCTCGCTGTGCTCGTGCTGGCGCAGCTGGGCGCGGATGCGCGCGAGCAGGGCGCCGAGGCGGAAGGGCTTGGTGACGTAGTCGTTGGCGCCGGAATCGAGGCCGAGGATGGTGTCCGCCTCGCTGTCGGCGGCGGTCAGCATGATGATCGGCACCGCGATGCCGCTCCTGCGCATGAGCTTGCAGAGCTCACGGCCGTCCATGTCGGGCAGGCCGAGATCCAGCAGGATGAGGTCGAAACGGCCGGTCTTGATGGCATCGAGGGCCGCGCGCCCGGTCCCGGCCTCGCTCGCCGCGAACTCCTCGTACATGTGCAGCTGCTCGGCGAGCGACTGGCGCAGCGCCTGGTCGTCGTCGACGATCAGAATGTGCTTCTGCGCGCTCACGATGACGCCGCCGCGGCGGCCGGATCGATGCTGGCGGGGTCTACCGATTGATAAAGATGACCCATTGTCCAACCGCACATTTTCGGAGGATCGACTCTCCCGTCTCCACAGCGATGCCCGGTTCGGCGCGCGGGCGCTTGCGGGCATCGATAGAAATATGTGAGATCGTCGTGCCCGGTGCAACCTTCCGTGTCGCGGCGCCCACTGGAGAGGGGTAGGGTGCTAGCGGGAGTCGAAGGCGGCGAGGGCATAGACCGTGAGTTAGTAGCAATGAGGAATGCCGGCTGATCAGCTCGTGACAACGGTCCTGCCTGTAGGGATCCGCACCAATCAGCCCACGGAGATGCAACGCAGGAGAGGAAAGTTCAGTCGGTCGACAACGACCTTGCAATATCCAAATGTTCTCGTTATATTCTTTTGACACGTCGAGTCGTGGAGATGCGCATGGGAACCCAGTCGCAGCGCAGGCCGGACGCTAGGCAGCGGGACGCAAGCTCCGAGTCTGATGGCATTAGCGTGCGCAAAGCGTGGCAATGCAACAAGGACAGTACTCTGGATGGGCGGGGACTGCAGCCGGGAGGAGTGCCATGAATGCACCGTCTTTCGCGGTGTCGGCGGCAAAGGCGGCGGCTCCGACGACATCCAAACAATCCAAGGAACAGACCAGACGTGGCGATCAAACAGTAATTGCCTGCGAGGACAACCGTGTGTTCCTAAGTTCTCTGCCGGACGAGAGCATGAAGCTCGTTGTTACGTCACCGCCTTATAACTTGGGGAAGCGCTACGAGGCCAAAGCACCATTGGATGTATACGTGGAAGCGCAACGATATGTGATCGCTGAGTGCGTCAGGCTGTTGCATCCTTGTGGTTCAATTTGTTGGCAGGTCGGCAACTATGTCGAAAACGGCGAGATCATTCCTCTCGATAGCATCCTCTATCCCGTGTTCCACGCTCAGGGACTAAAGCTTCGCAACCGGATTGTTTGGCATTTCGGACATGGACTCCATTGTACGAAGCGGCTTTCGGGTCGCTATGAAACGATCAATTGGTGGACCAAGGAGGCATCTTATACCTGGAACCTTGATGAGATAAGAGTGCCGTCCAAGTACCCGAACAAACGCCACTTCAAAGGGCCGAACGTTGGCAAACTGTCAGGGAACCCAAAAGGAAAGAACCCGAGTGACGTTTGGACCTTCCCAAACGTGAAGAACAATCACGTTGAAAAGACCATCCATCCTTGCCAGTTTCCAGTTGAGCTCGTGGAACGCCTTGTACTGTCTATGACGAATGTTGGCGATGCTGTCCTTGATCCCTACATGGGTGTCGGCTCCACGATAATCGCGGCTCTCAAACATGATCGCGTGGCATATGGGTGCGATATTGTACCAGCTTATGTGGAAATCGCACGTCAGCGGGTGGAGCAGTTGCGGGCGGGTACCTTGCGAACGCGTCCTATGGGCAAACCAGTCTACGACCCCGCACTGCCCAACGGTGGCCATTAATGCAGATTGCGGCCCTATATTCACATCTGAATGGAGAGGAATACCTAATTGTTCACCGTCCAAGTCTGTGGATCGAAGTGAAGTCCGTAATTGACAAAGTCGATGCGGAGTCTTGCCGAACCAAAGTTTCCGGGGAAAAGAGTCGGGAAGGGCGAACGCTATACTCTCCAATAGACATGAATCGAGCATTCAAGAAACGATTCACACGGCGTGGATGGCGTGAGCGCCGAAACACCTTCTGGGTTACGGCGGATGAAAAACTCTTGCGAGGCATCCACGGTCTGAGGGAAGCAGAGCAGAAGGCGGCGATCGAGGACGCCGGTCTTGAGCCCATCATGTCCTATAACCAGACCGACTTCGTGAAGGACCGGGTGGCGGTCGAAGTACAATTCGGCAAGTACTCTTTCGTCGCTCATGATCTATTTGTGAAACATCTGAGCTTTTACGTCTCGGATATCATCGACGTGGGGATCGAGATTCTCCCCATGAAGGAGTTGGAGCGCAATATGTCGTCAGGCGTGCCGTACTATGAGCGCGACCTACTCAACGTCGTTCGTCAAGGACGGGGTGTGCCGGCGGTTCCCTTGGTGCTCGTCGGAGTTAAACCGTAGCCAATTCGAGGGCGGCGAGGGTCTCTTCGGCGGTCATTACGTCGCCGAATTGCTGGATGATGGTTTCCAGCGCGTTGCGGTGCTCCTCGTCGGAGAGGGCGGCGCAGCAGTCGGCGAGCATCACGGTCTTGAAGTCCAGCATCATGGCGTCGCGCGCGGTCGATTCGCAGCAGACGTCGGTCTTGGTGCCGCCGATGAGCAGCGTATCGATGCTGCGCCCCCGCACCATGGTCTCCAGCGACGAGGAGCCCGCGATCAGCGCGCTGTAGCGGTTCTTGAAGAGGACCGTGTCGTCGTCGGCGACCTCCAGCTCCGGCCAGAGCTGTTGGCCGTCTGCGCCCGGCGCGAGCCCGGCGATGGTGCGCTCGCGCGCGTCGTCGGAGACGAAATGCTCGAAGAAGCCCGGCCAATCGGATGCCCCATAGCGGCTCGTATTGGCATGGGCGATCCAGTAGATGGGGACGCTGAGCGCCCTGAGCCGCGCGTTGAGGGCGTTGATCTGCGGCACGATGGCGCGCGCCATCGGCACCTCCACCGGCGCCCCAGGCGCGAGAAACGTGACCTGCATGTCGATATAGACCGCCGCGGTGCGCGTGGGATCGAGTCGCTCGAAGAGGCGCACCCGCCCGCGCCGCTTCATGACGCGCTCGACAATCTCCGGCCGGATGGCAATGTCGTGCATCGTTGTGACTTTCAGACCCGCACGATGTCGGTGAGGAAGGGATCGCCCGCGAGCGCCGATTCGGTGTCGAGCAGCGCGCCGC
The DNA here is from genome assembly GCA_965207055.1 of Alphaproteobacteria bacterium. Taxonomy (GTDB): domain Bacteria; phylum Pseudomonadota; class Alphaproteobacteria; order UBA828; family UBA828; genus WTGU01. The sequence continues at coordinate 198,659 of CBDBLP010000001.1, read as the reverse complement.
AGCCGGGGCAGAAGAAGCGGCGCAGCAGGACCCGCTCGGCATTGCTGTAAGGCGCGCCGCCGGCGCCCTGCATGGATTGCTCGTCAAGCCGGGCATGCTCCTTCCACGCTTCCCCGGCCGGACCGAGGGCGTGACCGCAGGCCATGCAGGCGATGGCGCGCTCGTCGTTCACCACGAGGGTGGCGGAGATGCGGGTGGTGTTCATGAGTCTTTCATGTTCCCTCAGGCGCCGGGCGCTCGCTCCGCCAGGAATTTTCATTAGGGGACTGAGTTTACGTAACATTTAGCTTTCTTGGTAGTTTGCATCCCACGTTTTTTCCCTCATTACGGATCACATGGCTTCGGCCGCCTTACCGACTCCGGCGTTCGTCACCGCCCATCCCGATCGAGGTCCGTGTCACCTTCCATTTCCGGGCCGGCCCGCGGCAGTGAAATCGCCGCGCTCGAATGGGACTTGATCAAGGACAAGCGCATCCACCTTCCCGACTCGAAGTCCGGGCCGCGCACGGTCTGTTTGTCGAGCGCCGCGCGCGCGGTCATCGACGCCATCCCGCGATACGACTCCGATTGCCTGTATCTCTTTCCCGTCTGCCTGCCGACGCGGCCCATCGACACGATTCAGCGTCAGTGGAAGCGCATTCGCGCCGAGGCGGGCCTGCCCGGATTGAGACTCCACGTTTGCGGCATAGCTGGGCGTCCACCGCCGCCATGAACGGCGTGGACATGGTGACCGTCGCCAAGCTGCTTGGTCATGCCCTGGTCGAGACTACCGAGCGCTACATCCATCCGTCCGACCGGTCCGTTGCCGACGCCGCCGACCGGGCATCGAACCGCATCTATGCGGCCTTGGCCGCAAGGGAGGAAGGGGGCGGGTGGGAGACCGGCGCTGCGCGTCCGGCCTAGGCCGGACCCGGGACCCGGCCCAAGGAAGCCGTCGGATATGTCCACATTTGACCTCACCCCGCGCCTTGCCGGCGAGAGCAAGTCCAACGGCAAGGACACCATCCAGTTCGACAAGGCAGTCACCGGATTCGGGCTGCGCATCCACCCGTAGGGCCGCAGGGTCTGGATCGTGCAGGCTCGCATCGAGGGACGCAGCCGCCGCATCGTCATCGCCCGGCATGGCGAGATGGAGTTGGCGCAAGCCTGCCGCCGGGCCCGTGATATGCTCGCCCGCATCCGCGCCGGCGGCAATCCCGCAGACGACACCAGAGGAAGAAGCAGACCCCGACGCTGAGGGCGTTCGCCGACGAATATCTGCACCGCTGCGAACCGCTCTGGAAACCCTCCGGGCGCAGAACCGTGCGCATCTACCTCAACGCCCGTACTCTGCCCGCGTTCGGCAGGATGCCGCTCGACCGTATCGGCGCGCAAGACATGGCCGCGTGGTTCGACGCGGCGAGCAGGGACAAACCGGGCGCGGCCAACCGCGCACTCGAAATCCTGCGCGCGATGATGTTCCGGGCCGAGGAATGGAGATTGCGCGAGCGGGACACCAACCCCTGTCTCGGCATTGCCAAAGTCCGAGGGAGCAGGTCGCCCGCTTCCTCGACGCCGACGAGCTGACTCGGCTCGGGCGTGCGCTCGACGCGCACGAGGCGCGCTGGCCCGAGGCCGTCGCCGCGATCCGGCTGCTGACGCTCACCGGATGCCGCCGCAGTGAAGTGCTCGACCTGCGCTGGCGCGACATCGGCGAGGATGCCATCAGTCTCGTTGATGCGAAGACGGGCCCGTGCGCGCCGCCGCGTGGCGAGGCCGCGCGGGCGCTCATCGAGGCGCTGCTCGGGGCGCGCGACCCCGAGGCGTATCTTCCGCGCTATGCCGAAGGTGGGGGGGTATCTGGATTCTGACGAAGTGCTGCCGGACGGCGTGCGCGGATGCGGAGTTTGGCAGGCTGCGCCTGCATGACCTGCGCCACACGGTGCCCAGCCACGCCGTCATGGCGGACGAGAACCTGCCGCTCGTGAGCAAGCTCCTCGGCCACCGAAGGCACCGCACCACGGCGGGCTACGCGCACCTTTCCGACGGGCACTTGGTCGCGGCGGCTGAACAGGTTGGCTCAATAGTCGCAGCGGCTATCGAATAGACCGGGCCACGGAGTGACCAGCGACGGGGTTGCCTGATCGACCGCGAAGCCCCACACTTCCCCTGCGACAACCAGCAGAGACCCGATGTCGGGTCACCTGCTGAATACAACAGCACCGATCCGGCGACGGTTTGGCCACCATCGCTTGGCGCGAATAGGCGGGACTTCTTCGCATTCTCTGCGTGGTTGTCGCATGGCCCGGCACCATTCCCGTGCCGAGACGCAATGCTGACCAAGAGGGACTGACGCATGACATCCTCGGATAGACGATTGGCGCGAGCCGCGATGCTGGCCGTTACCGCCACATTCACCCTGCTAACTCTTGCTGCCTGCGGCGGCGGCGGCGGGGGTGGTGGACCCACAGCAACGACTCCGACACTCGATGTGGCCCTGACAAATTCGGTGACGGCGGCCAACGTGACCACCAAGATTGCGGAAGCCGCAGTAGCCCAACCCGCGCCGGGCAGCGTCACGCAATCCTCGAACGTGGACAGCAGCAACATCACAACCGACCAAGTAGAAATCACCGCGCAGCACGGGTCTGGCGGCCCCAGCTTCTCCGTTCGCAACGGAACAGCGTGGTCTATCGCCACGAGCGACGGCAATCCCAGCCGCATTTCTGATACCTCGTCTCCGTGGCAAGGTGCCGAGTTGAGCAAGCGCATCGGCAGTAAGGTACTCTATGTCGCCGCCTACACGGATATCGAAGCGCCCTCACAGGTGACGACGGGCGGAACCTACGCACTTACGTTCACGACGGTTAACGTCGGCGGCCGATACACCAATCAGAACAGCAACGTTACCCTTCCTGCCGCCCTCAATGGCGTAAACGGCACAGCGAGTTGCAACGGTTGTTCGTTCGTCTACACGACCGGACAACTTCAGATGACAGCCGGGAGCATGACGTTCACTCCCTCGGATAGTTCTGCTGCAACGACCCTCACGGCCGGAACCGCGACCAACACGGTGACGGATGCGGATTACCTCGCAGGCGGGATTTGGCTGATTGCCCCTAACGATCCGGCCAGCGCTGCCGACTACGAGTTCGGTGCGTTCGCCGACGGCAGCGATCCGTTTGTGCAGAGAAACCTTGCCGCCGTCACAGGCACAGCAATCTATATAGGCGACGCGGTCGGTGTGTACTCGCTGACGGGAGCTGGAGATACTAGCGTCGGGTACTTGGAGGCAGATGTCCGATTGAACGCCAACTTCGGCGACGCAAACGGCCTCGGAACGATCGACGGGTCAATCACCAGATTTGTTGTGGATGACTATCCCGAAGATGGCACATTGATATTGGGGGCGGCCAGCATCGGCGCACAGAACGCTGGTTTCTTCCAAGGCTCGGTTTCCGACGATGGAGCCAGCGATTCGCGTAGCTTTACCGGACAGTGGGGCGGCCAGTTTTTCGGCAACGGTGAGTCGGACGGCAAACCGGGGTCGGTCGCCGGAACGTTTGGCGCGCATTCGACTGATTTTACTGATGTCGTCGGAGGTGGTGAGTTGTCCATCGTCGGAGCCTTCGGAGCCCATAAGTAGTAGATTGCTTGCCAACTCGCTTCGGAAACGGTGGAAGGGCAGCCTCATGGCTGCCCTTTCATTTGCGCACCCGTCCCCTGCATTGCGGATGCTACCTCGTGCTTTCTCTACTGCCGCTCGGAAGCCGCGTGGCGGTTCGGGGACTGTCTCTGCAAGTGCGCGGCGGGCGCTGCCGCTCAAGCGCCGCCCGGGCTAAATGGCAAAGGCTAAACAGTTTTTGTCCCCCGACACTTTGAGTGCTCAGAAAGCGTGATCGGGACACCCTTCAGCGAGTTGTTCTCTCTCTCACCACGCATCCGAGATGTCTTCAAAGGTTCCCATGGCTCCAGCCGTCATCAAGCAAAACCCCTGCAATACAAGGTAGTATGCGATCCGACCCTTAGTCGTTCTTTTCCATTCCAGACTCCGACAACGTTACATCATCAGGACACGACTATAGCTCAGGTTGACACGAATTGCGTCGAACAATTGCGGCCGCTCATTCAGTGACGTGGCCCAACTTCCAAATATCTTTCGAGATCTGTCCATCCAGCGACCGCCTGCCCCGTGCCTCTTTTCGCAGCTCGCGCATGAGGGTAGCAAGCGAATCCTCCGTGTAGACGGCGATCTTCTCATTGCCGTGCGAAAAGCTCTTCTTAGCTTTCTCGGGCTCATAGGCGAGGACGAGGCAGCCTCGCACGAGCGTCCCGGCAGGCGCCCATTTGCGAACCGCATCTGTGTTGGCCGCTATGCGGCCCAGCACCTCGGGGAAGGACTTCTTGGGCACCTTCTTGTACTTCGTTTCGATGACCCAAATCCCCCTTGGAGTGGCGACGATGTGATCGATATCGCCCACTTTCGCGATTTCGGTAACGGAATGTGCGACTGCGCAGTCTTTTGCGGTGATCGCGTATTCGATTATCTGTCCCACTCGATTCTCTGCATCTAAGCCTTTCTGCAAGTTGTCAATGGTTCATCGTTCGGAAGGTCGATCAAGCCTGCGAACGACGAAATAGACCACCACGGTTGTACCCAAATATGCGACGACCGTCCAAATTTGACCGGCCCACATATCGACTAAATAGAATAAAGGCGCGAGGCCGAGTCCCATGAGAACCCCTGCTCCAGCTGTTCCCAATATGCCCAGCCGGATCATTCTTGATCGAAGATAAGAGCCCGCATTCCGTCTCATCGGAGCGTTCCAGAATTTCGTCCCATTGCAGCGTCCAAAGTGTCTGTCGAACTACCCATTGGTGGCCGTTGGGCGGTCTTAAGCTTGCGTTCGATTGTCACCGCCACCCTCTCGACGGCTTGGCTCAGAGTCGCGTCGTTGAGATGGACGTAGCGGTTTGTCGTGGACGCCCGCCGGTGTCCGAGCAAGCGTCCCGCGACGTGCAGGCTCTCCCCGTTCATCACCGCGTGAGAGGCGTGCGCATGCCGCAGGTCGTGAAGCCGCGCATCCGCCACGATACCGGCTGCGCGGCGCGCCTTGATCCAGAAATTGTGCAGTTCATCCTTGGTCAACGGTCCGTCTCGCTTACCTGCGGGAACCCACTCCCCGGATGCTGACTTATCGAGTCTGTCCAACAGCTCCCGCGCCGCCTCGCCGAGCAGAACGTGCCTTGGTCCTATCTTCGCGTCAATCAGGGTCAACGGTCGGGCTTGACCTCGCACCAGCGCATGCAGCGTATCTCGCCCGGCCTGCATCCGGTCAGCAGGAGCAAGCGCACCGCCGCGACGCAGACCGGGTTCTCGGCCTCGCGCAGGCGTAGCACCGCACCGAGCCTTGCAAGGTCATCCGCGCCGAGCAACCGCCCGCGCGATGCCAGCCCCCCACCCTGCCCAACACGGGAATTTGGAAACTGGCGGACCTTGCGGGTTGGCTTCATGCTGAATTCGGGCACCGCCGTCGCGCATGAGACGGTGACTTCGCTGCTCCTGTTTAGCCTAAACATGCGAGCGCCCCGGGTCGGAGCCTATCGGCCCCGAGCGCCGGTGACGATCAGCGTTCGCCGCCCTCTCCGTGCGAGACGGGCCTGTCGGCAGCCCACTCGTCGAGGTCCACCACCCGCCATCTCACGCCGCGCTTGCCGATCTTCACCGGCTCCGGGAAGCGCCCCGCGCGCATCTCGCAATAGATCCAGCTGCGCGAGACGCCGAAGCGCTCCTCGACCTCCTCGCGGCGCATCAGCTCGCGCACCATGGTGTTGCCCATCACAGGTTTCCTCCTGTCTCGTCGCGGCGGGGTTCGCATTCCCCGCCGCTTTCTCCCAAACTCCGTCACTACGGCCGCACCACCAGCGGGCAATCGATCTCGCTATTCCTCCGCATGGCCTCGCGCTCGCAATCGACGATGGTCCGGCCGTAGGTGTTCCAGATGTGCTCGCCCCATCCGTGGGTGGGGTCGTGCAGGGGAATGACCTGGAACTGCATCTGGACCAGCAGGCCGAGAAGGACGCAGGCCGGGAAGCCGACGGCCATCGCGAGACCCGCCCGGCGCCTGCGGCTTCGCCTCTCGTTCTCGGCCCAGCGCACGAAGTCGGCCTTGAAGGTCCGGAGCGCGGCCGCCAGCTCCGCAGCCGCGCCCATCGCCGCGTCCATCGGCCCCGCAGCCTCGTCCGGCGATCGCTCTGTCGCGGCAGCACCCCCACCATGCGGTTCGCCCGGCTCATCCGCGTCTTCCTGCGCTGCCTGCGGCGGTTCCTGTCCACGCCCTTCGTACTCGGCGATCTTCTCCGCGACATAGCGCGCGAAGAGCCAGGTTTCGCCGCCTGCCCGCGCATCGCCGACGCGCTTCTCCGCCGGAGCGGGGTCCGCCCCGGCATCGGGTACCGGCGGGGCCGGGCCGTCGCCGGCAGACGCGCCGCCTGCGCCTGCCGACTCATCCCCCGCGGGGTTGCCGCCGGGGGATTCGCTCCACGCCTCGTGCCGCTGCCCGTTGACGGGCTGCATCTCCGCACGGTCCGGATCCAGGTCGACGCCTTTCGGCATCGTGGGCCTCCTTGCGCTCATTCCGCACCTCCCATGGCTGTCGTCGGCCGGCGCCCTCCGCCGCCCGCAGCGGCGTTGGCCGCCGCCATCTCCTTGCGCAGCACGAAGGGGTTGGGATCGGCCAGGAAGCGCGTGTCAGGCCGCTCCCAGTAGTGCGCGTGGTGGAGGTGAAGCGCATCGCGCTTGATGTCCTTGGCCGCCCCGATCACGTACTGCCGGTCCGGCCCCAGCGTCATCAGCTCATCGGGCGTCACCAGCCGCTCGCGCACGAGGCTGAAGGACTCACCCGCCTGCCACTGCGTGTTGCCGGCGACGCGGCCGTCCGCGACCGTGCCGGACCGGCTCTCGGTCCGGCCCTCGAAGGTGGCGGTGCCGATGGCCTTCGACATCTCCTCCGCGCCCTCCGCGTCGGTGCGCGGGAAGCCCAGGATCTGGACGACCTCGGCGAGGTCCAGCAGCGTCTTGCGGTGCTCCTTGCCCCAGGTCGAATCCAATGCCGAGATCGACTGGGCGAAGCACCAGAAGTGCACCCCCTTGCCGGCGGCCATGGTGTAGCCGTCCATCACCGGCTTGAGGTAGCCGAGCCTCGGCATCTCGTCGATCACGATCAGCATGTCGCGCTCAAGCGGCCTGATGCTCGCCACGGCGTTGGGAATGGCGACCCAGAGGCGGAGCCAGCCCTTGACGTGCTCGACGGTGTCCTCCGGCACGACCACGAACAGGTCGATGTCGCCGTAGGCCAGCATCAGCGGATTGAAGCCCCTCTGCTCGGAGGTGTTGGCCAGCAGCTCCGGGTAGTTGAGGAATGAGAGCTGGTTGGCGATGGTGCTGAAGTTGGAACCGCCTTCCTCCTTGCCCACCTGCGCCTGGCGCTCGACGGCGATGTGCGCCAGACCGCCGGCGAAGCGCTCCGTGCGCCGGACATGCTCGGCGAACTCCTCCCGCTCGCCCGGCCCCATGGAGAGCAGGCGATGGACCATGCCCAGCGTCTGGAACTCGGGCGGCTCGCGGAAGCGCACCCAGGCCATGTATCCGGCGATGATGGCGCGGGCGGACTCGTAGAAGTGCCGGCTGTTCTCCAGCGCGCCCGGACGGGGCGGCGTCAGCAGGGCGTCGAGCAGCACGTTGATGTCGCGCACCGCGAGGCCCTCGTCCTCGCGGATGAACGAGAGCGGGTTGTAGGTGACGCTGGCCACCTCCGGCAGGTAGCACCCGCCGAAGTCCTCCCCGTGCTTCCTCACCACGCCGAAGGGATCGACCAGCACGGTCCGCCGGCCCATGTTGCGGCGGCGGCGGGACGCGATGCAATACAGCTCGCCGCGCGGGTCGATGGTGACGGTGGAGCCGTCGAAGCCGCGGCCCTCGGGCGAGAGCAGGTTGAGCGCGATCAGGGCGCCCTTTCCGGCGCGGGGCGGGGCGACGGTGATGGCCGAGCCCTCGAGGGACCAGCCGATCAGGGGCGCGTTCCTTCGCTCACCCCACTGGCCGAGCAGGATGCCCCGGCGCTTCGCCAGCCGGCGCATGGAGCGACGGTCCAGCAGCGCGGCCCTGCCGTGCAGGTCGGACTTCGCGCGCTGGCGGCGCTCACCGCCGCCAGCCTCCTTCATCGCGTGGAAAGCCGCCCCGCACCAGAGCAGGGACAGCACTGGGAAGGCCGGTATCGGGAGCACCAGCATGACCAGCCCGGACCCTTCCAGCCCAAGCAGCCAGTCCAGGGCGGCGCGCCACTGGACCTCCCCCAGGGGACGCACGATGCCGGTCCAGAACGAAGCCGCGGAGACCGAGAGGCCCGCGCTGTAGATCCCGAAACGGATCCAGCCTCCGGAGCGCGTCCGGTCGGTCGCGAAGTAGGTCACGAACGACGCCGCGACCGCGAGCGCGAGAGCGGCGGCGGCCAGGTCGCCGGGCCGGTAGCCCGTGGTGAGCCAGATCGCCCAGCCTCCGCCTGCGGCGAGCAGGAGGGCGCAGATGGACAGTTCGAAGGTTCTCATTCGGTTCATCTCCCCATGTTCGAGAATGGCGCCTGCATGAGGCGGCCCCAGCACGGCGCGTGCGGCGGAAGGGACGCCGCCCCGGGCCTTGCCGGCTGCGGCGCCGATTGCGCTGCGAAACCGTGGCAAAGGCCTACAAACAGCGCGTTCGTTTCACCGATTTCCGTCCCCTTTAACATCCCCGCCAGAGCTCCCTCCGGTCGTTGAAGGCACGCAAGAAAACGTGTAAGAGACAGGCTGTCAACACGCATAGGTTGCTGATTTCATACAGTTATGGTCGCTTCGTAGTACTCCTGCGTACTCCCGGTATGAATCGCGTACGCTTGTCTACGCTGCGCTACGACGAAAAATTTATTTTCGCCCGTTGCGATTTTCCAATCCTCGCGACCGCAATTGTCGTCAGACCCGGCGGCGACGGGGCGTCCGTCCCCGGCGATGCGGCCGTCGAGGCCGCACCGCAGGTCGCGCATGCGATTGCAGCAGGAGACACAGCCTGGCTCACCGCCCCTCACCCGGTAGCGCTCCAGGGCGCGCGGGCTCGATCCCGGATGCGCCGCCGCCTGCTCCGTGATCGGATAGTCGTTGTCCGTCTTGCCCATGCCAGTACCCTCCTCTGCCCGCGACAGTCGCGGCTCATTGGAGCGGCACCTCGGAGGCTCGGGAATGGACGAATTTGCGGTTTCGCGAATTCGTCCACTGACAAACCGGGAACATCGCCAGGCACAAGCTGCCGCACAGGAGCCATGATCCGTACCCGCGGGGCGCCTCGCCCCGAGCATCCGGGCTTGTCCGGCGCCAGCGCTTGAGCGGCGCGGCGAAGCCGGGACCGCCGAGCGCTTCGGATGGGCCAGAATCAAGTCACGGATGCAGCGGTCGAGAGTATCCATTCAGGCGAACGTAGGCGGAACGTTCGCAATTGAAAGTCATCCTGGGTCGGGCACATCCTGCAGCACTCGGCATATGCGCATGGAGACGACATACACCGACCCGGCACCTTCTTTTTCCCGTCCCTCCGGCGCGAACCCGGAAAGGACGCGAGCCCGGCAAGTCCGGAATCTCCCCCTCCGGCCTCGGTGCCGCTACTGCCTCTGAACGACGAGCCCCGGCACGTGTTGGCGATCACGCATGGGCGCGGCTATTCGATCGTTTGCGGCGCACCGCCTCGCGTTGCCCGTCGCGCCGGTCTTCCGGAATTTCCATGTGATGCAACCCTCGCCTTCTCAGCCAGGCCCACCACCCTGACACGTGATGTCCGGGCCAACTCCCGGGCATTCCCGATGGCCAATGATGCCGAGGCGCGGCAGCGCCTTCGCTCGCCCCTTGTCGGCACGGCGCCGGCGAGAGCGGGGGGGGGGGGCTGGCCGGAAGCGGGGCGGCCGGGCGGCGCTGAGGAGAGAGCACCCGGCCTTCGCCATCACAGTCGAATGGGAGGCAGACCATGCCGATTCGCAGGCCGTCACATCGCAACGCGCACACCTTCCTGGTGCACGTGTTCGGGCGCGGGCTCGACGGGGACCGCTACGTGGTCGAGAGATTCCGCTCCCGGCCCGACGGCCAGATCCACCCGGTCGAGGCCGAGCGGCCGAATTCGAGGAAGGGCGGGCGCAGGCCGCGCCGCACCGTGGTCAGCGCGGGCGAGGTCACGAAGATGCAGCCCGAGCGCGATGAAATCATCATCTGCACGGCGCTCAACCTGAAGGCGTCCGGGGTGCAAATCTGGGGGACCGCGGCCGCCGGGATTTCCGCCATGCGCCACGCGCGCTGAGCAGGGGCGGCGGTCATGTCCGACCAGGCCCCCGCGAAGGAGCGGGCCAACGCCCGCTTGCGCCGGCGCCACGCGGAGCTCGGCGCGCGCGGCCTATGCACTCGATGTGCCAAAAGCCCGCCGGAGCCAAGCCTCAAGGTATGCGGGACCTGCCGCGGCAAGCGCCGTGCCGCCGACCGCGACCGGCGCGCAAGGGCCAGGGCCGAGGGAAAGCCGTACCGCGGCCGGGACCCCGATCTCTGCCGCCGCGCCGACCGCGCCCGGGACAGGCGGCGCCGCCGGGCGTGGCGTGACGCGGGGCTCTGCTCCAATTGCGGCCGCAACCCTCCCGAGGACGGCCGCTGCGTCTGCGAGCCATGCCGCGAGGCGAAGCGCGCGGTCGACCGCCGGCGCTATGCCGCGCGCAGAGCTGCCGGCGTCTGCGTGCGCTGCTCACAGCCGGCGGCCGGCGGGTCGTCGCGCTGTGCCCGGCACGCCGCGCTGGAGGCGGAACGGGTCTCCCCCGAACGCAAGAGAGCCGTCGATCGCAAACGCTATGCCAGGCGCAGGGCGCAGGGGCGTTGCACGGATTGTGGCGTCCACGCGGCCGGCGCCGCGCGATGTCCTGCCTGCGCCCGGCGGTCCAATACGCGCGCGCCCGCGTATCACGGTGCGCCGGTCGGGTCGCCCTTCTACACCGTGATCGAGCTGGATACCCGCGAGGACCACGGGACCTACGAGACCGAAGCCGAGGTTGCGGCCTGCCTCGCCTTCGCGGGGCTGCGACCCGACCAGGTGGAAATCCGCTCCAACGTGCCCCTCCTGGCGCTGGCGCTCACGGCGTTGCCGCAGGAGTGCCGCCGATGAAAGGGGGGCGCAGGCCCGAAGCGAAGAAACGCGCGGGAGCCGGACAGGGTCTCCGGCTCCCGCGCGCCCAACAGGGAAACGCAAATGGACGCAGCGAGGCTACAGCGCGCTCGCCGCGCTCCGCAAGCCCATCGCCGGCCGCACTAAGTCCGTGCCGGCTCGACTATGATGCGGCCACGTCCGCGCCTGATGCGGTAGCCACCGCGCGGGATTGCCAGCGTGCCCTCCTCGACCGACGGCCACAGCGTGTCCACGACCAGCGCCGCGTTCGCGTCCGCCTCGGTCTTGGCGCCTCCCTGCGACGCCAGCCACTCGGCGAAGGCCCGCTCGCCGATCTCTTCGCCCACCGACTTCTTCAGCGCGTTGAGCTTGCGCCGCTGGCCCTTGGTCAGGGCGCTTTCCTCGATCCCGTTCCTCAATGCCTGATCCATCATCCTTCCCATGGCTGACCGACTCGATAAATTATAGCTTCGCCGTCATTGGAGGGCCTGTGCGTCTTGCATGGCAGGTTCGTCTATCCCCACAAAATCCCGTCCCGGGCGTCCCCACATGCCGAAGCAGCGGCGCCCGCCCGCTGTCGGTCTTGCAGCCCGTCGCGCTCGCCCTACCCCCTCGGCTGCCGGACCGTCTCGGGCCGTGCAGGTGGCTGTGAAACCGTGCGCACATTCGGCGAAGTCGGCAAGCGCCGGAATGAGGGAGAGGCCGGCCCGGACGCGGGCGGTGGGTCGGCCACGCCGAGTGAATGCGTTGGCTGGTTGGTGCCGTGCAACCGCTCGACGCCGGCTGACGCTTCTTCCGTCTTCCAGCATCGCGGATCAGCCGAATCGGCTGCCGGCAAAGGGCAATCCGCGGCCACCCGCACGCTCGTGTTCATGCGTTGTTTGCTCTTGACCAGAATCGGCATGCTCAGACCGCCCGGCAGGCCCAGGCGCACGATATCCCCCTTACGCCGGACCGCGGCGCCGAGCGCTCGAAAAACACCACAGCAATCATGCCTCAAACTTGACCCATCTTGGCGACGCATGTCAGGTTTTCGTTGACATCGCCAAGGACCTTGCCGAGTGACAGTCGTCGAGCTTGTGCAAGCGCTTGAGAAGCAGATGCGCCGTGGTCTTGATCCGCGAGCGCAGGTTCGCATCGTGGGCAATCAACGATGGTGGAGCGTGCGTGTCGAAGACGGCGGTGGTTGCGTGCTGCTCGTCGCCTACGACGAGCACGATCCCGACGACATCAGCACAATCCCTGCGGGAGATTGTGCGCCGCGCCGGCGCCCAGGATGATCGAAACGGGCCTCAACGGCAGGTAGAAGAAAGAGGCCCAAGAAAAACTCGCGGCCGACGCCGCGCTTGACCACCCCGTAGCATCAAACATGGACCGTTTGCCGGAGCCGAGGTGTTCTCGCTCATCGGTGCGATCCTGTTGTGCCTGGATGGGTGTGGTTGGAGGCGGAAACGCGTGAGCGTCCCCCTGGCGGTGACGCAATATCCGTCAAGAAACTGCTTCCACCGGTCGGCTCCGCACCCCGTACCGTACCCGGCGTTTGGCCGTGGACGCGCGCAATACGAACCGCACCCGCTCGGCGGATGCGTGTCTTTCCGACCGCTGTCCCTGCCTTCACGGTGGCAACGCCACGGCGAAATCGTGCGCCAGCGTGGCGAGAGGGCAAGGCAGAAGGCTATGAAGTCGGAAGGTCTGCACGTCGTCCGCACGCACGCGGCGGGGCTCGGCCCGGCCTCGACAGCCTCATCTCACCGCCTGAACCTGAATGATGGCGAGCACGGCGCAAGCTCCGGACATGCAAGCCATCATGATGATGAAGATGCGCATCATTCGATGCGTTTCCAGGTCTGCTCCTTGCAGATGAACCAGACGCAGCCGCTGACCTCGAGCGTGTCGGCGTCGATCTCGATCAGCTCGGAGTCGTAGGTGTCTCCGTCAGACGGATTGTATATCTCCCCGTCGTCCCATTCCTTCCCGCCCTGGTGCTCGAGGTCCCACACCACGCGGGTGCCGACAAGCTCCCGGTCGCGGAGCCTCTCGTTGTCGTTCTTCACGTCCTTGCGGGGGTTCTTCATCCAGACGATGGTCCCGCAGAGCCGCTTGGGCTTGTTCTCGCAATCGGCCAGTCGGACGTGGGACTTGCCGCCCTCCGTCTCCCAGATGCCACGGGGATCCGCGAGGGCATCGGCGGCGCCCGCAAGCCCGGCCGCGACGACCGCCGCGCACAGAAGTGTTCTCATGCCGTCCTCCTACGGCTCGACCTTGATCAACCCGCCTCTCACCAGCCCCACGAAGATCAGGGCTGTGCCGAGGCTCAGGATGCTGTAGGTGGCCGCCGGCACGACCACGGCGGTGTCCTCGAACAGCAGCGAGCCCACTGCGATCGCGAGCGTCCCGTTCTGCACCCCGCATTCGAGAGAGATCGCGACGCGCTGCCTGGGCCCCGTGGCGAACAGCCAGGCCAGTGCGAAGGCCAGCCCCATCATCACGACGTTGAGCGCCAACGTGACCGGCCCGGACATCTCCAGATACGCCCAGGCGTTCTCGTGCTCCTGGAAGATCGCGCCGGCCAGCACCAGCACGAACAGCACGATCGAGACCCGGCGCGTGACGGAGTGGATGCGCAGCGCGATCGCCTCGAGCCAGTGTCGGATCGCGACGCCGATGGCGACCGGGACAGTCACCAGCAGAAAGACGCTGAGCGCGGTCTGGACCACGGAGACGTCGCCGGCATCGCCGCCAATGAACTGGCCATGGGCAAAGACGACGATGAAGGGGATCGTCACCACGCCGAGCAGGCTGATGATCGCGGTGAGTGAGATGGAAAGCGCCACGTCGCCTTGGCCGAACTCCGTGAAGAGGTTGGACGTGATGCCGCCCGGCGCCGCTGCAATCAGCATGATTCCCAGCGCGATCTCGGGCGAGAGCGACCAGTAGCTCGCGAAGGCGAAGGCCACCAGGGGAAGCAAGATCACCTGCGAGGCGGCGCCTACGAGGAAGTCGCGCGGCTGTCTGGCGACCCTCGTGAAGTCGGCGACGGTGAGCCCGAGTCCCAGCGAGAGCATGATCAGCGCCAGAGCGATCGGCAGAATGATGTCGGTGACGAATCCCATGATCGATCTTCCGCCGAGGGGTAAGGGCGAACTTACAACAACAAATACGCGGTTTGAACCTAATCACCTGAGTTTTGCGTCTTGCATGGCTTTGGCCATGCCGTCGGCGACCCGCCGCTTCAGAATCCGGGAAGGCCGGAACACGACCACCCGGCGCGGCGCTATGTCCGCCTCCTCCCCGGTCCTCGGATTGCGCCCGAGGCGCGCGCGCTTGTCGCGCAGGTCGAAAGTGCCGAACCCATAGACCCTCACTGCCTCACCGGCCACCAGCCGCGCGCAGACCGCCTCGATCAGCGTGTCCACCAGCTGCGCCGCATCGCGCCGCCGGATGCCGGCTTCCTCGCGCACCGCTTCCGTCAGGTCGGCTCTCGTCACCGTGGCCATGGCGCATCCATCCCCCGGTTTGCGCGCACCATAGCCGCGCGCCGTGTCCGGTCAATTCGCGATGACGGGGCTGCTGGCTGGGGGGACACCGCGATCGGCCACTGAGACCGCGCCCCACCCCGTGTTCATGTGCAGCGCTTCGCGCCGCGAGCATGCGATCGCTTCCTCCCGCTCCTTCGATCCCGGCGCCGTGTCTGCCGCAACCGGCGGCTGTCAGCCTTCACGGCATCCTGCGCGGGTGTCCGTGCGATGGGCAGGCTCCGTGTCTCCCCGGCAGGCATCGGGGCAGACGGCAGACGAGAGTCAGGGAAGAGCCTGGAGAAGGTGAGCAGGGAAGGGGCCGGGAGAGGCTCCGACCCGCTCTTCAACCATCGTCAGCAACCTGGAAGAGAAGGAGACGTACAATGTCGTTCGGACTCAACTCCGCGCAGATCATCGGCCGCCTGGGCGCCGATGTCACCATCAACCACCTGGCGTCCGGCGGGCGCGTCGCCAACATGTCGGTGGCGACCGACGAGTCGTATATCGACCGCACCGGCAGCGGCGAGCGGATCGACAAGACAGAGTGGCACCGCGTCGTGACGTTCCAGAGCGGGCTGATCGACATGCTGGAGAAGCACGCGAAGAAGGGCCGTTTGGTCTACGTCGCGGGCAAGCTGCAGACCCGGAAGTGGCGCAAGGACGGCGAGGACTCGGACCGGTTCTCGACCGAGATCCTCCTCGTGCCTGGCGGCAGGATCCAGTTCCTGGAGCGGCCTGCGACCGCGAACGGCAACGGCGCGCCTGCGTCCGACGGCGAGGCGATGCCGGCCGCCGAGGCCGGTTCCGCCGAGCCCGAAAGTGCGAGTTCTATACCGTTCTGAGCCTACCTTCAGCATCCTCCCTGCAACTCAAGCCGGCGCCTCGCGCGCCGGCTTTTTCTTTGCAGCCGGACCAGAGTCCCCCTCCCGGCCGGGCTGCTGGGCTCGCGCTTCGCGCATCGCCCGCCGGCCCCGCGCCGGCGAGAGGCCGGGCGGTGGCCGGGACCGGGGCGCGTCCCTCGCAGCATCCGGAGAGGTCCCTCATGCGTCTCATCCCTGCCCCCTGTCCCGGCTCTGCCGGCCCACGCCCGAGGCGTGCGCCGTGAACGCCGCCCAGGTCTCCGCAGCTCTCGCAGCCCGCGCAGAGGAGGTGTGCCGGCGCTACCTGCCGCAGGGCCGCAGGAGCGGCCGCTACTGGGTGGCCGGCGACATCCGCGGCGCCCGCGGACGCTCTCTCTTCGTCCGCCTCTCGCCCCCCGGCGTTCCCGGAAAGTGGACTGATGCCGCCTCGGCCGAGCACGGCGATTTGCTCGATCTCGTCCGCATCGCCTCCGGCGCGGGCTCGCTCCGCGCCGCCCTCGCCGAGGCGCGCGCCTTTCTCTCTATGCCGCCGTTGCCCGCCCTGGACGGTCCCGACAGCTACGACCGGTGCGAGGCGGCCCGCCGCCTGTGGCAACGCTGCCGCGCCGTCGACGGCACCCACGCCGAGGCCTATCTGCGCGCCCGGGCGATCCACCGCTGCCGCTTCCCCGCGCTCCGCTTCCATCCCGCGCTGCTCCATCGCGACGAAGGCGGCGTGCGCCGCCTTCCGGCGCTGGTCGCCGCCGTCACTGCCGTTGCCGGGGAATACCCCGGTCCGGGGGACCGACCCGGTCCCGGCACCATCACCGGCGTTCAGCGGACGTGGCTGGATCCTCGCGAACCGGCCAAGGCGAATCTGCCGCGCCCGCGCAAGGCGCTCGGGCGCGTCCACGGCCACGCCGTCCGTTTCTGCGACCCCGCGCCCTCCACGCTGCTGGTGGGCGAGGGCATCGAGACCGTTCTCTCCATCGTCACTGCGCTGCCGGATACCGTCGCGGCGGCGGCGCTGTCGGCCGGCAGCCTCGGCGGGTTCGCGCCTCCGACCGGCGTGACGCGCCTCGTTGTCGCGCGGGACAACGACCTGGAAGGCGAGCGCGCGGCCGAACGCCTCGCCCGGCGCTGCGCGCGGGCGGGCGTGACCGCGCTGATCGTGGTTCCCCAGGGTGGCGACTTTAACGACGACCTCGTCGCTCTCGGCTCCGCCGCGCTTCGCGCGCGCCTCGCGCCGATCCTCCGCTTCGCGGGAGGCCGGGAGCGGCGTGCATCGGGGTGAGCGAATTGCGGGAGAGAGAGCCCGCCGCAACCGCCGAACGGGAGCAATCCGATGGGACGCTACAGAACCGACCTCAGCTTCAAGCTCGCGGCCCCCGACGAGGTGCGCGTCTACCGTGACGGCCAGCACATCGGCGACATCTTCAAGGACGAGGACATCCTCGCCCCGGGCCAGTTCCACTACATCATTTGGCTCGCAGAGGACTGGCGCGGCTGGAAGCGCGTGACCGAGCGCAGCAAGCTGCGCGAGACCGTCGAGCGCTGGGTCGAGTCCCATCCGCTGTTGTGAGCCGGCACCGTTCACGGCCATCGGCTCCCGTGGGAACCGCCTCGCGGCGGTCGCGTCCGGGAGGACGCGAAGCGGCTGGCGCCGCTTTGGGGCGGAGAATGAACTGCTCCTCTTACGTGATGTCCGATCATGCCACGCGTGCTCGCTACAGCAACCCTCCGGGTCCGTCGCTCCGCGACGGCCTGGCCCAAGACGGCCTAAGGCGCGCCGTGAAAGTCGGCGACCGTGAAGTTCGCTTGCCTGAACTCTCATAGACCGCGTGTGGGGCACGCCGGCCCCTGACGCGGGGCCGGCGTGTCGGCCCGGCGCTAGCTGTCATTGAGAAGGCCACCTCGAAACGCGGCCAATCGGCGAGGCGGCGCGCCGGGCCTCCCAAGCCACCGCCAACGCGAACTTCCGCACCGAAATCGCCGACTTTCCGCACCAACTCGCGCCTAAGGCCGTCTAGGGCCAGGTGCTTCCGCTGCGCGCGCGTGCCCTGAAAGGACATCACAACGGGGCACAGGGTCCCGGAGGATGAACAGAAAAGGAGATCGTCATGATCGACACCATCGCCACACAGACCGCTACCGCTTCCGCCACCGCCACCGTCTGCGAGAGCATGGCACTCTACGGCGCGGCGCCCGAGCGCGGCGAGCTCGACAGCAGGGTCGTCTGGGACGAGGACGACGCCATCGACGCGCTGAGCGAAGCCATCCGCATCATGGTGGACGGCGTCACCGTCGACGGCACCCAGATGGCCGACGAGCGCGAGAGCCTGCTGTGGGGTTTCGTCAACTGCCTGCATTCACAGGTCACGCGCCTCGACCGCACCGTCGACCGCATCACGCCCGAGATGAAGGACCTCGAGAAGGCCCAGGACGGCTCCGAGGTGAAGGCACACGAGTTGGAGACCCTGACCGACCGCGCGCGGAACCTCGGAGACCGGCGCGACGCGTTCGAGAAGCTGCGCGATGTGGCCGCCGACGCCTACCGCGTCCACACCGGCGACATCTGGCGCCCCCGCCACGGATCGCACGCCAGCCAGACCGGAACGCTGACCTCGGCCGCCATCGACGCGCGCGACTTCCGCCGCGCCCGCAAGGACCGCGAGACCCGCGCCCACCTGCCGGACGGCACCCTGGTGGCGATCACAGGCGGCAAGATCGTCGGCGATGCGGACGCGGTCTGGACCACGCTGGACCGCACCCGCGAGAAGTACCGCGACATGGTTCTGCTGCATGGCGGCGGCCCCGGCGTCGAGAAGATAGCCGCGAGCTGGGCCGAAGCCAGAGGCGTCAACCAGGTGATCTGCCGCCCGGACTGGAGCGCACACGGCAAGGCCGCTCCGTTCCGGCGCAACGACGAGCTCCTGAACCTGCTGCCCAAGGGCGTCATCGCGTTCCCCGGTTCCGGCATCACCGGCAACCTGGTCGACAAGGCGAAGCAGCTGGGAATCCCGGTCTATCGCGTCGCCGCGTGACGGCGGCGCTTCCTCACCTCGCAAGGGCCGGTCCTTCGCTACGGCGAGGGATCGGCCCTTTCGTCTGCTTCGTGCCAAGTGTCGCGCATTGACGCTGAGCGTCCGGCTCGGCGCTGACGCGCCATCGCCGTGCGCGCTCCCCCTTTCCGCTCAAACCGATCCGCGCGTCGCCGCTTCGCGTCCGGCTCGCCGCATTCGCGGCTCCGCCGACCGCTCGCCTGCTCCCTTTCCGGCAAGGTGTGTCTCAGACGTTCAACCACGGCTCGCCGTGCTTCGCACGACGCATCGCCGTCCTCGGCTCGGCGCTAACGCACCTTCGCCTGCCGCTCGCTCAGAACGCATCTCCCTCCGAGGCTTCGCCGCCAATCTGCGCCGCGATCTTCGCCGCTTTCCGCCCCGGCAGCTCCCCCTTGTCGAGAAAGGCCTTCAGACTGCGCTCGCCCAGTTCGATGCCGCGCGCCTTCAGCACCTCGTGCATCTGGGCCACCGTCACGCCCCTGGCCCGCTGCTCGAGCATGCGCTCTCGCAAACGGTCCAGCACGTCCTTCAGCGTGAGCTTAGGCGGCGCCAGCTTCGCAAGGTCTGCATCGATGGCCTCGAAATCGATATCCGATTCGTTGTATCGCCTGACCACCATGATTCCTCCGTCCACAATGTTGAGCGAGTTCAGCGTGTTCCGCATGATTCCCCGACCCTTCCACTACGTCAAGACCGGCAGCGCTCTCGACCGAATGCGCGCCTCCCCGGCCCTCCGCGGCGTTTCGATCCGGCACGAGTCTCCCGTCCGAGCGTCAATTCCCTTAACCGTCAGCGCAGTCTCGTGCACTTTACTTTTCACACCTGTGCAAGCTGACGCTTGCGGGATTGGTGCTGGAGCGGTAGTCTCTTTCATCGTATCGGTCGCTCGAACTCAGTCGGTGTCGAACATGCCCGCATATCAAGACATTGCGCCGGAATCCGGAGGGCACGACCTTGCTGAAGGGTATGGACACCGCCGGCTTGCGTGATTGCGCCACTCCGAGCGCCGAGAGCATATCGCCGTGGTAGCCACCATCGGCCAGATGGCCTCGGCCGAGTACTACCTCGAGAGCCAGCGCTCCTACCGCCACCCCAACGAGTACTACACGGCAGGCGAAGAGCCCGACGGCACCTGGTTCAACCCCAGGGGCCTGTTCGGTCTGGAGGACGGCGCGAAGGTCGATTCACGCGAGTTCCGCCGCCTCTACAACGGCTTTGCGCCGGACGGATCGGCCAAGCTGGTGCAGCGGGCCGGCAGCCCGGAGCGCTCCCCTGGCGTCGACCTGACCTTCTCCGTCGACAAGAGCATCTCGTCCCTCTGGGCCATCGCCGATGTGGAGATGCGCCAGAATATCGAGGCCATGGCGGTCTCCGCAGCCAGGGCGGCGCTCGAAGACTCGGTGCTGCGCTACTGCAGCTATACCCGTGTGTCTGCGAAGGGTGTCAGCCGTGCCGTGGAGGCCGACCTGATGGGCGCCACCTTCGTCCACGGCACCAGCCGCGAGAACGACCCCCAGCTTCACGTCCACTGCACGATCTTCAATGCCGCGAGGACCCTGGAAGACGGCAGGTGGCGGGCGCACCACCAGTACCCCGTCTACAGCTGGAAGAAGGCGGCCGGTGCGCTCTTCCGCGCCTACATGGCCTGGGAGCTGCAGCAGGGCCTGGGTGTGCGGATCGAGCGATATGGCTCCAGCGCCGAGTTCACCCGTATCGAGGGGATGCCGGAGGACCTCCAGGCCTTCTGGTCGAAGCGGCGCAAGGCGATCGTCGCGCGCGCCGGGGAATTGGGTATTTCCTCGCTGGGCAACGCCTCACGCATGGCCGGTGTCAACAAGCTCACGCGGGCGGGCAAGTCCCATGACAACGACCCTGAGGTCAGGCACAGGCGCTGGCGCGGCGAGGCGCAAGGCTATTGCGAACGTGAGGCGCTGATCGAGGCGGTGACCGGGCATGAGGCGGAGGTCTCGCGCGAGGCGATTCGGGAGCTGACCGACCGGCTCGACGACCTTCCTGCCCATCTCGCGCGCGAGGAAGCGGTCTTCCGCCGCCCCGACATGGTGGAGGCCGCTGCCAACGCCGCCGCAGGGCTGATGGGCCGTGACGCGGTGGCGACGGCCATCGAGCGTCTTCGCCGCAACCCCGAGATCGAGCGGCTGGAGCCGAAGAAGCCGACGGCGGAATCCCGGGCCGGCATGGCCCACACCGAGGTCTATTCCACCCGCCACAACTTGCGCCTGGAGCAGGCCGTCAAGGACATGGCGGAGGCCATGACCGCCAATACCGGCCACGGGCTGCCTGAAGAGGCGGTGAAGCGGAAGGTGGAGGCGCTCCTTGACCAGAATTATCCGCTGAGCCAGGAGCAATCGCTTGCGATCCGCCATACCACCGTGCGTGGCAGCCGTGTGGCTGTGATCGAGGGCGCAGCGGGCTCGGGCAAGACCACCACGCTCAGGCCCATCACCGACCTCCACAGGGAGCACGGCTACGAGATCGTGCCGACCGCCGTCGCCTGGCGCACCGCCGTCGCACTGGGCGACGACTGCGACGCCCGTCCCTACTGCGTCGACAAGCTGCTCAAGCTCGCCGCCAAGGGGCAGATCGAGATCGGCGCCAACACCCTGATCGTGGTGGATGAGGCGGGGATGCTGTCCACCCGCCAGGCGCATCACATCCTCCAGCTCTCCGAGCGTCACGGCGCGAAGGTGGTGTTCGCCGGCGACACCAGGCAACAGCAGCCGGTGGAGGCGGGACCGGGGCTCAGATTGATCCGCGACGTCGCGGGCAGCGTCCGCGTGGACCGCATCCGGCGCCAGAAGGCCGATCTGGAGGACGTGCTCGTTCACGTCCACGGGGAGACGCCGGACCAGGCGCGCTTCAGGGCGGGTCTCACCGGACCGGAGGAGCACGATGCCATCCTCGCCGGGTACGAGGCGATGGAGCGCAAGCCGGTGTTCACGCCGTGGCAGGTGGCGGTATCGGAGGCACTCAGGGATGGCGAGGCGGAGAAGGCCATCGAGGCGTGGCGTCTCAGGAACCGGCTTCATCTCTGCTACGACGAGGAGAAGACCATTGCCAAGCTGGTGGACGACTGGGCGCGGCACGTGCGAGCCGAGCCGGAGGCATCGACGGTGGTGCTCGCGCGCACAAAAGCCGAGACCAGGGCACTGTCTTGGCTGATGCGGGAGCGCGTGCTTGCAGAAAAGACCGACGTCAAGCGCGCCGTGATCGAGGTGAGCCGCGACCTCGACGGGCGGGTGACGGAGCCGCTGGAGATCGCCGTCGGCGACCGTCTCCGCATCGGCGCAACACAGTGGGAGAAGCAACTCTTCAACGGCACCATCGTCACGGTCGAAGGCATCGAGATGCAGGACATCGAGGTGCAGACCGCCGAAGGCGCGGCGGTCTCGCGCAAGGCGCGGAACCGGCGAGCCGGCAGAAGTACGGGACGGGATTCGGGGGCGGACATGGGCGGTGCCGAGCCGGAGCAGTCGCAGGACCAGTCCTCGGTCCACATCACGGCGCGCACAGATGACGGCAGACGCGTGCATTTCCGGCACGACGAAATCCGCGACTGGCACGACAACATCCGCATCGACTACGGCTACGCCATGACCATCGCGTCAGCCCAGGGGCTGACCGTCGACCGCGCCTTCCTGCTGGTCGACGACCGGCCCTCGCGCGAGACCATCTATCCTGCCGCCACCCGCCATCGGGAGGGGATAGATGTCTACGTCAACCGCTCTCCGCTGGTCGTCGACATCGCGGACGGACGGGCCGAAGACGAGGCGGACATGCCCGTCACGGACAGCGACATCAGGGCGTATCTGGCGGAGCGCTGGTCGCGCTCGCAACCCAAGGAGGCAGCGCTCGACTACATCGCCGACGGCGCATGGCGGGATGCGAGAACACGAACGCAGTTCGGCGCGAAGCTTGGCCCTCAGCTCGGGCGTGGCGGGGTCGGAAACGGGGCAGGTCGGCCGCAGGGGGCGGAGCGCAAGGGTCCCGGCGAAGGGCAGCAGGAAGCAGCCGAGGCACACGTGTCTGCGACACAGGCGCCGGCGAACGACAACGCCATCGTGCGCATCGCCCAGGACATCCGCCACGCCGTCAACGGCTGGCGGCACGGCGCCGCGGTGGACGCGTTTGCGGCGGAGCGCGCGCACGTGTTGGCGGCGTGGGACGGGCTGCGCGAGCAGGCCCGCGCAGAAGGCGAGGCGGTGGCGCTCAGCCCCGCCTTTCGTGAGACCTTCGACCGCCACGCCGTGCTTATGAAGCAGGCCGCGATGTTCAGTGGCAAGCCGCAGGTGTTCGAGCGCCTCCTCGCCGAGCGTGCCGATATCGGCCAGGGCGAGATCGACGAGCTCAGCCGAGTGCACGCGCGGGCCGGCCGGTATCTGCGCTCCGTCAAGGCCAGGGCGGCTCACGCTGCGCGGCAGGACGCACGGGTCGAAGTGGAGGGGATCGGCGAGACCGTCGCGGCCGAATCCGCCGCTACTGTCGCCGAGGCAACTGCCGAGGCAGTCCGCGAAGAGCATGCCTCACCCCGCCTGGCCGCGGCGCGTCCGCCCGCGACGGCCTCAGCTGACCCGGAGGCCGAGGTCGAGCCGGATTGGCGTGCCCTCTACAAAGATCTGCAACGGGACTGGAACGGCCTCGTCGCACGCGCCGAGGACGCGCGCGCCGGAAAGCCCGACCTGCCGCTGCTCCTGATGGACGGGTACGACGCGCTGATTTCGCGCGTGCGCGCGCTCGCCCAGCATCCCGATCTCTCCGAGCCCACGCGCGACGTGCTCGGCGAACTCCTCGAGTACCACCAGGACGAGACCGCCGCGCGAGAGACCGCCCAGAGCTATCTGCCGGCGGCGGAGCGGCTTGTCGAAGTGTACAAGGGTCTCGAACGCTGGTCTGAGGAGCAGAGCGTGCCTGTTGCCCGCCTCGACGACTGGCCCCGATGGCGCGAGGCGGCCGAGATGCTGGCTGCTACCGGCGAGGCCATCCTGGCCGACGACGAGAAGTACGGCGCCTACCTCGACGCCATGACGCTCGGCAAGTCACGCGCGCGACTCACCGTCAGGCAGCTGCGCAGCCGCCTCCAGGAGAATCGCGTGGAAGCGCCGAAGCCGGAGGTACAACAGCCCCGACGCGAGCCGGCGCCCAGGCAGGAGCAAGGCTTCGCCCATATTCTCTACGAGCGCGACAAGCCGCGAAATCGCGCCGGGCGGGCAGACGAAGGCGAACAGCAGGGCTTTGCGCACACGCTCTTCGAATCCGACAAGTCCAGGAAGCGGGCCGGTCAGACGGGCGAAGAGGAGCAGCAGGGATTCGCGCACGCGCTCTACGGATCCGACAAGTCCAGGAAGCAGGCCGGCCAGACGAACGAAGACCAGCAAGGCATCGCTCATACGCTCGACAGGCCACCCGCTGAGCCTCTCAGCCGGAGCGAACAGGAGAAGGGGTTCGCCTACATCCTCGACGACCCCGAAGAGCTCAGGAAGTTGCGCGAGAAGGCCGAGAAGCGGGAGCGCAAACTCGGCAGGCACATGCGCCGGAGCCGAGGTCTGAGCATGTAGTCCTGCCTTGCAACCGTTCAGCGTGTGCCCTGGTAGGTGAAGCAGCTCACCCTTACGGAAAATCACCGCGTCTGGCAATCATGCCCGCCTGCAGAATTGCCCGTGTCGGAAACTTCTCGACTTGCCTTTAGCAAGCTGTAGAATACTCGGCATGAAGCGCTGCGCACATCCGGCGTCAGAATGCTAGCGCCCTCAGATAACTCAATCGCCGTCTTGTCCGTTCATTTTGGAATAGACGGAACCCAGCCATGAACGACGAACACAGCGACGACGGGCGAAACGCTGGCGACCGTACCACATGCACGAGAGCCACAATTGGCAGCGTACTTCACGATCTCATAATCGGCACCTCTCCGGGTCCTACATTTTGGCGACGACTGATCGCAATGACATTTGGTGGTGTCGTGTTTCACATAGCTCTATTTGTTCTTTCCATTGCGGCACTCCCATTGACACTTTCCGCATCTCCGCTGCTACTTTACGCAGTTATCGTGCTGGTGGCGATTAATTTTGTCTTCTATGTTATTGCGTGTCTTGGCGACCCTCCTAAAGGGAATTCTACGCGGTACTTCACACTCGGTGTGTTACTTCCTGGTGGCGCATATACCCTTGCAGGAGTTGTAGCGAGATACTTAGCCGAAGCGCCCTTGAATGCCAATAGCCCATAAATGATTCGATGATCACCTAGCGATAGGCGAACGCGAAGTTGGAGGAAGGCTGATGGTAGGCTATAGGCTTGTCGATATCCCCATTCTCATTTCGCTTACTATGAGCTTAAGTTTATTGGGATACGTCTCACACCCTAGAGCACAGGACCGCGCTAATTCAGTAGATGTTGAAAGTATCTGTGAACTTCAGGGCAATCTTGCGCTTGAGTTGTCTTGGAGTGCTCAAATTGCTTTGGGAAGTA
This sequence comes from Alphaproteobacteria bacterium, assembly GCA_965207055.1. Lineage (GTDB taxonomy): Bacteria > Pseudomonadota > Alphaproteobacteria > UBA828 > UBA828 > WTGU01. Next base: position 173,560 of record CBDBLP010000001.1, on the reverse strand, counting down.
AGATGATATTCGCAGCAAACTCCCTCCAAGACGTTGCAACCATTAGCGCTTATCCGCTGGATACATCCGATCCGGCGAGCGGTCCTCAGATTAATTCGTCTAACAATAATCAAGACTCGACGTTTTATGCTATCGTAAAAGAGTATGACGATGACGCATTCTGGTGGGAGTTACCAATTTACCAAGCGTACGAGATCAGTGCGCACGATGCGAGCAGTATTCTCAACCATTTCGATGAAAGAACTGGAAAAGACACTTCCGATGAAAGTATGGAAGCAAAGTGTCCAATTGCATTTCTGGGGTACGGTGGGGCGTCCGGTTTGTTACATGATGGTGGGGCTCCCATGTCGGAATTCGTACTTATAGGCGATCCGCAGGAACAGGAACCCTCGCAGATAGGACAATAGCGTGTAGCGTTTAAGTAAGGTCCAAGGATTCACTTGGGGGATTATATCTCAGAGGTCGATGTCTGCCGTGGCAAGGGAGAATTTGTCGCAACTTGGCCGATTACCCGACGACGAATGCCGACCATTGCTCCATGAGCGCTCGCCTCCGGTCAAAGAGGTCGGTTCGCCGATACGCAGCTTCCACCCGGTCGGAGTTCACATGCGCCAGGGCGAGCTCGCAGACCTCGCGAGGCACGTCGGTGCACTCCGCCGCCCAGTCCCGGAAGGACGACCGGAAGCCATGCGGCACCGCATCGATCCCCAGCTCCCGGATGAGCTTGGAGACCGTACCGCCGTGGATCGCGCGGGCCCGCCGCGATGGAAAGATCAAGCCCGAGCCGTCCGACAACGCGCGCGCCTCGCGCAGAACCCCCAGCGCCCGCGCAGACAGCGGAACACGATGCTCGCGCCTCGCCTTCATCCGCCGCGCCGGTATCGTCCATGTTGCCGATGCAAAATCGATCTCGTCCCATGTCGCGAACCGGACCTCGCCGGATCGGCACGCCGTCAACACCAGAAACTCGAAGGCGAGCACCGCAGGGCGGTAGGCATCCGACATCCTCACCCTGGCGAGTGCGGCTCCGACGTCGCGGAACGGCAGGGCGCGCTGATGCTGGCGCACGCTGCCGCACTTGGGCAGTGCGGCGGCGATGGCGTCGCCGGCGGGGTTGTCGCCTCGGTGGCCCTGCGCCACGGCCCACTTCATCACCGCCCCGATGCGCTGGCGCACGCGGCGCATGGTCTCGGTCTTGGTATGCCAGTGCGGGATGAGCACCGCCATCACGTCTGCGGTGGTGACCTCGTCGACGCCCTTGCGGCCGAGCTTCGGCATGGCGTAGTCCCTGAGGCTCGCCCGCCACTGCATCTCGCTCTTGCCGCTGTCCTTCCAGCCCTCGCGATGGATGGCGATCACGGTCTCGGCCGCCTGCGCGAAGGTTGGCACGTCGGGCCTGCGCCTGAGCGTGATCGGGTCGCCGCCGCCCCTTGCGATCTTGCGGTACTCAAAGGCGGTCTGCCGAGCTTCGGCGAGGGCGACATAGGGGAAGCCGCCGAGCCCGATATCGCGGCGGGTGCCGTTGACGGTTCCGCGCCAGATCCATTGCTTGGAGATCGACTGCCGTTTTCGGGACTTGTAGACTCGCAGCCTGAGGCCGTGCTGGTCGCCGTAGACTCCCGGTCGGCTGACGGTTCGAACGAAGGCGGCGTTGAGGCGTCCTGGTCTGGCGGCATTCGAGGCGGCGGCATAGTTCGATCCCATGGAAATTCCACCCACACTGCGTCCCACATTGTGTCTGATAATGGGCGAGAACGGCTTGGAACGCAAGAGCCAAGTACGCTGCATAATCTACGGTAAACCAGCCAGTTAGAGGAAACATGGGGAATGGTCAGGAACCTCTGGGAACGGACGCTCGCTCCGCTCGCTTGGCTCCGCGCCATTCGGCGCGCGGCGCGTGCGCGCCGTCCGGGCCTGACGGCCCGGCGTAAGATTGCTCAATCGCCGGGTGCTTGCTCACTCTGCCGCCGCCGCTACGGGAGCTGCGAGCCGGGCGGCGCGCAGGGCTTCGCGGCGGGCCCGCGTCGCTTCCTCGTCCACCGCGTCGTTTGCGAACACCACGCCGTAGACCGCGGCGGCCACGTCCGCCGAGACCATGCCGGCCTCGATATCTGTCTGGACCCGTGCGGGCTCGCGCTCCAACGGGTCGCCGAAGCCGCCGCCGCCGTCGGAGCGGACGTAGAGCGCGTCCTCGCCTTTGAGCGGGAACACGCCCCACGAGATCGTCTCGGCCTCGCCGGTCATCTCGTCCAGCGACGTGGGGAAGGGGTTGACGTTGCGCCCGGCTTCGCCGGCCTCGTTGTTATGCACCCAGCGGTAGGCGCAGGGCGCGCCGGCATAGCCGCCGCCCAGCCCTTCGCTCATGGAGAACTCGGTGCCCTTGCCGGAGACCACGTAGTTGATGCCGCCCTCCGGCGAATCGTGCTGCACCAGGGCGAACTCGATGGAATTGCCGCCACGCCAGCGCCCCGGCCCGCCGGTATCCGGTCGCGCCCGGCGGAAGAGGTAGCGCACCGGGAAGGTCGCCTCGGTGGTCTCGACGTTGGCCATGCGGCCGATTGGGTTGGGAATCTCGCCGCCGACATCGATGCCGTCGGCCCAGGTGCGCGCCCCGCCGGCGCCGCCGAAGGTCTCGGTCAGGATGCCGATGGCCTCCTGCCGGCGCTGGTTGAGGCCGAACATGAAGATGGCGAAGTGGCTGCCGTGCCAGACCGCCGTCGCCTCCCTGGCGTACTTCTCGCTCGCCGACAGCATCTTGGCGATGCAGGTGCAGGCGGCGTTGTTGACCGACTGGATGGCGCCGACGGTTGCGAGCGAGACCGGCGCCGGGCGCGTGCAGTTCACCACCGAGCCTTCCGGCGCGATCATCCTGATGGGCCTGAGCACGCCGTCGTTCCAGGTGATGTCGTAGCAGAGGAGGGGGAAGAGGGGGGCGAAAAAGCCGCCCCACGAGGCCCAGTAGGTGCAGTTGATGCCGTATTGCGACTGCGGGCTGGAGCCGGTGAAGTCGAAGGTGAGCGCGTCGCCCTCCTTGGTCATGGCGAGCAGCACCCGGCAGGTCTCGCCCTCGATGTCGAAATACTGCCGCGCCTCCCAGCGGCCGTCCGGCAGCTCCCGCAGGCGCTTGCGGAGCAGGGTCTCCGACTGGTCGACCAGCGCCGCGCAGGCCTCGTCCACCGGCCCGGCACCGTACTTGTCGATCAGCGCGACCATCCGCTCGCGCGCGACGTTGTTGGCAGCGATCATGGAGGAGAGGTCGAGCGCCACCATCTCGGGCGCGCGGACCATGTTGAGCAGGGTGTCCATGACGTCGCGGCGCATCTCGCCGCCCTCGACCAGCTTGATGCCGGGGGAGCTGAAGCCCTCGGTGAAGATGTCGCGCGAATCCGGGCTGAAGCCGCCGGGCACCATGGCGCCGATGTCGTAGACGTGGACGAAGCAGGCGCTCCAGGCGACCAGCCTGCCCTCGTGGTGGATCGGCGCCACAAGGTAGATGTCCGAGGTGTGGAGCGCTGCGGTGTAGGGGCAGTTGGTGAGGAACACGTCGCCTACGCCGATATCGTCCTCGAAGCGGCGGATGACCGCCTTGCAGGCCTCGGCGGCGCTGGTCAGGTGGTGGAGAAAGCCGACGCCCCCCATGAGCAGCGAGCCGTCCGCGCGGTAGAGGGAGACCATGAGGTCGTGACCCTCGTTGGTGATCGCGCTGCCCGAGACGTGCTTGAGCGTAATCACCGCCTCGTCGATGACGCGGAAGAGGCGATGGCGGATGATGGAGAAGGTGATCGGGTCCATGGCGGGCCTCAGCCGAGCTCGATGGAGATGTTGCGGTAAGCGTCCACCCGGCCGGACTGGCCGGCCTGGACGACGATGGTCGTGATCGGGGTGTGGATCACGGCGGGGCCGGCGACGACGTTGCCCGGCGCGAGCCGCTCGAAATCGTAGATATCAGCGGGCGCGAAGCCGCCCTCCGCCTCCACGAAGATGTCGCGCTTGTCGATCCGCGCCGTGCCGGGATCGGAGCCGTCCAGCGCCGCCCGCTCGATGCGGGGCCGCTCTACCATGCCGCGGGCGGTGAGGCGGAACATCGTCATCTCCATGCCGGCGGCGCGGTAGGCCGAGCCCTTGCCGAACTTGCGCTCGTAGAGGGCCTCGAAGTCCGCGGAGAGGCGCCCGACGGCATCGTCGTCCATCGGGCCGCCGCCTGCGACCGGCGTCGTCACTTCGTGCACCTGGCGTCCGTAGCGCAGGTCGACCGACCAGTCGAGGGCGATCGCCGCGTCGGCGAAGCCTTCGGCGGCAAGCTGCGCGCGGGCGCGGGCCATCATCGGCGCGTAGATCTCGTTGATCTCCGCAGCCGGGCTCGGCATCGGGAGCGTCTTGGTGACGGTGTATTCGTGGACGATGTCGGCCGAGAGCAGGCCGAAGGCGGCGTTCACGGAGGCGGTATAGGGCACGACGATGCGCCTGACGCCGAGCTCCGCGCCGAACACGCCGCAAACCAGGCCGCAGGAGCCGCCGAAGGCGTGCAGCACGAAATCCCTGGGGTCGAGGCCGCGTTCGACGGTGATCTCGTGGATCAGGTCGGTGATCTGCGCTGCGGCGATGCGGTAGATGCCGATGGCGGCTTCCTCGACGCTCATGCCGAGCGGCTGCGCGATCTTCTCCGCGAAGACCCGCCGGGCGGCCTCGGCATCGAGGGAGATGGTGCCGCCCAGGAAGGTGCCGGGGTCCATGTAGCCCACCAGCAGCATGACATCGGTGAGCGTGGGCTGGTCTCCGCCGAGGCCGTAGCAGACCGGCCCGGGCCGTGCGCCGGCGCTCGCCGGTCCCACGCCCGGCACGCCGGTGGCCGGGTCCAGCGCGACGATGCTGCCGCCGCCGGCACCGATGGAGACCACCTCGATCTTCGGCGCCACGTAGTGGTAGCGGTCGACCATGGGCTCGCGGGCGTAGTCGATGGCACCGCCCTGGATCACGCCCACCTTGAAGGTCGTGCCCCCCATGTCGCAGGCGATGATGTCCTCGTCCTCCATGAGCCGGCCGAGATGGCGGCTGCCGATGACGCCGGCGGCGGGGCCGCACTCGAGCATGCCGACGGCCCGTTCGGCGGCTTCTTCCGCCGGCAGCAGGCCGCCGTAGCCCTGCATCACCAGAAGGGGCCCGCCATAGCCACGCCCCTGCAGCAGGGCCTGCAGGCTGTTGATGTAGTCGCTGGCGATGCCTCCGGCATAGGCGTTGATGACGGTCGTGGACGCGCGCTCGTATTCGCCCGGCACCGGCGCGATTTCGCTCGAGAGCGTGACGTAGGCGCCGGGGGCGATCTCCCGGATCAGCTCGCCCACACGCTGCTCGTGGGTGGCGTTGTAGAAGGACCAGAGGAAGGAGACCGCGAGCGCCTCGACCTCTTCGTCCTCGACCAGCGAGCGAATCGCCCGGCGCACCGCGTCTTCGTCCAGCGCGCGCAGCACGGCGCCCTTGTAATCCACCCGCTCCGGTACGCCCCTGGTCCGTGACCCCGGCACCAGCGGCGGGGCGCGGTCGGTCGCCACCGGGTGCTTGATGCCGTCTTCGGTGAGGCCGGCCCAGCGGCCGTAGGCGCCGCGGGTGATGATCAGCGTGTCCTCGAATCCTTCGGTGGTGATCAGGCCGGTCCGCGCGCCTGAGCGGGTGAGCAGCGTGTTGTCCACCACCGTCGAGCCGTGCATGAAGAGCGCCGTCCGCGCCAGCAGCTCGTCGGTGGCGAGGCCGATGCCCTCCGCCGCGGCGCCGACAGCGGCGAGCACGCCATCCGCGAAGTCGGGCGGGGTGGAGAGCGCCTTGCCGAGGCGCACCGGCTCACCGGCGGCGAAGAGCACCGCGTCCGTGCAGGTGCCGCCGACGTCGGTCGCAACCACGTAGCGCGCGCCGCCTGACTGGTTCATCCCGAGCCCATCCTCTGCCGGCCGCCATCTTGCGCGGCATGCGGGCGAACGCAAGCGGGTGTCGGCGCGATCAGGAAGTCTCAGTCTGCAATTGGCGATGGCGGCGGGCGGCGGGGAGGGGTAGCATTCAATCAGCGAAATAAGCCCGTAGGGCACGAGCAAAGGGGGGAGGCGATGAAAAAGCGGACATGGATCGCGGGCGTTGTGGCGGCGGCGCTGGCGCTGGCGGTATTCACCGGATCGAGCGTGGCGAGCGCCCAGGAGGATCACTCGGGCGCGGTCAAGGCACGCATCGCCTACATGCAGCTCAACGGCTTCTTCATGGGCCAGCTCGCCGGGATCGCGAAGGGGCAGGTCCCCTACGACGCGGCGCAGGCGACCGGGGTCGCCAAGAGTCTGCTCGCGCTCTCGACCATGGACGCGGGCGCAATGTGGCCGCCCGGCTCCGACAATCAGGCTCTTCCTGGCAAGACCCGGGCCAAGCCCGAGCTCTGGACCACCTTCCCGGCGGTGATGGAGAAGGCGAACGCGCTCACCACGGCGCTGGAGGCGATGGTCGTGGCGGCCGGAACCGATCTCGCCAGCCTGCAGGGTGCGTTCGGCGCGGTCGGCGCAGGCTGCGGCGGCTGCCATCGCCCCTTCCGCGCCGAGAACTTCTGAGGGGGATTCTTGAAATTTGCCTCAGGCGCCGGGCGCTCGCTCCGCTTGATCGTGCGCTCCGCGCGCGTGGACGCGCGACGCTCCGCGCGCGGCGCGGTCGCGCCGTCCAGGCCGCTTCGCAGCCCGGCCCTTAGGCCTCCCAGAGCTCGCCTTAGGCTGAGGTTGGCCAGACGAGGGGGAATTCGGGGTCGTCGAGGGGATCGCCGTCGCTTAGCCGCCGGTGCACTTCGGGGAAGGGTGGCGAGACCTCACCGGGGCGCACCTTGAAGCGCACGTCGTCGCCGACCCAGCGGTGAACGAAAGCGCGGCGCCGGGCCGATGCCGACGCGTTGCCCGGCGCCCCGTGGACGGTGAGGAAGTGGAAGGCGATGGCGTCGCCCGGCGCCACGTCGAAGGACGCGATCTCGTATTCGTCCCGGCGCGCGTCGATGTCCGGCATGGTATCGAGGGCCTCGCCCTCGCGCTGGTAGTCCACGCCAATAAATTTCCTTGGCATGAACGACTTGCCCCAGCGATGTGAGCCCACGACGAGCTCCAGGCAGATCGCGCGGGGGACGGGATCGAGCGCTGTCCAGAAGCTCACGCACTGCGTCCCGTCGATGCAGTAGTAGGGCAGGTCGTGGTGCCAGGGCGTGCGCGATTCGGTTCTCGGCTCCTTCACCAGCACGTGCTCGTGGAAGAAGCGCGCCGTGCTTGAGCCCATGAGCCGCGCGGCAAGCCCCGCCGCGTGAGAGTGGAACACGAAGTCCCGGTACTCGGGCACGCGGTCCCAGTTGCAGTAGTCGCCGAAGAAGTAGCCCTTCGAGCCCTCCGGCTCATATTCCCGCGTGTAGGGGCCGGGGGTGCGCATGTTGCGCTCGACCCCGGCGCGGAGCGGATCGAGCCAGTCTGCGAACGCGCCCGCCAGATGGACGACGCCGTCCCGCTGGAAGCGCTCGGCGGCGGTGCTGTCGATGCCGGTGTCTGCTGTGCTCATGGGCGACTCAGGCTCGACCGCGCCGGGCTCAGAATTTGACCTGATCGCCGCCCTTGAGGCCGAGCATCTCGCGCGCCTCGGCCGGTGTCGCGACCTCCAGCGAAAGCTCCTCGACGATGCGCCTGACCTTGGCCACCTGGGCTGCGTTGGAGGGCGCGAGCTCGCCCTTGCCGATGAAGAGGCTGTCCTCCAGCCCGACACGGATATTGCCGCCCATCATCGCGCCCATGGTGACGAAGCTCATCTGGTGGCGGCCGGCGGCCAGGATCGACCAGCGGTAGTCGTCGCCGAAGAGCTTGTTGGCGATGCGGCGCATGTGCATCAGGTTCTCGTGGTCGGCGCCGATGCCGCCCAGGATGCCGAAGATGGTCTGCACGAAGAGCGGCGGCTTGACCAGGCCGCGGTCGACGAAATGGGCCAGGTTGTAGAGGTGGCCGATGTCGTAGCACTCGAACTCGAAGCGCACGCCGTGACCTTCACCAAGATCCTTCATAATGTATTCGATGTCTTTGAAAGTATTTCTGAAAATGAAGTCCTTCGTGCCCTCCAGGTGAGGCTTCTCCCAGTCGTACTTGAACTCCTTGTAGCGGTTCAGCATCGGGAAGATGCCGAAGTTCATGGAGCCCATGTTGAGCGAGGTCATCTCCGGGCTCGCGCGGCGCGGCGCGGCGAGGCGCTCGTCGAGGGACATGCCGAGACCGCCGCCGGTGGTGATGTTGATGACCGCGTCCGACTGCTGCTTGATGCGCGGCAGGAAGGCCATGAAGACGTCAGGATCGGGCGTAGGCCGGCCGTCGTTCGGATCGCGGGCGTGGAGATGGAGGATCGAGGCGCCGGCCTCGGCCGCTGCCACGCCGTCGGCCGCGATCTCGTCCGGCGTGACCGGCAGGTGCGGCGACATGGTAGGGGTATGGATCGACCCCGTGACCGCGCAGGTGATGATGACTTTGCTCATGGCCCGTGGCCTCCCGCTCGTATGCGCCGCGCCGCGCCGTCGGCTCAGCCGGTTCTACCCGTCCCCTACCGGCCTCGACAAGCGCCGCTTAGAGCAGGGTGCGCAATAGCTTGTGGAGGGCGGCCTTGCGCTCGAAGCCGGCGCCGGGCGCGTCGCAGAGGCGGACCCGGCCGTCTTCCACCGGGGTCTCGTCCGCGAAGCCGCCGAAGGGCTGGAACACTCCGGGATAGGATTCGCAGCCGCCGAGCGAGAGGCCGCCGGCAACGGCGAGCGCCAGCAGGTTGCCGCCGTGGGGCAGGAAACGCCGCGGCGACCAGCCCTCGGCCGCCATCATCGCCACGATGTCGATGGTCTCGCCGACGCCATAGGCCAAGGCGGGGTCGAACTGCACGAAGTCGGTCGCGGGCCGCATGCCGCCGAAACGGAGCAGGTTGCGCGCATCCTGCAGCGAAAGCAGGTTCTCACCGGTCGCGATGGGCGCGGGATAGGCCGCCGCCACCGCCGCATTGAGGGAGAAATCGAGCGGGTCGCCCGGCTCCTCGTACCAGGCGAGGCCGTGCAGGGCCATCGCGTCCGCGTAGCGAAGCGCGGTCTCCTCGTCGAAGCGGCCGTTCGCGTCCACCGCGAGGCGCGACCCGTCGCTATCGAGCAGCGCCAGCACCGCCTCGATCCTGGCGCGGTCTTCGTCGAGGGGGGCGCCGCCGATCTTCATCTTGACCTGGATGTAACCCTGGTCGAGATAGCGCTGCATCTCGGCGACGAGGCCCTCCATCCCCTTGTCGGGGTCGTAGTAGCCGCCGGCGGCGTAGACCGGGATGTGGCGCTCCGGCGCCGGGTTGCCGGCGTCTTCGGCGATCAGCGCCCAGAGCGGCATGTCGCGGAGCTTGGCTGCGGCATCCCAGACCGCGATATCGAGCGCCGCAACCGCGACCGCGCGCTCGCCGTGGCCACCGGGCTTCTCGTTCCGCATCATCAGGCGGCGGACGGCACGGGGGTCAAGCGTGGCGCCGTCGGCGCTCGCGTGCTCCTCCGGCGCTTCCAGAACCCGGGGTGCGAGCCGCTCGCGGATCACGGCGCTCTGGGCGTAGCGGCCGTTGGCGTTGAAGCCGAAACCCACGACCGGCGCACCGCCCCGCACCACGTCGGTAATGACCGCGACCGCGCTCACGGTCATCTTGCTGAAGTCGATGACGGCGTTCCGCATCGGCGCGCCCATCGGCACGGCGATATCGCGGATTTCGACGATTCTCATGGTTATCCGCCGGGTGCCAGCGAGTCCGCCGTGCAAAGCGCGGCGATGCGGCGGCGCTCGGCTTGCGCTTCGGCCACCGAGACCTCGCGGAAGCGGTAGGTCTCGTTGGGGCGCGACTGGCCGAGCTTCCACCACGCGCAGGTGGGCACCGTGTAGGGGTTAATGAAGCCGCCGAGGGTGAGCGTGTCCACCAACAGGATGATCGGCGTCTGGCCGCAGAGGTTGATGGCGCCGATGGGGTAGCCGTGGTCGATCACGTTGGAGGGGTCGGCGCCGTTCTCCGGCGCCTTGTCCGTCGCTTTCTCGGTGAAGGTCCAGTCCGGACCCTCCAGCCGAAAGCCGACGCGGTTGCTCTTGGGCGAGAGCGTCCAGTCGCTCTCCAGAAAGCGCCGCCGGCCCGCCTCGTCGATCCAGTCGTCGTTGGGGCCGGCTACCACCTCGATCTCCCAGGCGCCGGCCGCGGGGGCAGGGGGGCGAACACCCGCTTTCAACTGCAGGCCGGGCGCGGCGTCGTCGGAGGGACCGAGCGGGATGGTCTGCCCCTCCTTCAGCGCAGCCCCGTCCAGGCCGCCGCAGGCGCCGATGACGAAGGTCGCGCGCGAGCCAAGGAAGGGCGCCACGTCGATGCCGCCGGCGAACGCGATGTATGTGCGGGCGCCGGTGACGGCGGACCCCAATGCGAGGGTCTGTCCGGCGCTGACGCCGATGCTCTGCCAGAGCGGCACGGGGTCTCCGCCCAGCGTAGCCCGCATGTCGGCGCCCGTGAGGGCGATCACGGCGTCCTGCTCGAAGCGGAGCGTCGGCCCGATGAAGGCGCACTCCAGCGCCGCTGCGCCCGGCGCGTTGCCGGCCAGCACGTTGGCGAGGCGAAAGGACCAGTGGTCGATGGGGCCCGAGGGCGGGAAGCCCATGCCGAAGGCGCCCTTGCGGCCGGGATAGTCCTGCACCGTGGTCTCGAGCCCGCCCTTGATGACCGTGACCGCCATCGATCAGAAGCGCTCGCTCGCATCGAGAGAGGCGGCCCAGGCCTTGTACCGGCGGACCGAGAAGCGCTGGTAGCCGGTCACGTTGAAGGCGTAGGTGCCCTCCGCCACGCGGCGCTCGATGTACTCGAACTCCTCCAGCTCGACGGGCACGAACTTGACCCGGTCGGCGGCGTCCAGCAGCACCACGCGGTCACGGTAGGCGGGGAGCCTGGCCTGCGTGTCCCAGAGCGGTACCGGGGTGCGGCCGATCAGGTTGTAGCCGCCCGGCCCGGGCGTCGTGTAGATCGAGGTGGAGAGGCCGCCGACGCCGATGGCGCCGAGGGTGGTCCAGGTGCGCGGCGGGTTGTACTTGGGCGAGGTGATGGCGCAGCGCGGGTCGAGCGCCACCATCAGCGGCAGGCCCGGCGTCGAGCAGACGGCGACCACCCAGTGCTCGGTGCCGGAATGCACACGCGCGAGCTGAGCTGAATCCTCCAACCCGTTGATGCGGGCCACGAACTCAGGGTCGCCGTCGCGCGCTGCGATGCGCTGGGCATAGTCCTCGACGCAAGCCCTGGTCCAGGGGTCGTTGTACATCACGGGGAGGTAGGCGAGGCGGCTCTCGAGCTCCAGGTCCTCGACCGAGCCGAGGCCCTCGATCAGGCGCCGAAGCTCGCGCTCGAGGTCGTCCGCGCCGATCAGGTCGGGCTCGTACTCGACCACCACCGAGTTGTAGGAGGGATTGGTGTCGATCACGCCCTTCGTGCGGTCCTCCCGCAGCGCGGCGGTGAGGCCGAGCGCCATGAAGTTGAGGTCGATGCGCGCATCGTCGCCGAACTGCACCAGCACGAAGGTATCGCCGCCGGGCAGAAAGCGCGGCTCGTCGTAGATCACCCGGCGCTCTCCAGGCTCGACTCGGAGCAGAGCGCGTCGATGGCGCGGCGTGCCGCCTGCGCCTCCGATACCGAGACGAGGTGGAAGCGGTAGGTATCGTTGGGCTTCGACTGGGCGAGCTTCCAGAACGCTGCCGAGGGCACCGTATAGGGGTTGATGAAACCGCCGGCAGACGGCCCGTCGTTCACCAGGATGATCGGCGTCTGGCCGCAGAGGTTGACGGCGCCCACGGGATAGCCGTGGTCCAGGATGTTGGAGGGATGCTCGCCGTGCTCCGGCCCCTTGTCGGTCGCGCGGGCGGCGAAGGTCCATTCGGGGCCGGTGAGGCGAAAGCCGGTGCGGTTGCTGCGGGCCTGGAGCGTCCAGTCGCTCTCCAGGAATATGCGCTGGCCCGCCTCGTCGATCCAGTCGTCGTTGGGGCCGGCGACGACCTCGATCTGCCAGCTCTTCTCCGCAGGGATGGGCGGCCGGCAGTCGTCCCTCACGCGCCGGCCGGGCGTGCCGGCATCACCGCCTTCGCCGAGAGGCAGGTGCTGGCCGTCCTCGATGGCGTGGCCCTCCATGCCGCCGACGCCGGCCATGTGGAAGGTGGAGCGCGAGCCCAGCACCGGCGCCGTGTCGATGCCGCCGGCGACGGCGAGATAGGCGCGGGCGCCGACGCGCGCGAAGCCGGTCTCCAGCATCGCGCCGGCGGGGACGGCGACGCTCTCCCACTGGGGTATCGGGGCGCCGTCGAGCTTCGGAGCCATGGTGGCGCCGGCGAGCGCGATCACCGTCTCGCGCTCGAAGCGGAGCGTCGGGCCGAGGAACTGGATTTCGAGCCCGGCTGCATCGGCGGGATTGCCGACCAGGAGGTTGGCGAGGCGGAATGACCACATGTCGAAGGGGCCGGAGGGCGGGAAACCCTGCTCCCAGAAGCCGTAGCGGCCGGGAAAGTCCTGCACGCCGGTCTCCAGCCCGGCCTTGACGACCTCGATCATCGCTACCGTCTGTCCCTTGTAATCGTCACGACCTGATACCTGTCAGCGAATTGTGTCGCTTGATCGGGATGTGGCCCCGGCCTCCGCAGGCTGTCATCCTGCGGCTAGCGGTAGTCTGGAACAACCCCGCTCCGACGAGCGGGTGAGCGATAGGTCGTGGCCATGCCCAGAGGGTGCCATTTATGATGTTCCAGACGACCAGAGCGCGTGCGCGCGGACCGGAAGAGGGAGTGCCATGGACTCCAAGACCTTGCAGGCGGCGGCCCTGAGCCTGCCGCCCGATGAACGGGCGGCACTCGCCGAGAAGCTGCTCTTGAGTCTGGACGAGCCGACCGACTCCGAGCTCGAGCGAAGCTGGCTGTCGGAGGCAGCCCACCGCGCCCGCGAACTCGATCGCGGGGACGTGCAGGCGGTTCCGGCGGAAGAAGTGCGGCGAAAGGCGCGGTCGCTGCTGCGGTGACGTTCTGGTTCCACCCCGAGGCAGAAGCGGAGCACCTGGAGACCGTCGTCTATTACGAGACCCGGCGGGCGGGACTCGGGGCCCTCTATCTGGCAGCGTTCGAGCAGGCTTTGGACTCCGTGCGCGACAACGCGCATCGCTATCGGATCGTCCACGAGCCGGATATTCGCCGGGTGCCCCTGGCGCGCTTCCCTCTTTCCATCATCTATCGGGAGGCGGGCGAGAGGATCGAGATCCTCGCCGTGGCTCATCACAAGCGCAGACCGGCCTACTGGATCGCCCGATCCTGATGCGGAGGGTCGGAGCAAGCGCCCGAGTCGGCGGTCGTGATGCGCTCTAGAACCTCACGCTCATGTCGAGGGTCTTGAGCCACGCGTGATAGGCGCGGATCGAGAACTTGGCGTAGGCCGCGACCTGGTGCTCGTAGTCGCCGCTCTCCACCTGGGCCGACACGTGGTCGTACTCCTCGCGGCCCACGGGGACGAAGCGTACGCGGTCGCCGGGCTTGAGCAGCGCGAGGCGGTCGCGGAAGGCGCGCAGGCGCTGCTCCAGGTCGACCACCGGTACCGGCGAGTGACCGATGATCTGGTAGCCGCCGGGGGTGCGGGCCGGATAGAGGCAGGTGACGGAGCCGCCGTAGCCAAGCGTGCCCTTTGGGGTCCACGTGCGGGGCGGGTTGTATTTCGGCGCCGTGAGGCGGCAGCGCGGGTCCAGCGCGATGAGCGAGGCGAGGCCTGGATAGAAGCCCAGTGCCGCGACCCAGTACTCGGTGCCCGAATGGATACGGGCGAGCTGCGCGCGGCTCTCCAGCTTGTTGAGCCGCACCATGAGGTCGGGATCGTACTCCTTCTCGACGATGCGGGCGCAGTAGTCCTCCCAACAGGCGCGGGTGACGTGATCGAAATAGAGCACGGGGAAGGTGTAGAGCGGGCTCGGCAGCTCGACATCTTCCAGCGAGCCGAGGGAGGCGAAGAGCGCGCCGATTTCGCGCACGACGTCGTCATAGCCGATCCGGTCGGGATCGTAGCTGATGACGATGGAGGCCATGTTGGGCAGGAGCTCGATGATGCCGTCGAAGTCGGCCTCGCGCACCCGTGCGGTCAACGCGTGGACCAGGAAGTTGAGGTCGAAATTGAGCTCGTCCCCCAACTCCATCTCGATGAAGCGGTCGCCGCCCGGCGTGAATCGCGGCTCGTCGTAAATCATCGTGCGCGCCGGCCTCCGCGACATACTCTCCCGGCCGTGAGGCCGGTGCGTCGGGCGGTTCTAGCGCGATCGGCGCCCGGACGCCAAGCGCGGCGGCGCGTCCGTGCTGCGCGGACCGCGGCCGTGAAGAGAGATCCGGGTCAGCTGCGGCTTGTGCGGTATTCGTGAGGCGTCGTGCCGACGATGCGCTTGAACCACCGCGTCAGGTGGGCCTGGGACGAGAACCCGCACATGTCGGCAATCTCGGCGAGGGGGAGGCGACCCTTCGCAATCAAGGTCCTGGCGTGGTCGATTCGGCGATCGGTCAGATAGCGGTGCGGCGCCGTCCCGGTCGCGGCCTTGAAGGCGCGGGCGAAATGGAAGGGGCTGAGGCAGGCCTCCCGTGCCAGTGTCGCGATCGTCAGATCCTCGCTGAGATGGGTGTCGATGAAGTTCGTGACCCGCTGGAGACGCCGGGCATCGAGCGCACCGCGGGGCGACGGCAGCGGTGTGGATGCATGCTCAAGATTGGAGTAGCGCTGCATGACGTGAACGCCAAGCGCCGCAGCCAGGGTCTCGACCAGCATCCTGCCGGCCGGTGACGGGTCGGTCATCTCGCCCTGAACCGTCCGCGCAATCTGCTCGATCAGGAAGTCGTGGAAGCCGCCGTCGTAGTGCAGGCCGACTCTGTCGGGATCGACATCGAGCTCCTGCAAAGCCGTTGCCGACAAGGGCGATGACGGGAGGTAAAGATGGAGGCTCTCCTCGACCTCACCGTAAAGACGGATCATGTCTTCGCGCACGCCCTTCGGACACAGCCAGACCGTGCCCGGCACCGCGTCGCATTGCTGCAGCCGGCCGTCGCCCCGCCGCCGGATATGGAGGCGGCCCTGAAGCATGACGATGACTTCTGTGTCGCGGACCTGGACCTCGCCGAGGTCGCCCTCCGAATGCCGCCAGCGCTCCGCCAACAAGCCATCCCATCCGCGGTCACGGCTGGTCCCCAGTCGGGTGCCGGTAGTGTATTTCGCTCGCCCGTGACCGCCCAGACGTTCCACGCCGGTTCTCCGCAACGAAAGCTCACCAGATAACACCCAAAGGCGTCGAACCCTGACATCGCACTTTCGTGTCGGTCAACGAAAACTCCTATGCCCGAAGCGGATACCGCAAGCCTGTGCAACGCAAGGGCAGTTTCGTGGAATACGGACCCTATCGCCTCACTCTAAGCTCGATCGTCAACGAAACAGGAGGGTGCAGAGTATGCAGCTGCAGACACTGCCTTCGAGTTACAGACGCCCTTCCCCCGGCGTCTTGCCCGCTCGATCCGTTTTGAAGTTCACGATGGCTGACGCGAGCGAATCGGAGACGACCGAGCCTGTTGATACGTTGAGCGTTGTCCTGAAGAACGATGAGTGCGGCTGCGCTTGCCTCCACGAGGCGGTCGACGCCTTCACGAAGTGGAACACGTTTTGCGAAGAAGAGAGATTCGCGCTTCAGCTCTGCCTCGAAGAGGCCGTCATGAACATCCTGAGGTACGGGTTCGACGATGTCGACGAGCATGAAATCCGCGTTCAACTACGTTTTCAGGCTGATACGCGCGTTCTTGTTGTCTGGATCGTCGATGACGGAAAAATGCTGAAATCAAATTGTCGAAATTCGCCACAAGAACTTGACCAATTGATACACAATCAATCATCGG
The DNA here is from genome assembly GCA_965207055.1 of Alphaproteobacteria bacterium. Lineage (GTDB taxonomy): Bacteria > Pseudomonadota > Alphaproteobacteria > UBA828 > UBA828 > WTGU01. The sequence goes on along the minus strand of CBDBLP010000001.1, from coordinate 157,613 downwards.
GAGGGCTCGGATTTTATCTGGTACACAAGTACACGAAGCACGTCTCCTATTGCCGCATAAGTGGCTGCAATCACCTGATCCTGTCGAAGAGAATTCCGGAGCAATTGGAGGGGTTGGCCGTCGAACTCCCGGCGTAGGCAAGGCGACTCTCCCGACCGAGGCTCCCTCTCTGCTATAACCGGCGCGTGACCCGCCGGGCAGATGAAGGCCCGGCGGCCCGTACGAGTGCGGCCAGGGGGGACGCCATGCCGACGATGGAACCGTTGATCTCCGAAACTCCGTGGCATCGGTTGAGCGCGGACGAGGACGACTGGCGCAGCGAGGACCCGCAGGTCCTCGCCTACCTGCTCGAACAGCTCCTCCTCATCCGCCGCTTCGAGGAGCGCATTCTGGAGCTCTTCAAGGCGGGCTGCGTGCACGGGCCGGCGCACGCCAGCATCGGGCAGGAAGGCGGTGCGGTCGGTGCCATGTCGACCCTGACCGATGTCGACAAGATCAACGCCACCCACCGCGCGCATCATCAGTTCCTGGCCAAGTTCCTGAACCACGCGGCGCCGTCGGACTACGACCCGCGCGAGGACGACTGGCCCGAGGCGATGCAGGAGGTGGTGCACCGCTCGATGGCCGAGATCATGGGGCTCTCGCCCGGCTATTGCGGCGGACGCGGCGGCTCGATGCACATGCGCTGGGACCAGGCCGGCGTGCTCGGCACCAACGCCATCGTCGGCGGCAATCCGCCCCAGGCGGTGGGCTACGCGCTGGCCGAGAAGCTGCGGCGAAGCGGCAACCTGACCGTCACCTTCTTCGGCGACGGCGCGATGCAGAACGGGGCGGCCTACGAATCCCTCAACATGGCCGCGCTCTATGACCTGCCGATCATCTTCTTCGTCGAGAACAATCTCTACGGCGTCTCCACCCATGTCTCCGAGACCACGCGGGAGACCCGGCTCTCGGCGCGGGGGCAGGGGCTCGCGGTGCCTTCGGTCGAGGTCGACGGCATGGACGTGATGGCGGTGCGCAAGGCGATGCAGTGGGCGCGCCGTCAGATCGAGGGCGACAAGGGGCCGGCGCTGGTCGAATCGCTCACCTACCGCTACTTCCACCAGCACGGGCCCATGAAGGGCAGCGCCTTCGGCTATCGCGACAAGGACGAGGAGGAGGCCTGGCACGCCCGCGACCCGGCGACGGCCATGCCGAAGCGGCTGATCGAGTGCGGCGTCCTGGACGAGGCCGGGGTCGCGGCGCTGGAGGAGCGGGCCCGCGCCGCCGTCGAGAGCGCAGCGCAAGCGCTGACCGAGACCGAGCCGGAGTCCAATCGGCTCCGCGTCGTGCCTGCGCTCTGGCCCGACACCAAGGAGATCGATATCGGCATCCGCGGCGACCTTTCGGAGCTGGAAGGCGTCAAGCGCATGGAGCCGGAGGACGTGGACCCCGACGCGGCGCGGGAGATGACGTACATCGAATCGGTCGCCGCCGCGCAGTTCCACGCGATGGAGCGGGACGAGAGCGTGATCGTGCTGGGCGAGGACGTGCATCGGCTCAAGGGCGGCACGGTGGGCGCCACCAAGGGGATCGGCGAGGCGTACCCTGAGCGCCTGATCGGCACACCCATCGCGGAGAACGGATTTTGCGGCATGGGGTTGGGCGCGGCGGTCAACGGGCTGCGTCCCATCGTCGAGATCATGTACGCGGACTTCTGCCTGGTGGCGGCGGACCAGCTCTTCAACCAGGCCGCCAAGGTGCGCCACATGTTCGGCGGCGACCACGACGCGCCCCTGATCCTGCGTGCCCGCGTGGCGGCGGGCGGCGGCTACGGCTCGCAGCACTCGATGGACCCGTCGGGCGTCTTCGCGCTCTGGCCCGGCTGGCGCATCATCGCGCCGACCACGCCCTTCGACTACGTGGGGCTCTTCAACAGCGCGGTCCGCTGCAACGACCCGGTGGCGATCATCGAGTGCCAGGCGCTCTACCAGGAGAAGAGCCTGGTGCCGGAGGACCTCGACTACTGCATCCCCTTCGGCAAGGCGCGCGTCGTCCGCCCGGGCAGCGCGTGCACCGTGGTGACCTGCGCCAACATGGTACCGGTGAGCGTCGCCGCCGCAGAGGCCGCCGGCATCGACGCCGAGGTGATCGACCTGCGCACGCTCGACCCGCTCGGCATGGACTGGGAGACCATCGGCGCGAGCGTGCAGCACACCAACCGCCTGCTCATCGTGGAGCAGACCTCGCGCGGGCCTTCCCTCGGCGCGCGCATCGCCCAGGAGGCGCAGGAGCGGCTTTTCGACTGGCTCGACCACGAGATCCTGCGGGTCTCGGGCTCGCAGGCGGCGCCGGTCGTCTCCAAGGTGCTGGAGACGGCGGCGCTGGCACAGGAAGACGACGTGATCGCGGGCTTGCGCGCAGTGACCGAGGCCGCGCCGCTGACGGACGCGGCGGAGTAGCGCGTCATTCGCCATTGGCGGGACACCTTTATTGGCGGCCGCGGAGGCCGGGTTTCCCGGCATGGTCCCTTGTATGGTTATCATAAAGTGATAACTTGTCGCGATGCCATTTCCTGACCGTGATCGGGGTCTTGACACGCTACTCGATCTTCACGGTCAGACGCTCTTCGTGGACAAGGCTGGACACTGGGTGAAGTTCGTCGTGGTGCGAACCGAGGTCACTCGAGAGCGGCCGCACGGACTGAGTTATTCGCTGACGCTGCATGCGCCGGACGGCGCCAGGCTGGTCGGATTCGATAACGCGCATGCGGTGAGGCAGCGGCGGGGTCCGGGAACGCAGACACGCGGGGAACGCGATCACCGCCACCGACTGCGGACGATCCAGCCCTACGAATACCGAGACGCCGCCACCCTACTTGAGGATTTCTGGAAAGAGGTGGATGGCGTTCTGAAGGAAAGGGGGGCGACCCCATGAAGACGTTGAGGATCGGCATCGCCAACTATGGCCGGATGAAGGCACGCACCATGGCGATCGCGCGAGGCGAGCACAAGCCCGCGAGAGGCGAGCCGACGGTCTGGTTCACCTCTGTCGAGAGTTTTGCGAAGGTGCTCTCGCAACGCAATCGCGAGCTGCTGGCAATGATTGCGCAAGAGAAGCCGGGCTCGTTGACGGAGTTGGCGGCGCTCGCCGGGCGAAACAAGTCGAACCTGTCGCGCACGCTGAAGACCATGTCGCAATACGGGCTTGTGGAATTGAAGCAGGGGCAGCGCGGTACCCTGATCCCGCGGGTGCCGTACGATCAGGTGAGCCTGGACGTGTCGTTGACTTCGGCCCCGCGGCACGTTGCGTGAACCGGCAGGAACGCAGAAGCCGGCAATCCCTGCATTGTCCCTGCTGCCCCGTTGCGGGCGACCGCGGCCCGGCCTCATTCGTTGAAGGGGACGTGGGCGACGCTGTCCTCGACTTCGATGCCGAGCACGGCGCAGAAGCTGCCGAGCAGCTGGTAGTAGCCGATCATCACAACGAGATCGACGAGCCCCGCGTCGCCGAGCGCCGCGCGTAGGTCCGCAACGAGGGCGTCGTCCACGTCTTCGCCGCTTGCCAGCAGGCGGCAGAGGCGGAGCGAAGGCCCGACGGGTGCGGGCTCCGCCTCGATCGCGCGCGTGCCCACGGCCTTGCGAAAGCGTTCGGGCACCTTGTGGATGTGATGGTCCCACTCGTAGACGTTGCCGACCGCCTGGGCGACGGTGCAGATGACCAATTCGCGCAAATCGTTGTCGAGCGCCGAGTGCCAGCGCACGTGCTCGCCCACAGCCGCGACGGCCCTGAGCGCTTCCGGGCTCCTCCCCATGACGGCGAACATGTTGGGCATGAAGTCGAGCTTGCGGGTCTCGACCACGTGGTCCCAGATCTCCGCCTTCCCGGACGGGAAATCGCTGCGCTCCGCCCGCGGCAGGCGCTGGCTCTCGGCATAACTGGTCATGTGTGCTTCCCTCCCGGTGGTCCGCCGGCGCTCAATCGGCGAACGCGTCGATCATCGCCTCGTGGTTGGCGAGCGATTCCTCGCGGTCGATGAAGGGCATCGGGCAATAGAGCAGCACGGTCTCGAAAAGCCCTTCGAAGCGGTCGAGCTGGCTGCGCACCTCGTCCGGCGTGCCGGCCAACACCAGCGCGTCCACCATGTCGTCGGTCACGAGATCGGTCATCGCGGCGAGGTCGGCGCGTTCCCAGGCGTCGCGGATCGCCATCTTCTCCCGCGTGAAGCCGGCAGGGTCGAGCACCTGGTCGAAATAGGGCAGGCAGGAATAGAACGCGATCGGCCCCCGCGCGCGCCGCCGCGCACGCTCCCGGTCCCGGTCGACGGAGCAGACCTTGAGCGAGCAGAGCTCGATATCGGCGCGCGTCCGCCCCGCCCTGGCGAGGCCCTTGTCGATGTTGGGGTGCACGATGTCGGTGAAGTAGCGTGGCGTGTTGAGCAGGTTCGCGAGCAGGCCGTCGGCGATCTCGCCGGTGAGCTGCAGCATCGCCGGCTGCACCGCGGCGAGATAGACCGGCGGCGGCGTGCAGGGCGGCGCGAGCACGCGGCGGTAGTCGCGGATCGTGATGATCTCGCCCTCGTACTCGATGGGCGTCTCGGGGTTCGCGGTCCACATCAGGCGGATCGCCTCGACGTACTCCAGCATGCGCCGCACCGGCCGGCGGTAGGGAAGGCCGTGCCAGTTCTCGTTCCAGGCCGGCGGCGCGGTGCCGAGGCCGAGCACGAAGCGGCCTTCGGTGAGCTCCGCCATCGACATGGCGCTGATCTCGGTAAGGGCGGGTGGCCGGGCGAAGACGGCGACGCCGGTGCCAAGGCGGGCGCGCTTGCACCGGGCCGCCATGCCGGCGAGGGGCACGAAGGCGTCGCGGCCGAGCTCGGTGGTCCACAGGCTCTCCGCGCCCGCATCCTCGGCCCTGGCCGCGAAGTCGATGGTCTCGGCCAGAGTCAGGTTGTCTCCGCTGAAGAGCACGCCCCATTTCCACTTGCGGGCCATCGGCATTCTCTCCGGTCAACGAAGCTGGGCGCGGAGCGCGGCGGTGGCGGCCTCGTCCACGTCACCGTCGGCGGCGATCACCACGCCATAGTCGCTGCACGCCCGCTCCGCCGAGATGTAGCCGTCGGCGACATCGGCGGCGACCGCCTCCGCCGGGCGGGTGAGGGGGTTGCCGAAGCCGCCGCCGCCGCCGGTCACCACGGCGACGCGGTCGCCCTCGCCAAGCGCCTGATAGGGGATGCGCGCGACCCGCTTGACGGAGCCCTTGCTCTCGATCCGCATGTAGTTGTTGGAGCCTTCTCCGCCGCCTTCCAAACCCCAGGGGCGCTCGATGGAGCGGCCGATGCTGCAGTAGGTATGGGCTTCGTCGCCGGCCACCTCGAACTCGCGGACCACGCCGAAGCCGCCCCGGTGGCGCCCTGCGCCGGTGCCGTCCTCGACATTGAGGGCGTAGCGGCGGATGGCGAGGGGGAACTTCGCCTCGAAGAGCTCGACCGAGTAGTTGTAGGTGTCGCCGTCGGTGGTCGCGATCAGCGCGCTGGTGCCGTCGCCGGATGCGGTCGCGCCCCAGCCGCCGATGGCGGGCTCGATGTGGACGTAGACCTCGCCGCTCTCCGGGTCGCGGCCGTAGAAATAGGTGCCGGCAAGGCTCATGTAGGAGCCCGCGCTGAAGCGCTCGGGCGCGACGTCCGCCAGCGCCTTCCAGGCAAGCTCGGAGGCGTGGGCCGAGCCTTCGTAGTACCAGCCGGTCGGCGCCGGCTTCTCCGCCGTGAAGACGGTGCCGGGCGGGCAGATCAGGCTCACCGGGCGGAACCAGCCCTCGTTGGAGGGCGCCTGCGGGTCCACTAGCGACTTGAACACGGTCTTGACCGCCGAATCGAGGGCGCCGAAGGCGCAGTTGATCGGCCCCTTGACCATCGGGCTGGTGCCGGTGAAATCGAAGGCGATGGTGTCGCCCCGGATGCGCACGGCGACCGCGACGCGGAAGCGCTCCTCGGTGATGCCGTCGCCGTCGATCCAGTCCTCGGCGGTGTAGTCGCCGTCCGGCAACGCGGCGACGGCGGCCCGGCTCAGGCGCTCGCTGGTTTCCAGGATATGGCCGAAGGTGGACTTGACGGCTTGCTCGCCGTAGCGGGCGAGGACCTCGCGCAGCCGCGTCTCGGCGATGCGCACGGCAGCGAGGCCGGCGTTGAAGTCGCCGAGGGACTGCACCGGGAGGCGCACGTTCTCGCGGATCAGCGCGATCACGTCGTCGATGGTCTCGTCGTCGCGGCAGACGCGGATGCCGGGGAAGCGCACGCCCTCCTGATAGATCTCGGTGGCGGTGGGCGAGATGCTGCCCGGCACGGCGCCGCCGACCTCGCTCCAGTGCGCGACCGAGATGGCGAAGGCGAAGAGCTTGCCCTCCAGGAAAATCGGCTTGATCAGCGCGATGTCGCAGCTGTGGGTGCCGCCCTCGAAGGGGTCGTTGGTCATGAAGACGTCGCCCGGCCGCATGGTCTCGCCGTGGCGGCGCACGATCGAGCGCACCTGCGGCGCGAAGGTGCCGGTGAAGAGGGTGATGCCGTTGGTCTGCACGATAAGCTCGCCGTCGGCGTCGCAAAGGCCGCAGGCAAAGTCGAGCACCTCGTAGATCACGGGGCTCATGGAGGTCTTGGCGATGACGATGCCCATCTCGTCGGCAAGCGCGAGCAGCTTGCCGCGGATGATCTCGCGCGTGACCGGATCGGCGCCGGTCTCGTTATCGGGTGCGGTCATGGTGTCTCACGGCGCGGTCAGGCGGCGAGCAGGTCGTCGATCCTGGTGCCGCACCAGCCTTCTTCGCGCTTGCGCCAATAGCTGTTCATCAGGCGCGAGGTGAGGATGCCGGGGGCGCCGTTTCCGAGGGGTTTGTCGTCGATTGCCGTCACCGGCAGGATGCCGCCCGCAGACGAGGTCACGAAGGCTTCGTCGGCATTGCGCAGCTCGTCGGGGTGAACCGCGCGGAGCTCGCAGGGGATCCCTTCCATCTCGCAAAGCTCGATCGCCGACTTGCGCGACATGCCGAGCAGGCAGTTTGCGTCGGGCGTGGCGCACACCCCGTCATTCACCACCCAGATGTTGTAGCCCGGCCCCTCGGCGAGGTTGCCGTCCGGCCCGCAGAGGACCGAATCGTCCCGGCCCGCTGCGTAGGCTTCGTACTGCGAGTGGATCAGATCGGCCCAATGGAAGTTCTTGTAGCGGGCATCGACGGCCTTGCTGGAGATTCTCTCGGTGTCTGCCAGATGCAGATTGACGCCGGCCTTCGACTTCTCCTCGCCCCAGAGCCAGACGTAGGGGACGGCGTAACAGACGAATTGATTGTCGCAGAGCCGGGGATCGCGCGACCCTTCCGGATAGAGGCCGCGGGTGACATGCAGGTGGATGTAGCTGGCATCATCCACCCCCGCCCGGCGCACGCACTCCGCCAGCAGGCGGGCGGTCTCGTCCTTGGAGTATGGATTGGTCAGATAGAAGCCGGCACAGGACTCTGCGAAGCGATCGAGGTGCTCGTCCAGCTTGAAGATGTAGCCTTTCCATGACGTCGTGACGTCGTAGACGACATCGCTGTGCAGGAAGCCGGTGTCGAAAATCGACATCTTTGCATCGTCGAGCTCGACGAATTCGCCGTCTATGTGGACACATCCGCCTGCCATATCAGCCTCCCCTCCCATCGCACGACGCGGTCCCGCCGCGTTCACCGCGACGGTAGCGAGCAGCGATGGAAGGGACAAGCGCAGCCGCCTTCAAAGGGCGGGCGGGACCAGGCGTTCGAGCGCCTCGTCGGCCGTCATCACGTCGCCGTAAGACGCGAGGCAGACGGCGTAGGTCCAGGCATCCTCTTCGGCCGACCGGCCGCCGTTCGCGTCCGAGATCATGATGGTCTTGAAGTCGTAGGCAGCCGCCTCGCGCGCCGTGGTCTCGCAGCAGACGTTCGTGACCGTGCCGACGATGAGGACCGTGTCGACGCCGAGATCGTGCAGCACGCGCTCGAGACGCCCCTGGCTGCCGATGAAGCCGCCGAAGCGGTTCTTGTGAACGACCGGATCGGCGTCGCGCGCATCGAGGGCCGGCCAGATCGCGTGGCCGTCGGCACCTTCGCTGAGGCCGGCACGAAAGACCGCGGCCGCCTCTTCACCCAGAATCGCGTCGAGGTTGGCCCACTTCCTGTCTTCCTCCGGGCCGTAGGTGGAGACCACCCAGACCACGTGGCCGCCTCGCGCCCGGAGCGCGCCGGACAGCCGATTGACCGTGGGCACGACCGCCCTCGCGTGGGGGATCTCGGACGGGCTGCCCTCGCGCATGAAGTGAACCTGCAGGTCCACCACCAGGAGCGCCGTGCGCGCCGCGTCCAGGTTCTCGTAGGCGTGAAGCCGGCCGCGCCGGCGCACGACGCGATCAATGACGCGCTGGGGGATCCTTGCCGGCTCCATGGCGTGCTCCCGTCTCTGGATAGCGGAGACATTCTGGCCCGGCCGGCCCGTGCGGGAAACGCAACGAATTCGTCGACCGCTATTCGCAGACCACCCCGTCGCCGTCCCCGTCGCGCATGAAGGGATAGGCCGGATGGTCGCGCGGCACGGGCGCGATGCCGTGGCTTCGCGCCTCCGCGCAGGTAATGCGGCCGTTGCGATTGTCGTCGTAGAGGGCGAGCACATCGGACGCCGAGACGGAGAGGGCGGGCTCGCTCGCCGGCGGCGTGGTGGGCTCGCTCGCCTCGAGGTCGCTAAGGACGGTGGGGTCACTCGCTTCAAGGTTGGTAAAGACGATGTCGGTGGTGGTGCAGTCCGAGAGGACGCGCTGCAGTGCGAAGGCTTCATCGCGGTCGACGGTCAGGGAATACTTGAACTTGACGGCGACAACGCGCGAAGCGAACCAGCACTTGTTCACGGCTGGCAGCCAGTCCGCAGCATCGTGGGCGCACTTGCCGGCGCCGCTGCAGCGGTTCACCTCGGGTGCGGCCAGGGTCAGGTTGAGCAGGTCGGAGGCGAAGCGGCGCCGAACTGTTTGGTCGGCGGCGCAGAGTCCGCTGTCGTGCCCCTCGGAGACGGCAACGATGTGCTCGATGTCGGTGCGGCGCGTGCTCAAGTAGTAGCGTCCCGTGTAGGGCCCGTAGATTCTACCTCCCATGGCGGCGACGATCTCGGCCTCGACCGACGACGAATAGGGGTAGTCGTCCCGGTCGTAAGGCGCGCAGCGATGCTCCGGAGCGATGACGAGGCCGCCCCAGGTCTCGGCGCCGAGGGGCTGGCCCGATTGGACGATTCCAACGCCTATGATTGCAAGCACGGCAAGCACTATCGCCGCCGTGCGGCAGGGGAACCCGTGTGCTCGTGACATGGCGACACCCCGTATCAATTTTGTGAATCGAACTAACCGTTTAGCCGTCTAAATTGAGCCATACGATTCAGATTTGTCGATACGTATTTCGGGGTGTGGCCATGACGCGGCTTCTCCGGATTCAGCGGAGCGACGCGTGCCCGCAGCGGCGTGCGCGCGAGATGGGGACTCGGGAGGGAAGGCGCGGCTTGCGGGCGGCCCGGCCGCGGCTTAGCTTCGGCGCGCTACCGCCGTGACCCGCGACAGGGGAGAGAGAAGGGATGGCCAGAATTGTCGAGGTTCGAGCCAGCGCGCATTCGTGCCCGTTCGAGAGCAACTTCGTGCGCCTGGGCCTCGGCACCAACACAAAGCGCGACATCGTGCTGGTGCGGATCACGGACGAGAGCGGCGCGGTCGGCCTGGGCGAGGCCCATCACGGCCAGAACCCCACGGCGATGGCGACCGTGGTCCAGGACGGCCTCGGCTCGCTCATCATCGGCGCCGACCCGCTGGACAGCGAAGGCATCTGGCACCGGCTCGAGCGGCAGCAGATCGTCACCCACGGGCTGGGCGCCGGCAGCATCACCGCGCTCGCCGGCATCGACAACGCGCTCTGGGACCTCAAGGGCAAGCTGCTGGGGCTGCCGGTCTACCGGCTGCTGGGCGGCTCCAAGAAGCGCATCCGGGCCTATGCCGGCGGTTTAAGTCTGGGCTTCAAGCCACCGGAAGAGCTGGAGAAAGAGGTCGCGGCACTGGTGGACGAAGGCTACACGGCGATCAAGATGCGGGTGGGCGATCACCCGGCGCGGGACGCCATGCGCGTGAGCCACATCCGCAAGACCTTCGGCGACGATCTCGACATCGCCGTCGATGCCGCTACCCGCTACGACCTGCTCGATATCCCGGAGGTGCTGCGCTACTGCGAGGAGAACCGGGTGTACTGGCTGGAGGAGCCCTTCACGCCGGATAACATTCCGGCCTACGCGGAGTTGCGTACACGCACCGCGATCCCCATCGCCGCCGGCGAGAACCACTACGGGAGGCCGGCGTTCCGCGAGCTCTTCGAGGCACGGGCGATTTCGATCTGCCAGGCGGACTTCTGCAAGTCGGGCGGGATCAGCGAGCTCAAGAAGATTTCGGACATGGCGGCCGCCTGGCACATCCCGATGGCGCCGCACACCAGCCACAGCATCCTGAGCGCCGCCGGCAACGCGCATCTGCTCTGTGCGATCCCGAACGGGCTGATCTACGAGGCGGACGTGGCGGCGGTTAACCCCTTCCGCACCGACCTCGCCAAGGGCTACACGGGCGTGGTCGACGGCCATATCGAGCCGCCCGACGGGCCGGGCATCGGCATCGAGATCGACGAGGCGGTGCTGGAGCGCTACCCGGCGATTCCGGGGCCCTGCTACATTCCCGGCTGGGCTAGGGAGTAGGCCGACGAAAGGGGAGGGCGCAATGACTCCTGAGATCACGCCGACCGACGCCACCCTCGGCGCGGTGGTCAGCAACGTCCGGCTGAACGCGCTCGACGACGAGGCGTTCCGGGTCATCGAGGAGGCGTGGCACGCCCACGCGGTCCTGATCTTCCCCGACCAGCACCTCACGGACGAGGAGCAGGTCGCCTTCAGCAACCGCTTCGGTCCGCTGGAGCGGAGCCTCACCAAGACCCACACGCAGGGCGACCCGGCGATCATCCACCTCTCCAACGTCAAGAAGGACGGGACGCTCTGGGAGGCCGACAGCGACACGGGAAGGCTGCTGAAGGGCAACAACTATTGGCACACCGACAGCTCCTACAAGCGCATCCCGGCCAAGGCCTCGCTGCTGAGGGCGAAGATCGTGCCCAAGACCGGGGGCGAGACCGCATTCGCCGACATGCGCGCGGCCTACGACGCCCTCGATTCCGCCATGCAGGACTGGCTCGCGGACAAGATCGCCGTGCACAGCTACGCCTACAGCCAGGGCAAGGTCGGCGGCATGGGGGGCATCACCCAGGACGAGTGGGACGCGCTGCCGCCAGTCGAGCAGCCGGTGATCCGCACCCACCCGTCGACCGGGCGGCGCAACCTCTATATCGGCCGCCACGCCAGCCAAATCGTGGGTGAGGACCCCGATGAGAGCCGCCGCCTGCTGGAGGAGCTCTGTGTCGAAGCCTGCCGGCCGCCGCGCATCCACATCCACAAGTGGCAGGTGGGCGACCTGGTCATATGGGACAACCGCTGCGTCCTGCACCGGGGTCTCGGCCATCCGCCCGATCAGCCGCGTCGCATGGTCCGCACCACCGTCGCCGGCGACAGCGACGAAGCCAACGAGTGGGTCGCGTGAGGCTGCGCGTCTGAGACTGCGTCAGGCTGGCCAAGCGTGCTCTTTATTGTTGAAAATCGTACGCAGACGTTCGATAAGCAACAATAAATCGGGTGCCGGGAACCACCGACCGCACGCCGACATTGTGCCGCGGCTAAGGCCGTCGGCGGGGCGTGCCAAGGTTGCGCGCCGCCTGTATGGTGGCGCCGCGCGGGTGGGATGGAGAGGGAGAAGAGAGATGGTTGAGCTACCGGATCTGGCCAGGCGGCTGCTGGACGGGAAGAATTTCGCGACCGTGGCCACCGTGATGGGGGACGGCCGGCCTCAGGCGTCGGTCGTCTGGATCCATACCGAGGGCCCGCACATCGTCTTCAACACGGCGGAAGGGCGCGTGAAACCCAAGAACATGCGCCGCGACGCGCGGGTCGCGATCGCCGTGTTCGACATGGAGAACCCCTACCAGCAGGCCATGATCCAGGGCCGCGTGGTGGCGATGGAGCACGAGGGCGCCGAAGAGAGCATCGACGCGATGACCAAGAAGTACCTGGACCTGGACAGCTATCCCCACCGGAGGGAGGGCGAGCAGCGCGTGATCGTCAAGGTCGCGCCCGAAAAAGTCGCGTTGATGGAGTAGTCGCCGCCTGCGCCGCGACGAGGGGAGCTGAGCGATGAGGCTGGAAGGCAAGCGGGCACTGATCACGGGCGCCATGGGCGGCATCGGCCGCAAGGTCGCCGAGCGTTTCGCCGCCGAGGGCGCCGAGCTGGCGTTGGCGGACGCGGCTTCGGGCGAGAGCCCCGTGGCTGGCGCACGCTGCTACCAGGCCGACCTCGGCAGCGTCGCGGCGTGCCGGCGCCTTGCCGCGGAGGTCGAGGCCGATCTCGGCCCCATCGACCTGCTTGCCAACTGTGTCGGTGTCTTCGAGCAGATGCCCTTCGACGAGATCACGGAGGAGAACTGGGACCGCAACGTCGATATCAACCTGAAGGGCGTGTTCTTCCTCATCCAGGCCGTGGTGCCGCAGATGCGCCAGCGCGGCGGCGGGCGCGTGGTCAACATCACCTCGATCGCCGCAACCCAGGGCTTCGCCAACGCCGAGGCCTACTGCGCGGCGAAGGGCGGGCTCCTCAACCTCACCCAGGCGTTGGCCATGTCGCTCGCGCCCGACGGCATCAACGTCAATGCGGTGGGACCCGGCTTCATCCGCACGCAGATGACCGAGCACCAATGGACCGACGACGCCTTCAACGCCGGCCTCGCCCGTATGCTGGCCACCCGCAAGGGTTACATGGAGCCCGAAAACATCGCCGCAGCCGTGCTCTTCCTCTGCTCCGACGATGCCGCTCATATCCACGGCACCAATCTGCGCGTGGACGACGGCTGGCTCTCCGGAATCGCGGGCGCCGCGTTTACGTGAGGCCGGCTGCGGCCCTTATGACGGGACCCTTGCGATGAAGTTCGGTCTGCTCTTCGCCCACCAAGTGCCGCCGGAGAGCGGCATTTCGAGCCAGGAAACCTACCGGGACATGCTGCGCTGCCTGCCGCGCGCGGAGGAGCTCGGCTACGTCTCGGCCTTCCAGTGCTCCCACCACATCCAGAAGGACGGCTTTTGCCCGGGCCCGCTGGTGGCGATGGCGGGTGCGGCGGCGGTCACGGAGCGGATGCGGATCGGCACGGCGGTGCTGCTGGTGCCGCTCTACGCCCCGCTCAAGCTCGCCGAGGATGTCGCGGTGATCGACAACCTCTCCGGCGGGCGCTTCGTCTTCGGCGTGGCGCCGGGGTACGTCACGCAGGAGTTCGCGGCCCACGGCGTGCCGCGGGAGGAGCGCGTCGGGCGCTTCGAGGAGGCGCTGGATCTGATGATCCAGGCCTGGACCGGGGAGCCTTTCTCCTTCGAGGGCCGCTACTACCGGGTGCAGGAGGGCCGGGTGACGCCGAAGCCGGTGCAGAGCCCGCATCCGCCCATCTGGTACGGGGTCTCTGCGCCGGGCTCTCTGCGCCGGGCGGCGGCGCGGCGCTCAGTGCAGATCATGTCGCCGCGCCACGGGCTCGCCGAGCTGGAAGCCCATTTCGAGCCCTACGAAGCGGCTGCCGAGGCCGCCGGCTGGGCGATTCCGGAGCGGCCGATCATCCGGCAGGTGTTCGTCGCGCCGACCATGGCGGAGGCGGAGGCCAAGGCCGCACCTGCGGTGGACTACCTCTACCGCGAGCTCTACGGCGCTGCGTCAGCCGCCGGCGACCGGGTGCTGAGGCGGGACGACGGCAGCGTGATCGACGACCCCACCGAGGTCGCGTTCACGACCTTCAAGGACCGCTACATCATCGGCGATCCGGAGTTCGCCATCAGCCGCATCCGGGACTACCAGGCGGCGGTGAACCCGAGCGAGATGATCTGCTGGATGCACATGCCGGGCGTTGCCGGCGCCGACGCGATGGCCTCGGTCGAGCTCTTCGCCAGCGAAGTGATGCCGCACTTCGGATAGTTCCGCCTTTTCCGAACAATCAGACAATGTGGTCACACTGTAGTCTTGCACCCGGTCGCCATGCGGCGTAGGGTCGGAAGATCGCTCGGTTTCCAGGAGGCATCGGCTATGGAATACGCCTTGCGCGATGCCAAGGCCCACCTTTCCAAGCTCATCAGGGACGCTCAGAACGGCAAGCGCGTGGTCATCACCAAGCACGGCGAGCCGGTCGTCGAACTCGTGCGTTGCGCGGGACGGGGCGGAATCGACTTCGACAAGCTGGAGGCCGACCGGCGGCGCCTCGGGATCGCGGATGCCTCCCCGGAAGAAGCCGAGGCGATGATCGCCGCCTTTCACGATCCGGCGTTGAGCCGCCGGGTGCTCGGACTCGAAGACAAGGAATAGCGGCCGAACACCGATGCGCGTCCTTCTCGATACGTCATACCTCTATAAGCTCATGCGGGCCCACAGTTGGATTTCCGAGCTGGAGCGTCGGTTCTTCGACACGTGGGAGGCACGGCTCTACGTGAGCGCCGTGTCGATCTGGGAGATGCGCCTCAAGTTTCGCGCCATACATCCCTCCGGCGAGCGCAAGAGCCCTTACGATCCGAACGATGTGGTCGCCGCGCTCGAAGGGCAGGGGGTGACGTTCCTGACCATGACCGCGCGGCACGCCGCGTGCGATCTCGAGACCCCAATTCCTCACAAGGATCCCTTCGACGAGCTTCTTCTGGTGCAGGCCCAGGAAGAGGGGCTAAAACTCCTCACCGACGATCGTCGACTCATCGGGCACCCCCTGACCATAACGGCGTAGCATGAGCGCAGGCGACGACTTTATTCGGGCGGTGGTCCGCGCCGACCTGGAAGCCGGGCGGCATGACGAGGTGGTGACGCGCTTTCCGCCCGAGCCCAACGGCTATCTGCACATCGGGCACGCCAAGTCGATTTGCCTCAACTTCGGCGTGCCGCAGGAGTTCGGCGGGCGCTGCCACATGCGCTTCGACGACACCAACCCCACGAAGGAGGAGCACGAGTTCATCGAGGCCATCATGGCGGACGTGCGCTGGCTCGGCTTCGACTGGGGCAGCCATCTCTATTTCGCCTCCGACCATTTCGAGCGCCTCTACGCGTGGGCCGAGCACCTGATCCAGAGCGGCGACGCCTATGTGGACGACCTTTCGGCCGAGGAAATTCGCGCGCATCGCGGCACGCTCACCGAGCCCGGGCGCGACAGCCCTTATCGCACCCGCCCGGCGGCGGAGAGCCTGGATCTCTTCCGCCGCATGCGCGCGGGCGAGTTTCCCGAGGGCGCGCGGGTGCTGCGGGCGAAGATCGACATGGCGTCGGGCAACATCAACATGCGGGACCCCGTGCTCTATCGCATCCTGCACGCCGCCCACCCGCGCACCGGCGAGGACTGGTGCATCTATCCCACCTACGATTTCGCGCACGGGCAGTCGGACGCGATCGAGGGCGTGACGCATTCGCTCTGCACGCTCGAGTTCGAGGATCACCGCCCGCTCTACGACTGGCTGATCGAGCACCTGCCGGTGCCGATGGTGCCGCGGCAGTACGAATTCTCGCGCCTCAATCTCAGCCACACCGTGCTCTCCAAGCGGCGCCTCACGCAGATGGTGGAGGAGGACAGGGTGGACGGCTGGGACGACCCCCGGATGCCGACCCTGCGCGGCCTGCGCCGGCGCGGCGTGCCGCCCGAAGCGATCCGCGACTTCGTAGGCCTGCTCGCCATCTCCAAGACCAGCGACAACCTGGTGGAGCAGGCGATGCTCGACCACGCGGTGCGCGAGCGGCTGAACAAGACCGCGCCGCGCCGCTTCGGCGTGCTGCACCCGCTCAAGCTCGTGATCGAGAACTACCCGGAAGGCGAGGGCGAGTGGGTCGACGCCCTCAACAACCCGGAGAACCCGGATGCCGGCACCCGGCAGGTCCGCTTCAGCCGCACCCTCTATGTCGAGGCCGACGACTTCATGGAGGACCCGCCGAAAAAATACTTCCGGCTGGCGCCGGGCCGGGAGGCGCGTCTGCGCTACGGCTATCTCGTGACCTGCCAGGAGGCGGTCAAGGACTCCTCAGGTGCCGTCACCGAGCTGCGCTGCACCTACGACCCGGAGACCCGTGGCGGCCAGGCGCCGGACGGGCGCAAGGTGAGGGGGGCGCTGCACTGGGTCTCGGCGCAGGACTCGGTGGAGGCCGAGGTGCGGCTCTACGACTCCCTCTTTAGCGAGCCGCTGCCGGGTACGGAGGGCGGCACGCTGTGGGACGACCTCAACCCGGCATCGCGCACGGTGCTGAGGGGCTGCCGGCTCGAGCGGGCTCTCGCCGACGCGGCGCCGGGGGAGACGGTGCAGTTCGAGCGCCAGGGCTATTTCTGCCCCGATCCGGTCTCCATGCCCGACGCGCCAGTCTTCAACCGCACGGTCGGCCTGCGCGATTCCTGGGCGCGGGCGCAGAAGCGAGCGGAAGGCCGAGGTTAGAGCGTTCCCGTTTCATGCTGGAACACTCCAGCATTCATCCCATACGGCTGCCGCTGTGCGGAGCTCACCTCTACTGACGCTTCGCCCCGAACGCGCCAACGATGTTCGACTGCTCGAAAATGCCCGCTGCCTCGGCGTGGCCCGGGCCGTAGAAGCCACCCTGGATACGGTTCCCGGACAAGCCGGCTTCGAAAGTCCCTCCAAAACCTATCCGGACATTCTGGAACATCACTGTCTCCGTGGAGTGCGCTGTTCCGCGGTCGATGTTCTTGATGCTGCTGAATGCGACGTCGAGAGAATCAAAGCTCAGGTCGTAGTTCAGAGCTGCGTCTCCCTGCAGGCGATCACCGCGGTTGCTTCCGGTGGCGGGTGTTCCAACCATAAGGCCAAGCCACGTTGCGCCACCGGTCGGCCGGGTGCCCGTGAGATCTCCTCCGGCTAGGGCGTATCGAGCGTTCACCGTGACGCCCTGTGCACTCAAACGTTCAGTCTGCATGGCAAACGCGCCATGTCGCATCCATGCGCCATATCCCGTGAGAGCATCGCCTTGGCTCCGGATGGTTCCCGACATCAGAGTCACGCCGTGCTTGGTTCCGACCGCCTCAGTATCGCTGGCCGGAAACTCGAGGTCGGTCAGCCGCAAGGTCTGGGTGTATCCGGTCGCGGGTTCCGAAATTGAACACCGAGTCCCGGAACAACGTGCCCGGAGGCGAAACTGGGGAACGTCAGGGTGGGTCGTCTCCGCGTGTATCGTGGATATGATTAGCGAGTCGGTGCGCGAGACGATGGCTGGCTGGCGCGCATTCTGCGCCGCAGGCGTCTCTGCCGGTGCTGACAAGCCAGTCAGGTCTCTGACGTCACCAGTGCTGATGGCCGGGCCGTCGCCGCCCCCGCCGCACGCAGACAGTGGCAGCAGGATGATCGCGACAGCCGCTGCGGCCTTCGCCAAGCCCTTCTTCTCGCTTGTCGTCTTCCAGCCCGTAGCAATCTTCATTTCGGAACTTCCTCGCGTGGGTAGTGCCAAGATGCAGAGTTGGATTGCGCGACAGCAGCTTCATCTGCACAAGCTCGGCTGTCTGGGGAATCAAGTACACCATATGCACAAGACTTGGGATGATTCCAGGTCAAATGGTATAATTTGACTCTATAGCTACACAACATCGGAGGAACAGACTCCGGACCCCAGACAGCAACATTTCGTTCCGAGCGAACGCTCCGGACCATGGTGCGGTGCACGGCGCGCGTCGCCCCAGCCAGGATTGCGCCATGTCGATCGGGAGCACGATGCGCGCCGGGGGCCCTGGCAAGGGGGTGGGCCGCGGGTTGCGGGGAGGCCCCGCCGCGAACGCTTCGCTTCGTCGTTACCGGTGCTTTCGCCCCAGAATCTCATTTAATCTCACTTTGTCTCGGAGAATCTCACATACGTTTGAGGATTTTGCGACCGGACCGGTTCCGGCCGTCGCCCGCAGCCCGCTGCGTCGGGCGCTTGTCATCGAACACGCGCCGTGAAAGGTTTCGTCGCCGCGTCGGGAGCAGCAAGGTGGCCGATGAATTGCGAGGGTCGAACTGGGCAAGGTAGGACAGGCTGAACGTTTGCCTCGAACTGGCGAACGACGCGGGCCCTCCCGGCGCCTCGTCCAACGGGTTGCCAGGACGAGGCCGTTCACGCTGCAGGACCTGAGCGGAAGGGCGTCACTCATCTTCTCGTGCGCGGCGTGCCGCGTCACTCACATCCAGCGCGGCGGACAACAAGAATGAATCGACCGGTCACCCCCGTGAAGCTCTCCCTCGCCAATCTCGACCGGCTGCCGGGCCACGTCGCCGGGCCGCGCTACGCGCGGTCTTCGCTGAGCCCGGGCATCCTCCACATCGGCGTCGGCAACTTCCATCGCTCCCACCAGATGTTCTACCTGGACAGGCTCTTCGAACAGGGCCGCGATCTCGACTGGGCGGTCGTCGGTGCTGGGATCACGTCCTTCGATGCCGCGCAAAGGCGACGGCTGGCCGCGCAGGACTGGCTGACGACGGTGGTCGACCTGAGCGCGGACGGGTCCTCGGCGCGAGTCGTCGGCTCGATGGTCGATTTCTGCGAGGTGCGCGCAGAGGCGATCATTGACCGCCTTGCCGACCCGGCGATCCGCATCGTCTCGCTCACGATCACCGAGGGCGGATACTTCATCGACGCGACGTCCGGCGGGTTCGATGCGGGACATCCTGAAATTCGCCACGACGCCGAGAATCCGGACGATCCGCAGACCGTGTTCGGCGTGCTGATTGCTGCTCTCGAAGAGCGCCGGGCACGAGAGATCGCGCCCTTCACCGTGCTCTCCTGCGACAACGTTCCGCACAACGGCGATGTCACCCGCCGGACCGTGCTCGGCCTCGCAGGCCTGGTCTCTCGCGACCTGCACGACTGGATTGCCTCGACCGTCGCCTTTCCGAACGCGATGGTCGATTGCATCACGCCTGCCACGTCGGAACGCGAGCGCGAGCTGGTGGCGGAACGCTTCGGCCTGGACGATGCCGCTCCCGTCGTCTGCGAGCCCTTCAGGCAGTGGGTGATCGAGGACAACTTTCCTCAGGGGCGCCCGGCGCTGGAGCATGTCGGCGTGCAATTCGTCGACGACGTCACGCCCTACGAGACCATGAAGCTGCGAATTCTCAACGCGAGCCACACGGCGATCGCCTATCCGTCGGCCCTGCTGGGCTACGAGACGGTTCACGACGCCATGGACGATAAGGACATCGCGCGCTGGATGATGCAGTTGATGCGCCGCGAGGTCATTCCGGTGCTCACGCCGATTCCCGGCCTCGACTTCGATGACTACCTGACGACCTGTGCCCGGCGCTTCTCGAACCCTGCGCTCGGTGACACCGTCGCGCGGCTCTGCCAGGATGCCTCGAACCGGCTGCCGAAGTTCCTGCTGCCCACGGTCTCGGACGCCCTCGAGCGGGGGGCGCCGATCGAGGGGCTGGCGCTTGAGATCGCGTTCTGGAGCCGCTTCTGCGCCACCGCTGCCGACTCCGGGATCGAGCTGCAGGACTTGAGGAGCGAGCAATTGACCTCTGCAGCGCGGGCTGCGCGGAACGATCCCATGGCCTTCCTCGGCCTCTCGGAGATCTTTGGCGACCTCGGCCGGAGCAAGCCCTGGACGGAAGCCTTTGCGCGGCAGCTCGAAGAGGTATCGTCCAGGGGGCCGCGCGAAGCCCTGCATCGCTTCTTCGACGGCGTGGAGGCGTGATTCGATGCTCCTTTGCTGCGGCGAGGCCCTGATCGACATGATCCCGATGCCGACCGAGTCGGGGCAGGAGGGCTACGTGCCGCACGTCGGCGGTGCGGTCTTCAACACCGCGATCGCGCTCGGGCGGCTCGGCGTGCAGACGGGAATGCTGACCGGGCTTTCCACCGATTTGTTCGGCCGGCAATTGACCGCCTCGCTTCACGCGAACCATGTCGACACGTCGCTGGTCGTCACCTCCGACCGTCTCTCCACGCTCGCGTTCGTGCAGCTCACGGATGGCCAGGCCACCTATACCTTCTACGACGAGAACTCGGCCGGCCGGATGCTCGACCAGGCCGACATGCCCCCGCTGCCCGGCGAGGTCGGCACGCTCTACTTCGGCGGCATCAGTCTGGTCTTCGAGCCCGGTGCCGAGGCCTATGCCGCCCTGCTGAAGCGCGAGGCCGCGGCCCGCGTGATCATGCTCGATCCGAACGTCCGGCCGAGCTTCATCCGGGACATCAGGCGCTATCGCGGCCGTCTGGATCGGATGATCGCGCTCGCGGACATCGTGAAGGTCTCGGACGAGGATCTGAACTGGCTTTACCCCGGTCCGGAGTCGCTGGTCGAGAAGCTGGATTTCGTGCGCCAGGCCGGGCCGTCCGTCGTGATCCTGACGCGCAGCGACAGCGGCGCCAGCGCCTTCCTAAGAGAAGGCACCGAGGTCTCGGTTCCGGCCGATCGCGTCGATGTCGTCGACACCATCGGTGCGGGCGATACCTTCAACGCGGGCGTGCTGGCCAAGCTCGCGGAGCTCGGACTGCTCACCAAGGACTCCCTGGCTGCCGTCGATTCGGATCGGATGCGCAAGGCGATTCGCTTCGGCAATCGGGTGGCTGCGATCACCGTCTCCCGGGCCGGCGCAAACCCGCCATGGCGGCATGAGCTTTGAAAGTGATATTCACCTGATCGCTTAGGGAAGCGGGGGTAGTCCTCTCAAAGCCGCCGTCCGCAGGCGGACCAGAGGTGAGCCGAACATGGTTTCGCGAGTCATTCCGGTCGATCCCTTCGATCTCGTCGTCTTCGGCGGCACTGGTGATCTGGCGCGGCGCAAGCTGCTGCCCGCGCTCTATCGCCGCATGCTCGACGGGCAGGTGTTGCAGGGTTCGAGGGTGATCGCCGTCGGCCGAAGAGCGCTCGACGCCGACGGCTATCGCCGCATGGCCGAGGCGGCGCTCAAGGAGCATGCGGGTCCGGATGCTCTCGATCCCGATCGGGCGGCGACCTTCCTCGACATGCTCGACTACGCGCGTGTCGATGCGGAGGGCGAGGGGGGCTGGGCCTCGCTCTCCGACAAGCTCGAAGGCTCGGAGCGCATGCGGGTCTTCTATCTCTCGGTGGTGCCGCACCTCTTCGGCCCGATCAGCGAACGGCTGGCGGGGAGCGGCTGCCGGACGCCCGACACCCGGCTGGTCGTCGAGAAGCCGCTGGGCCGCGATCTCGGGAGCGCACAGGCGCTGAACCGGCGGCTTGCGACGCTCTTCGACGAGCGCCAGATCTACCGGATCGACCACTATCTCGGGAAGGAGACGGTACAGAACCTGATGGCGCTGCGCTTCGCCAATGCGCTCTTCGAGCCGATCTGGAACGCCCGCCATGTCGATCACGTGCAGATCACCGTCGCCGAACGGGTCGGCGTCGGCGGCCGGGGCGCCTATTACGACCGGAACGGCGCGCTTCGGGACATGATGCAGAACCATCTTCTGCAACTTCTTTGCCTTACCGCCATGGAGCCGCCGGCACATTTCGATCCGGACGCGGTGCGCGACGAGAAGCTCAAGGTGCTGCGCAGCCTGAAGCCGCTGGAGGGGCTCGGCGACGTGGTGCGCGGCCAGTATCTCGGCATCAACGGCGAGGCGGGCTATCTGGAGGATGCGGAGAACCCCGGATCGCGCACCGAGAGCTTCGTGGCGGTCAAGGCGGAGGTCGCCAACTGGCGCTGGAACGGGGCGCCCTTCTATCTGCGCACGGGGAAGCGGCTGCGGGCTCGAATGTCGGAGATCGCCGTCGTCTTCAAGGACGCGCCGCATTCGATCTTCTCCGAGAGCGCGGGGAACACGCGTCCCAACGTATTGGCGATCAGGCTGCAGCCCGACGAGGGGATCAAGCTGAGGCTGACGATCAAGGAGCCGGGACCCGGCGGCATGCGGCTCTGCGAGGCGCCGCTCGACATGACCTTTGCCGAGACCCTGGGCGCCGAGGGGCTGCGCATGCCGGACGCCTATGAGCGGCTGGTGATGGACGTGATCCGCGGCGACCAGACGCTCTTCATGCGGGGCGACGAGGTCGAGGCGGCCTGGCGCTGGATCGATCCGATCATCGCTGCGGCGGAGACCGTTCCGCAACGACCCCAAGCCTACGACAGCTATTCGTCGGGGCCAGAAGATGCACTGATGCTGATGCATCGGGACGGGCGGCGCTGGCGCTCGCTCGCGGTGTGACGCGGATCGTCGAGGCCGAAGAGCGGGGCGCGCTGGCCCGCCTTCTGGCCGGCGAGGTCGCGGCGGTGCTGGAGGGGGCGATTCGAGACACCGGCCGCGCGGCGCTGGCGGTGCCGGGCGGCACCACGCCTGCCGCGTTCCTCTCCGCGCTCGGCGGCCATGCGCTCGACTGGGGGACTGTCGCGGTAACTCTCACGGACGAGCGCTGCGTCCCCGCCGATCATCCGCGCTCGAACCGGCGCCTGCTCGACGAGACGTTGTTGGCCGGCCCGGCCCGTGCCGCGCGCTTCGTGGCGCTCGACGACGCGCCGGCGCTGTCCACGCTCCTGCCCCTCGATGCCTGCGTGCTGGGGATGGGGGAGGACCTGCACACTGCCTCGCTCTTCCCCGGCGCCGACCGCCTGGACGAGGCGCTTTCGGCGGAATGCGGCACGGCGGCGCTCAGATTGCGTGCCCCCGGTGCCCCGGAGGAACGCATCACGCTCACCGCACCGGCGCTGACCGGGGCGGGCCGCTGCTTCGTGCTGATCCATGGCGCGGAGAAGCGCGCGGCGCTGGATCGCGCTCGGGCTGCGGCCGGCCCCGCCGATGCCCCGGTCCGGCTGGTCCTCGACGGGCCGAACCCCGCCACCCTCTACTGGGCGCCATAGAGCGTATCCGTGTTACACGGATACGCTCTATGCCTTTATCGCTCACGGCAATCGGCCTTTGGCCGATGCCTGCGCGAGCGCGCCGCATTCGCGGCGGGCCGCTGTCGCGGCCTGTCGCGCGTCCGTCAAAGACGGACGCTCTCTAGGGCAACGATCGGGAGAGCCCGATGACACTGAACGATACCGTGCACCAGGTGACCGAGCGGATCCGCGCGCGGAGCCGGACCGTCCGCACCGCCTATCTGGAGCGCATGGCCCGGGCCGGCGACGCCGGGCCCGCGCGCGCGCATCTCTCCTGCGGCAACATCGCGCACGCCTTCGCCGCCAGCCCGGAGGCCGACAAGGTGCGCCAGGCAGACGGCAGCGCCGGCAACATCGGCATCGTCACCGCCTATAACGACATGCTCTCGGCGCACCAGCCCTTCGAGGGTTTTCCCGCTTTGATCCGAGAGGAAGCACGGCAGGCGGGCGGCACCGCCCAGGTCGCCGGCGGCGTGCCGGCGATGTGCGACGGCGTTACCCAGGGGCAGCCGGGCATGGAGCTCTCGCTCTTCAGCCGCGATGTGATCGCGCTCGCGGCGGGCGTGGCGCTCTCGCACAACTGCTTCGACGCGGCGGTCTTCCTCGGCGTCTGCGACAAGATCGTCCCCGGGCTCGTGATCGCGGCGGCGACCTTCGGCCATGTCCCGGCGATCTTTGCGCCGGCGGGACCGATGACCTCGGGCCTGCCGAACGACGAGAAGGCCGCCGTGCGCCAGCGCTTCGCCCGCGGCGAGATCGGCCGGGACGAGCTGATGGCCGCCGAGATGGCGTCCTATCACGGCCCGGGCACCTGCACCTTCTACGGCACGGCGAACTCGAACCAGATGCTGATGGAGTTCATGGGCCTGCACCTGCCAGGTGCCAGCTTCGTCAATCCCGGCACGCCGCTGCGCGAAGCGCTCACGCGAGCGGTGGCGCGGCGGGCGCTGGAGATCACCGCCAAGGGCAACTCCTACACGCCCGCGAGCGCGGTGCTGGACGAGCGTGCCTTCGTCAATGGCATGGTCGGCCTGCACGCCACCGGCGGCTCGACCAATCTGACTTTGCACCTCATCGCGATGGCCCGTGCTGCGGGCGTGCTGATCGACTGGGGAGACATGGCGCAGCTTTCCGCCGTCACGCCGCTGATGGCGCGGGTCTATCCCAACGGGTTGGCCGACGTGAACCACTTCCACGCCGCCGGCGGGCTCGGCTTCATGATCGGCGAGCTGCTGGAAGCCGGGCTGCTGCACGGCGACGTCCGCACCGTCGCCGGCGACGGACTGGCCCGCTACACCGAGGAGCCGGTGCTGGGCGACGATGGGCTGGTCTGGCGCGAGGGCACGCGCGCGAGCCTGAACCAGAGGATCCTGCGCCCTGCGGCCGATCCCTTCCAGCGCACCGGCGGGCTCGCCGTGCTGACCGGCAATCTCGGCCAGGCGGTGATCAAGACCTCGGCGGTGAAGCCCGAGCACCATGTCGTCGAGGTCCCGGCCCGCGTGTTCCAGCACCAGGAGGAGATCAAGACCGCGTTCCGCGCTGGCGCGCTGGAGCGTAATTTTGTCTGCGTGCTGCGCTTCCAGGGTCCGCAGGCCAACGGCATGCCCGAGCTGCACGCGCTGACGCCGGTCCTGGGTTCCCTGCAGGACCAGGGCTTCCGCGTGGCGCTGGTCACCGACGGGCGCATGTCCGGCGCGTCGGGCAAGGTGCCCGCGGCCATCCACGTCACGCCCGAGGCCGCGGCGGGCGGGGCGATCGCGCGGGTGCGCGACGGCGACATGCTCCGACTAGACGCCGCGGCGGGCCGGCTCGACGTGCTTGTCGATCCGGCGGCGTTCGCCGCGCGGGCGCCGGCCCGGGCCGATCTCTCCGCCAACGCCAGCGGCATCGGGCGCGAGCTCTTCGCCGTCTTCCGCAGCAACGTGGGCCCCGCGGAAAGCGGTGCTGCGGTGGTCGTGTAGAGCGCACCCGTTTCATACGGAAACGCTCTGAGTCTTTGTCGCTCACGGCAGCCGGCCTGCGGCCGGCGCCTCCGCGTGGGCGCCGCATTCGCGGCGGGCCGCGGTCGCGGCCTGTCGCGAGCCCGTCAACGACGGACTCGCTCCAGCAGCCCGCGCGTGGCCGGCTATTCGGAGATGTCCACCTCCGCCCCCTCAAGGGCAGGGTAGTTCAGCTCGATACGGATGCCGTTCGGGTCAATGACGAAGACCTGGTGCAGGTCGAGGTTCGGCACCTTGCGGTGGCTGGCGGCGATGCCGTGCTTTTCCAGCCTCGCGATCATGTCCTTGAGCCCGGTGGCCTCGAACGCGATGTGATCGATCGAGCCGGTGGTGCCGTCTTCGGAAGCGTCGTGCGCGCGATCGCGCCTCTTCAGATAGTCCCCGAGTTCGGCCACGTGGATCACCGCGCGGTCACCCAGATAAATCCAGTGGCCGTCGAACGCAAAGGGCGGCCGGTAGCCGTCCTCGAGACCCAGGATATCGACGTAGAAGTCGCGGGTGGCCTTGAGATCCTCGGTCAGCACGAGGAAGTGATTGAGGTTTTGCAGGGGCATGGTCTATGTCTCCACGCTCATCCGTTCAAGCGGGCGCTCTGGTTCGCGCCGGCACAGCGTGCCATTGAACAGCAATTCCGCAATATGATCTGCTCCGAAGGGGCGCCCGACACGGGTCATGCCGGTCGGCCATCGGGGAAGGTAGGGCAAGCGCATGCCAACAACATCGGAGAGGCCGCTGGCCGACGAGACCCTGGAGCGATTGCGTGCCGTGAGCGTCGCTACGGTCACCATGCAACTGCTCAAGCGCGGTCTGCGCCACGCCTTCATCCAGGGCTCCCGCCCCTTGAATCCGCAGCACGCCCGCTTTGCGGCCGAGGCCTACACGCTGCGCACCATTCCCATGCGGGAAGACCTCTGCACGCCCGAGATTCTGGCCGACCCGGACTATCCCCAGCGCAAGGCCATCGAGGCCTGCCCGCCGGGCCAGGTGCTGGTCTGCGACTGCCGTGGAGAGCAGGGCGCCGGTGCCCTGGGCGACATCCTGATCACGCGGCTCAAGGTTCGCGGCGTCGCGGCGTTCGTCGCCGATGGCCCGATGCGCGACGCGGCGGCGGTCGCCGCCATCGCATTCCCGACCTTCTGTACCGGCAGTGCCGCGCCCGCCAGCCTGGCCGTCCATTTCGCCGCCGCCGTGCAGGACCCGATCGCCTGCGGCGGGGTCGCGGTGTTTCCCGGCGACGTGCTGGTGGGGGATGCGGACGGTGTGTGCGTCGTTCCGCGCGGCCTCGCCGACGACGTGGCCCTGGGCGCGGGCGAGCAGGAGCTGGTGGAGGAGTTCATCCTCGAGCGAGTCCGGGACGGCGCGCCCGTGCCCGGCACCTATCCGCCGAACGAGGCGACACTCGCCGCATTCGAGGCTTGGCGGCGCGAGCGGGAGTGACGCCCGGATCGCATCGTCCGAAAGGCGGGACGACCGCCCGCCGTCCTTGTTCTCCGCCCTCGAACGCCTCCGCTTGCCTGCTCTCGACACGGCCCCTCGCGAGGGGGGCATCATCGAGCCCTGGGAGAGGGTTATCAGCGAATGCTCAGGACCAGCTTGCCCCTGAGATGGCGGGCGGCGCTGGTGACGAGCGCGGACGCAGCGTCCGCGAGCGGGAAGGTGCGAATCTCGGGCACACGGACGGCGCCCGCCTCGACCAGTTCGAGGATGCGCAGCAGATGCGGGCGGTCGCGCCCGACCCTCGGGCGCAGCGCAGTCAGGTCGTTGCGCGGGGGCTCCGGCGCGCTCGGGCCCGAGGCGATGAACGCCGCGCGGCCTCCGGGCCTGAGCACGGCGAAGGAGCGCTGGGCCACGTCGCCGCCCACGGTCTCGAACACGGCATCGCAGTCCGAGACAGCTTCCCTAAAATCCTGCGCGTTGTAGTCGATCGCCTCGTCCGCGCCGAGGCCGTGCACATAGTCGATGTTGCGGGCGCTGCAGGTGGCGATGACATGGGCGCCGATGTGCTTGGCGAGCTGGATGGCGAAACCGGCGACTCCGCCGGCGCCGCCCTGAATCAGGATCTTCTCGCCCGGCTGCAGGGCGAGGGTGTCCTCGATCGAAACCACCGCCGTGAGACCGATCAGCGCGAGCGCTGCGGCATCCACATGGGAGAGATTGTCGGGCTTGCGCGCAACCAACGCCACCTTCATCGCGATCTTCTCGGCGTAGGCGCCTTCCTGCCCCCACGTCGCAGACGCCGAACACCGGATCGCCCGGCGCGAACCCGTCCACGCCCTCTCCAAGCGCCGCGACCGTGCCGGAAAAATCGCGCCCGAGCACGAAGGGAAACGCCGCGACCTGGCTGTAGCGGCCCGACAGCACCTTGCAGTCTGCGCCGTTGACGCTGGCGGCGTGAATGTCGACGACGATCTCGCCCGGCCCGGCCGCCGGGTCCGGCAGGTCGCCGTAGCGGATGACCTCGGGTCCGCCATGCCGCTCGAAATAGGCTGCCTTCATCGCCGTCCTTCCCGCTGTGCCCTTGCGCGGCGAAGTCTATAGGGAATGCCTACGGTGTCACGCCGGCGGCAGTGGCGGGCACCGCGAAGGAAGGGGCCGGCCGCTGCTTGACGGGTAGAAGTCGCTATGCTCCTAAGGCGGGAAGGGAATCAATTGGGAGGATCGCCCGATGGCCGGTGTAGGGACTGAGAAAGTCTTCGAGAACGACAAGGTCGCCGTCTGGAACTTCGAGCTCGCTCCGGGTGAGGAAACGCCCCTGCACACGCATGAGCGGAGCTACATGTGGTACGCGATCTCGGGCGCGCCCTTGCAGGTGACCGACGAGCACGGGAACGACGTGGGCACGATCGACGTGCCGACCGGCGGGGTCTTTTCGCTGCTGGTGG
The DNA here is from genome assembly GCA_965207055.1 of Alphaproteobacteria bacterium. Taxonomy (GTDB): domain Bacteria; phylum Pseudomonadota; class Alphaproteobacteria; order UBA828; family UBA828; genus WTGU01. The sequence goes on along the minus strand of CBDBLP010000001.1, from coordinate 129,765 downwards.
ACGGCGACGAGATCGAGGTTCTGTCCGAGCCGGGGAAGGGGATACGCGTCCCGGCCCGTCACAAGGCCAAGAACGTCGGCACCACGCCCTATCGGGAAGTGCTGGTCGAGTACAAGTAGGTCTCGGCCGCCGCCAGGAACAATTTTTTGTCGCGCTGAGGGCTCGTGATGGGTGAGGTCGCGCTCGCTGCTGGTGGTTCGGGGGAGCCCCGAACCGGCCTGGGCGACGTCACGGTGGTTGCCCGAAGCCGCCGGACGGCGTTTTCGGCCTCGACGGGCGGAGTGGTTTCGCCGCGCCGCCCTGCGGCACGTCCCGGTGCGGCGGTGGGTCGCGCGGTATCAGCCGATGGGCGCGATCATGATCGCGTCGAGGGCCTCCTGGGCGCGGGCGGCGTAGTGCCGGTTGGCCTCGGGTATGTAGCGGAAGCGGCCGTCGCAGCGCACGATGGCGATGGCCGCATTGCTCAAGCAGGCCAGATTTCTGGGCAGGTGGCGCACGTACGCCCGGCAACGATCTTCGTCGTAAGTGAAGTCACGCACATAGTGCAGGCGGTTCTCGATGTGCCAGTGGTTGCGCACGAGGTCGAGCAGCTCCTCGGGTCCGGCGCGCTCGGCGCCGAGCGAGGTAAGGCTCCAGGTGACCTCGATGCTGCGCTTGCCGGTCTTGAGGATCTCGCGCTCACGTTCGATGCACATCGCCTGGCGCCGCCCGTGGAGATTGGCGTAGCCGTCCCACTCGGCGGCGGAGAGGTCGACGACGGCGCAGCGCCGGCGCTCGATGCGGCCATGGCCCTTGTCGACGGTTTCGTGCCAGGCCGCATCGCTGAAGTCGATCGCCTTGAGGTCTTCGAGGATGGTCTCCTGGTTGTCCTTGACGGCGCTGACCACATAGTCGGCACGGCGCCCGAGCAGGCAGCGCGCGGTCTCGTGCTGGGCGTGCATCGCATCCATGGTGACGATCCGTCCCGTGAGATCGAGACCGCCGGAGAGTTCGCGCACGGCCGGGATTTCGTTGCTCTTGGAGTCGACCTCGACCTGCCCGAGGACGACGCCGGTGTCATGCTCCACCGCCGCGACCATCATCCTGCGCCCGTCCTCGGTCTGCTTCGAGGCGCCGCGCAGGTCCTTTCCGTCCACGGCGACGGGCGCGTGCGCGCTGTCGTGCTGGCCGGTCCACTGGCCGATGGCGTTGTCCAGGGTCTCCGGCGGCAAGGCGGCAAGGACATTGTGGAAGGTGGTGATCGCGGGTGGGGTGTAGCGTTGCTTGGAGGGGCTCCAGAAGGCGCCCACCGCCTTGAGCTGCTCCTGGGAGAGCAGGGCGGCAAACTGGGCGAATGCGTTCACCCCCCGGTAGCCGGCAAGCCGGGCGGCAACGGCAAGGGTCAGAATGGTGTTGAGCGCATAGCGCTTGCCCCGGGCATGGCGGTACTCGGGCACCTCGCCCAGACACTCGAACAGGCTGCGCAGCCGGGGCGCGGCCATCGGCTCGCTATGCTGCTCGGTGCTCCAGTTTGCCGGCATCTCAACCGTGCTCAGCGCCTCGGGGGCGCCGTCTGTCAGTTCGAACACGAAGACCTCCTTGGGCTGGCCGTGGTGACGCCAGCGCGCCGCCCCTCCGGGCTCGCGGGCAAAGCCGCGCGTCAGCCCGAGCGAGCGCCAGTTGGCCGCGCGGTAGCAGGTGCCGGCGAAACGCGAGACGTCCACAAAGGTCTCGGCCAGAAGAGCCGGATATCCGTGCGCCGCCTGCATGTCCTTCGACAGCCGCCGCAGGCTCAGCCCCAGCACCCGCGAGGCCAGGTTGGGCACCCGCTCAGGCGTCAGGATGACGAAGCGAGAGTTGTTGGCGATCAGATGCAGGCGCCGGAACTGCTGCTCGGCCGACCACCCGATCCAGCGATCGCGCGCGCCCAGCTTGAACGCGCCGGGCTGCCAGCCGATCAGTGCGAGCCAGATCTCGCCATGCACCGCGACATGGCGCAGGCCCTTGCCGATGACGCCGTGGAACGCCAGGTAGTGGTGCTCCTCGACCAACCGGTCCCAGCGCCGGTGCTCGCGCGCGCCCCAGGTCGGGCGCACCCTGACCGCGCGCAGATCAATGGACGAATCCAGAGCCGGCAGCGTCGCCATGACCGGCACACTGCCACATCGAAAACGGAATGGCCAGCCCCGACTTCAACTCACTTTGCTCGACGGGCGGACAATAAATTCGCCCTGCGGCCGCCGCGCCCTCTGTTGCGACGGGGCGGCCTTGCATGTAGGCAGGAGCGGCGGGCCGCAGCCGCGGCCTATCGCGCCTCCGACAATGGCGGATGCGCTCTACCTGTTGTCCCAGATCACCTTGGGGTAGGGCACGACCCAGGAGGCCTTGAGGTACCAGGTCTCCAGGATCTCCACCGGCGCGAGCTTGTGGAGGTGCGGGTAGAGGCCGGAACGCCCGAGCTCCAGATGGCCGGTGCCGGTCCAGATCTCGTGCAGCGCGAAGTCCTCGGGCCGGATCAGGAGCAGTTGCTTGATCGGCTTGCCGCCTTCCTCGGGGTGGGGGATCTTTCGGATCTGCAGGAAGTCAGCGTCGACCAGCTCGGCGAAGCGGTCCTCGATGGCGCTGTCGGCGCGGCGGATCGGCGGCGGACTGGTGACGTTCATGCTGAGCCGCATGAGGCACTCGCTGGCACGGTCGCAGTGGGCGATCACCTGGCTGCCGTAGAACTTGAGCGGCGTGGTGTCGCACAGGTTGGCAGGCCAGCCGTAGATCTCGCGCTCGAAGGTGAGCGCCATGTCGTTGTCGACCCAGATGTAGTTGATGTACCAGCCGGTCCACTCCTTGTAGCGGACCATGATGCCGGTCAGGCACTCGTGATAGAGCTCGACCGAGTGGGTCGGCTGGCCCATGTCGCCGAGCCAGGCGAGCACGAGGTTGGGCTCGACCGGCTCCAGCGGCTCCGGCACCTCGAACGCCACCGCGTCGGGGTCGGCGCGGTAGGCCATCATCAGGATCTTGCTGTCGGGCGTGGCGTAGAACGGCGGCTTCGTGAAGGTCGGCGCCGCGAGCGGCATCGAATAGCCTTCTTCGTGCTCCTTCATGATCTCCCTCTTGTCGTTGGGCCGTTAGGCGCGCTGGCTTCTCGGTTGCGGCGAGTGTGGTGGCGACGATGGGGCCGGTCAATACGTCGCGCGCTCGTCAACGCCTGGCGCGCGAAATCAATACGTCGCGCGGCCGCCAGACAGGTCGAACACGCCGCCGGTGGAGAACGAGCAATCCTCGGAGCAGAGCCAGGCGACCATGGCGGCGATCTCCTGCGGCAGGCCGAAGCGGCCCAGCGGAATCTTCGACTTCATCATGTTGATGTGGGTCTGGGTCATCTGGTCGAAGATGCGGGTCTCCACGGCGGCAGGAGTCACGCAGTTCACCAGCACGCCGGAGCCTGCGAGCTCCTTGCCGAGGCTCTTGGTGAGGCCGATGAGGCCCGCTTTCGCCGCGCTGTAGGCGGGGGCATTGGGATTGCCCTCCTTGCCGGCCACGGAGGCGATGTTGACGATTCGACCCCAGCCCGCGTCTTTCATCAGCGGCACCACGGCGCGGCTCGTCAGGAAGGGGCCATTGAGGTCGATGTCGATGACCCGGCGCCAGTCATCGACGGGGTATTCCCAGGTCGGCATGTTGGGGCCGGAGATGCCGGCGTTGTTGACCAGGATGTCGACGCCGCCGGCGCTCGCCTGCGTCTCGCGAAGCGCCGCCTCCACCGCATCCGGGTCGGAAACATCGACCTCGATGCAGCCGGCCGGGCCGCCCGCCGGCCAGTCCGTCTGCGCCTCCGCCATGGCGGCGGCATCGAAATCCCAGACGTAGACGGATGCGCCCGACGCCTGCAACCGCTCGGCAATCGCGCGCCCGAGCCCCTGGGCTGCGCCGGTCACGACGGCGCGCCGGCCGTTCAGGTCGATGTTGTTCATGGGTTCACTTTCCTTGGTCTTCAGGCGTCATGCGTCCGTCGACAGCAGCGCCACCTCGTAGTTGGCAATGCGGCGGTCACCGGTGACCATCGTCAGGCCGTCGGTGAGCGCCTGTGCGATCAACATGCGATCGAAGGGATCGCGGTGAAAAGGCGGGAGCGCCGCCAAGTGGTCGACATGCCTGAACGTGATCGGAAGGGGCCGAAACCCGCTCTCGGTAACGCCCTCCTCAAACGGGGCATCGAGCTTGAGCTTCCCGATCGAGACCTTGATCGCCGCTTCCCATGCCGAGGCCATGCTGACGTAAACTGTCTCGGCCTCCGCGATGGCTTGCCGTGCGGCCGGTCCGAGTCGCGAAGGCGCACTCCGCCACCAGAGGAATGCGTGGGTATCAAGCAGCAGGCGGGTCGCCGCCGTCACCGCCATAGAACGCGTCCTCCAGATCCTTCGGGAGTGGGGCGTCGAAATCATCGGCCATCCACACTTGGCCCTCCCAGCCGCCAGGCTTGCGCGGGAGCGTCGAGGCCTCCAGCGCGACGAGGCGCGCCACCGGGCGGTTGTGCTTGGCGATGACGATTTCCTCGCCGCCGGCCGCTTCCTCGACGAGGCGCGACAGATGGGTCTTCGCGTGATGGATGTTGACGGTTCGCATGCGATTAAACTAAGTCAGACTAAGCTCATTGTCAATTGACCTTTGGCCATTGGTCACCCCGGCGCCAAAGTCATTGCGCTGCTTTGACGGCTTGTCCATTGCATTCCTGCATGTTCCTGCATTATGTTCCTACAAAAGGAGGCGGTCATGAAAGCTGTCAGCGTCCGCGCGTTGAAGAACAATCCCTCTGAGGCACTGCGCGCCGCGCGTGAACAACCCGTCATGGTTCTGAAGCGGCATCGGCCCGAAGCCATCCTCTTCCATCTCGACGACGATACGCTTCTGGCCGAAGAGGGCATACGGCGCGCGCTAGCCACCGCGCTGTACCGCGAGCAGAGTCTTTCCCTCGGCCAGGCGGCGCGCTTCTCCGGCCTCGGGACCGCCGCATTCATCGAGCATGTGTCGCGGCTCGGAATTCCCGTGGTGCACGGCAACGCGGCTGCCGTCCGCGATGACGCCGGAGCCGTGGAAGCATGGCGGAACGTCTCGTCGTTGCCGACGCGAGCCCCCTGATCGGGCTTGCCGCCGCCGGCGCCTTCCATCTGCTTCACGACCTGTTCGACCGGATCACGGTGACGGCCTCAGTCCGCGACGAGGTGTTGGCGGGCGGTGGGCGGCCGGGCGCGCGTGAGCTGGCCGAAGCGATCGAGAACGGATGGATCGAGGTTGCGGCGCTTCGGGGGGATAGTGAGCACTTCGCCGATCTGGGCGCCGGCGAGGGCAGCACTCTCGCGCTCGCGATCGAGAATCCCGACCGATGCCTGGTGCTGATGGACGAACCCTTGGGCCGTGCTCATGCCCGAGCCCACGGCATCGCCGTAACCGGGCTCGCCGGCGTGCTGCTCGCAGCCAAGCGCGAGGGCTTCATATCGAGTGTTCGTGATTTCCTGGAGCGTTTGGAGGCCAGCAACTTCAGGCTGTCGGAAGAGGTGATCCAAACCATCCTCGAGCAGGCCGGAGAAGCGCCGGCAACGTGAAAGAGACCGTGGGAGGGTAGCCCTTGGCGCCGGGGGCGGTCTCGGGCCACCATGAGGGCACTATGGACCGGATTGTCGACGCTCACCATCACATCTGGCGGCAGCGCGACCTGCCTTGGCTGATGGGGCCGATGCAGCCGCGCATCTTCGGCCCCTACGAGCCGATCCGGCGCGACTATGCGATCGAGGAATATCTCGGCGACATCGAGGGGAGCGGCGTCGCGCAGTCGATCTACGTGCAGGCCAACTGGGCGCCCGCGCAAGCGGTCGACGAGGTGGCGTGGGTGCAGGCGGAGGCCGAGCGCACCGGCTATCCCCACGCCATCGTGGGCTACGCCGATCTGCGCGACCCGGATGTCGGCGCGGCGCTCAAGGCGCAGAGCCGGTACCCGCTGCTGCGCGGCATCCGCATGCAGCTCCACTGGCACGAGAACGAGCAGTACCGCTTCGCCGACGGGCCGGCGGTGATGAACGACGCGGCGCTGCGCCGTGGCGTCGGGCTGCTGGCGAAACATGGCCTCGTCTTCGAGCTGCAGGTCTTCACCGCGCAGATGGCGGACGGCGCGGCCTTCGCCGCGGCGTTCCCCGACGTGCCGATGGTGCTCGCCCACTGCGGGATGCCGGAGGACCTGACGCCCGGGGGCTGGCAGGCCTGGCGCGAGGGCATGGAAGGGCTTGCCGCCGTGCCCAGCGTCTCGGTCAAGCTCTCGGGGCTCGGCACTTTCATTCATCGGGTAGACCAGGCCCATATCGAGCGCACGGTGCGCGAGACCGTCGCCCTCTTCGGGCCGGAGCGCTGCCTCTGGGGCAGCAACTTCCCGATCGAGAAGCTTTGGACCGACTACGCGAGCCTGATCGGCGCCTACCGGAATGTGCTGGCCCACTTGAGCGAGGCGGACCGGGCGCAGATATTCGCGGGCACCGCGCAGCGGCTCTATCGGCTGTGAGCGCTTCCCCGTCGCAGCCCATAACCAGAAAGGGAGAGGACATACGACAATGGCGATAGAACGCGTGCTGACGCCTCATGTGGCCGAGCCGGCGCCCGGCCTCTGGTCCAACTGCCTGCGCTGCGACAACCAGGTCTATATCGCAGGCCTGGTGGCGGTGGACGCGGACTTCAACGTGCTCGCGGTGGGCGATCCGGGCGAGCAGTCGCGCATCATCTTCCGCAACATCCGGCACTACCTGGAAGCGGCCGGCGGCAGCCTCGCCGACATCGTCCGGATGCGGGTGTACCTGTCGAACCTGGAGCGCGACCGCCCGGCCTTCCTCGAAGCGCGGCGGGAGTTCTTCACCGGCGACTTCCCGTGCTCGACTCTGGTCGAGGTGGCGGCGCTGGTCTCGCCGGAGATGCTGGTCGAGGTGGATGCCGATGCCGTCATCGGTGCCGGCGCGGCATAGCATCGAGCACTTGGCGTGATAGGATCGCCCCGCCGCCGGCGCAGGCGAGGCACGTTGTCGCAAAGGGAGAGAATGGGATGATCGAGGTCAATTCACCGCGGCTGCTGGATCTCGTGGCCGAGGACGCCACCGTCGACCAGGTTTGCACGGGCTTCACGTTCACCGAGGGACCGATCTGGCACCCCGGCGAGCAGTGCCTCTACTTCAGCGACATCCCGGAGGACACGCGCCGGCGCTGGAGCGCGGCGGACGGCGCAAGCGACGTGCGCCAGCCCAACAACAAGGGCAACGGCATGACGCTGGATGCCGACCTCAACCTCTATATCTGCGAGCACGTGACCAGCGCGCTGGCTCGCGAGACGCCCTCCGGCGAGCGCCAGGTGCTGGCCTCGCACTACCAGGGCAAGGAGCTGAACAGCCCCAACGACGTGGTGGTGAAGTCGGACGGCTCGGTCTATTTCTCCGATCCGTGGTACGGCCGCATGCCGGTCTTCGGCCTGGAGCGCGAGCGGGAGCTGGGCTTCCAGGGAGTCTTCCGTATCGCGCCGAACGGCGAACTCCATTGCGAGGGCGACGACTTCGACCAGCCGAACGGCCTCTGCTTCACGCCGGACGAGAGCATCCTCTACGTCAACGACACGACGCGCGGCCACATCCGGATGTTCGACGTCGGCGAGGACGGATCGCTCTCCAACAGCCGCATCTTCGCCGAGAACATCGGCGACGGCGTGCTGGAGAACGGCGTGGTCGACGGCATGAAGTGCGACGAGCAAGGCAACGTCTATGTGACCGGCCCGCGCGGCTTCTGGGTCTTTGCAGCGGACGGCGAGCACCTCGGCGTGATCGGGATGCCGGAGCACTCGGCCAACCTCAACTGGGGCGGCATCGGGTGGAACGAGCTCTACTGCACCTGCTCGACCTCGGTCTACCGGATCGCGCTCAAGGTCGCCGGCAATCGCCTGGCATACATGTAGGAGGGGACCCATGGCCTTCGAACTGGACCCTGCGCGCAGCGCGCTGATCATCCAGGACCTGCAGAACGACGTGATCGGGGAGGGCGGGGCCTTCGCCGACTCCGGCGCGCCGGCGCACGCGGCCTCGCAGAACGTGGTGGAGAACGTGAAGTCTCTCGCCGCAGCCGCGCGCAAGGCCGGCATGGCGGTGATCCACGTGCACTACATCGTCGAGGAAGGCGCGCCCGGCCTGAAGCTGAACGCGCCGCTCTTCCAGGGCGTCGCCGAGGCCAAGGCCATGGTGCGCGGCACCTGGGGCGCTGCGGCTGTGGCGGGGCTGGAGCCGCAGGCCGGCGATCTGGTGGTCGAGAAGATGCGCATGAACGCCTTCCACGACACGCCCCTAGAGACCATCCTCAAGGGGCTCGGCGTGGACACCATCGTGATCTCCGGCGCGTGGACCAACTTCTCGGTCGAGCACACCGCGCGCCACGGCGCCGATGCCGGCTACCGCGCCGTCGTGCTCACCGACGGCACGTCGACCATCAACGACGAGTGGCACAACGCCGGCCTCAACTACGCGCTGGAGAACATCGCCGAACGCGTCACCTGCGCCGAGGCCGCGGCGGCGCTGGGGGGCTAAGCCCGGCGCGTTAACCCTCCAGGGGCGCGAGGAGGTCGTTGCGGGCGCCGAGGAAGTTGACCACCACGCGCATGTTCTCCTCGGTGTTGTCGAAGAGCGTCGAGTGGTTCGAGCCCCGGATCACGTGCTTGACGGCGTTCGGGATGTTCTCGGCGAGCCAGGTCTGGCCGGCGCCGGTCTCGCCTACTTCCCACGGCGTCATGATGTCCTCGTCGCCGCCGATCACGAGCGTCGGCGCCTTGATCTGGCTGGCGTAAGGCCGGAGGTCCATCTCCATCATCGCGCGGCAGGCGCGCTGGTAGACCTCCCTGCGGTTCGAACGCTCCAGAATGTCCTGAATCATGTCGACCGCGCCGGGGCCGTTCGGCCCGTCGAGGAACTTCCGTGAGAGCGCCTGGACCGCGATCAGCTCGGCCAGGGTGCGGCTGCCGCAACCGTACGCCTCCGAAATGTCGATCCAGTTCTGGAAGGTGAGGCGGCCGGCGAGGTCCAGCTTCGCGGCCGAACAGTTGATGATGAGCCGGTCGGTCCGCTCGGCGTACTTGGCGCCGAAGACCTGCGCGATCATCCCGCCCATCGACGTGCCGTGGATGTGGGCGCGCTCGATCTTCAGCGCGTCCATGAGGCCGGCCACGTCGTCGGCCCAGACCTCCATGTCGTAGGACTGGATGGGCTTGTCGGACTGCCCGTAGCCGCGCATGTCGAAGTCGATGCAGCGGAAGTATTTCGATGCGATCGGCGTCGCGGTGGCGAAGTTGAAGTGGCCGAAGCCCGCGCCGTGGATGTGAACCACGGGCGTGCCTTCCCCCGTCGTCTTGTACCAGAGCTTGACGCCGTTGACTTCCGTGAACGCCATGACCGCCTCCCCTTGTCGGCTTCGCGCGCCGTGAGCGGCCGATCTTACACCGGCGGGCCAGCGAATTGACGTGCACTCGTCATCGTTCAGGCGATTCTGTTTGCTATCCTCGGGCGTTGCGACCAAAGTCCCGCCGGCGCGGCGCCGCTAAGGACGGGGAAGGGGCACGGTATGGCCGAGGATCTGCGCCAAGCGGCGCTTGACTATCACCGCGAGCCCAAGCCGGGCAAGCTGGGCATCCACGCCACCAAGCGCATGGGCACGCAGCGGGACCTGGCCCTCGCCTACAGCCCGGGCGTGGCGGCGCCCTGTCTGGAAATCGCCGAAGACCCGGCGCGGGTCTGGGACTACACCGCCAAGGCCAACCTGGTCGCGGTGATCAGCAACGGCAGCGCGGTGCTGGGCCTCGGCGCCATCGGCGCGCTCGCCTCCAAGCCGGTGATGGAAGGCAAGGCGGTCCTCTTCAAGAAGTTCGCCGACATCGACGTCTTCGACATCGAGGTCGACGAGAACGACGTCGACGCGCTGGTGGAGACCGTCGCCCGCCTGGAGCCGACCTTCGGCGCCATCAACCTGGAGGATATCAAGGCGCCCGAGTGCTTCGAGATCGAGCGCCGCCTCAGGGAGCGCCTCAACATTCCGGTGTTCCACGACGATCAGCACGGCACCGCGATCTGTGTCGCCGCCGCCGCGCTCAACGCGCTCCGGATCGTCGGCAAGGGGCCGGAGGCGGTGAGGGTGGTGTGCTCGGGTGCCGGTGCCGCGGCGATCGCCTGCCTCGACCTCCTGCAGGAGCTCGGCGTGGGGCGAGACAACATTGCCGTGTGCGACCGCAAGGGCGTGGTGCACACGGGCAGGACCGACCTGAACGAGCAGAAGACGCGCTACGCGCTGGACACCGATGCGCGCACGCTCGACGACGCGATTGCGGGCGCCGACATCTTTCTCGGTCTCTCGGGCCCCGGCACCATGACTCAGGCGATGGTGCGGAGCATGGGCTCGAAGCCCATCATCCTCGCGCTCGCGAACCCGACGCCGGAGATCATGCCGGAAGACGCGCTCGCCGCGCGGCCCGACGCGATCATCGCGACCGGGCGCTCCGACTATCCGAACCAGGTCAACAACGTGCTCTGCTTCCCCTTCATCTTCCGGGGGGCGCTCGACTGCGGCGCGACCGAGATCAACACGGCGATGAAGCTCGCCTGCGTGCGCGCCATCGCCGATCTCGCAACCGCTGAATCCTCCGATGTCGTGGCCGCGGCCTACGGCGACCAGTCGCAGAAGTTCGGCCCCGACTACATCATCCCCAAGCCCTTCGACCCGCGCCTGATCGAGACCGTGCCGGCCGCCGTGGCCGAGGCCGCGATGGCGAGCGGCGTCGCTGCCCGGCCGATCGCCGACCTCGCGGCCTACCGGCAGGAGCTCGCGGGCCTGGTGTTCCGCACCGGCTACCTGATGAAGGTAGTGATCGACCAGGCCAAGAAGGACCCGAAGCGGGTCGTCTACGCCGCCGGCGAGAACGAGCGCGTGCTGCGCGCCGCCCAGCAGGCGATCGACGAGGGCATCGCGCGGCCGATCCTGATCGGGCGGCCGTCGCGCATCGAGGAGCGGATCGACCGGCTTTCGCTCCGGCTCGAGCCCGGCGCGAACGTCGACGTCGTCAATCCGGCGGACTACGAGAGGTACGACGCCTATTGGCGGCTCTATCACGAGCTGATGGGGCGGCGCGGGGTCGCGCCTGCAGCGGCGCGCACGACGCTCCGCAACCAGCCGACGGTGATCGCGTCGATGATGGTGCGCTGCGGCGATGCCGACGCACTGCTGGCCGGACCGGCGACGCCCTTCCGCGCCGAGCTTCTTCACGTGCTCGGCGTGATCGGGCTCCGGCCCGGAGTCGCCACTGCGGCGGCGCTGCGGGTGCTGATCCTGACCAAGGGCATCTTCTTCATCGCCGACACCGACATCACCGAGGACCCGAGCCCCTCGCAGCTCTGCCTGTCCGCCATGCTGGTCGGCGAACAGGTCCGGCGCTTCGGCATGACGCCGAAGATCGCGCTGCTCTCCGCCTCAAACTTCGGCAGCAACGACCTCGCATCGTCGGTGAAGATGCGCGAAGCGCTGAAGCTGCTGCACCAGCACGCGCCCGAGCTCGAGGCCGAGGGCGAGATGAACGCGGATGCAGCGCTCGACGAGACAATCCGCGCGGAGATGTTCCCCAACGCCAGGCTCAAGGGCCAGGCCAACACGCTGATCCTGCCCGACCTGACCTCGGCCAACATCGCCTACGGCATGCTCAAGGTGCTGGCCGACGGCATCTCGGTCGGCCCGATCCTGCTGGGGCTCGCCGCGCCGGCCTACGTGCTGCACGGCTCCGCCACCACGCGCGGCGTGCTCAACATGACCGCGGTTGCCGCGGTCGAGGCCCAGAGCCGGGCGGAAGAGAGCGAGAGCGCGACCGCCGCCGACGCGGCGCGCTAAACGGGGGACGCGGTGGCGCATCCCGACCCGCCGCCGGTGGCCGGCAAGACACCCGAGAGGGGCGGGCGGGAAGGGCTCTACGGCCTCACCACCGAGCTCGTGGGCGCCGTGCACGCGGCACTGGCGGAGTCCGACGGCGACCGCGTGCGCGCCCTGGTCGCGCCCCTGCACGAGGCCGACATCGCCGATCTGATCGAGCGCTTCCGCGCCGGCGAGCGCCGCCGCCTCATCGCCATCGCCCACGACGTCCTGAGCGGCGACGTGCTGCCCCATATCGAGGACGACATCCGCGAGGAGCTGATCGGGGAGATCGGGGCGGAACGGGCCGCCGAGGCGATCGCGGACATGGAGAGCGACGACGCCGTCGCCGTGCTCGAGGACCTCGACGACCCGCAGCGCAAGGAGATCCTCGACGCGATCTCGAGCGAGGAGCGGGCCGGAGTCGCGGAGAGCCTGACGCACCCCGAGGACAGCGCCGGCCGCCTGATGCAGCGCGAGCTGGTCGCGCTGCCCGCCTTCTGGACCGTGGGCCAGACCATCGACCACATGCGCGAGGCCGGCGGCGAGATGCCGGACGACTTCTACGAAATCTACGTCATCGACCCGCAGTACCGGCCGATCGGACGTATCCCGCTGCACAGGCTGCTCCGCACCCGCCGCCCGGTGCGCTTGCGCACCATCATGGCGACGGATGTCAGGGCGATCCCCGCCGAGACCGACCAGGAGGAGGTGGGCCACGTCTTCGACCAGTACGACCTCGTGTCCGCGCCGGTGATCGGCAAGAGCGGGCGCCTGATCGGCGTGATCACCGTGGACGACGTGGTCGACGTCATCCAGGAGGAGGCGGAGGAGGATATCCTGCGCCTCAGCGGCGTGAAGGAGCCGGACATCTACCGCGCCGCGCTGCGCACGGCCACCGGCCGCTTCACCTGGCTGCTGGTCAACCTCGGCACTGCGATCCTCGCGTCGCTGGTGATCTACCAGTTCGACGGGACCATCGACCAGATGGTGGCGCTTGCGGTGCTCATGCCCATCGTCGCCTCCATGGGCGGCAACGCCGGCACCCAGACCATGACCGTGGCGGTGCGCGCCATCGCCACCAAGGACCTGACGACGGCCAACTTTCTCAGGGTGCTGTGGAAGGAGGCGCTGGTCGGGTGCTTCAACGGCGTGGTCTTCGCCCTGCTCATCGGCGTCGCGGCCGCAGCCTGGTACGACAATATCGCGCTCGGCATCGTGATCGCCGCCGCGATGATCATCAACATGCTGGTCGCCGGCCTCTTCGGCCTGGTGATTCCGGTGGCGCTGTGGCGGCTCCGGATCGACCCGGCGACGGCGGCAGGCGTCGTGCTCACCACCGTTACGGACGTGGTCGGCTTCCTCGCCTTCCTCGGCCTCGCGGCAATGCTGCTGGTGTGAGGGCGGCTCGACGGCCGCTGCTGGCGGCGTGGCGGGGCCGTGATAGATTCGGGGCGGCGCGCTCGCGTTTCGACGCGTGCCTGGCGCCCGCTTTTCCGGACCGACAGGGAACCGGAACCGACGAAGAGGTATCGAACCATGGCGCATGCCGCGAAACGCGCAGCCGTCGCCCTTGCTAGCGCGGCGCTGCTCTCAGTCTCTCTGACCGCAACCGCCGTCGCCGAGACCGAATGGGACCTGCCGCTCGCGTGGCCGGACGGCAACTTCCATGTCGAGAACGCCAGGACATTCGCCAAGGTGGTGGGGCAGGTCACCGGCGGCGAGGTCAGCATCAACATTCACCCCGGCGGGTCCCTCGGCTTCAAGGGGCCGGAGATGCTGAACGCGGTCGGCGACGGCCTCGTGCCCATCGGCGAAATGCTGCTCAACCAGCAGGTGGGAGAGCGGAAGATCCTGGGGCTGGAGACTCAGCCCTACATCATCGAGGACCTCGATCAGCTTGCGGTCTTTCACAGGCACCTCCGCCCGGCAATCGAGGGAGTGGCGGCGGAGTACAACCAGAAGGTGCTCTACGTCGTGCCGTGGCCGCGCCAGTACGTCTACACCAAGGTGGAGGCGAGGGGGGTCGCGGACCTCGCCGGCATCAAGATCCGCACCTACAACGACACGACGACCGAGATGTTCAACCGCATCGGCATGACCTCGGTGCAGCTGCCCTGGGGCGAGGTGGTGCCCTCGCTCGCGGCGGGGACGATCGATGCGGTCACGACCTCGGCAAGCTCGGGCGTGGACGGGAAGTTCTGGGAGTTCCTGACGCACATGTACCCGACGAGCCACGTCTGGTCGTCGAACATGGTCTCGGTCAACCTCGATGCGTGGGCCGATCTCACCGCTGGTCAGCGCGATGCCATCGAGGCCGCGGCCCGGATGCTCGAGCCGGTGTTCTGGCAGGTCAGCAAGGCGGAGGACGCGGCCAAGTCCGAGATCCTGAACGAGCGCGGGGTGGCATTGGGCGAGGTGCCGGCGGCGATGCTGGCCGACATGCAGGCCGCGACCGAGCCGATGCTGGCCGAGGCGCTGGCCGAGCTGGGAGAAGAGGGCCAGGCCATCATCGACGGCTTCCTCCAGGAAATCGGGCGTTAGCAGGTTTGGGCTCCGGTGCCCGGCGGCTCGGCGGCGCCCGGTTCCGGTCCGGATAGCCCGGAGCGGGCAGGGAAGGCCGATACCTTGTCCGCGCTTGGACGGGCTCTCGCGGGCATCGACGCGCTGTCGCGCGCCTGCGGCTACGTCGCGGCCGCGCTGGTTCTGGGGATCGCGGGGCTGATTCTCGCGGAGATCTTCTGCCGCACCGTCCTCAACGTCAGCCTCTCCTTCGCCTGGGAGTACGCGGCGTACTTCTTCGCCGTCTCGATCTTCCTCGCCGCGGCGTTTGCGCTGCGGACGGGTGGGTACGTGAGGGTGATGCTGCTCTCGCAGAGCGTTCCGCCCCGGCTCGCGTACTGGCTCGACGCCGCCGCCACGGTGGTTGGCACGATGATCGCCGGCTTCCTCGCGTGGGCGCTCACCGCCTTCGCCGCGAGGTCGTGGGTGAGCGGCAGCACCTCTCCCACCATCGACGAGACGCCGCTGGTCTACCCGCAGGCGGCGATGGCCTTCGGCGCGGCCTTGCTCACGCTGCAGCTCGTGGCCCGGGTGCTGCGCCTGCTGATCGGCGAGGCGCCGGAGGACGAGGACGCGAAGGACGAGTTCAGCGCGGGATGAGGTCGTGACCGTCGCAGCCGCAGGCGCCGTGCTCGGCGTGCTCGCCCTGGTCCTCGGTCTCGGGGTCTGGGTCGGGCTCGCGCTCTTTGCGCCGGGTCTCGCCGGCCTCGCCATCTTCCGCAGCCTGCCGGTCGAGAAGCTGCTGGCGCAGATCACCTGGAACGCGACCACGACGCCGGAGCTCATCGCGCTCCCGCTCTTCATCCTGATGGCCGAAATCCTGTTCCACTCGCGGCTCTCGGCCTCGCTCTTCACCGGGCTCGCGCCCTGGACCACGCGGCTGCCGGGGCGTCTGCTCCACGTCAACGTGCTGGGCTGCACGATGTTCGCGGCGATCTCGGGCTCATCGGCCGCGACCACGGCGACCGTGGGCCGCATCACGCTGACGGAGCTGCTGCGCCGCGGCTACGACCGCGACCTGGCGATGGGCTCGCTCGCCGGTGCGGGCACTCTGGGTTTTCTCATCCCGCCGAGCATCATCCTCATCATCTACGGGGTGCTCTCGGAAACCTCGATCCTCAAGCTCTTCCTCGCGGGCATCATTCCGGGCCTCATGCTCGCGCTGCTCTACATGACCTGGCTCGGTATCCGCACGAGCTGGAAGGCTTCGCTCGCGCCGGACGAGGCGGAGACCATGAGCCTCGCCGACAAGCTGCTCGGCCTGCGGCACCTGGGCCCCGTGGTGTTCCTGATTCTCGCGGTGCTGGGCTCGATGTACGGCGGCATCGCGAGCCCATCGGAAGCCGCGGCGGTGGGCGTGCTGGGCGCGCTCGTCGTGAGCGCCGCGCAGCGGACCCTCACCTGGGAGACGATCCGCAAGGCCAGTCTCGGCGCCGTCCGGACCATCAGCATGATCGGCCTGATCGTCGCTGGCGCCTACTTCCTCTCCATCGCCCTGGGCTTCCTCGGCGTGCCCCGCATGATCGCGGGCGAGATCGCGGCGCTGGATCTTTCGCCCATCGCGCTCATCGTGCTGCTGCTGGTCTTCTACGCGATCCTCGGCTGCGTGCTGGAGGGCATGTCGAGCATCGTCATGACGCTGCCCATCACGCTGCCGCTGGTGACGGCCGCGGGCTTCGACAAGATCTGGTTCGGCGTGTTCCTGGTGATCGTGGTGGAAATGGCCCAGATCACGCCGCCGGTGGGCTTCAACCTCTTCGTAATTCAGGGGATGACGGGCGAGCGGATCGGCCGCATCGCCCGCGCGACGCTGCCCTTCTTCCTCATCATGGTGGGTCTCGCGCTGCTCATCACCTTCGTGCCGGAGGTCGTGACCTTCCTGCCCAACGCGATCCGGCTTGGCCACTGAAGGTCACGCGGAGATGCGACGCGCTGTCCTCCCTCCTTTGTCACCAGCGCTTCAGCGAGAACGACGGCTTACTGTCCGCAGCCGAATTTCTTGTTGTCTAAATCTCCTCTTTGTGTAGGTGAACGAAAACAAATCGTCAACAATGTTTGCCCATTAACCATTGAATTCGATGTGGTCAAAACCAAGCTCTATCGGAATTGATTCTCTTGTAACTTTGCTCTTTCCGCACAGATTAAGCACCGTGAAACGCGCCCTCGCATACCGCTCTGGATCAGGGCCATAAGGTGTAGGAAATGGTGGTAATTTCATTTCCTTTCCTCTAATAACCTGGTCCTGCTTTGGGGATGGCAAACAAACTTGATATACGTTATTGCCATAACCTAAAATGAGAAAAGCGTAAGGAAGATCAGCAACGTCCACTCTGCGCCTGAGCAATCTGACGAACGTAAGATCACTAGGCATGGGTCCAGGTATAAAAGTAGATACAATCGGGCATTTTTCAATGAATCTTGCTGAATGGTCTAACTCTCGGATCCAGCCCAAAGTATCTGCGAAATTAACTAATTCTTCGTGCGGAATTATTGTTAATCCAATTCTGACAAAGGCTTTGAGTACAGCTATCGGCGTGTAGGGATCCCGCTCTAATATAAATGTAACTCGTCTCTTCTCAGTATCAATGAAAATTGCTGGATCGTCTTCGTAATGCGAAATGTGGAATTTGCTTTCTTTATATTGGATTCGGTACTTGGGGCCAGAGCCGGTTTCTCTTTTCAGCGTTGGTACACCTCTGTCTCCGCGAATGCGAGCAAATGTACGGCCGGGCTTTGACCAATTTCCCAAGTCGTTCTCAATTCCCGTTCCGAATAGAGCATTGCAACTATCACACTCATACGTAGAGAAAAGACTTCTATTTCCAAGAGACTTGGGGATAACGTGCGCCTTTTTCTTAAACGAAACAGCAGGTTCAATGCCGCCACAGAAACGACAACATCCGCCGTCTGGCGTGGCCAAGAATAGTTTATCGTCAGGACGGTACAGGGGAGGGAGATCGGCAATCGCATAGTTTTGCTCATAAAAATCAATTCTTTGGTCAAAAGAAGCATTAAGATCAAGCATACCTATGTCCTCGGTTATGCGGTTTCACGAAAGTATGATAGATGATAGAAAATCTGAATGCCGAGTGGTACGAAAAGATGCAAGAGTTTATTCTTGCGAGGTGACTTGCTGATGCCAGTTAGGGCGATGAAGAGTTGGGCTCTCCCCGTCTATCCTTCCCGCAGCCAGCGGGTCGCGTGTGCTGGCTTGTGGTCGGGATCGAACTCGAAGAGCTCGAGCAGCACGTCGTCGGGCGCTGCGCACATGATGTAGCGCCAGGTGCCGAACTCGCGGATCTCGCTGCGGAAGGCGATGCCGTGCTCCTTCAAGCGCGCGACCAGGGCGCGCAGGTCGTCGCTGCGGATGCCGATGTGGTGGACCGCGCCGCGCCCCTCGTCGCGCGGGGCTTGGTCGTAGAGGTGCAACCCGCCGCTGCCGATCCGCATGAAGACGTTGCGGGAGCCGGCCAACACGCCATCGTAGACCAGCTCGCCGCCCAGCATGTCGCGCCACCAGGCGATGGTCGCGTCGATGTCGCGGGCGAAGATGTGGACGTGGTGGAGACTCTCGGTCATCGCGGAGGAGGGGGGCTCCAGCGTGGTATCGCGGAGCCAATAACTGGAAGTGCCCGCGCCACCTTTTCGTCATGGCCGGGCTTGTCCCGGCCATCCACGTCCCACCGCGGCACGTGGCCGACATGGATGCCCGGAACGAGTCCGGGCATGACGAGTGAGGGAGTGAGCCGAATGGAGTGCTTTTCCGCCGATCCGTCAGCACGCGAAGCTCGAAAACAGGACACTAGGCGTTGCCTTCGACCAGCGGCACGACCTCCTCGGCGAAGAGGCGCATGCTGTCGGTGACTTGCGCGTGCGGCATGCCGAGCCAGTCCATGCCGAGGATGAAGGTGGTGATGCCGAGGCGGCGGTCGTAGCCGGCGATCTGCTCGGCGACCTCTTGCGGCGAGCCGAAGAGGAAGCGGTCGCGCATCAGCTCATCGAAGTCGAGCGAGAGGTCGTCGTCGCCCTTGGGCATGGCCTTGTCCTGCCCCCAGCGGTGGTAGGTCTTGTACTTCTCCTCCAGGTAGGGCCGGGCCAGACGCTCCGCCTCCGCCCTGGTCCGGGCGACGAAGATCTCGCGCATGAGCGGCAGCTCGGCGGGGAATGGTTTTCCCGCCTCGTCGAGGGCGCGCCGGTAGATCGCGAGCTGACGCTCCGTGGTCTCCATGCGCTGGTGAGGGTTGATGAACCAGGCGTCGCCGAGCCGGGCCGCGCGCTCGACCGCCGCGTCCGCATTGGCGCCGAGCCAGATCGGCGGGTGCGGCTGCTGCATCGGCTTGAGCGACACGGTCGCGTCGTCGAGGGTGAAGTGGGAGCCCGCCATGCTGACACCGTCCTCGGTCCAGAGGCGGACCACGGCCTCCAGGTTCTCCTCCAGACGCACCACCCGCTCTGCTTGCGTGGTGCCAAAGCCCTTGAACTCCACCTCGCGGTAGCCGAGGCCCGCCCCAAAAATCATGCGCCCGCCGGACATCACGTCGAGAGTGGCAACCTGCTCGGCGATATCCAAAGGCTTGTGCAGCGAGAGCAGGATGATCCCCGGCAGCAGGCGGCAGCGGGTCGCTTCGACCATGAGCCGCGCCAGCAGCGGCATCTGCTGATACTGCTGCAGCGGGTAGGCGGCGTAGTGCATGCCGGTGGCGAGAATGTCGAAGCCGAGCTCGTCCGCGAGCCGCGCCTGGGCGCAGAGGTCCGCGAAACGCGCGTTCATGTCCTCGCCGCGGCGGAACTGGCCGCGGATGAAGAATCCGTACTTCATGGTGCTCCTCAGCCTGCCGCCGGCTCCTGCGAGAGCGTGCGGAGGCAATCGTCGTCGAGCGGCTCGATCGCCGACCAGTCACGGGTGCAGTGGTGCTCGGCGCGCTCGAACCTGGTGGGCGGGTTATCGGTGGCGGCGACGTTGAGATAGAAGATGCGGCGCGGCCAGGGCGTGATGTTGCCCGCCGAGCCGTGGACCATGTTGGCGTGGCTGATCAGCACCGAGCCGGCGGGGCCGGTGACCTGCTCGATGCCTCCCGCGTCCACGATGTGGGTAAGGTGCTCGTCCGAGATCACGAAGAGCGTGTAGCCGGGCGATTCCTCGTTGTCCGCAGCCTCGGCGATCAGCCCATAGTGGTGCGAGCCCGGCACCAGCATGAGCGGGCCGTTGGCGGCGTTGGCCTCGTCCAGCAGGATCGCGACCATGAAGGCCCGGGGTTCCTTGAGCCCGTCGCGGTCCGACCAGGTGGCGTAGTCCTGATGCCAGTCCCACGGGCCGCCGTGGAAGGCTGCCTTGGGGTTGAGACGCGACTGGTGGATGTAGACCGGCCCGCCCATCAGCTCCTGCACCGGCTCCAGCCAGCGCGGATGGCACGAGAGGCGGTGGAACGCCTCGTTGAAACGGTGGGCGCCGTAGACCAGCCTGACCGCGTCCGATTCCGCTTCCGGGACCACCTCGGGGCCTTCGCGCGCCGCCACGGCCTCGACCTCGGCGCGGACGGCGGCGATTTCTTCCTCGGAGAAGAGGGCGGGGAGGAGCAGGAAGCCGTGGTCGTCGAATTCGCGGCGCTGGGCGTCGGTGAGCGCGGGCATGGGCTCTGGCTCTACCCTAGCCGCCCATGCCGACGAACTCGGCGACGAGGTCGGGGTCGGAGAGCTGCGACGGCGACACCTCGCTGGTGAACTGGCCGCGCTGGATGATGAGCACGCGCTGGGACAGCTCGGCGATGAAGTCGAGGTTCTGCTCGACCAGGACGACCGTGAGCTTGCGCCGCGCCTGCAGGGTCTTGAGGATCTCCACGATCTCTTCGACGATCGAGGGCTGGATGCCTTCGGTCGGCTCGTCGAGGAGGATCAGGCGGGGGCGCCCGCAGAGGCAGCGCGCCAGCGCCAGGATCTGCTGCTCGCCGCCGGAGAGCACGCGCCCGGCGCGGTCGAGCAGGGGCTTGAGGCGCGGGAACTCCTCCAGCACCTCCTCGAGCACCTCCTGCTCGTCCACCTTCTGCACCGCGAAGCCCAGGCGCAGATTGTCGCGCACGCTCACGTTGGGGAAGATTTCGCGCCCTTGCGGCACATAGCCGATGCCGCGCCGGTTGCGCCTGTGCGGCGGCTCCCGCGTGATCGCCTCGCCCTCGAAGGTGATTGTGCCGTCGGTGGTCTTGACCAGGCCGATCAGGGTCTTGAGCAGGGTGGTCTTGCCCATCCCGTTGTGGCCCAGGATGCCGACGAACTCGCCCTCCGCCACCTGGAGGTCGATGCCGTGCAGGATCGGGATCCTGCCGTAGCTCGCGCGGATGCCTTCGGCGCTCAGCATCGTTCAGGCCGCATGCTGCTTGCCGAGATAGATGTCGCGCACCTGCTGGTTCTTCTCCAGGTTCGCCATGGTGTCCTCGATCAGGATCGCTCCTTGATGGAACACGGTCACGCGATTCGCGATCGACTTGATGAACTGCATGTCGTGCTCGACGACGATCATCGACGTGGTCTTGTTGATTTCGAGAATCAGGTCGGTGGTCTGGTTGACCTCTTCATGGGTCATGCCCGCCGTCGGCTCGTCGAGCAGGATCAGCTCGGGCTCGCCGGTGAGCACGGTGCCGAGCTCGACCCGCTGGCGCTCGCCGTGGGCGAGCTGGCCGACGACGCGACGCGCGAGTTCGCTGAGGCGAAGGCGCTCCAGAATCTCGTCGACGATTTGGTTGGCCTCGCGGCGGCTGTGATGGCGGCGGGCCGCGACCCATATGTTCTCGTGGACGCTCAAGCCGTCGAACACGCTCGGCACCTGGGTCTTTATGCCGATGCCGCGGCGCGCGATCTGGTAGGTGTGCGAGCCGGTGATGTCGGTGCCCCGGAAGTGGACCCGCCCGGCGGACGCCTTGTACTGGTGGGTCAGGCACTTGAAGAAGGTGCTCTTGCCGGCGCCGTTGGGGCCGATCAGGCAGCGCAGCTCGCCCTCCGACATGGAGAAGTCGACCTGGTCGACCGCGACCACGCCGCCGAAGCGCATGGTGAGCCCGTGCGTCTCCAGTATGGGCATTGCGCCGGTCGTCGCTGCCGCCGCTGCGTCGCTCACTGCACCGCCTCCCGCGCTCTCTCACCGCCCCCGTCATCGTCGCGCATGCCGGGCACGAAACGCTCCAACAGCTGGCGCGCGGTGGGCAGCAGCCCGGCCGGCACCGCCAGCACGAACACCATAATGATCCCGCCGAAGATGAGGTAGGTGTTGGTGATCTGCTGCTGGCCGATTTCGAACTTTAGCATCAAGAGCCCGATGCAGCCGATCATCGGCCCGACCAGGGTGCCGAGCCCGCCGATCAGTGTCCACATGATGATCTCGGCCGCGAAGTTGAGGGCGAACACGTCCGGGTTGACGAAGGAGTTGAAATTGACGCCGAGGCAGCCGGCGAGCCCGGCCATGCCGCCGCCGATGGTGAAGGTCTGCAGCTTGTGCAGGCGGACATCGTAGCCGAGTAGCTCTGCGCGCAGCTCGTTCTCCCGAATCGCGACCGCGACCCGGCCGAAATGCGAGCGATTGAGGAGCTTGAGGCCGAAATAGCACAGAATCAGACACCCCATGGAGAGGTGGAATATCTCGTCGGGGAAGAGCCACGCCTTGCCGTCGCCGGGCCAGTTGATGGGCTGAATCGACGAGATGCCGTTGAAGCCCATCAGCCGCTGTGCGCCGATGGCGTACTCCTCGCCCGCCGTGGAACGCATGAAGTTGTAGAGGATCAGCGTGACCGCGAGCGTGACCACCGCGAGGTACACATCGCTCAGGCGGCCATAGAACATGAAGTAGCCGAGCAGGGCGGCGAAGGCGGCGGGCACGACGATCGCCAGGAAGAAGGGGCCCGTGCTCTCGCCGATATTGCCGACGGCGATCGCGTAGGTGTAGGCGCCGAGGCCGTAGAAGGCCGACTGCCCGAAACAAAGGATTCCCCCATAGCCCCAGATGAAGCCCATGGAGAGCGCCAGAATCGCCATGGCGACGAAGAGCGTCACCTTGAAGAGCAGGAAGAGGTCGAAGATGTGCGGGCCAGCGAAGAGCAGCACGAGCATGAACAGCCCGACCAGGATGGTGCCGAGAGTCTCCCAACTCCTCAGGTTGACGCCGAGTACCGTCACAGCGAGCGCCTGAAGATTTTGCCGGTGATGCCCTGGGGCAGGAGCCGCAGCATGACCACCGCGACGATGAGCAGGCCGACGCCGCCGAGGACCGGCGTGAACTCGTAGCTGAGCAGCTGGCGCACGGTGCCGAAGACGCCGGAGGCGACCAGCGTGCCCGTCACTGCGCCGGTGCCGCCGGTGATGACTGTGATGAAGGTCTGCGCGACGTAGGCCGCGCCCGCCGTCGGGATGACCTGCGAGATCGGCGCCAGCAGGCCGCCCGCGAGCCCGGTCAACCCTGCGCCGACCGCGAAGGTCACCATGTAGACGCGCTGCGTGCTGATGCCGAGCACAGAGGCCTGGGCCGGGTTCTGCATGGTGCCGCGCGCGATGAGGCCGAGCTTGGTGCGGGTCAGCACCAGGAAGACGCCGATGAAGAGCAGGATCACGATGCCGATGAGCACCATGCGGTACTGGGCGACGTTGTAGATGCCGACCTCGAAGCTGCCCATCGGCGCGGACACGCCTTCGATGATGTTGCCGAAGATCGCGGTGACGATGCCGATGAGCAGGAGGCTGAGCCCCCAAGTCGCGATCAGCGTGTCGATCATCCGGCCATAGAAGAAGCGGATGAAGGTGCGTTCCACGATGATGCCGATGATGCCGACGACGATCGGCGAGATGATCAGCATCGAGATCCAGATGTTGATGCCGAGCGTCTTGGTGCACACCACGGTGGTGTAGGCGCCGAGCATCATGAACTCGCCGTGGGCGAAGTTGATCACCCGCATCATGCCGAAGATGATCGCCAGCCCGGCGCAGGCGAGCGCCAGGCTGGCAATCCCGTTCAGCACTTCGATGATCAGGAGCGCAGCGGTATCCACGGCGCGCCCGTCGTCAAGCGTGCTATCGCACTCGTTACGCTACGACACTCAGAACGCCTAGATGATCGGCTCCAGATGGGCGTTCATGTCGGGATCCTTGGTCAGGTCGCAGCGGTCGATCACGTCGCCCGGATAGAGCTGCGAATAGCTCTCGAAGATGTTCCAGCTCTGGTTCTGGCACTCGGCCATGTGCATGTCCTGGACCACGTGATTGGTGACCGGGTCGACCACCATGTGCCCGGCCGGGCCGTCCCACGCGATGTCGCCGCTGCGCAGCGCCGCGATCACGTCCTCGCGCTCGTGGCTGCCGGCGGCCTTGACGCCGAGCGACCAGAGCATGGTGCCGAGATAGCCGCCGACACCCACCGAGTTGAGATACTGGGCGTCGTCGCCGAAGCGCTCCTGATAGCGCTTCACGAACTCGAGGTTGGCGGGGAGCTGCAGCTCCTGGAAGTAGGGCTGGGCGCTGACGATGCCGTTGCCTTCCTCCGCGCTGAGCTGGACGTGCTCGTTGCCGACGCCGAAGGTGACCGAGACGATCGGGATCTCGTTGAGCATGCCGGCCGCGTACCACTGGCGGTAGAAGCCGGTATGCGCGGCGCCCACGAGGCAGGTGGAGAGCCAGTCGGGCTTCGCTTCCTGAATCTTGGCGATGGCCGGGCCGAACTCCGCCACGTCGAGGGGGAAGAAGTCCTTGGTGAGGACCTCCGCGCCCTGCTCCTTGGCGAAGACCTCGGTCCACTTGCCGATGATCTGGGGCGCGTTGTAGTCGGCGCCGATGTAGTAGCAGCGCTTGCCGTGGGTCTTGAAGCCGTAGTCGGCCATCGGCTTCACCCACTGCAAGGCGGTCACGCCGCTGACGAAGTTGTTGATGTCGCAGACGCCGCCTTCGTAGATCACGCTGTACCAGAGGAGCGTCTGGAAGCGCCGGAGGATCGGCCGGATGACCTCGCGCGAGGCGCTGGTGATGGCGCCGTGGACCAGGTCCACACGCTCCTTCAGCGCGGCTTCCTGGGCATACTGGGCATAGAGTTCCATGTTGGACTGCGGGTCGTACTTGATCAGCCGCACCTTCTTGCCGAGCAGGCCGCCGGCCGCGTTGATCTCCTCGACCGCGAGCTCACAGGTCTGGGTCATCGGCGTGCCGTAGATATCGAGACCGCCGGACTGGTCGAAGATGCTGGCGATGACGATCTCGTCGTCGTCGGCGAAAGCCTTGGGCGATGCCGCGAGACCGGCCGCCACCAACGATGCGGCGGTGCCCGCCGTGCCCTTGAGCAAACCTCTCCGAGTGATGTCGAACATGGGTTCTGGCCCCTCCCTAAGTTCTCCGAATGCGCGCCGCCGCGCTCCGGCGGAAGGTTAGGCGCACGGCGGCGTTGGCGCAACGGCGCGGCGTCGACAGACCTCGAGACGGAGCGACGGCGACAATCAATTGGCAAGGGTCATCGAAGGGACCAAATTCAAGGATGGCATTCAGGCCGAAGAAACCGAGACCTGCGCCGCTTTCCGATCAGCCATCATCCAGGATCGGGCATGGCTCTCCCCGGCGAGGATGCGCCCCTGGCGAGTCGTCCAGCAACACCTGGACTTCACTCGCCGCGTCCTTCAAAGACTAGTCTCCTGTTCGAGAAGTTTCTATCCATCTGCGCCACACCCCCCACTCGTCATGGCCGGGCTTGTCCCGGCCATCCACGGGTTTTTTGTGCGGCAGAGGCAAAGAACGTGGATGCCCGGATCAAGTCCGGACATGACGATAAATTAGAGAGGCGCGGTCAGAGAGTTCTACCGTAGCCCGCCCCCATGCATATTAGCTTCAGAAACAGGACACTAAAGTCCGTGCGCGGCGGAGCGCTCGGTGTTGCGGCCCGCCGCCTGTCGCGTCTTCTTGTTGAGCGGCCCAAGGAAGAACGCTGGGAACCGGTGCGATGACCAGGACAAGGTTGAGCTGGGCTAACCGCATCGCACTTGCGGTTGCGCTCCTCTTCGCCCTCTTCCCGATCTTCTGGCTGCTTTCGACGTCATTCAAGCTGCGGAGCGAATATGTGAGCGGCGCGGCGGTCTTGAGCTCATGGATCCCGTCGAGCCTTTCGCTCAACAACTACCGAGACGTCTTCTATCCCTACATGAATCTGCTTGGCATGCCGCAGACCTCGTCGTGGCGTTCGTTGGTGAGCACGACCGGTGTTGCGCTATCGGCGACCACGATATCGGTGATCTTCGGCCTGATGGCCGCGATCGCTTTCGCGCGCTACAGGGTCGGCGGCAGCTGGCTGCCGATCTCCGTCCTCTCGTTTCGCATGATCCCTCCGATGGCGATCGCGATACCCCTGGCCATTCTCCTGGCGCCGCTCGGCGTGACCAACACGCCGATGCTGCTGCCCGCGATCTATGCCGCGATCACCGTTCCGCTCTCGACGTGGATGCTGAAAAGCTTCATCGAGCAGATTCCGCCGCACTACGAGGAGGCTGCGATGCTCGACGGCATGTCTCGCTGGCAGGCGCACTTCCGGATCACCGTGCCCATGATCAAGAGCGGACTGGGGGCGACCTTCCTCTACGTCTTCATTCTGAACTGGACCGAAACGCCGATCGCGCTTGCGCTCGCGCAGGGCCGGTACGTGACGATTCCCGTTCAGATCATCGACAAGGTCGACAGCCCGAACGTGCAGGTTGCGCTCGCCGTGCTTGCCCTGGTGCCGCCTCTGGTGATCGGCATCATCATCCAGCGCCACCTCGGGCGCGGCTTCACCTTCGGGGCCATCAAGAACTGAGGGCGAAGCCGAGGGTGCGCTCGACGAAGGCGCGGAGGATCAGCGCCGCGTCCACCATCTCGGCAAGGGGTATGAACTCGTTGGCGGCGTGGCTTATGGCGCCGTCGCCGGGGCCGAAATTGACGATCTCGATGCCGTCCCGTGCGAAGAAGCGGCCATCGCTCGCGGCGAGCGCGTTGAGCACCTCGGGCGGCCTGCCCAGGCGCTCTTCGATGGCCGCTGTCAGTGCGGAGACGAAGGGGCCGTCGAGGGGCGCGGAGAAGCCGTTGGTGCCGACCGGACGGCGCAGGGTGTAGGAGCCTTTGGGCTCGCCCGCGCCGGCCAGCACGGACTCCATCTCGGCATGGGCCTCCTCGACCGGCTCGTCGGGCAGCAGGCGGCGGTCGATGCGGGCCGTGCAGCGGTCCGGCACCACATTGGGATTCTCGCCGCCGTGGAGGGTGCCGATGTTCATGGTCGAGACCTTCCCGCCGCTGCGCCTTGCATCGAGCCTCGGCCCGAGCTCGGCCTGGAGTCTCTCCAGCAGGCGCATCATGCGGAGGATGGCGTTGTCGCCTGCCGGCGGGTCGCCGCCGTGGGCGGCGCGGCCGGCGGTCTCGATTTCGAGCCAGAGGATGCCGCGTTCCTCGACGATGATCTGGTTCTCGGTGGGCGAGCCGAGGACGAGGGCATCGGGCTGGATCAGCCCCTCCTCGCGCAGGTACGCGGTGCCCTCCAGGCCCAGGCGCTCCTCGTCGCCGGCGAGCACGAAGACCACGCTGCCCTGCGCGGGTCCGCCGCGCCGCGCGATCTCGTCGGCGAGCCAGAGATGCACCGCCGCCGAGCCCTTGCAGTTGTTGGCGCCGAGGCCGTAGATGCTGCCCTTCTCCTTCGTCGCGGCGAAGGGGTCGGTGCGCCAGGCCGCGCGGTCGCCGGTGCCTACCGTGTCGATGTGGGAATTGAACACCACGCAGGGCGAGCCTTCGCCCAGCCGCGCGACCAGGTTGGCGATCGGCGGAGTCCGCATCGGCATGGAGACGTCGTAGCCGGCAGCCCTGAAGTGTTCGCCGGCGGCCTCGCAAATCGCCCGCGTGTCTCCCGGGGGCGTGGTGGTGGGGATCGCGATCAGCTCGGCGAGGAGCCCGTGCAGCGAGTCGGCAATGGACTTCTCCGCGTCTGACATGGTCAGTCCTTGTCGCTTCGGATGATCGACGTGCCGCCGAGCGAACGCGGGTCGCGAGAGCCCCAGCGGCCGTTCTCGACCTGAGCAAAGAAATCCGCGCAGGCCTGGTTGAAGGCGTCCGGTTCCTCGAGATTGATCGTGTGGCCCGACTTCGGGATCACCAGCAGGCCGGCGGCCGGGATCGTGCGCTTGAGGTAGAGGTTGGCGTCGAGGCAGGGCTCGTCCTCGTCGCCGGTGATCAGGAGCGTCGGCAGGGTGAGCGCGGCGAGGCCCTCTTCCAGGTCGTAGAGCGAGGGGCGGCGGGACTGCACGCCGCGCAGCGTATTGGCCGCGCCCTTCGCGGAATGATCGGCCAGCCGGTCGCGGAAGGTGGCCCAGCCGCGCGGGTCCTTGGCCTGGAACTGCACGCGGGTGGGACCCAGGGCATAGTCGGCGCCCACAGGGCCGGCGCCCTCGCGCTCCAGGCGGTCGGCCACCGCGTGGGTCTCGCGCTGAAAGCCGCTGCGGGCGTCCTTCGGCGCGCCATAGCCGCAGCCGGCGACCACGAGGGACGAAGCGCGCGCCGGGTGCTTGAGGCCGACGTGAATGGTTGCGAAGCCGCCCATGCTCAGGCCCACGACGTGGGCGCGCTCGACGCCCAGATGGTCGAGGAGGGCGATGGCGTCCGCCACCGCGTGGTCCTGGCTGTAGGCCTCCGCGTCCTCCGGCACGTCGGATGGCGGATAGCCGCGGGCGTTGTAGGCGATGCAGCG
The DNA here is from genome assembly GCA_965207055.1 of Alphaproteobacteria bacterium. Classification (GTDB taxonomy): domain Bacteria; phylum Pseudomonadota; class Alphaproteobacteria; order UBA828; family UBA828; genus WTGU01. The sequence continues at coordinate 101,561 of CBDBLP010000001.1, read as the reverse complement.
GTAGCGCCGCGAGAAGTGGCAGAGCTGCGGCTCCCAGCTCAGGTGATCGCCCGCGAACTCGTGGATGAAGAGCACCGGATGACCCGCTCCGGCCTCCTCGTAGTAGAGCCTGGTTCCGTCCGGCGACGGCGCGTAGGGCATGGCTGCTATTCCTCCCGTGCGCACCATAGATAGGGGTGTGGCGGCGCGCGAGTCCGGGATTCGTGGTATAGTGGCCTATCGCAAGATGAATGAGCGGAGCTTTGCGCATGTGCGGAATAGCGGGCGTGATGTTCAAGCACGGGAGCACGGGACTTGGCACCGGTCAGGCGTTGATCGACATGCTGGACGGTTGCCAGCACCGCGGCCCCGATTCCACCGGCTTTGCGCTCTACGAGGATGCCAAACCGGGCGAGCTACGGCTGCGCTTTCTCGTGGAGGAGGAGAACGGCGCCAGCGATGGCGTCGGCCACAACAGTGGTGTCGAGGGCGCGATCGCGGACATTCGCACGACCCTCGAGGAGCACGGCGCCGAGGTCGTGGACGACGAGCACGTGGGCAACAGCTACCGGGCGGTGGTGCGCTTTTCCGGCGACGTGCAGAAGCTCACCTACGACATGGAGCATGCGGCGACGCTGATCTCCATCGGCGAAAGCCTGGATATCCGCAAGGACGTGGGCGGCGCTCACGATGTGGACGATGTCTTTCACGTGCGCGATGTCCAGGGCACCCACGGTCTGGGCCACGTGCGGCTCGCGACCGAGTCCGAGGTGAAGCCCGAGGCGGCGCACCCCTTCTGGGCGACCGGGTTCACCGACATCGCGATCGTGCACAACGGCCAGATCACGAACTACTGGAAGATGCGGCGCAGGCTCGAGCGGCGCGGGTTCGAGTTCCATACGGACAACGACAGCGAGCTGATTGCGGTCTATCTGGCGGACAAGCTCGCCAACGAGGTGCCCCTGGAAGACGCGTTGAAGACTTCGATCGACGATCTCGACGGCACGTTCTCGTTCCTGGTCTCGACCAAGGACGAGATCGGCTACGCCAAGGACCATCTCGCGGCAAAGCCGATGATCATGTACGAGAACGACGACATGATCGCGATCGCCTCGGAGGAGGTTTCGTTGAACCGCCTCTTCCCGGGCCGTGCGCTCGACACCAGGGAACCGCCGCCGGGGAGCTACGGTACATGGTCCAGATTGACCTAGGACAGGTTTCGGTCCGGGACGCCAACGAGAAAATCCGCAAGTGGGGAGCTGAGGGCGAGGACGTCGAGGTCCTCAACCCCGACGCGCGCCACCATATCGGCGTCGGCCTGATCCACCCGGTGCGCGTGCATATCCGGGGCTCCGCGGGCTACTTCTGCGCAGGGCTTGCGGACCAGGCGCGCTTCGAGATCGAGAACAACGTCGGCTGGGGCCTCGGCGACAACATGTACGCCGGCACGGTGACGGTGCGCGGCAACGCCGGCGCGATCGCGGGCGTGGCGATTCGCGGCGCCGAGATCGTGGTGCACGGCAACGTGGGCTCGCGCGCCGGTCAGGTGATGAAGGCGGGGACGCTCTGCTGCGTCGGCAACGCCAACTTCATGGCCGGCTACATGATGTACGGCGGGCGCATCATCATCCTGGGCGAATCCGGCGAGCGCGTGGGCGAGGACATGGCGGCCGGCGACATCTATGTCGGCGGCGCGGTGCGCTCTTTGGGCTCCGACGCTCAGCTCACCGATATCGACTCTGCCGAGGTCGACGACATCCGCGCGTTCCTGGACCGCCACGAGATTTCGTACAAGGGCGGCTTCCAGAAGATCGGGAACGCCGGCAAGCGCCTGCGCTACGCCACCAGCGAGCAGCAGGTGCGCAGCATCCCCTTCTTCACCTTCTCGGGCACGTCGGACTACTGGAACCCGAAGGTGCAGGAGGACGTCTACGTCAAGTCGCAGATCGGCCGCTACCGGGTGCGGGGCTATGGCGGCGCGCGCACGCTGCCGCATCTCTCGGACCTGGCCTTCAAGCGCGACCTCTCGGGCGCAGGCACGGCCGGCGACCCGGTGGAGGCGGTCGAGATGCGGACCGAGATCGGCGGGCTCAACGGTGCGAAGGCGCTCAAGCTCTCGATGCCGGTGATGATCGCACCGATGAGCTACGGCGCGCTCTCGCGCTCCACCAAGCAGGCGGTGGGCATGGCGTCGAGCATGGCCGGGATCGCCGAGAACACCGGCGAAGGCGGCATGAGCGACGCCCAGCGGGGCGCGGCGGAGCAGCTGGTGTTCCAATGCCTGGGCGGGCGGCTCGGCTGGAACATCCACGACATGAACCGGGCGGACGGGCTCGAGATCTACATCAGCCAGGGGGCCAAGCCCGGCTTCGGCGGCCAGCTGATGGCGAAGAAGGTGACCAAGGAGCTTGCCACCATCCGGGGCATCCCCGAAGGCATCGACCTGCGCTCGCCCTCGCGGCATCCGGACATCCTCGGCGCCGACGATCTGGTCATCAAGGTGGAGGAGTTCCGTGAGGCCACGGGCTATCGCATCCCCGTGAGCGTGAAGATGGGCGCGGGCCGGGTCCGGGACGACATCAAGATCGCCTACAAGGACGGCTTCGACTTCGTCGAGCTCGACGGGATGCAGGGCTCCACGGGCGCGGGCGGCGCCGAGGTGATGGAGCACGTGGGCGTGCCCACCCTCGCCGCGATCACGCAGGCGATCGAGGCGCTGGAGGAGGTCGAGGGCCTCGGCAAGATACAGCTCGTGCTGATGGGCGGCATCCGGGACGGGATCGACGCGGTGAAGGGCCTCTGCCTCGGCGCCGATGCGGTGGCGATGGGGACGGCGGTGATCATCGCGGGCGGCTGCATCGCCTGCATGCAGTGCCACGTCGGGCAGTGCGTGACCGGGATCGCCACCCAGGATCCCACGCACGAGCGGCGTTACAACCCGGTGGCGGAGGCGCGCAACATCCACCGCTACCTCGAAGGCGTGCGCTGGCAGATGGCGGCGCTGACCCAGGCGATGGGGTACGGCAGCACCACCCAATTGAGCCGCGACGATCTGGTTGCGGTCACGCGCGATGCGGCGGAGATGACGGGCTTGCCCTATGCGCCGGAGTACCGCGAGCGCGAGCAGGCGCTCCGCAGCAGGATGGGTTGAGCGATGGCGATTCTGGAGGAAATGAAGGCAGGCGGGCAGTTGCTTGCGGAGCTGCCCGACGACACGGCCGACGCGCATTTCGTGCCGGCGCCCTGCCAGATCGCCTGCCCGGTGGGGACGGATGCGCCCTCCTATATCGCCTATATCTGGGAGCGGAAGTTCGAGGAGGCGTTCGAGGCGATCACGGCGACCAATCCCTTCAGCTCGATCTGCGGGCGGGTGTGCGATGCGCCCTGCGAGCCGGCCTGCCGGCGGACCGATTCGGACGGCCCGGTGCAGATCCGCAACCTCAAGCGCTTCGTCATGGACGAGGTGGGGCACGACTACGACCCGCCGCCCGTGCCGATCCGCCACGAGCAGAGCGTGGCGGTGGTGGGTTCGGGCCCGGCGGGGCTGACGGCGGCGCACGAGCTCTCGGTCGCGGGCTATCGCGTCCACGTCTACGAGATGACCGACCGGCTCGGCGGCATGATGATCTGGGGCATTCCGGCGTTCCGGCTGCCGCCCGGCATCATCCAGGAGGATATCGACCGCATTGCCCGGCGCTGCCCGGGAATGGAGGTCCACCTCAACACCGCGCTCGGCCGTGACGTGACGCTGGACGAGCTCAAGGAGCGGCACGATGCCGTGGTCCTCGCCATCGGGGCGTGGTGGGGCAAGGACATGGGCATTCCGGGCGAGGACGACGGCCGGGTGATCGACGGCGTGCAGTTCCTGCGCGACGTGAACGAGGGCGCGCGGCCCGAGATGCCGGAGACGGTGGTGGTGGTGGGCGGCGGCGACGTCGCCATGGACGCCTGCCGGGTTGCGAAGCGTCTGCCGGGCTGCAAGCACGTGAAGGTGATCTACCGGCGGGGCCCGGCGGAGATCCCGGCGCGCAAGATCGAGCTGGAGGGCGCGGTCGAGGAGGGGATCGAGTTCATCTACCACACCCAGCAGACCGCGATCGTGCCGCGGGGCAACGAGCTCGCGGTGCGCTGCGTGCAGACGACGCTGGGAGACCCGGACGAATCGGGCCGGCGCGCGCCGGTGAACGTGCCGGGCACGGAGCACGACATCGCCTGCGGTATGGTGGTCGCCTCGGTGGGGCAGGAGGGTCTCTGCGACGACCTCGACCGGCGCGGACTGATGGACCGGGACCGGGTGCGGACCGAGTGGGACGGCATGCGCACGAACGACCCCAAGGTGTTCGCGGCGGGCGACGGAGCATTCGGCGGCTCCACCATCGTGATGGCGATGAACCACGGCCAGCGGGTGGCCTACTACGTGAAGGCCTTCCTCGAAGGGCACGAGGAGCCCTTGCCCTATCGCACGCCGCATCGGACGCGCCGCGTGCCCGTGGCGCAGGACCTGGACTGGGAGCTGCTGCCGGTTCAGCACCCGGATTTCCTGGGCCTCGGCGAGAACCCGGTGTCGTTCCCGGAGATCGAGACGACCTACGGCTGGGATTCGGCGCGCAAGGAGGCGGCGCGGTGCTACCGCTGCGACGCGGAGACGGGCTCCGCCGATTATGCGGTGGGGCACCGCGAGGACATCTTCGTGATGGCGCGCACCACGCCTGACGACACGGTGCGCCAGAAGGCGATGCTGGACAAGCGCATCGGCGAGCGGGACGACCCCTTCCCGACCGAGCTTCCGGGGGTACTTGACGATCTCGTGTTCCTGCCTGCCAACCTCTCCAGGCTGGTGATCGACCCCTACCGCGAGGCCTGCCGAATCGGCACCACGGTGGGCGGCATCGATCTGGCGCTGCCCTTCATGGTGACCGGCTTCGACGATGCGCCGGAGGAGGTGCGTAGTGCGGTCGGCCAGGGCATCGCGGAGTCGGACTCGAGCTATGTGGGCGTGCGGCCCATCGGCGGCGGCGCGCGCTGGTTCCAGCTCGTGCTGCCGGGGCAGATCGCGCCGAGCGCGGACGCTGCGGGGCTGATCCATGCCCTCGGCCATCGCTTCCAGCCGGTAGTGGCAACAAGGGCCGCCGAGGGCCAGATTCTGGGGCTTTCCGTCTCCTCGCCGGCGGTGCTGGAAGAGGCGATTCCCTATGCCCTCGATGCCGGCTTCGACATGCTGCTGCTGGACGGCAGCGCCGGGCTCGGTGCGCCGTGGGCGGAGCTCACAGGCGCGCCCGACCTCACGATTCTGCGGGACGCCGTGGCGATCCTGCGCCGCCTCGACCGCGAGGAGGAGATCGACCTGGTCTACTTCGGCGGCGTGCGCTCGGGCACCGATGCGGCCAAGGTGATCGCGCTCGGCACCGTCGCCGTGGTGCTGGGGGTCACGGCCGGCCTCGCCGCTGGCGGCGCCATCACCGGCAGCCGCGAGCTCGCGTTCACCGCCGACCGCAGCGACGAGGACCGCTCGGCGGGCACCGTCAACATCATCAAGGCGACCGCCTCCGAAGCCTCGATGATGGCGCGCTGCACCGGAAAGACGAACCTCCAGAACGTCGAGCCCGAAGACATGCGGGCGCTCACCGTCGCGACCGCAAGCGCAACCGGTATCCCGCTCGCCGGAACGAAGTAGCATCGGGGGGAGCGACCCGATGGGACGCATCGTCGTCGATACGCGGATCACCAACCTCTTCGATGAGGACAAGTCCATCCGCTGCGAGATGCTGGTGGATACCGGCGCGGGCGCGCTTATTCTGCCATCTGCGTGGAAGGATAGACTCGGAGACCTTAAACGCTCCGAGACGGTATCGCTCCAGTTGGCCAATCAGGACGTGCTCGAAGGCGAGGCCTGCTGGCCGGTCGAGATCGAAATCGAGGGATTTCGCCCGGTGTCCAACGAAGTCATCTTCGTGGACATGGAGGGCGGAGAGGACGACGGGTACGAGCCGCTCCTCGGCTACGTCATCCTGGAGCAGGCGCAAGCGGCGGTGGACCTGGTAGGGCACCGCCTCGTGCCGGTCCGATACATCGACATGAAATAGAACCATGCGCGTTCACCTGAACTACGGGCGGGGCCAGCGGGCGGTGGAGCTGCCCGACGGGCTCGACGTTACCGTGATAGCCAAGCAGGCGATGCCGTTGCTCGCCGATCCGGCAACAGCGATGGACCAGGCGCTGGCGGAGCCCGTAGGCTGTGCGCCGCTCGCGGAAGAGGCCGCGCGTGCGACCCGCGCCTGCATCCTGATCTGCGATTTCACGCGACCGGTGCCGAACGGACTCATCCTGCCGCCGCTGATCCGCACCTTGCTCGACGCCGGCATGGCGCCGGAACAGATCACGGTGCTGGTGGCGACCGGCCTGCACCGGCCCAACGAGGGCGAGGAGCTCGCGGCCCTGGTCGGCGATCCCTGGGTGCTGGAGAGGGTGAAGGTCGCGAACCATTTTGCGCGCGAGGACGCCGATCACGTGCTGGTGGGCACGACCGGGCGCGGCACGGTGGTGCGGCTCGACCGGCGCTTCCTCGAGGCCGACCTGCGCATCGCGACCGGCCTGGTGGAGCCGCACTTCATGGCCGGCTGGTCCGGCGGGCGCAAGGTGATCGCGCCCGGCGTCGCCCACGCCGAGACCATCACCACCTTCCACAGTGCGCGCTTCATGGAGCATCCCAACTGCACCAACTGCGTGCTGGAGGGCAATCCGCTGCACGAGGAGCAGCTTGCGATCATGGCGATGATCGGCGGCGCGCGGGCGGTCAACAGCGTGATCGACGACGAGCGCCGCGTCGCCTTCCTCAACTACGGTGAGGTGGTGGCGAGCCACGCGGCGGCGGTCGCCTTCGCGGAGCAGTACTGCACCGTCCCCGTGGCCGAGCGCTTCAAGACCGTGCTGACCAGCTCCGCCGGCTATCCGCTCGACGCGACCTACTATCAGACCGTCAAGGGCATGGTCGGGCCGCTCGAAATCCTGGCGCCGGGCGGCGACCTCATCGTCGCGTCGGCGTGTTCGGAGGGCCTGGGCTCGGCGCACTACGCGGACGCGCAGCGCCGGCTGGTGGAGAAGGGCCCGGACCGCTTCCTCGACGAGATCAGCGCCAAGACCCACGCGGCCATCGACGAGTGGCAGACCGAGATGCAGCTCCGCCCCATGCGGGCCGGCACCGTCCACCTCTATACCGAGGGCTTGGCGCCCGAGGACCGCGCGCTCACCGGCGTCCGGATGACCGAATCGATCGCGGATTCGGTGGCGGAAAGCGCCGCCCGGCACGGCGACCCGCGAGTCGCCGTGATCCCCGAAGGGCCCTACGTGGTGCCTGTCCACCGGCCTGCGGTATAACTCACGCCTTCTCTTCACTAACGCCCGCCGCACCCTTGGCGAACGGCGAATCCAAGGGTACGTTCTGCGCACACGGCTCGGCTCGGCCGATCGACATCAAGGGGGAATGCTATGTCCTGGCAAGGCAGACTGTTGCGCGTTGACCTCACTGCCGGCACCTGTACCGAAGAGGCGCTCAACATGGAGTGGGCGCAGGACTACTTGGGCAGCAGGGGCCTTGCCACCAGGTACCTCGTGGAGGAGATGGACCCGAAGGCGGATCCGCTCTCGCCCGAGAACGTGCTCATCATCGCGACCGGCCCGCTGACCGGGACCACGGCGCCGACCGGAGGGCGCTACACGGTCGTCACCAAGGGGGCGCTCACCAACGCCGTCGCCTGCTCGAACTCGGGCGGCTACTTCGGGGGCGAGCTGAAGCTTGCCGGCTGGGACATGGTGATCTGCCAGGGCCGCTCGCCGCGCCCGGTCTACCTCTACATCAAGGACGACCACGCCGAGCTGATCGACGCCGAAGGCTTCATCTGGGGCAAGTCGGTCTGGGATACCGAGCCCGCGATCAAGTCGCGTCATCAGGACGGCGCGATCAGGATCGCCTCCATCGGCCGGGCAGGGGAGAACCTGAACCGCTACGCCTGCGTGATGAACGACCTCGACCGGGCCGCCGGGCGCTCCGGCGTCGGCGCCGTCATGGGATCGAAGAACCTGAAGGCCATCGCGGTGCGCGGCACCCGCGGCGTCGCGGTGGACGACGATGACGCTTTCGCCAGCGCCGTGGAGCAGGCCGCCGGCGCGCTCGCCGCGAGCCAGACCCGCGCCGACCTCGCGCGCACCGGTACGCTCTCCATGATCGACGTGACCCAGGCCTTCGGCAGCCTGCCGACCCGCAACAACCAGGACGTGCAGTTCGAGGGCACCGGCAACCTGGGCCCCGACGCGATGACGAAGGTGCGGCGTTCCGACGGCTCGGCCAATCTGGTGGCGAACCGCGCCTGCTTCGCCTGCACCATCGGCTGCCAGCGCGCGTCGAAGATGGAGCCCAACCATTTCGCGATCAAGGACCGGGACCGCTACAAGAAGGTGAGCGGCGGGCTGGAGTACGAATCGGCCTACTCGCTCGGCCCCATGGTGGGCGTGGACGATATCGAGGCGGCGACCTTCGCCAACTTCGTCTGCAACGAGGACGGGATGGACCCGATCTCCTTCGGGGCGACCGTCGCCGCGGCGATGGAGCTCTACGAGGAAGGCGCCATCACCGACGCGGAGACCGGCGGCGTCGCCTACACCTTCGGCTCGGCCGAAGCGCTCTGCCGGGCGGCGGAGGACGCCGGCACCGGCACCGGCTTCGGCCAGGACCTGGGGCTCGGCGCCAAGCGCCTCTGCGAGAAGTACGGCCGGCCCGAGCTCGCCATGGTCGCCAAGGGGCAGGAGTTCCCCGGCTACGACGGGCGCTCCATGCAGGGCATGGGGCTCGCCTACGCCACCAGCAACCGCGGCGCCTGCCACCTGCGCGCCGACCCCTACGAGGACGATTTTTCCGGCGGCAAGCTGGATGGCAAGGCGAAGATCGTGAAGGACAGCCAGGATTCGAACGCGGCCATCGATTCCGTCGGCATCTGCGCCTTCCCGATGATGATCTGGGGGCTCGACGAGGTCGCCAACATGGTCGACGCCGCCTGCGAGGGCGACTGGAGCGTGGATCGGCTGAACGAGACCGGCGAGCGCATCTGGAACATGGAGCGCCAGTTCAACCTCGACGCCGGCATGACCGCCGCCGACGACACGCTGCCGCAGCGCATCCTCAAGGAGGCGGCGAAGAGCGGCTCGGGCAAGGGCAAGGTCTGCGAGCTCGACACCATGCTGCCGCAGTACTACGAGCTGCGCGGCTGGAGCGCGGACGGCCGGCCGACGGCGGAGACCATGGAGCGGCTCGGCCTCGGCTGAGAATTAGAGCGCGTCAGTCAAAGACGGGCGCGCTCCGAGTCTTTGTCGCTCACGGCAGCCGGCCTGTGGCCGGCGCCTCCGCGAGGGCGCCGCGAAGCGGCGGGCCGCGGTCGCGGCCTGTCGCACGTCCGTCATAGACGGACGCGCTCTAGTTTCGTTCCCCGGAAGGGCCGCGCAGTCGGGGCGGCAGCGTCGGCGGCGAGAGAGCCGCGGTCAGGCTGCGCTGGAGATCGCGCCCAGCTCGTTGTCGACGATCACCGGCGATTCGAAGTACTCGATCGAAGGCTCGGCGCCCAGGCGCTCGCGGATGCCGGCCTTCCAGGCCGCGTCATAGAGGCGCTCCGCATCCTCGCGCGATTCGAATAGATACACGCCGCCGCCGGTCCGGCCGTCCTCGGACAGAAGGTAGTATTTTCGAACCAGGCCCTGGACGCTCTGGTAGAGCGGCGCGGACGCCTCGAATGCAGCCTTTGCCGCCTCGCGCGTCTTGTCCTCGGGCAGCGCGAAGCGAACAATCGCGGTTACCGCCATGGCTGATCTCTCCTCGGTTGATCACGTGGGCGGAGGATAGCAGCCGCCGCGCACGCGGTCACCGCGCCTGCGTTTGTCGCTCACGGCAGCCGGCCTGTGGCCGGCGCCTCCGCGAGGGCGCCGCAGGAGCGGCGGGCCGAGGTCGCGGCCTGTCGCGCGTCCGTCAAGGACAGACGCGCTCCAGGGTCCCCTTTGCCGTCAATCGACGCCCTCGACCACCCGGAAGTCGCGCTCTACCGCGCCTTCGAGTTTCGCGGCTGCGGCCTGGTAGGCGGCACCGTCGTGGGTGGCGAGCGCCTGTTCGAAGCTCTCGAACTCGACCACGACGGTGCGCCCGGCAATGCCGGCGTCGAAGGCCTGGACCTTGCCGCCGCGCGCCAGGAACGTGCCGCCGCCGGCGATGATTGCGGGCCCCGCCAATTTGGCGTATTCCCCCAGCGCGGCCGGATCCTTGATCTCCCGGTAGCAACTTACCCAGTAACCCTTCGCCATTCCGTCCTCCTTGCGGTGATGCGTCCGACGCGACCGGCGCGCCGGGATGTCGCGGAGCTGGTACCACCGAATGCCTGCACTTGTCATATGACAGGCGGCGAAGCGCCTTCACTGAGATTGAGTGGGCCGGAATAATATTTCTAGAACAGTGTGTTATGTGCTAATTGAGCGATCCGGCGGGACTTCGGGAGCGAGTGAAAAATGCGGGTCAAGGTCGAGCTCATCGCCATCGAGCTCCCCCAATTCGGCAGCGCGAAGAGCCGCGACCTCGATCTGGGGGCGGGCGCGAAGGTCGCGGATGCGCTCTCCGGCCTCGGCGTGGACGGCGACCCCGCCATCCTCGCCATGGTGAACGGCGAGGCCGTGCCCCGCGATCAGTGGCCCGAGACGCCCCTCTCGGCCGACGACACGATCAGCCTGTTCCGGCCGTTTAAAGGAGGCTGCTTACCACTGTCGAAACGAATGAACTTGGTCTGAAACATTATGTGATTCGTGCGGATGGCGGCGGGCCGAACACCGCCATCACACCGCCATCGCACCCTGTCCTTCCCGCTACTGTTCAGCACAACATTTTCAATCCTCAAGATCGCGTTTGTTCAATGAACTGCAATGTCAATCGGCGTCGCAGCCACGAGCGCAACTGCAGAATTTCGGGCTAGTACGGCCAAATTTCGGATTTCAGGCGCTGTTTAGAAACATAGTGTGGTCGGTTCGTGAGGTTCAGGATCAACGACACTGCGGCAGTGGTGAATTTGCCACGAGCGTCCACCACGACATCGCCATAATCTCCTGCCGAGAAGCTAAGGATACGGCATCGATCAGCGATGCCCTGATCAGCAAATCTTGTGCGATGATCGTGGGCGAATTGATTACGTATCTTTCTGATTGTCTCCAGCTCTCTGTACTCTCGCGCAGATATGAGTCCCATGGCAGCGGCTGCGGCCGCCCGCGATGCGAGTGTACCAAGAGGAGCATTAAACCCTTCTAGAAGACGCTCCGATGCGTCACCCTCGCAGAGAAAGGCCGAAATGATTTCTTTAAGCTGCTGTTCCAAATAGCTGGCAGATATCAATACAGCACCCCGTTCGCTTTCCTTGTTGAGATCATTAAGGAACGGAGCGAAATTCTTGAGATTGGGGTAGGAATCGAGGAGAGGTTCTTGATCAGTCATGGCGGTGTTCGACGTCAGTTCCGGGACACAAATCCGGAACAAGATATTAGATCGGTATCGCGCTGCGGCTGCTGCCGCCAGCGATGGCGATGAAGCCTGTGGCGGTGCCGCCGGCCAACGCAACGATTCCCATCGCATTGCCGCCGCCAATGGCGACGACTCCCATGGCGTTGCCGCCGCCAATCGCAACGAAACCCATCGCGTTCCCGGGGGCGATGCAGACCAGCCCCATCGCGTTGACGAGGCCGACCGCGACGAGCCCGATGGAATTCCAGAACCCTGCCGAGACGAGCCCGATCGCGCTCTGACCGCAGGCAACGGTGCCGATGGTGCCCCACTTGCTCCTGGTTGCTTCAGACATGGCTGCGGATTCCTGTCGCGTTGGGATGTGCCGCCAAGCACGAAGGGTCAGGCGCCGGAGGCGTTCAACGCCCGCACCGCCTCCAGTACCTTCTCGACGTGGCCGGCGACTTTTACCTTGCGCCAGACCTTGTGGACGGTGCCGTCGGCGTCGATGAGGAAGGTTGCGCGCTCGATGCCCATGTAGGTCTTGCCGTAGTTCTTCTTCTCGACCCAGACGCCGTAGCGCTCGCAGATGTCGCTCTCGGTGTCGGAGACCAGGGTGAAGGGGAGGCCGTATTTCGCGCGGAACTTGTCGTGCTTGGCGGCGGTGTCCTTGGAGACGCCGACGATCTCCGCGCCGGCCGCCGCGAACTCCGGCAGGGCTTCGGTGAACTCCTGCGCCTCCCGCGTGCAGCCGGGGGTGTCATCGCGCGGGTAGAAGTAGAGCACCACCGCCTTGCCGCGCAGGCTGTCGAGGCTGAGCGAGCCGCCGTCGTTGGTGGGTGCGGTGAACCCCGGCGCCGGGCTGCCGGCTTCGATCGCCGTCGTCATGTTCGATCTCCTCTTACTCGTCGTTCTTGCGGTCGAGCGCCGCCGCGGGCGCCGTGACCAGGCGATGATAGGCGGCGCGGACGCGATCCTGAATGGCGACGACGCTGGCCTCAAGGGCGGCGAAATCCTCGACCCCCATGGCCCGCGCGAGGGTCTCGCGAACGCCGGGGGTGAAGCGGTCGACCTCCCGGTTGGTGCCGACGGTGAGCCGGAGCAGCCCCTGGAGGCGCTGGAGGAAGGCGAGCATCTCGGCAAGATCGGCGGCGTCGTCGGAATCGAGGACGCCGGCCTCGCCCAGCCTGCGGTACATCGACTGCGTCGATTGAACCAGGATCGAGGGGTGGCGCGCGGCGTGGCGCAGCAGGTGGTACTGGGCGATGAACTCGAGATCGAGCAGGCCGCCCCGCGCGTGCTTGAGGCGCCAGCGGTTCTCGGTGTGGCGCTCGCCGTCGATGCGCTCGCGCATGGAAGCGACGTCGGCCAGCAGCGCGTCGGCATCGCGCGGGGTGCAGAGGACGGCCCGGATATCCTCCATGACCCGCGCCCAGAGACCCGGATCGCCGGCCACGGGCCGGGCGCGCGTGAGCGCCATGTGCTCCCAGGTCCAGGAGTCCTCCTCGTGGTAGCGGCGGAAGGCGGCGGCCTCGGTCGCGATCGGCCCTGAGGTGCCGGATGGCCTGAGGCGCGTGTCGATCTCGTAGAGGCGCCCTTCGGCGGTGAGCGCGCTCACGGCGTTGGAGAGGCGCTTGGTGAAGCGGGCGTAGTAGTGACTCGCGGCCAGGCCCTGGGCGCCGTCGGACTGCACATCCGCACCGGCCGGCATGCCGTAGAGGAAGACCACGTCGAGGTCGCTGTCGAAGGTGAGCTCGCGGCTGCCGAGCTTGCCCATGCCGAGCACGGCGTAGGTCGCGCCCGGCACCGCGCCGTGCCGCCGGGCGAAATCCTGGTGCACGCGCGGCAGCAGGGTCTCGATCACCGTGTCGGCGATATCCGAGAGCGCGCCGGACAACTTGTCGACCGCCACGTCGCCCCGCAGGATCTGCATGCCCACCTGGAACTCGCGCTCGTGCTGCCAGCGCCTGACGCCGTCGAGCAGGTCGTCGTAGTCGCCGGCGGGCGCGAGCGTGCGCGCGAGGTCGTCGATCAGCTCGTCCCGATCCGGCAGCCGCTGGTGCAGGTCGCCGCTGATGAGGCCTTCGAGCAGGTCCGGGCTGCGGCTCAGATGCTCGGCGATGCGGGGTGCGCTGCCCAGGATCTCGGCGAGCCGGGCGAGCAGGGCGGGGTTGTCGTGGAGCAGCAGGAATGGCTGGACCCCCGACGGCAGACCGGCGAGGAACTCGTCCAGCTTGCGGAAGGCGGAGTCGGGATCGGCGGTGTGGGAGAGCGCGCGGAGCAGGGCCGGCATGAGCTCGGTCAGGAGCTCCCGCGCCCGTGTGCTGCGGGTTGCCTGGATCCGGCCGTGATGCCAGCGGCGCACCGTCGCCGAGACGCCCGCGGCGTCACCGAAGCCCATCCGCTCAAGGCTCGCGAGGGTGTCGGGGTCGTCGTCGGTGCCCGTGAACACGAGGTTGCCGCTCTCGTCGCCGAGCGCCGGCTCGTCCTCGAAGAGCACGGCGTAGTGCCCTTCCACGGCGCGAACATGGGTGAGCAGCGCATCGGCGAAGCCTGCCTCGTCGGCGAAGCCCATGAGGCGGGCGATCGCGGCGCGGCCGGCGGCGTCGTCCGGAATCCGCAGGTCGGGCTCGTCCTCGATCATCTCCAGGCGATGCTCGAGCCGGCGGAGGAAGCGGTAGGAGTCGATCAGCGCGTCCACGGCCTTCCCGCTCGTGCGCCCGGCGGCGGCGAGCGCACGGAGCGCATCGCAGGTCGCGCGGGAGCGCAGGGAGTCGTCGCGGCCGCCCCAGATGAGCTGCTGCGTCTGCGCGTAGAGCTCGATCTGGCGAATGCCGCCCCGGCCGCGCTCGATGTCGTGCCCGGCGACGTCGAAGTGCTGGCGGCTGGGCTCGGCGGTGATCTGCCGCTTGATCGACTGGATGTCCTGGATCGCCGCGAGATCGAGGTACTTGCGCCAGATGAAGGGCCGCAGCCGCTCGATCATGTCGGCGCCGACCGCCATGTCGCCGGCCGCCGGGCGCGCCTTGATCATGGCGGCGCGTTCCCAGTTCTGCCCGTGGCTCTCGTAATACTGCTCCGCAGCCCCGGTCGAGAGCGCGAGCGGCGTGGCGCCCGTGTTGGGCCTGAACTTGAGGTCGGTGCGATAGACGCAGCCCTCGTCGTCGCGCTCGCCGAGCAGGGCGGCGAGATCGCGCACGAGGCGGTGAAGGGCCTCCGCAGGCTCGCCCCGCCCCCGATGCCGCACGCGTTCGGGGTCGAAGAGCACGAGCAGGCCGAGCTCGCTCGAATAGGTGAGCTCGCCCGCGCCGAGCCCGCCCACGCCGAACAGGGTCAGCCCGCGCGCCGCCGGCTCGTCATGGTCCGAGGGCGTGGGGGCGCCCCGGGGGGCGGCCTCCCGAAGCAAGTGGTCGAGCGTGCTCGCGAGCACGGCATCGGCGAGCCGAGTCAGGGCTGCGGCGACGCGATCGAGCGGCCAGGCGCCGGCGATGTCGGCAAGCGCTACGATGAGCGACGCCCGCCGTCTGAGCTCCCGAAGCCGACCCGTGAAGACGCGGCGGTCGCCAGTCGCGCCGGCGGCGCCCGCTATTTCGTCGAGCGTGCTTGCGAACGCGGCGCCCGGGCCTCGCTCGGCCACCAGGCGAAGCTGGGCCGGCTCGCGGGCCAGCGCCCGGCCGAGGGCAGGGGCGTTGCCGAATACGCCCTCGAGGAAGGTACGCGCCGGGCTATCGCCGTCAAGGGCTCTCGCGAAGGACTCTTCGGCGCCGCCGAGCGCGGCTGCTGCCGCGAGCCAAGCGTCACGACCCGCGCGCGCGCGGTCGCCCGAGACCGGTTCGGGGTAAATCGTATCAACTGATAGAAAGGGCAGTCGCGACACCGTGCGCCGATTGTATTACAAGGATTGCTGCTGGGAAGAGGCAAAGGGGGCCAAGGAGGCGCACTGGCGGCCGTCTCCGGATCATCGACATGAGCTCGACGGCCCGAATCGCTCTTCAGGCGCTCGGCGCCCTGTTCGGCGTGCTCGCCATCCTCTTCGGCCTGGCCGCGTGGCGGCTGTCGACCGGCCCGCTCTCGCTCGGATTCCTCTCGCCCTACATGCAAGAGGCGCTGGAGGGCGAGGACCTCCCCTATCGCTTCGAATTCGAAGACACGGTCCTGGTCTGGCCCGGCTGGGGCGAAGCGCTCGAAGTCCACTTGACCGATCTCCGGATCGCCGATGCGAGTGGCGCGACCCTGGCGGCGGTGCCGGCGGCGTCGCTGGGACTGAACGGGGCTGCCCTCTTGAGCGGGACGATCGCGCCGACGTCGATCGCACTGATCCGGCCCAGCCTCGCTCTCGTTCGCGACCCGGACGGGCGGCTGCATCTCGCCGGCAGCGACGAGGGCGGCCTGGCCGACGACGCAGCCTCCGATTCGCTGGTCGCCGATCTGCTCGACCCGCCGCGCGAGGACCACCCGATGGCGCGGCTGGAGCGGGTCAGCCTTCGCGATGCCTCGATCGTCCTGATCGACGAGGCGACCGACCTCACCTGGACCGCGCCGAGCGCCGACCTCACCCTCAATCTGGACGAGGCCGCGATCCTCGGGCAGCTCTCGGCGGAATTGCAGGTGCGGGACCTGGAGACCCGTATCGAGATGGAGCTCTTCCACCATCGGGAGAGCAAGATGGGCAGCGCTGCCATCGGCTTCTCCGGGCTCAATCTGGTGAAGCTCTCCTTCATCGCGCCGGAGCTGGAGGAGTTCGCCGGCCTGCGCGTTCCGCTCTCCGGAACCATCGCGTTCGATGTGGCGCCGGGCGGCATTCTCAGCGGTGTCGCCTTCGATGTCGCGGGCGGGGAGGGTGAGATCGCCTTGCCCGAGGTCTTTCCCGCGCCGGTGCCGGTGCGCCGGCTCGCCGCCGCAGGCTCGGTGGATGGGGATCTCTCGCGGCTCGTTCTCGACTCCTTCGTGATCGATACCGACCGCCCCAGCTTCTATCTCGACGGCACGCTCTGGCAATCGGATGCCGGGATCGGCCTCAAGGGACGCTTTCAGGCGCACGACATTCCCTTCGACTCGCTCGGCGCCTACTGGCCCGAGACCTTCATCCCGGCCGGACACCGCTGGATCTCGCAGAACGTCGCCGAGGGCGTGATTACCCGACTGGATGCCGCGCTCGATATCGAGCCCGGCGATTTCGAGAACAACCGCTTCGATGCCGCCTCGGCGGCCGGCACGATCGTTTTCGAAGACGCGAGCGTCCACTACCTGCGCCCGATGCCGCCGGTGGCAGGGGTCGACGGCAGCGCACGCTTCACGGGCGACGCGCTCGACATCACCATGAGCGGCGGCCAGGTCGAAGGCATCGCCGCCACCCGCGGCGCGGTCCGGCTGAGCCAGGTCCATTCGGCGGAACCTCGCATGTCGGCGACGATCGAAGCCGAAGGGCCGGCGGCGGACGCCCTCGCCCTGCTCGACCATCCGCGCCTCGGACTGGTGAGCAAGATCGGGCTGGAGACGGCCGGGTTCGGAGGCAGGGTGCACACCCTCTTCGCGCTCGAGCTGCCCTTGCTCTATTCGATCGAGCCGGAGCAGGTGGTCGTGAACGCCGTCGCCCGTGTCCAAGATGCCCGGATCGCGGACATCGCAGGCGTCACGGAGATGACCGAGGGCGCGCTGCGCCTCGGCGTCGACAACGCGAGCATGGATCTGCGCGGCACGGCCAGGCTCCAGGGCATGCCGGCGACGATCGCGTGGCGCGAGAACTTCGGCGAGAGCGCGCCCTTCGCGCGGCGCTTCGACGTGACGACGACGGTGACGCCTGAAGCCCAGGCCGCGCTGGGCTTCGACATGGCGCCTTACGTGCAGGGCACCCTCGGGCTGGTCGGGGGCTACACCGATCCCGGGGACGGCGCGGCACCGCGCGCGACGCTCGCATTCGATGCGACCGAGGCAGAGCTGGAAATCCCGGAGCTGCATTGGAGCAAGCCCGCAGGAGCGCCGGGGGCGGTGCGGGTCGTCGCGAGTATTCCTTCCGAGGACAGGGTCGTGCTCACCAAGGTCGAGCTCGAGACCGAGACCTTGTACGCCCTCGGCCGGGCGACGCTCAAGGAAGGGCTGGAAGGCGTCCGCGAAATCACGATCGAGACCTTGCGGCACGGAGAGACGGACATCGCCGGCAGAGTGGTGTCCGACGGGGATGCGACCAGGGTCTCCGTGCGCGGCGCCAGTCTCGATGCGCGGCCCTACTTCAGCCGCCTCACGGAGGAAGGCGCGCCGGAGTTCGGCGAGCTGGTTCTCGATCTCGCCGTCGAGCGCATCGTGACCACCGACGATCAGCAGCTGACGGATTTCCGCGCCCGCTTCGAGACCGGTACCGAAGGGCGGCACGTTGGGGTCATGGAGGGAACGCTCGCGACCGGCGCGCGCATGTCCTTCTCCCTGGAGCCGCTGGAGGACAAGCGCCGGATCACCGTGCGCTCGCGCGACGCCGGCGCGGTGGCCCGCACCTTCGGCATCTACGGCAACGCCGTGGGCGGCGAGCTTTTCATGCGGGCGGTCGTGCACGACGACCTGCCGGGGGCACCCGTAAGAGGTACGATCAGGATCGAGGACTATCGCGTGATCAACGCGCCGACGCTGGCGCGGCTGCTGACCATCGCGACGCTGACCGGCATCCTCGGCGAGCTGCAGGGCAAGGGAATACTCTTTTCGCGCTTCGAGATGCCCTTCACCCTCCAAGAGAACATTCTGACCATTCGGGATGCCCGGACATCGGGCTTTACCGTCGGCGTGAATGCCGAGGGGACGGTCGATCTCGAAACGGACCGGGTGGACATGAGCGGCACGATCGTGCCGGCCTACACCTTCAACACCCTGATCGACGCCATTCCCGTGCTGGGGGAGCTGCTGACCGGCGGGGAGGGCGAAGGGCTCTTCGCGGCGACCTACGAGGTGGGCGGGACGACCGCCGAGCCGGATATCAAGGTCAACCCGCTCTCCGTGCTCGCGCCGAACTTCCTGCGCAAGCTCTTCTCGACCGAAGAATAGAGAGAACAGGCGGCCCCCGAGAGAGGCGCCTGCTGGGAAAGCAACTGGTTGGGGTTATGTCGCTGCAGGCGGGGATGCGGCGGATGTCTCGGAGTCTGCGGCGGCGGCAAGCTCGAACACCCGCTCGAAGACGTCCGGCGGCTGCGCGCCGGAGACCGCGTAGCGGCCCTCGAAGATGAAGCAGGGCACGCCGGAGATGCCCGCGCGGCTCGCGGCCTCGCTCTCCTTCTTTATCTCGTCCACCCCGTCGCTGCCGTCCAGATAGCGGCGCAGCTCGTCCTCGTCGAGGCCGCCGTCCACGCCGGCAGCGGTGAGAACGCCGTGGTCGCTGATATCCTCGCCCTGCTCGAAATAGCGGTGGAAAAGGGCCTCGACCACCCCGTCCTGTGCATTGTGCGCGCCGGCGTACTCGATCAGCCGGTGGGAATCGACGGTGTTGGGCGTGCGCGCGATGCGCTCGAAGACGAACTTGATGCCCTCGGATTCGCCGGCCTGCTCGATCGCCTCGAAAATCTCGCTGACCCGCTCCTCCGAGCCGAACTTCGCCACCAGGTAGCGCATCCGGTCGACGCCCTCGGCCGGCATGTCCGGGTTGAGCTGAAAGGGGCGCCACTCGACCGCAAGCTCGGCGGGCCGGCCGGCCTGGGCGCGCTCGAAGCGGCGCTTGCCGATATAGCACCAGGGGCAGATCGTGTCGGAGACGATGGCAACTTGCATCGGCGGAGTATATCGGCGGGCCCTTCGTAGCGCGAGCGTGCCGGTTCTTGACGCCGCGTCGGGCGAGCGCCGACCATGGGCCCTTCGTGACCGAGGGAGCGCAGGGTGTCCGACATCGACCGCTACGAGCGCGGGCTGGAACGGGGGCCGGCCAACCATAGCGCGCTCACGCCATGCGATTTCATGGCCCGAGCCGCCGCCATCTATCCGGCGCGGACGGCCGTGGTACACGGCGCGCTCAGGCGAAGCTATGCGGAGACTTACGCCCGCTGCCGCCGGCTGTCCGGCGCGCTGGCCGCGCGCGGTATCGGCATCGGCGATACGGTCTCGATCCTGGCGCCCAACGTGCCGGCCATGCTGGAGGCCCACTTCGGCGTGCCGATGGCGGGCGCGGTGCTCAATGCCCTCAACATTCGCCTGGATGCGGCCTCCATCGCCGGGATGCTGGCCCATGCACGCTCCCGCGTGCTCATTGCCGATGCGGGGTTCGCGGACGTGGTGGCGGAGGCGCTGGCGCAAATGGACCGCCGCCCGCATGTGGTAGCGATCGAGGGCGCTGAGGAAGCCGAAGGGGAGGGGAGGGGCTTCACCGACGAGAGCTACGAGGCGCTGCTTGCCTCAGGCGCGCCCGATTTCGACTGGCCCTGGCCCGAGGACGAGTGGCAGGCGATCTCGCTCAACTACACATCCGGCACGACCGGACGGCCCAAGGGGGTCGTCTATCACCACCGCGGCGCCTACCTGAACGCGCTCAGCAACGTGCTCATGAACGGGTTCACCGCCTCCTCGGTCTATCTCTGGACGCTCCCGATGTTCCACTGCAACGGCTGGACCCACACCTGGGCTGTGACCGCCGCCGCCGGCACGCACATCTGCCTGCCCCGCATGGAGCCGGCGGAGGTGTTCCGCCTGATCGTCGAGGAGAGGGTGACCCACCTGGCCGGCGCCCCGGTGGTGCTCGGCATGCTGATCAACGCGCCCGAGAGCGAGAGGCGCCGATTCGACCATGTGGTGGAGGTGGTGACCGGGGGTGCTGCGCCGCCTGCGCCGGTGATCGCGGCCATGGAGGCCATGGGCTTCAACGTCACCCATCTCTATGGTTTGACAGAAGTTTACGGGCCGGCCCTGGTGGCGGCGCCGCAGCAGGACTGGCCGGACCTGCCGCTCGACGACCGGGCCGCGCTGATGGCGCGCCAGGGCGTGCGGCATCACGCGATCCAGGGCGCGATGGTGGCTGATCCGGAGACCCTCGCGCCGGTGCCGGCGGACGGCGCCACGGTGGGCGAGATCATGCTGCGCGGAAGCACGGTGATGAAGGGCTATCTCGACGATGCCGGGGCCACCGCAGAGGCCTTCGGCGGCGGCTGGTTCCACACCGGCGACCTCGCGGTGACCCACCCAGACGGCTACATCCAGATCACCGACCGGGCCAAGGACATCATCATCTCCGGCGGCGAGAACATCTCGAGCATCGAGGTCGAGAATGCGCTCTACGGCCACGAGGCGGTGCTCGAAGCGGCGGTGGTCGCGCAGCCGGACGAGAGGTGGGGGGAGACGCCCTGCGCCTTCGTCGCGCTGAAGCCAGATGCGGAAGCCGTCTCGGCCGAGGCGCTGATCGACCACTGCCGGGCGCGCATGGCCCGATTCAAGGCGCCGCGTACGATCGTCTTCGGCGATCTGCCGAAGACGGCAACGGGCAAGATCATGAAATTCGAGCTGCGCGAGCGCGCCCGTTCGCTGTCCGCTGACGCCCCGGAAGGAGAGGGTGCAGAGGCGGGATGACGGTTGCCATCTGGCCTCTAAAGAACCGGCGATTTGTGTTTTAGTTCAATCTAATAACAGTTTACCCTCATGCTCTATCGCAGGTCGGGAGAATCCCGATTCACGGTACTCCCGGTGCCTCCGAGCCGACTGTCCGCCGCCGAGTCCGGTCCATTCTTGAGAACAGTCGTTAGCTAGGCACCTATTCTGCAGAGGCGGCGAGTGGTTCCGGGCCCATGCCCTCGCGGGCCGCGGCGTCGGCGAACTCGTCGAGCACGACGCGGAGCGTTGAGGTCATCTCCTCGATCTGCTCGTGCGTGATGATGAAGGGCGGGGCGACGATCAGCGAATCGCCGATCGGGCGCGTGATCAGCCCGCGGGCGTAGGCCAGCTCCACGATGCGCTCGCCGATGGCGTGCTCCGGCGCGAAGGGACGCTTGCTGCCCTTGTCCGCGACGATCTCCAGCGCGCCCAGCAGCCCGACATGGCGCACCTCGCCGACCAGCGGGTGGTCCTCGAAGCGGCGCAGCGCGGCCTCAAGGGTGGGTGCGACGGCGCGCACGTTGTCGAGCAGGCCCTCCGGCTCGGTGATCAGCGCGATGGTTTCCAGCGCGACCGCCGCTGCGGCCGGGCTGCCGCCCGTGGTGAAGCCGTGGGGGAACTCCTCGATCTCCTCGGCCGCCCGATGCAGGCGGCGATCCATCTCCGGCGAGAGCATGACCGCCGCCATCGGGTAGTAGCCGGCGGTGAGCGCCTTCGAGGTGACCAGGATGTCCGGCGTGAAAGCGTAGGTCTCCGCGCCCCACAGGTTCCCGGTGCGGCCCAGCCCGGTGACCACCTCGTCGGCGACCATCGGGATGCCGTAGCGGTTGAGGACCGCCTGGATCTTCGGGAAGTAGCCGGCGGGCGGCGGCACCGCGCCGCCTGCGCCCATGACCGGCTCGGCGAAGAAGCCGGCGAAGGTCTCGGGCCCTTCGGCCTCGATCAGGCTCTCCAGCTCGCTCGCGAGGCGCGTGGCGTAGGCCTCCTCGCTCTCGCCGGGGTGGGCGTTGCGCCAGTAGTGCGGCGCCTCGACATAGCGCACCTCCGGCAGCGGCAGCCCGAAGGCGCCGATGTAGGGCTTGCCGTTGAGGCTGCACGAGGCGACGGTCGTGCCGTGATAGGCCATATGGCGCGAGATCAGCTTGCGCCGCTCCGGCTCGCCGGCGCCCCTTGCCATCATCCAGAGCATCTTGATGGTGGTGTCGTTGGCCTCCGAGCCCGAGTTGACGAAGTAGACCCGCGCCACCTCCATCGGCGCGATCTCCACCAGCTTTTCGGCGAGCACGACCGGGGGCAGGGCGGTGCGGCCGAAGAAGGTGTGATAGGCCGGCATCTGCTTGAGCGCCTCGTGGGCCGCCTGCACCAGCCTGGGCTCGCTGAAGCCCACCACCACGTTCCACAGGCCCGAGACGCTTTCGAGATAGCGCTTGCCATGGGTGTCGTGGACGTAGATACCATCGCCGCGCTCCAGCACCAGCGGGCCGTCCCGCTCCAGGCTGGGGAGATGGGTGTAGGAATGAAGATGATGCGCGAGATCGCGCGCCTCGGGGGAGTTCAACGCCATCACTCGGGACCTCTGATCGTTCCGTCGGTGGAGACGAGCCAAACCGGCCGCGGCGTTCGACCGCAGACAGCGGGGCAACCATGCCGAAGGTAATCATACACGATGCGATTGACGAGGCCGGGCTCAACGTCTTGAGGAGCCGGGCCGACCTGGAGATCTGCGAGGTGGCGCGCGACGACGACGAGACGCTGCGCCGGGAGATCGCGGACGCCGACGGCCTCATCCTGCGCTACCTGCCCCTGCGCGCCGAGATGCTGGAAGCATCGACCAGGCTCAGGGTGGTCGCGCGGCATGGCGTCGGCTGCGACAACATCGACCTCGACGTCGCATCCGCGCGGAAGATCCCGGTGGCCACGGTGGGCGACGCCAACGCCGTGACGGTTGCCGAGCTGACCCTCTTCTTCATGCTGGCGGCGGGAAAGAAGGCGCGGCATTACGACGACTCCGTGCGGCGCGGCGATTTCCTCGTGCGCGAGGCGGCCGATCATCTCGAGCTCTACGGGCAGACCGTGCTCATCGTCGGTTTCGGGCGGATCGGGCGGCGGGTGGCGGCGCGCTGCCGCGCCTTCGAGATGAGGGTCGAGTGCTGCGATCCCTACATTCCGCAGCAGGACATCGTCGATGCGGGCTGCACGCCGGTGGCCGATCTCGCCGAGGCGCTGCCGCGTGCGGACTACGTCACAGTCCATGTGCCGCTCAACGACGAAACCCGCCATCTGATCGACCGGGAGGCGCTGGCCCGGATGAAGCCGGGCGCGATTCTCGTCAATGCCGCGCGGGGGCCGATCGTCGATGGCGGAGCGCTCCACGATGCGCTCCAGTCGGGGCATCTGGCGGGCGCGGGCCTCGACGTCTTCGACGAGGAGCCGCCGCGACTCGACGACCCCCTGCTCGCACATCCCGCAACCGTGCTCATGCCGCACATGGGAGGCTCGTCCCGCGGCGCCTTCATCCGCATGGCGACGCAATGCGCGCAGCATGTGCTCGACGCGCTCGACAGCAGGCTCGATTCTTCCTTTGTAATCAACCCAGAAGCCCTCGATTGAGGTCGTTCCCCGGCGCGACGACCGGAGCCTCGATCACCAACGCTTGAATAGCGCCTGGAGGTTGGGGGGTTGGCGCGCGCGTAACTTGCGTGTCATACGAACCCGCCATGAGACGGCGCGAATCGAGAATCGGACTGAGGTCCGCGCGCATGGCAGCCGGTGCGGTGCTTGTCGGCGCGCTTATGGCAGGTGGCGCAATGGCACAGGAAGAGGGGGCCGAGAGCTTCGCCGAGTGGCGCGAAGGGGTGCGCAGCGAAGCACTGGATCTCGGAATCAGCCCCGCGACCTTCGACGCGGCATTCTCCGGCATCGAGCCGATCCCGCGCATCATCGAGCTGGACCGCTCCCAGCCCGAGACCACCATCACCTTCGCCGAATATCTGGAGCGCGTGGTGCCCGATTCGCGCGTGGCGCAGGGCAGGGAGCTGCTCGCCACCCACCGCGCACTGCTCGAGCCGATCGGGCGCGAGTACGGGGTGCCGCCCCGCTTCATCGTCGCGCTCTGGGGCATCGAGACGAGCTTCGGCAAGTATCTCGGCGGATTTCCGGTGATCGGGGCGCTGGCGACGCTCGCGCACGACGGCCGGCGCAGCGCCTATTTCCGTCAGGAGCTGCTTGAGGCGCTTCGTATTCTGGAGGAGGGCCACATCACGCCCGACGCGATGGTGGGGAGCTGGGCCGGCGCCATGGGGCAGAGCCAGTTCATGCCGTCGAGCTTCGTGCGCTATGCGGTGGATCACGACGGCGACGGCAAGCGGGACATCTGGGGCACCTACGCCGATGTCTTCGCCTCCGCCGCCAACTATCTCGCGCAGGCCGGGTGGCGCGAGGGTGAGACCTGGGGCCGGCAGGTGCAATTGCCGGCCGGTTTCGATCCGGCCCTCGCCGACCTGAAGGTGAAGAAGACCCTCGCCGAGTGGCAGAAGCTGGGCCTCCGCCGCGCCAATGGCGCGGACCTGCCACAGGCCTCGATGAGCGGGTCGGTGGTCATGCCAGGCGGGGAAGAGGGGCCTGCGTATCTCGTCTACGACAACTACCGGACGATCATGCGGTGGAACCGCTCATTCTACTTCGCGACATCCGTCGGCCTGCTGGCCGACAGGATCGGGAGGCGGTAGCGGCCGGCAGGTCCGGCCCGTGACCCGAACGCCGCTTCTCCTCGCCTCGTTGGCGCTCTGCGTGCTCGCATTCGCGGGCTGCAGCGAGGTGAAGCTCGCGCTTCATGTCGTCAAGCAGATCAATCGCGAGACCCAGGAAGTGCCGGAGACGGATCCGCTGCCTCAGTCGGCAAGGAGTGGCTACAAGCTCGGCTCGCCCTACGAGATCGACCAAGCCTGGTACTACCCGAGCTACGACCCCCACTACAACCGGACGGGAATCGCCTCGTGGTACGGGCCCGCGTTCCACGGCCGGCCCACCGCGAACGGCGAAGTCTTCGACATGAACGCGGTGACCGCCGCCCATCCGACGCTGCCGCTGCCCAGCCGGGTCCGCGTGACCAATCTCGAGAACGGGCGGCAGCTGGAAATGCGGGTGAACGACCGCGGCCCCTTCGTGGACGGGCGGCTGATCGACCTCTCCCGCCGCGCCGCGCAGCTTCTCGGCTTCTATCGCAAGGGGCTGGCCAAGGTTCGCGTCGAGTATCTCGGCCTCGACCACGTGGAGCCGGACGTGCCGTGGCCCGCCGAGCCGCCGGCCGTCGTCGTTGCCGCTGCGGACGGGCCCGACGTCGCCGCCAAACCCCGCTGGACACCGCAGCCGGCCGGGGAGGAGCTGCTGCCGCCGGCCAAGCCCGGGCAAAGGGCGAGCGCGAGCCCGCCGAGGTCGCCGGAGAAGCAGACTGCCGCGGCCACCGGCTCGCGGAGGCTGCTGGTCGAAGCGGCGGTTCTGGACGGGCGCGATGCCGCCTACCGCCTGGGCGACAGCGTGAGCACGCTCGGCACCGTTGCGGTCCAGCCGGAACGGCGCAACGGCCGCGTGGTCTATGCGGTGCGCATCGGCCCGGTGGATTCGGACGACGAGGCCGCGTTCATCCTGGCTGAGCTCAATCGCGCCGGGTACAGGGATTCGCAAATCGTCGTCGCGGGATACCGCTGAGGGCAGGCGACCGTCGGTGCGAGAGGCGCTTGGCCCGGCCCCGGGCGAGGGTGTAAACCTTGGTGCCTGCCCCGATGCGATGCGGAGGAACCGGAACCAGATGATCGATCGAACCCCCGTGCGCCGGCGTGCCGGCCTCGCCGCTCTCTACTGTGCCCTCTGCCTCTGCCTGAGCGCTGCCCTCGTCGCCGCGCTGCAGCCTCGGCCGGCCGAAGCGGTCGATACCGAAGCGCAGCAGTTCATCCTGATGGACGCCGGGACCGGCATGGTGCTCGCCGAGAAGAACGCGGACGAGCCCATGTACCCGGCCTCCATGAGCAAGATCATGACGCTCTACGTCGTCTTCGAGCACCTGGCGGACGGCCAGCTCGACCTTGAGGACACCTTTACGGTCAGCAAGAAAGCGTGGCGTATGAAAGGGTCACGCATGTTTCTTGAGGTTAATTCCAAGGTTACCGTCAGCGAGCTGCTGCGCGGGGTCATCGTGCAGTCGGGCAACGACGCGAGCATCGTGCTGGCGGAAGGCCTGGCGGGCTCGGAGGACGGGTTCGCCGACCTGATGAACGAGACAGCCGTCGAGCTCGGTCTCGCCGACAGCTACTTCACCAACGCGACCGGCTGGCCGGATCCCGATCACATCACGACGGCGCGCGATGTCGCCGAGCTGTCGCGGCGCATCATCGTGGACTTCCCCGAGTACTACCCGATGTTCGCCGAGAAGAGCTACACCTATAACGGCATCAAGCAGGGCAACCGCAACCCGCTGCTTTACCGCTACGACGGGGCCGACGGGCTCAAGACGGGATATACGCAGGCCTCGGGCCACGGCCTCGCGGCATCGGCGAAGCGCGGCGAGCAGCGCCTGGTGATGGTCGTGAACGGCATCAAGGGCGTCGATGCCCGGGCGCGGGAAGCGGAGCGCCTGCTCAGCTACGGCTTTCGGGCGTTCAGGACCTACGTCCTCTTCCGCGCGGGCCAGGTTGTGGACACCTTCGACGTCTGGCTCGGCGAGGCCGACGCGCTGCCCCTGGTCGCCGAGAGCGACATCGTGCTGATGATGCCGCGCAAGTCCCGCAAGAGCATGGAGGTCAAGATCGTGGCCGACGGCCCGATTGCGGCGCCGGTCGAGAAGGGCACGCGGGTGGCGACGCTGGTGGTGAGCGCGCCGGACGTGGAGACCCGCGAATGGCCGCTGCTGGCCGGCGCCTCGGTGGACAGCCTCTCCGGCTTCGGCCGGATCGGGGCCGCGATCGACGCGCTGATCTGGGGCAAGGGCGGATAGGAAGCAGGGACCGCCGCGCCGCGGCATGACGCGCGGACGCTTCATCACGCTGGAAGGCGGCGAGGGCGCCGGAAAGACGGTTCAGGCCGCCCGGCTTCGCGATGCGCTCGAAGCGCGCGGCGTCGGGACTGTCCTGACCCGCGAGCCCGGCGGCTCGCCCGGCGCCGAAGAGATCCGAAGGCTTCTTGTCTCGGGTCCGGTGGAACGCTGGGAGCCAATGGCCGAGGCCATGCTGCATGCGGCCGCGCGGCGCGATCACGTGCTGCACACCATCGAGCCTGCGCTGGAGCGCGGCGACTGGGTCATTTCCGACCGCTTCGTCGATTCGATGATCGTTTACCAGGGCTACGGCCAGGGCGCCGACATCGACGTGCTGGAGCGAATCAGCGACCTCTCTCTTGGAGGATTCGAGCCGGACTTGACGGTGGTGCTCGACATTCCGGTGGCGGAAGGGCTCAGGCGAGCCGGCGCACGCGCGGGATCGAACCGCTACGAGCGTATGGGCACCGACTTTCACGAGACGGTGCGGCGGGGCTTCCTCGCCCGTGCGGAAAGGGATGAGGGGCGTTACGCGGTGGTGGACGCAACGGCGGACCCCGACACGGTCGGTCGCGCGATCCAGAAGATCGTGGCGGCGCGCCTTCCGGTCTCGTTCGATGACTGAGAGCGCCGATTCGGCCTTTGCCTGGCCGCCGCCGCGCGAGAACCCGCACCTGGTCGGGCACGGAGCCGCCGCCGGGGCGCTGGTGGAGGCCTGGGGCAGCGGGCGGCTCGCCCATGCCTGGCTAATCGCGGGCCCGCGCGGCATCGGCAAGGCGACGCTGGCCTACCGCTTCGCGCGCTTCGTGCTCGCGGGCGGAGAGGGCATCGACGGGCTGGCGATGGCGTCGGAGCATCCGGTCTTTCGCCGAATCGCGGCGGGAGGGCACAGCGACCTCGCGGTCATCGAGCGCGGCCTCGGCGACCGGGGCCGCCTCCGCGCCGAAATCGTGGTCGACGACGTGCGCAAGGCCAACGCCTTCCTCTCGCTCACGGCGGGCGAGGGCGGCTGGCGCGTGGTGATCGTCGATGCGGCCGACGAGATGAACCGGAACGCCGCCAACGCCCTGCTCAAGCGCCTGGAGGAGCCGCCAAGCCGCGTGCTCTTTCTGCTCGTCAGCCACGCGCCGAGCCGGATGCCGGCGACGCTGCGCTCGCGCTGCCGCCTGCTCTCGCTCGCACCGCTGCCTGCGCCGGCGCTGGACGGGCTGCTGGCGGACGCGATGCCCGGCCTGCCGGCGGCGGAGCGCCGCGTGCTCGGGCTGCTCGCCGAAGGCAGCCCCGGCCGCGCGGCGGCACTGGCGGAGCAGGGCGGGGTCGCGCTCTATCGGCGCCTCATCGGCATCGTCGGCGCGCTGCCGGCGCTCGACGCGCGGCCGCTGCACCAGCTTGCCGACGGACTCTCGGGCCGGGACGGGGTCGACCGCATGCGCACGCTCAGCGAGCTGATCCTCTGGTGGCTCGGCCGCTCGATCAGGGCGGCGGCGCGCGGCGAGCTCGAGATCATGGAGGAGGTCGTGCCGGGCGAGAAGGCGAGCGCGGCGCTCATCCAGGGAGCCGCGCTTGATCGCTGGGTCGGCGTGTGGGAAAACCTCGGCCGCTCGTTCGCGGAGGCAGACGGGCTCAACCTTGACCCCCGGCAGGTCCTGGTCGGCGCCTTCACGGCGCTGCAGGAGGCCGCGCGGGCCTGAACCGCAGGACCGGAAGCCGATGGCGCCCCGAGCGGCCTACTACCTCAGCACACCGATCTACTACGTGAACGATTCGCCCCACATCGGGCACGCCTACACCTCGCTCGCCTGCGACGTGCTGGCCCGCTTCATGCGGCTCGACGGCCGCGACGTGATGTTCCTCACCGGTACCGACGAGCACGGCCAGAAGGTCCAGAAATCCGCAATCGCCGCCGGCATGGAGCCGCAGGACTTCGTCGACCAGGTCTCGGAGCGCTTCCGCGCGCTCGGCGGGGTGATGGGCTACAGCAACGACGACTTCATCCGCACCACCGAGGAGCGCCATACGCGCTCGTGCCAGGAGCTGTGGCGCCGCATCGCGGACAACGGCCACATCTACCTCGACAAGTACGCGGGCTGGTACTCGGTGCGGGACGAGGCGTTCTGCACCGAAGCGGAGGTCAGGGACGGCCCCGAGGGCGGCAAGGTGACGGTGGCGGACGGCTCGCCGGTCGAATGGGTGGAGGAGCCGAGCTACTTCTTCCGCCTCTCCGCCTGGCAGGAACCGCTGCTGGAGTTCTACGAGAAGAACCCGCAGGCGGTGGCGCCCGAGAGCCGGCGCAACGAGGTCATCAGCTTCGTCTCCGGCGGGCTGAACGACCTCTCCGTCTCGCGTGCGAGCCTGAAGTGGGGCATTCCGGTGCCGGGCGCCCCCGACCACACCATGTACGTGTGGCTCGACGCGCTCACCAACTACATCAGCGCCGCCGGCTTCCCCGATACCGCGTGCGACACCTGGCGCACCTACTGGCCCGCCGATCTCCACATGGTGGGGAAGGACATCCTGCGCTTTCACGCGGTCTACTGGCCGGCCTTCCTGATGGCGGCAGACGTCGAGCCGCCGACGCGGGTCTTCGCCCACGGCTGGTGGACCAACGAAGGCCAGAAGATGTCGAAATCGCTCGGCAACGTGATCGACCCGCACCAGATCGTCGCGCACTACGGGCTGGATGCGGTGCGCTACTTCCTGCTCCGCGCGCTGCCCTTCGGCAGCGACGGCGACTTCTCGCACCGGGCGATTGTCGGGCGCATGAACGACGATCTCGCCAACGACTACGGCAACCTGGCGCAGCGGGTGCTGACCATGGCCTACCGCAACTGCGGCGCCGCGGTGCCCGAGCCCGGCGCCTTCACGGCGGCGGACGATGGGCTGCTGGGCGCGGCGGAGGCGCTGGTGGAGACGGTGAGGGCGGACATCGGCGAGCAGTCGTTTCACCGGGCGCTGATCCACATCTGGGAGGTGGTCGGCCAGGCCAACCGCTACGTCGACGAGCAGGCGCCCTGGGTGCTGCGCAAGGAGGACCCGGCGCGCATGGCGACGGTGCTCTACGTGGTGATGGAGACCCTGCGCCATCTCGCGGTGCTGACGCAGGCGTTCATGCCGGACTCCAGCGGGCGGATGCTCGACCAGCTGGGGGTGGCGGCGGAGGCGCGGGAGCTTGCGGCGCTCGGCGCGGAGCGACGGCTCTCGCCGGGCACGCCGCTGCCGAAGCCGGCGCCGGTTTTCCCGCGATTCGTGGAGGATAGCCCGGACTCCTGAGCCTGGAAGTGAGCACGCGGATGCTGGTCGACAGCCACTGCCATCTCGATTTCCCCGACTTCGGCGACGATATCGAGGGCGTGCTCGCGCGTGCGGCCGAAGCCGGCGTCGGCACCCTGCAGACCATCTGCACGCGGGTGACGCACTTCGACAACGTCCGCGCCCTGGCCGAGGCGCACGAGCGAATCTGGTGCTCGGTCGGGATCCATCCGCACCACGTGGCGGAGGAGCCGGAGACGAGCGCCGATCACCTGGTGCGCATGGCCGAGCATCCCAAGGTCATCGGGATCGGCGAGACCGGGCTGGATTTTCACTACGACAACAGCCCGAGGCCGCAGCAGGAAGCGAGTTTTCGCCAGCATATCGCGGCGGCGCGGGAGACCGGGCTGCCGCTGATCGTGCACACGCGCTCCGCGGACGAGGATACCTGCCGGATCCTGCGCGAGGAGGCGGGGAAGGGGGCCTTCCCCGGCGTCATCCACTGCTTCAGCGCAGGTCCGGCGGTCGCCGAGACCGCGCTCGCCATCGGTCTTCACGTTTCGTTCTCGGGCATCCTGACCTTCAAGAAGGCCGATGAGGTGCGCGCCGTCGCCCGCGAGGTGCCGGTGGACCGGCTGCTGGTGGAGACCGATGCGCCCTATCTCGCGCCGGTGCCCCATCGCGGCCGGCGCAACGAGCCCGCGCACGTGGTGCATACCGCAGCCCGGCTCGCCGAGATCAAGGGGCTGGACGAGGCCGAATTGGCCCGCGTGACGACGGAGAACTTCTTCAGGCTCTTCTCCAAGGCAACGCCTCAACCTAATGAATTGACATGAAAGTTAGGGTTCTCGGCTGCGGCACATCGAGCGGGGTCCCGGTGATCGGCTGCGACTGCGCGGTGTGCCGCTCGTCCGACCCCCGCAACCGCCGGCGCCGGGTCTCGGTGCTGGTCGAATCCCGCCGCGCCCGGCTGCTGATCGACACGCCGCCGGACCTGCACGCGCAGCTCGTCGACGCGGAGGTCGCGCACCTGGATGCCGTGCTCTACACCCACGGCCATGCCGACCACGTGCACGGGATCGACGACCTGCGCTCGATCAACTTTCATACCGGCCGGGAGCTCGACGCCTATGGCTCGGCCGCCACGCTGGCAGCCATAAAGGGCCGTTTTGCCTACGCTTTCGAGCCCATGGGCACGCGCGGATGGGCCAAGCCCAGCCTGAATCCGGTCCCGATCGACGGTCCCTTCGATGCGGCCGGCGTCGAGGTGACGCCCTTTCCGCAGGAGCACGGGCGCAGCATCACCACCGGCTACCGGATCGGCGCCATGGCGTACTCGACCGACGTGAAGGTGCTGCCGGAGGAGGCCTTCGCCGCGCTCGAGGGCGTCAAGCTCTGGGTCGTCGATTGCCTGGGCTACCGCGAGCACCCCACGCACGCGCATCTCGACATCACGCTCGAATGGATCGCGCGGGTGAGGCCGGCGCTCGCGGTGCTCACGCACATGTCGCACCAGTTTGACTACGAGACGCTGAACGCGGCACTGCCGGCGGGCGTGGTGCCGGGGCACGACGGGCTCGTGATCGACACGGACGGGCTCTGATGCGCCGCTCAAGCCATTGTGCCGGCACACACTCTGCGATCCGCCCATTATTTTCCATAATATATCTTATGCGAATTAGCTCTCAATGCAGCCAGGCGGTCCGGGCGGCTTGTCGGGCGCCGCGCGAGGCTCTGCCCGGCCACCGGCACACCCCCTCCTTTCCAGTCGCGTGCGAAAGGGAAACGGAACGATGAGCGACGCACCGCCGCCGCGCCACGAGGACAACGACGACGCGCCGGGCGCGCGGGCTGCCGGCATCGATCGCTTGCTCGACGTGATGGCGCGGCTGCGCGACCCGGCGGCCGGCTGCCCCTGGGACCTCGAGCAGAGTTTCGAGACCATCGCGCCCTACACCATCGAGGAAGCCTACGAGGTCGCCGAGGCGATCCGGCAGGACGACCGGGCGGCGCTCCGCGACGAGCTCGGCGATCTGCTGCTGCAGGTGGTCTTCCACGCCCAGATGGCGCGGGAGGACGGCAGCTTCGACTTCGACGAGGTCGCGCGCGGCATCGCGGACAAGATGATCCGCCGCCACCCCAACGTCTTCGGCGACGACGAGAGCGACGCGCGGCACTCGGCGCCGGCGCAGATGCTGGCCTGGGAGACCCAGAAGGCCGTCGAGCGCGAGGCCAAGGCCGAGGCCGAAGGGCGCACGCCCAGCGTGCTGGACGGGGTGGCGCTGGCCCTCCCTGCCCTGCTGCGCGCCGAAAAGCTGCAAAAGCGCGCGGCTCGGGTCGGCTTCGACTGGCCGGGGCCTGAGCCGGTCTACGACAAGGTGCTCGAAGAGGTGGCGGAGCTGCGCGACGCCGCGCGGGCGCCGGCGGCGGAACGCGGGGCGGCGTTCGCCGAGGAGGTCGGCGACCTGCTCTTCGCCTGCGTCAATCTCGCCCGCCATGTTGGCGATCACGCAAAAGCGCGCGTATTCGCTCATTTAGACCGCTTGGCGTGGTGGAGCGTCGATCAGCGTAGCACCGTGCAGTGCTGAGCGCTGTCAGGCTTGTGGTGTGGGTCGTCGTGATCGCGGTGGCGCGAGAGCGGCCTTGCAGGTTTGGCTGAGGGGTCCTGCTGTTATTCAACTGATGAGGCGATCGTCGATCTCGAGCATATTGCCTTCGAGGTCGCGCCTGCGCATGTCGTTCCAGTCGTCGCCGTCGAGGGCGGGTCGCACGCGGACGACCCTGCTGTCCCTTCGGAACAGCCGTTCGGCGGCGTTATCGCCGCCGGGGGTAGCGTCGTAGGCACAGAAGATGCGGCGGGGGCTCCAGTCCTCGATCCAGGCGGGGAGGCTTGGCGTGACGATCCCGGTGGAGACCACGGCACATGCCCTGTGTTCGACCGGCATGAGCTGGAGGGAGAGGGCGGACAGGGCGTCGACGGCGCTCTTTGCGATGAGCACGGATTGCGGCCAGTCGAGCTCCCACGATACCCAGAAGCCGCCGCGCGCGAGCGGGGATGGGGCAGCTTCGCCGACGCCGGCAGCCGCACTGCAGTGGGCGCCGGTGGGGACGATCTCGGCGCCGGTCGCGACCCCTGCGGCGTCTCGACAGACGAACACGGCATTGCCGTGGCGGTCGGCGTGGACCAGCCCGAGGTCGCGGCACAGGGCGAGGAGGACGGGCGAGAGGCCGCGCTCGTCGACGAGGTAGCGTTCCACTGCGGGCCAGTGCCGCTCCTGCGGACGCGGCAGCCGTGGACAGAGGCACTCCGGGGAGCGCCGGGAGCGTCCCGGCAGTTTCGCGAGGAAGGCCAGGGCGTCGGGCACGGTGCATCGTTGGGCATGGACCACCAGGTCGACGGCACCGGCGCCCCCCTCGCCGCGCAGATGGTCGTAGAACATGAAGCGGTTGATGGTGACGACCGATCCGAGACGCCTCCAGCGAGCGTCGTCGTCGGGATCGCGGCGGTAGCCGAGGGCGCGGGCGACGTCTTCGAGGGGACAGCCGCGCAGCCCCTCTGCCTGCAGCCGCCGATCCCATGGGCGTAGCTGGCGCACGATTATGCCGCCTCAGACGCCCCCGGTGTCCTGCGGGCCGCCCTTGCCTGGTCTTCGGCTCGCTTTTGCCTCACGCCGGCGTCGGCGCTCTGCGCTGCGCTGCTTCTGGCGCTCCTCGGCCTCCTTGCGGCGGTAGGAATCGCCGTCGATGGCGATGATCTCGGCGTTGTGGACGAGGCGATCGACCAGGGCCACGACGCAGGTGGCGTTGGGGAAGGCCTCGCCCCACTCGGAGAAGGGGCGGTTGGTGGTGATGATGGTGGAGTTCTGCCGGGTCCGGCTTGAGACGATGTTGAACAGCAGGTCGGCGTGGCGATTGCTGTAGGAGAGGTACCCCACCTCGTCGATCACCAGCAGGTGCTGGCGGGCGTAGAAGCGCAGCTTTCGCTGGAGCATGGTGTCCGAGTCGAGGGCGGCGAGTTCGCCGAGCATGCTGGCTGCGGTGGCGAAGCGCACGGTGTGGCCCTCGAGGACGGCGCGGTGGGCGATATTGGCGGCAATTGTGGACTTGCCGACGCCGTTGGGGCCGACCAGGACGACGTTGGCGGCCTCGTTGAGGAAGCTGAGGCTCATTAGGTCCTCGACGGCCATGCGGTCGCAACTGCGCGGCCAGTCCCAGTTGAAGTCGGCGAGGGGCTTGAACTCACCGAGCCGGGCATCGGCGAGGCGGCGCTTGAGGCTGCGGGCGCGCCTCTCTTCTTCTTCCCAAGCGATCAGCGCGGTCAGCCAGTCGCAGTCTTCGACCTCGTCCCAGTGGGCGATGAGGCCGTGCAGGCCGAGCGCCCGGGCACGGTTCATGAGGTTGTCGCTCATTCTTCGCTGTCCTCCTCCTCGGCCTCGCCCGCCAGGCCGTCGTACTCCGTCAGGTCGTGGTCGCGGACGGCGATGCCGCGGACCTTGGGATCGTCGGGCAACTCGACCGGGATGGGCGGGGGCTTGTTCTGCTGTTCGCGGCGGCGGGTGAGGCTCAGGCGCACGGCGTTGGAATGGGGGACGTCGCGCTCCAGCGCCTCGTCGATGCCGGCCTTGAGCTCGGCGGCGCCGTACTCGTCGAGCAGGCGCAGCAGGGCGCCGACGATGGAGCCGAGATGGCCGCCGCGTTTGGCGGCCTCGTCGAGCAGGCGCTCGCTGTTGGGCGCAGCCTTGACCAGGCGATCCTGCCCGCGAATGCGCCGGGCGTGGCGCTTCTTCTTCGCCAACTCGGCGATGTGCTCGGGGATCTCGATGCAGGCACCCTTGTCGAAGCTGCGCGGATGGGTGGCAATGACGTCCGTGCCGTCGAGGATGCGGACCTCGTCCAGCGTCGCCATGACGACGCGGGTGTGCCGCGCATGGGTGTGGGGGACGCTGTAGTCGTTGAGGTCGAACCTGGCGTAAGGCGTCTTGCCAATGACGACCTCGACCCGTTCATCGGCGGG
The DNA here is from genome assembly GCA_965207055.1 of Alphaproteobacteria bacterium. Taxonomy (GTDB): domain Bacteria; phylum Pseudomonadota; class Alphaproteobacteria; order UBA828; family UBA828; genus WTGU01. Next base: position 66,227 of record CBDBLP010000001.1, on the reverse strand, counting down.
GAAGCGGTCGCCGGGCAAGGCCATGAGGGAGCTGCGCTCCTTCTCGAAGGCCTCGCGCACGCTGACCGAGCGGTCCTCGGGCCAGGGGCGGTCCGCGGCGATGCCCTCGCACCAGGCCTCGGCCTGGGCGTTGAGGTCGTCGATGTCGCGCCACTCCCGGGCGGCGAAGAAGCTGTCGCGTGCATAGCGTATGGCGCGCTCGACGCGCCCTTTTTCGTTGCCGCGCGCGATCGCGACAGGCCGCGCCAGGAAACGGTAGTGGGCGGCGAAGTCGAGGTAGCGGGGGTTGAAGTGGATCGCGGTCCCGCGGCGCTCCTGCACAACGCTCTTCAGGTTGTCGCACCAGATCTCGCGCGGCACCCCCTGCCAGGTCTCGAAGGCGTCGATATGGCCGCGCAGGAAGTTGTTCATGCCCGCGCCCAGGTAGAAGCGCAGGAAGATGCGGCGCGAGTAGCTGAGCACCATCACGAAGGCCATCAACGGGCGCTCCGCGCGCCCGATCCTGACCTTGCCGAAGTGGGCCCAGTCGACCTGGGCCTGCTCGCCCGGAAGGGTCTTCAGCCGCAGATAGGCCTCGGCTTCAGGCTTCGGCCGCATGGGGGCGATGACGCGGCGGAAGTGGCTCTGGCTCCCCCGGTAGCCGCGCCCGCACACCATCTCGTAGAGCCGGCTGGCCGGCAGCTTCGGATATTTCTTCAGGGTCTGCTGGATGAAGGGGATGAAGGGATCGAGCTTCGAGGGCCGCGGCTTGCGCTGCCGAGGCTCCTCGGCGTCCTTGAGCACGCGCCGGACGGTGCCGTGATGGACGCCGAGCTGACGCGCGATCGTGCCGATCTTCCACTTCTCGGCATGATAAAGCCGCAGGATCTCCGTCCTGGTCTCCCTGTCTATGGTCATCTCACCTCTCTCGTGCCGGGTGCCGCACCGTGCGCAGGCCCGGATGGACGAACACCGCGCAGAACCGGCCGCAGATGCTGCAGCGGAAGACCCCGGGGGGCTCCTCGTCCCCGAAGGGCCGTGTGCCGCGACGCCTCTTCGGCGTCCCTGGCACGACAACACGGCGGTGCTGACGGGTCGAAGGGTGATGCGTCACTTTCCGCCCGCAGGCCTCGCTTTGAGCCGTCCGGCAGCGCTGCCGGTCCCGATAGCGTCTCTGGCGTGCCGCGTGCTTGCGACGCCCCGGCAGACCGTCCTGGTAGCGCCGCCCGGCAAGACGCTGCGACGCTCGGCGCGCGTTCTCGCTGCACTCTCGGGAGCAGTAGTGGTTGCCGTGGTCGCAGCGGGGGCAGAGAACGACTTGCTGGTGGCACTGCGGACAGTGGAACAGGCGGCCAAAGTTCTGCATCGCGGCGGTCGATGAGAACGGGCTCGACCCCCGCTAAATCCCGCACGATACTGTGCATCTGGGCCGTGCCGGGCACGGCACGGGGAGTGCGGCGCCGGCTCTTGCCACCAAGCAAACGAGGCCGGCGCCGCATCGTTCTCAGCGGCCCGACTCTACCCCCGGCGATCTCGATGTCAGGTGTGCGAAGCTGGGCAAACCTGGCGACGGCAAGAGGCCTGTGGACAAGTGGACAGCCGCTCCGCGCCTGACCACTTCCCCACAGGCCAAGCAACAACAGAAGCGGTCAACTCATCGGGAACATAAACCCGTCAACCACGCCGCCACCTAAATCACGCGCCCCTAAAAAAGCGAATAAACGCGGGTTTAGACCGTCATCAACACCCGCCACCTGCGCGTCGAGCCCGAAGCCGCGCTCCGCGCCGCCAACGCCAAGTTCACCGCGCGCTTCCACCAGATCGAGGCGGCGCTGGCGGAGACGGGACAGAACGCTCGGGACGTGGGCCTCGCCGAGCTGGACCGGCTGTGGGAGGAAGCGAAGCGGGTGGAGCGTGAGGTGTCGGAACTGGGTGCGACGACGGCCGATCCGAGGAACGACGGGTAGAGCGGGTTCTCCTGCAGTCACTGCGGCTCAGACGAGACCAAGCCGGTCCGGAACGCCAAGCCGATACCCTACTGGTGCACGTCCTGCCGCACTGACTTTAGCGTCCGCACCGGAACCACCATGGAGAGGTCCCGTCTGCCCCTGCGCAAGCGGGCCTTCGCGGTCTACCTCTACGTCACCAACCTCAAGGGCGTGTCGAGCATGAAGCTCCACCGTGACCGGCAGATCACGCAGAAGTCCGCATGGTTCATGCTCCACCGGCTCCGCGAGGCTTGGGACGAAAGCGGCCTCAAGCAGTTCGTCGGACCGGTCGAAGCCGATGAGACCTACATCGGCGGCAAGCGGTTGATGTATCGCGACCTGATCGCTTAGACGACAAGAGCGGCATCACTCGGAGCCCCCCTGTAGGCATGCGTGTGCACTGCTTAGTGATTGCAGACCGGCTTAGCAGAAGAGATCAAGTCGGACTCCACGATCAGGCGTGCGCTCAAGTTGTTCATGCCAGTTACATAAATGCAAATATGAGTTGCCCCGTGCCGACGAATACATGGCATTGCGTGGTGTCCCTCTAGGCGCTGACTCAGGTCTGCCGTCTGGCCGACATAGATCGCGGACCACTTACCACTGGCGTTTGACTTTGTGAAGATGTAGCAGGCAGCAACAGTCGTAAAGTAGGATCCCATGGCATGCAGGCTGCACTCGTAGACTCTGCCACTGGCGCCCGTCCACCGCACTACGTGCATGGCCCTAGCCTTCCTCCTGCGGGTGCTCTTCGCCCCGGATAACCCGGCCTTCCAGCGCGCCAATATTCCCCTTTAGTTCTCCGATATTCCCCACGATCTCCTTTATATCCGTGCGCACGGCGTCCACATCGTCGCGCACCCCCCGTATTTCTGAGCGGACATTTGCGATCTCGCTCTGGACGCTGCTAAGGTTGCCGGATAGGACAATTGCCAAGGGAACGGCCACAGCACTAACAATACCGACAAGCACCGTCATCATCGTCCAAGGATTATACCAGTTGATGCCGATGCGCTTTGCAGATTCACCATCGCCGTCCATTGCTAACTCCTAGTCAGCCAGCTCATCTTGATGCCCATGGGGCAATTGCTGTTCGGCTGTCTTTGCCGCATCCGGCTCATCGCAGGAGCGACCCTGAACTTCCTCGCTGAACGCCTTGCGTATGGCCTGCGCCAGCAAGGTCCACGCTACCGTTCGGGTTTCCCCTGTCGTCGGTCATCTCGGCACTACCCCCGAGTATGTGGTTGACGCACCGTACCACGGTTTGCCTATCGGCTCATATATTCATCGCGCGGCCCGGCGCCATCCCGAGGTACGGCGCACCAAGGTCTTCGGCTGCGGGAAACCGCCGCGACCGCAAGCCTGTCGAACCACATGTAGAGACACGGAGACTGGTTGACCCAAGCAATTGGTGGACGTACAATGAAATCTGGTTGAGGATTGGCTCCGGCCGTCATTTGGCGATAGATCGCTACGTTTGCTTCCCCAAGCGGCGCGATTGAAAGCCCCCACAAGGCCGTTATCGAGCGCCTGCGCGACCAAAATCCGGACTATCGCTAGCACCGGCTGAGGCCGGGTCCGAGCAGCAGACAGGAGATGAGCGATGACAGCTATAGGGTTTGATCTCAGCAAGTGCCAAAAGGAAGTGCGCGGAGGTTTTCATGTCGGCACAAAGGTTGGCGATACGTACATTACCAAGAAAGAACTGGAGGAACTTGGTGTGAGTTCGGGGCAGCTATTCAACGTTCTAATCAAACTAGAGCTGCTGGCACCATTAGGAGATCAGCCGTGAGCGAAGGCTCGCATCTGGCAACCATCTCCCCCCGGCCATCGGCTTAGACCCCGCATGAAATCTCCCGTGTCAATCTAACCATAAAATCCCTTTTCATTTCCCTCAATCGCCGGGCGCTCGATCCATGATTCCGCGCGCGTCACCGCGCGACGCTCGCTTGGCTCCGCGGCTACGGCGCGCGGCGCAGTCGCGCCGTCCGGGCTGACTTAATAAGTTCCCTCAATCGCCGGGCGCTCGCTCCGCTCGCTTGGCTCCGCGCCTACGGCGCGCGGTCGCGCGCCGTCCGGGCTGCTTCGCAGCCCGGACCATGGTGCGGTGCACGGGGGGCGGCGGGGGCGGCAGGATCGGGGCATGTGGAGCGACAGCATACCGGGCGCGGCGGGCGAGGGTGCGGGTGGCGCCGGCGACCTCTTCACCGCGCGCATTCATGGCCTGGTCGACCTGCAGCGGGAGATCGGTGATCAGGCGGCGGAATGGGCGGAGAGGCGGGAACCCCGAGCCGAGGAATATACCGCGCGCCTCGTCGTTGAGAGCATGCGCTCGCTCCTGCTGCTCAAGACCGCCAAGCTCACCGAGCGGGACGAACCGCCTTCGATAGACGAGGTCGCGCATCTCGCCCTTGCGCTCCACCGCATCGAAGGCGCCAACAGGCACCGCTTGGCGCGCGATCAGGCAACGGCCGAGACTGCTGCCCCTCCGGCCCCGCGCGAGTATCCTTCCACGGAGGAAATGAGGGCCCTCCTCGGCCCGGCCATCAAGGAGGCCTTCCACCCCGAACGCCTGGGCTCGAAGCCGTGGGAGCCCTGGCCGAATGCCCCCTCGCCTGCCGAGCCCGTCGCCGGCGAGCCGGAGCCGCCGTGGGACCCGAGCGCCGGGCATTCCGCCCCGGACGCGCCGCCCGTGGCGCAAGTTGAAGAAGAGGCGCGAGAGGCGCGTGACGGGTCCGATCCTGAGGGGTCGTGCGAAGCGGAGGATGGGGACCGCGCGCGTGAGCGGCACGATATGGGCCACGTGCGCGGCGCGCATGATGACGTCCACGCGCCCAAAGCGCACGATGATGTCCACGCGCGCGGAGCGCACGATGATGTCCACGCGCGCGGAGCGCGCGATGACGTCCACGCGCGCAAAGCGCGCGATGCGGACGACGTCCCGCACATCGCGCGCCCCAATCGCTGGTCCTGGAACGGCGAATTGTGGCCGCCGGAGATCCCCCTCGACCCCTCGCGATGGTGAGGCCGGCGTAACGTCCGCCCCGGCCGGACTTGCCCGGACTCGTTCCGGGTATCCGGCCATCCACGTGTTTGCCCGGAGTTGGGTGCGCTTGGCTAAGGGAGATGCCCGGATACCCGGGGCATGTCCGGGTTCGACCTTATTGAGCAGAGCTCGCGGCGGAGACGACGGCCGACTCCCGCGTCACATGCCGCGTGCGCGACGCTCCGCGCGTGCGGGACACCTCACTCGTCCCGCGCGTCCCGCCCAATCCCGGCGAATCCCGCATTAAAATTGCTTCGCTGTCCCGCGAGGCCTGGCAGGAGAAGTCGGCGAAGGGGGCGCCGGCAAAGAAGAAGGGGGCGCAAGGCCCCCTCCCCGTCTCTCTGCGTTGGATGGCGCGGGCTTACATTCCCATGCCGCCCATTCCACCCATACCACCCATGCCGCCCATTCCACCCATGCCGCCCATCCCCATGTCGCCCATGCCGCCGGGCATGCCGCCGCCGCCCGGGGGCATCGGCGGTGCTTTCTGGGGGATCTCCACGATGCCGGCCTCGGTCGAAATCAGCTGGCCGGCGATGGAGGCCGCGTCCTGAAGAGCGGTGCGGACGACCTTGGCCGGATCCAGGATGCCGGCCTCGATCATGTCGCAGTAACGGCCTGCCTGGGCGTCGTAACCCTGGGTCGCGCCGCGCTTTTCGAGCAGCTTGCCGACCACGAGCGAGCCGTCGGCGCCGGCATTCTGCGCGATATGGCGCGTGGGCGTGCAGATCGCGCGACGCACGATGGCGATGCCGCGGTCCTGGTCGGAATTGGCGCCCTTGAGCTTGTCGAGCTTGCGCGAGGCCGCGAGCAGGGCCACGCCGCCGCCGGCGACGATCCCCTCCTCCACCGCAGCGCGCGTGGCGCGCATGGCGTCGTCGACCAGCTCCTTCTTCTCCTTGACCTCGACCTCGCTGTCGCCGCCGATCTTGAGGATGGCGACGCCGCCGACCAGCTTGGCCAGACGCTCCTCGAAGCGCTCCTGGTCGTACTCGGAGTCGGTGGTCTCGATCTGCATGCGGAGCTGCTGGCAGCGCTCGGCGATGGCCTTCTTGGTGCCGCCGCCGCCGACGATCACGGTCTCGTCCTTGCTCATCTCGACCCGCTTGGCGGTGCCGAGCTGATCGAGCCCGACATTCTCCAGCTTGACGCCGAGCTCGTCATTGATCACCGCGCCGCCGGTGAGCACGGCGATGTCCTCGAGCATGGCCTTGCGCCGGTCGCCGAAGGCAGGCGCCTTGGCCGCCGCAGCCTGGAGCCCGCCGCGCAGCCGGTTGACCACCAGCGTCGCCAGCGCCTCACCCTCCACGTCCTCGGCGATGATGACGAGCGGCTTGCCGCTCTGGCCGACCTGGTCCAGCACCGGCAGCAGGCCCTGCATGCTGGTGAGCTTCGCCTGGTGCACCAGGACGTAGACGTCGTCGAGCTCGACGGTCATGCGCTCGGCGTTGGTCACGAAGTAGGGCGAGACGTAGCCCTTGTCGAAGTTCATGCCTTCGACCACGTCGAGCTCGGTGTCGATGCCGGCAGCTTCCTCGATGGTGATGACGCCGCGCTCGCCCACCTCTTCCATGGCCTGCGAGATCATGTCGCCCACGACCGGGTCGTTGTTGGCGGCGACGGTCGCCACCTGCCTGATCTCGTCGCGGGTCTTCACCCGCTTGGAGCGCTTGCCGATCTCGCCGACCACCTCGGCGACGGCGAGGTCGATGCCGCGGCGGAGGTCCATCGGGTTCATGCCTGCGGCAACCGCCTTGGCGCCTTCATGCACGAGCGCGCGGGCGAGAATGGTCGCGGTCGTGGTGCCGTCGCCGGCGGACTTCTCGGTGTGCTTCGCGGCCTCGCGGACGAGCCTGGCGCCGATGTCCTGGAGCCGGTCCTCGAGCTCGATCTCCTTGGCGACGGTCACGCCGTCCTTGGTGATGCGCCCGTCGCCGCCGGCGGTCTGATAGACCACGGTCCGGCCCTTGGGGCCGAGCGTGACCGAAACGGCGTCGGTAAGGATATCGACACCCTCGAGAAGGCGCGCGCGGGCCTCCTCGGCTTGATGGATTCGCTTCTTGGCCATCGCCGATCGCTCCAGATTGGATGCCTGAGGGGAGAGGGTGTCGAGCTACTCGAGCACGCCCATGATGTCGGACTCCTTCATGATCAACAGCTCCTCGCCGTCGACCCTGATCTCGTTGCCCGACCACTTGCCGAAGAGGATGCGGTCGCCCGCCCCGACATCGAGGGGGATGAGCCTGCCGTCCTCACCGCGCCCGCCCGGGCCGGCGGCGACAACCTCGCCTTCCTGCGGTTTCTCCTGGGCGGTATCGGGAATGATGATGCCGCCCGCTGTCTTTTGATCCTGCTCGATCCGCCGAACCAGCACGCGATCGTGCAAAGGCCTGATATTCATGCCGCCCTCCGAGACGTGACCATGTTCAATACTGCGAGTGCTTCGCCAACGGCGTCTGTTAGCGCTCTCGCGAGTCGAGTGCCAAGGCTTAATAGGGAGGCGGCGCGGCGGTGTCAACAGGAAGGCAGAGCGTTCACGGTCTGTTTTCTTCAGTGCGAGTTTCCCAAATGTTCCACTTTTGCTCTCGGCCCGAACCCACCGCTCTCCGGGACTTCAGAGGGGCTTGCGAGCGGTCGCGAGGCTTGGCCGCCGCATCCCGTCGCCCGCCCTTGGTCTTGGAACCTGCCCTGAAGAAAGGGAGGTAAACATCGTTATAATACAGATGAATACACTCCATTCCTGCGGTTATACATTCTGTAAAATAGGAGTGAAATGGGGCGAATGCGACCGGGAGAAGCGGTCAGCGGGCGGCGGCGAGCGAGACGCCGGAGCGCTGCCCCAGCCGGCCGGCATCCGCCGGGGTGAGGCCCACCCTGAGACGGGCCTCGCCCTCGTCGTCGGCATGCTCCAGGACCTCGCCGTGGCGGTAGAGCCAGGCCAGAGTCGCGCCGTCGGCATAGGGCACCCGCACGTCTACGATGCGCCGCGACGCCGTCAGCCGCGCGTCGATGGCCGCCACCAGATCGCCGATCCCGTCGCCCGTGAGCGCGGAGGCGGCGACGACGCCCGGGTGATCGGTGTGGCCGTTGCCGCCGTTGACCCCTTCCCTCCCCCGCTCCGCGAGGCAGGCGCGCTGGCGCGCGTCCAGCAGGTCGAGCTTGTTGAGCACCTCGACGACACTGGTCCCGAGGCGGTCTTCGAGCCCGAGCTCGGTCAACACCCGGAGCACGTCGGCGCGCTGCTCGGTGCTGTCGGCATGGGCGCAGTCGCGGACATGCACGACGAGGTCGGCTGCGACCACCTCCTCCAGGGTCGCGCGGAACGCCGCCACCAGGTCGTGCGGCAGGTCGGAGACGAAACCCACGGTATCGGAGAGGATGACGCGCTGGCCGGATGGCAGCACGATCGCGCGCATGGTCGGGTCGAGGGTCGCGAAGAGCTGGTCGCGGGCTGCCGCCGAGGCCCCGGTAAGGCGGTTGAAGAGCGTCGTCTTGCCGGCGTTCGTGTAGCCGACCAGGGCGATCACGGGATAGGGGACGCGCTGGCGTGCGGCGCGATGCAGGCCGCGGGTGCGCTTGACTCCGTCGAGCGCACGCTCCAGCCGGCCGATGCGGACACGAATCTGGCGCCGGTCGGCCTCGATCTGGGTCTCGCCCGGTCCGCCCACGAAGCCGAGGCCGCCGCGCTGGCGCTCCAGGTGGGTCCAGGATCGCACCAGGCGGCTCCGCTGGTAGCGGAGCGCGGCAAGCTCGACCTGAAGCCGCCCTTCCCGGGTGCGCGCCCGGGCTGCGAAGATCTCGAGAATGAGCGCGGTGCGGTCGATCACCTTGCAGTGCCAGGCGCGTTCGAGATTGCGCTGCTGAACCGGGGTGAGCTCGCCGTCCACGACGACCAGGCCAAGCTCGTGCGCGGATACCGCGTCCGCCACCGCCTCCACCCGTCCGGGACCGAAGAGGGTGGCCGGCCGCGGCCGTTGCACGGGCACGACGTCGGCCTCGACGACGTCGAGGTCGATGGCGCGGGCGAGGCTCACCGCCTCGGCGAGGCGACTCTCGGGCTCCCGCACGCGCTCACACGCTTGCCCGGCCGCCGGCGAGCGAGCCAGCACCGGGTGAAGGACGCAGGTGCGCGCCGGCGAATTGGCGTCGCGCGAGACGCTTACGCCCACCACTTACGAATCGTCCTCCTCTGCCGGTTCCGCTCCCTGATCGAAGAGCTGAACTGGTTGAACCGGCATCACCGTCGATATCGCATGCTTGTAGACAAGCTGCGAATGATCGTCGCGTTTGAGCAGGACACAGAAATTATCGAACCAGGTGATGATTCCCTGGAGCTTGACTCCGTTCACGAGAAAGATCGTGACCGGCATTTTCCCTTTGCGCACGTGATTGAGGAAGACGTCCTGGAGACTGTGGGATCCCTTGCCAGTCATGTGTTCCTCTATCCTTGCCTGCCCCCGCCTGCGAGGGGCCGGGCGCCGGGCATACCCATGCAAGCATGCCACTGTCGACTATATGGTGATTCCCTTCTCCCGCAAGAAGCCATGCAACCCCGCGTGATCGGAGAATTGATGATCCGGCACGCGCGGGCAGTCGCCGTCGCGGGGTGGGTCGGCGCTGACGATCACGGCGGTACAGCCGGCGTTGCGGGCGCAGGTCACGTCGATGCCCGTGTCGCCGACGTACCACACGTCCGGGCCGGGCGAAATCCCGGTGTCGTCGAGCGCCAGAATTACGGCGTCCGGTGCAGGCTTGTCCGCGGGCCCATCGTTGGCGCCGACGATGCGTCCGAAGTAACCGTCCCAGCCGAGCCGGGCGGCCTCCTCCCGGACCAGGTCTCCCTGCTTGCTGCTCAGCACTCCGAGCGGGATAGCGTCGTCGTGAAGCGCGTTCAGGGTTTCTACAGCACCGGCGAGCGGGGTCAGCCGGTGCAGATGCTGCTCCCGATAATGCTGGTAAAACAACCGCTCGGCCCGCACAGCGTCGGCCCCGAAGAGGTCGGGGAACGAGTCCCGCATGGAGCGGCGCACCCAGGCCTTGGTCTGCTCGAAGGTCCAGGGCTCGCGGCCCAGATCGAGAAAGGTAAGCCGGAGGCTCTCGTGGATGATGTCCCAGCTCTCGACCAGCGTGTTGTCCCAGTCGAAGAGGACGGCACGTGGTTTTCTCACCGGTTCCTGCGCCCGCCGCGGCAATGGGTGAGGTAGAGATCGCGCAGCCGCAGGGTCACGGGCCCCGGCTCTCCGTTGCCGACTGGCTGGCCGTCGATGCGAACGATGGCGCGGACAAAGGACGTCGTGCTGGTGAGGAAGGCCTCGGGCGCGGCTTGCGCCTCAGCCAGCGTGAACGCCCGCTCGACGACCTCGATCCCCGCCTCGCGCGCCAGCCGGATCACCGTCTGGCGAGTGATGCCGCCGAGGATGTTCGATTCGAGGTCGCGGGTAATCACGCGGCCGGCGTCATCGACGATCCATGCGTTGGTCGAAGACCCCTCGGTCACCCGCCCTTGCGGATCGACGAACCAGGCCTCGTAGGCACCCTGCTCGCGCGCTTCCTGCTTGGCGAGCACGTTGGGAAGCAGGGAGACCGACTTGACGTCGCAGCGGCCCCAGCGGCCGTCCGGAATCGAGACCACCTCGGCGCCGCGGTCGGCCTCCGCCGTTTCGGGCCACTGGACCGGGCGCGCGGTGAGAACCACGGCGCCCTCCGCGTCCTCGGGAAAGAGGTGATCCCGCACCGCCGCGCCGCGCGTGACCTGCAGGTAGACCATGCCGTCGCGCACCCGATTGCGGCGCAGCACTTCGCGGGTCACCAGCTTGAGCGCGCCGCGCGGGATCGGCAGGTCCATCCTGAGTTCCCGGAGCGAGCGTTCCAGCCGATCCAGGTGCGGCTCCTCGTCGATCACGCGGCCGGCGAAGACCGCAGCAACCTCGTAGACCCCATCCGAGAACTGGTACCCGCGATCCTCGACATGGACCTGCGCCAAGTCGTGGCGCATGTAGCGGCCGTTCACATAGGCGATGCGGGACATGCGGGGCTCCGCTCAGAAGAATTCCAGGGACACGGCGAACATCTGCTCGATCTTCTTGACCGCGCGAGCCGCCGCCAGCATCACCACCCGATCGTGCTCCTCGACGACCGTATGGGGGCGCGGAATGATGACCTCGTCGCCGCGCACAATCGCGCCGACGATGATCCCGGTGGGCAGCTTGGTCTCGGCGAGCGGCTGGCCGACGATGGGCGAGGTCCCGAGGGCTTCGGCCTCGATGATTTCGGCGGCGCCGTCGCGAATCGACTGCACCGCCAAAATGCGCCCCCGTCGGATGCGCTGAAGGATCGTCGAAACCGTCGATTCTCTGGGGCTCACGGCAATGTCGACGCCGAGACTGCCCATCAGTGGCCCGTAGCTGGAATTGTTGACCAGAGAGATCGCCGTTCCGCAGCCGGCTCTCTTCGCCAGCAGCGCTGCCAGGATGTTCACCTCGTCGTCGTTGGAGACCGCGATCACCGCCTGGGCCAGTCCGATGTTGATCTCGATGAAGATCTCGGGGTCCAGCGCGTCGCCGCCAATGACGGTGGCGCGGGAGAGCCGCTCCGCCAGGTAGCGCGCGCGCTCCGGGACCAACTCGACGATCTTCACGTCGAGCCCCGGGTGACTCTCCTCCAGCTCCTGCGTCAGGAAATAGCCGATATTGCCGCCGCCGATGATAACCACGCGGTGGGCCTCGGGCTCTTCGTGCCCGAAGACGGTCATGCCACGCGCGACGTGTTCCGAGTCCACGGCGAAATAGACTTCGTCACCAATCAGCATCTGGTCGTCGCCGCTCGGCACGATCAGACGCGAATCCCGGCTGATCGCAAGCACCATGATGTTGAGGTCGGGGAAGAGTTCCGTGAGCTGGCGGAGAGGCGTGTTGATGATGGGGCAGCCTTCGTCGCAGCGCACGGCGATCACGCGCAGGCGCCCGCCGCCGAAAGGCAGCATGTCCAGCGCACCCGGCACTTGAAGCCGACGCTCGATGGCGCGGGCGACCTCGATTTCGGGCGAGATGATCAGGTCGATCGGCATGTGGTCGCGGCTGAAGAGCTCTGCCCAGGCCGGGTTCAGGTAGCTCTGTTGCCGCACCCGCGCGATTTTCTCGGGAACGTCGAAGAGCGAGTGAGCGACCTGGCAGGCCACCATGTTGACCTCGTCGGAGTGAGTCACGGCGACGATCATCTCGGCGGTCTTGGCTCCCGCTTCCTCAAGCACGTCGGGGAGCGACGCGTTACCGACGATTGCGCGCGCGTCCACGGTGTCGGAGAGGCGCTGCACGACTGCCCGGTCGCTGTCGATCACGGTCACGTCGTTCGCTTCATTGGCAAGTTGCCGCGCGATACTGGCGCCGACCTGACCGGCGCCGCAGACGATGATCTTCATGGGCCGTTCAGCTTGTCGGTACCCGTAGAGGCGGGGTCTGCACCGCCCTTGCCGTCTGTACCGTTGCCGTCGTGCTCATGGTTCAGAACGCCGAGCGAGCGCAGCTTGCGATGCAGCGCCGAACGCTCCATGCCGACAAACTGGGCGGTGCGTGAGATATTGCCTCCGAAGCGCCGCACCTGGGCGTGGAGATAGTTGCGCTCAAACTGCCGTCGGGCATCGCGCAACGACAGCATCATCAGGTCGGCTGGACCGGGGAGCGCCTGCGAATCAGAAGGCGGCGGTCCCAGTGCCGTCTGAATCATCTCGGCACCGATCAGCCCGTTGGCGGGTGACGGCGCCATGATGAGGAGCCATTCCACGAAGTTGCGGAGCTGACGCACGTTGCCGGGCCAGTCGAACGATTGCAGCAACGCTATCGCATCGCTGCCAATCTCATGCGGCGGCACCCCGGCGCTCTCCGCCGCCTGACGGATGAAAGAGTTCGCCAGCTCGGGGATATCCTCGCGGCGGTCTCGGAGCGCCGGCACTTCGATAGGCGTGACCATCAACCGGTAGTAGAGGTCCTCGCGGAAGCGCCCCTTTTCTATCTCGTTCTCCATGTCGCGCGTCGTTGCCGCCATCACGCGAATATCGACCTCGATCTGCTGCGTGCCGCCTTCGCGTTCGAACGTGTGCGCCTGCAGGGTGCGCGCCATCTTTCCCTGCGTCTCCAGCGGCATGTCCGCGATTTCATCGAAGAAGAGCGTGCCGCCGTGAGCGCGTTCGAACGTGCCGATCTTGCGCGAGCCGTTGTCAGTGGGCCCGTTCCCTTCACTGCCGAAGAGCTCGAGCTCCACGTGGTCCGGCCGCATCATCGCGGCGTTGACCACGACGAAGGGCCCCGAGGAGCGCCGCGAACGGCCGTGGATGAGGCGCGCCACTACCTCTTTCCCCGCCCCGGCGGGGCCGGTGATGAAGACTCGCCGGTCTGTCGGCGCGGCGCGTTCGGCAATCGTGCGGACTTGCTTGATCGCTGGCGAGGAGCCGACCAACTCTTTCGTCTCGCCGGCGCGCAACTTCAACTCGGCGACCTCGCGCCTGAGTTCCGCCGCCTCCAGCGCACGCGCCACCGTGAGCAGCAGCCGATCGCTGTCGAGCGGTTTCTCGATGAACTCGTAGGCTCCCTTCTTGATGGCGGCGACAGCCGTGTCGATGGTTCCGTGCCCGCTGATCATGATCACAGGCACCTCGGGATGGCGGTGCATCACCGCCTCCAGAACATCCATGCCGTCGAACTCGCTGCCCTCCATCCAAACGTCGAGGATGACGAGCGCTGGCGGAGGCCCGGAATCAATCGCTTCCAGCGCTGTAGCGCCGTCGGCCGCATCGCGTGGCGCGTAGCCGCCGTCTTCGAGGATCCCGGCAATGGACTTGCGGACATAGGGTTCGTCGTCGACGATCAGAATATCGCGGGCCATCAGTTCTCACCCTCATCTGGTGTGAGGTGCTCCATCCCGGCCGCGGCGAAGACGAGCGTGACACGGGCGCCTTCTTCGGCCCCGTCCTCCAGGTTCAACCGGCCACCGTGCTCCTCGATGATCCTCCGCACGATGGCGAGTCCGAGGCCGGTACCATCCGCGCGGTTCGTGACATAGGGCTCCGTCAACCTGTCGCGCAGTTCGGCGGGTAGCCCCGGCCCGTTGTCCTCCACTTCCAGCCGCCAATGCCCGTCGGCTTCACGCACGGTGATGACGACGCGCCCTGCCGCGCTGGCGTCGTCTGCCCGACTCTCGATCGCCTCGATGGCGTTATTGAGCACGTTGGTAAGCGCTCGGCCGATCTGACGAGCGTCGCAGTCGAGATGCACATCGTCGTCGGGGCGCTCGATATCGAAGGCGATTTCGGGGCTCGCCAAACGATGCAGAACGACCGCCCGCTCCACGATGTCAGTCAGTTCCGCCCGTTCGATCTCCGGCGCCGGCATCCGCGCGAACGACGAGAATGCGTCGATCATCTGGCGTATGTCGCCGACCTGGCGGACGATGATATCGGTGCAGTCCTCGAACACGTCGGGTTGTGTGCTGATCTCGCCGAGATACTTGCGCTTGAGCCGCTGAGCCGAGAGCTGGATCGGGGTCAGGGGGTTCTTGATCTCGTGGGCAATGCGTTGGGCGACATCGGCCCACGCCGCCCGCCGCTGCGCCGAGACCAGCGCGGTGATGTCGTCGAACGTGGCGACGAAGCCGTCTATCCGGCCGTTGGCCCGCTCGGTCACGATGCGCACGAGCAGAGTGCGGCGGCGCTCGCCCCGGACCAATTCGACCTGATCTTCGACCAGGGGATGCGCCTGCGCCCGCGCCCGGACCAGGAGTTCAGCCATCTCGGGAATCGCATCTCCGAGCGCATGGCCCGAAAGGTCACCTTCGCTCGCGTCGAGCAGCGCAAGCGCAGACGGATTGGGCAGCGTGATCCGTCCGTCTGCGTCGAGACCGATCACGCCGGCCGAGACGCCGGCAAGCACCGCCTCGGTAAAGCGCCGCCGCTCATCGAGCTGGAGGTTGGCGTCCTGCAAGGCCTGCTGCTGGCTGTGGATCTGGCCGGTCATGCGATTGAAGGCGCGGCTGAGCGAGCCGATTTCGTCATCGTGCGGGGATTCTGTAACGCGTGCCGTCAGCTCGCCGGCGCGGACCCGGTCCGCGGCAGCGATCAGACCGCCGATCGGGTGGGCGATGCGGTTGGCAAAGTTGAGCCCCAACCACACCGCAGAGAGCAGGACCAGAAGGGCAACCATGATGAAGATCATCACGAAGGTGATCTGGATACCGTAGCGCTCGTCCTCGAGGCGCTGATAGTCCCTCATCACGGCCTGAATCTGGCGTGTGTGATCGACGACCTGGGGTTGCAGGGATCGCGCCACATAGAGATAGGCGTTGGTGAAACCGCCGAGCTTGATCAAAGCGCGCGTACGGTCGCCGTCGCCCGGCAAGATCACGAGACGGCCCTCCGCCGCGGCGTTCATGGCCCATTCGGGCATGGGCTCGACTTCCGCGGCGAAGCCCAGGTCGTTGCGCGCCAGTATGTCGCCGTTGCGGCGGAGCACGACCGCATCGGTCAGCGAAAGCCCGACAGCGGTTTCGTTCAGCAAACGGGGAAGGAGCTGCGGCTGCCGCGCAAGATGGACGGCCTGACCGTTGAGCTGCATGGCTGCAGCTAGGGAGCTGATGCGAATGCTGTCGGTCTGTTCATGCACGTAGGTCTCTGCCACGACCAGCGAGCGGTTGAGCGCGCTTGAAACCTTCTCGCTGAACCAGGACTGCATCCCGAAGTGCAGGAACAGCGCGGAGAAGACGGCAACCACGATTGTCGGAGTCAGGGCGACCAGACTGAAGAGCGCGGCCATGCGGGTGTGCAGGCGTGCGCCTGCCGCCCCGCGGCGGCGCTCGATGTAGAGCTTCACCAGCTGCGAAGCCACCAGGGCACCGAGCGAGAGCAGCAACACCAGATCGACGTTGAGGAGGATCAGGATGATCTGCGGATCGGGTGGGAAGGGCGCCGATCCGCTCATCGTGACGTAGGTCATCGCGCCCGAGGCCACGGCGGCACCGGCGAGAGCGATGGCGAGCAGGCGTCGGATTTCGTTGCGGCGCGACCACGCCACAAGCCGCTGGCCGAGCGAGGCCTCGGCGGCCCCGCGGGCGGTCCCGGTTCCGATCAGCGCCTCGTCAGCCATCGCGTCCGCCGCCTGCCCCGTCGCGACCGGATCTCAGCCCGCCGCCTCGCCGCCGGAGGGGCCGTAGAACACGACCCAGACGTAGAGGTCGTCGCTGAAGTCCTCGAAGGCGTGCCGCACACCGGCGGGCACGAAGAGAACGTCGCCGGGCTGAAAGGGATGGCTCACGGGGCCATTGCGAAAGGTTCCCCGGCCGCTCATCACCACGTAGACCTCGTCCTGGTCGTGGGGTTGCTGCGTGTCGGTCCCGCGCGGCGCATAGAGGCCGACCCGTAGCGTCCCGCGGGCGATCAGCTCGGCATAAGGCCTCCCACCCGCCGGAGCCTCGGCGAGAGCCGCCACCGCCTGGGCCAACGTTACCTGGCCCGGAGCATCCATCGGGTTCTTGCTCATGCAGTCTTGAACCTCGCTCTCCGTCCCCCGGGTCGGAGCAGTCAGTCAGCTGCCCTCGTCCCACACCCAGGCGATCTGCTCGGTGTCCTCATACGCCTGCCAGTGGACGATGGCACCGTCCTTGATGCGGAAGTACCAGGCCGTCTCCTGATGCAGGAGGCGCCCGGTATTCTTGGCGGCCGAGGTCTCGTCGATGAGCACCATCACGTGCTCGCCCTCACCGAATATCAGCTGCACCGTGTGATCTCGAATGTCCAGCAGCGCCCCGATCGCGAGGAAGCACTGCTTGATCGGCTCCCGGCCCTGCCAGCGGCCCGCCCAGGCCACCTTGAACGAGCCTGGCAGGACCACCACCGCATCCTCGGCCAACAGGCCCATCATGGTCTGGCCGTCGCCGCCCTTGATTGCGGCCAGGAATTGCCGAACGACCCCCTTCGCTCCGTCGTCTGACATGGTCGTTTATCTCCCTGTCGTGGATGCCGGTTCGTTCCTCTCTCCGGCCGTCTCAGGCGTCCACCCGTGCGGCAAGCATCCCTGCCTTCACCGGCCATATGGTGACGTCGACCCATATTGCACCCCTGCCCCGGTACTGTATACAGAGCCGTCCCGCACCCCCGCGTTGCCGAGGTGCCCCGTATGGCTGGAATTTCCGACGATCTCATCACCGCCCAGGCCGTGGCGGCGGGGCGCAAGCCGCCGAGCGCGGAACGCGCGGCGGCCCTCGCCGCAGCCGTGGCGCTGATGGTCCGAGCGGCCGACGATGCGGCCTCCGGGCTCGCCTTCGAAAGCGAACCCGCGCACATCGCAACCGCCATGGACGAGACCGCGGCATCCTGACATGAGCGACGATATCCACCTGCTGAGCCTGGTCGAACTCGCCGACGCCATCGCGACACGCGCGCTCTCGGCGGTCGAGGTCATGACGGCGACCGTCGCCCGCGCCGAGCGGCTCCAGCCGGTGCTCAACTGCTTCATCTCCCTGCAGGCGGAGGCGGCGCTGGAGAGTGCGGCGGCAGCCGATGCGGCTCTCGCGCGGGGCGAGGCACCGGGCCCGCTGCAGGGCGTGCCGCTCGCCCACAAGGACATGTTCTACCGCGCGGGCCACGTCACCACCTGCGGCTCGCGCATCCGCAGGGACTTCGTGCCGGACCACGACAGCACCGCCCTCGCCCGCCTTCACGGCGCCGGCGCGATCTACCTCGGCGGGCTCAACATGGCGGAGTTCGCCACCGGCCCGACCGGCCACAACGAACACTGGGGCGACTGCCGCAACCCCTGGAACCAGGATCACATCTCCGGCGGCTCGTCGAGCGGCTCCGGCGCCTCGGTCGCCGGCCGCGTGGTCTTCGGCGCGCTCGGCTCCGACACCGGCGGCTCGGTGCGTTTGCCGTCGGCCTGCAACGGCGTTGTCGGACTGAAGCCGACCAACGGCCTGATCAGCCGCCACGGGATCATGCCTCTCTCCCACACCCTGGACACGGTGGGGCCGCTCACCCGCACCGTGCGCGACGCGGCACGGCTCGTGAGCGTGATCGCGGGCCACGACCCACACGACCCGACCTCCAGCAGCCGGCCCGTGCCCGATTACGAAGCCGCGCTGGCCGACGGCGCCCGGGGCCTCAGGATCGGCGTGCCGACGAGCTACTTCTACGACCTCGCCACCGACGAGGTGCGCGCCCTGATGGAGCGGAGCCTCGACGTGCTGCGCGATTGCGGCGTCACCGTCGTCGAGGTTTCGGTGCCCGACATCGAGCGCATCAACAACCTCTCCAACGTCGTGCTCTCCAGCGAGGCGGCGGCGATCCACGAGCCCTGGCTTGCGGGCCGGCCCGAGGACTACCAGGAGCAGGTGCGCAACCGCTACGAGCCCGGCCTGCACGTGCCGGCGGTCAAGTACATCCAGGCTCTCGCCGCCCGCGCCGGGCTCTTGCGGGAGTTCGTGGATACCGCGCTCGCGGGCGTCGATGCGCTGCACACGCCGGCCATCCCCTTCCCCATCCCGACGCGGGCGGAGACCAACGTCGGCGGCGGCGAGCGCATGGCCGCCATGGTGGCGGGCCTGAGCGCGTGCACCCGTGCCGCCAACTACCTCGGCGGCCCCGGCCTGATCGTGCCCTGCGGCTTCACCGGGAGCGGCCTGCCCGCCGCCTTCCAGCTCATGGGGCGCCCCTTCTCCGAGGCGACCCTCTTCCGCCTCGGCCACGCCTATCAGCAGGCGACCGACTGGCACACCCGGGCCCCCGACCTCTAATCCCCGGCCAATGCCGTGCGGGCGGGGCGCGGTCAGCACAACTCGGTGACATCTACGGAGGGCGAAAGCGATAGCGATGAAGGCACACGGTACATTCTTCTGGAACGAGCTGATGACATGGAGCGTCGACAAGGCCAAGGATTTCTACGGAGAAACCCTGGGCTGGCAGTATGAGTCCCACCCGATGGCCGATGGCGGCACCTACACGCTCTGCAAGGCCGGCGAGGCCATGTCCGCCGGCATCTTCGAGATGAAGCCGGGCACGGGCTTCGACGGCGTGCCGGACCACTGGTTCTCCTACATCGCCGTGGACGACATCGACGCCCGGCTCGCAGGCGTCGAGGCGGCGGGCGGCGAGATCATGCGCCCGGCCTTCGACGTGCCCGACGTCGGCCGCTTCGCCGTGGTCAAGGACAGCGCCGGCGCCTTCATCGGCTGGGTCACCCCGATCGAGCTCGACTGACGCCCTGGGAGGCGCGCAATCTACGACGCGATCGTCGTCGGCGCCCGTTGCGCGGGCGCGCCCACGGCCATGCTTCTGGCCCGCAAGGGCCATCGCGTGCTGCTGCTCGACCGCGATCGCTTCCCCAGCGAGATGGGGCAGTCGACGCACCTGATCCATCCGCTGGGCGTCGCTCACCTCCGCTCCTGGGGCGTGCTGCCCACGATCGCGGCGCGTGCCGACCCCTTCACCGGCTGGCGGGTCGACCTGCACGGCATCGTGCTTGAGGGCACGCCGCCTGCGGTGGACGGCCATAACGAGTCCTTCGGCCCCCGACGCCGGCTGCTCGACGGCACGCTGGCCGAGGCCGCCGTCGCCGCCAGTGCGGCGTTCCGCGACGGCACGCGCGTGGTCGATCTGATCGAGGATGACGGCAGGGTCGCCGGCGTCGTCACTCTTGGTCAGGACGGCAGACGGCACACCGAGCGCGCGCGCCTGGTCATCGGCGCGGACGGGCCCGGCTCCGTCGTCGCCCGCTGCGCCGGGGCCAAGGAGTCCCTCTGCGAGCCGGTCGTCCAGAGCAACATCTGGAGCTATTGGGAAGGCATCCCGCTCGACCACGTGCGCCTCTACATCCGCGAGCACAAGGGCGCCTTCGCCTTCCCCGCGAGCGACGGCACCGTGCTGGTCGCCGCCAACCTGATGCACGACGAGTTCGTGGCCGCCCGGCGCAACCGGGAGGCCGCGTTCCACGCGAGGCTCGCCGAGGTCGCGCCCGACCTGCGCGACATGCTGACCGGCGCGCGCCGTGTCGAGGGCTTCCATGCCGGCTGCACCCGCGCCTTCGTGCGGGAAGCCGCCGGCCCCGGCTGGGCCCTGGTCGGCGATGCGGGCATGAAGAAGGACCCGGTGACCGCGCAAGGCATCTCGACCGCGTTCCGCTGCGCCGAGATGCTGACCGAGGCCGCCGACGACGGGCTCGGCGGCCGACGCCCGCTCGGGGACGCGCTCGCGGCCTACGGCGAGGCGCGCGACGCGTGGCTGCTGCCCTACTACCACTTCACCGCGCAGCTCGCCCGCTTCGCCAGGCCGACGGAGAAGCTGGCGGCCTACTACCGCGCGATCCAGCCCGATCCCGCCCGCCTCTTCGGTTGCGTCGCCCTCACCCACTCGCCCGAGGACGTGCTTCCCCGAGTTTAATCATAGGGCCACGACCGCCCGAGCAAAAAGCGGCAATTCTCTCCGCCCCTGGCTGCCGAAGAGTCACAGCCTTAGGGCCAGCCTGATCCTTTCCGGCGGGAAGGGTCGGCCGGCCAGTGTTCGCCATCCGCCTCCCGCGCCTCTTCTTCACCTTGCGCCACGGGCTCATCCCAAGCGGAACGCCCGACGCTCGAGTCAGGAGGCGGGTCCGGCGGAGCGCCGTCGGGCTCGGCAGGCGCGGGGGCATCCGGCCAGGGCTCCCAGGGCTTCGAGCCCAGGCGTTCGGGGTGAAACGCCTCCTTGATGGCCGGGCCGAGGAGGGCCCTCATTTCCTCCGTGGAAGGCAGCTTGCGCGGGGCCGGAGGGGCAGCAGTCTCCGCCGCCGCCTGCTCCCGCGCGAGGCGGTGCCTGTTGGCGGCTTCGATGCGGTGGAGCGCAAGGGCAAGACACGCGACCTCGTCTATCGAAGGCGGCTCCTCGCGCGCGGTCAGCTCGGAAATCTTGAGCAGCAAGAGCGACCGCATGCTTTCGACGACGAGGCGCGCGGTATATTCCTCGGCACGGGGTTCCCGCCTCTCTGCCCATTCCGCCGCCTGGTCACCGACCTCGCGCTGCAGGTCGATCAGGCCATGAATCCGCGCGGCGAAGCGGTCATCGGCGCCACCCGCACTCTCGCCCGCCGCGCCCGGTATGCTGTCGCTCCACATGCCGCGATCCTGACGCGCCCGCCCCGCGCCGTACACCGCACCATGGTCCCCTGCACACGAGGGAAGAGGCCGGCGAGCCTGCCCCTGCGAGACGACCAGCAAGAAAATTTTATGTGAGATTTCGCGGGATTAAGCGAGATTAAGTGAGATTCCGCGCCGCCGCCCCTCACACCCTCTCAATGGCGCCGGTGATCAGGCCGGTGACTTCTTCGGGCGAGGTTTCGCTCGTGGGCCGATCGGCGACCTTCACTCCCCGGCGGAGCACGACGACCCGGTCCGCGACGGCGAACACGTCCGGCATCCGGTGCGAGACCAGAAGAATCGACACGCCCTGATCGCGCAGGCGCCTGATCAGCTTCAGCACCTGCTCCACCTGGCGCACGCTGATCGCCGCCGTCGGCTCGTCCATCAGCACGGCCCTTGAGTCGTTGAGCCGGGTCCGGGCGATGGCGACGGCCTGGCGCTGCCCGCCGGACATGCTGTTCACGATCTGGCTGGCGCGCGTGTCGGATTCCAGCTCCTGGAAGAGCTCGCCGGCCCGCTTGCGCATGGCGCGGAAGTCCACCGCGACCGGCAGCGCTCCGAGCCGCCTGACAATCTCGCGCCCCAAGAACACGTTCTCGGCGGCCGACAGGTTGTTGCAGAGCGCGAGGTCCTGGTAGACCACCTCGATGCCGTTGCTCCGCGCATCTGAGGGGTTCGAGAAGGCCTTGACCTGACCATCCACCAGCAGCTCTCCGCTGCTCGGGCTCAGGTTTCCGGCGATGATCTTCACGATGGTGGACTTGCCCGCCCCGTTGTCCCCCATGAGGCCGAGCACTTCGCCCTCATGGAGCTCGAGATCGAGGTCTTTCAGCGCTTCGACCGCGCCGAAATGCATCCCGATATTGCGCATCTCCAGGAGCGGTGCGGCGGGTTCAGCAGCCATGACTCACACCCTGCCGCCCCGCCGGGCGAGCCAGGAGTTGACCAGAACCGCCACCAGGATGACCACGCCGCGCACGACCTGCTGCACGTCCGGGTCCACGCCGGTCAGCACCAGCCCGTTGGCCAGAACCGCGATGACGATGACGCCGAGCAGCGTGCCGACCATGCGTCCGTGTCCGCCGGAGAGCAGCGTCCCGCCCACGATGACGGCGGCGATCACGTCGAATTCCATTCCCGTTGCGGCGTTGGCGTTGCCGGAGCCGAGCCGCGCGTCGATCAGCACGCCGACGAACGCGGCCATCGCCCCGGTCGTTGCCATGATCAGCACCCGTATCCGGGCGATATCGATTCCGAGCGCCGAAACCGCCGCCGGGTTCGCGCCAACCGCGTAGATGTGCCGGCCGTAGCGGCTGAACTTGGCCAGGTAGGCGAAGAACAGGAAGGTGGCGATCATCATCCAGGCGACCACGGGAAGGCCCAGCAGGTCTCCGCCCAGCGCCGAGCGGAATTCCTTGCTCGGGACGATCACCGGCAAGGCGTCGGTCCACCATCGTGCCGCACCGCGCAGCGAGCTCCAGAGCGCGAGCGTGGCGATGAAGGTGGGCACGCCGTAGGCCACCCGCGCCAGTCCGGCCGCCCCGCCGACGAGCGCGCCGACGGCAACCACCAATGGCAGAGCCACGCCGATCGGCACGTCGTAGGTGCCGACAAGATGAGCGAAGCCGACACCGAAGAAAGCAACGGCAGGCCCCACGCTGATATCGATTTCCCCGGCGACGATCACGAAGGTCATGGGGAAGGCGATCAACCCCACGTAGGAGGCCGAGCGAAGAATGTTGACCAGGTTTCGGTCCGACAGGAAATTCGGTGCGGTCTGCGAGTAGACGACGATCAGACAAATCAGCGCGAGCAGGAGCCCGAGCTCGTTGAGATGGTCCTCCCACCAGTGCCTTGGGCGCAGATCCTGAGATATCGGTGAAAGTGTCATTTTCGATTAACGAAGCGCTCGGCGTTCGATCGAGTCCTGGTTCTCGGCCTTGGAAGCGCAGGGGCGGCCTCGCGGCCGCCCCCTAACTTTGACTGGAGCTGCCGCTCAGGGAATGCCGTCCGCGTGGGCTTCCATCCAGTCGGTAATGCTCTCGGGCTTGCTGGCTTCGAGGACCAGCGTCGGAATGTAGATCAGCTTGTCTTCGACTGCTTCGCCTGCGAGGATTTTCAGCGCGATCTGCACGGCACCGCGTCCCATTTCCTGCGGCTGCTGTGCGATCACCGCCTTGAGCACGTCGCCGTCCTGCAGCATTTGCGCGATCTGCAGGGTGATGTCCGACCCGAAGACGGAGGTTTGCCCGCCAAGGCCCGCGGCCATGACACCCAGAACCGCGCCGATGGTGCCGCCCTCGTTGGCGGTCCACATCAGGTCGATGTCCGGATTGGCGGTCAGCATCTCGGTCGCGGTTTGCGTGGCGGCGTCAGCAACGAAGCCTTCCTGGTCCGAAAGGATCTCGTAGCTGGCCCCCGCCTCGTCGAGCGCGGCCAAGAAGCCGGCCTTGCGTTGCTGGCAGGCCTCGTAGCGGTCGCAATTCAGGATGCCGACACGGGCCGTCTCGCCGGAGTCGACGATGTGTGCCGCCGCGACCGCGCCGACGCCCTTGCCGAAGTCGAACTGGTTGGTGGTCACGAGACCGCCGGCCAGGCGCTCGGTGTCCGCGTCCGAGAGGCAAGTGTTGTAGCAGACGACGGGGATACCGGCCTCGATCACGCGTTCGACCGCCGGCACCGACGCCTCGAACGACACCGGCGACATGATGACGGCGTCCACGCCCGCGCCGATCGCCACGTCCAGGAACTCGGCTTCGATGGTCGGGTCGCTCTCGGAATTGCTCGAGATCAGAGAGACGTTCGAATCGGCGGCGCCTTCGACGATGCCCTTCTGGATGCCCCCGAAGAATCCCTGGGAATCAAGGAACAGCACTGCCAGCTTGGTCTCTTGCGCCTGGGCCGTCCCGGCAATCGCCGCAAGCGCGACCACCCCGGCCGCGAGTGCGATGCTGACAGGGCGAACGAAACGTTTCATGGTCTCCTCCCGTTGGTTTCAGTTCGATTTACTGGAGCTGTCGGGCAATCAAGCTCGACACCGTCAACGAAAACGAGCGCGGCCATCTTGGTATGCCGCCCCGGTCGCAATCAAGTCGAGATCATCTTTTTCTCGACGCCGACGCCGGCCTCGACCGCGCGCTGGTATTCGAGCGGCACGGTCGCCGAATCCTGGATCGCGATCCCGGTGGAATCGAAGAGCGTGATCTCGGCGTCGTCCCGCCTGCCCTCCAGCCGGCCGCAGATGACCGCGCCGATCTCGCCGGCCACGTCGTCCGCCGCGATGACGCCCTCGGCGATCGGCACGTTGATCTCGCCGTCGGGCACGCATTGCCTGATATCGTCCAAGAAGATGCGCGCGCGCGCCGCAATCGCGCTCTCCAGCTCCTGATTGCCGGCAAGGTCGGACCCCAGCGCCGCGATATGGGTGCCGTCGGCGATCCATTCGTCGCGAACCACGGGGTCGGCACCGGTGGTGGTGGTCACCACCGCATCCGCGCCCCGCACCACCCCTTCCAGGTCGGTCGACGGCACCAGGTTGAGACCCGGATGGCGCGGCGCCTCGCTCGCCATGAAGGCATCGAGGGTCGCCTGGGTGCGGCTCCAGACGCGCACCTCCGACCAGTCGCGGACCGCGGCGCAGGTCCGGAGCGAGCCGATGCCCACGTCGCCTGCGCCCACCAGCGCCAGCACCGACGCATCCTTGCGCGCAAGCCAGCGGATCGAGACCGCCGCCGACGCCCCGGTCCGCATCATGGTGTGATAGCTGCCGTCCACAATGGCGAGCGGAAAGCCGGTCTCGGGCTCGGTATAGACCAGGATCGAGAACACCGTCGGCAGGTCGAACTTCGCCCGGTTGTGCTCGCGGATCGAGACCCACTTGCAGGCGGCGGCCTCGGTCACCCCGGCGCCCGCCGGCTCCTCGATGTAGGAGGGCATGACCTCCCATTCCCCCGGATACTTGTCGAGCACGATGTGGCCCTTGGGCTCCAGGTAGCAGCGCCCCTCGCCATGGCGGCGGAACGCGGTCTCGACGCAGTCGACGTACTCGCCGGGCTCCAGCAGGCCCATCATGTCGGTGCGGCTGAGGATCAGGGTCTTGCGGTTGCGCCAGCTGGTCATGTCTCGTTGGCTCCTTGCTTTGGTCCGGATGGCGCTTGCCCGTGCAGGATGCGCCAGATCGCCTCGGGCGTCGCCGGCATCGCGACCCTCTCGTGGCCGCCGTGGTCGCGCAGCGCATCGGCCACCGCGTTCATCACCGCCGCAGGCGACACGATCGAGCCGGCCTCGCCGCAGCCCTTCACGCCGAGCGGGTTGGTCAGGCACGGTACCACGGCGAAGTGTCCGTCGAAGAGCGGCAGGTCGTCGGCGCGCGGCAGCGTGTAGTCCATGAACGAGCCGGCGAGGAGCTGCCCGCTCGCCCCGTCGTAGACCGCGTTCTCGGTCAACGCCTGCCCGATCCCCTGGGCGACGGCGCCGTGGTTCTGGCCCTCCGCCAGCAGCGGATTGAGGATCCGCCCGAAGTCGTCCACGGTGGTGTAGCGCACGATCCGCACCAGCCCCGTGGCCCGCTCGATCTCCACCTCGCAGACGTGGCAGCCGTTGGCGAAGGTCGCGGCGCGGCCCACGTGATTGACCTCGCAATCGAGGCCCAGCGTCTCGGCTTCCGGCCTGAGCGCCGCATCGAACGAGGCGCGCGCGACCTCGGCAAAGCCGAGCGAGCGGTCGGTGCCGGCGATGCGGTAGCGCCCGATCTCGAAGCGCACGTCGGCCTCCCGCGCCTCCAGCAGCGCGGCGGCGACGGCGCGCCCCTTCTCCGCCGCCTCCTCGGCTGCGCGAAGCACGGCATTGCCGCCGTAAGGGAGGCTGCGCGAGCCGCTGGAGCCGCTGCCGTGGGCGACGAGGTCGGTATCGCCCTGCTGCACGCGCACGTGGCCCGCGGGCATGCCGAGATGATCGGCGATGATCTGGGCGTAGGCCGTCTCGTGCCCCTGCCCCGTCGACTGGCTGCCGATCAGCAGCGTCGCCGCACCTTCCGCGTCGAAGCGCAGCGCCACCCACTGGTTGCGATTGGCGCCGCAGGGGTCGACGTAGAAGGCCATTCCGATGCCGCGCAGATGTGCCCCCTCCCCCGCTCCGGCCTCGCGTCCGCGCGCTGCGCCCCAGCCGACCGCATCGCACGCGGTCTCCAGGATCGCGGGGAAGTCGCCCGAATCGTAGGTCTGCCCCAGCGGCGTGCGATAGGGCATGGCGTCGGCGGCCACCATGTTGCGACGACGCAGCGCGGCCGGATCGAGCCCCAGCGCGTGCGCCGCCTTGTCGATCAGGCGCTCCAGCAGATAGACGTTCTCGGGCCGGCCCGCGCCGCGATAGGCGTCCGTCGGCGCCGTGTTGGTGTAGGCGGAGCGCACGCGGACGTGCAGCGCCGGCGTCCGGTAGGGCCCGATCAGCGCCCGCGTCCCGCCCGCGGTGGAGACGGAAGGCCCGTAGTTGGAGGCATAGGCGCCGAGATTGGCCACGCTCTCGATGGCCAGCGCGAGAAAGCGCCCCTCGGCGTCCAGCGCGAGCGTCGCCCGCGAGCGGAGATCCCGCCCCTGGTGATCGCTCGCCATGGCCTCGCCCCGCTCCGCCACCCACTTGACCGGGCGCCCGAGCCTCCGCGCCGCAAAGAGCACCAGCGCGTACTCGGGATAAACCCAGAGCTTGACCCCGAAGGCGCCGCCCACATCCGGCGTCACCACGCGCACCCGCTGCGCCGGCACCTTCAGCACGTGCCTGGCAAGGACGTTCCGCACCAGGTGGACGCCCTGCGTGCCCGCGCTCAGCGTGTAGGTGCCGCTGCCGGGATCGTAGGCGCCGAGCGCGGCCCGGGGCTCCATGGGGCAGACGATGACCCGCTGGTTGCGGGCCTCCAGGCTGACCCGGTGGGCCGCAGCGGCCAGCGCCTCCTCCACCGCCCTCCGCTCGCCCAGCTCCCAGTCCACGCAGAGATTACCGGGTGCCTCGTCGTGCAGCAGCGGCGCCTCGGGCTGCAGCGCGGCTTCCGCATCGGTCACCGCCGCGAGCGGCCGGTAGGCGACCGCAACCGCCTCGGCCGCGGCGCGGGCCTCCTCGGCGCTCTCGGCCACGACGAAGGCAACCGGATCGCCCACCACCCGCGCCCGCCCCGCCGCGAGCACCGGGCGGGGCGGCGTCGCGCTCTCGCTGCCGTCCGCCCCCCTGGGCTTCATCACGCAGGGGATCGCCCCGATCCCGGCCTCGGCCAGGTCGGCGGCGGTGTAGACCGCCAGCACCCCCGGCATCGTCAGCGCGGCGCTCGTATCGATGGCCCCCAGCGCGGCATGGGCGTGGGGCGAGCGCACCACCGAGCCCCAGGCCTGGCGCGGCAGCGCAAGGTCGTCGAGATAGCGCCCGCGCCCGGTCAGGAAGCGCTCGTCCTCCCTCCGCCGCGCCGCCCCCCCAATCCCGTCCCTCATCCCGCCCCCGCATTGCCGTGCGCGCGCGGGCAAGTTAGATAGCCGGGCGCTCCGCCGCAAACGGCGGGATAACGTGGGACAAGGCGGGACGTGACGAGCGGGGAAGACGGCTACGACGTGATCGTGGTGGGCTGCGGCATCGCGGGCCTGTCGGCCGCCGTCAGCGCCCAGCAGGCTGGCGCCAGTATCGCGCTGCTGGAGCGCGCACCGAAGGAGGAGCGCGGCGGCAACACCCGCTACACCGAATCCTTCTGGCGCATGCAGAGCCGCGACGAGGTCTCCGAGGATTTCCTGGAGCGCTTCGCCGAGAATGCCGGCGGCCACCTCGACCCCGCCCTGATCGGGGACAGCGTCAAACCCTACAACCAATGGCCGAGGCTCCTGCGCGGCCTCGGCTTCGTCGATCCCGAGCTGGTGACGACCCTCGCCGACAACGCCGGGCCGACGCTGCGCTGGCTCACCGGCTTCGGCGTCGCCTTCGACTTCCTGCCCAACTACTTCATCACCGAGAGCACCACCCGCATGGCGCCGGCGGGCGGCGGCCTCGCCCTGGTCGAGGCGCTCGCCGCCCACGCCGAGGCTGTGCCGGACCGGATCGCGATCCACTACGAGACCACGGCGCGGCGCCTCACCCAGGACGACACCGGCCGCGTCACCGGCATCGAGGCGACCGGCGCCAGCAACCGCACCGCGCGCCTTCACGCCCGCGCCGTGGTGCTGGCCTCCGGCGGCTTCGAGGGCAACCCGGAGATGCTGAGCCGCTACCTCGGCCCGCAGAGCCAGTTCATCCGCCCGGTCGCGCGCGGCGGCTACTACAACCGGGGCGAAGGCATCCGCATGGCGCTGGAGGTCGGCGCGGCCCCCTGCGGCGACTACGGCAGCTTCCACGCCCAGCCGGTCGACCCGCGCTCCGGCCAGCACGAGCCGGTGGTGCTCAACTACCCCTACGGCATCCTGGTGAACCGCGAGGGCCGGCGCTTCGTCGACGAGGCGCCGGCGACCGTGGACGCGAGCTACGAGGCCGCGTCAAGGCGCATGATGGCGCAGACCGAGGGCATCGCCTTCGCCATCACCGATGCCCGGCTCGACGACGTGCCCAACTGGCAGAAGTCGGTGCGCACCGACCAACCGCCGGTGCAGGCGGAAACCCCGGCAGCGCTCGCCCAGGCTCTCGGCATCGACGGCGAAGGACTCGCACAGACGCTCGATGCCTACAACGCTGCCTGCCGCAGCGAGGCCAGCTTCACCCCCCTCGCCCTCGACGGGCTGGGCACCGACGGCCTCGCGCCCCGCAAATCCAACTGGGCGAGGCCCGTGGACCGGCCGCCCTTCCGCGCCTGGCCGATCATCGCCGCCAACTGCTTCACCTTCGGCGGGCTCAAGATCAACCCGGCAGCGCAAGTGCTCAACACCGACGGCGAGACCATTCCGGGCCTCTACGCCGCGGGCGAGACCGCCGGCCTCTACTACCGCACCTACACCGGCTCCACCTCGGTGATGCGGGGCGCGGTCTTCGGCCGCATCGCCGGCCTCGACGCGGCGGCGCGCAAGAACCGCCCCTAACGAGCCCGCCGTGAGCCAGATTGCGCTCCCCGCCGTCTTCATGCGGGGCGGCACCAGCAAGGGCCTCTTCTTCCACCGCCGCGACCTGCCGGCGGCGCGGTCGGAATGGGACGCGCTCTTCCTCGCCGCCCTCGGCAGCCCCGACCCGCACGGCCGCCAGCTCGACGGCATGGGCGGCGGCATCTCCTCGCTCAGCAAGGTGGTGGTGGTGAGCCCGAGCGAACGCCCGGGCGTCGACCTCGACTACCTCTTCGGCCAGGTGGCGGTGGAGCACGCGAGAGTCGATTACCGGAGCAACTGCGGCAACCTCAGCGCCGCCGTCGGGCCCTTCGCCGTGGACGAGGGGCTGGTGCCGGCGGCGGACGGCATGGCCGCCCTCACCCTCCACAACTGCAACCTGGGCCAGACCATCGAGGCGCGCCTCGCGGTCGCGAAGGGCCGCGCGGTGGTGGAGGGCGAGACCGTGCTCGACGGCGTCGCCGGCCGGGGCGCACCCATCGGCCTCTCCTTCCTGGAGCCGGGCGGCGCCGTCACCGGCCGCCTGCTGCCCTCAGGCCATGCCCGCGACGTGCTCGACGTGCCGGGCGCAGGCCCCATCGAGGCTACGCTGATCGACGCATCGACCGCCCTGGTCATCGTCCGCGCCGACGCCCTCGGCCTGAGTGGCGTCGAGCTGCCCGACGTTATCGAGGCCGCCCCCGCCCTCGGCGCGCGGCTGGAGGCGATACGCCGCGCCGGCGCCGCCGCCATGGGGCTCGACCCGGAGACCGAGAGCGTGCCCAAGGTGGGCTTCGTCGCCCCGTCCGCCGACGCGCCGACCCTGAGCGGCACGGGCCTCAAGGCCGACTCGGTCGATCTCACCGCCCGCGCGGTTTCCATGGGCCGCCCGCACCGGGCGCTGCCGCTGACCGCGGCGCTCGCGTTCGCCGCAGCCGCGCGCATCCCCGGCACCCTCGCCGCCGAGGCCGCCCGCCCCGGCACTGGCAACCCCGTCCGCCTCGGCCATCCCTCGGGCGTCGCCGAGGTCGCGGTCGATCTCGCCGCCGCCGACCCGCCCCACATCGCCCGCCTCACCGTGACCCGCACCGCCCGCCGCCTGATGGAAGGCCGCGTCCTCGTCCCCGCCCGCCACCTATCCGGCCAAGCCACGCACCCCTAACAACACCAACCAGGAGTCCCAGCCATGCGCGTCGGTTTCATCGGCCTCGGCACCATGGGCGCCCCTGCCGCCCGCAACATCATGCGCCGGGGTTTCCCGATGGTGGTCCACGACATCCGCGAAGACGCCGCCCGGCCCCTGATCGAGGCAGGCGCGGAATGGGCCGCCTCCCCCGCCGACGTGCTCGCCCGCGTGGACGCGGTGGTGACCATGGTGTTCGGGCCGAAGGAGGTGGAGCAGGTCGCGCGCGGCGCCAACGGCCTCTTCTCCGCCCCCTGCGCGGGCAAGACCTGGATCGACCTCACCACCAGCAGCCCCTCGCTCATGCGTGCGCTCGGCCGGGAATTCGCGGCGCAAGGCGGCCACCCCGTCGACGCCCCCGTGACCGGCGCGGTCGACGGCGCGATCCGGGGCGACATGCTCATGTTCGTCGGCGGGGACGACGCGGCGGTCGAGCGGGTGCGCCCGCTGATCGAGGCCATGGGCGAAATCCGCCGGGTGGGCCGGCACGGCAACGCCTACGTCGCAAAGCTCGTCAACAACATGCTCTGGATGGTCCACGCCGCGGCGATCGCCGAAGCCATGGTCGCCGCCAAGGTCGCGGGCCTCGAGCCGGAAGTCTGGTGGGAGGCGATGAAGGGCGGGGCTGCGGACAGCTACGTCATGCACCACGACGTGCCCGCCGTCTTCGCCGGCCACTACGACCCCTCCTTCCCCATCGCGCTCTGCCTCAAGGACCTGGACCTGATCGCCGATCTCATGCGCGAGACCGGCGTCCGCAACGACCTCATCGAGGCCGCGCACGCCCGCTTCCGCGAGGCCGGCGAACGCTACGGCTCAGGCGCCGGCGACATGACCGTGTGCAGGCTGCTGGAGGACGACGCCGGCGTCGAACTCCGCGTCCCCGGCGACTGGGTCCCGACCTGGGAAGTCCCCCACCCCGACGAGGAGAGCTGAGACAAGGCCCGTCGCGCCGGTAGGCGCGCGAGATCACAGGACGGCCCTCCGCCCGACACTTCCGCGCCCTCCGCCTGGACGCCAGAGCGTGTCCGACATTGTCGGACGCGCGACAAGGCCGCGACCGCGGCCCGCCGCGTCAGCGGCGCCCTCGCGGAGGCGCTGGCCAAAGGCCAGCTGCCGTGAGCGACAAAAGAATCAGAGTGTTTCCCTTCGAAACGGAAACACTCTAGTGATCGCGGTTGACGCGCTGAGCTGCTACCAGATATTGTAGGTCGTCGGCTGCACGCACCGCCTTGCAGGCCCGGCACCGGAACCTCGAAAGGGTGTTGCGCGCCATGGCCATAACCGAACCGCCGAACCTTCGTGCGCCCCTCAGGCTCGTGGACGCCGAAGACCCCGCCCCCCTCGACGCACAGTCCGATTCAAGCCCACCCGAGAAAATGCCCCGCGAGCAAACCAATATCCGCGAGATCGACGAGTCCCAGAAAGCCGTAACCGAGCGAATCCGCGACCAATACTGGACCTGGTAACCGCCCCGCCTATCGGTCCAACTGCTTGGCCCCCTTCCCTTCCGCCATTGATCTCCGCGCCTTCTGTCGCGGTTGGGTAGCCACGTTCAGACAAGGGATCCTGTGATACGCCGGGGTGGAACTCCGCGCCCCCGGCGACGGGGTCACCTCCCGGGAAGTCCCCCACCCCGTGCGTCTGCACCTTTATCGACCGCAGTCTGAGGGGGAGATCGAGTGCTGATCCGTACACACGGTCGCTCAAGCTCATTCGGCTCTGCATGAGGAGTGTGTTTGCTAACACTGGAATGCGGATTAGTGGTATACTGTCGTGAATCGCGGAAGCAACTCGAAGTCGGCTTTATAAAGCATTGGGACAAATAGCGATGAGCTCCAATTTCCCTAAGAATTCGAAGTTAATCGACCAGACGGCAAACACAGAATTTTCCCCCACCGATGCGTATCCAAAGGGGGTGTCTGAAGAACTATTGCCGACGCCCGGGCTGCTCGACACGGAGAGCATCCTTGGGAACCTGACGGTCACGCCTGGGCTGTCCGCTGTCGGCGACGCCGTGGCAGGGTTCAAGCCCTCGCCTGGGCTGTCCGCTGTCGGCGACGTCGTGGCAGGGCTCAAGCCCTCGCCTGGGCTGTCCGCTGTCGGCGACGTCGTGGCAGGGTTCAAGCCCTCGCCCGGGCTGTCCGCTGTCGGCGACGTCGTGGCAGGGTTCAAGCCCTCGCCTGGGCTGTCCGCTGTCGGCGACGTCGTGGCAGGGTTCAAGCTCTCGCCTGGGCTGTCCGCTGTCGGCGACGTCGTGGCAGGGCTCAAGCCCTCGCCTGGGCTGTCCGCTGTCGGCGACGTCGTGGCAGGGTTCAAGCCCTCGCCCGGGCTGTCCGCTGTCGGCGACGTCGTGGCAGGGTTCAAGCCCTCGCCTGGGCTGTCCGCTGTCGGCGACGTCGTGGCAGGGCTCAAGCCCTCGCCTGGGCTGTCCGCTGTCGGCGACGTCGTGGCAGGGCTCAAGCCCTCGCCCGGGCTGTCCGCTGTCGGCGACGTCGTGGCAGGGTTCAAGCCCTCGCCTGGGCTGTCCGCTGTCGGCGACGTCGTGGCAGGGCTCAAGCCCTCGCCTGGGCTGTCCGCTGTCGGCGACGTCGTGGCAGGGTTCAAGCCCTCGCCCGGGCTGTCCGCTGTCGGCGACGTCGTGGCAGGGCTCAAGCCCTCGCCCGGGCTGTCCGCGCTCCGGGACATCGTGGAGTCCTTCAGTTCGTCGACGGAGCTATACGATGCCAACATGATCATGGAGTTTGTGAAATCGCACTCCTTGTTGTCCGACCTAGACAGCAACCAAGAGGCGCTCGAGCTGCTCCCCGAGTTGTCGATTGCCGCAACGGTTGATCCGAGTCCTCTTCCAATCAGTCGTCCGATTCCTCCGGTCGCGATTGCGCGACCCACACCAGAGATCAGCCTTCGGTTTGTTCTAGTACCATTGGCACCAGCGATTGATATAGACGGGCACGACGAGCCGATAGATCCCATATGCTGGCAAATGTTTAGCGAGTGTGAGAGATGGCTTCGAACTGTAATCGAGGATACCCTATTTGAATTGATTGGCCCGAATTGGATAAGGCAGAGGGTTTCGCAAAACACACGTGAGAAATGGCAAAATCGGCGAGCCAAAGTACGTGCGAACGGTCGGCCAGCGCTTAACGAAATTCACTACGCAGATTTTATGGACTTATGTGATATCATCATTAGGAGCGATAACTGGCGGGATGCATTCCAAGCGATCTTTCTAAACAAGGACGACATCAGCGCTTCGTTTAGGCGCCTTATCCTTGTACGAAATGAACTTGCGCACAGCCGTTTTCTGACTCAATCGGATATTCTGACGTTGTTTGCAGAGGTCTCTCGGATTCTGAGCAGACTGGGGATTCGAGTGCTGGGCTAAATTTCGACACTTACGGCTCCACCCCCACCTCCACCATTGATCGAAACGCCTTCTATCGCTATTGGATAGCCTCGATTTGGGAGAGGACCCTGTGCGGCGCCGGGGCGCGGCTGCGCGGGGCAAGGGAGTCTGCGCAATGTCGACGCCGCCCGCAGGCGCGGGGACGGGCCAGAAACCCGATCTTGAGGCCATCGCGCGCATGCGCGCGGACCACGCCCGCTGGCTCGAAAGCGAGGGCGCGGCGGGTACGCGCGCCGACTTCTCCGGCATGGAGCTTTCGGACGTGCGCTTCCCCGGCGCGGACCTGCGGCGCGCGCGCTTCGCCGACGCCAACCTCTTCCGCGCCGACTTCGCGGGCGCCGAGCTCTCCGAGGCCGATTTCACCGGCGCCAACATGAACCGCGCCGACCTCGCGGGCTCCACGCTCCAGCGCGCGGTGCTGGACAGGACCGATCTCTCCGACGCCGCCCTCGGCGATGCCCGCATGGAGCACGCCTCGCTGGTCGAGGCCAGCCTGCAGCGCGCCTGGCTCGGCCGCGCGCACCTGGAGCACGCCACGCTGACCCGCGCCGACCTGCACGGCGCCTGGGTCGGCCGCGCCAGTCTGGATCAGGCCAATCTGGAAGGCGCCATGCTGGTGGGCGCCGAGTTCCCCGGCTCCAGCTTTCGCAATGCCTCGCTGAGGAGCGCCTACTTCGGCGGCGTGGCCCTGGCCGACGCCGATCTCTCCGGCGCCGACCTGGGCGAGGTGCGCAACCTCACGCCGGCGCAGCTCGAGGCGGCAACGCTCGACGAGCGCACCATCCTGCCCCCGGAGCTCGACCTTCGCGCGGGCAAGGCGTCGGCAGCGGGGTAAGGCCGGGACCAAGCGAGACAGGGAGGCCGCGGCACCACCGGCGCCGCGGCGACAAGGGACAAAGCGGCGGGAGGACTTCGTGACGAAGCTTAGGGTAGCGGTCGATATCGGCGGCACGTTCACCGATATCTGCATTCTCGACGAGAACTCAGGGGCCCTCAGGGTCGCGAAGACGGCATCGACGCCCGACGATCCTCTGATTGGCGCGATGCGCGGGCTCGAAGAGGCGAGCGTCGCGCTCAAGGACGTGACCCTCTTCTCCCACGGCACCACCGTCGCCACCAACGCGCTGATCACGCGCCGGCTGCCGCCCGCCGCGATGATCTGCACCGAGGGCTACCGCGACGTCATCGAAATCAGGCGCTCCAACAAGGAAGACCTCTGGGACACCTATAACGACGTGGCCCAGCCCTACATCCGCCGCCGCGACCGGCTGACCGTGCGCGAGCGCATCGACCACGGCGGCAAGGTGACGGTCCCGCTCGACGAGGCGGACGCGCGCGAGAAGGCCCGCATCCTGCGCAAGCGCGGCGTCGACGCGGTCGCCGTCTGCTTCATGAACTCCTTCATCAACCCGCAGCACGAGGTGCGGGTGAAGGAGATCCTGCAGGAGGAGCTGCCGGGCGTGGAGATCACCACCTCGTCCGAGACCCTGCCCGAGATCTTCGAGCACGAGCGCTTCTCCACCACGGTGGTGAACGCGATCCTGAGCCCGGTCGTGGGCGGCTACGTCTCGCGCATGAACGACGCGCTGCAGAAGGGCGGCTACGCCAGCGACCTCCTGATGCTGCACTCCGGCGGCGGCGTGATGACGCCGGCCACCGCCGGCCAGTTCGCCGGCCGTCTCGCCGGCTCCGGCATCGCCGCCGGCGCCATCGCGAGCCGCCACATCGCCATGCTCTGCGGCTACGAGAACTCCATCGGCCTCGACATGGGTGGCACCAGCTGCGACGTCTCGCTCGTCTTCGGCGGCGAATCCCGCGTCACCAAGGACTGGCACATCGAGTTCGGCTACCCCATCCGCTTCCCCAGCATCGAGGTGCTGACCATCGGCGCGGGCGGCGGCTCGCTCGCCTGGATCGACGATGCGGGCTCACTCCACAACGGGCCGCAGTCGGCGGGCGCGGATCCCGGGCCGGCCTGCTACGGCCGCGGCAACACCACCCCCACCAACACCGATGCGAACCTGGCGCTGGGCCGGCTCGGCACCTCGCTCGCCGGCGGGCAGATCGAGCTCGACAAGGCGGCCTCCGAGACCGCCGTCCGCACCGGCGTCGCCGAGCCCCTCGGCATGGATGCCACCGCCGCCGCCAAGGCCATCGTCAGCGTCGCCAACGCCAACATGGCGGATGCCGTCAGGCTCATCTCCATCAGCCGGGGCTACGACCCGCGCGACTTCGCGCTCGTCGCCTTCGGCGGCGCGGGTGCGCTGCACGGCGTGGCGCTCGCCAAGGAGCTTTCCATCCCCACCGTGATCGTGCCGCCCAATCCGGGCGTGACCTCGGCGCTCGGCTGCCTGCTCGTGGACGTGCGCCACGACCTCTCGCAGACCTACCTCGCGCTCGCGGCGGACGCCGACCCCGCCGATATCGAGGCCCAATTCGGCGAGATGGAGGCGGAGGCGCACGCCCGGCTGGTGAAGGAGGGCGTCGCGGAGTCCGACATGCTCCTGCAGCGCACGATCGACATGATGTATATGGGCCAGTGGCGCTCGCTCCAGGTACCGGTGGCCTCGCCCTTCACCTCGGTCCCCGATGCGGTGGCCGCCTTCCACGCCGACCACGACCGGGAATACGCCTTCCGCCGGGACGACACGCCGGTCGAGCTTTTTCGCCTCAATCTTGCGGCCATCGGCACGGTGCACAAGGCCGAGCTGATGCGTCATGCGGCGGAGGGCGGCAAGGCGGCGGCAGCGGCGTCGCGCCCGGTCGACTTCGACGAGGTTGAGGGCGCAGTCGAGACCCCGATATACTCCCACGAGGAGCTTCCGGCGGGTGTGACGATCGAGGGCCCGGCAATTGTCGAGCAGCTCGATTCGACGACAGTCATCCCACCCGGCGTACGCGCAGAAGTGGACGAGTGGCTCAACATCCGGATCCACGTAGCGGAGGCATAGAGATGAGCACGA
Organism: Alphaproteobacteria bacterium; assembly: GCA_965207055.1. Classification (GTDB taxonomy): domain Bacteria; phylum Pseudomonadota; class Alphaproteobacteria; order UBA828; family UBA828; genus WTGU01. The sequence goes on along the minus strand of CBDBLP010000001.1, from coordinate 29,480 downwards.
ATGGCACTGGCATCACGCTCGATCCCGTCACCTTCGAGGTCCTGAAGAACTCGTTCATCACGACCGTCGACCAGATGGCCGAGCAGATCCTCCGGACCTGCTACTCCTTCGTCATCTACAACCGCGACTTCTCCTCCGCCCTGAACGACGCCAACGGCGATTCCATCGCCCAGGGCAACATGGACATCGCGGTCCACGTCGGCACCCTGCACTACACCTGCAAGGCGGTCATCGACACCTTCAAGGACGACATGCGTCCCGGCGACGTGTTCATGACCAACGACCCCTACGCCGGCGGCACCCACTTCAACGACGTGCGCATCATCCGCCCGGTGTTCGTGGGCGACGAGATCATCGCCTTCGCCCAGTCCAACGGGCACTGGTCCGATGTCGGCGGCAGCACGCCCGGCTCCTTCGACGTGCTCGCCAAGGAGATGTTCCGCGAGGGCATCCGCATCACGCCGACCCGGCTGATCGACGAGGGCAAGTGGCGCCACGACTTCGCCCAGATGATCGCCGCCAACACGCGCGATCCGGAATCGATCATCGGCGACATGAACGCGCAGGCCGAGGCCACCCGCGTCGCCGAGCGCGAGATCCTCAGGCTGGTGGAGAAGTACGGCAAGGACACCGTCGTCACCGGCTGCAAGGAGGTGCAGGACTACGTCGAGCTCGCCACCCGCCAGCGCATCGCCGAGCTCCCCGACGGCACCTGGGAGAACGTCGACTACATCGACCGCGACCCGGCGCTCGGCGAGGGCATGATCCCGATCAAGGTGAAGCTCACCATCGAGGGCGACGAAGTCACCTACGACTTCACCGGCAGCCACGGCACCATCAGCACGCTCTACAACTCCGCCTTCGGCGGCACCTTCTCGGCCGTGGTCGCGGGCATGAAGACCTACTTCCCGGACCTGCCGCTCAACTCCGGCTTCTACCGGCCGATCAACGTGATCGCGCCCGAGAACTCCATCGTGGACGCCCAGTGGCCGGTGGCGGTGACGGGCTTCCTGATGCCCTTCGAGAAGATCATGAACTCGATCTACGAGATCTGGTCCGACATCATGCCCGAGCGCGCGATCGCCTGCGCCTTCAACCTGGAGTACCTGCTCACCGGCGGGCGCGACCTGCGCACCGAGGACCGCAACATCTTCATGTTCTATGACTGGCTGCCCGGCGGCTGGGGCGGGCGCAACGGCAAGGACGGCTGCAACGTCACCACCGCCTGCTTCGGCACTGGCCTGATGACCCAGCCGGTGGAGGGCCAGGAGCGGCTCTGCCCGATCATCGCCAACGAGTACCAGATCAACACGGATTCCCCCGGCCCCGGCAAGTGGCGGGGCGGCGCGGGCGTGGTCAAGACCAGCACCCTGCAGGATGCCGAGAGCACCGTCATCTCCTACATCTGCGACCGCGAGCGGGCGATCGTCTGGGGCATCAAAGGCGGGCTGCCCTCCATGCCCCACGGGCTCTACATCCAGCGCAAGGGCAAGAACGAGCGCGAGTGGCTCGGCTCGATCTTCTCCGACGTGCCGATCGAGTCCGGCGACATCTTCTCGCGGCCGACCGCCGGCGGCGGCGGCCTGGGCGATCCGCTCGAGCGCGACCCCGCGGCGGTGATGCGGGACGTGGAGGACGACTACGTCTCGATCGAGCGCGCGAGCAAGGATTACGGCGTGGTCCTCAAGGTCATCGACCAGGATCTCGCGAGCTACGAGGTCGACGTGGAAGCGACCCGTGCCGCGCGTGCCGCCATCGCCAGGGCTCGGCGCGGCTGGCTCGAGGAGGACGGCGCCGCCGTCGCCGAGCGCTACCGCAAGGGCGAGCTCAACGAGTTCGACATGGTGCGCCGCTACGGCGTCATCGTCGACTGGGGCACCGGCGAATACTTCCCCAAGACCACCGCCGAGTTCCGCACGATGATGAAGAAACGCTCCGCCGCCCACTGGAACGACGCCATCGCCGAACTGGACCAGGCCGCCGAATAGGCCCCGCAGGCGAAGCCGACACAATCGGGCATCCCCGGGTCTGACCGCGCGGGGCGGGCCCTTTCCGGCGCGGTCCGCGAGGGACGAGTGCGCCGCGGCGCCGGCACGGCCCCATCGAGCCCCGTGTGATTTCGCGCCCAAGGCTGTCGCGCGTCCGACTTTGACGGACGCGCGACAGGCCGCGGCCGCGGCCCGCCGCTTCTGCGGCGCCCTCGCGGAGGCGCCGGCCGGTCGCGCCGGTAGGCGCGCGAGATCGCAGGAAGGCCGGCTGCCGTGAGCGACAAAGAACCAGAGCGTTTCCGTGTGAAACGGATACGCTCTGGCGCTTCCCCGGATCGTGACCCTCGTGGCAGAGTCCCGTCCCGTGCGTGAAGCCTGTCTCTATTCCCCCGTGAAGGCGTTCCTCGAAGCCCAGGGGTATGCCGTCAAGGGCGAGGTCGAAGGCTGTGACCTGGTCGCAGTCCGGGGCGACGAGGCACCCGTCATCGTCGAGCTCAAGACGAGCTTCACCCTGCGGCTCGTCTTCCAGGGAATCGCACGGCAGCGCGTCACCGAAAACGTGTACCTCGCGGTACCGCCCTTCTCCACGCGCACCACCCGGCGAAGGGATGCGCTCGCGCTTTGCCGCCGCCTGGGACTTGGCCTCCTGGCGGTACGGCTCAAGCCCGAGCCGCTCGTCGAGGCATTGCTGGACCCGGCGGAATTCCGACCGCGCCGACGGACGGAGCGCCTCGGGAGGCTGCTCAGGGAGTTTCAGCGCCGGGTCGGCGATCCCAACGAAGGCGGGACGAACCGGCGCAAGGTGATGACCGCCTACCGCCAGGATGCTCTTCGCTGCGCCCTCTACCTCAACCTCCACGGACCGACGAAGGCATCGGCGGTCGCCCACGACACGGGTGTCGCGCGAGCTCGGGCAATGATGTACGCCGACCACTACGGGTGGTTCGAACGACGGGTCGGGACCCCCCGCGGAACCTACGGGCTGACGCCAAAGGGTCGAGCCGCCCTCGACGAGTACGGGGACGAAGTGTCGGACTCCCCGTCGCCCGGTAGCGCGCCACCCACTTCGGCACCGAGGAGACGCTGACACCGAAGCGCGCCGCCACCTGGCGGATCGGCTCGCCCGCCAGATGGGCCCGCACCACGCGCTCTCGTAGATCACTCGAATAGGGCTCCCTCATCCATGCTGGCCTCCTTCACCAGAAGCCGGCTTGAATCACATTCCCGAACAAAGGGAATCCCGAAAAATTCTCTCCAAGGCGGATACGCTCTAAAGCGCGGTCTTCACCGGAAGGTCTGATTGTCCTGCCCGACGGCCGCATGCAGCCCGGCGACGAATGACGAGAGGCCCGCGGTGCGGAGCGGCACGAAGGGCTTGGCAGTCTGCTTGCAGAGCGCCTTGGCCTTGAGGCAGGCGCCATGGCTGACGCAATCGACGGGGCAAAGCACCACGTCCGCTTGGCTGAGCACGCCGCCCAGGCGCCCGATGTTGTCGTCGACGCCGCCGTCGTGGTGGCTGAAGCGGCCGTTCAGGCTCTCGACCACGGCACGGAGGTGGCCGACTGCGCTGGCTCTTCCACCAACATAGGCGATGCGGCGGCCACAGAGGTCAATGGCGGGCGCCACGTCCTGTGCTGGCGCAGTTTCGCCATCGATATCAGCCCTTACCAACGCCTCCAAAGCCGAACATTCTGTGCGGAGAGCGTCGAGGCTTGCGGCTGCCTGGCGGTTTGTCTGGCGAAGATCCGACAGCTCCCTCTCCAGGTTGTCGCATCGTTGCCGCGCCCTGCCGCCCTCGCGCCGTGCGTGTTCCAACTCCTTTTCCAGCGCCTCGTTGGCGCGGTGCAGCGCGCGGTGCAGGTCGTCGCTCTCGAACTGGCGCAGCCGGGTTTCGGCCGCGGCAAGGGCTACGCTGTCCGCTTCGGCAGCCTTGAGCCGGCGCTCCAGTACCGCCACCTCGTCCGCATGCTGCGCCGCTGCGCGCCGTTGCTCGGTCGCCTGTGTCGCGAGACTCTGCTTGGCCTCCGCGAGAGTGCTCTCCAGGCTTTGCAGCCGCCTGGCACCGGCCCGGTTGGCTGCTCCGGTCAGGTGCGAGAGCATGTGGACGTCGCCGAAGGCCCGGACGATCAACGGGTCCGTCACGAGCGGATGCGTCAACAATGCCCAGTAGGGTCCGGGAATGTCGCCCTCCTCGACAGAGCGCGACCAGAATGCGTCCAGGCTCTCCTCGCACCGCGCCATCTGGGAGGCGTGAACGGCGGCGCGGTACTTGGTGTCGAGCGTCTTGTGCATCAGCCGCGCGAGGCGGTCCGGCTCCTCGGCGCGGTGCACGAAATAGTTGTGCACGTCGTATTCGGTGGCCGTTTCGCTCGGCACGAACCCGGCCCTGCGGCCGATCTTGAGCAGGTCGGCATAGCTGAGGCAGGTGCCGAGGACGCTGCAATGCAGGTCCGGCCGGATTTCCCACAGCTTGCGGCGCTGCCGTTGCACCGACGGCGACGGGGCAATGCAGGGTTCGCACATGGCGCGTTCGTCCGTTGTCGTGGGATCCGGTCGCCGCCGGGACACGGTGCCCGACGACCGCGACTGCGGCAGATGCGCCGGCTTGAGGGCCGCCCCGCAGGGGGTGGAGCGGGGCGGCCCTGGTCTGCCGTGCTGTTCTGCTCAGCAGACCGCCGGTGAGGCGCCTACTCGAAGACCGCCTCGGGATCGTCGAGGCTGTCCGAACCCTCGAAGTCGATTGAGGCAAGGTTGAGCGCGACGACCGCGCCTTCGATCGCGCTCGTCTGCGCGGTCAGCGCGTCGATCGCCGCCTGCACCCGCGCGTTGCCCGCCGGGTTGCCCTCGCCGATCTGCTGGTCATAGGCCTCGCCGCCCTCGGCCGCCATCACGATCTCGCCCATCGCTGCCATGGTGGCCTCGAGACGCGCGCGCAGCGACTCGTCGGCATCGGCAGACACCGCCGCGACCAGGTCCGAAACGCTCGGACCCTGGACCATCGACCCGTCGATGCGCTCGTACTCGCCCAGATAAATGTTCTGGATGCCGAGCGCGTCGTAGTAGTGCGAGTTGTGGGTGTTGTCGCTGAAGCAGTCGTGCTCCTCTTCCGGATCGTGCAGCAGCAGGCCGAGCTGCATGCGCTCGCCGGCAAGCTCGCCGTACGAGAGACTCCCCATGCCGGTGAAGATGGTGGCGATTCCTTCGCTGGCATCGCCGCCCACCAGCCCCTCGCGGGCCTCGCCGCCCGGCGCCCACTGGGCCGTCATCCACGCCAGATCGTCCACCAGCAGGTCGGTGGCCGTCTGGAGATAGGCCGCGCGGCGGTCGCAGCTGCCCCACGAGCAGTTGGCCGGGTCGAAGTCGCTGGCCGGCCGTGTGCCCGCGCCGGCGCCTGTGCCGTTCAAGTCCTGGCCCCAGAGCAGGAATTCGACGGCGTGATAGCCCGTCGCCACATTCGCCTCGACGCCGCCCAACTCATGCAGCGTGTCGGCGAGCAGCGTCTTGGTGATGGTGCCGGCATCGATCGTCTCGCCCGAGAAGGTGAAGCTCGGGCTGGCGATGACGTTGGCCGTGTAGCCGGGGTTCTCCTCCGACTCCGTGCCGTAGTTCGCCGCGACATAGTCGAGGAGGCCTTCGTCGAGGGGCCAGGCGTTCACCTTGCCCTCCCAGTCATCGACGATGGCGTTGCCGAAGCGGTAGACCTCGCTCTGCTGGTAGGGGACGCGGGCTGCAAGCCAAGCATCCTGCGCGTTGGCGAGGTTCGACTCGGTGGGCTCGGCGATGAACTGGTTCACCGCGCCCTGCAGAGCGCGTGCCGTAATCAGCGAGTCCTCGTATTTCGCATGCGCCAGATCGGCATAGTGCGAGAGCACGTCGCTCTCGGATGTGGCTGCGAGAGCGGTTGCCGGTAGCGCCACGAGCGCCGCCACGGCCGCGGCAATGATTGATTTCATTGTCAGTCTCCTTGTTTCCGGTGTCCTAGAACTCGGCCGCGAGCAGCGCGGTGACCGTATCGTTGGCGCTATCTTCTCGCGCCCATTCGAGGCTCACCCCGACGTTCTCCCAGACGCTCACGGAGATCCCGAGGAGCATTAGGGAAGGTCTGATCAAGTTGCGTGTGCCATAATTTGCGCAGGGGTCGCGGATTGGAAGATCGAGCTATGGCACAGGCAAGCTTTGCGGAACTGGAGCACGACTTGAAGAAGCGCCGGACGCGGCGTGAGTTGTTCCTTGAGAAGATGAACGGGCTGGTTCCGTGGGAGCGGCTGGAGCGACGGATCGAGCCCTTCTATCCGAAGGCGGGGCGCGGGCGGCGCCCCTACCCGCTTAGGGTGATGCTGCGTGTTCACTGTGTGCAGCTGTTCTACAACCTGAGCGACCCGGGGATGGAGGACCTGCTCTACGAGGTGGAGTCGGTGAGGCGCTTCGTGGGGCTGCGCCTGACGGCGGCGCTGCCCGACGAGACCACCATCCTGAACTTCCGGCGTCTGTTGGAGAAGCACGGCCTGGGCGAGGGTCTGTTCGAGGAGATCAATGCGCACCTGGCGTCGCGCGGCCATCGGCTGCGCACGGGGACGATCGTTGACGCGAGCATCATCGCCGCGCCGTCGTCGACGAAGAACCGGCGCCGCGCACGGGATCCCGAGATGCATCAGACGAGGAAGGGCAAGCAGTGGTATTTCGGGATGAAGGCGCACATCGGGGTGGACGCCGGGTCGGGTCTGGCGCACAGCCTGACGACGACGGCGGCCAACGCGAGCGACGTGACGCAGGCGGGAGCGCTGCTGCATGGCGCTGAGACGACGGCGTGGGGCGACGCAGGCTACCAGGGGGTGGAGAAGCGTCCCGAGCACCGGGATGGCGGTGTCGAGTGGCGTGTGGCGATGAAGCCGGGCCGGCGCCGGCTGCTGGCGGAGAGTGGCGCCGAAGCGGCGGCCGAGAAGCGCAAGGCGTCGGTGCGGGCGAAGGTGGAGCATCCCTTCCTGTACGTGAAGCGGCACTTCGGCTACGCCAAGGTGCGCTACCGGGGCGTGGCGAAGAACAGGCAGCGCATCGCGTTGTTGCTGGGGTTCTCGAACCTGCTGATCGCCGGCCGCCACGCGACGGGATGAGAGGGGAGCAGTCCGCCCGGCGCTGGCGGGACGGCGGGGAAGGAGGCGGATCGACGCGGATATCGCCCGTTCGCTCCTTGATCCCGTGACAAGAGCAGCCCCCGGCCTGTCGGCAATATCGTCGAGCTTCAAATCCAAGCCGCCCCTCCCCCTCGAAGCCGCAAAGATGGGGTTGTTCAGACTTTCCTTAGCGTCTCCGCCAGTCCTGCCGCGTCGCCATCGGACGTCGCCGAATAGCCGACGGCGAGGGTCGCTTCCGTGTCGCCCAGTGCCAATCCGTAGGCGCCCTCGATCGACCAGGCTGACGGCTCGGCTCCGGAATCCAAAGCGTCGAACGCATTCACGTACTCAACGATTGCCGTAGCAGGTCCGAGACTCGCGGTCGCGCTGGCGGCCATGCCCATCGCCTCGATTCCAACCTCGGACTCGCTGAGATCGTTGATGAATGACACACTCGCGCCAAACGTCGCATCGCCGCTCCCCGCGCCGAAGCCGGCGGCGACGCCGTAGGCGTCGGCGAATTCATTCGCATTGAGCGCGAAGAGGCTCCAGTTCAACGCACTGACCTCGCCGGCCAGCGTCAGAGACACCCCACCCGTGTCGCCAATACTCAGCGTGAGCGGATCGGAGATCAGGTTGGTGTCGTAAACGCCGAAAGGAACACCTGTGTCGCCCGCGGTGACGGAGAACCCGGCACCCGCAGGCTCGTAGGTCAGGAATGCTTCGTCGAGTTCGATCGCATCGTCACCCGCCGTCACGGCGACTGTGCCGCTCCACTCATCGTTGATTGCGGCCTCGACAGCGAGATCGACCGCGGCCAGCTCCCCGGCGATGGTGCCGTCCTCGCCGGCCGCATTCGTGCTCGCCAACTGGACCTCGATGGCGCCGCCGATCGCAACGTTGTTGAACCAGCCGTCCTCCGCGCCGCCCTTCTCGGCGATGACCTGATCCTGCGAGGCGACGCGTTGCTCCAGATACTTGACACGCTTTTCCGCCGCCGCGAGCCGGTCCTCGACTGAGCCGTCCGCGATCGCCGTCGCACTCCATGCGAGCGTCGCGACGAACGCCACACTGGCTCCCGTCAACATGTTGAATTTCATCGCTTACTATCCTTTCTGCAGATTGAGCGGAGCTGCTGACGCGGTCCATGGCCAAGGACCAGGGTCTCGATCAAGCCGTCTCCGTTCTGGCTGGATTGAAGTTGACAATCGTTCACAATGCAAATGCTTCGCGTTAATATACCCCTCTCGTCAAGAACTTTTTGCGAAAGATTCTCAATGAGGCGGCGTCGACCGGTCCAAACCGCAGCAAGTTGCGGTGCTCGAGATCTGATGGAGGCGGCAGTTGGCGGGATCGATTCGGTGCTTGCAGGCGCTCTCGTCATCATTGTGGCGGTCGCCCTCGTGCCGGCGGCGGAAGCGGAGGACGAGCGGGCGCGCGTTGCGGCGGTCACGCAGCCCACCCAGGATTTCTCCAGGGCCGAGCCCTACGAGCGCCGGCCGGCCGGTGCCGCGACGGTGTTCAAGCGGCTGAACCGGGACGCGTTTTCGCACCCCTCCGCCAACATGGCATTCAAGCGCCAGCGCGATTTCAGGGTCGGCAACGGCATCTTCAGGAAGATCTGGGTGTCGTCGCCCAGCTCGACCACGTCGTCGGACGGGCTCGGGCCCCTCTTCAACGCGCGCGCCTGCCAGCGCTGCCACCTGAAGGATGGCCGCGGCCGCCCGCCGCCGGCGAGCGCGGCGAGACGATGTTCCTGCGGCTATCGATACCGCCGCAAACCGAGGCCGAGCGCGACGCCCTGCACAAGCGCCGGCAAACCGTCATTCCCGAGCCCACCTACGGCGGGCAGCTCCAGAACTTCTCGATTCAGGGGGTGCTGGCCGAAGGCCAGATGACCATCGCCTACGAGGAAACACCGGTGGCGCTGGCCGATGGCGAGGTCGTCAGCCTCCGCGCACCCACCTACGGCGTCTCAGGTCTTCACTACGGGCCGCTCCATCCAGAGACGATGCTCTCGCCCCGCGTGGCCCCGCCGGTCATCGGCATGGGCCTGCTGGAAGCGATCGTCGCCGCCGACATCCTCGCCGGCGCCGACCCGGACGACCGCGACGAGGACGGTATCTCCGGACAGCCGAACATCGTGTGGAGCGACGAGCACGGCGAGCCCATGCTCGGCCGCTTCGGCTGGAAGGCCGGCAATCCGACCGTCTCGCAGCAGGCGGCGGCGGCCTTCCGCGGCGATGTCGGCATCTCGACTCCGCTCTACCCGCGCCCGCATGGCGATTGCACTGCTGCCCAGGAGACTTGCCGGGCCGCACCGCACGGCGGTGCCTCGGCGGCGAACACCGTCGAGGCGAGTGCCGCCCTCTTCGACCTGCTTGTCTTCTACACGCGCAATCTCGGCGTGCCCGCGCGGCGCGATATCGTCGATCCGCAAGTGCTCGCGGGCAAGCGTCTCTTCTACAAAGCGAATTGCACCGGCTGCCACCGGCCCAAGTTCGTGACCCGCCGGGACTCCATCGGCGAGGAGCAGTCCTTCCAGCTCATCTGGCCCTACACCGACCTCTTGCTTCACGACATGGGCGAAGGCCTCGCCGATGGCCGGCCCGAGGGCGTGGCCAATGGCCGTGAGTGGCGCACGCCGCCGCTCTGGGGTATCGGGCTCACGGAGACCGTGAGCGGCCATACCTTCTTTCTGCACGACGGCCGCGCGCGCAACCTCCTCGAAGCCATCCTCTGGCACGGCGGCGAGGCGGAGGCGGCGAAAGAGCGCGTCGTCGCCATGACGCGCGAGGAGCGCGCGGCGCTTCTCGCCTTTCTGCGCTCACTCTGACGGATGGGGCCGCTGCCATGACCCGCCTGCCCTTGTCACTCGCCTTGGCTGGTTTGATCCTTGTGGGGGCAACGTCAGCTTCGCGCGCCCAGGGGATTGCGCCGGCGGACTACGGCCGCGTCAACGCCGCCCTAGTGGAGACCCACGCGCTGCCGCGCTACGAGCGGCTGGTAACGGCGACCGGGTTCTTCGCGACGGAGGCCGAAGGGTTCTGCGCCGCGCCGGGCGACGCGAGCCTTGCCGGTCTTCGCGAACGCTTCCACGACGCAATGGACGCGTGGATGGGCGTCCAGCACCTGCGTTTCGGCCCCGTCGATCTCTTCATGCGCGGCTATCGCTTCTATTTCTGGCCCCAGGCACGCGGCAAGGTGGCTGATGCCGTCGCCGACATCGTCGCCGCCGGCGAGGACGACTCCGCGCTCGCCGCGCGCATCGGGCGGGCCAACGTGGCGGTCCAGGGGCTGCTGGCAGCGGAAGTCCTCCTCTACGACGAGCGCTACCTGGGCGCCGGCGCGAAAGGCTGCAGGCTGCTCACCGCCGTGGCCGCGAACATGCGCACCATGGCGGCGGCGATTCTGGCGGACTGGCAAGGAGGGGATGCCTCCTTCGCGCGACTCATGACGATGCCGGGGCCGGACAACCCTAATTTCGAGGAACATGCCGCCACCACTCTGGCTTTCTTCCAGGGTCTCCATGACAGCCTGCAACTGATCTATGACATCAACCTGAAGCCGGTCATCGGCGACAGCGCGAAGACGGTCCGCCCGGTGCTGGCGGAATCCCGCCTGAGCGGGCGTTCGCGGCGCAACATCGTCGTCACCATGGAGGCCTTGCAGGCGCTCTATGTCGGCGAGGGAAGCGCCGGCCTCGGCGATCTCACGGCTGTTGCCGACCCCAGGCTCGACCGCCTGATGCGGAAGGCGTTCCGCCTCACCCTGGCAACGGTGCAGTCGATCGAAGGCCCCGTGGAGCAAGCGGCGGCCGACCCCGCGCGCCGCCCGCCGGTCAAGAAGCTCGCCAAGCAGATACAGGCGCTGAAACAGATCGTGAGAGAACGCCTCGCGCCCGCGCTCGGGCTTGCCGTCGGCTTCAATGCCCTCGATGGGGATTGAACGCAGGGCGGCGCTGGGCCTGCTGGTCGGGGGAATCGCCGGCTCCCTGCTGCCGGCGCCCGTCCGCGTCGACGCGGCTGCGCGCGACGCGCCGCTCTATCTGAGCGCCCGCGCCGACTCCGACGGCGTGTACAGGGTCAGTGGCTTCTCGGCAGATGGCATTGCCCACTTCGACCTGGCGCTACCGGGTCGAGGCCACTCCTTTGCCCTTCGTCCCCGCGGACACGAGGCGGTGCATTTCGCGAGGCGGCCCGGCCGCTTCGCCCTGGTCCTGGACCTCGAGCAAGGCGCCGTCGCCCGCCGGGTGGAGGCACCGCCCGATCGGCGCTTCTATGGTCACGGCGTCTTCAGCCCGGACGGGCGGCTGCTCTACGCCACGGAAAACGATTTCGACGGCGAGCGCGGCGTCGTCGGCGTCTACGACGCGGCGCGCGGCTACCGGCGCGACGGCGAGCTTCCGTCCCACGGCATCGGCCCGCACGAGATCGCGCTGCTCTCCGACGGCGAAACCCTCGTCGTCGCCAATGGCGGCATCGCGACGCATCCCGACCTGCCTCGCGTCAAGCTCAACCTGCCCACCATGGCGCCGTCTCTCTGTTTCGTGGGCAGGCGGAGCGGCGGGCTTCGGCGGCAACTGACGCTCGGCCCCGCTCTGCACCAGCTCAGCATCCGCCATCTCGCCGTGGGACCCGACGATAGGGTCGCCGTCGCCATGCAGTACGAGGGCCCGGCGCGCGACCGCGTTCCACTGGTCGCCCTGCAACGCGGGGCAGGCCCGCTGCACCTCCTGGACGGACCGCGCACCGTCTTGCACGCCATGAAGAATTACTGCGGCAGCGTCTGCCTCGACCCGGACGGCCGGACCATCGCCGTCTCCGCACCGCGCGGCAACCTCGTGACCTTCTGGGATGTGGTGTCCGGCCGCTACCTGTCGTCGGCCGGCGTCGCGGACGGTTGCGGTGTCGCGCCCGGCTCGCGGCCCGGCGAATTCCTGGCCAGCAGCGGGCAAGGCGGCGTGGCCGTCATCGATGCGCAGTCAGGAGCAACACGGCCGCTCGCCCTCGACGGTCTCGAAACCGCCCGCTGGGACAATCACTTGGCCGCGGTTTCAACGCGATAGACGCTCGAAGCCCGCGATCACCGCTCGCCTTTGAAACGTCCATCTGCCGTGAGAACGCATCTGACACGAATTCTCATTGACACTCGTTCGCATTCTCTTCAAGATCGATGGCGTAGAGCGGAGTGCCGCCATGTATGTGTGCGTCTGCAACGCCTATCGGGACACCGAGATTCGCGCCGTGGCGCAAGCTGGCGTCCGTTGCGCGCGCAAGGCGTATCAGCAGCTCGGCAACGGACCTCGCTGCGGGCGTTGCTTGAGCTTCGCCCAGGGCCTGATCGACACGATCCACGAAGACCAGCCGCGCGGTGGCCAGCGCGCGGACCATGAGAAACAGGCCGCCGGCGAAGGCGCCAGCCCGTAATGCATGCCTGGGCTGCGCTGAAGCCGGTGGATATCGTCATGGCAGCGCGGGCCCTTCGCGACATGGTCACACGGACGAAAGCCGACGACGCGGCGCCGGATGCGGCCCCCGCCGATACGCCCCCTGAGGAGAAGATGCTGACCGGAGACGCCGCGGCCGCCGAATAGCCGCAGGCCCTCCCCGCCAGCCAGTGTCGGCTGCCTTAGTCGTCGGCAGGCTCACTCTGAAGCTGAACGTAGTTCTCCAGGCCCATCCGCTTGATCAGCTCGAACTGCGTCTCCAGCCAGTCGACGTGCTCTTCTTCGCTCTCCAGGATCTCGCGCAGCAGGTGCCGGGTCACGTAGTCGTCGACCTGCTCGCAATGCGCGATGCCCTCTCGCAACGTCGGGATCGCCATGTTCTCGAGAGCGAGATCGCAGTCGAGAATTTCCTTCACGTCCTCGCCGATCATGAGCTTGCCGAGGTCCTGCAGGTTGGGCAGGCCTTCCAGGAACAGGATGCGCTCGATCAGCTCATCGGCGTGCTTCATCTCGTCGATGGACTCTTCGTACTCGTATTTCGCGAGCCTGGAGACGCCCCAGTTCCCGAGCATTCGCGAGTGCAGGAAATACTGGTTGATCGCGGTCAGCTCGTTCTTGAGAACCGCATTGAGATGCTCAATGACCTTGGGGTCGCCCTTCACTTGCTCCTCCACTCGTTCCAATCCGTTCGAGGCCGCCCACCGCCGCAGATGGGCTGTCCTTTAGTCCAGCAATACTCACCGCACCACCTTGACGGATAGAATAGTACAAATAACCCGAGATTGCAAGCACTAAAGCGCTCCTGACATATAGAACTTCAATGTAAATTCAAATAATACGCGACTTTTCTCTGAGAATTATTCCTACTACCTTTCGCATTAGGAATGGCTGGCATCGACTTCGGTGAAATCTCAAGTAATGAGACTGACTATCATTCTGCTTGTGATGACGGACAGACGGCGGGCTAGGCACTCTCGGCAGAACCAAAGCGATTCATGGGCTGGCGCACACAGCTGTTGCGATGCTCCGCTGAGCGACTTGCCCCGGATTCAGCAGCGGTGATCCCTAACAGTAGATACCTGCTCTATATTTCCGGCTCGCCTTCGGTCCTTGGCAGCCCGTCCGCGAAATGCAGCCAGGGGACGCTGTCGGCCATGAATATGTGGCGCTGCGGCGTCAATGCCTCCGGGTGGTCGAGCGTTCCCACCGTGATCCACACCGCCGGGCTCTGCCCCTCGGTGTAATTGTAGAAGAGTTGCCCGCCGCAGCGTCCGCAGAATTTCCGGGTCGCAAATGACGAGGACTCGTAGCTCTCCGCCCTTCCCTGCGTCACCGTGAGGACGTCGTCCTCGAAGCCCGCCCAGGTCTGGAACGCGGTGCCGCCCGCCCGGCGGCACATCGAGCAATGGCAATGGAAGACGTACACCGGCTCCCCGCGGATCTCGTAGCGCACGTCGCCGCAGAGGCAGCCACCGGAGAGAGTCTCGGACATCAGTTCCAACCTCGGTCATGGCGTTCCTTCGTCCCTAGTAGGGAACGCCGGAAGCGCGTGCAAGGGAGCCTCTTTATGCCGTGAGGGAATGGGCGCCCGGGCGCCCGCCTATTCGAGGATCAGCTCCTCGATCATCACCGGCAGCCCTGCCGTGAGCCCGCCGTCCACCACCAGGTTGGCGCCGTTGACGAAGCCGGCCTCGTCGGCCGCGACGAAGGCGACGGCGGCGGCGATATCCTCCGGCTGGCCGACGCGCCCGACGGGATACCAGCGGGCCAGCTGATCGAAGATCTTCGGGTTCTTCTGCCGCCGAATTCGCCAATTCTCGATATCCGTCTCCACCGTGCCGGGCGAGACCATGTTGGTGCGGATGCCCCTGGGCCCATACTCGATCGCAAAGGACTGGGTAAGGCTCAGCAGCCCGGCCTTGGCCGCGCTGTAGGCCGGGTTGCCGAGCGCCATCAGGCCGTTCACCGAGCCGATGTTGACGATGGCGCCGGCCCCGCGCGCGACCATCCCCGGCAGCACGGCCTTGGCGCAGACGAACTGGCCGTTCAGGTCGACCTCCAGCTCCGCCTGCCAGTCGCCAAGCCCGGTGCTCTCCAGGTCGCCCTTGACGGCCCAGGCCGCGTTGTTGACCAGCACGTCCGGCGCACCGATGGCGTCGGTCATCCGGGCCAGGGCCGCCGCGACGGAGTCCGGGTCGGTAATCTCGGCCACGAGCGCCAGCGCGCGCCCTCCCGCCGCTTCGACACGCGCCGCCACCTCCGCCGCCGCGTCCGGCTTTCGGTCGAGCACGCCGATGGCGCCGCCCTCCTCCGCCAGCCTGAGCGCGATGGCGCTGCCGATGCCGCCGCCCCCGCCGGTGACCAGCGCGGCCTTCCCCTCAAAGCGCGTCATGGCGTCTCCTCCAGCACGGCAAGCGCCTCGCGCACCCGCTCGAGCGCGCTGAGCGCGACGTGGCCGTAGTTGTAGAACGCGAGGCCCTGAAGCCCGCCCGCCTTGAGCGCGCGCACCGCGGCGGCTGTCTCCGCCCCGTTGCCGAGGTCGGGATGGGCCGGGCGCAGGACGTAGCTGATCCGCGCGTCCGCACCCGCCCGGCGGCGCACGTCGCCGGCATCCAGCGCCACGGCCGCGGCACTCGTCTCGTAGGCCGGGACCTCCAGCGTATCCGCCGCCTCGGCCAGCAGCCGCAGGTCGGTGCCCTCGGACCAGGCCGCAGCCGTCGGCCGCTGGACGGTCGGGATCACCGCGAGCGAGGTTTCCTTGGGCAGCGCCCTGCGCACCTCGGCCACCAGATCGGCCACGAGCTGGCAGCGCCAGCTCAGGAACACCGCCCATTCGGGGTCCGCGATCAGGTCCGCGATCCACCACTCGGCGGCAACGTGGTCCGGCACCGGCTCGGGCCGGGCGAAGAACGAGTCGAGCGCCGCGCAGGCCTGCCAGCGCAGCCGCTCGGCATCGATGCCGCGCGCTTCCGCCGCGGCGATGGTGCCTTCGGAGAAGCAGAGCCCGAGCAGCCAGCCGGCCCAGCGGTTCATCGGCACCATGGAGAACTCGTGGTGGAAGCCGTGATCGAAGGGCAGGAACCCGGGGGTTTCCAGCGCCAGCCCGTCCAGCTCGTAGCGCTCCGCCATGTCGACGCAGAGCGTCACCACGTAGCGGCGCACCTCCTCGTAGGCCGGGCACAGGCTGTAGACGTAGGAATCGCCGTAGCAGTTGCGCACCGTGAACTCGGGATGGCGCATGCCGAGGGGCGTGTTGTGCAGGCACACCGTCCAGGCGACCCGCGCCATGTCGGGCGCCTCCGCCTTGAGCTCGGCGAAGATATCGCGCTCGCCCGCGAGCTTGCTCCGGATCGGCTTGATCGTGCCGTAGCGCCCCATGCGCGGGCGCACGTAGACCGTGCCGTCCTCGGGAAAGTAGACCTTCCCCGCCGGGGAGTGGGGCCGCAGGAACTTGCCGGCATGGTAGCTCGCGGCGAGGGTAACAGTGTTGATGCCGCAGTCGCGCATCCGGCCCGTTGCGGAGCCGATCCCCTCGTCCGCCAGGTCCCAGGGATACGTGTACATGCCCTTGTACACAGTCGCGCCTCCCGCGCCGCGCCGCCGGCCCGCCGCGAATGCGGCACGCCCGCGCAGGCGCCGGCCGCAGGCCGGCTGCCGTGAGCGACAAAAAATCAGAGCGTTTCCGAGTGAAACGGATACGCTCTAACGCTGCCCGGCGCGTGGGTCAGTTGAGCCGGTCGCGAACCTCTTGGATCGAGTCCTCGATCATGCGGTTGGCGCGGTCTTCGTCGATCGTCTCGCTCATGAGACGGCGCGCGGCCTCGATCGCCAGCACCGCTGCGGTCTGGCGCACCTCCCGCAACGCCTCTTCCTCGGCGCGGGCGATGCGCTGCTCGGCGAGCGCGGCGCGGCGCTTCATTGTCTCCTCGAGTGCGGCGCGCGCTTCCGCCGCGTGGCGCTCGGCCTCCGCCTTGGCGTGCTCGACCATCTGGCGCGCCTCTTCCTCGGCCTCCTGGCGCTTGCGCTCGTGCTCCGCCAGCAGCGCCTGGGCCTCGGCACGGAGCGCCGCCGCCTCGTCGAGCTCGTTCTTGATCCGCTCCGCCCGCTTGTCGAGCACTTCGGTCGCCTTCTTGTAGGCCGCACGGCCGAAGGCGCCGAAGAATGTGATGAAGGCGATGAGGATCCAGAAGTTGGCCGACTCGGTGATCTGGCTGCCGACGACGACGAAAACGCAGGCTGCGACGATGACCCAGAACTCGGGCTTGCGGATCATCTTCTTCATGGCTCAGCGCCCCTCGCCCATGCTGGCTTCCACCGCCGCACGGGCCGCAGCCTCGGAGGGCGCGGTGCCGACCAGCCGCTCGGTCGCGGCACGGGCCACGTCGCCCGCGACCTCGCGCAGGCTGGCGAGCGCCTGGGCGCGCGTCTCCTGGATGCGCGCCTCGGCCTCCGCCGCCCTGGCCGCGAGATCGGCGTCGAGTTCCGCGCGCAGCGCGTCCGCCTCCGCCGAAAGCTTCGCCTGGGTCTCGGCGAGCACGCCGTGGGCCTTGGAGCGCGCGTCTGCCAGCGCCTCCACATAGGCCTTGAGCGCGGCTTCCGCCCTGCCCTTCGCGCTTTCGGCCTCGGCCAGGTCGTCGCTGATCTTGTTTTCGCGCGCCTCGATCACGCGGCGGATCCGCGGCAGGCCCACGGACCACATGATCACCATGAGCGCGACGAAGGTGACGACCAGCCAGAAGATCTGGGGCGCGTAGTCCCCCATCTCGAGTTGTGGCATCGGGCGTCTCCTACCTCGGTCTCAGGCAGCCGGGCTGCCGTCGATCAGGAGCCGAAGAGGATGATGAAGGCCATGACGAGCGCGAAGAGCGCGATCGCCTCGGTCAGCGCGAAGCCCAGCAGCACGTTACCGAAGAGCTTCGGCGCCGCCGCCGGGTTGCGTCCCGCCGCCGAGACGTAGTTGCCGAAGATGATGCCGATCCCGACACCGGAGCCCGCCACGCCGATCGTGGCGAGACCGCCGCCGATGAGCTGACCGAGCAGTTTTGCTGCATCTGCTTCCATGATCCTGGTTCCCTCGGTTTGTTCGGAGTTTGTGGCTTGCGACCCGCGTCTTGCCGCTTAGTGATGCAACTCGATTGCGTCGCGGATGTAGAGGCAGGTCAGAATGGTGAAGACGTAGGCCTGGAGCACGGCGACCAGAAGTTCCAGCCCGTAGAGCGCCACGATGAACGCGAAGGGCAGAACCCCGGCGAAGCCCAGGACGAAGACGAAGGCGCCGAACACGTGCAGGATCGAGTGTCCCGCCATCATGTTGGCGAAGAGCCGCACGGAGAGGCTGATCGGCCGCGCCATGTAGGAGACGACCTCGATCGGCACCAGCAGCGGCGCCATCCACATCGGCACGCCGGGCGGCAGGAAGAAGGTCAGGAAGCGGTGCTTGTGGATGACGATGGCGAGGATCGTCACGCCGACGAAGACCACCAGCGCGAACGCGAGCGTCACGATGATGTGGCTGGTGAAGGTGAAGGAATAGGGGACCAGCCCGAGCACGTTGCCGAGCAGCAGGAACATGAAGAGGCTGAACACGAAGGGGAAGAATTTTTGCGCGCCGCGGCCGCCCACGATGTCGCCCAGCATTCGGGCGATCATCTCGTAGCTCATTTCCACAATGGACTGCATGCGCCCCGGCACCAGCCGCCCGCGGCCCATGCCCACCGTGGTCAGCAGCGTGATGGCGATCACGGTCACGCACATCATCAGCGCTGAGTTGGTGAACGACGCGTCGAACCCGCCGAGGTCGATCTCGACGTAGCGGTTGATCGCGAACTGATCGAGCGGGCCGTGTTGCGCGTCGCCGTTATGTCCGGCGGCGCCGTTATCCGTCGTTGCCACTGGCCGTCCTACCTCTGGCTTCGCTCGTCCTGCTCTTCACTCCGCTCGTCCGCGCTTTCGCGGGACAAGGGCGTGGCACCCAATTTCTGTGCCGCCCGAAACGCGTTCAGGATGCCGGCCGCGATCCCCACAAAAATGAAGACCACGAACAGCCACGGCCTTGTTCCGAGCCATTCGTCGAGCAGCCAGCCAATGCCACCGCCGACGGCCAGCGCGGCCGCCATTTCGATCGCGAGGTGCAGCGCTTGCCCAAGACGCGTGCCGGGCAACCGGCCACGGCTGCCCGACTCGTTCCCGCCTCGGGCCTTGCGCAGCCGTGAACCCAGATCCTCCAGGGATGGCCGTGGTTTGTCGTCCATGCAAACCCGCTCGGCCAGGGCGCGCGCGTGCCCCGCAGTCGAAAAGCGCCCGCACCATAGGGGCTGCCCTGCCCCCTGTCAAGCCGGGGAAGCGCCGCCGGTTGGCACGCTATAGTATTGATTTATCGAAGGAAATCGCGTCGCCGGAATTTGCCCCGCGGGCTCAGGCGCTCTCGCGCAACTGCACGGCGCGCTCCAGATCGACCGAGACGAGTTCGGAGACCCCCTGCTCCACCATCGTGACGCCGAAGAGCCGGTCGACTCGGGCCATGGTGATGCGATGGTGGGTGACGACGATGAAGCGGGTGTCGGTCTCGGCGGCCAGCTTCGCGATAAGCCCGCAGAAGCGCTCCACGTTGCTGTCGTCGAGCGGCGCGTCCACCTCGTCGAGCACGCAGATCGGCGCCGGGTTGGTGAGAAACGCGGCGAAGAGCAGCGCGATGGCGGTCAGCGCCTTCTCGCCGCCGGAAAGCAGCGAGAGCGATTGCGGCCGCTTGCCGGGCGGGCTCGCCACCACCTCCAGCCCGGCCTCCAGTGGGTCGTCCGAATCGACCAGCGCGAGATGCGCCTTGCCGCCGGCGAAGAGCTCCGTAAAGAGCTTCCGGAAGTGCCCGTCGATCGTGCCGAAGGCCGCCAGCATCCGCTCCCGCCCCTCGCGGTTGAGGCTGGCGATGCCCCGGCGCAGGCGCCCGATCGCCTCCAGCAGGTCGGTGCGGGACTCCTGCATCTCCCGAATGCGCTCGTCGAGCTCCCTCGCCTCCTCCTCCGCCCGCAGGTTGACGGCGCCGATATTCTCGCGCTCGCGGATCAGCCGCTGCAGCTTGATCTCCACCGCTTCGGCATCGGGCAGCTCGGCATCGGGATCGATTCCGGCGACCTCCTGCGCCTGCTCCGGTGCGACGCCGAGCCGCTCCGTGATCTGGGCGCCGGCGACCGTCTCCGCCTGCCCGGCCTCGGTCAGCAAGCCGTCCAGCCGGGCCGCAGCCTCGCGCGCCTCGCCCAGCGTCGCCTCGGCCTGCTTGAGCGCGTTCGCCGTCTTCTTCGCCTCCCGTTCGGCGCTCGCCAGGGCATCGACGGCGCTGCGGTGCTCGCCCTGCGCCTGCTCGATCGTGCCCAGAAGCCCGGCGCGCCGCGCCTCGAGCTCGGCCGGCCGCGCGTCGAGGTCGGCAGCCGCCGCCTCGGCCTCGTCCCGCCGTTCCGCGAGCTCCTGCAGGCGCCGCCGAGCGCTGGCCGCGCGCGAGGCCCAGCCCTCGCTTTCCCGCGCCAGCTCGGCGATCCGGACGCCGCGACCGTCCGCCGCCTGCGCCACCTGGTGGTGGCGCCGGGCCGTCTCCTCATGCTGCGCGCGCAGATCCACGAGGGCGATGCGCAGCCGCTCGCTCTCGCCCGCGCCGCCGGCGCCCTCTGCGGGCAGCGCGTCCAGCGCAGTACGCGCGACGCGCTCCGCCTCCCCGGTCTCGGCGATCTCGTGTTCGAGCCGCGCCGCGGTCTCGTCGAGCGCGGCAAGCCGCGACCGCGCCGCCGCAACCTCGGCCGAGGCCGTCGCCCGTGCCTCCCGTGCGACCCGCAAGGCCTCGGCCGCGTCGTCGGCCGCCCTCCGGGCGCGTTCGCACGCGGCTTCGGTGTCCGTCCTGGCCGTGGCTGCCGCGGCGGCGGCGTGCTCGGCCCTGCGCTTCTCGCTCTCCGCCCTGGCGCAGGTCTCGGCCAGAGTCGCGAGCCGGTTGCGCGCCTCCAGCCGGCGGGCCGCAGGCGTCGGCGCCTCGGCGGCCACCGAGAAGCCGTCCCAGCGCCAGAGCGAGCCTTCCCGGCTCACCAGGCGTTGGCCGGTGCGAAGCTTCGCCTGCAGCCGGGCCCCGTCCGCCTCCGCCACCACCCCGATCTGGGCGAGGCGCGCGGCCAGCGCTTCCGGCGCGCGTACCATATCCGCCAGCGGCGCGGGGCCTTCGGGCAGCGGCGCCGCCTCGCCCGCCCGTTCGAGCGCGCGCCAGTGGACCGGTGCGCCGGTGTCCGTGCTGGCCTGAAGGTCGTCGCCGAAGGCAGCGCCCACGGCCGCCTCGTAACCGGGCTTGACCGTGACCCGATCCCAGAGCGCCCGGCCGGGGCCGGCGGCCGGGTCGTCGAGCAGCGCGGCGAGGGCCGCGCGCTCGGCCTCGTTCCCCGCGAGCGCGGCATCGGCCTCGCGCAGCGTCTCGCGCAGCGCGCGTTCGCGGTCCACGGCCTCGGCCCGCGCCGCCTCCGCCTGCTGCAGCGCGGCGCGCGCGGCCTCGAAGCGTGCGACCTCGGCCTGCTCCGCCGCTTCGGCCTCTCTCATGCGGCCCTCGGCGGGCGCACCCTGCTTCAACGCGGCGCGCTCGTCCCCTGCGCCGGAGAGGTCGCGTTCGAGCCGCTCCCTGCGTTGCCGGGTCTCGTCGATCCGCTTGCCGAGCGATTCGCGCTCGGCCTCCGCCCGCGCCCGCGCCCCGGCCAGCGCCGCAAGGCGTTGCTCCACCGCGTCCACCTCGGCGCGCGCTTCCTCCCGCGCGGCGCGCGCCGCAGCCTCGGCCGCAGCATCGCCTTCGGCCGCACGGGCGAGCCTTTCGTGGGCCTCTTCCACGCGCTGCTGCGCCGCTTCGGCATCCTGGGCGAGCGCCTGCTCGCGTTCGACATCGGCGGCGATCTGCGCGCGCCGGCCCGCATTCTCCTCGCGCGCACGGGCGACGCGCTCCTTCTCCTCCGCCAGCCGCTCATGCTCGATGCGCAGCCGGTGCAGGGCGGCGGCGCGCTCGGCCTCCTGCTGACGCCCTTCGGGCAGAACCGCGGCAGCGTCCGCCTGGCGGCTCGCGGCCACGGCGGCGGTCTCGGTCGCCTCCGCGACCCGGCGGGCAGCGTCATCCGCCTCTTGCGTGACCGCCTCGACACGGGCCCGGGCCGCCAGCCAGCGCACCAGCAGCAGCGCCGCCTCGGTCTCGCGAATCCGCTCGGAGAGCCGTTTGTAGCGCTTGGCGTGGCGCGCCTGGCGCTCGAGATCGCGCAGTTGGGTCTCCAGGGTGCCGATCACGTCCTGGAGGCGCTCCAAGTTGGTCTCCGCCGCTCTGAGCTTGAGCTCGGCCTCGTGCCGCCTCGCGTGCAGGCCGGTAATGCCGGCCGCCTCTTCGAGCAGGGCCCGGCGCTGGGTCGGCTTCGCGCCGATGATGTCGCCGATGCGCCCCTGGCCCACCAGCGCAGCGCTGTGCGCGCCGGTGGCGGCGTCGGCGAAGAGAAGCTGCACGTCGCGCGCGCGCACGTCCCTGCCGTTGACCGTGTAGGCCGAGCCTTCGCCGCGCTCGATGCAGCGCGTCACCTCGATCTCGGCGGCGTCTCCGAGCCCCGGCAGCGCCCTCCGGTCCGCGTTGTCGAGGCTGAGCGTGACCGCGGCGAGGTCGTAGGCCGGGCGGCGGGCGGTGCCGCCGAAGATCACGTCCTCCATGCCGCCGCTGCGCATCTGGCGGGGCGCCGTCTCGCCCATGACCCAGCGCATCGCCTCGACGAGGTTCGACTTGCCGCAGCCGTTTGGGCCGACGATTCCGGTCAAGCCGGGCTCGATGTGCAGCTCCGTCGGCTCGACGAAGGACTTGAAGCCCGCGACCTTGAGCTTCGTTACATGCACGGTCCTGCGCTCCGTCTACGACCCCGCGAGGAGACGGTCGATGTGCTCGGAAAGCGCATCGAAGGACATCTGGCCGTCGTACGTCTCGCCGTTGATGACGAGCGTCGGTGTCCCGCTCACGTCGTATTCGGCCTGCCCGTCCATTCTCGACTGGAAAATCGCGGTATCGAGGTCCATGTCCGCGAGGCAGTCCGCGAACCGATCCCGGCTCACGCCGCCCAGCTCGCCGATCTGCGCGAGTTTCTCCGTGTAGTCGTGTGAGCTCGCCCAGTCGTAGAAGGTCTGGAAGAGCACGTCGATGAAGGTGAAGTAGCGCTCCCGACCGGCACAGTGGGCGAGCACCGCCGCCTGGAAGGCGGGCGCGTTGAGCGGAAAGTCGCGCGCCACGAAGCGCACCTTGCCGGCATCCACGTACTCCGGTTTCAGCCGGTTGTAGACCTGATTGTGGAACCTCTCGCAGCTTGGGCAGGTCAGCGAGAAGAACTCGATCACGGTGACCGGCGCATCGGGGGCGCCCACCGCCATGTCGCCGGGCCTTTCGCCGATGCCGGCAGCGCGGGCGGGCACGAGCGGCGCCAGCACCGCGGCGGCCGGAACAGCCGCCATTGCCCCAACCAGGAAACGTCGCGAGATCATGCAGTTATCCTCATCCGTTGATGTCGCATCCGAGGAAGGTCCGCCCCTTCTGCCGGCATGCCTCCATCACCGAGAACGAGCCGGCCGCCGGGTCGATGACCACGTCGCCCGGATTGCTGACAGCCTCGATCAGGGCGCTCTGAAGCCCCAGCGGCTTCGGATGGACGCGGTCGCGCTTGCCGATGGCCTCGCTCCACACGTCCGGGATGGTGTGGACCTTCCACACGCCCTTGGCCTTGCGCGGCGCCTTCTGCAGCACGATCAGGTGCTCGCTCGCGCGCCTGGTGCGGTAGCCCATGCCGATCCGCTTCTTGTGCCACGTCACCATGTCCACGATTTCGAGGGAGGTGCCTTCGAGCCAGCCGCCGATCCCGGTGCAGAGGTGATA
Organism: Alphaproteobacteria bacterium; assembly: GCA_965207055.1. Taxonomy (GTDB): domain Bacteria; phylum Pseudomonadota; class Alphaproteobacteria; order UBA828; family UBA828; genus WTGU01. Next base: position 6,032 of record CBDBLP010000001.1, on the reverse strand, counting down.
CTTGTCGGTCCAGAGGAAGAGATGGCCGCTCCGCATCAGGCAGCGGTCGATCTCGCGGATGAACGACGGGATTTCGTCGGTCATCTGCGGCAGGGAGGCCCGGCCGGCGCCCCGGAGCACGCCTTCGTTGCCGTAGGCAAGATGATCGAGCACGCCGCGATACTGCGGGTCCAGGAACGCCACGGGAACGGTGCTTGAGGGCAGCAGGCCGAGGAAGCGCAGCCCCTCCATCTCCAGCCGGCAATCGAAGGCGAGGCCCGGCGGCAGCGCCAACGGCGGCTGGTCAACCTGCCGCACGGAAGAGAACACCGAGACGCTTTCCGTGCTCGGCGGCTCGTCCATCGGTGTGGCGACTTCCTCCACCATTCGGGCCGGACTGTACGCCCGCCCGCAACGAAAAGTATAGTTCTGCAAGTCGCAGCCCCGGCCCGACGCGCAATTGCTCGGCGGAGCGCTGCGATGTCGTTCGATTTATGCGTGTCTTATCAATAGATTATCTTCCGCGCGGGCGGGCGAGCACCGCCCGGCCCAGAGCCGCGAGGGCCGACTTCAGACGATGGTCCCGGGTGGAATCGACAGCGCTTTCGACACGCGCGACCGACTCCGAGTCGATTTTCGGCGGCGTCCGGCGCTCGGAATCCCTTGCTGGCTGCGACGATGGCGCGCGGTTTACATAGGCGATCCGCGTCACCGCGCGGTAGCCGTAGAAGGCGGCGATCCGCTCCAGAATCTGGGGTTCGAGATGCTGAAGCTCGACCGCGACCGGCCCGGAGACGCAGACCCTGAGCGTGCCGTCCCGCCCCAGCCGCTCGGGCCACGACGAGGCGGCGACCGCCTCGCCCACGATCGCCGGCCATTCGGTGGCGATCCCCGCCGCCACCAGCCCGCGCGCCTCGAAGGACTTGGCGGTGATCTTGCCGATCAGCGACGAGAGCGGCTTCGCCTGGCGGGGGTTGCGCATGGCTGATGCGATGAGTCGCAGGGTCCGAACCAGGGGTGTACGCCCTCCGGCGCCGGCTGTGAAGCGCCGCCGGCCATGAGCGCCGCCCGGCCCGCCTCGCCCGCCTCCCTGGCCCGGTCGCTGCTCGACTGGTACGACCGCCACCGCCGCCGGCTACCCTGGCGCGCCGCTCCCGGCGTGCGGCCGGACCCCTACCGGGTCTGGCTCAGCGAGATCATGCTGCAGCAGACCACCGTTCCGGTGGTCGCCGGCTACTTCCAGCGCTTCCTGGAGCGCTGGCCCACCCTCGAATCGCTCGCGCACGCCGAGCTCGACGACGTGCTCCATGCCTGGCAGGGGCTCGGCTACTACGCCCGGGCGCGCAACCTGCACGCCTGCGCCCGGCTCCTGCTGGCCGACCACAGCGGCCGCTTCCCGACCGAGGAGAAGGCGCTGCGGGCCCTGCCGGGTATCGGGCGCTACACCGCGGCGGCGATCGCGGCCATCGCCTTCGACCGGCCGGCGACCGTGGTCGACGGCAATGTCGAGCGGGTGATCGCCCGCCTGCGCGCGGTCGAGACCCCGCTGCCGGCGGCCAAGCCCAGGCTTTACGCGCTCGCCGCCGAGCTCACGCCCCCCGCCAGGCCCGGCGACTACGCGCAGGCGCTGATGGACCTCGGCGCGGGCGTCTGCACGCCCCGCAACCCGGGCTGCCTCGCCTGCCCCTGGCAGCACGCCTGCGAGGGCCGCGCGCGCGGCATGGCGGAGAGCCTGCCGCGCCGGGCGCCCAAGCGAGAGCGCCCGCTGCGCCACGGCGTCTCCTTCTGGCTCATGCGCGCGGACGGCGCCGTGCTGCTGCGCCGCCGGCCGGACGAAGGCCTGCTCGGCGGGATGATCGAGCTGCCAACCACGCCCTGGCGCGACGAGCCCTGGGGCCTGGCCGAAGCCTCGGCCCATGCGCCGCAGCCGCTGCCGTGGCAGGCGCTGCCGGAGCCGGTCCGCCACGGCTTCACCCATTTCGAGATCGAGCTGCTGGTCGCCGCCGCCGAGACCGCGGAAGGGGCCACCAATGCTGACGACGACGCCATCTGGTGCCCACCCGCGCGCTTCTCGGAACACGCGCTCCCGACGCTCACGCGAAAGCTCGTTCGCTACGCGGCGCAGCACCGGCCGGGACCCGTGAGAAAGCCGGAAGGCGGATCCGGCTGAGAGCGTTCGCGTCCGTGGTAGCATCGCCGCGCATTTCACAGGGCCGGCGAAGGAGCCGCGCGGGTGGCGGCAAGCGGACGCAGAGCGGAAAGAGACAAGGGAGCGCGGCTCTCGCCGACTCGCATCCGCGAGGCGATGCGCCGCGCCGCGCGCCACGCCCGAACGGGGCGGCTCGCGGAGGCGCACGAGCTCTACCGCACCGTGCTCGCCGCCCGGCCCGACCACGGGGAAGCGCTGAAGGCCTGCGCGCTCGTCGCTTTCCGGCTCGATGCCGTGGACGAGGCGGCGGCACTCCTGCATCGGGCCGTCGCCCTCGATGACGGTGACGCCGGCGCCCACAACGACCTCGGCAACGTGCTCCAGGCCGCCGGCCGGCTCGACGCCGCGCTCGCCGCCTACCGCCGCGCGGTCGCACTCGACCCGGAGCGGGCCGAGACCCACGCCAATCTCGGCCAGGCGTTACGCGTCAAGGGCGACCTCGAGGGCGCCGCCGAGGCCCTGGGCCGGGCTGCCGCGCTTCGCCCCGACCACGCCGGCACTTGGCTCCGCATCGGGCTCGTCCGTCACGCCAAGGGCGATCTCGACGAGGCCGCGCACGCCTTCCGCACGGCGCTCGCCATCGAGCCCGAGCTTGCCGAGGCCTGTTTCGCGCTCGCCAACGTTCTCCATGCCCAGGGCAGGCTCGACGAGGCTCTCGAATCCTACGCGCAGGCCGCGGAGCTGAGGGCGGACATCCTCGACGCCTCATTCGAGGTGGGGAAGCCCCGCCACGTCCACGCCCATCTCGATCGCGGCGATCCCGGAGCCGCCGTCGCCGCGTGCGACGACCTGCTGACGCGGCATCCCGGCCAGAGCGGCGCGCTCGCGATGAAGGCGGCCGCGCTCTGGGAGGCGGGCGAGCGGGCGGATGCACGGGCATTGCTCGACTTCGACCGCTTGCTCCGCCCCGAGCGATGCGCCCCGCCAGCCGGCTACGCCGACATCGCGGCCTTCAATGCGGCATTGTCCGGGATAGTCCGGGATCATCCGACCTTGCGGGCGGCGCCGGAGAGCTACTCCATGGAGCGCGGCCAGAGCACCGGTGAGCTGCTGCCGGGCCGCGGCGCCGCAGCCGACTTCGGCGCGCTGGTTGCGCAAGCGGTGGACCGCTATCGCGATGCGCTGCCGCAGGATCCCGGCCACCCCTTCCTCGCCGACATCCCGGAGCGCCTCAGGGTCACGGCCTGGGGCGTCATCCTCGACGAAGGCGCCTATCAGGTGCCTCATATCCACCCCTCGGCCTGGCTCAGCGGGGTCTACTACGTCGCCCTCCCCCCTGCCCTCGGCGCCGACGACGACGGCACAGCCGGGTGGATCGAGTTCGGCCGGCCTTACTGGGACTTCCGGATCAGGGCAGAGCCCGAGACCCGGCTGATCGAGCCCGAAGAGGGGCTGATGCTGCTCTTCCCCTCCTACATGTTTCACCGCACCCTCCCCTTCGCCGGCTCCGGCGAGCGCATCAGCATCGCCTTCGACGTGCTGAGGGGCGAGTGAGGGCAGCGACGAGCCACGGGAGCAACACCATGAACGAGCAACGGCATCTCCCGCAGGAGGCCGGCTACAACTTGCGCCTGCGTCACCCCAACTTCGAAGACTACTTCGTGGTGTGGGAGGCCGAGAGCGTGCGGGTGCGCGAGGCCTTTCCCTGCACCCTCGGTGTCCGCTACGGCGCGGGCCCCAACATGACCGCCGACCTCTTCCCGGCGCCGGCGGCCGGCGCGCCGATCCAGGTCTTCATCCACGGCGGCTACTGGCGCGCCATGGACAAGGACGTGCACTCCTTTCCCGCCGAGGGCTTCGTCGCCGCAGGCGGCGCGGCGGTCTCGCTCAACTACGCGCTGGCCCCGGCGGTGACCCTCGACACCATCGTCGAGCAATGCCGCACCGCCATCGAATGGATCGCCGACAATGCCGGCCGGCTCAACGGCGACCCGGACCGCATCTTCGTCTCCGGCCACTCCGCCGGCGGGCACCTCACCGCCATGATGCTCTGCACCGACTGGGCGGCGCGCGGACGCCCCGCCGGCCTGGTGAAAGGCGGCACGCCGATCTCAGGCATCTTCGACCTGGCGCCGATCATGGAGACCAGCATCAACGACGACGTCCGGCTCGATGCCGAATCGGCCGCGCGCAACAGCCCGATCCATCATCTGCCGCAGGCCGGCGCGCCGCTCATTGCAGCGGTCGGCGCGGCGGAAACGCCGGCGTTCGTCGCCCAGAACCGGGCCTTCGCCGAGGCCTGGCAGGCGCGCGGCTTCGAGGCCGCGGTCATGGAGATCGAGGGCCTCCACCACTACAACGTGGTGAGCGAGATGGGCCGCCCCGGCAGCGCCCTCACCCAAGCGGCACTCGCCCAGATGGGGTTGTAGAGGAACCGACTTCGTCCGCGAACCGCCCTATGCCACCCACGAACTGGAAGACGGGCTTGCCGAAGCGATGCGGGAGCGGTAGGGCAAGGCCCGGCGGCCCCTTCGGTCGCCGAACTCCGCGAGGTGCACCATGACCGTAAGCCGCGGCCGCGATTCCCTGGCCCTTCCCGGCCCCACCACCGTGCCCCACGAAGTGCTCCAGGCCATGCAGCGGCCGGCCGTCGACATCTACGGCGAGGAGCTGACCGCCGTCACCGACAGCTGCCTCGGCGACCTGCGCCGCGTCTTCCGTACGGAGCAGGGCCGCACCTACATTTATATCGCCAACGGCCACGGTGCCTGGGAGGCCGCGCTCTCCAACGTCCTCTCGCGCGGCGACAAGATACTGGTGCTGGAGAGCGGGCGCTTCGCCGTCGGCTGGGGCGAGATGGCCGAGCCGCTCGGCGTCGAGATGGAGGTGCTCGAGGCGGAGCCGCAGCGGGCGGTATCGCCCGAGGCGCTGGAGCAGCGCCTCCGCGCCGATAGCGCGGGCGAGATCAAGGCCATCCTGGTGGTCCAGGTGGACACCGCCTCCGGCATCGTGAACGACATCCCGGCGCTGGGCGCAGCCATCGAGGCGAGCGGCCACGGCGCGCTCTTCATGGTCGATGCCATCGCCTCGCTCGGCTCGATGCCCTTCGAGATGGACGACTGGGGCGTCGATGTCGCGGTCGCCGGCGCGCAGAAGGGTCTGATGATGACGCCCGGCCTGAGCTTCATCGCGGCACGGGAGCGGGCGCTGGCCGCCCACGCCACTGCCGGGCTCCGCACCCGCTATTGGGACTGGACCGTGCGCGAGGGCGATCTGCACTACATGAAGTACTGCGGCACGCCGCCGGTGCACCTGCTCTTCGGGCTGCGCAAGTCCCTCGACATGCTCTTCGAGGAAGGGCTGGAGAACGCCTTCCGCCGCCACGCGCTCCTGGCCGGCGCGACCCAGGCGGCGGTCGAGCGCTGGTCGCAGGGCGGGGCGCTCGCGTTCAACGTCCCGGAGCCTGCCGAACGCTCCCCCACCGTGACCACGATCCTCATGGACGACCCCGCGCTCAGCCGCCTGCTCGACTGGTGCTACGAGGTCTGCAACGTGAGCCTCGGCATCGGGCTCGGGCCGCTCGGGGGCCACGCCTTCCGCATCGCCCACATGGGCCACGTGAACGCACCCATGACGCTCGGCACGCTCGGCGCCATCGAGACCGGCCTCGCCGCGCTCGACATCCCCCACGGCAAAGCCGGCGTCTCAGCCGCCGTCGACTACCTCGGCAGCCGCTTGAAGGCGTAAGCTTGGAGCGCCCTACTGCGTCGACGATTCCTGGGTCGGCGCGGGGCCGGTGCCCGAGGGGTCGTCGTCGGCGGTCGGCCTGAGGAACATGGCGAGCGCAATCAGGACGGCGCCGACGAAGAGCGCGACGGCGGCGTCCCTCAGGAAGCGCTTCACG